>CAWHZI010000001.1:0-456449 GCA_963833835.1 uncultured Actinomycetes bacterium
AGCGGCCGGCTCAGGGGAACACGATGGCGTGGGCCGGAATCCCGGTCCGACGGGGTGACCGAGGCCCGCCGGGGTACCGACCGCGAGCTGTACGGCGACGAGCGCCTGCGCGAGCTGGTCACCGGGCTGGGCGACCTGCCTGGTCATGAAAGTTCCGGCGCAGGAAACACACCCGGCCCGATCAACCAGGCCCGTACCGTTCCGGGCCCGCAGCGGGTCACCAGAAATCGCACCGGTGACCATTTAATATTTTCATGGCACGAAGGCCCATGAAGCGCCGAGCATATGCTGACTCCCATGGGCGCCCACGTTCTGCGGCGAAACAATGTGACGGTCAACGGCCGGCCGGACGGGCCGCCAATGATCTTCGCCCACGGGTTCGGGTGCGACCAGAATATGTGGCGTTTCGTGGCGCCAGCCTTTGAGGATCGGTACCGGACGGTCCTGTTCGACTTCGTCGGGGCCGGAGCGTCCGACCTGTCGGCCTACGACCCCGGCCGCTACGGCCAGCTGGATGGGTACGCCACCGACGTCCTGGAGATCGTCCACGCGCTGGACCTGCGGGACGTGGTCTTCGTCGGCCATTCGGTCAGTGCCATGACCGGGGTGCTCGCCGTCAACCGGGAGCCGGCTCGCTTTGCCGCCCTGGTCCTGGTGGCCCCCTCACCGCGCTACCTCAACGACGACGGCTACGTCGGCGGCTTCAGCGCGGACGACATAGAAGGCCTGCTGTCCTCGCTGGACCGGAACTACCTGGGCTGGTCCAGCGCCATGGCCCCGGTCATCATGGCCAACGCCGACCGGCCCGAGCTCGGCGCGGAGCTCACGGCCAGCTTCTGCCGGACCGACCCGGAGATCCAGAAACGGTTCGCGCGGGCCACCTTCCTGTCGGACAACCGCGCCGACCTGGCCTCGGTGCGGCGGCCGGCGCTGGTGCTCCAGTGCGCGGATGACCCGATCGCCCCGGACACCGTGGGCGAGTACGTGCACGCCCAGATCCGCGGGAGCAGGCTGGTCAAGCTGAAGGCGACCGGGCACTGCCCGAATCTGTCCGCCCCCGAGGAGACGGTGGCGGCCATGGCGGACTTCCTTAAGGACCCGGACCTTGCCGTTTAAGGCGCCCGGTGCGCCACTGGACGACGCCGAGGTCGCGTTCTACTCGGCGCTGGCCGACGACGACCCGGCCGAGCTGTACGAGAACGCGCCGTGCGCGTACCTGTCGACCCGCCCCGACGGGACCATCATCAAGGTCAACGCGACCTTCCTGGCCTGGACCGGCTACGACCGGGGCGCCCTGGTGCGCAAGCGCCGCTTTCAGGATCTGCTGGCCCCGGGTGACCGCATCTTCTACGAGACCCACGCGGCCCCGATGCTGCACATGCAGGGCGCGCTGCGGGAAATAGCCGTCGAGATGATCGGCGCCTCGGGCGCCCGGGTGCCCATGCTCATCAACGCGGTGCTCAAGCGGGATGACGACGGTCAGCCCCTGGTCATCCGGACGGTCATGTTCGACGCCACCGAGCGGCTGAGCTACGAGCGGGAACTGCGGGACGCCCGGCGCCGGGCCGAGGAGTCCGAAGCGCAGGCCCGGACCCTGGCCGAGACCCTGCAGAAGTCCTTCCTGCCGACCGACATCCTCACCGTGCCCGGCCTGGACGTCGGCGGCGCCTACCGTCCGGCCGGTGACGGCAGCGAGGTCGGCGGCGACTTCTACGACGTGTTCCGGACGGGGCCGCAGACGTGCGGCATCGTCCTGGGTGACGTGTGCGGTAAAGGCGCGCCGGCCGCAGTCGTGACCGCGCTGGCTCGCTACACGGTCCGGGCCGACGCGCTGCACGTCGCGTCGCCTGCGGCCGTGCTGGCCGGCTTGCACGAAGCCATGGTCAGCTACTACCCGGAAACCTTCTGCACCGCCCTGTTCGTCCTGGTGGACCACTCGCCCGAGGGCCACCGCCTGACGGTCGCGGCGGGCGGGCACCCACTGCCGCTGCGCCGCCGGGCCGACGGCAGCACCGGGACGATCGGGCGCCCGGGCCGGTTGCTGGGGATGGCCCGGACGTCCAACATCAGTGAGTCCACGGCCGTGCTGCGGGCCGGGGACACGGTGGTGCTCTACACCGACGGGGTGAGCGAAGGCCGCCACGGCCGGTCGTTCTTCGGCGAAGCGGGGATCGCCGAGGTACTCGACGCCTCGGCCGACCTGACCGCTCAGGCCGTGGCGGACGCGCTCGTGACCGCGGTCCTGGCCTTTCAGGGCGGTTCGGCCCGCGATGACATCGCCGTGGTCGTGCTGAAGGCCGCGGCCTCAGCGCAGGTCCTGGCCTAGACCGAACGTCCGGCGGCGAGCTCTCTACCCCCACTTAAGTGCACCAGCAGTGCAGTATGATGCACTCATGGATGAGGGGACCGCGGCCCTGGCGCTGGCGATCGGCCGCCGGGTCAGGCAGGAGCGGCAGTCACGGGGCTGGACGCTGGATCAGCTGGCGCAGGCGGCCGGGGTCAGCCGCCGGATGGTGGTCAACGTCGAGCAGGGAGGCGTGAATCCCAGCGTGGGGACCCTGCTGAGGATCAGCGACGCGCTCGGCGTCGGCCTGCCGGCGCTGGTCGAGCTGCCTGAGCCCAAGCCGGTGAAGGTCATCCGCCACGGCGACGGCGCCGTGTTGTGGAGCAGCCAGTCCGGCGGCCGCGGGGTGCTGGTGGCCGGCACCGAGCCCCCGGATGTGGTCGAGTTGTGGGACTGGACCCTGGGTCCCGGCGATCGTCACCTGAACGAGCCCCACACGCCGGGCACCAAGGAGCTCCTGCAGGTTCAGCACGGCGCGATCACGGTCGAGGTCGCCGGCGAGCCGGTCCGCCTGGAAGCCGGCGACGCGATCACGTTCCCCGGCGACGTGGCGCACGGTTACGCCAATCCGGGCCCGCAGCCGGCCAGGTATTCCCTGGCCGTCTTCCAGCCCGGCGTCGGATCGGGATCACATGCGGAGGTGGCTGATGACTGAGCTCGGCCTGCTCGACAAGTTCCTCGCTGGCGGCCGGGTGGACGCAGCCGTGTTCGGGCTGCGGCCCGGCTACCGGGCCCTGCTGGTGGCCGTGGACGGGCTGGTCCCGGGCCCAGCTGACGAGGCGAGCGAGGCGCTGCTGCAGGCGTCCGAGGTCTCGGCGCGCGAGGCCCTGCGCGACCGGCCGGTGGACCAGCTCCCGCACGTGGCGGCGTGGCGGGAGGCCTACCGGGCGTTCGGGGCCAAGCCGCAGCGCACCCGCAACAGCCTGGAGGCGCTGCTGCGCCGGGCCGGGTCCGGGCTCCCCCGCGTGAACCGGCTCACCGACCTCTACAACGCGATCTCGGTGATCCACCAGATCCCGCTGGGCGGGGAGGACCTCACCCGCTACCGCGGTTCGCCGTACCTGATCCGCGCGGCCGGCACCGAGCCGTTCGACACCGTCGCCGACGGGGCCACGGTGATCGAGCATCCGGAGCCCGGTGAGGTGGTGTGGTGCGACGAGGCGGGCGTGACCTGCCGGCGCTGGAACTGGCGCCAGGCCCGCCGCACTCAGCTGAGCGAGGACACCACCGCGGCGCTGTTCATCCTCGACGCACTGGACCCGGTCACGGACGAGGCCCTGGACGCCGCGGCCGACGACCTGGTCCGCCAGCTGACCCGGCTCGGGCCCGACGTCCGGGCCGCCCGCCGGCTGCTGGCCGCGGGCGCGGTACCCGGCGAAGGAGCCTGATCCCGGCGATGACCACACCCGTCCGGCGCACCGGCGCGATACCGCCGTGGGGGCTGGCGCTGACCGCCATCGGCGTAGTGCTCGGGCTGATCGTGCTGCACCAGCGGCTCTCGGTCAGCCAGTTGGCCGGCATCCTGCTCGTCGTCCTGGCCAGCGCGGCCGCACAACGCGGCGGCCGCCGCCCACCGGCCATCGAAGTAACCGGCACGGACCCCGAACTCGTTGATGCCGTGGGTTGAGCCGGGTTGAGCTTTGGCTAGCCTGCGGACGGGCTGAAGATACGCGCGTAGGCTGCCTGCCCGTGGACGGGACCAGGCATCACATCACCAGCGCCGACGGCGTCGAAATCGGCCTGCTGACCGCCGGGTCGGGGCCCGGGTTGCTGCTGGTGCACGGGGGCATGGGCACGATCGAGAGCTGGCGTGGCGTCTGGGCCGAGCTGACCAGGCACCGGCGGGTGACCGCCATGGACCGGCGTGGCCGCGGCTCCAGCGGCGACGGCCGCTCCTACGCCCTGGACCGCGAATTCGCCGATGTCGCGGCGGTGGCCACCGCGCTGGCCAGCGAACAGGGCGGCCCGGTGGATGTGGCCGGGCACAGCATCGGTGCCACCTGCGTGCTGGGCGCGGCCGCGCTGGGCGCCCCGTTCCGGCGCCTGGCGCTCTACGAGCCGCCCGGGCCGCCGACGGTCCCGGGCGACTGGGCCGAGCGGGTCACGGCCATGATCGCCGACGGCCAGGTGGGCCGGGCCGCGTTCAGCTTCCTGACCGAGATCATCGGACTGACTCAGGCTGAGGTCGAGGCGCTGCGGGACGCGCCGGGCGGCCGGGACGTGCTGCCCATCGTCGCCGCGACCATGCCCCGCGAAGCACGGGCGCTGGCCGCGGCCGACCTGCCCGGCGCCGCCCGCCAGGTCAGCCAGCCGGTCCTGCTGCTGCTCGGGGAGACCAGCCCGCCCTGGGCGCACCAGATCATCGCGGAGCTGGCCACGGTGCTCCCGGCGGCCACGGTGATCCAGCTGCCCGGCGTCGGGCACGAGGCGCTGGACCAGGCCCCCGAGCGGCTGGCCGCGGAGCTGGACCGCTTCCTCGGCGCCTGAGCGGCGGCTGGTTGCTCAGGCGCGGCCGGTGGCCGCCCACGCGGTGGCGGTGACTTCGGCCGGGGCCGCGGGCAGCAGGCGCCGGCACTGGTCGCGCACGGCGGCCCGGTCCTCAGGGGACAGCGACGCGACGTAGGCCCCGGCCGGGCCGACGCCGAGCGTGAACGGCTCCCACCACTGATCGAAGCTGGCGTACCGGGCCCGGGCCGTCAGCGTGGTGGCCTGTATCTGGCTCAGCCCGGCCTGCGCGAACAGCCGGGCCAGATCACCCTCCCGGGCCCCAGCCCGGTCCGACTCGTCGTCGGCGGCCGGATCGAGCTCGCGCACCGCGGCCCAGAACACGGCCAGCGGCCCGCGGCCGCCCGCGTGGTCCCACACGCAGGCCGCGACCACCCCGCCCGGCCGGGTCACCCGGCCCATCTCCTGCAGGCCCCGCACCGGATCGGCCATGAAGTGCACGACCAGCTGGGCCAGCGCGGCGTCGAAGGTGCCCGCGGCGAACGGCAGCTGTTCGGCCGCAGCCTGCCGGACATCGACCCCGGGCAGCCGCTCCCGCACCGCGGCGGCGAACGAGGCCGACGGTTCCACCGCGCTGACCGCGTCGGCCCCGGCCCGGCGCACCAGCTCAGCCGTCAGCGCCCCCGGCCCGCAGCCCACATCCAGCAGCCGCCGCCCGGGGCCGCCGTCGGCGCCGGGGTCGGCTTGGGCACCGGGGTCGGCTTGGGCACCGGGGTCGGTGCCGCCGCCGAGGCCGGCCAGGTCGGCGAACTTGGCCGCGAGCGGCTCGGAGTACCGCCCCATGAACCGCAGGTAAGCGTCCGCGCTGACGTCGAAGATCACCCCGACAATCTACCGACCACAGCGCCGCCGCCAAGGTCAAGGAGCCGGCCTGATCTGGGCCCGGTACTGGGCCACGGCGGCTTCGCAGACGGCCCGGACGGGCCAGCCCAGGGACTGGGCGGCGGCTTCGGCCTCGGCCAGCTCGGCCGTGGCCGTGCCGTAGCCCTCGGGGCCGGTGGCATCGGTGGCGCCTGGAGTGCCGGTGGCGCCACCGGCGCCGGGAGGGCCGGCCACCTTGACCGTGACGACCTGGCGGCGGCCCGGCGGTCCCACCTCCACCGGCACCGATGTACGGGCGGCGGTCAGCCGGCTCATCCGGGACCAGCGGACGCCGAGGGTCCCGGTGTGGGCGAAGATCGCGTCGGCCACGGCGCGGCGGACCGGTTCGGCGCACAGGGCGGTGAGGACCTGCCCCGGGCGGCCGTGCCGGCCGACGATCGGGGTGCACCAGCAGTCCCAGGCCCCGGCCGCCCGCACCGCCTGGAGGACGGAGGGCCACAGCCGGGGGTCGAGGTCGTCCACCGTGGTCTCGACCACGGTCACCTCGCCCTCGCGCAGGTCCCGGTCGGCGGCGGATGCCGCGCCGACGACGACCCGGGTGATGTTGGGCCGGTCCGGGGTGTCCCGGCCACCGCCGCCGGTGCCCACCGCACGCACGGTCATGGCCGGGAAACCGCCCGGCACGGCCGCCGCCGCCAGCAGGGCCGCCCCGGTCGGGGTGGTGCGCTCACCGGTCAGATCACCGCTGGTCAGGTCCAGGCCGGCCGCGGCGGCGATACGCAGGACCGCGGGGGCGGGCACCGGAAGGCGGCCGTGCCGGCTGTTGACGAACCCGCTCCCGGCGGCCAGCGCCGAGCAGCAGACCACCGCACCGGGCCGCAGCAGCCCGAGATCCTCCAGCGCGGCGGCCGAGCCCACCACGTCGGCCAGCGAGTCGAACGCTCCGACCTCGTGGAAGTGCACGTCTTCCGGTGGCTCACCGTGCACCGCCCCCTCCGCCTCGGCCAGCAGCCGGAAGACGCGGGTCGCGAGATCCTTCCCGGCCGGGTGGAGATCACTGTGGCCGACGTGCCCGAGCACGTCGGCGAGGTGCCGTTCGCGGTCGGCCACCGTGGGCGTGGTGATGACGGCGCGCAGGCAGGCCAGGCCACCGCGCCGGGCGGGCTCGGTCCGCAGGCCGAGACCGGGCACGCCGAGGGAGGCAATGACCGCGCGCACCCGCTCCACGTCGGCGCCCGCGTCGAGCAGGGCACCGAGCAGCATGTCGCCGGCCACGCCCGCGGTCGCGTCGATGTAGGCGGCGCCCGGCCGGTCTCGCGCTGGGCCCGTTTCCTGCGCTGGGCCCGTCACCGGTGCACCGCGTGGATGATCTTGGCGGCGTGCACGGCCGCCCCGAACCCGTTGTCGATGTTGACCACGGCCAGACCCGGGCTGCACGAGGACAGCATGCTGGCCGCCGCGGCCAGGCCACCCGCGGCCACGCCGTAACCGACGCTGGTCGGCACGCCGATCACCGGCGCGCTGACCAGCCCGGCGACCACACTCGGCAGGGCGCCGTCCATCCCGGCCACGACCACCACGCATTCGGCCGCGCGCAGGTCATCGAGCCGGGCCAGCAGCCGCCCGAGCCCGGCCACGCCTACGTCGGCCAGGACGTCCGCGCCAACGCCCAGGACCGCCAGCGTCGCCGCACATTCCCAAGCCACGTTCAGGTCCGTGGTGCCGGCCGTCACGATCAGCACGTGGCCCCGCGCGGGCGGCAGGGCCCCGACGGTGACCGTTCCGGCCCGCTGATCGGCCAGCACGGCCTGGCCGGGGAACCGGCGGGCCGCCTCATCCAGCACGCGGGCCGGGCAGCGCGTGGCCAGAGCCGGCGCCCCGGGGTCACGGGCCCGCAGCTCGGCCAGCAGCGCGAAGATCTGCTCGGGCGTCTTGCCCGGGCCGAACACCACTTCCGGGATCCCGGTCCGCCGCCGGCGATCCACGTCCAGGAGCGCGAAGTCACCCAGCGGGACGCCCGCGGCGGGCGCGCCGGAACCCTCAGCCGGCCCGTCAGGACCGTCAGCCGGTCCCGCCGACCTGGGCTCAGCCGGCACGGCTGACCGGGGTGATGTCGAGGTTCAGCGATCCGGACCGCAACGGCCGCTCGTCGATCTCCGCCTGCCGGTATCCCGCCGCCAGGACACAGGCCAGCACGGCGGCATGCTCGTCGGGGTCCGCCGCCCGCGGCAGTTCGGCCGGGCCGAGCTGCACCCGGCCGAGGTCACCGAAATGCCGTACCCGCAGCTCGCGGTACCCGCGCTGCTTCAGGCTCAGCTCGGCCCGGTCCACCTGGGAAAGGACATTGGCGCTGACCGGGGTGCCGTACGGCAGCCGCGAGGCCAGGCAGGGCGACGCGGGCTTGTCCGCACTCGGAACGCCCAGGTGCTGGGCCAGGGCCCGCACCTGGTCCTTGCCCACGGACGCCGCCAGCAGGGGATGCCGGACGTCGTGCTCCGCCGCCGCGCGCAGCCCGGGACGCCAGTCCCCCGTGTCGTCGGCGTTGGCTCCGGACAGCACGGCGGCGAAGCCGCGGCGCTGGGCCACCAAGGCCAGCCGGTCGTACAGCTCGGATTTGCAGTAGTAGCAGCGGAAGCGGTCGTTGCGCCGGTAGTCCTCGCGCTCCAGCTCGGCCGTCGTGATCACCTCGTGCCGGACCCCGATGGCCCGGGCCACCGACCGGGCGCCGTCCAGTTCGCCGGAGGCGAGGGCGGGCGAGACGGCGGTGACGGCGAGGGCCTGGTCCCCGAGGGCCCGGGCCGCCAGCGCCGCGACCAGGGAGGAGTCCACCCCGCCGGAGAACGCGATCAGGGCGCTGCCCAGTGTTGCTATCTGGCCGACCAGGCTTTCGGTCAGCTGGCCGAGCGCCTGGTTGGTCAGCACGTCAAGCTCGTCAGGCACGCCATTCCCTCCTGCGGTCGGCCGGGCCGGCTGTCCGCCATAACGCCTTGATCATATGATTCGGACTGTCGTAGTGGTCTGGCAGCTCGGGAGGTCTCGTGCCCATCGATCAGGCAGAGTTCGGCCGCACCGGTCACCAGAGCAGCCGGGTGATCTTCGGCGGGGCCTCGCTGGCCCAGGTCTCGCAGTCGGTCGCGGACGAGACGCTGGACGTTCTGCTGGCCCACGGGGTCAACCACCTGGACGTGGCCTCGGAATACGGGGAGGCCGAGGTCCGCATCCGGCCGTGGCTGCAGCGCGAGCCGGGCCGGTTCTTCCTGGCCACCAAGGGCGACGAGCGCACCGCGGCCGGGGCCCGCGAGGAACTGCACCGCTCCCTGGACCGGATGGGCGTCGACCACGTCGACCTCTGGCAGCTGCACGCCCTGGCCGACCCGATCGAATGGGACGTGGCCCTGAGCCCGGGCGGGGCGCTCGAGGCCGCGATCGAGGCCCGGGAGCAGGGCCTCATCCGCTATATCGGCGTGACCGGCCACGGCAGCCAGATCGCCGCGACCCACCGGCGCAGCCTGGACCGGTTCGACTTCGACTCGGTGCTGCTGCCGTACAACTTCGTCACCATGCAGAACGGCTACTACGCCGAGAACTTCAACGCCCTGTACGAGACCTGCCAGGAGCGGCGGGTCGCGGTGCAGACGATCAAGTCGATCGCGCTGCGTCCGTGGTCGGGCCGGGAGCACACCGCGGCCACCTGGTACGAGCCGCTCACCCAGCAGGACGACATCGACCTGGCCGTCGCGTACACGCTGAGCCGTCCCGGCAACTTCCTCTGCAGCGTGGGGGACGTGACGCTGCTGCCGAAGGTGCTGGACGCGGCCAGCCGGTTCACCACCGGGCCGGACGACGCGGCCATGAGGGCGCTGGCCGACCGGACCGCGGCCGACCCGCTGTTCGTCTGACCGGGCCAGTTCGCCTGACCAGCTCAGCCCGGCTTGCGGGCCAGTACCACCTCGGTGTCGCCCGGCCAGTCCCAGAAAACGCCCTCGGCGCTGCGGTCCGCCAGCAGCGCCCGTACCTCGCCGGCGAAGTCGTCCAGGCGATCACCGAACAGGTGGGGCGCCGAGTAGGACATGGACAAGTAGCCGGACAGCACGCTTTCGCTGTCCCGTAGCAGGCCGGGAAGGCCGGGGACGAACAACTGCTGCGGAGCACCGAAGCGGGTCCGGGTCAGCACGTCCTCGAAGCGGTGCGAACGCTGCGGGGAGGTGCCCTGGCCCGCGCGCCGGGTGGAGCCGAGATACTTCGCCACCAGCGCCCTGATCTCATCGTGCGGGATCGCCGGCACCCCGGGATCCGGTGGCCGGGGCCGCCCGGTCACCGTGTGGACGACGAGGGCCAGCGCGCCGCCGGGCTCCAGCAGGTCGTAGACGGTCTCGGCCACCCGCTGCTCGTCGGTCCAGTGGAAGGACTGGCCGAAGGTGACCAGCCGGTACGGGCCCGGTGCGACCGCAGGCAGGTCCTCAGCTACACCCTGGACCCACCGGATGTTCGTGATGCTGCTTTCCTCGGCGGCGCGGCCACCCTCGGCTAGCATGCCGGCGTCCGGGTCCAGGCCAACGGCCTGCCCGAACAGGTGAGCCAGGCGGACGGTGAGTACGCCAGGACCGCAGCCGGCGTCCAGCAGCCGGCCGCTCCCATCCAGGCCCAGCTCCCGGGTCAGGACGGCTTCCAGTTCTGGCGAGTAGGCCGGGCGACCGGAGCGATAGTGGGCCGCAGCGCCGAGGTAGATGGTCGGGTCGTAGGGCACCGCATCAGTATCGCCGGACGGCGGCCGGGCAGCGGGGAAGTATCCTTGGCCGGTGTTCTCGCCTGCAGGCCCGTCGGTGCGGGAACTGGCGGTGCAGGCGCTGTCGTCGGTCGAGGGCGGCTACGACCGGCTGGCCCCGAAGTTCGACCACACGCCGTTCCGGACCTCCGATCGCGTGCTCGACGCGACCGCCGGCGCGCTGCGCTCGCTGGCGCCGTTCGGCCGGGGCCTGGACGTGTGCTGCGGCACCGGCGCGGGCGTCGGTGTCCTCGGGTCCCTGTGCCAGGGACCGGTCACGGGCGTCGACTTCAGCGCGGGCATGCTGGCCCAGGCGCGCCGGGCCCACCCCGGTGCCGAGTGGGTCCGGGCCGACGCCCGGGCCCTGCCCTTCGCCGGGACCTTCGACCTGGCGGTCAGCTTCGGTGCGCTCGGGCACTTCCTGCCCGTCGAACGGCCCGGGCTGTTCGCCGGCGTGTACCGCGCGCTGCGGCCCGGCGGGACCTTCGCCTTCCCGGTCGGCGGGCCGCTGCCCATCACCTCGGGCGGGTACTGGGCCCTGCTCGGGTTCGACCTGGCCATGCGGGTCCGCAACGCCGTGTGGCGTCCGCCGTTCGTCATGTACTACCGCACCTGCCCGCTGCCCGCGGTCCGCCGCGACCTGGCCGCGGCCGGATTCACGGTGAGCACGATCCCGCTGACCGCGCTGGGCCGGCGTGACAACGGCAGCCCGCGCTACGGGCTGGTTTTCGCACGCAAAGCCGGCCCACGGGGGGTTTCGTCATGAACGTCTGGCTCAATACTGGCGCGGGCTCGCGGTCTCGACCAGGTACGACGATTCCGCCTGACGGCAGCGGCCCGGTTGGGCGGCCGGTTACAGGCGAGAGGTGAGCTCAGCCACGATGTCCGCCGCTGACTGTGCCTGTCGGGCGAGTGCGACGCTCTGCCCGGCCCACATCGAGAGCGCTTCGATGTCGCCGGTCGTCCCGGCCATCGGCGGCGCTGGCTCGTAACGGACGATGGCCTCGCCGGAGGCGAAGTGCGCGATAACGTCGCCCTGGCCGGGCCGCTGCGCGAGTGGGGGGCGGCCCGCGGCTTCCCACGCGTCGGCGGTCGAGTTGCGGAGCGCACGGTGCGGAGAGTCGGGCCACCCGACCGAGTACAGGTTGGGATACCGCTGCGGATCGGTCTCGGCCGCCGCTATCAGGCGGCGCCGGTAGTCCTCATGGATCGGCATCTCCTGGGCCAGCAGAAACCGCGTGCCCAGCCAGGCGGCCTGGGCGCCCAGGGCGAGCACTGCGGCGACGCCACGGGCGTCACCGATCCCGCCCGCCGCGATTACCGGCACCGGCGCCACCGCGTCCACCACCGCGGGCACCAGCGGAAGGGTCGCGACGGTACCCCACACGTGGCCTCCGGCCTCCCAGCCCTGCGCGACGATCACGTCCACGCCGGATGCGACCGCCCGCCGTGCTTCCTCCGCCGTGCCGACGGTGTGCATGACAATGCCCCCGGCATCGTGGACCTGCTTGACGTAGCCGCTGGGATCACCCATGAAGAATGAGACGATCCGCAAACCGGCCTCGAGAGCCTGGTCAAGGCGGCGATGACGGTCTTCGGTGAGAACGAGGTTGCCGCAGAACGGCCGCGTGGTCAGCGCGCCGGTTTCCCGGACCACGGCTCCGATGTCGTCTGACCACGTCAGCGTCAGCATGCCGAGCGCGCCGGCGTTCGAAACCGCTGCAGCCAGCGCGGGAACCGAGACCATGGGCGCCAGTACGATCGGCTGTTCAATCCCGAGCAGCTCGCACACCGGTGTGCGCATCGCGGTCATACCTGGCCAGGTTCGATATATGAGGTCGGCATCGACCCGGGAGTCCGCCGGTCCCAGCCGTGGAAGTTCGTGAAGTCGCCCTTATCCCAGGCTTCGCGGAGCCCCGGGGTGCTCAGGTCCCAGTCCGGGCGGATCTCGCTGGAGGCGGCGCGAAGGTCGCGCCACAGGTCGTAGAACGACGGGCGCCCCCAGAACCAGTAGCCGTTGTACACGCTGTGAATGATCAGCCCTGGCTTCAGCACCAGGGTGTGCGGGATCATCGGGTTGTGCTCGGGGTCGGTGTACTCGGCGATGTCGAGGTCCTGCTGCACGGTCCGGCCCGGATCGGACAGGAACGTCCACTGGGCGCCGACCGACGCCCGGAACTCCTGCAGGGTGTGATGGTCGTCGGTGGCGATCGTGGCGACCTGGGTGTAGGCCACCGCGATCTTCGGGTAGTTGGCCGCCAGCTCGAGGTGCTGCTGGTGTTCTTTGGGGCAGTAGTTGCCACGGGCCAGGGTGAGGATCAGCGGGTCGCGGCCCTGCAGTTCGCTGAGCGTGCGCGCCGTGCCGGTCTGGTCCGGGAGGGTGTAGTCGGGGAAGGTACCGCCGGGCCTGATGTCAGGACGCATCGGATGACTGCCTCTCAGAGTGGTCTGGTGCGGGCACCCGGGCTCGCAGGAATTTGCCGATCTGCTGGGTGGCGTGGGCGGCTTCGGGGGTGTCGCGCAGGAGCTGGTAGACGTGGGGCAGGCCCTGGCCGATCTGCAGGGTGACGTCGGCTCCGGCTGCGGTGGCGACGGTGGCCAGGCGTTCGGAATCGCTGAGCAGTACGTCGGCCGTACCGACCTGGATGAGCAGCGGCGGGAGCCCGGCCAGCGCGGCGAACAGCGGTGAGGCCAGCGGCGTCGTCGGGTCCGCCCCGGCCAGGTAGCCGGCGGCGAGCTGGCGGAGCAGGGCCGGGGTGGAGACCGGATCCTGATCGGCGCGTTCGGTCATCGAGGCCCCCGAGCTGGTCAGATCCACCGTCGGGGACATCAGCACCGCCGCCGCCGGCAGCGCCTCCCCCGCGTCACGGGTGGCCACCAGCAAGGCGACGGCCAGCCCCCCGCCGGCCGAATCCCCCGCCACCGCCAGTGATCGTGGATTCAGGTCCTGGCTGGTGCAGAGCCAGCGCCAGGCGGCCAGGACATCGTCGATGGCGGCCGGGAAATGATGCTCAGGGGCCAGCCGGTACTCGGCGAACAGCACCCGCATCCCGCTGGCCCGGCCCAGCCGGGCGGCTAGTTCGCCGTCGCTGCGCAGCGACCCGAACTCGAAGCCTCCGCCGTGCAGGAACAGCAGCACCCGGCCGGGATCCGCGCCCGGGGCGGCCAGCCAGTAGGCCGGCACCCCGCCCGCGTCCACCTCGGTCACCTGCACGTCGCCGGGAATCGGATAAAGACGGTCCCCGGGGACGAAGGCGGCGCGGAGCTCCTCCAGCGCCGGCCGGGCCTGCCCGGCGCTGACCCGCTGCCGATCCCTCATGACGTCAATCGCATCCTGCATGGCCTGGCTCGGCATACCAGCAACGATTGCACGTGCGGCACATGGTCACACCCGTGGAAACCCCCGGCCTGGACCCTGGTTGCCGCGATCCAGGGCTTTTGACCGGTTCGACCGGTAGCGCCGGAGCGAGACCGTGAACCTCGGCGGCGACAGCTCAGTGCGTCACCGAGTCTGGAGGTTCCCGGCGTGAGCATTCATCAGATCGATCAGGCCGTCTTCCGGCCGACCCTGCCCGAGGACATCGACTGGGAGCCGTTCCCGTCGTTCCCGCCGTCGGCCCGGCTGGCCGTCGTGGTGGGTGAGCCATCGAAGCCGGCTCCGTACGTGGTCCGGGTCAAGCTGCCGTCTGGGGTCAAGCTGATGCCCCACCGGCATCACGAGGACCGGGTGTACACGGTCATCTCCGGCGTGTTCTACATCGGCCTGGGCGAAGAATTCGACGAAGCGAAGCTGCAGGCCTATGCGCCGGGAGCCGTCGTCGTCCTGCCCAGTGGCACCGCCCACTTCCACTGGGCCAAATCCGGTGAGTACGTCACCCAGGTGACCGCGATCGGGCCGATCAGCCTGGACTACGTGCACCCGGAAGACGACCCGCGGAGCAAGTGAGCCGGGTCATTATTCGGCTGCTCCGGCAATTCGTGCCAGGCGAGCCAGAGCGGGGCGATCGAGGACCTCACCGATGTCGTGCAGTGCGACGATCAGTTCCTCAACTCCATCCAGAGGCGTGTCCTTCTGCCGGTTCAGGAGGATGCCGCGGTACTCGTCAGACGGAACGGCCCGGCCGGGCAACTCGATCCGATCGTTTTCGGTACGGAACAAGGCTGGGATGGACGTATCCAGAACGAGGGCCAAGGCGGTGAGTTCAGCGGCAGTGAAGGAGCGCTGGCCTCGTTCAGCCTGATGGACAGCCTGCCTGCTCCAGGGCTTGTCCAAATAACGGCCGAGGGCCTCGCCCAGGTCGGCCAGGGACAGCTGACGCTGGGCTCGAAGGCGGGCAATCTGCCTGCCGATCGCCTCTTCAACCCGCATCCCGGCTCCTCAATGTCACTCTTGGCAATGACAAAGTCCAATTAAAATTGACAATGGTTTCTGTGCCCTCTAATGTAGTTCTATAACTTTATTTGTCAATACTCACGATGACATACGAGCGAGACGGAGCCGCACGTGCGTGATTTCCGCCTGGAAACCATCGGGCCGATCGGCGACTGCGCCGTCCTTCAGGTCATTGGTGAAGTCGACGTCTATACCGCACCGCTTCTGCGCGAGCGGATACAAGAGCTTGCGGCCAAGGGCGGCATGCACCTTATTGCCGACCTGAGTCAAGTGGAATTTCTGGACTCGACCGGCCTGGGCGCCCTCATCGGCGGCCTCAAGCGGCTCCGCGAGGCCGATGGGTCGCTGTCACTAGTGGTCAGCACCCCGCGAATCATGCGCATCTTCCAGATCACTGGCCTGACCAAGGCGCTCGCGGCCCAGCCGTCGGTGACCGACGCGATCACAGCAGACCCGCACTGGCGGCAGAAGGCCGAAGACGACGCCGGAAGCGTTCACGAATGGTGCCGGCAACACGGCCTGTCCTAGCCCGCGTATGGACCAGCGAGAGTCCGCGAGCATCGGCCAGAGGCCCCTTCCCAACTAGGAAGGGGCCTCTGGGTGGCTAGGAGGCAGGCTGGCGGCAACCGTTCTGCGCCGGTGCGGGATCTGGGACCGCTACCGGGCCGCCCGGCGGTGGAGGAACGCGGCAATACGGCCGCTCCGCACCGGAACGGTGGTACGACCGATGAGATTGCCGATCATTGTGACTATGGCAGCGGCGGCGGTGCTGGCGCCGGTGGCGCTGACCCCGCTGGCCACCACCGGGGCCGGTGCGGCCACCGCCGCGGCCCCCGTGATGAGCACCGCCTTCCTCCAGCCGAGCGGCACGACCATCCCGTGGACGGCCAAGCAGTACCAGAGCGAGATCTCGCTGGAGCGCGCGGCCGGCATCACCGGGATCATCGACCAGTGGACGATCGACGAGGACGCCAACCAGGCCTACTACCCGGACGCGAGCGGCTGGTACCCGCGCAGCGACGACATGGCCGACCCGCTGCTGTCGGCGGCCAGCCAGGCCGGCGACACGGTCTGGCTCGGCCTGGCCAACGTGTCCGCGTGGCAGTCCCACGCCGGCGATGCGAGCTGGCTGAGCAACCAGCTCTACGTGGACGAGAAGACCGCCGATCAGCTGTACAGCCTGTACAAGTCGTCGAAGCCGTTCAAGGGCTGGTACGTGCCGTTCGAGGTCAGCGACTCCGAGCTCGGCGCGTCGGCCGACACCGCGCCAATGAGGTCGTTCTTCAGCTCGCTCACCAGCTACCTGCACACCCATGACGGCGACAAGCCGGTCATGACGTCACCCACCTACGAGCACCTCACCGAGAGCCCAGCCCAGTTCGCGGCCGCGGTGAAGAACACCGCCTACCAGACCTACGAGAAGAAGCAGTCCTTACGGCCCCAGCCCGGTGCGCCCGCTACTCCACAGTGGGCGCACATCTTTGCTGGCTCTCGGCGTCGATGAGGGCGGCGATCGCTGGGTGGCGCCGCAGCTTACCCAGGCAGCGGTGACGGGTGGGCCCGATACTGCCGACCGGGATACCCAGCCGGATGCTGACCTCGCTGTAGGGCACAGGCTGCGGGGCGGTGAGCATGGCCATCAGTTGCTGACAGCCCGGAGGTAGGTCCGCGAACGCCTCGCGCAGCGCCGCGCGACGCTCGGCCGCAAGCAGTTCTTGTTCTCCCGTGATGGCCTGCTCATCGGGAACGGTCTCAATGTCCCGCACGCAGCCGGCCGGCAGCGTGCCCGGCCCGGCGCGGAGCGCTCGTCCACATTCGCGCCGGGTAGTGGTGGCCAGCCAGCCGGGCAGCGCGGCGGGATCGCGAAGATCGTGTAGATGGTCCACCAAGTGCAGCCAGACGTTCTGGCCGACATCGGCCGCGTCTGCCGTGCTGAGCCGGCACCGGCGGCAGATCGACCAGATTAAGGGGGCGTACCGCTCCACCAGCGCGCCCCACGCCTGCTCGTCGCCGTCCCTGGCCCGCGCCACCAGGCCATAGACCGGCCGTACCTCAGAAGTCATCAGGCGGCATGTGGTGGTGCTGCGACACGATGGGGAGATCATCTGAGATCCCGCCCGGTGGCACCCGTTCGGCGAAGGCGGGGGCGCTCCCCAGGGCCAGCATGCTGGCTGCGAGCGTGGCCGGAATCGTGATGTGGCGGTGGATTCGGTTCATGATCGACCTCCCGTTACGTGGTTGTCGACGGTGCCTTCGCGACCGTCGGCTGTCACGATTCAGACTGCGTGACCGGGAGTGTGACGGCATCGGGGAATACCCTCGCCGTGAGGAGGGAATACCCTCGCCGTGAGGAATGGCCGCAGGCCAAGTTTGCGGTAGATGCGGGTGAGGTTGGCCTCGACGGTTTTGACGCTGATGAAGAGCGCGGCCGCGATCTCAGGGTTGGTGCGCCCGGCTGCGATCAGGAGCGCACGAGGCGGCTCACCTGGCCAGGTGAGCCGGCTCGTTCAGCCGGGTCAGCTTGCGCGGGTTCCGGACCAGGTAGACCCGGGTGACCAGCCCGTCCTCGACGAGGAGGCTTACCGCGGCGGGCTCACCGTCGACCTCGATCAGGCCTCCGGGGGTGCCGTTGAGCCACACGGCCGTCGACGCGAACGCGCGCCGGCTCGCGTGCGCGAGCACCCTCGCCACCAGTTCGGTCCCATGGACCGGGGTCAGCGCCGCGGCCGCGAACCCGCCGCCGTCGGCGACCAGGACCACGTCCGGCGCCATGATCTCCATCAGCTCCTGCAGCCGCCCGGTTCGCAGCGCGGCCAGGAAGCGCTCCGTCACGGCCTGCTGTTCCGACCGGCTGACCCGTATCCGCGGCCGCCGGGCGGCCAGATGCCCCCGGGCCCGCAGCGCGATCTGGCGCACCGCGGCCGCGGATTTCCCGACGGCTTCGGCGATCTCCTCGTACGGCAGCTCGAAGACTTCGCGGAGCACGAACACCGCCCGTTCCACCGGCCCGAGCGTTTCCAGCACGGTCAGCATCGCGATCGACACGCTCTCCGCCAGTTCGACGTCCTCGGCGACATCGGGGCTGGTCAGCAGCGGCTCCGGCAGCCACTCGCCGACGTAGTCCTCGCGGCTGCGCGACAGTGTCCGTAGCCGGTTGAGCGCTTGCCGGGTCACGACCCGGATGAGGTACGACCGCGGCTCGCGCACTTGCGAGCGGTCAACGCCGGCCCACCGCAACCAGGACTCCTGGAGCACGTCCTCCGCGTCAGCAGCCGAGCCGAGCATCTCGTAGGCGACCGTGAACAGCAGGTTCCGGTGAGCGAGGAACGGGTCGTCCGCGGTCATGCCGACGCGACTACTTCTGACGCGACTACTTCCGAGGTTTCCGGGCGCCTGGTCAGCGGGATCTCGCACACCTCGGAGTAGCCCTGCGAGGCGATGCCGTGCGCGGTGTTGACCCGTCCGGCCAGGTTGGCGAAGCCGACGAACACCGTCAGCTCGACCATCGCCGCCGGGCCGAGCTGGCCGAGCAGGCGCGCGTACAGCTCATCGGTGACGGCCGTCGGCGTGCTGGTCATGGCCTCGGCGTACTCCAGCACGTCCCGCTCCAGGGGCGTGAACACATCCGATTCCCGCCAGCCGGGCACCTGGCTCGCCTTGGCCAGGTCAAGCTGCTGGTTGAGGGCCAGGAAGTAGTTGACGTCCAGGCACCAGCTGCAGCCGACCTGGGCCGCGACGGCCATGTGCGCGAACGTCTTCAGGCTCGCGTCCACTGCCTCCAGCGTCGACAGCTTGGCCGCGTACTCCCGGTTGGCCCGGGCCACCGGGGGGTTGTTGTAATCCACCTCGATGGGCTCGGGCATCGACCCGAGCTGCCTGACCAGGGTCTCCCCCAGCTCACCGGGAACCTCCGCCTTCGGGATGCGCAGCGCCATGATGTCCTCCTTGTACGTTTGCCTGTTCGGCATGAAGACACCGCCCGACCGGCGAATGTTACAACCGGCGGGGCGGCCACCTTCAGTCTGAAGGTGGCCGCCCCTGGCCTCCCGTGGTTACTGGACGACGGACCACACGAAGGTGGCCGTGCCGGAGACTCCTGCCGTGTCCTTCGCCGTAACCGTCACCGTGTAGGTCCCGAGCGCGCTGCCGGAACCGGAGATCGCGCCGTTCGACGCGATCGTGATGCCGGGCGGCAGTCCGGTCGCGGTGAAGGTGAGGGTCTGGGCCGAGTTGGAGTCCACGGCCTGCATGGGGAACGAGACCGCGGCACCCTTCGGGCTGCAGTCGAGTCCGAGACAGCCGCGGGACGTGAACTGATCCCATCGCTTACTCCAGGCCGGTAAAATTCATGACTTATGTTAAGACGTGATTTAAGCATTGCCCTTCTGTGCGGTCAAGGGAGTCTGCGGAGTTAAATGTTGGTTTCGGATGAGGTCCGATAGCCGCCAGATCGCCTATTGCCGATCGTTCTTAAACTGCATACAGTTCTAGTTGCATACAGTTTGGCGCCGCTCTGGTCACTGGCGATGGGAGCAGTTGATGAGCCGAGACGACGACGCGCCCGCCGATTTCCTGACCCTGGTCATGCCGCTGACGGCGCGGCAGGGGATGACGAACGCCGACTTCTACGACTACTGGCTGAACGCCCACGTGACGATGCCCGCCCGGTTCCCCGGCATCAGCAGCATCTGGCTGCACGTCGTCTCGTTCGAGGACGCGGTCTGGCCGCGCACCCCCGGGGTCAGCCACCGGCCGCCACCGGAGGACGAGTTCCAGGGCGTGCCGGAGGCGGCGTTCGTCACCGAGGACGGGCTGGCCGAATTCCAGTCCGCCAACAAGGTCCAGATGGACGACGGCATCAACTTCCTGCAGGAGATCATCACCTACCTGAGCCTCGGGGACGCGACCGAGACCGTGGCCGACCGCACCGGCGTGCCCGCCCCGGACGGCCACGATGGCCTGCTCCGGCACCTGCTGTTCCTCCGCCGCCAGGAGGGAACCACGGCCGAAGAATTCCGGCGCTTCGTGGCCGATACCCTGGCCCCGGCCTGGGCCGCCGCCCCCGAGGTACTCAAGCTGCGCCGCCACCTGTTCGAGGAGGTCGAGGTGACCCTCGATCATCCCGGCGTCCGCATGTCCAAGCCCCTGGACCGCCAGTACCAGGCCGCGCTGGAAGTCGTGGTGGCCGACGACGGCGCGCTGGCGCGGCTGGCCCGTTCGCCGGTGTGGTCGCAGACGGCCGGGCCGGTCGCGGCGCACTGCGCGGCGGTGCACGCGGCCCGGGTCAGCCGTTGCATCACCACCAAGTACCGGGACACCATCACGCTGGCCGGGGTACGGGGGGTGGCCGTGGCCGACATCATCCGGCGCGTCGGAGCCAGCAGCCAGCTCGATGACGAGGTCAGCGCGCTGTTCCTGCCGGCCCCGGTCCACGTGCTCGTCTGAGGGTTCAGGAAAAGGAGCTTCGCCGTGACCTCACCAGCCCGCCCGGGTGTGGACGAAATGGTCCGTGAGCTGTGGGACCGCCAGCAGATCAGCGACGTCATGCTGCGCTTCGGCCGCGGCCTGGACCTGCACGACTGGGAGCTGTACGCGGCCACGCTGACCGACCCATTCGAGGTGGACTTCTTCGACCTCACCGGCCGGCCTGCCGCGGTCACCACGCCCAAGGTCTGGGCCCGGTTCGCCAGCGCCTGTCTGGAGCGGCTGGTGGTGATGCACCAGTACTCCAACTTCCACATCACGCTGCGCGGCGATGAGGCCGATGGCGTCTTCTACCACATCTCCCGGCACCGGATGCCGAACCGGTTCGGGGACGATCACTACACCCAGTACGGCTGGTACGAGAACTCGTTCCGCCGCACCGCAGACGGCTGGAAGATCAGCCGGCTCAAGCACACGTTCCAGTGGTGCGACGGCAACCCGACCCTGATCGACGTGACCGACCCGGCGTGGCAGGAAGCCGCCGCCGCGGTCTTCGGCACCGACTGAACCCCAACTGACAGCACCGAGGATCATCAGATGACCGAACATCACACCGCCCAGGTCAACGGGACCAGGCTGCACTACGTCACCGCGGGCGAGGGGCCCGCCGTCGTGCTCCTGCACGGCTGGCCGGAGACCAGTCACGAGTGGCGCCACGTCACCGAGCTGCTGGCCGGTGACCACCAGGTGGTGGTGCCGGACCTGAGGGGCTTCGGGTCCTCGGCCAAACCCGCCACCGGCTACGACGCCGCCACCATCGCCGCGGACGTAGCGGCCCTGGGCGACCACCTGGGCCTGCGCGACGTGACCGTGATCGGTCATGACTGGGGTGCGGTGTTCGCCTACGTCTACGCAGCCAAGTATCCCGGCCAGGTTCGGGCGCTGGGCATCGTCGAGATGGCGTTGCCGGGGGTCGGCGTCATGGAACAGGCCATGGCGCCTGCGCCCGACGGTAACTTCCTCTGGCACATGGGTTTCCAGTCCGTCCCCGACCTGCCCGAGCTGCTGATCGCCGGGAAGGAACGGCCGTACCTGCGCTGGTTCTTCGAGCACTTCGCCTACAACCCGGCCGCGATCGGCCCGGCCGACCTCGACGAGTACGTGAACGCCATCACCGCCGTCGGCGCGCTCCGGGCCGGCCTCGCGGTGTACCAGGAGTTCTTCGCGACCGCTGATCAGGTCGCCGCGCTGGCCAAAACGCCGCTGGAGGTTCCGGTGCGGGCCTACGGCGGGGTGGCCTGTCTGGGCGAGCTCACCCTGACCTCGGTGCGCGCCGTGGCCCCCGCGGCCGAAGGCGGGGTCATCGACCGGTGCGGGCACTGGGCGCCGGAGGAACGTCCCGACTTCGTGGCCGGCATCGTCCGCGACCTGACGCGCGGCTAAGTTCGGCCAGCTGGGCTCGGGAGCTGAGCTCACTCGTCCTTGAGCTCGTCGATGCGGACGGGGCCGCCTGTGGTGACCGACCTGATGGCGGCGCGGGCGATGGACAGGGCCGCGCGGGCGTCCTGGCCGGTGACGGCGGGGGCACGGCCGGCCCGGACACAGTCGGTGAAGTCGGCCAGCTCGGCGACGTAAGCGTCGCGGAACAGGTCCTGGTCGTAGCGGACGCCGTCGGCGGTGATGCCGTCCGGTCCGTAGACGTTCAGGCTGGTGCGGCGCAGCTCGCCGACGGTGACCATGCCGGCCGAGCCGAGGACCTCGCCGCGGACGTCGTAACCGTAGACGGCCTGGAAGCTGGCCTCGGCCGTGGCCAGGGCGCCGTTGTCGAAGCGGACGGTGACGATGGCCGTGTCGAGCAGGCCTTGATCGGAGAAATCGGGCCGGACCAGCGCATCGGCCAGGGCGAACACCTCGACCGGCTCGGCCCCGGGGTTGAGGAACCGCAGCGCGTCGAAGTCGTGGATGAGCGTCTCCAGGAAGATCGTCCACGGCGGGATCCGGGCCGGGTCGGCCAGCTTGGGGTCGCGGGTCAGCGAACGCAGCAGCTGCGGGGTGCCGATGGCGCCTGCGGTGATCCTGTCGTGCGCGGCGCGGAAGCCGGCGTCGTAGCGGCGGTTGAAGCCGACCTGGAGCGGGACACCGGCCTGGTCCGCGGCGGCGATGGCCCGGTCCGCGTCGGCCAGGGTCAGCGCCATGGGCTTTTCGCAGTAGACCGCCTTCCCCGCGCGGGCCGCCGCCTCGACCAGCCCGGCGTGGGTGCGGGCCGGGGTCACGATCACCACCGCGTCGACGGCCGGGTCGGCCAGCAGCTCGTCCGGGTCGGTCAGCGCCCGGGGACGGCCCAGCCGGTCGGCCAGCTGTTGCGCGGCGCCGGGGACCGGATCGGCCACGGCGGCGAGCCGGACCCCGGGCAGGCGCCGGGCCAGGGTTTCGGCGTGGAACGACCCCATCCGGCCGGCCCCGATGAGGCCGACGGAGACGGGCGCCCCGGATACCGGCGTGGTCATAGGGATGCTCCGTGGGGTGAGGTGGCTGGGGTGGCTGAAGTGACTGAGGTTGTTGGAGTGACTGGGGTGAAGGCGGTGCGGAAGCGGTCCAGAGCCAGGCCGCTGTCCTCGGCGGCCCACGCCTCCATGGCCACCGTGCCGTCGTAGCCCAGGTCAGCCAGGGCCCGGGCGATCGCCGGGTAGTTGATCTCCCCGGTGCCCGGCTCACAGCGGCCGGGTACGTCGGCGACCTGGATCTCCCCGATCAGGTCCCGGCCGTGCGCCCGGCGCAGCAACGCGATGAGGTTACCCTCGCCGATCTGCGCGTGGTACAGGTCGAGGTTCATCCGCAGCCCGGGCCGGTTCACCGCCTCGACCAGGGCGAGGGTGTCGGCGGCCCGGGCGAACGGCACACCGGGGTGGTCCACGGCGGTGTTCAGGTTTTCCAGGGTGAAGGTGAGCCCGGCCCGTTCGCCCAGTTCAGCCAGCCGGGTGAGCGTACGGCAGGCGGCGATCCACATCGGCCCGGTCGGCTCGCCGGTCACCGGCTGCACCGGGAGACCCTGGCCGTCGAGGCCGGTGCCGTGCAGGTTCAGCCGCGGGCAGCCGAGCCGGGCAGCGGCCGCGACCGAGGCTTCCGCGGTCCGGAGCAGTTCCGCCGCGCCGCCGGAATCGGTGAGGCTGCCCCGGATGTAGCCGGTCATCGAGGAGAACACCGCCCCCGTGCGGGCCAGCGCGTCCAGGTCGTGCCGGGTCCAGTCCCAGAGCTCCACCTGGAAGCCCAGGTCGTTGATGCGCCGGGCCCGGTCCTGGATCGGCTGGTCCAGGTACAGCATCTCGGCGCACGCGGCCAGCGTGTACATCGCCCCTCGCTTGCTCAACTAGAACGTTCTATATTATTTAATGTTGAGTAGGCCATGCGGTGGCGATTCATGTCAATGGCTGGCCGCATCCGAACTAGAACGTTAGAGAATGAGGCAGCTCGAGCGTGTGCCCGGGCCACCATGCCCGGCCTTAACCGGGCACCTCGTCCGGCCTGAACCGGGAGGCCATCGATGCCACCGCTGCCCGGCGGGAAGCGGCCCACCCTCGCCGATGTCGCGGCGCGGGCGGGCGTCTCCACCGCGCTGGTCTCCATCGCGATGCGCGGGGCCACGGGCGTCAGCGCGGCCACCCGCGAGCACATCGTCACCGTGGCCCGGGAGATCGGGTACCGGCCGGACACCCGGGCGCGGCTGCTGCGCAGCCGCCGCTCTCACCTGCTCGGCGTGCAGTTCGGCCTGCAGCACCCGTTCCACGCCGACCTGGTCGAAGCCCTGTACGCGGTGGCCGAGCCGGCCGGGTACCAGCTCGCGCTGAGCGCAGTGGCCGCCAGCCGCAGCGAACTGCGGGCCAGCGAGGCGCTGCTGGCCGATCGATGCGAGGCGCTGATCCTGCTCGGCCCGCAGGCCCCAGTGGCGCAGCTGGCCAGCCTGGCGGCCCAGCTGCCGGTCATCTGCCTCGCCCGGCGCATGCCGCCGTCCGCGCCCGGTGTCGAGGTGGTGCGCACCGCAGACGACGACGGAGCCGGCCTGGCCGTGGACCACCTGGTCGCCCTCGGCCACCACGAGATCGTCCACATCGACGGCGGCCGGGCCCCCGGCGCCGCCGACCGGCGCCGCGGCTACCGCACCGCGATGCGCCGCCACGGCCTGAGCGCGCGGGTCCTGCCCGGCGGCCTGAGCGAGGAGGACGGCGCCGCGGCCGCCTCGGCCCTGCTGGCCTCCCAGCCCCGGCCGACCGCGGTCCTGGCCTTCAACGACCAGTGCGCCACGGGCGTCCTGGATGTGTTCCTCCGCTCCGGCGTCACCGTCCCCGGCCAGATCTCGGTGGTCGGCTTCGACGACAGCCACCTCGCCCGGCTGGCCCACATCAACCTCACCAGCGTCGGCCAGGACGTCCCCCGCCTGGCTGGCCTGGCCGTTGTCCGCGCCCTGGCCCGCCTGGACGGACAGCACGCGCCCGGCCCGGAGACCGTCATCGCCCCGCACCTGATCGTCCGCGGGACCACCGCTCCTCCCGGAGAACGATGATCCCAATGGCCCTTCCGGCGATCAGCCGCTCACGGGGCCGGGGTGGTGGCGGTAGAGGTCGGCGACGCGGAAGGCCAGGTCCAGGGACTGGCTGCGGTTGAGGCGGGGATCGCACGTGGTCTCGTAGCGGCTGCTCAGGTCGCTCTCGCCGATGTAGTGGCCGCCGCCGATGCACTCGGTGACGTCGTCGCCGGTGAACTCGATGTGGATGCCCCCGGGGTGAGTCCCGAGGGCGCGGTGCACCTCGAAGAACCCGGCCACCTCGTCCAGCACGTGATCGAAGTTCCTGGTCTTCTGGCCGCCGGCCGCTTCCATCGTGTTGCCGTGCATCGGGTCGCACACCCAGACCACCGCCGCCCCGCTGGCGGTGACCTTCTCGACCAGCGGGGGCAGCGCCTGGCGGATCCGCCCCGCTCCCATCCGGGTGGTCAGGGTGAGCCCGGCCAGGCTCCTGGTCGGGGTCGAGGACTTCGATCAGCTCGAGCACTTCGTGCGCGGTGGCGTCCGGGCCGATCTTGACGGCGATGGGGTTGCGGATCTGGCGGGCGAACTCCACGTGCGCGCCCTGGGGATCGCGGGTGCGCTCCCCGATCCACAGCAGGTGAGCCGACAAGTCGTAGGTGTGCCCGCTGCGGGCGTCGGTCTGGGTCAGGGCCCGCTCATAGTCCAGTAGCAGGGCCTCGTGGCTGGCGTAGAACTCCACCGCGCGAAACTCCTGCGAGTCGGCCCCGCAGGCACGCATGAACGCGATCGCCCGGTCGATTTCCTCCGCCAGCTGCTCATAGCGCTGCCCGGCCGGGCTGCCGGCCACGAAGTCCTGGTTCCAGGCGTGCGCCTGGCGCAGGTCGGCGTAGCCGCCGCCGGCCAGGGACCGGCACAGGTTCAAGGTGGCCGACGCGCAGTGATACGCCTGGAGCAGCCGGCCCGGGTCAGGCGTCCTGGACTCGGGAGTGAACTCGATGCCGTTGACCGCGTCACCGCGGTAGACCGGAAGCTCCAGGCCGTCCCGCAGCTCGGTGGCCGCTGACCGGGGCTTGCCGAACTGGCCTGCCATCCGGCCGACCTTCACCACCGGCACGCTGGCCGCGTAGGTCAGCACCACGGCCATCTGCAGCAGCGTCTGGAACTTGCCCCGGATGCTGTCGGCGGTCGTGCCGGCGAACGTCTCGGCGCAGTCACCGCCCTGCAGCAGGAATGCCTCACCACGGGCCACCGCGGCCAGCCGCTCCTTCAGCTGGTCACACTCGGCCGCCAGTACCAGCGGCGGCAGGCCCGCCAGGCCGCGGACCACCGCGTCCACACGATCACGGTCGGGCCACTGGGGCTGCTGAAGCGCGGGCAAACTCACGTTGCTCAGGCTACGCGGAGCGACCGCTCATCCGCCTGCGGGTTTGCCGCTGGCCCCAGAAAGGGCGTCGGCGCTGGCCTGGTCGGCCGGGAGGAAGGCCTCCAGCTTGAGCTCGGCCAGCGTGACGTCCACCGCGGTCGCGAAGGTCGTCACGGTCGTCATGAGGCGCAGTTCCCCCCGCGACGTTTGCAGGCGGAGCGGGACCGCAAAGCCGAGGTGTTCGCCCGACGTCGCCAGCTCGGGGACGTACTGCGTGAGCTCGGCGTGCAGTTCCTTCAGGTGCCGGGTGCGCTCCAGGATGTGGCGGGCCCATTCGGCGAAGTTGAGGATGCGGCCGGCCATGCCGCGGGGATGGAGCGCGAGCCGGTAGGCGTTGGTGCCCGGGCCAACCAGACCGGGGTCCGCGCCCTCGGTGATCAGGTCGAGCGCTTCGTTAGCGGCGACCACATCGCCGCGCCGGTCCACGACGAGCGCGGGGTACGGCAGATGGCCCTGGAGGATGTGGTCAATTGCCGTGCGCACCGGGGCCAGGGCCGGGTCGTCGAGGGAGCTCTCTGGATAGACGGCGGCGTACCCGGCCGCCAGCAGCAGCTCGTTGCGCTCCCGCAAGGGAAGCTCGAGGGACTCGGCCAGGCGGATGACCATGTTCCGGCCGGGAGCGGACCGGCCGGCCTCGATGAAGCTGAGATGCCGCTGGGTGGTGCCGGCCCGCAGGGCGAGATCGAGCTGGCTGAGATGACGGCCGGTGCGGCGTTCACGCAGCTCGTGGGGGAAGTCCACGTCCCCGTTGTAACCCGTCCGGGCCGCTTACGGCCATTCCCTCGGGGGAATTGTGAGTAGCGGCGCTGGTCGCGAGGATCAGCGGCATGGACATCGGTGTGCTCCTCCCGACCGGCAAGGCCCAGTGGGGCGCGGACGGCGACCCGCGCGAGCTGGTCGCCCTGGCCGTCCGGGCCGAACAGCTCGGTTACGCTTCCCTGTTCGTCAACGATTCCCTCATCAGCCCGCGCATCGAGGCCCTCACGATGCTGGCCGCCCTCGCCCCGGCCACCGAACGGGTCACGCTGGGCACCGGCGCGCTGCTGCCCTTCCTGCGCCGGCCGATCCAGGCCGCGCAGTCGCTGGCCTCGATCGATCTGCTGTCCGGCGGCCGGCTCACGGTGGCGGTCGGTGCGGGCTTTCCTGGCCGGTTCGGGCAGCCGTTCTACACGCTGTCCGAGGTGCCGTGGCCGCGCCGCTTCGCCCGCCTGGATGAGACCGTCGCGTTGTGGCGCGAGCTGTGGCGCGGCGCAACCTCCTTCCACGGGGAGATCCTGAACTTCGACAACATCCCGCCGGCCACCCTGCCGTTCCGCGCCGCGGGGCCCCCGATCTGGCTCGGCGGCGCGACCCCGGCCGCGCTCGCCCGCACCGGACGGCGCTACGACGGCTGGCTGCCTTACCCGCCCGACCCCGCCGACTACGCATCCGGGCTGCGGGACATCCACCACGCGGCCGCCGAGGCGGGACGCTCCCCGGACGCCATCACCCCCGCGTTGTTCGTGTCCGTCCGAGTCGACCGCAGCCTCCCGAGCGGTCGCCGGGCCCTCGGCGACTACGCCCAGGTCAACTACGGCATGCCGCTGGAGGAGCTGGAGAAGATTCAGGCGGTCGTGACCGGTACCGCTGCGGACGTCACCGAGAGCCTGCGGCGCTATGTGGCGGCCGGAGCACGGCACATCGTCATCCGCCTCGGCGCCCTCGGCCTCCACTCCCAGCGCGATCAACTCGAGCAGGTGGCCGCCCTGATCCCCGCGCTTTCCTAGCCCGGGCGGCAAGCGTTCGGCTTCTAGCCGAGCGCGCTGGCCGGTCGCGGCGGATACCGAAGGTGATCAGGCCGTGATCTTGATCGGCCGATATACGTGAATAGCCGTTCCGTCGGGGAAATTACTGGCCTCGGTGAGATCTACCCGCAGCGGCTTGGCCAGGTCCTTGAACAGCGGCAGCCCATTCCCGAGGGCGACGGGGAGGACGACCAGGCGGTACTCATCGATCAGGCCGAGCCTGGATAGCGCCTGAACGAACGCGGCGCCGCCGTGGGCCATGATCTCGCCGCCGGACTCGCTCTTGAGGGCAGTTATCTCCGCGGCGAGATCGCCGCGGGCAATCCGGGAATCGGCCCATTCGGCGGCGGGCAACGTCCTGGAGAAGACAACCTTGGGCAGGCTGTTCATGAACTCCGCGTAATCGCCCGTCGCATTCGGCCAATAGGCGGCCATCTCCTCGTAGGTGACGCGGCCCATGATGTGGGTCCCCACCTGGCGCAGGGACGCGACCTTCCACTCGTGTACATCCGGATGCTCGGCCGGAAGACCCCAGTCACCTTCACTGCCCGTCCCCGCGACGTACCCGTCCAGCGTGACACCCATTTGCAAGACCACTGATCTCATCAGAACTCCTCCGCAAGCGTTCCCGCTGTTACTGACGTGAAGACCCTGGCGCAGCCTGGAACTCATCGCCGGGCCCCCGACCGGCCGGCCGCCAGCACCTCCAGTTCACGGCGGGTCAGGAGCAGGCGGCTGGGCGCGTCCCCCCGTAGGCCCGCAGGAACGCGGCCACCACCTGGCCGACGTGCTCGTCGAGCTCGGCCCGGTCCAGCGGGCGGCTCGGCTGCAGGAGGGCCTGGTCCTGGTACAAGCCCAGGACGGCGTAGGCGAAAAGAGCCGCGGCGGCCGCGGGATCATCGATATCCAGCTCACCCCGGGCAGCCAGCTGGGTGAACGATTCGGTGAGCAGAGCCAAGGTCCGCGCGGGAGCGCGCTCCCAGTAGGCGGTGACGATGCCGGGGAACCGCAGTGCTTCGGCAATGGCCAGCCGCCGCAGCTGCACGACGGCCGGGTTGAGCACGCCGTAGGCCAGGGCGCGGGCGGCCGCGGTCAGCCGTTCGGCTACCGGCTCATCCCCGCTGAGGGTGGCGCCCAGCTCCGAGATGATCTGCTCCGCGCGCTCGGTGACCGCAAGCACGACCGCGCTGAACAGGCCTTCCTTGTCCTTGAAGTTGTTGTAGACGGTGGTCTTCGAGACGCCGCTGGCCGCGGCGACATCATCCAGGCTCGTCGCGTCGTAGCCCCGCTCCAGGAACATCTGCCGCGCGGTATCGAGGATCAGCGCGCCCTTCCGGCCAGCCATGATGACCTCCTTGACGCTGAACTGTACCGTACAGTAGCATTCTTATTCTGTACTGGCCAGTGCAGTTCAGTTATCGGGGGTCGGCATGGAATTCACCACCACCTTGCAGCTCGACGGCAAGACCGCGACCGGCATCCGCGTCCCCGACGAAATAGTGACCGCGCTGGGTGGCGGCAAGCGCATCCCGGTCAGCGTCACCATCAACGGCACCCGCTACGCCAGCACCGTCGCCACGATGCGGGGCGAGCCCAAGATCCCGGTCAGCGCCGACATACGGTCCTCGGCCGGCATCGCCGCGGGTGACACCATCACGGTAGAAGTCGAACGCGATGACGCGCCCCGCGCGGTCGAGCTCCCGGCCGAGCTGGCCCAGGCTCTGCGGGCCGACCCCGTCGCGTCCGGCCGGTTCGCCGCCCTGTCCTACAGCAACCAGCGGCGGCACGTCCTGTCCATCACCGGAGCACGCACGGCCGAGACGCGGACCCGGCGCCTCCAGCGCGTACTTGACGAACTGCGCGCCAGCTGACCCCCTACTGCTCCTGGTAGAGGCCGGCCAGCAGACCGAACGCGCGCTCGAACAACTCCGGCGTGACCAGGCCGGGCGCCAGTCGCTTGTAGATCTGCAGACCAACCAGCATCGCCTGCCCGATGACCCAGGCATCGACCTGGGTGGCCTCCGCCGCCAGGTCGCCATCATCGGCGTCATCGGCCTCGGCCAGGTCCCGGAGCCGGCGCTCACGGCTGCCGGCGTAACGCTGTAGCGCATCCGGGGAGCGCAGCAGTGCGGCGTAGAACTCCAGGTAAACCGCCACCTCCTCGGTGTCCCCGGGCTGTTCCGCCGCGACGGCGCGGCCGTATCCGGCCAGGCGTTCGGGCAGCGGCCGGGACTCATCGTTCAGCGTGGCCGAGTAGTCGGGGGCCGGGGCGGCTTCGAGCGCGCTGATCATGAGGTCCTCCTTGCTGGCGAAGTGCCCGTAGATGGCGCCCTTGGTCACCTCGGCCGCCTCCGCGATCTGCTCCAGCGACGTCGCGGCGTAACCGCGCTCGCGGAACAGGCGCTGTGCCTCCGCCAGCAGCCGCTGTCGCGTCTGCTCCTTGGACTCCGCTCTGGTCATTCTGGCCACGCCCCCATGCTGCCACATTGACATACCAACGGCATACAGATACCTTCGGAACTCAAATACTAAGAGTATTTGAACGGTAGAAAGCAGAAAGCTAGGCTGGCCACGGTTGGCCGGGCTGGGTGGCGAGGGAGTGCGGGGATGGGCGTCGGAGCGCGAGTCAAGAGCCACGTCGTCGAGCCGGCCGTGCTGCGGTTCTTTCAGTGGCGAGGCGATCCGGTCGCCCGGCTGATGCACCCGGCGACGAAGGCTGACCCGTACCCGCTGTACGGCCGGGTGCGGCAGCGCGGCCTGGTACGCAGCCCGCTCGGCGTGTTCGTCACGGCGGACCACGCAGCGGTGGCGAGCATCCTGCGGGACCGGCGGTTCAGCAGCTCGCCGGTGCACCAGCCCGGCTACCGGCCGCCGTCCTACCCGCCGGACGACCCGCGGACCGGGCTGCCCGCCGCGGACCTGCTCACGATGGACCCGCCCGACCACACCCGGGTGCGCCGGCTCGTGGCCGGGGCGTTCACCCCGAGGGCCATCGCCGGGCTCGAGCCGTGGATCCGCGACGTCACGGTCCGGCTGCTGGCGGACGCGGACGGGCGGGCCGGCTTCGACCTGATCGACGGGCTGGCCTTCCCGCTCCCGATCGCGGTCATCTGCCATCTGCTCGGTGTGCCCACCGAAGATCAGGCCCAGTTCCGGGCCTGGGGCCATGAGGTGGCCGCCACCCTGGACCCGGTGACGGCGGCGACCGCGCGGGCGGAGACCCACGCCGCCGAGCTGGCGCTGACCGGTTACCTCCAGGACCTGGTGCGTGAACGCCGGGCCCACCCCGACGACAGCATCCTGTCCGCGCTGATCACGGCCGAGGCCGACGGCGACCGGCTGACTTCCGGCGAGCTGGTGAGCACGGCTCTGCTGCTGCTGATCGCCGGGTTCGAGACCACCGTGAACCTGATCGGGAACGGCACGGTCGCCCTGCTGGGCGACCCGGACAGCTGGGACCGCCTGCACCAGGATCCGGCTCTGGTGCCCGCAGCGGTGGAGGAGATGCTCCGCTACGACAGCCCGGTCCAGCTGACCTTCCGGGTCGCCACCGAAGATGTCGAGGTGGGCGACAGCGTGCTCACCGCGGGCCAGGGCGTCATCGCCCTCATCGGCGGGGCCAACCGCGACCCGGGGGTCTTCGAGCAGCCCGAGGAGTTCCGGATCGACCGGGCCGATCCCGGCCGGCACCTGTCCTTCTCGCTCGGCATGCATCACTGCCTCGGCGCCGCGCTGGCCCGGCTCGAGGGCCGCATTGCCATCGAGGAGCTGACCCGGCGCTACCCGTCCCTCGAGCTGGCCGCCCCGCCGACCCGGCGCTCGCTGCTCGTGCTGCGCGGCTTCGAGAGCGTTCCCGTCCGCGCCAGGGCGATACGATCGCAGTCTGCCGCCTAGCGCCGAATGACGCTGGCCCGCACCCACCCTGGTGCGATCCGGTGTGATCTCTGGGCCGTCCCCGGTTGAGCGGCAGCGGCCCGGGAATTATGCTCTATCTAGCCCGCGTTATTGCGAGTGAGGTTTCCGAGAACTGATCCGGTTATCCGGCGACGATTTTCTCGTGCCGTGGTTACTAGTCCACCCACCGGCGGCTCCGGGTCCTTGTGAGACGCCTGCCGAGGCCCGCTGCGCCGATCCTCGGAGATCCGCAAGTCGGCTCGGCGTTAGAAGTACCAGGCCCGCTGCCCGGGGCGTTCCTCGCCCCGGCCCCGGGACTGTGCGGCATGCTGCCGCGGCCACCGTGCCCCGGCATCCCTGAGGAGGAGTCTTTGGCTCGACCAGGCCAGCGCCAGACGAGCGCTCGCCGTAACGCCCCGCGGAAGCAGCGGCGCGTCAGCCACCGCGGCGACGTCGTCTCGATGCTCGCCCGAACCGCCCGCGAGCTTGAAGCGGCGGTCCAGCGCGGCCGGGTGACGCCGGCCGTCCAGACCAAGTTCCAGGCCGTCGCCATGTTGCTGCGGGACGAGCGCGCCCGCGTCCGGGCGGCGGACGTGAGCGACAGCCATCGGACTGAGCAGCTCAAGCGGCTGGACGGCATCGCCACCATCCTGGCCACGACGGCCGTCCGGGACGCTGGGCTACTGGCCCTGCTGTCCGACGACGCCAGCGTCTCCGACGCGGCCCGGTCGCTCAAGCGGGAGATGGCGCGGGATCTCGGTATCGAGCTCGCGCCCGAAGAGGTAGCGCCGGTGGAGACCGCGACCGATTCCCCGGGCCCGGAGCGGCAGGTCGTGCCGCAGTCGGTGATCTCCCGGCAGCTGGCCAACCCCTTCCTGGCCCCTGACTTCTCCGCCGCTCCGCAGCGCGTCTCCCAGCCGCGCCGCCTGGCCAGCTGGGAGTTGCTCGGACCGCTGTTCGGCTCCTTCGAGCGGGCCGGCGGGGGCGCCCCAGCGTGCCTGGAGCTCCCGGCGCCGACGGCCAAGTTCACCCCGGCCGGCCGGGAGCTGATGCCGCACCAGGGGCAGGTGGTCGCCGCGGCCGCGGACGGTCACCGGGCATTCCTGCTGGCCGATGAGCCGGGCCTGGGCAAAACGGCCGAGGCTCTGCTGGCGGCGGAAGCGGCGAACGCCTATCCGCTGCTCGTGGTCGTGCCGAACGTCGTCAAGACCAACTGGGCCCGCGAGGCGGCCCGGTGGACGCCGCACCGCCCGGCCACCGTGGTGCAAGGCGACGGCAAAGCGGCCGACGGCTTCGCCGACATCATCGTGATCAACTACGAGGTGCTCGACCGGCACATGGGCTGGCTCCGTGGTTTCGGCTTCCGCGGCATGGTCGTGGACGAGGCTCACTTCATCAAGAACAAGACCTCGCAGCGCTCGCAGCACGTTCTGGCGCTCGCCGATCAGATCCGGTCCCGTACAGCACGGCCCCTGCTGATGGCGCTGACCGGCACCCCGCTGATCAACGACATCGACGACTTCCGGGCGATCTGGCAGTTCCTGGGCTGGATCGACGACAGCAAGCCCCGTGACGAGCTGATGGACGCGCTCGAGGACACCGGCCTGACGCCGGCTGACCGGGGTTTCGACACCGCGGCGCGGCAGAGCGTGATCGACCTCGGCATCGTGCGCCGGCGCAAGGTCGACGTGGCCGCTGACATCCCGGCCCGCCGGATTGCCGACCTCCCGGTCGAGCTGGACGGACCGGCCGGCCGGTCGATCCGGGCGGCCGAGCGGGACCTCGCCCGCCGGATGGTGGCGCAGTACCAGACCGCGCTGGCGAACCGGTCCCCCGACGCCAACGCCGACGGCATCGACCACGACCTGGTCCGCCGGGTGGCCCGGTCGGAGCTGAAGGATGCGACGGCCGCCAAGTCGGGTGAGAACGTGTTCACGATGATGCGGCGCATCGGCCAGGCCAAGGCCGAGCTGGCCGCCGACTACGCGGCCCAGCTGGCCCGCAGCGCGGGCAAGGTCGTCTTCTTCGCCAAGCACATCGACGTGATGGACGCGGCCGAAGAGGCCTTCGCCCGGCAGGGGGTCCGCTTCTCCTCGATCCGTGGTGACCAGACGCCCAAGGCGCGGCAGGCCAACATCGACGCCTTCGTCAACGACCCGGACGTCGCGATCGCGGTGTGCTCGCTGACCGCGGCCGGGGTGGGCATTAACCTCCAGGTCGCCTCGAACATCGTGCTGGCCGAGCTGTCCTGGACCGACGCGGAACAGACCCAGGCCATCGATCGCAGCCACCGCATCGGACAGGCCGAACCGGTCACCGCGTGGCGCATCATCGCCGCGCAGACCATCGACGCCCGGATCGCCGAGCTGATCGACAGCAAGGCCGGGCTGGCCGCCCGGGCCCTGGACGGCTCGGATGAGGAGATCTCCTCCTCGGGCGACGTGCAGCTCGAGGCGCTGGTCGCGCTGCTGACGGACGCGCTGCAGGCATCGTCCGTACCGGGCGGTGTCCCGGTTTCCTGACCGTGACCGGCCTCCTGGCTCAGCGCACTGCGAGGATCACCCGGCCAGGGTGACGCCGCGCGGCTCCTCGGCGAATACGCTCCGGATGTGCCCCCCGACTTTGTCAGCAGCAGGCTCAGTCCTCAATTGGAGAGCTTCCGCGAGGCGCGCCGGAGCCTGGAAGAGTCAGTCCTCCCTCTCGCTACCTCGGTTGACGGGCGCCGGTTCTCCTTTCAGGCCTCGCTGCACAGCTTGGAATTTCAGGTAGGCGGCTATGTCGTACTGGACGGTGACGGCACGCCGCGCCTGGGCCAGGTTCTCACCCTCGAACTCGATCAGCTGAGCACGGAACTGACGCTGCCGACTCCAGCGGGCGCCTCGGAGAACCGGACGCAAATTCAGATTCGGTACGCACGTGGCGAGGGCACCATCCTCGAAGGTGATCCGGCGCCGTTCCACGACGCCCTGGTTCGTGTCGCCACGGGGGCGGAGGTGCAAGCGTTGCTCCAGCACAGCCAGCGGCGCCACGCGCAGCTGCCGCTGGGCGAACTCGCGCTGGCCCCCGGTGTACCCTGCCTGGCCGACGCCAGCGGCTTCAACCGGCACACGTTCCTTTGCGGTCAGTCGGGGTCGGGCAAGACCTACTCGCTCGGGGTGATCCTCGAGCGGCTGCTGATCGAGACGGACCTTCGCATGGTGGTGCTCGATCCGAACTCAGACTTCGTGCGCCTGGGTGACGTACGCAAGGGCGGCGACCCGGTACTGGCCGAGCGGTACCAGAAGGCGGCGGAGGGGGTCGCGGTCTACTCCGCCGACGCCCAGGGAGACCGAAGGCTGCGGCTGCACGCGGCTGAGATCGATCCGGCTACGCAGGCCGCCCTGCTCCACCTGGACCCGATAGAGGACCGCGAAGAGTACGCGGCGCTGGCCGAGTGGCTCGCCAGCGGGAACTCGCTGAGCCTCGAGGCGTTGGCGAAGCACGACTCCCCCGAAGTGCGCCGCCTCGAACTGCGCATCCGCAATCTGGGCATCGGGAACTTCACGGTGTGGGCGCCCGGCGAGGCGGGCTCGGTGCTCGACGCGGTCCACGATCAGGACACCCGCTGTGTCGTCGTTGACCTGGGCTCGCTGCCGACGCGCGAGGAGCAGGCGCTGATCGCCGCCACGGTTCTGGACGACCTGTGGCGACGACGGCATGAGCGCAGCCCGATACTGATCGTGATCGACGAGGCCCACAACATCTGCCCGGCCGAGCCGCCGAACGAACTCGTCGCGATGGCCGCCGAGGCCACCATAAGAATCGCGGCCGAGGGACGCAAGTTCGGGCTCTACCTGCTCGCGTCGACGCAGCGCCCGCAGAAGATCGCCGGGAACGTCCTGTCGCAAGCCGACAACCTCGTGCTGATGCGCATGAACTCGCTTGCGGATACAGCGTTCGCCGAGGCGGCATTTTCCTTCGTCCCGCCGAGCCTGATCGACCGCGCGGTCACCTTCCGCCAGGGAGAGGCCCTGATCGCAGGGAAGATCTCGCCCCAGCCCGCGCTGCTCCGGTTCGGCGCACGGATCACCGAGGAAGGCGGGGCCGACGTACCCGCGACCTGGGCTGCCGTGCGCTGATTCAGATCGGCATCAGGCCTGTATGGCGTGGATGGGCCCGCTTCGTCAGTGGTACGGGTGATGCGGGATGGGTGCGTCGTTGAGCTGCTGGTCGATGTCGACCAGGATCGCGTCACCGTCGACCTTGCAGGCGTACACCGGCAGCGTGGGCACCTCGGGAATGCCGACCGACTCGCCGTTGGTCAGATTGAACCGTGAGTTGTGCGATGCACAGACCAGGGTGTCGTCGTCCTGCACCGTGCCCTCGTGCAGCGGCTGCTGCTGATGGGTACAGGTGTTGTGCACGGCGCGGACGTCTTCGCCGTCCAGCCGGACCAGGCAGATCGGCTCCTTCAGCCCCTCGACGAACAGGGTCTCGCCTTCATCCAGGTCATCGAGGTTGGCGACGATGACAAAGGCCATGACTATTTCCTTCCGTTGGCGCGACGGCGCGGGGCGGGCTGGGAACCACGGACTTCGATCCAGCCGTTGCGGGCCCGGGCGCGGATCACCGGCTGCGGCTGGTGGGACGGGCCCCGGCGGACGGAGCCGTCGGCCAGGCAGTACTGCGATCCGTGCAGCGGGCAGGTCACGGTCAGGCCCTCGACCGTGCCCCGGCTGAGCAGGCCGGCGGCGTGACTGCACAGGTTGTCCAGCGCGTACAGGGTGCCGTCGTGCCGGTACAGCAGCACCTGCCGCCCCTCGGCCAGCACGCCGGTGGGCACGTCGTCCGGCAGCTCCGCCTCTTCGATCACCTTGACCCAGCGCCGCGGGCCATCGGCCCCAGCGACCCGGTTGACCATGACCGCCTTGGCGAATACCAGGTGTCCGCCCAGGTAGGCGGCGGCCCCGGTGACGGCCAAGCTGGCCGCGCCCAGCCCCTGGGCTGAGCGCCGGTGACCAGTCAGCCGGGCCGCCAGCGACACGCATTGCAGCCCGAGGGCTCCGGTGTTGAGGACCCCGTGGAACAAGCCAACGCGGCGGTCCTCATCGTCGCTGACGGTCCAGTCGACCACGCCGGTGGCCGCCGTCGCGACCGCGGCGGCGATGCCGGCCGCACTGAACAGGGCGGCCGGTTCGATCCCGCGCCGGGGCGCCGGGTCGCGGTCGGCGACATCCAGGATCATGGCGCCGGTCCACAGCCCGATCGGCAGGTCGCTGAGGGCCGGATGCAGTGGATGCCCGGTCCACCGGCCACCGTGCATCAGCTCGATGACCGGGTTGCCCTGGTTCCGTTCGCGCCACGGCCCGAGCACGGCGGTCAGCCGGTCGTTCAGGGTGCGGATCCAGCCCCAGCCGTCGATCTGCGTGATCACGTCGTGATGCCAGGTCTCGGCCGGCTCCGCCGCAGAGGCCGGCCCCGCGGGCCGCGAAGCTGAAGCTGATCCGTCGGCCTGGCCGGTGTCTGCTGACATGCACGGAGCGTATCCCGCCCGGGCCCAGATTCCTGTTCCATGCTGAGACATCCACCGTCGGTGAAGATCCTCTTGAGTGGGCGTGGGCCACGCCCGGCAACGCGTAACCTTCCGGCATGACCGAGGTCGTGATCTACACCGACGGTGCGTGCAGCGGCAACCCCGGGCCGGGGGGCTGGGGCGCGGTGCTCCGCTGGAAGGGCACCGAGAAGGAGCTACACGGCGGCGACCCGCAGACCACGAACAACCGGATGGAGCTGACTGCGGCCATCCAGGCGCTGGAGGCATTGCAGCGCCCGGTCCAGGTCCAGTTGCACACCGACAGCAAGTACGTACTGGACGGCATCACCAGGTGGATCGCGGGCTGGCAACGCAACGGCTGGCGAACCGCGGCGAAGCAGCCCGTCAAGAACGCCGATCTGTGGCAGCGGCTGGCCGCCGCGATGAGCCCGCACGAGGTGACCTGGACCTGGGTCAAGGGTCACGCGGGCGACCCGGGCAACGAGCGCGCCGATGAGTTGGCCCGGCTCGGGACCGCCGAGGCGGTCGACGCGTCCCGTTCAGTCCTCTGACGGGCTGCCCCGCCCCGGACGAGCCCAGGCCTCAGTTGCTCGGCGCTGCCATCGGGTTCACCCCGGCCAGGTCTTCCCGCCGGACCCGGATCGTGACCACGGTGATGACCAGCGCCAGCAGCATGATCCCGGCCGAGACGAGGTAGCCCTGGGAGAAGCCGGTGGCCAGGGCGTGGTTGGCCGCCGCCTGCTGTGCTGCGGCCGTCCTGGCCGCCGCGGCCGCCTGGGCGTGCAGGCTGTTGGCCACCGCGCTCCACGCCACCGTGCCCAGTACCGCCAGCCCGAGTGCGCCGCCGACCTGCTGACCGGTGTTGAGCAGGCTGGAGGCGACGCCCGCGTCGTCGCTGGCCACCTTGGTCAATGCGACCAGCGACAGCGGCACGAAGATCAGCCCGATGCCCGCCGCGGTCAGCATCATCGGGCCGAGCAGGCCGCTGGCGTAGTGGCTGTGCTCGTTGATCCGGGACAGCCAGAACATGCCGCCGGTGGCGATCACGCTGCCGGCCAGAAGCAGCGGCCGGGCGCCGATCCGGGGAACCAGCTGCGCCCCTATCGCGGAGGCGGCCATGATCCCGGCGACCATCGGCAGGTAGGCCAGGCCGGTGCCCAGTGCGCTGTAGCCCCAGACGTTCTGCAAGAAGAGCGTGAGGAAGAAGAACATGCCGAACAGCGCGGTGCCCACGCACAGGCTGATCAGGTAGGAGCCGGACCGGTTGCGGCTGCGCAGCACCCGCAGCGGCACCAGCGCGTTCCGGCTGCGCACCTCGATGAACCCGAATGCGGCCAGCAGCACCGCCGCGGCCGCCAGCGACACGATCACTTGGGTGTCACCCCAGTGCGACACACCCTGCGGGCTGGTCGCGGCGTTGGACAGGCCGTAGACCAGGGCACCCAGACCCAGGCTGCCGGTGATGGCGCCGGGCAGGTCAAAGGCGCCGCGACGGCGCGCCGACTCGGGCAGCACCCGCGGCGCGGCCAGCGCGATGACCAGGCCGATCGGCAGGTTCACGAAGAACACCCAGCGCCAGCTGAGGTACTGGACCAGCAGGCCGCCGGCGAGCAGGCCGACGGCGCCGCCGGCCACGCTCATGGCGGAGTACACACCCATGGCCCGGTTACGCGGCGGCCCCTCGGGGAACGTGACCGCGATCAGCGACAGCGCGGTGGGCGCGGCCAGCGCGCCGCCGATGCCCTGCGCCGCCCGCGCGGCCAGCAGCCAGGCCTGGCTGGTGGCGAATCCGCCGAGCAGGGAGGCCAGTGAGAACAGCACGATGCCGGCGATGAATATCCGGCGGCGGCCCAGCAGGTCGCCGGCCCGGCCGCCGAGCAGCAGCAGGCCGCCGAAGGCCAGCGCATAGGCGTTGACGACCCACTCAAGGTTGCTGCCGGAAAAGCCGAGCGCGCCCTGGATGTGCGGCAGGGCCACGTTGACGATGGTCGCGTCGAGCACCACCATGAGCTGTGCCGTCGCGATGACGGCGAGGGCCAGGCCCAGCCGTCGCGGCGGGCCTGTTGTCGCGGCGGCGGGCGCCTCCGCGGTACTGACTTGTGTGGCGGACAAAACAATCTCCCTGGATCAGGGCGCGGTGAACCATCGCCGTGACCGACCTGGGTCACGCGCCGAACTTGGGTTGAGGACTTGGTGGACCGAACGGGCCCGGGCCTCCCCTACGGGTGCTGGCCCGGGCCGCGCAGTGGCAATGTCAGTAGCTGGCACCGTCAGTAGCCGTAGCCGCCGCCGGAACCGGCCGGAGGCATCGGGCTGCTCTGGGCCGAACCGCTGGTGATCTGAGCCAGGCCCGGCGTGGCCACGAAGAAGTTCTGGACTCCCTGGCCGGTCACCTGGCCCGCGTGATCGTCGACGAAGGTGTACAGCGGGTGGCCGTTGTAGGTGACCTGCTGGCCATTGACGTCGTTGAGCACCTTGAGCTGGCCGCTCAGTCCCGTACCGGCCGGTGCCCCCGAGGTCAGCGGCGGCCACGCCTTCGCCAGGCCCCCGGTGACGAACGACTTCGCCGCCGTATCGGGCTTGTAGTAGTACAGGGGCTGGCCGGTGGCCGTGGTCAGGATGGTCGCCATCGTGCCGCCGACCGGCACCTGGGCGGTGCGCACGGTCGCCGCCGCGGCGCTGTGGCCGGCCGCGGGCGCGGCACTGGCCGTCGAGGTGCCCACCGACGCGGCGGTGATACCCCCGGCGGCGGCCACCACAGCCACGCCGATGCTGGCGATCATGATTCTGGGGTGTTGCATGATTCCTCCTTGGATGATCTCTTCGTCTACTAATACGATTAGTAGACGAAGGTGGATTGGTGTGGAGCGAGAAATGTCGACAATTTTTCATTCGCTCCCGGCTCCGCTGCCTGCACGTCTTCAGCTCGGGCGACAGCCGACGCCTGAGCGAGACGGCGAGCGCGCCACGCTCAACTACTAAAACGCTTAGTAGATGCTTCTCGTTCAGCGGAAGGGCGTGGGCGGGGTGAGACGTCCGTCACACCCAGCGTCCGGGTGGCTGCCGCTGGTGCACGAGGCTCCGGGAACCTGGCGGGCCGGCGAGAACCGGCCGACGGTGGCCAGGACGGCCACGGCCAGCAGGACCCCGAGGGCGGCGGTGGCCGTATCAATGATCGCGTAGGGGGAGTGAAAGCCGGACGCGGCGGCTTGCGGTCCGGAGGCGGCCCCGATGAGCAGTGCCGCCCACGCCGCCCAGCGCCGGCGGCTCTCGCACGCATGCGCGGTCCGCAGGCTCAGCACGGCCGCGGCGGCCCCTGCTACGACCAACCCGGCCGTCGCCCCGGCGTCCCGGGCCGACGCCACCGCGACGCCACACCGGGCCAGGTCCAGAGTCCCCGCGGCCAGCAGCAGGACGGCGATCACACGCCGGCCTGGCAGGCCACCCGGGAGGCCGGTTGCCATCCCCTGGCCGGCCGCGGCGACCGGCCCCCCGGGCAACTGGCCAGTCATCAGGCTGCGGCTTGGCGGTGCTGCAGCCGCGCCGGGTCTTGCAGCTGCCGGCGGAGCGCGTCCAGGGCATAGTGCAGCCGGGACCTGGCCGTGCCGTGCGGTATCCCGAGCTGGCGCGCGATCATCGCCGTGGTACCGCCGCGGTAGAAGGTCTCCACCAGCACCATCCGGTGCGCAGGGGACAGATTCTGCAGGGCGTCGGCCACGAGTTGCCGGTCCATGACCTGGTCGAACTCGTCATCGGCGCGGAGGTCCAGGTCGGCGCGAGCCTCCACCGTGACCGGTCGCGACCGGGCCCGCCGGTTGGCGTCGATCAGCAGGTTGCGCGCCACCCGGTACAGCCAGGGCCGGACCAGCTGGTCGTCGGCGGCGAGCTGCGGCAGGTGCCGCCAGGCCCGGATGAACGTCTCCTGGACGATGTCATCGGCGCTGGCCAGGTCGGGGCCGAACCGTTCCACGTACCGGTGCAGGGCCTCGGCGTACCGGGTGTAGAGCTGGCGCAACGCGGCGTCGGCATCCTCGGCCAGCTCGCCAGGGGCAGCATCGTGAATGACAGACATGCCTACTAATACGGTTAGTAGATTCCGAAAGGATTGGCCCAGAGCAAAAAAATATCGACGACCGGCACCCTCGGGGCGATCGGGCGGGCCGCTCCTGGGTCAAGGCGGTCAACCAGGCTGCGGGCCGGGCCGGGTCGATGAGGACCGGTACCGGACGGGGAACCGAAGTACGGCAGATGCTGGCCGGTCACGGGGTATGCGAGGCGGCGAAAATATCCGCCTGCCGGGCAATCCGGTTGCTTATCCTATCCGTATTAGTAGGCAAGGCGGGAGGACCGCCGGCACGACTAGAGGCGGAGCCGAGGATGCGTCAGCTGGGTGAGCTGGAAGCGGCGATCATGGACCGGTTGTGGGAATGGGGCAGGCCGGCGCTGGTCCGCGAGGTGCTCGAGGATCTGCGCACCGACCGGCCACTGGCCTACACCACCGTGATGACGGTGATGGAGAACCTGCACCGCAAGGGCTGGCTGCGACGGGAGAAGGACGGCCGGGCCTGGCGCTACGAGCCCTCCCGCTCCCGTTCCGCGTACACCGTGGAACTGATGAGCGACGCACTGGGCACCAACCCGGACCGGCGCACGGCCCTGGCGCACTTCGTGCTCCAGATGAGCCCGCATGATGCCGAGCTGTTGCAGCAGGCGCTCGATCAGGCGCGTCCCCCGGCCGAGCCGGGCGGGGCCAAGTGACCATCGGGGCCGTGCTGCTGGCCTATGCGGCCTTCGTCGGCACACTGAGCTCGAGGATGCTCGGCCGGGCCCGGTGGATCTCGCGGGCGCCGCTGCTGGCCATCCTCACCTACCTGGCCGCAGCCTGGTCGGTCCTGGCCGCGCTCGGGCTGGCCGGTCTCACGCTGGCGGTCCACACCACCGCCCTCGGCGGCGGGCTGAGTTATGTGATCGGGGCGTGCGTGATCCGGCTGCGCGACATGTACGCCACCCCGGGAGGTGCCGCCGCGGCCGGGCTCGGCCTGACCCTCACCGGCGCGGTCCTGGCCCGCACGGCGCTCACCACCGTGACCCACGTGCGCGCCGTCCGGCAGCAGGCCCTGCAGCACGCGCAGACCGCCCGGTTGATCGGGCGGCCCGAACCGGCGCTGGGGGCCACGCTGGTGGACCACCCCCAGCCCGCCGCCTACTGCGTGGCCGGTCCGCAGCCCACGGTGGTCGTGACCACCGGCGCGCTGCAGGCGCTGGACCCGGCCCAGCTGGACGCGGTCCTGGCCCACGAGCGGGCGCACCTGGCCGGGCGCCATCACCGGCTGGTGGCCATGGCCAAGATCGCCCGGCAGGTGCTTCCGTTCCTGCCGCTCATGCGCGATGCGGACGAGCAGGTCACGCGGCTGGCCGAGATGCACGCCGACGACACGGCGCTGCGCTCCTCCGCTCCGGGCCCGCTGGCCACCGCCCTGGTCATCCTGGCCACGCCCGCCGCGCCTGCAGCGGGCCTGGCCGCCGCCGCCACCGACGCGGTGGGGCGAATCCACCGGCTGCTGGGACCGGCCGAACCACCGCTGGGACCGGTCCGCCGCCACCTGCTGCGCGCGGCCGTGGCCGCGCTCGTACTGGCTCCGGCGCTGCTGGCGCTGGCCCCGGCCGCGGTAGCGCTGGTACTGGGACGCGTACCGGGCGCCTGAGCACTGCCGGTGAGCACTGCCGGACCGCCCCTCGGCGCCAGCCCGAAATCAGCGGCCAGACCGACCGCCTCGGCGCCAGCCCGAAATTAATCGCCTCCTGCTGAACATTCCTCGTCTACTAAGCGTGTTAGTAGACGAGGAATGAATCTGACTCAGAAGGAGGGCGGCCGAGATGACCTACGGTCAGCCGGGCCAGCAAGAAACCGAATCAGCAGGAGCCTGGGAGCGGCCGGTTTTGCCGACCGGCGCGCTCCGGCGTACCAGCCGGCTGGCCGCGCTGCCGCTGCGGCACGCCGCGCGGACCGCGGCCGCCGCCAGCCGCCTGTCCCGGACCTCCCGTGACCAGATCGCGGCGCGTACCGCGGAACAGGTGTTCACCACCCTGGGCGAGCTCAAGGGCGGCGCGGCGAAACTCGGGCAGGCGATGGCCGTGTTCGAGGCGGCGATGCCCGAGGAGGCCGCGGCACCCTACCGCTCGGCTCTGCGGCGGCTCACCGACGCGGCACCGGCCATGCCCGGCGAAGTCGCCCGCCGTATCGTCGCCGCCGACCTGTCCGCCACCTACGGGCCCGGCTGGCAGGAGCGGCTGGTGAGCTTCGAGGACACGCCCGCCGCAGCCGCCTCGATCGGCCAGGTGCACCGCGGCCGATGGCGGGACGACGACGGCCAGATCGTCGAGGTGGCCGTGAAAGTGCAGTACCCGGGGGTCGGCACCGCGCTGCGCTCGGACCTGCGCCAGGGCCGACTGCTGGCCCGGGGCATGGGCCGGGTCAGCGGGCTGAAAGTGTCCGGACTGGCCGACGAGCTGGCCAGCCGGGTCGTCGAGGAGCTGGATTACGTCCGCGAGGGCCGCGTCCAGGCCGAGGTGGCGGCCGCGTTCACCCAGCACGTCCCGCTGGCGGTGGCCGCGGCGCGCGCGGCCGGTGCGCCCGAGCCGCCCGGCCGCACCGATGTCACCGTCCCGGCCGTGTACCTGGCGGCACCACGGGTGCTGATCACGGGCTGGCTCGAGGGGGTGAGCCTGTCCACCCTGCTCGACGGGCGCACCGATCTGCTTCCGGCAGGCTGGCGCGAGCTCGACCGCAAGGAGGCGGCCGACCGGGCCGCCCGGCTACTCTCGCACGCCATCTTCGCGCCGGCCGCGTGCACGGGCTGGATGCACGCCGACCTGCATCCGGGTAACTTCCTGCTGCTGCCCGGCGGCCGGCTCGGCATGCTCGACTTCGGCGCGGTCGCCGCCACACCAGGCGGCATCCCGGTGCCGTTCGGGCAGCTCGCCGCCGCGGTGATCGCGGGCGACGGGGCAACAGCGGTCAGCCTGGCCCGGCAGACCGGCGCCCTCGCCGCCGGCGCGGAGGTCGACCCGCGGCTGATCGTCGAGCTGCTGCAGCCCATCGTGGCCACCGCGGCCAACGACAGCTTCACCTACTCCCGGCCCTGGCTGCGCGGGGCCATGGCCCACTTCAGCGAGCCGCGCTTCGCCCCCGCGGTGCGCAACCTGACGCCGCCGGCGGAGTACGCGCTCGTCTGGCGGGCGACCCTGGCCGGTGCCGGGCTGTTCGCCCAGCTGGGCGCGACGGTGCCCACCCGCGCCTTCCACCTGGCCTACTCCCCCGGGTTCCGCGATGGGAGCCGGGGCAGCCGCGCGCTGCTGGCCACCGGATCAAAGGGCTAGGTCCAGCGCGGGGTTCCAGATGATCTCCCAGAGGTGGCCGTCGGGGTCTTGGAAGTAGCCCGAGTAGATGCCCCACGGCCGGTCGTGCGGTGACTCGGTGACGGCGGCTCCGGCCGCTTGGGCCTGGGCGATGACTTCGTCGACCTCGGCCCGGGTGGCCACCACGTGCCCGATGCTGAACTCGCCGGGATTCCCTGCGCTCAGTGGGATCCTGGCGTCTTTGGCCAGCTCGGAGCGCGGATAGATCGACAGCATGAGCCCGCCGTCGACGCTGAAGACGGCCGTGGTCCCGTCGGGAGTGGTCTCGTCCCCGGTGAACTCGGTACCGATCAGGCCCTTGGTCTGAAAGCCCAGCCCGTCGCGGTAGAACGCCAGGGCGCGATCGAGGTCAGCTACCGCCAGGGTGATGACATGGATGCGCGGCTTCATGGTCGAGTTCCTCACTCTCTGGTCGGTGTACTCCAGACCATGATCGGTGCCCGGGACCAGTGCGGTCTTGAACGAAACGGACATGCATCGGGAGCGGGCATCCCGTCCGGCCGGCGGCCCCGGCGATGCCGGTGAGCGTCAGCCGGCCAAGGCTTTAGACAGCGAGGCGAATGCAACGTATGGTGAGAAGTGAGTTAGTTAACTAACTTATTCGCTGGATAAGGAGAAATCATGATCGTCGTAACTGGGGCCACCGGCCGGCTCGGGCAACTCGTCATCGACGGGCTGTTGCAGCGAGTTCCGCCGGCGCAGATCATTGCGGCCGTCCGGACTCCCGCGAAAGCCGGGTCGCTTATCGCCCGCGGAGTGACAGTCAGGGCGGCCGATTACAACGAGCCCGAACAGCTCAAGGCCGCGTTCACAGGCGCTGACCGGGTGCTGCTGATCTCCAGCAACGACCCCCGCCAGTCAGTGATCCAGCACACCGCCGTCATTGACGCCGCCCGGCAGGCAGGAGCCGGCCTGCTCGCCTATACCAGCCTGTGGCATGCCGACACTTCGACGCTGCTGACGGCCGTCCCGCACCGGCTGACCGAGCCCATCATCCGGGACTCAGGCGTCCCGTATACGTTCCTCCGCAACAATCTCTACACCGATCATTACGCGCCTCAGATCAGGCAGGCAGTCACGTCGGGCACATTCGTCGGCAGTGCCGGCGCCGGCCGCGTGGCCAGTGCAACCCGGGCCGACTACGCCGCCGCAGCCGTCGCCGTCCTGATCGGCAACGGCCACGAGAACAAGGTGTACGAGCTCGGCGGCGATGTGGCCTGGAGTTACGCCGAACTCGCCGCAGTGCTATCCAAGATCACCGGGCATGGGGTCGCGTACAAGAGCATCTCCCCAGCGGAGCATCACGAGTTGCTGATTGCTGCAGGAATACCGCGCGTGGCCGCCGACCTGTTCGTCGACACCTACACCGGCATCGCCGACGGGGAACTCGCTGATACGCCAGGAGACCTCCGTGCCCTCATCGGCCACCCGACCACCTCGCTGGCCGACGCGGTGGCTGCCATGCTGAGTAGCTGACCGAATCACTGGCGGTCACTCCCCGCAGATACCGCAGCGTGCGCTCAGGGCGCCGAACCGCCGGCGATCCAGCGCTGGAAGAGGGCGACGTTATCCGGCGGCCAGGCCCCGTCGCAGGGCATCGTGCCGTCACCGAGGCGCTGGAGGATCGCATCCTGGTGCGCCTGGACGTCGCTGCGGGACCAGAGGTCGAAGGCCCGGCGCATCGAGTCGCGGTCCTTTTCGCGGAACAGAGGACGGACATCGCGCTCAAAGCTCAGCCCGGCGGGCGAGTCTGACTGACCGGTCATCCGGGAAGCACTTCGCTGAGCAGGCCGGTACTGACGTCATAGACGAATCCCCGGACCGGGACCTCGGGCGAGATCCAGGGATGCGACCTGGCCTTCTGGATCTGCTCCTTGGTGTTCGCCTCGGCGTCGGTGAAGCTGTAGAACTTGGCCGGCGCAATCGGCGCCTGCCCCGTCTCCTTGCGGAGCCGGGCCTCCAGCTCGTCGTCGGTGAACCTCAGCATCCCGCAGTCGGTGTGATTGATGATCATTATCTCCTGGGTGTTCAGCAACCGGGTCGAGAGAACCAGTGACCGGACCGCGTCGTCGTCGATCACGGTGCCGAAGTTCCTGATCATGTCGACGTCGGCGTGGGCCAGACCCAGCATCTGCTCGATGTCGGTCAGCCGGGGATCGGCGCAGGTGACGATCGCGATGCGCGGCTTCGGCGGCTTCCCGCGGTTGGGGTCGAAACCGCGGGCGAGGTTGGGATTGGCGCTCAGCGCGTCATCGATGAGACCCATGACCTTTTCTCCTTCTCCTTGGCACTGCCCTCAGGATCACGCCCGGGCCGGTCCGTCGCGCCCGGGCTGGTCCCTGGCCTGCACCCTGGCTCGCTAGGCGAAGGCCGTGCCGTGGAGCAGCAGGGGCGGCGACATTTCGGGCCGGTGCTTACAATGGCCCCGACCTGGCAGTGATGCCGGGCTTCGCTGGCCGCGCTTGAGTGATAGGTCGCCGATGGCTGAGCCGCCTGCGGTGGACCCGGCCGGGGGTGCCGGACCCGAACGGCATGCCCTGCTGGCCACCAAGCTCCACGTGCCCGGCCCGCGGCCGGGGTTCGTGGCGCGGCCGCGGCTGGTGGGAGCGCTCGGCCGGGAGCTGGTCCTGGTGTGTGCCCCGGCCGGGTTCGGCAAGACGGCGCTGCTCGCCGACTGGCTCCGGTCCGGTGACCGGCCCGTGGCGTGGCTGTCGCTGGACGCCGGCGACAACGACCCCGTGCGATTCTGGCGGCACGTGGTGGCCGCGCTGGACCGGGCGCAGCCAGGAATCAGCGAGCAGGTCGCACCGCTCGGCCCGCCGGTATCCGGGTGTGAGGGGCTGGTGACGGCCATCATCAACGAGCTGGCGGCCCAGCCGGCCGAGAGCGCAATAGTGCTGGTTCTCGACGACTATCACCTGGTCGACGCCCCGCCGGTGCACGCCTCGCTGGCGTTCCTGCTCGAGCACCTGCCGCCGGGACTGCACCTGGTGCTGGCCAGCCGATCCGACCCACCGCTGCCGCTGGCCCGGCTGCGGGCCAGCGGGCAGCTGTCGGAGCTGCGCACCAGCGACCTGCGGTTCACCGCAGAAGAGGCATCGGCCCTGCTGCGTGAGGCGGCCGGGCCCGTACTGCCTGACGCCGCGGTGACGGCGCTGGCGGCCCGCACCGAAGGCTGGGCGGCGGGATTGCAGCTGGCCGCCCTGTCGCTGCGGGGACGGCCCGACGTCGCCGGGTTCGTGGCCGCCTTCAGCGGCAGCCACCGCTACATCCTGGACTACCTGACCGGAGAAGTGCTCGACGGCCAGCCCGAGCAGGTACGCGAGTTCCTGCTGGAAACCTCGGTGCTGGAACGCCTCAACGGCGGGCTGTGCGATGCGGTCACCGGCCGGGACGATGGCCAGGCGATGCTGGAGCGAGCGGAGCAGGCGGGTCTGTTCCTGATGCCGCTGGATGAGGTCCGCGGCTGGTGGCGCTACCACCAGCTGTTCGCCGACCTGCTCCGGGCCCGCCTGCAGCAGGAGCGGCCCGGCCGGGTCGCGGTGCTGCACCGGACCGCCGCCGCCTGGTATGAGGAGCATGGGCTGGCCGATGACGCGGTCGGGCACGCCCTGGCCGCCGGGGACACGGTCTGGGCAGGCCGGCTGATCGAGCGGCACTTCGACGCAACCTTGTACCTGCGCAGCGAGCACGCGACGGCGCAGCGGTGGCTGGCGGCGCTGCCCGCCGACCAGTTCGAGTCCCGGCCCCGGCTGTCGCTGGCGCAGGGGCTGCTGGCCGCCACCCTCGGCCGCGCCGAGACGATGGAACCGGCGCTGGACGCGGCCGAGCGCGCGCTGGCCGGCGCGGTGCCCGCCGCCGATGAACCGTTCGAGCCATCGGCCGGAAAGGCCGCCAGCATGCTGGTGAATATCCGCGCGCTGATCGCGGTTCATCGCAGCTTTCTCGCCCAGCTCCGCGGTGATGCCGAGGACACGGCCGCGTTCGCGATGCTGGCCCTCGACCAACTCGACGGCGGTGAACGGCTGCTGAGTTCCATGGCCCAGGGGCTGCTGGGCGGGGCCGAATGGCTCCGCGGCCGGCTCGCAGCTGCCGAGCAGGCCTTCATCTCCAGCATCACCGGGTGGCAGACCGGCCAGCCCCTTTCCTGGGGTGTCTACCAGCTCGGCCAGGTCCAGCGGGCCCAAGGCCGGCTGGACGCAGCCACCGAGACCTACCAGCGGACCTTGGACATCGCGGCCGCGTCCGGCCCAACGCCCGCAGGCCCCGCGCACGCTGGCCTGGGCGAGGTGGCCTACCAGCGCAATGAGCTCGACAGCGCCCTCGGGCAGGTCACCGCGGGCATCGTGCTGTGCCGGCAGTTCCTCTACCCCGCGCCGTTGGGCGCGGGCCTGGCCACCCTGGCCTGGATCCGGCAGGCCCAGGGTGATCCGGTCGGAGCGCTGGAGGCGATGGATGAGGCCAACCGGACGGCACTGGGCCCGGGTGTGACCGGCCTGCTCAACCCCGTCCCCGCGCAGCGGGCGCGGCTGCTGCTGGCTCAGGGCGACGTCGCCGCGGCCACGGCTTGGACCAGCGAACGCGGTCTCAGCCCGGACGACGAGCCGGTCTACCCCCGCGAACGGGAGTACCTGGTCCTGGCCCGGGTGCTGCTGGCCCAGGACCAGCCGGTTCAGGCGCTCAAGCTCCTGGAAGGAATGCTCACGGCGGCGGCGGTCCAGAGCCGCACCGGCAGCGTCATCGAGATTGGCGCGCTCCGGGCGCTGGCGCTAGCCGCATGCGGGGACCAGGACGCCGCGGTGGACGCCCTGGCCCGGGCGCTGGCCCTGGGTTACCCGCAGGGCTATGTGCGGGTGTTCGCCGATGAGGGCGCGCCGATGCGCTCGCTGCTGGCCCGGCTGGCTGCCGCCCAGCTGGGCCAGCGAGCCTCCGGCCGTGACATCAACGCCAGCTACCTGACCGCGCTCCTGCGCGCCTGCGATGGGGCGGACGACGGGGCGCCCGGCGGCCGGGCCGCCGCTCGGGCCGGCCTGATCGAGCCACTGACCGAGCGCGAGCTGGAGGTGCTCCGGCTGCTCGCCGCGGGAAAATCAAACCAGCGCATCGCCCACGAGCTGGTGGTGGCGCTCGACACGGTCAAGAAGCACGTGACGCACATCCTGGGCAAGCTTGGCGCGGCCAACCGCACCGAGGCCGCCGTCCGGGCCCGGCAGGTCGGCCTGATCCCCTGACCGAGCACCCCGGTCAGTCCGGCGGCACTTTGGTGCGGGGCCTCGCTGGGCAGCGATATTCCACCCGGCAGGCACCTTGGGGTGACGTCCCGCAGGGGCGGGAATTCGTACCGTTCTCGTTATGGCGACTCCCCCCACCCCCCACGCTTCGGTCAGCGCGCGGCGGCCCCACCGGACGCTGATCGCCTGGGGGCTGCTCGTCCTGCCGTCCCTCGCCCTGGCCCCCACCTCCCTGCACAGCCTGACGACCACCTCGCAGGTCGCCGGGGCCACCCCGTCCAGCCGGGCCGAGGCCCTTCACGTCCGCGCGGCCGGAGGTGACGCCGGCCAGCGGCCGGCCGATGTCATCGTGGTCAGGGACATGGTCGGTGAATCTCAATCGGCGGAACCTGAGCGAATCGGGAATGAAGCCGTAGCGGCTGCATGTTGACCACCGCCGATCAACTCTCCTCCCCGGGAAGAAGGCAGGCCCATGACGTCCTCGCCGGCCACCATGCGCGCCGTCCAGCTCTCCGCCCCCGGCCCCGTGGACAACCTGCGGCTGACCACGCTCCCGCTCCCGCCCGAGCGGGACGGCTGGGTACGCATCCGCGTCGAGGCGTTCGGCCTCAACCGCTCGGAGCTGAAGCTCCGGCTGGGCGTGAGCGTGGGCGTCAGCTTTCCCCGGGTGCCGGGCATCGAGGCCGCCGGCACCGTCGACGCGGCCCCGGCCGGCAGCGGGCTGGCTCCCGGGCAGAAGGTCGTCGCGATGATGGGGGACATGGGGCGCACCTACGACGGCGGCTATGCCGAGTACACATCGGTGCCGCTGGCCCAGGTCATCCCCGTCGACACCGGCCTGCCCTGGGAGGTGCTGGGCGCCCTGCCGGAGATGGTCCAGACCGCCTACGGCTCGCTCACCATCGGCCTGGACCTGAAGCCCGGTCAGTCCGTGCTGATCCGCGGCGGCACCTCCTCGGTAGGCCTGGCCGCCGCCGCGCTGGCCACCTGGCGCGGCGCCACGGTGCTGTCCACCACCCGGCAGGCCGGCCGTCTCGCCATGCTGAAGGAGCACGGTGTCGAGCACCCGCTGCTCGACACCGGCGAGGTCGCGCCCGCCGTGCGCGAGCTGTACCCGGACGGCGTCGACGCTGCCCTTGATCTCGTCGGCACGCCGACCCTGCCCGACACGCTGCGCGCGGTGCGCGTGCACGGCACGGCCTGCTTCGGCGGCAGCCTCTCCAACCAGTACACGGTGCGGGACTTCGCCCCGAACGAGTACCTGCCGAGGGGCGTGCGCCTGGCGGGCTACTTCGGCGACGCCGCCGACCTGCCCCGGGAGGCCTTCCAGGAGATCCTCGACGCGGTCGCGGCCGGCCGGCTGGCCTTCCCCGTCGACCGCGTCTACGACGGCCTGGAGCAGGTGCCGCTGGCCCACGGCGACATGGAGCACGACCGCGCCACCGGCAAGCTCGTCGTCCGCGTCCGGCATTAGCTCCGGCTTCCGGGCCGACCGGACCAGGACCGCGACGCGATGCCGGTCGCTTGTCGCTTGTCGCTTGTCGCCACCGTGGCCCGAACTTGGCGGTCATTGGCCGCCAGGCCACTGTCGGACCTCGGTTCGTCCTCGTACGGTCGTCGCATGAACGACGTGCTCATCCTGCCCCCGGGACCGCTGGCCGAAGCGAGCCTCTCCCTGGTGCGGACAACAGAGGCCATACCGATCGTCGACCACAGCATCCGTAGCTTCCTGTTCGCCCGCCTGCTGGCTGAGCACGAAAACTGCCGGAGCGACGCCGCCTACGACGAACGCCTGCTCTTCGCCGCATGTGTGCTGCACGACCTGGGATTGGGCACACTGGCCCCAGGCCAGGCCCGGTTCGAGGTGGAAGGGGCCGACCTGGCCGCCACGCTGCTGTCCGAGCACGGTGTCACCGCCGCCGATGTCGACCAGGTGTGGGAGGCAATCGCCCTGCACTCGTCGTTGGGTATCGCCGACCGGCGCGGTCTGCTGACCCATCTGACCCATCGAGGAGTCTTCATCGACGGCGGCCGCGACACCGGCATCGCGCCCGCCCGTCTGGAGCAGGTCCGTAGCGCTTATCCGCGGCCCGCCGGGGACCGCTCCGTCAAGGACGCGATCGTCGCGCACGCGTCCCGCTCCGAGGCGGCAGCACCCCCTTACTCAATCGCGGCCGAACTGACACGCCAGCGGCAGGCCGGGACATGACTTGGGTCCGTCCCGGATCAGCCGGCTACTTCTCCGGATTTGATGCGCCGTTTCCGGCAAGCTGAGCGCTCACGTCGCGGGGCACCCGGACTCCGCGGGCGCGCAGGCTGGCAAATCTCCAGCCCGGCCACTCCGGAGCACCGCATTTCCTTGGCGGTGCGCATCCCCTGGGCCGCGGCTGCCCGCAGGTCCCAGGGGTGGGCGGCAGACCGACCCCCCGGCATGGAGGCCGCATTTCGGCCCTATTACGCAACGGCCGTGCCGTGGAACAGGGTGTTCGTGTTCCCGCCGACCCAGATGGTTCCGTCAGGGTCGACGGTGATCGTGACGTCCCCGGCTCGGTCCAGCCGCCGGCCCTGGGAGACGCGGTAGCTGCCCGACACGGCGCCGGTGCGCACCAGCCATTGCGCCACCGCGGCGTTCATACTGCCGCAGACAGGATCTTCGGCGACGCCGGCGCCAGGCGCGAACGTGCGCAGTTCGAATGCGTACTCGCTTCCGTCGGGGTAGGCGCCGATCGCGCCGACCATCGCGGCCGGGATCCGCGACAGATCCGGCTGCAGTTCCAGCACCTCGTGCGCCGTAGCGAGCCGGACGACGGCCCAGCCGGGCCCGTTGTCCACCCACTGGTGGGCGAGCACCTGGTCGTAACCGATGCCGAACGAATCGACGATCTGGCCCAGGTACTCCTGCTCGATGTCCCCGCGGCGACGGGTGGGCGGGGCCGCGAACGACAACAGCCCGGCGCGCCGCTGTACCTTGACCAGGCCTGCATCGCACTCTTGCACGATGCTGTCTGGCCCCTTTGGCGTGCCGCCCCGTTCCAGCCAGGCGTGCGCAGAGCCGAGCGTCGGGTGGCCGGCGAAGGGCAGCTCGCCGCCTGGAGTGAAGATCCGCAGCCGATAGTCCGCCGCAGGCGTGGTTGGCGGCAAGACGAAGGTCGTCTCGGAAAGATTCGTCCACCGGGCCATGCACTGCATGGCCAAGTCGTCGAGATCCTCAGCGTCGAGGATCACGGCCACCGGGTTACCGAGGTAAGGAGCGGGAGAGAAGACATCGACCTGGGCGAACGGGCGTTGGCGTCGCATGCGGGTGACCCTTCGATCAGTCGGAGCCGATGCTGTTCACGGGGACGTGGATTCGGCGACCGTGTCCGCGGCCGCGAGCACGTCGGCGACTAGGTCAGCTGTGTCCTCGGTGCCCGCGGCCAGGCGGACCAGGCTCAACGGGACCCCGGACTCAGCAATGTCCTGTTCACTGAGCATCCCGCGCCACATGGCGGCTGGGTGCACCGCCAGCGACTCCACGCCGCCGAGACTGGCCGACCGGCGGAAGTAGGCGAGCCGGCCGATGAACTTGTCCGCGGCCTGGTAACCGCCTGCGAGCTCGACGGCGAGCACTCCGCCGAACCCGCGCATCTGGCTGGCCGCCAGCGCGTGCTGCGGGTGGCTCGGCAGTCCCGGGTAGTACACGCGAGCCACAGCTGGGTGCTCACTGAGCGCTTCGGCCAGCGCCTGGCCGTTGCTGTCATGCCGGGGCATGCGCAGCGGAAGGGTACGGATACCCCGTAGCAGCAGCCAGGCGTCGAACGGGCCGAGCACCGCGCCCGTGAGCACAGCCGTTTCCCAGATCTGGTTCAGGATGCCGGCCGGTCCGGCTAGCACTCCGGCCGACACGTCGCTGTGGCCGTTGAGGTACTTGGTCGCGCTATGCCAGACCATGTCGATGCCGAGGTCCGCGGGTTGCTGGTTCTGGGGAGTCGCGAACGTGTTGTCGGCCAGGGTCAGCACGCCGTGCGCGCGGGCCATAGCTGCGATGGAGCGCAGGTCGGTGATCTGCAGGAGGGGGTTGCTGGGTGACTCCAGCAGGATCAGGCGAGTACGGAGCGTAACTGCCCGCTCGAACGCGCCTGGATCGGTCTGGTCGACCTGCGTGGTGGTCACGCCCAGCCGTGGCAACAGGTTCAGCAGGACCGACGCCGTGCCGCCGTAGGTGGACTTCTGCCCGATGACATGGTCGCCCGCGGACACCAGTCCCAGCACCGCAGTGGTGAGCGCGGCCATCCCGGACGCCGTGACCATCGCCGCCTCGGTGTGCTCGAGCTCGGCGACTACCGCCGCGACCTGGGCATGGTTCGGGTTTCCGTAGCGGGTGTAGAAGTCGTGGCCCCGGGGGTCGACGGCAACCTGCGCGAACTCCTCCGCGTCCTCGGACCAGAACGTTGCGGTCTGGTAAATGGGCCGTGCGACCGCCCGGCTGGGATAGACGTCGCGGTCGGCGTGGATGGCGGCCGTGCTGCTGCCCGACATAGGTAACCCTTCCGGTGAACCAGCTGGTGTCACGCCCCTGGAGAGTCGCAGGCCGGCTGTCACCAGAGCCAGAGACCTCGGCAACTTTGGCAGTAACTTGCCCGCAGATCGTGAAACCAGAATGTGGTAGAGGCCGCTAGCGCGCAATATTCTGCCAACGTGGACGACATCGACCGGTCGATACTGGCCACGCTCGAGAAGCACGGCCGGATCAGCAATGATGAGCTCGCGGCGCGTGTCGGCCTCTCACCGTCGCCCTGCCTGCGACGGGTTCGCCGACTGGAACAGACCGGGGTGATCCGCGGTTACCAGGCGCTGGTCGATCCCGCCGCGGTCGGTCGCGGCCTGCGGGTGTTCGCCGGGGTGCGGCTCATCCGGCACGCTCGCGCCGACGTCGTCGCCTTCGAACGTGCGGTGATCCAGCTATCCGAGGTGGTCCACACCCACCACGTCACCGGCAACTACGACTACCTGCTCCAAATCGAGGTCGCCGATCTGCCCGCCTACGAGGACTTCCATGCCAACCGACTGGCCACTTTGCCCAGCGTTGCCGCGGTCACCAGCTACGTGACGATGAAGACCCTCTCCCCCCTCAGCACCTGACGGACGACGCGGCCCCGTGGTCGGGCCACCGCTGCCGCTTCGGAGGCCACGTCGTGCACGGTGACTTTGCGGTCGGTGTAGAGACCGCTGTGCCAGAGGGTGACGCATGGCCCAGGCGAGCCTCTCCTTGGTACGGAGAACAGATCGCGGCCGAACTGACACGCCAGCGGCAGGCCGGGAGATGACTTGTGCCCGTCCCGGATTAGTCGTCGCGGGCACCCGGACTCCGCGGGTGGCCAGGCTGGCGACGAACCGGGCCGCGAGCGGATCTAGGGCCCCGCGATTTCTGAGGCGGCCGTGCGGGCAACCGTTGCCGCTTCGGAGGCCACGTCGTGCACGCGATGTTCACCAGCTGATTCTTGCCTCCACCGGCCTGTGGTCGCTGCCGTTGGCCCGCAGCACCCAGGAGCTGTCCGGCTTCACGCCCCTAACCAGGATCTGGTCGATCCGCACCACCGGGAAGGACGCCGGCCAGGTGAAGCCGAAGCCGTCCCCGGCCACGTCCTGGGCCGAGTGCAGCTGGGAGGTGATGTCGGCCAACGCCCGGTCGCCCGTACTGCCGTTCAGGTCGCCCAGCAGCACCACCCGTTTACTCCGATCGGCGGCGATGGCCTGGCCGAGCGCCTGCACACCTATGTCCCGCGAGGCCGTCCAAAAGCCCGCCTCGGGATTCACCCGTACCGACCCCGGGTGGGCCACATAGACCGTCAGCGGCCCGTGGTCCGTGGCCACCGTGGTGCGTAGCGCCCGGTCCGAAGCCTTCTTCTTGCCGGCCGGTACGGTGTCCGCCAGCGGCCCGTAGTCCACGATGTCGATCGGCTGGGTGTCCGACAGTGGCAGCTTGCTCCACAGCCCGACCGTGCCCTGCAGCGTGTGGTACGGGTAGGCCTTGGCCAGCCCCTTCTCGTACATGCCCGCGGCCCGCGGGGTCAGTTCCTCCAGCGCCAGCACATCCGCACCGGAGGCGGCCAGGTCGCGGGCGCTGCCGGCCGGGTCGGGGTTGCCTGCGTTGACGTTTTCGCTGGCCACGGTGAGGAAGCCCCCGGGGCGGGATTTGTCGCTGAGCACCCCGCCGAAGAGGTGCAGCCACACCACGGCCGGCAGCAGCAGCGCGGCCAGTGCGGAGGCGGAGCGACGCCGCAGCGCCCCGGCCAGCAGCACCGGGATAAGCAGGCCAAGCCACGGCAGGCCGGTCTCCACCAGGCTGCCGAGGTTCCAGCCCCAGTTCGGGATTTCAGCGTGCAGCAGCATGCCCAGGGTCAGGAGCAGCGCCAGTACCACGAGTACCGGGCCGCGCTTCCATGGCTCCGGAACATTCACCCGCATCATCGCTGCACGCCAGGGTCGAGGGCGGTATCCAGGGCAAGCATGAGGTTGTGGCCTGCTTGCAGTGCGTTCGGCAGGATGGTCCCGGCCGTGCCGGGCTGGCCGAAGGTGGCGGCCACGATCAGGGTTCTGTGCCCGTTCACCTCCGGCCAGGCCGCGACGAGAAAGCAGCCGCCGGCGGCCTGCGTGCTGCCGGTCTTGAGGCCGACGATCCCGTCCTGGCCCAGCAGCGTGTTGGTGTTGCGGACCAGGCCGGCCACGGGAACGACGGCCGTGGACTCAGCCGTGATCGCGGCCAGCGGGGGCACTTGCATCGCGGCCATGGCGAGGCGCACCTGATCGGCGGCGGTGCTGGTGGTGGACGGGTCCAGGCCCGAAGGGTCGGTGTAGCTGGTGCCGGTCATAGCCAGCCTGCGGGCGGCGGCGTTCATACGAGCTGCGAATGCGGCCTGGCTGCCGGCGTCCCACCGCGCGAGTATCCAGGCCATGTTGTCGGCCGACGGCAGCAGCAGTGCCTCCAGCGCCTGGCGCTCGGTGATCGTCTCCCCGGCCGCGATCACCACAAGCGAATCACCGTCGGCGACCTGCGACGGGTACTCGGCTGCCTCCGACGGCTCGACCGTGATATCCGGACCTGGTCCGTTCGCGGGTAGGGGATGGTCCTGCAGGATCACGTACGCGGTCATCAGCTTGGCGACGCTGGCGATGGGCACCTGCCTGGTTGCGCCCGGGCCGTCCGTCACGCCGTAGCCGCTGATGCCGGCGGCCGAGACCCCGTCGGCCGGCCATGAGACCGCACCCAACTGCGGCCGGCTCGAAGTGGCAGATCCGGCGGCCGGCGTGGACGTTCCGGAGGGCCACGCCGGCGGTGAGGAGAGGGTCGCCGGCCTGAAGGGAGACCTATGCGGCTTGGCGATGACGAGGCCTGCCAGGCAGCCGAGTGCGGCCAGTCCGGCGAGCAGGGTCAGGAGCGCCCGGTGGCTTGTCCTGCGCCGCCGGTAACCGGTACGTGTTCCGCCCGGCCCCCGCGGGGGCCGAATGCTCGTTGGGTGCATGCCCGCGACGATGCGATACCGGCTCCACCGGCATGTCTGGCTACCGTCACAGCTGTGTCACAACGGACGCCGGAGGGGCACCTGTGACACGGTCATGACAATCCCGGGACTGGTTCATGACATGGGCGCGGCGATAATGGCAGGTAATGGCGACCGTACTGCTGGTCGAGGACGACCCGGCTGCCCGGCAAGGCCTGGAACTGGCCCTGCGCCGTCTCGGCTACGGGGTGCACGCCGCCGAGACCGGTGAGGCGGCGCTGCGCGACTTTCGCGACGCCGCCGCGGACGTCGTGGTGCTCGACGTGATGCTCCCGGGACTGGACGGCTTCGAGGTCTGCCGCCAGCTACACCGCGGCAGCGATATCCCGGTCATCATGCTGACCGCACGAGGCGACGACCTGGACATCGTGGCAGGCCTGGAGGCCGGGGCCGACGATTACGTGGTGAAACCGGTGGAACCACGGGTGCTCGACGCCCGCATCCGCGCCGTGATCCGCCGGACAGCCCGGACTGGCTCGCCAGCGGAAACATACGGTGAGCTCATGATCGACCGCAGTTCGCTGATCGTCCGGCGGGCAGGCCAGGACGTCTTGCTGACCCCGACCGAGCTGAGGCTGCTGCTGGTCTTGTCCGGCTCGCCGCGGCAAGTGTTCTCCCGGGAGCAGCTTCTCGACCTGGTGTGGGAGCACGACTACCTGGGGGACTCCCGGCTGGTCGACGCGTGCGTGCAGCGACTGCGGGCGAAGATCGAGACCGACACGTCCGAGCCCCGCTACATCCAGACCGTCCGGGGCTTCGGGTACCGGTTCGGTCCGGTGTAGCCGGAGAGTAGGAGGAATGCCCGGTGCGGACCCGCCTGGTCATCGCGTTCATTATCGTGGCGCTGCTGTCAGCCCTCGCTTCGTCGTGGTTCCACACCTTGATTGGGGCTTATCGCCTCCCCGGCTGGCTGGACGATGTGATCCTTGGGCCGGGCTGGCTGCAGGGCCTGGTGCACACCGCTCCCGGGCAGGCAGCGCCCCACCCGGTGCGACACACCGCTCTGCTTTTCTTCGGGGTGGCGGCTGGGTTGCTGCTCGCGATCATCACCGCCCTTGCCATCGCCGCGTCCCGCCCCGTCCTGCTGCCGGTACGGCGACTGGCCCGGGCCGCGCAGCGCATGTCCGGCGGTGACCTGTCGGTCCGGATCCAGCCGCGGGGCCGGGACGAGCTAGCTCAGCTGGTCACCTCGTTCAACGGGATGGCTTCTGCCTTGGAGGACAAGGTGGGCGCGCTGCAGCAGATGGAGGCCCGCGCCCGGCAGTTCGCCGGAGATGTGTCCCATGAACTGCGGACTCCGCTGACGGCGATGACGGCGGTGGTCGGCATACTCCACGAGCACCCGGGACTGACCGGGGACGCCGCGGCGGCCGCAGGGCTGGTCCAGCAGGAAGTGCAGCACCTCAACCGGCTGGTCGAGGACCTCATCGAAATCTCCCGTTTCGATGCTGGTACCGCGCAGCTTGTGACCGACGAAACGGATGTCGCGAACGCCGTCGGCCGGTGTCTACAAATGCGGGGCTGGTCCAACGTGGGCACTGATGTGGCCGCCGGCCTCACCGCACGGCTGGACCGCCGCCGTTTCGATGTCGTCCTGGCTAACCTCGTCGGCAACGCCTTGCGTCATGGTGGCCTGCCGGTGACGGTGAAGGCCGGCATCCAGGCCGACGACCGGGGTGACGGGCAGTTGGCCATGGAAGTACGAGACCACGGCGCCGGGCTGCGGCCGGCCGCGATCCCGTACGTGTTCGACCGGTTCTACAAGGCCGACACGGCGCGGGCGCGTTCTGGCGGGAGCGGTCTGGGCCTGGCCATCGCCTGGGAGAATGCGCGCCTTCATGGCGGTCACATTCAAGCGGGCAACCACCCGGACGGCGGCGCAGTATTCACCGTAAGCCTGCCGCTGAAGACGATGGCGGCCTCTGGGCCAGGCGCTCACAGTGCAGCTAGCGCCAGCCGTAGCGCTGATGCAGCCGGTCCGTGACCCGCTCGAACGGCTCCCGCGGCAGGGCCGCCGCTTCCCGGCGCATCCCGCCCTCGTGCACCCGGATCACCCGATCCAGGCTGACCCAGGACGGCCGGTGCTCGCCATCCCACCCACCCGCGCCCACGGACACAAAGTCACCCTCGCCGTCGTGGTCCTTGCTGGTGAGCTGCACGGCCAGGTAGGTGCCTGCGGATTCGACGGCCACCACGAGCACCGGCCGGTCCTTGCCCCTCCCGTCGTTCTCCTCGAAAGGCACCCAGGTCCAGACGACCTCGCCCGGATCCGGGACCCCGTCCGATCGCGGCGAGTAGCCCATCCGCACCGGCCCGATGCGATGCGGATCGACCTCCACGGTGGCGTCCGGCCCGAACTCGCCCGGCAGCACCTCCGCATCCGCGCGGGACGACCGCCCGCCTGTCCGTCCTGCCTCCCGCGAGGGTGTCCCACCGCGGCGGCGGCCGCCCGTCACCATGTCGGACGCGGCCTTGATCAGATCCCCCAGCAACCCCATGCCGCCACATTAACCGGACCAGCCACGGCTCCACAGGCCTGCCGGCCAGCACCCCGCCCGGCCGCACCGTCTGCGGCTGGGCGTTAGGGGCCGGGACCCTTGAGTATCCAGGCGGCGAGTTCGGTTCGGTTTGTCAGCTGCAGCTTGGCCAGGATGCTCCGCACATGTCCCTCGACGGTCCGTTCGGAAAGCACCAGCTGGTTGGCAATCGCGCGATTGGTGACACCGGCCGAGACCAGCTCCGCTATTTCCCGCTCGCGAGGGGTCAGCGGATCACCGGCTCTGATGGCCTGATCCAGGTCGTTGACGAGATGTTCGGCGCGCCCGGCCGGGCCGGGCATGTCGAGGCGGCGCGCCTCCGCGGCTGCCTGCCAGGCGAGCACCCGGGCCAGCGGGTAGTCACCGCGAGCGGCGCGCATACTCAGTGCGCCGGCCCAGTCCAGCCGGGCCAGAGCGACCAGGGGCCTGGCCCCGAGCCGGGTGTCGATCGCCACGGCGGCGGCAAAGTGGCCGAGCGCCTCCTCAGTACGGCCAAGCAACGCCGCTAGACGGCCAAGCGGCCAGTGCGCCGAACCGGACAGGAATACCAGGCCGGTGCCGGTGGCTCCTGAGTCGTTGACGTGCGAGTGGACCAGATCGTAGGTGGCCTGCGCCATCTCGCTGTCGCGGAAGGCAATGATCAGGTCCATCAGCTGGGTGAGTGCGCCGAAGGTCCTGATGTCCTTGTCCCCTGCGGCTGGCAGCTGGCGGAGGGTCTCGTAGACAGCCTGGGCCTCGTCGGTCCGGCCGACGGCGAACAGCGCCCTGGCCAGCGGGGCCCGGACGATCGGGATCGGCGGGGCGGCCGCGGCCGCGTCGAAATAGTCCGCGGGAATCTCCCCGGCGTCACCGCGGAGGACAGCCAGCCAGACGGCGAATACGTATGAGAGGCCCGCACCGGACGGATCCTGGATCCGGAAGGCAAGCTGGCGGGCTTCGGCGGACCGGTCCCGGGCGACGGTGAGCTGGCCCGCGAGGGCCGCGCGGGAGGCCTGCTGGCGCAGCAGGTGCCAGCGGGCCAGTGGCAGCCGGGTTGAGTCGGCGACGTGCGCCATCTGGGCGATCTCCGCGTCGACCGCCTCGAGGTTCAGCAGCTGGTAGGCGGCATCAATCCGCCACACCCGGCCGAGCACCGCGGCTAGCGGCTGGCCGGCCGGCGTGGCCAGCTCGACAGCCCGGGTGCCCAGCCGCAGCCGCTCAGCCCGGTGCTGTGGCCCCGACAGCGCGGCCACCCGGGCCCGGATGGCGTCGAGTTCAGCGGCGGGGTCGCCGACGGCAGCGGCGGTCGTCATGGCCGCCGCCGACCCGGCGGTGGCGGCTTCCAGATCACCGAGTTCGGCCAGGGCGGAGGCGCGCTGGGCGAGCAGCCGCGCCCGCCGCGCGGGCGGGGCGCCGTCATCGGCCAGCGCCCGGTCACAGAGCCCGAGCAGCTTCAGGGCGACGGGCGTATGCCCGATGCCGCGCACCACCAGCGCAGCGTCCCCCACCAGGTCGAGCCGCCCGGCTTGCTCGGCCGTATCCGCGGCGGCGCTCGCGTGCTGCAGGCTCGCGGCGAGCTGACCGGCCCGGTACTCCGCGGTGGCCAGCTCGATCAGCAGTTCCGCGCGCTCGGCTCCGCCGACGCCGGCGTTTTCCGCTGCCGTCAGCGCGGTAGTCAGGTACCGGACCGCGTCGTCGAACGCGAGCGCTGCCGTCGCTCCCGTCGCCGCTATCTCGGCCCAGCCCGCCGCACGCCGGAGTGTGCTCTGGTCTGGTGCCGCCCGGAGCAGGTGCGCGGCGATCTCACCAGCCCGTTCGGGAGCTTGCCGGGCCAGTGGCTCCAGCGCGGCGGCCGCGGCGGCGTGCAGCGCGATCCGCTGGTCCTCGCCGAGACTCGCGTAGATGCCGTCGCGGACCAGGGCGTGCGTGAACGACCAGGAGCCAGGGGCGCCTGGCTGCCGCGTGACCAGCCCGCAGGTCTCCGCGGCCGACAGCGCGCCGGTCGTGTCCTGGCTTTTTCTGGCCATCGCGGCGGCCAGCCCGGAGTCAAAATCCGCGCCCAGCACGCTCGCCGCAGCCAGCAGGGCGCATGCGCCGTCGTCCAGGTTGCGCAGCAACGACGCGGCGAGGTGGCCGATCTCGGCGCTCCCGGCCGCGATGCGCGCCACCGCATCCGCGTCGGCAGCCGCGCCGGGCTGGGCGGCCAGCACCCGGGCCAGCGTCGTCACATACAGCGCGTTGCCTTCCGAGCGGGCATGCACGAACCGCGCCAGTTCCGGGTTTTCGGTCACCCCCGCGGCCCGCAAAAGGCCGGCGACGGCCGTCTCGCTCAGCGGCGTCACCCGCAGGATCTGTACGCCGGGCAACCTGGCCAGGTCCGTCATCGAGGTGCGCCAGGGCTCGCCGGCGGCGTCCCGGCAGGTGGCCAGCACGAGCAGCCGCGATCCTGGCAGCTCGGCCGCGAGCTCCCGCAGCAGGAACAGCGACGCATGGTCCGCCCATTGCAGGTCCTCGAGGACGACGAGCAGGTCGGCGGCTCGTGCTGCGCCCGTGATCGCATCGGCCGCCGTGGCCGCCGCGCGGAACCTGGCCGCAGCCAGGTCGTCAGAGCGGGCGCTGTCAGAACTACGGCCACTGACCAGGTGGACCTCTTCGTCGGCCCCGACAGCGTTCAATATCCGCCGCCACGGCCATAACGGCGGCGCGCCCCGTTCCTCGACGGCACGTCCCCACAGCACCCGCTGCCCGTCACGCCGTGCGCTACCGGCCAGTTCCTCCGCCAGCCGTGTCTTGCCGATCCCCGGCGGACCGGTCAGCACGACGAGCCGCCCGCCGCCCGCCAGCGCCTCCGCCTGCCAGCTCCGCAGCGCGGCCAGCTCCTGGTCGCGCCCTGCCAGGCCGCCCAACCCGGGCGCCGCATCCGCCACGCGGCCATCTTCTCGCGCCGAGTCCGCCGCCGTCCACGCGGCGCGGGTCAAGTCGCGTAGCGGACCCCGTACTAGCACGCGTGTGCGGGCCTACCCCCAGTACCGACAGTGGTTGAGACAGATTCCTGCTCGAAAGGAGCCCTCTATGCACGCGCGCCTGGATCGATACAACGGCCAGTCTGGTCACCAGTGGGACAGCCCCGCCCTGGCGGACCCCGGCATCGGCGTGGCGGGCCAGCCCGGCCTGCTCGGCAGCCTTACCTGCCGCCAGCTCGGCGGCCCAGCGACGGTCTGCCTCACCTTGTGGGACACCGAGGCCGACGCCGCCGGATTCCCAGGACCTGGCCCCGGGCTGACCACGTCGGCTGGCGAGGTATACCAGGTCAGGGAGACCAAGGACGGCCCAGCCGCCGCGCAGACCCCGGCCTATGCCCGGCTGGTGTGCTTCGACGGCCCGCGCGCCCCGGAGCAGACCGCGGCCGAGGACCTGGCCGGCCGACAGCGGATCTGGCCGGCCATCCACGGTCTCACCGGGCTGGTGAGCGTCTACGTCCTGCGCGGGAGCGACCTCAGTTCCGTCGTCATCACCCTGGCCACGTCAGTCGAGACCCTCGACGCCGCCCAGCGAGCGGTCATGGCCACCGAACTGACGCCCGGCGAGGACCCCGCGCTGTTGCCCGGGCCCGACCGCGTCGAGATCCACCGCGTCACCGGCCACCACCTATCCGCGGCGCCCGCGAAGGAGGGGCGGATATGAATTCGCGCTCGAGGCGCAGGACAGTACCTCTGTTCACCGCGCTCCTGACCGGGGTCGGCCTGGCCGCGGCTGCGTGCGGCGGAGGGGCAGCTGCCCCTCCAGTCAATGCACCGCCCGCCTCCCCGCACACCGCGGCAGAAAGGGCAGCCACGCTGAACTGGCTGGCCAAGACCAACCAGATGTGGACCAGAAATGACTTTGCCGCACTGGACCAGGTCACGACAGGTGAGATGCGCACGGTCTACCAGTCTGAGGAGCAGCAGGAAACATCCGAAGGCGCCAGCCGCAAGCCCCTGCAGCTGACCGGCCTGTCGATCACGACTCCATGCCAGAGCAGCGACAGGCCCGTCTTTGTCGCCTACGGCGACACCGACGTCGTCACCCTCGGGCAGGGCCTGCAGCCGGTTGCGATGGTCTTCGAGCAGGTGAAGAGCGTCTGGAAGCTAGCAGCCATCGTTAAGCATCCGAGCGGCAGTTCACGCTGGCCAGAGCTGTGCAGGCAAGGAGCCGCAACGACCGCACCTGCCGTCCTGGCGCCCGGCAAGTACGCGCCCGACCTGGCCCGGGTGCTGAACCACGCCGCGACCGGAACACCTGAGACCGCCGCGACGGCGGCACCGTTCGCGGTTAACTCGTTCTTCTCCGGCCCCGGCTCGTTCACCGCCCAGTCCGCCACGCAGATCAGGCAGGACCGGGCGGACAGGGTAGCGCTGACCGAGCGATTCTCCCCGGCCACCGACCCGGCATTCGCCCTGCCGCTAGCGGGCGGACGCGGATACTGGCTGATCGGTGTCCTCACCCAGACCGCCACCTACAGCTCCGCCGCGGGTACCCGGAAGGACACCTTCCCCGACGGCGCCGCTATCGCCACCACCAGGCCGGCCGTCGTACACCACGCGACCGACACCTACATCACGACCTACACAGCGATCGACCCGCTTCACTCGGCGGGCGGAACGGTCGCCCTCGACGGATTCTTCGGCTGGCCGCTGGCCACCGTTGCCAGCTAGCGCCAAGACACCAGCCCCGCACAGCTCACGGACAGGCGCTGGTCAGGACAGGTCCCAGCACGGACTGATCGGCACTTTGGTGCCCTGGTGCCTGCTGGAAGATTCCACCTGCATGCCCACCTTTAGGTGACGGCGGGAGCCGGCTGGCCTCCTAGCGTGCAGAGGACGCGAACGCGCAACCCTGCCCGCCGCGCCATCCGGAGGTAGGCAAATGTGTCCCCATCTACCCACGTGCCCGCCGGCTGACCGCCCGGACCGTGCCGCCGCCCGCACCGTGGCTTCTCACCCCGAGCAAGGATGGAGCCTGCTCTGCAACGGCGTGATCGTGTTCGATGACCTGGGCGAGATCCTGCCCGGGGACCGGGCCACTCCTCCTCCGCACCGCCGGGCGCGCTCCCGGCTTCCCGCGGCGGCGTGAGAGGTCCAGCGGCAGGAGCCTGTCGCTATCTGGCCGCGGCTAAGGGATCAGCCCTAGTCCCCGCGCCCGGCTGACGGCCTCGGTGCGGTTGGCCGCGCCGAGCTTGCCCAGGACGTGGCTGACGTGCTTCTTGATGGTGTCGAGGGTGACCACGAGCTGCCTCGCAATGGCCTGGTTCGACTTACCTGCCGCCAGCATCGTCAGCACCTCCAGCTCGCGGCTGGTCAGCTGATCGACTAGGCCTGGCACCGCCGCGGGGGCCGTGCCGGACCGGGGGGCAGGCCTTGCGGGCCCGACGTCAAAGGCGAGCTGGAGCCGGGGCAGGCAGCGGAGCGGAACCCGGACCTGGCCGTCCCGCTCGGCCTTAATCAGCCGGGTCAGCAGCGCGGCCATCGGCGGTCCCTCGTCGGCGAAGACCCGGACATAGCCCTGCGGGCAGGCCAGCGTGAGCACGTCGGCGAGGGCGTTCACCGCGTCGGCGTCCTGGCCGCAGGCGGCTAGCGCCAGCGCCCGTAGCGCACCGGACTCGATCACGCTACCGAGCCGGTCCTGGGCGACCGCCGCGGCGTACAGCCGGTCCAGCAGCGCGAGCGCCTCGACGGGCCGCTGCTGGGCCAGCAGCACCCGGGCCAGCACCAGGTAACCCGGCTCGCGCGGATAGCGCGGTTCGTCTTCGGCGTGCAGGCCGGTCTCGTGAGTCCACCGCGCGGCCGCGGCCACGTCGCCCTGGGCCAGCAGCAGCCGGGCCCGCTGCGCCGGGGCCGGATACAGCAGGCCAGCAGGCACCGGCGAGGCATGCTCGGCTTCGCCGATCGCCTCCAGCGCTCCGGCCGGATCGCCGGCGGCCTGCCGGATCCACGCCAGTGTCACCCAGCCCGGGGCCGGCGATGGCCCGTAGAGGAACTGGCGGCTTAGCGCGATGCCCTCGGTGACGTGCCGGAGGGCACGGTCGAGCTCGTTCCGCTGGAAGGCCACCTCGGCCAGGCCCAGATACACGGGGCCGGCGGTCGGCGGAAGCGGCCGGCCGGGCACCGCGATGGCTTCCAGCGCCTGCTCGTAAGTCTGGACGGCCGCGTCCAGGCGGCCCAGAGCCCGCTGGACCTGGGCGAGCTGGACACGGTGCCATGCGGTCAAAGCGGGCTGGCCGCCCGCCTGCCACCCGGCGGTGCTGGACGCGAAGGCGCGCTCGGCTTCCGCGAGCCGGCCACGGAGCCACTCGGCCATGGCCAGGAATCCCCGGGCGGTAGAACTCAGCAGCCACTCGCCCTCGCGGCACTCGGCCAGAGCTCGCGACGCGAACGCGGCCCCGGCTTCGGCGTCGCCGCGGAGCAGGGCGAGAAAGGCACGACGGATCGCGATCAGGGCCGGGACATTCGCCAGCATGCTGCCCGCCCGGCCGACGGTAGGCTCGAACGGCTCCCCCGCCGTGCCCGGGGCCGCCCGCTCGGCCGCGTCCAGCAACGGCTCCATCTCCTCCACCCGGCCACCGGCGATGGCCAGTTGTCCCTGGGCGAGCAGCAGCCGGGGGCGGGATCGGACCAGATCATCGGGCAACGCCGACAGCCACCGCTGAAGCGTCGTCCCTTCGCCGCTCAGGTAGTAGCGCTCATCGAAGTACTGCTCGATCAGCCGGGCGGCCAGGGTCATCTCCCCGGCGCCAACCGCGTGCCGGATCGCGTCATCGGCCAGCCCGTGCTCCGCGCACCAGGCGGCCGCGTTCCGGTGCAGTTCAGGAACGCGGCCGGACTGTTCGGCCTGCAGGCGGGCGCGGAGTAGGTCAGCGAACAGGTGGTGGTAGCGCCACCAGCCGCGCACCTCGTCCAGCGGCACCACGAACAGCCCGGCCCGTTCGGCCTCTTCCAACAGCGCCTGGCTGTCAGGCCGGCCGGTGACCGCGTCACACAGCTCCCCCGACAGCCGCTCCAGCACCGAGGTCTCAAGCAAAAAGGTGCGCATCTGCTCGCTCTGCTGCTCGAGCACCTCTTCGGTCAGGAAGTCCAGGACGTAGCGGTGGCTGCCGGTGAACGCGGCCGTGAACCGGGCGGTATCGGGCCGCCCGCGCATCGACAAGGCCGCCAACTGCAGCCCGGTGGCCCACCCCTCGGTGCGGGTGGTCAGCGCCGCCACCGCCATTTCCGGCAGGACCACGCCGGATTCGGCCGCCCCCCGCTGCAGCAGCGCCCCCGCCTCGTCCGCGGTGAATCGCAGTTCCGCGGCGCGCAGTTCAGCCAGCTGATCACGGCCCCGCAGCCGGCCCAGCGGCAGCGGCGGGTCGCTGCGGCTGGCCAGCACCAGGTGCAGTCCCGGCGGCCGGTGCTCGATCAAGAACCCGAGCGAGGAGTGCACCGTCTCGGAGTCAATCAGGTGGTAGTCGTCGAGCACCAGCAGCTCCTGGTCCGCTTCCGGCCCGGCGGCCAGTTCGTTGATCAGCGCGGTCACCAGTCCCTCGTACGACGAAGGCGCGGGCGGGCCGAGCAGCGGGCCCACCCGTTCGGCGAGCCCCGGCCGGCCCTGGTTCAGCGCGGCCACGCCGTGGCGCCAGAACCGCGCCGGGTCGTTATCGCCGACGTCGAGCGACAGCCACGCCACCGGCTGCTGGCTACGCCGCACCCAGTCGGCGAGCAGGATCGTCTTGCCGTACCCCGCCGGGGCGCAGACCAGCATCAGGCCACGCGTCAGGCCCTCGTCGAGGCGTTCCGCCAACCGGGGGCGCGGTACCAGGTCCGGGCGTGGCCTGGGCACGTGCAACTTGGTGGCCAGCAGGACATCTCGCTCGGAGGCCACCTCCGATGGGACCGCGAAGGGCGGCTCAACCATATCCCCACCCTGCCCGGTCTTTTTGGCCCGCAACCGCGCGAAATGCAACGGCATTTCCGTGCCCTCACCGCCGCGAAAGATTCCACCTGCGTAGCCACTTTCGGGTGACGCCCCGCGAGCCGAACCTCCATTACCTTCGCCTCACAGACCTGGCCGACGCCGATGACATCAGCGCCATCGGCCGTCCTATCGGATGGAGGACTCACATGAAACAGATCCAGCGGGCCAAGCGCCATCGCGGATCGGCCCGCGGGCGGCAAGAGCCGCTGGCCGTCGATCCGCGCGATCCGGACATCGTGCACGCCCACCGGATCACCCGGCGCAGCAGCCGTCCCGGTGCCAGCCGAGTGCGGTCCGGCAGCCACAACCCCGCCACGCCGGTTAGCTGATCCGTCCTGAACACCGGGAGCCAAGCCGGGCGGCACCATCGTGCCGGCGCCGTCGCGGCAAAGATTCCACCCAGCATGGGCACCTTCGGGTGACGCCAATCCCGTTCCGGATTCGTAGCGTGCAGTCGGCGCAGGAAACATCCGGAGGAGATCATGCATCCGAGCATCATTCAACAACTCGCAGCCGACCACATCAGGGAGATACACGCGAAAGCAGAGAACGAGCGCCTGGGCCACCAGGCACGCCAGGCACGCCGGGCGAGGCGCCGCGCACCGTCCATGCGACCAAGGCATCCGGCCAAAGGGACGCTCAAATACGACGATCCCCGCCTGGACGCAGGCCAGCGGCCTGCCAGGTACGAGCAGCCCAGCCCACCGCCTCTGCCGGTGATGGCCGGCTCGCCGCCAGATGCCGGCGACGCCAGCACGCGACGCGAATCGCTGGACCATAGCCACTGATCAGCGCGAGGTCGCAGGAGGTTCGAGCCGGCCTTACCGAAGAGGGCGGGCTTGCGGCAAGACCAGGATCCTGCCACCCAATCGCTGGCCGAGGCCAGAACCTGCGGAAATGGGAGTCATGAAATGCGCGTGTTGTTGTCAACGACCGGTTCGCGCGGGGACGTCGAACCGCTAGTGGGACTCGCGGTGCGGTTGCGGGCACTCGGCGCGCAGGTACGGGTATGCGCGCCGCCGGACGAGGAGTTCGCGGCGCGGCTGGCCGGCGTCGGCGTGCCGCTGGTGGCAACCGGCCAGCCGGTGCGCCCGATGGTGACCGGGGCGACGCCACCGGCGTCGGACCTGCCCCGGCGCGCGGCCGCGTTGGTCGCCGCGCAGTTCGAGACGCTCGCCGCAGCGGCCAGAGGATGTGATGCGCTGGTGGCGACCAGCCCGCAGCAGTTCGGCGCGCGGTCGCTGACCGAGAAACTGGGCATCCACTACGTGTACGCGAGCTACTGTCCGGTCCTCCTGCCGTCACCGCACCACCCGCCGCACCCGCTGCCTGGCCTGCCATTTCCACCGGAGATCACCGACAACCGGGTGCTGTGGGACCTGAACGCCCAGAGCTATAACGCGGTGTTTGGCCCGGCGCTCAACGCCCACCGCGCGTTGATCGGCCTGCCACCGGTGGACAACGTCCGTGACCACGTCTTCACCGACCACCCGTGGCTGGCGGCGGACCCGACCCTGGGCCCCTGGCAGCCGGCGGACCTCGACGTCGTGCAGACCGGCGCGTGGATCCTGCCGGACGAACGCCCGCTCCCGGCCGAGCTGACAGCCTTCCTGGACGCCGGCCCACCACCGGTGTACGCGGGTTTCGGCAGCATGCCCATGCGAGCTTCGAAGGACGTCGCCCGGGTGGCCATCGAGGCGATCCGCGCGCAGGGCCGCCGCGCACTGGTCTCCCGCGGCTGGGCCGACCTGGCCCTGATCGATGAACAGGACGACTGCTTCGCCGTCGGCGAGGTCAATCAGCAGGCACTGTTCGGCCGGGTGGCCGCCGTCGTGCACCACGGCGGGGCGGGCACCACGACGACGGCCGCCCGGGCCGGCGCGCCTCAGGTGGTGATACCCCAGATGGTGGACCAGCCATACTGGGCCGGCCGGGTGGCCGACCTGGGCATCGGCACGGCACACGATAGTCCGGCTCCGACCACCGGATCCCTGTCAGCCGCGCTCAGGACAGCCCTGACCCCCCAGACCCGCGCACGAGCGACCGCCGTCGCGGCCGCGATCCGCACCGACGGGGCGACCGTGGCCGCGACGCTGCTGGCCGACGCGGTCAGCCGGGAAGCCGCCAGCGGCCGCGTGAACCATAGGGGATCGTCGAGGCAGGCCCCAGACACGAACACCGGCAAACTCCGGTGACCTGCGCGGCGGTGGCGTCAGATGGATCGCTGCCGGAGCCAGTCCAGTGCGGCCTGGGCGACCTCGCGCCAGCCGTGGTCGATCGTCAGCGAGTGGCCGCGGTCGGGGAACTCGATGAAATCGGTGATGGCCGGTGACTTGTGGTACAGCTTGCGGGTCGAGGTCGTGATGGCGGCCGGCACGGTGTGATCGTTGCCCCCGGCGGTGAGCAGCAGCGGCCCGCGGGTCTTGTTTGCGGTATTGACCTTCGCCGGCGATCGCAGGGTGAAGTTCGCCACCGCGGCCTCAAACAGCGGCTTGCCCGGCGAGGGCACCGCCCAGCGGTCATACAGCTCCGCTGACTCCGGCCCGGGAAGCACGTTCCCGAACCCATACCGGAACTGTTCCGCGGTCAGCGAGACCGCCAGGTTCCGGTTAGCCGGCTTGCGCAGCGCGATCGAGGCGACTTTCAGCGCGGAAACCGGCAGCTTGAGCACGCCCTTGATCGGTGCCGCGTCGATCGCCACGGCCGCCGCGGCCAGGTCCTGGCCGAGCAGCCGCTGCGCGATGAGGCCGCCGAAGGAGTGGCCGATGACGACCGGAGGGGCCGCAAGCCCGCCGATGAACCGGGCATAGTGCTCGACCACATCATCGATTCCCTTGCCCGCGATCTGGCCGGGGTCGCGGCGGCTCTCCTCCACGGTGCCCCCATCACCGGGCCAGCCCGGTGCTGCCGGTGCGTAGCCCGCCTCCGTGAACAGTTCCAGCCACGGGTCCCACGAGCTGGCATGCAGCCACAAGCCATGAATAAATACGACGGGCCTGCCTGGTTCTGTCATTTCGGTCTCTTCCTCAGCATGGCCGTGATGTCCGCAGAGCCGGCACCTGACAGCAATTCTGCACCCTTTGCCCCAAACGTAACAAGCCACTGCAATAGCCCGGTATGCGGACAAGGCAGCAACGAGTCAATACCGCTCCATTACCGTCCGGTCAGTCCGTGAGAAAACTGTGAGAGATTCCTAGTGGGATCGCGGAACCGGTGACCTCTCAAGGCTGAGGAGACGGAGCGGTGACTCGGATACGGCCAGCCGCCTGGCTCGTGGCCGCGGTCGCACTGTTCCTGCTGGCCGTGGCCGGTTATGCCCTGCTCGTCCATGCGTCCCCGCAGTACTACTGGAAGCAGATCGACACGGCCGTCTACCGCGATGGCGGCATCGCGGTGCGGAACCAGCCGGCGATGCTCTACGCGCTGGAGCTCGGGGCGGCGAAGCTGCCGTTCACCTACACGCCCTTCGCCGCGCTCCTGTTCGCTGTGGGGAGCGGTGCGTCGTTCGCGGCCTGGCAGGCCGGGCTGGCCGTGCTCACGATCGGGCTGCTGCCAGTGGTGGCGTACCTTTCCCTGGGACTCGCCGGGCGGCCCGCCGGCCTGGCCCGGGCGGCGGCGGCGTTTGCGATCGCCGCGGTGGGGCTCTGGCTCGAACCGGTTGCTATGACACTGTTCTTCGGGCAGATCAACCTCGTGCTGCTGGCCCTGGTGGTGGGCGATCTCGCGCTGCCGGACCGCATCAAGGGCAAGGGCATCGGAATCGGGCTGGCCGCGGGGATCAAGCTCACGCCGCTGATCTTCATTCCGTACCTGCTGTTCACGCGGCGAGTTAAGGCCGCGGCGGTCAGCGCGCTGACCTTCGCGGTCACGGTAGGACTTGGGTTCGCGCTGCTGCCGCACGCCTCTGCGGTCTACTGGGGCGGGAAGTTCGCCCGGGCGGGCAGCAAATTCCATCTGCCCAACCAGTCCCTCAACGGCGTCATACTGCGCCTTACCCACGCCGGGCCCAGCGCGCACGCGTACTGGCTGGTCGCGGCGGTCGTCGTCGGCATCGCCGGGCTCGCCACCTCGATACTGGCCAGCCGGCGTGGCCATGAGCTACTCGGCCTGGTCACTTGCGCCGCGACCGGCCTGCTGGTGTCCCCGATCAGCTGGTCGCACCACTACGTTTACGTGATACCGGCCCTGGTCCTGGCCGCGTACGGCCCACGGCGCCTCGGCTACCGGATCCTCGGCGCCGCGCTGGTGGTGGGCTTGTTTGGCTGGTGGCCCCTGCCCATTGGCCACCAGGGCGGCTACGACCCCACGGCCCAGTTGCGGCCGCGCGGGTGGCTACTGCTCGCGCCGAACGGGGGCAACTACGGGAGACTCGAGTACACCTGGCGGGGGCCGGAATTGATCGTCGGAAACTACTACGTGCTCACCCTGCTCGTGTTCATCGCGGCCACCGCAGGCGCCCTGGTGCTGACCCGTCACCTCAGGCCTGAGCGCGCAGCCGGCCCCCGAGCCCGATGCCGTGTGGGCGGCACGCTCGCCCGGCGTCGCCCGGCAGGGCGACCAGCTTCCTGAACGCAAGGCGCTGGGCACATCTGCGATGCCCAGCGGAAACCGGCCCACACCGAGTAGGACTCTTCCCGGACGCCGTCCAGGCCGGCCCATCCGTGCACAAAGGCATGCAAAAGGCCCCTTCCATGATCGGAAGGGGCCTCTGAGCTGGTAGCGGGGATAGTGTCCTGGTTCAGGACATAGGAATCGGGCGTCTCAAGACATAGGAATACCTGGGCCGTCAGGGTCGGGCGATGTCGAAGGCGCGCCTGGTGATCACGGTGGTGGTGGTGGTGGTGGAGCGTCAGGGTCAAGTGCATATTGGCCGCTTCTGCGCCAAGGTGACCGACCGGGGTGAAACCCGGATCCTGAATGCGCCTTCACTGACATCTGCGGCCCGTACCGGGCCTAGCTCACATCTGCGCAGTTCCTGCATGACATCGATAATGCCCTGGTTGGGCGCCGGGCGAGCTGCTGAACTTGGCCGTCGGCTGGGCACCAGACGACGCCAGCATCGGATCCTCGTCGCCTTTCTCGGGCGTCTGTGCTTTTCCGGCTGACTGTGCGTTTCGGAGCGAACATGTCGTATCGGTAGCGGCTATACCCTTTTCGCTGGACGAGTCGTGGCAGGCCTTCCGCTGCGTGCTCCGGGCGGCCCGACCTGCTGACGCGGCTGGCCGATCAGTAGCCTGGCATGGGCGCTGTGCCCGGGGAGCGCCCGAGGAAGGCGACGAGCCGGTCACTGGGGCCGGCCGTAGCCGCCACGGCAACCGGCGCCGCGAACAGTGGGTGGCGGCCGGTGCGGGGGACCAGCACCGGGGCTATCGTCAGCAGGCCGGTGGCCAGGGCGCGCGGGATCGGCTGGCGCTGCCCGCACGCCCGGGATATGTCCCAGCCGTGGACGGCGACCTCGAGGGCTGCCGCAGCGGCCATGACGCTGGCCGCCAGCGGGCAGCCGGCGATGTCGACGACCCGGCGCTGGGAGCCGTGGCCGGTCCAGGCGTCCAGCAGTTGGTCGGCGCGACCGCGGAACGCCCTGGCCGGGTCAGCTGGCAGGGCCCCGTCCTCCGGGGTGCGGTCCAGGCCAACGCGTCCGGCTTCGATGCCCTCACCGAAGACGGCCAGGGATTCGCAGCCGTGCCGTAGCAGCATCCGCAGGTCCCATAGCCGGCATGGCGTCGGGCGGGACAGGATCTCCGGCGTGACGGCCAGGGCCACGCCGAGCGCGTAGCTGATCGACGGTTCGAGCAGCCGGGCCCCGTCGGCCGGCCATGCCGCCCGGGCTGCCGGGGTCATCGGCCCGGTACCAGGACCGCGGCAGCCGGGGCGGTCTGCGGCAGGCCGAAGGCCGCGAACAGGCCCGGGTCGTTGAACGAGGTGACCCGTGTGACGCGCGATGCGGCGATGGTGAGAACGCATATCGAGTGTGCCCGGTACATGCCGTCGTGGCCGAGTATGTAGGCTGCCAGCGCGGGCTGGCTGTTGGCGGCCACCGGGATCATCTGGAAGCGGCCGGGTTCGGTGAGGACCTGGGACCGCAGGAAGCGCCCGATCAGCTCACGGCCGGCGAACCAGGTCACCTCCGGCGGCATCTCAAACACGGCGTCCTCGCGCAGCATTCGCACGACCGCCGTGACATCGGCGTTCTGGAACGCGGCGGCGAACCTGTCGAGCAGGACGCGGTCCTGAGGGTCGGCGGGCTCGTGAATCTGGTCCTGGTCGGGGGCCGCCTGCTCGAGCCGCGCCCGGGCGCGCTGCAGCATGCCGTTCACCGCAGTGGTCGTCGTGCCGAGCAGCTCAGCGACCTCCGCAGCCCGCCAGCGGAGCACGTCGCGCAGGATCAGCACGGCACGCTGCCGGGCGGGCAGATACTGCAAGGCGGCGATCAGGGCCAGCCGCGTGCCCTGCCGCGACGCGGCGATCTCGGCTGGATCGCCGGACCGGGCGCTCACGAGCGCATCGGGAATGGGCTGCAGCCACGGAACCTCCGGCCGCGCCGAGGCCAGCGGAGCGTCCGGGTACTCGCCCGGGCCGCCAAGGCCGGACGGCAATGGCCGGCGGCTGCTGGTCTCCAGCGAGCGCAGGCAGGCGTTGGTCGCGATCCGGTACAGCCAGGTCCGCAACGACGAGCGCCCCTCGAATTCCCCGTAGGACCGCCAGGCACGAATCATGATCTCCTGTACCTGGTCTTCGGCGTCGTGGGCCGAGCCCAGCATGCGGTAGCAGTGCGCCAGCAACTCAGGCCGGAACGGGTCGGTGAGACGCGCGAAATCCTCGCTGACTGCCATGGCTATTTCCTGCGGCATCGCTGCTCCTCCCGGGCGTCGCGTGCTGTGCCGTCGCTGGTACAGATCCGGCCCGGCCGCGAAAGTAACCGGCCAGCGGCGAATTACCTGCCCTGCGGATTCCCCGGTCAGTTTTCCGCGCGTCCCGGATCTGTAGAGGTGAACGGGGACGAGGCCCCGCCTCACGCATCAGGGAGTCCGCATGTCAAGCCATCAGGTTTCAGGCGCGATCGCCTACCAGGAGGGTCAAAGGTCGAATCAGGTCCGACGCTGGCGCGCGTTCGCGGTGCTGGCGGTGGCGTTCTTCATGACGGTCGCGGACCTGGCGATCGTCAACGTCGCGCTGCCGACCATCGGCCGTAAGTTGCACATGCCCGAATCGAGCCTGCAATGGGTCGTCACCGGCTACGCGCTCACCTTTGGCGGTTTCTTGCTGCTGGGCGGCCGCGCCGCGGATCTGCTGGGCCGCCGCCGCGTCCTGATGGCCGGCCTGTTCGTGTTCACCACAGCCTCGCTGGGCTGCGGGCTGGCCACAGCGGACTCGTTCCTGATCCCGATGCGCTTCCTGCAGGGGCTGGGCGCGGCGATCGTGCTCCCGGCGGCGCTGTCGATCGTGATGAACATGTTCCCCGACGGCGCCGAGCGGAACAAGGCCCTGGGCTTGTGGGGCGCCATCGGAGCCAGCGGCGCGGCCGTCGGGGTGATGGCCGGCGGCCTGCTCACCCGCTACGCCGGCTGGCAGTACATCTTCTTTATCAATGTCCCGATCGGGGCCGCGGCGTTGTTGCTCGCCCCGCGCCTGGTGCCGGAGAGCCGACTCGCCACGGTACGCCGGCGCTACGACCCGTTCGGCGCGGTCACGGTGACCGGCGGCCTGTCGCTGCTCGTCTACGCGATCTCGACCGCCCCGCAGGCCGGGTGGGGTACGGCCAGGACGGTGACGCTGCTCGCGGCCTCCGCCGCCCTGCTCGCCGCCTTCGTGGTCATCGAGATGCGCGTGGAGGCGCCGCTGATGCCACTGCGAATCTTCCAGAACAAGACGCTGGCGGGCGCGAACGCGGTCGGCGTGCTGCTCGGCGGCAGCTTCTTCGCGTACATCTTCATCGGCACCCTCTACATGCAGCAGGTGCTCGGTTACTCCGCGCTGAAGGCCGGGCTCGCCTGGCTGGAGATGGCGCTCACCTCGGTCGCCTTCGCCGGCCTGTCGCAGGCGCTGGTCACCCGCGGCTTGGCCAAGCTCGTGATGGCGGCCGGAATGGCCATGATCGGCGGCGGCATCTTGTGGTCAACCCAGGTGCCCGTGCACGGCCAGTTCTGGGCCAGCCTGGCCGGGCCGTTCTTCATCGTCGGCGTCGGTACCGCATTTGCCTTCATCCCGGTCTCGATCGCCGCCCTGGCCGGGGTCGCCGAGCACGAGGCCGGCCTGGCCTCCGGGCTCATCAACACCTCCCAGCAGCTCGGCGGTGCGATCGGTATCGCCGTAGGGTCCACGATCGCCGCCACCCACGCCAGCACCCTGCTCCACCAGGGCGCCACACCAGCCGCAGCACTCACCAGCGGCTTCCAATGGGCCTTCTGGGCCTGCGGCGCCATCGGCCTGGCCGCGGTCCCGGTGACCTACCTCCTGGTCCGCCGCAACGAGCTAGCCACGGCGGTGGCCCACACATCCCAGAAGCCCCAGCCAGCACCTGCCGACGTTTAACCCTCCACCTCCTCACACGCATCAACGGAGTCCCGCATGCCAACGCACGAACTTTCCGGAACGACGGCACTGGTCACCGGCGCCAGCCGGGGTTTCGGCCGAGCCATCGCCATCGCCCTGTCCAAGCACGGCGCGCACGTCGCCGGGGTCGCCCGCGACCCCGGCCGGCTCGAGGAACTGCACGCACAGCTCGGCGGCACCTTCACCTCCGTCGCCGCCGACGCCGCCGACCCCGTGGTCGCAGGCCAGCTCCTCGACAAATACCGCCCCCGCACGCTGGTCCTCAACGCCGGGGCAACCCCCCTGACGCGGCCGGTCCACCGGCAAACCTGGCAAACATTCAGCCGCAACTGGGACGTCGACGTGCAGCAGGTGTTCAACTGGACCCGCGAGGCGCTGCTGCTTCCCCTGGAACCGGGCAGCGCGGTCATCGCCTTCTCCAGCGCAGCCGCGATCAACGGCTCGCCGCTTTCCGGCGGCTACGCCGGAGCCAAGGCCACCATCCGGTTCATCGCGTCCTATGCCGCCGCGGAATCCGGCCGGAACGCGCTCGGCATCAGGTTCACCTCGGTGCTGCCGATGACCGCGACGCGTACCTGCTCACCGCCACCGGCCTCAGCCCGGTGCAGTGATGCCTCCGACGGCGCGTCGACGCGCCTAACCTGCCTGACGCCAGGACGCGCCGTGCACCGATCGCCACGCACGCGCGGGGCCACCCACCCCTGGCGCCTTGGCCTGTCCGGAGCCGGGCCCGTGATCACGACATCAACCACTCCAGAAAGAGAACCACCATGCGCAAACTGATCGAATCGACCCTCGTCTCGCTCGACGGAGTCATCGAAGCGCCCGAACGGTGGGCCAGCTTCGACGCAGAGGACACGGCGTTGTCCCTCGAGCAGCTGGGCAACTACGACGCATTCATCATGGGCCGGGTCACCTACGAGAAGTTCTACGCGAACTGGGGCCACACCGCCGGCCTCCCCTACATCGACCTCATCAACGCCATGCCCAAGTACGTCGCATCTTCATCGCTGACCCAGACGGCATGGAACGCCACCCTCCTCGGGCCCGACCCATCCAGCGCGATCGCCCGGCTGAAGGACCAGCCCGGCCAGGACCTAATCAAGTACGGCACCAGCCGCTTCGACGACACGCTCGTGCGAGACCACCTGATCGACGAGTTCCGCTTCTGGATCAGGCCCGTCGTGGCCGGCACCGGGCAACGGCTGTTCGAGGACGTGGGCACCTCCGGGCTCAACCTCAGGCTCACCGGCGAGAGAAAGCTGGAAAACGGGTCGGTGATCCTCACCTATGCGCCCGGCTGACCTCAGTCCTGGTCGGCGGCTCGTCGGGCACCAGCACCTGGGGCTCGGCCATTGTGGTGGCGGCGCACGCCTTCCGGGACAAGTTCGGCGCCGACCCGGCGCCCGGCGACGCGATCACCGGCGACGTGGACCAGGCGGCCAAAAATGACGTTCACGCCAGCTACGCCTTCGGCGCCCAGTTCGCCGAGGCCCGGGTCCACGCGGACACCGGTGAGATCCGGGTACCCCGATTGCTCGGGGTCTTTGCCGCCGGGAGGATCATCAACCCACGTACCGCACGGTCCCAGTTCATCGGTGGCATGACCATGGGCCTGTCGATGGCGCTGCACGAGACCAGCGTCATGGACCCGCGCCTGGGCCAGGTCGTCAACCACGACCTCGCCGAATACCACATCACCGCCAACGCCGACGTCACCTCCATCGAGGCCCACTGGTCGTTCTGCGATGCACGCTGTTTGACGTGGAAGATCGCAGTTTAGGGTCAGACGCTGGACCGCAACTCTGGCCTAGACGGGCTGAACGACGGCAGCCATGGTGCTGATCAGTTGCCGGAATCGCTGGACTGCCACGGATTCGCCGGCGATCTCGATGGCGGCGTCTGACCCGGCGAAGATGAGGGTGGTCAGGGCCCGGGCGGTGCCGGTGATCGTGACGTCGGCCGGCGCGGGCGCGGTTACGTCGCTGAGTGACCAGTGGCGGCCATCGCTTTCGGCCAGGTAGTCGGCACCGTCGAGCCGGAAATGCCAGCGGGCGGGCTCGTGGTCCCCGGCGGCGAGGTCAATGGCCCGGACGACGCTACGGAGCAGGTGCTCGGCGTGCAGCGGCTCGCCGGCCTGCGGTCGGCGCCAGGCATGGCGTAGCCCCCACCAGCCGAGCGCGTCGATGACGGGCTCGAGGTCGGCCCCCACCGGGGTCAGGCGGTACCAGACCTCCCGACGGCCCGGTTGGCGATCGGCGGCGACGACACCGGCGCCTTCAAGTTCGTGCAGGCGCTGGCTGAGGGTCTTGGGGGTGATCCCGCCGAGGCGGCCCATCAGGTCGGTGAACCTCTTGGCCCCGGTGAGCAGGTCGCGGACCACCAGCAGGCTCCACCGGTCGCCGACGCACTCCAGTGCCCGCGCGGTCAGGCAGAAGTGGTCGTAGGTGCGGACGTTCCTGGTCATGCTCCCAATAATACTATTTGACAGATACTATCTTCAACCTCCTATCTTGTAGATATTAATCGACTTGAGGAGGACGTCATGTACGACCCGCCTGGTTATCTCTGGGTGATGGTCATCGCCGGCATCATCGCCATCCTGGCTGCGACCTGTGTTGTGCTGTACGGCGGCGCGAGGCGGGCCGGCCTGGGCCGGCCGCGTGCGGCGCTGCTGGCCGGCGGCGCGGCCGCTGTGCTCGGCGGCTGGTTCACGGCCAGTGCGCTGATCGCGGGTCATGGCTGGTACCACACGCGGCTCGGCCACGGAGTGCCCTGGATGCCGGTCGCGGTGGTCGGCTTCCTGGGCCTGCTGCTGGCACTGCGCCGGATACCGGTGGTGGCCCGCGCCCTGACCGCTCCGGGCATGACGAGCCGGCTGGAGCTGCCGCACTCGTTCCGGGCGGTGGACGGGGTGGCCTTCCTGCTCATCATGGTCCTCGGCCATCTGCCCGCCCTGTTCGCCCTGCCTGCGGGCCTGGGCGACATCGCCGCCGGCATCGCCGCGCCGCTGGTCGCGCGCAGGCTCGCGCAGGGCACGGGCCGCCGCCCCGCCCTGTGGTTCAACGCGTTCGGCATGACCGATCTGGTCGTGGCCCTGACCCTGGGCGCCGTGACCGCTTACCAGCTGATCCACGTCACCCCGCCTGGGGCGCCGATCAGCTTGCTGCCGATTGCGGTGGTCCCGACCGTCGGCGTGCCGCTGCTGTTCGCCCTGCACATCACGTCCGTGACCGCATTGGCCAGGTCTCTGCGAACACCACGGCCGGTCACCGCCCCGCTCACTGCGGCCGCGAAATAAGGAGAGAGAATGACTCGCGCGCCCTCCAAACCGCTCGTACTCGTCGCCCTGCTCTCGGCGTCGTTCGTGATCAATCTCGACACCACCCTGGTCAACGTGGCGCTGCCGACGCTGACCCGCGAACTGGGCGCGACGACCGCACAGTTGCAATGGGTGGTGGACGCCTACAACCTGGTCTTCGCCGCGCTTCTGCTGACCTCGGGGAGCCTGTCCGATCGGCTCGGCCGCAAGGGCATGCTGATGGCCGGGCTGGCAGTGTTCGGCCTGGCCAGCTTCGCCGGTGGGTATGCGACGTCCCCGGCCGGGCTGATCGCCGCCCGGGCCGTCATGGGCCTCGGGGCGGCGATGACGTTCCCCGCCACGCTCTCCCTGCTGACGGGGGTATTCACCGGGCGCAAGGAGCGGGCGGTCTCCATTGGCCTGTGGGGAGCCACGGCCGGGATGGCCATCGCCCTCGGGCCGATCGTGGGCGGCTTCCTGCTCGGGCACTACAGCTGGTCGAGCGTCTTCTACACGCTCGGGCCGGTGTCGCTGGCCGTCATCGCCCTGGCCGCCCGGTTCGTCCCCCGTTCCGGGAACCCGGCACCGGCCGGCCTGGACGTCCCGGGCCTGATCCTGTCCGCCGGCTTCATGGCACTGCTGGTCTACACGGTCATCGAGGCCCCCGGCCGGGGCTGGACCGCCCCGGCCACGCTGCTCGGGTTCGCGGGCGCAGCCGTCCTGCTGGCCGCCTTCGTCGCCGGCGAGCGCCGTACGCGCCAGCCCATGCTCGACGTGCGGTTGTTCGCGAACCTGCGTTTCAGCGCGGCCAGTGCCGCGGTAACGATCGCGTTCTTCACCCTGTCCGGCTTCATCTTCCTGATGACCCAGTACTTCCAGTTCGTCCGGGCCTACAGCCCGCTGTCCACCGGCGTGCACCTGCTGCCGGTCGCGATCTCGGTCGCGATCGGATCGACGATCGGCACCCGGCTCGCCGTCCGTCTCGGCACCAAGGCCATCGTCACCGCCGGGCTGATCCTGCAGGCCGGCTTCTACTTCTGGGTGGCCAGTGACATCACGCCCGCCCTCAGCTACGAGGTGATTGCCGTCCAGATGGTCGTCTTCGGCCTGGGCATGGGCTTGACGTCCGCGCCCGCGACTGAGTCGATCATGGGAGCGGTCACCCCCGGCCAGGCCGGCGTCGGCTCCGCCGTGAACGATTCGACCCGCTTGCTCGGCGGCACCCTCGGCGTAGCCGTCATCGGTAGCGTCTACGCCTCGCTGTACGCGGCCGGGCTCACTGCCGGTCTTCCCGCCGCGCTGCCGCCTGCCCTGTCCGACCTGGCCCGCCAGTCCGTCGGCGCCGCGCTCGGCGTCTCTAGCCAGCTCACCGCGCACGGCCGGGGCGCCATCGCCGGTGCTGTGCACCAGACTGCGGTCAGCGCCTTCGACCACGGGCTCAGCGTCGGCTGTGTCGTGGCCGGGGCCGTCGCGGTCGCGGGCGCGCTGCTCGCGGTCGCCTTCCTGCCCGCTCAGCCTCCGCCGCCCCCCGGTTCCGACCACCAGCGGCCCGGCCGGACGGCCCCCGCGACCGACGGAAAGGACCTTGTGCGATGACCTACGGAGAAAAAACCGTCAGCCAGACGATCAGCCGGCTCCTGAGCGAAGAGCCCGGCCCGGACGTACCGGTCGGCGGCGAGCTGGACAACCTCGATCAGTTCCACATCGGCGGCGCCGACGCGACCGATCTGCTCATCGGCAGCCTCGCGCTCGGCCCGGGCGACCGCGTCCTGGACGTCGGCTCGGGATTCGGCGGACCGGCGCGGCAGATCGCCCGCCGTACCGGTAACCGCGTCATCGGCATCGACATCACCCCTGCTTACGTCGATGCCGCCCGCGACCTGAGCCTTCAGGCCGGGCTGGGCGACCTGACCGAGTTCCGGACGGAAGACATCGCCACGTTCGAACCTGACCCGCTGTTCCCGGCCGCGATCACGATGCACGTGCAGATGAACGTAGAAGACAAGACGGCCTGGTTCGCGCAGATCGCCCGCTGTCTGGCCCCCGGAGCGCGCCTGGCCGTCTGGGAGGTCTGCCAGCCAGGCCAGACCGGCCTGCCCTGGCCGATGCCGTGGTCACTCGACGGCACCGACAGCTTCGTCGCCACCGCCGGCTCACTGCGTGCCTCCATCGAGCGGGGGGGCTTCACCGTCACCGAGTGGACGAACGAAACAGCCTGGGTCCAAGCCTGGATCACCAGGACCTTCGCGAACGGCCTGCCCCCCGGACCGGCGCTGCCGATGCTCCTCGACGACGGCTACACCCGGGTCTTGAACTTTACCGCCGCACTCGGCAACGGGTCTCTCGAGATCTGGCGAGGGGCTTTCACCAGGAATGCCGGGCTGGCCGGCGCCGCTCCGGTCTAGCCGAAGGTGAACGCGAAGGCGTGGGCGCCAGGGTTCAGGAAGGCAATCTCAAAGGTTCGGTCGGTAACCGGGCCGTCCTGCCGGATGAGCTGGTAGAGCCGCAGTTCGGTGACCGTGCCAGTTGTTGTCGGTCGCGGCCGGGTAATCGATGTGCATCTCCTGGACGGCCCGGCGGACGTTAGCGGCATCGCGCTCGGACCCGAACTCGGGTGTGTGTACACCGACCACCATCAGGCCCTGGCCGGAGTATTTCCCGGCCCAGGCCCGCAGGTAGGGGAGCTGGCGTAGCCAGTTGATGCAGGTATAAGTCCAGAAGCTGCCCAGGACGACGTTCCCGCGCAGGCATGCGCCAGTTCGTTCCCATGACAATGCTTCCCTATGACTGGTACCAGCCAGGGACCACGGCCGGTGCCGTTCGGTGTACGCGGCGACGCGCGGTTGGGGCGCGCCGCCCCGCCGATTTCTGGTCAGCGTAGTGACCGGAACGCCGCGCGTAGCTCAGCGGTGTCCCTTGCTCGGCACGCCTACATCCACCACCTGCGGCTATGCCCGGATACGCCAACGGGGTACGCTGACCAGGACAATTCGTGTCACGGGCTGGAGGGTATCGCCCCGGTACGACGTGACCATTGGGGGAGCGGTAATGCTCCACGGGAGGAACAGAACCGGCCCAGCTCGGCGGGTAGCAGCCAAGACGACGGCCTCTGTGGCCGTGGACCCGTCCGCTGTAGACCGGTTCGATGAACCGCGTCCGGCCCCTACGGACCCCGCTGTTTCCGCTCCCCATGCCGGCCGTCCTGCGGGCGGGCAGCGTCGGCTGCGCACCTGGTTGAGCGGACTGCGGGCCGTACCTCGAGTGCCCCGGCCAGTTCTCCCTGAGGGAGCGGTAATCGGGCCACCGGTTGAGCTGCCCGCCGATGATCCGCTGGCCGGCTACCTAATGGACGTGGCCGCCGCCGTAGACGTCCGCGACCTTCACTTCGAGTCGCCGATCCTGAAGGAGTTGAAGGACGCTGGCGTCGTGCTGATTGTCCCGCTCATCTCGGCCGGTGCCCCGCTCGGCATGCTCAGCTTTGGGCCACGGCTGTCCGGGGCCGACTATTCGACCGATGATCGCCGCTTGCTGACCGTGCTGGCCAGCCATGCGGCGCCTGCCATCCGCGTCGGCCAGCTAGTTCGCGAGCAGCAGGCTGAGGCCCTGCGGCGCGAGCGGATTGATCAGCAGCTTGAGGTAGCCCGGCTCATCCAGCGCCAATTCCTGCCTGAGTCGCTTCCGGACCTGCCCTGCTGGCAGGTCACAAGCTTCTACCGACCGGCTCAGACGGTGGGCGGAGACTTCTACGATTTCATTCCACTACCCGGCGGGCGGGTCATGGTGGTCATCGGCGACGTCACGGACAAGGGCGTCCCCGCTGCCCTCGTAATGGCCAGCGCGCATGCCCTGCTGCGGGGCGCGGCGCCCCGGTTGATCAGCCCGGGGGCCGTATTGGAAACGGTGAATGACCTGCTTTGGCGGGACACTCCGGCGCACATGTTCGTCACTTGCTTGGCCTTGGTCCTTGACGCGGCCAGCGGCCGGATCACGTTTGCCAACGCCGGGCACGACGTGCCCTACGTCCGCACTGCTGACGGCGTGGCCGAGCTGCGCGCCAAAGGTATGCCGCTGGGGCTCATGGCCGGTATGACCTATGAGGAGAAGGCTTTCACTTTCCGCCCAGGTGACTGTGCTCTGCTGCACAGCGACGGGCTGTCGGAGGCTCACGCCGCCGATCGTGAGATGTTCGGCTTCCATCGCGTCGCCGCGCTCGTCGGCCGGGGCGCCTCGGGACAGGCTCTGATCGACCTGTGCCTGACCGAGCTCGACGCGTTCACCGGCACCGGTCATGAGCAGGAAGACGACATCACGCTGCTATCACTTGAGCGAACCGTTCCTGTTGCGCGTAATGGAAGTAGCCGATGACCAGGACCGCGCATCCCGCGCCGCGGCGGCTCGCGTCATTCGCACTGGCGAGTTTGCCGGGCAATGAACGCGTCGCACTGGACCAAGTAGCTGCGAGCGTTGCGGCCCTGAACCTGGCGCCCGACCGGCTGAACAGGCTCAAAACGGCGGTCGCTGAGGCGACGATGAACGCCATAGAGCACGGCAATCGCGGCCGCCCGGACCTTGCCGTAGGCATCGAGGTCTTCCAGTCGGGTGCCGAAGTCGTCGTCACGATCACCGACCACGGCGGTCGGGATGACGAAGGCTGGTCCGAAAGCCAGGTCGAGACTCCTGATCTCGCCCGCAAGCTCGAGGGTCAGCAAGGCCCAGGAGGCTGGGGCTTGTTTCTTATCCGTCACATGGTCGATGCCATGGACGTGACGACGGAGGGGGAGCACCGCACGGTCCGGCTCACGATCCAGACCAGTTCCCCGGGACAGGGACCGGTCAGTGGGAACCGCGTGCCGGGCGCGCCGTAGCGGGCGGCCAGCGAACGGGTCGTCTGCACAGACCAGCGGGCAACAGGCGGCCTCATCCAGAGAAGACTCCATAAAGCTCAGGGGCAGGATCAGATGGAAGAGTCACCGACGCGGATGAATATTCGCCAGGCAGACGGCCGCACGGCAGTCATCGACATCAGGGGTGATGTCACGGCCGCGTCCGAGTCCGCACTGATGTCGGCCCAGAAGGAGGCGGCGCGGCAGGGCGCCCGGCGGCTGGTGCTCAACTTCAGCGGCCTCGAGTACATGAACAGCGGCGGCATCGGCATGCTCGTGACCGTGCTGATCCGCGCGAACCGGCAGAATCAGCAGCTTGCTGCGTTCGGCCTGAGCGATCACTACCGGGAGATCTTCGAACTGACCAGGCTGGACGAGGCGATCACCATCTACAGCGACGAGCAGTCGGCACTGGCCGGCACCGCCAGGTGAGGGCCGTCATGACTGATCACTCTGGATCTGACAGCGTTCCCCAGGCGGAGCAGGCCGAAGGAGAGGCGGAGGCCGACCGCCGCATCGCGCCCGAGGATGCGAACACCCCGCCACCAGCACCCCTGCCGCGCAACGCCCGAAGCTGGGCGGCAAAGATCGACCGGCTGACGGTGGCCGGTGGTCGCTCTCATCGGTCCAACGTGGCCGGCCGCGCCTCACCGGCCCGGTGCAGGGCTTCGGGAAGATGTGGCAGAAGACGTACTGGATCCAGGTGAGCCCGAAAATTTCACCGCAGACCGTGATCGCCGAGTGGAAGGAGCACTTTGGCGAGCTCTGGCCGGCGGGGAACCAGTTCAAGGGCCCGCTGACCAGTCTCAGCCCCGGTGATGTGGCCCTGCTCGACGTGAGCGTCGGTGGCGGCGTCAGGCTGTCCACCGGTGTGTTCGTGCTCTACGCGGACGAGGAGTCGTTCACCCTGATGACCCCGCAGGGCCACATGTTCGCCGGCTGGATCACCTTCTCAGCTGAGGGTGCCGAACGCGCGAGTGCCCCGGACGCCTCACCGGGCCCGACCACTGTCGTCCAGATCCAGGTGCTGATGCGGGCCAATGACCCGCTTTACGAGCTGGCCATGAGCCTCGGCGGCCATCGGAAGGAAGATCAGTTCTGGGTCCAGACGATGACTGCACTCGCGACATACCTTGGAGCGCTCCCCACCACGGTGCACAGCCGCACTGTCTGTATTGACCGCAGACGGCAGTGGGGCAATTTCGGTCACGTGCGGCACAACTCCATGTTGCGCAGCATGCTGCATTCCGCGACCGCGATCATCCAGCACCGACCGCCCGAATAACGAACTGATCGTGATCGCCTCGTTCACGGGCCGTCGGCGCCCGTCGGCCGCAGCACTGAGCGGCGGAGCGCTGCTACTGCTTGCCGCTGTTCTCGTGGCGCTGTCCTTCCTGGCCCGGCAGCCCGGATACCCGCTGCAGCCGATCATCATCGCGATACCTACCGCAGCGGTCGGGGTGCTTGTCGCGCGGCGTCAGCCGCGCAACCCGAACGGCTGGCTCCTGCTCGGCATCGCGGCAGCCCTGCTGCTGAGCACCGGCGCCGGAGCGTACTCGCTGCTGGTCTACCATCTCGGCCGGGACCTGCCGCTCGGCCCGATCGGGCTCGTGCTGTATCAGCTCTGGTCACCGGCTGTCGCGCTGTTCCTGCTGGTGATCTTGCTCTTTCCTGACGGTCACCTGCCCGCGCCGCGGTGGCGATGGGCGGTGTGGGCATACAGCCTGCTCTGCGCGGGTTATCTGGCCCTGCTGATCGCCGTGGCGGTTGACGCCATCAACGGGCACCGAATCCGGGTCGACGGATACGGCGGTCTAACTGTCGTCGACTACCCGGCGGGCCGGCTCGCGGTGGCCCAGGACATCATTCTCGGCCTCACCCTGCTGCTCGGAATCAGTTTCGCCGCCCGCCAACTGCTCAGCTGGCGGCAGTCGTCTGGTCTTCGTCGTCAGCAGCTGAAATGGCTGATCTCCGGGGCCGCTATCTCGCTCATCTGCGCGGGCCTGAGTGTTCCGGGCTACAGCGCCCCCTCCGGAATCTGGGCCTGGCTGAACGATTTTCTCACCATCGGTTTCGTTGCCCTGCCCGCCGGCATCGGGATTGGGATCCTGAAGTACCGGCTGTACGAGATCGACCGGCTGATCTCCCGGACGCTGGCTTACGCGATCGTCACCGGCTTGCTGATCGGGGTGTACGCCATCCTGGTCACCTTGGCCCATGCCGTGGTGCCGTTCAGGTCGCCGCTCGCCGTCGCCCTGGCGACGCTCACCGCTGTCGCACTGTTCAATCCGCTGCGGCACCGGGTGCAGCGGGCCGTGGACCGGCGGTTCAACCGGGCCCACTATGACGCCGAGGCGACGATCGCCGCGTTCGCGGACCGCATGCGGGACGCCACCGACCTGGATGAGATCCGCCGTGATCTTCTTGCGGTCGCCTACCAGGTGGTGGAGCCTGCGCATGTTTCGGTAGGGAGCGCCAGAGCCGCGACTGAGGATCTGACAGAACGGTCGCGGTAAGCCTGCTGGCGGGCGGCTTCGAGGCCCGGTTGATGGTGTGCTGGACCACTGCGCGGCCACGACATGAACCTGACCGCCGGCAACGTCGCCGCTAAGTTGGGCAGGTTCTTGCTCATGTCTACCGTTGCGGAAATTCGGGGTCGAGCCATTCGATCCAATCGCCGGAGGGGTGGGCACGGGCAAGCAGGCGCCCGCGGTCGGTACTGCCATAGAACGTCCGCGCGCCGAGCACAGCAAAGACTCCGTGGTCCTGGTAGTCGCGCACCAGCGAGGCCGGGAGCGGCAGGCCCTGCACGCTGTCATGCCCGGCGGCCCCGAGCGGGACCAGGGGATCCAGAGACAGCCAGGTCACCGGGCGGGTCCGGCCCGCCCGGGCCAGGATTCGCGCCAGCTCCGCCTGCTCCTCCGGCGACAAGAACACGGCCAGGTACGCGTCGGCCACGATCACGATGCACTCCGGCGGGAAACGATCCAGGACACCCGGGAGCACGTCCAGCACCTCGCCAGCGACGAGCTGGGCCGGATATTGCTGGGCCACCTTCATAGCCGCGGTGAGGCGGGCCAGCGCGGAAGCCTCCGGCGGCGCGCACGCTCGCAGCCATGACCTGGCTGCCGCATCCTGCAGATCAACGGGGCTAGCATCAACGCCGACCCGCTCAGCGATCCGCGGAAGGCTGACCGGCGGCGGCTCGCGCGATCCGCGCACCTGGCAACGAAGGGTCAAGGCGGCGCGCTGAGGGCCGAACCGCCGACCGCCTACTACGTAGTCATACCGGTCCAGCTGCAATCCGAGCCCCGCGCCGGTGCCCAGGTCGGCCAGCGCGACCGGGCCGTCACCGGACACGGTGGTCGCGGAAATGCCCAGGGCGATCTGGGTGCACCGGGCCACCTCGTTCATCTGATAGCGGTGCGCCACGCACGCGGCGACGATGTCATCCAGGCGGGCGGACATAAAGGCCTGGGCAGCCGGATAAAAACCCTCATCGAAATCGGGCTGCGGCCCTCCCGGTTCCGGGAAATAGCCAGCCAGAGGCACTGGTCTGTCCCGGCGCACCAGAAGCGACACCGCCGCGCTGGCCAGCAGGGCAGGAAGCCGGCCCGGCGGCAGCACCACCAACCGGCCCAGGAGTTCCTCGTGCGCCGCGATGGCCCGGAACAGCGCGGCGGTGAGCCGCCAAGAACCCGGCGCGTCGGCCGCCGACCAGCCAGCCGCCACCTCCAGCGCCTGAGCGCGTATCTCCTCAGCCGATGACACGCCACCACCCCCCACCATGCCCGCAGCAGCGTATGACAGCATCTCACCTGCCGACGATCAATACCACGGCCCTTCACCGACGCTCCTGCCTCCGGCCGCCCGGGAACGCACGGATCCCCGCACAAACGGTCCTCATGGCCTGCGCGGGAAGGGCAAGGCCGAGCGGTTCCAGCAGACGCACAGGAGATGGCTCCGCGCCCAGCCGAAACCCCGTCACGGAGTCGACGATGGCCAGGCCGTGGTCGCGGCGATGTTCGTACTGGGCGAGTGGTCCTTCCACGCAATGGTCGCGGGGATCAGCGGCATCCGTTAGCCGGTCTGGCCGCTTACGGTTTTGCTCTCCACGACACTGTCACCGGCCATGGGAAACTCCGGAACGCTGTGAAGCGGCAGCCTCCGGCCCCGATGCAGCGGCGGCGGCTTCGGGCTCGGCCACGAGTACGGGCTTGTCGGCCTGCCTGCGCAGGGTCAGCATGACCAGGCCGCCGAGTACCAGCGCGACCGCGAGTACCACCGCCGTCGACCGGAAACTGCCGCCGCTGACGTCCTGCAGGAATCCAGCGACAGAGGGACCGACGAAGCCGCCGAGGTTGCCCAGGGCGTTGATCAGGCCCATCGCGCCGCCGGCCAACGCCACCGGCACAGCCCGTGAGGCACTGGCCCAGAACGGCCCGTCGTAGGCCAGGGCACCCGTCATCGCGATGCTGACCAGGAAGACCGACAGCGCGACGATCGAGCCGGACGCCACCGACAGCACCAGCGCCACCGCCCCGATGATCAGCGACGCCATGACGTGGATGGAGTACCGGCCGGTGCGGTCGGCGGAGCGGGCGTTGAACCACAGCCCGGCGATCGCAAACACGTAGGGGATGGCGGTGATCGCCCCGACGACCAGGTACGAGCCGCCGATCGTCGTCTTGACCAGGTGCGGCAGCCACAGGTTCAGACCGTAGAAGCCGACCTGGACAAAGAAGTACACCAGCACCAGGCGCCACACCACGCTGCTGCGGAGCACACTCCGGTACCCGGCGAATCGGGGCGCCTCGGCGTTCTCGCGGGCCAGCGAGGTCTCGATGTACTCCCGCTCCTCCCGGGTCACCCACGAGGCCTGTGACGGGCGGTCGGCGACCAGCCACCACCACAGCGGCGCGGCGATCACGAACGGGAAGACGCCCTCAACGAAGAACAGGGTGCGCCAGTCACCCCAGGTTAGGATCCAGCCGGACAGCGGCGCGGTGATGATCGAGGCGATGGCGATGTTCATCATCCAGTACCCGTAGGCCCGGGCCCGCTCCCGCGCCGGGAACCAGTGGCTGATCAGCACCAGGATGGCGGGCCAGATGCCGCCCTCGGCCACGCCGAGCAGGAACCGCACCACGAGCAGTTCGGTGTAGTTCTGCACCAGGCCGTTGGCGACCGCCAGCACGCCCCAGATCAGGATCATGATCCCGACGAACTTCTTCGCGCTCCACCGTTCGGCCAGGTAACCACCGGGGATCTGCATGACCAGGTAGCCGAGGAAGAAGATGCCCCCGGCCAGACCCTTCGCCGCCGAGTCGAGGTGCAGGTCTTTGCCCAGCCCGTCAAACGCGAAGCCGATATTGGTCCGGTCCATGAACGAGATGACGTAGACGATGATCGCCACCGGGATCAGCCGGGTCCAGCGCGTGCGGCCGGCCGGTGCGGGAACAGTGGTTGCGGTGGCTGCCACGATCAGCCTTCTTCCTGACCGTCGACCGCTCAGTCGCAGCCGAACGGCCTCCTTGGCGCGTTTCGACCCATCGCATAGCGATAATCTTCTGCCTGTTTTACCCCGCCGCCACTTCGTAAACATGCCGCGTGCACGTCGTTGTACCGGAGCACCGAGGGGCGGGGATGGCGTAGGGCCAGGCGTCAGCGAGTGCGGGTCCCACCGATCATTGGGGACGGTGTCGCGAAGTCAGATCCTGATCAAGGCGCCGATCACGCGGAGCGGTGTCCGATCACCTACTCCTTGGTCAGAACCTCCGGGCAGCTGCTCGCCGCCGCCCTCGACGCCGATCTCATCGTCGAGATCTCGCCCCACGCCGCCTGACAAGCAGTGCGGTGAGCTTCTTCGGCGCGCCCGCTTGAGGATGCCCTTCGGAAGACGGCCTACCGGCGGAACGCAAGTCGGGTTGCCGCTGCGGTGGAGGTGAAGTACTCGCGTGGCCGGATGAAGTCCCACTCGCGGAACCTCACTCCCTCGGTGACCGCACGCCGGTAGCCGAAGCAGACGAGGTAGAGCGTCCGGATGTACATCATCGCCTCGAGCCGGTCGAGTTCGTCGTCGGTCGGCTCGACGTGCCGGCGGTAGGCATTGACGGCAGCGTCGATCCGGTCCTGGTTGGGCTGACGTGGGTTCCACGAACCCGTGCCCCAGATCAAATAGGCCAAGTCGGCCAGGCGTGGCCCGCGCCCCGACGCCTTCCAGTTGATCGCGACTGGCCCTTGTTCGCTCAGCACGGCGTGATCGGGGGCATGCAGGAGATTTCCGTGCAGCAGCCCCTCGGGAAGGCCGTGACCGTCGTCAGCGATGAGCACCTTGTCCCGCAGCCGCTCGAATCGCTCGCGGTCGGCCGCCGCGACCTTCGTATCCACCGCGTCGAGGAACGACAAGGCGGCCAGCAGGTCCTGACGGGGTGCGCCCTCACGGCTCGGGTCTTCGCCGCTCGATCCGCCCGGCAGGCTGACCGACTCGTCGCACGGCAGCGCGTGCAGCCGTCCGAGCAGGTCACCCATCATGGCGAACTTCTCCGCGCTATCCGGGAGCTGGCCGCCTTCGACGAACTGCGTCACCAGGACCGCGCTGCCATCGAAGTCAGATACCGCGTCACCGGCGGCCAGGCGCTCCGCGGGATAGTTCTGTCGCTCCAGGAACTGCAGAATCGCGGCGTCGCCCTCAACCCCGGCACGCGGCCGAGCAGGCGGAAAGGCCCGTGCGACCCACGGGTCGCCGTCACTCCTGTCGATGCGGAAGACGTAGGTCTTATGCACACTGAGCTTCGTCGCCGCGACCGGGTCTATGCCGTAGCGATCCCGCAGATGAGTGAGTAGCCGCTCAGCAACGGGCTCGTGGTGCATTCGCGCACCGAGACCCTCAAGATCCGTCAGCGCCTCGGTGTAGCGCTGCCCGGTCTCCTCGGCGTGGCGCCGGACAACCTTCTTGAAGCTGGCGTCCCTGGTCATGGACAAGCCCTCCCATTAACACCCTCGTCCCCCAGCGACGCGGTGTTGGAAGATGGCTTGTGACATTGACGACCGAGAGGGCAACTCCCCTTCGCTCATGGAACCCCGGCTGGGGCGGACGTTCCACAGCTCGGCGACCGGTCGTCGCCGTGAACAAACTCTTCCCGAGTCCCGGGCCTTCGTCAAGCGCCTCACCCACGAGATGACACTGCGGAAAGTGCCGGGCAGTGATCATTGACCCCGGTCGCGCTGGCCTCAAAACACGTTAGAAACGGGCCACTCATCTAGGCATGATCGCGTCATGGAAATACGCATCCAGTCCTTGTGCAATGACATCGCCGACCCAGCCGGGATCGCCAGCTTCTGGGAATCCCCGCTGGGCTGGCGCGGTACGTTTGCGCCGAAGTCGCCCGGCTGAAGGCGCTCGGCGCGCAGCAGGTCAGCATCGGTCAGGGCGGAGTCGGCTGGGTGGTCATGGCCGACCCAGATGGTAACGAGTTCGACGTGCTGCAGCCGCTGACCTCGGACGAACTGCCCCCGGCACGACTCTCTCGGCCGCCGCATCAAGGCAGGCGCTCATGCCTGATCCCCGCTACCACGCAGTATCCCGCCTGCACCCAAGACGTAATCCCCGCCTGAACACCGTCCGGCACGCCCGCGCCCGCCACTGCCATGTGTCGATGACTCTGATCCCGGCTGGGCTAGCTGCCGAGGTCACCGACGACGGCGCCGGGCTGGTCGCGGCTGGTCAGCCCGGCCACGGCCTGGCCATCATGCGGGAAGGGCCGAGGGAATCGGCGGCACCATCACGGTTACGGATGGCTCACCCGGTGTCACCGTCGAGGCGCGGTTGCCTACCGTGACCGCACCCGCGCAGCGTCCCAGCGGTGCCCGCGTGACCCGGGTCCTGATCGTCGACGACCATCCCATCTTCCGTGACTGCCTCGCCGGGCTGGTCGCCACCCTGTCCGAGGTGGAGGTGACCGGCACGGCCGGTACCGCCGAGCAGGCGCTGGCGGCCATCGGGACACCGCACCCGATGTGTTGCTCATGGACATCAACCTGCCCGGTGCCTCCGGCGTCGAAGCGGCGCGACGCAGCCCAGATCTCCCCGGCCACCGCCGTGCTCATGGTGACCATGATCGACGACGACGACACCGTCTTCGCCGCGCTGGCCGCGGGTGCGCGCGGCTATGTCCTCAAGGGCGCGTCCGCCGACGAGATCGCCGCAGCGCTGCGCACCGTCGCCGCGGGCGGCGCCACCTTCGGCGCGGGAGTCGCCACCCGGCTCCTGGCCCGGACTCCCGGGCGGCTGTCCGGTTCGGCCTTCCCACCCCGGCCAGACGACCTGACCACACGCGAACGCGAGGTCCTCGACCTGCTGGCCGAGGAGGCCAGCAACCAGCAGATCGCCCGCTCCCTCGGAATCTCCCTTAAAACGGTGCAAAACCACGTCTCCCGCATCCTGGACAAGCTCCAGGCCGCCGACCGGACCCAGGCCGCCCTCCGCGCCAGAGGCACCCCACCGCAGTATCCGAAGCAGCTAAGGTGACCGCCGGGTCACCCCCCAGCAGGGACGCGATGAGATTCCATGATCAGAGGCCTTCACCACTTTGGGCTGACGGTTCGCGACGTTGATGCAAGCGCGGCCTGGTACGAGGAAGTGCTCGGTTTCAGGCGTGTGGGAGGATTTACGGCGCCCGATGGAGCGCGCCGCAAGGTGTTTCTGCGGCACGATGGCCTGCAGGCCCGCCTGGGGCTCACCCAGCATCGGCATGGCAGCCAGCAGCCGTTCGATGAGACGCGTCCCGGTCTGGACCACCTGGCGTTCGCTGTCTCCGACCGTCAGGAACTCGACACCTGGGTCACACGGCTGGGGAATGCCCAGGTCACCCATTCCCCGGTCATGCCAGCGAACTCAATACCGGGTGCCGCCGTGGTTGTCTTTCGCGACCCGGACAACACTCAGCTAGAACTGTTCACCGAGCCACCGTCGTAGACGAGCAATCCAGTGGGCACGCGCGGGCGGCGCCAGGGCGCCAAACGGCGCCGCTCCCTAGCCGAGGCCCATCGAGTCGGCCCGCAGTACCTGCTGCGGCAGCCCGCCCCCGGCCAACCGCCGGTCAGCTCCTCCCGGCGGGCGGCCACGCCCGCCCGGCGCTCGGGCGCGGCCGCCGCCCGAACGCCGGGTCCTGGTACAGCGTCCGACCGCGGCCGAGGTGACCGCGGCGGCGGCCTGCGCGACGGTCACCGGCGACCCGGCCGCACCGGCCGGATAGTGGATTGCCGCGAAGACGCTCCCGCCGGTAAGGAACTCCCTCATCCGGACGGTCAGCTCGATCACGCAGTCATGACGGCGGGAGCTCGGCCAGCCGGGGTCGGCCGACGCCGAGGACCCGGCCCGGCCCGGTGACTCAACGATGCCAGGGCAGCACGGTGGCCGGGCGGGCAGGCGGCAGCAGCTCGGCCGCGTCCGTCACCTCGGGCGGCTCGGGGGCAGGCTCGTCGGCGTCCTTCTTGGCCAGCGCGATGGCGATCGACGGGAAGACCAGGACCGACAGCACACCCGCGCCGACCAGCGCAGCGGCGTTGGACGGGATCATCTTGCCGTCCCGCAGGCCGATCTCGGCCAGCGCCACCAGCAGCGGCATCGCGGTGGCAGTGATGAAGGTCATCTCCACCCGCTTGCGCAGCGGCAGCACCTTCCGGTAGATCAGCAGCGCCGGCAGCCCCCGGACCGCCAGCAGCAGGAGGAAGAACACCACCAGCCGCAGCGGGTTCTGGGCGATGCCGGCGATGTCGAGCGTCATCCCCGACGACACAAAGAAGACGGGGATGAAGATCCCGTACCCGACCGCGTCGAATTTGTCCTCGAGCCCGCGGACGTCGATCCCCATCCGCTGGGTCCAGCCGCGCAGCACTATGCCGGCCAGGACCGCTCCCAGGACCACGTCCTGCCCGAAGTGGGCCGCGACGACCAGCAGCCCGAACAGCAGCACGACGGACCAGCGCAGCATCACCTGGCTGGTGGCGTTCTGCCCGTCCCGCAAGATGGTCTGCAGCCGCTCGCTGCGGACCAGGAACGGGACGGCGGCGAGCGCGAGCGCCAGCAGAACAACCGAGACGAGCGACACCAGCGCGGCGAAGTCACTGCCCTGGCTGAGGAACACCGCGATCGCGATGATCGGGAACAGCTCGCCGACCGCCCCGGCGGCGAACACGTACCGGCCAAAGTTGCCGCCGAGCATGCCGTTGTCGTGCAGGATCGGCAGCAGGGTACCAAGAGCGGTGGTGGTCAGCGCGAGGGAGATCGGCACGTAGTCCTTGACGAAGCCGCTGGTCGCCAGCGCGGCGGTGACGCCGACCGAGATCAGCACCGACACCACCCAGCCGGTCATCGCCAGCCGCCCCGCTTTGCGTCTCAGCAGCGTCGGGTCGAGCTCGTAGCCGGCCAGCAGGAACAGGAACCCGAGCCCGGCGTTGGCGACCAGCTGCACGCTGTCGGTGTTGGCCACGCCGAGCACGTGAGGCCCGATGATGACCCCGCCCACCAGGAAGAACACCACCTGCGGGATCTTCGGCCCGGGTAGCGCAGCCACGAGGACCGGTGCCAGCGCGGCGACGGCGAAGACGGCGAGCAGACTCTGCAGCCCCCGGGCGAGGTCCACCGTCGCCCCTACCCGAGGCCCATCGAGTCGGCCCGCAGGGCCTGCTGCGGGGGCAGCCGCCGCCGCGCGACCTGCGGGGACGACGCGCCGAAGCTGGTGATCTCGGTGAACGCGAGGTCGAGGCAGTCGTCCCAATGCTGGTCAGCTGTCCGCATGCGTATCCCCCCGAGCCCGGGCGCCGCCCCCGGCACCCCCGCGAAGTACCAAATGTGCCAGTAACACTACCTTGGGTAATTCCCGGGAGCCAGGCCCCGCCGCCAACGCAGCCATCTACCCCTTACCCGGCCGTCCGGCCGGGCAGTCAGGTTGATTCCGCAGCTCAGGCACTACACGCGCTTGTGCGGATCAGCCGTTCACAGGTCATGGATGAGGATGCCGGGCAGTCCCATAGCTACCTGGACGGACTCGTGTCTCCTGAAACGTCCATTTCCAGGAGACCAAGTTCCTTAGCCCGGCCGACTGCCGCGGCCCGGTCCGTAACCTGGAGCTTGCGGTACAGCGCACGCTGGTGGGTCTTCACCGTGTTGACCGAGACGTAGAGCTGCGCGCCGATCTCCCCCCGCGACAAGGGGGTGGCGAGCAGCCGGAGGACTTCGAGTTCCTTGCTGGTGAGCTGGTCGCCGGACACGGCCGGGGCTGGGCGCCGCAGCGTCCCGCGAGCCAGCTGGCTCTGCACGCTGGTGAGCAGCGGCCCGGCCAGTCCAGGATCCCGGCACCGCCGCAGAATCGTGCGGGCTTCCTCCACGCTCGCCCGGGCTGTTTCCTGGTCACCCAGGTCCTGGAGGATTCTTGCTCGCGTCAAGTAGCGCGTCCGCCACTTCAAGCCGTCCTCCGCCCCGGCGGGAGAGGACCACCGCCCGCCGCGCTGCCTCGTCGGCCCGGACGGTCTCGCCGCGCCGGCTGAAGATCTTGGCCGTGGCCAGCGAGACCATCATGTCCACGAAGTGCTCGCCGACCGCGGCGTCCCGGTCACTGGTGGCGCGGTGGATCAGGTGTTCGGCCTCCTCCAGCCGGCCGCGTTCGGCCGAGATCAATGCCTGGTAGCCGAGCGCGTAGGTCCGGCCGGCGTCATTACTCACCTGATCGGCCAGCTGCGCGGCCCGGCTCAACGCGTTCCAGGCCTCCGGGATGTTGCCGGACCAGTAGTGAGTAGCCCCGTAGATGCAGTAGGCCGCGGAGCGGCCGGGACGCGAGTCGCCGAGATCCAGGCGGATCGCCTGCGTGGCGGCGTCGACGGCCGCAGTCACGTCGCCGATCTTGAACCGCTGGACGGCCTGGAGGACGGCCAGTTCGGCCTGGATGGTCCCGCCGTCGGCGCCGCCGGTGGCGAGTGCGGCCGCCACGGCCTCGATCCAGCGGCCGGCGTCCTGGAGCTGGCCGAAGTCGAGGGCGATCCAGGCCCGGGCCAGGCAGAGGCGGGGATCTCCGGCAACGACAGGGCCGGGCAGCAGATCCAGCCAACCGGAGACGGTGGACAGATGCCCCAGGTCATACTCTGCGCCCCAGCCGGCGGCGATGATTTCCGTAGCCGCGGGGACGTCTCCGGCCGCGGCCAGGTGCTGTACCGCACTGTCAGTGGCGCCCTGAGCATGGAACCAGGCTGCGGCTCGGCGGTGGAGGTCAGGCACGAGACCGGGCTCGGTGCGCCGTAGCTCGCTGCGCAGCAGCTCCGCGAACAGGTGGTGGTACCGGTACCAGTGACGTGACGAGTCGAGGGGCATCAGAAACAAATTGTCGCGCTCGATCTGCTTGAGGATCGCCGCAGACATCTCACTCTGCAGCACCGCGTCGCACAGCGGGCCGCTCAGCTTGCCCAGTATGGAGGTCCGCAGCATGAAGGTGCGCAGGTCCTGTGGCTGGCCATCGAGCACCTCGGCGCTGAGATAGTCCACGATGTGACGGTGGTCGCCGGCAAACGCCCGGATGAACGCGTCTGCGTCGGAGCGGCCCCGCAGCGACAGGGCGGCGAGGTAGAGCCCGGCGGCCCAGCCCTCGGTCCGCTCGTGGAGCAGCGCGACTTCTTCGTCCGCGAGGTCCAGCCCGAGGACATCGTTGAGCAGAAGCGCGGCCTCACTGATGGCAAAGCGCAGGTCATCCGCCCGTAGCTCGAGCAGGTCGCCCCCCGCCCTGAGCCGGGCCAGCGGGAGCGGAGGATCCGATCGGGTCGCCAGCACCACGCGAAGGGTGGCCGGCATCCGGTCGATGACGAACGCCAGCTCCTCATGGATCGCCGGGTTTGTCACCAGGTGGTAGTCGTCCAGGACCAGCACGATCGGGTCCTCGATGCCGCCCAGTTCATTGAGCAGCGCTGGCAGGACGACCTGATGGGGGTCGGCTTGCGCCCCGAGCAGCCCGACGGGGCGGGTCGATATTTTCGGTTCCGCCTGCCGTAGTGCGGCGATCACGTAGTCCCAGAAGCAGACCAGGTCGTTGTCGACCGGATCCAGGGAGAGCCAGGCAAACCGGTGAGGTTCCTGCGCCTGGGCGATCCACTGGGCCAGGACGGTCGTCTTGCCCCAGCCCGCGGGCGCGTCAAGCAGCGTGAGCTTGTAGCCCACTTCCGCGGCCAGAGCCGCTACGAGCGCCGGACGGCTGATCCGCTTGTGCCTGAGGGCGGGTGGATGCAGCTTGGTGGCCAGGAGGGCTCCCCGCTCCGGTGAGCTCTTCTCGCCAGACACGACGTCGCGGCTCGCCTGGCCTCCTCGCGAGGAGGTCACCGGCCGCTTTCCTCTAGCCACGGGGATTGCCCCCAGTCACCGGTTCTCTGCAGCCACGAAATCGCTGCCGGCCCGACGCCGCAAAGTGAAACGATACGCGCCGGCACGTCCAGCACGTAACTAGGCCGGTCCCCCGCCGACCACGATCAGGCCGTACGGGTCCGTCATGGCGGTGTCTCCTTCAGGTCAGCTGGCTGGGATGTCTCAGGGCTCGCTTCGACGCTCACCAGCTCCAGGCCCAGGTTTCGCACCTGGTCCAAGACGCCGTAGAGGTGAGACTGGTCGCGGATCTCGCCTACGAGGGCGGTCTGGCTGCAGCCCGGCTCCAAGCTCATTCCCTCGAACGCGGACCCGAGCCGCTCGGTCAGACCACCCCGGACGCAGATCCGGTATCTGGTCGGCTGCACGTGCCCTCCGATGCCTTTGGGCTGGCTTCCACCTTGCGCGCGAGCTCCGGAGGCGGTCCTCACCCTCGGCCGATTTCATCCGGGTGAGACGCGCCTGTGGGTGAGGACAGGTGACCCATGCCTCGCTGAGGCTGACTGCCATGGATCCCCGCTACGGCAATTCATGCCCCACGGCGGGGACTGACTAATTAATCAGAAAATCACCGGAGAAACCCATGTCGCCAGCAGTTCATGTTCAGACGAATGATGCCGGAGAAAACGAAGTCGTGACCTTCAGCCGCGCGGAGGACGGCACACTTGCGCCGCTGGGGCGCTATCCCACGGGCGGGAGAGGGACCGGGAAGCCACACCTGGCCTCGGCCGGTTCCGTCGCGCTGAGTGGTGATGGCCAGTGGCTGCTGGTCGCGAACGCCGGCAGCGACGAACTGTCATTGTTCGCGGTTCAGCCGGACGGCCTGCGGCTAGCCGACCGGGCCGGCTCGGGCGGGGCCCGGCCAACCAGCGTCGCCAGCAACGGCACGCTCGTTTACGTTCTCAACAACGGTACGCCCAACATCAGCGCCTTCACTGTTGCGGGCGAAAAGCTGGCCCCGCTCGCGGATTCGACTCGGCCGCTGAGCGCGCCAGATGCAGATCCCGCCCAGGTTTCATTCACTCTCGATGGCCGAGGACTGATCGTGACCGAGCGCGGTACGAACAGCATCAGCAGTTACGTGATTGACCAGCTTGGTTACGCGCAAGGCCCAGCAACGACCAAATCCGCAGGGCAGACACCCTATGGTTTCGCCTTTGCGTCCGACGGGACGCTGGTGGTCTCGGAGGCGTTCGGCGGCACGAAGGGAGCCGCTGCGGCCTCCTCGTACGCCGTGTCCGGGGCGGAGCTGCAGTTGATCAGTGGCTCCATCGGCGACACCCGCAGCGAGGTGTGCTGGGTGGTGATCACGAAAGACGACCGCTTCGCCTACGTGACCAACTTCGGCGACGGAACCGTCTCGAGCTATGAGATCGCGGCCGATCGCAGCCTGAAGCTCAGCGATCCGGTGGCGGGCTCGACCGGCCGGAATGACAAGGGCCTTCGCGACGAGGCGCTCTCAGCCGACGGTCGCTACCTCTACGCGATCGACCCCGACGCGCAGAAGCTCTTCGCCTGGGCCGTCGGCCAGGACGGCCAGCTCAAACCGGCCGGCGAGTACGGAGGAATTCCCACCACCGTGGCCGGCCTCGCGGCTAGCTGAAGCGCGCAAAGGAAAGGGAACGCAATTGCCCGGTCGTCAGCCTGGACGTGAACGCCGAAGGCTAGATCGCCGCTGTCACAACAGCCGACCCGGCGCGGATGCTACGGGGATCCGCGCCGGGCGGGCGCGTGAGATGCGTGCATGACTTCGCCAGCCCACTCGGGTGCCCTGAAACTTGTGCACGATCTCCTGTGCACAAGCGGCAGCAAGAAGGCCTCTTCCGTTTCCCAGAAGAGGCCTCTGACCTGCTGATTGGTAGCGGGGGTAGGATTTGAACCTACGACCTCTGGGTTATGAGCCCAGCGAGCTACCGAACTGCTCCACCCCGCGTCGCGTGTTCATACTCTATGAACTTCCGGTGCCCTTCGCAAATCAAACGCCAACATTGCTAGTGAGCTGGGCTTCCCCGGCGCCAGACGATGAGGGCGACAGCGGCGATGATGAAGGCGCCGCCCAGCAGCATCATCGGGGTGAGCTTCTCGCTCAGGATCGTGGTGCCGAGGATAACCGCGACGACCGGGTTGACGTAGGCGTAGGTCGCGACGGTCGAGGTGGGCAGGCTGCTGCGCACGGCGATGCCGTAGGCCGACAGGGCCAGGATCGAGCCGGGGACGATCAGGTAGGCCAGCGCCAGCCAGGAGCGGACCGACACCTGGCTCAGGTGGAACGAGCCGAACTCTCCCGTCGCCGCGGCCAGCGCGGTCATGACCGCGCCGCCGATGATCATCTGCATGGCGGTGGACACGAACGGGCGCTGCGGCAGGCCCTTGAGCCTGCTGGTCAGAATCGTCCCGATGGCCCAAGAGACGCTGGCGAACAGGATGATGGCGATGCCGGTGCCGGAGGCACCGCTGGCCGAGGTGTGATCGCCCAGGCCGGCCAGCAGCGCGACCCCGACCAGGCCGGCCACGAGGCCGGTCAGCGGGAGCCAGCCGATCCAGGTGCGGCGCAGCACGGCGTCCATGACCAGCAGCCACAGCGGGACCGTGGCCACCAGCAGCGAGGCGAAGCCGGACGGGACGGTGCGCTCGCCCACGGTCACCAGGCCGTTGCCGCCGAGCAGCAGCAGGAGGCCGACGATCGCGCAGGCGACCCAGCTGGCCCGGGCCGGGCGGTCGGCGGCACGCTCCTGCGGGGTGCCGCCGCGGATCGCGATCGGGAACAGGATCAGCCCGGCGATCAGGTAGCGCACCCCGGCCAGCAGCAGCGGCGGGATCGTTTCCACCCCGACCCGGATGCCCAGGTAGGTGCCGCCCCAGAACACGTACACGACCACCAGGGCGGCCCAGCCGCGGAACGCCGGCGACTGCCACGGCCGGGACGCAGCGGGCGGGGCCGGGTCAGGACGGGGACCGGGCTGCTGGCCGTCGACGGTGCTGCCGGGCGGTGTGGTCGTATCCATTACTGTGGCCAGCCTGCCCGTGGGCCCCGGTCGCGGCCAGAGGCTTTCGTGTCAATATCCGCACGATTCCTGCCAAGGCGGGGCGGGAACCTGGCGGGACCTGGGTACGCTGGCCGCGTGCCAAGGCGAATCGACCTACGCAAGATCAGTTCGAGCCCGTGGGTGCGGGCCGCGTTGTTGATCTTCGCGCTCGGGCTCGCCTGCTACGGGCTGGCGTCCAAGTGGCCGCAGGTGCACGCGGCGCTGAACGAGCTGTCCTGGTACGACGTGGCCGGCGCGGCCCTGGCCGTGATTGTCGCACTGGGGTGCCAGATGCTGGCCTGGCGGGCGCTGCTGACCGACCTGGGGTCACGGCTGCCGATGCCGGTCGCGGTGCGGGTCAACTTCCTGGGCCAGCTGGCCAAGTACGTGCCCGGCGCCGTCTGGTCGATGGCGGCCCAGGTCAGCCTGGCCCAGGACTACCGGGTGCCAAAACGGCGCAGCGGCGCCGCCAGCCTGGTCAGCATGGCCATCACGCTGGTGGTGGGGCTGGTCATGGCCGGGATCCTGTTGCCGCTGGCCTCGGCCGCGGCGCTGCGGCACTACTGGTGGGTGCTGATCTTCATCCCGGTGCTGGTGTTCGGGCTGTGGCCATCGGTGACCAAGTTCGGGCTGGACCTGCTGCTGCGGCTGGTCCGGCGGCCCGGCCTGGAGCGGGCGCTGACGCTCGGCGGTGTGGGACGCGCGGTGGGCTGGACCGTGCTGGCCTGGGTCTTCTACGGGCTGCAGGCCTGGCTGCTGGTGGGCGACATCGCCGGTAAGACCCTGCACGTCCTGCTGCTGGCCGCGGGCGGTTACGCGCTGGCCTGGACGGTGGGGTTCCTGCTCATCCCGTTCCCGGGCGGCATCGGCCCGCGGGAACTGGCGCTGATCGCCGTGCTGTCGCCGGTCATGCCGCCGGGGCCGGCCCTGGTCGTCGCGCTGATGTCGCGGGTGGTGACGACCATCGGCGACCTGACCTGGGCCGCGGTCGCGACGAGCGTGGGCCGCAAGCAGCGCCGCGAGGCGCTGGAAGAGAGCCGGATGGCGCTGGAGGAGGCTAGCGGGACGTCGGCCGCAGACCCGGTGCGTCCGGAGCAGGATCAGGATCAGATCCCGCCCGGCCAGGACCGGAGCCGGGACCGGGTCCCGGCGCAGGCACGAAGCTCAGCAGGGCATCCAGGTACTCCTTCCAGTACCGTCCCGGATCGGCCGCCTGTACCCCCGAGCGCAGCCGGCTCGCCTCCCCCGGCGCGCTGAGCCGGACCAGCGCCCGGAGCAGGTCGTCCTCGTCGTCCGGCTCGCACACCACGCCGTCCACGCCGTCGCGCACCGCGTCGGCCAGCGTCCCGGCCCGGGTCACCACGACCGGCTTGCCGTACTCGAACGCGAGCCAGGCGTTCTGGGACGACGTGGCCGTGCGGTAGGGCAGCACCAGCGCGTCGGCCGCGTCGAACAGGGCCGGAATCTGGTCGGCGGCCACGTAGCCCGGGCGCAGCGTGACCCGGCTGGTCAGCCCGAGTTCGGTGATCAGCGCGCGGGTCTCCGCCTCGGCCTTGCCCCAGAACTCCCCGGCCACGGTCAGCGTCACCTGCTGCGGGCCCCGGGCCATGGCCCGCAGCAGCACGTCCAGTCCCTTGTAGGGACGGACGATGCCGAAGAACAGGAGCCGGGTGGCGTCCGGGGACTCGGCGGGCTGAGGGTCTATTAGAACAGCAGAAGCGGAATGATCGCCCGGCGGCACCACGGCGGCGGCGGCCGGCAGGTGCGGCGGCATCCGGGCCGCGGTCACCAGCGCGGCCGGGGCCAGTTCGCGCGCCCGGGCCGCCTCCGCGGCCGAGTGGGTGAGCGCTGCGCCCGCCCGGCGCAGCAGCCACCGGACCAGCTGCTGGTCGGCGGGACGGCTCTCGTGCGGGGCCACGTTGTGGCAGATGACCACGGTCCGCGGCGTGGGCTTGCCGCCGCGCGAGCCCGGCAGCTTGGCCTGCAGACCCGACAGGATGGTCAGGTACGGGACGGCCTGCGGCGGGATCAGCAGCGCGAACACCACCAGGTCCCGGTCCCGGAGCCGGCGGCCCGCCCGCCACCAGCCGATCGGGTTGCGCCAGGACAGCTCGCGCCGGGTGCCCGGGAACGGCTCCCCCTCGGCCACGTCGACCGTCTGCTGCCCGCCCGGGTACAACCCGGCCGGGTACTGGTGCAGCCACGACTCGATCACAACGTCATGACCCGCGTCGGACAGCCAGCGAGCCAGCTCGGTGGTGTGCCGGGCGCCGCCCCCCTTGTAGGGGTGCGCCGGGCCGATCAGTGCGATTCGCACGGTACCGGCCGGCGTGTCGGGCAATCGATCATGTGCCGAGGATAACGGGGTCAGGTGTCGCCGCGGGATCGGACGATCAGGTCGGCCAGCAGCGCCAGCGACGCGATGATGAGCCCGGTCACGAATATCAGCACAGTGTTAATGGCGAAGTACAGGGGGTGCGCGAACTGGTCGTAGATGCCCTTGGCGATGCCCAGCCCGAGCAGGAACAGCGCCACCGGCATCAGCACCTTGAGCGGGTTGAAGTACATCACCATCCGCAGCACCTGCAGGATGTACCGGTAGGCGTCATGGACGAAGCGGAACTTCGAGACCCCGGCCCGCTTGGCGTAGTCGATCGGCACGTACTGGACCACGTGCTCGTTGGACAAGAACGCCAGCGTGATCGTGGTGACGCAGGAGAACCCGGGTGGCAGCAGCCGCAGGTACGGCAGCGCCACCTCGCGCCGGAACGCCCGCAGCCCGGAGTTCAGGTCCGGGATCTTGGAGTTGGTCAGGCTCTCGGCCAGCTTGCGGATGAGGAACTTGGCCGGTACCCGCAGGAATTTGTACGTACCTTCCTCGCTGGTCCGCGCGCCGACGACTTGGTCGACCAGCGGGTTCTCCTCGAGGATGGCGACCAGTTCGGGGATCCGCTCGTTCGGGTAGGTCATGTCGGCGTCGGTCCAGACCACGATGTCGCCCTGGGCCTGCTGGGAGCCGATCCGGCGGACCGTGCCGGCGCCGCCGTTGCGCGGGAAGTGCACGACCTTCAGCCGGGGCAGCTTCGGCTCGGCCAGCCGCAGCCGGTCCAGCGTCGCGTCGGTGGAGCAGTCGTCCACCGCGATCAGCTCGTACGGCATCCCGCTGGCGTCCATGGCCCGGCTGATCCGCTCCAGTTCGAGCAGCACGTGGTCCTGCTCGTTGTAGCAGGGCAGCACGATGGAGACCCGGGGGGCCCGGCCGTCGTCGGGAGCTCCTTCGTAGGTGAACTCGGGCTCGGGCACCAACTGCGGCTCGGGCTCCGCCTCCGCGACCGGCTGGGCCTGGGTGGGCGGACCGTCCGGCGCGACCGTGCCGTAGGAGGGCGCCGAGTAAGCCGGTTCGTAGCCGGGCGGAGCGTCGTAGCCGGGGGGCGCGGGCGGGGCCTCGTAGGTGGGCGCGGGGTTGTAGGCGGCGGAGTCGTACGACGGGGGCAGGTCGTAGGCGGGGGGTGTGTCGTACAGGCCTGGTGAGGCTGAAGAGGCTGGTGGTGCCGACGAGGCTGGGGGGTCGTACGAGGCTGGGGGGTCGTACGAGGCGCGAGGAGCTGGCGGCTCGTACGGGATCGGCGGGGTGGGCGGGTCGTACGGGGCCCGGGGGTTGTAAGTGTCTGGAGAGTCGTACGAGGCCGATGGGGCCGACGAGTCGTAGGAGGTCGGCGGGGGTAGCGCGTCGTACGGGGCCGACGAGGGTGGCGAGTCGTATGCGGCCGGGTCGTAGGACGGGGGCGGCGGGTAGTCATAGGCGGCGCCCGTCGGGTATTCATGGCCGCTGCCGACGCCGCCATTGTCCGTGACGGGCGGTTCTGGCTGGTAGTCCTGCTCCGGCGGGTAGGACGGGCCGGCGTCGTAGGACGGCTCGGGCTCGTAAGCCGGCTCGGAGGAGAACAGCTCATCCAGCGGGGTCGAGCCCCGGGACGGACCGGGCGAAGGGACCTGTTCGTGAGATCCGCCCGCCCGACTGGGCCTGGCCGGCTGGTCGGACCGGTCGTCGAAGGGTCCTGGTTCGGTAGGAGTGCTCACGCGTGGCGAGAATACTCTGCTGTCTGGTTTGACACCGCTCCTCCGGTAACTCCGCCCGGCTCGGACAGCCAGACGACGAAGTGAATCAGCCAGTTCCGGGTGGGCGGCTGGGTCAGTTCGTGGGCGTCCTGAGTGGTCAGCAGGTCGACGACCTTGCGCGCGCTGCCGCCGTAGCCGGACAGCTGGGCCTGGGTGCCGGCCAGCAGCACCGGGCGGCGCCCGACGTGCTCGATCCCGCGCACCACGGCGGACACCTCGCCCGGCGTGGGGTCATCGATCCGGGTCGTCGGGGTCGCGCACATGCCCCGCACCACCTGGCTGAACCGGTCTGCGGTCTGCGGGTCCAGGATGACCACGGAGGCGTCGGCCCCGATGGCCGAGCACAGCTCGCGGACGGCCTGGTACTCGCCCTGCCCGGTGCGCTTGAAGGCCAGCCCGTTGGCCGTGGGCCGGGTCGAGCCGCTCGCGGTCCTGGTCGTGCCGACCCCGAAGGTGGTGACGGCCGCCGGGACCAGCAGCGCGATCACGCAGCAGACGGCCACGATCGACCCGGCCACGCGGCTGGCGCCGAGCTGGTGCCCGCGGTCCTTGAGCCAGGCTGCCATCCAGACCGCGGCCAGGATCAGCCCGGGCAGCACCATCGGGACCAGCCGGCGGCTGGCCCAGGGCTGATCGGGGATGATGCCCGGGCGCCAGAGCACGCTCACCACCACCCAGCCGGTGATCAGCAGCGGCAGCGCCCAGATCCGGGCCGCGCCGCTGTCCCGCCAGGTCAGCAGGGACTTCAGGCCCCGGCGGACGAGCAGGGCCAGGCCCAGGGTGGCCAGGATCACGGCGGGCACGCCCAGGTACCAGATGACCCAGTACAGGCTGTCCTCGGCGTACTGGCGGTGCCCGTCGATGGCCAGGCCCGCGAGTTTCTGCAACTCCGCGACGTAGCCGATGGTGGCCGGGTTGGTCTCGCCGCGGACGGTCTGGAAGTAGGGGCGCAGCGCGAAGCCGATGATCACGAGCACGGTGAGCACGGCGGCGGCCTCCGGCAGCCAGCGCAGCGGCCGGGACCGCAGCAGCAGCCGGATCCAGCGGCGGAACGGGCGGATGTTCACCAGGGCCATTCCGATGCCGGTCAGCACGATAGCGGCCAGCGCGATGATGGCCAGCGGCCGCAGCGAGCCGGAGAGCGAGTCCAGGTAGGGCCGGGACAGCAGGAAACCATCGGCCAGGCCGTAGGCGACCCCGAGGCCCAGGCCGAGGCCGAACGGGACGGCCTGAGGCCGGCGGGTCACCAGCAGGATGCCCAGGAACGGGATGGCCGGCAGCAGATCGCTGGCGCCGTCGATGCGGATCAGCAGGGTGAGGCCGATGGCCAGGCCGCCGAAGAACGCCAGCGCGGCGGTCGGCGTGGGGCCGTCGCGCCAGGAGGTCACGGCCGGGCCGGTCATCGAGTGCCGTCCGCTGGTCAGCGTGAACGAATCGGCCAGCATGCACAGCCCGCCGAACAGCATGACCTGGGCCAGCGTCTCACTGAACGTGGTCCGGCTGGTGTACTGCTGGGGCAGGCTGACCGCCAGCACCAGGGCCGCGGCGGGCGCCCACCGGCCGCCCACGAGCCGGCCGGCCAGACCGGCGAAGGCCAGGATCGCGCAGCCGCCGATGACCGGCGCCATCGCCACCGCGGTGAGCGGGCCGCCGGCCCAGATCCCGAGGGCCAGCATCATCGGCAGCCCGGCCATGAACTGGGGCACGACCATCGTGCCGACCTGGAAGAAGCCCAGGCTGCTGAACGTCATCCCCGGGTGCGAGCCGTTGAACGCGCCCAGCGATTGCGGGATGTGCGTCGTTCCCTGGTGCGCGATCCAGTAGGCGAACTGCAGGTAGGTGGCGGGGTCGCGGAGCACGATGATCTGCTGGGAGTTCTCCGCCAGCTGCCAGACCGTGAAGCCGGCCACCACGATCAGCGTCGCGATCAGCGACCACCAGGGGACGTCGGGTTTCGGCCGGTCCGGCGGGACGGTGGCCAGCTCTTGCGTAGGTGCCTGCTCGGTCGCGGACGTGCTTTCCGGCGCGGGGATCCCTTCATCGCGGCGCTGATCCCAGAACTCCCGGATTCCGTGCGGCCAGGCCGACGGCAGTTCGCGCACGACCACGAAGACCAGCGCGATGGCCAGCGGCACCGAGATGATCAGCATCGGGATGTCGGAGAACCGGTTAGCCAGCAGCAGCGGCAGCCCGGCCAGCAGCCAGGCCATAACCAGCACGGACGGGACGAGGGTGATCGCCGCGAAGATCGTCCCGGGCAGCCGCGCCAGGCCGGGGCGGCCGTGGCCGGGCCGGCGGCGGAACCGGTCCCGCAGGCCGTGTGTCGGCGCGTCCGGGGACCCCGGCTCGGCCTCGGGGGACCCCGGGCTGGCGGCGGTGGTACCGGGAGTGGCATCCGTGGCGGACTCAGCGTCTTCCGGAGCGGAGTCAGCGGCCGCCGGGGCCAGAGCGGCGGTATCGGCCAGAGCGGCGGTATCGGCCCCGGTTGCCGGGCTGCCACCCTCCGCGGCGGACTCGGAGGACTCGGAGGACTCGGAGGATGACGCGGTGGCGGGCTCGTCCGGCTCGGACGTTTCCGCCTGCGACGATCCGGCCTGCTCCGCCGGATCGGAAGGGTTGCCCGCGTCAGCGCCGTTGCTCGACGCGCGGAGTCCTCGAGGCACGGACCTACTGTAGAGGTGCCTGCCGGCGACGGCTACGCATGGCCATCTTGTGTTCACAGTCACGGTGCCCCGGGGAACTTCGGCCCTAGGCTCGTTCGTCTCACCCTGCGTGGCCACGTCCCGTCGCGCGCGCTGGCTCCGCGCCGGACGCCAGGCCGGCCACGACATCAGACCGTAAGTACCTTTGGCACCGTTTTGAACAAATATCTTTTTGGGACACGGTAAAACATGAGGGGCAGCAACGTAGCTGGCTGAGTACGACTACCTGGCAACAGTGATGGGCGCCCCGCGGAAACCCGCTGACGCAGGCCCCAGGCACGAACGCGGCTGGTTAACCACTGACGCGTTCCCTGACCGTCAGTAAGGACCCGTAACCCATGGACCGCCGACGCGATCGAGCCAAGAGTGATCTTGACGAAGTGAGCGCCGCCGCGCCGACCGGCACCCGCCCAGGTCCCGGCGGTCCCGGCCCCATGCTCACCGACCCGTTCACCGCCGTTCCCGCGCCCAAGGGTCCCGCGGCCCAGCCTCGAGCCTCCGCCGCCCAGCCCCGAGGCGCTACGGCCCAGCCCAGAGGCTCCGCGGCCGAGCCCGGGATGTCCCCGGTCTGGCCCAAGCCGACCGCGGCTCAGCCAGCGGCTCAGCCAGCGGCGGGCCAGCAGCCCCCCAGGCCGGGTGGGCATCCCGGACCGGCCAGGCGCCCCGAACCGGGTGGGCGCCGCAGCCAGCGCAGCCAGTCCGGCGGCCCCAACGGCCCCGGTGGCCCTGGTGGCCCGGGCGACGGCTCGCCGCCGCCAAGGCCGCCGGGGAAGTCCCGCAAGCGCACGATCCTCAAGTGGGCGTCGGTGGTCACGACCGTCGTGCTGGTCGCGGCGTCGCTGGCCACCTACGTCGCCTACCGGGACGTGGTGGACGGGATCAAGCAGGAGGACGTCTCCAACCTGCTGGGCAAGAGCAGGCCACCGCAGTACACCTCGGCGCTGAACATCCTGGTCATCGGGTCGGACAGCCGGGTCGGCACCGACGGGCAGTTCGGCAGCACCCAGGCCATCCAGGGGGCCCGGTCGGACACGATGATGCTGCTGCACATCCTGCCCGACCACAAGGGCGCCGTGGTGATCAGCTTCCCCCGTGACTCGCTGGTCCCGATCATCGGCTGCTCGGCCGACGGCCAGGGCGACAAGGGCCAGACGGCCGCGGCCGGCCAGAACGAGATGCTCAACGCGACGTACGCGGCCGGGGGCGCGGCCTGCCTGTGGAAGACGCTGGAGTCGACGACCGGGATCTACATCAACCACTTCGTCGAGATCAACTTCAGCGGGTTCACGTCGGTGGTCAACGACCTGGGCGGGGTCAATGTCTGCCTGCCCGAAGCGATCAACGACCCCGCCTCCGGCCTGAACCTGACCGCGGGCGAACACCACGTGAGCGGGGCCCAGGCGCTGGCCTTCGTCCGGGAACGGCACGTCGGCCTAGGCTCTGACCTGCAGCGCATCCAGCGGCAGCAGTTCTTCATGGCCGCACTGCTGCAGCAGATCGACTCCGGGCAGGTGCTCTCCAACGTGCCCAAGGTGTTCGCCATCGCGCGGGACGTGGCCAAGACGCTCACCACCGACAGCGGCTTGTCGGTCGACGACATGCGCAACATCGCCACGAGCATGAAGGGCCTGAGCACCAAGGGGGTCCAGTTCACTCAGGTGCCGGTGATCCCGGACCCGACCGACGCCAACCGGGTGCTGTGGGAGCAGCCGCAGGCGTCCCAGCTGTTCGGCCAGGTGGCGCACGACCAGAGCGTGCCGGGCAAGGCCAAGGCGACCGCGACGCCGGCCGCCTCCGCGTCGCCGTCCGCTTCCGCCCCGGCCGTGAGCCCGTCGAGCGTCCAGGTCAACGTGCTCAACGCCACCAGCACCGCGGGCCTGGCCTCGCAGGCGGCATCGTCGCTGACGCAGAGCCACTTCACCGTGCTCGGCACCGGCAACGCGGTCGCGCCGTCATCGACCACGATCATCCAGTACAGCTCGGCCACCGAAGCCGCGGCGGCCAAGGCCCTGGCCGCGGTGGTGCCCAACGCGCAGGTCCAGCCGGTCAGCGCGAGCAGCGGAGTGGCCAGCGACGCGATCGACCTGATCCTCGGGTCCGACTACACCGGCCTCAAGGGCGCGACGGCATCCGCGTCGCCGTCCCCCACCGCGTCGTCGAGTTCGTCCGGCATCAACAACGTCACCAAGACCTACGGCGGCATCAGCGGCAACACCAACATCTGCAGCGACAAGGGCGCCTTCTCCGGCCCCGACCAGCCCAGCGAGTTCTCCCCCTGACCCACTCTCGTGGAAGCCCGGGTCATGGCCGGTGCAGGGCAGCCGATTCAGGGCAGCCGCCGCTGAACAGCGGGCTCCCCGCCGACGGCCCACCCGCCACTGGAATCACACCGGCGCAGGCTGAGCCCGGGTCCCATGAACCCTTTAAGTATTTTGATTTTTTAATGTTGCGTTGGGTGACTGGGGTCGCCGGGTCGCGTGCGGCCAGACAGGCCAACGGAGCCAGAGCGCGAACGGGCGGGCGGCGCGCTACCGGCAACCCGCCCGGAGTGGCTCGCTTCCACTGGAGCAGTTGCAGTGATAATCCCGGCAACTGCTCCAGGTGGGTCGCGGGCCCGTCCTGAGGGGTCAATGGGACGGATGAGGCCCCTGGGACTCAAGGTGCTTGCGAGCTGGAGATGGCGGGGTCGGGGGGTGGGCCCAGGCCGTCGGGGGCGAAGTAGGCCGGCTGGGTGAGCAGGCACAGCAGCAGCCAGACCAGGATGCCGCCCGGGTAGATGAAGTAGCCGAACCGGGTCGCCGGAGCCAGGACGAACATGATGGTCAGGGCGACGATAAGGCGGGTGGCGGCGGCCGGGACGTGCTGCGGGGGCCGGAAGATCAGGGACGCGCCGATCGCGATGCCCGTCAGGACCAGCGCGGCGATGACACAGAGGCGGCCGACGTGACCGGTCTCGGCGATGAGGTGGCCGGGGAGCGGGCTGACCGCCTGCGAGGTCACGCTGGCCAGGCCGAGCGGGAACAGGATCGTGTTCTTGACCAGCGACCCGGGCTCGACGGCGGCGAACGGGCCGACCAGGACCGCGACGACGCTGAGCGAGACGGCGGTCATGATCGCGGCAGCCCGTTTGCCGTCCCGGGCCAGGGCCAGGCTGATCGCGACGATGACCGCGGGCCAGGCCGTCGCCTTCATGGACGCGGCGCCGCCGAAGGCCAGGCCGGCCAGGATCGGCTGGGGGTACTTCCACATCAGCGCGAAGCCCAGGCAGATCAGGGCGATGATGGGCACGTCCGTGCCGCCGACGGCCAACTCGAACGCGATGATCGGGGTGGCGGTGACGAACACCGTCCAGCGGGCGACGTCGCGGGCCTTGGCCACCCGCAGGGCCAGCGCGAAACAGGCTACGAACGCGGCCCCGAACCACACCCGCGGGTCGGCCAGCACAAAGTGCGGGGTCACGGTCCACAGCAGGGCGAAGAACGTCATGGCCGGCAGGTACGGGTCGTAGGCGTTCGGGTTGGTGGTGTGTCTGAGCACGCTGGCGGGTTCGTACGGCGTGCCGTGGTGGACGAGCAACTCGGCCGAGCGGATGATCACCGCGACCTCAGGCTGCCCCCGGCCGGTGGCAGCCATCCAGAACAGCGGCACCACCAGCGCGCCGCACACGCTCAGGCCGAGGGCCAGGTCGGCCCCGTGCGATCGCCAGGCCAGCACCGCGACCGCGGCCAGCCCGTAGCCGCAGGCGGCCATGAGGCCCCAGTCGCGGTGCAGGTAGTCGCTGGAGACCAGCACGACGCCCAGCCCGAACAGACCGCACACGGCGTAGGCCGCAGCGATCCACGTTCGGTGCTGGGAGACCAGTGACGACCACGACAGCTCACGGCTCGTCACCCAGCCGCCCCCGCGTGCTGGACTCTGGGTCAGCAAGGACAATTCAAGATCCTCCCCGCGCGAGATCCTATCCCTTGCCCGGATCGAGGCTACCGCCGCCGGGGCGGCGTTCCCAGTGAGTTACGGCAGTCCGCCCATATCGCCGTGAACCGGGCGCCGGGCTGGCCGGAGGCGGGCGCGCCTGCGGCACCCGGACCCCGGCGCCTGCGGCGCTGCTCAGGCGGTGTCCAGGCCCTGGGTGTCGGTCTGCGGCTCGGGGCGGCCGGGCGGACGGGCCCGGCGGGACGGGCCGCCGCGCTGCGGAGGCAGCCGGGCGGAGTAGATCGAGTAGCCGTCGATGTAGCGGGACACGATGGTGGCGGTCACCGTGGCCGCCACCATGGGGACCATGATCTGGAAGCCGCTGTGGGTCAGCTCCAGGACCAGCGCCAGGCTGGCCAGCGGGGCCTGCATCGCCGCCCCGAGCAGCGCCGCCGCCCCGACCAGGGCGTAGGCGCCGGCCGGTGATCCCGGCCAGAGCAGGTTCCAGGCGATGCCGAACGCGGCCCCGAACGCCGCGCCGGTGCTCATCGTGGGCGTCAACAGGCCGCCGGATGCCCCGCTGCCCAGGCACAAGGCGGTGACCAGCGGTTTGAGCAGGAACAGGAGCAGCAGCAGGCTGAACCCGCCGAGGCCGAGGAAGGCCTGGTTGGCCAGGTCCCGGCCGTTGCCGAACAGTTGCGGCAGCGCGAAGCCGATCAGGCCCAGAATCCCGAACGCCACGACCATGGCCGGAATCGAACGCCAGCCGGTGAACCGGTAGAACGACACCCAGCCGATCAGCCGGATGTACCCGGCGGCGATGACCCCGATCACCGGGCCCGCCAGCAGCGCCCAGACCAGCAGCGGCAGCGTGAACCGGTAGGCGGGGATATTCAGGTAGGTGGCGTGCGCGGGCAGGTAGATCCAGGCCACCGCGGTGGCGATGCCCGAACAGGCCAGCGCGGGCAGCACCACCGGCAGGGCCAGCGTGCCAACCATCACCTCGGCCGTGAACAGCGCCCCGGCCAGCGGGACGTTGTAGACCGCGGCCAGGCCGGCCCCGCCGCCGCACGCGACCAGCAGCCGCCGCTGCCCGATCGACAGCTGGGCCCAGGTGGCCAGCACGCTCGCGGACACCCCGCCCATCAGCTTGGGTCCGGCCTCCCGGCCGAGCGAGGCCCCCATCCCGATGACGACCTCGGAAATCACCGAGGTGCCGAACGAGCGGCGGAACGACAACTTCCCGTCACCGTTCCAGATCGAGTCGTCGATCTCGGACTTACCGTCCGTGTAGCGGCGCAGCAGGTACCAGGCCACACCGCCGATCAGGCCGCCCAGCGGCAGCACGATCAGCCGGCGCAGGTCCGAGGCGTGCCGGACTCCGTCCTGGAGCGGCCCGGCGTTGAAGCCGAAGGCCAGGTGCTCCACGCTGAACAGGATGAACATCATCAGATCGCCGAACAGTCCGGCCGCGACCCCGGTGGCCGCCAGCACCATCCAGAACACCGGGGTGAGGGCGGTGTCGCCGTCGCTGGTGACGTTGGGCTGCTCGGTGGCCCCCCGGCCGGACGGCAGCCGGGTCCTGATCAGCGGCTGCGGAATGCGCAGGCGTTCGCTCGGACGCGGCGGGTCCGGGGGTCGCTTGCGCGCGGACCACATGTGCCGCCTCCCGCGAGGTTATTTGTCCCCGGGACCTCACTGTACCGAGCCCGACCGATTGGCGTTATCGCAGGTCAAACCCGGTAATAACGGTAGGTTAGGTCAGGCCGGCCGGGTGGCGGGGGACGCCTGGCCCGGCGGGATCGATGCATCCGGGGCGGCCGCGGAACTGGACCGGTCGCGGACGCCCAGCCAGCCGGTGACGAAGTCGCGGACCAGCAGCGCCCACAGGTAACCGGCCAGCGCCACGGCGACGACCGGGGTGATGCCGACTGCGGCCCCGATCCCCAGGATCAGCATGCGGATCTCCCAGCCCAGCCCGGTGACGTCGGCGGGCCGGCCGTCCGCCCCGGTCGGTGGCCAGGTCAGGCTGTAGCCGGCCACGAAGGTCCGTATCTTGCGCGGGCCCGGCCAGGCGATCCGGTGCCGGGCCCGGTAGGCGACGTCCAGATGACGCAGCACGACCGCGGCCACCAGCGTGAACACCAGCGGGGAGGCCACCCGGTGGGTGAAGGCCAGCGCGGCCAGGAACAGGTACTCCCCGACCTGGATCAGCGCGGGCACCAGCCAGTCCAGCCGGCCGTTGTGCGGGTGGCTGGAGCCCAGACCGGCCAGCAGCATGGCCTCCACCGGGGTGAGCAGCAGCACGCCGGACAGGTTGCTCATGCCCAGCGCGGCCAGGGCCGAGGTCACGAACAGCCCCACGATCAGCGGCGGAATCGGCGGGATGCGGCCCTCGACCAGCCGGCCGAGCCAGAGCGAGATCGGCCCGTCGTCCCGGTAGGCGGGGATACCGAAGCTGGCCACGTTCCTGGTCCGGGCCGCCGCCCGGCGCGCGCGGGCCCGCGGGGCCTCGGCGGGACCGCTCATCCCGCCCGGAAGCAGGCTGGCTCCTGGGCGCTCCGGGTCGGGGCCGGTGTCCGGGCCGGCCAGGGCGCCCAGCAGGCCGCCCAGCGGGCTGAGCGAGGCATCCAGGCTGATCGAGCCCTCGTCGTGGCCGGCCGGGGCCACGGTCACAGCCGCGCCCCCGGCGTCGATGAACCCGCCGTCGACGGCGGAGTCGTGCGCGCCGACCACCCGCGCCGTGACCACGTAGCCGGTGGCCAGCACGCCGCCCACGATCAGGGCCAGGAACGCGATCCGCGGGCCCCAGATGCCGCCCGCCACGATCAGCACCAGGACCCGTTCCCCGGCGGGCAGGGTCAGCGCCCGTTCCAGGCGACGCCGCGCGGCCGACCGCGGCAGCCGGATCCGGCCACCACTGCGCTCGGTGGCCCGCTCGTAACACAGCCCGGCCATCCGGCGGATGGCCGTCACGGCCAGGGCGAGCACGGCCAGGTGCCAGACGCCACCCGGGCCACCGCCGATGACGCCGGGGACGCTGACGTCGTCGAGGCCGGCGCTGGCGGCCAGGCCCGCGTAGACGGCACACTCGGTGATGGCCCAGCCCGCGGCGGACAGCCAGTCCCCGGCCGGCTGGATGACCCCGGTGCGGGCGCCGGACCGCGACCCCGTCCCGAACGAGCCGATCGCGGCCAGCACCGGCCCGGGCGCCAGGGCCAGGAACCGGCCGGACCGGTTGCATACGTAGGCCGCGACCAAGGTGACCGCGCCCATCGCCTTGGCGCTGGCGATCGGCTCGGAGAACCAGATGGCCGAGGCCAGCCCGAGGCCCAGGCTGATGCCCAGCAGCGCAGCCGGGGCCAGCGCGCGGTCGGCGGCCCAGTGGGCCACGTCCCGGGCGATCGGGTCCACGCACAGCTCGCCGACCAGGCCGTCCTCGTCCCGGTCGGCGTCTCCGTCCGGCCGGGCCTCGACCAGCTGGACGTCAACTCCGCGCTGGGCCAGCTCCCCCATCAGCGCGGAGATCTGGTCCGGGGCGCCGGGCTGGCGGGCCAGGTACTCGGCCGCCTCGGCCAGCGCCCGCAGGTCGGCCCGGTCGACCAGGATGGCGCGGCAGTCGTGACGGGCCTCGGCGTAGCCCGCGGTGCCCTCGGTGTCCAGCAGCCGGGCCAGCGCCTGCCGGGGCACGGACAGATCGCCGTCGCAGATGAGCATGGACTCGCTTGTGGCCCGTGCGGCCGCGGCGATGGTCAGCAGCCCGCCACTGGAGTCGGCGGCCTCGGTCGCATCCACCCGGCGCACCCCGAGCGACGTCAGCTGGCCAGACAACCCCGCGGCCGGTTCGGCCGCGAGGACCAGCGCAACGGTCATCGGACGTCCTCTCACGCGGCCCAGCCGACCGGCACTCCTGAGGCCCACAGCGTTCCCAGCAGCCTACCCAGCTAACCCGCTGATTACCTGTGGACACGCGGCGCACCCCACCAGGGCTGATCCAGTAGAGTCCGGCTCATGCGGATGGTCGCGGTCGTGCTGGCGGGCGGATCGGGCCAGCGATTCGGCGCCGGGGTTCCGAAGCAGTTGCTGGAGCTGGACGGCCAGACGCTGCTGGCCCTCTGCGTGGCCGCGTTCGACGCCGCACCCGGGGTGGACGAGGTGCTGGTCGTGATGCCGCCGGGCCGGACCGCGGACGCGGAGAAGCTGCGCGCCGGGGGCGCCTACCCCAAGCTCACCGCGGTCATCGAGGGCGGCACCTCCCGGCCCGGTTCGACCCGGGCCGCGATCAGCGCGATCAGCGCAAGGCGCACGGCGGCCGCAGACGACGGCGAACGCGACGCCGACTGGGGCGTGCTGTTCCACGACGCCGCCCGGCCGCTGGTGGACCAGCGGATCATCGCCGACTGCGTGGCCGCGCTGGAACGGGTGGACGCGGTGGGCGTGGCCGTGCCGACGGCGGACACCATCGTGGTCGTGGCCGACGGCGTGATGACGCAGATCCCGCGGCGGGACAGCCTGCTGCGCTGCCAGACCCCGCAGGCCTTCCGGCTGTCGGTCATCGCCCGGGCCCACGAGCTGGCCCTGGCCGACCCGGACTACGAGCCGACCGACGACTGCGGCGTGGTGCTGCGGTACCTGCCGGACGTGCCGGTGCACGTGGTCCAAGGCAGCGAGCGCAACCTGAAGATCACCTATCCGCGCGACCTGGCCATCGCCCGGCTCATGATGGACGAGGAGCAGACCCGGCCATGACCGCGGCCTGGACGCCGGAACAACTGCAGCGGATCGACGGGTCCGACGAGCTGGAGATCGCCAGCAGGCGCGCGGACGGGACGCTGCGCCCCTTCGTCCCGATCTGGGTCGTGCGCGTCGACGACCAGGTGTACGTGCGGACCTGGCACCGGCGCACGACCGGCTGGTTCGGCCGGGTGCTGGACACGAGCCGGGCCCGCGTCCGGGTCCCCGGCCTGGAGGCTGACGTCGTGGTCGAGGACGTCGGCCCCGGCCCCGGCGAGCTGCGGAGCAACGTCGATGAGGCCTACCGGGCCAAGTACGCCCGCTACGGCCACGGCTCGGTCGACCAGATGGTCGCCGACCCGGCCGTCGCCGCGACCCTGCGGCTGACTCCGGACCAGGCTAGCTAGTTCAGGCCAGCTGGTTCAGGCAGCTAGTTCTTGATCGCCTGCTTGACCAGCGTCCGGCCGAAGTCCCACATCAGCCCGCCGCCCTTGCTGGCGTCCTCCATGACCTCGGCGAACGCCTCGGTGAACAGCTTGACCTCGGTATCGCCGATCATCAGCGGCGGGATCAGCTTGATGACCTCCATGTGGTCACCGGAGACCTGGGTCAGTATCCGGTGCCGCTGGAACAGCGCGACCACGACCATCTGGGCGAACAGGCCGACCCGGGCCTTCTGCAGCATGGCCCAGTTCGTCCTGGCCTTCAGCCCGGACGGCCGCCCGAACTCCAGGCCGATGATCAGGCCCTTGCCCCGCACGTCCTTGATCAGGTCGTACTTGGCCTGCAGCTCCCGGAACGACCGCATCAGCTCCTCGCCACGCCGGGCCGCGTTCTCGACCAGGCCCTCGTCATCGATGACGGCCAGCGCGGCCAGCCCGGCCGCCATGGCCAGCGGGCCGCCCTTGAACGTGGTGGAGTGCTTCATCACCTTGTCCATGGACGAGTACACCGACGAGTAGATCTTGTCGGTGGTCAGCATCGCGCCCACCGGCACGTAACCCCCGGACAGCGCCTTGGCCACGGTCACGATGTCGGGCCGGACGTCGCCGTCCCAGTCGTAGGAGAAGAATTTACCGGTGCGGCCCAGGCCGGCCTGGACCTCGTCGCAGATCAGCAGCGCACCATGGGAGTGCAGCAGCGCCTTGGCCTCGGGCAGGAACCCGGGCGGGGTCATCATCACGCCGTGCCCCTGGACGGGCTCGACGATCAGCGCGGCCACGTCGCCCCGGCGCAGTTCGGCCTCGAGCGCGCCGAGGTCGCCCAGCGGGACCTGGGTCCCCGGCAGCAGCGGGCCGAAGCCTGCCTTGAACTCTTCGGCCCCGTTCACCGACAGCGACCCGGTGGTCAGCCCGTGGAAGCCGTGCCGGGCGTAGACGATCCGGCCCTTGCCGGTGGCGTGGCGGGCGAACTTCAGCGCCGACTCGACCGCCTCGGTGCCGCTGTTGCAGAAGAACACCCGCTCGAGCCCAGGCGCCTTGGCCAGCAGCCGCTCGGCCAGCAGGCCCTGGATCGGCGGGCAGTCGAACTGGGTCCAGGCCGCGAAGTCCATCTCCAGCGCGTCGGCCAGCGCCTGCTTGATCACCGGGTGGGACCGGCCGGCCGCGAACACCCCGAACCCCGACAGGAAGTCCGCGTAGGCGTTGCCCTCGGCGTCGAAAAGGTACGCACCCTCGCCGCGCACGTAGTTCTTGTCGAAGCCGATCGTGCGCAGGGTCCGCGGCAGCTGCGGGTTCAGATACCGGGAGTGCAGTTCAGAGCCCTCACCGGCGTGGGTGGCCAGGAGGCTGGGCAGATCGAAGGTCATAGGTCATTATCTCCCGGCTCGATCTCCTGGCTGGCCGTCAGTTCCCCGCGGGCCGCGCCATCCGCCGCAGCAGCCCGCGTGAGCTGGTCAGGAAGCCCGCGCCCCAGCACAGGTGCATGGTGGCCAGTGCGACCGGGATCCGGGTCCGCACGCCGGCCGGCACGTCGCGGCCCAGTACGGCGGCCACCCCGATGACCCCGGCCGCATAGGTGGCGGGAATCACGAGCCCGAGGCTGAGCCAGCCCACCCGGGAGGGCGCACCGGCCGCGATCCCGGCCAGGCCGGCCACCCCGACCAGGCTCCCGGCCGCGATGACCGAGACCGCGGCGGGCGGGGCCAGGTAGCGCAGGTTGATCGTGCCCGCGTGCTGGCGGGCCACCACCCGGCGCCAGCGGCCGTAGTGGAAGTACTGAGCGCCCAGCGCGCGGGGGGTGGAGCGCGGGCGGTAGGTGACGCGCAACTCCGGCTCGAACCAGACGACGCCGCCCGACAGCCGGATCCGGTGATTCAGCTCCCAGTCCTCGGCCCGCAGGTACTCCTCGTCGTACCCGCCGGCCTTCTCGATAGCGTCACGCCGGTACACGCCCAGATAGACGCTGTCCACCGGGCCGGGCTCGCCGCCGGTATGGAAGCTGGCCCCGCCCACGCCAGCCTTGGAGGTCATGGCCCAGGCCACGGCCTGCTCGAACCGGCTCACACCCTCGGCCGCCATCACGCCGCCGACGTCGGCGGCGCCGGTGCGCAGCAGGGTCCCGACCGCGGTGCGCAGGTAGCCGGGTGGGAGCATGGCGTGCCCGTCGACCCGGGTGATCACGCCGAACCGGGCCGCCTTGATGGCCGCGTTGACCCCGGAAGGAATCTTGCCCGTCGGGTTCGGGACCACGGTCACGTTCGGGTGGTCCGTGGCCAGCTGCTCGGCGATGGCCAGCGTCCGGTCCCGGGACGGCCCCACCGCGAGCACCAGCTCCAGCTCGCCCGGGTAGTCCTGTTCCAGGATGTGCCGGACGGCCTCGGACAGATGCCGTTCCTCGTTGCGCACGGGCATGACGACCGATACCGGCGGCCATTCCGTGCCCGGTGACGGCTGGCCCGCAGAGACAGGAGATGTGTGCACCATGACGAGCAGCACGCTACTGCACGCGGCGGCCCTTTCGCCGCGCAGATCCCCGATCGCCAGCTGGGTGATCGGGGATCTGCGGCGTGCTCAGGTGCTACCGGTTACGAACTGACGTCCTCCAGGCCCGAGTCCTCCAGCATCTCGGTGACCAGCGCGGCGATCTGGGACCGCTCGGAGCGGGTCAGGGTCACGTGCGCGAACAGCGGGTGGCCCTTGAGCTTCTCGATCACCGCGACCACACCGTCGTGCCGGCCGACCCGCAGGTTGTCCCGCTGGGCGATGTCGTGGGTGAGCACGACCCGGGAACCCGACCCGATCCGGGACAGCACGGTCAGCAGCACACCGCGTTCCAGCGACTGGGCCTCGTCCACGATCACGAAGGCGTCATGCAGCGAACGGCCGCGGATGTGGGTCAGCGGCAGCACCTCGATCATGTCCCGGGCCATGACCTCGTTGATCACGTCCTGGCTGGTGATCGCGGACAAGGTGTCGAACACCGCCTGGGCCCACGGGTTCATCTTGTCGGCCTCGGAACCAGGCAGGTAGCCCAGCTCCTGGCCGCCGACCGCGTACAGCGGCCGGAAGACGATCACCTTCCGGTGCTGGCGGCGTTCCATGACCGCCTCCAGGCCCGCGCACAGGGCCAGCGCGGACTTGCCGGTGCCGGCCCGGCCGCCGAGGGAGACGATGCCGACATCCGGGTCCAGCAGCAGGTCGAGCGCCACCCGCTGCTCGGCGCTGCGGCCCCGCAGCCCGAACACCTCACGGTCGCCCCGGACCAGCTGGACCGACTTGTCCGGCCGCACCCGGCCCAGCGCACCGCCGCCCTCGGACACCAGCACCAAGCCGGTGTGGCAGGGCAGGTCACGGGCCTCCTCGCAGTCCAGGCTGCCGCTGGAGTACAGCTCCTCGATGTCGGCCCGGGGCACGGTCAGCTCGGTCATGCCCATCCAGCCGGAGTCGGCGGGCAGGCCGCCCCGGTACTCCTGAGCCGGCAGGCCAACCGACGCCGCCTTGACCCGCAGCGGCAGATCCTTGCTGACCAGCACCACGTCGTGGCCCTCGGCCGCGAGGTTGCAGGCCACGGCAAGTATCCGGGTGTCGTTTTCCGCTCCCCGGAAGCCAGCCGGCAGCACCCCGCTATCGGTGTGGTTCAGCTCCACCTTGACCGTGCCGCCCAGGTCATTGACGGGCAGCTCGGCGTCCAGCCGGCCGTGCTCTATCCGCAGCTCGTCGAGGAAGCGCAGCGCCTGGCGGGCGAAGTACCCCAGCTCGGGATGGTGGCGCTTGGCCTCCAGCTCAGTGACGACGACGAGTGGCAGAACCACGAGGTGCTCGTCGAACCGGCTGAAAGCACCCGGGTCGGAGAGCAGAACGCTGGTGTCGAGCACGTACGTGCGGACCTTGCGAGACCGCCCAGCGGGCGTGCCAGCACGGCGGCGGGGCTTGACGGCCGACGCGGGGACTGGCTGCTCACTGGATTGCTGCGGACCACGGCGAATCGAGGAACTGGCCACGCGATCTCCCTTGGATGCCTGGATCGGCACCCTGCTAGGAGCCTGTGCCCGGAGAGGCGCGCGTTACCTTGAACCGCGCGGCGACCATCATGGCGGCCACCGCCGGCATCGGCGTGCGGTACGGGCCCGCGGGCCCGTCGCCAGCCAATTGGCGAGTAACGCTCACAGGCGTACCGGACGGACCGGGGTAGGCCCACGAAGGGCCAACCGGCCCTTCCTTCATCACGCCTGCGTCCGGAAACGCGAACGCTTCGCAAATCCAAGGGCCTTCCCGCGAGCGGCGCTTACCGCCCGCACTTTGAAGGTACCTGGACAACGGCCATCCTGGAAATACCAGACACGCCACGACCTAGGAAATTCCAGGTGAGGAGGCTGCGACGCCCCTTTGGCGCGACACGCCGACCCATTCGGGCACGTTCTTCTGCCCGCTACCACCCCATAAGTCCAGATCCCCGGCGACCCGGTGCGGAGCCCTTCTCGACCCGAAACATTTAATCAACAATTAACTCCCAAAGTGTTTAGCCGCACCATGGCCGCTATGTGCCGGCGGCTAAGGGTTTCCAAGGCGGCGGGCCCCCGCCCGAACACCCGAGTCCCCTGCCCCCGACCACCCCGGGCGATCTGGGCCGCGGGGGGCCGGGCGGCCGCCGGGCCGCAGGGGGGCGGGCCGCGGAGCCGCAGGGCGCCGGGTGGCCGGGCCGCGGGAGTCGCGGGTCGGCGGGTGGCCGGAGTCGCGGGGCGGCGGGGTCGCGGGAGTCGCGGGGCGGCGGGCGGCGGGTGGCCGGGTCGCGGGAGGCCGGATGGCCGGGTCGCGGGAGTCGCGGGCGACGGGCTCCCAGCGTCCCTTGGCGCCGTGGCTTCTGGGGCCAGCGGTGCGCCCGGGAAGACCCGAGCTCGGCCGTCTCCTTAGCTGGAGCGAAATCCGCGCTATTTGCTGATTTCGCTCCAGCTAACCCCAGGCCCTTGGCTCCTGGGCCGCGTGGGACTGGTGGGGCGGCGCATCGGCGCGGCCGACTCCCGCTGGAGCACTTGCAGGGATTATCACTGCAGGTGCTCCAGTGAGAGCCGGAGCCCGATCGGGTGAGGCCAATGGGGCTCAGGAGGAGGGTGACCCCACCCGCACCGAGGAACTTCGCGTGACGAGTGCGGCTCCTAGGCAGCGTGGGGTCGAAGAGGCGGGTGGGGTGGATGGTGCGCCAGGGGCGACGGGCTGGGCGCGGCTGCGCACACGGGGCCTCGGGCTGGCCCCATCCCGTCGCCGTCGTCCCGCCAGCCGGAAAAGCGGGCCGGCCGAGGGCGGGTCAAGCGGCAACGATCTTCCGCCGCTTGACCCGAACCGGACGGTCTGCTCGGCTGACGGGCCGGACGACGGCGGCCCCGGGAGGGGGGCCAAGCCCGGAAGATCCTCCCCCATCCCAGAACCCAAGGCCCCCGCCGGAGGCATCAGCCTTGCTCCCCGGGACGTGAGTGACCAGTGGGACTTGTGGGGCGGGTGGGACTTGTGGGGCGGTGGCGCAGCCGGGTGCCGCGTGAGGGCGGCGCGGAATCCTCCGGGGGCTAGTTCCCGAAGCGGCGGTTTCGGTCGGCGTAGGAGCGGAGCGCGCGGAGGAAGTCGACCTTGCGGAAGGCGGGCCAGTAGGCGTCGCAGAAGTAGAACTCGGAGTGGATCGTCTGCCAGAGCAGGAAGCCACCGATGCGCTGCTCACCCGAAGTCCGGATGACCAGGTCGGGGTCGGGCTGGCCCGCGGTGTACAGGTGGTCGGCGATGTGCTCGACGTCGAGGATCTCGGCCAGTTCCTCGATGGGGGTGCCCCGGTTGGCGTGTTCCAGCAGGAGTGACCGGACCGCATCGGCGATCTCACGGCGGCCGCCGTAACCGACCGCCACGTTGACCAGCAGCCCGGGATTGTTCGCGGTCGCCGCGGCCGTGTCCTTCAGCACGGTGGCCGTCTCACCCGGCAGCAGGTCCAGCGCACCCATCGGGTTCAGGTGCCAGTGCCCGTCGGCCAGCCGCCGCACCGTGTCCTCGATGATCTTCAGCAGCGGTTCCAGCTCGGCCTGGGGGCGGGTCAGGTTGTCGGTGGACAGCAGCCATAGCGTGACCACCTCGACCCCGGCTTCCCGGCACCAGTCGAGCAGCTCGAAGATCTTGTCGGCGCCCTTCTGGTGGCCGGTGCTCACGTCGAGCAGGCCGGCCGATCTGGCCCAGCGACGGTTGCCGTCGCACATCACGCCGACGTGCCGCGGGATCGCCTCCGGGAGGAGGGAAGCCTCGAGCCTGCGCGCGTAGAGCCGGTAGATCAGGCTACGAAATCCCATCAAGAGACCTTCCTGTCACCCTGCTCACCCCTAGGAACGGTATCCAACGTTCCTGAACTAACGGCAAAGCAAGGGGTGAATTTGGACAGCCGGAACAAACCACAGGCCGGGACGCCCGGGCTTCCAAGCTGCGAAAACCCGTGTCTCCCGGCCTGTCCAGCCGTACCGGAGGGTCAGCCGATCCACGTGATGATCGAGGCGTCCTGTCCTTCAAACGCCATCAGGTACTCAGTCCGTTCCCGCCCGCGCCGTTCGGCCGCCGCCACAGTCCGGGGGCGGGCCGGTCAGCCGTACCCCGCGAGGCCGGACGTCTGGGCGGAGCGTGGCCAGCGAGAGCGCGCTGGAGACGGCGCCAGCCACGGCGGCGCCAGCCATTTCCGGTGGCCCGCATGGTGGTGCCGTCCAAGGCGCCGTGATCAGCCAGCCACTGGCTGATGCACGAATCTGATCGCGCCTTTACGGCGACGTTCCCGAATTATGCTGCCGCGCAGTTGAGCATTTCCCGGTCGGCTTAAGGGGGCCGTCCGACGATGGGATCCGCGACGTCGGTGCCGCGTTCACCTGCTACACGGCAGGCGTTGCGTCTCGGTGCGACGTCTCCCGCGCAGCCGCGTTCACCGGGCGGATACAGGCTCGGAAGCCCACGCGGGTTGACGGAGAGTGTCCCGGGAACGCCGAGTTAATTGGCCTTGTTTACCGGCAGCACACAATGGCCCGGGGCGTCGGCGTAGGCCATTCTGGAATGACCTTATTAAAGATAATAAAATACTTTTAATTTACCTTTTGGCCCGGGCAGATCAGTTCTGCGGGCCTTCGGACCGGACTTCCTCGACCCGGCGCAGCGCGGTGCGCAACTCGGCCAGCCAGGAGTCCTCGTGCTGGCCGACGAGGCGCACGCACCAGGCCAGGGCGTCACTGCGGCTGCGGGCCACGCCGGCTTCGACCAGCGTGTCCAGGACCCGGCGCTCGGGCTGGCGCAGCCGGGTCATCACGGGCACCGACAGCGTGGTGAACATTTCGCTCTGGCCGCCGCAGGTCACGCCCCAGGACACCTTGCGCCGGAACCGGTGCTCGGCCTCGCGGGCAATCTCCACCCGGCGGGCGCGCGTCTCCTCGCGGAACCGGCGCATCCGGCCCTCGGCGGCCGCGGCCCGCTCGGCCTCGGACGCTCCGGCCTCGGTCTCCGGGTCCGGGAGCGTGCCGACGATCGTGATCTCCTCACGATCGGCGTCGATGGCCGGCGCGGTGGTGAACCAGCCCGCCGGCAGCCGGCCGGTGAACCAGCCGCGCAGGTACTCGCGGGGGGACGCACCCGCGTCGTCGTCGGTGTCGTCCGTGCCGGGCTCGGACTGGCCGGCCGTCGTTGTGTCGTCAGTGCCGGTGCCGGTGGGCTCGTCGGCCGGATTCTCTTGCTGTGTACTCATGTAATCATGATTACATCACGGAAAGAGTGCGTCAAGGATGCCGTCCCGCATCCCTCCCCCGCCGGGCGGCGCGACCAGGAAATATCTGGCCTGGACCGTGGTCACTCCGATGATCGTGCCCGGCCCGTTGACCCCCAGATGGCGCGAAAACCAAGACGTGGCTTACTTTTCGCGTCGCGGGTATAGCTCGGGCGAACCTCCGGACACCCCGGTCCGGCCGCCAGAAAGGGAACCCCATGCTCCCCCGCCGTGTGCTGGCTTCACACTCTGCCCGATTGGCCGCGACGGCACTGACCGCCGCGACACTGGCGCTGGCCGGTTGCAAGATCGAGACCTCGGGCAGCGGCCTCAGCTCCAGCGGAAGCGCCAGTGCCAGCGGCGGCAGCAGTGGCAGCAGCAGTGCGAGCGGCACGACCGCGGTGCCGTCGGGCCCGTCCGTGGCTGGGTCCCTGATCATCGAGCCGAACGCGGGTTTCTCGGCCGTCTACAACCTGATCGCCCACGCCAAGAGCAGCATCGACCTGACCATGTACGAGCTGTCCGACACCACGGCCGAAAGCGACCTCGGGGCCGCGGCCAAGCGCGGCGTGGACGTCCGGGTCATCCTGGACCGCAAGGAGAAGAGCTCGAACGACAAAGCCTACGACTACCTGCACTCGCACGGCGTCAAGGTGGTCTGGTCCTCGTCGAAGTACGAGTACACGCACCAGAAGACCCTGGTCGTGGACGGGTCCGAGGCGGTGATCATGACCGCCAACCTGACCAGCCAGTACTACGCCACCTCGCGTGACTTCCTGGTCACCGACACCAGCCGGCCCGACGTCGACGCGATCGGCGCCGTGTTCGATGCCGACTACGCCCACCACAGCGTCACCCCCGGCGATGGCCAGGACCTGGTGTGGTCGCCCACCGATTCCCAGGACAAGCTGCTCGCGCTGATCAACGGCGCCCACCACAGCCTGCGCATCTACAGCGAGGAGATGGGCGACAGCACAATTGAGAAGGCGCTCATCGCCGCGGCCAAGCGCGGGGTCGACGTCCAGGTCACCGGGGAGAACACCGACGGTGAGTACGACAGCGACTTCAAGAAGCTCACCGAGGGTGGCGTGCACGTCAGCTACTACAGCGACGAGAACGGCTTCTACATCCACGGCAAGGTGGTCGAGGCCGACTACGGCGCCAGCGGGGCCAAGGTGTTCATCGGATCGGAGAACTTCTCCAGCACCTCCCTCAACCGGAACCGGGAGCTGGGGCTGATCACCTCCAACGGCTCGGTCATGTCCGCCATCGCCAGCGACTTCAGCACGGACTTCGGCCGCGGCCAGAAGGTGTCCTCCTAATCAGCCGGGTCACCAGGCGCGGGCGCCCTCCGGGTCACCGGGCGCCCTCCGGGGTGACCGCCGCCCGGCGCCCGTACACCCGGTCGCTGGCGGCCACGGCCACGAGGACCAGGACGACCACGATGTTCAGGGCCAGCGCCGTCACGTGCGGCGCCAGCAGCATGAGGAGCAGCAGCACGGCGATGGCGGCGACGCGCGGCCAGGAGATCACGCCCCAGATGACCCGCTTGAACAGCACGTGCCCGGCCAGGAACAGGACCGCCCCGCCGATCACCAGCCAGCTCGTGCTCATGCGGCCGACGGCCGCGGGATGGTTCAGCACCTCCTGATCAGCGGAGGCGGTGACGATGATCCCGGCCACCATCACCGGGTGGATGAGGTGGTACGCGGTGTTGGCCAGCCGCCCGGGATCAGCGGACCCGGCGATGATCTGGGCCCCCTCCTCCGCGCTCCGATCGAAGTAGATCCACCACAGCGCGACACTGCCGGTAAAGGCCGTCACGAACGCCGCGACCGCCGCGGCCGTGACCTGCTCGCGCACGGACAGGGCCTGGCCGATGACGACGATCGACTCTCCGAGGGCGATGATGATGAACGCCTGGCACCGCTCGGCGAAGTGGCCGCCCGCGATTGTCCATTCCGCGCTGGTGGTCCGGCCCATCCCCGGGGTCCAGAAGCCGATGCTGTCAGCGAGCAGATCCACCCCGAGGGCGGCCAGCCACACCAGCTCCCGCGCGTGCCCGCCCACGAACGCTCCCGCGATCCAGACGCAGCCGCTGGCCACCGCCCACAGCGTGACCCGGGTGAAGATCCGGTCCACGCGCTGCCCCCGGCCGGCGATCGCGACGAACGCCGACCGGCCGACCTGCATCAGCACATAGGCCCCGGCCACGATAAGCCCGCGGGACCCGAACGCTTCCGGCAGGGCGGCCGACAGCACCAGGCTGATCAGCATCAGCACAATCAGCATGAGCCGGACCGGTATCCGCCGGGCGTCCAGCCAGTTCGTGGCCCAGGTGGTGTAGACCCAGGCCCACCAGACCAGCGCCAGCAGCAGCGCGGTCTGCAGCGCCCCCTCCACCGTCGGCTCGGCCAGCAGGTGGTGCGACATCTGGGTCACGGCGAACACGTACACGAGGTCGAAGAACAGCTCGATGTTCGTGACCCGCTGCTCGCCCGAATGATCCTGCAGCAGGCTGCGGCGGCGGGCTGGACCCCGGTGATCGTGGCTCGTCACACGCGCGACCATACCGCTCTGGTCCGATCGGAGACCGAAGCCCAACGGCGTCGGCAATTCCAGCTCACAGGCCGGCACTCAATCGCCATCTAGCCCCTCAAGACACCGGGTGATATAGTCCGCCGTAAGAATTTATCCTCTTATGTAACGATAATTAATTATAATGACGCAAAATAGCTTCGTGCATAAATGAAAGAATTGGGGCCCGTTAGTAAATAGGTTCAGGAAGGCGAGCTATTCCAGGGCGGGGCGAGCTGATGATGAAGTCACTCGGCAGGGTCTGCCGTCTGCCCGGGGGCACGCGTCGAACTGCCCCGCCACCGGCACAGCGCAATCACCGGGTGCTTATGGTCTCCCAGGCCACCGTGGATGGCGTGGCCGTCTGCGTGCGGGATCTGGTCGCCGCCGCGGTCAGCGCGGGATATGACGTCACGGTGGCCTGCCCGTCGGCCGGCCCGCTCGCTGCCTGGGCCGGCGATCGCGGGGCCGATTGGGTCCGGCTGGAGATGCGCCGACCCCCCCACCCCACCGACGTACTGGCCCTCCTGCAGATCCGGCGGCTAGCCCGGTCGCACGGCCTGGTGCACCTGCATTCGTCGAAGGCTGGGGCGGTCGGACGGATAGCGTCGGCCAGCCTGGGCCGACAGCGGCCGCCAGTCATCTTTACCCCCCACGGCTGGTCGTGGCTGGTCGGCGGACCGCTGGCCCCTTTGTACCGGCAGCTCGAGCGGACAATGTTTGGTCTGGCCACCGAAGTGGTGGCGGTCTCCGGCGAGGAGCGTGACGTCGGACGGGCGGTGATCGGAGCCCGGGCCGACCGGATCCGCGTCAACCCCAACGGGGTGGACCTGACCCGGTTTCACCCGCAGGGGCCGGAGGCCGGGCGGACATCTCAACCGCTCATCGTCTGCGTGGGACGGCTGTGCCACGCGCGTGGACCCGACCTGGCGGTCGCGGCGCTGGCCAGGATGAGGCACAAGCTGACCCACCTGCGACTGGTAGGCGACGGTGCGGAGCGTGCGACCCTGCACAGCCAGGTGGCCGCACTCGGCCTGGAGAACCGGGTGGAGTTCGCCGGGTTCCGCTCCGAGCCCGCGCTGGACCTGCGTGCGGCCGATGTGGTCATGATCCCCTCTCGCTATGACGGCATGGCCTTGGTCCTGCTCGAAGCCATGGCCTGCGGCGCGGCCATCGTCGCCGCCCGGGTCCCTGGCACGTCCGCGCTCGGCGCGGCAGGCGAGCTGGTCCCCGTGGACGATCCGGCGAGCCTGGCGCGGGCGGCCGATGCCCTGATGGGCGATCCGGAGCGGCGGCGCGCCCTCGGTGCCGCAGCGCGGGAACGGGCGGTCGAGCACTATTCAATCCAGTCATCCGTTGGCGGGATACTGGCGCTGTGGGAACACCTTGGCGCCCGGCCGGTATCCGCTCATCCGGATACCGCGGCTTCTGAGCGGAACGCCGTGGCGATAAGGAAGACCACTTGAGCTCCAACACCTCTGCCGACACGGTTACCCCGCAGAGAGCAGACACCGTTACCCCACAGAAAGTGGCCCGGATCCTCTGGCGCCGGAAGCTGGTGTGCCTGACCGTCGCGGCATTGGTCATCGCGGCTGGTCTGAGCATTTTGTTCACTCGGCCCAAGGAGTACCGGTCAACGTCCTCGGTGGCGTTGCTGCCCGTTTCCAGCAACGCAGGTGTGCTGCCCAATTATCCCAACCTGATCTCCAGCCTCATCCCGACCTACGTCGAGCTGGTATCGAGCCCGGCGCTGCTGAATCGGGTCGCGGCGACGCTGCCGTTCGCCATTTCACCGGCCCAGCTGGCCGGGCAGGTACACGCTGAATCGCTGTCGAACGCCGCCGTCATCAACATCGTCGCGGTGAGCTCGAGCGCCGTCCGGGCTCAGCAGATCGCCGCCCGGACGACCGCGGTGTTCCTCTCCCGCGTGAGCGGAAACGGCGTGGTCACCCCGCAGATCTACGGGGCGCCCACGGTGCCGGGCAAGCCGTCATCGCCCAACCTCAAGCTGATCCTGGCCGCCATCTTGATCGTCGCCGTCCTGCTCGGCCTGGTCGCTGGGCTGGTCTGGGACCGGCTGGCCGGCACACGCGACGACACCAGACCCGCTCCGGTCGATTGGCCTGGGCCACCGGTGCTAGCCATTATCCCGGAACTGGCGAACGGGCACGGCACAGCAGCCCTGTTCACCAGCGCCAGCACCGAGGACACTAACGACAGCAGCGCCCCACTCGGTCAATGGCGGACACTGCGGTCGACCTTTGCCTACCTCATGGCCGCCGATCAACTGCGTTCCGTCACGGTGACCAGCCTCTACCCGGGCGAAGGGAAGACGACCGTGGCCGTCAACCTGGCCGCGTCCCTGGCTGAGCTGGGGCTCTCGGTGGTGCTGGTGGATGCGGCGATACGCGACCCGTCGCTGCACAAAATCTTCGGCGTGGGCAACGACCGCGGCCTGACATCGACGGTCACCGACCAGGCCGACCCTGCCTCACTTCTGCACAGCGTGCCGTCGATCGCCGGCCTACAGGTGGTCACGGCTGGAGACCCGCTGCCGGCGCCAATCGGCGAGAACAGTCCCTATCTGAAACAGTTGTCCAAGATCTGCTCGCTGGCCGACTTCGTCATCGTGGATGGGCCGGCCCTACACGGGGACACCGAGGCCGCGCTGGCTGCAGGCGTGAGCGACGCAGTGATTCTGGTGACCCAGGCCCAGAACGACCCGCTGGCGCACGCCGAGGAAGGCAGCCGGATCCTGCGGCAGTATCGCGGTGCCGTACTCGGAACGGTATTGAACCGGCACGGTGGCCCAGCGACCGGCCAGCCGGGGCGGCCGGACGCTAACGGCTCACGATCCGGAACGGCGGCCGACGTGCCGCTGCCTGATAGGCCACTCGGTACTGCCTGAGCATCCGGACCGGTTGCCAGTCCGTGGCGGCGGCCCGGGCCTCCCGGCTGAGCGTGCCGGCCAGCCGGGGATCAGCTAGGACTCGGTCTATCGCTACGGCGACCGCGTCCGGGTCACGTGGCGGCACGAGCAGTGCCGCCGCCGGTGGCACCAGGTCGGCTACCCCGTCGACAGCAGTTGCCACCACGGGTACGCCCAGCGACAGCGCTTCGAGCAGCGCCAGCGGCAGCCCTTCCCAATCCGAAGTGAAGACGACGCACGAGGCCAGGCCGATCAGTGCGGCAATGTCGTCGACCACGCCGAGAAACCTGACCGGGCGGCCAGCCCGCCGGGCCAGATCCGTCAGTTGCGGCCGGAGCGGGCCGTCCCCGGCTACCACGAAACATGATCCGGGTACCTGCCGGGCCGCCTCGATGAACACAGGCCAGTTCTTCTGCGTCACCAGCCGGCCGATTCCTACCACCAACGGTCCCGGAGGTAGCGCCAGCGACCGCCGCAGGTCGGCCTGGCGCCGGGAGTCGGCGGCTTGGAGTGCGGCCCCGTTGACAATGGTCTCGATCCGGTCCGCGGGGAACCCGGCCGCGGCCAGCGACCGGGCCACCGCCGGCGCACAGGCGATGACCCGGCGGCTCGACCAGCGCAGCAGCCGGTTTGCGGTCCGGTAGTCGGCCGGGGCGAGGCCATGCACGGTGGTGAGCAGGACGGCCCGGCGGCCCGCGGCGGTCAGCGCCAGCCGGCTCAGGACGGCGGCCCGGACGTTATGGGCGTGCACCACATCCGGCCGCGCCGTCCTGAGACAGCCGGCCAGGCGAGCCACCGCCGCGGTTAGGCCGGTGATGGAGCCGCGTGACGTCGCGGGCAGCGCGACATGCACCGCACCGATCGCCGCGACCTGACCGGCCCAGGCCCCGGGTCCGGCGGCCACGAGGACTCGGTCGCCATGACCGACCGCGTCCGCGGCGAGCTGCAGGGCCAGGCGCTCCATGCCGCCGGGGGCGAGAGTGGGCAGCACGTGCACGATCTTCATGACCGGGCCCGGCTGAGCAGGCCCGACCACAGCTCGATATGGGCGTCGGCGCAGTGGGCGAGCGAGAACTCTGCCATCACCCGGCGGCGGGCAGCTGCGCCCAGGCCGGCCGCCAGCACCGGATCGTCAGCCAGCCGGGTCAGCGCGGCACTCAGTGATCGCACGTCCCCGGGCGGGACCAGCAGGCCGCAGCCGGGGGTGAGCAGTTCCGGGATGCCGCCCACCGCGCTGGCGATGCAGGGCAGGCCGACGGCCATGGCCTGGAGTAGAGCCAGGGGGAGGTTTTCGTTGACCGAGGGCAGCACGAACGCGTCGGCCCGGCCCAACTGGCTGGTGACGTCCGCGCGAAACCCCGTGAACTCCACCTGCCCACCCAGGCCGGATCGCCGGGCCAGGTCCTCGCACTCGCGACGATCGGCGCCGTCGCCGACCATGAGCAGGCGGAGATCGGGACGGTCCGCAGCGATACGGATGAAGGCCTCAACCAGCAGGGGCGTAGCTTTACAGGGCGCGAACGAGCCCACCGTGGCGAAGGTCCGCGTCCGGTGCACGATTCGGGCGGCGGGCGGCACCGCCACCCCGTTCCGCAGCACCCGGAGCCGGCGCTCCGGCGCGTGCAGCTCACACCGGAGAAACCGGGCCATGGCCGCCGACGGTGCGACCGTGCAGGCGACCCGGCGACAGACCAGCGCGTCCGCCAGCAGCCGGCTGCCGCCGGTGACCGACGGGCGGCGCCCGCTGAGCGGACCAGCCTGCACCCAGCGGCCCGCCGCGCTGTCCGGGACGCCGTGGAAGGTCAGAACGACCGGAGTACCCGGGGCGACCACCAGAGACGAGACCAGCCCGGCCCGGCGATCCTGGGCGTGAATGATGTCCGGGGCCAGCTCCCGGAGCCGGCCGGCGACCGTCGCGAAGCCCTTGACGTCGCCTTTCGATCGGACCTGCGCCGGGGACAGTACGGACGGCGGAAGACCGGCGCCGGCGCAGGCCCGGCCCCAGCACCGTAACCTTCGGGCCGCCGGAACGGCCTGCGAGCTCACCGGCCACGCTGGCGGTGAGGTCGGCCGGGCCGCCGCGGTCCTGAGTCAGGAGGAAGACGACCTTCATGACGCTCCGTGCCCAGGGAGCAGGCTCTTCAGCGCGCCGACCGGGCCGAGGACGTTCAGGCCACCCTCGATCGCGGCCCGGAACGTCGCCTCCGAGAAATCCTGCGCGAAGCTCCGCGGTATCAGCAACGGCCCGGTGGACTGTCGCCACCAGCCCGGCCGGGTTGTGATCGCCGAGCCGAACCCCGCCGCCGCGACCGCGGCCCGGACCCGCTCATCGAGCAGGCCGGTGGGGTAGGCAAAGGAGGTGACGGGCTTACCCAAGAGGTCCTCGAGGTCTTCTCTGCTTCCCCGGATCTCGCTCTCCAATTCGGCGGCCCCGCAGCTCCGCAGGTCGGGATGGGTGCGACTGTGCGCGCCGACACGGACACCCGCGCTGTCCATCTCCCGCAGCTGAGCCACGGTCATGTACCCGGGGGCCCCGAGCAGGCGGCTGGGGACGTAGAGAATGGCCGGCAGCCGGTGCCGGGTCAGCGGGCCGAGCGCGTGCGTATGGTTGTCCGCCCAGGCGTCGTCGAAGGTCAGCACGACGGCGCGATGCTGGCCGGGCTGGCCGGGCTGACCGGGCTGACCGCTGAGAAAGTCCGCAGCTTGATCAAGATGCAGGACCAGATGGCGGCGCCGGTACTCGTCCAGCAGGGCCATCTGACGGGCGAAGACTGCGGGCCGGACGGCCAGCTCACCGCCCTCGACGTCGACCCGGTGCCAGCCCAGCACGGCCACCGCCGGACCGGCCGGCCGGGGCCAGCGTGCGCGGAGCCGTACGGCCAAGGCGACGGTGTCCCTCACCGGCCCGCCTCCGGCCGGGCCGCAGTCAGCGGGCGCTCACTGCCCACAGTCGCGGCCACCTGGCCGCGGCTGGGCCGGGACGCCATGCTGGCCGCGAGAGCCGGCAGGAACCACAGGGGTGGGTAGTACTGCTCGGCCAGGAACAACGCACCGATGCAAGCCACGATGAAACCGGCGGCCAAGGCGCCCTGGAGCTGGTCCCGCTGCTGGTCACCCGGGAACCGGCGGCGCAGGTCGGTCCAGGACAGAGCCAGGTAACTGAGAAACAGCGCCAGCCCGGGAGCGCCCTGCTCAGCCAGGATGATCAGATAGGCCTCCTCCCCGCTGATGGTCAAGACGTTGGACGGGAACGGCAGGCTCTGGTTCACCGCCGGGGCGAATTGATAGAAGCGGTAGACGAAGTTACCCGGCCCCACTCCGGTCAGGGGATAGTGCTGCCACTCGCTGATTTCGACGTGATAGTAGCCAAAGCGCACGTTCACATTTTTGATGGCGATGTGGGACTTCTGGCCGAAGGCGTCGTGCACGAGCTGAGGGGAGGTCAGCAGGGCCACGCCGACGGCGGCCACCAGACAAGCCAGCATGGCCAGAACCCAGCGCAGCCGGATCCGGCCGGTAAACAGAGACCACAGCATCGCGAACGCCAGGCCGGTCAGGGCGCTACGCGAGAACGTGGCCAGCGTGCACCCCAGGATGAGCAGGACGGCCACACAGGACACGGCCCGCCCCCACCGGGTCGCCGCCCAGCGCACCTGATAGATGGCCAGCGGCACGCTGCTGCCGAGAATGAAGCCGAAGTCGTTGGGATCCGTGATGGGCCCGCTGGCCCGGGCGACGTGGTGAGTGAAGAACGCGATCAGCCCGATCACGCTAGCCACCGACGCGGCGGCCAGCAGCACCTTGATGAGGACGTCGGCTCGGCGCTGGTCACCGCGCACCGACTGGATGACCAGAAAGAACAACACGGCGAAGGTCAGGTAACGCAGCGAGGTGACCAGCGCCGCTTTCTGATTGATCGCCCCGGCCAGAGCCACCGCCGTCCACAGCAGGAATGCGCCGATCAACCACAGCTGGCGGCTGCCGATGATCGGCCGGCGGTTCACCACCCAGTCCAGCAGCCAGGCGGCGACGGCGAGGGCGCCGATGCACTTGTCGATCGTCAGGATGCCCGCGCCCCGATTGATATAGGCGTTGAAGAAAAAATCGGCGCTTAGTACCGCCACCATCAGATCGAGCCGGCAAAGCAGAAAAACCAGGACCACGACGGCCGCGAGCCCGGCAAAGAAGAACAGGGCCCAATTGGCCACGACGATGCCGGCAACTGCGGCGCCCAGCAGCATCAGGGTGACCGGGAATAGCCGCGCGCGGCGCCCCCTCATGCGATTCAGGGTGGGCAGTCCCGGGACAGCTGTCATGACATCTGCTGAATTCCCACCATGGAGTTATGCTAGTCCCGTCAAGCCAGCGAAGCCTGAAATCGATGGCCGACCACTGCCAGTGCCCGGGGGGCTTCAGTGGCGCTGGGGCCGTTATGCGGATCCCGCGGGTGGACGTCATCACTACTCCCGATTCCAACGAGGCAGCCCATCGCACCCGGGCCGCACGTGGCGCTCTGTGGCTCTCGGTTGGTTCGTGGGGCGCAAAAGCTACCCAGACCGTGATGCTCCTCGTGCTGGCCCGGGCCCTGGCCCCGAACGAATTCGGGATTCTGGCCATCGCCGCGCTCACCTACAACGTGCTGTCGGCCGTCAACCAGCTGGGCGTCGCGGACTCGCTGACGTACCTGAAGGACAACATCGAGGAGGCGTCCAGGACCGCACTGTCCATGCTGCTCGCCGTCGGCCTGGTCCTGATGGTTGCCATCTGGCTGCTGTCTCCGACGATCGCCTCGTTCTTTCATAGTCCGCAGGCCGCCTTCGTGCTGCGGGGCTTCGCGATCTGCTTGCCGTTCGACGCCGCCGCCGAGGTACCGATCGGGCGGCTGACCCGCTCGCTGAGCTTCTCCCGGCGGGCGGCCACCGACACGTTGCCCTCGCTCATCGGCGGCCTGGTCACGATCGGAGTCGTGCTGGCCGGCTACCCGCTGCCCGGGCTCGTGGCCGGCCAGATCGCGGGATCGGTCAGCAACGCCGTGATCGCCATGCTGATCGGACCCCGCTGCCGCCCGGGCTGGAGCACGCCCATGGCCCGGCGGCTGGTCCGCTACGGAGGATTCCTCAGTGCCGCAGACCTGGTCAACCTGGGCCTGCTGAACGTGGACTACATCATCATTGGCCACGTACTGGGGCCGGTCGCGCTCGGCCAGTACTCCCTGGCCTACCGGATCTGTTTCATGCCCTATCTGGCGATAGCTGTCGTCACCAACGGGGCCGTCTTCCCTTATTACTGCCGGTTGCCGTCGCGGGAAGCGCTCAGCCGTACCTCGGAAGGCACGATGTGCCTGATCACCGCGCTGAGCGTGCCCTGGTTCGCCGGCCTCGCCCTGTTCGCCAACGACATTGCGCTGCTCGGCGACAAATGGATACCGGCCACGGGAGCGGTGCGGTATCTGGCTATCTACGGCCTCTTTCTCTCGATTATCCTCACGGCACTTCAGGTGATCAAAGCGACGGGACGAAGCGACCTGGTCCTGCTTGGCCGCGTCTTGCATCTGGCCGTGCTGACCGCGGTCATCGTCGGCACGGTGCGGGGCGGCATTACCGCCGTGGCCATGGATCAGGCATTTGTCGCGGCCGGAATAGCGGTCGTCACCTGTCTGTGGACGGTCCGCTACGCCTCACTGCGTCCCGCCGCGCTGGCCCGGTCGCTGGGCCTACCGCTGATCGGAGTGGCCGGCATGATTCCCGTAGTCGTGCTGCTCGAACTGCTGCCCGGCCTCAGTACCCGCCCGTCCTGGCTGTCCTTGCTGATCGCCGGGCCGCTGGCGCTGGCTGTGTTCACGGGCATTTTGCTCCTGGTGGTGCCTGAACCGCTCCGCCAAGGCTGGGCCGCGCTGCGCGGGACTAATCCTTAGACATTTGCGACAAGCCTCTCGCCAGCGCCGAATACGGGCGAGTACGGTGATTATGGGGGCTGACGGCGGGTGGTCCCTATGCGAACGGCCAGAAAACCGGACAGAGAAACGCCGAGCACCGGACACCACTCGTACCGGGAAAGTCATCTTGGCCCCGAAAAAGCCCGGTCCTACGACGAGGATCTGTGGGATTCCACCACGGCCAAAGGGCTGGACTGGCTGGTCGAACAGCAGCTTCTGGCCCAGATAATCGCCACGCAGGTCCCGCCCGAGGCACGGTCGGCAGCCGACTTCGCCTGCGGCACCGGCCGTGTCCTGGAGTTTATCGGCCGGCGCTTTCCCCACCCGGTGGGAATCGATGTCTCACCGGACATGCTGGCGCTGGCCCGTAACCGCTGCCCGGAGGCCAGTTTCATCACCGGTGACGTGACCAGCGCACCAGACCTGGCCCCGGGCCCGTTCGATCTGATCACTGCCTTCCGGTTCTTCCTCAACGCCGAGCCGAAGCTACGCGACGAGGTCATGGCCTGGATGCGAGATGCGCTGGACCCGGGCGGGCTGGCCGTGGTGAACTTCCACCTCAACCCGCTGAGCCTGCGCGGAATCTACCTGCGGCTCCGGATGAGACGGCCGTCGCGGCCGTCGATGATGACCGTTGGGCAGGCCCGGCGGCTATTCGGTGCCCACGGATTCAGCGTCCGGCACATCGCCGGATACAGTTTCCTGCCCTACCGGCGGGATGGGCGCCATCAGCTGGCCCCCGGAGCGCGGCAGGCGGTCGAGACGCGGCTGGCCGGGCGGGCGGCCCTGCTCCCCGTGGCGAGCAGCTTTCTGCTGGTGGCCAGGCGCGAACCGTCGGGACAGGCTAGATGACGGCCGATAGCCAGACCGGCCACCGGCCCGCAGACGTCGCCGAGGGCTCGGCCCGCCATCCCGCCGCTTGGCGTTTCCTGCTGCCGCGGAACGTGGGCGGCCCGGTGGTGCTGGCCAATCTCGGCCCGATCACCACCGAAAACCTCCTGCGGTCCTACCCGGCGGCGGTGGTGCTGGGCCGACCCGCGGAGCCGCTGGCCGGGACGGAGCGCGCCGTGCTCTGGGATGGCCGGCGGTCTCCGCTGCGCCCGGGCAGTGTCGCGCTGGTGGTGTGCGACGACCGCGACGGCGCCTGCGCCGGGGCGCTGGGCCCGGCGGTGGCGGCTGATGGCCAGCAGGTCGCCATCGTGCCGTCCGGGCGACCCTACCGGTTCGCCCTGTACCCGACCCCGGAACAGCTGCGGGCGGTCGTCGGCAACGGGTGGCCCGTCACCTACGACGGCTCACCGCGTCGCTGGCTGGGCTACTGGCTGGCCGCCAGCCCGGTGTGGCGCCATCTGAGCCGGTCCGGGCTGGACCTGCCCCGGCCCGGGGACAGCATCGTTGGCACAGTGCTGGACCAGGTCGGCCGCACCGTGGGCGGCACCGCGGAACTTCGCGGCCTCATCGCGGGACGGGGCCTGGGCCAGGTGACGCTCCGGGCCCGCTGCGCCGGGCAGGAGCTCGCGGTGCGGATCGCGGTGAGCCCGGACAGCGCTCAGCGGCTGGCCAACTGCCAGCGCGTGCTGGCCGAGCTGCCGGCCCGCCTCGGCCCTGGCCAGCACAGCTTCGCCTTCCCGGAGGGCGTGGCCGCCGGGACCGTGGACGGTATCGCCTGGGCCGCCGAGCGCTGGGTGAAGGTCCGGGTGGCCCGCAGCTGGCTCGCCTGGCGACCGGGCAGCCGGTCCTGGGCCGCCCTGCGGGCCATTTCCGCCGACCTCGGCAGGCAGGCCCGAACCGGCCAGGCGAGCCCGGGCTGGGCCCGCAGCTGGGTCACCGGCCTGGACCTGGTGGCGCCCGATCTGGCCGCGGAGATCTTGCACGCGCTGGCGCCCATCGAGATGGCGGCGATGGCTACGGCCTGGTGTCACGGTGACCTCTGGCCAGGCAACGTCTTCCTTCGCCGGCCGCCGCTTCCGCCGCTCGTCATCGACTGGGAGCGAGCCCGGCCGGACGCACCCGCAGGGCTGGACGCCCTGTACGTGGAGCTGTGCCGGGTGGTGGTGGCGCGGCGATGCAGCTTCGGGGAGGCGGCGGCCCGGCTGGCCCGGGACATCTCTCCGGAACTGGCCGCGGCCGAGATAGGGGGGCGGAGATTCGCTGACTGGGGCCGCCCCGAGCAGGAAGCGCTGTTCCTCGCGGCCGTCACGCACTATGCGACGGGAGAAAACGAGGGTGGTTCCCCCGACCGCTGGACCCGGGGCTGGGGCGAGCTGAACATCGTTCCGCTACTGGAAGTGCTTCGAGGCTTAGATGACCACAGCGGCACTGCGTCCGATGATCGTCCCGCAGCTCGGTCACTGGGCGGCGCACTGGGATCGGCTGGTTGACTCGTCGCCGCTGCCTTCGCCGTTCCTGCGGTCCTGGTGGCTGAGCGGCACGGCCGGCCCGGATCCGTCCTTCGTGCTGGTACTGCGGGGCGAGCGGCTGCTGGGCGGCCTCCCCCTGGAACGGCAGCGGCGCCTGGGGCTGCCGGTGCTGACCATGATGGGCGCCGGGCCGCTCTGTCCCGACCACCTGGATCTCGTGGCCGCCCCTGGAGAGGAGGCGACCGTCATCGCGGCAGTGTCAGCGTGGCTGCGCCGGCCAGGGAGCCGCGTTCTGGCCTGTGACGGCGTGCCTGCGGAGGCCAGGATGATCGGCGCGCTGCCAGCGCCGGTGCACCGCGAAACACGGGCGGTGGCGCCATGGGCACCGCTGCCATCCGACCCGGCGGCCTATCTGGCGGGCCGGCCCGCCAGGTTCCGGAAGAACCTTCGCCGCGCCTCCTCCCGGCTGGCGACGGAGGGAGTGGCGCACCGCGTGCACCGCGGCGAAGCGGCGGTGCGGTCCCTCGGCGTGCTACGTGGGCTGCACTATCGGCAGTGGGGTGCCAGGTCCCGGTTCCTGCCCAGCTTTGGCCCGTTCACGGCGGGCTGCCGGCTGGGCGCCGAAGCCGACGAGATCGCGGTGCACGAGCTGTATGCAGGCGAGACCGTCATCGCCACCATGGTGGTCTTCGAGGTGGCCAGCCGGGTCAGCTTGTACCAGAGCGCCCGGCGCACCGAAGTCCGCTGGCGCGACGCGACGACCGTGCTGCTGGCCGAGGTGATCACGGATGCCTGCCAGCGCGGCTTCACCGAGGTCGACTTCCTGCGCGGTGACGAGGCTTACAAGAACAACTTCGCTCCGCAGCGACGCGAACTGGTCCGCGTAACGGCAGCCAGCAACACGGCCGGGCGGACCGCGCTGGCCAGCGGCATGGCGGCCCGGCGGGCGTGGCAGCTGGCGGAACGCCACGGCCGGGAACTCGCCACCACCGTCCGGCGCTAGCGCTCTGCCTTGGACCCTGGACGCGCGTGCCGGGCCGCGCTCCAGACGCGCATGGCGGTCACCTTAGCCAGGTCGGGGGCGGCCCGGCCCGGCCCGCGCGGAGTCAGGTGCATGGCCCGCAGATGGCCATTGAACGCCTCGATCATGTTCTCCCGCTCGGTGGCGCTGGTGAAGTAGGTGAGCGTCACCGACAGGGAGATGGCCGGACCGTTGTGCACCCAGTGGGGCGCGATCGGCGGGATGTACACCCCACGGCCGGGGGTGAGCGGGTACGAAGCCAGCTCGGGCGGGAGTGACTCGATACGCCCGTGCGAGCCGTCCCAGTACCGCTCCACCTCGTGGCGGCGGTCGGCCTCGCTGGCGAAACAGCCGAAACTGACCGTCTTGGCTCCGCTCACCTGCATCAGCAGGCTGTGCTCGATGTCGAAATGCGCGGGCGTCACCGAGTTCGGTGATGACACGAAGATGAACCCGACCCGATGACGCATGCGCCCCTGCCGGGCCCGCATGCCCGGCTCGAGTTCGTCGAGCAGGCTGTTCATCAGGTCGGCGTAGGCCGGGTCGGCTTCAATGTTGAGTAGCGTGAGCCAGGCATTGGCGTCCTGAATGCCACGGATGACATCACCCGGGCGGGGCAGCGCCCCCCGGGGCGGCCCGCCTTCCGGCACCAGAAGCGCCTGATCTGCGACGTCACATATCACGGACTGGCGGGGCAGGCGGTCAGCCAGATCGGCCACCGCCTGGAGCGTCAGCCGGTCGTCGGTATGCAAATGATGGGCGAATTCCGCCGGCTGCCCAGGATAGGCGCCGCCGCGCGGCAGCTGTTCTAGTGTGGGCAATCCTGATTCTGCTGGAAGCGCCGCCACCTGCTCGCCTTCCGTAATGTCATATAAATTCGTGACAAAATGCTGCCCACACGGCCGAGCGCCTGTCAAGCGTCTGGCCGGACAGTCAGTACTGACCGCCCCGTAGCCACTTTTCCCGCAGGCCCGGAACCGCGGCGGGGAGGACCCGGGTCCAGCTGATGGAGTCCTGTTGCGCCGGAGCCGCTGGATGGCCGCCCTCGTGGTGCTGGCCGTGCTGGCCGTCGCGGCGACGATAGCCAGCGGCCTGAGCCGCCCGCGTGGCGCGAGCCACCCGTCCGGCCTGGGCGCCTCCCCGGTCCCGGCGGTCCGGACCTTCAGCAGCTGGCTCAACGAGGCACAGGTCCGGGCCACGACCACTGCGCAGTGGCAGGACATCGCCCGGGACAACGCGATCGTGGTCCTGAATTCGTGGGATTTCCGGCTCATCCCGATACTGAAAAAAGCCAACCCGAAGGTACAGGTGTGGGTCTACAAGAACCTGTCCGGTGTGCGATCGGATGACTGCACCACCCCCAGCGGTAACTGCGGCAGCTGCGGGCCCGGCGTCCAGGACAGCGGTTATCTGTCGTCCGGTATGGGGTACTGCTGGATCAGGCGCAACCACCCAGACTGGCTGCTCAGCGCGGCTGGCACGGGCCAGCCGTTCAGATTCCGGGGCTTTTCGCAGATCTGGGCGGCCGACTACGGCAACCCGGCCTACCAGCAGCAGTGGTTTCGCAACGTCCTGGCCGACCTCCGCGGCCAGGGTTGGGATGGCGTCGAGGTCGACAACGCCCTGACCACCGCCAACGCCTATGGGACCGCGGCCAGGTACCCCACCGATGCGGCCGTTCAGGCGGCCACGTACTCCGCGCTGCGCCGCATCGGCCCGGCGCTGCACGAGGCCCATCGCGCCGGCCGTGTTCAACGTGGGGTTCGCGACCATGTTCCCGGGACTGTGGCAACACTGGCTCGGTACGGTCGACGGCCTGCTGCAGGAGTTCTACCTGTCGTTCTCGACCAGGCCGAATGCGTCCGGAACCACCTGGAGCCTGTACGAGAACGAAGTCTCTGCGTGCGTGGCGCAGCACAAGAGCTGCTGGTTCCATACGGGCGAATTCTCACCGGGCATCACGGCCCAGACACGGCAGTACGCGCTGGCCTCGTTCCTGCTGGCCACCGACGGCCGGCAGCTTCTGGCCGTCGGCAGCTCGACGTCGCCACCTCTGCAGCCCCAGCTGATGCTCGGCGGCCGCCCGAGCTCGATGTTTCAGGCCGGCCAGGTCTGGCTGCGGTATTTCGCGCAAGGGGTCGCAATCGTCAACCCGTCCACCGCGGCCGCGGTCATCCCGCTGCAGGGCACGTACCTCGACGGAGCCGGGCATCGGATCGGAACACTCACCCTGGGACCAGCCAGCGGGGCGTCCCTGCACACGGCGGCGAACGCCGGCCCCGGGTGACCAGCGAGTCGGACGTGACCAGCGAGTCGCCAAACGATCACGAAGCGCCACAAACGGGACTAACCGTAGGTTATCGCACGTTATACCTATACATCATCCGATGTTCACCTTATGCTTGGGCTCTGTAATCGCCGAACTCGGGCACGTACGGGTTCTGTCCTGGCAATGAGTGATCTGTTCTGGGGGCGGCTCTTGACGCGCATCGTTTTGTCAAGCCACCATTCTTTACGGTGCACCTTTCCATCTACGCGAGGCCAGCGCTTTCGAGTCGCACGTTAGGCTGAATTAAAGCCGAAACGGCAGGCCGTGCGTTTTCTCAGGATGAAATGATTCCGCTTTTTTTATCCTGAGCTTTGCGTGAGCGCGCATAGCAGCAAGCCCATTTCGCTATGGCGATACACGCATGCCACCCTAGCGGCGGCGGCCATACGCCGCTCGGGAATGGTTCGGGGCTCTCGCCAAAACAAAAGGCCGGTCGCGGCCGGAGTGAACTATGGCTACAGCTTTGCTCAACGAGGAACCGGCCGTCTCTCTTCCTCGCCATCGGCGGCTGATGAGAAGGTGTGCGCGGACTGCTCGCCGGGCCCTGCTCCCCGGATGTGACGGTTTCACCTTAGTGATGGCCGCCGTATTCATGGTGAGCGTTTGGCTGGCGATCGGATACACCACCGCGGCGCTATTGCTCCTCAACGTCACGGGCCGGCATCGGCTGCGCATCTGCCTGCGGGTATCGGACGAGGCTCCGCGGCTGGCCGCTGCGGCCGTGCTGCCCATTCCGCTGCTGCTGCTCTGGATTCCCTCGGCTGCGAGCGCCTTGCTGCTGACCATCGTGGCCACCGGCTCACTCCTGACCGAGCGAACGCTGCTGTACACCTTCCTGCGCGCCGCGCGCCGGCGCGGCCGCCTGACCGAGCCCGCCCTCATCGTCGGTACCGGCAAACTGGGCACGGAGATCGGCAGCCTGCTCCAGGAGCACACGGAACTAGGATTGCGCCCGGTCGGGTTCATCGGCGGCCCTGGACCTGATTTCCAGTACGCGTTCCCAGTGCTCAGTGACGTACCCGCCATTCCCGAGGCGATGTCGGCGCACAGCGTGCGGCGAATCATCGCGAGCTTCCCGGAGAACGGAGACGCGTCGCTCGTATCCGCGCTGCGCGCGCCGCAGCTCCGCTCCGTCGATGTCTGCGTTGTACCTCGACTGTACGAGCTGTCCCCCGCAGTCCCGCCGGGCTGTCTGGATGAGATCTGGGGTATCCCGCTGATGCCGTTGCGGCCGTCCGGCTTGCCCTGGTACGGCCGGGCGGTCAAGCGCGGCTTCGACCTGGTCGGCGGCACGATCCTGCTCATCGTCTTGACGCCGCTGCTGCTCGTTCTGATGGGCCTTATCCGGCTGACCTGCGGGCGGCCTGTCCTGTATCAGCAGGTCAGAACCACGCGATCGGGCCGGGCCATGACGATCATGAAGCTGCGAACGGTGACGGCCTCCGGTCAGGGTGAGCGGTGGTCGGTTTCTCCCGAGGACTGTTCATCGCTGGGCCGCTGGCTGCGGGCGACCCACCTCGATGAGCTGCCGCAACTGCTGAACGTGCTGCGCGGCGAGATGTCCCTGGTCGGGCCACGGCCCGAACGGCCTTCCTTTACGGCGCATTTCACGGCGACGATCCCCCGCTATGAGGATCGGCTCCGGGCCAACGGCGGCATGACCGGCTGGGCCCAGGTGCACGGGCTGGTCGGCGACACTTCGATCGAGGAGCGAGTCCGGTTCGACAACTACTACCTCGAGCACTGGTCGCTGTGGCTGGACCTGATCGTGCTGGTCCGGACCGTGCTCGAGCCGCTGATCGGGGCCAGGACTCATAGCAGGGCCCGAGCTGACGCACCGGCTCCGCCAGTTGATCCCGGGAAGCCAACCGGGCGCTAAGGCTTCTGCCTCAGATGTCCCCGGCCACCTGGGCGGCCAGCGCCGGGTCGACCCGGACGGCGCCGGCGTACTCGCCGCTGGTCACGTCGGCCGGGACGACTTCGACGTTCTCGCCGGTCTGCGGGGCCTGCAGCATCTCGCCGTTGCCGAGGTAGATCGCGACGTGCGAGATGTAACCCGGGTCGGTGGGGTCGGTGTGATAGAAGAGCAGGTCACCGGGCTGGAGCTGGCTCACCGGGACCGCGGGCCCGGTGCGGGCCTGGTCCGCGGCCACCCGGGGCATCTGGATCCCGGCCCGGGCCATCGCCCACTGGACCAGGCCAGAGCAGTCGAACGAGTTCGGCCCGGACGCGCCCCAGACGTAGGGCAGGCCCTGGCGGCTCAGCCCGGCCTTGAGGAAGGTGAGGTCCTCGGCTGCGCTGAGCGTGGTGCTGGAGTGGTCGACCGTACCGGCCGCCACTCCGGCCGCGCTGGCCTGATTCTTGGTCACCCCGGCGGTGACCTGGCTCATCAGCGGCTCGGCCGCCGCCCCGTGCGGGATGACCTTCTTCACCGCGGCGACCAGCTTGGCCAGGTCGGCCTTGGGCGCACTGATCACGATGGCGTTGCCGGCGGGCACGCCCAGCGACCGTGCCACCTGGTCCGAGACCACCGCGTCCACGCCTTCGATGCCGACCGTGCCGAGGCCGCCGACCCGCAGGTTCTCCTGCTTGGCCCCATCGGCGTGCACGGTGCCGCCGGCCTTCAGCTTGTCGTCCTGGCCCATGGTGTACGAGACGGACACGGCACCGGAGGCCACGTTCTGCCAGAGCTTGTCCGAGGCGGCGGTCTGCTTGGCCGCGTAGCTGCGGAACGTGGACGGGTTGACCCCCAGCACGGCGGTGAACTTGCCGTTGAGCTGGATCCTGGCCGCCTCCAGCGACTCGGCCGCGGTCACCCCGGCCAGCTTGCGGATGCGGGCCAGCGTGCCGGACGGCAACGATGTCGAGGCGACGACGATCAGGTCCGCCTGCCGGAGGCCGTGCAGCGGAGCCACGACCGGCTCGGCCGCCGTGCTGCTCTCGGTCGCGGCGGTGACGCTGCTCTGGGTGCCAGCCGCGCTCTGGGTGCCAGCACTGCCCGGGAAAGCCCGCGTGTAGGAGGTCAGCCGGGCCGTACCGGTCAGCGGCCTAGGGCTGGACGAGCCGCCCGCTCCCCCGAACCCGGCTCCGACGCCAATCAGGCCGATACCTACGGCCAAGGCAGCCAGCGGACGCGCCTTGTCCCGCACAGGCCCTCCCTTTCGTTGCGGACGTCCAGGCCGGTCGGTGTCGCGGCCGCTCCAGCCGCGTCACGTCGTGCCGATCGTCCAGATCTATGACGGAAACGACAGCTATAACGGTTCCGTATATTTCAGACGATTCTGCACAACGCTCTGATGCCAACATGCCTCATCAGCAACCCGATCGTCTAGCCCTGTGTCCCGGTCACCCAGGCTGGAGCTTTCGCTCAGCCAACCTTCAGCCTGGCGTTTTCCCTTGTCCCTGTACTTCGGAGACGTCTGGGTGAACGGATTGGTTTACGGAAAGCAATCGGCTGGGCGCGACCGGTAGAACATGAATGTTCGGTGACGGCGTGTGAATCTGAGCATAATTCTTGATTTAAAGGGTTTCAGCGGGCGGGCGACAGGGCCGCGCGCAGTTCCGCCGGGTCGGTGACCGGCAGCTGGCAGGCGAAGTTGCGGCAGACGTAGGCCGCGGCGGCCCCGTTGACCAGACCACGGCCGGTCAGCAGCGGCACCGGCGCACCGTCGGGGCCCGTGCCGTCGGGGTCCGCGCCATCCCCCACGGCCAGCACGGCGCCGGGGGGAGCCGCCTCCAGGGCGGTCCGGAGCAGATCACGGGTTCGTTCGTCTCCCGGCGGGCCCACGACCGCGATCTCGGCCGGCCCGGCCAGCACGCCTTCGGCCACGGCCAGACCCCAGCCCGCGGCCCGCGGGAACCGGCCGGCCAGGGCCGGCAGGACCGCCAGCGCGGCCAGGGCCGCGTCCCGGTGGCGGGCCGAGCCGGTCAGCGCGCCGTAGCTGAGCAGCGCCCCGGCCGCCGCGAACGTCCCGGACGGGGTGGCGTTGTCGGCCGGGTCGGCGGGCCGGTAGATCAGCCGTTCGGCTCCGGCCGCGGTGTCGAAGAACCCGCCGTTGCCATCGCCGAACGACTCGAGCACGGTGTCGAGCAGTTCGCCGGCCAGCGTGACCCAGTGCGCATCGCCGGTGACCCCGGACAGGGCCAGGAAGCCGTCCGCGACGCAGGCGTAGTCATCCAGCACGCCCGCGCCCGAGCCCGCGATGCCGTCCCGGGAACTGCGGGCCAGGCGGCCGCCGGACAGGTGCACCCGGGCCAGCAGGCCGGCGCTGGCCGTGGCCGCCTCGATCAGGTCGCCCCGGTCCAGCAGCAGCCCGGTCTCGGCCAGCGCGGCGATGGCCAGGCCGTTCCAGGCCGCCACCACCTTGTCGTCCCGGCCCGGCCGCGGTCGCTGCTCCCGGGCGGCGAACAACGCGGCCCGGACCGCGGCGAACCGGTCCGGGTCAAGCGCCTCGGCCCGTCGCTGGAGCACCGACCGCCCATGCTCGAAGGTGGCTACCTGGCTCACCGAGAACACGTCACCGGCGTAGCCGCCCTCGTCCGGGCCGAGCACGGCAGCCAGTTCGGCCGGGCTCCAGACGTAGAACTTGCCCTCTTCGCCCTCGCTGTCAGCGTCGAGCGAGGCGGACAGGCCGCCCTGGGGGGTCCGCAGTTCCCGGACCATCCAGTCGCAGGTCTCCTCGGCCACCCGCCGGGCCAGCTCCGACCCGGTACGCCGCCACAGGTGCGCGTACACCCGGGCCAGCAGCGCGTTGTCGTACAGCATCTTCTCGAAGTGCGGGACGACCCAGGCCTCGTCGACCGAGTACCGGGCGAACCCCCCGCCGAGCTGGTCGTACATCCCGCCCCGGGCCATCGCCTCCAGCGTCCGGTCGGCCAGTTTCATGGCCTCCTCATCCCCGGTCCGCTCGTAGTGCCGCAACAGGAACTCCAGCACCATCGACGGCGGGAACTTCGGCGCCCCGCCGAAGCCGGCGTGGATCGGATCGAACTCACCGGCCAGGCCGGTGACCGCGGCCGCGGTCAGCTCGGCCAGGGCCTGACCCGCGGCCCCGTCATCGGCGTCCTTCAGCATGGCCAGCGGACCGGCCGCCTCGCGCAGCGCCTGGGCGGTGGCCGACGCGTTGCTGGCCAGCGCCTCGGCCACGTGGCTGGCCTGCTCCTGCACCTGGTCCCGGTCGTTGGCCCAGGCGCTGGCGACCGCGTCGACCAGCCGCTGGAAGTTCTCCCGCGGGAAGTACGTCCCGCAGTAGAAGGGCTCCCGGTCCGGGGTCATGATCACCGTCATCGGCCAGCCGCCCTGGCCGGTCATGGCCTGGGTCGCGGTCATGTAGACGTCGTCCACGTCAGGCCGTTCCTCGCGGTCCACCTTGATCGATACCAGCCGCTCGTTCATCAGCGCGGCCGTGTCCGGGTCCTCGAAGGACTCGTGCGCCATCACGTGACACCAGTGGCAGGCGGCGTACCCCACCGACAGCAGCACCGGCACGTCGCGCCGTCTGGCCTCCTCGAACGCCTCGTCCGACCAGGGCCACCAGTCGACCGGGTTGTCCGCGTGCTGCAGGAGGTACGGGCTGGTCGCGTCCTTGAGCCGGTTCGCCATACCCCCATAGTGGCCTACCGCTACTGGCCAGCACCGCGCGGTCAGCCGTTCAGCAGGATCTCGCGGTGCTGCCAGGCCAGGGTGAGCAGGGCGGCACCGGCCGGCTGCATGGCCTCGGTCCGGGTGAACCGCTCGACGCTCGCGGCGGTGAACTCCAGCCCGATGTCGCCGTCACCAGCGCTCCCCGGCTGAGCCGGGCTCTTGAGCAGGTAACCCTCGTCGTTGGCCGCGACCAGGCCACCGAACTCCGCGTCGAAGAACGGGGCGTCGAAGACCAGCACGGTCAGCAGGTCGACGTCCAGCGTGAGCACGTCCGCCCCCACCCCGAGCCAGTACCCGTGCAGCGTCCCGGCCTGCCGCGCGGCCGTGAGCGCGGCGAAGAACGGCCAGCGCCCGTAGTCGATCGGCGCCCGGTCGCTGCCGTAGTCCTCGCTGGTGCCGAGCAGCTCCTCCGACACCTCGCGGGCGATGGCCCGCCACAGGCTGAGGTCGTTGGCCAGGTTCCAGCCGGCCTCGTCCGACGGCTGGAACATGCCGGCCGGCGCCACCTGGTAGAGGCCGCCGTTGACCGCGACACGAGCCGGGTCCCGCCAGTGCAGGAACATCTGCGCCGTGCCCGCGGCCCGGTCCCGCCGCAGGATCAGGGTGCCGATCCCGGTCGGGGCGGAGCGGCGGGCCAGCTCTCGCGGGTCGCCGATGGCCGCCCGCAGCGGCAGATCGGATAGCTCCAGCGTCGCTTCGGATGGGCCCGCCGGCCGGTGTTCCAGGCGGAGGACCTGCTGGGCCGTCTCGTGCGCGACCGCCTCGCTCAGGTTGATCAGGTCGAAGTAGCGGTTGGGCCCGAACGTGAGCCCGGGGCCGGGGCTGGGGCTGGGGCTGGGGCCGGTGGCTTGGGCGGCGGGGTCTTTGGCGGCGGTTTGGCGGCGGTGGCTTCGAGCAGGCGGTAGCAGGTGCGGTTCTGCAGCACCCGGGGCGGATCCAGCGCGGCCATGGCCTCGGCGTAGCTGGCGAACCGCTGGCCGTCGTCCCGCCACGGCCGGACCGCCTCGGACCCGGTGGGTGCCACCAGGTCGACCTCGGTGCCCAGCGGGCCGGGGCGCCAGGTCAGCGGCACGTCCTCCAGCGGGACCGGGGCGGCCGGGCACCACTGCGGCCGGGCCAGCAGCTGCGTCCCGGCCACCTGCCAGTCCGCCGGGTACAGGTGGGCCAGGGCCTGGGTCAGCTCGTGGCGGTGCTCGTTCAGGTAGCGGCGCTCGTAGCGCCAGCGCTGCTGGCTGCGCTCGATTTCGGCCGCCGTGGGCCGCACCGCGGCCGGCTGGTCCGTCATGCGGTCGGTGCCTCCCCGTAGTCCGGCGCCCATTGTCCCGTAACGGCCCGGCCGCCGCTCGGCTCGGCCGGGCGCGGGCGCGCCGCCGCCCGGCCGAGCGGCGGTCAGCAGTTGCGCAGCTCAGGCGACTGGTTGAGGACCTGGGACCGCGTGGAGGTGAACTCGGCGTAGACCGCGGGGTCGGCGTCCGGGCGGAACGCGGCCACCCGGTGGCAGTTCTGGAACGCCAGCCGCACCCCGAAGTGCCGCTCCAGACTGCCCCGGATCGCGTCGCTGGCCAACGCGCGCAGCAGCTGCCCGCGCTCGGCCTCGGACGGCGGTGGCACCTGGTTGTCGGCAAACGGGGCGTCACCGGCCCTGGCCGCCGCGCTGACCCGGTCGACCAGCGCGTAGGCGTACGGCAGCGACCGGCGGACCGTAGCCACGAACATGGCCTCGTCGATCTCCCCCGGGTGGCCTGTTCCAGCAGCTCCGGTGCAACGTCAAGCGACATGGTTTCTCCTCTTCCGCAGGCTGACCGAACCGTGGGCCCGCTCACTCTCATTGAAAATGACTTTCATTTTCATTAAAGGATGGCGGAGCCCGGCCCCCAGGTCAAGCCGGGCATCAGGCCCACGCGAGCCACGCGCCGCGGAGCCCGGGTTCCTGGGCCCGATGGCGCCATTGGGCGTGCTCAAGTGCCCAATGGCGCCATCGGGGGGCCTGCGGGCGGGCCAGGAACGGCGGCACGGGCGGGACGGATGGGGGCGGCCCAGAAACGCAGCCTGGGGGAGAGGTCAGGCGCTGGCGCTGGCGGGGAGGGAGGACGCGCGGGACGCCCGGGGGACGCGGCGGCCGCGGAGTGCGGCCCAGGCCCGGCCGACCAGGAAGAACGCGGCGCCGAGGACGCCGACGAAGAAGCCCAGGGGCCAGTTCGTCTCGTAGGAGACGGCGATGCCGATCCAGACGGTGACCAGGCCGAACACCACGGACACGGTGAGGGCCAGGCCGGGGCTGGCGGTGAAGGACCTGGCGGCCGCGGCGGGGCCGATCATCAGGGAGAACATCAGCAGGGCGCCGACGACGGGGACGGTCATGCTGGTGGCCAGCGCCATGACCAGCAGGAACACGATCTCGACCCGGTGCGGGCTGACGCCGCGGGCCTCGGCGACCTCGGGCATGGCCGAGGTGAGCATCAGCGGGCGGAAGATGACCAGCAACGCGAGGATGCTCAGGCCGCCAAGGATGCCGATCGGCAGCAGCACGTCGGGGCTGATGCCGTACACCTCGCCGAACAGCAGCGAATACGTCTCCTGGGCGTACTGGCTGCCCAGGCTGATGAACAGCGCCCCGACGCCCAGCATGAGCACCAGGATCAGCGCGGTGGCGACGTCGTGGCGGGCGCGGCGGCCGAACGACGCGATGCCGAGCGCGCCCGCGACCGAGAAGACGGCCAGGCCCACCAGCGTGTTGACGCCGATCAGGCTGGCTCCCGCCGCGCCGGCGAAGGCGCCGTTGGGGATGGCGTGGGCGGCGAAGGTGGAGCCGCGCAGCACGGCGAAGAAGCCCACCACGCCCGCGATGACCGCGACGATCGTGGCCGCGATCCAGGTGTTCATCATGAAGCCGCTGAACATGGTTACCCTCCCACCTCGACTTCGGAGCGGGGGACGCCGGCCGGGCCTGCGACCCCGGCCGCGCCGAGGCCGACGGGCGCGGGAGAACGCCGGCGGCGGGCGGGACGGCGCAGGTAGGTGAGCAGGTAGGCCACGACCACCAGGGCCACGATGAAGAAGCTCACCGGCCAGGCGTGGCCGTGCGGCGGCCAGTAGTAGCTGTCGTAGGCCAGCAGGATGCCGATCCAGGTGACGGCCACGCCGATCAGCGCGGCGGTGACCATGGCCCGGACCGGGCCCTTGGCGATGCGCAGCGCGGCGGCGGCCGGCCCGATCAGCAGCGCGGTGCTGAGCACGGCCCCGATGGCCACGGCCGACAGCGACACCGAGATGGCCAGCGCGACCAGGTAGGCGGCCCCGACCGCCCGCACCGGGACACCGCGGGCGGCGGCCACGTCCGGGCTGAGCGAGCTGAGCAGCAGTACCCGGGCCAGCGCCAGGATCACGATCACCGCGACCGCGCCCGAGGCGACCAGGACCGGGACGGTCGAGGGCGCGATGACGAACATCGAGCCGAACAGCACGGTGAACGACGCACCGGTGGTGCTGCTGTGCTCCGAGCCGAGGTACAGGAACAGCGCGGCCAGGCCGAGGGCCGCGCCCAGCACCACGCCGGTCGCGACGTCCCGGCCGCGGCGGCGCTGCACCCCGATAACCTCAAGGATGATCGCGGCTGCGACCCCGAAGATCAGGAAGCCCCAGAACTGGTCGACGCCGATCAGGAAGGCGCCGGAGCCGCCGGTGGTGGCCACGTCGGCCAGCGAGTGCCCGGCGAACGACTGGCCCCGGGTCACGGTGAACACGCCGACCACGGCGGAGGTGATCGCCACCACCGTGCCGACCAGCACCGCGACCCGCACCGGGCTGCTGGACCACAGCCCCGGCTCGATCAGGTAGTGCATGTCAGGCGACTCCGCTGCCGTATACCGGGTCCGGCTGGCCGGCGATGTCATCGGGGCTGCCGGGGTCCTCGCCCGACTCGCCCGCCACGATCACCACCCGGCCGTGGACGTGCAGCACGTCGACGTGCTGGCCGTAGAGCTGGCTGAGCACGTCGGTCCGCAGCACCTCGTCGGCGCTGCCGACCGCAGCCCGGCCCGCGGCCACGTAGACGACGCGGTCCATCACCGGGGCCAGCGGGTTCATGTCGTGGGCGGAGATCAGGACCGCGATCTGCTGCTCCCGGGCCAGCCGGTCCAGCACGGCCACGATGCCCTGGGCGCTGCGGATGTCCAGGTTGGCCAGGGGCTCGTCCAGCAGCAGCAGCCGGGGCCGGCTGATCAGCGCGTGCGCGATCATGACCCGCTGCTGCTCACCGCCGGACAGCTCGCCGACCCTCGCGTCGGCGTAGCCGTCGGCGCCGACCGCGCGCAGGGTCTCGGCCACCAGCTCGCGGCGGCCCCGGGACGGGAGCGGGACGCCGAGCCGGTTCCCGTCGATGCCGAGCGCGACCACGTCCCGGACCCGGAGCGGCATGTCCGGCTCGATCAGCAGCTTCTGCGGGACGTACCCGATCAGCGATTCACCCCGGCGGTGCCGGCGGGTCCCGCCGGGCTGGCCGGCCACGGTGATGGTGCCCGCGGACGGCGGCAGCAGGCCGAGAATGACCCGCAGGATCGTGGTCTTGCCCGCGCCGTTCGGCCCGATCAGGCCGGTGAACTCACCCGGCCGGATGGCGAAGCTGACGTCGGACAGGACCTCGCGGCCGGACAGCCGGACGGTGATCCCGTCCAGCCGGAGCAGCTCATCGGACGCGGCAGGCGGCATCGTCTGGGACATCACAGCTTCTCGGTCGATTTCTTGCTCGTCACGGCCTGCTGGAGAGCCTTCGTCTCGGCCAGCATCCAGGACTGGTACGTGTAGCCGGGGGTCGGCATCGTCTCGTAGACCCCCACCACCGGGATGCCGTTCGCCTGGGCTAGCGAGATGAACGACTGGGTCAGGGTATCCGTCACCTGCCGGTTGTACAGAAACACCTTCACCTTGTGCCCGGTGAACAGGCTGCGCTCCAGCGCGACGTCCTGGGCCGAGGGGTCGGTGCCGTTCATGATGTCGGCCTGGAACTCGAACGGGGTCTTGATGTCCGCGCCCGCCGCCTGCAGCAGGTAGTCCGCCACCGGCTCGGTCACCGCCACCGGGGTGTTCGGGTACTTCTCCTTGAAGGAGCCGAGGGCCTGGATCCAGGGGCCCAGGGCGGAGACGAACTTCCGGGCGTTGGCCTTGAAGTACGCCGCGTGTGCGGGCTGGATGGCGGCCAGGTCGGAGGCGACCGCGTTGGCCACGGCCGGCATGGTGGCCGGGTCGTACCACAGGTGCGGGTTGGGGGTGCTGTCCGGCAGGCCGCGCAGCTTCTGCACGTCGATGAGCTTGCGGCCGGAGTCGGGCACGGCCTTCTCGATCGAATCCATGAACGTGTCGTAGCCGACACCGTTCTGCACCACGAGCTGGGCGGTACTGATCTCGCGGGCCACGCTCGCGCTGGCCTCGAACGTGTGCGGGTCAGTGTTCGGGTTGCTCATGATGGCCGAGGCCTGCACGTACTGGCCGCCGACCTGCTGGAGCACGCTGGTGTACTCGTTCTCGGCCCCGACGGCCACGATCTTGTGGGCCGACGTGGTCGTCGAGCCGGACGGGCCGGAAGAGCAGGCACTGACGGCCAGGGCCACGCCAGCCGCGGCCACCACGGCCAGCGTCTTGAGGGGGGCGCGCCCGGTTCTGATGGACCCGGTCTTGGGGGACATGCCGTAATGATAATCATTTCTATTTGGCGCGGTCAAAACGACCCTGTAACGTGCGGATGTGACCACCTCGCAATCGGACCACCCCGCGCCCGCCACCTCGGACGAGGCTGGACGGCCGCGCGGGACCAAGGTGCGGGGGACGCGGCAGGCGGCGGCGCTGGTGGCGGCGCTGGACAACCTGCCGGGGTTCTGCAGTGCCCAGCAGATTCACGCCGAGCTGCGGCGCCGGGGCGAGCACATCGGGCTGACCACCGTGTACCGGCACCTGCAGGTGCTCAGCGAGGAAGGCAGCGTCGACTCGATCCGGGACGACAGCGGGGAGACCCTGTACCGGCAGTGCGTCACCAGCGGCCATCACCACCATCTGACCTGCCGGAACTGCGGGCGCAGCGTCGAAGTCGAAGGCCGCGCGGTGGAGCAGTGGGCCGAGCGCGTAGCCCGGGACGCCGGCTTCACCGACGTCGGGCACACGGTGGAGTTGTTCGGGCTCTGCCCCGACTGCGCCGGCCACTGACGAGTCTGTTAAATCAATTTTTAAAAGGTTCTGTGGCGACGCACGGGCCTGACCAGGTGCTCGTAGCGCCTGGTCAGACCCGCCCCGGCCCCCGGACCGAGTAGGTCCGGGGGCCAGCTTGCTTGCGGGCGCGCCGCGTTAGGCGGCGATCGCCTGCTCAGCGGAGGCGGACTCCAGCGCCAGCCGGAGCACGTCCCGCACATCAGAGACCGGGTGAACCGTCAGCTGCGACAGAACCTCCTCTGGCACGTCGTCCAGGTCGGGCTCGTTCCGCTTCGGGATCAGCACGGTCGTCACACCAGCCCGGTGGGCGGCGAGCAGCTTCTGCTTCACGCCCCCGATGGGCAGGACCTTGCCGGTGAGGGAGACCTCGCCGGTCATGGCCACGTCGTCGCGGACCGGACGGCCGGACAGCAGCGACGCCAGCGCGGTGGTCATCGTGACCCCGGCGCTCGGGCCGTCCTTCGGGACCGCGCCGGCGGGCACGTGGATGTGCACGCCACGGTCCTTCAGGTCACCGACCGGGAGCTCCAGCTCCGCGCCGTGCGAGCGGAGGAAGGACAGCGCGATCCGCGCCGACTCCTTCATCACGTCGCCCAGCTGGCCGGTGAGGGTGACCCCGGTCTCGCCGGTCTCCGGGTCGGCCAGCGACGCCTCGATGAAGAGCACGTCGCCACCGGCACCGGTGACGGCCAGGCCGGTCGCCACGCCGGGCACCGACGTCCGCCGCTCGGACTCGCCGAGGCTGGTCTCCGGGGTGAACCGGGGCCGGCCCAGGTAGTCCCGCAGGCCTTCGGAGGTGACCGTCACGGGCAGCGTCGCCTCGTCCAGCGCGACCTTGGCCGCGATCTTCCGCAGCACCCGCGCGACCGCACGCTCCAGCGAGCGCACGCCCGCCTCGCGGGTGTACTCACCCGCCAGCATGTGCAGCGCGGACTCGTCCAGCGTCACCTCGTCGGCCTCCAGGCCGGACTTGGACAGCTGGCGCGGCAGCAGGTGGTCACGGGCGATGACGACCTTCTCGTTCTCGGTGTAGCCGTCCAGCTGCACGAGGTCCATCCGGTCCAGCAGCGGGCCGGGGATGGTCTCCAGCTGGTTGGCCGTCGCGATGAACACGACGTCGCTCAGGTCGAGCTCGACTTCCAGGTAGTGGTCGCGGAACGTGTGGTTCTGCGCCGGGTCCAGGACCTCGAGCAGCGCGGCCGCCGGGTCGCCCCGGTAGTCCGCCCCGACCTTGTCCACCTCGTCCAGCAGCACGACCGGGTTCATCGAACCCGCCTCGCGGATGGCGCGGACGATGCGGCCGGGCAGGGCACCGACGTAGGTGCGCCGGTGACCGCGGATCTCGGCCTCGTCCCGGACGCCGCCCAGCGACACCCGGACGAACTTGCGGCCCATGGCGCGAGCCACCGACTCACCCAGCGACGTCTTGCCGACGCCGGGCGGGCCGACCAGCGCGAGCACGGCGCCACTACGGCGGCCGCCGATCACGCCCAGGCCACGGTCGCTGCGACGCTGGCGCACGGCCAGGTACTCGACGATGCGCTCCTTGACGTCGTCCAGGCCGGTGTGGTCCTCGTCCAGGATCCGCCGGGCCCCGGCGATGTCGTAGGCGTCCTCGGTCCGCTCGTTCCACGGGATGTCGAGCACGGTGTCGAGCCAGGTCCGGATCCAGCCCACCTCAGGGGACTGCTCGGACGTGCGCTCCAGCTTGGCGACTTCCTTCATCGCCGCGTTGTGCACGTCCTCCGGCAGGTTGGCCGCCTCGACCCGGGCCCGGTAGTCCTCCTCCTCGGTGGCGGAAGAGTCACCGGACAGGTCGGCCAGCTCCTTGCGGACCGCGGCCAGCTGCTGACGCAGCAGGAATTCCTTCTGCTGCTTCTCCATGCCCTCGGCCACGTCCTTGCGGATCGACTCCGCCACGTTCAGCTCGGCCATGTGCTCCTTGGTCCAGCCCACGACCAGCTCAAGGCGCTGCACCAGGTCCGCGGTCTCCAGGATCTGGAGCTTCTGCGCGGCGGTCAGGTACGCGGAGTAGCCGGACCGGTCGGCGATGGCCGACGGGTCGTCGAGCTGCTGGATCGAGTCGATGATCTGCCACGCGCCACGGTTCTGCAGCATGGCGATGATCAGCGACTTGTACTCCTTGGCCAGCTCATCGGCCTGCGGACCGTGACCGGTCTCTTCGATGACCGTGCCCTCGACCCAGAGCGCCGAGCCCGAGCCGGTCGTGCCCGAGCCGATCTTCACGCGGGAGATACCGCGCACCACGGCGCCGGGCTCGCCACCGGGCAGGCGGCCCTCCTGGTCGATGACGGCCAGCGTGCCCACACCAGCCAGACCGCGGTCTGACAGCCGGGGCACCAGCAGGATGCGAGGCTTGGCCTCGGAGCGGATCCCCGGAATCCGGGTGCCCGCCGGAACCCGCGCCGCGTCGATCGCGGCCCGTGCCTCCGGCTGAGAAAGTTCAAGCGGCACCACCATCCCGGGCAGAACAACTTCGTCGTCCAGGGGCAGCACCGGAAGTGTGAGCTGCTCGCTCATCTGACCTCCAAAGATTGAGTCACTTACACTCAAGAAAGAAGAGGCCAAAATAATTTCCTGTGCATGTTCTCTCTGGGCGAAGCGTCCCTGCGGGGCCTTTATATGGGCCCTGAACTGGTAAAACGCCTCACGGGGGTCGCGGCCCGGCGGGGGCGATCCTTGGCCAGTACGAACGTCAACCCGGCCACGACCCGGATCCATCCCCTGCCGCCCCAGCATCTGGGGCTGGTGGCTCGGGAGAAGCGTGGGTGGCCCCTAGCGCATGGTGTGACTGGGAGGGCGGGGCTGGGCCTGGTTTTGTGCAGATGCTGCACAAAGTTGGGCCCAGCCCCGGGCCCGGGGTACTCCCGCCGGAGGCAAGAGGCCCATGAGGCTGATGTAACCGGGCGTATTACGATCGCAGCGGCCCACCGAAGGAGACGCCATGCTGCGTACGCCGCTCATCCACCCTCCGCTGCTGGCCGCACTCGCTGCCGCCGGGCACGGCGGGAAGGTGCTCATCGCCGACGCCAACTACTCGGCCAGTACCAACGCCAACCCGGCCGCGGCCCGGATCCATCTCAACGTTCGCCCTGGGCTGGTGACCGTGGCCGACGTACTGGAGCCGGTGCTGGCCACCGTCCCGGTGGAGGCGGTGACCGTGATGACCCCCGACGGCGGGGGCACGCCCGAGGTGTGGGGCGTCTACCAGCGGATGCTGCGGCCGGGTCTGGCCCTGCGGGAGCTGGACCGGTTCGGCTTCTACGCCGCCTGCCGGGAGCCGGACGTGGCCGTCTGCGTGGCCACCGGGGATGCCGCCCTGTACTCCAACGTGCTGCTGACCATCGGCTACCTGACCCCCGACGGCGAGGACGGCCCGCCCGCCGGGTAACGCGGGACGGGCGGGCCGGGCAGGCTCGGGTCAGCTGCCGGTCAGCGCTTTGAGCACCCGGGCGTTGACGGGTTCGATCGGGATGAGCCGGTTGGTCAGCGCGATGTGCACCCGGTCATCCCCGGCCGAGACGATCAGCGACGACGCGCCACCCCGGCCACCCCCGGCGTGGCCGTGCACGCCGCGCTTCTGGTTGACGATCCAGCCCAGCCCGACCTCGACCTCGTCCGGCCGGGCCAGCTGCGGCCGGAGCGCCTCGGCCGCCAGTTCCGCGGGCAGCAGCCCACGCCAGCCCCGGGCGAACCGGAGCAGGTCCGCGGCGGTGGACCACAGGCCACCCGCGGCCGGGAGGGTGCAGATCTCGGTCGTGGCCTGGAAGGCCCGGTCGGTCAGCCCGTAGCCGGTAACCACGTCCGGGCCGGCCGGCCAGCGAACCGGGTACCAGGACTGGCCCATGGCCAGCGGGCCCAGGACCAGCCGGGTGGCCGCGTCCCCGTACGGCACGCCGCTGACGTCGGCGATCACCTGGCCGAGCACGGCGTAGCCGCCGTTGCTGTACTCGAACGTCCCGCGCGGCCCGCTGCAGCCGAGTACCGGGCCGGTGAGGGCCTGCAGGGCGGGGACCTCCTCGGCAAACAGGAGGTCCGGGCTGTCCGCACCGGCGGAGTGGGTCAGCAGTTCCCGGACGGTGACCTCGGGGTCGGCCAGCTGGAGGTCACGCAGGTAGCCGTGGGCCGGAGCGTCGAGCTGGACCGTGCCCTCCGCGACCAGCCGCAGCACGGCGACCGCCGTGACCAGCTTGGTGATCGAGAACGCCGGGAACCGGTGATCGGGGCGCAGGGCCTGCTCGTGATCCAGGTCGGCCCAGCCACGAGCCACGGTCCATTCCGCGCCATCCGGGTCGCCCGGGGTGGCCGGGTCCGGGGCGCTGGGTCCGCGGCTGGGTCCGGGGCAGCCGGGTCTGGGGCGGCCGGGCCGAAGGCGGCCAGGACCAGGCCCGGCAGGGCCAGCTCGGCCAGGGTGGCGTCGGCGATCTCGTGGGCCGCGGCCGGCACATTACCCGCCGTGCGGCTGGCGGCCGAGGCCAGCCGGGGGTCGGTGATCCGCCGGCCGTCCGGGAACGCCCTCAGCATGGCCAGCCGGTGCGGTGGCTCGGTCTCCGTGGACGCCTGGATCTGGATGCCGGGCAGCTCGGCCTGGACGTGCTGGGCGTTCACGGCCTTGACGGCCAGTTCCTCCCGGAGCGTGGCGGCCTGGCCCGAGAGCGTGCTGATGAGCTGCGCGGCCGGGATCGCGGTCAGGAACCGCTCGGTGAAGTGCGCTCGCAGCTCGTCCTCATCGGGGGCCACCCAGCCGGCCCGGTCGGCCTCCGCGAACCGGGCGATGACCCAGCGGACCTGATCGAGCGCGTAGGTGGCAGGGCCGGCCGGCTGGCTCTCGGTCTGACTCTCGACGTGCTGCTTGAGCGTGGTCCAGCTCGACAGGCCGTGCTCGCGGGCGATGGCCAGCTGGGCGTCGTGCAGGGTGCTGAACTCCCCCGCGGCCAGGCGGCGCTTGGCCTCGAGCTTGAGGTAGCGCAGGCTCGGCTGGCTGGGGAACTGGCGTGACTGATCGGACATCGGCAGTCCTTCCTCGGTGCCCGTGGTCCGCGTGATCGGGCGGGAAAGACCGGATGTGCCGCACTGGGCCGTACTGCCGGTGAGCTTGGAGCTCTGTCCGCGGACCCAGGGGCAGCCGGACTGCCACGACCCACTGTAAATGACGCGAGTTCAGCCGGCCAGCAGGATATGCAGGGTCCGCGGGCCGTGCACGCCTTCGACCCGGATCAGCTCGATGTCACTGGTGGCCGAGGGGCCGGAGATCAGCGTCTGCGGCCGGCCCGGGTCGAGCCGGGCGAAGGCGTCGGGCAGGTCCCCGGTGACCTGTTCGGCCCGCACGATGACCAGGTGGAAGTCCGGGACCAGGGTCAGGGCCCGGCGGCCCTGGGCCGGGCCGTGGTCGAGCACGATCGTGCCGGTCTCGGCGATGGCCACCGCGCACCCGGTGACCACCCCGGCCATCCGGTCGAGCTGCGCCGGGGACAACGGCGGATCGTCGCGGACCACGGTGATCCCGGCCGGGATCCACTCCGGCGGAAATCCGTCCGGAACCACGAACCGAGCCTTCTGGGACTCCTGCGGCTGATGTGACGCCTGAGGTTCGTGTGATTGGTGAGATGCGCGGGAGACCTCGGACTCGCGCGCGCGGGCGTCGAGGACGCGGGCCACGGCAGCGGGAACATCGGCTTCGGGCAGGCGTTCGACCACGGCGCGGTAGTCGGCGGCGCGCTCGGCGAACAGGGCCACGATGTCGTGCTCGTGGTGGGCCCGGAGGTAGTTCCGGGGCAACGCCCGGTAGGTCTGATCGACATCGGGACGCGGGGCGTCCCCGAGCGCGGACCGGATCCGGCCCAGGACCTGGTCCCGGCTGCCGCTCATGCCCGGCCGCCGCGGGTCCGGGCCCACCAGGACCGGAACGACTCCGGGGGCGGTGCGGGCGCGTCCCGGGTGTCGGTCCAGGCGCTGAGCGGGGGCGGCAGCCGCCGGATCTTCCCGGACCGCCCGACCACGTGGCGGCTGGCCGCGGCGGCCCGCTGGGCGGCCTTGAGCCGTTTCGGTGAGCGCAGTCCCCAGGCCGTCAGGCCGAACACCGCCGCCTCGGGCCGCAGCTTCTTCTGGGCCCGTTTGGCGTCCACCGACTTCGACCGCAGGTAGACCAGGGCCTCGGGGATGTTGATGGCCACCGGGCAGACGTCGTAGCAGGCCCCGCACAGGCTGGAGGCGTACGGCAGCGACTGGTCCACCGGGTCGGTCATGCCGCGCAGCTGGGGCGACAAGATGGCCCCGATCGGGCCCGGATAAGGGCTGCCATAAGCGTGGCCGCCGACCCGCTCGTAGACCGGGCACACGTTCAGGCAGGCCGAACAGCGGATGCACCGCAGCGCCTGGCGGCCGATGTGGTCGCCCAGCGTGGCGGTCCGGCCGTTGTCCACCAGGACCAGATGGAACTCCCGTGGCCCGTCGCCGGGCCGGACCCCGGACCAGATCGAGGTGTAGGGGTTCATCCGCTCCGCGGTCGACGACCGGGGCAGCAGGGCCAGGAACACCTCCAGGTCCCGCCACGAAGGCAGCACCTTCTCGATCCCGACCACAGAGATCAGCGTCTCCGGCAGGGTCAGGCACATCCGGCCGTTGCCTTCGGACTCCACCACGACCAGGGAGCCGGTGTCGGCGATGGCGAAATTGGCCCCGGAGATGCCGACCTTGGCCGACAGGAACACCCGGCGCAGGTGCTCGCGGGCCGCCGCGGCCAGTTCGGCCGGCCGGTCGGTCAGGCCGGGCGGCGCGTCGGGCATCTCCCGCCGGAAGATCTCCCTGATCTCGGCCCGGTTCCGGTGGATCGCGGGCACCAGGATGTGGCTGGACCGGTCGTGCCCCAGCTGGATGATCAGCTCGGCCAGGTCGGTCTCCAGCGCGGTGATGCCCGCCGTGGCCAGGGCCTCGTTCAGGCCGATCTCGTCGGTGGCGATCGACTTGACCTTGACCACCTGGTCGGCCCCGGCCGCCCGGACCAGCGAGGCCACGAGCTCGTTGGCTTCGGCCGCGTCGGCGGCCCAGTGCACGTGGCCGCCGGCCGCGGTCACGCTCTCCTCCAGCCGGAGCAGGTAGGTGTCCAGGTTGGCCAGCGTGTGGTCCTTGATGGCCTTGGCCGCGGCCCGCAGATCCGGCCAGTCGCTCAGCTCGGCCACGGCGCGGGCCCGCTTGGCCCGGATCGTCCCGGTGGCGTGGGCAAGGTTGTGCCGGAGCTGGGAATCGGCCAGCGCGGTCGCGGCGGCCTCGGGGAACGGCGGCATGCCGAGGTAGGTGGGCATGGCCGGGGCGCCGGGCGCGGCCGGGGCGGTCCGGCCAGCGTGAGAGGCGGGCATCAGCGGGCCACCGTCTCGTGGCCGCGGAGCACCGCGGGGCGGTCTTCCGTGCTGGCCAGGATCTCGGCCAGGTGCAGGACCGAGACCCCGGCGCGCTGCCGGGACAGCGAGCCGCCGATGTGCATCAGGCAGGAGTTGTCGGCCGCGCAGAGCACCTCGGCCGAGGACTGCTGCACGGCCGCCACCTTGTCGGCGCACATCGCCGCGGAGACGTCGGGGTTCTTGATCGCGAACGTGCCGCCGAAGCCGCAGCAGGACTCCGCGTCCGGCAGCTCGGCCAGCTCCAGCCCGCGCACCTCGCGCAGCAGCCGCAGCGGCGCGTCGCCGACCCGGAGCATGCGCAGGGAGTGACAGGTCGGGTGGTAGGCGACCCGGTGCGGGAAGTACGCGCCGACGTCGGTCAGGCCGAGCACGTCGGCCAGCAGCGTGGACAGGTCGTACACCCGGGGCGCGATCTCGGCCACGGCCCGGGCCAGCCCGGCGTCCCCGGCTTCGTCGGCGAGCTGGCCGTGGTATTCACGGACCATCGCCGTGCAGGACGCCGACGGGCTGACGATGGCGTCGTAGCCGTCGAAGCTGGCGGCGAAGCCCCGCGCCAGCGGCAGGCTCTCCCGGCGGTAACCGCTGTTGAAGTGCATCTGCCCGCAGCAGGTCTGGCTGTCCGGGAACTCGACCTGGTGGCCGAGCCGCTCGAGCAGCGTCACCACGGCCTTGCCGGTGTCCGGGAACAGGGTGTCGGTCAGGCACGTGATGAACAGGGCTATCCGCATCGGCACCGTCCCATCAGGCTCCGCCCGGCCTGGACGGACCGCCGGGCCCTACGGTATACGTCGGAGGGTTTTCGATGTCTGCCGAGGTTAACGAGCGGAGGACGGCATGGCCGAGCCGGGTGGGGAAACAGGCGGGGAGTTCGCTGGGCTGACGGCGCTGGTCACGGGGGGTGCCTCCGGTATCGGGCTGGCCACCGCCCAGCTGCTGACCAGCCGGGGCGCCCGGGTCGCGGTGCTGGACCGGGACAAGGCCGACGAGAAGCACGGCCTGATCAGCGTGGTCGCGGACGTGACCGACGACGACGCGGTACGCCGCGCCGTCGGCGAGGCCGTGGCCGCGCTCGGGGACCAGCTCGACATCCTGGTCAACAACGCCGGCATCGGCGCGGCCGGCACCGTCGAAGACAACCCCGACGACGAGTGGCACCGGGTGCTGGACATCAACGTGGTCGGTATGGCCCGGGTCAGCCGGGCCGCGCTGGGGCACCTGCGCCGCGCCGTCGCCGACCGCGGCCAGGCCGCGATCGTGAACACCTGCTCGGTCGCGGCCATCGCCGGGCTGCCGCAGCGCGTGCTCTACTCGGCCAGCAAGGGCGCGGTCTACGCGCTGACCCTGGCCATGGCGGCCGACCACGTGCGCGAGGGCATCCGGGTCAACTGCGTCATCCCGGGCACGGCCGACACCCCGTGGATCGGCCGCCTGTTGTCCGCCGCCCCCGACCCGGAGGCCGAGCGCGCCGCCCTCAACGCCCGCCAGCCCATGGGCCGGCTGGTCACCGCGGCCGAAGTGGCCGGGGCCATCACCTACCTGGCCAGCCCGCTGTCCAGTGCCACCACCGGCACGGCCCTGCAGGTCGACGCGGGCATGACCGGCCTGCGCCTCCGCCCCCCGCCCACCTCCTGACCGGGCGGCCGACGCCGCCGCGGGTACTCCCGCTCCACTGGAGCAGTTGCAGCGATAATCCCTGCAACTGCTCCAGTGAGGCCAAGTGGGTCGCAGGTCAGGGCAGGCTGGCGTCGATGAGGGTGCGGGCGGCGGCGCGGGCGTCGTCGGCCGGGCAGGAATCGTTGAGGGACGTGGATAGCGCGGTGACGCCCTCGAGCAGGACGGCCAGCTGGCGGCCCAGGCTCTCCGGGTCCCGGGCGCCCGCTTCCCGGGCCGTGCCGATGAGGCGGGCGGTGAAGTCCTGCTTGTGCCGGGCGACCTGGGCCTGCACGGCGGGCAGGGTGCCCGCCGTCTCGACCGCGGCGTTGTGGAACGGGCAGCCCCGGATCGGGCCGCCGTCCGTCGGCCGCTGGCCGAACAACTCGAGCAGCCGGTCCCGCGGGCTGAGATCGTCCCGGTCCAGCGCCTGCTCGCGGCTCGGGGCCTGGCCCGTCGTATAGCGGTCCAGGTACGCCTCGACCAGGGCCGCCTTGCTCGGGAAGTGCTGGTAAAAGGTGCGCTTGGACACGTGCGCCACCGTGGTCAGCCGGTCCATGCCGGTGGCGTTGATGCCCTCGGTGTAGAAGAGCTCGGCCGCGGCCCGCAGGATGCGCTCGCGAGCGCCGCGGCCGCCGGTCGAGGTTTCCATGGGCGAAGTATACCGATCGTTTTACTTGAGCGCCGTGGCCGGCGTACGGTGGCTTGGTAAACCGATCGTTTTACATGAGGTGACGCATGCGGTACACGACTTTCGGCCGGACCACCGGCCTGCGGGTGTCGGAACTGGCCCTCGGGGCGGGAATGTTCGGCACCCGCTGGGGTACCGGCGCCGACCTGGCCGAATCGCGCAAGGTGTTCGAGCGGTTCGCGGAGGCGGGCGGCACGTTCATCGACACCGCGGAGAGCTACCAGTTCGGCGAGTCCGAGGAGATCCTGGGCCAGCTGCTGACCGGCGTGCGCGACGGGTTCACGGTGGCGACCAAGTTCACCCAGGGCGCGACCGCGGGCGCGGACGTGATGCACACCGGCAACAGCCGGAAGAACATGACCCGCGCCGTGGAGGACAGCCTGCGCCGGCTGCAGACGGACTACCTCGACCTGCTGTGGGTGCACTTCCCCGACACCGTGACCCCAGCCGACGAGATCGTCCGCGGCCTGGACGACCTGACCCGGCAGGGCAAGATCCTTTACGCCGGCCTGTCCAACTTCCCGGCCTGGCGGACGGCCCGGGCCGTGACCCTGGCCGAGGCCAGCGACCGCGCCCCGGTGATCGCGGTCCAGTTCGAGTACAGCCTGGCCGAACGGACGGCGGACCGCGAGATCCTGCCCATGGCCGAGGCGCTCGGCCTGGGCGCCGCCTTGTGGTCGCCGCTGGCGGGCGGCCTGCTGACCGGGAAGTACCGCAACTCCGACGCGGGCCGGCTGACCGACCTAAAGCGGCTCGTGCACACCGAGGACGACGAGCGCAAGACCGGCACGGTGGACGCCGTGCTGGCGGTGGCGGCCGACCTCGGGGTGCCACCCGCCCAGGTGGCCATGGCCTGGCTGAGCGAGCGCAACGCAAGGTCGGCCACCGCAATGGTCCCGGTCATCGGGCCGCGCAACCTGGCCCAGCTGGAGGACTACCTCGACGCCCTGGACGTGCACCTGGACGACGAGCAGTACCGCCGGCTGGACGAGGCCAGCCAGATCCAGCTGGGCCAGCCGCACGACCTGATCAGCTCCCGGCGTGGCCCGCTGCTGGGCGGGGACGCCGGGGCGTTCGAGTCACCGGTGGTGCCGGTGGCCTGAGCGGCTCAGGCCAGGCGTGGCCTGCCGGACGCGGGCCAGGAAGCGGTCCCAGTCTCCCCCGGCGAAGGCCAGTTGCGGGCCGTCCGGATCCGTGGAATCACGGACCGCGAGCCGGTCTGCGGGCCTGGCCACCTCGACGCAGGTGTCCTTGAAACTGTGGGTCGACTTGCGCCAGGGATTTTCCATAGCAATCTCTTTTCCTCGTGGTCAGGCCAGCTCGGCTCGAATGCGGGCGATGATGTCCCGCGACTGGCCCATGGGCAGAGCCACCGCGCGCAGATGGTTGAAGATCAGCGCGCAGCGGCTCAGTTCCTCCGGCTTTTCCAGGAAGAGGCTGCCGGAGCTGTAGCTGACGTAGATGACCTCGGGGTCGGCTGGCTCAGCAAAGCTGAGGATCGTGAAGGCTCCGGCCATGCCCGGGTGCGCGCCAGTGCTGAGCGGCATGACCTGGAGCGTGACGTGGGGCTGGTGGCTGGCCTCGAGCAACCGGTCCAGCTGGGCCCGCATGACGGCCGCCCCGCCGACCAGACGCCGGATCCCGGCTTCGTTGACGACCGCCCACAGCTCTGGCGGCTGCTGCTGGGTCAGCAGTGACTGCCGGGCCATCCGCACGGCGACGTTTTTCTCGAGGTCCTCGTCAGGCCCGGCGGACAGCGCGGAATCGATGATGGCTCGGGCGTAATCCTCGGTCTGGAGCAGACCCGGCACGCATTCGGATTCGTAGGTCCGCAGCGTGGCCGCGGCCGCCTCGAGCCCGACGTAGGTGCGGAAGCTCTCGCCCATGGCGCCGCTGTAGGGGTACCACCAGCCCTTCTGGTGGGCCTCACGGGCCAGGGTGACCAGGATGTCCCAGTCGGGGCTGCCTTCCTTGACCTGGTAGATGCGCAGCAGGTGCTTGACGTCCCGGGCCAGCACCCGGACCCGGGCGTTCTCGATGCGGCTGATCTTGGCCGCGGACCACTCCAGCTGCTGGGCCACGTCGTCGATGGTCAGCCCGGCCCGCTCCCGGCAGGCGTGCAGCTCCGTAGCCAGACGCCGCCGCTTGACGGTCGGGCTGCTGGTGGTCGGCACGCTTCCTCCCGGGAATCGGCGCTGCAACTTGCATGAGGCTCGTACATGAGCCAATATACATTGCTATACATAGCATAGCAATTCCGCGACAGAGGAGGGCCGTCATGCCGGTCGCGCTGAGCACTCTGGACTCAGTGGCAGTAAGCAACGCAGGCGATGCTTCCCCCGAAGCTCTCGGCCTGGACGACACGCACCGGGCCCGGCGCGGGCGGTACTGCGTGGGGACGTTCGGGGGGCGCCGCGAGCAGGTGGGACAGGCACGGGCGTTCCTGGCCGCGTTCCTCGGTAACTGGGAACGGACCGACGACGCCGTGCTTTTAATCGGGGAGCTGGGGGCCAACGCGGTGGTGCACACCGGCAGCGGCGAGCCGGGTGGCCTGTTCACCGTGCGGGCCGTGCTGGCCGGGTCGTGGCTGCGGGCCGAGGTCGAGGACCAGGGCAGCAGCTGGCACGGCCGGCTGGCCGACGCCGAATGCCCGCACGGCCTGTTCCTGCTGCGGCAGCTGTCGACCCGGTGCGGCACGCGCCGGAGCCGGCACGGCTGGGTCACGTGGTTCGTACTCGACGGCCGCCACCCGTACTGAGCGGCGGCCGTCTGAGGGTCCTGGCGGACGGCGGTCGGGGCGAACGGCCTGGCCTAGCGCGAGGTCATGGCCCCGTCGGCCGGCTCGCGGTCTGCGGCTGGTGGCGCGAGCGAGGCCGACGTGGGACCGCTCGGCCCGGACACCAGCGATCCACGGAGGGCGGCGCCCTTCTTGAGCACCCGGTCACAGGCGTTGAACAGGGGCTCGTGCGCCCTGATCTGCCGGATCGCCCAGGCGGTGGGAGTGCTGCGCACCCAGTGCGCGGCGGCCAGCGCGCTCGGCCGGGTGACGATGCCCTCGGCCACGTGGGTGTCGTAGCTCTTGAAGCTCTCTTTCCAGCGCTTGAACCCCTTGCCCAGGTCGATCAGCTCGACACCCTCGGCCGCGGCGCCCTCGATCGTCCGCAGGGTGTGCAGCAGGCCGGGAGAGTACGCACTGAAGCTGGTGCTGTAGGCCGTGAACCAGAACGTCAGCCTGGAGCCGAACCGCACACCAAAGTGCGCTCCGACCGGAACGTCACCGGCGTACAGCATCGACAGCAGGCCGCTGAAGTGCTCGTTGCGGGTGCCGAGCAGCTCTTCCACCAGCTGGACGATCCACGGCTGGCTGAACCGGTCCAGCCGGCCGGTGCGCTGATACTGGGCCGATTTCCAGGCCATCAGCGTGCGCAGGTCGGTGCTGTCGCGCGAGTCCAGCACGAACCGCAGGCTGCCCACGTCCCGCTCGATCTTCCTGGTCTTGCGGCGGATGTCCGGGCAGAGCTTGGACGAGCGCGATTTCAGCGTCTGGTAGTAGGAGTCGTAGCCCTCCGTCACGTTGATGACCGGCGACGGCGCCACCGCGGCCTGGTACCGCTCGAACGGCTTCTGCCCGGGCACCAGGTGGTCGAACTGCAGGACGGCGACGCCGCAGGCCTTCAGCAGTTCCCGGGGATCCCAGTCCGCCCCCGGCGCGTGCACCAGCCCCTGGAAGTCGGTCAGGCCCGCGCCGATGGGCCTGCCCCAGCCCAGGCCGCGCCGCTCGAACGGGAGGAACCCGGTGATGTCCGGGCCGTCGTGCAGCACGGCCACCCGGGCACCGGGCCGGTGCCGGCCGACGGCGATCGCGAAGTCCGGGCTGAGGAAGGCGTTGGCCAGGGGGGCGGAGCTGTACTGAAAGGACCGCCAGGTGGCGATCTCGGCCGGGCCCAGCTCGCCCGGATGGACTACCGAGAACCGCACCGGCACCCCCACGCGGGGATTGGCGCAGGATTCGGCCCCACGGCCGAAATCATCGTCTTGCTCACGTTCAACCCGTCCCCCATGCCAGGGAAGTCTCAGCGCAGGCGTCGCCGCTTGCCAGCAGAGAGTTTGGATCAGTTACAAAGGTTATCTGGATGTTTTACACAGAAAGACGTGCCCGGCGGGCGTCTGGATGACCAAAATGGGATCAAGACTTGGTAATCTTGAGGTGCGCGACCGGTTTGTCACGGCGGGGTCATGACTCCATCCGACGGCTGACGTTCGGCGGCCGGCTCGTCCGCGGCCGGGGGCTGGAGGTTGGCCTGCACGGCGCGATCGGGACGGCAGCGACCCGCGCAGGGCCGCGCCCTTGCGGAGCACCAGGTCAAACGCGTTGAACAGGGACTCGTGCGCCCTGATCTGCCGGATCGCCCAAGCCGTGGGCGTGCGGTGCGCCCAGTGCATCATCCCCAGCGGAGACGGCCGGGTGACCATGCCCTCGGCCACCGTGAAGTCGTAGCTCTTCAGCGTCTCCTTGTAGCGCTTGAACCCCTTGCCCAGGTCGATCAGTTCTACGCCCAGCGCGTCGGCGCTCTCGATCGTCTGCAGGGTGTGCAGCAGCCCGGGTGAGTACAGATTGAACCGGGTGCTGTAGGCCGGGAACCAGTAGGCCAGCGTCCGGCCGAACCGCATGCCGAAGTGCGCCGCCACCGGAACGTCCCCGGCGTACAGCATCGACAGCAGGCCGTTGAAGTGCTCGTTGCGGCTATCGAGCAGGACCTCGAGCAGTTCCACGATCCACGGCTCGGTGAACCGGTCCAGGCGGCCGGTGCGCTGGTACTGATCCGATTTCCACGCCATCAGCGTGTGCAGGTCGGTGACGTCGCGCGAGTCCGGCACGAACCGCACCTGGCCCACTTCCCGGTCGAGCTTGCGGGACTTGCGGCGCAGCCCGGGCACGAATTTGGGCGAGGACGACTTCAGGGTCGCGAAGTAGGCGTCGGTGCCAGGGGTCAGGTCGATGACCGGGGACGGCACCTGGGCCACCTGGTACCGCTCGAACGGCTTCTGCCCGGTGACCAGGTGGTCGAACTGCCAGGCCGCGATGCCGCAGCCCTTCAGCAGTTCCCGCGGGTCCCACTCCGCCCCGGGCGCGTGCACCAGGCCCTGCAGGTCGGTCAGGCCGGCGGCGATAGGCACGCCCCAGCCCAGGCCACGTCGTTCGAAGGGGAGGAACCCGGCGACGTCCGGGCCGTCGTGCAGGACGGCGACCCGGGCACCCGGCCGTACCTGGCCGACCGCGATCGTGAAGTCCGGGCTGAGGAACGGATTAGCCAGCGCGGGGGTGTCGTACTGGTAGGACCGCCACTGAGCGATCTCCGCCTGGCCCAGCTCGGCCGGATGGACTACTGAGATCCGCACCGGGTACTCCTCCTTCGCCCACGTCCCCTTGGAACATGCTCACTGGGACGTGGTTACTTCTGCGGAAAAGATCAAGCTATGCGGTCCGGGCGGCGACGCCCGCGCCCACCCGGCGCGCGGCGAAGCCAGCCCCGGCCACGAACCGCATGACCGGCCCGAAGCTCGCGGCCGCGGTCAGGCTGGTGAAGAACAGCCCCGGCACCGAGGACTCAAACGACGTGGAAAGGTCGGGGAAGCCCGAGCCCTCCACCCGCTGCACCTGAGCAGCCAGCCCGGGCGCCAGGAAGTCCAGCCGGGCCAAGTCGACCCGGTAACCGGTGGCGGCGAGCACGCGGTCGACCGCGATCTCCTGCTGGCCACCCGCGGAGGCCACCGTCAGCTCCACCTTGTCGCCCGCGCGCTGAGCCGCGACGATGCGGTGCCCGTCCAGGACGGGCACCTGGCCGACCACCCGGTCCTTGAGCCACCAGGCGCCCAGCGGGCCGAGCACGCGCTTGACCAGCCGCAGCCGGGTCTCGACGGGCAGGAAACGGAACGCGGCGGGCGCGTGGCTGAAGGGATAGATCCGCCAGGTCGAGCCGAGGGGCGAGTTCGCCTCCGGGATCAGGTGCAGGATGCCCTGGCGCGGCGGGTTCGGGGGGGTCCCCCAGCGCGCCTGGCCCCGCACCAGCACCTGGGCGCCGGCCCCGGCTTCGTGCAGCAGGGCCGCGCTCTCCAGCGCCGACTGGCCCGCGCCGATCACCGCGACCTCTTGGCCACGGAACACCGACAGGTCCGGGTGCTGCGAGGTGTGCGAGACGAGCCCGTCCGGGGACGGACCGTCCGGGGCGATCGCGGCCAGCTCGGGCGGCACGTGGGCGTAACCGTTCAGGCCGCTGGCCATGACCACGGTGCCAGCGTCGAACTCCTCACCCGAACTCAGCGTGACATGGAAGCGCCCCCCGGCGCGGTCCAGGTGGGTCACCTGCTCAGGCTCCAGCTCCGGTACCCAGCGCTCCTGGAACCACTGGCCGTAGGCGACGAAAAGCTCGATCGGGATGACCCCGTGGCCGGTCAGCGGGGCCTGCCCGCTGGCGCGGGAGAAGTCGGCCAAGCCGAAGCCTGGCGCCGGCGCCGACAGGTCCGAGCCGTGCGGCGGGGACTTGAGCTTCATGCCGGCCGGCATGTGGTGCCGCCAGCTCGACATCACGTCGCCGAACACCCGCGTCTGCACGCCGTGCCCGCGCAGGTGAGCCGCAGCCGAGAGCCCGTAGGGCCCGGCGCCAATGACCACAGCGGGCGTAAATGATTTCGCCATCAAGCTCCGTCCTTCACATTACTTTTCGGGTTTGACGTGCGAACGGCGGGATTGGCCCCAAAAAAAACCCCCCCCCCCCCCCCCCCCCCCCCCGGGAGGGGGAAAAGAACACAGGAGCGGGCGGCACCGGCTGGCCCGTCAGGTCGAGATACAGCGCTCGCACCACGTCGACACCGGCGAATGAAGCATTTCCCCCAAGCCACCCAGCTCAGAACGTGGGATGATCACGGCGCACGGACCAGGGCCGTCAAGGTGACCTCACCGCGAGCAGACCGCGGCAAGGCCGGCGTAAGGCGCGAATTCCCACCAAACGTCCTGAACGTATCGGTCGCGCCGCCATCCAAAAGCAGAAATATGCGGATCAGTTACACACAGGTGACGTGCCAGGAGGTCAGCCGGATGACCAAAATGGAATCACGAATCGGTAACGTGACCCGCTGAACCGTGGCCATCGGCACCGCGCAGACGCCCCGCTGGAGGTCCAGATTGATCGACGCCCACCACCACATCTGGGACCCTGCGGCGCGGCAGCACGACTGGCTGATCAGCCGGCCCCGGCTGCGCCGGTCGTTCGGGCTGGCCGACTACGCCAAGGAGTGCGTCCCGGCCGGGATTACGGCCAGCGTGCTGGTCCAGGTGCTGGCCAGTTCGGCGGAGACCGCGGAATTTCTGGCCGCGGCGGCCGCCACCGCCGGGCAGGCCCCCGAGGTGGCCGGGGTGATCGGCTGGGTCGACCTGACCGCTGACGACGTGGGCGGCGAGCTGGACCGGCTGCGCGCCCTGCCCGGTGGCGACCGGCTGGCCGGCGTCCGGCACCTGGTCCAGGACGAGCCGGACCCGAACTGGCTGGGCCGCCCCGACGTGGGGCGTGGCCTGCGTGCGGTGGGTGCGGCCGGGCTCGTCTTCGACCTGCTGGTGCGGCCGTCTCAGCTGCCGGCCGCGCTACGGGTGAGCGCCGAACTGGACGAGGTGCGGTTCGTGCTCGACCACGGCGGCAAGCCGGAGATCAGCGCGGGCCGCACCGAGCCGTGGGCCGGGCTGGTGGCCGAGATGGCCGCACTGCCCAACCTGACCTGCAAGCTGTCCGGCCTGGTGACCGAGGCCGGCCCGGCGTGGACGCCGGAGTCGTTCGTGCCGTACGTCGACCACCTGCTGGAGAGCTTCGGGCCGGGACGGCTGATGTTCGGCTCCGACTGGCCGGTGTGCACGATCGCGGCCAGCTACGCCGAGGTGACCGCGCTGGCCCGGGAGTTGCTGACGTCCCGGCTGAGCGAGGGTGAGCAAGCCGCGGTGTTCGGCTCGACCGCGGCGTCCGTCTACCGGCTCACCGTGCCTGCCTGAACCGGCCTGCCTGAACGGCCTGCCTGAACGGGCCCGCCGAACCCCAAAGCGGACGAACGGGCACCTATTGCCGTCATTCGCCCGTGCGGGGCCGGCCGTAACCACGAGGGCAGCGTGCGGCCCGGCGGACGGGGCGGGTAGAACGGGTGGGTGCCGGAACTTCCCGAGGTGGAGACCGCCCGACGGCTGATCGCCGACCGGGCGCTGCATCGGCGCATCGTCGCGGTCGACGACGCCGATACGTTCGTGTGCCGCCCGCACTCGCCCGGTGAACTACGGGACGCGCTGGCGGGGCGGACGCTGACCGCGGCCAGGCGCCGGGGCAAGACGATGTGGGCCGAGACCTCCGGCCTGGACGGTTCGCCCGAACCCGGGCCCGACCTGGGCATCCACCTGGGCATGGGGGGCCGCATCGTGATCACCGGGCCGGACGGAGCGGCCCAGGAAGGCGGCGGCCCACGGCGCCGGGACGCCCAGCCGCGCAAGCCGGAGTGGAACCGGTTCACCCTGGAGTTCGCCGACGGCGGGCAGCTGGTGCTGTTCGACAAACGGCGGCTCGGGCGGATCCGGCTCGACCCGCAGGTGGACGCGCTCGGCCCGGACGCCGAGGAGGTCACGCCGGCGCAGTTCCGCGGGCTGATCAGCCGCGGGTCGATCGCGGTCAAGGCCCGGCTGCTCGACCAGTCCAAGATCGCCGGAGTCGGCAACCTGCTGGCCGACGAGGCGCTGTGGCAGGCCAAGGTCCCACCGGCCACGCCGGTGAACCGGCTGCAGCGCAAGGACATCGACCGGCTGTACCGCACCCTGCAGGCGGCGCTGAAGTCAGCCGGGGCCAAAGGCGGCGTGCACACCGGCGACGTCATCGCGGCCCGGCACCCCGGTGGCAGCTGCCCGCGGTGCGGGGCCGAGATGGTGCACGGCACCGTCGGCGGCCGCTCGACCTGGTGGTGTTCGCGCGAGCAGGCGGTGTGGCCCGATGCCGCCTGACCTGTGGACGCCTGAGCCAGGCTTTCTCAACACGGCCAGCTACGGCCTGCCGCCACGGCCGGCGATCGATGCGATGCAGGTCATGCTGGACGACTGGCGGACCGGCCGGACCAGCTGGGAGCCGTGGGACCACAGCGTGGACCGGGCCAGGGAGCGTTTCGCCCGGCTGATCGGCGCGGCGGCGGAAGACGTGGCCATCGGGGCCACCGTCTCCGGCCTGCTGGGCCTGATCGCGGCCGCGCTGCCAGCCGGCGCGCGGGTCGTGGTGCCGGAGGCCGAGTTCACCTCGAACCTGTTCCCCTGGCTGGCCCAGGCCGACCGGGACATCGAGATCGCCACGGTGCCGCTGGACCGGCTGGCCGACGCCATCGACGGCCGCACCACGCTGGTCGCGTTCAGCCTGGTCCAGTCGGCGTCCGGGGAGGTGTCCCCGGCGGCCGAGATCACCGCGGCGGCGCGCCACCACGGCGCGCTGGTCGTGGTGGACGGCACCCAGGCCTGCGGCTGGCTGCCCATCGACGCGACGGCCTTCGACGCGGTGGCGGTGCACGCCTACAAGTGGCTGATGTCGCCCCGCGGCTCGTCATTTCTTTACCTGCGCGACAGCCTGCGGGAACGGATACGGCCCGTCGCGGCCGGCTGGTACGCCGGAGCGGACCGGGCCAGCAGCTATTACGGGCCGCCGCTGCGGCTGGCCGCCGATGCCCGCCGGTTCGACACCTCACCCGCCTGGATGTCCTGGATCGGCACCGCACCGGCGCTGGAAGTGATCGAGCAGATCGGGGTCCCCGTGATCGGTGACCACAACGTCCGGCTGGCCAACCGGCTCCGCGAAGGCCTGGGGCTGCCGCCCGGTGACAGCGCGATCGTCTCGGCCGATATCCCCGACGCCGAGGCCAAGCTGGCCCGGGCGGGCATCCGGGCCAGCGCCCGCGCGGGCCGGACCCGGCTGGCCTGCCACATCTACACCACCGAACAGGACGTCGACGCGGCCGTGGGTGCGCTGGCGGGCCGCGATGCTTAGGGCGTTCGGGCTGGAGGGGGCCGGGGTCCGGCTGGAGCCGCTGAGCATGGCCCACGCTGAGGGGCTGGCCGAGGCGGCTTCGGGGGCGCGGGACAGCTTCGGCTACACCTGGGTGCCCGAGGGACTGGCCGACGCGCGCCGCTACGTGCAGGCCGCCCTGGACGACCGGGACGCCGGCCGGACCGTGCCGTTCGCGGTGCGGACCCGGATGGGTCACCGGGTCGTTGGCTCCACCCGGTTCCTGGACCTGGAGGTGTTCCGCTGGCCGCCGCCCTGGCCGCCCGGGGTCGGCCGCGGGCCGGTGCCCAGCGACGGGCAGCCGCCGGTGGTGGCGGAGATCGGCAGCACCTGGCTGGCGCCCTCGGCTCAGCGCACCGGGGTCAACGACGAGTGCAAGCTGCTCATGCTCCGGCACGCCTTCGACGTGTGGAGCGTGCTCCGGGTCACGCTCAAGACCGACGCCCGCAACCAGCCGTCCCGGGCGGCCATCGAACGGCTCGGGGCCACGTTCGAGGGGGTCCGCCGGGCGCACAGCCCGGCCTCGGACGGCAGCATCCGGGACACGGCGTACTACTCGATCCTGCGGCCCGAGTGGCCCTCGGTCTGCGACCGCCTGCAGCGGCAGGTCCGGGAGCGGGCTTCCTAGCCCTTGATCTGGTGCAGGGCCTCTTCGGTGGTCAGGCAGCCCGCCGTGGTCAGCTGCAGGTTGGCCAGGGACGCCTGGTGCGTGGCCTCATCGGCGGCGGTCACGCAGTCGCTGACCACGTAGACGGTCAGGCCGAGGTCGGTGCCGTGCCGGGCCGTCTGCTCGACGGTCAGGTTGGTGGCGACCCCGGTCACGAACACCGTGCTGATCGAGCGGTCCAGCAGCCAGCGCACCACGTTATTGCCGGCCAGGCCGGACAGCTTCTGGTTGTCGGCTACGTACGCACCCTGAGCCACCTCGGCCATCTCCGGGATGAGCTGGGCCCCGGGTGTGTCCGGCCGGAAGGACTCCTGAGCCTGCCCCACGGCCCGCATGAAGGCCGTGTTGCCGATCAGGGAGCTGCCTTTGACCGGGACCGTGAAGCGGGTGAAGACCAGTTCGGCCCCTGCGCCGCGGGCCGCGGCGTGGAACTCCGCCGCCCGGTTGACCACGCCGCTGCGGGCCACCGGCTCCGCGAGCATGCCGCCGAAGAAACCCTCCGGCTTGATCACATTGACCTGCCAGTGCAGCGCCAGAACAGCCGCACTCGATAGACCTGGAGCAGTCATGCGTACGATCTTCCCCGACGACGGGCCCGGGAACCGGGGTTTCTGCCCGTTGATAACGGCTGGGTACCGAAAATGACGGGACCGGCTGGTACCAATGAAGGCATGGCCACAGCGGATACAGCACCGGCGGATACCGGGCTACGGGCGGACGCCGAGCAGGCTCTGCAGGCACTGGCCGGGCCGGCGGCACGGCTGCGCGAGGACCAGTGGACCGCGATCAGCGCGCTGGTCGCCGGGCGCCGGGCGCTGGTCGTGCAGCGCACCGGATGGGGTAAGTCGGCGGTGTACTTCCTGGCCACGGCGCTGTTGCGGGCGCGCGGGGCCGGCCCGACGGTGATCGTGTCGCCGCTGCTGGCGCTGATGCGGAACCAGATCGACGCAGCCGCCCGGGCCGGGATCCGGGCCCGCACGATCAACTCCTCCAACCCCGACGACTGGGAGGAGACCTACGCCGAGATCGCGGCGGGCAGCATCGACGTGCTGCTGGTGAGCCCGGAGCGGCTGAACAACCCGGCGTTCCGGGACCGGGTGCTGCCGCAGCTGGCCGCCACGGCCGGCATGCTGGTCATCGACGAGGCGCACTGCATCTCGGACTGGGGCCACGACTTCCGGCCCGACTACCGGCGGCTGCGCACGGTGCTGGGCACCCTGCCCGCGGGGGTTCCGGTCCTGGCCACCACGGCCACCGCCAACGCGCGGGTCACCGGGGACGTGGCCGAGCAGCTCGGGGCGGGCAGCGACGACGAGACGCTGGTCCTGCGGGGGCCGCTGGACCGGGAGAGCCTGCACCTGTCCGTGGTCCAGCTGCCCACCGCGCACCTGCGGCTGGCCTGGCTGGCCGAGCACCTGGACGAGCTGCCCGGATCCGGCATCATCTACACCCTCACCGTGGCGGCCGCCCACGAGACGGCGGCGTTCCTGGCCGACCGGGGGCTGGCCGTGGCCGCCTACAGCGGCCAGGACGATCCGGCTCAGCGGGTCGCGGCCGAGGACGACCTGCTGGCCAACCGGCTCAAGGCCATCGTGGCGACCAGCGCGCTGGGCATGGGTTTCGACAAGCCCGACCTGGGGTTCGTCGTGCACCTGGGCGCGCCGGCCTCGCCGGTGGCCTACTACCAGCAGATCGGCCGGGCCGGCCGCGGGGTACCCCGGGCCGAGGTGGTGCTGCTGCCCGGCCGGGAGGACCGGGACATCTGGGCCTACTTCGCGTCGCTGGCGTTCCCGCCCGAGCGGGTGGTGCGGGACACGCTGGCCGCGCTGGAGGACGCCGGCCGGCCGCTGTCGTCCGTGGCCCTGGAGACCAGGGTCGACCTGAGCCGGAGCCGGCTGGAGATGATGCTCAAGGTGCTGGACGTGGACGGTGCGGTGCACCGGGTCAGCGGCGGCTGGGAGACCACCGGCCAGCCGTGGCAGTACGACGCGGACCGCTACGAGCGGGTGGCCGCGGCCCGCTCCCGCGAGCAGCAGACCATGCTCGACTACGTGACCGGCCCCGGTTGCCGCCTGGAGTTCCTCCGCCGCGAGCTGGACGACCCGGCCGCCGGGCCGTGCGGGCGCTGCGACAACTGCACCGGCCAGCCCCGGGCCGGCGACGTCACCGACGCCGGCGCGGCCACCGCGCGGGACCGGCTGCTGCGCCCCGGGGTCGACGTGGCGCCACGCCGCATGTGGCCGACCGGGATGAAGGACCTCGGCGTGGCCGTGTCGGGCAAGATCGGCCCGGCGCTGGCGGCCGAGCCCGGCCGGGCGCTGGGCCGTCTGACCGACGTGGGCTGGGGCACCCGGCTGCGCGCGCTGCTGGCCGACGACGCACCGGACGAGCCGGCCGGCACCGACCTGGTCGGGGCGCTGATCAAGGTCCTGGCCGCCTGGGACTGGGCCGACCGGCCGGTGGCGATGGCCACCCTCCCGTCGGCCACCCGGCCGCTGCTGATCGAGAGCCTGGGCAAGGCCCTGGCCGACATCGGGCGGCTGCCCTACCTGGGCTCGCTGGCCTACACCGACAGCCCGCCCGGGCCACGGCGGCACAACAGCGCCCAGCGGCTGCGCACGGTGTGGGACGCGTTCACCGTGCCGGAGCCGCTCGGGCAGGCCGTGGCCGACGCGGGCGGCCCGGTCCTGCTCATCGACGACCGGATCGAATCGGGCTGGACGATGACGGTCGCGGCCAAGCTGCTGCGCGAGGCCGGGGCGCCGGCGGTGCTGCCGCTGGTGCTCGCGGTGACCACCGGCTGAGCTGGGCCCCATACCGGGGCCCAGCCCGTCAGACGTGGCCGGACACCGCGTGCGGCACGTACGGCTCCTCGAGCAGCTTGACCTCGTCCTCGCTCAGCTCGAGCTGCTCAGCCGCGATGGCGTCCTCCAGGTGGCTGAGCTTGGTCGCGCCCACGATCGGGGCGGTGACCCCGGGCCGCTGCAGCAGCCAGGCCAGCGCGACCTGAGCCGACGGCACGCCCCGGCGCTCGGCCACTTCGGCCACCCGGTCCACCACGTCGAAGTCGGCGTCGGTGTACAGGGTGTCGATGAACGAGTCCGAACCGGCCCGGGTGGTGTGCTGCTGGCCGCCCCGGCTCCGCGACCCGGCCAGCACGCCGCGGGCCAGCGGGCTCCACGGGATGACCCCGACGCCCATGTCGAGGCACTGCGGGATCATCTCCCGCTCCTCTTCCCGGTACATCAGGTTGTAGTGGTTCTGCATGGACACGAAGGGCGTCCAGCCGTTCTGCTCGGCCACGTGCTGCGCCTTGGCGAACTGCCACGCGAACATGCTGCTGGCCCCGATGTACCGGGCCTTGCCGGCCTGCACGACGTCGTGCAGCGCCGCCATCGTCTCCTCGATCGGGGTGCCGTAGTCCCACCGGTGGATCTGGTAGAGGTCCACGTAGTCCAGGCCCAGCCGCTGCAGCGAGGCGTCGATCCCGGCCAGGATGTGCTTGCGCGACAGGCCGTGGGCGTTCTCGTTCCGGCCCGGCTTGTCGCTGCCGGCGCCGATGGGGTTGAACACCTTGGTCGCCACGACCACTTCGTCCCGGCTGAACAGCTTGCCCAGCATGCGGCCGGTCGCCACCTCACTGGCCCCGCCCGAGTACGTGTCGGCGGTGTCGTAGAAGGTCACACCGGCGTCGGCGGCGGCCCGGACGATCGGCTCGGCCGCCTCCTCGTCCAGGACCCAGGGCCGTTCGCTGTCGTTCCCGTAGCTCATCATCCCCAGGCAGATACGCGACACGCGCAGCCCGGTGGATCCGAGGTTGACGTACTTCACGGTGTTCTCCAATCAAGGGGTGTCAGGCTCCGGCCGGGCATCAGGCTCCGGCCGGGTGCCGGGCGCCGCGGCCGGTACCGCGACGATCCGGCGGACGGCTTCGGCCACGAACTGCTCGTGCCGCTCCAGCGTCGCGGCGTCCGGCTCCGTGCCGAAGATGACCCGGACCAGCTGGGGCAGCACGTGCCAGTAGTTGGCGATGCCGAGGATGACGACCAGCAGGTGCCGGGGATCCAGCTCCGGGTCGATCGACCCGGCCTGCTGCTGTTCGGCGATGGAGGCGAGCTTTTCTGAGTAGTGACGCTGGCGGTGCTCCATGGCGGGCTGGTCCGGCTGCGCGCCGAGCTCCAGGCCCTCCCACAGCGACAGGCGGAGGAACTCCGGATGGGCGGCGAAGTAGCGGAACAGCCCGGCCGCGTAGGCGTCCATCTCCTGCGACCGGGGCAGCAGCTGTTCGCCGCGATCATCCAGGAACCGGTCCAGGACCCGGCGCAGCAGCTCGTCCTTGGTCCCGAAGTACCGGTAGATGGATTCCTTGTTGGCCCGGGCCTTCTCGGCGATGCGGTCCACCCGGGCGCCCGCGTTGCCGTGGGCCGCGAACTCCTCGATCGCGGCCTCGAAGATCCGCTGCCGCGTGCCCTCCGGATCCTGCGCCACCTGGGTAGCCTAGTCGCCGTCGGTCCAACTATCTAGTTTGACTAGTTAGTTGAAGCGGGCATTTTCACCAGCTGGGGCCCGTTGACGCCAGGGGCGCGTCGGCACACCGTGCGGCCGGACGCCCATTAAAGAATGAAGGGTTTGATCGTTGACCGAGCAGCAGGCGCCCCGCCCGCAGGCCGCGGTCCTGTCCACCGGCCTGATCCGGCTGATGGCCGTGACGTGCGCGGTGACGGTGGCCAACCTGTACTACGCGCAGCCGCTGCTGCCCGCCATCGGCAGCGCGCTGCACGTCTCCCAGGCGTCGGCGTCCCTGCTGGTCACCGCGGCTCAGCTCGGTTACGCGGCCGGCCTGCTGCTGGTCGTGCCGATCGGCGACATCGTGCGGCGGCGGCCACTGCTGACCGGGCTGCTGGCGGTGGACACGCTGGCCCTGGCGGCCAGCGCCGTGGCCCCGAACCTGCAGCTCCTCGGCTCGCTGGCCGTGGTGATCGGCGTCACCTCGGTGGTGGTGCAGATGCTGGTCCCGTACGCGGCCACGCTGGCCCCGGACGAGCAGCGCAGCCGGGTGATCGGCACGCTCATGAGCGGCCTGCTGATCGGCATCCTGCTGTCCCGCACGTTCTCCGGTGTCGTCGCCCAGCTGGCCGGGTGGCGGGTGGTGTACGGGGCCGCGGCCGGGTTCATGGCCCTGACCACGATCGCGCTGCGGCGGGCGCTGCCCGACCACGCCCGAGAGCTGTCGGTCAACTACCGCGAGCAGATGCGCGGGGTGCTGGCCGTGGCCCGGGCCGAGCCGGTGCTGCGCTGGCGGTCGCTGATCGGGGCCTGCGGGTTCGCCGCGTTCGGCTGCTTCTGGACCACGGTCACGTTCCTGCTGTCCGGCCCGCAGTACGGCTTCTCACAGCTCGACATCGGGCTGTTCGCACTGGTCGGGGCGGCCGGAGCGGTCACCGCCGCGTTCGGCGGCCGGCTGCTGGACACCCGGCACGGGCTGCGCTGGATGGTGTCGGGGGCCGCGCTGGCCCTGACCGCGGTCTCGTTCCTGCCCATCGGGCTGGGCGGCGCGCACCTGGGCCACTGGAGCCTGATCCTGCTGATCATCGGCGTGCTGCTGATGGACGCCGCCGTCCAGGCCTCGCACGTCATCAACCAGAGCGTGATCTACGACCTGCTGCCCGAGGCCCGGTCCCGGCTCACCACGATCTACATGACCACGTACTTCATCGGCGGCGCGGCCGGGTCCGCGGCCGGCTCACAGGCCTACGCCCGCGGCGGCTGGGCCGCCGCCGCGGTGACGGCGGCCGTGTTCCCGGTCCTGGGCCTGCTGGCCTGGCTGGCCGACGGCCGGCACGAACGGGCCCGGCAGGCTCAGGGACCGGCGGTCAGTACGGCGGCCACCGCGTCCAGGGCGCCCGGCACCAGCGCGTAGTAGGCCCAGACCCCGCGCTTGTCCCGGGTCAGGATGCCCGCGTCGATGAGCACCTTCAGGTGATGAGAGATCGTCGGCTGCGTCAGCCCGAGCGGCTCGGTCAGTTCGCAGACGCAGGCCTCACCGCCCGCGTGCGCGGCGACCATGGAGACCAGCCGCAGCCGGGTGGGGTCGGCCAGGGCCTTGAGCAGCGTGGCCAGGCCGTCCGCCTGGGCCGCGGTCAGCGCTTCTTTCAGCAGCGGCGCCTCACGGCACTTCTCAGCCACCGTGGGCGGGGGTGCGGCGATGCTCACCTGCCCAGTATGCGCCGGTCAGGCCGCAGATGGCGGCCTGATCGCCGGGCTCCGGCGGCTCCGGCGGGCTGGGCGGCCGGGCTGGCCGGCGGCTCAGGCGACGAACGGCGGCGTGCCGGACTCGCTGACCATCGGGCGCCCGGCCGATTCCCAGCCCTGCATGCCGTCGGACACGTTGGTCACGTTCCAGCCGTTGGCCCCGAGCACCTGAGCCGCCCGGGCCGACCGGCTGCCCGCGCGGCAGATGACGTAGACCGGCTGGTCCTTCGGCACCTGGTCGGCTTGGCCGCCCAGCTGGCCGAGCGGGATGTGCACGGCCCCCGGCGCGTGGCCGGCCGTCCACTCGTCGTCCTCGCGCACGTCCAGCAGGTAGATCTCGTCCGGCACCCCGGACGCAGGTACTTGGTTCATTGCGGTCCCTCCCTCGCAAGCCCCCAGCAGGCGCTGACGCTACCGCAGCGGGACGTTCCGCGCGAACACGCTCACCGGCCCGGGGCCGCGAACCAGGAGGTACCGGGGCCCATCAGGTACCGGTCGGCCACGTGGTTGAGCACCCGCCGGCCCTGCCGGAACCGGTCGGCGACCTCGGCCACCACGGACAGCCGGCTGGTCCGCACCGGGGCCAGCGCCAGCGCCGAGCGGTACCACCGGGTCCCCAGGTGCTCGAGCAGTTCCAGGTCCGGGGTGGCGGCCAGCCGTTCCCGCTCGCCCATCGGCACCTGAGCCGCCCGTAGCAGCCGGGCCGCGTTGACCGGGCCGAACGCCCGCCCGGCCACGTAGTCCGGGAACACCCCGGACAGGAACAGGGCCACGTCACCGAGCCGCCGGTAGATGCCCGGCCGGGACTCGTCCGGCACCGCGTCCAGCAGCCCGGCCAGCCGGACCGGGTCCAGCTCGCTGAACCGCCGGGTCCGCGACCGGCCACCCACGCTCACCTCGTACCGGCCGCTGGTGACCCGGGTGAACGAGGTGAGCAGTTCGGCCAGGAACAGCCGCCGCTCGGCCGACCCCAGGAAGTCCCGCAGCTCCGGGGCGTCGAACACCGGCACCCGCTGCCGCGCCGCCGACCGCTCGGCCACGTATCTGACCTCGGCCAGGTCCGCGGCGGCGCGGTGCACGGCCACCGCGAAGGCCAGGAACGGCGAGACGAGAACGGCCTCCCTGGACGCCAGTGAATCCGGCCCGAAGATGGCCTCGAACACCCGCGGATCGGCCAGCAGCCGCTCCAGCGTGGCCGGGTCGCGGCGCCAGCGGCCCGCTTCGGCCTCCTGCTGCCCTGGCTGCTCGGTCACCGCGGCGATGAGCCGCAGGTCCGCCTGGGTGAGCTGCTCCGCGTACCCGTCCCCCACCGACACGCCATCCATGAACCAACGCTACGTCGCGCCGACCGCCGCCGGAAGCCCGCGATGCGGCAGCGACTGGTGGGACGGCAGACCGTGTGCAGAATGGCGCATTGCCTACAGCCGGCTGTAGGCAATGCGCCATTGACGACAGTTCGCCCTGGTAACCGTAGCCATACTTAGTACTGCGTTACTGCAATACGGCATGCACTGGTTGGGCCGGCTGCCCGACCTCGGGCTGGGTAGCACACAGAGGAGAATGGGCCGGGTCAGGCCAGCGGCGAACGAAGGAGACGGCACGCATGCGGATGCGGACTCTCGGCGGAACCGGGATCAAGGTCAGCTCGTACTGCCTGGGCGCGATGATGTTCGGGGCCTGGGGCAACCCGGACCACGACGACTCGATCCGGATCATCCACGCCGCGCTGGATGCCGGGATCAACTTCATCGACACCGCCGACGTGTACTCCCAGGGCGAGTCCGAGGAGATCGTCGGTAAGGCCCTGCGGGGGCGCCGGGACGACGTGGTGCTGGCGACCAAGGCCCACAGCAGCATGGGTGACGACCCGAACATGAGCGGCAACTCGCGGCGCTGGATCGTCCGCGAGGTGGAAAACAGCCTGCGGCGGCTGCAGACCGACCACATCGACCTCTACCAGATGCACCGGCCCGACCCTGCGACCGACATCGACGAGACCCTGTCCGCGCTGTCCGACCTGATCCGGTCGGGCAAGATCCGGGCCGCGGGCTCGTCCACGTTCCCGGCCGAGCAGATCGTCGAGGCCCAGTGGGTCTCCGAACGCCGCGGGCACGAGCGGTTCCGCAGCGAGCAGCCGCCGTACTCGATCTTCGCCCGGGGCGCCGAGGCGGCCGTGCTGCCCACCTGCGCCCGGTACGGCATGGGCGTGATCACCTGGAGCCCGCTGGCCGGCGGCTGGCTGACCGGCAAGTTCCGCCAGGACGCCGACATCGACATGACCAACGGCCGGGCCCAGCGGATCCCCCGCCGGTTCGACCCGGCGCTGCCCGGCAACGCGCGCAAGCTCGAACTGGTCGAAGAACTGATCAAGGTGGCCGCGGACGCGGGCACGTCGCTGACCCACCTGGCCGTCGCGTTCACCGCCGCGCACCCGGCCGTGACCGCCACGATCATCGGGCCGCGCACCATGGACCAGCTCCAGGACCTGCTGGCCGGCGCGGACGTGACCCTGGACGACGAGGTGCTGGACCGCATCGACGCCATCGTCCCCCCGGGCGTCACCCTCAACGAAGCCGACGCCGGCTGGGCGCCCCCAGCCCTCAGCGACCCGAGCCAGCGCAGACGCCCCGCGTCCGACCGGTCAGCAACCTGACGCCACGGCGAGTCGACCTGTCCGGCCTGTTCACGCGGCGATCCGGGCCGCAGCGCGGCTCCGGAGGTCCGCGCCCTTCTTGAGTACCAGGTCGACCGCGTGGAACAGGGGCTCGTGCGCCCTGACCTGCCTGATCGCCCAAGCGGTGGGGGTGCTGCGCGCCCAGTGCACTGCCCCCAGCGGAGATCGGCGGGTGACGATACCCTCCGACACCGTGAAGTCGTAGCTCTTCAGCTTTTCCTTGTATCGATTGTGCCCCCTGCCCAGGTCGATCAGCCCGGTACCCTGCGCCGCCACCCCCTCGATCAGCCGCATGGTGTTCAGCAACCCGGGCGAGTAGACGTTGAACCTGGTGCTGTAGGCGGGGAACCAGTAGCTCAGGGTCGGGCCGAAGCGGACGCCGAAGTGGGCGGCCACCGGGACGTCCCCGGCGTACAGCATGGACAGCAGGCCGCTGAAGTGCTCGTTGCGGGTCTCCAGCAGGTCCTCGAGCAGTTGCACGATCCACGGCTGGCTGAACCGGTCGATGCGGCCGGTGCGCTGGTACTGGTCCGACTTCCAGGCCATCAGCGTGTGCAGGTCGGTGACGTCGCGCGTGTCCAGCACGAACCGCAGGCGGCCCACTTCGCGCTCCAGCTTGCGTTCGCTGCGGCCCAGCGTGCTGCAGAACCGGGACGAGCGTGATTTCAGCTCCTTGTAATAGGTGTCGTAGCCCCGGGTCAGGTCGATGACCGGCGAAGCCGCCACCGCGTGGCTGTACCGCTCGAACGGCTGCTGACCAGCGACCAGATGATCGAACTGCCAGGCAGATACGCCGCAGGCCTTGAGCAGCGCCCGGGGATCCCACTCCGCTCCGGGCGCGTGCACCAGCCCCTGCAGGTCGGTCAGGCCCGCGGCCACCGGCACGCCCAGGCCCAGGCGCCGCCGTTCGAAGGGGAGGAACCCGACGATGTCCGGGCCGTCGTGCAACACGGCGACCAAGGTCCCGGGTCGGCGCCGGCCAACGGCGATGGCGAAGTCAGGGCTGAGGAAGGGATTGGCCAGCAACTCGGTACTGTCCTGGAAGGATCTCCACCTGGTGATCTCCGCTGGACCCAGCTCACCCGGACGTACTACCGACGTCGGCACCGGGACTCCTCCTTCTGCGACGCCCCGGTCGGGTCACCCCGAGGGCGGCGGTCATTTCAGGTCGCCGGTTCGCGCCTGCGCGCCAGACCCGCGCAGGATGAACGGCGGCCGAAAGTCCGAAACCGAGCTGCATCGATCAGCTATACACCGGTGTGACATTCAACGGTTTAACCGGATGGACAGGATCAGACAACGAATCCAAAACAGGCACACGGTACCGTGTCCCAGCATCGGGTGAAAGCGCAGATAACGGGATATAGCCAGCGGTCACGGCGTCCGAGCCGGGTTTCCGGGGACGGTGACCGCCGACGCCAGCTTGCGCCGCCACCCGGCATCCGGCCGCTCCGCCGCCTGATTTTGGTTTATAACTGGCTACTGCCACTCAGCGTGGCGACGGTAGCGTCTCGTGGAAGCTGCGCCGGGGGAAAATTGTTATACGTCATCGGGCCCCCTCTGAGATTCTTGGGCCATTCCCTGTGCGTGATGGAGAACCGCCGTGACTACCTCGCTCGCTGACCTGCGAGCACGCCTGCCCGAGCTGACCCAGCGGGACCAGCTTCGGTTGCGCCGGCGTGCCGACAAGGCGGCTGGGCTGCGGGACGAGACGGCGCGTGAGCGGGCGTTCGGGCAGCTGCAGGCCGAGCTGGACCGGGCCGAGGCCGTGGTGGCGCGGCGCCGTGCGGCCGTACCGGTGATCACCTATCCGCCGGAGCTTCCGATCAGCCAGCGCAAGGACGAGATCGCCGCGGCGCTGCGCGACCATCAGGTCATCGTGGTCGCGGGCGAGACCGGCTCCGGCAAGACCACCCAGCTGCCCAAGATCTGCCTGGAGCTGGGCCGCGGCATCACCGGCCAGATCGGGCACACCCAGCCGCGCCGGATCGCGGCCCGGACCGTGGCCGCCCGGATCGCCGAAGAACTCGATACCGAGCTGGGCAGCGCCGTCGGCTACCAGGTCCGGTTCACCGACCAGTCCAGCGACGAGACGCTGGTCAAGGTGATGACCGACGGCATCTTGCTGAACGAGATGCAGCGCGACCGGCGGCTGCTGCGCTACGACACGCTGATCATCGACGAGGCACACGAGCGCAGCCTCAACATCGACTTCATCCTGGGCTACCTCAAGCGGCTGCTGCCGACCCGGCCCGAGCTCAAGGTCATCATCACCTCGGCCACCATCGACCCCCAGCGGTTCAGTGAAGCGTTTGCCGAGGATGGCCAGCACGGGGCTCCTGTCGTCGAGGTGTCGGGGCGGACGTACCCGGTGGAAGTCCGCTACGAGCCGGTGACCGACCCGGACGAGCCCGAGGAAGAGCCGCGCGACCAGGCCCAGGCCATCGGCGACGCCGTGCAGGAGCTGACCCGGTACGGGCCCGGCGACATCCTGGTCTTCCTCAGCGGCGAGCGGGAGATCCGCGACACCGCCGACGCCCTGAGCGACCGGTTCGGGGGCGACAGCCAGTCCGGCGGCCTGGAGATCCTGCCCCTGTACGCGCGGCTGTCCACGGCCGAGCAGTACCGGGTGTTCCAGCCGCACCGCGGCCGGCGCGTGGTGCTGGCCACGAACGTGGCCGAGACCTCGCTGACCGTGCCCGGCATCAAGTACGTGATCGACCCCGGGACCGCGCGGATCTCCCGCTACAGCTTCCGGACCAAGGTGCAGCGGCTGCCGATCGAGCCGATCTCGCAGGCGTCGGCCAACCAGCGCAAGGGGCGGTGCGGGCGTACCTCGGACGGCATCTGCATCCGGCTGTACAGCGAAGACGACTTCGAGTCGCGGCCGGAGTTCACCGACCCGGAGATCCTGCGCACCAACCTGGCCTCGGTCATCTTGCGGATGGCCGCGCTGGACCTGGGCGAAATGGCCGACTTCCCGTTCGTCGACCCGCCCGAGGAACGCAACGTCGCCGACGGCGTCCGGCTGCTGGAGGAGCTCGGGGCGTTCGCGCCCGGGGGGCCGCGGGCGGGCGGCCAGCGGCTGAGCGACGTCGGCCGTCAGCTGGCCGACCTGCCGGTCGACCCCCGGATCGGCCGGATGATCATCGAGGCGGGCCGGAACGGCTGCCTGCGCGAGATGCTGATCATCGCCTCCGCGCTGTCCATCCAGGACGTGCGGGAGCGGCCCGCCGATGCCCGGGAGGCGGCCGACGCGCAGCACACAAGGTTCGCCGAGCCCGGCTCGGACTTCCTGGCCTACCTGCACCTGTGGGACTACCTGCGCGAGCAGCAGCGGGCCCTGTCCTCGTCGGCCTTCCGCCGGATGTGCAAGCGCGAGTACCTGCACTACCTGCGGGTGCGCGAATGGCAGGACCTGTACAGCCAGCTGCGCCAGGCCGCGGCCGACCTCGGGCTGGTCACCGGCCGCGGCCGCGACGGCGAGCCGGATGAGAACGGCCGGGTCCCCATCTCGGCCGACCTGGCCCAGCGGGTACACACGTCGCTGCTGTCCGGCCTGCTGTCGCACGTCGGCATGCGGGACACCGACACCAAGGCCCCCGCCCGGGGCAAGCGCCGGCCGCTGATCGAGTTCGCCGGGGCCCGCAACGCGCGTTTCGCGCTGTTCCCGGACTCGTCGCTGGCCCGCAAGCCACCACCCTGGGTCATGGTCACCGAACTGGTGGAGACGTCCCGGCTGTGGGGCCGGACCGCGGCCCAGATTCAGCCCGAATGGGCCGAGCCGCTGGCCGGGCACCTGGTCAAGCGGACGTACAGCGAACCCGAGTGGGACAGCCGCCGGGGCGCGGTGATGGCGCTGGAGCGGGTCACCCTGTACGGCCTGCCCATCGTCACCGCCCGGCGGGTCGGTTACGCGCGGGTCGACCCGAAGGCCGCCCGCGAGCTGTTCATTCAGCACGCCCTGGTCGAAGGGGACTGGGCCACGCGGCACCGGTTCTTCCACCAGAACCGGGAACTGCTGGACCAGGGTGAGGAGCTGGAGCGCCGGGCCCGGCGCCGCGGCCTGGTCGTCGAGGACGAGGCGCTCTACGACTTCTACGACCGCCGCATCCCGGCCCAGGTGACGTCGGCGCGGCACTTCGACAGCTGGTGGAAGAAGACCCGCACGCAGACGCCGGAACTGCTGACGTTCTCCCCCGATCAGGTCACCGGGCCCGCGGCGGACCGGATCCAGCCGTCGGACTACCCGGACCGGTGGGACGGCTTCCCGCTGTCGTACGAGTTCGCCCCGGGCACGGCCGACGACGGCGTGACCGTGGACGTCCCGCTGGCCACGCTCAACCAGGTCCGGGCGGAGACGTTCGCCTGGCAGGTACCGGGCCTGCGCGAAGAACTGGTCACCGAGCTGATCCGGACCCTGCCCAAGCAGCTGCGGGTGAACTTCGTGCCCGCGCCGGACGTGGCCCGGGAGGCGCTGGCCGCGCTCGGGCCGGGCAACGGCGACCTGCTCAGCGCGCTCAGCCGGGAACTGACCCGGCTGCGCGGCGTCCCGGTGCCACGGGACGCCTGGGACCTGGCCAAGCTGCCCGGGCACCTGCGGGTCACCTACCGGGTGACCGACGGCGAGAAGGTGCTGGCCCAGGGCAAGGACCTGGAAGAGCTGAAGCGGCAGGTCCGGCCGCGACTGCGGGCCACGCTGACCGAGGCCGCGCACGGTCTGGCCCGGACCGGGCTGCGCCGCTGGGACCTGGGCACGCTGCCCCGGGAGTTCAGCAACGGCCAGGTCAAGGCCTACCCGGCGCTGGCCGACGCCGGGGACGCGGTGGACATCCGGCTGTTCGACACCGCGGCCGACGCGGACCGCAGCATGCGCCTGGGCACCCGCCGGCTGCTGTTGCTCCAGGTGCCGTCCGGAGCCCGTTCGATCGCCAGCAACCTGTCCACGAAGCAGAAGCTGGCGCTGAGCCGGAGCCCGTACTCCGGTGCGGTGGCCTTGGTGGACGACTGCGCCGTGGCCGCGGCCGATGAGGTCATCACCCGGGCCGGGGGGCCGGCCTGGGACGCGGACGGTTTCGCCGCTCTGGTCGCGGCGGGACGGGCCGAGCTGAACACGGTGGCCGGGCAGGTCATTCACGACGTGGCCCGCGTCCTGGCTGCGGCGCAAGAGGTGGAGGCGGTGCTGGCCCGGGCCGCGGCGCACGCCGACGAGCCGGCCTTCGCCGACGTCCGGGCCCAGTTCGCCGGGCTGATCTATCCCGGCTTCATCAGCGCGGCCGGCGCGCGGCGGCTACCGGACCTGGTCCGGTACCTGCGGGCCATCCAGCAGCGGCTGGAGAAGATCGGGGACGGGGTGCGGGACGCCGAGCGGATGGCGACCGTGCACCGGGTGGCCCAGGCCTACCGGGAGACGATCCGCGACCTGCCCGTCGCACGCCGGGACGATCCGGACGTGCGCGCCGTCCGCTGGATGATCGAAGAGCTGCGCGTCAGCCTGTTCGCCCAGACCCTCGGTACCCCGGGACCCGTTTCCGAGAAGCGCATCTATACCGCGCTGGACCGGCTGTAGCGCCAGGCTCAGTGGCCGGCCAACTTGGCCACGACCGGGGCGAGCGCGTCGGCGAAGTCAGCGCCGAAGATGAAATAGGAGAATCCGATCTCCTCCCGTCGCCGCTGGATTTCCTCAGCCGCGGCCGCCGGGTCGGCCGGAAGTATGGCCAGTGAGTCCGCCGCGCGAAGCGCAGCCGGGTCGATACTGGGGGGCGCCATGAACGACGCCCGGCCGTCGCCGATGACCGGCACGTGGAGCGCCAGCTCGACATCGCGGGTGGCGGGGAAGTCGCGGGCCAGCTGCGCGACTGCGCCCCGGGACTCTTCGGGCGACAGGGCGAAGGTGACCGTATCGGCGACGTCGGCCGCCAGTGCCATGGCCTTCGGGCCGCGTACGGCCATCGCCACCGGGGTGTGCAGGCCGGGACCGTCGAGATCGCGCAGCGCCGTCACGGTCTCACGCACCTGAGCCAGCCGCTGGCCCGGTGGGACCACGGGCAGTCCCAGTTCGCGGAGCTCGTCTTCGATTCCCGGCCTGCCGGTGCCGACACCCAGCTCGAACCGGCCTTCAGTGAGCACCGACAGCGAGTGCGCCTCCCACGCCATCATCCAAGGCGGGCGCAGCGGGGAGGCATACACCCAGGTGCCTACCCGCAGGGCAGTCAGCGTCGCGGCCACGGCCAGCGTGGGGCCGGGCGCCGGCTGCCATTGCGGGACGTCAGGCATCAGCAGGGTCGAGTAGCCGCTGTCGGCGATGCGGCGCACGCGGTCTCGCCAGGCCGGCAGCTCGGTCTGGATCGGGGCAACGACCCCGAATCGGAACGGCCTCGTCATGTGGACTCCTCTCCCGGTGGGCCAGCATGCGGCCTGCCCGCCACGTGGCGACTGCGCCAGTCATCAGTGCTTCAGACGCAGCTGCGACCCGAAGTTCATCGATGAACTGGTTAGACCGGCTCGCCGTAGGCCTGCGCCAGCGCGGCCACCGCGGCGAGCGCGAGCAGCGTGGCGGTGACGGCTTCGACGGGGAAGCGGTCGAGGGACTCGTCCTGGATGCGGCTGTGGAAGCGGCCGACGGCGCGGGGGAACGGGGAACGGCCGAACAGCAGGTGGGCCGGCTTGTCGGCGTCCGGGAGGGCGGCGCCCAGCATCGCGGCGGTCAGCGTCAGCCGCCGGTGCGGCGGGGCCGCGGCGGTGAAGGCCGTCAGCGCGGCCAGGGCGGTGAGCCCGTCGGGCACGGCCACCCGCAGCAACGCGCGGCGCTCCCGGAACGGGCCCCAGTGCGGCACCGTGTCCAGGGCGAAGTGGGACGCGACGCCGAGCGCGAACGCGGGGGCGGGGCGGCGGACCAGCGCTCCGATCAGCGCGCCCGACAGGACGTGGTTCGTCAGCAGCATTGTCCCCTCCGTTCCCTGCGCCATCACCGTATGCGGCCGGGCCGGCGCATGCGGCACCGGCGGGCCGTTCGCGCTGGTAGCGTTTTCGTGTTGTCCAGGGATTTCAGGCGAGGCTGACGCTCACTCATGCTCGACAGGCGATTCATCAGAAGCAATCCAGACGCGGTGAAGCAGGCCGTCCGGGCCAAGGGCCTGGACCTCGACGTCGACGAACTGCTCGAGGTCGACCAGCGGGTCCGCAAGCTCACCACGGAGCTGGACGAGGCGCAGGCCCAGCGGAAGAGCTCGGCCAAGGAGTTCGCCAAGGCGGATGAGAACCGCCGGGCGGAGCTGCGCGGCCAGCACAAGGAGCTGGAGAGCCGGCTCAGCCAGCTGCGCGAGGAGCTGAGCGAGGCCAGCGCCCAGCTGCAGGAGCTGCTGCTGCGCACGCCCACCATCCCGTGGGAGGGTGCCCCGCTCGGGGACGAGTCGGCCAACGTGACGATCCGGAGCTGGGGCCAGCGGCCCGAGTTCGACTTCACGCCGCTGGACCACGTCGAGCTGCTGGAAAAGCGCGACTGGGCCGAGTTCGCCCGGGCCCGCAAGGTGGCCGGCGAACGCGCCTACGCGCTGAAGAAGGAAGCCGTGCTGCTCGAGCGGGCGCTGCACTCCTACGCCCTCGACGTGCTGCTGGACCAGGACTTCACCGTGATCTCGGTCCCGTCCCTGGTGACCGAGATGCCGCTGGTCGGGACGGGCCAGTTCCCGGGGCATCGCGAGGAGACCTACGCGATCCCGGCCGATGACCTTTACCTGGCCGGTACGGCCGAGGTGGCCCTGGTCGGCCTGCACAGCGGGGAAATCCTGGACAAGAAACAGCTCCCCGTCCGGTACGCGGGGATCTCACCGTGCTTCCGCCGGGAGATCGGCAGCGCCGGCCGGGATGTGCGCGGCCTGCTGCGGGTGCACCAGTTCGAAAAGGTCGAGCAGTTCGTGATCTGCCTGGCCGACGATGCGGAGTCCGACCGGTGGCACACCGAGCTGCTGGAGACGGCCGAGCGGCTGGTGCAAGGCCTGGGCCTGGCCTACCAGGTGCTGGAGATCGCCACCGGCGACATGGGGGCCGGCAAGTACCGGATGAACGACATCGAGACCTGGTTCCCGTCACTGAACCACTACCGGGAGACGCACAGCTGCTCCTCGCTGCACGACTGGCAGGCGCGCCGGGCCAACCTGCGCTACCGGGACACCGACGGCACGATCCGGTTCGCGTACACGCTCAACAACACGGCGGTCGCCACGCCCCGGCTGCTGGCCGCGCTGATCGAGAACCAGCAGACTGCCACCGGCGAGATCCAGGTCCCCGAGGCCCTGCGCCCGTACCTGGGCGGCCGGGAGCTGCTCTAACCCCGCGCGGCTCGCGGCCGGGCGACGTACGCTGCCAACCGTGGAACTCCAAGCCGGGCGGATCGCAGAATTCGCCAGGCCCATCAGCCGGCTGACGCGGCGCGACATAGCCTTCGGCCTGCTGTCGGTGAATCCCAGTGTCGCGCTGGCGTCGCTGCCGGTCCTGCGGCGCGGGCTGTTCGCCGCGGGCAATCCGATGTCCGCCGTGTACTGGGAGTCCACCGAGCGGATCCTGACCGAGCTGGACGCGGGCACGGCCCGGACCGGGGACGTCCGGGCCTGGCTGGAGGCCACCGGTACCGAGCCCACCAGCATGATCGGGCTGCACGTCTGGGACGAGCCGCCGGACCGCAGCCGGCTGCAGGCCGAGTTGCACGGCAGGCTGGTGCGGCACCTGGAGGAGAAGCTGACCGCGGGTGAGCTCGACCCGGACGGCCTGGCCGCCGGGGAGGCCGAGGCCCAGGTGACCTGGTCCCGGGTCCAGGAGCAGTGGATGAACTCGCCGCTGCCCGACGGGCGGGTGCCGATGGACACCCTGCTCGACGAGCAGGACGCGGAGTTCCTGGCCGAGTGGGCCGAGGCCGACGCGGAGGCGCTGAGCGCGCTGCAGGTGGTGCTGGACGAGGTCGGTGACCGGCCGTTGCCGGTGGGTGAGCTGACGGTGGCCTGCACGGCTGCCCGGTCCGCGATCGCCGGGGACGATCTGACCGGCCGGCTGCTGGCCGCGTGCGGCGGCGCTGCCGACGGGACGCTGCCGGCCCCGGACACCGAGCTGTGGCTCACGCTCGCCGCCGGGGTGGTGTCCCCCGCCGGCGACACCGACGAGGAAGAGGTGTCCGCGGCGATCAGCGCGCTGTGCGCGCTGGAGCACGTCGACTGGCTGGCCACAATGGCGGCGCTGGCCCGCGGTGGTCCGGCCACCCCGGCCGCAGCCGCTGACCTGGCCCGTTACGCCCGCGAGTACGGCGCCGACGAGTTCGACGAACCAGCCGTCACCGAGCTCTTCGCTTTCGTGGCCGACCTGTGGCAGGCGCTGGGCGCAACCGACACCAGGCAGCAGCTAACGCCGCTGGGCTGGTGGGGACTGCCCGAGGCGGTCCGGAAGGTCTGGGCCCCCGGCCGCTGACTTCTGCGCCGCAGCGGCGGCCCGCCGGCGCGCGGCCGCGGCCTGCAGCGGGCTCAGCGGGGCGGCCGGGCCGGCCTCCCCGCCCTCGTCGTCGGGCGGTGGCGGAATCTTCCGCAGCTGCTTGTTCAGCGACTTGAGCAGGAAGTACAGGGCCACGCCCATCCCCGCCACCACGAGGAACCCGAGCACGCCCGGGGTCACCTCGTTGTCGGTCACGCTGCCCGCGGCCAGCACCGCACCGTGCGTCAGCACGGTGTGAGCGGCCAGCACAGTGTGGTTGGCCAGCACGGTGTGATCGGCCAGCACAGTGCCAGCAGCGGTCACAAACACACCTTCTCCCGGACCCCGGCGAACAAGTCATCTTCCGGCAGCTCGGTATCCACGAGCGACCTAGCCAGATGATAGTCCTCGGTCGGCCAGGCCTCGCGCTGGACGTCGAGCGGGCAGGCGAACCAGAAGCTCTTCGGGTCGATCTGGGTCGCGTGGGCCAGCAGCGCCTCGTCCCGGATCTCGAAGAAGTCGCCGCACGGCACCCGGGTGGTGAGCTCGAGCTCGGGCCGGTCCCGCCGGTCCGGGTCCTTCGCCCGCTCCTCGAACATCTTCACGTAGGGGGACTCCAGCCCGCGGCGGAGCAGTTCCTCGTGCAGCGCGACGTACTTGGCCCGGTGGAACGAGGCGAAGTAGTACAGCTTGAGCGGCTGCCACGGCTCGCCCGTGCCCGGGTAGCGGTCCGGGTCGGCCGCCGCCTCGAACGCCTCCACCGCGACGTTGTGGGTCATGACGTGGTCCGGGTGCGGGTAGCCGCCGGATTCGTCGTAGGTCAGCATCACGTGCGGCCGGAACTCGCGGATCGCCTGCACCAGCGGGCGGGCCGCCTCGTCCAGCGGGGTCAGCGCGAAGCAGCCGTCGGGCAGCGGCGGTTTCGGATCGCCTTCCGGCAGGCCCGAGTCGACGAAGCCCAGGAAACGCTGCTGCACACCCAGGATTTCCCGGGCCCGCGCCATCTCTTCCTGGCGCAGCTGGGGCAGATTGGCGGTCACCTCGGGCCGGTCCATGGCCGGATTCAGCACATCGCCGCGCTCACCACCGGTCAGCGTGCACACCAGTACGTCCACGCCCTCGCGGACATAGCGGGCCATGGTCGCGGCACCCTTGCTGGACTCGTCGTCCGGGTGCGCGTGCACGGCCATCAGCCGCAGCTGGCCCGGCCCGGCATTCCGGTCTGATCCTGCATGCCGGTCTGGTCCCGGGCCTGTGTCGGCGGACAACTGATCTCCCTCACTGGTGTTCACCTGACGCCTAATTTGCCTGGTCCGGGCATGCGAAGACGAAACGTAATTGAGCGTTCGCCCCCGCCGCGGTCCGGTACAGCGTCAATCACTGGAAAACACGGACCGGTTCGTGCCGCATTCCCTACCTGCACCATTTGACTAGTGCGGCTTTGTCGTTGACGCTTGTTAGCCTTAAAAGATTACCCCTGAGGGGGTCGCGTCGGCGGCCCCTACGACATGGCAAGGCCGTGCAGTACAGAGGAGTGCCCGTGACCGAGACTCGCGACGGAACCGTCACCTGGATGACCCAGGAGGCGCATGACCGCCTGAAGGCCGAACTGGATGACCGCTCGGGGCCGCTGCGGGTCGAGATCGCCAAGAGGATTGAAGCCGCGCGCGAAGAGGGCGACCTGCGTGAGAACGGCGGCTACCACGCGGCCAAGGAAGAGCAGGGCAAGAACGAGGGCCGTGTGCTGCAGCTCCAGGCGATTCTGGAGAACGCCCGGGTCGGCGACCCGCCCCGGACCGATGGCGTGGTCGGCCCGGGGATGACCGTGACCGTCCGGTTCCCCGGTGACGACGAGGAAGTCACGTTCCTGCTCGCCTCGCGCGAGGAGACCGGCGCCCCGATCGAGGTGTACTCGCCCAAGTCACCGCTCGGCGGCGCGATCAACGGCAAGAAGGTCGGCGAGACCGCCAGCTACTCACTGCCGAACGGGCGGTCGGCCTCGGTGGAGATCCTGGACGCGGTTCCGTACGCGGGCAACTGACGCTAGCCGAGGGGCCGGCCGGGGCGGCCGGCCCCTTCGGCGTATCCGCGGCCGCTCCGGCGCAGCCGCGTCAGCTGAAGATCAGCGTGTACCCGGCCTGGCGCAGCTCGGTGATCATTTCCTCGCAGTGCTCCGGGCCGCGCGTCTCCACCTGCAGCAGCACTTCGACTTCGCCGACCTGCAGCCGGGGTGTGACCCGCTCGTGCCACACGTCGAGCACGTTGGCCCCCAGCCCGGCCAGCTCGTGCAGCAGCGTGGCCAGCGCGCCGGGCCGGTCCGGCAGCCGGCAGCGGAAGGCCAGGTAGCGCCCGGCAGCGCGCAGGCCGTGCCGGAGCAGCTTGACCAGCAGCAGCGGGTCGATGTTGCCGCCGGACAGCACGACCACCGCCGGCGTCTCGATCTCGGCGCCGTGCTCCAGCAGCGCAGCCACGGCGGCGGCCCCGGCTGGCTCCACCACCTGCTTGGCCCGTTCCAGGCAGAGCAGCAGCCCGCGGGACAGGCCTTCCTCGGTCACCGTGACGATCCGCGCGCCGTGCTCGGCCAGCAGCCCGAACGCGAGCTCACCCGGCTGACTGACCGCGATACCGTCGGCCATCGTCGACATGCCCTTGACCGGGATCGGCCGCCCAGCCGCCATCGAGGCCGGGTACGGCGCCACCGCGGCGGCCTGCACCCCGATCACCTGCACCGCTGGATCCAGGCTCTTGACCGCGACCGTGACCCCGGCGGCCAGCCCGCCCCCGCCGACCGGGATCACCACCGTGCGGACCTGGGGGCACTGCTCGATGATCTCGAAGCCGAGCGTGCCCTGGCCGGTGATGATGTCCGGATGCTCGAACGGGTGGATCAGGACGCTGCCGGTCTTGGCCGCGTACTCCTCCGCCCCGGCCAGCGCGTCCTCCACCGAGGACCCGTGCAGCACGACCTCCGCGCCGTAGTCCTTGGTCGCCTGGATCTTGGGCAGGGGCGCGCCCTCGGGCATGAACACCGTGGACGCGGTGTCCAGCAGGCTGGCCGCGTAGGCCACGCCCTGGGCGTGGTTCCCGGCGCTGGCCGCCACCACCCCGCGGGCCCGCTCCTCGTCGGTCAGCCGGGCGATCCGCAGGTACGCCCCGCGCACCTTGAACGACCCGGTTCGCTGCAGGTTCTCGCACTTGAGGAAGACCGGGCCGCCGATCAGCTCGGACAGCACCCGGGACCTCAGCACGGGGGTGGGAGAAATTATGTCGCGCAGCAGCTCGCGCGCCGCCACCACGTCATCCGCCTGGACCTGCCCTGACACCGTTGCCACCTGAGCAGTGTGCCACGCCCGCGTCATCCGTACGGTGCCAGTCTCAAAGGGCCAACTGCCGCCGCGACCCGGGGTACCCGTGTTGTCAGCTAACCGTGCCTGGGCTGATAAGGCTCCTGGGGTCGTGGGCCCAGCCGGGCAAGATTGGACTGATCAGGCCGTCGGGACGCATGGGCCTGGCGTGGGGGTCGGACGGCCGTTTCTCAGTCCCCGCATCCAGACCGTTGGGCGGCCCACTTCGCCACCTGAGTCACACCGATCGCACCGGTGACGGCGGCCGGCGCCGTTCGGGGCGACGCGTCGGCGCAACTCCCTTTCACTGGAGCACCTGCAGGGATTATCACTGCAACTGCTCCAGTGAGAGTTAGAGCCCCAACCTGTGAGGTGCGTGGGGCTGATGGGGTGGTGGAGGAGGGGCTGGGCGCGGCTGCGCATACGGGAGGCTTGGGCTGGCCCCATCCCGTCGCCGTCGTCCCGCCAGCCGGATAAGCGGGCCGGCCGAGGGCGGGTCAAGCGGCCACGATCTTCCGCCGCTTGACCCGAACCGGACGGTCTGCTCGGCTGACGGGCCGGACGACGGCGACCCGGGAAGGGCCAGGCCCGGAAGGTCTTCCCCTATCCCGGAACCCGAGGCCCCCGCCGGAGGCATCAGCCTTGCTCCCCGGGACCCGAGCGGTCGGACTCGGCTGGGCCTTTAGGTGTTGGCGGGGTCATCGAGACGGGCGAGCACTCTGAGCTGGCCAGCGCCTGAGGGGGTCCGGGGATCCTTCCCCAGCGTCACCACCCAGCCAGGACCGGACAGCCTGGGAACGCGCGGAGGGGGCGCTGGCCAGTACGGGTCAGGGATCCCGGCCATCCACTCGCCACGAGCGCTCCTAAAGCCACGAGCGCACGGCTATTGAGTGGCTGAATCTCGCGGTCGGGTGGGATGGCTGCCGGTGCGGGGCTGTCTCGCCGGTTGAGTGGGATGACCGCTTCGCCGGCCGGGCGGGGCTGTCTCGCCGGTTGGGTGGATTCACAGCTTCGCCGATTGGGCGGGACGGCGGCGGCTAGCAAGTCGGCGTCTTGATCGCCAGGGGTGTTCGCGGGGAGCGCAGTAAAGGCCGGCCGGATGCGAACAGCCCGTAGATGGACATAGTGTCGAATGGTGCAGCCAAACAGCCAGCATCGTCATTCCACCGCGCGGCATGGGCGGCCACCCGCCGCCGCCACGCTGGGCGAACTCCGCGCGGACGGCCACGTCTACCGGAGCGTCAAGGAGGAGATCAGGCAGAACCTGCTATCCCGAATGCGGGCCGGGCAGGACCGTTTCCCCGGGATTATCGGCTTTGGGAACACGGTGCTCCCGCACCTGGAGCGCTCCCTGCTGGCCGGTCACGACGTGATCCTGCTGGGCGAGCGCGGCCAGGGTAAGACCCGGCTGATCCGGACCCTGGCCGGGCTGCTGGACGAGTGGGCCCCCGCCGTGGCCGGATGCGAGATCAACGACCACCCCTACGTGCCCGTGTGTGCCCGGTGCCGGCGCCTGACCGAGGAACTCGGCGAGGACCTGCCGATCGTCTGGCGCAACGCCCGGGACCGCTACGGGGAGAAGCTCGCCACCCCCGACACCAGCGTCGGCGACCTGATCGGTGACATCGACCCGGTCAAGGTGGCCGAGGGCCGGACCCTGGGCGACCCGGAGACCGTGCACTACGGCCTGGTACCACGGACCAACCGGGGAATCTTCTGCCTGAACGAGCTGCCCGACCTGGCCGAGCGGATCCAGGTCGCGCTGCTCAACGTGCTGGAAGAACGCGACATCGGGGTGCGCGGGTACGCGCTGCGGCTCCCGCTGGACCTGGTCCTGGTGGCCAGCGCCAACCCCGAGGACTACACGAACCGCGGCCGGATCATCTCCCCGCTGAAGGACCGGTTCGGTGCGGAGATCCGCACGCACTACCCGCTGACGCTGGACGACGAGCTCAGCCTGATCCGGCAGGAGGCCGTGGTCGGCTGGGACGGGGCCGCCCCCGGCGCCGAGCTGCCCGAGCACCTGATCGAGGTCATCGCCCGGTTCACCCGGCTGGTCCGGGAGTCGTCCGCGGTGGACTCGCGGTCCGGCGTCTCGGCCCGGTTCGCCATCGCAGCGGCCGAGAGCGCGGCCGCTTCGGCCGTGCGCCGCTCCGCGCTGGCCGAAAGTGTCCCGGCCCGCCCGGCGGCCCGCCGGCCACAGGGCCGGGCCACCCACCGCGCGGGCACCAGCGCGGCCACTCCGCCCGCGGCCGAGCAGCCGGTGGCGCGGGTGGCTGACCTGCCCGCCATCGTCGGGACCCTGCGCGGCAAGGTCGAGTTCGAGGTCAGCGAGGAAGGCCGGGAAGAAGAGGTGCTGGCCCACCTGCTCCGCCGGGCTATCGCGGAGACTTTCCGGGCCCGGCTCGGCAGCGCCGACCTGACCCCGCTACTGGCCAAGTTCGACGGCGGCCAGACGGTCGAGACCGGCGAGCTCATCTCGGCCAGCGAGCTGCTGCAGCGGGTCGGTGAGGTGCCGGGGCTGGCCAAGATCATGGAGCGGCTCGGCATGGACGGCGGCGAGTCGTTCGGCCACGCCGCCGCCGCGATCGAGTTCGCGCTGGAGGGGCTGTACCTGATGCGGCGGCTGTCCAAGGACTCCATGGACGGGACCGCCATCTACCGGACCTGACGGTACCGGCTGACGGTGCCAGCCGACGGTGCCTATCGAACCTGAGCCGCCCACCGGACGCAACGCTCACCGGACGTAAAGAGGCCTGTCATGGCGAACTACCGATACGGCCCGTACTCGGACGGGCCGGACCCGCTGGCGCCGCCCTACGACGTCCGCGGTGCGCTCGACGCGCTGGGGGATTCGGTCCTGGAAGGATCGACCCCCGCCGACGCGCTGCGCGACCTGTCCCGCAACGGCATGCCGGGCCGGCGCGGCCTAGACGACATGTTGCGCCGGGTACGGGAACGGCAGCGGGAACTCCGCAACAGCGGCCGGCTCAGCGGCACGCTGGACGACGTCCGCTCGCTGCTGGACACGGCCATCGGCCAGGAGCGAGCCGAGCTGTTCCCCGACCCCAGCGACGAAGCCCGGATGCGCGAGGCCGACCTGGACACGCTGCCGTCGGACACCGCTCAGGCCGTCCGGCAGCTGGCCGACTACGACTGGCGTTCCCCGTCGGCCCGGGACACGTTCGAGCGGCTGAAGGACCTGCTCCGACGTGAGGTGCTGGACAGCCAGTTCCGCGGCATGAAGCAGGCGCTGGAGAACCCGGACCCCGAAGCCATGCAGCGGGTCAAGGACATGCTCGGCGACCTGAACACCATGCTCGAGGCGGACGCCCGGGGCGAGCACAGCCAGGACGACTTCGACCAGTTCATGGAGAACTACGGGGACCTGTTCCCCGACCAGCCCGAGAACCTGGAGGAGCTGGTCGACTCGCTGGTCCGGCGGATGGCGGCGGCCGAGCGGCTGATGGCCTCGCTCAGCAACTCCCAACGCGAGGAACTGGCCAACCTGATGACCCAGGCCCTGGACGACGCGGGCCTGGCCATGGAGATGAGCCGGCTGTCGGACATGCTGCGGGGACGCCGCCCGGACATGGGGCCCGGCCAGGGCGAGACCATGATGGGCGACGAGCCGCTCGGGCTGGGCGACGCGACCACGGCCCTGGCCGAGCTGGCCGACCTGGCCGAGCTGGAGCAGGCGCTGAGCCAGGACTACCCCGGGGCGCGGCTCGACGACATCGATGAGGACGCGGTTCGCCGGGCCTTCGGGCGGCAGGCCGTCGACGACGTGGAAGCCCTGCGCCGGGTCGAGCGTGAGCTCGAGGAACAGGGTTACCTGAACCGCAACGGCGGCAAGCTGGAGCTGACCCCGCGGGCGGTGCGCCGGCTGGGTGAGACCGCGCTGCGCCGGGTGTTCCCCGGCTTCAGCACCGGCCGCCGCGGTGACCACGACCGGCGTGACGCCGGGCAGGCCGGCGAGCTGACCGGGTCCACCCGGGCCTGGGAATTCGGCGACGAGCAGCCCATCGACACCGCCGCGACGATCCGCAAGGCCCTGCTCCGGCAGGCCCGGACCAACCCCGACGCCCGGCGGCGCGAGGTGTCCCGGGTGCGGCTGGACGCGGGCGACTTCGAGGTGGCCGAGACCGAACGGCGCGGCGGCGCCGCGGTCAGCCTGCTGGTCGACCTGTCCTACTCGATGGCCCTGCGCGGCACCTGGGCCGCGGCCAAGCAGACCGCGCTGGCCCTGCACGCGCTGATGCGGATGCGGTTCCCGCAGGACGCGCTGCAAGTGGTCGGCTTCTCCAACTACGCCCGCGAGCTTCGGGAGACCGAGCTGGCCGGGCTGGGCTGGGACATGGTGCAGGGCACCAACCTGCACCATGCGCTGGTGCTGGCCGGCCGGCACCTGGACCGGCACCCTGAGCAGGAGCCCGTGGTGCTGATCGTGACCGACGGCGAGCCCACCGCGCACCTGCAGCGGGACGGGCGGTTCTGGTTCGACTGGCCGCCGTCCCCGGAGACGCTGCAGCTCACGCTGGCCGAGGTGGACAAGATGACCCGGCGGAACGCGGCGCTGAACATCTTCATGCTGGCCGAGGATGAGCGGCTGACCGCGTTCGTCGAGAACGTGGCCCGGCGCAACGGCGGCCGGGTGCTGCACGCCCAGCCCGACCGGCTCGGTGAGTACGTGGTCAGGGACTTCCTGCGGGCCCGCCGGGCCAGCTAGCCAGGCCGGGCTAGCCGGCCAGGGCCTGGCGGAGGTCGTCGAGCAGGTCGGCGGCGTCCTCGATCCCGACGGACAGCCGGACCAGGTCGCCCGGCACCTCCAGCGGGGAGCCCGCGACCGAGGCGTGCGTCATCCGGGCCGGGTGCTCGATCAGGGATTCCACCCCGCCCAGCGACTCGCCCAGCGTGAACAGCCGGGTCCGGCCGCAGACCGCCACCGCAGCCTCCTCGCCCCCACGGACGCGGAACGACACCATGCCGCCGAACCCGCTCATCTGCTTGGCCGCGATGCTGTGGCCCGGGTGCGACGGCAGGCCGGGGTACATGACCTCGGTCACCGCCGGGTGGCTGGTCAGCATCTGGGCCACCCGCATCGCGTTCTCCCCGTGCCGGTCCATCCGGACTGCCAGCGTGCGGATGCCGCGCAGCGTGAGCCAGGAATCGAACGGCCCCGGCACGGCGCCGGTGGCGTTGCGCAGGTAGTCCACGTCGTCGGCGATCTTTGTATCCGACGTCACCAGCGCGCCGCCCACCACGTCCGAGTGGCCACCCAGGTACTTGGTGGTGGAGTGCACCACCACGTCCGCGCCCAGGGTCAGTGGGCGCTGCAGCCGGGGCGAGGCGAACGTGTTGTCCACCACCAGCAGCGCGCCCGCCTCGTGCGCCGCCTCGGCCAGCGCGGCCAGGTCGGCGATGGCCAGCAGGGGGTTGGTCGGGGTCTCCACCCAGAGCACGCGAGTGGGGCGCTCGGCCAGGCTGCGGCGGACGGCCGCGATGTCGGGCAGGTGGACCGGTACGTAGTCCAGCCCCCAGCGCTTGAGCACGGCGGAGAACAGCCGGTAGGTGCCGCCGTAGGCGTCGTCGGGAATGATGACCCGGTCGCCCGGCCCGCACACGCTGCGGATCAGGCAGTCCTCGGCCGCCATGCCGGACGCGAAGGCCAGGGCCCGGTGGCCGCCCTCCAGCGCGGCCAGGCACTCCTCCAGGGCGGTGCGGGTCGGGTTGGCCGTGCGCGAGTATTCGTAGCCACCGCGCAGACCGCCCACGCCGTCCTGCTTGTAGGTCGAGGTCTGATAGATCGGCGGCACCACGGACCCGGTGAGCGGGTCCGGGTCCTGCCCGGCGTGGATGGCCTGGGTCTCGAACCCCGGGGTCGTCTCCCCCGGCTGGCCCGCACTCATGAATAAGACTCCCCTGCAAGAAAAGTGAGCAGATCCTGGCGGGTGAGCAGGCCTTCGGGCTTGCCGTCGACGAACACCAAGGCCGCCCCGGCCCCCTCCAGCGCGTGCACCACGCTGGAGACCGTCTCCCCGGACCCGACCGTCGGCAGCGGCGGCGACATGTGCCCGCTGAGCGGGTCCTCCGGCCGTGCCCGCCGGGTGATCAGGGCGTCCAGCAGGTCCCGCTCCACGATCGAGCCGACCACCTCGGCCGCGCTGACCGGCGGCTCCTCGTTCACCACCGGCAGCTGGGACACGTCGTACTCCCGCAGCAGCGCGATGGCCTGGGCCACCGTCTCCCCCGGGTGCGCGTGCACGAACTCCGGGATCTCCCGCTTGTTGCGGGCCAGCACGTCGCTGACCAGCGGTTCGCCGGACTGGGAGGACAGGAACCCGTAGTCCGCCATCCAGTCGTCGTTGAAGATCTTGGACAGGTAACCGCGGCCGCCGTCGGGGAGCAGGACCACGATCACCGCGTCCGGGCCGGCCCGGTGCGCGGCCTTCAGCGCGGCCGCCACGGCCAGGCCGCTGGACCCGCCGACCAGCAGCGCCTCCTGCCGGGCCAGGCGGCGCGTCATCAGGAAGCTCTCGGCGTCGGTGACCGCGATGACCTCATCGCAGATCTCACGGTCGTAGGTGGCCGGCCAGATGTCCTCGCCGACGCCCTCGACCAGGTAAGGCCGGCCGGAACCGCCGGAGTAGACCGAGCCCTCCGGGTCCGCGCCGATCACCTGCACCCGGCCGTCCGAGATCTCCTTCAGGTAGCGGCCGGCGCCGCTGATCGTCCCGCCGGTGCCGACCCCCGCCACGAAGTGGGTGATCCGCCCGTCGGTCTGGGACCAGAGCTCCGGCCCGGTCGAGGCGTAGTGCGAGGCGGGGTTGTCGGGGTTGGCGTACTGGTCGGGCTGCCACGCTCCCGGCAGCTCGGTCGCCATCCGGCGGGCCACGCTGTAGTAGGAGTCGGGGTGGTCCGGCGGCACCGAACTCGGGCAGACCACCACGTCCGCGCCGTAGGCCCGCAGGACGCTGATCTTGTCCTGCGCCACCTTGTCCGGGCAGATGAAGACACACTTGTAGCCGCGTTCGGCGGCGACGATGGCCAAGCCGACGCCGGTGTTTCCCGACGTCGGCTCCACGATCGTGCCGCCGGGCTGCAGCAGCCCGGCCTTTTCCGCGGACTGGATCATCCGCAGGGCGATCCGGTCCTTGACCGAGCCACCGGGGTTGAAGTACTCCACCTTGGCGAGTACGTCCGGCCCGGGACCGGCCAGATGCAGGTCCCGGGTGACCTCGCGCAACCTGACGAGCGGCGTATTACCCACCGTCTGCGTCAGGGAGTCGTATACGTGCATGCTCGTCGCGATCCCTTAATGGGCCAGGGGCCAACGGCTCAGGTGGCCGGCCCCTCCTGGTTCTCCTGGCTGTGTCCCCGACGTTATCCGAACCGCGGGCAACACGTGCAGCTAGCCAGCGACGACATAGGCTACCGATCAGTAGTAGATGGCCACGCCCCAAGGAGGCGGATGACATGCCTGAGGCCGTTGTCGTCGCGACGGCTCGATCTCCGATCGGCCGCGCGTTCAAGGGCTCCATGACCAGCATCAGGCCGGACGACCTGACGGCCCAGATCATCGCCGCGGTCCTGGCCAAGGTCCCCCAGCTCGACCCGAACGACATCGATGACCTGTTGCTCGGCTGCGGGCTGCCCGGTGGTGAGCAGGGCTTCAACATGGCCCGGGTGGTGGCCATCCTGCTCGGCTACGACAAGCTGCCCGGCACCACGGTGACGCGGTACTGCTCGTCGTCGCTGCAGACGACCCGGATGGCGTTCCACGCGATCAAGGCGGGCGAGGCGGACGTGCTGATCTCCGCGGGTGTGGAGACCGTCAGCCGGTTCGCCACCGGCAGCAGTGACTCCTGGCCGGACACGCACAACGCGGAGTTCGCCAGCGCTGAGAACCGGACCCAGCGCAGCGCCGAGGGCGGCGCCGGGACCTGGCACGACCCGCGCGAAGACGGCAACATCCCGGACGTCTACATCGCGATGGGCCAGACCGCGGAGAACGTGGCCTCGCTGCGCAATATCACCCGGGCCGAGCAGGACGAGTTCGGCGTGCGCTCGCAGAACCGGGCCGAGAAGGCCATCGCCGACGGCTTCTGGCAGCGTGAGATCACCCCGGTGACGCTGCCCGACGGCAGCACGGTGTCCAAGGACGACGGCCCGCGCGCGGGCATCACGCTGGAGAAGACGGCTCAGCTCAAGCCGGTGTTCCGGCCGGACGGTACGGTCACGGCCGGGAACTGCTGCCCGCTCAACGACGGTGCGGCCGCGGTGATCATCATGAGCGACACCAAGGCAGCCGAACTGGGCATCACCCCGCTGGCCCGGATCGTCTCGACCGGCGTGTCCGCCCTGTCCCCGGAGATCATGGGCCTGGGCCCGGTGGAGGCGTCCCGGCAGGCGCTGGGCCGGGCGGGCATGGCCATCAGCGACATCGACCTGGTCGAGATCAACGAGGCGTTCGCGGCCCAGGTGATCCCGTCCTATCGGGAGCTCGGCATCGACCTCGACCGGCTGAACGTCAACGGCGGCGCCATCGCCGTCGGCCACCCGTTCGGTATGACCGGGGCGCGGATCACCACCACCCTGCTGAACAGTTTGTCGTTCCACGACAAGACGCTCGGGCTGGAGACCATGTGCGTCGGGGGCGGCCAGGGCATGGCCATGGTCCTCGAGCGGCTCTCCTAGCTGCGGTTTCCGTCGGGCGGTCCGCAGACCGGGGCCGCCCGACGGAAAGGGCACGGGCACGACGGCGGGACGACAGACCGGATTTACCCGGCATTAAGGAAAGGTTGCGCCCGGCTCTTGTCAGAGGCCGGACTCTGAGGCAGGCTCACAGCAAGAGGCTTCACCCCTGGAGGTGCCAATTGCCGCTGACTCGCTCCCTGGAGACGCACAAAAATCTGATTGCCCGCATCCCACGCGTCACGGGTAGTGACCTTCGAGAGTGGTTCGTACGTCTTGAATCCGGCCCGGCTTTCCTGCGCTGCGAAGAGCGCGCAAACTGGCTGGCCGATGAGCACGGTATCTCCCACGGCTACGCCAACGCCATCGTGCACGAGTGGGAGATGCGCCGCCGCCTCCGCCTGAACAGCGTCTGACGCCCTGATCTGACCGGCGTCTGACAGACTGGGCTGCATGAGCCCAGAGCAAGCTCAGCAGTTTCTACGCGACCATCACCAAGCCGTTCTGGCTACTCTTCGGTCTGATGGCCTGCCCCAGATGTCGCCCGTGACCTGCGCCGTCGATGACGACGGCCGAGTGCTGATCAGCACCAGGGAAACGGCGATCAAGACCCGCAATCTGCGTCGCAACCCGTTCGCTTCGGTCTGCGCCTTCCCCGACTCCTTCTACGGGTCGTGGGTGCAGGCCGAAGGAATGGCCGAGATCGTCTCACTGCCCGACGCGATGGAGTTGCTGGTCCAGTACTACCGCTCGGTCTCCGGCGAGCATCCGGACTGGGACGACTACCGGGCCGCGATGGTGCGCGACCACCGGGTGATCATCCGCCTGACGATTTCCCGAGCCGGGCCCACAGTCAGCGGCTGAAATACCACGGTCCCTGTCCGGCGCCACTTCGGTTCGCGCCCAGTGCCTCTTCGGTTCGCGTCCGGTGTCACTTCGGTTCCTGTCCGGTGCGCCCTCCGGTCCGATTTGCGGTGTTGTCACCTCGCACGCACCGGATAGGGAATTAGTCCCGGGAACTCAATTTTTCAAGATCATTAAGTAATCTCCTGCGCCGGCCTGACGCCCGAATGCAAGGCCATCTGCACGTGCATAAAGTAATGCACATGGCGGGATGGCCAGCTGGCGGGCCAGGCAGTGCGCCAGCTGGCGGGCCAGGCAGTGCGCCATCGAGGGCTCGGCGCGGGCACCGTTGCCCCAGGTGAGACAACGGGTAAATGGTCACGCCAATAGCAAGTGTGCCCCCGGTCGGACTCGAACCGACACTAGCGACCCTTTTAGGGGGGCGGCCTCTGCCCTTGGGCTACGGGGGCTGGCCAATAATACCCCGCAATTCTTCATAATCGAAGGCCTCCCATATTCGGACCGTCAGGTATCTCGAAGCAGGTTTATACAATTAGCCATTACGGCGCGCCGGGTGCAGAGGGTAACCATATCTGCGAGAGAGATAAACACTGCGTAACCAAAGTCGCGCATTGATGTCGCTCAAGGCAGCCCGAGTATCAATTCAGAGCATATTTACCACACGACCATTGCCGCGCTTACCAGGCACAATGCATTCTGCTTGTGCATCCGCACGGGTGAACCGTGAAATACCGATATAAATCGGTCGTCGCCTAGAGCACGGGCGGCCGGAGTTCCGTTCTGTCCCACCAGTCACTCTGGCGGCGAGGGGGTCAGGCTGGGGCTCTCAGGGCCGGGGGCGGCGCGCTCAGGGCCGGGGGCGGCGCTCAGGCCGTTGTGTCCAGGCCGGCGTACTCACGGGCGCGGCGGAAGATCGCGTCCAGCATGTCCGGGGTGATGCGGCCGGTGAACGTGTTCTGCTGGCTTGGGTGATAGCAGCCGAGCAGCAGCACGGGCCGGGCGTCCGATCCGGGCGGCGGGAGGAGCTCGGCCTCGGCGCCGTGGCCGAACGGGGGGCGGCGGGACGGCAGCACGAAGCCGGTGACGCGCAGCACGGGCCACAGCGCCTGCCAGGCGAAGCCGCCCAGGCAGATCAGCACCCGGGCCGACGGGGTGATCCGGCGAAGCTCCTCGGCCAGCCAGGGGGCGCAGTTGTCGCGCTCGCCGGGGGTGGGCTTGTTGGCGGGTGGGGCGCACCGGACGGCGGCCACCATGCGGGTGTGCCGCAGCCGCTGCCCGTCCCCGGCGGTGACGCTGACCGGGCTGTCGGCCAGGCCGCAGCGGTACAGCGACGCGAACAGGAAGTCCCCGCTACGGTCGCCGGTGAACACCCGGCCAGTCCGGTTACCGCCGTGCGCGGCCGGAGCGAGCCCGACGATCACGATCTCCGGCTCGTCGTCGCCCCAGCCGGGGATGGGCCGGCCCCAGTACTGCTCGGTGGCGAACGAGCGCCGCCGGACCCGGGCCACCTCCTCGCGCCAGTCCACCAGGCGGGGACAGGCCCGGCAGACCGATTGCCGGGCCACCAGCTCCAGCAGGGCGGGAGCGCCAGCGGCCAGCTCGCGAACCTCGGTGGCGTCGTGCGCCACCGGGGTGGCGGCGGTGGCCACGTCCCCGGGCCACCCGGTCCCGGGCGGCACCGGCCCGCGTGCGGCCGCTGCGGCGTCCGGCGCCTCGGGGCTGACTGGGCCCGAAGCGCCCGAAGGGCCCTGGGTGGAGGTCATGGGCTGGGCACGGGTTCCGGGGTGGCGATGGACCAGGCGATGCCGTCCAGGATGTCGTGCTCGCTGACCAGGACCTCGGCCAGACCGAGCTGGATCATCAGCCGGTCCAGGATGAGGGCACCGGCCCCGATGACGTCGATGCGGCCCGGGTGCATGACCGGAATGCGAGCGCGTTCGGCCCGGGTCTGGGTCAGCAGGCGGGTGGTCACCTCGTGGACCTCGGCCGCGCTGATCCGAGCGTGGTGCAGCCGCTCGGGGTCGTAGCCGGGCAGGTCCAGGGCGATGCCGGCCACCGTGGTGACCGAGCCGGCCAGGCCGACCAGGGTGCGCGCCTGCGACGCGTCGACCACGGCCGCGGCGCGGGCGATGGCCGCGTCGATGTCGGCGGTGGCCGCGGCGATCTGCGGGCCGGACGGCGGGTCGGCGCGCAGATGCCGTTCGGTCATCCGGACACAGCCGATGTCGACGCTGAGGGCCGACGTGACCTCGCCGTCCGCTCCGAGCACGAACTCGGTCGAACCGCCGCCGATGTCCACGACCAGGTACGGGGACGGCACCTGCGGGCCCAGCTCGGCCGTGGCCCCCAGGAACGACAGCCGGGCTTCCCCGTCGCCGGACAGGACCTCCGGGCCGGTGCCGAGGATCTCGGTGACCCGGCGGACGAACTCGTCCGCGTTGGCCGCGTCCCGGGTGGCGCTGGTGGCGACCATGCGGACCGCTTCGGCCCCCCGATCCCGGACCAGCGCCGCGTAGCCGCTGAGCGCGGTCAGCGTGCGGTCCAGCGCCTCCGGGGCGAGGCGGCCGGTGGTGTCCACTCCCTGCCCCAGCCGGACGATCTCCATCCGCCGGTCCACGTCGGTCAGCGTGGCCCGGTCCGGGTCCACGTCCGCGATGAGCAGCCGGATCGAGTTGGTGCCGCAGTCGACGGCGGCCACGCGGCGGGTCATGAACCTTCTCTCTCGTCGCTGGGAGCGACCACGCGGGGCCCAGCCGGGGGCGGCACGCAGGGGCCGTCCGCCCACCAGGGGCCCACGGTCGCGGCGGCTTCCCGGCCGAGTGGGTTGCTGCCGGGGGCCGCCAGTTCGTGCGCGAGCAGAGCGTGCAGGCACTTGACCCGGACCGGCATGCCGCCGGCGGTCTGGGTGCCGTCCGGCAGCGGTGGCACCCCGGCGGCCGCGGCGGCCTCGCGCCGCCGGGCCAGGTAGTCCTGGTGGGCGGCCTGGTAGGCCGCGCGCAGGCCGGCGTCGTCGGCCAGCCGGGCCGTCATCGTCTTCATCAGGCCCGCCGCCTCCAGCCTGCTGATCGCGGCGGCCGCGCGGGGGCAGGTCAGGTAGTACAGGGTCGGGAACGGCGTGCCGTCGGGCAGCCGCGGCGCGGTCTGCACCACGTCCGGCTGCCCGCACGGGCAGGTGTGGGCGACCGCCTGCAGGCCCCGCGGCAGCCGGCCGAGCTGGGCGGCCACCACCGCCTCGGTCGAGGGATCCATCACTTACCCGAGGTCTGGTCCGCCTTCTGGACCGATCCCCACAGCTTCGAATACCAGGACGTCGCGGTGGTGGTCCGGGCCGACGCGGCGTCCGGCGCCGGGCTGTTGCCGATGATCACGTAGCACTTCTCGCCCGTCATGCAGTAGTGCAGCTGGTCGCGGGCCTGCTGCTCGATGTAGCTGGGGTCGGAGAACTGCTTCTGTTGCGCCTGCAGGTTCTTCACCTGCTGCGACAGCGACTGCTGGGTGGCCAGCAGCTGATCGATCTGACGTCGCTGGCCGATGTACTCCCGGACCGGGTAGGCCAGGCTGAGCGCGATGGCACACATCACCACGGCGAGCAGCGCCGCCCGCCCCGTCAGCTTGGTCGGCCGCAGTGGCGGCCGGGCCGAACGGGGCGAGGCGGGCGACGTAGGGCTCGGGGCCTGGTCCGGGTCCGCCATCAGGCCCGTTCCGTGAACCTCGGGTAGGCGCTGGCGCCGGCGTAGACGGCCGCGTCATCGAGCAGTTCCTCGATCCGGAGCAGCTGGTTGTACTTGGCCACCCGCTCGCCGCGGGCCGGGGCGCCGGTCTTGATCTGCCCGCAGTTGGTGGCCACGGCCAGGTCGGCGATCGTGGTGTCGTCGGTCTCACCGGACCGGTGGCTGATGATGCAGGTGTAGCTGGCCCGCTGGGCCGCGGCCACCGCATCCAGCGTCTCGGTCACCGTGCCGATCTGGTTCAGCTTGACCAGCAGGGAGTTGGCGGTGTGGGCGGCGATGCCGCGGCGCAGCCGCTCCGGGTTGGTCACGAACAGGTCGTCACCCACCAGCTGCACCCGGTCCCCGATCGTCGAGGTCAGCTCGTGCCAGCCGTCCCAGTCCTCTTCGGCCAGCGGGTCTTCCAGCGAGACGATCGGGTAGGAGTTCACCCAGTCCCCGTAGATCGCGGCCATCTCGGCCGAGGACTTGGCCGAGCCCTCGAAGGCGTAGCTGCCCTCGCCGTAGAACTCGGTGGCGGCGGCGTCGATGGCCAGCGCGATGTCCCGGCCCGGGGTGAACCCGGCCTTGCCGATGGCCTCCACGATGAGGTCCAGCGCGGCCCGGTTGTTGGCCAGGTCGGGCGCGAAACCGCCCTCGTCGCCCACGCCGGTGGACAGCCCGTGCTGCTTCAGCACCGACTTGAGCGCCTGGTAGGTCTCTGCCCCCCAGCGCAGCGCGTCCTCGTAGGTGGAGGCGCCGATCGGGGTGATCATGAACTCCTGGATGTCCACGCTGTTGTCGGCGTGCGCGCCGCCGTTCAGGATGTTCATCATCGGCACCGGCAGGACGTGCGCGTTGGGGCCGCCCAGGTACCGGAACAGCGGCAGGCTGGCCGAGTCGGCGGCCGCGCGGGCCACCGCGATGGAGACGCCGACGATCGCGTTCGCGCCGAGCCGGGACTTGTCCGGGGTCCGGTCGAGGTCGATCATGGCCTGGTCCACCAGCCGCTGGTCATCGGCCTCGTGGCCGAGCAGCTCGGGCTGGATCTCGTCCACCACGTTGGCTACGGCGTGGGTGACACCCTTGCCGCCGAACTCGTCGCCGCCATCGCGCAGCTCGACCGCCTCGAAGGCGCCGGTCGAGGCGCCGCTGGGCACTCCAGCCCGTCCGATTGTCCCGTCGTCCAGGGCGACCTCGACCTCGAGGGTCGGGTTGCCCCGGGAGTCCAGGATCTGCCTGGCATGGATTGCTTCGATCGAGGCCACCACTGGCTCCTATGTCCTGTTCTGGCGGGTGTGCGTTAAGTCCGCCTTCGAGCCTAGTGGAGCCCGCACCTCCGCCGCACCGGCCACGCCGGCTCCGGGTAAGCTCCGATGGGTCAGCGGGACCGTAGGCCGGAAGCGGGTTCATGAAGGTTCTCATCGCAGGCGGGGCGGGTTTTATCGGCAGCACGATCGCCTCGGCCTGCATTGACGCCGGGATCACCCCGGTCATCGTGGACAACCTGGTGACCGGCAAGCGGCAGTTCGCCGCGGGGCGTGCCTTCTACGAGGGTGACATCGCCGACGGCCCCCTGATCGACCGCATCTTCAGCGACCACCCCGACATCAGCACCGTGATCCAGTGCGCCGCCCTGATCGTGGTCCCGGACTCGGTCGCGGATCCGGTGGGGTACTACCGGGCCAACGTGACCGCCAGCCTGGAGCTGGTCGCGCACCTGCTGCGCAACGGCTGCCCGCGGATGATCTTCAGCTCGTCGGCGGCGATCTATGGGGCCGGGGCGGACCTGACCGTGGACGAGGGCTCGGTCATCGACCCGCAGAGCCCGTACGGCCGGACCAAGGCGGTCTGCGAGGAGATGTTCGCCGACATCGCGGCCAGCCAGCCGATCCGGGTGCTGTCGCTGCGGTACTTCAACCCCGTCGGGGCGGACCCCAAGATGCGCACGGGCCTGCAGCTGGCCCGGCCCACGCACGCGCTGGGCAAGCTGATCGAGGCGCACACCGACGGTGTCCCGTTCCAGGTCACGGGCACGGACTACCCGACCAGGGATGGGTCGGGGATCCGGGACTACATCCACGTGTGGGACCTGGCCGCCGCGCACCTGGCTGCGCTGGACCGTTTCGACGACGTGCTGTCCGGGCCGGTCACGTCCACCGCGATCAACGTGGGAACCGGGGACGGGACCACCGTGCGCGAGCTGGTCACGGCGTTCAACAGCGTGGTCGACGTCCCCGTCGCGGTGACCGAGGCACCCCGCCGCCCGGGTGACGTCGCCGGTGCGTACACGCGGAGCGAGCGCGCCCGCAGCGAGCTGGGCTGGCAGCCCCGGTACTCCGTCGCCGACGGCATCCGCCATTCACTGCAGTGGGCGGCCATCCGCGACGACATGCTGGTCGGCTAGACCGGGCGGTCAGGACCCGGCGGTCAGTCCGCTGGGCCTGGGCGGTCAGGATCCGCTGGTCACCTTCGCGTTCGGGCCTGATTTGAGCTTGGTCCCGACCCCGGTGACGTTGTTGCCGCTCGCGGTGATCCTCAGCGGGTTGTCGCCGCCGGTGAAGGACAGGCCCACATCGCTCTGGCGGTTGCCCTGGATGGTGTTGCCGGTCACCGCCGCAGAACCCGTGCCGCTGTTGGTGCCGTGATGCCCAGATAGACGTAGCTGGCGCGCGTCGACTCGCCGTTCAGGTTGAAGATCTTGTTACCGATGATCGAGGATCCCGGGCCGTCCTGGGCCGTGGCGGCCAGGCCGTACCAGGTCCCGCTGGTCTGGCCGTCACCGAAGTCCTCGACGTAGTTGCCGGAGAGCTGGTCCCGTAGATGCGCTGGAGGTTCAGCGCGTTCTGCTTGACGCCGTACAGGTGGTTGCCGGAGATATCCCAGCCCTCGGCGTTCTCCATGTGCACGGCGTCCGCACCCGAATCGGCGATCTGGTTGTCGTCCAGGAACCCGTCGGTGACCGAGTTACCGGAGTCGATCATCTCGAACCCGTAGCGGCCGCTGCCGGATACGAAGTTATTGTCGAACCGGCTGTTGACACTGGTGTTCTTGATGGCGCTGCCGTTCGCGCCGGTGTTCGTGTCGACGATGCCGGATCCGCCGCAGTGGTCTGACGTCGACGTGCTCCACGTCGAGCTGCCAGTTGAGCAGGATGATCCCGTCGGTGCGGCCGGAGCCGTCACAGTCGATGGTGAGATCCCGGATCGCGAGCGGATCGCCGGTGGTGCTGACGCTGTCCACGTAGCTGGTCGGAGGCGAGGACGTAGCCGGCCGGGCCGTCCTGCTTGAGCACGGTGCCGGTGGTGCTCCCGCCTGTGTAGGTGCGGTCACCCGGCAGCGTCAGGCCCTTGCTCAGCAGGCAGGTGCCGCCCTCGAACTCGATCGCGGAGCCCGGCGGGGCTGCTGTCGATGGCCTGCTGCATCCGGGCGGCGTCGCCGCTGTTGTCCTGGCAGGTGACCTTGATCGTGGCCGTCACCGGCACCGACGTCGAAGCCGTCGATGCCGGCGGCGAAGCGGCCGGGTTGGCCGGGTGGATCACCCACGCCACCGCGAACCCCACACATCCCGCGACGATCAGCCCCGCGACGATCAGTGGCCAGCGGCGGATGGCCGGCGCCGCTGGCGGTCTGAGGTGGTGTGATCGCCCATCCGCGTACGCTACAGCCGGCTGACCGCGCGGATGCGACGCGCCACGGCGTTGCTCACCCGCCGGGCAGCGAACTCAGACCCGCAGACGAACCGCATGAGCGGGCCAAATGTCGACGCCGCCGCGAGGCCAGCGAACCAGATCCCGGGGACCGAGGACTCGAACGAGTTGGACAGCCGCGGCGAATCGATCAGGAGCCGGAACCGGCCGATAAGCGCGGGGTCGATGAAGCCGAGGCTGGCCAGGTTCACCCGGAAGCCGGTCGCGGCCAGCACGTGGTCGACCTTGAACTCAGTCTGGTGGCCGGTGGCAGTGGCCGTGGTGAGCAGCGCGTTGTCCCCGACGGCGCGCGCGTCTTTGATCCGCTGGCCTTCGTGCACGTCGAACTGGCCAGCCACCCGGTCCCGCAGCCACCACGCGCCGAACGGCCCGAGCACCCGCTGGATCAGGGCCAGCCTGGTCTCGTCGGGCAGGTAGCGGAAGGCACCAGCCCCACTGCTGAACGGGATCAGCCGCCAGTCTGGCCCCAGCGGGGAGCCGACCTCGGGCAGGTACCGCCGAACGCCCTCGCGCACTACCGGGTCGCCACCCCAGACCACCGAGCGCCGGGACACGATCTGCACGCTGGCCCCGGCCTCGTGCAGCAGGGCCGCGCCCTCCAGGGCGGACTGCCCGGCACCGATCACCACCACCTCACGGCCCGCGAAACCGTTCAGCGAAGTGTGCTGTGAGCTGTGGGAGATCACGCCGTCCGCAGACGGCTGGCCGAGGGCCGCCAGCTCGGCGGGCACGTAGGCGGTCCCGCTCATCCCGGTGGCGAGCACAACCGCCGGGGTGGAGATCTGCTCACCGGTCGCCAGCGTGACCAGGTACCGGTGGCCGTCCTGCTTGAGCCCGGTGACCTTGACGTTCTCCACATCCGGGACGTTGCGCTGGGCGAACCACTGACCGTAGCGGATGAACAGGTCGATCGGCACCACGTCATCCCCGACCAGCGGAGCCGTCCCGGACACCGTGCAGAAGTCCTCAAGACGGGAGCCCGACCCGGGGGCCGAGAGGCTGGAGGCCGCGGGCGTGGACTTCAGGAACATGCCGGCCGGCATCTGTGAGTGCCAGCCGGACATGACATCACCGAAGGTCCGCACGGCGATGCCACGCCCGCGCAGGTGAGCAGCCACGGAAAGGCCGTATGGACCAGCCCCTATGACGACGGCTGGCGCGTAGGAGGTAGTTGCTGGCATAGGGGTCCGTCCCTCTCACTATGCTGCCGCACCCGGCAGCGACACATCTAATCAGTGTTCAAGCAGGAAATGACGTTGCGATGGCGTTCGGGGCGCATAACTTGGGCAGCGGCTCGGCCGGCGGCTGGCTCACCGCACGGGCATCCCGCCGGACAGCGCGGGCCCGTCTGAGCCGGTTCAGGTAGGTCGCCAGCGGGGCCGCCGACCGGGCCAGCATCGCCGCCACCGGCAACGGGTCGTCGACGGCAAACCAGGCCAGCTCGGTGTCCCCCACATCCGGTAGCGGGGGAAGGTGGTCCGTGCTCCGGCGGCCGGACAGTCGGGCCGTCAGGTCCACGTTCTCGACGATGATCCGGCGGCCCTCCGGCATCGGCGCTGACGGCACCGGACGGCCGGTCAGATCGAGGTGCATCGCCCGGACGACGTCGATACCGGCGGCGTTCTCGAACAGCCGGAACTGGGCGCCGATGCGCGGGTTGAAGTCCACCAGCTTGTACTGGCCATCGCGGCGGTCGAAGCGGAAGTCGAGGTCGGCGATGCCGCTGAAGCCGACCCGGTCGCACAGGTAGGCCGCCAGCTCGGCGAGCTTCGGATTGCTGACCGTGTACGCGAGGGCGGTCATGCCGGCCTGCGGCGGCCAGGACCGGACCTTGATCCCCGTGAACAGCACCAGCGGGTCACCGTCGGTCCCGCGGTATAGATGCACGATCCAGTCCTCGGCTACATCGGCTGGAATGTACTCCTGCAGGATGACGCTGGGCGTCTCGCCCCAACCCCGGGACATAGTCAGCAGTTCACCGGCGGAATCGATGATCGTGGTCCCGTTCACGACCGGGTGGTGTAGCCGCGTCCACGCTTCCAGGTTCTTGGCCACCACCGGGAAGGTGGCCCGGGCGGCGAACCGCTCGATGTCCGCCATCGTCTGGGGGAACGACGAGGCGGGAGCAGGCACATCGTGCTCCAGGCACAGCCTGTACAGTCCGCCTTTGCTGGCCAGCCGAGCTGGCAGGTCCGCGGCCACCTGAGGCAGCAGGAACCAGTCGACCAGTTCGGCGGCGTTTTCGGCGATGAGGACGGCGGCCTCTTCATCGGTCGGGATGAGGATCGAGGGGATCCCGATCTGCTGCCCAGCCTCCTTGAGGTGCTTGACCATCAGCTCCGGCTCGGCCCGCTCGGCCTTCGGCCAGACGAACCGATCCCGGCAGTAACGGGAGAGTGCGGCGGGCGTCCAGCGGTCCTCGGTCACCGCATGGACCGGCACGCCGAGACGCCCCAGCGACCGGATCGCGTCGACGCCGCCGTGATGGATCGGGTAGTGGCCCACCTTCACGATCACCGCCGGGACGTCCCGGTCGACGGCCGGCGCGGCCAGCGCTAGATGACGCCTCATGAATCGTGTCCTATCGGTGGTGCTCCGGCGACCCTCCGGACGCATGCTTTCACTGCTCTTCCCCCTTGCTCGGTGGCGGTCATCCGAGGACCACGAACCGGATGATGACGACGACGAAGAAGAAGACCAGCAACGGAATCGTCGCGGTGGCGAGCCGCCGCGCGAGCCGGCTGTTCTCCGGCCGCCAGATCCGGGTGAACTCGCGTGCTCCCAGCACGAGCAGCAGCAACACCAGTCCGGCCAGCCCGATCGGCGTCCAGATGGTCGTGGCGAAGGTGCCGACCGGGCTGGGTAGCGGCACCCGGGCCGCACCCTTCGGCCAGGTGAGCGTGTAGATGACCGCGTCCCGGTTGGCGTAGGCCACCTTGACCCCGGGGTAGGCCTTCATGGCCGCGCGGAACTCCTGGCCCCAGTTGGGCTGGTAGCTCGCCGCCTGCTCCAGGTATTCCTCCTGGGTGGTGGTGGTCATGACGTAACTACCGGGCCCGCTGGCGCGCAGCTGGGCCACGATGGTGGCGACCGACGCCGGGTTGAGCGGTGCTTGGTGCGGCTCGTAGTCGATCTTCTCGATGTCCTTGTACTGCCACGGAATCTGCGGGGTGTCGTCGTTGACCGGGTCCTCGCTCAGCCAGAGGACGTGGATCCCCTGGCTGTCGTGCGCGGACAGGTAGTTCGTGGCCGACACTTCACCCACGGGCGTGCGCTCGAAGGACTCGTTGCCGTACCGGGGCACGAAGAAGATCACAATGGCCGCGATGACGGCCACCGCCACCGCGGGCAGGATCCGCCAGGGGCGCCAGTCGCGGACCGGGGCGGGGAAGAACGCCATGGCGGCCAGCACCGCCGCGGCCGGGAGCGCGAACAGGTAGACGCGCAAGGCCATCTCGCCGCCGTAGCTCTGCAGCCCGAAGCCCAGGAACGGCACGGCCGTGAGGACCACGAGCACCCGGTCGTCGACCTGCAGGCGCCGACGGCGCAGCAGCCCGAGGCCGGCCATCAGCAGCACCGTGGCCGCGAACAGGTCCCGCGAGTACAGCACGTACTTGTGCAGCGAGGAGTTGCCCGTCGTCCGCCCGGACACGCTGGTGGACAGGTTGGAGCCAAGGTCCCCGAGGCCGCCGAACATGTCGTTGATGTGGCCGGACCAGAACCCGGAGGCACCGAAGCTGACCCAGGCGGCGAAGATCACGGCGAGCAGGATCGGCAGGGTGCGCAGCTGGCAGCGCCGGATCAGGACCAGCACCGCGCACGCCACCACCATGAAGAACGGCGTGAGCTGATGGCTGACGGTGGAGAAGGCGACGATGGCCACGATCGCACCGGCCACGGCGACCCGCTGGCCCCGGCTCGCGGTCACGGCCGGCATGTCGCCGGGCAGCGGATGGTCGAGCTGGAACCGCTGCAGCACCGCCGGGGTGAACTTCTGGGTCAGGCCGGACAGCTGGAAGCGGCGCGGGCGGCTGGCCTGCCGATGACCGCCCGGACCGGAGCCTGGTGTCCCGGCCGTGGCCTGCTTGCCGAAGTAGGTGATCAGCAGCGCGAGGAAGAACAGGTACAGCAGGTAGTTGAACGACTGGGGGGAGAAGTAGTCCTGGCCCACCCAGTTGCCCACGGTGAAGATGAACAGCGCGAGCCACTTGGCCCGCCAGGTCGCGTGCAGCCGCTTGACGATCAGGCCCATCGGCACCAGCGACAGCAGGTCGATGGTCACCGGCCAGTACTTCAGCACCGGCATCAGGTTCGTGCTGCCCACCACGTGCTCGATGAACGCGACGACCTCGAAGAAGCCGGGCCAGCTGAAGTAGGCCGACAACGCGGGCGAGCTATGCCCGGTCCGGAAGATGTAGTCGACGAAGCCTGCGATCCAGTAGGCGGTCGGGAATCGGGGGTCCGGCTCGAGGACGACCGTCACACCGTCGAGGCAGATGACGATGGCGGCCACCAGCGCGCCCAGCAGCAGCGGCCGCGGCCGGGACATCCCGAGCGCAAGGACGAAGGCCAGCCCGAGCAGCGCGATCCCGGCGACCGTGGTGGCGGGCAGGATCGAGATCATCCCGAGCCCGTTCATGTCGTTCAGCCGCGGGGTGGCCGTGCCGACGGTGCCGAAGAACAGAGCCACGCCGGCCGCGCCCAGCACGGCGACCAGCATGGTCGACAGCCACGTGGGCGCCTGGTCGAAGAACGAACTGGACTGCTCCGGCCGCGCTGGCTTGGGCCGCCGGGGCTTGGCCGGTCCGCGCTCGGGCGGGCGGCCCGGACCGCGACCCGATCCGCCGGCCGCCCGGCGACCGGGGGCGCCCGGGCCACCAGGGCCGGCCGGGCCGCCGGGACCAGCCGGACCGGAGGGACCGGCTGGACGGGGCACGCTGACCACGTCGAACTCGCTGGTGACGGCCGCATCGCCCAGGGCGACCGCAATCGCCCTGATGGGCAGGGTCAGCGTGCGCGCGGCGTAGTTGTCGAAGGCTTCGTTGACCGGGGCCGTGAACGGCGCCGGCAGGCCCGCCAGCGCGGCGTTGCGGGCGCTGGCGAAGGCCGCCTCCCGCAGCTCGGGCGGCAGCGGGCCGATGATGGTCTTGTCCAGGTCGGCCCGGGTCAGCGGGACCTGGGCGGTCGTCGCCGCGCCCGCGGCCGCGGCCGCATCGGCCAGCGCGGGCGCAACGGCCGGCTCCTGTGCGGGCCCCGCGACCCGGTCGGCGCGGGTCGCCCGGGCCGACATGACCTGGCGCAGCTTCGGGAAGATCAGGATCGCGACGAACAGCTGGGTGGCCAAGGCGCCCACCGCCGCACCGGACACGCCGATCAGGCCGGTCAGCGCGAGGGCCAGGACGAGGACGAGCACGAACCGGACGATCTGGATGACCGCGATCATCTTGGGCCGGTTCTGCGCCCGCATGGCCCCCAGGAACAGCTCGGTCAGGGCCTTGGGCAGCGTGGCCAGGGCCAGCAGTTCCAGTACCGGCGCGCCGTATGACGCGTACTCGGGCCCGTACAGGCGGAGCGCGAACGGCGCCAGCACCGCCACCAGGGCCACGATCGGCAGCAGGATGATGGCCAGCCGGCGCAGCGCCGAGCGGACGTTCGCCGCCAGCGTCGCGGCGTCGAACGCGCTCTCCACGGTCACCGACATGGCCATGTTGACCGCAAGCAGGTCCAGGACCTGGCCGATGGTCCAGGCGATGTAAAAGTAGGCGCTCTTGTCCGGGCCGATCCGGATGGCGACCAGGATCGGGACCAGGTTGTTGATGCCGAGCAGGCACATGGCGCCGATGTAGTCCCCGGCCAGGAACTTGCCGATCTGGCGGTTGGTCGGTGGCGTGCGGTGCGCGGTCAGGTGCTCGTGCCGCGGCATCAGCTTGAAGAAGATCAGGCCGTTGACCAGCGGCAGCGACACGAACACGGGCAGCATCCAGGAGACGAAGATCCCCACCGTGGGAATCGACGCGGCGAACGCAACCAGCAGGATGATCTTGACGATGCCGAACAGGCCGTTCTCCAGCGGCACCCAGATCGCGTTGCGCAGCCCGGTCATCACACCGTCCTGGAGCGTGAAGATGCTCCAGGTCACCACGGACACGAGGAACGCCAGCCCGGGCACCAGCCCGGTCAGCTCGGAGTACGTGGGGCCCCAGTGGCTGACGGTGAGCAGGAACGGGATGGTGACGACGATGGAGGCCAGCGCGCTGAACAGGTACGTTTTCAGCACCCACGACTTCGTGCGCGATCCCGTCTGCGGCAGGAAACGGGTGATCGCGCCGACCAGGTTGTAGGCCGTGAACCCGGACACCAGGTTCATCGCCGAATAGGCGGCCGACGCCCGGCCCACTTCCACCGCCGTGTAGCTCCGGGCGGCGAGCAGCCAGTACAGGACGCCGAGCACGCCGGTCACCGCGGTGTTGATCATCAACGCGTAGGCGTTGCGGTACAGCGGCGAGGCCATGTGGGCCCGCAGTTCGCGGTACCGACCGGGCAGGTCGAGCTGCTCCAGACTAGGGATCCGTCGTCGCGAGCCCTCTGCCCGACGGAGCGGAGCCTGGCCGGGTTCCGCCTGGTCACTCGTTTCGGGGTCGGTGAGCCCCGTTACATCATGCACTTCGGGAGATGCCACCGATCACAGCCTTCGTCCGCCTGACCACCGCAAACCCCTTGGTCAGCACGTGGTCCTTCAGATAGATCGTTGATTCCTGCCCGCCCCGCACGACCCGCTCGAAGGTCTGCGGCCGGGTCGACGCCCGCACGGTCAGCCGGGGCACGGCGAACTCGTCCGCGCCGGGCCGGGCGGTCGCGTTGGCGACCGCGCAGGCGTGGCGGTAACCAGCCTTCCCCACCGCCTGCCGGACCTGCGCGCTGGAGTAGCCGAAGGGATAGGCCACGCTCGGTACGGGCTGGCCGATCCCCTCCTCGAGGAGGTCCTTGGGGGTGGCCAGCTCGTCCCGGAGCTGACTGCGGGAAATCTGGTCGAGCTGGGGATGCCCGTGGCTGTGGGCGCCGATCTCCACTCCGGCCATGGCTACCTCGCGGATCTGGCTCCACGACAGCATGGGGCCGAGCGCGGTGCCCGCCGCGTATTTACCGGCGTCGGCGATCCAGCCGGTCGTCACGAAGACCGTGGCGGTGAAGCCGAACTTGTCCAGTATCGGCAGCGCCTGGCTGTGGAAGTCCGCGTATCCGTCGTCAAAGGTCAGCACGACCGGGCGTTCCGGCAACTGGCCCGGCTCCCCGGCCAGTGCCCTGGCCGCCTCGGTGAACGTGAGGGCGGTGAAGCCCGCGCCGTGCAGGTACTCGACCTGGGCGGCGAACTTGTCTGGGGGCACGGCCAGCCGGCTCTTGGTGTCCGGAGACGCGGCGATCTCGTGATACATCAAGATAGGTACGTACGGCTTCGCGCCCTGGATTGGCGCCGCGCGGTCAGTCACGAACCTGATCCCTCCGCACCCGCGCCCGCACTGGCGCTGGCGCCCGCACTGGCACTCGCCCCCGCACTGGCACTGGCCCCCGCACTGGCGCTGGCCGGCGCGCGCACGCTGCGACGGCGGTCCCGGGTGTTGCCCGCCACCCCTGCCGCGTACCCGAAGGTGACCGCGGCCAGGCCGGCCACGATGGCACCAGCGCGGCCGAGACCGGCCGCGTCGCCGCGCAGGGCGTCGGTCATGCCCTGGCGCACTCCGAGGGGGAGCGTCCGGGTGGCGTAGGCCCGCTCGGACGACAGCCCGTCCTGGGTACCCACGTTGCGGGTCACCATGGCCTTGGACAGGCCTTCGGCGTAGCAACGGCTGCGGTAGTAGGCGAACCGGCGCCGGTCGTCACGGACGCGGTGCCAGATCAGCGCCTGCTCGTCGAACAGCAGCACCGAGCCGGGCATCTGCTGGTTGATCCGGATGCAGAACTCGGTCTCCTCGCAGCCCAGCGGCCGCTTGCCCTTGCCCCGGCCGATGCCGCTGGTGAACCCGCCCACCTTGTCGAACACCTCGCGGCGGAAGGACGCATTGCCGCCGAGCAGGTTGCGGACGGGCGCGCGGCGCGTCGGCATCCCGATGTAGGTGCAGCCGATCACCCAGTCGAACTCCTCGGGGAACCAGGACGGCCGGTCGGAGTCCCAGCTCGGCAGGGTCCGGCCCCCGACACCGGCCACGCTGGCGTCGGTGTAGGCGTCGATCATGCACTTCAGCCAGTTGACGTCCGCGACGGCGTCGTCATCGAGAAAGGCCAGCACCTGGCCGGTGGCCGCGGCGATCCCGGTGTTACGGCCGCCGGACAGGCCCTGCTGGTGGTCGTTCTCGATCACCATGGCCTCGGGCAGCGCGGCCTTCAGCCGCTCGTACAGCGGGCGGTTGTAGTCGATGACGACGATCAGCTCTTTGGCCGGGTGGCTCTGCGCGTGCACCGAGGCCACCGCGGCGAGGGTGTCGTCCCACCGGTCATCGGCGTGCGCGCAGATGATGACGGAAGCGGACAGCATGGTCAGGCTCCCTCCACGCTCGCCTGAGCCGGGGCTTCGGTTTCGTCCGCGACCGGGGTCGCGAAGGTCACCGGGGCCAGCGTCTCGGCGGGCGCCGAGAGCCGGGAGAACCGCTCGCGCAGGATCAGCTTCAGGATCCGCCAGCCGTCGTGCACCACGGACAGGTTGCTCTCGCCGTTCAGCCGCGGGCGCTCGAAGCTCGGCACCTCGTGGATGTGCAGGCCGGCCTTGGCCGCCCGGATGTTCATCATGGTCTCGATCTCGAAGCCCGGGCAGTCGAGGTCGAGCGCGTCCAGGTGGCGGGCCCAGAAGGCGTTGTAGCCGTAGCAGAGGTCGGTGAACTGGGTCCGGAACATCCGGTTGACCATGGAGCCGAGCAGCCAGTTGCCGTACCGGCGTCCCGCGGTGATGTCGGAGCTGCCGCCGCTGCCGGAGAACCGGGAGCCCTTGGCGTAGTCCGCCCCGCACACCAGCGCGCCCACGAACTGGATGATCTCCGCCCCGTCGGTGGAGCCGTCTGCGTCCATCGCGACCAGGATGTCGCCCGTCGCGGCGACAAAGCCGGCGATCAGCGCGTCGCCCTTGCCCCGGCCCGGCTGGGTGATCACCCGGGCCTGCGGGCACAGCTCGTGCGCCACTGCCACGGTGTCGTCCACCGAGTGCCCGTCGACCACGATGATCTCGTTGACCCACGGCGGCAGCGACCGGAAGACGTGCGGCAGGTTGGCCGCCTCGTTCCGGGCCGGGATGATCACGCTGACCGTGGGCACGATGGCGAAGGTCGGCGAGATGGGCCGATACGGCAGCATCGTTCGCACCTCAGCGGTGCCGCTCTCCGGGGCGACCGGAGCGGGCTCGCTCTGAGGGGCGGGGAAATTAGGAAGCACCATCTGGGTCAGGACCTCACAAGCGCTATCGGCACCGTCGGAAACTCTGCAATGAACTTCTATGACGCTGGGTTACGCACATTGAAAATATGTGGGATAACCATCGGCGCGTCGCCCTTACCGGGCAACAGGCCAACATTCACGCTCGCGGGCTTTGGCATTTGTCCCCCCTGGAGCAAACCGGCTTCCGTCCGCCACCGGCTCACCAGGTCCCTCGGTCATCCCTGTCGCGCGTCTCCGCGCCTCACACGTAGGTGACGCCTGGTCATCGCAGACGGTTTACGCGTAATCAAGACTTTTGTCCGAGATGATCTTGACGAAGCCGTGATCACGAGGGCCGGATGGAGCACGATATAGGCCAAAAAACCGTCGTAGATGCGCACAAGCTGGTGAGATCAAGATCATAACGGGCGCTCAGCCAACTTTTCCTGGTTACGTCAAAGCGCATTCAATCAATTACTCAGAGCTATTAAAGTGATGAGAACCTTGGTCACTATGGGTGACAAGGAGTGACTCAGTGACCTACCGCTGGTTCCGGGCGCGGCCCGCCACCCGGCGCTGACAGCATATCTGGGCCCAGTGTGCATAGGCTTCATTAATTATTTTAATAATGTCTGATCGCGCATTGTTTCCGGGCCGCCCCTGGGCGGGCGAGATCACGGGTTTTAATGATGCCCGGCGAAAGGGCGCACCGACCTGCATTAGGCCAGTTAAGCGGGATGAGCCCGCTCCCAGGCCCGGACCCGTTCAGCGTAGCGGCGGGCGGCCGCGCGCAGCTCCAGCTCGGGGTCCAGGTCGGCGGCACGGGCGGAAGCCACCAGGGCGAACAGCCGGTCCCCCAGTGCATCCCGCTGTGCATCCCGCTGGCCATCCCCCGTCCCATCGGCTTCGGCGGGCTCGGCCGGCTCGATCAGCAGGTCGTCGGGCAGCCCGGCCCGCGCGGCCCGGCCCTGCAACTGGCTGGCCAGCGACAGCCCCGGCTGCCCGAACGGCACGCCGGCCAGGGCCGAGACCTGCGCGGGATCGGTCGCGCTCCGCTGGGCCCGTTCGGCCTTCTTGATCTCGTCCCAGTTCAGCGCCACTTCGGCGGCGCCGGTCACGGCCACGTCCGCGAACACGTGCGGGTGGCGGCGGACCAGCTTGGCCACGATCCCGTCGGCCACGTCGTCGATGGTGTAGCCGGTGCCGTCATCCCGCTCAGAGGCCACCTCGGCGTGGAACAGCACCTGCAGCAGCACGTCCCCGAGCTCTTCGGCGAACGCGGCGTGGTCCCCGTTCTCCAGCGCCTCAAGGGCCTCGTACGGCTCTTCGAGCAGGTGCGGGGCCAGGGAGGAGTGGGTCTGCTTGGCGTCCCACGGGCACTGCGTCCGCAGCACGGTCATGGTCGTGACCAGGTCGAGCAGCCGGGCCCCGGGCAGGTCGGCCGAGCCACGGAGCACCTCGGTGGGCACGGCCGAGGCGTCCAGCTCGGCCCGCAGCGCGGTGACCGGGCTGGTCCCCCCGGGATGGGCCGGAGGAGCGGCCAGCCAGACGACGTCCCGGTCCCCGGCGGCGCCGGTGGCATCAACCGTGGCGCCGGCCAGCTGCCGGGCCAGCTCGTCGTCCGGGGTGTGCAGTATGTCCACGTCGATCCCGGCCGCGACGAGAGCGGCGTGCTGCGGGTGGTCCGGCGGGGCCAGCACCCGGGCGGCCGCGCGCAGCGTGTCCCAGGCCTGCAAAGTCAGCAGCCCGGGAGCGACCCGCGGGCTGGTGACCAGCAGGATCAGCACGACGGCGAGGTCCCCGCGGTGGACGGCTTGGGCGGCGTACCACTCGCGCGCGACAGCGTGTCCGGCGCCGCGACCACCGTGTACTGGCTGTAGTTCAGCGTGCCGTACTGCGGGTTCACCTTGACCGGTGCGTTCTTGTAGACGTGGCACTCGGCCGTGTTGAACTGCTTGGTGATGGCGTTGACCGTGGCCGTGGCCGTCGGCAGCTTGCCGCCGTTGTGGGCCTCGGCGTAGGCGATCTCGATGGCCTGGTAGCGGCCCAGCTCGTCCAGCAGGTTCGGCGGCAGGCCGTTGGCCACGGCCAGCTCGGTCAGCGTCACGTTCTTGACCCCCTGCTGCTGAGCCTGGGCCGACGCCTGCTGGTAGATGTCCTCCAGGGCCTGGTCGCGCTGACTGGCCGTCACCGTGAGGTTCTCGTTGCTGGCCAGGTTCTCGCGGACCTTGAACCTGATCAGCCAGCCGAGCACGTCCTTGGGGACCTGCGCCGCGGTGAGCTGGACCGCACTGGAGTACGGCTTGGCCGCCGTGGTCAGGTTGGTCACCTCGGTGTTGAGCTGGCTGCTGGAGATCGAGTCGCTGCCGACGGTGGCGGCCGAGCCCATCTGGACCGGGGCGCACCCGGCGATCAGCCCGCCGAAGGCAGCAGCAGCAACGGCAGCCTTGACCGCGGTCGCGGTCCTGATCGGTATGCGGCGCACGGCCACGTCCCTTCTCACGCCTTTGTCTCAGCTGGTGACGCCGGGTCCCCGAACAGAGACTCGATCAGTTCGGTGCACCAGGCGAGCATGTCCCGGTCCCGCAGCGGCTGGCCGCCAATGGTGGTCGTCCCGCTGGCCGGGGACCGGCCCCGGGACGCCCCGGCCGACGACGACCCGGGCACCGCCTTAGGAACCGGCACCAGCATCGTACGCACCGCCGGCTTGAGCAGTGTCCTGGGGTACAGCCGCTGCACCCGGACCTGCTTCGATTCGGGCAGTTCGACCGGCGCGAACCGGATGTGGTTCCCCTGCAGGGTGATGTCGGTCAGGCCGGCCCGCCGGGCCCGGGCCCGCAGCCGGGCCACCTCGAGCAGGTTCAGCACCGGCCCGGGCAGCTGGCCGTACCGGTCGGTGAGCTCGTCCCGGACCGCGGTCACGTCGACGTCGTTCTCGATCGCCGCGATCCGCGTGTACGCCTCCAGCCGGAGCTTCTCACCGGGCAGGTAGTCGTGCGGGATGTGCGCGTTGACCGGCAGCTCGACCCGGACCTCGGGCCGGTCCGCCGGGCCCTCGCCCTTCAGCTCGTTGACCGCCTCGCCGATCATGCGGATGTACAGGTCGAACCCGACGCCGGCGATGTGCCCGGACTGCTCGCCGCCGAGCAGGTTGCCCGCGCCGCGGATCTCCAGGTCCTTGAGGGCCACGTACATGCCGGCCCCGATCTCGGTGTGCTGGGCCACGGTGGCCAGCCGCTCGTGCGCGGTCTCGGTCAGCGTGCGCTCCGGCGGGTAGAGGAAGTAGGCGTAGGCCCGCTCCCGGCCACGGCCGACGCGCCCGCGCAGCTGGTGCAGCTGGGACAGGCCGTAGGTGTCGGCCCGGTCCACGATCAGCGTGTTGGCGTTGGGGATGTCGAGTCCGGATTCGACGATCGTGGTCGCCACCAGCACGTCGTACTTGCCGTCCCAGAAGTCGACCATGATCGCTTCGAGCTGGTGCTCGTTCATCTGGCCGTGCGCCACCCCGACCCGGGCCTCCGGCACCAGCTCGGCGACCCGCGCCGCGACCTTGTTGATCGAGGCGACCCGGTTGTGCACGAAGAACACCTGGCCGTCCCGCAGCAGCTCGCGCCGGACCGCCGCGGCGATCTGCCGCTCGTCGTACGGGCCGACGAACGTCAGCACCGGGTGGCGTTCCTCCGGCGGGGTGAGGATGGTGGACATCTGCCGGATCCCGGCCACGCCCATCTCCAGCGTGCGCGGGATCGGCGTGGCCGACATGCTCAGCACGTCGACCTCGGTCCGCAGCCGCTTCAGGTATTCCTTGTGCTCGACCCCGAACCGCTGCTCCTCGTCGATGATGATCAGGCCCAGCCGCTTGAACTGGACCTCGGGCGACAGCAGCTTGTGGGTGCCGATGACCACGTCAATGTCGCCGGCGGCGATCTCGCGCAGCGTTTCCGTGGTCTGCGCCGCGCTCTGGAACCGGGACAGCGCCCGGACCTTGACCGGGAACGGCGCGTACCGCTCGCTGAACGTGGAGAAGTGCTGCTGCACCAGCAGCGTGGTCGGCACCAGCACCGCGACCTGCAGGCCGTCCTGGACCGCCTTGAACGCCGCCCGCACCGCGATCTCGGTCTTGCCGTAACCGACGTCCCCGCAGATCAGCCGGTCCATTGGGATGGGCCGCTCCATGTCGCCCTTGACCTCGTCGATGGCGGCCAGCTGGTCACCGGTCTCGACGTAGGGGAACGCGTCTTCCAGCTCACGCTGCCACGGCGTGTCCGGCCCGAACGCGTGACCGGGGGACGCCACCCGGGCGGAGTAGAGCCGGATCAACTCGGCCGCGATCTGGCGCACCGCCTTGCGGGCCCGGCCCTTGGCCTTGGCCCAGTCCGCCCCGCCCAGCCGGTGCAGGCTGGGCGCTTCGCCACCGGAGTACTTGGTGACCTCGTCCAGCTGGTCGGTGGGCACGTACAGCCGGTCCGGCGGCTGGCCGCGCTTGCTCGGCGCGTACTCGATGACCAGGTACTCGCGGGTGGCCCCGGCCGCGGTCCGGCTGGTCATCTCCATGAACCGGCCCACGCCGTGCTGCTCGTGCACCACGTAGTCGCCCGGGCTGAGCTGCAGCGGGTCCACCCCGCCGCGGCGCCGGCTCGGCATCCGGCGCATGTCCTTGGTGCTGGCCCGGCCGCCCGGCTGCCCGGCCAGGTCGTTCTCGGTCAGCACGGCCAGCTTGACCGACGGCCAGATGAACCCGTGCTCCAGCAACCCGGTGGTGACGTAGGGCACGGACGGCTCGGGCGAGTCGGGCAGCTCCGCCATCCGGGCGCCGAGGCCTTCACCCCGGAGCACCTCGGTGAGCCGCTGCGCGGGGCCGTGTCCCTCGGTGACCAGCACGACCTGCCAGCCGTCGGCCACCCAGCCGCGCATGTCGGAGATCATGGCGTCGGTCGCGCCGCGATAGGCCGCGGCCGGCGTGGCCTCCATGCTGAACGACGGCCGGGTGCCGTCGCCGCCGGTGTCGTCCTCGTCGTCGGTGCCGCCGAACGGCTCGATCGTCCACCACGGTAGCGCCCGGGCCCGGGCCGCCGCACGGATCTTGGCGATCGGCTGGAACGCGGCCGCGCCCAGGTCGATCGGGGCTTCGCCGCCGGCCGCGGCGTTGACCCAGGACGCGTCCAGGAATTCCCGGCTGGTGCTGACCAGCTCCTCGGCCCGGGTGCGGATGCGCTCCGGGTCACAGGCGACCAGTACGCCTCCGGCCGGGACGTAGTCGGTCAGCAGGTCCATGCGCTCGGCCAGCACCGGCGCGAACGCTTCCATGCCTTCGACCGCGATGCCGTCGGCCAGCTTGCCGAGCACCTCGGACAGGCCGGGGAACCGCGCGGCCAGGTCCTTGGCCCGGTCCCGGACCGCGGGAGTGAGCAGCAGCTCGCGGCACGGCGGGGCCCACAGGCCCGCCGGCGCCTCAGCCAGGCTGCGCTGGTCGGCCACCTTGAAGTAGCGGATCTCCTCCACCGTGTCGCCGAAGAACTCGATCCGCACCGGGTGCTCGTCGGTGGGGGCGAACACGTCGATGATGCCGCCGCGGACGGCCACGTCGCCGCGCTTGCCGACCAGGTCCTCGCGGGCGTAGCCGATCTCCACCAGCCGGGTCAGCAGTTCGTCCGGGTCGCAGGTGTCGCCCGCCCGCAACCGGACCGGCTCCAGGTCACCCAGGCCGCCCACGATCGGCTGCAGCAGGCAGCGGACCGGCGCGACCACCACCGACAGGGGGCCTGCCGCTTCGTCTTCGGGGTCCGGGTGCGCCAGCCGTCGCAGCACGGCCAGCCGCTGCCCGACCGTGTCCGGGCGCGGCGACAGCCGCTCGTGCGGCAGCGTCTCCCAGCCCGGGAAGCAGACCACCCGGTTCGGGGGCAGGAACGAGCCAAGCGCGGCGGTCAGATCCTCGGCCTCGCGGGCCGTGGCCGTGACCGCCAGCACGAACTGACCCGGCTCGGCGGCCAGCGCCGCGGTGAGCACGGGCCGCAGGGCTGACGGCGCGATGAGATCGACGCCGGCCAGCACGGACGGCTCGCCGCGCGGCCCGGTGGCAGGCTCGGTGGCAGGCCCAGTGGCAGGCTCAGTGGCCTGGCTCTCGGCTCGGGCGACGTCGAGGGCACGGCTCAGCCGCGGGTCGTCGGCGACAGTGTGGAGAATTCCAGCAAGGCTCATGGTGTCCCAGGTAGTACGGCGCGAGGGTATGGCCCACAGCCGAGGGCGGCGGGGCGGATCCCGGGCATGCGCGAGACTCCCGCGCTCGGGAGAGGCAGGGGGTCATGGTGCTTCACGACACTTCTATTTTACGTCCCGCCCCGGTCGCCCTGTCCGCCGCTACCCAGGTTGCCCGCGCGCCTTAGCGACTCTCAGTGAGAGTTTGACTACGCTTCGCTGCATGTCGTCAGCGGCGGGAACTCCGGCCGGTCATGGAGTCACGGAAAGCGAGCCGGCCGAGCGCGGGCCCCGGCACGCGGCCAGCACGGCTCGGCAGGCTGCGGCCACCCAGGCTCGCCGCAGCCAGGACGAGCGGCCCTTGTTCGCCCAGCCGGTGCAGGATTACCTGTACCAGGTGCTGGGACGGCCGCTGTCGGTGCTGCGGGCCGGCGTGGCGACACAAGCCGGCGAGCTGGGACTGGCCCGGCTGCGCGACAGCGGCTACGAGATCACCGTGACCACCGTGGACCAGGACAATGGGCTGGCCCGGCAGACGCTGGCCCAGCAGGTACTGGCCGACGAGGCACTGGCTGGCACCGGACTTGACCGCGCAGCCCCAGCCGGGCCGGTGCTCCTGGGCGACCTGCGCGCGGTGTCGTTGCCGGCCCGGTCGTTCGACGTGGTGTACTGCGCCTTCCTGCTGGAGCGGATCCCGAACGCGGCGCTGGTGCTGGACCGCTTCGTGGCCGCCCTGCGGCCCGGCGGCCTGCTGCTGCTCCGGATCCGGGACCGGAACTGCGCGGCCGCCGTCCTGGACCGGGCGGCCCCCGAGCCGCTGCGGCGGGCGCTCTGGGCCCGGCTGCACCCGGGCGAGCCCGGCCCGTTCCCGGCCGTCTACGACCCGCTGACCTCGGCTCGCGGCATCGAGTCCTACGCCACCGCGCACGGCCTGGTCATCACCCGGCGGGAGACCGCCCGGTCCCTGCCGGACCGGCCCGTGCGGCTCGCGGCCGCGCTGCGCGCCACCCGGATGCTGGTCGGATGGCTGAGCCGGAACCAGCGGACCGACGCGCACGACGAGCTGTTGTACGTGATCCGCAAGCCCGAGGACCACTCCGCCCGCCTGGTCTGAGGCCGCGCTGTCTGAGGCTGGACTGGAGCCTTGCTGCACGTCACCGGGCCGGCGAGGATGTGCAACGCGGACGAACACTGACGTTACGGCCACCGCCGGGGCGCAGTCGTCCGTATGGTTAGTCGGCAGAAGACTGTGGGGGGACCGCAGCTGAGGCTGCAGGCGGCCGCGAGACGCAGGTGCGGCTCGCTGGTCTCGCCCACCGAAATCGACGTGGCAAGAAAGAGGCAGACGTGGGCGCCGAAGCGTGGGCGGGACTTCCCAGTGAGCTGGCCGGCTGGCCCGCGTGGACACCCGGCGAGGCGCAGCTCGCGGACCTCGAGCTGCTGACCATCGGGGTTTTCGAGCCCCTGCAGGGCTTCATGACCTCGGCCGACCTGGCCGCGATGGCCGAGCGCGGCACGCTGGCCGATGGCACGCCGTGGCCCATCCCGGTCACCCTGGAGGTGCCCGAGGACGCAGTACCGGCCGGGGCCAGCCACCTGGTCCTGCAGGATCAGGAGGGCACGCCGCTGGCCGTCCTGCAGATCACCGAGCAGCTGCCGGTCCGGGGCTACAGCTACGGCGAGCAGGCCCTGTCCGGCTGGCGGCTGGCCGGCCCGGTGACTCCGCTGCGCGAGCCCGAGCACGGGCCGTTCCGGCGGCTGCGCCGCCGGCCGGCCGAGGTGCGCGCGGAGCTGGCCAAGCAGGGCGACGGGCCGGTGCTGGCCGCCGTCACCCGCGGCGCGCTGCACCGCCGGCAGATCGGGCAGCTCCGCCACCTGGCCGACCAGATGAAGGCCCGGTTGCTGCTGCTGCCGCTGGTGGCCGGCCCGGCCGACGTGGTGGTCCGGCCGGACGCGCTGGTGCGGTCCGTGCTGGCCGCTACCCAGAACCTGCCCGCGGGCACCACGGTGGTCCCGGTGCCGCTGCCGCCCCGTGAGGGCGGCCCCAGCGTCGAGCTGCGCGCCCGCGCCGTGGTCGCGGCCGCGTACGGGGCGACGCACCTGCTGGTCGACCCGTCCGACGCGCCCGACGTCATGCTCACCGGTCGCCCCGGCAACTCCAGGAACGGCCCGCTGCAACTGCCGGGCCTGCCCATCCCGATCATCTCGGCCGGCGACTGGGCCTACGACCCCCGGTCGGAGGTATGGCGGCCGCTGGCGCTGATCGAGCCGGGCGCGGAGCGGAGCGAGCTGACCCACGACGAGCTGACTGACCTGCTGGACCGGGGCGAATCGCTGCCCACCTGGTACACCCCCGAAGCCGTGGCCCACGAGCTGCGGCTGGCCCGCCCGCCCCGGGACCAGCGGGGACTGGTGATCTTCTTCACCGGGCTGTCCGGCTCGGGCAAGTCCACCGTGGCCCGGGACCTGCGGGACGCGCTGAGCGAGAGCAGCGACCGCACCGTGTCGCTGCTGGACGGGGACCGGGTACGCCGCCTGCTGTCGGCCGGGCTGACCTTCTCCCGCGCCGACCGCGACCTGAACATCGTGCGCATCGGCTACGTGGCGGCGGAGGTCGCCCGGCACGGCGGCATCGCCATCTGCGCCCCGATCGCGCCGTACGCGTCCGCCCGTGAGCAGGTACGGGAAATGGCCACCGTGGCCGGCGACTTCCTGCTCGTGCACGTGTCCACGCCGCTGGAAGTGTGCGAGGCGCGGGACCGCAAGGGCCTGTACGCGAAGGCCCGCGCCGGTCTGATCAGCAATTTCACCGGGATCTCTGACCCGTACGAGGAGCCAAGGGACGCCGACCTGGTGCTGGACACCGCGGCCATGAGCCGGACCGATGCGGTGGACGCCGTGCTGGAGCTGCTCGTGGCCGGCGGCTGGCTCGCGGGCGCGAACCGGGGACGCTAGGCGCGGTCGCCGGCCGACGGCGGGCTGATCGGCGGCGGGCTGGCCTGTGCTGGCCTGGCCGGTGCCGGCTCGTCGTCGGTGTCCTCGGCGCGGGTCCCCTCGTTCAGCCGCTCGCGGAAGCTCTGCGTACGGCGGGTCCTGGCCCCGAGCCGGCCGGACAGCGAGCTGGCCATGGAGTTGCGCTGCCGTGACAGCAGGACGTAGCTGAGGAGCCCGCTGATCAGCAGGGCCAGCGCGATCAGCAGCAGGCCCCGAGCGCCGGCCAGGTCGAGCAGCAGCAGGACAACGATGAACAGCAGCAGCCGGGACACGGTGTAAAACAGGGCAGTACGCATGACACAGCCAGGTTAGTGCCTGGCGGGCGCGGGTGTGGCCGCACCCCCCGCAATGACCTGGGCCAGCAGGGCCGGCTCGATGTTGCCGCCGGACAGTACGGCCACCGGCCGCCGCGCGGCGGGCAGCTCGCCCCGGCGGAACAGCCAGGCCGCCACGGCGGCGGCGCCACCCGGCTCGGCCACCAGGCGCGCGCCGATGGCCAGGTCGCGTACCGCGGCCAGCAGCTGCTCGTCGGTCACGGTCACGATGCCGGCCACGTACTGGCGCATGAGCGCGAACGGCAACTCCCCGACCTGCTCCACCCGGAGCGCGTCGGCCACCGTGCGCTGGACCATGCTGGCCGGCCAGGCGACCCGCTCCCCCGTGCGCAGCGATTCCTGGGCGTCGGCGGCCTGATCCGGCTCCACTCCCACCACGGTGACGTCCGGGTTGACCGACCGGGCCGCCGGCCGCGACGCCGGCGATCAGGCCGCCGCCGCTGACCGGCACCACGATGAGATCGGTGTCCGGCTGGCTGGCCATGATCTCCAGGCCGATGGTGCCCTGGCCCGCGATCACGTGCGGGTCGTCGAACGGCGGGATCAGCGCGTAACCGTGCCGGTCGGCCAGGTCGCGCACCGCGGCCAGCCGGGCCGCCATGGTCGGGGCGACGGTGACCAGCTCGGCCCCGTTGGCGATGATCGCGTCGGTCTTGATGGCCGGCGCCGTCTCCGGCACCACGATCACGGCCCGGACGCCCAGCAGCCGGGCCGCGTAGGCGACGGCGTGCCCGTGGTTGCCGCTGGAGTGGGCCACCACCCCGCGCCGCCGCTGCGCCTCGGGCAGCACACTGATCGCGTTGTAGGCGCCACGGAGCTTGAACGCCCCAGTCGGCTGCAACGACTCAGGCTTGATCATCAGTGGCCCCGCCGCAGGAAAAGGCACAAGCGGCGTAGCTACGACAACACCGCGCAGGCGGGCCGCGGCGGCCTTGATCTCAGCATCGGATACCACGGGACCCATGTCGTTACAGTAAGGCCCCGGCCACGCAGAATAATCAGGTCGCTCTAATTTTCCGAAATCTAGGCAGAAAGCACTCGTTAGTCGCCAAACTTAGGTCAGGCTCAGATCTATGAGCCGGCGGGACATTACTGGGAGGGGACTACTTTGGACGGCAACAACGAGCGGCTACTAACACCTGGAGAGGTTGCGGCTCTCTTCCGGGTCGACCCGAAGACCGTTACGCGGTGGGCTGCATCCGGTCGCATCACAAGTATCCGAACGCCCGGGGGGCACCGGCGTTTTCGGGAGTCAGAGGTTCGTGCCCTGCTTCGCGGCGAACAAGAGCCATCGGCTGAGGGCCACTCTGTTATGTAGCGCCGCTGCTGTAACGCCTCTGCGGCCGGCTTCGTGACTGTCCCGCGTCAGGTGGCCGGCCGCAAGGCCAACGTCCAGCCCGCTCGCCCGATCCGGTGAGCGGGGGGGTTACCCGCAAGCCCGCGGCGAAGCCATGCTCAGGCTGCGGTGTCCTATGCGGGGTCCGCATCTCCGTCGGAGTCGGACCAGCGATAGTCGGCATTCTGCCGGGCGAACTCTGCGAACTCACGCTGCAGCGCCTCGTCGCCGTCCCGCCACTGGGCCCGGCGCCGCGCCACTTCGTCTTCGGTCAGCGCCTGGGCGGCCAGCCGCGCGTACTCCGCGTCCTGCGGCCCGATCTCCACGTAGGCGTTGCCGATGACCCGTCCGTCGTTGCCGATGGCGGTCTCCGGAACCCGCAGGTTCCCGTTCGGTAGCCGTATGACGAACATTTCACGCTCACCTAGATGCCGTAACGCCGGTTGAAGTAGAGCATCACGTTCAGCGCCGTCCGGGTGTTGCCGCCGAGCATGTCCACCAGGGCGGGCCGCTGCCGCGAGGCGATCGCGGCGAACGCGTCCGCGAAGAACTCCTTGCGGCCGAGGCCGCCCCGCTGCTTGTGAAAGTCACTAGCCAGGTGCGGCTGGCACTGATCGTAAAGCATTTGGAACTCGGCCGAGTCGGACTGCCACTTGCCAGCCGGTGCATCGATGTCGTCAAGCGCGTGCCCGACTTCATGACACATCACGTCCGGGGTGGGTGACGGCCGGGTGCCGACCACGATCTTCCGCTCCCCGTACGCGCCCGCGCATGCGTCCCAGGTGGCCCGGCCGGACGGCAGCGGAACGCCGCTGAGCGCGGTCATGTCGTCCAGCTGGGGCACGCCGCCCGGTCCGACGAAGATGCCGTCCAGGCCCGCGACGAGCTTGTCCTTGATCTGCTGGGGCAGCTCGGCCAGCCGGTCGATGGCCAGCACGGCCTCGTCTGGTACGTACGTGGCCGATTCCCACTGCCGCCACAGCACGGTCTCCAGCGTGCCGCAGTTCCGGCGCCCATCGCGCAGGTTGGCCTGGGACGGCTCGTGCGCATGGGCGAACGGCAGCCGGGGGCGGGCCGCGCTGGCGGGACGCTGGGCGGGCAGGTAGCCTCGGTCGGCTTCCAGCCAGCGCCGGTCCGTGGCGGGCCGGGCCTGGGCCCGGCGGGCGTCGCGGGCCGCGGCGGCCGCGGCGGCGGGACGCGCTTCGGGCGGCGCGACCGGGGCGGTCCCGTACGGCTTGGGTTCAGGCCGGACCCGGGCCCTGGCTCCGCCGACGGGCACCGCCGACGGGTCACCCCGGCCGCCGTCGGCCGGCGGCCTGCCCTGCGGGCCAGTGGGCGGTCCGGTGGGTCCGGGTGGGGGCCTGGCGGTGGGGCCCGCCGGAGGCAGCGTGGCCGGGGGTGGCCCGGCGGGCGGCGGGACGCGGCGGCCGTTGGCGGGCGTCAGCGGGCCGGCCGGGCCTGCGGGGTCCCGCGGGCCCGGTGCGCCCGGCTCAGTGGCCCATGGCGGCGCGCCCGGCTCAGCCCTGGGTGGCGGGGACTGCTCAGCCCAAGGTGGCGGTGACTGCTCCTCCCGGGGAGGTCTGGGCGGCGCGTAGCCCCCGTCCATCGCGCCACGACGGTGCCGGCCGGCCGCCTCCGGGCCCGAAGGGGCCGCCTGGCCCCGTGGTTGCCCGAGACGAGCGGAAGGATGAGCCTCCCCGGGCCGGTCGTGACGTGCCGCCTCCCCAGCCCGGTCGCGGCGGGACCGGAAGCGGCCCCTATGCGGATGGGCGAGTCGGCGGACACGCTCGAAGAGCCGTAGCCGCATGTCTCGCACTCCCTGTTTGCACCCGGGCGCCAGCGTACGACGAAACCCCGCACAAGTCACTTCCTCGTGACCTACGGTGACGCAAGGGGCATCGAAGACCGCACATCAGTTGATGAATCCAGATACGGTCTTTCGCGGTACGACGTTAGGCTTCGAACATGTTGCTGCTAGGCGCCCTCTTTGCCCTCTTCGCCGGGGGATTCTGGCTCTACTGCCTCGCCGACGTGACGCTTACTCCCAGCGACGAATGCCCCCGGCTGCCCAAGGCAGCCTGGGTCGCCGTGGTGGCGGGAACGTTCGTTATCGGGGCGGCAGTATGGCTGGCCGTCCGCCGGCCGGCTCAGCTGGCCGGGGGCCGCCCGGGAAAAGGGAAGCCCGCCCGTGAGGAGCCCGTCCGTCAGGCGAGCCCGGCCGTAAGCGCGGTGGGACCAGACGATGACCCCGAGTTCCTGCACTCACTGGACCGGGCGGCCCGCTGAGCGGATGACCGTCAAGCGGATGGCGGTCGAGCCCAGGCCGGCGTAGGAGTGCAGGCCGGTGACGGAGGTCTGCACCACCAGCACGTTGAACAGCAGGCAGGCGAACCCGAGGATCTGGAGGTAAGCGGCCCGCTTGCCCCGCCACCCGGCGGTGGCCCGGGCGTGCAGGAAGCAGGCGTAGACCACCCAGGTGATGAAGGCCCAGGTCTCCACCGGGTCCCAGCCCCAGTACCGGCCCCAGGCCTGGTCGGCCCAGATCGCCCCGCAGATGATGCCGAACGTCCAGATCGGGAAGCCGAACACCACCGTGCGGTAGGTCAGCCGGTCCAGCGCCTCCGAGCCGGGCAGCCGGCGGAAGATGCCGTGGTCCGCGGGCCGACGTCCCGCCGCCACCTGGCGCTCGTAGCGCTCGGCGAACAGGTAGATCACGCCGAGTACCGCGGCCACGAAGAAGATGCCGGTGGAGAGCGTCATCGCGGCCACGTGGATGGCCAGCCAGTACGACTTCAGCGCCGGCACCAGCGGGCCGGCCGGGGTGTAGATGATGGTCTGGGCCAGGCCCAGGGCCACCATCACCGCGCCGGTGACGAACAGGCCCAGGTGCCAGGCCCGGTAGCGGAGCATGACCGCGATGAAGAACAGCACCGCGACGCAGGTCAGCGTGATCACGAACTCGTACATGTCGCCCCACGGCACCCGGTCCACCGCGATGGCCCGGATGATCACGCCGGACAGGTGCGTGGCCGCGCCCAGGAAGGTGAGGCCGATCGCCGTGCGGATCAACGGCCCGAGCGGCTGCCGCCCCTTCTCCAGTCCGCCGGGGCTGACCACGTCCGCGGCGTCACCATCGGCGGTGTCACCGGTGGCAGCGTCACCGGTGACTCCCGGCCTCGCGCCACGGACGCCGACGCCGGCCAGTTCGGACACCGGCTTGGCCGCTGTGGTGGCGGTCTGGGCCCGGCGCCCGTAGGCGAAGTCACCGGCGTAGGCGAGCAGCGCCAGGGAGTAGATGATCACGGCCACCATCAGCACGTGGTCGCTCACCGCGGACAGCCCGGTGTTCACCATGACTTACTCCGTCTCTTTCTTGCTGGCCGTGAGTTGCTCACGGAGATCGCGGGACAGCTCGGCGAACTCGCCTTCGAAACCGCCACCGACGTCCGAACGGGCCAGGCCAGCCACGTCCACGGTGGTATGACCAGCCTCGTCAGCGTACGTCCGGACAAAGATCCGGCGCCGCCGGACCAGGAACGAAACCAGCAGCCCGGCCAGCGCGGCGATCGCGGAGATCAGCGCCGGCACCTGACCGGGGTCGTAGGTGACCTGCAGGCTGGCCCACTGCTTGTAGCCGGTGAACGTGAGCGTGCCCTGGCCGTTTGGCAGCTTCATCGACTGGCCCGCCGTCAGCACCTGGTTGGCGGTGGCCACCTGCGTCATACCGGTGGTGTCCAGCTGGTACACAGACTGCGTAACGCCGCTGTTCAGTCCGAGGTTCCCGCGGTAGGCGATCATGCTGACGGCCGGTTCGAGCGGAGCCGGGGAGGCCGACTGCAGCTGGCCGTTCACGTCGACCGCAGTCGGCAGGAACACCCCGGCGAAGCCGAGCTGGTCCGGCTGGGCGTCGGGTGCCTTGACCACGCCTTCGGACAGGTAGGTCGACTGGTCCGCGGGCAGGAACGGGGTGGCCTGGTCGTAGACGACCTTGCCCTTGCCGTCGGTGACCTTGAACACCGGCGCGTACCCGTGGCCGATCAGGTACAGCTTGGTCGAGTCAACGTGCAGCGGGTGGTTGACCTGGAGGTTGTACGTCCGGCTGGCATCGCCGGGGTGCGCCGTGTAGCTGATGTGGGCGTCGAACGTCAGCGGCTGGTTCCGGTCCTGCCCCGACGTGATGTAGCTGGCCGAGAACTTGTCCAGGGTGATGCTGAACGGGGCCAGATCGCCCGCGGAGACGAAGTGCCCGGGGTGGAAGGCGTCCATGTCGGTCACGGTGTCGGCGAAGCTGTCGCCCTCGACCACCAGCCGATCGGCCTTGTACCCGAACAGGCCGCCGAGGCTGATCGAGATCAGCACGCCCATCAGCGCGACGTGGAAGATCAGGTTGCCGACCTCCCGGCGGTACCCCTTCTCCGCCGACAGCCAGCCGTCGCCCCGGTTCAGCCGGAAGTGCCTGCTGGTCAGGAACTTGGCTGCCGCGGCCGTCGCCTGGTCCGTGGTCAGGTCGGTCTGGTACCGGGCCGAGTTCGGCAGCCGGGACAGGTTGCGCGGGGCTCGCGGCGGCAGCGCCCGGGCCGAGCGGGCCAGCCGGTAGGCGCGGGGCAGCACGCAGCCCGCCAGCGACACGAACAGCAGCAGGTAGATCGCGGCAAACCAGGGCGCCGCGAACACGTTGAACAGGCCGAGCCGGTTGAGGATCGGGGCCAGTGACTTGTGTGTGGTGTAGTACTCCTGCACCGCGGCGGGGTCGATGCCCTGCTGCGGCAGCAGCGATCCCGGCACGCTGGCCAGTGCGAGCAGGAACAGCAGGACCAGCGCGACCCGCATCGAGGTGAGCTGGCGCCAGCCCCAGCGCGCCCAGGCCACGACGCCGAAGTGACCGGCCGGGGGCCGGACGACCGGCGCGTCGGCCACATCCCTCTCCCCGATGCCCGCTTCCACCGCCGGCACGGGATCAGTCCCGGCTGGATCGGCTTGTGGCGTGTGGACGTCGGTCATCGGGTTAGGTCCCTGCGGTGAGTTTGAGGAGCATGTTGTTCAGGGTGCCGTAGCTGGTCCCGCCGATGACCCGCCCAGCAATGCGGTGGTCCTGGTCGAGCACCAGCGTGCTCGGGATGGCCGCCGGTGACACGGCGCCGCGGAAGTCGAGCGCGATCTCGTCGCCCGGATCGTTCAGGCTCGGATAGCTGATCCCGAAATTCTGCACGAAAGCCTGGGCGGCCGACGCCTGGTCGCGGATATCGACGCCGACGAACTTGACCTTTTTGCCCTGATACTGCTCGGCCAGCACGGCCAGCGTGGGGGCCTCCCTGCGGCACGGCGCGCACCAGGAACCCCAGAAGTTGAGCACGACCACGTCGCCCCGGTACGAGCTGAGGTTCAGCTTGCTGCCGGACAACGTGGTGCCGGAGACCGCCGGGGCGGCCGTCCGGTGACCGGCCTGGTAGTACGTGCTCGCCCCGTCTCCGGCTACGAAGTTGTTGCCGCTGCTGGCCGGGTTGTTGGTCGCGATCTGGCCCCCGCAGGCGGTCACCCCGAGCACGCCAGCCAGCGCGATCGCGGTGATGCCCGCGACGCGGCGAAAAGGGACGAACAAGGGGAACACCGGTGAAATCTTCCTGACCCGGAAACTCCTACAGTTTGTAGTACCGGAACCTATTGTGCAGTATCGCCGAGGTTAGCCTGACGCCGGGCCGGCTCGGCGTAGCTCACGTTGGTGATGGTGTCGCCGGTGAACGTGAAGCTGGTCACGCTGGCCAGCGCGCACTCGCGATTGCTGGGGTGATGCCACAACCGCTTGCCTTCCACGCTGCGCCGGGTCACCCAGATCGGCAGCTGGTGGCTCACGCACACCACCTCGTGCCCGCGGGCGGCGTCCCGGGCGTCGGCCATGGCGGCCAGCATCCGCTGGGCCACCAGCCGGTAGCGCTCCCCCCAGGACGGGGTGAACGGGTTGCGCAGGTACCACCAGTGCTGGACCCGCTTGAGCGAACCGTCCCCCACCCCGAAGACGAGCCCCTCGAAGTGGTTCCACGGCTCGATCAGCCGCTCGTCCACGATCGGCTCCAGGCTGAACCGCTCGGCCAGCGGCTCCGCGGTTTCCTTGGCCCGCTCCAGCGGCGAGGTGAAGATGGCCACCACGTCCCGCTCGGCCAGGTAGTCGGCCGCGGCCTTGGCCATCATCCGGCCGTCCTCGGACAGCCCGAAACCGGGGATCCGCCCGTAGATCACGCCCTTGGGGTTCTCCACCTCACCGTGCCGGAGCAGGTGCACAACGGTGGTGTCCGCACCCTGCGGGGCGCGCGCGGCGGGACTAGGCAACTCTTCACTCATGGCGCGGCCAGCTTACCGACTCCGTCCGGGGCGGCGACCCCCCTGGACCCCCTGCCCGCGGCGGTACCTGCCGACTCGCTGTTGGTGTTGGGGTGAGGTCAGGCCGGGGTGGGGGTGAGGGCCAGGGCGTTTTGGATCTGGTGGGCTACTCGGGCTTGGTCAGAGCGGATCGCGTGGGCGGGGAAACGTAGCCGTGCTGGTCACGGCGGCTGGCCTGTCGGTCAGGCTCGGGAATCCCGAACCGGCGGAGCAGGTCAGCCAGGTCGAGCTCGGACAGGGCGTGGGCACCGCCCGCCACGTCGGCCAGGGTCGCCTGGATCAGCAGACGGCGCCGCCACCGAAGCCCGGCGAGCCGATCTATCGCCATAAGGTCACTGAGCCGCACCAGACGCTGCTGGACTCCAGCGGCCAGCGACGCCCGGGCCCGGTCGTCGGTCGCCGTGCAAGCGGCGGCTCCACCAGCGACCGGGCACTTGCGCCCGCGGCGGCGGCCGGACCGGATGGACGTCGGCCTCGTCCAGCCAGCGGGACCGGTGCACCACGATCGGTTCACCGGCCACGGCCCGCGGCGAGCCGCGGATGGGTTCCTTGCGGGCCTGATTCGTGGCCGGCAGCAAGAGATGAATCCCTGGCTCGGTGAAGCCGTGGAGGCCCTCCAGGCGCGCAGCGGTCAGCCCAGCGAGCAGTGCCCCCTTGCCGCCCCACAGCAGCGCGGACCACAACTGCTGCGTGGCGGACAAGGGACCAGACTGCGCCACCACTACCCCGTGGCAGACCTGCTGCCAGCGCCCGCTGGTCAGACGCCAGCGGAGTATCGAAGGAGAGAGATAGCGAAGCGCCTCCGCGGTCGTCACGACGCCGTGGCGATCCCGGAGCAGGTCCTTCAGCCCATCGCTCTCGGAAAGGTTCATGTATCCAGCGTCGCGGCCAAAGGTGGGGAGAGCTACCTCGAATCCGCAGCTGTGGATAAGCCACGCCGCACGGTGTCATCTGTGGATAAGTCCCGGATGGCGGGAGTTCATTAATTACCGTGTGCAAAAACCGTCGCTATGACGCAATGCCGTTTAGCTTAAGTTGATCTTGATGTGGCTGGATGGTGCCTGGTGCGGAGCCTGGGCGGTGGGGCCTGTCCGGGGGCGGCATGATCTATTAGCGGGCAGCAGTTTCAGTGAATACGGCTGATTTTGCTGCCCCAGGATGGATCTTGTAAGGGGTGGGGCGGGTGTGCCGGGTGAGGTGGGCCACCAGGGGCTGATGGTGGAGGAGGGCGCTGCGGCCCGGCCGTTGAGCCGATCGTCTGGACCAAGATCGAAATAAGCTAAACGGCATTGCGCTATGACGACAGTTTTTGCACACGGTAAAAGCGGCCACCGGAGACGTGGGGCCGTCGCGGCGAGTGGGGCCGCTGGGGATGCGGGGACGTCGCGGGGGGCGGCGTCAGGGCGGGAACGCGGGCCGGGACGTTGCGACGTGAGAGGCCGCAGCGTAACGACACCGGCGGGAGGACGTCGCGGGCGGGAACGCGGGGCGGAACTCGGGTTATCGCAGCGTGAGGACGTAGCGAGGTGGGATGTCGTCGGGTGGGGGACGTCGCGGCACGGAGGCGTCGCGGGCGTGGACGCGGGGACGGAGAAGTTGCGCCTTGAGGCGTTAGGTGGAGAGGACTTGGGCGGCGGCTTGGGCGCCTGCCGGGAGGGCGGCGGCTATGCGGGCCAAGGCGGAGGCGTCGTGGGCGGCGGAGAGGAACCAGGCCTCGAAGGGGGATGGGGGGAGGTAGACGCCGTTGTCCAGCATGGCGTGGAAGAACGCGGCATAGGCGGCGGCGGACTGGGTGCGGGCGTCGTCGAAGTTCTGGACGGGGGCGGTGCGGCCCAGGAAGACCGAGAAGAGGTTGCCGGCCGTCTGCAGGTGGTGCGGGACGCCCGCGGCGGTCAGGGCCTCGGTGGCGAGCTTGGCCACCAGGGCCGCGGCCTCGTCCACCCGGGTGTAGACCTCGGGGGTGCAGGCTCGCAGGGTGGCCAGGCCGGCCGCGGTGGCCAGCGGGTTACCGGACAGCGTGCCCGCCTGGTAGACGGGGCCGGTGGGCGCGAGCCGGTCCATGATGTCGGCCCGGCCGCCGAAGGCTGCGGCGGGCAGGCCACCGCCCATGACCTTGCCGAACGTCATCAGGTCACCGGCCACGCCGTCACGCCCGTACCAGCCGGACCGGGTCACGCGGAAACCGGTCAGCACCTCGTCCATGATCAGCAGCGCACCGTGCTCAGCGCAGACCGTGGCCAGCATTTCGTTGAATCCGGGTGTGGGCGGTACCACGCCCATGTTGGCCGGGCACGCCTCGGTGATCACGGCGGCGATCTGGTCGCCGCGGCCGGCGAACGCCGCGCGGACCGCGGCTTCGTCGTTGTAGGGCAGCACGATCGTGTCGCTGGCCGACGCGCCGGTCACGCCGGGCGAGTCGGGCAACGCGAAGGTGGCCACACCGGACCCGGCCGCGGCGAGCAGCGCGTCCACGTGGCCGTGGTAGCAGCCGGCGAACTTCACCACCAGCGGCCGTCCGGTGAACCCGCGAGCCAGCCGCAGGGCCGACATGGTGGCCTCGGTGCCGGAGTTGACCAGCCGGACCTTCTCGGCCGGGGTGCGCCCGGCGATCTCCTCGGCCAGTTCCACCTCGCCGGGGGTCGCCGCGCCGAAGGACGTGCCCCGCCGGGCCGCCTGCTCCAGCGCCGACACCACCGCGGGGTAGGTGTGCCCGAGGATCATCGGGCCCCAGGAGCAGACCAGGTCGACGTACTCGTGCCCGTCCACGTCGGTCAGGTAAGGACCGGCCGCGGACGCGATAAAGCGGGGGGTGCCACCGACCGAACCGAACGCCCGGACCGGGGAGTTCACGCCGCCCGGGGTCACCGCGCTGGCTCGTGTGAACCATTCCGCCGAACGATCTCCGGGTACCGGGATCTCTTCGGCGGCGGAACTCACGACAGACCAGCCTCCTCGCACGCGTCAACCAGGAACTCCAGCAGCCTAAGCGCATCGGGCAGCGGATGGTCCGCGGGGTCGCGGACCCAGCAGACCACGCCGCCGGGGCCGTCCGGCCCCGGTCCGCCGGCCGACGGCGGGGCCAGCACGTAGCTGTCCCGGCAGTGCCAGCGCAGGGCACCCCAGGTGGTGACGTTCTCCGGCTCGCAGTCCAGCCGGCAGGACCACCACTCGTCCTCGTCGACCGGGGCGCCGCGGGTGGTGACGAAGAACAGCATGCGGCCGCCGGTTGCGGCGACCGGGCCGGCGGTGATCCCGGCGGCTTCGATGGCGGCCAGCGCGGCCGTGCCGGCCTCCGCCGGGATGTCGAGCACGTCGAAGACCCGGCCGGTGACGAGGATGACCGACGCTTCGGGCCGGGCCGCCCACCAGCCCTGGATGGTGGGGGTGTCCACGGTGGCCTGCATCTGCCAGGTCGGGGACACCGGGTGCGCGCCCGGGGCCGGACAGCCCACCCGGTCACAAGAACACGCCCGGCCGGGCCTCAGGCCGTCGGCGGACAGGTGGGCGCCCACGCATACGGGCCAGCCCAGCGTCGCGTAGTTGATCGCCGCCTGGCCGAGTGGATCGCTCCGGACGCCCCGGTCCGCCGTCTTCCGGCGGCTGCGGCGCCACCCCACGTCGACCATCGGCCAGCTCCTGCCTGGAGCCGGGCCCCGGCCCGGTGCTCCTTATCGAGTGTCACCCATCGTAGAGCAGGGCACACACGGAGTTCGGGGCATTGACACAGGCCAGACCGAGCTGTGACCTTTTGTTCCCGCCTGTGACCTAACCGTCCGTTACTGCTCGCGCAGGCGGCGGGCCACCTCGGCGGCCCAGTAGGTCAGGATGATGCCCGCGCCGGCCCGCCGGATCCCGGTCAGGGTCTCCATGATGATCCGGTCCCGGTCCAGCCAGCCGTTGGCCGCGGCCGCCTCGACCATCGCGTATTCGCCGCTGACCTGGTAAGCGGCCACCGGGACGTGGACGGTGTCGGCCACCCGCCGCACGATGTCCAGGTAGGGCAGGGCCGGCTTGACCATGACCATGTCGGCGCCCTCGTCGATGTCGAGCAGCACCTCCCGCAGCGCCTCATCCGAGCCGGGCGGGTCCTGCTGGTAGGAGGAACGGTCGCCGAACTGCGGCGCGCACTCGGCCGCGTCACGGAACGGCCCGTAGAAACCGGAGGCGTACTTGGCCGAGTAGGCACAGATGGCGACGTCGGTGAAGCCCGCGCCGTCCAGCGCGGACCGGATCGCGCCCACCTGGCCGTCCATCATGCCGCTGGGTGCCACCACGTGGACCCCAGCCGCGGCCTGGGCCACCGCGATCGCCGCGTACCGCTCCAGGGTGGCGTCATTGTCCACGTCGCCGGCCGGGGTGAGCAAACCGCAGTGGCCGTGATCGGTGTACTCGTCCAGGCACAGGTCGGCCATGATCACGGTGCCGTCGCCCAGCTCGGCGGCCAGGTCCCCCAGCGCGAGCTGGACGATGCCGTCCGGGTCGTCGGCGGCCGAACCCCGGCCGTCCTTGACCACGGGGATGCCGAACAGGATGACCCCGCCCACCCCGGCGTCCACCGCGTCCACGGCCGCCTTGCGCAGGCTGTCCCGGGTGTGCTGGACGACGCCGGGCATAGAACCGATCGGCTGCGGCTCGGTGATGCCCTCCTTGACGAACATGGGCAGTACCAGGTCGGTGGGCCGCAGCGCGGTCTCCGCGACCAGGTTGCGCAGCGCCGCCGTACGCCGCAGCCGGCGCGGCCGGATCACCGGGAATCCTGCGCTCATCAGCGGATCCGCTTGCGGGCGCCGCGGCGCCGCTCACTGGGCTTGCGCAGCGGCTCACCGGCCTCCAGCGCGGCCCGCCGCTGATTCGCCCCGAACTCGGCCAGCGCCTCGACCAGCACCGGCATCGACGGCGTGGGCGCCATCACGTCGACCCGCAGGCCGAACTCGGCCGCGGTCTTGGCCGTCTGCGGGCCGATCACCGCGATGACCGTGACCGCGTGCGGCTTGCCCGCGATGCCGACCAGGTTCCGTACGGTCGAGGACGAGGTGAACAGCACCGCGTCGAAACCGCCGCCCTTGATCGCCTCACGGATCGACGCGGCCGGCGGGGCGGCCCGGACCGTGCGGTACGCGGTGACGTCCTCGGCCTCCCAGCCCAGCTCGGTCAGCCGCGCAACCAGGTTCTCGGTGGCGATGTCGGCCCGGGGCAGCAGCACCCGGTTGATCGGGTCGAGCACGTCGTCGTACGGGGGCCAGGCCGCGGCCAGACCCTGGCCGGACTGCTCCCCGTCCGGGACCAGGTCCGGCGCGATGCCGAAGTCCTTGAGCGCGGCGGCGGTCTGGTCGCCCACCGCGGCCACCTTGACGCCGGCGAACGCACGCGCGTCCAGGCCGTACTCCTCGAACTTCTCCCGGATGGCCCGGACCGCGTTGACCGAGGTGAAGGCGACCCACTGGTAGCGCCCGGTCACCAGCCCGCGCACCGCGCGGTCCATCTGCTGGGGCGTCCGGGGCGGCTCCACCGCGATCGTGGGCACTTCTTCGGGGATGGCGCCCTGCTCGCGCAGTTGCTCGGACACCGCGGCCGCGTCGGCCTTGGTCCGCGGGACCAGCACCCGCCAGCCGAACAGCGGCTTGGTCTCGTACCAGGACAGCTCGGGCTGCGCGGCCGCGGCGTCACCGACCACGGCCACGGCCTCACCCGCGTTGACCGGGCTGACCCCGGCCGCCTTGAGGTCGGCCGTGATCCGGCCCAGGGTGGAGGTGACGGTCCGCTGAGCCGTGGTGGTGCCGTCCCAGGTAATGGCGAACGGCGTGGTGTCCGGCCAGCCCGCGGCGATCAGCATCTTGCCCAGGTCGGCCGGGCCTGCCTCGGCCCCCAGCACCACCAGGGAGCCGGGGCCGAACGTGACCCGGCTGGCGTCCGCAGCCTGGATGACCCGGATCTCGCCGCCATCGCGGCCGAGCGGGATGCCCGCGTAGGCCGGAACCGCGGTAGCGGCCGGGATCCCCGGCACCACCTCGAACGGCACACCGGCCGCGGCGAACGAACGCGCGGCCGGTACGCCGCCGTCCAGCAGCGGGTCCCCGTCGTAGAGCCGGACCACCAGCTGGCCGGACTGCGCGGCCGCGATCAGATCCGGCTCGGCGACCGGACCGGCCTCGGTGCGCGGGGCGGGCTCGGTGCCCGGCGCGGCCTCGGCGTCAGTGCTGGCGCCGGTGCCGGTCAGCACGACGACGTGGGCTCCGGGCGCGATCAGCTCGCGGACCCGCGGTCCGGGCTCACGCCGGCTGATGACCAGGTCGGCCTGGCCGAGCAGCTGGGCTGCCCGCAAGGTCAGCAGTCGTTCGTCGCCGGGTCCGGCGCCGACCAGCGCGATCCGTCCGGCGGACGCCGGGCGGACCGACTCTCTGGGACGCGGTTCACCGGTGGGTGGTGTGGATGAGGCTGGGGTGGCGTTCACTATGCATCTGTCCCGTTCGTGCGTCCCGGTGTGGCGATCAGCATCGCCGCACCACTACCCAGCAGCCGGTTCGCGATCCGGCGGCCGAGCTGCTCAGCAGCGGCGGGGTTGTCGCTACCGCGTTCGCGCAGCGACTGACTGCCGTCGGTGGCGATCACCGCCGCTTCCAGCTGAAGATGGTCTGTACTACCGGCCGCGTAGGCGCCGATCGGCGCGCTGCAGCCCGCTTCCAGCACGGCCAGCACCGTCCGCTCGGCGGTGACCGCCGCGCGGCTCGGCGGGTCGTCGACGGCGCCGAGGAGCTCGGCCAGGTCGTGGTCCCCGGCCCGGCACTCGACCGCGAGCGCGCCCTGGCCCGGCGCGGGCAGCATGTCCTCGGGCTCGAAGATCTGGCTCACCACGTCGAGGCGGCCCAGGCGGGCCAGTCCGGCCGCGGCCAGCACCACCGCATCCAGCTCGCCCGCCCCGACCTTGGCCAGCCGGGTGCCGGCGTTACCGCGGATGGGCACGCAGCGGATGTCCTGGCGCAGCAGCAGCAGCTGCGCGGCCCGGCGTGGCGACCCGGTGCCGATCGAGGCGCCCGGGGGCAGATCCGCCAGCTTGGCCCCGTCCCGGCCGATCAGGGCGTCGCGCGGATCGTCCCGGCCCGGGACCGCGGCCAGCACGATGCCGTCGGGCAGGCCAGTGGGCAGGTCCTTCAGCGAGTGCACGGCCAGGTCGACCTGGCCCGCCAGGAGCGCGTCGCGCAGGGCGCTGACGAACACCCCGGTGCCGCCGATCTGGGTCAGCTGCGCCCGGCTTACGTCACCCTGCGTGGTCACGCCGACCAGTTCGACCGGGCGCCCGGTGCGTTCGGTGATGGCCTGAGCGACCAGACCGGACTGGGCCATCGCCATCGGGCTCTTGCGGGTGCCGAGCCGCAGCACCTCGGGAACGCCGAGCCGCAGCACGCCAGGAACACTCATGCCCCGCTCCCCTCCTGTGCCGAGGGCGCAGGCAACCCGGCGATGTCCGTGACCTTGGCGTCTGGCTCCGCCCGGGTGACCGCCTCGACCGTCCGCGGGTCAAGGTCGAACAAAACCCGCAACGCCTCGTCGTACCCGTCTCCCCGCGGCGAGCCGGCCAGCTCCTTGACACGCACAGTAGGCGCGTGCAACAGCTTGTCTACCACCCGGCGCACCGTACGGGCTATCTCGTCGAGCGTGTGGCCGTCGAATCCTTCAACATTCTGCAACCGGCCCTCGAGCCGGGCCAGTTCGGCGTCGACCACCTCGGCCGCCTTGGCCCGCAGCGCGACCACGGTCGGCGTGACCTGAGCGGCGTGGGCGGCCGATCGGTAGGCGTCGAACTCCTCGTCCACGATGGCGCGGACCGCGGCCACGTCATCGGTGATGCCGGGCACCGCGATCGCAGTCCGGCCCGCGTCGGCCAGCTCGTCCATGCCGATGACGGTCACCCCGGGCAGCTCGGCCACGTCGGCGCCGACGTCCCGGGGCATGGCCAGGTCGAGGAAGACCAGCCGGGCCTGGTCGCGCCGGGCAAGGGCCCGGTGAACCAGGTCCGCCGTGATGACCAGGCCGGACGCGCCGGTGCAGGAGATGACCAGGTCGGCGTCGGCGATCGCGGCGGGCAGCTCGGCCAGGTCGGCGGTGTCACCGCCTACCGCGGCGGCCAGCCGGTCCGCGTGACCGCGGGTCCGGTTCGCCACCGTGACCCGGCTGGCGCCGGCCCGGCCGGCGGTGGTGGCGGCGAGCGAGCTCATCGAGCCTGCGCCGACCACGAGCACCCGCTGACCGGTGAGCGACGGCCGTCCCAGCGCCGCCACGGCGGTCTCGATCCCCACGCTGACCAGGCTGGCCCCGGCCCGGTCGATTCCGGTCTCGGCGTGCGCCCGCTTGCCGGCCCGCAGGGCGGCCGAGCCGACGTCGCCCAGGACCCGGCCGAGCGTGCCGTGCTCCCGCGCCGCATTGAGGGCGGTCCGGACCTGGCCGAGGATCTGGCCCTCGCCGACCACCATGGAGTCGAGCCCGGACGCGACGTTGAGCAGGTGCTGGACCGCGCGCTCTTCGTAGTGGACGTACAGATTCCCGGTCAGTTCCTGGGTGGGGATGCCGGAGTACTGCGACAGCAGTTCGCAGATGGCGGCCACGCTGCCGTGGAACCGGTCGACGTCCGCGTAGATCTCCACCCGGTTGCAGGTGGAGATGACGAACGTCCCGGCCACGTCGCCGGTGTGGTGCAGGTCCTGGAGTAGCTTCGGCAGCGCTTCCGCGCTCAGCGCGGCTCGCTCGAGCACCGGGACCGGCGCACTCTTGTGGCTCAGTCCCACCGCGAGCACACTCACGTCAAATACCGCCTACGCCTCTGCCGCTGATGTGACCACGGCCGCCGGGGAAAGCCGCGTGGCTCCCTCAGCTACGGTACGCAGCCCGTCCTCGGGATCGTGCCCGTTTCGCTCGGCCGACCGTCGCTGCGCATGAAACGCCAGAATTTGCAGTTCTATGGACAGATCAACCTTACGCACGTCCACACCCTCTGCCACATTGAGAACGACCGGGGCGAAGTTGAGGATGCTGGTCACCCCGGCGGCCACCAGCCGGTCACAGACCGCCTGGGCCGCTCCCGCCGGAGTGGCGATCACTCCGATCGCCACCTTGTGCCGGACCACCACGTCCTCCAGGTCATCGGAGTGCCGGACGACCAGCCGCCCGATCCCGCTACCCACGATGCCGGGGTCTGAATCCAGTAGCGCCGCGATGCGGAAGCCGCGGGTGACGAAGCCGCCGTAGTTGCTCAGGGCCCGGCCGAGGTTACCGGCACCGACGATGACCACGGGCCAGTCCTGAGTCAGGCCGAGCGCGCGGGACACCTGGTAGATCAGGTAGTCGACGTCGTAGCCGACGCCGCGGATGCCGTAGGAGCCAAGGTGTGACAGGTCTTTGCGGAGCTTGGCCGAATTCACGCCGGCCCCCGCCGCGAGCTGGTCACTGGACACCGTGACCACGCCGCGGTCGGCCATCCCGGCCAGCACCCGGAGATAGACCGGGAGCCGGGACACCGTCGCTTCCGGCAGGCGATCGCCGGGCGGGCGATCACCAAGGTCGCCGGGCGGGCGATCATCGGGGTCGTACTGAGGCAAAGAACCGCGAGACATGCGCCGGCGCTCCTCGGGGGATCGACGCGAGACGGGACGGCCAGCTGTTGCCGAGCCGCAGCCCGCCGGGGGTTGGGCCGAAGACCGGGGCGGGCCACCGGAGGGGATGGGGCGGCGGGAACCGGTCTTCGCCTTTCAAGGTACGCCTTTGTGAACCGATGCACAAAGTTGGTTCCGGGTCCGCCCAGGCCCCTTCGGGCCGGTCGCGAGCGAGGTCAGCGGCGTAGCGCGGCCCGCAGACGGTCCTCGCTGACCCGCCAGAAATCGTGGGTCACGCCGTCCACCATGGTCACCGGGATCTTGTCCCAGTATTCGGCCATGTCCTGTTCGGAGGCGGTGATGTCGCGCTCGTCCCAGCCCACGCCGAGGTCGGCGGCCACCTTGGTGATGACCGCCCGGGCGTCTTCGCACAGGTGGCAGCCCGGCTTGCTCAGCAAGGTGATCCGGTGCTCGTCGCTCTGGCCTGCCACGGCAAACCTCAGATCCGGTCGTACCGGGGGGTGGCCGGCGGGTCGTAAGGATCACGCGGCTCGCGTGGGTCACGTTGCTCGCGCGGGTCGCGTGGTTCGCGCCGGTCACGTGGTTCGCGCTGGTCACGCTGGCCGCGCGGCCGGGGATAGCGATCTCCCGGCTCGCGGTAGGGATCGCCCGGCTCGGCGTAGGGGTCACGCGGTCCCCGCGACCACTCCGTCCCGCGGCCGCGGGACGGGTACTCCGGATCCGGCGGCGGATACCCGTGGTCGCGCGAGGGGTACTCGCGGTCCCGCGACGGGTATTCGCTGCGGGACGGATAGGGCGGGTAGTCCTGCTCACGCGGGGTGTACCGGGGCTCGCGGGGCGGGTAGCCGGGATCGCCCGGATCACGCGGATAGTAACCAGGATCACGTGGCTGATAGCCCGGGTCACGCGGCTGATAGCCGGCGTCAGCGGGCTGATAGCTGGGCTCGCGACGCGGCTGACCAGGATCGCGCGGCTGATAGCCGGGCTCAGGCGGCTGATAGCCGGGCTGGTGCGGCCGATAGCTGGGTTCGCGCTGGTAGCCGGGGTCGCGCGGCTGGTAGCCAGGGTCACGGCGCGGATAGTCCGGGGTGTCCTGACGACCGTCGCTGGGGCGGGACCCGTTGGGGCGCGAACCACTGGGACGGCCGCCGTTCCCGTTCCGGACCGCGGGCAGGTTGGGCGCACTGGCCGGGCGCTGCGTTCGAGCCTGCGCGGCCTGATTCTGCGCGGCCTGATTCTGCGCGGCCTGGCTCTGGGCCGCCTGAGCCTGCGCGGCCTGCGCTTCGGCCTGCGGCAGCGGAGAGACCTTGGCGTACTTCAGCCGCAGCTCGATCACGTTGGTGGCCAGCACGTACGGGCGCCGGGTGGCGACGAACCGCTGGACGTAGGGCTGCTTCTCGTGCTGCTCGTAGGCGGCCCGGTCGCGGTACACCTCGTAGAAGATCCGCTGCATGGGCGCCTTCGGCACGGTGTGGATCACGTAGACCAAGGTGTCCGGCTCGCTGGCCCGGACCTGCTCGGCCACCTCGTCGGCCGCCCGGTCGAAGTCCGCCACCTTGTCGTCGAGCAGGGTGTAGATGGCGATCAGGCCGTGCGGCGGGGTGACCGGCACCGCCAGGTCGGTGCCGGGCTGGGCCTGGGGCGTGGTCAGCGAGGCGGGCAACGGCAGGTCACCCAGCACCGGCAGCGACGCGTCGAACATGCCGGTGGCGGGCTCGGAGCCAGGCAGATCAGGCTGGTAGCGCGGCCGGTCACCTGGCCGTCCGGGACTGTTCCGATCGGACCCAGGCCGATCGGACCCAGGCCGATCGGGACTCTGCCGGCCGGAACTGTGCCGATCGGAACCAGGCCGATCGGACCCAGGCCGATCGCGACCGGGCCAGTCCCGCGGGTCGTCCCGCCAGTCCGAAGCCTGGCCGACCGGCGGGAAGTCCGGCGAGCCGAAGTCGTCCGCGGCGGGCGGCCGCGCCGCTAGCGGGTCGCGCAGCCCATCGTCGGCCCGGCGGGCCCGGCGATCGTCTCCCCCACGGGACCCACGATCGTCCGCCTCGCGAGACCCACGGTCGTCTCCCTTACGGGACCCACGATCACCCTTAAAACCACGAGACCTTTTCACCCCGTCAGTCCCTTCAGCCTCGCTAGCCACTTCGGCCATGACAGCCGCGCGGTCCAGGCCGGCTGCGCCGGCTTTGCCTGCCCGGTCGGCCCGAGCCGGGCCCAGCGCCCGGTCACCGAGCCGCGACAGTCCGACCCACACCACGGCGGCCGCGATCGCGCACAGCGCCGGGTAGGCCGGGCTGGGCAGCGCGAACCGCAGCGCGATCAGCAGCAGGGTCGCCACGGCCACCGCGGCCGCGCCGATCACCAGCGGGCCGTCGGCCGGTACCCGCCGCCCGCGCACCGCGCAGACCGCCAGGGCGGCCAGCACGGTCACCCCCGCCACCAGCGCGACCAGGGTCAGCGCGTAGTGCGGGATGATCTGGTAGTGCGTGGACGCCGACGGCCACGTCTTGGTGAATGGCACGCCGGCCAGCGGATCGGTGGCGAGCACCACACCGGCCACCGCGGCCACCGCCGCGGTGGCCAGCCGGGCGCCGAATCGCACCGCGGCCCCACGTGCCACCTGCTCGATCAGGCCCCAGGCCAGCAACAGCGGCGCCACGAGCTGGACGGACAGCTGGATGACCCGGAACGTCCAAGCATCGAAGCCGGTCGCGAAGCCGATGCCCTGAGCCAGCAGAGCCACGGTGATCGCGGACATGCCAATGGTCCAGGCGATGAGACTGGTCCGGGGCCTGCGGACGCACCGGCCGGTTAGGAGACCAGTGCCTACCGCGGCGACCAGTACGCCTGCGATCGCGACCAGCACAGAAGTAGACATTGACGCCTATGGTGCCTGACGCGGCGGGATGGCGCGACCCGTGAGCGTGCCAGCGTCAGGAGTCCCGGGCTGGTTACTTCTTGTTACGGCGCTGGATACGGGTCTTCTTCAGGAGCTTGCGGTGCTTCTTCTTCGCCATCCTCTTGCGACGCTTCTTGATAACAGAACCCACGAAACACCCTCACTCGAACTGTACGGAAAGGCGGCCACGCTCCGTGCCCACCTCGAACGAGGGCGGCTGGGCGATCGGCCCGGTCTAGAAGGTTACCGCGCCGACCGGACCATCCCGTGACAGTGCCAGCAAAAGGGCCAGCAAAAGGGCTAGCAAAAGAGGCCAGCAAGTGGGGCCCGCGAGGGTACCCGCGCAGACCTCGCAAGGAGGCCCCGGCGAGGGCGTCAGCTGGTACCGACGAAGGCATCCCTGAGGTAGGAGTTGACCGCCGCCTCCGGAACCCGGAAGGAGCGGCCGACCCGGATGGCCTCCAGCTCCCCGGAGTGGACGAGACGATACACGGTCATCTTCGACACGCGCATAATCGTAGCCACTTCCGAGACGGTGAGAAATCGGACGTCGCTAAGGGGAGTTGTATCCGCAGCCATCCCTGCCCCACTTCCGCACGGAGCCGTGCACGCTTAACCGGATTCGGCGCACCAGTCACGTACGTCTCCAGAGTAAGTCGCGCACGGAAAAGAGCAAGAGACGAGACCAGCCGATCACGCCGCGTGCCCGGTGCTCCCGGCCCGTGGCGGCGGCGAAGCCGCAGGCCAAGGGGTGTCTCCCGTTCCTGGTGGGACCAGTGGTGCACACTGATAATTATTTGTTTTAAGAGGCTTAGATAACCAATAGTCCGGCCTGATGGCGGCTGGCCGCCCGGAGATCACGAGGAGATCAAAGGCCCGGCATCAGCCCGTGTGCGGGAAACACCGCATTCCTGGTGGCCATGATGGCGCGGTCGACCGGATCAGCTGGATCGAAGCCCGCCTCGAACGGAGTGAAATCACCAGACGCGCCGTCGGTCATCAATTCGGGTGGCTCGGTGCCGGTCCGGCGGCGCACCAGCTCTCGCCAGGCGGCCGGGGTGGGCTCGGCCCGGTCGACAGGCCGGCCGCTGGCGATTCCCAGCAGATGGGTCCAGGACCGGGGCACCACCGTGGCCAGCGCGTAACCGCCGCCGCCGGTGCACAGCCACCGGCCACCCGCGGTCTCATGCGCCAGCTCGTGGACCATGGACTGAGCCCGGCGTTGCCCGTCCACGGTGACCTCCAGGTGGGCCAGCGGGTCCAGCCGGTGGCTGTCGCACCCGTGCTGGCTGACCAGCAGCTGGGGCTGGAACGACCGCAGCAGAGGCGGGACCACGGCGTCGCAGGCCCGCAGCCAGCCGGCGTCCCCGGTCCCGGCCGGCAGCGCGACGTTGACGGCGTAACCCTCGCCCGGCCCCGCGCCCGTCTCCGACGGCCGGCCAGTCCCCGGGAACAGCGTGGTGGGGTCCTCGTGCAGGCTGATGGTCAGCACCCGCGGGTCACCGTAGAACGCGGCCTGCACCCCGTCGCCGTGGTGCACGTCCAGGTCCACGTAGGCGATCCGGTCCGCGCCCTGCTCCAGCATCCAGGCGATGGCGATGGCCGGGTCGTTGTAGACGCAGAAACCGCTCGCCGCCCGGCGCATCGCATGGTGCAGGCCGCCGGCCACGTTGATGCCGTGCGCGGCCGCGGACGTCCAGACGGCCTGGGCCGCGGCCAGGGTGGCCCCCGCCACCAGCGAGCTGGCCTCATGCATGTGCGGGAAGACCGGGTCGTCCGCGGTACCCAGCCCGAAGAACATCGCGCGCGGGTCGAGCGGCTCACCGCGGGCGGCGCGATCACCCGCCCGCTCGACCGCCGCCACGTACACGTCGTCGTGCACCAGCTCGAGCAGTTCCGGCGAGGCGGCCTCGGGCGTGATCATGGATACGCCGGGGGCGTCCAGCAGGCCGAACTCCCGGGCCAGGGCCATGGTCAGCTCCACCCGGACCGGGGCGAGCGGATGGCCGGGGCCGAAGTCGTAGCTGGTGAGCCGGTCGTCCCAGCTCACCGCCAAAGAGCACGCCATTGCCGTCTCCCCTGGTGAGATCTCAGCCACCTGCGAGCTCGCGGCTCCGGTCACGTGCGGACTCGATCGCGGCCAGGAAGGCCGCCCGCACGGCATGGTTCTCCAGCTCCCGGATCGCCGCGATGGTGGTGCCGGCCGGCGAGGTCACCGCCTCGCGCAGAATCACCGGGTGCTCGCCGGACTCCCGCAGCATGGTGGCCGCGCCGAACACGGCCTGGGTCACCATCTCCAGGGCGGTGGCCCGGGGCACGCCGAGCAGGATGCCCGCGTCCACCATCGCCTCCACCAGGAAGTACAGGTAGGCGGGCCCGCTGCCCGACAGCGCGGTGGCGGCGTCCTGCTGCGATTCGGGGATGCGCAGCACCTTGCCCACCGGGCGGAGCAGCTTCTCCGCCCGGCGCAGGTGCTCCTCACGCGCGTGCGGGCCGGCGGAGATGACGCTCATCGCCTCATCGACCAGCACGGGTGTGTTGGACATGACCCGGACGACCGGGATGTCCCCGGTCAGCCGGTGCCCGATGAACGCGGTGGTGATGCCCGCGGCGACCGAGATCACCAGCCGGTCGTCCGTGGCGGGCACGAACGCGGCGATCTCGTCCAGCAGCGTGCCCATATCCTGCGGCTTGACCGCCAGCACCAGCGTGTCCGCGACCTTGGCCGCCTCGGTGGCGTCGGGGGTCTGCACCCCGTAGCGCTCCTGCAGCTCGGCCCGTCGCTCCGGGCGGCGCGCCACCGCCAGCACCTCCGCCGGCGGCTGTCCCGCCCGCAGCAGGCCGGACAGCAGTGCCTCGCCCATCTTGCCGGTGCCGAGGATCGCGATCATATGGGTGTCACCTCTAGGGTTGCCGCCACGACGGGGCGAGTGAGCGCAGGAAGAAGGCGAGGTTACCGGGCCGCTCGGCCAGCCGGCGGACCAGATAGCCGTACCAGTCGTTGCCGTACGGCACGTAGACCCGGACCTGCGACCCCGCGTCGGCCAGCCGCTGCTGTTCGATGGGCCGGATGCCGTACAGCATCTGGTACTCGAACCGGTCCGCGGACCGGCCGGTGAGCAGGGCCAGTGCGGTGGTGATGTCGATCAGCCGGGGGTCGTGCGTGGCCAGCATCGGATAGCCGGAGCCGGACATGAGCAGCTTGAGGCACCGGACGTAGGACAGGTCCACGTCCTGCCGCCGGGTGAAGGCCACGTCCGGGGGCTCGTCGTAGGCGCCCTTGCACAGCCGGACGCGGGCGCCGCTGGCCGCCAGCCGCTCGCAGTCCGCCTCGGCCCGCCGCAGCCGGGACTGGACCACGCAGCCGAGGTCGGGGAAGTCGGCCCGCAGTTCCTCCGCGATCCGCAGGGTCGGGCCGACCGCGGTGTGTTCTTCGGCGTCGAGGGTGACGGTGGTGCCGGCGTTACGCGCCGCGGTACAGATCCGGGTGATGTTCTCGGCCGCGGTCTTCTCACCGTGGTCGGGCAGGAACAAGCCGACCGCGGTGGCCTTGACCGACACCTCACACCGGCCGCCCCCGGCCAGCCCGGCCCCGGACAGCTCCCGGAGCAGGCCCACGTAGGTGGCCGCGACCTCGGCCGCCTGGCCGGCGTCGTTGGTGTCCTCACCCAGGTAGTCCAGCGACACCATCAGGCCGGACGACCGCAGGGCACGGGCGGTGCGGACCGCGTCGGAGGTCGTGTCCCCGGCCACGTAGCGGTCGACGATGGCGCGGGTCTGCGGAGCCGTGATCACGGCCTGGTGCAGCCGGCCGCTGGAGGCGGCGGCCAGCAGGGTTCGGCGCAGCAAGAAGGAGACCTCCGTCGCAGTCTTCGGCCAGCCCGGGCCGGGGCTCAGCGGCGCGCGAACGCCGTCCGGTCGATGGTCACATTAGCGCCCGCGTCCGGCGGCACGATGACTTCCTGGGCGGCCGCGACCCCACCGGCCAGCAGCGGCTGGTCCACCGGCAAGGTCCGGCGGACCAGGGCCAGCCCGATCGGCCCCAGCTCGAAGTGCCGGGCGGCGGAGCCGACGAACCCGACCGTCTTGCCGTCCAGCTCGACCTCGTCGCCGTGGGCGGGCAGCCGGTCCACGCTCCCGTCCAGGTGCAGGAACACCAGCCGCCGGGGTGGGTGGCCGAGGTTGTGCACCCGGGCCACCGTCTCCTGGCCGCGGTAGCAGCCCTTGGACAGGTGAACGGCCGACTCGATCCAGCCGACCTCGTGCGGGAGCGTCTTGTGGTCGGTGTCCAGCCCGTACCGCGGCTGGCGCGCGGCGATGCGGAACGCCTCGTAGGCCCAGATCCCGGCCAGCCGGGCGCCGTCGTCCTGGGCGGCCGCGGCCAGCGTGGCCACCTGGTCGCGGGGCACCAGGTAGTCCGAGCCGACCGCGCCCTCGGTCTGGCCCACCGCGGCGGCGGCGATCGCGCGGGCGGCGCTGGCCGTGTCCGGGCCGGCCACCGTCAGCACCGCGTAGTCGCCGGTCACGTCGGCGACCTCGACCCGGAGCATGAACCGCATCGAGTCGAGGAACTCCACCAGCGGTGCCGCCGTGCCCGGCTCGACGTGGATCCAGGTCGTGGTGCCGTCGTCGGTCAGCGTGAGGTGGTGCTCCACGTGCCCGTTCGGGCTCAGGATCAGCGCCTGCGCGGTCGGCCCGGCCGGCAGCGCGTCCAGGTGCTGGGAGGTCAGGCTGTGCAGCCAGCTGAGCCGGTCCGGGCCGGTCACCCGGACGACGCCGCGGTGCGTCCGGTCCACCAGCCCGGCGGCGCGGGCCAGGGCGCGCTGCTCGCGCACCGGGTCTCCGTAGTGGGCGGCGACACCGGCGTCCAGCCCTTCGGCGTGGACGGCTCCGGTGGTGGCAAGAAGCGGGCTGTTCATGGTTCTAGATTACGCGTGGCGCAAGCCGGGCTGGCCACGGCTCAGGCGGTCACCGGGCGGCAGTCCGCGCAGCGCCCGAACACGGTCAGGTGGCCGACGTCGGTCTCGAAGCCCTGCTCGGCATCCAGCGTCGCGACCAGCGGCCGGGCCACGTCCGGGCTGATCTCGGTGATCTTCCCGCAGACCCGGCAGACCAGGTGGACGTGGTCGGCGTCCTGCGCCAGGTGGTAGGTGGGCGCCCCGTGCCCGAGGTGGGTGTGGGTCACCATGCCGAGCTGCTCCAGCAGCTCCAGGGTCCGGTAGATGGTCGAGATGTTGACCCCGCGGGCCGCCTGGTTGACCCGGGCCCCGACGTCTTCCGGGGTGGCGTGCCGCAACGTGGCCAAGGCCTCCAGCACCAGCTGGCGTTGGGGCGTGGCCCGGTACCCACGGGCCCGCAACTGCGCATCCCAGTCGTGCGGGGCGCGTTCGGTGTCCCGGGCTTGCGCCATGCCCGCAGTTTAGTCGGGCGGGCCCCGGGACGGGACGGGTGAAGCAGGGTGCTTTCCGAGGCAGCGAAAATCATCTTGCTTCGGAAGCCTCCCGTGACGTAGCGTGCGTTTTACACGGGAAAGGAGGTGGTCCACAGTATGCATAAACGTTGGACTCGTGAGGTGGCTGTCCGCTAGCCGCTGACCCGCCGACGCGCGCAACGCGGCATCATGCGCCGCACGCGCGGGCTGGTCACCGATCCCTCCTTTCCAAGGGACCTCCGGTGACCGTGCCCAGACGTCCTGTGGGACGGCGGTCGGCAATTTCGGACAGACACCGGACCCCCGGGCTGATCGGCCGTGTCCAGCCGGTCCCCGCCCGCAGTGCCTCACACTGCGGCGGGAGTCGCCCGGGGGTCTTTATTTTCCTTAATTTTCCTGGCCACGCAGGCCGCTCGCTTCCTCGCTCAGCCGACCCGCTTGAGCTGTGCCGAGAGGTGCGACTGGAGCGGCTGCCCTTCTGCGGCCATGTCGTAGGCCCAGCCCAGGTCGTCACCGATCAGCCCGTACAACCGGCGCCCGGCGGTGTACTCCTTGGCTGACTCGGTCCGGGCCACCACGTCGGTGGCCAGGTCGACCCGGGTCCCGGAGACTTCCCCCAGGTAGATCTCGATGATGCCGGTGGGGTGCGCGAGCAGCAGCTCGACCTGGCCGTCCGGCTGCGGCCGCCAGAACCCGGTCTCCGTGGCCAGCGGCTGACCGAGGTGACCCTCGGCGTCGAGCCGCCAGGTGCGGCTGGTGTAGCTGAGGAATGGCTTCCCGTTGTGGCTGAAGTTCATTTCCTGACCGAACTGGAAGCTCTCTATCGTCGGGTAACCACCAACCCCGGCCCCTTCCCAGCGGCCGAGCAGGAAGGCGAGCGGCGCCAGGTCCGGGTGCAGCGGCGTTTCCTGGTCGCCCGGGATCGTCCCGTGATCATCGTCCATGCCGGCCAGGGTAGACCTTGTCAGGACCGGGAGCGGCGGGAGCTGTCCAGGACGTAGATCCGGGCGCCTTCGGGTTCGGGTGCCCCGGCGTCTGTCCCGGGACCGGATGATTCCCCGTCGGCCCGCTCGGCTCGTGCGGATGCGGGCGCGGGTGCGGGCAGCGCGGGAGGTGGCGGCGCGGCGGCCGGGAGCGCGGGTCGGCTGGAACCTTTTATTTCGGCGACTGGCTCTTGATCGTCACCGTGAGTAGCTGCGACCGGGGCGATTCCCGGGTCTCCCAGGGTCGTCAGGACCTGCGGGACCGCGATAGCGGGCGCATCCGGTGCAGTTTCCGGCGCGTCGGCCGGGGTCGTCTCCGCCGTTTCGCGCGACGACCGGGAACGGCGTGGAGGACCGGACGCGGCGCGGTACAGCCACACCGTGGACCCCCCGCCGGCCGCTGCGGCCAAGGCAAATGCGATCAAAATGATCGCAGCGCTGAGCATGCCGTGCATGAACGGGAGTTTATGGTCCGTGCCATCACGTAGCCGGGCGGCGCGCCGGCCGTTAGAGTGCTGGGGTGCCAGCGCGGTCTCTCGTCATCAAGGTCACAGCGGGTAAGGACGACCCCGAGCGTTGTAACCAAGCGTTCACCGTAGCCGCAGCGGCCGTCGCCAGCGGCGTTCAGGTCTCACTCTGGCTGAGCGGCGAATCAGCCTGGTTCGCGCTGCCGGGACGGGCCGAGGACTTCAGCCTCCCGCACGCCGCTCCGCTCGCGGACCTGCTGGCCGGCGTGCTGGCCGCGGGCACGGTCACCCTGTGCAGTCAGTGCGCCGCCCGCCGCGAAATCGCCCCCGACGACTTGATCGACGGCATCCGCATCTCCGGCGCCGCCACGTTCGTGGCCGAAGTCACCGGGGAAGGCGTCCAAGCTCTCGTGTACTGAGCTCTGCCGACGTCCAACCTCCTGGGGTCCGTGAGCCCTAGAAGCCGGTTAGGTGGCGGAGACGGCAGCGAGACGTTCGCGGCGGAGGGTCTGAGCCAGCTCGTCGTCTTCGTGGGAGATCGGGGGCAGTGGGCCCGCGACCCAGCCCAGCAGCAGGTCGGCCAGGCCCGGATTGCGGACCAGCGCCGGACCGTGCAGGTAGGTGCCGAGGACCCGGCCCGCGTGCGCGCCCTCGGTGCCGTCGCCGCCGCCGTTGCCGACGCCCTGGGTGACCTTGGCCAGCGGGATGGCGCGCGGGCCGAGCCGGGTGACGCCCTGGTGGTTCTCGAAGCCGGTCAGCGCGGGCACGCCCAGCGCGGGGTCCACGTCGGCCACGATCTCGCCGACCGCGCGGCGTTCACCCCGGCTGGAGCGGATGTCCAGGATGCCCAGACCCTCGGTGGGCTCACCGTCGGCGCCGCCGAACTCATGGCCGAGCAGCTGATAACCCGCGCACACCGCGAACACCACCGCCCCGCGGGCCGCGGCCTCGGTCAGTCCGCCGTCGGCGCGCAGCCGTCGCGCCGCCAGCACCTGGGGCAGGTCCTCACCCCCGCCGAGCAGGTAGATGTCACCGTCCCGGGGCACCGCCTGGTCGGCGTTGACGAACACCGGCTCGGCCGCGATGCCGCGCAGCCGGGCCCGGCGCTCCAGGACCAGCAGGTTCCCTTTGTCCCCGTAGGTGCTCAGCAGGTCGGGGTAGACCCAGACCAGGCGCACAGCGTCGGTCATGCCGCCCTCCCCAGTACGGTGCGGATCTGCTGGAAGGCGGTGTAGTTGCCGATCACCTCGAGCTGCCCGTGACCGACCCAGTCGACGGCCTCGTCGATGCCGGACACCAGGTCGAAGTCCACCCCGTCGGCCTCCAGGCGCACAGCCAGGTCGGTCTGCCGTTCCCCGCCGACGAACACCCGGCGGCCGCGCAGCCGCCGGTAGTCGACGTCCCATAGCCAGGAGGTGTCCCGGCCGTCGGGGATCTGCGCGTTGACCGTCAGCATGACCGGCTCCGGAGCCGGCCGCAGCACGTCCAGGGCCTCCAGCCAGCCGGCCGGGTTCTTGGCCAGCAGCAGCCGGATCGACACGCCCCGGCGCACCACCGTGGTGTACCGGCCCGCCACCGAGGTGACATCGCGCAGCCCACGCAGCGCGTGCACCACGTCCACGCCGAAGATCTCGGCCACGGCCAGCGCGACGACGGCGTTGGAGCGGTTGGCCCGCCCCGGGAGGGCCAGATCCAGCGGGCGGACCCGCCCCGCCGGGTCGATGACGTCGTCCCCGGACAGCGACCACCGGATCGGCGGGCGGCCGAACCCGCACTCCCCGCACTTCCATTCGGCGCCGTCCCGCTCGAGGTGCGAGCCGCAGCGCGGGCAGCACCAGGAGTCGTCGTGCCAGCGCTGGCCCGCCGCGACCCAGGTGACGTGGGGCGCCTCAGCGGCGGCCCAGGCGATGAGCGGGTCGTCCGCGTTGGCCACCACCTCGGTGTCGGGCGCCTGCGCCAGGGCCTCCCGCCAGCGCCGGGCCAGCAGCCAGATCTCGGCCGCCCGGTCCATCTGATCCCGGCTCAGGTTGAGCAGGACCAGCACCCGGGCCCTGGTCGCCTTCAGCACGGCCGGGATGTACTTCTCGTCACACTCCAGCACGGCCAGTTGCGCGTCCGGGGCCTGGCCGAGGGCGGAGGCCATCCCGGCCTCCATGTTGGCCCCGAAGGCGTTGGACGCGATCTGGTGACCGAGCGGCGCCAGCGCGGCCGTGATCAGCCGGGTGGTGGTGGTCTTGCCGTTGGTCCCGGTGACCAGCACCACCTGCCGGTCCTGGGCCAGCATGGTCAGCAGGCCGGGCTCGAGCCGGAGCCCGATCACACCGCCGATGACCGAGCCGTCGCCCCGGCCAGCCAGCCGGGAAACCTTGCTCGCGGCGCCGCCGACGGTGGTCGCCAGCCGGGCTCGCAGGGGAAGCTTGTTCATTGCGGCCGATGCTATCCGTCACCCGGGCAAGCCGTCAGCAGCATCGGCTGGCCGGAGCCGATTGCCCGCAAAGGCGACAAAACGGCGTGGCCAGGACAGCACCACCTCCAGCCAGCCCGGGCCGCGCGCTGATGCCGCCGGAGACTTCGAGCAGCCCGGCCGTGTGCCGCAGCGCCTGCGCGGCGTCCACCCCCGGCAGGACCTGGGCCAGGTCGTCGGCGAACGGCGCCGGGCCTGGCTGACCGAGCAGAGCGGTCCAGGCCACGTGCCGGTTATCGGCCAGGGTCACCGACAGTGGATGCCGCCGCAGCGCCCGGATGCGCTGACCCACCCGGATCCCGGGCCAGTCCGGCAGTCCTGGCAGGTCGAAGTCGAGCGGCGGGGCATGGTCGCCGGTGGCCAGCCCGGTCCCGTTCAGCGGGCAGAGCCGTTCGATCTCGTGCAGCCAGCGCAGCGGCGGGATGACCCAGGCCGGCCCGGGCCGGACCCGGGCCGCGGCCGGGTTGTTCAGGCGGCTCGCCGCCGCGGCCGCGAGCACCTCGGTGAACCGGGCCGGGTCGTAGTGCGGGCGCAGCGCGGCGGCCCGGATGCCGACCGCGTGCCCGGCCACCTGGGCCAGCAGGCATTCGCGTGACCGCGGGGCCAGTTCGCGCCATCGGCGGCACAGCGGCGCCGGGACGGCCGGGAGCGGGTTGCCGGTCAAGAAGGCCAGGACCAGGATCTCGGTCCAGACCCGCAACCAGGCCTGATTGGATGATCCGGCCAGCCGCTCGGCTTCGCTCAGCTCGCCCAGCTGGCACGGCCGGCCGGTACGGCAGGACACGCCGCAGGCCGGGGACCGCCTGGTGTGCGGCGACCAGGCTGGCCCGGCGCTGTCGCCGACGGCCAACGAAGCCAGCCCGACCGGGCGCGGCGTCGCCATCTCCTCGGTCAGGACGACGGCCGCCACCCCGCCGGCGGGCGCGGCGCCGGCAGCGTCCCGGTCAGCCGGGGCGGGCAGCCGGTGCACGATCCGGATAGCGGGGTCGCGGGTCGCGTCCGGGGTGAGCAACGCCGGGCGCCGTTCGGTGAGCACGGTCCCGGTCCCGCTGGCCGCCAGCTCAGCGATCAGCGCCGCGAAGCGCTCCGCGGCCCGGGACGCGGGCAAATCACCGCCGTCGTCTCGCAGCAGGGTGCGGGCCTCGGCCAGCACGAGCAGGTGGCGTAGCTCCGGCGCCCCGTCCCCCGGCGGCGGCTCCGGGCGGGGCGCCACCCGCAGGTGTTCGGCCAGCTGGATCAGCAGCGTGCCGGTGACCAGAACCCGCTCCGCGGGGGAAGATCGTGCACCGCGACGACGATCCGCGCGGGCAGCAGTTCGCTGATCCCGGCCGGATGCCCTCCACCCAGGAACCGCCCGGCCGATCCCTCCCGCAGCGACCCGAACCGGACGTCGGCCGCGCGGTACAGCCGCGCCCGGGTCGCCCGGTCATAACCGGGTCCCTCGAGCAGCTCGTTGATGGCCGCGTGCAGGTCGCGCAGGTCCGGCACGTGGACGGGACCGGCGGGCCGCCCGGCGACCAGGTCCCACCCGGCAGTAAGGTACACCTCCCGCAGCGCCCGGGCCACGATCAGCGACAGTGCCTCGTCCGCCTCGAACGCCACGTCGAACAACGCGCTGACCAGCGCGATATGCGCGTGCAGCGGGTACCCCGGAGCCGGCGCCAGCAGGCTGACCGTCACCGGCACCGCATCCGGGTCCACCGGGTTGATGACGGTGGCGCCGTGGGCGCCATGGGCCCCAGGGGTGCCGGGGGTGCCGTCGGCGCCACAGGACCGGTCCGGGTCGATCATCAGCCACGGGATCCCCGCATCGGAGGCCTGCCCCAGCAGCTGGTGCAGGGTCCGCGTGGTCCCGGCCCCGGCGCTGCCCGCGACCAGTACCCCCCGGCGCAGCATGGCCAGCGGTATGCGCAGCGGCTCGTCGTCCGGGTCGAGCCGTGCGCCGAGCTCGATCATCGGCTGGTCGAGGGCGGCTGGCTGGCCGGCCTTGTTCAGGGGCGATGGCGCCTTTGCCCGTGTCAGGGGAAGGGCGATGGCGCCTTTGCCCCTCATTAGTGGCGGCGCGCTAGGTGCTGGCGGGACTGGTGTGACTAGCGGGTTTGGCGGCTGGGCGGGGTCCGCCTCGGCGGGCGTCTCCGGGTCGGCCGGGACGTCCAGATCCGCCTGGGCGTCTGGGGTGTCTGAGGTGTCGGGAGCGTCCGGGCGGTCGGGAACCTCCAGGCCGACGGCAGCCTCCAGGTCGGCGGGGGCCTGCAGGCCACTGGGAACTTCCAGGCCGTTCAGAGCATCCGGGCCGATGGCGGCCTGGGAGCCGTCGAGGGCGGCGACCGGGGCCGCTAGGAGGCGGGGCCCGCGGTCGACGTCGGCGGGGTCGCGACCGGACGGAGCGTCCGGCGACGGATCGTCGGACAAGGCCGGAGCGGCAGGATCCGGGGAAGCCGGGGGCCGAGCCGGGGAATCTGGGCCCAGAGCGCTTGGAGTGGGGGCGGTGAGGTCGAGGCCGGGGACCCCGAGGCGGGGCAGCCCGGCCAGCGCGGTCAGCGTGCCGGCGGTGACGAAGAACGGGGTCTGGGCCCCGTCAGCTGGGTCGTGGTGCCGGGCGCCCAAGGCCGCGTCCAGGGATTGGGCGCCGTTGGTGTGGCGGAGCTGATACGGGTGCGGGCCCAGTTCGGCCGCCCCGGCCAGCAGGGGCGCCAGGACGTCGAGTTCGTCCGGGTTGGCCGCGCCGGCCAGGACGCGGACGCGCCAGAGGCCCGCGGCGCCGAAGGTGCCGCGTTCGGCCAGGCGGCGTTCGGTCAGCTCGGCGGCGAAGGAACTGCGCCGCTCGTGGTGGCGACGGAGGATCTCCAGCTCGGTCCGCAGTCCGGCCGTCTCGGCGTCGAGCAGGTCGGTGGGCTCGGCCACGACCAGCCAGCCGAACGGCCGGCGCATCAGCGCGATCAGCGCGGTCTCGAACATCCCGGGCCCGTCGCCCGGCTCGGGCTGGTCCGCCGGGGACTCCGGCCGGGCCGGGCACGGCACCCAGACCAGCCGGTTCAGGTCATCGAGGGTGCCCCTCGCCGGCTCAGCCTGGGCCCCCGGCGGAAACAGCAACGGCCGACCTGACGACGCCAGTGATCCGGGAGTGACTGGGGTGCATGGAGGGGTCGAGGAGTGCGGAGGGGTGGAAGGGTCCAGTGGGCATGAGCGGGGGTCGTTGCCGTCGTCGGCACGGGGCGGATGCGGGCGGGCCGGGGCAGCGTGTTTGCCCCGCCGGACCGTGGGTGGCGCGGCCGGGAACGCCGGGGGCGCCGCGTCTCCGGGCCCCGGGCCAGGAAGGGCCGCGGACGGGGCAGCGGTGGTGATCAGCTCCAGGGGGGCGCCGTCGCCGCGGGAGAGCCAGGCGATGACCAAAGGGCGGCCCTGGCGGGCGGCGGCTACGGCGGCCGAGTGGATCGCCGCGTAGTCGGCTTCGGCCGAGGCGGGCCAGCCGGCCGGGTCGGGCGCGGTCATGGTGAGGATGCGCCACCACGGCCCGGTGAGGACGTCGCTCATCGCTAGTCGTGACTGATCAATCACATGGAGTGCTTAGCAGGATCGGAGGCGGACGCGCTACCGCAACGGCGAAGACAGCTCCCAACCGCAACGGCAGTGTCACCCCGCCACCGCAACGGCGACGGTCACTCCTCGTCGTCAGCCTGGCGACGCCAGTCCAGACGTTCCGGCGGCGGCCCCAGGTTGGGCGGCAGCAGGCCTTCCCCGGCCTGGTTACGCCAGCTCACCGCCGGGCTGGACTCGGGCGCATCCGGCGCATCCGGCGGGGACGGCGGGTCCGGCTGAGCCGCAGGGGCCGGAGACGCCGGCTCCTGGGACGACGAAGCCGAGGCCGGGGGGTCCAGCGCGGGGAGCAGTTCACCGGCCGGGTCGCGCCGCGCCTCGTCCAGCGGCAGCAGGGTCGCTGTGGGCAGGCCGAAGATGCCGGGATTGGCGTCGGCCACGACCACGTGCCGGCCGCCGGGTCCGGCGTACGTGACGATCATCGCGCTGGGCGGTAGCTGCTGCAGTTCGTGCTGTTCGACCAGGAACTCGCGGGACCGCTGCACGGTCCGGGCCTGCGAGTCGCTGCCGGTGACCGCCTGGGAGGTGCTGATCCCCCAGGCCGTGCTCTCGCTGACGCCGGCGGTGATCGAGTCCGATTCGGTCAGCCCGGACGACTCGCTGGTGTCGCCGCCGCGGGACCGGCTGCCCGGATCCAGCGGCAGGAAGCTGCTGCGGGACGACCCGCGGCTGCGGCTGCGCCCGGAGGTCCGGCTGACCGAGCTGGACCGGGACCACGCGCCCGACGTGCCCAGCGTGCTGGTGTAGGAGCCGCCGGTGGTGTCGCCGACCGACGTGCCCACGGTGTCGGTCAGCTGGGCCAGCACGAGGCGGTGCTCGGCGCCGATCTGCTCGCTGGCCGCCTTGGCGTCGGCGGCGTTGCCCAGCCGCATGAAGACCAGGGCGGCGTTGCCCCGCCCCAGCCGGTCCCGGACCGGAGCCGGAATCGACCGGTAGGCCAGCACCAGGCCGGTGCCCGTGGTCTCGCAGGCGCCGGCCAGCCGGTCCAGCAGCTCGCCCGGCAGCTGGTCGGCCCCGAGCAGGAAGACCGTGTGCCGCCACGGGGTACCCGGGCCGGCCTGGCGCAGCAGCTGAGTCAGCCCGGCCACCAGGTACCGGCTCAGCACCGGGTGCCCGGTCACCCCGGCCTCCGGCCCCAGCGCCACCACCCGGAGCCGGGACCCCGCCGCCGGGGCCGGCCCGGTGCCCACCCCGTCCAGGATCCGCAGCTGCGCTTCCAGCGCCCCGGCCCGCTCCGCCACCGCCTGGTCCGCGCCCCGGCCGAACATCGTGGTCAGCTGGTCGATCTGGCGCGCGGTGAGCAGCCCGCGCGCGGCGTCCTCGCGCGGGTCACCGATATCCCCCAGGACCCGCAGCGCCGCGGTGACCTGGGCTACGCCCGCCCCGGCCCCGAGCAGGCCCAGGACGCGATCCAGGATGGCGTGGTCGCGGAACTGGGTCCCGACCGAAGGCCCACCACCCAGGCCGCCGCCGGCGCCGCTGTCCGGCGGGCTGCTGGCCACCTGGGTGAGCAGATCGGCCAGCGCGGCCGCCTCCAGCCCGGTGCCCAGGTCCAGCCGGGGCAGGTCGCCCAGCAGGACCCAGACCAGCGGGTCGAGACCAGCCCGGTCGGCCACGGCCAGCAGGTCATGCGCGACCGGCCCGTCGGTCAGGTCGATCACCGTCACCTCACCGCCAGCCTGCAGCCGGGGCAAGCCGATCGTGGTCAGCATGGCCGACCAGCCGGACAGCGTCCCGCCGGCCACGTCGATCCGGTCCACGTCGGACCCGAGCGAGACCGCGTACCAGTGTTTCTGCTGTTCGTAGGCGGTCCGCCGGGTCTGCCAGTCCCGGGTCTGCTCGGCGTGCCGGGCCTGCCACTCGAACAGCCGGGCCTCCTGCAGGGCGGCAATCTTGGCCACCCGGCTCCGCTCACCGGCCACCCGGGTCCGCATCAGCTGCTCGCTGCGCCGGATCTCGCGGGCGGCCAGCACCGCGCCGGCCAGGCCGGCCAGCATGCCGACCGCGGTCAGCCCCGGATTGAGCAGGCCCAGCACGCCCAGCGCGGCCAGTCCGGCCGCCAGCACCACGCCCGCCCCGAGCAGCACCTCCAGTGGCCGGTCGAGCCGCCGCTGCTCGCGGCGCTGGGCCGCGACCCAGCCCGGGTTGAGCTGTTCCCGGGCCGGCGGGGTGGGCCGCCGGGGGGCCGGGCCGGGGTGCGGATGGACGAGGGCGTACTGCCAGCCCAGGTACACCCGGTCGGCCCGCAGGGCCGGTGCCGTCCGGGCCGGGATCTCCGCCGGAGATTCCGCCGCAGTCATGTCGTCTCCGGGACGGCAGCGCCCCCGGCCCGGGCCACAGATGACCCGGCACTGGCGGCGGGCGGACGGCGTCCCGCTGGGCCGGGCGGGGCGGAGCCAGCCGGGCGGGGCAGGGCGGCCGGCACGGTCCGGGCCGTGGTCACCAGGCGGCCAACCGGCCGGCGCACCACCAGCGTGAACCGGCCGCGGCCGAGTTCCTGCAGCGCACTGGCGGGCACCTGGGAGACCGGGGTCAGCTCCGGGTCCCCAGGCGCGGCCCAGGCCCCAGGCACCAGCCGCTTCCCGGTCTGGGCCGCGAACTGCTCCGCGCTGTCGGGGTCGGGTATCCGGTGGATGACCAGCGCGTTCACCTGAGCGGCCAGGCCCGCGGCGGCGCGGGCCGAGGTGGTGGTGAGCATGACCGGCAGCCCGGCCTCGGTCCCGTGGCTGATCAGGTCGCGCAGGGTGTGCTGTGGCAACCCCTCACAGTGGTCGAACCAGGCCAGCCCGTCGCCGTCGACCCCGATCTCCTGCAGGTCCCGGTCGGTGGCCAGGATGTCCTGGCCGATCAGCCAGGCCAGCCGGGCGGCGGCGCTGGCGTGACCCGGCGACCCCAGCGAGAACAGCACCACGGCCCGCTCCCGCACGACCCGGCCCAGGTCGATGGGCCCGCCGCCCGCCGCGCCCGCCGAGGCCGGGGCCGGCCGGAGCCAGCGGCCGATGGGCGACTGGCGCAGCTGGGCCAGCTGGCTGGACGCGGTCATGAGCAGCTCGGGCTCGGCCCGGGCCAGGCTGGCCGAGGCCTGGATCCGGCCGGCCAGCGCCGCGTGCCCGGGATGATAGGCCGGGACCTGCGCCATCCGGGCCTCCAGGGCCAGCGGATCGAGCAGGTGGGCCACGTCGTCCAGGACCGGGATGCGGCGGTCGGCCGGCGCCGCCTCGATCAGCTCGAACACGTCACCCAGGTAGCCGGCGAAGCTTTCCCGGTAGTGGTCCGAGGTGCCGGACCAGTTGATCATCGCCGTGACCAGGGCGGCGCGGCGGGCCGGGCTGCCGACCCGGAACGGCTCGTAGGAAGCCGGCCCAGCCGCGCTGAACTCATGGAACGGGGCGTCCACCGCGGCGCACACCGCGGCCAGGGATGAGGCCAGGTCGGAGCCACCGCCGAGGTTGACCACGATCACCGGCTTGCGCAGCCGGATCGCCGCGTGCACGAGCTGGAAGCTGCTGGTCGAGGTGCCGGACCGGGCGCTGCCGACCACCAGCACGCCGCCCGCGACCTCGTCCCAGGACAGGGTGGCGGCCAGCCCGGTGGCCTCGTCCACCCCCAGGCGGGCGCCGTCCCGGGCCACCACGCCACCGGACCGGACGGTGTGGGTGAGCGCGGCGCGGCGGGCGGCGACGGCCAGGCCCGGCCGGGGCGGCCGCACCTCCCATTCGTCGGTGTGCAGCCACTCCAGCCAGACGGCGACGGCGGCCTCGGCCGCGCCGGTGATCAGGGCCACCGGGAGCTGACGGGGCAGCCAGTGTCCCATGGCCGAATAGGCCAGGCCCAGGTGCAGCAGCCGGGCCGAGTCCCCGGCGATACCCCCGAGGTAGGACACGACCAGGGCCGGGCCGGCCGTGAAGCCGGCCAGCGCGGTGGCGGGCCCGATGGCCAGCGTCCACAGCAGGCCGACCGCGGCCGGGAGTTCCAGCCAGGCCGGGCGCCACCGGGTCACCTTGGTCACGCCGAAGAAGATCAGCGCCAGGATCAGCGTGAGCTGAGCGAAGATCAGGTGCAGCAGCACCAGCGCGACGCCGATCGCAGCCAGGAACTCACCACGGCGGGGCGTATCTCTGGGGATCACGTAACGTGCGCGCCGTGGGGCGCGCGGCACCGTGATGACCGGCTCGGCTGACATCGGCATTAGGTTCGCAGGAAGACGCGGCACGTGTCCACAAACCCCGGTGTATCCGGGGTTCTCCTGGAGAACGGCCGGGCGGCCTGCCCGGTTCACGGGCCCGCGGCGCCACCGTGGCGTCTCCTTCAGGCCGTGGGGGCGGCCGCCGTCTCGACCGAAACCTTGAAGAAGTCGGGCCGCAGCATGACCACGGTCAGCGCCACCGGGGCGGCCGCGACGTCGAACCGGATCGTGACCGTGATCGCGGACTCGCCCGGGGCCAGGCGCAGGCCGCGGGCGACCGACGGCTGCGGGGGACGCAGCTCCACGTTCAGCGCGGCCGGCCGGCCCGCCGCGACCCCGGCCGCCAGGCCGCCCTCGTCCACGGGCGGCTCCGACAGCACCTCATCGAAGGCCGGGACCCCACTGGACTCATCGGGCTCGAGCCGCGGCGCGCTCAGCTGCTGGCCGTCGGCCGGCCTGGCCCCCGGGGCCTGCGGCACGTAGGCGGTGGACATCGCCACCGGGCTGCCGGCCGAGGTCCACAGGCAGCGGATGACCCGGACCTGACTACCTGGATCGAGGCCGAGGGCCCAGCAGATGTCCTGCGGGGCCTGACGCCGGGAGATGTGCTTGGCCTGGCAGCTGATCGAGCTGCCCATCGGGTCGAGGGTGGTGCTGAGCCCGGCCAGGCCCTCGATCGGGATCTGGTATTCGGCCGGGCTGGCCCGGTAGAGCTGCCCGTCCGGCAGCTTGCGCAGCAGCGACCGGCGCGACAGCTCCTCGACCGCCACGTCGATCTCGGCCAGGCTGACGCTGAACCGGCGGGCCAGCGCGCTGCGGCGGGGCAGCTTCCAGCCCGGTTCGCGGTGCACCAGGGCCGCCGCCATCCGGTCAGCCAGCACCCCGGCGGCCGACCGCCCGGCCCCGGCACCCCCTCCGCTCAAGGCTCCAGCGTTGTCCTGGGCATCGTCATCCTCGGCCGATGTCCCGCCCCCGCGCTCAAGCCCAGCGGTCATTCCGAGGGCTTCTGCGATCCGGCCAGGTAGCTCACGCGCCCGGCCACGTTGACGGCATGGTCACCGAGCCGCTCGTAGAACCGGGCCACCAGCGTCATCTCCATCGTGACCGGCAGGGCCATGCGCCCCGAGGCGAGCTCGGCGATCAGGCTGGAGTACAGCTCGTCCATTTCCTCGTCCCGCTCGGACAGGCTGCCGACGGCCGAGGCGTCCCGCTGATACCAGGAGTCCGCGGCCTGCCGCCACATGTCGCTGGACAATTCGCCCATGCGCTCGACCAGCCCCCGGCTGCGCGAAGTCAGCTCGCCGCTGAGGAAGTGGTCGGCCCGGCGGGCGATGTGCTCGACCAGGCTGTGCGAGCGCTCGAGCTCAGGCAGGATGCGCAGGACAGTCAGCAGGAAGCGCAGGTCGGACGCGACCGGGGCCTGCAGCAGGATGGACCGGCTGACCAGGGCCTCGAGCTCCGGGTACAGGGCCTGGATGACCTGCTCGCGCTCGTTCAGCAGCTTGACCACTTCGTTGTTGCCGGTGAGGAGGGCGTCGGTGGCGCGGGTCAGATCCTCGGCCAGCATGCCGAACATCTCGATGACCCTGGCCTCGATGGCGTCCAGTTCCTGCTGGAACTCCAGCCGGTGCTCAGCCATGCTGCTCAGCCCACCCGCCCGGTCACGTACGCCTGGGTGCGGCTGTCGTGCGGATCCTCGAAGATCTGCTGGGTCGGCCCGTACTCGACCAGGACGCCGGTGCGGGTGTCGCTCTCCTCGTTGCGGAGCACCGAGAAGAAGGCGGTGCGGTCGCTGACCCGCGTGGCTTGCTGCATGTTGTGGGTGACAATGACGATCGTGTACCGGGACTTGATCTCGTGCATCAGGTCCTCGATGGCACTGGTGGCGATGGGGTCCAGGGCCGAACAAGGCTCGTCCATCAGCACCACGTCCGGCTCGACGGCCAGCGTGCGCGCGATGCACAGCCGCTGCGCCTGGCCACCGGACAGGCCCATGGCCGAGGCCTTCAGCCGGTTCTTGACCTCGTCCCACAGTGCAGCCTGGCGCAGCGAGCGCTCGACGATCTCGTCCAGCTTGCCCTTGTTGCGGATGCCGTTGATGCGCGGCCCGTAGGCGATGTTGTCGTAGATCGACTTGGGGAACGGGTTCGGCTTCTGGAAGACCATGCCGATCCGCCGCCGCACCGCGATCGGGGACACGCCCGGGCCGTAGAGCGGCGCGTCCCGGTAGCGCACGTCCCCCTCGACCCGGGCCCCGGCGATCAGGTCGTTCATCCGGTTCAGCGAGCGCAGCACGGTGGTCTTGCCGCACCCCGACGGGCCGATGAAGGCGGTGATCTCGTTCTCGTGGATGGAGAAGGAGACGTCGGTGACGGCGCGGAAGGCGCTGTAGTAGATCGAGATGCCGTTGGCGTCGAACACATGCGTCCCGGTCGGTGACAGCTCCGGCTGGGGCGGCGCCAGCCCGGCCTGCGGGCGGGCCGGCGCTTCGGTGTGGCGGTCGGTCACGACGTTTGGTTCAGGCTGAGGTTCCATGGCTTCCTAGCGCCCCACTCTGGTGAATCGTGCGGTGATGATCCGGGCCCCGACCAGGAGTACGAAGGCGATCACGATCAAGGTCAGCGCTGCGCCCCAGGCACGGGCCTGGGCGCCGTTGTACGGAGACGTCGCATTGGCGAAGATCTGCGCGGGCAAGGCCGTGGTCGGGCCGCTGAACACGTTCTTGTTCACGGTGGTCACGGTCAGGATGGTGAACAGCAGCGGCGCGGTCTCGCCGGCGGCCCGGGCCACGGCGAGCAGGCAACCGCTGACGATGCCGCCGATCGCGGTGGGCAGCACCACGGTCACCGTCACCCGGGCCCGGCTGGCGCCCAGGGCGTAGCTTCCCTCCCGCAGCGCGTCCGGCACCAGCGAGAGCATCTCCTGGCTGGACCGGATGACCAGCGGCAGCATCAGGCAGGCCAGCGCGAACGCGCCGCCCAGGCCGGAGAAGCCGAAGTGGAGAGTCCAGATGGAGAAGATGAACAGGCCCATCACGATCGAGGGCACGCCGGTCATGACGTCGGCCATGAACCCGATGACCCGGGCCAGCACGTTCTTCTTGCCGTACTCGTTGAGGTAGATCGCGCCCAGCACGCCGAGCGGGATGGCGATCACCGAGGCCAGCGCCGTGATCTCCAGCGTGCCGACGACCGCCGGTCCCATCCCGCCGATGTTCGCGGGCAGCACATCCGGCGGGATGGACGCGCTGAGGAACTGCCCGCTGATGATCCCGATGCCCTTGGAGATCACCGTGAACAGCACGAAGACGAGCGGGACCATGATGATCAGCAGCGCCAGCACCATGAGCACGGTCATGATGCGGTTCTTGGTCCGCCGCCAGGACGGCGGCTCCCGCAGATCGACCGCGGGCTGGTGCGCGGTTGCGGCCATCAGGCCCCCCTCGATCGCCGGGTGGAGCGAGCTACCACCGACCGGGCGATGATGTTGATGATGATGGTCAGGGCGAAGAGCAGCACGCCCAGCCCGATCAGCGCGGCCCGGAACACGCCGGAGGCCTCACCGAACTGGTCGGCGATGACCGAGGGCATCGAGTAACCGGGCGCGAACAGGTGCGAGGTGATCTGCGGCGAGGAGCCGATGACCAGCGCGGCCGCGATCGTTTCACCCATGGCCCGGCCCAGGCCGAGCAGGACCGCACCGACGATGCCGCTCTGGCTGTGCGGCCAGACCGCGCCCCTGATCATCTCCCACCGGGTGGCGCCCAGCGCGTAGGCGCCCTCCCGGTCGATGGCCGGGACGGTCGCGATGACCTCGCGGGACAGCGACGTGATGATCGGCGTGACCATGATGGCCAGGATCAGGCCCGCGGTGAAGAACGAGGCCCCGCTGACCGGCGGGCCGAACAGCGCGCCAAGCACCGGGATGCCCTTCACCCCGGAGCCGATCGAGGTGTAGATCTTTTGCAGCCAGGGGGCCAGCACCAGGATGCCCCACAGGCCCCAGACCACCGACGGGACCACGGCCAGCAGGTCGATCACGTACACGATCGGCTGGGCCATGCGCCGGGATACGACCTCGGTCAGCAGGAGCGCGATACCCAGGCTGAGCGGCACCGCGATGATGATGGCGATCACCGCCGTGACCGCCGTGCCGTAGACGAAGGTCAGCGAGCCGAACTTGTTGGTCGACGGGTTCCAGGTGGTGGAGAAAACCCCGGACAGGCCCTCGTGGCTGAACCAGGACGAGGCCTGCTGGCTGGTCGAGATGGCGATCAGGACCAGGATGGCCAAGACCAGCAGGCCGGCCGCCAGCGCCAGGATCTGGAACACGCGGTCGCCGAGCGGCCGCCGTTCCTTCAGGGCGCTGGCGGGCCCGGTCTGCTCCGCCTGCGTATCTATGCTCACTGAATCATTCTCGTTTGATCAGTACCGAGTCGGCCGGCCTGAATAACCGGCTCAGGACGAGCTCGAGCTCGGTGCGGCCGCGGCGCCCGAACCGATCTTGCTGAGCTGCGCGATCGCCATCTTGTCGATGCTGGCGGGCAGCGGAGCGTAGTTCAGCTCCGGCAGCAGCTTCTGGCCGGCCCCCAGCAGGTAGCCGAGGTAGCCCTTGAGGTTGGCCGTCGTCGTCGAGCTGGACTGGGCCGCGTTGACCAGGTCCCAGGACTGGTAGGTGACCGGGTAGGAGGTGGCGCCCGGGGCCCAGATCGCGCTGAAGGTCAGGTCGGGCTTCACCGTGGCCTGGCTGGCCGCGGCCGAGGCCGACGCCGCCGACGGGGCGACGTAGTCGCCGGCCGAGTTCTTGACCGAGGCCATGCTCAGGCTGGAGGCCTTGGCGTCGGCGTAGTCGACGTAGCCGATGGCGCCCGGGGTGCTCTTGACGATCGAGTCGACGCCGCCGTTGCCGGTGCCGCCACGGCTGTTGGACGGCCAGCTGATCGTGGAGCTGGTGCCGAGCTTCCACACGCCGGGGGCGGAGCTGACCAGGAACTGAGAGAAGTTCTGCGTGGTGCCGGAGGAGTCCGACCGGCGGGCGATGGTGATCGCCGTGCTGGGCAGCTTGGCACTCGGGTTGAGCGCCGTGATCGCCGGGTCGTTCCAGGTCTTGATCTGGCCCTGGAAGATCTTGGCGATCGTCGGGCCGTCCAGCTTGAGGCCGGTCACCCCGGACAGGTTGTAGGACAACGCGATCGGGCCGATGACGACCGGGAAGTACAGGATCGTCTTGCCCGTGAAGTTCGACGCTTCCTTGGACGGGATCGGCGAGTCCGAGCCGGCGTAGTTGACTACGCCCGAGGCCAGGTCGGTGCGGCCCTTACCGGAACCGCCGCCGCCGTAGTTGACCGTGAGGCCCGCCTGCTCGGCCTTGAAGGCCTGGATGGCGGCCTGCTGGTAGGTGGTCTGGAACGTCGACCCGCTGCCGTTCAGCGTGCCCGAGAGCTTGGCGCTGCTGGCCGACGGGCTGCTGCTGGAGCCGGAGCTGGTGGTGCTGCCGCCGCCGGACGACGAGCAGGCGGCCAGCACGGCTACCGCGGCCAGGGCGACACCCGCCGTCGCGGTCTTCTGGATGCGTACACGTTGCATATTGAAAGAACCCCTTTTTAGTAACCCTGGACTGCGCGACCACGGCCACTGGTTGCCCCAATGTGCCCCGCGATGTCGCCGCCCCAAGCTAAGGGTCGCAAAGTGAATAATAGGCAAACGAGCCCTGAATTTGACCTAGCGATCACGTGTGCTTTCGGCGTCCTGGCTGGGAAGAGAGGAATTCAGCTCCCCGTCGTCTGCGCGTAACCTTAAGTCCACCTAGCCCACCCGGAATCGTTACATCCGGGTTATTCGCCGCCTGTGAATTCTGCCTGCATGGGACGGAACTGGATGTGGAGATTCTCTATTAAAAATAATTAAAAGGCCCCGCCGCCATGGAGCTGCCATGGCGGCGGGGCCGACAAACGGCCGCAGATCCGGAACCAGGCCCGGATGCGGAACTAGGAACTCAGACGGCGACCTCGACCGTGGTGACCTTGCCGTACTCGGCCGACACGTCGCGGTCGGCGCGGGCACCGCCGGGCGCGAGCACCCGGAGCTTCCACGTGCCGGGCGCGGCGAAGAAGCGGAAGCCGCCGTCCGCACCCAGCGGGACCTCGGCCACGAACTCGTCGCCGGTGCCGAGCAGCCGGGCGTACCCGGTGGACAACGGGGCGTTGTCGCGGACCACGCGGCCCTCGACCACGGCCTGGTTACCGGCGTTGGTGGCCGCGCTCACCGGGACGCCGCCCGCGGGCGCGCCGCAGCCGTCCCCGACCTGACTGGCGTCGCTCACCGGCCATCACCGAGCTCGATCGGGACGCCCACCAGCGAGCCGTACTCGGTCCAGGAGCCGTCGTAGTTCTTCACGTTCGGCTGCTCGAGGATCTCGTGCAGGACGAACCAGGTGTGGGCCGAGCGCTCACCGATCCGGCAGTAGGCGATCGTGTCCTTGCCGAAGTCGACCCCGGCCTCGTCCCGGTAGAGCTTGGTGAGCTCGTTGTCGGACTTGAACGAGCCGTCCTCGTTGGCCGCCTTGGACCACGGGACGTTCTTCGCGGTGGGGATGTGCCCGCCGCGCTGCGCTGCCTCCTGCGGGAGGTGCGCCGGCGCCAGCAGGCGGCCCGCGAACTCATCCGGCGAGCGCACGTCGACCAGGTTGCGCTTGCCGATCGCGTCCACCACCTCGTCGCGCTTGGCCCTCAGCGTCGCGTCCTGCTCGGACGCCTGGTACGTGGTGGCCGCGCGCTGCGGCACGTCGGGGGTCAGCTCGCGGGAGTCCAGCTCCCACTTCTTCCGGCCACCGTCGAGCAGCTTCACGTTCTGGTGCCCGTACAGCTTGAAGTACCAGTAGGCGTAGGCCGCGAACCAGTTGTTGTTGCCGCCGTAGAGCACCACGGTGTCGTCGTTGGAGATACCGCGCTCGGACAGCAGCTTCTCGAAGCCGACCTGGTCCACGAAGTCCCGGCGCACCGGGTCCTGCAGGTCCTGCTTCCAGTCGATCTTGATGGCGTTGCGGATGTGACCCTTGTCGTACGCACTGGTGTCCTCGTCGACCTCGACCAGGACCACCCCCGGGTCACCGGCGTGGGCTTCCACCCACTCGGCGTCCACGAGGGCTTCGGAACGGCTCATAACTTAAAAAACCTCCTTGATGGATCAGGCTGCCGGGCTTTCCTGTGACGACGGCCAGATCCGGCGGATGAGCAAATACATCTGGCAGCCCAGGCAGTAGTCGAACGCCGCGTTGAGCAGCGCGGCTGCCAGGGCCAATGCGGTGAAGGCGATCCCGACGCCCGTGACCCCCATCGCGTAACCGATCACGCCGATCGCGGCGAAGACCATCCCCACCCCCTGGGCGAACCGCGGGGGTGCGGCCGGCTCGAAACGGGTGGGCGGTCCCAGCCGCGGCCGGATCAGGAAGCGGTAGATCAGCCCGTAGGGGGCGTACCGCATCCCGGCGATCGCACCGACCGCGAACACGAGCGTCTGGGCGAGCAGCAACCACATGCTGGTGGTAGCCAGGGCCAGGGCCAGCACGACGGTGGTGATGACCGCGCTGAATCTGGGCCCTCTGGCGTCGATGTCCATGGTTGCGCTCCTTGCTGCTGAGCTGGTGACAAATTTCCCGTCCCGGGGGCGGCACGCCGGTCTGGCCGGCGACGCCGGAAACGACAGCGCCAGCCACGACAAAGCCGCTAGGAGTTCCGGGGAGAATAAGGACAGGGTCAGACCGTGGCCGGGCCCTAGCTCAGGGCCGACACAATGCGGTAGCTACCCGGCAGAAGTCCACGGCGCGCCGCTTCGTCAGCAGCTGCGCTGTCCATGAAGACACGTAGTCGATGTTATGCAAGCGAGACGATGCTGTCACTCCCTGGCTCCCCCGGCGGATTGACCAGCGGATTGACCAGTGGATTGCGGAGCGGCGGGAGTGATCACTTCGCCCAGCGCGGCGATCACATCGGGTTTGCGGGGCTGGCCGGTGGCCTGCTTGGTGATCGTCCCGTCCGGCCCGAGGACCAGCACGGTCGGCGTGGACAGGACGTTGAGCCGGCGCACCAGGTCCAGCCGTGACTCGGCGTCGACCTCCACGTACGTGACCCCGTCCACCGCCGCGGCGACGTCGCCCAGGACCTGGCGCGTCCCGCGGCAGGGGGCGCAGAACGCGCTGGAGAACTGGACCAGGGTGGCCTGGGAGCCGAGGTCGTGCCGCAGGTCTTCGGCGGTGAGCCGGCCGCGCCCGGACCGCTGGGAGGTCCCGTCGGCGGCGGAGGTTCCTGGGGCCGCCTGCGCCCCGGGTGCCGCGGCCAACCCGGTCATCCGGGCGGAGGGAGCGCGCAGCTGTCCCTGGCGGCGGCGCCAGATCGCGCCCAGCGGGATCACCACGATCAGCACCACGATCAGTGCGATCACTCCTGCGGTCATACTGCCTACCAAGCGCATCGCGGCCGCAGACATTCCGCCGGGCTGGCGCGGGGTTTCCGCGGGGTGGCTCGCCGCGTGGTTCAGCTGGTGCGGAAGGTGGCCAGCTGCTCGTTGCCGGCCGTCACGTCCATGCCCTTGACCTGCCCAGCCGGCACCCACGAGGAGCCCGGGTACCACGGGTCGGGGTCGCGGCTGGAGACCGTCCAGCCCGCCGCGAGCAGGTGCACGCCCTGGCCGTCGGTGACCCACAGCTGGCACGTCGTCCCGGCCGGGATCCCGGTGATCTGCACGTCATACGCCACCCCCCAGGACAGCCGCACATACTTGATGGTGGCGTCGATGCCCTTCAGCGTGCTGGTCGTCTTGGCCGTCTGCCAGCTGGCTGGGGGGGCCGGCTCCGCGCTGGCACCGGCCGGTGAGCCGTTCACCAGCTGGAAGCCCGCCGCGGCCCCGCCCGCCGCGATGACCACCGCGGCCGCAGCCCCCATGACCTGCCAGCGCCGGTTCCGGCGCCGGCGGGCCGCGGTCAGCGAGACCAGCGAATCGACGAAGTCCTCCCGGGGCGCCTCGAGCACCGCCAGTGGTCCGGCGCCTCGGCCGGCGCCTCGTCCGGCGCCTGGTCCGGTGCCTGGCCCGGTAACGGGGCCCGCAGGTGGGCCAGAGTCTGGGCCGGTGCCCAGGTCGGCGTCTGGCCCGGTGCCTCGCCCGGTGTACCGGTCAGCCTCGGGGTCAGCGTCCGCCAGGAAGATGCGGTCGATCTCGTCCGCATCAACCCGGGACAGCAGAGCTGGCAGCCCGGCCAGGCCGGCCAGTTCCTCCCGGCACTCACGGCAAACCGCGACGTGCGCGTCGACCAGAGCCCGTTCGGCCGGGTCGATGGCCCCCAGTACGTAGATACCGAGCGCCTGCCGCGTGTCCGCACATTCCCACGCCGACGTCATGGCGCAAGTCCTCTCTCTTCCAGAGCAAGCTTGAGCGCTTTGAGCGCATAGAAAGTCCGGGATTTCACGGTCCCGGCGGGAATCCCGAGGGTGGCCGCGGCCTCGGCGACCGAACAGCCCTTGTAGTACGTCTCGATGAGCACCCGCCGGTGGTCGGGGCGCAGCGCGGCCAGCGCCTCGGCCACGGCCCACGACTCCAGCGCCCGGTCGGCGTCGTCGGCCGCGGGCACCAGTTCCAGCGCGCCCTGCCCGACCTCCGGCGGCCGTGACTGCCGCGCCCGGTAGGCGTCGACGGCCAGGTTCCGGGCCACCGCGAACAGCCACGGCCGGGCCGGCCGGTCAACCAGCGCCTCCGGGTGCCGCCAGGCCCGGACCACGGTTTCCTGCACGAGATCTTCGGCCCGCTGCTTGTCGCCGCCAGTTAAATGGAGCGCATAGCGGAGCAGCGCACCGCCATGCTCGGCATAGAGCGCGCGAATATACGCCTCATCGGCCACCGTGTCCGGCGCCGCGGATCCCGAGCCTCCCATGTCAATAACTACGGTTCCCGGCCCAGAACGGTTCGACGCCAGCCACCGCGGAATGCCTGCCATTTCTGGCCTATTTGGCTCTGCTTTTCAGCGCCGGCTGAGTCTCGAGAGGCGCCTAGGATTTATGAGGCTGGTGGGACTTTAAGAGTGGCTGGCCCTGGGCCTGCGGCGGGCGGGCCGACCCCGGTCGCGGGCGGCATTTGCCCAAGCCTTCCTGGAGGGCCGGACCCAAATTACCCTCGCCAGCCGACCGCCCCACGCCACCCGCACGCATCAAATACCTCATGGGCCACAACAAACCCAGCCCAGCGGGTGACCTCGCTTAGTCCGCCAACTTGCGTGGCTGGTGGTAAATCGCGCCACTGGAGCAGTTGCAGGGATAATCCCTGCAGACGCTCCAGTACGTCGTACGAGCCGGGGCTGCGGGGAAGCGAGAGGCTGACGGGGCGGCTGGGGCATGCCCGGGCGTCGGTCCCCCGCACTGCGAGGTAACCCCGGCCGCAGGTGAAGTTTGGTGGCCGCGGCCCCCGCGCACTGCGGGCCAAGGGGTCTTCCATCCATCCCGGAGCCCGAGCGCCCCCGCCGGAGGCATGAGCACCTACCCCCGCGACCTGACCAGGAGCAGGGAGCCTTCGAAGATGAGCCCGAGGCCCCCGCCGAAGGCACCGCTCTAAGGCAGGGCTCTAGGGCAGGGAGGTGACCAGGATGAGGGAGCCGTCGAAGGTGGGCTGGGAGCGTAGGTGGCCGTGGCGGGTGTCCCAGGTGCCGTCGGCCAGGTCGCGGCTCAGGTCACGGGTGAAGCGCTCGTGCACGGCGGGATCGACGAAACTCCAGGCCGAGCAGGACCGCCGGGCAGCCGGGTCGAGCAGCATCTCCGGCCGGCCGTAGTAGGCCTCGTTGAAGCCGTCGGTGCAGTCCAGCGGGACCGGCACCACGGCCGTGGTGACCAGGCCGCCAAGGGCTCCGGCCAGCGTCTCGACCGACGGGTAGCGGCGGGTCTCGGTGTCGAGGACCTCCGGCGCGTACTGGTTGAGCCAGAATCCTCGCAGCCGGGCCGGGTCGCCGGTGAGGATCACGACCGGGCCGCGGGTGACCCGCCGGACCTCGCGCAGGCCCGCCCGCAGGTCGCTCCACTGGTGCACGCTGAACGTGGTCATGGCCGCGTCGAACGAGCCATCCGCGAACGGCAGGTCTTCGGCGGTGGCGTCCACGGCCGGGGCCAGGTCTGGCGGCCGCTGGGACCGCATCGACGCGGACGGCTCGACCGGGGTGACCTGACGGCCGGCCGGCTCGTACGAGCCCGCGCCGGCGCCCACGTTCAAGACGGTGCGTGCCCCGCCCAGCGCCCGGCTGAGCTGGGCCGCGATCCTGCTATCCGGCCGGCGGTAGTGCGAGTACGACGTACCGATCGCGCCGTAGTCCGCGTCCCCCGCGCTGCCGTCCGCCGATCGCGTCACCTTTTCATTCAACTGGGGCGGGCAACTTATTTACTGGCGAAGGCCACGTTGGTGGCGGCAGCACTGACCCGCACGCCGCCGGAGACCACGCTGACCGACTTGACCATCAGGTGCAGCGGCAGCCCGGTTATCGGGACCACGAACCGGAACTGGCCCGCGATCAGGCTGGACAGCGCGCTGCTGCCGTGGGCCACCGTGATCTTGGTCGGGGTGACGGCGATGCCGGTTCCGCTGGGCGACAGTATGGCGTCGGCCGCGACCGGGATGCTCAGCCCGAGGTAGCGCACGGTCCCCGACAGCCGCAGCGCCGACCCGTCCTGGCTGAGCTTCACTCCGGCGGGCAGGCGACTGCGCACGGACGAGAACGGCACGGTGGCGGTGCCGCTGACCTTAGCCGCAGTGATGTCAGCGGTGTTGTTCCCGGTCAGGTCGCGGATGGGGGCGTTCACCCCGGTCAGCTGGGCCACCAGGTCGTCGACGGTCACTCCGCTGGTGGTCAGCTGGCCGACCGAGACCTGAATGTCGGAGTAGTGACCGGACGCCACCTGGGTCAGGAACGGGAAGCCCCGCACGCTGACCGAGGGCTTGGCGGGCAGGTCATAGGCCGACTGCACCTTGCTCGCGATCTTGTGCTCGGCCACGACCACGCCGATACGGTCGGCCGCGAGCAGCAGCCCGGCCAAGATGATCACGGCGATCAGCAGCTTGCGCATGGGCTGGCAGCGTACCCGTCCAGGACGGGGTAAACCGGTCATCTGGCTACCGCGCTGGTCAGCCGGACACCAGGCCGGTCAGAAGCCTGCCAAAGGTGCCAGCACCGGGCCAGCTGGCCGCCGGGCCGTCAGCCCCCGGCGAAGGGCGGCAGCACCTCGATGACGGCCGCACCGGCCAGGCTGATGTCCTCGTGCCGCCGGGTCCCGGCCGGAGCACCGTCGATCAGAAAGGACGAGCGAGCCAGCACGTCACGCAGGCGATCTCCCTGCCCACCGCGGCGGCGCGCGAGCGCGGAAGCCAGCGCCTCGGCCAGGGTTCCGGCCTCGCAGGACTCGTCCGCGACCCCGGCCGCGACCTTCGCCGCGGCCCAGTAGCGGATCGTAACCATGGTCAAATCGGCTATCCTCGTCAACAATGGGATCCGGGCGACGCTGCCCCCGGGTCCCTGTGTGTTTTTACAGGCTAGTACCGGTGCGCCGGGCGCCGCGAAGTTGGAGGTGGAACCGCTTGAGCGATCTGCTCCTGCTGACCGGGACGCTGGAACCGTCCACGGAGGTGCTGCCCGCCCTCGGTTTGCTGCTGCACTCGGTGCGGGTGATGCCGCCCGAGGCATCGGCCCTGATCGACGCGCCGCCCGGGGACATCGTGCTGGTCGACGCCCGTCGCGACCTGGCCCACGGTAAGAGCATCTGCAAGCTGCTGCTCACCACCGGGCTGGACTGCCCGCTCATGATCATTGTCACCGAGGGTGGCCTGGCCGCGGTCAGCGCCGACTGGGGCGCCGACGATGTGGTCCTCAACACAGCCGGCCCGGCCGAGGTCGAAGCGCGGCTGCGGCTGGCCCTGGGCCGCCGGGCCCGGAACGCGGCCGTCGACGCGCCGGACGAGATCCGGTCCGGTGACCTCACCATCGACGAGGCCACCTACTCCGCGCGACTGCGCGGGCGCGCGCTCGACCTGACGTTCAAGGAATTCGAGCTGCTGAAGTTCCTGGCCCAGCACCCGGGCCGGGTGTTCACCCGGGCCCACCTGCTGCAGGAGGTCTGGGGCTACGACTACTTCGGCGGCACCCGCACGGTGGACGTGCACGTCCGGCGGTTGCGGGCCAAGCTGGGCACCGAGCACGAGGCGCTGATCGGGACCGTCCGCAACGTCGGCTACCGTTTCGTTCCGTTCAAGGGCGCCAGTGACGACCAGCGGACGGGCCAGCACGCGGGAGACGATGAACACGACACCGGATCCGACGACGACGCCGGGCTCAGCGAAGCCGGCCGCGTCCACGAGACCCAGCCCGGCGCCTGACCCGGCGGCCCGGCCGAGCGTGGCCGAGACCGGGTCGCTCAGCCCGGCCCAGCGGGATCAGGTGCTGCGGCTCGTGGCCGAGGCGGCGCAGGCCGACGGCGTGGCTCCGCTGTCCGAGCAGGCCATGCTGCACGTGCGCTACGGCGGGCGGCCCGCGCCCGACGACGACCGCGGCCAGCTGACGGGCAATGGCGACGGCCAGGCGGACGGCGACGGTGGCGAGCCGGGGCCAGCCGGGCTCGACCTGCTAGCCGGCACGGACGGTGTGATCACGGGCTACGCCCACCTGGAGTGGGAGGAGCCCGGGGTGGCCAGCGCCGAGGTGGTCACCAGCCCGGGCCACCGGCGCCAGGGCACGGGCCGGGCGCTGCTGGACGCGCTGACCCAGCGGGCCGGATCGGGCGCGCTGCGGGTCTGGGCCCACGGCGACCTGCCCGCGGCGGCGGAACTGGCCCGGGCGGCCGGGCTCAGCCGGGTCCGGGCCCTGTTCCAGATGAGCCGCCCGCTGCGGGACCCGCTGCCCGAGCCGTCGTGGCCGGCCGGGGTGACGCTCCGGACGTTCGAGCGGGGCCGGGATGAGGAGAGCTGGCTGCGGCTCAACGCGCTGGCGTTCGCCCACCATCCCGAGCAGGGCGCCTGGACCCGGATCGACCTGGAACTGCGGGAGCAGGAGGACTGGTTCGACCCGGCAGGCTTCTTCCTGGCCGAGCGGAACGGGCGGCTGGCCGGATTCCACTGGACCAAGGTGCACGACGCGGAAACCGGCGAGGTCTACGTGGTCGGGGTGGATCCGGCGGAGCAGGGCTCAGGGCTGGGACGAGCGCTCACCCTGGCCGGACTGCGCTACCTGCGGGACGACCGGGGACTGGCCGAGGTCATGCTCTACGTGGACGAGACCAATCGGGCCGCGGTGCGGATGTACACGGCGCTCGGCTTCACCCTGGCCGCCACCGACGTCATGTACGGGACGGCCGAGCCGGACTAGTACAACTAGTGCGAACGGGCTAGGCGATCCGGCCGAGCACGCTGGGGGTGGGGCGGACGCCCAGCACCTCGTCCAGCTCTTCGCGGCTCAACGGGCCATCGCTGGCGGCCACCGCGCCCAGCACCTCGGCGTACAGCTCGATCTCATTCAGAGCGACCACATCGTGAACACGAAGATCTACGAACTCGGGCACCGTGCTCACCTCCGTCGACGCTGACGCTTGGCGCCTGTGTCTCAAGGCTACGTCGTACCGCCGCTGGTCCGCATGACCCATCAGGGCCATTCTTGTACCACCCTCAGGTGTGGTTTTACCCAGAGCGGCGGTCACAATTCCGCTAATCACCCGATAAGGCCGGCTGCGATCCGATAGAGCACTGATACGAGGAATCGTGCGCGTTATTGTGCAGGCACGGTGCGGCCTGACGGGCCGGCCGCCCGCGATGTCCGGACGGCCGCCGGGACGCACCGCGAGCCGGTGGTGCCGTGCGGCCGGTGGCGACGATGCGCGACGCGGTGGGGACCAAGCGTGGACCTCAGCGGGTTTGGGCTGGTCCAACCGGGCGGATACGGGGGCACTTGGACGTTTCGGTTGCGCGGAGGGGGCGTTCAGGACAAGAGTCGTGCACATATCGATCTCACCACAGCCCACAAGGTTCCCGCAGACATCACGCCCTCGCTCCGTAGTCCCGCGATAACGTGCCTACCGGTCAACTTTTTCCCGCACGCTCCCGGATATAAGGTCCTCGTGAAGCCATGAACGAAAATACCGATCTCCTTCCGAATCTCTCCAGCCAAGAAGACGCTTTCGAGGTGCAGCTGCGCGGCTACAGCCGCCGACAGGTCGATGAGTTCGTCGCTCGTTGCCGGAGCCAGGTCCGCGAGCTCGAGGAACGGCTTGGCCGCTCACTGGACGACACCGAGCAGCTTCGCCAGGAGGTGCAGTCGCTCCGCCAGGCCGCCCTCGGCAACAAGCCGGCCCACGAGGAAGTCAGCGAGCGAATCTCGCAGATCCTGAAGCTCGCCGACGACGAGGCCAAGGCGCAGAAGAACCGCGCCGACGGCGACATCAAGAAGCAGCTCTCGGACGCGCAGCAGGAAGCCGACCGGTCCAAGAAGGAGGCTCGGGAGCAGGCGGAGCACATGCTCACCGCCGCCCAGGAGCAGGCCGAGCGGGCCATTTCGTCGGCTCGGGCGGAGGCAGACAAGACGAGGACGACCGCCCGCGCCGAATCCGACCACCTGACGGCGGACGCGCACAAGAAGGCGGACAATGCACTGTCCGCGGCCAAGGCCCAGGCCAAGCAGACGCTGGATGAGGCCACGGCCCGCGCGGCGGCCATCCACGACGGCGCCGAGCGCAGGCTCAACCTGCTCAGCACCCGCCACGCCGAGACGATCCGCCGGCTGACCGACATCCTGGACGGCGTGTCTGGGCTGGTCGCGGCGGAGACCGCGCGCCCGTCGCTGGAGGACGAGGTCGACCAGAACGTGGCCAAGGCCATCGGCCACAAGCCGGGCGAGACGGGCAACGGCGGCCAGAACGCCAGCGCCGCCACCGGCGCGAACCCGGCCATGGCGCCGGGTCGGCCGGGCAACGGGACCCCGCTCGGAGACGCCGCCGCGGCCCGGGGCCAGCGCCCCGCTCCCGGTGGCCCTGGTGCTCCGGTTCCGCCCGGCGCCCCTCGCCCCGCTGGCGCCCCGCGGACCGGTCCTGGCGCACCGGCGGCCCCCTCCCCGCAGTCCGGTGTCCCGGGTCAGCCCGTGCCCGACCCGGTGCTGGTGCACCCGCGCGGTGGCGCCCACGAGGCGCCGCGCGGTGGCGCGCACGAGGCGCCGCGCGGGCGGCAGATGCCCCCCGCCGTTCCGGCCCCGGCGCCGCTGCCCGCCGACCAGCTGCGGCCGGCCGCCTCCGGGCCAGGCTCGGACGGCGAGGACCGCCCGGGACGGCCGTCGCCGACCCACCGCGCCACCGACAGCAACTACACCGGGGCGATCGACAAGGACGAGACCACCGAGGGTGTCCGCATCGTCCGGGAGCAGCGTCAGCACTGATTAGCCAGCACTGACGGCGAGTTGACCAGCACGGGCCCGGGGGTTCACCCTCCGGGCCCGTGGCCGTTCTGGGGGCCTGGTTCAGGTGAGGACGTCGAGGCGGCGCAGGATCACGCCTTCGCGCAGCGCCCACGGGCAGATCTCCAGCTCGGTCAGGCCGAACAGGTCAATCGCCGCGTCGGCGACGATGGCGCCGGCGGGCAGTTGCGGGGCGCGGGCGGCGGACACACCGGGCAGCTTGCCCCGCTCGGCCAGCGTCATGGTCGGCAGCCGGCCGGCCCAGGAGGCCAGGTCCGAGCCGGTCAGGACGCGCCGGACGTACGGGCCTTCGCTGGACGACGCAGCCCCGGCAATCCGGGCCAGCTGACGGAAGGTTTTGGAAGTCGCCACGGCATGGTCGGGGCGACCGTAACGCATGATGCCGCCGACGGTGCGGGCGATCTCGGCCCGCACGTGCCGCCGTAGATCCCGGCGCTGCGAGGCGGTGGGCGGGTCGGACCGGAACCAGTCGCGGGTCAGCCGCACCGCCCCGAGCGGCAGCGACACGGCCACGTCCGGCTCTTCATCCACGCCGGAAGCGATCTCCAGCGAGCCACCGCCGATGTCGAGGACCAGCAGCCGGCCGGACGACCAGCCGAACCAGCGCCGGGCGGCCAGGAACGTCAGCCGGGCCTCGTCCTCCCCGCCCAGGACGTTGATGCGGGCCTTGGTCTGCTCGGTGATCCGCCCCAGTACCTCCTCGCCGTTGACCGCGTCTCTGATGGCGGAGGTGGCGAAGCCGACGAAATCCTCGACCCCCTTGTCCTCCGCGATCCGCAGCGCGTCGGTGACGAACTCGCGCAGCCGCTGCTCGCCCTTGGCCGACAGCCGGCCGCCGTTCTCCAGGTGATCGGCCAGCCGGATTTCGGCCTTGTGCGAGAAGGCTGGCAGCGGGCGGGCACCCGGATAAGCGTCCACGACGAGCAGGTGAACCGTGTTGGAGCCCACGTCGAGCACACCAAGCCGCATACCTCGAAGCTACTCACCAGGGGCTGGAGGAGACCAGCCCGGGGCGTGAGCAAAGCCCTTTCGGGCGAATCGGCGCTAGTCTCCGCACCGCGGGTCCCTGATGCCCCATCATTGGCCGAATGGACCGTTCGGCAGACACGGCGCTGCCCGATACGGGACGGGCCGACAAGCCCGATCTGTCGGACGCTGTGCGAGCGGCACAGCAGGGCGATCAGCAGGCGTTCCGCGTGCTCTACCGGGACGTGCAGCCGCGGCTGCTGCGCTACCTGCGCGCCATGGTCGGCGACGACGCCGAAGACGTGGCCTCCGAAGCCTGGCTGCACATCGCGCGGGATCTGCCCGGGTTCAGTGGCGACTCCGACGGTTTCCGCGGCTGGGCCGCCACCATCGCCCGGCATCGCGGCCTGGACCACCAGCGTCGCCACCGACGCCGCCCGCAACCGGCGTCCACCCCGATTGAGGACCTGGGCGACCTGGCGGCCGGCGACGACACGGCCCAGAGCGCCGTGGACACGGTCGCCACCCAGGCGGCGGTGGCGATGATCGCGGACCTTCCGCCGGACCAGGCCGAAGCGGTCATGCTGCGGGTCGTCATGGGCCTGGACGCGGAAAGCGCCGGCCAGGTCCTCGGCAAGAAGGCGGGCGCGGTCCGGACTGCGGCCTACCGCGGGCTCAGGCGGCTCGCCACCCGCCTGGAGCAGGCAGGATCCGATGACCAGTGAGGAGCGCGACACACGGCGTAGTGACACCGGCCCGGCCGTTGACGCTGAAGGACATGAGATGAGCCCCAGTCAGTCCCGCCCCATCGACCGCGAGGCCGCCGAGCAGCTGCTCGACGGGTCCGCGGCCGGTTCCGCGCGGCCCGACGACCCGGTGGCCCGGTTGCTGGCGGCCGCGGCCGGGCCGGGCTCTGCGGGCGAGCTGGCGGGCGAGGATTTGGCCCTGGCCGCGTTCACGGCGGCCCGGCTCGCGCCCTCCCCAGGGACCGGCCAGCAGCCGGCCCGGCCGGGTCGCACCAGGTCAGGGGTGTCCCGGCTGGCCCGGCATCTCGGTTTCCGGTCGCTGGGCGTGGTGGCCGCGCTGGGCGGAGTGGGCGTGGCCCTGGCCGCGGCCACCGGGGTCTTCAGCGGCACCACACCGTCCCAGTCGGGCACGGCGGCCACCGGGCGGTCGAGCCTCCCGGCCAGCCAGGCGGCCGCGCCGGCGCCCGGCCGCACCGCGGCCTCCCCGTCCGGCCGGCCCACCCCGGGCTCGTCGGATACGGCCACGCCGGGTAGCAGGGCCGCCGCGCCGGTGACCAAGCTGTCCGGGCTGTGCACCGAGGTCGCGGGGCACGTCGCGGCGCTGCCGGGCGACACCGCGGCGGCCACCGGGCGGACCCTCGGCGCCGCCGGCCTGACCCAGGCTCTGGCCAGTCCCACCGTCGGCAGCGTGCTGACCAGCCCGGTGTTCGCCGCGCTGACCTCGGCCGCTGGCGCCGCCACCAACGTGCCGGACTACTGCGCCCTGGTGCTCGGTCTGCCCACGCTGCCACAGCCGTCCCTGGTCGCCGGCCTGCCGCTGGCCGCGCTGACGGCCTTGCCGCCGAGCCTGCTGGAGCGGCTGCCGGTATCGACCCTGGCCCAGCTGCCCGCCCCGGTGCTGGCCACCCTGCCCGCCGCGACCCTGGCCCAGCTGCCGCCGGCGGTGCTGGCCAAACTGCCGGTCTCCGTACTGACCGGGCTGCCGGTCCCGGTGCTGGCCACGCTGCCCACGTCGGTACTGACCCGGCTGCCCGCACCCGTCCTGGCCACGCTGCCCGCATCCGTCCTGGCCACCCTGCCCACGTCGGTCCTGGCCAAGCTGCCCGCCAGCACCCTGGCTACCCTGCCCGCCGCCGTGCTGGCCAAGCTGCCCGCTTCGGTGCTGGCCACCCTGCCCGCCGCGACCCTGGCCAAGCTGCCGCCGGCGGTGCTGGCCACGCTTCCGGTCTCCGCCCTGGAGAAGCTGCCGCCGTCGGTGCTGAGCACGCTCCCGCCGTCCGTGCTGGCCCAGCTGCCACCCTCGGTCCTGGGCCCACTGCCCTCGTCCGTGCTGGGCAAGCTGCCGACGGCGATACAGTCCGAGCTGGGCCTGGGTTAGCAGCTCCCCTGGGCTGCCACCGGCCCGCGGAGGGAGTCGAACCATGCGCATGCCCGGAACCAGCGGCGGACCGCTGCTGACGGCCGAGCACAACGGCGACGTGTCGTTCTGGTGGCGAGCCCGGGGCGGTTTCCCGCCCCGCCGGCCGTCACTGCCCGGCTCGCTGACGGCCGACGTCTGCATCGTCGGGGGCGGGTTCACCGGGCTGTGGACGGCCTACTACCTCAAGCAGTCCCAGCCTGGGCTGCGGGTGGTGGTGCTGGAGGCCGCGTTCGCCGGCTTCGGCGCGTCCGGCCGCAACGGGGGCTGGCTCACCAGTGCCCTGCCCGGGTCGCGGGACCGGTACGCCCGCGGTCCCGGCGGCCGGGACGCCGTCCTGGACCTGCTGCGCCAGCTGCGGGAGACGGTGGACGAGGTGGCCCGGGTCTGCGTGGCCGAAGGCATCGACGCCGACCTGGTCAAGGGGGGCGAGCTGTCCGTGGCCACCACCCCGGCCCAGCTCGGCCGGCTCCACGAGGAGCTGCTGGCCGACCGTGAGTGGGGGCTGGGCGAAAAAGAGGTCCAGTTCCTGGGTCAGGCCGAGCTGGCCGCCCGGGTCCGCGTCGCGGGCGGGCTGGGCGCGCTGTACTCACCGGACTGCGCCCGGATCCAGCCGGCCAAGCTGGTCACCGGCCTGGCCGACGCGGTCGAGCGCAGCGGGGTGGAGATCTACGAAGCCACCCCGGTGACCCGGATCGTGCCCGGCTCACGCGACGCCGGGCCGGACGCCGGCCCGCGGGCCTGCACCGTGTTCGGTGACGTCACGGCCCGATTCGTGCTCCGCGCCACCGAAGGCTTCACCGCGCGGCTGCCGGGGCAGCGCCGGACGCTGCTGCCCATGAACAGCTCGATGATCGTGACCGAGCCGCTGAGCGAGGCCGCCTGGCAGGAAATCGGCTGGGACGGCCGGGAGGCGATCGGCGACAGCGCCCACGTCTACATGTACGCCCAGCGCACCGAGGACGGGCGGATCGCCATCGGCGGCCGCGGCATCCCGTACCGGTTCGGATCAACCCTCGACCACCGGGGCGCGACCCAGCCCGAGACCGTCGACACGCTGGGCCGCATCCTGGGCCGGTTGTTCCCGGCCGCCGCCGGAGCCCGCATCGACCACGCCTGGTGCGGCGTGCTCGGCGTGCCCCGCGACTGGTGCGCCACCGTCACCCTCGACCGCGCGTCCGGGCTGGGCGCGGCCGGCGGCTACACCGGGCACGGCGTGGCCGCGTCCAACCTGGCCGGGCACACGCTGGCCGACCTGGTGGCGGGGGAACCGACGCCACGCACCGCGCTGCCCTGGGTCGGGCACCGCGCCCGCACCTGGGAGCCGGAGCCGCTCCGCTGGACCGGGGTGCACGGCCTGTACACGCTGTACCGGGCGGCCGACCGCATCGAGGACCAGGGTGCGGAGCGGACCTCGCCACTGGCCCGGATCGGGGACCGGATCTCCGGCATCCCGCACTGACCGGCAGCCCGAAATGATCAGCCGGCCTTAAAGCCGGCGTCACTCGGCGGCGTAGCGGGCGGGCGGCTCGCCGATGATAGTGGTGAAGTCCCGGGTGAGGTGGGCCTGGTCGCTGTAGCCGAGGTCGGCCGCGAGCTCGGCCCAGTCGACCGGGCCGCCCTGCTCGGCCCGCAGCGCCGCGTCGTGCAGGCGGGCCCGCCGCATGACCCACTTGGGGCTGACCCCCACGTAGTCCGAGAACAGCCGCTGCACCCGGCGCACCGGCAGCTCGAGGGTGGCGGCGAGCTGGTCGACCCGGCGCAGCGCCGGGTCCTCGACGATCTGCGCCACCATCGACGCCACCTGCTCGGCCACGGGATCCCGGGCCGGCCGGGCCGCTTCGAGCAGGCCCTCAACCCGGGCCACCAGCACGGCGTCGTCGGGATCGGTCACGACCAGCCGCCGGGCCTGCTCGGCGTCCGGCCCGAGCAACTGGACGGCAGGTACGACCCGGCCGGTGAGCCGGGCGATCGGTTCCGGCCAGAACGGGCGGAACCCACCGGGCCAGAACCGGACGCCCAGCGTCACGCCCTGACCCTCGATCTTGCGCAGGAACAGCTTGGTGATCACGCCGTAGATCGCCGTCCGCTCCGGCTCGAAGGTCAGGTGGACGTTGGGATGCGGCAGGATCGCCTGTTCGTACGCTGGCTCACCCCGCAGGTCCCAGCGGACGATCCAGTAGTAGTCCACGAACGGGGCCAGCGCCGGCGACGGCGGGTACTGGCGCAGCTGGAAGCGGGATGCCGCGGCTCGCTGGTACAGCACGCCGCGGCTCAGCCCGGAAGCCTCCGTCATCCGCCCAGCATAGGTGTCGCGTTTGTTCAAGACCGGTCGTGCCCGGCCCGGCTAGCGTGGGGCTCTGACGAGGGGAGATGACGATGGATCTGCACAAGGAGATGGCGGCCGCAGCAGCCGAGGACGCCAGGGTGGTGGCTGGAGCCACCACCCGCCCGCTCGACGGGCCCACGCCGTGCACCGACTGGGACCTGCGGGCCCTGCTCAACCACACGATCCTGTGGACGGCCTACTCGGCCGAACGGCGGGCCCGCGACGAGAAGCTGCCCGACGAGCTGACGAACACCGATTTCACCGCGCAGCCCGACTACGCCCAGGCTTACGCGGCTCAGCTCGACCGGGCCGTGGCGGCCTGGTCCGAGCCGGAGGCCTGGAACCGCGAGCTGGGGATGATGGGCACGCCCACCCCGTCGGCTGACGTGGGCGCGCTGCTGGTGGCCGAGATGGTGCTGCACGGCTGGGACATAGCCCGGGCCACCGGCCAGGACTTCCACTGCGACGGCCCGGTGCTGGCCGCCGCGGCCCAAACCGTAGCGGCCAACGCGGAGCTGTTCCGCCAGTACCAGGGCTTCGCCGCGCCGGTGGAGCTGGCGCCGGGCGCGTCGGAGTTCGACCGCCTGCTGGCCAGCTCCGGCCGCGACCCGGCTTGGACGGCCCAGTAGCGGCTCAGCTCAGCGCTTCAGCTGGACGTTCAGCTCAGTGGTTGAACTCGGGGTTCAGCCCAGCGGGGGCGCCGACGGCGGCGGCGATGGCCCGCAGGCCGGGATGCCCGGCCAGGTCCTCCAGCAGGACGGGCCGGCCGTCGCCGTCGGCCAGCGGGATGCGCCAGTTGGGGTACTCGTCGACGGTCCCCGGGATGTTCTGCGGCGCCCGCTGGCCCACCGCGTCCGGCAGCGACACCCCGATCAGCGCGGACGGGGTCCGGGCCAGGTAGGCGTACAGCGCGACCACCTGTTCGGCCACGGTCGCTGACCCATCGGCGGGCAGCAGGCCCTCGCGGACCAGCGCCTCCCGCCAGGCGGCCATGGTCTGCTCGTGGTCGGCCCGCTCGGCCTCCTCGGACCGGGCCAGCACGTCCAGGCCCGCCCGCAGCGCGACGTGCGCGCCGGTGACGAAGGCCGCCGCCGGCGGTATGTCGTGCGTGCCCACCGTGGCCAGGCTGGCCGGCCGCCACTGGCTGGGCGGCAGCGGTGCGCCGTCGTCGTCGCGTTCGAACCACAGCATCGAGGTACCGAGCACCCCGTGGCCGGCCAGGTACTCGCGGATCCAGGGCTCGATCGTGCCCAGATCCTCGCCGATAACCAGGAAGCCATGGTCCGACGCGGCCCGGGCCAGCGTGCCCACCGTGGCCACGTGGTCGTAATTGACGTAGGTCCCCTGATCCGGGGTCAGGCCCGGCGGTACCCACCACAGCCGGAACAGGCCCATCACGTGGTCCATGCGCAGCGCGCCGCCGCTGCGGGTGGCCGCGTTCACCAGATCGGCCAGGGCCCGGTAGTCCTGTTCGGCCAGCCGCTCCGGGTGCCAGGGCTGGGAGCCCCAGTCCTGGCCCAGCTGGTTGAACTCGTCCGGCGGCGCACCCACGGAAACCCCGGGCACGTACAGCTCCCGCTGGGCCCAGACATCGGCCCCGGCCGGGCTGGTCCCGACGGCCAGGTCCTGGATGATGCCGATGCCCATGCCGGCTTCGAGCGCCGCGGCCTGGGCCGCGGCCAGCTGCCCGCTGGCCAGCCACTGCAGCCAGGTGTGGAAGTCCGCCTCCCGGCTCATCCGGCTGAGCTCGGCCGCCACCATGTCCGAGCCGGGGCGGGCCAGTACCGCGGGCCATTCCCGCCAGTCCGGGCCGCGTGTCTCGGCCAGCACGCACCAGGTGGCCCAGTCACGCAGCTCGTCCCCGGCCTCCTCGCGGTACCGGTCGTAGTCCGCCTCCCGCGCGGCGCTCAGCGGTACCTGGTGCAGGATCTTGAGCGCGGCCCGCTTGGCCGCCCACACCGCGTCCCGGTCGATCAGCTCCCCGGCCTGGCTGGTGGCCCGGAGCGGCTTGGCCAGCGCAGTGAGGTGGCCGCGCTCGCGCTCGTCCAGCGCCGCGTACTCCGGGATGTCCTCGATCCGCAGGTACAGCGGGCTGATGAACTGCCTGCTCATCGGCAGGTATGGCGAAGGGCTGACCGGAGGGACCGGCTCGGCGGCGTGCAGCGGGTTGATCAGCACGAACCCGGCTCCGAACTCGCGCGCGCTCAGGGCGGCCAGGTCAGCCAGGTCGCGAAAATCGCCGTGCCCCCAGGACGCGGCCGACCGGACCGCGTAGAGCTGGACGGTCAGGCCCCAGGACCGCTGGGCCGGCGCCGGCGCGACAGCGTCCGCCCGGGCCGTCTGCTCGGGCCCGGAGGCGGGGCGGCTGGCGGGCGGGTCCCCGAGCGCGGCGAGGATGGCTTCGATCGTGGCCGGCGCCACGGTGACCTCACGGCCACCCGAGGCCCGGTACGACGTGGCCACTCCGCGGTCGTGGGCGGCGCGCATCAGTTCCGGCGAATTCATGGGCCCCATCGTTCCAGGCCGGGTGGGTAGGGCCGGCCAGGCGGGGCCGATGAACGTTAGCTGAGCGCTTCCGAGGGTATTCGGCGGCATATGAGTCCCGCCGAGCCAGAACGCCTCCTTGCCGGGCGTTACCAGCTTCGCGCCATTATCGGGCGCGGCGGGATGGGCGTGGTCTGGCAGGCTCGCGACGACCTGCTGGGCCGGGACGTGGCGGTCAAGGAGATCGTCTGGCCGGCGCACATGGACGCGGCCGAGTGGGACCTGGCCCGGCAGCGGGCCCAGCGCGAGGCCCAGATGGCGGCCCGGCTGAACCACCCGAACGTGGTCGGCATCTACGACGTGGTGGACGAGGACGACCGGCCCTGGATCATCATGGAGCTGGTCCCGTTCCGGTCGCTCCGCGACCGGGTCCAGGCGGACGGCCCGCTGACCCCGGCCCAGGCCGCGCAGGTCGGCCTGGGCATCCTGGCCGCGCTGCGGGCCGCGCACAAGGTGGGCGTGCTGCACCGGGACGTGAAACCGGCCAACGTGCTCCTCGCCCCCGAGGGCCGGGTGGTGCTGACCGACTTCGGCATCGCCCGGGCCACCGACAGCCCGGTCCTGACCGGCACCGGCGTGCTGGTCGGCTCGCCCTCCTACATCTCCCCCGAACGGGCCCGGGGCAGCCGGGCCGCCGCCCCGGCCGACCTGTGGGCCCTGGGCGCGTGCCTGTACGCGGCGGTCGAGGGCCGGCCGCCGTTCAACCGGGAGGGGGCCCTGGCCAGCCTGACCGCGGTGGTCACCGAGGAGCCGGATCCGCCGGTCCACGCCGGCCCGCTGTGGCCGGTCATCAGTGGCCTGCTGCGCAAGGACCCCGGCGAGCGGCTGAGCGCGGCCCAGGTCGAGGAGATGCTCCAGCACCTGGCCGAAGGCACCGCCCCCCTCACCCTGGCCACGAAGCGACGCCTGAGGCAGCTGAGGCAGCTGAGGCCAGTGGGGGCCTGAGGCGGCTGGGGATCGTCGGGGGTTGGCGGCGGCGGTCGAGCGATGCGGTTGAGAGGCTGAGGCGTGGGGATCATGAGGCAGCTGGGGCTGGGTGGGCCGAGGCGGCCGGGGCTGGGCCGGCCGTGGGACGTCGGCGACGGATAGCCGGCGACCGGGCCGCTGCCGGCCGCGGGTGACACCGCGCGAAGACGCGGAGTTGGGGCGGCCGCAGACGCCGGGACCCGATCCGGGCGGCTCCGGCGAGCCTGGGGCAGGAGACTCCGGCAGCTCGGACGACGCTGGACCGGGTGGCTCCGGCAGCTCCGGTGACTCTGGGCCGGGCGGCGGCTCTGGAGGTCGGGCCGGACGGGTTGCCGCGGCGGCCCGAGGTGGCTTTCCCGGCCGCGCTGGGCGCCGGGGGCGGAGCGGGCGGGACACGGGGGCCGGGACGCGGAGCGGAAGCGGATACTGCTCGCGGCTGCGGCGGCGGTCGTGGTGATCGTGGCGGTGGTGGTCAGCCTGGTGCTGACCTCGAACCACTCACCGGGGACGCATCAGGCGGCGCCGCCCGCCGCCTCGCCCAGCGCGTCGGCGTCGGCCCGGCCTTCGGCCACCCCATCCGCCGCCAGCCCGTCCGCCAGCGCGTCGGCGAGTCCGTCGGCGTCCGCTTCGGGCTCCGGCGGCAGCGCGGCGCTGCCCGCTGGTTTCCAGCGGTTCACCAACTCCACCGGGTTTTCCATCGGGGTGCCGGACGGCTGGCAGGTCTCGCACGTGGGCCACTACGTGTACGTCCGGGACCCCGCCGACAGCGGGACCTTCCTGCTCATCGACCAGTCGGACCAGCCGCAGCCGAACGCGCTGGCGGACTGGAAGCAGCAGGCCGCGGCCCGGCAGGACAGCTACCCCGATTATCGCCTGCTCCGGCTGCAATCCATTTCCTACCCGCAGGCCGAGCAGGCCGCGGACTGGGAGTTCACCTACGACCGGGACAACGTCCCGGTCCACATTTTGAGCCGGAACGTACTGGCCAACGCGACGCACGCCTACGCGCTGTACTGGTCCACGCCGGCCAGCGACTGGAGGGCCGATTACCACTACTTCCAGGCCTTCGCGGCGACGTTCCGGCCCGCAGGCGCAGACCCAGGCTGACGCCGTCCGGGGGGACGACCCCCCTGGACCCCCCGATTCCCGCGGCGGTAGCGGCCGTAGGACCGGCCGCTCGCCCGGGCCTTCGGCCCGGGACTCGCTAGGCCGGATAGATCATCTCGCCGAGACCAGGAGGCGCCATGCCAGCCGTACGGAAGATCAACGTCGCCGAGGTGGCCGGGCTGCCGGCCTTCTGCCACGCCACGATCGCGGGCGATCAGGTGTTCGTGTCCGGCACGCTGGGGGCCCAGCCTGGGGCCCTGGAGCTGGTGCCCGGCGGGATCGCGGCGGAGACGACGCAGACGCTGCGCAACATCGAGACGATCCTGGCCGCCTGCGGGTGCGGTCTGGCCGACGTGGCCAAGGTGAACGTGTACCTGACCGACATGGCCAGCTTCGCCGCCATGAACCAGGCCTACCTCGGCGTGTTCGGCGCCGACCCGCCCGCCCGGATCACCGTGGGCTGCACCGCGCTGGCCCTGGGCGCCCTGGTCGAGATGGATTGCGTGGCTTTCCGTCCGGATGACACACCGGACCTTGGTGACATGCCCTGAAGGCCAGCATTCCCGGCTGACACGTCACAGAGATCGAACTAAAGCGACATCATACAACATTATAAATGGCTATTATCGATCACCGTAACCGGTTACATCATCAGATTCCTCCTTAAATTGCCAGAAAGCGGGTTAGTCTCGCCGTCACTTGGGGATCGCCAGGTCACCGGCGGTCGCGCGAGACCTGGCCGCGCGGGGCCCGGACACGCTTGAGCTGGACCACGAGGCAAAGGAGCAGTCGTGATCTCCCGCAGGAAGTTCGTCACCGGTTCGCTGGCCGCCCTGGCCGTACCCGCTGTCACCGCCAGGTTGGTCACCGAGGAGCGGGGCCACGGCGTACGGCTCCGCCCGGCCGCCGCCACGACCACGGCCTCGACGCTGGCCGTCGGCCTGGTCAACCACACCGGCTCCGACACGGTGTACGCCTACGTCACCGGCCAGGCCCTCGACAACGGCAACGCGCTCATGCTGCTGGAGGCGGACGGCCAGACCCCGTACTATCCGTCGTCGCCGTCCAGCACCAACCAGCCAGCAGCGGCCAGAACCTGCGCGCGCTCAGCCCGACCAACGGCATCGTGATGAACTCCGGGCTGTTCTCCGGCTACTACGACGACTACGTCAGCCAGGTCTGGCAGATGTACGAGTCGGCCACGCTGAGCGTCGACACCCAGGCGTCCTACGGGACCGTCACCGGCCAGGTGAGCGGGGGCGCGCTCACGTTCAGTGGCGTCGGCTCGTTCGGCCAGCCGTCGGCGGCGGACATCTTCGGGTGCAACAGCGGCCCGTTCAGCCCGTCCGGGCTGAGCGCCGAGATGCTGGCCATCTTGCCCCGGCTGGCGGCGGCGTTCAACCGCAGCACGCTGCTGACCGACTCCAGCCAGCCCGACGGGGAGAACCCGGCCGATTACTACGCCAACGCGACCACCAACCACTACGCGCGGATCGTGCACGCCACCGCGCAGGACCACCGCGGCTACGCGTTCCCCTACGATGATGTTGCACCGACCGGCGGGACCGACCAGTCCGGCGCCGTGTCCAGCGGCAGCCCGAGCCTGCTGACCGTCACCCTCGGGTCGGTGCACTGACCGGGTTTCTCAAAGCGTTGCGGCCAATCGCTCCCTATACCGTGCTGCGGTCTTTATGATATTTTCCGACCCTACTCAGAGGTCGTCCTGCGGGTTTTCTGAGCTGGAGATCAGGGGCATACCGGACTCAACGGCTTGCGTAGTTCAGGTACGAACTGCTCCGCACCACCAATATCTGGAAGGCCTTGGCCATGAACTCGGCGTGCGTGATCGGTGATTGAGGCACAGAAGGCTGCCTCGCAGCCGATGACCTGGCTTGACCGCTTCCTGCAGCGCTGGCGGATCCGGATGGCCGTCCGAGAGCTGCCCGACGTCAGCCGGCTGCTGGACATCGGGACCCACGACGGGTCTCTGTTCCGGCTGACCGGAGCCAGTGGCGTCGGCATCGATCCCGAGCTCATCGACGGGCCCCCGCTGCCCGGCGTCACCATGGTCAACGGCCTGTTCCCGGACGACCTGCCGCCGCTGCCGGACCAGCTGTTCGACGCGGCGGCGGCGCTGGCCGTTTTCGAGCACATTCCCGAAGCCGAGCTGGCCAGCTGGGCCAAGTCCCTGGCCGAGCTGTTGGCCGCGGACGGGCGGCTGGTCATCACCGTGCCGTCGCCGACGGTGGACCACATGCTGCACGTGCTGATCCGGCTGCGGCTGATCGCGGGCATCGAGGCCCACCAGCACCACGGGTTCCAGCCCGCCGACCTGGAGACGATCTTCACCGCGCCGCACTGGCGGCGGCGTAAGCACCAGCGGTTCCAGCTCGGCCTGAACCACCTCTACGTCTTCGAGCGCACCAGCGACTGAAGCGGCAGGCCCGGGTCCAGCTGGGCGCTGATATCGCGCAGCTGAGCCGTCAGCTCGGTGCCGTTCCGCCGGTTGTAGAGCGGTCCGGTGGCGTCGGTCAGCAGTACATGCGCCGCCGCCACGCCCGCCGCCCGCACCGGGAGCGGGGCCCGCAACTGCGTGGCCAGCTCGCGCACGTCGGCCTCGGCGGCCAGGATCCGGTCCCGGCACAGCCAGACCCGGGAGCCGATGTCCGGCGGCTGCCCGGCCACCTCCAGCAGGTGCTCCCAGCGGCGGGCCAGTTCGCGGCGCCAGCGCAGCGCGACGAGCTGCTGGGCCCGCACGGCGAGCAGGCGGTCCGACTCGGGCGCCTCCCCGATGGCCAGCCTGCGGTCCAGCGACAGGCCGAACAGCCGCGCCAGCAGCCGGCCGGTGATCCCGGCCGGGCGGATGACCAGGCGCCCCGAGCCGGCCGAATCCGTAAGGACGAGGACGGTATCGCGGTTCATGTCTCCATCATCGGCTGTTTCCACCCGGCCCGGTAAGTGGCATCATTGCCAACATGCGCGACAAAGCTGCCATGATGCCGGAATCAGTGGCCCTGGTGGTCTACGACGGGGTTCCGGCGTTCGAGATCGGCGTGGTGTGCGACGTATTCGGCGGCGACTATGCGCAGGAGTTCGGCGTCCCCTGGTACCGGCTGACCGTCTGCGCGGCCACGCCCTCCGTGCGGCTGGACGCCGGCCTGCGGCTGGAGGTGCCGCACGGCCTGGACGCGATCCGCACGGCCGGGACCGTGGTCGTGGTGCCGACCGACCAGGCCGACCAGGTGCCCACCGCCGTCCTCGACGCGCTGCGCGCGGCCTGGGCCCGGGGCCAGCGCATCCTGTCCCTGTGCACCGGGGCGTTCGTCCTGGGCGCGGCCGGGATCCTGGACGGCTGCCGGGCCACCACGCACTGGGCCGAGTGCGCGGAGCTGGCCGCGCGCTTCCCGCGCGTCACGGTTGACCCGAACGTGCTGTACGTGGACGAGGGCAACCTGCTCACCTCGGCCGGCAGTGCGGCCAGCATCGACCTGTGCCTGCACGTGGTCCAGCGGGACTTCGGCCGGGAGGTGGCCACGCGGCTGGCCCGGGAACTGGTCGTGCCGCTGTACCGGGACGGCGGCCAGGCCCAGTTCATCGACACCCCGATGCCGGTGCTGGACGAGCGGCACCTGTTCGCCGACACCCTGGCCTGGCTGCAGGCCCACCTCGATCAGGAGGTGACCGTGCGCGACCTGGCCGACCGGGCGGCCATGAGCCCGCGCACGTTCGCCCGGCGGTTCCTGGCCAGCACCGGCGTGACGCCGTACCAGTGGATCGTGCGGGAGCGGGTCAGGCTGGCCCAGCGGATGCTGGAGACCACCGATCTGCCCATCGACGCGGTCGCGGTCAACGCCGGCTTCTGCACCGCCGACAACCTGCGCAAGCACTTCGGCCGGGCGGTGCGAACCAGCCCGCACGCCTACCGGGACTCGTTCCGCACCGTCCGAATCGCGGGCTGAATCGTCGGCGGGCCCGGCCAGGCCCGCCGAACCCGGTCAGGCGGCCGGCAGGGTCAGCGTGAGCTCGGTGCCCTGCCCGGGCTCGCTGCGGGCGGTCAGCGCCCCGCCGTGCGCCTGGGCCAGCTGCACGGCGATGGCCAGGCCGATACCGCTGCCGGAGATCTGGGCCGCCGACCGGCCCCGCCAGAACCGGTCGAAGATGTGCGGCAGGTCCTCGGGGGTTATGCCCACGCCGGTGTCGCTGACCTGGAGCACCGCGTCCGCACCGCGCTGGCTGGTGCCGATGGTGACGTGGCCGCCGGCCGGGGTGAACTTGAGCGCATTGGTCAGCAGGTTGGTGATGATCTGGTGCAGCCAGCGCTCGTCCGCCCGTACCGGGACCGGAGCCAGGTCCTGGTCCAGGGTGACGCCGGCCGCTTCGAACCGGCGGGCCAGGCTGCCGGCCGCAGCGGCCGCGATGCCCGCCAGGTCGCCCGGGCGCAGCACCAGCTGGAGGGCGGCGGCGTCGGCCGCGGCCAGCGTCTGCAGGTCGTCCACCATCCGGGCCAGCCGCAGCACCTCATCCCGGAGCGAGGCCAGCTCGGCCGGAGTCGGCTCGGCCAGGCCGTCCAGCAGCGCCTCGTGCCCGGCCTGCAGGATCGCCACCGGGGTGCGCAGTTCGTGCGCGACGTCGGCCACCAGGTCGCGGCGAAGCTGTTCCTGCCGGTCCAGGGTGCCGGCCATCTGGTCGAAGGCGATGGCCAGCTCACGCAGCTCACCCGGCGCCCGGATGCCGCCGGCCCGGGCCGCGCGGTCACCGCTGGCCATGGACCGGGTCACCGCGATCAGGCGGGTGACCGGGCGGGTGATCCGCCGGGCCACGGTCAGCCCGGTGATCAGGGCCAGCAGGGCGGCCAGCCCGGCCGCGCCCGCGATCGCCCGCAGCAGCGCGGTCTCCAGCGTCCGGTCGGCCGCGCCCAGCCCCGAACCGCTGGACCGGACCACCACCTGACCGATGCGCGCGCCGTCGGCGGTGATCGGCGCGCTGGACTGGGCTCCGGTGCTGGCGCGGAAACCCGGGGAGGTGATCACGGTCTGCCCGGAGCGGTCCTGGATGGCGACGTCCGCGCCGGTCCGCGCGGCCAGGTCCAGTACCGGGGACAGGCCCGCGGCCTGCCAGCTGTCGTTCCGGGCGTAGGTGGCCCCGGCCGCGATCGCGATCGCGCTGGTCAGGTCGGTCCGCTGCCGGCTGGCCAGGTCCGAGACGTCGGCCGCGCTGAACGCGGCGGTGAGGCCCGCCAGCAGGGCCACCGCGGCCAGCGCCACCCCCAGGAACGCCAGCGCCAGCCGCAGCCCGAGGGTGTCGCCGCGGGCCGCCGGGTCAGTCATCGCGGGCGGCCAGGTCGGTCGTCGCGGCGGCCGGATCAGTCATCGCGGGTCAGGCCCAGCCGGTAGCCGCCGCCCAGCACGGTCTGCACGATCTGCGGCTGGGCCGGGTCGCTCTCGATCTTGCGGCGCAGGTTCTTCACGTGCGAGTCGACGGTGCGCTCGTACCCTTCGAACTCGTAACCCCGCACCCGGTTGATCAGCTCGAACCGCGAGTAGACCCGGCCCGGGACGGTGGCCAGCGCCATCAGCACCCCCCATTCGGTCGGGGTCACGCTGACCGTCTGGCCGCGCACCGTGACCAGGCGCTGCGGCTCGTCGATGACCAGCTCGGCGTCACCGAAGCTGGTCACGCCCTGCTCGACCGCGGGGCCACCGCGGCGCAGGATGGCCTGGACCCGCAGCACCAGCTCACGGGGGCTGAACGGCTTGGTCACATAGTCATCGGCGCCGAGCTCCAGACCGCGGATCCGGTCCTCCTCGGTGCTCCGGGCGGTCAGCATGAGGATCGGGACGGCCGAGGCGGTACGCAGCTCACGCGCCACGGTCTCGCCCGGCACGTCGGGCAGCCCGAGGTCCAGCACGACCAGGTCAGGTGCGCCGTCCGCGGCCATGGCGATCGCCTCCGCTCCCGAACCGGTCGACAGCACGGTGAACCCGGCCCGCTCCAGGTAAGAGCGAACGAAGTCCCGCAGCTTGCGCTCGTCCTCCACAACCAGCACGGTCGCCATGTCCCGTCACCCGCCTTCCGTCTCCACACCGCCACCATGCCAACTTCACCACGTGGTCACCAGCATCGGGTCTAATGACCATGACCTCATCAGCAGCAAGGACGGCGTGGATGACCGGCATGGACCTGATCGCCCTGATCCCGTGGGCTTTGTTCGGGGTCGCTCTAGCCGTGATCCTGCTCCGGCTGGGCCGATCCCGGCGGGGACGATGATCCTTACCAGCGCGCTCACCAGCCTGCAGCCGGATTCGGTCCTGTCCTACGCGATCGCGATCATCATCCCAGGCCTGGATGCGATCTTCCCAGTCCTGCCCAGCGAGACGGCTGTCATTGCGCTCGGCGTGGCCACCGCGGGCAGCTCCGACCCGCGCATCGCGCTGCTGGTCGCGTGCGCGGCGCTCGGAGCGTTCCTGGGCGACAACCTCTGCTACCTGATCGGCCGCAGGTTCGGCCCCCGGGTGGAACGGCGGTTCTTCTCCTCCGCCCGCGGCGCCCGGCAGCGGGCCTGGGCCGAGCAATCGCTGGAGCGGTACGGTATCCAGCTGATCGTCGTCTGCCGGTTCATCCCCGGCGGCCGGACCGCAGTCACGTTGTGTTGCGGACTGATCGGTTACCCACGGCGACGGTTCGTGCCCGCTACCGCGGTGGCCGCGGTGGCCTGGGCCGTGTACGCGTTCTTCATCGGCCGGCTCGGCGGCCGGGCCTTCGAGGACAAGCCGTGGGCCGGGCTGCTGCTGTCCCTCGGCATCACGCTGGTCATCAGCGCCCTGATCGAAGCGATCCGGCGAATCCGGCGCTGGTCACGACGGCGTCAGGCCGGATTGGCGGAAGCCGGTCACCCCGGCCCGCAGCCATCGGATGGCCACCACGGTGAGCCCGGGGACGCTGCCCCCGAGGAGGACCAGGCCGGACGGCCGCTCGCCGGACGCGCTGATACCGGTCCCTGCCGGGTGGGCCGCCCCGACCCCTAGCTCGATTGATAAGCCGTGTCATTACTCAAATACCCACACGGACCTGAGGGTTTTGGGCCACGTTCGGGCAGACCTCAGTCCATTTCCGCTGACCGCCGTGGCGTGACGCCAATTGACTTAACCGGGCAGTAAGTTGGCGTCTTACCCAAACCGGCTGACCAGAGGCCATCCGGGTGATCTCCAGCACGGCAGGGCCGCGGTGGCGGGCGAGCCGGAGTCCGGCGGCCCGGCCGGGTTGGTGACTTTTCACCGTCTGATTGATAACGTTCAGCCCTTATCGGGCCATTGATGTCGATGACCCTGATTACTTGTAGTTCGTCAACGGCAGAAGCAAATGAGGGGGCAGGAGCTTGATCCCCAGTCGGCTAAATTTTGCCTTATGTCCGTTTCTGCGGTCTGGCCTTCGGCATATTTCCCGCGCAGATCCGCGCGGTGGATCGGCCGGGGCATGTCCGGCTACACTACGGTGCGTGAGCACAGGACCCGAAAACGAGTCTTGGTGCGGCGCGTCCTGGACGATACGGTGCGTGAAGAGCGCAGTGCGCACGACGGGATGTACGGAAGGTGATCGAGAGCATGACCGCCTCGGACACCCCAGCTTCTGAGCTGGCGGATTCGCGGCGCGCCGAAGTCCGCTGGCCGCTCCGTGTGGGTATGGCGCCGGCCCGGGCCAGTGAATTCAGTGCCCGGCCGGAGACCGCGCCGAACCTCGCGGCCGCACTGGTGCCCGGGGCCCTCGTCGCCTTGGTCCCCAGCCGTCCCGGTGGACCGGCGGCCCCGGACTGGACGCGGTTGTCGGGCAAGACCCAGCTCGCGGTGGCTACGGCCGAAGCGCTGTGGCAGGCCCGGCAGATCGAGCTGCTGGTGTGGGTCACCGCCAGTAGCCGGTCGTCGGTGCTGAGCACCTACGGTGAAGCGACCGCGGCCATCACCGGCTCGGCCCCGGTGGGTACCGCGGAGCTGGTGGCGGCGAGGTTGATCAGCTGGCTGAACGACACCAGCCGGCCGTGGCTGCTGGTCCTGGACGACCTGGCCCGCTCGGCCGATCTGCGCGGACTGTGGCCATCGGGCCCGGCGGGCCGGGTGCTGGTCACCACGGCCGACGCGGCGACGGTCACCGAGGTGATGCCGCGCGGGACCCGGACCGTACCGATCGGGCTGTACAGCAGCCGGGAGGCGCTGAACTACCTGATGGGCCGGCTGAGCGCCGACCCGGATCGGCGGCTGGGCGCCATCGACCTGGTCAAGCAGCTTGACGCCGAGCCGCTGGCGCTGGCACAGGCCTGCTCGGTGATCACCAGCTCGGCGTGGACCTGCCGCGACTATCAGGAAGCGTTCGCGCGGCGGCGGGAACAGATGACCGATGCGTCCAGCCCGACGCCGGCGGCCGCCGCCGTCACCTGGACGTTCTGCTTCGAACAGGCCGACTGGCTGTCACCGGAGGTGCCGGCCCAGGCGCTGCTGGCCCTGGTGGCGCTGCTCGACGGGCACGCCATCCCCGCGGGTGTGCTGACCGCCCCGGCCGCCCGCGACTACCTGGCCAACTACGGCGGCGGCGCCCGGCCGGACCGGGACAGCGCGGGCCGGACCCTGCTGATGCTGGAACGATCCGGCCTGGTGACCATCGACCGGACCGCCACACCACCCGTGGTCAGGATGAGCACGGTGCTGCAGGGGGCGCTGCGCGCCACCATGCCGGAGGGGATGCTGGAGCAGTCGGCCCGATCGGCGGCAGACGCGCTGATGGAAGTGTGGCCGGCCGAGGAGCCGGCGGGCTGGCTGGCCGAGAGCCTGCGGGCCTGCGCGTCCAGCCTGTGGCGCGCGGCCGGCGACCTGCTCTGGGCGGGCGGTTGCCACCCGGTGCTGATGCGCGTGGGCGAGAGCCTCGACAGCGGCAAGCTGACCGGTCCGGCCGCCGACTACTGGCGCGACCTGGCGTCGGTCAGCGAACGGCTGCTCGGGGCCGACCACCCGGACACCCTGACCACGGTTCAGCGGCTGATCGCGGCGTACCTGGCCGCCGGCCGGACCACCGATGCTGTCCGGTGGGTGCAGTGGGTCCTGGACCGCCGGGCCCGCACCCTGGGCCGGGACCACCGCGACGTGCTGGCCGCCCGGCGCGACCTGGGGCACGCCCTGGTCGCCGCGGGTCAGCTCCGGGACGCAGTCGGCGTGCTGGAACAGCTCGCGGCCGACACCGAGCGGGTCTACGGCCCGGACAACCTGGACACGCTGGGCGCCCGGGACGAACTGGCCGCCGCGTACCTGGGCATCGGGCAGACCACCGAGGCGGCCGACCTGTACCGGAGCACGGTGGCCGGCCGCGAGCGCGCGCAGGGCGTCCGGCACGCTCAGACACTGGTCACCCGGCAGGGCCTGGGCGACGCCAGCCTGGCCGACGGCCGGGTCAAGGACGCGGTCTCCGCGTACAAAAAGGTGCTGTCCGGCCGGGAGAAGGAATTCGGGCGCGACGACCTGCAGACGCTCGAGGTCCACAGCAAGCTCGGCGTGGCCTACCGCGCCCAGGGCAAGATGGCCGCCTCCGTGTACTCCTACGAACAGGCCCGGGACGGCTACGAGCGCACGCTGGGGCCGGACAACCCCTACACGCTGAGCACCTCGCTGCAACTGGCCCTGGCCCTCAACGAGGTCGGCCGGATGGGTGACGCCCGGGACCTGCTGCGGGAGACGGCGATCCGCTGCGAGCGGGCACTCCCGCCCGGGGACGAGCTGACGGCCCAGGTGCAGGCGGCCGCGATCGACATCGCCGCACCCTGAGCCCAGGCGCCCGGTCCGTGGTTCCGGAAAACACTCCGTCCTCGTGCTTCGTCTGCCGCAAGCATCAGGACCGGGGATCGTTGCTACCCGGCGGCCCGGTGGGCGAGGACGACCTGGTGGTGGTCTCCCACCTGTCCCCCGACGCTCCCGGCCACGCTGGCCGCCCGGTCTACCTGGGCTACCTGTTCGTGGAGCCACGCCGGCACGCACCGGGGCTGCCCGATCTCACCGACACCGAAGCGCAGCGGGTGGGCTGGTGGTGCACGCGGGCCAGCCGGGCGCTGCGCGACGTGGCCGGGGCCGAACACGTCTACGCGGCGGTGATCGGTGACGGCGTGCCTCACCTGCACGTCCACCTGCTGCCGCGGTACCCCGGCACTCCCCGTAAGTACTGGTGGGACCAGGTGGACGACTGGCCGGACGCCCGGCGGGGCCTGGAACCGGAAATCACCGCCCTGGTGCACGACCTCAGCGCCTACCTCCGGGCCGAAGCCGCACCCGCAGGTGATGGTCAGGCCGGCCAGGGGATCAAGCCGGCGTGACGTAGGGGAAGCTGCCGCTGCGCTGGCCCTGGTTGGTGGACGGCTTGAGCCCGGAACGCACTGCGGTGTTCGTGACCAGGGACAGCATCGCCTCCGGGGCGTTGTCGGCCATGGTCCGGCCGTTGCGGGCCGCGAACCCGTAGACGGCCGGGGTACCGACCACGTAGGAGAGCACGTCCGGGAACAGGTCCCGGGCCACGGTCTGCCCGTAGCCCTGCGGGTCGTCGGAGGTTCCGCTGGCCGCGACCATCGCGGCGACCTGCTCGCCGATGTACTTCGCTTCGGCGCTGACATCCTCGGAGGGGTGGCGGGTGTTGGCCGGATTGGAGAAGTCGGTGTCGTTCGGCCAGAAGATCGGCCACATCATCGGGTGGCCGGCCCGGTTGATCTGCCGCCAGCCGCCGGCATCGGTGGCGAGCTTGGTGGCGGCCCATACACCGGTGCGGGCACCCGGCCGCAGCAGCGGGTCCTGGTGGGAGATCTCCAGCACGATCGACTCGACGAACGTGCCAGCAAAGCTGTTCTTGGCCTGGGCGGGATCCCAGCCGGACAGGTCCGGTGCGGTCCCGGAAGCTACCGCCCCGTTGATGATGGCCAGCAGCGACAGATCGATGTAGAACGAGTCGGCGATGTGCCCGGCCCACAGCCGGGTACCGTTTCCGCTGGCCGTCTCGCCGGTCCGGCCGTCCAGCACGAGCTGGCCGGCTGCGGCGTCCTCGCGCGCGTCCGCGCCGGTCAGGACGTGCAGTTGCAGTGCCTGCCGGCCATCGGAGCCCGGCTCGGCGAATGAGACCCGGTAGGTCAGGGTCTCGACGTCAGCCCCGTCGAAATGCACCTTGAACTCGTAACGCGCTTCGGGGTGGAAGCCCGGTTCGGAGTGCAGGCCGTTGACGTTGGAGTTGACGTCCATCACGAAGATCGTGCTGGCCTCGCCGGGAAACACGTACAGGTCATCGAGGTAGAGCTGGCCGGTCTGGGCTGCCAGCGGAGTATCGAGGTGATGGGACACAGGCCATTCCTTTTCGTCCGGTATCGCGGGGGCGGATGCGCCGGATCAACCATGCGTGCTGCAGAGGTTTTTGTCGATGGGGCCTAACGGTCCAATGGCGGTATGGCTGGCAGGCCGTCAGGGCGAGGTGACCTGGGTCAGGCCGCCGCCGGTCATGGTCACGGTGCAGCGGGTCCGGTCACCGGTCCACGTGAGCACGTCGCCGCGAGGGGACGTTGTGCTTTCGGACATCGGGCTTCTCCGGAACTAAGGATGCCCGGATTTCGGCCCGGAATGTGTCCCACACGGCGATCGGGTCATCGGCGTCGGTCACCGCTCCGCCCACGATCAGCGTGCCGAACCCGGCTTCCAGCGCCGGCCGCACCTGGGCCGGGAGAAGCTTGCCCGCCACCGCCAGATGGTCAAACGCCAGGCGATGGCCGTAGAGCGGCCGGATGAGATCGGCGAAGCTTGGCGGGGCCGTCTTGGGCCGGTGCAGGCAAAGATCGACGGCCACTCCGGCCTCGGCCGCAGCCGAGGCCAGCCGCCCCAGCGCCGCGGGATCGGCCCGGGCTCCGACCGTGTCGACCAGGATCGGCGCCGGATCGCGACCCCCGAGACCCTGATCCGCGGCCGCGGTGAGAACGCCGCGCCAGGTGATCTCGTCGATGGCGGGGGCCACCACGGTGACCACGTCCGCGCCCGCCGCGTAGGCGCTCCGGGCGATCTTCTCACCTGCGTCGCAGATCTTGACGTCAGCGACGATCACGGCACCCGGCCGCGACAGCGGCCGGATGCGGTCGATGGCGGCCAGCCCGGCCGCGATGGCCAGGGGGGTGCCGACCTCGATCCGGCCGAGCGCAGGTGACAGCTTCGCCACCAGATCGGCCGCCCGGTCCAGCGACGTGAGATCCAGCGCCAGCTGGAGGGCCGTTTCCGGCGTGCCGGTGCCCTCCGCTGAGACCGGCCAATCAGCTGCGCTGCTCATCATCCGCCTTTCGCTGGTACGGCAGGGCTTCACGAAAAGTGAGTCAACTGCTACCTTTCAATTGTATCCAAGCGAACACTATTGGCGAAGCAGCGGAGGTGTCGAGCGATGCGTTTCGGAGCGTCAATCTGGCCGTGGAAGTGGGAGAAGCCCTACGACGACACGATCAAGCGCATAGGGCGTGCCGGGTTCCGGGCCACGGAACTCATCGCCTGGGACGACGACGCCTTCACCGAGTACTACACGGATCAGACGGTGCGGGAGCTGCGCACGATCCTGGACGGGGAAGGAATGGTCCTGTCCCAGTTCGTGGTCAAGACGCCGAACCTGTCGCACCCGGACCCGGCCCTCCGCGCGGCATCGGTCGACCTCTTCAAGCAGGGCGTCGAGAAGACGGTGGCGTTCGGGTCGCCGATCATCAATACGGTCGTGCACTTCCCGTTCGCGATGCCGTTCCCGCAACTGGCCGACCGGCCGCTCGTGCAGATGTTCTCCCAGGAAGTACCGTCGGGCCTGGACTGGCGGCAAAATTACGAGGATTACGTCGCGGCGCTGCGCGAGTGCGCCCAGGCGGCCGAGGACGGCGGCATCCGTTACAGCCTGGAGCCGCACCCGTTCCGGTACGGCGCCAACACCGAAGGCCTGCTACGCCTGCTCGACGCGGTGGATTCTCCCGCGCTGGGCGTCAACGTGGACCCCAGTCACCTGTTCCCGGTGGGCGACCTGCCGCACGTCACGGTGTACCGGCTCGGCGACCGGGTGCTGCACTGCCATTTCTCGGACAACGACGGCGAGACCAACGTCCACTGGCGTCCCGGCATGGGCAAGATCAACTGGCAGCACCTGATGACGGCGCTGGCCGACACCGGCTTCGATGGTGTCATCTCGCTTGAATTCGAGGACATCCCCGGAGTCTCCCGTGGTCCCCGCCACACGCACGGCGCCTACCACGGAAACGATGTGGCGACCGAGGACTTCGAGGACGAGTACCTGATCGCGCTGAGCTATCTCACCGGGCTGGCCAAGGAGGCCGGCCTGAAGGTCGAGTGACGGCCTCCCCGGGTCAGCGGGACACGATGTCGCGAAGGTGTGACACGGGCCAGCGCCGGTCAAACAAGGTCGGGTTGCCCTGGTCCTCGGCGCGCAGCTGCTCAATCAGGGTCACGTAGCTGTCGAGGTCGAGCGTCCTGACCAGGGCAAGCAGGTCGGCCGCCTCGCCGCTGACCGGGTCGGCCGACGCGACGAACTGGTCGTAGACGTCCACGATCTGGTGGATCATCGCGAGGTGGCGCGGGCCCGGGTCGACGGAAGGGAACTTTGTCGCCGCGAAATCCTCGGTGAACACGATGGGCTCGACCGCCAGGGCCTGCGGCCCGTAGAGCTGGGCGAGGTGGATGAGCAATTCGACGTCGAAGGTCTCGTTGAACGACGACATCTGCCCGAGCGCCGGGCCGAGCGCGATCGCGTCGAAGGCCTTGAAGCCGGCCTGGGTGTCGAGCACCTGGGCCAGCGACGGGATGAGCATGGCCCGGACGAAGTGGCGGAACAGCACGATGATCTTGTCCGGCTTACCGCCGGTGCTCTGCGGTTCGGTAACCGGGCCGTCCGGCCGGATCAGCACCGCACCGGCGAGCCCGTAACGCTGGCCGAGGGCACCGATGACCGTGTCACTGGCCACCACCGGCGCCGCCAGCGAGCCCAGCTGGGCCAGGTTCGCGGACAGATCGGCATCGGTATAGGTGACGACATGGCGGCCGCCGTCCGCCCACCGCGGGCCGGTCCGGACGGCGGCGGCCAGCGCGGCCAGGACGGAACCGCCCTTGCGCGACTCATCGGTCGAGGTCAGCCGGTCGAATGCGGGGCTGATCGAGACGTCACCCGTGATCACCTCGGCCAGCCTGAGCACCGTCACACTGCGGTGACCTTCCTGCGGGTAACCCTCGGCGGTGGCGATTTCCGTCATGAGATCGGCGCTGCTGGGCCGGTCCGGACATCCGTCGTCGCAGGCGATGATGCTCCACGTCACGTTGGGCAACCCAGCGGTCAGCCAGTCGAGCTGACGGACCTTGGCCCGCAGGAAGTCCTCACCGTGTGGGTGCACACTGCTGGGAACGATGCGACCCGTCTCGCCGTACATGGCCCACACCACGGTCAGGTGGATCGGCCCGGTGAGCTCGCTCAGCCGCCGCCGCGAGCGAGCCGCAGCCACCGCCTCGGCGGCCACCGCCGGACCGTGACGGTCCGTGACCTGCGCCACCGCCGCCTCGTCCTCAATCAGCTCGGTGGCTGCGTCGAGCACCGCCTGGTTCTGGTCGGGATCAGTAAGGTCACGTACCGGCATCAGCGCTTCGTCCACGGCCCCAGCATGTCAGGCGCCCGACTGGACCGGGGCAGATACCTGGTCACCCCGATGTGGACACCCCGGGCACGCTGAACTCGGTCGGCGTCATCATCGGCTCCCAGGCCAGCTAGGCGGGACCGCCCGGCATCCCCGATAGTGGGGTCATGACCACCTGGTACGCCAACCCCGGCGCCCGGGCCTGGGTCACGACCCAGGCGTCCGCAGGGGCGCGCGCGTTCCACCAGTCGCTGCCCGGGTACGCGCCTACGCCGCTGGTGTCGCTGCCCGAGCTGGCTGCCGAGCTGGGGGTGGGACGGGTCCTGGTCAAGGACGAGTCGTCCCGGCTGGGCCTGCCGGCGTTCAAGGTCCTCGGCGCTTCCTGGGCCTGCCATCAGGTGCTGGCGCGCCGGCCGGGGGCGACGCTGGTGACCGGGACCGACGGTAACCACGGCCGCGCGGTGGCCCGGATGGCGGCCCACTTCGGTGTGCGGGCCATCGTGTTCGTGCCCGCGACCATGCTGCCCCGCACGGCCGCGCTCATCGAAGGCGAAGGCGCCGAGGTCGTGCACGTCGACGGCGACTACGACGAAGCCGTCCGGGCCGCCGCGGCACTCGCCGTCGCCCACGCTGACCACGCCCTGGTCCAGGACACGGCCTGGCCCGGTTACGAACAGGTCCCGGCCTGGATCGTGGCGGGTTACCAGACCCTGCTGGAAGAGATCGATGATCAGCTGGACCAGGCCCCCGGGCTGGTGGTGACGCCGGTGGGGGTGGGGTCCCTGGCCCAAGCGGTGGTCACGCACTACCGGCAGCGGGGGCGGCCGCACCCGGCCATGCTGGCGGTCGAGCCCGACAGCGCCGCCGGCCTGCTGGCCAGCCTGCACGCGGGCGAGCCCGTCGCCGTCCCCACCGCGGACACCGTCATGGCCGGCCTCGAACTGCGGCACGGTCTCGGCGGCGGCCTGGCCGGTGCTGCGCCAGGGCTGCGACGCGGCGGTCGCCGTGACCGACCAGGCGGCGCTGGCGGCGGTGGCGGACCTCGGCCGGCTCGGCGTCTCCTCCGGTCCCAGCGGCGCGGCCACCCTGGCCGGCGCCCGCGCAGCGCTGACCCGTCCCGAGCCGCGAGCGGCGCTCGGGCTCGGTGCGGACGCCGTGGTCGTCCTGCTCAGCACCGAAGGCCGCTCGCCGGCGACGGCTGACGGTCCAGGCCCGCCCGTCGGAGGATCTGAGTGTGCTCGCTGACCGAGGCCGCTTCTGGAAGACGATCCAGCCGTCATCGAACCCGTGACACATCCTCGCCGGTGCCGGTCACCTGAAGCCGGTCGAGGATGGCCGAAATCGCCGCGCATTCCGCATCCCCCAGGGAACTGCCGTATGCCTGCCGTTCGCGGGCGTAATGAGCGAGCCCGGAGATCGCCCGGTAGCTGACCAGGCAGCGCAGTCCGTCGTCGCCAGCCACCGCGGCCGCCCGGGCCAGCAGGCGGTCTGCCGCGGCGTGATCGCCGCCGCGCTCGCAGTCGAAGGCGAGGGCGATCAGGTCCAGCGCGCGGCTGCCCAGCCCGAACTCATCCCAGTCCACCACCCCGGTGATCCGTGTCCCGTCGGTCAGGATGTTCGACAGGTTCAGGTCGTCGTGGGCGTAGTCAACTGGCGGCAGCCGTAGCCCCCAGGCCGGCTCGAGCCAGCGCCGTAGCCGGGCGCACAACGGGCCTGCCATCGCGGCGGCCCGGGGCGCATCGGCCCACTCGTCGTCCCAGTCGTCGAACAGCACGTTCGCCACGTAGCCGGTGAAGTCACGATCCCCGGCCGGGATCCCGGCGTCGGCCTGCAACTCGACCAGGCGCAGCGCGGCACCAAGCATCGGCCCGTCCAGCGCAGTACAGGGACGACCGGGGAGCCGGCTCTGGACGGTCGCATGCCACTGAGCGCTGATCATGCCGTGCCACAGGATGTCTGGCACTGGATACCCGCGCGCCCCGAGGGCAGGGAGATTGGCTATGCACCACTGCGTCTTCTCGTCCGCGCCGTCACCGAGCCTGACTTTGACGACGATCGGGCCCGTTCGCTGCGTGCGGGCCGCCCACGTCATCCGCGACTGCCGCACCGGCGTGAGCGGCTCGGCATCGTCCAGCCGTTCACCCAGCTCGCGGGCGACCAGCCGCTGAACCTCACGCCAAGCCGGCATCTCGGCCACCACCGGTCAGCTGAGGTTGGCCGCCAGGGCCTGGTAGGGCGGGACGAGCTCGCCGAACCGCGCCTCGACGTCGCCCGGCTCACGCCCGGCGAGGTAGGAGGCGAGATCCTCGGCGTGGAGCTGCCACCCGGCCCCGTAGAAGGCGACCTTGTCCAGGGGCATCCCCCGGGCCTCGATGACCAGGATGGTCTGGTCGCCGTCGGCGGTCAGCGTGGCCTCGATGGTCTCGTCGTAGGGCTCGGTCTTCTCGCTCGTCGAGACCAGCAGCCGACGCGGCGGCTCGCACTCTTCCACCCGGCCGGCACCGTCCCAGCCACTGCCCTCAATACGCAGGCGGAACTCGCCACCCGGACGGAGGTCGCCTTCCACCTCGCCGTACCAGCGGGCCAGCCGACCGGGATCGGTGAGGGCCGACCACAGGTCGTCGATCCCGGTGTCGTAATGGTCTTCGATGCGCACGACGCCACTGCCGTCGGCCGCTCGCAGGCTGCCCAGGATGCGCGTGTTGCCGGTCATATCGTGCTCCTTCGTTCGCGTTTTCCCCGGGCTATCTCGGTGTGCAAAGCGTCCAGGCGCTGCTCCCACAGGGCCCGGTACCGGCTCAGCCAGTCGTCGATCTCGGCCAGCGGCTGGGGTCGGAGACTGTAGACCCGCCGCTGCGCTTCCTGACGGACCTCGACCAGCCCGGCCTCCCGCAGCACCCGCAGATGCCGCGATACCCCCGGGCGGGCGATCGGCAGCAGAGCCGCCAGCTCGCCCGCGGTGGCCGGTCCGCGGGACAGCGTCTCCACCACCGTCCGCCGGCTCTCGTCCGCCAGCGCCCGCAGAGTAGCTTCCATGGCTCTAATGTACCCATCTAGTTACGTAACCGTCAAGGTACATAAGAAGCCCGCGGGCACGGGGCCAGCGGGCCTGCGCCGTCTCAGGCCGACGCCCTGCACGCCCACCTCGGCGTGTCCCGCAAGGTCCTCACCCTGCGCCTCAACCGCCTGGTCAGCGAAGAGATCGTGGTCAAGCGCGCCTACGCCCAGCGGCCGGAGCGGTTCGACTACATCCTGACCGGCAAGGGCTGGGAGCTGTGCGACATCCTGCTCGCCATCAGCGCCTGGGGAGACAAGTGGACGATGGCGGACGCCGGACCGCCCGCCCTGATCCGCAACCGCTCTGCGACCACCTCACCGCGGCCGAAATCCGCTGCTCTCACTGCGGTGAGCCGCTGCACGCCGCCGACGTCGAGGTCACCCCGCTGCGGTGATCACCAGGCGAAGCCGCGGGGAGTTGAGGCCACCGGCGGTGGCTCGGCGCCCGGCGGCTCGGCTCCCGGCGGCTCGGCCCCGGCGGCTCGGCCCCCGGCCCGAGATCGGCCGTCAGCCAGCGCTCCGGACGCAGGTAGACCGCGACCTGCTGGCCCAGCTCGGCCTGGGCGAAATCGAGGTAGGCCTGCACCTGGTCCGGCGGCAGATAGCGCGCCGTGATCTCCCGCAACAGCTCATCGGTCCCCGGCACGATGCGGGTGACCGGTCCCTCCACCGAGACGTACCGGACCGTGGGCATGACCCGGTCGACCATCAGGCTGAACCGCCCGGCGGTTTCGATGAGCCGGGCCTTCCGGGACCCGGCCTCGGTCAGGACCCACGCCTGTTCGCCCGGCGTGTACTGGTACCAGATCGGCACGGTGAACGGGCCGCGGCCCTGACCAGCCGACACCGACAACGCCGCCACGTGCGGCCCGGCCAGAAAGGATTCGCGATCGCTGACAGACAAGCTGCTATCGGCCATGGTTCGAGCCTAGGCACAGGCACTGACAATCCGGCCTGACACCCCTCGGCCTCGCGCGCCGATCAGGCCTTTGACTCTATGTCATTAACGTGTTACCCATGGCACATGGGGCGTTTGGGGATCAATGAATATCGCCGTCGTCACAATGGGCGCAACCATGGGGCCTTTCAGGTCTCCGAGTACGACTCAGACGGCAGCATGGATATCAGCAGTATCTCCGTCAATGAACTAACGATCATTAACGGCGGGGGTTACTGAACCTGGCCAGGTGGCCCTTGGTCGGGTATGCCGGGGGTTATGAGGTATCGCCGATGGTGGCGGGCTGGCCGCGGATTTCCGTGGCCGGCAATGGCGCCAGGCATCTTTCGTTCAGGTGAGGCGCCCGTATGAACGGGATCTCTCGTGGCGATCGCGGCGGGGTAAGACGCAGGTTCGTCCTGGCCGCCGTGGTGACCGGGATCACCTTGCTGGCGGCATGCGGTAGTGGCTCATCCGCGCGCACGTACCTCTTCTGGGCTGACAGTGCCAGCGCTATCGGCCGCGCCGATCTCAACGGCACCGGCGCCAGCCAGTTTTTCATCAGCACCGGTGGCACTGTCCCGTACATGGTCACGGCCAGCTCCGGTTACCTCTACTGGACCAACGTGCTCAGCGGGACGATCGGCCGTGCCGCTATCAACGGAACTGATGTCAGCGAGCGGTTCATCACCGGCGCCAGCAGGCCAGTCGGAGTGGCGGTCAGTTCCCGGTACATCTACTGGTCCAACAACCAGACCGGCACCATCGGGCGGGCCAGCCTCGACGGCACCGGCGTCAACCAGCGGTTCATCACCACCGCCCAGCCCAGAGGGCCGGACGCCGTGGTCATCGGCTCCCAGCACATCTACTGGGCCAACGACTATTCGATCGGCCGCGCCAACCTCGACGGCACCGGCGTCAACCAGCAGTTCATCACCGTCCCCAACGGCCCCAAGGGCGTGGCCGGGCTCGCTGTCACCTCCCGGTACATCTACTGGACCAACGAGGACGGCGACGCGATCGGCCGCGCCGACCTCGACGGCACCAGCGTCAACCAGCAGTTCATCACCGGTGCCATCGGGCCCACGGACCTGGCCGCCGGCTCCGGCTACCTCTACTGGACCAACCCCAGCACCGGAACAATCGGCCGCGCCGACATCGACGGCACCGCCGCGGACCAGCGGTTCATCAAGGTCCAGACCGGAAGGCCATTCGGAGTAACACTCATCCCCGGCTCCTGACAACCTGACTCCGCCTCACCTGCCCATGCCCAGTAACCCCCGCCTTTAATGATCGTTAGGCACAGGCCGCGGTCCGGTTGCCACCTATGCCTAAGGGGATGCCGGAACGCATTACCTGTCGGTCAACACCGAAGGTTGCAGCTGGTCGCTGGTGCCAGCCACGGGCTGAACAGCATGATGAGGGGATGACCGACCGCGACGACTTCCTAGCCTGGGTCGAGACTGCGCTGTACGAAGCGGAGGTCGCGCTGCACAACGGCGACGCGGGCCCGCGCCGGGCTATCTGGTCCCGCAACGAGCCCGTCAGCATCCTGGGCGCGCTGCGCAACGCCTGCGGGCACCAGGAAGTGGAAGAGCTATTCGCTCTCCTCGAGCAGAGTTTCTCCGACTGCACGTCTTACAGCGTCGAATTGCTGGCGTATGACGTGGCAGGTCACATGGCCTATACCGCCGGCCTTGAGCACGTCTCGGTCTCCATGGACGGTCAGCCGCGCAGCTTCACCCTGCGGGCCACCCAGGTGTACCGCCGGGAGGGCGGCGAGTGGAAGGTAGCCCATCGGCACGCCGACGGCCTGACCGACTGAAGCGGCGCCTACATGCAGCAACGAGTCGTTCAGCACGCCGTCTCGGTCGCCTTGGACGATGTTGCAGGGTGGGGCGCCATGCTGGCCGAGGCACTGCGGGAAACCGGCGGGGCACTCTCAGACGACGAACGGGCCTGGGCCGACGACATCCTCGGTGCTGATACCCGGCCTGGGAGACTCACTGTGCACGACAATCGCGTTGCGCTGGTCACCGGAGCCAAACAAGGCATCGGCCTTCGGGTCGCCAAGGAACTAGCGCGGTCGCTGGGGCGGCTATATCCGGATCCTGGCGGCTTGGCGGCGCTGCGGGTCGAGCGACATGGTGGCCCGGGCCGGCCGGTCATGAGGCTGCCCGGCGCAGGCGAACCTGGCAATGGCGGTGCCGATGAGGGTGGTTTCGACAACGTGGTCGTGGCGGCCGGCTGTCTCTGGGCAGTCCCGCTGGCGTGCCTGCATCTCCATCGTGGCGATCACCACGCCGTCGGCACCGAGCCGCTTGACGTCACTTTCCAGCTGGCGCCGGGCGTCGTCCCGCGACTGGCTGACCAGTTCAGTCCAGCCGGCGACCTCGGCATTGCCCGAGCCCCAGCGCGCCTGCCGGGTGGTCGTGCGGTCATCGTGCCGCGACCCGATCGAGATGCCAAGCACGAGTCCCACGGGCACCCAGCCCGTCATCATCAGCTTGGCGAAATCCTGCCCGGACACCTCAGCGGTGAAGGGCGCCGGCTGTCCCTGCGTGGCACCTCGTCCGCGGACGGCGGTGCCGATGACCGTGAACTGCGGGCCGCCGGCGGGGAAAGACCCCCGGGTCAGCCGGACGCCTACCACCCCGTGCCCGCCAAGCTCGGCACACTCGGTGGCCATCCGGCCGACGGCCGTTCGCCGGGCCAGGTCCATGGTCTGCACCAGCGGGCCGAACGATCCGCCTCGCCCGGACACCTGGGCCGCCAGCTGGACCGGCAGCCCGTCACCAGACGATCCGCCCGCCCCGGGGCAGGTGTACCTGCTGGCGGATCCGGCGCTGTAGACGGCCGCGCCGAACACCTGCCCGACGGGTTCAAAACCCACACTGCGGATAGCGGCGAACTCCTCTGCGGTCAGCGCGGATCCCCACGTGCCACTGGACCTGAGCTCCGCTATCCGGGCCTCGGCCACGGGAGGCAGTCCCTCGCTCACGCCCCCAGCCTAGGCCGGCACGCTGCGCTCACCGGTAAGGGCGTGACCGCACGGGCGGCCGGCCGCGTGTGGTCTCATTGCCGGTCAGCCCGGGGTCAGAGGCTCGGCGGTGACCGCAGGACCGCGGCGGAGGCATGGGCCAGCAGCCACTCGTTCGAACGCTCCAGCGACCAGCCGAACACGTCGCGGGTCCGGAGCAGGCCGTCGATGCCGTAGAAGTAGGTGATGATCCGGGTGGCCAGCCGTGCGTCGACGCCATCGCGCAGGGCACCGATGTCTTCGAGATGGCGGCAGATCGCGGTGAGATTGCGGTTGTGCCGCCTCCGCGCGGTGGCCAGCACCGCGGCCGACTCGTCATCGTGGGGCGCGACGTCGATCACCACCTGGATGACATCGCCCCACTGCTTGGTGATCTGGAGGTAGCCGGTGCTCAGGGCCTGCATGACCAGCGTGGCGTCGGCAGAGGCAAGCGATTCCCGATAGGAGTCGTCGACGGCCGGAGCCTGGGTCCAGCTGTCCATGAGCGATTGCAGCAGGCCTTGCTTGCCGCCGCACTGCGCGTACACCGTTGCCGGCGACACCCGGCTCAGCTTGGCGATCTGCTCGACCTTCGTCTGAAAGAAGCCGTTCTCGGCGAACAGCTGACGGGCCGCGGCAATCACCGCGGCCCGGGTCTGGTCGGCATACTCCTCACGACGTGATCGATCGGGTACGGCGTCCATGGCAACATCCTAGTGGCTGTAGCCGAACTTGCCCTGTTAATGATTGGGTCCAACTGTTAGAGTTCGACTCTAGTGAGCAAATCCCCTCTGCAGTTAGAGAAGCGAGGCAAGGCCATGCCCGAGTTCACGACCAGAGACGGAACTCAGATCTTCTTCAAGGACTGGGGCTCCGGCCAGCCGATCGTCTTCAGCCACGGGTGGCCCCTGTCGGCCGACGACTGGGACGCCCAGATGATGTTCTTCCTGGGGCACGGCTACCGGGTGATCGCTCATGACCGGCGCGGGCACGGCCGCTCCGCGCAGGTCAGCGAAGGCAACGACATGAACCACTACGCGGACGACCTCGCCGATCTGGTCCAGCACCTTGACCTGCACGACGCCATCCACATCGGGCACTCGGCCGGTGGCGGGGAGGTGGCACGCTACCTCGGCCGCCACGGCGAGGCTCGCGTGGCGAAGGTGATCTTGGTCAGCGCGGTGACCCCGTCGGTCCTGCAGACCGACGCCAACCCGGCCGGCGTGCCCCAGGCCGCCTTCGAGGGCTTTCAAACGGGGCTGGCGGCGAACCGCTCGGAGTTCTACCAGGCCGTGGCGTCCGGGCCGTTCTACAACTTCGACCAGCCCGGCGTGGACCCCTCCGAGCCGGTCATCGCGAACTGGTGGCGTCAGGGCATGATGGGCGGCGCCAAGGGTCAGTACGACTGTGTGGGCCAGTTCATCAGCGAGGACTACAGCGAGGACCTGAAGAAGGTCACCGTGCCCGTCCTGGCCATGAACGGTGACGGCGACCAGGTCGTCCCGCACGACAGCTCGGGCCCGCGGGCCGTCAAGCTGGTGCAGAACGGCACACTGAAGACCTATCCCGGCTACCCGCACGGGATGCTGACCACGCACGCCGACGTGCTCAACCCCGACTTGCTGGCCTTTATCCAGTCCTGATCGTTCTGGCGCGGGAAGACGGAGACCCGTGCCGCTCAGGAGCCCCTGGCGAGAGCGAAAGTTCAGCGGGCTGGCCGGATCCTGAAAAGCTAGGGCTATGAGCAGGTGGCGCCCCTGGTTTGTGTCATTGCAGCCCGGCATGGTCTGGCCCGGACTGGTCACCCGGCAGCAGCTGTTCCTGGCGGCGAAGACGGCGGTCGCCGCCGGGCTCGCCTGGGTGGCGGCCCTTGCCGCTGATCCGCACAGCCGGCCGTACTTCGCGCCGCTGGCTGTGCTGCTGGTGGTTCAGCCGACCGTCTACGACTCCCTCTCCCGGGCCTTCCAGCGCGTGGCCGGGGTGGTGGTGGGGGTCACGGCCGCGCTGACGGTGAGTCACTTCCTGGCCCCGAATGCCTGGAGCATCGGCATTATCATCTTCGCGGGCCTGCTCCTGGGCTGGGCCGTTCGCCTGGGTCCGCAGGGCGCGGTGCAGGTGCCGGTCAGCGCCCTGCTGGTGTTCCTGGTCGGGCGGGCTACTCCCGGTTACGGGGGCGAGCGTATCGTCGACACCTTGATCGGCGCGGGCGTCGCCGTGATCGCCGTTGTGCTGAGCCCGTCCGCGCCCGGGCCCGACGTCGTCATGTCCAAGGCGCTCGCGCCGCTGCGCCGCTGTACCGAGATCCTGCGCGAAGTCAGCACGGGCATCGGCTCGTCCTGGACCCCGGGCCAGGCGGCCGCATGGCGGCAGGACGCCATGACGCTGATCGACACCATCGCCACGGCTCGCCGCGAACACCAGAGTCATCAGCTGAGCAGCCGGTGGAACGTCCGGGCCCGCCGTGAACGGATGGCGCTCGGCCGCGCGGACGAGGCGCTCCGTTCCGGCGAGCGAATCGCGATCTACACCCGGTCGATGGCCCGGGCCCTGGTCGACGGATCGGGCAACGCCCATCCGATGCCGGGCCTCAGCGCCATGCTGGAGAAGACCGCATCGGCCACCGAGGCCTACACCGTATGGGTGGCCTCGGCCGGCACGCCAGCTGACCGCCAGCGTCTGGCCCAGGCGATTCACGACGCCGACGACACCCTCGGCAGCACGATCGCCCGGGTCCAGCAACGATGGGCGGGCGACCCCGCGCAATGGCTCACCTTCGGGATGACGCTGGCGATGAGCCAGCGGATCCTGGCCGAGGCCGGCCGCCCGCTCGACCCAGCAGAACGCTAGGGCACACGCACAGACAGCAGAGTCCCGGAGTTACGGTGCCAGCACGCCGGGCCGGACGGTGGTGAATGCGCGCTGCAGCGCAGCGTCCCGGTCAGCGATAAACCGCTGTGAGACGGCTGCGGTGGGAACATGCCGGTCGAATCCGTGGTGGGCGGCGGGATAGACATGCAACTCCGTGGGCACGCCGGCGTGCATGAGCCGCTGAGCATAGGTGATGTCTTCATCGACGAACAGGTCCAGTTCACCGGTGAGCACCGTTGCCGGGGCAAGCCCCGACAGGTCATCCATCCGGGTCGGCGCGGCGTACGGCGAGACGTCATCGGTCCCGTAGGTATCGCCCAGGTATCCGCGCCAGCCGATCTCATTGCTGGTCCGATTCCACACTTCGGGGTCGGTAACCAGGAAACTCGACGGTGTTGAATCGGTGTCGTCCAGCATCGGATAGATCAGAAGCTGATGGGCGATCGTGAACTCGTGCCGGTCACGCACCAGAAGCGCCAGCCCCGCCGTCGAACCGCCACCGGAGCTGTGGCCACCGATCACGATCCGGGCCGGATCAATCCGCAGCTCGTTGGCACTGCGTACAGTCCAGGCCAAGGCGGTATAACAATCCTCGGCCGGGGCCGGGAACGGATGCTCCGGTGCACGGCGCCAGTCAACTGACACCACGGCACAGCGGTGCCGCTGGGCAATTTCCTCGCAGAACTGGTCGTCCATATCCGGCGCAGTCAGCACATACCCGCCGCCCTGAATCCAGACCAGGCAGGGCAGCACCTCATCCACCCCAGCCGGCCGGAACACTCTGACCGTGACATCGGGGTTGCCCGCTGTCCCTGTGGCCACGTGATCAGAATGAGTGACGTCAGGATTTGACCCTGATGGCTTGATCTGCGCGTACATTTCGGCCAGCGCCACTCGCGCCGCGGGCAGGTCGGTCAGATCCAGCACCGGCAGTTGCGTCACGACCGCGGCAAGCTCAGGGTCCAAGCGATCCACTATCGCCATGCATCCTCCAAGAAGAACCAGGTCAGCGATGACTGATTCTCATCCAGCCGCGACAGCCGAGTATCTGGCGGCATCACCATCTTCGCCATCATGCGCACATTCCGCTAGCCGCCAAACGCACCGAGCCGCCCGGCCGCGCTCGCTGCTACAACTTCCTCTGCGAAAGGCTTCAAGGAGGCTTTGCGGGTCCAGGCGAGTCCGCTACAGCCCGCCTGAGTGGGCCACACGCCGCACTAGCCGCTCGCGGCATCCAGGCCCATCGCCATGTTTCCACGGTCGTCGTTAGCACAGCGTTAGCAAGGTTGGCGGCCTGCCGTGCTCATATGGTCCCGTGTTGCTGGGTGACTCTTACCGCCGATCCCACTACGATCATGGTGTTGGTGCTTACTACCGGGTCCCCTGTGGTCCGGCATGATTGCCGTTGCACTACGCGGCCAGGGAGAGGCTATGTCGCTCGCTTCGAGTTCGTACTCTTATCCGTTGCTGGGCGCATTCTGGACGATCTTCGAGATCTTCCTGTGGGTGATCTGGTTCTGGATCTTGATCACGGTGTTCATCGACATCTTCCGCAGCCATGACCTGTCCGGCTGGGGCAAGGCACTGTGGTTCTTGTTCGTGCTGATCATCCCGCTGATCGGTGTCCTGGCTTACCTGATCATCCGCGGCGGCTCGATGCATGAACGGATGGTGCAGCAGGCGCAGCGCCAGGATGACCAACTCCGCAGTTATGTCCAGGAGACCTCAGGTTCGCAGAGTACGGCGGACCAGCTAACCAAGCTCGCTGACCTACGCGACCGAGGCGTCATCACCGCTGAGGAGTTCGAACGCGAGAAGGCCAAGGTCCTGGCCTGACCGTCACCTATCTGCCCGGCGGAGCATCTCGTCGAGTTCGGGGTCGGGCCCGAACTCCCGGACCTCTTGCGCACAGCGGCAGGCGACGGCGATCTTGGCGGCCCACTCCAGCGCCTCCGCGCGTGAGGGCACCTCGACGACCGTGAGTCCGCCGATGGCCTCCGGGTACGGGCCGCCGGTGACCGTCCCGTCGGTGGCCACGATGCTCGCCTGCTGGGCTTCCAGTCCGCCGCCGCATACAAACACGCCAGCGTTCACGGCCTCCTGAACCACTGCGTGCGCGGCCTTGGCCACGGCGGGCATGTCCTCGCCGGGGATATGGCCCATCGCGTGGGCACCGAACGAGATCAGGTACCGCGTCATCCCTCAGACTCCCTTGTCCCGGCGGCTTGCTTCCTCCGGCCGCACGTTAACTCATATAGCAGGCAGACGACGGGAGTGGCGGTTACTCATCGCCTCCACCCTGCCCGCCTGGGCCGGTGCCATGACAGCTTCCACGAGTGCACGGAATCCCCGGGCTCTTGTGAGATCATCGCTGCTTCGTTCAGCGCCATCCCGGTAGTCTGCGCGGCGCGCCTGAGAGATGAACGGCGGCGAAGCCGCCTCCTTCTGGGGCTCGTGTCAACTATCAGCCGGAGTCGGACACTGCCTCAGCGGATGTGCTAACCGGGCTCGGTTGAGCCCGGGCCTGATCGGGTGAGATTTTCTCAGAGTTGGGCTTTCAGTTCGTCGATCTTGCCGATGTGCCGTTGGAGCTGGGTGTAGGCGGGTCGCTCGCGGATGCGGCTCAGCGCCCAGCGGACGCCTTCGGCGCGGTTGGGAACGATGCCGGCGGTGATCAGGGCGTCGAGGACCTCGACGTCCCGGGGGTCGAGCCGTGCCATTACCGGGGTGAGGGTGCGGCCCGGGGCCGTGCGGTCCGGCGGGCCGACGGACATCGAGATGACCGGGTGCCTGCGCTCCCCGGGCTGCACGGGCAGTGTGAGCTGCACCCGCGTGACCGTGGGCATCGTCCGCGCGATCGTCTTGCGCAGGTTCTCGATAGCCTCGCTGTGTGCCTTCTCGAACGCGTGAAGCGTCTCATCCGGATCCTCGCCTGTAGGAGTGAGGGTCACCCGGACCATCGCCTGGCCGGGCTCGATCTCGGGCTCGTCTCCGTGCTGCAGCACTTCGACCTTTTGAACTGTCCCGTCGCCGCTGCGCCTGTTCAGCTCTTCTTCGGCCCCGCGCTCGAGGCGTTCCTTGTCTTCCTGGTCCACGATCATCTCCTTGATTTCCGTGGAAATCAGAGTAACTCCATCTACTTGTGCAATCAACGGATTTGGCGCCTGCGCCGCGACACCGGCTCGATCATCCGGTGACGGACCAGGACCCGGTAGACCGTCGACCGGGAGACGCCCGGATGTCCTCGGCGCTCCAGCTCGAAGACCAGGCGGCGCGGCCCCCAGCTGCGCTGCGCTGTCCGCAGGTCGCAGATCACCGCCTCGACCTCGGCGCTGACCCGCCAGGGATGCGCCTGCGGTGCGTGCGACCGGTCAGCCAGCCGTCCAGGCCGCTTTCGCGGTAGCGGGCCACCCAGCGGCAAGACCGCAGTTCCCCGATCCAGGCCACGCGATAGCCGCCGATCGGCGTGCCTTGCGAGTGCTCGGCGATGCCACACCTGACACCTACAGAGCTGGCCGTTCTGTAAGCCCGAATGCGGGGAGCCCAAGAGCGGCTACAGGCCGGACCGGCCCCGTACCGCTTGCACAGCCGGTTGTACCGGCGCGATCACGACCCCCTCCCCGTGTCGACTAACATGCTGAGCCGGTGCGTGTGGTCCGCGCCATTGGAAGGTCAGGACGGATGCTGATCGATACGTCATTCGACTTCCGGGTCGACGCGGGCGGGAAGGACCCGGATAGTCACAGTCCCACGCTCCGGAAGTACCACCGGCGCCTGTGGAGCCGGCCCCTCCCGGGCGGGGTTCCCTTCGAGTTGCGCGACACCACCCCTGGCGTCTACCTGCACCACCGTTCCGGCCTCGGAGAGTTCCAGCTCTCCAGCGACGCCGTGATCGCGACCTTCATCAGGAACCCGAAAACGGCCCGGGTCATCGAGCAGATCCCTCAGGCGGAGCACGATGAGTTCGACCGGCTCGGATACACGATGGGCGGCATGATGGTCTTCCCCGGTAACCAGGTGGACCGCAAGCCGACGATCAACGTAGCGCGGGGGTTCCACCCCAAGATCTCCGACCGGATGGACCTGACCTTGGAGTGCGTCCGTCGTTACTACCGCCACGAGCCCGGCCCTCTCTCCGCAGCCCTCGGCCGGTACGCCGGCTTCTTTGCCCTGTTTGAAGACTTCCAGGGCTACGTTGATTTTTTCCTGCTGCAGGACCTCGTCAGCAGTGACTACGAAGCCGTCAGCTTCTTCATGCCCTTCAACGGCTTCAGCCCTCCGGCGATCCCCAGGGACCTGGACACCTACCTCGAGTTCCGGCGTCTGAGCATCGAGTTCACCGAGGCCAGGAACCGGCGTATCGATCAACTGGCGCTGGACGTGGACTGACCACCGAGGCCGTGGCCGTAGCCCTGCCCGGCGACCTGGCCCGACCAGACGCCGACGTTGAGCCACGCAGCTTAACTATCCAGCAGGCCAACCTGGCCAGCGGAAATATTCGGCGATCTGCGCGCACTGGCTCGCAGCCGTCTGCCGCCACGCCCTGCTCGACGATGTTGTTGACCTATCGGTCCCGGCCAACTGCTCCTAGCAGGAGAGCCGCCTATCGCCCGCTTGCTTCTTGGCCCCGAACTGAGACCCTGACACGAAAACGCCCGGATCGTGAGCACGATCCGGGCGCGTTAGCTGTTCAGAGAGGTGGTAGGGGCGGGGTCGAACCGCCGACCTTCCGCTTTTCAGGGTTAGGGACGACCGTGTACGGGGGTCCACCGGAGGCTATCTGCGCCTGTCACCAGCAATCAAGGGGCACACGTGGACTTCCCTGGACGTAGATGAATGAGACCCAAACTGAGACCGCCCGGCCAGACAGCAGTCCTTCGATCCAGGCCGCGGATGGGGCGCGTAAGTCGGTTATGGTCACTGGACTTCACTCCCCATAGATGGGCAACCGGACCGATCCGGCTGTGAGCCCGGCGATGTTCAGCGTGACGCGGTGACGTTCACCGTGGCGGGGCTGGTCGCCCTGGCGGTCACCTGCCCTGCATGCCCCGGGTCGATGACCGCGATCTGCGCGGCTACTGGACGTTGCGGGTTCATCAGCTCGACTGCGCAGAAAAGGCCGATTCCACACATGAGTGATTGCCGCCGCCACCGTTTGCCCGGCGAATTGCGCCAGCCACCAGGCTCTCAGCCAGCATCTCTCCGCCGCCGCCCTTCCGCCAGCACCCAACCATCACACGGCAGCGCATCCCGCGCCATCCTTGCTTATTCGTGCGCCGCCATCGTGTGCTGCGGCCCGGCGCGGACTCAGACCGGCGTCACGGTGATCTGCGCGGCCTTGCCGGATACGGTCCCGGGCTGGCCCTGGGCTCCGGTCGCACCCGGGCCCGAAGATCCGCCTTGGCCGCCACCGAAGCTGTTCTTGCCGCCGGAGCCGGGCGTGCCGACTGCGCCTCCTGGGCCTCCGGGGCCCGGCTGGCCCGCGGCACCGGGGGGCGCCGCCGCCGCCGTAGCGTGCACCTTGGCCACGTCCGCCTTGCTGGGCACCCTGATCACGACGTTGCCCGCCGCGTTGACGCCGTTACCGCCGTTACCGGCCGCGCCGCCGGCGCCGCCCCGTCCGCCGTCGCCACCTTGCCCGCCGCCGTTCCCGGTGCAGTCACAGGAGACGCCGTTGCCGCCGTTGCCGCCCTGCTGGCCCGGGCCACCCGCGCCGCCGTTGCCGCCTTGGGCGCCGGGACCGGATTGGGAGTAGAGGGTGAGCTGCCCGGTGACGGTGAGCGCGGTCTTTATGGTGATGGTCGCCGGCATGCTGGGCGTGCCGGGACCGCCGGTCGCGCCGGCGGTTCCTGGCGTTCCGGGAGCACCGGGGCTGCCGTTGCCGCCGCCGTCTCCGGCGACGCTGGCCGACAGACACTGGCCGGGCCTGCCTGGGGCGGCCTGGCCCGCGCCGGCCGGGGCCGGTGGGGCGGGCGGCCTGGCACCCGTCTTGCCGAGGATGTTGAAGTCGGCGCTGCCGCTGCTGGCACCGTGGCGCGTCAAGGTCGTGCAGGTAAACGTCAGCGGTGTGCTCTCGCACACGAAGTAACCGCCCTGTTCCAGGGTGACATCGGTGAAGCTGGCGATACGCATCGAGCCGTCGGGCGTGCTCAGGTCGTACCTGGAGCTGACCGTCAGCGGGCCCGGCGCGGCGGTCACGTGAGCGGTCAGCGGGAAGGCCGGGGCGATCGCGGCCCGGTCCTCGTCGGACAGGCCGGCGTTGCCGACTACGTGCGCCGCGATCCGCTGAGAGAGGGCCGCGCCGCCATCATCGGCTGCGGCGGCCTGCCTGCCCGTGGCGGCGGGCTGGATCCCTTTGAACAGGGCTTCGAAGTGCGCCTGGCGCCCCTGCTGATCCAGTCCCTGGTCCAGCAGTGAGCGGAGCTGGCCGACGTCGTGCACCACCGTCTTGGTCTCCGCCAGTCCGGCTGTGGCCAGCGCGGTGACGGGAATGCCGTGGGCTTCGAGCCCGGCGATCGTTGTCATGGTCGTTTTTCTCCCGTGGGTGATGTGAAGATCGGGCCTCCGCGCGTGTCCCGTGACCGCACCGCGTCCATCGGCGGGATCTGGGCCGGGACGAGCATCGGCTCGGCGGCGCGCTCGTTGATGAACACCGGCGGCGCCGACCGCGCGCGCCCGTCGCGTCCCGGGGAGCCGTTCGCGCCGGGACGCCCGGGATGTCCGTCGGGCCGGGGCCGCCGGACGTCGGTGCCCGCCTCGAGTGCGTGCGTTCCGCCGCGGCCGGCCAGCCCGCCGTCGCCGCCACGGCCGCCGGGACCGGCCCGTCCGCCGCCGGAGGGATGGGCAAGCACCGAGACCTGCGCCGCCTGGCCCGGCGGGATTGACACGAAGACGTTGGAGGCGATGCCGCCGTGCCCGCCACGGCCGCCACGGCCGCCATCGCCGCCACGGCCGCCGTCACCCCCGCGGCCCGGGAGAATGATGCGCTGCAAGGTCCGCTGGCCGGGCACGCCGTGGCCGCCGTCACCGCTGTGTCCGCCGTCACCACCGGCTCCCCCGTCGCCGCCGAGGCCGGCTGTAGCCAGGATGGTCAGCGAGCCGGCCAGCTCGCCGATGGTGATCTCGGCGAGCTTGCTTGCACCTCCGGTGCGTCCCTTGGCGCCGTCACCGCCCGCGGTGGCCTCGCCGCCGTCCCGCCCGTCGGCGGCACCAGGCACGACCGGGCTCAGTAGCCGGGCGCCGAGCCATGTCTGCGCGGTCGGTGCCCCAGCGCCGCCGGCCCCCGAGGCGCCGTCGCGACCGGCCGGCCCGCCGGGGCCGTGCAGCGGCCCGGTACCGTTGTCGACGGAGAACGGGGTGGGCAGGATCGCGAGCTGATACCCGCCGGGTCCGGCCGGCTCGCAGGTCAGCCGCTGGATGATGAGGATCAGCAGGTTGCCCCGGGCCAGCACGGTCGCGCCTGGCTCCAGGCGCAGGCTGCCGACGTTGACGATGTTCAGGATGTCATCGCGGTCATCCAGGCCCCAGTGCTCGCCGCGGACGCTCAGATCCCAAGTCTGGCCCGAGCGGACGTCCCGATGCCGGACGCTCAGGATCCGGGTCGGGAACGGGAAATGGCAGCCGGTCCGCGCCTCATCTGCGGGATCGATCGTGCCGTCAGCGAACACGGCGGCCTCAAGCCGGTCGTGGACGCCCTGCCCGATGCTCCGCCGCAACTCGATGACGGGATTGAAGAAGACCTGCTGCCGCCGGCGGCGCTGCCCTGGGGTGGCCGCGGACAGCGTGCGCAAAGCCGCGACCGACGGCACAACCGGGTAGCTCACCAGCTCGGCACCGCCGCCCAGGCGGCCGGGATCGTGACCGAACCGGCGCGCATGACGCTCGAACGCACGCTCCTGGGCGGCCGACAGACACGGCTGCCCGAGCGCAGAGGCGGCGACCCGCGCCTCAGGCATAACCGATGAAACGCACAGTCAGCGCGGTCACCGGGCCGCCGACGGCAGGTAACCCACGCCAGACATCCCGGCCCTTGACCTCATGGCGCCCCCCAGGCGACAGGACACATCGACCAGGCCCAACCATAGGGATCTATCGGCCGACGGGCAACGGGCGCTCCGGAAACCTGCCTCAATACAGCCATGCGCTCAGACCGACTTGAGCCGCATTTAAGGCTGCTGGGCTCCGGCAGACTCCACCAGCGCCCGCGGAAGCGTCCATCGTCCGCCTATTCCGTAGCCCCAAACTGAGACCCCAGCATCAAAAAAACACCCGGACCGTGATCACTGTCCGGATGTTTTGCCTGGTCATCGGTGGTGGTCAAGGGCGGGGTCGAACCGCCGACCTTCCGCTTTTCAGGAGGCTTTGCCGGTCCAGCCATGTCCATCGCGCACCGTGTGAGCAGGCTGTGCAGCCTCCCCGGCCTTGTTGCCGTCCACTACCGACTCCACGCTCCCACGGCCGTAGTTAGCACCGCGTTAGCACGATCGATGGCTCACCGCCGGTGGCCTCTCTGATCGGGCATATAACGGGTACGCGCTGACCAGCTGGTCGCTGTGCTAGTTAAGATCCCGGACGTCCGGTTTGCGTGTCATCGGAAACGTTCAGGCGACGAGGCGGGTTCGTCCCCGGGATGACGTCGATGCCGAGTTTCTCCTTGATCAGGTGCTTCAGCTCAGCTCCGTTTATCAACGTGATCCGATTCCGCTGAGCAAACTGTTCGCTCGCGCGCCCGAACCAGGACGTCGTGACTAGGACACCTGTAGTTGCGTTATGGTCAGCCATTACACCGGTCAATGCATGCACAGACTCAAGTCCCACTAGTCCGGTCCAGCGTTTCGCCTGTATAAGGCATACCCCGCCAAAGAAGAGGTTGTTGCTCGTGGCGACAGCATCTACACCGCCATCCTTCGATGGGATGGTGGTCCATGCCTCCGCCCCCATAGCTACGAACAACTGCCGGGCAAGATGCTCGAATTCTGTTGGAGATAGCTTAAGCAGATTAGGGCGGGAGTCGAGACCAGCCACTACGTCCAGATCGTCGGTGAACCTGAATCGCCTAAGATCAAATGCGATAAATGGCTCGATTGCCTCCATATCGAACGGGTTCTTTGACACCAGCGCACTTAGGCGGTCTGACCCCTTCACGCACGCTGCGGGATCTACCTCAGCCAGCACGAGGTCCGTGAACTTAGGTCGATCGGCTGACACGCTAAGCAGATGCGGGCGGTCAGGCCTCCCAGTCGTTCGGTCAATCGTGCTGACACGACCGTTAAAAGTGATGGCTGTCACCACGTCGGCGGAGGTCGCGCAGAAGATCTCGTTCAACGTGCGCAGGGCTATGCAAGCGATCAGCTGCGCGTAGCGCTGTTTAATCTCATCCTTGGGTCGAGGTAGCGGCTCGATCGCATCACGAGACTTCACGTACCGGTAGCTGCGTCCCTTGGGAATCACCTCCTGTGGAGGCAGCTCGAACTCTACTACCAGGTCACGGTTTTCTGGCCTGTAAGCCACCTGGTATCGGCGAGGAAAACGTTCTGGATACCGGGAACCATCCAGCACATGGCTGACAAACCATTCCACGGCCTCAGGGTCGCCCGATGCAAAAGCCGCCTGGCGGGCCTCGGTGGCAACGTTCTGCGCGGTTGCCTTCGCCTGTTTCTCGGTGACCATGTGCTCGTGTTCGGCTATCGCTGATGCTAGAGCCTGCAGTCGCTGCTCTTCAGCCTGGTCATGTTGCAGCCTCGCGGCTTCGAACTGTTCCCGGGCTGCTGACATCTCACGCTCATACCGGGCTGACCCGCCAAGCAGCCGGCCGAGCCCCTTCGGCTCTGGGGGCGCATATTCAAACCACACTGGCTCGGGAGCAGGAACACGCAAAGGACCGGGGTCAAACGTATATGTTCTCGGAGAGACTTTTAGCTGCTGGAAGGTCGGCGGCCGCCGGGACAGGGAATCTATAAGCAATCCATCTAGAATCTTGACCTGCCGATCAAGATTGGCGGTCCCGTCGTCTGCGGTTTGCTGCTGAGAGGCAAGGTATTGTTCCTTGGCGAGCTTTGCCCGTTCCCTCGAGCTCCGCTCGGTCTCTCGTCTTTTCTCAGCCTGCCGCCGCTGCCAGTCCGACTGACCTTCGCCTTGAGGCATTCAGCCACGCTCCCCTCAGCCGTGCCGAGCTACTACCTCTACATGAGGACATCGAACGATGAACGTCAAGCATCGGACAGTACATAGTCGGCACCGACCACGAGAGGCAAGATTGCTCCTCTTCTGCTCCGGGTCATGAGCAGATCACGGTCACGGACCGTCAGACTCTATGCTCTCGGATTGTCTGCGGGATGGATACTCGGCAGCCTGAAAAGCGGAAGGTCGGCGGTCCGACCCCGCCCCTGACCACCAGTCCAGAGCGAGACATACGGGCTTTGACCAGCGCAAATAAGAGTTCGTGTACTGAACTGAGGAGGTCGTTACTTGTCCGTTTTCGCCCACCGGTGACCGCAGGTCGCCGCACCTAAGTGCACGTGGAGTGCACGCCGCCACTGGACTGCCAGCTTGGGATGCGGTGACCGATCGGTCACATACCAGTGCATGCGCAGGTCAGCCACTGCCTCAAGCTACCCATTGGTGCTCGCTGAGTACTGGCGTTCATCTTTCGATCGGGCTCACAATGGGCACGTGTGGCCTGTCCCCTCTAAACTGTCCGGGTGGTCTTTATTACAGAGGGCATGAGCCTTCGCGTTCCTGCTGGCGGCCTGGTTATATCACTAGATGGATCAGAGACACCGCCAGTCAAGTTTGAGGTCGCACTCGATACGTGGCGATACTGGCTTAATATCGCCACGGGCCATGTAGATAATGCTGTCAGGGCGCACGCAGAGCTCTTGGCAGCTCATGCAGCGAATGATGACCCAGCAAAAGGGCATGCACTTGAAGCAGAATTCACTTCCTCGATGCAGGGGATATCTACGTCAGCCTTTTCACTAGAAGCTTTCTATGCATCAGTAGTTGAGCGTATCCCTACCGATGAAGAACTAGCCAAGCGCTGGGCCAAGAACAGAACAGCGCGTACGACCCGCATCTGCGAGACCTTGATCCGAGCATTCAAGATCACTCATCCAGGTCGCAAGCTATTGCGCGAAAACCTTGAACAGGTGTTTAAATTTCGTGACTACGCAGTTCATCCACCAGCGCGTTTTCGCGAGCCGATCATGCACCCAGATCTCGGTGTCGGCGTAGAATGGCGCTTTATTTCATTTAACGCCTCGGGGGCAATCATCAGCTCTCGTGTAGCCCTGAGCGTTATTAAACAGTGCCTCCACGCGCCTCGAAGTGAGTACGAAGAACTCGACAAATGGTCGCAGGATTCCGTTGCGAAAGTTGATGAAATGGCTGTCGAATGGGAAAAGCGTCACGGGTCATTGCTTTGATTGACTCGACAAGACTGATAATTGACGGGCAGGTAGCTCTCGACCTGGCTCGGAGTTGCTGCATTTAACCGGCGGCCTCTTCGTCACGACTACTGGCGCGGCCCTGCCCGCGGTCTCCCGGTGCAGCACACCGCAACATGTGCGGGCACCTGTTCAAGACAGCCATAGCGCGCATGGGGTGCTGTACCTCGCTGCTGTACCAGACTCTAAGGAGACCATAAAGTTAGTGCCAGTGTCCACCATGTTCTGGGCACTTCTGTCCCGTGCCGCCGCACGTTCTGCAGGTTTTTCCCGCGATTCCTCGGCAGGGCTGGCAGTTGACCAGGGACCGACTGCACTTTCTGCATTTCTTTCCACTCCCGGTTGACCCGGAACTAAACAAACTGCCTCCAGTCCTATAGGTCCAATTTTTCCCATGGTGAGGGCACCTGTAGCCTGAAGTGCATTTCGAACAACCGCGCGAACAGGTACATTTCTCCAATTCACGCCCGCAACTTGCCTGGGCACACTTCACTAGATTCTTCCCTCAGACCACGAAGCCGGATACTCAATATGTATCGGGTGCACCACGTCTCGGCGCCTCCCTGAACACGCCAACTTTGGTTATTCTAGGGGCAAAATGCTCTCATTCCATGTGCGGCCATTCTTGACGCGGATCAAATCCGTCCAGTCATCCTCGTCCCAGTAGCGCTCGCACTTGGCAAATAGCGGGTCGGCGTACCAGCCCGGCTTTTCAAGCAAACCTGGCTCAGGCATGTCCCTGATTAGCTCTGAGCTCGCGTTGCCTGTCCGTAGCATTGCGATCGCAGTCCATGCGATGAAGTCGAACGCGATCGGCGGATTGACCCTAGCCAATTGAGGATCTGCGTTGACCTGTTGAACGGTCATTTCGGAGATTTCGGCATAACGTTGCCACCGATATTTGATAGACCAGAACAGGCCCAATATGTTTTGTTCGACTTCTGGCGTAATAGGGGAAGCCTGGTGCAGGAGAACCGCAGGCGGCCTTCCGGTCTGCTGGTCATTGATTGGCGCAAGGCCCATGACCGGCATGAGTTGCTGCCATTCAAGGTCGGACGAGCAGATCATGTCCAGAAAGAGCAGCCCTCCGCGAATAGCGACCCAGCGAGCAAGCGATCTTTCTTGCTGGAATAGCGGAGCTATATGCTCCACCAAATCCTCCATACCATGGCCGTCACCTATCGCCACACCGCGGGCAGATTGAGCGCCCAAAGGATGCCCTTCAAGCCGTCGGACGGCTTCAGACATTAGCCGGGCTCGCCGCGCGACTGTCCCTATGTCTTCCTGTACAGCAACTTGACGGCCCGCCAAAGTTCGGCGCGGCCGGATCGAAGGCTCGACTGGACGAAAAAGCGACATGCATCCTCCCCTGACATGGCTAAAGACACAATAAGGGCTGGGAGCGTTATTTCGCTGGAAGTTAAGTTGACCCCCTAAGGTTCGCCGCGCGTTCACCGGGCCTGGCCTTTGGCCTGGCCCTCGCCGTCAGGCCCGCTGGGCTGGTAGAGGCTCCAGGGTCAACGTCTGCGCCGAAGGAGACGAACGCCGCAAAGGCAGCGCCCTTGACGCTGGAGGGGCCAGCCCGGACAATGCGCGGCGTTCCGGCTCCGTCGCTATGACCTTTCCCGCCATCGGCGTATCTGGCGTGTGCCTGTCGGCCTGGTCCTCGCGGCCGGGCGCGGCACCGGGGCCGATGCGGCGGGCACCGCACGCGGCCGGTCACCGGGGCCGCCGGGTGCGGCAGCTCGGCGCGCCGTAGGGCTTCCGCCCGGAGGGCGCGACGAAAGCTGCCGCACCGCCAACGGTGCGTCCCCCGGATCTGACCTCGGCCACCTACGGCGCGTCACCTTGGCCGCTCATCACTCCCCGGTTGGCCGCGCCCGCTTCTCGCGGTTTACGTCCAAGCCGTCAGGGTCGGCGCGCCGAAGGTGCGCCCTTGAAGCCGTAGAGAAAGTTGTCACAGGGCGGCGCCAGGCGAGTAGCTAGGTGCAGGGCCAGTGAGGCCGACTAACAGGGGACCCTTTGCGCTGTCTCATAACGCGAAAGATTGGCATCGCTTGTTAGGCCAGGTAATCTCTCGCCGCGGCTTGCAGGTCACTGCTCTCTGACTGAGCTCGTTGCCCGCGATTGCGCGACTCTTGAAGCGCTTCGTCGAGAAGGGCGACCAAGCGGTTTTGCCTTTCTGCAAATATCAGCATATTTGCCCAGCGGTTTGTGGCATCACCGGTCTCTGAGAGGAACCGGCGATCCAGGCCTGACCTCTCCGCTACCCTGTCGATAGCAGCAGGGCTACCAAAGGCGCGCGCAAGTGCGTCTACAAGGTGGCCGAACGTCTCCGGTTGGGAGCGTTGCCACCTAGCAAGCTCTTCCAATGCCTGCGACGAGAACTTAGGCGGAACTAGGAAATCAGGCGGCAGCGGTGGTTCTGTGGTGCTCTTGCCAGGGATCGTATGAGGCCTGTCGGAGCGATGAACTCCCAGGAGATAAGCGAGACCGCGCAGCGGGAAGGGGATCAGAGCACCAACGCAGGCAGCTAGCACCCCGAGCGGATGACCGTCAACTGCTAGGACAATGAGGGTCAGCACGACTGGTGCGGCCGCGAAGCCGCCTACTACGTAGCAGCTGACGCGCAGGTATCTACTACGTCCGGAGCCTGATGCAGGCAGTTGCTGTGAGCTCATGGTCAGTGCAGTAGTTCCTTCCACGCAGTCAATACCCATTGTAGGTTCACGTTAAGCCACCAGAAGGCGCAGAGGACGGCACAACCTACACTGCTGGTCACCGTGACAGCCCTCGACTTCATGTGGTACACGATCAGATCTTCGCTGCCAGATCGTGAGTAACTCAACGCGGGATCGTAGGCGCGGAAACGAGTAATTACTGCCATGATCATGAGTGCCAAGAAAAGAATCCCTACGCCAGCCCACCGAACCGGAATTTCTTTGCCGTGCGAGCCGGGGATGAAGGCCACTTGCATGATTATGGCCGCAACGAGGATGTCAAACCCGACTCCGAGATCTTCGGTCTCTGGAGTGCCGTTCTTTGAAAGTACATGCCATCCAGCCGCCATAAAGGCTCCAGCGGCCGTCACTACGACTGACACGATGAAATCAATCACGTTATGATGATAAAACATGTCACAGCGGTAACCACTTAAAACTACTTTACGTAGCTTTATTGTTACCATCAACCATATTGGGATCGCTTAGGGTGATATCTGTGCATGAATTAATTAGGTGCATGCCGTCGTGAGCTCGCACAAACGGACCCTTACTGCTTAGTGCGTCCGCCACACGGACGGCTCGTGCCTCAGGCATATCACGGTTGGCCTCGTCGATGGTGACCCAGGCGACTTTGCGGGCTTCGCTCGTTGGGTGGATGTTCCCTCCAATAACGCGGCACCGGAACGTGAGAGTAACCACCCCTAGGCACATGTTCTTGTACACGCCGGTGAGCTGCTCTGCCTGTACTTTGACCCCGGTTTCTTCAAGCACCTCGCGGGTCACGCCATCGGTCGGGGTCTCATTGAGTTCCAGGACGCCGCCTGGTGGCACCCAGAGGCCGTCGTCGTCACGCTGGATGGCCAAGACCCGGCCGTCCTCGCGGACGACGACACCGGTGACGCTCACTGAGTGGCGCGGCAGCTCGCTCATGGGGTCCGTAGCCTACTCGACGGACCACTCGTAGGAGAGTCGCCACTGCTGGCTCGGAAAGACGTTGATCACCGTCTCCACCGGAGTGCCGTCCTCCGTGTAAGCGATGCGGGTGACTTCCAGGACGTACTGCGCCTCAGTTAGGCCGAGGAAGTTCGCTTCGTCGGCTCGGGGTTGCCGTGCCTCGATCTCTTCCGCGAACTTCGCTACGCGGTAACCCCGGTCAGCCAGCCTTCTATATAGGCCGGTCGGTCCTGTATCTGGCAGAGCGATGTCTTCGCCGCCTGCGATCTCCCACGGTATGTAGGACGTAGCGAGCTGGACAGGCCGTCCCGAGGCGAACATCTGCCGGGTGCGCCGCACTACCCGGCCGCCGGTCGCAATTCCCAGGTGCTCGGCTACATCGGCTGGTGCTGCCACGGGGCTCAGATCGGCTAGCGGTGCGTCGGGCTCCAGCCCCGCCTTCCGCATCTCGTCTGCAAAGCTGCTGCCGCCAGTGCTGCCATGCGGAATTCGGCGTACCCGTTTGACGGTCGGAATTTCCTGTACGTAGGCGCCCTTCCCGTGCTCGACGCGGATGAGCCCCTCTCCGCGGAGCAACGCAATGGCGCGATTGATGGATGTCTGGTTGAGCCCGTACTGCCGCGCGAGATCTGGCTGACTGGGCAGTGCGGAGCCCGGCGGATAGACGCCCTGTTTGATCGCTTTGCGCAGTTCGTCGGCGACTTGGCGTCTTCCTCGGTGGCGAAGCCGCCGTCCTGTTCAACGCCTACGCCGGAGACCTGTGGCGCCGGTTCACCACCTACCTGCCCCGCCAGCTCGCCCACCACGCAGGCATAACCCAGAAAGCACTGCGGGCCGTCCTGCGTATCCGCTACGTCAAAGTCGCCGAATACCAGGCCCGCGGCATCGTCCACTTCCACGCCGTCATCCGCCTCGACGCCACCGGCCCTGGCTACCAGCCACCACCCGCCCGCTACAGCGCCGCCCTGCTCTGCGACGCCATCACCCAGGCCGCCAGGACCATCACTCTCATCGCCGACGCGCCTCGCGCACCTGTACGGCTCAGCTTCGGCACCCAGACCGACGCCCGGCCCATCCGCGACAGCACCGCCCTGCCCGGCACCGGACAAGCCCTGTCCGGGCAAGCCGTAGCCAACTACATCGCCAAATACGCCACCAAGAGCCTCACCGCCCCCGGCCTGCCCGACCGGCGGCTGACAACCACCTTCGACATGAAAGGCCTGCGCTGCTCAGCCCACTACAAGCGGATGATCACCACCGCCTGGCAGCTCGGCTCCAGGCACGCCACCGGCGACCCCCGATTCCGGCAATGGGCCCACATGCTCGGCTACGGCGGCCACTTCCTCACCAAGAGCCGCCGCTACTCCGTCACCTTCAGCCAGCTCCGCCAGGCCCGCACCACCCACCGCCGAACCCAGCGGCATCCCGAAGGCGAACGCGATCCATGGGGCCGCCACTCGACGAAACCGTCGTCCTGGTCATCGCGTCCTGGACCTACGCCGGAACCGGCTACACGGCCAGCCCAGGAGCCGAACTAGCCACCGCCTCCGCCGCTTGGGCACGCGAGCACCGTAGCCAACCAAACGCTGCTTGAACTCATCCATTGGACGAAAGGAGAAATCATTGTCATGACAGTTGTGAGCGACCACACCACCGGCACGAGGCCGCGTCTGCTCCTCACCGTGCCGGACGCCGCCGCCGCATTGGCTATCTCGCGTAGCAAGCTGTACGAGCTGTTCGCTGCTGGCCTGGTCCGTTCAGTCCGTATCGACGGCTCGCGCCGCGTCCCCGTTGAGGCGCTCGAAGCCTACGTTGCCGTTTTGCTCGATCAGGAGGCCATAGCTGATGCCGCGGCTTCGTGACGGAGTGATCAAACGTGGCGGCTCGTGGTCCTACGTAATCCGTGTTCCTGACCCGGCTACCGGCGTGACCAAGCCCAGATGGGTCGGCGGCTTCGCCACCGAGGAAGACGCCAACGCCGCCCGTGACGAAGCACGCGTCCGTGCCCGGCGCGGCGAGTTCGTCAACCGGTCGACGCTGACCGTCGCCGAGTACCTGGCTGAATGGATCGAGACCCACGCCCCAGCGGTGAAACCGAAGACGCTGGCCGGGTACCGCCACGACATCGACCACTACATCGTGCCCCGCATCGGCCGGATGCGGCTGCAGGCTTTGCGCCCAGCCGTCATATCGAAGTTCTACCGCGAGCTGACCGAGCACGGCGGCCGCGACGGTGCCCCCTTGTCGGCCTGGACCGTCGCTCACGTCCATCGGACTTGCGCAAGGCCCTCGCCGATGCCGTGCACGTCGACCAACTACTTGCCGCCAATCCAGCCGAACGATCCAAGCGCCCCCGCGACCACGCCAGTGAACCCGCCCGAGTCTGGACCACTGATCAACTGCAGACCTTCCTGGCCGCAGCGCAGGACCACCGGCTGTACGCCTTCTACCGTCTCGCCGCCTACACCGGCGCCCGCCGCGGCGAACTCCTCTACTTGCGCTGGTCAGCGATTGACCTGGCAGCCGCCGAGGTCACATTCGGCGGGTCGACCGCAGTCGTCCAGGGCCAACGCATCGAGGGCACTACTAAGGGTGGCCGATCCCGGGTCGTCAGTATCGATCAAGAAACCGTCACCGTCCTGCGCGAGTATCAACGGCAGCAGAACGGCGAGCGCCTAACCGCCGGGTCGGCTTGGAGCGACCACGGCGGCTTGGTCTTCACCAGCCGCTGGGGCGAACCGCTCTACCCCGACACTGTGACCGTGCTCATGAGCAAACTGATCCGCGAGCACAACAAGTCAGCCTCAGCCCCCGATGAGCCCCTGCCGCATGCGCGGCTGCATGATCTTCGCCACCTGCACGCCACGACTTTGCTGCTGGCTGGGGTCCCGGTTCATGTCGTGGCCGCCCGGCTGGGCCATGCCGACCCGGCGGTGACGCTCAGGGTGTACTCCCACGTCCTGCGCGAGCACGCACTCGGCATCGGAGACATCTTCGCCCAAGCCGTGAACGGCTCAGTTAGCAAATCTGTTAGCAAGCAAGGTCGGCTGAAATGACAAAGAGCAGCGTTGCCGCTGCTCAAAGAGGGTGGTCAGGGGCGGGGTCGAACCGCCGACCTTCCGCTTTTCAGGCGGACGCTCGTACCAACTGAGCTACCTGACCGTAGGGGCTGACGGTACCGCCGCTCTCCCGGTACCGTCGCTCTCCCCAGAGCGGTCCTGACGGGATTTGAACCCGCGACCTTCACCTTGACAGGGTGACGAGCACTCCGAGCTGCTCTACAGGACCTTGCGTCTTACGTCTACCAGCATACCCGGCAGGTACCCCCAACGGGATTCGAACCCGTGCTGCCGCCTTGAAAGGGCGGTGTCCTAGGCCACTAGACGATGGGGGCCCGGCGACTTGCACCGCCGTTCCCGTGGCGTCCGCCGTCGGGGACTGGCCCAGCATAGGGGACAGAAGCTCAACCAGCAAAACGCTACGTCGGCTAGTTTACCGGGGCGCTGGGGCGGCTCGCGGCCGCTCGTTGACGATCGGCGGCCGGTCGAGCTTCGGCGTGACGCTGTGGGAGAACACTGCAGGTCATCGGGGCGTGACCGGGAATTTTCGGGGAGTAAGACCGGTGTCCCCTTGCAATTGCGGCGATAGTTCGCCACGGTAAGCAACGGAGAGGTAACTCACGGGGATCACTGGTGTGACCCCCGTCACACTGTCACTTCGGTGAAAATCCTGCCGCCGAGGTGACGCCAGCCAGCCGATGTGGGGGAACAGTTCATGCAGGCCTTCGGGGAGCGCGGGTAGGGCCGGGTGTCACCGCACCGGACGGTCCGGCAGCAGGCGCCCGCCCCGCGGCCGGACGACGCCATCGCCTACGTCACCGCGCCCATCGCACGACGTGGGCCGGAGACCGGGTCCTGGGACGCGGACCGGCGGGACGGCGCAGTGCCGCCCAGCCCGCCACCGGGAGGCCCCATTAAAAATAATCCGGCCCCCGGGGATGGCGAGCCGGCGCAGGGGCGGCACCGGCGGGCACCGGAAAAGCAGGCCACCTACCGCGAGGTGTTCGCGATCCGCGAGTTCCGCGGGCTGTGGTTCGCCCAGGTGCTGTCGTACGCCGGGGACCAGTTCGCGCAGGTCGCGATCGCGGTGCTGGTCTACCACCGGACCGGGTCGGCGCTGCTGACCGCGCTGGCGTACGCGCTGACCTACCTGCCGCCGATCGCGGGCGGCCCGCTGCTGGCCGGGCTGGCCGACCTGTTCCCGCGGCGGCGGGTGATGATCGTCTGCGACCTGGCCCGCGCCGGGCTGGTCTCGCTCATGGCCATCCCCAGCATGCCGTTCGCCGGGCTGTGCGGCCTGCTGTTCCTGACCGTGCTGCTCGGCGCGCCGTTCTCGTCGGCGCGGTCGGCCCTGCTGCCGGACGTGCTGCCCGGGGACAAGTTCGTGGTCGGCTCCGCGATCGGGAACATCAGCTTCCAGGCCAGCCAGATCCTGGGCTTCGTGGCCGGGGCCGCCGTGGTGACCGTGCTCGACCCGTACCGGACCCTGGCCACCGATGCGCTGACGTTCGCGCTGTCGGCCCTCATCGTCGCCGGCTGGGTCCGGCACCGGCGCTCCCCGCACCGGGAGCCGGGTAAGCGGCCGTCGCTGTGGTCGGTATCCCGGGAGGGCCTGACCACCGTGTTCGGCAACCCGGTGCTGCGCACGCTGCTGCTGTTCGGCTGGCTGGCCGGCTTCTGCATCGTGCCGGAGGGCCTGGCCGCGCCGTACGCGCACTCGCTGCACGGGAACGCGCTGACCGTCGGGCTGCTGATGGCGGCCATGCCGGTGGGCGTGGTGGCGGGCTCGTTCGCGTTCGGCCGGCTGTTCACCCCGTCGGGGCGGATCCGGATGATGGGCTGGCTGGCCATGGCGTCCTGCGCGCCGCTGATCGGCAGCGCGTTCTCGCCGCCGCTGTGGGCGGTGCTGCTGCTGTGGAGCCTGGCCGGGGCGGGCGAGGCCTACCAGCTCGCGGCGGCCGCGGCGTTCGTGCAGAACCTGACGCCCTCGGCCCGGGCCCGGGCGTTCGGGCTGGCCCAGTCGGGGCTGCTGGCCGTGCAGGGGGTCGGCATCCTGGCCGGCGGCGCGGTGGCCAACGTCACCGGGGCGCCGGTCGCGGTGGGCCTGGCCGGGATGCTGGGGCTGTGTGCCGCGGCCGCGCTCTCCATGAGCTGGACGCTGCGGCGCGGCGAGGTCATGTCCGCCGCCCGGGCCCACGCCATCAGCGACTGACCGTCCGGCGGGCGGCCGCGGCGGGCCTGGGCCGGGTCAGGCGGCCGGGTCAGGCGGCCGGGTCAGCGCTGCTTGTGGAGCAGGTTCCCGGTGATGGATTTCCCGCCCTCTTCCGGGATCACGGCCCACGCGATCAAATAGATCAGGGCCCCCAGGCCCCAGAAGATCGTGAAAACCGCGAAACCGAGCCGGACGAGGGTGACGTCAATCCCGAAATGCGCGGCCAGGCCAGCACAGACGCCGGCCAGCATCCGCCCCTCCCGGCGGCGTTCCAGCTTTCTGGGCGGGCTGGCGCCGTGACCGTTGTTCTCGCTCATGGCTTTGTTCATGCCCGCTATGCGGAACCTTCGACCAAGGGAATTCCCCCGGTTAATACCCTGGGTGCCAGCAAGCCGAGAGGACGCGCCAATGTCATCCGCCACCCCAGAAACCGACCTGCTGCGCATCGATGACCAGCTGACCCCGGACGAACGGCTGGTCCGCGACACGGTCCGCGACTTCACCGCCGACCGGATCGAGCCGCACATCGCCGACTGGTTCGAGGCCGGCACCGTGCCACGGGACCTGATGCCGGAACTGGGCAAGCTGGGCCTGCTCGGCATGCACCTGACCGGTTACGGTTGCGCCGGGATGGGCGCGGTCGCCTACGGGGTGGCCTGCCGGGAGCTGGAAGCGGCCGACTCCGGGCTGCGCAGCACGGTCTCCGTCCAGGGGTCGCTGGCCATGTTCCCGATCTGGCGGTACGGGTCGGACGAGCAGAAGGACGAGTGGCTGCCGAAGATGGCCACCGGCGAGGCCGTGGGCTGTTTCGGGCTGACCGAGCCGGACCACGGCTCCGACCCGGCCGGGATGAGCACCCGGGCTCGCCGGGACGGCTCGGACTGGGTGCTGTCCGGGGCCAAGATGTGGATCACCAACGGCAGCCTGGCCGACATCGCCGTGGTCTGGGCCGCTACCGATGAGGGCGTGCGCGGGTTCCTCGTGCCCCGCGGGACCCCCGGCTTCACCACCAACGACATGCACAAGAAGATGGCGCTGCGCGCGTCGATCACCTCCGAGCTGCACTTCGACGACGTGCGGCTGCCGGCCGACGCGATGCTGCCCGGGGTGCAGGGGCTCAAGGGGCCGCTGTCCTGCCTGAGTGAGGCGCGGTTCGGGATCCTGTGGGGTGTCACCGGCGCGGCCCGGGCGTGTTTCGAAGCGGCGATCGCCTACGCCGGGAGCCGGGAGCAGTTCGGCAAGCCGATCGGCGGCTTCCAGCTGACCCAGGGCAAGCTGGCCTGGATGGCCTCGGACCTGGGCCGGGCGCAGCTGCTGGCCCTGCACCTGGGACGGCTGAAGGAAGCAGGCTCGTTGCGCCCCGAGCAGATCAGCCTGGGCAAGATGAGCAACGTCCGGACGGCCATCGACATCGCCCGGCAGGCCCGCACCATCCTCGGCGCCAACGGCGTCACCCTCGAATACCCGGCCATCCGGCACGCCAACAACCTCGAGGCGGTGCTGACCTACGAAGGCACCGAGGAGATCCACGCGCTGGCCATCGGCCAGGCCCTCACCGGGCTGTCGGCCTACCGGTGACCCCGGTGGGCGGGCGGACCCGGCGGGGGCCGGCGCCGCCGGGGCCGGGTCACTGATGACCCAGTGGGACCTTCGGCCGCTGCGGTAACCCGTATTGGTCGGTACTCTTCATGGTGGCGCGCGTGCGCCGTCGGGGCGTTAGCTCAATGGCAGAGCAGCGGACTTTTAATCCGTGGGTTCAGGGTTCGAGTCCCTGACGCCCCACCAGCTCACCAGGGCGTGGTTAGCCGGGCCGGACCTACGGCTGGAACCGCTCGACGTCTGCGCCGCTGCCTGGCAACGCCGCCGGAGAGGAGCAACCATGACAGAATCTCAGCCTCACAACGACTTCACCAGCTTCCCCGCGCCCACCGAGGGCATTCTGGCGGCGTTGTTCATCACCGTCCGCGAGGTCGCGCGATCGCGGGACTTCTACTCGCGCGTCCTGGGCGGCACCGTCATCCTGGATGAGAACCCGTGCACCGTCAGGCTGTCCAACTCGTGGATCATCATGAATCCCGGCGGGCCGCCGACCCCCGACAAGCCGGGCATCTCGGTGGTCGACTACCAGCCCGGCGACACCACCTCAATCTTCCTGAACTTGCGAGTCGCCGACATCCAGGCCTGTTACGAGGAGTGGAGGGCGAAGGGGGCGGAATTCGTGACGCCGCCGATCGACCGCGGAGCGGAGATCCGCTGCTACATGCGGGACCCGGACGGATACCTTATCGAGGTCGGCCAGTCCACCGGCCTGCTGCAGGGGCATCTCGCAGCAAAGCGGCCGGAGGATCTCCCCGGCTGACGTGTGAGGCATGAGCCAGCGCCGCCTCCGTGCCGCCAAGGCGCCGGACGGCAGCGGATCGGAGCTCACTCCCGGGGATCAGCCCGGCACGGCCGTCGCACCGATCGGGGCATCGGCGGGGCGCTGGGTCTGGAGGACGGCTTCGAGGGCGAAGGCCAGCTGCTCGAGCTGGAACGCCTTCGCGGCCAGGTGGAAGTCGATGCAGTGCCCGGCGTTCGGGACCAGGCGCGCGTCGACCCACGGCGCGCTGGTGAAGGCCGCCTTGAACTCGGCGACCTGAGCGTCGTCGGAGATCCACAGGTGGTCGAACTCGCCCTGCCGGCTGTGCACCGGCACCCGAACCTGGGCCGCGACCTCGGGCATGCGCTCGACCCAGGCGCCGGTGATGTCGAGCAGCTCGGCCTTGGGCACGGGCGCGTCGGCGGCGTGGCCGGCGTCCGGCATCCTCGCGGTGTGGGTCCAGTCCGGCCCGTACATCACGAAATCCTTGACCTGCCCCGGCAGCTCGACGAACTCCAGGTCGGGCAGGGCAGCCCAGGCGCCGCCGCTCTCGGCCGGCACCCGCACGAGGCAGCCCGAGACGGCGATGCCGAGCAGGGGCCAGGCCGGGTGCCGGGCCGCGATGGCGGTGGTGACCGCGCCGCCGATCGAATGCCCGATGAGGACGACGCCGGGTGCACCCGAGCCGTAGGTGTCCCAGAGCTCGCCGATGAGGTGGTCGATCAGCTCGGCGTTGCGCAGGATGATCGAGCCGTCCGTCTCGGCCTTGGTGCTGCCGCGGTAGCCGGGCCGGTCAACGGCGATCACCGGCACCCCGACCGTCTCCGCCGTGTCGAGCAGCGACTGGCCAGGCACGTCGAAGTAGATGGATGAGTAGGTGCCTCCTGGCAGCGCCACCACGAGGGGCGCGCCCGCGGCGACGGGACCATCCGGCCGGCGGCGCATCGAGAACGTCATGCCCTGGGCCGGGCCGTCCGTGCTGACGGTGTGGGTGAACTCAGTGGTATCGCTCATCGCTCAGTTCCTCATCGATCTGATCGGTTAGTGGATAGGGGCCATGGTGGAAAGCAGGCCGTGGTGCAGCACGGCGTCGAGGACCGCGTCCGCCTCGGGTGCGGAGAGGGGGCCGCCCAGCCAGGCGATGTGCTGGTCGGGGCGGACCAGTACGACGTCTGCGCCGTAGCGCGCGCTGGTGTTGACGAGGTCGGTGCCCACGCGGGAGACGGGCACGCCGCGTCGCTCGGCCGCGGCGACGAGCGTCGCCGTGACCTGATCGGCGCCGAGCACCGTGAACCCGCGGCCGAGGTGGTCGTAGAGCGAGTCGCCGGGCGTGAGCCAGTGGTGCGGCAGCCGGTTGCCCGCGGCGGCGACCGGCCGGAAGTCCGAGCCGTCCGAGGTCTGCCCGGCCGCGTGTGGCCCGTATCCGTAGCCGAGCACGAGGCCCAGACAGTGGAACTCGATGTGCTTCATCCGCTGCACCGTCTCCGCAGCCGCGGGGCGCGCGGCCTGGAAGGCCTCTGCGCCGCCCATGAGCGCCTCGGAGGCGAGCTCGCTGGCCAGCGTGCGCGCGTTCTGGCCGGCGATACGGATGGTGTCGGCGGCGACCGGCCTGCGTTCGGACTCGTAGGTGCCGAGCAGGTCGCCCGGGGCCCAGCCCTGCAGCACCGCGGCGAGCTTCCAGCCCAGGTTGACCGCGTCGCCCACACCGGTGTTGAAGCCGTGGCCGCCCCAGGGCGGGTTCTGGTGGGCGGCGTCGCCCGCGAGCAGCAGCCGGCCACGCCGGTAGACGGTGGCGAGCAGCGAGCGGGCCTGCCAGGGATCGGTGCCGAGCACCTCCACGTCGATGTCCGCGCCGACCATCGCCCGCACGATCGTGACGGGATCCGCATCCCGGTCGTCGTCCGGCCGGCCCGTCGCGATGGCCCACCAGACGTCACCGAGGTCCATCGGCCCGACGACTCCGGGGGCGGCCGGGTTCAGCACCCAGCGGTGCACGGCCCGGTCGGGGATGAGCGCGCCGAGCCCGGCGGACCGGAAGACGATCGACAGGTTCGGGCGCCCGGCGTTGCCGCCCTCATAGGCGGCGCCAATGGCCGCCCGGACCACGCTGTGGGCGCCGTCGGCCCCGACGGCGTACCGGGCGCGGATCGCCGATACCGCCCCCTCGGCGTCTTCGATCTGCACGGTGACGCCGTCCTCGTCCTGGTGCACGCCGGTGGCGTGGGACCCGAACAACAGGCGCACGTCCGGCATCCCGGCGAGGGCGTCGCGCAGGGCCTGCTCGACCACCGGCTGCCCGACCTGCTGTCCCGGCTCCGCGGCCAGGTCGTCACCGGTCAGGTCGAGGCCGAGGGTGCCGGTGAAGCGCGTGACCTCGGCCCCGGCGGCGGTGGTGCAGAACACCACGTCGCTCGACCACGAGACCGGAATCGGGGCGCGGAGGCGGATGCATTCGGCGAACCCCCAGCGACGGAAGAGCTCCATCGTCCGGGCCGACGTGGTCTTCGCCCGCGGCCGGACGGCCGAGACGGTCGTCCGCGGCTCGATCACGGCGCAGCCGATGCCGTGGTGATGCAACTCCATGGCCAGCGCGAGGCCGACCGGGCCGCCCCCGATCACGACAACGGGCAGCTCGGGCCGGTGGCCCGGACCGGCAGGGGTGGCGGTCATCGCGGCATCGATCAGTAGAGGTCGGGCAGGAAGATGTCTTCCGGGATGGTCTCCGGCAGGTACTCACCAGCCCGGGCGCGCTGGTGGATTTCCTCGAACCCCAGGCCCTGCTCACGCGCGACGACGAGCTTCTCCGGGTCGAAGTAGGTGCCGATCGGGTTGGTGGCGAATTCGAGGGCGGACGAGATCCATTGCTTCGAGTCGGCCCAGTTGCCGAAGCCATCCACCTGGATCTCGACGCCGTTGCCGTCCGGGTCCTGGTAGTAAACGGACATCGTGATGCCGTGGTCGAGCGTCAGCCAGGGCAGGATCCCGTGGTCGCGCAGCCGGATGTAGTTGTCGAGCCACTGGTCGAACGTGGCGAACTCGAACGCGGTGTGGTGGATGCCGGTGGTGTGGCCCTTGTCGTCCGGGTGTTTCAGCCCGGGCGGCGAGAGCAGCGCGATGCGGTGGTTGGCCTCGTCGTTCGAAAGCCAGGCCGCCCCGTCGCCGTAGAAGACGGGCAGGAGGCCGGCCACCTTCTCGTACCAGGCAACCATCTCGTCGAGCCGGAGGGTGGTGAACGTCGTGTGGTGCAGGCGCGGCGGGATGATCGGCCGGCCCGTGGCCCGGTTGCGCGGCGGCTGCGTCTCGTTCGGCATCATTGCCTCCGTTTCGTATGCGGTGGTGCGGGCTCAGTCGGTGCTGGTGGACGCCTGGAATCCCGGACGGCTGCGAGCGCTTCGCGCACGGCTGGCACGTGAGCCAGGGCCGCGGCGCGGTCGACGCGGCTGGGGCGCAGGGCCAGGATGTTCCCGCTGCGCGACTCCGGCGGGATGTCCTCGGTCCGGACGGTGACCACGGCGTGAAAGTGCGGGTAGGCCTCGCCGAAGGTCATGAGGTAACACGCGGGCGCGCCGAACGCCTGCTCGAGGGCGCCCATCAGGTCCTGAACCACGGGCCCGAAGGCCGTGAGCTCCGGCTGCTCCAGCGCGGCCCAGCCCAGCGCGTGCCGGCGCAGCCGCAGGAAGTACCAGCCCGGCACCTCAAAGCCGGGGGCGACCTCGCAGGCCCAGTCCTCGTCCCGGAACACGACCGCCTCGTCCGGGGCCTGGTCGAGGTGGCAGATGAGGCAGCTGCGCCGGGTCGGTGATGCTGTCCAGCGGGAAGCGGCCGGTCGCGGTGAGCGGCGGGGTCATCGGCCGACCATACCGCCGCTATATCGTGTAGCGCTAGCCTCAGCTATCGCCTTCGCTGGCGCTGCGGGCGTGGCCTGGCCTGGCATGAAGCCCGCCCAGCCGGTGCACGATCTCGTGCTCGTTGATCTCGAGGTGATCGATCAGCTCGGTCGCCAGCCCGGGGCCGTCGGCCGCCTGGGCCCGGTCGAAGAGCCGACGGTGCCTGGCGTACCGGCGATCGCGCTCCTCGTCGTCGACGACGATCGGGTCGAATACGACCAGGGTGTAGCGCTCGGCCGCGCTCCAGAGCGTATGGAGAATCCGGATGTCCCAGGAAGATGCGGCCGGGGTCACCAGCAGCTCGTGGAAGCGGTAGTGCCCCTCCCAGGCCCGGTCGGGGTTCTCGTGCCGGCTCTCCTCCAGCGCATCGCCGAGGTCACGCACCCAGGCCGGGGTGGCGAGGCCGGCCGAGCGGCCCGCCAGATCCGGCTCGATCCGCAGCCGCAGCCGGTAGATCGCGGTGAGGTCCGCCTCGGACAGCGGCGCCACGGCCGCGCTGCGAGCCTGGGTCAGTATGACCAGGCCCTGCCCCTCGAGGCGGCGCAGCGCCTCGCGCACGGGAATGTGGCTCACCCCGAGCTGACGGGCCAGCTCCCGGATCGAGAACTGCTCACCCGGAGGCAGCGCACCGGTGAGCACCGCCCGGCGGATCTCCGCGGTCACGAGGTCGACCGCGGACCGGTTCTGATCAGCGACGGAGCGCACGGCGCCAGTGCTGGACATCGCGGCCTCCCGGACGGGTCCCGGTCCGCTGAACCGGTCTCGATCGGCTTATGTTATACCGTATAGCGACCGCGTCGAAGGAGACCGTCATGGCGATGAAGACGCTCTTCGCGGAGGTGCGCGTCTTCGACGGCGACCGCCTCTGGGACGGAACGCATGACGTCCTGGCCGACGGACCGGTGATCGCCGCGGTCGAGCCCGGCGGCACGATCGATGAGCCGGACGCGAGGATGGTCCGCCACCGCGGCGCCACCCTGCTGCCGGGCCTGATCGACGCCCACGTGCATCTGCGCGGTACCGGCGACCTCGAAGAGCTCGCGCGCTGGGGCGTGACCACCGCGCTCGACATGGGTTCCTGGCCTCCGGCGCTGATCGGGGAGCTGCGGCGGGCCAGTTTCACCGACGTGCGCAGCACCGGCGCGGGCGCGGTCGGGCCCGGGAGCCTGCAGGCCAAGATCCCTGGCCGCCCCACCGACAGCATCGTCACGAACCCGGAGGACGGACGCCGGTTCGTCGCGACCCGGGTGGCCGAGGGCGTGGACTACATCAAGGTCATCGTGGACCCACCCGGCCGGGGCGGCCCCGACCAGGCGACCATCACGGCGATCGTCCAGGCCGCTCACGACGCGGGCCGCATGGTCGTGGCGCATGCCTCGAACACCGGCGCGGTCGCGATGGCGCAGGCGGCAGGGGCCGACGTCCTCACCCATGCCCCCCTGGACGCGGCCCTCGACCAGGCCGCGGTGGCCGAGGTGGTCCGGGCGCAGCGTACGAGCGTGCCGACCCTGGTGATGATGGAGGGGGTCGCCGCGAACGCCCCGGTGCCCGGGCTCGACTACCGGCACGCCCGCGATTCGGTCGCGGCGCTGTATCGCGCCGGCGTGCCGATCGTGCTCGGCACCGACGCGAACCAGTCCCCCGGGGTGCCCGCCAACGTGCCGTACGGCGAGAGCGTGCACCGCGAGCTCGAGCTGCTGGTCGGAGCGGGGCTCACTCCGGCCGAGGCGTTGCACGCCGCCACCGGAGCTGCCGCCGACCGCTTCGGCCTGCGCGATCGCGGCCGCATCGCAACCGGCCTGCGGGCCGACCTGCTCCTCGTCGGCGGCGACCCCACGACCGCCATCACCTCGACCCGCTCGATCCTGGCCGTCCGGCTGGCCGGAAAGGCCGACGCACCCGGAAAGGCCGGCACGTCCGGAAAGGCGAGCACGCCCGGAGGGGCGGGCGCATGAGGATCATCACGCTCGAGGAGCACTTCGCCGACCCAGCGGTCGTCGCGGCCAGCGCACCCGAGATCAAGCGGCTGGCCCCGGACTTCGCCGCCACCTCGGACCCGGCCCGGGGACTGTCGTACTCACCGGGCGCTGACGTCCTGCGCGACCTCGGCGACGGCCGCCTGGCCGACATGGACGCGGGCGGGGTGTCGATGCAGGTGCTGTCCTGCCTCACTACCCAGCAACTGCCACGTGAGGTCGCCGTCGAGCTCGTGCGGGCCGCGAACGACCGCGCCGCGGCCGCCGTCCGGGCCCACCCCGACCGGTTCAGGGCATTCGCCGCGCTGCCCACCGCCGTGCCGGCCGCGGCCGCGGACGAACTGAAGCGCAGCGTCGGAGACCTCGGCTTCGTCGGCGCGATGATCTTCGGCCGCACCGAGGGCGCGTTCCTCGACGAGCCGCGCTTCGATCCGGTGCTACGCGCGCTGGCCGACACCGGCGTACCGCTCTACCTGCACCCGGGCTTCCCGCCCGCCGAGGTCTCGGCCCAGAATTACGCCGGCGGCCTTGATCCCCTGGTGACCGCGCGGTTGCAGACCAGCGCCTGGGGCTGGCACCAGGAGACCGCGGTGCACTTCCTGCACCTGGTGCTGGCGGGCGTGTTCGACCGGTACCCGGCGCTGCAGGTGATCCTGGGCCACTGGGGCGAGATGATCCCGTTCTACCTCGACCGGCTCGATGAGGCGCTGCCCCGGGCGGTGACCGGGCTCGACCGGACCGTCGGCGAGGTCGTCCGGCAGAACACCTGGATCACGCCGAGCGGCATGTTCAGCCAGGCCCAGCTGCGCTTCTGCATCGACACCGTCGGGGTGGACCGGATCCTCTATGCCGTCGACTACCCCTTTATAAATAATGATGACGCCGCGGCGTTCCTGGAACAGGCCGACCTGTCTGAGGAGGCGAAGGAAGCCATCGCCCACGGCAACACCGAGCGACTGCTGAGGCTCGCGTAGTCGCCTCGCGAGCCCCCGGGGCCCCGGCGGGACCCTGGCCGGTATCAGCCGGCGCTGGTGGCGTAGTGCCAGAAGTCGCGCATCCACTGGGGCGGGACGGGGCTGTCCGCGGCGACCTGGGTGAGCAGGATGGCGATGGTGCCGGTGGACGCGGTGAGGTGGGCCGAGGTTCCGGTGCCACCGACCCAGCCGTAGCGCCCGGGCACGTTCCAGGGGTCGATGGGCGCGATGTCCACCGAGCCGCCGAAGCCCCAGCCCTGGCCCTCCAGGAAGAGCTCGCCGATCTCGCGCTGGTGCTGGGTGGTGTGGTCGCTGGTCATCAGCCGGACCGAATCGGCGGTCAGCAGCCGCTTGCCGTCGGCCGCGGTGCCCCCGGCCAGCAGCATCCGGCCGAACGCGAGCCAGTCGTCGGCCGTCCCGGCCAGGCCGCCGTTGCCCAGCGGCAGCGCGGGCGGGGTGCTCCACTCCCCGTCTGGGCTGTCGGCCAGCTCGAGCTGGCCATCGGCACCGGTCTGGTAGTAGCTGGTAAACCGGTCGCGCTTGGCCTCAGGGACCTCGAACGCGGTGTCGGTCATGCCCAGCGGCCCGAACACCCGCTCGGCCAGGAAGCCCGGCAGCGACTGGCCCGCCACCCGGGCGACCAGCACGCCCTGCAGGGTGGAGCAGGTGTCGTACAGCCACGCCTCGCCCGGCTGGTAGAGCAGCGGAATCTGGGCCAGTTCAGCGATCCAGACATCCGGCGGCGGGAAGCTGGACGGCACCCGGCCGTCCTTCTGGACCGAGAACAGCTGCTGGACCGCCGGCCGCGAGAAATCGGACGCGAACCCGTAGCCCGCTTGCGAGCTGAGCAGGTCGAAAACGGTGATCGGCCGGGTCGCCGGTACGACGTCATCGACCGCGCTGGCGGGGGTGCGGACAACCTGCGGCTCCGCCAGTTCGGGCAGCCACGAGTCGACCGGGGCGTCGAGCCCGAGCAGGCCGTCCTCGACCAGCATCATGACCGCGGCGGCGGTGATGGGCTTGGTGATCGAAGCGAACCGGAAGATGGAATCCCGGGCCATCGGGGCGCCGCCCGTAGCCACGGAGCCGGCCACCGCTACCTCGGTGTGGTCTCCGCGCGCCACCAGGCCCACCGCTCCGGGCAGCGTTCCGTCGCCGACGTAGGCATCCAGCAGATCGTGGAGGTCAGGCATGGATCTCCCTCTCTCGTGTGTGGTCACAGGGCAGACCCGACGGCGGAGCGGAATTCATCGCCCGGCGTGATGCCGGGTCAGCGCGGCAGCCGGGCCTGAGGATAGAGGGCGGCCAGGCGCGGGCCGTAGCCGGCCACGGCGGGCCGGCCGACGGGTGGGCGCGGTATGAGTTCCTGGATTTTTTTCATACCGCGGGCGGGTCAGATGCAGTCTGTGGGCCGATGACACGTCCGTCAGCTGGGCAGATGCTGACGCTATGAAGCAGCCCAACGGTTCCGCCGTCCGCACTACCGAGGCTGCCGCCGTGATGGTCGCACCCGCTCCGCAGGTGCCGGATGATCCCTCCGATCGCGTGCCGGCGCTGGCGTGGGTGATCGCGGCGGCATTCGTCGCGGTCATGCTCGACGCTGAGCGGCCGGTACGGCTTCCTGCAGGATGAGCTGTACTTCATCGTGGCGGGCCATCATCTCGCGTTCGGCTACGTGGACCAGCCGCCGCTGGCCCCGTTGCTCACCCGCATCACCGCCATCTTCGGCGTGAACCCGACGGCGGTCCGGATCCTTCCGGCGCTGGCCGGCGGAGCGATCGTGATCATGACCGCCAGGCTCGCGGCGCTGTTCGGCGCGGGGCGCTCCGGCCGGGTGCTCGCCGCCCTCGCCGCAGCGTGCGCTCCCGTCCTCATCGGTTCCACGCACATCGGCAATACCACCCCGCTCGACCTGCTCGCCTGGACGGCCGTCCTGATGTGCGTGAGCACGGCGCTGCTACGGGACCGGCCGCGCTGGTGGCTCGCGGCGGGAGCTTGCGCCGGCCTCGGGCTCGAGGCCGACAATCTGGTCGTCCTGCTGCTGATGGCCCTCGCGGTGGGCCTGCTCGCGTCGGCCCAGCGCTCGGTGCTGAGGACCAGCTGGCCGTGGCTCGGCGCCGGCATCGCCGCCGTGATCTGGGCGCCGAACGTCGGCTGGCAAGCCACGCACGGGTGGCCGCAGCTGGCCATGTCGGCCGCGCTGCACCAGCAGAACACCTCGGCCGCCGATTACGTGGCTGGTCTGCCGGCCCAGTTCTTTTACCTGGGCCTGCTGGTGGCCCCGCTGGTCGTGGCGGGCTTCGTCGTCCTCTGGCGAACTTCCGAGCTGCGGTTCATCGCGGTCGCCGCCACCCTCGTCCTGATTTACGTGCTGGCCTGGGTGCCGGGCAAGATCTACTACGCCGACGGCGTGGCCCCAGCGGTGCTGGCCGCGGGCGCCCTAGCCACCGAGCGCTGGATCGCACGCGCAGGCCGGCCGCGGCGGCGGCGCTGGCTGATCGTGGGCGCGTCCCTCGTCGGCGTGGCCGCGATACTGCCCCTGCTGCTGCCCGTCCTGCCGGTCGGCGACGTACACACCCTGCCTGCATCTGCGGTGCAGAACACCCTCGGAGACACCATCGGCTGGCCTCAGCTGACCCGTGCGGTCGCGGCCCAGGATGCCGCCCTGGTCCGCGCGGGCCAGCGGCCCACCTCGATCTTCACCGGGTACTACGCGGAAGCCAGCGCGCTCCAGGTCTACGGCTCAGCCGACCACCTGCCGCCCGTACTGTCCGGGCACAACGCCTACTGGATGTGGGGACCGGGGCGAGCCTCGGACCGCACCGTGCTCGTGGTCGACGCGCTCGGATCGCTGCGGCCCTACTTCTCCAGCTGCCGGGTGCTGACCACCTACCAAGCCCCCTACCGCGTCCAGAACGACTGGACCGGCCTGCAGATCAGCGTCTGCACCGGGGCCGACGCGAGCTGGCCCGCGCTGTGGCCGCACCTGAAGCACTACGGCTGAGGGCACCGCCGAAGGGGCGTTACACCGCGGCCGGCCGGGCCCATTCGCCGACGAAGCGCCGTAGCTGCTGGCGTCCCTGCAGGCCGCACTTGGCGTAGATGTTACCCAGGTGGTATTCCACCGCCTTGCGGCTGACGAACAGTTCGGCCGCGATCTCGGGGTTGGACATCCCCTTGCCGACCAGGTGGGCTACTTCGGTCTCCCGGCTGGTCAGGGCCAGGGCCGACGGCTTGCCGGCCAGGCCGCCCGGCCCCACCGGGCTGCTCGACCCGGCTCGGCTGCCCGACCCGGCTCGGCCGCCCGACCCAGCTCGGCTGGCGGGCAGGCAGGTGGCCAGCTCCGTCTCGGCCTGGGCCAGGAACGGCGCGGCTCGCAGCGCCTGGTACTCCTGGCTGGCCCGGCGCAGCTGGTCGACGGCCGGCCGCCGCTGGCCGGTACGCCGCAGCAGCCGCCCATGGGCCAGCAGCAGCCGGGCCGTATAAACCGGGCTGCCCGCGCCGACCCCGTTTGGGCTGGCCCCGTTTTGGCTAACACGGTCGATACCGCGCTGGTAGATCTCCAGGGCCTGCTGGGGGTCACCGCGCTGCTCGGCCAGCCATCCTTCCAGCCAGGCCAGCGCCGGAGCGAGGTAGCTGACCTCGCCGCTGTCGGCCCGCAGCTGACCCAGGACCGCGGTGGCCTGCTCCAGCTGGCCCGAGCCGACCAGGCCCTCGGCCAGCACGGGCCGCCACAGCACCGCGTACATACGGCTGCGGCCGTCCAGGACCGACGCATCCTGCCAGCGGCCGAGCGCGTCGGCCATGCCCAGATAGTCGCCGGTGGCCTGGCCGACCAGCGCCCGGGCCATGGCCGCGTACACCCGTTCCTGGCTGTAGTCCACGCGGGCGGCGGCGTCGGCGGCCAGCTGGGCGTGGCTCTCGGCCTCGGCGGCCGCGCCGCGCCCGGCCGGTACGACCACGGCCGCCAGGTGCAGCAGCGGCAACTCGAACTGACGGGCGTGGATCGCGGCGGCCGAGAACCCCTGTTCGACGGTGAGCAGCACATCGTCCCAGGCGCCGGCCAGGTACTGGGCCAGGGCCAGGTAGAAATAGGCCCGCAGGCCGAGGGTCAGGGTCGCGCCCTGGCGCACCAGCCCGAGGCTGGCGGTCAGGTCGGCGATGGCGGGCTGCAGGTCACCGGCCAGCAACCGGAACACCCCGCGGAAGGCCAGGCCGTCGATATCGACCCGGCCGACCCGGGCCGGGTCGGCCTCCAGCTGAGTCAGCTCGGCCAGGGCGGCGTGCGGACCGGACACCTGGCAGGCGCCGATCGCGACCAGCGTGCGGGTCTGGCTGGCGGCGGCCAGGTCCAGGTACCCGGTCCCCAGCGCCTGCTGGGCAAAGGCCATCACCTTCTCGCCGTCTCCGAGCAGCGTGTAGGTGCCAGCCAGCCGGTTGGCGATCAGGGCGACCAATGGCTGGCTGTCCGGGTCAGCCTGGGCCTGAGCCAGCGCCTCGCTGAACCGCCGTTCCGCCTCCGCGAGCTGGCCGGTAGCGAAGGCCATGGCGCCCAGGACACAGCTGCGGAGCGGGGACGGCGCCGTCGCTTCCGCCGCCTCGCGCAGGGCCGCGCCCCGGGACTCCTCGGCCAGCATCAGGTGCAGCGCGGCGGTCAGCAGCCGCCGTTCCCGGTCCACCCGCTCCGGAGAGATGCTGGAAGCCCACTGCAGGTGGGTGGCGGCCTGGGCCAGACGGCCACGTGACGCCTCGTCCCGGGCCAGTTGCTCCAGCTGAGCGGCCAGATCTTCATCGGGTTTCTCCAGGGCCGCCACCCGGTGCTCCCACGATGCCGCCTCGCTGACGACCAAGGCCGCGCGGGCGTGCAGCTGCCGGCGCTGGGTGGCGGTGATGCGGGCGTAGATGGCGTCCCGGACCAGCAGGTGCCGTATTTCCACCGGGCACACCGGGTCTTCCGGCCACCAGTCCACCAGGCCGGCCGCGACCGCGGGTTCAATCGCCGCGCTGGGCGAGCTGACTTGGGCGGCCTGACCCAGCTGGGCCAGCGGCATGCGCAGGTTGAGCACCGCGAGCATCTCCAGGATGGCCCGCGTCTCGGGCGGCAGCCCCCGCAGATGATCGCCGACGGCGGCGGCCAGCGACCGGGGCATCGCCCGCGCCCCGTACGCCTGCGAATTGAGCCCCGAGCCCTCGCTCAGCAGGGTGCGCAGGTACAGCGGATGACCGCCGGTGTCCCGGTACAGCCGGGCCGACCACCTCGTCATCGAGCGGCTCCGGCCTGATCGCGCCGACCAGCGCCGCCGCCTCGTCCGGGCCGAGGCCCTCGAGCATGATCGGCAGCCGGTTCTCCACGCTGGACAGCATCCGATGGGCCGCTTCGTTCAGACGCTCCAGGGGCCGCCGGTAGGTCACCACGGCCAGCACCGGGTCGACCGATAGCCGCCGCAGCATGAACGTCAGCGCCTCGACCGACTTACGGTCGGCCCACTGCAGGTCATCGAGAAAGATCACCACCGGGCCCACGGCCAGCTGCGCTCCCACCACCTCGAGCAACTGCGCGCCCACCGCGAACGACGAGGGAGCTGAACCGGTCCCGCCCGCCGACCCGGCCGACGGTGCGGTCAACGGGGAGCCCGCTCCGGCCGCCCGCAGCCACTGGTCGACGAGCCCGAAGTCCAGGTCCGCTTCGGCCTGATCGGCCCGGGCGGACAGCACCCGGAAGCCCTCGCTCCCGGTACCGGTCAGGACGCGCCGGGCCAGGGCCGACTTCCCGACGCCCGGTTCACCCTCGATGGTCACCAGCCACGGCTGGCCGGTCTCCACGCTGGCGACGACCTGCGCCATCCGGGCCAGCTCCGCCGCCCGGCCCACGAAGACCTCCAACGGCGGCTGCCGGTCCTGCACGCGCCCCACCTCGCTCCCCCGCCCCGCGCCGTCAGCCCAAAAGAGCTGCATATGGATGAAAACGCTTGTTGGGGGCCTCAGTCAACCGCCGCGGGCTCCATGGTGGCCGGGGCGGTCTGGGTCAGCAGCACCACCCCGGCGCACATCACCGCGAAGGCGAGCACGGCCACGGTGACGCTGAGTGCGTCAGGCACGAAGTGTTCTCCGAATAGCCAGATGCTCAGCACGATGCTGACCAGCGGGTCGACGATGACGAGGAACGGCTGGGATACGCGCAGCGGCCCGGCCTGCAGCGCCCACTGCTCCAGCAGAACCCCGGCCAGGCCGGCCACGGCCAGTGCGTACACCGGCCAGTGGGTGAACATGCCGCCCACGCCGAACTGGGTGATCGTGTCCGTGGTGGTCTTGATGAACGTCGCGACCAGCGCCCACGCGGTGGCCGCCCCGGCCCCCCACAGCGCGGCCCGGGGCCCGGGCGCAGTGAGCCGTCCCAGCGCCATCAGGACCGCGATGACGGCCGCGCAGCCGATGATGGCCACGGCCCAGTGGCTACTGGTCGGGGTTTGCTGCCCGCCCTGCGGCTCGCTGGCCACCAGGAATACGGCCAGGCCCAGGCACGTCAGCGCGCCGCCGCTCCAGGCGGCCGGCCGGATCGTCTGGTGGATCCAGACCCGGCGCAGCACCAGGGTGAGGACCAGCTCGATGACCAGCAGCGGCTGAACCACCGAAACCTCGCCGTTGCTCAAGGCGAGCGCCTGGAACACGAACGCGGCCGCCTGGGCGGCCCAGCCCAGCAGCCAGACCGGGTTGCGCAGCAGGTAGATGATCAGCCGCCAGCCGGCCGCCCGGTGCGGGTCAGCCACGCTGGCGACGTGCCGGGTAGTCACGCTGATCGCGTTGGACAACGCCGCGAGCAGCGCGAAAACGATCACCACGGGGACCACGTTACGTGCTGCCGTGGCCCGGCGGCAGGACCGGCGGCCCGCCGCGAGGGGTGAGCCGCAGGGCGGCGGTCAGCCGCGGATGGCGCCGGAGAAGAGGGACTCACCGCCGTTTCGCTTGGAGATGACGATGTAGAAGATGACCGGGACCGCGGTGAACACGATCGAGAAGGCGGCCAGGCCGCTGTAGTTGGTGGAGTGCTCGCCGAAGAACTGGTAGGTGGTCACCGCGGCGGGCAGCTTGGGCGACTGGAGCAGGATGAACGGGACGAAGAAGTTGCCCCAGGCCTGGATGAACGTGTAGAACGCGATGACCGTGGCCCCCGGCCCGACCAGCGGGATCGTGACGCGCTGCAGGGTGCGGAAGATGTTCGCCCCCTCGGTCGCGGCGGCCTCCTCCAGTTCCAGTGGCACCGTGTCGATGAAGTTCTTGGCCAGCCAGACCGCGAACGGCAGCGACGTGGCCGTGAGGAACAGGATCGTCCAGGTCAGGGAGTTGACCAGGTTGTAGGTGACGAAGATGTCGTAGGTCGGGATGACGATGGCGAGGATCGGCAGACCGGTCACGAACACGATGGCGTAGACGATCGTGTTCCGGCCGGGAATGCTGAACCGGGACAGCGCGTAGCCCGCGATCAGCGCGACCACGGTGGTGATGATCATCGTCCCGGCCGAGAGCCAGATCGAGTTCAGCAGCGCTCCGCCGACGCCCTCCCCGATGTCCTGAGCCGCCGCGGTCTTGCCGAACAGGCCGGTGAAGTTGCTGAAGGTGAAGCCACCGCCGCCGGTCAGGTCGAGGCCGCCGAACTTCTCGAAGGCGGTCAGGATCAGCCAGAAGAACGGAGCCAGGAACAGCAGCCCCACGATGAGGGCCACCACGTTCCAGCGCCACCGGGACGGTTTTTTCTCGTTGGCCGCACTCGGGCCATTTCCGCTACGGCGAGCGCTGATCGCCTGGGCCATGGTCAGGACCTCCTCAGGGCTCGCACGTAGAAGATAGACAGGACCACGCCGACCAGCAGCAGGATGACCGAGACGGCCGTACCGTAGGCGATCTGGTAGTTGACGAAGCCCTGCTGGTACATGTAGGTCGACAGCACCTGGCTGGCGTTGCCCGGGCCGCCGCCGGTGAGCGTGAAGATGAGGGTGAAGTCGTTCAGGGTGGCCAGGGTGACCAGGACGACGTCGACCAGGATCGACCCCTTGATCAGCGGCAGGATGATGCTGAACACCCGCCGCCAGGCCGATGCGCCGTCCAGCATGGCCGCTTCGAGTAGCTCCCTGGGGATCGCGGTGAGCGCGGCCATGTAGAGCATCATCGAGAACGCCACCCCCCGCCAGGCGTTGGCCAGGTTCAGGGCCAGGATGGGGTGGCTGGTCAGGATCGTGGAGTAGCCGATCCCCACGCTGTGCAGAGCCTCCTGCAGCACCCCGCCCTGGCCCAGCAGGGCGAACCACATGAACGCGGCGATGACCTCAGGGACGATCCAGCTCATGATGACGACCGCGCCCACGATCGCCTGCACCCGCCGGCTGCACCGGCGCAGCAGCAGGGCCAGCACGAAGCCCAGGACGACCTGGCCGATCCAGGCCGACCCGACCAGGTACTCGATGCTGTGCCACAGCGAGCTGATGAAGTCGGAGCTGGTCAGCAGGTTGGTGAAGTTGCCGAAGCCGATGTACCTGTGGTGGAGCGCGGTCGGCCCGGTCAGCGTCTCGTTGGTGAACGAGAGCAGGAACGTCCAGACGATGGGCCAGCCGAGCAGTATGCCGACCAGGACCGTGAAGGGAGCCAGCATCACGGCCCCGGCCAGCAGCTGTCTGCGTCTTCGTGCCTTGCTCTTACCGTGCCGATTGCGGCCGCTGTCCGATCGCGGCCCTACCGAATCGACCCTGGACTCCACGACCGTGCTGTCGGTGCTGGGCACGATAGCTCCTTTACGCAGACGTTGCGCCACTCCTTCCGGCGGGCCGGATCAGCCCTCGGTCTTGCCTGCGCCCGCTTCCTTACGGACGTCGGCGGCCCAGGTCTTCTCGGCCTGGGCGGCGGTCAGCTGGCCGAGTGAAATCTGGCCGGTGACGGCCGCGATGTCGGTGCTGAGCTGGTTGTACGGGCCGAACGAGGGCCGGTAGTTGGTGGTCGCCGCGTACTTGACCGCCTCCTGGAACAGCGGGTCGGAACTGATGCCGCTGGTGAAGATGGAGTTCTTGGCCACGTTGCCCTCGACCGGGAGCTGACCGCTGACCGCGTCGTACTTGGCCAGCAGAGCCGGGCTGTTCGCGGTCTGGATGAACTGGTAGGCCAGGCTCTGGTTGCTGCTCTTGGCCGGGATGGCCAGACTCCAGCCACCGGACAGGTTGGTGACCCCCGGCGCCTGCCCGTTGGCGGTGGGCAGGTCGGCGACCGAGTACGTGTCGAAGCCGGCGCTCCACGGCTTGGCCTGACCCGGCAGCCACTGGGTGCTCACCCAGCTGCCGTCAATGGCCATCGCCACCTTCTGCGACGGCATGAGCTGGGTGTTGAGGACGGTCCCGGCGTTCGGGTTGGACCAGTCGCTCGTGGACTCCTCCAGCCCGTCCTTGTGCAGCGTGGCCAGGAAGTTGAAGACCTGGTTGAAGCCGGGCCCGCCGGTCTCCCACTTACCGGTCTGCTGGTCGTACAGGCGGCTGTTGGTGCCGAGGAGCAGGACCTGGAAGCCACGGAACGACGACGCCTCGCCCAGCGGGGTGCCGGTGTAGACCCACAGCGGGATGACCCCCGGCTCCTTGGCCTTGATGGCCTCGGCCGCGGTGAGGATCGAGTTCAGGGTGGTGGGCTTCCAATTGGCGGGCAGGCCGGCCTTGACCAGCAGCGACTTGTCGAAGTAGATCTGCTGGACGTCGGTCTCGGTCATCATGGCGTACGGGGTGCCGTTGTACTCCGTCACCTTCTGGAAGGTCGGGTACAGGGCCTTCCACTCGCTGAAGTTCTTCAGCTGCGGCATCGCCGCCAGGTAGCCGGCCGCGGCGTCGGACTGCACCAGGAAAGAGTCCTCGTACACGACGTTCGGGCTGGTGGATGAGCTCCGCTCCAGCAGGTCGAGCTTGGAGTAGTAGGTCGACTCACTGGTGGTCACGATGTTGTTGATCTTCACCGTGACGTCCGGGTGGGTTTTCTTGAACTCGACCGCGGCCGCTTTCCACCAGTTGACGAGCGTGTTCGAGCTCGGCCCGCTGTACTGACCGGTGATGGTCAGGGTCTGTTTCCCGCCGCTGCTGCCGCCCGACGAGCCACTGCAGGCTGATGCGGCGAGCGCGGCGACCAGGGCCACACCGGTCAGACCAATGGTGGTCCGCCGACGGCTCGCTGTCCGGAAGGATTTCATCCTTGAACCCCTTACCTCTTTATTGTTGGCGGGTAATCCGGTTGCGTGCGGGGAGTGGCGTGAGCGGGCGCGCGACGGCAGGCGGCCGCTGCGCCCCGGACCGCAGCAGGGACTGGAACACCAGTGCGGCCGCCCCCACCGCATTGGCCGCTTCCAGGCTGCTGACCGTGACCTTGGTGGCCGAGATGAACCGGCGGAACGCTCTAGCCGTGAGGGTGTCGCGGATGATGGGCAGGAAGATCTGCTCGACGGCGCGGAAATGCTCGCCGCCGATGATGATCTCGTCGACGTCCACCAGGTTGACGACGGTCAGCAGGGCGGTGGCCAGCTTCCCGGCCGCCCGGGTGAGGATGTCGGCCAGCGGCTGGGATCGCGCCGCCGCGGCGACGACGGCGTCGACGCTGCGGAAGTCGCTGTAGCGGGCGGCATCTTCCAAGATCGCGGCCACGGAGGCTTCCGCTTCCAGGCAGCCGGCTCCGCCGCAGTCGCACGGCCGGCCGCCCGGATTGACCACGACGTGGCCGATCTCCATCGCGTTGCCCGTCATCCCCAGGTAGGCCTCGTCGTCGATCACTAGGCCGCCGCCGATCCCGACGCCCCAATAGCAGTAAAAGAAGGGGTCCACTCCCCGGCGTAGCTGCCATTTGGTGCCGATAGCGGCCGCGGTCGCGTCGTTGTCCATCACCACGGGTACCTCGAGCGCGCGGCTCAGCTCCCGGGCGACGTCGACGTGCTGCCACTGCGGAAAGTTCGGTGCCCCGACGATGGTGCCGGTGGCGCGATCAATAGGTCCCGGCGCGGCGACCCCCAGGCCGCGCAGCCGGGGCCGGTAGGCCGCGAACTCCGGCTGGCCGAGCACGGTGAGCACTTCGACCTCGATACGCCGCAACACCTCGGCCGGGCCCTGACCGGGCCGGATGGGTATCGAAAGCTGCCAGCGCACGCTGGCCTCCAGATCGAGCAGCACCCCGGTGAGCCGGTCCCGCTCCAGGCCGAAGCCCAGCGCGTAGGCCCCGTCCGGCCGCATCCGCAGCCCGATCCGTGGCGCGCCCGGTCCCGAGGGCCGGTCGGTACCGACCTCCTCGATCAGCCCGGCATCGAGCAGGTCACGGACGATGCGGCCGACGGACTGCGCCGACAGGTCGTGATCGGCGGCCAGCTCGGTCCGGGACACGGCCGAACCGGTGCTGATGGCCCGCAGGATGATGCGCTCGTGCTCCCGGCGCAGCCTGGCCTGCGGGGACATCTCGACGGTCTCAAATCGGCGCGGCACGTCAGATGTCCAGCTCGGTCAGCGCGACCTCCCGGATGGGCTGGCCGGCCTGGTCGGGAACGAACAGCGTCACCACGTCGTAGGGCCGCAGCGGCCCGGCCCAGGCCCGGCCCGCCCGCGGCAGTGTGATCGTGGCCGAGGCGGGCAGGCCGGCCTGCTCGCACACCCGGAGCACCCAGCCGCCACCCGCCTCGGCTCGCTTGAGCACCGGCACGCTCACGTGGCCCGGGGTCACGGTGACCGCGCTGGACTCACCGCCCAGAGCACCCGGGTGCCAGGTCTCGGTCACGTACGGGAACGTCGCCGAGTGCACATCGGCCTGCTGCGCGCCCGCCCCGGCCGGTATCGGCTCGCTGTGGCAGCGGAACCGGTACGACACCTCGTGCCAGCCCTGGTCGGTAGCGGGCTGCGAGATCGGGTCATCGGTCGTCCACGGGCGCCCGTGATCCGCGTAGCGCGGGCTGCGGAGCACGGTGAACCGGACCCGGCCCGCCGCGGCGTCGTAGGCGTAGCCGACGTCGGAACTGCACAGCACGCCCTGGCCGGAAGGCTCCCGGACGCCGATCCAGTGGTTGAGGACTTCCTCCCGTCCGTCGGCGGCGCGCTCGACGGTCCCGTACGGCACCCCGGCGTCGATCACGGGGGCATCGACGGCGAACGGGGCGATCAGCTTCAGCAGCTGATGCCGCTGGTGCCAGTCGGCCCGCACCTTGACCTCCAGCTCGGGCAGGCCGGCGTAGAGGATCAGGTCCATCCAGACCGTCGAGGAGTCCCAGGCGTACTGGAGCCGGACGACGGTGCGGACCGGTCCGGCCTCGGCCTCCTGCACATCGACCAGCCGCAGGGGTTGCTCGGGCTCCTCGTAACGGGCGACGAAGTGGGACCAGGTGTCGCTGGGGTCGGCCAGCACCACCGGGCGCAGGCCCTCCGGGGCCAGCCACTGGCGGCCGGTCAGTTTGGAGGTGATCCCGGTGACCGCGCCGGCGTCCCGGTCGACGTCGACCACGAGGTCGTCGTTCTCCAGCCGCCCGGCCGCGGCGGCCGGGGCCGGGCCGGGCTCGTCGTCCATGCGGAGCCAGAGCACACGGTGGCCCATGGCCGGGAGGTCGGCCACCACCAGGCTGTGGTGGGCGTACCGGGTCCCTTCGCGGGAAGCGATCTGCTGGACCGGAACCGGCTCGTCGGGGCCCGCGGTGACCGAGGTCGCCGGGTGCGGCAGCTCCAGGGGTACCCGGACCGGCCGGGACAGCGGGTTGAACACCACCAGCGGCACCGGGAAGTGGGCCACGAACGGGTTGAGCGACTGGTTGCGCTCGGCCGTCTGGCTGCCTTCGACCGCGGTGTCGGCCCGCATCGCCAGCAGCTGGGTGGCTTTGGTGACCACCGCGTCGGCCTGCGTCCTGGCGTACCCGTAGAACTGCCGCAGGTCCTCGCAGACCTCCTCGGTGCAGGTACCGCCGAGGCTGTCGTGGAACTGGTTGAACAGGACCCGGGTCCAGGCCGACCGCAGCGTGTCCTGTGCGTCCAGCCGTACACCGGTGGCCAGCTCGCAGACCGCGGCGAGATTCTCGGCCGCGGCCAGCGCGGCCTCGCACGCCGCGTTCTCCCGCTTCATCCACGCGACCACCGTGTAGCAGCCGACGGCGTGCATGTGCAGGTCACCCCGGACCGACGGCAGGGCGCCGCCCTGCGCCAGCTCCCGGCTGATCCGGCCGAAGTAGCTGGACGTGGAGCCGAACGCCACCTCGCCGGACGTCTGCGCCCGGATCCGCTGCACGGCGTCGATGGCGACCTGGGTCGGGCCGCCGCCATGGTCGCCGACTCCGACGAAGAACATGGCCGGGGACTTTTCGCTGATGGCGTCGGACAGCAGCGCCGCCGCCCGGGTCTCGATCAGCTCGCGCTCCGCACCGGCGGCCGCGGGCTCGTCCCCATCCGGGCCAGCACTGTGCAGCCCGGTGTGGTACGCCTCCTTGATCCGGTACGTCGGCAGGGACGTCCCGTCCACGCCCTCCCACCGGAACAGCGAGGCCGGCAGCTCCTTCTCGTGCGGGCCCGGCCGCATCATGATGTAGGCCAGCAGACCGGCCTTTCGGTACAGCTGCGGAAGCGATGCGGCGTGGCCGAAAGAGTCGATGTTGTAACCGATGGTGGCCGTGGTGCCGAAGGCCCGCTGGAAGTAGCGCTGGCTGTACAGCAGCTGCCGGCAGACCGACTCACCGGCGGGCAGGTTGCAGTCGGGCTCGATCCACTCACCGCCGACCAGCTCCCACCGGCCGGTGGCCACGTGCGCCCGGATGCGCTCGAACAGCGCCGGGTCCATCTCCTCGACCCACTCGTAGTAGCAGGCCGAGCTGGCCGCGAAGTACAGGTCGGGGTACTGATCCAGCCGGTCGGCGGCGGCGGTGAAGGTCGCGATCACTTCCCGCAGGCCCTCGCGCCAGTCCCAGATCCAGACCGGATCGATGTGGGCGTTGGGGATGGCCACCACCCGCGGGGCGGCCGGGGACCGCAGCGCGGCCGTGCTCTCGTCTGGCGTCATTACCAACACGAACCTCCGGTTAAATCCGGACATTCAGGAATTAACCGGAACGTAAATCCCAAAACGGGCTCGGTCAAGACCCAAATTCGCGCTGGTTTACCCTAAAAAGCGTCAGGCTCCCTCGGCAAAAGGCATCAGGCTCCGCCGGCCACGCCGATCAGATTGCCTTCGGGGTCGGTGAAGTGGCCGACCACCAGCTCGGTGCCGGGCGAGCGCTCCGGGCCCATTCGCCGGGTGCCGCCCAGCTCCTCGGCCTTGCGCAGGGCCGCATCGACATCCGGCACGCCGACGTAGAACAGGGCGCGGGGCTGGTAGCCGGAGCCGCCGCCCACCCCGCCCATGACGCCGGTCCCGTTGCTGGTCTCCTCGGTGAAGCCGTAGTTCCCGGCCTCCGACACGGCCGCGGACACCGGGCCGCCGGTGGCGAAGTCCCAGCCGAACAGCTCGGCGTAGTAGGCGCGGAGCCGGGCCGGGTCCCGGCCGATGATCTCGACGTGCACCACGGGCTGAGCCATGGTCTCTCCCTCCGTCGGTTCCGCCAGCTACCCTAGTCACCTTTAGTTGTTATTAACAACTTTAATATTGTTGTTTTATACTGGAGCCATGCCGACCAGCCGGAGTTACGGCGATGCCTGCGGGATCGCCCGGGCCCTCGACGTAGTCGGGGAACGCTGGGCCCTGCTGGTGGTGCGGGAGCTGCTGTTCGGCCCGCAGCGCTTTTCTGACCTGCGCCGTGGCCTGCCCGGAGCCAGCTCCAACCTGGTCGCGGACCGGCTGCGGGAGCTGACCGCCCGCGGTGTCGTCCAGCGGCGCAAGCTCGCACCGCCCGCCGGATCCTGGGTCTACGAACTGACCGAATGGGGCCGGGAGCTCGACCCGGTCATCGTGGCCCTGGGTAACTGGGGCCTGCGGGTCCCGCGGCCGGACGGCCCGGTCACCCTGGGCCCGGTGTCCGTCCTGCTCTACCTGCGCACCGCGGGCCGTCCCGCCCCCGGTGAGGATGCGGCGGTCCAGATCGACTTCGACGGACGGGTCTGGACGGCCCGGGCCAGCGGCGGCCAGGTCCGGATCGAAGCGGGCGAGGCCGCCGGTGCCGACGCCGTCCTGCACACGGACCCGGCCACCCTCAACGCCCTGCTGGAAGACCCGGACGGGCTCGACGCCGCCCTGGCCGGCGGTTCGGCCACCGTGGCCGGGGAGCTAGCCGCGGTCCGCCGCCTTATCGGCTCGGTTGCAGCCGCCCCAGCCTGACCGGAACGAGCAAGCTGGCCGAAACAAGCAACCGGGCCGAAATGAGTATTTCGGCCCGGTCCGCCGGGTCAGCCGGGTCAGCCGGAGTGCTCGTACAGCTCGAGGTAGGCGGTGGCCACGGCTTCGTCGATGGGGCGGGGCACGGGGACGACAACGGACTCGGCGCCGACCGCGTGGCGGGCGACAGCTTCCAGGCAGCGGGACTGCAGCGCGAAACCGAGGTCCATCGACTCGATCGAATTGCCCAGCGGCCGGGGGCCCGACAGGTTGACCATGTGGCCGCCGGTGAGCAGGTGGATCCGGCGGCCGTCGGTAAGCCGGAACGTGGTGATGCCGTCCGCCGCCTCGGCCTGGTCCGCCACCTGGCTGGACGCGGCGATCGAGTCGACCGTGATCTCGCGGGGGAAGTGGCCGACGTTGAGCAGGATCACGTCGTCCCGGAGCAGGCCCAGGTCGGCTTCGGTGAGCACGGCTTCGGCCCCGGTGACCGTGATCACCACGTCGGCCCGGCGTAGCGCCTCGGCCCGGTCCGGGACCGCGAACCCGTCCAGGCTGGCCCGCAGCCGGGTCACCGGATCGACCTCCACCACCGAGACCTGCGCGTGCGCGTTGCGGAAGGTATCCGCCACGCCCTGCCCGACGCCGCCGTAGCCGAACACCGTGACCTGGCGGCCGTTGGTCATCCGGTTGGTGATGCGCAGGAAGGACTCGAGCGTGCTCTGGCCGACCGCGTGCTCGTTCTCGGCGAACTGCTTGATCGGGCTGTCGTTGATGACCAGCACCGGCCGGGCCAGCTGGTCGGCCAGCGGACGCAGCCGCATCCGCCCGGACGTGGTCTCCTCGGTGCCGCCGAGCAGGCCCGGGTAAGGGGCCTCCAGGTAGCGGGCGAACAGGTCACCGCCGTTGTCGAGCAGCAGGTCCGGCTGCCGGGCCAGTACCTGGCGCAGGTAGCGGTCGTGCTCGGCCGGATCCGTGGTCCGCTCGCCGATCACCTCGACCCCGTGGGTCCGCAGGTACGTCACGGCCCCCGGCTGGGTGCTGGACAGGTTGCCGGTCGACACCACCGTCGCGCCGCCCGCGGTCAGGGTCAGCAGCAGGGCTACGGTCTTCGGCTCCAGGTGGATGCCGGTGCCGATGGTCAGGCCGTCGAAGGGCCGGGTCCGGCCGAACTCGGTGGCGATGGCGCCGAGCAGGCGGCAGCTGTCCCGGACCCACTCGATCCGCGCCACCGGGTCGTCGGCCTGGCGACCGGTCAGTGCATCAGGTCGTGCCATGACTTCTCGGTCACGTCGACATCGAAGTGCGACGCGGCCGCCTTGATGTTCTCGAAGGCCTGGGCGCGGTCGTCGTCGCTGACGTCCTTTACCTGGTCGAAGCGGGCGACCGCGTTACGGACATGGCTGGCCGAGTTCAGCGGCTCCTTGCGCTGCTTCGGGAACGCGTAGGCCGAATCGGGCAGCTCGCTGCGATCGGCGGCGTCGAGGTCGCCCCCGGTCTGCTCGCTCTTGGACGGCGGCTTCCACGTTGCGGCCATGATCGTCTCCTTGGGTTGATGAGTTCAGGGTCGACGGGTTCAGCTGGAGGTGCGGCGGGTGTTGGCCGCCGCCGCGGCCCGGGCCAGCGCAGCCAGCAACGGCGGCACGTCGAGCGGCGGCAGGATGGCCTGGATCAGCGTCAGGCCGGGGCCCCGGGCCGGGCCGGCCAGGGCGGCGGTCAGCTCGCCGATGGTCGTGGCCCGGCAGGCCGTCACCGGTTCACCGGCGGCCGCGAAGACGGCGCCGAGGGCAGTCCAGTCCCAGGCCGCGATGTCGTTGTAGGTCTGTTCGGGACCGTGGATGGCCCGCTCGACCGTGTAGCCGCTGTTGTCGAGCACGATGACGGTGGCCTGGGCGCCCTGGCGGGCGACCGTCGACAGCTCCTGGACGGTCATCTGCGCCGCGCCGTCGCCGACGAGCAGCACACCCCGGCGGGCCCGGTCGGCCAGGCAGGCACCGAGCAGGGCCGGCACCGTGTAGCCGATCGAGGCCCAGAGGGGCTGCCCGACGAACGTGACGTCCGTCGGCAGCCGGTAGGTCGCGGCTCCGTAGAACGCGGTGCCCTGATCGGCCAGGACGATGTCGCCCGGCTGGAGGTGGGCGGCGACGACCTCGCCCAGCCCGGCCTGGGTCAGCGGGGCCCCTGGATCCCCAATAATGGCCGGATCCGGCGTGGTGGCGGGGGCCGGGCCGCCGGCCGCCGGCGGCAACCCGGCCACCAGCGTGGCCAGCGCCGCCAGGGCGTCGGGCAGGGCCAGCGGCGCGAACGTGGCCGCCCCCACGCTGGCTGAGGCGGCGGCCAGCTCGATGGTGTGCGGCCGGTCGACCCGCTGGGTGAAGAACCCGCTGTTGAGGTCGGTGATCTGCACGCCCGCGAGGATCAGCACGCGAGCGTCTTCGATGGCCGCCTTGGCCGGCGGGTCGCTGATGGCGCCGGCGTACATGCCGGCGAAGCCGGGCCTGTTCTCGTCGACCACGCTCTTGGCCCACAAGGTGCTTGCGTGCGGCACCGGCCCCGCGGCCAGCATGGCGTTGAGCTGAGCCGTGGCCGTCAGCCGGTGCACCAGCAGCCCGGCCAGCAGGCCCAGATCCTGCGGGCTGCGGGCGGTGGCCAGCAGGCGACGGGCGGCGTCGGTGAACGCCTCCAGCGTGGCCGGATCGGTGATGGGGGCCGGGGGCGGCAGCGGTTCGGCCGGTGCCGGGCAGGGGGCCTCGGCCAGGTCCGCGGGCAGCAGCAGATAGCCCGGCAGGTGCTGGTCGCGGACCGCGCACAGCACGCGGTCGATCTCGGCCGCCGCGGTGGCCGGGGTGAGCACGGCCCGCGCGCAGGTCACGGGGACGTGCATGTCGAGGAAGTGGGAGAAGATCCCATCGCCGAGCGAATGGTGCACGACGCGCTGGGCGGCCTGTACCCCACGGGCCGGTGCCCCCACGAGGTGGACGACCGGCACGTACTCGGCGTAGCTGCCGGCGATGGCGTTGATCGCGCTCAGCTCACCCACCCCGAAGGTGGTGCACAGCGCACCGATGCCGCGGATGCGGGCGTAGCCGTCCGCGGCGTAACCCGCGTTGAGCTCGTTGGTGCACCCGGTCCAGCTGACCTGGCCGTGATCGACGATGTGGTCGAGAAGCTGAAGGGTGTAGTCACCGGGGACGCCGAAGATCGTATCGGCGCCGAGCTCGGCCAGCCGGCCGAGAAGATAGTCGCTGACGGTGTGGCTGCTCATGCGTCCATTCCTGGGCTGCCGCGGGACCGACGTGGCGCGATTTCTCGCCGCTCTATGCTCGCACGCCGGGCGGTCAGCCCCGCAGCGCGGGCAGGACTTCCCGGGCCAGGGCAGCGTTGGTTGCATCGAGCAGCGCCGGGTCGCTGTCCCGGGAGCCGGGCACCACGACGACACGGTCCAGGCCCAGCGCGACCAGCTCGCGCAGCCGGTCGGCGCACCGCTGCGGCGGGCCGAGCACCGCGAACCGGTCGAGGAACGCGTCATCGAGCACCCCGGCGGCCGACGCGCTGGCCAGCCCGTGGCGGCCCTGGTCGTAATCGGAGCCGGCGTCGGCGACCACCCGGCCGTCACGGGCGCCCAGCCCGGCCGACGCGGCCGCACTCATGGCCGAGAATCGCGCGAAGATCGCCGCGCTGCCCCGCACCAGGTCCCGCGCCACCGGCAGGTCACGATGGCAGCCGACGTTGAGGTAGGCCCCGGCGCGGAGCTGATCCGGATCGAGCCCAGCGGCCGAGCGCGCAGCACGGGCCAGCTCGATCGCGCGGGCGATCCGGTCCGGGTCGGCGCCCAGCGTGAGCATGACCCGGTCGCTGGCCGTCGCGGCCAGCGCGATGGTCCGGGGCCCGGTGGCGGCCAGTTCCACTGGCGGGGGCGTGAGGCCGGCGGCGGCGATCCAGGCGATCCGGCTCGGCTGGCCGTCCAGGTCGACCTCCTCGCCGCGCAGGTAGCCGCGCACCCTTGTGATGAACACGGCCAGCTGGTCGGTCCTGGGTGGCTTGACGCCGATCTGGCCCAGGGAAGAATCGCCCCGCCCGAGGCCGAGCACGGCCCGGCCACCCGACTCGGCCTGCAGGCTGGCCATGGCCGACGCCACCACCGCGGGATGGCGGGTGACCGGGTTGACGATGCCGGTGCCCAGCCCGAGCCGGGTGGTGACCTGGGTCAGCAGCCCCAGCTCCACGAACGGGTCGCCGACGAGATTCTGGCTGTCGGCCAGCAGCAGCCCGTCGAAGCCGAGCTCTTCGGCCCGCACGGCGAGCCGGTGGGCCTGCCCGGGCACCGGGAAGCCGTGCAGCCAGAACTCACAGGTCACAGCGACGACTGTAACGGGCCGCTTAATTTGGCCCACGGACGCCACCCGATCCGCCGCGTGTCACCCGTGACCCGGGCGCTCGCTTCTCTCACAATGACATCCGGAGGTGAGCGGTCATCCTTGGCCACGATCACGCGCTGACCGGGGCGGTCGCCTTCACGGCGGTGGCCCCGCTGCTGCACGTCACCGCACCCGGGCTGCTGGCCGGGCTGGTGCTGACCGCGGGCGCAGGAGTGCTGCCCGACATCGACGAGCCCGGCTCCACGATCGCGCGTTCCTACGGTTTCCTGACCGAGACGTTCGCCTGGATCGTTCATCGCCTGAGCGGCGGCCACCGCAAGGGCACGCACAGCGTCATCGGCGTGCTGGTGTTCACGGCCGGCGCCTGGGCCGCGGTGCACTTCGACCACTCGCTGACGGGCAAGATCGCGCTCGGGGTGTTCCTCAGCCTGCTGCTGTCGGCCGCACTGGCCGCGCTGCACGTGGGCGGGCACCACGGTGACGCGCTCGGGGTGGGGGCCGCCGCCGCGATGATCTACTTCCACGTGGGCCTGGCCCTGACCCCGCTGTGCATCGCGCTCGGCGCGGTCGCGCACATCGCCGGGGACATGCTCACGCACGGCGGCTGCCCGATCGTCTACCCGGTCAGCCGGGAGGATTTCCACCTGCTCCCGCACGATCTGCAGTTCACCACGGGCAAGTTCGCCGAGCACTGGATCGTCACCCCGCTGCTGACCGCGGCGCTGCTCTACCTGGCTTACCGGGATACTGGCCTGAGTCAGCTCACCCACTACCTGGACCGCCTGACCGGGTAACCGGGTCACGCGCCGCCGGCTGTTACGAGTGATGACAGCTGGGGAGATGCTGTGGGCCGAAGGCCTGTCAGCCGGGCCAGCCAGCTAGAGGAGCCCGACCACGTCCAGCACACCCGACATCCCGCAGCTCGCGGCCGACGTCTTCGGCTACCGGCCGCTCCGGCCCGGTCAGCAGGAGGCCATCGAGGCCCTCGTGGCCGGGCGCGACTGCCTGGCCGTCATGCCCAGCGGGGCCGGCAAGTCGGCCATCTACCAGCTCACCGCGATCGCGCTGGGCGGTGCGGCCGTGGTGGTGTCCCCCCTGCTGTCCCTGCAGCGGGACCAGAGCGAGCACCTGACCAGGCACGGACTGACCGCGGTCACCGTCAACGGCAGCACCCCGGAAGGCAAGCGCGCCGAAGCCTACGACCTGCTGCGCGCGGGTGAGACGGCCTTCGTCTTCCTGGCCCCCGAACAGCTGGCCCGGGAGGACGTCCGGGCGGTGCTGGCGCAGGCACCCCCCCGGCTGTTCGCGGTGGACGAGGCGCACTGCGTGAGCGCCTGGGGTCACGATTTCCGGCCCGACTACCTGCGCATCATCGACGTGATCGAGGTGCTGGAGCCACGTCCGGTGGTGGCCGCGCTGACCGCCACGGCCGCGCCGCCGGTCCGGGAGGAGATTGTCCGCCGGCTGGGTCTGCGCCAGCCAGCGCACGTCATCCGGGGATTCGACCGGCCCGAGATCCACCTGGCCGTGCGGCTGTTCCACGAGGCCCACGACAAGGAAGCCGCGGTGGAGGAGACGGCCCGGAAGTCCGGGGGCACCGGCATCGTGTACGCGGCCACCCGGGAGGAGACCGAGCAGTACGCGGAGCGGCTGGACCTGCGGCCCTACCACGCCGGCCTGGGCCGGGCTCAGCGGGAGGAAAACCAGGAGATCTTCTCCGCGGGCGCGTCGATCGTGGCCACCAGCGCGTTCGGCATGGGCATCGACCGGCCCGACGTGCGGTTCGTGCTGCACGCCTCGGTCCCCGGGTCTCTGGACGAGTACTACCAGGAGGTCGGCCGGGCCGGGCGGGACGGCCAGCCCGCCACCGCCATCCTGTTCTACCGGCCGGAAGACCTCGGAATCCGGCGGTTCTTCAGCGGCGGCCTGCCGGACGAGACGCTGCTGGCCGAGGTGGCGGCGGTCACCCAGACCCCGATCACCCTGCACGAGCTGGCCGAGCGGTCCGGGCTGTCCGAACGGCGGCTCACCGGCCTGGTCAACCTGCTCGAGGCGGCCGGGGCCGTACGCCTGAACGGCGAAATCGAGCCGGTGCCGGACGGGCCAGGTCCGGCCGAGGCCGCCGCCCGGGCGGTGGAGATCGCGACGCAGTACCGGTCGGTCGAGCGGTCCCGGGTGGAGATGATGCGCCGCTACGCCGAAATGACCGACTGCCGGCGCCGGTTCCTGCTCCGCTACTTCGGCGAGGGCGCCAACGATCCCTGCGGCCGGTGCGACAACTGCGACGCCGGCCGGTCGACCCCAGCGGGCGTCGGCCACGGCTCGTTCGGGGCGGGCATGCGGGTCGAGCACCAGGAGTGGGGCCGCGGGGTGGTGCTGGCCGACGAAGGGGACCGGCTCACGGTGTTCTTCGACGAGGTCGGTTACAAGGAACTGCTGACCAGCGCGGTCACCGACCACCACATCCTCACCCACGTCGGGCCCGGAGGGACCTCATGACCACGGCCGACGTCGTCGAGGGGCTGATCCGCAGCGAGCTCACCGCGGACGGTATCCGGCGCCAGCGGTGCGGCAAGGGCTTCCGGTACTTCGCCGCGGACGGCACGCCGCTGACCGACCCGACGGTGCTGAACCGGGTTCGGGCGCTGGTCATCCCGCCGGCCTGGGAGGACGTGTGGATCTGCCCGCAGGCCGACGGGCACATCCAGGCCGTGGGGACCGACGCCGCCGGACGCCGCCAGTACCGTTACCACGACCTGTGGCGGGCCGAACGGGACAAGGCCAAGCACGACCGGGTGCTGGACTTCGGCCGGGCCCTGCCCCAGGTCCGGAAGGTGGTCGAGCGCCACCTGGCCGGGGACAGACTGTCCCGCGACCGGGTCATGGCGGCCGCCGTCCGCTTGATCGACCTGGGCTTCTTCCGCGCGGGCGGGGAGGAGTATGCGGCCGAGAACGGCACGTTCGGGCTGGCCACCCTGCGCAAGGAGCACGTGACCTGCCACCACGGGCAGCTGATCTTCGACTACACCGGCAAGTCGTCCAAGCACCACGAGCAGTCCGTGGCCGACCCGGAGGTCTGCACGGTGGTGAACAGGCTGAAACGCCGCCGGGGCAGTCCGGCGGACGAACTGCTGGCGTTCCGCAGCGGCCAGCGCTGGCACGACGTCACCGCGGCCGGCATCAACGACTACCTGCGCGAGGTCGCGGACGGGGACTACTCGGTGAAGGACTTCCGCACCTGGCACGCCACCGTGCTGGCCGCCGTCGGGCTGGCCGTGTCCGAGGGCGCGGACACGTCGGAGTCGGCCCGCAAGCGGGCCGTGGCCCGGATGGTGCAGGAGGTCGCCGCCTATCTGGGCAACACCCCGGCCGTGGCCCGCGCCTCGTACATCGACCCGCGGATCATCTCGCTGTACGAGCGGGGTATCACGATCGCGCCGACGCTGACCGAGTTGGGCCAGGGCCAGGAGTTCGGCGACGTGGCCACCAACGGTCACGCCGAGCGGGCGGTACTGAAGCTGCTGACCAAGCACCCCGAGCCCGCCGTCGACCAGACCTGACCCGGGTGATGTGGGATCGGGGCCTGGTGGGGTAAGGGTGGGGCATGGACGCCAGCGCCCCCGAAAACCCGGCTGACGAAACACCGGCCGACGACGACGTGGCCCGCGAGGACGACGTGGCCAGCCTGGAAGACGTGGCCAGCCTGGAAGACCTGGCCCGCATGGACGAGGTGGCCCGCGTGGACGTGGACGACGTGGCCACCGTCGTCGGTGAGGTCAGCGAGTCCGCCGAGGAATCGTCCTCCAACCGGGCCGTGACCGACGTCGCGCGGTCGGCGCTGGCCCGGGTCCGGCAAGGCAGCGCGGTTGTTGGACGGCGCGGGACCAGCATCGCCCGGCACACTCCGGGAACCGGCCTGGCCCGGCGCGGCGCGGAGACCGGCAAGCGGCTGGCCGGGCGCAGCTCGGGGATGGTGGGCTGGGCCCCGCGGTCCGCCGGGCGCGGCCTGCGGTGGCTGGCCCATGAGGTGATCGTGCTGGCCCCCCGGCTGCCCGTCCGGGATCAGGAGAAGCTGCGGGCCCAGTTCCCGGGCAAGTCACCGGACGACGTAGCCGAGGCGCTCATCGAAGGGGCGGCCCGGGCGTCTGCCGCGGTCGGTGCCACCATCGGGGTCTGGTCGGTGCTGCCGATCGCGCCCGCGTTCCCGGCCGAGCTCGTCACCGAGACGCTGACCCTGGTCGGCATCGAGATCAAGCTCATCGCCGAGCTGCACGAGGTGTACGGCATGCGAGCGCACGGTGACCTGGCCAGCCGGATGACCTCCTACGTGGGCGCCTGGGCCAATCGTCGCGGGGTCGCGCTCGGGCCGGGCGGTGTGGTGCTGGCCTTCGGTTCCCCGCTGGCCCGCCGCCTGCAGCGCCGCCTGGTGGGCCGGGCCGGCCGCAGCGCCGTGTCGCTGGGCCCGCTGCTGACCGGTGCCGCCGCGGGGGCGCTGCTCAACCGGCGGGAGACCCGGCGGCTGGGTCATGAGATCCGGGACGATCTGCGCAAGCAGGCCCCCGGGACGGCTGGCTGGACCGGCTGACGCAGGTCACGGTACTTTCTCTGTTGATCTTCCGCACGGTGCTGGCCCAGTTCCAGTGGAGCTGACCGGGCCGACCGTTTTCTCGTCGTGAGGGGTAACTGATCCATGAGGGTCACGATGATGCTGGCCGACCACGCGCAGGTCGCCGACGGCAAGCTGTTCATCTCCGGCGGGGGCTGGTCGGTCTGCGGGCCTGGCCCGGTCGCCTGCGGAGTCGCGGTGCTGTTCCACATCCCGTGGCAGCGGACGAACGAGAAGATCTCGTTCACGCTCAGGCTGCAGGACGAGGACGGGGCTCCGGTCATCCAGCCCGGCCCGAACGGCGCCCAGGAGGTCCGCGCCGGCGGCCAGTTCGAGGCCGGGCGCCCGGCCGGCCTGGCCCCGGGCACCGAGATCAACGTCCCGGTCGCGTTCAACACCGTCCTGCAACTGTCCCCGGGTGGCCGCTTCACCTGGGTGCTGGAACTGGAGGACCAGGCCGACGACGAGTGGCGCCTCTCCTTTGCCACCCGGGAGAACCAGCCCTCCCCGACCCTGCAGTAGCTGCCCGCCCGGCCCGGGCGAGTGGTCCGGCCGGGCGGGGGTGCGGCCGGGCGGGGGTACGGCGCGGCTCAGACGGCGGCGTCGGTGGCGGTGGGCAGGTCGATGCTGCAGTACTTGCACCGGGTGGCGGCCACGGGCAGGTCGGCGGACAGGCAGGCCGGGCAGGTCTTGACCGGCGGCGGGTCACCGAACACGGTGACGCCGCGACGCTTCTGGAGCGTGCGGTAGGGCACCACGATGATGAAGTAGATCACCATCATGAAGATGATGAAGTAGATGATGGCCGAGATAAGAGCGCCGAAGTTCACGAATGTTGCGTTGGTCTTGCCGAGGTTGACGCCGAGCCCTGACGAGTTGCTGCCCTGAAACCTGGCCACGATCGGGTTGATGATATTCGTGGTGAACGCGCTGACCAGCATGCTGAGGGCGAGGGCGATGACGAGGCCCACCGCTATGACGACGACGTCCCCGCGCAACAGGAAGTTCTTGAACCCCTTGATCATCCAAACCATCCTTCAGGAGAGCCCAGGAGTCCCGGGCGTCACAAACTGATGATCGGCGTGCACCCATGCCGGATGATGACCATATAAGTTCAGGTCACGGCAGCCAATGTCCAACCTGACCGCTAATGCCCCATAGACCCAGAAATTAACCTGCGGCTCAGTGGGTTCCACTCGGGGTTCGCTGAGCCCCCCGTGAGCACCCCATAAGGGCTGGCGGCGGGGGGAAATTCCCTGGTGTCTGGGCCCGGCCCGGGGCCTGGCCGTGCCGGGCCCAGACGTCTTGGGGAGAAGAGAGCTTGCCCTCTTGGTTATTAATTTTGCCTCCGTACCTGACGCCAGGCTGAGGCCAAGCTGTAGAACCCCTTAGGACGCTGCCCAGGCTGTCCCTGGCGCCGGTCGTGGCGGTCAGGCACTTCCCCATGCCTGCCCTAGCTCGCGGTCGGCACCGTGGTTGAGCTGGGCTAACGGGTGTAGCGTGGAGCAGCGGCTCAGCGGGCCGAGCGTGACCGGCGCAGCCTCCGGCCGCCCGAATCGCCCGCGACCCAGCTGGCCAGCTGCTCCGAGGCCTGACCCGGCAGCTCGCCCGACGCCCAGCCCGCCAGCTCGGCCGCCATGGCGTCCGGTGCCTCCTGCGGGCCGGACATCGGTTCCCCCGGCGCGGGATACTCTGCCGGGCCCAGGCGACCTGTGCGCCGCAGGTAATCAGAGTGTTCCGCGTAGCTGTTCGGTGCGGCCGGTGACAGCGGCGCGGCGGGAGCCCCCGGATTGCCCGGCAGGTCCGCCGTGATCGCCGGGAAGACCCGGGTGACCGGAGCGGGGGCCGACGACGGTTCGTCGGCCGGATGCTCGGCCCCGACCGGGGCGGACAGCAGGTCGGGCCGTCCGGTGTTCCGGGACGCCGGGTTGGCCGCGGGGCCGGAGCCCCGCCCAACCGCGCCGTCGGCCGAACCGGCGCCAAAGGCTCCCGGAACCGCCCCGGGACCGGGGCTGAGTGGTCCCGCAGCGGCGGCCGGATCGGCACCGAGCGGCCCGGTTCCGAGGGGCCCGGAGACGGCAGCCGGCCCGGACGGGCGCGGTGCCCCGTTGGCCAGGACCCGTTGCGGGCCGCTGACCGGCGGGTGCATCGGCCCGCTGACCGGCGGCCGCATGGGCCCGCTGGCCTGCGAGTGCATCGCACCGTTCACTGGCGTCGGGTCACCCGCCGTCAGGCCCGCACCTGTCAGCGCGCCGACGTCCGCGGCCAAGCCGCTGTCCGCGGCCAAGCCGGAGCAGTCGTGGCTCTCCAGGAAATCGGCGAAGAACTCGGCCTCCGCGGCGTCCACGCCAATCACGACGCGTGGCTGCCCCATCGGCTCTTTGAGCGAATAACCTACGTAGCTGGCCAGGGGGTCAGCCGACCCACCCAGCCCGTGTAGCGCTCGCCAGCGCTCCCATGCCTGTTCCAGCCGCGCGGCGGCGTAACCGGCACGCGCGACCAACTCCGGATCACGCATCGTGCGATCCCTCCCCATGAACGCGACGTACGGTCGCGTCCCCTGACCGAGGATCGCCGACTGCGCGTTGCATCCGTTCTCTTGGACGCGACTCAGTATGTCGGACACCGCCGCTCAGCAGGAATGATTACAGATTACATCCGAATCACTACTTACTGTAACTGCCTGAGGCAGCAGTGTTCCCCGGGTCGTTTTCTAATGTGCTGGTTAAGGTCTTGCTTGCTGGATCGGCCCCGGCAGTGCGTGTCCGCAAGATGCGGCGCTCAAAACGCCTGCTGGTGAAACACGGCCCGAGTGGCGTCCAATGCCACCGGGGCCGACCCCCCTACCTACGGTGAGACTGCCGCCGCGTGCGGTGCGCCCGGCAGTCAACTGCCCCCCTGGCGCAAAGCAAAGCCACGCGAATGCGGCGGCCGTCACTCGGAACGCTGCTGCGGAATGCCAGCGAGCAGCGCGCGGACTTCCGTCTCCCGGTACCGGCGGTGCCCGCCCAGGGTCCGGATCGACGTCAGCTTGCCGGCCTTGGCCCAACGGGTCACGGTCTTCGGGTCGACTCGGAACATCGTTGCGACCTCCGCCGGCGTCAGCAGCGGTTCTGCTTCGGGTGTACGTGCAGCCATTTGCGGCCTCTCCTCCTGGACCGAAACTTACGATCCTGCGTTTCTGCCTTGCCTGGAGCTCCATCCCGGAGCCTGCCGTTGATGTCCCATATGGTGTGCAGAGACCATATTGCCATCACTAGGGGTAACAAGTCGACCACCCGGTGCAAATTTTTCTGTCTCAATCCTCTGCGACCGTCGTCTCTCTGTCACTGAGCGTAAGTGTAGCGATACTTAGAGTTGCATCGTGGCAGATTCGGAAATACTGCGACCGGAGCCACCAGAGGGCCGAGCGTGGCAGATGCCACAACCCTCAGGAGACGGCTAAACCGGTCACGTGGCTGGCGGCATATAGTGACCTAAGTTCACCCATGTGTTACGAACCTACCTCACGATGACGCCGTTGGGTAGGCAGACAACCACGTTCTGCCGGCAAACTTTCCCGGGTTTGAGAATTACGTTCAGTGACTTAACGGGGAATCTGGTCGCCCGAGCGGTCACTCTCCGCGTTCGCGGCGGGCCGTAACGCCCCCAGTGCCGACGATCGGCCCGGCCAAGACCCGGGAGCGGGGGCTGGGCGACGGGGTGCGGGCGGCGTCCCCGGGGCGTGCGACAGGGCACACTGGGTGACGCGAGGCGAAGGCGCGAGGTGGCTCCGGGTGGCCGCGATACCGTGTGCCCACTCGCGAGCGGATCGTGCCGGCCGCGACGGCTAGTTGGCGGACTCGGCGGCGCGGAGGGTCTGCCAGCGATCGGCCGTCCGGCGGTACATGGCGATGGCCAGTTCGGGCTCGTCGCGGTTGAGGCCGCTGATGGCGGCGCGGATCTCGGCCACCGACTGGTCCCCGCGCAGGGCGTCGTCGTTGAGCAGGTTGACCAGGCCGCCGTAGTCGAGTTCGACGACCGACTGGATGTGGAAGTCCTCCAGCCAGCGGCCGACGTCCTCCAGCTCGGCGGTCATGGCCAGCGAGCGCCTCCGCACGGTCTCCGACGTATCCAGCGACCCCTGCAGTCCCTTACGCACCGCGGCCAGGCTCCGGGCCAGCCGCCGCCGGGCCTGAGTCATCGCGGTGGCGTAGATCAGCGTGCGCACGGCCGACGTGGTGGCGGACGAGCCCGCGCCGAACTCGTCACCGGGACCGAGTGCCAGCCAGCGCTCGGCCGGACTGAACATCGCGAACCAGGTCAGGGGCACCGACCAGGCGCTGGTCTGGATATAGGTCCGCAGCGAGGTGCCGTCGCCGCAGGTGGTCGCGAACGCCCGCGCCGCCTCGGCCGCCTGACTCGGGGAGAAGGCGTCGGCCAGCGGTGGCCGGGCCGTGGCGCGCAGGTGGCCCAGGGCCAGCCAGGACCGCAGCCGGGTCTGCCAGGGACAGATATAGATGACGCCGTCGGCCCAGCGGACGTAGGCGTGCTCGCTCTCCTTGTCCGGCACCACGATCGGCGGGAGCGCGGTGACCCGGCGCAGCGCGTCCGCGTACTCGGCCTCCAAGGCCTCCCGCCGCCGGGGACGGTGCGGCGAGGCCGCATAAGCCACCCAGCGTGACAACTCCGGCTCCTCGAACGCGGACAGCGGCTCGTAGACCCGAAGATACGCGGCGTAAGGCAGCACAACCGCATGGTGACATACAACAGCCTACGAAAGCTGGCCAGGCTGATAACGACATCATCACTCACCGCATCTCACCCGGAAGCAGCACAGGTTTCCCCTCGTCGGCTCGTCACTGTCTGCGAGGGGATCGTGCCGCGAGGCGCCCCGCATGGCGGCCTGCCGGGCCGGCCTGCCCGCCCTAAGCTGAGCGGTAGATCCCGCGCCGACCAGGGCCCGGGCACGATCGGAAGAGTCACCACAGTGACGCATGTGTTCACGACGCCCCACAAGGGCAGCGACAGCACCGAGCGGACCGGTCACGAGCAGGTCGCGTTCTGCCAGGACGCACGCAGCGGGCTGAAAGCGATCATCGCGATCTACTCCACCGCTCTAGGGCCCTCGCTGGGCGGGACCCGGTTCTACCCGTACGGCAGCGAGGACGAAGCCCTGGCCGACGCGCTGCGGCTGTCGGCCGCCATGGCCTACAAGAATGCCCTGGCCGGGCTGGACCACGGCGGCGGCAAGGCCGTCATCATCGGCGACCCGGCCGAGCTGAAGAGCGAGGCGCTGCTACGCGCCTACGGGCGGTTCATCGACTCACTCGGCGGCCGGTACATCACCGCCTGCGACGTCGGCACCTACAGCGAAGACATGGACATCATCGCCCGGGAGAGCCGCTGGGTCACCGGGCGCACCCCCGCCTACGGCGGAGCCGGAGACTCGTCCGTGCTGACCGCGCTCGGCGTGTTCGCCGGGCTGCGGGCCGCCGCCGGGCACGTGTGGGGCTCCACCAGCCTGCGCGGCCGCCGGGTCGGCGTCGAAGGCGTGGGCAAGGTCGGCCGCAAGCTGGTCAGCCACCTGGTCGAGGACGGCGCCGAGGTCGTCATCTGCGACGTGAGCGAGACCGCGGTCGACGGGGTCCGGGCCCGGCACCCCGAAGTCGAGGTCGTGGCCGGCGCGGCCGAGCTGCTGGCCGCGAACCTGGACGTGTTCGCCCCGTGCGCGCTGGGCGGGTCGGTCGACGATCAGGTCGCCGCCACCCTGGACGCCAAGATCATCTGCGGCGGGGCCAACAACCAGCTCGCGCACGCGGGCGTGGAGAAGCTGCTGGCCGACCGCGGGATCCTGTACGCCCCGGACTACGTGGTCAACGCGGGCGGGGTCATCCAGGTCGCCGATGAACTGGCCGGATTCAGCTTCGAGCGAGCCCGGACGCGAGCGGAACAGATCTTCGGTACCACCACGCGCATCTTCCAGATCGCCGACTCCGACGGCGTGCCACCGTCGGCCGCGGCCGACCGCCTGGCCGAGCAGCGGATGTCCGACGTGGGGCGGCTACGGGGCATCTGGCTCGGTTCCCGGGGCTGAGCGAGCCGGTAAGCGCACATTTCGGACGAGACGCGGCACCTGTGAGCGTCCTCAGCGTAGGCATGGAGGCCGCAAAGCGGGTACGGTTAGACCTGTACGGAAGCTGGTGCGCGCCGCGCCCTCGCAAGGAGGGCTCGACGGGTCCGTTTGTTATGTGGGCAGCCAGCAATGCAGACATGGAGGGGCCCGCGGGGCTCCGGACGTTTGAGGGGGTCGAGCCAATGGGGCGCGGCCGAGCCAAGGCCAAGCAGGTAAAGGTGGCCCGCCAGCTCAAGTACAACGGCGGCGGGACCGACCTTGACCGGCTGCGTGCGGAGCTGGGCGTAGGCGCGGACCACGACGACGGGGCATATGACCCGGTTGCCGCGGACCACGATGATGACGACGCCGAGGAAGAGGACGAGGAAGACGACGAATGGTCGGCTTCCTGAGTAGTCCGCTGTCCCGCATCGCGGCTTGATCTGACGGATGAGCAAGCGCTGAGCGTTCCGGCTGAGCGCAGGCTGGTTGATGCCTGCGCTCAGTGGGGACCAGTGCCCGGCTGACCACGCGTGCTCGGCCGGTACAACGTGCCTGGGCGGCGCCGAGTGCCCAGCTGGCTCAGCGCCTGCCGTTCAGTGCCTGCCGTTCAGTGCTTCCCGTTCAGGCGGGCTTCGCCGGAGCCGGGGACCACCTCGCCCAGCACCCAGGCGGGCACGCCCCGCGCGGCCAGCAAGTCCAGGGCGGCGCTGGCGGCATCCGGGGCCACTACGGCGGTCATGCCGACCCCCATGTTGAACACCCGTTCCATCTCCTCGCGCGTGACCTTCCCGGCCGCAGCCAGCACGTCGAAGATCGCGGGTGGCGTCCAGGTCCCCCGGTCCAGCAGCGCGTCGACGTGGCCGGGCAGCACCCGGGCCAGGTTGGCCGCCAGCCCACCCCCGGTGATGTGGGCGAAGGCGTGCACGTCGCACCCGGCCGCCAGGGCCAGGCAGTCCAGAGCGTAGATCCGGGACGGCTCCAGGAGCTCAGCCCCGAGGGAACGGCTCAGCTCGGGCACGTCCTGTCCCAGGTCCAGGCCGGCCCGCCGGAGGATCTCGCGGACCAGCGAGTACCCGTTGGAGTGCAGCCCGGACGAGGCCAGGCCCAGCACCGTGTCCCCCGGCCGGACCCGCTCCGGGCCGAGGATGGCGTCCGCCTCCACCACGCCGGTGGCCGCCCCGGCCAGATCGAAGTCGTCCGGGCCGAAGTGACCGGGGTGCTCGGCGGTCTCCCCGCCGAGCAGGGCGCAGCCGGCCTGGGCGCAACCGCGGGCCACGCCGGACACGATGGCCGCCACCCGCTCCGGCTGGACCGCCCCGCAGACCACGTAGTCGGTCATGAACAGCGGCTCGGCCCCGCAGGCGGCCAGGTCGTCCGCGACCATTGCCACCAGGTCCATCCCGACCGTGTCGTAGACGCCGAGCCGGCTGGCCAGCACGACCTTGGTGCCCACACCGTCGGTGGAGGTGGCCAGCACGGGGTGCCGGTAGGTGGCCAGCCGGGAGGCGTCGAACAGGCCCGCGAAGCCGCCGATGCCCCCCATCACCTCGGGCCGGGCCGTGCCTGCCACCGAAGCCCGCATCAGGTCCACGGCGCGGTCGCCGGCGCGGATGTCCACGCCCGCGGCCGCGTAGCTGAGACCGTCCTGGCGGCCGGGCTCACCGGTCACCGTGTCACCAGTCCCGGGTCCGGGCTCACCGCTCACGGGCGCGCCGCCTGCAGCGGCCGCGCGTTCTCCCGGACGTACTTGCCCCGCTCGGCTTCCTCGACCGGGATCGGGTACTGGCCGTCGAAGCAGGCCCGGCACAGCTGGTTCGCCGGGATCGTGGTCGCGGCGGTCAGGCCCGCCAGCGAGACGTAGCCGAGCGAGTCGGCCCCGATGGAGGCGCAGATCTCCTCGACCGACTCGTGCCCGGCGATCAGCTCGGCCCGGGTGGCGAAGTCGATGCCGTAGAAGCAGGGCCAGCTCACCGGCGGGCTGGAGATCCGGACGTGCACCTCGGCCGCGCCCGCCTCCCGCAGCATGGCCACGATGGCCCGCTGGGTGTTGCCGCGCACGATCGAGTCGTCCACCACCACCAGCCGCTTCCCGGCCACCACCCCGGTGAGCGGGTTCAGCTTGAGCCGGATGCCGCGCTGCCGGATGGTCTGGCTGGGCTGGATGAACGTCCGGCCCACGTAGGAGTTCTTGACCAGGCCCTGGCCGTAGGGGATGCCGCTGGCCTCGGCGTAGCCGATGGCCGCGGGCGTACCGGACTCGGGCACCGGGATGACCAGATCGGCGTCGGCCGGATACTCGGCCGCCAGCCGCCGGCCGACCTCGACCCGGGTGGCCTGCACGTTGCGGCCCGCGATGGTGGTGTCCGGGCGGGCCAGGTAGACGTACTCAAACAGGCAGCCGCGCGGCTCGGCGGCCGCGAACGTCCGGGACCGCACGCCCCGCTCGTCGATGGTGATGAGCTCGCCGGGCTCGATCTCGCGCACGAAGCTGGCTCCGATGATCTCCAGCGCCGCGGTCTCGCTGGCCACGGCCCAGCCGGTGGCCAGCTGGCCCAGCACCAGCGGGCGGAAGCCCTGCGGGTCGCGGGCCGCGAACAGGGTCCGCTCGTTCATGAACACCAGCGAGTAGGCCCCGCGCACCCGCGGCAGCGTGGCCAGCGCCATCTCCTCGATAGCCGCGGCCCGCGCGCCCGGCACCGGGTCGGTGCCCTCGGCCGGGGCCGGCGCGTCCAGCGCCGGGCGGGCGAACAACTCGGTCAGCACGTCGGTGTCGGACGTGGCCACCGGCATCCGGCCAGGCTGACCGGGGCTGTCGTCGAGCAGCCCGGCCAGCTCCAGGGTGTTGATCAGGTTGCCGTTGTGGGCCAGGGCCAGGCCGCCGTCCCCGATGGGCCGGAACGTGGGCTGGGCGTTCTCCCACACCGAGGCTCCTGAGGTGGAGTACCGGTTGTGGCCGACCGCGATGTAGCCGCGCAGGTTGTTGAGGGTGGCCTCGTTGAAGACCTGGGCCACCAGGCCCATCTCCTTGTAGACCACCATCCGGTCGCCGTCGCTGACCGCGATGCCGGCCGACTCCTGGCCTCTGTGCTGGAGCGCGTACAGGCCGTAGTAGGCGAGCTTGGCCACCTCCTCACCCGGCGCCCAGACTCCGAATACACCGCAGGCGTCTTGTGGCGGCCGGTCGGAGGGATCGAGATCATCCGTCAGGCGGCCGTCGGGCTTTGGCACGGTTCCAGTTTACGGAGGAGTTCGGGTTCCGCTACCCGGGAGAGCCGGGCAATGCCCCCCCGACCGGCAGAAATGAGCTCAGATCGGCCCGAGAGCCGCTGGCGTGGACCTGCCCGGCGGCCACCGCCGCGGCCCAGTCCAGCCGCCCGGTGGCCAGCCGGATCCAGGTCACGGGATCGGTCTCGACCACGTTGGGCGGGGTGCCCCGGGTGTGCCGTACGCCCGGAATGCACTGCACGGCCGCGACTGGCGGCACCCGCACCTCCACCGCCTTGCCCGGCACGGTGTCGGCCAGCACCAGCAGCAGGTAGCGCACGGCGGACCGCAGCGCGTCCCGGGGTGGTTCCTGGCCCGCGTCCAGCGCGCGGGTGACCTCGGTCACATGGGCCCGGTCATCCGGGTTAGGCCGCCGGGCCGGCATCCGCCTCGCCTCCCCGTCAGCTGGTGAGCGGCGGGGGCTGGTGCTGGCCGGCCCGAAGATGGCGGGCAGCGTGCCGCGGTGCGCACCGGCCAGCTCGTCCAGCGGGACCGAGAAGCAGCCGGCCACGTCCAGGGCGGCGCCGCCGACCGTGCCGATCGTCTCCGCGGGCACGCCCCGCTCGGCGCACAGCCGGGCGAACTCCTCCTCGGCGCCGGGTCGCACCGCGACCACGGCCCGGGCGGCCGACTCGCTGAACAGGGCCGTGAACGGGTCGCCGGGCAGCTCGACCACGGCCCCGAGCCCGCCGCGCAGGCACGACTCGGTCAGCGCCACGGCCAGGCCGCCGTCGGACAGGTCGTGCGCCGCGACCAGCACCCCGGCCGCCGCGGCGTCGGCCAGCAGTCCGGCCAGGGCCTGCTCGGCCGCGAGGTCCACCCGCGGCGGGCGGCCGCCCACGTGCCCGTGCACGACCTGGGCCCAGGCCGACCCGCCGAACTCGTCCCCGGTCCGGCCGAGCAGCACGATCGGGGCGCCCTCGGTGGCGAAGCCGATGGACAGGCGCTGGCGCACGTCGGGGTGCACCCCCAGCACCCCGATCACCGGGGTGGGCTTGATCGCGGTCGAGCCGGTCTGGTTGTAGAAGCTGACGTTGCCCCCGGTCACCGGCACGCCCAGGGTGGCGCAGCCGTCGGCCAGGCCGCGGACCGCCTCGGCGAACTGCCACATCACCCCCGGGTCCTCCGGCGAGCCGAAGTTCAGGCAGTTGGTGACGGCCAGCGGGCGGGCACCGGTCGCGGCCACGTTGCGGTAGGCCTCGGCCAGCGCCAGCTGCGCGCCCGCGTACGGGTCGAGCAGCGTGTAGCGGCCGTTGCCGTCGGTGGCCAGCGCCACCCCGAGCCCGGACTCCTCGTCCACCCGGATCAGGCCGCCGTCCTCGGGCATGGCCAGCACGGTGTCGCCGCGCACGTAGCGGTCGTACTGCTCGGTGACCCAGGTCGCGTCGGCCAGGCCGGGCGCGGCCAGCAGCGTCAGCAGCGTGTCCCGCAGCGCCGCTGCATCGGCCGGGCGCGGCAGCGCCGCCGGGTCGTCGGCCGCCAGGGCGTCCTGACTGTCCGGGCGGGCCAGCGGGCGCTGGTAGACCGGGCCCTCGTCGGCGGCGGTACCCGGCGGGATGTCGACCACGGTCTCGCCGTGCCAGGTCATCTCCAGCCGCCCGGTCCCGGTCACCTCGCCGATCACCGTGGCCTGGACGCCCCACTTGGCGCAGACGCCGAGGAAGCGCGGCACGTCGGCCGGGGTGACCACGGCCATCATCCGTTCCTGGGACTCGCTCATCAGGATCTCGGGCGGCCCCAGGGTGGCGTCACGCAGCGGCACCGAGTCCAGCCGGACCCGCATGCCGCCGGTGCCGGCCGCGGCCAGCTCGGTGGTGGCGCAGGCCACGCCGGCCGCGCCCAGGTCCTGGATGCCCGTGATCAGGTCCTCGCGGTACAGCTCCAGGCAGCACTCGATCAGCAGCTTCTCCAGGAACGGGTCACCGACCTGGACGCTGGGCCGCTTGGCCGACTCCCCGCCCTCGCCCGCGGCGCCGAAGGTCGCGCTGGCCAGCACCGAGGCGCCGCCGATACCGTCCGGGCCGGTGCGCGAGCCGAGCAGGATGACCTGGTTGCCGGGCCCGTCGGCGGTGGCCAGCTTGAGGTCACCGTGCCGCAGGACGCCCACGCAGAGCGCGTTGACCAGCGGGTTGCCCGCGTAGCAGGAGTCGAAGGCCAGCTCGCCGCCGATGTTGGGCAGGCCCAGGCAGTTGCCGTAGAACGAGATGCCGCTGACCACGCCGGGCAGCACCCGGCGGGTGTCCGGGGCGTCGGCCGGGCCGAACCGCAGCGCGTCCATCACCGCCACCGGGCGGGCGCCCATGGCCAGGATGTCGCGGACGATGCCGCCCACCCCGGTGGCCGCGCCCTGGTGCGGCTCCACGTAGGAGGGGTGGTTGTGCGATTCGATCTTGAACGTGACGGCCCAGCCGCCGCCGATGTCGACCACGCCGGCGTTGGCCCCGATCCCGGCGAGCAGGGCGTCGCTGGGCGGTGCTTTCTCACCGAACTGCCGCAGGTGCACCTTGGACGACTTGTAGGAGCAGTGCTCGCTCCACATCACCGAGTACAGGGCCAGCTCGGCGTCGGTGGGCCGGCGGCCGAGCAGGTCCCGGATCCGCTGGTACTCCGGGCCGGTCAGGCCCAGCGCGGCGTACGGCTGCGGCTGGTCCGGGGTGGCGGTCGCCGTCGTCACCGTGTCCTGGCCGGTCATCGTGTTCTCCACGGTCATCGGGCCACCTCCGCCAGCGCGGTCACGGCCGAGACGAAGAACCCCAGCCCGTCGGTGCCCGGTCCGGTCAGCTCGTCGGTCGCGTACTCCGGGTGCGGCATCAGGCCGACCACGTTGCCCGCCTCGTTGCTGACCCCGGCAATGTCCCGGGCCGATCCGTTCGGGTTGCTCAGGTAGCGGACCACCACCTGGCCGCCGGCCTCGAGCGCGGCCAGCGTGCCCTCGTCGGCGGCGTACGCGCCTTCCCCGCTCTTCAGCGGGATCGTGATCTCCTGGCCGCCGTAGTAGCGCCGGGTCCACGGGGTGCTGGTGTTCTCCACCCGCAGCCGCAGGTCCCGGCTGACGAAGTGCAGCCCCGCGTTCCGGGTCAGCGCCCCGGGCAGCAGATGGGCCTCGCACAGGATCTGGAAGCCGTTGCAGATGCCGAGCACGGGCAGCCCGGCCCGGGCCGCGGCGGCCAGCTCGGCCATCACCGGGGAGAACCGGGCGATCGCGCCGCAGCGCAGGTAGTCGCCGTAGGAGAAGCCGCCGGGCAGGATCACCGCGTCCACGCCGCGCAGGTCACGCTGGGCGTGCCAGAGCGCGACCGGCTCAGCGCCGGCCCGCCGCACGGCCCGGCCGGCCTCGCCGTCGTCCAGCGAGCCGGGGAACGTGATCACACCGACCCGCGCGGTCACGAAGCACCAACAAAAAAGCAGATGAGGGGCACGTCCGAAGATTACCGGCTGCCTGTCCCCAGCCCGGCCAGAGCGCCTGGCGGCCAGAAACCGGCCCGAGAACCAGCCGCTAGCTGGCCGCGCGCAGCTGGGTCAGCGGGGCGTCGGCGGACCAGGTGATCCGCTTGCGCAAGGTGACCACCGTGCCGCGGCCCGGGCGGGTGCGCACGCTGAGGTCGTCGACGCAGGCGCGGATGATGTCCAGCCCGCGGCCGGACTCGGCCAGGGTGGCCACGTCCGGTTCACGGGCGGCGCGGCGCCGGTCGCCGGTGCTGTCACCCCGGGTGGGCCGGCCGTCCGGCGAGCCGCGCCAGCTCAGCCTGCGGCCTGGCACCCGGATGGAGTGACCGGACCTGCGCCGGCCGCCCTCCAGGGTCAGGCCGGGTGACGGGCGGGTCAGCCGCCGGGCGCCGGCCGCGCGGCGGGCGGGCGTGGCGGTGGCCGGACCGCCGGCTCCGCCGAAGCTCTGGTCCTCGGCGATCTCCACCTCACACCGGGTGGGGCCGATGGTGACGATCACCGCGTACCCGGTGACCCGCGGGCCGCCGTGCCGGAGCACGTTCGAGCAGGCTTCGGTGGCCGCGAGCAGCAGGTCGCCGACGCTGTCGTCGGCCATGCCCACGGACTGCAGGACGCCGCCCAGCACGTGCCGGGTCACCGGGACGCTGAGCGGCTCACGCTGGAAGGTCAGGCAGAACTTCGCCGTCACGGGTAGACCCCCGTTCACCCCTGCGGCTGATTTCGGCCGAGTCACCTGCGCACGCCCCCGCCTCCGCGTATCGGGTCCACCATCAGGCCCGGTGGTGAATCACCGGGCCCCTCTGCGAAGGGTTCCCGTCCGCGTCGGTCATAACCGTGAAATCCCCGTGTTACACCGGTCCGTTATACGACCGTGCGGTCAGCCGTGATGCACGGAAAACACTTCGATCACCGGGTTGGCCAGCAGGTCCGCGGCCAGCTTGGCCGCCTGGTCCAGGGCGGCGTCGTCGGCCGGGCCGTCGATCTCGACCTCGAACCGCTTGCCCTGCCGCACGCTGGCAATCTCCCCGTAGCCGAGGCGACGGGCCGAATCCGCGATCGCATCTCCCTGCGGATCGTGAATTTCGGTCTTCAGCATGACGTCAATAACGACACGGGCCACGTATCCTCCCGGGGCTGGCGGGGCACATATGCTCACATGCATCTGTGCCAGGGCCGCAGCGTACGCGATGAGACCCACGCTCGCGGTGGTCCGGGCCGCCAGATGGAAAAACACAGTGGACAACTTCATAGCGCTCCTGCGCACACCGACCGGCCAGACCTGGCGATCCCAGGCTGGCCCTGAGGATTCAAGGAGTGGCACGTGTCCGTCGAAGTAGGCGGTTCGTCCGCCGCACAAGAGCTCATGCCCTCGGCGCCCGCCGCCGCAGCCGGCCTGCCCCAGGCCGCCGGCGCGGCCGAAGAACTGATTCAGCTCCTGACCCCGGAGGGTCAGCGGATCCAGCACCCCGACTACCCGCTCGACGTCTCGGCCCGCGAACTGCAGGGCCTCTACCGCGATCTGGTGCTCGTCCGCCGGCTGGACACCGAGGCCATCGCCCTGCAGCGCCAGGGCGAACTGGGCCTCTGGGCGTCACTGCTCGGCCAGGAGGCGGCGCAGATCGGCTCGGGCCGCGCGCTCAGCCCGCAGGACATGGCGTTCCCCACTTACCGCGAGCACGGCGTGGCCTGGTGCCGGGGAGTCGACCCGCTCAAGCTGCTCGGGCTGTTCCGGGGCGTCAGCCACGGCGGCTGGGACCCGGCCGAGCACAAGTTCCACCTGTACACGATCGTGATCGGCAGCCAGACGCTGCACGCCACCGGGTACGCGATGGGCATCCAGCGCGACGGGGCGACCGGGGACGCGGGCGAGGCGGTGATCGCCTACTTCGGCGACGGCGCCACCAGCCAGGGCGACGTGAACGAGGCGTTCATCTGGGCCTCGGTCAACAACGCGCCGGTGGTGTTCTTCTGCCAGAACAACCAGTGGGCCATCTCCGCGCCGCTGGAGCGGCAGAGCCGGATCCCGCTCTACCAGCGGGCCCGCGGGTTCGGTTTCCCCGGCGTGCGGGTGGACGGCAACGACGTGCTGGCCTGCCTGGCCGTGACCCGGGCCGCGCTCAAGGCCGCGCGCGAGGGCCAGGGCCCCACGTTCATCGAGGCGTTCACCTACCGGATGGGCGCGCACACCACCACCGACGACCCGACCCGGTACCGGATGGCGGCCGAGCTGGAGGCGTGGAAGCTGCGCGACCCGATCGAGCGGGTCAAGGCCTACCTGCTGCGCACCGGGGCGGCCGACACCGTCTTCGTGGACCAGGTCGACGCCGAGGCGGACGAGCTGGGCGCCTGGCTGCGCGAGGCCTGCCGGGCCATGCCGGACCCGACGCCGCTGTCCATGTTCGAGAACGTCTACGCCGGGCCGCAGCCGATCATCGACGCGGAACGGGACACCTACGCCGCCTACCTGGACTCGTTCGCGGACGGACCGCCGGCGGAGCCGGATCCGGCGCCTGCGGATGAGGCCAAGCCGGTCCAGCCCGCGGTAGCGCAGGCCTTCGCTCGGGGCGGAGAGACACAATGACCACGCTCACGCTGGCCCGGTCGCTGAACGAGGGTCTCCGCAAGGCCCTGGAGGACGACCCCAAGGTCATGATCATGGGCGAGGACGTCGGCAAGCTCGGCGGCGTGTTCCGGATCACCGACGGCCTGCAGAAGGACTTCGGTGAGAGCCGGGTCATGGACACGCCGCTGGCCGAATCCGGCATCGTCGGCACCGCGATCGGGCTGGCCCTGCGGGGCTACCGGCCGGTGTGCGAGATCCAGTTCGACGGCTTCGTCTACCCGGCGTTCAACCAGATCGTGTCCCAGCTGGCCAAGATGCGGTACCGGTCCCGCGGCCAGGTGGCGCTGCCGGTGGTGATCCGCATCCCGTTCGGCGGCGGCATCGGCGCGGTCGAGCACCACAGCGAATCGCCCGAGGTGCTGTTCGCCCACACCGCCGGGCTCCGGGTGGTGGCCTGCTCCAGCGGGCCGGACGCGTTCACCATGATCCAGCAGGCGGTCCGCAGCGACGACCCGGTGATCTTCTTCGAGCCCAAGCGCCGGTACTGGGAGAAGGCCGAGGTCGACACCTCGCTCGCGGTCAGCGACGCGCTGCCGCTGGACACCGCCCGGGTCGTGGCCGAGGGCACCGACGTGACCCTGCTGGCCTACGGCCCGATGGTCAGGGTGGCCACCGACGCCGCCGCCGCGGCCCGGGACGACGGCCGCAGCATCGAGGTGATCGACCTGCGCTCGCTGTCCCCGCTGGATCTGCCCACGGTGGCCGCCTCGGTCCGCCGCACCGGGCGCTGCGTGATTGTGCACGAGGCCCCGGTGTACGCCGGCCTGGGCGCCGAGATCGCGGCCCGGGTGACCGAGGAGTGCTTCTACTCGCTGGAGTCCCCGGTGCTGCGGGTCGGCGGGTTCTCCATCCCGTACCCGCCGTCCCGGAACGAGGATCACTACCTGCCGGACCTGGACCGGGTGCTGGATGCCGTCGACCGCACCTTCGCGTACTGAGGGAGGAGCCTGATGACCGAGCGCAAGCAGTTCCGGCTCCCCGACGTCGGGGAGGGCCTGACCGAGGCCGACATCGTGACCTGGCGGGTCAAGCCGGGCGATCAGGTCACCATCAACCAGGTGATCGTGGAGATCGAGACGGCCAAGGCCGTGGTCGAGCTGCCGTCCCCGTACGAGGGGGTGGTGGCGCAGCTGCTCGTGGACGAGGGGCAGAGCGTCGACGTGGGCACCCCGATCATCGCCGTGGACACCCCAGGTCCCGATTCCCCCATTAAAAATAATAAAATGGTCCCAGCGGACCCGGTACCGGCCGCTCCGGAGCGACAGCCGGTGCTGGTCGGGTACGGCGTCAAGACCGCGACGACCAGCCGCCGCCCGCGCAAGACCACACCGATGGTCCCTGGGCCCGCGCCCGCCGCGGTCACAGGGCCCCCCACAGCCCCAGCGCCCGCGACCGCAACGCCAGTCAATTTGGGCCCGACGGCCACGGCCGTGCGGGATAAAAACGGCGGCGGCCGGGCGCTGGCCAAACCTCCCGTGCGCAAGCTGGCCCGGGACCTGGGCGTCGACCTGAGCCAGCTCAGCGGCACCGGCCCGGCCGGGTCCATCACCCGGGACGACATCCAGCAGGCGGCGGCCCAGCCGGTCACCGGGGTGACATCCGGCCCGCCGGCGGCGGCCCAGCCGGCGGCGGCCACGGGCGCGGTCCCGCGTGAGGAGCGGGTGCCGGTCCGCGGCGTGCGCAAGCACACCGCCGAGGCCGTGACGGGCAGCGCGTTCACCGCGCCGCACGTCACCGAGTTCCTCGAGGTCGACGTGACCGGGACGATGGAGGCGCTGGCCCGGCTGCGCGCACTGCCGGAGTTCGACGGCGTGCGGATCTCCCCGCTGCTGTTCGTGGCCCGGGCGCTGCTGGTCGCGGCGGCCCGGCATCCCATGATCAACTCCAGCTGGGACGCCACCGCGCAGGAGATCGTGGTCCGGCACTACGTCAACCTGGGCTTCGCCGCCGCCACCGACCGCGGCCTGCTGGTGCCGAACATCAAGGAGGCCCAGGCGCTGTCGCTGCCCGGCCTGGCCCGGGCCTTCGCCGATCTCACCTCGACCGCGCGGGACGGCCGGTGCTCTCTGGCCGAGCTGACCGGAGGTACGATCACGATCACCAACGTAGGAGTGTTCGGAGTGGATGCTGGCACGCCGATCCTGACACCGGGCGAGGCCGCCATCCTCGCCTTCGGGCGGATCAGGAAGGCACCCTGGGTGCACGACGACCAGCTGGCCGTGCGCCAGGTGACCACGCTGTCCCTGTCCTTCGACCACCGCATCGTGGACGGGGAGCTCGGCTCGGCCGTGCTCCGCGACGTCGGCCAGATGCTGGAAGACCCGGTCCGCATGCTGGCCTGGGCCTGACCGCGCCAACGAGTGGAGAAGCCCGATGCGTGACCGCCCAAGGTCTGACGGCCCAAGGTCTGACGGCACTGCCGCTGACCTGCTGACCGGTGACGACCTTCAGGCTGGCCGGTCATCGGCTTGGCGGCAGGCCCCCTCGCTGGGCAAGGCCATCCGCGCGCTGATCTTCGTGACCGGCTTCCTCGGCCTGCTCTGGCTGATCCAGCTGATCAACTGGGCCGACAGCTACGATCTGAACCCGCGGTTCGGCATCATGCCGCACGCCGAAAGCCACCTGGGCGACATCTTCACCTCCCCGCTGCTGCACTTCAACTGGCAGCACCTGGAAGGCAACTCGATCCCGTTCCTGATCCTGGGCTTCCTGGCCGCCTACCGCGGCATCACGAAGTTCATCCTGGTGACGCTGATCGTGACCATCACCAGCGGCCTGGCCGTCTGGTTCTTCCAGTCCAGCAGCGAGCTCACCGTGGGGGCCAGCGGGCTCATCTTCGGCTACTTCGGCTACGTGCTGGTGCGCGGCCTGTTCGACCGCAACCTGGTCGACGTGATCGTGGGCGTGCTGGCCGGCATCGCCTACGCCGGCATCCTGGCCGTCGCCATCCCCGGCACGCCCGGCATCAGCTGGATCGGCCACGCCGGCGGCCTGGCCGGCGGCGTGCTGGCCGGCTGGGTGCTGCGGAGCCGGCGGCCTGCAAAGCCCCGAGCGCCTCAGGTGAAGACCGCTCCCGCTCCCACCCTCACCAGCAGTCCTCGTGCCACGCTGCACAAGGAACTCGACGATATGGGGCTCTGATGATCCGGCACACGGTCATGTTCACCTGGAAGCCCGAAGCCACCGACGCCCAGAAGAAGCAGGTCGCCGAGGAGCTATCGCGGCTGCCCGGCGTGGTCCCGTCCATCCGCGCCTACGCCATGGGCACCGACATCGGCGTGAACGACGGCAACTGGGACTTCGCCGTCAGCGGTGACTTCGATGACGTCGACGGCTACACCGCCTACCGCGACGACCCCACGCACAAGGCCATCATCGCCGAGCACATCCGGCCCATCATCGCCACCAGGGCCGCCGTCCAGTTCGAGTACTGAGCCGCCCGGCGTGGCGCCGCAGACAACAAGCCCAATGGCGCCATCGACCTCGTTATAGCAAGCCCTTTGGCGCCATCGAACACGTAGCAACCCCCAGAACACAGAGGCCCCCGAGGCGGCTGTGACGCCTGAGGCGCGGCGCGGCGGCGGCCAGGCATTCAGGAAGACTTTTCTGCAGATGCTGCCCAATAGCGTTCCCGAATCCGGAGCAGCCCTGCACTCCTGAGCATCACGGGGAGGTTGTGACTTCTGGGCTGGGCAGAGCAACCGCGCCCGCAAGCGCGGGCACCACAGATGCTCCCGTGACTGGCGTGACAGGGCAGGTGACGGCGCGGGAGGCTGGGTACGCCTTCCCGCAGTATTTGCGGAAAGGCGTACCCAGCCCGGAAAACCCCGCACTGCAGAGGCTCCCGGGGCGAGTGTGACGTAAGGGGCGGGGCGCACCGCGTATACGGGTGGCGGCCCTGGCCCATCCCGGAGCCGGAAGCGCCCCCGCCGGAGGCAGCCCTACGCCGGCTAGAACGCCGCTTCCGGGATCTCCATGACGTCGAGCGTCGTGTCCTCGGTGATGCGGCGGTCGGCGGTCAGGCGCGGCAGCACCGTGGCGGCGAAGAAGCGGGCCGCCGCGAGCTTGCCGGTGTAGAAGTCGCGGTCCTTGGACGCGGTGGACAGGTCCAGCTCGTCCAGGCGGGCCAGGGCCACCTCGGCCTGGCGGCCCAGGAGCCAGCCGACCAGCAGGTCCCCCAGGGCCAGCAGGAGGCGGGTCGTGTTGAGCCCGACCTGGTAGATCGCCTGGGGCTGCTCGCCCAGCTGGCTCAGGAAACCCATCATGGCCGTGACCATGGCTTCGACATCATCGGCGCCCTGGGCCAGGGCGGCGCGCTCGGCCTTGAGGCGGCCGTTGCCGGCGTCCTTGGCCGCGAAGGTGCGGATCTCGGCCAGGATCGTGTTCAGGGACGCACCGCCGTCGCGGACGATCTTGCGGAAGAACAGGTCCTGGCCCTGGATGCCGGTGGTGCCCTCGTACAGGCTGTCGATCTTGGCGTCCCGGATGTACTGCTCTATCGGGTAGTCCTGCAGGAAGCCCGAGCCGCCGAGGGTCTGCAGCGACAGCGTCAGCATCTCGTACGCCCGCTCGGAGCCGAGGCCCTTGACCACCGGCAGCAGCAGGTCGTTCAGGGCCACCGCGGCCGGGTCGGGACCGCCCTCGGCCTCGGCCAGCTGCACGCTGTCCTGGATGCTGGCGTTGTACAGCACCAGGGCCCGCATGCCTTCGGCGTACGACTTCTGCAGCATCAGCATGCGGCGCACGTCCGGGTGGTGGGTGATCGTCACCCGGGGCGCGGTCTTGTCCAGCATCTGGGTCAGGTCCGCGCCCTGGACCCGGTTCTTGGCGTACTCCAGCGCGTTCAGGTAGCCGGTGGACAGGGTGCCGATCGCCTTGACCCCGATGACCATGCGGGCGTGCTCGATGATCTGGAACATCTGCCGGATGCCGTCGTGCACCCCGCCGACCAGCGTGCCGACCGCGGGCCGCTCGCCCCCGAACGTCATCTCGCACGTGGTCGAGGCCTTCAGGCCCATCTTGTGCTCAACGTTGGTGACCCGGGCGCCGTTGCGCTCGCCGAGCGAGCCGTCCTCGTTAACGAGAAACTTGGGCACCAGGAACATCGACAGGCCCTTGGTGCCGGGGCCCGCGCCCTCGGGGCGGGCCAGCACCAGGTGGAAGATGTTCTCGGTCATGTCCTGCTCACCACTGGTGATGAACCGCTTGACGCCCTCGATGTGCCAGGTGCCGTCGGGCTGCTCGACCGCCTTGGTCCGGCCGGCGCCCACGTCCGAACCGGCGTCCGGCTCGGTCAGCACCATGGTCGAGCCCCACTTGCGCTCGATGGCCTGCACCGCGAACTGCTTCTGCTCCGGGGTGCCGATGTTCCACAGCAGGTGGGCGAAGGCCGGTCCGCTGGAGTAGAACCAGACGGCCGGGTTGGACCCGAGGATCAGCTCGGCCACGGCCCAGTACAGCGAGCGCGGCGCGTGCGAGCCGCCGATCTCGGTGGGGAGGTCGAGGCGGTACCACTCCGCGTCCATGTAGGCCTTGAACGAGCGGCGGAACGAATCGGGGAGCTGCACCGAGCCGTCGGCCGGGTCGAACACGGGCGGGTTCCGGTCGGCGTCGATGAACGACTCGGCCAGCGGGCCGACGGCCAGCCGGTTGACCTCGTCCAGGATGCCCCGGGCCGTCTCCTCGTCGAACTCCCCGTACGGCTCGGCACCCATGATGTCCTGGCGGCGCAACACCTCGAACAGGTTGAACTCGATGTCGCGGAGGTTGCTCTTGTAGTGGCTCATCCAAACCTCAAGCGTGTCTCGTGCCTGCCCGGCCCCGGCGGCCAACGACAAGCTACTCACTAGTAACTATAGCCGAGGCCAGCGGAAGCGGCCAGCCGGGGGCGGCGCGAATCCCCGGGCCGCCCGGGGCATGGCTACCCGCCAGCCGCGGTGAAACACCTGGCCGGCTGGGGTGAAACAGCTGGCCGGCTGGGAGAAACAGCTGGCCGGGCCGCCGGCGCTGCGACCGGGGATCGGCCTGCGGCTTGGGTACCCTGGCCCGGGGTCGGTACCCGAGAACCGGCCCCGGGGCCGGTACCCGAGAACCGGTTCTGGTACCGGGGAGGGGCATGAGCGACGGGCGTGATGACGGCCGGAGTTACACCCTCCGGCGCCGGCCGCCGCGACAGTACCTGCACTCGGAGCCGCAGGGCCGGCTGGCGGCCCGGGTCGCCACCAGCCGTCAGGCCCGGCGGCGCCGGCTCGGGCTGATGATCTGCGGCGCGCTGTCGGCCGTCGTGCTGATCATCGCGGGCGGCGCCTGGGGGCTGACCGGGTACATCAACGACACCATCAAGCGGGTCAACGCCGGCACGTCCGACTCCGGGACCACCGGGCCGCTGAACATCCTGGTCGCCGGGGTGGACCAGCGCACCGGGCTCACCCACCACCAGGAGGTCGTGCTGCACGTCGGCGACGACGTCAGCACGAACTCGGACACGCTGATGCTCATGCACGTGTCGGCCGACCGGAGCCGGGTGACGGTGGTCAGCATCCCCCGCGACTCCTGGGTCAACATCCCCGGGCACGGGATGAGCAAGATCAACGCCGCCTACGGCGACGGGGGCCCGAAGCTCATGGTGCAGACCGTCGAGCAGGCCACCGGGCTGACCGTCAACGATTACGTCGAGGTCAACTTCCTGGGCTTCGTCAAGGTGATCGACGCGCTCGGCGGGGTGAACATCTGCCTGCCCGAGCCGGTCGACGACCCCTACAGCGGGCTGCAGCTGTCCGCCGGGGTCCACCACGTGGACGGCATCACCGCGCTGGCCTACGCCCGGGACCGGCATTCGTTCGCCTCCTCGGACCTGGCCCGCATCCAGGACCAGCAGAAGCTCATGTCGTCCGCGCTGACCTCGGCCATCCACTCCGGCCTGCTGGCCAACCCGGTGAAGCTGTCCAGCTTCATCAGCGCCGCGCTGTCCGCGCTGACCGTGGACAAGGGCCTGAACGTGTCCGCGCTGGCCGACCAGATGCGGGGCATCACCGGCCAGGACGTGCGGTTCACGACCGTCCCGCTGGCCAACGACAACTACCAGGCGCCGGACGGCGAGGACGCGGTGCAGTGGAACCAGCAGGCGGCGGGCGCGCTGTTCACCAAGCTCCAGAACGACCAGGATCTGGCCCCGGCCACCCCGCAGGCCAAGGCCAGTTCTTCGTCGAGCCCATCCAGCGGGGCCAGCTCCGGCTCGACAGCAGCCGGCTCGACAGCAGCCGGCTCGGGATCGAGCGCGTCGCCGTCGGCGACCGCGGGCAGCTCGGCCGCCGGTCAGACCGCGACCCAGGACGCCTGCGGCTGAGCCGCCACCAGAGCCGTCACAGAGCCCGCGGACCGGCCGCCACCAGGGTTGCCACGTGAGCAATCACGCAACACGACCTGCTGTCGTGTTTCTCCGCTTTTAAGGCATGCCGGATCGCGCGCGACTACGCTCACCCTGTGGCCGATCTGCGGGAACCAGTAACCGGACTGCCTAAGCGGCAGCCGGCACCCTCCCATGACCCGGCGCCGTCGCGCGAGCCGAACGAGCAGCGTGAGCAGGCTCCCCGGACCCGTAACGCCCCCAGCGGGCCCGCCGGGTCGGCGGGCCGCCACCGGCGGCCGGTGCCGGACGGCCTGCCCCCGGAGGCGCCGGCCCTCGTGGTCGCCGTGGCCGGCCATCTCGGGACCCCCGACGTGGCCGCGGAGGTCACCTCGATCGTCCGGGTGGACAACCCCAGCGTGGACGTGCGCCTGGCCCGGGTCCGGGCCAACCCAGACGACCCGTCGGGACTGTCGGCCGTGCTCAACAGCGCCGCGGGTAACCGTCCCAAAGACCAGCCCGCCGCGATCGTGGTGCCGCTGCTGGCGCTGCCGTACCCGGCGGTGACCGACGCGATCCGGTACGACATCACCCAGAGCGGCGTCAACGCGCTGATCGCCGAGCCGTTCAACGTGAGCCTGAGCTTCGCCGAGGCGCTGCACATCCGGCTGGCCGACGCCGGGCTGGCCCGGGCCGACCGGGCGCGGATGTTCAGCCTCCCGACCTCGGCCGACGGCATCATCGTGGCCACCGCGGGCGGCAGCCACGCCGCCGCGGCCGCCACCCCGACCGCCGTGCTGCTGGCCGCCCGGCTGGCGCTGCCGGTGTTCGCGGCCGCGCTGGACGGCAGCCCGAGCATCGGTGAAGCCGCCGCCCAGCTGCGGCACATGGGCGTATACCGGATCGCGATCGCGCCCTGCATCATCGGCCCGGAGGCCCGTCCCGGCGACCTGGAGGCGGCCTGCGCCGCCATCGGCGCGGACTCCGCAGCTCCGCTGGGTGCGCACGACAGCGTGGCCAGGCTGCTGACCCTGGCCTACGGGCAGGCCCTGGAGCAGATCGAGGAAGCCTCCGCGCCCTCGTCCTGACCAGGATGGCTAGCGGATGGCGAATGCGAGGGTCCCGCCGATGCAGGCCAGGCCGATGACGATCCAGGTCACGTAGTCGTTGACCACACCGCTCTGGAACCGGCGGATCGGATCGCCCAGCAGCAGGTCCGGTTCGGGCCCGCGGCGCACCAGCGGGAGACGTTTGCGGTAGAGGGCCAGCCCGGCCAGGATCACGGCGCCCAGGGCCGAGCCGGCCCCGCTGAGCACGTCGGACAGGGTGATCCCGGTGCTCTCGGCCGGGTGCAGGGCGACCGGGTGGGCCACGGTCCGGCCGGACAGCACCACGGCGTTGTAGGCGGCCTGGTCCTGGAAGCGCACGGCCGCGTCCTGCACGGCCGAGCCGAGGTGCGGCAGCAGCCCGACCACGATGGCCGCGGCGACCAGGACGGCCGGCGGCACGATCATGGTCAGCGGGGTGCGCCCGCCGCTCTGATCGGTTTCGCTCTTCTCCTCCGAGGCCTGCGCGGCCATCAGCGGGTCCTCGGCGGGCGGGTCACCCAGCCCGTAGAACACCCCGCCCGCGACCCGCAGCACCGCCCCGCCGACCAGGATCGAGCAGGCGATCAGCACCCCCGCGACCCAGGCACCACCCTGGGCGGCGCCGGTGTCCTCGATCCAGCCCTTGCCCAGGTAGGTGGCGAACGGCGGCAGGTCGGCCAGGCCCAGCGCGGCCAGCGTGAACACCACGCCGGTGACCGGCAGCCGCCGCCCGCGGCCGTGCAGCCAGGTCTCGTTGACCGAGCGGAGGCGGTGCAGGACGATCCCCACGCACAGGAACAGCGCGGCCTTGACCAGCCCGTGCCCGAGCACGTAGACGGCCGCGCCGGCCAGTCCGAGCGGAGTCAGCCAGGACAGCCCGGCCAGGAACATCCCCGCGTGGCTGATGGTGGAGAAGGCCAGCAGCCGCTTGATGTGCCGTTCCCGGAAGCAGAACAGCGCTCCGACCACGGCGGTCAGCAGGCCGAGGACCAGGAACAGGTGCGCGATCACGGTCCGGTGGCCCAGCCCGGCGCCGAACATGGACCAGTAGATCCGGGCGATCCCGTACAGCCCCAGCTCCACCATGACGCCGGAGAACAGCACGCACACCGGGGTGGGCGCGACCGCGTGCGCGTCGGCCAGCCAGAAGTGGAACGGCACGATCGCGCTCTTGATCAGCAGCGCCATCAGGATCAGCACGAACGCCACCACGACCAGGCTGCTGGGGGTATTGCGGTGCCGGATCAGGTACTGGCCGATCTGGGCCATGTTCAGCGCCCCGGTCCGCCCGTAGATGAGGCCGATGCCGGACAGCCACAGATAAGCGCCAATGCTGTTGGTGATGGCGAAGTTGAGCGCGCCCTGGATCGGGGCGCGTTCCTCCGGCCGGTAGGCGGTCAGCGCGTAGGCCGACACCCCCATCAGCTCGAACCACACGAACAGGTCGAAGATGTCCCCGGTCAGGCAGAAGCCGACCATGCCCGCCAGGAACGTCAGCATCATCGCGTGGAAGTAGCTCGCGACCCGCTCGAAGTAGCGCCAGGAGAAGATCATCGCCGCGGTCACCAGCAGCGCGGCCAGGCTGGCCAGCCCGGCGCTGAGCGGATCGACCGCGAAGTCGATGCCGATGGCGATGCCGTGCCGGGGCCGGAACCCGGCGAACCAGTACACCTGCGGGCTGTGCGCCGTCCGCGCCGTGATCACCACCAGCAGCACGGTGACGCAGACGGCCGCGGCGATGGCCACGGTGTCCAGCGCCCGCCGATGGGGCCGGAAGACCGGGGTGAGCGCGGACACCCCGGCCGCGCACAGCAGCGGGATGACGACGACCAGGGCCAGCAGCTGATCCACGGCGGTCGCGCCCTCAGCCCTTGAGGTCGGCGAGCTTTTGCGGGTCGAGGGTGCCGAACCGCTTATGGGCCTGGATGGCGAACGCCAGCAGCAGCGCGGTGACGGCCCCCTCGACCACGACGTCGGTCAGGGCCAGCGCCTGCACCACCGGGTCCACCGCGGGGGTGTGCACGGGCACGTCGTAGAAGTAGGGCGCGACCGCCCCGGTCACGTAGCCCACCCCCAGCAGCAGCACGTAGGTGGAGGACTGCACGACGATCAGGCAGACGATCTGATGGACCAGGTGCCGGCTGGTGACGACGCCGTACAGGCCGACGGCCAGGATCCAGACCACGACCAGGAACGGGAAGATGTGCACTACCGGTCCTCCTGCCGGATCAGCAGCGTCTGCTCGAGCAGTTCGCCCACGATCAGCACGAACGCGGCGGCTACTTCCAGCCCGACGAAGAAACTGATCAGCGCGATCGTCCCGGAGGAGTCGATCGCGCCGGGGGTGTGCCCCAGGGAAAGGTCGTTGGTCAGGTAGGGCAGGCCCAGCAGGACCGCGCTGAGCCCGACGCAGGCGAAGCCGCCCGCCCCGACCGCCTCCACCGCGTCGGTGATGGCCACCGGGCTGACCCGCTTGAACACCAGGAACTGCCCGGACAGGTAGATGAGGATGAACGCGGTGGCCAGCACCACGCCGCCCTGGAACCCGCCGGACGGGCTGGTCTGCGCGTGCAGGGCCAGGTACCAGGCGATGACCACGGTCGGCCCGATGAAGATCAGCGCCACCATGCGCACCGCGTCGCTGGTCGGCCGCGCGTCCCGGCCGAGCGCCTCGTCCAGGGTGGAGCGGTCCCGTTCCCCGCGCAGATGACGCAGCACTGTGCTGACCCCGGCGGCCGCCACGAACAGGATGAACTCCTCGCCCACGGTGTCGAACCCGCGGTATTCGAAGTTGATCGCGGACACCACCGCGGTGGCCTTGGTCTGCCCGACCGCGACGTCGTTGAGGACGAACCCGTACGGGCCGGGGTACTGGCCGAAGCCGGGCAGGCCGGTCAGCCCCCAGACGTAGAAGGCGACCAGGCCCGCGCCCGCGATCAGGAAGGCCCAGCGCCGGGCGGCCGGGGTCATTCTTCCTTCTTCCGTACCTTGGCCAGCGCGAGCAGCAGCAGGAGCGGCAGCGCGACCGCGCCCACGGTCAGCTCGGACAACGTGACGTCGGGGGCCTGGAAGGTCATGAACAAGATGGCCAGCAGCAACCCGTAACCGCTGAGCACGATCACCTGGCGGACGGGCTGCCGGGTCAGCACCACCGCCGTGGCACCCGCGGCCACCAGCACCAGCAGGGTGACCTGCAGCGCATCCATCAGCGGGACCGGCACCGAGTACGCGGTGCGGACGGCCAGCACGCCGGTCACGAGGCCTGCTCCTGGTCACGCTCACTGGCCTGGTCATGGGCCCGGATCGCGCGCGCGGTGGCGTGGGTCAGGTACGGGCCGGCCACGAGCAGGAAGACCAGGGCGACCAGGCTCTCGCCGGTGTTCTCGGACAGGCCGGACCGGATGAACACGGCCAGCACGACCAGCACCGGGGCGACCAGGGCGGCCGGGGTGACAAAGTGCAGCTTCCGGTAGGCCCCCCGCATGACCAGCACGCCGGCCGAGGAGGCGAGCACGATCGCCACGGCCAGGCCGAGGGCCACGTCGGCGGCGACCTCCTGGATCACAGCCACCGCTCCAGGGCGCGAACGAACACCAGCCCGCTGCCGAGCAGCAAAATCGCCAGCAGCACCGGCAGCTCGAACAGGGCCGGACGCTGAAAGCCCTGGGCCAGCAGGATCAGCACCATGATCGCGATCGAGCTGATCACCTCGTAGGCGACCACGGCCTCCATGATCTTCCCGCGGCACACCACGATGCCGCAGGGGACCACGGCGGCCAGCATGACGATCGCCGCCACCACAAAACCGGTCATTCCGCTCTCCCCTGGTTCGCTACCAGCTGGTGCACGACCATGACCTCGCGATCCGCGTCGACATCGAGGACGACGGTGTTCGGAGCGAGCGAGTTCGCCCCGACCAGCAGGACCCGCCGGGTGACCGCGTCATCGCCTGCGTCCCCGAGCCGGACCGGCAGCTCACGGAAGCCGCTGGGTGGATCCTCACCGTGGGCCAGTTGCCGGGCCAGCGCCCGGAACACCAGGACGGTGTCGCCCAGCACCTGCCCGGGCAGCCGGTAGGCCCCGGCCAGCCAGCGGAGCTGCAGCCGGGGATGGAGATCGGCCTGGTGCAGGGCCAGCTCGGTCAGCAGCGCGGCCAGCGCGGCCACGACGGCTCCGGCGCCCAGCTCGGCCAGGCCGATACTGTCGTCGACCGCTACCCACAGGCCCATGAGCAGGACCCACCAGGCCAGCCAGGAACCCGCTCGCCGGACCACGGCCGTGGTCTTCCCCGGCGGTCCGGCGGCAAACGGAGCGGCGGTTAGTCGGTTACCCGGTTAGTCGGTGCCGGCGACCAGGGTCTCGAGCAGGATGTCCGGGTGGTCGCGCTGGATGGCGGCCAGCCGCCACTTGTCGGTGAACAGCGCGAGCATGGCGTCGTCGAGGCGGCGGGTCAGCACCTCGCTGCCGCGCAGCCCGGACAGCCCGGCGGCACCTTCGGCGTCGGTGCGGCGGGCCATCGTGTAGCCGAGGTGCTCCAGCTCGGCCCGGGCCCCGAACTCGTGCTCCAGCCGGTTCAGCACCACGTCGAACTGCAGCGGCCCGACCGCGGCCAGCACCGGGGCCTGATCACCGCGCACGTTGGACGCCAGCACCTGCACCACGCCTTCGGTGGCGAGCTGGTCGATGCCCTTGCGGAACTGCTTGTGCTTGCTCGCGTCCTTGCTGCGGACCACGGCGAAGTGTTCCGGCGCGAAGCTCGGGATGGGCGGGAACTCCACCGGCAGCGTCTCATACAGGGTGTCGCCGGGCCGCAGTGCGGTCGCGTTGACCAGCCCGATCACGTCGCCTGGGTAGGCCACGTCCACGGTCTCGCGTTCGGCACCGAACATCGACTGCGCGTACTTGGTCGCGAACGGCCGGCCGGTGGCCGCGTGCGTGAGCACCATGCCGCGCTCGAACCGGCCCGAGCACACCCGGACGAAGGCCACCCGGTCCCGGTGGTTGCGGTCCATGTTGGCCTGCACCTTGAACACCAGGCCGGAGAACGGCGCGTCGACCGGACGCGGCTCGTCCTTGATGTCGGTGCGTGGCTCGGGCGGCGGGGCCAGCGCGATCAGGCTCTCCAGCAGCCGGCGGACGCCGAAGTTGGGCAGCGCGGCGCCGAACAGCACCGGTGAGGACTCCCCGGCCAGGAACGATTCCATGTCGACGTCGGCGCCGATCTCGGTCAGCAGGTCCAGTTCCTCGACCGCGGTGGTGTACTCCGCGCCAAAGCGCTCGGCCGCCTGCTCCGCGTCCAGGTGCTCCTCGATGGCCCGGCCGGCACCGCCCGGGGTCCGGGTGAACGCGGTGAACTCGCGGGTGTTCCGGTCGATCAGCCCGCGGAATTCGCCCGCCACCCCGACCGGCCAGTTCAGCGGGGTCGGCCGAAGCCTGATCCGCTGCTCGATCTCGTCCAGCAGCTCCAGCGGCTCCCGGCCGGGCCGGTCCCACTTGTTCACGAACGTGATGACCGGGACGTGCCGGTTGCGGCACACGTCGAACAGCTTCAGCGTCTGCGGCTCCAGGCCCTTGGCCGAGTCCAGCAGCATGATCGCGCAGTCGACGGCCTCCAGCACCCGGTAGGTGTCCTCGGAGAAGTCGGCGTGCCCGGGAGTGTCGAGCAGGTTCAGCACCATGCCGTCGTAGTCGAAGCGCAGCGCCGCGGACGTGATCGAGATCCCGCGGTCACGCTCCATGGCCATCCAGTCCGAGGTCACGCCCCGGCGTCCGGCCTTGCCGTGCACCGCCCCGGCCTGGGTGATGGCCGACGCATGCAGGGCCAGTGCCTCGGTCAGCGTGGACTTGCCCGCGTCCGGGTGGCTGATCACCGCGAACGCGCGCCGCCGTCCCGCCTCGGCCACGACTTCGGCCCCGCCCGGACGCTGGTACGCCTGTTCTCCTGCTTCGACCACCGTCACTTGCGGCCGCACTCCTTCGTCGTCTTTCGCCCACAGGGCAACCTGCGCGAGTCTAATGTCACGCAGCTATAACACGGGAACCGGGCGGGAAAATCCTTTGCCCGCCTTAGTTGCCCGCCTCCGATGGATAACCTGCGCGCCTCGATCAGGAATCGGACGGTGGTGGCCAGGAACGGCCCGTCCCGCTCGATCTGCGCGTGCAGCGCGCGCAGCCGGTCGCGGTACCCGGCCACGGTGAAGCCGGGCACGATCCAGATCACCTTGCGCAGGAACACCACCACCGCGGCCACGTCGTTGAACTCGATCCGGCCGCGGTACTCGCGCAGGTCGGCCACGGTCAGGCCCGCCCGCTGCGCCGCGAGCACCGACCACTTCGGGTCCCGGTTCGGCCGGTCCGGCCGGTCCGGCGCGGGCTCCGGCCGCGGGCCCAGCATGTACTCGCTCAGCTCGCCCACCGACGGGTGCCCGACGTCCTGGGAGAAGTAGCGGCCGCCGGGCTTCAGCACCCGGGCGACCTCATCCCAGCGCACGCTGACCGGATGACGGCTGGTCACCAGGTCGAACGAGGCGTCGGGGAACGGCAGGTCGCTGTCCGCGCCGGGCACGGCCACGACCCGGGCCCCGAGCGGAGCCAGGTTGCGTTCGGCCACGGCCACGTTGGGCGGCCAGGATTCGGTGGCGACCAGGGTGGGCGGCGCGGCCGGGCCACTGGACGCGGCGGCGGCCAGCACCTCGCCGCCGCCGGTCTGCAGGTCCAGCGCGGCGGCGCCGGGCACCCCGGCCAGCGCGGCCAGCCTGCGGCCGAGCAGCCGGGCATAACCCCAGGGCGGCCGCCCCTCGGTCGCCCGGGGGTGCTGGCTCTCCCCTTCCCGGCCCGCGAACCAGGAGAAGTCCCAGCCCTCGACGGGCACCGCCTCGCCCTCGGCCAGCAGATCTTCGAAGCGTGACACGGGCCGAGTCTGCCCGGCACCCGGAGTCCGCGCCAGTCAATTCGCTCCCGGCGCCCGGGCCTGCGCCTGCGCCTGCGCCTGGGCGGCGATGAACGCCACCATCCGCGTGTTGAGCTCATCGATCCGGTCGAAGCCGCCGTGGCTGCCGGGGACGATGGCGACCTCGGCGTGCGGCATGAGGCTGCCGCGGGCGCGGGCCTCCGCCGGGGTGAGCATGGCGCTGCGCGCGCCGGTGATCAGCAGCACCGGAACGGTGATCGCGCGGAGTTCGTCGTCGGCCAGGACGCCGGGGAACTTCGGCTCCATCCGGAAGCCGCGGCTGCCGGCCCACATGAGCTTGATCAGCTCTTGCTCCAGCATGATCGGGCTGTCCAGCCACCGGGCCAGATGGCGGCGCAGCGGCATCGGGGTCAGGCTGGCCAGGCCGCTGATCGAGAACCACCACCACCAGCGGGCGTCGAGCTTGGTCAGCCCGGCCGGGTCGAGCAGGGTGATGGAGGCGACCCGCGCGGGGGCGCGGATGGCCTGGTTCATGGCGATCCAGCCGCCGTAGGACAGGCCGACCAGGTGGGCCGGGCCGTCCCCGTGCTGGCCAGCACTGATCTGGCCAGCACCGAGCTGGCCGAGCAGCTCATCCAGCCAGGCCGCGCAGGCGTCCGGCGAGGCGAGCGGGGCGCGGGCGACGCTCGGGTTAGGGTCGCCGGGCATGTCGATCGCGTACACCGGGCCGTCCCGGGCCAGCGCGGCCACGTGCAGGTACCAGTACGAGGCGTTGAACCCGGCCCCCATGAGCAGCACGATGGGCGCCCCGCCGGCCCGCGGCCGGTAGGCGTGCACCCGCGTGGTCGTGGTCGCCGTCTCGAGGTCGAACTCCTCGTACGGCTGCGGCCACAGGGCGAAGGCCCGGTCGTACGCGGCCATGAACGCCTCGCGCGCCGCGTCGCTCACCCACGTCCCGGGCGCGGCCTTGGGTGCCAGCATGACGCCTCCCTCGATGTCGTAGTGACCTTTTAATGATACATCTGTACCATCAAACGGGAAGGGTCCGTACGGCGAGTACGGTGAGCGGATGCCGAAGCTTGCCGACCACGAGCAGCGCCGTCGGCAGATCGCCGAGGCCCTGCTGCGCGTGGCCGCGGCGCGGGGGCTGCACCAGGTCGGCCTGCGTGAGGTCGCCGCCGAGGCCGGCCTGTCGGTCCGGCTCATCCAGTACTACTTCGGGACCAAGGAGCAGCTGCTCCTCTACGCCACCCAGTACCTCGCCGTCGCGCTGGCGGACCGCGCGAAGGCGCGGATCGCGGCCGTGGGCCCGGACGCGGGACCGCGCGCGGTCATCGAGGCGATCCTGGCCGAAGCGCTGCCGGACGACGAGGACAGCCGCGTCTTCAACGTCATCTGGACGTCGTACCTGGCGCTGTCCCTGACCGATCCCGCGCTGGACATGGGCCCGCTGGCCCGGGACTCGAACGTGATCATCGACGTCATCGCGGCTCAGCTGCGCGCGGCCCAGGACGGCGGCCCGATGCCGCCCGGGCTGGATGCTGGCCTGGAAGCGACCAGCCTGGTCGCCCTGTCGGCCGGCCTGGGCACCAGCGTGCTGGTGGGCGACCGCGACGCGGCCCAGGCCTGGGCCGTCATCCGCTACCAGCTGGACCGCCTCCTGCCCGGCGGGTAACGGCGGCCGGCCCGCGACCCGGAACCGCTGGCGGATTACTCGCCAGTAACAAATAATGCGAGTAGGGACGCGCAACCGGGAGGCGGGCAGGCATGGCCGACAGCGATGTCATCGTGGTGGGCGCCGGGCTGGCGGGCCTGGTCGCGACCGCGGAACTGGCCGACGCTGGCCGGCGGGTGCTGCTGCTGGACCAGGAACCGGCGGCGAACCTGGGCGGCCAGGCGTTCTGGTCGTTCGGCGGATTGTTCCTGGTCGGCTCGCCGGAGCAGCGCCGCACCGGCATTAAGGACTCGTTCGAGCTGGCCCGGCAGGACTGGCTGGGCAGCGCCGGCTTCGACCGCGGCATCGACGACCCAGCGGCCCAGGACTACTGGGCCTACCGGTGGGCCGAGGCGTACCTGGACTTCGCCGCGGGTGAGAAGCGGCCCTGGCTGTACGGCCTGGGCCTGCGCTGGCTGCCGCTGGTGTTCTGGGCCGAGCGGGGCGGCCAGCTGGCCGACGGGCACGGCAACTCGGTGCCCCGTTTCCACGTCACCTGGGGCACCGGCCCCGCGGTGGTCGCCCCGTTCGCCCGCCGGGTCCGGGCGGCCGTGTCGCAGGGCCGGGTGCAGTTCGGCTTCCGGCACCGGGTGGACGAGCTGACCGTGACCAACGGGGCCGTGGACGGCGTGCGCGGCGCGATCCTGGAACCGAGCTCGGCCGCCCGCGGCCACCGCAGCTCGCGCACCGAGGCCGGCCAGTTCGAGCTGCACGCGCCGGTGGTCCTGGTCACCTCGGGCGGCATCGGCGCCAACCACGAGCTGGTCCGGCAGAACTGGCCCGCCAGCCTGGGGCCGGCCCCGGAGCGGATGATCTCCGGGGTGCCCGACTACGTGGACGGGCGGATGCTGGCCATCACCGAACGGGCCGGCGGCCGGATCGTCAACCCCGACCGGATGTGGCACTACACCGAAGGCATCCAGAACTGGGACCCGATCTGGGCCCGGCACGGCATCCGCGTCCTGCCCGGGCCGTCCTCACTGTGGTTCGACGCCCGTGGCCGGCGGTTCCCGGCGCCGAACTTCCCTGGCTTCGACACGCTGAGCACGCTGCGGGCCATCGGCCAGTCCGGCTACGACTACTCGTGGTTCGTGCTCACCCAGAAGATCATCGAGAAGGAGTTCGCGCTCTCCGGCTCGGAGCAGAACCCCGACCTGACCGGCAAGGACAAGATGAGCCTGATCGGGCGGGCCCGGTCGGGCGCCCCGGCCCCGGTGGAGGCGTTCAAACGCCACGGCGCCGACTTCGTGGTGGCCGACACCCTGCCCGAGCTGGTGCGGGGCATGAACAAGCTGACCGCGGAACCGCTCATCGACCTGGCCGAGCTGGAGCGGCAGATCGTGGCCCGCGACCGCGAGCTGGACAACTCGTTCGGCAAGGACGCGCAGGTCATGGCCATCCACAACGCCCGCCGCTCGCTCGGCGACCGGATCGTGCGGACCGCGTCGCCGCACAAGATCCTGGACCCGGCGGCCGGCCCGCTGATCGCGGTGCGGCTGAACATCTTGACCCGCAAGAGCCTGGGCGGCCTGCAGACCGACCTGGCCGGGCGGGTCCTGTCGGCCCCGTCCGGCCCCGGGAGCGCGGCCGAGCCGGTCCCCGGCCTGTACGCGGCGGGCGAGGTGGCCGGTTTCGGCGGCGGCGGGGTGCACGGCTACCGGTCGCTGGAAGGGACGTTCCTCGGTGGTTGCCTGTTCTCCGGGCGCCAGGCGGGCCGGGCCATCGCCCAGGAGACCGCTGGCTGAATTGCTGGCTGAGCCGACAGCTGAATGCCGCCGGAACCGCCGCCGGAACGGCGGGTACGGTACCGGCTATGACTGGTCTGCAGCCCGAGTTCTGGGTCGATCGCCCCGCCGCGGCGGTCGCCTTCTACACCGAAGCGTTCGGCGCCACCGTGCTCCACCAGGTCGGCGACGGCGAGGACATCGTCGCCCAGCTCGCCGTCGATGACGCCGCGTTCTGGGTCTCGGCGGCCGACCCGGACGCGAAGCGCTTCAACCCCGCGGCGCTCGGGGGCGGGACCGGCCGGACCCTGCTCGTGGTCGACGATCCTGACGGGGTGTTCGCCCGCGCCCTGGCCGCGGGGGCGGTGGCGGCCGCGCCGGTGGCGGACGAGCACGGCTGGCGGCTGGGGCGGATCATCGACCCGTTCGGTCACGAGTGGGAGATCGGCCGCCCCCTCGGCCAGTGGCCCCCGGCTTAGCGGCCGGCGGCTTCACAGGCGGCGGCGGCCACCGTGTCCTTCAGGGCCTGCCAGGCTTCGGCGGCGTCCTGCGTGTGACGGTGCCCGGCGCGTAGCTGCTGAGTGAAGGCGGCCAGGTCATCCAGCGTCCAGCGGATCCGGTAGAAGCTGAGCGCGTCCGGGTTGATCGCCCGCCCGGTGGCCTCGGTGTAGCGGCGGGCCTCATCGCTGGTGTCGCCGGGATCCCCGGGGCCGCCGAGAACCCACCACAGGTCACGCTCGGGCCGGGCCAGGCCCACGGTGTCCCAGTCGATCAGCAACGGGCCGCGGTCGGTGACCATGAGGTTGGCCGGATGCGGTTCGCCATGCGTGATGACCCGATCCGGCCCGGCGGTCAGCTGATCGGTCAGCTGGTCGAAGCTGGCCCGCAGGTCCCCGATCGGCCCGGCCTCGCCGGCTGAGAAGCAGCCGGGCCGCCTCCGAGAACGGGCCTCCGGTCCAGGGCCGGTCCAGCTGGCCGAGCGCGGCCTCCAGTACGCCCCGCAACGGGAGCCTGGTGTCGGCCGCCGGCACCTGCGACGTCGGCACCACCTGGTGCAACGCGGCCAGCATGCCCACCAGCTCCGCCCGCGCACGGGCCGGAAGCGGCTGACCGAATTCTCCGGTCACACCATCCTTGTACGGGTATACGGCGACGGCATATTTTTTATTAACAGGCCAGACCGTCTCCCCGTCCACGGCCGGCACCGGCGCCGCCACGAACCCGAGCCCGGCCTGATCACGCAGGGCGAGCGCGGTGTTCAGGGCCAGCCGCAGGCCGGCGAAAACGGCGGTCCGGGTGGAGCCGAGCCAGCTCTTGTCGTCCAGGTCATCGACGGTCACGAACCAGCGGCCGCCCCGCGCGTACCCGACCACACCGCCCCGCTTGTCCTGCACCATCCAGTGGTAGCTGCCCGCCCCTTCCGGCACGTAGGTCAGGACGCCGGGCTGGATGTCCCAGCCTCTGGTCAGCGCACGCTTCAGCTCGGGCTCGCTGACCCCCTCGGGCAGGTCTTTCACACCTTCGGCGCCGCGGGGTCGTTCTCGTCGCCGACGTAGTGGATGTCGAACGGCTTGTTCGTGATGAACAGGAACGTGCAGTCCTCGTCCTGCGTCGCGCCGTGTTCCATGACCCCGCCCTCGGGGAACCATACGAACGTGCCGGCCGGGAACTGGCCCTGGTGCGTGTTCAGGGTGCCTTCGAGCACGTAGACGCCGTGAGCACACGGATGGCTGTGCCACGGGTTGGTGAACCCGGCCCGGTAGACCATCTTGAGGACGGACATCCCGGTCGCCTGGTCGTCGACCAGCGGGATGTGCTCCAGGCTGGCCTTGATGTACTCGATCGGGAACGGCTGCCATCCGGCGCTGTTCGTGTCGATCACGGTCAGCTCGACCGGCTTCATGGCGTCAGGCATGGTGTCTCCCGTCGAGGGGCGTTGGGGCCAAGTATCAGTGCGCGCGGGAACAGGGACAAGGGGACGGGCAGCCACGCGATCAGGCCGTCCCCGGGACCGGGCGGCGCGGCTGGTATACGTGGCCCATGAGCGATCTCATTGATCTGGCGGGCAAGACGGTGATCGTCACTGGTGCGTCGTCCGGCATGGGCGCGTCGACCGCACGCCTGCTGCACGCGGCCGGGGCCCACCCGGTGCTGGCCGCACGCCGGGCCGGCCGGCTGGCCGCGCTGAGCGAGGAACTCGGCGGGGCGCTGGCCGTGCCGACCGACGTGACCGACCCGGCGCAGGTAGGCGGGCTGGTGACCGCGACCCTCGACCGGTACCAGCGGATCGACGGGCTGGTCAACAACGCCGGCGCCAGCCTGCACGGTCCGCTGGACCAGGTGGACCTGGCCGAGTTCGGCCGGATCCTGCAGCTGAACGTGGCCGGCCTGCTGGCGGTGACGCAGGCAGTGCTGCCGGCCATGCGGGAGCAGGGATTCGGCCGGATCGTGAACATCAGCTCCGGGACCACCCGGCGGGTCGCGGTCGGCGTGGGCGCCTACGCCTCGACCAAGGCGGCGGTCAACATGCTCAGCGAGGTCATGCGCCAGGAACTGGCCCGCGACGGCATCGCCGTCTCGCTGCTGCTGCCCTCGATCACCGCGACCGAGTTCGGCGACGGCATGTTCACGCTCGGCGCCTCGCCGCGGCCCGGCATGGTGGCCCACAGCCCCGACTACGTGGCCGGCGTGATCCTGCGGCTGCTGCGCACCGGCGAAGACACCTTCGACATCCCGCACGGCCCGGAGCAGCCCGGGCTGGCCGACATCAGCGCCTGAGCGTTCGTGCTAGCCGTACCTGGAGTTCGGGTGGGCACACGGTGGATCTGGCGTCCGCAGGCGGCAAGCATTGAGGTGCAGGTGACCGGAACGGCCGGCACCGCAGGTCACAAGGGACATCTCATGTTCGCATCGGCTCACAGCACCCCTCCGCCACGACCCATGCTCGAGCGATTCCTGATCAGGCGGGGAGAGTACCGCCATCCCCGCTTCTGGCTGGCTTTCCGCCTGATCGGCGGCGTCTGGAACGCCTTTCTCGGCGTCGTGCTGCTCTCTTACGGGTACTGGTTCGGGCTGCTGCCGCTCGCGGCCTCGCCCGTGATCTTCTGGGCCGCCCACCGCATGTGGACCAGAGCCCAGGGCTAGCCGGCCGCATGCCGTCCACACCTACGGACACGGGCCTCCCGCCGCGATCCGTCGCCGAAAAGCTCCTGATCAGGTCGTGGGAGTACCGCCACCCGCACGCCTGGGTGGCTGTCCGCGTGATCTGCGGCGCCTGGAACGTGATCCTGGGGATCCTGCTGCTCGCCTATGGCTTCTACTGGATCGGGCTCGCGCCGCTGGCAGGGTCGGCGCTGATCTTCTGGACTGCCTACGTCGTGCAGCGGGGCAGTGTTCAGCGGGTACATGAGCTGGAGCAGTCGCGGGCCCACGTGGTGGACGACACGGCCGCCAGGTTGCGCCGGATCGAGCGCGATCTGCACGACGGACCGCAGGCGCAGATGGTCGCCGTCGCAATGAAGCTGGGTCTGGCCCGGGAGAAGCTCGCGGACGCGGTCACCAGCACCGCGCCGGCCGACGTGGAGCGGGCTCTGGAATTGGTCGAGGCGGCCCACCGCGGGGCCAAGGAGGCCATCGTCGAGCTCCGCGAATTGGCCCGCGGCATCCACCCCTCAGTCCTGGACCAGGGGCTCGGCACCGCGCTCAGTACTCTGGCCGCGCGCAGCGGCATAGCCGTCGAGCTGGTTACCGACCTGCCCGAGCGGCCATCGGCCGCGATCGAGACCATCGCCTACTTCTGCGCGGCCGAGCTGATCACCAACGTAGCCAAGCACAGCGGCGCCCGGCGGGCCACGCTGGAGGTGGTGAACAGGGCCGGGCTGCTGCGGGTGCGGGTCAGCGACGACGGCTGCGGCGGCGCCCGGGTCGAGGCCCGCGGCGGCCTGGCCGGACTGGCCGAGCGGGTCCGGACCGTGGACGGCCGGCTGCAGCTCACCAGCCCGCGCTACGGTCCTACCGTGGTTACCGTCGAGCTACCGTCCCGGGCCTGACCGTCCTGTGCTGATCGAACCGGAGTTGCGATGCGGATCGTGATCGCCGAAGACTCGGCCGTGGTCCGCGCGGGCCTGGCCGAGATCCTGGCCGATCGCGGCCACGAGGTGGTCGCCGCGGTCGGCAACGCCGCCGACCTGCTGGCCGCGGTGGCCGAGCACCGGCCGGACGTCACCGTGGTCGACGTGCGGATGCCGCCCGGCTTCACCGACGAGGGCCTGCGCGCCGCGATCACCATCCGCCGCGACCACCCTAAGACCGGGGTGCTGGTGTTCTCCCAGTACATCGAGACCCGTTACACGGCCGACCTGCTCGGCGCGGCCTCCGGCGGCGGCGCGGCCGGCGTCGGCTACCTGCTCAAGGACCGCGTGGCCGACGTCGGTGAGTTCGTCGAAGCGCTGTCCCGGGTGGCGGCGGGCGGCACGGCCCTGGACCCCGAGGTGGTCACCCAGCTGTTCGGGGCCAGCCGCCGCGCCGACGGGCTTGCCGCCCTGACCGCCCGGGAGCGGGAGGTGCTCACGCTGATGGCCGAAGGCCGCTCCAACGGCGCCATCGCCGCCAGCCTGGTTGTTTCCGAGCGGGCGGTCGAGAAGCACGTGGCCAACATCTTCAGCAAGCTCGGCCTGCCCCCTTCGGACACCGACCACCGCCGGGTCCTGGCCGTCCTGCGCTACCTGGGCTCATGACGCCGGCGGTGCCTGGCCGACGCTGAAGCGGGGGTACTGGACCGGGTAGTAGCCCAGGCTGGCCAGCCCAGCCGGGCCGTTCTGGTAGGCGCGGCTGGTGACGGTGGCCACGTGGACACCGTCGACGCGGGCAGAGATGGTCGTGCCCTGGGTGGTCAGGCTCAGGTTGTAGGTGTGGCGGGCCGCCACTTTTCCGGACGCGAGCGTCGCCGAGGCCGAGCCGTTGACCGTGAGCTGCCAGGCGCCGCTGCTGTCCACCTTCAATTCGTAGCCGCGGAACTGGCTGACCAGGCCCCCGGCGATGCCCTGGAACCGGGCGATCAGCCCGGCGCCGGGCGGCGCGGATCCCGTCCCGGATCGCGGCAGCACCACGCGGGCGGAGACGGTGTAGTCGCTCCAGGTGTTGTCGCCGACGACCGCGTACGGAGAGATACCCGGGCCGAGGTAGTGCCATTCGACCGGCTTGCCCATGGTGGTCTGGGTCAGCGTGCCGTGGACGTAGCCGAAGGACCCCTCGACCGGGGAGAGCAAGCGTGCCATGCCCGCGGCGTCCTGGGTGGCGGTGTAAGGGAGCGGCGCCGGCCTGCTGGCCGGCACCGCGGCCGGGACCGCGGCGGGGTGGCCGCCGGCTCGCGACTGCCCGGTGGTCGTGGTGAACGTGTACACGTACCCGGGCTGCAGCACGGCGCTGAAGGTGCCGTCGTGCGGGCGGATGTCCCCCAGGTTCATGAACTGGCCGGGTCCGCGCAGGTTGGTGGCCCACACGTGGACTACCCGGGCGGGCAGGCCGCCGGTGACGTGGATGGTCTCTCGCTCGGCCGCGGTGGCGGCCGAAGTTTCGGCGACCAAGCTCCAGGCGGACCGGTTGGGAGCCTCGTAGGTGTCGTAGGTGTCGAATTTGCCGTCGTTCGGCAGGAGGCCGTTGGCCCCGTTGACGTGGCGCCAGCCCGGCTCGGTGAACTGGGTGGTCTGCGCGATCACCCAGCTCAGCGGCGTGACCTGGTAGTAGCCGCTCCAGGGCTGGTCGGCCTGGACCAGCCCCCGGTTCTCATACGGCAGATCCGGCGGGATCGCATCCAGCAACGGCCAGACGATGATGCCGGTGACCCCGGCCCCGTTGTACGCGTCATTGAGGGCGCGGGCCAGTCCGCTCGGCCCGGCCTGATCGGGGTTGACCCCGCTATCGGGGGTGGCCCCGAGCTCGGACTCCCACATTGGCTTGCCCAGACGGCCCGCTATTACCTTGGCCCTGGCCGCGACCACACACAGGAACCCGGTGGTTGGCAGCCCGCAGGTGTCGTGGATGCCCAGGACGCTGACCGCCTGGGCGAAGGCCGGGTCTTCGGCCATGTCGTCGGCGACGGTCCGCCAGGCAAACAGCGGAAAATACCCCAGCGGCCGGCCGAGCCCTTCAGAGAACTGCGGGGTCTGGTCGGCCGCGACGACCTCGGTGCGGGTGAACCCGGCCGCATCCATCGCCTTCCGCAGGTTCACGTACCAGTCCCGCTCGACTGCGGTGCCCCGATAGTGCTCGTTCCAGCCGCCGATGTAGCTGATCGTCAGGCCGCTTTTCTGGGCGCACCGCAGCCAGTCGACGACGTAACCCACGTCGGCGGTGCTCCAGATCTTCCCGGCCGGGTCGCGGGCCCAGGAAGGGGCCGTCCACTGCAGGCCATAGAGCTTGATCTTCGGATTGCGGGCCAGGGCCTGATGGGCCAGCCAGAACTCATAGCCGACATTGCAGGTCAGATGACCCTTGACCGCCTCCACCGACGGCTCGGAGCCATCGGAGGAGAACCCGCCCCCGCCGATCTCCAGCTTCAGCATCTGCAGCGACGCCCCGTAGTGCGGCGTGAACATGTAGTCGAGGATCTGCGCACGTTCCGGCGCGGGATAGTCGATCAGCAACCGGGAGTTGCCGCCGCCGCCGCTGAGCGCGCCGATGCCGTCAAACACCGGGCCCGGGCGGCTGCCGTTGACGACCATCGTCTGGCTTGACGTCTGGCTTGGCGCCTGGTTCGTCGTCTGGGCCCGCGTCAGCGATGCCGGTACGGCCTGGCTGTGCGACGGTGCCGCGATCGTGGCACCGCACCCGGCCAGCGCGACTGCAGCCACGATGCCCGCGACCAGCCCGGCCGCCCGCGCCGTCGCGTTCCGCACCGTGGCGTTCCGGCCCGGGTCGCCACCGGTGCGTCCCCACCGTCCCACGGACATCCTGGCTCGCCCCCAAATCCCGAGGGTGAGACTACCGATCAGGGACGAGCGGCTCCAGTGGCCGGCCATTGCCGATCGATCCGGTGCCCGCCGATAATGGTCGGCATGACCAGCCCGCTCCAGGCTCGCGTGGTGACGGCGAACGGGTTGCGGTTCGGTGTGCTGGAGGCCGGCCGCGGGCCGCTGGCCCTGTGCCTGCACGGTTTTCCGGACTCAGCTCGTACCTGGCGGTATCTGCTGCCGCAACTGGCCGATGCTGGTTTCCATGCCGTGGCCCCGTTCATGCGCGGGTATGCGCCGACAGCCATCCCCGAGGACGGCCGCTACGGGCTGGGAGCGCTGATGGCCGATGCGGTCGGCCTGCACGACGTGCTGGGCGGTGACGAGCGGGCCGTCCTGATCGGCAGCGACTGGGGCGCCGAGACCGCTTACGGCGCGGCCGCGTTCGCGCCGGATCGCTGGCGTCGGGTGGTCACGCTCGGCGTGCCGCCGCTGGCGCTCGACACGAGGATCTTCGCCGACTACGACCAGCTGAAGAAGTTCTTCTACTTGTTCTTCCTCAAGACGCCCTTGGCCGAGCCGGTCCTCGCCGCGGACGATATGGCGTTCCTCGACCGGCTGTGGCAGGACTGGTCCCCGGGTTACGACGCCAGCGAAAATCTCTTGGACGTCAAGCAGTGCCTTGGCGGTGATGGCCACCTCGCCGCGGCCATCGGCTATTACCGGGCCGATGAACCCGGGCTCTCCGGCTTCGACGCGCCGGGCCCGTACGCGGCGCAGGAGCAGGCGCTGGCCCGCTGCGGACCGCAGCCCACTCTCTACCTGCACGGGAGCCGTGACGGCTGTATCGACGTCGCTCTCGTCCAGGACGCTGAGCTTCACCTCGCGCCGGGGTCGAGGCTGGAGGTGGTGGCCGACACCGGCCACTTCCTCCACGTCGAGAAGCCGGCCGCGGTGAACGACCGGATCCTGGCCTGGGTCAGCGAGTGAGCGCCGCGGCCTGACTCAGGCCGGCACCGACAGCAGGACCTTGGCCCGGAGCTGGCGGCTTTCCAGGGCCCGGTGCGCCCCGGCGGCGACTCACCGGGCCGGCGCCTGCAGCTCAGCGACCTGGCCGTCCGGATCGGGTGGGAACGCAGCCGGGTCTCCCACCAGGTCCTGCGGATGGAATCACGCGGGCTGGTCGAGCGGCGGCCGTCCAGCACCGACGCCCGCGCGACCGACGCGGTCCTCACTCCGCAAGGGCGGCAAGCGCTACGCCGGGCCACTCCCGGCCACGCCGCCCTGGTCAAGCAGCTGTTCTTTGACGGCCTCGACCCGGCCCTGCTGCCCGCCCTGCAGGCTGGCCTGGACCAGATCCACGAGCAGATCCTGGCCCACGGCACCCTGCCCCGCCCGCCCGGCCACCAGTCTCGCTGGCCCACCGACGGCTGACCGGGCGGCGATGGCGGCGGCCCAGTGTGGCAGCGGCTTGATGGGCGACGGATGGTGGCGGCTCGGTGGGCGGCGGTGCGACACTGAGCGCGGGTAGCGCGGGTGCGAGGGTAGCGCGTTCTAGGAGGCGGATGATGTTTGGCGATCCGTCGTGGGAGGTCATGCCGGTGGCCAGCCCGGAACTGCGCCGCCGCCAGCGCCGGCGCCTGATCCGCCGCAGCCTGGCCAGCGACCCGGTGGGCCTGCCGGAACCGTTGTACCAGCTCCGCCACCGCGACCAGGTCGTGGTGCCCTCCGCGCTGGACCGGACCAGCCGCGGGTTGCTGATGAGCGCCCAGGCCGCCATCAGCTCCGCCCTCGATCCGGTCGTTGACGAGGAAGTGCAGCCACCGGACATCCTGGCCGAACCGGCGCTGCGGTGGCACGAGTGGCAGATCGCGCTGGCCCTGCGCGACATCACCGACCTGCGGGCCGAGCACGAGTTCAACGCGGCCTCCAGCGCCGGGCCGTTGACCGATTCGGTCCTCGGACCGCAGCAGCAGGCCCTGCAACTGGCCCAGCAGGCGATCGAGTCCAGGGTCGCCGCGCTGGAGCACTACGCCGCGGAGGTCGTCGCGGCCCGGTCCGCCTTCCGTGACCTGGAAGACGCGCTGCGGATCTCGGACATGAACGACCGTTACCTGGGCCTGGTGGCCCGCACCGCCGCCGACGAACACGCCATCACCGAGATCAGCGGCCTCACCACCCAGGCCACCGCGGCCGCGCTGGCCGCCCGCGAGTCAATGCGCCAGGTCGGCCTGGCCGCCGCCGAACTGGCCCTCCCCGGTCCAGCCGCCGGCTAGTCCCGCGCGCCGGGTCCGGAGACGCAACTGGCTCTCACGCTGTCGCCGCATCTGTCCTGCTGGCCGGGGCTCGCGTAGTATCAGGGTGCTGCCCTGGACCTTGGCAGCTGCGCCCCGTCAAGACGGCCGGAACAGCAGAGGGTCCAGGGTTTTCTCGTGCCTGGGTCGGCGCACCCCCGAAAGGCGCAGTTATCGGAACCGGCCTGGCCGGTCTGGAGACCCGGCACGAGACGGAGGCCGATTGTGGCCACGGGCACCCAAACGGCGGGGCGATTTTACGATTCCCGGCGCGGTATCTACTACGCCAAGCCGATGCTTCGCGGCTGGATGCATCTGCTCTGGTTCGTGGCGTCCCTCGTGTCCGGCCCGTTCCTGCTGATCCGCGCGAATGGAGCCGCCCAGATCGCGGCGGCGGCTGTCTACTCAGTCAGCGTCACCAGCCTGTTCGGCGTCAGCGCGCTGTATCACCGCGGCACCTGGACGGATGTCTGGCGGCAGCGGCTGCAGCGGATGGACCACGCGATGATCTTCTTCCTCATCGCCGGTACGGCGACTCCCGCCTTCGTGTTCACCGCCCCTGGCACCTTCGGGCTGGTCTGCCTGATCGTCCTGTGGACCCTGACGATCGCCGCGGCGGTGATCCACTTGACGTGGATGAACGCACCAGAACTACTGGTCGGCGGGGCGTTCATCGGACTGGGCTGGGCCGCCGGACTGGCGCTCCCGTGGGTGTGGGTCCATGCCGGCGTCGCCCCCGCGGTCCTGATGCTCATCGGCGGCCTGCTCTATACGGCCGGAGCGCTTTCGTTCCACCATCGCTGGCCCGACCCGTTCCCTTCGGTGTTCGGCTTTCACGAGGTCTTTCACGTCTATGTCTGCGCCGCCGCGGTCTTCCAGTTCGTTGCGATCGCCTGGTTCATCGCCTGAACCGGCGCGGGCAGGCGCGCGCAGGGTTTCATGGCTGAGGTAGCCTCAGCCCCGGCGTAGAACGGGCAAACGTTGGCGTGTTCGGGGGGATCTTGTCCTACATCGTGGATTTCAACACCGTCTCGACCGTCGGCCTGGAGTCATCGCCGGTCGCGACCGCGCTCGCTGGACTGCGGGCGAACGAGGCCCGCTACTTCAAGAACAAGTACGACCACGTCTTCACGGTGGAGCCCGCGAGCGACGCCAAGGCGACCCTCGACTGGGTGCACCGAATCCTCGAGGAACGCGACATCGTCATTTCGTCTCGCCCGCTCGAGGCTTCGGCCTTCCAGGTCGAGAACATCCGGATGGCCTACGTCTTCTATGAGAGTGGCCTGTCGATCAACGTGATGTACACCGTCGACGACGCCAAGAAGCGGGCGGTCGGGTTCAAGCTCTCCGACGGGATGGAGGTCCCCGCGGAGCTCGCTTCGAAGTTCAAGTTCGCGAGGCAGCGGTCGAAGCTGGCCGGAACCATTCGCGGTTCCTACTTCACCATCAAGAACGAGTACTAACCCGGGCCCAGGGCCGGCAGATCGCGGGCGGCCTGGGATAGCTCGCCGTGCGTCCTGGCGGTCAACGTGGCATCAAGTCGTGCGTTCAGTTCATCGAGGGTCAGCCTGCCCTGCACGAAGTGCTCACCCAGGGCCGCGGCAGCGGTCTCCCGGTCAGCATCGCCAACGCGCTCATGGGGTGCCGGTGCCTGATGATCGTCCCTGGCCAGCCGGGGCAGCTGCCGCAGCACGGCGGTGTAGCGATCCAGTGCGGCCCGGCCGTCGCCGGTGAGGGCGACGGTGGTCTGTGTTCTATCGTCGCCGGTCTTCCCCGTCCGGACGTATCCGGCGTGGCCCAGCTCACGCAGGCCGGTGATCGGGCTGTCCGGGGTCAGCCCGAGCAGGTCCTGCAGCCGGGTGACCGAGAGCGCGTCGCCGTCAGGTAGGGCCGCCAGGATGGCGATGATGCGCAACCGCTCCGGGTCGTGTATCAGCGGGTCAAGGACGCCGATGCTCATGGTCGGCCGCCCTACTCACAGGCCGCCGAGCAGGCCGCGCAGCGCCTCGGTGTAGGCGTCGAGGGCCTTGCGGCCCTGGCGGGTCAGGGCGACGGTGGTCTTCTGCGTCGACCCGCTCCTGGTCTTTTCGCTGCTGAGGTAGCCGGCTTCTTCGAGCTTACGGAGCTGGATGATCAGGTTGCCGGGGGTGAGCCCGAGCAGGTCCTGCAGGCGGGTGAAGGACAGCGAGTCGCCGTCCGGCAGCGCCGCCAGCGTGGCGACGATCTTCAGGCGGGTGGGCACGTGGATCAGCGGGTCGAGTTCGCCGGCCATGGCCGGATCACGCTGCGGCTCGGCCACAGCCGGATCATGCTGCGGCTCGGTCATGGCCGGACCACGCTGCGGCGGGTCCCCCAGACGACGGCGGCGGCGCTGCCGAGGAGCACGAGGCACAGGCCCACGCCGTCGACGGCCCACGATCCCACCGGTCCCGCGAGCAGGCCCACGGCGCCGGTCACGGCGACCCCGAGCCCGACCCCGAACGGGCGCCAGTCTCCGCGCGCCGCACCGACGGCCGCGAAGGTCAGGCCGGCGAAGATCAGCGGCACGGTGAGCGGGATCAGGCTGTAGGCCTCTGCGTTGCTGACCCCGACGTGATGCATAGCCCAAATGAGCGGGAGTACCGCGAGCCAGGCCAGGGTCAGGACGATGATCTCGGCCGGGCGGAACCGTGATTTCCCGCTCACCCCGGCGATCGCGTGCCGGCGGAACCCGACGGTGGCCGCGAAATTGAGGATCACGAACCCCCACACGAACGGCAGAACCGAGGAGGTTGGGCCGTGGTACGGGTGCTGTCCGCGCACGTTGAGCCAGCAGGCACCGAGCACGAGCAGGACCGCGATCGCCCTGACGACCAGCAGCCATGGCTGAGCCGGCGCGATCTTCCTGCGCGTCTGCTGGGTGGTCTGGTTCAGCAGCGCAGCGGCCTGCTGGGGGTCGAAGCTGCTGCCGTCGCCGGCGGCGGCGTAGTCAGGTGTGGTGTTCATGATGCCTCCCTTGCCTCGACTCTATGTCATAAAGTAGACGCTGCTTTACGCCATAGAGTCAAGGGGTTGACCCAAGAACTTTATGACGTAAAGCCGAAGAGGCAGCCACTGACCGACGTCCGGCCCCCGTGGAGCCTGGCCCGGCTTCCGGACGGGCAGGTGGCAGCGTCACGGCGGTTCTCACCTGGCAGACCGTAGACTCCGGTCATGGTTGCTCGGCCGCAGGCAGGCAGCGGTGTCAGGATCGCGGAACTCGTGGCAACGCTGTCCTATGCCGCCGATCTCGGGCTCGGGCAGCCGATGGCGCACTGCATGCGGCAGACAGTGATAGCGCAACGGCTAGGGGAACTCGCCGGGGCCAGCGACCGCGAACTGGAGGCCACCTATTACCTCGGCCTGATGATGAACGTTTACTGCCACGCAGACGCAGCCGAGCAGGCGCAGTGGTTCGGTGACGATATCAGCCTCAAGGGTGACGGGTTCGAGACGCTCGAGATGAGCACAGCGCGGACGATCTCGTTCATCTTGCGGCGGATGAGTTCCCACGGAAGCGGTGTGGCGCGCGCCAGGCGGCTCGCGGCATTCCCTGTGGTGGGGATGAAGCAGGTGGCCGGGTTCATGACCACGCACTCCACGCTCGGGTCACAGTTCGCCAAGCAAATCGGCCTCGACGACGCCGTCAGCGTCGCCATCCAGCAGGCCTACGAGCAATGGGACGGCAAGGGCTATCCCCACCACCTGCGGGGTCACCAGATCTGCCTGCCCGCCCGGCTGGTGCAGCTGGCCAGCCCGGTCGAGATCTTCAGCCGGCGTAAGGGCACGGCGGCCGCCGTGTCGATCGCGCGCAGGCATCGCGGGACGCAGTTCGACCCCGCAGCGGTGGACCTGTTCTGCGAGCACGCAGCCGACCTGCTGGACAGCCTCGATCAGGCCTCTGGCTGGGATGTCATCCTGGATACCGAGCCCCCGCTCTCGCGCCGCATCGCCGGCGCCGACCTGGACGGTGTCCTGGAGGCAATGGCCGATCTGGTCGACCTGAAGAGCCCGTACGTGGCGGGCCACTCGCGGGGGGTAGCCAACCTGGCCGGCGAGGCGGCGCGGGTCTCGGGCCAGTCGGCGGATGCCGTCAGCACGCTTCGGCGCGCGGGGCTCATTCACGACCTCGGCCGGCTCGGAGTCTCCAACGCGATCTGGGACAAGCCAGGACCCCTCACCGAGGCCGAGTCCGAGCGCGTCCGGCTGCACCCTTACCTGACCGATCGCATGCTGGCCCGCGTCAGCGTACTCGGCCCCAGCCGGGAGATCGCCGCACGCCACCACGAGCGACTGGACGGCTCTGGCTACCCGCGAAACCTGACGGCGGCCTCGCTCACGCCGTCCGACCGGCTGCTGGCTGCGGCCGACGCCTATCACGCCATGACCGAGCCGCGTCCGCACCGTGCCCCACTGGATCCCGACCAGGCCTTTCGCGACCTGCGGACCGAGGTCACCGCCGGCCGGCTGGACGGCACGGCAGTGGACGCCGTGCTCACGGCTGCAGGCCACCGCGCGCCTGCCCGGCACCAACAGCCCGGCGGGCTCACCGCGCGCGAGGTAGAGGTGCTCGGTTTGCTCGCCCGCGGTCACTCAACGAAGGAGATCGGCCGGCAACTGGTGATATCGCCGAAGACTGCGGCCAACCACATCGAGCACATCTACGCCAAGCTCGGCGTTTCCAGCCGCGCCGCGGCGACGCTGTTCGCCACGCAGCACGGCCTGATGGGCGCCTTTGAGTCCGTCCCCTGACCGCAGGCGCCGCCGCGCTCAGGCGCCCTGCATCGCCTGCATGTTCTTCTTGACCGCTGCCTCCACTGCCCGCAATTCCCCGGCCGGACTGATCTGGAGGAACTCGCTGCCCATCGTGGCCGAGGGTGTATGACCCGGCGGAGCGTAGTACGCATCGCCTGCCTCACACACCTCTTCACGGTCGGCGTAACGCCAGGTCAGCGTGCCAGAGAAGACATAACCCCAGTGCGGGCACTGACACCTGTCCCCTGGCAGGCCCTTGAGCATCGGCGCCAGGTCCGCGTCCTGCCGGATAGTCACAAAAGTGACGGCGTAGCCATCGAGCTCATCGCCCCGGTCCTCCGCGGGACCCATGTCGACGACATTCGAGGCGCTTTCTCTGGATACCTTCGGCATCTGACCCATCTCCTCCAGGTTGACTCGCTTGTGGTGAGTCCGACGATAGGAGCCGGAGGGCGCTGGGTTCATGAGGCGTTTACCTCATCTCCTGCCGGCGACTGGCTCGTCGCCGGCTGCCGCATGGCCGGCGCGCGCTCCCATCGCATGCCATGGCTGACGCTCAGGATCCTGTCGGCGTGACCAGCCGCCCGGATCGCCAAGGACAGACCATGACCGATGCAACCCGCCACGTTGAACCGCCTGCAGAACCGGTCGATGGGTGTCGCGTACGTCAGCCATTAATAACGCCGAGAAACTTGCGCGCCCGCAAAGTCTTTGCAGGTTCGATCGCGCGGTCGTTCGGGAAGACCTGAATAAGTCGGAGCTCTCCAGGGGTGGAATCGAGGAAGACAGATGAATGCGTCCCTGATAGCGGTCCTCAGCGATGCTGAGCGGTTGCTGGTTGCCGAGACCGAGGCGGCCGAACTCGCCACGCTCGACGAAGACGCAGCCATCGAGCTCGAAGCCCGGATCAGGCGCGCGCGGAACAAATACATCAGCCAGTACCGCAGGGGCGCTAGTGCCCGTGTGGTTGACCAGGGCGGACGTGGCAAAGCACGACCGGAAAACCAGCGAGCTGCCCTGAAGGCCGAGGCGTTCGAAGAAGCCCTGTCCCGGGTGAGCCGCCGAGTGGCGGTGCTGGCCCGGGAGTCCGCGGCGGAACTGCGCGCAGAGCGGCTCGAGGCGGCCAGGGCCGCGAAACGAGGCCAACGGCCCGGTGCGCAGGGAGCGGCGCCCAACGCGAGCCACAAGGAGCCGACTGGCACGGCAGAACCCACCGGTGGCCGGGCCCTGCGCACGCCCGCCAGCGAGAAGCGCCGGGCAGGCACCCGTGCCTTGGGTGACCGTCGGCAGGCGAAGCGAGACAGCCGGTGAACCCTAACCGTGAGCTGGACGCTTACCGATGAGAGCGGGTGACGGGAATCGAACCCGCACTGTCAGCTTGGGAAACTGTCCCGTCCGGGGTTAATGGCCCGCCAATGGCCAGGACATCGATGCCTGTGACCCATTCGTTAACTATAGACGAATAATTCTAGAAAAGTATTGCTTGTTTTCTGTCTCAGAATAACCTGAGGCTAGGCGCCGGGATCGGCCGCCGGTGGGCGGTCAGCTTCTCCGGGCCACCGCAGGAGATGGTTCACATGAAAGACCGGACCGAGAACAAGGTCCTGGTGCGCAGCCGGAACGGCCGGGTGCTGGGCGGGGTGTGCGCGGGATTCGCGGGCTACCTCGGCTTGGATGTGACCCTCGTCCGGGTGATCTGGGCTGTCGCCGCCGTCCTCACCGGGGGCACGGGCGTCTTGGCCTATCTGGCGGCTTGGATACTCATACCTGAGGAAGGCCAGCGGAGTTCGACCGCCGAGAACGTCGTCTGCAAGAAGCCGAGCGTCTTTTCTGGCTGACGGCCCCATGACCGGCTTCCGGCCCCTTTGGACCCCGCCGCCGGCGAGTGGATCCCGTGCCTCGTCTGCGCCGGTGGGCAGCGGCGGTCACGCCCGGCCCCGGGAAGCCGCGGGTTCCGCCTCGAAGGACGGAGTCGCCTACGAAATCGCCGGGGCCGGCCCTCTCTGATCGTGCTCGCGCCTGGCCTGGGGGACCTGCGAGGCGCTTACCGCTTCCTCGCCCCCGCCATCGCGACCGGCAACTCAATGGCCGCCGGCAGCGCGGTACTCGCCGCCGCCCAGCGGCCCGACCTCGTCCCCGCGGGTTAACCCCGCGGACGCCCTGATTCGGAAGGAGGCCCGCTATGCGGGTGATGTTGATGATCAAGGGGGACCCGGAGCCCGCCGCGGTCCCCAGCGAGGAACTCCTCGCCGCGATGGGCCGGTACAACGACGAGCTCAAGCAGGCCGGGGTGCTCGTCGACCTCGCCGGGCTTCTCCCGAGCGCCAAAGGGCGACGTGTCACGTACTCCCGGGAAAGCCGCGCCGTCATCAACGGGCCGTTCGAAGAGCCGAAGAAGCTGACCGCGGGCTACTGGATCCTCCAGGTGACGTCGATGGACGACGCTGTGGAATGGGCCAAGCGTGCCCCGTTCGAGGCGCTTTCCCGCATCTACCCCGGCGAGTACGGAGCCGAGGGCGAGATCGAGATCCGTCAGGTGTTCGAGCCAGAGCGTTCTGACGCATCGAACTAGCGCTGGCCCAGCTAGTCCAGCGAATCACCGGGCGTGCGGAGAATAGGCAGGGGAAATCACGGGCACGCAGCGGGCACGGCTGCTTCCCGCTAGGCGGTGACGCGTTCGGCGCTGGCGAGATGGGCTGACAGGAGCTGTCCGGCTCGGTCCAGGGCAGCGGCCGCTTCATCGAGGATCGGGTAGTAGGCCTGGAAGACGTGGGGCACCCCGGGGGTGACATCGAGAGTGACCTCGACGTCGGCGGTGGCGGCGCGCTGGGCCAGGCGGACGGCGTCGTCGAGGAGAACCTCGTGCGTTCCAGCCTGGATGATCAGGGGCGGCAAGCCAGTCAGGTTGGCGAAGATGGGGCTGATGAGGCCGAGAGCCGCGTCTTGTCCCGACGTGTAGTCGGGGACCCGGGCCGCCAGGCTCTCCGGGCTGAGCAGCGGGTCGGCCTTGCGCTTGGTTTCCATGGTCGTCCCGGCCAGGGTGAGGTCGGCGTACGGAGACATGACGAAGGCCGCCGCAGGCAGGGGCAGCCCGTGGTCGCGGGCGTTGGCCAGGGTGGCGACGGCGAGTCCGCCGCCGGCGGACTCGCCTGCGAAGACGATGTCGGAGGGGTCTGTGCCGTTGCCCAGGAGAGCCTGGTAGGCGGCCAGAGCGTCGTCGACCGCGGCCGGATACGGGTGCTCAGGGGCGAGCCGGTAGTCGACGGAGATGACCTTGGCCTGCGTCCGCCGGCCGACCTGCGAAGCCAGGTCAGCGGCCAGGAAGGCGTCCCCCATGACGTACACCCCGCCATGGAAGTACAGGACGACATGGCGAGGTTCGACTCCGTCGACGGTGATCTCGGCGGTCGGGACGCCGCCCAGAACGGCTCGGGTCACGGTGACCTCGGCGGGCAGCGGCTGCGCTGACAGCAGGTCCCGGAGTTGCCGCCGTTGCTCGTCGACGTCGCTGCCGGCCGGGAAGGCGGACTGCCGCAAGATGGCGTCCAGGGTCTCGCGCTGCTCGATGCTCACGAAGGATCTCCATTCGGTGGGCGGGTACTGCCAGGCTTGCCGCCCGGAAGGTGAGCAGGCCTCACCGGATCACGGTGATTCATCAGAATCAGGTGATAACCGCTCACCGGACGGCCGGCCATCATGAGTGCGATGCCGGGCGAACCCGGCTGGAGAAAGGAGCGGGCTCAGTGACCGACGATTCCAGCCGTGCGGTGGGGCTGTCCGGAGCGCGCTCGCACCTGCGCAACGCAGATCCGGTGCTGGCGCGGCTCATCGACGAACGACCGGATTTCGATCCCAGGGCATGGATCTCCCAGCTGCCTCCGATGGATCTGTTCGGCGCCCTGCTATTCCAGGTCGCTGGCCAGCAGCTGTCCGTAGCGGCGACCCGGAGGACCCTCGCGCGGATCCAGGCCATGTTCGACGGGCACCTTCCGGCCCCCGCGGACCTGCTGAGCGTGGCGCCTGACCAGCTCCGCGCGGCCGGACTTTCGTGGCGGAAGGTCAGCACGCTCCGGGACCTCGCCGAGCGGATGTCGGACGGCCGGCTGGACCCGGACGTGCTGAGCGGGTTGCCGGACAATGAACTGATAGCCGAGCTCACCGCCATTCCGGGAATCGGCCCGTGGACCGTCCAGGGCGCTCTCATCGTCGCGCTGCAGCGTGAAGACGTGGTCTTGCCGGGCGACCTCGCGCTTCGCAAGGCCGTCCAGGCCGCCTATCAGCTCGATCACCTCCCCGCCCAGCAGGAGGTCCTGGCCATCGCCGAGAAGTGGCGGCCCTATCGCAGCCTGGCGACCAGCTACCTGTTCTCCGCCACCTTCGAGCCGGCCGGATTACCAGACCTTCATGCCGCCGTCGACTACGAGGTCGATGCCCGTCACGTATGAGCTCTCGTCGGACGCGAGGAACAGCGGCACGCTGGCGACCTCTTCTGGCCAGCCGACCTGCCACCTTGGTGCCCTCCCTGAGCTCGGTACCGGATACCGGCCATAGGCCCACGATCACCACCAGTTAGGTGAGCCCGCATCGCTGGATCCCGGTGATGCGAGCTCACCTGACCGCTGCCCACCATGGCCGTATGGCCCCGGCTCCTGCCCTGTACATGATCCGGATCAACGGGCACCTCGGCGCCATGATGCTGTCCGCGTTCCCGGCCATGGTCCCGCAGTTCCAGGGCGCGGAGACCGTGCTCACCGGGCTGCTGGACCGATCGACGCTTTACGGGGTGCTAGCCGAGATCGACGCACTCGGCCTGGACTTGCTCGAGGTTCGCCAGCTTGAGCCGCACCCCGGATCACCAGAAACAGATGGAGAGCATCTATGACACCCTCCGTTATCCGCCCAGGGTTTCGTGATCGGGATATCCACCGTGGATCGCCAGCAATCACCACAATCCGGTGGCGTCCGCTCACCTTCCCGGCGGTGAAGCTGGCGGCTGAGCGCCTCCCCTCCACCACCTAGGAAAGGACGCCATGTCATCCTCACCAGGCCCGAGTCGCCGCAAGTTCCTGGCCCGGAGCGCGGCGGTGGCCGCCGTTCCCGCGGTCGCCGCCCTGGCCGGGAGCACCCTCACCGAACCGGCGTCGGCCGGCACCCTGCCCGACTTCGCGCCGATACCGCCGTCCGCGCTGGGGCCGGCCGTCAACGCGCAGGGCTACTACGTCGGGCGAGTGGAGAAGAACCTGTACTGGGTCACCGATGCCACTTACCAGGCCGCCTTCCTGACTACCCGGGACGGGGTGGTGCTGTTCGATGCACCCCCGAGCATCGGGCACAACCTGCAGCGTGCCATCAACGAGATCGCCTCGGCCAACGGCGTGTCCAACAAGGTGACCCACATCGTCTACTCGCACCACCACGCCGACCACCTGGGCGCCTCGGCCCTTTCGGCCGGGGCGTGACCCGGATCGGCCAGGCTGAGACCAAGCGCTTGCTCGCCCAGGAGAACGACCCGACCCGGCCCGTGCCTGACATCACCTTCGACACCAGCTACACGCTGCGCGTCGGCGGGGAGCGGATCGAACTGGCCTGGCGCGGCACCAACCACACCTCAGACAACAGCTACATCCACTTCCCTGACCACGACACGCTCATGCTGGTCGACATCTGCCTGCCCGGATGGGTGCCGTACGACAGCTTCAACCTGAACGAGGACGTCCAAGCCTCCATCGCCGCCCCGGCCACGGCGATGGCCTACCCGTGGACGCACTTCATCGGCGGTCACATGGGCCGCCTCGGAACGCGAAACGACCTGGCCGTGTACCAGCGGTACGTCGACGACATCATCGCGGGCGTGAAGCAGGCCCTGGTGGCGGTCGACCCGACCCCGTTCTTCGCCAAGTACGGCAACAACTCATGGGCCGCTGTCCAGCAGTACCAGGCGGCGCAGGTCAGCTACGCGGCCGCACCGGTCATCAAGAAGTACACCGGCGTTCTGGCCGCGGCCGACGTCTACACGGCTAGCACCACGTTTGTCCTCCTCGAGTCGATCCGCCTCGACCTTGGCGTCGATTCCCAGATCCACGCCTGATCCTCCCCGACGTCCCCCGACCCAAGGAACATCGACGCCGTAGGTGCCCGGCCGGGCGCCTACGGCGTTGTCGTGCGGGAGGTACTCCCCGTAACCCGGGGTTCCGGAGTGCCCGCTGAGACGTCAGCGCGGCCAGCAGAGTGGGCGGATCGTAGCCGCCGCGGTACACCACGCCGCCGATGAACAAGGTGGGAGTGCCGAGCACCTGGCCCGAGGCCAGGCCGGATGCTGGCCAGCGGGAAGTGCCGGAAGGCGAACTGGAGGTTCCCGTCCTGCTGATGTTCGATCTGCTCGATCGCGTGGAACGCCTGCCGCGAATACGGGCACTCGTAGTCGCCGTACTCGAGGATCAGCGGGCCGCCGGGCGCGCCGCGGACGTGGTCGACTTTCTCGTCCACCGTCACCAGGGCCAGCTGGCTCGGCGGGCTCAAAAACCGACCTGCTGGCGGATGAGGACCAGGTGGATACGGCCGGGCAGCTCCTGGTGGATCTCCAGGACCTTCGCCACCTGACTGTGCTGCCCGTAGGCCGCCTGTGCCCGGACGTCCTCCAGCGGCAGGCTGTGCTGGTAGATCCGCTCGTGCGCGGCTTCCAGCGTGGGGACCAGTTTCTGCGCGCCGACCACGAAGATCACGTTGGCCGCGCCCCACACATACGAGGCCAACTGGCTGCCCGACGCTGAGGCGATCACCAGGGTGCCGTCGGCGGTGACCGCATGGACGCTGCCCAGCGCGTAGTCGGGCTGGCCGCCGATCGCCTTCATTTCCTGCGCCTGGGTCGCGAAGTCGAGCGCGAACATCTTGTTCCGCGCCGACTCCCACCGGCCGCCCTCATCGTTTATGGCGTCCGCAATCCCGGTCTCGTCCAAGGTCACCGAGGTGTTCGTCATCACCGACGAGCCCGCCGGCATGCGGGCCAGCACCGCCTGGCGCGCGGCATCGAGATCATTGACGACTTCGACACTGAAGCCGTGCTCTTCCAGCGCCACCACAGTCGCCTGCAGGTCGGTTTCATCGGGCAGCGCGGTAAATCGGTCAGGCGCGGCAGTGGTGCTCATTTTGCTGGTCCTCCTTGATGACGATCGCCCGGGAACGCGCAGTCCCCGGCAGCTAACGGGCTTATCGAGTGCAGCCGAAGCTAGTAGCCATCAAGGTGAGCGGCGGTCACCCGCTTCCGGTGATTTTGCGGTCCTGGGTGAGCTTCTGAATCTCGAGCAGGTCCAGGCCGAGCGCCTCGATCTCGGCCAGCACGCCGTACAGTGCCGACCGGTCCAGGAGGCCGGTGAGCACGGTGTGCGCGCCGTGATGCTGCGGCGCCAGCGCCGGGAATGCCGACAGCACGGTCGCGCCCAGGTACCCGTCGAGCCGGATCATGTACGGGGCGGGAGCCGGATCCATGACGCTATGGTCACGGGCGCGCAGGTGACCCTGCATCACCGGAGTCCGGTGACCGTCAGGGTTGACGCATCCGGCCGGAAGCCAGTAGCCGCAGTTCTCTGGCCCGCTGTACGGCCGAGGACCGGTCACGAACCTGGAGCTTGGCGTAGATGCTGCGCAGGTGAGTCCCGACGGTGTTCAGCGAAACGGATAGCTCGCTGGCGATCTCGGGCCGGGACAGGTTGGTCGGCAGATATCGCAGCACCCTGAGCTCACCTGGGCTTAGCTCTTCCGCCGGCGACAACGAGGAGTGTCCTTCGACCGCCAAGGATGAGCCATGGAGGACGTCGAGGATGCTGGTGAGCAGCGCGGCGTGCGCGGTCTGGTGCCGGGGCAGCGCTTCGAGCAGCTCCCGGCAGCCCGTTATCGCGAACGGCAGGACCAGCCGGTCGGATTCGGCCAGGGCCAATGCTTGTTCAGCTGCCTGGTTCGCCGCGCGCTGGTCACCGAGCTCACGATGGGCGAGGCCGGCCAGCAGGTGCGTCTCAACAACTGTTGTGTAACCGAGGACCGGCGCCGTGCCGTCGAGAACATCGTGCAATGTACCCAGGGCTCCGGCCGGATCGCCTTCCTCAAGGCAGATCACCGCGCGGGCATTGCGTATTTCACCGGAGCTGGCCCGCTCGTCATCGAGCGCCGCGAGGTAGGCGCGGGCTTCGTCGGGGCGCCCGAGACGGGCTTGTGTGGCGAGCAGCCAGCCGGTTACCTGGCTCGCCAGCGCCTGCGATCCCTCCATCTGGGATGCCAGGTCTTCAACCGCGCTGAACTCCTTGAGCGCCTCGTGGTGGCGGCCGCGGCCGGCGTGCAGCATCCCGGCCGTCTGGTGCAGCAGCAGCCTGATGTCCGGCCCGGTGTCGGATTGCAGGGCCCGTTCGGTGCGCCGCAACCATTGCTCGCCCTCGTCCAGCTCACCCAGCCACACCATGGTGCCGGCCAGGGTCATCAGCGCGGGTGCGATCACTGGTTCCGTGCCCCAGCCGTACCGTTCGGCGAGCGTGATCGCCTCGCGGCAGCGTTGCTGGGTCGTGGCGAACGCATCGACCTCCGGCGTGTCCGCGTCATGGAAGATATACGCGAAACTGAGCTGCGCCAGGCAGCCGACTTCCAGGTATGGCCGGCCGATCTCCCGGGCCAGGTCCGCACCCTCCCGGAGGTGGCGTTCAGCGTCCGGAACCCCTAGCGACCACGCCTCGGCGGTCCCCAGATTCATCAGCGCCACCGCTCGAAGGTCGCTGCCCAGGGCGATGTCCCCGCTGGACGGCCCGGTTACCGGGGAGGCTAGGACCCGGGCCTGCTCGATGACGCCAGCCAGGTCAGCGCGCCGCCTGGCTAGCGACAGCTTCAGCGACGCGATCGCCATCTGGCGGCGGCGCTGGCGATCTGGCGTCGTCGTCTTGGCGTACGTCTCGGCCACCGTCAGGTGGGCGGCCGCCTCGTCTAGGCGTCCCTGAGCAAGGTCACCCATCGCGCGAACCAGGGACAGTTCCGGGTGGTTTGCCCCCGGTGGGAAGGCCCGCAGCAGCGCCCGCATGGTCTGCGCCTGTCCATCGAGGGTCAGGCTGAACGAATGGTCAGCGAGCAACTGGGCCGCCTCCGGCCAGTCGCCAGCCGCCTGGGTGTGCCGGATGGCCTCGGCGACCTGGCCGCGCTGGGTGAACCATTCGGCGGCGCGCCGGTGCAGTGCGGGTATTTCAGCGGGCAGTGAGCGGCGCAGTTCCAGCCGGAGCAAATCGGCGAAAAGGTGGTGGTACCGGAACCAGGTACGCCCAGGGTCGAGCGATTCCACGAACGCGTTGGCGTCCTCGAGGCCCAGCAGGATCTTTTCCGAGCCTGGGCGGCCGGTCAGCAGGTCGGCCAGCTCGCCGTTGACCCGGTCGAGCAGTGAGGTGCGTAGCAGCAGATCCTGTACGTCGGGCGGCTGGCGGTCGAGCATCTCAGCGAGCAGGTACTCAGCGACCGTGCGCTCGCTGCCGGAGAACTCGGCGACGAACCGCTCCGGGTCGGGGTGGCCAACCAGGGAGAGGGCGGCGAGCCGCAGTCCCGCCGCCCAACCCTCTGTCCGCTGGTGCAGCAGCGCAGTCCCAGCCGCAGACAGCGCGATGCCGGAAGCTTCGAACAGCTCGCGAGCCTCGTGCTCGGAAAAGCGCAGGTCCGCCGCACGGATCTCGGCCAGCTCGCCGGTCAGGCGCAGCCGGTGCAGCCGCAGCCGCACATCGTGACGCGTGGACAGGATCGCGTGCGCGTTCACGGGAAGGCTGGTCAGGAGCCGGGTGAGCTGAGTGGGGGCCTCTGGCCAGTGCAGCTCGTGGAGATCATCAATAGCCAGCGTCACGCCATCATGAGCGTCAGCGAGCTGCGAGAGCACCTGGTCAACCAGGGCGTGCTCATTGAAATCGGGCGTTGCGGCGGGCAGCTCCGCACCGCCGTTTGCCCCGGTGGCGTGACGAACCGCGTCGAGCAGGGCCAGCCAGAACTGCTGCGTGTCGTGCTGGTCTCGCCGCACCTGGACGAGGGCGAGCCGATGCGGCCGGCCAGGTTGACCGGCCCAGGCCCGTAGCAGCGACGTCTTGCCGCTACCGGCCGGGGCCGAGATGATCGTCACTTTGCTCGCCGCCGCGCGATCCAAGGCGGCGAGAAGATCACCGCGGTCGATCAGCCCGGGAGCTGCTGAAGCCACCGTCACAGGCCTGCCTTGATGTCTACGCCTGCCCCCTGGCGCCGGTCACGCAATACTGGCACCTTCTGTTTCGCTATCAGGCCAGGCGAGCGAAATGTCAACCGGCGTGCGTAATGTCAACCGGCGTGCGGACACCGGTCCTGCAGCACTCTCAAGCTCGCGCCTCCCCGATCCCACCCCGCCCGGCCTTATCGTCCGGGCGGGGACGCCGCGACTGCGGGCGCGAAGTCCGGCATTACGTCCAGGCTCCCCGCCGGGACGGTGAGAGGCCATCACCCGATCCAGGTGATGGCCTCTCACCTTGCTGACGACGAGCCTGGGCCCGTCGCGAAAGCTCACACGGCCGCCGGGACCGTGCGCTGAGAGCCAAGGAGGTTTCCGTGACATCACCAGCCTCTGGCGTAGACAGCACCCGCGCCCAGCCCAATCGCCGCCTTGGCCTGGCTCTGCTGGTCATCGCCACCGCCCAGCTCATGGTCGTGCTCGACGCGACCATCGTGAACGTCGCCCTCCCGCACATCCAGAGGGCACTGGGCTTTTCCGGCAGCGGCCTGGAGTGGGTAGTGAACGCCTACGCGGTCACCTTCGGCGGCCTGCTCCTGCTCGGTGGCCGCGCCGGTGACATTCTTGGCCGACGACGGGTGTTCATCTTCGGGCTGCTGCTGTTCTCCGGGGCGTCGCTGCTTGGCGGGTTCGCCACCAGCGAGTGGTGGCTGCTTAGCGCCAGGGCGGCACAGGGAGCTGGTGGTGCGGTGATCGCGCCGACCGCGCTGGCCCTGATCACCACCAACTTTCCCGAAGGCGGGGAGCGCAACAGGGCGTTTGGTGTCTATGCGGCGATGGCCGGTGCCGGCAGCGCGGCGGGCCTGGTGCTGGGCGGGGTGCTAGCCACGTACGCGTCGTGGCGGTGGGTGCTGTTCGTCAACGTCCCGATCGGCATTCTGGTAGCGGCCGCGGCCCCGCGCGTGTTGGCTGAATCGCCTCGCAGGCCGGGCCAGATCGACGTGGCCGGAGCGGTCACCGGCACCGGCGGCATCGCGCTGCTGGTCTACGGTCTGTCCAAGGCCGGCACTGGGCCCGACGGGGTGTCGCACTGGGGTGACGCGCAGGTCCTGGCGTCACTGGCCGCGTCTGTCGTGCTGCTCATATCGTTCGTGCTTATCGAGAAGCGCAGCTCGCGCCCGCTGCTGCCGATCCGGGTGCTCGCCGACCGTAACAGGTCAGGTGCTTACCTGATCATGCTGTGCGTCTCCACCGGGCTTTTCGGCTTGTTCTTTTTCCTCACCCTCTTCATCCAGACCGTCCTCGGATACAGCGCGATCCGGTCGGGCATCGCTTACCTGCCGTTTGCCATCGGAGTCGTCATCGCCTCCGCGCTGGCCTCGCAGCTGATGTCGCGAATTGGCCCACGGCCGCTGATCCTGGCTGGAACTGCTGCGGTCGCGGGCGGGATGTTCTGGTTTTCCACGCTGACCGAGCACGCTGGCTACACCGGCCATCTGCTCGGCCCGATGCTCGTGAGTTCGTGCGGGCTCGGCCTGGTGTTCGTGCCACTGGCCTTGGTTGCCCTGCACAACGTGGCCGAACAGGACTCTGGTGTCGCCTCCAGCCTGCTCAACGCCGCCCAGCAGGTCGGCGGCGCGATCGGGCTCGCACTACTCGGCACCGTCGCCTGGACGACCGTCGCGAACAGCGTCAGGACCCAGATCGCGCACGCGGCGGCGGCCGCCGCGAAGGCGGGTCGGCCATTGCCGAAGCCGGGCACCGCTCCGCCTACGTCCATCTACGATCACGCCCTGGCCGTCGGCTTTTCTCGTGCGTTCCTGGTTGCCGCAGCGATCGGGCTGCTCGCCCTGCTCATCGCGATCGCCACCATCCGGGTCCGCCGCCAGGACCTGTCCGGTGCCGGGCCCGCGCCGCAAGAGGTGGCACCGCAGCCCGGGTCATCGCAGCCTGCAGCACCGCAGCCCGGGACTGTACAGCAACTTGAGGACCGAGCCGCTCTCGCCGCGGCGGCCCGCCCTTGCCGGTTCTGCTAGGGCGCACAGGTGCGGCGGCGGAGATCTTCCGAGACGCCTGATACTCCCGTGCAATTCCCGTAACTCGCTCCACCGCTCTTTCCGGGATTGGCTGGCCGGGTCAGGGCGACCTCGACCAGCGCTGGGTGAGCCGGGCGTCCGTAGGTTATGGCGAACACGTTCCAGCTGGTTCCGGGGCGGGCCGGAACCAGCTGGATGATGCGCCCCGCTACCTGAGCCGGCGTCGGAGACGCGGTGCTGTCGTGTTACTTGTCTTCGGTTTCTGGGGTGAACACCACCTGCACGGTCCGCTCGTCGGTGCCACGCACGACGCGGAGTTCGAGGGTGCCGCCCTGCGCCCTCTGGAGTGCGTCGAACAGGTCGTCGACGCCGCCGACGGGCTGGCCCGCGGCCGCCACGATCAGGTCGCCCGAAGAGAGCCCAGCGCGAGCGGCTGGGCTGTCCTCGACCACCTGCTGGATGAGCAGCCCTTCGATGTCGGGCAGGCCGACAGCGCGGCGCAGCCGCCTGGCCACTCGACGGGGGGCGAGGGCGACGCCAAGCTGCGGCGACGCCGCTGACTCACCGCTGGCGAGTGTGTCGGCCTGGGTCCGCAGCGCCTCGTCGGCGGGTATGGCCAGATAAAAGCCATCGCCAAGGCGGTTCGTGTTGATGCCGAGCAGTCGCCCCTCGGCGTCGACGACGGGGCCGCCGGAAGAGCCGGGCAGCAGCGGCGCGGTGTGCTCAAGGCTGCCGGTGATGCGGTGGCCGCGTGGGCCGCGGAACGTCCGGTCCACGCCGGAGACGAACCCGACCGTCACGCGCAGCCCGCGCCCACCGGGGTTGGACAGGGCGAACACCGGCGTCCCGATCGCGGCGGACGCGCCGACGGCCCACTCCAGCGCCGGAGCGTCACCGGTGTCGACCTCGATGACGGCGAGGTCGCCGTCGATGTCCTGCCCGGCCACGCTGCCCTCGGCCGTCCGTCCGTCGGCGAAGGTGACCGTGACCTGATCGCCGCGCACGTTGTGCGCGTTGGTCAGTACCCGGCCCTCGGCCACGACGATGCCCGAGCCGACGCCCCACCGTTGCCCGACACCCACCGTCGAGGAGCCAGTGTTCTCCGCCATCTGCCTGATGCTTGTCTGAATCTCGTCAAGGATTGTCATCGCTGTTGCGCCTCCAGTTGCTAGTAACTTGCAAACTACTACTAACTCCGGACGGAGGTCAGTGCCTGGCACTAGGATCAGCTCATGGCGGAACAGGAGAACGGCTCGTCCCCGCTTGCCGAGGCGCTGGCCAGCGTCGGTGACCGGTGGACGCTGCTGGTGGTCGAGGCGCTGCTCGGCGGGCCGCAGCGGTTCAATGACCTGCTCGGCCAGATCCCCGGGATCGCCGCGAACATCCTCTCCGAACGCCTCAAGCGGCTCGAGCGGGAAGGGCTGCTGATTGCCAGGCCCTACTCGGAGCGGCCGCCCCGGGCCGCCTACCAGCTGACCGCCGAGGGCGCCGAGCTCGCTGGCGCGCTACGCCTGCTGGCACGCTGGGGAGCCAGGCACGCCGATCTGGCCGAAGCCATCCGGCACACTGCCTGCGGCACTCCTCTCGAGGCTCGCTGGTACTGCCCGACCTGCGACCACCTCGTCGACCACGAGCCTCGCGGCGTCGAGGTCAGCTACCTGTAAGGCCGCCGCGACGGCGGTGCTGGTGATGGCCAGGACCAGTACGAAGGTGCCGGCCGCCTCGGCGGTGACCGCCAGGGTGGTCTGCGGCTGCTAGGGCGTTCTCCGGGTCCGGCGTGCTGCGGTTGCGGTTGCCGGTGTGCCGGTCGCGTGGTGCAGGAGGCTCAGGACTTCGGTGTCCAGCCGCTCGGCGACCTGGGAGGCCGCGGCGTCACCGTTGGGCGCGATGGCGCTGGCGACGGTGTCGTAGGCCACCTGAGTTCCGCCGCCGGGCAGCTCCTGGATGAGGATGGTGATCGAGGCGTCCGGGACGACCTGAAACGGCGGTTCGCTAGTGAGCACGTGGCGACGGACGGGTATGTCGAGCACTTGCTCTGATGCCACGGCTTCTCCTCTGTGACCTTGCTCCTTCCGAGCCCCGCTTCCCGCGATCGAGGAGCAGGGACTCAGAAAGGGCGCGGGCTCAAACGCCTGCTGCGGCGGCGCGGATGACGTCGAGGACGTAGTCGGGATGGGACAGCATGGGGACGTGGCTGCTGTCGATGTCGTAGGTGGTGGCACCCATCCGCTTGGCCGCCGCCCGCTCGAGTTCCGGGTGGACGGCCTGGTCGTGGTTGGCCACGATGTACCAGGACGGCTTGGTTCTCCAGGCCACGCCGGGGGCGTTGTGGCCGAACAAGGTCGCGGCCGGGGGGTTGGCTGTCGCCCAGACGATTTTCTGCTCTTCGTCGGGCAGGTCGCCGCAGAAGCACCCGATGGCCGACGGCTTCATCCAGACGCGCCCGTCGGCGACGACGGCTTGGGTGAAGGCCGGGGTGACCGGGAACTTGTCCTGCTCGCTCTGTGAGGTCTCGGTCTCATCCGGTCCCAGGGCCGAGATGTAGACCAGCCCGGCGACGCGGTCATCGGTACCCGCGGCGGTGATGACCGCGCCGCCGTAGGAGTGGCCGACCAGGATTATCGGGTTGCTGACCTGCCCGAAGTAGCGCACCGCTGCGGCGACATCCTCGACGTTGGAGTTAAGGCCGTACTGGGCGGAGACCGCCTCGTAGCCCTCCGCCTGAAGCGGCGCGATCAGCTTGTTGAAGCACGAGCCATCGGCCCAGATCCCGTGGCAGAACACGATGCTCGGCTTGGTCTGCGGCATGACGCTTTCCTTCCTGTCGTCTCGGTCCTGAGGTAACCGGACCGGCTTGATCTCTTTGCGGAGATTGTTCGTCCTGCAGGTCGTCACGGAATCACTTGAGCGAGCCATCTCTTATTGACGCCGGGCGGCGGATGCGCTCCAGCCGTCCGTGGTCAGCCCTGAGGATCAGGCGGGACGGCTTTGCCCGCGACTCCGCCTCTCGCTTACAAAACAGGGCCGACGTACACTCCCGACGTGAGCCCAGATGCCAAGAGGCACCCGGGAGCGTCCGCTGCGCGGCCGTACGGCGGAGCTTGCCGCCATCGGCGCCCGCCTGGATGAGGTCCGGTCCGGGGTCGGCTCGGTCATCATCGTCGAGGGACGCGCTGGGCTGGGCAAGACCCGGCTGCTGGACGCGTGCGCGTCAATGGCTGCCGAGCGTTCCTTCCGGGTCGGGCGCGGAGTGGCGGAGCCTCACCGGGGGGTGGTCGATCTCGACGTGCTCTTCGACGCGCTCTTCGGCGGCGACAAGCCCCTCCTCGCGCGCAACGCCCTCAGCGACCAGCACGCGTCGCCGGAACAGAGGTTCTGGCTCCTTCAGGACATCCAGGCGCTGATCGAAGCGGAAGCACTGCAAGGCCCGTTGCTCATCTGCCTTGATGACCTTCACCTGGTCGGCGAGGGCTGCGCCATGGCCATGCGGCAGCTTCCGCAGCAGCTTGCCTCCCTGCCCGTGGCATGGGTGATGGCGTACCGCCCGGACCAGGGGCTTCCCGTACTGCAAGGCACCACGGGCCAGCTGGAAGACGCGGGAGCCGAGGTGGTCAGGCTCGGCCCGCTCGGGCACGAGGCCGTCACCCAGGTCGCCGTGGACGTTCTGGGTGCTGAACCCGCTGATGATCTTTTGCGCAAAGCCGATCAGGTCCGGGGAAACCCGTTCCTCCTGATCGAGTTCTTCCGCGGGCTCCAGGACGAGCGCCTCGTGGCCGTTGAAGCCGGCCGGGCGAGGCTCGTCGAAGACCGCCTGCCGCGGCGCGTCAGCGACAGCATGCGGGCCCGGCTGCTGCGCATGTCCCCGGCCGCGAGCCGCCTGGCGACGCTCGCGTCGGCGCTGGGCAGGCGGTTCTCCGTGCAGGAGCTGGCCCAGATGGCCGGGATGCCGGTCACGGAGCTGCTGGATCCGGTCCAGGAACTTGCCCAGGCTGACATCTTCACCGAGAGCGGCGAGCGGCTGGCATTCGGGCACGACTTGATCCGCGAGGCAGTGCGGGCGAGTTCCCCCGTCCCGGTCCGCCGGGCGCTCGACCGTCAAGCGGCGAACGTCCTCGTGGACCGGGGCGCGCTTCCCGTCGAGGTGGCCCAGCAACTCGCCGACTGCGCCGAGCCGGGCGACGAAGCCGCCATCGCCACCTTGCTTGAGGCGGCGGGCGTTCTCGGTTCGAGTGACCCGGCCGGTTCCGCCGGACTCGCCGGGCGGGCGCTGGAACTAGCGCCCCCGCAGCATGCGCTGCGCGGTCCGCTCGTCGCGCGGCGCGTGGTTTCCCTGTTCACCGCGGGCCTGCTCGAGGAGGCGACCCGGTTCGCCGCCTCGGCTCTGCGGCAGGCCCTGCCCGCTGAGGAAGAGGCCAGGGTCCGTCTGGCGGTAGCCGGCATGTTTGACTTGTCCTCTGATGTGCGGGCGGACAACACCCGCGCCGCACTGGCATTGCCCGGGCTCTCAGCCGACACCCGTGCCCTGCTCTGGGCCTCGCTGTTCCACAACGTGGTGGTGGCCGGGCGAACTGAAGAGGCGGGCGGCCTGCTCCCTAAGGCGCGCGATGCCGTGCCCGACAGTCGTCAGGGAGCCGCTTGGTTCACCCTGGAGCTGGCCCAGGCTGGCCTTCGGTACCAGATGTCGCAAGTCACCGGGGCCCTTGAGACCCTTGAGGCCGCTCAGTGGCAAAGGCCCCCCGGCCACGATGACGCCAGGGCACGGATGGCGGACAACTTCAGGGCGACGTTCCTCGCTGCGCTCGACCGTTTCGATGAGGCGTTTCACGTTGCCGACAACGGTATCGCCGGGGCCCAGAAAGACCGGCAGAACTGGGCGCTGCGGATGTTCGAGACCTGGAAAGGCCGGCAACTGCTGCAAAGGGGGCGGCTAGCGGAGGCGACCGTGGCGCTTGAGGGCCCCTTCAGCCTGGAGGACGGCGACCGGCTCGTCCCGAGAGAGGCCCTCAACGTAGTCGCGCTGGGCAAGCTCAAGATCCACGGCGGCGACGACGCTAGCGCCCGCGAGGTCGCGGAGATGGCCAAGCTGATGCTGCGAGCCAGCGCACCGGTCGTCCAGCATCACGGCGCCTGGTACCTGGCCCTGCACGCGATGTCTCAGGGCAACGCTGACGAGGCGCGCGACTGGCTTGGCGCCTGCGATCACGCCGATCGCCTGAGGCTGTTCCCCCTGTTCCCCTTCGAGATAGAAGACGATCCGCAACTGGTGCGGATCGCCGTCGCGGCCGGCGACGGGGAACTTGCCGAGCACACCGTCGGGCAAGCAGAGCACCGCTGTGAATTCAATCCCGGTGTCGTCTCTTTCCAGGCTGCGGCCGCGCACGCGAGGGGGCTATGGCAAGGCTCGGAGCACGACCTCCAGATCGCGGTCTCGCTCTTCGCCACCGGGCCGCGACCGCTGGCCACGGCGTCGGCACTCGAAGATCTCGGGCGCCTGCAGGCCGTTGCGGGCGCCACCGCTGGCGCAATTCGCTCGCTCGATCGCGCCCTGGCGATCAACGCGCAGGCCGGCGCCAGCTGGGATGCGGCGCGGGTCCGCGGCCGACTCAGGCGGCTGGGCGTTCGCCGGCGGATTGCCGTTCCGGAGCGTCCTGCCACCGGTTGGGAAGCTCTGACCAGCGCGGAAGCCTCCATCGCCCGCCTCGCGGCGGAAGGCAAAACCAACCGCGAGATCGCAGAGACGCTGTTCATATCGCCCCACACGGTCAACAGCCACCTGCGCCACATCTTCGACAAGCTCGGCGTCAATTCCCGGATCCACCTGACCAAGATGGCCGGGGCACCACCAGCCCGGCACGCCGACTGAGCCGCCACGCGCACTGCACCTCTATCGCGGGCGCTCCTCGCCAAGGGCACACCAGCAGCACCGTTCCTGCGAGGACTCACGCCTGGGCGCAGACATGGCCCGATCGAGTGATGCGGCCGGGGGTAACCGCCGTCAGAATCGCCAGCAACGACCACCGGGAGGAGCAGGTATGGCATCAGGCCCGACCGTCGTCCTTGTGCACGGCGCCTACGCTGACGCCTCCGGGTATGCCGGGGTGATCCGGAACCTTCAATCCCGGGGGGTTGAGGTCCGGGCACCGATGAACCCCTTGCGCAGCCTAGCCTTCGACGCCGACGCCATCACCCGCTACGCCACCCCCATCAAGGGGCCGATCGTGCTCGTCGGGCACGCCTACGGCGGCGCCGTAATCTCCCAGGCGGCACCCCTGCTCAACGACGTCATCGCGCTCGTGTTCCTGTCGGCGTTCGCGCTCGACCAAGGCGAAAGCTGCGCCAGCATCCAGGAGCCCTTCCCCGCACCCATGCTGGCATCAGCCCTCGTGCCCAGCCCTTACGACGCTCCCGGCGCGCCGGGCGGCCCCGACCTGTTCATCAAGATCTCAGAGTTCCACCAGGTGTTCTGCGCGGACCTCCCCGCCAGCGTGGCGGCAGCGATGGCGGTGAGCCAGCGGCCCCTCGGCGCGGCAGCCCTGACAGAGACCGCCACCACGGCAGGGTGGAAGAACCTGCCGTCCTGGTACATGGTCTCCGAGTGGGACAACGCCATCCAGCCCGACTGCGAGCGCTACATGGCCAGGCGCATGAGCGCCAGTGTCGAGTCCGTAAGCAAGGGATCGCACGCCGCGTTCATCGCCCGCCCCAACATCGCTGCCAGCCTCATCCTCAAGGCCATCGAAACCACCTGGGGGTAGGTCTGGGCCTGTCCAGCACCCGGCAGGAGCAAAGACCTACTCTTTCAGCGCATCGGCGTGGCTGTCAGCTGCCGGCGGCATCAGCGGGGTAAGCGCCTTGGCGGCTAGGGCAACGGACTCCGGCCCGGTGCCGCCCGCCAGTTCCACGACAAGGTGGTCGATGCCGGCGTCGAGGAAGGGCCGGATCATCTCGGCGATTTCGGCGGGCTCGCCGACGAACGCCCCTGCCTCGGCGGCCGGTTCGCGCAGGCCGAACGCCGGGGCCCAGCGGTCCCATGCCGCCCGGGCCTGCTCGCGCGTTTCAGCCACTGCCATTGTGGCCTTGTAGGTCACGGTGATCTGCGCGGGGTCACGGCCGACGGTGACGCAGTGCTGGCGCAGGACGTCGAGCTTGTGCGGGATGCGGGCGAGGCTGTCTCCGGAGGGCAGCGACAGATTGATCATGTCGGCGTGCTTGGCCGCAATCCGGAGCAGGCGCTGCTCGCCGCTGCCGGCCACAAGTACCGGGATGCCGCCGGGCCGCAGTGGCCGGGGCCAGTTCGGCGGGGCGTCGCCAGCGGCCCTGGCACCGATCATGGGCCGGATGACCTCCAGCGCCTTGTCGAGCATCTCCATCCGGGCGCGGACCGGCGGGAAGGCGTAGCCGTAGGACTCGGCTTCGGCCTGGGTGCGCGGGTGCCCGGCGCCGATCCCGAGGATGGCGCGGCCGCCGGACAGCACGTCGAGCGTGGTGACCATCTTGGCCAGCAGCGCCGGATTTCGGTACACCACCGAGGCGGCGAGCAGACCCAGGTCAAGCCGCTGAGTGCGGGCCGCGACGGCGGCCAGGACCAGATGCGATTCCGGCACCGGGGCCGCCGGGCCCGCAGGCCCGAGGCTGTGGAGGTGGTCGGTGAGCCACAGAGTGCTAAACACGCCGGAGTTTTCGACCGCCGAGGCGACATCTTGCGAATATGCGGCGATCGATCCGCCCGCGCCCGGCTCTGGGTAACTGGTCAGGTGCAGTCCGAAGGTTGTCATGGTCCCAGGCTGCGCCCGGCACGCGGCGGTCACCATGCCAGTTTCCTGGGGTGTCATCCGGGCCCCCGGATCCGTACGGTGGGATTATGCCGCCCGAACTCCTCCAGCGCCGGGTGGACGCGCTCATCGAGCGCTGCTACGACGGCCTGGACGCCGCCACGCTCCGCCGCGAGGTCGCCGCCCGCCTGAAGGCGGTAGCCGGGGTCGATGCCGCGTTCATCGCCACCGTAGACCCGGCGACACTGCTGTTCACCTCGGCGATCAGCGAGGAACCGCTCATCGAGGCGGCGCCTGCCTTCCTGGCCAACGAGCTCGGCGGGCGTGACGTCAACCGGTTCACCGACCTGGCCGCCGCACGGCACCCGGTCCGGACGCTTGATCAGGCCACCAGCGGCGACCGGGACAGCAGCATCCGGCATGCAGCCATCATGCGGCCGCTGGGCCTCGGTGACGAACTGCGAGTGGCGCTGCGGACCAGGCAGGCGTGCTGGGGAATGATGTGCCTGCACCGGCAGGCCGGCGCCACCGGGTTCTCCCCACGCGACCGCGACATCGTCACCAGGATTGCCCCGCACGTGGCTGAGGGTCTCCGCCGGGCCCTGCTGGCCGGGCAAGCGCGGGATCCCCATCACCCTGCGCTGGGGCACGGGGTGGTCATCCTCGACGCATCCGGCTCGGTCACATCCCTGAACGACGCCGCGGAGCGCTGGCTGGCACAAATCCCCGAAAGCGACTGGCCAAGTTCATGCCAGCTGCCGCTGCCCCTGCTCGCCGCGGCTGGCCACGCCGGGGAGCACCCGGCACCCGCCGTGCGGCTGCGCACCGTCCGCGGGGACTGGCTGTCCGTCCACGCCTCACCGCTGCACGGCGGCAGCCAGCAGTCCACCGTCATAATCCTCGAGGAGCCGGGGCCCGGCGAACTAACGTCCCTGATCCTGGCCAGCCACAGCGTGACCGGCGCCCAAGCCCGGGTGGTCGCACTGGTACTGCGGGGATACTCCACCAAGCAGATCGCCGGCCAGCTGGCCATCAGCCAGTACACCATCCAGGAGCATCTGCGCGCGGTCTTCGACAAACTCGGCGTCCGCAGCCGCCAGGAACTAGCCGCCGCCCTCATGCGGCCCAGCCGCTAAACCGGGGCCGCCGTGTGGGCGAACTTCCTCATCTGGCTCCCCTCTGTGTCAAGAGGGCGGGCTGGGCGGCGGGCGTAGGGTCGTGGGTGGCGGGCTGCCGCACGGGACTTCGCCGATGTGTACGTCCTCGCGCACCGGTTCGGCAAGGACATCTTGCTCGGACGAGCCACCCAGATTGACGCGAGCTTCGGTGCCGACGTCCTCGCCGGCATGATCGCCACACCCGACCGATTCACGGACAACGAGATCCCTGCCGGATCAGCTGACAGTCCGCTACCAGGCATCTGGTGGCCTGTTAATGGCACGACAGCCGGTCAGGCCCCCAGAACTACCAAAGGCCCAGCGCTCAGGAAACTCTCTGGCCTGGGCCTTTACGCTGGAGCGGGTGACGGGAATCGAACCCGCACTGTCAGCTTGGGGAAGTCATAGCCTGTGTAAGCGGGTGACTTGCGGGGACGCTGACCTGTGTTTGAGCAGGAGCGTCCTCGTGAGTGCCCGCGAGGCACCGTAATCGGCCGTCGTTACGGGCACGCAGCGGGCACGGGACTCTCAGCTGGAAACGTCGGCCATCGCGGTGATGCACCGCAGCCGAACTCAGTCGCGCGAGTTGCCGTCGTGCTGTTGCTGCTCGCCTAGAAGCTCGCCCGTTTCGGTCAGGTGCCGGGCGACCTCGGCGAGCTTGACGTTGACGGCCTGCGACGCCCGCGCGAGGGTGGCGAACGCGGCGTCACCGCTGACCCGGTACCGCTCCATGAGAATGCCCTTGGCCTGGCCGATCATGTCCCGCCTGCCGATGGCCTCACGAAGCTGATCTGCTCGCTGTGCTTCGTGCAGCGCCAGCGCGGCCAGCGTGGCGAACAAGCTGATGAGCCGCGTGTCCCCTGGACTGAATGCCTCGGCCTGAGGCGAGTAAAGGGTGAGCGCGCCGAGGTTGCGCTCATTGATCCACAGCGGCATGCACAGCAGGCTGCGCACGCCGCACGCCCGCGCCGTGGCGCAGAACTGCGGCCAGCGGATGTCGTCGCTGGTATCAGTCACCTGGACCAGCGCCTGTTTGCGGGCTGCTTCGACACATGGCCCGTCCCCCGTTTCCTGCTGCTTGAGATCGAGAACCTGTGGCGCATGCCCGGTCGTGGCCTGAGGCACCAGTTTCCCGCCGGTGAACAAAATGATTCCGGCGTCCTGGGCTGCGGGATGGGCCGCAGCGGCGTTGGCCACGATCACGTCCAGCGTGGGCTGGAGGCGAGCGTCCTCGATGTGCAGCGCGCGGGCGAGAACGTCGATGGCGGTGACCGCCTCGGTCACGGCTTCGGCCACGCCCTGTGGCTCATGAATACTCATCAGATCCTCCCGTTCCCGCTGATGCGCACGTCCTTCGTTTTCCTGAGGGCAAAAATCTAGCTCAGCCCAGCATGACTGCGGCCGTCATGGGCAGCGAGGGGTCCGGGTCAAGCCAGTGGCCCTCAAGTGCCCCCGGGGGATGAGCCGGCGTGAACGCTGGCCCAACCGCGGGTCCGGACAATGAGGAGCCACTCATGTTCCGTCACACTGATTACCTGCAGTTCGACGCGCAGCCCGAGAAGCCCGACCCGGTGTACGCGCACAAGCTGCAGGAACTGATCGGCGGCGCGTTCGGCGAAATGACCGTCACCATGCAGTACCTGTTCCAGGGCTGGACCTGCCGGATGCCCGGCAAGTACAAGGACCTGATCATGGACGTGGCCACCGAGGAGATCGGTCACGTGGAGATGATCGCGACCATGGTGGCCCGGCTGCTGGAAGGCGCCCCGGCCACGGCCACCACCAAGGCCGCCGCGGCGGACCCGGTGGTCGGCGCGGTCCTGGGGGGCATGGACCCGCAGCAGGCGATCGTGGCCGGCGGCGGGCCGCTGCTGGCCGACAGCAACGGCTACCCGTGGAACGGCCGCTACATCGTGGCCAGCGGCAACCTGCTGGCCGACTTCCGGGCCAATGTCGCGGCCGAGGCCCAGGGCCGGCTGCAGACCGCCCGGCTGTATGAGATGACCGACGACCCGGGCGTGAAGAACATGCTCAAGTTCAACCTGGCCCGCGACACTCTGCACCAGAACATCTGGCTCAAGGCCATCGAGGAACTGCAGGCCGACGGCCTGGAGACCACGGTCGCGCCGAACGCCTTGTTCGATGAGGAGTACGCCGAGCACGCCACCTCGGTCTGGCACCTGTCCGACGGGACCGAGGGCGCCACCGGCGGCTGGGCCTCCGGGCCGCAGCCCGACGGCCAGCACGAGTTCGGCTACCTGCTCGACCCCGAACCCCTCGGCGACATGGCCTCGGTGCCGGCGCCTGACCCCAAGCTGTTCGCCACCTACGACGGCAGCATGGGCAAGCCCAAGGGACCCAAGCTTGGCACCGAAACTGGCCCGGTAGGCAAGCTCAAGGACAAGCTGACCTGACCGGAGCGATCACTAATGGCTGTGGCCGGGCTTCCTGCAGGAATCCCGGCCACAGCTGGTTCATCTGATGCGAACTGGTGGTTGTGGTCTCCTCTCCGATAGGTGGATCTGAACGGTGTCCAAGGTGCAGCGAGTCGGCAGACGAACGGCTTGGGCCGCCGGGTGCGACCGGTCAGGCCGGAGGTGAGCGCTGCCGGCGCTGTCCCGGCACGGTGACCCGGGCGCTGGTAACGGGGGGATGGGGCTGCGGTTGCCGCCAGCGTGGCGGAGCCGGGGGGCGGCGGTGTGGCGGGACCCGTGGTGGCGCGGGTGGCGGCGCGGCGGGAGGCTGGCCGAAGGAGGCCGCGATCAGTGCGTCAAACTCCTCGCGCAGCCACTGCGCGTCGGCGTAGATCAGTTCCGCGAATGCCGTGTCCGCGTCACAAGTGGCCAGGTTCATGCCGATCACTCTCCGGAAACCTGCGCTAGCATCACCAGGTCAATGACCGATACACGTTTTATGTAGCGCGCACTGCATGAAGCTGTCAAGAATCATTTCGGGAAGATTTGCGGTCGGCTCAGGAGGCGCTCACGATGACCGCCCGGCTCGGTGACCTGGACGACCCGGAGTACCCGGCCTACACCACTGGCCGGGCGGCCGAGGTCCTGGGCGTCCAGCAGGCGTTCCTGCGTGCCCTGGATACCGCGGGTGCCGTCACCCCGCAGCGCACGGCCGGCGGCCGCCGCCGCTACAGCCGTCGGCAGCTCGTCTTTGCCGCCCGGATCAGGGAGCTGTTCGACCAGAACCACACGCTGGCTGCCGCACTGCGGATCCTGGCGCTGGAAGACGACCTGGCCAGCGAGCGGGCCCTGACCGCCCGCCTGCACGAACAGATCGCTGGTCAGGACCGGCAGGACGAGCCCTAACCGATGTGACCCCCGGACTCCGCCCCGCCGCCGGCGCGCGGGCGGCTTCGGGGTTTCTGGTTCCGTGCTGCCGGGGCACGCTCGCCAGCAAGTTCGCGCAGCCGGGCCAGCTCGGCCTGCAACTGGCGCGTTTCCTCTTCCAGCTGCAGGACCCGCCGGATACCGGCCAGGTTCAGCCCGTCGGCGGTCAGCGCGCAGATCTCCTGGAGCCGGCCGATGTCCCGGCGGGAGTAGCGGCGGCTGCCGCCCACCGTGCGGGCCGGGTCGAGCAGCCCTTCCCGCTCGTAGATCCGCAGCGTCTGCGGGTGCAGCCCAGCCAGCTCGGCGGCCACGGAGATGCCGAACAAGCCGCGGTCCAGGTCCGCCCACCCGGGGTTCACCACGGCCAGCCCCGGTCCCCGAAGACAACGCGGGCGGCCAGTTCAGCTAGTACGGCCAACTTGACCTCCGCCTCGGCTGCCTCGTCCAATCCCGGTGCCTGAGGCGGGACTTCAACCCAAATCGGTCCCGCCCACAGCGGTGGCGAGGCGGTCATCCGGGCCGTCGGCATCATGACGGCCGGCTCCGGCGGCCGGGATACGGGAGCCGGGGTCTTCCCGTCGGCGAGCGCCCGGTCGTAGGCAGCGCGGCGGGCTGGGTCGCCGAGGACATGCCAGGCCCCGGCCAGAGCGCGAAACCGGGCCGGCGCGGCGGCATCGCCCGGCCTGGAATCGGGATGCTCAGCACGCGCCCGGCGCCGCCAGGCCTGCGCGATGTCCTCCCGGGGAGCACCGCGGGTCACCCCTAGCAGCTGGTACAGATCCGGGCCCGGGCCACCGGGATCTGTAGTGCCCGCCATCGCCACCTTCTTTCGCTAAGCACGGAGAATCTCTTCTCTGACTCAATGAAAAATCTTAGTCGGCTCTTGTCAAGTAATCATCGTCCATGCTATCTAGATGGCGTGAGCGTGACATACACCGATCTGGCGAAGGAGGCACCCATCATGCTCATGCGCACCGACCCGTTCCGCGAACTGGACCGGCTCACCCAGCAGGTGCTCGGCACTGCCGCTCGTCCCGCCGCGATGCCCATGGACGCCTACCGGAAAGGCGACAGCTTCTACGTCCACTTCGACCTGCCCGGCATCGATCCTGGGTCCATCGACCTGACCGTCGAGCAGAACGTGCTGACCGTCCGCGCCGAACGCGTCCCGGCAAGGAATGACGGGGCCGAGATGATCGTCGCCGAACGGCCCTACGGCACCTTCACCCGGCAGGTCTTCCTCGGCGAGACCCTCGACGCCGAAAAGATCGCTGCCGACTACGCCGCCGGCGTGCTGACCCTGACCATCCCGGTCCACGAGGCGGCCAAGCCCCGCAGCATCCAGGTCACCAGCAGCGACCACAAGCAAGCCGTCACCGCATAGTCCCCATCCGTAGCATCGGGGCCGGGGCGCCGACCTAATGCCCCGGCCCCGATGCCCAGGCTTGGCCGAGTTCAGCGCCGATCGCCACCGAAGGCGGCTCCGCCCCGGTCGAGGGCGGGCCGTCGGTCGCCGTTACAACCCGCGGCGGAGCATGTGGTCCTACCGCTTGAAATCCATCTCCTGCAGACGGGTCTGCACGGTCCGGCCGCTCTCCCAGGAGTTGGCGCCCGGAACCACCTGCGGGGTCGGGATGTCAGCCCGGTGCTGCCGCTTGTGCGCGATGGAGACACCCAGCCTGCGGTCACGGTCCTGGACCAGCGCCTCGTTGATCTGCCCGTCCTCGGTCAGGCCCATCATCAGTTGCGGGATCCCGTAGGGAAAGTCGTCCCGGTCGTACTGCCAGGTGTGGAACGTCTTCCCGTAGGTCGTCACCAGGTCGCTGAAGTAGGCGTGCTCGGCCAGATCGGGGATTCCCGGGGCGACCAACTCGCCGGATTTCACCTCGTAGTGGTGGCTGTGCCACAGCCGCTTCTCGTCGTCCGGGAGGCCGCAGAAGCGCTCCTCGCTGACGATGTACTCAATCCCGATCAGGCGCGCATCGGGCGCGTTGCGGTCGAAGATCACGCACTGGTGCAGGTCGTGGCGCAAATGAATGCAGAAATGGGACGCCTCCACCTGCCGGCCCATCTCGTCGGCGTACATATGGAAGCCGTTGAGATAGGTGCTCATCGCGTCGACCGGATACTTCGTCTGGATAGCGCCGGAGGCCAGGTCAAGAAGGCGATGCTTGAGCGGATGCCCTTTACCGACTTTGGCTTGTGTCACCACCTTGCGGCCGAACATCACCCCAACCGCAGTCGTCACCCCGGCGGCGGCACCGATAGCAATAGACCCGGCCAGCTCCCGTCCGGACCGACCTGAGCGGGATTTGCTGGATGTGAATACCATTCGCGCGGCCTACCCGGACTCGGACAGCCAAACCGTCTTGTGGCGAGCCGGACATGACGCCCTACGAACTGCTATGTCGCATGATCACGAAGTGTCGATGGATTACTGAGCAAGCCACTGAAAAGAGCAGCTGAGCGTATTGACCCCAGACGTTGGTGACGGCGCCATCGCTGGATGGTCTCGGGCAGACGCTGTTGTAGCAGCTGAGTTATCTCGGCACTTTGGCACCTTGCGCTGATCTCCTCCTCCAACCAAGTAATCCCTGATCACGGACATGTCCAGTCAAGGCTTGGCCGATTCATGGCCTGACGGGACACCGCGCAGCGAGCAGATTGACTCGTGGCGTAGTAAGCCGACGTAGGAGCTTCACAACTCTCCTGCGCCTCACTCAGAAGACCGCCAATTGGCTGTACGCCGCTGGCCGGAGTCCCGAGATCGGGCACGAACGGGCACGGAAACGCGGGGAGAACTCCGCCTCAGTGAGCGAAAAGGCTCTCTGAGCTGCATTTACACTGGAGCGGGTGACGGGAATCGAACCCGCACTGTCAGCTTGGGAAGTCACAGCCGGCCTTCGTGTGCGGCCTGCGGGGACGCTGACCTGCGGCAAGGCGGCGGAGTTCCGGTGAGCGCCCGCGGGTTACCGCTGTAGACCGACCCGACGGGCATGTAGCGGGCACGTCGCGGCGATGCGGCCTCAATGCAGGCCAGCTGATCGCGGTGGACGCCTGTTCCTGGTGGAGAAGTCTGACCGGGCCGGTGTGAGCTGCCGTCCGGGTCGAGGGCGGGCTGTCCACGACAGCCATACCGCGGTCAGCAGGTACCAGACCGCCCCGCCCGCCGAGTACTGGGCCAGCACGGCCAGGCCTGCTGACGACGATCCGGTCCAGCTCACGAACGTTGTCCCAGCGAACACCGAGCCTGCGCCACTGATGATCATGAGCCACTGTCCGCTCAGCACCCGCTGCCGGCGCGCAGCCAGGAAGATCATCACTGCGCCGGTGCCGATGGCCCAGACACCGAAGATGGTGATCGCGTCAGCCAGGTTGGACTGGAGAGCGACCAGGACGGCGAGTGCCGCGGCCAGATCGGCGGCCAGGTTGAGATGCTGCGGCCACCCGGCCACGATCGGGCCTGAGCGTAGGTCGAAGAGCGTGGCGATGCCGTCCGAGACTGGATAGATGACCAGCAGGACCCCACCGAGGAGGCCTACCGTCCCTTCCCCGGTCCGGGCCACGGCTAGCGAGAAAACCAAAGCCACCCAGAATGCCGAGAAACCAGCACGGAAAAGATAGAGGTCGCGCAGCGTCCGCGTCGACCGGATGGCTGCTTTCTCCCGCGTGCTGATTGTGTCCGCCGCCGGACCGGCCATGGGGGTCAGCCGCCCTGGCTGAGGGTGGCTGGTTCCTTGCCGTCTCCGGGGGCCGCCCCGCGGCCATGCTCTGTGCTTTCGAGAGCCAGCCGGGGCACGACCCGGTCCAGCCAGGCGGGCAGGGCCCAGTTGGCCGGGCCGAGCAGGTGCATCAGCGCAGGTACCAGTAGACCGCGGATGATCAGGGCGTCGACCAGGACGGAGAACGCGAGCGCGAAGCCGAACTCCTGGAGGATCCGGTGCCCGCCGAGCAGGAACGATCCGAAGACCAGGATCATGATGCTGGCCGCGCCCGCGATGATCCGCCCGCTGCTGGCCAGGCCTACAGTGATGGCCTGGTGGTTGCGCCGGGCTCCCCGGCCGTTCAGTGCGGTCAGGTTGTCGCTGGGCGAGTGGTGCAGCTGATGCCATTCCTCCTGGATCCGGCTGACCAGGTACACCTGGTAGTCCATGGACAGCCCGAACAGCACGGAGAACATGATCACGGGCACGAACGAGTCGATCGGGCCGGTCCCGGACAGGCCGAGCACCTTGGTGCCCCAGCCCCAGTTGAAGACCGCGTTCAGCGCGCCCAGTGCGGCCCCGACCGACAGCAGGTTCATGACCGAGGCCACCAGCGGGATCAGCAGGCTGCGGAACACCACCAGCAGCAGGATGAACGCGAGGACCACGACCACGGCGATGAACACCGGGAGCTTGTCCGTCAGCACGTGGGCGAAGTCGATGTTGGCGGCGGTCACCCCGCCGACGTGCACGGCCAGGCTGGTGCCGTGAGCGGCCTGCGGGATGAGGTCGTCGCGGAGATGGCTGACCAGACCGATGGTCTGCCCGGCCTGCGGGCCGCTGGCGGGGTAGACAGTGGCTAGTTCCACCTTCCCGTTGGGTGAGGTCAGCGCCGGGGTCACCGATGTTACCCCGGGGGTGTGCGCCACTGTGGCCAGCAGGTTCCGGAAGGCCGTGGCGCCGGCGGGCGATCCGGTCTGGGCCGCGAGCTCGAGCGGGCCGTTGAACCCGGGCCCGAATCCCTGGGCCAGCGCGGTGTAGGACTGGTGCGTGGTCCAGCTAGCCGGGTCGCTGCTGGAGTCGGAGGTGCCGAGGCTCAGGCTGAAGATCGGCAGCGCCAGCGCGACTACCGCAGCCAGGGCACCCAGCGCCACGACCACCGGGTGAGCCTCCACGAAGCGGGCCCAGCGGAGCCAGAAACCGGCGGGTGCCGCGCTGACCGGCCCATTGGCGGCCAGGGCCCGGCGTTCCCGCCGCGACAGCACCCGCTGGCCGAGGAAGCCCAGCATGGCCGGCAGCAGGGTCAGCGAGGTGGCCATGGTCAGAGCCACCCCCAGGGCCGCGGCAACCGACGGGCCGTACAGGAAGCTGACCCCCAGGGCGAACTGGCCGAGCAGGGCGACGCACACCGTGCTGCCGGCCAGCAGGACGGTCCGGCCGGAGGTCCGCACGGCCAGGGCCGCCGCGTCCTGGTTGGAGGTGCCGCTCTTGACCGCGCTGCGGTAACGCCCGATGACGAACAACCCGTAGTCCACCCCCACGCCCAGGCCGATCAGCACGGCGAGCTGGGTGGACACGCTGGAGATGGTGAAGACGTTGCTGAGCAGACCGATCACCGAAACGCCGATGCCCAGCGCCAGCAGTGTGGTGAGCAGCGGCAGCAGCGCGGGCAGGATGGCCCCGCCGAAGACGATCAGCAGGATGGCCAGTGCCGCGGCGATGCCGACCCCGAGTGACCGCCCCAGGCCGGCCCGTTCGGAGTTGGTGATGGCCGTGCCGCCGAGCGAGACATGGACGTTGGCCCCGTCTGCGGTCTCCGCCGCGCTGATCAGTTTCTTGGCGTCGCTCGCGGTGATCTGAGCAGCTTGCCGGTTCCAGGTCACCCGGGCGAACGCCACCGTGCCCGACCGGCTGATCTGCGCGGCCCCGCGTGGCCCGTACGGGCCCGCCACGCTTTCCACCCCCGGCACCGCGGCCGCCCTAGCCAGCGCGGCGGACACCGCGGCCCGGACCGGGACGGACCGGATGGTGGTCCCGCGCTGGGTCTGGAACACGATCTGGTCGCCCTCACCCGCCGCGGCGGGGAAGTTGTCGGTCAGCAGAGTGGCTGCGGCTGCGGAGTCGGTGCCGGACAGGCTGAGGACGGTGTTAAAGCTGTTCCCGACCGACTTGCTGACCCCGGCGAAGGCGACGAGGGCCAGCAGCCAGATGGCCAGCACCCTCCAGCGATGCTCAAAACACCATCGAGCCAGACGGGCCATGGCGATAACCTCCACGCTCGGTGCGGGATCGTGTTTCCCGCTCAGCGCCCCATCGTGGTCGCGGGCAGGCCCGGCGTCGTGAGCCTGCGGGCTCGATTTGCATTCACCCGCCCGGGGTAGTGGCCAGGCTTGCGGCGGGCCCATTAGGCCTGTAGGAGTACCGGGAAAATCGCCTTCTGGGTGTATGACCGCCAGTACCTGCTTCGGTTACGGTCAGGGCATGTATGACCTCGCCGCGGACACCGAGCCGGACCCGCCGCTGATCCGCCGCCTGGCCACGCGCGGCTTTACCGGACCCCAGCTGGTCGCCATCGACACGGCCCTGGTGGCCGTGGTGATCGTCGGCGCTGAATTGCTCGTGACCCGCCGCGTACCCCGGGTGGCTGGACCCGGCTGGGACATCGCCAGCTGGGCGGCCTACCTGGTGGCCGGCGTGGCCACGCTGTTCCGGCGGCGGGCGCCGGGGCCAGCCCTGACCGTCGTCGTCCCCATCGCGCTGGCCGCCGTAGCCCTGCGGTCTGGCGGCCCGATCATCTTCCTGGTCGCGCTGACCCTTTATTCGCTGGTGGTCACCGCGGGCCGTCCGCTGGCCACGGCAGTGACGGCGGTGATCGCTTGCGCGGTGCTGGCCGCCAGCATCGCCGCAGGCGGCGAGCAGGTCCCGATGGCCGCCGTCGGCGGTGTGGCGCTGGTCCTGCTCGGCTGGCTGGCCGGGGAGAACACCCGGGCGAGCCGGGTGTATGCGGACCAGCAGGCCAAGTGGGCCATGGAGCAGGCAGCGATGGTTGCGGCCGAACAGACCCAGCAGGTCAGCCGGGCGCTCGCTGACGAGCGCGCGCAGATCGCCCGGGATCTGCACGACATCGTGGCCCACGCCATGAGCGTCATCGCGGTGCGGTCGGGCGCGGCCCGCATGGTGATGGACTCCGATCCGGCGCAAGCCAGGGAGGCCCTGACCATCATCGAGATCACGACCCGCCGGTCTCTGCACGAGCTGCGGCTGCTGGTCGGGGTGCTGCGCAATCCGGAGGACCAGCATGGCGAGCTGAGCCCGGTGCCCGGTCTAGCTGACCTGGACCGGCTGATCGCCGACACCGCCGTGGCCGGGGTGATCACCGAGTATGACGTCGACGGTGAAGCCCGGCCACTGCCCCCGGCCATCGACCTGTCCGCCTACCGCATCGTGCAGGAGGCGCTGACCAACGTGGTCCGGCACGCCGGCCCAACCTGCGCCCGGGTACGGATCAGTTACCAGCCCACCGAAGTCTGCATCGAGGTGACCGACGATGGCCCGCGCGGGCAGCGGCCACGGCCAATAGCCCGCGCGGGCGGCGGGCACGGCCTTATCGGGATGCGGGAACGGGCCGCCCTGTTCGGCGGGGAACTGGATGCGGGGCCGCACGCGGGTGGCTTCCGGATCCAGGCCAGCCTTCCCTTCACCGGCATCGACAGTACAGGCCTGTCCTCAATGGACGGCGCCCGGTGACGATCAAGGTAGTGATCGCTGATGACCAGGCCCTGGTCCGCGGCGGCTTCGTGGTCATGGTCGGAGCGGCACCCGACATGGAAGTGCTGGGCGAGGCCGGTGACGGTGCTCAGGCGGTGGAACTCGTCGGTCGGCACCGCCCCGACGTGGTGCTCATGGACGTACGCATGCCGGTCCTCGACGGCATCGAAGCCACCCGCGCCATCACGACCGACCCGGCCACGTCCAGCGCTCACATCCTCATTCTCACCACCTTCGACCTCGACGATTACGTCTACCGCGCGCTGCGGGCCGGGGCGAGCGGGTTCCTGCTCAAAGACACCGCCCCGGAGGAACTGCTGGCCGCGATCCGCATCCTGGCCGCCGGGGACGCCCTGCTCGCACCGGGCGTGACCCGCCGCCTAATCCGCGAGTTCGCCGCCCGGCCCGAACCCGAAGACCGCCCCTCGCCGAAGCTGCTCGAAGCTCTGTCGGCCCGCGAGCGGGAGGTGCTGGCCGAGGTGGCCGGCGGCTGGTCCAACGCCGAGATCGGCGAGCGCCTGCACATCTCGGCCGCCACGGCCAAGACGCACGTGAGCCGGCTGCTGATGAAGCTGGACGCCCACGACCGGGCCCAGCTGGTGATGATCGCCTACGAGACCAGGCTCGTCACCCCGAGCTGAGCGGTGAGCAATTTAAAGAAAAGCTGAGTGTATTGACCGCAGGCGCCGGTGAAGGCGACATCGCTGGGTGGTCTCGGGCCGGCACTGTTCGCAGCAGCCGAGCCGTGCCGGTACCTCGGCGCTCCACGCTGATCTCCTTAACCAGAAGCAAGTGATCCCTGATCACAGGCCTGCCCGGCCATGCCTGGACCTGCTCATGGCCTGAAGGAACACCGCGCAGCGTCTGGGTCAATTCCTGGCGCAGAAGATCAGCGAGGGACTCCAGTACCCCTGCTGGTTCACCCCGCAAGACCGCCATTTTGGCCATGACGCCGCCTGCACGCAGCTGGAGATCGGGCACGAACGGGCACGGCACCAATGTAGGAACCTGGCATGTATGACCCAAAAAGGCCATCTGACCTGGGCTTATACTTGAGCGGGTGACGGGAATCGAACCCGCACTGTCAGCTTGGGAAGCTGATGTTCTGCCATTGAACTACACCCGCGGACGACGCACGGGCAACCCGTGCGGTGTTCGCCCCGACATCGTACCGGACCCGGTAGGTTGCGAGCGTGCTGCTCTCCGATCGTGACATCAGGAAAGAGATCGACTCCGGGCGCGTGAAGCTCGAACCGTACGCGCCCGAGCTGATCCAGCCGTCGAGTATCGACGTGCGCATGGACCGGTTCTTCCGGGTCTTCGAGAACCACAAGTACCCGCACATCGATCCGGCCATAGAGCAGCCCGATCTGACCCGCCTCATCGAGACCTCGGGTGAGGACCCGTTCGTCCTCCACCCCAGCGAGTTTGTGCTGGCCTCGACCTACGAGGTGGTGACCCTTCCTGACGACGTCGCCGGGCGCCTGGAGGGTAAGAGCTCGCTGGGACGCTTGGGGCTGCTCACCCACTCGACCGCGGGCTGGATCGACCCGGGGTTCTCCGGGCACGTCACGCTGGAGCTGTCCAACGTGGCCACGCTGCCGATCAAGCTCTGGCCGGGCATGAAGATCGGGCAGCTCTGCCTGTTCCGGACCAGCTCGCCGGCGGAGCACCCGTACGGGTCATCCATCTATGGCTCGCGCTACCAAGACCAGCGCGGCCCCACTCCCTCGCGTTCATATAAGAATTTTTATCGAACAGAAGTCTAGTTTCTAAATATGGCCTGGCCCGGCTAACGGCCGAGCATCCGGATGGGGTTCCCGCGTGACAGCGGGGACCCCATCCGGATCGGCGTCAGGACTCCGGGCCGGAAGCCGGGCCGTCGTCGCGGCCGCCGTCGGCCGTGGTGGTC
>CAWHZI010000002.1:0-101826 GCA_963833835.1 uncultured Actinomycetes bacterium
CACTGTTACGCGCCTGCGCATACCGCCTGGTGTCGTCAATGATCAGCCGTTGCCCCGACGCCGCGACCCGTGCGCACATGGACTGCTCGAACCGGCCCGGCTGGTCGCCGAAACCTCCTGGCCAGATCATGGCCCCGGGTGCGCTGTGACTCACGGCGGTAATAGACGCCCGGGACGCTCTCACGGTAATTGCCGTCAGCCCCGCAACACGACCCAATGACTCTTTTAGGGTAAAAGCGGGCGAACCGGCCCGCCGGTCAGCAACCAGACCGGCGGGGCCGCTGACGCCTGTCAGCTCGGCGCCGACCAGGCCCGACGAGGGATTCACCGCTGACACGCCCCGCTCCCACCCCGCAGACAACGACGCTTTCGCACGCTTCTGGGCAGGGCGGGTATCCGGACCTTGATGCCGAGTATAAGCGGCAGCGTTAAGGGGCAACCGGATTGGTCGGCCTCGGGAAAGATCGCAATTCACCAGAAAATGCCGCCAAAATACTAAATGGGAAAGTAAGTCTATTAAAAATAGATTTGCGTGGTTAGACCGATATGTGGCGTGATGCGGGCGGCTCAGTGCTTGTTTTACGCGCGGCCCGCAGCCCGTTTCAACTGAGCTGACGCCGGTAGATGTGGTCCATGACGACTCACCCCCCTGCCATCGACGTACGGCGCCGGGCCCGCGGCCCCCGGAAAGCCAGGACGACCTGGAGGCATGGCTCGACGGCCACCGCGAACGGGCCGAAGCCCGAGGTGAGCAGGTCGTCCTCGATCCCGTGCTGACCGAGTTCCAGGAGCTGATCGACACCGATCCCGTGGTGGGCATGTACGTCCATCAGATGATCGCCCAGGTGCCGGAGACCAAGCCGTACCGTCAGCGGCACCTGGAGAGCGTGCCGCAGATGCTGCGCCTGATCAACGAGGTGCTGACCAGTGCGCCCGAGTTCGGCGAGTACGAGGTGGCCACGCCGCTGGGCGCGATCCTGGACTGGACGATGGGGACCCGGGCCGGCTTCGCCGCCTACCGCGACCCGCGGGTCAACGCGATGATCAGGAAGATCCTCACCGCCTGGAGTGAGTTCCTCAGCAGCGGTGACTCGCTGAACGCGCTCAACGATTCGCCGTCCGGCTGGAAGAGTGCCGGGGCCCGGGCCGCGATCGGCATCGAGCAGTACGAACACGATCCCAAGGGCGAGCACTGGGGCTTCAGCTCGTGGAACGACTTCTTCACCCGCCGGTTCAAAAACGGTGAGCGCCCGGTGGCCGCCCCGGATGACGACAAGGTGATCGTCAGCGCCTGCGAGTCCACCCCCTACGGCATCAGCACCGACGTCAAGCTGCACGACCGCTTCTGGATCAAGAGCCAGCCCTATTCGCTGCAGGACATGCTGGCCAGCGACGATTCGGCCGGTGAGTTCGTCGGCGGGACCGTTTATCAGGCTTTCCTGAGCGCGACCAATTACCACCGCTGGCACAGCCCGGTGGCCGGGACGATCGTGCGGGCGTTCGTCGTGCCCGGCACCTACTACTCCGAGCCCGACTCCGAAGGCGCCGACGCGGTCGAGCCCATGAACTCGCAGTCCTACCTGGTCACGTCGCGGCCCGGGCGGTCATCATCATCGACGCCGACGATCCGGTCATCGGCCGGATGGCGTTCGTCGCCGTCGGCATGTCGGACGTGTCCTCGTGCCTGATCGGCCCGGACATCACACCAGGCCACCACCTCGGCAAGGGCGAGGAGCTCGGTTACTTCCAGTACGGCGGCTCGACCCACTGCCTCGTCTTCCGCCCCGGCGCGATCGCCGAGTTCAGCCTGGGGGCCATTCCCCAGCCCCACGACCCCAAGGCACCGCTGATGCTCGTCCGCTCCAAGCTCGCCGTGGCCAGCACCGCACCCTGAACCCGCCGGGCCGGCGGAAGCGTAACCTGTCGGCGTGCCGGGAACCCTGCGGCTGGCGGTGGCCCAGACCACCGTGCCCGATGACCCCGCTGATGCGGGCGCGCTGCGCGAGAGCGGGGCCCAGATCCGCTCGCTGATGCGGGACGCGCACGTGTCCGGCGCGACGCTGGCCCAGTTTCCGGAAGGGGCCGTGGTCTATCCGGGCAAGCGGGTCGTGTCCTCGGCCGGGCCGGCCGTGCTGGCCGAAGCGGACTGGACCCGGGCCGACTGGGACGTGATGCGCTCCGAAGCCGAGGCCATCGCCAAGCTGGCCGGCCAGTTGGGGCTCTGGACCGTCTTCGGCTCCCTGCACCCGCTCACCCGGCCCCGCCTGCGCGGACACCCCCCTTGGACGTGATTGCTCCGGACGGCACCGTTGTCACCCGCTACGACAAGCGCTTCTTGTCTCACACCGAAGTGAGCTGGATCTACACGCCCGGCACCGAACCGGTCGTGTTCGAGGCCGGGGGACTGCGCTTCGGCTGCGCCCTGTGCATCGAGGTCAGCTTCCCCGAGATCTTCGCCGACTACGAGCGGCTCGACGCCGACTGCGTCCTGGTCTCGGTACGCCGCGACGCGGGCGCACATGGACTGCTCGAACCGGCCCGGCTGGTCGCCGAAACCTCGTGGCCGGATCATGGCCCTGGGTGCGCGGTGACTCACGGCGGTAATAGACGCGCGGGCCGCTCTCACGGTGATTGCCGTCAGGGCGGCAATACGACTCAATGACTCTTTCAGGGTAAAAGCGGCGAACCGGCTTGCCCATTCGTAACCAGACCGGCTGGTCCGCTGCCGCCTGCACCTCGGTGCCGACCAGGTCCGATGGGGGATTCACCACTGACACGCCCCGCTCCCGCCCTGCAGACGATGATGCTTTCGCACGCTTCTGGGCAGGGCGGGTGTCTGGACCTTGATGCTGAGTATAGCGACAGCGGTCAGGGGCATGCGGATGGGTCGACCTCAGGAAAGATCGCAATTCAGCCAGAAAATGCCGCCAGAATACTCAATGGCGAAGTAAGTCTATTAAAAATTGATTTGCGTGCTTGGACCGATATGTGGCGTGACGCGGGCGGCCGCAGTGCTTGATTCACCGGGCGGCCCGCAGCCCGTTTCAACTGAGCTGACGCCGGTAGATGTTGTCCATGACGACTCACCCCCCTGCCATCGACGTACGGCGCCGGGCCGGCTGGCTCCCGGAAAGCCAGGACGACCTGGAGGCATGGCTCGACGGCCACCGCGAACGGGCCGAAGCGCGAGGTGAGCAGGTCGTCCTCCATCCCGTGCTGACCGAGTTCCAGGAGCTGATCGACACCGATCCCGTGGTGGGCATGTACGTCCACCAGATGATCGCCCAGGTGCCGGAGACCAAGCCGTACCGCCAGCGGCACCTGGAGAGCGTGCCGCAGATGCTGCGCCTGATCAACGAGGTGCTGACCAGCGCGCCCGAGTTCGGCGGCAACCAGGTGGCCACGCCGCTGGGCGCGATCCTGGACTGGACGATGGGGACCCGGGCCGGCTTCGCCGCCTACCGCGACCCGCGGGTCAACGCGATGATCAGGAAGATCCTCACCGCCTGGAGTGAGTTCCTCAGCAGCGCTGACTCGCTCTACGCGCTCAACGATTCGCCGTCCGGCTGGAAGAGTGCCGGGGCCCGGGCCGCGATCGGCATCGAGCAGTATGAACACGATCCCAAGGGCGAGCACTGGGGCTTCAGCTCGTGGAACGACTTCTTCACCCGCCGGTTCAAAGACGGTGAGCGCCCGGTGGCCGCCCCCGACGACGACAAGGTGATCGTCAGCGCCTGCGAGTCCACCCCCTACGGCATCAGCACCGACGTCAAGCTGCACGACCGCTTCTGGATCAAGAGCCAGCCCTATTCGCTGCAGGACATGCTGGCCAGCGACGATTCGGCCGGTGAGTTCGTCGGCGGGACCGTTTATCAGGCCTTCCTGAGCGCGACCAACTACCACCGCTGGCACAGCCCGGTGGCCGGGACGATCGTGCGGGCCTTCGTCGTGCCCGGCACCTACTACTCCGAGCCCGACTCCGAAGGCGCCGACGCGGTCGAGCCCATGAACTCGCAGTCCTACCTGGCTCACGTCGCGGCCCGGGCGGTCATCATCATCGACGCCGACGACCCGGTCATCGGCCGGATGGCGTTCGTGGCCGTCGGCATGTCGGACGTGTCCTCGTGCCTGATCGGCCCGGACATCACACCAGGCCACCACCTCGGCAAGGGCGAGGAGCTCGGTTACTTCCAGTACGGCGGCTCGACCCACTGCCTCGTCTTCCGCCCCGGCGCGATCGCCGACTTCAGCCTGGGGGCCATTCCCCAGCCCCACGACCCCGAGGCGCCGCTGATGCTGGTCCGCTCCAAGCTCGCCGTGGCCAGCACCGCACCCTGAACCAGCCGGGCCGGCGGAAGCGTAACCTGTCGGCGTGCCGGGAACCCCGCGGCTGGCGGTGGCCCAGACCACCGTGCCCGATGACCCCGCTGATGCGGGCGCGTTGCGCGAGAGCGGGGCCCAGATCCGCTCGCTCATGCGCGACGCGCACGCGTCCGGTGCGACGCTGGCCCAGTTTCCGGAAGGGGCCGTGGTCTATCCGGGCAAGCGGGTCGTGTCCTCGGCCGGGCCGGCCGTGCTGGCCGAGGCGGACTGGACCCGGGCCGACTGGGACGTGATGCGCTCCGAAGCCGAGGCCATCGCCAAGCTGGCCGGCCAGTTGGGGCTCTGGACCGTCTTCGGCTCCCTGCACCCGCTCACCCCGCCCCGCCGGCCGCACAACTCCCTCTACGTGATTGCTCCGGACGGCACCGTGGTCACCCGCTACGACAAGCGCTTCTTGTCTCACACCGAAGTGAGCTGGATGTACACGCCCGGCACCGAACCGGTCGTGTTCGAGGCCGGGGGACTGCGCTTCGGCTGCGCCCTGTGCATCGAGGTCAGTTTCCCCGAGATCTTCGCCGACTACGAGCGGCTCGACGCCGACTGCGTCCTGGTCTCGGTCATGGTCGACGACCCGGTCCGCCCGGTCATCGCCCAGGCTTACGCCGCGCTGCACAACTACTGGGTCGGCTACTCCGCCCCGGCTCAGTACAGCCGGTCCGCCCCGGCCGGTATCGTCGCGCCCGGCGGTCGCTGGATCGCCCGCTGTCCCGCCAACGGCCAGCCCGCGATCACCGTGGCTGACCTGGACTCCGGCCAGGACCTGGACATCGACGGCGCGGTCCGGTTCGCGCGGCCCTGGCGCCGGGCGGCCCTCGATGGCTTGTACGACGGCCACCACGCGCCAGACGACCCGCGCAGCCGCAACCGCACCACCTTCTAGCCCCGCCGGCGTCCCGACCCCGCCAGCGCCCTCGACCCCACCCAGCCCAGGCGTCCCTCCCGCCTCATGGGCCTCTCCGCGGTCTCCGGTAGCGCCCCGTTAGCGTGTGCAAAAACTGTCACTATGACGACTGTCCAGTCTGGGGTGATGTGACACAGTTCATGTCGCTGTAGATGTGACACATCGGTGTGGCGTGCGGCATGTGCCGCCTGAGACGCGTTATGGCTGCGGTCATGGCGAGGCAGGCGGCAAGAATGAAGTACATGGATGCAGCGGTCACGGCCGGGGTCAAGATCGCCAACGTGGCCCGGTAGTGCCGGGACAACGGGGTGGACCGGCGGACGTTCTACCGGCACCGGGAGCGGATTGAGGCTGAGGGGTCCTGGCAGCCCCGGTCGCGGCGGCCGAAGACCAGCCCCGGGGCGACCCCGGCGCCGGTCGCGGCGGAGGTCGTGCGGCTGCGGAACGCGCTGGCCCCCGATAACGGGGCGGACGCGATCATCGCCGCGCTCGGCCCGGTCGCGGAGCAGCAGGACTGGGCCGGGCGCGGCTGGCGGGTGCCGCACCGGTCCACGGTGAACAAGATCCTCAAGCGGGCCGGGCTGGTGCGGGACGAGCCGCGCAAGCGGCCACGGTCCTCGTTCCGCCGGTTCGCCTACGCCCGGCCGCGGGATTGCTACCAGCTCGACGCGACCGAGGTGAAACTGGCCGGCGGCGCGGCCGCCACGGTGTTCGAGGTGCTCGATGACTGCACCCGGCTGCTGGCCGCCTGCCAGGCCGCCAGCGCTGAGACCGGCGCCGGCGCCGTCGCCGCGATCCGGGCCGCCGCAGCCGCCTGCGGTGCGCCCGGCATCGTGCTGTGCGACAACGGTACCGCGTTCACCGGCGGCCCCCGCGCCCGCGGCGGCGGGGCCAGCGCGTTCGCCCGTGCCGTGGCCGCCCTGGGATCCCGGCTGATCCACTCCAGCCCCTACCACCCGCAGACCTGCGGCAAGGTCGAGCGCCACCACCAGACCCTGAAGAAATGGCTCGCCGCCCAGCCCGCCCCCGCCACCCCCGGCGAGCTGCAGGCCCTCCTGGACGCCTACCGCGAGTACTACAACACCCGCCGCTACCACACCGCGATCAAGACCACCCCCCGCCAGGCCTGGGACACCGCCGCCAGCCACGGCGGCCCCGGCTGCCTGCCCCGCCAGGACGACGCCACCGTCCACCACCTCACCGTCGCCGCCAACGGCAACATCGGCATCGGACCCCGCGTCATCCACCTGGACCGCCGCCACGCCGGCACCACCGTCACCGCCATCCGCGACGGCTCCCACGTCACCATCTACACCCCCAGCGGCGAACCCCTCGGCCACCTCCATCTCAACCACGACAAGCGCTACCAGGGCCCCCTCACCCCCGCCGCCTGAACCGTGTCATAACATCACCGACAAACCTGCGGCACATGTCCCGCGACAGCACAGTCACTATGACGACAGTTTTTGCACACGGTATCTGGCTAACCCTCCGAGGCCGGGTGCGCCGGCCGTGGCCAGTGGCCGGGGGAGTGCCCCGGGCGCAGTGACCGGGAGCCCGGCCTGCCGCCAGGCCTGGAAGCCGCCGTCGACGTCGGTGGCCCGGGTGAAGCCCAGTTGCTGCAGCGTGGCCGCGGCCAGGCTGGACTGGTAGCCCTCGTCGCACAGCAGGATGACGTGATCGGTCAGCCCCGGCGCCTGCGGATGACTATGGCCGCTGGCCGGATCCAGCCGCCACTCCAGCACGTTGCGCGCGATGACCAGCGCCCCGGCGATCGTCCCGTCCTGGGCCACCTGGGTGTCCGAGCGGATATCGATCAGCGCCGCGCCGGAGCGCATTGCCTGCTCGGCCTGGGCGGGGGAGAGCCGGTCCAGGCCGCTCCGCGCCGCCTCAAGCAGCTCACGAATGGTCATCCGTGTCATGGTGATCACACGTTACTGGGATGGTGTGACGCGGCGGCGGCTGGACGGCAACTACAGACGTGACCGACAGGACAGCACAGACACGACCGGCGGTGGCCGACCGGGGCGCCACCGCCGAATTCGAGCGGCTCTACCGGGCCAACGTGGACGCGGTGACGGCGTACTTCGCCCGGCGCAGCGCCGACCCGCACGTGGTCGCGGACCTGACCGCTGACACCTTCGTGGCCGTGATCACCAGCTTCGGGTCCTTCGATCCCGGCAAGGGGACCGGACGCGCGTGGGTGTTCGGCATCGCCCGGCGGGTGTACGCGTCCTACTGCGAGGCCTACAGCCAGCAGCAGCACAAGACGCAGCGGCTGGCGGGCCGCCGAGACCTGAGCCCGGACCACATCGAGGAACTGCTCGACCGCATCGACGCCGAGCGAGCCGGGCGGCACCTGGTCAGCGAGCTGGCCCAGCTGCCTGCCGGCGACCGGGCGGTGGTCGAGCTGGTGGACATCGCCGGGCTGCGGCCCAAGGAAGCGGCGGCCGCGCTCGGGCTGGCCCCGGGCACGGTGCGGATGCGGCTCATGCGGACCCGCGCCCGCCTGCGCCGGCAAACACCGCACCTCGAAACCCCGCACCTCGAAACCCCGCACCTCGAAACACCGCGCCAGCAAACACCGAGCCGCGGACACGACAACCAGACCAGGGGTGACAGCAATGACTAAGTTCGCCGACCAGCTCTACACCGACCTCCTGCACGAGCACGGACCCGCGCTGGACGGCATCAAGCCGCCCGCGGCGTCGCCCCGGCACCTCACCTCGCGCCGCGTGGTGCTGGCCGCGAGCGCGGGCGGCCTGGCCGTCGCGGCCACGGCCGGCGCCCTGGTGGCGGTCGGCGGGACCCCGGCCTACGCACTGAGCACGCACCCCGACGGCTCGGTTTCTCTCGCGGTCTACCGGGCCGCTGGGATCGCGCAGGCCAACACCCAGCTCCATCAGCTCGGTGACCGGGTGGTCGTGGTGCCGGTCCGGCCGGGGTGCCGCCCGATCAGCTCGCTGCGGGCGCCGGGCGTCCCGGCCCACGGCCCGATAAGCGTGCAGGGCACCAGCTCGTCCGACGGTTCCGTCACCGTGCAGGCGAAGGGCATCCCGGCCGGGGACATCCTCGTGGTGGGCACCGAAGCCAGCACCCACGGTAAGACCCGGCTCACCGAGACGGCCAGCAAGCTGACCTCGGACCCGGCCCCCAGCTGCGTGAGCCTGCCCGGGCCCGGCCACCCCGGCAACGGGTCCGCGAGCGGCTGACTAGACGCCGGATCCCGGTCGCGCCCCCGGCGAGACCGGGACCCGGCGGTCAAGCCCGGGCCGCGCCCCGCGGCCGCACCCGGGGCCGCCCCGCGGCCTCATCCGGGGGCGGGGCTCGGCGGCCACGGCCGGGCCAGCACGGGCCACCATGGCCAGCCGCGGCGGCCAGCCGGCTGTTAATCTCCCAGCACGATGAGCGCGACCCCCATACCAGGCCCGGCCGGTGACCCCGAGGTCCCCCGGCGCGACCTGGCCGCGATGATCGTCCCGCTGGCCCGCGCGCTGGTGGCGGCGGAAGAGCCCGTGCTGCAGGCGCACCAGGTCCCCATGTGGGGCTACGTGGTCCTCAACGCGCTGGCCGAGCAGCCGGTCCGCACCCAGGCCGCGCTGGCGCAGAGCATCGGCGCGGACAAGAGCCGCATCATCGTCGTCCTGGACGAACTCCAGGAACGCGGGCTGATCCAGCGCCAGCCCGATCCGGCCGACCGGCGGGTCCACCTGCTGTCCCTGACCGACGCGGGCCGCCGGCTGCGCGAGTCCGTGCGGACGGCCATCCAGCGCCAGGAAGAGGACCGGATCCTCTCGGTCCTGCCGGAGGCCGACCGGGCCGCCTTCGTCCGGGCGCTGCGGGTCCTGTCCGAGCTGCCGCCCGAGGACCTGCGCGAGTAGGCGCGGCTCCCGCGGCCCCGCCGCGGTCAGGACTTGAGCAGGGGGCGCAGGTCGTCGAGCCGGTCGAACAGGTGCCAGATGTAGGCCGAGGAGCCGTTCTCCCGGTGGGGGTGAAGGTCGGCCAGTTCGGGGTCCTCGCGGTAGCTGTCGAAGGCCGCCTTGGAGTCCCACTCGACCAGGATGAGCACCTGCCGGGGTGCGATGTCGCCGGTGACGCTCTCCCGGAACCGGCCCAGCGCCACCACACGTCCGCCGTGCCGGGCGACCTCGCGGGCTGACCGGCGTGAATAGGCCAGGTACTCGGCCCGGTCGGCGACGTCGAAAAGGTTCAGCGCGTAGACCTTGGCTTGTTCGTCTGCCACAGCCCCGACTCTAGGCCAGTGCGCTTCCGGGAAATCTAGGTAATCGGGCCCGAAATATAGGTGTCGCTACGCATTTTCGGGGCGGCATCGTGCTCCGTACGGTCAGGACATCAGCGCGGGGGCCCGCCCGGCGCAGCACCCAGGAGGATTCCCATGGCTCTCAGAGACTCGATGCGCGATTCGGCCGCCGAATACCTGCAGCCCGGTGAGACGATCCAGGCGGTGATGGGGGCACAGACCGCCAGCCAGTGGATGGTCCCGCTCACCGGCTTCATCTTCTTCCCGCTCATCAACCACTACCGCATCATCGCCGTCACCCCGAAGCGGATCGTGGTCCTGGACGCCGGCAAGTCCAGCATGAAGAAGGCCCGCGGCGTCGTCACCGAGCTGCCCCGCTCGGTCCAGCTCGGCCCGGGCTCGGGCGCCTGGCACGTCATCCCGGCCGGACAGGAGAAGCTCCGCGTGCACCGCCGCTTCTTCAAGGACATCCAGGCCGCTGACGCCGCAGCGTGAAAATCCTGAGCTCATCGGGCCGGGCGATCCTCGCCCGGCCCCAGGGCCGGATGCTGGCCGCGGCGAGCGCCTGCGCCCTGGCCCTGTCTGCCGTGGCCGCCCTCGGGCCGGGCGCCCCCACCGCCCTGGCCGCGTCGAAGTACCCGACACCGGCCATCGCGGTGGCCGCCGGCAACACCGTCGTCGCCACCGAGACCTCGGCCCACGGCCTGCACTTCTACTGGAACGAGTTCGGCACCGACACGTGGCACGTGCAGCAGGTGGTCAACAATCAGGCCTACTCCGCACCGGCCATGGTCGTGTACGGCGACGCCGTGGTCATCGCCGCGGAGGGCCAGGACAACACGCTGGACCTGTACTGGGAGCAGGTCGGCAATTCGCTGGGGTGGCGGGGCAGGCAGATCGCCGGGCCGGGGACCACGTACTCGGCACCGTCGATGGTGGTCAACGGGGGCAACCTGAACCTCGCCGTCACCGGTCCCTCGCTCTCCCTGGAGTTCTACTGGGTGAACGGACTCGCCTCCGCGGGGCACCCGGAGCCGGTCGCGGGGGTGAACACGACCTTCTCGGCCCCATCGATCGCGCTGAACGACAGCGACGTCGACATCGTCAGCCAGGGACCAGCCAACAGCCTTGACTTCTACCAGGCGCGCGTCGGCACCGGGAAATGGCAACCGGAGGTCGTGGCCGGTGCCGCGACGACCTACTCCGCCCCATCGGTCAGCACCTATCTGAACGTCGACGCCAGCGTGGTCGCCGAAGGGCCTGACCTCAGCCTGCATTACTACTGGAAGACCAACATCACCCAGACCTGGCACCCGGTCACCTTTTCCGGGCCCGGGGCCATCGGCCAGCCCGCCATCGCGATCGATGGTCTCAGCCTGGCCGTCGTCACCCACGCCCAGGCCGGCGTCCTGGCCAGCTACGGCAGCGGCGACGTCAACGGCGTGGGCTGGAACCGCGAGCCCGTGAACACCACGGCCTCTCCGGCCGGGTCCGACGCGGCCGCAACCGCTAACGGCCCCAGTATCAACATCGCGGTCTTCGGCACCGGGGGCGACCTCGACTTCTACTGGCAGGACAACACCGGGTTCAACCGGGAGGTCATCGCCCCGGCGGGCGCCAACTGACCGGCTTTTCGCCAACCGGGCCAGGTCCGCTGATCGGGCGGCGCACTGGTCAGCGGGCCGGCCCAGCCTGGCTAGATTGGACCAAAAGGTCCCGTATTATTAAATAATGATTGAACAGAGTCTCTTCTCGCTGGCCCGCACGCCGGATGCGGACCCGGAGCGGACCGGCGGGATGGACGTGGCCGTCGACGAGACGTTCGCCACCGCGACCCGGATCCAGCTCGATGACACCTCGTGGGTCGAGCACGTCCAGGGCTGGCTGGCCGGCGACGCCGAGCTCATGGCGGCGCTGATGGAGCAGGCGGCCTGGGAGCAGCGCTCGCGCTGGATGTACACCCGGATGGTCGCCGAGCCGCGGCTGACGGCGGAGTACCCGGTCATCGCCGACGCTCCGCAGCCGGTGCTCCGCTACCTGACCGAGGTGCTGTCGGCCCACTACGGGCGACCGTACGCGCGGCTGTGGATGAACTGGTACCGGGACAACAATGACGGCACGGGCTGGCACGCCGACCGACCGCAGAACAAGCTGGACGAGGCGGTGATCCCGGTCCTCAGCCTGGGGGCGACCCGCCGGTTCCTTATCCGCCCAGAGGCCGGGGGACCCAGCACCACCATCGTGACCCACGGCGGCGACCTCGTGGTCATGGGCGGCCGCTGTCAGAAGGACTACCGGCACTCGGTGCCCAAGCAGAAGCAGGCCGCGGGCGCGCGCCTGAGCCTGAACTTCTCGATCGACATCCCGGCTGACTAGGGTGTCGGCATGGCCACGCAGGCAGCAGAAGGCGCATCACCCGGCCATCGGCTGACCGCGCGCGGGGCGGCGACCCGGGACCGTATCGTCCAGGCCGCCGCCGACCTGATGTACGCCCAAGGCGTCAACGGCACCACCCTGGACGACGTCCGGGCGGCCACCGGCACCAGCAAGTCCCAGCTGTACCGGCACTTTCCCGACAAGGAGGCGCTGGTCCACGCGGTGATCACCCTACGGGGCCAGCAGATCCTCGACCGGGAAACCCAGCGGCTGGGGCGGCTCAGCTCGTTCAGCGGCCTGACCCGCTGGCGTAACGCCCTGATCCAGGTCAACTCGCTCCAGAACGGGGCTTTCGGCTGCGCCCTCGGGTCGATGGCCAACGAGCTCGCCGACCAGGACGAGCAGGCGCGGGTCAGCCTGGCCGCCCTGTTCAGTTCCTGGGAAGAGTTGCTGGCCGCCGGGCTCCGGCGGATGCAGGACAAGGGCACGCTGAGCCCGGACGCCGATCCTGGCCGGCTGGCCATCGGCCTGATGGCCGCCCTGCAGGGTGGCTACCTCCTGGCCAGCACCGCCCGCGATGTCCGGCCCATGGAGATCGCGCTGGACCTCGCGCTGGACCAGGTCAAGTCCTACCTGACGTAGCGTGGTCGCATGGTCCAGCCGCAGACGATCGTCATCACCGGCGCCAGCGACGGCATCGGTGCCGAAGCGGCCCGCCAGCTCGCCGCCCGGGGTGAGCAGGTCGTGCTGACGGGACGGTCACCAGCCAAGACCGCGGCGGTGGCGGCCGAGCTGAACGCTCCCTACTACGTGGCCGACTTCGCTGACCTGGCTCAGGTCCGCGAGCTGGCCGGGGCCCTGGCGGCGGAGTACCCGCGCATCGATGTGCTGGCCAACAACGCCGGCGGCATCTTCGGGTCCCGCGAACTGACTCCAGACGGTTTCGAGAAGACGTTCCAGGTCAACCACCTCGCGCCATTCCTGCTTACCACCCTGCTGCTGCCCACCCTGACCGCCAGCTCGGCCAAGGTCGTCCAGACCTCCAGCTCCGCGGCCAAGCTCTACGGCCTCATCGACATCGAGGACCTGCAGAACGAGAAGAAGTACTCGCCGAACAAGGCCTACGGTGACGCCAAGCTGGCCAACATCTTGTTCACCCGCGAACTGCAGCGCCGCTACGGTGCCCAGGGCATCAGCGCGGTGGCCTTCCATCCCGGCGTGGTCGCGACCAACTTTGCCAGCGACACCACCAGCTTCTTCCGCTTCGTCTACCACACGCCCCTGAAGTGGCTCATGGCTACCACGGCGCGCAAGGCCGCGGGCACGCTCACGTTCCTGGCCGAAGGCACCCCGGGCCAGACCTGGCAACCCGGAGAGTTCTACGCCGACAACAAGCTGGCCCGCTCCAACGAGCAGGCCTACGATGACTACCTGGCCCGCGAGCTGTGGGACCAGAGCGCGGCCATGCTGTCCATCACGACGGCCTGACCTGGGCCTTCAAAATTCCGGGCCGAAGATTTCCGGGGCTGGAATAGCCCTGGCCGGCCTCGCGTTCTTAACCCTGGTCGATGCGTTAGTGTCCCCCGGGCTCAACTCACTGCCTTCATGGAATACCGTCCGGCTGGAGCCATGTTGTGCCTTTCGCCGTGAGGCGACCTGCGCACCGGCCACGGCACGCCCTCGTGAGCAGCTGCTCCCGGGGGCGCTGTCATTTCCAAAGGCACCGTCCGGGCCGGTGCGTCAGGTTCCGCCGAGCACGGTGACCAGCACCAGGACGATGGTGGTGACGGCCAGCAGGCCGTGGGCGATGACGACCGGCAGCGGGAAGTTCCGTTCCGGCGGGACGGCGCGCTTGCTGGCCAGCCCCGGGCCAGGCCGGGCGAAGCTGCGGTACACGCGGACCCAGCGCGCCGCCATGGCCAGGCCCAGGACGGCGGCCGTGCCCACCACGGCGACCGAGGCCCAGGCCAGCCGGTCCTGATCGATCAGGATGTAGCTGAACCACAAGGCCAGGCCGCCCATTCCGAGCAGCGCGTGCGTAGATATCACCGGTATGGGCAGCCGGGTCGCGGCCGAGCCCTGGAACTCGCTGTCGTACTCGATGATCCAGATCATCAGCAGCACGAGGCCGCCGAAGACGGTAAGTATCCAGGCGAACAGGGCGGCGATGCTCATCTCGCGCGGAATCCTCCAGGGTCGGTGGGCCGGCTCCGCTGTGTACGTATACGGGCCAGGCGACGGGCGGGATTGGCTACGGGGTTAGCCTGCCGCGATTGAGCTCCGGCGCACCAGACTCGGGCCGTGGCCGAGGAGGCCCACTTCGGCCGGGCGGCCGAGCGGCTGCAGATGGCCCAGCCCCCGTTGTCACAGCAGATCAAGGCGCTCGAAGCCGAGATGGGCGGGGTCCACCGCACGACGCGCAAGGTGGAGCTCACCGCGGCCGGGGAGTGCTTCCTGGACGGGCCCGCCGGATCCTGGCCGACGTCGACGACGCTGTGACCGAAGCGGGTCAGGTCGCCCAGGGCATGCTGGGCCGGATCGCGATCGGGTTCACCGGCTCGGCCACCTACGACCTGCTGCCCGCCCTGGTCCGGGTGCTGCGGGCCGACCTGCCCGGGATCGAGCTGGATTCACGGCGAGATGCTAGCCCCGGACCAGGTGGCCGCGCTGGCCGATGGTCATTGGACCTGGGGCTGCTGCGGCCTCTCGTGCGCAGCGCGGACGTCGAGGTGCACTGCTCCGGCGCGAGCCGCTGATCGCGGTGCTTCCGGAGCGTCACCGCTGGCCAGGCGCGACCGGGTGCAGCTGTCCGACTGAGGGACGACCCGTTTATCACCTACCGGCGCGCCGGTCGGTCGTGTACGAGGCGGTCATCGACGCCTGCCAGCACGCGGGCTTCGTCCCGGCGGCCCGGCACGAGGTCGCCGAGACCTCCACCCTGGTCTCCTTCGTGGCGGCCGGCCTCGGGGTCGCGCTGGTGCCGGCGTCGGTGCAGCATCTGCGGATCACCGGGGCGACCTACCTGCCGCTGGCCGGGACGCCGCGGGAGGTGGAGCTGGCCCTGGCCACCCGGGCCGGGGAGACCTCCCCGCACGTGGCCCGGGTCCGGGCCCGGGCTGAGGCCCTCATCAGCGACACCAGGTCGCGATTGAGACGCCCAAGCTCTCAATCGCGAGCATTTTTGTATTTCACAGACCGGCCCGGGTGCGTGAGACTCGGGTCAGGGGTGGTCATGAAAATCACCAGGGTCGAGGCGATCCCGTTCGCGATCCCGTACCGCAAGCCGCTGCGGTTCGCGTCCGGCGAGGTCACCCAGGCTGAGCACGTGCTGGTCCGGGTGCACACCGACGACGGCCTGACCGGCGTGGCCGAGGCGCCGCCCCGCCCCTACACCTACGGCGAGACGCAGGCCTCGATCCTGGCCGTCATCCGCACCGTGTTCGCCCCGCAGGTGATCGGCCTTTCCCCGCTGGAGCGCGAGCAGATCCGCGCCCGCCTGGACCGCACGGTGGGCAACCCCACGGCCAAGGCCGCGATCGACATGGCCGTCTGGGACGTCATCGGCCAGTCGGCCGGCGTCCCCGTGACCGAGCTGCTGGGCGGCTACGGCAACCGGATGCGCGTGGCCCACATGGTCGGGTTCGCCGAGCCCGCCGAGATGGTGGCCGAGGCCGGGCGGGTCGGTGAGCTGTACGGCATCACCACGTTCAAGGTCAAGGTCGGGCGCCGGCCCATCGACCTGGACATCGCGGCCTGCCGCGCGCTCCGGGACAGGCCTGGGCGACGGAGCCGAGCTCTACATCGACGGCAACCGCGGCTGGACGGCGGCGGAAGCGGCCCGCGCGCTGCGGGCCATGGCCGACCTCGATCTGCAGTTCGCCGAGGAGCTGTGCCCGGCCGACGACGTGCTCAGCCGCCGCTGGCTGGTGTCCCAGGCCACGATCCCCATGTTCGCCGACGAGAGTGTCCCGACCCCCGGGGACGTGACCCGGGAACTGCTCGGCGGCTCGGCCAACGGCATCAGCATCAAGACCGCGCGGACCGGCTTCACCGGGTCGCACCGCATCCTGGCCCAGTGCGAGGGGCTCGGGGTCGACGTGGTGCTGGGCAACCAGATCGACGGCCAGCTCGGCTCGCTCTGCAGCCTGGCCTTCGGGGCCGCGTTCGAAGCCACCTCACGCCGGGCCGGCGAACTGTCGAACTTCCTGGACATGAGCGACGACCTGCTGGCCGAGCCCCTGCAGATCCAGCACGGGACGCTACGGGTCCGCGAGGCGCCCGGCCTCGGCGCCACGCTCGACGAGGACAAACTCGCGCACTACCGCACCGACTGACCCGACCAGCCCAGGACAGACGAAGGGAACTAGCCATGACACCACGCTAAAACCGCAGCGAGAAGGCCACCGCGGCCGCGACCGGGGCCTCCGCGACCGAGCGGTTCCGGGCCGACAAGGCCGGGGCCACCGACACGCCGCCGGAGCGGGTCAGCCTGCTCGCCCGCGAACTGCTCGAAGCCGTCTACGGCATCATCCGCAAGAACGACGTCACCTACCCCGAGTACGACGCGCTCAAGGCCTGGCTGATCCAGGTCGGCGCGGACGGTGAGTGGCCGTTGTTCCTGGACGTGTTCGTCGAGCACGTGGTGGAGGAGGTGACCAGCGCCGCCCGCGAGGGCAGCAAGGGCACGATCGAGGGCCCGTTCTACGCGCCGGGGGCGCCGAGTTCGGGGCCGAGGCGACCCTGCCGATGCGGGACGGCGAGCCGGGCACCCCGCTGGTGTTCCACGGCCAGGTCCGCGCGGTCGACGGCACGCCGCTGGGCGGGGCCGAGGTGGACATCTGGCACTGCGACGACGACGGCTACTACGCCCAGTTCGCCCCGGGCATCCCCGAGTGGAACCTGCGCGGCCGGATCACGGCCGACGCCGACGGCCGGTTCCGCATCCACACCATCCAGCCCGCGCCGTACCAGATCCCGACCGACGGGGCCACCGGCGCCCTCATCCGCGCGGCCGACTGGCACGCCTGGCGGCCCGCCCACCTGCACATGAAGGTGTCCGCACCCGGGTACCAGCTGATTACGACGCAGCTGTACTTCCCCGGCGACCCGCACAACGAGGACGACATCGCCTCGGCGGTCAAGCCGGAGCTGATGCTGGACCCGAAGCCCGCCGCCGACGGCCACGGCGTCGACGTGGAGTACGACTACGTGCTCGACCCCGGCCTGACCGAGCAGAGAGGAGCAGCCCGTGCTGTTCGCGGTGAGGGACCGGGGCCTGGGTTATCGAACGCCGCTGCCCGCGGTCCAGCCGGCCGGTGGCGGCGGTGCGGTGTCGACGGCGCGGGCCAGTTGGGCCGCACGGTCATGGCCGACGATGGGGCTGAGCCAGGCGGTGAGCTGCGCCGCGTCGGGGGCGGGGAACCGCTGGGTGCCGAACAGGTCCTCGGTGCCGCCCGCGCCGGGCAGCAGGATCTTCCAGGTCGCGGGCTCGTCCGGGTCCGCGGTGTAGGTCAGCACGCAGGACGGCCCGGCTTGGTCCCGGAGCTCGTACCTGGTCTGGTGACCGGCGTGCGTTCTTTCCACGTTCATCGGTGCCTCCTGAACCAGTTCTTCTGAAGATGCGCGGTCAAGGTTCAGTGCTGGGGGTTCAGTGCTGGGGGTGCAGCCAGGCCGAGTCCGATCGGCCCGCCAGGTGGCTGACCACGGCGCCGGTGGCGATGGTGGCCAGGGCGATGGCGAGGGGGATGAAGGCCTGGGTGTGCCGGATCAGGACCGCGCCGATCACGGCACCGGCCAGCATGGCGGCGATCGAGACCAGGCGGCGGCCCGCCTTGGACCCCGGCCCGCCCGCCAGCGCGCTGTCGGCCGCGATACCGGTGATGGTCAGGGTGAGCACGGTCGTGGTGAGGTCAGGGACCGCCAGGGTGCGGGCCGAGGCGTTCTGGATGCCCATGGCCAGGCCCAGCACCGCGATGAGGGCGTACCGGTAGCCCGCCGCGGGTGAGCCGCCGCTGAGGCAGGCCAGGACGACCGCGGCCGCGACGAACACGGCCTGGGCCGCAGCGGCCGTGCTGTGCAGCCGGGCCCGGTGATCGCGGTAACGCGCGCCGAGCCGGCCACCGAGCAGCGCGCCGGCGGCGAAGGCGGCGATGGCGAGGACCGAAGCGGCGATCGAGAATCCCGGCACGCCCGCCAGCGCGAAGCCGAGGAACACCACGTTGCCGGTCATGTTGGCCACGAAGACGTGGCCGAGCACCAGGTAGCTGAACGCGTCGACCAGGCCGGTGACCAGCGTCATGCTGACCAGCAGGGGTGGCAGCGGGCCGTGCCGGCCCGTGCGGTCGGGCCGGAACGTGTCGCGGATGTCGGTCAGGAACGTTGCGCTCATGTACCTAGCATCGAGGCGTACGCCGATCGTGTCCAACGATCATTATTGCTATTCATCATCTATTTAATAGATGTCAGCCGGATCTGAGGCTTAGCCTGGAAGCGTGGAGATCCGCGACCTGGACTATTTCCTGGCCTGCTGCCGGACGGGAAGCTTCACCGCCGCCGCCCGCGAGGTGCACATCGTCCAATCGGCCATGTCCAGCGCCATCGCCCGGCTCGAACACGAGCTGGGGGTCTCGCTGTTCGACCGGTCCGCGACGCCGGTCACCGTCACCGGGCACGGGGCGGCGCTGCAGGCCGGAGCCCGGCGGATCCTCGAGACGGTGCAGGCCGCCCGGGACGAGGTCGCGGCGGTGTCCGGCCGGGTCTCAGGTCCCGTCGTCCTGGGCTGCACCCTGCACACCGGCCCGCTCGACCTGGCCGCGATCGTGGGTGGCCTGCGTGATCGCCATCCCGGCGTCATCGTCCAGCTGCGCCAGTCGATCACCGGCTCCGAGGGCAACCTGCGGGCCGTCGCGGACGGCTCGATGGATATCGCGCTGACCGCCACCCCGGGCGAGCCCGGATCGGCCCCGGCGCCGCGCGGCGTGCGGCTCAGCCCCCTGGTCAGCGAGCCGCTGGTGTTCGTCTGCCCCGAAGGCCACCCGCTCGGCCGGCGTTCCCGGGTGACCGTGCCGGACCTGGCCGCCCAGACCATCCTGCGGTTCCCGCCCGGCTGGGGCGTGCGCGCCGCCGTCGATGCCGTCCTGGGCCCCAGCCCGGCCGCGATCGAGATCGCCGACTACGCCCTGATGCTGAAGCTCATCCGGGACGGCTTCGGCACCACCCTGCTCCCGGCCTCTGCCCTCAGCCACGGCCATCCCGGATTGCTGGCCGTCCCGGCCGGAGATCCCCGGCTGGCCTGGCACCTGTCCGCCGCGATCAGCGCCAGCCGCCAGCCCACCGCCGCCACCAGCGCGCTGCTCTCGGCCCTGACCGAAGCCGCCGCCAGCCTCCCGGCCTGAGCCCCGCGACCACCGCGTCCCACTGGAGCGTCTGCAGGGATTATCCCTGCAGACGCTCCAGTGAAAGCAGGGGCTGCAACTGGAGTGGCGCATGGGGCTAACGGTGGATCTGAGGTTGCTGAAGCCTTTGAGGCCCCTGGGAGGCCTGGGTGCCGAAGGGCTTTGGGGCTGGGAGCTTGAGGCTCCGGTTAGCGGGATGGTCGCACCTCGGCCAGCAGGTCGCCCAGCGACCGCGCTGGGCGGCCGGTGAGCTCGGCCACGGTGCCGGTGACCTGGGCGGCGTAGCCGTCGATCCCTGAGCGGCGGTAATCCTGGTACAGGCCGATCAGGGCGCCGGCGAACCACGGGGTCAGCCCGGCGCCCAGCAGCGCCTGGCGTGCGGCGTCGTCGGGCACATCGGCATAGCTGATGCGGCGCCCCAGCGCCTCGGTCAGCTTGGCCGCGACGTCGTCGTAGGACAGGGCTTCCGGCCCGGTCACGTCGTAACCTGCGCCGGCGTGACCGGGCTCGGTCAGCACCACCGCGGCTACGGCGCCGACGTCGCGGGTGTCGACCATGCTGATCCGGGCCTGGCCGGCGTCGGCGTAGAAGGTCCCTGACCCGTCGACCGACGGGATCGTTGATTCCGGGATGTTCTGCAGGAACAGGTTGGGCCGGACGATCACGTAGGGCAGCCCGGACTTGGCCAGGTAGCGGTCACAATCGGTGTGCGCGCTGATGAATTCGGCCGCCGGTGAGTCCCGGTCGGCGCCCAGGATCGAGCTGCGTACCAGGAGCTGAACCTGGGTCCGGCGGGCGGCGTCGATGGCGTTGCGGTGCCAGCGGGCCGCATCGGGATGCGGGCTGGACAGGAGGAACACCTGGTCGGCCCCCATCATCGCCGCGACCAGCGAGCCTTCGTCGGCGAGGTCGCCGGTGACGGCTTCGGCTCCGTCCGGACGGGCCGCCGCGGGCTCACCGGCCCGGGTCAGCACCCGGACCTGCTGACCCCGGTCCAGCAGCTCCGGGATGAGGGCGGCGCCGATCTTGCTGCGCCCGCCGATGACGAGGATCAATGCCCTGCTCCGTTCGTCACTGGCCGTTCCCGGCCGGCCCGGCCCGCCCGGCGCGGTCCAGGTGCCTGGTCCCAACCTGGGGGCCGTGGCCGGGCTGATCAAGGCGCAATCCCTGATCGGATTGATTAGGGTTATTGATTGATGTGGCGCGACCTGGAGCTACGCGAGCTGCGGATCTTCCTTGCGCTGGCTGAAGAGCTCCACTTCGGCCGGACGGCCGCCCGGCTGGGTATCTCCCAGCCCGGCGTGAGCGAAGCCGTGCGGGTTCTCGAATCCCGCCTCGGCGTCAAGGTCTTCGACCGGACCAGCCGCCGGGTCAGCCTCACCCCCGCGGGCGAGCAGCTCAGGGACGACCTCGTACCCGCGCTGGCGGCCCTGGACCAGGCCCTGGCCCGGACCAGCGCGCTGTCTCAAGCCGTCCGCGGGTTGCTGCGGGTTGGATTCGTCCTCACCGCTGAGGGCCCGGCTCTCAGCCGGCTCACCGCCGCCTTCCAGGCCCGCTATCCAGCCTGCGAGATCCGGCTTCAGGAGGTCGAGACCTTCGACGCCTACCGGTTGCTGCGCCGGGGAGACATCGACGTCTTGTGCAACTGGCTCGCCGTCGACGAACCAGATCTCGTGGCCGGACACGCGTTCGCTTACTACCAGCGGGCCCTGGCCGTGGCGGCTACGCACCGGTTCGTCGGCCGCCAGGCCGTCTCCATCGAGGACCTGGCCGACGAGGAGGTGGCCGAACTCCCGTCGTCCACCCCGCCCGCGGTCTACGACCTGCTCATGCCTCCGCGCACGCCGACGGGACGCCCGATCCGCCGTACCCAGCCCGTCCAGACGATCAACGAGATCCTCTCGCTGGTGGCCCGCGGGCGCATTGTGCACCCGACCAGTTCCACCGTTCCCCTCTTCAACCGCGACGACGTCGTCCTGATCCCCATCGCGGGCCTGCCCCCACTGCCCCTCGGTCTGGTCTGGTGCGCCAGCCGGGAGAACCCGCGCATCCGCGCCCTCAACGAAATCGCCGGCACCATGACGCCACCGTCCTGATCGCCACGCCGGGCTCCCGTGTGCCTTCGGTGTGGAGCAGCGCGCGCAGTACGCACCTGGCCGCCCGGATCGGCGCGCTGGTCACACCGCCATCGTCGCCCACCAGTACCCGCGAGACCAGGAGTCCTAGCCGAGCACGTCCGTTACCAGCCCGTCGGTGAAGGCGGCTGAGATCGGGCCGCTGGTGACCAGGGCGCGGTAGTAGACGGGCCCGAGGAGGGCATCGAGCGCCCGGTCGGCGTCCAGGTCCGGCGGCAGTTCACCGGAGGCCACGCCCCGGGCCAGCATCGCGCGCTCCTCGTCCCGGCGGGGGTCCAGATAACGAGCGTGGAACACACCCGCCATCTCCGCGTCGTGCTGGGCCTCGCCGATCAGCGCCAGCAGCACCTGCCCGGCCGGGTCGCCGGTGATGAAGGCGGCCAGCCGGCGCAGATACTGGCGGGCGTCCTCGATCGCCGAGCCCGTCTCCGGCAGGGCCAGGTTCTCCTGCGAGTCCTCGATCAGCGTGTCGAGCAGCACCTCGACCTTGGACGGCCACCAGCGATAGATGGTCTGCTTGGCCACCCCCGCCCGGGCGGCGATCCCTTCGATCGTCACCCCGGCGAAACCGCGCTCGGCCAGCAGGTCGTCGGCCGCGTGCAGCACCGCGATGCGGGCCTGCTCGTTGCGCCGGTGCGGCGCGCGGCCCTTCGGGGCGCCCGTGGCGGGGGAGTCGGGCCCCGGGGTCGTCGTCGGCTGTGGCATGACCGGATCATGCTAGCTCGACGCCTGCTTGTAAAGACGCAACGTTGCGTTTTATACCGAGGCCTCGCGCGTGGCTAGACCGAGGCCTCGCGCGTGGCTATACCGAGGCCGGGCGGGCGGCCGCAGTGGCCAGGGTGACGGCGGTCGCGTCCTCCATGACGGCGCCGATCCAGTCGTGACCGAACCGTTCGGCGGCCCAGGCTCGCCAGCGCGAGCCGAGCCAGGAGGTGGCCAGCGCGGCGCCGACACTGGCCGCGACGCAGCCCGTCAGCTGGGCTGGGCTGTCGTCCCCGGGGGCCCGGCGGGCGATGACCACTCCCGAGGCGGCCGCTGCGGCCAGCCTGCTGCCCAGGCCGGGCGGGGACAGGCGGCTGGGCGCGCTGGGCAGCTTGTCCGCTGCGATTTCTGCCGTCGCCGCCAGCCCGGCGACGGCTTTGACCCACGGCCGGCCGAGGGCGCGATCAGGCTGCCGCTTGGCGTCGCCGGGGGTGGCCAGGATCAGCGCGGCCAGGCCGGTGAGCGAGCGGGATCCGGTGGCCGCCCCGGCCAGAGCGGCGTGCACAGGTCCCAGCGTCATGGCGACCGCTCTACCCCGGCCTTCGACCTGCAAACTCATCGCCGCAGCGCGAGTGTCGGCCCGGCCCAGTAGCCTCGGGCCTATGGAACTCCACGTCGGCTGCGCCATGTGGAGCTACGCCCCCTGGCAGGGCCGTTACCTGCCCCGCTCGCTGGGCCCGCGGGACCGCCTCCGGGCCTACGCGACCTGGTGCAACGCCGTGGAGGGCAACACGACCTTCTACGCCACACCGGCCCAAGGCACGGTGGAGTCGTGGGCCGGGCAGACCGGCGCGGACTTCCGGTTCATCCTCAAGCTGCCGAAGCTGGTCACCCACGAGCGCCACCTGGCCGACGTCGGCGACCCGATGCGCACCTTCCTGGCCGCGGTCGAGCCGCTCGGGCCGCGGGCGCACGCGCTCTGGATCCAGCTGCCGCCGTCGTTCAGCCCGGCCGACCTGGGCACGCTGACCGGTTTCCTGCGCCGGTTGCCGCGCGGGTACCGGTACTGCGCCGAGGTCCGGCACCGCGCGTTCTTCGACGAGCCGCGCTCGGCTCAGCAGCTGGAGCGGGTCCTGGCCGAGGTGGGCGCCGAGTGGGTCACCTTCGACACCACCGTCCTGTTCGACGGGGCGCCGGCCAGCGCGGCCGAGCGGGAGTCGTGGGCCAAGAAGCCGCGGCTGCCCCGCCGGAGCCGGGCCCTGACCGCCCATCCCATGGTCCGTTACATCGGCCGGGACGACCCGGCCCGTACGATCGCCGGGTGGCAGCCCTGGCTGGCCACGGTGGCCGGCTGGCTGCGCGAGGGGCGTTCCCCGACCGTGTTCATCCACACGCCCGACAACGTCGACGCGCCCGAGCTGGCCCGGCGGTTCCACGGCGAGGTGCGGGCCCTGGTGCCCGAGGTCGAGCCGCTCCCGGACCCGGCGCGCCCGGACCCGGCCCCCGCAGAACCGCTCACCCTGTTCTGATAAGTAGGGACATCACACCTGTCCCGAGGGGGAGTCATGAAGATCGACGGATCGGTGGCCCTCGTCACCGGCGCCAATCGCGGGCTCGGCCAGGCCTTCGCCCGTGAGCTGGTCCGCCGGGGCGCGGCCAAGGTCTACGGCGCCGCCCGGCACCCGGACGCCGTCACCGGCGACGGGATCACCCCGGTCGCCCTCGACATCACCCGCCCGGAGCAGGTGGCTGCGGTGGCGCGGCAGTGCGCCGACGTCAGCCTGCTGGTCAACAACGCCGGCGTCATGAAGGCCAGCACGTTCCTGGACGCCCCGAACCTGGACGCGGCCCAGCTGGAGATGGCGACGAACTACTTCGGCACGCTGAGCATGTGCCGGGCCTTCGCCCCGGTCCTCGGGGCCAACGGCGGCGGCGCGCTGGTCAACATGCTCTCGGTCAGCAGCTTCTACACCAACCCGTTCGAGGCCTCCTACTCGGCGTCCAAGGCCGCGGCCTGGGCGCTGACCAACGGGGTCCGCACCGAGGTGCACCACCAGGGCACGCTGGTGGTCGCGGTGCACGCGGCCTTCATCGACACCGAGATGGCCGCCCTGGCCAGCGGGCCCAAGATCAGCCCGGATTCGGTCGCCCAGCAGACGTTCGACGCGGTGGAGGCCGGGCGGATCGAGGTACTCGCGGACGAGCGGACCCAGTACGTCAAGGCCTCGCTGGCCCGCGATCACGAGCTGCTCTACCCGCCCATCGAGCAGTTCTGGGATGCCGCCGTAGCCTCCCGCAGCTAGGTTCAGCCAGTTAGAGCTGCCCCACGGTTAACCAGTACGAATTCGCCGCCGCCAGGTAGTCGTGACCCGCCTGGCGGCGTTGCGCCAAAACGGCCTCAAGTTGCTGCGCACGGCGCGTTTCGGCGCGGGCCCTTCTTGGCAAGGAATCTGTCGCAATGTTACTGTCGCAATATGTCTTGCGAGAACGAAACGACAGCACCGGAGACTCCAGCAGCGGCCAGCCGTCCGCGGGAGCTGACCGACCCGCGCACCATGCGGGCCATTACGCACCCGGTCCGGCAGGCACTGCTCGAGCTTCTCCTGACCGAAGGTCCGCTCACCGCCACCCAGGCGGGGGAGCGGATCGGCGAGCCGCCGAACACGTGCTCGTTCCACTTCCGGCAGCTGGCCAAGTACGGGTTCGTCGAGGAAGCCGGGAAGGGACCGGGGCGGACCCGGCCCTGGCGGCTCAGCAACGCCGGGATGCGGTTCACCGACCTGCATGAGGACGCCGAGACCGCGCTGGCCGCGCGGGCCCTGGACCGGATGCTGCGTGAGCGGTACTTCACCCGGCTACAGGCCTTCTACGACACCCGGTCCAGCTATCCGCGGCGGTGGCAGGAGGTGACCGGCGGCAGTGAGTTCCTCTTGCACGTCTCGCCCGAGGAACTGCACGCGCTGGACGAGCAGATCAGCGGGCTGCTGCTGCAGTACCGCGACCGGATCACCGACCCGGCCCTGCGGCCGGCGGACTCGCTGCCGGTCGAGGTGCTGCTGTTCGCCTACCCCATCCGCCCCCCGGACAGGCCAGCGGAGCCGGAGGGATAGTCGCGATGCGCCGGCTACTGGCCGTCCGGGACGCCCGCATCTACCTGACCGGGCAGGTGTTCTCGCTGTTCGGGGACACCGCGCTCTGGCTGGCCATGGGCATCTGGGTCAAGACGCTGACCGGCAGCAACGCCGCCGCGGGCCTGGTGTTCTTCTTCGCCAACGTCCCCGTGCTGCTCACCCCGCTGACCGGGCTGCTGGTCGACCGGGTGCGCCGTCGCCCGCTGCTGATCGCGGTCAACGCGCTGACGGGTGGGGCCGTGCTCCTCCTGCTGCTGGTCCACGGTCAGGGGCAGGTGTGGCTGATCTACCTGGTGATGACCTGGTATGGGCTGTCCTACTCGGTGCTGGCCGCCGCCCAGTCCGCACTGCTGACCACCATGCTGCCCGCCGACCTGCTGGCGGACGCCAACGGTGCGCTGCGTACCGTGCAGGAGTCGCTGCGGCTGGCCGGGCCGCTGGCCGGGGCTGGCCTTTTCGTGCTGGGCGGCGCGCATACGGTGGTCATCCTGGACGCCGCCACGTTTGCGGTTCCGGTGATATCGCTGCTCGCGCTGCGGGTGGCCGAGCCCGCGCCCCAGCGCCGCCCATCGCACCGGCGGACGGAGCTGAGCGCAGGCCTGCGGCACGTGATCCGGACTGCGGCCCTGCGCCACCTGGTCATCGCCGCGGCCTGCGCCCTGACCGTGTTCGGCTTCAGCGAGACCGTCATCTACGCCGTCGCAGGCAACGGGCTGCACCGGCCACCCGCCTTCGTCGGCGTGCTGATCGCGATCCAGGGGGTCGGGGCCGTGATCGGCGGGCCCACCGCGGCGCCACTGATCCGGCGGATCGGCGAGGGGCGGCTGGTCGGGCTGGGCATGCTCCTCGCGGCCGTCGCGGCGCTGCTGGAGCTGCCGCCGCTGCTGCCGTCGGTGGCGGCCGGTGTCGTCCTGTTCGGGGTCAGCATCCCCTGGTTGGTCGTCGGCTTCACCACCCTGCTGCAGCGGCTGACTCCGATGGACTTGCAGGGCCGGGTCTACGCCGCGGCCGACACCCTGGTCACCACCCCGCAGGCCGTCTCGATCGCGGTCGGGGCCGCGCTGATCAGCGTCACCGGTTACCGGCCGCTGCTGGCCGCCATGGCCGTGGTCATCACGCTGGCCGCGGGCTACCTGCTCACCCGTCCGGAACAGCGCCCGGGCGCGCAGCTATCAGACGGTTAGGCTGGGGGTTGTTGTCACGCCGGGGGAGCCCGGGGAAAAGGCGGATCTGCCATGCGTTCCGACATCGTTCCCGGCGCTGTCTTCCCGGACTACGCGCTGCCCGACCACACCGGCACCGTTCGCTCGCTCAGCGAGGTGCAGGGCGACGACCCGCTGATCCTGACGCTGGCCCGGGGCCACTATTGCCCCAAGGAACACCAGCAGCACCTCGAACTGGCCGCGAACTACCCGAAGATCGCGGTGGCCTACACCCAGGTCGCGACGATCTCGACCGACGACCACCACACGACGCAGGAGTTCCGCGCGTCAGTCGGCGCGCCGTGGCCCTTCTTCTCCGACCCGGGGCGCACGGTCCAGCAGGACCTGGACATCCCCGAGTACACCGACCCCGAGAACAACCCGATGGTGCCGCACACGCTGGTGCTCAAGCCGGGCCTGGTCGTGCACACGATCTACAACGGCTACTGGTTCTGGGGCCGCCCCTCGTTCTATGACCTGTGGCGTGACCTGCGCGAGGCCTTCCAGCAGATCCGGCCGGACTGGGACCTGGGCGCGCCGGGACTGCGCCAGGCCTGGGAGGCCGGCGACTACTCCAGGTTCCACGGCTACGACAAGCACGCCGGTCAGGACGCCCCGGCGGGTGGCTCCACGTCGTCGTAGACGCGGACCGCGGCCAGCCGCCCGTCCGGGTCACGCTCGAAGACGCCCAGCCCGGCCTGGGGTGGCAGGTCCTGGCGGCCCCAGCGGACGCAGTTGTACTCGACCACGCAGCGCACCCCGTCATCGGTCAGCACGCAGTCCTGCAGGCCGATCCCGCCGCCGTCGCTGAACTGCCGCGCGAAGAACGATCGGAGCTCGGCCGGGCCGCGGTGGGTCGCGTGCGGCCCGATCGGCTCCCGGTAGTAACCGTCCGCGGCGAAGGTGGCCACGATCGCGTCCGCGTCGCCCTTGGTCAGCGCGGCCAGGTATCGGCCCACCACGTCGGCGGGCGGGGTCGCCCCAGGCGACAGTACCGGCGGCCGGATATGACGCCGCCCGTCGACCGGCCACTGGCTGCAGTAGCTACGGAACACGACCGACAGGTCGTCGGGGGACTCGGCCACGACCGCCACCGGCCAGGCCACGTCCTGCCCGTCGACGTTCAGGTGGGCCAGCAGCTCGACCACGGCCCGGCCGTCGTGGTAAGTGGACGCCACGGTTTTGACCTGGGCCTGATGTTCGGCCAGCCAGGCCTGGTTCGTCCGGACGAAGTGCCGTAGCTGGTGGTGGCTGCGGATTTCCCCGGCCCGGGGGTCGTAGACCACCACGTGCCCCGGCCACGCGGTCTCCAGCCGATGCGTGTCACCCTCGCTCAGCGCGGTGAAGTACTGGCCGACCGGATCAGCCTGGCTTTCGGCGCGGGTCTGCTTGCGGGCCAGCTCCGCAGCGCTGACGAAATCCGGGAACCACGGCATGATCACATCCTCGTCCCCGCGGCCGGCCAGCGGAAGGCCCACCGAGCGGACCGGGCCCAAGACCAGTGACCGGCCCGTGCCGGGCCAGGGAGAGCGCCGGGCACCACCGCGACCGTCAGCCCGGCGGAGTCAGTTCGTGCCGTTTGGCCAGCCAGCCGCTGATCTCGGCCGCGGCCAGCTCGTTGCCGGTGGGCTCACCCTTCGCGATGGCCCCGCCGAAGTGCAGGCCGCGGATGGTGCTGGTGGTGAGGTCGGCGGCGCCCAGGGCGCCGATCATGGCGCGGGTGTCGGCCGGGAACGCGGCCTGGTCGCCGGTGAGCTCGATGAACAGGGTCGGGACGGTGACCCCGGGAGCGCAGCGGGCGAAGCCGGCCCGGGAGGCCAGGCCGGACCAGGTCGACAGCCACGCCTCGGGGGTGGTCAGCCGGCCGAACCCGGTCAGGCCGTAGTCGATCAGGTCGGGGCGCTTGCCGAACACCGAGCCGTACGGGCGCTCGTTGGGGTCCAGCGACAGGTCGACCGTCCGCGGGTCGGCGTCGGTGCGGAACACGGTCAGGACGTGCGGGGCCAGTGCCCGGCGGCGGTCCGCGGCCTGGCCACTCGCCTTGAACGCGGCCCGGGCCGCCTGCGCCCCGGCCAGGTACTCGCGCGCGACGGCGTCGATCCTGGCCACCCGGGCCCGCTGGGCCGCGCGGTAGCGGGCCAGGAACTCCTCGCCGTAGGCCGAGCTGGCCGGGGGCTCGGCGAAGCCGTTGGCCGGGTCGTACGGGTCGAGCTCGGGGACGACCGACATCGGGTCCTGCTCGTCGGCCACGGACGGGTCGATACAGTGCAGCAGCAGCTGACCCTGCCCCGGGTGCGGAGCCAGGAAGATCGCGCCGTCGGCCAGCGGCATCTCGGCCTCGGGCAGCTTGACCGGCCGCCCGCCCGGCGTGGCGGCCAGGCGGCGAGACGGGGGCAGCCCGGCCTGTTCCAGGTAGAACGCGAACAGCGGGCCGCCGCCGGAGTGACCCAGGGTGAGCACCGAGGCGAACCCCTGCTCGCGCAGGAACAGCAGGCCGGCCGCGACGTCGAGCAGAGCCTGCTCGTGCAGCAGGGACAGGTCGTTGTTGACCGACCGGGTGTGCTGCGTCCACACCGCGACCCCGGCCTGGAGCAGCAACGGGACCAGCGGATGGTGGGTCACGTCCTGGCGCGGGTGCATCAGGCACACCACGGTGGTGGCGCCCGGCACGGTGGCCAGGACGCCGCGCACGGTGGCGCCGTCGGCGGTGGCCAGCTCGTGCACCGTGGTCACGGTGGCGGCCGGGCGCTGCCCGGCGGTCAGGTACCGGCCCGCGCCCAGCCGTTCCGTGGCGGGAGTACTCACGCCGGCTCCACCCGCAGCGCGTCCTTGTCGTGCTGGACGATGCGGCTGTCCCGGGCCACCCCGGCCACCGAGCTGTACCAGACCGCGTGCCGGCACCCGGTGGCCCGCCGGTCGATCACGATCGGGCCGGCCGCGGTGATCTCGAAGTAGGGCCCGATCCGGCCCACGGTGACCTGGGGATCGAGCGCGGCCACCTTGGCCAGCGGGGTGTTCTCCGGCACGTCCAGCACGTAGAGCGCGGTCACGACCCGGCCGTCTCGCCCGCGTGCGTCAGCTCCCAGTCCGCGGCCTCCTGGACGATCAGCTCGGCCTTGCGGGCCAGCAGCTTGCCGTAGGACGGGTCGGGCTCGGCCACCACGTCCAGCAGGGCGTCGATGGTCAGGTTGGCGTCCAGGTCCTCCTGCGGAGTGACCGGCCGCATGGCCCGGGTCAGCTCGATCATGTAGCCGTTCGGGTCGTGAGTGTAGATCGACTCGATCGTCTCGTGCTGGATCTGCATCTCCACCGGCCACTCGCTGTCGTCCAGCCGGCGGCGGTACTCCATCAGGTCCTCGTAGCTGTCCACGTGGATGGCCAGGTGCCGGGACCGGATGAAGTACTCCGGCACGTCGGGCCCGAACGAGGCGTAGGCATCCCCGCGGCCGGTCTCGTTGTAGGGCTTGGCTCCGAAGTAGTAGAAGAACGCCAGCCGGTCGTCGTTGCCGATGTCGAAGAAGAAGTGGATGAAGTCCGGGTGGTTCTCCGGTCCCCAGCCCGCGGCGCAGATCGAGTGCACCACGGGGAACCCGAGAACGTCCCGGTAGAAGTGCACCGTCCCGGCCGGGTCGAACGTCGGGAACGCGGCGTGGTCGACTCCCTTGACCCGGTGGTCCATCCCGGTCATGCCCAGCCTCCAGTCATCGAAGGTTCCGTCCTTACCTTCGACGATAGGCACTACTTACTAAAGTGTCAATAGTTTGACGCAACCGTTTAGCAGGAGGAACGGCCGGCTGACGGGCTGCGCCCCGTCAGGTGCCGATGATGCGTTCCAGGTGGTCGAGGTCCTGCCGGAGGAGCTTGAGCGCCGCGGCCGGCCCGTCGTCATCGGGCACGCGGTGGTCGGCCCGCAGCAGCCCGGCGATGGCCGTGTCGGCCAGTTGCTCGGCGGCCGCGTCCGCGTTGTCGTGGCCTGGCCGGAACCACCAGGCCACCCAGTTGCCCATGCCGATGACGCCCAGCGCGGCGACCCGGGCGTCCACCGGCCGGAACCGGCCTGCGCGGATGCCCTCCTCGATGACCCCGGTGACCGAGGCCAGCACGGCGCGGCGGCTGGCACTGTAGGCCTGGTTCAGGTCCGGCGGGAGTTCCGCCTCCGAGCGGACCAGCAGCCGGAACCGTTCCGGCTGGTGCGCCTGCCGGAGCACGTTCACCCGGACGATCTCCCGCAGCTTGCCGACGGCGTCCAGGTCGGCCCGCGCGGTGATCTCCGCGATCTTGGCCGCCGAGCCGCCCGCCACGTCCGCGGCCAGCTTGGCCAGCAGCTCGTCCTTGCTCTTGACGTAGTAGTACAGGGCGGGGCGGGTGATGCCGAGCGCGTCCGCGATGTCCTGCAGGCTCGTCCCGGCGAACCCGCGCTCGGCGAACAGCCGGATCGCGTGCTCGTAGATCTCGTTCTCCACCAGTTCGCGCCGGGCCGTGCCGGTCCGCTGGCCGCCCGCTGAGCCCGGCCGCGACCCGGCGTTTCGGGATGAGCTGGTCGTCATGACCGCGATTGTAGAGGCGGCCGGGCCGCAGACCCGGCCCCGAGCAGCCGCCCGGCTCCGGGCAGCTCCGCGGGCAGCCCGAGGTGCCGCAGCAGCGCGTACGCGCCCGCGGTCGCCGCGGACAGCACGGGCAGGCCGAACTCCGCCTCGGCCGGCCCGATCAGGTCCAGGGAGGGCATCTGCACGCAGGCCGAGATGACCAGCGCGTCGGCCCCGGACAGGTCCAGCCCGCGCGCCGCCGCCAGCACCGTCTCGCCCGGGATGCAGCCGACCGCGGTGTTGTCGCCCACCTCCAGCGCGGCCCAGTCGACCACGTCGAAACCCTCGGACTCCAGGTAGGCCACCACCTGCTCGGCCAGCGGGCGCAGGTACGGCGTGACCAGGGCGATGCGCGCCGCGCCCAAGGCCCGCAGCCCTTCGACCAGCGCGCCCGCGCTCGACAGCACCGCGGGCTGCTGGCCCGCACCGGCCAGCTGCGCCGTGACCGCGGCCTCGATCCGCCGGTGCTCCCCTGGACCCTGGGCCATGACCGCGACCAGGCAGGCGTAGAGCAGGGCGTCGACGCGGGCGTCAGCCAGCTCGTCCACGCACCGTTCCCGTTGCGCGTTCATGGCCCGGAGCTCCTCCGGTGAGACCTGGGCCATCCGCATCCGGCTGGAGTGGAACGAGAACCGCGCTCCTTCGTGCCGGGCCAGCAGGGCCGGGACCTCGGTCTCCACGGTCACGTTGGAGCTGGGCACGATCAGCCCGATGCGCGTGGTCACAGGGCTGGTCACTGGGCCGTTCACTGGGCCCCTCCGGAGGCCGCGACCTTCGCGGCGATCTGGGTCTGCAGCAGCTTCTTGTCCGTCTTGCCGACCGGCGTGCGGGGGATCTCGGCCAGGTACTCCAGGTGTTCGGGCCATTTGAACTTGGCCACCTGCAGCTGGGCCAGGTGCTGCTGAATGTCGGCCAAGGTGAGCGGCTCGCCTTCGACCACGAGGTAGGCGCAGGTGCGCTCGCCCAGCCGTGGATCCGGCATGGCCACGACCGCGGTAGCGATGATCCGCGGGTGGCGGAGCAGCAGCCACTCGACCTCTTCGGCGCTGATCTTTTCGCCGCCGCGGTTGATGAGGTCCTTGATCCGGCCTTCGATGCTGACGTAGGGCCGCCCATCGAAGTCGTGCCGGGCGGCCAGGTCCCCGGTCCGGTAGAAACCGTCCGCGGTGAACGCCGTCTTGTTCTGGCCGGGTGCGTCGAAGTATCCCCGCAACGTGTACGGCCCCCGGCAGCACAGCTCGCCGGCCTGGCCGTGGGGCACCTCGGCGTCGCCGCCGGGTTCGAGGATCCGGATCTCGTCCAGGGGGGACAACGGGGTGCCGACCATGGTGGCCCGGGCCTCCCGCGGGGAGCCGGGCGGGGTGGTGAGGAGCATGCCCTCACCCATGCCGAACAGCTGCCCGGACCACAGCCCGCGCCGTTCCAGGTCCTCGAACAGGACGGTGGGTACCTTGGCCCCGGACAGGATGACCTGGGTCAGGGCCGCGGCCGCGGCCGGGAATCCGGGGTCGGCCATGGCCCGGTAGTGCCCGTGGCCGAGCAGCACGTGGGTGACCCGTTCCCGGGCCATCAGCGGCAGCGACTCGGCCAGGTCGGCGGTGCCCAGGACCAGGCAGGCGCCCACGCTGTGCGGCCCGTGGACCGCGCACACGACGCCGGCGTTGTGGATGATCGGGATCAGGTGGGCGACCCGCGTCTGCGGTGACCAGCCCCAGGACTCGGCGTAGGCCGCGGCGTTGTACCAGTACTCGGCGTGCAGCCGGGGGATCACCTTGGGCACGCCGGTGGTGCCGCCGGACAGCTGGAACACCGCCACGTCGTCGGGGTCGATCCCGCGCTGGATCTCCTCGACCAGCTTGCGCGCCACCTCAGGGGCGGTGCCGGCCCCGAGCGACTCGATCGCGACGCCGCCGGTCGGGCCCCCGGAGCACTCGGCGCCCACGGGGCCTGCCGTGGCGCCGAGGACGAGGACGTGCCGCAGGCTGGGGTGGTCGCGCTGTTGCTCGGTGGCGAACGCCACCAGGTCGAAGTTCCCGGTCCCCGCCTCCACCAGGTGCGCTACCGCGCCGACCTTGCGGCTGATCCCGCCGATCTCGTGACCCCGGTGCGCGGCCAGCGTGCACACCGGCACCAGGCCGGCCTTCAGCACCCCGTACCAGGCCAGGACCGAGCCCAGCCGGTTGGTCACCTGGAACAGCACCGGATCACCGGGGGCCAGCCCGAGGCCGGCCAGCCCGGCGGCCAGCCGGTCGGTGTGCTCGTCCAGCTCGCGGAAGGTCAGCCGGCCGTCGAGCGCGACCACCGCGTCCCGATCCGGGTGCGCCGCCGCCACCGCGTGGAACTCGTCCGCGATCGTGCGGGTGCCCCACAGGCCCGCCTGCCGGTACTGGCGGATCAGGTCATCGGGGTAGCGCACCACCCGGTCGCCCCACCGGTTGGTGCCCGAAGTGGACTTCACGCTCATCATCCCTCCTCGGTGAAGCAGATCAGGTCGGCCCTAGCGCTGACCAGCCCGGCCACCACGTCGTCGCGCAGCCCACCCGGGGCGTCCACGACGATCAGGCCGCCGACCTCGGTCCGGACCCGTTCGGCCAGGTCCAGCCGCGTCAGCACGGCCGGACGGTCGGCCGGCCCGGTGAACCGGAACCCGGCCGCTCCGGCCGTGCGGGCCTCGCGGGCCCGCCGGACGACCGCGTCCGCGGCCTCGTCCCAGGGATCGGCCACCACGTCGGCGATCACGGGCAGCGCGGCCACGTCGGCGGGCAGGTCTGCGGGCTGGTCTGCGCCGCCGGTCAGCACCCGGCCGGGAAATGTGCGGCCCTCGCGCTCCAGCGGCCGGCCCAGGACCCAGCCGGTGATGTCGTCCGGGACCGGCTCCGGGCTGGCCGCACCAGCCTCACCAGTCTCACCAGTCTCACTAGCCCCGATAGCCCCGCTGGCCCCGGCGTACTGGTCCAGCGCGGTCGCGACCACCGCCGGGCTGATCGCGGCGAAGCGGTCCAGGGTTACGTTGCCGGCCCGGGTCATGAAGGCCACCATCAGCCGCTCGGGTGGCAGCTGCAGGCGCCCGGGGAACGATTCCCACCACAGCTGGCTGCGGCGGGCCAGCTCCTGCAGCCGCTCCACGGCCGGACGGCGGGTGGCCTCGTACCGCCCGAACGCGGACGCGGTGTCCGGCTCGGTGCCGAGCGCCTCGACCAGGCCGATCGCGTCCTCCATGGCCAGCTTGGTGCCCGAGCCGATGGAGAAGTGGGCCGTATGGGCGGCGTCGCCCAGCAGCACCGTCCGGCCGGACCACCATCGGTCGCAGCGCACGGTGCGGAAGCGGGTCCACCGGGTCCGGTTGCCGATCAGCTCGTGTCCGCGCAGGGGTCCGGCGAACGCCTGCTGCAGGTAGCGGAGCGAGGTGAGGTCCGAGCCGTCGCGGGCGGTGTTCTCGTCGCTGACGTCGAACCCGGCCCGCCGCCAGGTCGACTCGTCGGTCTCGATCATGAACGTGCTCTGCCGCTGCGAATACGGGTAGGCGTGCGTGACGAACGTGCCGTACTCGGTCCCGACCGGCCTGAACATCGCGTCGTCAAGGGCGAAGTCGGTCCCGCACCACAGGTACAGGCCGCGCCCGACCTCGATCGTGGCGCCGAAGTCGCCCCCGGAATCGGCCCCGGAATTGACCCCGGAACCGACACTGTCCCGGGTGCCACTGCTGATCCCGTCCGCGGCGATGACGATGTCCGCGTCCAGGTCGCCGGCCTGCTGCCGGGCCCCGAACTCCAGCTGCACACCGGCCTTTTCCGCGTGCCGCTGCAGCACGGCCAGCAGCTCGGTCCGGGCGATGCCGATCAGCCGGTCGTTGTGCACCCGCACGATGCGGCCGCCGGTCTGCATGGTCATGTCGTGCCGGTAGCCCGCGGCCACGATGTCGCGCAGCGTGTCGGGATCGGCCGCCTCCAGGTTGCGCTGGGTGCCGGACGCGAGCCCGACCCCGAATCCGAACGTGGTGCCCGGCTCGCCCTGCTCGTACACCACCACGTCGCAGGATGGGCGCGCGAGCTTCAGCAGGCGGGCGGCGTAGAGGCCGCCAGGTCCGCCGCCGAGCACCGCGGCTCGCCGTAGCTCCATTCCGTCTCCCGAATGCATCGTGGCTGATCGCAGTCTTGACCGATTAGCACAATCGTAGAATAGTTTACGCATACGTCAACCGAACGGTTCCGGGTGCTACGTAAAGGAGCGTGAGCCATGGCCTATGTCATCGGCGTGGACGTGGGCGGCACGTTCACCGACGCCGTACTGGACGACGACGCCGGGACCGTGCTGGCCGCGAAGTCCCCGTCCACCCCGCCGGACTACTCACGGGGCGTGCTGGACGTGCTTACCCTGCTGGCCGAGCAGCTCGGGGTCTCGCTGCCGGAGATGCTGGCCGACACGCACCACATCGCCCACGGCACCACGTCCTCGCTGAACGCGCTGGTCACCGGCAACGTCCCGCCGGTCGGCTTCCTCACCACCAAGGGCCACCGCGACTCGATCTTCATCATGAACGTCGAAGGTCGCTACCTGGGCCGGTCGCCGGACGAGCTGCAGAACGTGCTCGGGCAGGCCAAGGACCACACGCTGCTGCCCAAGCGGCACGCCCTCGAGGTCACCGAGCGGATCGACCGGGACGGCAACGTGGTCGTCGCGCTGGACGAGGACCAGGCCCGGCAGGCGATCCGGTCCCTGCTCGACGACGGGATCCGTGCGATCGCGGTCTCGCTGCTGTGGTCCTTCCGCAACCCGGTGCACGAGCGGCGGCTGCGTGAGCTGATCGCCGAGCAGGACCCGGACGTCTTCGTCGCCCTGTCCAGTGAGGTCAGCCCCAGGATCCGGGAGTTCGCCCGGAACGCGACCACGATCATGAGCACCCAGATCGGGCCCGGCCTGCGGGACTACCTGAGCACGCTGGAGGACGCGCTGCGGGCCAATCGGCTGGCCGGCCCGCTGCTGGTCATGCAGAGCAACGGCGGTGCGGTCGCGGCGGCGGAGGCCCCGGCCACCGCGATCAGCACGATCGGCTCGGTCCTGACCGGGGGTGTGGTCGGGTCGGTCGCGCTGGGCCGCCAGCTCGGCCACCGCAACATCGTCTCCACCGACGTCGGCGGGACCACCTTCCTGGCCGGGCTGATCGTGGACGGCGAGCCGGTCCGCGACACCAGCACGGTGATCAATCACCACCCGATCAACGTGCCCACCCTCCGGGTGCACGCGATCGGCTCCGGCGGCGGCGCCATCGCCTGGCTCGACAGCGGCGGCAACCTGCGGATCGGGCCGCGCAGCGCCCAGGCCGTGCCCGGGCCGGCCTGTTACGGCAACGGCGGCACCGAGCCGACCAACACCGACGCCAACCTGGTCCTCGGCATCCTGCCCGAGCGCGGCCTGCTCGGCGGGCGCAAGCCACTGTCCCTGGACCTGGCCCGCGAGGCGATCGAGAACCAGATCGCCAAGCCGCTCGGGCTGTCGGTGGAGCAGGCCGCGGCCGCGATCTACGCCGTGCAGAACGCCCAGACCGGCGACCTGCTGCGCAAGACCGTGGTCGAGGCCGGGCACGACCCGCGTGAGTTCGTGCTCTACGCCTTCGGCGGCGCCGGCCCGGCCAACTGCGCCCAGTACGCGGCCGAGGTCGGCGTGAGCGAGGTGATCGTCCCGCTCGGGCCGGTGGCCTCCGCGTTCTCGGCCTTCGGCCTGGCGTCCTCGGACATCGCGCTGTCGGCCGAGCTGTCCGACCCCACCATCGTCCCGTTCGACCCCGAGCGGGCCGAGCGGAACTTCGCCGAGCTGGAGAAGCTCGTCCGGGAGGGCCTGGACCGCCAGGGCGTGCGCTTCGAGGCCGTCCAGCTGTACCGCGAGATCGACATGCGCTACACCATGCAGCTGGCCGAGGTCACCGCCCCGGTGGCCGGCGGCCCGCTGGACATGGCGGCCATCGAAGCCGCCGCGGCCGCATTCGAGCAGCAGTACGCCACCCTGTACGGCGCGGACACCGGGTTCCGCGAGGCCGGCATCCAGGCCATCACGTTCCGGGTCCGCGGCGTCGGGGTGCTGCCGTTCTCCCCGGCCCTGCCCGAGATCGGCACCGCCACGTCCCCCGATCCGGCGGACGCGCAGACCGGCACCCGCCCGGTCTGCCTGGACGCCGCCCAGGGCTACGTGGACACGGCGGTCTACGACTACGGCAGGCTCCTGGCCGGGCACCAGCTCACCGGCCCGGCCATCGTCGAGGTGCCGACCACCACCGTCGTGATCCCCGGCGGCACCGCTGCCACGGTGGACACCCTCGGCAACCTGGCCATGCGGCCCGCCCTCCCCGCGGCGAGCCTCACCGCTGACCCCCACGCCACCGCCACCACCGCCGGGAGCGCGTCATGAGCATGCCCATCCCTGGTTCCGAGGCCTTCTCGAGCCGACCCGTCGATCCAGAGGAACTGCGCCGCTCGCTGCCCTCGGCGCTGCCCACCCACACCGTCAGCCAGGAGCAGGTCGACGGCCTGGACCCGCTGACCTATGAGGTCATCCGGCACCGGCTATGGTCGGTCACCGACGAGATGGGCGAGGCGCTCAAGCGCATGTCCGGCTCGCCGATCGTCACCGACGCCAACGACTTCGACTTCGCCCTGTGCGACGAGCTCGGCCAGGAGGTCCAGGTCGGCCTGTACAACACCATGCTGGTCGGCGCGGTCGACCTGGCCATCTACTGGACGCTGCGGAACCGGGCCACCAACCCGGGCATCGCCGAGGGCGACATGTTCCTGTGCAACGACCCCTGGGTCGGCGGCGGCCTGCACCAGAACGATGTGATCGTCTACCAGCCGGTGTTCCACGACGGCCAGCTGTTCGCCTGGACCAGCGCGGTGGCCCACCAGCCCGACCTGGGCGGGGTCGGGCTCGGGTCGTTCTCACCCGCCGCCCAGGACGTGTTCTCCGAGTCGCTGCCCACCCCGCCGGTCAAGGTCGTCCGGGACGGCCAGCTCCAGCGGGACGTGGCCGACCTGTGGGTCCGCCGCTCCCGGGTGCCCATGCTCATCGCGCTGGACCTGCGGGCCAAGATCGGGGCCAACAACGTCGGCGGCGAGCGGATCCACGCCCTCATCGACCAGTACGGGGCGGACACGGTCAAGGCCGTGATGAAGCGGATGATGGGCGACGCCGAGACCCGGCTGCGGGGCAAGCTGACCAGCCTGCCCGACGGCCGCTGGTCGGCCACCGGCTACCAGGACCAGTCCCACGAGGGTGACCGTGGCCTGCACAAGATCACGGTCACCACGACCAAGGCCGGGGACCACCTGACCTTCGACTTCACCGGGACCGACCCGCAGGCCGGGGTGATCAACTGCACCTACGCGGGCATGCGGGGCGGGGTCATGCTCGCGCTGCTGCCCATCCTGGCCAGCGACATCCCCTGGTCCGCCGGTGGCCTGATGCGCTGCTTCGACCTGGTCACCGAGGAAGGCACGCTCAACAACGCCACGTTCCCGGCCGCGGTCAGCCGGGGCCCGATCGGCCCGGCCTGGCTCACCGGCAGCCTGGTCGCGGAGTGCCTGTCCCAGATGCTCGACCGGTCCCTGGAACTGGGCAAGAACGTCCAGGCCACCTGCTGCGGGACCTGGGACACCGCGGTCATCGCCGGCCTGGACGAGCGCGGCGCGGTACCGACCCCGTTCCTGAACATCATCATGGAGCCGATGGCCGGCGGCTACGGAGCCCGGCCGCACGCCGACGGGATCGACACCGGCGGCCTGTTCGCCATCCCGCTGGGCCGGGTCCCCGACGTGGAGATGACCGAGTTCCTCTACCCGGTGCTCACCCTGTGGCGGCGCGAGGAGCCAGATTCCGGCGGTCCGGGCCGGCACCGGGGCGGCGTCGGCGCGTCGGTGGCGTTCACCCCGCACGGCACCAGCCTGCCCATGGGGCTCATCCTGGCCTCGGCGGGCAAGGCCGTCGCGCAGAACGCCGGGCTGTCCGGCGGCCACCCCGGCAACACCGGCCTGGACGTCATCGCCCGGCAGAGCCGGATCGCGGACCTGCTGGCCGCGGGCCAGATGCCGGCCGAGCTGAGCGAGGTCAGCGACACCCTCGAACCGGGCCAGAACTACTCCTCGACCTACCTGGCCCCGGGTGAGGTGTTCCACATGACCTGGCAGGGCGGCGGCGGTTACGGTGACCCGCTGACCCGCGAACCGGAGGCGGTCGCCCGCGACGTGCGGGAGCGGAAGGTGACCGCCGGAGCGGCCCGGTCCGTCTACGGCGTGGTGCTGGCCGACGCCCCCGTGGCCAGCCCCGGAGGGCCCGGCAGAGGTCACGGTCGACGCGAGCGCCACCGCGGCCGAGCGGGACCGGCAGCGATCGGTCCGCCAGGCCCGGTCCCAGCTCGTGGGCGACCGGCGCGGCCGGGCCGACCTGGCCTCGGCCCGGCGGCTGGACGACAACCTGGTCCAGGTCACCGGGACGGACGGCGGAGACATGGTGGCCTGCGGGCACTGCGGTGAGATCCTCGGGGACTCCGGCCCGGACGCCACCCTCACCGCGGCCCTGTACGAGGGCCCGCCCACCGACGCCGGGCCCCAGATCATCGCCAACGCCGCCGACTACGTGGACGCCGCGGTGGTGTTCCGCCAGTTCTCCTGCCCCGGCTGCTGGACCGCGCTCTACTCGGCCGTGGTCCCGGCGGGCGACGGCACTATTCCGGTCGCAACCCCGCTGGCCGGCGGTCTGGTCACGGCCTGACTAACGCCCTGTACGTCTCAGCATCCGGGATATTCGCGCGAGGACTGGAGGTGAGCCTGGCCGGGCCGGTAGCCTCGCTGTATCAGATTACGGCTGATACGTCTCATAATGTGAGATCCGATGAGCGAAGATCCGGTCCGCGCCGGCCTGCCGGTCCGCGTCGGGCCACCCGCGCGGCCACGGCTCGGATTCTTCGCCATCTGCCTGGCCTACTGCGCGATCATCCTCGACGCCAGCGTCCTCAACGTGGCCGTGCCGGCGCTCCGGGACGGCCTGGGTGCCTCGATGGCCGGGGTCCAGTGGGTGCTCGACGCCTACACGCTGCCGCTGGCCGCGCTGCTGCTGACCGCCGGCGCGCTGGGGGACCGGATCGGGCTGCGGCGGCTGCTGCTGGCCGGCATCGGGCTGTTCACCCTGGCCTCGGCCGCCTGCGCCGCCGCCCCGGACGCCGGGGCGCTGATCGCCGCCCGGGCGGTGCAGGGGGTGGGTGCGGCGGCACTGCTGCCCGCGACGCTGGCGATGATCCCGTACCTGTTCACCACACCCGACAGCCGGGCCAGGGCCGCCGTGGCCTGGGTCGCCGCCGGAGCGGTCGCGGTCGCGGCCGGGCCCCTGGTCGGCGGCGCGCTGATCGGGGCGTTCGGCTGGCGCAGCATTTTCCTGATCAACCTGCCGGTCGGCGCGATCAGCATCGGCCTGGCCGCGGTGAGCATCACCGAGACCCCGCGCCGGGCGGCCCGGATGGACCACGTTGGGCAGGTCACCGCGGTCGCGGCGCTGGGCCTGCTGACCGCGGCGCTGATTCTGGGCGGTGCGGCCGGCTGGGACGCCCCGGCCACGCTCGGCGCGCTGGCCGGAGCGGTCATCGCCGGGGTGGTCTTCTGGTACTGGGAACGGCGCGCCCCATACCCGCTGGTGCCTCCGTCGTTCTTCGCCGACCGCATCCGGACCGTGGCCATCGCCTGCGCGGGCCTGATGGGCTTCGCCTTCTACGGCACGTTGTTCGTGACCTCGCTGTACTTCCAGCAGCTGCGGGGTGCGTCACCGGCCGCAGCCGGCCTGGCCCTGCTGCCGCTGACCGCGGGCAGCGCGATCGGGCCGCTGCTGCTGTACCGGCCGCTGGCCCGGCGGTTCGGTCACCCGCCGCTGCTGCTGGCCGGGTTCGTCTGCTGCCTGGCGGGCACCGCCACGCTGGGCTGGCTCGGGCCGCAGACCCCCTACCCAGTCGCCGCGATCGGCCTGCTGCTGACCGGCGCGGCCAGCACGATCGCGTTCTCCGCGCTGACCTCGCTGCTGCTGGCCAGCGTCCCGGCCGGGCAGTCCGGACTCGGCTCCGGCCTGCAGAACACCACCCGCCAGTCCGGGGCCCTGATCGCGGTGTCGGTGCTGGGCTCGGTGCTCAGCACCGGACTTAGCGGCGGCCGGCTGACCACCGCGTTCGTCATCATCGGCCTGGCCGCGCTGGCCGGCACGACGGCCGGCCTGATCGCCGTTCGCCAGGTGACCCGCCCCGAGCCCGCTGCCGCCTAGAGTTTGGCCTCCAGGCTGTCCTCGGAGCCTGGTCTACGCCGGCTTGCTGGGCTGAGGGCCTGCGGGGCTGATGGCTACCACAGGCTGGCCGGGATGGCCCCCTCCAGCTCGAGCAGGTGCTGCTTGCGCTTCAGGCCGCCGGCGTACCCGGTGAGCTTGCCGGTGGACCCGATCACGCGGTGGCAGGGGATGAGGATCGACAGCGGGTTGGCGCCCACGAAACCACCGGCCTCCTGGGCGGTGACGCCGCCACCGAGCTGGCGGGCCAGCTCGCCGTAGGTGGTGGTCCGGCCGTACGGGATCGCGGCCAGCAGCTTCCAGGTCTGCTGGGCCGGGAAGCTCCCGTGCGGGGTCAGCGGCAGCTCGAACTCGCGGCGCTCGCCCGCGAGGTACTCGGCCAGCTGGCTGACCACGGCGTCGAAGCCACGGTCATCGGCCGCGTCCACTTCCGGCCCGAACGTGACCGGGTCGGGCCGGGTCCAGTGGCGCGGGAAGTACACCCCGGTGATCCCGTCGTCGTCGCGGACGATGGTCAGCGGCCCGATCGGCGAGCCGATGACCGCGTGCCGGGTGGTCGGGGAAACGGTGGACATCTCTGGCACCTCGATCTGGTCGTCCGCTGATTCACGTTCACCTGGTAAACGCCGGAGCGGGCGGGTTCGTGAGGTGGCCATCCTGACCGATTGAGGCCGCCGTTAGCTGAAGCTGACCTGCTCGACGTCGATGGCGATGGAGGTGGACTCGAGGATGGGGGAGCCGTCCGGCCGGCGGACGTAGACCCGGCGCCGGGTCGGGACCAAAATCCCGTCGAATCGGCGGTACTGCGACGGATAGTGCACCGCAGGGCCACCGCCGAGGATGTCAACCGCATAGTCCAGCCGCCGCAGCAGCCCGTCGTCGTCGAAGTAGTAGGTCTGCTGCCGGGTGTGGGCCACGATCGAGTCGGGGTAGGTGACCAGCAGCCGGTGCCACACCTGCCCGTTCTCCTCCCACGGCCCGGTCTCTTCAGTACCGAAACCCGGCCGGGCCAGGATGAACGGCGCGACGAAGTAGTTCCAGTTGGCCTCGCTGGCGAAGTACGCCGCCTGGAGGTCGTCCCACGGCGACTCCCGGGTCTGCCCGGCGAACGGCGCCGCCGGGTCCCGCCGTTCGTCCACCAGCGCGCCGTCCGTGGTCTCGATCGCCTGCCGCTCCGGCGTCCAGGTCGCCGACCGGCCCGGCCCCGGGAACGGCGTGATCGTCAGCTGCTGCGCCCGGGTGTCACCCTCAAGCGTCACGTTGGTCAGCAACCCCGGCTTACCCTTCAGCGCCCAGATCGCCCCGGTGATCGAGGTCTGCACCCGGAACCGGGAGACCTGTTCCCACCGCTGCGCCCCGCCGTGCGCCCGGATCGCCCTTTCCAGCAAGTCACTCATGGCTCAACTGTCCCGCATCCCACCCGTGGCCGCCCCGGTGAACTCCCCGGACCGGTCACTGGTCCCTCCCTCCCCGCGGGCCGTCCCGTGGTGGCATTGTTCCGTGCTGGTGGTCCGTCAATTCCCCTCACCAGGTAGACGACTGGAGGCCCGGACATGGAGCCCGTCACCGTGGAGGACGCCCAGCCGGACGACGTACCGCGGCTGCTGGAGATCCGGCACGCCACCTTCGCCCGCCACGCGCCGCCAGGCGTGGGACGGCAGCGCCTACCTGGAAATGATCAGAAGCCTCTAGGTCGCCGCGGGCCGCGGGCCAGGTCGGCCAGGATGGTGGCGACCGGGCCGGTGGTGGCGTTGCGGTAGCCGGTGCCGGCCCACAGGTTGACCAGCTCCGGGTCACCGGCGGCGGTGGCCGCCTTGCGCAGGGGACTGGTCAGGTAGTGCAGGGCCGGATAGCCGGCCGGTGCGATCGGGCCGTACTTCTCGATGAACGTGTTGGGCAGGCCGCGCGCCGGGCGGCCGGTGAAGGCCCGGGTGACCACCGGGTCGCCGCGGCCGGGGTCGGCCAGCGCGGCCCGGTGCACGGCCGACGCGCCGCTCTCGTCGCTGCGGAGCAGCGCGGTCCCGACCATGACCGCGACGGCCCCGTGCCGCAGGACCGCCGCCACCTCGTCCGGGGTGGACAGGCCGCCCGCGGCCACGACGGGCACGCTGGTCGCGCTGCGGACGGCGGCCAGCAGTTCCGGCAGCGGGATCGGGTCCGGGATCCGGTCCGGGGTCCAGGTGCCCGAGTGCCCCCCGGCCGCCGGCGCCTGCACGGCCAGCAGGTCGGCGCCCGCCTCGGCCGCCCGCCGCGCCTCCTCGGCCGAGGTGACGGTCTGCACGGTCAGCGTCCCGGCCTTGCGGAACGCCTGGAACACCGACGGCGCGGGCAGGCCGAACGTGAAGCTGACCACCGGCACCGGGTCGGCCAGCAGCAGGTCCACCTTGTCCGGCCAGCCGTCGTCGTCCGCGGCCAGCGCCCGAAGGTCCATCGCGGCGCCGTCCAGGCGCAGCTCGTAGCGGTCGGCCTCGGCCTGCAGGGCGTCCGCGTAGCGGGCGAACGCGGCCGGGTCGGCCGGCACCCGGTTGGGCACGAACAAGTTGACGCCGAAGATCCCGGTCTGCCCGCGGACCTCGGCGATCTGGCCGGCCAGCTGGCTCGGCGTCTTGTACCCGGCGGCCAGGAAGCCCAGGCTGCCGGCCCGCGCCGCCGCGATCACCAGGGCTGGAGTGGAGGGGCCGCCGGCCATGGGGGCGGCCAGCACGGGCTGGTCCACCGGCAGCGACGACAGCGGCGACGACAGCGGCGAGTTCATGAGTTCCTCCTCAGGTGGTGACCGCGGCCGCCTCGGCCTCGATGTCGCGGTCCCGGACGGCCAGCGCCAGCCGTTCGCCGGCCAGGCGGGCGAACCCCTGGTCGATCTCGGCCACGCAGGCCCGGCGGCCGAGGGCCACCGCCGCGACCGACGCCGATGCCAGCCCGCCGAACGGCTCCCACACCACGTCGTCCGGGCCGGTCACCGCGTAGATCAGCCGCTCCATGAACTCCAGCGGCTTCTGGTTCAGGTGGGCCGCGCTGACCGTGGTCGGCTTGTACACCCGCGGTGCCGCCCGTCGCAGCGTGCCCTTGAGCCGTTCGCTGTCGTACAGCGGCGGCCGGGCTCCACACGTTGGTCAGGCCGTGCGTGTGGCGCCAGCGGTACCGCAGCCCGTCCCAGGCCTTGGCCGTCACCGCGGTCACGCCGTCCAGCGAGAAGTAGGGCCAGCCGGACGCGGTGCCATGATCGTTGGCGTAGGCGGCCAGCCGCTCCACCATGGCCCCCGACGGCCAGTACCACAGCCAATCATGCGTCAGGTATTTCCTGGTCGCGGCGTTCTTCACCCCGCAGGCGTCGTTGGCCCGGGACAGCGGCAGCCCGGACCGCAGCCACTCCTGCCGGAGCCACTGCTGGGGCGGCTGCGGGCCGTCGGGGCCGGTTAGCTCCAGCTGGCGCTGGTAGAGCGCGCACACCTCGCTGACCACCGGGAACCGGCGGATGGTCTGCCCGTTGACGTTGCCCGCGATGTGGGCCACGCCCTTGTCCCAGGTCACCGCCTGCACGTAGTCCCAGCCCTGCGCGACCAGCAGCGGGTGCACGGTGGCCCAGCCGAGCTCGGTGTTCCAGAACCACAGCGTGGTCGCGGGCTGGGCCGCCTGCCGCCAGCGCTCCACGTGCGGCCGGTACCAGTCCACCAGGCCGTCCGGCCCGTTGGTGTCGCCGTAGAAACCGCGCACCCCGTAGGCGCCGTCGCTGACGATGGTGGCCGGGGCCGGCCAGCCCGCGTACGCGTCCAGCACGTCGCCGCAATGCAGGACGTAGGGTGCGTCCCCCGCTGGCCTGTCACCCATGACGACGACCGTACCGCCGTCGCTCCGGCACGGTGTCGCCGTCGCTCCCGTAGTGGCGTTTCAGGCCCCGGCGGGACGTTCGGCGCCTACGTGCGGCCGCGCCGCCGGTCCGGTCAGTTCAGGGCGGCCCCATCAGTCCAGGCTGGCCCCATCACCGCAGGCCCAGGCCCCGCCGTCCGGTCTCGTTCAGGTCGGCGGCGGTGAAGCGGCCCGCCCAGTCGCGCTCGTAGTGCTCGGCCGGGAAGTCGTCCGGGCTGGAACCGGCATCGAACGCCGCCCGCACCCGGGCCGCGTACCGCTCGTTACGCGGGCACCACGGCGCGGCCGGGATGTACATCACGTTGCCCCAGCCCTGCTGGTCCTCGACCGGCGCGACGCTGTGGATCAGGTCGCAGTGCCACCACACCGTGTCACCGGCCCGGACGTCGGGGATGCCGGTGAGCGCCCGCCGCAACAGCGGGTGCCACTGCTCGGTCACCGGGAACGTCCGGTTGAGGGTGACGCCGCACATGTCGTCGTCGGGCACGTCCGGCAGCAGCGGCCGCAACATCAGGTAAGCCATGGCCCCGGGGATGGGGACCGTGTGCAGCACGCCCTGGTCGTGGGCCATGTCCGACAGCGCGGTCCAGCCCTGGAACGTCCGGAACACCGAGCACATGGTGGTGCCTGGATATTGCGGCCCGGCCGTCCGGTACGCGGCGTCCCATGGGTCGTACTGCTCCACCGTGCCGTCGAACAGGTGCCGGAAGGCCTGCTGGTAGGCGCGGGTCATCCACAGGTCGAGCGTGCCCGGGTCGAGGTGGCTGCCCAGCCCGGCCGAGTTGGTCCCGGGTGGCCGCCGCCGGATGCGGTCCGGGTACAGCGAGTCGCGGCCCGGGTCGAACCACTGCACGCCGTCCGACTCGTGTCGCCACAGCCCGTTGAGGAACGCTTGGACCCGGGCCATCTCGTCGCTCTGCCGGGCTTCCATCTGCGGCCGGGACCAGTAGATGGGGTAGATCTCCGGCTTGGATCCCACGCTGGCGAAGAAGTCGTCGGCCGGGCCCCGGTACTGCTCGGCGAACCCGTTGCGGTCGACGTAGTCCACCAGCTCGGTGTCCCAGCCCCGGGCCAGGTCGTGCTCGAACTGCCCGCGGATCACGGCACAGCCGCGCCGGCGCAGCAGGTCCCGGGCCTCGGCGGCGACCGTGCCCGCAGCGATGTCGGCGTAGTCGATGACCGGCCAGACCGGCTCGCCCCGGTCGCGGGCGGCCTCGATCTCCTCCACCTCGGCCACGAGATCCCGTTCGAGGACGGCGACGACCTCCTCCACGGTGCGGCCGGAGGCGGCGATCCGGTCCCGCAGTGCCGCTTTGATCTCCTTGGTCGCGGTGGGCAGGTCGGAAGGTGTCTGCTCCCAGTGGGGCAACTCGTCCACGACGGCTCACTCCTTCTAGTAAGGACCATTTATTTTAATAACGTTAAGCCGCACTACGTTTCTAGTCAAGACTCCTGTCTAGAATCGGAGCGTGGAACCGGCCAAGCCCTCCCAGGAGTTGCTGCGCGCGCTCACCGACGAGCACGTGCTGCGCGCGCTGATGCGGCAGCCCCGGCTGACCCGGGCCGAACTGGCCGCGGCGACTGGCGTCTCCAAGCCCACGGCGGGCGAGAGCGTGCGCCGTCTGGTCGCGGCCGGCCTGGTGGCCGACACTGGCCAGCGCACCGCCGGCGGCCGTGGCCGCGGCCGGGTCGGCGCCTACTACGCCTTGGCTGACGCGTGTGGGCCTGGCCCTGGCCGTCAGCATCGCCCCCGAAGGCATCGTCGCCGAGTGCATCGACCCCCACGGCGCGGTGGTGTCCCGCGCCGAGCAGAGCCGTCACCCGCCCCGCCCGGCCAGAAGCGGTCGCAGCCGGACTCCGCGCCGCCGCCACCCAGGCCATCGCCCAAGCCCGGGCTTCCGACCGAACCCAGGTCGCCGACGGGGTTGCCGCCGCTGGCGGGGCTGCGGCTGCCGACCAGGCCCTGCCTGCCGGGGCCACCCCGACCGCCAGGACCGTTGGGGCCGCCGGGGCCGAGTCCACCAACGCTACGGCCACCGAGGCTGCCGGGGTCGCTGATACCTCTGGGGTCACTGTGACCATCGAGATCCCCGAGATCCCCAGGACCGACGGGACCGACGGGACCGCGGGACCAGCGCGGGGCCGGCCGGGGCGGCCGGGGCGGCCGGGGCGGCCGGGGCGGTGGCCCGCGGGCCGGTCCGGCTGGCCGTGGTCAGCGCGGCCGATCCGGTGGACCGGGCCACCGGCCGGATGGTCCACCTGCCGGACAGCCCGTTCCTGCTCGGTGACCTGGACCCGGTCGCGGTGCTCGCCCCGCTGGTGGCCGGCCCCGTCATCGTCGACAACGACGTGAACTGGGCCGCCCGCGCCGAGCGCGACCACCACGTCACCGGGGCCAGCGCGCTGGACGACTTCGCCTACGTCTACCTCGGTGAGGGCCTGGGCTGCGCCATCATCAGCGACGGCGAGGTCCGCCGCGGCCACGGCGGCCTGGCCGGCGAGATCGCCCACCTGCTGGTCGCCGGCCCGAACGGCCAGGCCACCAGCCTCATCGATGTCTTCGGCCAGCTGGGCCTGCGCCAGCCCAACGCCACCGCCATCGACACGGCCCGCCTCCTCACCGCCACCACCACCCCCGGCTCGCAGGCCGTCCCCGGCTCCGCGTCCCCGGCCGTCCCGGGCCCCGCGTCCCCGGCTCCGCGTCCCGGCCGGGCTCCGCGTCCCAGGCCGCCCCGGCTCCGCGTCCCCGGCCGTCCCCGGCTCCGCGTCCCCGGCCGCCTCAGGCTCCGCGTCCCCGGCCGCCTCAGGCTCCGCGTCCCCGGCCGTCCCGGGCTCCGCGTCCCCGGCCAACGTCACGCTCCAGGCCGTGGCCCGGGCGGTGGCCGGGGCGATCGCCGCGATAGTCGCCCTGGCTGACCCGGCCGAGATCGTCCTGGGCGGCCCCTGGGGCTCCCACCCCGTGCTGGCCGCGGCCATCGCCGAAGCTGCGGCGGCCCTGCCCCGCCCGGTCCCGGTCCGCGCCGCCGCCGCGGCCACCGAGCCTGCCCTGTCCGGTGCCCGCGCCGACGCCCTGGCCCGCCTTCGCGCCGCCATCGTCTCCCGCGCCCAGCCCGCCCGGCCCCATTGAGGCGCCACGACACTTCCTCAGTCACACCCGCCCCACTGCTCGGGCCGGGGTACGTCTTGAATGGCGCATTGCCCACAGCGGGGTGTCGGTAATGGTTCATCGCCAACAACGCGGGCCGGCCCCACCGGGCCTCGCGACCCCGCGGCCCAGCCTGTCCCAGGGAGTTCGGGGTGGGGTGATTTTTTAGCCACCTCCCGGCTGCGGGCTTCGCGCGGGGACCCCTGCGGCAGGCCGGGCCAGGCCAGAAGCGGCAGGCACAGTGCGCCTGGGCCGCCTGGGCCCCCTGGCGAGCGTAGGGCCTGCCGCCACCCCCCGCACGAAGCCCCCAGGACACCGGCCAAACAATCACCCCAGGTGCGGGGTCCCCGGACGCTCACCATGAGGGCAATGTGACATTGCGACGCTAGAAGACAGGCAATGCCACATTGCCCGCCTGTGAGCGCGGTGCTGATGGTGCCGGCGTGAACTGAGCGACGGCTGCAACACAGGGGACCGCGCTCGGGGGCCGACTTTAGGGGCAATGGCGCCTTTACCCTTGCTGTAACACGGGGAAAGGCGCCTTTGGCCTCCTACCCCGAGTCGCCTGCGAGCTGAGTTGCTGGGCAACCCGGAGGCCATGCGCTTGCGGGACGTTCCCGGGCTGACGCCGGTCCTGGCCCGGATCAGGCCAGCTGCGTGACGGACTGGACGGCGAACGTCGGGACGGCCAGCGGCACGGTCGCCGCGCAGTTGCTGAACAACGGGGCGGTCGCGGTCTGGGCCAGCTCGACCTGGATCCGCCCCGGCGGCGCGGTCACCAGTCCCGGCCCGCCAGCCACCTGTCCCGGCCCATCGGCCACCACCCCCGGCGAGCCAGCCAGTGGTCCGGCCGGGCCCGCTAGCAGGACCTGCCAGTGCCCCGGCGCGGTCGGCACCGAGCTGATTGGCTCGTAGGCCTCGATCCGCAGGTCGCCGAACGTCCGGCGGGCCGCGTCCTGGGCCGTTTGCTCCAGGAACCGGTACGCGCTGCGCCCGCGCAGGCCGGCCAGCATGACCCGGCCCGCCCGGTATTCGTCTACCATCTGGCCGGCGTCCAGGACGTCGGCCCGGCCGTAGTTGATGCCGTGCGGGAACAGCAGCAGGGTGGCCGCGAACCGGTCACCGCCGATGTGCGAGCACTCCCACACCGCCGGTCCTTCCCGCCGGGCCAGCAACGTCGCCACCAGCCGGCCCCGGGTCGCGCAGCACTGGTCGTGGCGCCCGTGCGCGCACACCGCGATCACGGGTTCGGCCGACGGCGTACCTGGCTCGGTGTACACCGCGGTCAGGTACTCGTCCGGGCCAGCCGCTTCGCCCCAGCGGACCGACTCACGCCCGGGGGTGCAGTCCACCCGGGCCCACCGCCAGCGCTGCCCGCCGTCCAGCCGGGCCCGCCCGGATCGGCGGATGGCGACCAGCCGGAACCCTTCGGCTGCGGCGCGCTGCTCGATCTTGATCCCCAGGGCCCGATCCAGCACCGGCGAACCGCGGAACGCGTTCGGGCCCCACGCGCTCGCGACTTCGAGCAGCAGCCAGCGCCGGCCGTAGGACGCGGTGCCCGCCACGGGTTCGCCCGCCTGCAGCGACCGTGTGCTGCAGGTCAGGCCGCCGGCCGACCGTGGCCAGGTCGTGCCGGTCGCGTCCATATCGGCCAAGTCTGGACCATTCGCGCCAGTGCCGCCTACGTCAGGCAAGGCCGTCGGTCACCAGGATCCCGGACCGGAGCAGGCGCCGGCTCACCACCAGGCTGTCGGCCTCGTCCAGCCCGGGCAGCGCGCCGGCCCGGTGCCGTTCGCCGCGGGCCAGGGCCCGGATCGCCGTCTCGCACTGGGCGGGAAGCCCGAGGCCCTGGCCGGGCACCTTCAGGTGGACCCCGGCCTCGTCCGCCGTGACCTGGGCGTCGAGGCCGTGCCGCAGCCGGACACCCACCTCGGCCGACAGCCCGGCCGCCGCGTCCACGGTGGCCAGCGGGGCCACCGGTTCCGGCCGCACCAGCTGGCGCAGCCGGTGGCTCAGCGCCGCGGCGATCCGGTCCGGGCGGGCCGCGGGTGCCGCACCCAGGGCGTCAACAAAGGCCCGGGAGATATCCGCTACGGCCGCCGTCACCTCGTCCGTGTCCGCTGCCGAGCCCGCCGACGCCGAGGCCGCCGAGCCCATGATCGGCAGCGGCGTGCGCAGGTCATCCGCCCCGGCCACCGCGGCCGTCAGCTCGCGGACCACGTCGGCGCCGGTGAAGTTGGCCACGCCGATGGTCAGGTGGATGGAGGTGCCTTCCCGCGCGACCGCGGAGTGCAGCCAGCCGCGCGGCAGGTACAGCGCGTCTCCCGGCCGCATCACCACGTCCAGTACGGGTTCCTCGCGGGCGCGGGCGGTCACCGCGGCCCGGTACTGCGACCAGGGCTCGTCGGCCCGGGGATGGGTGCGCACCGGGGCGTGGATGCGCCAGTGTTTCTCCCCGCTGACCTGCAGCACGAACACGTCGTGCACGTCGTAGTGCGGGTCGAACCCGCGGTTGGCCTCCGGCGTGATGTAGGCGTTGACCTGGGCCGGGTGCCCGAGTTCGGCCACCAGCTGGCGGGTGAACGTCTGCAGCGCGGGCCAGGTGCGGTGCAGCCCCTGGAGCACGATCGTCGCGCCGCCCGCGAACTCCCGCAGCACCATGGCCGGGTCGACCTGGTCGGCGACGGCCGCGCCGAACCCGCCCGAGGCGGTGAAGCAGTCGCCGGACAGCACCGTTCCTTCTTTGGCCATCCGGATGAACGGCGTCCGCAGCGCCCGGTCGGTCAGCAGTTCGTCCGCGGCCGCCGGGGAGAACAGGTCGGCGAAGTCCCGCGGCAGCGACCCGGCCGCCGAATGCAGCGGCCCGGTGGCCCAGTACTTCCGCGCGAACACCTCAGGCGGCACGCAGACGCAGCGCCCGAGCGCGTACGCCCGGGCGCTGGTCTCGCTGGTCAGCTGCTCAGCCAACGTCACGCACTGCCGTCGGCCCCGCCGTCGTGCCCGCCGGGGTTGGCTCCGCCGTCGGCGGTACCTTCGCCACCTGCGGACCGTCGGCCCCGCCGTCGTGCCCGCCGGGGTTGGCTCCGCCGTCGGCGGTACCTTCGCCACCGGCGGAGCCGTCGGCCCCGCCGTCATGGCCGGCAGGGTTGGCCCCCCCATCGGCCGTACCTTCGCCACCCGCGGATCCGTCGGCCCCGCCGTCGTGCCCACCCTGGTTGGCCCCGCCGTCGGCCGTGCCTTCGCCACCCGCGGAGCCGTCGGCGCCGCCGTCGTGACCGCCGGGGTTGGCCCCGCCGTCCGCGGTACCTTCGCCCGTGCCGGACTCGTTGCTGATGTCGCCGTCGTTGATCGACATATAGCGTCCCTCCTCGCGTCGTCCCACCCCGTTACAGGGCTCAGTTAACACGCTCGCCAATGAGCCCAGGAGGGCGCACTGGCGCTAACGCTTCTTTCCGGCCAACGGGCGATTATGCAGTGGACCGCCGGGACCGCTCAGCCCAGCCGGGCGTACTCGATGATCGCGGCCGTGTCGGCGGCGGCCGGGAGCGTGCCGAACGTCGGCGCCCAGTCGCCGTCCAGCCGCGAGGCGCAGAACGCGTCCGCGACCGCGGCCGGCGCCTGCCGGACCAGCAGCGCGGCCTGGACCGCGAGCGCGATCTGGCTGACCAGCCGGCGCCCCGTCCCCGCGGCCGTACTCGTGGCCGCCTCCATCGCGGCCGATTCGATCGCGGCGGCCGCCGTGGCCAGCCGGGGTTCGGCCCCGGCGGCGCTCCGGATCTCGTCCAGCAACGGCTCGATGGCCTTCGGCTCGCGGGTCAGCACCCGCTGCACGTCGAGGACCATCATGTTCGAGGTGCCTTCCCAGATCGCGTTCAGCGGCGCCTCGCGGTAGTAGCGCGGCAGCGGGTGCTCCTCGATGTAGCCGTTGCCGCCGATGCACTCGATGGCTTCCTCGGCCACCAGCGGCGCCCGCTTGCAGTTCCAGTACTTGGCCACCGGGGTCAGGATGCGGCCCAGCAGCCGTTCGCTCTCGTCGTCGCGCCCGTCCATGGTGCCCGCCAGGCGGAAGGCCAGGTGGGTCGCGCCGGCCCACTCCAGGGCCAGGTCGGCCAGCACCGGCGCCTGGATCGGCAGCCCGGACAACCGGCTGCCGAACGCGCTGCGGTGATCGGCGTAGTGCAGCGCCTGCGACAGCGCGGCCCGGATCAGCCCGGCCGAGCCGACCGCGAAGTCCAGCCGGGTGTAGTCCGACGAGGTCAAGATGGTGCGGACGCCGCGGCCTTCCTCACCCACCCCGATCGCGTAGGCGTCGTGATATTCGATCTCCGACGACGCGTTGGCCCGGTTGCCGAGCTTGTCCTTGAGCCGCTGGATGACGATGCCGTTCGGGGTGCCGTCCGGCCGCCAGCGTGGCGCGAAGAAGCAGCCGGGCCCGGCCTCGGTCTGGGCCACGGTGAAGAACCCGTCGCTCATCGGGGCCGAGCAGAACCACTTGTGCCCGTTGAGCAGGTAGGGCCGTCCCGGGCCGCGGGACCCCAGCGGCCGGGCCACGGTCACGTTGGCCCGCAGGTCCGAACCGCCCTGCTTCTCGGTCATGGCGTAGCCCACGGTGGCGGCGTGCTTGGTCGCGATCGGCGCGTAGGCCGGGTCGTAGCCGGACCGGGCGACCCGTTCGGCGTAGGCGGATAGTTCCGGGGTGTCGCGCAGGAACGGGATCCCGGCGTAGGCCATGCCGGTGGGACAGGCGGTGGCTCCGTCCACCTGGTTCCACAGGTAGGACTGGACGGCCCGGGCCAGGTGGGCGCCGGGCTGGCTGGCCGTCCAGGCCAGCGCGTGCACCCCGTGCCCGAAGGCCATGGCCATCAGCTCGTGGTAGGCCGGATGGAAGTCGACCACGTCGATGCGGCGGCCGAGCCGGTCGTGGGTGCGCAGCTCGGGCAGGTGCCGGTGCGCGTCCCGGGCCGCGGCCAGCGTGGCCGGGTCCCACACCGCCTGGCCGAGGCGCCCGGCGTTCGGGCGGCTCCACGGCGCGTGCTCGCCGATGGCGGCCGCGGCGATGACGTCGTGGCTGAACGCGTCGACACCAGTGAGGTCCTCGACCAGATTTGTGCTCATGGGTTGCCTTCCTGGGACGCGGGGTCAGAGGAGCCGGGCCGGCGCCGGCCACGGCTCCCCGGCAGAACGCGGCCACCTCCCGGGTGATCGCGTCCCGGTCCGGCGGTACCTCGGTCCGGCGGGCCAGCGGGGCGACCAGCGCCTCCAGCAGCGCGCCAACGATCGCGGCCCCGCGCAGCCTGGCGTCCTGCGGGGCGAACTCGCCCGCCGTGACGCCCTCCCCGATCAGCCCGGCGAACACGTCGGCCAGCCGGGCGCGGGCGGCCAGCCGGACCTGATCCACTCCGGTGTCCATCGGCTCCACGATCACCGCGTAGGCCAGCCCGTCGCCCCGCAACGCCCGGTCGGCGAACGTGGCCACCGCGTCGCTGATGCGGTCCAGCGCCGGGCGTTCCCGCTCGGCCGCGATGGCCTGGACCACGGTCAGCTCCCGGTCGCACACCACCCGGAGCATCTCGGTGAACAGGGAGGCCTTGGACGGGAAGTGCCGGTACACCGACCCGGTGGCCACGTCCGCGACCGACGCCACCACCGCGACCTGGGCCGCCGCGTAGCCCTGCTCGGCCACCACGACCCGGGCCGCCTCCAGGATCCGCCGCCGGCTGTCCGCGACCCGGGCCGCCACCCTGGGGCTAGCCACGTCCCGCCCTCCCCACGTCCTGGGCCAGCTCCCGGCCAGCCACGCCAAGATGAATCTTTATTCATTAATGAAGCAGAATTCACCCAGAGGGTCAACCCACCCAACGTTCCCCGACTGCGAAGCGCGGGGCACCCGGCACCCCAGGTCCCAGCGAAAACGTGTGGGGGATCGCTCACCCGCTGGCATAGCCTGCCCGGGTGGCACACGTCGAGGCGGCGCACGTCGATTACTACCTGCCGGACGGCCGGTTGCTGCTGGCGGACGTCTCGTTCCGGGTCGGCGAGGGGCAGCCGGCCGCCCTGGTCGGCCCGAACGGCGCGGGCAAGACCACGCTGCTGCGCCTGCTGACCGGCGAGGTCGCGCCGGACGCGGGCTCGGTTACGGTGAGCGGATCGCTCGGGGTGATGCCGCAGTTCATCGGCTCGGTGCGGGACGACCGCACCGTCCGCGACCTGCTGGTCACGGTGGCGCCGCCGCGGATCCGCGACGCGGCCCGGGCCGTGGACCAGGCCGAGCTGGCCATCATGACCACGGACGACGAGGCCGCTCAGCTGGCCTACGCCCAGGCGCTCAGCGACTGGGGCGAGGCGGGCGGGTACCACGCGGAAGCGCTGTGGGACATCTGCACCATGGCCGCGCTGAGCGTGCCGTACGAGCAGGCCCAGTGGCGCGCGGTGACCACGCTGTCCGGTGGTGAGCAGAAGCGGCTGGTACTCGAGGCGCTGCTACGCGGCCCGGACGAGCTGCTGCTGCTGGACGAGCCGGACAACTACCTGGACGTGCCGGGCAAGGAGTGGCTGGAGCAACAGCTGCGCGACACCCGCAAGACCGTGCTGTTCGTCTCGCACGACCGGGAGTTGCTGGCCCGGGTGGCGCGCCGGCTGGTCAGCGTGGAGCCGGCTCCGGGTGGCAGCACCGTGTGGGTGCACGGCGGCGGGTTCGGGGCTTACCACGAGGCCCGTGCCCACCGGTTCGAGCGGTTCGAGGAGCTGCGCCGCCGCTGGGACGAGAAGCACGCCCAGCTCAAGCGGCTGGTGGCCGACATGCGTGGCTACGCGGGCCGCAGCGACGCGATGGCCTCCCGCTATCACGCGGCCCAGACCCGGCTGCGCATGTTCGAAGAGGCCGGGGCGCCACCGGAACCGCCGCGACCGCAGGACATCACCATGAAGCTGCGCGGCGGCCGGACCGGGGTCCGCGCCGTCACCTGCCAGCAACTGACCCTGACCGGCCTGATGCAGCCGTTCGACCTGGAGGTGTTCTACGGCGAGCGGGTCGCGGTGCTCGGCTCCAACGGGTCCGGCAAGAGCCACTTCCTGCGCCTGCTGGCCGGGCAGGACGTGGCCCACGAGGGTCAGTGGAAGCTGGGGGCCCGGGTCGTCCCGGGTTACTTCGCCCAGACCCACGCCAACCCCGGCCTGACCAGCCGAACGCTGGTGCAGATCTTGTGGGAGGACCAGGCCAAGAACCGTGGCGCGGCCATGAACACGCTGCGCCGGTACGAGCTGGATGGTCAGGGGGACCAGCCGTTCGGGAAGCTGTCCGGCGGCCAGCAGGCCCGGTTCCAGATCCTGCTGCTGGAGCTGGCCGGCTCGACCGCGCTGCTGCTGGACGAGCCGACCGACAACCTGGACCTGGAGTCGGCCGAGGCGCTGCAGGACGGCCTGGCCGCCTTCGAGGGCACGGTGCTGGTGGTCACGCACGACCGCTGGTTCGCCCGCTCCTTCGACCGCTACCTGATCTTCGGCGCAGACGGCCGGGTCCGGGAGACCAACGAGCCGGTCTGGGACGAGGCCCGGGTCAGCCGTAAGCGCTAACGGGTCAGCCGCCCCCTAGTAAGCGCCCGAGCCGCGTATCACCGCGAAGGCGGTCTTCCACAAGATCTGCAGGTCGAGGGCGACCGACCAGTTCTCCACGTACCGCACGTCGAGCCGGACCGCCTCGTCGTAAGGCAGGTTGGACCGCCCGCTGACCTGCCACAGACCGGTGATGCCCGGCTGGACCTTGAGCCGCCGCTGCATGTCATACCCATACTTCTCGGCCTCCGCCGGCAGCGCCGGGCGCGGCCCGACCAGCGACATTTCGCCCATCACGACGTTGATGAGCTGCGGCAGCTCGTCCAGCGACCAGCGCCGCAGCAAGCTGCCGACCCGGGTGATGCGCGGGTCCCGGCGCATCTTGAACAGGACCCCGCCAGCCGACTCGTTCAGCGCGGCCAGCTCGGCCTTGCGTGCTTCGGCGTCCACCACCATCGTCCGGAACTTCCACACCTGGAACGTGCCGCCGTTCTTGCCCACCCTGGTCTGCCGGAAGAACACCGGCCCGGGGTCGGTGACCCGGATGGCCACGCCGATGGCCGCGAACACTGGCAGCAGCGCCAGCAGCGCCAGCCCGGCCGCCGTCCGGTCGAGGGCGCCCTTGACAACCCGCTTGGCCCCGCCCAGCTCAACGTGATCAACGTGCAGCAGGGGCAAGCCGGCCACCGGGCGGATGGTGGTCCGGGGGCCCGCGACGTCCAGCAGGGCCGCCGCCACGCACAGATCGGTGCTGGTCGTCTCCAGTTCCCAGCCGAGCCGGCGCAGCCGCGTGCCGTCCATCTCCGGGCAGGAAAGGACGGCCACGGTGTCCGCGCCGAAGTAGTCCACCGCGGCGACGATGCTGTCCAGATCGCCGAACACCGGGATGTCCTCGATCGCGGGCGGCTGGGTGGAGCCGGCCAGGCAGGCACCGACCATGGACATCCCGTGGTAGCTGTGCTTGCTCAGCATGTCGGCCAGTTGCGCCACCGCCTGCGCGTGGCCGACCACCACCACCCGGCGCAGGCACTGCCCGGCACTGCGCATGCGGTGCAGGTGCTTGCGCAGCCAGTAGCGCATCGACAGGTCCAGCAATGCGGTCAAGGGCATGGCCACCGCCACGTAGCCACGGGCGATGTCGAGCTTGAACGCATAGGAAACGATGGCTACCGCGGCGGTCAGGCTGACCGCGGCGTTGAGCACGCGGCGGAATTCGTCGGAGCCGACTCCGATGAACCGGGAATCGTAGCCTCCCGCCAAGTTGACCGAGACCAGCCAGAGCAACGGAAGAGCGCCGGTGAAAACCAGATACTTGACCGGTTGAGCGCCCTGGCTGACAAACCGAGCCTGAACGGCAATTACTCCACCCAGGACAGCACAGGCGAAATCGCCGATCCCGGCGCGCCACAGATAGGCCCGAACCCAGGCGGCATAATTCTGCGATGCCAGGAGCGCTTGGCGGCCGGTAAACGGCTGGGCAACGACTGACTGACCAGCCATGCGTTACCGGCCCCGGTCCTGTCCGAGCGCGAATAGCTCATTGTTCCTGGCCATAAGGCCACCTCCCCCTCTGACGCCGTTCCGGCGCGGACCATCACCACTCCCAGGTCCGCGGTCAGCGGGGTAAAGCGGCTCGGGGAGATCACGTCAAAAGAGCTGCTGAGAGCGACGCGTGATACATCCAGCCGAGCTTTGTCTGGCAGTTTCCATCGGTAATGACTTTGAGTTACCCGGCGTAACTATTAGTCAAGGGGTTTGCGTCCGAATGGCTACTTTAAGTAATTAACTCCGTCGCGTATCACCGACGCGAACCCAGTGCTCATATGCGCAGGTTCTGTGGGCGAGGTGCCTACGTCAGGAATCAAGTCGGAGGACGCATGAAGGTAGCGGTGTTCGGGCTCGGATACGTCGGGACGGTGACGGCCGCCTGCCTGGCCTCGCACAACCACGACGTCTGGGGCGTGGACGTCGACCAGGCCAAGGTGGATGACATCCGAGCCGGCCGTAGCCCCGTGGCCGAGCCCGGCCTGGATGCGCTGATCGCCCAGGCGGTCAGGGACGAAACACTGCACGCCACCACGTCCTGCGCGGACGCGCTCGACGAGGCCGAGATCTCGCTGGTCTGCGTGGGCACACCGTCGACCGCCGGTGGCGCCACCGACCTGTCCTACATCCGCCGCTCGGTGGACGACATCGTGGTCGCACTGCAGGTCGCGGTGCCCCCGGCCTCTGGTCGCCACAGCGTGGTCATCCGCAGCACGGTCCCGCCGGGCACGATCGACAAGGCCGTGCTGCCCGCGCTGACCACGGGGCTGGTCGGCACTCCGATCACCCCGGGCGCGGCCATGTGCCCGGAGTTCCTCCGCGAGGGCTCCGGGGTGGCCGACTTCTTCAACGCGCCGCTGATGGTGGTGGGCACCTCGGACCCGTACGTGGCCGAGACCGTCACCGGCCTGTTCGGCTTCCTCGACGAACCGGCCAAGGTGGTCGAGCCACGCACCGCGGAGTCGCTCAAGTACGCCTGCAACGCCTTCCACGCGACCAAGGTGTCATTCGCCAACGAGATGGCGCGCCTGCTGCGCCGGGTCGGCGTGGACTCGCGTGAGGTCATGTCGCTGTTCTGCGAAGACCAGGTGCTGAACATCTCACCGGCCTACCTGCGGCCAGGCTTCGCCTTCGGCGGGTCCTGCCTGCCCAAGGACCTCCGTTCGCTGCTGCACCTGGGCCGGGTCAACGGCGCGGACCTGCCGATGCTGTCCGGGACGCTGGCCACGAACGAACTGGTCATCAGGGACGTGGTGGACCGGGTGGTCGCCTCCGACGGCCGCACCGTGGCGCTGCTCGGCCTCAGCTTCAAGAACGACACCGACGACCTGCGGGAGAGTCCCAATGTCGAGCTGGCCGAACGGCTGATCGGCAAGGGCTTCCACGTCCGCATCTACGACCCGGTGGTCAACCCGGCCAAGCTGATCGGCGCCAACCGCCGGCACATCGAGGCCAAGCTGCCGCACCTGGGGCGGCTGCTCGCGCACGAGCCCGGCCAGGCGCTGCACGGCGCCGACATCGCGATCGTCTCATCCGGTGACCAGGCCGTTCGTCAAGCCCTGCTCGGGTCCGCGCCCCGGCACCTGTTCGACCTGAACGGGCGGCTGGGCCCGGAGATCGAGGCGCTGCCCGGCTACGAGGGGGTCGGCTGGTGACCAGGATCCTCATCATCGTCCAGAACCTGCCGGTGCCGTTCGACCGGCGGGTGTGGCTGGAGAGCCAGGCCCTGGCCGCGGACGGCTACCAGGTCACGGTGGTGTGCCCCAAGGGCAAGGGCGACCCGGGCTACCAGGTCCTCGACGGGATCGAGATCTACAAGTACCGGCCGTACGCGCCGGGCGGCAGCAAGGTCAGCTTCGTCACCGAGTACGCCTACTCGTTCCTGGCCACGGCCTGGCAGACGTTCAAGGCCCGGCGGCGCGGGCGGTTCGCGGTCATGCAGGCGTGCAACCCGCCGGACATCTTCTGGCCGCTCGGGCTGATCCTGCGGACCCTGGACCGGACGAAGTTCGTGTTCGACCACCACGACCTGTGCCCCGAGCTGTACCTGTCCCGGTTCCCGGGCGACGAGACCCAGGGCCCGTCTCTTCCCTACCGCGGGCTGCGGGCGCTGGAACGGGCCACCCACCGGACCGCGGACCACGTGATCTCCACCAACGACTCCTATCGCGAGGTGGCGATCAGCCGCAGCGGCAAGAAGCCCGCCGATGTCACCGTGGTCCGTACCGGTCCGGATCCGGACCGGCTGCGCCGCGGCGAGCCTCACGCCGAACTGCGCCGCGGCCGGAAGTACCTGGCCGCCTACATCGGGGTCATGGGCCCTCAGGACGGGGTCGACATCGTGGTCCGGGCGGCCGATGTGATCGTGCACGAGCTGGGCCGCGACGACATCGCGTTCACCCTGATCGGCTCGGGCGACTGCTACGGCGAGCTGGTCGCGTTGCGGGACGAGCTGGGGCTGGCCGGGCACGTCGAGTTCACCGGGCGGGCGCCCGACGAATTGGTCGGGCAGATCATGTCAAGCGCGGACGCCGGCCTGTCGCCGGACCCGAAGAATCCGCTCAACGACGTGTCCACGATGAACAAAACCATGGAGTACATGGCCTTCGAGCTCCCGGTGGTCGCGTTCGACCTGCGCGAGACCCGGGTCTCAGCGGCCGACGCCGCCGTGTACGTCACGCCGAACGACGTGCGGGAGTACGCCAAGGCAATTGTGGCCCTGATGGACGACGAGGCCCAGCGGACCCAGATGGGTAAACGGGGCCGGGCCCGGGTCGAGCAGGAGCTGGCCTGGTCCTACCAGAGGCGCGCCTACGTGAACGTCTACCAGCAGCTGACCGGAGGCTGACGTGTGCGGAATTGCTGGGTGCTACCAGCAGGCCGACGGCCACAAGCTGGTGGACGTCATGACCGACCGGATCGCGCACCGCGGCCCGGACGCAGCCGGGCGGTGGGACCACGAAGACGACCGGGTCGCAGTCCAGCTCGGTCACCGCAGGCTGTCGATCATCGACCTCAGCACCGCCGCTGACCAGCCGCTGACCAAGGACGGCCTGACCCTCGTCTACAACGGTGAGCTGTACAACTTCCAGCTGCTGCGGGCCGAACTGGCCGCCCGCGGTACCCGGTTCGTCACCAGGTCCGACACCGAGGTCGTGCTGGAGGCCTGGCGGACCTGGGGCCCGGACGCGCTGACCCGGTTCCGCGGCATGTTCGCGTTCGCGCTGTTCGACCAGCGGTCCGGCGAGCTGATCCTGGCCCGGGACCCGCTCGGCATCAAGCCGCTGTACTACCGGGAGCGCGGCCAGGGAGTGGTGTTCGCCTCCGAGCTCAAGGCGTTCGCGGCCGCGATCGGCTCCGAGCTGCGGGTCGAGCCGGGGGCCCTGGTGGCCTCGATGCTCTACTACTGGCTGCCCGAGCAGCGGTGCGCGATCGACGGGGTGCACAAGCTCCCCGCCGGGTCGTGGGCCCGGTTCACCCCGGACGGCCGCCGCACCGTGCAGCAGTACTGGCGGATGGCGGACGTGGCTGCCGAAGCCGCGGCCGGCCCGCCCGCTGATCTGGGCGCGGTGATCGAGGAGTCGGTCGCCGCCCACCTGGTCTCCGATGTGCCGGTGTCCAGCTTCCTGTCCGGCGGCCTGGACTCCAGCATCATCACCGTGCTGGCGCACCGGGACAACCCCGGCATCGACGCCTACACGATCGCGTTCCGGGCCGAAGATCAGCGCCTGGAGGCCATGCCCGACGACGCGCGTTACGCCCGCAAGGTCGCCGATCAGTACGGCATCAAGCTGCACGAGATCGAGATCTCGCCTGACATCGTTGACATGCTGCCGCGGATCGTGGACGTGCTGGATGAGCCGATCGGCGACCCGGCCGCCCTCAACACGCTGCTCATGTGCGAGGCCGCGCGGGAGCGCGGAGTCAAGGTCATCTTGTCCGGGATGGGTGCCGACGAGCTGTTCGGCGGCTACCGCAAGCACCTGGCCTGCGTCATGGCCAGTAACTATGGCAAGCTGCCGGGCTTCGCCCGGGCTGGGGTACGGGCCACCGTCGATCGCCTGCCGGTCAGCGCGGCCGGCCGGGGGCTGCGCTACCCGCGCTGGGCCAAGCGCTTCCTGACCTTCGCCGAGCTGCCCGAGGAACCCCGGTTCCGGCGCAGCTACACCCTCTACGACCCGCCCGAGCTGGCCGCGCTGATCAGCCCGGACCTGGCTGGCTACGTGGACCAGGTGGTCGAGGAGCATCGCGAGGTCTACACCGACAACGAGCTGCCGGACGAGATCAACCGGATGTGCCTGGCCGACACGCGCATGTTCCTGCCCGGCCTCAACCTGGCCTACACCGACCGGGCCAGCATGGCCGCCTCGGTCGAGGTCCGGACCCCGTTCGTGGATCCGGTGGTAGCCCGGGCCGCGTTCTCCTTCGACGGGCCCAGCAAGATCCACCACCGCCGGGGCAAGGTCGCGCTCAAGCAGGCTGGGGAGAGCTGGCTGCCGCACGAGATCGTGCACCGGCCCAAGGCCTCGTTCAGCGCCCCGCTGCGCGCCTGGGTCCGCAACGACCTGCATGACGTCATCCAGGACGTGCTCGTCGGCGGCGAGCTGGCCGGATCCGGGATGATCCGGCGCGACGCCCTGCTGGGCCTGATCGCCGACGACCAGGCCGGCCGTGAAGACCGCTCGAAGCAGCTGTGGCAGTTGCTGACCCTGGAGCTCTGGCACCGCCATGCTCGCTCCCTCGGCGTAGCCAGCTGACCGCGAGAACACCTCACCGCCCTTTGAGCAGAGGAAACGATGAAACAGGTAGCGCAGAACTACAAGTCCGGGGAACTTAGCGTCCTCGACGTGCCGGCCCCGGCGTGCCGCCCGGGCGGTGTTCTCGTGCAGTCCCGGTTCTCCCTGATCTCGACCGGGACCGAGATGATGAAGCTGACCGAGGCCAAGCTGTCCATGGTCGGCAAGGCCCGTGCCCGCCCGGACCAGGTCCGCAAGGTGCTGGACACGGTGTCCCAGCAGGGCGCGGTGGCCACCTACAAGAAGGTGATGAACCGGCTCGACTCCTACACGCCGCTCGGTTACTCGCTCTGCGGCGTGGTCGTCGAGGTCGGCCAGGGCGCCGAGGAATTTCACGTCGGACAGGTCGTCGCCGCGGCGGGCAACGAATACGCGCTGCATGCCGAGTACAACTGGGTCCCGGTCAACATGTGCGTGGCCGTACCCCGCGAGGTGCAGCCCGAGCACGCCGCCTTCTCCACCGTCGGCGCGATCGCCATGCACGGCGTCCGCCGTGCCGAGCCGCAACTGGGCGAGACCGCCTGCGTGATCGGCCTCGGCCTGGTCGGCCAGCTCGTGGTCCGGCTGCTGATCGCGGCCGGGGTCCGGGTGGTCGGGCTGGACGTGCTCGAGGACCGTTGCCAGCGGGCCGAGCAGGCCGGGGCGGCCGCCTGCGCCCCCCCGACCCCCGAGGGCATCGCCGCCATCGAGAAGGCGCTGGCCGAGCTGACCGGCGGCCGCGGGGCCGACCAGGTGTTCCTGGCCGCGGGCGGCGCCTCCAACGGCCCGGTTGAAACCGCCGTCAAGCTGGCCCGGGACCGGGCCAAGGTCGTCGACATCGGCAAAACCAGGCTGGACCTGCCCTGGAACGCCTACTACGACAAGGAACTGGACGTCCGGTTCTCCCGGTCCTACGGCCCGGGCCGGTACGACGACCGGTACGAGCTCCAGGGCATCGACTACCCGGCGGGCTACGTCCGCTGGACCGAACGGCGCAACATCGAGTCCTTCCTCGACCTGCTGGCCCACAAGGAAATCGAAGTCGAGACCCTGGTCACCGGCACCTTCCCGATCGAGCAGGCCGCAGCGGCCTACGAAGGCCTGTCCTCGGGTGAGGTGCCCGCGGTCGGGGTGCTGCTGGAGTACCCAGCGCCGGTGGCCGAGGCGCCGCCGCGCACGCTGGGCCGGGTGGTCACCGGTGAGGTGACCACCCCGGCAGCCAAGAACGGCGCACTGGCCGTCGGCTTCATCGGGGCCGGCAACTATGCCTCCTCGATGCTGCTGCCGCACCTGGCCAAGATGGACACCATAAGCATGACCCACGTGGCCACCAACCGGTCGCTGTCGGCGGCCAACGCCCAGCGCCGCTTCGGGTTTGCGAACATGTCGACCAGCGCCGAAGCGGTCCTGGGCGACAGCTCGCTGGATGCGATCTTCATCGTGACCCGGCACCACACCCACGCCGACCTGGTGTGCCGGGCGCTAGAGACCGGCAAAGCGGTCTTCGTGGAGAAGCCGCTCGCGCTGACCCGGGAGGAACTGGACCGGGTACTCGAGACAGTGGAGAAGACCGGTAACGATCGGCTCATGGTCGGGTTCAACCGCCGGTTCGCCCCGCTGCTGACCGAGATGAGGGACAAGTTCGGGCCGGCCGGCGACAGCTCGGTGACCCGGTACCTGGTCAACGCGGGCCAGCTGGCCGGCGACAGCTGGTACACCAACGAGGAGCTGGAGGGCTCCCGGTTCACCGGCGAGGGGGGCCACTTCATCGACACCGTGGCCTGGTGGGCGGACAGCCTGCCCGAAGAGGTCTATGCGATCCGTGGCCCGGCCCACGACGACGTACAGGCCGTCATAAAGATGCGCAACGGGTCCAACGCCACCATCACCTACGTCACCGGCGGCAACGTCCGGTATCCGAAGGAGACGCTGGACTCTGCGGCCGGCGGCCGGAACGCCCGGCTGGACAACTTCACCAAGGCCGGTGTGTGGGTGGGCCGCAAGCAGGCCACCCTGCGTTCGCGCGGCGGCCCGGACAAGGGTCAGCAGCGTGAGATCGCAGCGTTTGCCGAGGCCGTCCGGACCGGCGGGCCGATGCCGATATCACTGGAGTCACTGGTCGCTACCACCAGCGCCACCATCGCGGTGGCGGACAGCCTGCTGAGCGGTCGCCCGGAGCTGGTGCGAGCGTGAGCAATCTGATTTCTTCCCGGCTCGAGTGGTACGCCCGCCGGGTCGGCCGGATGTCGCCCGCCGAGGTGGCCTGGCGGGCCCGGGACCAAGCCGTGCAGCTGGCCTGGTCGCGGCGGCAGGTCAAACGCGGCGAACAGCCGGCGGCGCCGCCCATGATGGGAGCGCGGCGGTTTACTGCCACGCTGCCGCGCGGTACGGCCGATCGAGTGCCCGGCCAGGTCCGGGCCGCGGTCCTGGCCGCCGCTGACCGGCTCATGCAGGGCGAATGGCAAGTGCTCGGCGTCCTGCGCACCGATTTGGTTCAGCCGGACTGGTTCCGCGACCCGGTCACCGGCCGCCGTTCGGAGCCCGACCGGTACGCGTTCCGCATCAACCACCGCTCTGAGGAGCAGGTCGGCAACGTCAAGCAACTCTGGGAGATCTCCCGGCTGCAGCACCTCACTCTGCTGGCCACCGCGTGGTACCTGAGCCAGGACGAGCGGTATGCGCGGCGGGTCGACGAGCAACTGCGGTCCTGGTGGCAGGACAACCCGTTCCTGTCCGGCGTCCACTGGACCAGCGGTATTGAGACGGGCATCCGGCTGATCAGCCTGGCCTGGATCCGGCGGCTGCTGGATTCCTGGCCCGGCGTCCGCGCCCTCTTCGAGGAAAACGACCTCGCGGTCCAGCAGATCCGCTGGCACCAGCAGTACCTGGACGCCTTCCGCAGCCGCGGCTCGTCCGCCAACAACCACGTCATCGCGGAGGCAGCCGGCCAGCTGGTGGCGAGCTGCGCCTTCGGCTGGTTCGCCGAGAGCGCGACCTGGCGGCGTCGGTCCGCCCGGTTGCTGGAACGTGAGCTGGTGACCAACACGTTCCCGTCCGGGATCGGCCGCGAGCTGGCCTCCGATTACCAGGGTTTCGTGGCCGAGCTGGCGCTGCTGGCCGCGGTGGAGACCGCTGCGGCCGGCCATCCGCTGGCGCCTGACCTGTGGCGGCGACTGGTAGCCATGGTTGACAGCGGTGCTGCCCTGGTCGACCAGCAGATCCGCGCCCCTCGCCAGGGGGATGGTGACGACGGCCGGGCCGTGCTCCTGGACGCCCCCACCCACAACCCCTGGCCGTCGCTGCTGGCGGTGGGGAATGAGCTGTTCGGCCGGCTCAGCTGGTGGCCCCAGGTCGAACCGACCGTCGCCAGCACCCTGATCGGCGCTCTGGCCGGGCTCCGCCGAGACGCCCCCGGCCGCCCCAAGCATCGCCCGTCCCGGTTTGCTGACGCCGGGATCACGGTGCTGCGTACAGACGATGAGCACAATCCAGAGATCTGGTGCCGGCTGGACGGCGGCCCGCACGGGTTCCTCAGCATCGCCGCGCACGCGCACGCCGACGCGATGTCGGCCGAGGTGCGGTACGGCGGCGTGGACGTGCTCGCCGACCCGGGCACCTACTGCTATCACGGTGATCCGGCCTGGCGGTCGTACTTCCGCTCCACCATCGCGCACAACACGCTGGAGGTGGCCGGGCGCAACCAGTCCAGCGACGGTGGCCCGTTCCTGTGGCTGCGGCATGCCAACGGCCGTGAGCTCGAGGTGGTCGACACCGGTGACGTGGCGGGCTGGACCGCCGACCACGACGGCTACCTCGCCCTGCGTCCGCCGGTGCGGCACCGCCGCTCGGTCTGGCTGGATCGGGCGTCGCGCCTGATCGACATCGTTGACGAGATCGACGGGTGCAACTGCGACGTCCGGCTCGCGTTCCACCTCGGGCCGGACGTGGTGGCCGAGCTCGACGACGGTTCCGCGCTGTTGCAATGGCCCGACGCCGTAACGCCGGGCGCAGCCCGGCTCGAGCTGGCGCCACAGCTGGAGTGGACGCTGCACTGGGGCGAGACCGACCCCATCCTCGGCTGGTACTCCAGCGGCCTCGGTCAGCGCACTCCGGCGTACACCCTCCTCGGGTGCGGCAACGTCCCGCCTGGGGCGCCGCTCACCAGCCGATTGCAGTTTCTGGACGACCGAAAAACGGAAAAACAGATCCTCATCCGCTCAGCGGTATCAACCGGTGCCACAGATTCTCTTGTGGGGGACACGCGGAACTGGCGAGCGGAGGCTGGATGAGCGGACAGGCGCTGGACCTGCGGAGGTCCGCGTGGATCGTACGGCAACACCGGACCCTGGTCGGCGTGATCGCCATGCTGGGGCTGCTGATCGGCGCCGGTTACGCGCTGTTCAACCCGCCGGTGAAGACCAGCACCGCGCTCATTGTTCTGCCCGTGTCCAGCCATGAGGTCGCCACTCAGGTAGTGGTGGCCCGAAGCCAGCCGGTACTGTCGGCGGCTCTGCCAGGGATTCACCCCTCGACCACGGTCACCGCGCTCCAGAACCATCTGCAGATCAAGAGCCTGACCGGCAACCTGATCTCGGTCACGGCCACCGGATCGAGCCCGGCTCAGGCCGAGTCGACCGCCAACGCCGTGGCCAGAAGTTTCATCGCTTACCTGGTCAGCGGGAACAGCGCGGTCGGCCATGTGCGAGCTAATCTGGTCGCTCCGGCCAGCAATGCCACCGGGTCGTCTCTGCTGGTCCGGCTGGTGATGCTGGCCGTGGTCGGTGCGATCATCGGCGCGCTGGCCGGGGCGGTGGCGGCCCTGGCCCTGGCTCGCGGTGACCGCCGGCTGCGCGAGCGCGACGCCATCGCCGACGCGATCGGGGTTCCCGTCGTCGCCTCGGCGGCGGTCGGTCACCCATCTGACCCCGGCGGCTGGACCAAACTGCTGGCCGAGTACGAACCGGGCGTGATCAACGCCTGGAGCCTGCGCCGTGCCCTGAACCAGCTGGGTCTGGTCGACCTGGACCTCAACACCCCGCTGGAGCAGGACCGGCCCTCGGTCGCGGTGATCTCGCTGTCGTCCGATCGCAAGGCCCTGGCCGTCGGCCCGCAGCTGGCCGTGTTCGCCGCCTCTCTGGGGGTCAGCACCGAACTGCTGGTGGGCACCCAGGCCGACGAGAACGAGACCGCATCGCTGCGGTCCGCCTGCAGCGCCCTGTCGGCTCAGCCCCCCATGCATGACGGCCGGCTGCGGGTGACCGCGAACGACGCCCCGCCCGGTGGCGAGGACCCCGACACGCTGCGCGTACTGGTGTCGGTGGTCGACGAACACGCGCCCAAGGTCGACGAGACGACCCGGGCTGCGGTGACCGTGCTGGCCATTTCGCCCGGTACCGCCACCGCCGAGCAGCTGGCCCGGGTCGCCGTTAGCGCGGCCGTCGACGGGCGGAAACTGGCCGGGATCATCGTGGCTGATCCCGACTCGGCCGACCGGACCTCGGGCCGGCTGCCCCAGCCGGGGCGGCCCGCCGGACGCCGGCCGTCAACTCGTGTCTACGGCACAACGACGGAGACCCGACGGTGAGAGACAAGGACCGGGAAGTGCTGCCCTCAACGAACGGGGACGCCGATCTGCCCGAGCGGCTGTGGCTGTACGACGACTTCGCGCCGGACGAGGACGCAGCCGTCACCGACTACGCGGCCGGGCTGGCCAGCCTGGGGTTCATCGGCGCCGCCGTACGCCGGCGGATCCGGACCTGGTGCGCGATCGGCCTGGCTGGCCTAGTGCTGGGCCTCGCCTACTTCGTGGTCTCCCCACCGGCCTACTCGGCGTCGACGACGGTGCTGCTGACCCACAGCATCAACGACAACCCGACCGACGCCATGTCCACCGACCTGACGCTGGCCCACAGCGGTACGGTGGCGACCCGGGCGATGCATCAGCTGAAGCTGACCGGTTCGGTCAGTACGTTCCTGGCCAACACCACGGTCGTCAACCTCACCGACCGGGTGCTGCAGATCACCGTGAAGGCCAAGTCGCCCGCAGCCGCGACCGCCGGTGCCACGGCAGTTGCTGCCGCTTTCCTCCAGGTCCAGGCGGCGCGGTTGCAGACCCAGCAGCAGCTGACCGACACCGCGCTGCAACAGCAGATCACCCAGGCCCAGCAGCAGGTGACGTCGCTGAGCAACCAGGTCGACAACCTGTCCGATTCGGCCAGACAGTCGGCCAAGACGAAGCTCCAGAGCCAGCTCAGCGAGGCGCAGACCGCACTGCAGATACTGAAGCAGAACAACCTTGGCCAGGAGGCCAGCAACGCCTCCAACGTGGCCGCGCAGATCAAGGGCAGCCAGGTGCTGGACCCGGCCACGGCCCAGCACCACTCGGCCGCCAAGTTCGCCATCATCTATGCGCTGCTGGGACTGGTCATGGGGGTCTTCATCGGCCTGGCCATCGTGATCATCGGCGCTTTGGTGTCGGACCGGTTGCGGCGGCGCGATGACATCGCCGACGCCCTCGGCACCTCGGTCAACCTGAGCGTCGGCCTCATCAACGGGCCGGCCAGCCGGCTGTCGACCCGGCGTGGCCGAGCCGTGCAGCGCACCGACCTGCAGCGCATCGTGGCCCATCTGCGAGACGCGATCCCGGACCGTGAGAGTGACGGCGCGGCCGCGCTCGGCCTCGTGGCGGTCGACAACGACAAGACCGCGGCCCACGCCCTGGTCGCCACGGCGATGGCCTGCGCCCAGGACGGCGAGCACGTGATCGTGGCCGACCTCTGCCCCGGAGCGCCTGGCCGCGCGTCTGCTCAAGGCGGCCTGCCCGGGCGTGCAGCCGGTCTCCGCGGACGGCGCCCAGCTGATCGTCGTGGTCCCGGCCCGCGACGACGTAATCCCGGCCGGTCCGGTCCGCCACTTCCGTCCGGAGCCGAAGTCCGGCCCGGGCGACCAGGTCGGCGCCGAATCCTCGGACCACGAGGCGCTGGCCGCGGCCTACCGGAATGCCGACGTCCTGTTCACCCTGGTCTCCCTCGACCCGGGTCTGGGTGCGGACCACTTGCGGACCTGGGCCGGTGACACGGTCGTCATGGTCACGGCCGGCCAGTCCTCCTGGATGCGTATCCATTCCGTCGGGGAGATGATCCGGCTCGCCCGGATCCCCCTGGTATCCGCGATCCTGGCCGGAGCGGACCGGACCGACGAGAGCATGGGACTGACCAAAGCGGCCGCGCGCGGCACCCAGGCGGCCCGGGCCAACGGGCTGTGAGCTCATGACCTCTACCGTCGCTCCGGCGCGGCCTCCCCGCTGGGCTGTGTACCGGCCCCGCCGGACCATGGGCTGGATGGTGCCCGCGGTCACCCACGAGCGGTCGGTCCGCTGGCGTATCGGCCTGGCCTGGGGTTTTCTGGTCCTCAACGTCCTGACGTTCTACTCCACCACCTGGGACGGGCAGCCGCTGCTACTGCCGATTCCCTCCGTGCTCGGCAAGCTCATCGCCCAGAGCGCCCTTCCCGCCGCCCTGCTCGTGGCGCTGACCGTCAACCGCCGGCTGGTGATCCGGCCCAACGCCTTCCTCTGCCTGCTCATCTTGATGTTCGTTGAGGCTCTGCTGACCCTGATCAGGCATGAGTACCTCTACGAGACGATGTTCGGCACCACGTTCCGGGTGGCCCGGCTGGCCGGGTTCGTGGCCACTCTCTGGCTGCTCACCCCGTGGTGGGGCCGCCGTGACATGCTGCTCGTCCGCTGCCACATCGCGGCGATGACCGTGGTACTCAGTTCGGTCCTGCTCGGCGTGTTCGTGGCGCCCGGGCACGCCCTGAGCGAGGGCCGTCTCTCCGGGATCCTGTGGCCGACCCCGCCCACGCAGGTCGCCCACTACGCCGCCGTGACGGCCGGGCTAATGACTCTGCTCTGGCTGTGCGGCCGGGTGAGCGGGCGGGTCGCCCTGGGATACGTGGCAGTGGCTGTGGTGATCCTGCTGCTGACCCACACCCGGACCGCACTGCTGGCCATGGTGGTTGGCCTGCTGGTCGGTGGCCTGAGCCTGTTCGCCGCCAAGTCACGGGTGCGGAAGGCCTTCCTGACCCTCGCCGTCGTCGGCGGAGCGGCGGCGCTCACCTTGTCCGGCGTGGTCACCCACTGGCTGGCCCGGGGGCAGGACACCCAGCAGCTGACCGGCCTCACCGGCCGGGCCACCGTCTGGGACCTGGTCGAGAGCCTGCCCCGGAACAGGTTCGAGGTACTGTTCGGCTTCGGCCTGTCCAACAACTCGTTCAACGGGCTGGCGATCGACAGCAACTGGCTGGCCACCTACAACGACCAGGGTCTCTTCGGTATCGCGCTGTGCGTGGCCCTCCTGGCCTTCCTGATCGTCCTGGCCTATTTCCGGCCCCGGGGTGTGCACCGGGCGCTGGCCCTGTTCCTGGTCACCTACTGCCTGATCGCTTCCTACACCGAGACCGGTCTCAGCCAGCCCTCCTCCTACCTGCTGGACATGGCCCTGGCCGCCTCGCTGCTGATGGTCCCGCTGCCCGGCAAGCGGCCGGCCCGGCCCTGCCCCCGCTGCTCGGGCCGCCGCAACGACGGCTGTCCCTGCCCGGAAAGCGGCCCGGATGAGAATTCTGCTGGCCCACAACTATTACCGCTCCGTCGCCCCCAGCGGGGAGAACCGGGTCGTCGACCGCGAGGCAGCCGCGCTGGCAGCTCTGGGGCACGAGGTCATCCGGTTCGAGCGTTTCAGCGACGACATCGAGAGCTGGCCCAAGGCCAGGAAGGCCACCCTGCCGGCCCGAGCGGTGTGGAACCCCGAGTCGCGCCGTGACCTGGCCGCGGTCCTGGCCGCCCGGCGACCGGACGTCGTCCACCTGCACAACACGTTCCCGCTGCTCAGCCCCGCCGTCCTGTACGCCTGCCGGGACGCCCGCGTCCCGGTCGTGGCCACGATCCACAACTACAAGCTGGCCTGCGCCAATGGCGAGTTCTTCCGGGACGGGGCGGTGTGTCACGACTGCGCGGGCCGGCTGCCCACCCGCGCTGTCCAGCACGGGTGCTACCGGGGGTCCCGGGCCGCCACGATGCCGGTGGCCCTGGCCACTACCGTCCACCGGCCGGCCTGGCGGTCGCTGGTGTCGGCCTACATCTTCATCTCCGCCTCCCAGCGCGATCTGCTGGCCGGGGTGGGCCTGCCGCCGCAGCGATCTTTCGTCCGGCACAATCTCATCCCTTCCCACGACCGGCCGCCGCCGGACCGGACGCCGACCGTGGTGTACGCCTGGCGGCTCGACCCGGCCAAGGGCGTGCGGCTGCTGATGGCGAGCTGGGACAGCTATCTCGCCCAGTCGCCGGAACCGGGGTTGCGCCTGGTGATCGCCGGATCGGGACCGCTGCAGAACGAAGTGGCCGGCTGGGCGGTGTCCCGGCCGTCGGTCGAACTGGCCGGCCAGCTGGGTAGCGATCAGTGTGCTGAGCTCATCGCGCGGGCCCGGGCGGTGGTGCTGCCGTCTGAGTGGGAGGAAACGTTCGGACTGGTGGCGGTGGAAGCCATGGCCGCCGGGACGGCCCCGATCGCCGCCGGGCACGGCTCGTTCACTGAGCTGATCACCTCCGGCGTCGATGGCGTACTGTTCGCTCCGGGCGATCCGGCGGCCCTGGGGCTGGTCCTGGCCGACGCCGACGAGCATCCTGAACAGTACGAAACCTACGGAGATCAGGCCCGCAAGTCCTACGAGCAGCGGTTCGACCCTCACCAGAACCTCGAGCAACTGGTCCAGATCTACCGGTACGCGATCGACCATCCGGCCTGACGGATTCCCCTATCTCAATTAATGGTTGAACATGCCCTTCGCATCGCGACGGATATACCCGGGCCGCATTCGGCCCTGGCACCTGGGTCTGGTCCTGGGTGTCTGCGTGATCCTCGCCGCCGGCCTTACCTGGGCGGCGGTCACGCCGCAGCACAAGGTTCAGACGGCCCGGCCGACCTCGACCAGCGTCCATGTCACGCCACCGACCCGGGTGTGCGGCAACCGGGCCATCCTGGGCGGCGGGCCGGCCACGGCGCCGCCCGGGGCCGTCACCGTCCCCGCTGGTGACGACTCCGCCGTCAACTGGAGTCAGCCCAGCGCGACCTACTGGTTCGCCCCGGGCCGGCACATGCTCGGTGCCGGGCAGTACACCCAGATCATCCCGGGCTCGGGCGCGACCTTCACCGGTGCCCCCGGGGCGGTGCTGGACGGGCAGCACAGCAACGACTACGCCTTCGGTGGCGACGCGACCAACGTGATGATCAGCTATCTGACGATCCAGAACTTCGGCACCACCGGCGGCAACCAGAACCAGGGCGTGGTCAACGAGAATTCGGAGGCCGGCTGGAAAATCGCGCATAGCACCATTCAGGACAACGCCGGGGCCGGGACCATGCTGGGCAGCGACAACACCCTGTCCTACGACTGCCTGACCAAGAACCAGCAGTACGGTTTCAACGCCTACTCCGACTCCGGGCCGTCCAACCTGGTGCTCGAGCACAACGAGATCAGCGATAACGACACCTACAACTGGGAAGCCCACCAGTCCGGCTGTGGCTGTTCGGGCGGGGGGAAGTTCTGGGATGTCAACGGGGCCGTGATCACCGATAACTGGGTGCACGGCAATGAGAGCGTCGGGCTGTGGGCTGACACCAACAACCGCGGCTTCGACATCTCCGGTAACTACATCTCGGACAACTTCAGTTACGGCCTGATCTACGAGATCAGCTACAACGCGCTGATCAAGGACAACGTGTTCGAGCGCAACGGGGCCGGCGGCGGGAAGGCCAGCCAGGGCTTTCCGGTCAGCGCCATCTACGTGTCGGAATCGGGCTCGGACAGCCGGGTGCCCGGCAAGTACGGCCAATCGTTCGAGATCACCGGGAACAGCTTCCTGAACAACTGGGGCGGCGTGATCCTGTGGGAGAACTCGGACCGCTTCTGCAACTCGCCGTCCAACACCAGCACCGGCGTCTGCACCCTGGTCGCGCCCTCGGTGGCGACGATCAGTTCGTGCAGCGCCCAGCACGTTGCCCAGGCGACCTACTACGGCGACTGCCGCTGGAAGACCCAGAACGTTGAGGTCAACCACAACGTGTTCGAGTTCGATCCCGCCAGCCTGGGACCGGCCTGCACGCTGGCCAACGAGTGCGGGTTCCAGGGCATTTTCTCGGAGTACGGGACCTATCCGTCGTGGAGCCCCTACAAGGGAACCTCGGTTGAGAACCACATCACGTTCGGGCAGAACAACCACTTCAGCCAGAACACCTACAACGGGCCCTGGCGGTTCATGGTCCAGGCTCAGAACAACGATGTGACCTGGGCCAAGTGGCGGGCCAAGCCGTTCTCCCAGGATGCGGGCAGCACGATGAACGCACAGCCCTGACGGTGAATTGACCCGGCCCAGAGGTATCAGAACCGAACGTTCGAGGATCTAGTAGTCGTGGACGGCCGAGCGGCTGTCCCGGTCCCAGTCAACTCCCCAGCCTGGAGGGCTCAGGGTGAAGGTCCTGGTCGCGGGTGACCGCGGTTATATCGGAGCCGTGCTCGCTCCTTTTCTGCGTGCTGCCGGACACGAAGTCGACGGCTTCGACGTCGGCCTGTACGAGGGGTGCGACCTCGGGTCCTTCCCCGGTGTCGGCGACCGGGTGCCCCGTGATCTGCGGGATGCCGAGCCCCGCGAGCTGTCCGGCTACGACGCCGTGGTCTGCCTGGCCGCGCTGTCCAACGACCCGCTCGGGGCCCTGAACCCGGCCGCGACCTTCTCGGTGAACCTGGACGGGACGCTGCGCCTGGCTCAAGCGGCCAAGGACGCCGGCATCGAGCGGTTCCTGTTCGCCTCGTCCTGCAGCCTCTACGGTGCGGCCGGCTCGGCCGCCGTGGCCGAGGACGCTGAGCTCCTGCCGGTCACTCCGTACGGCGAGACCAAGGTCCTGGCCGAGCGGGACCTGTCCAAGCTGGCCGACGACAACTTCAGCCCCACCTACCTGCGCAACGCGACCGCCTACGGGGCGTCGCCCCGGCTGCGCCTCGACATCGTGGTCAACAACCTGACCGCCATCGCGCTGACCACCGGGAAGGTCCGGCTGGAGAGTGACGGGACGCCGTGGCGCCCGCTGGTGCACATCGAGGACATCAGCCGGGCCTTCCTGGCCGCCCTGGAGGCACCGCGGGAGGTCGTCCACGACCAGGCCTTCAACGTCGGCCGCCCGCAGGACAACGTGCAGATCCGCGACATCGCCGAGATGGTCCGGGACACCGTGACCGGCTCCGAGGTCACGCTGGCCGAGAACGCCGGCCCGGATCTGCGCAACTACCGCGTCGACTTCGCCAAGCTGAACAGCACGTTCCCGGAGCTGGAACTGCGCTGGACCGTCCAGGACGGGGTGGAGGAACTGGCCCGCGCCTACACGGCCAACCACCTGACCTACGACGACTTCACTTCGTCCCGCTACGTGCGGCTGCGGCGGATCCAGGAACTGCTGTCGGCCAATCTGGTGGACGACATGCTCCGGCGTCAGGTCAGCACCCCGTTCCCGCCGCCCGGTGCGCAGGTCACCCAAGAGGCACGTTGATGCCGTCACCCGTTCTCCTCTGAGGACCGGCGGATGACAGATCATGATCGCTGACGCAGTGAGCCGGGGCGACGCGGCCGTCACCGGCAGGAGCGGGGCCACGCCGTGGCGGATGGCCCACCAGATCGGGAAGCGCATGAGCTGGGGTGTCGCGGACCAGGCAGTGTCCAGCCTGACCAACTTCGCGGTGACCATCTACGTGGCCCGGGTGCTCGGGGCCGCCCAGCTCGGTGCGTTCAGCCTGGCCTACGTGACCTACGGGTTCATGCTCAACGCATCGCGGGGCCTGGCCACCGACCCGCTCCTGGTCCGGTTCAGCGGTGCCGAGCTGCCCGTCTGGCGACGGGCCGTGGCCAACTGCACCGGCACCGCTGCTTGCGTGGGCCTGGCGTCTGGGGTGTGTGCGCTCATAGCGTCATTGTTCCTGCACGGCACCGCGTCCAAGGCCTTCCTGGCGCTCGGGATCACGCTGCCCGGTCTGCTGCTGCAGGACAGCTGGCGGTTCGCGTTCTTCGCCCTCGAGAAGGGTGTCCAGGCTTTTCTCAACGACCTGATCTGGGTGCTGGTCATGTTCCCGGCGCTGTTCCTGCTGAACCGCTCCGGACACGCCAACGTCTTCTGGTTCGTTCTCGTCTGGGGGGCGGCGGCGGCGGTGGCGGCGGCGGCGGGACCGCTGCAGGCCCGGGTCATACCCCGGCTGGCCGGGGCCAGACAGTGGATATCCAGCACGCGCGACCTCGGGTTCAGGTACCTGCTGGAGGGCACCACCAACAGCGCGTCGACCCAGTTTCGCAACTACGGTGTCGGCCTGCTCCTGGGCCTGACCGCGCTGGGTTACGTGCAGGCTTCGAGCACGCTGATGGGCCCGTTCATGGTCATCTTCTTCGGTATGGGCCTGGTCACCCTGCCGGAGGCCGCCCGGATCCTGCGCCGGTCCCCGCGGCACCTGCCGTTGTTCTGTATCGGCGTGAGCGGCGGGCTCGCTGTGGCCGGGCTGCTCTGGGGTCTGGTCCTGCTGTTCGCCCTGCCTCGTGGCTTGGGCCAGTGGATCCTGCCCAGTCTCTGGCGGTCGACCTACCCGCTGATACTCCCGCTGACCATTTCGGTCGTGGGCGGCTGTGTCAGCGCGGGAGCGGGCTGCGGTCTGCACGCTCTGGGGGCGGCGAACCGGAGCCTGCGGGCGATGGTTCTCTCGTCCGCGGTGTACGTCGTGTGCGGCGTGGCCGGTGCCGCGGTCGGTGGGGTCGAGGCCTCGATGCAAGGCATCGCGGTGGCGGGCTGGGTCGGTGCGGCCATGTTCTGGCTCGAACTGCGGGCGGCTCTGCGGGAGTCCCACAACGTGAGGCTGAACCCGTTCGCGCGGCGCAGTGCAGGACGCCATCAGCGCAACGATTAGGCCTCCGGGCTGTGTGCGGCAGCTTGCTGCGAAGAGTAATCAATAAGCGTGCAATTACTGCGCTACTGCCGACTACAGCCTGTTAATGCTTGCTGTTGCAGTGACTTTCTGTACTCGCATGAACTGCTCAAACTGTAACCCAATACGACATTTATTGGCTTGCCCAGTGAACTTTGTCCAGGTTGTCCCATTCAAGAGCCGTGGTTACTCTCTGTATTTTAAGAATTACACATATCGGGATAATTAGCTGAGCGTGGTCGTCAACCTGCCTATGACCTTAAGCGTCTTTCTTAGAAAGGCGACTTAGCCGACATGGTCGATTTCGTGCCGTAGCGCGAGATTTAGGGGGAGATCCATGGTGGCACTCGGCCCGGTGGTTGGGGTGACGACGAGTGAGGAGCACACCAGGGCAACGGAAGGGCTGGAAGTCGCCCTGCTGGTGCGGCGAGCTGCCGAGGGCGACCGAGCGGCCTGGGAACGGCTGGTCGACAAGTACGCCAGGCTGATCTGGGCTATCACCAGGGATTTCAAACTGGGGGAGAGCGACGCGGCCGATGTCGCCCAGGCGACGTGGTTGCGGCTGCTAGAGCACATCGATCGCATCAATTATCCGGAGCGAGTGGGCTCCTGGATCGCCGCCACGGCCCGGAACGAATGCCTGCGCAGCCTGGCTGCGCGCAAGCGGGTAGTCCTGGCTCGCAATGAGGTCATGCTGGACAGCATCGCCGCGCTGGACGCTGACGTCGACGCCGGCCTGCTGGCCGCGGAGCAGGCCGAGGTGGTACGGGAGGCGATGTCCCGCCTTCCGCACCGCTGGCAGCAACTCCTTGAGCTGTTGATGTCAGATCCGCCCGTACCCTACGCCGAGATCGCCGATCGTCTCGACCTTCCCGTCGGCAGTATCGGGCCGACCCGGCGACGGTGTCTGGCCCGGCTCCAGATCCTGCTCACCTCGTCAGCCAGCGAGCCACAGTGGCAGGACCTCGGCTTGACGCCCACCCCGGGTTGAGGCTGCGCATCCAGGAACTGCTGGCCGCCGTCTGCTCGACGAGAACCTGTGCCGCCAGACCAGTGTCCAGTTCCCGCCGCCGGCACCACAGTGGCACACGGAGTGTAACTGGTAACCTAAAGATAAGTAACCAGTTAAATATTACATAGAGTAACCACTTGGTGCCCGGCTGATATTTATCAGCCGGGCACTCTGTGTAGCTGGCCATCAGGCAATATCGTGGCGCACTTGTATACGGTGTGTAGTTAAAGTCGTCACCAGAAATTCTTTTTATGGACTCAGCGTGACGGTTCGCGATTCTTCCCTGCTCACAGGCGATGCGACTCTGTGTAATCGAGCAACTACGTATTTCCGGACAAATAGCTGTGCGTAGTCGTCAACCGAGCTAACCGTCTGTGCGTCTCCCTTATGAGCACAACAGGACCGACATGAACGATTCCGTGCGGTAGTCGCACGGACAAGGGGGGCCCATGCTGAAGGGCGACAGGAGTGACGCGGCCGAGGTCGCTGAGCTGGTGCGGCGGGCCGCCGCGGGTGATCACGACTCGTGGGAGCGCCTGGTCGACAGGTTCGCGCGGCTCATCTGGGCCATCACCCGCGACTTCAGGCTGGGTGAGAGTGACGCGGCCGACGTGGCCCAGGCGACCTGGCTGCGGCTGCTCGAACACATCGACCGGATCCAGTACCCGGAGCGGGTGGGTTCCTGGCTGGCCGCCACGGCGCGCAACGAGTGCCTGCGCAGCCTCGCGGCCCGCAAGCGCGTGGTGCTGGCCCACGACGAGATCCAGCTCGAGGGGGTGGCCGCGCACCAGCCGGACGTGGACGACGGGCTGCTCGCGGCCGAGCGGGCTCAGGTGGTGCGCGAGGCGCTGACCCAGCTGCCCCGCCGCTGGCAGCAACTGCTCGAGCTGCTGATGTCCGACCCGCCCGTGTCCTACGCCGAGATCTCCGACCAGCTGGACCTGCCGATCGGCAGCATCGGCCCGACCCGGCGACGCTGCCTGGCCCGATTGCAGGTCCTGCTGCACCCAACCCTCAACGACGCCCAGTGGCAGGAGCTCGGCCTCCCGCCCGTCACCGGCCTGGCCAGTTAGCCGAGTACCGAGCTGGCTGGGGCCAGGGCCTCGGCGTCAACCCAGCGGCCGCCGGCCGCTTCCACCTCGGGGTAGGCCGCCCGTACCTCGGGCAGCAGGTCGGGCACGAACAGCACCACCGACGCGCCGGGGTGGGCGGCCAGCACCTCCGGCCGGGCCACGCCGATGTCCGTACCCGGCATCCGCAGCCCCCACTTGGCCGGCGAGGCGTCGGCCACCGCCCGGATCATCGTCTGGTCCGCGCCCGCCCACCGCAGCAGGGCCACCGCCCGGGACGCGGCACCGTAGCCGAGCACGGTGCGCCCGGCCATCCGCTCGGTGGTCAGCCAGTCCCGCAGCCCGGCCGCCTTGGCCAGGGCGTCCTCCTGCAGCCCGGCCAGCGTGCTCGGGTCGTACACCCCGGTCCTGGAGTCCCGGGTCAGCAGGGCCGGCACCGAGCCGTCGGCGGTCAGCGTCCCGCCGTCGCCGCCCCGGCTGGCGGCCAGCAGCACCGTGCCGCCGTACAGCTCGAACTCCCAGGCCCGCCGGGCCCGCAGGCCAACGGCGGCCAGCATTGCGGTGAGCGCGGTGGCCGAGTAGTAGGCGAAGTGCCCGTGCCGCAGCGCGTTCCACTGCCCGTGCCGCACGATCGCGTCCAGCGCGTGGTACTGCAGCAGCAGGACCCCACCCGCAGCCACCCGGGTGGCCCGTTCGGCCAGCGCCGCGGCCTGGTCGGCGGCGTGCATCAGCCCGAAGCAGTCCAGCACCACGTCGGCCGACGACTCGTCCGGCACTGGGGTCAGCCCGCGCTCTTCCAGCAGACCGAGCCACGACCCGCCGTGCGGGCTGCCGTACTCCGCCACCCGGGCCCCGTCGCGCAGCAGCCCGGCCGCGGCGACCTGGGCCACCGCGTCGGCTGCCTGCCGGACCAGCGCGGCCGGCTCGGCGCCCCGCGGCTCTTCCGGCGCGGTCGGGTCGGCCAGCAGCTGGGCCAGCCCGCACGCTCCGCACAGCCACATCTGCAGCGGGTACACCGGGTCGGGCCCGGGGTCATCCTGGCGCGGGAAGTAGTCGCAGGCTGGTTGCTGGCCCAGGTCCAGGACGAGCTGGCCGTCCTTCGTCCCGCAGGCCCGGCAGGCGTGCTCGCCCATGGCTGCCTCTTCCCTCATGTCGTTACTGGTCCTCCATAGGAGCCGGAAGCCGGGCGTGGTGATACGTGCGCCCCTCAGCCGCCCGCACCGCTCAGCCGCCCGCACCGGAAATCTGCGATGGCTTGTATCACGGCCAGGCCGCCGGCGTTCTCCTGTGATGCGGGCCGCCGTACGGCGCCCGGACCTGCCGCCTCCGGAGAGGAATGACCGCCTTGCCACCAACCTGCCGGCTGTGCGGCACGGACCTGAACCGCACCTTCGTTGACCTCGGGATGTCCCCGCTGTGCGAGAGCTACGTCCCCGAGGAACAGCTGGACCAGGCCGAGAGCTTCTACCCGCTGCACGTCCGCCTGTGCGCATCCTGCCTACTGGTGCAGCTGCCCGCGTACGTGTCCGGCGAGCACATCTTCTCGGACTACGCCTACTTCTCCTCCTACTCCGACTCCTGGGTGGCGCACGCCCAGCGGTACGCCGAGGCCATGATCGACCGCCTCGGCCTGACCGCGGACAGCCTGGTCACCGAGGTGGCGAGCAACGACGGTTACCTGCTCCAGCACTTCGTGGCCCGGGACATCCCGGTGCTCGGGGTTGAGCCCGCGGCCAACGTGGCCGAGACCGCCCGGGCCCGCGGCATCCGCACCGAGGTCCAGTTCCTCGGCGCCGCCACCGGCGAGGACCTGGCGGGCCAGTACGGACGGGCCGACCTGGTGGCCGGGAACAACGTGTTCGCCCACGTGCCGGACATCCGCGACTTCGCTGCCGGGCTGCGCGCGCTGGTCAAGGACACCGGCCTGGTCACGCTGGAGTTCCCGCACCTGCTGCGGCTGATCGAGCGGCGCCAGTACGACACGATCTACCACGAGCACTTCCAGTACCTGTCCCTGCTCACCTCGTCCCGGGCGCTGGAGTCGGCCGGGCTGCGGGTGATCGACGTGGACGAGCTCAGCACGCACGGCGGGTCGCTGCGGGTCTACGCCCGCCCCGTGGGCAGCCCCGGCGAGCCCAGTGCCCGGGTCAAGGCCGTGCTGGCCGAGGAGGAAGCGGCCGGGCTGCACACCGTGGCCGGGCACGAGGGCTTCGCCCGCGAGGTGCTGAAGATCAAGACCGACCTGCTGGAGTTCCTGCTCCAGGCGGCGGCCGAGGGCAAGACGGTCGCAGGCTACGGCGCCCCGGGCAAGGGCAACACGCTGCTCAACCACTGCGGCATCCGGTCCGACCTCCTGTCCTACACCGTCGACCGCAGCCCGTGGAAGCAGGGCAAGTTCCTGCCCGGGACGCACATCCCCATCCACGCGCCGGAACGGATCGCGCAGACCCGGCCCGACTACGTGCTGGTGCTGCCCTGGAATCTCAAGGAAGAAATCAGCCAGCAGCTCGAATATGTCCGCGACTGGGGTGGCCGCCTGGTCTTCCCCATCCCGGCCCTGGAAATTGTCTGAGTGTGGGGGTAGGCAGTAATGAAGGTCGTCCTGTTCTGCGGCGGTCTCGGCATGCGCATGCGCGAGGGGAGCAGCACCGCGCCCAAGCCCATGGCGATGGTCGGTGAACGCCCGCTGCTGTGGCACGTCATGCGCTATTACGCGTACTACGGGCACACCGACTTCGTGCTCTGCCTTGGTTACGGTGCCTCGGCGGTCAAGGACTTCTTCCTGACCTACGACGAGACCCGGTCCAACGACTTCGTGATCGAGAACGGCGCCCGCGACGTCGAGCTGTTCAGCACGGACATCTCCGACTGGCGGATCACGCTGGTCGACACCGGCCTGAACTCGCCGATCGGCGAGCGGCTGCGCCGGGTCCGCCGCTTCGTCGACGGCGAGGAGATGTTCATGGCCAACTACGCCGACGTCCTGACCGACGCGCCGCTCCCGGACATGATCAGCCGGTTCGAGTCCAGCGATGCGGTGGCCAGCCTGCTCGCGGTCCCGCCGCAGTCCTCCCACCACGTGGTCGACATCGGCGACAACGGCCTGATCACCCAGGTCACCCCCATGCGCGACCTGCGCCAGTGGGAGAACGGCGGCTACTTTGTGCTGCGGCCGGGGATCTTCGACGTGCTGAACGAAGGCGAGGACCTGGTCGAGGACGCCATCATGCGCCGCCTCGTCCCGCAGTCCAAGGTCCTGGCGTACCCCTACAAGGGTTACTGGTCGCCGGCCGACACCGTGAAGGAACGTATCCAGCTCGAAGAGATGTACCATCGCGGCACCTGCCCCTGGATGGTCTGGGACCCGGAGCGCTCCGGTACCACCAAACCCTCGGTGGCCACGGTGGCCTGAGTCACCGCACCATGAGGAGGGTCTTGCCGGGCGGCCGGGAGTGCTGGCCGCTCTCGTAGGCCTGGCGTCCCTCCGCCAGCGGGAACACCTGGCTGATGAGGGGGCGGAGGCTGCCCGCCCGGGTCCGTTCGGCCAGGCCGCTCAGCGCACCCGGGTCGGCCGTCACGACGAAGAACACCGCGCGGATGTCGCGCTGGGCCGCCCGGTCCTGGTCCGGCGGGGCGCTCAGCGTGACCAGGCGTCCACCCGCACGCAGCAGGTCGTAGGAACCGTCGAGCACGGCCCCGCCCACGGTGTCGATGACCACGTCGAACTCGCCCGCGGCCTGGCGGGCCAGGTCATCGGCCGAGCCGAAGCGCTCCGCGCCGAGCCCCCGGACCAGGTCGGCGTTCTGGTCGCGGCCGGTGGCGGTGACGTGGCCGCCCAGGCTGGCCGCCAGCTGCACGGCGAAGGAGCCCACGGCCCCGGCCCCGCCCTGGACGAGCACCCGCTCGCCCGGCTTCAGCTGGGCGTGGTCGACCAGGGCCTGCCACGCCGTCATCCCCGCCAGCGGCAGCGTCGCCGCCTCGCGGTGCGGCAGCGACGCCGGCTTGGCCGTCAGGTTCGCCGCCGGTGTAGCCACGAACTCGGCCGCCCCGCCGTCCCGGTCGAAGTCGATCAGCCCGAGGACCGCGTCGCCCTCGGCCAGGCCCCCGGCCTCGGCCCCGATGCCCGCCACCACCCCCGAGACCTCATGGGCCGGGATGACCGGCGTCCGGTCCACGCCGTCGCTGGTGGTCCAGGACTCGTCCCAGCTGAACTCGGCGAAGGTGATCCCGGCCGCGTGCACGGCGACCAGAACCTCCCCCGGACCGGGCTCCGGCACCGGCGCCGGCTCGTAAACAAGCTGTTCCGGCCCACCCCGGGCATGAGCCCGCAACGCCATCATCGTCGCCACCAGCGGGGCCTCCTTGTCGTGGCTGGACTGCTTCCCACCACAATGTCACCCCACCCGCCCCGGCCGCTTGCGCATCGAGTCCCACCAGCCAGGCATCGACTTTCACTGGAGCATCTGCAGCGACTATCCCTGCAGATGCTCCAGTGAAAGGGAACCGCGTAAGTGCGTCGTCCCACGGGGCATCTCCGCCACCTGAGCTCCGGATGCTTGCGGTTTGGTGCCTCCGGCGGACGCGCTCTGGCTCCGGGATGGAAGGACCAGCCTGGAGTCCGCGCGGATGCGCCGCCCTTCAGCCCAGCTGCTTGAGCGCCACCTCGAGGGACGGGGCGGACCGGTCCCGGTCGGACAGCATGGCCGGCGGCAGCGGCCACGGGATGGCCAGGTCCGGGTCGTCGAAGGCGATCGACACGTCTTCGGCCGGGTCGTGCGGGCGGTCGATGCGGTACGACACGTCGGCCGGGTCGGTCAGGGCCTGGAAGCCGTGCGCGCACCCGGCCGGGATGTACACGGAGACCTGATCGGTGTCGCGGAGCTCGAAAGTCTCCATGTTCCGGAACGTTGGTGAGCCGGCCCGCAGATCGACCACGACGTCCAGAATCGCGCCGTACGAGCAGCGGACCAGTTTGGCTTCCCCGCGGCCATGCCGCGTGTGCATTCCGCGGATCACCCCGCGCGCCGACCGGGACAGGCTGTCCTGGGTGAATCCGGCCGGGTCGATGCCGGCGGCCCGGATGGCTTCGGCGTCGAAGGTCCGGGAAAAGAAACCGCGCTCGTCAACGTGCGGGGTCGGCCGGAACAAAAGGACCCCGGAAATTCCGTCGACCGGATAGACGTCCATTATCGGGGTTTCCTCTCAGGCTCGGGCCGAGCAGATGAAGAAATATTCCACCGCCAGCATTGGGCTGAGCACCGGGACGTTGGCGTTCAGCCGCATGTTCGCGGCCTTCAGAACTCGGCGGTTGGGCTCAGAATGGCGCCAGTTGTGAGAGGTCGGGAAGCTCCGCTGGATGGTGAAATACCGGCGCACATCGCGCTGGAAGTCCTTCAGCGGCTGAATGTTGTTGTACGGCCAGTACACTTCCCGGTCCCGGTGGCCGAAATTGACGTACGAGACGATGAAGGTTCCGTCGCGGTCCAGGATCTCGGCGATCTCGGCGAACTTCTGCCGCTGGAATTCTCCCATGTACTCGAAGACGCCCTGTGCCACCACAATGTCGAATCGCCGACCGTCATACCCGATCGGGCCGGACAGGAAGTCCACCTCGGCCAGGTGGGGGCCCGGGTTGGGGATCGAGATGTCGATCCCGTGGTAATCCACGTTCGGGTTCAGCAGGTGCTGCAGCGTGGCCGGCCCGCAGCCCACGTCGAGCAGGGTCCGGGGCTGGCCCGGCGCCAGCTGGTTGATGATGCGGGCCGCTTTCTCCATCCGGAAGTGCGGTTTGGAGTACCTGAGGTTCTCCTCACTCCAGAAGTCCTTTTTCAGGTACCGGACCTTGCCCGCGCCGCCCGTGGATACGACACCGTTGCCTTTGGCTGAGTTGTTCATGGAGATCCCTACGCTTCGAGCTGACTCAGTGACGGGTGACTTTCAGGGGAGAGGGCGGATTCAGATTTCCGCGGCGGCCACGGGTGCGTCGTCGCGCCCGGGCTCCGTAGGCTCCGGCCTGGCCGCCGGTATCAGCAGCGCGGACAGGGTCGCGAACTGCTGCCCGAGCAACTGGGCGTTCTGTTCGTTGCGGGTGGCGATCGCCTGCCGGATCTCGCCGGACCGGCGCTCAATCTCGGTGAACTGCTCGATCAGCCGGTCCACGTCCAGGGTGTTGGTGTGCTGGCAGAATTCGCCCAGCCCGGCGTCGTTCATCACGGCCACGTTCTTGGCCGCGTAGCCGATCGAGATGACCGGCTTCTCCAGCTTCAGGGCGCAGATGACGTTGTGGTAGCGGGTGGCCACCACGACGCCGACCGGCACCATGGCCCGGGTCAGGTCGGCGAACGAGGTGATGTTCTCGGCCACCACCCAGGTCTCGTCCAGCTCAGGCCGGTAGGCCCGGGCGTCGGCCACGATCGCGTCGACCACCGCGTTGTCCCACTGGTTGTCCCCGACGAACAGCCGTACCTGGCGCCCCTGGTCGAGCAGCCACCGGGTGAAGCGCTGCATCTTGGCCACGTAGGCGTCGGAGATCTCCTGCGCCCGGGCCCGGTCCTGCTGGGCGTTGGTGCCGCTGTAGGCCATCACCCCGAGGCCGACGATTCCCGGGTTGCCCGGCTGGTACGGCGGCGCGGGCAGCGCGAAGACCAGATCGGGGTAGACCCGATCGCGGGACACGTCCACGCCCCGCTGCACCATTGAGTCATAGGACTGCTGGTCACGGTATGACCGGTAGTACGCGGTCCGCGCGGCCATGTCGAACAGCCACCGGGTCGCCCGCTGGCTGATCAGGTTGGCCCCGACACTGACCATGGCGACCTTTGTCCCGGCCAGCCGGCCCGACGCGCACAGCAGAAACATGGCGTACGGGGTCTGCCAGGGCCGTAGCGGGAGGCTGGCCTCCAGCGCGCCCATGCCGGGCACGATCACCGCGTCGTGCTTGCGCACCCAGGCGGCGGTCCGGAACGCGTCGATTCCCTTCCCGGCCAGCTTCATGACCTTGCCGGGCAGGCCGGACACCCGGTTCTCGTACTGCTGCGACCACAGCAACGGGACGGCGTCGATGCCGAACTTGGCCCTGACCTCCTCCGGCCCCCGGCACATGGTGTCCACCACGGCGTCGGGATGACTGGTCTGCAGGTACCGGAGCACCACGCTCATGGACGCGTCGTTGCCGATGTTGCCCGAGCCAAGCAGGCCGAAGAGCCCCACCCGGGGGGCCCCCGGCCGTCGGCGGCGCGGGCCGCCTGCCCGCCGGTCGCTCATGACACCCGGCCTTCCTGGCCAGCCACCGCGGCGGCCACGGACACCAGTTCGGCCGTCTCACGCGGCGCCTGCGGGGCCGACAAGGTGGCCATGGGCCGTCCGCGCCCCGGCCGGGCCCGGCTGGTCAGATAGTCGGCTAGGTAGCCGTAGCAGGTCCGGCGTTCGGCCGAGGTCAGAGGGGCGTTCCGAACCGCGGCCACGTAGCCCCAGACGTACTCGCCGTACAGGCGGGCCACCGGATGACGGAGCCGATCGGACCGGCGCGGATCCAGGTTGGCGCACCGGGCGCGGACCGTCGTGCTGGTCCGCTCGGACCGCCCGGAGTGTTCCCGCCGGAAGTACAGCCAGTCCGGGACCTGGTAGAAACGGCCCTGCAGGGCCAGTTCGGTCGTGATGGTCCGGTCGGCGTGGTGGAAGCTGTTCAGCAGCGTGGTCCGGCGCATCACCTTGGTTCGGACGACCCCGCCGGTGTCGTCGCCGCCGCTGGTGAACAGCGTGCTCCGGAACCGCTCCGGCGCCGACGGCGACGAGGTGTTCAGCGGGTACTCGATGGCCGCGATGACCTCGCCGGATCCGTCGATCATGGCGGTCCACGGGTGGGCCAGCACCACATCCGGGTATTCGTCGAGCGCCTGCACACAGCGTTCGATCATGTCCCGTGCGTAAAGGTCATCGTGCGAGGCCCATTTGACAAATTCACCGCGGGCTTCGGACACGATGAAATTATGGTTAGGGCCGATGCCGATATTGCGCTGCTGGCGGACATAGCGGATCCGGGGATCCAGCTTCTCGTACTGGCGGCAGACATCGGCGGTTCCGTCCGTCGATGAATTATCCGTGATAATGAGTTCAAAATCTTCAAAAGTCTGGCCCAGCAGCGACTCAATAGCTTCGGCTACAAAATTTTCGCCGTTGTAGACCGGGAGTCCAATGGTCAGCCGGGGGATATCGTTCATATTTCGGCCACCTTGTCGTCGGCTTTACGCGCAATTGACGCAAGGGTGTCCTTTATGCGGTAACCATCAGCGGCAGCAAGCACCCTTATCGCCAGTCCTCGATTCCGGTTTCACGTCGGGCGGCCGCAGACAACCCCCCGCAGGCCACATGACCTCCGGTCGGCCGGCGTTGATACAAATCTGCCGATATTTACTTTTAGCTACTATTCAATTACGGAGAGATCTATATCAGTTTTCTCTGAATTTGATCGGATCGCTCACCGAAATCACCAGCTTTGGGCAATGGAAAGCCTCGGCGTACGGCGCGCGGCACTCCATACCCCGCAGCCGGGCCAGGCCGAGGAAAACGTCGTCATCCCACCAGTCGCGCCGGTGCTGTGACGGATAGCACTCGTGGAGCAGTTGGGCTTTGCGCCGGGCGGTCGCCACGGTGAGCGGGAAATACAGCCCCGGCCGGCCCATGTCCCCGTCCCACTTGGGTATCTCGTAGGCCAGGTAGAGGGCGTCACGGAAAACGGTGGGGATGATCTCGGCGATCGTCCGGTGGTCCTGGTGGGCGTCGGCCGCGTTGGGCGCCACGATCAGGTCCGGCGCCCCGGACCGGGCCACCTGCTCCAGCGCCTCCTTCACCGCGTTCCACTCGGCCGGGAACCGGCCCTCGGGCAGGTCGTGCAGATCAATGGTGACGCTGGCGCCGGGCAGGAACGCCTTGGCCGCGTTGCGGGCTTCCAGGTGACGTTCCGGGGTCCCGGTCAGCACGACGTAGTGGACCCGGAGACCCGGCTGACTCTCGGCCAGGCCGAGCAGCGTGCCTCCGGCCCCGATCTCGATGTCGTCGGGATGGGCGCCGAGGGCGAGCACCGACAGCGGCCGGTCCGCAGGGGCCGGGAGACGCAATGGCAGCATGCGCCACACCGTAGTGGTGACCGCTCACCGACGGTAGTGATCTTCGGCCCGAGTTCACCTCGCGGTCACGGTCAGCAGTCGCGCTGCAGGGTCAGCGCCTTGACCAGGGCCCCCCATTCGTAGGCGATCTGGTACGGCCAGGAGATGACCCTGATCGGTGTGGTCACCACGTACACCGGTCCGCTGAAGCAGCGCTCCATCCGCAGCCGGGCCCGGGTGTCCTGCGGAGCGACCGTGACGACGGCGACCGACCGCCAGTGGTATTTACGGGCCAGCCGCCCGACGTACTCCGCCTCTCCCCGCGTCGTCCCGGGATCGGGGTTGAAACAGATCAACCGGACACCGGAGACCGGCCGGGGGCAGCCGTAACCGGACTGGGGAGTGCCCAGTGAGACCACCAGGTTGGCCGCGCGGCGCTCCCCGGCCAGCCGCAGGGCGGTACTGAGCGTGCCATTCGGGGTGTCCAACGACACCAGCGCGTCCACCCGGGGCGGCATCCCCCGATCAGGCCAGACGAACAGCCGCGCGGTGGCTCCGAGGAACAGGACCACCAGGACGGCCAGCGCGATGAGCCATCGGAACCGTCGCCGTCGCCGCCCGGCCGGGGACCGGGCCGGCCAGCCGCCGGACGTGATGGAGGCATCCTCTACCGGCACGGATGCTTTCCCTCTCGATCCATCGTGGGGCCGCCGGGCAGCATCGAGCCGACGACCGAGGGCGCGTTTCTGCTACGAATGTAGCGTGCCCGCCGACTACGAGCAGATCCGCGCGGAGAACATCGCCCGGTACGGGTGGGACACCGCGGTGCTCGATCTGCTCGGCCACTTGTACAGCGACCGGACCCACTTCATCTTCGAGCTGATCCAGAACGCCGAGGACGCCGGCGCGTCCGGGCTGACGTTCACCGTGTTCGCGGACCGGCTGGAGGTCTGGCACGACGGCCGCCCGTTCACCGAGGCCGACGTGCGCGGCCTGTCCGGGGTGGCCCAGAGCACGAAGTCGGGTGACCTCACCTCGATCGGCCGGTTCGGGATCGGCTTCAAGTCGGTCTACGCCTACACCAAGAACCCGCGGATCTACAGCGGCGAGGAACGGTTCCGGATCGAGTCGTACGTACGCCCGTTCCCCATCGACCCGGACCCGGGGCCGGAGCCGGACGGCGCTCGGTCCGGGGACGGGGCCGGGGGCGGCACCCGGTTCGTGTTCCCGTTCGACCTGGAAACCGTGCCCGCTCCGGTCGCGGTGACCGAGATCGCCGCCGCGCTGAACGGCCTCGAGCCGGCCACGCTGCTGTTCCTGCGGCACCTCGGCCAGCTGCGGGTCGGCGGAGCCGGCGTCCCCGAGGTGCTGCTGCGGCGCACGGTGTCGCCCGGGCCTGCGGGCAGCCAGCGGGTCAGTGTTTCTAAATCTTCCGTTCAACAAACTCCGACGTGGCTGGTCTGGCGGCGAGGACTCGGGCAGACCGGTCCCCGGGGCGTGGCTCTCGACGTGGAGATCGCTTTTACCGGCGGTCCCGATGACGCGCCGCCGCGGGTCAGCCCGCTGGACCGGTCCCCGCTGAACGTGTACTTCCCGACCGAGAAGGAGACGTTCCTCGGCTTCGGCGTCCAGGGGCCGTACCGGACGACCCCGGCCCGCGACAACGTTCCGGAACACGAGCCCGCCAACCAGGGCTTCGTCCGCGAGACCGCGGTCCTGCTGACCGAGGTCCTGGCCGGCCTGCGCGACGCGGGCCTGCTCACGGTGCCGGCGCTGACCGCCCTGCCGCTGGACCCGGCCCGGTTTCCGCCGGAGTCGATGTTCCGCCCCCTGTTCGACGCCGTCCGGGCGGCACTGGCTCACGACGCGCTGATCCCGGCGGCCGGCCCCCGGCACGGCTCCTACGTGGCCGGCGTTACTGACGCCGGCCCTGAGGCTGGTCCTGACGCCGAGGTGTACCGGGCCGCCGGTGACCTCGTACTGGCGGCCAGCCCCGGGATGATCGGCCTGCTCGATCCCGCTCAGCTCGGGGACCTGCTCGACGCGGGCGGACCGCGCTGGTTCGCCGACCCGGCCATCACCCCGGACGGCACGCCCGTGCTGTGGCGGTACCTGCGTGACGAGCTGTCCGTCCCCGAGCTCACCGCGGCCGGTGTCGCCACCCGGGCCGGGCCGGACTTCCTCAGCCGCCAGCCGGACCAGTGGATAGCCGATTACTACGCCTTTCTGCACGCGGACACCCGGCTGTGGCGGGCCCCGGCCGACCCGGACGACCCTCCGGCCCCGGCCCGCACCCAGCCGATCATCCGCCTCGAAGACGGCCGCCAGGTCCCCCCGTTCACCCCCGACGGCCGCCCCGCCGTCTACCTGCCGGACCTGCTGGGCACCTCCGAACCCGGTGCCGCCACGGTCCGGCGGGCCGTCGCCGCGGACCCGGCGGCGCACCGGTTCCTGGTCGCGCTGGGCCTGACCGAGCCGGACCTGCTGGCCGCGGTCCTGGACGGCGTGCTGCCCCGCTACGACGACCTGGACCTGGCCGACCTGGACCCGGCCCGGCACAGCGCCGACCTGGAGTACGTGGCCCGGGCCCTGGACCAGGCCGCGCCGGCGGACCGGGAACGGCTGCTGGAACGGCTCGGCCAGACCGCGTTCCTGGTCGCGGAGAACGCGGCCACCGGGGAGGTGCGCCTGCTGCCGCCGCCCCGGCTGTACCAGCGGAGCAAGGAGCTGGAGACCTACTTCGAGGGCAACCCGGACGTCTGGTTCGCCCGCGACACCTACGGGCCGTGGCTGGTGCAGCTGCGCGACATGGGGGTGCGGCAGCACGTCCAGCTGACCGCCCGCGCGCCCGGCCCCACCGGGCACGTGGTCGTCGCCGTCGACTTCGGCCGTAACGAGCGCGGAATGGACGGCTTCGACCCCGCCGCCGAGCTGGACGGCCTGGAGTTCGCGCTGCGGCACCCGAGCCACGCCCTGGCCGAGTACGTGTGGAACACCCTGCTCAGCCCGAACCGGCAGCTGATCGCGGGCGTGGTCGAGCGCTCGGTGCTGATGTCGTTCGCCGACGCCAGCCGGGAGACGGTGCGGTCGGCGATCGGCGTGGCCGCCCAGGATGCGGCCTGGCTGCCGCACCCGGACGGCACGTTCCGCCTGCCCGCCGAGATCTCCGTGGACGAGCTGCCGCCGACCTTCGCCCGGGACGAGCAACTGGCCCAGGCCCTGGGTATGCCGCAGCCGGTGGTGTCCCTGGCCGCCCGCCGGCTCGGCCTGCCGCCCGCCGTCCTTTGGGGCCTGAGCGCCCACCCCGACTTGGTTGAGCTGGTCGAACGCGAGCTGGAGGCCCGGGACGGCCAGTGACCTACAGGTTCTCCTTGGCCGCCACGCAGAACTCGTTGCCCTCGGGGTCGGTCATCACCACGTAGTCGTCGTCCGGCTCCCGGATGTGGCGGACGGCCCGGGCTCCCAGGCCGGTCAGCCGGTCCACCTCGGCCGCCTGGTCGTCGCTGTACAGGTCCAGGTGCATCTGATCCCGGGCGGTGACCGGAGTCTGCGTCCGCTGCAGCGAGACGTTGACGTGCTCGCCGCGCAGCAGCCGGAAGTCGGGGTCGCAGGACGACGGGGTCAGGTGCAGGGCCTGGGACCAGAAGCGGGTCATGGTCTCGATGTCCGCGCAGTTGATCACCGTGCTGCCCAGCCGGATCACGATCGGGCCTTCAGCCGTTCTCGGCGGATCGTGGCGCCGGGTCCGGGCGGTCCTTCGGCCAGTCCACCCGGTGGGTCCGGATCGTCACCCCGCCCCGCAGCCGGCCGCCCGCCAGCGTGGCCGCCTTGATGCAGACGTGCGTCCACATGTTGAGCTGGATTTCTTTGGCCAGCCGCAGCTTGTTGTACATCAGGCTGGACAGCCGGTCACCGGCCCGGGCCCAGGATTCGATCTCGAAGCACAGCAGCTCACCGGCCTGCGAGGCCCGGAACTCGATCTGCCCCGCCTCCAGGTGCCCCGCCAGGGTGTCCAGCCGGAACGAGGTGGCGTCCCGGTGCCCCACCCGGACCGGGCCGTCCCACGGCCCCGGCATGCGCACCACCAGCTCGTCGCCCTCCCGCAGGCCGCCCTCGGCCCCGAGGGTCTTCCGGAACGTCGCCATCTCCGGTGACGCCTGGTTCAGCCGGTCGGCGACCCGGTCCATGAGCGCGTCCGGCGTCATCTGCGTGTTCGCGATGTTGACCGAGTAGCACCGGTGCAGCAGCGGCCCCACGCCCGCAGCAGCCGGCTGTCGCCGGTCGCCGGGGTGCTCGTCGGCCAGGCCGGCCAGGTCAGCCGGGCCGCCTTCCTCCTCGGATCGGTGCATCGGTGTGGTGCGCCACATGTACCGCCAGCTCACGATCGTGATTCCCAGCGGCCAACCCAGTACTGTGCGGAGCCTGGACGAGCGGGTCGTCTTCCCCATGCATAAATGGTCACACGGCGGGCAGTCATCGTTTCCCTGCGGGGTGTATTACCCCGCGTGACCAGGGGAGGACCCGATGACCGTGACCGGAGCGCTTCAGCGCACCAGGCTGCGCCGGTCGTACCTGCACGCGGCCTCGCTGGCGTCGATCGGGTTGTGCATCGGGTTGTGGATCCGCGCCAAGACCGTGGACGACGACGAGCGTGGCAACGCCGAACGGCGCGCGATCTTCGTCGGCCTGTGGCCGCCGATGTTCTGGCTGATCGGCGACTCGCTGCCGGAAGCCGACTAGATGCGTCCTTCGCTGCTGGCCCGGGTGGACGAGGCCTCCACCCTGGACGACCTGCGTGGCCGCGAGGTCAACTACGACCCGGCCCGGGCCCCGCAGGACGGCTCTCCCGAAGGTCACTGGCACGTCGACTCCGGCGCCATCCTCCTCGGCCACGAGCCGCCCGGGGACCCGGTGCCCGACGGCCCGTGGGAGATGGCCCGCGAGCTGGTCACCCACTACGAGTTCGCCGACGAGCGGATCCTGCGCGCCGTCTACCGCCAGGACCAGGACCTGCTCGGCCGGGACATGCTGCTGGAAGGCCGGTTCTTCTTCCTGCGCTTCTACTTCGGCGTCCGCGTCACCGACGTGTCCGACGAGACCCGGGACACCGAGCGCGGCCGCGAACGCGTCTGGGGCTGGTCCTACCGGACCCTGCAGGGCCACCTGGAGCAGGGCCGGATCACCTTCGAAGTGATCAAGAACCTGGGTACCGGTCAGGTCGGGTTCCGCGTGACCGGCTACTCCCGGGGCGCCCAGATCCCCGACCCGCTGGTCCGGTTCGGCTTCCGCCTGTTCGGCCGCCATACTCAGCTGCGCTACTACGCCGCCGTGCAGAGCCGGCTCTACCAGCTGGTCCAGCAGGCCCAGAGGGGCGAACCGCTACCCAAACCCGCCGTCCAGGCCGATGGCCTGGTCCTGGCCCCGGCCAGCGCCCGGCCGCACCCGCTGGAACGGCTGGCCGTCCGCTGGGTGTTCCCCGGGCCCTGAGCTTGGCCCCGTAGGCTGATGAGCCATGCGATTCGGTGTATTCGTGCCACAAGGCTGGCGCCTCGACCTGACCGGAATTGACCCCGCTGCGCAGTGGACGGCGATGCTCGACGTCGCCCGCGCGGCCGAAGCGAGCTTGTTCGAATCGATCTGGGTGTACGACCACTTCCACACCATGCCGATCCCCACCGACGAGGCCACCCACGAAGCGTGGACCCTGATGGCCGCGCTCGGCGCCGCCACCCAGCGGGTCCGTCTGGGCCAGATGTGCAGCTGCATGGGCTACCGCAACCCGGCCTACCTGGCCAAGGTGGCCGCCACCGTCGACGTGATCTCCGGTGGCCGGGTCGAGATGGGCATCGGCGCCGGCTGGTACGAGCACGAATGGCGGGCCTACGGCTACGGCTTCCCCCGCGCCGGCCAGCGGCTGGCCATGCTGGACGAGGGCGTGCAGATCATGCGCCAGCTCTGGTCCACCGGCCGGGCCACCCTGGACGGCGAGCACTACCAGGTCGACGGGGCCATCTGCCGCCCGCTGCCGCTGCAGGAAGGTGGCATCCCGCTGTGGATCGCCGGGGGCGGGGAGAAGAAGACGCTCCGCACCGCGGCCAAGTACGCCCAGTACACGAACTTCGACGTCACCCCCGAGGTGTTCAAGCGCAAGTCGGAGATCCTGGCCGCGCACTGCGCCGACGTCGGCACCGACTTCGACGCCATCGTCCGGTCGGGCGAGTACCAGGTGGTCATCGGCGAGACCGAGGCCGACGTGGCCAGCCGGCTGGCCTGGCTCGAGAGCCACCTCGCCCCGCACCTGCCCGCCGACGAGCTGGCGGGGCAGCTCGAACGTTTCCGGAACAGCCCGCTGACCGGCACCCCGGAACAGGTCGTCGCGGGCCTGACCGAAGCGCGCGCCCTGGGCATGACGTACGCGATCTGCTATTTCCCTGAGATCGCCTACGACCGCTCCGGCTTCAACCTGTTCAACGAACGGGTGATCCCGGCCCTGGCCGACCACTGATTCGCCGTCCCACCGCTTATTTCCCGGTCTCCCGTTCGTTATTAGTACTGAGACCCTTGAAATCGCGTCGCTGGAGGTGCGATGAGCAGCTATCTGATGATCCCCGGCGCTGGTGGGGCGGCCTGGTACTGGCACCGGGTGGTGCCGCTGCTGGAAGCGGCGGGTCATGAGGCGATCGCGATCGACCTGCCCGGCCCCGATCCCGAGGCCGGGCTGCCGGAATACACCGAGCTGGCGTTGGCGGCGGCCGACGGCCGGACCGACGTGGTGCTGGCCGCCATGTCGATGGGCGCGTTCACCGCACCGCTGGTGGCCGCGCGTCGGCCGCTGAAGGCGCTGGTGATGGTCAACGCGATGATCCCGGTGCCGGGCGAGACCGCGGGCCAGTGGTGGGACGACACCGGTTCCCAAGATGCCCGCGTGCAGGCGGCCGAGGAGGGTGGCTACAGCACCGAGTTCGACCTGGACACCTACTTCCTGCACGACGTCCCGCCGGAGGTACTGGATGGTGGGCCGGCCCCGCGCGACGAGACCGAGGCGGCGTTTGCGTCCCCCTGCGACTTCACCGCCTGGCCCGACATCCCGATCCACGTGGTGGCCGGCCGCGACGACCGGTTCTTCCCGGCCGAGTTCCAGCGGCGGCTGGCCAAGGACCGGCTGGGCGTCGAAGCCGACGTGCTGCCCGGCGGTCACCTGATCGGCCTGGCCCAGCCGGAGCCGCTGGCCCAGTACCTGCTGGCGTTGTGAAGGCTCCCGGGTCGCGAAACTCAGTAGCGTTCGACCAGATGGGCACGGCTTGCTGGAAGCTCATAGGGATCGGGCCAGAAGTCGGTGATCCGGGCGATCTTGCCGTTGTCGGCGAGATCGAAGAAGCAGAGACCGGGCTGCGTGCCCTCTTGTCCGGTGAACTCAATCCAGCTGGCTGCGTGCTGGCCTTCGCCGACGATCTGCTGCACCGTGATGTGCCAGTCGTAGGCGAAGCCCTCCACGTTGAACCGGATGTAGGCGTCCCGGCCGCGGACCTGCTCCCTGGTCTGGGGGCCGCGGTAGATCACGTCATCGGCGAGCAGCGCGCTGAACGTATCCCAGTCCCGGGCCTCTGCCGCGGCCCAGTAGGCTGCGACCGCTTCATGTGCATCGGTCATACCAGGCAAGCTACTCGCCGGACCCGGGCATCCTGGCCGGAGCCCGTGATCGTAATCCTGGCTCTTAGTGTCCAGGTAGCCAGTGCCGTAGCGCGGCGGCCGCCCCCGTGGCCCGGACGTCCGGGCCGGCCGTCTGGTCCGCGGCCCAGGCCAGGTGGCCGTCGGGCCGGACCAGCGCCGCGCCCACCGTGTCCCACGGCGGCTGGGCCCCGGCGAATCCGGCCGCGGAGGCCGACACCGCGCCCCGGAGGTCTGGCCCGAGGTGGCCCGCCAGGTCGCCGGGGGAGACCCCGGTCAGCACGAACCGGCCCGGCGTCAGCCGCCCGAACAGGTCCGATCCGTCCTCGACCTTCAGGTTCGGCACCCGCCGCCCGGTCAGCGGATGGTCGCCCGCACCCGCCGGGTAGGCGACATCTACGCCCGAGGCGGCCGTGGCCAGCCGGGCATTCAGCTCGTGGCTGGCGGTCAGGGCCCCGGTCAGCATGGCCCGCAGCGCCTGCCCCTCCCGGCCCTGCGCCGCGACGACCGCGGTCTGGGCCAGCGTGTCCTCGATGACGGCCCGGCCCACCGGGGCCCGCTCGCCGGCGTAGCTGTCCAGCAGCTCCGGCGGGGCCATCGACCGGGCCACCGCGGCCAGCTTCCAGCCCAGGTTCATGGCGTCCTGCAGGCCCAGGTTGAGGCCCTGCCCGCCCATGGGGAAGTGCACGTGGGCCGCGTCCCCGGCCAGCACGATCCGGTCCTCGCGGTACCGGTCGGCCTGGAAGGTCGAGCTGCCCACCCGGGTCAGCATGTCCGGGTCGTACATGCCGAAGTCGCGGCCCGCCAGCCGCTCGATCGTGGCCCGGTACTCGGCGAACTCCAGCGGTACCTCGCGCGGCGTCGTCATCGTGGCGTGCTCGATCCCGATCAGCCGGTGCCGGGTCTCGTCCAGCCGCACCCCGTAGAACGAGCCGCCCTCGCTGTGCAGGGTCAGCGCCGGGGGCACGTCGTCGTCGGCCACGTGCACGTCGCCGATGACGCAGGTGATCGTGTCCTCGGTGCCCTGATACCCGATGCCGGCCGCGTCCCGGACGATGCTGCGCCGCCCGTCACACCCGGCCAGATAGGACGCGCGGAACTCGCGCGGCCCGGTGGCCGTGTCGGCCGTGACCCGCACGCCCTCGTCGGTGGTGGCCACCCCGGTCACCTCGACGCCGCGCAGCACCGGCACGCCCATGGCCAGGGCGTGTTCCTCCAGCAGCTCCTCGGTCCGGACCTGCGGGATGAACAGCACGAACGGGAAGTCGGAGTCGAGCACGGACAGGTCCAGCCGGCTGGACAGCATGGCGTAGTGGGCGCTGGGGATGCGCTGGCCCCGCGCGAGCCAGCCGTTGGCCAGCCCGCGCGAGGCAAACACTTCCAGCGTCCGCGCGTGCAACGTAAACGCACGTGAATGCGGCGACCGCTGGTCACGTTTTTCCAGCACAATGACATTTGCGCCGCCCAGCTGGAGCTCCGCCGCCAGCCACAATCCAACCGGCCCGGCTCCAACTACGATGACGTCTGTCTCCGGCATACGGTCCATTCTGTCCCGCTATCAGCCGAAAATGCATAATGACCAAATAACTCCCATGAGCCCTTCCGTTCTGCCGTTCTGGATGGGATTTCACCGGGGGTGCCCGCTCCCCGCGGGAGGGTGGTGCGGGGAGCGAGCATGGCCCCCTTAGAGGGAGATATTCAGGTGCAGCAGCCCGCCGACCGAGGGGATACGGGTCGCTATTTACGCAGATAAGCCGCCGAACCAGCCTGGCACATCCAGGCGGAAACTTTCCTGCGGAGTCATCGTGCGCAGATCGTTTTCGAGCTCCCGCAGGCGCCCGGGGCCGAGGCGGTGCGCCCACTCCGCGTGCAGGTCGTCAAAGATCCGGGCCGACAGCGCCAGCGCCTCGATCCCGCGGGGGGTGAGGCGGACGAGCTTGCGGCGGCCGTCGGCCGGGTCGGCCCAGCGTTCGACGTAGCCGATCTCGGTCAGCCGGTCGATGGTCTTGCCTGCGGCCTGCTTGGACACGCCGAGGCGCCGGCCGACCTCGCTCGAGGTGGTGCCGTCCAGGCCGATGGCCTGCATGGTGAAACCGTGCGCCGGCCGCATTTCCGGGTGGCCGCGGGTGGCCAGTTCCGCGTGCAGCTGATCGATCAGCGTGCGGAACCCGGCCAGCAGCAGCAGCGGCAGCTCGAACCCGGGGGTCTCATCGGCCGGGGCTACCTCAGGCATTGCGCAACTCGTCAACCTCGTTTACTATTTGGTCAACCACGTTGACGATCCTAGCGAAGCTCACCCCCAGGAGGCACTCATGACCGCCGTTGCGTTCCCCGACCAGACCCTGGAGTCGGCCCCGCCCGAGTCGCGGCGGATGATCAAGACCACCGCCGCGCACCTGGGTTACCTGCCGGTGGCGCTGGCCCGGATGGCGGTCTCGCCCCAGCTGATGGACGGCTTCCTGAAGACCAGCGGGCTGTTCGAGAGCACCACGCTGGACCCGCTGGCCCGGGAGACCCTGGTCATGACCATGGCCGTGCGCAACGGCTGTCACATCTGCGTGGCCATGCACACCGCCTCGCTGACCCGGATAGGTGCCGACGCCGGGCTGATCGCGGACCTGCGGGCCGGGCGTCCCGTGGCCGACGGCCGGCTGGCCGCGATGCAGGCCTTCACCCTCGAGGTGCTGGAGACCGCGGGCGCGGTCGACGACGAGCACCTGGCCGCGTTCTTCGGGCACGGGTACACGCCACGCAACGCGCTGGAGGTCGTCCTGGGAATCGGCGCCTACACGATGTCGACGCTGGCCAACCGGATGACCCGGTCGCCGGTCGATGACCGGCTGAGCGCGTTCGCCTGATGGCCCTCAGGGCCGGGTCAGGGCGAGCAGGTCGTCGGCCTCGAGCGAGTTGATGATCCGCTCGGGCCCGAGGCCGGCCTCCTCCGCCCGCCGGCAGCCGCTGCCGATCCAGTCCAGCTGACCGGGTGCGTGCGCGTCGGTGTCGATCGAGAACAGGCAGCCCAGCTCGGCCGCCAGGTAGAGCAGCGGGTCCGGCGGGTCCTGGCGCTCCGGGCGGCAGTTGATCTCGACCGCGGTGCCGTGGTCGCGGCAGGCGGTGAACACGGCCTGGGCGTCGAACTCCGATTCTGGCCGGGTGCGGCCGACCAGGATCCGCCCGGTGCAGTGGCCGAGCACGTCGACCAGCGGGTTGCGCACCGCGGTGATCATGCGCTCGGTCATCGGCTTCTCGTCCATGCGGAGCTTGGAGTGCACGCTGGCCACCACCACGTCCAGCCGGCCCAGCAGGTCGTCGCGCTGGTCGAGCGACCCGTCGTCGAGGATGTCCACCTCGATGCCGGTCAGGATGCGGAACGGGGCCAGCTGCTCGTTGAGCCGGTAGATGACCCGGAGCTGGGTTTCGAGCCGCTCGGCGGTCAGCCCGCGGGCCACCGTGAGCCGGGGTGAGTGGTCGGTCAGCGCGATCCAGGACAGGCCCAGGTCGCGGGCGGCCTCGGCCATCTCCTCCGGCGGGCTGCCGCCGTCGGACCAGTCCGAGTGGGTGTGGCAGTCGCCGCGCAGTGCCGCCCGCAGCGACGGGTGGTCCGACGGTTGCGCCGCTGCCAGCAGGTCGGCCAGGTAGGTGGGCTGCTCTCCGCGGGCGGCCTGCCCGATGACTTCGGCCGTGGTCGCCCCGATCCCGGACAGCGCCCGCAGCGAGCCCTGCTCGACCCGTTGATCGAGCTCGCCGGCGGGCAGGTCGGCGATGACCTCGGCCGCCCGGCGGAAGGCCCGGACCCGGTAGGTGGGTGCGCCGGTCCGCTCGAGCTCGAAGGCGATCTGCCGCAATGCTGCCACCGGATCCACGGGTCCTACCGTATGGCGAAATGCACATGCCCCGGCCGGGGGGTGCGGAAGACTGGGGGCATGGCGAAAGCAGAGGGCACGTTCAGCTTGGACCGGTTCGACGCCGAGGACCCGTACGACGATCACGACGGAGTCAAGATCGCGCGAGCGCACATCACCAAGACGTTCACCGGCGATCTGGTGGGGACGAGCGAGACCGATCTCATCACCGTGACGGCCGAGAATCCGGCCGCCTACGTCGCGATCGAGCGCTTCGACGGCACCGCGCACGGGCGCAAGGGCACCTTCATCCTCGAGCACGAGGCCGGCGCGCGCGACGGGGTGCCCTGGATGACCTGGAAGATCGTCGAATCGTCGGGCACCGGGGAGCTGACCGGCCTGCGCGGCGAGGGCCAGATCACCATCGGCGACGACGGCGGCCACTCCTACGCCCTGGACTACGAGCTCTGACGCCGACGGGCACGATCAGCCGGTGCCTGGTGTGCTGACGGGCCCGGTCCAGAACTCGATGCCCCAGCGCGCTGAGATTTCCCGGAGCTGGCTGGGACCGGCCGGCGGTACCGCGGGCGGTGTCCCGGGGCTGGCGACCAGGACTCCGGCCTGCGCGAAATACCCGGTCATAGCGCCCGGCTGGCCCACGACCTGGAACCGGGCCGGAGCGGCGGACAGGTTCAAGGTGCCGTGCACCACCCCGGGGCCGACCCAGGCACTGTCCCCCGGGCCGAGCACCGCCGTGGTCACGACCTCCCCGTCCCGTTCCTCGCACAGGGTCAGCTCGCCCTCCCGGACCAGGAACCACTCGCCGAAAGAATGCCGGTGCGGGGGCGGGCCGCCACCGGGCTGGGCGAAGACCTCGATCACGTCCAGCAGCCCGCCGGTCAGCGCCCGGTCCAGCTCGATGGTCACGTGGTTACCCCCGGCCACCGCGTAGATCTTGTGGTCGCCCGCCGCGACCGGCGCCACCGGCGTACCGCTGGTGGCACTGCCTGCACTGGGGGTATCACCATTCGGCACTGCCCGCTCCTCCTGCCGCAGCTGACCTTCCGCTTTTCAGGATTGGTCATAGCGGCGATCCTGGCAATCACCGAGCGGCAGCGGACGGCCGGTCATCCACCGCGGCCTTCGGCTCTTAGGGAGGCATAGGTAACTTTCCCCACCCTCTGGGGTAGGGGCAGTGTGCGGTGCCGTTCGGGAGCAACAACAGGAGGCCGTCGCTTGGCACCGTCGCGGTATCAGACTGCTATGTGTTCGCCGGTGGGTGGTTGGTCCGGCGGGCGGGTCTTATACGCCGAGCGGGTACCGGATTTTGAGCAGGTGGCCGGCGGCGGTGCGGAGCTTGCCGTTGTCCCAGAGGGAGGGCTGCGGCTTGCCGTTGACCGTTATGGCGTAGGCCTGCGGGCAGGCGCCGAGCGTGACGACGGCGGACGGGCCGGGGGCGGCGCGAGGAGTGAAGCGCAGCGTGTACACGATGGCGACCGGGGCGCAGCTCATTCCTCCCGCCACCGACGGGGGCGCTGGGACGCCTGCGTTGATGATTGATGTCAGCCGGGCGATGTCGGCGGGAGCGGTGAACGTACGCTTCGTCATGCGAGATTGCCAGGGCTGCGCGGAAATCGTCACGGACCGGAATTCGGCCGGGTTCAGGTGCTCCGCCGCGGTCCGTGCCGGCAGCCATGCTGCCTGCGCGTTGACGGCGATCAGGACAGTGCTGCTGGAAAGCTGGACCAGCGTGACGCCGAAATCGGCCACGTCGATGCCTGGCTCCGGAGCTGGCAGCACTGTGACTGCGCTCTCGCCGGGTTCCATCGAGCCGCCCTTGATCGGGGTGCGGGCGAGCATGGCGGTCCACGCGGATTTTGGCCCGGCCGGCGCTTTGAGGGTTTCGGTGACGCGGACCCAGCCGGGCAGCAGCGGGGCCTGCGGCTGGTTCAGCGGCGGGGGCAGTTTCTCGAGATGAACTGACCTGGTTCCGTGCGGCGGCCGGAGCTCGCCGACGAGGCGCCAGGCGAGCGAAAGCGCCCGGTCGCGGCTCAGCCCGGCCTGTGCCGCCGGGACTTTGCCGCGCGGTACCTCATTGCCGGATTGTGCCGCTGCCGTGCAGCCGGTGAGCAGCACTGCTGCCGCCGCCACGGCGAGCCATGCCCGCATCGGATGCCTCCTCGGCCCGTTCTGCCTGGATTGGACGCCCGGCAGGTCGGCTCAGGTTCCGCGGACTACGAGTCCGGTACGACAGAACGATGGTTGCGTTAAGGAGCCGGCCCAGTGGGGGCCGACTCCAAGGACACGGGGCAGATGCTTTTGGATAATCCTCTTCTCCTTACTCTGGAGTGACGGCGAGCCGGTCAGACCTGGATCGTACGTTCGATTACCAGCCTACGAGCAGGAAACTCTTTTTCCCATTCGGCCTCCCTCCTTCTTAGGCAGGGAAAGTTACCTTTGCCGACGATGGGCTGCGGCGCTGGGTGTAGGCGGACCGCACGTTGTGCTCGGCTGCTGGGTCCAGGCCGGTTTCGTCCAGGCCGAGCAGGATCGCACCGGCGATGGGCGGGACGTCGACGATGGTGACTTCGGCCCGCGGGGCTTCGGCACCGATGCCGTCTACCACCGCGGCGGTCAGCAGCGGGTCCCGCGCGGTGAGCAGGCCGCCGCCCAGCACCACCGGGGTCTTCAGCCCGGTGAGCCCGAGCCGCGCCCCCGCCGCCGACCTGGGCCTGACCGCTGACAGCTACCGGGCCGGCCTGACCGCCGCCGGCTGACGGCCGCGGCCGGCTGACCGCCGCGGCACGTTCCCCCGGACGAACTGTTATTTAGGGGACTACTCCAGGCGGCCAGCTCTT
>CAWHZI010000003.1:0-136089 GCA_963833835.1 uncultured Actinomycetes bacterium
CCTTCGGCGGCGGAGGTTACGTCGCCGGGTGGGGCGGCGTCGACGCCGGCTTCGGCGTCCGCGACCGCGGGGTCAGCCGAGCCGTTGCCGTTGGCCGGGGGACGCCGGAGGGCGACGGAACGAGCTAGCAACTGGGCGACGTCGATGACTTCGAGGGACTCTTTGGCTTCGCCGGAGCCCTTCTTGGCCGCGACCGCATCGCCCAGCATGACCAGGCAGTACGGGCACGCGGTCGAGACGGTGTCCGGGTCCAGGGCCAGAGCCTCGTCGATCCGCTCGGTGTTGATGCGCTTGCCGATGCGCTCTTCCATCCACATCCGGGCACCCCCGGCCCCGCAGCAGAACCCGCGGCCCTTGCAGCGGTGCATCTCCTCGGCCTGGGTGCCGGGGACGGCGTCGATGATCTCCCGGGGCGGCGTGTAGACCTTGTTATGACGGCCGAGGAAACACGGGTCGTGGTAGGTGATCTTCTCCTTCACCTCACCCACCGGGGTCAGCTTCCCCTCGGCGACCAGGCGCGACAGCAGCTGGGTGTGGTGGACGACCTCATAGTTCCCGCCGAGCTGGGGGTACTCGTTGGCGATGGTGTTGAAGCAGTGCGGGCAGCTGGCCACGATCGTCTTGCCGGTGCCCTTGGCCACCCCGGCCTCGTTCAGGGTCTCCACGTTCTGCTGGGCCAGCATCGAGTAGACGAACTCGTTGCCCATCCGCCGGGCCGGGTCCCCGGTGCAGGTCTCGGCCGGGCCCAGGACGGCGAAGTTCACCCCGGCGGTGTGCAGCAGCTCGGCGATGGCCTTGGTCGTCTTCTTGGCCCGGTCCTCCAGCGCCCCGGCACACCCGACCCAGAACAGGTACTCGATGTCCTCGCCGATGTGGCCGTCGATGACCGGGACCTCGAAGTCGAGCTCGGTGATCCAGGCCATCCGGGCGTTGTCGCCCATGCCCCAGGGGTTGCCCTTGTTTTCCAGGTTCTTCAGCAGCGTGGAGGCTTCAGGGGGGAACGCGGACTCGATCAGGACCTGGTGGCGGCGCATCCCGTCGATGTGGTCGATGTGCTCGATGTCGACCGGGCACTCCTCGACGCAGGCGCCGCAGTTCGTGCACGACCACAGCGCGTCGGGGTCGATGACGCCGTTCACGTCAGCCCCGCCGACCAGCGGCCGCTCGGCCTCGGCCAGCACGTTGGCGGGCAGCGCGGCGCGGGCCTCATCGGAGCCGGCCAGCATGTAGGGCGCCTTGGCGAAGGCGTGGTCGCGCAGGTCCAGGATCACCTGCTTGGGTGACAGCGGCTTATCGGTGACCCAGGCCGGGCACTGGGACTGGCAGCGACCGCACTCGGTGCAGGTCGCCAGGTCCAGCAGGCCCTTCCAGGTGAAGTCCTCGATCTTCCCCAGCCCGAACACGTCCACGTCCGGGTCGGCCTCTTCGAAGTCCAGCACCTTGCCGTTGCTGCGCATCGGCTCCAGCGCCCCGAGCGCGTTGGGGCGGCGGGAGAACAGCACGTTCAGCGGCGCGATCCCGATGTGCAGGTGCTTGGAGTAGGTCACGAACACCCCGAAGCCCAAGATCACGCCCAGCTGAGCCAGCAGGAAAACGACCTCCAGCACACTGTTCACCCCGGACCCGAGCGGAGCCAGCCAGTGCCCGACGATCTGCGAGGCGAACGCGCCGTGCGGGTACGGGAAGTACCCGGTGTTGATCTGCGCCCCGCGGTACAGCAGCAGGGTGGCCACGACCAGGAAGATCCCCCCCAGCACCAGCCAGGCCGCGCCGGTGTGCGAGCCGTAGAAGCGGGACGCCCGGCCTTCCTTCTCGGGCTGGTTGCGGAGCCGGATGATGGCGAAGGTGATGATGCCCACCAGGACCAGCACGGCGAACAGGTCTTCCAGGAACCCCAGCGCGAACGAATGCCCGATCCCCGGGATCGCAAAACTCCGGGAGAACAGATCCCCGTAGGCCTCGATGATCGTGAAGATCAGAATAATGAAGCCCCAGAACACGAGGAAGTGCGCCAGCCCGGGGATCGTCCACTTCAGCAGCTTCCGCTGCCCGAACACCTCAGTCGCCTGCACCTCGGCGTCCCGCTCAGGATGGGAGCGCACGGCGGCGACCCGCTCCGGGGCCGGCTGCCCCGACAGGCCCAAACGCCCCAGCCACCACAGCCGGCGGCCCGCCAGCACGGCCGCGGCCGCGGTCATGACCAGGCCAAGGACGATTCTCAGGACCACCGGGGACCTCCTCCTGCTGCGTTGGCTGTCCAGCGTACGCTGCCCGCCTTCGCCCGCTCTGGCAGGCGACTCATAGCGCGACGCGAGCATCCTACTGCTGAGTAACATGTCGGCCTCGTGCCGCGCCGGCGGGCAGCTCGTGACGCCAAAGATAAATAATCCCCGTTCGCGGGCCTGGGCAACACCCTCGAGATGCCCGTGACCAGTGTGATTTGCAAGACCTTTTGAGGTGCGGCCGTCCCGGCCACCCCGAGGGGCGGCCGGACGGGGAGACAACGCCCCGCCAACGGGACTCACCCAGCCCCTAAGAGCGTTGTACCTAGCAGGAGATCAAGCGCGCGGCCCTGGGCGAAGACCACCCCCGCTGACCTGCGACTCCGCCCGTTCAGAGCCGCCGCAAGGCCGCCGGGGGCTGCCGCAAGGCGGCTCTGCGGCCGGTCACCCCACGGCCGGAAAATTTCCTGGCCGTCGCGGGAACAACCTCCGGGCGAACAAAGTTGAGCCCATTAGACTCAAGTCATTTGCCAACGGTTGATCGCCATGGCAACCTTGAGCCCGCAAGACTCAACCAGACAGACTTATCAACCATAGGGATTGCTCATGGCACGTGCGGTAGGGATTGACCTTGGGACGACCAACTCTGTGGTCGCCGTCCTTGAGGGCGGAGAGCCCACCGTCATCGCTAACGCGGAGGGATCGCGGACCACGCCGTCTGTCGTCGCCTTCGCCAAGAACTCGGAAGTGCTCGTCGGTGAGGTCGCCAAGCGGCAGGCCGTGACGAACGTCGACCGGACGATCCGGTCCGTCAAGCGGCAGATGGGGACCGACTGGTCCGTCACCATCGACGGCAAGAAGTTCACCCCCCAGCAGATCAGCGCGTTCATCCTGCAGAAGCTCAAGCGGGACGCCGAGGCCTACCTGGGTGAGACGATCACGGACGCCGTGATCACCGTGCCCGCGTACTTCAGTGACGCGCAGCGGCAGGCCACCAAGGAAGCCGGCCAGATCGCCGGCCTGAACGTGCTCCGGATCATCAACGAGCCGACCTCCGCGGCGCTCGCGTACCACCTGGAGAAGGACAACGAGGCGACCATCCTGGTCTTCGACCTGGGTGGCGGGACCTTCGACGTCTCTCTGCTCGAGGTGGGCGACGGCGTGGTCGAGGTCAAGGCCACCAGCGGCGACAACCACCTCGGTGGCGACGACTGGGACCAGCGCGTCGTGGACTGGCTGGTGCAGGACTTCAAGAACAACTACGGCATCGACCTGTCCAAGGACAAGATGGCGCTGCAGCGGCTGCGTGAGGCAGGCGAGCGGGCCAAGATCGAGCTGTCCAGCGGGTCCGAGGCCCAGATCAACCTGCCTTACATCTCCCACTCCGACCAGGGTCCGCTGCACCTGGACACGCGCCTGTCGCGGTCCGAGTTTGAGCGGATGACCTCCGATCTCCTGGACCGGTGCAAGGGCCCGTTCCAGCAGGTCATCAAGGACGCCGGGATCAGCACCAGCGGCATCGACAGCGTCGTGCTCGTCGGTGGTTCCACCCGGATGCCCGCCGTGGTCGACCTGGTCAAGGACCTGACCGGCGGCAAGGAGCCGAACAAGGGCGTCAACCCGGACGAGGTTGTCGCGGTCGGCGCCAGCCTGCAGGCCGGTGTGCTCAGGGGTGAGGTCAAGGACGTCCTCCTGCTCGACGTGACCCCGCTGTCGCTGGGCATCGAGACCAAGGGCGGCATCTTCACCAAGCTCATCGAGCGCAACACCACGATCCCGACCAAGCGGTCGGAGATCTTCACCACCGCGGACGACAACCAGCCCTCGGTGCAGATCCAGGTGTTCCAGGGTGAGCGCGAGATCGCCGCGTACAACAAGAAGCTCGGCATGTTCGAGCTGTCCGGCCTCGCCCCCGCGCCTCGCGGTGTGCCGCAGGTCGAGGTGGCGTTCGACATCGACGCCAACGGCATCGTGAACGTGTCCGCCAAGGACCTGGGCACGGGCAAGCAGCAGTCGGTGACCATCTCCGGTGGTTCGGCGCTGGCCAAGGACGACATCGACAAGATGGTCCGGGACGCCGAGCAGTTCGCCGAGGACGACCGGAAGCGCCGCGAGGAGGCCGAAGTCCGCAACCGGGCCGACACCCTCGTGTACACGACCGAGAAGTTCCTGGCCGAGAACGCCGAGAAGGTGCCGGACGACGTGAAGTCCGAGGTGGAGTCGGCCATCGGCGACCTGAAGAAGGTACTCGAGGGCAGCGACACCGAGGCCATCCGCGAAGCCAGCGAGAAGGCGGCTCAGGTCAGCCAGAAGATGGGCAGCGCGATCTACGCCCAGGCGCAGGCCGAGCAGCAGGCCAGTGGAGCTGAGGGCGCGGCGGCCGGCGACGACGCGGCGCAGGACAGCGACAACGACGTGGTGGACGCGGAGATCGTCGACGAGGGTCCCGAGGACACCCGCGAAGGCGGCGCGGCTTGATGAACCCACCTGAGGAGCAGGGCAACGGGCCGGTGGTCCACGACCACCGGCGTATCGACCCCGTGACCGGTCAGGTGAGGGAGCCGGACAGGCACCGGGGCAGGCACACGGTCTCCGAGCCGGGCGGTTTCGCCCGGGCGGACGCCGCGGGTTCCCAGGGCGCAAGCCCCCAGGATGACCAGCAGCACGGGCAGGGGGCGGAGCCGGAAGGCTCCGCGCCCGGCCCGGGCCCGGCCGCCAGCCCCGGGAGCGGAACCGGCCAAGCCGCCGAGGCGGACCGGTCCGGCGGGACGGGTGAAGGCAAAGAGATGGAAATGATGAAGGAGCAGCTCGCCGAGCGCACGGCCGACCTGCAGCGGCTCCAGGCGGAGTACGCGAACTACCGCAAGCGGGTGGACCGTGACCGTACGGCCATGCGCGAGCTGGCCCTGGCCAACGTGCTGACCGAGATGCTGCCGGCGCTGGATGCCATCGGCCAGGCTCGCCAGCACGACGAGCTGTCCGGCGGCTTCAAGTCGGTCGCCGAGACCATCGAGTCGGCGGTGTCCAAGCTCGGCCTGGTGACCTACGGGGAGACGGGCGAACCGTTCGACCCGAAGGTGCACGAGGCGGTAGCCACCTCCTATTCACCCGACGTCACCGACGTCACTTTGACGGAGATTTTCCAGCCGGGCTACAAGGTCGGCGACCGGATCCTGCGTCCGGCCCGGGTCGTGGTGGCGGAGCCCGCTACCGGCCCGGACGGATCCGCTGAGCCGGGCGCGCAAGCGCAGCAGGACCAGGACAACCAGTGAAAATGAGCGGCGAGGGGAGCGTTGAGCACACCAGATGAGTACGAAGGATTATCTGGAGAAGGACTATTACAAGGTCCTGGGCGTCCCCAAGACCGCGAAGGCTGACGAGATCAAGTCGTCGTACCGCAAGCTGGCCCGCAAGTATCACCCGGACGCCAACAAGGGTGACCATGACGCCGAGGAACGCTTCAAGGAGATTTCCGAGGCCTACAACACCCTGTCCGATGAGAAGCGGCGCAAGGAGTACGACGACGCCCGTTCGATGTTCGGCGGTGGGTTCCGGGCCCCCGGCGGCCGTCCCGGTCAGCCGGGCCAGCCTGGCGGTTTCGGATTCGACCTCGGCGACCTGTTCGGTGGCGGCGGGGCTGGCGGGACCGGCGGGAACGCCGGCAGCGGCGGCCTCGGCGACATCCTCGGCGGGATGTTCGGCGGCGGCGGCCGGGCTGGAACCCAGCAGACCCGGCCGCGCCGCGGCGCCGACGTGGAGACCGAGGCCACCCTGTCGTTCGGCGACGCGGTCGACGGCACCACGGTCCCGCTCAAGCTGACCGGCGACGGGCCCTGCCCGGTCTGCCGGGGCACCGGGGCCAAGGCCGGCACCGTGCCCAAGGTCTGCCCGACCTGCGAAGGCACCGGGCAGTCCAGCCGGAACCTGGGCAACTTCGCCTTCTCCGAGCCATGCAAGACCTGCATGGGCCGGGGCATGGTGGTCGATGACCCGTGCACCTCCTGCAACGGCAGTGGGCACGCGGCCAGCACGCGGACCATCCAGGCGCGGATTCCGGCCGGTGTGGCCGACGGGCAGCGGATCAAGCTCAAGGGCAAGGGTGCCCCGGGCGAGCGTGGCGGTCCCGCCGGGGACCTGTACGTGCGGATCCACGTCACGCCGCACCCGGTGTTCGGCCGGTCGGGTGGCAACCTGACCGTGACCGTGCCGGTGACCGTGCCCGAGGCGGCGCTGGGCGCCGACATCAAGGTGCCGTCGCACCGGGGTGCCCCGGTCACGGTCAAGATCCCGGCGGGCACGCCGAACGGCCGCACCTTCCGGGTGCGGGGCAAGGGTGTCCGGCGGTCCGACGGGACCTACGGCGACCTGCTGGTCACCGTCGAGGTGATCGTGCCCAAGAACGTCAGCACCAAGGGCCGCCAGGCGCTGGAAGACCTGCGCGAGGCCACCGCGGGAGAGGACCCCAGGGAAGACCTCCTGACGCGGGCCAAGAGCGCGTAGGACCAGTTCCGGCCGGCCCAGCGCGGTAGAAGGACAACGCAATAGCAGGAACGACCGGCCGCCGCCCGCAAGGGCGGCGGCCCGGGATAAGGAGACACGATGATGAGCGCGAAGGGGGGATGGCAATGACGACCCCCTATGACATGTCCGACGAGACACCGGTCTACGTCATCTCCGTCGCCGCTCAGCTGTCCGGATTGCATCCGCAGACGCTGCGGACCTACGACCGGATGGGGCTGGTGTCCCCCGGACGGAGCACGGGCCGGGGCCGCCGCTACTCCATGCGGGACGTACTGGCGTTGCGGGAAGTACAGCGCCTCTCGCAGGACGAAGGCGTCAACCTGTCCGGGATCAAGCGGATCCTGGAACTGAATGACGAACTGGATCGGTCGCGCCGGATGCTGACCGAACTCAAAAGCGAAGTGACGCAGCTGCGGGTCGAGCTGGAATCCACCCGATCCGTGGCGGCCCGGCTCGCGGACCTGCTCCGGCGTGGCCGCGGCGGTACCGGGCTCATCCCGGTCCGCAGCACCGCGCGAGTGGCGGTCTGGGAGCCAGTGAACGACACCGATCCAGCGGCGGGCGGCCCCTCAGAAGGCACGAGGCGCCCCCGGGCCGCAGGCCGGTACACAACCGAAGAGAACGAGAGCTAAAGAGCCTCACATGGACGACAAACTCACCAGGAAGAGCCAGGACGCGCTGTCGTCAGCCGTCCGGCGCGCGGCCGCGGACGGCAACCCACAGGTTGACCCGCTGCACCTGCTGGTTGCGCTGATCGCGCAGAACGGCGGCACCACCACGCCGCTGCTGCGCGCCGTGGGCGCCGACCCGGCCACGGTGGCCAAGGACGCCGAGAACCGGCTGGGCCGCCTGCCCCGCGCCAACGGGCAGACGCTCAGCGCGCCGGAGATGTCCCGGCCGCTGCTGTCCGTCATCAACACCGCCGTGGCCCGGGCCCGGGAAATGAACGACGAGTACGTGTCGACCGAGCACCTGCTGGTTGGCCTGGCGGCCGACGGCGGGCAGGCCGCCACGCTGCTCCGTGACGCCGGGGCCACCCCCGAGGCGCTGCTGGAGGCGTTCACCCAGGTGCGCGGGAGCGCGCGCGTGACCACCGAGAACCCCGAAGAGACCTACCAGGCGCTGGAGAAGTACGGCGTCGACCTCACCGAGCAGGCGCGGGACGGCGCCCTGGACCCGGTCATCGGCCGTGACGCGGAGATCCGGCGGGTCATCCAGGTGCTGTCCCGGCGGACCAAGAACAACCCGGTGCTGATCGGCGAGCCCGGCGTGGGCAAGACCGCCGTGGTCGAGGGCCTGGCCCAGCGCATCGTGGCGGGCGACGTGCCCGAGTCACTGCGCGACAAGAAGCTGATCGCGCTGGACCTGAGCGCGATGGTGGCCGGGGCCAAGTACCGCGGCGAGTTCGAGGAGCGGCTGAAGGCCGTCCTGAACGAGATCAAGCAGAGCGACGGCCAGGTCATCACGTTCATCGACGAGCTGCACACCGTGGTGGGTGCGGGCGCGGCCGAGGGCGCGATGGACGCGGGCAACATGCTCAAGCCGATGCTGGCCCGCGGTGAGCTGCGTATGGTCGGCGCGACCACGCTGGACGAGTTCCGCGAGCGGATCGAGAAGGACCCGGCCCTGGAGCGCCGCTTCCAGCAGGTGTTCGTGGGCGAGCCCTCGGTCGAGGACACGATCGCGATCCTGCGTGGCCTGAAGGGCCGTTACGAGGCGCACCACAAGGTGCAGATCGCCGACGCGGCGCTGGTCGCGGCGGCCACCCTGTCCGACCGGTACATCACCGCACGGTTCCTGCCCGACAAGGCCATCGACCTGATCGACGAGGCCGGTTCCCGGCTGCGGATGGAGATCGATTCCCGTCCGGTCGAGATCGACGAGCTGCAGCGGGCCGTGGACCGGATGAAGATGGAAGAGATGGCCCTGGCCCGCGAGTCCGACGCGGCCAGCAAGGACCGGCTGGAGCGGCTGCGCGCCGACCTGGCCGACCGGCAGGAGCAGCTGACCGCGCTGATGGCGCGCTGGGAACAGGAGAAGGCCGGCCTGAACCGGGTCGGTGACCTGAAGAAGCGGCTGGACGACCTCAAGGGCCAGGCCGAGCGGGCTCAGCGGGACGCTGACTTCGAGGCCGCCTCGCGGCTGATGTACGGCGAGATCCCGGCCCTGGAGCACGAACTGGCCCAGGCCACCGCGGCCGAAGCCAGCACGGCGGCCGGCTCCGACGACGGGACCTCGGTCCCGGCCGAGGAACCGATGGTCAAGGAAGAGGTCGGCCCGGACGACGTCGCCGACGTGGTGGCGTCGTGGACCGGCATCCCGGCGGGCCGGCTGCTCGAGGGCGAGACCGGCAAGCTGCTCCGGATGGAAGAGGAGCTGGGCAACCGGATCGTGGGCCAGGCCAGCGCGGTGCAAGCCGTCTCCGACGCGGTGCGCCGGGCACGGGCCGGTGTCGCCGACCCGGACCGTCCCACCGGATCGTTCCTGTTCCTGGGGCCGACCGGCGTGGGCAAGACCGAGCTGGCCAAGGCGCTGGCCGAGTTCCTGTTCGACGACGAGCGGGCCATGACCCGGATCGACATGAGTGAGTACAGCGAGAAGCACTCGGTCGCCCGGCTGGTCGGCGCGCCTCCCGGCTACGTCGGGTACGAGGAGGGCGGCCAGCTCACCGAGGCTGTGCGGCGGCGCCCGTACACAGTGATCCTGCTGGACGAGGTGGAGAAGGCCCATCCCGAGGTCTTCGACATCCTGCTGCAGGTGCTGGACGACGGGCGGCTCACCGACGGCCAGGGCCGGACGGTGGACTTCCGGAACACGATCCTGATCCTCACCTCGAACCTGGGCTCGCAGTTCATCGCCGACCCGGCGATGACCGACGAGGCGGCCAAGCGCGCGGCGGTGCTGAACGTGGTGCGTAACACGTTCAAGCCCGAGTTCCTGAACCGGCTCGACGACGTGATCGTCTTCGACGCGCTCGGGACCGGCGAGCTCGGCCGGATCGTCGACCTGCAGGTCACGCGGCTGGCCAAGCGGCTGGGTGACCGGCGGCTGACCCTGACCGTCACCCCGGCAGCGCGGGAATGGCTGGCTCTGACCGGCTACGACCCGGTGTACGGGGCGCGGCCGCTGCGCCGCCTGGTGCAGTCGGCCATCGGCGACCAGCTGGCCCGGGCCCTGCTCTCGGGTCAGATCGCCGACGGCGACCACGTGGTGGTGGACACGGACGACAGCGCGGACGCGCTGACCCTCCGGACCGCCGCCGAGGTGGCCACCCAGCGCTGACCTTGATGGCCTGAGCCTGGGCGTCCGCCCACCGCTGCGAGCGGCTTGCCGCTACGAGCGGTTAGTTGTCCCCGGTGCCTCCGGCCGGCTTCGCCGGCCGGAGGTGCTGGCCTTTCCGGGTGTCGGTGGTCAGCTCGTCGAGCAGCTGGTCATAGTCGTCTTCCGGCATCCCCAGGTCGTGGCGGATCCGGTAGCGCAAGCTCAGCAGCAGCCGCAGCTCGGCGGTGTCACCCCGCCGTTTGCATTCGTCGGCGCCCGCCGTCGCCCAGTGCAGGGCCCCATCCATGTCGCCCTGTTCGGCGAGGAGCTCGGCCACCAGGTCGCAGGTCCGCGGGCCGCGGCGGCCCGCGTCGCTCTCCCGGTCGAGCTCGCTGATCAGCGCCCGGCCCTCGTCCGGCCGCCCGAGCGCGAACAGGGCCCGGGCCAGCGGCGCACGCGGGTCGGCGAACGTCTCGCCGCCGTCCGCCATGGCCTGCTCGAAGCGCTCGGCGGCCACCGCGGGCTCGTCGGCGAGCAGCCACTGCTCACCCGCCCGCAGGTACGCCTCAGCCCGGGACATGTTCCCGTCCTGCTCGGCTGTTGCGGCGAGATGGTTCATGCGCAGCGCAGCCCGGCGATGATCCCCGGTACGTGCGGCGTCGAATTCGATCTCGTCGAACAGGTCATCAGTCAAGACAACCACGTTCGTGGACGTACCCAGGCGCCCGGTATCCAACCCTTCGCCGGCAGCAGCACTCGGTGCGTCACCTGCGGCCGAAACGGCGCCGCGGACCGGATTGCTCACAGTTGTCCCGTCGTTGTCGAATGCGTTCCGGTCACTGCTTCACGGCACGGTTTCACGGCACGGCGAACCGGCCCGCGACGATCAGCGACGGGAACTCTCCAGGGCGTCCCAGAAACCGCGGCGCAGCGCGTGCCGGACCTCGTCGTGCAGCAGGAAGTCGATGGGCAGAGCCGATCCCTGCAGCAGGCGGGCTTCGAGGTCGGATGGCATCCGCGGTTTGCGGGCCAGCACCGCCTCGAGCCACAACGCCGGCGCCTCCCGGGCCACCGACTCACCGAAGTCCTTGCCTTCCTCGTGCGCGGACTGGACCGCATCGGTCAGCGAGACGGGCCCCGAGGACGAGTGGCCTGGCGTGGGCTGCGGACCGCTGTACGGGCCGTTCTGCGGCGGCACGTAGGCCTGAGCGGACGGACCGCCCGGGAGCCCGGCGGCCCCGTTGTGGCCGGATGACCGTGCGGGTGGTCCCGGCGGCACCGGCCCCGCTGGCCCCGCCGGTCCGGCCGGGCCGGACCCCGGCGCGACCGAGGGCGGGTTGCCGCCCGGGCGGCGGAACGGCCCGGGCTGCGAACCCGGCTGGGGCATGGCCGGCGCGCGGTGCTGATCGAGCCCATCGCCGCGGAACTGGTCCTGCGGGCTGGACTGGCCGTAGCCGACGGGCTCGTCGGCGGCCCGGCCGCGGGACGGATACTCGCTGGGGGCGGACCGGCCGCGGCCCGGCAGGCCGGGTGACGCGTCGTTCCTGGGGGCCGGGTCGTTCTGCGGCAGCGTCCGGCCATGGCCCGCGCCGTCGCGGGGGCCGGGCTCGTCCGGGCCGGGCGCGGCCGGCGGGCTGCGGAAGGGCATGGCGACCGGCGCGCCGTACAGGTCCTGCCGGGCACCGTTGTCGCTGTCGGCCAGGTCACCCCGGCCCAGGTCACCCCGGCCCAGATCACTCCGGCCCAGATCACTCCGGCCCAGGTCGTTGCGGCTGAGCTCGTTCCGGCCCAGGTCACCCCGGCCCAGATCGGGGCGGGTCAGGTCGCCGCGGGCGGCGTTGAGGTTGTCCCGGCCGACGTTCAGGTCGCCGCGCCCGGCGGACGGCAGCGGCGCGACGCCGGGCTCACCGCGGCCTCGGTCGTTTCGTCCCCGCAGGTCGCCGCGGAGCGTGTCCGCGCGGGACGCGTCACCGCGGACCGGCTCCGGCCGGACCGGCTCGGGCCGCTCCGGGGGGGCGGGCACTTCGGTACGCCCGAAGACCATGGGCGGGGCCGATGGGCTCGCCGGGGCGATGGGTTCGTCCCGGGCCGGCGGCTGTGGCTCCGGCTCGTCCGGCGGCTGCGGGGCGAGTTGCGCGGGGCGCTGGTACTCGGCGACCACCGGCGCGGTGTAGATCGACGGCGGGACGGAGTGGCCGGCCGAAGGCAGCGCCTGGTAAGAACCGGCGCCGCTGGCCGAGTGGCCGTTGGAACCGGACCGGACCAGCGCGCTCGTGGCGTACTGCTCGTCGGCCCGGGCCGGCTCGGCCCCGGGGATCAGCTCCACGAACGGCCGCAGGTGGCCGGTGGTGAGCTCCATGATGTCGTCGCACTCTTGCCGGAGGGACCGGGAGATCGTCCAGTTACCGTCCACCGTGACGTGCACGATCGTGACCCGCAGGCCGAGGTCCTGCACGTCGGACAGCACCTGAGCCAGATCCTCCTCCGCGCTCACCACCACGGCGTCACTGATCGCGTGGTTGCGGGCCAGCACCGTGAGGTCGCGGTGGATCTCGGTCTCGACGCCTTCGCGACGGCCGGGGCGCAGCTTGGCCAGCCGGAGCTTGATGCCTGGCATGTCGGCCAGCGCGTCATGCTCGGAGGTCCGCCGCCCTTCCACGGTGGCCTCGTACCAGTAGCACCGCAGCAACGGCAGCCCGGTACGATCCCGGGCCAGGTTGCCCAGCAGCTGGAGGAGCCCCTCGTAGTCCCAGGTGACCGACTCCCGCCGGCGAGTCCCGTGGACGGCCATCGCGCCGTCCGCGAGCATGTAGCCCGCGTCGACGAACAGCGCGCAACGATCCACGCAACACCGTCCTTCCCTCGGCGCGGGAACCCTCGAGGCTGAGCCGCAGCCAGACAGGCCGCCGCAGTCCCCTGCACCGGTCATAGCGTAGTGAAATCGGCTTCTTACGTTTGCCTTTCCGCGTTTTCGCTGCTGCTCAGACGATGCTCGGGATGAGCCTGCCGCGGCGGAGCGGCCGTCGTGACGAATCGGGTCACACTGTTCAAAGCGGCCGGCCACGCCAGAATGTCACAGGCCGGGCACTCCCGTCATCGCGTCCGGTCCGCTGCCGCGGCGTATCACGCCGCCTCGCCGGGCCACGTGGATCCGGATTTTCTCTCTTTAACAAAGCCCAGGATGGCCGGCGTCCCAGCTGACCGTGGGGCCGTACGGCGAGGCGTCTTATTACTCTGAGTTCTCAAGTGATTTCATAGAGTCACAAAGAATTGTGGCGCAATCCGCGTCATAGCGAGGCACCTTGCCCGTCTCCCCTAGTGAAACCGGCAGGCGGAGGCGAGTGCATGAGGTCAGACGGCGGCGCACGGCACACCGGCCCGCAGGACGGGGGACAGGACCATGCCGACCAGGCGGGTGACCTGCACCGGCTGCGGGCGGCGTGGCGGCGGCAGAGCCTGTCGACCGGGTGGCTGGCCGAGGACGACTGGTGGACGGCGGCGGTGGACGCGGTAGCCCAAGCCGCCTGCCGGGACGGCAGCCTGCGGCAGGCGTGCACGCAGCTCGGCCGGGCCCGGGCCCAGGCCGGGGTGGGCATCAGTGAGGCGCTGACCGACATCGGCGCGCTGTTCCGGGTCCTGGACCAGGGCACGCCTCCGCTCGACGTGATCACCGCGGTGGCCGAGGGCTGGGCCGACGCCGGCCTGGCCCGGCTGACCGGGGCCACCTGCGAGGACCCGCTGACCGGGCTGGTGTCGTTCGCGTACCTGCGGACCCGGCTGCGCGAGATCTACCGGGAGTACCGGCAGCGCGGCGCCTCGCCGGCCGACACGCACCGGCTGGTGGTGGTGGACCTGCCCAAGCGGCCGGACCCGTGGCGGCGCATTTCGCTGGTCATCCTGGTCGGTCACGACCTGCGGGCCGCGTTCCCGGGCGGGGACACGCTGGCGCTGGACCGGCCCGGGCCCGCCATCGCGCTGGTGCAGGCGACCGAGGACTTCACGTTCCGGTTCACCAGCCTGCGGCGGGCGATCCGCGCGGCCTTCGGCACCGAGGTCCGCATGCTCAAACTGCCGGCCCAGCCGGAGGACGCCGAGCGCCTCCTGGACGGGCTGGCCCACTGACGCCGCCGGTGCCGGCGTCCCGTGGAGGGGACGGGACCCGGTGCTGGCGGCCCGCCCGACGCTGCGGGCCTCGCGGAGGGGACGAGGCCCGCAGCCGACGGCGCAGCCGGGAATCGGGCGGGCGGGCCAGCTAGGATGCGGCCCGTGAGTGACCGCGATGAACTGCTGACCGCCATCCGGACCGTGGCCGTCGTGCACGGCGACTTCGTGCTCTCCTCGGGCCAGCGGGCCAGCTGGTACGTGGACCTGCGGCGGGTACTGCTGGCCGGGCAGTACGCGCCGCTGGCGGGGCGGGTGCTGCTGGAGACCACCGCCGACCTGGCCTACGACGCAGTCGGCGGCCTGACCATGGGCGCCGACCCGGTGGCCGCGGCCATGATGCACGCGGCGGCGGCCGACGGCCGGATCCTGGACGCGTTCGTGGTCCGCAAGGGTGAGAAGGCGCACGGGCTGCAACGGCGGATCGAGGGCCCGGACGTGGCGGGCCGTCGGGTGCTGGCGGTGGAGGACACCTCGACCACGGGGAGTTCGGTGCTCACCGCGGTGGCGGCGCTGCAGGAGGCCGGGGCCGAAGTGGCCGGGGTCGCGGTGCTGGTCGACCGGGGCGCCCGGGACCACGTCACCGCGTTGGGGATTCCTTACCGCGCCGCGTTCACGCAGGCCGATCTGGACGTGTGATCCGGCCGGGCCTCAGAGCGAGCCGGCCAGGGCCAGGCCACCCACGACGAGCAGCAGCACCAGCACGAAGATGCTGCCCCCGACCGCGAAATAGCGGCCCTGTCCCTGCGGATCTGACTTATGGCGGCCCACGTGGGGAGATTAACTCCGAACCGGACGTACCGGTGGCTTTATCCCGAATTCAGCCACGGTAGCTCCGGTCGTCGTAGGTCCGGTCGGCCCGGTGTGAGCCCCGGGCGGCGCGATGCGAGGCCGGCGGAACCGGCGGAACCGGCGCGGAGCCCGGCTCGCCCTCGGGCGCGGAGCCCGGCTCGCCCTCGGGCGCGGAGCCCGGCTGGCCGTCACGGGCTTCGCGGCCCTCCCGGCGGACGGCCCGCAGCCGGATGACCACGAAGGCCACGATCGCCACCACCACCAGGGCCACCACGATGTACCCGGCCACCGAAACGTCGTGCGCGACGCTGCTCCAGGCGCTGCCCACCGCGTAGCCGATGACCGAGAACGCGCTTACGTAGATCACCGTGCCGACCAGGCTGAGCAGGGTGAACCGCAGCGGGGGCATCTCGATCAGGCCCGCGACGATCGAGATGAACGCGCGGATGACCGGGATCATCCGGCCGACCGGCACAGCCCACGCGCCCCGGCCGGCCAGGAAGCGCTCGGCCCGGTCCACGTCGGTCCGGGTGATCAGCACGTACTTGCCGACCCTGTCCACCAGCGGACGGCCGCCCCAGCGGCCGACCGAGAAGGAGGCGAACGACCCGGCCAGCTCGGCCAGCGTCCCGATGATGATGACCAGGGCCAGGTTGAGATGCCCCTGGAAGGCCAGCACCCCGGCGAAACCAAAGGTGATCTCCGAGGAGATCGGGATACAGCATGCTTCGAGAAACCCGAACAGGATGAGCGCGCCGTAACCCGCCGAGGTGAGGAAACTCTCCATAGGCCTCCAGTTGTACCGCATCGCAGCCAGGCCTGAGGTCGGCCTTGGTACACACCGGGCCAGGGCTTCGCAATACTAGGAACCCACGAAGCAACGTGAGAGAGAGCCACCACATGCCTATCGCGACTCCGGAGATTTACGCCCAGATGCTGGACCGGGCCAAGCAGCAGGGCTTCGCGTACCCGGCCATCAACGTCACCTCCAGCCAGACGCTCAACGCCGCGCTGCGCGGGTTCGCCGAGGCGGAGAGCGATGGCATCGTCCAGATCTCCACCGGCGGCGCCGAGTACCTGTCCGGCTCGGTCAAGGACATGGTCGTGGGGGCGAGTTCGCTGGCCGAGTTCGCCCGGGTCGCCGCGGCCAGGGTCCCGGTCAACATCGCCCTGCACACCGACCACTGTCCCAAGGACAAGCTCGACGGCTACATGCGCCCGCTGGTGAAGATCTCCCAGGAGCGGGTGGCCAAGGGGCTGGACCCGCTGTTCCAGTCGCACATGTGGGACGGGTCGGCCGTGCCGCTGGAGGAGAACCTGGACATCGCCTCCGAACTGCTGGATGCGTGTGCCCAGGCGCACATCATCATGGAGATGGAGATCGGCGTCGTCGGCGGCGAGGAAGACGGCGTGGTCGGCGAGATGAACGAGAAGCTCTACACCACCCCGGGCGACGCCCTGGCGGTGGCCGAGAAGCTGGGCCTGGGCGAGCGGGGCCGGTACATCCTGGCCGCCACGTTCGGCAACGTGCACGGGGTCTACAAGCCCGGCCACGTCAAGCTGCGGCCGGAGGTGCTGAAGGAGATCCAGGACGCGGTGGCGGCCAAGTACGGCCGGGAGAAGCCGTTCGACCTGGTGTTCCACGGCGGCTCGGGCTCGGCGCTGGAGGAGATCCGCGAGGCCATCACCTACGGCGTGGTCAAGATGAACGTGGACACGGACACCCAGTACGCCTTCACCCGCCCGGTGGCGGGGCACATGTTCAGCAAGTACGACGGGGTGCTGAAGGTCGACGGCGACGTGGGCACGAAGAAGGACTACGACCCGCGGACCTGGGGCAAGGCCGCCGAGCAGGGCATGTCCGACCGCGTGGTGCACGCCTGCGAGGACCTGCAGTCCACCGGGACCAAGCTCACCTGACCGCTCAGCCAACAACGGTCACCCAACAACGGACGGACCACATGGAACGCAAAGACCTGCTGGCGGGGGCCGGGCCCGCGCCCACCCACCTGCCCACCGACCCGGCCACCGAGCTGCTGAGCTCCGGCGTTGACCCGACGGAGGTGGCGGCCCGGTACCCGTCCTCGTCGGCGGCCTGGGCGGCCCTGGCCGAGCGGGCCTACGGCCAGGGCGAGTTCGTGGCCGCCTACGCCTACGCCCGGACCGGCTACCACCGCGGCCTGGACCAGCTGCGCCGGGCCGGCTGGCGCGGCAACGGCCCGGTCCCGTGGGAGCACGGGCCCAACCAGGGCTTCCTGCGCTCCCTCAACATGCTGGCCCGCTCGGCCGACGCCATCAACGAGGAGGAGGAAGCCGTTCGCTGCCAGCTCTTCCTCGTCGACTGCAGCCCCACCGCCGCAGCCGAGCTGAGCTGACCCCGCTGGATAGCGGGTGACCTCCTCAGCCGGCGTCCCTCAGGGCCGGAACTACCTCCTCGGCAATACGCCTCAGGTTCGATATCCGGTCCGCGTCGCCGGCGTTGAAGTTGAAGCCGGTGAAGCCGAGGCTGAGGAAATCTCGCAGCTGGCTGACCACCTGCGGGACTGAGCCGGTGACCAGGTCTGGCTGCGGCCCGGCGGCCGGATCGATGCGGACGGCCAGGTTGAGCAGGCCGCGGATGTCCTCCGGCCGCCGGCAGGCCGCTTCGGCCGCGGCGTCGATCCGGCGCCGCATCGCGGGAAACTCCTCCGTCGGCCGGTAGCCGAGCGAGGGAATCCAGCCGTCGGCCAGCCGGCCAGTGACCGCGAGGGCACGCGGGCCGAAGGTCCCCAGCCAGACGGGGATCGGCTGGGCAGGCCTGGGTTCCAGCTCGAGGTCGCGGACGCTGTGGTGGCGCCCGTGCTGGGTGAAGCCGGGTCGCGTCCAGCCGCCCCGGATGACCTGGATGGCTTCGGCCAGGCCGTCGACCTTTTCGGCCGGCGACAGCGCCGGGCCGCCGAGCGCGGTGATCTCTTCGTCGTCGTAGCCGGCCCCCAGCCCGAGGATGAACCGGCCGCCGCTGAGCTGGTCCAGCGATGCGGCCAGCTTGGCCACCATGGCCGGGCGGCGGAACGGCACGGCCAGCACCCGGCTGGCGACCTTGATCCGGCTGGTGCGGGCGGCGATCCAGGTCAGCATCGTCGGCGTCTCGTAGCTGGGGTCGGGGCCGCACGGGTGGTCGGCGGCGGAGACGAAGTCAAAGCCGAGGCGTTCGGCCTCCTGGGCCAGGCCCACCGGATCGTCACCCGGTCCGGCCGACGTGGGCACGTTCACCCCGAAGCTCAGTTCCGTCATCGTCGTACGCTCCTGTTTGCTGACATGTCAGCAAGCTTAGCCAGTCGCTGACATGTCAGCAATGAATTAGGATCGGGCCCGTGGCATCAACTCGCTGGCTGACCGGGCCGCAGGAGCGCGCCTGGCGCCGGTACCGGCGCATGCGCACGCTGCTCGACCTGCAGATCGCGCGGGACCTCCACCGGGACTCAGGCCTGTCCGAGACCGACTACGACGTGCTGTCCACCCTGTCCGAGAAGCCAGGGAGCAGCTGGCGGGCCCGCGACCTGGCCGCCCAGCTGCTCTGGTCGACCAGCCGGCTGGCCCACCACGTGGGGCGGATGGAGCAGCGCGGCCTGGTCGCGCGGCAGCCATGCGCGGACGACGCCCGGGGGGCGATCATCAGCCTGACCGGGCCGGGCCAGGCCGTCCTGCAGCAGGCCGCACCGCCGCATGTCGCCTCGGTCCGCCAGCACCTGATGGATCTGCTCACCCCCGAGGAAGTCGCCACCCTCGACACGATCGCGGAGAAGGTGATCGAGAAGTTGACGCCCAGCTGACCCGAAACGCGCGCGCGTTTCGGTTGCGGAGGGGCTTGATCTTCCTGGGGTACCCTCAAGTCGTAAGAGCCCCTGCCGCTCATGGTCAGACGAGCGGGCCAGGGGCTTCGCGATGCCTTAACGAAGGGACAGCCCCGTGCCGGCCATCGTGCTCGTCGGCGCCCAGTGGGGTGACGAAGGCAAGGGCAAGGCGACCGACCTGCTCGGCGACCGGGTCCACTACGTCGTCCGGTACCAGGGCGGGAACAACGCGGGTCACACCGTGGTCATCGGCGACGAAAGCTACGCCCTGCACATGCTGCCCTCGGGCGTGCTGTCGCCGGACGTGGTGCCGGTCATCGGCAACGGCGTCGTGGTCGACCCGCGGGTGCTGCTGGAGGAGATCGACGGCCTGGAGGCGCGCGGGGTGTCCTGCGCCCGGCTGCTGATCTCGGCCAACGCGCACCTGATCATGCCGTACCACCAGGCCCTGGACAAGGTGAGCGAACGGTACCTGGGCTCGGCCCGGATCGGCACCACCGGCCGCGGCATCGGCCCCACCTACGGCGACAAGATCTACCGGATCGGGATCCGCGTGCAGGACCTGTTCGACCCCGGCATCTTCCGGCAGAAGCTGGAACTGGTGCTGCGCGAGAAGAACCAGGTGCTGACCAAGGTCTACAACCGCCGCGCCATCGAGCCGGGCCCGATCGCCGACGAGTACCTGGGCTACGCCGAGCGGCTCCGGCAGTACGTGGCCGACACCGGGCTGGTCCTGGGCCAGGCCCTGGATAACGACCGCGTGGTCCTGCTCGAGGGCGCCCAGGCGACCATGCTGGACGTCGACCACGGCACCTACCCGTTCGTCACGTCGTCCTCGCCGACCGCGGGCGGCGCCTGTGCCGGGTCCGGCATCGGGCCGACCCGGATCACCAAGGTGCTCGGGGTGGTCAAGGCCTACACCACCCGGGTCGGTGCGGGCCCGTTCCCGACCGAGCTGACCGACGAGCAGGGCGAGTGGCTGCGGCAGACGGGGGGCGAGTACGGGGTGACCACCGGGCGGGCCCGCCGCTGCGGCTGGTTCGACGCGGTCATCGCGCGCTACTCGACCCGGGTGAACGGCATCACCGACTACTTCCTGACCAAGCTGGACGTGCTGTCCAGCCTGGACAAGGTGCCGGTGTGCGTGGCCTACGAGGTCAACGGCCAGCGCTGCGAGGAGATACCTACGACGCAGACCGAGTTTCACCACGCCCGCCCGGTGCTGGAGTACCTGGACGGCTGGTCGGAGGACATCTCCGCGGTCCAGTCGTTCGGTGACCTGCCGCCGAACGCCCAGCGCTACGTGCAGGCCCTGGAGGACATGATCGGCGCCCCGGTCTGCGCGGTGGGCGTCGGCCCCCGGCGTGATCAGACGCTTCAGATCCGTGAGCTGATCTGATGCGCCGGCCCGACCACGAAGTCAGCGGGTAGGCTCGCGGCCGTGCGCGTTCTTGTCATTGGCTCGGGGGGCCGGGAACACGCCATCGTCCGGGCTCTGGCCCAGGACCCGGCGGTCACCAGCCTGCACGCGGCACCCGGTAATCCGGGTATCGCGGCGCTGGCGCACACCCACCCGGTGACCGCGCCCGACCCGGCGGCCATCGCCGCACTGGCCGGTGAGCTGGCCGCGGACCTGGTGGTGATCGGGCCCGAGGTGCCGCTGGTAGCCGGGGCGGCCGACGCGGTGCGCGAGGCCGGTATCGCGTGCTTCGGCCCCGCGCGGGCCGCGGCCATGATCGAGGGCTCCAAAGCGTTCGCCAAGCAGGTCATGGCGGACGGCGGCATCCCCACCGCGGCCGCCCGCACCTGCACCACCCCGGCGGAAGCGGACGCGGCGCTGGCCGAGTTCGGGCCGCCGTTCGTGGTCAAGGACGACGGGCTGGCCGCGGGCAAGGGCGTCATCGTCACCGAGGACGCCGAGGCGGCCCGCGCCCACGCACGGTCCGCCGCCCGGGTGGTGATCGAGGAATTCCTGGACGGCCCCGAGGTGTCGCTGTTCGCGGTGTGCGACGGCCGGAGCGCGGTGCCGCTGCTCCCGGCCCAGGACTTCAAGCGGGCCCACGACGGCGACCGGGGACCGAACACCGGGGGGATGGGCGCCTACGCCCCGCTCCCCTGGGCCCCGGCCGGACTGGCCGACGAGGTCATGGCCACGGTCATCCAGCCCGCGGTGGACACCCTGGCCCGCCGGGGCACCCCGTACCGGGGCCTGCTGTACGCGGGCCTGGCCCTCACCGCGGCCGGGATCCGGGTCATCGAGTTCAACGCCCGGTTCGGCGACCCGGAGACCCAGGTGGTCCTGGACCGGCTGGAGGCGCCGCTGGCCGGGCTGCTGCACGCGGCCGCCACCGGCGACCTGGCCGGGACGGGGAGTGCGGGGACGCTGCGCTGGCGGCCCGGCGCGGCCGTCACGGTGGTCATCGCGGCGCAGGGGTATCCGGCCGCGCCGGTCACCGGCGACGCCATCACCGGCCTGGAGCAGGCCGGACGGGTCCCCGATGCGTACGTGCTGCAGGCCGGTACGGCCCTCGACGCCGACGGCGTACTTCGCGCCAACGGAGGACGGGTCCTGAACGTCATAGGTACAGGCGGAAATATCGAGGCGGCCCGCTCGGCTGCTTACAAGGCGGCGGGCGAGATCCAGTTTCGGGGCGGCTGGTACCGCCGCGACATCGCCGCCGTCGACCGCCAGCCGACAACCGGGCAGCCGGGAAGGGGGCTCACGCCGTGATCAGCCGCTACACGCGTCCCGAGATGGGGCAGGTCTGGAGCGAGGCCCACAAGTACGAGCTGTGGTGCCGGGTAGAGACGCTGGTGCTGGAGGCGCACGCCCGGGCCGGCACCGTCCCGGCCGACAGCGTGGACCCGGTGCGCGCGGCCGCGCCCCCCACCCCCGAGGCCGTGGCCGAGGTGGAAGCGGTCACCGACCACGACGTGATCGCGTTCCTGACCGCCTGGGCCGACAACACCTCCCCGCGCAGCGCGGCCGCCTACGTGCACTTCGGCATGACCTCCTCCGACCTGGTGGACACGGCCCTGGCCGTCCAGCTCACCGAGGCCACGGACATCCTGCTGGCCAAGGCGGACGCCCTGGTCGCGGCGCTGCGCGACCACGCGCTGGCGCACCGGGACACGCTGCGCCCGGGACGCACCCACGGGGTGCACGCCGAGCCCGACGTGTGGGGCCACCGGGTGGCCGACTTCGCGTTCGCGGCCGCCCGCGGCCGGGACCGGCTGCGCCGGGCCCGGGAGGCCATCGCGGTCGGCAAGCTGTCCGGGCCGGTCGGCAACTACTCCAACATCGCGCCGGACATCGAGGCCGAGGTCATGCCCGCGCTGGGCCTGCGGCCCGCGGACGTCGCCACCCAGGTCGTGATGCGCGACGGGATCTCCGAATGGATCAGCGCCCTGGCCATCCTGGCCACCGTGTGCGAGGCCATAGCGCTGGAGGTCCGGCACGGCCAGCGCACCGAGGTCCGCGAGCTGGCCGAGCCGTTCGGCCGGGGCCAGAAGGGCTCCTCGGCCATGCCGCACAAGAAGAACCCGATCCGGTCGGAGCGGATCTGCGGGCTGGCCCGGGTGGTGCGCGGCTACGTGACCCCGGTGCTGGAGGGCATCCCCCTGTGGCACGAACGTGACATTTCCCATTCCAGCGTCGAGCGCATCGCGCTGCCGGACGCGGCGATCAGCGTCGACTACCTGCTGCACCTGACCACCGGCCTGATCGAGGGGCTGGTGGTGGACGCCGAGCGGATGCGAGCCAACCTGGACGCCACCGGTGGCCTGCTGTACTCCTCGGCCGCGCTGCTCGAGCTGGTCGCCTCGGGCGTGGCCCGGGATGACGCCTACACCCTGGTCCAGACGGCGGCGATGGAGACCTGGAACACCGGCACGCCGTTCCGGGAAACGCTGCGCAAGGAGGCCGCCGCCCGCGGCCAGGTGATCGACGAGGCGCGGCTGGACGAAGCCTGCCAGCCCGAGCGCTACGTGACCCGCCTGGGGCCGGTATTCGCCCGGCTGGAGCAGCTGACATGACGGCAAATCGTGTCAAGCCGCCGCCCGCCGGCAGGACGGGTGGAATACTGGGCACCGCCTTTGCGTGGGACACCGGCCGCGGTTCCGGTCGTCCCCTGACCGGCCCGGCCAGCACGGCTGGCCCCGATCTGTACCGGTCGCACACCGGTTTCCTTCACCACCCCTCGACAGGAGTTGCATCCATATGACGATGGGCACTGAGACCCGTTACCGCGTACGGGGCGGAACGCCGCTGCACGGCACCGTCTTCGTGCAGGGCGCGAAGAACGCCGCGCTGAAGATGATCGCGGCGTCCCTGTTCGCGTCCAAGGGCCGGACGGTCCTGCGTAACGTGCCGCCCATTGAAGACGTACGCCGGGCCGTCGAGCTGGCCCAGGCCGTGGGGGCCATCGTCGAGTTCCACGAGTCCGAGCGGACGCTGGTGGTGGACGCGTCCCGGCTGAACAACCCGGTGCTGCCGGCCGAGATCGCCCGGCGGTTCCGCAGCTCGGTCCTGTTCGTGCCCGCCCTGCTGCACCGGCTGGGCGAAGCGCACATCGAAGGCATCGGCGGCTGCAATCTGGGCAGCCGCAACCTGGACTTCCACTACCGGGGCTTCGCCCGGCTGGGCGCGGTGGTCGACGAGGGCGAGTCGGTCATCCACATCAAGGCCGGCACCAACGGCCTGCGCGGCGCGCACCTGTACCTGGACACCCCCTCGCACACCGGCACCGAGAACCTGATCATGGCGGCGTCGGTGGCACCGGGCACCACGATCATCGACAACGCGGCCCTGGAGCCGGAAGTCCTCGACGTGATCGCGTTCCTGACCAAGATGGGCGCGCGGATCAGCGGGGGCGGCACCGGGTTCGTGACCGTGGAGGGGGTCGACGAGCTGGCCGCCGTCGAGCACACGGTGATGCCGGACCGGCTCGACGCCGGCGTGTTCGCCATGGCCGCGGCCATCACCGGCGGCGAGCTCAACCTGGTCGGCGGCTCGCTCGAGCACTTCGGCGTGGTGCGCTGGAAGCTCGAGCAGATGGGTGTGGAGTTCTCCACCGCAGGCGCGGTCCTGCAGGTCCGCCGGGAGAACCCGCTGCGGCCGATCAACGTCATCACCTCCCCCTACCCCGGCTTCGCCACCGACCTCCAGTCGCCGATCATGGCGCTGGCGTGCCTGGCCGAAGGCTCCAGCTACATCCGCGAGACCATCTTCGACGGCCGGTACACGCTGGTGGGCGAGCTGAACAAGATGGGCGCGAAGGTCGAGATGGACGGCAGCGTGGCCATCGTGCACGGCCCGAACACGCTGCGCGGGGCGGAAGTCGTGGCGCACGACCTGCGGACCGGTATCGCGCTGGTCCTGGCCGGGCTGGCGGCCGAGGGCGAGACGGTGGTGGCGCCGGGGTACCTCATCGACCGCGGCCACACGTCGGTCGCGCAGCGGCTGACCACACTCGGCGCCGACATCCAGGTCGAGCAGAACTAGCCCAGGCGGCTACCGGAGCAGTTGGGCCCCGGCCAGGCGGAACGCCGGCCGGGGCCCGTTTACTGTCCCGACATGGTGGATGAAACGCCGATCGGCGAGTATTAAGTCAGTTTTGACTAGGCCGGGTGGGATGATTTCGGCTTGGCCTGCCTCTTCACAAATTGAGCCGGATGGGTTACGAAAAGTACTGACCGGCGTCTACTCGGGGTGATGAGGTGGCTTGATTGTGCGAACTGTGGCTGGTAGCTGGTTACCGCATGCGGATGGAGTGAACGGTGAGCGCACACGTCAGCAACGGCTTTACGGCCTGCCCCGGGTTAACGGTCTACGGGGGAAAAGGGCAATGACCGCCCGTCGGCACCTGCCCAGTGAGCTGGTCATCGGGGTGGTCGGACCCTACGACCTGGTCGAGCGGATCATGCTGTCCGGGGCTGCGGCCCGCGACGACACGCTCAGTGCCAGCCAACACGGGGCCAGCCAACACGGGCGCTGCCAGCCAACCCAGTGCCAGCGCCGGCACCGGTGGCCCGGCGGCCGCCACCCCCGGATCAGCCAGCTCACCCAGCCCGGCGAGTTCCTTCCGGCCGGAAGCGGCCGCGTTCCGGGCCGAGGTGGCCGAGTCCGCCCTCGGCCCGCACCCGGCACCAGGGCCGGCCGCCTGGTCCCAGGACGAGTTCCGCGCGATGGCGGGCGGCATGCTCCCGCGCCGGCTGATCGCGGCCGCGTACCGGCGCGAGCGGGAGGCCGCGGAGAAGGTGGCCCGGCTCGGCGCCGCCATCGACGTGTGCCTGTTCGCCAGCCCGGTGCCGTACGAGTACGCGCGCCGGGCCGACGTCATCTCGGTGCCCAGCACCTACGTGCGGCTGGACGAGGGCGCGCTGTACGCGGCGCTGCTGCGGGCCAGCCGGGAGCACGGCCACGACATCGAGCGGATCAGCGTCGACGTGCTGGACCGGGCGGCCATCGACGAGGCCTACGCCGAGCTGGGCATCCCCTCGGACGGGGTCCGGCTGCGGCAGGACCCGGCCAGCCCGGCCGCGCTGGCCGCGTTCCACGAACGGCTCTGGCGGATGGGTGAGACCTCGGTCGCGCTCACCTGCCTGGACTCAGTGAGCCGGCGGCTGGCCCGGGCCGGCGTCCCGGTCATCAACATCCGGCCCACCGACGCGGCCATCCGGATGGCGGTCTGGAACGCGGTGCTGCTCGGTGGCCATCACCGGCTGGAGGCCGCCCAGCTGGCCGTGGTGGTGGTCGAGGTGCCCCGGCTGCGGGAAGGTGCCCGCCGGTCGCTGTCCCGGTACTCGCGTGATGAGCTGCGGCTGACCGTGCACCGGTTCCTGACCACCGAGGCCCAGCGCATCCAGGCCATGGTGGCCCAGGCCGATGACCACTCGTTCACGATCGCGGCCACCCGCGGCTCGCTGGCCGCCCTGACCAGCGACTTCACCGAGCTTCCGTTCGAGGAGCGGGCCCGGGCCGAGCTCGGCGTCACGATCGAGGTCGGGGTGGGCATGGGCCGCACCGCGCACGAAGCCGAGACGTTCGCGCGGACGACGCTGGCCCGGTCCCGGTCGGCCGCCCCCGCGGTCACCGCGACCCGTGAGGGGCAGCCGCTGGTCCCCCCGCCGCGCCGGGCCTCCCCCGCGCTGCGGACCGCACCGTCCCGGGGGGTGGAGACGCTGTCCCGGCTGGCCGGCCGGCTCGAAGGCTCGGAGACCGCCCTGGTCGTCGACGCCGAGACGGCTGGGCGGCTGCTGGGGGTCACCTCCCGGACCGCACGGCGGCTGCTCCGCGGTCTGGTGGACGAGGGCCTGGCCTGGCCCCTGCCTCCCAGCCGGGCCGCACAGCCCGGCCGTCCCCGGCAGTTCTACCGGCTGATCACCGAGAAGCTGGAAGAGCCGGAACCGTCCCGGGCCCCTTCGTAGGACGGCAACGGCCGAAGCCGGCGCGGGCGCTCAGGTCCGGTGCGGGAAGGCGCGGGCCACGGCCAGGAACAGGTCGTTGGCCTCGGGCTCACCGATGGAGACCCGGGCACCTTCACCGGCGAAGGGCCGGACGCTGACTCCGGCCCCCGTGCAGGCCGCCGCGAAGGCGGCGGTGTAGGTGCCCAGCCGCAGCCAGACGAAGTTGGCCTCGGAGGAGGGCACGGTCCAGCCCTCGGCCAGCAGGGCCTCGTGCACCCGGCTGCGCTCCTTGACCGTGGCCTCCACGCGCTCCAGCAGTTCCGCCTCGGCCGCCAGCGACGCCACCGCCGCGGCCTGGGCCAGGCTGTTGACGCTGAAGGTGAGCATGGTCTTGCGCACCGCCTGGGCCACCGCCGGATGCCCGACCATGAACCCGACCCGCAGCCCGGCCAGCCCGTAGGCCTTGGAGAACGTGCGCAGCACGGCCACGTTGGGCCGGTCCCGGTACAGCTCGAGCCCGTCCGGGACCGACTCGTCCCTGATGTACTCGTGGTAGGCCTCGTCCAGCACGACCAGGCAGTCACCGGGAACCCGGTCCAGGAAGCGGGTCAGCTCGGCGGTGCGCACGACGGTGCCGGTGGGGTTGTTCGGGTTGCAGACGAAGATCAGCCGGGTCTGCGGGGTGATCGCGTCGGCCATCGCGTCCAGGTCGTGGGTCTCGTCGCGCAGCGGGACCTGCACCGAACGGGCCCCGGTCAGCGCGGTCAGCCCCGGGTACGCCTCGAACGACCGCCAGGCGTACAGCACCTCCGCGCCCGGCTCGGCCACCGCGGTCAGCAACTGCTGGGCCACCCCGACCGATCCGCAGCCGACGGCCACGTGGTCCAGCGGCAACCCGAAGCGCTGGGCGATCGCCGCGGTCAGCAGTTCCGCCCCGTTGTCCGGGTAGCGGTTGACCACCAGCGCGGCCTCGGCGATGACCTTGGCCACCGACGGGAGCGGGCCGAACGGCGTCTCGTTGGAAGACAGCTTGAACGACCGGCCCCCGACGGCCTGGGCGGTCACTCCCGGCTGGTATCCGGGCATGTCGTCGAGGATGCGGCGGAGCCGCGGCGCTTCACTCACCCGTCCAGTTTCGCACGCCCGGTCCAGTGCGGGATCTCAGCGCAGCGCGGGAGCTCGGCCTGGGGGCAGGATCCCGGGCCCAGGCCGGTATCAGTGCAGGGTCTTGGCCGCGTGCGCGTAGGCCTGGGCGGCCAGCGTGGTGGCCACGGTGGCCGTGGCGTTGGGACCCACGATGGTGACCGCACCGACGAAGTCGGTGGCCCGGTAGACCACGGACCACACGTTGATGCTCTCCGACCCGGTGGCTTCGATGTTCATGGCCCGCGCGTCCTGGGCCAGGTGGCTGACGGTCCGCTCGCTGACCGTGTACACGAACGTCTTGCCCTTCACGACCGCGGTGTACTTGGCGCAGTTGGCCGGGATCTGGTTCTTCAGCGCCAGCGCGGCGGTAGCCGAGGACGGGGCCATCAGCACCTCAGAGACACCGTTGCTGCCCACCTTGAAGGTGGACACGGTGGCCGGGACATTGGCAAACGACGGGGAGTTGAAACCGGTCACGGTGGTCTGCGCGCACGCGGCCGGCTTGACCGTGACTCCGGTCATGGAGTTCTTGGTCGCCTTGACCTCGGTCAGCGAGCCGTACTGGCCCGCCTCCACCGGGGCGGCCGGCGTCTTGCCGTTGATCTTGGTGAGCAGCGCACCTCGCAGTTGGGTGGCGGTGTAGCCCGCCGCCGCCGCCGCGGGGGTGCTGGCCGCCGCGCTGCCGGCCGGGTGCGAAGCCGGTGCGGACGCCGATCCACCGGCAGAGCATCCCGCCACGGCCAGGGCCACGAGGGCGGGCGCGGCGGCGAGCGCGGGCAGACGTGACCAACGAACCTGAGACATGAGGGATGACCCTTTCTCACGCTATGAAGTTTCCTGATTTCGGAGCGTGAGCCTACCGTACTTAAAGTGAGCGAATGGCCGCATTGTGTGAAAGAAAAGGGCTTCCGGGCTCAGGACACGATGATGGTGACCCGCAAGGCCTGCTCGAGCGCGCACTGCGCCCCGACCGGTGCCCCGCCGGTGTAGGCCAGTTCCACGGCGTTCGCGCTGGCCGCGGCGCCGGAGGTACCCCCCAGGCCGGCGCCTTCGGCGCCTTGCGGGCCGGCCGCCGGAGTCTGCGCTGGCGCCACGGAGTGGCAGGGCTGCCGGACGATGGTCAGCACCGACCGGCCGGCCCGGGCCGCCTGGTAGGCCGCGGCCGGTGACCGGAGCAGGTGCGCCTGCCCGGACGGCGAGGGAGCCAGTCCCGTCCCGGTCAGCCGGGGTGGTTCCGACCCGGCCGCGGGCGACAGCGTGCCACCCAGGTACACCTGCACGGCCTGGCCGGGATGCACGCAGTACTGCTGCCCGTTGCTGGCCTGGGTGACGAGCAGGGTGGTGCCGCCCGACCCGGCCGGCCACCGGGAACACCCGGGCCCGGAGGCGGAACGGCCCGGGGCAGCAGCCGGCCCGGCATCGGTCACGGGCCGGTTATCAACGGAATTCGAGACACCCGGCACCGTGCCGCCCGGCGAGGCGCTCGCGGACCCCGGTCCGGGGGAACTTCCGCGGCCCGGCCCCGCCTGGCCCGCCGTGGCGCTGCCCGCCGCGGTACTGCCCGCCGCGGTACTGCCCGCCGCGGTACTGCCAGCCGTGGCGCCGCCGGCCCCCGCGCCGCCGACGGCCGGGCCGCCCGATCCGCAGCCGGCCAGCAGGGTCCCGGCCAGCAGGACAGTCAGCAGGACGGGGGCCGCCGGTCCCGGCCACCGGGCGGTCCGCAGCGCGCGGCAAACCCTCACGCGGCCATCGTCGCCCGCCGGACCAGCCATGACACCCCTTTCCGAACAACCAGCCATGAGTTGGACGTCCCCGCGTCGCCCCCAGGTTCCGTCCCGCTCGGCGGAATGACCACGGCCGCCGGCGTACCCCGGTCCGGGGCTGGGTAACTCCCCGGAGGACCGCCGTGTTCCGGCGGGTTCCTCGCGGGTGGTATGAAGGCCAGGTCAGCGTACAAATAGGAGAGGCGCGAATTCGTGGCCATGAGGAAGGCGGTGGGCGTCCTCGAGGGAGGGCCTGACCTCCCCGAGGGCTTCCTGTACTCGGTAAAACGCCGGTTGCTGGGCCCGCCCCTCGTCAACGAGGAGCTTGGTGAGCAGCGGCTATCGAAGCCACTCGCCCTGGGGGTGCTCTCCCCGGACGGGATCTCCTCGTCGGCCTACGGCACCGAGGAAATCCTGATCGAGCTGCTGCCGTACTTCGGCCTGGCCGCGTTCACCCTGATCCTGCCGTTCACGCTGGTGATCCTGCTCGTCCTGCTGCTGGTGATCCTGTCGTACCGCGAAGTCGTCATGGTCTACATCAGGCCCGGCGGCTCGTACGTGGTCGCCCGGCAGAACTTCGGGCCGAAAACCGCGCAGGTGTGCGCGGTCGCGCTGCTCATCGACTACATCGTGACGGTCGCGGTGCAAACGGCCGCGGGCACGGCCGCCATCGCGTCGACGTTCCCGGCCATCGGCCCCTACGACCTAGAGATCAGCATCGGGATCGTGCTGCTGCTGTGCTTCGGCAACCTGCGCGGGATCAAGGAGGCCGGGCGGTTCTTCGCCATCCCGACCTACCTGTTCTCCGGGGCGGTCATCCTGATGATCGTGGTCGGGCTGATCCGGCAGATCTTCTTCCACCTGCCGATGCTGAACCCGCTCGCCCTGCACGGCACGATCAAGGTGCACCACGAGTCGACGCTGGTCCTCGGGGTGACGGTCTTCACCTTCCTGCGCGCCTTCGCCAACGGCGGCGCGTCGCTGACCGGTATCGAGGCGGTCTCGGACGCAGTGGGCGGGCTCCGGCCGCCGGAGGGACGCAACGCTCGCCAGGTGCTGGTGGCCGAAGGCCTGATCCTCGGGTTCCTGGTGGCCGGCATCTCCTGGCTGGCCCACGCCACTCACGCCACCCCGCGGGCCAGCGGTTACCCCACCGTGCTGGCCCAGGAGGCGGCCATTGTCTTCGGCCACACGTTTGTGGGCCAGATCTTGTTCTACCTGATCCAGGCGTCGACCGCGCTGATCCTGTACACCGGGGCCAACACCAGCTTCAACGGGTTCCCGTTCCTGGCCAGCTACGTGGCCGGAGACGCGTTCCTGCCCCGCTGGCTGCTCAAGCGCGGGCACCGCCTGGTGTTCTCCAACGCCATCATCCTGCTGACCGTCTGCTCCGTGGCGCTGCTCATCATCCGCGGCTCCAACGTCAACAACCTGGTGCCGCTGTACGCGATCGGCGTGTTCACCGCGTTCTCGATGGCCGGCTTCGGCATGGCCCGCTACCAACAGCGCAAGAAGGGACGCGGCTGGCGCCGCCGGTTCGTGATCAACTTCTCGGCTGGCGTGCTCACCGGGATCGTGGTGGCGATCTTCGCGGTGGTGAAGTTCACCGAAGGCGCCTGGATCGTGGTGGTGCTGTTCGTCATCCTGGTCCCGGCGCTGATCCGGCTGAACCGGGAGTACAGCATGGAGTCGGAGGTGCTGGCCGCCATCACCGGCGCCCAGCCCCCGCCGCCGCCGCACTACACCCGGCGGACCGTGTTCGTGTTCGTAGACAGCTTCGACCTGGCCACACTGGCCGCGCTGCGGTACGCGCGCAGCCTGCGGCCCACCTCACTGCGGGCGGTGCACTTCGTCATCGACAACGTGCGGGCCGAGAAGCTGCGGGAAGAGTGGACCCGGGCCAACCGCGGGGTGGTCCTCGACTTCATCGACGTGCCCGACCGCCGGCTGACCCGCGCGGCCGCGGAACTCGTCGGGCACGAGGTGGAGGACCCCGGCACGCACGTGACCGTCATCCTGCCCCGGCGCAGCTACTCGGCCTGGTTCGGCCGGCTGCTCCACGACCGGACCGCGGACAAGATCGCCGCCGTGGTGAGCCGGATCCCGCGCTCGGCGGCCACGATCGTGCCCTACGACGTGCATAGCCGGGTCCGGGTGCTGCAGGAGCACCACGCGCCCCAGGGCGGCATCCCGGCCACCCTGCCCAGCGGTAGCGCACTCGGCGGCCCGGCCACCCCTGGCGGCGCCGCCAAGCCTGCGGAACGGCCGGATCGGCCGGATCGCCAGGAACGGCCGGACGAGCCGCAGCGCCCGGAACACCCCGCAGGGCGCAAGCGCCCTGAGCATGCGGACGGAGCCGTGCCGCCGGACGGTACCGCCCATCCCAACGGGGCCGAGCGGCCGGAATCGACGGGTACGGCGGCCGCGGCGGCCAGCCAGGAACCCGCGTCGGAAGAGGAGATGAGATCGGTGCGCAAACTTCGCGGCCTGATCAAGGGACGGGACGAGAGGGACGCCGCCGAAGGTGACGGCAAGGGGGCCGCCTACGACCGTCCCAAGGCCCCGTCCGGGGTCAAGCCCATCGGCACGCTGACCGAGCCGGGCAAGGCCGTCATCGAGGGCCGGGTGCGCGCGCTGGAGATCCGCCCGGTCGAGCAGAACTCGGTCCTGGCCCTGGAGATCACGGACTCCTCCGGCGAAATGACCGCGCTGTTCTACGGCCGGTCGCACATCGCGGGCGTGATCTGCGGCAGCAAGCTGCGGCTGCGCGGGCCGGTCGGCTTCAAGGAAGGGCACCCGGTCATGATCAACCCGGCTTACGAGCTGGTCAGCTCGGGCCCCGACTCCTAATCCTCGGGGGAGACCAGCTCGTACAGCGGGTTGATCATCACGCGCGGCCGGCCTTGGACCCGGCCGCGCCCTGGAGGCGGACCTTGCTGCCGCAGATCAGCCCGGGGATCTTCGTGCGCCCGTAGAACAGCGCCGTCAGCGTGCCGGACTCGTCGGCGATTTCCACCGCGAGCACGGAGTTGCGCTCGACCGGGCGGATGGCCAGGGAGATGACGCGGCCTTCCACCGTCACCCGGCCCGGCTCGGTCAGCGAGCCGACCGGCCTGACCTCCTGGCTGGCTGACTCGGGGCGGGTCGCCGTGGCCACAGCCTGCCGGTGTCCCCGGTCTCCGTCCTCGGCCTGGGCGTGCCCGGCGCCTGCGGCCTGAACCGGCCCGCCGGCCGGGACCGCGGGGCTGGTGCGGTCGGGCGGCTCGGCTTGGCGCGCCTCCAGCACCCGGACCCGGCTCTCCACGTCGAACGGAATGATCGTGGCCGCCGCGTCCGGTATCCGGCTCACCGCCGCGGCGATCTTGTCCGCGGTGCGGTCGTGCAGCAGCCGGCCGATGAGCGGGGAGAAGCCGCGCCGCGGCAGCACCACCGTGACCTGGGTGCCGGGCACCTCGGCCTCCCGCCGGACCAGCTCCTGCGCCGCGTGGTCCAGCCGCCGGTCCGGGGTGTCGATCATCTCGAACGGAATGTCCTGGCCGAACCGGACCCACCGTCCCTGCAGCTGGTTGGCCTTGGCCGTGTCGATGACGAAGTGGACCGCGCGTAGCGAGGTCGGCCGCAGGCTGCGCGCGTACCGCAGCGCGGCCAGCGTGGCCAGGTCCATGCTGTCCACCAGCACGAGCACCACCCGGCGGGTGTAGTTCTGCTGGCGCGGGGCGATGCCGGCCGCCTGGCGGTCCCCGATCCCCTCCAGCACCTGGTCCTCGGCCCGGTACTCCCGGTTCAGCCGCATGAGGACGAACACGAGGATCGGCCCGACCACGACGACCAGCCACGCACCCTCGGTGAACTTGGTGACCGCGAAGATCAGCACGACAAACGCGGTGAGCACGCCAGCCGAGAAGTTGATCACGAGCCGTCGGCGCCAGCCTCGCTCCTTATGCGTCAGGTGGTACTTGGACATACCGAAGCCAGCCACCGAGAACCCGGTGAACACGCCGATCGCGTAGAACGGCACCAGGTTGTTGACGTTTGCCCCGACCGCGAGGATGAGCGCCAGCGATACGACGGTCAGCACGATGATGCCGTTGGAGAACACCAGCCGGTGCCCGCGCTTCATCAGCCAGCGCGGCAGGAACGCGTCCTGGGCCACGAAGCTGGCCAGGAACGGGAAGCCGTTGAAGCTGGTGTTGCCCCCGGTGAACAAGATCAGCGCGGTCGCGAACTGGACGAAATAGAACAGGACGCGGCCCGGACCGCCGCCGAAGATGAGGTCCGCCTCCTGGGACAGCACGGTGGGAGCCCCGCTCAGGTACGGCGTCGCGTGCTGCACGTGCGCCAGCCAGGAGATGCCGCCGACCAGGAAGGCGAGGATCAGGCCCTGGGTGACCAGCACCTTCCGGGCGTTCCGTCCCTCGGGCGGCTTCAGCGCGCTGACCGCGTTGGACACCGCCTCGATACCGGTCAGCGACGAGCCGCCGTTGGCGAAGGCCCGCAGCAAGGTGAATACCAGGGCCACAGAGATGAAGAGCGACATCTTGTGCTGGGTCTGAAAATACGTCCCGTGCAGCGTCGCGGGATCGATAACCGGCAGGTGACCGAACGCCTCCCGGGCGAGCCCGACGAGGATCATCAGGACCACCGAGGCGGAGAAGAGGTACGTCGGCAGGGCGAAGAACCGGCCCGCTTCCCGGATGCCGCGCAGGTTGCCGTAGCACATGATCAGGATGGCGATCACCGAGATGACCAGCAGGATCTCTTTGACGCTGATGAAGGAAAGCGTGGCCAGGGCGGGGAACGCGGACACGATGGCCGCCGCGCCCGCGGCCGTCTGCACCGCCACCGTGACGGTGTAGTCGATGAGCAGCGCGACCGCCGCGATCTGCGCCACCCGCGGCCCGAAGTTGTCCCGGGCCACGACGTACGAGCCGCCCGTCCTGGTGTAGACGGTGACGACCTCGCGGTAGGACAGCACGACCAGAGCCAGCACGAACAGGACCACACCGGTGATCGGCAGCAGGATCGTGAAGGCCGCGATCGCGAGGCCGCTGTTGAGCAGCTCAATGAGGATTTCCTCGCTGCCGTACGCCGACGAGGAGATGCCGTCGGGAGACAGCACGCCCAGCGCCAGCGGCTTGGACAGCCGCTCCTCGCCGAGCTGGTCGTTCACCAGCGGCGGCCCGAGCAGCCGCCGCTTCAGCGAGTACGAGAACGTCTCGGGAAGGGCGTCGCCCCGGCCGAGCAACCCCGCCGCCCTGCGCACCGCCACCTGGTTCCTGCCTTCACTCGTCGGTATTTGCCCAGTTCAAACGCTAGGTGCTGGCTCCGGGGATATCTGCTAGCGCGGCGTCAAGACTGGGTGGGCCGGCGTTAAGGCCATATCAAGATCATCAATTTTGGCCGCCGACGGCGGTCGAATGAAGTCACGATGACTCGACGTAAGGGACGTGACGGAATCCCGGCACCGTACGCGCTGCCGGTGGCCTTCGCTGCGCTGTTCCTGCTGGGCACCCTGACCGCGGCGCTGAACGGACGGCTGCCGGGCTCCGGCGTGCTGGTCGCGACGGCGATCGTGACCGGCGTGACCGCGCTGCTCTCCGAGCCGCTGACCGCCCTCCCGCTGGGCGTCATCGCCTGGCTGACCGTGATCGGCTTCTCCCGGCCGCCGTACGCGGACCTGCGCCCCACCGGCGTGCTGGCCACCGACGCCGCGATCACGCTCGCGGCCACGGCCGGGGGATGCGCTCTGGCGGGCACGGTGTTCCGCTCACTGGCCCGGCGGTTCACACTGGACAACGTGGACACGAGTGCGGACGGTCGCCCGGCCAGGCGGCTGGGCCCGGAGGACGTGCCGGGCCGGTGGCGGCGCCGGGCCGCCTGGACCGGGGCGATCAACACCCGGCGGCGGGTGTCCGGGGTGGCCCTGACCCTGATCGGCCTGCCGTTGCTGACCGTCCTGCTGGTATCCGCCCATAACCACCTGAACTTCGCCGACGATCTGCTGGTCTTCCTGCTGGCCGTGGTCACGGTCACGGTGATCGGCGGCTTCTGGCCCGCGGTGCTGGCCGCGGTGGCAGCCTGCCTGCTGCTCAACTGGTACCTGACGCCGCCCCTGCACACGTTCACCATCGGCGAGCCCCGTAACCTGCTCGCCCTGGTGCTGTTCGTGACCGTGGCCGTGGCCGTGAGCAGCGTGGTGCACCTGGCCGCCCGGCTGGCCGTGCAGGCCGCGGTGAGCCGGGAGGAGACCGCATCCCTGCTGGACCTGGCCCGCACCGTGCTGGGCGGCGCGGACACCCCGACTGCGGTGCTCGACCACCTGACCGGCACCCTGGGCGGCCGGGCCGAGCTGCAGGAGCTCACCGCCGGCCGGTGGATCCGGGTCGCGGTGAGCGGCGGCGCCAACCCCGGGACCATCGCCGGGACCGAGGGCGCCCGCATCCATCCCCGGCCCGGCCTGGCCCTGCTGACCAGCGGCCAGACCGGCGCGGTCAGCCCGGTCCAGCTGGCCGGTTTCGGAGCCCAGGCGACCGCGGCCCTGGACCGCGAGCGGCTGCGCGTACAGGCCTCGCAGGCCGAGGCGCTGGCCGAGGGCAACCGGATCCGGACCGCCCTGCTCGCCGCGGTCAGCCACGACCTGCGCACCCCGCTGGCCTCGATCAAGGCCAGCGTCAGCAGCCTGCGCCAGACCGACGTGCAGTGGAGCCCGGCCGACGAGGCCGATCTGCTGGCCACCATCGAGCAGAACGCCGACCGGCTGGACGCGCTGATCGGTAACCTGCTCGACCTGACCCGGCTGCACACCGGGTCACTGGATCCGTTCCTGCGCCCGACCGCGATCGAGGAGGTGGCCCCGGTCGCCCTGCGCGGCCTGGACGCCCCCGGCGACCTGGAGATCGTGGTGCCGGAAGGGGTGCCGCTGGTGCGGGCCGACCCGGGCCTGCTGGAACGGGTGCTGGCCAACATCTTCTCCAACGCGCTGCGGCACTCCCCGCCCAATCAGCCGCCGGTGCTGCGGGCCCGCACGCACGGTGACACCGTGCTGCTCGAGGTGGTCGACCACGGGGCCGGGGTGCCGGACGACGAGCTCAAGCAGCAGATCTTCGAGCCGTTCCAGCGCTTCGACGACCGCAACGCCGGGGTCGGCCTGGGGCTGGCCGTGGCCAAGGGCTTCGCCGAAGCCATGGGGGGCAGCATCGCCGCGGTCGACACCCCGGGCGGCGGTCTCACGATCAGGGTGGCCATGCCGGTGGCGCACAGCGAGGACCGCTCGGTGCTCGGGGTCGAGCCGTGACCCGGGTCCTGGTCATCGACGACGAACCGTCCATCCTGCGGGCGCTGCGGATCAACCTCAGCGCCCGGCGGTACGAGGTCAGCACGGCCGCCGACGGCACGTCCGGGCTGGCCGCGGTGGCCCGGGAGCGGCCCGACGTGCTCATCCTCGATCTCGGCCTGCCGGACATGGAGGGCACCGAGGTGATCAGCGGCGTCCGCGGCTGGACGTCGATCCCGATCATCGTGCTGTCGGTCTGGGGCCAGGAGAGCATGAAGGTCGCCGCCCTGGACGCCGGGGCCGACGACTACGTGACCAAGCCGTTCGGCATGGACGAGCTGCTGGCCCGGCTGCGCGCCGCCGTCCGCCGGTCCGCCCCCGCTCCGGATGAGCCGGTGGTGAGCACCGACCATTTCACCGTCGATCTGGCGGCCAAGCGGGTCACCCGCCCGGGCCAGGGCGACGTCCGGCTCACCCCCACCGAATGGCAGCTGCTGGAAATCCTGGTCCGCAACCACGGCCGTCTGGTCACCCAGCGCCAGCTGCTGCAGGAAGTCTGGGGCCCGGCCTACGAGACCGAGAGCAACTACCTCCGCGTCTACCTGGCCCAGCTACGCCGCAAGCTGGAGCCGGAACCGTCCCAGCCCCGGTACCTGCTCACCGAGCCCGGCATGGGCTACCGCTTCCAGGTCTGACCCGTTCCCGGCCGGCCCAGTTCCAAGTCTGACCCAGCGGAACGCAGGCATTGCGCATTGGCTCATTACTGGTTAGTAATGAGTGGGGGGCTGGGGAACGGACCCGCGCCAGGAGGCCGCGTGAGCACCTACGACCACTACACCACGCCCGTCCCGCCCGGCACCTGGGACGTACCGGCGGCCGGCCACACCCGGTTCTCCTGGGAGTACGACGACGGCCGGGACCGGCTGCTCAGCCTCTACCAGCGGGGCAAGGACAAGCAGTGGGACGCGGCCAAGCGGATCGACTGGTCGCTGCCGGTGGACCCGGCCAACGTCATGGGCATGTCCCGCGAGCTGAACCCGATCTACGGGTCACCCCAGTGGGAGAAGCTGTCCGAGCCGGAGCGGGACGAGCTGTCCCATCACCTGTCGTCCTGGCTGTTCAGCCAGTTCCTGCACGGTGAGCAAGGCGCGCTGACCGTGGCCGCGCGGATCGTGGAGTCCGTGCCCGACATGGACTCCAAGTTCTACGCCGCGACCCAGGCCATGGACGAGGCCCGGCACGTCGAGCTGTTCTCCCGGTTCATGCGGGAGAAGATCGACCTGTACTACCCGATCAACGACGACCTGGCCCGGCTGCTCCACGACGCGCTGACCGACTCGCGCTGGGACTTCCCCTACCTCGGCATGCAGGTCCTGATCGAGGGCCTGGCCCTGGCCGCGTTCGGCGTGCACCGCGACGTGGCCACCAACCCGCTGGTCAAGCAGCTGCTCGCGTTCGTCATGCAGGACGAGGCCCGGCACGTGGCGTTCGGCCGCCTGACCCTGCGCGACTACTACGCCGAGCTGACCTCGGCCGAGCGCGCCGACCGCGAGGAGTTCGTGGTCGAGGGCTGCTACCTGATGCGCAGCCGCTTCCGCCAGCAGGAAGTCTGGGAACGGATGGGGTTCAACGTCGCCGACTGCCTCGAGTTCACCGAGCACTCACCGGTCCAGCAGCTGTTCCGGACGCTGCTGTTCAGCCGCATCGTGCCCTGCGTCAAGGACATCGGCCTGTGGGGCCCGAAGATCCAGCACGCCTACGCCGACCTCGGCGTGCTCGACGCAGCCAAGTCCGACCTGGACGCCCTGATGCGCGACGACGAGGAGATCGCCGAGCGCATGGACCGCGAGCAGGCGGCCGAGTTCACCGCCCGCGCCGAGGAAGTCGGCCAGGCCATCGCCGAGGGCGCCGCGGAGTAAAGAGCGCGGCACTCCCGGGCCCCCCACCAGCCGCCCTTTCACCAGCGAGGGCGGCGAACGAACCGGGGACGCCACACGGTCCGGTACAGCACCCGGGCCGGTGGCGGCAGCTGGCCGGTGGCCGCTCCGGCCTGGTCCGGCGTGGCTCCGTCCAGCATCCAGGCGAACATCTCCGGGGCGCGCCGGAGGTTGCGCACGCCGATCCGGCGCCCCACAGCGCGCCACTCGGCGGCGGTCAGCGCGGTCCCGATGAGCGGCAGCGCGTCCCGCTCCTCATGGGCCAGATGCCCGTGCAGGGCCATGGTCAGCACGTCCACCGTGTCGGCCAGCCGGCCCCCGTCGTAGTCAGCGCCGTCGTGGTCAGCGCGGTCCTGCTCGCCGGCGTCCATGGCCTGACCGACCGCGGCCAGCAGCGGATCGATCTGCTCGTGCTCGGCCTCCATGGCGTCGAGCACCGACCGGGCCGCGTCGCTGGCGGCCAGCCGCTCCCGCAGCGCGGGCCAGACCAGCTCGTCCTCGGCGGTGTGGTGGATGTGCAACTGCCGCTGGAACACCACCCAGCCCCGCTGCACGGCTTCGCGCTGGGCGGGCCCTGACCGGGCCGCCCCGGACGCCGCGCGGGCCAGCCCCACCATGTCCCGGCGCAGCGCCTCGTGCGCGGCCAGCATGACGGTCAGATCCGCGTTCCCGGTTCCGTGCCGGGCCGCATCGGCCCCGGCCAGTTTGTTCGCTGTCACGGCATCCCCTGTAAGCGTGCGCGCGGCCGGGCCCCGTACCCGGCCTCTCACCCATGACGACGCCTCAGGCCACCTCGATGTGACATCACCCTGGTCCCGTGGACGCCGAAGGCCCGGCGCACCGGTGGTGCGCCGGGCCCGCTCAGGCTGAGACCGTGATCCGGGTCAGGCCTTTTTCTGGGCACTACTGCGGGCCGGGTTGCCCTGGTCGGCCGCCTTGGGGTCCTTCTCGGCGGCCTTGGCCCGGACGCCCTGCTCGATCTGGTCGCCGAGGTCCTTGTCCACGTTGTGCCAGTACTCGAACGCACGGGCCAGCACCGGCTCGGTCACCCCGTTGAGCAGGTGCCCGACCACGTTGTCGACCAGACGGCCGCGGGCGGCGTCGTCCAGCACCTCGCGGACCATGGTGCCGGCCTGACCCCAGTCGTCGTCCTGCTCATGCGAGGTGTAGGCGGCCCGGACCATGTCCCCGTCGGAGTACCAGCCCGCCACCGGGTTGTGCTCGGTGTCGGCGGCCGGGCCGCCCTTGGAGTTGGGCGCGTACACCGGGTCCGAGACGTTGTTGATCCGCATGGCGCCGTCCTTGCTGTAGCTGTGGACGGGCACCCGGGGCGAGTTGACCGGGATCTGCTTGTAGTTCACGCCCAGCCGGGCCCGGTGCGCGTCGGCGTAGGAGAACCCGCGGGCCAGCAGCATCTTGTCCGGCGACAGCGCGATCCCCGGGATCAGGTTGTTGGGCTCGAACGCGGCCTGCTCGATCTCGGTGTGGTAATCGGTCACGTTGCGGTCCAGCGTCATCGTGCCCACGTCGATCAGCGGGTAGTCGCTGTGCGGCCAGACCTTGGTCAGGTCGAACGGGTTGAACCGGTAGGTCTTGGCGTCCTCGAACGGCATGACCTGCACCTTGAGCGTCCAGGACGGGTAGTCCCCGCTCTCGATGTGGTCGTACAGGTCCCGCTGGTGGTAATCGGTGTCGGCCGAGGCCATCTGGTCACCCTCGTCCTGGGTGAAGAACTCGATGCCCTGGTCGGTCTTGAAGTGGTACTTGACCCAGTGCCGCTCCCCGGCGGCGTTGACCCACAGGTAGGTGTGGGAGGTGTAGCCGTTCATGTGCCGCCAGGACCGCGGGATGCCGCGGTCACCCATCAGCCAGGTGACCTGGTGCGCGGACTCGGGCGACAGGGTCCAGAAGTCCCACTGCATGTCGTGGTCGCGCAGGTTGTTGTCGGCCCGGCGCTTCTGGGACCGGATGAAGTGCTGGAACTTCATCGGGTCCTTGATGAAGAACACCGGGGTGTTGTTGCCGACCATGTCGTAGTTGCCGGCGGTGGTGTAGAACTTGATCGAGAAACCGCGCGGGTCGCGCCAGGTGTCGGGGCTGCCCCGCTCCCCGGCCACGGTGGAGAACCGGATCAGCAGGTCGGTGCGCACGCCCGGCTGGAACAGCGCCGCCTTGGTGTACTGGCTGACGTCACCGGTGGTCTCGAAGTGGCCGAACGCGCCGCCGCCCTTGGCGTGCGGCTGACGCTCCGGGATCCGCTCCCGGTTGAAGTTGGCCATCTGCTCGATCAGGTAGTGGTCCTGGAGCAGAATCGGGCCGTCGGGGCCCACCGACAGCGAATGCTCATCGCTCTCGACCGGGGCGCCAGCGTCGGTGGTGGTCGGGTGAACCTGATCCTGAGTCACTGCTGCGCTCCTCCTTCGCTGGGCCGGTCTACATCGCTCATGCGGGACCGCTACCCCCGAGGGGGTCTATTAAAAGCAATGATTGATTTAACGAGGCCATCGCGCCCCGGACCATCAACCAGCAGATGAGGAGGTAAATGCGCCCGTCATGCGGGTACGGACAAGCTGTGAGCCGACCCCTATCTCGCTTGTTCGCCCGTGGCCCTGCCGATCCGCAGGTCCCGGAGGACAGCCCCCGCCGTCATTCCCCGATCCCCCGGCCCGTGGACGTCGCCGAGCGCATCGAGCGATCCCCCGCCCTGGACGGCGTGGTTCGCTCGCTGTCCGAAAGTGTGGTCCGGGCGCTGCCCGCCGGGCCGCGGGCCGACGCGCTGCACGGCGTGCCGTTCGGCCAGCCCGCGCACCCGGCGCTGGTCCGGCTGCCCCTGGGCTGCTGGACGTCGGCGGCCCTGCTCGACCTGTTCCCGGGGACCGAGCGTGCGGCCCAGACGCTGATCGCGGCCGGGATCGCCAGCTCCGTGCCCGCCACCGCCACCGGGCTGGCCGACTGGTCCGCGCTGCACCGGCACCAGCAACGGGTCGGCCTGGTGCACGCCGCGTCCGGGGCCTGCGCGGCCACGTTGTTCTCCGCCTCACTGATCGCCCGGCTCACCGGGTTCAGCAAGGCCGGCAAGGTGCTGTCGGCCAGCGGCCTGACCGCGGCCACGGTCGGCGGCTACCTGGGCGGCCATCTGGCCCTGCGGCTCGGCGCGGGCGCCAGCCACGCCGAGCCCATCGGCCACCTGGCCGGCCTGGGCTGGCACGACCTGTGCCCGATCGATGACCTGCCGGACGGGCGACCCGTGCGCCGCCAGCTCGGCTACCTGAGCCTGTTCGTGCTCCGCCGCGGCCCGGAGGTGAGCGTGCTGGCGGACCACTGCGCCCACCTGGGCGGCCCGCTGCACCAGGGCCGCGTGGTCAGCGGCGCGGACGGGGCCAGGACGGGCCGGGCCAGCACGGACGGGGACTGCGTGACCTGTCCCTGGCACGGCAGCACGTTCCGGGTCAGCGACGGATCGGTGGTGCACGGGCCGGCCACCGCCCGGCAGCCGTCGTTCCGCTGCCAGATCACCGAGACCGGCATGGTCCAGCTGCAGCCGCGCACGTTAGACCGCCGGGCTAGGAGAAGAAGATCAGCTTCACCGCCGAGATCACCCCGATGACGACGATCAGGATGCGCAGCGCCATCGGCGGCAGCCGCCGGCCGTACCGGGCCCCGAAGTAGCCGCCGATGGTCGAGCCGACCGCGATCAGGCCGGCCAGGACCCAGTCGACGTGGGTGATGGAGATGAACACGATGGCCGCGACCCCGTTGACCACGAACGTGAGCACGTTCTTCAGGCCGTTGATCCGCTGCAGCGGCTCGTCCAGGAAGATGCCGAGCAGACCGATCATCAGCACGCCCTGGGCGGCGCCGAAGTACCCGCCGTAGATGCCCGATCCGCATACCCCGGCCCACAGCACCGGGCCGCCGTTCGGGCTCCCCTCCCCGCGGCGCTTGGCCAGCCAGCCGTTCAGCCGGGGCTGCACGACGACCAGGACGCAGGCGATCAGGATCAGCACCGGCACGATGACCTTGAACGTGGCCGCCGGGAGCCTCAGCAGCAGCACCGCGCCCGCCACCGCCCCGATGGCGGAGGCACTGGCCAGCCGCAGCAGCCGCTTCCACTGCCCGGCGAGCTCCTTGCGATAGCCGTACGCGCCGCTGAAGTTGCCCGGGACCAGCCCCACGTTGTTGGACACGTTGGCCGTGACCGCGGGCACCCCGAAGGCGAGCAGGGTGGGGAACGTGATCAGCGACCCCGAACCCACGACCGCGTTGATCCCGCCGGCCGCGATCCCCGCGGCGAAGACCGCGACGGCTTCGGGCGCCCCCAGGCTCAGGGCTGCACCGCCCGGGCCGCCCAGCGCGCGTGCCGGTACTCCACCTGCAGCGGGACGCCGAAGCACTTGGACAGGTTGCGCTCGGTGAACACCTCGGCCAGCGGTCCCGCGGCCAGCACCGATCCGCGGCGCAGCAGGATGGCGTGGGTGAACCCGTCGGGGACTTCCTCGACGTGGTGGGTGACCAGGACCATCATCGGGGCCTTGCTGTCCCGGGCCAGGGTGGACAGCCGGCGGACCAGGTCTTCCCGGCCGCCCAGGTCCAGACCGGCGGCGGGCTCATCGAGCAGCAGCAGCTCCGGGTCGGGCATCAGCGCCCGGGCGATCTGCACCCGCTTGCGCTCGCCCTCGGACAAGGTGGCGAACCGGCGCCGGATCAGGTGCGCGCAGCCCAGCGCGTCCAGCAGTTCCACCGCCCGGGTCACGTCGGAGGACTCGTACTCTTCCTTCCACCGCCCGAGGATCGCGTAGGAGGCCGTGAGGACCAGGTCGATGACCTTCTCGCCCGGCGGCACCTTATCGGCCAGGGCGGCGCTGGCGATCCCGATCCGGGGCCGCAGGTCGAAGACGTCGACGTCACCGAGCTTCTCGCCCAGCACCTCGACCGTGCCCTCGGTCGGGAACAGCAGGGTCGCCGCGACCTGCAGCAGGGTGGTCTTGCCCGCACCGTTCGGGCCGATGAGGACCCACCGCTCGTTCTCGTGCGCGGTCCAGTCGATGTTGCGCAGCAGCATCGACGTCTCCCGCCGGACCCCAACGCCGCGCATCCGCAACACCTCGTCGGACATGCCGTCCCTCCCTACGCCAGCGTGCGAGCGGCCAGTACCCAAACCGAACCTACGCTACGACGTCGCGGCCGGCCCCCCAGAACCCGGACCCGGATCAGCCGCGGTCGGTGTGCCGGACGGCGTAGAGCGCGGCCTGGGTCCGGTCCTGCACGCCGAGCTTGGCCAGCACCGAGCTGACGTGCGTCTTCACCGTCTTCTCGGACACATGCAGCTGGCGGGCGATCTCCCGGTTGGACCGGCCGCGGGCCAGTTCGTCCAGCACCTCCCGCTCCCGCAGGGTCAGCGCGCCGAGGCCGCCGCGGGGCCCGTGGCCGCCCGGAAGCCAGCCGTCACCGCCGGCCGAAGCCAACCCCGGCACCAGCGTGCCCGCCGCGCCCGGCGCCAGCAGCAGGTTCCCGTCGTTGACGGCCCGGATGGCCCGGATCAGCGCGTCCGGGTCGACGTCCTTGTACAGGAAACCGGAGGCGCCCGCCCGCACCGCCCGGCTGACCTGCGCCGGGTCGTTCGTGCTGGTCAGGACCAGGACCCGGGAGCCGGCGCCGCGGGCCCGCAGCTCGGTCAGCACCGCGACGCCGTCCAGGCCGGGCAGCTTCAGGTCGAGCAGGATCACGTCCGGCTCCAGCGTGGCGGCCAGCGCCAGCGCCTCCTCGCCGTCCGCGGCCTCGCCCGCCACCTCGATGCCGTCGTGCACCTCGAGCAGCACCCGCAGGCCCTGCCGGACGACCGGGTGGTCGTCGACGATCAGTACGGTCAGCGGATCAGCCACGGGTCACGCCCCGGGGAGCCGGGTAACGGCCCAGCGGTACCGCCAGCCGGACCGTGGTGCCCGCACCGGGAGCGGACCGGATGGTCAGCGTCCCGCCGACCGCCGCCGCGCGGCCCCGCATGGACGCGAAGCCGAGGCCTTCCGGGGCGCCGGCCGCGAACCCGGCGCCATCGTCGGTCACCTCCAGGATGACCCGGCGGGGGCTGCGGGACAGCGCGATCGCGATCCGGCCGGCGCCGGCGTGCCGCAGCGCGTTGTGCAGCGCTTCCTGGGCGACCCGGTACAGCGCCGCCTCCTGTTGCTCGCCCAGCACCGGCAGCACGGCGGCCTCGAACCCCACCGCGACCCCGTGGGCCCGGCCGGCCAGCACCGCGTACCGGCGCAGCGACTCGGCCAGGCCCGCTTCGCCGAGCTCCGGCGGGGCCAGCCCGTCGATGACCGCCCGCAGCTCGGCGTGCGCCTCCGCGCCGAGCTGGGCGACCGCTTCCATCTCCGCGGCGGCCCGGGCCGGATCCCGGCCGGCCAGCACCGCGGCCGCACGGGCCCGGACCCGGAGGCTGAACAGCTTCTGGGACACCGCGTCGTGCAGGTCGCCCGCCAGCCGGGAGCGTTCCTCCAGCACCGACAGCTCCCGGCTGCGCTCGGACAGCCGGGCGTTGGTCAGGGCGATGGCGGCGTGCGCGGCGAACAGGGACAGCAGCTCCTCGTCCCGGGCGGTGAACTGGGTCCCGGCGCCGGGACCCGTGCCGGGTCCGGCCTCGGGCACGACCTTGTTGGCCGCGAAGATGATGGCCAGGACCTCACCGCCGTCCTTGACCGGGACGCCGAGGAACCCGGACAGGTCGGGATGGGCGGACGGCCAGCCGCCCTCGAAGCGCGGGTCGGTGCGGATGTCGGCCAGCCGTTCCGGGCGGGCCTCGCGCAGCAGTACCCCCAGCATGCCGTGCTGGCGCGGCAGCGGCCCGATCGCGCGCCACTGCCGGTCGGAGATCCCGTCCACCACGAACTCGCCGAACGACCCGTGCGCGTCGGGCACCCCGAGCGCGGCGTACCGGGCGCCGACCAGCGAGCGGGCCGACTGCACGATGACCTGCAGCACGTCCCGGACGGCCATCTGCCGGGTGACCGACAGCACGACCTGGCTGACCCGGTACAGCTCATCGAGTCCGGCGGGCGCAGGTTCTCCGGCGGGCGCAGGTTCCGCGGTCACGGCCCGACGTTACCCGCGGGCGGCCGCGGCGCGCATCAGGCCGTGGTCCTAGGACTATCGGCCCAGGCCCAGCCGGTCGGCGGCCCGATGTGCCCGGCCGCGCCGGTGCCTAGCGTTCAGCGTATGAACACCAGCAACGCCATGACCGAACCAGACCGCAGCAAGACCGCGATCGTCACCGGCGCGTCCCGCGGGCTCGGCCGGGCCCTGGCCGCCGGGCTGGCCGCGGCCGGTTACGCCCTGGTGATCGACGCCCGGGACGGCACCGAACTGGAGGCGGCCCGGGACGAACTCAGCGCCCAGCATCCGGCGGCCACGGTGACCGCCGTGCCCGGCGACGTCTGCGATCCGGCCCACCGCGCCGCCCTGGTCCGCGCGGCCGGCCGAACCGGCGGCGCGGACCTGCTGGTCAACAACGCCGGGACGTTGGGCGCCCAGCCGCTGCCCGCGCTGGCCGACTACCCGCTGGACGAGCTGCGGGCCGCGTTCGAGTCCAACGTGGTGGCACCCGTGGCCCTGATCCAGGCCCTGCTGCCCTCGCTGCGGCAGCGGGGCGGCGCCATCCTCAACATCACCTCCGACGCCGCCACCGGCGCGTACACGGGCTGGGGCGGGTACGGCGCGGCCAAAGCCGCCCTGGAGCAGGCCTCGAACGTGCTGGCGGCCGAGGAGAACACGGTCCGGGTGTGGTGGGTTGACCCGGGTGACCTGCGCACCCGCATGCACCAGCAGGCGTTCCCGGGCGAGGACATCTCCGACCGCCCGCTACCCGCCCAGGTCGTCCCCGGCTTCCTGCGGCTCATCACCGGCCGCCTGCCGAGCGGGCGTTACCGCGCTCCCGAACTGCTGCCCGGCGTGCCTGCGCCCGCTTAGGAGACCACGATGACCATCGACTTCACCCTGCCGGCCGAACTGGAGGCGCACGATCCGCCGGAGGCGCGGGGCACGCCCCGGGACAGCGTCCGGATGCTGGTCAGCCGGGCCACGACCGGGCAGCTCAGCCACCACCGCTTCGGTGAACTGCCCGGGCTGCTGCGGCCCGGCGACCTGATCGTGGTCAACACCTCGGGCACGCTGCCCGCCGCGGTCCGCGCGGTCCCGGCGACGGCCGCGGCCCCGTCCAGGCCGGAGCTGGCCGTGCACTTCTCCGGTCCCCGGCCGGACGGTGGCTGGCTGGTCGAGCTGCGCGCGATCCGCGCACCGGCCACCGTGCCGCATCCGGGCGGGACCCCGGGCGAGGTGATCGAGCTGCCCGGCGGGGCCGAGCTGACCCTGGACCGGCGGGTCACCGGCCGCCTGTGGCAGGCCCGGCTGTCCACCGCCGTAGTGCCGTACCTACTGCGGCACGGCGTCCCGATCCGCTACTCCTACGTGCGGCAGGACTGGCCGCTGGCGGCCTACCAGACCGTGTTCGCGACCCGGCCGGGCAGCGCGGAGATGCCCAGCGCCAGCCGGCCGTTCACCCCGGAGGTCGTGACCCGGCTGGTGGCCCAGGGCATCACGTTCGCCCCCCTGACCCTGGACACCGGGGTCTCGTCGCTGGAGGGCGACGAGGAGCCCTACCCGGAACCGTTCGACGTGCCGCCCGCCACCGCCCGGCTGGTCAACCTGACCCGGCGGACGGGAGGCCGGGTCATCGCGGCCGGGACCACGGTGGTCCGCGCGCTGGAGACCGCCGCGCGGGCCGAGCCCGCCGGGGACGGCCTGGTCGCGGCGGCCGCGGGCTGGACCAGCCACGTGGTCACGCCGGAGGTCCCGCTGCTGGCCGTCGACGGTCTGCTGACCGGGCTGCACGAGCCGCGGTCCTCGCACCTGCGCATGCTGGCCGCGTTCGCCGGGGCGGACCTGCTCCGCCGCTGCTATCAGGCCGCGGTCGCGGAGCGGTACCTGTGGCACGAGTTCGGGGACGTGCACCTGCTGCTGCCCTGAGCTGAGCCGCGTGGGAACGCCGGGTCGTCGGATGGCGAGGCGGTCGGGCCAGGTAGCGTTACTGGCGCGATGAATGCCACCCGGACCACGCTGCTGATCACCCTCACCGGCCGGGACCGGCCCGGTGTCACCTCGCGCCTGTTCGGCGCGCTCACCGGGCACGAGCTGAGCGTGCTGGACATCGAGCAGGTGGTCATCCGTGGCCGCCTGGTGCTCGGCGTGCTGTGCGCCTCGGCCGGCCCACCGGACCTGACCGCCATCCACCGGAAGGTCAGCGCCCTGGCCGCGGACCTCGGCCTGGACGCGGAGATCACCACGGGCTCCCCGGACGCGCCGCGGCGGCGCGGGCGGCTGCACGTCTCACTGCTCGGCAGCCCGCTGTCCCCCGAGGCGATCAACGCCATCGCGGGCCGGATCGCGGCCAGCGGGGCCAACATCGACCGGATCACCCGGCTGGCTCAGGACCCGGTGACCTGCGTCGAGCTGGACGTGTCCGGGGCCGACCCGGCCACGTTGCGGTCCGAGCTGGCCCAGGAGGCGGCCCACCGGCACGTGGACGTGGCCGTGCAGCGGGGCGGCCTGCAGCGCCGGGCCATGCGGCTGATCGTGATGGACGTCGACTCCACCCTGATCCAGGACGAGGTCATCGACCTGCTGGCCGACCGGGCCGGCTGCGCGGCCGAGGTGGCCAAGGTCACCGAGGCCACCATGCGGGGGGAGCTGGACTTCGAGGCGTCGCTGCGGGAACGGGTGGCGCTGCTGGCCGGGCTGAGCGAGGACGTGCTGAACGGCGTGCGGGACGCACTGCGGCTCACCCCCGGGGCCCGCACGCTGATCCGGACGCTGAAGCGGCTGGGCTACCGGTTCGGCATCGTGAGCGGCGGGTTCACCCAGATCATCGACCCGCTCGCGGCCGAGCTCGGCATCGACTACGTGGCGGCCAACGTGCTGCAGATCGCGGACGGCAAGCTGACCGGCCAGGTGGCCGGCCCGGTCATCGACCGCGCGGGCAAGGCGGCGGCGCTGCGCCGGTTCGCCGAGCAGGCCGGGGTGCCGCTCAGCCAGACCGTCGCGGTCGGCGACGGGGCCAACGACCTGGACATGATCGCGGCGGCCGGGCTGGGGATCGCGTTCAACGCCAAGCCGGTGGTCCGGGACGCGGCCGACACCGCGCTGAGCCTGCCCTACCTGGACACCGTGCTGTACCTGCTGGGCATCTCCAGCGACGAGGTCGAGGCGGCCGACGCCGAGGCGTAAGACACCGAGGCGTGCAAGCGAACGGGCGGGCCAGCACCTTCCGGTGCTGACCCGCCCGATCGGCGTTGGGTCCGGTCAGGAATCGCTGGGCGCCTTCGGCACCGCCGACGGGCCCTGGCCGTTCACGTTCCCCGGCGCGGCGGGTGCCTCCGGGGCGACCGCCTCGCCGACCGGAGTGGCCGTAGTAGCCGGAGTCTCCGACGCCGGGGTGATCGCGTCCACGGAGGCTGCGGCCTCGGTGCTGGCCGGCTCGGCCGCGTCCAGGCTGGCCGTCCGGCGCTTGGAGAGCACGACCGCCCCGACGATGATGACCACGGCGGCGAGCGCGACACCGACCCGCAGCCCGGTGTTGCTGCTGTACTTGACCACGCTCGTCGCGATCAGCAGCGAGACCAGGTTCATCACCTTGAGCAGCGGGTTGATGGCCGGGCCCGCGGTGTCCTTGAACGGGTCACCCACCGTGTCGCCGATGATCGTGGCCTCGTGGGCAGCGGAGCCCTTGCCCCCAAAGTTGCCGTCCTCGACCAGCTTCTTGGCGTTGTCCCAGGCCCCACCGGAGTTGGCCAGGAACACGGCCATCAGCACACCCGAGGCGATCGCGCCGGCCAGCAGCGAGCCGAGCGGGGCGTAGCCGAGCGCGAACCCGACCGCGATCGGGGTCAGCACGGCCAGCAAGCCGGGGGTGACCAGCTCCCGCAGCGAGTCCCGGGTGCAGATGTCCACCACGCGCCCGTACTCCGGCGTCTCGGTGTAGTCCATGATCCCCGGGTGGGTGCGGAACTGGTTGCGGACCTCCAGCACGACCCGCTGAGCGGCCCGGCCCACTGCCATGATCAGCAGGCTGGAGAACATGAACACCACGGCCGCGCCGAGGATCAGGCCGACCAGCACGTTGGGCCGGTCCACCGACAGACTGAAGCTCCCGGCCGCCCGGCCCAGGGACTGCTGGACCGTGGTCTTGAACGAGCCGAACAGGGCCGTCGCTGCGAGAACGGCGGTCGCGATCGCGATGCCCTTGGTGATGGCCTTGGTGGTGTTGCCGATCGCGTCCAGGTTGGTCAGGATCTGCGCGCCCTCACCATCGACGTCGCCGGACATCTCCGCGATGCCCTGAGCGTTGTCGGTGACCGGGCCGAAGGAGTCCATCGAAACGATGACGCCGACCGTGGTCAGCAGGCCGATACCGGCCATGGCCACCGCGAACAGCGCGATGGTGGGGTTCCCGGTGCCGAGCAGGAACCCGCCGAACACCGCCGCCGCGATCAGCAGCGCGGAGTAGACCGCGGACTCCAGTCCGATGGAGATACCGGACAGGATCACGGTGGCCGCACCGGTGAGCGAGCTCTCCCCGATGTCCTTGACCGGGCGCCGGTTCGTCTCGGTGAAGTACCCGGTCAGCAGCTGGATGGTGCTGGCCAGCGCGATGCCGATCAGGATGGCCCCGAACGCGATCCACTGCGGGTTGCTGCCGTGGCGCAGGATGCTGAGGTCGGTGACGCCCGTGAGCTTGCTGAACTTGTCCGGCAGGTAGGTGAAGCAGGCGATGGCCACGCCGATCACGGAGAGGATCGCCGAGACGAAAAAGCCCCGGTTGATCGCGGTCATCCCGCTGCGGTCGCCGGCCCGCGGCCGGACCACGAAGATGCCGATGACCGCGGTGACGATGCCGATGGCCGGGATGAACAGCGGCAGGACCAGGCCGTCGTTGCCGAACGCGACCTTACCGAGGATCAGCGAGGCCACCAGCATGACCGAGTAGGACTCGAACAGGTCGGCCGCCATGCCCGCGCAGTCACCCACGTTGTCACCCACGTTGTCGGCGATCGTGGCCGCGTTCCGCGGGTCGTCCTCGGGGATGCCCTGCTCGACCTTGCCCACCAGGTCGGCGCCGACGTCGGCCGCCTTGGTGTAGATGCCGCCGCCGACCCGCATGAACATGGCCAGCAGAGCCGCGCCGAAGCCGAAGCCCTCCAGCACCTCGGGCGCGTTGCCCTTGTAGATCAGCACCACGATCGTCGCCCCGAGCAGGCCCAGCCCGACGGTGAACATGCCCGCCACGCCGCCGGTACGGAACGCGATCCGCATCGCGCGGTTGGCGCCGTCCTCCCGCGCCGCCGCGGCCACCCGGACGTTGCCGCGCACGCACAGCCACATGCCGGTGAACCCGGTCAGGGCGGAGAAGAACGCCCCGACGAGGAAGAAGATGCTGCGGCCCCAGCGCACATCGGTGGTGTCCGCGGGCAGCAACAGCAGGATGAGGAAGATGGGAACGACAAAAAAGCTGAGCGTCCTGAACTGGCGCCGGAGGTAGGCCGCCGCCCCCTCCTGCACGGCCAGCGAGATCTCCTGCATCTTCGCGGTGCCCTTGCTGGCCGCCAGCACCTCGCGGACCAGCACGGCGGCCACTCCCAGGGCTAGCAGCCCAATGGCCCCCGCGATGTAGACCAGGGCCAGGTTCCGGCCGACCAGGCTGACGGGCCCAGCCGCCGCGGCCACGGCGTTAACGCTTGACAATTCGTGTCCTCCTTGACCCTCATACCAGGCGATGCACGCGCCGCCGGCCGTGCGTGCATTTCACCGCACTGGCCGCATAAAAGGCGCGTCCAGGGCGGCGATCGGCCGCACCCGGCGCCGGGCAGGTGGCTACCGGGCAGTAATGCCACCAACACAGTGGCGGGAGTCTACGCAGGCCGGACGGCAATGGTAAAGACGACGCCGCTCCTAACAGTTTAGAGACACTTCTGTTATAACGGCGCTATCAAACCGCGACAATACAGACACGCTCCCCAGGCCTGGGACCTGGGGAGCGCGGGGTCTGCTAGCTGACGGCGGGGGTGGCGGGCCAGCTCATACGGACGCTGAGGCCCGCTTCGGTGGAGGAGACCTGCACTTCGTCAGCCAGGCCGGTGATGACGGCCAGGCCGAACGCGGCCGGGAACGCCCCGTCCCGGGCCTCGGCTGATACCGGCTGGAAGGGCGCCCCGTTCCCGCCGTTGGAGGCCGACACCGCGGCGGTGTCCATGACCGGGGCGAATCCACCCGGATCGGCGCCCGCGTCCGGCGGCGCCGCGTCGGTCACCACCACCTCAAAGCGCTCCCCCAGGTCGGTCAGCTCGATCCGGATCGGCTCGGCGGGACAGTGCCGCCGGTGCGCCTCCACGGCCCGGGAGCAGGCCTCGCCCACGGCGAGCCGCACCTCGTCCAGCAGGGCCTCGGCCACGCCACTGCGGCGGGCTACGGCCGTGGCAACCAGCCGCGCCGTGCGGACATGCGCAGGCAGCGGCGTGAACTCGACTTCAACTGTGGCCATCACCAGCGATCGCCAGCCGCTCCTACTTCTCGGACTTGCGGGCGGCGATGGCCTCGTCCACGGTGTCGTGGATGCCGAAGACCTTGGTCAGCCCGGTGATCCGGAAGATCTTGAGGATCCGCTCCTGGGTGCAGACCAGGTCGAGCGACCCGTCGTACGCGCGGACACGCTTCAATCCGCCGACAAGAACACCCAGACCGGTAGAGTCGAGAAACTCGACTCGTTCCATATTCACGACAAGGTTGTAATTGTTCTTGTTGACCAGATCGATCAGCAGCTCCCGGAGCCGTGGTGCGGTGTATACGTCGATCTCGCCTTCAACATCGACGACCTCGATGCCGTCCTTGGTGTGGTGACCCAGCTTCAGTTCCACGAAATCCTCCAGCGCCGTACCGTCGTCGTCGGGGCGTCCCGCTCGTGTCGCGCGGTCCGGCGGACCCGGGACTCGGGTTGATCCTCGGGGCATTCAACCACGCTCCGGTGTCATGTCTATACGAATTCCAGGTGCCCGGCATGCCCCGGCGTCAGATGGGACACTGAAAAACCGTGGCTTCCATCACGCCTGTCCCGAGTGACCCAGTAGGCGGCCCTGGCCCCCGCGCGGCCTGGGCCCCCGGTGCCGCGGCGACCGCCCGGCGGCCGGTCCTGCGGTCGCTGCCGGGTGGCCTGGCCGCCCCCCGTGACCCCGGCGGCGCTGGCCTGCGCGACCCGTACGGCGCTGGTTTCCGTGACCCAGAAGGAATGGGCCTGCCCGCCCATCGCCTGCTGCGCGAGGGACAGCGCACCGGGCGGCTCATCCACCTGGAGCAGATCGCGGCCCGGCCCGGCATCCCGGCCCGCTGGCCCGACTGGGCCCCCGAGCCGGTGATCGAGGCCTTCGGCCGCCGCGGCGTCCGGGCTCCCTGGTCCCACCAGGTGGCCGCGGCCGACCACGCCCGGGCCGGCCGCCACGTGATCATCTCGACCGGCACCGCCTCCGGTAAATCGCTCGGCTACCTGCTGCCCGCGCTGACCGGGGTGCTGGAGGGCGGGACCGCGCTGTACATCGCGCCGACCAAGGCCCTGGCCGCGGACCAGCACGCCGCCATCGCCCGGCTGGGACTGCCCGGCCTGCGTGCCGCCGTGCTGGACGGCGACACCAGCACCGGAGAGCGGGCGTGGGCCCGGTCGTACGCCGGCTACCTGCTCACCAACCCGGACATGCTGCACCACGTGCTGCTCCCGCAGCACCGCCGCTGGTCCGGGTTCTTCAGCCGCCTGCGGTACGTGATCGTGGACGAGTGCCACGGCTACCGCGGCGTGTTCGGCTCCCACGTCGGGCACGTGCTGCGCCGGCTGCGCCGCATCGCCGCGCACCACGCCCCCGACCGCACCTGCACCTTCGTGCTGGCCTCGGCCACCGCCGGGCAGCCCGGCACCACCGCGCGGCTGCTCACCGGCCTGGACGCCGAGGAGGTGACCGCGGACGGCTCGCCCCACGGGCCGGTCTCGTTCGCGATGTGGGAGCCGCCGCTGACCGAGGCCCGCGGCGAGGCCGGCGCCCCGGTCCGGCGGGCCGCCACCGCCGAGGCCGCCGAGCTGCTGGCCGGGCTGGTCCGCGAAGACGTCGCCACGCTGGCCTTCGTGCGGTCCCGGCGCGGGGCTGAATCGGTGGCTCTGCAGACCAAGCGGCTGCTCACCGAGCAGGGCGCGGCGGGCCACGCCGAGCGGGTGGCGGCCTACCGGTCCGGCTACCTGGCCGAGGACCGGCGGCGGGTGGAAGCCGCGCTGCGCCGGGGCCAGCTGACCGGGCTGGCCACCACCAGCGCGCTGGAGCTCGGGGTCAACATCACCGGGCTGGATGCGGTGCTGATCGCCGGCTGGCCCGGGACCCGGGCTTCGCTCTGGCAGCAGGCGGGCCGGGCCGGGCGGCAGGGCAACAGCGCGGTGGCGGTGCTGATCGCCCGGGACGATCCGCTCGACACCTACCTGGTCCACCACCCGGAGATCCTGCGGCACCCGGTCGAGGCGACCGTGCTCGATCCGGCCAACCCCTACGTGCTCGCGCCGCACCTCTGCGCGGCCGCGGCGGAGCTGCCGCTGACCGAGGCCGACCTGCCCCTGTTCGGGCCCGCGGCCCGCGCGGTGGCCGACGACCTGTGTCGTCGCGCGCTACTGCGGTGCCGGCCATCCGGCTGGTACTGGACCCACCGGGCGCATGCGTCCCGGCTGACCAGCCTGCGCGGGTCAGGGGCCGAGCCGATCAGGATCGTCGAGGAGGCGACCGGGCGGCTGATCGGCACGGTGGACGAGCCGTCCGCGCCGATGCTGGCCCATCAGGGCGCCACCTACCTGCACCAGGGCGAGACCTACCTGGTGCGGTCGCTGGACCTGACCGACGGCGCGGCCCTGGTCCGGGCGGCCGACCCGGGCTACGTCACGTCGGCCCGGCAGGTAACCGACATCGACGTGATGGGCACGCGGCAGCGGATGGCCTGGGGCGAGGCCGAGGTGTGCTTCGGCGACGTCGAGGTGACCCGGCAGGTGACCTCGTTCGTCCGGCGGCGGTCCGACAACGGCCGCTCGCTGGGTGAGACGCCCCTGGACCTGCCGCCCCGCACCCTGTGCACCCGGGCCATGTGGTGGACGATCTCGGCGGCTCAGGCGGAACGGCTGGCCGTCGCGAAAGTGGACCTGCCCGGAGCCGCGCACGCGGCCGAGCACGCCTCGATCGGCCTGCTGCCGCTGTTCGCCACCTGCGATCGCTGGGACATCGGCGGGGTCTCGACCGACCTGCACCCGGCCACCGGGCGGCTGACGGTCTTCGTGTACGACGGCCACGAAGGAGGCGCCGGCTTCGCCGAGCGCGGATTCGGCGCGGCCCGCCGCTGGCTCACCGCGACCCGGCAGGCGATCGCGTCGTGCGAGTGCGAGGCCGGCTGCCCATCCTGCATCCAGTCACCCAAGTGCGGGAACGGCAACTCGCCGCTGTCCAAGACAGGGGCTCTCGCGTTGCTCGACACGCTGCTGAACAGCGGAAAAGGGGCGGCTCCCGCCGGGGGGGAGAGCGGGAGCCGCCGTACGGTCCGGCCCTGGGGGGGAGGAGCCGAACCGCCTTCTAGTAAAGCTTATCCACAAACGGGCTTGCCAACCCACTTTGGTACATCCCAGGAGCAAGAGAATTAGAACTCAGTGGGTTCGGTCTTGATAGCGCTGGTGGGGAGATGACGACGCGCGCTGCCGCATTCTTTGATCTCGACAAGACACTCATCTCGAGATCAAGCACACTGGCCTTCAGCCGCCCCTTCTATGAGCACGGCCTGATCTCCCGCAGCATGATGATCCGCGGCGCCCTGGCTCAGGCGGTGTTCCAACGGGCGGGCGCAGGCAAGGTCCGGATGGAAAGAATCCGGAATCAGGCCAGCCAGCTGTGCCGGGGCTGGCCGGCCGAGAGCGTACGGGAAATCGTCCGGGACAACCTCGAGACCATCATCGTCCCGCACCTGTACGACGAGGCCCGGGAACTGGTGGCCGGCCACCACGCGGCCGGCCGGGACGTCATCGTGGTCAGCGCCTCGGGACACGAGGTGGTCGATCCCATCGGCGCGCTGCTGGGGGCGGACACGGTGATCGCCACCCAGATGGTGATCGCCGACGGGCGCTACACCGGCGACGTGGCGTTTTACGCCTTCGGCGAAGCCAAGGCGGCGAAGATGCGGGAGCTGGCGGCGACCCGCGGGTACACGCTGGCCGACTGCTACGCCTACAGCGACTCGATCACCGACCTGCCCATGCTGGAAGCGGTCGGCCATCCCACTGCGGTCAATCCGGACCGGTCGCTGCGCCGGGCGGCGGCGCGGCGCGGGTGGCCGATCCAGGATTTCACCGTCTCCCCCTCGGCCCACGCGGCCGCGAAACCACCAGTTCACGGCATGTAATCCCGCCTTCGGATAGACGTCACGAATTGATGACGACGCAGGCCTTTCCAAGCCCCGCCGATCGCCGTAGAAAGGACTCACGGACACCTAAACGTCCGGGCACAGCGGCCAGGAACCCACGCGCGACCAGCCATTATCCGGCGGGGGCGCGCGCTTGGTACCCCGGCGCACAGTGCATGCGACGGCGCCCTTCCGGGGGCGCCGTTCGCATGAGAGCGGTCAGCCGTTTTCGTCACCGTCCGCAGCCAGCCTGGCGCACAGCGGTACTAGCGGGCCATTCCGAGCCTCACCTGCGCCGATGTTCCGGCCGCGAGGACGAGTCACCCTTGCGCACCGCGAACGATAGCGATGAACTTGTGACGAACGAAAGACGATGAGGCATGACGGACGCGAGATACTGTCCGCCGGCCCCGCGCAAACCGGACGGCTGCGGCAAGGAGGGCTTATTTCATCGCCACGATGAAAATATTGCCCGCGATAATCCGCACAAATGCCGCAAAAGCCGCGAGTCGCAAGATCGGAGTCAGCGTTGACCAAAGAGACCCTTTCCAACTTGCTGCAGGAAAACCGCCGGTTCGACCCGCCGCCGGAGCTTGCCGCGCACGCCAACGTCACCGCCGACGCCTACGCGGAAGCCGACGCCGACCGGCTCGCCTTCTGGGCCAAGGCCGCCGAGCGGCTGGACTGGGACGAGCCCTGGACCGAGGTGCTCGACTGGTCCAAGCCCCCGTTCGCCAAGTGGTTCACCGGCGGCAAGCTCAACGTCGCGGTCAACTGTGTGGACCGGCACGTGGCCGCGGGCAAGGGCGACAAGGTGGCCTACTACTGGGAAGGCGAGCCCGGCGACCAGCGGGTCATCACCTACTCCGACCTCAAGGACGAGGTCTGCCGGGCCGCCAACGCGCTGACCGAGCTCGGCGTGGAAAAGGGCGACCGGGTGGCGATCTACATGCCGATGATCCCGGAGACCGTGGTGGCCATGCTGGCCTGCGCCCGGCTGGGCGCGCCCCACACGGTGGTGTTCGGCGGCTTCTCCTCGGACGCGCTCAGCACCCGCATCCTCGACTGCGACGCCCATATGGTCATCACCTCGGACGGCGGCTACCGGCGCGGCAACCCCAGCGCACTCAAGCCCGCCGTGGACGAGGCGGTGAAGAGCTGCCCCGACGTGCGTAACGTGCTGGTGGTCCGGCGGACCGGGCAGGACGTGGACTGGACCGACGGCCGCGACGTGTGGTGGCACGACGTGGTGGACCGGCAGTCCAACGAGCACACGCCCGAGGCGCACGACGCCGAGCACCCGCTGTACGTGATGTACACCTCGGGCACGACGGCCAAGCCCAAGGGCATCCTGCACACCACCGGCGGCTACCTGACCGGGGTTGCGTGGACGCACTACGAGGTCTTCGACCTCAAGCCGGACACCGACATCTTCTGGACCGCGGCCGACATCGGCTGGGTCACCGGCCACTCCTACATCGTCTACGGCCCGCTGGCCAACGGCGCGACCTCGGTCATGTACGAAGGGACGCCCGACACCCCGGACCGCGGCCGGTGGTGGGAGATCGTGAACAAGTACAAGGTCTCGATCCTGTACTGCGCCCCCACCGTGATCCGGATGTTCATGAAGTGGGGCGAGGACATCCCGGCCAAGTACGACCTGTCCAGCCTGCGGCTGCTCGGCTCGGTGGGTGAGCCGATCAACCCGGAGGCCTACGTCTGGTACCGCGAGTTCATCGGCGGCGGCCGCTGCCCGGTGGTGGACACCTGGTGGCAGACCGAGACCGGCTCGATCATGATCAGCCCGCTGCCCGGCGTCACTTCGGGCAAGCCCGGCGCGGCCATGCGGGCGCTGCCCGGCATCGTGGCCGACGTGGTCGACGACCAGGGGCAGAGCGTCCCCGACGGCGGCGGCGGCTTCCTGGTCCTGAAGGAGCCGTGGCCGTCCATGCTCCGCACGATCTGGGGCGACGACGAGCGGTACATCAAGACCTACTGGTCACGGTTCGACGGGATGTACTTCGCCGGTGACGGGGCCAAGAAGGACTCCGACGGCGACCTGTGGCTGCTCGGCCGGGTGGACGACGTGATGCTGGTCTCCGGGCACAACATCTCCACCACCGAGGTCGAATCGGCGCTGGTCTCGAACCCCAAGGTGGCCGAGGCCGCCGTGGTCGGCGCGACCGATCCGGTGACCGGGCAGGCCATCGTGGCGTTCGTGATCCTGCGCGGCGACGGCGCCGAGGGTGGCGACGAGCTGGTCGCGGAGCTGCGTAACCACGTGGCGGGTGCGCTCGGGGCGATCGCCCGGCCGCGCCAGATCATGGTGGTGCAGGAGCTGCCCAAGACCCGGTCCGGCAAGATCATGCGCCGGTTGCTGAAGGACGTAGCCGAGCACCGTCAGCTCGGTGACGTCACCACCCTGACCGACAGCACGGTGATGGACCTGATCTCGGAGAAGCTGCCGACGGCCAAAGCGGAGGACTGAGGCGCCAGGTCCCAGCCCGCCCGTGGCGGGCTGGGACCCTCCGCTGGTGGTCGGCTTCGACCCTCCCGCCGCCCGTTCGGCATAATGATCAGTTCCGGCACGATCTTCACGGCGCGTACTCCAACGATGACCAGGACCGTGACCGCTAGCCTGGTGCCGGGAAATGCCCAGCGCACGAGGGAGAGACAACGATGGCCCAGACCGGAACGTCGCAGCCGGCCGGCAGCGATAAGTCGCTGGGTGACCTGGTAGCCCTGGCGGCGAAGGACATCTCCCAGCTGATCCGGGGCGAGATCAGCCTGGCCAAGATTGAGCTCCGGGGCGACCTGACGCGCATCATCGTGGCCGCGGTTCTGCTCTTCCTGTCGGCCTTCGTCGCCTGCCTGATGCTGGTGCTGCTGCTCTTCGGGTTTGCCTTCGGGCTGGTGGCCGTGGGCATCTGGCAGTGGGCGGCGTTCCTCATCGTCGCCGGGGTGTGTCTGCTGATCATCACCCTGGCCGCGCTGATCGCCATCCTCCGTATTCGCGGGGTGAGCGGGCTGCGCGAGACCCGGACCACCGTGCAGGAAAGCCTCGCCGTGCTGCGCGGCGGCGACAAGAAGCCGGAAATCGCCGCTCCCGCCCAGCGGTGAGCACGGGCCTGATGACCAGCTCCGCTGAGTCACCCATCCATATCGACGGGCCCTGGACCCACCGGTCGGTCAGCGCCAACGGCACCCGCTTCCACATCGCCGAAGCCGGGGACGGGCCGCTGGTGCTGATGCTGCACGGCTTCCCCGAGTTCTGGTGGACCTGGCGGCAGCAGCTGGTGACCCTGCCCGCGGCCGGTTTCCGCGCGGTCGCGGCCGACCTGCGCGGCTACGGTGGCAGCGACAAGCCGCCGCGCGGCTACGACCTGGTCACCGCGGCCTCTGACGTGGCCGGCCTGATCCGCGCGCTGGGTGAGGCCAACGCCATCGTGGTCGGGCACGGCTGGGGCGGCCTGGTTGCCTGGACGGCCGGCGCCTACTTCCCGAAGATGGTCCGGCGGCTGGCCGTGGTCTCGGCCGCACACCCGCTGCGGGCCCGCGGCGCGCTGTTCGCCGAGCCGATCAGTCACCGTGGCCGCAACGGCCGCCTGCTCGCCTTCCAGCTGCCGATGCTGCCCGAGCGCCAGCTCACGCAGAACGACGCCGAGCTGGTCGGCCGGATCCTGACCGACTGGTCCGGCCCGGGCTGGCCCGACCTCGACACCGAGATGGTCTACCGCCGGGCCATGACCATCCCGTCCGTGGCGCACTCCGCCCTGGAGTACTACCGCTGGTTCTTCCGTTCCACCCTGCGCGCGGACGGCCTGCGCTACACCCAGCGGATGCGAGCCCCCATCGGCGTGCCCACCCTGCAGGTGCACGGCGCGCTGGACCACCGGGTGCCGCCCGGTACCGCCCGGGGCGCTGGCCGCCACGTCGAGGGCCCCTACCGCTGGCGGATGATCGACGGCGCCGGTCACTTCCCCCAGGAGGAGCAGGTCAGCCGGTTCGACGACGAGCTGCGCGGCTGGCTGCTGGACCCCGAGCCGGAACGATGACCGCCCCGGACGGCCGCGATCGCGATCCGGCCGGCCGCCCGCGCAATTCCCGCCCGCGTGATGGGCTCGGCCGACCGCTCCCCCGGGGCGCGGAGGGTGCGGCGCGTGTCCCCGACGACCTGCTGCTGCCGCCCGGCGAGTCGCTGGCGCTCGCGGACCGGCTGCTGGCCCAGGGACGCCCCTTCCACGCCCACGAGGTGCTGGAAGCGTCCTGGAAAGCCGCACCGCCAGACGAACGCGACTTCTGGCAGGGCCTGGCCCAGCTGGCCGTCGGCCTGACCCACGCCCGGCGCGGCAACCCCGCCGGGGCGGGGACCCTGCTCCGCCGGGCCGCGGCCCGCATCCGCCCCTACGCTCCCGGGCGGTACGGCGTCCCGGTAACCCAGGTGGCTGACTCGGCCGAGGCCCTGGCCACCCGGATCGACCGGGATGGCCTGGGCTCCCTTCCCCCCAGCGCTCTGGACTTCCCGCTGCTAGGGCAGTAGCGCCAGGTCGTCGGCGGTGAGGTGGAGGGCGGCCGCCGCTACGTTCTCATCGACATGGGCCGGGTTGCCGGTGCCGGGGATGGCCAGGACGTTGGGGCCCTGGTGCAAGGTCCAGGCCAGCCGGACCTGGGCCGGGGTGGCTCCGTGCCGGCGGGCCACTTCGGCCAGCGTTCCGGACGCCGCGCCCGGGCCGCCGGCGCTGCGGCGGTCGCCGGCGACGGCGAAGAACGGCACGAAGGCGATGCCCCGTTCCTGGCAGGCGGCCAGCACGTCGGCGTGAGTCTGGTCATCGAGGCTGAAGCGGTTCTGGACGCAGACGACCGGGGCGATGGCCTGCGCCTCGTCCAGCTGGCTGACGCTGACGTCCGAGACGCCGAGGTGCCGGATCAGGCCCGCGGCCCGCAGGTCGGCCAGGGCCCCGAAGTGATCGGCGATGGACCAATCCCGCATCCGGCGCAGGTTGACCACGTCGAGGTGGTCGCGGCCGAGCTGGCGCAGGTTCTCCTCTACCTGGCCGCGTAGCTGTTCGGGGCGGGCCGCGTGCCACTCGCCCCAGGTGTCCCGGCCGGGGCCGACCTTGGTCACGATGACCAGGTCGGCCGGGTAAGGGGCCAGGGCGGTGTTGATCAGCTCGTTGGCCGAACGGAGGGCGGAGAAGTAGAACGCGGCCGTGTCGATGTGGTTGACGCCGAGCTCGACCGCCCGGCGCAGCACGGCGATCGACTGCTCCCGGTCGCTGGCCAGGCCGGCCGCGAACGGGCGGTCGCCGGTCAGCCGCATCGCGCCGAAGCCGAGCCGGTTGACGGTCAGCTCACCCAGCGGCCAGCTCCCGGCCGCGGCCGCCGGGACGGCCGCTCCACCATGCGCCGGGACCGCCATCAGTCACACCCCTCGGTGGAGACGGGGACGGTGCCGGTGCGGCCGGCGTGGGCGTCGGCTTCGACCTCGGCCGCGGTCAGGACGAAGCCGGTGTCGGGCACGCCCACCGCGGCGGCGAAGACCACGCCGTAGACCGAGCCGTTCGGCGCGATCAGCGGGCCACCGGAGTTACCCGGCTCGACGTCGGCCTTGATCTCGTAGATCTGCCGGGTGACCTGGCTGGTCTGGTAGATGTCCGGGCCGGTGGCGTCCTGGATGTCGCCGACGCGGGCCGGGACGGCGGTGAAGCCCTGGTCGAGTGGGTATCCGGCCACCACCGCGTCCGCCCCCATCTCGGCCTGGCCGGCGAAGCTGAGCGGGGCCACGTTCAGGCCCTTTACGTACAGCACCGCGACGTCGACCTGCGGGTCGTAGAACACCACCGTCGCCTTGTAGGCGGTACCGGTCTTCGAGTAGACCTGCAGCAGGTTCGGGGCGACCCCGGCGACGACGTGCGCGTTGGTCAGGATGTGGTCGGGGGCGTAGACGAACCCGGAACCCTCGATGACCCGGGAGCAGCTCGTCGCGGTGCCCCGGACCTTGAACACCCGGTTGCGGGCGTCCAGGTAACCGGCGCTCTTCACCACCGCGGGGTCGGCCGGGGCCACCGACAGCACATGCGCGGCCCCGATACCGCTGAACACCTCGGGGAACGGCCCGCTGGCCAGCAGCCGGCGGAAGTCGGAGAACATGGTCCGGGCCGTGCTGGGCATCAGGCGGTCCACCGTGCGCAGCACGGCGGAGTTGTTCACCTGCGCCACCACCCCGCTGAACGGGGAGGCCACCAGCACCGAGCCGATGACCCAGGCGATGAGCAGCACGGACAGCACGCTGACGGCGGCTCCGCCGACGCTGTCCAGGAACGCGGCCGGGCGCCAGTTGAGGTGCGAGCGCAACGCGGTGCCGATGGCCGAGGCCGCGAACTGGCCGATGATGGCCAGCAGCACCAGGATGACCACCGCCACCAGGTCCTGCTGGTTCTGGCCCCCGACGAGAGCGCGGGAGATAGCCGGGGCGAACAGGGCCCCCGCGACCGCACCACCGAGGAACCCGGCGAAGCTCAGCGCCCCGACGATGAACCCCTGCCGGTAACCCGACACGGCGAACGCGGCCGCGACCACCAGCAGCGCCAGGTCCAGCAAATCAGCGTGCACGAGCCCTAAGGTATCGGGCGCTCCGGAGTGCCCGGGAACACTTCACCGGGTCCGCCGTCGGCCGTTATCTCCCGTACCACCCCACGGTCCCACGGCACCTCCCAGCCACCCAGCGCCAGCAGGCGATCTACCAGGGCGGCAGTGAAGCCCCAGATGAGCAGACCTTTGATCTGGAAACCGGGGCCGACCAGCCGGCCCGGCAGCCAGACCGTCACCCGGGTCGCCGGGTCGGCCAGCTCGGCCAGGCTGATCCGTTCGACCGCGGCCACTTCGCGCGGGTCCACCGCCGACACCGGGCCGGGAGTGTGCCACCAGCCCAGCACGGGCACCACCCGGAAACCGCTGCGGGAAATGTACAGCTCGGGCAGCGTGGCCAGGATCTCCACGCCGTCCGCGTCGACCCCGGCTTCCTCGGCCGCCTCCCGCAGCGCGGCCGCGGCCGGCCCGCCGTCGGACGGCTCGATGACCCCGCCGGGAAAGGCCGGCTGCCCGGCATGCTGCCGGAGCCGGTGACTGCGCTCGATGAACAGCAGATCGGGTCCCGCGGGCCCGTCGGCGAACAGGACCAGCACCGCCGAGGGGCGGCCGCCCGTCTTGGGCGGCTGCAGCGGCGGCAGCACGTCCATGGTGGCCGCCGCGGCGGCCAGGTCGGTGAGCCAGCGCGGGGCCGTCGGCCGGTCGTCCCGGTCCTGCGCCGCGCGGGAAGTCACGAGAACGGCCCCGCCTTGACCAGCTTGGCCGCCACGACCGGGTCGGTTGGCCCCTCCCCGTAGGACGGGCAGAGCCGGGCCAGCGTGCACGCCCCGCAGGCCGGGCGGCGGGAGTGGCAGACCCGGCGGCCGTGCCAGATCAGCCGGTGCGACAGGTCGGTCCAGTCCTTGCGGGGGAACAGCGAGCCGACCTCCTCCTCGACCTTGACCGGGTCGGTGCTGGTGGTCCAGCCGAACCGCCGGGCCAGCCGGCCGAAGTGCGTGTCCACGGTGATGCCCGGGATCCCGAACGCGTTGCCGAGGACCACGTTGGCTGTCTTGCGGCCCACGCCAGGCAGCGTGACCAGGTCGGGCAGCCGGGCGGGCACCTCACCACCGAACCGCTCGCAGAGCGCCTGGCCGAGCCCGATGAGGCTGTTCGTCTTGGCCCGGAAAAATCCGGTCGACTGGATCATCTTCTCCAGCTCGGCCCGGTCGGCCGCCGCGTAGTCGGCGGCGGTCCGGTACCGGGCGAACAGGGTCGGGGTCACCAGGTTGACCCGGATGTCCGTGGTCTGAGCGGACAGGATGGTGGCGACGAGCAATTCGAGGGGCGAGCCGAAGTTGAGCTCGGTGTGCACCTCGGGGTAGAGCTCGATCAGCTCGCGATTGATGCGGCGCGCGCGCCGGACCAGGGCGGTTCGCGACTCGGATGCAGCGGTCACGGTCCCCACCCTATTGAGTGCGGCCGTCCCGGTGGCCAGCCTGCGCGCCGTGGCTGGCCACCGGGACCGGCGATCAGGAGGAAGCCGCGCCCTGTGATCCACCGGAAGGCTGCCGGTGATGGCGCCGGGTGGGCGGCGCGGCTGGTGCCGACCCGCCGGACGGGGCGAAGCCGCCGGACGGAGCAACACTGCCGGTTGCGGTCGCGGCCCAGGTGACCGGCACCTGGGCGCCGTTGATCTGTACGGTGGCGCCGCCACCGCTGCCGTTCTGGCGCTGCACCGTGACGGTGACCGTGGCGCTGCGGCCTGCGGCCAGCTGACCCGACGCCGGGCTCAGGGACACCCCGGACGCGGACGTGCTGGCCGTCCAGGACACCGAGCCGCCCGCGGCGGAGAGCGTGACCTGGCCGGTGGATCCGCCGCCCAGGCTGAGACTGGCCGGGCTCACCGTGAGCCGGGCGGACGCCTGCGCCGTGTGGGTCCCGGCGGGGGTGGCGCCGGCCGTGGGCGGAACGGACACGGTCACGGTCCGGTGCGCACCCTGGCCCTGGGTCACGATCGTCCGGGTCGCCCCGTGCGGCGCGCTGGTGGCCTGTTGGCCGCCGGCCACGGCATCGGCCGCGCCCGCGCCGGTGGCCGGGGCGGCGAGGGCAGGCCTCTTGGCCTGGCTCCGGGGGCTGGGAGCAACCGCCGACGAGTCCGGCTGCGGAACCGGCCGGCCCGTTCCGGCCTGCGCCGGGGCCTCCGTGCCCGGGACGAACCGGGTGTCCGCCCCGCTGAGCCGGGCGCTGCTGCCGCCCAGGCTGCCGTAGGCCAGCCCGGCCGCGACCGCGACCGAGGCCACGGCGGCACCCAGCCCGGCGAACACCCGGAACCCGGGGCGGCGCCGCTTCTTCCGGTCGGCGGGCGGCGCGGGCTTGGCCGAAGGAGCCGCGACCGCTGACGGTGCTGTTACGGCTGCGGCTGCGGGCGCCGGGGTCTTCGCGGACAGCGGGGACCGTGTGGGCTCCGGTGACTTCGCGGCCGCCGGGGACTTCCGGGCCGCGGCCGGAGGAGGCGCGGCAGGGGTCGCCCGGTGGGCCGGACGCCTCGGGCCGGACGGCTTGGAGGCGGATGACCCAGAGGCGGACGGCTTGGAGGCGGACGCCTTCGGGGCATACGGCCCGGCGGCGAGGCGCCAGGGCGTCGGCGGCTCAGGGGCCGAACGCTGAGGAGCCGGACGCCGGCGGGCGGCAGGCCCAGAGGACGGAGACGCGGGGACCGCAGGCCCAGAGGACGGAGACGCCGGGGCGGCCCCGTCCCGGACGGCGGCCGCATTGGGGCTGGCCGCCGGGTCGGGCATGACCGGGTCGGGTGCCGCCGGGTCCGGTGCGCCCGGATCCGCCGGTACCGGATCGGGCAGCGCATGCCCCGTCAGCGACTCCGGCGCCGGCACGGCCTGCCGGCTGCGGCTGCGGCATAACCTCAGCCAGCGGCCGGCTGGTCGGGCCGAGCTTGGGTTCGGGTTCCGCCTCGGCCAGTTCCGCCTGGACCAGCTCGCTGACCCGGGTCATCACCGACGTTCTGGTGTCGCTGTCCATGACCGGGGCCGGCAACAGGGCGAAGATCCGGCCCGGGGACACGTTCTGGGGCAGCTTGGGCCGGCAGACCTGGCAGCAGCGGGCGTGCTCGAGCAACCGGTCCCGGAAGGCCGGCGTCACGGTGCCGGTCCAGCCGTGGATGGCTTCGGTCCGCCCCGGGCACTCCAGGCTGTCCCGGCCGACCAGGATCTGCGCCCCCAGCGCGCGCCCGAGCGTCTCCCTGGCGCTGGCCAGCAGTTCGGTGGCTCCGGGCAGCGGCAGGCTGAGGATGCGACCGATCTCCGGCTCCGTCATGCCGTGCCGGGTGTTGAGGTCCAGCGCCTGCCGTTCCAGCAGGTCCAGGGACATGACGGAATTCCACGCCATGATCCGCAGGGCAGCATCCGGCTGTTCCGGTCGGGCAATGGCCTCATCGGTGTCACCGAGAGATGGCAGCGGGTAAAGATGACATTCGGCCCGCGCCAGCGTGAACAGCCACGCCCGCAGCGTGCCCGGGTCGCTCAGCTCGGCCACCCGGGCACCGGCCTGGACGAGCGCGTCACACACCGCCGTCTGCGCGTGCTGGCGGTTGCGGAGCGTGAGCCAGCAGTACTGAAACAGCGCCTGCGCGTGCGCGTCGTACAGTTGCCCGGCCGCATCCGGGGCGCCCGCGTGCAGGGCCGCGGCTACATCGGGTGAGTTCATAGCGAAAAGGTAGAACCGAGAGTAGTCACTTGGCTACCGAAACGGTAAAAAGCGCTGATGTTGATCCGGTTATTTCCCCAAGCGAGTGAGGAAAGCCAGGTCAGGCGGTTACCGCCCCGGTGACGCACGGTTACCGTTTTTCTGACCCGGAATACGGCAAACGTTCGATTGACGGACCGGCCGTCGGCAGCCGAGCGGGTCGGGCAGAATAGAGGCCGCGCATTGTGCCTGCTAGCCCCGCGCTCACGGGGTCGCGGCGGGCAGCGACGCACGGCGTATCACGTGGGCGCCTGGGTCCCGGGATACGGCCTCCTGCCGCGGGCACAACGCATCCCGGCACCGGCGATCACCGACCGGTGCGCGGATCGTCTCTCGGGCGGTCCCGGTGCCCGTGCCGCACCAGGCGTTGACCGGCAGACAGTGGCAGGGCGGTGGCCTTTTTTGAGTGAGTGCGTCGGATGGCAGTGACTGCTGGGGGTGAATCTCAGGGCACCCTGAGCACCGCCCCGGAGTCCGCGCCCGCGCGCGCCCGGCGAGGGCGGGCGCGCGCGGCGCGCCGTTCCGGGCTGCGCTCGGCCAGGCCCGCCGCCATTGGCTGCTGACCGTGCTGCTGGTGGCCGGGGTGGCCCTGCGGGTGATCACCCAGCTCGCCTACCGGCCCGCGCTGCTGTACATCGACTCACCCAAGTACCTGATCGACGGCCTGCAGAAGTACGACCCGCAGGGGTACCGGGCGCTGGTCCTGGCTCCGGTGACGTGGCTGGGCAACCTGGCCGTGGTCGCGGGCCTTCAGCACCTGATCGGCCTGGCCATGGCCGTGGTCCTCTACGTCGTCCTGCTCCGGTGGAACGCCCCGCGCTGGGCCGCCGCGCTGGCCGCGGCACCCGTGCTGCTGGACGCCTACCAGCTCCAGATAGAGCAGACGATCATGCCGGACGTGGCGTTCGAGGCGCTGATCGTGGCCGGTCTGGTCATCCTGGCCTGGAAACCCCGGCCGTCCCCGGTGGCCATCGCGGTGGCCGGCTTCATCCTCGGGGCATCGGCCACGATCCGCCAGGTGGGCGAGTTCCTGATCGTGCCTGCGCTGCTGTTCTGCGTGCTGGCCACCCGTGGCTGGCGGGCCCGGCTCGGGTCCGGCGCGCTGCTCACGGTCAGCTTCGCGGTCCCCATCCTGGTCTACATGACCTACTCGGCGCTGGTCCTGGGCGACCACTTCGAGCTTTCGGTTCAAGGCGACGCGGTGGTGTACGGGCGGGTGGCGGCGGCCGCCGACTGCACCACCCTGCACCTGACCCCGGCCGAGCGGGCAATCTGCCCGTCTCCTGCGATGGTGCGGGAGTACGGCATCGACGGCCTGATCAATGACCCCACGTCCCCGGTCTACACCGCCGTCCTGCCCGCTGGCACGAACCGCGGGGACGTGGCCAACGCCCTGTCCTACGCCGTGCTGGAGCAGCAGCCGCTGCGGGTCGTCGTGGCCATCGGCGAGGACGCGTTCAAGCTGTTCGCGCTGACCCGTAACACCTCCACCGGCGACACCCCGATCTCCCGCTGGCAGTTCCAGACCAGCTGGCCGGTGTACCCGGTCGCGATCACCGAGTCCACGGCCACCTCGATGTTCGCCAACGCGGGCGGCGGCGGCGCTCCCCTGGCCGTGCGGCCCCTGGCCACCTTCCTGCGGGACTATCAGCTGCACGGCGGCTGGACCCCGGGTCCGTTCCTGCTGGTGACACTGCTGGCCGGAGTGAGCGGCGTGGCCACCTGGCGGCGCCGGGGCGACAACTCGGCGGCCCTGGTCTGCCTGCTGGTCACCGGGCTGGGGGTGGCGGTGCTGCTCGGCGCCGACCTGTACGAGTTCTCCTGGCGTTACCAGCTGCCCGCGCTGGTCACGCTGCCTGCCGGGGGCGCCATGGGAGTCGCGGCGCTCCGGAGCCGATTCCGGGCCGAGCCGAAAACCGACGCCGGCGAGGCCCCGGTAACGGCCGGCGAGGCCCCAGTAACGTGGGGGCCGTGCCCAGCCAGCGTGAACAACCGGACATCCGGACCCTCGAGTCCCGAGTCGTCTACACCGACCCCTGGATCCGGCTGAGGCAGGACCGGATCGAACGGCGGGACGGGTCGCTGGGGACCTACGCCGTCGTCGAGAAGCGGGATTTCGCCCTGGTCATCCCGGCTGAGAACGGCGGGTTCCACCTGGTCGAGGAGTTCCGGTACCCGATCCAGCGGCGCAGCTGGTCGTTCCCGCAGGGCGGCTTCCCGGCCGGGGTGACCGGTGCGCCCGAAGACCTGGCCCGGCTCGAGTTGCGGCAGGAGACCGGTTTCCAGGCCCGGGAGCTGACCCGTCTCGGCTTCATGCACAGCTCGCACGGCACCACCAACCAGGGCTGTGATCTCTTCCTGGCCACCGGCCTCGAGCCGGGCTCACCGGACCGGGAGCACGAGGAACAGGACATGCGCCAGCAGTGGGTTACGCGCGAGGCGTTCGAGCAGATGATCGGCGACGGCGCCATCACCGACGACTCGACCCTGGCCGCCTACACTTTCCTGCTGCTGCACGAGAAGCGCCACCGGAGCCGTCGGTAACGTCTGGGCATCAAATCCGGCTGAGGTGCACCAACGCGGCGGTGAATGCGTCTTCTAATGCATATTCCACTGCTCGGCGGAAGGAACCCGGCGACGATGACCATCAGCACCACGGCGGCCCACACCGGCACCGGACACGGCGGCCCAGGCAACCAGCCGCGGGACGGCGGCACCGCCCCGTACTGCTCGGCCTGCGGCCACTGGGCCGGGATCTTCGAGCCGGGTCAGGGCTGGCAGCACTGGCGCGACCACCCCGCGCCCAACGGCACCCGGGCCCCGTTCGAGGCCGGGCACGCGGTGGAGCTGGCGTGGTGCGCGCCCCCGGCCCAGTCGGTCTCCCCGGCCCAGCACGAACAGCTGCTGGCCGCCCTGGACGATGCGATCGCCTATCGCGAGATCGCCTCGTCCTCGGGCTACGCCACGGCCTACCGCATCCTGCGCCGTCAGCTGAGCCGGGCCTTCCCGGTGGCCGAGCTGAACGAGTAATTGACCATCAATTACTCCGTTTAGTAGTTTAACTGTGACGCATTGGAGTGACTGGATGCCTGCGGGTCGCGCCAGCCCGGCGTTCGGGTTACGCGGAGCACGAGCCTGCCTTGTTAAAAGGGAAAAGCAGCCCTCGGTGTGGTTCCGAAAAAATAGACTGACTGCTCCAATTTTCGGCGTACACTGCTCCGATGCAGGCGAAGCAGCCACATCAGCTGACCGCCAAAGGGCGGGCCACCCGGGAACGGATCCTGACCATCGCGGCTACGCAGATGTTCAGGAACGGCGTGGCCGCTACCACCACCGAAGACCTGCAGCGCGCCGGTGGCATCAGCCCGTCGCAGATCTACCACTACTTCGGCGATAAGAAATCCCTGGTCAAAGCAGTTATCGCGGTTCAGACCGAGGCCGTGCTGCGCACCCAGGGCCCGCTGCTCAGCCGGCTGGACAGCTTCGAGGCGCTGGAAGCCTGGCGGGACGCCCTGATCGACCTGCAGCGATCACGTCATTTCGAGGGCGGCTGCCCGATCGGCTCTCTGGCCAGCGAACTGGCCGACCACGACCCCGAGGCCCGCGCCGATCTCGCGGCCGCGTTCATCCGCTGGCAGGACGCCATCCGCGACGGGCTGGCCGCCATGTGCGACCGCGGTGAACTGGCGGTCGACGCTGACCCGGAGTCGCTGGCACTGGCCATGCTGACCGCGGTCCAGGGCGGCCTGCTCATGACCCAGGTCCGCCACGACACCGTGGCGCTGCGGACCGTACTGGATGCGATCATCGACCGCATCCGCCGCCACACCCCGGCCTGACCGGCCTGCCCGGCCTGCCGTCAAGCCTGGGTGGCGAAGCGGTAGGTGTTGGTCTCGCGGAGTTCGAAGCCAAGCCGTTCGTACAGCCGGTTGGCCGCCTGCCGGGTGGGACGCGACGTAAGGTCCACGGTTCGGGCGCCCACGGCCCGGGACCGGCGCACCGCCTCCTGGGTCAGCGCAGCCCCGACCCCCTGGCCACGAGCGGCCTCATCCACCACCACGTCCTCGATCCAGGCCCGCAGCCCAGTCGGGATCGGGAACGTGACCAGCGTCAGCATGCCGACGACCCGGTCCCCGTCCCGGGCGATGACCAGGTAGTTCCCGTCCCACGAGACGATCTGCTTGAGCGCGTCGGCGGAGAGCGGCGGTGCCGACCGGGACAGCTGCGGGATCAGCCGGTTGACGGCGGCCAGATCCTCGTCCGTTATGTCAGCAATGACCTCAACCTGGATGCTCATAGCGCGACTTTAGCGTCCTGCGGCCCGGCAGCCGGTGCGCGTCGGGCCGCCCGCAGGTCCACGGACAGAACTGTCTCAGGTTGACAACGCAGTACCCCGGCGCCCATGGCACGCTCACCGATCAAGGACGGCCCGTCCTCCCGCGGGTCGTCCCCTGACGTCCTGGCCCGGCATGAAGGCACGGCCAGCCGGGTCAGCGGCGGATCGCGACCGTCGCTTCCAGGTACCTGTGGTCGCTGCCGAATCCGTGATGAGCGCTGATATTGGTGACGGCCAGGTCCGATCCGGTCAGCACGTGGTCGATGCGCACGAACGGCGGCACGACGGCCCCGTTGGGCCAGGTCATGTCCAGGGCCTGTCCCCGGGCCGCAGCCCCGTCGGTCAGCCCGTCGCCCAGCAGCTTGACGAACCCGCGGTTGCCCCAGGAGGAGTTGAAGTCCCCGAGCAGCAGCATGTGCGCGGGGCCGGTGGCCCGGACCATGCGGTCGGCCGCGGCCAGCGCGGACCTCGTCTGGGTCCAGGACGACGGCAGCGGGGCCAGCGTGTGGAACACTCGCACCGGTATCGGCCCGCTGGGCAGCCACATGGTGGCCTCGACCAGGTAATAGATGCCCTGGCCGTCCCACTGGACGGTCTTGAACCGGCAGCCGGTGACGCGGATGCGGGAGGCCAGCATGAAGCCGGTCGCGCCGAAGTCCGGTTCCGAGCAGTAGTAGTGGTACTTGGCCAGCAGTCCGGTATTTTGCATGGTCTGGATCGCGCCCCCGGGGAACCCTGGTGCCCCATCCCCGGAGAACTCCTCGAACGTGATGAGGTCCGGGTCGTACTGCTTGATGGCCTGCTGGTAGCCGGGGTACAGCTGGTAGCCGCTGTCGAGGTTGGCATCAAACACGCGGATCGTCGTGGCGGTCCTGGTCCAGGAGGGCAGCGGGCTGGCCGCGGTCAGCTCCGGCAGCGCGAACGCCACCTGGGCCGCCACGATGACCAGCGCGGCCCCGCCGAGCCACCAGCGCCGCGCGATGAGCGCCACCGCCGCCACCACCCAGGCCGGCAGGTAGATGGTCAGGTAAAGGGCGTTGAACACCATCAGGATCTCGACGTCGTCCCAGGCTACGATCCGCAGTAGCGCCAGCAGCCCGAGCCCGGCGACGATCAGCCAGCCGATGACGTACAGGCCGAGGCGGATCCCGGTCAGCCTGCGACGGCGGGGACGCAGCGAGTCCACCTGGTCCGCCTCAACGGCGCTCGGCAGTTCCGGCATGACCCTCTCAACGTATCGGGACGGCAATTGGTGGCTGGCCGCGCAAGCCGCCGGGCCTGTGGCCAGCGGCCGGGGCCCCTCCAGATATACCGCCTCGGCGGAGCCCGGCGGACACTGTGACCGCGGCTGATAGTTCCTGCTCAGAAGGGTTCAGAGCTGTTGGCACAGCTAGTGGAGCCGAGGCCACAGATGTCCGAGCGCCGTATCGACCTCCATGACCGTGAGGAGGGTCACTTCGCCGTCTCGCTCCAGTTCGCACACCAGGTCGACCATCATCCCTTCGCCCAGAGCCCGCAACGCCTCCTCGTAGCCAGGCGCCGACCGGGATGTTCCCGCTCCGCCGCGCCTGCCACGCCTGGGGAGTAGCCATGCCATCGACCGTAGAGCCGGGCGATGAGTTCACGGGCTCTGGTTCGTCGGTATCTCTGACCAGGGCGCAGCCCGGCCCAGCCCGGGATACAACAGCGGAAAGAGGTGGGCAGTGGGACACGCACTGCTGACGGACAACAGCATCGGCGCGATCACCATGTTCACCGAGGACCTGGAGCGCTCGAAGGCGTTCTACCAGGAGGTCTTCGGCCTGCCCGTGTTGTTCGAGGATCCCAATTCCGCGGTGTTCGAGTTCGGCCTCACCGTCATCAACCTGCTCGAGGTTCCGGCGGCCCGGGAACTGATCGAGCCGGGGACGGTGGCCGGCCGCGACGCCGGCTCGCGGTACCAGCTGACGATCGGGGTCGACGACGCCGACGCGGTGTGCGCCGAACTGGCCCGGCGCGGGGTGACCCTCCTGAACGGCCCGCTGGACCGGCCCTGGGGCCTGCGCACGGCCAGCTTCACCGATCCCGGCGGCCACATCTGGGAGATCGCCCAGAAGCTGTCGCCGGCCGGCAGCTGACCCAGGACCTCTCCCCGGGCCGCACGCATCAGGCTGAGGCGGGCCAGGCGGGCCAGGCGGGGTCGCGGCCGGTCCAGGCCAGGAACGCCGCTGAGTCCGTGGCGTCAGCCGGCGCGGGCCTTTCGGCGGCGAAGACCCGGCTGTTGCGGACTCGCTCCACCGGGACCGGGTCGATCACAGCGTGGGCGAACTCGATGGCCTCCGCCGGGATGACCAGATCAATTCCGGCGCTCTTGGCGATGTCCCAGCCGTGGATGTACAGGTCCAGGGCGGGAAAGCTCAGGCCGTCGCCGACGCTGCGCCGCCCCGCCGGCGAGTCCATCTCCCGGGACAGATCGGCACCGTCGACGGCGTTCCGGGCCGGGTCGGCCAGGCCGGTCCACCACGCATCGGGGACGCCTTCGACCAGGGCGCCGGGAGGATCGACCGGCGACCAATCGGGCCGGGTGCCCTGGAGCAGCGCCGTCCCGAAGCGGGTGGCCTGACCCACGTGGCCCAGGACGTCCAGCGCCCGCCAGCCCTGGCAGGGCGACGCCTGCTCCCAGTCCTCCGCGCCCAGCCGGCGCACGGCGTCGCCGAAAAAGTCCAGGCCCCGCACGAAGGCCGCATCAGGCTTCATCGTCACCCGGCCAACTTTTCATGGCGGCGGCCGTTTGGCCACGCATATTTATATGAACAGGACCTGACGTACCTGGAGGACATTGATGTTCGGGCTGTGCGTGCGCTTCACGTGTAAGGACCAGGCCAGCGCGGAGGCCTACGACCGGCTGGTGGCCGAGACCGTCGAGGGCATCAAGGCCAGCGAACCCGGCACGCTCGTCTACGCCTCCCACCTGGTCGAGGGCCAGCCACTGCAGCGAATCTTCTACGAGCTGTACCGTGACCGGCGGGCCTTCGAGGCCCACGAGGCAGCGCCCCACACCCGCCGCTACCTCGACCAGCGGGACCAGTACCTGGCCGGGACCGAGGTCGACTGGCTGACCCTGCAGACCGGCAAGGGCACCGGCCGCTGACGGCAGGTGCTGACCGGAGGGTGACAGCGTGAACCTACATATGTAGATTTAGAGGCGTGAAGCTGACCGCACCGCTGGAACGGGTGCTGCGGGCGTTCCTGGACGAACCCACCGCGCCGCGGTACGGCTACGACCTGATGAAGGCGGCCAGCCTGCAGAGCGGCACCCTGTATCCGCTGCTGGCCCGGCTGGAGCAGCAGAAGCTGGTCACCTCGGCCTGGGAGACCCCGCAGCAGGAGGGTCAGCGACCCAGGAAGTACTACCGGCTCACCGGCGCAGGCATCGAGGTCGCCCGGCTGGAGCTCGCGCGGTCGGAGGTCACACGGTCCTCCCGGCCCAAGCGGGCGGCGGCCCCGCCCGGCCGTCTGGCTCCAGGGAGCCTGGGATGAGGGAGTCTGGGATGAGGGGCGAGCGGGCGCTGCTGCGCCTCGGCGAGTCCCTGGTGCGCCGGGCCTGCCGCCGTCTGCCCGGCCCGACCCGGGACGATCGCTACCGCGAGTGGGCGGCCGAGCTGCCCGCCATCCTGCACGATCCCGAGATCAGGCTGGCCCCCCGCCGCGCCTTCCGCATGCTGGCCTACGCGGCCGACACCCTGCGAGGCGCGGCCCTGACGCCGGGCCCGGCCCGTCGGCCGGCCAGGTCCTGGGCCATCCTGTTCTCGACCGCGGGCCTGATCCTCATGGCCTGGAGCATCTGGGGCATCGTGCGGGCTCCGGAGCATTGGGTCAACTACGCCTACCTGGCTTGGTCCTTGCTCCTTGCCGCCTGGCCCATGAGCCAGTACGTCCGGTCGACCGCCCGCATGACCGGCCTGCTCGCGATCAGCAGCTGTCTGGCGGGCGCGGTCGTTTACAGCTGGAATGCGGCCCTGGCCCCAGAAGACTGGGTGAACTACCTCGCCGCCGCCTGGTTCTTCATGCCCGTCCTGGTATGGCTCATCAGACCAGGGATGGCTGGGTCCAGGTCTGGCCGAACTCCGGGGTGAATCCGCTGAACCGGGCGAATCTAGCTCAGGCCCAGCTCAGGTCCGGCGATATCTGAGCTGACCGCGCAGGACGACCGCGCGCGGTGCCACGAGCTGGCTGAGATCGCGCCGGGGGTCGGCGTCATAGATCACGGCATCGGCCGGGGCTCCTTCGGTGAGCCCGCCCAGGCCGAGGTAGGACCGCGCCGCCCAGGACGCCGCCCCGATGGCCCGGTGAGGTGACAGGCCCGCGCTGACCAGCGCACGAACCTCATCGGCGACTCGGCCGTGGGGCCGTGAGTCGGTGCCGGCCAGGATGGTCACGCCTGCCTCGGCCGCGGTGACGGCGAGCTGGCCGTGCACCGTGGCACCGCCGATGTACCAGTCCTTACGTGGACTGTCGGGGCGTTTGAGCACGTCGGCGAGCGAGCCGTTGATCACCGAGAGGGTAGGGGTCAAGGCGGTACCCTGGGCGGCCATCTGCGGCAGCAGGTCCGGGTCCAGGCACATGCCGTGCTCGAGCGAATCGACCTGTGCCGCCACCGCCGCGGCTCCGCCCGCGGCCTGCTGGGAGTGCACCGCAATCCGCCCGCCCGCGGCATGGACGGCCGCCACGACTTCGCGCAGGACATCGACGGGGAGCGGGGTGTTCTCGGGCCGCCAGTCGGCGATCACTTTGGCCCACCCGGTCCGCGCTGCTTGCGCGGCGGCGAGCCCCGGCAGCTCGCTGTGGTCGGCCCGCCGTCCCCAGCCGTCGATGAACTGGCCGTGCTGGGCGATCCACGGCCCGGCGTGGACCGCCCGCGGGACATCCTGGTCACGGCCGAACCAGGCTGGCGGTTCCCCGGCCAGGCCCGGCGCCCGGATCATCGTGACGCCCGCGGCCACATGCTGCCGCAGGTCCTCGCGCAGCACGATCTCGTCCAGCGGCTGGCCCCGAGTTTCCGCACCCGGGTGGGTGTGGCAGTCAACCAGGCCCGGCAGCAACCAGCCCTCGGCTACCAGTTCGGCGTTGGCCACCGGATCGGTGGTCCACCGGTCCCCGTCGGCGTACAGGTCGACTGGGCCACCATCAGGCAGCGCGAAACCGCGTATCCGGAGAACGGCAGACTGGATCGCGCTGGAAGGTCTCATGCGACTGGGCTCGACCCGCCGTCGAAGTTGATGGCCGTCCCGGTGATGTAGGCACTCCGCTCAGAGAGCAGGAAAGCGGCCAGGTCGGCGAACTCAGCGGCGAGACCCACCCGCCCCAGCGGGATTTGCCCCGTGGCCGCCACTTCCGCGTAGAGCTCGTCGGCAGTTATCCCGCGCGCCGCGGCGCGCCTGACCCACTGACCGCTTTGCACGATGCCGACGAGAATGGCATTGACCCGGATCAGATCAGGCCCAAGCTCCTTCGACAAGGCCTTGGTCAAGGCCAATCCGGCCGCCCTGCTTACGGAGGTCGGGGTCGAGCCAGCGGCTGGCGCCCGTGCCCCCGTGTTCAGCACGTTGATGATGCTGCCGCCGCCAGCGGATCGCAGGTACGGGAGGACCAGCCGGATCGTACGGATCGCCGCTCGGAGCTTCAGATCGAGGTCGTCGTCCCAGGCCGACTCCGTTTGCTGGTCGAACGGTATGGCTGAGCTGGTACCGGCATTGTTAACCAGCCCGTCGATTCGGCCCCATCGATCGTGAGCGGCCGAGACGAATCCCTGCAGATCCGATGGGTCGGTGACGTCGGCGCGGACCCCGAGGACGTCGCCGCCCGCGGCGGTCACTTCGTCAGCGACCGCCCGGACCCGGTCCTCGCTGCGGCCGCAGAACGCCACGCGAGCTCTCTCGGCGCACAGGGTCCGGACCAGCGCCGCGCCAAGCCCATCGGAACCGCCCGTAACCAGAACGACCTTCCCGGCCAACGCGAAGTCCACATCAATCTCCCCAAGAGGCACGCACGCATCGTCAGACGACGAGGCTAGAGCACCGATGACTTCCGTGCGGCAGTGGCGTCTGAGACCGTAGCAACCGGCCACAGACGCGTCGGCCCCGCTGACCAGCGGCCCAGCCAGTCAAGACCGCGACGTCACCCATGGGAGGGATCGAGCGAGATGGCGCGACCGCAAGACCGCCAGCTGTGGGCGCTGGCGCTGCCGATCTTGGCCACTCGTGTAAGTGATCGCCGGAACGGGCACGTAGCGGTGAACGCCGAGGTCGCTATCGTGCATGATGACCGTGGCCGGCCCAAGGCACAGGGGGACTGTGACGCTTCAGCAAGAGCCGACTGCGCTGACCGACCGCCGCAGGTTGTCCTACGCTGCGTTCGCGTTGATTGTCATTGCCTATCTGGCCCTTATCCAGGTCGGCGGCCTCCTGGTCACCAACGCAGCCAGCGTCGCCAGCAACCGTGGCTTCGTCAGCACGCACAACATCCTGATCAGCCTCTGGATCCCCGTTGGCGCAGCGCTGGTCTTCACCTACGCCGTGATCGCCATCCTCGGCTGGCGTCGCCCTGTCTTCCGAGATGACCGCCCGGTTCAGCGCTGGGTCATGGTCGTGCCCATCGTGTTCGCGGCCGGAATCATCCTGGCCACCGACTACGGCAGCCTGGCCAGCAAGGGGCTGGGCTTCACGCTGATCCTGCTGATCGGTACCCAGTTCGTCGGCTGGGGCGAGGAAGGCATGTTCCGTGGCGTCGGGGTCGTCATGCTGCGCGACCACGGCCTGCGCGAAGGCCAGGTCGCCCTCTGGTCGAGCATCATCTTCGGGATTGTCCACCTGACCAACGCGATCGGGCACGGCGCATCGGCGATCCCTCAGGCCATCGCGGTCAGCCTGGCCGGGTACTTCTTCTACCTCATACGCCGGGTCTCCCGCGGCAACGTGCTCAACTCAGTCATCCACGGGCTGTTCGACTTCTCGATCGTGTCGGGCACGGCCATCATCATCAATCAGCGCGCGTACGCCGGATCAATCGCCGCCATCCTGGTCTACCTGGTCCTCATCGTGGTCCTGCTCCTGCGGCGCCACCACATCGAACCTCCCGCCTCGGCCGCCAGCGGGTAACGGCCTCAGCCGCGGCCGGCATCCGGGTCACCGCCGGACGTGGTGGCCGGCCGCCTGCAGCACCTCGGACGCCTCATCCAGCCGGCCGGCCGGGACGAGGACGAGGTCGCCGTCGTAACTCGAAACCACCCAGACCGGCAGGCCACCGGCGGCCAGCGGCGCCACGATCGCGCTCAGCATCCCCGTCGCCTGTACGTCATGCGCCTCGTCACCGTTCCACAGTGCCGACCACGCATCCTCGCCGGTGTCGTCGCGCCGGATCACTGTGGATCCGTCTGGACCGAACACGACGGCGAGGACGCCTACGCGCGGAATGACCTCGGTGACGTCGGCCGGACGCTCAAGAACGTAAGAGCCGTCGAGCACCCGCACCGTCTGGTGGCCGGCCACGGACATGGTCAGCTCATCTCGCTTCGCTGGGCGAGCTGCTGGAGCTGCCGTTCGTGCACGCCAGCCACCCAGTCCCAGCCGTCCTTGGCCGAGGGGCCGACCCGCGGGTCGCTCGGAACCTGGGCGTCACGCAAGGCCTGCACGTACGCCCGATCCTGGTCGATCCGGGCCTGTACCTGATCAGCTTGACCGACGGACCCGTGGCCGGGGACGACGACATCGACGTCGCCCGCCACGCCCTCGAGCAGTCGCAGCGCGGCGAGGTAGTCCTCAATCGGGTCTGCGGTGCCCATCAGGTCGAGCATCGGAATCAGGACATCGGACAGCATGTCGCCGGCCACGAGAACCCCATGGTCCCCGATCAGTAGCGACGCATGGCCCGGAGCATGCGCTTGATGCTCGATAATCCGGACCTGAGGGCCGTCCCACGGGATCTGCCCCGTCTCCGCGGGCAGGCCGGTAATGAGGCCCATCAGGTCCAGCGGTACCTGGCCGGCGATGTCCGGCGGGATCATCGGAGCGATGCGGGTCTTCCAGTCCGCCGCCGAAAGGAAATCCTGAATACGGGCTGCGCAGCGGGCGGTTCCGTAACGGGGCGCCGCGCCGAAGCTGGCGTCCCACAGCAGGTGATCCCAATGCGGATGCGTCGAGAACCCGGCCACCACGGTCTGACCCGAATCGGACAGATCGTTCGCTAGGCAGGCCAATTCGGAGCCGAGCACCCCGGGGTCGATGAGCAACACGCCGTCCCGGCCTTGCACGACCACCGCATTGCTCTGGCAGAACTTGCTCTCGTGGACCAGCACACCTGCCGCGACCTGCCTCAGCACGGGCTGACCTCCGTTTCATCGAGGATGGCGTAACGGTGCATCGTGACGCCGCCGGTGAACGATCGCTGCTCGAGCAGGTCGAGGTCGATCGGCCTGTCGTAGTCGTCGAACAGCGGCCTGCCGAAGCCGAGGATCGCGGGGTGGGTGCAAAGGAGCAGCTCGTCGAGCAGCTTGGCCCGGAGCAGCTGGGTGGCGAGCGCCGCGCCGCCCACACCGATGGCGCCGTCGGTCCCGGCCCGGAGGGTCGGCGAGCTGCTCGATCGCGTCGTCGCCGCTGATGATGCGGGTGTTGTGGCCGGCACTGTGCCGGGTGCGTGAAACGAGTACTTTGGGCTTGGCCGTCCAGATTTCGCCGTACTCACGCATGACGTCCGGCAGTGACGCATCCTCGCGCGCCCGTGGCCAATACTCCTCCATCGTCTCGTAGATGACCCGGCCCTGGACCATCAGCGCGAGCGCTCGGGCCTGCGCGTTGAACTCGCGGTGCAGTTCTTCGTCGATGCGCAGCCATTCGCCCGCGCCGTTGTCCCCGGGAACTTGCTCGATCCGCAGGTCGACGGACACGTTCATCGAATATACGAAGCGGCCCATCATCTCCTCTTCCCGATAGTGATTGCGTTCTGCAACTACTACAGTGAGAGCAAGATGCCCGTCAAGGAGGAATCGTGGAACCACGGTCCGGGTGCCCGATCAACGCCGCCATCGAGGTGGTCGGAGATCGCTGGGCGCTCCTCGTGCTGCGCGACATCATCTTCGGCGACCGCCGCTACTTCCGGGCGCTGCTCACCGGATCGATCGAGGGCATCGCTTCGAACATCCTGGCCGACCGCCTCGTGCGGCTCGTCGATGCAGGGATCCTCACCCGCGGCACCGCCGCCCGGGGGCAGCGCGCTCGCTACAGCCTCACCGAAGCTGGCATCCAGACTCTTCCGATCATCTACGCCCTCGGCAACTGGGGCCTCGACTGGCGCTCCGGCGACGCCCAGCTCAGGAGCCGGCAGCAGCTCATGCGCGATGGGGGTCCGGCGTTCATCGAGGAGCTCATGGACGAGCTCCGCGTCCGCCACCTCGGCGTCCCGCCGAAGCCGCACGACGGCGACGGCCCAGGCCCGCTCGAGCGCCTCGCCGCCGCGGCAGCTCTCGACCGCGGACAGCCCCGGTAGACGAGCGCCGGGGGCACGCCCTGGCGGCCTGACACACTGTGTGCGGTGGAGAAAGACCGCCGCCGCGAGGAGCCTCTTCACGGCGGGAACACAAGCCCGGACGTGGTCCGGATCGGTGATACAGTCCGCCGGCCTGCCGGGCCGCACACGGCCGCGGTACACGCGCTGCTGTCGTATCTCCATGGGGTCGGCTTCGAGGGCGCCCCCCACCCGTTGGGCATTGACGAATACGGCCGGGAAGTGCTCAGCTTCATCCCCGGCACCGTGCCCTGGCCAGAGGAGTCCGTCCTGCTCGAACCGCTTGACCGGCTGGTGCGGGCGGCTCGGCTGATCCGTGACTTTCACGATGCGGTCACCGGCTTCGTCCCGCCACCGGACGCGCACTGGCAAGTGCTCATCCCCGCCGAGGGAGACTCCGACATCATCGCCCACCACGACCTGGCCCCGTGGAACCTAGTGATCGGACCGCGATGGGCGTTCATCGACTGGGACCTGGCCGCCCCCGGGACCCGGCTGTGGGATGTCGCGTACGCGGTCCACGGGTTCGCCCCGCTGTCGGCCAGCCCACGGTGGCAGCGCCCCGATGCGGCCTTGCGGGTCAGGGCCTTCGCCGACGCCTACGGGCTGGACGAAGCCCAGCGCCGCGAGCTGGTGCCCCTGCTCACCCGCCGGACCCGCGCCATGCACGACTTCCTGGCCCGCCAGGCCAGCGCGGGCGTTCAGCCCTGGACCGGACTGTGGGAAAGCGGCCACGGCGACGCCTGGCAGGCTGATGCGGGCTACATCGAAGCCCATGAGGCCGACTTGGCCGCCGCACTGGTCAGTTGACAACGGCAACCTCGGCCACAGCTCGGCGGTTGTTTTCGGCCGAAGGCCGGGCTGCTCGCGACGGGCGCCTGGGGCGCTGATGTCCAGCTGGCTGACCATTGAGTGGCAAGCCCGGAAGATCTGGTGCTGGTGGAGGCGCCGGCCGCAGCGCATACCGCGATGCCTGCCGTCAGGCCAGCGGTGATGGCCGCCTTGACTGACGTGCGGAATTTCATGGTGCTTCTCCTGTGGGGTGTGCTGGCCGGGTGTCAGGGACGGGCGAAGAAGGACCGGATGCCCGGGGCGACGGTGTCGGGTTTCCCGCCGCGGTTGGCGGGGCCCGGGTCGCTGGATCCGCCGTGCTCCAGGCCGGGGAACTGGACGCACCGGTTGTGCGGCAGGGTGCGGGCGAGCGCGTCGTAGGCGGGCCTGATGAATGCGGGCCGCTTCATGTCACCGCCCATGAGCAGGACGTCGGCCGTGACGCTGGCGAAGGTGCCGACCGAGCCGGCGGTCTCGGCGAGCAGCAGCCCTTCGTAGCGGATGGTCGGGGCCAGCCGGTGCATGGTGACGGCGCCTGGCGCGGCCTGTGCGTCTTCCTTTTTCATGGCAGCGCTGGTGGCGGCCTTCAGCAGCCGCCGGGGCATGGCCCTGAGGGCGGGCGGGGCCAGGTCGAACCCGTACATGCTGGTGAGGAGGGCGTCGGCGACCTGGCCGTGGGCCATTTCCTGGTCGAATCGGCTGGTCCAGGAGGTGTACTGGCCCGAGTGGTCCAGCAGCAGGGCCGGCTCGTAGACGGCGATCTGATGGATGGCCGGTGTGGCCAGGGAGGTGAGCAGGGCGATCAGGCCGCTGATGCTGACCCCGAAGACCGCCCGCGCGCCGGATGCGGCCACCACGGCCCGCAGGTCCTCGATCTCGGTGCGCATGCTGTGGTCCGGTTGGTGCGGGCCGGACAGGCCGCGGCCCCGGCGGTCAGGCAGGTAGACGGTGAAGTCGCTGGCCAGGGCCATTGCCAGCTGGGTGTGGCTGCGGGCCGACTCGTTGCTGCCGTGCAGCACAACGACGGCGGGTCCGCGTCCGGCCTGCAAATAGCCGATCGTGGTGCCGTCCGCCGAGGTGACCGACCCGGTCGTCATCTCGGTGCTGGTTGCGGGCGTGTTCATGTTGTTCTCCTTGCGAGGTGAGGCGTCTTGGGTGGATGCGGGTCTGGGACCGTCATCACCGGATACCACTTCCCCTAGAAATTACTTCCTGTGGAAGCTACCGTCGAAGCTAGCCTCGCCTCGCCAAGGGCGTCAACCGAATTACACGCTTCAGTAAGATGCTTCTGATGTAAGTAGTATCTTTAAGAAGGAAAATGAGGGGACCACTGTTGTCCGAAACGCCTGCCCGCCCGGATCCGCCCACCGGCCCAGAGCTGTCCATGCGCTCGGATCTGCTGGCCGATGTAGCGACGGAGGCGCCCCGGCAGGCGGCCGCCGCCGTGCGGCTCTCGATCGCCGTCGCGCATCAACTCGGCATGCCGCTGACCGATATTCAGTGCATGGGCCTGCTGGAGGCCGGGCCTGCCGCCCCCAGCGACCTCGCCGCCCAGCTTGGGCTGACGACCGGCGCCGTGACCAAGGTGCTCGACCGCTTGGAGCAGATCGGATTCGTCGCGCGATCGCCTGATCCGGCCGACCGGCGCCGCATCGTGATCACCGCCGATCCGAAGGGATTCCGGCTGCTGACGCCCTACTACGCCCCGATGGCCGAGAAGATGAACCGCCACCTCTCGGGGTACAGCGACGACGAGCTGCAGACGATCCTCGGCTTCATGCGCGCGGGGCGGATCGCCGCCGACGAGGAGATCACCCGCATCCGTGAGCAGGGCAACCGGCACGCGACGCGGCGGCGCCGGGCCGGCCGTGGCGCCCCGGCTCGAGACCGGATCAAAGAGTGACGTGGTCAGATTCTGGCGGCGAGCACGCGGCCATGCTGGGTGCCGCCTGGACCGCTTTCTAGCTGGGAGCTGCCTATCGGAGTCGAACCGATGACCTACGCATTACGAGAGGCCCGCTCCCTCGCACAGGTGACACGACGGATCGCGCCTGTAGCGCTGATGCCGGAACGGACTTGGGCAGTAGAGGGCAGGGACGTATTCGTCTGCTGTCAGGTATCGCGCGTGGCTGTGACTGATGGCGGCGGTCCATGGGCTCACGGTGCCGGATGAGCTAGTTCGGGGGCGGCTGCGGCCAGGCGGCGGACGGCGACGTCCAGGTCGGTCTCGGTCGCCGCGGCGGAGAAGGTGAGGCGCAGGTGGGGCCGGGGGGCTTCGGCCGGGAAGAACGGGCGCCCGGGCATGACGATCACGCCACCGCGCCGGGCGGCTGCGGCCACTTCGACATCATCCAGGCTTCGCGGAAGCCGGGCCCACAGGTGCATTCCGCCGTCCGGGAGCACGACATCGAGGGCCGGGAGGTGGCGGTTGACGGCGTGGAACAGGGTCTCGGCGCGACCGCTCAGGGCGCGGCTGAGGTCTTTGAGATGGCGCTGCCACATCGGGCGGCTCACCAGCTCCAGGGTGGTTTCCTGGAGGGGGCGGGACACGAACATGTCGTCCACGGCCCGCAGTGCGTGCAGGCGGTGCGCGACGGGACCGCGTGCGATGACCGCTCCCACGCGAAGGCTCGGTGACACCGCCTTGGTCAGCGACGTGAGATAGACGACGCGTCCGTCGTCGTCTTCCGCGAGCAGGGGTGCGGGAGGGCGCTGGTGGTGAGACAGCCAGCGGGCGAAGTCGTCTTCGATCACGAACGCGCCTGCGGCTGCGGCAGCGCCCAGCACTGCCGGGCGCCTGCTGGTGGCGAGCACGGCGCCGGTGGGGTTGTGACAGGCGGGCTGGCAGTAAAGCGCCTGGGCGCCGGTACGGGCGAAGGCTTCAGCGAGATGCCCGGGGATGACGCCGTCCCGGTCGGTGGGTACCGGCACAGGACGGATGCCCGCGGCCCGCGCCGCCGCCAGGGCGCCGGGATAGGTCGGCGACTCAACCAGGAGCGGAGCCCCGGCGGGAACCAGGGCGCGGAACGCCGCCGATAGCGCGCCCTGCCCGCCGCTGGTGATGAGCACGTCCTGGGCATCAGCGCCGGCGCCGGCCTGCTGCGCAAACCAGGACCGCAGTCCGTGCAGGCCCGCGGCCGGCGGCCGTTCCCAGGTATCAGGCTGGCGGGACGCCCGGGCCAGGGCCGACCGGAGCGCCGCCAGCGGCATCAGGGACGAGTGCAGGTATCCGGTCGCCAGCGAGATGACGCCGTCGGCGTGCGGTGGGTCGGCCAGCGGCGACAGGCCCTCGGTATCGATCACGCGCTCCGCCAGGGCGACGGTCTGCCATGAGTAGTCGGCCGGATCGCCGAGCCGGTCGCCGCGCGGTTGCGCGGCGAACGTGCCCGCGCCCGGGCGGCTGACGAGAACTCCCTCCTGGCCGAGTTCGGCGAGGGCACGGGAGACGGTCAGCGGGCTCACGTGGTGGGTCTGTATGAGCCAGCGGGTGGAGGGCAGACGCTGTCCTGGGCCGAGCCTGGCGGCCTCGGTCCTGAGCCACTTCTTAAGCTGCTCGATGCTGCTATCGTTGTTTATGAAGGATAAAGATACCGCTATCGTCCGTGGTCGGATACCGGCCAGCATCGCCGGCTCACCACGCGCATGATCTCGGCCCCGGAAGCGGCGCTCATCGCAGCCGCCGGGGTACTTTCCGGCATCGTCGGAAGCGCCGGCGGCATCACCTCGCTCATTTCCTACCCGGCCCTGCTCGCCGTGGGCATACCAGCCCTTCCCGCCAACGTGGCGAACATCGTCTCGGTCACCGCCTGCTGGCCGGGCTCCGCCCTCGCCTCACGGCCGGAACTGCAGGGCACGGCGCCCTGGCTGCGGCGCTGGGGTTGGGTAACCGCGGCGGGCGGCGCGATCGGCGCCGTGCTGCTGCTGTCCACCCCGCCGGGGGCCTTCAGCCGGGTCGTCCCCTTCCTGGTGGCCGCCGGGGCACTCGCCCTGCTGCTCCAGCCCAGGCTCTCTGCCCTGCGCGGACACCAGGCTCACACCAGCACAGCGGTCCTCGTGGCCGGCTTGCTGCTGGTATCGGTCTACAGCGGCTACTTCGGAGCCGGGTCCGGCGTGATGACCCTCAGCCTGCTGCTGCTTACCGTCGACCAGCACCTGGCCCGGGCCAACGCCCTCAAGAACATGCTTATCGGCACGACCGCAGTGACATCAGCGGCCATCTTCATCATCTTCGGTCCCGTCGACTGGGCAGCGGTAATCCCCCTGAGCATCGGGATGTTCGTCGGCAGCATGATCGGACCACGGCTGGCCCGGCACCTTCCCGCCAACGTCCTCCGCTGGCTCGTCGCACTGCTGGCGATAGGCCTCGCGGTCAAGCTGTGGATCGCTCCCGCATAACCGCGACCCGGCAGGCGTCAGGCGTCAGGCGTCGGCATAACTTTCGACGCCGCGCCGCTGATGCAGCCACTCCGCGTAGGAGCTGGATTCAACCGGGCCGGGCGCCACCCCGGCTGGCATGGTCTGGGCGAACACCAGCTCTGCCGTGGCCTGGAGCGCACTGCGGAGCAGGTCGTGGGGGCCGGTCGCCTCGAATCCCAGGGTCCACCAGTCGTGGCTCAGGGCGCGGATCTCGGTGAGTTCCACTGCGCACCGCGGCTCCTGGCCACCTCTCGAGGGTTGGGTCGCGACCGGCCTGCTCGCCGGTGAGAACTGGCTGATTCGCCGTCTCTTGCGTACCGGTACCCAGCCAGCCAGGTCACCGCCGTCGTAGCGGAGCGGGCCCATGGGGAAGGACCACTTCCGCCAGGATTCCAGGTGTCCGCGGGCGCGCCCGGCCAGATCGAGCATTCCCTGGCTGCCTCGATATTCCTTCACGTCCAGGGCCACGCCCCCGCGGACTTTTACCGACAGCCCGCGCAACCAGGGATCCAGCAGGTAAGTGTCCTCGCGTGACTGAATCTCGGCCGGGAAGCGCCCGAACCATTCGGCTACCGCAGTCTCCAGCCGACCGGGGAAGATCCAGCGCACCTCCAGGCTGCGGACTCCTTCGGTGACTGCGCTCTGAGGCGGTTCAGGCGTCATCGTCATACGCTCCAGCCTGCTGATATGTGCTCCAGCCTGCCGATCCTCAGGATTTGCCTGACTCGTAGCCCTCGGTGAACAGATCACCTTGCGCGGCCCCGAGGGCGGCCTTGTCGCCGCCGCCACCGCCGCGGAGGACGAAGGCGATGACGACGGCGACCACGGCGCCGGCGATCGGCCCCGCGATGTAGACCCAGTAGCTGGTGAAGGTGCCGCTGGCCAGGTCGGGTCCGAAGGTACGGGCCGGGTTCATCGAGGCGCCCGAGATGGGGCTGCCCCACAGGCCGGCCAGGGCAATGTAGCTGCCGACTCCGAAGGCGCCGATGATGCCGACGTTCTGGGCGCCCGAGGCGGTGCCCAGGATCACGCTGACCAGGCCCGTGGTCAAGATGAGTTCCATCCAGAACGCGGACCAGGCGGAGTAGCCGGAGGCGGGGTAGTTCGACCCGTAGCTGGCCGAGACGTTGACGATCGCGTGCAGGACCAAGGCGGCGAGCGTGGCGCCGGCCAGCTGCACCACGATGTAGCCAGGCACCCGGGCCCACGGGAAGTCGCGACGCAGGGCGAAGGCGATGCTGACGGCCGGGTTCAGGTGCGCGCCGGAGATCTTGCCCATGAACAAGATGATGGCCATGACGGTCAGCGCCGGGGCCGTGACGGCGGCGGTGTGGCTGATCACGCCGGGGAAGGCGTGGCTCATCATGCCCCCTCCGGCGGCCGCGAGTACCAGGAAGAAGGTGCCGAGCAGCTCGGAGAACAGGCGCCGCCACTCCTGGCGCGGGTTATCGAAGTCAGTGATCCGGTCGATGACGTTCTGCTCGTAGCGGGCGAGCGGGCCGAGCGGACTCGTGGTAGGTACTGGCTCTACTGCGGTCATGGCTGCCTTACATCGCTAGTCAGGCTATTCCTGTTCGACACCTATGCGTCGGTTTAAGTTCGTCTCTGAGACACCATGCCGTCAGTAAAGACTGCTCAGGATGATCTAGCCTCACCCGCACTGGGTGGTTGTCCCCGCGGGCCGAGAGGAATTCAGCAGCCGACAGCCGAGCCGGAACGGCGACCCGAGTCCTTATGGCGATCCGTTCAGCAGAGCGCCTACGGGCCCGGCGGTGGGCTGAAGATCGCGTGGGTTCCTATCCGCCGCCAGATCACATGAGGCTGACCGGGAGTTCGTTCCTCGCCATAGCTGAACGTCGCACGCCCGTCGTTGTCCCAGGTCATCTCGAATACACCGGGATGGGCCGTGACACCTTTGACCCGCAGCCCTGGACGGAACGGGCGATCAGGCGCGGCAAGATCGGGCGCGAAGGCGTCGGTGACAACCTTACGGAAAGTGGCTTGCTGCTGCGCAGAGAGTTTCTTCCAGTCCCGTTCGAGGCGAGGCAGAGTCTCGAGGGTCGGCATCATTCATCCGCTGAGCCGAGCGAATCCAAGTGCGTGAACATGTCCTCTGCGGACTGGTGTACGGTTCCGCGCTTAGCGGCGATGTCGTCATCAGCCTCGCGCTCCCCGGCAAGCCACTCGGGAGTGAAGAACCAGGCTTGGTCGGTAGGGATTGACACGTAACCCCTGATGGTGACCGTCCCATCTTCATGCACCGTGAACTCGATTTCATCGCCTTCGCCGACGTGCAAGGCTCGCCGGATCTCCTCCGGCAGGGTGAGCTGGGCTTTCGTCCGCACCCTGGCGCGAGTCGTAAGCCGAGGCTCAGGCTCCATCTTGGCTGCGGGCATCGCCATAGCCACTCCCTTTATCCGAGAATCTAACTATCCAACTATCGTACTCTGGCGAGGAGGCCGGCCCATGCGACCGCTGGGCGATACCGGCGCGTCACTGTCTGCGCGGCTCCACTCCCGGAGGTTGATCTCGCGGGCATCTTGGGACACCGCTCGACCAAGCCGACTCTGGCGTCCCGTTCAGCGGGCCCCGGGCGTTCGTGCCAGGTAGCCGACCAGGGCGATCTCGGCCCGCAGCGGGAGCCCGTCCCGGATGTGGGCCATGGCCTCGTTGGTGGCGGCCTCCGCGAAGGCGGCCTCACCGACATGTTGGATCGCCTCGTAGCCGGGACCAGTCGACGCCATCGCCCGGGCGAAGAGCTGCGGGTCCGCGAACTCCGCCACGAATTGCACGTCGATCCGTTCGATGTCGACGAATCCGTACCGTGCCAGCAGTTCCTCACCGGCCCCGGGCCGGCCAAGCGCAACCATGGCGGCCTGGTTCTTGACCTTCGGCGCGGCGGCGAGTGAGAACGGAGCCAGCGACCAGTACCCAGGCGAGGCCTTGAGATGGCCCCAGACGGTGAGGCCGACCCGGCCCCCGGGAACAAGCACACGCCGGATCTCGCCCACCGCGTCAGCCGTCGTGCCCCAGACGCCACGAAAGCTGGTCACCACGTCGAAGGTGGCGTCGTCCCATGGAAGGGCGTGCATGTCCCCGACCCGGATGTCCGCCGGCGGGTTGCGATCGCGGGCCACCGCCACGAGCCGCTGCGAGGCATCGATGCCGGCGCAAACCGCCCCGCGCAGATGGGCCAACTCGAGCGCCAAGCCGCTACCACAAGCCACGTCGAGGAGCCGGTCACCTTCGTCGACGCCGAGCCTGTGGTGCACCACCACGTACTCCCGGCAGTTATAGGGCTCGCTCAGCGTCGCGAAGTCGGCTGCCCTCCGGCCCCATCCTTCGTCCACGACGGTCCACGCCGCCCGCGGCGGAACACTCTCCCGCATCCCGAGCCCTCCTCGCCGTAGCTGAAGATCGCGCGCCCGATCGTGTGGCCATGGACCAGGCGGTTACCCGTCAGACCGCTTCGCGCTTGGCGAACCGCTTGATCAGGAACGACGCCAGGACAACGACGATCATGGCGCCGATGATCGCGCCGATGATGCCGCCCCAGTCGAACTTCTGCGTGTCGCCGATGCCGAACAGGCCGTGGAAGATCCAGAAGCCGACCAGCGCCCCCAGCAGGCCCAGTACTGCCGAGGTCAACCACGATCTCACGCCATGCATGTGCCGGAAGGCATCATTCGGTATCAGAGCACGAGCGATGGCCCCGGCCACAAAGCCCAGCGCCAAGGCGGCCAGAAAACTGCCAATGTTCATTGGATCTCCCCTGTGGCCCATCCTGACAGCCAGGGCTGCCGACAAAGATGGGCCGATCTCACTCGACGCTACGCCGATCTCTGCACGTCACAAGGGGCATCCGGGTTAACTCTGCTGCCAGCAGTCCTTCCCCGCTATCACTGAACGTAGATCGCGGAGCGCGAATCGATCTTATAGGGATGGTAATTGTGGACCGCAACTTGATCACTGCGGATCTTTGTACGAACTGACTGAGAGGCATCGGCGATAGGGCCTCGACGGAATTGAATCGAGCGACATTATCCGTGTTGGTGCCACTGTTACGATGCGCCAGCAGTGCCGCCGTGGGTTGCCGGGACTGAATGGCAAATTCGCCCTAGCTAACTCTAATACATCGGTTCTCAGGGGTTGGGCGGTAGGTACGAGGCTGACGGCTCCCGGCCGGGAGCCGACGGGCCTGTCGAACCGCTGCCTTTACATCGCGATGCTAAGACGGTCCTCGCGCTGTTTACCGATCTGGATAAAGGCGATGACGATGGCCAGGCCGCCGAGGGTGATGGCTATTCGGGGGCATCTCGGGGGCACCAGCCCGTACTGCGTAGGCCAAGTTCTTGGCGGGGCTGGAGCCTTCACGGCTCCGGCGGGTTCGGGGAGGACACCCACACCCGCCACCTGCATGCTGGCAGCCGGAAGGAATTTTCATGCGGTTTCCACACGGTCTCCACAGCAATTCCACGGGCTTGGCGCCGACTGCTGTTGCGGGATGCTTGCGCATCCGAACTCCCGTGCCAGAAATAGCGGTCAGTCCGCGTGAAAGCGACTGGGAGTTAGCTGCCACCGGAATGGCGGACGCTCGTTCCTGGTAATCGAATCCGGGCCGCTAGATTAATCCCTCGGATTCCGGAGGCTGTTCGGTTGGGGCCAAAATGGGCCTTGGGCTTCAAGGGATACGCTGCTCGGACTCCACGACACTGGAGGAACAAATGAGCAACCATCCCAACTTCGGCCGTGCCCAGACCGCACTCGATGCGATCCGGCATGGTGACCCCGCACCCACTTTCGACCTTCTCACCGACGATATCGAGTGGGAAAATGGCCCTGGCGCCGGGCCCTGGCACCGTGCCCACGGCAAGGACGACATGGCGCTCATGCAGATAGAGTTCGGAGCGTCCCTCGGTGGCACCTTTCACCAAGACGGCCGTTGCATTTACGCCGATGACCGCACGGCTATCTGCCTGATCCACGAGACCGGAAAGGCGCCTGGCGGCGACCCGTTCGACAACCTCGCGGTGTACACCCTCCGTTTTCGCTCGGACGGGCAAGTGGACCGGGTCTGGACTGTTGACCTGGACGCCGAGCACTGTGAAGACTTCTGGCAGAAAAACCCTGGCACACCCTCAAAGGACTTTTCCTAGCGTTACGGCGCGCCTGTACCTGATGCGTCATTCCTGGCAGGCGCCCATGCACTGGGCCCAGCGCGGCCTGTACCTGGGCATGATGACGCCTCCGCGTATCGGCGCTCGTGTAAGGCAAGTCAGATCCGCCGCGCCTTACTGGCTCCGGGGTCGGCGAGCCCGCAAGCGGTAGCACCCCTTCCTCATCCCGCTGTTGAGGGCTGCGTCTGTTTGCGCAGCGGGTCAGCCTGCCCGTCCGCAGGTGAGTCAGCCTATTGGGCTGTCCGCGAGTGACCGTGAGTTCCCCGTATTGACCGGCCGATCGGGCACGCAGCGGGCACGCCGCATCCGCTCGGGTCCGTAATGCGTAGGCCACGTTCTCGGCGGGACGGCGCTATCGAACGACCTTCCGCTTCCGGCTGTCGTGAATACTCCTACGGCGGGTTCGGGGGACGACACCTGCACTTCAACCCGCACGCCGTCTTCGGGAATGCCAGCTAATGGTTTTCAAGAGCGGCCGTGGCAAGCGCAGGAAGGAGGCGAAGGCGGCCGAGTGCCCGGTGTCGGGGTGGTCCTCGCCCAGGACGCGGCGGCGGCGGGCCAGGATGTCTTCGGCCAGCTCCCGGGCCGCCCGGTACTCGTCCAGCTCGCTCAGCCTGGCGGCGAGGATGAAGGCGGAGGTCAAGGTGTCGGGGTGGTCCTCGCCCAGGACCCGGCGGCGGCGGGCCAGCGTGTCTTCGGCCAGCTCCCGGGCCGCCTGGTGCTCGCCGACCCGGCCCAGGATCATGGCGAGGTTGTCGGCGGAGGTCAAGGTGTCGGGGTGGTCCTCGCCGAGGACGCGGCGGCGGCGGGCCAGGGTGTCTTCGCCCAGCTCCCGGGCCGCCTGCCCGCGGACCCCCTGCAGGCTGATGGCGAGGTTGTCGGCGGAGGCCAAGGTGTCGGGGTGGTCCTCGCCGAGGACGCGGCGGCGGCGGGCCAGGGTGTCTTCGCCCAGCTCCCGGGCCGCCTGGTGCTCGCCGACCGCACGCAGGCTGATGGCCAGGCCATTGGCGGAGGCCAGGGTGTCGGGGTGGTCCTCGCCCAGGACGCGGCGGCGGCGGGCCAGGGTGTCTTCGCCCAGCTCCCGGGCCGCCTGGTGCTCGCCGCGGTGACGAACGGCGGTGCCGAGGTTGCTGGCGGCGGCCAGGGCGCCGGGGTACCCGCCGACCGCACGCAGGCTGATGGCCAGGTTGTCGGCGGAGGTCAAGGTGTCGGGGTGGTCCTCGCCGAGGTCGCGGCGACGGCGGGCCAGGGTGTCTTGGTCTAGCTGCACCTGGGCCCGGCCGTTATCACCATCCATGCCCCATTGTCACCCCGGCGACGCGTGCGTACCAAGCTCCCGGGCTGCCGCTCCCCGGGCGTTACCGCCCGACGGGCCCAAGGCGACGCCGATGCCCAGGATCCGGTCGCATCCGCGCTAGCTCCCCGCCGCTCATCTGGCACAGCCCTCCGGCCTGGCTGCCTCTCTGAGGGGGCCGTCGAAAACGAGGACGACCAGGAGGAGGCGGATTGATAATGCCCGATGGCAGCCATTCGGGGGCATCTCGGGGGCACGCGCCCGTAATGCGTTGGCCAGATTCTCGGCAGAACCGCGACGCCGCACGACCTTCCGCTTTTCAGGTCGGACATATCCCCAGTTGGCGCGGATTGTGCGAGCGTTATGCGCTGTCGTCGGCCGCTGCTGGTAGCCGGTGGTCGCTGCTATTGCTGTCACCATTGCTGCCAGCTCCACCTCGGTTCTGCTGCCCAAGCGGGCTAGGTCACTGCGACGTCTTGCGCAGGCGTATCTCTGCCGTCAACGTTACAAGTCGCTCTACTTCGGCCTGTCATCATTGACTGGCGCTACCGTAAGGATGAACCGCCTTGACCGGCGCAGTGATAACCGGGGAAGACGGCGATGATGACGTCACTCGCCGCCGAGGCAAACGGCCAGGAAACAAAGTCTTAACACCCGGTGATCAGGCATATCCGACTCGGCTGGATAAGTCCTGCGCAGTGCCCGAGTGTTACTGTCAGGTGATAATTGGCTCGCTGCTCCAGACCTCAGCAGCGCTGGCGGTGAGTTGAATGAGGAGTCCTGGCGACCCTGACAGCGTGACCGGTACCGGACCGGCTTCCCGCCCGGCTGCCGTCTCCGTACCGCGCCCGCATGATCGCCGTGACCCGTGGCTGCGCACCGGCCCCAACGGCGACAACACACTCCCGCTTGCCGGTCAGCCCGGCCACGGCAGGACGGCGTTCGTGCGGCGCCAGCCGGCCCGCATCGTGGACGGCCGCTTCGAAGGCGGCTACACGGGCCTGTTCGAGCTCATCTGCCCTGCCTGCGGCGATCATCCGTACCTGGATTACTCCGAGGTCCCGCCGCGGGTTCAGTGGCTTCGCGGGCCGCGCACGCTGAAGGCGGCCCTCGTTGCGTATCACAAGCACCTCGGGCCGCTTCCCCGGCCGACGAGGACAGAGCCGGAAAGCTCAGCTAATGGCTATGCGAAGGCCGGGTCAGCTGACGTACCTCGATGATCACTGTTCGTAAGGTCACGCGGAGCCTGACCGCGGCCAGCCGGGATGGCTGATCGTCATCTGTGGCGTCTGCCTGGTTATCCCGTTGGCGCGGCTGGCAGCGTTGCTGTTCACCGCTGGGCTGTGCCTGGTGCAGCCCGCGAAAGTCCGCCGCGCGGCTAGCCAACAACGCCCTGTGGGTCATCGCAAACGTCCGGCTCGGATCCGACCCGCGCACTAAGGAGTTCCTCGCCAAACGGACCGCGGTCGTAATCGGCCGGGCCGTCGCCCGCCATCACGTTCATCTGCTGGATGTGGCGAGCGGCGCCTGCTTTCTGGTGCTCGGCGCCATCACCCTGGCGGTGTCATCGGCTTACTATGCTGAGCTGGCCAAATACGCGCAGGCGGGCGCGCACGCGGCGCTGACCCTGATCGTCTTCGGCTCCATCGTGTTCGGTCATCCGTTCACTGAGTCATACGCCCGCCTGACCACGCCGAAGGAGGTGTGGCATACCCCGGAGGTCCGGCGGGTTAACCGGCTCATTTCAGCGGCCTGGGGCCTGGCGTTCCTGGTGGGTACCATTTCCCTCGTCGCTGCGGCCGCCACCGGAGATCGCCAGATCCTGCTGCGCTGGATCATCCCGATCGACGCCCTCTACGGAGCCTTCCACTTCACCCAGGATCAGCAAGCGAAAGCCGCGAAACCTCACGAGCACGCCACCGCAGATTCAGGCCCGGGTAGCCCGCCAGATCGACAATGATCTTGTCTGAACCGGACGTCTCACGTCCCGGCTTCCGCCAAGGCCAATCGGGGCACGCCCGGCCCTAACGTCATCCCCACCCGACCCTAGCCGCGCGGGCCTTTATCCGGTGTCTTCCAGCTGGACTGGTTCGGGGGCGGGCTGTCCTGGCGGGGTCAGCAGCCGCAGTGCCGCGGCCGGGAACAACGCGGCGGACAGCAGCCCCGCGGCTAGCAGCGAAGCGCTGGTGGTGGGGGAGATCAGCCGGGCCGCCAGCCCGATCTGGGTGGCGACGATGACGAAGGTCAGGCTGGTCGCCTGCATCAGGCCGGCGACGAGCGCGTGGCGGGTGCCGACGAGGCGCGCGTACAGGAGCGCCGGTAGGCCGCGGACCACCAGGAGCGCGGCCAGGAAGAGGGGTACCTCGGCGATCGCCGTGGGATCGGTGATCAGAGCCTTCAGGTCGAACTGGACGCCGGTGGCGATGAAGAAGATCGGGATCAGGAAGCCGAAGCCGATGCCCTGCAGCTTAATCTCGAACTGCGGATGCGGAGCCCGGCCGGTGAGGTCGATCATGCGCACCACCAGGCCTGCGGCGAATGCGCCCAGAATGGAGGCGAACCCGAACCGGAAGGCCAGCACCCCGAAGGCCAGGGCAAGCGTCAGCGCGGCGCGCACCCGCAGTTGCGCACTGCGGTCCTCCAGCCGGTCGAGCAGCTTTTCCAGCGCGGTCAGCTGCCAGACCTCAGATAGGGCCAAGCCGAAGACGGCCAGTAGCGCGACGAAGATCAGCAGGGAGACCACCCGGTCGGCGGATGACCTGGACGTCGCGGAGAACAGCAGGGACAGCAGCATGATCGTGGCGACCTCAGCCAGGGCTGCTGCCGTCATGACCAGCTGGCCGAACCGGGTGTGTTCCTCTCCCACGTCCTTGAGCAGCGGCAGCAGCAGCCCGGCGGAGGTCGACATCAGCACGATGGCCAGGAACAGGGCACGGCTCGTGGACCCGATCGCGCTCAGCGCGAAGCCGCAGCCCACGCCGAGCACCGCTGAAATGGCGAACGCCACACCGGCCAGCCGCCCCAGCGACCCGCGCAGGCCTTCGACATCGATTTCCAGCCCCGCCAGGAACAGCAGCATCCCCAGCCCGAGAGCACTCAGCACCCGGACCGGCGCGTCGATACGTACCCAGCCCAGGACCGATGGGCCGATGAGGATCCCGGCGATCACCTCCGCCACTGCACCCGGCACCGGCACCGCGGGCAGCAGGCCCAGCACCACCGGGATGAGCACCGCGATCGCGGCGATAATCAGGACGCTGTTGAACGAGATAGCCATGCTTCCCCCGTCAACCCTTAACCCGGCGACTGGTCCGCTGGCTGTTCACGCGAGCTGACCAGGATCAGCCGGTCTGCGGCGCGGAGCTGCGCGGCCCTGGGATCGGTGGCGGCCAGGACCTCGTCGCCACGGACAACCGCAATTACTGTCCCGGCCGAATCCTGCGGCGGCTGGCCGACCTCGGCCCCGGCTATGGGACGTTCGGTCAGATCCAGGCCCCGGCCGTGCTCAAGCAGGTCGGCGATCACCAGGCCCGCGGCTGGCCGGACGGTGGAGAACGCGAGCATCTGCCCCGCCGTGTCCGAGGACACTATGACGTGGTCAGCGCCGCTCTGGCGCAGCAGTTGCCGGTTCTCGTTCTCACGAACCGCCGCCACAATGACCGCCGACGGGTTCAGCTGGCGGGCTGTGAGGGCGATCAGCACGGCGCTGTCGTCCCGGCTCACGGCGATGACCACCCTGGCGGCGTTCTCGGTCTCGGCCTGGCTCAAGATGCTGCGTCTGGTGCCGTCACCGCAGACCGCGGCCAGCCCGGCCCCATTGGCCTCGGCCACGGCTTCCGGCGAAAGGTCCACCACGACAATCGAATCGCCCGGCACCCCGGATTGGCCCAGCGTCCTGATTGCGCTGCGCCCCTTCGTTCCGTAGCCGATGATGACGGTCTGCCCGGCCATGCGTGACCTCCAACGATCGATCCGCCAGTTCGCCCGGGTGCGTTCGGCCATCACTTCCAGTGTGGTGCCGACCAGAACGATAAGGAACATCACCCGGAGGGGCGTGATCACCACGATGTTTACCAGCCGGGCCGTGGCCGTGACCGGCACAATGTCCCCGAAACCGGTCGTGGACAGCGTAACGGTCGAATAGTAAAAGCAGGCCAGGACCGACAGTGGCCGGCCCGGGTAAGCGGCATCACGGTAGCCGTAGCGGCCCCAGTAGATGATGACCGTCGACAGCACCAGCAACCCGGTGGCCACCAGCATCCGCCTGGTTACGGCGCTCAGCGGGCTCACCGCCCGCGTGGGCAGCGAAACCGGACCTGCCGACAGACGTGGCCCGGCACCATCAAGGCCTGGCCGGGTATCGGCATGCCTGCGTATTCGCGAGTGCCAGCCAGGTGCCGCTCGTGGCGGATCTCGCGCGCCGGCACGCCACCACCCGGATACCGGAAGGCTGGCCAGCCAGGTGCCACGACGATTCCGTCCAGGCGTACCGACAGCCCCCTTTGCCCTTGCCCGTGAACTCACCAGGGGTCCCCGGAAACGAAATGCACAGAATTACCATCCGCCCACCCCGTCACACAGTCAATACCGCTGAGGCGAAGGGCTCGGCCCGGAAGCCAGACCGGCGACCATCAAGGATCAGCTCGGGCCACGAACTGAAGGCCCGGACAGGAGTTCACGTGAATTTCCTACGTCCAATCACTGCTAACCGGGCAAAATCTCATAGCCAACGCGCCGGGCCGATGGCGACCCCGAGAGCGGAAAGGGCGCCATCTTCCACCAGCCGGCAACACGCTTGGCAAGCTCATGCATTCCAGTCCCCTCCCGGCGGCTGCTGATGGGCCGGGATGCTGGCCAACCGTGGCGGACTGCTTCAGATACTGCCCAACCGGCGCTGTTCGGTGATAGCCAGGCTCTGCAGATCAGAGAGGCAACCCGATACTGCCACCAGCAAGGAGCTGGGATTGTGGAACAGCCGTTCCAGAAGCCCGGCCGAATTAAGCTAACAGACGGTGAACTCGACCAATGAAAATGGGTGCCGGTGGACGGGATCTCTGACTACGACATTTCCACGGCTGGCACGGCGCCTGACACACGCATACAAGGCCTACCGGAGAAATCCATTTCTTTATTACGATTTCGGACCGGGTGAGGCTCGACGTTGACTTGGTGCAGCGCACGACTGCTAAGAAGATCTCTAGCCGGGCCGCTATGACCTGCCCGGCCGCAGGTCACCAGGCATGATGTCGTCCATCCTGGAGCCCGAGGTCCCGGCGAAGGCGTCAGGTACGGTTTCGGCGTATGACCGACTCCCGGTGGTGGAAGGACTTCGACGCGGCTGTCGCGGCGGTGCTTCCCGCGGGCTCGCGAGTACTTGACGTTGGGTGTGGTGATGGCGGTCTGGTTAACCGTCTGGGGGAGCTTGGCTTCGATCCCCTCGGTGTGGATCCGGCCGCTTCCGCTCACCCGCGCCTCATCCGGGAACCTGTCGAGCATGTTCGAGGCATCGGCGCATTTGATGCTGCCATCGCCGTCATGGCTCTCCACCACGCCCAGCTCGACGCCATAACCTCAGCACTCACCAGGCTGCTCCGCCCACACGGGCGGCTCTTCGTGTACGACTTCGACTGGGATGCCTACGACGACCGCGCTGCCGACTGGCTCGCCGAGCACGATTCCTCTGATGCCGACAATTCGGTAGCTGGATGGCAGCGCGAGCACGGCGACCTCCATACGGGCGTGACGATCAAAGAGGCACTTGTCGCGCGTTTCGAGCCGCTACTTGAGGCCCGCCGTCCCTATCTCGCCCGGATGCTGGCACGGCACGATCTGGAGGCGGTGGAGCATGCGCTGATCGACGCGCAGATGCTCCCGGCACTCGGGTTCTGGATGATCGCCGAGCGCCGAAGGTGAAGTGAGACAAGTGGCTGGCTCGGACGTGGCCCGGTGCGCCACGCCGGGTCGGCACCGCAGGTGCCGCACGCCCGGCGCGAAGCGCGGCTGGGCACGGCGCCGCGCAGCGGCGCCGCTTGATGAGCTGCGGGCGCTGACGGCGGCGTGCCAGGGACGGTACCGCGACGTGGTGCCCATCCTCGCGCTGGCCGGGCTGCGGTGGGGTGAGCTGGCCGGGCTCCAGGTCGGTGACCGGGTGTCCGTCCCAGGCCCCGGCCTTCGGCTGCGCCGCGCTGTGCTGGCCGGTGGCGGCGGTGGCGCGCTGTATGTGGACACCCTGAAGAACAACAGGAGCCGGACGGTGCCGCTGGTCGTAGACCTGGTGCCGATCGTGGACCGCTGGAGCGCGGGCAGGGCGGCTGACGGGTGGCTGTTCAGTGCTCCCGGTGGCGGCCCGCTGCGCGAGTCGAACTGGAAGCGGTCGGTCGGCTGGAGTACCGCTACGGCAGCGGCTGGGCTCCAGGGGTTCCGCGTCCACGATCTGCGGCACACGGCGGCGTCGGTCTGGCTGGGTGCTGGTGCTGACCCGAAGGTGGTGCAGCGGGTGCTGGGACACGCCTCGGCGTCGATGACGATGGACCTGTACGGGCACCTGGTGGATGCCAACCTGTGGCAAGCCGCCCGGCTGGTCGGGGACATCTCGGGGACATCTGAGCGGTCCGAGGTGGCTGCGGACGACGAGGGCGACCAGAGGCAGGGCTGAAATGCCTGGTAGCGGCGGGGTGCTGGGTGGAGCCGCCTATCGGAGTCGAACCGATGACCTACGCATTACGAGTGCGTCGCTCTAACCGACTGAGCTAAGGCGGCATGCCGCCGGAGCCGACGACGCGATGAGTTTACCGGGTTGGGCGGGGCTGTGCAGCGCGCGGCGGCGGGACAGGCGTTACCGGGCTGGATGAGGCTGGAAAGTAGCCGCCGCGGCCAGGAGCACTGTGTGATGCTAAAACATCTTATCGTGACCAATGTCATCGTGAGCTGGCATAACTCTCGGCTGATCCTCAGGAAGTCTGCACGGCGGAGTCAGGGCCGCCGTTAACAATTGTTTCAGTGATCACCGAGCCCAGCCGCCCTGCTGTCGCGTCGGTCGCGTCCGCGGCGGTACCGCGGGAGCGGCGGATCACGCGGGGCGCGACGGCCCTGGCGCGGCGGCACTGGATGCTGGTGATCCTGCTGACGGCCGGTGTGGGACTGCGGGTCATCACGCAGATCGCCTACCGGCCCGCGCTGTTCTACATCGACTCGTACAAGTACCTGACCGGGTCGGCCGGGAACGACCCGGAGGGCTACCGGTTCCTGATGGCCCCGGTCCTGTGGGCCGGGAACCTGGCCGTGGTGCCCGCGCTCCAGCACCTGCTCGGGCTGGCGATGGGATTGGCCGTCTACACCGTGCTGATCCGGCGGGGCGCGCCGCGCTGGGCCGGGGCGCTGGCCGCGGCACCGGTCCTGCTGGACGCCTACCAGCTCCAGATGGAACAGACGATCATGGCGGACGTCCCGTTCGAGGCGCTCATCGTGGCCGGGCTCACCATCCTGCTCTGGACCCCGCGGCCCGGGCCGAAGCGGCTGATGGCCGGCGCGCTGGTCCTGGGCCTGGCCGCGGACGTCCGGGAGATCGGCGAGCTGCTGATCATCCCGGCTGCGGTGTTCGCCGTGCTGGTGGCCCGGGGCGGCTGGCGGCGGCGGGCCCGATACCTGGTCGTGGGCCTGGTCAGCTGCGCGATCCCGATGCTCGTCTACATGACGGTCTCAGCGGCCAGCGGCAACGGGTTCGCCCTGGCCAATCATCGCGGCGACGTCCTGTACGGACGGGCCGCCGACGCGGCCAACTGCTCGACGCTGAAGCTGCCGGCCGACGAGCAGGGACTGTGCCCGACCCCCGCCGAGGAGGCGGTAGGCGTCGACGGGATCATCAACAACACTGACGGCACCATCCATCTGTACCAGCCGCCGCCGGGTAAGACCAGCGGGCAGATGGCCGGCAACTTCGTGCTCCGGGTGGCGAAGCAGCAGCCGCTGGCCATCCCCCTGTCCACGCTGCGGGACGCGGCCCGGCTGTTCGCGCTGACCAAGGACGGGACGTCGTCCATCACGGCGATCTCGCGCTGGCAGTTCCAGCCCACGTACGCGACCTACCCGCCCGGGGTCACGCTGAAATTCGTGGCCGAGCAGGGCCAGAAGTACGGCGGGGGCAACCCGGTGACGATCCGGCCGCTGGCCGCGTTCCTGCGGGACTACCAGCTGCACGGCGGCTACACCCCGGGTCCGCTGCTGGCCGGGCTGACCGCGGCCGGGCTGGCCGGGTCGCTGTTCGTGTTCACCCGGCGGCGCAAGGATCCGCTGCCCGTCAGCCCTTGCCGCGCGACCCCGTACCCGGCCCGCACCGGGGAGGACACCCAGTTGCTGGCGGCCGGGACGGCCCTGGCCACGCTGACCGCGGTCTGCGTGGTGCTGGGCTCGGACGTATACGAGTTCTCCTGGCGTTACCAGCTGCCTGCGCTGGTCACGCTGCCCCTGGCCGGGGTGCTGGGCGGCACGCTCATCGCCGGGCGGCTCCGCGCCCGCCGGGACCCCGCGCGGCACCGTCAAACCGGCAACCAGGACCGCCGGGCCAGCAGCACCACGGCCGGGCGGGGCGGCGAGGAGTCACACCAGGACGAGCGGGCCTATTAATTCTGCTGGTTTTCCGTACCGTGCGTCGCCTCGTAGGCCTGACGTGAGCCGCACACGCTGGCCCGCGGGCACGCATGCGCGGTGCCATCGGCGTACAGCTTGACCACCACCTTGTCGGCCGGGACGTTGTGGCCGGTGACGGTGCCCGGCCCCTCCGGGGTCTCGACGGCCTCGCCGATCCCCGGGGTGTTCTTGCGGAAGTCCTGGTACAGCGGGTGCTCGTACTTCAGGCAGCACATCAGCCGGCCGCAGGCCCCGGCGATCCGCATCGGGTTGACCGGGAGGTCCTGCTCTTTGGCCATCCGGACCGACACCGGCTCGAAGTCCTTGAGGAACGTGGCGCAGCACAGGTCACGCCCGCACGGCCCGATGCCGCCCTGCAGGCGGGCCTCGTCGCGCGGGCCTATCTGGCGCAGTTCGACCCGGGCCCGCAGCTGGCCGGCCAGGTCGCGGACCAGGGCCCGGAAGTCCACCCGGTTCGGGGCGCTGAAGTAGATCGTGAAGGCGTTGGTGGCGGTCACGTAGTCCACCGCGGTGACCTTCATCGGCAGCTTGTGGGTGCGGATGAACCGCTTGGCCGCGATCCGGCACTCGGCCCGGCGGCGGCGGTTGGTCTCATCCCGTTCCAGGTCCTGCTCGGTGGCCAGGCCCGCGCACTCCGGCAGGCCGCCGATGTCGTCCGAGATCCACTGCGGCGCCCAGATGCACTCGGCCACTTCGGGGCCGGAGTCGGTGGGCACGAGCACCTTGTCGCCGATCGACGGGGTGTGCGGCCCGGGGTCTAGGTAGTACAACCGACCGCGCCGCTCGAAGGCCACCGCCATCATCATGCCCATCAGGTCAGCGTACGGTGCAAACCGCTCGCATCGCGTCCCCGGGGCCGACGTTTATACCCGGGCACCGGCCAGGGTCTCCCGGATCGCGGTGGCGAACAGGTCGGGCAACGGCAGGCCGGCCGCCGCGGCCATGGTGGGGATCACGCTCTGGGTGGCGAACGAGCAGTACAGTCCGGCCTCCAGGAACCAGGGTCGCCCGTCCGGATCGATCCGGAAGTCGAACAGGCTGTAGTGCCGGCTGCCCAGCGCCGCGTGGCACCGGCGGGCGGCGTCCCACACCCGCGCCGTGACCGGGTCGCCGGGGTCCACGATCCAGGCCCGGGTGTGATCCTTGGCCACGAGCCTCAGCTCACCGTCGCCGTCCCGGCTGATCTTGTCGGCGTGGTCCCGGATGGGCTTGGTCGCGCGGTCGACGCGGTACTCCTCCAGAGGCAGGCAGACCAGCTCTCCGTCGCGGACGACGGCGCCGCACCTGACCTCCCGGCCCAGCTCGACGTAGGACTCCACCAGCGCCCGGTCCGAGTGGGCGAAGGCCGCGTCCAGGGCGGCGGTGTACCCGGCCCGGTCCCGGACCAGGGTCGTGCCGAGGGAGTTGTCCCCGTCCTCCGGCTTGACCACCACGGGCGGGGCCAGCGACGGCGTATCGCCCCGGGTCAGCACCTCCCCGGCCGGGACGCGGACGCCGGCCGCGGCCACCACCGCCTTGGCCGTGGCCTTGTGCGCGGCCAGCGCCATCACATCCGGCGGGCTGCCGACATAGGGCAGGCCGAGCAGTTCGAGCAGCGCGCGGTAGGTGGTCATGCCGGGCAGGCAGAACATCTGCGGCACCACCACGTCGGGACGCAGCCTGGTCAGGCTCCGCACCGCGTCGGCTAGTCCGCAGGCCGGGGCGGCCAGGATGGCGTCGCGGCTCAGGTCGACTGGGAACCGCCAGCGCCCGTCTTGTGTGACGTAGGCGACGTGGAACTCGTAGCGGCCGGGGTCCGCGGTGGCGGCCAGGCAGTCCCGGGCGTACAACCGGGACAGGTCGCCCAGGAACTCGCTGACCGCCGAGCCCACCAGGTGCAGGACACGCAGGGGCACGGTCAGTCCCCGGCCGCTTCGACGAGCTTGCCGATGTTGAAGTCGATGCGGATCCAGTCCTTGCCCCGGATCAGGTTGCTCGTCAGCAGCCACGGGATCTGCAGGTGGTGCACCATCAGGAAGGGCAGCGGGTCGTTCCAGTCGAAGATCGCGTCCTTGCCGCGCCGGATGACCCGGAGCCGCGCACCCCGGTCCGGCCCGGTGATCAGCCGCCACAGCTCGTGGTAGATCCAGTAGGTCGGCCGGCTGCCGGCGGTGGGCGTGACCGCGGGGGCGCCGGGGTCCAGGTAGGCGGCGGCCAGGCCGGGATGGTTGTAGAACATCGTGATCGCCGAGTGGGTCCGCGGGTTGCACTCGATCGCGTACACGCGCCCGTCAGCGGCCTGGATGAAGTCGAAGCTGACCTGGCCGGTCAGCTTCAGCGGGCCGACGAACCCGCGCACCCACGCTTCGATCTCCGGCTTGTCGGCCATCTCGTAGTTGACCTGGAACGCCGACGACTCGCAGCAGCAGTAGACCTGGACCTTCCCGTCCCGGACCGTGCTGTGCGTGCAGTACTCCCGGCCCCGGACCAGACCCTGCATGATCCAGGGCGTGCCGGCCGAGATCGGCTTGGACCGGGCGAAGGCCGCGGTCTCCTGTGCCGTCGGGCGCGGCAGCGTGGTCAGGTCCAGCCGGTGGACCGGATCGTAGGGGATGCTCTTGAGGATGTAGGGCTCCGGAGCCGGCCCGAAGTCGAAGTCTTCGACCTGGCCGGGCGAGCAGACCCGGTGCGCGTCGGGCACCGGCAGCCCGAGCGAGGCGGCCAGGACCGAGAACTCGTACTTGTCGTCCAGCTTGCCGACCATGTCCGCGTCTTCGTGGAGCACCTCGCAGTACCGCGACAGCACCGGCTTGGCCAGGGCGTCGTAGTAACTGGCCACCGGGCTGCTGACCGGCACGTAGACGTCGACGGCCTCGGCCCGCACGATGGCGGCCAGCGCGTTGGTGTATCCGGGCGACTCGGGCTTGGGCAGGGCGTAGAAGCGGTCCACGGCCCGGGAGAAGCGGTGCCCGGTGAGCCGGTACTTGGCTGATTCGGCCAGGACCACCCGGTGGCCGGCGGCGTGGAAGGACCGGGCCAGCTGCAGGGCCTTGGTCATCTTCCCCCCGCTGATCAGGATCGTCTTGGGATCGGTGGCCGTCTGCCGAGGATTTTTAATGAAGATCGACCGGATCAGGGCGATGGCGGTCAGCGCGAGGTTGAACGGCAGCGCCAGCAGCAGGAGCAGCAGCACGCCGATCGTGCGCAGCCCGGCCGTCACGCCGTCGTGTCCGTGTCGCCGGTAGTCCCCGGCCCGCCGCTGGTCCCGTGGCCGCCGGGCGCGTAGCCGGACACCATGCCGCGGTGCATCACCCGGTCACCGACGACCCCGGCGTGGTCGGCCCGGTGCAGGACGCACCCGTTGTCCCACATCACGATGTCCCCCGGCGACCAGGCGTGCCGGTAGGTGTTGGCCGCCGCCGTCGAGTGCGCGTACAGGAACTTGATCGTGGACCTGGCCTCCGCGTCGGCCAGGCCGCTGATCGAGACGCAGCGCTCGGGCGTGGAGACGTACAGGGAGGTACGGCGGGAGATCGGGTGCCGACGGAAGACGGGATGATCGGCCGCGGTCTCGTCGTCACCACCGAGGGCCAGACCCGTCACCTGGTGCCGCACGGTCCGGCCCGCCAGGTGGTCGCGGAGCGGCCGGGGCAGGGTCGCGAACGCGCGGTACTGGTTGGTGAACACGGTCTGGCCGCCGCGGGCCGGGACGGTGACCGCGCGCAGCGCGGTGTACGCGGGTGGGTGGCGCACGTAGCTGGTGTCCACGTGGAACACGCTGCGCGGCGGGGTCGTCCGCCCGACGTTGCTGATCAGGTTGAGGTCGGGCTGGCCGTCGACCGGCGTCTCCCCGGCCGTGAAGCTCAGGTCGCCGAACCGCTGGAGGAAGGCGACGAAGGCGGCGTCATCGGCCTCCTGACCCGGCAGGACCAGCACGCCGTGGAGCGCGAGCAGGTGGCGCAGGTCCACGGTCACGGCCGCATCGATATCGGCCAGCGCCAGGCCAGTGACGGCCACACCCACGGGGTCCAGGAACTTCAGCTGCATCAGGCCCCTCCCTCACGAGCTAAGCGGGCGGATCAGCGTCAGGCCGTCGCGCAGCGGGACGATCACCTGCTCGACCCGGGGATCGGCCGCGACCGCCCGGTTGAACGCGGCGATGGCCCGCCCGTTGGCCGTGGGCTCGTCCGGCAGCCAGGGCTGGCCCTGCATCAGGGTGTTGTCCACCACGATCAGGCCGTCCGGAGCCACCAGCCCGTAGTCCAGCAGGGCGATCAGGTAGCCGATGTAGCCCGTCTTGTCGGCGTCGATGAACACCAGGTCGAATACCTCGCCGTCCGCCTCCAGCTCGCCCAGGGCGGCTAGGGCGGGGCCGACCCGGATCGCGATCTTGCCGCCGTCGGGCGAGTCCCCGAAGCACTGCTGGGCGAAGGCCGCGACCCCCGCGTCGATCTCACAGGCGATCACCTCCCCGTCGGCGGGCAGCGCTTCCGCCATGGCCAGGGCGGAGTACCCGGTGAACATGCCGATCTCCAGCACCCGCCGCGCCCGGGTCGCGTGCACCAGCATCTTCAGTGCCTGGCCTTCGACGTGACCGGAGAGCATCTCCTGCTCCAGCGGGGCCGCGGCGCCGTCGCTGGCGTGCCGTCGCCAGTCCTCGGCCTCGGTGCGCTGGGCCAGCTGCCGCAGCGCGGCCGACTCCGGTGTCGTCCACCGGCTGAGGTAGGGGTCCAGCCCGCGGGCCAGCTCGCAGGCTTCGTGCAGGCCGGATTTGAGCGCCGGGTCGACGCCTTCGGCCGCCTCGAGCTGACGGGCCAGCTGGTCGAGCCGGCTGGCCAGGATGGTCTGCGGGGTGACCGGCCGCGGCGCGCCCGGCCGGGAGACCACGGTGGTCATCGGGTGAACATCTCCTCGCCATTCCCGCCGCGCGGGTAGCCGCGGCACACCTCCCGGTGGGCGACGAGATCCAGGCCGAGTTCGTCCAGGGACAGGTCGTTGACGAAGTCACAGGTCCCGATGGGCCGGGGCACGGCCGCACGGAGCAGGCCGTCGCGCGTCTGGACGATCGAATCCGTCGCCTTGCGCAGCAGCTCGGCGGTGAGGTACGGGCTGTTCAGCGCGAGCCCGAGCCGGCTCATCAGCCAGAAGGCGCGGTCGCGGTCGCTGGCCGAGATGTAGCCGCGCTGCTCGGCGATGGTGATGGAAAACGCCATGTCGATGCTGATCGCCTGGCCGTGGAAGAACGGCGTCCCGGGGACCAGCTCCAGCACCGGGCTCCAGGTGTGGCCGTAGGCGATCACCCGGTCCAGATCCAGCTCGTGCAGGTTGGGGACTTCCAGCCGGAGCATGGTACTGATGGCCTCGTAGGTCACCCGGTGGGCGATGTCACGCAGCTCCGGCGTCCCGTCCAGGTGGCCGAAGCGGGTAGCCAGCAGGTCCGGCCCGTACTTCTCCAGCAGCTCGAAGACACCGCTGTTGGCCACGGCGGAAATCTTGATCAGCTCGGCCATGCCGTTGCGGACTTCCCGCTCCGGCAGGGTCTTCAGGAAGGAAAAGTCCAGGATCACCTGCTGGGAGGCGTGGAACGCGCCGAGCCGGTTCTTGGACCGGCCATGGTTCACCGCGACCTTGATCGCGACGCTGGCGTCGATGAGCCCGATCAGCGTGGTCGGCACCCGGATGTAGTTCGTGCCCCGGCGGAAGACGGCGCAGGCGAACCCGGCCACGTCGGTGGTCAGGCCGCCCCCCACCACCAGCACCGGTTCCGTGCGGACCAGCCCGAACTCGCCGAACGCGTCGACGATCCGCTCCGCCGTCCGCAGGGTCTTGGCCGTTTCCCTGATCGTGAGGGGGAAGATCGTGAGCTCGATGCCGTGGTGGTCGAAGTAGGCGTGGATCTGCTCGCCGTAGAGCGAGTACACCGTCTGGTCGACCACCATCAGGCAGCGCCCGAAGGGGCGGTAGCTGTCGGCCAGCTCCGGGTGGCCGATCTCGAAGGCCCCGGTCACGTAGCGCAGCGTGTAGTCGATCTTCTCGTACGCCTCGATGTGGAACGCGGTGTCGGTGGCCGTGAGCGACGGCCTGACGTCAGTGGTCACCGGGCCTCCTGCCGGCCGGAGGTGAGCGACTGCAGCTCGGCGAAATCGAGCCGGCCGACCCGCGCCGCCGCGCCGGAGAAGTCGTGCTGGCCGGTGTTCTCGTTGGGGAACGCGACACACGGCACACCCGCCGCGACGGCGGCGAGGACACCGTCCACGTTGTCCTCCACCGCGACACAGTCCCCGGGCGCCTCGTTCAGGGCCTGCAGCGCGAACATGTACGCCGCCGGGTCCGGCTTGGGCGAGCCGACGCTGGCTGAGTCGACGATGACGTCGAAGTCCTGGTCGCCGACCTGCGGGTGGAGCCGGCCGAGCAGCGCGTCGACGTTGGCCTGGGACGTCGTGGTGACCAGGCCGACCTTCCAGCCGCGGTCCTTGGCCGCCTTGATCGTGTCGGCCACCCCGGGGCGGGGCGCGAGCCCGGCCGTGGCCAGGAGGTCGCGGAAGAGCTTGGACTTCGTCTCGTGGACGGCCTTTGTGTCGACGTGCTCACCCCGCGATCGCGCGTACCCGGCGATCCGGTCCTGGCCGCCACTGGCCGACAGCATGGTGCGGTAGTCGTCCCGATCCCAGCGCCAGCCGAGCCCGTGGGCCTCGAAGGCCTGGTTGAATGCCTGCCGTTGCAATTCGGACGTGTCGGCGACGGTGCTGATCGAGCCAAGGAGCAGAGCTGACATCGAGATGCGTCCCTCATTCCGGGTGCGGCTGTACTTTGGGCAGGCCGGAGGGAACCGGCCTTATTAAACAGACTGTCTACTAGTTGACGTTAGGTATGTTACTGGACGACCTGTCCAGAAGAGAGGCAGGGTCTTCTTCATGGCACCGATTCGAGGTGAGGCCACCGGCCCGCCGGTCGACGCCCGCGTGGCCAGAACGCGCCAGGACATCCTGCGGGCCACCTTGGACGTGCTGACCAGCCAGGGGCTGGACGGCCTCACGCATCCCCACCTGGCCGAGGTGGCGGGCTACTCCCGGGCCACCCTCTACAACCACTGGCCGAACCGGACCGCACTGCTCCGGGACGCGTACACCTACGCCGGCGCGGGCAAGCACAGCACGCCCACCGGCGACCTGCGCTCCGACCTGATCGCCGAGCTGACCATGTTCCGCACGGAGATGGAGCGGCACGGGCTCGACCGGGCGCTCGCGGTCCTGGCCGCGGTGACCGCGTTCACGCCCGAGCTGGCCGAGGTCCGGGACCAGCTCGTCACGGACGGGGAACAGGTGATGCGCGGGCTGCTGGCCCCGGTGCTGGACGGCCCCAAGCTCGACGCCGCGGTGCTGATGCTGACCGGGGCGGTGCTGAATTCGGCGCTCCTGCACGGGCAGATGCCCAGCGACAGCGTGATCGCCGCGGCGGTCGACCTGGTGCTGTGCACCCTGGGCGGCTCCGCCTCCTAGGCGGCCGCTGCTCCGGCCCGGCTTTCTAAGCGCGCACTCTAGGCGCTCTCGCCTTCGATGAGGATCGCGTCCAGGACCTCACCGTGGCTGGGGGCGGTCCCGGTGGCCTGCGCGATGACCCGGTCGATGAGCCGGGTGGCCAGGTCGCGGAGCGGTATCGCCATCGTGGTCAGGGCCGGGGTGAGCATGCGGGAGATGACGCTCCCGTCGAATCCGGTGACGGCCAGGTCAGTACCGATCCGCAGCCCGGCCCGGCTGGCGGCCGGGTAGCAGGCCGCGGCGAGCACGTCGCTGCCGGCCACGATCGCGGTGGGGCGGTCCGGGCCGGCCAGCAGGTCCGTGACCGTGGCGTTCACGGTGGCCGCGGCCAGCCCGGTGTGGACCAGCCTGGCCGGCCGCCCAGCCGCGGCCATCGCGTCCCGGTACCCGGCCTCGCGCTCGTTGTCCCACGGGCCCTGCGGTTCGTAACCGAGGTAATTGAGGCGGGTGTGCCCGCGGGCGAGCACGTACCCGGCCATCGACCGGATCGCGGCCCGGTTGCCGATGTCCACCCAGTTCTGCGGCTGCGGCGGCGGGACCCGGCCGAAGCAGGCGAACGGGATCTGGCGGGCGGCCAGGAACGCGGCCCGCGGGTCGTCCTCGATCACCGAGGCGAGCACGAACCCGTCCACGGACTTGGTCCAGACGAGCTCGTCGATCCCGGCCAGATCGGCGCCGGAGCTGGTCGCGACCAGCACCTGGTGCCCCCGGGCCCGGGCCGCCGCCACCATGAACTGCAGGAACTCCAGCATGATGACGTTGTCCGGGAGGAACTCGTTGCCCGGTATCGGGTAGGCGATCCGGTAGGTCCGGCCCGATCGCAGGCTGGCCGCGCCCGCGTGTGGCTTGTAATCGAGCTCGTCGATGACGGCCACCACCCGGTCCCGGGTAGTGGCGGCCAGCCGTCCCCGGCCGCGGACGACGTTGGACACGGTCTGCCGGGACACCCCCGCCGCCTGTGCGACGTCGTCGATCGTGGCCCGGCGGACGTGGCCCGGCGGAGCGGCGGGAGGACCAGATTCGGAAATCGGCATCCCCTTCATCGTGACATGGCCACGATACGCCGCTGCGACCGAGATCACACCGCTGGCCGCTCGGGGTTCAGCGGGCCAGTGGCCGCTCGGGGTTCAGCCGGCCAGCAGGGAGACCGTCATCTCCTCCACGGCCAGCAGCGGCGCCACGCTGGCCGCGAGCCGTTCCCGGCAGCGCATGATGGCCTCGATCCGGTGCAGGGTCGCCTCTGGGCTGGAGGCCGAGGCGAGCTCGTGCAGGTCGGCCTCGTGGTCGGCGTTGGCCAGCTCCACCCCCGCCCGGGCCTGGATCATCAGCACGTCCCGGTAGAAGCCGGCCAGGTCCAGCAGGGCCCGGTCCAGGCTGTCCCGCTTGAGCCGGGTGGCCCGGGATTTCTGCCGGTCTTCCAGGTCGCGCAGGGCCCCAGCCCCGCCGCGGAGCGCCTTGGCCACGCCCTTGCCGGTGGAACCCTGGCCGAACGCCTGGCGCAATGCGTCCCGCTCCGGTTCGTCGAGCTCTTCGGTGACCGACTTGGCCTCGTCCTCGGCCGTCTTGACCAGGGCCGCCGCCGCGGCCAGGGCCGGGCCGAGCGAGGTGGCCCGGACCGGCACGGCCAGGACCTGCTCCCGGCGGCTACGGGCCTCGGGATCGGTGGCCAGCCGCCGGGCCCGGCCGATGTGGCCCTGAGCGGCCCGGGCGGCAGCCAGCGCCGCGGCCGGCTCGATACCGTCCCGGTCGGTCAGCACCGCGGCCACCGCCGCGGACGAGGGCACCCGCAGGGTGACCACCCGGCACCGGGAGCGGATGGTGGTCACCAGGTCCTCGGCCGACGGCGCGCACAGCAGCCACACCGTCCGGGGGGCGGGTTCCTCGATCGCCTTGAGCAGGGCGTTGGCGGCCTGCTCAGTGCAGCGGTCGGCGTCCTCGAACAGCACCACCCGCCAGCGGCCGCCGGTCGGCGCCCCGGCCGCCCGGAGCACCAGGTCGCGGGTCTGTTTCACGCCGTAGGAGAGCCCGTCCGGGCGGACCACCATCAGGTCGGCGTGCGTGCCCGCGCGTACCTGCCGGGCAGGCCCGGCAGGTATCGCAGCCGCCGTCCGGGCAGAGCAGCGCCGCGGCGAACGCGCGCGCGGCCACCGAGCGCCCGGATCCGGGTGGCCCGGTGAACAGCCAGGCGTGGGTCATGCCGCCCGCCACGGCCCGTTCCCCGGCCAGGATGCGGGTGGCGGCGCCGGCGGCCTTGCGCAGCTGGGCGACGACCGCGTCCTGCCCGGCCAGGTCGGCGAACGCCCCGTCCCGTACCGCGCCGCCCTGTACCGCGCTGGCCTGCACTAGGACCTCCGGTGCGAGGCCACCGGCCGGTCAGAGGCAGCCGGCAGCATGTCATCGGTGATGGCCGGGAACGAGCCGGTGTCATCCTCGGACACCGTCGGTACCGGGTCGGGTAGCAGGTCGGGCAGCCGTTCCTTGATCTCGGCGGTCAGCTCGGCCGACGGACGGGTGGCGTCGAGCACCAGGTAACGCCCGGGCTCGCGACGGGCCAGGTCGAGGAAACCGGCCCGGACCCGCTCGTGGAATTCCGACGACTCGGCTTCCAGCCGGTCCAAGGATCTGGTCCGGCGCCCGAGGCCCAGCTGGGGCGGCAGGTCGAGCAGGATGGTCAGGTCGGGCATCAGGCCCTCGGTGGCCCAGTTGCTCAGCCAGGCGACGTCCTCGGCCCGCAGCCCACGGGCCGCGCCCTGGTAGGCCAGCGAGGAGTCGATGTACCGGTCGGTGATGACGATCGCGCCCCGGGCCAGCGCCGGGCTGATCACCTCGGCCACGTGCTGGGCCCGGTCCGCCGCGTACATCAGCGCCTCGGCCCGCGGTGACATGCCCGCGTGCGCGGTGTCCAGCAGCAGCGCGCGCAGCCGCATCCCGACCTTGGTCGCCCCCGGTTCCCGGGTGGTCACCACGTCGAAACCCTGCTCCCGCAGCCAGATGGCCAGCATCCGCGCCTGGGTGGTCTTGCCCGCGCCCTCGCCGCCTTCCAGCGCGATGAACAGGCCGCCCCGGCTGGGGCCGGCTCGTCCTCCGCGCTGAGCCCGCCGGTTTCGGCCGGCACCGCGGCGATCGGCTGGCCCCGGACCGCGGCCACCAGGTCCTCGCGCAGTGGCACACCCCGGCGGTCGTCCATCTGCCGGTAGGCGCTCACCCCCAGCAGCACGGCGATCAGCGCGGCCAGCAGCAGCACCGCGTTCTGGCCGGCCGACGCGTACACCACGTTGCCGACCTTCACGTTGCTGGAGCCGGTCAGGCTGCTGATCAGCTCGGTGAGCGCCTTGGACAGGAACGGGGCCACCGCGATGACCAGGAACAGGATGACCTGGGTGGCGGAGGTGAAGAAGGCGAACACCCGCCCGCGGGTGCCGTCGTCGACCTCCAGGCCGACGATGGTGAACCCCGTGGCGTAGGCGATGCCGCCCATCGCGCCGATGACCACGACCAGGAACGTGACGATGACCAGGTTCGGCACCAGCGCGATGATGGCCAGCGGGACCGCCGCGGACACGATGGCCACGCCGAACAGCCGCCGCCGGCTGAAGTCCTTGAGGAAGCGCGTCCCCGGTAGCATGCCCAGCGCGATGCCGACGAAGATGGCCGCGAAGACCAGGCCCCAGCCCGCGTTCCCGCCGTGCAGCGTCTCGACGATGTAGGGATAACCGAGGCCGATGACCGCGCCGGCCGCGATGAACGCGCCGACCATGCCGATGGCCAGGCCGCGGACGATCGGGTTGCCGCCGATGAACTTCCAGCCGTCCCACACCGATTTGAGCACGGACGGAGACGAGATCTTGTCGCTGACGTTGCGCTTGGCGATCTCGCGGATCATGAACACGGTCACCGCGGAGACGAAGTAGGTGGCCGCGTTGAAGTACAGCGCCAGGTCGACGTTGTTGGTGTTGAAGTACGGCGTGAGGGTGCCCAGAGCCTTGCTGACCAGCGCCAGCACGCTGAACAGGCCGGCCGCTATCGGCGCGGTCCCGTACGTGGTCAGCAGGCTGAGCTGGTTGGCCCGCTCCAGCTTGTCCCGCGGCACCAGGTTGGGCACCGAAGCGTTGGTGGCCGGCGTCCAGAACAAGGTGGCGCAGCCGGCCAGGAACTTGGCCGCGTAGATCCAGGTCAGGTTGGGGAACAGCGGGATCGACAGGAACAGCAGGCCGCGGATGACGTCCCCGACGATCATCGTCGTCCGGCGGTCCAGCCGGTCGGCCATCGCCCCGGCCAGCGGCCCGAGCAGCAGCGCGGGCAGCAGGGTGGCCAGCCACACGCCGCCCACGGCCACCGCCGCGTTGCCATGGGACAGCGACGGGGCCAGCGCGGTCAGCGCGATGATGCTCAGCCAGTCACCAAGACTTGACAGAGAGAGAGCAATCCACAACCGCCGGAACGGCTTGATCGACAGCACGCCGGACTTGTCGTGGGTCTTGGCCGATCGCCGTGCCCGGTGTCCGGCGCCGTCGTGTTTCGGCGGGGCGCGGAAGTTCACGGGATGAGCGTATCGGCCTCGGGCGGTTACTTCGGCTTTTTAGCTGCGGGCTTCTTCGGCGGCCGGCTTCCTGGTCGCTGGCTTCCTGGTGGCCTGGGCCGTGCTGGCCTTGGCGGCGGGTTTCCTGGCCGCCGGGCGGGCCGGCCTGCGGGTGGGCTTGGACGGGGCGCTGAGCCGGCGGTCGGCCAGCAACTCGGCCGCCCGGTCCACGGTCAGCGTCTCCACCTCGTCGCCCTTGCGCAGCGAGGCGTTGGTCTCCCCGTCGGTCACGTACGGGCCGAACCGGCCGTTCTTCACCACCATCGGCTTACCGGTGGCCGGGTCGTCGCCCATCTCCCGCAGTGGCGGTGCGGCTGCGCCGCGGGCGGCGCGGGGCTTCGGCTGCGAGAACAGGTCCTTGGCCTCGGCCAGGGTCAGCGTGAACAGCTGGTCCTCGTTCTCCAGCGAGCGGCTGTCCGTGCCCTTCTTCACGTAGGGCCCGTACCGGCCGTTCTGCACGGTGACCGGCTCGTCGTCCAGCTCGCCGATGGTCCGCGGCAGGCTGAGCAGCTTGAGCGCGTCGTCCAGGCTCACCGTGTCCAGGGACATCGACTTCAGCAGCGACCCGGTGCGTGGCTTGGCCGAGGCCGGTGCGTCCTCGGCCAGCACCTCGGTCACGTAGGGGCCGAACCGGCCCGACTTGGCCACCACGGTCAGGCCGGTGCCCGGGTCGGTCCCGAGCGTCCGGTCTTCGTTCGGCTGGGCGAACAGCTCCTCGGCCTTGGCCGGGGTCAGCTCGTCGGGGGCCATGTCCTCGGGCACGTTGACCCGCTGGTCGCCGCGCTCCAGGTAGGGCCCGTACCGGCCGACCCGCACGGTGATGTCGGTGCCGCCCAGCGGGAACGAGCTGACCTGCCGCGGGTCGATGTCGTCGATGTCGTTGACCAGAGCCTTCAGGCCGGTCCCGGCGTCGTCGTCGTGACCGTCGCCGAGCGCGCCGCCGTTACTCGTCTGGTCGCCGAAGTAGAACCGGCGCAGCCAGGGCACCCGGGCGGCCTCGCCGTGGGCGATGTCGTCCAGCACACCTTCCATCCGGGCCGTGAAGGCGTAGTCCACCAGCTGGCCGAAGTGCTTCTCCATCAGCGTGATCACGGCGAAAGCCAGGTAGGAGGGCACCAGCGCGGTGCCCTTCTTGAACACGTAGCCGCGGTCCAGGATCGTGCCGATGATCGAGGCGTAGGTGGACGGGCGGCCGATCTCCCGGTCTTCCAGCTCCTTGACCAGCGAGGCCTCGGTGAAGCGGGCCGGGGGCCGGGTGGCGTGCTCGGCCGCCGCCAGCCGGAGCGCCTCGAGCGGGTCGTTCTCGCTCAGCGGCGGCAGCCGGCGTTCCCGGTCGTCGCGGTCGGTGTTCGGGTCGTCCGCGCCTTCCACGTAGGCCTTGAGGAAGCCGTAGAACTTGATGACGTTGCCGGACGCGCCGAACTCGGCCCGCTCGCCGGCCGAGGACGTGCCGGCCACCCGGACCGAGACGGACTCGCCGGTGGCGTCCGTCATCTGCGACGCCACGGTGCGCTTCCACACCAGGTCGTACAGGCGCTGCTCGTCGCGGGACAAGCCGTCCCGGGCCACCTGCTCCGGCGTGCGGAACCGGTCACCGGCGGGCCGGATGGCCTCGTGCGCCTCCTGGGCGTTCTTGACCTTGCTGGCGTAGACGCGCGGCTTGTCCGGGACGTAGGAGTCGCCGTACAGCTCACGCGCCTGGTGCCGGGCCGCGTCGATCGCCGTCTGCGACAGCGTGGTCGAGTCGGTCCGCATATAGGTGATGTAGCCGTTCTCGTACAGCCGCTGCGCCACCGACATCGCGTGCTTGGCCGTGAAGCCCAGCTTGCGCGAGGCCTCCTGCTGCAGCGTGGTGGTGCGGAACGGGGCGTACGGGGACCGCTTGAACGGCTTGCGCTCGACGGACTTGACGGCGAAGCCGGCGTTCTGGAGCCGCCCGGCCAGCTCGGCCGCCGCCGTCCCGTCCAGGTGCAGCACCTCGCCCCGCTGATCATTGGCGCGCAGCTCGCCGACCGAGTTGAAGTCCCGGCCCTGGGCCACCCGCTTGCCGTCCACGGTGACCAGGGTGGCGTTGAACGAACTGGGTCCTGCGTCGCTGGCGTTGCCGCCCTGGCCCGGGACGGTGGCGAACTCGGCCTCCAGATCCCAGTACTGGGCGGCGCGGAATGCGATCCGGTCCCGCTCCCGGTCCACGACGAGCCGGGTGGCCACGGACTGGACCCGCCCGGCCGACAGCCGCGGCATGACCTTCTTCCACAGCACCGGCGAGACCTCGTACCCGTACAGCCGGTCCAGCACCCGGCGCGCCTGGTAGGCGTCAACCAGGGCCTGGTCCAGCTCCCGCGGGTTGGCCACGGCCGCCGCGATGGCTTCCGGGGTGATCTCGTGGAACACCATGCGCCGGTACGGGACCTTGGGCTTGAGCTCTTCCAGCAGGTGCCAGGCGATGGCCTCGCCTTCGCGGTCTTCATCGGTGGCGAGCAGCAGTTCGTCGGCGCCCTTGAGCAGATCCTTCAGCTTGGAGACCTGCTGGCGCTTGTCGTTCGGGACGACGTACAGCGCCTCGAAGTTGTCGTCGACGTTGACCCCGAGCCGGGCCCACGGCTCCTTGCGGTACTTGGCCGGGATCTCCGCGGCCCGGTCCGGCATGTCGCGGATGTGTCCCACGCTGGACTCGACCACGTAGCCCGAGCCCAGGTAGCCGGCGATGGTGCGCGCCTTGGCCGGAGACTCGACGATCACCAGCCGGGTACCGTCACCGGACTTTGTGGCACGGCTCGACCCGGCACGGCTCGACGCGGCACGGGCCGTCTTGCTGCCCGCACCTTCTGCTGTCGTCGCCGCTGCCGTCCCCTTGGTAGCGCCTTTACGTGGTGGCACGCTCGTTCAAACCTCACATCCGCGGCACGGTCCGCCCAGGCGGGCTTCCGTGCTGGCCGCACCTCATCCGAGGATGCGCGGCCTTGTCGTTACATTCAAACCCTCATTGCGGCCCTAGGTGTTCCCCACCTACGGCCCGCTCAGCCATCCGCCAGGTCAGGCACCTGATCGGAAGGTGCACAGGAGGCCAGCCCGACCGTAGCGGTTTTCTCACTACCCCCGATTGAATCCCCGGTGACGAGAGGCACAATAGGAGGTGATGGCCGAATATGCCTACCTGGTTGTCTACCTGCCGCGCGGAATGACACGCGATGCCGCGCGGCGCATCCTGACGGACCATGCCGAGTATGGCGAATGGGAACTGTCCCGTCTTCGCCTTTTCGCCGATGGCAGCCGGAAGGTCACCCTGCGCCGGAAGATCATCCGGGCGGTACGTACGCTTTGAGCTGCGGGTTTCCCGTTTCTCAGTCAGCGCAGATATTTAACAGACTCTCCGGTGGCTAGACGCGTCTGCCCGCCCCAGGGTCACAAACCCCAGGGCGGGCAGTTTTAATCCGCGCGGTCTGCGCGGGAGGGCCGCTCGGTCAGATGCGGGCGGTCCGGCGGCGGCGGATGGTGAGCAAGGACACCACGCCCAGGCCGATCGCGGCCAGGCCGCCACCCACCATGGCGGCCAGGTCGGCGCCGGTGGTGGGGAGGGAACTGCTGCTGCTCACGGTCTGGGCCGAGCTGGTCTGGGTCGAGCCGCTGGAACCGGTCGAGCCAGTGGAACCGGTCGAGCCGGTGGAGCTGCCCGTGGTGGTGGTGCTGCCACCCGGGGTACCAGGGGCGCCGGGGGCGCCCGGGGTGCCGGGGGCACCAGGAGCACCAGGAGCACCCGGGGCACCAGGGGCACCAGGGTTACCCGGGCGACCGGGACGGCCAGGGCGGCCAGGGCGACCGGGGTGGCCCGGGTGGCCGGGACGGCCCGGGTGGTTAGGGGTGGTGACCGAGGTGACGGTGGCGCCGCCCCGGCAGCCGGACAGCGCGGAGCCGAGCACGGCCACCGAGTTGCCGCACACGTTGATCGGCGCGCTGATCGGCGCGTTGATCACGTTGCCGCCCAGGATCGAGCCGTTGCCGCTGCTCCGCTGGGAGGTGGTGGAGGCACCGCCGCCGGTGACGGTGGCGCCGCCGCGGCAGCCGGCCAGCGCGTCGCCGAGGACCGCGATCGCGTTGCCGCACACGTTGATCGGCGCACTGATCGGCGCGTTGACCGCGTTGCCGCCCAGGATCGAGTCGTTACCGGACGTCCGCTGGATGGTCGAGCCGCCCGCACCGCCCGCGCCCCCTGCCTCAGTCACGGCCGCGCCGCCGGCGCAGGCCGCCTCGGACTGGCCGAGCAGGGCCACCGCGTTACCGCACAGGTTGACCGGCGCGCTGATCGGCGCGTTGACCGCGTTGCCGCCCGCGATCGAGTTGTTGCCGGAGGTCCGCTGGGTCGTGCCAGACCCGCGCCCGCCGCCCGCGCCGGGCCGGTTGGGGCCGCCGGAATTGACGCCGCCACCCGAGCCGCCGCCGACGGTGGCTCCGCCGCGGCAGTTCGCGACCGCGTTGCCCACGGCGTTGCCGCAGACGTCGACCGGCGCGCTGACGGGCAGGTTGATCGCGTTGCCGCCGCCGATTGAGTTGTTGCCCGAGGTGTGCTGGGTGACACCCGAGCCGGAGCCGCCGGAGCCGCTGACGCTCGCGCCACCCTGGCAGAGCCCGAGCGCGGTGCCCAGGACGCCGACCGCGTTACCGCAGATGTCGACCGGCGCGCTGATCGGGGCATTGACTGCGTTTCCACCCAGGAGGGACCCATTTCCGCTGGTCGATTGGGTGGGAATGATCGCGGCCGAGGCCATTGCCGTACCCGGAATGGCAAACGCGGCGCTCAACACGGCCACTTTCATCACACCGGCCGCCCATGGCGATATCTTCATTACTGCTCCTGTACTCGTCGTGATTTCTCAACTGCATCGACTGGCGGGAGTGCCCGAGCGGGCTGTCCCGTGCCGTGGCCGCGCCCACGGCGCGGCACGGGACACCGTGCAAACGGGTTTGTCAGACCCGGTGGCCCCGGTTGTGGCCACGAAAACGCCGTCCGGCCATCTTCAGCGCGACGGCGCCGGCCACCAGTGCCCCGATGGCCAAGCTGTAGATCGAGACGTTGCTCATCCGCGACGCGGAATCGACGGCCAGCGTGGTCGCGGGGATCGCCCGGTCCCCGCTCGTCCCGGTGGTGCTGTGTTGCGGCGTGGTGGCATCCAGCTGGGACGGTGCCGTCCCGGTTTCCGGCGTGTCCGCGAACGTGCGCCCGCTGGGAGCACCCGCCGCGGCCGTGCCCTCACACCCCGCGGCCGAATCGCCCAGCGCGGCGGCCGTATCGCCGCACACGCTGGCCGGTGCGGTGACCGGGGCTCTGACCTGGTTGCCCGCGGCGGCCGACCGGTTGCCCGAGGTCGCCGAGGCCGGGCCAGAGCTGGTGCTTCCGCTACCGCCACTCCGGGCGTTCTGGCTGCTTTGATTACCTTGGCTGCGCCCCGACGCCGACGTCGTGCCCAGCCCGTTCACCTGGCCGCTCCCGGCCCGCGAACTGCCGTCAGCGAGGCCGGTGACACCGGCGACGCTCCCGGCCGGCCCAGCGGTCCCGGCCGTACCCGTCGATCCCGAACCCCCGGCCGAGGCCGGGGAACTCGATGCCGACGCGCTACCGCCACAGCCGGCCAGGCCGATGCCCAGCACAGTCGCCGCGTCCTGGCAGACGTCCGAGGGCAACGTGGCCAGCGAGCTGGCCTGGTTGCCGGGCACCAGCGAGCCGAGACCCGAGCTGACGGCGCTGCCTGCGCTGCCGCCGCCCGAGGCCAGGCTGCCGCCGGCCGCGAAGGCCACGCCGGAAAATCCCGCGCTCGCCGCCGCGAAGCTGGCGGTCAGCATGACCGTCTTGGCTGTCCTGTGGGCCCACGTCCGCAAGGGATAGCTCCTTTACCATTCTAGTTACTGAAAGCTATCAGATACGCACTTAACGTCACTACCCTTGGCCACGGCGAGCCCAAGCCACAACGGGATCCGTCTGGCTGACTGCTTCATGACTTCGGGGGCGGTGCCCGGAGCCGGGATCGTCACTGGGCCCAGGGTCAAGCCGGGCCAGTGGCACCCAGTTCGGATGGAGGTTCCCATCCGTCTCTGTGCACAGTGAGTGACTGTAACAGTACGCATCGTATGCAGGCGAAGACTTCCGAATAATCTTCCGCCGCCACTATGGCGTTTTTGCCTCACACATGCGTTGACCTGCGGCGGAGACCTAACAATGGTCGAGAAATGCGTCAAGAACGCGCACACCGAACCTCAGCCCGTCAACCGGGACGCGTTCGTCGATCCCGTGGAACATGCCGGAAAAGTCGAGATCCGCAGGCAGTTGCAACGGTGCGTAACCGAAGCAGCGGATGCCGAGCTGGCTGAACGCCTTCGCGTCCGTGCCGCCGAACATCGTGTAGGGCACCACCCGGGCTTCCGGGTCGGCCGCCAGCAGCGCGCCGGTCATGGCCTGATAGAGGTCGCCCTCGGCCGGCGTCTCCACCGCGATGTCGTGGTGGATGAACTCGCGCCGCACGCCCGGCCCGAGCAGCCGGTCGATCTGGCCGAAGAACTCTTCCTCCTGGCCGGGCAGGAAGCGGCCGTCGACCTCGGCCACCGCCTCCTGCGGGATCACGTTCACCTTGTATCCCGCGCGCAGCCCGGTCGGGTTGACCGTGTTACGCAGCACGGCCCGGATGATCCGCGCGATGGGCCCGATCTTGTCCAGCATCGCCTCCGGGTCGTCCGGGTCGAACTCGGTGCCCAGCGCCGCGCTGGCCTCCTCCAGGAACGCCCGCACCGGCGGGGTCAGCTGCAGCGGCCAGTCGTGCCGCCCGATCCGGGCCACCGCCTCGGCCAGCTCGGTCACCGCGTTGTCCGGGTGCACCATGGCTCCGTGCCCGGCCGTGCCGGTGGCCGTCAGCCGCAGCCACGCGATGCCGCGCTCGGCCGTCTGCATGAGATAGAGGCGCCGGCCGCCGATCGTCACGCTGTACCCGCCGACCTCCCCGATGGCCTCGGTGACCCCCTCGAAGACGTCCCGGTGCTGCTCGGCCAGGAAGTAGGCGCCCCACTTGCCGCCCGCCTCTTCGTCCGCGGTGAATACGAGCACCACGTCGCGCGGCGGACGCCGGCCCTCCCGCATCCGCTGCCGGACCACGGCCAGGATCATGGCGTCCATGTCCTTCATGTCGACCGCGCCCCGGCCCCAGACGCACCCGTCGCGGACCTCCCCGGCGAACGGGTCGACCTGCCAGTCGGCGGCGTTGGCCGGCACCACGTCCAGGTGCCCGTGCATCATCAGCGCGGGCCGCGAGGAGTCCTCCCCGGCGATGCGGGCCACCACGCTGGCCCGCCCCGGGTGCGACTCCAGGATCGTGGCCTCTATTCCGACCTCGCCCAGCAGGGCGGCCACGTGTTCCGCCGCCCGCCGTTCCCCCGGCCCCGAGTGATCACCCGGGTTGGTGGTGTCGATCCTGATCAGGTCCCGGCAGATGCCGACGACCTCGTCGGCCGCGGTCACACCCTGGTTGTCCGTCTGGTTCTCCGTCACCCCCGTATCGTCCCACCTGCCCCGTGACCCAAACCGCCGTGGGCCGCGCCGCAGCAGCCTGGCGCTGGAGCGCGGCCCAGCCGATAAGCTGGTCGCTTAGCTGTGAGGCCGCAGATTTGCTATCGTGATCCGGCCAAGGCGGAAACGCTCACGGCCACGTCCGGGTGGCGGAATAGGCAGACGCGCTAGCTTGAGGTGCTAGTGCCCCAAAAGGGCATGGGGGTTCAAGTCCCCCCTCGGACACATGGGGGTTCAAGTCCCTAGGGATACGAGCCCCAGGATTCCGCGAGCGTCTGCGCGCAAGGCAACGCCTCCGCGCGAGCCTCTCTCGACCCTCGCGCCAGGTCAGGTAACGGAGGATCAGCACGCGCGGTCCGTTTGCCGTCCGCCGTCCGCGGCCTTGGGTTGGGTACGGTCACGCGGCTGCGGAAGGCCCGGGAAATTCCCGCCGGGGGGTGAAACTTTTCTGGCCCGGCGACGCGACAGTTAGGATATGGACAGCCGCCCGGGCGACGAGACGTTGCTTCTCGCTGTCGCCGAGCACGAATTGGGCGCCTTCCGTACGCTCTACGAACGCCACGCCGGCCGGCTCGCGATCCGGCTCGCCCGGCGGTGCAATGACCGCGACCTCGTGGCGGACGCGATCCAGGACACTTTCGTCGCCGTCTGGCAGAGACCGCAGGGCTTCCGCGGCGACGGCGACATAGCGGCCTGGCTGTGGGGGATCGCGATCCGCCGGCTAGTGAGCCGGATGCGGACCCGCAGCAGCGTCGCCGCCGTGTTCGAGCACGCCGGGGTCGCGCCGGCCGCGGAAGACCAGGTGCTGCTGTCGGTCGAGTACGGCGACATCGGCCAGGCGCTGGCCCGTCTGTCGCCGGAGAGGCGCGCCGTCATCCAGGCGCTGGCCGGCAATGTGCTGCTCGGATTCGCCGTGGCGTGCGTGGTCCGGACGCGGACCGGAGAACCGGGCGCGGCGGCCGGCGCCGCCGTCGTGCTGGTGCTGATGGCGCCCAGCCTCGTGCCGCAGATCGCGCGCTGGGTCCGCATGTTCCCGGCACCCGGCACCGGCGGGCAGTCCCCGGACCACGTGTGGTGGACCGTCCTGGCGGTGTGCGTGGTGGCCATCGCCATCTCGGTCGGCGGCCGAAGCCTGCCCCGGTGGATCTCCAGTGTCCCCGGTGAGGCCACCCCGTGAAGCACGCGGGAACCAGCGCTCCGGCCGCCCCGCCCCAGCCACCCGAGCTGCAGGCCGCGGGCCCGGGGCGCCGGCCGCCGGCCCGGACCATCACCGCCGCGCTGGCCGCGACCGTGCTGGTCGCCCTGGCCGGGCTCGTGCTGACCGGGCTGGAGTGGAGCTCCCTGGCCACGTCCGACGCGGCCGGTGACCTCGGCGCCGTGGCCGGGGCGATCGCCTACGCCGCGCTCGGAGCGCTGATCCTGCGCCGGGCGGGCAACCTCATGGGCTGGTTCATGCTGGCCGAGGGGGCCGCCACCGCCGTCATGATCACCGGCTCGGCCTACGCGATCTTCGGCATGAAGGCGCACCCCGGAACGCTCCCGGCGGCGGCCGAGGTCGGGGCGCTGGCCGAGGCGGTCTTCGTGCTCGTCGCCATCGACCTGGCCGCGCTCTTCCTGGTCTTCCCGACCGGGCGGCTGCCCTCGCCCCGGTGGCGCCCGGCCGCCCTGGCCGGCCTGGTGCTGACCGGCCTGACCCTGGCCTCGTTCGTGGTCAGCACGCGGCGGGTGGCGCTGCCCGCGCCGGGCGGTATCTCGCTGGTCTATCCCAACCCGCTGGCGGTCCGGTCCCTCCAGCCGGTCGCCTGGCTCGGCACCCTGAGCGGCCTGGCCGCGGTGTTCCCGCTGCTGCTGGCGGGCGCGCTGGTATCGCTGGCGCTCCGGTACCACCGCGGCGACCAGCGGCTGCGCCAGCAGATGAAGTGGCTGGGGCTGGCCATCGCCGGGGTGCTGGCCACCCAGGTCGTCGGCGGCCTGGCCATCGCGTTCGGCCAGGCCAACAAGCCGCTGCAGCAAGTACCGTACGCCATCACCCCGTTCCTCGTGCTGCTCGCCATCCCGGTGGCCATGGCCATCGCGATCCTGCGGCGCCGGCTGTTCGACATCGACGTCATCATCAGCCGCGCGCTGCTGTTCACCCTGCTGTCGGCCGGGGTGACCGCGGTGTACGCGGCCATCGTGCTCGGCATCGGCACGTTCGCCGGCCACCGGAGCGACCCGCTGCTCACGATCGCCGCCGCGGTCGCCATCGCGCTGGTGTTCCAGCCGCTGCGGCAGCGGGCCACCCAGCTGGCCAACCGCCTGGTCTACGGCGAACGCGCCACGCCGTACCAGGTCCTGTCCGACTTCGCCGCCGGCATGGCCGGCCAGCTCGACCTGGGCGACGCCCTGGACCGGATGGTCTCGCTGCTGGCCGGGGCGGCCGGCGCCAGTCGGGTCGAGGCGTGGATCCGGGTCGGCACCGAGCTGCGGCCCAGCGCGGTCTGGCCCGGCGGTTCGGCCCCGTCCGCCACGGTGCAACTCAACGGCACCGCCGAACTGCCGGTCCCGGACTCCTCAGCCCGGATGGTGCCGGTCAGGCACGGGGACGACCTGCTCGGCGCGATCTCCCTGAGCAAGCCGCCCAGCGAGCCGCTGACCAGCACCGAGGACAGCCTGCTGCAGCACCTGGCCTCCCAGGCGAGCCTGGTCATGCGCAACGCCCAGCTCACCGCCGAGCTGCGGGCCACCATCGACCAGCTGCTCGCGTCCCGGCGCCGGCTGGTCGAGGCCCAGGACGCCGAACGCCGCCGGATCGAGCGGAACCTGCACGACGGCGCCCAGCAGCAGCTGATCGCGCTGGCCATCCAGCTCGGTCTGCTGGCCGAATCGGCCGACGACCCGGACCTCATCCGGCAGGCCATCCCCGACCTGAAGGCGCAGCTCAGCACGGCGCTGGACGACCTGCGTGCGCTGGCCCGCGGTATCTACCCCCCGCTGCTGGCCGAACAGGGCCTGGTCATGGCGCTGCGCACGCAGTCCGCCCGCAGCCCGGTACCGGTCGTCCTGGATGCCGACCAGGTCGGGCGCTACCCGCAGGACACCGAGAGCACCGTCTACTTCTGCGCGCTGGAGGCGCTGCAGAACGTGGCCAAGCACGCCCGGGCCTCCCTCGCCACGGTCCGCCTGGTCGACTCCGGCGACACCCTGGAGTTCTCGGTCAGCGACGATGGCGCCGGCTTCGCGGCCACCGGCCACGGCTCGGGCCTGCAGGGCATGTCGGACCGGCTGGCCGTGCTCGGCGGCACCCTGGCCGTCCGCTCCCGGCCCGGCCAGGGCACCACCATCACCGGCCGGTTGCCTAAATCGGAGCGGACGGCCGCAGCCGGGTTCCCCGCGGCCAGCCCGGGCTGAACTGATCATGCGCGTACGCACCAAAGGCGAGCGGAGCTGCCAATGCCGGCCTGAACGGTCAGGTAATCCACATGCGCCCTCCTGGTCGGGAGGGCGTGATCACGGCGGCAATTGCCAGAGACGTATCAGCCTGTTTGGTGATCTTGAGGCTATTGACCATCGGCATCCGCGGCGCCTGGCTGGCCGCCCCGGGCCGCGCCCGCGTGGCCCGCACCGCCCGGCTGATCGTGGCCACGATGCTGGGCTCAGCCGTGGTGGCGCTGACGGTCTAGCCATCAGCGTCGCCGCCGTCGTGTGGACGGGGCTCATCGCGGGCTGCCTGGCCTGGCTTTCGATTCCCCTCTGGGTCCTGGTCATAGGCCGGGCCCTTGCCATCGGGGGCCGTCCACCCGATCCCAGAAACCGCCGCTTATCGAAGGGAAGCATGATCATGAGAACCGCGTACCGGGTGATCGCCTACCTGCTGGCGCTGTCCGTCGCCGTCCAGGCGTCGCTGATCGCGTTCGGCGCCTTCGCTCTGGAGAACAACATCGACAACGGCCCCGTCTCCGACGGCGATACCACCGGGGTGACCCTGCACCATTCCTTCGCGTACGTCGTCGTGCTGTTCGCCGTGGCGCTGCTCGCGGTCTCGTTCGGCGCCAAGGTCCAGCACGGCGTGCGCTGGGCGGCGATCCCGCTCGGCCTTGTCGTGGTGCAGTTCTTCCTCGCGTACGCCGCCTACTCCGCGGCCATCGTGGGTGTGCTGCACGGTCTCAACGGGCTGACCATCTTCGCGGTGGCGCTGCTGGCCGGGCGGCGGGTGCCGAAGGCGGCGCCCGTGGCCGAGCCGTCGGCCGCGGAGGAGGCTCCGGTCTGACGGTCCGACCCTCGGCCCGGCTATCTCGCGCGCGCCCGCGCGCCGCCATGCGTGCTGCCGCCGGGCAGGGTTGCCCGATTACCTGCCGTCGCGGCTAATTGCCATCCACGTCGAGCCAGAACTCACCGGCGATTACGCATTGGCTTTTGGGTGCACTCGATCCTCGGACACAAATGATCAAGCTCTGAGCTGCAAATATGTTATGGGCTAAAGATTTCAGGGTGCGTTTCCACAGATCAGGCGCGTGGGGGTTCGTGTCGGGTCCAGATTACGGCCCGGCTAACTGGCTACGGACTGCGGCTGGCGTCCAGTGGCAACGCAGATCGTGGCCATGCGGTCATCACGGCACCTCTCCCGCTGAACACCAGGCTCAGCGATCGGTGCCGGAAACACCGTTACCTACACCATCCCTTGGTCAGATGCGTCGGTGAGGCCGAAAAACCGGCGGATCCGGGGGGAGCGGCGGGCCAGGGTCCGGAGCACGGGCAAAGAGAACATGACCTGCGAGATGCCCCCGAAGCGGTCGTAGATGGCAGCGTTCAGCTCCATCGCGATGATGATCGCCCGCCCGAGGATGAAAAACCAGCCGAGCGTCACGACTATCGTACCGAAGATTCCGTAGAGCTGGCTGGCATGATCTATGCGATCGGGGAGGTAGAGCTCACTCACGGCTTGCATCACGGTGAGGGTGAGCGCGATGAGCAGGCAGCCGGGCAGCAGCGCACTGGGATCCTCGGTAGCCCGGTCGAGGAACATCAAGATGCCCAGCCATGCGGTCGCGTAGATCAGGAGCGCCGGGACAAAAGAGGCGCTCGCGGGACCGATGCCGAAGGACTCCCGGATCCTGCCGATGATAATGGCGACCACACCTATGGTGCCGACAATGCCTACAACAGCGCCCACCGCGCGGAATCGGGCGTGGTCGCCCGCCGGCAGCCCCCATGCGGCCGCGCTGGCCGCGTACAGCACCCGGCTAAGGGACCGACCCGCAACCAGGACGCCCCAAAGGCCGAACAGCACCGCGGCCCAACGGGTGAGCCCGGACTCGTGAAATGCCGTGGTGACCTGCTTGGCCAGGCCCCCGGAGAGCCCAGCCACCCGGTTGGCGGAACGCGCATCGACAACATCGGAAGCGAAGCCGGCCACTCCAATCGTCAGCAGCAGCAAAGGGAGGCAGAAAAGGAAGAGCCGGAACGCGAGCGCACTGCTCATCACCGATCCGGCCGCCCGCCGGTCCTTCCGGAAGGTCCCCAGGACGACATCGACAACAGGGACGTCCTGGTACTTCACCAGCCACCGCTGGGCCCTTGTCACCCGCCCCTGGGTCGCCGCGGCAAATCCCACCAGGCCCGCTTCGTCAGCAGAATCCCCGGCCGGGTTATCGCCTGCATTGTCCGGCACCGCCCTGCGATGCGCGCGATCGGGGCTGCGTGCCCTCCGGCGACGCCCGATCATGGACTCACCTAAACACCCTGCTGGACGACGAAACTGACCCCCCGAACATACCGCTCGGACACCCACGTGCGATCAGGCATGGAAGGCCAGATAAGCGACGATGATGACGGCAGTCATGGTCATTTCCCTCCGACCCTGTTCGCGGTCCACATCGGACACGGCGACCGGCCGCAGGCGCGAAGCTCGGAACTGCGGGCCATCCGCCGGTCCGGCGTCGGCGGGCATCCGCTGGGTCAGTCATGGCCGGCTTCCTGCCGGTGGGGCCATCCCGACGGTCCGGAGTGGGATGCGTTGGCCCCGTTGTTTGCGGCAGGTCAATCATGTGTGCTGAGGGTTTCGTCTAGCCAGTCGAACATGCGCTGTTCGAGGAGAGAGCGCGCCATCGGCTCGCAGTGCATGTCCGCGCCCTCGGCCTTGGTGAACGGCACGAGCACCTTGGGTCCGGGCAGGGCGTCATATAGGCGCTGTGACTGGCCCGGCCAGAACTGTTCCCCTTCGGGATCGGTCACCATGATCGGCGTACGGATTTGCTGGACGAGGTCACCGAGCCGGTACTGCTCTGCCGTTTTGAAGGCCTCGTAGGCGGAATCCTGGGTTCCGTAAGGCTTGGCCCGCCATTCCATTTCCTGGCGCTCGCGGGGCGTCGCCGACTGCATGCCGATGTCCATGAGGGCATTGAAGTTCTTCTCATCGCCGCCGTCGAGCAGGGCGAGCAATTCCTGCGGGAGATGCAGCCGCCACGACGACGCCACGTCATCCACTCCCGGGTCGGCCACGGCCACGGCGATGCGGTGCTCGAAGGCCAGCGCCCGCGGGACCCAGTAGCCTGCCTGGCTGATGCCATAGAGAGCGAGCCCTTTGGCGTCCACTTCCGGCCGTTGCAGCAGGAAGTCGACGATGGGGGTGATGACATTCTCCCAGTCGGGACGAAACGGGACCTGCCGCTCGAACAGCATGCTTTGCTGGCCGGGTCCGTCGAACATCAGCGCGTTGTAACCCCGGGCGAGTGCCGCTGCTCCCAGGCTGGGCCATAGCCCGGTCACCGGCCCGTCGCTGCCGTTGTTGATGATCAGGGTCGGCCGGGCTTGTCCGTCGGCGGCCGGGACGAAGAGATAGCCGGGCAGCGTACCGCCCTCGTAGGGGATCGCGACAGCCTCGGCAGGCGGATCGAGCAAGCGTACGTGGGCGTCGAAGCAGCGCCGGTGCGCGGTGAAAATCGGGCCGAGAAGCTTGCCGCCTCCCTCGACCCCGTCGATGGCACTGAGCGTGGCCGCGTAGTAGGCGGCGGCCCGCAGGTAGGCATTCCTGGCGCTGACCAGGTGCCCGCCCGACTGCGCTGTCGCGGCGATGGCCTCGATCCGCCTGGCCAGCTCCTGCCAGTGCGTGACCCAGCTGGAGTCGTCACCATCGGTGATCGCGGCGACTGTGGCCAGGACCTCCCCCACGTCTCCGCAGCCGTAGTGCACCTGCCCGAGAATGTTGCGGGTCTCGAATTCGAATGCCGGATCGGTGAAAAACAGCTGTGACATGGTGTCTCTCCTGTTGATCGCGCTGGCGGCGGTCTCGCGCAGCTCCTCGAGGAGCGCCACCAGTTCCATCACCCCCCAGAAGGACCGAAGCGCCGGGTCACCGGCGAGCGCGACGGAGCCGCCCAGGCGGCTGTCGGGACGCTGATCAAGGTGGAGGATGAGCTTCATGTCCTCATGGTGTCCGGCCGCGGCGCACTGGTCCCTAGGGAAAACCCCTAAAAGCGGCGGTTGCGCAGTTCGCGCCGGGAGCTGACGCCGAGCTTGCCGAAAACGTTGCGCAGGTGGTATTCGACTGCCTTCTCGCTGACATACAGCTCGCCCGCCACCTCGCGGTTGGTCAGCCCCCTGGCTACCAGCGTGGCGACATCTTGTTCCCGCTCGGTCAGCGCGAGCGGACCACCGGCGGCCCGGCCCGCAGGCCGCAGGCCGGACCGGGCCAGATCCTCGGCCACCCGCTGGCGGAACGGCTCGGCGCCCGCCGCGGCGAGCTGCTGGTGAGCAGCGCGGAGCTGGTCCAGGGCGGCGCTTCGGTGGCCCCGGACCCGCAGCAGCGACCCGAGAGCGTGCTGCAGCAGTGCCCGGTCCAGCAGCGGGTCGTCCGCTGCAAACGCATCCAGGGCCTGCTGGGACAAGGAGACGGCCTGATCAAGGTCGCCGCGGGCCCGGGCTATCCGGGCCCGCAGGCCGAGAAGCCGGGCCCGGAAGTCGAGCAGCCGGTCGCCGGCAGCTTCGGCCAGCTGATCGACTTGCCGCGCGGCGGCATCGACGGCGCCAGTGTCGATGGTCGCCACGATCAGGGTCGGCCACCAGCCCAGTGAGCTGAGCATCGGGATGGCCCGCACGTCACCGTCGCCGGCCAGAGGCTGCAGGCTGTCGACCACGCCGTTCGGCTCGTCCCGGGCGCGGGCCAGGGCGGCCTGGGCGATCCGGGCGGTGAACACGGCCTCCGATGTGCCCAGGGCGGCCGCCGCGGCGTGCGCGGCGCTCGCCTCCCTGGCGGCGATCGCCCACTGTCCCCGGCAGGCTGCCACCGTGGCGAGCGCCGCGTGAGCTTGGGCTTCGATCCACATCAGCTGTTCATCCGAGGTCAGGGACAGCGCCAGCCGCGCGTGTACCAGGGCGTCGTCCCAGTCCCCCGAGCTCAGCAGCAGCTGAGCGAGCTGCAGGTGCGCGCGGGCGAGTTGCGCTGACGCCGAGTTGCGCGGCGCGGCGCGGACGGCGGCCCGCAGGTCGGCGGCTGCGGCCATGGTCCGGCCGGCATAAAAACCGAGGGTTCCCCGGGTGATGAGCAAGGTCGTGTCCGACCCGGATACCGACTCGGCGGCGCCGGGAAGCCTCTCGGCCAGCCGAGCAAGCCCGGCCGGAGCACCGCGCAGCATCCCTTCGCCCAGGGCCAGCACGGTCCACGCGGCCCGCTCCAGAGACTGGTCAGCCGGGGCAAGGGAAATGGCCCGGGTGGCCAGGGTGACGGCTTCGACGGCCCGGCCCTGGTGGACATACAAGGCGCCGAGCGTGCACAGGGCGGCCGGCACGATATCCGCCGGCCAACCCTTATGGCCCTCGGGGCCCGCGGCCTCGCCGTCTGGGGCCGTGGTGGCGAGCAGCCGGCGCTCCGCAGTCGTTGCGTCGCCCTGGTCGACTGCGAGGGTTCCTAGCACGAGGTTGCGCAGCGGGGTCGGCTGGCAGGCTATCGCGCGCTCGCGCAGCCCGGCCGCGCGTGCCGTCTGCCCGTCGGCCAGCAGCAGGCGCATCGCCGTCAGCAGGCGCCGTTCCTGCTGGTCTGGCGCGGAGCTGAGCGGCCCGGCCCACAGCAGGTAGGTGGCAGCCAGCGCCACGGCTCCTTGCTCCAGCTCCCTGAGGGCAGCTGCCTCGACGTCGTCGGCCAGGCGGTCATCGACCTGGTCGGCTGCCGCTACCCGGTGTGCGAGCGCGGCGCCTGCATCGAGGACCTGCGCGGCGGCGTGGTGCAGGGCCTGGCGGCGGGTGGGCAACAGGTCCTCATACACCGCGGCGCGGTACAGCGGATGCGTGAATTGGACCGGCGTGTGCATCTCACCGGGCTCCCAGGTGACGAATCCGGCCGTCAGCAGGCTCTCCAGCGCTGGAGTCGGCTGGCGGAGGCCGGCGATACGGCTGACTTCACTGAGCGCGCTGCGCTGGTTGACCACGCTGAGGGCCGCGGCGAGCAGCCGTGCATCCGGCGGCAGCGCGGCCAGCTGGGCAACCGCCGCTGAGGCCAGGGAGCGAGGTGCGGGCAGCTCGCCACCCGGGACGGTCAGCTGCTCGTGGGTGAGCTCCGACAACAGAGTCCGCACGTACAGGGCATGACCGCCAGTATGCAGGTGGAGCCTTCCGGCGTGCCCGGGGGACAAGGCCTTGCCCGCCCGGCCCGCAAGCTCGCTGACCTCAGCGACGCTCAGGCCGCCCAGCACCACCCGCTGGCACCGGCCAGGATCAAGGCGGAAACGCTCCCAGCCGTCAGCTCGCGGCCCAGGCCGGCTGCTGATCAGGAACACAACCTTGTCCCGGTCTAGCCGCCGCGCGGCCGTCAGCAGTGCCTGGCAGGAAGCAGCATCGGCCCAATGCAGGTCCTCGACCACCACGACGACCGGCCCGGCGTCCTGGGCCGCGCCCAGCAGCGCCAGCAACTCCATACCTGCCTCGAACGCGTCACGAGCGCCGATCGGCGCAAGCCCGGTCAGGACGCCCAGCGGCACATCACCCGCCAGTTCGTCCGCCTCCGCCCGCAGTACCTGACAGGCCACTGGCAGCCGGGCGAGGACTTGGCCCAGCAGCGCGGTCTTCCCCGACCCGGCAGCGCCTTCGATCCAGACCACCTGGGCCTGGCCCGCGACCGCAGTACGAACGCTGGCCGCGGCCGCAGCAAGTTCGGCGTCGCGCCCTACGAAGGCCCGCTCGCTCACCGGCCCGGCACCCGCGGCTGCATATTGTCCTTCCCCTAGAACGACGGTACTAGGGGTTTCCCCTAGGGACTAGGGGCCCGTCGGCCCGCAGAATCAGACCATAACCGCCCGCCCGGCCAGTCGGCCGCCGCAGCCGCCCCGCTAGCTTCCAGACGACTAAGGAGTATCCGATGACCGACCTGATCTGGAGCTTTTCCCCGTGGCTGGCCTTCTTGCTGGGTACGAGGGTGACCTCGTTGTACGGTGCCGTCGCGGCCGGCGTCGCGGTCGCCGTCGTCGTGGCCGTCAGGGCGGTGGCCCGGCGCCGGCTGCACCTGCTCGACGTCGCCGGCCTTTGCTACTTCCTGGCTCTGGGCGCCGTCCTGGTCGTCGTCGACCCCGGGCACCTTGAGTTCTGGTCCCGGTACGCCCAGGCCGGCTCGCACATCGCGCTGACCGTCATCGTGTTCGGCTCCATCCTCATCGGCCACCCGTTCACCGAGTCCTATGCGAGGCACACAGCCCCGGCCGCGCTCTGGTACACCCGCCAGTTCCACGCGATTAACCGGCGCATCTCGGCAGTCTGGGGGCTGGCGTTCCTGGCCGGGACCATCGCCTTGCTCATCGCCGGCAGTGTCGGCGACCGCCAGGTCCTGCTCAGGGTGATCGTTCCCTTCGGTGCCCTGTATCTGGCCTACCGGTACACCCAGAAGCAGACCACGCAGGCACAAGACGCTACCCCTCCCAGTGAACCGGCCGCTAACGGCTCAACCCCGCACACCCCGGCAAGCCCCTCACACTGAGCCAAAGCCAATCCCCGGCGGAGATTGCGCCCGCCATCCCCGCGAAACGCTCACCGTTCACTGAGCCGGTGTCCAGCCGGCGGCGGTCGCCGTGCACCCGACCCGTCGCTACCCCAGACGAACACCACGTCAGCCCCTTTGGCGGCGGCCTGCCGCGACTTGGGCTCAGACCTTCCGCCAGCGGGCCTCGCACAGCCCGTAGACGCCGAAGACCAAGAGGCCGAGTGCGGCCAGCATCATCAGGAACTCGCCGAATGGCTGATCGCGCAGTGTCTGCAGCGCCTTATCGATGCCGCCGGACTCGGATGCCCTGTGGGTGACTGCCGCGTCGATCACCAGCACGCCGGCTAGGGCGAAGACCAGCCCTCGGGCGATCGTCCCGGTCATGCCAAGCAGCTCGACGGCGCGGCGCAGCCGAGCGGTCATCCGGGCTGTCTTCAGGTTCTTCATGAACTTCTTGCGGGCACCCTCGATGACCAGGAGGAAGCCGCAGGCGACGATGACCAGCCCGACGAGGCCGACCAGCACCCGCCCGGTCGTGTGCTGCATGGCCGTGGCCGTGATGTCCTGCTGGCGGCCGGACTGGCTGCGAGCGGTGCCGGCGATGACCGTGAACGTCAGGTAAGAAAGACCCGCGTAGATGATTGCCCGGGCCAGCGACTTGAGCCTGGGGCCTGCCCCGGGCCGCTCCCCCGTGACGCCGAACGCGGCCTCGCTGAGCCGCCACAGCGCGTAGGCCGCGAATCCGATGGCGAGCAGCCAGAGCGAGACCAGCCCGTAGGGCTTACCCGCGAGGAGCTGCAAGGCGCCCTGCTGGTCCGCCTCGCGCGAGCTGTGCCCCAGCGCGACCAGCACCGCGACCCAGCCGACGAGGATATAGATGATGCCGCGGGCGGTCAGACCCGCGCGGGCCAGGAAGTGTGCCACCGTGCTGTTGGAAGCCCGCCTTGCGGTGTGCATTATTTCCGGCGCTCGTGCAGAGTGCATGCCCGTTAATACCTCGTTGACAGGCCCGCAAACGTCACGACATCTCCTGGCATTTCCCTCCGGTTCTGAAGCAGGCCGGCCGGCACGGATGCCGTCGGCATTCCACCGCGCGCCGTGTCTGCAAAGCGGGGCAGCTAATAGGCGTTAAAGGTGTGAAGTCGTTAACAACGGGCATTTGAGGGCCCATGTCAGCGGCTGCCAGGCGCGCGCTCGCCCCGCTCGTCGTCGTAACGGTGGCGGCGTTCGTCTTCGGGCTCCTGCTTGTCCTGGTCCGGCTGCGATGGGCGCCGCTCGAGTCGGCCGATCACGGCGCGGCGGCCCGGCTGAACAACCTCGTCGCAGGCCACAGGGCGGCGGTCAGCGTCATCAAGGCGGTCACCTGGCTCGGCAGCAGCGGCGTGCTCTGGACGCTGATCGGGCTGGCGGCCATGGTGCTCGTGATCAGGCGCCGGTGGCGGCTCGCGATCTACCTGCTGGTCACCGGGGCCGGGGCGCTGACGCTTGACCCGGTCCTCAAAGCACTGGTGGGCAGGCTGCGCCCGGTGGTCGCCCATCCCGTCGCTCATGGGAACGGCGACAGCTTTCCCAGCGGGCACGCGCTCGGCTCGATCGTCTGCTACGGCGCCCTGTTCCTGGTCTTCCTGCCTGCGACCCGCGGAATTTGGCGCCGCGTGTTTACCGCCGTGATCGTTACGCTGATCGCCGCGATCGGCGTCAGCCGGCTGCTGCTCGGCGTGCATTACCTTTCTGACGTGCTTGGCGCCTGGGCGCTCGGCGTCACCTGGCTGGGCGTCACCGCCTTTGCCTTCGAACTGTCCCGCCAGGCCGCTGGGGCGCCGGTGGCCCACCCGGTGACTGAGGGCCTCGAGCCCGAGGCCCGCACCGACCTCCAGCCAGCAGAACCGGAGACGAGCATGGACCATGAACGCGCCAGACAATACGGGCGTATCGCTGCCGGGATCGTGGTGATCTGGGTGCTGATCGTCGGCGCGCTCACTGGCATCGGCAAGCTGATCATGATCACCCACAACGCGAACGGCAACCTGCTCGGCGACCACACGATCCCGCACTGGTTCGCCGCGCGCCGTACGCCGTCGCTGAATCACCTGAGCCTGATCGCCAGCGACCTCGGCGCCACGCAGGACATCCTTATCGTCGCAGTGGTCACCTGTGTCGTGTTCCTCGCCGCGACCCACCGCTGGCGTCCGGTCGTCTTCGTCGCCGTGGCCATGTTCGGCGAACTGGCGGCCTTCCTGACGATCGCGGCCGTGGTCAAGCGCCCGCGGCCGGACGTTCCCCACCTCGACTCGAACCTGCCTACCTCAGCGTTCCCGTCCGGTCATATGGCCGCGACCACGTGCCTCTACGTCGGTATCGCGATCTTGGTCATCGGCCACGCCCGCGGCTGGTGGCGCTACCTGTTCCTGATCCCGGCGATCGTCATGCCGGTCATGATCGCCGTGGCCCGCATGTACCGGGGCGAGCACCACCCCACCGACATCCTGGCCAGCCTGCTGTTCGCCGCGCTCTGGCTGACCGCCACCATAATGCTCATCAAGCCGAACGAGGATGCCTTCCGCCGCGGTCGCATACCGCTCGGTCTGCGCCGCCGGAAGGCAGCCGATCGCAGCGAAGAGACCACCCCCGCAACCGCGTGAGGACGGAGTGATCGTCGGTCGCTGCCGTCGTCGTACACGCACCAGACGACGTCACCCCTCCCACCGGCAAGTCGCGTCACCAACCTGTCGGGGCAGAACGCCTAGGTGCCGAGGACGCGAGCAAGCAGGGTCCCCCGAGTGCGGGTGGCCGTTTTGGCGAAGATCGATTTGAGGTGATCCTGGACGGTGTGCTCGGTCACGAACATCAATCGGGCGATGTCCCGGGTGGCTGCGCCGGCGGCGACATGGCCCAGTAGCTCGGTCTCGCGGGAACTCAGTCCGCAGGCCCGGGCGAACAACGAGGCGCGACTGCCGGAAGCGGTGGTCTCGATGCTGACGGCAATGTCACGTTCGGCCACGGGATGGGCCGAGTCCATCCGGGCGGCGCGCAGGGTCAGCCAGTGGCCGCCGCCCAGATGGACACGGGCGAGCGGCGGGTTGCCGTCAACGCCTGCTTCCCTGGCGAGCAGCTGCGCGCCCACGTTATAGGCGCCGGCCGGGACCGGCGCCTGGGACGCGGCGTCCGGCGGGATGAGCAGCCGCAGGTAACGCTGGGTCTGCGGGGTCTGGGCCCGCACCTCGAGTCCGGGTGAAAGCAGGAGCACGACCGGGCCTGCGCTGGCCTGCTCACCGGCGCGGGAGGCCGCGAAAGCCGCCGCCTGGCTCTGACGCAGTGCCGTGGTCAGCGGCCCGGCGATGCTGTGCAGGAACTCCAGTTCCGCCGCCGCGAACGGAGGGGCCTTCTGCATCCGCCACAGGTCCAGAAATGCCCAGCAGCCGAACCGGTCCCGGTAGACCGAGGTGGCGACATCACCGATCTCGTACCGGCAGAGTAGGTCCCGCCATATCAGGCTGCGGGCTAGATCACCGCCGGTCGCCTGGCCCAGCGAGGCGACCGGAGTGATCATGCTGGTCCACCTGTTGACAGTGGTGAGGTACTTGAGCCGGATCAGCCGCGGCAGCTCCGGCAGGCACGGGACATCCGCCAGCGGCGCGGAGCCTACCGACGTCTCCGGGTCGGTGACCAGCCAGACATAGGCGTCGAACTTGATCACTCGCCGGAGCACGGCCAGGACGTCCAAGCGGAGCGTCCGCGCGTCGGCGTCGCCCCGGCACAGCTGCAGGATCTGCTCCCGGGCCCGGGTCCAGGTATTCGTACCGGTCACGACCGCAGGCTAACCGCAAAGATCGCACACCAGGAAAATCCGGGCTCGAAAGATCCCAGAAAGCTGGGATGGCCGCCCGTACGCGTGGTCCCTAGCGTGAAGACCTGAAGGAACACCGCGCTAGGCAGGAGGAGCCATGCACTCGATGGTTATACAGATGTCGATCGACCCGTCGCGCACCGACCTGGTCACCCGCCACTTCCGCGAGGACATCATCGGCTGGGCCAGGCAGCAGCCGGGATTCGTCAGCGGCCAATGGCTGTTGAGCCCGGGGCAGAAGCAGGGCATGGGCGTCGTCGTCTTCGCAACTGAGGACGCCGCTGCCGCCGCGGCGCGGGGCCCGCGCAGCACCCCGCGCGACAATGACCGGGCCTGGAACATCGAAGACGTGACCGTATACCAGCAGGTCACCTCCGCCTGACTACCCATCCCCGCCGTGACCGTAGCCTGCCCCGTGATACCGCCGGTGCTACTTCAGGACCGTCCCGGCGTCCGCTGGGCGCTGTGTTTGCGAAGTGATCGGCTTACCGAGAGGATCGCGCCGGTCACCAGCAAGATCACGCCCGCGAGCCATTCGGTGTGCGTCAGGATCATCAGACCTCCTCGGTACGTCAACACCGGGAGCCTCCGGCCGATTTCCACGCGTGCGGGCCGCCGGCCGCTAAGGCCTGACCAACCCAAAGCCAGTCACCGCATCCCGGCGGCCCTCAACGGGCACCCGTTCCTTGATCCCACCAACGACCCCGGAATAGACGCAGTGAATCGAGGCTAAGCGGGCAGCAATTGACGCAGCCGATCAAGGCTTGGCATCAGTTACATCCGGGCCGCTGTCCCGCTATGCGTCGTACTTATTCGGCCCAGGCGTCCCAGCAAGGCAGTAGAACACTATCAACGTGATCGTGCCTATGATCGGAATGAAGCCGATGAGCCACCAGAAGCCGCTTTTGCCGGTGTCGTGCAGCCGGCAGACTGACAGGCTCAGAGTCCCGAGGGCGACGACCACGGAGACGACGTACTGGATGACGACGGCATGGACCGACCTCCCGATGATGGCGCCGATCACATCGATGATGATGGCGCCGAGGAAGAACCACCAGAACGCGGATCGTGATGCGCGGCCGTTGAAGGTGACGAGGTTCTTGAAAACTTCGGAGATCGCCTGCCCGAAGCCGACGGGCCCGCCCTGCAGGTAGCCCCGCTGGCTGGAGTCCCAGCCGCCCTGCGGCGGATACGGCGGCTGCCCGTAACCGCCTGACTGGTCCTGCGGGTAAGGCTCATAAGGACTGCTCATGAATACCCTCCGTTTA
>CAWHZI010000004.1:0-370418 GCA_963833835.1 uncultured Actinomycetes bacterium
GCGCTGACCGTCATCGTGTTCGGCTCCATCCTCATCGGCCACCCGTTCACCGAGTCCTATGCGAGGCACACAGCCCCGGCCGCGCTCTGGTACACCCGCCAGTTCCACGCGATTAACCGGCGCATCTCGGCAGTCTGGGGGCTGGCGTTCCTGGCCGGGACCATCGCCTTGCTCATCGCCGGCAGTGTCGGCGACCGCCAGGTCCTGCTCAGGGTGATCGTTCCCTTCGGTGCCCTGTATCTGGCCTACCGGTACACCCAGAAGCAGACCACGCAGGCACAAGACGCTACCCCTCCCAGTGAACCGGCCGCTAACGGCTCAACCCCGCACACCCCGGCAAGCCCCTCACACTGAGCCAAAGCCAATCCCCGGCGGAGATTGCGCCCGCCATCCCCGCGAAACGCTCACCGTTCACTGAGCCGGTGTCCAGCCGGCGGCGGTCGCCGTGCACCCGACCCGTCGCTACCCCAGACGAACACCACGTCAGCCCCTTTGGCGGCGGCCTGCCGCGCAACTTGGGCTCAGACCTTCCGCCAGCGGGCCTCGCACAGCCCGTAGACGCCGAAGACCAAGAGGCCGAGTGCGGCCAGCATCATCAGGAACTCGCCGAATGGCTGATCGCGCAGTGTCTGCAGCGCCTTATCGATGCCGCCGGACTCGGATGCCCTGTGGGTGACTGCCGCGTCGATCACCAGCACGCCGGCTAGGGCGAAGACCAGCCCTCGGGCGATCGTCCCGGTCATGCCAAGCAGCTCGACGGCGCGGCGCAGCCGAGCGGTCATCCGGGCTGTCTTCAGGTTCTTCATGAACTTCTTGCGGGCACCCTCGATGACCAGGAGGAAGCCGCAGGCGACGATGACCAGCCCGACGAGGCCGACCAGCACCCGCCCGGTCGTGTGCTGCATGGCCGTGGCCGTGATGTCCTGCTGGCGGCCGGACTGGCTGCGAGCGGTGCCGGCGATGACCGTGAACGTCAGGTAAGAAAGACCCGCGTAGATGATTGCCCGGGCCAGCGACTTGAGCCTGGGGCCTGCCCCGGGCCGCTCCCCCGTGACGCCGAACGCGGCCTCGCTGAGCCGCCACAGCGCGTAGGCCGCGAATCCGATGGCGAGCAGCCAGAGCGAGACCAGCCCGTAGGGCTTACCCGCGAGGAGCTGCAAGGCGCCCTGCTGGTCCGCCTCGCGCGAGCTGTGCCCCAGCGCGACCAGCACCGCGACCCAGCCGACGAGGATATAGATGATGCCGCGGGCGGTCAGACCCGCGCGGGCCAGGAAGTGTGCCACCGTGCTGTTGGAAGCCCGCCTTGCGGTGTGCATTATTTCCGGCGCTCGTGCAGAGTGCATGCCCGTTAATACCTCGTTGACAGGCCCGCAAACGTCACGACATCTCCTGGCATTTCCCTCCGGTTCTGAAGCAGGCCGGCCGGCACGGATGCCGTCGGCATTCCACCGCGCGCCGTGTCTGCAAAGCGGGGCAGCTAATAGGCGTTAAAGGTGTGAAGTCGTTAACAACGGGCATTTGAGGGCCCATGTCAGCGGCTGCCAGGCGCGCGCTCGCCCCGCTCGTCGTCGTAACGGTGGCGGCGTTCGTCTTCGGGCTCCTGCTTGTCCTGGTCCGGCTGCGATGGGCGCCGCTCGAGTCGGCCGATCACGGCGCGGCGGCCCGGCTGAACAACCTCGTCGCAGGCCACAGGGCGGCGGTCAGCGTCATCAAGGCGGTCACCTGGCTCGGCAGCAGCGGCGTGCTCTGGACGCTGATCGGGCTGGCGGCCATGGTGCTCGTGATCAGGCGCCGGTGGCGGCTCGCGATCTACCTGCTGGTCACCGGGGCCGGGGCGCTGACGCTTGACCCGGTCCTCAAAGCACTGGTGGGCAGGCTGCGCCCGGTGGTCGCCCATCCCGTCGCTCATGGGAACGGCGACAGCTTTCCCAGCGGGCACGCGCTCGGCTCGATCGTCTGCTACGGCGCCCTGTTCCTGGTCTTCCTGCCTGCGACCCGCGGAATTTGGCGCCGCGTGTTTACCGCCGTGATCGTTACGCTGATCGCCGCGATCGGCGTCAGCCGGCTGCTGCTCGGCGTGCATTACCTTTCTGACGTGCTTGGCGCCTGGGCGCTCGGCGTCACCTGGCTGGGCGTCACCGCCTTTGCCTTCGAACTGTCCCGCCAGGCCGCTGGGGCGCCGGTGGCCCACCCGGTGACTGAGGGCCTCGAGCCCGAGGCCCGCACCGACCTCCAGCCAGCAGAACCGGAGACGAGCATGGACCATGAACGCGCCAGACAATACGGGCGTATCGCTGCCGGGATCGTGGTGATCTGGGTGCTGATCGTCGGCGCGCTCACTGGCATCGGCAAGCTGATCATGATCACCCACAACGCGAACGGCAACCTGCTCGGCGACCACACGATCCCGCACTGGTTCGCCGCGCGCCGTACGCCGTCGCTGAATCACCTGAGCCTGATCGCCAGCGACCTCGGCGCCACGCAGGACATCCTTATCGTCGCAGTGGTCACCTGTGTCGTGTTCCTCGCCGTGACCCACCGCTGGCGTCCGGTCGTCTTCGTCGCCGTGGCCATGTTCGGCGAACTGGCGGCCTTCCTGACGATCGCGGCCGTGGTCAAGCGCCCGCGGCCGGACGTTCCCCACCTCGACTCGAACCTGCCTACCTCAGCGTTCCCGTCCGGTCATATGGCCGCGACCACGTGCCTCTACGTCGGTATCGCGATCTTGGTCATCGGCCACGCCCGCGGCTGGTGGCGCTACCTGTTCCTGATCCCGGCGATCGTCATGCCGGTCATGATCGCCGTGGCCCGCATGTACCGGGGCGAGCACCACCCCACCGACATCCTGGCCAGCCTGCTGTTCGCCGCGCTCTGGCTGACCGCCACCATAATGCTCATCAAGCCGAACGAGGATGCCTTCCGCCGCGGTCGCATACCGCTCGGTCTGCGCCGCCGGAAGGCAGCCGATCGCAGCGAAGAGACCACCCCCGCAACCGCGTGAGGACGGAGTGATCGTCGGTCGCTGCCGTCGTCGTACACGCACCAGACGACGTCACCCCTCCCACCGGCAAGTCGCGTCACCAACCTGTCGGGGCAGAACGCCTAGGTGCCGAGGACGCGAGCAAGCAGGGTCCCCCGAGTGCGGGTGGCCGTTTTGGCGAAGATCGATTTGAGGTGATCCTGGACGGTGTGCTCGGTCACGAACATCAATCGGGCGATGTCCCGGGTGGCTGCGCCGGCGGCGACATGGCCCAGTAGCTCGGTCTCGCGGGAACTCAGTCCGCAGGCCCGGGCGAACAACGAGGCGCGACTGCCGGAAGCGGTGGTCTCGATGCTGACGGCAATGTCACGTTCGGCCACGGGATGGGCCGAGTCCATCCGGGCGGCGCGCAGGGTCAGCCAGTGGCCGCCGCCCAGATGGACACGGGCGAGCGGCGGGTTGCCGTCAACGCCTGCTTCCCTGGCGAGCAGCTGCGCGCCCACGTTATAGGCGCCGGCCGGGACCGGCGCCTGGGACGCGGCGTCCGGCGGGATGAGCAGCCGCAGGTAACGCTGGGTCTGCGGGGTCTGGGCCCGCACCTCGAGTCCGGGTGAAAGCAGGAGCACGACCGGGCCTGCGCTGGCCTGCTCACCGGCGCGGGAGGCCGCGAAAGCCGCCGCCTGGCTCTGACGCAGTGCCGTGGTCAGCGGCCCGGCGATGCTGTGCAGGAACTCCAGTTCCGCCGCCGCGAACGGAGGGGCCTTCTGCATCCGCCACAGGTCCAGAAATGCCCAGCAGCCGAACCGGTCCCGGTAGACCGAGGTGGCGACATCACCGATCTCGTACCGGCAGAGTAGGTCCCGCCATATCAGGCTGCGGGCTAGATCACCGCCGGTCGCCTGGCCCAGCGAGGCGACCGGAGTGATCATGCTGGTCCACCTGTTGACAGTGGTGAGGTACTTGAGCCGGATCAGCCGCGGCAGCTCCGGCAGGCACGGGACATCCGCCAGCGGCGCGGAGCCTACCGACGTCTCCGGGTCGGTGACCAGCCAGACATAGGCGTCGAACTTGATCACTCGCCGGAGCACGGCCAGGACGTCCAAGCGGAGCGTCCGCGCGTCGGCGTCGCCCCGGCACAGCTGCAGGATCTGCTCCCGGGCCCGGGTCCAGGTATTCGTACCGGTCACGACCGCAGGCTAACCGCAAAGATCGCACACCAGGAAAATCCGGGCTCGAAAGATCCCAGAAAGCTGGGATGGCCGCCCGTACGCGTGGTCCCTAGCGTGAAGACCTGAAGGAACACCGCGCTAGGCAGGAGGAGCCATGCACTCGATGGTTATACAGATGTCGATCGACCCGTCGCGCACCGACCTGGTCACCCGCCACTTCCGCGAGGACATCATCGGCTGGGCCAGGCAGCAGCCGGGATTCGTCAGCGGCCAATGGCTGTTGAGCCCGGGGCAGAAGCAGGGCATGGGCGTCGTCGTCTTCGCAACTGAGGACGCCGCTGCCGCCGCGGCGCGGGGCCCGCGCAGCACCCCGCGCGACAATGACCGGGCCTGGAACATCGAAGACGTGACCGTATACCAGCAGGTCACCTCCGCCTGACTACCCATCCCCGCCGTGACCGTAGCCTGCCCCGTGATACCGCCGGTGCTACTTCAGGACCGTCCCGGCGTCCGCTGGGCGCTGTGTTTGCGAAGTGATCGGCTTACCGAGAGGATCGCGCCGGTCACCAGCAAGATCACGCCCGCGAGCCATTCGGTGTGCGTCAGGATCATCAGACCTCCTCGGTACGTCAACACCGGGAGCCTCCGGCCGATTTCCACGCGTGCGGGCCGCCGGCCGCTAAGGCCTGACCAACCCAAAGCCAGTCACCGCATCCCGGCGGCCCTCAACGGGCACCCGTTCCTTGATCCCACCAACGACCCCGGAATAGACGCAGTGAATCGAGGCTAAGCGGGCAGCAATTGACGCAGCCGATCAAGGCTTGGCATCAGTTACATCCGGGCCGCTGTCCCGCTATGCGTCGTACTTATTCGGCCCAGGCGTCCCAGCAAGGCAGTAGAACACTATCAACGTGATCGTGCCTATGATCGGAATGAAGCCGATGAGCCACCAGAAGCCGCTTTTGCCGGTGTCGTGCAGCCGGCGGACTGACAGGCTCAGAGTCCCGAGGGCGACGACCACGGAGACGACGTACTGGATGACGACGGCATGGACCGACCTCCCGATGATGGCGCCGATCACATCGATGATGATGGCGCCGAGGAAGAACCACCAGAACGCGGATCGTGATGCGCGGCCGTTGAAGGTGACGAGGTTCTTGAAACCTTCGGAGATCGCCTGCCCGAAGCCGACGGGCCCGCCCTGCAGGTAGCCCCGCTGGCTGGAGTCCCAGCCGCCCTGCGGCGGATACGGCGGCTGCCCGTAACCGCCTGACTGGTCCTGCGGGTAAGGCTCATAGGGACTGCTCATGAATACCCTCCGTTTATTTCCCCGTTAATCCAAGGTTCCTGCTATGGGAACGTCGCCGATTCTTGCCCAGTTCGGACCGCAAGGGAAGTACGTTGCGTGCTTCTCATGCTCCCAATACGGCGAAGTTTTGGCTGGCTCGTCAACCGCGCGTACCCGCGGAGCAGCCCGTAGGAGGTAACCAGGCGTCGGGTCTCTATCCGCGGCGTCGCTATCCTCGTCATGGTCGTCGGCTCGCCCACCATCTCCGGCAATGCGACCGAGAAGGATCCAGACCATGAACGACCAGGCAGCGAAGGCGCTCGCGGGCGACCGGGTCATCGACATCACCACCACCGGACGGCAGACCGGACAGCCACGCCGCATCGAGATCTGGTTCCACCGAGCGGACGGCAAGTACTACATCACCGGTACACCGGGCCGGCCCCGTTCCTGGTACGCCAACCTGGTCGCCCACCCGGCGTTCACCTTCCACCTCAAGGAGTCCGCGACGGCCGACCTCCCGGCCACCGCGCGCCCGGTCACCGACCCCGCCGAGCGCGAGCAGGTCCTGGCGGCCATCCTGGCCTCCCTCCCCGGGTTCGCTGACAACCCAGGTCAGGAGCCCGCCGTCTGGGTCGCCCGCAGCCCACTCGTCGAAGTGACTTTCGGCAACTGAGACCACAGGTCCGCCAGGCTGGGACTCTGGCCACGGAACTCCCCGTTCCCGGTGACCAGGCACAGACCCAGGGATTTACCCGGGGTGGGTCGTGCGCCTTGAGTGCGATGGTTAGCTCATGCCGCTCCCACCGCCCCCAGAGGGAATCGTGCTGACCCGCTTCATCGTCTCCGACGATGTCGAGCGCTCCCGGCGCTTCTACACCCAAGTACTCGGCGGCCGGGTGGAACGCCCAGGAGACCCGGTCAATGTTGCGCTAGCCAACAACTGGATCGTCATCAACGCCGGCGGAGGCCCGACCGACGACAAACCGACGGTCATCCTGGAGACGCCGCGTGATCCCGACCGGGTCAGCAGCTTCCTCAATATCCGGGTCAAAGACATCCAGGCCGTGTACGCCGAATGGAGCGCCCGCGGGGCTCAATTCCTGACCCCACCCAAACAGCACCAGTACGAGACCCGCTGCTACATTCGCGATCCCGACGGCCACCTGATCGAAGTAGGGCAAACCACCGACCCCGAGGGAGACTGGTCACCCCCCGAGGGAATTGTGCTCGCTCACTTCATCGTCTCCGACGATGTCGAGCGCTCTCAGCGCTTCTACACCGAGGTACTCGGTGGCAGGGTGGCCTTCTCCGGTCCCGGAGGGCTGACCTATGTCGCGCTGTCTAACACCTGGATCATCATCAATGTCGGCGGAGGCCCGACCGACGACAAACCGACGGTCATCCTGGAGACGCCGCGTGATCCCGACCGGGTCAGCAGCTTCCTCAATATCCGGGTCAAAGACATCCAGGCCGTGTACGCCGAATGGAGCGCCCGCGGGGCTCAATTCCTGACCCCACCCAAACAGCACCAGTACGAGACCCGCTGCTACATCCGCGATCCCGACGGCTATCTGATCGAAGTGGGCCAGACCACCGACCCCGAGGGAGATTGGTCGCCCGCTCACTGGCCATCAAGTACGCCCGCCGAGGCATCCGAGTGAAGGCCAAGGTCACCCATAAACCGTCGCTGGCTGAGGAAGGCTGGTGCTACCGCGCCGGGAAGCGTTCGCGGCGAACGGTTGCTTTCTGGCCCTTGATGCTCGTCCCCCGGAGCGCCCTGACCACATCGTCGGCGGCTGACTCGGGCACCTCCACCAGGGAGAACCGATCGGAGATCTCGATCGCACCGATATCCCGGCCGGAGAGGTACGACTCGCCAGCGATAGCGCCCACAAGGTCCTGCGGCCGGACTCCGCCGGAACGGCCGATGCCCACGAACAGGCGGGTCGTGCCCACAGTCGCGCCGCGACCACGCCGCGGGTCGCGGCCGGTGGCCTGCCGCTGGTCACGTGGTTTGGCCGTTCGGCCGGGGCGGCGGTCGTCCGCCGACGGCATCTCGACGGCCGGGATCTCTTCTTCCTCGCGAGGTGTTCCGCTCGCCTCATGGGCCAGCTTGACCGCGGCCAGCGCCACCTCGAAGGGGTCGAACTCCGCCGCGAGCGGGCCGACAACAGCCCGGAAGGCATCCAGGTCGCCGTCGTCCTTGAGCAGGCTCTCGCGGAGCTCGGTGCGCATCAGCTCCAAGCGCATGGCCCGCAGCTGGGCGATGGTCGGCAGCTTCTCGATCGTGATCGGCCGCTTGGTCACCCGTTCAATGGTCTTGAGCATCCGCTGCTCGCGCGGCTCAGTCAGGGTGATGGCGATGCCTTCGCGGCCGGCCCGGCCCACGCGCCCGATGCGGTGCACGTACGACTCCGGCGCGCTGGGCACGTCGTAATTCACCACGTGCGTGAGCTGGTCGATGTCGAGACCGCGGGCGGCCACGTCGGTGGCCACGAGCAGGTCGATGGCCTGGCTGCGCAGCCGGGCCATGACCCGGTCGCGCTGCTTCTGGTCCATTCCGCCGTGCAGCGCCTCGGCGCGATAGCCACGGCCGTTCAAGGACTCGGTGAGCCGGTCCACCTCGTCCCTGGTGCGGCAGAAGACGATCGTGGCCGCTGGCCGCTCCAGGTCGAGCACGCGACCGAGAGCGGCGGCCTTTTGCCCGCGCGGCACGAGGTAGGCCGTCTGCCGCACCAGCAATCCGTCGGCTGACGCCGATGCCTGGCGACCGAGTTCGGCCCGCACCGGGTCGCGCAGGTGGCGACGCACCATTCCGTTGATCCGCGGCGGCATCGTCGCCGAGAACAGCGCGGTCTGCCGCTCCCTGGGGGTGCTGGCCAGGATCGCCTCGATTTCCTCGGCGAAACCCATGTCGAGCATCTCGTCCGCTTCGTCGAGGACGAGGATCTCCAGGCCGCCCAGCTTCAGCGTTCCCCGGTTGATGTGGTCGAGCGCACGCCCTGGCGTCGCCACCACGACGTCGACGCCACGCTTGAGCGCCCCCAACTGCCGGCCGATCGGCTCGCCGCCGTAAACCGGCAGAACACGCGCACCCATCTCGCGCCCGTAGCTGCGCATCGCCTCACAGACCTGCACCGCGAGCTCGCGCGTCGGGACGAGGACCAGGGCGAGCGGCTCGGCCCGGCCGCCTTCGATGAGTATCCGCTGGAGGATGGGAAGCGCGAAGGCGGCCGTCTTCCCCGTCCCGGTGGCGGCCTGCCCGACCAGGTCACGGCCCTCAAGCAGCGGCGGGATGGCGGCCAGCTGTATTGGTGTCGGCTCCTCGTAACCGAGATCCGAGAGCACGTGGCACAGCTCCGGGGCCAGCGCCAGGTCGGCGAAACCGCTCGCACCCCCGCCGTTGTCCTCGATCATGTGCAACCTTCGACTCCCCACTGGTTTCTGCCCTGGCCACGTTATGGCGGCACTGCCGGGCCGAACGCTCATTAAGCGTGGCGAAGGCGCTGACAGGCCCGCAACATAGTTAGAGCCGACCCGGCGCCCGGTTCATTCCCCGCGAGCCCCGGCCCACTACAGTAGACGGACATCTTGCCGCTCCATGCCGGAGATGATGTGACACCCTCCGTTACCCCAGCGCCCCGGCCTGCCCATCACTCCGGTCCGGGCTATGTGGCGAACGCCAAAGCGCGCGACTTCGAAATACACGAGCCGCTGAAAGAAGCCGCCGCACGGTGGCTCAACCTGGTTCCGGCCGAACACCGCCGCCTGGGCCGGGAATCGGTGCAGGATGCTCTGGAGACGCTGCAGGAACACACGCGCAGCTGCCCTGATCATCCGCTGGGAGCCCTATGGGTGGCCCACCGCCACCTGAAGGATCCGGTGCCAGCGGTCCGGATCGCGGCGCTCGTGCTCGCCTCGGAGGCGCTGTGGTGGCTCGGTCATTACGAGGATGCCCGGAGCGCCGCGCAGGCCGCGGCCGACGCTGATCCGGCCTCGGCCCAGGCGCTGTGGCGCCTCGCGGTCGCGCTGTACCGCCTGGGCCGGTTCGAGGAGGCGGGCCAACGCCTCGATGACCTGCTGGAAGTGGCCAGCCGGTTCGCTCCTGGCTGGGCGCTACGAGGTCAGGTCAAAGTCTGGCTCGACGCGGCGGACCCCAAGGCGGGCCGGGCCGATTTCGCTGCGGCGGCGGCGCTGGCCTCCGGTTCGGGCACCTGGGTGGTGCCGTACCGGATGACGGGAGCCGACTTCCGGGCGGCGGTTGACGCGCAGATCAGAATTCATGACGACGAGACCGGCGGTTCCTCCGGCGAGCCGGTGGACGTGGTGCCGCTGCCGGACAGGTCACGGGTCGAGCTGGGGGTGGATCCGGACCGCCGGTGGCATCTGGCCGGACCCAGCGCCGGTGGCGGCGATTCGGACAGCCAGTTCGGCGGGCTGGGCGGGGACTTCGCCGCGGGGGCACGATCGCGAGTCCCCTTCGGCGAGAGGTTCATTCTCTATCAGCGGAACATCGAGAACCTCTGTCAGGACAAGGCGACTCTGCACGAGGAGATCCGCAAGTCGGTGGCCGAGCTTTTCGACGCGGCGCTCGAGACCGGCGCGGCGATCTCGATCAAGGGTGCGCCTGAGCAGCACGCCGAGGGGGCAAACGTCCCCGGGGACGAGGACAGTTAGCCGATCGGCAGCATTCTTGGTTCTTTCCGATCGGCGCCGTGGTCGGCGCGGGCGGCGTCGTCCTAGTCCTGGCCGGCCCCCAGTGACCTGATCGGCGGGCTCGACCCGGCGGCGAGGAAAGCAGTTCCGAAGAACAACTCGGTCCAGGAGAAATCAGCCAGCTCTTCCTGCATGGCGGCGCGAATCGTCTCCCACGGACGGCGCATCATCCACTCATCTATCGCGGCGAAAGGCCGCACCGTTGCGGTTCCGAGCTGCGCCAGCCACCCAGGTGTGCGGCCGGGAACCTTGAGATCCAGCACGGCCCAGCGTCCGCCCGCGGCCAGCGCCGCGGTGCCGTGGGCGATGACCTCTGCGCACTCGGGCACCTGGGTCAGGGCGTAGGTGGACAGGATCGCGTCGACCTCGGCCGGGAAGTCGAAGCCGGCTGCGTCGGCTTGCACGAGGCTGACATTGCTCCAGCCGTTCGCCTTTATCCGATCCTGGGCCCGGGCGAGCATCGCGTCGGTCAGATCGACGCCGACGATCCGGCCACCGGGACCGACCGCCTGCTGAAGCAGCGGGAAGTTCAGACCTGTGCCGCAGGCCATGTCGATCACGGTGTCACCCGGGCGAAGGCCGAGCGCCTGTACGGCCCGGCGGCGTTGTGTCCGCTGGGGGTAGCCGGGCGCGGGGTACAGCCGGGAGGTGATGTCGTAGTGCTTGGCCTTCTTGCGGTAGGTCTCGATCAGGTGCTCTCGCGTACTGTCGGCCTGGCTAACACTGTCGGTCTGGCTCACGGTGTGTTCATCGAGGCCGGCCGCGTCAAGTTGTCCCATCTAGGACAGCGCACCTTCGCGCGCAGCGGACTCGACAGCAGCTTTGATCGCCACCATTTCGATATCGCTGACGCGCTGCATCCTGCCTTTGAGCCTGCCCGCAGGGACCGCCCGCATGATGCCCGCGAGGTCGACCTCGATCCACATCATGGCGTCGGTCTGCCCATCGCCGGTCGGCTTGAGTTCCATTCCCCAGCGCGCCGCGGACGTGCCCATCGGCCCGGCGAACGCCATGGCGGTGGACGGCTCGACCACGGTCACCTCCTGACTACGGCGGCGAGACAACCCGAACATCAGCTTCGCCCGCTGCTCCACCCGCGCGCCGGGCTGAAACGGGCCTCCGCCGCGGATCCGGCCTTCAAGAACCGTTGGTGCCCACTCCGGCCAGCGTCCGACGTCAGCCAGATACGCCCACACCTCATGGACGCTGCTGGCCATGGTCATACGGCTCTCGGTTCTGAATGTCATCGGACGGACTTCTCCTTCATCGTGATCGTTGGTACCGGAACGGCTAGGCGGTCAGTGCGTCGGCTATCTCCTGCGTGGTCTGCTCCCAGCCCCGCAGGGTCGGCTGCCGCTGTCGTACGGCGGCCCGTAGCCGGTGCCGGTGGTCCTCGTCGTCCAGCCAGTCTTCGAGCGCGGCGGCGAGGGCAGCCGGGTCGCCGGGCGGAATCAGCTGGCCGGGGCCGGTGCCGCCGGCGGTGGAGCCGAACGCTTCGGGCAGCCCGCCGACGGCGGTAGCGACGACGGGCAGGCCGTGGGCGAGCGCTTCGGTCACGGTCATGCCGTAAGTCTCCGAGCGCGACGGGGCGACCAGCAGGTCGGCCGTGCTGTATGCCTGGCTGAGCGCCGCGCCGGTCAGGACGCCGCTGAGCCGGACGCGATGGTCGTAGCCGAGACGCGTGATACGGGTCTGCAGGTGTTCGACGAAATCCGGGTCGCGGTCGAGTGATCCGGCCAGCACGCAGTGCCAGTCCCGGTCAGCGAGGCCGGCCAGCGCCTCGACGAGGAGGTCCTGTCCCTTGTGGCGGCTGAGGACTCCGACGCAGATCAGGTGGCCGCGGACGGGCCGGGCCGGGGCTGTGACCCGATCGGCGCCCGGCCGGGCGACGTGCACCCGGCAGGCCGGGATCGCGTATCGGGTCAGGACCTGCCGCCGGGTCCATTCGCTGGTGACGACCACACCAGCGGCCGCGCGGAGCACGGACCGTTCAGAGCGCTCTGCACCGGCTTCGTGGTGGGTGTCGACGGCGGTGGCCAGTGGCATGTGCAGCAGCACCGTCAAACGCAACCGCCCGGTGTGGGGCAGCAGCTGCGCGGCGGCCGCCGAAGCGATGAGCCCGTCGATCAGGACGGTCTCACCGTCGGGAATGGCGGAGACGACGCGAGCCAGGTCGGCGCAGGCGCCAGCGGTGCGTACCGGCCAGGCTGCGGCGACGGTCGCGACCAGCACCTCCCAGCCGGCCTCGGCCAATCCGGCGCAGACCCGCCGGTCATAGATGTTGCCGCCGGTGGGCTGGCCGGGGTTGTCGAATCCCTCGGGGACTATGACGTGGACCCGCACCATGTCCTGGTCCTCCATAGCGCCTGCCGCACCGGGACGGCCTCCTCTTTGCGGTCGAGCTGACTCACATCCGCTGCCAATCCGTCACACCTGTCACTACGTATGTCACTTCGTGATACGTGGAAACGGGGGGCACGGATTGATCTGCGGACCTGACGTGATGCAGGATCAACAAACACCATTGCTGACGGCGCTGGGGCGGGCGCAGGCGACCGCCTACCCCGCGGGCGAGTATGTGGGCCAGGAGAGCTTCATGCGGGCAGCCGAGGTCCGGAGGCTGGCCCAGCAGGCCCGGGTCGGCCCCGGCGTCCCGGTGCTCGACCTGTGCTGCGGAGTGGCCGGGCCCGGCCGGATGATCACGGCGGAGTCGGGCTGCCAATACTTGGGTATCGATCGATCCGCCAGCGCACTGGCCACCGCCCGGCAGCTGGCCGGGGAGCTTCCCTGCCGCTTCGAGCAGGCTCAGCTCCCGCCGCTGCCCGGGGGCCGCTTCGAGGTGGTGCTCCTGCTGGAGACGATGCTGGCCTTCCCGGACAAGGAGACCCTGGTGGGGGAAGTTGCGCGCACGCTGGAGCCGGGCGGGCGGTTCGCTTTCACGATCGAGGAAGGCCGGCCGCTCACCCGGCAGGAGCAGTCCCGGATGCCCGCCGCCGATACGGTCTGGCCCGCCGGGCTGGCGGATTTGACGGACGTGCTGGGCAACGCGGGGCTGGCCGTGACCTGGCAGCAGGAGTACAGCTCCGCACACCACGCGGTGGCGACCGCGCTGCTTCGGCGTTACCGGGCTGATTCAGCTCAGATCGCCGGCCAGATCGGGGAGCAGGCCACCGCCGAGCTGATCACGTCTCATCAGCTGTGGAGCGACTGGCTCGGCAGTGGGCGGGTGCGCAAGTTCGCGATGGTGGCCGAGAAGCAATGACGGGCTCCGATGAAGCCTCGATGACCTCCGCTTATGCCCGCTACCTGGCCGCGAAGACGACCGTGGATGACCGGGCGCTCAACCGGCACGTGCTGGCCGAGTTGCGCCGTCTCATGCCCGCGGGTGCGCCGCGGGTGCTGGAGGTCGGCGCCGGACTGGGGACGATGGTGGCCCGTCTGATGGACTGGGGCGTGGTCGGCACCGGCGAGTACATGCTGCTGGATACGGATCGGCAGCTGCTGGATCATTCTCGCCGGTGGCTGCGCGATTGGGCGGCCGCGCGGGGCCTGCGCAGCGACCTGCTCCCGGATGGACTGCAGGTCGGTGATCTGCGGGTGCGCCTGGTGCACGCCGAGCTTGGCCGCTACCTGGAGACCGATCACGGGCCGCTGGCCGATGTGCTGATCGCCAACGCTGTGCTGGACCTGGTGGACGTACCGGCCATCCTGCCCGGACTGTTGCGGTTGCTGGTCCCCGGCGGCGTCTACTGGTTCACGATCAATTACGACGGCGAGAGCATCTTCGCGCCCGGCCACCCCCACGACGACCAGGTCATGCAGGCCTACCACCGCGACATGGATGAGCGCGTCCGCTACGGCCGGCCGGCCGGTGAGAGCCGAACGGGCCGCCACCTGTTCCACCATCTGCGGGCTGCGGGGGCGCCCGCGCTGGGGGCAGGCTCGTCGGACTGGGTCGTGAGCGCCGGCCCGGATGGGAACTACCCGGGCGATGAGGCTAACTTCCTGTGCAGCATCCTGAGCACGATCCAGGACGCGCTGCGGAGCCGCCAGGACTGGGTGGACCCGGCGGACCTGGCCGACTGGCTGGCCGTGCGGAGGAGGCAACTGGCTGCGGGCGAGCTGGTCTACATCGCCCACCAGCTTGATTTCGCGGGCCGGTCGCCCGGCTAGCGCCGGTGCGGCTCGGCGGCGCGTTCAAGACTCTGCAACAGCAGATCATGTCCTCCGCGCTGGGCCTTGGCGGTCAGGTAGGCGGCGTTGGTCTCGTTGAGGTGCAGGGCGGTGGGGACCTGCTTGGCGATCGTGATGCCCAGGCGGGCCAGCTGAGCGCCCTTGTCCGGGTTGTTGGTCAGCAGCGCGATGCGGCTGGCATCGAGCGCGTGCAGCATCTGGGCCGCGCTGGTGTAATCGCGTTCGTCGGCCCCGTGGCCGAGCGCGAGATTCGCGTCGTAGGTGTCCAGGCCGCCATCTTGCAGCGCGTAGGCGTCGAGCTTCTCGTACAGTCCGATGCCCCGTCCCTCCTGGCGCAGGTACAGCACGTACCCGCCGCGTTTGGTGATCCGCTCGACTGCTTCGCGCAGTTGCGGCCCGCAGTCGCATCGCTGGCTGCCGAACACGTCACCGGTGAGGCATTCACTGTGCAGGCGCACCAGCGGTAGCCGGGCCGTAGCGGGCCGGCCGAGTTCGAGGGCCACGTGCTGCTGCGCGTCGGCCAGGCCGGTGAAGGTGACGACCGTGGCCGTGGTTGAGTAGCCATCGGCAAAACGCAACGGGATGCGAATACGCCGCCGGATCGCTGCCGCCTGGACCGCCCCGGTCACGGGACGAGCCGTTCGGCCTCGCGCCAGGCCGGGTGCCTCATCGGCGGCGCCGGATCAGGTCTGCTCAACCCGCCCGGGTGTTCGCGGCCGCGACGGCGGCGAACGGCGTCCTTCAGCAGCAGGCCCGCGCCCGGGGTGACCGCGGCCAGCATCAGCACCGCATAGAGGGTGGAGACCGTGACCCCGCTGGCCGCACCGAGCCCGGCTGCGGCGAAGGCCCAGGCGGCAGCACCCTCCCGTGGCCCCCATCCGCCGATATTCAAGGGGATCGCCGCGACGATCTGGATGACCATCAGCAGCGCGATCAGTTCGCCCAGGGGTGCGGTGGAGCCGGCGAGCCGGGCCGCGATGACGAACGTGGCCGTGTGGCCGGCGACGACCAGCACCGAGGCCAGCGTGAGCTGCGGCCACACACCCCGGACCAGCAGGCCACGACGCAGGTCAGTGGCAACGGCCCGGGCGGCACGGGCCGGCCGCGACCGGCCGAGACGAGCGGCGACACTCATGACCAGCGCGGCACACCCGACTACACAAGCGATGCCCGCCAGAACGTAGGGCAGCGCGGGCCGGACCGGCGAGGGCAGGGTCAGCAGCACGACGGCGGTCACCACGGCCTGGATGACCTGACCGCACAGCCGTTCCCACCCCACCGCGCGCACCCCCTGCGCGACGTCTCCACCGCGCCGGCCTTGCGTCACCGCCCGGTGCACGTCGCCGAGAATCCCGCCGGGGAGCACGGAGTTGAGGAACAGGGAACGGTAGTAGGCACCCGTCGCGCGGGGCAGGCCGATGTCGGTGCCGAGCGCGCGGGCCACGACCTGCCACCGCCAGGCCGAACAGATTGTGGTCAGGGCAGTGAGCGTGACGGCGGCCACGACCCCTGTCCAGGTGACCGCACGCAGCCCGTCCTCGAACGGCGCCGCGCCCAGCTCCCGCCCGAGAAACCACAGCACGGTGACGCTAGCGGCCAGACGCAGCAACGACGGGCCGAAACGACGGACGGCCGGACCGATCCCGGCCGGAACTGAGTACAAAGGCGTCACACCAGCTATACGGGCCGATTGAGCAAATAGATCGACTGTACGGTCGCGGAGCAAGCCAAAGTGACCCCGGATGCGTAGTACCCAACAAGGGATGACGGCGGGCCGACTGTCGTCCCCCGCAAGGGATGACAGCAGATGGTTACGCAAACGGAGGCGCAGTGTCCACCATTCAGCCGCCGCAGGTTCGGCACGCGGACGAACCCGCGGACAAAGTCGCGCGGCCCAGGATCCGGCTCGCGGCGCTCCTGGGGATGCTCGCCACAGCCGCCCTGCTCGGCGTCGTGTCCGCCACGGCCGGCCTCGGCGTCGTCGGCTGGATCACCGGCCTGATCACCGGTTCGGCGGGGGCCGCGCTGCTGGTGACGGCCCGGATGCGCAGCGACCAGCCGGCCATACTCCCGGCGGACTGGATCACCCTGACCCGGATGCTGCTGATCGCCGGGGTCACGGGCCTGGTGGCCGACTCGTTCAGCCGGCCGGTGTCGGTCACAGCGCTGGTCACCCTGTCCGCCGCCGCGCTGGCTCTCGACGCGGTGGACGGGCAGGTGGCCCGCCGGACCGGCACCGCCACCCCGCTGGGCGCCCGCTTCGACGGCGAGACTGACGCCTTCCTCATCCTGGTGCTCAGCATTTACGTGTCCCAGGACTACGGCGCCTGGGTGCTGGCCATCGGCGCCGCCCGCTACGTGTTCCTGCTGGCCGGCTGGCTGATCCCATGGCTGCGGGCGCCGCTGGCCCCCCGGTTCTGGCGCAAGGTCGTGGCCGCGGTCCAGGGCATCGCGCTCACCGTAGCCGCCTCCGGAGTGACCAGCCGGGTGGTCGGGATGATCGCGGTCGCCGCCGCGCTGCTGCTGCTGGCCGAGTCGTTCGGCCACGATGTGTTCTGGCTCTACCGCACCGGTGCCGGGCCGCGCGTCCGCCGGGCCGCGCGGATTTCCGTCGCCGCGCTGGCGGTTGTGTTCCTGTGGTTCGCCCTGGTGGCGCCGGACCGCACCTGGCAGTTCTCCATCGGCGCATTTGTCCGTGTCCCCATAGAACTCCTGGTCCTGGTGGCGGTGGCGCTGGTGCTGCCGCCCTGGCCACGGCGCATCGTGGCCATCGTCGCCGGGCTCCTCATCGGCCTGCTCAGCGCGGTCAAGTTCCTCAACATCGCGTACTACGAGGAGGTTGACCGGCCGTTCAACACGGTGAGCGACTGGGTCGGCATCGGCCAGGCCCAGGGTGTTATACGCGACGCGATCGGCAACGCGCTCACCAACGTCGTGCTGGTCGGGGTGGTGATCGGTCTTGTCCTGATTCTCGGCGCCATCATCGCGGCGACGCTTCACGTCACCGCGGTCGCCGCCCGTCACCGCCGCGGTACCATTCGCGGCGTTGCTGCTCTCACCGCCATCTGTGCGGTGTCTGCGGGCCTGACCCTGCAGCTCGTCCCGGGGTCTTCGGTCGCCTCGGTCAGCGCCACCGGGCTGGCCGCCCAGACGGTGCGCGCCACCTCGGCCGCGATCGGCGACCCGCGTCGTTTCGAACAGGCCACCCGCGCCCCCGACCCCGAGTCCACCGTCCCCACCTCCAACCTGCTGACCGGATTGCGCGGCAAGGACGTCATCGTCGCCTTCGTCGAAAGCTACGGGCAGGTCGCCGTCCAGGGCTCAACCTTCTCGCCGGCCATCGACTCGGTCCTGCACCAGCAGAACGGCATGCTGACCAGCGCCGGCTGGTCCACGCAGAGCGCCTGGCTCACCTCCCCGACCTTCGGCGGGATCAGCTGGCTCGCCCACTCCACCCTGGAGTCGGGGCTGTGGGTCGACAGCAACCAGCGGTACAACGAACTCCTCGACAGCCCGCGGTTCACTCTCAGCGACGCCTTCAAGCGGGCCGGATGGCATACGGTCGCCGATGACCCGTCTGACAACACGACCTGGAAACCCGGCACGACCTTCTACCACTATGACCAGCTCTTCAACAGCCTCAACGTCGGTTACAAGGGCCCCCGGTACAGTTACTCCACCATGCCCGACCAGTACACCCTGTCCGAGTTCCAGCGGAATGAGCTCACCCCTGGCCACAAGCCCGTGATGGCCGAGATCGACCTGACCTCCTCGCACATTCCCTGGGCCCCGCTGCCGGCCATGGTGCCCTGGAACAAGCTCGGCAACGGCTCGATTTTCTACCCCGAGCACGCCAAGGCCGAAACCGCGACGCAGGTCTGGCGCAGCAACAACACCGTGAAGCAGTTCTACGGCCAGTCGATCCAGTACTCCATGACTGCCCTCACGTCATGGGTCACCGAGCTGAACGACCCGAACCTCGTCCTCATCGTGCTCGGCGACCACCAGCCCCACACCTCCGTCAGCGGCCCCGGGGCCACCCACGACGTGCCGATCTCGATCATCACCCGCGCCCCGTCGGTGCTCAAGCAGATGTCCTCCTGGCACTGGCAGAACGGGCTGCTGCCTGCTCCCAGCGCTCCGCTCGAGCCCATGGACGCCTTCCGCAATCAGCTCCTCAACACGTTCAACAGCAAAACCGCGGTGAGCGGGACCTCGGGGCGGTGACGTCTATGACACTGGGCTGGGATAACCCCACGGCCGATCCCACCACCACCATTCTGCTGAGGCACGGTGATACCCGGCTGTCACCCGAACACCGCTTCAGCGGACGGTGTGACCTGCCGCTCAGCGCCAACGGAACCCGGCAGGCCAAGGCGGCCGCCTGCCGCCTGGCCGCTGGTACCCCGATCGACGCCGTGGTCAGTTCCCCACTGCAGCGTGCGGTCGGCACCGCCGCCATTGTGGCGGCCGAGCTGGGCCTGACCACAGTCATCGATGATGATCTCCGTGAAACCGACTTCGGTGACTGGGACGGCTTCACCCTGGCCGAAATCCAGCAGCGATGGCCCGCGGCCGTGGCCCGCTGGCGGCGTGACCCCGAACAGCCCGCGCCGGGCGGGGAGAGCTTCGCCGACGCCGCACAGCGGGTAAACCGGGCCTGTGACCGGCTGCTACAGGGCCACAGCGGCCAGACCATCCTGGTGGTGACTCACATCAGCCCGATAAAGATCCTGCTGTGCCGGGCTCTGGGCGTCCCGCTCGGCACCGTTTACCGGCTGTATCTCGGCTCCGCCTGCATCAACAAGATCCAGTGGCACGGCCGCGAATTTGCCGCCGTCCACTGTGTCAATGACACCAGCCACCTTCCCTGACTCACCGGTTCAGCCCGCGAGCCGAGCGCGGTATCCGCCAAACGCGACCGCCGTCTCCCACACCCGTACCGCCAAGGTCTGGCCGCCCGCGGCGAGGACGGTGGGCGAGAGACTGTCGTGCACCCAGCGGGCGAACACCTCGACGGTGACCGCCTCGGCCTCAGCCGGGCGTATCTCCTCCAGGTTGCGGCCATCGACCCGGCTGGTCAGCTCGGTGAGCGCCGCTTCCAGAACATCCAGATCACAGACCATGCCCCGCTCATCGAGTTGCTCGCGGTCCACGACGACCTCAATCCGGTAGTCGTGGTCATGGAGTTGCCCCTCTGGCCCAGGCATTCCCGGCATGATGTGGAAGGCACGGACGCTTCGGCTCAGCCCGACTTCACAGGTCACCAGCAGCACTCCTGTCATAGTTGAGAACGGCATGCATCAACCCGGGTTTTCCCTGGTCCACGGCTCGGAACGCCTCGGCGGCATGGCCGAAGTCGAAGACGTCGGTGCACAGCTGCGCCAACGGTAGCTCGGTGATGAGCGCAACGGTTTCCTGGCGGCGCCGGGACCGGGTCCAGGTCCCGGACTGGCGGGCTGGCACGGTGGAGACCTGAGTGCTGCGGATCGTCAGGCGCCGCCGGTGGAAGGCGCCGCCGAGCGGCAGTACCACAGGTTTGGTGCCGAACCACGACGCGATCAGCAGGGTCCCCTCGTGGGCCAGCATGTTCAGCGCCATCGCCGGCGCATCCGGGTTACCGCTGGCGTCAATGACCAGCGGGACCTCCTTCTTCAGCAGTTCCGCTGGTGCTGCGGCGGAGACACCGAGGTCGCTGGCGATGGCGCGCCGCCACTCCTGCGGCTCGGCAATCACCGGCCGCCATCCGGCCCGCTGCAGCAGCAGGCCGGTCAGGAGCCCGAGCACGCCCGCGCCTAGCACGATGACCTGGTCGCGATAGCCGTCCCCGGCGTCGAGCGTCACTTGCAGCGCCGTCTCGACCAGGGGGAACAAGGTCGCGGTGGCGGGATCGACGGCGGGCAGCGGAACCAGTTCACTCATCCGCGCCGTGAACACGTCCTGGTGCGGGTGGAACGCGAAGACCCGCTGGCCGGACTCCGCTACTTCCCCGACGCAGGCGTAGCCATAGGCGAAGGGGTAGGAGAAGGTGCCGCCGAGCGCATCGATCGTGTCGTCCAGCGCCAGGTCGGCCGGGATCTCGCCGCGGTACACCAGCCGTTCGGTGCCGCCGCTGATGCCGGAGCTCAGGGTGCGGACCAGGACCTCACCGGCGGCGGGCCGCGGTGCGGGCAGTTCCCTTATCTCCACACAGCGCGGGGCGGTATGAAACAGCGCGCGGGCCGGTACGTCGCTCATCTACCCGCCAATTATCTGTACAGGACGGATGATCAGTCCCACCTGGATGCAGGAGCGTAAAAAGGCTCGGTTTTCAAGTATCGAGGATATCGCCCGGGCCCGGCGCCGATCGGTGACACGCTTTACTCATAGGTCACTTCTGAAGTCCATTCAGCTCGTTCGTGTGCGGCCCAGTACGCCTGCTTGATCCGGAGCGTCTGCGAGCCTGGGCGACAGGTACGGAGGGGGCGACCATCGAGTGTGCCGACCGGCATGACGCCGCCTGCGGTACTGGTGAAGAAGACCTCATCGGCCTGCCTGAGCCTTTCGGCGAGAAGCGGGCCCGCTTGTGCAGGAATTCCGAGTTCTGCCGCGAGTTCCAGCACGGTCTGTCTCGTGATCCCGAGCAGGGTACCTTCGTCCGGCGTCAAGAGAATGCCGTCGATGATGGCAAAGACGTTGTACCCGGCGCCCTCGGTGACGTTTCCGTCGCGGTCGAGGAGGATGCCGGCTTCCGCTCCGGACTCGAGTGCCTCCCACAGTCCCCGGGTCAGGTCACCCCACTGAAAGTTCTTGATAGTTGGGTCGAAGGCCGCTCGGGGGGTGCGCTGGACCGAGGCTACGACGGCGTTGACTCCGCGCTCTTGCACCTCCGGTGCGTAGATCCATACGTAAGGGCAGGCGAACGCGTAGAACTTATTCGTATAGCGCCGGGGGTCTCGGGAGCCCACCGGAGACACTCCGCGCGTAGCGATCATGCTGACGTACGCTTCGCGCAGTCTCGATCTGCTCACCAACTGCATGAGGATGCGGCGGATGTCCGGTGTGTTCTCCTGCGGCTTCAGGTGGAGGAGGTCACGGCTCCGCTGGAATCGGGCGAGGTGGTCATCCAGCCGGAAGAACTTGCCGTCCCATACCGCGACCACGTCATAGGTGACGTCGGAGCGGGTGAATCCGGCTTCCACCAGTGGCAGGCGAGCATCGGCAAGTGCGCAGACCTCTCCGTCAACATAGGCAATCCCCTGGGCATAGGGATTCTCCAAAATTGTCATGGCGTTCCTTTCCATCGCAAACTCCGTCGCCAGAGCCCTCATACCCTCCGGCGTGACATCCGTCATGCCCAGGTCGGGATGCTGCGCACGTCACAAACGGCTGGCATCTTCCTAGCGTTAAGAGCATGAGCAACGACGTTCCGCAGCCGCCGCCGGCCCGCCTCCGCAACCGGCTGGAGCCGCTGGCGATGATCGCCGTGTTCGACATCGCCGGTCCGCTCGTCACCTACTCGATGGTGCGCTCGGCCGGGCTGGGTGCTGTGCCGGCCCTGCTGCTCAGCGGTGTCTTTCCCGCACTCGGTGTGCTGCTCGGTTTCGCCCGGCACCGCCGGGTGGACGCCGTAGGGGCCCTCGTCCTGGCCGGTGTCGCCGCCGGCACGATCCTCGGGCTGATCAGCGGTAATGAGCAGCTGATCCTCGCCGAGGGGTCGGTGCCGACCGCGATCTTCGGCCTGGCCTGCCTCGGCTCGCTCCGGGCCAGCCGGCCGCTGATCTTCCGTTTCGCACTCGAATTCATCGGGGCGGACACGCCCCAGGGACGCGACTTCGCCGACCGGTGGCAGTACGCCGGATTCCGCCGCGTTTTCCGGCTCTTGACCGTGGTCTGGGGCGCCGCCTACCTGGCTGAGGCGGCGGCGCGGGTCGTGATCATCGAGCTGGCCTCGACCGGGACCGCCCTGGCTGTTTCCAAGATCATGCCCTACGTGGTGGCCGCGCTCCTCATCGGCTGGACCAACGTGTACAGCCAGCGAGCCAGGCGCCGTGGTGAGCGGATGGCCGCGGCCCAGCTCAGCACCGAACCCGGCCGGGCCACGGAACTGCAGGATGTGGCCGCGTGACCCGCCGTTCCGCAGCGGCCAGCCGCTGAACGCCGACGGCAGCGAGCCGGTGATTCCGGGATCTCCGGTACCTGCGCACCCAAATTAAATAGAAAGTTTCTTTATAGATAGCCTTGACGGCCCGTCTCCGTGCGTACAAAGTGACAACATCGCACATTTGCCGACACATGCGAGGCGCCAGATCGCCTCAGCTCCTCTCACCCCAGGAGGGTTCATGCAGGTCGGAAGACGGGTTCTGCGCACCGCTCTCATCACCGGCTCGGCGCTCGGGCTAACCGCCGGCGGCTCGGTCCTCGCGCTGACCTCCGGGTCTGCCGCACAGGCCGCCACCACATGCGCCGCGGCGTGGAGTGCCACCACTGTCTACACCGGCGGGCAGCAGGCCAGCGAGAACGGAATCAACTACACCGCCAACTGGTGGACGCAAGGCAACGACCCGGCCACCAGCAACGGCGGCAGCGGCTCGGGCCAGCCGTGGACATCCAACGGCTCCTGCACCGGCGGTTCAGGGTCATTGGCTCGGGCTCGGGCTCGGGCTCGGGCTCGGGATCAGGGTCAGGATCGGGATCTGGGTCGGGGTCCGGCACGGGCTCGGTGAGCGGCCTGCTCTTCAGCCCGTACAAGGACGTCACCATCAACATGAACTGGAACACCGACCAGATGCAGTCGGCCGTGGAAGGGTCCGACCTGCCGGTGGTGGGCGCCGGCAGCCTGGTGTCGAACTACATCCCGAAGCTGCCCGCGCTCACGCTCGCGTTCGCCACCGGAGCCTGCGGTAGCGAGAACTGGGGCGGTGTCCCGGGCGCCAGCTGGGCGGCCGAGAACATCCCGCAGCTCCAGAGCGCTGGCCTGAACTACGTGGTCTCGACCGGTGGTGAGGCCGGGACGTTCACCTGCGCCTCGACCGCGGGCATGGAATCGTTCATCGCTCGCTACGCCAGCTCGCACCTGGTCGGCATCGACTTCGATATCGAAGGCGGCCAGTCTCAGTCGGACATCCAGAACCTGGTCAACTCGGCGGCCGGAGCCCAGGCGCAGTATCCGAACGTGCAGTTTTCGTTCACGCTGGCCACGCTGGCCGCATCCGATGGCAGCTTCGGCGGCGTGAACTCGCTCGGCAACGAGGTCGTCCAGGCCGTACTCGGCTCTAGCCTGAAGAACTACGTCATCAACCTGATGACCATGGACTACGGCAGCGCGTCGAGCGGCGTCTGCGTGGTCGTCTCCGGCAGCTGCGAGATGGGGCAGTCGGCGATCCAGGCGGTGCAGAACCTCGAGCACACCTACGGGATCCCGGCCAGCAAGATCGCCGTCACCCCGATGATCGGCCTGAACGACAACGCCACCGAGACCTTCACTCCCGCTGACGTGGACATGCTGACCAGCTACGCGGCCAGCAACGGCCTGGCCGGTCTGCACCTCTGGTCACTGGACCGGGACACGCCCTGCCCCTCGGCCCAGAGCTACGCCTCCCCCACCTGCAACTCGGACTCCGGCACGACACCACTGGAGTTCGACAACCGGTTCCTGAGCGACCTCGGGATCTGACCGGGATTCCAGGGCGGGCCGGGCACGGGCTACCGTGCCCGGCCCGCCCGAAGGTGACCCGTGAGTCATAATCGCCGCATTCTGTTTACCTTGCTGCCATTTTGTTCCTCAAGGATGATCGGAATAGTGCGGATCGGTCACCGCCGATCTGTCCCATGCCTCGAAGGAGCAAGCGTGCGTAAGTTCCGGCTCCGAGTCGCCACCGCGGCCACTGCGGCCACGCTGGTTGGCCTGTTCTGTGCCAGCGGCACCGCCACCCTGGCCATGCCCGCCGCGGCCGCCTCATCGGGCGTGGTGGTCAATGAGGTCTACGGAGGTGGCGGTAACAGCGGCGCCACTCTGACCAACGACTTCATCGAGCTGGCCAACGCGGGCAGCGGAGCCGCCGCCCTGGACGGCTGGTCGGTGCAATACATCTCAGCCAGCCCCGGTGCCACGACAACCTGGCAGGTCACGCCGCTGACCGGCTCGCTTTCCGGCGGCGGCCTGTATTTGATTGGCGAGGCGGCCGGTACGGGCGGGACGACGGGCCTGCCCGCGACGCAGGCCTCCGGCTCCATCAACCTGTCGGGCACCTCCGGCACGGTCGCGCTGGTCGACAACTCGACCGCACTGACCTGTAAGACGGCCGCCGACTGCGTGGCCGATTCCGACATCGTCGACCTGGTCGGCTACGGCACTGCGGTGATCCACGAGGGCAGCGCGGATGCGCCGGGGCTGAGCAACACGACCTCGGCCCAGCGCATCACCACCACCGACACCGACCAGAACGGGACCGACTTCGCGGCCGCGGCTCCGACCCCCGGGGCGCCTAACTCCACGGGTGGCGGTGGCACCGGTGGCGGCGGCACGCCGGGACCGCTGGCCATCCACGACATCCAGGGCACGGGCTTCCTGTCACCGCAGGCCGGCAACACGGTCACCAACGTCCCCGGCATCGTGACGGGCGTGCGGGCGACCGGCTCGAGCAAGGGTTACTGGATCCAGGACCCCAATCCGGACAGCAACCCGGCGACCAGTGAAGGCATCTTCGTCTTCACCAGCAGCGCGCCGACCGTCACGACCGGCGACTCCGTGCTGGTGACCGGCAAGGTCCAGGAGTTCTACCCGCTGGCCAGCGGCGACACGGTGGCCACCACTTCGAACCTGTCCATCACCGAGATCGACCAGACCGGCGTGAGCGTGGTGTCCAGCGGGAACGCGCTGCCGGCCCCGATCGTCCTGGGCCCGGCCACCGTGCCCGACACCTACGCACCGGACCTGGGCGGCGGCAACATCGAGTCGACCCCGATCCAGCCGGCCCGCTCGGCCCTGGACTACTACGAGTCGATCGAGGGCATGCGGGTCGAGGTGGACAACGCCCGGGTCGTCGGGCCCTCGGACTCCTTCGGCGAGCAGTACGTCACCACCAAGCCCACCCAGGACGTCGACTACCGCGGCGGCACCTTGCTGACGGCCGAGAACGCCACCCCGTCAGGGCGGCTGGAGGTCGTACCGGCCGACGGGTCCAACCCGGAGGTCAACGTGGGCGACGTGTTCACCGGCGCGACGGTTGGCCCGATCGACTACTCCCAGTTCGGCGGCTACTTCATCGCCGCGACCACGCTCGGCACGGTGCAGAACAACCACCTGGCCCCGGTGGTGGCGACCGGGCCGGCCAAGAAGCAGCTGTCCATCGCCACCTACAACGTGGAGAACCTGGCCCCGAGCGACCCGGCCAGCAAGTTCCAGGCCCTGGCCCAAGGCATCGTCACCAACCTGGCCGCACCGGACATCATCGCGGTCGAGGAAGTGCAGGACAACGACGGCGCGACCGACGACGGTGTGGTCGCCGCCGACCAGACGATCAGCAAGCTGACCGCCGCCGTGACCGCGGCCGGTGGACCGCATTACGACTCGCGCGAGATCGACCCGGTCAACGACCAGGACGGCGGCGAGCCCGGCGGCAACATCCGGGTCGTATTCCTGTACAACCCGGCCGTGGTGACGTTCGACGACATAGGCGCGGCCACGGTCAACCGCTCCACGACCGGTACGCAAGTCGTGAAGAAGAAGGGTGAGCCGACGCTGACCCTGTCGCCGGGCCGGATCGACCCGACCAACTCGGTGTGGAATGCCAGCCGCAAGCCGCTGGTCGGTGAGTTCACGTTCAACGGCAGCGATGTATTCGTCATCGCCAACCACTTCGACGCCAAGCTGGGCGACCAGAGCCAGGACGGGCGCTTCCAGTTCCCGGCTCAGAGCTCCGCGGTGCAGCGGGCCGGCCAGGCGCTGGCTGAGCACAATTTCGTCAACCAGATCCTGGCCATCGACAAGAAGGCCGACGTGGTGGTGGTCGGCGATCTCAACGACTATCAGTTCAGCCCGGCCCTATCGGTGCTCAAGACCGGGACGGCAGACGGGTCCGGCAAGCCGAATCTGACCGACCTGATCACGACGCTGCCGGCCAATCAGCAGTACACCTACGATTTCGATGGCGTGTCTGAAGTCCTGGACCACATCCTGGTCAGCAAGGGCATCAGCAAGTTCGACTACCAGGTCGTGCACATCAACTCCGAGTTCGCCAACCAGACCAGCGACCACGACCCGCAGGTCGTGGACATCAAGCCCTGACGCCGGGCTACGTCAGGGAGCCGGTATCTGCTAGCCGGCTTCTCAGTGGCGGCCGGTTATTGAGCAGCGCGATCGCCGAGCGGTCGTCGCCGGAGCAGCGGGTTCTGGATGGCCGGAGGGTTGTACGCCATGTCCAGGCGCCCCACGTCAGTGCCGGGCGGGACGATGGCGTCGATCTGGTCCAGCACGTCGTCGGAAAGCACCTTGTCCGCTCCGGCGAGCAAGTCGTCAAGCTGTCCCATCGTGCGTGGTCCCACGATGGCCGAGGTGACACCCGGGTGGGAGATGGCGAAGGCCATGGCCAGGTGGGTGAGCTTGAGGCCGGCCTGTTCGGCGACCGGAATGAGCTGTTCGACTGTTTCGATGCGGCGCTCGTCGCTCATGTGCTTGAAGTAGTTCGCGCGGCGGAGATCAGTCTGCTGGCCCCGGCGGATCCGGCCGGTGAGCTGCCCTTGCGCGAGCGGGCTCCACACCAGCGTGCCCATCCCGTAGCGCTGGGCGACCGGAAGAATTTCGCTTTCGATACCGCGGTTGAGGATCGAGTACGGCGGCTGTTCGGCCCGGAATCGCTCGAGACCTCGTCGCTCGGACACCCACTGCGCCTCCACGATGTCGCAGGCGGGCATCGTCGACGAACCGATCACCCGCACTTTGCCGCTGTGGATCAGGTCGGATAGCGCGGAGAGCGTCTCCTCGATATCAGTGGCCGGGTCGGGACGATGGATTTGATAGAGGTCGATGTAGTCGGTCTGCAGGCGGCGCAGCGAATTCTCGACGGCGGTGGTGATCCAGCGCCGCGAGTTGCCTTGCTGATTGGGGTCGTCACCCATCGGGCGGCTCAGCTTGGTCGCGAGGACGATGCTGTCGCGGCGGTCCTTGATTGCTTCGCCAACGATCTCTTCGGACTCGCCATGGGAGTACACGTCGGCGGTGTCGATGAAGTTGATCCCCGCATCCAGCGCTTTGCGGATGATGCGGATCGAGTCGTCGTGGTCAGGGTTGCCGATAGCCCCGAACATCATCGCGCCGAGCGCATAGGGGCTCACCTTGATGCCGGTCCGGCCGAGGGTGCGGTACTGCACTGCTGGTCTCCTTGTGGCGCCGCGGCGGTGCCCTATAGTGATCGAAACGGGACAGTGTCCCGGTACAGTCAGCAAATATATGGGACACTGTCCCGTTTAGCAAGGAGAGCCACGGTGCCCCGTGTCGACGCGCGGCGGAACATCGACGCGCTGCTCGCGGCGGCGAAGGAGGAGTTCGCAGCGCAGGGCGTGGATGTCAACGTTCGTGCGATCGCCGCCCGTGCCGGAGTTGGCACGGCCACCTTGTACCGGCACTACCCCTTGCGGTCCGACCTGATCTCAGCCGTGTTCCGGCGAGAGATCGACGATTGTGCGGCCGAAGCCCCGCTGCTCGCCGCGTCCCACGATCCTGACGAGGCGCTGGAGCTGTGGCTCCAGCGCTATACGGAGTTCGTGGCGACGAAACACGGACTCGCGGCAGCCCTCCACTCGGGCGACCCCGCATTCAATGCCTTGCCGGTCTACTTTCAAGAACACGTCGGGCCGGCCCTGCAGCTGCTCTTGCACAACGCGGAGGCGACCGGCGCCGTGCGCGGCGGCGTGGATCCTCTCGATCTGCTCGGCGCGGTAGCCAACCTGTGCATCCCGGCGCCGGGGTCGGATGACAACTCTCGGGCCTACAAGATGGTCGCCCTGCTCATCGACGGGCTGCGCTACGGCGCGCGCAGGTAGGGTCCAGACGCCACCCCAGGCAGCACCAGCAAGACTGGCCGAAGCGGGCGTGGCCGGTGCGCCTATCAAATGCCAAGGAGACCAAGTGGACGAAGATCACGCACGAGCGCGGATACGAGCCGAGCGAGCCGAGGTGCAGACCTTGCTCCAGGACACCGTGAGCGAGCGGCGCCAGGACCGGTCCGCTGAGGACGAGCAGGGGGCGGACATCTCCGATCCCGCGCAGCCCCTCACCGCTCAGTTCGAGGCCGATGCCATCACGGCCAACCTGGGCGATCGCCTGGCCGCGCTCGACCGCGCTGAGCAGCGCCTGAACGACGGGACATACGGACGGTCGGTCCGCAGCGGGGTGCCGATCCCCGATGAGCGTCTGGAGGCTGACCCGGCGGCAGAACTGACCATCGAGGAGGCCAGCGCCCGGCAGTGAGAACCAACCCGAACGGCCTTCGGTGAGACGGCTGCCCCGGCCGGCCTAGGCGCGGTCAAGAGATCTGGCCCATCCACCTTGCCCGGCGGAGGAGAACTGTTCTATAACTCTTTCATGAGTTCTAGAACAGTTAGCCTGAACGCGAGCCAGAACCTGGGGCGGTTCGGCGGCTACGGCGGGCGATACGTGCCGGAATCCCTGATCCCGGCCTGTCAGGCGGTGGCGGATGCGTTCGCCCAGGCCTGGGCCGATCCCGGGTTCCGGGCCAGCCTGACCCGGCTGCTTGCTGTGTACGCGGGCCGGCCCACTCCGCTGACGCCGGCCCTGCGGCTGTCGGCCGAGCTCGGCCTGACCGTGCTGCTCAAACGAGAAGACCTGGCGCACACCGGCTCCCACAAGATCAACAACGTGATGGGGCAGGCGATGCTGGCCCGGCGCATGGGGCGCACGCGGCTGATCGCCGAGACCGGCGCGGGCATGCACGGCGTCGCGACCGCGACGGCGGGTGCCCTGCTGGGGCTGCCGGTGAAGGTCTTCATGGGCCAGCGGGACATGGAGCGCCAGGCGCACAACGTGTTCCGGATGGAGCTGCTGGGGGCCGAGGTCGTCCCGGTGACCACGGGCAGCCGCACGCTCAAGGACGCCACCAGCGCGGCGATGCGGCACTGGGTCGCCACTGGGTCGCCGGAGGAGGGCGAGGAGGCGTACTACTGCGTGGGTTCGGTCATCGGCCCGCACCCTTACCCGACGATGGTGCGCGAGTTCCAGCGCGTCATCGGCGACGAGGCCCGGCGGCAGTGCGCGGCCGAACTGGCCGCCGCCGTCCCCGATTACGTCGTCGCCTGCGTCGGCGGGGGCAGCAACGCGGCGGGCACCTTCGCGGGCTTCGTCGACACGGCGGCCAAACTCGTCGGGGTCGAGGCTGAGGGCGGTTCCGGTGCCTCGAACGGCGAGATCGGCGTACTGCACGGCTTCCAGTCCCTGTTCCTCCAGGATGAACACGGGCAGATCAAGGAGGCGCACTCGATCGCGGCCGGGCTGGACTACCCCGGCGTCGGTCCCGAGCACGCCTACCTCCGGGATCTGGGACGCGCCAACTACGTCACCGTCTCCGACGAGCAGGCGATCGCGGCGGCCGTGCGGCTGGCCCGGACGGAGGGCATACTGCCCGCGATCGAGTCAGCGCACGCCTTGGCCTGGGTGATTGACGCCGCCGGGACGGCCGCCCTGCCCAGCGGCTCCACCGTCCTCGTCACGCTCTCCGGGCGCGGCGACAAGGACGTCGCCACTCTCAAGACGAAGGCGGAGCTGTGACGAAGCTGCTGATGCCCTACGTCACGGCCGGCATCAGGCCGGACTGGACCACCTATCTGACTGCGTTCGAGGACGCCGGGGCTGACCTGATCGAGGTCGGGCTGCCGTTCTCCGACCCCACCGTGGACGGCCCGACGATCCAGGAGGCCTCCGACACGGCGCTCGCCCGCGGGGCCACACAAGCGTCCGTCCTGGCCGAGCTGGCCACCGTCAGCGTCGGCGTCCCGCTCATCGCCAGCACGTACGCCAACATCGCCCTGCGGCCGGGCTTCGCCGGCGCCCTGCGCGCCGCCGGGGTCACCGGGCTGATCGTGCCTGACCTGCCGCTCGACGAGCTGGCCGGGCTGGACGCACCAGGCATCGAGGTCAGCCTGCTCGCCTCACCCGCGACGCCGGATGACCGGCTGGCCGAGATCGGGCGGCGCAGCCAGGGTTTCGTGTACGCGGTCTCGGTCATGGGCACGACCGGCGAGCGCGACCGCCTGGCCCCGTCCGCCGCAACCCTGGCCCACCGGGTCAAGCAGGTCACCGAGCTGCCGGTCCTCCTCGGCTTCGGGATCTCCACCCCCGAGCAGGCGGCCGAGGCGGCCGCGGCCGCCGACGGCGTCATCGTCGGCGCGGCCGTCATGCGCCGTATCCTCGACGGCGCCTGCCCGGCCGAGGCCGGTGCGTTCGTGGCGTCGCTGCGGGCCGCCCTGTCCGGGCCCGCCCTGTCCGGGCCCGCACTGTCCGGGCCCGCACTGTCCGGGCCGATCGCCGTGCGATGATCGTCGGCGACCATCGGGTCGCGTGGCCGGACTGGCGAAGCGCACGGCCGACGGACCGGCCAACGAAGAGGAGGGACGAGCATGGCGCGCTACCGTGCCATCGCCGCCGACCTCGCCGCGAAGATCCGCGACGGTCACTATGCCCCCGGTGAGGCGCTGCCCGCGCAACGCGAGCTGAGCGCGGCGTACGGCGTCACCCTGATGACGCTGCGCCAGGCGCTGCGGGAGCTGGGCGCCGAGGGGCTGATCGTCCAGCGGCCCGGCAAGGGCACCTTTGTCACCCCGCCCCAGCTGGCGTACCAGCTGGGATCTTTGCGGAGTCTGGCCGACGACCTGCGCGAGCAGGGCCACGAGGTCCGCACCACGGTGATCGCCCGCGCGCAGCGCCGCGTGCCCCGGCCCATCGCGGCGCGCTTGCGGGTCCGCGAGACCGAGACCGGGCTGCGGCTGGAGCGCGTCCGCGCCTTTGCCGGCCGCCGCGCGATTCACCAGGTCTCCTGGGTGCGCGAGCCGCCCGCGGACCGGTTGCGTGACGTCGATTTCACCGCCACGTCGTTGTACGCGGCCCTGGCCGACGTGGGGGTCGTCGTGGCCCGGGCGTCGGAGACGATCCGGCCGGAGGTACTCGACGCGGACGTGGCCCGGTACCTGGACGAGGACGAGGGCGCGCCGGTGCTGATCAGCGACCGGATCACCTACGGGCCGGACGGACGGGCCCTGGTCGCGGACCGGGCGACCATCCTGGGCAGCATGATGCAGATCACCGCAGATCGTGCCGCCACCGGTCTGTCCCTGCACTGGGGAGCGACCCCGCCGCCGGCCTGAGAGAAATCCGTCGCGGGGTGAAACTTTTCCGGCCCGGCGAGGCGACAGTTAGGACATGGACAGCCGCCCGGCCGACGAGCCCGCCGCGGAAGTGGCGGTATGACTACGGCACTCGCCCCCGCCCGGACCCAACCCGGCGCTGGCCGCACCACGTTCGTCGCGCTCGCCCCCCGGGAGACGCGCCGGTTCGCCGTCAATCCGATCTTCCTATTCGCCGTGGCGATGACCGTGCTGGTGCTGGCGCCCGCGCCCGGCAACATCACCGAGATCGACGACGTGAACTGGGTCCCGGCGGTCTTCCTCGGCGGGTTCGGCATGATGGCCACGTTCTGGCTTACCCGGTCGCTGCGGGCCAGCGAACCGGTCGTCGGCGTCACCCCCACCACGCTGCCGGTGCGCACTGCCGCCCTCTGCATGGTCGCGATCGTGCCGTTCGCCTGCGGCGGCCTGGCCCTGCTGAGGTTCATGCAGCAAATCCCGGTCGGCGACCCGGTGTACGGGGCGTTCAGCCCGTCCGCTCAGGTCGCCATCCTCGCCGGGCAGATAGCCGTCCCCTCGCTCGGCGGCCCCTTGCTCGGTGTCGCGCTGGGCCGCTGGGTACGGTTCCCCGGCGCCGCGTTCGTGCTGTTCCTGATCCTCTTTGGCTGGGGCAACCTGGTCACGGCGCTGTCCGTTTTCCATCCGGACTCAACGCCTATCGTGGTGCTGCGGCTGTTCGCGCCGTTTGCCTTCTTCACCTGCACCAACAGCACCCCCCACCTCACGACCTGGCGCGGTTCGCCGTGGTTCTTCCTCGGCTGGCAGCTCGCGCTGTGCGCGATCGCGGTCCTGGTGGCGCTGCTGCGCGGGGCCGAGGGGCGGACTCGCTCCCGGATCATCCGTGCCCTCAGCATCGCGGTGGTAGCGGCCCTGATCTTGCTCGTGCTGGCCGCCCTCGGCGGGTTCACCCACGCCATCACCGTGTGATGGCCCGCACGGGGGAGCCGATCCGCACTCAGCTGAGGGAGCACTGCAAAAATCGTAACAAGTTCGCAAAATATTCTTTTGAACTGTTGATCTGTGTTTGACCGACGCGGAGTATTCGATCCGGGATTCCCAATAACAGGACATCCAGGACTGTTCCGGTAACGGGAACAAGAGTCAGGGGTCGTGCATGCGCAGAATCAACGCATTGATTGCGGCGGCGGCGATGACCGCGGGGCTCGGAGTCGCGGTCCCCACCGTGGCGTCCGCCGCGACGACCCAGAGTCGCACCGCCGCCTCCCCGGCCCAAGGCGCCGCGGCCAGCTCGATCACCTGGGGTACCTGCACCGAAACGGACCTGGCCCAGGCCGGTGCCACCTGCGGAGACCTGTCGGTGCCGCTGAACTACAGCCACCCGTCGGGCCCGAAGATCGAGATCGCGGTGTCGAGGATCCTGCACACCTCGAGTGCCAAGGACTACCGGGGCATCATCCTGACCAACCCCGGCGGCCCGGGCGGCTCGGGTCTTGACCTCAACACGTTCCTGGTCGCGCAGCTCCAGGCCGACAAGCTGAGCGCCGCGGCGGCCGACTACGACTGGATCGGCTTCGACCCCCGCGGCGTCGGCAGCAGCACCCCGGCGCTGTCGTGCGACCCGAACTACTTCTCCGCCGACCGGGAGAGCTACGATCCGACGACCGCGTCGATCCTGAGCTACTGGCTGGGCCGGTCGGCCGCGTACGACAAGGCCTGCGAGACCCAGAGCACGGCGCAGAGCGCGCTGCTCGACAACATGACCACGATCGACTCCGCCCGGGACATGAACAGCATCCGGCAGGCGCTGGTCGGCCCGCAGGGCAAGATGAGCTACTACGGCTTCTCTTACGGGACCTACCTGGGCCAGGTCTACGCCACGCTGTACCCGCACACGCTGAACCAGCTGATCCTGGACAGCAACGTGAACCCGAAAGACATCTGGTACAAGGCCAACCTCAACCAGGACGTCGCGTTCAACCGGAACGTCAACATCTGGTTCGGCTGGCTGGCCAAGTACAACAGCGTCTACCACCTCGGCGCCACCGAGCAGGCGGTCAGCCAGCGCTGGTACGCGGAGCTGGCCACGCTGGCCAAGACTCCGATCAGCGGCGTGGTCGGCCCGGACGAGTGGACCGACATCTTCCTCGAGGCTGGTTACTACCAGCAGACCTGGCTGCAGCTCGGCAGTGCCTTCGCCGACTGGGAGAACACTCACAGCGCGGCCGCGGCCGCGAACCTGGTGAGCCTCTACCAGGGCACCGACACACCAGGTAACGACAACGAGTTCGCGGTGTACAACGCGGTCCAGTGCACCGACGTGCAGTGGCCGACGAGCTGGCCGGTCTGGCAACGGGACAACAGCGCGGTGAACAAGATCGCGCCGTTCGAGACCTGGGACAACGCCTGGTTCAACGCGCCCTGCCTGAAGTGGCCGGCCCCGGCCCAGCGGCCGGTGCAGGTCGCCTCGGACGGGAGCGGCTCCGCGATCCACAGCGCCCTGCTCATCGACGAGACGCTGGACGCGGCGACACCGTTCCCGGGCAGCCTCGAGGTCCGCAAGCTGTTCCCGAACTCGGTGCTGCTGGCCGAGCCGGGGGGCACTTCGCACGCCGACTCGCTGTTCGGCAACCTCTGCGTCGACGGGACCATCGCCAGTTACCTGGAGACCGGGAAGCTGCCGCCGCGCAAGGCTCACGCCGAGTGGGACCTCACCTGCCAACCGCTGCCGGTCCCCAACCCGACGGCTCAGACGCAGGCCCCGGCGTCCATGCCGGCCAACTCAGCGGCGGCACGAGCGGCCCGCTGAACAACCTGAACAAGTAACGCAGTAACGCAGTAACGCCCCGGCCGGGCTCGGCGCCCGGCCGGGGCGTCTGGCGTCTCGGCTCACCCCTTGTGGCGCCTGCGCTGGCCGGAGCCGCTCCCTGGCTTATCGCCGTCGGCTGGGATCACGGTGGCGGTGTCTCCGGACAGCAGCTGCTGCGGCATCTGGCTGAAGGTGTAGCGGACCGGGCCGGGCTCCGGGACGAGGGTGAACGACCAGATGACGTCGTACCGGTCGCCGGGCCACTTGCGCGGGATAGCGGTTCCGTCGACGATCGGCAGCGAGGATGCGATCACCGGGATGTGCTTGTGCTCCCAGCAGATGAGCACGACTCCGGAGTTGCTGCCCACCAGGTCGTCGGCCAGCTGCTGTTCCTGTCCCTGGGCGAACTCGGACGTTATCGGCAGGCCCAGGTGTTCGCTCAGCCCCTGGATGGTCTGGTACGAACGGTGCGCGGCCGTCTTACCTGGGTGTCCCCAGGAGGGGGCCACCAGCACAGTCGGGGTTAGCAAGCCTTCCCGCATCGGGCCGAACTCTGGATGGAACAGGGCCGCGAGGGCGCCGGAACGCTGCCATCCGCGCGGCAACAGCGAGTGCTCGTTCTGGCTGCCCTGGTAGTCGACGCCAGACAGCGGGGGCTTCAGCGGTTTCTCCGCATGCCTGATGATGTAGATGACTTCGGGCGGCACGGTCATGCCGTAAACGTAAAGCATGACACCCAGCCGGATCGGAACTGGGCGGGCAACGGCCGCTTTCCCGGCCACGTCATCGGTGATACCGCCGTGTAGCCGCGGTGAAGCATCAGCCGCCTAGCGTCCTTGCCATGACAGCTACAGCAGCCGTTGACGCCACCGGACTGGTCAAGACCTTCGGCCAGCTCCGGGCAGTCGACGGAATCGACCTTCATGTCGGCCAGGGCGAGATCTTCGGCGTCCTCGGCCCCAACGGTGCAGGGAAGACCACGGCCCTGCGCATGCTGGCCACCCTGCTCACGATCGATGCCGGGCAGGCCCGGATCTTCGGCGTGGACGTGGCCCGCGAACCGCACCGTATCCGCCAGCTGGTCGGGGTCACCGGCCAGTTCGCGTCGGTGGACGAGGACCTGACCGCCACCGAGAACCTGTGGATGTTCGGCCGGCTGCAGGGCCTGCGGTCGGCCGACGCGCGCGCCGCCGCCAAACGGCTGCTGACGCAGTTCGGGCTGGAGGAAGCGGCGGACCAGCCGATCGCGCAGTTCTCCGGCGGCATGCGCCGCCGTCTGGACCTCGCGGCCAGCCTGATCACCCGGCCGCCGCTGATCTTCCTGGACGAGCCGACCACGGGCCTTGACCCGCGCACCCGCGGGCAGATGTGGGACACGATCCGCGGCCTGGTCACCGAGGGCTGCACGGTGCTGCTGACCACCCAGTACCTGGACGAAGCCGACCAGCTCGCCGGGCGGATCGCGGTGATCGACCGGGGCCGCAAGGTCGCCGAGGGCACGCCGGATGAGCTCAAAGCCTCGGTCGGCAGCTCGACGCTGCAGGTGCAGCTGGCCGAGGGCGCCGATCAGGAACTCGCCCGACAGGTCGTACGGAAGATCGCGGGCGCCGAGCCGGTCCTGACACCCGAGTCGGGGCGGATGAACGTGCCCCTCGACACCGCCGACCGGGCCGCCGACGTGCTGATCGGGTTCCGCCAGTCGGGGGTGGCGATCACCTCGGTGAGCGTGGACAAGCCGACCCTCGACGAGGTCTTCTTCGCCATCACCGGCCACGGCGCCGACGCCGACGGCGAGCACAACCCGGCCGGAACCGGCGCCCCCGAAGCCGGCGCCGACCACGAAACCGTTCTGGAGGTCCAGTGACTACCATGACCGCGGACCCGGCGACCGCCGGCCGTCCCCCGCCGCACATCGTCGACCCGGCCGCTGTGGTGGCGCGGACCCGTCCGCGCAACACCATCACCGAGACGCTCAGCCAGACGCTGATCATGGCCTGGCGCGCGCTGAAGAAGATGCGGCGCAACCCGGAGCAGTTCTTCGACGTCACGCTGCAGCCGCTGCTGTTCACGGCGATGTTCGCCTACATCTTCGGCGGCGCGATCTCCGGCAACGTGCACAGCTACCTGCCGCTGCTGATCCCCGGCATCGTTGCCCAGACCGTGCTGACCACCTGCATGTCCACCGGCGTGCAGCTGCGCGAGGACATGGAGAAGGGGGTCTTCGACCGGTTCAAGGCGCTGCCGATGGCCCGGATCGCCCCGCTGGCCGGCCCGATGATCGCGGACCTGGTGCGCTACCTGATCGCGGCCGGGCTGACGTTCGTGATGGGCGTGATCATCGGCTACCGCCCAGGCGGGGGCGTGCTCGGCGTGCTCGGCGCGATCGCGCTGGCGATGTTCACCGGCTGGGCGCTGGCCTGGATCTTCACCTTCATCGGCACCATCGCCAAGAGCGCCCGGTCCGTGCAGGGGATCTCGTTCCTGTTCCTGTTCCCGCTGACCTTCCTGTCCAACGCCTTCGTGCCCGTGACCACCCTGCCGGGCTGGCTGCAAGCGTTCGTCAAGGTCAACCCGGTCTCGCACCTGGTGTCCGCCACCCGCGCGCTGGCCAACCAGGGCATCGTCACCAGCGAGGCGGGCTGGACGCTGCTGGCGGGCCTGGTGGTGATCGTGATCTTCGCGCCGCTCTCGGTGCGCAGCTACCGACGGCACATCTAGCCCCCGGGATCTCAGCCGGGCGGTGTTAGCCAGGAAGGCGCTCCACCGCCAGCCGGGCCTGCCTCAGCAGGTCCGGCTGCGGGCAGTTCTGGTACTCGGCCAGCAGCCGGGCGAGCAGGCCGGGCGCAGCTTCCTCAGCCGCGGGCGTGATCCGCTCCCAGCGCATGGTGGGGACCTTGTGGTCATAGGCGAACCGGTCGGCCAGAGCGATCAGCCGCAGCGCGTCCCCGGGCGGCGCGACCCGGCGCAGCAGGCTCCACGTCCCCAGGGCGAACAGCACCAGCCCCGCTGCCGGGTAGTCCAGGTGCGGGTTCTCAGTGGACAGAATCTGCAGCGCGCCCGTACGGGAAGCGCGGAACAACGCCTCCCCGTACGTGACGTCATCGCCGGTCGCGAAGCGGGCGTGCGCCGTCAGCGCCATCGACGCACCGAACAGCGTCCACGGTTCCATTCCGGTGCGGGTGACTCCGGGCAGCTGAATCTCCTGCATCCGGGCCGTGCACTCCCGGTACAGCTCCAGCCCGGCACCGGGGTCGCCAGAAGCGAGGGCCAGCTCGGCCCGGCACACCAGCCGGAAGGCGGCCGCACCGAACGCCATCGAACTGTCCACGATCTGGTCCATCCGGCCAAGCTCGTCGGCCGCGTCCGCGAGCCGCCCGTCGCCGATCGCGCAGAACACCAGCAGGGTGCGCAGCTGTAGTTCGTCATCGCTGGCGCCGATCCGCTGCATCACCGGCAGGGCGATCCGGGCATGCTCGACCGCCGCCGCATGGTCACCGACGTGCATGGTCAGATCGGCCAGCAGGCCGTGCGGCATCGCCAGAGACCACGGACCGTCCTGGTCGCGGACAAGGGCCAGGACGCGCTCGGTGGCCTCGATCGCGCCGAGCGGATCGCCGGCGTTCTCGCGCTCGTGACCGAGCATCTGGCTGGCGGCGGCAGCCGTGTGCCGGTCGGGGTCGGCGGCGAGCGCAACCAGCCGCTCCGCAAACCCAGTGGCACCGGCCCCGGTGGCGCCGTCAGCCGCGAACCGGTGCGGATAGTTGCCACTGCCGGCCGAGTCGTACGCGAGCAGCACCCGGATCAGGCCCGAGAGGTAGACGTTGCCACCCGGATCGGGGCCAAGCTGACGCAGCAGGTCCATCAGCGGGCCGTCCGCCTCGCGGCCGCCGATCATCATCGAGTTGTTCAAGATGATCGCGGTGGCGACCCGGGCGGCGTTGGCCAGGTCCGGCGGGGGCAGCCAGCCACAGACTGCCTCGGCGACCGCCCCGACCAGGGCTATGAGCCGAAGGTGCTCGCCGCGCATGCTCCAGAACAGCCCGAGCGCGGCCAGCAGCTGGACCAGAGCGTCGCGGTCCCCGTCGGCGATCGCGCCACGCAGCTCGTCGGCCAGGTTGGTCTCCTCGGCGCTGAGCGCGTCGATCGCCCCGAACTGGCCGGTGCCGGTCAATGCGGCCTGATGCGCGGACGCGTAGCCGACGGCCCAGCCGCGCTGGGCGGCGCGGGCGCTGGCCTCCTCACCGGCGCCCGCGAGCTGCATCCGGCCGAACTCGCGGACCGTTTCCAGCATGCGGTAGCGCACCCCGGCCGGGGCCTCCCTGACGCTCAGCAGCGACTGGTCAACCAAGCCGCGAACCGCGTCAAAAGCACTGTCGCCGAGGACGGTCTCCGCCGCCTCGAGCGTGAAGCCGTCATGGAACAGTGCCAGCCGGCCCAGCGCGCGCTGCTCGCCCGCGTCCAGCAGATTCCAGGACCACTCGATGACCGCGAGCAGGGTCTGGTGCCGGTCGGGAGCACTGCGGTCGCCGCCGCGCAGCAGGGTGAACCGGTCCTCGAGGCGGCGGTCGATCTCCTCGACCGACATGGCCCGGACCCGGGCCGCGGCCAGCTCGATCGCCAGTGGCAGGCCGTCCAGCCGGCTGACGATACTGGCCACGGTCTGCTCGGTGAGCCGGACACCGGGCCGGGCGGCGATCGCCCGCTCGCGGAACAGCTGCGCCGCGTCGCCGGTCTGCAGTTCGCCCAGCGGATAGACGCGCTCGGCGGCGATCGCCAGCGGCGCCCGGCTGGTCGTCAGCACGCGCAAGTCAGGCGAGGCTGAGACCAGGAAGGCGGTGAGCTCCGCCGCCGCCTCGACCAGGTGCTCGCAGTTGTCCAGGACCAGCAGGCTCGGGGACTGGGCCAGCCGCTGCGCGATCCGCGCCCTGATGTCGGCTCGCTGCTCGGCGGTCAGGGTGCGGCGGGCGCTGACCGAATCGCGGACGCCGAGGATGGACCCGACTTCGACCGCGACGTCTTCGGCTTCGGTGACGCCGGCCAGCTCGACGAAGTGGACCACCGGCTGAGTTGCGTCCCGGGCCAGCGCGTGGGCCAGCCGCGTCTTGCCCAGACCACCCGCGCCAACGATGGACACCACCCGCGCGCTGGCCATCAGGGCCCGCAGCTGGGCCAGGTCGCCATCCCGGCCGATCAGCTCGGTCACCTCGTAGTGCACGCCCCGGCGGACCGGGCGGTCGAGGGCTAGCAGGCTGCGGTGGGTGCGCCGCAGCAGTTCCCCGGGATCCGTGCCGAGCTGCTCACGCAGGTCCCGGCGGTAGCGCTCGAAACGCTCCAGCGCGATCGCCGGGCCGCTCACGGCGGCCTCGCTGCGGAGCAGGTCCGCGAGCAACGGCTCGTCATGGGGTGACTGAGCCTGCGCCGCCTCCAGTACCGGGAGTGCGGCCGCGTGCGCACCCGTCCGGCTGGACGCCCGGGCCGCGATCACCTGCGCGGTGGCCGCGTCCGCGGCGGCGGCCCGCCGGACCTCCGCGAGCGGGCCGTCGTCCCCGTCGGCGGTCCCGGACAGGCCGGCCGTCAGCGCCAGGGCCTCCCGCGCCAGCCCGGCGGCGGCGGCCGCGTCCCGGTCGAGTTCGGCGGCGGCGGCGCGCACGAGCTCCGTGAGCCGGGCGCTGTCGACCTCGGACGGCGCGGCCCCCAGCCGGTACCCGACGCCGTCGCGGACGATCGCGTCCGCACCGCACGCGCTCCTGGCCCGCGACACCAGCACCTGCAGGCTCTTCACGCCGTTGCTCGGGGCGTCGTCGCCCCAGACCAGCTCAATCAGATCTTCGGGCCGCACCGGACGGCAGTCCCGGACCGCGAGCGCAGCAAGCAGCGCCTGCGGGCGATCCCCCGCAACCGGTCTCCCCCGCCAGCTCACATCGGCCAGCAGGGTGAGGGCGATGCTCACGGGCCCAGTCTAGGAGCGCGCCCCGATGGTCCAGAATCCGCGACAGACGCCCAGCCTCAGGTAACAGGTCAGGGTCACGGCAAGTGGCCAGCTGGCCTCTACACCGGCGAGGACGCGCTCGGCCAGACCGAGATGACGGCCCCCCATGCCTAGCTCAACGTAGAACCACACGAGCAGGCCAAGCATTATTACGGTGGCGCTGACACACGCCGCAGGCCGCAATCCGATGGGCACCGACGGCCCTCGCCTGACGCTGACGGCTGGCCAGATCGCCACGGCTATGAACGCGGTCGCGGCCGAGACCGTATGTGGCAGCGAGCCGCTCCCGGCAGGTTCGGGATTCGCGGCGACGAGAATGGTGGCCACACCGCCCAGGGCGAGGATGAGACGCCCCAGTGAGGCCGCCGGCCTGAGCGCCAGCGCTGTCACGACGTAGCAAGCTCCCAGACCCAGCAGCGCGAACGTCATCACCCACCGATCAGTCGCGTCCTCCGCCGCCAGGGCGCTGATGGTGTCAGCTACCGGGTTGAAGGATCGTGGCTGCAGCCCAGCGGCAACCGTCCACCCGCCGATCAGCAGCACTGGGGCCGCGGCCGACGAGATCACGCCCCACCAAGGCACACCCCGCACGGCGACCACCGTAACTGAAGCAGCGCATCCCTCGGTCTGAAGCGGCCGGCCACGCCCGCGATTCCTTTCCGGCCCTGGGCGGGTCTCCTGATTGAAGGCAGGCCGACCCCGGTCACGCCCAGGAAAGGAAGCCGATGGCCATGAGCGTCCCCGCTACCATGCGCGCCCTGCAGCAGACGTCCCTGAACGGCCCGCAGGACCTGCGACTGATCACCGATGTACCGGTCCCGACCCCAGGCCCGGGCGACGTCCTGATCCGGGTCACCGCCGCAGGCGTTAACTTCGGTGACATCTCGCAGGCCCACGGCACGTTCCTCGGCGGCCCCAAGCCCCCGTACCTGGCGGGCTTCGAGGCAGCAGGCCGGGTCATCGCCAGGGGCGAGGCGGTCACGGGCCTGGAACCCGGAATCAGCGTCATCGGGGTCGGCATCGGATGCGGCGCTTTCGCTGAGTACACGATTCTGCCTGCGGTGGCGGTGATCCCGGTGCCCACGGGCTGGGCCGAACCGGAGGCACTGGGCCTGCTCGTGAACTGGCCTACGGCCCTGGCCGCGCTCCGGCCCCTGGGCCGCATCGCCGCGGGGGAGACCGTGCTGATCCACGCCGCGGCAGGCGGGACCGGTCAGGCCGCGGTGAAGATGGCCAAGCACTACGGCGCGACGGTTATCGCCACCGCCTCGCCAGGCAAGCACGAGACGGTGCGGGCGCTGGGCGCCGACCATGTCCTGGACTCCCGCGCGGCCGATCTCGCCGCCGAGGTGCTGCGGCTGACCGGCGGCACCGGCGCCGACCTGGTGCTGGAGTCAGCGGGCGGCGCCATGCTCGGCGCCAGTCTGGCCGCGGCCAAGCGGGTCACCGGCCGGGTCATCGTCTACGGCACGGCCGGCGGCGAAGCCCCGGTGACCAACTGGGAACTGATCTACCAACACCAGGTGCAGGTCATCGGCCTGAACATAGGCATGTTGATCCAGGCCGCACCGCAGATCTACGGTGAGCTCATGGGCGAGCTGTTCACGCTCATCGCCGCGGGGGTGCTCACCCCCGGCCAGCCCGTGACGTATGACCTCGCCGATGGCCCGAAGGCGCTCGCGGAACTGGAAACCCGGGCTACGGTCGGCAAGCTGGCCCTGCTGCCCTGAGCAGATCCGGACACCGGTCTGCCTGGTGGACGGCGGATCATGAGAGAGAGGACGCGTGGGGTAAGCCGTGCCCGATAACGCGGGATTCGTCGCGGACACTGAGCCGTTCCGGCGTGAGTTGCTCGCGCACTGCTACCGCATGCTCGGCTCGATCCAGGATGCGGAGGACCTGGTCCAGGAGACGTACCTGCGCGCTTGGCGGTCCTACGGTGGCTTTGAGGGCCGGTCCTCGGTACGGGCCTGGCTGTATCAGATCGCCACCAACAGGTGCCTGACCGAACTGGCCAAGCACAGCCGGCGAATGCTGCCGTCCGGCCTGTCCGCCCCGGAGCAAGATCCCCGGGTGGACCCGGAAGGGGCCGGGACAGAGGTGAACTGGCTGGAGCCGGCCCCGGATGCGATGGTGACCCCGGACTGGGCCGACCCCGCCGCCGTCGTCACGGCGCGCGAGGGACTGCGGCTGGCGCTCATCGCCAGCCTGCAGTTCCTGCCACCCCGGCAGCGGGCGATCCTGGTGCTGCGGGACGTGCTGGCCTTCCCCGCCGCCGAGGTCGCGGTCATGCTCGGGACCACGACGGTGTCGGTCAAGAGCGCGTTGCAGCGCGCCCGCGCGCGGCTGAAGGAACTGGCCCCGGCGGCCGACCAGATTGCCGAGCCGACCGAGTCGCGCGCCCGGGCGCTCCTCGACCAGTACATCGCGGCGTTCGAGAACGCGGACGCCGCGGCCCTCGAACGGCTGCTGGTCGCGGACGCCACCATCGAGGCACCGCCGCTCCGTACCTGGTTCGCCGGCCGCAGGACCTGTATGCCGTTCCTGCGCGACTATGTCCTGGGATCGCCCGGTGACTGGCGCATGCTGCCCACCAGAGCCAACGGGCAGCCTGCCGCGGTGGCCTACACGCGGGACCAGCACGGGAACCACCAGCCTTACGGCATCTGCGTGCTCACCGTCACCGGCCACGGCATCCGCCAGATCCGGTCCTTCGCAGACCCCAGCCTGGTCACCCTGTTCGAATCGTGGCTCTACCCGCCCTAGCTCAGCGGCGCCGGCGACGGGGGTCGGCCAGATCCGGGTTGGTGTAGTAGTTGTCGAGCGGGTTGATCTCGGTCCCCGGAGCCACGATGGCGTCGATCCGATCCAGCAGGTCCGCCTCGAGCACCGTGCCTGCCCCGGCCAGCGAGCTCTCCAGCTGCTCCATGGTGCGGGGGCCGAGCAGCACGGCCGATACGGCCGGGTGGGCCAGCACGAAGGCGGTCGCCATATGAGGCAACGCCAGGCCGGCCTCGGAGGCCAGCTCGCTGAGCTGGCGCACCACGTCGAGCTTGACCCGGTTGGCGGGCAGGTCCTGATCGAAGACCCGGGCCCCGGCGCCCGCGCTGCGGTGGCCCCGGGTTGGATCGGCCCGGCCCGACAGCCAGCCGCTGGACAGGGGCCCGTAGGTCAGGACGCCCATGCCGTACCGCCGGGCCGTCGGCAGCACCGTCGCCTCGTTCACCCGGTTGAAGATCGAATACCGGGGCTGCTCGGAGACGAAGCGCTCGAGGCCGCGACGTTCCGCGGCCCACTGGGCCTCGACCATGAGCTCGGCCGGGAACGTCGACGACCCGATCGCCCTCACCTTGCCGGCGTGCACCAGGTCGCTCAGGGCGGAGAGGGATTCGCCCACGTCGGTGGCGGGATCGGGGCGGTGCATCTGATAGAGGTCGATGTGATCGGTGCCGAGCCGCCGGAGGCTGTCCTCGACCGCCTGCGTGATCCACCGGCGGGAGCCTCCGCTGCGGTTGGGATCGTCACCCATCGGCAGGCAGAACTTGGTCGCCAGGACCACGTCGTCTCTGCGCCCCTTGATGGCCTGGCCCACGATGATCTCCGACTCGCCCGACGAGTACACGTCGGCCGTGTCGACGAGGTTGATCCCGGCATCGAGAGCGGCGTGGATCACCCGGACCGAATCGTCGTGATCGGGGTTGCCACCCGCTCCGAACATCATGGCCCCGAGGGCCATCTCGCTGACCGAGATGCCGGTGGCGCCAAGGATCCTGCGTTCCATCCAGCTGTTCCCTTCGCTGGGTCTGGCGAGCCGGACTGTCGTAAGGACTGTCGTAAGTGAGGTTATTGGACCAGTGACCGGCCGGAGGCGGCGGCCACCGCGTACTGCAGCGCCGGCCCGCAGACGCGCCCCTGGCAGTAGCCCGTGCCGCAGCCGGTCGCCTCCTGGACCGCGGGCACGCCCCGCGCGCCACCCGCCATCGCCGCGCCAATGTCTGACCAGTGGGTCTCCTCGCAGCGGCAGACGACGGTGCCGTCGCCGGGCCACTCGAGCCAGCCGGGCGGCAGCGGATAGGCCCGGTCGAGCCGCGCCGCCAGCCGCCGGGCAGCTTCCCGCCGGGTCCGCAGCGTCCGGGTGCGCTCCGCGTACGCGGCCGGGTCCAGCCGGCCCAGGTAGTGCGCAGCCGACGTGCCCGCCAGGTACCCCTCGAGCTCGGCCACGTCCGCGCCTCCGGCCCCGGTCACCTGGCCGGCCGCGAACACCCCTGGTACCGATGTGGCCAGGTCGGTGTCGCAGGCCACCGCGGCGGTCGGCCGCGATGCGTGCTGCACCTCGGCGCAGCCCAGCGCACGGGGCAGTTCCAGCGCAGGCGAGAAGCCGAAGCTGACGTGCACGGCATCCACGGCCTCCTCTCGCCGCGAGCCGGGTACCGGCCGCCAGTCCTCGTCCAGCCGCGCGATCACGGCCCGCTCCACCCGGTCGGCGCCCTGACAGGCGACCACCGCGTGTCCGGTGCGTACCGGCACGCCGAGGCGAGCCAGCAGCGCGGCGTGGCCGGTGGCCTCCGGCAGCTGCCCGGGGAACGCGGCCAGCCCCGCCGCCTGGGGCAGGCCTGCCGGTGCGGGGGTCGCCTCCAGCACCGCGACCACCTGTACGCCGGCTTCGGCCAGGCTGGCCGCGACCGGAAGCAGCGCCGGCCCCGACCCTCCCACCAGGACCCGCTGTCCCACCGTCACCCCCTGGCTCTTCAGCAGGGCCTGCGCCGCGCCCGCGGTGGTCACGCCGGGCAGGTCCCAGCCGGGAAACGGCAGCACGAGCTCGGACGCGCCGGTGGCCAGCACCACCGCCCGGACCTCCACCGTGGTCTCGGCGCCGCCTTCCAGGCCGCCCACCCACAAGGTCACCACGCCGTCGCGGTCCCGCGCGGCCGGGCCGGCCGAGGTCGCGGCCAGGTGCCGGACCGGCCTGACCTGCCGGATGCGGGCCAGGCTGGGCGGCAGCTGTTCCAGCGCGCGATGAGCCGGGCCAGGTCCGGGGAACAGCAGGCCCGGCCGGTACATCTGCCCGCCGAGCCCGCTCCCCGCGTCGATCAGCGTGACCTCGCAGCCCAGGTCGCCCGCCGCCAGCGCGGCGGCCAGGCCCGCCGGGCCAGCCCCGACCACGGCCACGTCGATGACGCCGCTCAATCCGCGGCCCGCCGCGACGTGCTGGTGCGCACCTCGTCGCCGTCCCGCAGCAGGACCAGGCAGGCCCGCACGGCACGCTGGTCAGCCACGTCCACCAGGCAATCGAAGCAGACCCCGATACCGCAGAAGATGCCGCGCGGCCGGCCCTCCACACGGGTCCGGCGCCAGGACACGATCCCGTTGGCCAGCAACGCGCCGCCGATGGTCATGCCACGCGGCGCCTCCAGCGGGGCGCCGTCAAAGCTGAAGCGCACCCGGTGCGGACCCATCCGGTCAGGGCCCATCCGGTCAGGGCCCATCGTGCCCATGGTGTCCTCCTAGCGGCCGGTCCCGTCGCAGTGATCTTGCCCCGCGTTCGCGTCACACACACTGTCCCGGCATGAGCGTGAGTTCGGTAGCGGGCGGCTGCCTCAATGTGTTGATTTGCCGCCCGGGGATTGACACGATGTGTTCACCTCCGTGCGGCTCGCGCCGCCCACACTAGGCGCTTGCCCGACGTGCGAACGTGTCAAAACATGTACGCCCGCAACCGACCGGGTTGAGCTAACCGTGGGAGTAGGACATGAATCCAGAGGATGAAAACCACAATCTCAGCCGGCGCCGCTTCCTGCAGTACACGGGGCTCGGCGCCGCGGCGGCCGCGGCGGCCGGCCTCAGCGCCGCCCCGGCGGGTGCCGCGGCGGACGGCAGCTCGGCCGCGGCCGCGGCGCTGCCCAAGGGCTGGAGCGGGACCATCGCCGACGTGAAGCACGTGGTGATCCTGATGCAGGAGAACCGGTCCTTCGACCACTACTTCGGGACGCTCCGGGGAGTGCGGGGGTTCGGCGACAAGCAGATCCTCACCTATCCGGACGGGACCAGCATCTTCCAGCAGCCGGACAAGGCCCGCACCGACCTCGGCCACCTGCTGCCCTACAACCTCACCGACCAGGTCGACGGCGACCTCGACCACAGCTGGGACGGTGACCACGAGGCGCGCAACGGCGGCCTGTGGAACAACTGGGTCGCGGCCAAGACCGAAGAGACGATGGGCTACTTCACCCGGGACGAGATCCCGTTCCAGTACGCGGTGGCCGACGCCTTCACCGTCTGCGACGGCTACCACCAGGCGATCATGGGCCCGACCAGCCCTAACCGGATGTACTGGTGGACGGGCACGTCGTCCGGCTTCATCACCAACCCCGACGACTACACGGTCGACTTCGGGCCGGACGCCGGGACGGCCGAGGTCACCACCTACCCCGACCTGCTGCAGAAGGCCGGCGTCAGCTGGCAGGTCTACACCAACGACCAGGTGGGCGACAGCAGCGACTTCCCCGATTACTTCCTGGGCGACTTCGGCGACAACCCGCTGTGGTTCTACCAGCAGTTCAACACCACCAACAGCCGCAACGGCGGGACCGGCGCACTGGCGTCCCGCGGAGCGGTCACGCCGTGGAAGACCGACGCGGGCGCCCCGGCGTTGAGCAAGACCCACGCCGCGTATGTGCTGTCGTCGTTCATCAGCGACGTCAAGAGCAACAAGCTGCCGCAGGTGTCGTGGATCGTCGCCCCGGCCGGCTACTGCGAGCACCCGTCTTTCACCCCCGACTACGGTGCGCACTACGTGAACACCGTGCTCCAGACGCTGCTCTCGGACCCCGAGCTGTGGAAGAACACGGCCCTGTTCATCACCTACGACGAGCACGACGGGTTCTTCGACCACCAGCTTCCGCCGTTCCCGGAGGCGAGCGTGACCGACGAGCACATCGACGGGCTGCCGATCGGCCCCGGGACCCGGGTCCCGATGATGATCTGCTCGCCCTGGACCCGGGGCGGGTACGTGGACTCCAACGTCTACGACCACACCTCGATGCTCCAGTTCCTGGCCACCTGGACCGGGGTGAAGCCGGCCAACGTCACCCCGTGGCGGGCTTCGGTGACCGGCGACCTGACCACCGCGTTCGACTTCAGGCACCCGGACTTCTCGGTCCCCGGGAACATCCCGACCCTGGACCAGACCTGGGCCCTGACCCAGCTCACCGGCGGGTCCACCACCCCGCCGGCCGAGGGCGACCAGAAGATGCCCACGCAGGAGCCCGGCACCCGCCCGCACCGCCCGACCAACTACCAGCTGCACGCCGACGTGACCGTGAACCGCACGACCAGCCAGGTCACCGCGGCGCTGACCAATACCGGCAAGGTCGGCGCCTCGTTCGCCATCTATCCCGATGCGCTGCTGACCGTCGCGGCCACCCCGGTCACCGTGCTGCCGCACGCCCCGGGCTCCTACGTCTGGGACGCGGCCCTGACCGCCGGCAAGTACGCCTTCTCGATCTACGGCCCGGACGGGTTCCTGACCAGTTTCGCGGGCACCGTGGTGCCGGCCGGCCGCAGCAGCGGCCCGGTACCCGCCGTCACCGCGGCCCTGAGGTCCAAGGCGGTCGAGCTCACGCTGGCCAACGAGGGCCAGAAGCAGGTCACCTACACCCTCACCCCGAATGATTTCGAGGGCCACAAGCAGACCGTCACGGTCAGGCACGGGGCCAGCAAGAAGGTCCGCTGGCCTGCCAACCAGGATGGCTACTACGACGTGGTGATCACCGCCAGCACCAGCGACGGCTTCCGCCGCCGTTACGCGGGCCGCATCGCCTGACCGGCAGCATCACCGTGGCGCCTGGGCCAGGCCCCAGGCGCCACGCTGCGGCCGGGCGGTCAGAGCTCGATGCGCGAGCCCATGATGACGGTGCGCTCGCGGGGAAGCTGAAACGTCTCGGCCGCATCAGCGGTGATCCGCGAGGTCGCGATGAACAGGCGCTTACGCCACTGGCTCATGCCCGGTGCGTGGCCCGGGACGAGCTCGATGCGCGACACGAAGTACGACAGGCTGGCGTCAGGAGCAGGGCCTTCGGGGTCGGCCTCGCGGATCAGCGGGATGAGGGCCGGGATGTTCGTCGGGTCCATGTAGCCGAAGCGGGCGGAGACGTGGATGATCCCGTCGTGTTTGAACCCGAGGTCGTCGACCTGCAGCCGCTGCGCCTCGGGGACGTGCGGTACAGGCATGCTCTCGACCGAGAGGATGATGACGTTCTCGTGCAGGATCTCGTTGTGCTCGACGTTGGCCCGCATGGCCAGCGGGGCGGTGGTTTTGCCGCGGTTGAGGAAGACGGCGGTGCCCGGGACCCGCTGCAGCGGGGGCTTCATGGCGTGCAGCTGGTTGATGAACTCCCGTAGCGAGCCCTCTTCGCGGTCCCGCTTCTTCGTGACGAGCTCACGCCCGCGCTGCCAGGTGGTGAAGATGGTGAACGCGGTGATGCCGATCAGCAGGGGCAGCCACGCTCCGTGCGTCAGCTTGGTCAGGTTGGCCGCGAAGAACAGCAGGTCGATGGTGAGCAGGATGCCGCTGGCCGCCAGCACGATCCACAGTCGCCAGCGCCACTGATGACGGGCGTAGTAAAAGAACAGCAGGGTCGTGATCGAGATCGTGCCGGTCACGGCGGTGCCGTAGGCGTAGGCCAGGGCGGCCGAGCTACGGAACGCCAGCACGAGGGTGAGGACGGACACCAGCAGCAGCCAGTTGATCCACGGGACGTAGATCTGGCCCATCATCTGTTCCGAGGTGTACTGGATGCGCAGGCGCGGAAGGTAGCCGAGCTGCCCGGCCTGGTGCGCCACGGAGAAGGCGCCGCTGATCACCGCCTGCGAGGCAATGACGGTGGCCAGGGTGGCCAGGAACACCAGCGGGAGCCGGGACCACGCCGGAGCCAGCAGGAAGAACGGGTTGCTGATGGTGGCCGGCAGGCCCAGGATGAGCGCACCCTGCCCCAGGTAGTTCAGGATGCAGGCGGGAAACACCAGCAATAGCCAGGCCCGCCGGACCGGCCCGCGGCCGAAGTGGCCCATGTCCGCGTAGAGCGCTTCGGCTCCGGTGACGGCCAGGACGACGGCGGTCAGGGAGAAGAACGCGGTGGCGAAGTGGCCGGCCAGGAAGCCGATCGCGTACGTGGGTGACAGCGCCTCCAGGATGACGGGATGGCCGATGATGCCCTTGATGCCGAGCGCGGCCAGGATCGTGAACCAGACGGCCATGACCGGGCCGAACACCCGTCCCACGGCGCTGGTGCCCAGCCGCTGGGCCATGAACAGGGCGATGATGATCACCACCGTGATGGGGATGACGATGCCCGATACCGACGGTGCGGCGACCTTGACCCCCTCGACCGCGGAAAGCACCGAGATGGCCGGCGTGATCATGCTGTCGCCGAAGAACAGTGAGGCACCGAAGATCCCCAGGCCCGCCAGGATGGCCTTGGCCCGGCGTCCGCCCGGCAGCGCCCGCCGGCGGATCAAGGCGATGAGCGCCATGATCCCGCCCTCGCCGTCGTTGTCGGCCCGCATCACGAGCAGGACGTAGGTGACGGTGACGATGATCGTTACCGCCCAGAAGATCAGCGAGATGACGCCGAAGATGCTGTCGTGCGACACCTTGACCGGATGCGGATCGCTGGGATCGAAAAGCGTCTGCACCGTGTACAGCGGGCTGGTCCCGATGTCCCCAAAAACCACACCCAGAGCGCCGAGCGTGAGAGCTCCCTGCGCCGCAACCCGACGACGGTTCACGCCCAAAGTATCCGCCCCCCGCCGTCAGCTTCCACGCGCCACCCTAACGAACCATCCGCTAGGGGCGGAGGCCGGCGAGCATGCGGTCCAGGACGACGCCGAACTCGGCCCGGGTTTCTGAGGGGGTGGACGAGCGCGCGATGGCCAGACCGGCCTCAGTCAGCATCGCGATGAGCAGCCGGGCCAGAGCCCGCACCGGCATGGCGGTCAGGTCCCCGGCGGCCACACTGCGGTCGAGCCACTCTTCCAAGATGCCGCGCCCGTAACGCTCGACCAGGTCGTCCCAGGCCTCCGACCCGAGCACCCGCGGCCCGTCGACCAGGACGATCCGCTGGAAGTCACCGCCCACGCACACGTCGAGGAAGGCGGAGATGCCGCCCTGGATCTCGGCCAGCGGAGACGGCACTTCCGAGGCCAGTTGCTCATCGATCAGCCGCTGCGCCACCGACGCCGCCGCTTCGGCCATCACCGCGCGAAACAGGTCCGCCTTGTCGTGAAAGTGATGGTAGAGCGCACCCCGGGTGACCCGCGCATCCGCGACGATCTGCTCGGTGCCGGTGCCGTCGTAGCCCTGAGCCGCGAACAGGCGACGGGCGGACGCGACCAGGGCGGCCCGGGTGTCGGAGGCGTGCTCGGCCCGGCGTGGTTGCGGTTTCGCTGCCATACAGCCATCATGAGACATACAGCGTGTATGTTCCACACAGACTGCATGATGAGCGCGCGGGCGCTGGCACGGGGACACGGAGGCAACGAACTCATGGCCATGCCGCTTCACCTGACGGTGAAACTCGGAACCTACCTGATGAAGCAGAAGATCAAGCGGGTCGAGAAGTACCCGCTGATCATGGAGCTCGAGCCGCTGTTCGCCTGCAACCTCGCGTGCGCGGGCTGCGGCAAGATCCAGCACCCGGCCTCGGTGCTGAAGCAGCGCATGCCGGTCGAGCAGGCGGTGGCCGCGGTCGAGGAGTGCGGCGCGCCGATGGTCTCGATCGCCGGTGGCGAGCCGCTCATGCACCCGAAGATCCACGTGATCACGGAGGAACTGCTCAAGCGCAAGAAGTTCGTGGTCCTCTGCACCAACGCCGTGCTGCTGCCCAAGCACATCCACAAGTTCAAGCCGAACAAGAACTTCGCCTGGATGGTCCACCTCGACGGCGTCGGCGCCCGGCACGACGAGGCCGTGTCCAAGGAAGGCGTCTTCGAGCAGGCGGTCACGGCGATCAAGCTGGCCAAGGAAAAGGGCTTCCAGGTCTACACGAACACCACCGTGTTCAACACCGAGACCCCGCAGGACCTGATCGAAACCCTGGACTACATCAACAACGAGCTCGGGGTCGACCGCCTGGAGATCGCCCCCGGGTACGCCTACGACAAGGCGCCCGACCAGGACCGGTTCCTGGGTGTGGCCCAGACCCGCGAACTGTTCAGCAAGGCGTTCGCCGAGGGCCGCCGCAAGAAGTGGCGCTTCAACCATTCCCAGCTGTACCTCGACTTCCTCGAGGGCAAGGCCGACTTCGAGTGCACCCCGTGGGGCGTGCCGCTGTACTGCCTCAAGGGCTGGCAGAAGCCCTGCTACCTGCTGGACGACGGGTACGCCGAGACCTGGAAGGAGCTCCTGGAGGACACCGACTGGGAGAACTTCGGCCGGGGCAAGGACCCGCGGTGCGACAACTGCATGGCCCACTGCGGCTACGAGCCCACCGCGGTCCTGGCCACGATGGGGTCGCTCAAGGAGAGCCTGCGCGCCTTCGTCGGCTGATCGGAGCCGGAGCAGGCGGAGTCCAGCCGACGCGGGCCGTGAGAATGGTGCTGGCTGGGTAGCAGGGCGCCATGGGATCGGTGTCCAGGCGGGTGGGACGGATGGCGGGCGTCCGCCCGCAGGTGACGAACGGCCCGCCGGCCAGCCGCGCCGCGGCGGCGGACCGGGCCCCGAAGGTCGTCGTGATCGGCGGGGGCATCGCGGGGGTCTCCACCGCGGTGGTGCTGGCCGAACACGGCGTCCCTGTCGTGCTCTGCGAGGCCGGCCGCCGGCTGGGCGGCCGGCTCGGCGCGGATCCGCACACCCTGCCCGACGGCACCGTGCAGCTGGTTGACCACGGGTTTCACGGCTTCTTCCGCCAGTACTACAACTGGAGGCGGATGCTGGACCGCGTCGGCGCGGGCACGACGCCGCTGCTCCATCCGCTGGGCAGCTATCCGGTCACCTCGGCGAGCTGGCCCGCGGAGGACTTCAGCCGGCTTCCCCCGGCGCCGCCGCTGAGCCTGCTGGCGCTCACCGTCCGCTCACCCAGCCTGCGGCTGCGCGAACTGGTGCACGCCGACCTGGGTCTCGGCCTCAACCTGCTCCGGTACGACCCGGACCAGACCTACACCAGGCTGGATCAGGTCAGCGCCGAGCAGTTCCTGGCTGGGCTACGCCTTACGGACCGCGCCCGGGCGATGCTGTTCAACGTCTTCGCCCACTCGTTCTTCAACGACGCAGAATCCATGTCCGCGGCCGAGCTGGTGGCGATGTTCCACTTCTTCTTCCTCGGCAACCCTGAGGGCCTGGGCATGGACGCGCCGCACGTCGACTACCAGACTGCCATCTGGGCACCGCTGGCGCGCTACCTGGGCCAGCGCGGTGCGGACGTCAGGACCGGCACGCCAGCCACCTCGGTCAATCGTCGGCCGGCCGGGCGCTGGCAGGTCCGCCTGGGCGCCGGTGATGCCCTGACCGCCGATGAGGTGGTGATCGCGGCCGACGCCCGCGCGGCGGCCCGGATCCTCGGCGCCTCGGCCCCGGTCACGGCGGGTGACCCACGCCTGGCCGCGGTCGCGGCTGAGCCGCGCACCGGACCCCCGTACGCGGTCGCCCGGTACTGGCTGGACGGTGACGTCGACCGGGCCCGGGCCCAGTTCACCAGCATCGCCGACCCCGGCCTGCTCGATTCGGTCACGCTGTACCACCGCTTCGAGGCGGGCGCGCGGCGATGGCACGAGCGCACCAGCGGATCAGTGGTCGAACTGCACGCCTATGCCTGCCCGGCCGGCGTCAGCGCCGACGTTCTCGGGACCGAGATGCTGGCCGAACTCCGGGTTCTGTGGCCCGAGCTCTCCGGGCTGAACCTGATCGACCAGCGGTGCCGGGTCGGGGCCGATGCGGCCGGATTCCCGGTGGGCGCCCACGGCACCACACCCGGCGTGCGCACTGAGGTCCCCGGGCTGACGCTGGCGGGCGACTGGGTGGCGGCCCCGTTTCCCTGCGCGCTGATGGAGCGCGCCGCCGCGACCGGCATCATCGCCGCCAACACCATCCTGGCCGCCCGCGGGTACGGCACGGAGCCGTTGTGGTCCGTCCCGCCACGAGGCATGCTCGCGGGCCGGAGACCGGCCCGTGGCGCCACCGGATAGCGGGTGCGCTCCGGCCGGCGCCAACGCCGAGGGCTAGCGCGTGCGGCGCGGGCGGAGCTTGACCCAGGCCAGGATGCCCACCGCCACCAGCAGCAGCGGCCAGAACAGGATGTGGATGGCCGCGCCGAGGACGCTGATGGCCACGATGGCGATAACGACGAGGGCGATGATGGCGAACATCGCGATGAACCTCCAGTAGTTGCAAAGTTGTGCCTACCACTTCAGACTGCCGCCACCGAGGGCCGCCGGCTATGGGGAACACCCCCAATCTGACCCCCAGATAGAGCGCACGCGCCTAAGGGCCAGGCGGGGGGCGGGCCTTTGATACGGCTAACACTGTGATACAGCTACCGCTGGCCGGTGCCGATCTCGATCACGAGGGGGCTGAGTGGGGGCAGCTCGAGGTCGATCGTCAGCACGCCGTCGGCCAGGGCCGCGGGTGCTCCGGCCACCTCGGGCGCCGCACCGAGCGGTAGCTGGGACGAGGTGATGCTGATCGTCCGCCGGACGCTGGTCGCGGTGAGGTTGAACGCGGTCAGCACCGCGCTGCTGCTGCCACTGCCGTCGCCGTCGAGGACGTGCAGGTGGGTGACGGTGTCGATGCCGACGAAGCGGCCGCGGGCGAACCAGGGCTGCAGAGCCCGGTACCTGCGCATCGCTTCGGCGAGGCGGGGCCACTGCTCGTCGCCTTCGGCCAGCCCGCCGATGCCAAGGTGACGGCAGCATGAGGCGTACCACCAGAAGGCGAGCATGGCCGGGCTGTCGTGCGCGCTGTTGATGTGGAGGTAGAGCGGGATGTCGTAGGCCAGGTTGTACTCATAGAGCGACAGGGCCCGGCCGCTCAGCAGGTCGGTGTAGGGGTCCCACATGTACTCGAAGCCCCACAGCTCGTCGTGGGCGCCGGCCGATCCGTGCTGGTAGTACAGCGGCAGCCCGCCGCCGATGCGGTCGTGGGCCTCGATGGTGAGGCCAGGGAACTCCGACTTGACCGCCCGGACGACGGTCATGATGCCCTCGGCGTGCTCCTCCCGGGTGAGCGGGACGTGGTGACCATGCTGGCTTGACCAGCATGGCCGGTAGTTGACGAAGTCGAACATGAAGAACGAGACCCCGGCTCGCGCCAGCAGGAGCAGCCGCTCTGTCTTCTGCCGCTGCCAGACCGGCGAAGCCGGGCACACGAAGCCCCCGGCGTACGGCGTGGCATCGATCCACAGGTCAATCTCCCCGTCGGGCCGCCTCCGGTAGATCTCCGGATCTTCCCCGGACGACTTCGTGTGGATCATGAGATGCAGCGCCAGCGCCAGCCCGTACTCGTCGTTCAGGCGCCGGATGAACTCCTCGATCGGCCCCAGTCGCTCGGTGTCCCAGACGGAGCTGCCCTCGAACAGGTCCCACCCCGGATCGAAGTAGAACGTCTGGGCCCCCACCGCCTGCGCCCGGGCGGCCTCCTCGAACAGCTCGGGCAGTTCCTGCAGCGGCGCGTTCGAGCCGCAGCGCCACCCGAGGCGGTACAGCTCGTTCCAGTGCACCTTGGGGTCATAGCCGGCCGGCGTGACGTGACCCCGCTCCCGGAGGAGCTGTTTGTAGCTGGCGTAGCCGGCCTGCCACTCCCCGTCGTAGGCCACGATGACCGACGTACCGAAGCTGAGGCGCTGGCGGGGGCCGAGTTCGGCGGCGTGCTCCGGGAAGCCATCGCGGACCCCGGCCCCGCTGTGCCGCAAGCAGAGGTTGCGGTCGCTGTGGAGCTGGTCCAGCTGAAGCGAGGCCACCCGGCCGGCCGGGCGACGCGCGACCACATGCTCGCCGTCGGCGATGCTGAACTCGGCGTGCTCTTGGGCGTACTTGGCCACCAGGAAACCGCCGTCCTCCTCAGCCCACAGCCAGGCCTCCGAGCTCCGGTCCGGGAGACTGTCGCGTCCCGGCCACTCCGAGGGGAACAGGTCGCGGGCGCGGTAGCCGGAGAGCAGGTGGTCGACATCCTGGGCGCGGAAGCGGCGCAGCGGGACGGGGATCAGCTCGGCTCGCTCGCACTGGGGCCGCCAGGCCCATCGTCCGCGGTCGAACAGCGTCTTGCGGAAGCCGAAGCGGACGTCGTCCAGCCGGAGATGGTCCTGGCCGGCGTGGTTCGACAGCGAGATCTGCTCGATGACCTGGCCCGACGCGGTCAGCGTGATCCGATGCTCGAGCCGGATCCCGGTCGGGCCCCGGGAGCCGAAGTCCAGGCCGCCGAGGAGGGACAGGGTGGCCCCGGAGTCCTCGTGGTGCTCGATCGACCAGCCGAGTGGGCGCACCCGGCGGCAGGAGACCGGGCCGCCGTGGAAGCCGGAGTTGGTAACGCCGGTCACCGTCAGGCGGTAACAGTAGCTCTCGTCGGCGACGGCGCGGCCGGACGCGAGGTGCACGAGCTCGTACGGATCGAGCTGCTGACCACACTCGACCCGCAGCCTCCAGTGCGGGCTGGTGACGGTCAGCTCAGTGCCGCCCGCAGCATTGTCGACCTCGTTCACCTGCACTGATTCCGGCGGCACCCAGGCTCCCTTCCCGCGGTCAGCTGATTTTCGCTCCCAATATTGTTGACTGTCAACGATTATCTGACGCCGCGGGCGGCCATGGTCGGCCGCCGGAGTGGGGTGGCATTACTTCACCCGTTTCTGACCTGTAGGTATGCCAGGGTTGACGGGTGACGTCGGTCAAAAAGAGAAGGTTCGGCGGGCGCATGCGCCCGTCTTCATCTGGCCTGCGGGTGAGCTACGCCCTGCTCGCCTGGGCCATCACGGCCTCGGTGGCCTGGCTGGCCATGCCGGTCGTGGGGTCGATCCTGCTGGGCTGGGACGTCGCCGTCGTGCTCTACCTGGCCTGGACCTGGAGCTCGGTGTGGCGGCTGGACCCCGGCGACACCGCTCACCTGGCCAAGCGCGAAGACCCCAGCACGCCCGTCTCCGAACTGGTCATCCTGGCCGCGGGCATAGCCGTGCTGGCCGCGGTCGGTTTCGCGCTGGTCAAGGCCGGCCAGACTTCAGGCGGCCTGAAGGCCTACCTGGTCACCATCGGCCTGGTCAGCGTGGTGCTTTCCTGGGCGGTGGTCCACACGGTGTTCGCGCTGCGCTACGCCCGGGCCTACTACTCCGAGCCGGTCGGCGGCATCCAGTTCAACGAGGCAGAACCGCCGAACTACACCGACTTCGCCTACTACTCCTTCACCGTCGGCATGACGTTCCAGGTCGCCGACACCAACATCACCCTGCGAGCGATCAGGCGGACCACCCTGCACCACGCCTTGCTGTCCTACCTGTTCGGCTCGGTCCTGCTCGGGCTCGTGATCAACGTGGTGGCCACCCTTTTGAAATAATGGGGCTTGCCGCGCCACCCCGTCCTACCCACGCCAGGACCAGCTGACGGCACTGGCCAAGGCCGAGCTCAGCCGGCTTTCCTGACCTTCCGGGCATTCTTCCCCGTCTTTGACCAAGCCGGAGGGCGGCTGGGACCGAATGCTCATGCGTGAGCGAAGATGACGGCAAAGCGGCCGGCTCGGTTCCCGATGACCCCGAATACCTGAACAAGCTCATCGGCGCCGTGGCCCGCCGGGAGCGCGGCGCCTTCGAGCAGGTCTTCACGGAGCTGACCAGTCCGGTCTACCGGCTGGCCCTGACGGTGCTACGCGACCCGGCCCAGGCCGAGGAAGTCGCCCAGGAGGTCCTGACCGAGATCTGGCGTACGGCCGGCCGATTTGACCCGGGCAAAAGCAGCGCCGTGGCGTGGTCCTTGATGATCACCCGGCGCCGGGCCATCGACCGCATTCGCTCCATCGCCACCGACGCCGACCGCGAACGAAGGACCGCCACCGCGACCGTGTCGTGGGATCAGGTCAGTGAAACGGTGCAGGACGGGCTCGATCGCGAGCAGGTCCGCCAGAGCCTGGGCGCCCTGAGCGACCCGCAACGGGAAGCGATCCTGCTCGTATTCGACGCCGGTTACAGCTTCGCCGAGGCCGCCCTGATCCTGGATGTCCCGATCGGGACGGTCAAGAGCCGGGTCCGGGCGGCGAAGATCAATCTCCGGCGCAGCATGGGCGCGGACCCATGAAGATCTCCCGGGCTTCGAGCCGCTGCCAAAACGTTATCCACTCGGTCAATCTGGGTCGCGATCTGCTCCGAATACCAACGACTGGGTTGCTCTGAGAACCGCCGTCTGAACCTCGCGGCGGAGGTTGCTACTTTCTGATACTTTCCGATTACGCTCCGTACCTGGCTTCTCCAGGCGGCCGGCCCAGTCGAATGTTCCCTCCGCACGGGCTCGTCCGGTGTATCGGCATCGGCAGCGGCCCGTGCGGGCTGTTGCTTCGCGACTGAAGGAATCGTTCATGACCCACGAAGACCCGGAAATCAGCCTGGCCGCGCCCGCGGCGAAGGCACGTATGTCCCGCCGTGGCCTGCTGCGCAGTGCGGGCGGCATCGGCATCGCCGGCGTGGCGGCCGGCATGCTCATCGACACCACCGCCGGCGCGGCCTCGGCCGCGACCGCCAGCAGCGCATCCGCCAGCGACGCATCGGCGGCGGCCAGCACTCCGCTGGTGGCGCACGTGCATGACGCCAAGACCGGCGAAGTGGACCTCTTCACCGGGGAGCAGCACGTGCGCGTGCACAACCCGGCGCTGGCCCGCGCCCTGGCGCAGGCCGCGACCACCGGGCGCTGATCATCCGCGCGAGGGACTTCCGCCGGGGACTCCCCGCGCTGCGGCCGCTCGCTGCGGCCCGCTCATCTCATCCAGACGAACATATGAGGTCCAGGCAATGTCATCGCACAAGGAAGCGCCGGGCATCGTCAACGATGCCGCGGCCGACAACACCGATGTGTACGCGTTCGTGTCCCCCGACAAGCCGGACACGGTCACGCTGATCGCGAACTTCGTCCCGCTGGAAGACCCCGACGGCGGACCCAACTTCTTCGAGTTCGGTGACGACGTGCTGTACGAGATCAACGTCAGCAACTCGGGCACCGCCCGGCCGGATATCACCTACCAGTTCCGCTTCCACACCGAGATTCGGAACGAGAACACGTTCCTGTACAACACCGGGCCGATCACGTCGCTCAACAGCCCGAACTGGAACCGGCGCCAGTTCTACTCGATGGTCCGGGTGGACCGGCACGGCAAGCAGACTCAGGTGTCCAACGCCCCGTGCCCGCCGTGCAACATCGGCCCCGGCTCCACCCCGAACTACGCTGCGCTGGCCACGGCGGCGGTGACCAGGCTCCGCGGGGGCGGCCAGGTGTTCGCCGGCCAGCGCGCCGAGGGCTTCTACGTCGACCTCGGGGCCATCTTCGACCTCGGGGACCTGCGGCCGTTCCAGCAGCTGAACGCGTTCAACAAGATGCCGGCCGCGCCGGGCATCAACTCCACCAAGGAAAAGAACATCCACTCGATCGTGCTGCAGGTGCCGAAGAGCGAGCTGTCGGCCAAGCACGACAACTGGAAGGACTCCCGCGCCACGATCGGCGTCTGGGCCAGCGCGAGCCGGCAGAAGACACGGCTGTACAACACGCCCAAGCCCGGCGAAGTGACCAACGTCGGCCCGTTCACGCAGGTCTCCCGGCAGGGCAACCCCCTGTTCAACGAGGTCCTCAACCCGCTGGGCAAGAAGGACCTGTTCAACGCCACGCAACCGCACAACGACAGTCAGTTCGCCCAGGGGGTCGCCCACCCGGAGCTGTCGTCGCTCCTGCCCGTGCTCTACCCGGGCGTGTTCCCGAACCTGGATGGGCTCAACAAGTCGGGCAAGCCCCGTGCCGACCTGGAGGCGATCCTGCTCACCGGGATCCCGGCCGGGGTCGTGCCCAACTTCCAGAACTACACCGGCCCGACCCAGGCCGACATGCTGCGGCTGAACCTGGCGATCCCGCCGACCACCAGCTCGCCGTCCAACCTCGGGCTGATCGGCGGGGACCCGGCCGGCTACCCGAACGGGCGCCGCGTGTTCGACGACGTCACCACGATCGAGCTCCGGGCGCTGGCCGGGGCGACGTATCCGCTGATCGACAAGACCTACACGCCCGACGCGGCCGCCGGGGCGATCACCCCGGGCCTGACGTCCTCCAACACCGACGTCACGGCGGAGAACACCGTGCACTACCTGCCCGGCTTCCCCTACCTGGGCGTCCCGCACGCCGGCTTCGACGTCCCGATCGACGACACCCCGGCCAAGGTCAGCAGCTACTAGCTGACCGCCCCGCCCAGCGGGGATAGCGCACCAACGTCTCCGGGTGCCCGCGACGGCTCAGCCCGCGGGCACCCGGAGACGGCGTACGAGGACGCGAACAAGGACGTGGGAGATGACCGAGCGATCAGCTCATGCCAGCCAGGCCGCCGTAATCCTCGACATCGGCGGGGACGTCGGCGCGCTGGTGCTGTACACCGGGGCCGGGGACGACGAGGCCGAGATCGACATCAGTCCCGGTACCGACCCGGCCGCGCCCCGTAGCCACAACCAGGTCCACCCGCGGCGCGCTCCGGCCGGCGTCGTCTACAGCGCGGTCTACCCGGCTCTGGCCGCGGGCGAGTACACCCTCTGGCGGGATCAGCACACCCCGGAAGCCACGATCACCATCCGCGGCGGCCAGATCACCGAGCACCGGCTGTCCGCTCCGCTCGGTACCGGGCACCACTCTCACACGCACGACGGTGACACCCACACTCACGACGGTCACACCCACCATCACCGGAATGTGGTTGGCCCCATCCCAGGCGGGTAGCGCCAGAGCATCTCACTGGGGGATGACGAAGGGGACTGCGAGCATGTGGCTATTTCTCTCCCGGCGGCTGCGAATGTGGATCCTGCTGGCCATCGCCCTGCCACTGGCCCGGGCGCTCGTCCATAGGCTGGCGCTGGCGGCCGAGGAGCGCGACGCCTCCACCCGGACGGCAAGGACGCTGCACCAGGCCGACTCGGCCGTGACCGCGGTATCTCAGCGGACGGCCCGAAAAGGAAAGCGCCGCAAGCAGGACCGCTGACCCGCTCGGACCCAGCGGGACCATCGGCGCGACGGCGAGGCCGAGCGCGTCTCTTTCCGCGAAAGCTGACCCAGCGGTCATGGCTTAGCCTGCAGAAAGGGTGCAGGCACGCCACGATCGGGACCCGCCGGGAACCGGCGGAAGGGAGGCTGAGCGGCCATGACCAAAGCCGTGCAGGATCTCATGGTCGAAGTCGCGCGCATCAGGGACGCCTTCCACGCGGCGATCTACTCCAGCCCGGACCTGCAAGCGGCCATGGCCCTCACGACCCCCGGCTGCACGCTGACCAACCTTCCATCGGGTACGGGCGGGACCGGCGAAGGTCTGCGCCGCTACCTGGCCGAGGACGTCCTGCCGCACCTGCCCGCCGACCTCTCCTTTCGCCGGGTATCCCGGACCGGCGACCGGTGGCGAGTGGCCCAGGAAGACATGGTCGGCTTCACCCACGACCGTGAGCTGCCGTGGTTGCTCCCTGGTGTGGCTCCCACCGGCCGCCACGTCGAGGTCCTCGCCATCTCGGTCGTGACCATCGAACGCTCCCGCATCGCATCCCACCGGACCCTGTGGGATCAGACCGTGCTGCTGGCCCAGCTGGGGCTCGATCTTGATCAGCTGGGCAGGGTCGCCTCGACCCGCCAGCCGCCGTGCGGGGTCGGCCCGGCCAGCAGCTGACCGCCCAGCTCCTGGACGCGTTCGCGCAGACCGGTCAGCCCGCGGCCGGTACCAGCCAGGTTCATCCGCTCCTGCACCGAACGGTCGTTCTCGACCCGGACGGTCAGGCCCGTTCCTGAGCCGTTGACCAGCACCCGGACGGCCGCGCCGGGGGCGTAACGCAGCGCGTTGGTCAGGCTCTCCTGGACCACCCGGAAGGCGATGTGGGCCGTGCCGGCGGCCACGGCGTCGTGGCCTCCTTCGAACCGGCACGAGACGTCCAGCCCGCTGCGGGCGGCTCTGGTCACGACCTCGTCGATCAGGGTCAGATCGGGTCCACTGGTCTCCGTCCCGCCGAGCAGCTCCACCAGGCGGTGCAGGTCCTCGCGGCCCTGCCGGGCCGACTCGGCGATGGCGGCGAAGGCCTGCTCGGCCCGGGCCTGGTCACGGCCGACCAGACGCTGTCCCGCGGCGGCCTGGATGACCATGACGCTGATGGCGTGGCCGATGATGTCGTGCAGCTCACTGGCGATGCGGGCCCGTTCGTGTCGCAGCGCGATCTGCGCGAACAGCTCGCGCTCCTCCTCGAGCTCGCGGCCGCGGCGGGCGAGCTGATCCACGGTCTCGCCGCGCTGCCGCAGGACCGTGCCGGCCAGGAAGCCGGGCACGCTGAACATCACGATGGCCACCGGGCTGGTGGGCGGCAGCACGAGCCAGAAGACGTACAGGTAGACGGCCAGGCCGAACCCGGCCAGCCACGCCGCCCGGCCGGTCCAGGCCAGCGCGACCGCCGCCGCCAGGCCGGCCATGATGGCCAGGGCGGACGAGGGAAACCAGACATCGGAGTTGTCCACGGCAACCACGAACCACAGTGCGCCCCCCACGACAGCGACCAGGCGGGGGTGGGTTCGCCACCACATCAACGACAGCCCGCTGGCCAGCAGGGCCGCCATGGCGACGTTGCCGGCCAGGGTGGCCGGCCAGCCGTGCAGCGCGACCGGGAGTGCGTTCAGCAGGAGCACCAGGACCGCGATCCCGGCCATCTCCAGCCGGGCCGAGGTGGCCGCCCCCGCCCTCCCCCGCCGTGGCATAGGTGCCGCCCCCGACGTCATCCGAGCACGGGTAGCTGGGCCACCGCACCAGCCTGTCCCCGGGCAATCTTCACGTCGAGCGTGCCGCCGAGCAGTCGGGCGCGTTCCTTGGCCCGGGCGATGACCTCCTTGACCTCGGCGCTCTTGCTGACCGGGCCGGTCACGCAGATCTCCAGCGCCGTCTCGTCGAAGCGCAGCGTGACGGCGATCGGCGCATCCGGCTGGCTGGCCAGCGCGGTGATCAGGTGCTCGACGATGCGGTAGGCCGACAGCTCGACGCTGGCCGACAGGGCCCGCGGGTTGCCGGTCACCGTCAGCTGGGTGTGGCCCGGCTGGTGCTGGGCCAGGAGCGCGTCGAGATGGGCGACGGAGGGGGTGGGGGCCAGGGCCGCGTCGCCCCCGCGCAGCAGGCCGACGATCTCGCGCATGTCGTCCAGCGTGCGCCGGCTGTCCGTCTCGATCGATTCCAGCAGCACCCGGGCCTGCTCCGGAGCCATCCCGCCGGCCGACTCGGCCGCCGTCGTCAGCTGGGCCAGGCGCTCCTGGAGCAGGCCGTCGAGCTGCTGGGACAGCCGGGCCCGGTCATCGGTGATCACCAGGGCCGCGCGCTCGTCCCGCAGCCGCCGCAGCTCGGCGTCCCGGGCTCTGAGCTCCCGGTTCAGCGCCGCGCGACGACGGACGGCCCAGCCGATCCCGAAGACGACCAGGAGGACCGGCAGGACGAGGCCGATCACGTTGGGGCCGGTGGTCGCGTCGACCACGACCACGGCGAAGGCCAGCACCGCGCTGAGCCCGGCGGCCAGCCAGGCCTTGGTCCGCTGGTAGGTCAGCGCGCCGAGGAAGGCGAGCACGAGGGCGAGCGGAAGCCCGGCGCCGCACCGGGTCACCCACCCGAACAGAACGTCGTGCAGGACCATGACCACGATCGCGACCCCGGTGACGGCCAGGACGCTGCGCCGCCACCACAGCACGGGGATCGTGGCCGCGGCGAACACCGGGATCATCCAGGGCGAGTGCGAACTCACCGTGTGGACCATCGACCCGTCGGCGATGGCCCGGGCCACCCCGGCGTCGGATTCCCGCACGTCGAACACCATCAGGAGCACACCCAGGGCGGTGAGGACCCCGGCCAGCACGTAGTCGCCGATCTTGACGCCGCGCAGTATCGCCTTCATCGCTGCACCTAACCCCCCAGGCCGGTGTTCAGGCAGCCACGGCGGTGGCCGTCGGCTGCTCCTCGCGCACCGCCTGGCTCGCCTTCTTGTTCACCCTAACCTGCACGAACCGGCCAATCCCATAGAAGATCGCGCCGCCCGCCACCGCAAGGGGCAGCGCACTGAGCAGGGTGTCGATCGAGGAGTCCCGGGCGATGGTCACGACCTGCAGCAGCAAGATCAGTGTGAGGCCGAGCAGGTGGTCCCGGCGGCCGACGGCGAACCGGGCCACCGCGTAGGCCAGCGCGAACGACAGCGGGAGCACCACGCCGCAGCGGGTGTTCCAGCCGAACAGGACCACGTGCAGGGCCAGGGCGACCGTGGTCACCCCGACGACCGCGAGGATGTTGCGCCGGCGCAGGAGGATCGGCAGCGTCACGGCCAGGAAAATCGGCAGCATGGCCACCGTGGTGGTCGACTGCGGGTGCGCCAGCCCGTGCTCGTGGGCGGTGATGTTTTCCAGCATCAGGAACACCCCGGCCCCCGTGGCCAGGGCGGCCAGCACGTAGTCGAAAGGGCGGATTCCCTTGAAGATGGCGTTCATTGGTCTTCCTTTCCAACGGCTGAAGTTGATGTCTCGACCGTAGGAACCGGGCTCTGTAGCCAGCATCGGGCGCAAGGATGACGTTGCGGCCTGGCGTCGTCCTTGAGGATGACCCCGGCGATCAGCACCGGGACCCGCACAATTGAGGTATGTCCGCCAAGATCCAGGTCCTGCTGGCCGACGACCAGACCCTCGTCCGTACCGGCTTCCGGGTGATCCTGGAGGCCGAAGGGGACATCGAGGTCGTGGCCGAAGCCGACACCGGCCACGAGGCGATCCGCCAGGCCCAGCTGACCAAGCCCGACGTGATCCTGATGGACATCCGGATGCCCGAGCTCGACGGGCTGGCCGCCACCGAGGAGATCCTGCGGCACGCCGACCCGCCCACGATCGTCGTGCTCACCACCTTCGACCAGAACGAGTACGTCTACCGGGCGCTACGGGCCGGGGCGGCCGGGTTCCTGCTCAAGGACGCCCCATCGACCCGGCTGATCGCCGCCGTCCGGGCCGCCGCCACCGGCGACTCCCTCATCGACCCGGTCATCACCCGCCGGCTGGTCGAGCGCTTTGCCGAGCCGAAACCGCCGCAGGGACTGCCCCCGGAGCTGGCGTCGCTCACCGACCGGGAGCTCGACGTGCTGCGGCTGCTGGCCCGCGGGCTGGCCAACGCCGAGATCGCGGCCGAGCTCGTGGTGGCGGAGACCACGGTCAAGACCCACGTGGCCCGGATCCTGGCCAAGCTCGGCCTCCGTGACCGGGTGCAGGCGGTAGTACTGGCCTACGAGACGGGATTTATCTCCCGTGACCACGGCGGCTGATGGGCTTAGCCTGCTGTCCAGCAGATACCTACGCCACGGGGAGAATTGGCTGTGTCGTACAGCAAAGACGCCGGTGAGGTCAGCGCGCGTTACCGCCCGGGCGGTGCGGTGCCGTCGGTGACCTATCCGTCCGGCACTCATGTCGTGTTCACCGCTCCGGGCTCGGCCACCAGCGGGCAGTACGGCCTGTTCGAGTGGAACATGAGCGGGACCCGGGGCGGCGCCGACCCGCACTTTCACAAGACCTTCTCCGAGTCCTTCTACGTCATGGAGGGCACGGTCGCTCTGTTCAACGGGGAAACCTGGATCGACGCGGTCAAGGGCGATTTCCTCTACGTCCCGCAGGGCGGGATCCACGCCTTCTCCAACGAGAGCGGCGTCCCGGCCCGGATGCTGATCCTGTTCGCGCCCGGGCCGCCCCGGGAGGAGTACTTCACCGAGCTGGCCGACATCCGCGCGTCCGGCCGCACCATGACCGAGGCCGACTGGCTCGAGGTGTGGGCTCGCCACGACCAGTACCCGGTCTGAGCTCCCGCCGCGGCCGACGGTGGACGCCTGACCGGCGGCCGGATCGCCGCGACCTGGCACCTGGAGGACTACTCCGGGCTCGCCCGCCAGCTCGGCCTCAGGTTCTCAGTGGCCGGCGATCTGGCCGCCGTCGATGTGCACGATCTCGCCGGTGATGTAGGGCGATGATTCCAGGAAGAGGACACCGCCGACGATGTCGCTGATCTGGCCGACCCGCCCCAGCGGGGGCAGCCCCTGGCCCAGCGATTCATAACTGTCGGCCGGGTGGGTCGCGATGATGCCAGGCGCGACCGCGTTGACCCGGATGCCGCGACCGGCGTACTCGATGGCCAGCGACCTGGTCGCCGAGGCCAGGCCGCCCTTGGTCAGCGAGGTCAGCACGGACGGCGCGCTGGAGTTCGCGTAGTCGGCCAGGGTGGTCGTGATGTTGACGATGTGGCCGCCGCTGCTGCGCTTGAGCATCTCGGTGATGGCGCGCTGGGTGAGCAGGAAGAAGCCCGTGAGGTTGACCCCGACCATCAGGGCGTAGTCCGCGGCGGTGTAGCCGGTGAACGGCTTGGAGAGGTAGACGCCGGCGTTGTTGATCAGGGTGTCGACGCGGCCGAACCGCTCGGTGGCCCCGCCGATGATCCGTTCCGCGGTGGCCGGATCGGTGACGTCGCCCGCGACGGTGAGCACGTCCGGGTCGCGGACGGGCTCGATCGTGCGGGCATTGGCCACCACCGCCCAGCCCTGCTGGCGATAGGCCGCGACCAGCCCGGCCCCGATGCCCTGCGATCCGCCCGTGATGACCGCGACCCGCTGGTCCTGCTCGCTCATGATCGCGCCTCCCGCGTTGCCGTCCCGTTGCCGTCCGCGTTGCCGTCTGGTGGGCTACCAGACACTGTGCGGGTAACAGCGGGCCAGCGCCGCCCCGGCCCGCGCGAGCTGCCGGCCACTGCGGTGCAGCAGCGTCCGCAGCTGGCCTTCAGCATCGCTGTCCCGCGGCCGGGCCGCACCCGTGCCCTGCCCTGGCCGGTGCCCTGGTCTGCGGTCCGTGTGAGCGGGTACCCGGTCAGCCGGAGATCCAGCGGCGGGCCTGGCCGGCCAGGACCCGGCCAAATTGCAGCTCGGGGAAGTGCGCACCCGCCGCGAGCGTGCTGGGATCTTCGAGTTCCCGGAACAGGCGTTCCCGGACGCGGGCGGCCAGGGCGGGGTCGACGTCGCCGATCGACTGCCACGAAGGTTCATCGAGCTGAACCGGGCAGGTGATGGCGTCACCGAGCAGCAGGGCGCGCTGGCCTTCAGAGGAAACCACGACCGACAGGTGGCCGGGGGTGTGCCCGGGGGTCATGATCAGGTCGATGCCGGCCGCGACGGTGACGTCCGCCGACACCAGCTGCAGGCGGTCGGCCCTGGCGTTCGTCAGGCCGTGACGGATGTGGTCGAACATCAGCCCGTCCGGGTTGAGGACGAAGTGCTGCCAGTCCGGCGCCCCGAACCAGATGGTCGCATTCGGGAACACCGGTGTGGCCGTGGCGTCGAACAACCACCCGCAGTGGTCGATGTGCAGGTGGGTGCAGACCACGTCGTCAATGTCGGCCGGTGAGACTCCAATGGCGCGCAACCCGAGCGGCAGCTGCCCGCCGACCAGGAGCCGCCTCGGGCCGTCATCGCGTAGCTCCGGCCCTATCCCGGCGTCGATCAGGATGGTGCGCGAGCCGGTACGGATGACGAAGCAGCCGATCGGCAGCCACGCCATGCCGTGGCGGGTGAAGAGGTCCTCGTGGCCGTGGGCGGTGGCGTGGTCGCCGAAGTACTGCGGCGAGGCACGGAAGGTACCGTCGGCGATGGGATGGATGTCAATGCTGCCGATACGCATGAGTTCTGAAGGTATACCGCGTCCGGCGCCACCCCGGGCCGGGCCCGAGATGGGTGAAGCGGCTCGCTGTGGGCAGGGAAGCAGATAACGAACCTGACCCATCCCCATCTCCGGAGGAGAGTTCCCGTTTTGACCGCAGTACCGAAGATCACGCTGAACAACGGCCGGTCCATCCCGCAGCTCGGCTTCGGTGTGTTCCAGATCGAGCGCAAGGACACCGCGGAGGCGGTCAGCACCGCCCTGCAGGCCGGTTACCGGCACATCGACACGGCCGAGATGTACGGCAACGAAAGAGAAGTCGGCGAGGCGGTCGCGAAATCCGGCCTCGACCGGGCCGACATCTTCGTGACCAGCAAGCTCTCCAACGACGCCCATCTTCCCGAGGACGCGCGGCTGGCCTTCGAGCTCTCGCTCCAGGAGCTCGGGTTCGACTACCTCGACCTGTTCCTCATCCACTGGCCGCTGCCCACGCGGTACGACGGCGACTTCGTGTCGACCTGGAAAGCGCTGGAGGAGTTCTACCGCGACGGGCGAGCCCGCTCGATCGGCGTGTCCAACTTCCAGCCGCACCACCTGCGCCGTCTGCACGAGGAGACCGAAGTTCCCCCGGCGGTCAACCAGATCGAGGTGCACCCGTACCTGACCCAGGACGAGGTGCGCGGGTTCTGCGCCGAGCACGGGATCGCCGTCGAGGCCTGGTCGCCCATCGGGCAGGGTCTGGAGCTCGAAGACCCGACCATCGTCTCGATCGCCCAGCGGGCCGGCAAGACCCCGGCCCAGGTCATACTGCGCTGGCACATCCAGCGCGGCGACATCGTGTTCCCGAAGTCGGTGACCCCGTCCCGGGTCAAGGAGAACTTCGACATCTTCGACTTCGAGCTGGCCGACGGCGACGTGGCCGAGATCAGCGCGCTGAACAAGGACCAGCGCACCGGCCCCGACCCGGACAAGTTCGGCGGCTGAACCAGAGCACCTGGTAGCCAGGAGGCCCGCGCCCATCATCTGGATGGCGCGGGCCTCCTGGCTGTCGACAGGGCCGTTCCGACAGTGGTAGCTTGCGTAAGCCATGACTAACGCAAGGTCTCTGATCGAAGTGCTGGGCGAGCCGATGCGCGTCACGATCCTCGAGCGGCTGCTCGACACCCCGGCCACCGCGACCGAACTCGCGCAGGACCTCCCCGTGACCCGGTCCGCGGTCTCTCAGCACCTGCAGCTGATGAAGTCGGTCGGGCTGGTCGACGACACGCCCGCCGGCACCCGCCGGGTGTACACGGTGGATCCGGCGGCCCTCGAACTGCTGCGCAGCTACTTCGACGCGTTCTGGAACCGCTCGCTCGAGGCCTTCCGCCGCACTGCCGAGACGCCCCCCGGAGGAGCGCAGTGACCACGCCGCCCGGCCCTACGCCACCCAGTCCCACGACGGTCAGCACCGCGGTCGAGGTCGATACCAGCGCCGATCGCGCCTTCCGCGTGTTCACCGAGGAGATCGGCACCTGGTGGGACGACGACAAGCACATCCTGCAAGCCCCCCTGGCCGAGATGGTGTTCGAGCCCTACGTCGGCGGCCACATCATCGACCGCGGTACCGACGGCAGTGAGTGCCGGTGGGCCAGGGTCCTGGTCTACGAACCGCCGGTCCGGGTCTGTTTCAGCTGGGACATCAACCTCCAGTGGCAGGTCGAGAACGACCCCGAGCGAGCCAGCGAGGTCGAGATCACGTTCACCGAGCTCCGTCCCGGCCGCACCCGGGTCGAACTGACCCACCGGCACCTCGACCGGCACGGTGAGGGGTGGGAAGGCATGCGCGATGCGGTCGGCTCGGGCTGGAGCCTGACCGGCTTCGCCGCGGCGGCCCAGCAGCCTCCCGGTGGCGCTGCGCTGACCGATCAGCTCCCCACCATCACCGATGACGAGATGCGGACCCGGGTGGCCAAGGCCAGGCCCTACACCGTCCTGGTCCTGCACACCACGGCCGCCTTCGCCCGCCCTGCCTGCGACGCCGTGGTGTGGGAACACGGACGGCGCAACATGGCCCTGGTCGATGCGGGCCTGTTGTCGGTCGTCCTGCCCATCGCCGATGACAGCGGCATCGCCGGCTACGGCGTCTTCGATGCCGACCTCGAAACGACCCGCCGCATCATGGACGACGACCCCGGCGTGCGGGCCGGCATCTTCAGTGTCGAGCTGCACCCCGTACGCGGTTTCCCCGGCTCCTGCCTGCCGTAACGGCTCGTCCCGGGCGCCTGATCCCTCCCCGGTGGGCCTGGTCAGGCGGGGTGGCTGAACGGCACGGTGACCGTGATGGTGTCAGGGAACCAGTGGGCTCCGCCCGCGTGCTGGGGCGCCCCGCACACCGTCTGCAGGTACCTCATGGGCGCCCCGAAGCCGGCCAACGTGTCGCCGGCCGGGAACCCGTAGCTGTCCCGGATGACGTAGGAGAGGGTGCCGCTGTACCGCCCATCCGCCCGGTGAACGGTCCCGGCCACGCTCAGGCCCTGGGTACCGCGAAAGCCCCAGTACAGATCGCCGCCGCTGGACGCGAACGACACCAGCGGCAGCTGCGCGGCGGACAGCCGGACCCGCGTCCGGCCCGCCTTCAGCTGGCTGAGGATCGCGGTCTGGACCTCGCTGTCCACGGCCCGGAAGGCCGCGCTGGCCAGCGCCTGCCTCGAGATGACCGACCCGGCCCGGTAATCGACCCCGGTGCCCGTCCCCTGAAGGAAGTGGGTCAGGAGATCGGCCGACACGGGGAGGCTGGCGCTGACGAACCCGGCCGCGATCTTGCCGCCCAGGGCCTTGTCGGTGGCGAGGGTGGTGTCGTCACAGCTGATGGCCGGCGTCTGGGCGTGCGTGTCCTGGCTGCCGTTGGGCGGCACGGGACGGGTCCCGGCGATGGTGATGGCCGACGCCGGCCCGGCGGGATGAACCGTGGGATGAACGGCGGGCGAGGCCGCTGCGGCGGGGTGATCCGTACCGGACGAGGCAGGCCGGGGCGCCGACGACGACGCGGAGCAGCCCGCCAGCGCCGCGGCCAGGAACGCTGCCGCCAGGAGAGGGGAAACGCCGGCGACGGCCGGCTTTGTGGCCAGCCGCTGACCGTGACGCCCCATGGGCTGAGCATCCCACGGCCACCGGCTAGGCCTGCGTGCGGCTGATCCGCCGCTAGAGGACCGGCGCCGACGGCGGCCGGGACCTGGTGTTGATCACCGGCGAGCAGCACAGCAGGGCCACGGGGATGGCGTGCGCCTCCAGGTGCGTCGCCGCGACCGGTTCGGCCGTAAGGGCCCCGGCCGGTACGCCCGTGCGCGCGGCGACGGGCTCGGCCACTGGCACCGGCGCGGGTTCGGGTCCGGGGGCCGATTCCGGGGCGGGTACCGGGGTGGCCGGCCCGGAGGCGGGGGCCGCGGCTTGGCTCCTGAGCTCCTCGAGCCGGTGGCGGGACGGGAGCAGAACGATGGCCAGGATCACGCCCAGCCCGAGTATCCCCGCCGATACCGAAAAGGCCAGCGTGTAGCCATGGACGGCCGCGGTCGCCTGCGCCAGCGCCGCCGGCCCGGTGTGGTGAGCCGCCAGGTAGCTGGTCGTCGCGGTCAGCGCGATCGTGCTGAGCGCCGACGTCCCGATCGAACCGCCAACCTGCTGTCCCGTGTTGACCAGCGCGGAGGCCACGCCCGAGTCTTCGCGCCGGACGCCGGCCGTGGCCGTGTTGATGGCCGGGGCGAAGATCATGCCGAAGCCCAGGCCCAGCACCAGCAGCGCGGGCAGCACTGCGCTGAGGTAGCTGGCGGTCACGGTGAGCCGGGTCAGGTAGATCATCCCGATCACCCCCAGCAGCATGCCCGCCGCGATCAGGCCGCGCGGCCCTACCCGGGGCAGCAGCACGATGCTGGAGAGATTGGAGCTGATCAGGATGCACCCGATCAGCGGCAGGAACAGCAGCCCCGTGGTAAACGGGGATTCCCCCTTGATCAGCTGCATGTAGTAGGTCAGGAACAGAAAGACACCGAAGATCGCGATCCCGGACAGGAAGACGGCCATATACGCGCCGCCCCGGGTGCGGTTCAGGACCACCCGCAGCGGCAGCAGGGGATGGCTGACCCGCTGCTCAACCAGCACAAACCCGGTCAGTACGACCACGCCGGCGACCAGGCTGCCGATGGTCAGCGTCGCCGTCCAGCCGGCCGTGTCGGCGTGGGAGAAGCCGAAGACGATGAGGAACAGCCCGGCGCAGGCCAGAATCGCCCCAGGCCAGTCCATTCGCGGCGGGTTGGCCGAACGGGTGCTGTGGATGTACGCCAGCGCGCCGGCGATGGCGATGACCGCGAAGATCAGGTTGACGTACAAGGTGTAGCGCCACGAGAGGTACTGGGTCAGGGCCCCGCCGAGGATCAGGCCCACCGCGCCACCGCCAGCGGCGACCGAGCCGAAGACCCCGAAGGCCCGGCCTCGCTCGCGCGGATCCTGGAACGTGCTGACCAGGGTGCCCAGAGCGGACGGCGCGAGGATAGCGCCGAACGCGCCCTGCAGGGCCCGGGCCGCGACCAGCATGTTGAACGAGGTGGCGGCGCCGCCGAGGGCCGAGGCCAGCGCGAATCCGGCCAGGCCGATGATGAAGACCCACTTGCGGCTGAACATGTCACCCAGCCGGCCGCCCACCAGCAGCAGGCTGCCGAAGGCCAGGGCGTACGCCGTCACCACCCACTGCCGGTCGCTGTTGGGAAAGCCCAGTGCGCGCTGCGCCGACGGCAGCGCGATGTTCACGATGGTCGAGTCCAGCACCACCATGAGCTGGGCCACGGCCACCACGACCAGGACCAGCCACCGCCGGTCAGCGGGAGCAGGCGCGCGGTCTGCGCTGGCGCGGGCCGGGCGCGGATCCGGCGAAGCAGCGGGCGATGCCACGGGACCTCCCAGAAAGCGACGTCCGGCTCGGTGGTGTCGCTACCGGGCCACCATAGGCACACCAGAAACGCTGCGTCTATTGCGCACCGGTCCCGTGGCGGGACTAGTGTTGATCATGATGAGCACTGACACTCCGCCCGTGAATCTGTATCTCGTCGTGGGCTATGACGGTTCCGCTCCGGCCACCCGGGCCCTGGACGCTGCGGTCAGGCTGCTGCAGGGCCGCGCGGGCCGCATCGAGGTGGTGTACGTCGCTCACCTGCCCGCCGCCGACTCGCTCTCGGCCGACGCCATCGGTGAGCTGGAAGTCGACTTCGACGACATCGCCGAGGAACTGCGCACCATGGCGGCCGAGCAGCTGCGCGGCCGCGAGGAGCGCTGGGAGTTCGGGCGGCGCTCGGGCTCGATCGCGGACGAGCTGATGGCCTACGCCACCGGCCTCCACGAAGCCCACTCCGACGACACCGCCGTGATCGTGGTCGGCAGCTCGACGCAGGCCATGCATCGTATCGTCGGTTCGGTGGCCGTGACCCTGGCCCGTCGCGCATCCGTGCCCGTCATCGTCGTGCCCTAGCTCAGGACCGCTCGGACCGGGACCAGCCGAGCTCAGGGGATGAGCTGCTGGCCGCCGTCGACGTCGTAGGTGGCGCCGGTGAGGGCCGTGTTGGTCATCAGGTGCAGGGCGAGCGCGGCCACGTCGGCCGGCTCGACCACCCGCCGGATCGGCAGCGTCGCGGCCAGCTGCTCCCGGCGGTGGCCGAGGCCACTGCCGAGCAGGCGAGCGGACAGCGGGGTGTCGACGAACCCCGCCGCGAGCGCGTTGACCCGGACCGGAGCGAGTTCCAGGGCCGCGTTCGCCGCGATGGCGGGTATCGCCGCGGCAGAAATGGCGGCGAGGCTCGAACCCGCGCGGGCATGGCGGGCGTCGGTGCCGGTGATGAACGTCAGCGATCCGCCGGGACGGATGCGGGTGGCGCACTCCCGCGCAATTCGCAGCGATCCGAGCAGGTGCTCGTCGAGCACGCTCCGCGCCTGGTCGAAGTCCATCTCGGTGATCAGCGAGTAGGCCGGCCCGCCCCCGGTGACCAGCACATGGTCGACCGGCGCGGGCAGCCCGGCGAAGAACCGGCCCAGGCCGGCCGTATCGCTCAGATCCAGCGTGCTGGTCGACGCCGCGAGCCCGTGCCCGTCCCTGGCGGGTCCCCTGGCCTTTCAGCCCGGCGCCCCGGCCAGGGCCCTTCACGGGTGTCGGGCGCGGGACGAACGGCGATGATGGTCATTGGTGCGCTGAGACCACGAGCAGGGAGAACGCGATGGCCACGGTGGCAAACGTGATGGTGGCGACGCTGAAGGCATCCGGGGTGCGGCGGGTGTACGGGATCCCGGGGGACTCCCTGAACGGGTTCACCGACGCGCTGCGCCGGGACGGCACGATCACCTGGGCCCACGTGCGCCACGAGGAAGCCGCCGCGTTCGCGGCCGCGGCCGAGGCCGCGCTGACCGGTGAACTGGCGGTGTGCGCGGCCAGCTGCGGGCCGGGGAACCTGCACCTGATCAACGGCCTGTTCGACGCGAACCGCAGCGGGGTGCCGGTGCTGGCCATCGCCGCGCACATCCCGGCCGAAGAGATCGGCGGGGAGTACTTCCAGGAGACCCACCCGCAGGAGCTGTTCCGTGAGTGCAGCGTGTACTGCGAGCTGGTCAGCACCCGCGAGCAGCTCCCCCGCATCCTGCAGATCGCGATGCGGTCGGCGCTGCAGCGGGGCGGGGTCGCCGTCGTCGTGGTGCCGGGGGAGATCTTCCTGGCCGACGCGCCATCGGACGCGAAGCCGGTGGCGATCCGGGCCCAGACGCCGGTGATCCGGCCCGACCAGGCCTCGCTGGCCGCGGCAGCGGACGTGCTGAACCGGGCCCGCCGGGTGACGATTCTGGCCGGGGCGGGCTGCGCGGGGGCCCACGACCAGCTCATCGCGCTGGCCGGGGCGCTGAAGGCACCGGTCGTGCACGCCTTCCGCGGTAAAGAGTTCGTGGAGTACGACAACCCCTACGACGTGGGGATGACCGGGCTGATCGGCTTCAGCTCGGGTTACCGGGCCATGGAACACTGCGACGCGCTGGTCATGCTCGGCACCGACTTCCCCTACCGGCCGTTCTACCCGGAGGGCGTGCCGGTGATCCAGGTCGACGTGCGCGGCGAGCGGATCGGCCATCGGGTGCCGGTCCAGGTGCCCCTGGTGGGCACGGTCAGGGACACGGCCGACGCGCTGCTGCCGCTGCTCACGGCCAAGGCCGACTCATCGCACCTGGACCAGATGACCGCCCACTACCGGCGGGCCCGGGCCCGGCTGGACAAGCTCGCCCGCGACAAGCGGAACGAGTCGCCGCTGCACCCGCAGTACGTCGCGGCCACCATCGACCGGCTCGCCGCCGACGACGCGATCTTCACCGCCGACGTGGGCACCCCGTGTATCTGGGCCGCCCGCTACCTCCACATGAACGGCACCCGCCGCCTGGTCGGCTCGTTCAGCCACGGCTCCATGGCCAACGCCCTGCCGCACGCCATCGGCGCCCAGGCCAGCCACCCCGGCCGGCCGGTCATCGCCCTGTCCGGAGATGGCGGGCTGGCCATGCTGCTCGGCGAACTCATCACCCTGCGCCAGCAGCACCTCCCGGTGAAGGTCATCGTTTTTAATAATGGGGCGCTGTCGTTCGTGGAGCTGGAAATGAAGGCGGGCGGGATCGTCACCTACGGCACCGACCTGGACAACCCCGATTTCGCCGCTATCGCCCGCGCGGTCGGCATGTTCGGGGCCCGGGTCGAGAAAGCAGGCGACCTGGAAGGCGCGCTGCGGGATGCGTTCAGCCATGACGGCCCGGCGCTGGTCGAGGTCCACACCGCCCGCCACGAACTGTCCCTGCCACCCAAGCTCACCTACGGCGAGATCAAGGGCTTCACCCTGTACGCGACCCGGACCATCTTGTCCGGCGGCGGGGAGGAACTCATCGAGCTGACCCGGACCAACCTGCGCGAACTCGAGGCCGAGTGACGGGACCCGCGCTCAGGCCACGGCTGGGGGACGCAGGATCGCCGGATCGCTGGGGTGCGGCGACAGCGGCGTGATGTCCACCGCCGACCAGGGGGCCACCGGCAGCGACAACAGGACTTCGTGCAGCTGGCCTGCGTCGCGGGCTCGCCACAGGCCCAGCGCGCGCCCGGCACCGGGCAGGGTCCACAGCCGGATCAGGTGTCCCTGGGCCGCCAGGTCATGCGCTTGCTGCGCCTCGCTGGCGTCGGTGTCCGCCACCGTCTGGGCCGCGGTGCCCGGCGGGACGGCCACGGTGACCGTGACCAGGAACTCCGAGCCCTTCCCATTCGCTCCGGGCCCAGCCGGCGTGGTTCCGGCCGCCGGGGCCGGGTCCGGATGCGGGTCGTTCGGATGTGGCGCGAGCGGGGTGACCTCATCAGTACGCCACACCCGCAGGGGCATGGAGGCGAGCACGTCCTCGAGCCGCTGATCGCCGGCCGCCGCGAACAGCCCGAGCGAGCGCCATTCGCCCGGCTGCAACGGCGGGCGCCACAGGCGCAGCAGGTGCCCCTGGGCCGCGAGTTCGGCCGAGTGGCGGGCCTCGCGGGTGCGGACGTCCTGGACGGCCTGTTCCGGCGTCCCGTCTGGAACGTGAGTGGTCATGGTGACGAGGTACTCCATGGTTCGGCCTCCTAGTCGATTCCGTCATGCTGGCTCTGGGTTTCGCGCTCCATCGCGCTGGCCGTTACCCGGCGGTGTAGCGGTTGGGCGGCCCGAGGAAAGGGAACTCGGCCAGCAGGTCGTCGTGCGGCTTGAGTCCGGTGGGGCCGACCTTGCCGTTGGTCAGCCAGGCGAAGCGGGCGCTGAAGGCGTCGTCGGTCAGCGCCCGGCCGTTGGGGTAGCTGGCCGGGCGGCCCCGGTCGTAGCGCAGGATGTCGGGCAGCACGATCCGCACCGCCGCGGCCGCCTCCTCGGGCGGGTATCCGTTACCTTCCAGCAGCTTGGTCCAGGGCTGCAGGTAGTTGGCCAGGTCATCGGCGGGCTGCCTGCTGTTGTAGAGGTTCTTCTCACCGTCGGGATTGATGAACGGGTTGATCGTCGGATGGCCGCCCCGGTCCACCGGGACGAGCGCGCCGTCACGGCGCACGCTGACCGTCGCCCACAGGCCGATCGCCGGGTCGGCGCCCAGCAGGTCGTTGGGCACCTCCAGGACGATGGCGGCAATGTTGCGGTTGGCGAACGCGTCCTGCCCGGTCCACTGAAAGCCGTGAAAGGCGCCGTCCGCATCGGCGAAGAACGGGTCGCTGCGGATCCCGGCGAACAGCCGGCCCGGGCCTGCCTGCACCGGCTGCGCGGCGGCATCAAAACCGACCGGTGTGGCCGAGATGAGCAGCTCGCCGGTGGGCTCGGGCTGCCGTGCCTGGGTGCCGGTGGCGTAGTGGACCGAGACCGTCTGCGCGCCGTCCCGGAGGTCGGAGAACGTGAACGTGAACGCGGCGTCGGCCTGCGCGTCACCGTCGCTGTCGACGTTGATCCGGTAGACGCCGTCGGGGTGGAATCCCGGTTGCATGAGGAACGGCGGCATGGCGCTGATGCCGGTCGTGTACGGATTGACGTCCATGATCAGGATCGTCTTCGCGGCGTCGCCAGGCGCGGGAAAGGCGTACAGGTCGGTGAAGTCCAGCCGGGCGTCGTCGCCGGGGAACCTCAGATAGGCCGCGCTGTAGTGATTAGACATGACGGTTCCTTGATTGAAGGGAAGCGGTCGAGGGTGTGCCCACGACACTGAGGATCCGGCGAAGAACGGCCGGTCGCACCCAGGACAGACCCTGGCCGTTACCCTGGCCTGGTCTCCGCCAGGGGCACCCTGCGGCCGGATGGCGCAGCTCGGGTACGCGTATGCTGGTATCAACCTGCGGTGGTGTCGGCGCGCCCATCTCGGCTGCTCGGCCCAACCATCGTTGCTCCGGACCCCGGTAGCGATCCGTGCTCGACGATCGCTGACCCGGAGGTCACATGGCTCACCCCGCCGCTTCACCTGGTTCCGGCGAAACGCCAGGCCCACCCGCAGGGCGAGCCGACCGGCGCTGGATGATCCTGGTCGTGGTGGCTGTGGCCCAGCTCATGGTGGTGCTGGACTCGACCATCGTGAACATCGCGCTGCCGTCGGCGCAGCATTCGCTGGGATTCGCCAACAGCGACCGGCAGTGGGTGGTGACGGCGTACGCCCTGGCCTTCGGCAGCCTGCTGCTGGTTGGGGGCCGCCTCGGTGACATGTTCAGCCGCAAGTGGGTCTTCATCACGGGGCTGATCGGATTCGCCGTCGCCTCGGCTATCGGCGGCGCCTCCGTCTCGTTCGAGATGCTGGTCGCGGCCCGGGCCCTGCAGGGGGCCTTCGGCGCCATCCTCGCGCCGTCCGCACTCGGCACCCTGGTCAGCACGTTCCAGGACCCGCGCGAGCGGGGCCAGGCCTTCGCCGTGTTCGGGTCGGTCGCGGTCGGCGGGGGCGCGGTGGGCCTGATCCTCGGCGGGGCCCTCACCCAGTACTTCTCGTGGCGCTACACCCTGTACGTCAACCTGATCTTCGCCGCTCTCGCCGTGGCCGGCGCGCTGGCCTTCATCCACAGCAGCCGGCCCACCGTCCGGCCCCGGATGGACTGGCCCGGAGCGATTCTGGCCTGCGCCGGGCTGTTCCTCATCGTGTTCGGCTTCTCCCACGCCGACACGGCCGGCTGGACCGACACCCTGACCATCGGCTCCCTGGTCCTCGGCGCGGTCCTGCTCGTCGGGTTCGTCGTGGCCGAGCGGCGGGTCAGTCACCCACTGCTGCCGCTGCGCGTGATCCTCGACCGCACCCGGGGCGGCGCCTACGTGGCCGTCGGCATCACCGGAATCGCGATCTTCGGCATCTTCTTGTTCCTCACCTACTACATGCAGCAGGTCAAGGGATACAGCCCGCTGACCACCGGGCTCCTCTTCCTGCCGCTGGTGGCCGGCATCCTGATCGCCTCCACGCTGTCCAGCATTGTGCTGCTGCCCCGGATGGGGCCCCGCGCGCTGATCGCCGCCGGTATGTTGCTGGGCGCCGGCGGAACGGCCTACCTGGCCGAGCTCACCGTGACCTCCGGCTACTCTGCGGACATATTGCCCGCTCTGCTGGCTATGGGCCTGGGTTTCGGCATGATCTTCGCCCCGGCCATCAATACCGCCACAGCCGGTGTCCCCCGCCGGGACTCAGGCGTGGCCTCGGCGCTGGTCAACACGATGCAGCAGGTCGGCGGGTCGATCGGCGTGTCCATCCTCAGCACCATCGCGGGCAGCGCCACGACCAGCTACCTGCTCGCCCACCACACCGGCCCGAAGGCGCTTACGCTTGCGGCCGCGGCCACCCACGGCTACACCGTGGCCTTCACGATCTCGGCTGCGCTGCTGGGGCTCGGCGCCATCCTCGCGATCCTCATGCTGCCGTCACGGCGCCGGCTGGAAGAACTGACCAGCGAGGCCGCCGCCCTTATCGACGCACCGCCGCCGGCGGTAACCAGCGCCGGGACCAAGTCGCAGCAATAAAAGATGAAGACGACGAGCCCGGTAATGACGATCAAGACCGCTTTTATATTATCCCTCATCGACTTTTCGTCCCGGCAGCCAGTGGACATTCCCGCTGCCGGGACGTAAGTTGAAGGTAGCTCCGGACCTTGGCCGCCGCTCCGCAAATTCAACGTGAGCGGCATAAGACGGAGTTTTTTTAATGTCCCGGGCCAGGCGCTGGACGGCGCGACGGCCCAGAAAAGGACAACGGCCCCGGGAGAATTGTTTCTCCCGCCGTGCGGCTTTTCGCGCAGGACCGGCTACCAACACGTCAATTCTTCACTGACTGAGGAGTGGGTCATGAGCATCGCCGCCGTCCCGCCCGTCCAGCGTTCCGCTCCCTACGACGGCACGACATCCTTCCCCGACAGTGGGGCGCCGGTCACCACCGTCGCGAGCCGGGTCCGGGTCGGCGTAACCACCGCGTTCGTGGTCGTGCCGTTCGCCGGCCTGGCGGCGGCCGTGTGGCTGGCGTGGGGCCACGGACTGGGGTTGGCCGACGTTCTCCTGGCGGCCGGCTTCTACGCGCTGACCGGGCTCGGGGTGACGATCGGGTTCCACCGGCTGCTGACCCACCGCGCGTTCACCGCGTCCAGGCCGCTGCGGATAGCGCTGGCCATCGCGGGATCGATGACCTTCCAGGGGGACGTGATCGGCTGGGTCGCCATCCACCGCCGCCACCATGCCTTCACCGACCGGCCCGGTGATCCGCACTCTCCCTATCGGTACGGCACCAGCGTGGGCGCCCAGCTCCGTGGTCTGGCCCACGCCCACGTCGGCTGGCTGCTGCGGGACGATCCGACACCACCGGACCGGTACGCCCCCGACCTGATCGCCGACCCGGCGATGCGGGCCGTCGCGACTGCTTTCCCTGCCCTGTGCGCCGCCTCGCTGTTGCTGCCGGCCGCGGCAGGCTGGCTGATCGGCGGCTGGCGCACCGCACTGGGCGCCTTCCTGTGGGCCGGCCTGGCCCGCGTCGCCCTACTGCAGCACGTCACCTGGTCGGTCAATTCACTGTGCCACGTCATCGGCAGCCGCCCCTACGCCACCCGCCGCTACGACCGCGCCACCAACCTGTGGCCGCTGGCGCTGATCTCGTTCGGGGAGAGCTGGCACAACGGCCATCACTCCGACCCCACCTGCGCCCGGCACGGCACCGGCCCCCACCAGGTCGACCTATCTGCTGCCGTCATCCGCTTCTTCGAACGTCTGGGCTGGGTCACCGCCGTGCACTGGCCCGACCCGGGCCGCCTCGCCGCCCGTTGCCGCTCCGGAGGCGGCTAGCTGCCGCTAGCTATGGGGGGCGACGCTGGTGGTCCCGTTGATAACGTCGCCCGCCAGCTCGGTCAGCGGACGATTATTGTCCCGGCCGTAGCGGCGCAGGATCAGGAAGGCCTCGTCGGGGGTGGTCCTGAGCCGCTCCGCGAGAATGCCCTTGGCCTGCTCGATGATGACGCGGCTGTTCAACGCCACCTGCAACTGCCCAGCGATGACCTCTTGCTGATGGATCGCGCGTTCCTGCAGGATTCCGATCGTGGCCACATCGACCAGCGCCCGGCCGGCCACCGCGACCGCTGGATTCAGTCCGTCGGGGGCGCGGCGGAACAGGTTCAGCGTCCCGATGATCTGATCACGTAGCCGCATCGGGATCACGTGGACGCCGACGAAGCCCACCTCAGCGGCGGCGGCGGCGAACTGCGGCCAGCGTGCCGTGGCCGAGTCCGACCGGATATCGCCGATGGAAACGACCTGGCCGGTGCGGTAACAGTCCACGCACGGGCCCTCGTCGTGCTGGATCTGGAACAGCTCCACCACCTTGGCCTGCTGGGTCGACGCCGCGACCAGCCGCAGGACACCCCCGCTGTCGGCCAGCAGCAGGCCGGCCGCGTCCACCTCGAGCAGCTCCACGCACCGCTCGGTCAGCGTGTGCAGGAAATCCATCAGGTCGAACCCGGCGACCAGCGTATCCGCCAGCTCTACAAACACCTGGGCCAAGCGCTCATCCACCGTCACCGCCATGTTCGCCACAGTAGCCCTCGGGAATTACCGGGGCGTGCGCCACCGCCCCTGGCTGCCTGGGGCGATGTCACGCTTCCGGCCCGGGACCCCGATCCGGGTCCAGGCGCAATCTGCGGTGCACTACGTCGTCGGCCACATCACCCAGCGAAGCGCCGCCAGCAAAGGCGTGCGCCCGCAGCCGGACGAGGGCCTCGCCGAGGTCCACTCCCAGCTGAACGGAGATCATCCCGGCCGCCTGATGCACCTCCGCGCGCCGATCGGACAGACCGTCCAGTGGCCGGTAATCCGGCGACGCGCTGATGCCCGCCGCGGCATCCAGCACTATTTGCAGGGCGATGTCGGCCAAGACCAGCACATCGGCCAGCTGGGCGGCGGTCAGCGGTCCAGGCTGCGACCGATACATCGAGAGCACTCCCACCTGAATCGCCCCGGCCTGCAGCGGAACGGCGAACAGGGCCTGTGCACCCGCCGCTACCGCCGCCGGCACAAAAACTGGCCAGCGCGCCGCCGCCGACTCCAGGTCCGGGATCATCACCGGCACACCGAACGCGAAATCTTCCACCCCGGGCCCATCGCCGGTCGTGAACTGCAGCTCCTCCAGCTGGGCACTCAGTCCATCGGAGGCGCCGAGCGGCTCACGCACCAGCACGCCGCTCGTCGCTATCACGCTCGCACCGTCAACTCCCAGACACCGGACGGCGGCCCGGCACAGATCCGCCACAGAAACCGGGCCGTCTCCGCCGTGGGCAGCGGTGATACACGCCCACACCTTCGCCGTCCGCTCTCCCGCCATCGTCCGGCCCTCACACCGGACGATGGCGGGAGTAGGCCAGCTGCGCCTGTTCCACGCTGGCGTGGACGGGGAAGACATCGGCCAGGCCGGTCAGGGCGAGAACCCGCAGTACCAGCTGCTGCGGCGCCGCCAGCAGCAGGCCGCCGCCCGCCCGGCTCGCCTGTTCCCGGGCTCTCGTCAGCGCCCACAGGCCGGAGCAGTCGATGAAGGCCAGGGCCGTCAGGTCGATAATGATGTCCGGGTGGCCGGCCACCACCTCCGTGAGCGCCACCGCGACACCTGCGGCGTCGTTGACGTCAAGCTCCCCGCGCAACCCGACGACGGCGTGACCGTCCCGGACGACGGTGCTCAGATCCATGCTGACCATCGGGACACCTTCCTGTCAGGACAGGAAGATGTCCCGACCCAGCGGCAGGAATTAACCGCGGTTATGGGGTCTGGTCCGGTGAGTTCACGGGTGCCGTGGTGACCGGGCCGTTTCCGCTAGGGGTGGTTCCGTTTGCGGTCGTGACGGGGGCCTTGGTCGGGCCTGCGGCCGGGAGCGCGGCGCGAGCGGCGCTCGCGGCGGCCTTTTCGCCGGCCAGGAACGAGCCGAGCTCGGCGATGGTGGTCATCAGCGGGGCCGGGAAGACCACGGTGGTGTTCTTGTCCACACCGATCTCGACCAGGCTCTGCAGGTTACGCAGCTGCAGGGCCAGCGGGTGGGCCATCATCGTGTCGGACGCCTCGCCCAGTGCGGCGGCGGCCAGCGACTCGCCCTCGGCATTAATGATCTTCGCGCGCTTCTCCCGCTCAGCCTCGGCCTGCTTGGCCATCGCGCGTTTCATGGTCTCCGGGAGCTGGATGTCCTTCAGCTCGACCAGCGTGACCTCCACGCCCCACGCGACGGTGGCGATGTCGAGGATCTTGCGGATGTCCAGATTGATCTTGTCGGTCTCCGACAAGGTCTGGTCCAGGCTGTGCTGCCCGACCACCTTGCGCAGCGTGGTCTGCGCGATCTGGTCGATCGCCGAGTTCACGTCCTCGATCGCGACGACCGACTTGACCGCATCGACGACCCTGAAGTACGCGACCGCGGACACGTCGACGCTGACGTTGTCACGGGTAATGATGCCCTGGGACTGGATCGGCATGGTCACGATCCGCAGCGACACCCGCCGCAGCATATCGGCGAACGGGATGATCAGCCGGAGCCCCGGACCCCGCGGCCCCTGCACCCGGCCGAACCGGAACAAAACCCCTTCCTCGTACTGCTTGACGATCCGCACCCCCATAGCCAGCCCGATGAGGGCCAGCACCACGACGATGACCAAGACAATAATTAGGACTTTCATACGAGCCTCTATTTTGGGACCGGGCCAAATTGCGCGAAAACGCAGGAAAAATAAGGTCCCGGTAAATTAAGACGCAGCGAGCGATGATGCTCTGAATGGCCTTTTTGGTCAGCAGGACGGCTGACTGGCGCGGTTAACGAGCTGCGTTGGGACTTCAGCAGGAGGAATTTTCCTCGCGCTCACGGAGCCCATTTTCGCCGCGACATCACGCATTTTGTGATGCACCTGCCAGGGTCCGGAGCAACATTCCTCACACTACGCCCGTTTCCCTCGCATGGGAAATTTCGACGTAAATCATTACGCCAAATAAAATTGTGGACAAATTCAAGGGGGGCCTACGCCGCCGCGAGCGTCGGTGGTGGGGGTCGGGGCGCTGGGCCGCGGCGACCGAGGGCCGCCAGGAATCAGATCCCTTCGCCGACTGGGCCCCGCGCCTGAGGACGGCGACCTGACCTCAGATCGTTCCGGCAAGCGCGCTGGACAGGTCCGGGTACATGCTGAAACGGCGGTCAACGCCGGTCGATCGCAGGAGGTTTGCGACCTGGCTGCTCGGGGCGGCCAGGCATACGGTGATGCCGAGCAGCCTGGCCCGGCGCTGGGTGCTGATCAGCACGTTCAGCCCGGCCAGATCGCACCGGAGAACGCGTGACAGGTCGAGGATGAGCAGCCTGGTGCCGTGATGAAGGATGCCGAGCAGCCGCTCCCGCAGCGCCGGGGCGGCAGCGGTATCAAGGATGCCGCCCAGCCGGACGACCGCCCGGTCAACGGGCGGCGCTGCGTCCTGGCCACGGGACGCGACGGTGGCGCTGATCACGAGGTGGCTGACCCGGCCAGCTCGGCTGGAGCTGAGGCTGGGGGTAGGTCCGGGACGGGGGCTGGGATTGGGGCTGGGCCGGGGGCTGGCGCTGGGGCGGCCGCAGTGATGCTCGCCAGGATGGCGGGAGCGTGAATCTGGTTGCCCGCCTCGGCGGCCTGGTCCATGGCCTTCCGGGCCTCCGGCTCGCTGGTGTCCGGCGGGACGGTGAGCAGGTCGGTTCGCTGGCCGGTGGCGGAGATCGCGGTCAGCAGGCCGGCGGGCTGGGTATCGAACCAGCCGAGGTGCACGACGCGGCCGTTCTCCGGGGCGCCGAAGACCAGCTGCCGGGGCCGGCTCGCGGTCCAGTCGGCCGCGCCGAGCATGATCCGCCTGGTCCGGCCGTGCCGTGCGTCCAGGGCGCGGATCAGGTCGGGCAGCTCCGTGGCCAGGTCCTCGGACCGGGGCCACCAGCCACCGTCCAGCACCGTGGGACCGCGCTGATCCGGCTTCAGCTCCAGCCGGGCGGGCCGGGCCGAGCTGGTTGCCGCCTCACGTCCGGTCGTACTCAGCATGACGTTCTCCCTCGCCTCTGGCCAGGCCAGCAGTCCGGCAGCCCGGGAGAACACCGCTCAGGTGAACACTATTCAATTGCCCGGTACGGTGTTCACACTAAAGTGAACGCCGTACACAGTCAACCGTGGCCCGGGACGGAGGCAGAGTGACAGAGCAGACGCCAGCCACAGCTACAGACGCGGGTGCGCTGTGGTTCAACCGGACCGGCGACGCGGAGCGCGGCCGCCGTACGCTCACCCGTGACCGCGTCGTCGCCGAGGCGCTCGCGGTCATCAGCACCGACGGTGCGCAGGCCCTCAGCATGCGGGCGCTGGCGGCCCGTCTCGGCGTAGTTCCCGGTGCCTTGTACCGTCACGTCCGCAGCAAGGAACAGCTGTACGACCTCGTCCTCGACGCTGTGCTGGCCGAGGTCGACTGCCGCGCCGACCCCACCCAGCCCTGGACCGCACAGGTGGCCACGCTCGCCCATCGTCTCCGGGCCGCCCTGGAGCACCACCCCGGCGTAGCCGCCCTGCTGAAGACCCGCGATCCGCTCAGCCCGGCCTCGCTGGCCCTGGCCGAGGCCTTCCTCGGCCCGCTGCTCACCGCTGGGCTGTCCGGGCCCGAGGCCGCCCTGGCCTTCCGCCTCATCTACGACTACACGCTCGGCTTCGCGCTCGCCGACCCCAGCTCACCGGCCGAGCAACGCCTCCGCGACACCGCGACGCGGAAGCAGCTGGAAGCCTTCCTCCGCGCACTGCCCGCGGACCGCTTCCCCGCCCTGGCTGCTCACGGCCCGCACGCCTGGGACGCGGACCGCGATAAGCGCTTCGCCGCGGGTCTCGGCATCCTGCTCCGCGGACTGCAGACCTAGCGGCGGTCCCGTCCCGTCCTAACCAGGAGTTTCTCTGGCCGTCGGCTCGGGCAGGACGGCCAGCGCGCGGCCCGGAGCGCCGGTGCCATCCACCAGCCGCAGAGGCAGGAACAGGAACCACGCCCCACGCGGCGGCACCTGGTCCAAGCCGCCGAGCGCCTCCACGAACGTCATGCCGTGCGGCAGCCCAGCCAGGTGGGTCGGTGCCCCGCCCTCAGCGGGCCCCATCGACAGGCCATCGGTGCCGGCGCAGGTAACGCCCCGATCCCGGAGCAGTTCGATCGTCTCGGGCTGCGGCGCTGGCCAGCCGGGTGCCCGCCCGGTGGTGAGCACGTCGGCACCGTAGGCGTCGCCGTCCGGCCCGGGGCGGTACCGGGAATCCCAGCCGGTACGGAACAGCACGACATCACCGCCGCGCAGCGGGCCGTGCTGGCTCTCGAAGGCCGTCACGTGTCCGGGGGTGATGGCCGGGCTGTGGCCCGGTTCGGCCTGACCGGCCAGGTCGCGGACGTCGATCACGGCGGCCGGACCGCTCGTGGCCAGCAGGGCCAGGTCGGCGACGCCGACGGTCCCGGCGGGGCCCGCGTGCGGCAAGCCGGAGCCAGGCGGGGGAACGAAGTGCCTGGGCGCGTCCACATGGGTACCGGTGTGCTCGTCTACCACCAGCCATCGGGTCTGGTAGTGGCCACCGCCGCGAGGGTGCACCGGCTGCGGGTCGTCCGGGCGATCGGCGAACCAGCTCCAAACCGTGGCCCGGTAGGGCATGTGCCCGGGCCAGGTGGACGGCAGCGTCTCATCGAGCGGCAGCGTCAGGTCGGCCACCGGGTGGCGCTGGAAAATCCCGGCCAGCGTGGCGCCCACTTCGGTAACGGCGTCTGGTTCGGTCAACGGATGCCTCCTGTGTCCTGGCGGTACACACCTGCCACCAGGACAGTCGTTCCCCGCTCAGCACCTGGTTCACCATCTAGGTGCCGACGAGCAGGGTGGCGAGCCGTTCGGCACCTTCGTCTTCTGAGCGGCGCCAACTAGGAAGTTTTACCAGGGCGCCGCGGCCCGGCTCGCCCGATAGTGGATCTATCGGACGAGCACGGAACCCGGGAAAGGGAAGATTGACAATGACTACTCAGCTCCACGAGCGGCCGACTGCCGCGGTGGTTGAGAACATGACGCCGGCCGCGGCGGCGGATGACCGTGGATTTGTCGCGCGTCTGCTCGACCGGCCGGGCCTGCTGCTGAAGCGGCTGGTGCTCCTGGTCGGGGCGGTGTATTTCGCGATGGTGGCCTTGACCAACTCGGTCAATTTCGTCGCCTCGGTCGGCCATCTCCACTGGGTGTTCCTGAATTCAGGTAACGCGGCTTTCATCGCGTCGATCGTCAAGGTCTACTCGTGGCCGGTGTGGACCATTAATGGAATCGTCCTGATGGCGGCGCTGGCCGAGGGGTTCGGGGCGTTCCTGTTCGTCCGCGCGCTGCTGCGGTTCCGGGGCGGGTCGACCGGCATGCGGGCCGTCTGGATGGCGCTGATCTGGAACATCGCGGTCTGGCTGGGCTTCATCGCCGGCACCGAGTTCTTCGTGGCCTACCCCGCGCAGAGCCCGTTCCGTGAGCTCATGGTCATCGCCCTGCTGATGCCGGTGATCATCGCGGTAGTCCCGGACCGTGCGGCGGTCAACCTGCCGCCGTCCTAGCCCCTCCTTGACGCATCGCGGGCTCTCGGGTAATGCTCAAACCGGCTTGATCTGCACTTAGGGGTCGGTCCGACGATGACGCGGATCGGAGGGCACGTGGTCAACGACGACCCTGCGCGCGCCGCAGGCCTGATCGCCGTGGCCGAAGAGCTGGCCGGGGAGTTCTCGCTGCGCCCGCTGCTGGAGCAGATCCTGCGGCGGTGCACGGAGCTGCTGGATTGCGACGCCGGCTCGATCTGCAGCGTCGACGAGGCGGCCGGCATCTACCGCAAGGAAGCCGACATCGGCGTGGCCTGCCACTCGGGTGCGGTCTACCCGCTCACCGAGGGCATGACCGGGGCGGTCGTCGCCCGCCGGGCCCCGCTCTGGTTCGCCCGGTACGACGACGTACCCGGCGGGCACGTGGCCCCGGAGTCGCGGGCCACGCTGCGCGGCGTGATCGGGGTGCCGCTGGAGTGGCGCGGCCGCATCATCGGCGCCTGCATCGTGTTCAGCCGGGACGAGCGGCGGACGTTCGGGCCGGCCGACGCCGAGCTGCTCCGGCTGTTCGCCCGGCACGCGGCGATCGCGCTGGCCAACGCCCGCATGCACGAGGAAGCCGAGAAGCTGGCCCGGTCCGAGGCCGCCACCGCAGAGCGCGACAAGATGCTGGCCGAGCTGCACGACACGCTGTCCCACCGGCTGGTGAGCGTGCGAGCCCACGTGGACAGCGCAGGCCGGGAAGACGTGGGCGGCGTGGCGGCCGAGCAGCTCCGGCAGGCCAGCGCGATCGCGGCCGAGGCGCTGGTCGAAGTCCGGCTGACGCTGCTGGGGCTGGCGGCCTCGCCGCTGGACGGCCAGACGCTGGAGGCGGCGCTCCGCTCCGAGGTCGCCTGGGCCCAGAGCACCGGCCACCTCGAGGTCAGGTTCGTCTCGGCGGGCACCCCGGTCCCGCTGGAGGGGAACCTTTCGCGCGAGGTGCTGCGGACCGCCCGGGAGGCGCTGACCAACATCGTGGCCCACGCCGGGGCCCGGACCGCGCGGCTGGGCCTGCTGTACGAGCCCGAGGCGGTCTCGCTGCTGGTCCAGGACGACGGGCAGGGTTTCGACCCACGGTCAGGATGGCAGAGCGACCGGTTCGGGCTGCGGGCGATGGCCGACCGGGCCAGCGCACTCGGCGCGACCGTGGACCTCGATTCGCTGCCCGGCTGGGGAACGAGGATCCGGGCCCGGTTCCCGTACACGCGCGACGCGGGGACGGCGCAGTTCCGGCCGCGGGTGCTGGTGGCCGCCCACCAGCCCGCGTTGCGGGCTGGCCTGGCCCGGCTGCTGGCCTGGACCGAACCCGGTCTGGAGATCATCGGCGAGGCGGCCACGGCCGAGGAGGCGGCGCAGGCCTGCCAGACCCTGCGACCCGAGGTGGCCCTGGTCGACCTGGGCCTGGCCGCCGGCCGTACCGGTCCCGGAGAACCTGGTCCCGGTGAGCCCGGTCCCGGTGAGCCGCCGGCCGCCGGGGGGATCACCGGGCTGCTGATCGGCGTCCACGAGAACCTGGCCGTGGTCGGCATCTGCGACACGGGCGACGAGCAGGCCGACGAGCAGGTGGCCACGGCGATGCGGGCGGGGGCCCGCGGCTGCGTGGATGCGGACGCCGGCGGACCCGAACTGGCCCAGGCCGTCGTGGCCGCAGCCCGCGGGCAGGCCATCTTGTCCGGCCCCATGCTCCGGCAGCTGCGGCAGAGCCTGCAGACCGACGAGCTCGCGCAGCCGCTCACCAGCCGCGAGCGCGAGGTGCGCCATCTCATGGAGCAGGGACTGCCCGACAAGATCATCGCCGAACGGCTCACGCTCTCGGTCAAGACGATCGAGAAGCACGCGGGTGCGGTGCTGCGCAAGACCGGCGCCCGCAACCGCACCGAGCTCGCGGCCCGGGTCAGCCGCTCCGCCCAGCCGGCGCGGTAGGGAAAGTCCCCACGGAAGTTGGGGATTTTCACTGATCCGCAGCCCGGACACCGAACGTAGGCTCGTCCTGACCCAGGAGGCTGCGTGTGCCCGTCGTTTCGCTGAAGGAAATCGTCGACCGCGCCTTCGCTGAGCGGTACGGCGTACCCGCGATCAACGTGGTCAACGACCTCACGATGGAAGCCGTGCTCGCGGCGGCCGTCCAGGAGCGCTCCCCCGTCATCATCCAGACCTCGGTCAAGACGGTCCGGTCGATCGGCCTGGACCTGCTGTTCGCCATGTGGCGAGAGATGACCGCGGGTATCGAGGTCCCAGTCAGCCTGCACCTGGATCACTGCCCGGACCGGGCCGTGATCAGCGACTGCCTGCGTAAGGGCTGGAACTCGGTGCTGTTCGACGCTTCGTCCCTCCCGGTCGAGGAGAACCAGCGGCAGACCATCGAGGTCGTCGCCGAGGCCCGGTCCTACGGGGCCAACGTCGAAGGCGAGATCGAGTCGATCACCGGGGTGGAAGACGGCGTCGGGTCGGACCAGGTGGCCGAGACCCAGTCGCTGCCGGTAGCGGTCGGCTTCATCCGGGCCACCGGCATCGACGTGTTCGCCCCGGCGATCGGCAACGCCCACGGCGTCTACCGCGCGGAGCCCAAGCTCGATGCGCAGCGTGTCTCCGACATCGTCGCGGCGGAGCCGATCCCCATCGCCCTGCACGGCGGCACCGGCATGACGGACGCCCAGTTCACCGACCTCATCGCGCGCGGCTGCGCCAAGGTCAACATCTCGACCGCGCTCAAGGTCACCTACATGCAGGCCAACCTCGAGTACCTGCGCGGCGCGGCGGAGCGCGACAGCTGGGATCCGCCCTCGCTGTTCACCTCGGTCCGCGGCGCGATACTCGGCCTGGCCGCGGATCACATGCGCCGGTTCGGCAGCGTCGGCCAGGCCGGGTGACCCGATGACAGAACCGGCGGCCGGCCTGGCCCTCATCCTCGACTGCGATGGGGTCCTGGCCGACACCGAGCGCTACGGGCACCTGGTCGCGTTCAACCAGACCTTCGCCGAGTTCGGGCTGCCGGTGCACTGGACGCTGGACGATTACCGGCACAAGGTGCTCATCGGCGGCGGCAAGGAACGCCTGGCCAGCCTGCTGACCCCGGAGTTCGTGGCCGCGGCCGGGCTGCCGTCCGACCAGGCCGGTCAGCAGGCGGCGGTCGCGGCCTGGCACAAGCGCAAGACTGAGATCTACACCCAGCTGGTCACCTCCGGTGCCGTCCCGCCCCGATCAGGAATCGCCCGGATCGTGGGCGAGGCCCTGGCCGCGGGCTGGCGCGTGGCCGTGGCCTCCACCTCGGCCGAACCCTCCGTGGTCGCGACGCTGAACCGGGCCGTCGGCGCCGAGCTGGCCAGCCAGGTCAAGGTCTTTGCCGGGGACATCGTGACGAAGAAGAAGCCCGCCCCCGACATCTACCTGGTCGCGCTGGACTGGCTCGGCCTGCCCGCCGGTCAGGGCGTGGTGATCGAGGACTCCAGAAACGGCCTGCTCGCCGCGACCGGCGCCGGGCTGGCCACCGTCATCACCGTCAACGACCTGACCAGGGACGAGGACTTCAGCGAGGCCGCGCTGGTCGTCTCGGCGCTCGGCGATCCCGGGGGCGAGCGGGCCCAGGTCCTGGCCAACCGGACCGCCAGCACGCCCGGTGACTGGATCACCCTGGCCGATCTCAGCCAAGTACCACAAGGAGCAGCCATGTCCAAGGCCACGTTCGGCGACGTCGAAGGCACCGTCCACACGATCGCGACCGTCGCGGTCGAGAACGAGAAGTACTTCGGCGACCTCGATGCGGTGGTCGGCGACGGCGACTTCGGCTATTCGATGGCCCGCGGGTTCGAGCTGGTGATCAGCGGCTGGGACGACTTTGACCGCACCGACATCGGCACCTTCCTGAAGAAGGTCGCGGTCATGATCACCAGCCGGATCGGCGGCACGTCCGGCCCGATCTGGGGCACCGCGTTCCTGCGGGCCGGGACGACCGCGGGGACCGCGACCGAGCTGACCGGCGAGCAGATCGTCGCCATGCTCCGGGCGGCGATCGAAGGGATCAAGGCGCGCGGGCGGTCCGACGTCGGCGACAAGACGCTGCTCGACGTGCTCGTCCCGGCCGCCGACTCGATCGAGAGCAGCGTCGCGGACGGCCTCGACGCCCAGACCACCTTGCAGGCCGTGGCCCGGGTGGCCCGCGAGCACGCGGAAGCCACCCGCTCGATGGAGGCCAAACGCGGCCGGGCCAGTTACACCGGCGAGCGGAGCATCGGGACCTTGGATGCCGGGGCCGTAGCCGTCGCCGTGATGTTCGAAGCCCTGGCCGGCCTGAAGCCTGAATCCCCTCCCCAGTTGTAGCCAACGCCAGTCGTAACCAACGGAGGTTGCCGTGAAGAAGTTCGTCAACGATCCCAAGGATTTCGTCCCCGAGATGCTGCAGGGGCTGGCTCTGGCCAACCCGGGCACGCTCAAGTACGTCCCCGAGTACAACCTCATCATGCGGACCGACGCGCCGCGCGAGGACAAGGTATCGGTGATCCAGGGCTCGGGATCGGGCCACGAACCAGCGCACGTGATGATCGTCGGCAAAGGCATGCTCGATGCCGCGTGCCCGGGAGACGTCTTCGCCGCGCCGCCCATGGACTACGTGCTGGAGACGAGCAAGCTGCTCGCTTCACCCAAGGGCGTCCTGCACATCATCAACAACTACACCGGCGACCGGATGGCGTTCGAGATGGGGAAGGAGATGGCCGAGGCGGACGGCGTCACGATCGGCACGCTGATGGTCGACGACGACGTCGCGGTCAAGGACTCGACCTACACCGTCGGGCGCCGCGGGGTGGCGGGCAACTTCTTCGTCATCAAGGCGGTCGGCGCCGCTTCGGAACAAGGCGCGGACCTGGATGAGCTGCTGCGGATCGGCAACAAGGTCAATGACGTCACCCGGACCATGGGAATGGCGCTGACCTCGTGCACGCCACCGGCCAAGGGCTCACCCCTGTTCGACCTGGGCGACGACGAGATGGAGATGGGCGTCGGCATCCACGGGGAGCCCGGGCGCCGCCGGGAGAAGCTGGCCAGCGCCAACCAGATCGTCGACGAGCTGCTCGAGTCGGTCGTCACCGATCTGCCGTTCTCCCAGGGCGACGACGTGGCCCTGATGATCAACGGCCTGGGCGGCACCCCGATCAGCGAGCTCTACATCCTCTACGGGCGGGCGCACAGCGAGCTGGCCAAGCGCGGGATCAACGTCCGGCGCAACTACGTCGGCGAATACTGCACCTCGCTGGACATGGCCGGTGCCTCGCTCACGCTGAGCCGGCTGGACCCGGAGATCGACGGGCTGCTCGGCGCACCGGCCGAGATCGCCATCAGAACGTTCTGACGCCGCCGCGTCCGAGGGCGCCGCGTCAGAATCAGAAGCCTGCCTCGAGGTCGGCGGGCAGCGAGGGGACCGGTCACCGGTCCCCTCGCTCGCCGCCGGGACATCGGAGCGGCGGCCCATCATCTCCGCGACACGGCTCACGGCACGGTTCACAACGTGGTTCACGACGCGGCCGAGGTGCCGGCGCCCTGACCGGGGGTGGACGGCACGGCCGGGTTGGCGGCCGGGGTGTTCGGGCGGCTGGGCACGGCCGGGTTCACCGTGTGGGCGCCGGGGCGGCTGGGCACCGCGGGGTTGGCGGAGGTGCCACTCGGGTGGCCGGGCACGGCCGGGTTGGCCGTCTGCACGGTCGCGCCGGGGTGGGCGGCCGGCTGGGCGGTCGGCTGGGACGTGCTGGCCATCAGGCCGGCGACGACGGCCGCACCGGCCACGACCACGGCACCGGACCCGATCAGCCAGCGCCGGGCCCGCGACGGACGGGCGTGGCGGCCGTGACCGGGGGTGCCCGGGTTCGTGGTGCCCGGGTGTGTGGTGGTGTCGTCGCGGTCCAGGGTGGCGGACGTGCTGTTCATGAGGTTCTCCCGCTGTTTTGCTCTCGTTGCTGACATATTCAGTCTCGGTCAGAACGAGGCTCAGGACCCTGGTAGAACTCCCTAGTCCGCCATTCCTGGGGAGCCCCCGCCGCCGCACCCCCGGAACTGACGCGGCCGCGCGGCTAGGGCTAAGTGCCGAAGCGGGCGGCTAGTTCGGCGATGCGAACAGGGCGGTCGATGGGGCGCATCCGGCCGCCCCGTTCGAGCAGGGTCATGCCGTGCAGGGCGCTCCAGAAGACCTCGGTCGCGGTCCCGCTGGCGGCGTCGCCGAGGGCGGCGGCCAGCGCGTCGAAGCCGGCCCGCAGCTCCGCCTCCACGTCATCCTGGGCGAACCGGACGTCGATCGGCAGCTGGAACATGGCTTCGTACAGGGCCGAATGCTCATCGGCGAAGCGGAGGTAAGCGCGGGCCACCGCCTCGACGGCCCGCGGGCCGGTCTTGCGGCCCAGCGCGGCCCGGGTCGCCGCGGCCAGCTCGGCGAAGCCTGCCAGCGCCACCGTGCGCATGATCTCGGTCTTCCCGCCAGGAAAGTGCGCGTAGAGCACGGGCTGGGTGTAGCCGATCGCGTCGGCCAGGCGCCGGGAGGTGACGGCGGGCCAGCCCTCGGCCTCGGCCACGGTCCGGGCCGCGGTCAGGATCTGCTGCCTGCGCTCGGCCGCCCGCCGCTCCCTGGTTCCCGGCTGCGCCATGATGTCTCCCGATTTTTTCTGCTTGCGTTCCGGCCCGTACCGTCTTAGGTTAGCACTGCTAGAAAATCTAGCAGTGCTAACAAGAGGGAGTCAGGGAAGATCATGTTCAACGCGCTCGCTGTCGTCACCACGACCGTCGTCGGCATCATGGTCGGCGTCGAATTCGCGGTAGCGGTGTTCGTCAACCCGATGCTGCTGCAGCTGGCCGTGGGGCCCGCGCAGCAGGCCCGCGCCTGGGGCGGCCGCGTCCTCGGCCGGGTCATGCCGTACTGGTACTTCGCGTCGCTGATCCTGACCGCCGGGCTGGCCGCCGCCAGCTGGAACCGGGCCGGATCGGGGCCCGCCGCCGGGGCGGCCATCGCGGCCGCGGCGCTGCTGGCCGTCAGCGTCGTCCTGTCGATCGCCCTGCTGGTGCCGATCAACAATCGCTCGGTCACCTGGACGGCGGACGACCATCCGGCCGACTGGCGCGAGCAGCAGCAGCGGTGGGACCGCCTGCACTACCTGCGGGTGGCCATCCTCGTCGCGGCGTTCGTGCTGGCCCTGGTGGCCGCGGCCGCCGGGGGAGCCTAGGCCCCGGGGCGGCCAGGATGTACCGGCCGTCGCTGGTGTGCTCGGTCACCGCTCGGGCGTCCCGAAGGCGTCGAGGATCTCGGCCGCGGCGGTCGTCGCGGTGACCGACCCGTCCCGGACGCGCTGCTCCAGCCCGGGTACGATCGCGCGCACCTCGGGATCCCCGTGCAGCCGGGCCAGCAGCTGGTCGTGCACCAGGTTCCAGGTCCAGCCGACCTGCTGGTCCCGGCGGCGGCGATCCAGCTCCCCGGTCGCCTCCAGCATCGTGCGGTGCTGCTCGATCCGCTCCCACACCTCGTCCAGGCCGATGTTCTCCAGGGCGCTGCAGGTCAGCACCGGAGTCCGCCAGGCCGCACCGGGATCCTGCAGCAGCCGCAGCGCCGAGGCCAGCTCCCGGGCCGCGGCGCGGGCGTCCTTCTCGTGCGGTCCGTCGGCCTTGTTGACCGCGATGACGTCAGCCAGCTCCAGCACGCCCTTCTTGATGCCCTGCAGCTGATCGCCGCTCCGGGCCAGGGCCAGCAGCGCAAATGTGTCGACCATGCTGGCCACCGCGATCTCCGACTGCCCGACGCCGATGGTCTCGACCAGGACGACGTCGTAGCCCGCCGCCTCCATGATCAGCATGCTCTCGCGGGTCGCCCGGGCCACCCCGCCGAGCGTGCCCGACGACGGCGAGGGCCGGACGAACGCGGCCGGGTCGGTGGCCAGGTGCGGCATCCGCGTCTTGTCGCCCAGGATCGAGCCGCCGGTCCGGCTGGACGAGGGGTCCACGGCCAGCACCGCGACCCGGTGGCCCAGGCCGGTCAGCATGGTGCCGAAGGCGTCGATGAACGTGGACTTGCCCACGCCCGGCACCCCGGTGATGCCGACCCGGATGGCCTTGCCGGTGTGCGGCAGCAGCTCGCTCAGCAGTTCCTGCGCCACCGCCCGGTGGTCCGGCCGGGTCGATTCCACCAGGGTGATGGCGCGGGCGATATCGGACCGCGAGCCGTCCAGCACGGCGCGTACGTACCGCGCCGCGCTGTCGGTCGGTCGGGCCTGGGCCATCGCGCCGGTCAGAGCTCGTGACCCAGCGCCGCCGCCAGCGTGCGCAGCAGCTTCGCGGCCGCGTCCGGGATCACGGTCCCGGGCGGGAAGACCGCGGCCGCACCAGCCTCGTGCAGGGCCTCGAAGTCGCCGGGCGGGATGACCCCGCCGACCACGATCATGATGTCCTCGCGCCCGGCCTCGTCCAGTGCCGCGCGCAGCGCGGGGACCAGGGTCAGGTGCCCGGCCGCGAGCGAGGAGATCCCGACGATGTGCACGTCGGCCTCCACCGCCTGCCGGGCCACCTCGTCCGGCGTCTGGAACAACGCACCCACGTCGACGTCGAAGCCGAGATCGGCGAACGCGGTGGCGATCACCTTCTGGCCGCGGTCGTGGCCGTCCTGGCCCATCTTCGCCACCAGGATGCGCGGCCGCCGGCCTTCGGCTTCGGCGAACTTCTCCACCAGCATGCGGGTCTCCTCGACCGGGCCGGACGCCCCGGCCTCATCCCGGTAGACCCCGGCCAGCGTCCTGATCTGCCCGGCGTGCCTGCCGTAGACCTGCTCCAGCGCGTCGGAGATCTCGCCCACCGTAGCCTTGGCCCGGGCCGCGTCCACGGCCAGGGCGAGCAGGTTGCCCTCCAGGCCGCCGCCGGGCTGGGCCCCGGCCCGCGCCGCGTCGACCAGGGCCTGCAGAGCGCGCTGACACGCCTGCTCGTCGCGCTCCGCGCGCAGCCGGCCCAGCTTTTCCAGCTGCTGCGCGCGGACCGAGGCGTTGTCGATCTTGAGCACCTCGATCTGCTCGTCCTCGGCGTCCAGGCGGTATTTGTTGATACCGATGACCGGCTGGCGGCCGGAGTCGATCCGGGCCTGCGTACGCGCCGCCGCCTCCTCGATGCGGAGTTTGGGGATGCCTTCGCCGATGGCCTTGGTCATCCCGCCGGCCTCCTCGACCTCCTGGATGTGCTGCCAGGCGCGGCGGGCCAGCTCGCCGGTCAGCCGCTCGACATAGGCGCTGCCACCCCAGGGGTCGATAACGCGGGTGGTGCCAGACTCCTGCTGCAGGAGGAGCTGGGTGTTGCGGGCGATGCGGGCAGAGAAGTCGGTCGGCAGGGCCAGCGCCTCGTCCAGGGCGTTCGTGTGCAGCGACTGCGTGTGGCCCTGGGTGGCCGCCATCGCCTCGACACAGGTGCGCGCGACGTTGTTGAACGCGTCCTGGGCCGTGAGCGACCAGCCCGAGGTCTGGCAGTGCGCGCGCAGCGAGAGCGACTTGGGGTTCTCCGGCTTGAACTGGCTCACCAGCCGGGCCCAGAGCAGCCGGGCCGCGCGCAGCTTGGCGATCTCCATGAAGAAGTTCATGCCGATGGCCCAGAAGAACGACAGCCGCGGGGCGAACGCGTCCACGCTGAGCCCGGCGGCCAGGCCGGCCCGCAGGTACTCCACCCCGTCGGCCAGGGTGTAGGCCAGCTCCAGGTCAGCCGTGGCCCCGGCCTCCTGGATGTGATACCCGGAGATGGAGATGGAGTTGTAGCGCGGCATGCGCTGCGAGGTGTAGGCGAAGATGTCGGAGACGATCCGCATCGAGGGCTGCGGCGGGTAGATGTAGGTGTTGCGGACCATGAACTCTTTGAGGATGTCGTTCTGGATGGTCCCGGCCAGCTGCTCCGGGGCCACACCCTGTTCCTCGGCCGCCACGATGTACAGCGCCAGCACCGGGAGCACCGCGCCGTTCATGGTCATCGAGACCGACATCTGGTCCAGCGGGATGCCGTCGAACAGCTGCCGCATGTCGTAGATCGAGTCGATCGCCACCCCGGCCATGCCGACGTCGCCGGTCACCCGCGGGTGGTCACTGTCGTAGCCGCGGTGGGTGGCCAGGTCGAACGCGATGGACAGGCCCTTCTGGCCGGCCGCGAGGTTACGGCGGTAGAAGGCGTTGGACTCCTGTGCGGTGGAGAACCCGGCGTACTGGCGCACGGTCCAGGGCTGGTTCACGTACATCGTCGGGTACGGGCCGCGCAGGTACGGCGCGATGCCGGGATAGGTGTCCAGGAAGTCGAGGCCGGCCAGGTCGTCCGCCGTGTACAGCGGCTTGACCGCGATGCCCTCCGGCGTCTCCCAGACCGCTTCGCCGGCGTCCTTGCCGGTCTCCCGCCGCCACGCCTCTTCCCACTGCGGGGTGCTGACGGCCGTTGCGTCCGGGCCGTCGAGCCCGATCTCGCTGAAATCCGGGATCATCAGGACTCTCCGCCCGCGTCCAGGGCTGCGGTCAGGGCGGCGACGGCGTCGCAGCCGAGGTAGACGAAGTCGTCGACGCCCGCGCGCTGGTAGGCCTCCAGCCAGTCGCCCGGCCGGCCCGCCAGCGCGACGTGGCGGGCCCCGGCCTTTTTCAGGGCGGCCGCCGCGGCTTCGCCGTACTCGGCGTAGAGGGTGTCGCTGGAACAGATGCAGGCCGCCTGGGCCCCGCTGCTGGTGAAGGCCGCGGTCAGGGCCTGCACGTCCGGTTGCTCGGTCTGGCTGCCGCCGGCCGCCTCGCTGAGCGGCGTCTCGATACCGCCGGCCTGGAACAGGTTGGCGGCGAAGGACGAGCGGGCCGTGTGCACGGCGCGGGGGCCGAGGGTGGCGAGCAGCATCTTGGGCCGCGCGCCGGTGGCGGCCAGGGTGGCGTCGGACCGGGCCCGCAGGGCCTCGAACGCCTCGGCCCGGCGGACCCGCGGCAGGCCGCCGCCGGGCGGGGACGGTGCCGGGTCCCGCACCACCGGCCGCTCGCCGAGGTTGGGGAACTCGCTCACCCCGGTGATCGGCTCGCGCCGGTGGGCCAGGTCCACCGAACGCTCGGCCCAGTTCTGCGCGATGGCCCCGGCGATCAGGCCGCGGCCCAGGGCCGCCTGCTGGCCGCCGGCCCGTTCGATGCGCTGGAACCAGTCCCAGGCCCCGCGGGCCAGCTCGTCCGTGAGCCGCTCGGCGTACCAGGAACCGCCGGCCGGGTCGATCACCCGGGCCAGGCTCGACTCGTCATGCAGGATCGCCTGGGTGTTGCGGGCGATCCGGCGGGCGAACTGGTCCGGCAGGCCGAGCGCGCTGTCGAAGGGGAGCACGGTGATCGCGTCGGCGCCACCGAGGGCGGCGCTCAGGCACGCGATCGTGGTCCGCAGCATGTTCACCCACGGGTCGCGCGCGGTCATCATCACGGCCGAGGTCACCGCGTGCTGACGTTGGCCCGCAGCGGCGGGATCGACGCCACAGACCTCCGCGACGCGGGACCAGAGGCGGCGGGCGGCGCGCAGCTTGGCGATGGTCAGGAACTGGTCGGCGCCGGCCGCGTAGCGGAACTCCAGCTGCCCGGCCGCCTGGCTGGCGGTCAGGCCGGAGTCGGTCAGCTGGCGCAGATAGGCCACGGCGGTGCTCAGCGCCAGGCCGAGCTCTTGGGCGGCCGAGGCGCCGGCGTCGTGGTAGGGCAGCGCGTCGACGGTCAGAGCGCGCACGCCGGGGAACTCGTGGGCGCAGCGTCCGGCCAGGTCCGCGGCCGCGGTCAGCTGCTCGGCCGTCTCGGCATCGGTGCCGGTGCGGGCGAGCAGGCCGAGCGGGTCGGCGCCGAGGTTGCCCCTCGCCTCGTGGGCTGGGATCGCGGCCGGGCCCTCGGCCCAGAGGGCGAACAGCTGCTCCGCGGCCGCGGCGAAGTCAGCGCCGGCGTCCAGTACCACCCCGGCCAGGTCCAGGTAGACGCCGTTGAGCACGTCGGGCAGGGCAGCCACGCGCAGGCCGGAGCGGCCGACCGTCAGCCACAGCGAGGTGACGCCGTTCTCCAGGTCGGCCAGGACGGCATCGTTGGCCCGGCGCGGATCCGGGTACGAGTGCTGCTGCCGGACATCCCAGCCGGCCACGACCGGGCCCTGCGCCCGGCTCCCGCGCACGAACGGCGCGAGGCCCGGCAGGCCGGGGCCGGGGCCGGGCACCGCGTCCTGCGCCGTGTAGAGGGGCTGGACCCACAGCCCGTCCTCGACCTCGGTGGCCAGGGCCTGCTCGGCCGCCGCCCCCTCGAGGCCCGGGCGGCCCGACTTGGCCAGCACGCCCGAAACCAGGCGTTGCCACTGCTCGCGGCGCGCGCGGGGAAACTCCGCGGCGTCGGCGAACGCTTCCTCGGGAACCGTCATGCGGTCAAGTTTAAGAACACTACTGAATTTTTTGATTAGAGCCCCTGGCCGATCGGGCCGGGATGACGGCGCGGTGCCGGGCCGGGGGGCGAGGGCGGCGCGTTTCCGGGGACGATGACCCCGGTCTCGTAGGCAAGAACGACGGCCTGCACGCGGTCGCGGACGCTGAGCTTGGCCAGGATGCGGGTGACGTGGGTCTTGATCGTGGTTTCCCCGACGATCAGGTGATCGGCGATCTCCCGGTTGGACATCCCCCGGGCCAGCAGCCGGAACACCTCCAGCTCGCGCGGGCTGAGTCCATCCAGGTCGCGCTGAGTCTCCCGGGTGCTACGGCGCACCGCGAACTCCTCGATCAGGCGCCGGGTAATGCTCGGCGACAGCAGCGCGTCACCATCCGCGACCGTCTGCACGGCCGCGGCCAGCTGATGCGGCGGGACGTCCTTGAGCAGGAAACCGCTGGCTCCGGCGCGCAGGGCATCGTAGACGTACTCGTCCAGGTCGAACGTGGTGAGCATGAGCACGCGAGGCACCCAGTGCTGTCCACCGGCCAGGATGCGGCGGGTCGCCTCGATGCCGTCAATCCCCGGCATACGGATATCCATCAGCATCACATCCGGCGCCAGCGAAGCGGCCAGCGCCACCGCCTGGTCCCCGTCGGCGGCCTCACCGACCACGTCGATGCCCGGCTGCGTGCCAAGGATCATCCGGAAGCCGGCCCGGACCAAGTGCTGATCGTCGGCGATGACCACGCGGACGCTCATGCCAGCGCCCGGGTCCGGGGCCGCTGGTTCATCGGGGACGGAGGCCGCAGCTCAGGTACCTCGCCCGGGTGACGGAGCACATCGAGGATCCGGCGCATCTGGGCCAGCGCCTCCCGGCCGACGTCTTCGATGGCGGCCATGGCGGCCAGCGCGTCCGCCCGGCTGATGTCGAACAGGTCCCGTGCGACCTCGGCCTGCACCACCATGGCGACCACGTCGCGGGCCACCACCACCTGCAGGTCCCGGGCGATGCGGGCTTGTTCGTCCACCGTCGCCTGCCGGGCCCGGTCCTCGCGCTCGGCGGCCAGGCGGGTGGTGGCGTCCCTCAGCTCGCCGGTCAGCTGTCGTTGCGCCTGGACCGCCAGCCCGGCCGCCCACGCGGTACCCGAGGCCAGCAGCGGGCCCGCCAGCCCGCTGAGCGCGGCGTGCTGGGCCAGCCCGGCGATGGTGACGGCGACGGCCCAGACCACGATGGCGGCGACCGCGCGAGGCCGCTTCGCCCACGCTCCGACCGCGTAGGGCGGGATCACGACGCCGTAGATGCCGACCAGGGTCGCGTAGTCGCGGGAGGTCAGGCCATGGCTCAGCAGTATCGACAGCAGGGCGGTGACGGTCAGGAAGACCACGGGTGCCCGCCGACGCCACAGCCCGGCCAGGGCCAGGGCCCCCACCACCGCGAGGTTCAGCGCCAGCGGTCCGTGCCGGTGGTTGCTGGTCAGCGCGGCCACCTCCAGCGCCACCAGCCAGCAGCCGACCAGCAGCGGGTCGAGCCAGCGCCGGCCCAGCGCGCCCAGGCGGTGCGCCGCGGCGAGCACCCGGCCCGCAGCCGGGCCTGAGCTGATACCGGCGGCGTCGGAGCCGTCGGTCAGCGGCCGCGCCCGGTACCCGCCGGTTCCGGCCGACAGCTCCCTGGCCAGCGGGATACGCGCCTCGACAAGGAAACCACCCGGTCGAGGCCCGGCGTCGAGCGAGCCGCCGTGCAGTGCCATACGTTCGTGCAGGCCGGTGAGCCCGTGACCGGATCCGGCCTGGCCCGCCGGACCGGGCTGGGATCCGCGCCCGGTGTCGGTGACGGTCACTGAGACCATCCCGGACGCCACCCGCACCCGAACCTGGGCCCGGGCCGGGCCAGCGTGCTTGACCACGTTGGTCAGGGCCTCCTGCACCACCCGGTAGCAGGCCAGATCCACGGCGGCAGGCAGCGCGCCGGCCTGGGTGACCTCCGGTCCGTCGATCAGCACGCTCGTGGGGACCCCGGCGGCGGAGGCCCGTTCGGCCAGCAAGCCCAGCTGAGCCAGGCCTGGCCCGGGGCCGGTCAGGTCGTCGTCGCGGCGGGTGACCCCCATGAATCGCCGCAGGTCGGCCAAGGCCTCGCGGCCGCAGTCCTGGACAGTTTCCAGCGCGCGGCGGGCACCAGCGGGGTCAGTCTCGGCGACCAGGCGAGCGGCCCCGGCCTGGATAACCATGACGCTAATGCAGTGGCCGAGCACATCGTGCAGTTCGCGCGCCACCCGGTTCCGTTCTTCACCCGCGGCCCGCCGTGCTCGCAGTTCCTGCTCCTGCTCGAGCTCGGTCAGGGCGGCCGCGAGCGTGCGGCCCATCGTCCCGTACCGTGCCGCGAGCAGCCCCAGGCTCATGGGCAGCAGGATGAAGGCCACGGCAGCCGAGACGACCTGGAAGGCCAGGGAACCGCTTGAACTGCGAAGTTCCAGACCGAGCGTGACCACTCCGTACCCGGCGAGCAGCCACAGCGCGGCCCGCCCACGCCGGCCGGGGTCGCGGCGGCCGAGCAGGTAGTAACACAGGGCGACCGCAAAGGGCTCGAACGTCATGCGCGGATCGGCGGTGATGAGCTGATACGCGAGCATCGCCCCCGCGGCCACGAACACACTGGCCGCGGGGGCGCGCCGGCGCCACGCCACGCTGCTGGTACAGGCCACGCTCAGGGCCACCGCCGCCAGCACTGGCGCCCGCCGGCCCAGGGCCGCGACATCCACCAGAGCGCCGACGGTGAGGGCGGCCGCCACAGCCAGGTCGGCCAGCGTCAGGACGAGCTGGCGTTGGCGGCCAAACCTGACCGTGACCCCCTCCATGACCTGGACGCTAGCGCGGGCAGCAGGCCTTGACCATCCTCCGCTGTGATGACCGCTATCCGCCGCCAGGAGGATCGCGGGAATCAGGCCACGGTCCACAGCCAATCGTCCGGACGGCCGGCGACAACCCCAGCCGGGCCCGGGCAGCCTGGATCCCGACCGGTCCACGGTCAGCATCGGCGGGCAAGCACCCGCCGGCCCGCGGACCAGAGGAGCCGACCATGACGCATTCCGCAGCCACCGCCGGAACCAGAGACCAGCTAGCTGTTGCCGTCGAGAGGGGGCCGACCGCCCGGTGGGCGCCGCTGACCGGCCTCGCGTTCGTGGTGTTGTTCCTCGGCGGCGTGGTGGCCAGCAACGCGCCGTCCGACAACGCCTCCGCCACCAGCTGGGTGGCCGCGTACACCGGCGGCGGCAAGCAGTTCAGCCATCAGGCGACAGGCGTGCTGCTCGTGCTGGCCGCCCTGAGCCTGATGTCGTTCCTGGTGACGGTCTGGTCGAGGGCCAGCAGACTGCGCCCGGACAGCAGCCAGAGCCCGGTGCCGCTGGCGGCGGCGGGCGTCTCGGCCGCGTGCATCGCTGTCGGCGGCGTGCTGATGGCCGCCGGTTCGTCGGTCGCCCGCGGTTTCACGAGCGCTGATCTGACCGCGACCGCGACCCTGCTGCGGTTCACCAACGACACCGGCTTCATCATGGTCGCCGTGCCCGGCATGCTGGCGGCCGCGCTGGCCGTGGCCGGGCTGAGCGTTCAGGCCCGTCGCGCCGGGCTGTTCGGGCGGCGGATGGAGGTGTTCGGGATCGCCGTGGCCGTGATCCTGCTCGGTTCGCTCGCCTTCATCCCGATCGTGGCGCTGCTCGTCTGGCTGGTCGCCGCGTCCGTCGTGCTGGTCAGGCGCAGCGCTCCCGCCTCGCGGTGACTCCGGCCCGGACGGACGCGGCCCGCGTCACATCCGCTTCTTGATCATGCCGAAGACCCCGCGCACGACCTCTTTCTGCAGCTTCTTGCCTTCCCTGGACTGCAGGAACGCGCCCACCGCGGCCACCCCGCCACCGAGAGCGCCCGCCGCCTCCTTGTGGTGGGCGGCCGGCTCCCGGTGCTGGGCGGGCTGCTGGCGCTGGCCGCCACCGTCCGCCGCCGGGGCCGGGGCGGCGGCGGCCGGTTCCGCCAGCCGGGCGGCCAGGATCTCCCGCGCGCTCTGGTTGTCGACCCGCTGGCCGTACTTGGCCCACAGCGGGGACGCCTGAGCCTGGCCGGCGACGTCGTCCGCTGGTCCCATCCGCGAGGCGGGCGGCACCACCCGGGTGTGCACCACGGGGGTGGGTACGCCGGTCTCGGACAAGATCGTGACCGCGGCCTCGCCAATGCCCATGCTGGTCAGCAGCGTCTCCAGGTCGTAGAACGACGACTTCGGGAACGTCGAGACGGTCGCCTTGAGCGCCTTGGCGTCCTCGGGCGTGAACGCCCGCAGTGCGTGCTGAACCCGGTTGCCGAGCTGGCCCAGGATCTCGCTGGGCACGTCTTTGGGGGTCTGGGTGACGAAGTAGACGCCCACCCCCTTGGAGCGGATCAGCCGGACCGTCTGCGCCACCGAGGTCAGGAACGACTTGGACGCGTCCTCGAACAGCAGGTGGGCCTCGTCGAAGAAGAACGCCAGCTTGGGTTTGTCCAGGTCACCCGCTTCGGGCAGCTCCTCGAACAGCTCCGCCAGCAGCCACATCAGCGCGGTGGAGAACAGCTTCGGCTTGTCCTGAACGGCCGGCAGTTCCAGGCAGGAGATGATCCCGCGCCCGTCCGGGGCAGTCCGCATCAGATCGTGTATGTCGAGCATCGGCTCGCCGAAGAACTCGTTGCCGCCGCCGTCCTCCAGCCCGGTCAGCGAGCGCAGCAGCACCCCGACCGTGGCCGACGAGAGCCCGCCGATCCCGGTCAGGTCGGCTTTGCCCTCGTCCGAGGCCAGGTAGCTGAGCAGGGCGCGCAGGTCGGAGAGGTCCAGCAGGGGCAGGCCCTTCTGGTCGGCGTAGTGGAACACCAGCGACAGTGATTGCTCCTGGGTCTCGTTCGCGCCGAGCACCTTGGCCATCAGCTGCGGGCCGAAGTCCGACACCGTGGCCCGGATCGGAATGCCCGGGCCGATGCCGCCGAGCGAGAAGAACTCCACCGGGAAACCCCGGGCCTCGAACTGCAGGCCGAGCTCGTGGGCCCGCTTCTCGGCCGCGCTGCCCGCCGCGCCCGGCTCGGCGATGCCGGACAGGTCGCCCTTGACGTCGGCTACGAACACCGGCACCCCGGCGGTCGAGAGTTGCTCGGCGATCCCCTGCAGCGTCTTGGTCTTGCCCGTGCCGGTGGCGCCGGCGATCAGGCCGTGCCGATTGACCATGCGCAGGGGCAGCTTGACCGTCGCCGCCGCCACGACCTCACCGTCGAGCACGCCGCGACCGAGGTCAAGCGCCGCCCCGTCCACGGCGTACGCCGTCGAGATGGTCTGCGCGAAATCAGCCACTTCTCCCCCTCTGACCTCCGGTGATCCCGGTTCGTGGAGCCTACGCCCCGCACTGGGGCGTGCCAAGGAGCTGGCCAGGAGGCCGCGCGGGGCCGAAGCAGGGCGGCCGATGTTACCTATTATCCCGGTTCCGATATTGAGTAGAACCGCCATCGCCGGCGCTACGCGTATTGCGGGACGATGACGCCGGTTTCGTAGGCGAGGACGACCGCCTGGACGCGGTCACGGACGCCGAGCTTGGTGAGGATGTGGGCGACGTGCGTCTTGACCGTGGTCTCGCCGACGATCAAGTGATCGGCGATCTCCCGGTTGGACATACCGCGGGCGATCAACTGGAACACCTCCAGCTCACGTGGGCTGAGTCTGTCCCGATGGCGCTCCCACCTCACGGCGACTCCGGCCAGCAGGCCCTGTGACCCGGTCACCGGCCCGCGCGCCCCGGACGAAGCCTGGTCCAGGCCAGGATGCCCACCGCCACCAGCAGCAGCGGCCAGAACAGAACGTGCACCGCGAAGCCGAGAACGGTCAGTGCCACCAGGGCCAGAAGGACGAGGGCGATGATCGCGAACATGATGACTGCTTCCATTTCCTGTTGCCGTGCTGAGCGGATAACTACAGGCTGCCGCCCGGGGTAGCTGGCGTCGATGGGGATTACCCCCGATTCGACCCCCACCTGACCCCCAGCCGTCGTCGCGCAGTGAGCGCGGAACATCCGCTGTCTCCCGCCCTCCCGGTGTCTCCCGCCGTCCGGGTTCCGATATTTTGTCTGATTGTCAGGGCCTGATCGGCCCGACCCTCAGACCGGGAGAAGCGGATGCGCGAGTACCAGCAGTACATCGGCGGTCAGTGGGCCGGATCGGACCAGCTGTTCGATGACCTGGACCCGTACCGGGGCACGGTCATGGCCCGCATTCCCGCCGGCACCAGGGCCGACGCGGCCCGGGCGATCGACGCGGCGGCCGCGGCCTTCCCGAGCTGGGCCGAGCTGCCCCCGGCCGAGAAGCAGACCCTGTTCCTGCGGGCGGCCGACATCGTGGAACGCCGCGAGGACGAGATCAAGGAACTGCTGGCCACCGAGACCGGGTGCGCCGGCGGGTTCGCCCACTTCCAGGTGCTGACCGCCACCCGGCTGCTGCGCCAGGCGGCCAACTGGGGGTACCTGCCGGCGGGCGAGGTCATCCGGTCCGACATGCCGGGGACCTTTGCCCTGGCGCTGCGTAAGCCGATCGGCGTGGTGGCCGGGATCTCGCCCTGGAACGGGGCCCACGTGCTGGCCTGGCGCACGGTGGTGAACCCGCTGGCCTTCGGCAACACCGTGGTCCTCAAGCCGTCGGAAGAGGCGCCGATCACGGCCGGGCTGCTGGTCGCGGACATCATGGCCGAGGCCGGGTTCCCCGACGGGACGATCAACGTCATCACGCACGCGCCCGGCGAGGCGGTGCCGATCGCCGACGAGTTCTTCGAGCGCCCCGAGGTGCGATGCATCAACTTCACCGGTTCGTCGGCCACCGGGCGGATCCTGGCCGAGCGGGCCGGGCGGGCGCTCAAGCGGTGCGTGCTCGAACTCGGCGGCTACAACCCGCTGATCGTGCTGGCCGACGCCGACCTGGACTACGCGGTCGACGCCACCGCCTTCGCCGCGTTCTTCCACTCCGGCCAGATCTGCATGAACGCCCGCAAGGTCCTGGTCGAGCGGTCCATCTACGACACCTTCGTCGACCGGCTGACCGCCCGGGCCAAGGCCCTGCCGATCGGTGACCCGGCGGTGCCGGGCACGATCATCGGGCCGCTGATCACCCCGGCCGCGCGGGACCGGGTGGCCCGTGAGGTGGACGAGGCGGTGGCGGCCGGGGCCAAGGTGCTAACGGGCGGGGGCACAGACGGCCCCAGCTACCAGCCCACCATCCTGGCCGACGTGCCGGCCGGGGCCCGGATCCACTCCGAGGAGACGTTCGGCCCGGTGCTGGTCGCGCAGGCGGTGGACGACGCCGAGGAGGCGGTCAAGATCGCCAACTCGACGGCGTACGGGCTGTCGGCCGGGCTCATCACCAGCGACAACCAGCGCGGCTTCAACCTGGCCCGGCGCATCGACGCCGGGGTGGTGCACGTCAACGACCAGACCATCGCCGACGAACCCCAGCTCCCGCTGGGTGGCGTCAAGGACAGCGGCTGGGGCCGGTCGGGACCGCAGTCCATGACCGACTTCACCGAGCTGCAGTGGATCACCACCCGCGACGGCACCGGCCACTACCCCATCTAGGGAGCGGCGCCGGCGTGCGGGCGGGGCTGGCGAACCCCCGGGCCGCCTAGGCGGCCCGGGAGCGCGCGGGAGCCGGGCAGCCCGCGCCGCTTCAGGTCGCCGGTGAACTGCCGCAGCAGGTCGTCGTGCGGGGCGGCGACGATGGCGACCACGTCCCGCAGCTCCACCGGGTCCAGGGATCTGACGGTCGCGCCCGGCAGCACGCCGATGGCCGAGAAGGGCACGATCGTCACCCCCATCCCGGCCGCGGCCAGCTGCGCGGCCGTCCGCGGGGAGCCGGTACGCAGCACCGGCTGCGGCAGCACGACCCCGCGCCGGGCCGCGAACTGGTCGACCCACACCCCGAACCCGTTGCCCGGGTCGTAGTGCACGAGCGCTTCGCCGGCCAGCTCGGCGGGCGGCACCGTGTCCAGCCCGGCGAAGCGATGCTCGGGGGACGTGACCACCACGACCTCTTCCCGGCCCAGCACCTCAACGTGTTCTTCGGTCCGGGTCGGCCGCGGCCCGACGACGACGTCCGTCCCCCCGCTCAGCAGCACCTCCAGCATGGCGTCCGCACTGGTGTACTCCTTCAGATCCAGCTCGACCTGGGGAAACCGCCGCCGCCAGCTCCGCAGCACCGGGACCAGCACCCACGCCGTCATCGTCTCGGCGCAGGCGATCCGGATACGCCCGCCCGCTCCGGCCGCCACCCGGCGGCCCGCGGTCACCGCCCGGTCGGCCGCGGCCAGGGCGATCCGCGCCTCGGCCGCGGCGGCCAGGCCGGCCGCGGTCGGCCTGACCCCCCGTGGCCGCCGCTCGATGACCGGGGTCCCCAGCTCCCGCTCCAGCGCCGCGATCTGGTGCGACAACGCCGGCTGCGACATGTGCAGGACCGCCGCCGCCCTGGTCAGTGAGCCGTGCTCCACGATGGAGACCAGGCACTCCAGCGTCCGCATAGAAACCATGTCGGCGATCCCGTCGTCCTTGGGTACACCTCATCCTCCCCCCGGGCCGGGGGAGGCGCATCGCCCTATTGGGATTAAAGCTGGACCTGCTCCGGGCGGCCGGGGGCGCGGAGGGTCCAGCCCGCGTTGCGCCAGGCGGTGGTGTCGAGCGCGCACCGGGCGTCGATGATGGAGCGCCGGGCCACGACCCGGCCGAGCGCGGCGGGGTCGATGGCCCGGTAGTCGGCCCACTCGGTCAGGTGCAGGACCAGGTCGGCGCCCTCGGCCGCCTCCGACACCGAGGCCGCGTAGTGCAGGTCGGGGCGGGACCGGGCCGCGTTGGCCATGGCCACCGGGTCGTGCACGGTCACGGTGGCGCCTTCGGACCTCAGCCGGTCGCAGATGTCCAGGCTGGGCGAGTCGCGGATGTCGTCGCTGTTGGGCTTGAACGCGATACCGAGCACGGCCGTCCGCTGCCCGGCCAGGGACCCGCCGACGGCCTCACGGGCCAGGGCGACGACCCGCTCGCGGCGGCCGGTGTTGATGGCGTCCACCGTGCCGAGCAGGCTGGGCACCGAGTTCACGCCGAGCCCGGCGGCGGTGGCGGAGAAGGCGCGGATGTCCTTGGGCAGGCAGCCCCCGCCGAAGCCGAGACCGGGCCCGAGGAACTTGGCCCCGATCCGCTCGTCGTGGCCCAGCGCGCCGGCCAGCCGGACCACGTCGGCCCCGGCCGCCTCGCACACCTCCGCCATCGCGTTGATGAACGAGATCTTGGTGGCCAGGAACGCGTTGGCCGCCACCTTGACCAGCTCGGCGGTCTCCAGGTCCATCATCAGCGCCGGGATACCGGCCGCGAGCGGCTTGGCGTAGACCTCGCGCAGCGTGTCCTGCGCCGACCGGGTGCAGGTGCCGAACACGAACCGGTCCGGGGCCAGGCTGTCCTGGACCGCGTACCCCTCGCGCAGGAACTCGGGGTTCCAGGCCAGGTCCACCGCTCCGCCCGCCGGCGCCGCGGCCTGGATCCGGGCCAGCAGCGCCCGCGCCGTGCCCACCGGGACCGTGGACTTGCCCACGATCAGGCAGGACGAGCGCAGGTGCGGGGCCAGCGCGCCGGCCGCCGCGTTCAGGTAGCTCAGGTCGGCCGCGCCGTTCGGCGTCTGGGGGGTGCCCACACACAGGAAGTGGACCTCACCGAACTCCGCCACCTCGGCGAACGAGCTGGTGAACCGCAACCGGCCCGCGTCCACGTGCTTGCGCAGCAGCGGCTCCAGGCCCGGCTCGAAGAACGGCGCCTGGCCCGCCGCGGCCCGGGCGATCTTCTCGCTGTCCACGTCGATCGCCAGCACGTCGTGCCCCAGGTCGGCCAGGCACACGGCGTGGGTCAGCCCGAGATAGCCCACCCCGATCACGCTGACCCGGCGGGACACGCTGGTCATGCTCATGAAGGTCATCCTTTACAGGTCAGGTGCAGGTCGGGTGAAGGCCAGGCACCGCTCAGGCCGACGAGCAGGGAAGAGTGGAGAAACCGTCCCCGGCCGCGGTGACGGCGTTATCGCAGGACACGACGGTCTGCAGCCTCTTGCTCTGGACGTAGATCCCGTAGCCGGGGCCGTTCACCTGCGCCCGGTTACCGGTGAACACGTTGCCGATCCCCCAGCCGGGAAAGACCTGGTGGACCTGGTAGCCGTTCTTGTCGCTGTTCACGCCGGTGTTGCCCTGGATGAGCCAGCCGTCGCCCTTGACGTTGATCCAGCCGGTGGCGGCGGACTCGACCATGCCGGTCCCGTTGAACTGGTTGCCGATGATCTTGCCGCCGGTCGTGCCCTCTTTGATGTCGATGTTCTCCGCCGTGGTGTCGGCGATGTTGTTGCCGATCAGGACGTTGCCGTCGCTGCGATCCGGCTGGCAGCCGGAGTACCGGCACCAGTTCTTGTGCGCGGAGCCGACGTAGAGGCCTTCGCCGAAGGACTGGCGCAGCAGGCCGGTGTCGCGCACCACGCAGTGGCTGATCGTGTCGTCGCGGCTGAACGAGCGCAGGTGGATGGCCTCGTCGCCGGTGCCGCGGACGTACAGGCCGTCCAGGACGTCGTGACTGGCCCCGTCGGCCATGACGCCTTTCTGGCCGCCCTGGACGGTGAAGCCCTCGACCCGCCACCAGGAGGCGTGGTCCAGGTAGAAGGTGTAGCCCTCGGCGATCGTCTGGCCCTGCAGGACGGCGTCGCGTGACCCGCACAACGTGATCGGGGCGCTGGCCGTGCCGGACCGGGAGGCGGTGAAGTTGCCCGTGTACACGCCGGGGGCGAGCACGATCGTCTCACCCGGGCGGGCGCTGGCCAGGGCACTCTTCAGCCCGCTGGCCGACGACACCGCTGTCCTCGCGGTGGCGGGGCAGCTGGACGCGGCCGGGGCCGGTGCGGCCGGGACGGGGACGGCCGGAGGGGTCGTCACGGACGCCACATCCGACGGCGCGGGAGCCGCCACCGCGGCGGTCGCGGTGGGCCCGGGCGACGGGTGCGCGCCGCTGCCGCAGCCGGCCACGGTGAGGCCGAGCAGGCCCGTGGCCGCGGCGGCCACCAGCTGGCCGCGCCAACGGCGTGGCCTGCGCATCAGTCGGCCGCCTTCGGCCTGGGACGGTTCACAGCGGCGCGGTCGGGCGGGCCGTAGCCGCCCGGCCGCAGCCACTCGTTGTCGTCGTCGCCGGGGCCGGCCCACCACGGGATGACGCGCGGCGACGGTACGGCCGGCTGCGGCCGGGTCACCGCGGGATCGGGCGGCCGGGTCACCGCGGGCTGGGGCGGCCGGGTAACCGCAGGCTGCGGGCTGACCACCGGCTGTGGCCGGGTAACCGCGACCCGCGGCGGCGCGGCGGCGGGCTGGGCCCGGGGCGGCTCGGGCGGCGGCGAAGCGGCCAGCCGCTGCGGCCGGGTCGGCTCGGGCGGCCGCGGGACAACCCGCTGCGGCCGGGTCAGGCCCGCGTGGGACCGCGCCAGCGCCGGCTGCGGCCGGGTCACCTCAGGCTGGGACCGCGCCACGGCCGGCTGGGGCCGCGTGACCGGCGCGGGCCGGGAGACGGGCGCCGGCCGGGAGACGGGCGCGGGCGCGGAGCCCGGTCGCTGCGGCCGGGAGGCCACCAGCCGCGGCGAGAAGACGGCCGGCTGGGGCCGGGTCAGGTCCGGGTGAGACCGCGAGCCGGCGGCGCGCCCGCCGGTCTGCGGCCGGACCCGGGCCGGGCCCGCGTCCACGGCCAGGCTCGATTCCGCGGCCGCCGGGCCCGGCCCCCGCCACCGGGTGCTGGCCGGGTACGGGTGGTCGGGCAGCCGGCGCCGGTAGGACCAGGCCGCGGCCAGCAGGACCAGGACCGCGATGCCGAGCCACAACGCGGCCAGCGGGTGGAACTCCAGGTAGGAAAAGAACGTGACGTGGGCGTGGTGGGCCCAGCCCGAGGTGTCGGTCCGGGTCAGGGCGGGTGTGCTGGCCCCGGCCCTGGTGTCGACGGCGCGGACCCCGGTACCGGAGATGACGTTGCTGACCCCGTTGATGGTGGAGCTGGCCCCGCGGGCGGTCAGGCCGAAGACGGTCGCGCCGGTGACCAGGTTGTTGTCCACCGTGACCCGGCCGGAGTCACGGACCACGATCCCCAGGCGGGCGCCGGACAGCGTGTTGCCGGAGATGACCGTGCCCGGCGCGGACGGTCCCACCGACAGGCCCGAGCGCGGGTGGCAGCCGATGTCGTTGCCGGTGAGGATGGCGTCGGTCACCCCGGTCCGCAGCGCGATGGCGGTGATGGCCGCGCAGACCTCGTCCGACTTGACCAGGGTGCCGGAGCCGCCTTCGATCAGGATGCCGGTCCGGGCGTTGCCGGTGGCCGCGCTGTTCTCCAGCACCGTCCCGGTGCTGGGCACGGCCGAGCCGCCGGAGGCCGAGGCGCCGGCCACCAGCGGGCGGCCGTCGACGTAGTAGCCGTTGACCCCGTTGTGCTGGGACAGGTCACCGCGCAGGACCGTGTTCTGGGTGTCGCGGTCGATCTGGAAGCCGTTGCCGCCGTTGCGCACGGCCGAGCTGGACGTCACCCGCGAGCCGGTCGAGTACCGGTGAATGTGCAGCCCGTCCAGCTCGTTGGACTCGAACCGGTCAGCCGTGAACGTGACGTCCTGGCCCCGGGCCACGAAGGCGCCGTAAGTGTCGCCGGTGAACGTCGAGCCGGTGGCGCGGCCCGTGCTGGCCGCCCCGGTCACGCCGGTCCAGGCCACCCCGCCGGTCCGGCCGCTCCAGAATCCGAGCGCGGCGGCCCGCACGTCGGCCAGGGTCATCACGCCGCCGATGTCCCGGATGTACGGCCGGCCCGCGCCACGGTCGGCCGCGGCCGAACTGGTGGTCTGGTCCCACCCCTCGATGGTCAGCGGCTGGGCCGCGGTGCCGGTGAACGAGAGGCCGCCGCCCCAGGTCACGATCGAGGCGGACCCGCTGCTGGTGCTGTCCAGGTAGAGGGTGCCCAGCGTGCTGGAGCCCGGCGTGGCGGAGCCGAGGTCGAGTTCGGCGTCCGAGGCGACGAAGACGTTGTCGGTCAGCAGGCCGGTGGTGCCGGACAGCATGACCAGCGCGCCGTAGTGCACGAGATCGGCCGCGGTGTACGCGCGCGATCCGTCGGGCAGCACGAGCGTCGGCCGCGCGCCCTGGTAGGGGATGACCGCGGGCTTGGCGATGTGCTCCGCGCCGTGCATGACGGCTCTGATGCGGGCATCTTCCGCCGCGACCAGCACCGTCTCTTTGGCCGAGCTGACCTCCGGCAGGGTGGCCGGGGCCTGGCCCGGGGAAACGGGCCGGGCCGTCGCGGGCAGCAAGATCGTGGCCGCGTGCCGGGGCGCCTTCAGCAGCGGGACGCCGTGGCTGGAGGTCGCGGCCTCCGGCACCACGCGCACCCCCACGGCGGCCAGGATCAGCGACAGGGAACCGAGCAGGACGAAGACGGCCAGGGAGGCCACCACCACCGGCCAGGAACGCGCCTCGGCGCCCCGGCGCCGTCGCGCCCGGGTCACGACAGGCTCCTGGTCAGCGAGGCGGCGCTCTGGCCATCGCCCCCGAGTTGGCCGGCGTTACGGGTCAGCCAGCCGTGCTTGTTCATGGTCAGGAAGGCGTAGGTCTTGATCGGCAGCGCGATGATGATGGTCAGGACCGCGACCAGCGGCAGCAGCCAGAGGTCGCCCGGCCGCTCCCGCAGGTGCGAGACGCCGCGCAGGCCTCGTCCGGCCAGCAGCCAGCCGACGGCGATGAAGGCCACGTAACGCTGCGGGTGCAGCACCCAGGCGATCAGGTAGGTCATGGCGAAGCCCATGGTCACCGGGGTCAGCAGGATCTGCAGGACGCTGAGCTGGGTGATGAACGGCTGCCGCCAGAGCCAGCCTTTCCAGATGGCGGTGAGGTACGTCCGGTAGGAGTTGCGGCTCCAGCGCAGGCGCTGCTTGAAGAAGGCCCGGCCGCGGTCGGGGAACATGGACAGCGCGCGGGCGGTGGACTGGTAGACCGTCCGGTAGCCGGAGGCCAGCACCAGCCAGGTCAGGCGGCCGTCGTCGCCTGCGACGCAGCGCCGCCCGAGGAAGAACTCGTCCTCCAGGTTCTCCAGCACCGGCAGCACGGCCGAGGTCCGGTAGGCCGCCGTCCGGCCGGACAGGCAGGCCACCGCGCCGGGCCGGGACTGCGCCCGGACGTAGTCCAGGTAGCGGACGTCGATCATCCAGTCGGCCACCCGCCGCCACACGCTGGTGCGCGGAAGGTAGGCGTTCTGCCTGGTCCCGACCCCGCCCACGGCGGGATCGGCGAACGGGGCCAGCACCGCGGCCAGCAGTCCCCGCTCCCAGCGGGTGTCCGAGTCGGCCAGCACCAGGATCTCGCCCGCGGCCCGGCGGATCCCGGCCCCGAGCGCGGATCGCTTACCGCGGTGGGCGAACGGCACGACCTGCAGCCGCCGGTCCCTCGCCGCCCGGGCATCCAGCAGCGCGATGACCTCGGTGTCCTCCAGATCGGGGACCACGATGATCTCGGTCGGGTTCTCCGCCAGCCAGGAGTCCAGGCATTCGGAGACGATGACCGGGTCTTCCCGGTAGGCCGGGACGATCACCGAGGTGGTGGCGAAGTGACCCACCGGCACCGGGCGGTACCGCCGCGACAGCGTGAACCGCACCAGCCAGACCGACCAGGAGATGGCCCCGACGAAGCCGATCGGGACCAGGTGGTGCACCTGGTGCCACCAGGAACCGATCGGCGGCAGGCTGACGGATGCGGCTCGCGCCGTCTCCAGGGCAAGCCCGGCCATGGGCGGTTCCTTCCGGCGTCAACGTCAGTGGCAGGCCCCACTGAGCGGCGAACGGCGGAACCGGCGCCCCAGCGGTAAAAATATAAGGACCATATGCACATCAATGGGCATATGCGGTGACAGGCCACATTACATACCCAGGGGCGCGGCAGGAGGCCAGTTAACTGATTCTTAGTAATGCGGATCACACGGGATCCCCGCAGGTCAGGCCGACACAGACCGGTTAGAACGTTATTAAATAATAAATAAGCTGCTACCAAATAATCCCTTCTGCGGAGGTTGGGACCAAAGGCCCTAGCGGCACATTCCGGAACTTATGGCGCTCCGCGACCGAATCATCAGCGGGCTCACCGCGCCTGGACGGTGAACCCCAGCTTCCCGAGCACCCGGACGGCGCCGGACCGGCCGCCTTCGAAATCACCGGAGCCGAGCCGCTGGCCGGTGGCCAGTTCGTAGGCCGCACCCAGAATCGCCTTCGGCGGGTAACGACGCTCGGCCCAGATCAGGTCGTACGTGGTGGTGGGACCGTAGCCGTGCGCAGAAAAGAATTCCTGCGGCCCCAGGCGGTCGTAATCGGTGATCGCGCGCGTGACGTCATCGCGGGTCACGCGGCCCCACGGCACGCTGGTCATGTCAGCGGCTCGCCCCCGTCCACGTGCAGCGTCTGGCCGGTGAGGAACGTGTTGGTCAGCGCGAACAGCACCGCCGTCGCGATGTCGTCGGCGGTGCCGAGCCGCCGGACCGGGTTGCTGGCGCTGTGGACGGCGAAGTAGTCCGCCTTGGCCTGCTCGCCCAGCGCGTCCCAGGCCCCGGTGTCGATCACCCCGGGCGAGATGGCGTTGACCCGGAGCGGCGCCAGCTCCAGGGCCAGCGAGCGGGCCAGCGTGTCGGCGGCGGCGTTGGTGATGGCCACGCCCATCGTGCCGACCGCGATCTTGGTCGCGGCCACCCCGGAGAAGATGACGAACGAGCCGCCCGGATTCATCCGCGGGGCCAGGTGCTTGGCCAGCATCAGCGGCCCGATCACCTTGGTGTCGAACGACAGCCGGATCGCGTCCCGGTCCAGGTCGGCCAGGCGGCCGCGGGCCCGGGCCGAGGCGGTGGAGACCACGTGGTCGACCGAGCCGAGCCGCTGGCCGAGGGCGGCGATCGAGTCTTCGTCGGTCAGGTCGACGCGCTCGGTGCTGACCCCGGGTTCGCTGGCGTAGGCGGCGTCCAGCCTCTCCTGGTCACGGCCGGCCGCGACGACGCGGGCGTCGGCGTCCAGGGCGGCCAGCACGACGGCGCGGGCCAGGCCGCTACCCCGCCCGACCACCAGCACGGTCTGGTCCTTCAGTGCTCCAGTCATTACCACGCCATATCTCGATTGGGGAATGGGTCATCAATACCGCCCGTCAGGGGCAATAAAAGCGTCACACATTTCCCGGAACCGGCGGAAGAGCCCGGTCATTTCGAAGAATTAATAGCGCCTATCAATATTTTTAATAAGGTCCCGTTTTGCTAGCGTAGGCAGGGCCTGCGGGCCAGAGAAGACGGGCCAGAGGAGCAGGGGTGGCGACCGTGACGGTCACGACGGTTGCGCGGCTGGCCACCCGGCTGGCGGAGACCGAGCCGCGGCTGGGCCGGACCCGGCTCATCGGCGTGGACGGCCGGTCCGGGTCGGGCAAGACCTGGCTGGCTGGCCGGCTCGCCTCGCCCCTGGGCGCCCCGGTGATCCACATGGACGACCTCTACCCGGGCTGGGACGGACCCGGCCGCGCGGCCGGCGTCCTGGCCGACTGGGTGATCGAGCCGCTCGCCCGCGGGGAGCCGGCCCGCTGGCGCCGCTTTGATTGGGACTCGATGAGCTACGCCGAGTGGCACACCACCGAGCCTGCCGATGTCGTGATCCTCGAAGGCTGCGGCAGCATCCGGTCCGCGCTGGCCGGCGGCTACGCGGCCCGGATCTGGGTCGAGGCCCCCACCGCCGCCCGGCAACGGCGGCTGCGGGCCCGGCCGGACTGGGCCGCTTACGCGCCGCACGCTCACCGCTGGGCGGAACTGGAGGAACAGCTCTACCGCATCGAGCACACCCGGCAGCACTGCGACATCATCGTGGATAACCCGCAGCCTTCCGAGGACGCCTGCCCAAGCCTGTCGCTTGAGATTCGTGGCCAATTAGTGTGCCTGCGGCAGCTGCCCTCCGGGTGACTCCGCTACGGATGGGCCTCCCAGTGGCGGCGCAGGGCCGCGGTGAGCTCGCCGGCTCGCTCGTCCGGGAAGAACAGGCGAGCTCCGGCGATCTCGGTCACCTCGGTGGCGCCGGGGATGGTGTCACGCAGCCAGTAGGCCCACTTGAGCCGGAACAGCCGGTCCCCGGTACCCCAGACGATCAGTGTCGGGACCTGCAGGCGGCGCAGGGCGGGTTCGGCTGCCAGCAGATCACGGGCGCGCAGTTCGGTCATCAGCCGCTGGAACTGGCGGGCCCGCTCCGGGGTGCCGACCAGCGGCTCGAGCATCGCCCGGGCGACGTCTTCGGGCAGGTGGGCCACGTCCTCGTAGCCGGTGCCGTAGAAGCGCTGGCGACCGCGGGCGATGTCGCGGGTCAGCCGGCCGGCGATCCGCCACAGCGGGAGGCCCGAGCGGGCCAGCAGGACCACGGGCCGCAGCGGCGGGGGCGGCACGTTGTCGTGGGCCTCGCAGTTGGTCAGGGTAATGGTGTGCAGCCGGCCGGGGTGAGAGGCGGCGAACACCTGGGCCACGGCCCCGCCGGTGTCGTTGGCCACCACGTCGACGCCGGCCAGGCCGAGCGCGTCGCAGCCGTCCTCGACGAAGCGAGCCAGGCCGGGCAGGGAGAAGTCCTGGCCCGGGGCGGCGGGGGTGTGGCCATGCAGCGGCAGGTCGAGAGCCACACACCGGCGCTGGCCGTCAAGCTCACCGATGACGTTGCGCCACAGGTAACTGCTGGTGCCGACGCCGTGGATGAACAACACCGGGCGACCCGGACCGCCGGTGTCGATGTAGCTGGCCGGGCCGGAGCGGGTGCGGACCTGACCGCGGTGCCTGTCCAGGCGTTCCAGCTCGCTGATCATGGGTTTCTCCCTTCCAGAGTAGCCAGGCGGATAGGGTTACCTGAATACCGACTGACGGTCTAACTGTCATAGACCGACTGTCGGTCTGTCAATCGTGTTTAGCCGGACCGGGAGCGGATGAACAGGAACGTCGAGCGGGGCCAGGCCACCAGAACCCACTTGATCGAGGTCGCGACCCAGCTGTTCGCCGCCCACGGTTACGAGGGCACGTCAATCGAGGCGGTGCTGGCCGAATCCGGTACCAGCCGCGGCTCGCTGTACCACCACTTCCCGGGCAAGGACGCATTGTTCCTGGCCGTCCTGGAGAACGTCGGCACCATGGTCACAGCACAGGTCACAGAGGCGATGCGCGGCGCCGCCGACCCGGTTGCCGAGCTGCGGGCGGGTTCGCTGGCCTGGATACGGCTGGCCGGCGACCCGGTCATCCGGCAGGTCATGCTGATCGACGCGCCGATCGTGCTCGGCTGGCAGCGCTGGCGGGAGCTGGATGAGCAGGGCAACCTGGGCTTCATCCGGACCGCGCTGGCCTATGCCGCCGAGCAGGGGCGCATCGACCCGGGCCACGTGGACGCGTTCGCCCACATCGTGCTGGCCGCTGCGAACGAGGTCACGATGATGGTCATCCGGGCCGATGACCCGGCGGCGGCACTCAGCGCCGAGGAAAGCGCGTTCGCCGGCTTCCTGGACCGCCTGCTGGGACCGGCGCCGGCCTCGGCAGTACGTGGGTAGGCAGGTCAGGTCAGGGCCATGCTGACGGCGTGCAGGATCAGGCCGACCAGGGCGCCGACCACGGTGCCGTTGATGCGGATGAACTGCAGGTCGGGGCCGAGCAGGAGTTCCAGCTGGCTGGATGTCTCGGCGGCGTCCCAGCGCTCGATGGTCCCGGTGACCAGGCCGGCCAGCTCGTCGTGGAACTGGTCGGCCAGGGCCCGGGCGCCCGACTCGACCATGCGCTCCAGGCCGTCGGCCAGGACGTGGTCGGACTCGATGCGCCGCCCGGCCGCCATCAGCAGGCCGGTCATCCGGCGGCGCAGCTCGGACTCCGGGTCGGCGGCCTGGGTCCGCAGGGCTTCCTTGATCTTCTGCCACAGCGAGGACGACCAGTCCCGCAGCGCGGTGCTGCCCAGCACCTCGCGCTTGAGCCGTTCCCCCCGCTCGCGCAGCTCCGGGTCGGTCTCGAGCCGTTCGGGCAGGCGAGCCAGCCAGGCCTCGAACTGGCGCCGGGTCTGGTCGTCGGGGTCGGCCGCCATCGCCGCCAGCCGTTCGCGCAGCCGGTGGTACAGCCGGTCGAAGACCCGCCGGTAGGCCAGGTCGGGGATCCAGCGGGGCGCCTCGGACTCGAACATCTCGCGCAGCTCGCCGTAGTGGCCGGCCAGGTAACCGTCGGCCGCGGACAGCAGGTCGTTGAACAGCTGGGCGTGGTGGCCGTTCACGATGATCAGCCGCAGCACCCGCCCGGCCAGCGGGGCCGCCTCGACCGAATCGACCGTCCGGGTCAGCTCGGTAGTGAGCACGCGCTGGACGTCCTCGTCGCGCAGAGCCTCGACCACCGTCACGACCAGATCCGCGGCCCGGCCGGCGAAGCGCGCCGCGCTGGCCTCGTCGGCCAGCCAGCCGGTCAGCCGGGGCACCAGGCCCGCGGCCCGGATCCGGTCGGCCAGCACGTCGGCGTTGAGGAAGTTCTCCTGCACGAACTGGCCCAGGGTGGCGGCGAACTGGTCCTTGCGCTCCACGATGAGCGCGGTGTGCGGGATGGGCAGGCCGAGGGGACGGCGGAACAGGGCCGTGACCGCGAACCAGTCGGCCAGACCGCCGACCATCGATGCCTCGGCCGCGGCCTGCACGTAGCCGAGCGCCGTGCCGTGGGCGCCGACCGCGCTCACCACCACGAACAGCACCGTCACCGCGCCGAGCACGGCGGTGGCCCGGCGGCGCGCGACGGTCAGGCGGTGCCTACGCACCTCGATCGACTCGGACGGCGGCGCGGGCGGGGCCGGGGCCGGGGCAGGCGGGGCGGCGGTAGCAGGTTCCACCCGGCCCACCATATTGACCGACCGGCCGGGTGCCGCCGCGGGCCACGAAATGACGGTGCCTGCCGCTATCGTCCAAGGTATGGCGCATGCCACGACCCTCGACTTCGACCTCGCCACCCTGCGCCGGGCCATCGGCGGGGGCAGCTACGTGCGGGGCACGGAGTACGCGCGGCAGCAGGCGGTGCTGCGGGTGTCGTGGGACCCGGACGGCCCCGCGCTGCGCGGGATGGTCCACGGCACGGGGGCCAACGTCTACCACACGTCCGCGTTCCTGACCCTGGCCGAGGGACAGCCGGCCCGGTTCAACGAGGGCGAGTGCAGCTGCCCGGTCGCGTACAACTGCAAGCACGTGGTGGCGCTGGTCATGTCGGCGCTGGCGTCCGGGACGATGGAGCCCGGGCCTGCCCCCGCCTCCATGCCGGAGGCGCCGCGGCCCGCGGCCTGGGACCAGTCGCTGGACTCGCTGCTGGACGCGGACGGCCCGGCCGGGGCACCGGGCCGGACCAGCGGGGACACCGGCGCGCTCGGCATCGAGCTGGCGCTGGCCGGGGGTCCCGGCCAGGTGCACTGGGGCGGCCAGGCCACGCTGAGCCTGACCGCGCGGGTGGTCCGCCCGGGCCGCAACGGCTGGGTCGCGGGCGACCTGAGCTGGGCCCGGCTGGAGGCGCTGCGGCTCGGCCGTGGTTACCGCGAGCCGCACGTGCGGCTGCTGCGCGAGCTGTACGCGCTCTACCAGGCGTCCAACGACCTCGGCGGCTACGGCTACCGCTACGGCCAGGACCGGTGGATGGAGTTTTCCGCCATCGGTTCCCGGCAGCTGTGGCCGCTGCTGGACGAAGCGGCCGCGGCCGGCCTGAGCCTGGTTCACCCGGGCCGGGACGACGGCCCGGCCGGGTACGGCGAGGCCGGATTCTGCCTGGACGTGACCCGCGGCGAGGACGGCGGCCTGCAGATCGTCCCGGTGGTCCGCGACGGCTCCGGCGACGCCGGGGCGCCGGCCCTGTTCATCGGGGCCGAGGGGCACGGCGTGCTCTGCCTCGACCGTGACCAGGCCACCGACGGCGACCCGGCCCAGTGGCCGTTCCGGCTGTTCCGGCTGACCCGCCCGGTGCCGCCGGCCCTGCAGCGGATGGCGCTGCAGGGCACCCCGCTGCGGGTGCCCGCGGCCGACGAGCCGCGGTTCCTGCGCCAGTACTACCCCCGGCTGCGGCAGGCCGCCGAACTGACCTGCTCGGACGGCTCGGTCACGCTGCCCTCGATCAGCGGCCCCGAGCTGGTGCTGCTGGCCGGTTACGACGATGATCACCGCCTCGACCTGAGCTGGGAGTGGCAGTACCGGATCGGGGACATCGCCCAGCGGGCGCCGTTGCCGCCGGGCGGCCCGGACGACGGGTACCGCGACCCCGGTGCGGAACGGGCCGTGCTGGACGGCCTGGCCGCCGCGGGCCTGCCGTGGCGCGAGCACGGGCTGGCCCGCCGGACGATCGGCGTGGCCCGGCCGCTGGCCGAGACGCTGCTGCCTCACGCCCAGCTCACCGGCATGGCCACCATGCGGTTCACCACCGAGCTGCTGCCCCGGCTGCCGGAGGTACCGGGGCTGGTGGTGGAGGTGACCGGCGAGCCCGCCGACTACCGCGAGGCGGGCGAGTCACTGCGCATCGCGGTCTCCACCACCGAGAGGTCCGGGGACAACGACTGGTTCGACCTGGACGTGACGATCACCGTGGAGGGCCGCAAGGTGCCGTTCCTCCAGGTGTTCCTGGCCCTCAGCCGCGGTGAGCCGCAGCTGCTGCTGCCGGACGGGGTCTGGTTCGGCCTGGACCAGCCCGAGCTGCAGGCGCTGGCCCGGCTGATCGACGAGGCCCGCGCCCTGCAGGAGCTGCCCCCGGACCAGCTGCGGATCAGCCGGTTCCAGGCCGGCTTCTGGGACGAGCTGACCACGCTCGGCGTCGTCGCCCACCAGGCCGCATCATGGCAGCAGCAGGTCCAGGGCCTGCTGACGGCCAGCGTCACCGACCACGCGCCGATCCCGGCCGGGGTGCAGGCCGAGCTGCGCCCGTACCAGCAGGACGGGTACGGCTGGCTGTCGTTCCTGTGGGAGCACCGGCTGGGCGGGATCCTGGCCGACGACATGGGCCTGGGTAAGACGCTGCAGTGCCTGGCCCTGATCAGCCACGCCCGGGAGCGCGACCCGGCCGGCGGCCCGTTCCTGATCGTCGCGCCGACCAGCGTCGTGCCGAACTGGGTCACCGAAGCAGCCCGGTTCACCCCGGGCCTGCGGGTGGTGCCGATCACGGCCACCGTGGGGCGCCGGGGCCGGGACCTCGGCGAGCTGGTGGCCGGGGCCGACGCCGTCGTCACCTCCTACACCCTGCTGCGCACGGACTTCGACGCCTACGACGGGCTGGCCTGGTCGGGCCTGCTGCTGGACGAGGCCCAGCACGCCAAGAACCGCCAGTCGAAGGTGTACCAGTGCGCCCGCCGGCTGGCCGCCCCCACCAAGATCGCGATCACCGGCACCCCGCTGGAGAACAACCTCATGGAGCTGTGGTCGCTGCTGTCGATCACCGCTCCCGGGCTTTTCCCCAGCCCGGAGCGGTTCCGCGAGTACTACGCCAAGCCGGTGGAACGGATGGCCGACCGCGAGCGGCTGGCCCAGCTGCAGCGCCGGATCCGGCCGCTGATCCGGCGCCGGGTCAAGGAGCAGGTCGCGGCCGACCTGCCGGCCAAGCAGGAACAGGTGCTGGAGGTCGAGCTGCACCCGCAGCACCGCAAGCTCTACCAGACCCGCCTGCAGCGGGAGCGGCACAAGGTCCTGGGCCTGATGGACGACCCGAACACCAACCGCTTCGCGATCTTCCGCTCGCTGACCCTGCTGCGGCAGCTCAGCCTGCACGCCGGGCTGGTCGACGACGAGCACGACGGGCTGGCCTCGGCCAAGATCGACGCGCTGCTGGAGCACCTGGCTGAGGTGATCGGCGGCGGCCACCGGGCCCTGGTGTTCAGCCAGTTCACCGGGTTCCTGGGCAAGGTCCGCGAGCGGCTGGACGCCGACGGCATCGGTTACTGCTACCTCGACGGCAGCACCCGGGACCGGGCCGCCGTGATCAGCCGGTTCAAGGACGGCGCGGCCCCGGTCTTCCTGATCAGCCTCAAGGCGGGCGGGTTCGGGCTCAACCTCACCGAGGCCGACTACTGCTTCCTGCTGGACCCCTGGTGGAACCCGGCCACCGAGGCCCAAGCCGTCGACCGGACCCACCGCATCGGGCAGACCAGGAACGTCATGGTCTACCGGCTGGTCTCCCGGGACACCATCGAGGAAAAGGTGATGGCGCTCAAGGCCAGGAAGGCCCAGTTGTTCACCGACGTCCTGGACGGCGACGGCGCCTTCGGCGGCGCCCTCACCGACGACGACATCCGCGCCCTGCTGGACTAGCCGCGGCTCGGCTGTCCTGGCCGGGGCGGGCGGCGCGGCCCGGTTGTCCCGGCTAAGGTGGCGCGGCCGACGGCGTGGCCGGCGGGCCCCGAACCCCGCCGGTCGCGCCTGCCTCATGAGTCCCACGCACCCCACGGGCCTCGTGGGCTTTCGGGCTTTCATGATCGATGGAGCTTTACCCACCCTAGAAGGGCAGTAAAGGTACATCGATCATGACCAGGCCCAGCTTCCGGCTTGCGAAACCTTGCCCTAGCCGAGGGCGGCTCTTCGAGCGGGAACGTCAGACCCTGTACCTAGCGTGAGCCGCATGGATGACGTTCGCGCTGACGCGCTCACCAACGCTTTACTGACCGTCGCCACGGCCATCGACCGACGGGCTGACGCGGCGATCGTGTGCGCCGACGCCGCCGACTGGCTAACGGGCTGGCCGATCGGGGCGAAGAGGCGGCTCAGCCGACCTTCCGGGTTGAAGAGATCCGCCAGAAGTATCCCCAGGCCTACGCTCGCTGGAGCCCGGAGGACGATGCGACCCTGCGGGCGGCGTACGAGTCCGGCCAGGACGTGAAGTCACTGGCCGACGCCTTCGGCCGTAACGAGGGGGCGATCCGGGCCCGCCTCACCCGCCTGATGTTCCCGCGGTCCAGGGCGGTTAAGGCCGGGAGCGGATCTCCCACAGGTCGGGGAAGAACGGGTGGAACAGGGTGCTGCGCAGGTAGTCCACTCCCGAGGATCCGCCGGTCCCGAGCTTGGTGCCGATGATGCGCTCGACCGCCTTGACGTGCCGGTAGCGCCATTCCTGGATGCCCTCGTCCACGTCGACCAGGGCCTCACAGACCTCGGCCGGGGTGCCGGCGTCGCCGTAGACCCGGGCCAGCGCGGCCAGCACCCGGTCGTCCCCGGGCCAGGGGTCGCGGGGGTCCCGCTCCAGCACGTCGGCCGGGATGGGCCAGCCGGACCGGTCCAGGAACCGCAGCAGCGACCCGAACACCGGGCGGCGGCCCATGATCTCGGCCAGCACGGGGTCACCGCCGGTGACGCTGAAGTGCCGCCGGCCGTAGGTCGCCTCGATCCGCCGGAACTGGGTGGACTGGAAGCCGCTCGAGCTGCCCAGGTCCGGACGGAACCGGGCGAACTGCTGCGGCGTCATGGTCTCCAGCACGTCCATCTGCCCGACCACGGTCTTGAGGATCTTGGCGATCCGGCGCGCGGTGGCCAGGGCGCCGGCCCCGTCGCCGCCCTCCAGCCGGCGTTGCAGCAGCTCGGTCTCGTACAGGGTCTGCTTGAACCACAGCTCGTACACCTGGTGGATGACCACGAACAGCATCTCGTCGTGCACGTCGGTCAGCGGCTGCTGACAGGCCAGCAGGTCGTCCAGCCGCAGGTAATCGCCGTAGGTGAGGGGGCCGGACGTGCCCTGCTGCTCTGCGTTCACGCCCCTACGCTAACGGGGGCGGCAGGGTCACCGGACGCCGCGGACGAACAGCAGCGTGCCGTCCGGGTCGAGGTCCGCGGCGATCCCGGTCAGGCGGTCCAGGTCGGCCGGCCGGTAGGCGCCTGCGTCGTCCGGCTGGCCCTCCCGGAACGTGGGGGCGGACAGGCCGGTGTCGGCCGGGGCGGCCGCCGCCAGCACCTCACCCAGCGCGGCATCGACTGTGGCCCGGGCCGCGTCGCTGGGGGCAGCCCCCACCGTGTGCAGCAGGAACGGGCCCGGGGCCCGGGTCAGCGCCCCGTCCGGGGCGGCCGCGTCCGACGCGACGTGCCGGATCTCGATCATGTTCAGGCCGCCGGGCTGGCCGATCCGGGCCGCACCGGCCAGGGCGACGATGAGGTCGGCCGGGGCGGCGGTCAGCCACTGGCCCATGCCACGGGCCGGGATCCCGCCCGGTGGATCCAGGTGGATCTGGGCCAGGATCGTGGCGTCGGCCGGGCCGGTGGTGTCCACCGTGGGCTCGGCCACCGCCCGCAGCGCGGCCCGCAGGCCGGACAGGCCGGTCTCGCCGGCCACCGAGGCGTAGGACAGGTGGACCACGGCTGTGCCCTTCAGCTCGTCCGGGAATGGGCCTTCCGGCGGCAGGCCCAGCAGGGACAGCGTGCTGGTCAGCGCGTCGGGCGCCTCGGCCAGGGCGCCGGCCCAGGCGGCGGCCAGCGCCGGCAGGTGCTGGCCCGGCCAGAGCAGGTACCCGGCCCACAGGTCGGCCACGGGATGCAGGCCAAACTCCAGCTCGGTCGCGATCCCGACCGGGGCGCCACCGCGGAAGGCCCACAGCGCCTCCCGGTCGGCCCGGTCCGGGCTGTCCTCGGCCGCGTGCCGGGCCTGGCCGTTGCCGTCCACGTACCGGACGGAGCGCAGCGACCCGGACGCGAGCCCGAACGGGCGGGCCAGCCAGCCGACCCCGCCGTGGAACGTGTACCCGGCCACGCCGACCGTGGGCGAGGTGCCGCTCAGTGCGAGCAGGTCGTGCGGCCAGGCCTGTTCCTGGACCCTCGACCAGACCGCGCCCGCACCGGCCCGGGCCACCCGCGCTGCCGCGTCGACCTGCACGCTGTCCAGGACGGAGGTGTCGACCAGGATCACGCCCGCGCCGACGGGCACGCCCGCGCCGTGACCGGTGGCCTGGACCATCACCTGGCCGCCGGCCTCCCGGGCGGCCTGGACGGCCAGCGCGACATCCGCGCCGGACCGGGGACGCACGACCGCGTCCGGGGCCTGCGGGAAGCTGGTGTTGTCCGGGCTGGTCGCGTCGCGGTAGTTGTCGGTGCCGGGGGTGAGCACGGCCTCGGCTGGCAGGACCCGCCGCAGCGCCTCGATGATGGCACCGCGGCCCGGGATGAGGACGAGCTTGCCCTGAGTGTGCCCGCTGGCCAGCTCGGCGTAGGCGGCCGCGACGTCTTCCAGCCGGTAGGTGCGGGCGATGTCGATCTCGATCACCCCGGCGGTGACCAGGTCGGCCATCTCCTGCATCACTTCCGGGGTCGAGGCGTCGGTGCTGCCCTCGGACTTGGCGCCGAGCTCGGCCGCCTTTTCATAAGAAATGATCGTCTCGATCCGGCTGGGGGCGATGCCCAGGTCGGCCGCGAGCTGGACGTACTCCGGGCCGTGCAGGTCGATGAAGGCGTCGATCCCGTCCGGGGCCTGAGCCCGGAGCCGGTCCGCCAGCCCGTCGCCGTACTCGACCGGCACCGCGCCGTGGGCGGTCAGCCAGTCCGCGTTCGCCTTCGACGCGATCCCCAGCACCCGGGCGCCCCGGTGGACCAGCAACTGGGTCAGCACGCGGCCGACTCCGCCCGCGGCCGCCGATACCGCCACCACGTCACCGGTGGCGGCGCCGGCCGCCCGGGCCGCCGCGTACGCCGTCACCCCGATGACGTACAGCGACCCTGCGACCTCCCACGACATCCCGGCGGGCTTGCCGATGAGCTGGCTGGCCGGGACGGCCGCGTGGGTGGCCTGGCTGGACCGGGTCCAGGAGTAGCCCAGCACCTCATCACCGGGCTGGAACGCGGTCACGTCGGGCGCGGCCGCCACCACCACCCCGGCCAGGTCGCTGCCCTCCCCGGAGGGGAACGTGGCCGGGGACATCGCGTCCATCGCACCCTCGCGGATCGCGGCCTCGCCCGGGTTGATGGCCGCGGCCCGGACCTCGACCAGCACCTCGCCGGGGCCGGGCTCGGGGGTGGGGACGTCGGCCACGTACAGGACGTCGAGGCCGCCATACCGGTCGAAGCGCACGGCACGAGCGGAAGCTGGGGCCACGTGGCGCCCTCCTCAAGCGGATGTTTTCGTCCGCTTAAGGCTACACGCTGATCCCGCGGAGGAAGATCCGGCGCTGTTCGGCCGCGTTTTCCTCCTGGATCGGGCCCGCGGGCAGCGGCTGGGCCAGCATCGCGCCGAACTGGACCACGGTCCAGGCGGTCACGTCCGCCCGGATGGTGCCGTCCTGGTGGCCGCGGCCGACGATCTCGGTCATCAGGTTGCGCACGCGCATCCGGCCGCGGGCCGACTCCTCGCCCGCGGTCCAGGGCGCGCCGTGCATCGGGAGCACCAGCTGGTCCCGGACGGCGTAGCTGGCCACCAGGAACTGCTCGACCGCCTCGATGCCGGTGGCGGTGGCGGCCAGCGCGTGGGCGGCCGCGTCGGCGAGGATGCCGTAGGCGCGGACCTGCAGCGCCTCCAGCAGCGCTTCCCGGCTGGGATACCGCCGGTACAGCGTGCCCACACCCACCCCGGCCTCGGCCGCGATCCGGGCCAGCGGCACGTGCCTGCCCTCGTTCAGGCCGGCCCGGATCGCGGCCGCGAGCACCCGCTCCGCGTTCGCCGCGGCGTCGCTACGCAGGGGCCGCTGGGGGCCTGGCCCTGGGTCGTGAGCTGGTTTCATGTCCGGTCAACAGCTTGTTCCGCGACCCCCGCATCGTCAATGACCTCGTACTGGCGGCCGTGGTTCCGTATCACCGACTGGATGATGCCGGCCACCGGAAGGGCCAGGAACGCGAACAGGAACCCGCCGAGCGCGCCGCCGATCAGCGCGGCGGCGAAGGCGAGGGGCGCGGACACGTCCATGGTTTTGGCCGTCAGCCTGGGCGCCAGCAGGTAGTTCTCGATCTGCTGGTAGATGATGATCCAGGCCAGGGCGATGATCGCGTCGACCGGGCTGACCAGCAGCGCACCGGCAACCGGGGCCGCTCCGCCGATGTAGGTGCCGACGACGGGGATGAACGTGGCCACCACGGCCTCGAACACCGCCAGCGGCGCGGCGAACGGGACGTGGCGGATCCACAGCACCAGGAACATCAGCGAGCCGTTGATCACGGCGATCAGGAGCCGGGAGTAGAAGTAGCCGCCGGTCTGCCGGATCGCCTCTTCCCATACGACCAGGATCTGCCGTTGGCGCTGCGGCTGGAACCTTGACAGCACGACGCGCCGTAGCTGCGGGCCCCGCGCGACCATGTAGAAGGTGAAGAACGCCACCACCGAGACCTCGAACAGCGCCCCGGCCAGGGTCGCGGCGATATGCAGGATGCCGCCGGTGACGTGCTGGGCGGCGGAGATCAGGTCGTCGCTGTAGGTGGTGAGCTGCTTTTCCAGGCTGGCCCGGTCCAGCCTGATCCCGAGCGGCTTGCCGTACTTGGCCAGGTTGGTCAGCAGGTCCGGCAGCGAGGAAATCAGCTGCCGGGAGCCGGTGACGATGGCCGGGATCAGCAACGCCAGCAGGCCCGCGCCCACCGCCGCCACACCGAGGAAGATCAGCCCGGTGGCCAGACCGCGGCGCCAGCCCCGGCGGGCGAGCCAGCCCACGGCGGGCTCGATGGCGAACGACAGAAACAGTGACACCACGATCAGCTGGAAGATCCCCGCCAGCCGGTGCGCCAGTGAGTCGGCCAGCCGGGACAGGAAAATGCCGCCGACGATGGCGGCGAACAGCCACAATGCGGCGTGGCGGAGGAAGGCCGAGCTCCACGGCGGGTAGATGGTGAGCCGCGGGTGGCCGGCGTCGTCGTCGCCGGTACCGTCCGCTCCGGCGTCTACTGGGCGGTCCGCTGGGCCTTCTGCCGGGCCGTCCGCGGCGCCGTCCATTGGGCCCTCCGGCGGGTTCACGTCCATCCCTCAAGCTTGGCCCGTTTAGGCTGGGACCAGGTGGAGGCGCACTGATCAGGGATCGGATGCATGACAGTCCCGGTGTGGATGTGGGTCGCCGCGGCGGTGCTGGTCGCCGTGGTCGCGGCGGAGATCGTGCTGTCCAGGCGGCCTGGGTCTAGCTCGTCCCGTACCCGGCAGGCCGTCGTGTGGGTCGGCGTGTACGTGTCGCTGGCGGTGGCGTTCGGTCTGGGTCTGGGCATCACCTCGGGCTGGACGTCGGCGGGACAGTTCTACGCCGGCTTTCTCACCGAGTACAGCCTGAGCCTGGACAACCTGTTCATCTTCTTCGTGATCATGGGCTGGCTGGCGGTACCGGCCGCCCGGCAGCAGCGGGTGCTGCTCTACGGCATCGTGCTGGCCCTGGTGCTGCGCACGGTGCTCATCGTGGCCGGCACGGCAGCGATCAACCGCTTCGACTGGCTGTTCTACCCGCTGGGCGGCTTCCTGCTGTGGACCGCCTTCGGCCTGATCAGAGGGCGTACGGACAACCCGGCCGAGCAGCAGCCGGGCCGCGTGCTGCAGTTCTTGCGCAGACGGCTCACCCGGCCCGGGGCGGGCGGCCACCCGCCCGTACCGCCCATGGTGCTGCTGATCGCGGCCATCGCGGCGGCCGACGTGCTGTTTGCGTTCGACTCCATCCCGGCCATCTTCGGCATCACCACCAAGCCGGTGCTGATCGTGGCGGCCAACGTGTTCGCGCTGATGGGCCTGCGGCAGCTGTACGTGCTGCTCATCCGGGTCCTGGACCGGCTGGTCTACCTGAACACCGGGCTGGCCGTGGTCTGCGCGTTCATCGGCGGCAAGCTGATCCTGGGGGCGCTGGACGACAACGGGGTGCGCTGGGCCGTGCACATCCCGACCTGGCTGTCGATCGCGGTCGTGGTCGCGATCCTGCTGTTCACGGCGATCGCGGGCAGTGCGGGCCAGGCCGCCGAGCGGCGACGGCAGCGGCTGGCGGCGGCCGCGGACGGCCCGCTGTCCATGGGGGCCCTGCCCGGCGGGCCGCTCACCGGCAGCGAACAGGCCATGCTGGAGCGCCGGTTTGCGGTCATCGACACCGACGGGAACGGCAGCTGGCAGCGGGACGACCTCACGCTGCTGACCCAGCGGCTGTGCGCTACGTTCGGCCACGCCACCGACTCCGGGCTGGCGCAGGCCGTGGCCACCGGGCAGTTGCGCCTGTTCAACGTCCTGCTGCGGCACCTGGACGCCGACGGCAACCAGGAGATCAGCCGAGAGGAGTTCGTGACCGGCCTGGGCCAGCGGTTCGCGGACCGGCCGGCCTTCGACACCGCGGTGCACACCGCCGCCCTCACCCTGGTCCAGGTGGCCGACCGGGACCGTAACGGGGTGCTGGACAGCGCCGAGTACGCGGACCTGGCCGCGGTCTACGGCGCCGACCCGGACGAGGCCGCGGCCGCCTTCGACCGGCTCGACCTGGACCGGAACGGAGTGCTGGACACCGCCGAGCTGACCGTGGCCGTGAGCCAGTTCTTCGCCAGCCGCCCCGCCGTCCCCGACCTGGCCTGCCGCCCAGTCGGCTAACACGGGCGGCTAGGCGGTCACGCCGAGCGGGTGGCGATCAGGGCCGCGAGGCCGTCGAGGATGCGATCGATGCCGAAATCCAGCGCGTTGTCGCGTCCGGCCGGCTGAGGCGAGCCGCCGAACGCCGCCAGGACCTGCGGGTAACGGTCCGGGTGGGCCGACACGACCGCGGCGACCTGGCGGGCGATCTCGGCTTCGAGATCTTCGCCCCCCGACGTCACCTGGACCAGGCTCCGGACATGGCCGTTCAGCAGCACCACGGCGTCGAGCCGCTCGGGGCCGGTCAGGCCGGTGCCGGCCAGCGCGGCCAGCGCGGTCTCCATCCAGGCCAGCTCGTTCGGGCCGGTGGGGCGCGGCCCGGCGCTGGCCTCGATAGCCCACGGATGGGCGCGGTACCGGCCGAAGATCGTCGTCGCCCACAGCCGCAGGACGGCTCGCCACGGCTCCTCGCGCGGCGCAGCAGCCTGACCCGGCGCGGCCGGCTGGCCCGCGACAGGCTGGGCCGGGTCGGCTGGCGGTGCTGACGGCGGGTCACCGAGCCCGGCGTCGAGCATGAGCGCGACCATCTCGGCCTTGCCCGGGACGTACCGGTACAGCGCCATCTTGGCGCAGCCCAGCCGCTCGGCCAGGTGCTGCATCGACAGGTTCGCCAGCCCTTCGGCGTCCGCGAGCGCGATCGCCTCGGTGACGATCCGCTCCAGCGACAGGGAGGGCTTCGGCCCGCGCCGGGGCCGCTGACGGGTGCCCCACAGCAGATCGAAAGCGGTGGGTGCGGCCATGGTCTCCATCCTGCCGGATAACAAGCTTGACGTGAAACTGCGTCCATCATACGCTAATTAGCGTCCACTAGACGCAGTTAGGGAGACAGCTCGTGCGTAACCAGACCGTTCTCATCTCCGGCGCCAGCATCGCCGGCCCGGCCCTGGCCTACTGGCTCAACCGGTACGGCTTCGACGTCACCGTGGTCGAGAAGGCGCCGACGCTGCGACCCGGCGGCCAGGCCGTCGACTTCAAGGGCCGCACCCACCGGACCGTGCTCGAGCGCATGGGCATCTGGCCAGACGTCGTGCGACGGCAGACCGGCAAGTTCGACACCGTGTACCTGGACGCCGCCGGACGCGAACTGGCGGTCATGCCGGGCGAGTTCACCGGCGGCGACGTCGAGATCCTGCGTGGGGAGCTCACCGCGATCTTGTACGAGCGCACCGTGGCCGGCTGCGAGTACCGCTTCAACGACTCGATCACCGCGCTGACCGAGACTGCCGGCGGGGTGCGGGCCGAGTTCGAGCATGGCGCCGGCCAGACCTTCGACCTCGTGGTCGCCGCCGACGGAATCCACTCCCGGGTCCGGCGGCTGGCCTTCGGCCCGGAGCGCGACTACGTCCACCACCTGGGCTACTACTACTGCGTCGCGGGGGCTCCCGGATGGGGCCACGACGCGGACCGGCGCGAACGGCTGACCGCCCACGCCTGGAACGCGCCCGGCCGGATGGCGGCCAGGGGCGGCTCGAAAGGGTCGCACCTGTACCTGTTCGCGTCACCGGAGCTGGCAGGCGCCCGCGGCGACGTCGCGACCCAGCAGCGGCTGATCGCCCGGGAGTTCGCGGGCATGGGCGGAGAGGTGCCGTCCATGCTGGCCGAACTCGACCGCCTCGACGGCTTCTACCTCGACGCCATCGCCCAGGTGCAGATGGACGGCCGGTACACCTCGGGCCGGGTCGCGCTGCTCGGTGACGCCGGGTACGGGAACACCCTGGGCGGCTTCGGCACCGGGCTCGCGGTGGTCGGCGCCTACGTGCTGGCGGGCGAGCTGGCCGTGGCCGATGGGGACCACACGACCGCCTACACAAGGTACGACGAGATCATGCGCCGCTACGCCAAGATCGCGGGCCACAGCAACGCCGGCCGGTTCATGGCCCCGAAGACCGCCTGGGGCATCCGGGCCCGCAACTGGTTCCTCGGGTCCCGGGCGTTCAGCCTGATGACGAAGTACGGCGACAAGGCGGCCAACGACATCGACCTGGCCGACTACCCGGCCCTGGCCGGAGTCCGGGCCCGGTAGTCGGGTGAGGCCTGTAGGCAGCCCGGCTGCCCGCCCTGCTGTCCGGGCTGGGACTACCGAGTTCCCCAGGAGGCCTCCCGTCAGGAGCGAACGGCCTGGAGCTGGGCGGTGGCGTCGCGGGTGATGGCCACGGCGTCGGCGGCACAGGTGAGCAGGGTGCAGCCGCCCTCGCGGTAGCGGCGGGCGAGAGCGGCGTCGGTGGCGTGCACCCCGACCGGCTTGCCCACCGTGGCGCAGGCGGCCCAGATCTGGGCCAGGGCCGGGCCCAGCACCGGGTCGTCCGGGTCTAGCTTGCAGCCCAGGGCGAGCGACAGGTCCCGGGGGCCGACGTAGACACCGTCCACCCCGTCGACGGCCAGCGTGGCCGGGAGGTCGGTGACGGCGGCCACGGACTCCACCATGACCAGGCAGAACGGCTCCTCGGTGGCCAGCGCGCCGCCCGCGGACCGGTAACCGGCGGGCGGGTAGCGGACCGCACCGGCCACCTCACGCGCCTGCGCGGCCGAGTCCACGTTGGGCACGATCACGCCCTCGCAGCCCAGATCCAGGGCCCGGCCGATGTCGGCCGGGTGGGCGTGCCGGACCCGGCCCACCGGCGTCGCCCCGGCCAGCCGGATCGCGGTGGTCATCGCGGGCAGGTCGGACTCGGTGGCCCCGCCGTGCTGGAGGTCGATGACCACGTAGTCGAACCCGGCCGCGGCCAGCAGCCGGACGCTCAGCAGCGACGGGATCGCCGACCAGGCGCCGTACAGGGGCTCGCGGGCGGTCAGGCGGGAGCGGAAGTTGGCAGCCATGCTCATGGGACCAGCGAACCACAACCGCACCAGAGCCTTACTCGGGCACCCGCCCGGCTAGCACACCCGGCTGACGCCCTCGTGGCCGCGGGACCGGCGCCGCTGATCGTGACCGGGGAGGAGAAAACCCCACCCCAAAGGCGGAGGGAAACGCCATTGGGTGGTCTGCGTGGGCCCGGCACGCTGGGGTCATGGCCACAAAGACCTTCTCTGACATCGAAATAATGCCGTCCCTTGCCCCCGGCCCCCCACCCGATGACACCGCCGATGACACCGCCCCGGTGGTGCTGACCGAGGTGACGAAACGGTACGGGCGGCGACGCCGCGCGGTGGCCGCGCTGGACCGGGTGTCGCTGGCGTTCCCGGCCGGCTCGTTCACCGCGGTCCTCGGGGTGTCCGGCTCGGGCAAGTCGACGCTGCTGCAGTGCGCGGCCGGGCTGGAGCGCATCTCCGCCGGAACGGTGCGGCTGTGCGGGACGGAGCTGAACCAGCTCTCGTCCCGGCGGCAGGCCATACTGCGCCGGCGCCGCGTCGGGTTCGTGTTCCAGGATCTCAACCTGCTGCCCGAGCTGACCGTGGCCGAGAACATCGCGCTGCCGCTGCGGCTGGACCGCCGTCCGGCCCGGCGCCCGGACATCGAGCGCGCCGCGGCCCGGGTCGGCCTGAGCGGTGGGCAGCTTCGCCGCCGTCCGGCCGAACTGTCCGGCGGCCAGCAGCAGCGGGCCGCCATCGCCCGGGCGCTGGTCACCCAGCCGGACGTGATCTTCGCCGACGAGCCGACCGGGGCGCTGGACCCGCACACCGCGGTCGCGATGCTGCGCCTGCTGCGATCGGCTCCGGACGGCACGACCGTGATCATCGTGACCCATGACCCGCAGGTCACCCGGTTCTGCGACCAGGCCGTGTTCCTGCACGCGGGCCGGGTGGACCGGGTGCTGGACGCCCCCGAGCCCGGCGTGGTGGCCGGGGTGCTGCACGAGCTGGGTGAGCGGCCGTGATGCGCGGCTGGCGGCTGGCCGGGATCCGCCGCAGCCCGGGACCGCTGATCGGCACGGTGGCCGCCTCGGCCGTCGCGGCCACGATGGCCGTGGCCGCGACCTCGATCGCGGGCGCGCACACCACCGCGCCCGCGGGCCGGCTGGCCGGCGCCAGCGTGGTGGTGGCGGCCCGCACCACGCTGCACGTCACCGTGGCCGGCGGCGATAAGGAGAGCATTCCGCTGTCGGCCTACCGGGGCGTCCCGGCCCGCCTGGCCCGGGAGCTGGCCCGGGTGCCCGGCGTGGCCCGCGCGGCCGGCGAAACCGGCTTCCCCGGCGGCGTGGTCCGGCCGGGCGACGTGGACCTGGTCGCGGTGACCGCCCGGCCCGGCGTGTCCGCCGGGCAGCTCGCGCACCGGATCCGCGCGGTGCTGCCCGCAGCCGGCTACACGGTCGCGACCGGTGCGGCCCGGGGCGACCTCGCGAACCTGAGCGCGCCGGCCGAGCGGGCCAACGGCCAGTCGCTGGGCGGGGCGCTCATCCCGCCGATCGTGCTGGTCTCGCTGTTCGTACTGGCCTCCACGACCGCGCTGGCGGTCAACCTGCGCCGCCGCCGGTTCGCCCTGCTGCGCACGATCGGGGCCAGCCGGGGCCAGGTCCGGCGGGCCATCCTGGCCGAGCTGACCGTATGCGGGCTGGTGGGCGGGTTGCTCGGCCTGGTGCCGGGGGCCGCCCTGGGCGCGCTCGGCGTGCGCGCGCTGGCGGCGCATCAGATGCTGCCCGCCGGCTCGGGGGCCTGGCTGACTCCGTGGCTGCTGCTCGTCGGCGTGCGGCAGCAGCGCGCTGGTGGCCGGGCTGAGTGGCCAGGTCGCCGCCCGCCGGGGCAGCCGGACGCCCCCGGCCCAGGCGCTGCGGGAAACCGGGGCCGAACGCCGGTGGCCGCACCCGGTCCGGGTCCTGCTCGGCCTGGCCGCGGCCGGTGGCGCCGGCACCCTGGCCGGTACACGCTGGGCGCCAAAAGCCCGGCGGGCCAGCTCGCGCTGGCGCTGCCGCTCCTGCTGGCCTGCATGGTGGCGGTGGCCCTGCTCGGCCCGCTGCTGGTGGCGCTGGCGGCCTGGCTGGCCCGGCCGCTGCTGGCCGTCGGTGGCCCGTCGGCCCGGCTGGCGCTGGCCGCGATCACCGCGCAGCCGCGCCGGGCCGCCGTCCGCGGTGATCCCGGTGGCCATGGCCGTGTCCCTGGTCGGCTGCGTCTTCTTCGCCAACACCTCGATCGAGCACGCCACCACCCGCCAGGCGGCGCAAACGGTGACCGCGGGTCACGAACTGTCGGGACCGCAGCTCAGCCCGGCCACGCTGGATCAGGTGGCGTCCCGGCCCGGGGTCCGGGCCGCGGCCGGTGTGGCCCCGGTCGCCGTGATCGCTGCGGACCCCGACCTGTACCAGCTCTACGGCGAGGCCGTGGCGGGCGGCCCGATCGGTCAGGTCATGGATCTGGGCGTGACCTCGGGCCACCTGACCACGCTGCGCCCCGGGCAGATCGCGGTCAGCGCGCTGGAAGCAGGCTCGGACGAGATGAACGTGCACGCCGGGTCACGGGTCACGGTCTGGCTGGCCGACGGTACCCCGTACCGGGCCACGGTCAGCGCGGTGTACTCCCGGTCGCTGGCCGCCGGTGACATCCTGATCCCGGCCGCCGTGGCCGCCGGGCACACCGGCACCGCGCCCGGCTTCACGCCAGCTCCTGATCAGCGGGGGCAGCCCGGCCGGCCTGGCCGCGCTGCCGGCCGGCCACCCCGGCTGGCACCTGGCCAGCCGCAACGTGGCCAACGCGCAGGCCGTCCAGGCCTCGGCCCAGGACAGCTTCGGCAACGACCTGATCCTGGGCGTGGTGGGCACGCTGACCGCGGTGTCCCTGGTCAACACCCTGGTCGTCGCCACCCTGGAGCGGCGCCGGGCGCTGCGGCTGCTGGGCCGGTCCGGGGCCACCCGGGGTCAGGTCACCGCGGTGTTCGGCTGGCACGCGGCGTTCGTCATCCTCACCGGCCTGGTCGCGGGGGCCGCGGCCGGCGCGGTGGCCTTGCTCGCCGTGACCCGGGCGGTCACCGGTTCCTGGACGCCGTACATTCCGCTGGCCCCGGCCACCGGCCTGGTGCTGGCCGTCGCCGCCCTCACCGTGGCCGCGGTGATGATCCCGGTCCGGCTGATGCTCCAGCGCGAGCCGGCCCTGAGCTGACCCGCCCTGAGCCGACCGCCCGCGCCCGGCCTGACCCTCTGGTCGGCCGGCGCGGGATTAGCCGACGCGAAACTAACTGGCGCGTAGTCAGTTGGCAACGGCCAGTTAGTTCTGCGATCATGGCTGCATCGTGCGGACGGGCGGGTCACGGGGGCAGCCGGGATGAGTGACACCCAGGCCGCTGAGCTGCTGGCCCAGCTAGCTCGGCGTATCACCGCGAGCCTGGACCTGCGGGAAACCCTGCAGGTGGTGGCGCAGGCGGTGGTGGATCAGCTGGGCTTCGGGGCGGCCGTGGTCAACCTGGTCCAGCCGGGTGACATCTGCGAGGTAGCCGCGGTGGCCGGGCCGGATGAGGTGGCGCAGGCCCTGCTCGGCACCCGCGCGCCGATGGCGGAGCTTCCGCCGCCTGCTGGCCGGCTGCGAGGCCTGGGGCGAGCTGCGCTTCCTCGACCACCGGAACGACCACGGCTGTCCCGGTCGGTGGCGGGCTGGACGCCGCCGGGACTGCCGAGCGAGGACGACGACGCCTGGCATCCCGAGGACATCCTGCTCGCGCCGCTCTACGCCCCCGGCCACACGCTGATCGGCGTGCTGAGCGTCGATATCCCGGTCGACGGGCGGCGCCCGGACGCGGCCCGGCGACAGCTGCTGGAGCAGTTCGCCGCGCACGCCGCCCTGGCCATCGAGCATTCCCGGGTGCACACGCTGGTGGCCGATTCCGAGCAGCTGTTCCGGACCATGTTCGACTGCTCACCGATCGCCATCGCGTTGATGACCGAGGATCAGAACATCACCCGGGTCAACGAGGCCTGCGAGCGGCTGCTGGGCCGCAACGCCGCTGACCTGGTCGGCCGTCCGGCCGATGAGCTCCGGCCCGATGCGGCCAACGACGACGGCGACCAGTACGAGGTGCACTTCACCCGGCCCGACGGCAGCGAGGTCTGGGGCCGGGTCAACCGCACGTCGCTGGCGGCCGGCGTCCGGGCAGGCCCGCGCCTGGTCCTGACCCAGATCGAAGACATCACGCTGCTGCGGACGATGCAGGTCCAGTTCGCCCACGCCGCCACGCACGACCAGCTGACCGGGCTGCCCAACCGCGCGCTGGTGCTGGACCGGATCACCGAGGTCCTCCTGGACGCCGAGAAGAGCGGGCGCCGGGTCGCGGTGCTGTTCTGCGACGTCGACCACTTCAAGGAGATCAACGACACCCTGGGGCACGCCGCCGGTGACCAGCTGCTGACCGAGATCGGGCGTAACCTCGCGTCTACGGCCCGGCACCGGGACATCGTGGGCCGGTTCGGCGGTGACGAGTTCGTCCTGGTCGCCTACCCGATGCCGACCAAAGCCAAGGCCACCGCGCTGGCCGAGCGGGTGATGCGCACGGTCCACCGACCGGTCGAGCTGTGCGGTGAGCCGGTCGTGGCGTCGCTGTCGATCGGCGTGGCCCTGTCCGGCCCGGACGATACCGCCGACTCCATCCTGGCCGCCGCCGACCAGGCCCTCTACCAGGCCAAGGCGGCCGGCCGCGGTCAGTGGCAGCTGGCCGCGGGTCAATTACGCCCGATACGGTTGGCCCGCCTGTGCGGATAAGGCCACAGCCAGGGGAGGCACCGGGAGACATGCCAAAGACCAGGACGGCGCTGGTGACCGGAGGCGCGAGCGGACTCGGGGCGGCAACCGCCGAGCGGCTACGGGCGGACGGGCTGAGCGTGATCACGCTTGACCTGGCCGGCGAGGCCGACGTGACGGCGGACGTGACCGACGAGGACGCGCTGCGGCGGGTGGCCGACGGGACCGGACCGGTGGACGTGCTGGTCAATTCGGCGGGCATCGTCGGCCCGGGCAAGCCGCTGCTGGACACCACCAGCAGCGAATGGCGCCAGGTCCTCGAGGTGAACGTGCTGGGCATCGTGAACACCATGCGGGTGTTCGTCCCCGGCATGCGCGAGCGGGGCTGGGGCCGGGTGGTGAACTTTGCCAGCATGGCGGGCAAGGACGGCAACCCGAATCTGTCCATCTACTCGGCCTCGAAGGCCGCCGTGATCGGGCTGACCAAGTCGGCGGGTAAGGAACTCGCCACCTCGGGCGTGCTGGTCAACGCGATCGCGCCTGCGGTCATCGCCACCCCGATGAACGACGCCACCGCTCCGGACGTGCTGGCCCACATCACCAGCCTGATCCCGATGCAGCGCATCGGCCAGCCGGAGGAGGTCGCCGAACTGGTGGCGTTCCTGTGCTCGGACCGGGTCAGCTTCTCCACCGGTGCCGTCTACGACATCAGCGGCGGCCGCGCCACCTACTGACCGAGATCCGGTCAGTCCCAGGTGCATGCCCTCTTCCGGCCGGCTGGGCCGCGGCCGCGCCGAACCGGCCCTCTTCATTCCGGCGGATCTTTACGAACCGGTAATAATGATGTTTGGTTATAAGTGAAGGAACGCGCGCGCATTTACCCGGTCATCTGATTGCCGTTGGAGTGAGTCGTGCGTATTTCCCGTGTGCTGCTTGGTGCCTCGGTGGCGGCCGTACTCGCCGTCCCCGCCACCGTGATCTCCGCTTCGGCGCAGACGCCGGCCGCGTCCGGAGTCCGGTACGTGGCCCTGGGCGATTCCTATTCATCCGGCGACGGGGCCGGCAGCTACGGCTCCAGCGGGAGCTGCGACCGGAGCGCCAACGCCTACCCGCAGCAGTGGGCCAACGCGAACGACCCGGCCTCGTTCAGCTTCGTCGCCTGTGCGGGCGCGACCACCAGCGACGTGATCAACAGCCAGGTGTCGTCGCTCAGCGCCAGCACCACGCTGGTCAGCATCACCATCGGCGGCAACGACGTCGGCTTCTCCACCGTCATGGCCACCTGCGTGCTCGCCCCGACCAGCACCTGTGGCAGCGCCGTGGCTGGCGCGGACGCGCTGGTGGCCGACGTGCTGCCCACCGAACTGAACACGGTCCTGCAGACGGTCCGCCGCGACGCCCCGGCGGCCAAGATCGTCGTGCTCGACTACCCGGAGCTGTACGACCTGTCCCGGTCCAGCGGCTGCATCGGGCTGAGCACGGCCGACCGCACCGCGCTCAACCAGGGCGCCGACCAGCTGGACAGCGCCATCTCGGCCGCCGCGGCCCGGAACGGGGACACCTTCGCCGACGTCCGGTCCCCCTTCGCCGGGCACGAGATCTGCGACTCCGGCTCCTGGCTGCACTCGGTGACCTGGCCCCTGGGCGAGTCGTACCACCCCTCCGCCAGCGGCCAGGAGCTCGGCTACCTGCCGCAGTTCAGCGCCGCGGCCGGCTGACGCGCCCGCTAGCCTGGCCACCGACAGAGGGAAACGATGGGCGAGCTATTCCGTCTGGCAGCAGCACGGGTTCCTGTGACCGGGAGACGGCCTGCCGCCGGCGACTAGACTCCTAGAATCTCGTTCCGGAACAGGCCGGGGCGCCGCCACAGCCGGGAGGCGGATCAGTGGCAGCAACGTCACCACGACCCCGCGGCAAGGCCGGCGCGGGCTCCTGGCAGTGGGCCCGGACGGCGGAGACACAGCGGGCGCTGCTGGACGCGGCCCGCGCCGTCTTCACCGAGCAAGGCTTCTCCGAGGCCAGCATCGCCGACGTGGTGGAGCGGGCCGGTTCCAGCGTGGGCAGCCTCTACCACCACTTTGGTGGCAAGAGCGAGCTGTTCATCGCGCTGTGGCACGGATACCAGCAGGCCCAGGAGGCATCGGCCAGTGCGGCGGTGGCCCGGGCCAAGCAAGCGGGGGTGACCGATCCGTACGCGCTGTTCTCGGCGGGTGCCCGGGGTTACCTGGAGGGCGCCTGGGACCGCCGGGACCTGTCACTGCTGTTCAACGCGGGCGACGGGCCGCCCGGCTTCGAGGTCATGCGGCGCCAGCGCGGCCGGGAGTGGATCAGCCAGAACGACACGCTGCTCGGGCTGGCCGACACGTCCCTGAACCGGCTGTACGTGACCGTGCTGACCTCGCTGACCGGAGAGGGCGCCCGCGAGGTGGCGGCGGCCAAGAACCGGCCTCAGGCCAACAAGATCATCGAGGGCGTGCTGGAGTACATCCACCGGCTGATGGTCGGCGGCCCCTGGCCACCCCCGGCCAAGCCCGCCGCGGGACGGCCTGACGGGCTAGGCGGGCTGGGGCGGGTGGCCGTCGAGCAGCTTGGCCAGCAGCGACTGGAGTTGCCGCCGTTCGGTGCCGTCAAGGCCGGCCAGCAGCTCGTCCTGGACGGCATCGGCGTACTCCTGTAGTTCACTCAGGTAGCGACGGCCGGTATCGGTCAGGCTGACGACGTTGCGGCGCCGGTCGGCCGGATCGGGCTGCCGGGCGGCCTGGCCGTGGCTCTCCAGGCGGTTGAGGATGCCGTGGACGTCGTTGCGGTCCAGGCCCAGGCGGCGGCCGATGTCGGCCTGGCTGAGGGCCCCGTACTCCTCCAGCGCGGCCAGGACGGCGAAGTCGGCCCGGGCGCCCAGCGGCATGCGCCGCGCGAACAGCCGGGCGCCGAGCGTGGACACCTTGTTCGCCTGCCAGCTGGCCAGCCCGCGCAGCCGGGCCAGCGCCGGCCACACCTGCTCCGTGTCTGCCATCCCGCCATCCTAACCGTTGGACATCCCAACATTTCCGGTTATGTTGGCATTACCAACGTTGTTTAAGCCAACAATATCTCCGGGAGTGATCTTATGGTAGCAGCGTAACGAGCTCAACCGGGACACCGGAAACAACGGGTCCACCTGGTCTTCCGGGTCCGCTGGCTCCAGCGGGCCGGACCTGACCGGCCGCCGGGTGCTGGTGCCGGGCGGCACCGGCGGGGTGGGCGAGGGGGTCGTCCGGCGTTACCTGGCCGCCGGGGCCGACGTCGTGGTCCCGACCCGGACCGAAGCGCGGGCGGAGGAGTCCGCCGGGTCCTCGGCCCGGCGGCGTCGGCCCAGCTGCATCTCGTGGTGCACGACTACACGACGTTCGCCGGGGCCGAGCAGCTGGCCGTCAGATGGCGGACCGGCTCGGCGGCATCGACGACGCCGTCGCCCCGATCGGCGGGTTCTGGGGTGGCCGGCGACTCTGGGAGATCGACGAGGCCGACTGGCAGAGCGCGTTCATCGGGCTCGCGACCACGCACCTGGCCGTGGCGCGGGCGGTCCTGCCCCGGCTGAACCCGCTCGGCGCCTACAGCGTGATCGTCGGCGCCTCCGCGTTCACGCCGGTTCCCGGCAGCGGCCTGGTCAGCATGGAACAGGCCGCCGTGCTGATGATGCAGCAGGTCCTGGCGGCCGAACTCGGCGATGAGCAGCGGGTCTTCGCCCTGGTGCTCGGCCCGGTGAACACCCGCGCGGCCGAGTCCGCCGACCCGCAGTGGGTGAGGCCGGAGCAGGTCGGCGCGGTCGCCGTCGCCGCCTCGGCCAGCGCGATAGGAAGCCGGGAGATCCGTCTCCGCGATCAGGCCGAGGTGGCCGGCGCGCTGGCCCAGCTCCAGAACTCTCAGCGCACCGGGGCGGGGAGCCGGTGACCGGCTGACCTCCGCCTCGGGCGCGGCCACCCCTTGACTCCCCGAGTCCCGGCCCCCGACAATTATTTCTAGAACTCGATTCTAGATGCGGAGTGGCAATGCGGCGACGACGGTGGGTGAGGTGGGCATGAGCCTGGGCGGCGAACCCACGCCCGGAGCCGCCATCGGCGGGATCTACGAGTTCCCCGGCCGCCGCGCGGGCGGCCTGAGCAAGCTGCAGATCAAGGCCGAATCGGCCCGGCACGCGCTGGCGGACGCCGGCTTGACCTGGTCTGACGTGGACGCGGTGTACGACGCCAGCGAGGCCGGGCCGATCCAGGGGCTGACCATCGCGGAGTACTTCGGCGTCACCCCCCGGGTCATGGACACCACCGCGGTCGGCGGCAGTTCGTACGAATTCCACGCTGCGCACGCGGCCCGGGACATCGCGGCCGGGAAGGCCCGGGTGGCCCTGCTGACCTACGGGTCGACGGCGCGCAGCGAGGCGCGGGCCATCGGCACCGGCAGCCGGATCCCGGCCGAGCCCCAGCCGGGCGCGAACCTGGAGACCCCGTACGGCCTGACCCTCATCGGCAACTACGCGCTGGTGGCCCAGCGGCATATGGCCCAGTACGGGACCAGGCCCGAGGACCTGGCCGAGATCGCCGTCACCACCCGGGCGCACGCGGTGCTGAATCCGCAGGCCATGACCGGGCTGGCCGAGCTCGGCATCAAGCACACCGGCGAGCTGAGCGTGGCCGACGTGCTCGGGTCGCGGCTGGTCGCGGACCCGCTGCACCTGCTGGAGTGCTGCATCGTCTCCGACGGCGGCGGCGCGGTGGTCATCGTCTCCCCCGAGGTGGCCGCGGACATACCCAAGCCCCCGGTGTGGATCCTCGGCACCGGCGAGGCGATGGGCTACCCCGGTAACCGGGCCGACATCACCACCTCGGCCGCGGTGCGGTCCGGCCGGGACACGTTCGGCCAGGCCGGGGTGCGCCCGGAGGAGATCGACATCGCCATGATCTACGACTCGTTCACGATCACGGTGCTGACGATCCTGGAGGACCTCGGCTTCGCCAAGAAGGGCGACGGCGGCCCGTACGTGGCGGGTGGGCGGCTGCGCTACGACCGCCCCGGCGCCCCCGCGCTCAACACCGACGGCGGCGGCCTGTCGTCCAACCATCCGGGGATGCGCGGGATCTTCCTGCTCATCGAGGCCACCCGCCAGCTGCGCGGCGAATCGACCGCCCAGGTGGCCGGGGCCCGGCTGGCCGTGGCCCACGGCAACGGCGGCCAGCTCGGCACCCGGCACGCGGCCGGCACGATCATTCTCGGAAGGGAGTGAGGCCACCTTGCCCTGCCGGCCAGCCCCCAGACCAGCCCGCCGACGAGCCCAGGCCCGCCGGAAAGGAAGCCAGCGACACCGCGCCACCGGAACGGCCGCTGCCGTCGCTGGCCGAGCCGGACACCGCGCCGTTCTGGGCCGCGACCCGGGACCACCGGCTGACCTACCAGGTCTGCGCCTCGTGCGGGGAAGTGATCTTCTTCCCGCGGCGGCACTGCCCGGGCTGCCTGAGCGTGGACACCGAGTGGCACGACTCCGCGGGCGACGGCACCGTGTACACGTTCACCGTGATCCGCCAGCACGGTCAGCCCTACTTCCGCGGCCGGTTGCCCTACGTGCTCGGCTTCATCGACCTGGACGAAGGGTTCCGGCTGCTGGCCGAGATCGACACCGCGCCCGACACGATCCGGGTCGGCCAGCGGGTCACGGTGGGCTGGGAAGACCACGCCGAGCTGGCCGTCCCCGTTTCCGCCCGGCCGCAGGCTAGCGCCGGGTGAAGACCGCGTGCACGGTGATCGTGTTGTGCGTCGAGGACATGCCCAGCTGGTTCCAGTTCAGGCCGTAATCGGTCCGGTCCACCGGCACCTCGGCGTCGAGCCAGACCTCACCGTCACCGTGGACGGCCGCGTGACCGGGAACGAGAGCGGCCGGGTCTGGTCGCGCACGGTCAGGCGGCCGGAGACGGTGGCCTTCGCGCCCGAGGTCTGGACCTGGTCCACCGTGAACACGATGTTCGGGTAGGTATCGGCGGCGAAGAAGTCTCCGACCGCAGGTGCTGGTCCCGCTTGCCCATCTTGGTGTCGACCGACGCGGCGTCCACGGTGACGGTGCCGCTGACCTCGCCCGCCGGGGACACCGTGCCTTCACCGGAGACGGTGCCGAACGAACCCTTGACCGGGACCAGACCCCACATGCTCTTGCTGCGCAGCCGGACCGTGGACCTGGCCGGGTCCAGCACCCAGGTCCCGGCGAGCGTGGCGCTGTCCACCTGGGCCGGGACGGAATCCCCGTTGGCCTGAGTCATTCCTGTCTCCTCCGTAGCCCCCCGAATCATTTGGCTATCTAACTGAACCCTAGGCCCCAGCCACTTCGAGGGCCAGGTAATGGCCAGGCTTTCCGGGCTTTCCGGCTTTCCGGAATAGCGCCAAGCTTCCCGGAATGGCACTGGCCCCCGGAGGCCATCAACCCTCCGGGGGCCGGCGCGAGGCGGCAGAAGCCGCAGCCGTGATCAGCTGGCGGCCTGCCAGGTGTTGCTGAAACCACCGGACCCGTCCAGTGCGCTGGTGGAGTCGAGCTCGTCGCCGGTGCCGGCGACCATGGTGATCGACGTGGGGTCCTGGGCGCTGAACGAGGCCCCGTTGGCCGCCGAGGCCGAGTAGCCGATCGTGCCGAAGTCGGCCAGCGGCAGCGGGCCCTGCGAAGAGGACGGCGCCTCGGTGATGACCTCGGCCGAGGAGTCGGCGTAGCTGCCGGACTCGTTCTCGGTCTGGGTCCAGCCCTGGGTGCTGTCGGTCAGCGTCAGCGTGTAGCTTGTCCCGCTGACCGTGACCGAGGCGCTCAGGCTGTCGCCCGGTGCGACCGGGTTGGTGAAGTACACCGGGTCGGCCGGGTACATCTCGTACCAGCCGTAATAGTCCGGCGTACCGCCGCTGCAGTCCGAATCGGTGCCGGTCTGCTCGACCGAATTACTGTTGTAGCCGTCCAGGCCGACCCAGAAGGCGGCGTACTGGGTCCCGCTGCTGCAGCTGGCGGCGGGCTCGGTCCAGCTGGAGGAGACGCTGCTGAAGGCGCCGGTGCCGCCGGTCAGGACGTAACCGGACCAGTTGGTGCTGGTGGTGCTGCCGTCCCTGACCGAACGGGTCGTACCGGACCTGGCCGCGCTGGCACTGTCCGCGCTGGCATTGTCCGCGCTGGCACTGTGCGGCCCTTGATCAGGCCGCCGGGCTGGAAGCCGCCGACCGCACCGCCGGGACGGGTGTAAGTGGTGCCGGGATGCGGGGCCGTGCTGGCGGCGCCGGCCGTGGCCGCGCTACCGGCGGCCGCTCCCAGCGGACCCAGGATCAGGACAGTGGCGGCCAACGGGATGCGCCAGCGGGGGGTCAATGCGTACTCCTAGGCCGGTTGGCGGCGCAGACCCAGCATGCCGACTTGTGGGGGAATGCGCCGGATTCTGCGTGGTTAAGTGGCAATCATATAGCAAGATCAAGTCACATTGGAATATCTTTATTAATATATTTTAATGAAGATATTGATCTAATTGCCATTAATTGGACGTGTCTTTATTGGCGCCGGGAGTAACGGCGTCACGCGTCCGGAAGAGACCGCCTTCCGGGCTTCCTATGGTCGCGTACCCGTCCACTGCGCCTTTATGCCGGCGCTAAGGTCGCCGCATGGCGGAGGCACCGGTCCCGGGCGCCCAGGGCGTGGGCGCCCCAAAAAAAAAAAAAAAAAAAAAAAAAAAAAAAAAAAAAAAAAAAAAAAAAAAAAAAAAAAAAAAAAAAAAAAAAAAAAAAAAAAAAAAAAAAAAAAAAAAAAAAAAAAAAAAAAAAAAAAAAAAAAAAAAAAAAAAAAAAAAAAAAAAAAAAAAAAAAAAAAAAAAAAAAAAAAAAAAAAAAAAAAAAAAAAAAAAAAAAAAAAAAAAAAAAAAAAAAAAAAAAAAAAAAAAAAAAAAAAAAAAAAAAAAAAAAAAAAAAAAAAAAAAAAAAAAAAAAAAAAAAAAAAAAAAAAAAAAAAAAAAAAAAAAAAAAAAAAAAAAAAAAAAAAAAAAAAAAAAAAAAAAAAAAAAAAAAAAAAAAAAAAAAAAAAAAAAAAAAAAAAAAAAAAAAAAAAAAAAAAAAAAAAAAAAAAAAAAAAAAAAAAAAAAAAAAAAAAAAAAAAAAAAAAAATTTTTTTTTTTTTTTTTTTTTTTTTTTTTTTTTTTTTTTTTTTTTTTTTTTTTTTTTTTTTTTTTTTTTTTTTTTAAAAAAAAAAAAAAAAAAAAAAAAAAAAAAAAAAAAAAAAAAAAAAAAAAAAAAAAAAAAAAAAATTGTCCGGGCAAAGGCCCAGCGCTACGTGGGCGCCCCCCCCCGACTTCGGCTGGTCAGGCGCCCAGGGCTGACCGGCACTCCCGACGGGTCGGCCGGCCCCACCTGGGAGGCGCGCCTTGACACGGCCCGCGCTAACCGGTGTGCTGGGGAAACAGAATCCCGTTCTGGTATTGGGAGGATGACCACGATGACCGATCGCCAGAGCCCCACCGCGGTTCTTCACGAGGGCCCCCGCGCCCTGAGCGACGAGCAGGTCCGCGAGATCGAGGAGTCCGACCTGCAGGACGTGCTCAAGGTCGACATCGACGACGTCATCGAGTACGTGCACAAGGACCTGAAGACGCTGCCCGACTTCACCACCCTGTACCGCAAGTACCTGAAGCAGCGCTGGGACGTCTACGACCTGGACTTCACCCAGGACAGGATCGACTGGACGGAGAAGATGACCGAGGACGGAGCGGGAGTCGTTCATCGCGATCGCGTCCGGCTTCCACCACGGCGAGCGCCAGGTCGAGATCGAGCTGCCCGTGTTCATGATCGGGGCCAGCGAGGAGGAGAAGCTGCACATCGCCGCCCAGATCGAGGACGAGGCGCGGCACACCGTCTTCTTCGACCGGTTCTACCGGGAGGTCGTCGGCCTGCAGGGCGACGACATCATGGACATCCTGGACGCGTCGTTCCCGTGGGTATCGGAGACGTTCGTCGGGCCGTTCGGGCTGCTGGCCTACCAGGCCGACGAGATGCGCCAGAACCCCTACGACGAGCGCGCCCGGGTCCGCTACGGCACCAACTACTTCCTGTGGATCGAGGGCGTGCTCGCGCTGTCGGTCATGAAGGTGACGCTGTCGTACGCCCGCTGGCGCGGCTTCCTGCCCGCCTACTACACCGGCTTCACCGCCACCTGCCGGGACGAGTCGCGGCACGTCCAGGGCGGGATGCGGTACCTGCAGGACGCCGTCCGCAAGGACCCGTCGATGATCAACGAGATCCACGACACGCTGCGCACGATCCTGTCGCTGGCCGGGGTGGCCAGCCGCCGAGATCTACTACGAGCCGCTGGGCTGGACCGAGGACGAGGTGCCGATGCTGTTCTTCCAGCAGCTGCGCCGCAAGCTGAACGACGTCGGCATCGACCTCGCGCCCGACCTCGAGGACCATGCTCGAGATGGTGCAGCCCGTCCTGGCGGGGGGCTGACCATGGCCGAGGTGGAGTTCTTCAGCCCGCAGTGGGCGGACGCGGTCCGCGACGCGCTGACCGCCGGCCCGTCGGAGCAGGCCAGGGCGGGCAAGCTGCAGGAGTACTGGGACTTGTTCGAGCTGCTCAAGAGCCTGTACCCGGCGTCCTGGGCGCTCGGCTGCCGCGAGCCTGCCCGCCGAGCTCGGCGAGGGCCCGGCCTACCTGTTCGTCCAGTGGAGCGGCGGCACGGTGACCGGCTGCCGGATCATCGGGCCGGACGAGCCGCTGGCGGCCACCTACGTGCTGGCCATGGACTACGCGGACTGGAAGGCGCTGCACGACGGCTACGACGCCCAGCGCACGGTCATGTACCGCAAGATCCTGCTGGAGGACGGCAAGCTGCTCGAGTTCTTCAAGACGATCTACTTCTTCGTCGAGTGCCTGTCCATCATCGGCGCGGCCCCAGCCCGCTATCCGGCCCTAGACCAAGGGGGGAGGCTGGGCATGAAATCAATCGACGGTGGTGGCCGCTGGCATCCGTGGCCGCGGTGGCATCGGCGGCGACGACAACTTCAGCGCGACGCAGTTCACAGGGTGCTGAACCTCGCGGTGGAGCGCGCTGACCGGACCAATGTGAAAGGGCGGGCCGGGGTGGCCGGCGCACGCTTTCGCTGACCTGATCAGGGAGCGTAAATGGCGACTTCGGAGGCCTGAGCGGCGTTCTGGACGCTGTTGGCGGTGAACGAGAGGTGGACGTACTGATCGCTGGGGCCGGACGGGAGGGGGATGGTCACCGTGTTACCGGTGGAGGGATTGAAGGTGTAGGTGGCCGAGGCGACCAGCGTGCTGTAGCTGGACCCGTCGGCGGAGCCGAGCACCGAGAGCGTCTGGGTGCGGGTGTTCCAGGCGGCGGACGGCGGCAGGTCCAGGACGATCGAGCTCAGGGCCTTGCTGGCGCCGAGGTTGACGGTGAACGTGGTGGGCCAGGCGCCGTTGGTGCCTTCCCAGTAGGTGCTGGTGTTGCCGTCGACCGCGTTGGAGGCGACGTAGGTCTGGGTCGAACTGGAAGCGGTGACGGCAGCGTTCAGAGCCAGGTTGGGGTGGCCGGAGCTGGCCCCAGGTGGTGCCCAGACCTGGAACTCGGAGACCTGGGCGCCGTTCTGGACGCTGTTGGCGGTGAAGGACAGCTGGACGTACTGGTCGCTGGTGCCGGACGGGAGGGTGATCGTCACCGTGTTGCCGGTGGACGGGTTGAAGGTGTAGGTCGCCGAGCCGCACCAGCGTGCTGTAGCTGGACGCCGTCGGTGGAGCCGAGCACGGACAGGGTCTGGGTGCGGGTGCCCCAGGCCGAGGCCGGCGGCAGGTCCAGCGACCACCTTGGTCAGGGAGTCGGCGGCGCCGAGGTTGACGGTCAAGGTGGTGCGGCCAGGCGCCGTTGGTGCCCTCCCAGTAGGTGCTGGCGTTGCCGTCGTCGGCGTTGGCCGCCACGTAGGTCTGGGTGTAGCTGGAGGCCGAGATGGGCGCGTTCAGCGCCAGGTTGCTGCTGGTGCCGCAGCCACCGCTGGTGCCGGTGCCGGACAGCGGCGACGGTCAGCGAGGGGTTGGTGGCGTTGCTGGTGACGGTCAGGGTGCCGGTACGCGCCGCCGGCCGCGGTCGGGCGTGAAGGTCACGCTGACCGTGCACGAGCCGCCCGACCGCCAGCGAGGAGCCGCAGGTGTTGGTCTGCGCGAACGGGGCACCGGCGCTGACCGAGGAGATGGTGGCGGCGGCGCGTGCCGGTGTTGGTGATCGTCACCGTCTGGGCCGCGGTGGTCGAGCCGACCGCCTCGCTGCCGAACGCGACCGAGGTAGGCGACGCGGACAGCGTGGCGCTGCCGCCGCCCGAACTGGTGCCGGTGCCGGACAGGGTGACCGCGTTGGTGACCCCGCCCGCGTTGACCGTCAGCGTCCCGGTGCGGCTGCCGGCCGCGGTCGGCGCGAAGGTCACGCTGACCGTGCACGAGCCGTTCGCCGCGATCGACGAGCCGCAGGTGTTGGTCTGGCTGAAGTCGCCGCTGGCCGAGATCGAGGAGACCGACGCGGCCGAGCCGGTCGGGTTGGAGACCGTCACGGTCTGCGCGGCGCTGGTGGAACCGGTGGCGACCGAGCCGAAGTTCAGCGCGCTCGGGGCTGACGCTGACGCCGGAGCTGGGGTACGGCGGGTAGACCGGGGCCGGCGCAGCCGTTGCACTGGGTCGGGTTGATGCCGGAGTTGCCGCCGCCGTCGGTGATCGTGAAGTTGCCGCCCTCGCAGCTGTAGCTGGGCGCGTTGCCCGCGTTGGCCTGGGCCACGCCGGTGGCGGTGACGTTGGTGAACGTCGCCGTGCCGCCGGTCCTGCTCCTGCAGGGCGAAGGTGCCGGTGCCGGTGATGGTCACGTTGTTGAGGGTGACCCCGCTGACCTTGCCCTCGACCCACTGGACGGCCTCGTACGGGCTCTGCTCGATCAGGGCGTTGGTGACGTTGATCGGGCCGGTGATCGGCCCTGGCTGCCGTCGAACCAGAGCGCGCCGACGCCGAACTGCCAGTTCGGGTCGAGGTCGCCGTCCCGGATCAGGGTGTTGTTGGAGATCGTGGTCGGTGCCGACCGGGGTGGAGGTGAAGCGCTGCGCCGACCTGGATGCCGCCGCCCTGGGTGATGCCGGTGTCCACGACCAGGTTGCCGGTGACGGTGTTGTCGTGGCCGCCGTAGATCGCGATGCCGTTGGCCAGCATGCTGCAGCTGCACGGTGTTGTTGGAGATCGTGTCGTTGGCGTCGGCGCCGATGCCGGAGTCGGCCCAGGTGGCGATGCCGTCGTCACCGGTGTTGCGGATGTCGCTGTTGGTGACGGTCGAGTTGGTCACGCCGCCGTGGAAGTTGATGCCGTCGGCGGTGGTGTCGCGGATCCGCATGCCGCTGAAGGTCAGGCTTGTCCATCGGCCCGTCCATCCAGGCGCCGACCTTCATGTGCTCGATCCAGATGTTCGACACGGTCGAGTTGCTCATCGCGCCGCCGATGCCGTTGACCTGGGCGCTGTCGTCGCGCTCCTGGACGTTGCCGAAGATGGCGAAGTTCTGCAGGTGCACGTTGGTGCTCGGGTTCGGCGCCGAGTTGCCGTAGAAGCCGGGCGCGGTGCCGGTGACGGTCGAGTACCACATGCCGGCGCCCGCGATCGTGACGTTGTTGACGATGATGTGGCCGGGGATGTTGTAGGTGCCCGGCGGGATCCAGACCGTGCCGCCCGGCGCCGGCCGCGGTGATCGCGGCGTTGAAGGCGTTGGTGGAGTCGGCCACGCCGGTCGGCGTCGGCGCCCTCGCTGGTCACCGAGACCGAGCCCGCGGGCTGGGTCAGCGGCGCGCGCCGACCTGCTCGAAGTCGGCGAAGTCGATGGTGTACGAGGACGCGGTGTCCTCCGAGTCGACCTGCAGCTTGAACGTCGTGCCGGCCGGATAGGTGGTGGCGAACAGCCGGTGCACCTCGTCGTAGAAGTGGTGCGGGTTGCCGCTGCCCGGCGTGTTGGTGAACGGGTAACTGCCGTAGTACCAGCTGTAGGCGTTGGTCAGGGTGAAGTCGGTCTGCTTGGTCCCGTTGACGTACAGCGACAGCGGCGCGGTGTAGACCGAGCCGCCGAGGTGTCCGGGATGCTGTAGCGGAAGTCGATCGAGTTGGTCGCCACCGGCGTGGTGAACGTGACGTACTGGCCCGTGCCCTGCAGCGTCACGGCCTTGCGGCCGGACGCCTCGTCGGCGAGCTGGCCCTGGGTGTAGCTCGGGCCGATGACCGTGCCGTTGGTGGCGGAGTTCTCCGCCTGGACCTCGGCGTACGGCAGGCTCGCGCCGCTGCCGCCGGTGGCGGTGGCGGCCGCCGCGGACGGGACCGCGACGGCCGCGAGCCCCGCGGCGGTCAGCGATGCGGCGGCGGCGGTCAGCGCGAGCGACCGCCGCAGATTCCGGATGGGTTTGAACACCTGGCGCCCCTTTCGAGTGGCGCATCGGTGCGCCACGTCAGCGGGATGAGGGAGGGGACAGAGCAGAGCCGATGTACCGAGGACGGTAACCTTCCCGACATGATCGCGCAATATCCCGACGCAAAATTGAGAAATTCTTACGTAGAGCCGCAAAGATCAATCGAGGTCCGGCGATAGGGCACAGGAAGCGGCTGAGAGCGCGCGGATGTGGACACTCTCGCACGAAAGTAAACCTTCCCCCGGCGCAAACCGGCCGGCGCCCAATCTGGTGACCTGGCCCGGCCCGCGTCCCGGCGCGAGCGCGTCCCGGTGCGACATCTCACTACGGCGTCCCGGTACAGCGGCCCGGTGCGGCGGCCCGGTCGCGGCGTCTCGGTACGGCCAGCCGGAATCTAGGTAGGCCGACGGCCAGTCTGGGTAACGATCGCCGATCCGGCGCGGCCTGGTGCGGCCATAGCGTCGCAGCATCAGGTCACACCGAGAGAGGAAAAATCATGAAGCTCAACAAGTACTGGCGCCGGATCGCGGTCGTGTTCGCCGGGCTGGGCGCCACCGTGGCCACCCTGGCCACGTTCGCCGGCGCCGGCATCGGCGGCGACGGGGATGTTCCCCGCGGACGAGATCATCGGCCCGGTGGACGCCGCACCGGCCGTATCCACCGTGGTGGCCGGGGGCATGCCCGGCTGGCAGATCGCGCTGATCGCGGTGGGCGCCGCCCTGGTCGCGGCCGTGGTCGCGGTGCTACTGGACCGGGCCCGGCTCGCCCGTCGCCCGCTCGCCGCCAAGACCGCCTGAACCGGCTCAGCCGTGCCGCACATCGACCGGGCCCGGTCCCGGAGCTCAGCCTGCTCCGGGACCGTGCCCGCCCGTCACCTCACGCCGGAACCGGCCGCGCGTCAGCCCGGTTCGGCCACCGAGACGTTGGCCGCCTCGGCCAGGAACTCGTACTCCTCGTCGGACAGCTTGCCCCGGTCGTACGCCAGCACCACGTCGTCGAAGGAGCCCGGCACGTACGGCTCCAGGTCATCGGTGGCCGCGGCCGCCGGTTCCAGGGCGGGCGGGCAGACGGCCGGAACCGCCGGCCAGCGGCGGGCCCGGAACTCCAGGCCCAGCCCTTCCAGGCCCAGCTGGCCGCGCCGGTAGGCGTCGATCATGGCGGCCACGGCCCCGCCCGGCAGCCCGCCGCGCCGGGTCGAGCCCGCCGTCACGCTGGCCGACTCGGCCCCGGAGACCCAGCGGATGCTGTCCCGGGCGGCCGAGGCGGCCGGCCCGGACAGGGCCCGGATCGCGTCCGGCGGCAGGTACCGGCCCCCGTACCCGTGGCCCTGCCGGTACTCGTCCTCATCGCGCCGGTAGGCGGCCGCCGCCCGGCGCACCGATTCTTCGGCGTCGAGCCCGGCGTACACCGCGGTGACCGTGTAGTCCCCGAAGCGCAGGGCGTACGTCCAGGACTCGGCGGACGGCCGGGAGGCCAGCGTCACGTCCAGGATGATGTTCCAGCCATCGTTGATCGCCACCAGCCCGATCCGCTTGGCCACGTGCTGGGCCTCGGCGTGCACCAACTCGGCCCCGGCCAGCGGGGACTGGCCGGGTACCGCGGGAATGAGCTCGCGGCGGGCCATCCGGTTGAGCACGTCGCCGACGCTGATGGTCAGGAACTGCGACCGGTCGGCGCCGTGCTGGGCCAGGGCGTCCGCCTTGTCCGCGCCGGGCGGGCCGCCCGCGATGACCGCCCGGTACTCACGCGGCACCGGCCCGGCGGCCTGAAAGACCTCGGCGATCAGCTCGCCCAGCTGCTGGTTACGCCCAGCGGTCCAGATCATGGTTAATTTTCGCCGCGACCCCGCTGGCTTCCCGTCTCAGTTCCAGTCACGGCCAGGCGGTCTCACCAGCACCACAGCGGGTGTCAGCGCCAGAATTCGGTGAGCTGCCCGGCCAGGGCCCTGCCTTGGTCGAAACCGGCCCGGGCGGCGGGCGGCCGCGTGGACGGATCCATCATGTTGACACCGAACGCGTTGAGGGAATTGCCATCCGGAAAGATCGTCTCGACGTTGCTGCCGTGGGCGCGCAGCTCGTCGACCTGCGTGGCAAGGTGCATGCCCCACTCCAGCGGATGCCGTGATCTGCCGCCGAAAGGCGACAGCACCAGCACCCGCCCGTATCCGGCGGCCAGATCGGCATTCTCGTTGCGCCGGTAGCCGCCGTCGATGTATCGGTTGTCGCCGATGCTGTAGGGAGGGACACCGAAGCCGTTGGCAGTGCTGGCGGCGACGGCATCCACCAGGTCGACTCCGCTGTGGCGGTCGAACACGACCGGTTCACCGGTATGGGCATCGACCGCCGTGATGAGCACCGATCGCTGCGGCCAGCGCTGACTGGGCAGCCGGGCGGCGACGGTAGCGCGCCACCGCGTTTGCCCAGAGCCGTCCGACGCCGCATCCATTTCGAGCGCCGCCGCACCCATTCTGCGGCGCATGTCGGCCGCGTCCTCAGCGGCGGCAATGATCCGGCTCGTTCGCTCCATGTGGTCCGCCGCCGGCCCAATGGGAACGCGTCCACCGCCGGATCCGGCCGGTCCAGTCCGTGACTGGGGCGCAGCGGTAAGGATGGCGGCCAGCAGTTCGGCCGGGGTCGCGCTCGTGATCTGGGCCGCGGCCGTCGATCCGGCCGACGTCCCGATGATCAGATCGGCCTGGGTCACATCCAGCCCGGCATCGAACAGGCCGGCGATGACGCCGATCTCCCAGGCGTTGCCGGCCGATCCGCCACCGTGGAGGACCAGCGCTCGCCCGCCCGCGGTCGAGCTGACGTGCGGAGTTGAAGCAGGTGTTTTGTTCATGGGAGTCGCCTTTCGCGAGTTGCCTGGCGGGCGCTCCCGGCGGCGACTACCTCAGTCGCGCGATCGTGGACTGCAGGGGAGCACCCACTGCGGATACTGCGTTCATGGGTCTCACCTCCTGCCGATGGATCACGATCGCCGAAACGCTAACACGGCCGGCGACGCGGTGCGAAACCGGCATCATGCCGGTCGCCTCGCGTCCCCTCCCGCCCTGCCGTTATCGCCCAGAACGACGTCGCAAGTTAGTCTGGTTAAGTGCCAGCTGACCAGGGGCCGTCGGAGCCGAACCGCCGCGAATTCTGGTCCGACCTGCGCCGTGACCACGACTCGTTGTGGCCCGGGATACAGCAAGACTTTTCTGATGCGCGCGAGAAGTGGCGCGAGTTCATCGCTGAGGTACGCCAGCGGCGTCAGCTCGACCACCGCATGAAGCAGCGCATCACGGGCGTGGAGAATCCCACCCCCCGGCAGTTCCGCGACGCGGTCAAGTCCATCGACGGCGAACTGCGCGAGCTCAAGCGCATCGAGCAACGCGTGCTGCGCGACGAGCGGAAACGCCGCTGAGCCACGCGCCGGAAACCCTTTCGGGTCCGCTAGCCGGGGATCGGGAACGTCATTAAATAGCGGCTGACGCGCGGGCCGGAGACCAGCCGATCGCGGGCGCAATGTCGCGGGCGATCGTGCTCAGGATCCGCGCGTTGTAGGCCACGCCGAGCTGATTGGGCACGGTGAACAGCACGGTGTCCGCCGCCTGCACGGCCTCGTCGGCCGCCAGTTCGGCCGCGATCTGGTCGGGCTCGCCCGCGTAGGTGCGGCCGAACCGGGACCGGACCCCCTCCAGCAGGCCGACCTGGTCGTCCTGCTCCTGGCCGCCGAAGTACCTGCGGTCGATGTCCTCGGTGATGGGCAGCACGCTGCGGGACACCGACACCCGCGGCTCGCGGTCCCAGCCCTGGGCGGCCCAGGCCTCCCGGTACAGCCGGATCTGCTCGGCCTGCAGCTGGCCGAACGGGACCCCGGTGTCCTCGGACAGCAGGGTGGAGCTCTGCAGGTTCATCCCGGCCCGGGCGGCCCACTGCGCCGTGGCCCGGGTGCCGGACCCCCACCAGATCCGCTCGGCCAGGCCCGGTGACTGCGGCTGAATGGCCAGCCCGCCGCTGACGCCGGTGCGGGCCGGGTCGGTCCGGGCCACCACCCCGCCGTTGATCGCGGTCAGGAACAGCTCGGTCTTGCGCCGGGCCAGGTCGGCGTCGGTCTCCCCCTCGGGCGCCAGGTAGCCGAACGATTCCGCCCCGCGCAGCACGGTCTCGGGCGAGCCCCGGCTCACGCCGAGCTGCAGCCGGCCGCCGCTGATCAGGTCGGCCGCGCCCGCCTCCTCGGCCATGTACAGCGGGTTCTCGTACCGCATGTCGATGACCGCGGTGCCGATCTCGATCCGGCTGGTCCGCGCGGCGATGGCCGAGAGCAGCGGGAACGGCGAGGCCAGCTGGCGCTCGAAATGGTGAACCCGGACGAACGCCCCGTCGACGCCGAGCTCCTCGGCCGCCTGAGCCAGTTCGACCGTCTGCAGCAGCGCGTCGGCCGCGGTGCGGGTCTGTGACCCGGGCGCCGCCCGCCAGTGCCCGAAGGACAGGAATCCGATCTTCTTCACGCTGGTATCAGCATCGGCGGCGGCGGGGTGATTCCCAGGCCGCGGACCGTGAGGGCCTTGAAGCTACCGGCGCGCCGGGTCACAATTCAGGCATAACCATGGGGGTGGCGAAATGGACCTGCTGGAGCGGGAGCCGTTCCTGCATGTGCTGGCGAGCGAAGCGGCCAGCGCGCGGCAGGGTGACGGGCGGCTGGTCCTGATCTCGGGTGAGTCCGGTATCGGGAAGACCGCCCTGGTCGAGGCGTTCCACGATCAGGACGCCCAGGGGCAGCGCAGCCGGGATCGCTGGCTGTGGGGAGCCTGCGACGGGCTGCTGACGCCCCGCCCGCTGGGCCCGCTGTTCGACCTCGCCGCCCAGACCGGCGGCGAGCTGGCCCGGCTGTGCGACCAGGGTGCACCCCGGGACCGCCTGTTCGCGGCCACCCTGGCCGAGCTGGACCGCCCAGACGGGCTCACCGTGGTCGTGCTGGAGGACCTGCACTGGGCCGACGAGGCCACGATCGACCTGCTGAGCCTGCTGGGGCGGCGGGTGACCCGCATGCGGGTGCTGGTGCTGGCCACGTTCCGGGACGACGAGCTGGGCGAGGACCATCCGCTGCGCATCGTGCTGGGCGACCTGGCCACCCAGCGCGGGATCCGGCGCGTGCGGCTGCCGTCGCTGTCGGCCGGTGCGGTCCGGTCGCTGGCCGGGCCCTGGGACGTGGACGCGGACGAGCTGTACCGGGTCACCGGGGGGAACCCGTTCTACGTCAGCGAGGTGCTTTCTGCGGGCTGGCCGGAAGTCCCGCCGACGGTCCGGGACGCGACCGGCGCCCGGCTGGGCCGGGCGGCACCCGGCACCCGCCGGGCCGTGGAAGCCGCCGCCGTAGCCGGGACCCGGGTCGGCCCAGCCCAGCTGGCGGCGGTTCTCGAGGTCATGCCCGCCATCGAGGACTGCCTGGCCACCGGCATCCTGGTCGCCGACGGGCGGGCCCTGCGGTTCCGGCACGAGCTGCTGCGGTTGGCGGTGGTGGACGCGATCGCGCCACACCGGAAGATCGACCTGCACGTGCGGTGGCTGGCCGTGCTGGCCGAAGCCGACGGGGCGGACGCTGACCCGGCGGTGCTGGCCCACCACAGCGAAGGCGCCGACGACGCGCGGGCGGTGCTGCGGTACGCACCTGCTGCCGCCCGGCAGGCCGCGGCCCTCGGCGCCCATCGTGAAGCGGCGGCCCAGTACGAACGGGCACTGCGGTTCGCGGCCACGGCCGACGGTCCTACCCGGGCCACCCTGCACGAGGGACTGGCCGCGGAGTGCGCGCCGCTCGACCGGTGGCCCGAGGCCGAACGAGCGCTGCGGGTGGCGCTCGACCTGCGCCGGGACGAGCAGAACCAGCTCCGGGTCGGTGAGGATCTGCGCCTGCTGTCCGTGGCGCTGTGGCGGCTGTGCCGGGGCACCGAATCGGCGCGGGCCCTCGAGTCGGCGGTCCAGATCCTGGACGCGCTGCCGCCCGGGCCGGAACTGGCCCGGGCGCTGGCCGTGCTGGGGGCCATCTACCTCGAGGAGGGCCGCACCGACGAGGGCCTGGCCACGGCCCACCGGGGCCGGGAGCTGGCTGAGACCCTGGATGCGCCGGACGTCCTCAGTTATGCGCTGAACGGCCTGGGCTGCGGCCTGTCCGAGACCGGCGGTGACGGCCTGCTCTATCTGCGCGAGGCGCTGCGCGTGGCCCTGGACGCCGACCTGCCGGCGGCCGCGGGCCTGGCGTACACCAGCCTGCAGGAGGCCGCCTTCCGGGAGAACGAGTTCGGCGACTGCGAGCGGTACTACGCGGCCGGGATGGCGTACTGCCAGGACCACGAGCTGGGAGTGTTCGACGCCTGTCTGCGCGGGAACCGGACCCTGGTGCTGCTGCTGACCGGCCAGTGGGACGAGGCCGCCGCCATGTGCACCTCGCTGCTCGACCAGCCCGGCGTCTCCCCGGTGAACCGGATGAACCCGCTGCTGGTCCTGGGCATCATCAGCGGCCGCCGCGGCGAAGACGGCGCCTGGAAGCTGCTGGACGAGGCACTCGAGCTGGCCGAAGGCACCGGCGAGCCGCCCTACATCGTGACGGTGCGAGCCGTCCGGGCCGAACTGGCCTGGCTGGAGGGACAGCCGGACCGCACCATGGACGAGATATCGCCCGCCTGGGACCTGCAGTGGGTCCATCCGTGGATGTTCGGCGCGCTGGCCATCTGGCGGACCCGGATCGGCCGGACCGGCAGCCCGCCGCCCGGGCTGCCGGAGCCGTACGCGCGGGAGGTGGCGGGAGACCACCACGGCGCCGCGGCCACCTGGGAGCGGCTGGGCCGTCCGTACGACGCGGCACTGGCTCTGGCCGGCGCGCCGGATGAGACCGGCCTGCGGACGGCCCTGCAGACGCTGGACACCCTGGGTGCGCGGACGGTGGCCGGGTTCGTGCGACGGCGGATGCGCGACCTGGGGTACCGGGCTATTCCCCGCGGGCCGCGTCAGGCCACCCGGTCCGACCCGTCCGGCCTGACCGCGCGCGAGCGCGAAGTGCTTACGTTGCTGGCCGAGGGCCTGCCCAACCGGGAGATCTCGGCCCGGCTGTTCATCTCCGAACGCACCGTCGACCACCACGTGTCGTCCGTGCTGGCCAAGGTCGGCGCCACCTCGCGCGCCGAAGCGGCCCGGCTGGCCGCGATGGCGGGGACAGCTGAGGCGGCTGGTGCGGCGCAGGCGGCGCCAAGGTAGGTACCGCGCCCCGGCAAAATCGGTAGCCGTACCGATGTGCCGCGGCCGCCAGCCTTCGTACGGTCAACGAGAAGGATCCACAAGGATCCACCTCACAGGGCCACTTCACTGGGCCACTTCACTGGTCCACCTCACCGGCGGAGGCTGACATGCCACTGTTCATGGACGTTCACCACATCGACGGCGGGGTGGCGATGGACGACGTCTGCCAGGCCCATCGGGCCGACCTGCGGACGCAGGGCGGGCACGACGTCAGCTACCTCAAGTACTGGGTCGACGAGGCCCAGGGGCAGATCTTCTGCCTGGTCGAAGCCCCGTCAGCCGAGGCCGCGGCCGCGGTGCACCAGGAGGCCCACGGCCTGGTCGCCGACCACATCTACCCGGTGCAGGAGGGCAAGGACTAGGCCACCGGCCGACGATCAGGACTGGCCGCTGACGTTCACCCGGTCCAGGGTCACGGGGGTGCCCTGCCGCAGCGAGTTGGGAATCTCGGCGATCACATCGACGTGGTTCACCAGGGCGAGCAGGTCCGCCTCCGGGGCCTGGCCGGCGACCTCGACCGAGTACGAGATCCCGGTGGACGTCGCGGGCTGGCCGCCGTAGTCGCCGTCGGCCGTAACGACCACCCGGGTCAGCGTGATGCCCCGCTTGGCCGCCTCGCGGAACAGGTCGTTGGACACACAGCCCGCCACGGCCAGGTGCAGCAGCTGGCCGCCGTTGAACCCGCGCCCACCGCCGCCGGACGCGGCCGGGCTGTCCACCACCAGCGTGAACGGCCCCGCGGCCCCGAGCGCCGTCACCGCGCCGTCGACGTTCCTGACCTCGACTTCGAAGCTCACGGATCCCCCACCGCCCACGGGTCATGGCGAGCCTGACGAGAGCGAGCGTATGCTGTCCGACTCAGCGCCGTTTTCGGGGGTGCAACTGATGGCGACCCGCCTCGTCCATGTGGTGGCCGACGCCCACGATCCGCCCGCACTGGCCCGGTTCTGGGCCGATGCCCTGGGCTGGGTCATCGGTGATGTCACCGACGATGAGGTCGACGTCTGGCCGGAAGGGTACGACTACCCCGACCCATCGGCGCTGCCGCTGGTGTTCGTCCCCGTTCCGGACAAAAAGCGGCGCAAGAACCGGGTGCACCTGGACCTGGCCAGCACGTCCACGGCCGAGCAGGCCGCGCTGGTGGCCCGGCTGCGGGACCTGGGCGCGACCCCGGCCGACATCGGCCAGCATCCTTCCGAGGGCTCCGACGTGCCCTGGACCGTGCTGGCCGACCCCGAAGGCAACGAGTTCTGCGTGCTGGAACCGCGCGAGCTCTACATGGACACCGGCCCGGTGGCGGCGATCGTCACCGACTGCGCCGATCCACCCGCCCTGGCCCGGTTCTGGGCCGGGGCGGCCGGGTGGTCGATCACCCGGTCGAAGAAGAAAATCGCCGGCCTGCGTTCGGCCGACGGGGTCGGGCCCTACCTGGAGTTCGTCCGCGCTCCGGACCGCAAGAAGGTCAAGAACCGCTGGCACCCCGACGTCGCGCCCTACCTCGGTGACGAGATTGCTCCCGAGGTGGCCCGGCTGCGCGAGGCCGGGGCCACTCCAGCCGACATCGGGCAGGGTCCCGACGTGCCCTGGACCGTGCTGGCCGACCCCGAAGGCAACGAGTTCTGCGTCCTCAGCCCGCGCTGAGCGCTGACCCGCGCTGAGCGTTCAGGTCAGCTGGCGGAGGATGCGGGCCAGCTCGGCCCGGTCAGCGGCGCTGAGCCGGCCGAAGACCCGGTTCGCCTCGGTCCCGCGGGCCGCGGCCCGGACGGCCTCCAGCACCGTGGCGCCGCGCTCGGTCAGCTCGGCCAGCGTGGCCCGGCGGTCGCCCGGGTCCGGGCGGCGCTGCGCCAGGCCGCGCGTTTCCAGCGCGTCGACGACCTCGGTGGCCGAGCGGGGCGCGATGTGCAGCAGATCCGACAGCTCTGACAGGCGCATCGTCCCGTGCCGTCGCAGCACGCGCATGGCCCGCAGGTGGGCCGGGGTGATGTCCCACGGGGCCAGCGTCTCCTGGGACGTCTCCCGCAGCTGCCGCGCGACGGACCAGAACGCGTCGGCCAGCGACTCGTCCGGCCGGTCGGGCCGGTCCGGCCGGTCTCGTCGGTCGTGGGCCGGCTCCTCCCGGCCTGCCGCCTCACGTTCCTGGCTCACCGGAATAGCGTACCGTCCTCTGCTGTTGTAGCCTCATAGTGAGGTTACCTCAGCAAATGAGGACCCTCGCCCACCAGCTTCCGGCAGAATCGAGAAACCCTTGGCTACACCCCAGACGAATCGAGATACCCGTTCCCCCGGGCGCCGCAGCTCCCGGACCGTCACCGCCGCCGAGAAGGCCCAGGCCCACAACGTGTCCCTGCGCCGGATCGGCCGCCTGTTCATCCCCCATCGCTGGCCGCTGGCCGTGGTCACCGCGATCATCGTGGTGTCCTCCCTGGTCAGCCTGGCCTCCCCGTTCCTGCTGCGCGCGGTCATCGACAACGCGCTGCCGCAGAAGAACCTTCAGCTGCTGGCCTGGCTGGTCGGCGGCATGGTCGCCGTGGCCGCCATCAGCTCCGGACTTGGCGTCGTCCAGACGTTCATCAGCACCAAGGTCGGACAGCAGGTCATGCACAAGCTGCGGACCAGCGTGTTCGAGCACCTGCAGCGGCAGTCGATCGCGTTCTTCACCCGGACCCGCACCGGCGAGGTGCAGTCCCGCATCCAGAACGACATCGGCGGCATGGAAGCGGTGGTCACCTCGACCGCGACCTCCATCGCCTCCAACCTCACCACCGCAGTCGCCACCGCGGTCGCGATGGTCGCGCTGTCCTGGCGGCTGTCGCTGATCTCGCTGGTCGTCATGCCACCGGCCATCTACCTGACCCGCAAGGTCGCCCGCATGCGCAAGGCCATCACCACCGCGCAGCAGCGCGAGCTGGCCGACCTGAACGTCACCATCGAGGAAGGCCTCTCGATCAACGGTGTCCAGCTGGCCAAGACGATGGGCACCAGCCCCGCCCTGGTCCAGCGGTTCAGCGATTCCTCGGCCCGGCTCATCGACCTGGAGCTGCGCTCCCAGCTGGCCGGGCGCTGGCGGATGGCCTCGCTGAGCATCATCTTCGCCGCCATCCCCGCGATCATCTACCTGGCCGCGGGCCTGCCGGCCACGGCCGGCGTGATCAGCATCGGCACCCTGATCGCCTTCACCACGCTGCAGAACGGCCTGTTCCGGCCGCTGACCGGCCTGCTCAACACGAGCGTCTCGGTGATCAGCTCGCTGGCCCTGTTCGCGCGGATCTTCGAGTACCTGGACCTGCCGGTGGACATCGACGAGCCGGCCCACCCGGTCGACATCGACCCGGCCCAGGTCGCGGGCCACGTCCGCTTCGAGGACGTGAGCTTCGCCTACCCCGGGGCCGACCGCCCGGCGCTGAGCGACGTCAACCTGGACGTCCCCGCGGGCAGCACGCTCGCCCTGGTCGGTGAGACCGGCTCGGGCAAGACGACCCTCGGGTCGCTGATGGCCCGGCTGTACGACCCCAGCAGCGGCTCCGTTCGCATCGACGGCGTCGACGTGCGCGACCTGGAGCTGGGTGACCTGGCCGCCGTCGTCGGCGTGGTCAGCCAGGAGACCTACCTGCTGCACACCACGGTGCGGGAAAACCTGCGCTACGCCAAGCCCTCCGCCACCGACGCGGAGATCGAGGACGCGGCCCGCGCGGCCCAGATCCACGGCCTCATCGTCAGCCTGCCCGATGGATACGACACCATGGTCGGCTCCCGCGGGCACCGGTTCTCCGGCGGGGAGAAGCAGCGCATCGCGATCGCCCGGACCCTGCTCCGCAACCCGCGCGTCCTGGTCCTGGACGAGGCCACCAGTGCCCTCGACACCGAGACCGAGCGCGCCGTCCAGCAGGCGTTCGACGCCCTGGCCGAAGGCCGGACCACGATCACCATCGCGCACCGCCTGTCCACCGTCCGCAACGCCGACCAGATCGTCGTCCTCGACCATGGCCACGTCGTCGAAGCCGGCACCCACAGCAGCCTGCTGGCGGGTCAGGGCCGCTACGCCGAACTGGCCGCATAAGCCGACACTCACGCGCCGACGCCCGTACTGGGCGCCGGCGCTTTCGCCTGTGCGGATTTCGCTGGGCGGACTTCCTGAGCCGACTTCGCTGTGCGGACTTCCTGGGCCGACTTCACTGGGCCGACTTCGCTGGGCCGCGCAGGTGTGGCCGGGACCAGGCGGGGCAGTCAGCAGCCCATGACCTCATCGCCGCGTCACGCCATCGTCACCGCGTCCGACTCGGGGATCGGGCGGGCCACCGCGGTCGCCCTGGCCGACGCCGGGCTGGATATCGGCGTGACCTGGCACTCCGACGAGGCTGGGGCCAAGGAAACCGCCGAACAGGTGCGCCAGGCCGGGGTCACCGCCGAACTGGCCCACCTGGACACCGCCGACCTCGACCGGTGCGGCGACGTGGTGGACGAGCTGGCCGGCCGCCTGGGCGGGGTGGACGTGTTCGTCAACAACGCCGGCACCGGGACGGCCCGGCTGGCCCTGGAGATGACGATCCACGAGTGGCGGCACGTGATGGCCACCGACCTGGACGGCGCGTTCGCCTGCATCCAGCGGGCCGGCCGCCGGATGGTGGGCGGCGGCCGGGGCGGCCGGCTCATCGCGGTGTCCAGCGTGCACGAGCATCAGCCACGGGTCGGCTCGGCCGCCTACGACGCGGCCAAGCACGGGATCGGCGGCCTGATGAAGACGCTGGCCCTGGAGCTCGGGCAGTACGGCATCACCGCCAACTGCGTGGCCCCGGGCGAGATCGCCACCCCGATGACCGGCCTGGAGGACCAGGACCCGCATACCGAGGACCGGCCCGGGGTACCGCTCGGCCGGCCCGGGGACGCCCGCGAGGTCGCCGCCGTGATCGCCTTCCTCGCCTCCCCGCAGGCCTCCTACGTCACCGGAGCCAGCTATGTGGTGGACGGCGGCATGCTGCAGATGGGCCCGCAGGCCGGCTCCCACCTGGCCAGCAACGACTGGCGGACCGTCTAGGCTGCCGGGCCGCCAGCCCGGCCCTGCCTGCTCCGGGGCGCCTGCCCCCCGGGCGGTGCTGCCCTGTCCCGGTCCGGAACAACGTGTCAGGATGAAGCCATGGTGGATGCCCGTGCGGGTCAGCCCGCGGCCGCGGAAGATCTGGTCGATGTCGCCAAGCTGGTGACGGCCTACTACACGGTGCACCCGGATCCGGATGACGCCGCGCAGCGGGTGTCGTTCGGGACGTCCGGCCATCGCGGCTCCGCGTTCAGTGCGACGTTCAACGAAGACCACATCGTGGCGACCACCCAGGCCATCTGCGAGTACCGGGCCGGCCAGGGCATCGACGGCCCGCTGTACCTGGGGGGCGACACGCACGCGCTGTCCGAGCCGGCCACCGCCAGCGCGCTCGAGGTGCTGGCAGCCAACGACGTGCACGTGCTGATCGACGCCCGGGGCGGGTACACGCCCACCCCGGCGGTGTCCCGGGCCATCCTGGCCCACAACGAGTCCGGGCCCCGGGCCCGCGCCGACGGAATCGTGGTCACGCCGTCGCACAACCCGCCCCCGGACGGTGGCTTCAAGTACAACCCGCCGGACGGCGGCCCGGCCGGGACCGACATCACGAAGCAGATCCAGGACCGGGCCAACGAGCTGCTGGCCAGCGGGCTCAAGGGCGTGCGGCGGGTGCCGTACGCGAAGGCGCTGGCCGCGGACACCACCGGCCAGTTCGACTTCCTGGACCGCTACGTCGCGGCGCTGCCGGGTGTCATCGACCTGGACGCGATCCGGGCGGCGGGGGTGCGGATCGGCGCCGACCCGCTGGGCGGCGCCAGCGTGGCCTACTGGGGCGAGATCGGCGAGCGCTACGGGCTGGACCTGACCGTGGTCAACCCGGCCGTCGACGCCACCTTCCGGTTCATGACGCTGGACTGGGACGGCAAGATCCGGATGGACTGCTCGTCCCCGTACGCCATGGCCAGCCTGATCAGCCGGCAGCACGAGTTCATGATCGCGACCGGGAACGACACCGACTCCGACCGGCACGGCATCGTCACCCCGGACGCGGGCCTGCTCAACCCCAACCACTACCTCGCGGTGGCCATCGAGTACCTGTACCGGCACCGGGACGGCTGGCCGGCCGGCACGGCGGTGGGCAAGACCCTGGTCAGCTCCTCGATGATCGACCGGGTGGCCGAGGGCCTGGGCCGCAAGCTGCTCGAGGTGCCGGTCGGGTTCAAGTGGTTCGTGCCCGGCCTGCTGGACGGATCGGTGGCGTTCGGCGGCGAGGAGAGCGCAGGCGCCTCGTTCCTGCAGCGCAACGGGTCGGTGTGGACCACGGACAAGGACGGGATCATCCTGGCCCTGCTGGCCTCGGAGATCCAGGCCGTCACCGGGCAGTCCCCCTCCCAGCTGTACAACGAGCTGACCGAGCGGTACGGCTCCCCGGCCTACGCGCGCATCGACACCGCGGCCACCCGGGAGCAGAAGGCCGCCCTGGGCCGGCTGTCGCCCGACCAGATCTCGGCCGATGAGCTGGCTGGCGAGAAGATCACCGCCGCGCTCACCACCGCCCCCGGCAACGACGCCCCGATCGGCGGGCTCAAGGTGACCACCGCGACGGGCTGGTTCGCGGCCCGGCCGTCCGGCACCGAGGACGTCTACAAGCTCTACGCCGAGTCGTTCCGCGGCCCCGAGCAACTCGCGGCCATCCAGGACCAGGCCCGCGAGATCATCGCCAGCGCCATCGGCTGAGGTTCCCGGGGCTGGTGGGTCTCGCGGGGCTGTTGAGGCCTGCGAGCCTGGTGAGGCCTGCGGGGCTGACGCCTTGCGGAATTGTTGGGCCTTGCGGGGCTGGTGAGGCTCACGAGCGGCCAGCAGCAGACGGCGGGAGCATCAAACACCGCGGGCGTGTTGGGTTCCGCTCACCTGAGGCTCTTGCTGGGCCTACTTCCCCCATTACCGCGCACCTCTTGACAGCTCTCATCACAGACGCGACTCTTCATACACGGCTTGTATTAAGGCGTGGATAGTGATGGGTGGGGCGGCTGCTCGCGGTCAGGGCAGCCTCTACGCCGGTGCCAGCCGACAGCCACCACACGTCAATGGCGCAGGTGCGGTGGTGACGTTCGCGCCAGCCGCGGCGGGCCCCGGGCCCGCCTGCTGTGACGGGCCTCCGGGCCTGGCAGGAGGTTTGGCCCATGCTTCCCGACCGCAACGAGCCGCCGTACGCCGGCGGACTGCCCCACGCTGGCGGACTGCCCCACACCGGAGGATCGCCGTACGCCAGTCGACCACCCGGCGCTGAAAGCCCACCCGGCGCCGGAGTACCACTGGGCGCCGGAGTACCACGCGGCCGCGGGAGACACCGATCACCCCACCCCTTCTGGCCGAAACGCGCCCGCGCCGCCGCCACCGCCCTGATCCTGCTGGCCGGTTGCCTGGTCACCGTGGTCGCCGCCGCGGTGACCGGCGCCCCGGCCGCGAAGGCCGACACCGTGCCCCCGGCGCCGTCGGGGTGGACCACGGTGTTCGGGGACAACTTCGCGGGCTCGGCCGGGACGGCCCCGGCCGCGTCGAACTGGTTCTACGACCTCGGCACCGGTTACGGCACCGGTGAGAGCGAGCAGACCACGAACTCCACCAGCAACGTGTATCTGGACGGCAGCGGTCACCTGGTACTCAAGGCCACCGACAGCAACGGCACCTGGACCTCCGGCCGGATCGAAAGTACGCGGGACGACTTCCAGGCCCCGCCCGGCGGCAAGCTGGAGATGACCGCCTCGATCGAGCAGCCCAACCCGGCCAGCCGCCTGGGCTACTGGCCCGCGTTCTGGGCGCTGGGGTCACCGATGCGGACCGGCGGCGGCTGGCCCACCTCGGGTGAGATCGACATGATGGAGGACGTCAACGGGCTGAACGAGGCTTCGCAGACGCTGCACGACGCGGCCAACAGCCCCGGCCACGCTCTGATCTCCTGCCCTAACACCAGCTCGTCCTGCCAGACCGGCTACCACACCTATTCGGTCATCGTCGACCGCACCAACACCAGCGCGGAGACTCTGCAGTTCCTGATGGACGGCACGGTGGAGGCCGCGATCACCGAGGCGTCGGTCGGCACGACGGCCTGGCAGGGGGCCATCGACCACGGGTTCTTCATCATCTTCGACCTGGCCATGGGCGGGAACTACCCGGACGGCGAGTGCAACTGCACCACCCCGACCTCGGCCACCTCGTCCGGGGCGTCGATGAGCGTGGGCTACGTCGCCGTGTACGAGCAGGGCGGCAACTCCACCCCGACCGGGACGGCCAGCGCGACCGGCCAGCTCACCGGGCCGGCGGGCAGTGCCTGACCAACCAGAACTCGCTCAACACCGCGGGCAACCCGATCGCGGCGAGCGGCTGCAACAACGGGGCCGGGCAGCAGTGGTCGCCCTACACGGACGGGACGCTGCGCACCCAGGGCGGCTGCCTGGACGTGGTCAGCGCCGGGACGACCAGCGGCACCGACGTCGACTGGTATCCGTGTAACGGCACGGCCGCCCAGGGCTGGAAACCTCAGTCCAACGGCGAGCTGGTCAACCCGAGCTCGGGCTTGTGCCTGACTGATCCCGGCGGCAACACCAGTGCCCGGCTGGACATCGAGACGTGCACGGGTGCCACCGACCAGCAGTGGACGCTGCCCACCGGCAGCGGAAGCGGGACCGGGAACACGGTCACGGTCACCGGCCCGGGTAGCCAGAGCTCCACCGTCGGCACGGCCGCCAGCCTGCAGATCAAGGCCAGCGACTCCGGCTCCGGGCAGACCCTCAGCTACGGTGCGACCGGCCTGCCCGCGGGGCTGTCGATCAACTCCTCGACCGGGCTGATCTCCGGGACGCCGACCGCGGCGGGCACGTCGAACGTCACCGTGACCGCCCGGGACGGCACCGGGGCGACCGGTTCCACCTCGTTCACCTGGACGGTCAGCGCGGGCGGGACCGGTGGCAGTTGCGGGACCACCAACCTGGCCCTGAACAAGACGGCCACGGCGTCCTCGACGGAGAGCGCCGCCTACCCGGCCGCCGACGCGGTCGACGGCAACACCGGGACCCGCTGGTCCAGCGCCTTCAGCGATCCCGCAGTGGCTGGAAGTCGACCTCGGCTCCAGCCAGTCGATCTGCCAGGTCAGCCTGAACTGGGAGAACGCCTACGCCACCGCGTTCCAGATTCAGACCTCCACCGACAACACCAACTGGACCACGATCTACTCGACCACCAGCGGGACCGGCGGCACCCAGACGCTGAACGTCACCGGCACCGGCCGCTACATCCGGATGTACGGGACGGGCCGGGCCACCCAGTACGGCTACGCCTGTGGGAGTTCGGCGTCTACGGCACCTCCAGCGGCGGCAGCGGCAGCTGCGGCACCACGAACCTGGCCCTGAACAAGACCACCACCGCGTCCTCGCTGGAGAGCGCGGCCTTCCCGGCGGCCGCGGCCACCGACGGCAACACCGGTACCCGCTGGTCCAGCGGGTTCTCCGACCCGCAGTGGCTGGAGGTCGATCTCGGCTCGGTCCAGTCCATCTGCCAGGTCAGCCTGGACTGGGAGAACGCCTACGCCAGCTCGTTCCAGCTCCAGACGTCCACCGACGGCTCGACCTGGACCACGGTGTACTCGACCACCAGCGGGACCGGCGGCAACCAGACGCTGAACGTCACCGGCAGCGGCCGCTACATAAGGATGTACGGCACGGCCCGGGCCACGCAGTACGGCTACAGCCTGTGGGAGTTCGGCGTGCACACCGCCTGATGTGAATCAGGCCCCGCGGACCTGATCCGCGGGGCCTGATTTCCTTTTTTAATAAGGTCTCCGGTCGCGAGACGCATCCTGGTCGCCCCGGGCTGCCCGCGAACCAGACCGTCCGTCTCAGCTGCTGAGAAAGGCCGGTGTTTTCCCGGCGGCGATTGTTCTAGATTGCTGCTCATGAGCGCAGACGCCCCGCAGACGACCCAGCAGGTGACCCAGCAGGTGACGCTGTCCGACGCCGAAGTCAGCAAGCTGGCGGCAGACCTGTACCAGGCCCGGCAGACCGGGGTCGCGATCCCGCCCCTGACCGACGAACGGCCCGGGCTGACCATAGCCGACAGCTACCGCGTCCAGCAGGAACTGCTCGACCGGCTGATCGCCGATGGTGAGCGGATCGTGGGCTACAAACTCGGGCTGACCAGCGCGCCCATGCAGCAACTGCTCGGCGTCGACTCACCGGACTTCGCCCCGGTGCTGTCCTCGCACGTCAACGCGGACGGGTCCGCGGTCACGGCGGGCTCGTTCATCGCCCCGCGGATCGAGGCGGAGATCGCGCTGGTGCTGTCGGCCGACCTGCGGGGGCCGGACTGCTCCGCCCTGGATGTGGCCGCGGCCATCAGCGGGGCGGTGCCGGCCCTGGAGATCGTGGACAGCCGGATCGCCGACTGGAAGATCAAGCTGGCCGACACCATCGCCGACCTGGCCAGCAGCGGCGCGGTGGTGCTCGGCCCCACCATCACCCCGGCGTCCGGCCTCGACCTGCGGCTGGTGGGCATGGTGCTGACCCGTAACGGCGAGCTGATCGCCACCGGCGCGGGGGCCGCCGCGCTCGGCAACCCGCTGCAGGCCGTGGCCTGGCTGGTCCAGACCCTGCACCCGCTGGGCGGATACCTGCGCGCCGGGCAGTTCATCATGACCGGTTCGCTGCACGCGGCGGTCGACATCAGCCCCGGTCAGTACTACCGGGCCGAGTTCGACCGGCTCGGCCCGGTCGGCGCGCGGGTGCGCTGACCAGCAACCCGGGCTTGGTAGCGTCGAACCGGCGCACCAGCGAAAGGTAGGCCACTCATGGCCCGAGGCATTCAGGTGGGCGACCAGGCCCCCGACTTCACCCTGCCGACCCAGTCCGGCGAGACGTTCCAGCTCCAGGACCACATGGGCGAGCGGGTGATCGTCCTGTACTTCTACCCCAAGGACAACACGTCCGGCTGCACCGCGGAGGCGTGCGCCTTCCGCGACAGCTACGAGGTGTTCACCGAGGCGGGCGCGGACGTGATCGGGGTCAGCTCGGACTCGGTGGACAAGCACGCCGGCTTCGCGTCCAAGCACGAGCTGCCGTTCACCCTGCTCAGCGACAAGGGCGGCCACGTGCGCAAGACCTACGGGGTGCCCGGGGTGCTGGGTGTGATCCCGGGCCGCGTCACCTACGTCATCGACCGGGCCGGCGTGGTCCGGCAGGTGTTCAGCTCGATGACCAACATCGACGGCCACGTGAACGACGCGCTCCGCATGGTCAAGGAGCTCCAGGCCGAGCAGCCCGCCTAGGCCTACCCCCAGAGGGTGGCGACCGCCGCGGCGTGCGCCCGGCCGACAGCCCGGCCGGCCTGCGCGGCGGGCGCCCGGGTGGCGGGCGACAGCGGGTTGGTCCCGAAGGCGTCGATCGTTGCGGCGTCCGCGTAGATCACGTGGGCCAGGCCGGGTTTGAGCCGCTCGATCTCCTCGTCCAGCTGGTCGAACGGCCCGGGCTGGCCCGGCTCCCCCGGGACGATGACCAGGATGCGGTCGTAACCCGCGGCCAGGTCAGCGTGGGTGGCCGACCCCACGCCGCCGTCGATGTAGCGGCGGCCGTTGATCGTGACCGGCGGCCAGATGCCGGGCACCGCGCAGCTGGCCGCGACCGCGTCGACCAGTGCCACCCCGGAATCGCGGCTGAATATGGTCAGCTCGCCGGTGAGCGCGTCGATCGCGGGCAGCAGCACGGGCCGGTCCGGCCAGTCCGGGACGGGCAGCCGCGCGGCGATCGCGGCCTTGCGCACCGGCTCGGCCACGGTGTCGGTGTCCAGCGCGAGTGCGCCGATGGCCCGCATGGCGTCGTCCTGGCTGGCCAGGTCGGCGGTCGCGGCGGTGAACCGGGCCAGCAGCTCTTCCATGTCCAGCTGGACTTCGATCTCGGCCGACTCCGCACTGAGCTGGCGGTCGTACAGGTCGGCCAGGGGCACGCCGCTGGTGATCTGGGCCGCGACGGCCGAGCCCGCCGAGGTGCCGATGACCAGGTCCGCGGCCAGTACCTGGCCGGCCAGCTCGGGGCGAGCGTCCTGCAGGCCGCGCAGCACCCCAAGCTCCCAGGCGATGCCGGCCACCCCGCCACCGGCCAGTACGAGCGCACGTTTCATGGGACCAGTTTCCCGCACGCGCCGCGGGCCGCGGGGGGGGGGGGGGGGGAGGTGGTGGAGGTGTGAGGTGGCGGGGAGGGTGGCGCAGGCAGCGGGTCGGTGCCTCGGCGGTGCGGGCAGGCTGCCCGATGGCGCCAATGGGCACACCAGCTGTGCCATGGCGCTGGGCGTGTTGTGGCGGGCGGCGGGCGGCGCCCCAAAGCGGAAGGTCAGTGCGAACGAATCGGTAGGCGCTGGTAGCGTCCCCGGTCGCCTCGTTGAAGGGCGGCACCGCCACTGGCCCGGTCGTACGCATCGCCGCCCGGCCCGGTCCGGGCCGCATATCGAAAGTTCGCGGCGGCCAGACTCCGACCCCGAAGGAGTAGAGGCAGCAACGTAGCCGGTCAGCTGCGCAGGGTCGGCTGGGCGGCAGGCCGAACTGGCGCCGGTAGGCCGCGCGACGGCCGGGCTGGCCAGCCCTGGCGGGCCACAGCGGCAACCGTCACCCCGCTGGCCGGGTCGGCGGCCCGCAGTTGCTGGTGGGCGCGCGCGAGCCGGACCGGCGCAGATACCTGGTCGCGGTCATCCCGTATAAGCGGAACGCGTGCTGCCCGCGCGGCCCGTCGTGCCCGCCGCCGCGGCATGTCGGCCAGGGTGATCGGCTGGTCCGCGTGGGCGTCGAAAGCCACGGCCCGGCGTGCCGCAGCGGGCGACACCCAGGCCGGGCCCGCGGTGTAGGCGACGGTCATCGTGGTGTTGGGGAAGGTCTCCAGCAGGGCGGCGGCGGCCAGCCGGGTCATCTCCTGGGCCACAGCGGGCTGACCTCGGTGATACCGGAACTGACCAGTTCATGGCAGATGAATCCGGCTGTCTGGTCCACGCAGCCTGCCGGGCCGCGAGACCGGAGGCTCGACCCGAACCGCAGATCGCGGCCGGCAGGCGGCGGCCTCCTCGGCCAGCCGCCCACGACCGCCCGTGGCACCTGTACTATTGCCAGCCCGACGTCAGCATGCCGACACGTGGGACCGATCGGGCGGAGGCATGAACGCACCGCCGGTGAAGTACAGCTCCCCGGGCGGGGGAGACAACGCCGTCCCCCTGCAGCACAACAACGCGTGCGGGTCGCTATCGGGGCCGATAGAGCGTCGTATCCAAAACCGTCGTAGCGCGTCAAGGATGCGCACAGCCCGCCTGCCGTCGCCGAGCGCACGCCCCTACCCGGCTCGCATCGGACATCGGAAATGAGCCCGGTGTTCGACGTGCAGCTGGCTGATCAGCTCCGCGATCAGTTCCATATCCTGGGTGACCAGCTCAGCGCGCTCGACCGGGACCACCCCGGCAGCGGGCTCCGTGCCTGCCATGAAGCACCACCTACAGGACTCGCCACAGCACTCAGATTGCGGCCAAAACGCTAACCCCAAGCGAAGGAGCGGCATCCCCCGGATGGATAGTCCAGCGCTGGCCGGCGCGAGTGGCCGGGACCCATGGGTGACCTGATCAAACGACCTATGGTGCGCCCGTTGACGCCATTGGGCGTGTTGTGGCGGGCGGCGGGCGGCGACCCGCACTGAGCTGGCGGTCGTGCAGGTCGGCCAGGGGCACGCCGCTGGTGATCTGGGCCGCGACGGCCGAGCCCGCGAGGTGCCGATGACCAGGTCCGCGGCCAGTACCTGGCCGGCCAGCTCGGGGCGAGCGTCCTGCAGGCCGCGCAGCACCCCAAGCTCCCAGGCGATGCCGGCCACCCCGCCACCGGCCAGTACCAGCGCACGTTTCATGGGACCAGTTTCCCGCACGCGCCGCGGGCGCTGCGGGGCGGCCCGGGGGCAAGCGGCGGGTCAGGCCGAGGCGGGCGGCAGTGACTCGGCCACCAGGTCAGCCACCGCCGCCATGCCCTTGGCGTTCGGGTGGTAGGCCGCGCCGCCGTGCAAGGTCAGGTGGAACCGTCGCGTCCAGGGGTCGGCGGACCAGGCGTGATGACCGGCGCTGAAGGCGCCGACGGGGACGAAGATCGCATCGGCCTCCTCGGCGGCCTGCTGTGTGGTCTCGCCCATCCGGGCCGCGATACGGCGGCCCCAGCCGGCCACGTCGGCCGGGAGCACGCCGGTCGCGGTGGTCCCGTCCGGCGGCAGCACGGTGAGGTACTGCACGAACAGCAGCTGGCTCTGCGGGGCCCGCTTCCGCACCTCGGCCGCGAGCCGCAGCAGGTTCTCCCGCAGCTGGGTGAAGCGCTGCTCGGTCAGCTCCGGATCAGCGAACGAGGCCAGCTGGCGGCGGATCGGGGGCAGCGCCCGCAGCGGGCCGGGCAGGCTGGACAGCAGGATCCGGGGCGCGAAGCCGACGTCGTTGCCGCCGCCGGTGAGGGTGACGAGCCGGGTGGCCTCGGTCACCGCGTCGACCTGCGCCGGCCGCTTGGCCGAGCCGCCCACGAACTCCTGGGTGGTGGCGCCGGAGAACGTGACGTCGACCAGATCGAGCCCCAGCTTCCGGGCCAGCACATGGGCGTAGTTTCCCGTGGAACGTCCCGCGGCCCGGGGGCTCCCCTCGACCCGGCGCGGGATGCCCGGGCCGGCCGCGAACGAGCTGCCCATGGCCACGTACCGGGCCCCGGCCCAGCCCGGAGCGGGGTTGGACTCAGTCAAGGATCCACCTCCTGCCTGGGACCGGCTAACGGCCGGCCAGGACGAGCAGTATGTAGCTGATCGACGCCACGAGGAGGAAGAACACCAGCCAGCCGGTGCCCCGCAGCAGCCGCCACCCCAGCCGCGGCGTGCGGGCCGATGGCTCGGGGGCCACGACCTCAGTATCCCGGGAGTCAGGCATGGCCCGCCGTCCCGGTCAGCCGCTGCGACAGGAACTGCAGCGTGCGCTGGAAGCTGACCTCGGCCTGCGGATGGTCGAAGTGGAACTGGTACTCGTGGCCGAGCTTCTGACCGTGCCAGAACAGCGTGGTCACCGGCACCCCGCGGGACCGCAGCACGCCGGCCAGCTCAGTGGCCTGGGTCCGGAGTGGGTCGGCGTCGCCCACGGTCAGGTAGGTCGGCGGGTAGGCCGCGGCGGCCTGGCGGGTGGTGGACAGCTGATCGATCTGCGGGTAGGCCAGCCAGTTCCGGGTCCCGGTGTAGGACCACAGGTAGGTCCGCAGCCCCGGGAAACCGGTGCCGCCCACCGTGCTCATGTCGTACAGCCCGCAGTACAGCACCGCGGCCCGCAGGTGGGATGGGGGCAGGCCTGGGGCCAGGGCCATCGCCGCGGCCAGCCGCGGGTTCGACTCGACCGCGACCGTCTGGCTGGCGATCTGGGCCCCGGCGGAGTCACCGCCGACCGCGACCCGGGCCGGATCCCCGCCGAAGCGGGCCGCGTTCTGCTCCAGGTAGGCCAGGGCCGCGTTGGCCTGGCGCACCGGTGCGGGATAGTGCGTCTGCGGGGCCAGGCTGTAATCCAGCAGGGCGACCACGTAGCCCTGATGAGCCAGCAGGATGCCCCAGTCGCGGAAGTCGGCCGCCGAATTGGCCAGGAACCCGCCGCCGTGGATCCACAGGATCACCGGCCGCGGCGTGGCCGAACTGGCCCGGGGCCGGTACACGTCGATCGCAGCGGCGGGGGCGGCGGGGGCGTGGATCGGCACGCGGACCTCGGTCACGGTCTGCTCGGTGGCGGCGAACCCGGCGGGCGGGACGACCTGCGGGGATCGCTGGAAGACGGCCCGGACCAGCGCCGCCCCGGGCTGGACCGACGTCTGGTAGACGATGAACGCCGCGGCCACGCCGGCCACGACCGCAACCAGCGCGCGGATCAGGAATCTGCGCACGCGCTTAGGCCGCGCGGGTGATCCAGTCGGCGGCGATGCTGGCGTACCGGCCAGGATCTTCCTCCCAGGCGCAGTGGGCCGTGTTCAGGACGTCGAGCCGGCTGTGGGGCAGCTCGCGGTTCAGCGCTTCGGCGTCGTCGGCCAGGCCGTACGGATCGTCCCGGCCGACGATGATCTGGACTGGGGTGTGCAGCTCCGGCAGCAGCGGCGCCAGCCGGGCGAGATCGGCGGGGTAGCTGCGGACGTAAGGAACCGACTCAATGTAACGCGAGCCGGCATAGGACACGAGGTAGTCGTCCAGCACGAAGTCCGGCATGTCGTAACCCCGGATCGCGCCGGCCACCCGGTGCACCACGTCGGCCGGGTCGAGCTGGGCCAGCGCATCCAGGCTGGGCGCGTCGATGAGGTCCTTCAGCACCCCGCCGACGCGGAGCGGGTACGTCGCCGCGCCCGCCCCGACGACCAGGCTTCTGAACGCGAGCGGATGCGCGGCCGCCGCGGACAGCAGGGCGCCGGTCCCCACATCGGGCCCCACGGCGTGCACCGGCCCGGGGGCCAGTTCCGCCGCCAGCCGGGTCACGAACTCGCCCATCGCCTGCGGCGACATCAGGTCCGGCCGGCCCTGGGACTGCCCGAAGCCAGGCAGGTCGACGGCGATCAGGGAGAACTGGCGGGCCAGCTCGGGCCACATGGGCCAGAAGGCGTAGAGGCTTTCCGGCCAGGGACTGAGCAGCAGCACGGTCTCCGCCCCCGCCCGCGGGCTGCGGGCGAAGCGGATCCGCAGCCCGTCCAGCACGAGAAATTCTGGCGCGATCGCACCCTGCGAGGCCGTCATAGTCCCCATCCTCGCCCGGAGCTCGCGGCCCGGCCACACGAGAATCGCGTAGTCCGGTGTGCCGTAGATTGACCTGGTGGATGTCCTGCTCGGACGGGGTGCGGAGCGCGACCGGCTGGACCGGATTCTGGCTGACGCGCGGGCGGGACTGAGCGGCACCCTCGTGCTCCGGGGCGAGCCGGGCGTGGGCAAGACGTCGCTGCTGGACTACGCCCAGGCGGCCGCGGCCGACCTGGCCGTCATCCGGGTCGACGGCATCGAGTCCGAGATCGAGTTCAGCTTCGGGGCGCTGCACCAGCTGTTGCGGCCGTACCTGGACCGGTCCGGTGTGCTCGCCCCGCCCCAGCGCACGGCGCTGGAGCTGGCCTTCGGTCTGCGGGAAGGCCCGGCTCCGGACCGGTTCCTGGTCGGCCTGGCCGCCCTCGGCCTGCTGGCCGACCAGGCCGCCCGGCAGCCGCTGCTCTGCCTGGTGGACGACGCCCAGTGGCTGGACCGTGAATCGGCCGACGCGCTCGCGTTCATGGCCCGCCGGCTGTACGCGGACTCCATCGCCATGGTCTTCGCGGTCCGCGAGCCCGCCGCCGCACCGGGCCTGCTCGACGGCCTGCCCGGTCTGGCGGTGTCCGGGCTGGCCGAGCGGGACGCCGTCGAGCTGCTGGCCACCACGGCCGGGCCGCGGCTGCGCCCGGCCGTGGCCGAACGGATCGCGGGTGAGACGGCCGGCAACCCGCTGGCCCTGATCGAGATCGGCCAGCAGCTCGGTCCCGGCCAGCTGAACGGCGATGCGCCGCTGCCGGACCCGGTGCCCATCGGCCGGCAGCTCGAGCAGCGGTACCTGCGGGAGGCACGCGGCCTGCCCGCCGACACCGGGGTGCTGCTGCTGGCGGCGGCGGCCGATCCGACCGGCGACCCGCAGCTGCTGTGGCAGGCTGGAGCGCGGCTCGGGTACACGTCCGGGGCGGCCGCCGCGGCGGAGGCCCGGCACCTGCTCACCATCCGGGACACGGTGCGCTTCCGGCACCCGCTGATACGCTCCGCGGTCTACTACGGCGCTTCGTTCGCCGAACGGCAACGGGTGCACGCGGCTCTGGGTGCCGCCACCGACCCGGCCAGTCATCTCGAGCAGCGGGCCTGGCACCTGGCCATGGCGGCTACCGGGCCGGACGAGACCGTGGCGGCGGAACTCGAACGCGCCGGGGAACGGGCCCGTCAGCGCGGCGGCTGGACCGCCGCCGCCTCCTCGTTCCAGCGGGCCGCCGCCCTCACCGCCAACCCGGCCGCCCGGGGCCGGCGGCTGCTCCGCGCGGCCGAGGCGAGCTGCGGCGCGGGCGCGCTGCGGCAGGCTCAGCTCCAGCTGGACCAGGCCACCAGTGATCTGGCCGGCCCGCGCGACCTGGCCCAGGTTCAGCGGGTACGGGGCCGCATTTACCACGCCCAGCACGAATCGGCTCAGGCCACGTCGGCCCTGCTGACGGCGGCGGCCGGGCTGGGGCCTGGCGACCTCCGGCTGGCCCGCGACATCCTGGTCGAAGCGGTGGTGGAGGCGCAGATCAACGGCCAGCTGGCCCCGGACGGGACGACCCGCGGCGACGTGGCCCGGGTCGCCCGGTCACTTCCGCTGCCCGGCGGGACGCCGGCCACCCCGGGCGACCTGCTCCTGGACGCTGACACCACGCTCCAGCTGCAGGGCCTGCAGACGGCCGCACCGCTGCTGCGCATCGCGATCGACGCGGTGCAGGCCGCCTCGCCCGAGGCTCCGGAGACGTTCCAGTGGCTCGCGGCGGCCTGCGCGGACGCGACGATCCTGGTCGATGACATCCGGCTGGACGAGCTGGCCCGGCGGATGGAGGGCGAGGCCCGTCAGCACGGCGCGGTGCTGCCGCTGACGCTGGCGCTCAGCCACGCCGGCGTGTCCAACCTGCTCGCGGGCTACCTGTCCGAGGCGCAACGCTGTTTCGTGGAGCACGCGGCCATCACCGAGGCCCGGGGCCAGCGCTGGAGCATCGGGGCGCTGCTGGTGGCGGCCTGGCGAGGCCAGACCCAGCAGGTGCAAGCGCTGCTGGAGACGGTGGCGGAGGACGCGGGCCGGGAAGGCCAGGGCTACCAGCTGGTGTTCGCCGATTACGCCCGCTGCGTGATCGAGCTGGGGCGGAGCCACTACGGCGCGGCCTACGCCAGCTTCACCGCCGGCATCGAGGACACGTCGCAGATCAAGTTCGTGCTGCCCGACCTGGTCGAGGCGGCCCAGCGGTCCGGCCACCACGACGCCGCTCAGGGCACGCTGGCCCAGCTGGGGCGGCTGGCCACGGCCAGTCCGTCGCCGCTGACGCTGGGTTTCCTGGCCCGGGCCCGGGCGGTGGCGGCCGGCGACGGCCCGGCTGAGCGCACCGAGGAGTACTACCGGGAGGCGATCGCCCAGCACGGTGCGGCCCGCGGGCCGGTTCACCTGGCCCGCAGCCAGCTCGTCTACGGGGAGTGGCTCCGGCGGATCAAACGCCCGCGGGACGCCCGGGAACCGCTGCGGGCCGCGTACCGGGGCTTCGACGAGATGGGGGCCCGGGCGTTCGCGGCCCGCGCGCGCCGGGAGCTGTCCGCCGCCGGGGAGTCCGTCCCGGTCCGGTCGGGTGCCGGGGACCGCGAGGCGCTGACCGCACAGGAGACGCAGGTGGCCGAGCTGGCCGCGGGCGGGGCCACCAACGCCGAGATCGCGGCCCAGCTCTACCTCAGCCCCAACACGATCGACTACCACCTGCGCAAGGTGTTCCGGAAGCTCGGCGTCACCTCGCGCCGCCAGCTGGCCGGCACCCAGCTGAACCCCTCGGCCTGACGCGCTCCGGCCTGACCCACGCCGGCCGGGGCCGGTCCAGCCGGCAGTTCTTACAGAAGTCTTCCCGAACCACCAGACCGCCACGGCCGGGTCGAAACGCCCGTGAAGCTTGTGACGGATGGGAGCCTAGGTAACTCATTTAGGGCCGGCCAGCGGCCAACGCGGGGAGCGGACGACCTTTTAAGTTGAATTTTGACTGATGCTGTTGACGGCGAGCGTTCTGCCGACCTACGTTTAGGAAACTTTCCTAATAGAGGACGCATCGCCGGGATGGGGCGACGGACCGCAGCCGCCCGGGCCTGGTGACGCGGTCTACGAAGGGATCCCGCATGCCCCGACCTTCCCGCTTGCTCACCTGTACCGCGGCCGCGTTGCTGGCCACCGGCCTGACCGGGGCCGGCCTGTTCCTGACCGGCCTCGGCCCCCACACCGGCCTGGCCACCAGCCTGACCGCCGACGCCGCCACCAGCTGGCCCGCGCACGTGTTCGCCCCGTACGTGGACACCGGGCTGAGCAACACCACGCTCACCACGGTGGCCTCCGATTACGGCACCAAGTACTTCGAGCTGGCCTTCGCCGACGGCGGCGGCTGCCAGTGGTCGCTGCCGAACCAGTCCGGCTGGCAGTCGCAGATCTCCGCGCTGCAAGCCGAAGGCGGTGACGTGTCGATCTCGTTCGGCGGCTACACCGTCGACACCGACGGCACCGACCTCGGTAACCAGTGCTCCTCGGCCGGCGCCATGGCCACCCAGGTCGAATCCGTGGTCACCACGATGAACGTGACCCACCTGGACTTCGACATCGAGTCCAGTGAGGAGACCAACTCCACCGACTTCACCCGGACCGCGCAGGCGCTGGCCCTGGTGCGGTCGTGGGCCGGCTCGACCGGGCGGACGCTGAACATCTCCTACACCCTCCCGGTGCTGCCCTCCGGCTTCACCTCCGACGGCCTGAACGTGCTCAACGCGGCCCAGTCCAGCGGGTTCAAGCCGGACGTGGTGAACATCATGACCATGGACTACGGCACGTCCGGCACCGAGATGGGCACCGCGTCCAACCAGGCACTGGACGCCGCGGCCGGCCAGGTGGCCAGCGCGTTCGGCGAGTCCACCTCGGCCGCCTACGCCATGCTCGGCAACACCCCGATGATCGGCCAGAACGACAGCCCGGGCGAGATCTTCTCGCTGGCCGACGCGTCCACGGTGGAATCGCACGCGGCCTCCGAAGGCATCGCGCTGGTGTCGTTCTGGGCCGAGGGCCGGGACAACGGCGGCTGCCCGGGCCAGACCAGCGCGTCGTCCACCTGCAGCGGCCTCAGCCAGGGCACCGGCGCCTTCACCCAGGCGTTCCAGGCCTTCACCAGCGGCAGCACCAGCGGGGGCGGCGGTACCGGCCCGACCCCGCCACCAACCACCCCGCCGCCCACCTCTCCGCCGCCCACCTCTGCACCGCCGCCTACCTCGCCCCCGCCCACCAGCGGCTCGTGCGACGCGGCCTGGAGCAACTCGACCGCCTACACGTCCGGCAACGAGGTCTCCTACAGCGGCCACAACTGGACCGCCAGCCAGTGGAACTACGACGAGGTACCCGGCGGGGCCTCCGGCGCCTGGAACGACGACGGCGCCTGCTGACCGGCCCTGGCTAGCGAGTGGGCCGCGCGGGCGGGGTCGATGCCCCGGCCGCGCGGCCCTCGGCCGTCGATGGCGTCGTCGGCCCCGGCCGCGCCGAAGCCGCCGGCCACGGACTTTTCGAAACAAAAAGTGTTATCAGAACTCTTGGAGCCTGGTCTCCAATGAGAGATGCTGTCGGCGGAATGGTGGTAGCGCTGGTGCTACGCACAGAAATGGACTGCTGATGAGATTGAGACGCAACAGGATGGCACTCGGAGAGAGCGCTCTCTCGGACGGGCCGGGCACGGGAACCAGGCGGAGCCGCTGGCGGCACCCCAGTTCGAGGCGGCACCGTTCCGTCGCGGGAATCGCGGTTCTGGCCGGGGTGCTCGGGCTGACGGCGGCGGGAGTCGCCCAGGTGTCAGCCGCGACCACCTCGACGGCCGCGACGGCCCACGCCACGGTCAAGACCGGCACGGCCGCGGACGTCACGCCGACCAGCAGCACGGCCGTGACGCCGGCCGCGCACGTGGCCGGGACGCCGAACTTCGGGCCGAACGTGTACGTATTCACCCCGGCCATGCCGCAGAGCCAGATCCAGGCCACGGTCGACGCGATCGCCACCCAGCAGATCCCCAACCAGTTCGGCACCCAGCGGTATGCGCTGCTGTTCGAGCCGGGCACCTACGGTTCGGCCGCAGACCCGCTGTCGTTCCAGGTCGGTTACTACACCCAGGTCGCCGGGCTGGGCAGCGCACCGGGCGACGTGACGATCAACGGCACCATCAACGTGTACAACCAGTGCTTCCCGACCACCGACGGCAGCAGCAACTGCATCGCGCTGGACAACTTCTGGCGGTCGCTGTCCAACCTGACCATCAACGTCACCGGCCAGACCGGTTGCCAGTCCGGCACCGACTTCTGGGCCGTGTCGCAGGCCGCGCCCATGCGCCGGGTCAACCTCACCGGCGGCAACCTGTCCCTGATGGACTACTGCTCGGCCGGGCCGCAGTACGCCAGCGGCGGTTTCATCGCCGACTCGTCGTTCTCCGGCGGCACCGTGACCAACGGCTCCCAGCAGCAGTTCATGGTCCGGAACACCAACCTGGACGGCTGGTCGAACGGCGTCTGGAACCAGGTCTTCTCCGGTGACCCGGGCGCCCCGGCGACGAACTTCACCGACGGCAACCCCGGTAACGCCAATCCGTACACCACGCTGGACACCAGCCCGCAGACCCAGGAAGAACCGTTCCTGGAGACCAGCAGCTCGGGCGCGTTCAGCGTGTTCGTGCCGTCGCTGCAGAAGAACACCTCCGGCCCGTCCTGGGCCAGCGGCAGCACTGCGGGCACGGCCCTGCCGATCAGCAAGTTCTTCATCGCCACCCCCAGCACCTCGATCGTGGCTATCGACGCGGCGCTGGCCCTGGGCAAGGACCTGATCCTCACCCCGGGCGTGTACAACCTGAAGGCCCCGATCCTGGTGTCGCGGCCGGACACGGTGGTGCTCGGCGTCGGCTTCCCGACCCTGGTCCCGCAGAACGGCACCGCCGCGATCGACGTGCTGGCCCCGCAGGGGGTCAAGCTGTCCAGCCTGATCGTGGACGCCGGGCCGAAGAACTCGGCCAACCTGGTCCAGCTGGGCACCCCGCTGACCAGCAAGCTGGGCAGCGCGTCCGACCCGACGCTGGTGCAGGACGTGTTCTTCCGCATCGGCGGGGCCACGGCCGGCCAGGCCACCGACAGCCTGGTGGTGGACACCTCGCACGTGATCCTGGACGACATCTGGGCCTGGCGGGCCGACCACGGGGCCGGCCAGACCGGCACCCCCGACCAGAACGGCGTGGGCGGCGGCGCCAACGGCTGCTTCACCTGCGACCCGGCCCAGACCGGCCTGACCGTGAACGGCAACGATGTGCTGGCCTACGGCCTGGCCGTCGAGCATTACCTGAAGGACAACGTGGCCTGGAACGGCCAGGGCGGCGAGGTCATCTTCTTCCAGAACGAGATGCCGTACGAGGTACCCAGCCAGGCGGCCTGGATGTCCAGCCCGACCACGGACGGCTATCCGGCGTTCGCGATCGGGTCGAAGGTGACCAGCTTCTCCGGTTACGGCCTGGGCAGCTACAGCTTCTTCAACCAGGGCGTGGACATCCACTCGGCCACCGCGTTCTCGGTGCCGGACACCCCCGGCGTGCAGCTGCACGACGTGTTCACCCGGTTCCTCAACGGCCTCGGCGGCATCGACCACGTGGTCAACGACACGGGGGCCCCGGTCACCGCCGATAACCCCGGCCCCAGCAACGTGGTCAGCTATCCCTGAGTAACAGACACCAAGGCCCCGTCCGCAGCCAGCGGACGGGGCCTAGTTATTCCTTGCTTACTTAGCTACTGCGGCATCCTGGTCGCGGTGCGGCAGCTTCCAGCCCGGGCGGACCCAGTGGCAGGTGTAGCCCTCGGGGTATACCTGCAGGTAGTCCTGGTGCTCCGGCTCGGCCTCCCAGAACGGCCCAGCGGGCTCGACCTCGGTGACGACCTTGCCCGGCCACAGGCCGGAGGCGTCGACGTCGGCGATGGTGTCCTCAGCCACGCGCTTCTGCTCGTCACTGGTGTAGAAGATCGCCGACCGGTAGCTCAGGCCGATGTCGTTGCCCTGACGGTTCTTGGTCGTCGGGTCGTGGATCTGGAAGAAGAACTCCAGCAGATCCCGGTAAGAGATCTTCTCCGGGTCGAAGATGATCTCCAGCCCCTCGGCGTGGGTGCCGTGGTTCCGGTAGGTCGCGTTGGGTACGTCGCCGCCGGTGTAGCCGACCCGGGTCGAGATCACGCCGGGCAGCTTGCGGACCAGCTCCTGCACCCCCCAGAAACATCCGCCAGCCAGGATGGCAGTCTCGGTTCGGTCGCTCACTTCGCGGCCCTTCCCTTCTCGTCGAACAGCTTGCGGTAGTCGCCGTAACCCTCATGCTCGAGGTCGTCGAGCGGGATGAAGCGCAGCGCAGCCGAGTTGATGCAGTAGCGCAGGCCGCCGTCTTCCGGCGGGCCGTCGGGGAACACGTGACCCAGGTGACTGTCGCCGGCCTTGGAGCGGACCTCGGTCCGCACCATCCCGTAGGCGGTGTCGCTCTTCTCGATCACGTTGTTCGGCTCGATCGGCACGGTGAAGCTCGGCCAGCCGGAGCGGCTGTCGTACTTGTTGACCGAAGCGAACAGAGGCTCACCCGACACCACATCCACGTAGATGCCCGGCTCCTTGTTGTTCCAGAATTCATTGTTGAACGCAGGCTCGGTCCCGCACTGCTGGGTGACCTGGTACTGCTCGTCGGTCAGCTTGGCCAGCGCCTCGGGGTCCTTGCGGTACTCGTCTGCCACGTCAGCTCCTTGTTGTCGGGGCTGTTATCAATTTGACGCTTGACGCGCACCTTGTACAACCCGCTAGAGGGGCCAAACATTTCGTTGGCGCAGACCGATGAATCCCCCTTTGGCGGGTCGTCTCAGCCCTTAGAAGTACTCCGGGTGCGCAGCCTGTCTCCTCCTGGCGGAGGACACCGGGATCATCCAGTCGGCCGATGTGGGAGGAGGGCCACCCGGTGCACAGTGGTATCTCCGCATTCGTACGGACATGACAGGGGGCCCCTCGAATGCACCGCAACGACCTGGCCGTCACCTCACTGCTGCGCGAGGCCGCAGACGTTGGTGCCGCGCTGCCGTGCGCGAACAACCCGCACCTGTGGTTTTCCGAACGGCCTGCCGACCTGGAACTAGCCAAGGCGGGCTGCCGCTTGTGCCCGCTGCGCGGACCGTGCCTGGCCGGCGCGGTCGAACGCGCTGAACCCTGCGGCGTCTGGGGCGGTGAGATCATCCAGCGCGGCCGCGTCCTGGCCGTCAAGCGCCCACCCGGCCGCCCGCCCAAGCGGCCCGGGAAAGTCCGCCGCCACTGACGGGGACCGCCGGGCCGGGCCGCTCAGCCACGGGGGCTTGAGCGACCCGGCCAGCTCACAGGCGGGGTAGTACTTCCCGGGCGAACAGGGTGGTCACCTCGTCGTGGCGCTCGGGCGCGCAGGCCGGGGAGAAGATCACCGTGTCCGCCCCCGCCGCCTGGTAGTCGGCCAGCCGGGCCAGCACCGTGTCCGGGTCGCCGTGCAGCAGGTAGCGGTCGGCCAGTGGCGCGAAGTCCTGCTGGTAGACCTGGCTGACGAAGCCCACCGCCTCGTCGCGGGCCCGGGCGCCGTCGCGGTCGACGCTGCCCCAGATGAACAGGGCCCCGGCCACCTCGCGGCCCGGCCGGCCCGCCTCGGCGGCGAACTCGCGCACCCCGGCCAGGCTGCGGCCGAAGGACGCGGGACTGACCATGTACGGCATCCAGACGTCCCCGAACCGGGCCGCCCGGCGCTGGGCCGCGGGCTGGCGGCCACCGACCCAGATCGGCGGGTGCGGCCGCTGCACCGGAGGCGGGTCCAGCCGCAGGTCCTGCAGCGAGCCGAACGACCCATCGGCGGTGACCGTTTCGCCGGACAGCAGCCGGACCAGCACCTCGAGGGCCTCGTCGGCGCGGCGGCCGCGCCCGGCCACCGGCACCCCGCTGGCGGCGAACTCGGGTGGGTACTCGCCGCCAACCCCCACGCCCAGCTCGAACCGGCCGCGGGACAGCTGATCCAGGGTCGCGGTCAGCTTGGCCACCAGCGCCATCGGGTACAGCGGCAGCAGGGTCAGCGTGCTGACCAGCCGGATCCGCTCGGTGACGGCGGCCGCGGCGGCCAGGGTGAGGAAGGCGTTCGACGTCGGGCCGTGGAAGAACATGTGCTCGCCCGAGGTCACCAGGTCGAAGCCGAGTCCCTCGGCCCGGCGGGCGGCGCCGGGCACGTCGGCCGGGTCCGGCGCCCCGCCGAGCATCAGCCCGGCCTTCACCCGCCGTCCTCCCCGGCCGGGATGACCCGGCACAGCACGGTGCCCTGAGCCACGGTGTCCCCGGCCGCGGCCTGCAATCCGGTCACCCGACCCGGGTGCGGGGCGCGTAGCGGGTTCTCCATCTTCATGGCCTCGACCACCAGCAGTTCCTGACCCGCGGCCACCTCGTCACCGTCGGCCACGGCGACCCGGAGCACGGTGCCCTGCATGGGCGCGCTGATGATGTCCCCGGCCGCCTGACCAGCTCGTTCCTGACGTTCCCGGGCCTGCTGCCGGGCCCGGGCCAGCGGGCCCTCGCGCGCCTGGGCCAGGCCAGGCACATCGGCGGTGAGCCAGCGGCGGCCGATCCGGACCGGCACCCCGTCCCCCAGGCTCTCCGCCGCCCCGGCGTCAGGGCCGGGCCGGTAGTCCTGCTCGATCCACCGGGTGTGCACGGCGAAGCCGTCGGGCCCTTCGGCGGTGAACGCGGGCTCGGCCAGCACCGCGCGGAAGAACGGCAGGGTGGTCTGCACGCCGGTGACCTCGAACTCGGCCAGCGCGCGGCGGGCCCGCTCCAGCGCCTGCCGCCGGTCCCGCCCGGTCACGATCAGCTTGGCCAGCAGCGAGTCGAACTGCCCGCCGACCTCGCTACCGGCCTCGACCCCGGAATCCAGCCGGATGCCGGGCCCGCTCGGTACCCGCAGGCCGGTGATCGTCCCGGTTGAGGGGGCGAACCCCTGGGCGGGCTGTTCGGCGTTGATCCGGAACTCGATCGCGTGCCGCCGCGCCACGGTCACCGGGCCCGGCCCCGAGGCCCCCGGCCCCAGGGCCGCCGCGACCGTATGGCCGGCCGCGATCAGCAGCTGGGCCCGCACCAGGTCGGTGTCGGTCGACTCCTCGGTGGCCGAGTGCTCGACCTGGAGCCGGGTGTTGACCTCCAGGAACGACAGTTCCCCGCGCGGCGACAGCAGGAACTCCACCGTGCCCGCGTTGACGTAACCGGCTGCGGCGCAGATGGCGGCGGCCGACCGTTCCAGCAGGTCCTGCTGGGGGTCGGTCAGGAACGGCGCGGGTGCCTCCTCGACCAGCTTCTGGTACCGGCGCTGCAGCGTGCAGTCGCGGGTGCCGACGACCACCACCGTGCCCTGGGTGTCGGCCAGCACCTGGGCTTCGACGTGCCGGCCCCGTTCGACGTAGGCCTCGACGAAGCACTCGCCCCGGCCGAACGCGGCCGTGGCCTCGCGCACCGCGGCTTCGAACAGCGGCGCCACCTCGTCCAGGTCGCGGACGATCCGCAGCCCGCGGCCGCCGCCACCGTGCGCGGCCTTGATCGCGATCGGGAGCCCGTGCTGCTCCGCGAACTGACGGGCCTGCGCCGCGTCGGCTACCGGTGCGGTGGTGCCGGGGACCAGTGGCGCCCCGGCCTGGCGGGCTATCGCGCGGGCCTGGACCTTGTCGCCCAGCGCGCGGATCACGCCGGGCGGTGGCCCGATCCAGGTCAGACCCGTGTCCATGACGGCCTGGGCGAAATCCGCGTTCTCGGCCAGGAAGCCGTAGCCGGGGTGCACGGCGTCGGCCGCGGTCTGCCCGGCGGCAGCCAGCAGCCGCCCGATGTCGAGGTAGCTGTCGGCGGCGGTGCTTCCGCCCAGGGCCACGGCCTCGTCGGCCAGCTGGGTGTACGGCGCCCCGGCGTCCGGGTCGGCGTACACCGCGATGCTGGTCAGCCCGGCGTCCCGGCAGGCGCGCACGACCCGCAGCGCGATCTCGCCGCGATTGGCGATCAGCACCCGCTTGAACGTCACGGCCGCTCCGGTCCCCCGGCCGGCTGCGGTCCCCCAGACGGCTCCGGTGATGGCTCCCGGCCGACCCGGGCCAGCACGGACTGGGCCATCTTGACGTGCACGATGTCCACCATCTGGCCGTCCACCACGCCGACACCGGCGTCGCCCGCGGCTAGCACGGCCTCGGCGTGCGCGACCTCCTCGGCCGTGGGGGTGAACACCTCGTGGGCCAGCTCGACCTGGCGCGGGTGGATGCAGATCTTGCCCTGGTAACCGAGCGCCCGGCCCGCCCGGGCGTCGGCCAGGAAATGCTCGTCGTCGCCCAGGCCCACCACGGCCTGGTCGATCGAGGGCATGGCCGCCAGGTACGCGGCCAGGCACACCTGGCTGCGGGCGTACAGCACCTCGGCCCCTTCTGGACTGCGGCGGCCGCCGATATCGGCGATGTAGTCCTCGGCCCCGAAGTAGGCCCCGGCCAGCCCGCCGGCCAGCAGCGGCCGGGCGTCGGCCACCCCTCGGGCGGTCTCCAGCCCGGCCACGATCAGCGCATCGGTCCAGGCGTTCTCGGCCAGCGCCTGCCGCACCTCGTGCAGGTCCTGTGAGCGGGACAGCTTGGGCACGACCAGGCCCGCCGCGGCGGACCGGGCCGCGGCGGCGACGTCGGCGGCGAACCAGGGCGAGCCGACCGGGTTGACCCGGACCAGGACCGTGGTGGGAGCGCCTGGGTCCAGTGCGTCGATGGCCGCGACGGCGGTGTCCCGCGCGGCCTCCTTGTCCGCCGGGGCGACGGCGTCCTCCAGATCGACCGCGGCCACGTCCGGCACGATCTTGGCGATCTTGGCGATCATGTCGGCCCGGGTGCCCGGCATGAACAGCAGGCTACGGACCCGGCTCAGCACCGCCATGGACTGGTCACTCCTCCACCGCTCACTCTGGCTCCGTGGGGCTGCGCATCATGCGTCCTCCGCGGGGCGGCCGCGCATCAGGGCCGCCCGGATGGCGACACAGACCGTCTCGCCGCGCTGGTTGATGCCGTGGTGCTCGAAGGTCACGACGCCGTTGTCCGGCCGGGACCGGGACCGGCGCGCGTCCGCCACCACGGTCTCGACGTGGATGGTGTCCCCCGCGAACACCGGGGCCGGGAATTCCACCTTGGAGAAGCCGAGGTTGGCCACGGTGGTGCCCAGAGTCAGCTCCGGCACGGCCAGGCCGACCACCAGGCCCAGCGTGAACAGGCTGTTGACCAGGGGCCGGCCGAACTCGGTCGTGGCCGCGAACTCCGCGTCCAGGTGCAGCGGCTGCGGGTTCATGGTCATCGTCGTGAACAGCACGTTGTCGGTCTCGGTCACCGTGCGGGTGGTCGCGTGCCGGACCCGCAGGCCGATCTCGAGCTGCTCGAACCACATACCGGTCACGGTTCACGCGCTCCCGGCCGGGGCGCCGGACCCCTGGACGGCCTGCTGCACGGCCTGCAGACCGGTCACGTCCTCCATGGCGCTGGTGTCGCCCTGCGGTTCGCCGTGTTCCACCACGTCCCGGAGCAGCCGCCGCATGGTCTTGCCGGTGCGGGTCTTGGGCAGGGCCGCGGTCAGGTAGACCGAACCGAGCCGGGCGTAGCCGCCGAGCTGGGAGGCCACCTCGGCCGCCACTTCCTGGGTGACCTGGCCCGGGTCGGCCCCGTCGAGCAGGGTCAGGAACGCCACCGGCACCGTGCCCTTGGTCTGGTCCGCCACCCCCACCACGGCGGCCTCGGCCACCTGCGGGTGAGCGGTCGCGATGGCCTCGATCTCCAGGGTGGAGATCCGGTGCGCAGCCACGTTGATCACGTCGTCGGACCGGCCCAGCACCCACAGGTGGCCGTCCTGGTCCAGCACGGCCTCGTCGTTGGTGGCGTAAAAGCCGGGATAGCGGCTGAAATAAGCGTGGTGGTAGCGCGCCGGGTCGTCCCACACCGTACGGGCCAGGGTGGGGAACGGCTGGGTCAGGATCAGGTTGCCCTTGGTCCCCGGCGGTACCGGCTTGCCGTTGTCGTCCACGATGTCGTACACGTGCCCGGGGACGGCCGTACCGGTCGAGCCGGGCTTGAGCGCCTCCACCCCGGCCACCGGGTAGGCCCAGGTCGAACCGGTCTCGGTCTGGCCGTAGGCGTTGACCACCGGGACGCCGCCGCCCAGGTGCCGGGTGGCCCAGGAGAACGTCTCCCCGTCCAGCGGCTCACCCTGGACGGTGACCAGCTTCAGCTCCGGCAGCGGGTGGGCCGCGGCCAGGTCGTCGCCGTACTTGCGCAGCATACGGAGCAGCGTCGGCGCTCCCAGCACCTTGGTCACGTGGTGCTTCTCGCAGATCTCGTAGAACCGGGCGTTGGTGGGACTGTCCATGGCCCCCTCGAAGCAGGCCACGGTCATGCCGTTGGCCAGCCCGCCCACCACGGCCTGGATCGGGAACGTCAGCCAGCCGACGTCGGCCGCGACCCAGTACACGTCGCCGTCCTCCGGGCCGACCTGCCACAAGACGTTGGCCCAGGTACCGAGCAGGAAACCGGCCACGCTGTGGACCACGCCCTTGGGCCGGGCCTCGGTCCCGCTGGTGAAGATGAGGAATGCCGGGTCGTTGGCCTCCAGCGGCACCGCCGGGGTGCCCTCGGGGGCCAGCTCCAGGGCGTCGGTATAGGAGATCTCACCGTCCCGCAGCGGCACCCCGCGCCCGGTGCGGTCGACCACGATCGTGTGCTCGACCGTGCTGACCTGGTCGCGGGCGGTCCGCAGCGTGTCCAGCAGCGGGATCAGCTTGGTCCGCCGGTAGGAAGCGTCGAGCACGATGACCAGCTTGGCCCGGGACGCTTCCAGCCGGGACCGCACCGCGTCCGGGCCGAACCCGGAGAACAAGATCGTGTAGATGGCGCCGATCCGGTTGCAGGCGTGCACCGCGGTGAACGCCTCGATCGCGTTCGGCATGTAGATGGCGACCACGTCGCCTTTGGTCACGCCCAGCTCAACCAGCGCGCCCGCCAGCCGGCTGACCTCCCCGGCCAGCTCGGCGTAGCTGACCGTGCGGACGTCGCCGGGCTCGCCCTCCCAGATCACCGCGGTCTTCTGCGCGGTGGCGGGGTCTTCGGCCCAGCGGTCCACGCAGTTGTCGGCCACGTTCATCCGGCCGCCGGCGAAGAAGGTGAAGTCGCCCAGCTCGCCGGTCCGCACCGTGTCCCAGGGGTGCATCCAGCGCTGCTGTTCGGCGACCCAGGCCCAGTAGGAGTCCGGGCTTTGGTCGTGCCGGGCCCGGGCGACCTCCAGCCGGCTGGCCTGCGCCGCCGACCGCCACTGCTCCCGGAGCGGCTGCAGCGGGGTCGCTAGCAGCTGGCTCAGATTGTCTGCCATAGACACCCTCCCCAACAATGCCCGCACGGCGGCGGGGTGCCCGCCCCGGTGGCGGGTCGCGGCTTCGTGATCAAACCGGGCTGATGTGATGATGCCGGCGCGGTGGCCGGCGCGTCCAGTGTTCCGCCTCGGCGAGCCGCGCGATCAGCTCGCCGCGCAGGTCCGTGGGCTCCACCACCGCGTCCACCACCAGCTCGCTGGCCACCCGGAGCAGGTCGATGTCGGCGCGCTGTTCGGCGATGCGCGCCGCGATGAAGGCCTCCCGCTCGGCTGGGTCGGCGATGTCGGCGATCTTCCGCGCGTACATGGCGTTGACCGAGGCTTCGGCGGCCATCGGGCCGACGATCGCGGTGGGCAGCGCGATCGAGGCACGCGGCTCGAAGCCCGGCGCGCACATCGCGTAGTACCCGGCGGCGTAGCTCTTGCGCAGGATGACCGAGAACTTGGGCACTTCGGCGCTGGCCATGGCGGTGATCATCTTCGCGCCGTGGCGGATGATGCCCTGCCGTTCCACCGCCACGCCGACCATGAAGCCGGGCACGTCGTGCAGGAAGATCAGCGGGATGTTGAACGCGTCGCACAAGGTGATGAACCGGGCCGCCTTGTCGGCCGAGTCCACGAAGATCGCGCCGCTGCGGACCTGAGGCTGGTTGGCGATCAGGCCGACCACGGCGCCGTCCAGCCGGGCCAGCCCGACGACGATCTCCTCCGCCCAGTTCGCTTTTATCTCGAAAAAGGTCTCCGCGTCCACGAGTCCCTCGATGACCTCGCGAACGTCGTAGCCCTCCGCTTCGGCGCTGGGGATCACGTCGGCCCAGTCGGTGCGGGCTGGCTGCGCCGGGGAGCCGACGGGGGGCCGCTGCTCCCAGCTGTCCGGCAGGTAGGACAGCAGCAGCCGGGCCGCCGCGATGACCTCCCAGTCCGATCCGAACACCTCGTCCGCGCAGCCGGACACGGTGGCGTGCATGACCGCGCCGCCCATCTCCTCCAGCGTGGTCCGCTCGCCGGTGACCTTCTCCGCCACCCGCGGCGAGGCCAGGTACATGGAGGCGTGGCCCTCGACCATGCCGACCCAGTCGGTGAAGGCCGGCATGTAGGCGCCGCCGGCCGCGGACGGCCCGTGCAGGCAGCAGAGCTGCGGCACCCGCCCAGACAGGGCCACCTGGAGCTGGAAGATCGCTGAAGCGCCGCGCCGGTCGGAGAAGAAACCGAGCTGGTCGGTGAGCCGGCCGCCGGCCGAGTCGACCAGGTAGACCACCGGCAGCAGGTCCCGGTCGGCCCGCTCCAGGATGCGGACCTGCTTTTCGCAGGTCAGCCGGCCCCACGAACCGGCCTTGACCGCGAAGTCGTGGGCGATGACCGCGACCGGTCGGCCGTGGATCCGGCCCACCCCAGTGCGCACGCCGTCGGCGGGCAGGCCTTTGGCGTCGGCGTTGGCCAGCAGACCGTCCTCACGCCAGGAGCCGGGGTCGAGCAGGACGGCCAGCCGGTCGGCCACCGGCAGCTTGTCCGGCCAGCGGGAGGTGTCGTTGCCCCGCTCGGCCGCGGCGATGGCCCGGCGGACGCTCTCGGCCCCGGCAGCCCCAGACGGGCCCGGCAGCACCGACGGACTCAGGCGCCCCACCAGCCCCACTGGTTTCGGTGGCCTCAGCGGTCACGCGGGCAGCTCCTTGGCCAGGATCTCCAGCTGGATCTCGTCGGTGCCGCCGCCGATGCGCAGCACCCGGACGTCCCGGTAGTGCCGGGCCACCGGCGTCTCCTCCAGGAAGCCGCTGCCGCCGAACAGCTGCACGCACTCGTCGACGATGTGGCAGGCCGCGATGGCCGCGTGGTACTTGGCCTTGGCCACCGAGGCCCCGGCCTCCGGGTGCCCCGCGTCCAGCCGGGCCGCCGCCCGGTAGGTCAGCAGCTGGGCCGCCTCGAGCTCGACCGACAGCGCGGCCAGCCGGTGCCGGATGGCCTGCTTGCTGATCAGCGGGCCACCGGACACGTCCCGGTCCTTGGCGTACGCGGTCGCCGCGGCCAGGCACTCGGCCGCGTGCCCGATGCCCATCCCGGCCAGCGTGAGCCGCTCCAGCTGGAACGCGGACATGATCTGGTGGAAGCCCCGGCCCACCTCGCCCAGCACCGCGTCGGCGGGTACGAAGCAGTCCGACAGCACGACCTCGCGGGTGTCCGAGCCGTGCCAGCCCATCTTGCGCAGCGGCTGGCCCACGGACAGGCCCGGGTTGTCCGCCTCCACGATGAACGTGGTGACGCCGCGGTGCCCGTCGGGTGAGGTCCGGGCGGCCACGATCACCACGTCGGCGATGCCCGCGTTGGTGATGAACATCTTCGTGCCGTCCAGCCGGTACCCGCCGTCGGCCGGGGTCGCGCGGGTGGTGATGCCGCCCACGTTGGACCCGGTACCGGGCTCGGTGACCGCGATCGAGGCGATCTTCTCCCCGGCCACGAGGCTGGGCAGGTACCGGGCGCACTGCGCCTCGGTGCCGAACTTGGCGATGTGCGGGGTGGACATGTAGCCGGTGACCAGCGCGGTCACCGCGATGCCGCCGCTGGCCCGGGCCAGCTCCTCGGACAGCACCACGATGGCCAGGGAGTCACCCGCGCCACCGCCGTACTCCTCGGGCACGGCCAGCCCGAGCAGCCCGGCGCTGCCCATCTCCTTCAGCAGCGCCGCGGGCGGGCGCCCCTTTTCCTCGGATTCCTCCACCACCGGGCGTACCTGGCGGTCCACGAAGGTCCGGACGCTGGCCCGGAAGTCCTCGTGCTCAGCGTCGAGTTCCCAGGCCTCGGATGCGGTCATCGTTGTCCCTCCGCGGGCGGCGGCGTAAATCAGGTCACACAAAACAGGCTAACGAACGTTCATTAGTTACCGTAGAGTGCTCGGCATGCAGCGGTCAATGTTGGCGGGCCTGAGCCGGGCCACGGTCATTGACACGGCCTGTGAGCTGTTCGCCGAGCGCGGCTACCGCGGCACCTCGATGAAGGACGTCGCCGAGACCCTGGGCGTCCGCGCGTCCAGCCTGTACAACCACGTCACGTCCAAGCAGGACATGCTGTTCGCCATCATGGACAAGGCGATGGACCGCGCCCTGAACGCCCAGGAGGAGGCGCTGGCCGGTGTCGAGGACGTCTCCGGGCAGCTGCGGGCGGCCACCGAGTCCCTGGTGCTGGACTTCCTGCGCAACCCGGCCGAGGTGACCGTGTGCAACACCGAGGTCCGCAGCCTGGATCCCGCCAACCGCGACGCGATCGTGGCCAAGCGCGACCGCTACGCCAGCCGCGTCCGCGCCATCATCGCCGAGGGTTGCCGCGCCGGCCGCTTCGAGACCGGGAACCCCCAGCTGGCCGCGTTCGCCGTCCTGGAGATGGGCAACGGGGCCAAATCCTGGTTCCGCCCCACCGGCCGCTACCCCGACACCTACGTCGCCCGCGAGTACGGCGACTTCGCCCTCCGCGTCGTCGGCTGCACCGGCTAACCGGCAGTGCCGAGTTACGTGTGTAAACACCACAGGTAAGACAGCTCAGTTGTTACTGCTGAGGTCCTGATCTGGGGACTTCCTGCCGTTGCGCATCGCCAGCACCATGCCGATGATTGATTCGCCCATGCGTAACAAACGGTGCGAAAACGGCAGGAAGTGATCTTGAGTTATCAGGTGAAGACCCCCGACGGCCGACAACTGTCCACCCAGATCTATGGCGACCCGGACGGGAAGCCCATTTTCGTGCTGCACGGCACACCCGGCAGCCGCCTGGGACCGCATCCTCGCTCCGCCGTCCTGCATCGGCTGGGGGTTCAACTCATCGCTTTCGACCGTCCGGGTTACGGGGAATCCGATCGCCACGAGGGGCGCCGGGTCACTGACGCCGCCGCCGACGTGCTGGCCATCGCCGACGCCTACGGGCTGGACAAGTTCGCCGTCGTCGGCCGGTCCGGGGGCGGTCCGCACGCGCTGGCCTGCGCCGCACTGCTGCCCGACCGGCTGACCAAGGCGGCGGTGCTGGTCGGCCTGGCGCCGCGAGAAGCCGATGGGCTCGACTGGTTCGACGGGATGACCCAGTCGAACGTGCTGGAGTACACCGCGGCCGCGAACGGCTACGCGGGCCTCGCGGCCCTCACCGAGGCAGCCGCGATCGCGGTCCGGGCGGACCCTGCCAGCCTGCTCCGGAGCCTGCAGGCCGACCTGCCCGACCCAGACCAGCGGGTTGTCGCCGACCGGGGCATTCGCTCGATGCTCCTGGAGACGTACACCGAAGCCCTGCGGGCCTCGGCCTACGGCTGGATCGACGACGCGCTGGCGTTCTATTCGCCCTGGGGTTTCGAACCGGCCGCGGTCACGACCCCGGTGCTGCTCTGGCACGGGGCGAGCGACAACCTCTCCCCGGTAAGCCACGCCTTGTGGCTGGCCGACCGCATCCCCAGCGCCGCGGTGGTCGTCCAAGCCGGTGCGGCCCACTTCGGGGCGCTGGACGTGCTGCCCGATATCTTGCGCTGGCTGTCGGAGGTACCGGGCAACTGACCCGGCTCAGCGTTCAGGTCAGAACGGCTGTGGCTCCAGATCCCGGTTGATGCGCTGTCCTTCCCGCAGCTGCACGGCATCCGGGTGGCCGGTTCCGAGGACCTGGCTGAAGTCGGAAAGAATCTTCGCCTTTGCTTCCTTGCTCTCCCGGTCCCGGCCCGCTCCCCGCACGGTGACCACGAGATTGGCCCGGCAGATCAGGGTGTCCGGGTGATCGGGCCCGAGCACCTGCTCCAGTCGCGAGATCGTCTCGCGTTCGAGCGCCTCGGCCGCGGCGAACTCACCGGCGTCGCCGAAACAGTTGGCCCGGTTGACCGCGGCGGCCAGGGTGTACGGATGCATATCGCCGAGCTTGCCGCGCATCCGCCGCAACGTGTCCTCGGTCAGCCGGAGCGCCTCGTCCAGCCGTTCTTCACAACGCAGGTAGCAGGCCAGGTTGTTGGTGGCCACCAGAGTGTGCGGGTGGTCCACCCCCAGGCTGGCCTCCAGCGCGCTCCTGACCTCTGTGACCACGGCCAGCGCCCGGGACATGTTGCCCGCTGCGGCAAAGTCGCAGGCCAGGTTGATGGCACACAGCTGGGTCTCGGGTGAACCACCGCCGTAACGCCGCTCGTAACGCTCGTAGGTGTCCAGGGCCAGGCTCATTGCCTCGGACTGCTCACCGGCCTTACGCAGCGACACGCCCAGGCTGGTGGCGGCGAGCAGGGTGTCGACCAGATCGTCCCCCAGCACCATCCGGTACTTCTCCCAGATATCCCGCAGCAGCTCCACGGAATCCCGGAAGTCGCCTTCCAGCCGCATGTCGCTGGCCAGGCTCCGGCCCGCGAGCAGGGTGTATGGATGGTTCGGCGGAAGTACGGTCCGGCAGCGGTCGAAGTTCTCCTGATCGAGACGCCGGGCCGCTCGGTAGTCTCCGGCCAGGCGGTACGAGCAGGCCAGATTGTGGGCGGCCAGAAGGGTCCGGTCGAAGTCCTCGCCGAACTCGTCGTTGAAGCTCTCGTAGGTCTGCCGGTCGAGATCGAGGGCCAGCTGGTACTCACCCAGCGTCCGCAGGTCAGCGCCGAGATTGTTAGCGGTGATCAGGGTGAGCAGATGCTCGTTTCCCAGCACAGCCCGCTGCCGCTGCAGCACGTAGGTGTCCAGGTCCCGTGCCTCAGTGAAGCGGCCCTGGCTGCGTAGGACGTTGGCCATCTGGGATTGCAGATTCAGAGTCTGGGGGTCGTCCGCGCCCAGCCGGTTCGTCCACAAGTTCTGAAGCCGCTGGGCTAGCCGGAGACAGGTCTCGAACTCCCCGTGCTTCCACTGGTAGCGCACCCAGTCGATGAGCAGCTGCCGGGTCCTGGCGTCGTCACACTCCTCGGCCTGCGACGGGACCAGGTGCGGCCAGATCAGCTCGTAATTGGGCCAGTTGACCGGGTCATCGGTCTCACCCTGCTCCGGCCGTGCCCCGGCCAGCACCTTGTGCACTTCGTGCCGCACCGCCTCCTGCTCCTCGGGAGTCAGCTGGGAGCGGATCACGGCCTGGACCAGCCGGTGCATCTGCAGTGACTTACTGGCCTGATCCACCTTGATCAGCGCGAATCGGCTGATGTCCCGGATCACCCGGGGCAGCATGATCTGCCCGCTGATCGTCTCGTCAGGCGGCAGGACCGCCTCGTACAGCTCCTCGCGGTAGAGCAGCGACATGGAGATGGGGCCCGCCGAGAAAAAGGCCAGTAGTTGCAGCAGGCGGACGGCGGCGGGTGACCGCTCCTTGAGGCGCTCGAAAGACAGGTTCCAGGTGGCTACGACCGGGGTCTGGTAGTCCGACGGCTGGTTCATGGCCAGGATCCGGGTCGCCTGCGTCGCGAGCTCGGCCACGTAGGCCCGGGGCTGCATGCCGGTCTGCTCCAGCCAGGCGCTGGCCTGCTCCACTGCCAGCGGCAGCTGGCCCAGAGCGTCCGCGACCATCCTGGCGTCGGCCGCGTCCATGTCGGGCAGGTGCCGGAGCAGGTGGGCGACGCTCTCTTCCTCGCTGAAGACATCCACCTCCAGCGGCTCCGCCGCATGGGTCCAGGCCTGGTCGCGTGAGGTGATGAGGACGTGACCGGAGCCGGTCGGCAGGTAGGGCTCAAGCTGCTTGGGGTCGTCGGCGTTGTCGAAGATCAGCAGCCAGTGCGGCACGGTGTCGCGGCGCAGCTCCTCCAGCGCGGCCTCGGCCGCTTCGGCCACGTTGTCCCCGACCTTCAGCCCCATCTTCCGCGCCAACTCGGCCAGGGCGCCGCTGGTCTCGTCGGGCCGCTCCGAGGGGATCCACCAGACCAGGTCGTAGTCGGCCATGAACCGGTGCGCGTACTCCAGGGCCAGCTGGGTCTTGCCCACCCCGCCCAGTCCGTACAGGGCCAGGGCGACCACCGCGCTGGTTCCCCCACCGGCCAGCTTGTCCCGGATCCGTTCCAGGACGGCGGCCCGGCCAGTGAAGTCGGCGTTCCGGGCGGCCACGTTCCAGATCGGCGGGACGCGCCCCGGGAACCGCGGCCGCTCCGCCGGGCGGGCCCGGCGCCCAGGGACTGGGTGGGCCGGTCGAGGGCCCACAGGAGCTTGGCCGTGGCCTGATCTTCGTCCATCCGGGCCAGGTCGAAGACCGGATGGTCGGTGAAAGGTTCGCTGATGCGGACGTCGGTGACCCGGATGGGTACGAACTGCCGGTGCGCTCCGGCCGCGTCCGCGGCCGACAGGGCTTTCCAGATCGCCCGACCATCGGCGGAATGCATGTAGGCCGAGGAAAGCACGGCGATGGCCCGGGGGGCTCTCTGGAACTCCCGCTCGGCCTGCAGGTCGACGTTGGCCAGGGCGCCGCTGGCCATCGTGCTGCGCGGCACGACCCTGGAAATCCGGCCCGGGTCAGCACGGCCTCGATCCAGTCGGCCCACATGCGGTCCTCGGGCGCGTAACTCAGGTACACCTGGGTCAGCACCGACGGCTGCCGCCGGGCGAAGATCTCCTTGTACTGCAGCCGGAGTTCCTCCGCAATCGGCCGCATCGAGCTGATCTCGCCGTCCGTCACCGAGATCGGTGATCCGCTCGAACGAGGACAGCAGCGAGGCCGGCGAACCGGGATCATCGCCGAAGGTGGCCAGGATCTCCTCGAACGCATAGAACGGCTTGTACGGCACCTCCACCGACGCCCAGTACAGGGCGGCGGCCTCCTGGGTCATCCCGGCCGGGAAGCCTTCGAACCGCTCCGGGCCAGGGACCGGCCGATGTCGAGCTTCTCCTTCTCCCCATCCTCGATACGCATGGGGACCGGCAGCACCCGGATGTTCCGGTCCCGGTACCGGCCGCTGATCTGCCGGGCCACGTTGGCCGCGCCCTCGATGCTCTGATCGCTGAGGGTGAAGCAGACGGTCAGCACGTCGGGCAGCTCGATCGTGCAGATGTCGGCCACATCCGACAGCCCGGTGCGGCTGTCGATCAGCACATAGTCGTAGTTCCGCTTCATGTCGTCGCGCAGGGCCCGGAAGAACCGGCCACCCCCGAGCCGGTCGTAGAAGTTGTCCCAGTCGAGCGAAACAGACGGCCGAAGAGTAGTCGCGGTTCTGCCGCCCGGCGGACAGGAAATCCAGCCTGCCCCCGTCCGGGAAGGCCCAGTCCAGCGAGACCGCGTGCCGCTCGACCCGCGCGCATTCCAGGTACCAGTCGTCGCTGCGGGGCCCGGGACTGATGGCCGCGGAGGCGTAGTCGTTGATGATCTCGATGACGCCCGGCGTGGCACTGACCGTCGATGCGTCGAGGAACGGGTGAAAGAACTTATGCAGTCCCGGTGATTCCAAGATCCCAGTCAACGGTCAGGACCCGTTTGCCGTTGCTGGCGATGATCCAGGCCACGTTGGCCATGGCCATGGTCCGGCCGGTCCCGCCTTTGTAGGAATAGAAGGTGACGATCTGGCCGGGGCCGGAGTCGGTCATCGTAAACCTCCGAAGTCATCGGGACCGGCTTGGCGCAACCGCGGGCGGGTGAGCGGCTGGCCCTCGGGCGGACGGGCGGGGGCGGCTTTGCGAAATCTTTTCAGCATGATCATCGTCATGTCGGGCAGCAGCTGACTGAAGTCGCGCAGAGTGGGAATTCCGTCCGCAGCCATCCGGCAACGTCGGGGTACGCTGTCGAGTTTGTGCCGCAGATGCTAATGCAGTTTCTCGTGCAGGTCTTCTCCGGCCTGCTGCATTTCCTCGTCCTGGCTGTTCCAGGGGATCAGAACGCTCACCCACGGCTCGGTGATCTGATTCAGGGCTCGTAGCCGGTCCCGATATGAATCGGACAGGCTGACCCAGGCGTCCACCAGACACAGGCTGGGCGGCGTGCTGCACCGGCCCACCTCAGCCGGTCGTCATCGAAGGCCTCGAACAACGGTTCACAGTCCAGGCATTTTTTCGCCAGTTCCAGCGCGTAATCGGCCAGCGGACGTGACAGGGCTGGGCGGTAAGGGCTCCAGGTGGGCGGATTCGCCGTAGTAGTCGCTGGCCCGCCCGGGCGGCACGGTGGAAGTCGTGTGGGCGAGCACTGTAATCTGCAATTGGCCGTCCGTGGTCCGCTTGGCGCTGGCGGGGCCGAAAGCGCTCGGCAGTGATTCGAAATCCTTGCGATCGAAACCCTGCACGTCGTCGTCGGCGTGAGCAACACTCCGGTCGCCGATCTCGATGATGCGCTCGGCCAGACGATGGACAGCTCGCTGATAGTCGGCGCCGGTAATTCTGCAGCTTCATGATGCCGTAGAAGCCCTCGGCGCAATAGCGCGTGCCCAGATCGGCATGATCGTACTGAAAGGACTGGGCCACCTCCGGAATCATCTCCCGGCCCATCCGGTGCCAGAGGGCCGGGACGATCGCATCACGGCTTCGCCGTCCTCCGCCCGGTGCATAACCTCACGCCGGGCGAACGCAAACCATTCCCGGCCGCAATTGTCGCTTTCGAAATAGCGCCGCGAATATAGCGGGACGAAGACCCGGCATGACTTCAGTGCGGCCATCAGCTCCGGCGACCACTCGGCACCGAGTTTGTTCTCCCGGTCCATGAACCCAGCCTCTCCCGGCTGGGCATCAGTCATTTGTAAAATCTCGTCGCACAAATCTTTGTAGAGCTTGTACACCCAGCGATCAGGGTCGGTGCGGTCGGAGGAGTCACGTTTGGGCGTCCGCGCATAACTGAGGAAAAAATAAGGGCGCAGTCCGCGACTCGAAATGGCTGATTCATTTCCCCCGTCAGGCTGCACCGCGCGAACCTCCCCATAGTGCGCGGGCGCCTTCTGCCACCGACGACACCCGAGATAAAGCAGAATATAGGAAGTTTCAACAGGTGACCAGAGTCCGAAACCTTACTGCTGAGTCACTGGACTCTCATGCTTAACAATTATCACAATGGATTATTGACGCCAATTTCGTCACACGTATCCCAGCACTGCGGCCGACTGGCGCATCTCCGCTACAAACCGATGGCCCACCGGCGTCAGAGCAGCCCGGCCCGAGAGCTTCTCGATGGCTACGGCCGCGCCGTCCTTCTCTCCGACCGCCAGTTCCACGTAGGCCTCGGCCAGCAGCGAAGTGATCGGCTGTGCATCCGGGCCGTGCGGATCGAAAAGGTCGAAGAGGTCAAGAATTGCGTCCAGCTTGGCCCGCTGAAACGCCGCCACAATGCGGCGCCCTACGACGGCTGGATCGGCCTGCGGTACCCCGACTGCGCCGAACGCATGCCGTTCGGCGGCCCTAATGTCATCCGGCTCAGGACCGGAGACCAACGGCACCAGCACCGTCAGCCCGGCCATGATGGCCGGCGCGTAGCTTGGGAATCTCGTCTCAATCTCGGTCCAGGCCTTGGCGAAGGTCCACTGCCATTCGTGAAACTGCTCGCGGGACAGACGCGGGGCCACGCTCTGCCCGTAGCAGTCCCGGTACGGATCACCGTCTTCGAATAGAACGCTGACGCCGGAAGCGCGCAGGACCCGCGTCCCCTGCCACTGGGCCAGCTGGTGGTTATCGCTGGCCGGCAACGGATAAATATCGCCGCGGATCATGGCACTGGTGGCTAGCTGCCACCGGTTTTCGCCGGCCTGGAACTGAACTACGTCGCGGTCGATGATCAGACGTGCGCTCGTAAGGCCACCTTGTTCCGGGCCGAGCGACAGGCGGCCGAGCGTGGGCAACGGCACCCCACCGTCCATGACCGGAACGCTCACTTCAGCGACCACACCCGCCCGGATAGCAGCCGCAGCCGCCAGCGCGCCCAAGTACCCTGGGTCGGCTCCGAGCGCCGCTGCCTGAGCTCCGCACGTCCCGCGCAGCGCCGGAGCTGGCCCAGGACCGTACGGCCCAGGACCGGACGAACGGATAATCAAGCACCTGGATGAGTGCCTCGGGATGCTCTGCCTCCACCGCGGCCAGCACCACCCAGGCGGCGCGCAGATCTGCGCGCGCGGTATCGCTGACCGCCGCGTGACTGCTGGCCGTCTGATAGAGCGACGTGACCAAGGTCCGGCGAAGTGACCGCTGCCCGTTGATGAGCTGCCGCACGGCCGAGGCACGGCCGCGGCCTGACGCCAGCTCACGGAAATCTTCGTCGGGCATCGCGTGGTTCGCGGACACCTGGGGCAGCCGCTGCTTGATGTGCGTGATCAGCTTGAGGAGGTCGGCACAGTACACCGAGGGGTTGGCGAATTCGGTGCCCGTGCGGTATCGGTGCGCGTAGAGGCCGCCGCCACAGCTGGTGACGACCGGGCACTCCTGGCACTGCTGGCTCAACCCGGCCAGGCCTTGCTGACGAGCGACAATTCCCGGATGCCGCGCCACCACGTCCAGGGCGTCGCTGAAGACGGTGAGTTCGGTACCGGCTGCCCCGTCGTAAGCAACTTTGAGCGAGTCGACCTGCTCGTAGCTGCCGTCGGTTTCGATGACGGCGAGGCTGGAGGGCGCCAAGCCCAGGGCTTCGGTGGAGCTGTCTCCGCCGGACAGCGTGGAAAGGATTGACTCGAACGTACGGATCCGCGTCGGACGGCCGTCGGTCAGCCAGCGGTCGAAGATGGCGATCAGCCAGTCCGCATACTGCTCGTCCCGCCCGGCCGTCCTGGGCGGTGGCTCGTCCCAGGTGGCATGGGGCAGCAGGAAGTCGACCCGGGGCGGCCGCAACGCTATTAAAGCGTCGTAGACCGCTACCGGATCATTGGCGACGTCGATCGTGCACAGCAGCCCGGCGTACAGCGCACGGAAGCGGTCGGTACACAGCAGGCCGATGGCCCGGACCACTTGGGCATAGCTGCTACGCCCATTGGCGTAACGCCGATGACGATCATTGGCGGCACGGTCGCCGTCAATAGAAATACCGACGCGAACGCCATATTCGGCGAAGAGCTCACAGAACGCCTCAGACAGCCGAACACCATTCGTGTGAATGCGCAAATCCAGCTCACATACGCCACGCAAGGCTGAATGGAGCTCAGTGATTATCCTGCGCAATCCATCCACGCCGGCCAGCAGCGGCTCGCCGCCGTGCAGCACGACCTGGACCGAACTCAGGTGGTGCCTGGTCGCGTGCTCGACGATCCGCTGCGCCGTTCGCCGCAGCACGTCGTCCGGCATGGCCTTGGGCTGCCCACGCCAGCTCTGATCGGCTGCCTCGTAGACGTAGCAGTGATCGCAAGCGAGGTCGCACCGGCTGTGGACCTTGAGGACGAACTGATCCAGCGGCAGGAGCGGCGTTTCCACGCCGGGCTCTAGCTCAGATCGTGGAGTTGAACTTCGGCTCCGGCGTCGCCACCGGCCCGCCGGGAAGGATCCGGCGCAGAGCCTCGTCGACGGTTCCAGCGCTGAGGGCGGCCAGCTCGGTCAGCGGCATCTCGCGCAGGTCAGCAAGCGAGCTCGAAACCGTCTCAGTGGCGATCATGGTCACTCTGCCTTTGTCTCACGGCCTGCACTGCGCGGGGGCATGTGGCCAGTTTACTTAGAGTAGTCAACGTACCACACCCAGTAACGGATGGGGCTGGGACTCAAAACTTGCAATGCGGAGGTAGAAAATCGAAAATATGATCGCTGGCTGAGACACTCGCGGCCGATCCAATTCCCCTCGAAAACTGAACGGCTTAGCTGATCTCAACCAGTTGAATTCCCTTACGGAGTCATACCGTAGGGCATCCGAGGGATGCAGTATATGCCAGGGCTTATTGCAAGATGGCCACGATGCGTCAATTGAGGAACCGGGGCGGCCAGGCCTGCGCGGGGTCGTCGGCCAGTTGACACGCCTGAGCGGTATCCATCTAATTGGGGTACTTACGGCATTAATGTCCGACTCATGGCGCCGTGGCTCGGGGATGGGAGCCGTGATGACCTACCGGCTCGCACGGTTTCACGTGAACCCTCTGGTGGTCTGGGTCGTTCCCGCGCTGGCCGGGCTCGCCGTCACCGCTTACCTCTGCTGGGGGGCTTGGGTCACTGCGCACGACCCGGGTGGCTCACGGTCAGCCATGTCTGGTGGCGGGTGGATCTGGCGCCTCGCAATGACATGACGTTGCTGGTGGCGGTGCTGGTGGGGTTGGCGACCTGGACGGCGTTCTGGTGGCCGCGGCGGGTGCAGGGCCGGTTCACCGGATTAATCGCCGTGGTGGCCATGGTGGCCGTGGGGGCGGCGCTGGGCACGTCTCCCTGGCCCCGTGCCGGGGCGGGGAGACCGGGACGTCCGTGGTGGCCGGGGTACTCGGTCTGTTCACCGGAAACCCGCCGACGGCGTACCCGACCAGCGCCTGTCCCGGGCAACCGCCGCTGGCCTTGCAACTCGCGCAGATCGTCTGCCTGGGGGCGACGCTGATCGGGGCGCTGGTGGCGGTGGCCGTGCTGTGGCGGGAACCGATCGCACGATTGCGGGCGCGGTTCGTTAAGGACGCCACCATCTTTACCGGGCTGGATCCGCTGACCATGCCTTTGCTGCAGCGGCTGGCGGAGACTGGACGGCCGAGCCGGATCGTGGTCATCGAGCCGGATAGCAGCCATCCGCTACTAGAGGATGCGCGGGCCACCCGGGCGCACGTGATGGTGGGCAACCCCGCGGCGGACCGGCTTCTGCTGCCCGTCATCGCCGGATGGCGAGGGTGCGCGCTCAGCTATGTCTACGCGTTGCGGAATGACCTGGCCGAGAACGAGGCCGTACTGGACGCGGTCGCCCGGATCCTGACGCGCCGATACCAGCGGCCCGACCCGGAGCGGCAACCGCATCTGGTCGTGCGGATTGACGACCCCCGGCACGCGGACCACTGGCGCGGATGGCACAGCGGCATCTCCAGCCACTGGTTCGCGGACGCGCTGTGCCCGCACGAGACCACCGCCATCGCGCTGGTCGACCGCATCTTCCGGACGGGGGCGCAGCAGCTGCTGCTGTGCGGAGACAGCACCCTGGCCCTGGCCACACTCCTGGAGCTGGGACGCCGGGCCTGGGAACGGCAGCAACTGACGGCCGCTTCCCATCCGGCACTCAACGGGCGCGGGCCGGCGCCGTTTCCGCTGGAAAGCGTGGTGCTACTGGACCACCGCGCGGATGACCTGCGGCGGGAGTACCTGGCCACCTTGTCGCCTGCGATGGCGGCCACGATGCCTGCGGTGACGGTGCAAGCGGCACGATGGCAGGACGCGTTGCTGCCGTTGCTGGATGACCTACCCGCAGGGGCCACGACGGCGACCGTAGTTGCCATCATCGGCGCTGTGTCCGAAGATACGATTCACGAAGCCGGCCGGGTGGCCCGGCTTCACGCTGGCACCCCGGTGTTCGTGCTGACCTCGGACGGAGCGGGCATGAGCGGCGCGATCTTCGATCAGATGCGTCCCTTCCAGCGTGCCCTGCTGGTGGACGGCAAGGTGCCGGAGGACACCTGGACCCGGTTGGCCCACCATTGGCACGAGTGTTACCGGCTGAGCCATCTCCCAGCCCCGGGTGAGCCCCCGCCGGCCGCTCGCCTGCCCTGGCCCGAGCTGGAACACTTCATCCGCCGGGACAACATCCTCCAGATCCGCTCGATCATGACCGCGGTCGCCGGATGCGGCCGGCGCTGGGTCCCGGAACGGTCGGTCCCGCCGGGCAGCTTCATCGAGCTGAACGACCGTGAGCTGGAGCAGATAAGCCGGGCCGAGCACACTCGCTGGTACCTGCGCCGCCTCGCGGCAGGCTGGTCAGCAGGCGGACCGCATCACCGCACCCGGGGTGCCGGGCGCAAGCACAGCCTGATCAACAGCCGGGTGGTGCCGTGGCCGGCGCTGCCCGACGGTGAACGCCAGCACCAGATCGACACCCTGCGCTCCCAGCTGGCGCAGCTGGAGGACGTCGGCTTCATACCGGTCGTTCCGGCCGGCGGTCCCCCCGAGGCGGCCGAGTTCGAGCGCGTCGGCACGGTTAAGGCCCAGAAGCTGCACACCCGCCGCCCGTGGACCCGGCGGACGGGCGATCAGCTGCACGGCGATCCGGGTGACTGGCGGGTCACCGACGACTCGGGTGACGTGCGTACGGTCCGGGACGAACAGTTCCGGGCCAGCCATGCTCCCATCGACGGTGAACGCTGGCGCCGCATCGGCGCCTATCGTGCCTGGCAGGTCAGGGAATCCCAGGTGCTGCGGACGATGGAGGGCAAGGCGGCGGCCCGGGCCGGGGACTGGGTGGTCGAGGGACACGGCGGGGAACGCTGGCCGGTGACCGACGAGCAGTTCCGCCGGACCTACCGCCGGTACAGCGGGAAGTCCTAGCATCTCCCCGTAACGGCGACCCTGGTGCGGGCCGGCCCGGGACGTCAGGAAAGCTAGTGACGACGTACGGCCCGGCCGGTGGCAGCCGGGCCCGCCAGTCAGCGATAGCGCCAACGAAAGGGACCGTCATGAGCAGCACCCCGTCGCTCACCGGGATCGACCTGTCCGCGGCCGCTGAGCTGGCCGCACAGCTGCGCGTTGATTCCGTCCGGTCCAGTACGAGCGCCGGGTCGGGCCATCCGACCTCGAGCATGTCCGCCGCCGACCTGCTGGCGGTCCTGGCCGGGCGGCACCTGCGCTACGACTGGGACAACCCGGGCAACCCGGGGAACGACCACCTGATCTTCTCCAAGGGGCACGCCTCGCCCCTGCTGTACTCGGTGTACAAGGCGGTCGGGGTGGTGTCCGACGAGGAGCTGATGACCCAGTACCGGCGCTTCGGCGCCCGGCTGGAGGGCCACCCGACGCCGGTGCTGCCCTGGGTCGACGTGGCCACCGGGTCGCTCGGCCAGGGCCTGCCGGACGGGGTGGGGGTCGCGCTGGCCGGCAAGTACCTGGACCGGCTGCCGTACCACGTGTGGGTCCTGTGCGGGGACAGCGAAATGGCCGAGGGCTCGATCTGGGAGGCGCTGGACAAGGCCTCCTTCTACGAGCTGTCCAACCTGATCGCGATCGTCGACGTCAACCGGCTCGGCCAGCGCGGGCCGACCGAGTGGGAGTGGGACCTGGACCGGTACGCCCGCCGCGCGGCCGCGTTCGGGGCCCGGGTGCTGGAGATCGACGGGCACAACCTGGAGGAGATCGACCAGGCCTTCGCCACCGCGGCCGACGGGTCGGTACCGCAGCCGACCGTGATCCTGGCCCGCACGATCAAGGGCCGCGGGTTCTCCGAGGTGGAGGACAAGGAGGGCTGGCACGGCAAGCCCTTCCCCGCGGACATGGCCGAGCGCGCCGTGGCCGAACTGGGCGGCGAACGGCATCTGACCGTGCGCGGCCCGTTGCCCGCCCCGGCGCCGGACCACGAGCCCGGGCTGGACCCGACCGCCCCGGAGGGCGACGTGCCGTCCGCGCGCTACACGGTCGGGGACAAGGTGGCCACCCGGAAGGCCTACGGTGACGCGCTGGCCGCGCTGGGCGCCGACAACCCCCGGGTGGTGGCGCTGGACGGCGAGGTCAGCAACTCCACCCACGCCGATGAGTTCGCGCACCTGTTCCCCGAGCGGTACTTCGAGATGTACATCGCCGAGCAGCAGATGGTCGCCTCGGCGGTCGGGCTGGCCGTGCGCCACTACACCCCGTTCGCCTCGACGTTCGCCGCCTTCCTGACCCGGGCCTACGACTTCATCCGGATGGCGGCGATCTCGCGCTCGAGCATCCGGCTGTCCGGCTCGCACTCCGGCGTCGAGATCGGCCCCGACGGTCCCTCGCAGATGGCCCTGGAGGACCTGGCCATGATGCGGGCGGTGCACGATTCGACCGTGCTCTACCCCAGCGACGGCACCAGCACCGCCGCCCTGGTCCGGGCCATGGCCGACCGGACCGGAGTCAGCTACCTGCGCACCACCCGCGGCGCGTACCCGGTGCTGTACGAGACCGGGGAGAAGTTCCCCATCGGCGGGTCGAAGGTGCTGCGGTCCAGCCCGGACGACGCGGTGACGCTGATCGGCGCCGGCGTCACCCTGCACGAGGCCCTGGCCGCCGCGGACCAGCTGGCGGCCGCCGGCATCTCGGCCCGGGTCATCGACCTGTACTCGGTCAAGCCGATCGACACCGAGACGCTGGTCACGGCGGTGGCCGCCACCAACGGCCGCCTGATCGTGGCCGAGGACCACCACCCCGAGGGCGGGCTGGGCTCGGCGGTGGCCGACGCGCTGCTGAACGCCGGGCCGCAGAAGGTGTGGCTGACCCACCTCGCCGTCCGCGAAATGCCCGGCTCGGGCACTCCGGAGGAGCTGCTGGCCGAGTCCGGAATCGACGCGGCGCACATCGTGGCGGCCGCGCGCGACCTGCTCAACGCAAGATGAGAGCCGAATGAGGTCTGAGCTGCTCCGGGGCCTGCAGTGGCTCCGGTCGCGGGACGCCGGCCTGCTCGCGCTGCGCCGGGCCGGCCGGAGCGCGATCATCATGCCGGCCCTGCTGGCGCTGAGCGTGAAGGTGATCGGCAACCCGGTCATGGCCACGTTCGCCGCGTTCGGGTCGCTGGCCATGCTGCTGTTCGTGGCGTTCGGCGGCCGGATGCGGGAGCGGTTGCCGGACCAGGTCGCGCTGATCGCGACCGGGGCGGTGTTCGTCGTGCTGGGCACGCTGTGCTCGCGCGCGGACTGGCTGGCCGCGCTGGCCATGCTGGTCGTCGCGTTCTTCGTGCTGTTCGCCGGGGTGGTCAGCTCCGCGCTGGCCAGCGCGTCGACCTCGCTGCTGCTGGCGTTCATCCTGTCGGTCTCGCTGCGCGGGCCGGTGAGCTCGATCCCGGACCGGCTGGCCGGCTGGCTGCTGGCGGGCGCGGTCTCGCTGATCGCGATCAGGTTCCTGTGGCCCGCCCCGGCGCGTGACCCGCTGCGGCGGCCGGTGGTCCGGGCCTGCACGGAGCTGGCCGGCCGGCTGCGGGCCGAAGCCGCGTTCGCCAAGGTCCGGGGCGGCCCGGATCAGGCCGCGGTGGAGACCACCCGGGCTGCCCTGGACACGGCCACGGATGAGTCCAATGCGGCCGTGGCCGGCCTGCGGACCTCGTTCTTCGCCACGCCCTACCGGCCGACCGGGCTGACCACCGCCGCCCGCACCCTGGTCCGGCTGGTCGACGAGCTGATCTGGCTGGATGAGGTGCTGGATCAGATACCCGTCACCGGCCACATGGGGCCGGTCAGCGCCGAGGTGTGCGGGGTCAAGCTGGCCGCGGCCGAGCTGCTGGAGGCGGCCACGGTGCTGCTCGATGCGGGCCGCGGGGCGCTGGAAACGCTCCGGCCCGGCCTGGACCGGCTGGAACAGGCCCGCGAGGCGATGGAACAAGCGGCCACGTCGCTGGCCGGGATGGAATCGGAGTCGGCCGAGCAGTACGTGACCGACCTGGGGCCGTCGTTCCGGGCCCAGGAGCTGAGCTTCGTGACCTCGGCCATCGTGGCCAACATCCAGCAGACCGTGGCCGCCCTGGAACGACCCTGGTGGCAGCAACTGCTGGGGCGGCAGCCGGCCGGGCCGGCGGGGCGTTGTCGTCGGTGCAGGAGCGGGCCAGCGCGCACGTCGAGCCGCACTCGGTCTGGCTGCACAACAGCGTGCGCGGCGCGATCGCCCTGGGCCTGGCCGTGCTGGTGTCCGACCTGACCGGGGTGCAGCACTCGTTCTGGGTGGTGCTGGGCACGCTGAGCGTGCTGCGTTCGAATGCGTTCAGCACCGGGCAGAACGTGCTGCGCGCGCTGGGCGGCAACCTGGCCGGGTTCATCATCGGCGGGGCGCTGATCCTGGGCATCGGCACCAACGACACCGTGCTGTGGATCCTGCTGCCGATCGCCGTGCTGATCGCCGGTTTTGCCCCGGCCGTCATCTCGTTCGCGGCCGGCCAGGCCAGCTTCACCATCACGCTGGTGATCCTGTACAACATCATCGCGCCTGCGGGCTGGAAGGTCGGCCTGGTCCGGATCGAGGACGTGGCCATCGGCTGCGCGGTCAGCCTGGTGGTCGGGCTGCTGTTCTGGCCCCGGGGCGCGGCCTCGGGCCTGGGTACGGCGCTGGCCGGGGCCTACGCCGACACGGCCCGCTACCTGGGCAGCGCGGTGAACTACGGGGTGGTCCGGTGCGACGGCGTGCTGCCGCCCACCCCGGCGCCGCGAGCGGATCAGCAGCGGGCCGCAGCCGCGGGCCGCCGGCTGGACGACGCCTTCCGCAACTACCTGGCCGAGACCGGGGTCAAGCACCTGCCGCTACCCGAGGTGGCCACGCTGATCACCGGGGTCACGGTGCTGCGGCTGTCCGCCGACGCCGTGGTCGACCTGTGGAGCCGGGACGACGGCGCGCAGTCCGGGAACCGGACCGCGGCCCGTAACGAGGTGCTGGCCGAGGTGGGCCAGGTCACCGCCTGGTATCAGGCCATGGCCACCGCCCTGACCGGGTCGGGCGAGGTGCCCGCGGAGCTGCCGCCGGATCCCGCCGCCGATGCCCGCCTGGTCGACGCGGTCCGGCACGACCTGACCGGCCAGGACGGTCAGGGTACGGCCACCGCGGTCCGGATGATCTGGACCTCCGACCACGTGGCCGTGGCCCGGCGCCTGCAGGGCCGGATCACCGAGCCGGTCCGCGTCGCGGTCGCCGTGCGTCAGCGCACCCGGAAGGTGTTCCCGGCCGGGCGCCGCCGCCGTGCGACCGAGCCGTCCCCGGCCACACCAGGCTGACGGCGACCATTTTTATATAAAATAGTTGGGCGTTCCCTTCTCCCCTTCCCCCCCCCCCCCCCCCCTCCCCCCCCCCAAAAAAAAGGGCCCATCGCGCTGAGCACCCGGTTCGATCGCGAATCAGCCGGTGAAGTCACCGGCGTGGGCGTGGGCCCAGTCCCGGAACGTGCGCGGCGGCCGGCCGAGCAGGGCCGCCGTGGTCTGGCCGACCTCGTTGTCCAGGTAGGTCCCGCCCCGGGAGAACGCGAAGAACGCATCGACCAGCGGAGCCGGCATGCTCGTGCTCATCGCGTCCCGGGCCTCGTCGTCCGGCTGCGGCACCAGGCGCAGCGGCCGGCCGAGGACCTCGCCCAGGACGGCCAGGCGCTCGGCGGGCAGCAGGGCCTGCGGGCCGGTCAGCCGGTAGCTGTGGCCGGCGTGCTCCTGCTCGGTCAGCGCCCGGGCCGCCACCGCGCCGATGTCGAACGGGTCGATGACCGCCACCGGCAGGTCCGCGAACGGCTCGCGCACCGTGTCACCGTCCTGCAGTTGCGGCCGCCAGCGCAGGGCGTTGGACATGAAGCCGCTGGGGCGCAGCACGGTCCAGCTCAGGCCGGAGTCGCGGACGGCGGCCTCGGAGACCACGTTGAACCTGACCACGTAGTTGTCCAGGTCGCCGCCCACCACCGCACCGGTGGACAGCAGGACCACCCGGCGCACCCCGGCGTCGGCCATCCGGGCCAGGAGCCCCGGCGTGTCCGGGTACCCGGCCAGCAGGAACACCGCGCTCACGTCGTCGAAGGCGCCGTCCAGGGTGCCCGGCTCGGTCAGGTCGCCCTGGGCCGCGGTCACCCCGGCGGGCAGCCGGGCCGAGGAGGGATCCCTGGTCAGGGCCCGGACCGGATGGCCCGCCGCGGCCAGCGCCCGGGCCACTTCCGCGCCGGCGTTACCGGTCGCCCCCGCCACCAGGATCACGTGCGCTACCTTAGCGATGATTTCGTCGGGCCTGAGTCGTCGGAGTAACCATGAGCCTTGTCACCTGTCACATGTCCATCTCCGTCGACGGTTTCGTGGCCGGCCCGGACCAGAGTCTGGACAACCCCCTCGGCATCGGCGGCCCGCGGCTGCACCAGTGGCACATGGGCGAGCCCCGCAACGATGCCGACCAGCGGATGACCGACGAGCTGATGACGCCCAAGGGCGCCTACGTGATGGGGCGGAACATGTTCGGCCCGATCCGCGGCGACTGGGCCGGGGACTGGCAAGGCTGGTGGGGTGATGAGCCGCCGTACCACGCCCCGGTGTTCGTGCTGACCCACCACCCGCACGACCCGATCGAGCTGAAGGGCGGCACGACCTTCTACTTCGTCACCGATGGCTTCGCCGCGGCCTTCTCCCAGGCTCAGGCCGCGGCGGACGGCGCCGGCGTCGACATCGCGGGCGGCGCTTCGGCCGTGCGCCAGGCGCTGGCCGCCGGGGTCATCAACGAGCTGGTGCTGGACGTGGCCCCGGTGCTGCTCGGCCGGGGTGAACGGATCTTCGACGGCAGCGCGGATCCCAGCCTCGAGCTGATCGAGGTGGCCGCGTCGCCGTACGCGACCCACATCCGCTACCGCGTCGGCGGCTGAACGCGGCTACGGCGCCGGCGGCTGAGTCGCGGCCAGGATGAAGATCGCGGGCTGGCGATGGTGCCGGTCCAGCTCCGGGCGGGCGGCCAGCGCGGCCGGCGTGGGCCCGGGTTCGGTGACCGCGCGCAGTTCCAGGCCGGCCGCGAGGACCAGGTTGACGATGGTCGAGACGCGCCGGTGGTACTTGACCACCCCGTCGACGAACCAGGCCTGGTCCCGGCGGCCCTCGGCGGCGTAGTCGCCGGCCGCACCCGGGTCGTCCCGCTGGGCCAGTTCTGCGGTCCGCAGCGGGTGCTCCATCGACGCCACCAGCCAGCCACCCGGGCGCAGCCAGCGGGCGATCCGGTCCAGCACCAGGCCCAGGTCGGCCACGTAGTGGAACGCCAGACTGCTCACCACCAGGTCGGCGCAGCCGCTGCGCAGGCCCAGGTCCTCGGCGAAAGCCTGCACGTAGCGGACCCGCGGGTCGGCCGTGCGGGCCCGGGCCAGCGCCAGCATGCGGCCGGACGGGTCGGCCCCCAGGACCCGGGAGGCGCCACGGCGGGCCAGCTCCCGCGCCAGCGTGCCGTCACCGCAGCCGAGGTCCAGCACGGTCCGGCCCGCCAGCTCGGGCAGCAGCGCCCGCAGCCCGGGCTGCTCGATCGCCGCGTTGATACCGCTCTCCGCGTCCCGCAGCTGCTGGTAGCCCGCGAAGAACGCCTCGTCGTCGTAGACGTTCTGGCGGCTCATCAGCTCGCGGCGGGGGCGGTGGCGCCCATCGCGTGGAGCTGGCCCAGCGCCTCGCGGATGAGCTGGGACAGTTCCGGCGCGGCCGGGTCGCTGGCCCAGCGTGTGTAGGCGGTCTTGAACACGATGACGCCGGACTCCGCGGCCAGGCTGGCGGCCGGTTCGGCCACCCCCCGCTGCCGCAGCGCTTCGGCCACGGCCGTGGCCAGCGACGCGCGCTTCAGCAGCTCGCGCTCCTGCAGTTCGGGATGGGACGCGATCACGGCCTGGCGCTGCCGGCCGAAGTCGCGCCGCTCGTCGAACACGGGCGTGACCGCCTGGAGAGCGGCCGCGACCATCTCCATGGGCGTGGCCGAGTCCGGCGCGGCCGCGATGGTGGTCACGTAGATCTCGCGCAGCCGGTCCTGGCCCGAGAACAGCACCTCGCGCTTGTCGGCGAAGTAACGGAAGAACGTCCGCTCGGTCAGCCCGGCCCGCTCGGCGATCTCGGCCGCCGTGGTCTGATCGAACCCGCGCTCGCGGTAGAGCTCCAGCGCCGCACGCGCCAGCCGCTCGCGTGCGTTCGGCTCCCATCGGCTCATGCCCTTATAGTAGGCGATGACAGTAACTGACATCGATGCCTCCGGCTGGCTCGGGGCTGGCCCGGGCTGGCTCAGTTGCCGCCGGTCCAGGAGCTGATCTCCATGCCGTCTTCGACCGGGAAGCTGACCGTGACGTAGCCGTGGGCGGGGTCACGGACGTAGGCCAGGTAACCGGCCACGCTGGCGAAGGAGCTGTCGTCCGCGATGACCAGGGCGCCCGGCGCGAGCCTCGGTTCGAGCAGGTGCAGGACCGGCAGGTAGAGGTCCTTCCAGCCATCCAGCAGGACCAGGCCGATGGGCCCGGGCACGTCGGCCAGCGTCTCCCGGGCGTCCCCGGCCAGCACGGTCACCGGGCCGTCGACGCCGGCCTGGTGCAGGTTCTCCCGGGCCGCGCGGATCTTGGCTGTGCTCAGCTCGGTGCTGAAGACCCGGCCAGCGCCGTTGTCGATGACCCCGGCGGCCAGGAAGATCGTCGAGATCCCGAACGACGTGCCGAACTCGACCACGGTCTGCGGGCGCGCGGCCCGCGTCAGCGCGTACAGGAGCTGGCCGCCCTCGGCCGAGACCGGCATGTAGACGTCCTGCCGGGCGTTGGCCAGCTCCAGCGCGGTGAGCTGCTCCTCCGGCACCGCCGGGGTGCTGCCGGTCCGCTCGGCTGCTTCCCTGGTGTGGGCGGCTTCCTGGGCCTGCGCCGCGGCGAACAGCCGGGCCAGTTCGCCCGCGGTCTGCGGGGAGGTGAGAGTATTCGTCATGTCCATCAGAATAGACGCAACGTTGCGTCTACTCAAGGATCTGGGCCGGGCCGCGACCGCGGGTCCGGTCATTGGCCAGGGTCCGGTCAGCCGAAGGTGAACGAGTAGGCGTTCAGCCCCGGCGACAGCGTCACCTTGAGCGTGCCGCTGCCCGGTGTCTTCTGGCTCACCAGGGTGTAGATGTCGGGCGCGCCGGAGACCTTGTACGAGGTGGTCTTCCCGTTCACGGTCGCGGTGATCGTCCCGGTGCCGCCCACGTCGAGGTACACGTCGGCGGCGGTGTAGTTCAGCTCGATGGCCGCGTTCCGGCCCGAGGTCAGGTTCTCCGCCCCCACGGTCCAGGTGCCGGACAGCGCCCATTCGTTGGCGGGCAGGGACGCCGGGAGCTGGAAGGGCTGGGTGCCGCTACCGGCGCTACCGCCGTAGTTGCTGGCCCGCGCCGACCCGAGATAGGTCTCCGGCGTCTGGTCCATCGAGGTCGGCGTGAGGTTCGGGACCTGGGTCGCGGCCGGCAGCTTGGCCGCCGGGTGGGCCGCGGTCAGCAGCTGCCGGATCAGGCCCTCGGTCCCGGAGTAGTCGCCCTCGCCGATCGCTGACGTTCCGGACCACGCCGGTCGAGTCGATCAGGTAGTCGGCCGGCCAGGAGTCGTTGCTGTAGTCGTTCCAGGTCTTGTAGTTGTTGTCCAAGGCCACCGGGTAGGTGATGCCCAGCCGCTTGATGCCCGCGTCCACGTTGCTGGGCACGTGCTCGAAGGCGTACTCGGGGGTGTGCACCCCGATCACCACCAGCCCGTCCTTGGCGTAGTTGGAGTACCAGGCCTCGACGTGCTTGATGGCCCGCTGGCAGTTGATGCAGGAGTAGGCCCAGAAGTCGACCAGGACCACCTTGCCCTTGAGCGAGCTGAGGCTGAGCGGCGCGTCGCCCGGGGTGTTGAACCACTGCTGGATGCCGGCGATGGCGGGCGCCTTCCCGCAGTTCTTCAGCGTCGTCGACGGGTTGCTGGCACAGGACGGTCAGCGAGGTCGCCTTCCCCTCGTCCAGCACCTTCGAGGCGTGCCCGGTCTTGTTCAGGTCGTTGTTGAGGCTGGAGGTGTAGTCCGGGATCGCGCGCTGCAGGGCGTCGGTCACGTTGAACGTGAGCGCCACGGCCAGCCCGATCAGGACGGCCCCGGCCACGATCCGCACCCCGCGCTGCCGGGTCTGGAACGCCCGCACCCGCTCGGCCACACCCCGGCCGGCCAGCGCGAACGCCAGCAGCGGGATGGCCGTGCCGACGGCGAAGGCCAGGGTCAGCGCGACGGTGGCGCCCCCGATCCGGCCGGTGGCCCCGGCCACCGTGATCGCGGCCAGCACCGGGCCCGCGCAGGGCACGTAGACCGCGCCCAGGGCCAGCCCGAGCACGAAGCCGCCGTGGCCCTGGCCCACCCGGCGCTGCGGAATCCAGGTGAACGGCCGCTCGAGCAGGTCCTGCACCCGCGGGCACCATCATCGCCACGCCGACCAGCACGAGCACGACCAGGCCCACCCAGCGGATGATGTCCTTCGGCAGCGGCAGCGCGCTGAGGATCAAGGTCCCCAGCAGGGTGAACACGCTGAAGCTCAGGGCCAGCCCGGCCACCACCAGGTAGGGCCGCCTCCCGTCGCGCCGCGATGACGGGCCGCGGCTGCCGCGGTGGAGGCGGCCTGCCCGGTGGGCTCCGGCCCGGTCCCCGGTTCCGGGCCGGTCCCGGGGGCCGGCGCCGTGGGCGCGGCGGCGGCGGACCCGGCCGGTACCGTCACCGTCATCGGCTCGCTGCGCACCGCGTCGCCGGCTGGCCCGCTCTGGGCCTCGTCCGGGGTCGCGACGTTCCTGGCCCCCTGGGCGCCGCCGGACAGGAACACCACCGGCAGGACCGGCAGGACGCACGGCGAAATACCCGTGATGAGGCCGCCTACCAGCCCGATCAGGATCAGCGTAAGCAGCGCAACCTCCACGGCCGGAGTGATCCGCGGCCACCGTCTGGCTTCGGGTCCTCGGCTCCCAGACGTTCGGGGCGGCGTAAAAGTTCCCGGTCGATGTGGCCCTGGGGCCTATTGTCCTCGCCGTAGCCCGGCCGCGCGGGGTCGGCCCGGCTGCCGGGCCAGACGCAAGGTCAGCCCGGCAGCCAGCCGACGCCAGGTCAGCTCTTCAGCCAGGCCAGCAGGTCGTTGTTGATGGTGTCGGCTTCGGTGGTGGGCATGCCGTGGGGGAAGCCGGGGTAGCTCTTCAGCGTCCCGTTCTGGACCAGCTTGGCGCACAGCGGCCCGGAGTCGGCGTAGGGCACGACCTGGTCGTCCTCGCCGTGCATGACCAGCACCGGCACCGAGATCTTCTTCAGGTCCTCGGTGAAGTCGGTCTGGGAGAACGCGACGATGCCGTCGTAGTGGGCCTTGGCCCCGCCCATCATGCCCTGGCGCCACCAGTTCTCGATGACGCCCTGCTGGGGCTTGGCGCCGGGCCGGTTGTAGCCGTAGAACGGGCCGGAGGCGAAGTCATAGAAGAACTGCGAGCGGTGCTCGGCCGTCTGGGCCTGGAGCCCGTCGAACACGTCCTTGGGCAGGCCGCCCGGGTTGGCGTCGGTCTTGACCATCAGCGGCGGCACCGAGCTGATCAGCACCGCCCGCGCCACCCGGCTCTCCCCGTGCCGGGCGATGTAGCGGACCACTTCTCCGCCGCCGGTGGAGTGGCCGACGTGGATGGCGTCGTGCAGGTCCAGGTGCTCGACCACGGCGGCCAGGTCGTCGGCGTAGTGGTCCATGTCGTGCCCGCCGTCGGTCTGGGTCGAACGGCCGTGACCGCGCCGGTCGGAGGCGACCACCCGGTACCCGTGCAGCAGGAAGAACATCATCTGGGTGTCCCAGTCATCGGCCGACAACGGCCAGCCATGACTGAACACGATCGGCTGACCCTGCCCCCAGTCCTTGTAAAAGATCTCCGTGCCGTCCGCCGTGGTGATGGTGGGCATGTGGTGTCCTTCCCCGGTAGTGGACTTGCTGCCGGGTGGCGATCAAGCTGGGCGCCGCCCGGGTAGGTCAGGCTAACTGGGCTGGATGACCGTCAATGAACGCGACCGGGCCCCTGGTGTCGTCCTTCTCACCGACGATGACTGATGACGGCCGGCATCGCGCTCGCCTGCGGGGATTCACCCCCGTAACGTACGATTTCATTGTTTCCGGGCATCCGTAAAGATGATGTGGGGCTCCTTGGGGCACCGTTTGGCTAGGCCCCCGAGGAGAACGTATGGATCGTCGCCCGGACGGCGACAGACCGGCACCAGGGCTGGCCCCAGAGCCAGCCACTGGGCCAGCTACCGGGCCGGCCGGAGACAGCCGGACCAATCTGTCCTCGCCCGCGCGGCTCGAGGCCCTGCGCAAGGCGGGCCTGTCGGCCGAGACGGACGAGGGATGGAGCGGTTCGCCCGGCTGGTGGCCGGACGGCTGCGGGTGCCGGTCGCGCTGGTATCGCTGGTCGAAGCAACCGCCAGGTGTTCCCGGGCCTGGTCGGGCTGGCCGAGCCGTGGGCCACCCGCCGCCAGACCCCGCTGTCCCATTCGCTCTGCCAGCACGTGGTGGCCACCGGTCACCCGCTGGTTCTGGCCGACGCCCGGTCCGACGATCGGACCTGCACCAGCCTGGCCATCGGCGACCTCGGGGTGGTGGCCTACGCCGGGATGCCGCTGACCGACAGTGACGGTCACGTGCTCGGCTCGCTGTGCGCCATCGATACCGAGCCCCGGGAGTGGTCGGACGCAGGAACTGGCCGATCTGGCCGACCTCGCCGAGGCCTGCTGTACGGAACTACGGCTCAGGATCGCCACGACGTGGCCCGGCAGGCCCAGCACCAGGCCGAAGTGGCCCAGAACGCGGCCGAGCACTCCAACGCCGAGGCCCGGACCTACGCCGGGCAGGTGCGGCTGGCCCTGGAGCGCTCGGAACTGATGCTGCAGGCGGCCGAGGACATGGCCGATACCGCCAGCCTGACCGACGTCCGGGAGAAGCTACGCGATCTGGTCAGCGGAGACCTGAAGCCCGCCTACGTCGGGCTGGCCCTGCTGGAGGGCCGGGAACTGCGGCGGATCCAGGACCCGGCGGCCTGCTACCCGGTGGAAATGATGACGCCGGTCTTCAGCCTGTTCGGAAACTGGCCCAGCAGCCTGGCCGTGCGGGAACGCCGGACCGTGGTGGTGCCCGATCGGGATGCGCTGCTGGCTCAGTTCGGGCCGGAGGCGACGGCCGCGTTCGACGCAGGCGACCTCAGTTCAGCCGTGTGCGTGCCGCTGCCCGGGACCACCCGTATGCCGGATGCGGGCACCCTCGGCGCTGGGCCCGCTCGCACCCTGGGCGTCCTGATCCTGGGCTGGGACCGCCCGCACCAGCTCGACGTGACCGAGCGGGCCATCCTGATCGCGATCGCGGGCTACACCGCCCTGGCGGTCGAACGGGCCTTGTACCTCGACGAGCGCATCACCGTGGCGCACCAGCTGCAGAACGCGATGCTGTCGGAACTGCCCGAACCACCGGGACTGCAGCTGGCGGCGCTGTACCGGCCCGCGGCCATCGGTGACCTGGTCGGCGGGGACTGGTTCGACGCCCACCCGTTCACCCGGCCGCCCGTCCCCGTGACGGGGACGGCCCAGCTCCCGTACCCGATCGCGCTCACGGTGGGCGACATCACCGGCCACGACATGCGCGCGGCCACGATCATGGGACAGGTGCGCAGCATGCTGCGCCAGGCCGACCTCGACCTGCACCAGCAGGGACCGGCCCAGATCCTCACCGCGGTCGAAGATGCCTGCCACACCCTGTCCCTGGACGCCACCGGGACGCTGATCCACGCGCACCTGAGCCCGCTGGGCAGCGCTAGCAGCCACAGTGCCAGCCGCGACAGGGGGAAGTGACGGCAGCTACAGTGACGGCAGCTGGAGCCTGACCTGGACCAACGCCGGGCACCCGCCGATGCTGCTGGCCAGCCCCGGTGGCCACGTCGAGCGCCTGGCCGAGCACGGGGTCCTGATGTGGCCCGGCCTGAAACGCCCCCGTACCGACCAGCAGCGGACCCTGCTCCCCGGCAGCACCCTGCTGCTCTACACCGACGGCCTCATCGAGCAGCGTGGCCGCAGCCTGGACGACGCCATCGACCGCGCCGCCGCCATCCTGTAGGCCAGCTCGGCCGAGCAGCCCCTGCCCGACCTGGTCCGCCAGCTCACCAACGAAATCGCCAGCCCCCGCGCCGACGACGACCTGGCCCTGCTCGCCGTCCGCATCACCACTCACGCCGAGGCCCCTTAGCGCGGCCGCCCGGGCACGATGTAGTCCTAGGACTACCTGGGGCGAGCCTACGGCCGCACCGCGTAGACGAGTTGGTCAGTTGGTGAGTTGCGGACCCTCGACGGAGGTGTCCGGGAGGCGTCCCCACTCGGCCCAGGAGCCGTCATAGACCCGGACCCGGTCGCGGCCGATCAGGTAGGTGAGCACGAGCCAGGCCGTGGCCGCCCGCCCGCCGATGGTGCAGTAGGTGATCAGCTCCCCGCCGCCGTCGAGGACGGCCGGCGCGAACATGCGGCGCAGCTCCGCCGCGGAGCGGAACGAGCCGTCTTCGTGACAGAGCTCGCCGATGGGCTGGTTAACGGCCGACGGCACGTGCCCAGCACGGCCACCTGGTTCCATACCGCCCGATGGCCAGAAGCGCTCGCCACGGTACTCAGCCGGTGAGCGCACATCGATCAGGGTGGTGGCCGGTTGCCGGATGGCCTCGTCCACCGCGGTCCGGTCGGCCCGGATGCGAGAATCCTCAGGGCCGAGGACGAAGCCGCCCAGGGGTGGTTCGCTGGCGGTAGTGCTCCACGGGTGGCCTCCCCCCGCCAGGTCTCGCGTGAGCAGTCCAGGATGCGCACGTCGGGATGCCCGTAGAGCTTCATCAGCCACAAGCCCAGGGCAGGCGCGTACCCGTAAAACACCACCGTTGAGTCCGGGCCGATCCCTGAGCGCGCGACCAGCCGTTCCAGGGCGGCTGTTCCCGCCAGGCGGTAATCGGCGTCCTTCAGGTCGGCGTAGACGTTCCACAGCACTGCGCCGTCAATGTGCCAGTTGTCGTAGGCGGCCGGGCTGACGTCGACTTCGACTACCCGTACGCGTGGGTCGCTCAGGCGAGCCTGCAGCCATTCGGGATCTACCAGCACTTGGTCGCTGGGGGCCAGGCGAGGCGTGGATACTGCCGTCATCGCTGTTGCTTTCATGGGAACCTCCCTGCGTTCACGCTCTCTGGCCCTAGATCTACGTCGGTGCCCTTGCCGCAACATTGCGGCAAGGTTGGCGAAACCTTGGCGGCCGGGCAGGGCGCCACGCACCGGAGCGAGCGCACCGCACGTTGGCGGTCCCAGTTACCACTCAGGTCGTGGCGAGCAGGCGTTCGTAGAGGTGACGGGTGTCCGGGCTGGGTGAGACGCCGAGCTGGTCCCTCAGGCACTCGCACAGCTGGCCGTAAACGCCGATAGCTTCAGCAAGATTGCCCTGGGCGGCGAGGGCTTGCATGAGGTAGCGGTACCCGCTTTCCCGCAGCGGGGCCAGGCGGGTGAGCTGTCGGCCAGCCCGCACGGCGGCGGCGAGCTCGGTCTCGCCGAGGCCCAGCCCGGCAGCCGCGTAGCACTCCAGCGCGCGCAGGCGCAGTTCCGTGAGCTGATGACGGACCTCATCGATCCAGGGGGCATCTTCGCCGGGAAGGAAATCCCGCTCGGCCACGAACAGCGCGGTAAGCGCCGGCCCCCAGGCTCGCGACCAACTCTGCTGAGCGACCGAGGATTCGGCCTTGTGGATGGCCTCGGCGGCAGCTTCCAGATCGACCCAGACATTGCGCAGGCACAGCCGGAGGGCGGAGCGCCCGTCCACAGCATCGGGGCCGAAGACCCGGCGCAGCTTTGACAGCAGCGGGTTGAGCCGGGCATCGACCGTAGCCGGATCAGGTTCACGCCACAGCGCCTCGGCCAGCTCGGACCGAGGAATGTGGCGGTGACGGTTGATCACCAGGTAGGCGAACAGCAGCCGGCCTTGGCGGCCAGGCAAGCGGGCATCCAGCCGCTGGCCGTCGCGCTCCACGGCCAGCGCCCCGCAGAGCTGGATCCGCACCAGGCGCGAGGACGCCAAGGTCACGCCAACATCCTGGCTTACGCTGGGGCAAGCGGCCAGAGCGGAGGCGCGAGGATGAAGCTAATTCGATGCGAATGCGGGTTCGTGGCCCGCGGCGAGAGTGATGACCAGGTGGTCGGGAAGATCCGGGGGCACATGTCCACGGACCATCCAGCCGTGCTGGCCACGGTGAGCCAGGATGATCTGATCAGCTGGATCCAGGCGGAGTAACTCTCGGCCAGGGCCGTACCGCTTCTTGCGGACCGGCGAGCATGATGCGTGAGCGCCGCACAGCCAGGGCACAGGTTGCCGTAGACTGTCGGGGCACCAGCGCTCGTAGCTCAACGGATAGAGCACTTGACTACGGATCAAGAGGTTGGGGGTTCGAGTCCCTCCGAGCGCGCCAGGCAGTCACAGGCCAAGGCGAGAGTCCAGCTCCCGGTTGGCGTTCACCGGCTATCTCGCTTCGCCTGCCGACGGTCACCCAGGGCGCGGGTGCCTGCCCGGCGCTTCTCGCTGGCGGGCGTGCGCAAGGCCCGGCCACCGACAGGTTCTGCTGTGCCAGTCGGCTCCTTGCGGCTCGCGTTGGGCGCTCCTCCCTGCGCGCCGGGCCGCTGGCCTTGTTTCGCGGCCTTGGCCGCCTCGAGTCGTTCGGCGCGCAGCGCCGCCGCGGACTCCCGGGCCAGCACCGCCACCCGGCGGCTCACCCGGGACAGGGCTTCTTCGAACGCCTCGGCCTTCAGGGCAGCTCGCTGGTTTTCCGGTCGTGCTTTGCCCCGCCCACCCTGGTCGACCACCCGGGCACTAGCGCCCCGGCGGTACTGGCTGATGTATTTGTTCCGCGCGCGCCTGATCCGGGCTTCGAGCTCGATGGCTGCGTCTTCGTCGAGCGTGGCGAGTTCGGCCGCCTCGGTCTCGGCCACCAGCAGTCGCTCGGCGTCGGTGAGGACCGCTATCAGGGACGCATTCATCTGTCTTCCTCGATTCCACCCCCGGAGAGCTCCGGCTAATTCAGGGCTAATTCAGGTCTTCCCGAACGGCTGCGCGATCGAACCTGCGGAGACTTTGCGGGCGCGGCCTCGGCCTACGGGTAAGCACCAGGGCGCATGCGGTGGCCGCGATAAACACGAGCAGGGTGAGCACGTAGTAGTTGCCGACGATCAATTCCAGCCCCCGCCAGGTGTACTCGAGTTTCCCGTAATTGCCCCCATTCGGCGCGAGCAGTAGCCACCCGCGCGGCCGCAGCTGGGCCGTGGGGTCGTAGCCGCCCTGCTGGCCAATAGGCAGGGGCCACCAGCCAAACAAGCCCACCACCAGCGCGGCGCCGAGGATCCGGTAGCCGAGGCGGCGTGGCCCGTACGCGGCCAGGGCCAGGGCCGGCACCACGTATACGTAATGGTGCGACCAGCTGATCGGGGACACCAGCAGTCCGGTCGCGGCGCACGCGATCAGGCCGAGTAGCTCGTGGCCGCGCCGGCTCGCCAGTATCGAGGTGGCGAGCCCGGCGATGCCGACGACGACCGCCGCGACCAGCCAGTACGCGTGCGCGCTGGGCCCGGCGTGGGTAAGGCGCAGTACGACGCCGTTAAGGGACTGGTTGGGCAGATGGAATTTGCTGCCCGCCCGGGCAAACTTCCCGCCCCAGTAGACCGCGGAGGCGCGCGGCACTAATGCGAACCCGAGTCCTACCGTGACCGCGAAGGTCAGCGCGCTGACCGCCGCGGCCTTAATTCGCCGCGTGAACAGCAGGTACGGAATGAAGATCAACGGCGTGAGCTTGATCCCCGCCGCCAGCCCGATCCCGATGCCCTTGACCTTGATGCGGTCCGGCAGCGCGAGATCGCCCACCACCAAGGCCAGCAGGACGACGTTGATCTGCCCGAAGAACAGGGTCATCGCAACTGGTTCGAGCCAGAGGCCCACCGCGGCGATCGCCAACGCCGCCGCCGCCCGGGCCAGGCCGGCGGGCCGCCCGGCGAGGCCCAGGGAGAGATACGCCACCACCGGCAGCAGCCCGATCGTGAGCACCGTCAGCCCGGCCTGCCAGGTCGCGAACGACGCTCCGCTCCCGGCCGCGAACAGGAGCGCGGCGAACGGCGAGTAGGTGAACGGCAGCTTGGCCGCCCCGAGCCTCAGCGCGTAGAGCTCCCCGGCTGGTTCCGCACCGCGATGCCGCCATCCCGGTAGACGGCCGTGTCGATCTGCGTCCAGTAGTACTGCGGGGACCCGTGGACGAGCAGGGCATAACCGGCCACGGCCAGCAGGAACAGTACGACCGCAGCCACGAGCCAGGCGGCTGGCCGTATCCGAGTCACCGCTCCGTCTCCTCAGTCCCCCTAGGAATCTCTCACAGTTTTGTCACGGATTGACCGGACGGTACCGGACTGCGGCGTCTGTGCCGATTGTCGCAAGGTGAGCTTGTCCGGGCGGGTGGGCGAACTTACGATCGGTTGCGGAAGGGCTTGTTATGAGCGCAGCCGAGGAATGGGACGTAGAGACCTCGTCACGGTCCGACGCTTACGAGGCGTGGAGCCGCATGTTGTCGGCCACCCACCTGCCGTGGAGCGTGACCGAGCTGAGCCCGGAGCCGCCAGCTGGGTTCCGGGCCTCGGCGCGCCGTCGGCATCTGGCCGACCTGACGCTGGTCGACTGCATCTGCAGCCCTAATGGCGGGGTCCGGCGCGGGCATGAGCTGGCTTCGACCGATGACGCCTACCTGGTCATGCTGATGACGCTGTCGGGGCGTGAGATGGTCAGCCAGGGTGGGGAAGTGGCCCAGCTGTCCCCCGGCAGCGTGGTGGTGTGGGACTCCGAACAGCCGGCCGAGTTCCTGGTCCAGGACACCTTGGTCAAACGGAGCTTGTTCGTCCCGAAGACCGCCCTGGCCGAGGTGGGAGGGCGCGGGGCGCTGCGGACCGGGGCGGTGCTGGACGTGTCCGCTCCGGCGGTCACCTTGCTCAGCCGATATCTGGACAGCTTGTCGGCCACGCTGGACGCGCTGCCGCTCGGGGCGCTGCCCGCGGCCCGGAACGCCACCATTGAGCTGCTGGCCGCGGCGCTGCAGGACATCCGTTCCGACGATCTGTGTTCCGGGCCCGGGACCCGCTCGGCCGCGGAGAACTTCATCAACCACCGGCTGTCCGACCCTGAGCTCACGCCCGCGGTGGTGGCCCGTGCGCTCGGCGTCTCGATCCGGTCGCTGCACCGCGCCTTCGAGGACTCCGGGGAAAGCGTTTCCGGGTTCATCCGGACCCGGCGATTGAACCGGGCCCGCGATGACCTGCTGGCCGGTCACAGTGTCAGCCAGGCCGCCCGGCGCTGGAACTTCACCGACGTCAGTCATTTTTCCCGGTCGTTCAAGCGGCACTTCGGCCTCAACCCCAGCGACCTGGCTCAGACCGCGGCCGCCGGGTAGCCAGTGCACCGGCTCCAGCCAGTGCTGGCACGCTCGTGCAAGGCCCTGGCGCGGTGATTCATCGCCGTGGCCCGGCTCTGGTGGGACGGTCGTCATAACGGCCCAGCGCTGAGCCGACGCGCTCCGGGCCGCCCGTGCGAGCTTGAGGAGCAGCCATGACCCGCCGTGATATCGAATTCGACGCCGAGGGCGTCGCCCTGCGCGGATGGTTCTACCCGGCCGAGGGCGCCCGAGGTGGCCCCGACGATCGTCATGTCTCACGGCTTCTCGGCGGTCAAGGAGATGTACCTGGACAAGTTCGCCGAGTTGTTCGCGGCGGGCGGGCTGAACGCGCTGGTCTACGACAACCGCAACTTCGGCGACAGCGACGGCACGCCCCGCCTGGAGATCGACCCCTGGGCTCAGGTCCGCGACTACCGGCACGCGATCACCTACGCGATCACCCTGCCCGAGACCGACGCCAGCCGGATCGGCATCTGGGGCAGCAGCTACTCCGGCGGCCATGTACTGGTCGTCGGGGCCATCGACCGCCGGGTCAAGGCGGTCGTGGCCCAAGTCCCGTTGATCAGCGGCTACGACAACGTGCGGGCGCTGGTCCGGTCGGACTTCATCGCCGGGTTCCGCGAAATGTTCGAGGCCGACCGGCTGGCCCGCTTCCAGGGCAAGGAGCCGGGCATGGTTCCGGTGGTGGCCGAGGACCCGCTGGCCCCGTCCGCGCTGCCTACCCCCGATTCCTGGCAGTGGTTCACCGAGACGGGCAAGAACCGGGCGCCGAACTGGAAGAACGAGGTCACGCTGCGCACGGTCGAGATGCTGGGCGAGTACAACCCGGGCGACTACATCGCCCAGATCAGCCCGACCCCGCTGCTCCTGCTGCCGGCCCGCAACGACGTGCTGACCCCGTCCGCGTTCGCCATCGGCGCCTACGAGCAGGCCCGCGAGCCCAAGAAGCTGGTGATCCTGCCCGGCGGCCACTTCGACGCCTACGTCAAGGGCTTCGACGCCTCCAGCGAACCCGCGCTGGCCTGGTTCCGCGAGCACCTGGCGCCCTGAGCCAGGCCGACGGTCAGCCGGCCCAGGCCAGTTCGGTTGTGGCCGAGGTGGCGGCGCGCAGCGCGGTGGTGAGGCCGTCGTCGGCCTCGGCGGCCAAGATCACGTAGTCGGCGCCATCGGGAAGGTAGCCGGCCCTCACGGTCTGGCCGGCTGGCGTGGCCGGGCCGGTGAGGTTCAGGAACACGCAACTCGTGCCGTGAAAGCGATAAGGCACCACCCGGCCGCGGGACACGAAAAATACGGCCCGGTTTACGTAGCCGATGACGCTTAGAAACGCTGCTTCGACGGCCTGTCGCACAAGGTTCTCCTCGGCCGAGCTAGTCCTGCGTATCGCCGAGCCCAGTATCTCAGGGCTCAGCCGTGGGCCTGCTGGGCGTGCTTGGGCAGCAGGCCCACCAGCAGCAGGGTCAGGAAGTACAGGCCGGCCACGATGCCGAAGACCAGTTCGGCGGCGGCGAAGTAGGAGTGGATGGACGGGAGCCCGACCCGGGCGAAGAACACGGTGCCGAGGGCGGCGACGCCGATGGCGCCGGCGAACTGCTGGGCGGCGTTGAGCACGCCCACGCTGGAGCCGACTTCCTCGGTGGTGACGTCGCCGATGATGAAGTCGGTCAGCGGGACGAACACCAGGCCGGCGCCGAAGCCGGTGAGCAGCAGGGCGGGGGTCAGCGTCCAGACGGTGATGCCGGCGCCGAAGTGGGCGATGGTCCACCACAGGGCGAGCAGGCCGACGACGGCGATCGACAGTCCCAGGTGCAGGCTGGCGCGGCCCAGCTTCTCGGCCAGGACTCCGCCTGCGAGCAGGACGGCGACGGCGGTGCCGAGGGCCCAGGGGATCAGCGACAGGCCGGTGTGCAGCGGCGTCCAGTGCATGCCCTGCTGCAGCAGCAGGTTGATGACGAGGACGAACGCGCTCAGTGAGCCGTAGAACCCGGCCACGATCAGCAGGCCGACGACGAAGCTGCGCTTGCGGAACAGCGACGAGGTGATGACCGGGTGCTGGCTGCGCCGTTCGGAGATGACGAACAGGGCGAGCAGGATGACCGCGGCGGCCATCATGACGTAGGTCCAGGCGGGCCAGCCGAGCTCGCGGCCCTGGATGAGCGGGATGATGAGCAGGGCCGAGGCCGCGGTCAGCAGGCCGACGCCGGTGAGGTCGAGGCGGGCGGCCCGGTCCTCTCCGCCGTGGCGGGGCAGGACGCGCCAGCCGAGCGCGAGGGCGATGATGCCGATCGGGACGTTGATCAGGAAGATCGAGCGCCACTGGCTGCCGAACAGGTCCAGGTGGAGCAGCCAGCCGGCCAGGATGGGGCCGGCCACGGTGGTCACGCCCATCAGCGGGCCGACCGGCGTCAGCGCCTTGCGCAGGTGCTGGGGCGGGAACACGATCTTCATCAGGGCCAGGCCCTGGGGGATCATGACCGACCCGAGCAGACCCTGCAGCGTGCGGGCGACGATCAGGAAGACGACGTCGGGAGCGAGACCGCAGGCCAGCGAGGCCAGGGTGAAGCCGGTCAGGCCGAGCAGGAACAGCCGGCGGCGCCCGAGCAGGTCCCCGAGCCGGGCCGAGGTGATCAGGCCGAGGGCGAAGGCGGCGGTGTAGGCGCTCAGCACCCACTGCACGGTGACCTGGCCACCGCCGAGGTCGGCGCGAATGGACGGGCCGGCCAGGTTGGCGATGCTGGAGTCGATCAGGTCCATGATGTCGGCGATGACGGCGACGACCAGGACGAGCCACGCGCGGCGCATCGGCAGCGTGCTGGTGGTGGGCGCCTCAGATAGGCGCTGGTCAGTGGACACGAACACTGTTCTATCTCAGAGCATTGTTCTGGTCAATACGAACAGTGTTCAGAGTGACGAAGAACACTGTTCGTTCATCGGCTACTATGCTGCCATGTCACCTACTCCGCGGCAGCGGCGCGCCGAGCGGCACCAGCAGCCTGGCCCCGGCGCGGGCAGCGTTGCGGGCCGGCGCGGGCCGTCCGGCGGCACCAAGAAGCCGATCACGGTCGAGGCCATCATCAGCACCGCGTTCGGCATCGTGGCCGAAGAGGGCTACGAAGCCCTGACCATGCGGCGCGTGGCGACGGTGCTGGAGACCGGCCCCTCCTCGCTCTACGCCCACGTGGTCAACAAAGAGGACCTGGACGAGCTGCTCATCGGCCGGCTGTGCGCCGAGATCAACCTGCCCGAGCCGGACCCCGCCAGCTGGCGGCAGCAGATTGTCAGCGTCTGCGCCCAGCTGCGCGACCAGTACCTGCGTTACCCGGGTATCTCCCGGGCGGCCTTCGCCGTCGCCCCGTCCAACCTGGACACCCTGCGCGTCAGCGAGGGAATGCTCGCCATCCTGCTGGCCGGAGGCGTCGCTCCGCAGACCGCGGCCTGGACGATCGACTCACTGGTGCTCTACGTCAACGCCTACAGCCTCGAGGTCTCCCTGGTGCCTAAGCGGCTCAGCCCCGGTGACGACGCCTGGGTCATCAGCCGCGACGAAATGATGCGCCGATTCGCGGCCCTGCCCGATACCTTCCCGCAGACCAAGCGCTACGCCGCCGAACTGACCGCCGGAAGCAGCCACGACCGCTTCGACTTCACCATCGGCCTGATGCTCGACGGTCTCGCCCACCGCTAGCGCGAAAGCTTCCGGCCTATGCGGCTGCCCCGGACGCGTCGCCAGGCGGGCCGGGCCAGAGCCCGGGCCGCCTGGCGGCCTAGCAGCTAGCTGCGGATCAGCCCTTGAGCTGGTCGGCGCTGGCGTAGATGGACTTGTACTCGAGGTAGGGGGTGATGGCCTCGGGGCCGAGCTCGCGGCCGATGCCGCTGTCCTTCATGCCGCCGAACGGCGCACCGAGGTCAAGGTTGTAGTAGTTGATCCCGATCGTGCCCGTGCGCACCTGGCGGGCGACGTCCAGGCCGCGCTGCTCGTCGCTGCTCCAGACCGAGCCGCCGAGGCCGTAGTTGCTGTCGTTGGCGATGCGGACGGCGTCCTCGTCGTCGTCGAACGGGATCACCGCCATGACCGGGCCGAAGACCTCTTCGCGGGCCAGCTGGTCGTCGTTCTTCACGTCGGCGAAGACGGTGGGCTCGACGAACCAGCCGCGCTCCTGGCTCTTGGGGCGGCCGCCCCCGCTGACCAGGCGTGCGTCGCTGTTCTTGGCGATGTCGATGTAGCCCAGCACCCGCTGGAGATGCTTCTCGCTGGCCATCGGGCCCATGGTGACCGCGGGGTCGAGCGGGTTGCCGATGGTCTGCTGGCGTGTCCAGCCGGCCAGCGCGTCGACCAGCTCGTCGTAGCGCGAGCGCGGGGCGAGGATGCGCGACTGGGTGGTGCAGGTCTGCGAGTTATTCATGAACGACGCCATCCCGATCCCGGCCAGGAAGGTCTCGATGTCGCCGTCGTCGAGGAAGATCGCGGCGGATTTGCCGCCCAGTTCGAGGGTCATCCGGCGGATCAGCCGGCCGCACTCGGCGCCGATGATGCGCCCGGTCGCGGTCGACCCGGTGAAAGCGATCTTGTCGACGTCCGGGTGCGAGACCAGGGCGGCGCCGGCTTCGCGGTCGGCCAGGACGATGTTGAGCACGCCCGGCGGCAGGCCGGCCTCCTGGGCCGCGTCACCCATGACGTAGGAGTCCAGGGCGGTCTCCGGCGAGGGCTTGAGCACGATCGTGCAGCCGGCCGCGAGCGCGGGCGCGATCTTCATCATCGCCAGCACCTGGGGGTAGTTCCAGGGGGCGATGGCCCCGACCACGCCGACCGGCTCGCGCCGGACGATCGTGGCGCCCGAGGCGCTGGGCCGGACTTCCTCGAGGGCCATCTGCTTGACCAGCTCGGCGTACATCTGCAGCAGTCCGGCGGGGGCCGCGCCGTTGAAGGCCGACGACAGCCCGATCGGCATGCCGTTCTCCTGGCTGACCAGCTTGCTCGTGCCCTCGGCCCGCGCGGTGAGCGCGGCCGCGAACTTGTGCATGTAGTCCGCGCGCTCGGCGGCGGTCGTCCGGCCCCAGGGGCCGTGGTCCAGGGCGCGGCGGGCGGCCTTGACGGCCCGGTCGATGTCCGCATCGGTGCCCAGCGAAGCGGTGCCGAGGGGCTGCTCGGTGGCAGCCTCCAGCGCGCGGTGCGTGTCGGAGCCGAGCGGGTCAACCCACTGGCCGTCGATGAAGAACCGTGTCCGGTCCAGGTCGGTGTCGGCGTCAGCGGTGACGGTCATGGACACTCCTCGGAAAATAGGCAGTTACACCGATGGTGTGCCTCGAACGCGCTGGTCAGTGTTCAGTTTCTGGACGGTTACCAGGCGGTGATCCGCAGCTGCCGGATCCGGGCGTAGAGCGTGGTCCGGGACAGGCCGAGCTCGCGGGCCGCCTGCACCTTGTTTCCGCCGGCGTTGCGCAGCGCCATCACGATCACGTCGCGCTCGGCCCGGTCCAGGGCCGCCATCGGGACCGCCGGCGCCGTGCAGCGGTACTGCTCCGGCAGGTCGGACAGGGCGATACCGCCGGAGCAGCGGCACGACGCGGCGGCCACGATGACCGCCTTGAGCTCGCGCAGGTTGCCGGGCCACTCGTGCGCGGTCAGGGCCTGGATCGCGCCGGGGGTCAGGTGGACCGAGTCGCTGGCGGCCACCGAGCGCAGCATGGACGCGGCCAGCTCGGGGATCTCGGTCCGCCGGGACGACAGCGGCATCAGCTCCTCGCGGGTGCTGGCCGTACCGGCCAGCGTGGCCGCGCGGTCCTTCAGCCCGGCCACCGGCCCGGAGATGAAGATCAGCTGCGGGCGCGCGGGCGAGTCGACGTACTGGGTCACCAGGTCGAGCAGCCCGTCTGGGAGCAGATCGATGCCGTCGATGCATACCGACCCTTCGGTGCGGCGCATCGCGGCCCGGAAGTCCTGGGCCCACGCGGCCGCGCCCTCGAGCAGGGCCGCCGCCGGGCGGAGGAACTTCACCGGCAGGGGGGCCAGCTCCCGGGCCCGCGTGGTGCGGCCGGTGCCGGGCGGCCCGGACACCAGGGTCGGCGGGGCGGCCCGGACGGGCCGGGCCGCCGGGATCGTCGCGGGCATCAGGTGCGGGCCGGTGGAGCAGGGCTCGACCCGCAGCAGCGCACCACGCCGGGCCCCGCTGACCCGGGTCACGGTGACCGTGACCGGCCGCCCGGACTCCAGGGACAGTTTCAGGGCGCACTCATCGCGATGCAGCGGCTCCTCCGCGAGCACCCGCAGCAGGGCCACGTCGGACGGGCTGAGCAGCTCGGACGCGGCCTGATTGGACATCACGATGTCTTCGCCGATGGCCAGGATCGCGTGCTTGCGGTGGCCCGAGGCCTGCTGGAAGGCGGCCAGGAGGCTCTTCTCCGAGCTGCGGCTGCCACCCAGCAACCGCTGCTCGATGTCGTGCACGGCCCGGGCGATGAGCGGCGCGAGCAGCGGGCTGGCCGTCTCGGCCAGGGCGGAGACGTCGAGCACGCCCTCGATCCGCCGGGTCAGCGGGTGCCGGATCGGGTGCCCGTAACAGCTGAAGCGGCGCAGCGCCTCGACGAAGTGCTCGTCGCCGTGGATGGTCACCGCGAGCCTGGTCTCGAACACGGTGCCCAGGGCGTTGGTCCCGATCGTCTCCTCGAGCACACTGACGCCCTCCCGGAGGTTCAGCGTGTCGAAACCGGCCTCGGTGCGCGGGTTGTCGAACCAGCGCCGCACGACCCGGCACTCGCGATCACCCAGGATGGTGGAGTAGCCCGTGCCGGCCAGGCTGGCCTCCAGCTCGTCGAGGACCGGTGCGGCGCCGACCAGCAGCGAGCTGCCCGGGTCGATGTCACCGGGCACGAGCCGGTCGAAGCTACCAGCCTGGTCGACCCCGGCCAGGCTGGCCCGATGCCACGACTCGGCGATCTCCGGGCGCGCGTCGGGGGCGTTCACGGTCCAGGAATCTGGACTCATGCACATCCCCTTTCGGCGTCGTCGCCGAGTGTTTAACATCTGTTATAAACACTGCTCTACCTGCTCAGGAGCCGGATGTCCAGTTCTTGAACACGCGATACCGGCCGCGGATGGCACGTTGAATCCGTCGCGATCACCCGAGGAGCCATATGAAGACTCAAGCCGCTGTTGTCTATGAGCCTGGTAAGCGCATCGAGATCGAGGAGCTCGAACTCGACAAGCCGCAGAGTGGCGAGGTGCTGATCCGCTACACCTACGCCGGCCTGTGCCACTCCGACATCCACGTCGCGCACGGCGACCTCGAGGCCCGGATGCCGATGGTCCTCGGCCACGAAGGCGCCGGCATCATCGAAGAGGTCGGCCCGGGCGTGACCCGGGTCAAGGAGGGCGACCACGTCGTCTGCTCGTTCATCCCCAACTGCGGGACCTGCCGTTACTGCGCCAGTGGCCAGCAGTCGATCTGCGACTGGGGAGCGACCATCCTCGAGGGCTACCTGCCGGGCGAGCGCTTCCCGATCACCGGCCCGCGGGGCCAGTACGGCGCCATGTGCATGATCGGCACGTTCAGCCAGTGGGGCGTGATCCACCAGAACTCCGTGGTCAAGGTCGACGACGACCTGCCCCTGGATAAGGCCGTGCTGGTCGGCTGCGGCGTGCCCACCGGCTGGGGCGCGGCGGTCAACACCGCGAAGGTGTCGCCCGGGCAGACCGTGCTCGTGGTCGGCATCGGCGGCATCGGGATCAACGCCGTGCAGGGCGCGCGCATGGCCGGGGCGAAGAACATCATCGCGATCGACCCGCTGGAGAACAAGCGCGAGAAGGCGATGGAGCTGGGCGCCACGCACAGCTTCGCCGACACCGCCGACGCGATGGAGACGCTGACCAACCTGACCCGCGGCCAGATGGCCGACGCCGCGATCCTGACGCCGGGCCTGATGACGTCGGAGATCGTGGCGGGCGGCTTCAACGCGATCGGCAAGGGCGGCGTGGTCGTGCTCACCGGCCTGAACAAGCTGATGGAGCAGAACATCGAGCTTCCCGGCACGATCCTCACGCTGTTCCGCAAGAGCATCAAGGGCAGCCTGTTCGGTGACTGCAACCCGACCACCGACATCCCCAAGATCCTGGGCCTCTACCAGAGCGGCGACATCAAGCTGGACGAGATCATCACCCGGACCTACACGCTCGACCAGGTCAACGAGGGCTACGACGATCTGCTCGCGGGCAAGAACGTCCGCGGCGTTGTCGTCCACTCGCACTGAGCGTCGCCCCGGTGACAAGCTCTCCTTCGACCTCGGTGGGTCAGGTGTTCCCCGTCCGTGAACCCACCGAGGTCGTCGGGCGGGCGGCCGAAGCTGAGCTGCTGGAGGCGGCCCTGCTCAGCGGCGCGCACGTGCTGCTGGAAGGACCGCCGGGCACGGGTAAGTCCACCCTGCTGCGCCAGGTCGCCAGCGGACGGGAGATCCCGTTCGTCATGGTCGAGGGCAACGCCGAGCTGACCCCGGCCCGGCTCATCGGCCACTTCGACCCGGCCCTGGTGCTGAACAAGGGCTACGTACCGGAGATCTTCGAGGACGGTCCGCTGCTGGACGCGATGCGCACCGGCGCGCTCCTGTACATCGAGGAGCTCAACCGCATCCCCGAAGAGACGATCAACGTCCTGCTGACCGCCATGTCCGAGCTGGAGATCAGCGTGCCGCGACTGGGCCGGGTGGCGGCCGAGCCCGGGTTCAGCCTGGTCGCCGCCATGAACCCGTTCGACGCCGTCGGCACCGCGCGGGTGTCCGGTGCGCTGTACGACCGGACCTGCCGGATCTCGATGGACTACCAGCCGGCCGAGGCCGAGCAGCAGATCGTCGACCTCCAAGTCTATGTCGATCCAGGCTGGCGGGCCCGCGTCGTCACCCTGGTCCGCCGGACGCGCGAGCATCCCGACGTCCGGTTCGGCTCGTCGGTCCGCGGCGCGATCGACATCTGCCGGCTGGCGGTCGAGCTGGCCCGGATCCGCGGGACCGGCATCGATGACTGGCACGTGGGGCTGGCCGCGGCCAAAGCTTCCCTGTCGGGCCGGATCCGGCTGCACGATGGCGGCGACCGGACTCCCGAGCAGATCATCACCGATCTCTACGTTGAGGTCTTCGGCCCGGAACCTACCGGCGACGACCCCGCGGACCCCGACCCGCACGGGGAGGGGAGGCCGGGGGAACGCTGAGCCCGCCTCCCGGGGCGGGCTCACCTCCCGGCCACCAGCCGCCCCCGTCACGGCAGCGGAAATCCGCGCCGCGGACCACCGGCCGCTCCGAGCTGGCCCGGCACCCGAGGTTCGCCGAGATCTCGCCGGAGGTCGGCGAGCTCGACCTCGACGCGCTCAACTCCGGGCTGGACGAGGATCCGGACCAGACCCTCACGCTCCTGGTCGAGATGTCGCACGCCACCGACGAGCGGTTGCGGGCGGCCGTCCGGCGGCTCGCACCACGGCTGATCCTGGACCAGACCCGGCGGGGTATCCCGCGTAACCGCGGGGTCGCCCGGCTTCATCCGGTGTCCGCCCGGCGCGGCGGCGACCTCGACCTGGACCGGTCGATGGACGCGATCGTGGGTGCTCGCGCCGAAGGCCGCTCACCCGCCCTCGACGAGATGACCGCCTCCGAGTGGGCCCGCCCCGGGCTCGCCTTGTGCCTGGTGGTCGATCACTCCGGCTCGATGAACGGCGAGCGGCTGACCACGGCCGCCGTAACCGGCGCGGCCTGCCTGACGTTCGCGCCGCAGGAGCACGCCGTGCTGGCGTTCGCGGCCCGGACCCGGGCGCTCAAGCCGCTGACCAGCTCGGCCAGCCCCACCGGCACCGTCGAGCGGATCCTCGCGCTCCGTGGGCACGGGACGACCGGGCTGGCCGGAGCACTGGCGGCGGCCCAGGCTCAGCTGGCCGGGGCCCGGGCCCGGCGCCGGGTGGTACTGCTGCTGTCGGACTGCCGGGCCACCGACGAGGTGGACGCCGTTCCGGCGGCCCGGGCGCTGGAGGAGCTGCTCATTCTGGCCCCCGCGGCCGACGACGACGAGGCCCGGCGGCTGGCCCGCGAGACCGGAGCCCGCATCGCCTCGATCGCGTCGGTCCTCGACGTCCCGGCCGCCCTCAACCGGATGCTGGCCGACGACCGGCTCTGAAGGCCGGCCACGGAAGCTCGCCACCATCGCCGGGGTGCAGGACATCGGCGCCCACCACGGCTGAGCATCGCCCGGCAATGTAACTGTCAACCTAACGGTCGCAGTGACGGCCCACGATGGGGACATGAGGGCCACCCGGCTCGCGGCCAGGCGCCGTGGAAAGGACCCATCGTGGAAGCACGCGAAGGCTCGCACTCCAGCCCAGTCGCCAGCGCTTCGGCGGCGGCCGGGCTGCAGGATGCCCCACCGCCCGCCAGTGAGCCGGACGCCACCGCGGTGGCGGCAGCCCTGGCCTCGCTCCGGCGCGAGCACCGTGAGGTGATCGTCTGCACCTTCTACCAGCACCTGTCGGCCGACGACGCCGCCGCCCGGCTGGGCATCTCGGTCCGTGACGTCAAGCGGCGGGCCAGCTCGGCCCTGAGTGAGATCCGGCGGATCCTCGAGGAGCGCGACGTCCAGGTCCCGCAGCCGCCGGCCACCTTACCGATCCCGCGCCCGCTGGCCTCCTGACCGGGGCTGACCGGGGCCGCCTTGACTGTGCTGACCGAGGCGGCGCTGATCCGCCACCGGTCGCGCCATCTAGGGTGGCGGCATGGCCTCGTGGTGGCACCGCGACATAATCGCGGCAGGCAAACTGCCCCTGATGCTGTGCTTTCTGGCCTTCGTCATCACGTTTGTGACGACCCGGATGATCACGCGGATGATCCGCGACGGCCGCGGCCCATTCCGGAATGTGACGGAGGGCGGGACCCACATTCATCACTCGGTCCCTGGCATCATCCTGCTGATCATCGGGGCCTTCACCTCGGTCGGCGGGCCGGCCTCGCTCGCCTGGCACTCGTTTGCCGCGGTGCTGATCGGCATCGGCACCTCGCTGGTCCTAGACGAGTTCGCGCTGATCCTGCACCTGCAGGACGTCTATTGGAGCGGCGAGGGCCAGCTTTCGGTCGAGGCGGTGAGCCTGGCCGCCGCCTGCCTCGGGCTGGCCCTGTGCGGGTTCAGCCCCTTGGGCGTGGCGGGCGCCAACCAGATCGAGCTGACCTTTCGCCTGACCGCCACTGGGGTCCTCGCCGTCGACGGTGTGCTCGCCTTCATCTGCGTACTGAAAGGCAAGTACCGGACGGCCCTGTTCGGGCTGTTCTTCCCCCCGGTCGGGGTGATCGGCGCGCTGCGCCTCGGGCGCCCGTCATCGATCTGGGCCCGGCACCGCTACCACGGCAAGCGCCTGGAGCGAGCGGCCCGCCGCACCGCCGATTTCGACCGGCGCTGGGCTCCCCTCCAGACCGACTGGGTCGACCTCATCGGCGGGAAACCGTCCCAGCCCAACCCGCCCAGCCGCGCGCCCAGCCCTGCTCAGCACCGCTCGCAGCCCGCGCCGGAACCGCTCAGCCCGCCCAACCCGTCCACTGCGCCCCATCCGGCCCGTGACGACGTCTAGTCACCGGCTTGGTTCCGGCGGCGGCGGAGGTACCGCATAAGCCGCTTGATGAGATAGATCATCGGTTCACCTCCTTCGCCCCGTCCGCGGGCTGGGCCGGTGCGGCTCCCACCGGAAGGTGACGCCGGCCACGACCAGCCCGGCGACCGTCCAGGCGGCCAGCACGATCAGGTCGCGCGCGGGGAGCAGGGCGTGGCCCGCGGTGTGCCCGAGGGCGGCGGCGACCGCCTGGGTCAGGGGCTCGGCCGGCAGGTAGGTCGCGATGGTGGCGAGCCAGTGGGGCTCGCTGATCGAGCCGAAGATCCCGGACACCAAGATGATCGGGAAGTAGATGAGCAGGAACGTCGGCGCGGCCGCCTCGACGGTAGGGACCACCGCGGTGACGGCGGTGGCGGCAGCGGCCCAGGCGAAGGCGCCGAACCCGAAGGCGACCAGGGCGGCGAGGGCATCGCCGGCGCTCAGGTGCGGGTGGTACAGCAGGATCCCGGCGACGACCGTGACCGCGCCGGCCACCACGGCCACGACGACGGTGGCGGCGATCCGGCCCAGGAAGTAGCACCATCGCGGCAGCGGCGTGGCCCGCCACCGCTTGAGCACGCCGGCCTCCCGGGCCGCGACCAGGCGGACGCCGTAGGTGTTCCAGGCGGTAAGGGTGAGACCGAACGCGGCCCAGCCCGCGAAGCCGGCCGCGCCGGTCCGGCCGTTGTTGCCGTGGGAGGCAATGAGCAGGATGACGGGGAGGCCGATCCCGATCGTGACGGCCCGGCCACTGGCCAGCAGGCGGGCCTGGTAGCCGATCTGGGCGGTGAGGAGCCGCCCCACACTAGGCAGCTGAGGCGCAGCGGCGCCCGGGGTGCCGATCATCGCGGAGCCCTCCTTCAGGCGGGCGGCTCGCCGATGGCCGCCAGATAGGCGTCTTCGAGGCTGGGCGGGCCGACCTCGAGTTGCTTCAGGTCGAGGTGGTGGCGACCGGCCCAGTCGAGCAGGTCGCGCAGCGGCCCGGTGATGTCGTCGGCCCGGACGACCAGCACCCGGGTGTCCCGGTCGACGAACGGGACGAGGGTGGCAGGCAGGTCGTCCAGGGGCGCGCCGTCGGGCAGGGGGACGCGGATGGCCGACGGACCGCCCTGGGCCCGGAGCTGCTCGGGGGTGGTGTCGGTGACGACACGCCCCCCGGCCAGCAGGATCAGGCGGTTGGCCAGGTGTTCGGCCTCGTCGATGTAGTGGGTGGTGAGGACGACGGTGGTGCCGGTGGTGGTGAGGTTCTCCACCGCGGTCCATGCCCGCCGCCGGGCTTCGGGATCGAGCCCGGTGGTGGGCTCGTCCAGGAACAGGACGTCGGGCCGGCCGATGATGCCGATGGCGACGTCGACCCGGCGGCGCTGGCCGCCGGACAGGGCACCGACCCGGGTCTCGGCGTCGTCGGTGAGGTCAACCAGTTCGAGGACCTCGCCGACCGGGCGCGGGGCCGGATAGAGCCCGGCGAACACGGACAGGGTGTTCGCGATGGTCAGCTCGGCGTCCAGGCTGGTCGACTGGAGCACCAGGCCGATCCGGGCCCGCCAGCGGCGGTCGCCGTGGTGCGGGTCAGTGCCGAGCACCCGGGCGGTGCCGCTGGTGGGGGCGAGGAAGCCCTCCAGCATCTCCAGCGTGGTGGTCTTGCCGGCCCCGTTCGGCCCGAGCATGGCGACGAGCTGCCCTTCGGGGATCTCGAAGCTCACGCCGTCGACCGCGGCGAAGTCGCCGAAACGCTTGGTCAGCCGGTCGGCGACGATGGCGTTCACGGCGTCGGACCGGTCCGGGTGCCGTCCGGGCCGGCCATGCCGTGGACGGCCATGCTGACGGCCGCGCGCACCACTTCGGCCAGCGGCGTGCCGGGCTGCTGGCGGAACCAGTGCAGCACGGCGGCCCGCTCGGCGGCGAGGACCACCCCGGCCAGCAGCAGTGGTTCGAGGTCGCCGTCCGCGGCCCCGGTGCGGCGGGCGATCTGGTCGGCCAGCTGCTGCTCACCGGCGGCTTGGGCCTTCAGGTACTCGCCGTGCAGCGACGGCTCGGCCGCCACCATGGCCCGGAAGCCGTCGATCCAGTTCTCCGGCAGCCCTTCCTGGCCACCCGGCCCGTACAGTCCGGCCACCACCTCCACCAGGGCGTCGGCCAGCGGCTCGCCCGCCGGGCGCCCGGCCAGGTCGGCCGCCATCCGCGCGCCGCGCAAGGTGGTCGGCCACACGATCGCCGCCTCCTTGCTCGGGAAGTAGTTGTTGAACGTGCGGGTCGAAACCCCGACGGCCTCGGCGATCTGCGGGACCCGGACCTTGGCCAGTCCCTCGGCCCGGGCCAGCTCGAACGCGGCCAGGGCCAGATCGAGGCGGGTCTGCTCCTTTTGCTGGTCCCGGCGGCGCACCGGCGCCGGACCCGGGGTGGCAGGTGCGTACGTCATGGCTTCACCCTATGGCTAGCTTGCGTAATGCGCAATATTTTCTTTTAACGAACTCTTTGCGCCCTGAGCAATCATCTCGGTTCACCGGGGCCGTGGGGCGGGAGCATGTGGACAGCAGGTCCGCCCGGGTCCAGCCCAGGCAGCGGGAAGGCCGGGCCGGCTCCTCCTCGCCCAGTCGCTCCAGGTCCGCCGTCACCGCCTGGTGGGAAGCCACCATGGCCCGCCGGGCCCAGCCGGCGTCAAGGGAAGACACCGAGCCACCCTAAGCCTCGCGGGAAAGGGGCTCACTGAATACCGTGTGCGAAAACTGTCACCCGGGTGACAGTTTTCGCACACGGTAGCGGGGCGGGAGCGGGAGCGGGGCGGGAGCGGGAGCGGGGCGGGAGCGGAGAGCGGGGCGGGAGCGGAGAGCGGGGCGGGAGGCGGGGCGGGGCGGTACTGGCAACGCCGCCAGCAACCTCACTTGTGAAAGTTTTCACGAGATAGATGGTCCGGGGCGGGCTGATACCGGGCGGAGGGTGTCCGCTAATTATGAAAAAATGGGGGCCGTGACCCGACCGACGGCCCGGGTGCTGGCCCTGCTGGAGATCCTGCAGGGCGGTGGCACGCGCACGGTGGCCGACCTGGCGGGCAGGCTCGGGGTGGACGAGCGCACCGTCCGGCGCTACGTCGACCACCTGATCGACCTGGACGTCCCGGTCCGGTCGGTCCGCGGCCGGTACGGCGGGTACCAGCTGGCCCCCGGGTACCGGATGCCGCCGCTGATGCTCACCGATGAGGAGGCGCTGGCGGTGCTGCTCGGCCTGGTCGCCGGGCGGCGAGCCGGGTTGGTCACCACCTCGGCCGCGGCCATGGAAAGTGCCGTGGCCAAAGTGCGCCGGGTGCTGCCGGAGAAGCTGGGACGCCGCCTGGACGCGCTGCTGGCCACGGCCGAGTTCACCGCGCCGGCCCGGCCCGTGACCTCGCCCGAGACCGACGTGCTGCTGACGCTGGCCGAAGCGGCCCGGCGGCGCCAGCCGGTGGCGGTCAGCTACACCGGCTGGGACGGGGACCACAGCCAGCGCACCCTGCACCCGTACGGGATCGTGATCCACTCCGGACGCTGGTACGTCACCGCGGCCGACTCGGCCAGCGGCGAGGTACGCACGTTCCGGCTGGACCGGATCGAGGACGTGGCCGTACGGCCGGAGACGTTCGAGGTGCCGGCCGGATTCGACCCGGCCGCCCGGGTGCTGTCCGCGCTGGCCGGGGTGCCGCGCCAGCACGAGGTGTCGCTACGGATCCAGGCCCCGGCCGAGCTGATCCGGACCCGGCTCCCGGCCAGCATCGCCACCGTCGAGGACATCCCGGCCGGCCCAGCTTCCGGCGGCGGCGGGGACGGAGTTGACGCAGCTGGCGACGGGGACGGCTGGGTGCGGGTCCGGCTGCAGGCCGAGCGGCTGGACTGGGTACCGGCCGTGCTGGCCGGCCTGGACCGGCCGTTCGTGATCGAGCACCCCCAAGCCCTGCGCGACCAGGTCCTCGCCCTGGCCCGCCGGCTCGGCCGCTACGCCGACGCCGAGGACGATTGACCGGAGTCAGGTCAGTTCCCCCGGCCCGGCGCGGCCGGGGTCGTCGTGGCCGGCGGCGGGCTGACCGTGGGCGGGGGGCTGGCCGTGGCCGACGTGGCCGGCGCGGCCGGGGTCGTCGTGGCCGGCGGCGGGGCGACCGGGCGGGTTCTCCTCACCACCGGGGGCGTGGCCGAGGCACTCTTGCTGGTCTTGGCCGGAGTGGCCCCCTTGCTGCTCGCCTTGGCCGCGGCCTTCGAACTGGACGCCGTCACCACCGAGCCGCTGGTTCCCGTCGTGGCCGCGACGCTGATCGTGGCGGCGGGCTTGGCGCTGGGCTGGGCGGACGGGGCGGGCGAGCCACTGGCGCTGGGAGCGCCGCCGTCGGCCGTGGTCCCGTGCGGGGCGCTAGGGTGCCCGAACAGCGCGGACATCACGGGCGAGGCGAGCGCGGTCACCCCGCCCGCCAGCACCAGCACCACGACGGCCGCGACACCGGCCATGACCTTGCGGGACGGACGCTGGACGGTCGTGAAGCGGCCGACCGGGCGCCCCTCGTCCGGCCCCGGGCCAGGCGGGAGCGCCATCGCGGTATCCGCCGGGTCGCGAACCGGTACGTAGGCCGGAGCCGGGAACCTCGCCGCGCCCATGGCCACCGAGATCTTCGGGTCGGCGTCGACGGCCAGCGGCCGACCGAACTCCCCTGAGACCAGCCGCGTGATCAGCGGGATCCGTGACGAGCCCCCGGCCAGCACGACCGCATCCAGCTGCATCGAGCCGATCCCGGCGGAACCGAGGGTCCGGTGCATCGCCTCGATGGTGCGGTCCAGGTCGGGCCGGATCATCTCCTCGAACTCGGTGCGGGTCAGCCGGACCCAGTGCTGGGCGCCGCCCAGTTCGACCGCGATGGTGACGTCAGTGCCGGCCGACAGGGCCTCCTTGGCCTCGGTGCACTCGCGCCGCAGCTGGGCCACCCTGGCCGCAAGGTCACGGTCGTACGGATCTATCGCCTCGACCGGGAAACCGGCCGCGGCGCAGACGTACTCGAAGATCACTTCGTCGAAGCTGAGGCCGCCGAGACCCGCGACGTATTCGGGTTGGCCGAGGACCGTGAAGCCGGTCGGTGAGTCCTTGCGGAGCACGGTGGCGCCGAAGCTGGCTGCGCCGAGGTCGTACACCGCCAGCACGGCCCCGGTCTCGACCTGTTCCCGGCTGGCGTAGCTGATCGCCGCCGCCTGCGGCTCGGTCAGCCCCATCACGTTCGGCACGCCCGCGTCCCAGACCGCCCGCTCGAACAGTGCCGTCGTATCCGGTCCCCAGCTCGCCGGGCAGGTCAGCGCGACCGCTTCCGGGCCCTCACCTTCCCGCTGCGTGACGTACTGGCAGATCCAGCTGACGAACTCGGCCGCCAGGTCGTGCGCGTAATACGGCGAGCCGCCCACCAGCAGCGGGTGCTCATCACCGACCCGGGACTTGAACTCCCGGACCGTCCGGCCGGGATCGGCCAGTGATTCACGCTGTGCGTCTTCCCCGACCACCAGCGAGCCGTCTCCGGGCAGGAACAGTACCGACGGCGTGGTGTGGGAGTGATTGCTCAACGGCACCGCCTGGACCAGCAGGCCGTCCGGGGCAGGCCAGCAGATGGCCGCGGCCGTGCAGGTCGTCCCGAGGTCGATCCCCAGCCAGTACGACGGCATCGCCTTTCCTTCCCTGTTCACCGTGCACTGGGGCCTCCGGGCCAGCCCGGCGGCACGGTGGAGGTCACGCTCCGGCGGCCGCCACTGTGCTGGCCGACCCTGGGCTGGGCGCTCCGCTACTGGTGGCCGTCGAGGTGGACGTGCTCGGCGTCGGTGTGGTCGGGGTGGGCGACGGCGTGGTGGGTGTCGGCGACGGTGTGGTCGGGGTCGGCGACGGTGTGGTCGGCGTGGGGGACGGTGTGGTCGGCTTCACCGACGTGGGGCGGGTAACCGGGTGGCTGGTCGACGCCGAAGGCTTGGGCGAGCTACTCTTGGCCGCCTTGCCGGGGCTGGTGACCTTGTTACTCGACTGAGCCGCGGCGGCCGCCACCGAACTGGGCCCGGCGGGCGGCGCTACGGCGCTGCCAATGCCGCTGGCCGCGGTCTTGGTCCCGGCCCGGGCCTTGCTGGCGGGCCGGGCCCTGCCCTGGGCGGAGGGAGTGGGCGAACTGCCTGCCCCGTTCACGCTGGGAGCGAGACCACCGCTGGCCGCGGTCCCGCTGTCCGGGCTGTGGTGCGTGATCAGGCCGGACAGCGCGGGGGTGGTCAGCGCGGTCACCCCGCCGCCCAGCACCAGCACGACCAGGGCCGCGCCGGCCAGCAGGACCTTGCGGGACGGATGGCTGAAGGACGCGAGCAAGGCGGCCCGCCTGCCGTCACCGCCGCCGGCCACCGAGGCGACCGCAGGCCGGCCGCCCAGGTCACGGACCGGCGCGCTGGCCGGGGCGGGGAACAGCGCGGCCCCTATCGCCACCGCAAGCTTGGGGTCGGTGTCGCTGGCCGGGGCCCGGCCGAACTCGGTCGCGATCAGCCGGGAGACCAGCGGGATCCGGGACGAGCCGCCGGTCAGGACGATCGCGTCCAGTTCCGATGCGACGACCTCGGCCGACCCGAACGCCCGGTGCATGGCCTCGACGGTGCGGTCCAGGTCGGGCCGGATCATCTCCTCGAACTCGGCCCGGGTCAGCCGGACCCAGTGCTGGACGCCGCCCAGCGTGACCGGGATGATGGCGTCGGCGCTGGCCGAGAGCGTCTCCTTGGCCTCGATGCATTCGCGCCGCAACTGGGCCACTTCGGCCGCGAGGTCGCGGTCGTGCGGGTCCATCTCCTCGACCGGGACACCGGCCGCCGCGCAGACGTACTCGAACAGCACCTCGTCGAAGCTGAGGCCGCCGAGGCCGGCGATGCCCTCGCTCTGGCCGAGGACGGTGAACCCGGTCAGCGGGTCGTTGCGGAGCACGGTGACGTCGAACCGGTCCGCGCCGAGGTCGTACACCGCCAGCGTGGCCCCGGCGGCCACGTGCTCCCGGCGGGCATAGCTGATCGCCGCCGCCTGCGGCTCGGTCAGCATGGTCACGTTGGGTACGCCCACGTCCCGGACCGCCCGCTCGAACTGGGCCGTCCGGTCCGGTCCCCAGCTCGCCGGGCAGGTCAGCGCGACCGCTTCCGGGCCCTCACCTTCCCGCTGCGTGACGTACTGGCAGATCCAGCTGACGAACTCGGCCGCCAGGTCGTGCGCGTAATACGGCGAGCCGCCCACCAGCAGCGGGATCTCGTCACCCATCCGGGACTTGAACTCGCGGACCGTCCGGCCGGGGTCGGTCAGCGACCGGCTCTGGGCGTCCTCTCCGACGACCAGGTACCCGTCGCCCGGCAGGAACAGCACCGATGGCATGGCGTAGGAATGGCCGCTCAGCGGGACCAGCTCGACCTGCACGCCGTCCGCGGCCGGACGGCCGATGGCCGCAGCCGTGGACGTCGCGCCGAAGTCGATCCCCAGCCAGTACGACGGCATCTTCTTTCCTCCCCTGTCCCCCGGTGCGGGACGCTCCGGGCATACCGGCCCGAAGTGTCCCTAGGAAGGACGCTGATCACGACCGCCGCGTTGGCACCGTCTTTACCATTCTTGCCCTAGGGCGACCAGGCGTTTGGGATATTGCGGGAATATCCCCCAATCTCCGCGTCGCGGTCTGCTCACGGTGGGCCACGATTAGTTACAGTGTGTGTACTGTGTGAGGGGTTCCGTAGGTCATCTGGGAGTGGCGGGGGATGGCGGTCAAGGCCGAAGACGTCGCGGCGCGGCTGCTGGCGGAGTTCCCGCACGCGTTGCGGAGCGGGCAGCTGGTGACGTACTTCCAACCTGAGGTCGAGCTGTCGTCGGGGCGGGTGGTGGCGGCCGAATCGCTGGCCCGCTGGGAGCACCCGGAGCTGGGCACGCTGTCCCCGGTGCTGTTCACGTCGCTGGCCAGCAAGCTGGGCCTGATGAGAGAGCTGACCCAGCTGATCCTGCAGCTGTCGCTGCGTCAGCAGCGGAGCTGGGCCATGGCCGGCTGGGATATCCCGGTGTCGGTCAACGTCGGGCCCGAATGCGTGGCCGACCCCCAGTTCCCGGCCGTGATCGCCGACTTCCTGCGGCGCGAGCAGATCGCCGGGCCCAAGCTCACGCTGGAGGTGAGCGAGCAGACCCGCACGGTCGCGGTCAGCTCGAGCTTCTTCGCCCAGCTGGCCGAGTTCGGTGTGCGGGTCGCGCTGGACGACTTCGGCACCGGCTTCGCCTCGCTGGAGAGCCTGGGCGACTGGCCGGTGGACGAGCTCAAGCTGGACATGTCGCTGGTCCGGCCGATGGCCAGCAACGCCAGCTTCCGGACGATTGTCCGCACCAGCATCGACCTGGCCCATCAGCTCGGGGTCAAGGTGGTGGCCGAGGGGGTCGAGTCGGAGACGGTGCGATCCGAGCTGAACGCGCTCGGCTGCGACATCGGCCAGGGCTTCCTGCTCGGCAAGCCGATGTCGGCCACGGTGTTCGTGGACTGGCTGCGGGACCGCGACCGGCTCGCGCTGCGCCGGGGGGTGGTCACGACCCATCAGGCCGCGCCGCTCGCGCCCACCGGCCAGGCCGCCCGCCCCGGCTGGACCCGGCTGAGCCGGGACTACCAGCGGCTGGTGTGGACGGGGCGCCGGGTCGAGGAGCGGGTCGGCGCGCCCATCCTGATCATGGCCGCGGTCATGATGGCCGGCTACGGACTGTGGCAGATCTTCCGCTGGGGCGGACACCAGCATCAGGCCCTGATCGGGGACCTGCTGCTCCTCGTACCGAATGGGGCCGTGGTCGGCTGCGCCTGGATGGTCTCGCGGCGCCAGGATCTGGGCCGGCGCACCTGCCGGGCCTGGCGGCTGCTCACGGTGGCGTTGTGCCTGTACATGCTGGGCGACGTGCTGCAGCTGGTGTACGAGGTGCTGCTGCACCGGCGGCCCTATCCGACCTGGGCTGACGCCGCCTACCTGAGCGTCTACGTGGTCGCGGTCGGTGGCCTGATGACGTTCCCCTCCCGCCGCCGGACCCGGTCCGAGCGGCTGCGGCTGCTGCTGGACATGGGCACCGTCTTCACCGGCGGCGTGACGCTGATCTGGTACGTCGTGCTCGGGCCGGCCATCCAGGGCGCGGGGTTCAATCTGCCGGACCTGGTGACGTTCGCTTATCCCATCGGCGACATGCTGCTGCTGTTCGGCGCGCTGTCGCTGCTGTGGCGGGGCGCGCCCCGGGGCACCGTGGTGCCACTGCGTATCTTCGCCACCGGGCTGCTGGTGTTCATCGCGGCCGACGTCACCTACAGCTACATCACCGTGCACTCCACCTACCTCGGCGGCGACCCGGTGGACACGCTCTGGTTCCTGGCCCTGGTCCTCTTGCTGGTGGCAGCCGGGTGCCAGCTGCGGGCCCGGCCCGGGGGCGATACGGCCCCGCCGCTCGCGGCGCCCGCGCCCCGCCCCAGCGTGCTGCCGTATCTGGCCGTGGCGGGCAGCTACCTGCTGCTCGTGGTGGTGGGCCTGCGCCACGTCGCGTTCAACCCGCTGGGCGGCGTGCTGGTGGGCGCGGTGGCGCTGACCCTGCTGGTCAGCGCGCGCCAGTTCGCGGCGCTGCGCGACAACGGGCGGCTCGCGGTGCGGTACGCCGAGCTGGCCTCCATCGACGGGATGACCGGCCTGTACAACCGGCGCCACTTCATGGAGCTGTCCGAGGGAGCGTTCGCCCATGCCCAGCGGGTCACCCAGCCCCTGGTCGCGCTGATGATCGATGTGGACAACTTCAAGCAGATCAACGACGTGCACGGGCACGCCGTCGGGGACCGGGTGCTGACCGACCTGGCCCGGTCCTGCCGGGAGCACGTCCGGGCCGGCGACATCGCGGGCCGGTACGGCGGCGACGAGTTCATCATCATGATTCCCGGCACCACCAGCGCGCGGGCGGCCCAGCTGGCGGCCGGGCTGACCGGGCCGCCGGCCCGGGTGACCGGCGCCGACGGGTCACCGGTGGCGTTCACGCTGAGCGTGGGGATCGCCGAATCCGCGGGCTGCCGGGACCTGCCCAGCCTGCTGGCCCGGGCCGACCTGGCCATGTACGAGGCCAAGCGGGCCGGCGGTGGCTGCTTCCGGGTCTTCCAGGGCACCGAGATGGCCCCGGACGCGATCCTCCCGGCCGGCTGACCCCCAGTGACCCCAGCCACCGAGCCGTGGGATCCGGCGGCGCCCGGCGTGCTGCGGCTTCCTTCCGGCCGGCTGGTGCGCGGCCGCAGCCTGCGCCACCCCGTGGCGGACGGACAGGCGCCGGCCTTCGGGGTCTACCTGCTGGGCCGCCCGCCGCCCGCGGTCCCCTGGGAGTCGCACTGGTTGCGCTGGCCGGACTTCCGGCTGCCGGCCGACCCCGACCAGGCCAGGCGCGCGCTGACCGAGGCCTGGCGCCGGTCGGCCACGGAGCGGGTGGAAGTGGCCTGCGCGGGGGGTCGCGGGCGCACCGGTACCGCCCTGGCCTGCCTGGCCATCCTGGACGGGGTGGCCGCGGCGCAGGCGGTGGCCTACGTCCGCACGCACTACGACCGGCGGGCGGTCGAGACCCCGGGCCAGCGCCGGTTCGTCACCCGGTGGACGCCAGCCTGACCGGCCGGGGCGCCGGGTTCAGATGTCGGCCCGGACCCGCGACCAGCCGCGTCGCAGCCGGGCGGCGATCTGGGGGACCGGGCCGAACAGCAGCCAGCAGAGCTCGGCCACCGTGGTATTGATCCACGCCAGCGCGAGGGACAGGGCGATCACCGCGAGGCTGGCCGCGTAGTTCCACCGGTAAGCGCCGAAATCGTACCGGCCGGGCCGCAGCAGGTCGCGCCGCCGGGCGTACTCCTGAGTTCCCTGCATGGCCAGGTTGGCCAGCAGCAGGTTGAGCGCGAAGATGGTCACCGCGAGCGGATTGCTCCCGTCCTTGCCCAGCAGGTCGCTGGTGAACGGCATCACCGAGACGGCGAACAGGAAGGCGGCGTTCCACAGCACCAGGCCCTCCCGCTGCCGGGCGATCCGCCGGAACACCTGGTGGTGCAGGATCCAGAACTGGATGACGACGTAGAACGAGATGACGTAGCTGATCCACGCGTTGTAGTTCTTGCCCAGCGCGTTGGCCAGGTCGGAGGCCGCGTCGGGGTGGTGCATCGACGAGACGGCGGGGATCGCGATCTGCAGGACCAGCAGGGTCAGGGCGATGGACACCACCCCGTCGGACAGCGCGAGCAGTCGCTCCACGCCGTACGGCGCCCCGGTCTCGTCATCCTGGGGCCCGGTGTCTTCCGGCCCGGTGTCTTCCGGCCCGGTGTCCGCTGGCTCCCGGGCTTCTGGCCTCGGGTCCTCTGACGCAGTGCTCACGGCCCGATGATGCCAGGTCCGCGAGATGCTACGCAGGAGGCGGCCGTCACCCGGCGCGGTAGTTGCTCAGCTCGATCAGGTTGCCGTCCGGGTCGCGCAGGTAGCAGCTGACGATCTCGCCGATCGCCCCGGTCCGGGCCACCGGGCCCTCCTCGACCGCCACACCGGCCGCGGCCAGCTGGGCCAGCGCGTCCTCGATCGGGTCGTCGACGATGAAGCACAGGTCCATGCTGCCCGGTGCGGGGTGCCGCGCCTTGGGCTCGAATTCGTGCCCGGCCTGGTGCAGGTTGATCTTGCTGCCGCCGAACCGGAGCGCGGTGCGGCCGTCCCCGAACGTCACCGCCGTCATACCCAGCACCCGGGTGTAGAAGTCCACCGTGGCGTCGATACTGGCCACAGTGAGCACCACGTGATCGAAGCGGTTGACCAACATGACCGAGGCTCCCTCTGTGTTTTGCGGCCGTCCGGTGAATTGGCCGCGCTGATGACGTCTTACCTGGTGACCGTCAACGATTTGGAGGAACGATGACCAGCCAGCCATTCACCACCTGCCTGTGGTTCGATACCCAGGCCGAAGAAGCTGCCACCTACTACACGAGCATCTTCAAAGACTCCCGGCTCGGCGACATCGCCCGGTACGGCGAGAGCGGGCCACGCCCGGCGGGCATGGTCATCACGGCCGAGTTCGAACTGAACGGCCAGCGGTTCATGGCCCTGAACGGTGGTCCCGAGTACCCCTTCACCGAGGCCATCTCGTTCCAGATCCCGTGCGCGGACCAGGACGAGGTGGACTACTACTGGGATCGGCTCGGCGCGGACGGCGGTCAGCCCGGCCCGTGCGGCTGGCTGAAGGACCGGTTCGGCGTCTCGTGGCAGGTCGTGCCGGCCGAGCTGGGCTCGCTGCTGGGCGACCCGGACCCGGACAAGGCGGCCCGGGCCATGAACGCCATGCTGTCGATGGGCAAGCTGGACATCGCCGGGCTGCGGCGGGCACACGCCGGCGGGTAACACTGCAGGCACGGCGGACGTGGCCGGGTACTGACGGGAGGAACGCTGATGCGGGTGTGCGTGCTGGGGGCCGGGGCGATCGGCGGCTTGATCGGGACCAGGCTGGCCGCCGCCGGGGTGGAGACCTCGGCGCTGGCCCGCGGGGCCACGCTGGCGGCCCTGCAAGCGCACGGCTGGCGGACCGAGAGCGGTGGCGAGCTGATCACCGCACCGGTCCGGGCGGCCGCGGACGCGGCCGAGCTGGGCCCGCAGGACCTGGTGGTGCTGGCGGTCAAGGCGCAGGCGGCCCGGTCCGCCGCGGCCGTCATCGGGCCGCTGCTGGGCCCGCGGACCATGGTCCTGACCGCGATGAACGGGGTGCCCTGGTGGTTCTTCGACGGCTTCGGCGGTCCCTGCCAGGGGCGGCACCTGGACAGCGTCGACCCGGGCGGGACGATCGCCGCCGCCATCGGAGTGCAGCACGTGATCGGCGCGGTGGTGCACATGAGCAGCAGCGTGCCCGAACCCGGCCTGATCCGGCATCACCACGGGGCGGGCCTGATCATCGGGGAACCCGGTCACCAGGACTCCGCCCGGGTCCGCGACCTGGCCGGCCTGCTGCGCACCGGGTCACTGGACGTCACCGTGTCGAGGCGCATCCACACCGACGTCTGGTACAAGCTCTGGGGCAACATGACCGTCAACCCGGTCTCGGTGCTGACCAACGCGACCGCAGACCGGCTCCTGGATGACGAGCTGGTCCGGGAGTTCTGCCAGACGGCGATGCGCGAGGCCCAGGAGATCGGCGCCCGCATCGGCTGCCCGATCGAGGAGAGCCCGGAAGACCGCAACAAGATCACCAGGAAACTCGGCGCCTTCACCACCTCGATGCTGCAGGACGCCCGGGCCGGCCTGCCGCTGGAACTCGACGCGCTGGTGGGAGCGGTACGGGAGATCGGCACGGCCGTCGATGTGCCGACCCCTGCGGTCAACGCGCTGTACGGGCTGACCCGGCTGTGGGCGAGATGTCACTAACAGTTCGTGAGCCCGTAAGGGCCTAGTGGCCGCACCCGGCATGCGCGTGTTTCACCTTGTGAGCATGCGGATCGCGATCATCACCGAATCGTTCGCACCCGACCTGAACGGCGTGTCCAACTGCGTCCAGCGCGTGGCCGGCCACCTGGTCCAGCGCGGTTACCAGCCGCTGATCATCGCTCCGGAGCCGGCCTCCACGGCCTCCGGAGCCAGCTCCGAGTCGTTCCCCTATCCGGTGGAGCGCGTCCCGTCGGTGTCCCTGCCCGGCTACCCGGGTTTCCGGCTGGGGCTGCCCAGCCGGGCCATCCGGAGCGCGCTGACCCGGCACGGCACCGATCTGGTCCACCTGGCCAGCCCGGTCTTCCTGGGCGCCACCGGCAGCACGGTCACGCGGCACCTGGGACTGCCCGCGATCGCCGTCTACCAGACCGACATCCCGGCCTACGCCCGCGCCTACGGCTGGCACGGCGCGGGCGAGGCGGCGGCCTGGCGCTGGCTGCGCCGTATCCACAACGGCGCCGAGCGCACCCTGGCCCCGTCGAGCTCGGTCATGACCCAGCTGACGGCGCACGGGTTCGAACGGCTCTGGCTGTGGGGCCGCGGCGTCGACCTGGGCTGCTTCGGGCCGGAGAACCGCTGCGACGAGTTGCGCCGCCAGCTAGCTCCGGGCGGCGAGGTGCTGGCCGGCTACGTGGGCCGGCTGGCGACCGAGAAGCGGGTCGACCTGCTGGCCGGGGTGGCCCGGCTGCCCGGGGTGCGGCTGGTCGTCGTCGGCGGCGGCCCGGCCGCCGGTGCCCTGCGCGAGCGGATGCCGACCGCGCTGTTCCTGGGCGAACAACGCGGCGCGCAGCTGGCGCGGACCTACGCCAGCCTGGACGTGTTCGTCCACAGTGGCCCGCACGAGACGTTCGGGCAGACGCTGCAGGAGGCGGCGGCCAGCGGCGTTCCGGTGGTGGCGCCGGCCGCCGGCGGCCCGCTCGATCTGGTCGACCCCGGCGTCACCGGCTTCCTGGCCGAGCCGGGAAGCGAGGCGGCCATCACCGCCGCGGTGGCCCGGCTGGCCGCCAACCCCACGCTGCGGGCCGCGCAGGGCCGGGCCGGGCGGCGCAAGGTGCAGACCCGGACCTGGGCCGCGCTCGGCGACCAGCTGATCGGCCACTACCACGAGGTGCTGCGGTCCGGCGCGCAGGCCGGCGCCCAGGCCGGAGCGGCCGCATGACCACCTTCGTCGCGCTCGGCGACTCGATCACCCTGGGCATCGGGGACCGCGGGCCGGCCCGGGCCTGGCGCGGCTGGGCCGCTCTGCTGGCCGCGGGCCTGCGCGAGCCGCGGCTGCACAACTTGGCCGCCTCCGGGGCGCAGAGCGCGGACGTGGAACGGGACCAGCTGCCCCGGGCCCTGGAGCTGCGGCCGGACGTCGCCAGCGTGATCGTGGGGATCAACGACACGCTGCGGTCCAGCTTCGACCCGCGGCGCATCGCCCGGTCGGCCGAGCACACGGTGGGAGCCCTGCGCTCGGCCGGAGCCGAGGTGCTGACCATCCGGTTGCCGGACCCGGGCCTCATGCTCGGCCTGCCGGACGCGCTGGCCCGCCCGCTGGCCCGGCGCATCCACGCCGTGAACGCGGTCATGGACGATGTGGCCGGGCAGTTCGGCACGCTGGTGTTCGATGCCGCCAGCGACCCGGAGACCTACGACCGGCGGATGTGGAGCGCGGACCGGATGCACCCCAGCGAGCGCGGCCACCGGCTGATCGCCGGGCGGTTCCACGACCGGCTGGCGGCGACCGGCCTGCCGCTCGGCCCGCGGCCGGAGGCCGAGCCGTCCAGCCCGCCGCCGACCCGGTGCGCCCAGGCCGCCTGGATGGCGACCAAGGGCACCGGCTGGGTCATCCGCCGGTCCACCGACCTGGTGCCCTACCTGCTGTTCATGGGGCTGCGCGAGCTGTGGGCGCCATCGTCGCCGGACGGCCCGTCCGGACCACCGGGACCTCAGGGCGACGACGACGCCGAGCGGCCCGCCGGCAGCGGGGTGGCCGGGTCCTGACCCGCTGCGGTGGTCCCGCCGCGCGCCCCTGTGGGCGCGGCGGGACCACCGCCCGCAGCGGTTCGCTTAATACGATGTATCGCGTTCGTTCACCAAGTCAAGCTATATCGCGATATTCGGTCATGCTGTTTCGGCCTGGACTGCCTGCTGGACGGCAGCATGACCCGGCTGGGGCCCGATCAGGCCACGACTACGCCGCAGTGAGCTTTCTCTCTTGCGCACGGAGCCCCGCCGGCCGACACTTGACGACATGGGCAGTTACGTGCTGTGGGTGTTCGCTGTGCTGCTGCCGAGCCTGGTCGGGGGCGCGGTGCTGGTCGCCCTGCGCGGCTGGCGCCGGGCGGACCAGGCGGCCCGGCAGCTTCGGGCGGAACGGGCTCCGGCTGAGCCGGTCGAGCGGGCGGAGGCGCGACTGCGGCGGCTCCGGGCCGAGTTGGAGGCGTTGGAGAACCAGCTGGGCGGCCCGGCCCGGCGGCACCGGATCGTCGCGGTGCGCGGCGCCTACCTCGACTGCCTGACCAGTGCCTGCCAGCGGTTCGGCGTCAGCCCTCCGGCCGGTGGCGACCGGGCCCGGCAGGCCGAGATCTACCGGGTCGAGGCCGCCCTGCGCGCGTACGGCCTGGACGTCAGGGAACCGGCAGTGCGCTGAATGCGCCCGATCGCCGAGCGAGCCGGAAGCCGCCCGGCCCGGGTCACCCAGGACCGGGACCGACGAGGCCACCGCGCTACAGGGCCGGCCCGGCCCGGCCGGAGGCGGCGCGATCCGGGTGCTGGCCGTCTCCGACGAGGTCGCTGAGAGCCTGCTGGCCGACCCCAGCCAGGTGCGGTCGGCCCAGCTCATCGTGGCCTGCGGCGACCTGCCGGCCGAGTATCTCGGGGCGCTGATGAACGCGCTCGACCTGCCGCTGGTGTTCGTGCCCGGCAACCACGACCCGGACCAGTCCGGCTACCGCGTCACCCGGTCCGGCCTGGTCACCCGGTCCGGGTTCCCGGCCCGGCCACCATGGCCGCCCGGCGCGGTCAACGCCGACGGGCGGGTGGTCGACGTGGCCGGGCTGCGCATCGCCGGCCTGGGCGGCTGCCTGCGCTACAACGACGGACCCAATCAGTACACCGAGCGCCAGCAGGCCCGGCGGGCCCGGGGCCTGCGCCGCCGCGCCCGCTGGCGGGTCATCCGCGACCACCGCCCGGTCGACCTGCTGCTGACCCACGCCCCGCCGCGTGGCGTCGGAGACGGGGACGACCCCGCCCACCGCGGGTTCGGCTGCTACCTCGGGCTGACCGCCGCGCTGCACCCGCCGCTGCTGCTGCACGGTCACGTCCACCCGTACGGCGAGGCCGTCCCGCCCCGGCCGCTGGGCGACACGATGGTCCGCAACGTCACCGGCTGGCACCTGCTCGAGGTGGGCCCTGGGGCGAGCTCGACGATGGGGACCGCGGCCAGCCCGGCGCACGGGGACCGTCATGCACGCTGAGACCGGCTTCCCGCGAGCGGACGTGGAGAATGACTTCCTGCGCATCCGCCGCCGCCAGGTGATCTCCCGGCTGGCGGGCCGGCTGCGCCGCGGCCCGGACGACATCAACGTGATCCTGCCGTACGACGAGGTCATCGCGGCGCTCGGCTTTCGCGGCGAGCAGAGTCTGGGCCTGCGCACGATCAAGCTGGACGCGGTGGTGGGCACGGTGGACTCGGGGCGGGACTTCGACCGCCGGTTCCGGCCGACCACGGGCCGGGTCCGGGAGCGGTGGGAACGGCTGGCCCTGGCCCAGCGGCGCGGCGAATCCATCCCGCCGATCGACGTGTACCAGGTGGGCAAGATGTACTTCGTGCAGGACGGCCATCACCGGGTGTCGATCGCCATGGCCACCCGGCAGCGGACCATCGACGCCTACGTGACCCGGGTCCTGACCGAGATCCCGGCCGAGGGCATCCGCGGCCGCAGTGACCTGGTCATGAAGAGCTACCAGCGGATCTTCAAGGCACGGGTGCCGCTCCCCGAGGCCGACTACGCCAAGCTCACCTGCATTGACCCCTGGTCCTACGCCAAGCTGGGCGAAAACGTCGAGGCCTGGGGCTTCCGCTACATGCAGGAAGAGCGGCAGTACTTCAGCCGGGAGCAGATCGCCCGGCGCTGGTTCGGCGAGGAGTTCCTCCCGGTCGTGCGGATGCTGCACGCCGCCGACCTCATCGGCGCCGGCACGGACGCCGAGGCCTACATGCGCGTCGCCAGCCAGCGTTACCGCCTCATGCGCACCCACGAATGGAACGACCAGGTCATCGAGCGGCTACGCCGGGAACCCAGATAGCCCGCGCCAATTCCAAACCGGATCGTTGGCGCCATCGGTCCGGTGATCACCGGACCGATGGCGCCAACGTACTGCCGGTGGTCAGGCCGGGCCAGCGCCTGGGGTGACGGGTCCGGCCGGGGCGTCGGCGGAGGTGTCCTCGGCCGTCGACGCCGGGGCCGATGGCGGATCAGCCGCGGGAACCTCCTGGGTGGTGCCGGCCGTCGTGGTGCCGGCCGTACTGCCGCCGACCACGGGCCCATCGGATCCCGCGTCGAGGGTGATGTTGGCCCCGGTGGCCGGGTTGAAGACGTGCATGTTCCGCAGGTCGGCCCAGAGCTCGGTCTCCTGGCCTTCGCGCGCGGTGGTCTCCGGGTCCAGCCGCGCGGTGATCAGCTCGCCGCTGGACGAGGACCCGGCGCTGCCGGAGTCCTCGGCCAGCTCGGCCAGCTCCGCACTGGTGACGTCGCTGACGAACTCCTTGGTGAAGTAGACGAAGACGTCGGAGCCAACCGATTCGAGCACGTCGATATTGGCCCGCAAGGTGAGCCCGCTGTCCCGGTTCGCCGCCGACACCAGGGTCGCGTCCTCGAAGCTCTCCGGCCGGATGCCGACGAGGAGGTCGCGTGGGGCGTTGGTCTGCTCCAGGGTCCGGCGCAGCTGGTCGGTCAGCGGGATGTCACCCAGCGGGGTATGCAGGGTGTTGTCCTCGACCCGGCTGGGCAGGAAGTTCATCGCCGGGGAGCCGATGAAGCCGGCCACGAACAGGTTGGCCGGCCGATCGTAGAGTTCCTGCGGCGCGCCGAACTGCTGCAGCAGTCCGCTGCGCAGGACCGCCACCCGGTCGCCCAGGGTCAGGGCCTCGGTCTGGTCGTGGGTCACGTACACGGTGGTGGTGCCCAGCCGCCGCTGCAGCCGGGACAGCACGGTTCGTGTCTGCACCCGCAGCTTGGCGTCCAGGTTGGACAGCGGCTCGTCCATCAGGAACGCGGCCGGGTCCCGGACGATGGCCCGGCCCATGGCCACCCGTTGCCGCTGGCCGCCGGACAGGTTGGCCGGCCTGCGATCCAGGTGCTCGGTCAGGTCCAGCACCCGGGCCGCCTCGCCCACCTTCTCGTCGATCTCCTTCTGCGGCCGCTTGGCCAGCTTCAGCGCGAAGCCCATGTTCTCCCGCACGGTCATGTGCGGGTACAGGGCATAGCTCTGGAAGACCATGGCGATGTCGCGGTCCTTGGGGGCCGCGTTGTTCACCACCTTGCCGCCGATGCGCAGCTCGCCTTCGGTGATGTCCTCCAGCCCGGCGATCATGTTCAGCGTCGTGGACTTGCCACAGCCGGACGGCCCGACCAGGATGACGAACTCACCGTCGTGGATGTCCAGGTTGATCTTGTCGACCGCCAGCGCACCGTCCGGGTAGCGCTTGGTCACATTGTCCAGAGTGATTTCAGCCATTGTCTGTTCCTCCTAGCCCTTGACCGCGCCTGATGTCAGCCCAGCGACGATCCGGCGCTGGAAGAACAGCACGAAGATGACGATCGGAATGGTGATGACCACCGCGGCGGCCGCGATCGGACCGGTCGGGATGGTGAAGACCGATCCGCCGCTGAAGTACTGCATTGCGGCCGGCGCCGTCCGGGCCGAGATGGTCGAGGTGAACGAGATCGCGAACAGGAAGTCGTTCCAGCAGGCCAGGAAGACCAGGATGGCCGTGGTGACCATGCCCGGGGCGGCCAGCGGCGCGATGACCTTGGTGAAGGCCTGGAACGGCGTCGCGCCGTCCATCTTGGCCGCTTTTTCCAGCTCCCAGGGAATCTCGCGGAAGAACGCCGACAGGATGTAGATCCCCAGCGGCAGGCCGAACGCGACGTAGGGGATGATCAGGCCGGGCCAGGTGTCGAACAGGCCCAGCGCCCGCTCGATGCTGAACAGCGGGGTGATGAGCGAGATCTGCGGGAAGATGGCAATCAGCAGCGCCATCCCGATCAGCAAGCTCTTGCCCGGGAACGCCAGCCGGGCCACCGCGTAGGCGGCCATCGAGGCGAGGACGACGGCGATGAACGTCGAGATCAGCCCGATGCCGATCGAGTTGATCAGCGGCCGGATGAACTGGGAGCTCTGCAGGATGCCCGAGTAGTTCCCCCAGGTCCACTGGCTGGGTACGAACGATGGGTCGAGCACCGCGGTCGGCGTCTTGAACGACAGCGAGACCAGCCAGAGCACCGGGATCAGCGCCAGCGCGATGACCACGAAGTTCGCGACACCCCAGCCGGCCTTCTGCCGGGGCGTGGTGGTTACGGCAGCCATCGGCGATTCACCTGCTTCCGGAATCTGTGCCCGGGGCCGCGGTCCCGAAGCCTCTGATGAAAATGATGGCGATGATGGCGACGCAGATGAAGATAAGCACCGAGATGGCCGAGCCGATCCCCAGGTTCAGCGCGTTGAACAGGTTGTCGTAGCCGAGGATCGACACGGATCCGGTGTTGTTGGCCCCGGCGGTCAGGATGTAGATGTTGTCGAAGATCCGGAACGAGTCGAGCGTCCGGAACAGCAACGCGACCAGGATGGCCGGTTTCATCAGCGGCAGCGTGATCTTGGTGAAGCGCTGCCAGCCGGTCGCCCCGTCCATCTTGCCCGCCTTCAGCAGGTCCTCGGGGACCAGGGAGAGCCCGGCTAGCAGCAGCAGCCCCATGAACGGGGTGGTCTTCCAGACCTCCGCCAGGATGATGACGGCGATCGCCGGTACCTGAGTGGTGAGCGGTGCGGCGTTGTTGAACGCGGCGGACAGGTAGCCCTGGCTGGGCGTCCAGGCATACTGCCAGCCGTAGGCCGCGGCCACCGTCACGATCCCGTACGGGATCAGGGCCGCGGTGCGCACGGTGCCCCGGCCGAAGATGGTCCGGTGCATGAGCATGGCCAGCAGCATGCCGAGGACGAGGGTGATGGCGACCGAGAAGACCGTGATGATCAGGGTCACCTCCAGCGCCGTCCACCAGTACGACGACGACAGCACCGCTCCGTAGTTAGCGAAGCCGATGAACTTGACGTCCTGCGGGAGTTCCAGGTTGTACCGCTCCAGCGACAGCCAGAGGGCATAGATGATCGGGTAGCCGGTCACTCCAAGCATGACGACCACGGCCGGCGCACACAGCAGCCAGCCCAGCCGGCGCTCGGCTTTAGCCCCCTCGGACAGCTGCTTCTTGTGCCCGGGCGCCTGCTCCCGGACGGCTTCGGCGCCCGCCGTTACTGGCGCGTTGACGGTCATCGCAGTGTTCCTTCCCTCGACGCCAGCCACCGGCGGCGGCTCACGGGACCAGGCCCTTCGATTGCAGTGCGTTCGTCAACTGGCCCCTCAGCGACGCCACCGTTCCAACCGGGTCCACGCCCGAGACCGGGAAAACCTGGTGCGAGATGTCGATGGACAGCACCTGGTACACCGGCGTCTTGGGCCGGATGGTGGCCTGCTGCAGCGCCTGGAGGATGTCGGCGTGCATCGGGTAGTCCGGATACAGCTTGGGGTTGTGGTACAGGCTGATGATCGTGGGCGGCGTGCCGCCGACGGTCGCGCCGAGCAGCTGGTTCTGTGCGTCCCGCATGCACAGCGCGGCCTGGAACGCGAGCGCCTTGTGCTTGGAGTACGCGCTGACCGCCAGGTCATTCCCGCCGATCGTCACCTTGGCCGGCTGGCCCGGGACCACCTGCGGGTACAGCGCCCACTTGAAGTTCTTGAACAGCTTCGGGTTGTCGGTCTTCATCGACGGATACACGAACGGGTAGTTCAGCTCGAAGGCGGCCGTACCGGCCTCCATGGCCAGCCGGTTCTGGTTTTCCATCTGCACGTCGAGCGAGGGGTCCGCGGCCGGTGAGGTTGCCATCTGCTTCATGATCGTCAGCGCCTTCACGGCGGGCGGGCCCAGGGTCACCTTGCTCGCGTCCGGGCTCAGGATCGTACCGCCCGCGCTGGCCACCATCGTGTTGAACCAGACCGTGCCGCCCTCGTACTGGGCGCCCTGGATCTCGATGTAGTGCGGCTTGCCCTCCTTGGCCAGCTGGTTGGCGTCGGCGATCATCTGAGCCCAGGTCTTGGGCGGCTTGGGCACCAGGTCGGAGCGGTACCACAGCAGCTGAGTGTTGCTGCTCTGCGGCGCCGCGTACAGCTGGCCCTTCCACTCCGCCGTCTGCAGCGCCGGCGCGAGCGTCCCGTTCAGCACGGACGCCTTGGCGCTCCCGGTCCACGGCAGGATCCAGCCGGCCTGGGCGAACTCGGCCGCCCAGGTGACGTCGAGGACCATAACGTCGATGCTGCTGTCGTGCGCCGCGAGCCGCCGGACCAGTTGCTGGCGCTGGCCGTCCGACGCCGCGGGCAGTGCCTGGAAGGAGAGCTTGTACGCGCCGTGGCTCTGCGCGTCGCAGTTGTTGATCATGGTGTTCGTCGCGCCGGACACGTCGGAGTACTGGTAGAAGGTCAGCGTCACTGGGCCGGTGCTTGCCCCCGCCGAGCTGCACGCGGCGAGGGCGGTGCTACCCAGCACGGCGACGCCCAGTGCGGCAGCCGTCTTTGTGCGCAATAGCCGGGTGGACCGGCCGAGGAGCCTGCGCCGCGAGGCGGCAGGCCGGGCCGGGGGATCGGCGGCAGACGTCATTGTCCCTCCAGGGCGGGGCAGCCAAGACCGGCCCAGTGTGTTCACGCCCGACCACCCCACTTCGTTGTTGGTGGCCCGCCGGCACCCGAAGACCGGGGCCAGCGTTCACTCGGGTCCTTGGCGAGCGACAAGGACCTATGCCTGAGAAAACGCTCAGCGTGGTTGGTGCGTCAAGAGGCAGGAGTAATTCTCTGTTGACAGTGCTGTGTGCGAATGTGGTCCCTGGTGTGATGGAACGTTAAATCATGTCCGTTGAGCGTCAACAACAGGCAAAATTAGCTCATTTCCCAACTAAATCAACCAGACGCTCCGTCACCGTGATCAGATCTTTATTCAGCGTGGCGGGTCCGCAAGCCGGCGACGAGCGCGCCGAGGCCGTGCTCGAAGCGCTGATCGGGCGAGCTCACCCCGCCGATCGCGGCGCTCAGCAGCGGGTAGGGGCCGTCCGGCCCGATCCCCGGCGGTGTCCCAGCCCCACCATCCGGGCCCTCCGAACCCACCGGCGCCCCCGGCTCCGTGGCCGGTACCGGCGTCGCAGGTATCACCGGCTCTCTGGCCACCGCGGGTGGCTCCGCTGAGGGCAGCGGCTTTGTGGGCGCCGGGCGCTGGCGGGTTCCGTCGGCCTGCTGGTCGATGACGTCACCGATCACGTAGGCATTCAGGGCCAGCAGGGCCAGCAGCCCGTCGCGCGGGGTGAAGCCGGCGCCGCCCAGTGCCCGCAGTTGCCGCTCGATGCCGGGCAGGCTGGACTCGGGCGGCCGATTGCCGGCGACGATCCGCGCGCTGTCGCGGTGGGCCAGTAGCGCCGCGCGCATGACCCGGGCCCGGGCCGCGAGCCACTCCCACCACGGCTGTCCCGGCTGCGGCTCCCGCCAGGCGGCCAGCGCCTCGTCCAGGATCGCGGCCGCCAGCAGGTCGAGCAGTTCGCGCTTGTCCCGGACATGCCAGTACAGCGTGGGGGCGCGGATGCCGAGCCGGCCCGCCAGCTGCCGGAGGGTGAGGCCGTCCAGCCCGGCCTCGTCGAGCAGGTCGAGCGCGGCCGCGACGATCTGTCCCCGGGTGACCGGCATGGCCGCAGTCTATGGCTTCTCTAACAACGTTAGACAAGACCGTCATGCTGGTCCGGCCGGCCGGTGATGCGCTGAGGGCAACCGATTTCTTAAGCTAGCCACATGGACTATCGAAGACTGGGACGTAGTGGGTGTGCCGTATCGAACCTGTGCCTCGGCACGATGACGTTCGGGGTGGAGACCGACGTCGCGGGCTCGCATCAGCAGCTCGACCGGTTCGTGGCCGCGGGCGGCACGTTCGTGGACACCGCCAACGTGTACGGGCACGGCCGGTCGGAGGAGATCATCGGCCGCTGGTTCGCCAGCCGGCCCGCCGACGTGACCGAACCGGTGGTGCTGGCGACCAAGGGCCGGTTCGCGCTGGACAAGTTCCCGAACGGGGCCGGCCTGTCCGCCCGCCACCTGACCCGCGCGCTGGACGCCTCCCTGCGCCGCCTGGGCCGCGACTCGGTGGATCTGTATCAGGTGCACGCCTGGGACCCGCTGACGCCGCTGGAGGAGACCGTGACCACGCTGGACGGTTTCGTCCGGGCGGGCAAGATCCGTTACTGGGGGCTGTCCAACTTCACCGGCTGGCAGCTGACCAAGGTGGTGTACGTGGCCCGGCAGCTGAACGCGGCCGGTCCGATCACCCTGCAGCCGCAGTACAGCCTGCTGGCCCGCGATATCGAGTGGGAGATCGTGCCCGCCGCGATCGACGCCGGGCTCGGGCTGCTGCCGTGGAGCCCGCTGGGCGGCGGCTGGCTGTCCGGCAAGTACCAGCGCGACCAGCGGCCGACGGGGGCGACCCGGTTGGGCGACGACCCGAACCGGGGCATGGAAGCCTACGACCGAAAGAACACCGACCGCACCTGGCGGGTCATCGACGCGGTGCAGAAGGTGGCCGAGGACCGGGGCGTGTCCATGGCCGAGGTGGCGCTGGCCTGGGTCACCGACCAGCCCGGGGTCACCTCGACGATCCTCGGCGCTCGCACCACCGAGCAGCTGGAGGCCAACCTGCGAGCGGCCGGGCTGCACCTGACCGAGACCGAGACGGCGACGCTGAACGAGGCGAGCGACCCGCACCCGTTGGACTATCCGTACGGCGAACTCGGCGTCGACCAGCGCGACCGCAAGATAGCGGGCGACGCCTGAGCGAGCGGGCCAGTTCACCGGCCAGCTGGCTGGGCGGCCGGCGACGCGCCGGGCACCCCGGGAACCCTTATGGGACCCGGGGGCCCGCGCGGTCCGGAAGCCGCCCCCTAAGTCGCCAGTGTCCAGACCGCGCGGGAACTCAGGCCGCCTGATCACGCGAGCGCGTAATCAGCGGGGAAGGGGATTATGACACGTCCGCCAGCTCAGCGGAAGCACCCGACACCCTTCAGGCCCAGTATATGAACCTTTGTTCGTTATTTCCACTTGAAGTGGATGAACAAACGGCCGAAGTTCTTGGAGTCTTTTTCCACCCGGTGGTACTTGGCCTTGATCTCTTTCTGCTCCAGGAACCGGATCACGTGCTTCTTCAGCTGGCCGGAGCCCTTGCCCGGGATGATCTCCACCAGGGGGGCCTTCTTCGCCTCGGCCTCGGCCATGATGTCCCGCAGCGCCCGGTCGATGTCGGCGCCCCGGTTGTAGATGTCGTGCAGGTCCAGCTTCAGCTTCATGCGCGTCCCGTCTGCCTGTGCTATTTGATTGGCCGGCACCAGGCCCGGAGGTGGCGCGCGGGATAATCCGACGGTACGACAATCGGCAGTGGAGAGGTAACGAATGCTGTTCGGGAACGAGCACGTCAAGCGCTATGAGGAAACCGACGGCGCCGAAGGGCACGAGTGGCAGGGGACGACCGCACTCATCCTCACCACGACCGGGCGCAAGTCCGGCCAGCAGCGCAAGAGCCCGCTGATCTACCAGAAGTACGGCGACGACTACCTGGTCGTGGCGTCCAAGGGGGGCGCCGACGAGCCGCCGGCCTGGTACCTCAACCTGGAGGCCAATCCGGAGGTCCAGGTCCAGGTCCTGGGGGACAAGTTCACGGCTCACGCGCGGACGGCGAACGAGCAGGAGAAGCCGGCCAGGTGGGAGGTGATGGCCAAGACCTGGCCCGCCTACAACGACTACCAGAAGAAGACCAGCCGCCAGATCCCGGTCGTGGTGCTCGAGCGCCAGTCCTGAATCAGGCCGGTCCGGGCGTGCCTACCGCAGGCGGCCCGGCCGGCCACAGCCGGGCAACGACCGCAGCCACGGTGTCCGCCGGTGACCCTCCCGGGGTCACCACCAGGACCTGCGGCTCCCCGTGCGGGACATCCTGGGCGGCCAGCTGGCTGTCCAGCAGGTCGGGCGGGAAGAAGTGCCCCTCCCGCCCGGCCAGGTGCCGGGTCAGCATGTCCCGGTCCTCGGCCAGGTAGACCAGCCGGGCCTCGGGCCGGCCACCGAGCAGCGCGTCGCGGTACTCGCGGCGCAGCGCCGAGCAGGTGACGATGGCCGCCTCGCCCGCCGCGATCCGCTCGTCCATCCAGGCTCCAATGCCGTGCAGCCACGGCCAGCGATCGGCGTCGGTGAGTGGCTCGCCGCGGTGCATCTTGGCGACCGCCGCGGCGGAATGGAACGTGTCGGCGTCCGCGAACGTCCAGCCCAGCCTCGCGGCCAGCAGCGTGCCGATCGTGGTCTTGCCGCTGCCGGACGGCCCGGCGATGATGACGATCACATTGCCGTACTCTACCGGCGCGGTCAGCGGTGGCCCGCTCCGTGCCCGCCGAAGCCACCGAACCCGGACCGGCCGAAGCCGGCGTGCAACCCGCCGCCGTGGCCGCCAAGGCCGCCGAGCCGGCTCCGCCACCAGGCCGCCCACGCGGCCACCGCCGCAGAATTGATATGCCGCCCGAAGGCCCGGTGGCCGGACGTCGCCGCCGGGACGTGCCGGGAGGGCGTGGAGTCTTCGTCTGTGGCCGGATAGGTCGTCTCGTGCACCGGTGCCGCCGGAGCGTGCGTCCGGGCCGGAGCGGACGCCGTGGGGGCGGTCCGGGCCGGGCTGGCGGCCGGGGTGGGCGGGGCCGAGCTGGGTACGGCGGAGCGCGTCGGGGGGGCGGGGCTGACCGCCACTGGCTGGGCCGGGGCTTGTGTCTGGCTCACCAGCACGCTGACCCCGGCGATCACCGCGGCGACCGCAATCACGCCGCCCAGGACGGTCATCGACGTGCGGAAGCTGATCTCTTCCATCCGGGCGTACAACCCGTTACGGAAGAGGGCGAACCGGGCTAGCACGACGGCCAGCACCGCATACAGGGCGGCCACGGCGAACCAGGCATAGCACCGGACAATACACGCCAGGACATGGCGATCACGAATCTGGCGACAGGCCGGGCGCCACGCTCAGTGGATCAGGGCATCGACCGCGAGCGCGGCGAACAGGAGCGTCAGATAGATGTTCGACTCGTGGAACAGCCGCATGGTCTGCACCTCGCTGCCGCGGACGGCCCGCAGGTGCATCCGGTGCACCTCGGCCAGGAACAGGGCCCCGAGCACGACCGCGCTCACCCCGTACACCGGCCCGGTGGCCAGCGGCCACACCGCGATCGAGGCCGCCACCATCAGCCAGCTGTCGACCAGGCTCTCCGACAGCACCCGGCGCAGCGGGGCGACGACCGGGAGCATGGGGATATCCACGCTGCGGTAGTCCTCCTTGAACTTGACCGCCAGGGCCCAGAAGTGGGTGGGCTGCCAGAAGAACACCACCAGGAACAGCAGGAACGCGGACCAGGAAACCGATCCCCGCACGGTGGCCCAGGCGATGAGCACCGGGGCCGCACCGCAGATGCCGCCCCACAGTGTGCTCTGCGACGTGCGCCGCTTGAGCAGCATGGTGTAGACGACGACGTAGTACAGGATCGCGCCGAGGGTCAGCCCGGCCGCGAGCAGGTTGGCCAGGCCGGCGAACAAGCCCACCGAGACCACGCCGAGCACGGTGCCGAAGATCAGCGCCGCCCGCGGCGAGACCGTGTGCTGGGCCAGCGGCCGGCCCCGGGTCCGGCGCATGACCTGGTCGATGTCCCGGTCGATATAACAGTTCAGGGCGTTGGCGCTACCGGCCGCGAGCGCTCCGCCCAGCACCACCACGGCCGCGTCCAGCAGCGACGGCAGTCCGCGGTCGGCCAGGAACAGCACCGGCACGGCGGTGATCAGCAGCAGCTCGATGATCCGCGGCTTGCACAGGGACACGTAGGCCGCAGCGACCTGACGGGCCGTGGGCGCCTCGGCTGCGGGCGCCTCGGATTCGGGCGCACTGGTCTCGCGGCCCGCGACGAGCGAGCTTCGCCGGGTGTCGAGGGCACTCAACGAAAACCGACCACCTTCCGGCTGGCAGGGTGAACAGCGCGGCACGGCTGCGCCGCAGCGTAACTATGGGACCCGTGCGCGCGCACGGCGCGGAGGGCGGGGCGAGCATCTGACCCGTCAGCCACAGTGAAGCCTACATGGCGTCGTAATTGCCCCGTCGGCATCCTCCGGTAATGGCAGTAGCCGCCCGCCAGCCCCGCTGAGTCTTGTCAGCCGGGGTCATGGCAGCGCCCCTCGGTCAGGAGCTGGCGGAGCAGGCGTAGAGGGCGCCGCCGGTGCCCGTGGCGGTGCTGGTGCCGCTGTAGTCGTTGGCCGGGACCGTGCTGCAGGTGTTCTCCACCCAGGACTCGATGGCCGAGACGGTGGAGCCGGACCGGCCACCGCCGAAGCCGCCGCCGGTGCCGGTGCCGGTGCCGTCGAGCAGGAAGAACCTCAGCTGGCCGGTCTTGACCAGCTGCTCGACGTGGGCCAGCGTCGGCTCGGGGACCGAGCCACTGAAGCCGCCCATCGGCATGACCTCCTGCCCAGTGGCCTCGATGTAGGGCGACGCTGTCTCCCAGGACGACACCGCGAACAGGTAGGACGCACCGTCGCGGTGCGCGCTGACGTAGTCGTAGATCGCCTTCTCGCTGCTGGTCAGCGTGGTGGTAGCGCTGCCCTGGATACCGCCCGCGCCACCCGCGCCGCCGCCAAACGCCCCGGCACCGGCCCGGCCCGTCCTGGTCCCGCCCCGGCCGGTCCTCGGCCCGGTCCCGGTCCGGTCCCCGGAGCGGTCGGCGAAGTCGCGGAACGCGTCCTCGGCCGAGGCGTTGCCCGCCGCCGGGCCGCCGCCCGCGCCGAAGCCGCCCGCAGCGCTGGCCGGTCCCGCGGTGGCGTTGAACGAGCTGCCCGCGTACTTCGCGTCCAGCACCGAGCCGGCCCAGGCGGCCGGCGCGATCAGCATCGCGCCCACCCCGGCCGTGAGCCCGATGGTCATCAGCCGGGCCGTGGCCCGCCGGGTCAGCCGGACCGCGACCATGAGCCCGATCCCGATCACCGCGGCCACCACGATCACGATCCGCAGCCAGGGCAGGAAGCTGCCGTAGTCGCGCCACAGGAACAGCGCCCAGGCCGCTTCGGCCGCCACCGCGACCGGCAGCACCCAGCCGCGCGGGTCGCCCGACCGGAAGTAACGCCAGAACATCACGATGCCGGCCGCGGACAGCGCGGCCAGCGGCGGGGCCAGCGAGGCCACGTAGGCGGTGTGCGGGATGCTGCTCATCTTGCTGAAGATCAGGCCGAACGTGAGCAGCCACACACCCCACATCACGAACCCGCCGCGTACCTGGTCGGTGCGCCGGGCCCGCCACGTCCACAGCAGCCCGAAGATCAGCGCCAGCGCGGCCAGCGGGTAGAGCCAGCCGACCTGCGGCCCGAACTCGCTGCCCAGCAGCTTGGTCCAGCCCTGCCCGAAGCCCGCCCGCCCGGCTCGGACGGCGTTGGGAGCGGCGAACCCACCCGTACCGCCACCGGCTCCACCGGTGCCGGTGGCCGGGGCGGCGGCGTTGCCGGCGCCAGCTCCCGCACCCGGGCCGGTGCCTGGCGCACCGCCAAAGCCGGTGCCGCTGCCGCCCGGGGCCGTCCCTCCCGGAGCTGTACCGGTGCCAGTCCCGCCCGGTGCCGCGCCGTTGACCGGTCCTTCCGGGCCGGCGGCAGCGGCACTCCGGCCGGCGCCCGCTCCGCCGCTCACGCCGGGGCCGCTGGTGACGGCGCCGGGGACGCTGATGCCGAAGCGTTCCAGGCCGTTGTAGCCGAAGACCATGGAGATGGCGCTGTTGTTGGTGGAGCCGTCCACATACGGACGGTCCTGGGCCGGGGTGAACGTGTACAGCGCGATCCACGACAGCGACACCGCCAGCATGACCACCGTGGCCACCCCGAGCTGGCCCAGACGGCGGCGGACCGGCACGGGCGCGGCCACCAGGTAGCCGATGGCCAGCGCGGGCAGCACCATCCAGGCCTGCAGCATCTTGGCCTGGAATCCCACGCCGACCCAGAATCCGGACCAGAGCAGCGAGCGCAGCCGCGCCTCCATCACCGCCCGCTGATAAGCGTCGGCCGCCAGCACCAGGCACATGGTCAGCAGGCCGTCTTCCATGCTGTGCCCGAACATGGACGCCGCGATCGGCGTCAGCGCGAAGATCCCCGCCGCCAGCAGGCCTGGCACGGGTCCCGCCCAGCGGCGCACGACGCGGTACATGGCCAGCGTGGCGATGACACCCTCGATGATCTGCGGCAGGGCCAGTGACCACGGGTGATAGCCGAAGATCCGGGCCGACAGGGCCTGGGGCGCGAACGAGCCCGCCAGCTTGTCGATGGTGATCGTGGCCTTCGGGTCCAGCGCGCCGTAGAAGAACGCCTTCCAGCTCACCGACATGCTCTTGACCGCGACCGAGTAGAACGGCGCCAGCCCGGCGTCAGCGATGTTCCAGGCGAACAGGAGCGCCGCCACCGCGGCGATGCCGAGCAGGGCCGGCCGGGCCCACGGTGGCTGTCCTGGCGGCGAGCGCCAAACCTGCCAGCGTGGATGGCCCGTCGCCGCCCCGGCCCCGGCGTCATAGACAGACGGGCTCAGCGGCGAATCCACGACGGTCGTGGACAAGCGGGCCTCCAGGCGCTCGGGGACGGGTTCGACGCCCGCCGAGCGGCAGACGCGCGGGCCCATGACGATGGGTCCGCCGCTGAAGTCTGGCCGGCCCGCTTCAGGGTTCCCTCAGCGCAGCCTGAAAACGCGCAGGTTAAGACGCCCTTCCCTATGAAAACCCTCTGCGCCTGAAACCCTCTGCGCCGGGAGCAACCAGGAAGCCGCCGGGAGTGACCGGGAAGCAGACGAGGAGGTACCCGCCGTGCGGGTACCTCCTCGTTGACTGCGGTTGGGTCAGCTCGTCTTGCCGCGCCGGGACAGCGCGTCGACGCTGACCGCGGCCAGCAGGACCAGCGAGGTGACGATGTAGGTCGCCGCCGCGCTCGTCCCGAGCAGGGCCAGGCCGTTGGCGATCGCCGCCACCACCAGCCCACCGATCAGGGCGTTCAGCATCTTGCCGTGCCCGCCGAACAGGTGGGTACCGCCGATCACCGCCGCCGCCACGGCGAACAGCACCAGCTGGCCGCCGTTGGTGTCGGTGGAGATCGACCCCAGCCGGGAGGCCAGGATGATGCCCGCGATCGCCCCGGTCACCCCGGTCAGCACGAAGGCCGCGGTCCTCATCCGGTTGAGGTTCACGCCGGCCCGCCGCGCCGCCTCGGCGTTGCCGCCGATGGCGTAGATGTACCGGCCGAACCGGGTCCGCCCTAGCAGGAACGTCCAGATCCCCAGCACACCGAGCACGATGGGCGCCACCCAGGGCACCCCGCTCAGGGCCTGCAGGGCGGTGCCGCGGTTGGCGTTGCCGATCAGCACGACCACCACGCCCGCCACGGCCATGACCACGATCTTCAGCACGGTCACGCTGATCGGCGGGGTGACGAGTCCGGCCGCCCGGCGCTGCCGGTCGCGCATGAGCAGCACGGCCGCGGACAGCACCACGACCACGATCATCACGATCCACCCGGCGACGGGGCTGAGGTTGCCCTCGGTCAGGTCGCCGATGATCTTGTTGTTGATCGGGATGGACCCGCCCGGACCGTGGCCGCTGCGGGCGACCAGCACGATCATCAGGCCCTGCAGGCCCAGCAGGCCGGCCAGGGTCACGACGAACGATGGCAGCCCCAGCCTGGTGATCAGCAGGCCGAAGACCAGGCCGATGAACGCCCCGGTGCCCAGCCCGAGGAGGATGGCGATCCACCACGGCAGGCTGAACACCGTCCATGCGGTGATGACCGCGGCCACGGCGCCGGTGAACCCGACGGCCAGGTCGATCTCACCCAGCAGCAGGACGAACACTTCCGCCATGCCGAGGATGATGTAGGGCGCACCCTGGATCAGCAGGTTGACCAGGTTCCCCGGCGACAGGAACAGCGAGTTCCTGGCCTGGAAGTAGATCACGATCGCGACCAGGCCGATGACGACCGGGAGCGCGCCGCTCTCGCCGCTGCGGATCCGGCGGAGCTGAATCCGCAGGTACTCGCCCAGCGAGTTCGCGAGCACGTCGGGCGCGGCGGTGGCTACCTCGGCGGCATCGTCGCCGTGTTCGGCCGACTCGGGTGACGGCTGGTGAGTCTCGGTGCTCACGATGCCTCCCCTGCGTGCTGCCCGGCCTGAACCTGATCGGCGGCGGGAGCATGGGTCCGGGCCGACCGGCCGGTGGTCATGAGCTCGACGATGGACGGCGTGTCGAGCTGCTCGACCGGGGCGACCGCGGCCATCCGGCCGAGGTAGAGCACCGCGATCCGGTCCGCGCTGTTCAGGACGTCGGTCAGGTTGTGCGAGATGACCAGGACCGCGATACCGCGGCTGGAGAGCGTGTCGATGAGGTCGAGCACGACCTTGGTCTGGGTCACGCCCAGGGCCGCGGTCGGCTCGTCCATGACCACCAGCTGGGCCTGCTGCATCACGGCCCGGGCCACCGCCACGGCCTGGCGCTGGCCACCGGACAGCGAGCCGACCGGCTGGCGGATCGAGCGGACGGTCACCACCGACAGGTCGGCCAGGGTCTGCTTGGCCTGCAGCTCCATGCTGATCTCATCGAGCTGGAAGCGCTTCAGTTCCTCGCGGCCGAGGAACATGTTCTGCACGATGTCCAGGTTGTCGCACAGGGCGAGGTCCTGGTAGACGGTGGCGATCCCGAGGTCGGTAGCGGCCTTGGGGCTGTGCAGGTGGACCTGCCTGCCCTTCCAGAGGACCTGGCCCGCGTCGGGCTGCCAGATGCCCGAGATCGTCTTGATCAGGGTGGATTTCCCCGCGCCGTTGTCGCCGACGAGCGCGGTCACCTTGCCCGCGGGGATGGTCAGGTTGATATCGCTGAGCGCCCGGACGGGGCCGAAGTTCTTGCCGACGCCGCGTAGTTCGAGCAGCGGCGCGTCCTCGTTCGAGCGTCCAGCCGGATTAGTAGAAGCCGCAGGGGACGGCGCCCGGCCGCCATTGGCGGGCCGGGCGCCGTCGGCGGCGCTTGGTGTGGTCACCAAACACGTCCGATCTGGTGCCGATGATGGTTGATCATCATGGCGTGATGTTGTTGGCCTTGCAGTCCGAAGCGTAGCTACCCGCACACAGCTGCTTGGCCGGGACGAACTGGTCCTTGATCACCGTGGAGTTCATGTTCGACGGGGTGACCCACTCCGGGACCAGCAGCACCGACGGAACGGCGACCTTTTCCTGCGTGTCCATGGTGCTGCCGTTGGCCAGGGCCGCCGGCGGCTTCTCCCCGGCGCGCAGGTACATGGCCAGCGCGGCCGCGGCCTGAGCCTCCAGGTAGATCGGCTTGTAGGCGGTACCGCACTGGTAACCGGCCAGGATGTTCTGCAGGCCGACCAGCGTCGCGTCCTGCCCGGTGACCGGGAAGGTCTTGGGCTTGACGCTCAGCGACTGCAGGTAGTGGATGATCGGCGCGGCGTTCTCGTCGTTCGGGACCAGCACCGCGTTGATGTTCTTGTGCGCGGTGTACTGCTGCTGGAACTCGGTCTCCGCCGTGGGCGGGTCCCAGGTGCCGGCGGCCGTGCCGACGTTCTTCCAGCCGCTGCTGAACTTCGACGCCAGCACGCCGTCGTAGCCCTGCGCGAACAGGGTGGCGTTGTTGTCGGTCGGGTCGCCCTTCATGACCAGCACGTTCGGGGTCTTGACGCCCCAGGCCGTCACGCAGCTCTCCAGGCCCTGGCCGATCAGCTTGCCGACCTGGACGTTGTTGAAGCTGACGTAGTAGGAGCGGCTACCGCCGAGGGTCAGCCGGTCGTAGTCGATCACCGCGACGCCGTGCTGCTTGGCGTAGGACTCGATCTTGGAGCCGGTCCCGGCGTCGAGCGGGTCGACGACCAGGACGGTGGCGCCCTTGGTGATGTCTTCCTGGGCGTCGGTGAACTGGGTGGAGTCGCTGCCCTGTGCATTCTGCACGGAGAACTGCGACGAGGTCAGGCCGGCGGTGGACAGGGCCTTGGTCAGGTACGGTGCGTCGAATTCGGTGTACCGGGCCGACGAAACGGTGTCCGGCAGGATGACGCCGACGCTGCCCTTGCCCTTGGAGGCGAGCGGCTTCAGCTGCGTCATGGCCGAGAAGTCCCGGGTGAACGACGACGTGGAAATGCTCGGCGTGCTGCTTGAGCCGCCACTGGAAGCTGAGCTGCTGGCCGAAGGCGAGCTGCTGCCGCCGCCGCTGCTGCTGCATGCAGCCAGGGCAACACCGGCAGTCACCGCGAGCGCCGATGTCCAGCTGATTCTGGTAAACAAATTCAAAAGATCACCTCGAGTGTTTTCTGGGCCGCAGAAGGAAGATGCGCGACCGTGCGTCCTTCCATGCGAGAACTACCGCGGCCTCAGCTTTTGACCGAAACCCTAGGCGTGACGGAATTAACGGGGCCTTAACATCGCCGCCGCGTCGTAAAAATAGTGTGAACAGAGCGCTCGCAAAGCCCCTGGGGCGGTCTATTCCGGGGCGAATCGGTAGCCCGCACGTGGCTGAGTTAGGATGAGCGGCTCGCCGCCTTCGGTTTCCAGCTTGGCCCGCAGCCGCCGCACGTAAACGCGGACATACTCGGTCTCGGTCTCGTATCCGAGGCCCCAGACCCGGCGCAGCAGGTGCGCGTGGGTCAGCAGCTTGCCGCGGTTGGTGGCCAGCTCACGGAGCAGGGCGAACTCGGTCGGGGTCAGGTGCACGGGCTGGCCCAGCCGGGTCACCTGCTGGCGGGCCAGGTCGATCATGATGTCGCCCGCGGAGATGACCGGGGTATGCGGCTCGGGCAACACCGCGGGGCGCGTCCGGCGCAGCGTGGCTGAGATCCGGGCCAGCAGCTCCTCGATGCTGAACGGTTTGGTCAGGTAGTCGTCGGCGCCCATGTTGAGCGCGGTCACCTTGTCCCGCTCGCCACCGCGGGCCGAGACCACGATGATGCCGACCAGCGAGCGCTCCCGGATCTGCCGGCAGAGCTCGAACCCGTCGGCTTCGGGCAGCATCAGGTCCAGCAGCACGATGTCCGGGTCCTCGGTTTCGAGCAGCTTGAGCACCCGCATGCCGTCCTGGGAGACCACCGTGTCGAACCCGCGCACGGCCAGGTTGGACCGGATCAGGTCGACGATGTTGGGGTCGTCCTCCACCACCAGGACGCGGGTGTTGGCGGTGGGGTCAGGCATCGTGCTCCTCGTCGGGTAGGGCTGGGGCGCCGCCGGGGACCAGGACCAGCGCCCCCGGACCGGCGTCGGCGCTGTCCTCCTGGACGTCGGCCGGGAGGTATACCCGGAACCGGGTCCCCTGGTCCAGCCGCTGCAGTTCGATCCGGCCGTGGTGGGCGTCGACGATGCCCTGGGCGATGGACAGGCCGAGCCCGGCCCCGCCGGTGCGGGTCCGGCGCCGGCGGCCTGCCTCGAACGGCGCGGCGGCCAGTTCGTCGGGAATGCCCGTACCGTCGTCGCGCACGCTGATCACGACCTCGGCCCCGGCCGCTTCGGCTGAGACCCAGACCCGGGTGCCAGGCGGGTTGTGCCCGACCGCGTTGTTGATGAGGTTGACGAAGACCTGTTCCAGCCGGTCGTGATCGGCCCAGATCACCGGCAGATCCGGATCGCACTGGACCGAGACGGCGGCCGCGCCAGCCGGCGGCAGGCAGGCCACCGCGGCCTGCACCACCAGCGGCAGGTCGCACCAGTCGGGCTGCAGCCGCATCAGGCCCGATTCGATGGTGGAGAAGTCGAGCAGGTCGTCCACCAGGCGGCCGAGCCGGGCCGACTCGGCCGCGATGCGGTCGAGGAACCGGTCCTGGGAGGTCCGGTCCCAGGTGACGTCGGTCTGCATGAGGCTGGAGGCGTAGCCGCGGATGGCGGTGAGCGGGGTGCGCAGCTCGTGGCTCAGCCGGGACAGGAAGTCCCGCTGCAGCTCTCCGGACCGGCGCAGGGCGGCCGTTTCCTGATGGGCCAGCCCGGCCTCCTCGCGGTCCAGGGCCAGCCGCAGCGAGTGCGCGGCGTCTTCCATCAGCGCGATCTCTTCCTGGGCCGCCTTGGCGCTGGGCTGCTTCCAGCTGGCCAGCAGGACGGCCGACCCGTTGGCCGCGGTGAACGGGACCAGCCGGACCCGCCGTCCCCGGTCGCTGGTCAGCTGGCGGGGCATCCCGTCCGGGAAGGTCTCGGCCAGCATGTGATCGGCGGCGCTGCGCAGCGCGGGCGAGGCTTCGGCCGGGTCGCGGCCGGCCGACCCGGCGAAGGCCCGCCACCGCGGGTCCTCCCCGCCCGGCCGCGTGAGCAGGGCGACCTCGTCGGCCTGCAGGCCGTGCCGGAGGGCCTGGGCCGCGATGACCAGGCCCTCGGATACCTGAGCCGGCCCGGCCAGGTTCTCCAGCATCTCCCGGATCGTCTCCAGTACCCGGTTGCGCGCGGTGGCCTGCTCCAGCAGCCGGTCCCGTTCAATGGCGCTGGCTGCGTACCCGGCGTACAGCGTGACCAGCTGCAGCTCGTGCCGGTGCGGCATGCCCCCCTCGGGCCGGAAGATGGTGATGATGCCGCTGAGGCCGCCGGGACCGGCCACCGGGACCGACCAGGAGCTGGCCACCCCGGCCCGCTCGGCCAGGCCGCTGAACCCGGTCCAGGCCGCGCTGGACTGCACGTCCGCCTCAATGACGGGCTTCTGGGTCGCGGCGGCCAGGCCGACCGGGCCGCCGCCCAGGCCGAACGGCAGCTGCGCCCACTGCGCGAGCTGGCCGGGCGTGAACCCGAGCGATGCGGCGCAGACCAGCGACTGGTCCGGGGCAACCGGCGAGTCCTGATCGGAGACCAGGTGGATGCACAGCTGCTCGGTGCCGAGCGCGGCACCGAGCGCGGACATGATCAGGGACAGGCTGGACGAGGGGTCGGCCGACACCAGCCGGTCGGCCAGCCCGTGCAGCCGGGTCAGCTGACGGCGGGCGGTGGAGTCGACCGGCTGGCCGGAGATCAGCGCCACCACGTCGTCCGGGTGCGTGCTGACCGGGTCCAGGTCGGCCACGATCCGGCCCTGACGCAGGATCACGATGCGGTCGGCCAGCCGGAACATCTGATCGATGTCGTGGCAGGCCAGCAGGATCGTGGTGCCCTTCTCCCGTAGCCCGGAGATCAGCTCCTCCACCTGGGCCGACTCCATCACCCCGAGCGCGGCGGTGGGCTCGTCCAGGGCCAGCAGCCGGGGCTTGCGGCCCATGGCCCGGGCCACCGCCACCAGCTGGCGCTGGCCTCCGGACAGCGAGCTGACCCGCCGGGTGGTGTCCCGCAACGGGATACCCAGGCTGTCGAGCTGGGACGCCGCCGTCCGGTGGAACCGGCTGTCGGAGAACATCATGCGGCGCGACTCCCGGCCGAGCAGCACGTTGGCGGCGATGTCGAGGTTCTCGCACAACGCCAGGTCCTGCCAGACCACGGCCACGCCCTGCCGGGCGGCGGCGGCCGGGTCGGGGGTGATCCGGTGGCCGGAGATGTACACCTCACCCTGGGTGGGCATGATGTCCCCGGCGATGCAGCGGACCAGCGTCGTCTTGCCCGCGCCGTTCTCGCCGGCCAGCGCGATCAGCTCGCCGGGACGGACGGTCAGGCTCACGCCGTCCAGGGCCTGGACCGCCCCGTACCGGACGGACAGGCCGGACACGGACAGCAGCGGCATCACCGCTGGCTGGGCCAACTCGGGGGCTGCGACCATTCATTCATTGTGTGGCAGTTGGATCAGTGGTCAACCCATCGCCCCGGCTATGACTCCCACGAGCGGCCCCGGGCGCTATGGTTTGGTCCGAGGCCCCGCGCTGGGAACGAGGGATGAGGACGGCGCGATGAACGAGACCGGACGCGCCGAACCCGCCCCTGACCAGCCAGGTGGTGCGCTGTTCCCCGGCGACGGCGAGATGGTCCGCCGGATGCGCGCCCATCCGTGGTCGGACTCTGGACTGGGCGATCCCGGTGACTGGCCGGCCAGCCTGCGGGACGCGGTCCGGATCTGCCTGACCTCGCGGTTCCCCATGATTGTGTGGTGGGGCCCAGACCTCCAGTTCTTCTACAACGACGCCTACCTGCCGCTGCTGGGCAGCAAGCATCCCGCCCTGGGCAAGCCGGGCGAGGTGGTGTGGAGCGAGATCTGGGGCACCATCGGCCCGATGCTGGCCTCGGTGATCTCCAGTGGCCAGGCCACCTGGTCCGAGGACCTGCTGCTGCCGATGAACCGGCACGGCTACTGGGAAGAGACCTACTGGACCTATTCCTACAGCCCGCTGCACGACGACGACACCGGTGTGGTGCGGGGCGTGTTCACCGCGGTCAGCGACACCACGCAGCGGGTCGTGGGCGAGCGCCGGCTGGCCGCGCTGCAGGACCTGGGCTCACTGGCCGGCCGCGCGCGCAGCGCGGCTGAAGCGGCCGAGCTGGTCGGCGACGCGCTGACCAGAGCCGCGGCGGACGTCCCGTTCGCCGCCATCTACCTGCGCAAGCCGGGCACGGACGAGATCGCGCTGACCGCCACCAGCCCGCCCGGTGCGGCCCCGGTGCCACTGGCCGACGGCCCGGGAGACTGGCCCGCGGGCGACGTGCTGCGCAGCGGCCAGCCGGTCACGGTGTCCGACGCGGGCGAGCGGTTCCCCGGCCTGCCACCGGGTGGCTGGGAGACCTCGCCGACCCAGGCCATGGTGCTGCCGCTGACCGGCGAGCCCGGCGGCCAGACCGTCGGGGTGATGGTGCTCGCGGCCAGCGGCGGCCGGGCCCTGGACGAGGCCTACCGGTCATTCCTGAGCCTGGTCGCCCAGCAGACGGCGGCGCTGGTCAACGGGGCCATCGCCTATCAGGTCCAGCAGCGGCGGGCCGAGGAACTGGCCGAGCTGGACCGGGCCAAGACCACGTTCTTCTCCAACGTCAGCCACGAGTTCCGCACCCCGCTCGCCCTGATCATGGGGCCGCTGGAGGAGCTGCGCGGCCGGCTGGGGGACGCGGACGAGACCGCCCGGCAGGAGCTGGACGTCATCCACCGCAACGGGCTGCGGCTGGGCAAGCTGGTGAACACGCTGCTGGACTTCTCCCGGATCGAGGCGGGCCGGATGCAGGCCCGGTACGAGCCGGTCGACCTGGCCGCGTTCACCGCCGACCTGGCCAGCGTGTTCCGCTCGTCGATGGAGCGGGCCGGGCTGACGTACCGGGTGGACTGCCCCGAGCTGCCCCAGCCGGTCTACATCGACCAGGAGATGTGGGAGAAGGTCGTACTCAACCTGGTCAGCAACGCGCTGAAGTTCACCTTCGAGGGGACCATCAGCGTCACGCTCCGCCCGGACGGCGACCACGCCCTGCTGCGCGTAGCCGACACTGGCGTCGGGGTCGCCCCGGCCGAGATGCCCCGCCTGTTCGAGCGGTTCCACCGCATCCCGAACTCGCGGTCGCGTTCCAACGAGGGCAGCGGCATCGGGCTGGCGCTGGTGCGCGAGCTGGTCGGCCTGCACGGCGGCACGATCAGCGCCCAGAGCAGCGAGGGAGCGGGGACCGAGTTCACGATCCGGCTGCCGTTCGGCCGGGATCACCTGCCGCCCGCCCACGTGGCCGAGGCGGCCGCGGCCGGCACGGTGTCTGCGGCGGCCGACCCGTTCCTGGCCGAGGCACTGCGCTGGCTGCCGGACGGCGGGATGGGGACGGGCCCCCTGCCCGTCGCCGGCACCGCCGTCGCCGGCGCCGTCGCCGGTGCGCCTGCGACCGGCTCGACCGCCCCGGAGTGGCCCGGCTCCGGCGACCGGGCCCGGGTCTTGCTGGCCGACGACAACGCCGACATGCGGGAGTACCTGCAGCGGCTGCTCGGGGTCCGGTACGAGGTCACCGCGGTGGCGGATGGGCTCGCCGCGCTGGATGCGATCCGGGCCGACCCCCCGGACCTGGTCATCAGCGACGTGATGATGCCCGGCCTGGACGGCCTGGCCCTGGTGGCCGCGCTGCGGTCCGAGCCGCGGACCGCGGACGTGCCGGTCCTGCTGCTGTCGGCCCGGGCCGGCCAGGAGGCCGCGATCGAGGGTCTGGGGGCGGGTGCCGACGACTACCTGGTCAAGCCGTTCTCGGCCGCGGAACTGCTGGCCCGGGTCCGGGCCAACGTGGAGCTGGCCCGGCTGCGCACCCACCACGCCCGCTGGCGCGCGGCGCTGATCGACTCCCTGCACGAGGCGTTCTTCCTGTGCGACGAGAGCGGCGCGGTGGTCGAGATCAACGCGGCCTTCACCGACATCCTCGGCTACGGCCCGGAGGGCCTGCCGTACCCGGCCGAGCACGTCTGGTGGCCCCAGCCGGACGCCGATCCGGAGGCCTACCGTGAGGTCAGCGAGGCCTTCGGCCAGCTGATGGCGCAGAGCCGGGGCAGCTTCGTCGCGCCGGTCACCCACCGCGACGGCCATCGGCTGTGGGTGGCAGCCAGCTTCAACGAGGCCAGCGACCCGGATACCGGGCGGCGCCTGGTGGTCGGCACCCTGCGGGACATCACCGCCGAGCGGTACGCGGGACAGCGCGAGCAGGCCCTGGCGGCCATGGGCCTGCTGCTGTCCCGGGCCACCAGCCTGCCGCAGGCTCTCCAGGGCGCGCTGAACGAGCTGCGGCGGCTCTGGCACGCCCGCCGCGCGCTCGCCGTGGCCTGGGCTGGCCACGACCAGCCGACCGTGCTGTCCACCGACCCGGAGACCGGCTGGAGCGACCTGCCCGGATCGCTCCGGGAGGCCATGTCCGCGCTGCGGCGGCAGCCGGTGCTGGTCCCGGCCGACATCGGCGACCACTCGGTCGGGATCACGGTGGAGTACCCGCTGGGCCTGCTGGCCGTCTCGATCGACCCGGACCCGGCCCGGCCGTTCACCGCGGAGGACCGCGCGCTGCTGGCCTTGCTGTGCGGTTACCTGGGCCAGGCTCTGCACCGGGTGCACCAGAGCGACCAGCAGCGGGAGACGGCCCTGGTGCTGCAGCGGGCCATCCTCGGGCCGGCCCGGCTCCCGGACGGCTTCGCGGCCCGGTACGAGCCGGCCAGCCGCCCCCTGGAGGTCGGCGGCGACTGGTTCGACATCGTGGAGCTACCGGACGGCCGGACCGGGATCGTGGTCGGTGACTGCGTGGGTCACGGGCTGGACGCGGCCACCGTGATGGGGCAGCTCCGCAGCGCCTGCCGGGCCCTGCTGCTGCAGGACGCGAGCGCCGCGCAGACGCTGAGCGCCATGGACCGGTTCGCGGCGCTGATCCCCGGGGCGATCTGCAGCACGGTGTTCTGCGGCATCCTCGACGCGGCGGCGGGCCGGCTGACCTACAGCAGCGCGGGTCATCCGCCCGGCATCCTGGGCCTCCCGGACGGCCGGATCGAGCTGCTCAACGGGGGCCGGTCGTTCCCCCTCGCCGTCCGGCCGGCCATCCAGCGGACCGAAGCGAGCTGCGCCGTGCCGGCCCGGGCCACGCTGCTGCTGTACACCGACGGCCTGGTCGAGCGCCGCCGCCAGTCCATCAACTCCGGCATCGCCCAGGCCGGGTCGGCCCTGCTGGACGGGGGTGCCACCACGGTGGAGGACCTGGCCAGCGGGCTGATGACCACGATGGCCCCGGACGGCGGCTACGAGGACGACGTAGCCTTCGTGCTGTACCGGCACCCCGCCCCGCTGGAGCTGGACTTCGTAGCCGACTCGGGTCAGCTCGCGCCGGTCCGCGCCGCGCTCCGGGACTGGCTGCGGCGCTGCGACCTCAGCCAGCGGACGATCCAGGACGTCCTGGTCGCGGTGGGCGAAGCCTGCGCCAACGCCATCGAGCACGGTCACCGGTTCGCTCCGGGCCAGCAGATACGGCTCCGCGCCGCAGCCACCGCCAGCCAGCTTCGCCTGACCGTCACCGACAGCGGCCGGTGGAAGGCGTCGGCGCCGGACGCCAACCCGCACCGTGGCCACGGCATCGCGCTGATGCGGGCGCTCATGCAGCAGGTCACCATCGAGCCGGGAGACACCGGTACCACCGTCGACATGCAGCTCGGGATCACGTCATGACCACACCGCTCACGCTGTCCACGAACCGCCGCCCGGACGGCAGCCAGGTGCTGACGGCCGACGGCGAGATCGACATGAGCAACGCCGGCCAGCTGGGCGACGCACTGGCTCAGACCGGGGACGGCCCGGTGGTCGTCGACCTGACCTCGGTCGGGTACCTGGATAGCGCCGGCCTGACCGTGCTGTTCACGCACGCGGACCACATCGAGCTGGTCGTCACCTCGCTGCTGGCCCCGGTGCTGACCATCTGCGGGCTGTCCGAGATCACCCAGGTGCGGGACGGCCAGCGCAGCGCCTAGTGGGACTCCCGCTCGACCATGTGCCCGGTGGCCCCGCGCAGGAAGTCCAGATCGGCCCCGTCCTCGGCCCCCTGCACGCTGTTGACGTACAGCAGTTCCCAGCCCCGCCGCGGCTTGGCCACCGCGTCCGCCATGGCCTGCGCCACCGGTCGCTCCCGCAGTTCGTCCTCGCTCAGCTCCACGTCGACCCGGCGGCCGGGCACGTCCAGCACGATCCAGTCACCGGTCCGGATCTTGCTCAGCGGGCCGCCCGCCGCGCCCTCGGGTGAGACGTGCAGGACCACGGTCCCGTAGGCGGTACCGCTCATCCGGCCGTCGCAGATGCGGACCATGTCCCGGACGCCTTCGCGCGCCAGCTTGGCCGGCATCGGCATGTTCGACACCTCGGGCATGCCCGGGTAGCCCCTCGGGCCGCAGCCGCGCAGCACCAGGACCGAGTCGGCGTCCACGTCCAGATCCTCGTCGTCCAGCCGGGTGTGCAGGTCCTCGATCGAGTCGAACACCACGGCCCGGCCGCGGTGCTGCAGCAGGTGCGCCGACGCGGCGGCCGGCTTGATGACCGCCCCGTTGGGGGCCAGGTTGCCGCGCAGCACCGCGATGCCGGCCGCGTCCTGGACCGGCTTGTTCCGGACCGCGATGACCTCGCGGTCCCAGATCTGGGCCTCACCCAGGTAGTCGGTCAGCGGCAGCCCGGTGACGGTCAGCGCAGCCGGGTCGAGCAGGTCCTTGACCTCCCGCAGCACGGCCAGCAGCCCGCCGGCCCGGTGGAAGTCCTCCATCAGGAACTGCCCGGCCGGCTGCAGGTTGACCAGCAGCGGCACGTCGGAGCCGATGCGGTCGAAGTCGTCCAGGGTGAGCGGGATCCCCAGCCGTCCGGCGATGGCCAGCAGGTGCACCACGGCGTTGGTCGACCCGCCCAGCGCGGCCAGGGCGACGATGGCGTTGTGGAACGAAGCCGCCGTCAGCACCTGGCTGGGCCTGCGCTCGACCTGCACCATTTCCACGGCCAGCTTGCCGGTGCCGTGGGCCTGGGACAGCAGCCGGCTGTCCGGCGCGGGCAGCCCGGCCGTGCCCGGCACCGTGGTCCCGAGCACCTCGGCCAGCAGCCCCATGGTCGAGGCCGTGCCCATGGTGTTGCAGTGGCCCCGGCTCCGGATCATCGACGATTCGGCGGCCATGAAATCGGCCTGGGACAGCTTGCCACCCCGTACGTCCTCACTCAGCCGCCACACGTCGGTGCCGCAGCCGAGCGGGGCGCCGCGGAAGGTGCCGGTCAGCATCGGGCCGCCGGGGACCACGATCGCGGGCAGGTCCACCGACGCGGCCCCCATGAGCAGGGCGGGGATGGTCTTGTCGCACCCGCCGAGCAGCACCACACCGTCGATCGGGTTGGCCCGGATCATCTCCTCGATGGCCATGGCGGCCATGTTCCGCCACAGCATCGCGGTCGGGCGGACGTTGGTTTCGCCCAGCGACACCACCGGCATCTCCAGCGGAACTCCGCCCGCCTCCCACACCCCGGCCGCGACATGCTGGGCCACCTCGGTCAGGTGCCGGTTGCACGGCACCAGGTCGGACGCGGTGTTCGCGATCGCGATCTGAGGCCGGCCGGTGAACGCCGAGTCGGGCAGCCCACGGCGCATCCAGGCCCGGTGGAGGAAGCCGTCACGGTCGTTGCCGCCGTACCAGTGATTGCTGCGCAGATCGGTCATCGTTTCGCTGCTCCCGGCAATTCGCTCTAATATGCGGAACGCCATGGACGTTACCCCTGCGCAAGAACCGCGGATCAGGTAGCCCGGCGTGCGCGCGTTCGTCATCACCGGGCCGGGCCAGGCCGCAGTCCACGACATCGAGCCACCCGAGCCCGGGCCGGGCCAGGTGGTGGTCGACGTCGAGCGGGCCGGGGTGTGCGGCACCGACGTGGAGTTCTTCACCGGCCACATGGTCTACCTGCGGACCGGCGAGGCCCGGTACCCGGTCCGGATCGGCCACGAGTGGTGCGGCGTGGTGACCCGGGCCGGCGACGAGGCCAGCGCGGCCTGGCTCGGCCAGCGGGTCACCGGGGACACCATGCTCGGCTGCGGGCACTGCGACCGCTGCCGCAGCGGCCGGCAGCACCTGTGCGCAGACCGGTTCGAGATCGGCATCCGGGGCGGCTGGCCCGGGGCGCTGGCCGAGCAGCTCCTCGTCCCGGCCTCGGCGCTGCTGCCGTTGCCGGACCGCATCGGCGCGACCGCGGGTGCCCTGGTCGAGCCGGGCGGCAACGCCCTGCGCGCGGTCCGGGCCGCGCAGGTCAGCACGGTTGAGGCCAGCACCGCGCAGCGGCTGCTGGTCATGGGGCCGGGCACGATCGGGCTGCTGGCCGCGCTGATCGCGCGGGCCGGCGGCGCCGAGGTACACCTGCTGGGCCAGGACGACCGCTCGCTGCGGTTCGCCCGGTCCCTCGGCTTCGGCCAGGCGTGGGTGCGCGGCACGCTGCCGCGGGTCCCGTTCGACGCGGTCATCGACGCCTCCACCGGCGTGGAGCTGCCCGCGCTGGCCGCCGAGCTGGTCGAGCCGGGCGGCAGGATCAGTTACATCGGCCTGTCGGCTGAGCCCAGCCTGCTCGACACCCGGACCCTGGTGCTCAAGGACGTGACCGCGACCGGAGTGCTGAGCGCCTCCGGTGGGCTGGCCGAGACGATCTCCCTCTACGCCGACCGCGCCGTCGACCCCGAGCCGATCGTCGCCGCCACCGTCGGCCTGGACGAAGTGGCCACCGTCCTGGCCGGCCGCCGCCCCGCCGAGTGGGGCGACGCCCCCAAGATCCACATCGACCCCCGCCGCTGAGCGCAGGCGGGTACCTCCGGCGGAAGCGCTCGGAATACTCCCACACCCCAGGCGTGACGATTCCCGTCTCGCTGGAGCACGGGCAGGGATTATCACTGCACGCGCTCCAGTGCAATCCGTGGCGCCGGTACCGCCCCCGAAGGCACGCCCGCACAGAGGCTACTGGGACAGGTGTGACTTCTGCGGCCTGCGGGGTAAGCGCTGAGGTAGCCGGGTCGGTATGGCTGAGAATTTTGGGCCGCAATCGTTTGCAGGCTCAATCCACCCGTCCGCGAGCACCGTAGAGACGGTAACGGGATAGGTGAGTTGACCCCGGCACGGTGACGAGACGCTTCCGGCGACCTGAGGGGGGTCGCCGGCAGCGGGCTCGCGGCGCTGCTCGGGTGGCCTACTCGGCCTGGAGGGCGGCCCGCCGGTCCGCGGCCATGGGCTGGCGCGGATCCTGGACGGGGAGCTCGACCGCCAGCCGCTCGAAGACGGCCAGGTCGTCCCGGCCCGGTTCGCTCTGGCTGTACTCCCAGAGGGCCTCGACGTCGCCGCGGTCGAGGACGGCGTGCCGCAGGGCGGCGACGAGCTCGTCGCGTTCGGCCCGGATGGCGGGGGCCTCGGACCGGGGCAGTAGCGGTGCCTGCCCGGCGACCAGCGCGGCCCGCAGGTCGCCGTCCCGTAGCGCCGCCCGGGCGGTCAGGAAGTCGGCGTCGATCTCGGCCCGCAGCCGGTAGGGCTTGGTCCGCATGGCCCGCTCACCCAGCTGGGCCCGCAGCCGGTGGATCTCGGCCCGGGCGGTGGCCGGGTTGCCGTCCTCGCCGTACAGGGCCAGCGCGAGCTGTTCCGAGGTCAGGCCGGCCGGGGTCAGCGCGAGCAGGGTCAGCAGCTCGGCCCGGCGCAGCGTGAGCGGCAGCTCGCGGCCGTCCAGCACCGCCGACGCCGGCTCCCGCAAAAAGGACAGGGACAGCGCCGGGCGGCGGGCGCTGGACCTGGCCGCCCACGGCACCCGGAGCAGGTAACCCTCGGACAGCGGCTCCAGCTGGGCCTCACGGCCGTCGCCGAGCAGCACGCTGTCCGAGGCGGCCCGCAGGTCGACCCGCTCGGGCCATGCTCCGGCCGGCTCGGCCGCCAGCACCCGGCCGCTCGCGGTGACCAGGGCGCCGGCCTCACCCCGCAGCCCGGACAGGTGCGGCATGTTCCGGGCCCGCAACTGCTCGTCCCGCACCGCCATCTGCATCCGCAGGTGGCTCTCGGCCAGCTCGGCCGTCGCGGTCACCAGGCTGACCACGGCCGGGTGGAAGTCCTGCAGGTAGCCGCTGACGTCGATCGCGCCGATCTGCGCGCCGGTGTCCGGGTCGTGCACCGGGGCCGCCGCGCAGCTCCAGGTGTGATAGGTCCGCACCAGGTGCTCGGCCGAGTAGATCTGCACCGGGGCGTCGACGGCCAGCGCGGTTCCCATCGCGTTGGTGCCGATCGTGTCCTCGGCCCAGCGGGTGCCCTCGCACAGGCCCACCGGGTCGGCCCGCAGGCAGATGTCGGCTGCGCCTTCGCGCCACAGGATCGTCCCGTGCGCGTCGGTGACGATCATGATGTGGTGCGAGGCGTCAGCGATATCCACCAGCATCTTGCGCAGCAGCGGCACCACCGAGTGCATCGGGTGGGCCGAACGGACGTCGGCCACATCGTCCGGGGCGTAGACCGTCGGGGGCCGGAAGTCATCGGGATCGATGTGGGCTGCCAGCGACCGGCGCCACGACTCGGCGATCAGCGAGCGTGACGGGACCATGGACCGGCTTCCGCTCAGTTCGGCCTCGTGCACCTGCTGCAGCACGCGGAACTGCTGGCGGGGGTCCGTGGCCAGGCTCTCGGCCAGCCGAGGCCGGACGGGCTTGCCACTCATGGGCGGACTCCGGTGTCTGCGACGGCTCGCTGCGGCGTTATCGCTGCTAGCGGCCCACCTCCCGCGAGCGTAACCCGGTGGCCGGGGGCGGGCAAGTAGTCCCGGTGCGACATGCAACGGCATTGCAACGTGGGCCGGCTTAACGTCGGAGGTTAAGTGATGTACAGCACTGGAGGTCCAGCATGACCAAGTACGCGGCACCTGGAGAAGCCGGCAGCGTCGTCAGCTACCGGCCGCGTTATGACCACTTCATCGGCGGCGAGTACGTACCGCCCGCCACTGGCAAATATTTCGAGAACCCGACGCCGGTGACCGGCGAGGTATTCACCGAGATCGCCCGGGGCACGGCCGAGGACGTCGACCGCGCGGTCGCCGCGGCCGAAGGCGCCAGCGCCGCCTGGGGCCGGACTTCGGTAGGCGAGCGGGCCAGCATCCTGAACAAGATCGCCGACCGCATCGAGCAGAACCTCGAGATGATCGCGGTCGCCGAGTCCTGGGAGAACGGCAAGCCGGTCCGCGAGACCCTGGCCGCCGACATCCCGCTGGCCGTGGACCACTTCCGCTACTTCGCCGGCGCGATCCGGGCCCAGGAGGGCTCGATCTCCCAGATCGACGCCGACACCGTGGCCTACCACTTCCACGAGCCGCTCGGCGTGGTCGGCCAGATCATCCCGTGGAACTTCCCGATCCTGATGGCGACCTGGAAGCTGGCTCCGGCCCTGGCCGCGGGTAACACGGTCGTGCTCAAGCCGGCCGAGCAGACCCCGGCCTCGATTCACGTGGTGCTGGAGCTGATCGCCGACCTGCTCCCGCCGGGCGTGCTCAACGTGGTCAACGGCTTCGGCGTCGAAGCCGGCAAGCCGCTGGCCCAGAACAAGGGCATCCGCAAGGTCGCCTTCACCGGTGAGACCACCACCGGCCGCCTGATCATGCAGTACGCCAGCGAGAACCTCATCCCGGTCACGCTGGAGCTGGGCGGCAAGAGCCCGAACATCTTCTTCGGTGACGTGGCCGACCACCACGACGCCTTCTACAACAAGGCCCAGGAAGGCTTCGCGATGTTCGCCCTGAACCAGGGCGAAGTCTGCACCTGCCCGTCCCGGGCGCTGATCCAGTCCTCGATCTACGACACGTTCCTGCCGGACGCGGTCGAGCGGGTCAAGGGCATCAAGCAGGGACACCCACTGGACACCGACACCCAGGTCGGCGCCCAGGCCTCCAACGACCAGTACGAGAAGATCCTGTCCTACATCGACATCGGCAAGCAGGAGGGGGCCAAGGTCCTCACCGGTGGCGAGAAGGCCGAGCTCGGTGGCGAGCTGGCGGGCGGCTTCTACGTCCAGCCGACGGTGTTCGAGGGCGACAACAAGATGCGGATCTTCCAGGAGGAGATCTTCGGCCCGGTGGTCTCGGTGACCAAGTTCGACGACTACGACGACGCCATCAAGACCGCCAACGACACGCTGTACGGCCTCGGCGCCGGCGTCTGGTCCCGTGACACCAACACCGCCTACCGGGCGGGCCGCGACATCCAGGCCGGACGGGTCTGGACGAACTGCTACCACGCCTACCCGGCGCACGCCGCGTTCGGTGGCTACAAGCAGTCCGGTGTCGGCCGCGAGAACCACAAGATGATGCTCGACCACTACCAGCAGACGAAGAACCTGCTCGTGTCCTACTCGCAGGACGCTCAGGGCTTCTTCTAAACGGTCGCACGTACACTGAGCCCGTGGGGAAGCCGCATGGTTTCCCCACGGGCGCTCACCCCCATTGGCGCCCAAGGAGGCTGGTATGGCCACGCAGAGGGTTGACGTAACCGATGCCGCGGCCGGCATGCTGCGACAGCTGACCGAGCAGCACGGGCCGCTGATGTTCCATCAGTCCGGTGGCTGCTGCGATGGCAGCTCGCCGATGTGTTACCCCGACGGTGATTTCAAGACCGGCAACTCCGACGTGCACCTGGGTGACCTGACCATCGACGGCATCGACCAGCCGATCAACTTCTGGATGTCGGAGTCCCAGTTCGAGTACTGGAGCCACACCCACCTGACCGTCGATCTGGTCAAGGGCCGGGGCAGCGGCTTCTCGCTGGAGGCCCCGGAGGGGTTCCGGTTCATGATCCGGTCCCGCCTGTTCACCGAAGACGAGGTAACCGACCTGGTTGCGCCCAGCCACGCCGTCAGTTAGCCACGCCGTCAGTTAGAACCGGCCCGTTTCCCGGCTGTGCTTGTCTGTCTGTGAGCTGGCCGGATTAAATTCCGGCACGCAATTTTTTGCCATGGCCAATCCCCTTCTGCCGAGCGCTCGTAGTGGATATGAGCGACGGGTGACCGGCCGGCCCCTGGCGCGAACACGCGCGAATGCGCGCTGTCGCGAGCCAAGGAGACAGGCATGAACAGGGGATCAATTAGTAAACGCGTCGCGGCAATGATCGCCGCAGCCACCGCAGTCACCGCGGCGGGGATACTCCCCGCCGCCGCCGGAACCAGTGGGCCCGGATCCTTCATCGGCGCCCTGAAGCAGACGACGGTGGCTAGCACCATCCCGGCCAACGGGGACGTCAATCCGTACGGGGTCGCGGTCGTGCCGCGCAGCCGCGGCGACCTCGCCGCCGGGAACGTGCTGGTCAGCAACTTCAACAACGCCGCGAACCAGCAGGGTCGTGGCACCACCATCGTGCAGATCTCCCCGTCCGGTCAGCAGCGTCTGTTCGCGCAGATCCCGGCCACATCGGTGCCGGGCGGGGTGGGGCTCACCACCGCGCTCGTGGTGCTGCGCTCAGGCTGGGTGATCGTGGGCAGCCTGCCCACCGCCGACGGGACGTCCGCGACCGCGCGGCCAGGCGAGTTGTTCGTACTCGACTCCTGGGGGCGGGTCCGGGAGGTCATCCGGGGCTACGGCATCGACGGGCCATGGGACGCGACCGTGCTGGACCTGGGCACTGTGGCTGACCTGTTCGTCACCAACGTGCTGACCGGCATCACCAATGGCCAGCCGGCCACCACGACCAAGGGCGATGTCGTCCGGCTGGCGCTGAACCTAAGGGGCGACAAACCCCGGGTGGTGGCCAGCACGCTCATTGCCACCGGGATTTCTGTCCACATCGACCCGGCGGCTCTGATCGTCGGGCCGACCGGTGTGGCTCTCGGCCGAAACGGCACCCTGTTCGTGGCGGACACGGTGAACTCCCGGATCGCCCGGGTACCCGACGCGGTATCACGACGCAGCGCGGTGAACGCCGGGGCGCCTGCCGCCACGGTGTCCGCCGACCCGCACCTCAACGGCCCGCTCGGTCTGGCCGTCGCACCCAACGGCGACCTGCTCGCGGCCAATGGAGACGACAACAACCTGGTCGAGCTGACCCAGCACGGGCGGTTCGTGATCGCGCGAGACGTGGACACCGCCGACCCACCCGGCGGGGCCCTGTTCGGCCTGGCCACCACGGCCAGCCCACACCAGGTCTACTTTGTCAACGATGACAGCAACACCCTGAACGCGCTCCGCTGACGCACCAGGGGACCACGCGCTGCCGGCGGCTTGAGGGGTCGCCGGCAGCGACAGTCCGTACGGGTCAGGGCGGTGATGACCCGCGGCTCTGTTCCTGCGCCACTACTTCATCCAGGTCCTTGAGCCGGGCCGCGCCCTGCACCGGGCGGCGTCCGAACGCCGACCGCGACTCGATCAGGAGCACCGGCTGATCCGGTTCGTCCAGGAAGTGCGGACCGAGCTGGTCGGCAACAGCCAGCGTGTGGGCACGTCATTAAAAATGATCAGAGATCCCCGGCCGCAGATCGACCTCCCACATCGGCCAGGTACTCGCGGGCGGCGCGGGTCCCGGACGCCATCGCGCCCTGGACCGAACCGGTGGTCCGGTGGTCGCCGCAGACGTACCGGCCCGGGCCGACGAGGGGGGACCTGGCGGCGCTGAAGCTGGCCGAGCTGACCCGGCTGGTGCGGCTGAGCGGGTGCGGGGCCGGCATCGCCGGCAGCGCGCCGTACACGGGGTAGCTGGCCAGATGCTCCCAGCCCGCGGTGTCCGTGCCGTACAGCTCGGCCAGCCGGGCCCGCACGCTGGGTTCGGAGCCGCTGGCGTCGCCCAGGACCGAGCTGGACACCAGCGCCCGGCCGTCGGGGGCGTAGGTCCGGGCGACCTCGGACAGGACCACGGTGTTGAGGATCTTCCGCTCGGTGTCCACCAGCAGGGTCGGCTCGGCCAGCGGCGACGACGGCGCCGCGTGGTAGAAGGTCGTGACGGTGCGGGTGGCCGGGACGTCGATGTCGGGGGCGAGCAGACGCCCGGCCTCCGCCGCGTCCGTGGCCACGATCACGGCCCGGGCCGGGATCTCGCGGCCGTCCGGCAGCTCCACCCCGTCGTCGGTGAGCGCGTCGACCGGCGTCTCCAGCTGCACGGTCCCGGCTGGCAGCGCCGCCGCGAGCTGTTCCGGTACGGCCTGGATGCCGTGCCGCGGCAGGCATAGCGTGCCGCGCAACATGGTCCGCCAGACCAGGTGGAAGAACCGGGCGCTGGTCTCGAGCTCGTCCTCCAGGAACACCCCGGCCAGGAAGGGCCGGAAGAACAGCTCGCACAGCTCGGGCGAGACGCTGGCCTCGCCCAGCGCCGCCAACGTGGTGCGATCCGGTTGCTGCTTGATCAGCCCGACCGGCAGCAGCATGTCGGCCGCGGACAACCGGGCCAGCGCCAGTATGTCGGCCGGCCCGCCCAGCCGCCCGCGCAGCAGGTCAGCCACCCCGGTCGGCTGCCGGGTCGGGTCCGCGAACCGCAGCCGCCGGTCACCCGCCTGCAGCAGCATCCCCGGGGTGAACGGCCGCAGCTGCAGCGCGCGCAGGTCGATGCGCCGTTTCACCTGCGGGTAGGCGGTGTTGAACACCTGGAAGCCCCGGTCCAGCAGGAACCCGCCCTGCCGGTCGGTTCGCATCCGTCCCCCGACGGCGTCGGCGCCCTCCAGGATCCGGACCGGCACCCCGGCGGACATCAGGTCGAGCCCGCAGGTCAGCCCGGCAAGCCCGGCTCCGATGATGACCACGGGTGGTTCAATGCGGGGCGGCATGTGAAGTTTCTACCCGGCGTGGGCCGGCCAACCCTGCCCGCCTGCAGAAGTTCGTGCTGGTCAATACTGGTTTCGTGCGGCACGTGAGCCTGGAGAACATCGCCTCCCGCGCCCACCGGGTGTTCAACGCTGAATAACCGTGGCTCTCTAGGACGACGCCTGGGCCTCGATCAGTTTGCGCAGGTCGGGCCAGGATTGGGCGAAGGCAGGCAGCAGCGGATAACCGTCGACTTCCTCCAGGGGGACCCAGCGGAGTTCGGCCGTTTCCCAGGTGGCCCAGCCCGAGCCGATCGTTACCGGGGCGTCTGAGGGCAGGGGCACCGCGAACGTGGTGTACGACCAGCCGCTGACGCAGGCGTACTCGTGGCTGTCCGCCGCCAGGGCGCCGGCCAGGTCCAAACCCGGGACCTCTTCGGACGCCTCGCGAACGGCGGCCTCCCAGGGAGTTTCGCCGTAGTCGATGGCGCCGCCGATGGTGGACCAGGTGCCGCCCTGATGGGTGCCTTCGCTGCGCAGCGCGAGCAGGACGCGGACGCCGGCGGGAGTGAGGGTGAACGGCAGCAGGCCGGCCGCGCCGGTCACACCCCAGTGCCGTCCGTGCACCGGGCACTTCAGCCATCCGCTCATCCCTTAGAGGGTAGTTGCCGCGGAAATCAGTACGCTCCGCCCGCTGCCGTCCGAGGTCAGCACCCACGGCGGGGTCGCGCACAAGCCCTGACCGGTCAGGGAACGTCAATCGGCCGCCTTCCGGCTGGCCCGGGCCAATAAAGTGTCCCGGGGAGAGCGCAGAGTGCGCCCGCACGCGAACTCGGCCGTGCGAACCAGAAGGGCAGAGCGTGTGACCCGAAGGCCGGCCTGGACCCCGGCGATCGCCCGGGCCTGTCTGGCCGGCGCGATCGGACTGCCCCTGCTGACCGCGGTGCAAGCATGTTCCAGCCCACCGGCGGCAGGTCCGGTGGCCCAGCCGACGGTGGCCGCCACCTCGGCCCGGCCCGTTCCCAGCGCCATCCCCACCAGCCCCCGGCCCAGCGCCACCGCGACCCGGGCCAGCGCCACGCCGTCGGCGTCGGCCGCGGCGCGCCAGGACCCGTTCAGCCCGGGGGCCAGCTCGTACGTGGACGACCGCTCGGGCACGGTGACCGCGGCGGTGTACGACGTCACCACCGGGCAGACCTGGACCTTCGGCAGCAGCAGGCCACAGGCCGAAGCCAGCGTGGTCAAGCTGAACATCCTCGAGGCGCTGTACGCCCGGGACGACGGTGGGCTTTCGGCCAACGATGCGTCGCTGGCCGAGCAGATGATGGAGGACAGCGACAACGACGCCGCGACCACCCTGTGGTACGCGGCGGGCGGCCCGTCCCAGATCGCGTCGTTCAACACCTCGGCCGGCCTGACCCGCACCGCCCCGTCCTCGTGCGTCCAGTGCCCGGACTTTCCCTGGCCCGGGTGGGGCCTGACCACCACCACCCCCACCGACCAGCTGGCCCTGCTGCGCGAGCTGATCAAGCCGAGCACGCTGCTGACCGGAGCCCAGCGGACCGCGGCCCTGGAACTGATGGAGAACGTGACCCCGTCGCAGCGCTGGGGGGTGAGCGGCGGAGTACCGGCGCAGGCCACGGTGGCGTTGAAGGACGGCTGGCTGCCACTGAACAGCACCAACACCAACTGGCAGGTCAACAGCGTCGGATGGATCTCCGGCTCCGGCCGCGACTACCTGATGGCCGTGCTCACCACCGGCAACCCGACCGAGCAGTACGGCATCGACACCATCAGCCAGCTGTCCACGCTGGTCTGGCAGCACCTGGGCTGACGTCCGGCCGCACCCCGCCGGACCGCACCGAGGCTCACCGCACCCGGGCGGGAGCGCCGCCGGTTCAGAGCTGGCTGGTCGAGTAGCGGGTCAGGCCGTACTTGGCCGCGATCGGGTTCCACAGCGCCACAAACGCGGCCTTGTCGTTGCTGGCCTGGACGTCGGGGGTGTTCGACGCCGCGAAATTGGCGTCGTTGTGGTCGTTCTGGTGGCAGCCGTGGGACACCTCGTCCTGCGCCCACTTGCCGAGGTCCGTGTCCACCGTGGCCGACGCCTGCCAGGCCCCGGTCAGTTCCCGCAGCATGGCCGCGGGCAGCGTCGACCGGCCGGACAGGTGAGCCAGCTGCTGGAGCAGCTTCTGCCGGCCCGTGGCACCGTCCTGGAATGCCTTCGGCGCCTGGCTCAGGCCGGACGTGCACTGGTTGACCGCGCCGACCGCGTTCACGATCGCGTCCCGGTCGGTGACGCTCTGCCCGAGCAACGAGGCCACGGCGCTGGCCGCGGCGCGCTCGTTGGGCGCGGCCGTAGCGGCCGGGGCCGACGTGGTGCTCGTCGGCTGGGCCGCGGCGGCGCTCGTGCCACCCAGCCCGTGGAAGGCGTGCACGATCAGCACCGCGGGCACGACCAGGACCGCCGCGATCAACAGGAACAGCCCGATGACCAGCGGCGGGCGCTGACGCGGCTGGTCACCGGCCGTCCGGCTCTCGGTGATCAACGGAAGGGCAGGCGGGGCCTGGTCCCACCGCGGCTTCAGGCCGACCTCGTTCACCCAGCTGGTGCTCAGGTTCGCCGTCTCCCCCGGTGGCGGGGGCGAGGGCGGCGCCGGCGGTGACCCGGTCGGGAGCGCGTACTGGGCCGGGACCGGCGGGTAGGACGGCCCGGCCGCCCGGTTCTGCGGCAGTGGCCCCGAGCGATCAGCCACGGGCGGCCCGGCGCGATTCAGCGGCTGCGGCCCCGAGCGGTCCGGCGGCGGCGGACCCGGGCGATCGGCCGGGGGGTAGGCCGGCGGCGGCTCAGCGGGGGACGGCAGCGGGGGTGGCGGATAGGCCGGCCCGGTGGGCGGCGCCGCAAAAGCAGGCGGGGGGGCGAAACTGGGCGGGGTGACCAAGCCCGGCGACGGGTAATCCGGCTCCTCCCAGCTGGCCGGGGAGCGCGGGGCCGGGGGCCCCGCAAACGCGGGGGGCGTCGCGGACGCGGGGGGCTCCGGGGGCGGACCCCCGGGTCGCGTCTCGGCCACCTGGCCGGGCCGGTCGAGCTCGCGGGAAGCCGCGGCGTGCTGGCCCGTTACGCCCGCCTCCGTGTCGGCGGCGGCGTGGCCGCAGTTGCCGCAGAACCGGATATTCGATGCCAGCCCACTGCCGCACTGCACGCAGTATCGCGGGTAACCCCCCATGCGTCTCCTGGTCCACTCGGCGACAGGTCGGCTCGCCGGAGGCGGGCCGCGGGCACATGAAGGCTTCGCCACCTCCAGCTGCCGGTGCGGATTGCCCTCGGGCGAGCCAAGCCAGCATATTTGCTGAACCCCGATCGAGAGGGCTAATGCGCCCGTTCGGGGACAGACGTGACGCCCGGTCACCGGCCGCCGAACCCATCCGCTACGCGACCTTGTCGGGCCTACAGCCGGGACGTACGCTTCTTCTACTGTGCTGTCGTCGGAATGCGGACCTTGCCCTGGTCGCAACGGGTCGACGAAAGTCCAGCATGTGGACCGATTCGGGTCGCACACCGCTTCGATACCCGTCATGATCAAGGACAAGACGCACTCAAGCGCCAGATTTCTGCAAGTAAACCCGTGGATCGGTACACCTCGGGCACGCGCTCTGCGTCTCTTAGAGGACAGCTGAGGAGAAGACGTGAACGTGAAAAAGGCCGTGGCCACCGTCGCAGGCGCCATCGGTGTGCTCCTGCTTGCGGCTGTCGTGGGCCTTGGCCACCTCGCCAGTCACCCCGGTAGCACTCCGGCCCGGGCGACCCTGACCGCGCACATCTACGGCGACAGCGTCAACGTCCCGGCCAGCACCTCCAGCACCAGCACGCCAAGCACCAGCAGCTCATCCAGCCAGCCGAGCTACGTGGACAACAGCTCGTCCTACACCAGCGTCTACGGCGACGACGGTTCGGCCAGCCCGGCGTCGAGCGATGGCAGCGGGATCTACGGCGACGGGACGAGCTCGATCTACGGTGACGGCTCCAGCTCGTCGAGCGGGATCTACGGCGACGGCTCCAGCACCATCTACGGTGACGGTTCGAGCTCGTCCAGCGGGATCTACGGCGACGGCACCACCGGGGTCACCGCTCAGATCTACGGCGACTGACGCTCCCCAGCTCAGCGGGCTGAGCTCAGCGGGCCGGGCGAAGCTCGGTGGCGGAGTTGTGTGCCTCTTCCAGGGCGGCCGTCATCATGTCCGCGGCCTGCCCGGCGGCGTTGAGCGCCTCCATCACCTCGGTGACCGACAGGTCCGGGTCCGCACCTGATCCGTGCCTGACCTGCCCGTCCTCCTGCTGAGCGACCAGGAATCGGGCCAACTGCTCACACAGCTGCGGCAGCCCCTGTCCCATCAGGCCCAGGCTGGCGATGATGTCGCGGACCTCGTCCGGGCTGCCCAGCTCGCCGCCGCCGTGCGTCAGATGGTTCAGCGCGCGGATAGCTTCGGCGGCCTGGGTGGCGATCTCGCGCGGAGTCATCGTGCTGGTCAGCTCGGTCACTGGCCTGTCTCCAGCGGGCTCGGGGCCGGAACCTGTTCGGGCATCTGTCTCCTCGGGGGTACGCGGCTCGGGACCGCGAAGGCCGTACCGGCAGGCACCTGACGAAAAGCGTTCACCAGTACGATACGCGACGATCGGGGGCGGGCGGGGGTCCAGCCGACGGACGACTTCCTTGGCGCCGCACATTTACGCTACCCGCGTTGGGCCTGAGATCAACCTCGCTCCGCAGACAGCAATGGGGACCGGCTTCTCTGGTGCTGGCGTAGCGGCTGCTCTTGTGCTGGTCGGAAGCGTGTTGTCTCATGAGGACTACTTGACCCAGCAAAGGAGATGGGTAGCCATGACCGTCACGATCGACGCCAGCGTTAAGGACTTCACGACCACTACACGAAAGCTCTTCATCGACGGCGAATGGGTGGACGCCGCGTCGGGGAAGACATTCGACACCCCGAACCCAGCCACGGGCGAGACCCTGGCCCGGGTGGCCGAGGGTGACGCCGAAGACATCAACCGGGCCGTGCGGGCCGCGCGGCGGGCGTTCGAGGAAGGGCCGTGGGGCCGGATGACCGCCTCCGATCGCGGCCGCATCATCTGGAAGATCGGCGATCTGATCCTCGAGCACGCCGACGAGCTGGCTCAGCTTGAGTCGCTGGACAACGGCAAGCCGGTCGCGGTGGCTCGCGCCGCCGACGTCCCGCTCGCGGCCGACCTGTTCCACTACATGGCCGGCTGGGCGACCAAGATCGAAGGCAACACGATCAACATCTCGGTGCCCTACATGCCCGGGGCCAACTTCCACTCGTACACGCTCCGGGAACCGCTCGGCGTGGTCGGGCAGATCATCCCGTGGAACTTCCCGCTGCTGATGGCGGCGTGGAAGCTCGGGCCCGCCCTGACCACCGGTAACTGCGTCGTGCTCAAGCCGGCCGAGCAGACCCCGCTGACCGCGCTGCGGCTGGCCGAGCTCATCGCCGAGGCGGGCGTGCCCAACGGCGTGGTCAACGTGGTGCCCGGCTTCGGCGAGACGGCCGGCGCCGCGCTGGCGGCCCACTACGACGTGGACAAGGTGGCCTTCACCGGGTCGACCGAGGTCGGCAAGCTCATCGTCCAGGCCGCCGGGGCCAGCAACCTGAAGAAGCTGACCCTGGAGCTGGGCGGCAAGAGCCCGAACATCGTCTTCGACGACGCCGACACCAGTGCCGTGGAGGGCGCGGCCAACGCGATCTTCTTCAACCACGGTCAGTGCTGTGTCGCGGGTTCCCGCCTGTTCGTGCAGGAGAACCGGTTCGACGAGGTGGTGGACGGGGTGGCGGAGATCGCCAAGTCCATCAAGCTCGGTTCGGGCATGGAATCGGACACCCAGATGGGCCCGCTGGTCTCGGACGAGCAGCTGCGCCGGGTCACCGGCTTCCTGGACTCCGGGGTGAGCGACGGTGCGACCTACCTCACCGGCGGTAGCCGCTTCGGCGACCAGGGCTACTTCGTCGAGCCCACCGTCATCACCAACACCCGCCCGGACATGAAGATCGTCCGTGAGGAGATCTTCGGCCCGGTCGTGGTGGCGGCCCCGTTCAGCAGCCTGGACGAGATCGCGGCTCAGGCCAACGACTCCGACTACGGGCTCGGCGCCGGGATCTGGACCAAGGACATCTCCAAGGCGCACGCGCTGGCCAAGAAGCTGCGGGCCGGCACGGTCTGGATCAACTGCTACAACGTGTTCGACGCGTCCCTGCCGTTCGGCGGGTACAAGCAGTCCGGCTGGGGCCGGGAGATGGGCCACGAGGCCCTGGAGGCCTACACCGAGGTCAAGGCGGTGACCGCGCAGCTGTAACGGCTTTTTAATTATCGTGCGGGGACCGGCTGCGGGGCCGGTCCCCGGCACGCGTCCGGCCGGGTCACGCGTCCGGACCGCCGGACGCCGCGGCCCGCTGGGCCAGGCCGTTGACGTAGAGATCGACCAGCATCCCGAACTGCACGTCGTTGTCCCACTGGGCGAAGTACGGGGCCACGGCGGTGATGTTCGGGAACTGGACGGCCGGCAGCGAAGCGAGGTAACCGCTGACGGCGCTGGGTGAGACCGATTCCCGGCTGTCGTCCGAGCCGGTCACGGGCTCGGCCATCTCGTCCATGGTGAACCCGTTGACCAGGGCGAACAGCAGCAGATAACCGGACACGGCCAGGTCGTCCGGCACCCCGCCCGCCCGCAGGATGGCCACCACGCTCTCGGTGTAGCGGAGTGCGCGCGGCCCCATGGGGATCCGGCCCATGGAGATGGCGACCAGATCCCGGTGCCGCAGGATCGTCGCCCGCTGGTCCAGCGCGACCTGCTTGAGCTGCTCCTTCCAGCGGGCGCCCTGTGGCGCGGGCACCTTCATCTCGCCGATGAGCTGGTCGAAGACCAGGTCCAGCAGGCCGTCCTTGCTGCCGACGTGCCAGTACAGCGAGGCCGGCCCGGTGTGCAGCGCATCGGCCACCCGGCGCATGCTCAGCCCCTCGAGCCCCTCGCTGTCCAGGACCTTGATCGCGGCTTCGGTGATCGCCTCCACCGTGATCGGGTCCCGCCGGGCCCGGCTGGGCCGCCGCGGCGATCGCTGCCAGGGCGGCGGTGGAACTTCGCTCGTCACGCGAACAGCGTACTACCCACGAACAGAATGGACATAGAACGCACGACCATGCTAGAACGTTGTTCGACGAACATCGTTCCAGGAACGCTGTTCGAGAGTGATGAAGCTCAACCCCGAGCATCCGACGAGGAGGAATGACAATGAGCACGCGAACGCCGGCCCAGGTCCAGGGCCCGGTTGCCACCGGGGGCTACCCGCGCCGCTGGTTTGCGGCGGCGGCGATGACGGCCGCGGTGCTGATGGACATGATCGACGTGACGATCGTCAACGTGGCCCTGCCCACGATCCGGCACGATCTCGGCGCGAGCGCCACCCAGCTCGAATGGGTGGTGTCCGCCTACATGCTGGCCTTCGCCGCGGTCCTGATCACCGCGGGCAGCCTGGGTGACCTGTTCGGGCGCAAGCGGCTGTTCCTGGCTGGGATCGCGGTGTTCGGGCTGGCCAGCCTGGGTGCGGGCCTGTCGCAGACCGCGAGCGAGCTGATCGCCGCCCGGGTGGTTCAGGGGGCCGCGGCGGCGGTGATGACCCCGCAGTTGCTGGCCACCTTCCGGACCATGTTCAGCGGCCGGGAGCGGGGCCAGGCGTTCGGGATCTACGGGGCCGTGCTCGGCTTCGCCTCGGCCGTGGGCCTGCTCCTGGGCGGGGTGCTGACCAGCGCCAACCTGTTCGGCTGGGGCTGGCGCTCGGTGTTCTTCGTGAACATCCCGATCGCACTGGCGTCGCTGGCGGGTTCGGCCCGGCTGATGCCGGAAAACCAGGAACGATCGCCCGGCCGGGTCGACTTCGCCGGGGCGGCGCTGCTCACCGGCGCCCTGGTCGCGATCGCCTACCCCCTGCTGGAGGGGCGCAGCCTGGGCTGGCCCGCCTGGTGCTGGGCCCTGCTGGGCGCGGGGATCGCGGGGCTGGGCCTGCTCGGCCTGATCGAGGCCCGCCGCCAGCACACGAGGATCGCGCCGCTGCTGCGCACCCCGCTGTTCCGGATCCCCGCCTTCACTACCGGCCTGATCGTCCAGCTCGCGTTCGGGGTCGGCATCCAGGGGTTCTTCCTGGTCTTCACCCTGTGGCTGCAGACCGGACAGCACTACTCGCCGCTGCGGGCCGGGCTGACCGCGGTGGCCTTCAGCGTGGGCAGCTTCGCGCTGGCCCCGCAGGCGGCGCCGCTGGCGCAGCGGTTCGGCCGGCTGGTGCTGGCCCTCGGTGGCCTGCTGTTCGCGGCGGGCGTCATCGGGGTCGCCGTCGGGGCGCACCACGTCGGCACCGGCACCAACCCCTGGCCGCTGGTTCCCGGCCTGGTGGTGGCCGGTGCGGGCCTGTCGCTGCTGGTCATCCCGCTGGTCAACGTGGTCCTGGCCGCGGTCCCGGCCGAGGCTGCGGGCGGGGCGTCCGGCCTGTTCAGCACCGCGCAACAGCTCGGCGGGGCGATCGGGGTCGCGGTGGCGGGCGCGATCTTCTTCGGTGACCTGGGGCAGCACTCGTTCCAGGCCGCGTTCGTGCACACCGCCCCGTACGCGGCGGGGGCCCTGCTGATCTGCGCGGTCCTGTCCCTCACCCTGCCCCGGACCGCGAGCATCGACGAGGGGATGTAGGTCCTAGGCGGCTGGCCCGGTGGCCTTGTCCACCACCAGCCGGACGACGACCCGGACCGCTCCCGGGCGGTCCGGGCCCGGGTCCCGGCCGTCGTACTTCCACGACAGCTGGGTGTCGAAGCGCCGGCCTACGTCGGGGGTCATCGACACCCGCCCCCGCAGCTCCACGTAGTTCTCCGGGTCGGCCGAGTCGATCACCGACACGCTGACCCGGGGATCACGCACCATGTTGCGGTGCTTGCGGCGGCCCTCGACGGTGGAGAACAGCACGTCAGCGCCATCACGGCCGAGCCACATGACCGAGGTCTGCGGGCCTCCGTCCGGGTTGACCGTGGCCAGCACGGCGTAGTTCCGGCCGTCGAGCAGCGCCAGCGCCGCCGGGCTGAGCTCGAATCCCATGCCGGCACCGTAACAGGCGGCGGCAGGCTCACCGCCAGCGCTCGCGAGCTACGGAACCTTGCTGTCCCCGAATCCGGCGGCTCGCTTCTGAGCCAGCGGCCGGATCGACTGGATGAAGTCGTCGCCGTTGTACGGCTGGTTGGCCTGCAAACCGGCCGGGGCGGGGGCCAGCGGATAGATAATGTCGGCCCCGCCGGAATCCGGCTTGAGCCACAGCGCCATGAGGCCGATGGCGGCGAACCGCAGATCCCGGGCCTCGTACGTCTCCGCCCCGACCGGGGTCAGCGCGGCGACTCGCGGCAGGGCCTGCGCGGTCGCTTCCACGAACGGCCCGTAGTTGAAGTTGGCCAGCAGCGTCGCGTTCCCGGCGTCGTCCGTCTGCACCTCAGCCGCGGCGACGGTGGCGTCCCCGCTGGCGATGAGGTACCGGAAGCCGGTGAAGACGGCCGAATCCAGTCCCTGGCCATCGGCCACCGCGTCAGCCCGCAGGTCGTAGACGGCGCGTGGCTGGGCTATCTGCAGCGCATCAGCGCCGACGCTGTGGCGAGTGCGCGGTCAGGGGACTTTTGCGGGCCGAAAGCCGGTCCAGCCCGCCCTGGACCAGGGTCATCCCATTCGTTGGCTGAGTAGCGAATCGAAGCGGCATGATCTCACCCTCCAGGTTATTTCGTGAAGTAAGACGCGCCCCAGGTCGCCCCACCCTGGTAGCTGGACGGGAACGAGTTGAAGTCCTGGGTGGAGGGCCCGTAGATGGGGTCCTGAAGATCGATGGTCGGCTGCACCGGATCGTCGGCGTACCCGTCGACGGCCGGGTTGTGGCCGCCACCGCCGGTCCAGTAGATCGCGATCGAGACGGGGTGTCCCTCGTTGATCTCGCTCATGACCGTCTGGAAGGACGGCTTGCCGTTCGCGCTCGAAGCGAGATGACCGGTGATGGTCAGTGCCTGGTCTGGGTACCACGGCTGGTTGCAGGCGTCGCTGCTCCCGTCCTGGCAGCAGGTCGTCTGACCGAAGGCCCGGTTGACCAGTGAACACTGCGTCCAGGTGGCGGCGGAGTCGTAGTAGTGCGTGATGCTGACGGTGGTCGCCGACCAGCACCACTCGCTTTCCAGCTGATGCTGCTCGGCCAGGTGCAGGTAGTCCGTGTCTCCGACCCAGGCGTTGTTCGGCGCGACCTGCCAGGTGTGCCAGATGTGGCCCTGGGCGTTGACCCCGAACACCTCGAGGCGCCCGTCCGCGTTGCGGGCCACGTCCAGGCTGACCAGGCTGTCGCTGTCGGAATACAGCTCAAGCCAGTGGCCGGCCCAGCCGCCATTCGGAGCGGTCTGCCACGTGTGCCAGATGTGGCCCTGCGCGTTGACCCCGAACACCTCGAGGCGCCCGTCCGCGTTGCGGGCCACGTCCAGGCTGACCAGGCTGTCGCTGTCGGAATACAGCTCAAGCCAGTGGCCGGCCCAGCCGCCATTCGGAGCGGTCTGCCACGTGTGCCAGATATGACCCTGCGCGTTGACCCCGAACACCTCGAGCCGCCCGTCCGCGTTCGCGGCGACCTTCAGCATCTTCAGGCTGTCGTTATCGGTGTAGAGCTCGGCCCAGTGGCCGGCCCAGCCGCCATTCGGAGCGGTCTGCCAGGTGTGCCAGATGTGGCCCTGGGCGTTGACCCCGAACACCTCGAGGCGCCCGTCCGCGTTGCGGGCCACGTCCAGGCTGACCAGGCTGTCGCTGTCGGAATACAGCTCAAGCCAGTGGCCGGCCCAGCCGCCATTCGGAGCGGTCTGCCACGTGTGCCAGATATGACCCTGCGCGTTGACCCCGAACACCTCGAGCCGCCCGTCCGCGTTCGCGGCGACCTTCAGCATCTTCAGGCTGTCGTTATCGGTGTAGAGCTCGGCCCAGTGGCCGGCCCAGCCGCCATTCGGAGCGGTCTGCCAGGTGTGCCAGATGTGGCCCTGGGCGTTGACCCCGAACACCTCGAGGCGCCCGTCCGCGTTGCGGGCCACGTCCAGGCTGACCAGGCTGTCGCTGTCGGAATACAGCTCAAGCCAGTGGCCGGCCCAGCCGCCATTCGGAGCGGTCTGCCACGTGTGCCAGATATGACCCTGCGCGTTGACCCCGAACACCTCGAGCCGCCCGTCCGCGTTCGCGGCGACCTTCAGCATCTTCAGGCTGTCGTTATCGGTGTAGAGCTCGCTCCAGCCGGTCATCTGCTGTTCCCAACTCCCGATGTCACCTCACCCGGCGAGCGAGGTCACCACTACGGAGGATGGCACGACCGTCCTGATACACACAGCCGCAGAAATAGACCCGCCCCGAGGAGCGAGGCCTCGCGGCCGTCTGCAGCCGGGCACACCGCCACCAGTTCGCCGGCCCCGGTCAGCTGGGGGCCATGTCCACGAAGCGGCTGTAGTGGCCCTGGAAGGCGACGGTGACCGTGGTGGTGGGCCCGTTACGGTGCTTGGCCACGATCAGGTCGGCCTCACCGGCCCGGGGCGATTCCCGCTCGTACACGTCCTCGCGGTGCAGCAGGATCACCACGTCGGCGTCCTGCTCGATGCTGCCCGACTCACGCAGGTCCGACAGCTGCGGCCTCTTGTCGGTGCGCTGCTCCGGACCTCGGTTGAGCTGGGACAACGCGATGACGGGCACTTCCAGCTCCTTGGCCAGCAGCTTCAGTGACCGGGACATCTCGGACACCTCCTGCTGGCGGTTCTCCACCCGCTTGGGCGAGGACATCAGCTGGAGGTAGTCGATGATGACCATCTTCAGGTCGTGCCGCTGCTTCACCGGCGGCACTTGGCCCGGATCTCCATCATCGACATGTTCGGTGAGTCGTCGATGAACAGCGGGGCGTCGGCGACCTCGCTCATCCGCCGGGCCAGCCGGGTCCAGTCGTCGTCGCTCATCTGGCCGGTCCGCATGGTGTGCAGCCCCACCCGGGCCTCGGCCGAAAGCAGCCGCATGGTGATCTCGTTGCGCCCCATCTCCAGGCTGAAGAACGCCGTGGTCAGCTGGGTCTTGATCGCCGCCGCGCGGGCGAAGTCGAGGGCCAGGGTCGACTTGCCCATGGCGGGCCGGGCCGCGATGACGACCATCTGACCGGGGTGCAGGCCGTTGGTGAGCGAGTCCAGATCGGCGAAGCCGGTCGGCACCCCGGTCATCCCGCCGCCACGGCTGCCGATGGCCTCGATCTCGTCCAGCGCGCCCGGCATGATGTCGGCCAGCGAGTGGTAGTCCTCGGTCGTCCGCTTGTCGGTGATCGCGTAGACCTCGGCCTGAGCCCGGTCGACCAGGTCGTCGGCGTCGGCGTCGCCGGCGTAACCGAACTGGACGATCCGGGTGCCGGCCTCGACCAGACGCCGCAGGACGGCCCGCTCTCGCACGATCCGCGCGTAGTAACCGGCGTTCGCGGCCGTCGGCACCGAGGCGATCAGCGTGTGCAGGTAGGGCGCGCCGCCCACCCGGCCGATCTCACCGCGCCGGGTCAGGTCGTTGGCCACGGTGATCGCGTCCGCGGGCTCACCCCGGGCGTACAGGTCCAGCACCACCTCGTGGATGACCTGGTGGGCGGGCCGGTAGTGGTCGTGCGGCCGGATGACCTCGATGACGTCGGAGATGGCATCCTTGGACAGCAGCATCCCGCCGAGCACACACTGCTCCGCGGCGACGTCGTGCGGCGGTGTCCGCTCGAACTCGCCGCCGCGGGGCGCGATCTCGGCGACACTCACCCGGCTGCACCTCCTGGCTGTACGTCGCGCGCAACTCGCGCGAGGTGGTGATGGTTCCGTTCTAGCGGACGAGTACGACAGTTTGCCGGCCTTGGCTCCGGTACGCCAACTCATCGTGTGCACAGCCCTGTGGACAGTCTGTGAAGACACGCCGGTAGCACTGTGCACAGCCTGGGGACCTTGCTGTGAAAACCGCTCCGCCGATGGCCCGGACAGGCTTCTGAGCTGCAATAACGCCACACACGCCCTGTGTGCGGAAAAAAGATTGGTCCCCAAGATCCATCCCCGGTGGCCGAAGTTATCCACAGGCCCGGCTGCTCCCTGCCGGTAACCCGCCGTAGACCAGTGATTCCGCCGCCGTCACCGCCCGCACCGAAAAACGATATTTAATAAGCCTGGCGCGTGGGTCCCCGTCGTGCCTTCGATGCTCGTCCCCCGGCTGCGGCGCTCCCCACGCAACCGCGCCCCCAGAGTCCGGGAGAGATTAACGTGATCACGGCGTGTCCTGTCACCGGCCCCCGCTAGTATCCGAGCGTGTGTTCGATCGAGGGCGGGGCGATCGCCGGGGTCATCCGCGCAATTGACCAGCTGGCGGAGGACGCGGCAGGCTTGGCATCCGCTGAGCTGAACGCGCGGGTCGCCGCCATCTGGGCCATGCTGGCCGACCTCGACCCCGAAGTCGCCCGCCTCCAGGCCGCCTACGAACACCCCCGCCCCGAGTAGCCGGGCATTCGTCGGCACGGCGCACTCGGGCCGGCGCCGCACCCCAGCCCCGATGGATCTGGGCTTAGCTGGAGCGCTCTCAGCAAAGCGGATTCCGCTCCACCTAAGACAAAGCCCACACCCTCGTGTGACGAGTGTGACGGGTGAGGCCCGGTGGGCGGGTCGCCTGGAGGCCGACGGGACTGGCGGGGGTGTCCCGGCCCTACTGGAGCGTCTGCAGGGATTATCCCTGCAGGTGCTCCAGTGAAAGCCGGACACCCCGGGCCCACTCCTCGCTTGGGGCGAGTGTGACCGGAGGGTCGAGGGGGCGGCCCTGGGTAACTTGCGCCAGCGGGCCAGGCGCAAGGGCTGAAGGGACAGCCCTAGCCTCGGTGCGAGCGTGACCGGAGGGGCGGAGGGGGCGCGGCCAGGGACCTTCCGGCGACGGGGCCACGCGCCAGGGCAGGGGATGACTCGAGGCACCTTGCGGGGACGGGCCCACGTGCTTCGGCTTCTGGCCCAGCTCACGCGTGGGACCCCGGCCGACGTCATCGCTCGGGTCGGTGGGACGTCCATTAAAAGGGGAAAGGGCCCCGTGTGACGGAAGTGATCTGCGGGGCTTAGCTGGCGGGAGGGGTGCCTGGGCGGCCGGGCCGGGAGGGATAGCCCGGCCGGGTCAGCACGGTGTCGGCCGCGGTCCTCGGTGGCCAGCTCGGGCTGTCCAGCTTCGAGGGCCGATGCGGCGGCGCGCCGGACTTGCGGGGAGACGAAACGGCCGCGCCGGGGGACGTGGATCCCGGGGCGCGGCCGTTTGGTGTGACCCGTGCCTTGGTCAGTCCGCGACGACCTCGAGGTCGATGGTGGCGGTGACTTCGGGGTGCAGACGCACCCGGACCTGGTGGGTCCCGGCGGTCTTGATCGGGTCGGGAACCTCGATGCGACGGCGGTCGAGCTCGGGGCCGCCGGCCGCGCGGACCGCATCGGCGATGTCCGACGGGCCGACCGACCCGAACAGGCGGCCGTTGGTGCCCGCACGCCGGGGCAGGCGCACCCGGAGGCTCGCCAGCTCGCCGGCGGCCACCTTGGCGTCGTCCAGGCTGCGGATCTCCCGGACCGAACGGGCCCGGCGGATCAGGTCGACCTGCTTCTCCGCGCCCCGGGTCCACTGCATCGCGAAGCCGCGGGGGATGAGGTAGTTGCGCCCGTAACCCGAGGCCACGTCTACGACGTCGCCGGGGGCTCCGAGGCCGCCGACCTCCTGGGTGAGGATGAGCTTCATCGGTGTCCTGCTCATATCAATTCCTCCCCGCGGTCTCAGCGAGCCGTGCTCGTGTAGGGCAGCAGCGCCATCTCGCGGGCGTTCTTGATCGCCGTGGCGACGTCCCGCTGGTGCTGCGTGCAGTTACCGGTGACCCGCCGTGCGCGGATCTTGCCGCGGTCGGAAATGAACTTCCGCAGCAGACCGGTGTCCTTGTAATCCACGTAGGAGATCTTCTCCTGGCAGAAGACGCAGACCTTCTTCTTTGGCTTTCGAATGGGTGGCTTGGCCATCGTGGTGCTCCAGTTCAGAGCCCCGCCCCAGGCGGGGATGGTCGGTATGGGTAATGGTGTTGAACGTCCGGCCCCAGCGCGAACGGCTAGAACGGCGGCTCGTCGGAGAATCCGCCGGAATCCGAGCTGGCCCAAGGGTCAGCCTCGGCCCGGCCCCCGCCGCTGGAACCACCGGCTCCGTTGCCGCCACCGCTGTTGCCGCCACCGCTGTTGCCGCCGCCGCTGTAGCTCTGGCCGCTCTGGCCGCCCTGGCCGCCGCCGAATCCGCCTCCGGACCGGCTGACCTTGGCTACCTTCGCTGAGGCGTTACGGAGCGACGGGCCCACATCGTCGACTTCGACTTCGTAGACGGTGCGCTTCTCGCCTTCTTTGGTCTCATACGAGCGCTGCCGCAACCGGCCGGAGACGATGACCCGCATGCCGCGCTGCAGGCTTTCGGCCACGTTCTCGGCCGCCTGCCGCCAGACGTTGCAGCTCAGGAAGAGGCTGTCGCCGTCCTTCCACTCGCCGGAGGCGTTGTCACGGAAACGCGGCGTCGAGGCCACGCGGAAGCGCGCGACCGGTTGCCCGGACGGCGTGAAACGAAGTTCGGGGTCGTCAACGAGGTTGCCCGAGATCGTGATCTGGGTGTCGCCTGCTGCCATCGGGCTCTCCCGGTTCTAACGTTTTCGTGCTGATTAGGTGGCTGTGCCCCGTCAGTGAATCTGCGGCCGCACGACCTTGGTGCGGAGCACGGCTTCGTTGAGGTTGAGCTGACGGTCCAGCTCCCGGACCGTGTCGGGCTCGGCGGCCAGGTCGACCACCGCGTAGATCCCCTCGGCCCGCTTGTCGATGTCGTAGGCGAGGCGGCGCCTCCCCCAGATGTCCAGCTTCTCTACGCGGCCCCCACCAGTGGGGACGACCTGGAGAAACTGCTCAAGGGACGGCTGTACGGCTCGCTCCTCGATGGTTGGGTCGAGGATGATCATCATCTCGTAGTTACGCATGCGCGATCCTTGCCTCCTCTGGACTGCGCGGTCACGGTCTCTCCGTGACAGGAGGAGCTGGAGAACGGCGGCTCCGGTGGCCTTCCGTTAATCTCACAGCGCGGCCAGCATACCGTGGGCCACCGACAATCCGGGCCGCATCGCGGCCGTACCAGGTCAGCAACCGGTCATAACCACTGCGGCGGCGCATCTCATCCGCAACCGCCGCACCTTTCTGGGCCGCGAACCACCGCGCTCAGCGCCGCGAACCCGCGGCACTGGCCGCCGCCGCGTCCGCTGTGATCGTCCAGCCCGGGGGGTAGGGGTGATTCCGTGACCTGAGCGGGGAACAATCGGGATCAGCAGTTGTGCGGGGCAGTCCCGAATTGGAGGTAGCGGACGTGGCGGAGACCAGAACGCCCGGTGCGGAGCAGACCGAGGATCAAACCGGGGAGCAGCACCTGGCGCTCTTTCCGCCCGGCGGGGTCGGCACCAAGGCCGTGACCTCGGCCGCGATTGTGACGATCGTGCTCGGCCTGGTTTCGTTCGTGCTCGGCATGATCGTGCGCAACGTGCATGGGACCCCGTCGGCTCTGCACTTCATCGCCACGGTCACCGGCGGGCTCTCGATCGTCATCGGGCTGTTCTTCCAGATGATCTCGGGCACCCGGAACGAGCGCATCGTCATCGTCACCGGGATGATCGCCGGGTTCGTCGGCGCCGCCCTCGGCCTGGCCGCGGGCGGGATCGGCTGACTGACAGTACCGGCAGCTAGGCTCGGGGCATGGTGCGTATTGGGGTGCACATCGACGAGCCCGACCCGCTCGGGCAGGCCACCGCGCGCGGCGCCGACGCGGTGCAGTTCTTTCTGGGGGACCCGCAGGGGTGGAAGGGGCCGGTGATCCCCGGCGACCCGGCCGAGCTCAAGGCGTCGTTCGCCGCGGCCGGGGTGGAGGCCTATATCCACGCGCCGTACGTCGTCAACGTGGCCACCACCAACAACCGGATCCGGATTCCGAGCCGGAAGATCCTGACCCAGCAACTGGAGGCGGCGGCGTCGATCGGGGCCAAGGGACTGATCGTGCACGGCGGCCACGTGACCGGCGACGTGGACCCGGCCGAGGGCTACGCCAACTGGCAGAAGGTAATGGAGCGGGTCGAGCGGCCCATCCCGCTGCTGATCGAGAACACCGCGGGCGGGACCCACGCGATGGCCCGGACGCTGGACGCCATCGGCCGCCTGTGGGATGCGGTGACAGCCGGGATCTCCGGCCGCGAGGGCGATGGGCAGGTCGGGTTCTGCCTGGACACCTGCCACGCCAACTCGGCCGGCCTCGACCTGGCCGACGTGGTGGACAAGATCAAGGCCATCACCGGCCGGATCGACCTGGTGCACTGCAACAACTCGCGGGACCCGTTCGGCTCCAGCCGGGACCGGCACGCGAACCTGACCGCCGGCACCATTGACCCGGAATTGATTCTCGGGGTGGTGCGGGCGGCCGGGGCACCGGCCGTGTGCGAGACGCCGGACACCGACGGCAGCCTGGCCGGGGACGTGCGCTGGCTCAGAGAGCACCTGGCCGCGGGCTGACCGTGGCCGCCGCGGCCGGGGCAGCGGGTCGCCGCACTCGCAGCACGAACCGGTCCGGTGCGCCCGCCAGCACGCCGCCCGCCGGGTCGTCCTCGCCGCCCCGGCGGACCACATCAAGGTCCGGTCGCAGGATGTCGCCGACCACGTAGCCGCACAGCAGCGCGACGGTCAGGAACCGCGCCAGCAGCGCCGCGAAGTACCAGCCGGTACTGATGCCGTTGTAGCCGGGGATGATCGCGCCATTGCGCGAGATGAAGATCAGATAACCCCAGATCCCGAAAAAGTAGCCCACCTCGGCCAGTTGCCACAGCACGTAGGGCCAGAGCCGGGGCCGGGCCAGGACCGCGAACGGCACCAGCCAGATCACGTACTGCGGGGACCAGACCTTGTTGGTCATCAGGAACACGGCCAGGACCAGGAAGCAGAGCTGGGGTAGCCGGGGACGGCGCGGCGCAGCCAGTGCCAGCCAGGCGATGGCCAGGCAGCCAAGCGCGAGCGCGGCCGCCGACAGCAGGTTGAGGCTGCCGATGCCGGACCGGCCGAGCAGCGGGACGCCGAAGTGCTCGAACAGGTACCAGATCGAGCCCCAGTCGGCCGGGCGGGTCCGGCTGAACTGGTAGAACGTGGCCCAGCCAGCCGGCGCGACGATGATGACCGGGACGTTGACCACCAGCCAGGCCACGGCGGCGGAGCCGGAGGTCACCCAGAAGGCCCGCATCCGGCCCGCCCGCAGGCACAACAGCAGCAACGGGCCGAAGAACACCAGCGGATAGAACTTGGTCGCGACGGCCAGGCCGGCCAGCACACCGGCGATCACGTTCCGGCGGCCCGCCCAGGCCGCGACGGCCAGCGCGGCCAGGGCCATGGCGACCAGGTCCCAGTTGACGAAGGCCGACAGGATCAGCGCCGGCGACAGGGCCACCAGCAGGGCGGCCCAGCGCCGGGCGGGGCCGGCCGCGTACGCGGTGGCGACCACCCCGGCCACCGCGCAGATGACCAGCAGGACCACCGTGACGTCAAAGAACTCGCGGCCGCGGGTGTACGGGTCGGCGATTGGGTGGACCAGCCACGCGACCGCCTGCATGGCCCCGCCGATCAGCACCGGGTACTCGACGTGGTGCCCGGTGTAGGGGACCTTGCCCGCGCTGAGCTGCTCGTTGAAGTAGAGCGGGTAGATGTCGGTGTAGCAGGCGTCCTGGAACTGCTTGGCGTAGCTGTTCCAGGCCCCGGCCCGGCACGGCACCTTTTCCAGGAACGCGAGCAGGGCGCCGAACAGGGCCGCTCCCACCAGGACACTGGTACTCCCGGCGAGCAGGGCCACGGTCCGGGCAGGCCGCCCCACGGTGCCGGCGGAAGCGTCCGGCATGCTCAGCGACGCTTCCGTCTCCGCCGCCGCAGCCACCGCACTGGTCCTAGAGGCAGCAGTACGGCGGCGCCGGCCAGAGCCGCCCCGTTATTGGGGGGCTGGCCGTTGTTGGCACCCCCGCCGCCATCGCCTGAGCCGCCGCCATTGTTGCCCGTGGACGGCTGGGGATTCGCCGACGGCTGGGTGCTGGGCTGAAAGCCCGGCTGCGAAGGCGGGGCCGGAGCACTCGGCTGGGCCGCGGGCTGGGTGGCGCTGGGGGCCGGCGTGGGCGTCGCGGCGGGCAGTCCCTCCGCACCGAACATGTTCCACGTCTGGCCGGTGAACACCGGGGTCTGGAACTGCTGGACCGGCGTCGACGCCCACTCGTTCTCGGCGAACGTGTTCCAGATGCGGGCGGGCCAGTAGCCACCGAAACCGCCCCCGACGTTGCCGCCCAGGTTGTTCAGCGACTCCTTCGTCTTGTCGCTCTGGTTCTCGGTGAAGATCCCGACCGTCAGCGCGTACTGCGGGATAGCGCCGATGAAGAACGCCGACTGCGCGTTGTCGGTGGTACCGGTCTTGGCGATGATCGGCCGGCCGTCGCTCATGGCCGCGGCGGTACCGGTGCCGTCCACGGTGTCGAACGACATCGCGTACTGGACCTGGGAGGCCTGGGCCGGGGTCAGCACCTGGGTGGATTTCACCTGGGCCTGCGTGGTCACGGTGCCCTGGGTGAGCTGCTGGATGACATGCGCGGCGTGGTAGGTGCCGTTGTCATCCAGCGTGGCCAGCATGGTGTTCTGCTCGTTGACCGACAACGAGTCGATGCCCAGGGCCATGCCGACCTCGCCGACGGTGCCCTGCAGCCCGGAGCCGCCGTCGCCGAGGGGTTCGGCATTCACCCCGAATTGCTTGGCCAGGTTGACCACGTTCTGGGTACCGACCCGGTGGATAAGGTCGGTGAACGCGGTGTTGGACGACTGCGCCTCGGCCTGGGCCACGCTCATCGGGCCGAAGCTCTCGTTATCGTCGTTCGTTTCCTTGGCCGATTCCGGGGCGGCCTGGTCCTGCGATCGGGCCGCGGGCGTGTTCGGTTCGGTGGCCGGCGGGATCCACAGCGGGCTGTACCCGTCCAGCTTGGTGGTGCCGACGTTCATGCCCTGCTGCACCGCGGTGGCCAGCACGTAAGGCTTGAACGAGGAACCCACCTGCTCCCGGCTCAGCACGGTGTCGTTCTCGCAGAGTTTGTGACACTCCTTGGCGGACGCGTTGGCGCCGACGCCACCGTAGAAGGCGATGATCGCCCCGGTCTGCGGGTTCTGCTCCTCCGCCCCGACCAGGGCGTAGGACGGCAGCGCGCCACCGTCCTCGGCCATCTGCTTCTCGTTGGTGTTCACCGCGGCGTACAGCCGGTCCATCATGTGCTTGCTGACGGTGGTGGTGATGCGAAGGCCGTCGTTGTCGATCTGGGCCGGGGTGTAGTGGTAGGTGGCTTCCAGCTCGTTCTTGACCATGTTCAGCAGGTACTGGTCGTACGGGGACGAGCCGGTGTGCTGGTCCTGGGCGCTGAGTACGGTGGGGAACTTCTCCGCGGCCGCCTGCTGAGCGGTCAGGTCGCCCATGCCGACCAGCCCGTTCAGCACGTAGTGCCAGCGGGCCTCCAGAGCTGCCTTACCGGCCGTGGTCGGGTAGTAGCTGGGGCTCTGGATGATGGCCGCGATCATCGCGGCCTGGGGCACGGTGAGTTTCGAGGCGGGCTCGCCGAAGTAGGTCTGCGCCGCGGCCCCGACCCCGTAGGCCCCGTTGCCCAGGTAGATGGTGTTCAGGTAGTTGGTCAGGATCCAGGCCTTGGACTTCTCCTTGGCCACCTTCAGCGACACGAAGATCTCCTTGATCTTCCGGGTCGCGGTCTGCTGGGTCCCGATGTTGGCGTAGTAGTTGCGGACGAACTGCTGGGTGATGGTCGACCCACCCTGCAGCGAGCCGCCGCTGCCGCCGCTGTTGAACACGTCCTCATACGCGGCGCGGACGATCCCCTTGGGGGAGACCCCGCCCTCGTTGTAGAAGCCCCGGTCCTCGGCCGCCACCACCGCGTCCCGCATGTAGGGCGAGATCTGGTTGTAGGTCAGCACTTCACGGTCGGTGGTACCGAACGTGCCGGCCACGGTTTTGCTGTCGCTGAAGTAGACGGTGGACTGCTGCTGGGTCGCGGCCTGGGCGGCGTCCGATGGGACCGCCGTGGTCGCGTAGGCGTAACTGACCCCGGCCACGATGAGCAGCACGAAGGCGCCGACGCCGGCTGCGGCCAGACCGGCAACCTTGCGCCAGGTCCAGTGCCGCCACCAGCTGCCTTTGACCTTGCCCCGGCCGGGGCCGTTCGCGACGCGGCTATCACCACGGCCGCCCCGGCCACCGTTGCCTCCGCCTGGGCCGCGGCCGCCGCCACCGGGGCCACGCCCGCCGGGACCGCGCCCGCCCGGGCCGCGGCCACCCGGGCCCCCTGACCGCGTCCCGTTACCGTCGCTGTACTGGTCCGCCCGGCCTGCCTGCCGGTTTGGGTCCCGCCGGGGCGCACCGGTCAGCGGGTCGTACCGCTCGCCGCTGCGCGGGCCGTGCTGGTCAGCCGTACGCGGATCAGCGGTATGCGGAACAAAGGTCGGCTGCGGCCGGGCGCCGGTCGGCGCGGACGACGGGTAGCCGTCATCGCGGCGGCGCTGGCCGGAATACGGATCGGCACCACCACTGGAACTGACCTGGGCGTACTCGCCGGTCCCGGAGCGTCGGCTGGGCGCCGAACGACCCGACCAATCCGGGCTTCGGCCCCAGCCGTCTGGCTGCGACTCATAGGACCCGCTCACGTCTCTGCTGCTCACACATCCTCGCTGTCGCTGAGCGGAAGGCGGCTAGGCAGCACCGCCGAAAGCTAAACGGTACCCACGGGAATCTGCCGCCGCTGGCACCTCACTCGATCGCACCGTTGCGATGCACCGTGCCCGCTGGCATATTTCCTGTGACTTTCCGGATCTCGTGTTACTGCTGTGGTCTGCAGGCGCTGCGTTGGCTGCGGCTCACACTAGCTTTCTCCGGGGCCAGCCCCCCGCGTTCACCAGCTGACGGATCGATTACGTTCACTGACCCGTTCGTGCGCGCCGGCCGCGCCGGGCTCGTGGCTCGCCCGTGCCAAGAACGTAGGACGTGGCCAGATGGTTCCAGCCGCAATTTTGGCAGACTTCGACCACATAAACCCTGAATTCGCCGTATTCGGCGGCCATCTCATCCAGCTCCGGGGCCCGCTTCACCCGGCCCTCGTACTGCCCGAGCTCGTCCCCGTAGACGTAGGTGACGTGGGTCAGCTTGGTCTTGCGGCAGATGGGGCACGGGGCCTCGGTCGGCTCGCCGTGGAATTTGGCCGCCCGCAGCAGGTACGGATGCGCGTCACAGACGTCGGTCACCGTGGTGCGACCGGCGTATACGGACGTGAGCGTGGCCCGGCGGGCAAGCCCGTAGTCCACGACGGAACGCCTCGTTCCCATGACCGACAGGGTACGTCGGATCATCGGGCGACGCCGAGCCCGGTTTCCCCCACTTGCCTAACTGTGGGCCAGTCTGTATCGTCCTGATGTATCGGCTCGATACATCGCATCGAGACATCGGGCGGATATATCTAAAAGCTACACCGGTAACGAAGTCCGCGGGGGCTGACCGGCTGGCCGGGGGTGAGTACGTGACAGGTAAGCGGTCCGGCGTTCTGGAGCTCGCCGTGCTCGGGATTCTGGACGGGTCGCCCATGCACGGGTATGAGCTGCGCAAACGGCTCAGCTCGGTGCTGGGAGCGTTCCATGCCTTCTCGTACGGGTCGTTGTACCCGGCCTTGAAGGACCTGCTGACCCGGGGCCTCATCGCCGAGGAGCAGCCGGAGCCGGACCCGACGCATCCGGCCCGGGCCAACCGGCGCTCCCGGATCGTCTACCGGCTCACCGCGGAAGGTAAGGACCGGCTGCACGAACTGCTCAGCGAGGCCGGCCCGGCCGCCTGGGACGACGACGGATTCGGCGTGCACTTCGCCTTCTTCGGGCAGACCCGCGCCGACGTCCGCCTTCGCATCCTGGAGGGCCGCCGCAGCCGGCTTGAGGAACGGATGGAAAGCGTCCGGGCGGCCTTCGCCCGCACGCGGGAGCGAGTGGACAGCTACACCCTCGAACTGCAACGGCACGGACTCGAGTCGGTTGAGCGGGAAGTCCGCTGGCTCAACGAGCTGATCGCCACAGAGCGGCAGCAGGAGCAACTACAACGCATGAGCAAGGACGAAAAGGAGTCACCCTGATGGGTTCGGTACGTGTGGCCATCGTAGGCGTGGGCAACTGCGCTAGTTCCCTCGTCCAGGGCCTGGAGTACTACAAGGACGCCGACGACAGCAGCCGGGTGCCTGGACTCATGCACGTCAGGTTCGGCCCGTACCACGTGCGGGATGTCGAGGTGGTCGCCGCGTTCGACGTGGACGCCAAGAAGGTCGGCGTTGACGTGGCCGACGCGATCAACTCCAGCGAGAACAACACCATCAAGATCGCGGACGTGCCGCCCACCGGCGTGACCGTCCAGCGCGGCCCGACCTTCGACGGCCTGGGCGAGTACTACCGCGAAATCATCACCGAGTCCGACCAGCCGGCCGTGGACGTGGTGGCCGCGCTGCGCGAGGCCCGCGCCGACGTGATGGTCAGCTACCTGCCGGTGGGCTCGGAGGAAGCGGACCGCTTCTACGCTCAGTGCGCGATCGACGCGCGCGTCGCGTTCGTCAACGCGCTGCCGGTGTTCATCGCGTCCAAGCCGGAGTGGGCGGCCAAGTTCACCGAGGCCGGCGTGCCGATCGTCGGCGACGACATCAAGTCGCAGGTCGGCGCGACCATCACGCACCGGGTGCTGGCCAAGCTGTTCGAGGACCGCGGCGTCGAGCTGCTGCGCACCTACCAGCTCAACGTGGGCGGCAACATGGACTTCAAGAACATGCTCGAGCGCACCCGGCTCCAGTCCAAGAAGATCTCCAAGACCCAGGCCGTCACCTCCCAGATCCCGCACGAGATGGCCGGCGCGGACGTGCACATCGGGCCGTCCGACCACGTGCCCTGGCTGGATGACCGCAAGCTGGCGTTCGTCCGGCTCGAGGGCCGGGCCTTCGGCGACGTGCCGCTCAGCCTGGAATACAAGCTGGAGGTCTGGGACTCGCCCAACTCGGCCGGCGTGATCATCGACGCCCTCCGGGCCGCGAAGATCGCCCAGGACCGCGGCATCGGCGGCCCGATCACCTCGGCGTCCTCGTACTTCATGAAGTCGCCGCCGGAGCAGTTCGGCGACGACGTCTGCCGCGACCTGGTGGAGAAGTTCATCCGCGGCGAGGTCGAGCGCTGAGTACGCCGTAGCGAGCGGCCGCCGGAGGTGTGATCCCTCCGGCGGCCGTTTTCGTGCGCCCAGGTTTCGTGCGCACAGGGCACCGTAGGCTGGGCAGGTGCCCCTGCCCGCGGTCTCGCGAGCCCTGCGGTCCCCGTTCGCGGTCGACCTGCGGTCGGTGCTCAGCGAGCGAGACTTCCGCCGCCTGTTCACCACGCGGCTGATTTCACAGGCCGGCGACGGGATCTACACCGCCGGGTTCGGCGCCTACGTGTTCTTCTCCGCGACGACCTATCCGGATCCGGCGGCCGCGGCTGAGGCGTTCGCCGTGCTCTACCTGCCCTACTCGTTCATCGGCCCGTTCGCCGGCGTGTTCATCGACCGCTGGTCCCGGCGCCAGATCCTGCTCGTCTCGGCGCTGGTCCGGGCGGTCCTGGTGGCGATCACCGCGCTGCTGATCGGCTCGGGGGAGCTGGGCATCCCGCTGTACGTGAGCGCGCTGGCCGCCCTGGGCGTGAACCGGTTCTTCCTGGCCTCGCTGTCGGCCGCGCTCCCGCACGTGGTCCGGGAGGACAAGCTGGTCATGGCCAACTCGGTCGCGCCCACGATCGGCGGCATCGTCACCACGGTGGCCGGGGTGACCGGGATCGGCATCCGGCTCGTGCTCGGCGGCGGTCACGGCAGCGCGGCGGTGATCGTGCTGGTGGCCGCGGGCTGCTATCTGCTGGCCGGGCTGGCCGCGGCGGCCATGAGCCGGGACCTGCTCGGCCCGGTGCACGAGCCGGGCGCGGCGCCGGAGGCGCTGACCCAGGAACTGCGGGACGTGCTGCGTGGCCTGGCCGCGGGCGTGCGCTACCTGGCCCGGCGGCCGGGCCCAGCCGGGGCGCTGGGAGCCGTCGGGGGATACCGGGTGCTGTTCGGGATCGTGTTCCTGATGTCGATCCTGCTGTACCGGAACTACTTCTACCCCGGGGGGAACGGCAACGCCGCGCTCAGCCACTTCACGCTGGTCGTGGTGGTGACCGCGGTCGGCTACGGCCTCGCGGCGGTCATCTCGCCCGTGGTCACCCGGCGGCTGACCAAGCACACCTGGATCGCCCTCCTGCTGGCCGTCTCCGGGCTGGTCATGGCGCTGGGCGGCACGTTCCGGCAGCTGCCGTTCCTGTTCATCGGGTTCGTGCTCGGGCTCACCGGGCAGGGCATCGCGATCTCGGCCACCACGATCATCCAGGAGCAGACCAGCGACACCTACCGGGGCCGGGCCTTCGCGCTGTACGACATGATGTTCAACGGCATCTTCGTGGCCGGGGCCGTGGTGGGGGCGCTGATCATCCCGGTGAACGGCAAGTCGTACGCGCTGATCGTGGTGACCGGGGTCGGCTACCTGGTCGCCGCCCTGGTGTACGCCCGTTACGGCGCGGACCGGCCCCGTCAGGAGCCGGCCTCAGGCCCGTCCTCCGCCGCGCCGGGCCCGGAGGAGTCGCCCGGCTCCCCGGAGATGCCGCCTGGTGCTCCGGAGGAGTCGCCCGGCGCTCCGGGCGGGACGGACAGCCCCTCGGCCTCCGCCCAGCGCAGCAGCTCCTGAGTGGCCCGTTCCCGGCCGATGATGCCCTCGTCGATCCGCAGTTCCAGCAGGAAGTTGTAGGCCTGGCCGACCTGCGGTCCACCGGGTATGCCGAGGATCTGCATGATGTCGTTGCCGTTGAGCTCGGGCCGGAGCCGGGCCAGCTCCTCCTCCTGCGACAGGCGCGCGATCCGCTCTTCCAGGTCGTCGTAGGCGCGGGCCAGCCGGTCCGCCTTGGCCTTGTTCCTGGTGGTGCAGTCGGCCCGGGTCAGCGCGTTCAGCCGGGTCAGCAGCGGGCCGGCGTCCCGTACGTAGCGGCGGACGGCCGAATCGGTCCACTCCGCGTCGCCGTACCCGTGGAAGCGCAGGTGCAGCTTGACCAGTTCCGAGACGTCGTTCACGACGTCCTTGGGGAACCGCAGCGCGGTCAGCCGCTTGCGGGCCAGCTTGGCCCCGACCACCTCGTGGTGGTGGAAGGCGACCCGGCCGTCGGGCAGCTTCGAGCGGGTCTTCGGCTTGCCGATGTCGTGCAGCAGCGCGGCCAGCCGCAGCACCAGGTCGCCGGTCAGCCCGTAGCGCTCCTCCAGCCCGATGGCCTGCCGCAGCACGGTGAGCGAGTGCTGGTAGACGTCCTTGTGCCGGTAGTGCTCGTCGGCCTCCAGCCGCAACTGCGGCACCTCCGGCAGCACCCAGGCCGCGACACCGGTCTGGACGAGCAGGTCGATGCCCCGCGCCGGGTCGGGGGTCAGCATCAGCTTGCTCAGCTCGTCGGTGATCCGTTCGACGGAGACGTCCTCGAGCAGCTGGCCGGCGTAACGGGTCATGGCCTCGCGCACGTCGTCGGCCACGGTGAAGTCCAGCTTGGCCGAGAACCGGGCCGCCCGCAGGATCCGCAGCGCGTCATCGGAGAACGACTCGTCCGGCGAGCCGGGGGTCCGCAGCACCTTTTCCCTCAGCGCGGCCAGGCCGCCGAACGGGTCGACGAGCTCGTGCCCGGGCAGCCGCGCGGCCATCGCGTTGACGGTGAAGTCCCGCCGCCGCAGGTCCCCTTCGAGCGACGTGCCGTAGTGCACCGTCGGCTTGCGCGACCGGGGCACGTACTCCTCGCTGCGGTAGGTGGTGACCTCCAGGATCCTGCCGTTCTTGCGCAGGCCCACGGTGCCGAAGTCGATGCCCGGGGTCCACACGTGGTCCGCCCACTGGTCCACGATCCGCAGGATCTCGCTCGGCGGGGCGTTGGTGGTCAGGTCGAAGTCGCCCGGCTCGCGGCCGAGGAACACGTCCCGGACCGGGCCGCCCACCAGGGCCAGCTCGTAGCCGTGCCGGGCAAAACGGCGCCCGAGATCGTCGGCGACCGGCGACACCCGTCGCAGCCGGGCCGCAGCGGCTTTTCGCTGGTCGTCGTCGAACATGGGCACGGGGTTCACCAAGGGAGGGGGAGAGAAATTCGGCACGGCCACCGAGGGTATTGATTCCCGCGGGGCAAGGAAAGCGAGGATACCCGGCGGGCGGCCGAAACCGCGGGCCGGCCGACGGGGAAAAGGAGGCGATCGACGTGCGGCAATGGCCACCGGGGGGTGCGCGTTCAGCGCGCACCCCGGCTCTTTTCAGGAAACGGCAATAACATTCCTGGCGTGCCGTGTCAGCATGCCGCGCCGGGCGCCCGCGTCCGGGTGACGGTCACTCTCGCCATCGTCGCCGCCTTCCTGGCGGTGGCCAGCGCCTGCATGCTGGCGTCGGCCCCGGCCGCCAGGGCAGCGGAAACCACGGGCTCAGCGTCGTCCCAGCCGGCGGTCTCGTCTCAGCCAGCGGTCTCGGTGGTCATCGATTCGGTCAGCCCGCAGACGGCCAAGCCGAACAGTACGGTGACCGTAACCGGCACGGCCACGAACACGTCGCACGGCTCGGTGCCGGACGTGTCGGTCGTCCTCCGGTCGTCGGCCTCCGCGCTGGCCAGCCGGGACGATCTGGCCTCCTACGCCCGGGGCGCACTGGCCGCGGACACCCCGGTGGGGACCCCGGTCGCGGTGGCCAGCAGCCTGGCCGCCGGGACCACGGCCCACTGGAAGCTGTCGCTGTCGGTGCGGTCCATCGGGATCAACCAGTTCGGCGTGTACCCGCTGGCCGTGCAGGCGCGGGACGCGGCCGGCGTGACCGTCGGCATCCAGCGCACCTTCCTGCCGTACTGGCCGGGAGCCTCGGCAGCCGGCGTCAGCAAGCCGCTGCGGATCGCCTGGATCTGGCCCCTGATCAACCCGCCTCAGCAGGGCATCTGCACCGCGCTGACCAGTAACAGCCTGGCCGCCAGCGTGGCGCCCGGCGGACGGCTCGCCACCCTGCTCAACGTCGGCTCGTCCTACGCGACCAGGGCCGACCTGACCTGGTCGGTGGACCCCGGCCTGCTGAGCAGCGTCTCTACCATGACGCGCTCGTACCAGGTGGGGGCCAGTACTGCCTGCGACGGCGGCGTGAGCCATCACGCCAGCACCGCGGCGACCCAGTGGCTGTCCGGTGTGCGGGCGGCCGCCGCGGGCCAGCCGATGTTCACCACCCCGTACGACGACGTCGACGTGGCCGCGCTCACCCACCAGGGCCTCGACACCGACCTGCGGACCGCCTATGGCCTGGCCGGGTCGACCGCGAGCGCCCTGCTGGGGGAGTCCTACCAGTCGACCTCGATCGCCTGGCCGACGGACGGGCTGGCCGATTCGAGCGTGCTCGGCAACCTGGCCGTGAACGGCATCAGCACGACGGTGCTGGCCAGCAGCGAGATGCCGGCCACGGGCGCGGTGTCCACCGCGGACGACGCGGTGACCAGCACTCCGACTCCGGCGGGGACGACGATGAAGGTACTGCTGGCCGACTCCACGCTGACCAGCGTGCTCGGCTCGGCGACGTCATCGGCGGGCAGCGCCTTCGCGGTCAGCCAGCAGTTCCTGGCCGAGACCGCGATGATCGAGGCCGAGGACCCCCAGATGGCCCGGTCGGTGGTGGTCGCGCCGCCGCGGGAGTGGGATCCGTCGCCCGCTCTGGCCGACGATCTGCTCGGCGAGACGACGTCGACTCCCTGGCTGTCCCCGGACACGCTGTCCGGGCTGGCCTCCTCGGCGGCCAGCACCAGCCAGGCGCAACGCCAGGCGCCGCCGGACAACCAGGTCAGTCCCAGCGAGCTGACCGGGACCTACCTCAAGAAGGTGGGGCAGCTCGACGCCGGCCTGCGGTCGTTCAAGAGCATCCTGGCCCAGCCCCAGGCGAAATACCTGGCCCAGCTGAGCGGGGGCGTGGCCGCCACGGAGTCGTCGGCCTGGCGAGGCAGCCCCGCCGCCCGGAAAGCCGGAACGGCCATGCTGAGCCGGGTGTCCGGTTACCTGGCCGACGTTGACCGGAAGGTGCAGATCATCAATTCGGGCCGGGCGACCCTGGTCGGGTCGTCCGGGTCGTTGCCGGTGTCGATCGAGAACGGGTTGCGGGTGGCCATTCAGGTCCGGCTGCAGGCCACCGAGCCGCCCGTCAGCCGGCTGACCGTTTCCGGCTACACACCGAAGGGCTTGATAACGGTGGGTGCCGGGCAGACGGAGACGGTCCGGGTCGCGGTCCACTCCGGCGCGGTCGGCAACACCACCATGCAGCTGCGCCTCTACGGCAAGGACGGCCGGCCGCTGTCCAACGGTCCGGTGGCCCTGAGCGTGCAGTCCACCCAGTTCGGGAGCACGCTGCTGATCATCATCTTCGTTGCGCTGGGCGTGCTCGTGCTGACCGCGATCGCCCGGGCGATCCGGCGCGGCCTGCGCGACACTCCCGGTGGCCCGGGAGACGGCGCCGCGGGGGACGGTGACGGGGACAACCCCCCGCCGGGCGCTGCGGCCAACGCTTCCGCCGACGTGCCGGACGGCGGCGACGAGGCAGAACGATCACCGGCAATGCCCTTTGAGGCCGGCGGAGACGCTACCGTCGAAACAGGCAACGACGCCACCGAGTCCCGCTACCCACCGGAGGCCCCGGATGACCACGCCCGAGCACGAGACTGGGCCAGGTACGCCTGACCCCAGGCTCCACGCTGGCGCGGACGGCCGCCGGCGATCCCAGCGCGCGGCGGCGACGTGAGCAACCGCTACCCCGGTGACGAGCCGGGCCGGACCTACCAGTACCCATCCTGGCCCGAGGACGGCCACGAGCGGGAACGGGAGCCCGATCCCAGCGCCTGGGCGGCCGATCCGGCCGAGCCGGCCGGCTCCGTGGGCGAACCTGGGCCGCCGGCGTACCGGCCCGTCGACCCGGACGAGCCCGGACCGCCCTACCCGCCGGATCAGTCCTACCGCCCGGACCGGCCCCAGCCCACCTTCCGGCCCGCCCCCGGCCAGCACGCCCTGGGCGAGCGCGATCCCGGCCAGCACGATCCCGGTCAGCGCGATCCTGCGTACCCGGACGGCGGGTTCTACGAGGCACCCGGAAACGGCTACCGCGACTTCCCGGACGACCCGCCGCGCCGGCCTGTGACGAACTACCGCAGCCCGACGACCTGGAGCGGGCCGCCCACCCCGCCCCCGACGGAGCCGCCGCGCGGCCGGCATGAGCCGGACGCCCCCGTCGAAGGCCGCCGGGACCCGGGTGGCTGGTACCAGGCCACCCCGGAGAGTCCTGCGCCACCCCGGCGGCCGGCCGAGCCGCCGCGACCCCCTGAGCCGGTCCGGGCCGCCGAGCCGGTACGGGTGGCTGAGCCGACGCGAGCCGACGAGCCAGCTAACGCTAGCCAGGCGCCGGATGAGCGGGCCTGGTGGGACGACGCCTTCCAGCCGTCCACCGGCGGGCCGCCCGCCGCTGGCGGCCGCGCCCTGCCCTCCGGCGCGCGGGGAACGGCCACGCCGGCCGCTGCGCCGGCGCCGCCCCGGCGCCCGCGCCCGGCCTCGGCTCAGGGCTACGGCGTACCTCCGGGTGACCTGACCCAGCCGATTTCGATCTATCAGCCGCAGCCGCGGTTCGTCCCCAACCCCTACCAGGCCGAGGACACCTACCTCGACGTGGCCGTCGAGGAGACCTCCCTCGACCTGCTGCATCCGATCCGGCCCGAACGGCCCGCCGGGACCAACCTGGTCCGGACCACCGGGTCGATGGCGCTGGGCACCCTGCTCTCCCGGATCACCGGGTTCCTGCGCACGTTCGTGTTTGTGCTCGCGCTCGGCACCACCAGCCTGGCCAACGCCTACAACAACGCCAACACGATCCCGAACGCGGTCTACGACGTCATGATCGGCGGAGTCCTGACCAGCGTGGTGGTGCCGCTGCTGGTCAAGGCGGCCCAGGACCACCGCGACAGCGGCGAGGCCTACAGCCAGCGGATGTTCACCCTCACCGTGCTGGCCCTCGGCAGCGTGACGATCGTGGCCACGGTCGCGGCCGGCCTGCTGGTGGACCTGTATGCCGGATCGATCCACGGCACCGAGCACCAGCTCATGGTGGTGTTCGCCTACTTCTTCATCCCGCAGATCTTCTTCTACGGGCTCAGCTCGCTGATGGGCGCGATCCTGAACACCAGGAACAGCTTCGCCGCGCCGATGTGGACCCCGATCATCAACAACGTCATCGTGATCGTGGTCGGCCTGCTGTTCGTGGTCATGGTGGGCCTGGACAAAACCACCGGCAACGTGCCCACGGTCGGCGTCGTGCTGCTCGGTGTGGGCACCACACTGGGCATCATCGTCCAGACCCTGGCCCTGATCCCGTCCCTGCGCCGGGTCGGCTTCCAGTGGCACCCCCGGTTCGACTTCCGCCGGACCGAGCTGTCCGAGATCGGCCGGATGGCGATATGGATGTTCGGCTACGTGATCTCCACCCAGATCACGTTCATCGTGACCACGAGGTTGGCCAACTCGGCCAGCCTGCACGTCGCGGACGCCGGTGTCTCCGCGTACAACTACTCGTACGCGCTGTTCCTGCTGCCGTACGCCATCATCGGGGTCTCGGTCACCACCGCCCTGCTGCCGCGCATGAGCAAGAACGCCGCCGAAGGACGATTCCAGCAGGTCAGCGACGACTTCTCCTACAGCATCCGGTTGTCTTCGGTGATCCTGGTCCCGGCCGCGCTGCTGCTCGCGGTGCTGGGGCCAGCGCTGTGCGAGTTCCTGTTCGCCCACGGCAGCACGAGCACTGCGGGCGCGAGGTACATCGGCGAGGCGTTCGCCGCGTTCTCCCTCGGCCTTTTGCCGTTCGTCATCTTCCAGCTACTGCTGCGGGTGTTCTACGCCATGCACGACAGCCGGACCCCGGCCATCATCGGGTTCCTGACCACGGCCGCCACCGTGATCGGGAACCTGGTCGTGCTGGTCATCCTGCCGCCCGGCCAGCTGGTGATCGGCATGGCCTTCGTCTACGGGCTGACCAGCGTGTTCAGCGCGGCGATCGCTTGGCGGCTGCTGAACCGGCAGGTCGGCAGCCTGGACGGCCGGCTGGTGACCCGCAGCTTGGTGCGCATGCACGTGGCGACGATCCCGGCCGTGATCTTCGCGCTCGTGGTCAGTCTCGGCGTCGGCTCGGTGCTGCAGGCCGGGCCGCTGTACGGGCTCATCGTGTCGCTGCTGGGCGGAGGCGGCGCGCTGCTGCTCTACGTCATCGTGGCCAAGGCCCTGCACGTGGAGGAACTGAGTCAGCTAATGCGGATGGTGGGCGGCCGGTTCGGCCGCGGCCCGCAGGGAAGCCCGGCCCGGTGATGCGTATGCCAGGTGTCCAGTGCATGTCAAGGCCATGGCCGGCCTGGGATGTGCGGCCCGGACGTGGGATCATAGATATGAGAGTTTGACGCCAATCGCGTATAACGGTTTACACGGGGCCGTTCGCTCGTAGCCCTGATGGCAGGGCAAAGCGTCTTACCATTAGGGACACCGACCGCGCTGTGGGGGATAACTCCGCCGATCCGCTGGGGACCTGGAAGGAGGGTCGAGAGCCAGTCCTGCTCTTGACGGGTGACGCATGAGCACATACACCTCTGAACCGGGAACCAGGCTGGCAGGCCGCTACCGCCTCGAGGATCAGGTTGACGCGGGCGGTGGCTGGGCGCTGTGGAAGGCGATCGACGAGATCCTGGCCCGCGCCGTCACCGTCCTGATGTTCGCGGAGAACTTCCCGCGCGTCCGGGAGGCGGTCACCGCGGCCCGGGCCGCCAGCCGCCTGAACGACTCACGCCTGTCGCAGGTGTTCGACGTCGACGACTCGGGCGAGCGGGCCTACATCGTCATGGAGTGGGTGGCCGGCGAGTCGCTGGCCGACATGCTCAGCGACGGTCCGCTGGATCCACCCTGGGCGGCCGCTCTCGTGGCTGAAGCGGCCCAGGCCATCTCCGTGGCCCACGCGGCCGGCCTGGCCCACCTCCGGCTGGTCCCCGGCTCGCTGCGCTGGACATCCGGCGGCGGGGCGAAGATCACCGGCCTGGGTATGGACGCCGCCATCGCGGGCGCAGGTACCGGCGAAGACGGCGCCGAGGACCCCGCGGTGGTGGACACCCGCCACCTGGCCTGGCTGATGTACGCCGCGGTGACCGGTTACTGGCCGGGTCCCCAGGACACCGGGCTGCCGCCCGCCCCCACCATCGACGGGTCGGTCTGCACGCCGCGGCAGGTGTCCGCGGGCGTGCCCGCCAGCGTCGACTCGATCATCTCCCAGGGCATGTTCGGCCGGCAGGCGCGCAACGGCCAGACGATCAGCACCCCGCTGGAGTTCGCGGACGCGCTGGCCGAGGTCGCGGCGCCCGCGGTGCCGACCCCGGTGCCGTTCGACGAGGTTGAGCAGACCACCTGGAATGCCGGCGGCGGCCAGGCGGCCCGGTACAACAGTCCCCCGGCCGACCCGCCACCGTGGAGCGTGCCCGGGGCGGGTGCACCCCGGGCGGTTCACGGCGGTCAGGGTGGCCGGCCCGGACGCGGTGGCCGGCCGCGGTCCAGTGGCGCGGCCAAAGCCCTGGTCAGCGCGCTGGTTGTGATCGTTCTGGTGGCCGTGGCCGCGGTGGTCTATGCGTTCAGCCACTCGTCGACGGGCGGCGGCGGCACCAAGGCCAGCAGCGGCGGTACCGGTAGCGTCAGCAAGTCCGCCAGCCCGTCCACCGCGTCCAGCGTGGTGCTGAAGCCGGTCAGCGCCACCTCCGTCGACAACCCGGGCGAGGCGGCTGCGGTGATCGACAGCAGCCCCACCACCGACTGGCACTCGCAGTTCTACATCGGCAACCCGGTCTTCGGGGGCCTCAAGAAGGGCACCGGCCTGCTGCTCGACATGGGGACGCAGGTCAAGCTGAGCCAGGTCGACGTCCAGTTCGGCAGCACCTGCTGCACATCGATTCACATTGACCTGGGCAACTCGGACAGCCCGGCCTCGGAGAGCGGCTTCAGCACGGTGGCCAGCTCGACCAAGGCGGTGGCGACGACCACGTTCAGCGTGAGCAGCTCAGCCAAGGGCCGTTACGTACTGCTCTGGTTCACCAGCCTGCCTCCCCTGCAGGGGAACTCGAACGAATATGAGGCCCAGGTCTACAACGTGGTCGTGCGCGGGTCCAGCTGAAGCCCACTGGCCCACCCGTGACCGACAGTAGCCTTCAGGCCCTTTCCGACGCTCAGCTCCTCGAGCGCCACCTCGAAGGCGATACCGAAGCCTTCGGGCTACTGTTCCTGCGGCACCGGGACCGGTTGTGGGCGGTCGCACTGCGGACGCTGTGCGACCCGGAGGAAGCGGCCGACGCCCTGCAGGAAGCGATGATCTCGGCGTTCCGCCGGGCGGGCGACTTCCGGGGCGACTCGGCCGTGACCACCTGGCTGCACCGCATCGTGGTCAACGCCTCGCTGGACCGGCTGCGCCGCAAGGCCGCCCACGCGGCCAGCTCGGTCGGGGACGAGGGCACCCTCGACCTGCTGGCCGCCCAGGGCCCCGCGCCCGCCACCATCGACCCGGCCAGCCTCAGGGACACGACCCTGGATGTGGAGGCCGCACTGCGGCTCATCCCACCGGAGCAGCGGGCCGCGCTGGTCCTGGTCGACATGCTCGGGTACCCGGTGGCCGACGCCGCCGCGGTGCTGGAGATCTCGGTCGGGACGGTCAAGAGCCGGTGTGCCCGCGGCCGGGCCCGGCTGCTGCCGCACCTGGAGCACCTACGCGGGCGGGGTCTGGACCGCGGTCTTGGCGCAGAAGACGGAAATTCACGGAACCGTACCGCCACCGGCAGCGTCTCACCTGGGCAGGGAGGAGATGGATGAAGCGTCATTCGGCGCATGTGGACGCCAACGTCCTGGCTGAGCTCAGCGCAGGACTGATCAGCGGCAAGCGCGCAACCCGGATTCACGCCCACCTGGCGGGCTGCCAGCAGTGTGCGCGGCTGAGCGCGGGACTGACCGAGATCGCCGCCCTGCTGGCCTCGGTGCCTTCGCCGGCCATGCCGGAGTCGGTGACCAGGCAGCTGCAGGCGACGCTGACCCGGGAAGCGGCCGAGCGGTCCGCGCGGGTGACCGCGCCAGCCCAGGCCACCAGCGGTGGCGGATCAGATCGCGTGCTGCCTTTCCGCAGCGGCCCCGCCCGTGCTGGCACCGCCCGGGGCAACACGGTTGGAGATCGGCGAGGCTTCACCGGACCGGTGGCGGCGCGCGTTTTCGCCGCTGCGGCCGCGGCCTGTGTGGTGGCGGCGGGCGGCTACACGGTGGCCCAGCTCACCTCGGGCGGCTCGACGCCCTCCTCTGGCCACAATCAGGCGGGAGCAGTGGCGGGCTCGGGCGCGAGCAGCAGGCCCGCGGCGCTGCCCTTCATCGGCCTGACCCCGGCCCACGGGTCGGGCGGGGCGAACGTCCTGTCGTTCAAGGTGACCAACAGCGGCATCGAGTACCAGTCCGCGACCCTCAGCGCGCAGATCAAGGCCGAGCTGGGCCACGCGGCCGCGCTCGGGCCGGCCCGGTCGTCCGGAGCCAAGTTCCTGCACGCCCCCAGTGCCCAGCAGTACGCCTGCGTCATGGACGTGACCGGCGACATCGAGCCCGCGATGGTGGATTCGGCCCGCTACGACGGCAGCCCGGCCACCATCATCGCCCTGGCCCACGTGGGAAATCAGCTCGGTCAGGCCTGGGTGGTGGGGCCGTCCTGCTCGGCCGATAACCCCGACATCCTGACTTACGTGAAGCTGCCCACATCCGGCGGCTGACCGGCTTCTTCTCCCTGCTGCCTGCGGGAATCAAAGCACCCTAGGATCGGTTGAATCCCGTGCAGTCAAGGAAGGGCAGCAAGAATGACCGCCGTGCGCAACGTCATCATCATCGGATCCGGTCCGTCCGGATACACCGCCGCGGTCTACGCGGCGCGCGCGCGGCTTGAGCCGCTCCTGTTCGAGGGCTCAGTGACCGCAGGCGGCGCGCTGATGCAGACCACGGACGTGGAGAACTTCCCTGGCTTCCCCGACGGCGTCCTCGGCCCCGAGCTGATGGAATCGCTGCGGAAGCAGGCCGAGCGGTTCGGCGCGGAGCTCGTCACCGACGATGTGGTGTCGGTCGACCTCACCGCCAATCCCAAGGTCGTGCGGACCACCGACGAGACCTACCTGGCCAAGTCGGTCATCATCGCCACCGGCTCGCGCTATCGCGAGCTGACCATCCCCGGCGAGAAGAAGCTCTCCGGGCACGGGGTTTCCTGGTGTGCCACCTGTGACGGTTTCTTCTTCCGTGAGCAGGACATCGCGGTCGTCGGCGGCGGTGACTCGGCCATGGAGGAAGCCACCTTCCTCACCCGGTTCGCCAAGTCGGTCACCGTCGTCCACCGGCGGGACACGCTCCGCGCGTCCAGGATCATGCAGGACCGGGCCTTCGACAACCCGAAGGTCAAGTTCCAGTGGGACAGCGAGCCGATTGAGGCGATCGGTGACACCAAGCTGACCGGCCTGAAGGTGCGCAACGTCAAGACGGGCGCCGAAAGCGTGCTGCCGGTCAGCGGCCTGTTCATCGCCATCGGCCACGACCCGCGCAGCGAGCTGTTCACCGGCCAGCTGGACATCGACGCAGAAGGCTACCTGCAGGTCCAGAGTCCCACCACTCAGACCAAAATCGACGGTGTGTTCGCCTGCGGCGACGTGGTCGACCACATCTATCGGCAGGCGGTCACCGCCGCCGGGTCCGGATGCGCCGCCGCCATCGACGCGGAGCGCTGGCTGGCCAGCCAGGAAGACTGATTTCCACCATCATCGATCGATCGAGAACGAGGGAAGTGAACGTTCGTGGGCGCGACCAAGGTAGTCACCGAGGCAACCTTCGACCAGGAAGTCCTGAAGAGCGACAAGCCGGTAGTCGTTGACTACTGGGCTGAGTGGTGCGGCCCCTGCCGCATGGTCGCTCCGGTCCTGGAGGAGATCGCGTCTGAGAACGCGGAGAAGATCCAGGTCGTCAAGCTCAACATCGACGAGAACCCGACCATCGCCCAGAAGTACGGCATCATGGCCATCCCGACCATGAACGTGTTCTCTGGGGGCCAGGTGGTCAAGCAGATCGTCGGGGCCAAGCCCAAGTCGGCCATGCTCAAGGAGCTCGCTGAGTTTCTGTAAGCAGTCCGCCGGCGTAGGGAGCCGGGGACCCGCTTCGGCGGCGCCTGATCCGGGTGTTGGTAACAACAGCCCGGTACGGGGGTGTGACTCTGGGGGGACACCCCCCAGACCCCCCGAGGCGCCGCCTACGGGGCACCCTCGGCTCCCTTTTGCATGTCCGGGGTTTCCTTCCGCCTCAGCATTGCTGGAGGGTGCCGAGCTTGCTTGGCGGCTTGGAGGGGCACGTTTCTCCCCGCGTTACAGGACCTCGCGAGTCTCACGGGGCCGCGGCTCTGGCCACCCACAACCCCGGAGCCCCTGCAACCTCAGATGGTGCCCAGCCACGCACGCCTCACGGGCCTCACGAGGACCTCTGGGGGTTAGGCGGGGTGGAGGATGCTTTCTGGGGCGCGGGTGGGGGTCATGGACCCTAGGAGGCGTTCCAGGGCCACCTCGACGTCTTCGCGCCAGGACATGGCGGTCTTGAGCTCCAGGCGCAGCCGCGGGTAGTGGTGGTGCGGGCGCACCGTCTTGAATCCCACCGCGAGCAGATAATCAGCCGGGAGCACACATGCATTCGGCTCCCAGTTATGCACGCCGAACGCCTCGATGGCCTTTACCCCGCGCCGGGTGAGGTCTTTCGCCATATTCTGCACCAGCATGCGGCCAAGGCCACCGCCTGCGAATTCGGTCAGCACATGGGCGGTCATGAGCAAAACCGCGTCCCCGCTGACCGGGCTGGTCGGGAAGGCCACCGAACGCGGCACGTAAGGCGGCGGCGCGTAGAGCGCATAGGCGGCCGGGGCCCCGTCGACGTAGGCGATTTTCCCGCAGCTACCCCACTCGAGCAGCACAGACGAGACCCAGGACTCTTTCTCCAGGCCCGGTTCCCCCGCCTCGGCGGCCCGGGCTCCGCCGATCGGATCCAGCTCCCAGAAAACGCACGCCCGGCATCTGGGCGGCAGATCGTCCAGGTTGTCCAGGGTGATATTCACGAGTCGGCGCGACACTTTGCTCCCAGAGTCTCGCATGCCCTCAATGGGCATGTGCGCGTTAGACGCGAGCTTCACACTTCGGCACTGTGCTCCCGGCCCTATGCTGGCATGATACCGATCGTTGGGAGACGAGGCCATGAGCGAAGGCGCACGGCAAGCGAATTCCCGGGTGCATGGATCCCGGATTGATCCGTATTTCGACCAGTATGCCGAGCGAGCTCGCGGCATGGTCGCCTCGGAGATTCGCGCCCTGTTCGCCGTAACCGCCCGGCCGGAGATCGTCTCCCTGGCCGGCGGGTCGCCGTACGTTTCGGCCCTGCCCCTCGAGGCCGTCGGTGAGATGGTGGGCCGCCTGGTCGCCGAGCAAGGCGCCGCCGCACTGCAGTACTGCACCGCCCAGGGCGACGCCGGCCTGCGCGAGAGGATCTGCGAGGTCATGTCCCTGGAGGGCATCCGCGCTCACCCCGACGACGTGGTCGTGACGGTGGGCTCGCAGCAGGCCCTGGACCTGATCACCCGGATCTTCGTCGACCCGGGCGACGTCATCCTGGCCGAGGCCCCCTCCTACGTGGGCGCGCTCGGCTCGTTCGCGGCGTTCCAGGCCGACGTGGTGCACGTGGCCATGGACGAGCACGGGCTCATCCCCGAGGCGCTAGAGCAGGCCATTGCCCGGGTGACCGCGTCCGGCCGCCGGATCAAGTTCCTCTATACGGTGCCGAATCACCACAACCCGGCCGGGGTGACGCTGTCGGCCGAGCGGCGGCCGCGGATCCTGCAGATCTGCCAGTCCGCCGGGGTGCTGATCCTCGAGGACAACCCGTACGGGCTGCTCGGCTTCGACGGCGAGCCGTTGCGGGCGCTACGGGCCGACGACGCCGAAGGGGTCGTCTACCTGGGCACCTTCTCCAAGACGTTCGCCTCTGGCGTCCGGGTCGGCTGGGCTGCGGCCCCGCCCGCGATCCGCGACAAGCTCATCCTGGCCGCGGAGTCGGCTGTGCTGTGCCACCCCATGTTCTCTCAGCTGGCCGTGCGCGAGTACTTCGAGACTCAGCCGTGGCAGGAGCAGATCAAGGACTTCCGCGAGCTGTACCGGCAGCGGCGAGACGCGATGCTGGAGTCGCTCGACGCCCAGATGCCCAACGGCTGCCACTGGACCGTCCCGGCCGGCGGCTTCTACGTCTGGCTGCAGCTGCCCGAAGGCGTCCATTCCAAGGCGATGCTGCCCCGCGCGGTGTCGTCGCGGGTGGCTTACGTGCCCGGCACCGGGTTCTACGCCGACGGCGGCGGCTCCGACCACCTGCGGCTGTCGTACTGCTTCCCCGAACCGGACCGGATCCGCGAGGGTGTGCGGCGGCTGGCCTCGGTGATCGAGGCGGAGATCGACCTGAACGCCACGTTTGGCGGCGCAGCACCCGCACCCCACCGATCGGGTGCGGAAACCCCCGGTCCCGGCGACCTGTAAACGGCGGCATGACGTGACTGAACTCGACCAGGTAATAGTGCTCGCGGGTGGCCTCTCCCCGGAGCGGGACGTTTCGCTTCGCTCCGGGCGGCGGGTCCGCGACGCGCTGGAGGAAGCCGGCGTCGACGCGCGGATCGCCGACGCCGACGCCGGGCTGATCCCGGCCCTGCTGGCCGACCCGCCCTCGGCAGTCTTCCCGGTCATCCACGGCTCCTACGGCGAAGACGGGGCCATCCGGGAGATCCTCGACCTGGTGGGCGTGCCCTACGTCGGCTCGGTGGCCAGCGCCTGCCGTGGGGCGTTCGACAAGCCCACGGCCAAAGCCCTGGTCGCGGCGTCCGGGATCGCCACCCCGGACTCGGTCGCCCTGCCGCGGGAGATCTTCCACGACCTCGGGGCCACCGCGGTGATCGACCGCATCATCACCCGGCTCGGCCTGCCGCTGTTCGTCAAGCCGGCCCGCGGCGGCTCCTCACTCGGCGCCAGCCCGGTGCGTACCGCCGCCGAGCTGCCCACCGCCATCGTGAGCTGCTTCGCCTACGGCGACACCGCGCTGGTGGAGCGGTTGATCGAGGGCACTGAGATCGCCGTCACCGTCGTCGATCTGGGCGACGGGCCCCGCCCGCTGCCCGCCGTCGAGATCGTCCCCGGCGGCACTGGGCAGTACGACTACACGGCCCGCTACACCGCAGGCCAGACCGAGTTCTACGCCCCAGCCCGGCTCCCCGACGCCGCCGCCGACGCCGCGGCCAAGGCGGCTATGCAGGCCCACTCGGCCTTGGGCCTGCGGGACATCTCCCGTACCGACATGATCGTCAGCGACACGGGCGAGGTCTACTTCCTCGAGGTCAACGTCTCCCCGGGCATGACCGAGACCAGCACCCTGCCGATGGCCCTGGACGCCGCTGGCTACGCCTTCGGCCCCGCCTGCCACACCCTCCTCACCCTGGCCGCCGACCGCCGCCACTGACCCTGACCAAGGTTCCTGGCCGGTCTTTGACTGATACTCAGCTGGCCTTTGGCGCCCCTGGGTCGTTCGATCCTCGGCTTGGCCTGGCCTGATCGCAGGCCGGTCCCCGGCCGGTCCTCAACTGGTTCCTGCCTCAGGGCCGGGTCGGCTCACCGCCGCACCCGCTTCCGCTCGGCTCGCCTTGCCCGGGCGCCCATCTACAGCCCCCGTCACCTCACCCTTCGCGCGCTCTCCGGCCCGGCTCGCCCACCTGACGCACGCCCCACCCTGCGCAATAGGTTGGAGGCATGGCTGAGCACAAGAGTTTCGGAAGTGACAACCACGCTGGGGCGCACCAGGCCGTCGTCGACGCCGTCATCGCCGCGAACACTGGTGACGCGACGGCGTACGGCGAGGACGAGTGGACCCGCCAAGCCACGGCCAAGTTGCGCGAGCTGTTCCAGGCCGAGGGCGACGTGTTCTTCGTGTTCAACGGCAGCGCCGCGAACATCCTGGGACTCAGCCTCTTGCTCCGGCGGTACGAGGCAGTGATCTGCGCCGAGTCCGCGCACATTCACACCGACGAATGCGGTGCCGCCGAGCAGGTTCTCGGCACGAAGCTGCTCACGGTCCCGTCTCCCGACGGCAAGATCACCCCGGCCGGAATCGCACGGCACCTGCGCGGCCGAGGCGACGAACATCATGCTCAGCCGGGGGCCGTGGCCATCACCCAGAGCACGGAGCTGGGGACCTGCTACTCGCTGGCGGAGCTACGTGCGATCGGTGAGTTCTGCCACGCCAACGATCTGAAGCTGTTCATCGACGGCGCTCGTCTGGCCAACGCCGCGGCCCATCTGGGCTGCTCCCTGGCCGATCTGGCCGAGCACGCCGACGTACTCAGCTTCGGCGGTACCAAGAACGGCGCCCTCGGGGCCGAGGCTGTCGTGGTGATGAGCCCCGGACTCGTGGCCGACGCCAAGTATCTGCGTAAGCAGCAGCTGCAATTGGCCTCAAAGATGCGCTTCCTGTCGGCTCAGTTCCTGGCCCTGCTGGACCACGACCTGTGGCGGCAGAGCGCCTCACACGCCAACGCGATGGCGGAGCGGCTCGCCGAAGGGATCCGGGACCTACCTGGCGTCGAGCTGACCCACCCCGCCCAGTCCGACGCCGTGTTCGCCCGCCTGGATCCCCAGCACATCGAGACCCTCCAGCGCGAGTGGTACTTCTACGTCTGGGACGAAGAGACCTCTGTCGTCCGCTGGATGACTGCCTTTGACACCACCGAATCCGACGTCGATCAGTTCGTCGCCAGCATCGCCCAGGTGACAGGCGCCGTACAGTAACTGCTGGTCTTGCGGCAGCTTCCGGTCCTGGCGGCTGAAGGTCGTCGCGCTCGCTTACGGCCGAAGTGCGGCCCGCGGTCGCGATGTTTCACGTGGAACCAGGACTCTCCTGCTCGCTTGTCGGTGTTCCACGTGAAACATCGTCGTCTCGCTAGGTTCCAGAGCCTGGCATCACCATCACCACGCCCCCTGGACTACCAGTCGGGATATCAACCGGCGTGACGCCTTGAACTGTCGGCCGGGCTAGCTTGCCCCCGGCAAGACGGCGCTGGGAGTATCCGGATAGCTTGAGCCGGTGATCATCTGGATCAACGGCGGGTTCGGCGCGGGCAAGACCACGCTCGCGGGGAACTGCGGCGGCGACTCCCGGACGCGGTCGTCTACGACCCGGAAGATGTCGGCCTCATGCTCTGGAAGTGGATGCCGCCCAACGGCGATTTTCAGCACCTGCCGAGCTGGCGGGAACTGACCGTCGCAACGGCACTGTCGCAACGGCACTGTCGCTGCGCAGGCACCACGCGGACACGCTCACCGTCCCGATGTCGCTGATCCGCGACGCCTACCGGACCAAGATCCTCGGCGGCTTGGCCGACGCGGGCGAGGACGTCCTGCACGTGTTCCTGGAAGCCGACGCCGGGGTACTCCGGGAACGGCTCAATGCCCGTGTGACCAGCCCTGGCCGGGACTGGGACCAGGCCGCGCGCAAGCTCGGCCTGACCGGCGTGGATGAGATGGTCACCGCCGCTACCCGCCAGCCGGCCGGGACACTCTTGCTCCGCTCAGACAAGCTCACCTCGGCCGAGCTAGCCGACGAAGTGCTGGCCACAGCCCACCTGCGCCAGGATCACGCAGACAGGAAGCGGATACGCCAGGCCAGAACGCTGGACTCTGAAGAAACCCAGGGCGTATCCCCAACCATGCGAGCTGGTCCGTGGCACATACAAGTGGAGCCAGACACGTGCTGAGAACTCATCCGGAAGGCGATCTCATCAACGTTCAGAGCCAACCGCGTCGATTTCTAGGGCAGCGTTGCTACCGCCGGACCCTCTGGCGCGGTATTGGTGCGGGACAACCCAAATCGGCGTGTGGGCCGACCATCGGCAAATGTGGGTCGGGGTCGCGCGATGCCTACTCCGGGCGCCGAAGTTACTGGCACTGGCGCTAAGCCTTCACCCGGTCTGTCCGGTCAGCGGCAGTCACGGGACGCTCATCGAGCAGTCAGCGGCTTGCGTACGTCGACCAGGAGGGCGTGGCCGACGGCGTTCCGCGTCAAGAATGCTGCCGTCGGTCTGCCGCGGTCCGTGTTTGGCGCGTAGGGCTTTCAGGTAACGGGCCGGCCTTGAGCGCTGGTCCGTGTGCTTCCATCCAGTGGACCATCTCCGCGAAGATAGCCGCCCCCTGGTCCCGGCCGTGCCGGGCGTGGTCGGACCGGGCTCGGCGGAAGCGTGCTGTGATTTCGTCGGTCACGGCTGCGAGCGTGAACTGGCCGTACGTCTCGCACATCAGCCGCACTTTACGGGCCTGCTCGGCTACCTCGACTTCGCCTTCACAGACGTCGGCGCAGCACCAGACCGCATGGGCGAAGTCGACCAACCGCCGACCGGGGGCGACGCCCTCGTCCCAGTCAATGATGCCGACTGCCTTGTCGCCGTCGAAGACGATGTTGTGTGGCCCCAGATCGTTGTGGGCAACGATCTCCTGCCCCTGGGCCAGCGCGGTGCCCGCGGTGGCGTCGTGGAAGCGCCGGATCAACCGGCTCGCACTGATGATCCGCTCGTCGGACATGCGGACGGGTGAGCCGACCAGCACCTCGCCCTCGAAGTAGGTCAGGATCTCCCGGCCCTGGCCGTCGATGCCCAGAAAGCGCGGAGCACCAGCGAAGCCGACTTGCTCAAGATGTCCAAGCAGTCCGTGCACGTAGCCGGAGCGGGCGTGCAGTGGCCGCCGTACCGTGGCACCTACGCGGACCACCCCGGCGGTTTGCGCGCCACCAGCCAGCTTCTGCTCACGATCGGAGTCTGTTCCGGCTCGTTTCACGTGAAACAGGCTCAGCGAAGCTGGGCGAGGCTCACAGCGAAGGAGCTGCCACGGCTGCGGGGTCTGGCTGAACCGCGGGGTCTGGCTGAGCTTCAGCGTCGTGAGACATGGCCTTGACGATACGGTCCAGGTCATCGAGGGACGCGAATTCAACGACGATCTTGCCCTTACGACGGCCGAGCTCGACCTTGACCCGGGTCTCCAGGGCGTCTGAAAGGCGATCGGCCAGGTCCCGGAGGCCAGGTGCGGTTGGTTTGGCGCCGACCCGTCGCTGGGGACGCTCCTTGCTGCCGTCACCCACGGCCACGATCTCCTCGACGGCCCGGACCGACAGCCCCTCGGCCACAATGCGGTGCGCGAGACGCTCCTGAGCCTCCGGATTGTCCAAGGAGAGCAGAGCACGGGCGTGGCCCGCGCTGAGCACACCGGCGGCCACCCTCTTTTGCACGGTGGGCGGGAGGTTGAGCAGGCGCAGCGTGTTGGAGATGTGCGGCCGGGACCGGCCGATCTTTCGGGCCAGTTGTTCGTGCGTGGCCCCGAAGTCGTCCAGCAGCTGCTGATACGCGGCCGCTTCCTCCAGCGGGTCGAGCTGCTGACGGTGCAGGTTCTCCATCAGTGCGTCGCGCAGCAGATCGGTGTCCGCCGTCTCTCGCACAATCGCGGGGATGTGCTTGAGATCGGCCCGCTGGCTGGCACGCCAGCGGCGCTCACCCATGATGAGCTCATAGTGGCCCGGCATGACCTGGCGGACGATCACCGGCTGAAGCAGGCCGACCTCACGAATGGAGGCGGCCAGCTCGTCCAGCGCGTCCTCGTCAAAGGTCGTGCGCGGCTGGCGCGGGTTGGGAGTAATCGAGCCGGTGGCCACTTCGGCGAAGTAGGCACCCGCGATCGGTTCGGCCTCGGTCGCCTCATCATCGGTGCCATTGGCCGGCCTTGGGGTGTACGGGGGACGCAGCCCAGCCGCTCCGGCGATCGCCGGCTCAGGCTCGCTCGTGCTGACCGTGGCCGGGATGAGCGCGCCAAGCCCCTTGCCGAGCCCACGCCGTTGCTGAGTCACCGTGTCTCCTTGATCCACCGCCAGATAAAGCTACTGACCATCCTGCCAGGTGATTTCAGAGCTGGCACCACCGAAGGCGAACCCTGTGGATAGTCTCGACGGCACGCACCGAAGCCCGATTTGGGGTTGTTTCGTACGAATCCGCGACTACGATTCGACGTTCAGAGTCCGGCCGTCGAGCGCACGAGACCGGCAGAACGAAAAGCTTCGCGGATGGCGTTCCGGGCGACTTGATCGTGGGTCCGCTCGATCCATTCCTGTGGGGAGGTGCCGCCCAGCGTGCGGAGGGCTGGTATCCCGGCCAGCAACGCGCTGATGAGTGTGGCCTGATCGGTCAGCCGACGCGGCTCTCCAGCCTCGTTGATCAGATAGCCGTGCCGCGATAGATAGACCCAGCCCTGCGTGACCGGCTGGCCCGTCGTGAGCCGCACCGAGTAGCGGGTCGGCAGCTGGATCCGCTCGTAATTGGGCTCGGTGGCGTCGACCGCGGCCAGCGCGGCGGCGTTCAGCCACACCACCCACAGGTCCGACACCGTGCCGTCGACCGGCACCGGAGTCGCGGGCAGGTATCCGGGCCGGCTGACATGGGCGGACACTCCGGCCGCCAGGCCGTTCACCTTAACCGCGGTAATCGGCACCAGGGTAGGCAGGCCGGCATTGGCCAGCTTCCGCCGCAGCTGAGCCGGGGAGGCGTTCGAACCGACTGCGAGCACCGGCACAAGCGACGCCACCGGTGAGCCTCCTGCATTCCGCAGGTACCGGTCGAGGGGAAGTTTCCGCAGTTCAGGGCAGTCAGCGCCATCCGGATCCGCGCTGTAGGTTTTCGCGCTGTCGGGTTCGGCGTTGCCGGGTTCTGCGTCATGCGGCCCGGCGTGGCCGGCCATTGCGCGGTCGGCCTCCGCGTTATCCGCCCGCGCCTGGCCGGCGTCCCGACGGTCGGCGGTGAGGCCCCACGACTGGGTTTCGCCAGTGAGCGAATCTGGGGAGGCTACGTCACCGGGGGTGGCGTCCGGGGGGAGCAGATCTTGGGAAATCGGGCCCAGGGGAGTACCAGCATCGTCCGTCTGCAGTAGCCATTCGCCCGGGGGCGCATCGTGTCGCGGCTGGAGGGCGAGTACTGCGGTGTCGGTAACCAGCACCGCGGGGTGCCATGGCGGCGTTCCCGGGTAGGTGAGCGGCGCTGCGATCGGATCGATGCCGACTGCGCCCGGTGAGGTCGGCGCACCGGTTACGTGGGGCGCCCCGGCCGTGCCCGGCGACGTCGTTGCACCAGCCTCGTGCGGAGTCCCAGCTACGTCCGGCGAGATCGGCGGGCCGGTCATACGCGGAGTCCGGCCGGGCCCGGAGAGATGGCGCGACTGGCGTCGAGCGGAGCCCCCACTGCATCCGGCGAGGCCGGTGGATCAGCCTGGTGGAGAGCCCCCACTGCGCCCGGCGAGGCCGGCGGATCAGCCTGGTAGAGAGCCCCCACTGCATCCGGCGAGGCCGGCGGACCAGCCTCGTGGAGGGCCCCAGCTACGCCCGGCGGGGTCGGCGGACCGATTGCGTCGGGAGTCCCCGTCGTGCCCAGTGCCATTGGCACACCAGCCTCCGCGCAGAATCCCCGCTGCGCCCGGCGCGATGGGCGACCCAGCCTCGTGCGGAGCCCGACTGAGCCCAGCAAGGCCGACGGACCAGCCTCGTGGAGAGCCCCGGCTACGCCTGACGGAGTCGGCGGATCAGCCATGCGCGGAGCCCCGGCCAGGCCCGACAACACCGGCCAGGCCCGACAACACCGGCGTACACGTCAGGTAAGGAGTCCGCGGGGTCCTGGACGACCCGCTGGGTGCATCAGAGGCACCAGGGGCGCTGGCCGCACGGTCCGGCCGGTGGTCAGGATCCGTCTGAGCCATCGTTTATCGCCATCCGCCCGCCACAGGCTCAGGTTATCCACAGTTGCTACCCAGCGCTGTGAGCGGCCGGGCGTCCCGGCGTGACGGGAGCAGGAGCGTCGGTTGCTAGCCAGCCATCTCTGGGTGGCGCTGCGAGAGCTCGCGAGCCGCTTCGACGTAGGCGATGGAGCCGCTCGAGCCGGGGTCGTAGGTGATGACCGACTGACCGTAGCTCGGGGCCTCGGAGACGCGGACGCTGCGGGGGATGATCGACTGCAGCACGACGTCGCCGAAGTGAGAACGCACGTCGTCGGCGACCTGGGAGGCCAAGCGGGTGCGGCCGTCGTACATGGTCAGCAGGATGGTAGAGACCGCCAGGTCCTGGTTGAGGTGACCCTTGACCAAGTCCACCGTGCGGAGCAGCTGCTCCAGGCCCTCCAGGGCGTAGTACTCGCACTGGATCGGGATCAGCACTTCGCGGGCGGCGACCAGTGCGTTCAGGGTCAGCAGCCCGAGCGATGGCGGGCAGTCGATGAGGATGTAGTCCAGATCGGACGAGTCATAAGCCGCCACTGCGCGGGAGAGCCGGGACTCCCGGGCCACCAGGGGCACCAGCTCGATCTCGGCACCGGCCAGGTCGATGGTGGCAGGCGCGCAGAACAGGCCGGGCAGCCCTTCCACCGACTGCACGACCTCGGTCAACGGCCGGTCTTCCACCAGGGTGTTGTAGACCGATGGCGTGCCCACGCGATGGTCAACGTCCAAGGCAGTGGAGGCGTTGCCCTGTGGGTCGAGGTCGATCACCAGCACCCGAGAGCCGTGCTGGGACAGGCTGGCCGCCAGGTTGACGGCTGTGGTGGTCTTGCCCACGCCGCCCTTCTGGTTGGCGATCGTCATGATGCGGCAGTTGCCCGGCCGCGGCCATGGGTGGCCATCTCCGGCGCCACGGACACCGACCGCCGCCTCGGCGGCACGAGCGATCGGGGTGTCCTGCGGATTCTGCGGGACGTCCGGAATCACGATCCCACTGGCGTTGCCGTCGTTCTGGGCCGTCGCGCCCGCTGGCATGGCTTCCTCCACTCCGTTCCCGGCCGTTCTGCTCTGGTGGGAGCCGTTGGCCGTCGAGGCAGCTGTTTCACGTGAAACCGCTACCGACAAAGCTCGTGTTATCCGCTCCGGACTGGGGTGGGCCGGGTCAGCGGCGCCATTCACCCGGCCAGTTCTTCGGAGCGACGCAGTCTGGGCAGCAGTTCCCGACGCTGGCCCAGCCACCGTATTCTCCGCCGGCCCAGGCACCGGGGCCTGGGTGGCGGTACGCGCAAGGCCGTCGGCCAGCACTTCACCAGGTCCGGTCGTCTCGCCAGACCTGGCTGCGCCGGGTGCGGGAGCGTCGGCCGGGGGTGAGACGGGGACCGGGGGAGCGTCATTAAAAGAATTCTGTGGCCAGCCCAGGCCGTCGGCCTCGGATGGTGAGCTGGAGCCGACAGCACGTGGGCCGTCCGAGAGTTCTGGTCCTTCTGGCTCAGCGTGCCCATGGTGCAGCCCCGCGGATTCCGGCGTCCAGGCCAGTGGCTGATCTGGCCAGCCCAGGCCCTTGGCAGGCTCCATCACGCTGCTCCTCTCGCATCCGGTCCCCGGATGGTGGCGGCCCGGCCAAACCCGGCCCATTGAGTCGGTTGAGTCCATTGGGGCCATTAGGTCTACTAGGGCCGAGCCGGTTGAAGCCGGTCTCAGCGCTTCCGGCTCGGGCGCCTGCGGCCCGTTGCTCCTGTCGAGTTACGGCCCGTTTCTCCCGTCAGGATACGGACGACTGTGGCCGGTGGTTCGACGATACCTTGGCCCACCTTCACAACATCAGCGCTCCGGATACCGAGCTGCCGAAGTACGGGTCCGGCCTGCTCGAGCTCGGCCTCCGCGTCCTGGCCCTTGATGGCCAGAATCGTCCCGCCGGGCCGGATCACCCCGGCGGACAGCGGCACCAGCCGGTCCAGGGGAGCGACCGCCCGCGAGGTGGCGACGTCGGCATGGAGCGCGCCGGCCAGGTCTTCGGCCCGGCCGCGGCGAACGGTGACGTTGGGCAGTTCGAGGGCGGCGATGCATTCTTCCAGGAAGACGGTGCGCCGCAGCATCGGTTCTAGCAGGATCATCCGCACCGAGGGGCGGAGCATCGCAAACACGATCCCGGGAAGCCCGGCCCCCGAGCCGACGTCTACTACCTCGGCCTCAGCGGGGACCAGCTCCGCGACCACGGCGCAGTTCAGCAGGTGCCGTTCCCATAGCCGGGGGACCTCGCGCGGGCCCAGCAGGCCGCGCTCGACCCCATCGGTGGCCAGCAGGGCCGCGAACCGGGTGGCCAGCGGGAGCGCCGGGCCGAACACCTGTGCCGCCGAAGCAGGCGGCGCAGGCACGGACGGCGGCCCAGCGGGCGCAGAAGGCCCAGCGGGCGCAGAAGGCCCAGCCGACACAGGCGTCACACCCTCCGCCGAGCCAGCCGAGCTGGCCGAGCCAGCCCGGATAGGCGAGCTAGCCGACCCGGTTGGACTCAACGGGCTAGCTGGGCTCACCGGGCGGGTGGAGCTCATTCAGCGGGGTAGACGACGACCCGCCGGCTTGGCTCTTCACCCTCGGACTCGCTGCGCAGGCCTGCATCGGCCACGGCCCCGTGCACGATCTTCCGCTCGAACGGGGTCATGGCGGCCAGGTGCTTGGGCGTCCCGGTCTGCTTCACCTCTTCGGCCGCGTCCCGGCCGACCTCGGTCAGCTCTTCCCGGCGCCGCTCGCGGTAGCCGCCCACGTCGAGCATCAGCCGGGCCCGCTCACCGGTCTGCCGGTGCACGGCCAGCCGGGTCAGCTCCTGCAGGGCCTCGAGCACCTCGCCGCGCCGGCCGACCAGCTCGTCCAGGGTCGCGCCGACGACCGAGACGACCGCGCGGTTTCCCTCGACATCCATGTCGATGTCACCGTCCAGGTCGGCGATGTCGAGCAGCCCCTCGACGTAGTCGGCGGCGATCTCACCTTCCTGTTCCAGGTCGGCCGGGTCTACCGATGACTCATCGTCACGACGGGACCTCGGTCCGTTACCGTCGCCGTCATCACCATTGCCGTCATCCTCGTCCTCAGCGGCGTCCGCGTCGGCGTGGTCTTCGGCGTCGAACGAGGCGTCGGGGCGGTTAAGCCCGTCCGCACCGTTCTCGCCCGGACCGGTCTCCTCCGCGTTCTCGTCCACCGCAGCGGCCTCGGCCGAATCAGTGCTCACAGCTGCACCCCGGTAATCGCCTGGTACATCACTCAGCTTGTCCTCCGCCTAACTCACGACCGGCTCTCCCGCGGGGGAGAGCCGGTCACCTGGAACAACGTCAATGCTTGCCCGAGCGCTTACTGCGCGTCTGCCGGACCGGCTGCTGCCGGACGAGCTTAGTGGCTGGAACCTCCGGCTCCGGCTCTGGTTCGGGCTTGCTCCGCACCAGCCGGCCGAGACCGCGGCGCTCGGTGCCGCCTGAGGTCTGGCCGTTCTTGACCGTGGCGTCCTTGGCCACCTGCGGCCGGGGGGCGGTCGTCGTGCCACTGCCCTTGGTCCGGCTGGCCCCACTGGCCCCACTGCGGCTAGCCCCGTCCCGGCTGGCCCCGTTACGGCTAGCACCGTCACGGCTAGCACTGCGCTGGCCGTTGCTGGCCTTCGTGCCGCCGCTGGCCTTGGCGGTGGCCGGCGCCGAAGTCTCCGCCGTGGCGGTCTTGGCGCCCGAACTGGCCTTGGCCGACGCCGACGCATCAGCCGACGCCGACGCACCCTTGGCCGGGCTGGCCTTGGCCGCACCGGTTCGGGCGGCACCGGTCCGGGTGGAACTGGTCCGGGCCGGGGCCTTGGATCCGGCTGCGCGGGCCGGGGTGCCCTTGGTCGTCGCCCCCCTGGACACGGTGGTACCGGCCGGGCCGGGTGTCCCCTTGGTGGCGGGCGCGGTGGCACTGGCCGCGTCTGCGCCCGCCGTGATCGGGGTGAAGTTGCGGAACAGCACGTACTGCTGGCCCAGCGTCCACACGTTGGTGGTGACCCAGTACATGACCAGGCCGAACTGCCAGTACAGGCCGCTCAGGGCGAACAGCGGCGCGATGTACATCATGTACTTCTGCGAGTTCGCCATCGGGTTGTTCGGGTCCTGGCCGACCTGACCGATGCCGCGCTTGACGCTCTGCCGCACGGTGAGGAACGTGGTGGTGGCGCTGATCAGGACGACGACGCCGATTTCGATCATGGCGCTGACCGGCACGCCGGGGGCCAGGTGCCAAGGCGGCACCGGCGAGGTGACGATGCGGTCCGCGATCGTGGCCCACAAGATGTGCGCGTGCTGGGCGCTGTACACCTCGCGTGCGGTCAGCCCGTACTTGATCTGACCTTCAGCGACGGCTCGCAGCACGTTGAACAGCGCGAAGAAGACAGGAAGCTGGACGACCAGGGGCAGGCAGCCCGCGAGCGGGTTGGCCCCGTTCTCCTGGTAGAGCTTCATGACCTCCTGGTTCATCGTCTGCTTGTCGTTCTTGTACTTCTTCCGCAACGCCGCGACCTGGGGGGCGAGGGCGGCCATCTTCCGCTGCGAGTGCATCTGCTTCACGAACAGCGGCACCAGGATCAGCCGCATCAGCACGACCAGGACGATGATGGCCAGGGCCCAGGACCATCCGCTGTTGTAGCCGAAGGGGACAGCCAGAATCCCGTGCAGCCGCGTCAGTACCCATGCGACCGCGTCGTAGAAGGGGTTGAGAATCCCCACGTCCTAGCTCCCTTGCGTTTCTGTGGACAGCGGGCCGGCCTTGGTCCGGGACGGCTTCCTGCGGGCACCGCGAGGCGGCACGGGATCGTAGCCACCGGGGTGGAACGGGTGACAGCGGGCAATCCTGGCTACAGCGAGCCAGAGTCCACGGGCCGCACCGTGCACCCGCAGAGCTTCCAGAGCGTACGCGCTGCACGACGGCTCGAACCGGCACCGCGGTGGCAGTAGCGGGCTGACGAACCGCCGGTAGCCGGTCACCGCCGCCATCAGCGCACGCGTGATTACCGTCGGGCCCGTTTCCGGGATCGACGGGACCGAGCGGGCTACCGGATCAGTCCGGCCGTCCCGATTCGCGCTCATGCCTGACGCAGCGCCCCAACCTGCCGCCGCAGCAACCTGTCCATTACCAGGGCTAGATCGGCGGCGAGATCCGCCTGGCGTGCGGCCGCTGCCGGAGGATTGGCGCGCACCACCAGCAGGCTACCCGCAGGGAGCACGCCAACATACCCGCGCACGAGCACACGAAGACGTCGTTTCACCCGGTTGCGCACCACAGCGGTACCAACCGCGCGACTGACTATGAATCCTACCCTGGCCGGCTCGTCGTTCTGCGGGCGCACAAGAAGGTGGGCGGTCACGCGGGGCCGCCCGGCACGAGTGCCGCGTCGCACCGCCAGAGTGAACTCTGTGCGGTGCCGCATCCTGGATTCGCTGGGGAGCACGTCCGGGCATCCTGGGCGGGCCGCGCCGGGCGCGGCGGCACCGTGGAAACGGTCAGGCGCTGAGGCGCGCGCGACCCTTTTGGCGACGCGCCGCGAGAACGGCACGGCCAGCGCGGGTACGCATGCGCAGCCGGAAGCCGTGGGTCTTCGCCCTGCGGCGATTGTTCGGCTGGAACGTGCGCTTGCTCACCGGATGCTCCAGATGCGTTAAAAGTTCTGACATCCCGCTACGCGGCGCTTGGATGGGCACGCGGTGGGTGTGGGCACGCGGTACCCGCACCGTGGGGATCGGCCTATGTACGTTAAGCGCCCGCAGCCCAGTCGTCAAACTGAAGCTGTCGAAGGACTGCCTGGCGTGTTCGCCGCGTACCCACCCAGTATGCCCGCCAGAAAAGTGTCCGGCCACACGATGCCTTCCGTTCGCCGGAGGGACATACTGGAAGACCGCCGTTCACCGAGCACACCACGGGACGACCGCCTAGGCTGTGGACAACCGTGCGAGCCCGGAAGAATTACCAGGCAGCGACGCCGCAATTGCGTGGTGTGGTGAGCGGGACGCGAAGGTAACGGGGCGGAGCGGGAGTGCTACGTGCACAACCTGTGGACAGACCTGTGGAATATGGGCTGGGCGCACGCGAGGGGAGCGAGCGGTGAGTGAAACGGACCTCGCAGACGTATGGGCGCGCTCGCTGGATGGCCTGGCGGATCTGCAGATCAAGCCCCACCAGCGGGCTTGGCTGAAGCTGACTAGGCCGCTCGGTCTGGTCGAGAACACCGCACTGATCGCCACCCCGAACGAATTCGTCAAGGAGCAGCTGGAGACCCGGCTGCGGGCGCTGGTCACGCACGCGCTCTCGGCCGAGCTGGGGCGCAGCATCCAGCTGGCGGTGACCGTTGATCCGGCCTCGGCCGCCGGTCCGGTCCCGCCGGAGTTCATTCCGGCCGACGAAGGCCAGGCCGACGGGTTCGGCGCGCTGGCCCCCGTCCCGAACGGCCCGCTCGGGAACGGCCCTGGAAACGGCCAGGACAGGCGACCGGTCCACACCGGCGAGCACCAGATGCTGGCCGTGCCGCCGCCAGCCCCGGCGGAAGGCGCCATCGTCCCGGCCGCTCAGGGCCGGGCGACTCTGGACGCTCCGGCCGGCCACGCGCCCGAGCAGCGGGACGGACGGCAAGGCCAGGAAAGCCGCGAGGGACTGCGGCCGGATGACACGCTGGGGCCCGGGGCGCCGGGCGGGCCCGGCCCGATGCCGTACGCGACGCCACGCCCGGGTGGGGCCCGGCTGAACCCGAAGTACACCTTCGAGACGTTCGTCATCGGCTCCAGCAACCGGTTCGCGCACGCCGCCGCGGTGGCCGTGGCCGAGGCGCCGGCCAAGGCCTACAACCCACTGTTCATCTACGGCGACTCCGGGCTGGGCAAGACCCACCTGCTGCACGCCATCGGCCACTACGCGCAGACCCTGTATCCCGGGGTCAAGGTGCGGTACGTGAGCTCGGAAGAGTTCACCAACGACTTCATCAACATGATCCGCGACGGCAAGCAGGACGGCTTCCGGCGTCGCTACCGCGACGTCGACGTGCTCCTGGTCGACGACATCCAGTTCCTGGAGAACAAGGAAGGTACGCAGGAAGAGTTCTTCCATACCTTCAACACCCTGCACAACGCCAGCAAGCAGATCGTCATCTCCAGCGACCGGGCGCCCAAGCGGCTGGTCACCCTGGAGGACCGGCTGCGCAGCCGGTTCGAATGGGGCCTGCTGACCGACGTGCAGCCGCCGGAACTGGAAACACGGATCGCGATCCTGCGGCGCAAGGCCATCCAGGAAGGCCTGAACGCGCCGCCCGAGGTGCTCGAGTACATCGCCTCCCGCATCTCCACCAACATCCGGGAGCTGGAGGGGGCCCTGATCCGGGTCACCGCGTTCGCCAGCCTGAACCGGCAGTCGGTCGACCTCCAGCTGGCCGAGATCGTGCTCAAGGACCTGATCCCCGAGGCCCAGGGCCCGCAGATCACCATCGCCACGATCATGGGCCAGACGGCCTCCTACTTCGGCCTGTCCATGGAGGACCTGAGCGGTACCTCGCGGTCGCGGGTGCTGGTCACCGCCCGGCACATCGCGATGTACCTGTGCCGTGAGCTCACCGACCTGTCGCTACCGAAGATCGGGCAGCAGTTCGGCGGCCGCGATCACACCACGGTGATGAACGCGGACCGCAAGATCCGGTCCCTGATGGCCGAACGCCGGTCGATCTACAACCAGGTCACCGAGCTCACCAACCGGATCAAGCAGCAGGCCAGGACGGGCTGAGCGGAGCTGGGTGGCCCGGCGGCCAGCACGGCGCCGGCTACGGGTACCTGAACATCAGATGTCGCCCGTATTTCCGTAAATCGTCTGCCGGCATCAGCCGACCCTGTGCACACAGCTTGTGGAAAACATTGTGGACGACAGCCGAAGAGCGGGGGACAACCGGTGGGAACAAAGCGGCCAGGCTTTCGCGGGGCACAATAGGACCGTCCGCGTCCCCCACGCAGGCACAGTTCCTGTGGACGCCCATCCAGCCACTGACCTGCGGGGACGGTGCTTCTCCCCCGCATCCACCGCACCTATGACTATGACGATTCTCTAAAAGGTGAGAAAACAAAACCAAGTAAGAGCTGGGGACACAAGCCATCGGCTCGCACCACCGTCCCGGGCACTTATACCCAGCTGCGAGCAGGCCCTAACACAACCGGCCGCGAGCCGCTATCGTCGACATCTACATCTGACAGGGCCAGGAGGCCGTTCCCGTGAAGTTCCAGGTTGAGCGAGACGTACTCGCCGACGCCGTCGCCTGGACGGCTCGCGCACTGCCGGCCCGGCCGGCCGTCCCGGTGCTGGCCGGTATGCATCTGGCGGCCGCGCAGCAGCTCACGCTGTCCACGTTCGACTACGAAGTCTCGGCCCAGGCCAGCCTCCCGGTGATCACCGACGAGGAGGGCACCGTGCTGGTGTCCGGCCGGCTTCTGGCCGAGATCGTCCGCAGCCTGCCCGCGCGCCCGGTCGAGATGAGTACCGAGGGGACCAGGACCACGCTCAAGTGCGGCAGCGCGGTCTTCACGCTGATGACCCTGCCCGACGACGAGTACCCGACGCTGCCGGGCATGCCGCCGGAGGCGGGCGCGGTCGGCGCCGACGTGCTGGCGTCGGCGATCACCCAGGTCGCCATCGCGGCCGGCCGGGACGACACCCTGCCCGCGCTGACCGGGATCCGGATGGAGCTCGAAGGCGACACGGTGACCCTGGTTGCCACCGACCGTTACCGCCTGGCCGTGCGCGAGCTGCACTGGCAGCCGGTCAAGACCGACATCTCCGGCGCGGTGCTGGTGCCCGCCCGGGTGCTGGTCGACGCGGCCCGGTCGCTGACCACCGCGGCCGAGGTCCAGATCGCGCTGACCCCGCCCTCCGACGAGGGCGGGCACGGCGAAGGCATCATCGGCTTCGAGGGCGGCGGCCGCCAGACCACCACCCGGCTGCTGGGCGGGGAGTACCCGCGCTACCAGAGCCTGCTGCCGAACGAGTTCAACGCGGTGGCCGAGCTGCCGACCGCTCCGTTCTCCGAGGCGGTCAAGCGCGTCGCCCTGGTGGCCGAGCGCAACACCCCGGTCCGGCTGGCGTTCTCCGCCGGTGAGCTGGTGCTGGAGGCGGGGGCCGGAGACGAGGCCCAGGCGGTGGAGACGCTGGAGGCCAGCTTCGACGGCGACGACCTGCAGATCGCCTTCAACCCCCAGTACCTGCTGGACGGGCTGAGCGCGATCGACTCCGACGTGGCCCGGGTCTCGTTCACCACGCCGACCCGGCCCGCTGTGGTCACCGGCAAGCCCGCCGCGGACGGTCCCCCGGACTACCGCTACGTGCTGATGCCGATCCGGTCCGCGGGCTGACCAGCGGGGCCCGCGGCCTCGCCAGTACCCTCTACAGCCGTGCACCTAACCCGGCTCGCGCTCATCGACTTCAGGTCCTACACCTCGGCGGACCTGACGCTGACCCCGGGTGTGACCACGCTCAGCGGGCCGAACGGTGAGGGCAAGACCAACCTGGCCGAGGCCATCGGCTACGTGGCCACGCTGGGCAGCCACCGGGTCGCGACCGACACGCCGCTGGTCCGGCAGGGGGCCGAGCGGGCCATCATCCGGGCCGCGATCACCTCGTTCCGGGGCAGCGCGCTGATCGAGATCGAGGTCAACCCGGGCCGCGCCAACCGGGTGCGGCTGAACCGGGCCCCGATGAACCGGCCACGCGAGATTCTCGGGGTGCTGCGGACCGTGCTGTTCGCCCCCGAGGACCTGGCCCTGGTCAAGGGCGATCCGGGCGAGCGGCGGCGGTTCCTGGACGACCTGCTGGTGACGACCGCACCGCGGTTCGCCGGGGTCCGGTCCGACTACGAGCGGGTCGTGCGCCAGCGGACCGCGCTGCTGAAGTCGGCTGGACCGCGGGCGGGCCGCGGCCGCGGATCCCGGCCCGCACCGGCGCCTCCGCCGGACGAGGACGGGAGCGCCGACCCGGCCGGCGGCAGCGCTGGTGGCAGCCCGGCTTCGGCGATGGCCGCCACCCTGGACGCCTGGGACGACCAGCTGGCCCGCGCGGGCGCGGAGTTGCTGGCGGCCCGGCTGACCCTGGTCCGGTCGCTGCGCCCGCACGTGGCCGCCGCCTACGCGGCGGTTTCCGGTGATCAGGGCCCGGCCCGGATCACCTACAGGCCGTCCTTCCCGCTGCCCGGACCGGCCGGCCCCGAAGACGTTGACCCCGAGGGCGAGCAGAAGCAGGGCGACCTGGAGGTGGCCATGCGGGAGGCGCTGCAGCAGGCCCGGGCCCAGGAACTGGAGCGCGGGGTGTGCCTGGTCGGGCCGCACCGGGACGAGCTGGAACTGCAGGTCGGCGAGCTCCCCGCGCGTGGCTACGCCAGCCACGGGGAGTCCTGGTCGCTGGCCCTGGCGCTCAGGCTGGCCTCGTACGAGCTGCTGCGCGCGGACGGGGAGGACCCGGTGCTGATCCTCGACGACGTGTTCGCCGAGCTGGACGCGGGCCGCCGGGACCGGCTGGCCGCCCTGGTGGCCGACGCGGAGCAGGTCATCGTGACCGCCGCGGTGCCGGCCGACGTGCCGGTCACGCTGACCGGGGCCCGGTTCAGCGTCGGGGGCGGGACGATCACCCGTGACGACTGACGGGGGCGGGGCCGGCGGTGCCGACCCGGCCGACGTTCCCGCGGCCGAGCGGCGGCAACGGGCCGCCGCCGCGCTGGCCGACGCGATCGGGGACGCCCGGGCCCGGGGAGACTGGCCGTCGGCCAACCGGTCCGCTGCCCTGGAACAGGACCGTTCCAGCGCAGCTTCCCCAGATTCAACAGGTGCCCCCGCGGGGGGTATGGGGTCCGGTCGGCGGATCCGCCGCGATGACCCTCAGCCGCTCGGCTCCGCAATGGCCGGATTGCTGTCTGACCAGGGCTGGAAGGAACAAGCAGCGGTCGGTTCAGTGTTTAGTAATTGGCAGGAAATAGTCGGTTCTGACCTTGCGGCCCACACCCGCCCGGAGGGTTTGACCAAGGGCGAGCTGGTGATCGCGGCGGACTCGACAGCGTGGGCCACTCAGGTCCGGCTGCTCGCGTCGATGCTGGTCCGCAGGCTCAATGCGGAGCTCGGCGAAGGCACCGTGAAACGGGTCAAAGTACGCGGGCCGACCGGGCCGCGACAGCGCGGCGGGTGGCGCGTCCCAGGAAGCCGGGGACACGGCGACACGTACGGCTAGGAACGCCCGTGTCATACCGAAATCCCAGCTAGAATAGGGGGTACGCGCACCTTACGACACTGGGGGTGTCCCTGCGCGCGATTCAGCAGGATGGAGTTTCAGCTTGTCATATGACGCACGCTCAATCACGGTACTCGAGGGGCTGGAGGCCGTCCGCAAACGGCCTGGCATGTACATCGGCTCCACCGGGGAGCGCGGACTCCACCACCTGGTCTACGAAGTTGTGGACAACTCGGTCGACGAGGCGCTCGCGGGGTACGCCGACACGATCGTAGTGACGCTGCTGCCCGATGGCGGGGTCCGCAATGTTGACAACGGCCGCGGCATCCCGGTCGACATGCACCCGGTGGAGAAGCGGCCCGCGGTCGAGGTCGTGCTGACCACGCTGCACTCCGGCGGCAAGTTCGACGGCAAGTCCTATGCCGTCTCGGGCGGCCTGCACGGCGTCGGCATCTCGGTGGTGAACGCGCTGTCGATCCGGCTGGACGAGGAGATCCGCCGGGACGGCTACGTCTGGCGCCAGTCCTACAAGCAGGGCGCGCCGACCACACCGCTGGAGCGCGGCGAGGAGACCGACGAGACCGGTACGACCACCACGTTCTGGCCGGACGCGGGGATCTTCGAGAGCACCACGTGGAACTTCGAGACGCTGTCCCGGCGGCTCCAGGAAATGGCGTTCCTCAACCGCGGCCTGTCCATCACGCTGCGGGACGAGCGCGACGACGCCGACACCGAGGGCGACGGGCCCCGGGTCGTCACCTACATGTACGAGCACGGCATCTCGGACTTCGTCCGGTACCTCAACGCGACCAAGGAGCCGGTGCACGCCTCGGTCATCGAGTTCGAGGAAGACGGAGACGGGATCTCGGCCGAGGTCGCCATGCAGTGGAACGGCTCGTACTCCGAGTCGGTGCACACCTTCGCCAACACGATCAACACGGCCGAGGGCGGCACCCACGAGGAAGGCTTCCGGTCCGCGCTGACCTCGATCGTCAACCGGTACGCCCGCGAGCAGAAGCTGCTGCGGGACAAGGACGACAACCTGACCGGCGAGGACGTGCGGGAGGGCCTGACCGCGATCGTCTCGGTCAAGCTGGCCAACCCGCAGTTCGAGGGCCAGACCAAGACCAAGCTCGGCAACACCGAGGCCAAGTCGTTCGTGCAGAAGGTCTGCAACGACCAGCTGCGTGACTGGTTCGACCGGAACCCCGGTGAAGCCAAGGACATCATCACCAAGGCCATGCAGGCCCAGCGGGCGCGGGTTGCGGCCCGCCAGGCCCGTGACCTGACCCGGCGCAAGAGCCTGCTGGAGACCAGTTCGCTGCCGGGCAAGCTGGCCGACTGCCAGTCGTCGGACCCCGCCAAGTGCGAGGTCTACGTGGTCGAGGGTGACTCGGCCGGCGGCTCGGCCAAGGGCGGCCGGAACCCGGAGTTCCAGGCCATCCTGCCGATCCGGGGCAAGATCCTCAACGTGGAGAAGGCCCGGATCGACCGGGTGCTGAAGAACAACGAGGTCCAGGCGATGATCACCGCGCTGGGCACCGGCATCCACGACGAGTTCGACATCGCCAAGCTGCGCTACCACAAGATCGTGCTGATGGCCGACGCCGATGTGGACGGCCAGCACATCCGGACCCTGCTGCTGACGCTGCTGTTCCGCTTCATGAAGCCGCTGGTCGAGGCCGGTCACGTGTACCTGGCCCAGCCCCCGCTGTACAAGATCAAGTGGGAGGGCCGCGGCAACGAGCCGGAGTACGCCTACAGCGACGCCGAGCGCGACCTGCTGGTTGAGGCGGGCATCGCCGCCGGCCGGAAGGACCCGCGCCCGCGCGACGGCGTGCAGCGGTTCAAGGGCCTCGGCGAGATGAACGCGGTCGAGCTGTGGGAAACCACCATGGACCCGGCCCACCGGGTGCTGCTCCAGGTGACCCTGGACGACGCGGCCCAGGCCGACGAGCTGTTCAGCGTGCTGATGGGTGAAGACGTTGAGGCGCGGCGCTCGTTCATCCAGCGCAACGCCAAGGACGTCAGGTTCCTCGACATCTGATCTGTAGCCGGGGGCTCTCGGGCCCCGGGTCCCGCACGGCGGCCGGTAACTCACCCGGCCGCCAGCTGAGAACAAGGATTTGAACGTGACTGACGTGACAACTGACGGCGTGCCGTCGCCGCAGCATGACCGGACCGAGCCGGTCGACATCCAGTTTGAGATGCAGCGCAGCTACATCGACTACGCGATGTCGGTCATCGTGGGCCGGGCGCTGCCGGACGTGCGGGACGGCCTGAAGCCGGTGCACACCCGCGTCCTGTACGCGATGTACGACGGCGGCTACCGGCCCGACCGCGGGTACTCCAAGTGCTCGCGCGTGGTCGGCGACGTCATGGGCCAGTACCACCCGCACGGCGACAGCGCGATCTACGACGCGCTGGTGCGGCTGGGCCAGAACTGGTCGATGCGGTACCCGCTCATCGACAGCCAGGGCAACTTCGGGTCACCGGGCAACGACCCGCCCGCGGCCATGCGGTACACCGAGTGTCGCCTGGCCCCGCTGGCCATGGAGATGCTGCGGGACATCGACAAGGAGACCGTCGACTTCCGCCCGAACTACGACGGCCGCTCGGCCGAGCCCGTCGTGCTGCCGGCCAGGTTCCCGAACCTGCTGGTCAACGGGTCCGAAGGCATCGCCGTCGGCATGGCCACCAAGATCCCGCCGCACAACCTGCGCGAGGTCGCCGCGGGGGTCCGCTGGTATCTCGACAACTTCGACGCCTCCGACGAGGACCTGCTCGAAGCGCTGATGGAGCGGGTCAAGGGCCCGGACTTCCCGACCCGGGGGCAGATCGTCGGCCGCCGCGGCATCCAGGACGCGCAGCGGACTGGGCGCGGGTCGATCACCATGCGGGCCGTGGTCGAGGTCGAGGAGGATCCCCGGGGCCGGGCCACGCTGGTCGTGACCGAGCTGCCGTTCCAGGTCAACCCGGACAACCTGGCCCAGAAGATCGCCGAGCTGGTCAGGGAGGGCCGGGTCACCGGCATCGCCGACGTCCGCGACGAGACCAGCCTGCGGACCGGGCAGCGCCTGGTCATCGTGCTGAAGCGGGACGCGATCCCCAAGGTCGTGCTGAACAACCTGTACAAGCACACACAGCTCCAGGACACCTTCGGCGCCAACATGATGGCGCTGGTCGACAACGTGCCGCGGACCCTGCGGCTGGACCAGTTCATCCGGTACTGGGTCGCGCACCAGATCGAAGTCATCATCCGGCGTACGCAGTACCTGCTGCGTAAGGCCCAGGAGCGCGCGCACATCCTGAGTGCGCTGCTCAAGGCCATCGACCGGATCGACGAGGTCATCGCGCTGATCCGGGGCAGCGAGTCGGCCGCCGCGGCCCAGCAGGGCCTGATGGCGATGCTGGAGATCGACGAGATCCAGGCCCGCGCCATCCTGGACATGCAGCTGCGCAAGCTGGCCGCCCTGGAGCGCCAGGAGCTCACCAACGAGTACGACGACCTGATGGCCAAGATCGCCGATTACGAGGACATCCTGGCCTCGCCCGAGCGGCAGCGCCGGATCGTCGGCGACGAGCTGGGCGAGATCGTCGAGCGTTACGGCGACGAACGGCGGACCGAGATCGTGGCCTTCGACGGCGACGTGACCGACGAGGACCTGATCGCCGAAGAGGACATCGTCGTCACGATCACCAACGGTGGCTACGCCAAGCGGACCAAGACCGACCTGTACCGGGCCCAGCGCCGGGGCGGCAAGGGGGTCCGTGGTGCGCAGCTGCGCACCGACGACATCGTCGACCACTTCTTCGTGACCACGACGCACAACTGGATCCTGTTCTTCACGAACAAGGGCCGGGTGTACCGGGCCAAGGCCTATCAGTTCCCGGAGACGGGGCGAGACGCCCGCGGCCAGCATGTGGCCAACCTGCTGGCCTTCCAGCCGGACGAGCACATCGCCGAGGTGCTGGCCCTGCGCGACTACCAGGTCGCGCCCTACCTCGTGCTGGCGACCAAGTCCGGGCTGGTCAAGAAGTCCCGGCTCACGGACTTCGACTCCCCGCGTTCCGGTGGCATCATCGCCATCAACCTGCGCGAGGACGACGAGGTCATCGCGGCCCGCCTGGTTGCGCCGGAGGAGGACCTGATCCTGATCAGCGCCAAGGCGCAGGCCCTGCGCTTCCACGCCAGCGACGAGTCGCTGCGGCCCATGGGCCGGGCCACTTCGGGCGTTATCGGGATGCGTTTCGTAGACGGCGACGAACTGCTCGACATGTACGTGGCCCGGGACGACGAGGACGTTTTGGTGGCCACAGAAGGCGGTTACGCAAAACGGACACCCGCTGATCAGTATCCTGTGAAGAACCGTGGCGGCATGGGAGTCGTCACGGCAAGGATTGTTGAAGCGCGTGGGCGGCTCGTGGGCGCTCTGATGGTGCACCCGGATGATGAGATCTACGCGATCACATCGGCCGGTGGGGTCATCAGGACGCGGGCTGGTGAGGTCAAGCGATCTAGCCGGCAGACCATGGGTGTCCGGTTGATGAACCTCGCGTCTGGGGACAGCATCGTCGGGCTCGCACGCAACGCCGAGTCGCTCGACGCGGCCGACGATGACCAGCCTGACGGCACCGCCGCCGAGTCGCCAGTGGACAACGGTGACGGAGCCGCCGGGGAGTGACCCGGTAACGAAGGGACCGCAGTTTCCTGAAGCGGCTGTTGTTCGGGGGTGCGGCGCATGGTGATCTTGGTTGGGCCGTACTCAGCCGAGGTAGCCTCACCCCAGGAACTGCAGCCGAGGAGGACGGCGTGGAACAACGCACGGAAGAGACGCCGCGGCAGCCTAAGGCTGCCGCGGAGGACACCGGTCCCCCCGGCGATGAACGGCCGGACACCGAGCAGGCTGTGGACGAGACCGCGGTCAGCAACGGGCACACTGGTGGTGACCGGGAGTCCGTCTGGGATCCGCCACCGCGGAACGGGAACGGCCGTCCGTCCGCGGCCTATCCGGCCGACGATGCTTACACCGTCGATGACGGCTACGGGCCGCCCGGCAGCGAGCGGGCCGCCGCGAACGACTTCCCGTCCTCATCGGTGGCCAGCCAGACGTTCGGCGCGTCTCCGTCCGAGGGCATCTACGGCTCTTCGGCCAGCCGGCAGGACTATTCGGCCTATCCGTCGCAGGTGACGACGGCCCGGGCCGAGGACCACCGCTCGGCGACGTCGTCCCCGTCGTCCGGGTCGACGGCGTCGACGGTGGCGTCTGGTACGGCCGCACCGTCCAGTCCTGGCACCCAGTCCGGTCCTGGTACTCAGTCCGGCCCTTCCGCCCCGTCGGCGGCGGAGACCACCCGGGTCGACCAGCCCGCGACCCCCTCTGGGCCGTCGGCCTGGCAGGCGGCCGCGTCGCGGATACCGAAGCCGCAGCAGGTGCCCAAGCGCACCAGGGCGGACAAGAAGGCCGACAAGAAGGCCAGCACGTCCGCGCGCCAGGCCCACCTCATGGTTTCCCGCTTCGAGCCCTGGTCGGTCATGAAGTTCAGCTTCATGATCTCCCTGGCCTGCTTCGTCATCTTGTTCGCGGCCGTGGCCCTCCTCTACGCCACGCTGTCGGGTCTGGGCGTGTTCGACGCCATCCAGAACTCCCTGAGCAACGTAACCTCCGGCCAGGGCACGGGCGGCGTCAACATCTCGCACTATCTGTCAGCGTCCACGATCCTCAGCTACACCGCACTGCTGGGCGTGCTGAACGTGTTCCTGATCACCGCGTTCTGCACCGTGGGGTCGCTGATCTACAACCTCACCTCGCACCTTATTGGCGGCGTCGAGGTGACCCTCCGGGAGACCGAATAACCTGTCCGCCGCATCCTGGGCGGGCAGGTCACCGTTGATTCTGCAGTAGCCCGCGCAATGCGGTAGCCTTTCCCGGCGTGCTCGTTCAGCGGGCACAATCTGGGGCTATAGCTCAGTCGGTTAGAGCGCTTCCCTGATAAGGAAGAGGTCCGTGGTTCAAGTCCACGTAGCCCCACGCGAAGCGGATATCCATGCTTGTGGTCCTTTGGACCACTGCGCCGTTGGCTCGCGTGGCTGTTAGCCGGGGGGACGACCCCCCGAGCCCCCCGCGTGGCCCTGCCTCCCGCTCCGGCTGGGGTTCGTTGGCCTGCTTCTGGCCGTAGGCCTGCTCCCCGCCGTTGGCCGGTTCCAGGTGTAGCGGTGGAGGATTACTGGCTGGCCTTCCGGCGTGGTCCAGTCGGCTCGCTGCGTGCCCGACCGGCGGAACCCGGCCTGCTCATAGAGCGCTCTGGCCGCCCCGAGGTTGTCGGTCACTTCGAGCACGAGGTCGTGGCTGTTGGCCGTGGCCCAGTGCATGGCTTGGTCTAGCAGCGCCTGGGCGACTCCCTGCCGGCGGGCGGAGGGGGCGACGAACAGGCGGCTTACCTCTGCGATGGCCTGCCCCGCGGAGTTGGCGGGTAGCCGGCGCAGCAGCAGGTGCCCGGCGACCGTTACCTCATTGCTGGCCGCCACCCAGGCGCCAACCGTCTCAGCCGGGGTTAGCCATCCCGCCGGATCGGCAGGCCAGTTGGTGGGATAGCCGCTGGTTCGGTGAACCTCCGCCAGGACCCCCACGCACAACCCCACGTCGGCGGCTTCCCGCGCACGGATCCGGATCACTGGCGGTGGACACTAGGCCTTGGGCGGACGATCCCCGCGTCCGTACTGGTCGTACATGTTCTCGGCCCTGCGGTCGGTCTTCCGGGTCAGGAACCTCTTCTGGAGGCCGGTCCAGGAGAGGAAACCCCAGATCGCCAGGGCAAACAAGATCGGCATCACGATGTCGATCCACATATGGATCACCACTTCTCGTGTGACCTTATTTACCTGCCCGCGAAGACAGCGACCTAACGTGCCCGTTCCAACTTGCCTCTAACCTGGCCGCTCTAACCTGGCGGCGCTGGGCGATCACCAGGCGGGCGGCGGTGCAGTTTTCGCCACGGCCGGACGCGCTGATGGAGGGCTGAAGAGTGGTCACCGCGGCGGAGCCGGTCCAGGAGTTCGTCGGCTTCGGGCTGGGTCAGCTGGCCGTCGGCCACGGCGGCGTCCAGATCAGGGCCAGCGTGGCCAGTCCGGATCTCGGCCAGGACGGCGTCGAAGGCGGCCTCGTCCGCGGCCCCGCGCAACCGCTCGGCCTCCTCAGCGGTCACCCGCCCCGCCGACACCATCCGGTCGAGGTGCTGAAGCACCCGCCGCTGCTCCGCGCCCAGCCCGTCGTCGGCTGCTTCGTCATCCATGTCGTTACCGTAACTCATATACCCCCTGGGGGTAATAGAACTTCCGGTCCGGGCCCGTTGCGCTGGCATGCTGGTCCGGTGGAGATCCGCCCGGCCCGGCTAACGGACGAAACCGCGATCCAGCAGATCGACGCGGTCACGTGGACGGCGGACAATTCGCCCGTGGCACCGCCGCCACCGGACCGGCCGTTCTTCGGCGAGCGGAATCAGCTGGCCGACGTGCTGGTGGCGGAAGACGACGGCCAGGTGGTCGGCTACGCCATCGTCCGGCAGTACCTGCCCATCGCCTCCCACCGGGATGTCCTGGAGATCAACGGGCTGGCCGTCGATCCGGCCCATCAGGGCCACGGGGTTGGGCACCAGCTCGTGGAGGCGTGTGCTCAGCAGGCCCGCAGCCGGGGAGCCCGCAAGCTCACGCTGCGGGTGCTCGGGAACAACGACCGTGCCCGCCGCCTCTATGAGGCCTGCGGCTTCCAGATCGAGGGCGTGCTGCGCGATGAGTTCTTCCTCGGTGGGCGGTACGTGGACGATGTGCTGATGGCCCGATTCCTCATCGTGGGCTGACGGTCTGGGGCCGCCCGAGTTGCTAGGCTGCCTGGTACTCAGGAGGCCGCACGGCGGCTGCCCTGGGCTGGTGTTCCCGTCATCAACCGTTGGAAGGTCTCACTGTGAAGAAGCTGCTCGTCCTTGCCCTGCTGGGTCTCGGCGGATTCGCCGTCTGGCGGAAGGTGCAGGCTGACCGGGCCGAGATCGACCTGTGGACCGAGGCCACCACGGGTGAGCTGAACTAACCGAGCGCACACCGGGACCAGACCAGCGCGCACCGGGCCCGGCCCGGTGGAGAAGGGCTTGCCGTGAGCGGTTCGGTGTCCGTGGCGCTGGTGTGCTGTGACCTCGCGGGGACGATCGTCTCCGACGGCAGCGTCCTGGAGAAGGCGTTCGCCGAGGCCATCGCGACCCAGGGCGTCGTCCCGGGCACCGCCGCCTACGCACGGTCCATGGTCGTGGTGGACCGGTCCAGCGGCCTGCCACCCCGGGATGTCATGCACACCCTGTTCGCCGACGATGAAGCCCAGGCGCAAGCGGCTTACCTCTCGTTCGAGCGCTCGTACCGCACGGTGGCGGAGCGCTTCGGTCTCACCACCGTGCCGGGGGTCCAGGACGCCCTGGCCAGGCTGTCTTCCGCTGACCTCAAGGTCTGTGTCATCTCCGGCTTCTCCCGTCCCACGTCGCGGCTGGTGCTGGAGCGGACCGGCATCAGCCGTCACGCCGACCTCACGCTCTGCCTGGACGACGCGCCGCGCGGTTTTCCCTGGCCCGACCTGGTGCTCACCGCGGTCATGCGCCTCGGCATCGACGATGTCGCGTCCGTCGCCGTCGCCGGTGATAGCGAAAACGTCATCACCGCGGGCCGCCGCGCCGGCGCCCAGACCCTGATCGGGATCCCCGGCGAGCGGCCCGCCCGGCGCCTGCGCGCCGCCGGCGCCACCCACCTCATCGACTCCATCACCGAACTGCCCGCCACCCTCCTGTAACAGGTAACCTGGGTGGGCGCTCGGGGCTTTAGCTCAGCTGGAAGAGCACCTGCTTTGCAAGCAGGGGGTCAGGGGTTCGAGTCCCCTAAGCTCCACTCCTACCAGGCAAAACACCCCGATCCTGATCTTGGGCGGGGTGCTCGTGCCATTAACGTGCCATTAGCCCGCAGATCGCGCTGGCCTGGCTGCTGGCCCAGAAGCTGTGGATCGTTCCCATCCCCGGCGGCTGGAGCGCCTGGACGAGAACCTCGACGCCGTCCAGTTCGACCTGCCCACCAGCGATCTCGACGCCATCGACATCGCAGCCACCCAGATCCGGGTGGTCGGCGACCGCTACCCCGAGGCCATGCAGCGCATGATCGAACGTTGACCGCCGACTTGAGGCACCACATGACTCGCCGTCATCGCGGCAGCTCGGAGAAGGTATCTGCGACCCAGTCGGCGATGAACGAGCTGACGTAGGGCAGGTGGTCAAGGCCGATGTGCTCGGTCGCGCCCTCTTCGGGAGTGAATACTCGCAGCTCACGCTTTGGGGAATTGACGGCCTGGTCGTACGAGCGGTGCGCGTATTCCAGCGGGATCTGCCGGTCGTTGGCGCCGTGGGCAATGAGAAAGGGCACGGTGATGTTCTCGACGACGCCGTCGAGGTTGACGTCCGCGGCAAACTTGATGAACTCTTGCAGGTCGGTCTGACCCCACACCCAGAGGACGTGCTCCCAGTAGTGGGGTACTGGCCGTTCTCCCTCGCGTTCGAGCCGGCGGCGCTGCACCGCGCCCCAGTCATGATTGGCGCCCCAGGCAGCGCAGAGGGCGAACCGCTTCTCGAAGGCCGCGGCGCGCGGGGCGTAGTAGCCGCCCAGCGACCAGCCCACGATGCCGATGCGAGCCGGGTCGACATCACTGCGCGTGAGCAGCAAGTCCACCACCGCGCCCGCCCACGTCTCCGCGTCGATCCGGGCCGTGAGCTCCTGCAGTCGCAGTGCCTCGCCGGTGCCGGGCTGGTCGAGCATCAGGCAGGAGATCCCCCGGGCGGCCAGTTCGGCCCAGAAGCCCGAGGAGTACATGTGTTCTTTCGTTGAGTCCAGGCCGTTGACCAGGACGATCACCGGCGCTGGGCCGTCGTCGCTGAGCGGCGCCGGGCTGAAATAACGCCGGCAGCGTCGCGCCCTCGAATGGGATGGACACCCGGGAGATCTGCGGGTCCTTCAGATCGAAGGCTTTTTGCTGCAGTTGCAGCACGCGGCGATAGGCCGGGATCCGGTTGGGATCGGAGTTCGACAGCATCCGCTCGGCCTGGCACAGGTAGTTGGTGGCGCGGGCGTAGATCTGGCCGGCGGTCCGGGTGTGGCCAGCTTCCTCGGCTTCCTCGGCCTGGCCGACAAGCTGATCGGTGAGCGCGGCCCAAGCGCGCAGGAAGTCCGGTGTCCCGGCGTCCTCGCCGCGCGCGGCGGCCTCCCTGATCGGCCGGCAGGCGCGATCGACCTCATCGATCAATCCGCCGGAGTTGAGAGCAGCGACGACGCCCAGGTTCCAGACGTAGTTGCCGGGGAAATACTCAAACACGATCGTTCCTTTCGCTATCGGCGGGTCACGTCGCCGCCCGGACGGCGTCGCTGATCGACTTCACGCCGCCGTGAGCGGTCATCCCGCCGTCGACCGGGATCTCGGCGCCGGTAATGTACGAGGCGTCGTCGCTGAGCAGGAACAGCACCAACGGGCCGACCTCGTCGACCGTGCCTGGACGGCCGAGCGGGGTCTCGGCGACGCTGGCGTCCAGGAAGGCGCGGGACGCCGATGCGGTCATCGGCGTCTCGATGTAGCCGGGGTGGATGGTGTTGACCCGGATGCCGTGCGGCCCGAGTTCCAGGCTGGCGGCCTTCGCCAGGCCCCGCAGCGCCCACTTGCTGGTGGTGTAGGCGACTGGATAGTGAGCGGTGAGGGCGGCGGTCGAGCCGACGACGACGATCGAGCCGCCGGCGGCCATAAGCGGGGTGAGCGCTTGGATGCCGAGCAGCGTGCCGGTGACGTTGACTTCCGAGACGCGGGCCAGATCGGCCGGGTCGAGGTCGGCTAGCCGGGCCCGCCAGGTGATGCCCGCGTTGGCGACCAGGCCGTGTACCTGTCCGTGCCGGGTGTGCAGGTCGGCGGCCAGCGCGGCCCAGCCTGCGGCGTCGGTGACGTCCAGCCGCCGGTACTCGGCTCCCGCGAGATCCTCGGCAGGTGCGGCGCCGAGGTCGAGGGCGACCACGGTCGCGCCCTCGGCGGTGAGCAGCCGGGCCTCGGCGGCGCCTTGTCCCTGGCCGCCGCCGGTGACGACGACGACCTTGCCTTCGACCCGGTTGCTCATGAGGTCCGCTTCCGGATGCGCGGGCGGGGCCGGGCGGCCTGGACCGGTGGCAGGTCGAGGCCGGGGATGACCCGGTTGCGGATGGTGCCGATACCTTCGACGGTCATCTCGACGACGTCGCCCGGCTGCAGCGGCGGCGGCGACAGCTCGCCGCATCTACCCCACAGCTCGGCCAGGCAGCCGCCGTTGCCGCAGGTGCCCGAGCCCAGCACGTCCCCGGCGCGGACCTCGGTGCCGCGGGAGGCGTAGGCGATGAGCTCCCCGAACGGCCAGCCCATATTCGACAGCAGGTCCTGGCCGACCTCGATGCCGTTGACCGCCACCCGCATATCCAGTGCCAGGAACCCGTCCGCGTCCCGGTAGGACTCCAGCTCATCGGCGGTCACCAGCCACGGCCCGAGCGTGGTCGCGGAGTCCTTGCCCTTCGCCGGGCCGAGGCTGACCTTCATCTCCCGGCGCTGCAGGTCGCGGGCCGACCAGTCGTTCAGCACGGCATAGCCGAAGATGTGCTCCCGCGCCTGCTCCGGCGTCAGCGACGCCCCGTCCCGGCCGACCACGACGGCCACTTCGAGCTCGAAGTCCAGGAGCTGCGAGCCGGGCGGGACCGGGACGTCGTCGTGCGCGCCGATCAGCGCGTACGGGTTGGTGAAGTAGAACGTCGGTGCCTGATACCACTCCGGCACCACACCCGTGCCGTCTCCGACGCTGGCCGCGACGCCCTCGACGTGCTCCTCGAACGCGACGAAGTCCCGTACGGTCGGCGCGGTCAGCGGCGGCAGCAGACGGACCCCGGCGAGAGGCACCGGCGGCGCCGCCAGCGCGGCTGTCCCGGCCTCCAGCGCGGCAGGCAGACCCGGCGCGGACCAGGTCGAGGACGGTGACGTCTGGCGGCAGGGCATGCAGCCCGCGTTCCCCGACGATCCCGGCATTGACGATCCCGCCGTTGTCCCAGGTGGCGAACTTCATTAGACCGGGGGGGCCACGAACAGGCCCTTGTCCGGGTCGTTGAACGACCTGGCCGCGACGAACTCGCTCATCTGGTTGGCGGTCCCCCATTGATCGGCGACCTCAGGCTGGGTGAAGTCGTACATGTGGGGGTGCCAGGTGTCTTCCTCGATCTGCTCCAGTTCGGTGGTGTACTCGACGGTGTTGCCGTGCGGGTCGAGGAAGTAGCTGAAGGTGTTGTTGCCCGGCCATGTGGCGGCCCGGCCCCCAGATTTTCTCCACCCCCGCCCGAAGCAGCCGGCCGGTGCCGCGCATGTACTCGTCGATTCCCCGCAGCTCGAAGCTCGCATGGTGCAACGACGGGTGCGGGCCGCGGGCGATGGCCAGGCTGTGATGCCAGGAGTTGATCCGCATGAACCACATCATTTCGCCCATGTGCGGGTGCATCAGGGTGTCCGACAGCGCGAAGGCCAGGTGCTTTTCGTAGAACGCGCGGGTGGCCTCGGGGTCGGCGGAGTTGATCACGACGTGGGACAGTCGGACGGGGATGGACTCGCCCTCCTCGATCTTGCGGTGGGCCCGGACGGCGACCTCGGTGCTGATCTCCACGGTGCGGCCCTCGTTGTCGAAGAACCGGAAGCCGTAGCCGCCGCCGGGAGTCTGCAGGGTGCCGGGTTCACTGACCAGCTGCACCCCGTCGCTGGCCAGCCGGCGGGCGAGGGTATCGACGTCCGCAGCCGTGGCGGCGCCGAAGGCGATCAGGTCGATCCGCTTGTCGGCCGCCTTGCGCAGCCGGACGACGTACTGCTCGGGGGAACCTTCGGCGGCTAGGAAGGTGAGGCCGGAATCGCTGTGCTCGGCCCGCAGTCCCCAGGTGTTGGTGAAGAAGTCAAGTTGCCTGGCGTGGTCGGGCACGGCCAGGTCGATGTGCCGGAGGTGGGTAATGAGGCGGTCGGTCATCGTGCTCTCCTGTGGCGGCGTTCGGGTGCGGCGGTCTGGCGGCTAGTTACGCGGGCTTGCCGACTAGCTCGGCGAGGGAGTGCATGAGGGCGGGAACATCGCCCTGCTCGTGGGCGATCAGCCAGTCAGCGAGCTGGTTGGATGCCTCGACGACGGTCGCGGGCCCGGTCGGCGCGGCGGGTGTGGAAGCTGTCCCACAGCTGCTGATCCAGGTTGTCGGCGTCCAGCAGCAGTTCGGCGAGGACGGCGGCGTCCTCGAGTGCCTGTGCGGCGCCCTGCGCCAGGGTCGGCGGGCAGCAGTGCGCGGCGTCGCCGATCACGACTGCGCGGCCGCGGTTCCACGGCGCGTCCAGCACATGAGTTTCGAACCAGGTGTAGTTGACCCGGCCCGGGTCCTCGAGCGTGGCCCGGATGTCATCCCACGGGCCGTGATAGGCGCTGGCCAGCTTGCGCATCGTGGCCAGCTGCTCATCGGGGGTCAGAGCGGAGCGGTCCTGTGCCGACTCGACGATGTAGGCGTAGAGCGAGTTCTCACCCGTCGGGCAGAACCCGGCGATGTAAGACGGGCCGCCGTAGTAAAGATCGGTGCGGACGACGCTGGCCGGGCGGGGGCCGAACGCGCGCCAGATTCCCATGCCGAGCGAGCGGGTTTCCAGCTGGATGCCCATCGCGCGGCGGGTCCAGGAGCGGATGCCGTCGGCGCCGACGAGCAGGTCGTATCGTCCGGCCGACCCGTCGGAGAAGGTGATGTCGACGCCGGCGGAATCTTGGGCTCATCGCGGTGAACGTGGTGCCAAAGCGGAGCTTGGTGCCGACGGCGGCAGCGCGGCCGAGCAGAATGCGCGCGAGGTCGGGCCGCGGCATGCCCACCGCGGCGGGGAAATCGGGTCCGCCGGTCCGGGCGTCCGGTATCTCGGCGAGCAGGGTCCCGTCAGGGTCGGGGGCGCGTAGGCCGATGCTTTCGAAGGGATACCCGGCGGCGCGCACCTCGTCCCAGACGCCGAGCTGAGCCAGGACCCGCAGCGCGTTGCCTTGCAGCGTGATGCCGGATCCGGTCGAGCTCGGCTCCGGTTTGATCTCGATGAGGTCGACCGCGACGCCGGCGTCGGCGAGCAAGATGGCGGTGGCCGCGCCGGCGGCTCCGCCGCCGGCGACAAGGACGTTGTTTACTGCAGGCATTGGGATTCCTCCGGGCTACTTGACGGCGATGGGGTTGACGGGAGCACCGACCGCGCCGGTGACGGGCAACGGAGCGGCGACGAGCAGGAAGTCGTACACGCCGTCGGCGGCGCAGTCCGCGGCGAGCGCGTCCAGGTCCCACATCTCCCCGATGAACAAGCCGATGTGCGGGATCGCCACCTGGTGCAGGGGCTGGAAGGCGATGTCGAACTCGTTGGGCCGGACCTCGAAGCCCCAGGTGTCGGTGGCGATCCCGGCGATCTGGCTGTCGTGCAGCCAGCCGGCGGTCGTGAACGACAGCCCGGGAGCCGCGCCGCCGGCGTAGTCGCCCCACCCGTCCCGGCGGGCGCGGGTGAGCTGGCCGGTGCGGACCAGCACCAGGTCGCCGCGGCCGACGCGCGCGCTGTCCCCCTGGGCGGCGATGGTGGCCTCGAGGTGCCCGGCAGTGATGGCGAACCCGTCTGGCAGCTCGCCGCCGGTGCCGATCACGCGTCCGGCATCGAGCAGCACACCGCGCCCGGCGACGCGGCCGGCTGCGGTCTCGATACCGGTGACCTGGTCACCCTCGCTGGTGACGACGTGGGAGGCGCGGCGGCCGTTGTACGCCTGGCCGTGATCGAAGATGTGCCCGAGCCCGTCCCACTGCGTCGATGCCTGCAGTGGCATGAAGACCACGTCGTCGGCACCGCCGAGCCCGTGCGGGAACTCGGCCGGGCCGAACTCGGCGTCCAGCCCGGATGACAGCATCGTGTGCACCGGGTTGGTCCGCCGGCGCCAGCCTCTCTGCGGCCCGTGCTCATCGAAAGACTGCGCCAGCGAGAAGCTCGCGCCGCGGCGGACCAGGGCCGCGCCCTCGACGCGCTTGCCCGCGTCGAGGAAGTTCAGGGTGCCCAGCACGTCGTCCGGGCCCCAGCGGTGCAGGTTCGAGCACCGGCGGGCCGCGTCGGCGATAGCTGCCTCGGGATCAGTGCGGTCAAGGTCGCCTTCGGCGGTCGCCAGGGCTGCTCCTGGCTGAACATCTTCGTCCATGCCCATCACTGTCGGCTGTCCAGCGATATAAGGGAAGACGTAGTTTCTGATGCGGGGTATCAGCCTCGTTTATGTCAGACTGAACCGGGTGGACCTGCGCACTCTTGACCTGAACCTGCTCGTCACGCTCGACGCCCTGCTGCGGGAGGCGAGCGTGACCCGGGCGGCCGGGGAACTGGGAGTCGGCCAGCGGCCGTCAGCGCATCGCTGCGCCGGCTGCGCCGTCACTTCGATGACCCGCTGCTGCGCCGGACCGGCAACACCTACGCCTTGACGCCCCTGGCCGTGCAGCTGAAGGAGTACACCGGGCTCGCGATCCAGGCCTCGCAGCGGGTCTTTGAGGCCCGGCCGGCCTTCGACCCGTCGACCGAGCAACGGGAGTTCCGGGTGCTGTCATCGGACTACGCGATGGCCGTCGTCGGCGAGGCAGTAGGCCCTCTGCTCGACCAGCAGGCACCAGGCGTGCGCCTGTACCTGGAGAAGCACACTCCCTCGATCGTCGACCGCACCGCCGAGCAGTTCCGCGCGGTCGACGGCGTCCTGATACCGCACGGTTTCCTGACCGGCCTGTCGTTCACCGACCTTTACGAGGACGGCTGGATGTGCCTGGTGTCGGCGACCAACCGCCGAGTCGGCGATGGGCTGACCATGGAGCTCCTGGCCGAGCTGCCCTGGGCCTTCACGTACTTCAGCCCTACCGCGTTCACTCCCGCAGGACGCCAGCTGCAGATGCTCGGGGTGGAGCCCCGCGTGCAGATCGTGGTCGAGTCCTTCCTGGCCCTACCGTTTGTAATCGCCGGGACTGACCGGCTGGCGCTAGTCCAGTCGCGCCTTGTTCCGCGGCTGACCGCATCCCGGGACATCCGGGCGCTGCCGTGCCCGTTCGATGCGATCCCTATCGCCGAGGCGCTGTGGTGGCATCCGATGTACGAACACGATCCCGCACACGTGTGGCTGCGCAGCGTCCTAGCCCAAGCCGGGCGGCAGATCGCAGCCTTGAGGCCGACCGGACAGCAAGCCGCGCAGACCGGACGAACCGAGGCATAGCACGACAGTGAATCGCTCCGGCCGTAGGTGACGGGCCCAGCCACCACCATCCACACGTGCTGGCCTCGGCACGACTGCAGGCGGGCCTGGTGGCCGGGGCGGACGGCGATCAGCGCGGCGACTGAGACACGCCTATTGTGGCCGCCGGTCACGGTCACCACCGGGGTGCCGCCCCGCCGTCCCCACGTGCGTCCCCTCGGGGGCCTCAGGCCCTAGCCGGACTCGTCTTCCCGGCAGAGCCAGGCACCCAGGTCCGCCGCGCATTTATGACTGGCCAGGTGTCCTCCCGCCACCTGGCGATCTTGTCCTCGTTGCGCTCCGCGGCCCGCCGCGCCCGGACCTGCACGCTCCACCCGAGCCGGTGCAGCAGCACATCCATCCCGGCCAGCGTGTACTCCACCCCGAACCGCCGCCAGGCCTGATCCGCGATCCGGGCCAGCGTCCAGCAGTGATCCGCATACCCGCACGCCGCCGGCCCAGCGTCCAGCACCGCCTCCAGGCCGCGACCTGGGCCTCAGTCAGCTTGCATCGCGCGCCGCCGGCGCCCTTGGAGGCCAGCGCCGCTCGGCCGCCCGCAGCCAGGACACGCCGCCACCGGTCGCCGCTCGATACCGGCCGCCCGGACAGCAACCTCCACACTGAACACCGTCAGGCCGTGCGGCCGGGCTCGCGGAGTATTCGGACGCGTGCCATTAGCGTGCCATTAACATCGGCCGCGAGCGGTGAATTACGGTAAACCACGGATAGGCATCGATCCTGCTCAGGCCGCAGCTCACAGCTGATAACGGCGATTTGCAAGCAGGGGGTCAGGGGTTCGAGTCCCCTAAGCTCCACTCCTACCAGGCAAAACACCCCGGTCCTGACCATGGACCGGGTGCTCGTGCCATTAACGTGCCATTAGCCTGGCTTCGCCAATGTCCCCCACGTTCCGCCGCCATCGTCCGGGCCAGCTGCCCGCCTGGATTGAGGTGATCTTTAATTTCGTGCCCGAGGCCGGGTTCGGCTCGCGTGGCCCGCAGTGGCGGACGATCTTCGGCCAATCGCATTCGCTGGAGCCATTCCCGGCCCCAGACCCGCAGCACTTGGCCGGGCTTGTGTGGCATCACGCGCTGCACGCCCGCATCTGCATCGAACGCGGGCGCTGGTGGCAGGCCGGATACTGGCTCAGTGGCGTGCGTGATCAGGTGATCGCGCTAGCGTGTGTCCGGCTTGGCTATCCTGGCGTGCACGCCAAGGGCGCTCACCGCTGCCGGATGAGCTGGTCCCGCCATTGCAGGCAGCGCTCGTCCGCTCGCTGGATGAACCGGAGCTGCGCCGCGCCCTCAGCGCCGTCATCAACATTGCGGCACAAGAATTCGAACAATTCGATCCCGCCCTGGCCATACGCCTACATCCCATGCCCTGGGACGTCGCCGGGCGCGAACGGCCGCCTGACCCAGCTTTACCGATTGCCATCAGGCCGGGCTGGCTACCCGTTAGCCCGGCTGGTCCGTAGTTGGTCCGTGGGCGCTGATCGACCACCAGATTCGGTTGGACCGAACAAGACCAGCCCATCTCAGCCCCCCGCAACGGGCCAGCTCACCGGCTGGTTACGCAGGTTGAGAGCAACAGCCGCCAGCTCAGCTCTGAGCTAGCGGGCCCTTTTCAAGACCGCCACCGTCGCCGACTGCGTGAAGTACCGGCTGTAGCCATCAAGCATGGCCATATAGACGGCTTCGAACCGGACGGCGGCGGTCGTGCGGCCGGCTGGCTCATATACGTCGAACGCTGAAGAGATGTGGACCGCGCAGCGCGGGTCCTCCAGGTCATCGACGTAGGTGGTGGCAAGGTATCCGGTGACGGCTTGATCGTCGCTCTTGGTGTAGTGGATTCGCCGGGTCTTGTCGTTCTGGTAGATGATCGTCTCCTCGGCCACCCTGCCATCGCTCAGCGTCATGCGCCGCGTACGCGGGACCGATCTCGGCTTGCCGATCAGCTCGCAGCCGATGAGCGCAGGTTCCTGGAGGCCGCCCTTCCAGGAAGGAAGCCACCAGCGCAACATGCCAGCCCAGTCGCATATCAGTTCCCATACCTGCTCCGCTGGCGCGGGAACCTCGGCGGACTTGTGCACTGTGACCCGCGGAGAACTCGGCACTGTCGGCCTTTCCTATAGGTCTTCTAGCTCGAAGATCATGCTGTGGATCGCCGGGCACCACTCGGCCAGCTTGTCCGCGTCGCGGGCGGCCTCCCGGCCGATCGGCGAGGCGAAGTCCTGCCGGAGCGAATCGATGTCGTCCCAGTCGAGCGCGGCCACCAGATAGCAAGGGTCGGGCCCGCGGACCCGCGATGGGTTGCGGCTGACGGTATAGCTGCGCAGCCCGGGGAACTGTTTGGCCAGCGGCACATGGACCTCGAAGTAGTGCTTCTCGAACGCCTCGACGTCGGTCGGCGGCGGGTAGAGGACCAGGAAGCGCACCATGGCAGGAGCGTAAGCTGATCACTTGGATGATGCAACTTACCTAGTGCAGGATGGCGAACGGTGAAGAGGACCGACCGGAAATCACACTGTCCGGTGAACTTCGCCCTGGAAACGGTCGGCGACCCTTGGTCGCTGCTCGTGGTACGAGACATCGTGTTCTACGGCAAGCACGCCTTCGGCGAGTTCCTGGCCTCGGAAGAGCGGATCACCACGAGCGTCCTGGCCGACCGGCTGGCTACCCTGGTACGCACCGGCGTCCTGGCCAAGGAGCGGAGCACCGCCGACCGGCGCAGGGAGTCCTACGCACTGACCAGTAAGGGCCTGGCGCTGATCCCGATCCTTGTCGAGCTGGCCAGCTGGGGTGTGCGCTACGATCCCGTGGTCGTCGCCAACCCGCTCTGGGTGGACAAGGCTCGGACAGACCGGGAAGAGCTCTGCCGGCTCATCCGTGACACCGTTTCCGCGGGCGGCGCGGTGTTCCGCGGGGAGAACAGCGTCATCGAACAACTCGCCCAGACAGCGCTGCCCTGAGCGGCTTGCCGCTCAGGGCAGTCGGTCAGCGCACCGATCACGTTGACCGACCAGCGCAGACATTCATGTACAGCCTCACCGATCTCAAACAATGTGACCCAGATCATAATGCGATTGGGCCACCAGCGCTGGAAGCGGTGGAGGGCGTCGTGGATGTCGCCGGGCACGGGTGGTGAGGTGCTCGTCCCAGATGGCCGTGCCATCAGCGTGCCATTAACACCGGTCAATGGCGGTACAGAGGAGTAGCTCGTGGATAGCTTGTCTGCCAGCTCACGCCTAGGTTGTTGGGTCATGACGGCGATTTGCAAGCAGGGGGTCAGGGGTTCGAGTCCCCTAAGCTCCACCAGGCAAAACACCCAGTTCTGATCACGAACCACGGTGCTCGTGCCATTGGGTGTCTTACCTGTCTAACCGCCTTGATCGGTCGCGCGAAATTAGGTGCTGTCCGGGGCTTCGCTTCCCCGCTTGGGACCGTTAGCGGTCACCGCGGCAGCGGCAGCTGCCGATGACCCTGTTTAGCCAGGGCGCTCGGAGAGCCACGGCCTGCCGGCCGAGGGTGGAGGTCGGGGCGAGTTGGTCGAAGCCGTGGAAGCCGCCCGGCCAGACGTGCAGTTCGACCTGGCCGCCGGCTTGCCAGATCCGGGTGGCGTAGTCGACCGACTCGTCGCGGAAGGTGTCGGCCGAGCCGACCTCGATGTAGGTCGGTGGCAGGCCGGAGAGGTCCTTGGCCTGGGCCGATACCGCAACCCACTTGCCCACCGCGGACTGCTCGAACCCGAGCACGTGTACGAGGTCCGGCTCGACCTATCGGTAACATCCAACGTATTCCAGCCCGGTCACCGCATCCGCCTGGAGATCTCCAGCAGCAACTTCCCCGCTACGACCCCAACACCAACACCGGCGGCGACATCAGCGAGGAGAACGCCGAGCAGGCCCTCGTCGCCACCAATCGAATCCTGCACGGCGCCGAGCACCTCAGCCGCCTGATCCTGCCAATCATCCGACGCTGACCCGCCAACCTGACCTATGTCTGGTCGGGCCGTAACCAGGCTCCTAGTTTCCGGCGCAGCTCAAGGGCATGAAGCGTTAAGCGAGGAACGCACAGAGGATGGCCGTGTCATCGTTGCGGCCGGTGCGCGGAAGTGATCGCTCGATGAGAGCGTCGCACAGGCTGGCTGGATCAAGTGTGGCCGCCGCCGTGAGTGCTTCGCTGAGCCGGGCGAACCCGGCGTCGATTATCTCGCCGCGTCGTTCCACGAGCCCGTCGGTGAAGAGCACGAGGCAGCTGCCGGGGACGAAGGTGACCACCTGTTCTGGACGGTCTCCGGCCGCAAAGCCCAGCAGCGGCCCTCTCGCCTCGTCGAGCACGGTGAGGGTTCCGTCTGGGTCGCGCAATAGCAGGGGCGGATGTCCGGCGAGGCAATACCGGAGTGTTCTGTCGGCGGGGTCGATAACGGCGACGGCGGCGGTTGCGGACGACGCTTCCGGCCCGCTGCCCACGAACTGGTCCAGGGCATCGAGTAGGGCCGCGGGTCCGTGGGCCGGGGCGAGCGCGTGGGCGGCGGTTCGCATCTGCCCCATGGCGATCGCGGCCTGAAGCCCGTGACCGGCGACATCGCCCACGAGGAGCAGGATCCGGCCGCCGGGCAGCGGCACAGCGTCGTACCAGTCACCCCCGAGGCCGTAAGAGGTCTCCGCAGGCAGATAGCGGGCGGCCAGGCGTACCCCCGGGTGGTCGGGCAAGGTCTCGGGAAGCAGGCTGCGCTGCACCGACATGACCAGGTCACGGTCGGTGTCGTGCTGTATCGCGCGGCTGACGGCATCGGCGATGGCCGAGCCCAGCGCGGCGAGGCTGATCTGATCGGCGCCATCGTCGATGGGATGCGGCTCCGGAAAGGCGAGCGTCAAGATGCCTAGCATGCGCCCGCCGCTGCGCAGCGGCAGAGCGACCCAGGCCTGGTGGCCGGAGCGGATGAGCACCTGGTAGGCGTCCGGGTATTTTGCCGCCAGGTCCTCGGGGGTTGGCAGGTAGACGGGGGTGGACGTGGTGGCCGCCTCCCGCGATGGGGAGGGGACCGAGACCGGCAGCTCATCCAGTCCGGCGACCACGGACGCCGGGAAACCGACCGCCTTCAGCGTCACCAGCAGCCCCGGCTGCTGCTGATCGATCAGGACCAGCCGGGCCGCGGACGCGCCGAAAGCCGGCAGTCCGTGCTGGAAGACAACCGCAGTCACCTCGGCCAGCGACGCCGAGGCCACCAGGGCCGTCATGGTGCGCTGCAGCCGCTCGGTGCGCTCGCGTGCCGCTCGTTCAGCCTCCAGCATCTGCGCACGCCCCAAAGCATCCGCAGCGAGCCGGGCCACGACCCGGACCTCGTCTTTTTGCGCATCGGTAAACGCCTGAGCCTGCGCCCAGGCCACACCCATCGCGCCAATCACGTGGCGTCCCCGGCCGTACAGGGCAAGGGATGCCGTCGAAGCCAGCCCGGCCGCGCGGGTGTCCTCAAGCAGGGACGGGTAGTGCGTCCCGATGTCGGACAGGGACCGCAGCCAGACTTCACCGCCCGATCCCAGGACGGTGCCCAGCGGAGTGGACTCATCGACCGGGATCACCATGTATCGCTGTGCGACTTCCCTGACGAGGATCGACGCGTGGTACAGGTTCGCAGTGGCCGGCCGTCCCGCGCCAGGGTTCGCTACGGCGATGTTGGCAAAATCTGCATCCGCCGCCGTAGCTCCCGCCTCCGCGACCACCCGCGCCACCTGATCCGCGGTATCTGCGCGGGACAGAGCCTGCACCAGGTGGCCGAGCTGGACCGTCGATCTCGCCCGCCCGCCCGATGCGCCGATCTCGCTCCACCGCTGCAGGTAGATCGCGCAGATGTCGGCCAGCGCAACCAGGAAGTCACGATCCGCCTCGGTGAAGTCGTGCCGCTCGGCGAAACTGACCCCCAAGACCCCGATCGGCACACCGCTCGCTCTCAGCGGCAGCGCCGCGTAAGCCCGCTCGTCCCGCGGAACGAGTCCAGCAATGCGCGGGAACCGATCGACCGTATCGGCCTGCGACACCAGCCAGACGGGCTGTTCGGGTGGTCGCTGCATAGGTCAGGGGCAACGACAGATCCCCCATGATGAGCGGGCCGCACGCCGAAAGCTGGTCTGGCGTGTAGCCCTCGCTGGCCAAGCTCACGACCCGGTCACCCCGCACACCGCAGACCACACCGCCGCTCGAGCCGGTGGCCGCCACGGCCTGCGAGATCAGCAATTGAGGCGTGTCGGCACCCAGCGGAGCAGCCGCGAGCGCACGGAGCACCAGCCGCAGCCGGCCCTCTGCGCTCGGCTGCCCGCCAATCTTCCCATCCGGCGCCACTGCCTGGTCCTCAAAGTTCGGCACCGAAGCCTCCACCACAGTGGTACGTACCGGTCATAATCCAGAAAATCTCACGGCCGCGCCAGGTGACCTGCAAGGCACAGTAACCGGCCGGGGTCGGACTGAGCTGACGCTACCCCGGACAACCGAGCAGCAACACCAGCGCAGGACGCCGGATCTCGGCGTATGAAGAGGCGCATAAAGACAGGCGCGAAAACCGGGCCTGCCAAGAACCGGACGGACCTGAACGACCTTGGGCGCAGGCGAGCCCGTCAACGGGTCCCCGCTCAAGATCGCCGTGCCATTGGCGTGCCATTAGTGTCGGTCGTAAGTGGTGTGTCACGGTCACTCGCGGATCGTTGCCGGGCCAGGTCAGTGGCCCAACCGCTGGCGAAGACGGCGATTTGCAAGCAGGGGGTCAGGGCTTCGAGTCCCCTAAGCTCCACTCCTACCAGTCAAAACACCGATCCTGATCGTGGGACCGGAGTGCTCGTGCCATTAACGTGCCATTAGCCCGTTTTCGTCACCTCGTCGCCGTCATCATCCGTGCGCGCGGTCTGACCCGCCAGGATGCGGGCGAGCAGGGCCCGCCGGGTGCGGGTGTCCGTCTTGGTGAAGATGGACTTGAGGTGATCCTGGACCGTGTGCTCGGACACGAACATCAGCTGGGCGATGTCCCGGGTGGCTGCGCCGGCCACGACATGGCTCAGCAGCTCAGACTCGCGGGAACTCAGCCCGCAGGCCCGGGTGAACAGTGAGAGACGCCCGCCGGAGGCGGTGGTCTCGATGCTGACGGCGATGTCGCGCTCGGGGACCGGCTGGGCGGATTCCATCCGGTCGGCGCGCAGGGTCAGCCACTGGCCGCTGCCCAGGTGGACCCGGGCCAGCGGCGGGTTGCCGTCTACGCCTGCTTCCCGGGCAAGCAGCTGCGCGCCCACGTTATAGGCGCCGGCCGGGACCGGCGCCTGCGCCGCGGTATCCGGCGGGACGAGCAGGCGCAGGTAACGCTGGGTCTGCGGGGTCTGCGCCCGCACCTCGAGTGCGGGCGACAACAGCAACACGACCGGACCGGCGCTGGGCTGCACACCGGCGGGGGTGACCGCGAAAGCGGCCGCCTGACTGCGACGCAGCGCCGTGGTCAGCGGCCTGGCGATGCCGTGCAGGAATTCTAGTTCGGCCGCCGCGAACGGGGAATCCTTCTGCATCCGCCACAGGTCAAGGAACGCCCAGCAGCCGAAGCGGTCCCGGTAGACCGAGGTGGCAATGTCCCCGACTTGGTACCGGCAGAGCAGTTCCCGCCATAGCAGGCTACGGGCCAGATCTCCGCCAGTCGCCTGGTGCAGCGAGGCGACCGGCGTGATCATGCCGGTCCACCTGTTGACGGTGGTGAGGTACTTGAGCCGGATCAGCCGCGGCAGCTCCGGCAGGCACGGGACGTCCGCCAGCGGCGCAGAGCCCACGGACGTCTCCGGATCGGTGACCAGCCAGACGTAGGCGTCAAAGCCGATCACACGGCGGAGCACGGCCAGGACCTCCAAGCGCAGCGACCGCGCGTCGGCGCCGCCCTCGCACAGCTGCAGGATCTGCCCCCGGGCCCGGGCCCGGGTCGTCGTACCGGCCACAACCGCAGGCTAACCGCTGAGGCCGCACGTCAGGAGGGCTGAGCCCTGAAATCCCAGAAAGCTGGGATGGAACAGCGGCGTGCGTGCTTCTAGCGTGGCAGAGAAGGAACACCGCGCCCTAGCAGGGGGACCAATGCACACGATGGTGATACAGATGTCGACCGACCCGTCGCGCACCGACGCGGTCACCCGCCACCTCCGCGAAGACATAGTCAACTGGGCCAGGCAGCAGCCAGGGTTCGTGAGCGGTCAGTGGCTGGTAAACCCCGGGCACGACCAGGGCATGGGCGTCGTCGTCTTTGTTACCGAGGATGCCGCTTCCGCCGCAGCGCAGGGCCCGCGCAGTTACCCGCGCGACGACAACCGGGCCTGGAACATCGAGGACGTGGCCGTTTACCAGCAGGTCACCTCGGCCTGACCGCTCCTCGTGCGGCTCCACAAGTGGCGTGGCGGCCAAGACCGTGCCATTAGCGTGCCATTAACACTGGCCAACGCCGGTAACCCAAGGGTCAGTGGCGGACACACAACAGGCCAGCTGCTCCGGTCAGGTCTTTGGCCCTGGCCGGGACGTCGGTGGCCCCGAAGTCGGTTTTCCCGGCGGCGTAGCGGTGATGCCGGCGCTGCTGCCCACCG
>CAWHZI010000005.1:0-99943 GCA_963833835.1 uncultured Actinomycetes bacterium
GTTAAGATCAAAAACCTGGCGCCCCTAGCTCAACGGTAGAGCACCGGACTCTTAATCTGGAGGTTGGGCGGTTCAAGTCCCCCCGGGGCGCACCACGGTCTTGGCCCGCACCGACAGGTGCGGGCCAAGACGTTTTTATGCCTGCGTACCCGGTTCGGCCAGGCCGGGGTCCACCTGCCCGTCGACCATCAGGGATGGCCCCCGGTGCAGCAGGAACGGCGTGCCCACGATGACGATCATTCCCACGGCCATCACCGCGACGTAGGCGATGGTTCCCGACGTCGACAGGTGCGTCGCGGGGATGAACCCGAGGAAGAAGGTGAAGATCGCGCCCGCCACCCCGAGCCCGACCACCAGCACCAGCCCCAGGTTCCCGCCCGGGATCTTGAACGGGCGCGGCGCGTCGGGCTTGGTGATGCGCAGCCGCACCACCGAGATGTACATCAGGAAGTACATGACCAGGAACGTCTGCGCGACCAGCGCGGTCAGCATCCAGTAGTAGGTGTTGATGTTGTTGACGAACACCATGGCCAGGGCCAGCACCGACCCGAGCGTGGCCTGCAGCAGCAGGACCGTGGTCGGCGCACCCCGGCGGTTCGTCCGGCCCCACCACGGGTTCAGGTGCCCGTCGGCGGCCACCCGGCGCATCCCCTCGGCTGGCCCCGTGCTCCAGGAGGCCAGGCCGCACAGCACACCGATGATCACCAGGACGCCGAACGGCCGGATTAGTGACTCGATGCCCAACTTGCTGAAGAACACCGACACCGCCTGCATGATCCCGCCGGCCAGCTGGATCTGCTTGCCCGGCACGACCATCGCGATGGCCACGCTGCCCAGGATGGACAGCCCCGCCACTGTCACCGCGGCCACCAGCACCGCCCCGGGGTAGGTCCGCTTGACGTTCTTGGTCACGTGCGAGTAGAAGCCGCCGATCTCCATGCCGGCGAACGCGACGATGATGCCGGCCGCGTAGACCAGGCTGGACAGGCCGTGCCAGGGCGGAATGATCGCGCTGGCGTGGAAGGGGATCTCCGAGTGCTTGCCGCTGCCGACCCACCACAGGCCCAGGCCGATGATGGCCGCGGTCGGGACGGCGGTTCCGATGATCACGCCGATGCCGGTCCAGCGGGCCGACTTCAGCGCTCCGAAGAAGGACGACAGCGTCACCGACCAGAAGATCACCAGCATGACCGGGACCAGGAACGCTTTGTTCTGCGACAGATCCGGGTTGATCACGTAGGCCAGCGTGGTGGCCAGGAACACCAGCACGGTGGGGAACCAGACGATGTTCTCCGACCAGTCGCACCACACGGCCAGGAAGCCCCACCGGGACCCGAATGCTTCCCGCACCCACCGGTAGATGCCGCCGCCGACGGTCGTGGCCAGCTCGGCCGAGCACAGGGCCACCGGCACCAGGTAACAGAGGACGGCGGCACCGTAGAAGAAGATCGCCGCCCAGCCGAACGTGGCCGTGGTGGGCAGGTTACGGATGCTGTCCATGGCCGAGATCAGCACCAGCGCCAGACCGACGACGCCGAGGCGGCGCGCGGCCGGCCCGCCCGCCCGCGGCTCGGCCAGCAGGTCGCTGACGGGCTGTTTCTCCAGCGTCATGACACTGGCTCCTTCATCTTTGGCTCAGGAGCGGCGGCGGGGGTCTTCGGCTTCATGAACCGGCCGACGAGCGGCAGTTCTGATACGGACTCGGCCCGGGCGATGGCCAGGCCGGCCCGCGGCAGGTGCGAGCGGTCGTCAGCCACGGAATAGCGCGGCTTCCACTGCGGGTCGTACTTCTTGTTGAAGTTCCACAGGGACTCGATCTGCATGCTGTCGCTGAAGCGGTGGAACACGGCTCGCTCGGCCGACTGCCACGGCCCGGGGCCGGTCTCCCCGGCCACCACAGCGCGCATCACCGCGAAGTTCAGGCCCAGGCCGTTCAGGCCCTGGCGGGCCATCCAGTTGATCGTCTCGATGATCACGAAGTCGGTCAGGCCGTTGGGCGCGTCCGGGTCGCTGGTGCGCCGCATCACGTCCAGCGAGTAGCCGTTGACCTTGGCCGCCGGGACATACTGGTTGAACGCCACCGGCTTGCCTTCCGGGCTCATGCACACCGCGAGCAGCATGCCGGTGTCGCGCTCGTCGAACATCCGGCTCAGGGTCATGGAGAAACCGCGCTCCACCTCGCCCTGGCGGGTCTCGGTCGCGAGTTCCTCCAGCTGCCGGCGCAGTTCCGCGCTGGCCTCGAGGGCGGGCATGACGTCGACGCGGTAACCGGCCTTGGAGACCCGGTTGTAGGCGCCCCGCAGCGACTTCATCGCCTTGCCCTTGAGCGAGAAGACCTGGCAGTCGACGATGGCCTCGTCGCCCATGTAGACCTCGGTCAGCCCGGCCGCCTGGTAGATCGGCAGCCACGGCGCGGACGCGCCGAGCACGCAGATGTACCAGCCGTTGGTGTCGGCCAGGTCCATCGCGTCGGTCCAGGCGTCGAGGCGCTCGTCAATCGGCCCGATCGGATCGGGGGACACGAGCATGATGCGGTTGATGACCGAGTAGGGGATCAGGGTGTTACCGGAGAACAGCCAGGACTTGTCGTCGCGCAGGGCGAAGTAGTCCAGGGTGTCGCCGCCGTACCGGTCGAAGATGGCCCGGGCCCGCTCGAACGCCTGCGCCCGCGCTTCGCCGGTCCGCCGGTGCTCCCGGCCCGGCAGCGCCGTGGCCAGGACCAGGACGACCAGGCCCACGATCGCGAGCACCACCACGTCCCGGGTTTCGCGGGCCTGCACGAAGGCCACGTCCAGCCCCGTGACCAGCCCGATCACCACGAAACTGGCCATGATGGCCCAGCCCAGGAGCCGGCGCAGGCCGGCCGGGCTGACCCGGAAGTGCCGGTGCTCCAGCAGCAGCCAGACTCCGAACAGGCAGGCGATGGCGGACCCTTCCGGGCCGACGTCGTGCACCAGGCGGTAGACCGTGCTGACCAGCAACAGGACCAGGGCCGCGACCCAGGACCGGCGGTAACCCAGCCGGACGCCCCGGGCCACCCCGGCCAGGGCCAGGCCGCCGATGACGGCGGTGACGCCGTTGTCCGGATGGATGCCGAACGGCAGCCACAGGCCGATCGGGCGGACCCAGTGGACCGACCACAGCAGCGCGAGGACCACCTGCAGCACGCCCGCGATGAGCAGGATCCACGCGGCCGTCCGGCGGATCCGGCGGCGCCGCACCCACGGCAGCAGGGCCCGCTCGGCGATCGGCCAGGTCGATCCGTCGGGGAGCTTGCCGACCACCTCGAGCTTGACCGGGCGTGCCTGCTCGCGCCTGAGCACCAGTCGCTCCAGGGCCACGGGATGGCCGATGGGCTGCTCGGCCAGGGACAGCGAGACCGACAGCACCGGGCCGCCGGCCAGCTCGACCATCGACAGCCGCCGCACGGCCAGGAACGGGGTCGGCAGCCCGAACCGGGCCTTGAGGGCCCGCACCACCTCGGTGTTGCACCCGGTGTTGGCGTAGAACCCGTCGCCGACCTGGGAGATCTCCGGTTCGTGGGTGTGGCCGGTGATCAGGCCGGCGTATCCCTCGGAGATCAGCCGGGCCGCCTCGGCCCGGACGGTCGCGTTGTGGGCCGCCGCGTCAGCCCGGTCGCCGATCGAGGCGTCGGCCAGGGCCCGGTTGACCCGGAGCATGGTCGCGATGCCGGTGAACGCGGCGACGAGGGCAATGCCCACGACCAGGATGCCGAACACGATCAGCCACCGCTCGGCGTGATGGGCCAGCAGCGGCTTGACGCCCGGCACGAAGGACATGAGGCGCAGCAGCAGGGCCGCCACGAACGGCACGGCCAGCCACCACAGCCAGCTGGCCACCATCCGGTACAGCAGGCGCGAGCCCAGGAAGGAGGACGGGTCGCCGTTGGTCCACCGGACCCCCTCCAGCAGTGAGCCGGGCTTGTCGCGGGAGGCCAGCTTGGGCAGCACCTGCCGGACCACGTGGTGGCCCAGCGGAGTGTCGACCGGGGACCGCGGGTCGTCGAACGCGTTGTACTGGTCGAACTGGTGGCCGTGCATGATCCGGACCAGCTGGACACCGGTGCCGGTCTCGATGGCCAGGTCGCAGGCCAGCGCCATGTCGGTCACGCCGAGCCGCTCGCGCAGGATGGCCACCGACTGCTCGTCCCAGGCCAGCTGGCCGTCGTGGTTGCCGGGGGTTATCACCACGCGGTGATTCTTGTCCGCGGCGAAGCGCCTGACCGCGTCGGTGAACTGGGGGTGAGCATCCAGGATCCCGGCCACATCCGGGGCCGCGGCCAGCATCTCGAACCCGTCACCGGCGATGACCAGCATCCCGGGCAGCTGGAAGGTGTTCAGCACCTGGGCCAGTTCGTCAGCGGCGTTGGTGGATACCTCCGACGCCGTGGGCGCGAGGTGCAGGTCGCTCACCACGACCACCCGGCTGCCCCGCCCCACCTCGAGCCGAATGAGATCGGGGACGAAGAAGGAATCCGGGGCCCGGTTCGGGGCGGCCTCGGCGCCAGCCCGGCGAGCGTCGCCGGGCGGCCCGGCCACCTCCCGGTTCTCCTCTAGAGCGGTCATGTCACGCCTCCGGGCGCATGATCGGGAACGGGATGACGTCGCGGATCGCCGGGACCTCGGCCAGCAGCATGATCAGCCGGTCGATGCCGAGGCCGATGCCGGAGGTCGGTGGTAGCCCGTACTCGAGCGCCCGGACGAAGGCCAGGTCGGCGGGCATAGCCTCGGCGTCGCCGCCGGCGGCCAGCTCGGCCTCGGCCTGGAACCGCTTCTTCTGCTCGTCGGGGTCATTCAGCTCGCTGTAGCCGTTGGCCAGCTCCCGGCCCCCGATGACCAGCTCGAAGCGGTCGGTGAGGGTCGGGTCTTCGTGGGTCTGGCGGGCCAGCGGCGAGACCTCGGTGGGGTAGTGGTAGATGAACACCGGGCCCAGCGTCTGGCCCATCAGGACCTGGTCGTAGAGCTCGAAGACCAGCTTGCCCGGCCCCCACGACGGCTCGTAGTGGACTCCGTTGGCCTCGCAGACCTGGCGCAGTTCCGCCACGGGCATGGTCGGGTGCACCCGCTGGCCGAGTCGCTCCTCGAGCAGGTCGAGCAGGTCGCGGCGCGGCCACGGCGGCGTCAGGTCGACCTGCTGGCCCCCGAAATCGAACTCGAGCCTGCCCACGGCACCGCGGGCGGCCTCGACGATCAGGTGCTCGGTCAGGTCCATCCCGTCGTTGAAGTCGCCGAACGCGCGGTAGGCCTCGAGCGAGGTGAACTCCGGGCTGTGCCGGGTGTCGATGCCCTCGTTGCGGAAGTTCCTGGCGATCTCGAACACCCGCTCGTAGCCGCCGACCACCAGCCGCTTGAGGTACAGCTCCGGCGCGATGCGGAGGCTGAAGTCGGTGTCGAGCGCGGTGGCGTGGGTGACGAACGGACGGGCTATGGCCCCGCCGGCCTGCGGCTGCAGGATCGGGGTCTCGACCTCGACGAAGTTTTCCGCCGCCATGACCTGCCGCAGGATGGCCAGCGTCTTGAAGCGGATGTCGAAGACTCGCCGGCTGTCCTTGTTGGCCAGCAGGTCCACCTCGCGCTGGCGGTACCTGATCTCCGCCGCATTGACGCCGTGCCACTTGTCGGGCAGCGGCCGGAGCGCCTTGGACAGGATTTCCAGATCGTCCACATCGACCGAGAGCTCACCTCTCCGGCTGGTGATCACCTCGCCGGTGACGCCCACCCAGTCGCCCAGGTCGACCAGCGCCTCAACCTCGGCCACCTCAGCCGAAATGCGGCGGGCCTGGAACATGAGCTGAACGGCGCCGCTCTCGTCTTCCAGCGTGGCGAACCGGAGCTTGCCGTGCCCGCGCATGGCCACCACCCGCCCGGCGACCCGCGCCTGCTCACCCGTCCGGGTGTCCGGCGCCAGCCCGGAGTGGGCCGAGTGCAGCTCAGCCAGCGTCGAGGTCCGGTCGAACCGGGTGGGGTAGGGGTTGATGCCCCGCTCTTCGAGCGCGTCGCGCTTGGCCCGGCGTTCGGCCGACTGTGCGGCCAGCCCGCCACCGGCGCCGGGCTCGGCCGGCACTGCCTGGTCGGTCGGCACGCGCGGCTCCTTTCCGTCACCCGGTCCCCGTGCGGGTGACGGTGGCTGGTCTGCTGGCTCGTGGTTCAGGGCTGCGGTGCTCATATCGGTTTCCTTTGGACTGATTGCTCGGCGCCAATGGATCAACTGTCGGCCCGCGCGGGGTCCGCCGTCCCTAGAGAAACTCCCTAGTTCGCACCCCAGGAACGGGCCAGGCCCGACCAGGCGGCGCAGTTGCTGCCGTCCGCGCAGGCCGCCCTTGGCGTAGACGTTGCTGAGGTGGAATTCGACGGCCTTGCGGCTGATGAACAGCTCAGCCGCTATCTCCGGGTTGGACAAGCCCGTCGACCAGCTGGGCGACTTCGGTTTCCCGGCTGGTCAGCCCCAGCGCGGTCAGGGCGAGCGCGGGTGGCGTGACGGCCTGGTCGGCGTCGAGCTCGCATCCGGCCAGCTCTGCTGCGGCCCGGGCGATACCGGGTCCGGCGCCCAGGCCATCGAACAGCGCGTCGGCCCGGCCCAGCCGCTCGGCCGCCGCGGCCGGTCGCCGGTGCGTCGCAGCAGCCGGCCATAGGCCAGCAGCAGCCGGGCGGCGTACAGGGGGCTACTCTGGCCGGCCATTTCTCCGCCTGGGCAGGTCTCCCGTTCCCCGCGCCGGTAGATCTCCCGGGCTTGCCCGATGTCGCCACTCTGCTCGGCCAGCCAGCCCTCCAGCCAGGCCAGGGCCGGCTGCAGGTAGCTGGCCTGGCCGGCGTCGCGCCGCAGGCACCCGAGGACTACGGCCGCCGGGCCGGTCTGGCCCGAGCCGATCAGTCCTTCGGCCAGCAGCGGCCGCCACAGCAGCGCGTGGATCCGGCTGCGGTCATCGAGCGTCGCATCGTCTTGCCAGGGGCCGAGCGCGCGGGCCATGCCCGGATAGTCCCCGGCCGCCTGGCACGCCAGCGCCTGGGCCATCGCCGCCCAGATCGTTCCTGTCCGTAGTCCAGGTTCGCCGCTGCATCCACCGCCAGCCGGGCCTGCCGCTCCGCCTCCTGGGTCAGGCCCCGGCAGGCAGGCACACAGGCCGCCACCAGGTGCAGCAGCGGCAGTTCGTAGCGGCGGGCGTGAACCGGCGCCGCGGCCAGGGCCCGTTCGGCGGTGATGAGCGCGTCATCCCAGGCGCCGGCCTGATACTGAGCCAGCGCCAGGTAGCAGTGGACGGACAGCCCGGCTCTGAAGCGACGGCTTCCCGGCGCGCCAGCCCCACGCTCGCGCTCAGGTCGCTGACGGCCCCGTTCAGGTCCCCGGCCAGCAGCCGGAACATGCCGTGGAACGACAGGCCGTCGCGCGGCGCGGCCGAGCCGGACCGGGCCCGCCTCTAGCAGCCCCAGCTCGGCCAGCGTGGCCATCGCGGCTCGTGGCCCCGCTACCTGGGCGATGCCGGTCGCGACCAGCGTCCGGGTCTAGCTGGCGGCCGTCGCGCCCAGGCCACGGTGCCGAGGGCCAGCCGCCCGAAGGCCTCAGCTTTCTTGCCCTCGCCGAGCAGCGAATAGGCGCCGGCCAGCCGCTGGCGATCAGGGCCGCCAGCGGGCGGCTGCCGGACTCGGCCCGGACCTGCACCAGGGCCTGGCTGAGCCTTCGCTCGGCCTCCGCGAGCTGCCCAGCTGAATAGGCCATCGTGCCCAGCACGTAACTGCGCAGGGCCGACGCTGCTGCCGCCTCTACCGCTTGGCGCAGCTCAGGGCCATGGGCTGTCCCGGCCAGCGTCAGGTGCTGTGCGGCGGTCAGCAGCCGCCGCTCCCGGTCGGCCTGGGCCGGGGAGATGTCGGACGCCCACCGCAGGTGGGTCGCAGCCGCCGACAGCAGGCCGTCGGCCGCTTCCCTGGCCGCCAGCCGTTCCAGCGTGGCGGCCAGGCCCTCATCCGGCCGGTCCAGGGCGGCCACCCGGTGGGTCCAGGACATCGACTCGCTGACCAGGGAAACGGCGCGTGCGTGCAGCAACCGCCGCCGCACGGGGCTGATCCCGCCGTAGATGGCCGCCCGTACCTGCTGCTGGCGAATCTCGACCGGGCAGGCCGGCTCCTGCGGCCACCAGTCCACGAATCCCGAGGTCACCGCGGGCTCGATGGCCGAGCTCGGCGAGGCCGCTTCCGCCGCTTGACCCAGCTGGGCCAGCGGTATCCGCACGTTCAGCACCGAGAGCATTTCCATGATCGCCAGCGTCTCCGGCGGCAGCGTCCGCAGCTGATGCACCCACCCGCGTGGATCGCGATCCGGCAGGGGCAGCGGCCTGGTCCTCCGGTGCGTCCGCGGGACGGTGCATTCCCGCTCGAAAGTGGTGACCATTGTTGTCCCTTATCCGTTCGTGTGGATGGACGGGGTTATCCGGCTGTGGGCGCCAGGTCGCGGGTAAGCCGGGTCAGGTCGATGGTGAGGGGAATGGCGTTGTCGGACTGATGCACGTGAATGCGAGTTCCGCCTGACTGCGCGGTACAGGTGATCCGCAGTCCATAGACCCGGCGGCCGATGAAGAACCGGTAGCTGATCAGCCGCGCCGGTTCGAACGCGGTTATCTCGCCGCTGGCCACCACGCGGGTTCCGTCGAGGTCAGCGGTGAGAGGAAAGCTGATTCCGGCCCCGCTCGGTGTCCCGATGGTGGCGGCCGATATGCCCGGCAGCCAGTCACCGAGGCGGCCCGGATCGGCCAGATGGCCGAAAACGGTCTTCACCGGGCTCGGAAATGTCGCATAAAGGTCCATCTAGCGCCTTCTTGGTGCTGGTCGAATTCTGTACCGCTGGGTCGTAACGATCTAAGCTCGGATAAACAGGGGAGACCAGGCGCTTTCTGCGGTTGCGTTGCGGCAAAGGTGCGGACCGCCGAATGCGCTGCGGTAAACGTGCGGTGGTAATGCGATCCGCCACCGGCGCTTGGCGGGGGAGAAGCGGATGCGCGACCTGGACCGGTTCCGTGCCGCGGTGCGAGAGCATCGCCGGGTGGTCGGACGTACCCAGCAGCAGCTGGCCCGGTCGGTGGGGCTGCATCCGGACATGCTCAGCCACAAGCTCAACGGCAGCGACCACGCGATGCTGACCGCACCGGACGTGATCGGCATCGTGACCACGCTGGCTGGATGGGGGGCGCTGGCCAACCGGGCCGAGGTGCATGCCCTGCTCGGCCTGATGGATGTGCCGCCGCACGCCGTCGCGGCCCAGCCTGCCGTCTGGCCAACGACCGGGCCCACCGCCGCGCCGCCGGCCACCGCGCCGCCGGCCGAGCCCGCCGCCCAGCGGCTCAGGCTGCGGCCCGCGCCGCTGCCCGCCCCGGCTACTCCGCTGGTGGGCCGCGAACGCGAGCGCGCCGAGGTGGCGGTGGCGGTGGCGGAGTCGCGGCTGGTCACCCTGACCGGAGCCGGCGGCACCGGGAAGACCAGACTGGCCACGCAGGTGGCCCGGGATCTGGCCGGTGATTTCGCCGACGGCGTGGCCTTCGTCGATCTGGCCCCGGTCCGTAATCCCGCCTTGTTCGCGACGACGATAGCGCGGACGCTGGGCCTGGCGCCGGCGTCGGCCGAGGCGGCCGAGGCTCACCTGGTCGAGGCGCTGCACGCCCGGGAGTTGCTGCTGGTGACCGACAACCTCGAGCATCTGCTCGAGGAGACGCAACTGCTGGCCCGGATGATGGCGGCCATCCCGGGGTTGCGGTTGCTGGCTACCAGCCGGATCGCGTTGCGCCTGTACGGAGAGCAGACCGTGCGGGTTCCGCCGCTGCCCCTGCCGGGCGAAGGCAGCACGGGAACCGCGGTGTGCGACAGCGAAGCGGTGCAGCTGTTCATGGCCCGAGCCCGGGCGGTCCGTCCGGACTTCGATCCGCAGGCCGGTGAGCTGGCCGCGGTCGGGGAGATCTGCCGGACCGTGGACGGCCTGCCGCTGGCCATCGAACTGGCGGCGGCCAGGATCCGGCTGCACTCACCGTCGGCGCTGCTGTCGCTGCTGCAATCTCGCCTGGCCTGGCTGACCGGAGGCCCGCGCGACCTGCCGCACCGGCAGCAGACGCTGCGAGCGGCCCTCGACTGGAGCTACGCCCTGCTTTCTCCCGACGCGCAGCGGCTGTTCGCCCGCGTCGGGGTGCTGGCGGGGCCGTTCGACGCCGCCGCCGCGGCCGCGGTCAACGGGGAACAGGATCCGGTGGCGACGCTGGATCAGCTGGCCGACCTGGGGGAGCAGAGCCTGCTCGAGGTCACCGCAGGCGACGTACCGGCGTTCCGGATGCTGCAGACGGTGCAGGAGTACTCGCTGGCCCGGCTGGCCGAAAGCGGCGAAGAAGACGCCGTCCGGCACCGGCATCTGGCGTACTTCCTGGCCGTGGCGTCGGCCGCGGGCGACGGCCTGACCGGGCCGGGCCAGGCCAAGCTCCTCGATCAGCTCGAGGCGGCTTATCCGAATATCCGGGCCGCCCTGGAGTTCGCCTACCTCGAGGGCGGGCGCGATGGTGCGTGCCTCGGCCAGGGATTGCGCCTGGCCGCCGCGCTCAGCCCGCTCTGGCAGCAGCGCGGGTCGCTGGCCGAAGGCGTGCTCCAGCTCGACCGGCTACTGGCCTGTGATGACATGCAGCAGCGGGTGACCGCGCCCCAGATCCGGGCGTCGGCTGTGCTGGCGGCGTGCACGCTGGCTTGCTTCCAGGGGGACTACGCGCGGACCGCGGAGCTGGCCCGTCATGGCATCGACCTGTGCTCACCGCTGGGCGACCACCGGGGATTGGCCCGGGCGCACCGTTTCCTGGGCGAGGCCGCGCTGGCCCTGGGTCACTACGCCGCGGCCGAACCCCACTTCGAGCGCCAGCTGGCGCAGGCGTCGCTGGTCGGTGATGCGTCCTGGCAGGCCGACGCCTACAACATGCTCGGCCAGCCGGCCCGCTATCGCGGCGAGTTCGGCCGCGCCCAGCGGCTGCTGTGGCAATCGGTGAGGTTCGCCCAGGCGGCCGGCGATCCCAGCTTGGTGGGCGTGGCGCTGAGCAGCCTGGGTGAAGTCGCGCGCGACGCCGGGCGTCCGGTCCAGGCGCGGCGGCTGTACGGGATGGCACTGCGCCGCCATGCCGCTATGGGGAACAAGCGCCACATGGCCTACGAGTTCGAAGGACTGGCCGCGGCCGCCGGTCTGGAGCATGCCGGGCGGCAGGCCCTGGTCTATCTGGGTGCGGCCCAGGCGCTTCGGGACGAGACCGGTGGCCCGCTGCCGCCCGCCGAGCAGGCGATCCTGGACCGGCTCCTCGCGCCTGCCCTGGCCCCGCTGTCCGCGGCCGAACACGACCGCGCCGTGAGCCTGGGCCGCCACCAGCCCCTGGCCGCCACCATCGCGCAGGCCCTGGCCGAGCCGGCCCGTTCCGTACCTGGGGACCCGAACTAGGGAGTTTCTCTAGGGACTCTGCGGCCAGTTCGGCAGAAAGTGGATTCATCCCAGCTGAGCAGCTGGGCTGAGGAGCGGACAGATCCATGACGAGCACCAAGACCGGGACCCCGGACGAGCAGGCCACCAAACCCTCCCGGGCGCGGGGCTGGATACTGACCGCCTGCGTGGTGGTCGCCGTGGCCATCGCCGCCATCATCGTGGCCACCACGATGAACGTGGGCAGCATCTCCATCGTGGCGGGCTGGTTCCCCGTCCTCTTGCTCTGGCTCACGATCGCGGTCTGCGTCGTGGCCGTGGTCCTGCGGAAGGACGCGCTCAGGGAATTCGCGATCGGCATTCCGATTGGCATCGTCCTCGCCGTCGCGCTGTTCCTGCTGCTGCACTTCACCGGGGCGATCCCGGCGGGCGCGCCCCGGTCCATGTACGTATGGCTGCTCGTGGCCTGCCTGGTGATCGGGCTGGTGCTGGCCGGATGGCGCCGGGCCAACTGGCCCCGCCGCATCGCCGGCATCCTCGCGATCCTGCTGACCGTGCTGTCGGCCGGCAGCGCCGCCAACGCCACGTTCCAGTACTTCCCGACCTTCAGCCGCCTGCTGGGCAAGAACGCCAACCATTTCCTGGACAACTCGCAGCTCAAAGCCCTGCGCGACCAGGTGGCCAAGACGGGTAAGCTGCCCGATCACGGCGCGACCCTCGCCATCACCATCCCGGGCCAGAACCTGAAGTTCACCCCCCGCCAGGCCTACGTGTGGGTCCCCCCGGCGTGGTTCGCGCCCAGCCACGCCAAGCTGCCGGTCATCGAACTGCTGCACGGCACGCCCGGTCAGCCCTCGGACTGGACCCGCGCCATCTACGCCGACCAGACCTCACTGGCCTACGCCAAGAAGCACGACGGGGTCGCGCCGATCCTCGTCATGCCGGACATCAACGGGTCCCTGGACGGGGACACCGAGTGCGCCAACACCCCGATGTACGGGCAGGTCGAGACCTACCTGACCCAGACCGTGCCCGCGTTCATGCGCAAGGAGTTCAACGCCAGCACCGCTCCCGACTCGATGGCGATCGCCGGGCTGTCCGAAGGCGGCCTGTGCTCCACCACCCTGGCCATCAGGAACCCGAAGGTGTACGTGGCGTTCGGCAACTACTCCGGCGATGAGTCGCCCACCTATCAGGACGAGGACAAGGCGCAGAGCATTCAGCAACTGTTCGGTGGCTCGACCGCCCTCTACAACTCCTACAACCCGCCGTACCTGCTGACGCACGCTCGCTACCCCGAGCTGTCCGGCTGGTTCGAGACCGGCGCCCAGGACCCGGTCCTGCCCGCCGCGCACGCCCTGCAGGGCCTGGCCGAGAACGCGGGCATCAACACCTGCATAGCGACACCGCCGGGTGCCCACAGCTTCGACTTCTGGACGACGTCCTTCACCGATTCACTGCCGTGGCTGTCCTGGAAGCTGAAGCTCACGCCGCAGCCGCCATCCGTGCCCGCCCAGTGCGCCCCCGGCCAGAGCTAACGGCTCGTCACCATGGCCGCCGCGATCGTCTTCGCCGTCTTGTCCGCCCTGTCCAGCGCGGGCAGCGCCGTGCTGCAGCGCTTCGCCGCCGTCGACCACAAGTCGAAGGCGGCGGAGGCAGCGGCGGCGGGGGCCGCGGCCGGGCCGGCCTGGCGGAACGCGCTCAACCTGGTGCGCCAGCCGATGTGGCTGCTGGGCGGCGCCTGCATGGTGGGCACGTTCATCTTTCAGGCCCTCGCCCTGTACTTCGGCCCGCTGTCGGTGGTGCAGCCGATCCTGGTGCTCGAGCTGATCTTCACGCTGGGCCTGCGGGCCTTCCTGATGCACGACGGCATCGCCCGGCGGACCTGGCTGGCCGCCCTCACGATCTGCGTGGGGCTGGCCGCCTTCCTGGTCGTGGCGTCCCCGGGTCCCGACACCCACGTCCCGAACGCGGGGCAGTGGCTGCTGAGCGTGGGCACCCGGGGCCTGGCCGTCCTGGTGTTGCTGCTGTTCAGCCGCTACGGCTCGCCCGCCCGCCGCGCCGCCCTGTTCGGCGCGGCCACGGCCATCGTGTGGTCGGTGGACGCCGCGTTCGTCAAGCAGACGGTGGACGTGCTGGCCCACACCGGCATCATCGGGGTGCTCACGCACTGGCCGCTGTACGCCATGATCGCGACGGGAGTGCTGGGCACGGTCCTGCTGCAGGGCGCGTACGCGGTCGGTCCCCTGGCCGCGTCCCAGGCGACCATGCTCATCGTCGATCCGCTGGCCAGCATCATGCTGGGCATCGAGCTGTTCGGCGAGAGCCTGAGCACGGGCCCAGCTTCCGTGCTCGGCATCGTCGTGTCGTTCGCCGTGCTCGGGGCGGGCGTCATCATGCTGTCGATCTGGGCTCCCCCGGTGATGACCACAGACTCGGGTTCACCGATCAGGCAACCAGCAGGCCCATCGCCCGCTGAGCCCGGGCCAGCGTCGGGGCGGCCAGGTCCTGGGCCCGGCCCGCGCCGTCCCGCGCCATGGCTTCGATCGCGCCCGGGTCCGCGCTCAGGCTGGCGTACCGCTCCTGCAGCGGCGCCAGCACCGTGATGACCGCCTCGGCCACCGCTTCTTTCAGCTCGCGGTAGGAGTCCAGCCCGGCGGCAGCGCCCGCCGGCGTGGTCCCGGTGCAGGCGGCCAGAATCGTGAGGAGATTGGCCACGCCGGGTTTTTCATTGATATTGAACAGGACCTCTCGCCCGGAGTCGGTGACCGCGCGGGACACCTTGCGGCGGATCGTGTCCGGCGGGTCCAGCAGCCGCAGGGTGCCGGGTGCGTCCGGTGCCGCCGACTTGCTCATCTTGGCCGCCGGGTCCTGCAGGTCCATGACCCGGGCCGCGAGCGGTGGTGTCACCGCGCGCGGCACCACGAACGTCTCGCCGTAGCGCTGGTTGAACCGGATGGCCAGGTCGCGGGCCAGCTCCAGATGCTGCCGCTGGTCTTCCCCGACCGGCACGTCGGCCACCTCGTAGAGCAGGATGTCCGCCGCCATCAGCACCGGGTAGGCCAGCAGCGCCGACCGGACCGACTGCTGCTGGGCGCTCTTCTCCTTGTACTGGATCATCCGCCGCAGCTCACCGTCGTACGCGGTCGCCTCCAGCAGCCAGTGCAGCTGGGCGTGCCCCGGCACCTGGCTCTGCACGAAGATCGTGCACCGCTCGGGGTCCAGGCCCGCGGCCACCAGCAGCGCCAGCTGCTCCCGGGTGATGGCCCGGACCGAGGCCGGATCGTGCTCGGTGGTCAGCGCGTGCAGGTCGGCCACCCCGTACAGCGAGTCCCGGCCGCGCTGGTCCGCGGCCCACTGCCGGATCGCCCCCAGCAGGTTTCCCAACGTCAGATGCCCACTCGGAACGGTGAGCGACAGGCTTCGTGCCATCATCGGCTCCTTCAGCACATCGCGCCTCAGCCGGGCCGGAACCAAAAATGGCCGCCTCAACCGAGGCAGCCAGCAGAAAACGTGACCCAGCAGCCGCCCTAGGCGGCCCACCACTTGGACAGGTAAGTACTGGTCACACATCCAGAATACGCCGCCGCGGCCCGGGCAGCCACTTCATTCCGCCCCGGTCAGCCCGCCCGGCTCAGCGGGCTGCAGGAGCTGGTCGAGCCAGGCGAAGGCGCGGGCGTGGAACAGGGTCCGGGCGCCCGCTTCGCAGTGATCACCGGCGCCTTCGGCCGTGGTGAACGTGACGAACTCTTTGGGGCAGGTCAGCGCCGCGGCCAGCTGGGGCGCGGAGGCGCTGATGTCGTCGCCCTCGGCGTTGCTGACGAAGGTGGGGCACTGGATCTGCCCGGCCCGCCCCGCCAGGGTGTAGTCGCGCAGTGCGGCCAGATAGCCGAGCGGGCCGGTGACGCCGTGGACCTGCTGGCCGCGGCGCAGGGCCCAGCCGCCGGTCGGCTGACGCTCCAGGTAACTGAGGATCCGGCCCAGCAGCGCGGTCGGCCGGGGCCGCCCGGCCTTATAACCGGCCGCCAGCGGACCCGGCATCCGGCTCAGGGCCGAGGCGAACAGGTCATACGAACCGCAGTCGGCCACGCAGGCCGCCAGCCGCGGGCTCGGCGCTGGCGGCGCGCGGGGCCAGGTAGCCGCCCAGGCTCAGGCCGATGAGGGCGATCCGGGTGAGATCGACTCCGGGCTGGGCCAGCAGCCAGTCCAGCACCGGTGAGATCACGTTTTCCCAGTCCGGGCGCAGCACCAGGCCCTGGCTCAGCAGCGCCGTGCCCTGGCCCGGGCCGTCGAAGGCGAGCACGTGGTAGCCGCGAGCCAGCGCGGCCGCCCCGTTCATGAAGTACAGCTCCTCGGCGGTGCCGTCGTAGCCGCCGGTCAGGATCACCGCCGGCGCCACCTGGTCCGAGCAGCGGAAGAAGTAGCCCGGGAGCGTGGTGCCTTCGTACGGAATCGACACCAGCTCGGGTGGCCGGGTCAGCAGGGCCGGCCGCCGGCGGAACGATTCGGTCTGCCGCGCGTAGGCCGCCGCCAGCCTGCCGTCCGGCGGGCCGCCCAGCAGCATGACCCCGGCGGTGCGGTCGTAGCTGGCGGCCCGGAAGAACGCCAGCCGCGCGGTCTCGGTCCGCCCGGCGGCCAGCTCGGTGTCCGCCAGCGTCCGCGCCGCCGCGGCCGCCGCGGCCCAGGAATCGTGCCAGGAACCCAGGTCGGTCCCCCGGACCCGGCGTGCGGCCGCCACGCATTCACCCAGGTCCGCGCCGCCGTAGGGGGCCGAACCGGCCGTCCGCAGCAGCTGCGCGTCCAGCAGCGCGTCCTTGACCGCGAGCCGGGTCATGCCTGCTCCCTGGCCCCGGCGTGTCCAGGCCGGTCAGCTCAGCGGTCCAGTCCCCGCCCTGCCGGCACCCGCTCCGGATCAAGATCAGTTAGGCGCATGATCAGCATCTTGCCGCAGGCCGGGCCATTCCCCAAGGGACGAGCCATGCGCCCCCCCACGCCAGGGCGGCTCGCGTAACGGGTGTGACGTGTGCGACGGTTCTACCGGCGGCTTCTTTTGCTGTTAACCGTTGAAAGCTTCCCTGGCTGGGCATCCAGGGAGAGCATGGCGGTACACAGTGGACAGCGCCGCCCACCGCCGCCGTGCCGAAAAGGAGGGCCTGACATGCCCGACCCGAGCGTCCTCGGAATCGTCCTCGCCGGGGGCGCAGGCACCCGCCTCAGCCCGCTGACCGCCGACCGCGCCAAGCCCGCCGTCCCGTTCGGCGGCCTGTACCGCCTGATCGACTTCGCCCTGTCGAACCTGGCCAACGGCGGCATCAGGAAGATCGCTGTGCTGACCCAGTACAAGAGCCACAGCCTGGACCGGCACATCTCCACCACCTGGCGGATGAGCTCGCTGCTGGGTAACTACGTCACCCCGGTGCCCGCCCAGCAGCGGCTGGGCCCGCAGTGGTACACCGGCTCGGCCGACGCCATCTACCAGTCGCTGAACCTGATCAACGACGAGCAGCCGGACCACGTCATCGTGTTCGGCGCCGACCACGTGTACCGCATGGACCCGTCGCAGATGATCGCGCAGCACATCGAGCACGGGGCCGGGGTCACCGTGGCCTGCATCCCGGTGCCGCGGGACGAGGCGACCGAGTTCGGCGTGGTCGCCGTGGGCCAGGACGGCCGCACGGTGACCGAGTTCCTGGAGAAGCCCGCCGACCCGCCCGCGATTCCGGGCCAGCCGGACGCGGCCTACGCCTCCATGGGCAACTACGTGTTCGACACCAACGTGCTGGTCGACGCGCTGCGCAAGGACGCCGCCGACGACTCCAGCCGCCACGACATGGGCGGCAACATCGTGCCCATGCTGGTCAAGGACGGGGGCGCGCAGGCCTACGACTTCCTGACCAACACGATCCCCGGCGCGAAGGAAGACGACGTCCCCTACTGGCGCGACGTCGGGACCCTGGACTCCTACTTCGACGCGCACATGGACCTGTGCGCGGTCCAGCCGCTGTTCAACCTGTACAACAACCGCTGGCCGATCCTGACCTACGTCCCCTCGCTGCCGCCGGCCAAGTTCGTGCACGAGTCCGGCGACCGGGTCGGCCGGGCGGTGAACAGCCTGGTCAGTAACGGGGTCATCGTCTCCGGCGGCCTGGTCCGTGAGTCGGTGCTGTCCCCGGGCGTGCGGATCAACAGCTGGGCCGCGGTGGAGCGCGCGGTGGTCTTGGACAACACCCGCATCGGCCGCCACGCGGTGGTCAGGGACGCGATCCTGGACAAGAACGTGGAGATACCCGAGGGCGTGATGGTGGGCGTGGACAAGGAGCACGACCGGGCCCGCGGCTTCGTGGTCTCACCCGGCGGTGTGACCGTGGTCGGCAAGGGCCAGGCGGTGACCCCGTGACCGGCCCCGTGACCCCGGCCGGAGCGAGCGCGAGCGAGCTGCTCAAGGTGGCCCTGCTCACCCGGGAGTACCCGCCCGAGGTGTACGGCGGGGCCGGCGTGCACGTCACCTACCTGGCCCGCGAATTGGCCGGCCTGGTCGACCTGACCGTGCACTGCCAGGGCAAGGACCGGCCGGACGCGGTGGCGCACCGGCCATGGGACCTGCTGTCCGGCACGAATCAGGCGCTCCAGACGGTGTCCACCGACCTGGCCATGACCGCCGGGGCCGAGGGCGCCGACCTGGTGCACTCGCACACCTGGTACGCCAACCTCGGTGGTCACCTGGCCTCGCTGCTGTACGGCATCCCGCACGTGGTCACCATGCACTCGCTGGAGCCGCTCCGGCCGTGGAAGGCCGAGCAGCTGGGCGGGGGGTACGCGATCTCGTCCTGGTGCGAGCGGGTGTCGGCCACCGCCGCCGCGGCGGTGATCGCCGTATCTGACGGCATGCGCGCCGACATCATGGCCGCCTATCCCGATATTGAACAAAGTAAAGTCCGGGTCATCCGTAATGGGATCGACACGAGTGAATACTCCCCGGACCCCCGGACGGATGTCCTCGAACGGCATGGCATCGACCCGGCCCGGCCGTACGTGATCTTCGTCGGGCGTATCACCCGGCAGAAGGGCGTGCCGGTGCTGCTGCGGGCCGCGGCCGAGCTGGACCCGTCGGCCCAGCTGGTGCTGTGCGCCGGGCAGGCCGACACCCCGGAGCTGCTGGACGAGGTGACTCAGCTGGTCGACGGGCTGCGGGCCACCCGATCCGGCGTGGTGTGGATCCCGGAGATGCTGCCCAAGCAGGACGTGATCCAGCTGCTGACGCACGCCGCGGTGTTCGCCTGCCCGTCGCTGTACGAGCCGCTCGGCATCGTGAACCTGGAGGCCATGGCCTGCGCCACCGCCGTGGTCGGGTCCCGGGTCGGCGGCATCCCCGAGGTGGTCGCGGATGGCGTGACCGGGCTGCTGGTGGCCCCGGACGACCCGGCCGCGCTGGCCATGGCGCTGAACACGGTGCTGACCCAGCCGTCGCTGGCCACGTCGATGGGCCAGGCGGGCCGGGACCGGGCGGTGTCCGAGTTCGGCTGGCGGACGGTGGCCGAGCAGACCGCGGCGCTCTACTCCGAGCTGGTGTCGGCCGCGGGCTGAACCGCGGACTGAACCGGCTGGGGCCCGGTCGGTTCGTTCAGGCCGGCCTCCTCGCTGAGCTCGGTGTCAGCTAGCTGCTCGGTGCTCCCGGGCGCGTCCAGCGGCTCGGGCGCGTCGGGCAGCACCCGGTCGAAGTAGGACCGGGCCGCGGCCCGGGTGCCCACGTCCCGGCCGGCTCGCTCCGACATGTACCACCGGTGCTCCAGGATCTCGTGGAAGATCTCGGTCGGGGCGAGCCGGCCACGCAGGTCGGCCGGGATCGCCTCCACCACCGGCTCGTACACCTCGTCCCGCCACCGGTTGGCCGCCACGAAGTCGGGCACCGGGCGGCCTTCCTTCTGCTCCAGCCAGGCCCGGAACGAGGCGATGTCGTTCAGCAGCCGGCGAGCCTGGTTCTCGCCCGCGTCGATCCCGGCCCGCAGGAACAGCTGACGGCTGTGCTCGCCGGACTCGGCCACCCGGGTCCGGACCCGCAGCCGGTTCCCGGCCGGGGTGCTGATCAGCTCGACCTCCTCGGCGTCGAAGCCGAGCTGGTTGAGCCGCCGCAGCCGCTGGGCGATGCGGTACCGCTGCTCGTCCGGGCGCAGGATCTCCTCCCGGGTCAGCTCCTCCCACAGCGCGGCGTACCGGCTGCTCAGCTGCTCGGCGATGTCCAGCGGGTCGACGTCGGACGGCAGCAGCTCGCCCGCCTGCAGGTCGAGCAGCTCGCCGTAGACCCGCTCCGAGGCCAGTTCCAGGTCGTAGTCCCGCTGCCCAGTGGACAGCTGCGGGTGCTGCTCGCTGGTCTCCGCGTCGACCAGGTAGGCCTCCAGCGTGCCGGCGTCGTACCGGAACAGCGTGTTGGACAGCGAGCAGTCGCCCCAGAAGAACCCGGACAGGTGCAGCCGGACCAGCAGTTCGACCAGCGCGTCCAGCAGTCGGTCGGTGGGCTGGCCGCCGCGCGGCCGGGAGAACACGGCCCGGTAGGTGGTGGCGTAGGCCAGGAACCTGGTGACCAGGACCGCGTCCATGTCCGGGCTGCGGTCCACCGCGACCCCGATCACGTCGACCGCGGGGATGCTCAGCTCGTCCAGCGACCGCAGCAGCGTGTACTCGCGGCGGGCCAGCCGTTCGGGCAGTTCCTTGAGCGCGTACAGTACGCCGTCGTCCTCGACGAACCGGACGACGTGCCGGTGGATCCCGCGCTGGCGGATCTCCACCAGCCGCTCGTCCTGCCAGTTCGCCAGGGGCTCGTCCCACGGCAGTGAGAGTAGGCCGGCGGCTTCCTGGGCGGGTGGGGTGAAGACGAAGCGCACGCCGGTTACCCTAGCCGACCAGGAGGAGGCCGCCCATGCCCGAAGTGCTCAGCCGCCGGGCGCTCAACCGTGCCCTGCTGGCCCGCCAGTACCTGCTGGAGCGCCAGCCGGCCACGGTGGGCTCGGTCCTGGCCATGGTCGAGCACCTGGTCGGCCTGCAGGCCCAGGCGCCGTTCCCGCCTTACTACGGCCTGCTGGCCCGGCTGGACGGCTTCCGGCCCGAGGACCTGGCCAGCCTGCTGATCAGCCGGGACGTGGTCCGGATCGCGCTCATGCGCGGCACCATCCACCTGGTCAGCGCGGACGACGCGCTGACGCTGCGGCCGCTGGTCCAGCCGGTCCTGGACCGGGCTCTGGCCAGCAATTTCGGTAAACGGCTGCCCGGCGTGGACCTGGCCGCGGTGGCGGTGGCGGGCCAGGCCCTGACCACCGAGGACCCGCTGACCTTCGCCGAGCTGGGCGAACTGCTGACCCAGGACTGGCCGGGTCAGCCCGGCCGACGCCCTGGCCCAGGTGGTGCGGGCCCGGGTCCCGCTGGTGCAGGTGCCGCCGCGTGCGGTCTGGGGCAAGTCGGGTCTGGCCCGGCACACGCCGGCCGACGTGTGGCTGGGCCGGCCGCTGGCGGACCGGCCGTCGCTCGAGGTCATGGTCGAGCGGTATCTGGCCGCGTTCGGGCCGGCCACCGTGGCGGACGTGCAGGCCTGGTCGGGGCTGACCCGGCTGCGGGAGGTCATCGGCCCGATGCGGGACCGGCTGCGGGCCTTCGCCGACGAGCAGGGCCGGGAGCTGTTCGACCTGCCGGACAGCCCGCGGCCCGGCCCCGACGGGCCCGCACCGGCCCGGCTGATCCCGGAGTTCGACAACCTGATTCTGTCCCACGACGACCGGACCCGGATCATGTCGGACCGGGACCGCCGGGACCTTTTTAAAATGCTGAATGTCTTCCCGGGCAGCGTGCTGCTCGACGGTTTCGTGGCCGGCCTGTGGCGGGTGAAACGGGCGAACGGCACCGCCACCGTGACCGTCGAGCTGTTCCGCGATCGCGTTCCGGCCCGGGAACTGGACGCGGTCACGGCCGAGGCCGCCCGGGTGCTGGCCGTGACCGCGCCCGCGGCCACCCCCGACATCCGCGTGGTGACCGCGGCCTCGTTACGGCGGCGTCGTTACGGCTTGGCCGTCAGCGCCCCGGCCACCGGGTTGACCGCCACGATCGCCTCGGTCGTGTAGGCCAGGAACGTCAGCGACTCCTGGAAGTACAGCTGCACGCTGTCGACGTCGTGTGACAGGTAGCCGATGGACAGGTCCTGGCCCAGGCTGAGCGTGTAGTCGCCGCCCCGGGTGGACAGCAGGAACGCCCCGTCGATGGCGGGCGCCCACAGGATCTCGCCGTCGAAGACCCGCTCGATCTGCCGCCGGATCGGGTAGCCGTGCTCGGTGGTGACGCTGATCGCGTCGTAGGCCGCGGTGCTCAGCGCCAGCGCGTACGGGCCGTCCACCCCGGCCAGCCGCAGTTCGGTCAGCGCGTCCACCACCACGTCCGGGTACTCGGTCGGGTCGGCGGGCAGGCTCAGCGGGGCGTTCGAGCTGGCGTCCCGCAGCCCGGTGATGCCGGCCGCGGCGTACCCCTCGAAGACCGCCCGGTCCTCGGCGAACCCGATCTGCTTGGCCGCGTCCTTGAGTGGCTGCCAGTCGGCGTCCTGCGCCCCGCGCTCCACCGAGTCGATCTCGTACCGGCTGAGCGTGAACGGCACCCGCAGCCGGACCAGCGGCTGGGACTCGCGCAGGTGCGCGATCACGCCGTCGGCCGGTGCGGTCACGTCACCCAGGCGGCCGGTGTTGACCGCGGCCAGGGTGGCGCCGCCCGGGCCGTTCACGTCGACGATGCGGCGCCCGGCCACGTAGGTGGCAAAGGTCCGCTTGGCCTCCTCCTCGAGGTCGGCCCACGCGGCATCGGAGATGGGGGCGAGCTCGCGATAGAGGTTGTTCATTGCGGAGTGCTCCTTCTGAGACTGCCGATTCCCAGTGAACCGTTGGACGGCGATTCAAGGCCGGGTTCCGGTGGGCCGGTGGTACTGCCGGTGGTACTGGTCGCGTCGTCGTCGGCGGCGGCTGGGGCCGTGGCCGCCCCGGGCCCGTCGGGCGGGTCGTCGAGGAAGTCCGCCGACGGGGCGAAGAACAGCGTCCCGGTGACCGCGGTGGAGAAGTCCAGGATCCGGTCGGTGTTGCCCGGCGGGTCGCCGATGAACATGTTCTGCAGCATCTGCTCGGTCACGCTCGGCGTGGCCGCGTACCCGATGTAGTAGGTGCCGAACTCCTGGCGTCCCACCGAGCCGAACGGCATGTTGGCCCGCAGGATCTGCCGCTCGTTGCCGTCCGCGTCCTCGATCGTGTTCAGCGCGACGTGCGAGTCGGGCGCTTTCTGATCATCGGGGATCTCGATGTCGCTCAGCTTGTGCCGCCCGATGACCCGTTCCTGCTCCTCGGTGCGCAGCGCGTTCCAGCTGTCCAGGTCGTGGGTGTACTTCTGCACGATGACGTAGCTGCCGCTGGTGAAGTCCGGGTCCTCCGCGCCGACCAGGGCGGCTTCCTCGCCGGCCCGGCCGCCGGGGCTCTCGGTCCCGTCCACGAACCCCATCAGGTCCCGCTCGTCGAAATACCGGAAGCCGTGTACCTCGTCCACCACGGTGGCCACCCCGCCCAGCCGGTTCATCACCTGGCTGGCGAACTCGAAGCACAGGTCCATCTGGTTGGCGCGCAGGTGGAACAGCAGGTCGCCCGGGGTGGCCGGGGCGAAGTGCCGTGGCCCCCGCAGCTCACGGAACGGGTGCAGCCCGGCCGGCCGCGGACCGCCGAACAGCCGGTCCCACAGGTCCGAGCCGATGCCGATCACGGCCGACAGCTCGCCTTCCGGCAGCCGGAACCCGACCGCCCGCTCCAGGCCGGACGCGTCGGCCAGGAAGTCCCGCACGGTGTCCTCGCCGCCTGCGTCGATGGTCAGCACGAGGAAGATTGCCGCGGTACGCAGCGGGGTGACGATCGGCTGCGGCTCAGGCGGCGGCTGCGGTGCTGTCACGAGGCAAGCTTGCCACAACTGCCCCACCCTCACTGTTCAGGGCCGCCCCGGAGGTACTGCCCCGGAGGAGCCGGTTTGGCTTACCCGGAGGGGCTGGCGCTGGGCAGCACCGCCGACGGCGAACCGGACGAGGCGCCCGGGCCCGACTGCAGGGCCTGCTCGTCGGACAGCGCGATGGCCAGCTCCCCGGCGGCGGTGGGATGGAACGGCGCCGGTGAGCCCACACCCTGCACGTACGGGTCCCCGTCGCACAGCGCGTGCCCGGTGAAGTCCGGCTGCACGGAGGTGACCGAGGCGGCCGCGGCCCCGTTCGACAGCACCTGGTTCAGCGCGTCCAGCAGCCGGGCCAGCGTGCCTTCCTTGGCCGGATCCAGCCCGCGCCCGGTCAGGCAGCCCTGGGATGTGTCGAACGGGTTGTAGTACAGGTTGATCAGTACCCGCGGGTGCGAGGGCAGCGTGGCCAGCTGTTCGAGCAGCTGGTCGTACTGCGAGGCGAACGTGTTCAGGTGCTGCTGGAAGTAGGCGGCCGACGCGCTGTCGGCGCAGGAGTTGGCGGCCGCGCACAGCCCGATCAGGCCGGACCAGCCCACATCGTTGGCCCCGATGCTCACGATGACCAGCGTCGCGTTGGTGGCCTGCCGGGCCTGCGCCAGCTGGGCGGGCACGGTGATGCCTCCGGCCTGCTGCGGGCCGAGGATGCCGGTCTGGATGGTGGCGCCGCTGCAGGCCAGGTTGAGCACGTCCCAGTTGTTGACCGCGGCCAGGTCGGCGGCGTAGGCCTCCGAGCTGCGGCGGCAGGCGTGGTCGGCCGCGCTGGCCTGGGCCACCAGCGGGTTGCCGAGCGCGGCCGCGGTCGAGTCGCCCAGCACCACCGCCTGCACCTTGTCCTTCTCCGGCCCGGACAGCTTGGCCACGGTGGGCAGCGGGGCCTGCCCGACCAAGCCGGTCAGCGAGCCGACCTGGGCCAGCCGGGCCGGCGCGGAGTAGGCGGTGATCATGATGCCGCCCAGGTCAGCCACTTCGGCCAGCGCGAGCCCGACCGCCAGCAGCACCAGCGTCTTGCGCACCGGGAACCGGGCCCAGCCGCACAGCGCCCCGGTCAGCAGCAGCGCCGCCGCGCCGGTGATGCACGCCTCCCACACGAAGTACCGGGTCCAGGCGGCGGCCAGCGCCTGGCCGATGGCCACCCGGGCCGGCAGCGCCCCGCGCGCCGGGTCGAACATCGAGGCCAGCTGGCGGTCCAGGGTGATGTGGGCCAGCGTCAGCCGGGGCCGCACCGGCCCGGCGAAGTCCAGCGTGGTTGGCAGCCGCTGCCCGAACAGGTCCACCTCGCCCGGACCGGACAGGCTCAGGGTGGGTGCCGCCGCCCCGACCCCGATCTCTTCCCCGGCGACCGTGGTGTCCTGCAGCGGGGTGATGACCAGGGCCAGCGCGATGGCGGCCGCGGCGACCAGCACGCCCACGCCCACGTAGGACAGTGCCAGCCGAACATGGGCCCTCCGCGCGCGGCGGGTGATACGTCCGGTAAGTCGCACTAGCTCCAGACTACGCACCTGCCGCGATCTCGCTAGCCGGCGCGGTAGCCCGCCATCAGCTGCTCGGCGGTGTCGGCCATCTCGGCCGGGCTGCCCACCGCGAACTGCGGGTCGGCGAAGGCGCCGTCGTAGCCCAGCTCGCGCGCCTCGCGCACGAAGGTCAGCGCGGCGGCCACCATGTCCGGGCCCGGGGCCAGGTTGACCCGCAACTCGCGGCGCAGCTTGCTGGGATCCCGGCTGGCCGCCTCGGCGGCCTGGACGATCGTCTGCCAGGGCTTGTCCAGCATGGCCACGGTCAGCCTTCGCCCGGGGGTGATCGACGGCAGCCAGCCGCTGGCCCGGCGGCCCACCCGTTCCAGGGCCCGGCCCCCGTAGCCGGCCAGCAGCACCGGCGGCCCGCCGGGCTGTACCGGCTTCAGGTCCAGCGTGGACGGCGGGATGTCCCACACCGCGCCGTGGTGCTCGAACGGGTTGGTGGTCCACATGGCCCGCAGCACGTCCAGGGTCTCGTCCAGCCGGGCGCCCCGCCCGGGCCACGGGATGCCCAGGGCCTCGTATTCGGTGCGCATCCAGCCGATCCCGAACCCGGCGTCGAGCCGTCCCCGGCTGAGCAGGTCCAGCGTGGTCAGCGTGCGGCCGAGCAGCAGCGGGTGGTAGAAGGTGGCGTTCACCGTGCTCGACCCGAGCCGCGCGGTGCTGGTCGCGGTGGCCGCCGTGGTCAGCGTGGCCAGCGGATCCAGGAACTGACCGAACCCGGGGGGCAGCGGCCGCTCCTCGGTGTAGCCCGGGTACGGCTGGCTGGGTCGCAGCGGGGCCAGCGCGCGGTCGCCGACCCACAGCGACTCGTAGCCGAGGCCTTCGGCCTGCCGGGCGAAGTCCGCGAGATGACCGGGATCAATCACCGGCCCAAACTGGGGGAGCGTGATTCCGAAGCGCACGAAGCCTTATCTTGTCAGCCATTCTGGTCTTGTCAGCCGTTCTGGGCCGCGGCACCCGTAGGGCTGAGGGCGCGCATGGCCGCCGCGGTGGCGGCGTCGGCCGGGTAGAACGACTCGATCGCCAGCTCCGCCACCGTGACGTCGAGCGGGCTGCCGAACACCGTGGTCGTGCTCAAGAAAGAAAGCTCGGCGTCCCCGACCCGGAGCCGCATCGGCAGCACCACATCGGCCGCCTCGCCCGCCCCATTCGCCTCGCCCGCCCCAGTCACCTTTCCGACCCCATTCACCCCGCTGGCCCCACGTGCCCCGCTGGCCCTACGCGACCCGCCTGCCCTACCAGCCTCGCCCGCCCCACCACCGCCGGGATAACCGCTGAGTTCCTCGTACAGATCGTGCAGGAACGGGTCGCCACTCCGGTCGGCCTGGCGGCGCAGCCGGAACAGCACGTGCTGCCGCCACTGCCCGAGGTTGAGGATGCGCGGCGCCATCCCGTCCGGGTGCAGGCTCACCCGCAGCACGTTCACCGGCGGTTCCATCAGCTCGGCCGCCGTCCCCGCGGTCAGCAGGCTGACGGCGTCGTTAGCGTCGATCAGCTCCCAGTGCCCGTCCACGGCCAGGGCTGGATTGGGCATGTGGGCCGTGATGACCTGCCGCATCGCCTCGGTGACCGCGCTCAGCGGCGGCGCGTCCAGGCCGCGTTCGGGGTAGGCCGGGGCGAACCCGCCCGCCAGCAGCAGCACGTTCCGCTCCCGCAAGGGCACGTCGAGCTCCTCCGACAGCCGCAGGATCAGCCCACTGCTGGGCTTCGACCGCCCCGTCTCCACAAAGCTGAGATGCCGCGCCGAAATGCCCGCCTGGAGTGAGAGGTCCAGCTGGCTCACGTGCCGTCGTTCCCGCCAGCTCCGCAGTTGCTCCCCAACCATCGCCATACCTCGCGACCCTAAGCGGCTCCTGTAGCGAGGGCCATTACCTCGGAGGTAAAGCTGCCTCCGGCGGGGGCGCTTCCGGCTCCGGGATGGATGAAGCCCTTGGGCCTGGTTCCCTCCCGGTCGCCGTCGTCCGCCCCGTCAGCCGAGCAGACCGCCCGGGCCGCCTCAAGCGGCGGAAGATCGTTGCCGCTTGACCCGTCCCACTCGGCCCGCTGATCCGGCCGCCGGGACGACGGCGACCCGCCCCGCTCGGCCTGCTGATCCGGCCGCCGGGACGACGGCGACGGGATGGCCCAGGCTGCCACGCGTATGCGCTGGCCGCGCCTGCGTGCCCTCTGTTGGCGCTGCTGTTGTCAATCGAACTGCTCAGTCGTGCTCTGAAACGGCACCGCTTCCAAGCTGCCACATTTCATAGTTCCCGCATTCTGCCGTGATCTCGGCCGTCGCCTGAGCCGCGGTGAGGAAGTCGTCGACCACCGGCGAGGTGCGCGATGCCGCCACCGCGAGACACACCTGATCGGGCGCCAGATCCGGGACGGGCACGTAGCTGATGTCCGGATGTGAGTAGAACACGGTCGCCGAACGGGCCAGGAACGAGATGCCCCGGCCGGCCGCGACATGCTCGAGCGTCTCGTCCACCCCGCGCACCAGGTACCCGGCGTTAGGGTGCGGGCGCCTGGTGGGCTGCGTGCCCGTGTCGCCCTGCCAGAGCAGCGGCTCGCCGGCCAGGTCGGCCTCGGTGACCTGCTCCTTGTCGGCCAACCGATGGCCGGCGGGCAGCACCGCCACCTGCGGCTCGGTGTAGAGCGGGATGACGCGCAGGCCGGCCTCGTCGATGGGCAGCCGCACATAGCCGACGTCGATGCGGCCGTCGAGCAGCATCGGGGCCTGGTCGTCCCATTCGATCCGCTGCACGTCCACCAGAACGTCCGGGTGCCGGTCGGCGAACAGCCGTACCGCCGGGGTGACCGCGATGCCTGCCCGGAAGCCGACCATGAGCCGCTGGCTGCCGCGCGCGGCCACGGTCACCCGGCGGCGGACCGCGTCCGCGGAGGCCAGCAGCGGGCCGGCGTCGGTCAGCAGCTGCCTGCCGGCGTCGGTCAGCGCCACGCCGTGGCTGTCTCTTGTGAACAGCGGGGTGCCGAGATCGTGTTCCAGCGCGCGGATCTGCCGGCTGAGCGCCGGCTGCGCGATGTGCAGCTCATCGGCGGCGCGGCCGAAGTGCAGCGTGTCGGCGACGGCGACGAAGTAGCGCAACTTGCGTAGGTCCAGATCCATGGAGCCTCCCGATCCGGCGATGCCTTCAGGGTATCGCAACGGCTGAAAGAGGTCTTGGACACCTATTCAGGCAAATGGCATTCTTAATAGGTACCTGAGGGGGCCTGAGCGAATTCGGCATAAGAGTTCGACAAGCAATGCCCAGAACCAGAATGGGCACATCAGGAATTGAGCGCCGTCCGTCGCGTCATTTGACGGCATCGATGACGCAACCGTTAACAGCGACGGGGCGGGAATGGCTTCCTTTTCAGCTCCAGAAAGCAGGCATGCCAATGAGCAGCATCAGCGTTATCGGCCTGGGGGGCATGGCCCGCGCCATAGGCGCCCGTGCGGTCGAGGGCGGCAACACCGTCGAGGTCATCGGCCGCGACGCGGCCAAGGCCAAGGACCTGGCCGCCGCGCTCGGCGGCGGCGCCGCGGCCGGGACATTCGGCACCGCCCCGGCCGGCGACATCGTCATCCTCGCGGTGCCGTACGCCAGCGCCGTGCCGGTCGTCGCCCGGTACGGGGACGCGCTGGCCGGCAAGGTCATCATCGACATCTCCAATACCTTCAACGCCGACGCCACCGGGCTGCTCACCCCTGACGGCACTTCCGGCGCGCAGGAGATCGCCAAGGCCGCCCCAGCGAGCGCGCACGTCGTGAAGGCATTCAACACCGTCTTCGGCCACGTCCTGGCCCAGGGCCGCCCGCTGGACGTGCTCATCGCCGGCGACGACGCGCACGCCAAGGCGAGCGTGTCGGCGTTCATCGAGAGCCTCGGGCTGCGCCCGCTGGACACGGGAGACCTGGCGATGGCGCACTGGCTGGAGGGAGTGGGCCTGCTGCTGATGGGCCTGGCCCGCCACGGCGCAGGGTTCAACATCGACCTCGGCGTCAACGTCTCTGGCTGAGCGCACCCGCATCACCACTTCTCGCGCCACATCACTCACAAGGAGCAGCAGCGTGCGCGTTTTCGTCACTGGCGGGACCGGCCATACCGGTTCGTACATCATCCCCGAGCTCATCGCCGCCGGGCACGAGGTCACCGGCCTGGCCCGGTCGGACACGGCGGCGGCGGCGGTGTCCGCGCTCGGCGCGAAGGTGCGCCGCGGCGACCTCCAGGATCTCGAAGGGCTCATGGAGGCGGCCGCGGACTCCGACGGCGTCATCCACGTCGCGCACAGGCAAGACCTGCTTCCGTTTGGCGGGATGGACGCCGTGTCCGCCGCGGAGCTCCCGGTCATGCTCGCATACGGCGAGGCACTCGCGGGAACCGGAAAGCCGCTGGTCGCGGCGGGGAGCATAGGCTCGTCCGGGAAGCTGGGCCGGCCGGCCACCGAGGAGGACCCGGCCCTTCCCGTCGGCGATGAGCACAAGGGCACCCTCCGGGTCCGCAATGTCGTGGAAACCGCCGTCATCGACCTCGCCGAGCGGGGAGTGCGGTCTTCGGTCGTGCGGATTGCCAATATCGCGCACAGCACGACCGATCGTGCCGGCTTCCTCCCCACGCTGATCGCGCTCGCGAAGGAGAAAGGCGCCGCCGGCTACCCCGGAGACGGCGCGAACCTGTGGAACGCCGTGCACGCCCGCGATGTCGCCTCCTTGTTCCGCCTGGCGCTGGAGAAGGGCCCGGCCGGCAGATACTGGCACGCGGTTCAGGACGAGGGCATCCCGCTCCGCGAGATCGCCGAGGCCATCGGCAGCCGCCTGGGCCTGCCCGCCGTGAGCATTCCCGCGGACGAACTGATGCTGCCGGGATACTTCGGGTTCCTCGCGAACATAGTCACGCAGAGCTACCCGGCGTCCAGCCTCATCACCCGCCGGACCCTCGGCTGGGAACCCGCTCAGCCCGGCCTGCTCGCCGATCTGGACAACGGCCACTACTTCCCCGCCAGCTGACGGCAGGGACCCGGATCGCAACGGATCCGGCAAATGACCAGGGTGCGGCTCTTCTGGAGGGACGCTGAGAATATGACGACTGTGGGATTCATCGGAAGCGGACAGATCGGCAGTGCCATCGCGCGGCTCGCCATCGAGGCCGGGTACCAGGTCGTGCTCAGCAACTCGCGCGCTCCCGAAACGCTCGCGGACACGGCCGCGGAACTGGGACCGCGGGCGTCCGCGGCGACGAGCGGGGAGGCCGCGGCGGCCGGTGACATCGTCGTGGTCGCGGTGCCGGTCAAGGCCTTCCCCAACTTGCCCGCCGCGCCACTGGCCGGGAAGACGGTCATCGACACGTGCAACGACGGCCCCGAGCGTGACGGGCACATCCCCGAGCTCGACAGCAAGTCGCTCACCTCGAGCGAGCTGCTGCTGCGGTACATCCCGGACGCGATGCTCGTGAAAGCGTTCAACAACATCTTCTTCAAGCACCTGCTGTCACTCGCCCGCCCGGCGGGGGCGGCCGACCGCTCGTACCTGCCGATCGCCGGGGACTCCGCGCCGGCGAAGGCGGCGGTGACCGAATTCATCGACTCCATCGGGTACAGCGTGGTGGACGCGGGACCGCTGGCCGATAGCTGGCGGCAGGCGACGGGCACGCCGGTGTGGGGGACCCCGTACGGGCCGTACTCGAACGAGAAGGGCCAGCCGGCCGGCGAGGACGCCATCCGCGCGGCACTGGCCACCGCAACGCGGTAACCGCAAGTTGGCGCGGGCCGCGGTATGGTCCGGCTGCGTCATGGCCCGTCCGGTAGGCGCCGGGCGGGGCCATAACTCAGAACTCGTTGCCGTCCGGATCCGCCCGGATGTGCCATGTCCAGCCGTTCTCGCCGACCGGACGGCGCGCCACCGCGCGAGCGGCAAATCCCCCGCGAGCCGACCTGGCCAACCAGGCCGTTGACGGAGCCCCGATTGATAACGAGGGGTGGATGGCCGAGGAACTACCTTGCAAGGCCACGCAGCGGACCTGGGAACGCGCCGACATCATCATCTGCGGCACCCCGGAGATCCCTCACGCCCGGACAGCGAACTCGTCACGGCAGCGCCACCATCCGCCGCTCAGGTCGATACCGGATTGACCGCAGCGCGTGGCGCGCCTCCGGACGTTAGGCCAGGGTGAAGCTGACCAGGCCGGCCGGGTCGTACGACACGTCGACGATGCGCCCTATCGTCACGTGGAGGAATGACAGCACCGACTCCGCTTGGTCTTCCAGGGTCCGGTCCTGCCCCTCCGTCTGTACCTGGTAGCGCACGATGCCGCGGTCCAGGCTGGCCCCGGTGATTTCCATGGGGGCACGGCATCGCCGAGGCCCTGGGTGGCCCGGATGCCCTGGACAATGTGCTGCGTTGGCATGCTGATCTCAATCACGGCCGTTTTCCTTCTGCAGGGTCAGCGTCCCCCGGGGGCCACGCTACTGGCGGCCGGGATGCCCGGCCGGGCTCACCCCGCCCAGGCCTGCAACCCGGATCAGCCGGCCACCGCCTGCACCAGGATGAGCAGGCCACTCACCCGGGCGAGCCCAATGCCAGGGCCGTACCGCCTGCAGGCCTGGTCATGATCACGTTTCCGTACCGTTCCGCCCCAGGAGCGGCATCCCGATCCCCAGCGGTCCCATCCGCATCGTGGGCCTCGCTGCTTCCGCGGTCCCTACACGCCCAATGGCGCCATCGGTATCGCTGAGCGCCGGTACGTTGGCGCCATCGAGCGTGGTTGCCCGGGCGCGGCGGCGGCGAGGCGGGGAGCGGCGGCTCACGAACAGCAGCCGGGCGTCACGGCGGGCGGTACCGGGCCGCCATAGCAATACGCGCCTCGGTGCCCGCAGGCCCAGCCCAGTTCTGGGTAGTTGTAGGTCGTGAGCTTTGACGATGGACCTGCGGGCTCGCTGACCGTCCGGGTCAGGGAGATGTGGGAGTGTCTGGCCGGGACCTCGGCCGGGTTCGGCGCCGATCTCAGTGTGACCGTCGCGCCTGAGTCGCGGCTCTGCTCGCCCGGCTGGGCGGGCATCGTGGTCATCGAGGGTGCCACTCTGGCCACCGCGCCCGATCAGGAGACCGCCTGCCTTATCGAGCAGGCCCTGGGCGCCTTGGCCGCCGACGCGGTCACCAGCCCGACGTCCTCAGCGGCGGCTGCCCATCGCCGAGATCCGCGGCCCGGCCACGCTGGCCTACCTCGACCCAGCGGACTTCCACCCCCAGCCTGCCGTCACCACGCCGCTGGACCTGGATCACCCCGCCCTCCAGGCCTTCCTGCAGGCCACCGAAGCCGCCGACCTGCAGGAAAGCGGCATGGCGGAGATCACCACGCCGGCCTTCGCCGTCCGCCAGGACGGCCAGGTCGTGGCCGCCGCGGGCTACCGGGACTGGCCGTGCGGCGCCGCGCACCTGAGCGTGCTGACCGCCGCGACGGCGCGGGGTCGCGGTCTGGCCCGGCGGGCCGCGTCCGCGGCCGTCGCGCACGCGATCGCCGAGGGCAGGCTGCCGCAGTGGCGGGCGCGACCCGAGGCCTCCCGGCGCGTGGCCCGGTCGCTGGGATTCCGGGAACTCGGCTTTTAGTCAGCATCTGTCAAAAAGTCTTCCCCAATGCCCGGGTACCCAGCCCGGAGGGGAGCCAATGCTCCCTCCCACCCCGGCAGTCACACCAGGCTCAGCGCGGAGCCCGCACTTCGAAGCCGGGTACGGTTTCCCGCAGCATCCTGCACGGAAACCCGCAGCCCAGCTTCCGCGGCTAACCTCGTGGTCTGCGTAGGGGCCGGCTTTACCTCGCACGTAATCGACCCCACCGCCCGGGTCGCCGAGGCTAAGCGGCATGACAGTCAACGTGATGCGTGGCCAGCGGCAGGCCACGGGGAGCGCGGGAGCCGCCACACCGGGGTGGGCGCCGCTGGCCGTGATGCTGACCGGGACGTTCATGATCGTCCTGGACTTTTTTATCGTGAACGTGGCGATCCCGTCGGTGCAGCGGCAACTGCACGCCAGCGCGGCCGGGGTCGAATGGGTGGTGACCGCGTACGGGCTGACCTACGGGGTGGGGCTCATCACCGGCGGGCGGCTCGGGGACCGGTACGGGCGGCGGCGGATGTTCATGCTGGGTCTGGTCGTCTTCACGCTGGCCTCGCTGGCCTGCGGGCTCGCCACCAACATCGAGATGCTCGACGTCAGCCGCGCGATACAGGGGCTCGGTGCGGCTGTCGCGGGACCGCAGACGCTGGCCATGATCGGCCTGACCTACGTGGGCAGGCAGCGGGTCACCGCGGTCACCGCGTACGGCGTGAGCCTTGGTCTGGCCGCGGTGCTCGGCCAGCTCTTCGGTGGTCTGCTCATCCAGGCCAACGTGCTCGGGCTGGACTGGCGGAGCTGCTTCCTGGTCAACCTGCCGGTCGGGGTGGTCGCGCTGGCCGCCGCGCGCCGGGTGCTGACCGAGTCCCGCGCACCCGCCGGGGACAGCATCGACCTGGTGGGCACGGTGCTGGTCACGGCGGGTCTGGTCGCGGTGATCCTGCCGCTGGTCGACGGGCGGCAGGCGCACTGGCCGGTGTGGGCCTGGGCGCTGCTGGCGGCTGCGGGCCCGATCCTGGCCGGGTTCGCCGGGCACCAGATCTGGCGACGGCGGCACGGGAAGACCCCGCTGGTCGACCTGAGCGTGCTGGCCGACCGGACCGTGGGGGCGGGCCTGGTCGCGACCGGCGTGTTCTACGCCGCGATGGCCTCGTTCTTCGTGGTGCTGGCCCTTTACCTGCAGGAAGGCCGGGGCCTGTCGGCCCTCGGCTCGGGCGCGGTGTTCACCGTGGTCGGCGCGGGCTACCTGGCCGCCTCGATGGTGCCCCAGTCGGTCATGGGCCGGCTCGGCCGCCAGTGGCCCGCTCTCGGCGGGGTGGTGATGGCGGCCGGCTACGTGGCGCTCGCTCTCGCCTCCGGCTCCAGCTCCGCCCAGGCCGGAGCGCCCGGAGCGCCCGGAGCGGCCGGAGCGCACCACAGCGTGCTGCCCCTGCTGCTCCCGCTGCTGGTCACCGGGATCGGCATGGGCATGCTGACCGCGCCGCTGACCGGGATCGTGCTGGCCCGGGTGGCACCGGAACAAGCCGGCACGGTATCCGGCCTGCAGGCCACCACCGTGCAGCTCGGCAACTCGATCGGGGTGGCGGTGATCGGGGTGGTCTTCTTCAGCGCGCTGCACGGCGGCTTCGGTCACGCCTTCCAGGTCAGCCTGATCCCGCTGGCCGCGCTGCCGCTGGCCGCGACCGTCGCGATCCAGTTCGTACCCCGGGCCCGCCCGCGCACGCCGGACGCGCCGGTCACGCCAACCGCTCCCGGCCAACCAAACCAAGTCAGGGCGTCAGCACAGCCTTGATGATCCCGTCGGCCCGCCGGTCGAAGGCGTCGTAGAACGCAGGCGCCTCGGCCAGCGGGCCGTGGTGCGTGACCACGAACCCGGGCCGGGCCCGGTGGCGCAGGACCAGATCGCGCAGGTGGGCGGTGTAGCGGCGGTCGTGGGTGCGGCCGAACCCGACCGTCACGCCCTTGCTGAAGAACGTGGCCCAGGGCACGGTGAGCCGCCCGTCCCCGGTGCCCTCTGGTGCCGGGTGCAGGTCCTTCTCCGCGTAGACGCCGGCGATGCCGACCCGGCCGGTCGGGTTGACCAGCCGGGCCAGGTCGCTCACCACCTGGAGCGGATTCTCCCGGCTGGGGTCGGACCGGTCCCGGGCCTGGAAGCCGACCGCGTCGATGGCCACGTCGACGCCGGTCATCGGCTCCTCGCCCAGCGGCAGGCCGTGGGCCCGGCGCAGCTCCTGGATCTGGTCCACCGGGTCCCCGAGGGTGAAGTCGATCGGGGTGGCGCCCAGCTCGCCCGCCTTGTCCAGCCGGGCCGCGATGTGGTCCACCACGTAGACCTCGCCTGCCCCCTTGATCAGGGCCGAGTGCGCGGCCAGCAGGCCGACCGCGCCGGCCCCGAACACCGCCACCGTGCTGGTCGGCTCGACCCGGGCCAGCTCGGTCGCGTGCCAGCCGGTGACGAAGGCGTCGGCCAGCATCACGAAGTCGTCTTCCCGTTCGTCGCCGGGCTCGCCTGGCAGCGGGATGCAGTTGGCGTCCGCGAACGGCACCCGCAGCAGGTCCGCCTGGGCCCCCCGGTACGGGCCCATGCCCGCGTAGCCGTAGGCCGCGCCGAACCCGCCCGGCCGGACCCGCAGGCAGGCGGCCGAGTAACCGCGCGCGCAGTTGTAGCAGACCCCGCAGAACAGGTGAGTCGGGATCACGACCCGCTGACCCGGCCGGACCAGATGCACGTCTTCGCCCACCGCCCGGACCACGCCCAGCGGTTCGTGCCCGAGCACCAGGCCGGGTTCGGCCCCGGTCCGCCCGTCGTACATGTGCAGATCGGTCCCGCAGATCGCGCTCGAGGTGACCTCGACCACCACGTCTTCGGGGTCCTCGACCACGGCGTCGGCCACCGTGTGGACGCCGACGTCCCGGGTGCCCTGGTAAACGACTGCTCGCAAAACCCGTCACCACCCCGCGACGACGGTCTTGCCGACCATCTGGCCCGCTTCGACCAGGCTGTGGGCCTGACGCAGGGTGGCCGCGTTGATCGGGCCCAGCCCCTGCGAAAGCGTGCTCCTGATCGTGCCCTCGTCGACCATCTCCGCCACCCGGTCCAGCAGCTGGTGCTGCTCGACCAGGTCCACCGGCTGGTACAGCGGCCGGGTGAACATGAACTCCCAGTGGAAGGCGATGCTCTTGTTCTTCAGCGGATAGATGTCCAGGCCCTGCGGATCGTCGATGGCCACGATCGCGCCGTACGGCTGCAGGATCTCGGCGAAATCCCCGATCGAGCCGGCCGTGTGCGCGGAGAAGACGTGCGTCACCCCGTCCGGGCTGATGTCGCGCACGCCCTGCGCCAGGTTGTGGTGGTCGATCACGTGATGCGCGCCGTGGTCGAGTACCCACTGCTGCGACTCGGGCCGGGACGCGGTGCCGATGATGACCATCCGGGTCAGCGACCGGGCGAGCTGGGTGACCATCGATCCAACCCCGCCCGCGGCCCCCAGCACCAGCAGCACGCCGGAACTCTCCGGGTTCAGCCGAAGCCGGTCGAACAGCGATTCCCACGCGGTGATGGTGGTCAGCGGCAGCGCCGCGGCCTGGCCGAAGTCCAGGCTGCGGGGTTTGTGCCCGGTGATGCGCTCGTCCACCAGGTGGAACTGCGCGTCCGTGCCCGGCCGGTCGATGTTGCCCGCGTAGTAGACCTCGTCCCCGGGGGAGAACAGGGTGACGTCCGGGCCGGTGGCCATGACCACACCCGCCGCGTCGTAGCCGAGGATCTTGGGCTCGCGGCCCGGGTCGGCCGACGCCCGGACCTTGACGTCGACCGGGTTGACCGACACCGCCTCGACCCGCACCAGCAGGTCGCGCGGGCCGGGCTCAGGTACCGGGATCTCGAGGTCCTCCAGGCTGGCCGGATCGGAGATCGGCAACGGTTTGCGGTACCCGACCGCCCGCATCTTCTCTGCCATGGGCCTAACCTAGCCCGCCAGCACGCCCAGGCTGTGGTCGAGGTCGGCCAGCAGATCGTCGGCGGGTTCGATCCCGGCACCCAGCCGGATCAGCGACTCCGGGGCGGTCTCCGACGCCCAGCGGCCGCGCCGTTCCCAGACCGATTCCACCCCGCCGAAGCTGGTGGCCGGGAGGATCAGCCGGGACGCGGCCACCACCGCGTCCGCGTCGGCCGCCGGTCCGTCGAGCTCGAACGACAGCAGCGGCCCGAACCCCCCCGGCATCTGCCGCCGCGCGGTCTCCAGCGTGGCTGCCGTGGTCCCCGGGTAGTGCACCGCGCGGACCCGGGGGTGCTCGGTCAGGTGCCGGGCGATGGCCAGCGCGTTCTCCGACTGCCGCTGCGCCCGCAGGGGGAGCGTCCGCAGCCCGCGCAGCACCAGCCAGCTCTCGAACGGCCCGGGGATGCCGCCGCCCACGCCCCGCCAGCCGCGCACCTTCTCCAGCAGGTCCTGGTCCCGGGTGGTCACCGCGCCCAGCAGTACGTCGGAGTGCCCGGACGCCGACTTGGTCAGCGAGCACATGGTGGCCACCGCGCCCAGGTCCAGCGGCCGTTGCAGCAGGCCGGTCGCGACCGTGTTGTCCACCACCAGCGGCGCGCCCGCCGCCGCGGCCAGCCCGGCCAGCGCACCCACGTCGGCCACCCGCAGCAACGGGTTGGTCGGCGTCTCGGCCCACAGCACGGCCGGGCCCGCGTTCAGGTCCCGTTCCACCTGATCGAGGTCGAGCAGGTCGACGAAGACCGGCTCGGCTCCGTGCGGCCGGAGCCAGTCGGCCAGCACCCGGAGGTTGTAGTACCCGTCGGTGGGCAGCAGCACCTTCTGCCGTCCCTGCGCCAGGGCCAGCAGCAGCGCCATCGACGCGGCCTGGCCGGAGGAGAACACCACCGCCTCGGCGTCTTCGAGCACGCCCAGCGCTTCCTCGAGTGCCTCCCAGCCCGGGTTGCCGGTCCGCCCGTAGGCCCGGGCCGGGTCCGGCTCGCCCCACGAGGCGTAGACGCTGGCCGGGATGAGCGGGGGCGAGGCCGGGGCCCCGAGCTCCCGCCTGGTGCCCGCGTGAATCAGCCGCGCCTCCGGCGAAGCCCATGGTTCGGTCATGCCTGCCCGCCTCCCGTGCTCGGAATCAGACCCCGGTGACGCCGTCGATGCCCTCACGGAGCAGGTCGGCGTGCCCGTTGTGCCGGGCGTACTCGTGCATCAGGTGCAGCATGATCAGCCGCAGCGACACGTTCTCGCCCCAGTTGTCGACGTGGACCTCGACGTCCAGCGACTCGGCCGCGGCCTCCAGCCGCCGGGCCTCCTCGACCTCCGCGCGCCAGGCCGCGAACGCCTCCGCCCGGGTCGCCCCAGTCGCGTCGTAGGCGGCCTGGAAGTCGCCGGTGTCCGACCACACCCGGCCCAGCTTCTCGCCGCCCAGGATTTCCCGGAACCACCGCCGTTCCACCTCGGCCATGTGCCGGACCAGGCCCAGCAGCGACAGCGTGGAGGGCGGCATCGACTGGCGCCGCAGGTCCTCGTCCGACAGGCCGTCGCACTTCCACTCCAGCGTGGCCCGGTGGAAGTCGAGGAACGTGCGCATCATGATCCGCTCGTCCCCAGTGGACGGTGGATCGGGTCGCGTCGTAGTCACTGTCCCTATTATCCGGCTCCAAGGTCGCCGCCAGCGACGGAGCGGCCGGAACGCCAGTGGCGCGCACCCGCGCACCGGAGTGGCCCAAGGGACTTCCTCCGTCCCGGAGCCGGGAAGCGGGCCTCACTGGCAAACCGCACGTCACGCTGGGGGACAAGTGATTCGTGGGGTGAACCGCGCAGCGGCCCTCGAGGACCCGCCGGGGTCGCGAGGCCGCCGGTTATCCCGGCCCGCCATCGCCGCGGGCGCGCAATCGCAGGGACGTCCAGCTGGCGTCGGCGATCCAGCCGCCGTCGACCGGCAGCGCGGTCCCGTTGACGAACCCGCTCCGGGCCGGGTCGGCCAGGAACGCGACCGCGGCGGCCACGTCTTCCGGCGCCGCGAACCGGGCCATCGGCACCTGGTTCTCGATGTCGGTGTCCGTGTAACCGCCGCTGGCCTGGTCCTCCACGTCCATCTCGGTTTTGATCCAGCCCGGGCAGACCGCGTTGACCCGCACGCCCCGGCCGCCCCACTCGGCCGCCAGCGTGCTGGTCAGCCCGACCAGGCCGTGCTTGGAGCTGTTGTAGGCGACCCGGTGTGACACCCCGCGCAGCCCGGCGATGGAGGCGACGTTGACGATCGACCCGGCCCCGGCAGCCAGCATCTGCGCGCCGAACTCCCGGCACAGCAGGAACGGGCCGGTCAGGTTGACCTCCAGCACCCGCCGCCAGGCTTCCGCCGTGGTCTGCTCCGCCGGGACCAGCAGCGAGATGCCCGCGTTGTTGACCAGCACGTCGGCCCGGCCGAACCGGTCCCGGACCCCGTCGGCCAGGGCCCGGACGTCGTCCTCGGCCGACACGTCGGTGCGGCAGGGCCACGCCGTCCCGCCCCCGACCTCAGCCACCTCGGCCGCCGCGCGGGACGGGTCGGTCACGTCGGCCAGCACCAGCGTGTAGCCCTCCCGGGCCAGCGTCAGCGCGATGACCCGGCCGAGTCCACGGGCGGCCCCGGTGACCACGGCCACCTGGGCACCCGCCTCTGGCGACCCACTCCCAGATGGCACTGTTACCAGAGGTTGCCGCCGACCAGCACGTACAGGAACGGCACCAGCGGGATCAGGCCGAATATCCCCCAGGCCACCTTCTCCAGGGTGTTGAGGTCGCTGCGGCCCGCCAGGTTGATCCACATGAGGATGACCGCAACCGGGTGGATGATGCACACCAGGAGTTCCAGAAGCTTCTTCATGGTCCCGAGTTGTACCCCACGCGCATCTCGTCAGTCACGGGAGTTCCCCCCGAAAATTCACATTTTTAACAGACTCTCCCGTGGCCGGCGTCCCGGGCCGAGATCCGTCACCCGTGCCGCGAGCGCCCGAATATTCCCATACGACGCAAATAGAGGGAAACCTGAGCATCTTCAGGAAACGGTCAGCAAAGACCCAGACTCCCGGTTGCTGGCCCTTAGGTTCGCTCAAGCTTCGCCGCCGAAACTCTCCATTAGACGGAAACAACACGGAGCTAGGTGGGCAATTCCATGAACGCAATCCAGGGTTCGGCATCTTCGGCGGGGTCGGAGCAGGCGCCGTCGGCGCCCGAGCAGCCCGGTGGAGGGATCCCCTACGGCTCGTACGGGGGCAGCAGCACGTATGGCTCGTACGGCGCCGGGAACTTCGGCAGCCCGGGCGGCGCCGGGGGCGGCGGCCACTGGTCCGGGGGTAACTGGTCCGGCGGCAGCAACGGGGGCGAGGGCGGCCAGTACCCGCCCAAGCGCCGCCGCGTCCGCCGCGGCATGGCCTTCGGGGCGGCCGGGCTGGCCATCGCGGCCACCGCGGTCGGCTCCTACGCTGCGGTGCAGAGCGGCGGCTCGGCCGCCGGTCACGCCACGACCAGTTCCAACACCACCCTGACCACGGCCCAGATCGCGGCCAAGGTCGATCCCGGCCTGGTCGACGTCATCTCCACCCTCGGCGACCAGAGCGCCACCGCGGAAGGCACCGGCATAGTGCTGACCTCGACCGGCGAGGTGCTGACCAACAACCACGTCATCGACGGGGCCACGTCGGTCAAGGTCGTCGACATCGGCAACGGCAAGACCTACACCGCCACCGTGGTCGGGTACGACAAGACCAAGGACGTCGCGGTGCTGAAGCTGCAGAACGCGTCCGGCCTGCAGACCGCTCCGCTGGGCGACTCCTCGTCCGTCGCCGTCGGCCAGAACGTCACCGCGCTCGGCAACGCCGAGGGCAAGGGCGGCACGCCTGCGGTGGCGACCGGCCAGGTGACCGCGCTCGGCCAGTCGATCACGGCCAGCGACGAGGGCTCCTCCACTAACTCCGAGCAGCTGACCGGGATGATCCAGTCCAACGTGCCGATCCAGCCCGGCGACTCCGGCGGCTCGCTGGTCAGCTCCAGCGGCCAGGTCGTCGGCATGGACACCGCGGCCTCCTCCGCCAGCGACTCGCCGAGCTCCCAGGCCGACACTCCTGGAGCCAGCAACGGCGGCAGCGGCGACAGCGGCACCGGCAGCAGCGGGACCACCACGGCCACCCAGGCCTTCTCCATCCCGATCAACACGGCCGAGACGATCGCCCAGGAGATCGTCGCCGGCGACTCGTCCTCTACCGTCCACATCGGTGCCACCGGGTTCCTCGGCATCGAGGTCGCCCCGGCGAACAGCAGCTCGACGGGCAGCAGCTCGATCGGCGGCTCCGGTGACGGTGGCTTCGGCAGCACCGGCGGCTCGAGTGACGGCGGCTTCGGCAGCACCGGCGGCTCCAGTGACGGCGGCTTCGGTGGCTTCGGTGGCTCCAGTGACGGTGGCTTCGGCAGCACCGGCGGCTCCGACGGCAGCGGCTTCGGCAGCACTGGCGGCTCGAGTGACGGTGGCTTCGGCAGCACCGGTGGCTCGAGTGACGGTGGCTTCGGCAGCACCGGCGGCTCCGACGGCAGCGGGACCACAACCTCGGGCGCGACGATCGAGGGCACCCTGTCCGGGTCCCCGGCCGCGACGGCCGGACTGGCCGCCGGCGACGTGATCACCTCGGTCGCCGGGCAGACGGTGACCGACCCGACCCAGATCTCGTCGATCCTCAGCTCTGACCACCCGGGCGACAAGGTCAACGTGACCTGGACCGACACCTCCGGGGCATCGCACACCGCCTCCATCACCCTGGCCGCCGGCCCGGCAGCCTGACCCTCGGGTCCGGCAGCTTGACCATCGCCAGACAGCCTGAAGCCCCCGCGGGATCATCCCGCGGGGGCTTCAGTTCGCCCAGCCGTAAGGGCTTAGCCGGTGATCAGCACTTCCCGCGGTAGGCGCCGCTGGTGTACGTGGTCCAGGGGCCCCAGTTGCGGCCGTCGCTGCTGATGGACACGGCCGATCGGGCGTTGCCCGCCGGGTTCAGCGTGGCCATGGAACCGTGCGAGCCGTTGATCTGCCACAGCCCGAAGTCGTCAGTGGGGCTGATCGCGTTCGGGTTGCCGCCCGACTCGGCCATGGCGATCTCGGCCGCGGTGAACGCCTCGGCCGACGAACCGCCCGCGTTCCTCCATAGCGTCTCGAGCCCGGAGCAGCTGTAGACGCCGTGCGAGGAGGAGACACTGCTCACCGTGTGCACCGAGCTGCCGCCCTTCAGGTGGGCCAGGTGCGCCAGGTGGGCGGCGTGAGCCGCGCCGGCCGCACTAGCCGCGCGGGCCAAGTGGGCCAGGTGAGCTACGTGGGCCAGGTGAGCTGCCTCGGCCGCTTGGGCCTCGTGGGCCACGTGCGCCAGGTGGGCCGAGTGTGCCGCGCTGGCCTCACTGACCGTGCTCGTCGACGTCTTGGCGTGCTTGGCCACGTAGGCGGTGGTCTCCGCCGTGATCTTCTGAGCAGCGCCCAGGCTGGTGGAGTCGGCGTGGGCCGTCTTCGCGATCGCGACTGCCTCGCCCGCGCTGACCGCGTGGCCACTCTGGGCCTTGACCGTCGAGACGGCCGTGGCCACCGTGGTGTGCTTGGCCGGGGCCAGCGCGTGCCCGTGCGGGACCGCGACCAGCGCCCCGGCCGAGATCGCCATCACGGGGGCCGCCTTGCCGGCCTTCTCCGCTACCTTCTCCACCTGCGACGGCTGAGTGTGCCGCCCTGACCGCACGATCTTCATCTTGCGGCCATGCCTGTGAGCAGATCCCACCAAGCTTCCTATCTTCGAGTCGATGCCGCCTACACATCGCTGCGAGCAGCGATTTTCAGCACGGCCGAGCGGTGACCACCAATGCGTGCGCCTTCGCGGTGTTTGCCGCGCCTTCGCGGTGGTCTGTACTGCTCCGCGAGCATGGCAGGACGCGAAGTTGGCCCGCAGGCAAATTGAAGAACTTCTGTGATGATCCCGTGATCTGCGCCGCGAGCGCAGCCGGAATGGTAACTTTCAGCTCGTCAATTAATACGGATAGTAATCAATATGACACTCATAGTGAGTTAAACAATGGCGCGATTTCCTGCCCGGCGGTCAACTGGCTGGTCAGCTCGCTGGTCAAGGTCCTGGGGGGCCAGGAGCCTCAGGGCTCATGAGCGGGCGGACCCCGCGAACCGCTGCGGGTCGAACAGGCCGATGGGATGCGCGGTCGTGCCCTCGCTCACCAGGTCGGCCACGATCTCGCCGACCACGGGCACGAACTTGAAGCCGTGCCCGGAGAAGCCGCAGGCCACCACGACCTGCTCGTGGCCCGGATGCCGGGAGATGACGAAGTGCTCGTCCGGCGTGTTGGTGTACATGCAGGTCACGGTCTTGAGCAGGGTGCCCGGCAGGTCCGGCATCCGGGGCGCTACGAACGCGCGCATGGCCGCCACCTCCTCCGGGTACACGGCGCGGTCAATGGTCTCGGGGGTGCAGGCCAGCCCACTGCGGAACTTGGCCACCTTGACCCCGTCCGCGGCCGCCTTGACCCCGTCCGCTGGCCCGCCCGTCGGGTCGTCGAACGAGGGGAACCCGTAGAACTGCTGGCCGTCCGCCGACTCCCAGATGTAGATCGGGTGCCGGTCGGCCCGGAACCGGGCCGGTTCCCTGACCGGTTCGAACCAGTACTGCACCTGACGTTCGACGCCGAACGGGATGCCCAGGTCCGCCAGCAGCTCCGGCGCCCAGGGGCCGGGGCAGATGGCCAGCTGGGCCGCCTGGTAGCGGGCCACCCGCGTGCTGACCTCGACCCCGCCGCCGGGGGTGGCCCGCCAGCTGGTGACCGGCTCCTCGTGGTGCAGGTCCGCCCCGGCCCGGGCGGCCAGAGCCAGGTGCGCGGCCACCGATTCCTCCGGGATGACCAGGCCCGCGTTCCGCTCGAACAGCGCGACCTCGTCCGGCTCCGGCGTCATGGTCGGGAACCGGCGCCGGATCTGCGCCGCGTCCAGCATTTCGTGGGGCAGGTTCCACTCCCGGGCGCTGCGCAGGCTGCCGGACACGGTCCGGCTGTCCGGCCTGCCCACCATCAGGCCGCCGGTCCACAGCACCACCTTCCGGCCCGCGTCCGCCTCGATCTGCGGCCACAGCTCGGCCGCGCGCAGCAGCAGCGGCACGTAGGCGCTTTCCTCGAAGTAGGCCTGGCGGGTGATCCGCGAGCTGCCGTGACTGGAGCCCTGGTCGTGCACGGGCCGGTGCCGATCGAGGCCGAGCACTCGCAGCCCGCGCTGGGCCAGCCGGTAGGCCGCGGCGCTGCCCATGCCGCCCAGGCCGATCACGATCACGTCGTAGGAGCCGGTCACGTTGCCTCCTGAATCACGAACCCAGCTGCGCTATTACGGAGCCGAGCTGCGGTGTCACGGGCCGAGCTGAGCCGTCAGCTCGGCCGCGGCGCCGGCCAGGTCCGGCACGATCTCCTCGGCCCGGCGGCGGGTCAGCCGGAAGGCGGGCCCGGACGCGCTGACCGCCGCGACCACCTCGCCGCGCGAGTCGAACACCGGCACCGCCACCGCGTGCAGCCCCAGTTCCAGCTGCTCGAAGCTGGTCGCGTAGCCGTCCCGGCGGACCCGGTCCAGCTCGTCGGCCAGGGCGGCCCGGCTGGTCACGGTGTACGGGGTGAACCGGCGCAGCGGCTTGTCCAGCAGGGCGTCGCGGCCGGCCTCGTTCACGTGAGCCAGCAGCACGCGCCCGCTGGAGGTGGCGTGCAGCGGCGCCCGCTGGCCGACCCCGTTCTGCACCGCGAGGGCGGACGGCCCGAAGCCCTGGCTGACCGTCACCGCGGCCCGGTCGTGCAGGACCACGACGTTGACCGTCTCACCGAGCTGACCGGCCAGCTCCTCGCAGATGGGCTGGCTCAGCGTGGTCAGGTCCAGCCGCCGGGTCCCGGCCGCGGCCAGCCGGGCGATGCCGAAGCCGAGCGTGTACTTGCCCCGGTCCCCGAGCTGCTCGACCAGCCCCCGGTTCTCCAGCACGGACACCAGCCGGGACGCGGTCGACTTGTGCACCCCGAGTTCCTCGGCGATCTCGGTGATGCCGGCCCGGCCGTGCTCGGCCAGCAGCTCGAGCACGCTGATCGCCCGGTCCACCGACTGGATGAGCGCGGCCGGGCGCCGCTCCGGCTCCGGCGCCGGCTTCAGCTGCGCCATACCAAGAACAGTAGACCGCCGTCAGCGGTCGCGGCCTTCTTCGTCGCGGTGGATCCGGTCCAGGCAGACGGCGATCGACAGCAGCAGCGCGTCGTTCTGGCCGGGGGCGATGTCCACCCCGTAGCTGTCCCGGATGCGGAACCAGGCCCGGGAGATGTGCGCGATCGGCTGGCCGCCGGCCTGGATGTCGAACTCCTTGTCGAAGATGTTGCCGACCGCCTCCATCTGGCTGCCGTCGTCCAGGTCGATCACCGACCGGTGATGCAGCGGCGAGACCAGCGCCCGGCGCACGGTGGCCACGACCTGGCCGTCGTGCTCGATCTCCATCGTGTCGCGGATCGCGATCAGCTTCCTGCGCACGGTGGTCAGCACCGCCCCGTACGTGTCCTTGAGCTCGAACGTCTGCCGCAGCCGCAGCGCCTTGCCGTCGACCAGGAACACCTGGTTGCCGTCGGCGTCGGTGATCCAGAAGTCGCCGCCGATGGAGAAGATCTTCTCCCGCACCAGGTACCGCGCCACGCCGGGCTCCTCACCGCCGCTGGAAAGTTTCCCGCGGAAGCTTAGCCCTGGGCCTGGCCCGGTGTGTTCCAGGCCCAGAAGGCGCCGGCGGGCCGCTTGGCCGCGGTCGACGTGCTGAGCTGCTTGCCGGTGCCGTTGGCCTGGATCCAGCCCCGCGAGGCGACGTTGCGCCACTGCTGGTGAACGCCTGCCGTCAGGCCTGATCCGCGGAGATGCGGACCGCTGGTGTGCCGAGCAGTCGCTTGGCCTCGCGGATGCCGCTGGTCAGCGCGCCGTCCGCGTACGCGAGCCGGGCGCTCTGGGTGTGCTCGCCCGCGAACAGGAGCCGCCCGCCGACCGGCTGGCCGAGCAGATCGGCGTCGGCTGGGCTGGCTCCCGGCGGGATGTGCGTATACGCGCCCCGCGTCCACGGGTCATCCGCCCACGAGCTGACCGCGACCGCGACCGGCTCGGGGCACGGACGGCCGATCGCCTCGGCCAGCTGGCCCATGGCCCAGCGGACGGGCGCCTCCGGGCCGGCCCCGGCCAGGCGCTCGGCCGCGCTGTGGAAGACGAAGAAGAGCAGGACTGGTCCCGCGCCGAACGCGTCCTGCCCCATGGCCCAGACCATCGGATCCCCGGCCTCGGCCGGGAAGAACATCAGGTGCGGGAAGCCCGCGTCCCGCCAGAACGGCTCGGTGAACCGCAGCGCCACCTTCTCGAACCGGCCGAACCCCAGCCGCTCGATGGCCGCGAGCCGATCCGGCGGCAGCGCCGGGGCGAACCGCGGGCTGGCCGCCTTGAGCACGCCGAGCGGCAGGGCCACGACCGCGTGCGAGCCCTCCTCGACCGAGCCGTCGGCCGTCACCACCCGGACTCCGTCCTCCCGCACCGCCACCTCGGACACCGGCCGGCCGAGCCGCACATCGACCCCGGAGGCCATCGCGTTCACCAGGCGTCGGTAGCCGCCCTCCGGCGCGTCACCGAAATAGTCGCCGCCGTACTCGAGCTCGGTCCACATCCAGCGCAGCGACTGCTGCGTGGTCAGGCAGGCCGAATCCGCCTCGATGTAGGCGGACAGCAGCTGACGGGCCCGCGCCGCCGAGCCCGGGGCCCAACCCGCGGCCCGGCCCGTGGCCACGAAGGCCTCGATCGCGTCGGCCGCGGACGCGTCCGGCCCGAACTGGGCCCGCAGCCCCGGCATGGCGTCCGGGAACCCGTCGAACAGGCCGAGCAGGTCGCCCGTCTCGGCCGCCGGCAGCCGGCGGCCTTCGCGGCCGTCGAAGGCCGCCATCTCGGACAACGGGTTCGCGCTGGTGCACGGCACGCCGGCCAGCCGCGCGAACGCGCGCATGGGGTTTCCGTCCGGCATGTGGATCCACGACCCGCCCAGCTCGACCGGTGAGCCGCCCAGGTCAGCGGTGTGCAGACGGCCGCCGATCCGGTCCCTCGCTTCGAGCACGACGCAGTCAACCCCGGCCTGCGTCAGGGCGTTCGCCACCGTCAGCCCCGCGATCCCGGCCCCGGCCACGAGCACGCGGCCGACCGCTCCCGTCACCCCGCCAGGAACGTCCCGGCCTCCGTCGTCGAACTCCTCGGCCGCCATGAGGCCCCCGCTCGTCGCGTTCGGCCCGGAACTTACCCGAGCCGGAAACCGTCATCCGCCTGCCGAGTCGTCGGGCTCCCAGCGCAGCAGGTCGCCCGGCTGGCACTTGAGCACCTCGCAGAGGGCGGCGAGCGTGGTGAAGCGCACCGCCTTGGCCCGGCCGTTCTTGAGTACGGCCAGGTTGGCGGGCGTGATCCCGACGCGGTCCGCGAGCTCGCCCACGGACATCTTCCGCCGGGCCAGCATCACATCGAGTCGACGGTGATCGGCATCAGATCACCTCGTCCAGCTCGGCCTGCAGCCGCGAAGCTTCGATATCGCGCGCGACGGCCTGAGCCAGCAGCATCCGCAGCAGGAGCACGATGAGCGCGACCCCGAGGATGGCCATGCCGACGCCGCCCATGATGAGGGTGACGCCCGGGTCGGCCCGCTGGCCCGGCGCGTTGAGGACCGTGACCGCGAACCACACCAGGGCAGCCGCACGATCGCGCCGATCACGGTGTCCACGTACCGGAAGGAGGCAGGGGAGAAGACGGTTCCGCGTCGCACCATCGTCACCAGCCGCCAGACGCAGACCAGCGGCGACCTGGACCGACACCATGCCCACGATCGTGACCACGCGCAGCGCGGTCAGCGGCAGCGACCCGTCCTCCGGATCGCTCCCGGTGGCCAGCGCCCACACCATCGCGGCCTGCACGAACACGGTGCCGGCCAGCACCACCGCGAGCACGGCGCGCAGCGCCCACACGGATCAGGAGACGGCCGGCGCGTCCGCCTTGGCCTGCGCGGCGATCCCGGCCACCAGCTCGAGCGAGCGGATGCGGTCGGCCGGGTCGTACAGCTGCGCGGTCACCATCAGCTCGTCGGCGTCGGTCGCCTCGAGCAGCTCAGCCAGGCCCCGGCGGACCGTGTCCGGGCTGCCGACGATGGCCGAGGACCGGCGCGACTCGATGATCTCGCGGTCCAGTTCGGTGTACGGGTAGGCCGCGGCCTCTTCCGGTGACGGGAGCGGGCCGGGACGTCCGGTCCGCAGCCGGAGGAACGACAGGCCGCTGGGCCCGGCCAGGTACTGCGCGCGCTCGTCGGTCTCGGCGCAGATGACGTTGGCCGCGATCATCGCGTGCGGCTGGGCCAGCGTCTCCGACGGCTGGAAGCGCTGCCGGTAGAGGGCCAGTGCGGGCAGCGTGTTGACCGAGCTGAAGTGGTGCGCGAACGCGAACGGCAGCCCCAGCAGCCCGGCCACCTGGGCGCTGTAACCGCTGGAACCGAGCAGCCACATGGACGGGAGGTTGCCCTTGCCGGGCACCGCGGTGATCGACGCATAGGGGTGCCCGTCCGGCCACTCACCGCTGAAGAACCCGATCAGGTCGCTGAGCTGCTCGGGGAACTCGTCCGGCGACAGCCCCTCCGGTGACCGGCGCAGCGCCGCCGCGGTGGCCGGGTCGGTGCCGGGCGCCCGGCCGATGCCCAGGTCGATCCGCCCGGGGTGCAGCGCCTCCAGCATGCCGAACTGCTCGGCCACCACCAGCGACACGTGGTTGGGCAGCATGACGCCGCCGGACCCGACGTGGATCCGCGAGGTGGCGTCGGCCAGGTGGCCGATCAGCACCGGCGGCGCCGAGCTGGCGATGCCGGGCATGTTGTGGTGCTCGGCGACCCAGAACCGCTGATAGTCCAGCTCCTCGGCCCGTTTGGCCAGCTCGATCGTGGCTCGCAGGGCCCCGGCCGCGGTCCCGCCGTCGGGGATCGGGGCCAGGTCGAGTACAGACAGCGGCACGGTACGCAGATCGCTCACTCTGTCGCCAACAGCTTGTGTGGCCGGGATCTTCCGGGGGCAGGAGACCTGGGTGAACAAAGACCAGGTGAACACGGCGGAGTGGCTGCGACGGGGCGCCACCGCCATGGCGGCAGGCCGGGTCGGGCTGGGTCTGGCCGCGCTGGCCCGGCCGGCCCTGCTGACCGGGGCCTGGGTGGGCCCGCCCGGAGACTCGCCCGGAGAGGGGCTGGCCGGGCGGGTACTGGGCCGGGCCCTGGGCGCGCGCGACCTGGCCCTGGGCCTGGGCACGCTGGCCGCCCTGCAGCGCCCGGCCGGCCCGGACACCGATCAGGCCGCCAAGACCTGGGTGAGCCTGTCCGCCCTCGCCGACGGAGCCGACCTGCTGGTCACCCTGGGGGCCTGGAGCCGGCTGCCCGCGCGGCAGCGCTGGCTGGTCGCGGCGGCCGCCGGCGGCGCGGCCGCCCTCGGCCTGTCCGCCGTGGCCGCGGCCTGAGCCTGACCCCACCCGGGTCACCAGGTCACGGGCAGCTCGTTGAGCCCGTAGACGAAGCCGTCGTCCTTGAGCGGCAGCTCCGTCAGCGGGACGGCCAGCCGCAGCCCGGGCACGCGGGTGAACAGGGTCCGGTAGACGATGTCCAGCTCGGCCCGGGCCAGGCTCTGGCCCAGGCACTGGTGTGGCCCATAACCGAACGCCACGTGCCGGCGGCCCGGCCGGCCGGGTCCAGCCGTTCCGGGTCGGCGAACTCGCCTGGGTCGTGGTTGGCCGCCAGCAGCGAGATGATCACGCCCTCGCCCGGCTGCACCGCGGTGCCGCCGATCTCTGCGCCGGCCAGCGCGAACCGGCCCGTCCCGATATCGGCGATCGAGAAGTACCGGAGCAACTCCTCCACGGCCTGCGGGGCCCGGGCCGGGTCGGTCACCGCCGGCCGCAACTCGCCGTCCGCCGGATCCTCCATGACCGCCAGCGCGCCCAGCGAGATCATGCTCGCGGTCGTCTCGTGCCCGGCCACCAGCAGCAGGAAGGCCAGGCTGACCAGGTCCCGGTGGTCGTAGTCGCCCGCCGCGCGCCGGGTCACGACCTGCCGGCCGAGCAGGTTGTCGCCCGGTCCCTCCTCCTGGGCGCAGACCAGCTCGTCCAGGAACCGGAACAGGTCGCCCAGGGCCTCGAAGCGCTGCTCGGCGGGGACCCCGTGGGTCAGCAACGCCGTGCTGCGGGACTGGAAGAACTCGTGCCGCTCATACGGCACGCCGAGCAGTTCGCAGATGACCTGGGACGGGACCGGCAGGGCCAGCAGTTCGACCAGGTCGGCGGGCGGCCCGGCGGCCAGCAGCGCGTCGATCCGCTCGTCCACGATCTGCTGGATCCGCGGCCGCAGGCCTTGCACCCGCCGGGCGGTGAACTCGCCGATGACCGCGCGCCGGGCCGCCGTGTGGTCCGGCGGGTCCATGCCGATCAGCGAGGCGCCGCGGCTGCGGGCCCGGCGTTCCTCCGGGGTCGGCGGCGGGCGCGGCCTGGGGTCAGCGGGCCGCGGCCGCTGCTGCGGCAGCGGGAAGGCCGGGTCGGAGCGGTCGGTGCTGAACTCCGGGGCGGCCAGCGCCGCGCGGGCCTCGGCCAGCCGGGTGACCAGCCAGGTCAGCGCGCCGCCGGGTAGTCCGGCGGTGGCCAGGCCGGGAGTTTCACGCACCCGGTCGTAGCCGTCGGGCGGGGCGAACGGGCACGACCGCGCCAGCGGAAGGGTGACGTCGGGCCGTTCCTGCATGGCACTGTCCCGGTGCTCGGGTCTCTTTCCCCCGTTTCTATCACCGGGCACCCGGGTTTGAATTGGCGCCGCCGCGGAGGTGATAGTGGAGGGGAAGTCGCGGGACGCGCGGCGCGGGAAGGCCAGGGAAGGCCAGGGGAAGGCCAGAGAAGGAAGGCCAGAAAGGAATGACTGTCTGATGCTCTACACCTTTGGCTTCGACCAGCTCGGGGTCCTGCTCAGCGACGTCTACATCGTCGACCCGGATCCGGACCACGGCGGCGAGGACGCCGAGCGCGGGGTCCGGCTGGAGCTGCGGGTGCTGGACCGCGGCGAGCTCCAGGGCTCGCAGTACTCGGCCCAGCCGATCTCGGTCGGCCAGCCCATCTGGCGGGTCGACCTGCTCGAATCGGTCGCAGGCACTCCGGGCAGCTTCGACCGCACCCACCACCACCCCGTGTTCACCGGCTGGGAGCCCGGTCGCCGGGTGTTCGTCCCTGAACTGTCCCCAGATCCGATCGCCTGGCTGGCGACCAAGCTGTCTGACCTGCCCGGCGTGCTCAAGGAGGCCGGCGTCTCCGCCGACGTGGCCGGACCAGGGGACGCCGAAGCCCTCCGCCGTGAGGTCCCGGAGATCCTCGAGGCCACCGAGGAACTCCTGGGCAAGGTCCGCCGCGGCCAGGCCGGCCACCCCCCGCCCGTCACCGGCCCCGGCTACGTACGAGCGGGCTGGCTCTGACCCGCTCGGCGGGCCGGTCTCGGCCAAGCTGGTTAGCGTGCGCAGCAAGGGGCAGCGCGCTCTTATACCACTGCGGTGGCGGGACTAGTCTGAACGTATCCAGGTGGTGTAAGGGGGCACGCGTTGGTCGCGGACTCATCGGCGATTGGTTCGGTGGGGGTCCTTACGGTTGGCACGCGCGGAGAGCGCGGCCCGGGGGAAGTACGGATCAAGATCCGCGGCGGCTCAGAGTCCTTCATTGCCTGGTCGGAAGAACCACTGCCACAAGGAGCCACCGTGCTCGTTATCGAAGCACGGGGGCCTCGGGCTCTCGACGTGATGGAGTGGGCCAGCGACCCGCTCGATGAGCTGGGTGATTATCGCGCTTAGCGCATTCGGGGGCTCACAGAACAATAACGCCGGCCCACGGAAAGCCGGCCGGCAAGGAAGCCGGTTGAGGAGATGGAAGATGTTCGGATACCGCGTTCCAGCGCCCGATGAGGCACTGCTGATTTCTGGGGGAAGGGCTGGCAACAGTGGTGCACCGTTCCGGGTGGTCACCGGCCGCGGCGCCTTTGTCATGCCGACGTTCCGCAAGGCGCGTTACCTGACGCTGAGCCTGCAGGAAGCGGAGGTCGCCGAGACCTGCGTGACCAAGCAGGGTATTTCCCTGAACGTCCGGGCCGTGATCGCGTTCAAGGTGGGCAACGACGAGGAGAGCATCGTCAACGCCGGGCAGCGTTTCCTGTCCGACCAGGATCAGATGACGATCCTGACCGGCCGGATCTTCGCCGGTCACCTTCGCTCGATCATCGGCTCGATGACCGTCGAGGAGATCGTCACCGAGCGGCAGAAGCTGGCCAGCGAGGTGCTCGACGGCTCCAAGGGCGAGATGGCCACCATCGGCCTGACCGTCGACGCGCTGCAGATCCAGTCCATCGACGACCTGGGCGCCGGCTACATCGCCGCGATGGCCTCGCCCCACAACGCGGCCATCCAGCGGCAGGCGAAGATCGCGCAGTCGCAGGCCGACCAGGCCGCGGCCCAGGCGCAGCAGGAGTCGCAGCGCCAGCAGGCCGAGTACGCGCGGCAGACGGCCGTCGTGCAGGCGCAGTACAAGGCCGAGGTGGACAAGGCGCAGTCCGAGGCGGCGCAGGCCGGGCCGCTGGCCCAGGCCCACGCGCAGCAGGCGGTCATCCGGGCCCAGGCCGATCTGGCCCAGCGCCAGGCCGAGCTGCGGCAGCAGCAGCTGGTGTCCGAGGTGGTCAAGCCCGCGCAGGCCGAGGCCGAGCGGGTCCGGATCCTGGCGGTGGCCGATGCCGAGCGGACCCGGATTCAGGCCGAGGCGGCCTCGTCCAACAACCGGGTCGCGCTGGACCAGATGCTGATCAGCCAGCTGCCGCAGATCGTCAAGGAGGCGGCCGGCGGTCTGGCCGGCGCCAACGTCAGCGTGCTCAACGGCGCCGACGGCCTGGGCGAGATCGCGGCCGGGCTGGTCAGCCAGGGCCTGACCATCCTGGAGTCGGTGCGCCGCAGCGTCGGCAGCTCGGCTGACCAGCCGTCCAGCAACGGCAACGGCACCAGCCCGCGGCGGCTGCCCTCGGCACCCACCGCGCCGACCGGGCCCGACGGTCCCACCCCGGGCCGGTGACCAGGCCGAGGCTGGACCGGCCCCGGTAAACGACGGAGCCGCTGGCGGATCTCCCGCCAGCGGCTCCCTTTTTTAAATAATTAACTGGTCCCCGCGTCCCCGCGTCAGCCTTTCGCGCGGACGTAGACCGGGATGCCGCTCTTGGGCACCAATCCTGGGTAGATGTTCGCGACGTCCATCGGGATCCGGACGCAGCCGTGGGACACCGGGGCCAGTGGCACGTAGGTGTCGCCGTGGACCGCGTAGCCCCCGTAGAAGAACACCGGGTTGTACAGCTCGCCCAGCGGCGAGGTCTCCCAGCCCTTGGCCCGCCACGTGGTCTTGAAGTTGCCGGTCGGCGTGTGCGCGTAGGCGCACGACCCGTCGCTGCAGTAGTAGTAGCCGCCACCGGACGAGATGTGGCTGATCAGGACGATCCGGTTGCTGTGGTAGACGTACAGCACGTGGCGGCCCAGGCTGACCTCGACCCGGGTCGAGCCGCCCTTCGGCACCAGCGCCTTCGGGGCCTTGGGGTACACCAGGGCCTTCTCCACCGGCCAGGTGATCTCACCGGAGGCGTGCAGGCCCTGGACCTCCTGGAAGGCCCAGACCGCCTCCTCGGTGTTCATGCCGAAGTTGCCGTCCTCCGCCCCCGGGTAGTAGCCCAGCGACGCCAGCCGCTGCTGCAGCCGCTTGATGTCGGCGCCGTGCATGCCCATCTTCTGCGTCCGCGACGCCGGCGTGTAGCCGCCCTTGGCCGCTGCGGCCGGCGTTCCCGGCTGCGCCGGGGCCGCGTAGGCCGTCGCGGCCATTGCGCCGCTCAGTACGCAGCTCGTGATGGCCGCCGCGCCCAGCCCCAGCGTCCATCGGCGCCGCGCTGGATGGTCTTTACCGAACCTCACCCGAACTCCCCTCGACAATAAGCCCGGATACGCCGCCCGTGTCCGCTGTGCTTATTGTGTAATCCCATCCCTGGCGGCGGCCGAAACGCAGTTATTGCATACGACGTCCTACCCCGCTTTATGTCCGGAAGCTGTTTACCGCGCCTCACGCCGGCCACAGCGTTACATATTTGGGACATTCCCGAAGCCTTGATGAGCCTCCAGCGGGCCGCCGGCCGCCATGAGCCTGAGGGGTCCGCCAGCCCCGTGGGCCTTTATCCGCGGTCGGCCGCCGCAACAATTCAGCCGCCTTCAGCCCCGCGAGCCTCCGCCCCCCGCGAATCTCCAGCCCTGCGTGCCCTCAGCCCCCGGCGTCCATTACTCCTCAGTCGCCGTCCCCCGCCATTCAGCCGCCCGGGCCCGGCCATCTCCTAGTTGACTTTTCTGATCGGAAATAGCTAGATTTAGGCTGGTGTGAACTGTGTCAATGAACTCTAGGAGGGGAGCTCGTATGTCAGTCACCGACGACCTGCTAGCCAATAACGAGCGCTACGCGGAGAGCTTCAACGGCCCGCTGCCGCTGCCGCCCGCAGCCCACCTAGCCGTGGTGGCGTGCATGGACGCGCGGCTGAACGTCTACGCCATCCTGGGCCTGCAGGAGGGGCAGGCCCACGTGATCCGCAACGCCGGCGGGGTGATCACCGACGACGAGATCCGGTCCCTGACCATCAGCCAGCGGCTGCTCGGCACCACCTCGATCGTGCTCATCCACCACACCGACTGCGGGATGCTCACGTTCACCGACGACGACTTCAAGGCCAGCATCCAGCAGGACACCGGGATCAAGCCGGAGTGGGCCGCCGAGGCGTTCCCCGACCTGGACGACGACGTGCGCCAGTCCATCGCCCGGATCCAGGCCAGCCCGTTCATCCCGCACAAGGACGACGTGCGCGGCTTCGTGTTCGACGTGGCCTCAGGCCGGCTGCGCGAGGTCAAGTAGCCCAGCCCGGAGAGCGGGCGGCCGGAGGTCCCGGCCGCCCGTTTTCAGTTAGCCTCAGCTAGTGACCGCCGTGCCCGCGACGGCCTCTCCGGATGAGGTCGAGGACGTACCGCCGGGGAGTGCCCGGCGGGCCCTCGTGCTGACCGCCGTGTACTACGCGCTGGGCGCGGTGGCCGTGACGCTCTGGCTGTGGCGGCACCCGGGTACGGCCACGGTGGCCGGCAACCCCAACGACGCGGACCAGTTCGCCTGGTTCTTCCGCTACGACGCGGCCGCCATCGCCCACGGCCGGCTGCCTGCCCTGGTCACCACGGCGCTGAACGCCCCGACCGGCGTCAACGCCATGTGGAACACGTTCATGCTCCTGCCCGGGGTGCTGCTGGCCCCGCTGACGCTGCTGGCCGGGCCGCAGGCCAGCCTGAACCTGCTGCTGACGGTGGGCTTCGCGGGCAGCGCGCTCGCGCTGTTCGTGGTGCTGCGGCGGTGGGGCGTGCGGCCGGCGTCGGCCGCGGTGGCGGGGGCCCTGTACGGCTTCTCCCCGGCCCTGCTGCAGTCCGCGGTCGGGCACTACGACCTGATGTTCGCGGTGCTGCCGCCGCTGATCGTCGACGCCGCCCTGCGCATTGCCCTGGGCCGGACCGGGCCTGGACGGGCTGGGCCGGGACGGGCTGGCCCCGGGCGCGGCGCCACGCTGCGCGGCGGGCTGGTGCTGGGGGCGCTCGCGGCCGCGCAACTGCTCACGGCCGAGGAACTGCTGCTCGACTCGGCCCTGGCCACGGCGCTGATCGCGGTGGTGCTGGCCCTGAGCCGCCCGAAGCAGATACTGCCTCGTGTCCGGGGCGCGCTGCCCGGGTTCGCCGTGGCCGCGGTGCTGGTCCTGGCGGTGTGCGGCTACCCGCTGTGGGTCCAGTTCTTCGGGCCGCTGCATCAGCACGGCAGCGCGTTCACCCCGGACTTCTTCAAGAGCGACCTGGCCGGCTTCGTCACCCCGTCCAAGCTGCTGCTGTTCCATTCCGCGGGCAGCGCCGCGGCCGCGGCCGGGTACCCGGGCGGGGTGTCCGAGTACCTGGCCTACCTGGGCTGGCCGCTGCTGCTGGTGCTGGCCGTGATCGCGGTGGCCGGCTGGCGGCAGCTACCGGTGCGGGCGGCCGCGGTGACGTTCGCGGTGCTGGCGATCTTCTCCCTGGGCGGCACGCTGATGATCGGCGGCGCCAGCCACCCGGGCATCCTGCTGCCCTGGCACTGGCTCGGCTCGCTGCCGCTGCTGAACGCGGTGCTGCCGGACCGGTTCTCGATCGTCGCCGACGGCGCCGCGGCGACGCTGCTGGCGTTCGGGGCCGACCTGGCCCGGCGCCAGCCCTGGGTGGCCCGGTGGTCCCGGGGCTCAACCCTGGTCACCGTGATCACGGTGCTCGCGGTGCTGCCGGTCGTGCCACGGCCGCTGCCGGAGGCGGCCGCGGCGGCCACGCCGTCGGGCTGGTCGGCGGCGCTGGACGGGCTGCACCTGCCCGCGGGCGCCCGGGTCCTGGTGGTGCCGATCCCGACGGCCACGTTCACCGAGCCGATGCGCTGGCAGGCCGAGTCCGGCCAGGACATTGACCTGATCGGCGGGTACTTCACCGGCCCGGGCCCGGGTGGCCAGGCCTACATCGGCGGCGCCGGGGTCTCGCCGTCCGCGCTGTACCTGAACGTGCTGTGGGACGGCGGGGTGTCCCCCCAGGTGCCGTCGCGGGCCGAGCTGGACCGCCAGCTCGCGGACTGGCGCCCGGCCGCCGTCCTCGCGGTCACCGGCCCGCGCTCGGCTCTGGGTAAGTACCTGATCGGGCTGCTCGGGCCGCCGTCCACCCGGCGCGGCGACATCCTGGCCTGGCGCCGCTAGCCGCGGAGCCGTGTGCCAGGCTTCGTCTGTGCTTGTGTGTGGACTCCTGGCGGCGCTGGCCGCCGTGGCCTGGGCCGTGCTGCTGACCGGCCACGGCGGATTCTGGCGGACCGGCCAGCGGCTGCCCGGCGCCGGCCGTGACCGCTCCAGTCCGGCCGGCACCAGTCCGGCCGGCACCAGTCAAGATCCGGCCTGCCCCAGCCAGGATCCAGGGGCCTGGCCCGGCGTGGTGGCCGTGGTCCCGGCCCGGGACGAGGCGGCGATCCTGCCGCAGACCCTGCCCACCCTGCTGGCCCAGGACTATCCAGGGCCGTTCGCGGTGACGCTGGTCGACGACGCCAGCACGGACGGGACCAGCGCGGTGGCTACCCGGCTGGGCGCGGGGGGCCGCCGGCCGCTGCGGGTGGTGCCCGGCACCCCGCGGCCGGCCGGCTGGGCGGGCAAGCCCTGGGCCATGGCCCAGGGGGTGGCCGCGGTCGCGGCCGACGATGCCCGCTACCTGCTGTTCACCGACGCCGACATCGCCTGGTCCCCGGGGGCGCTGCGCACCCTGGTCGCCACGGCCGAGGACGACGACCGGGTCCTGGTCTCCCAGATGGTGCTGCTGCGCACCGAGACCGGGTGGGAGAAGGCGATCATCCCCGCGTTCGTGTACTTCTTCGCCCAGCTGTACCCGTTCCGCTGGGTGAACCGGCCGCGCGGCCGGACCGCGGCGGCGGCCGGCGGCTGCATGCTGGTCCGCCGCGACGCCCTGGCCGCGGCGGGCGGGATCGAGCGCATCGGGCCGGCCCTCATCGACGACGTGGCCCTGGGCCGCCTGCTGAAACGGCCGCCGGCCCGCGGCCGTATCTGGCTCGGCCTGACCACCGCCATCCGCAGCGTCCGCCCCTACCGGGGGCTGACCGACCTGTGGCAGATGGTGGCCCGGTCGGCCTACACCCAGCTGCGCTACTCGCCGCTGCTGCTGGCGGGCACGCTGGCCGGGCTGGCCTGGTTGTACGCGCTGCCCCCGGTCAGTGCCCTGGTCGGGCTGGCGGCCCTGGCCGCGGGCGTCACCGGGGCGGGACCGGTGCTGTGCGCGGCGGCCGGGCTGGCCGCCTGGGCGATCATGGCCGGCAGCTTTGTGCCCATGCTCCGGCTGTACCGGCTCTCCCTGTGGCGCGCCCCGCTGTTGCCTGCGGTGGCGGTGCTCTACGCGGCGATGACGGCCGACTCGGCCCGGCGGCACTACGCCGGCCGTGGCGGTGCGTGGAAAGGCCGGGTGGAAATCCGCGAAAAGCCCGAACCGAAAGAAGAAGTACGCAGCCCTCGATAAGGTACAAGCCGGACCTGTCCGAAAGTACCGGCGACCGCAGGACGTATCGGCGGCTGCCGTTCCGGCGTGCTATGACCGCTACTGTTCCGTTAGCGTATGAACAGGCAATTTACCCGAATATCTCGTGCTGAGATTAATGCCAATTGCCCTTCGGTCAGCTAGCGCCCGGCCTTTAATATTGGCGTTGTTCGTCACACCCGACCATCGCCGGGAGGCCATTGTGCTTCATGGGACCGCGGAAAAGCTCATCCCCGAGCAGAGCCATCGGGCCAGGCACGCCAAGCCTGACCAGCTGGCCATCCTGCCCGTCGGTGACGCGGCCGGCCGGTCCTATGAGGACCTGTACGTCGAGCACGCACCGGTCGCTCGCGCGGTAGCCCTGTCGATGGTGCCGCGGGACGTGGCCGATGACATCGTGGCCGAGGCCTTCACCCGCGTGCTCGGGGCGATCCGGGCCGGCGGCGGCCCGGGCGTGGCCTTCCGGGCCTACCTGCTGACCGCGGTCCGCAACACGGCCAACGACTGGCTGCGGGCCAGCCGCCGTACGACCGCGGTGGGCGACGTCGAGCAGGACCTGGACGACCGGGTGCCCGAGGAGAACCTGGGTCTGGCCCGGCTGTCCCGTGGTCCCGAGGCCGAGGCCGAAGCCCGCGTCGAGGCCCAGCTGGTGGCCAAGGCGTTCGCCAAGCTGCCCGAGCGCTGGCAGGCGGTGCTGTGGCAGCTGGAGGTGGAGACCAAGGCGCCAGCCGCCGTCGCCCCGGCGTTCGGCCTGTCGGCCAACGGGGTGTCCGCCCTGGCCGTGCGGGCCCGGGAGGGCCTGCGCCAGGCCTACCTGGCCGAGCACGTGGGTGCGAACATCCCCGAGGCCTGCCGGGCCTACGCCGAGGCACTGAGCGCCGACACCCGGGGCCGGCTGAGCCGCCGCCGCCAGGCCGCCGTGCATGACCACCTGGACCAGTGCGCCAGCTGCCACTCACTGGCCGGCGAGCTGACCGAGCTGAACGGCCGGCTCGGCGCCATCCTGGCCCCAGCCGCGCTGGCCGCGGCGCTGGCCGGCCGCGGCCACGACCTACTGCACTTCAGCACCGGCCACGCGATCAAGGCGGGTGCAGCCAAGGCGGGTACGGCCAAGGCGGGGGCAGGTCATGCCGCCGCGGCCAAGGCGGGCGCGGGCGCGAAGGCGGCCACCGGGGCCAAGACGGGCCTGGGGGCCAAGGCCGGTATGAGCGCCAAGGCCGTGCTTGGCAGCCAGTGGAAGCTGCACCCGCTGACCGCGACGGCCGCCGCCACCGCCGGGCTGGCCGCGGCGGGCGGCATGGTCTTCGCGGTCGGCGTGTCCCCGATGTCCCCGTTCCACACCCAGCAGGTGACCGAGCGCCCGGCCGCCGCGTCCTCGGACGCCATCACGCCCGCCCTCGGCGGCCTCGGTAAGCACGCAGCAGCGGCGGGGCAGGCCGCGGGGACCGGCTCGGCGGCGGGCGCGGCGTCCTCGGCGCCGGGTAGCGCGGCCCAATCCAGCGACGCGGCCAGCGGGGTAGCCGCAGGCAGCCAGGGTTCCGGCGCCGGCTACGTGCCGCGGCACGCCGCCGACGGCAACACGGGGTCGGCGGACCGTGGCGCCAGCCCGGGTGCCACTCCGGACCCGGTCGGGTCGTTGATCGGCGGGGTCGGCTCCACCGTCCAGGGCGTGACCAGCGGCCTCGGATCAACGGTTCAGGGCGTGACCAGCGGCGTCGGTTCGACTGTCCAGGGGGTGACCACCGGGGTCGGATCCGTGGTCCAGGGCGTGGCCGGCGGGGCGGGCGCCACCGTGACCGGGCTGGGCCAGACCGTAAACGGCGTGACCCAGGGCCTGGGCAGCACGGTGAACCAGACCACCACCGGCCTGGGCAACGCCATCAGTGGCGTGACCCAGGCCTGAGCGGCGGCAACGCCACCGTGACCGCCCTGGGCAACACGGCCGGTTCCCTGGTCCAGGGCGTCGGCGGGGTGGTCGACGGGGCCACCGGCACGGTCGGCACCACGGTCGGCGGCGCCACCGCGGGCGTCGGCAGCGTCACCGCCAACGCCGGTGCGGCCGTCAGCGGCGTGACTTCCGGTACCGGCTCCACCGTCAACGGCGTGACCTCGGGTGCCGGCTCCACCGTCAACGGCGTCACCTCCGGCCTCGGCTCCGGCGTCAGCGGCCTCCTCGGCGGCGGCAAGTCCTGACCCGGGTCCCGCCCTGGCTCCCGGCCTGGCGCGGCCCCCTCGTGGCGTCCTGACCTGAGCGCGATCGCCTTGTTCTGATAATTAATGAGGTGAAAGGTGGCGCCGCGGCCGAACCAGGCCGGGGTGCCCGGGTCCTGGAGAAGGAGTAGCCGACGATGGCGCAGAGCGTGCAGGGTGTGATCGCCCGCGAGAAGGGCGCTCCGGTCGAGATCGCCACGATCGTGGTGCCGGACCCCGGGCCAGGCGAGGCGCTGGTGCGCGTCCAGGCCTGCGGCGTGTGCCACACCGACCTGCACTACCGGCAGGGCGGCATCGGGGACGACTTCCCCTACTTCCTCGGGCACGAGGCCGCGGGAGTGGTCGAGGCGGTCGGCGAGGACGTGACCGACGTGGCCCCGGGCGACTTCGTCATCCTCAACTGGCGTGCGGTCTGCGGCGAGTGCCGCGCCTGCCGTCGTGGCCGCCCGTGGTACTGCTTCAACACCCACAACGCGCGGCAGCAGATGACGCTGGAGGACGGCACCGCGCTGTCCCCGGCCCTCGGCATCGGCGCATTCGCGGAGAAGACGCTGGTCGCCTCGGGCCAGTGCACGAAGGTCAACCCGGCGGCCCGCCCCGAGGTGGCCGGACTGCTGGGCTGCGGCGTGATGGCTGGGCTCGGTGCCGCGCTGAACACCGGCCAGGTCACCCGGGGTGACTCGGTGGCGGTGATCGGCTGCGGCGGGGTCGGCGACGCCGCCGTGCTGGGCGCGAGCGTGGCCGGTGCGGCCAGGATCATCGCCGTGGACGTGGACGACCGCAAGCTGGAGTGGGCCCGGCAGTTCGGCGCCACCGACGTGGTCAACTCGCGCCAGGCCGACCCGGTCGAGGCCATCCGCGAGCTGACCGGCGGCTTCGGCGCGGACGTGGTCATCGAGGCGGTCGGCCGGCCGGAGACCTACCAGCAGGCCTTCTACGCTCGCGACCTGGCCGGAACCGTGGTGCTGGTCGGCGTGCCCACCCCGGAGATGCGGCTCGAGATGCCGCTGCTGGACGTGTTCGGGCGCGGCGGCTCGCTCAAGTCCTCCTGGTACGGGGACTGCCTGCCCACCCGCGACTTCCCGATGCTGATCGACCTGCACCTGGGCGGCCGCCTGCCGCTGGAGAAGTTCGTTTCTGAGACCATCGCCCTGGGCGAGGTCGAAGCGGCCTTCACCAAGATGGAGCGGGGCGAGGTCCTCCGCAGCGTCATGGTGTTCTGACCGCTGGCTCGCGGGCGACGACGAGGAGGGTGAGTGCCGACCATCCTGATCACCGGCGCGGCCGGGCAGATAGGGACGATGCTGCGCCCCCGGCTGGCCGCGGCCGGCCGGACGCTGCGGCTGCTGGACATCGCGCCGCTGACGCCCGGCCGGGGGGAGGAGGCGATCCAGGCGTCCATCACCGACCTGGACGCGATGACCGCCGCCTGCCAGGGCGCCGACGCCGTGATCCACCTGGGTGGCTACGCCGGCGAGGAGTCCTGGGAGGCCATCCTCGACGTCAACATCGGTGGCAGCTACGTCGTGTTCGAGGCCGCCCGCCGGGCCGGGGTCAGCCGGGTCATCTACGCCTCGTCCAACCACGCGGTGGGGTTCTCGCCCCGGGCCAGCTTCCCGGTCCCCGACTACGCCTTCCCCGAGCCGGACACCTACTACGGGGTGGGCAAGGTGGCCAGCGAGGGCCTGGCGTCCTTGTACCACCACCGGTACGGGCTGGACACCATCTGCGTCCGCATCCTGACCTGCGCCGAGCGTCCGGTGACGGTCCGTGCGCTGTCCACCTGGCTGTCCCCGGACGACGCCGGTCGGCTGTTCGAAGCCTGCCTGACCACGGCGCGGCCCGGGTTCCGGGTCATCTTCGGCGTGTCGGCCAACACCCGCGGCGGCTGGGTGTCGCTGGGGGAGGCCCGGGCCCTGGGCTATGAGCCGCGGGACGACGCCGAGGTCTACGCGGCCGATGTACTGGCCCGCACCGAGGTCAACCCCGACGACCCGGTCTTCCGCTACCTGGGCGGCGAGTTCACCCTGCCGGACAAGGACGTCCCGATCCCCTGAGCATGGTGGTCGCCGTGCTCAGGGGAGCCGCGCCTGCTGGCCAGCAGGTTTGATCACTAGTAGGCCCGGCCGAAGATGACCCGCTTGCCGTAGGCGGACGGATGGCCGCAGCGGATGCAGGGACCGGACTCCGGTTCGCCTTCCAGCGGGATGCAGCGGGCGGTGGCCGAGGTCGCGGCCTTGATCGCGTCGTCGCATTCCTGGTCGCCGCAGCTCAGGGCCAGGGCCCAGCCGCGGGCGACCGCCTTGGTGAAGTCGTCCCAGTCGTCGGTGCTGACGGTGTGCTCGTCCCGGAACGCGGTGGCCCGCTCGAACAGGAAGGCCTGGAACGCCTCCAGCTCGTCGGTCAGCCGGGCCGGTGCGCCCTCCAGCGAAATGGACTCCTTGCCGCTCGCACCCAGCCGCACCGCCATCACCGCGGTGCCGGCCGCCAGGTCGCGTGGGCCCAGTTCCAGCCGGATCGGCACCCCGCGCAGCTCCCAGTCGTTGAACTTGAAGCCCGGGGACAGCTGTGGCCGGTTGTCCACATGGACCCGGATGCCCGCGTCCGCCAGCCGCTGGGACAGCGCGGTCGCGGCCGCCAGCACCTCGCCGGCCGCGTCGCCCCGCCCGATCGGCACGATGACCACCTGGTACGGCGCCAGCCGGGGCGGCAGGACCAGGCCCTTGTCGTCCCCGTGCGTCATGATCACGCCGCCGATCATGCGGGTGCTCATGCCCCAGGAGGTGGTGTGCGCGTAGGTCAGGTTGCCGTCCTCGCCCGCGTACTGGATGCCGAACGCGCGAGCGAAATTCGTGCCCAGGTAGTGCGACGTGCCAGCCTGCAGGGCCCGGCCGTCGCGCATCATGCCCTCGATGGTGAACGTGCGGACCGCGCCGGCGAACCGCTCGCCCGCCGTCTTCTCACCCTCGATGACCGGCATGGCCGCCACCTCGCGGGCGGTGCGCGCGTAGATCGTGTCCAGCGCGAGCATGGTCTCCCGCATGGCGTCGGCCTCGTCCGCGTGCGCGGTGTGGCCCTCCTGCCAGAGGAACTCGGTCGTCCGCAGGAACATCCGCGGCCGCAGCTCCCAGCGCACCACGTTGGCCCACTGGTTGAGCAGCATGGGCAGGTCACGGTGTGAGCTGATCCACTTGGCCATGAACTCGCCGATGACCGTCTCGGAGGTGGGCCGCACGACCAGCGGCTCCTCCAGCTGCTTGCCCCCGGCGTGGGTCACCACGGCCAGTTCCGGCGCGAACCCCTCGACGTGTTCTGCCTCACGTTGCAGGTAGCTCTGCGGGATAAGCAGGGGGAAGTACGCGTTCTGGTGACCGGTCTCCTTGATGCGCCGGTCCAGATCGGACTGGATCAGCTCCCAAAGCCGGTATCCGTAAGGGCGGATGACCATCGTGCCCTTGACCGGGCCGCGGTCCACGAGCTCCGCCTTGAAGACCAATTCGTTGTACCAGGCGGAGAAGTCTTCGCTCTGGGGCGTCACTCCGCGTTCGTCTCGAGCCACATCCACGAGGTTAGACCAGTAACGTGGGGTCCCAGCACCGGAAGCGAACCCCCCATGTATCGGATGTGGCTGCGGGGACGCCTGTTTTGTCGCAATGATGGAATTTGACCGTAGTACGGCCTTGCCTAATCAGACTCGGGGGTGACCCGGAATATGAGTAGCGGATGGCCGCCGGAGGACGATGACCGCCGGTGGGAGACGGCGCGGCATCCTTCCGCCGTCGGCGCGGGGCACGATTCCCGTGGTGCCGAGCGCGGCTACTCAGGCATCGCCGACTACGAGGCGGAGGGGCAGTACCCCCAGGGCCAGTACGCCGGTGAGCAGTACCCGGAGGGCCAGTACTCCGACGGCCAGGAGGGCAGCTGGTACGGCACGGCGGAGACCAGTTACCCGCCGGCGGACTACCAGCCCCAGCCGGACAACGCCGGTTACGGCGAGGTCAGCTACCCCGACGTCTATGACCTGAACGCGCCCGCCGACGGCGCCTTCCCGCAGCAGGGCTACGGCCCCTACGAGCCGGCCCAGGGCTACGGCCCGCCTGCGGGCTACACCGAGCACCCCAGCTTCCCGAACCTGCCCGCGCATCCGCCCTACGGCGCCCCGGTGGCCGCGGACTACGACACCGGCGGGTACCAGAACGGGTACGCCGACCAGGACTTCGGGCCGGCCGGGTACCCGCAGGCCGGGCCCGCGCAGGCTGAGTTCCAGCCGGGCGAGTTCCAGCAGGCCGGCGAGACGACCGGGCCCGACTACGGCTACGCCGACTACGGCGATCCCCGGTACGACGACCCCAGCTTCGGCGAGCCGGCCTACGCGGACGCCCCGCCGGCCGGTTACCCCGCGCCCAGCCCGTCGCTTGCGCCGTCGCCGCAGCAGGCCGCGCCGCCGGCGGCCCAGGAGCCCGGGGCGGCCTACTCGAACTACTACGAGTACCCGCCCAGCTACGACGACACCGACCACGGGTACGGACCGGGGCAGGGTTACGCCGCTCCAGACCCCGGCCCGACGGGCTATGTAGCCGCCGAGTACGCCTCCGGTCAGTTCCCCGACGGCGTGGGCGCGCTCGGCGAGCTATCGGCCGGCCAGCCCGACCCGGGTGCCACCGGCATGCTGGACGCGTCGGGCATGCTCGACGCCACCGGCATCTCCGACAACGTCGAGCTGTACAACTACCACCCGGGTGCCGCGGCCGAGGCGGCACACATGTTCTCCGACGCCGCCGCGCCCATGGGCACGCTGGACACCAGTGGGCTGGCCCTGCCGCCCGACGCCACCATGATCGACGGCCACGCCCCGATCCTGGGCGGGGCCGAGGCCGGGGGCGCCGCCGGCGTCCTGGACGGCGGCACCGCGTCGACCTACTTCGCCGAGGCCCCGGCCTTCAGCCCGGCCCCGGCCTACGCCGACGAGGCCACCGGTTACGACGGCAACACCACCGGTTACGCCGGCGACGAGGCGGCTTTCGCCGGCGCCCACCCGTCGGGGGCGGTTCCCGCCTTCGGCAGCGCCGCCGCGGCCGATGTCACCTCGCTCGACCTGCCCCCGGCGGCCTCGTTCGACCGGGGCCCGGCCGACAGTGCCATCAGCAACTGGGCCACCAGCACCGGGGCCACCAAGACCGGCGGCACCGGGGCGCTGCTCCGGCCCCGGTCCACCCGGCCGGCGGGCAAGCGGCGCGGCGGCAGCGGCGACCGGCGCCTGTGGTTCGCCCTCGGTGGCGTGCTGATCGTGGCCGCGGCCGCCATCACCGCGATCGTCCTGGTAGCGTTCCCGTCCGGCCCGGGCGGCCCGGCGCACACCCTGGTCTCGCCGAACCAGCTGGGCGCGTTCACCCGCCGTCCCGCGCTGGAGCAGCAGATGAACGTCGGGCAGCTGCGCCAGGACGTGGTCAACACCAGCTCCGGCCAGGCCAGCCACGTCGTGGAGGGCGTCTACGAGTCGGGCAACTCGAGCCCGGGCAGCACCCCGCAGATCATCCTGCTCATCGGCGGCAACCTGGCCAACGCCAACCCGGTCGACTCGGTGACCAGCTTCACCAAGCGGTTCAAGGGCGCCACCGTCACCAGCGCCGGCACGATGGCGGGCAAGGCGGTCTGCGTCAACGCGACCGCCTCCGAGCCCGGCAGCGTCGCCATGTGCGCCTGGTTCGACAACGACAGCTTCGGCGAGGTCGTGTCCCCGACCATGAACGCGAGCACCTTGGCCAGCACCATGCGCCAGATCCGCCCCAAGGTCGAGCTCGTCGCCAAGAAGAAGCCCTAACCCCGGACTACCGCCGGGACCCCCGGGCTGCCGCCGGGCTCGCGTCCAGCCTCACCGCACTCCCTGCGGCCCCCCGGCAACCCCCTACTTGTTGCTGGTCGGGCGGGTCTTGCGGAGCGAGAGCCGGGTCACGGCGATGACCACGCCGAGGAGCAGCACGATCAGCCCGACGATCTGGGCGCCGAACTCCGAACTGCTCAGCGACAGCGGGATCCGCGACGAGTCCGCCACCGGCTCAGCCTTCGCCGGGGTGGCGGCGGCGGCCGCGGTACCGGGCGCCGGTGACGGGGAGGCTGAGGGGCTGATCTGCGGGAACAGGGTCGAGGCGTTGCCCGCCGGGATCGTGGTCGACACTCCGGCCACGGCCGGGAGCGCCCCGAGCGGGATGGCCGCGCCCACGTTGTCGGTGGTGCCGGACAGGCCCGGGATGTCCACCGTCGATCCGCCCAGCGTGCTGTCCGAGGGGGACCCGGCCGCGGCCGCCTTCGTCGTGCTCGAACTGGGCGTGGCTGACGGGCTGGCGGCCGCCTTGGCCACGGTGATCGTCGGGGCGTTCGCCGCCGCGGTCAAGGTGGCGCTGCCGTCGGTCACGGTGACGGTCGCGCTGTACTTGACCGTCTCACCGGCGGTGGCGGTCTTGGGCACCGTGACCTGCGTCTCGACCTGGGGCGCGGACGGCTTGGCCGCCGGCACGCTGAGGTTGCAGGTCGTCCCGACGGCGCTGGTGCAGCCCACCGTGTACGCGGGCGCAGAGAACGCCGGCGTCTTCGCGCTCGGCGTCAGCGTCGACGTGATCTTGCCCGTGGCCTCGGCGCTGAGGTTCGTGTAGGCCGAGATCCGGAACAGGATCGTGGCCCCGGGCTGGACGCTGGTGGCCGAGGCCGTCACCGCGATGTCCGCGACCGGTTTGGGGGTCGGGGTGGGGGTCGCGCTCGTGCTGGTGGATGGGGTCGGGGTCGGCGTGGGGGTGGCGGCCGGGTTCGTCGCGCTGGCCGTGCTGCCGGTCGGTCCCGTACCGCTGGCCGTGGGCGTCGCGGTCGGCGAGCTGGCCGTCGCGGTGGGCGAGCTGGCCGTCGCCGTCGGGGAGCTGGCCGCTGCGGTCGTAGAGCTGGTCGCCTTGACGGTGGCCGAGCTGACCGTGCCGGACGCGGATGCGGATGCGGTGGCGGGCGGTGAGGTGGAGGCCAGGGCCGTGCCCGTCACGCCACTTGTGATGACGAAGAGACCGGTGGCCAGGCCCACGGTGACCGGTCGCGAATGCGCGGATCGCATGAGGACACCTTGTCTGTCGTGGCTATCGCGGCTGGAAAGCGTTCCCGCCGGGATGTTGTTTCAATCTGGTGGTTCGAGATGCCTTTTGGTCGTACGAGGTCCTATTCGACACCAATAGCAGCGCCCGATGCCACCCCTGCGTCACACGTCACCCCACATCGTTTCCGCCTCGTTGCCCAGCGTCACATCCGCTCGTGCCGTCCGGGCTGGTCGTTACCAGGGCCTAACAGTCCGACGGTTTCAGTTCCCCGATCGGTTCCCGTCTATGCCCGTCTGTCCGAAAGAAAACCGCCCGTGCCCGTTTCGTCCGGCCCGGGCCGCAGTGCGTCGCCCCGATGGTCACCCGGGCGGGCACGCAGCTCAGCCGGGCGACGCGATGAGCGCCTCGGTCACCGCCAACGGCGAGGCCCGAAGCGCTGACGATCTTGGGTCGGCGGTCCGCTTGTCACACTTAGGTGCTGGGTGGGGGGGATCGCCGGGATGGACGTCAAGAGCCTTCAGACGCTGTTCGCCGTGTCGCTGATCGCGGCGCTGGCGCCTATTATCTGCGCCGCGCTGCGCCGGCTACGGATACCCCAGGTGGTCGTCCTGATCCTCTGCGGCGTCCTGATCGGCAACCAGGGCCTTGGCCTAACCGACACCTCCAGCATCAAGCTGATCTCCAACGTGGGGCTGGGGTTCCTGTTCCTGCTGGCCGGTTACGAGCTCGACCCGCAGTTGCTGCGTGAGCAGGCGGGCAAGCTGGCCATCACGGGCTGGGTGCTGAGTGCGGCCGTGGCGGTGGGTGCGGTGGCGATTCTCGGCTCGTTCGGCTACGTACGCGACTTCGTGCCCATCGGGCTGGCCCTGACCACGACCGCCCTCGGCACCTTGCTGCCGATCCTGCACGACAACGACATGCTGGCCGGAAATTCGGCCGTTACGTGCTGGCCGCCGGGGCGGTCGGTGAGCTGCTTCCGATCCTGGCTATCTCGCTCTTCCTGACCGATCGGGACGAATTCGCCGCGGTGATCTCGATCGCCGCCGTGTGCGTGGCCGCCCTCCTGCTCACCTTTCTGCCCCGGGTCATCGGGGCCGACAAGCTCCGGGCGGTCATCGAGCAGGGCCAGCGATCGACCGCGCAGACCACCCTGCGCTGGTCGGTGGTGCTGCTTCTGCTGCTGCTCCTGGCCGCGGCCCGGTTCGGCCTGGACGTGGTGCTGGGCGCGCTGCTGGCCGGCATGGTGCTGCGCCGCTGGACGCGGCGGATGGGGGTGGCCGTCACCCCGCTCGAGGAGAAGCTCGACGCCCTGGGCTACGGCTTCTTCATCCCGGTCTTCTTCGTCACGTCGGGCATGACGCTGGACGTCAAGTCGATCGTGGAGCATCCGTTCCGGCTCATCGTCTTCTTCCTCCTGCTGCTCGTGGTCCGCGGCCTGCCTTCGCTGCTGGTCTACCGGCGCGCGCTGCCGATGCGGCAGCGGGTGGAGATGACGTTCATCGCGGCGACCACGATGCCGCTGCTGATCGCGCTGGCCGAGATCGGCCTCAGCGATGGCGTCATGATCCCCGCCAACGCGGCCGCCCTGGTCGGCGCGGGCGTGCTCTCGGTGCTGGTCTTCCCCTCGATCGCCGCCGCGCTGGCCCGGCGCGACCGTCCACTGCCCGGTACTCCCGAGGCGGCCCTGGACGCCGTGGTGGTGACCGAGGCCCGGGTGGTCGGGGAGGTCAGCCTGGAAGGCGATGCCCCCGCGACCGATGGGGACGGTACCGCCGGGGCCGAGGACCATACCGCCGAGGCGGAGTAGTCAGTTCGCCGCGTGACTGTCCGGCGCGGGCGCTGCCACGGCCGGCCGCCGCGGCAGCGCGCGAGGCCGGCGCCGTGGGGGACGCAGGCGCTGGGGGAGCGGCGGGCAGCAGCTGTCCGCGCAGCGCCAGCCGCGCTGTGCGGATCGCGATCACACCGACCAGGCCGGTGATCAGGACCAGCGCCGCGATGGACAGGGCCGTGCGGCCGGGCAGCGCAGTAATCCGGATCCAGCACAGTGCGTCCCCGGTGGCCGCGGCGTAGGAGAACGTGAACGCCCAGAAGCCGGGCGAGAAATGGAGCCGTCGGTACACCGGCAGGAAGCGCAGCTGGACCAGCGCCATCAGTACCGCATATCCGCCCAGCACGCGGGCCGGCAGATCGATGGTGCCGCCGTTCAGGGCGAACCAGGCCAGCCCGGCCACGGCCGGGGGCGCGAGCTCGATGGCCAGGGTCGGCATCAGGGGCGGCGGCAGCGTCCGGGTGAAGAACAGCCGGTTGAGGATCAGCGATCCGAGCAGCAGCCAGCACAGCACACCGATCCCGAACAGGGCCTCGGCCAGGGAGTGCAGCTGGACTTCGGCCGTGGCGTAGCTGGCGACCAGGCCGCCCGCGACCGTCGGCAGGAAATAACCCGGGTGCGCGACACCCTGATCCAGCTCGCCGACGACCCACTGACCGGTCAGGAAGCCGCCCAGGGCGATGGTGGCGGCCGCGAAGACGACGACCACGACCCGTGCGGCGGTCAGGTTGGCCTCGGCCAGTGCGGCCGCGGGAACCATCGGCGTGATCACCGCGAGCGAGGTGAACGGCGACAGCACCGGATCGCGCAGGTCGGCCAGGATGCGGGGAAATCCCTGCGCCAGGTAGGCGACGACCAGCACCAGCCACAGCAGCGCGGCGGCGGCCAGGAACGCGTTCGGCACCGCACGCGGCAGCCCGAGCACGGGCCGGGCCGCTTCCCAGGCCTCACCCAGGCCCGCGATCCCGAGCGGCATGGCGAAGAAGTTCGGCGGCACCCGCCACGGCTGCCGGGCGGTCCTCGGCCCGGCCTGGGCGGTGGCGGTGGCAGTGTCAGTCACGATGGGCTCCGGGGTACGTGGGCCGGTCCCAACTGGACCGTCAGTGCAGCGTGTCAGTCCAGCCCCGCGGGAAAAAGAGCCATCTGACGTAAGCACTGTTCGGCCAGCCCGAATAATCTGCCCCGTCGCCGGGCCCGGGTTTACGCCCGTGACAGTCCCCGGCTGTAGCCCTGGCCTGGTGGAATCACCGGTCCCGGCTGGCCCTGGGCAGCACCTGGCGGAGCTGCCGGCGTGAGGTGATGCCGAGCTTCCCGAACACCTTGCGCAGGTGCCACTCGACCGTGCGGGGACTGAGGAAGAGCTCCGCCCCGATCTCGTTGTTGGTCTTCCCGTCCCGGGCCCGGGCGGCGATCTGCGTCTCCTGCGACGTCAGCTCCCGGTCGGTTCCGGCCGTGCGGCTGCGCACGGTCTCACCGGTGGCGAGCAGCTCGCGGCGCGCGCGCTCGGTGAACGCCTCTGCTCCCATCCGGGCCAGCATCTCGTGCGCGCGGTGAAGTTGCTCGCGGGCGTCGGTGCGGCGGTTCTCGCGCCGGAGCCACTCGCCGTAGAGCAGGTGGGCCCGGGCCAGGTCGACCCGGGCCCGCGACCGGCCCAGGTGCTTGATCGCCGCCTGGTACAGGTCCTCGCGGCCGGTCAGCAGGGCCAGCGAGCGAGCCCGGACGCCGAGGGCCCAGTCGGTGCCCGCGGCCAGGGTGAGGTGCGACAGCGTGCGCATGACCCCGCTGACCCGGTCGGCCTGCCCGGTCCGGGCCGCGGCCTCGATCAGCTCGGCCATCGACCACCCGGCTACCACCGGCGGCCCGGCGGCCTCGACGGCCTCCTCCGCCGCGGCCAGCGCGTCCGCGTACCGGCCCAGGCCGTTGTAGAGCACCGCGGTGGCCCAGCTCGCCGCGGCGATCCCGAGTCCCTCGCCCCGCCGGGCGGCGTCCTGCCCGCTGCTGGCGATCAGCGCCAGCGCCGGGTCCATGCGTCCGCGTACCGCCGCGACGCCGAGGGCACCGTACGGGGTGGCCCGGCTGCTCACGGTTTCGGCGGTGGACTGTGCCTCCCGGGCGAGCGAATCCGCGGCGGCCAGGTCGCCCGCCAGCAAGCGCACGAAGGCCAGCGCGTCCAGGGCTGAGGGCAGCTCACCGAGCGCTCCGGTGCTGCGAGCCAGCCCGGCGTAGCGGTCGGCCAGCGTCTCCCCGGCCCGGTCATCCCACAGCAGGAACGCTCCGGTACAGGCCAACGGCAGCAAGCTGAGCTCCGCGGCGGCCGTCAGCTCGTGCCCGAAACCGTGCACGGCCCGCCGCAGCAGCGGCGCTCCCGCCGTGAATTCCTGGCTGAAGCTTGCGGTCAGGCCGACCAGCAGGACGTCAGCCGGCCCGGAGATCTCCACCCCCGCCGCTTCCCGCGCGGCCCGGATCACGTCGGTCATGGTTCCGCCCGGAGCCGCCCGGCCGGCGGCGGCCAGCGCGGCCCGGATCGCGTCCAGGTGAGCCGCGCGGGCCTGCTCGGCGTCGAACCGGCTCAGCTGCTGCGCGGCCTGCAGGAGCGGTTGCGGTGAGTCGCTCCCGTGGTTCAGGGTGAACGCGAGCCGGGCCCGCACGAGGTCGGTGCGAGCCTGCCCGTGACGGTCCAGGGGGCCTGCTTCGGCCACGTCGAGCAGCTTGGCCGCGGCGAAGGGCTCACCGGCCTGCAGCATGATCGTGGCGGCGGCGAGGGCTCGTTCGGCCTGCCGTCCCGCATCTGGCGATGCCATGGCGGCGCGTTCGAGGAACGCGGCCGCGGCGGCCAGGCCGCCCCGGGCCTGGGCCCGGCCGACCGAGCGCTCGAGCTCCGCCGCGACCTCCTCGTCGGGTTCGGTCAGGGACCGGGCGTGGTGCCAGGCGCGCCGATCGGGATCAGCCTGGGCCGGCGTAGCCAGCGCGAGCGCCCGGTGCGCGGACCGGCGATCGCGCAGGCGGGCGGTCGAGTAGACGGCCGACCGGACCAGCGGATCGCGGAAGACGACCAGCCGGTCGAACGTGATCAGCCGGGCCTCGACGGCCGGGGCCGCGGCCTGGCCGGGAATGTTCAGGTACCCGGCCGCCTGCCGCACCAGGGCCGGGTCGCCGGTCGGGTCGGCCGCCGCGACGAGCAGCACCTGGCGGGCTGGCCACGGAAGCTCGCCCAGCTCGGCCAGCAGGGCATCGGGTGCGTCGCCGGGCAGCACGTCCAGTAGCCCGAAGCCGCCGGCCAGCCGGGCGGGCGACAATCGCCGGAGCAGGCCGAGCAGCGCCCCGGGGATGCCCCGGGTCTCGGCCACCAGCTGATCCCGCACCCGCTCATCGAGCGGCCCTTGCAACACCGACGTGACCAGGTCGCGAGCGTCCGCGTCGTGCAGGCCGCCCAGCGTCATCGTGGGCAGGCCGTCCAGCTCCGCGATCGGTTCGGGCGCGGTGAAGATCATCAGGATCGGTTCGGCGGCCAGCCGCCGGGCCGCGAACGTCAGCACCTGTCTTGACGCCGGGTCCAGCCACTGCACGTCATCGATCACGCACACCAGCGGGCATCGGGCGGCCGAGTCCGTCAGCAGGCCGAATACCGCCAGGCCGACCAGGAAGCGATCGGGTTTCTGGCCCGCCCGCACCCCGAACGCGGTCTCGAGCGCCTCGCGCTGTGGTCCGGGGAGACGGCTGATCAGACCCAGCATGGGCCCGCACAGCCGTTGCAGCCCGGCGTAGGCCAGTTCGGTCTCCGATTCCGCGCCCGCGGTATGGATCACCTGAAGGTCCCGGGCCAGCCCGGCCGCGAACTCCAGCAGCGTCGTCTTGCCCGTACCGGGCTCACCGGACAGGACGAGCGTCGCGCCGTCCCCGCCCCGCACGCCGTCGACTAGTTTGACCAGCATCCCGCACTCGGCCCGGCGTCCATGCAGGCCGGGGTCCTTCGTGTTTGCTGCCATGCCACGAGCCTGTCGGAAGCGCGCTGACCAGCCAATTGAGCATCCTTCAGGCTGGTACTGAGGCTTTCCCAGCACCGCCCTAGGGCTAACCCCACACTCTTATGCCTGCAGGTACTGCAGCACGGCCAGGACCCGGCGGTGCGCGTCCTTAGCCTGCCGGAGCCCGAGCTTGTCGAAGATGCCGGTGACGTGCCGTTCGACCGCGGCCACCGTGACCACGAGCTCGCCGGCGATGCCCGCGTTGGACCGGCCCTCGGCGATGAGGGCGAGCACCTCGCGCTCCCGGGGAGTCAGGTTGTCGAGCGGGCTGGCCTTCCGCTTGCGGCCCACCAGCCGCGCCACCACGTCCGGGTCGAGCACCGACCCGCCGTCGGCCACGCGCTGCACCGCGTCGACGAAGACCCGCAGATCGCCGACCTTTTCCTTGAGCAGGTAGCCCACGCCGTCGGCGCCGTCGGCGACCAGGGCGAAAGCGTAGGCGTCCTCCAGGAACTGGGACAGGACCAGCACTCCCGTACCGGGCTGGGCGGCCCGGATGGCCAGCGCCGCCCGGAGCCCGTCGTCGCCGTGATCGGGCGGCATCTGGATGTCGGCGATGATCACATCGGGGCGGTACGCCTCCGCCATACTGACCAGCTCGCGCGCATCGGATGCCGTTCCGACCACGTCGAATCCGCTGTCCTGAAGGACCCGCAGGATCCCCTCCCGGACGAAGGCGTGATCTTCGCCGACCACGACGCGGATCTGCTCGGGTGCGTTCACGGTCTAATAATGACGTCACAACTGGCATTTCCGTAACCGGGCCGCGACTGGGCTAGACTGCTGCCACCAGGCGGGAAGGCTAGCTATGACGGTCCCAGCGGCACAGGATCCCAGCCTTGGTTTCACTCCCGGTGATCACGTCTGTGCCTTCTACAGCAGCAGCCGCAACGTGCTGGACGACATCGTCGTCGACTACATCACCCAGGGCCTGCAAGCCGGGAACAAGGTCTTCGCAATGGTCGACCAGCCGTCCACCGTGCACAGCCGGGTTCCGGCCGAGCTGATAGCCAGAGACGGCATGCTGAACGTCCTCACCGAGGACGAGGCGTACATGCCGGATGGCTCCTTCTCCAAGGACGCGTTCATCCGCAATATGCAGACCATGGTTCTCGACGCCTCCGCCGACGGGTACGGCCGTTTCCAGGCCTGCGGGGATGAGAGCTTCATCGTCCGCAACGGCGTCGACATCAACGAGTGGTTCGCGGCCGAGGCCGAGCTGAACCACGTCGCCCCGGACCATCCGCACTTCTTTTTCTGCCTCTACGACCTGGACCTGTTCGACGGCGACACGGTCATGCGCGTGCTCAGGACCCATCCACGGCTGTACCTGAACGGCATCGTCATCGGCAATCCGCACTACGAGGCAGACCGGCTCCCCGGATAGCGATGCCGCCACCAGCCGATGTCACCAGCTGACGGTGCCGGGCCAGACGTCAGCCGGGTGCTCTCCCCGGTCAACTCGGTCCTCGGCCTGTCGCTGATTCTGGCCCAGACGTCGTCTCCGGCTCAGGCCGTGCGCCTGGTCACCACCGCGGTTCCGTCGATCGTCGCCTCCCACCGCGCCGTGGCCTGGCACCCCAGCCGGTCGGGGGAGTACTACGAGCGGGCCCCGGAGCACGTCGCCGGTCTCCTAGCCGGGCTCACCGGAGTCGCCCGGCTCGAGGTGGAAGGCTCGCTGAGCTGCTGGGCGTTCCCGATCTCCTCGCCGCTCACGCACGAGCAGATCTTTCTGGTCGTCTCCGGCCCCGACGACCTGTCGGACCAGGAGACCTTCCTGCTGACGGTGCTGGCCCAGCTGTGCGGCAGCGTCATCGCCAACCAGGAACTGATCTCCACCCTGGCCCGGCGCATGGAGATCCACCGCAGCCTGACCGGAACCGTGGCCACCGATGGGCAGGCCGGGATCGCCGGGACCCTGCACCAGCTGACCGGCTACCCCGTGCTCATCGTGGACACCCAGGGCAACACCCGCGCCACGGCCGGCCCAGGGCTAGAGCCAGCGCCAGCCGATCATCCGCTGGCCAACCAGGGGGCGGCCCGGGGCGAGACCCAGTGGGCGGAGATCGTGCGCTCGCTGCGGACGGCGCTGCGCGCGACTTACCACCAGGGCGCCTGGCTGATGCCGGCCATGCCGGAGGCCGATGTCCTCAGCGTCATCGCCCTGCTTGATCCCGATCGCACCGCGACCGAGACCGACCTGGCCGCCCTCGAGCACGCGGCCACCGTGCTCAGCGTCGAGCTGGCCCGGCTGCGCAGCGTCTCCGAGGCGGAACTGCGTGGCCTGGCGGACCGGGACCGTGAGGTCGCCGAGGCGCGGACCGCCGTGCTCGCCGCGAGCGAGGCCCGGCAGCGCACGATCCTGGAAACTGCGCTCGACGCGGTCATCAGCGTGGACCGGGACGCCCGCGTGACCTACGTGAACAGCGCGTTCGAGCGCGCCTTCGGCTACCGGGCCGAGGAGATGATCGGCCATGACCTGGCCGACAAGATCGTGCCGCCGTCGCTGCGGGAGGCGCACCGGCGCGGGCTGGCTCGCTACCTGGCTACCGGGCAGGAAGTCATCCTGAACCGCCGGATCGAGATGCCGGCCATGCGGGCCGACGGCACCGAGTTTCCGGCCGAGGTGGCCGTGACCCGCACCGGCCTGCCCGGAGAGCCGACCTTCACCGCTTACGTGCGTGACATCACCGACCGCCAGCGAGCCGAACAGGAGCTGATCGCGTCGCGGGCACGCCTGGTCGCGGCGTCCGACGCGGCGCGCCAGCGCGTCACCCGGGATCTGCACGACGGGGCCCAGCAACGCCTCGTCGCCACCCTGATCAACCTTCAGCTGGCCGAGCAGCGCTGGGACGCCGCGCCGGGCCGGGCCCGTGAGCTGGTCGGCCAGGCCATGAACGACACCAGGCGCGGGATCGAGGACCTGCGTGAGCTGGCCGCGGGCCTGCACCCCGCGATCCTCACCCAGCACGGCCTGCCCGCCGCCGTTCGCGCCCTGGCCGACCGGGTGCCGATTCCCGTCGAGATCAACGTGCCCGGCGTCCGGCTGCCGTCGCCTATCGAGGCCAGCCTGTACTTCTTCTGCTCCGAGGCCCTGACCAATATCGCCAAGCACGCGCAGGCCACCTCGGCCTGGGTCCGGCTGGAAATCGACGGTGACCTGTGCGTCGCCGAGGTCCGGGACGATGGGATCGGCGGGGCCAGCCCGCGGTCGCAGGCCAGCGGCCTCACCGGGCTGAGCGACCGGATCGGCGCACTCGGCGGGACGCTGACCATCACCAGCCCGCCCGCGCAGGGGACCGTGCTCCGGGCCACCGTCCCCGTTCAGGGATCCGACCGACTGAACAGCTGAGCCAGGTCGCTGGTCGCGAGCTCTTGCTTGGGCACGAACGCGTCGGCCCGACAGTCCTGCAGCACCTCGGCGGCGACGGGCCCGGCCTCGGCCGACGTCAGCACGATCCTGGCCGACGGGCAGGCACCCGCGAGCGCCACCGCGGTGGCGAAGCCATCCCGTCCCGGCAGGTTGACGTCCAGCAGTATCCCGTCCGGGCAGTCTGCCGACGTGGCGGCCAGCGCCTGAGCCGCGTCGCCGACCCGGCCGATGACCTCGAATCCGCGCGCGGCGAGCAACTCGGCCGCTACGCCGAGAAAGCCTTGATCGTCGTCGACAATCAGGATCCGAATCGCCACGTAGCGATGTTCTCTGGGTACCTGACCCCGCGCCAATAGGGTTATCCCGAGGTTCTGCCGCCGCGGCCCGGGCGGTCCTGCGCTAGCGGTTCTGGGCTAGCGGTTCTGGAGGCGGTCGGCCAGGGTGGCGGCGAGCCGTGCCTTCACGGCCGGCTCGGTGCTGGTCAGCCACTCGAGGTCCCCGCTGGCCAGCCTGATCAGGCGACCGGGCTCGGCGCAGCGGACCGTGGCCAGGCGAGCGTAGCCGTAGCCGCCGCCCCAGTCGCGGGCGGCTAGTTCACCGAAGTGATCGCCCGGGCCCAGGGTGCGGATGTGGCGGGAATCGATGAAGACGTCGTAGCGGCCAGTCAGGATCAGGTAGAAGGACCGGTCACAGTCCCAGCGGCGGGTGACGTCGTCGCCCGCGGCGACGTCGAGGGCGGTGCCCCGGTCCCAGAGGGCTCGCCGGGTCGCAGCGGCCACGCCGGCCAGCAGCGGGATGCCGTCCGGCCGCGCGGTGTCGCCCTCGACGTGGCCGGGCGGAGCCGGTGCGGTGGCGAAGTGCTCGATCACCGCCCGCACGTGCTCCTCGCTGGTGGTCGGGTTCAGGATGCAGAGCCGGACCGCGTGCCGTCCGGCCAGCCGGGTGGTGGAGACCAGCGCGGCGCCGGTGCGTTCCAGCTCCGCGGCCAGCGCGATCCCGCGCCGTTCGATCTCGGCTTCATCGCAGCCCGGCCACTCCCGGCGAAAGCAGATGATCCCCAGCGTGGCCGGGGCCATCAGGGTGAGCCCGGGGTGGCTGCGGACCAGGTTCTCGGCGTAGGTGGCCAGCTCCAGGTTGCGCTCAATGCAGGTCCGGAACGCGGCCAGCCCGAACGTCTGCACGCTCATCCAGACCTTGAGGGCGCGGAAGCCGCGGGACAGCTGCAGGCCCCGGTCGGCGAAGTTGATCTCCCCGGCCTCCGAGGTGGCATCGCCATCGAGGTAGTCCGGGTGGATGGCGAACGTGCCCTCCAGCCGGACGCCGTCGCGGATCAGCACACAGCCGCACTCCATCGGCTGGTACAGCCACTTGTGCGGGTCGAGCGTCACCGAGTCGGCGCGCTCGATGCCGGACAACTCGCGCCGTCCCTGCGCGGTGAGTGCGGCGAAGCCGCCGTAGGCCGCGTCCACGTGCAGCCACAGTCCTTCGGCGGCACATACGTCGGCCAGGTCAGCCAGGGGATCGACGGCACCGGTGTTGGTCGACCCGGCGCTGGCGCACAGCGCGAACGGGACGTGGCCCGCGGCCCGGTCGGCCCTGACGGCGGCGGCGACCGTGTCCGGGCCGAGCCGCCAGCGGTCGTCGGTCGGCAGGACCCGGACCTGGTCCGGCCGCAGCCCCATGGCGCGAGCGGTCCGGGCCACGGAGGAGTGCGCCTGGTCGGACACGTACACCACGGAAGCGGGTGACGGGCCGCCCGCTGCCTCGCGCGCCACCAGCAGGGCGGTCAGGTTGGCGGCGGAGCCGCCAGTGACGAGCACCCCGGCGGTACTCGCGGGCAGACCCAGCCATCCGCGGAACCAGTCGATCACCTCCAGCTCGACCTGAGCCGGGCCAGCCGATTCCAGCCACGCGCCGCAGTACAGGTTGGCTGCGGCGGCGGTCAGCTCGGCCAGCGCGCCCGGCCAGGTGGTGAAGCTGGGGACGAAGGCCAGGTAGCCGGGGTGATCGGTGCGGGCCGCGTGGGGCAGCACGTCTGCCAGGACCCGGCCCAGGACGGCGGCATAGTCGGCGGGCTGTTCCGGTGGTGGCCCGCTCAGCCGCGCCCGCAGGTCGGCGGCCTGGCCGCGGCGCAGCACCGGATCGGCTTCGGGGTCGGCCAGCCGGGCCACCAGCGCGTCAACGGTGGCGTACCCGGCGCGCCGCATGGCCTCGGGGTCCATGGCCAGCGGATGCTCCACGGTGGTCTCCTGTCTGCGGTTGGGTTCCGGGCAGCCGTAGCTACCTCTGGTCCGGAGCGGTGGCGACCCCGGTGGCCAGTCGCGTGCCGGCGATGCGGTCGGCCTGCCGCCGGGTTGGGGCGTGCCCGAGGACCGCGATCAGGAAGTCGTCCCGGTCCAGCCGGTAGACGGTGGCCGGGGTACGGGCGAGGACCGTCGCGGTTCGCGGGACCGCGTGCAGCAGCGCGATCTCTCCTACGCCCTCCCCCCGGCCGAACCGCCCCAGCCGGTGCCCATCCTGGACGGCATCGAGCTCGCCCGAGGCGATCGCGTAGTAGGCACGGCCTGGATCTCCCTGCCGGATCAGCACGTCCGAGGCGGCCAGCGACACGGGTTCGAGCGCCGCCGCCAGGCCCTCCAGCGCGGGCGCGGGCAGCTCGGCGAACAGCGGGAGCGAGCGCAGCAGGGCGATCTCCACCACCGGGACCGCGGTGCCGGAATCGAGCCGGAAGATGGCCCGGCCGCCGGCCACGGTGGCCAGCGGCAGCACGGCGGCGACGCCCAGCACGGCCAGCCTGCTCCCGCCCAAGTGGGCCAGTGCGGGCACCAGCAGGGCACCCACGGCCAGCCCGGCCATGGTCAGCCCCTCCAGGACGCCGAAGATCCGCCCGATCAGCTGGGGCGGGACCGAGCGCTGCAGCAGCGTGCGGGCGGCCACGTTCAGCAGGGAATGGCTGGCTCCGGCCACGACCAGCAGGGCCACGGTCCCGGCCGTGCCCGGGCCGAACGCGACTGCGGCCAGGGCGGCGCTGAAGGCCAGGGCCGCCGCCATGATCGGCCGCCCCAGCCGGCGTCCGACCAGGATCGCGCTGGCGGTGGCGGCCAGCACCGCGCCCGCGCCGAATCCGAACTCGAGGTAACCGGCCCAGCCCGCCGGGCGCTTGAGCACGGTGAGGGCCAGAATCACGACCAGCAAGTCCAGCGCACCCACCACGACGGCGTCCGCGGTCAGCAGGGCCAGCATGAGCCGGAGCCGCGGCCCGGCCGCCGCCAGCCGCAGGCCCGCGCCGATCCCGGCCGTTGCCGCATCACTGTCCTGGCCGGTCGTCAGGGCCGCCACCCGCAGCCCGGCGGTGAGCAGCGCCGCCACCAGGCCGAGACCGGCGCACACCGCGAACACGCTCCCCACGCCGGCCACCGTGATCAGCACGCCCGCCAGCAGCCCGGCCCCCGCGACCCCGGCCGCGTCCAGCCCGCCCGCGATCACGTTGGCCGCGGTCAGCTGATCCGGGGTGGCGGCGATCGAGGGAATGAGCGCCGACTGAGCTGGCCGGGTGGCCGTTACCGCGGTCGCGGCCACCACGGCACCGGCGTAGGCGCCCAGCGGCACCCCCGCCCAGATGGCCACCGCGGTGCCCGCCATGGCCGCCGCCTGCACCAGATACCCGCCCACCAGCAGGACCACCGGCGACCGCCGGTCTGCGAGAGCGGCCGCCACCGGGGCCACGACCGCAGCCGGCACCAGCTGGGCCACCGCCACCAGCCCAGCCGCGGTGGCCCCGCCCCGCCCGTAGGCGTACACCAGCATCGCGATCCACACCGCGTCCTCGCTGAGCGTGAACATCACGTACGCCGCCAGCACCCGCCCCAGCGCCCGATTCCCCGCGAGGGAGCGGAAGGCACGCCCCCGCCCGCCCCGCGGCCCCCCGGAATCCATAACCCGATCCTCGGCCGCCCCGCCCGCCCCCGGCAGGGTGCTACCCGCCGCGCCCCAGGTGTGCCACCATCACCGGGCCCAGGCCGTGCCCGCTTTCTGACCCGCTGCCCCAGATTTTTGTGGAAAAGGTGTATCTGAAGGGCAGGTGCCGCCTCCGACCAGGCAAAGAGGCGGTCGCTGGCCCAAGCCACGAGCGGCTGCTTGGTCCGCCCACTGAGGGAAACGGGAGCTGAGTGCCATGCGCCGAAACCGTTCCAGATCCTCGACGTGCCGCCCCCAGCTTTCGCCTAGCCGAGCGACTCGACCGCTGAACTGCGCCATGGGCCGCCTCGAATTCAATCCGCACCGGCAACAGGCCGTGGCACGACCACAGCAGTCCTGCCGGCATCATCCTGCGATTGGCGTACCGACCGCGGGGGCGCGGCCGGGATGCACCGCGCAGCACTAGAAATTCTCGTCAGTTTATCGGGGAAAAATCTAAGCCCGCCAAGGTCAGCATGGTGGGCGCCACCGATAGGGGCGCGGTGGACGGGGAAGGGGGCGAATATGTCTGGATTTGTATCTTCGAGCTAGCCGAAGCATTCAGCTGGAAGCAATTCTTAATTACGTTTGCGCTGCTCAGAGATTCACCTAAGCGTGCAAGCGCTCTTTGCGGCGTGACTATTGTCTGGCCGTAACTTCCATCGGAATCCATTCCGAATAAACGCATGCTTGGATCACCATGGCTATTCACGCGTTCCACCATCCATCAATTCTCGACCCAACAGACAGGACATGAAATGAGTACCCAGCAAAACGAGCAGCAGGTCGACGGGGACGGTTACGGTCAGACCGGCGCTTTCAACGAGCAAGCCGGCGGTCCCGGCACCCAGCAGAACGAGCAGCAGGTTGACGGCGGCGATCACGGCCAGACTGGTGCGTTCAGTGAGCAGGCTGGCGGCCTGGACGGCGCGCAGCAGAACGAGCAGCAGGTCGGTGGCGGCTACGGCGGCCAGGCTGGTGCGTTCAACGAGCAGGCCGGTCCGGGTACGCAGCAGAACGAGCAGCAGGTTGACGGCGGCGATCACGGCCAGACCGGTGCGTTCAGTGAGCAGGCTGGCGGCCTGGACGGCGCGCAGCAGAACGAGCAGCAGGTCGGTGGCGGCTACGGCGGCCAGGCTGGTGCGTTCAACGAGCAGGCCGGTCCGGGTGCGCAGCAGAACGAGCAGCAGGTTGACGGCGGCGATCACGGCCAGACCGGTGCGTTCAGTGAGCAGGCTGGCGGCCTGGACGGCGCGCAGCAGAACGAGCAGCAGGTCGGTGGCGGCTACGGCGGCCAGGCTGGTGCGTTCAACGAGCAGGCCGGTCCGGGTGCGCAGCAGAACGAGCAGCAGGTTGACGGTGGCGATCACGGCCAGACTGGTGCGTTCAGTGAGCAGGCTGGCGGCCTGGACGGCGCGCAGCAGAACGAGCAGCAGGTCGGTGGCGGCTACGGCGGCCAGGCTGGTGCGTTCAACGAGCAGGCCGGTCCGGGTGCCGAGCAGAACGAGCAGCAGGTCCGGGGCGGCTTCGGCGGTCAGACGGCGGCGTTCAACGAGCAGGCTGGGCATTCCGGCGGCACGGAGCAGAACGAGCAGCAGGTCGGCGGCGGCTACGGCGGCCAGACCGGTGCCTTCAGCGAGCAAGCTGGCGGGCTAGGCGGCACGCAGCAGAACGAGCAGCAGGTCGCTGGCGGTCACGGCCAGACGGGTGCGTTCAGTGAGCAGGCCGGTCACGGTGCTCAGCAGAACGAGCAGCAGGTCGGCCGGCGGCCACGGCCAGACGGGCGCGTTCAGTGAGCAGGCCGGTCCGGGCTACGGCGGTGCTCAGCAGAACGAGCAGCAGGTCAGCGGCGGCGGCCAGGCGGCCAGACGGGCGCGTTCAGCGAGCAGGCGGGTCACTCCGGCGGCTCGCAGCAGAACGAGCAGCAGGTCAGCGGCGGCGGCCACGGCCAGACGGGTGCGTTCAGTGAGCAGGCCGGTCACGGTGCTCAGCAGAACGAGCAGCAAGTGGCCGGCGGCCACGGCCAGACGGGCGCGTTCAGTGAGCAGGCCGGCGGTCACTTCGGCGGCACCCAGCAGAACGAGCAGCAGGTCAGCGGCGGCGGTCACGGCCAGACCGGTGCGTTCAGTGAGCAGGCCGGTCACTCCAGCGGCTCGCAGCAGAACGAGCAGCAGGTCAGCGGTAGCGGCCACGGCCAGACCGGCGCGTTCAACGAACAGTCGCACGGGTTCAGCGGGATCCATCGTGAGCCGCTGCACACGCCGACGTTCCACGGGACGACGTCCCAGCCGGAGACCGGTATCCACAACGATCTGTCCGCTGGAACGCACAGTGCGGAGCCGGAGAGTTACCACGCAACCAGCAGTGGTGAGTCCCACTACGACACGCCAGTGCACGAGGAGTCCACTCACGTCACCAGTGACGATCACTCGTTCGAGGACGCCGGCCACGCGGCGGCGACCGAGAGCGCTGACGCCGGCCACGACGGCGCCGATGCCGGTCAGGAAATGCACCACAGCTGACGCGGCCTGAATGGGCCCCGTAGTTCGGTTAGGGAGGAACCGCAATGTCCGGTCAGCAGGCGCCGAGCGGCGCTACACGACACGCACTGGAGACTCTGGACCTGGCGATCCAGGGAGCCCGGGCGTACGAGCGAGAGGATCTCGCCGAACGCCTGTCCAGCGCTCGGCGCCTGCTGACGGATTCGAACGTCATGGTCCATGTCGTCGGAGAGTTCAAACAAGGCAAGAGTTCGCTGGTCAATGCGTTGCTCACGGCCCCGATCTGCCCAGTGGACGACGATATCGCCACCGCGGTGTCGACTGAGGTGCGTTACGCCGAGCAGGTCACCGCCAGCGCCAGTTTCGAGTCACTCGAAGGTTCCGGCGGAGCGGGTTGGACCGAGAACATCTCCCCGTCGGAGATCGCGGCTTACGCTTCGGAGGCCGGTAACCCGGGCAATTGCCGTCGGCTGCGGTCGGTCACGGTGGGCATCAACCGTCCCCTGCTGGCGTCGGGCTTGACGCTCGTCGACACCCCTGGGGTGGGCGGCCTCGGCTCGATCCAGAACGCGGCGTCGCTGAGCACGCTGCCCCAGTCGCACGCCGTACTGTTCGTCAGCGACGCCTCGCAGGAGCTCACCGCGGCCGAGTTGCGATTCCTGGCCACCGTGCAGGACCTGTGCCCCACGATCGTCATGATCCTCAGCAAGACCGACCTGTATCCGCACTGGGAGCAGGTTCTCCGGCTCGACCTGGGTCACCTGGATCGCCGCCAGATCCCGATCGAGGTGCTGCCCCTCTCCTCGGAGGTCCGCAGCCGGGCGGCCCGGACCAGCGATCAGGAGCTGAACAACGAGTCGGGGTTCCCGCCGCTGGTCCGCCGGCTCGGCGAGGTGGTCACCGATTCGGAGCGGCTGGCTCTCGACGCGGTGGCGAGCCACGTGATCTCGGCCGTGGATCAGCTCGAGATCGTGGCCCGGGCCCACCGAGTCGCACTGATCGACCCAGCGGGCCTCGAAGCGCTGATCGGCGAGCTGGCCGCGGCCAAGCAACGGGCCGACGCGTTGCGGGAGCGGAGCGCCAGGTGGCAGCAACTGCTCCAGGACGGGTTCTCCGACATCGCCTCGGACATTGACTTCGACCTCCGGGACCGGTCCCGGACGGTGCTGCACGAAGCCGAGGCCACGATCAGCGAGGGCGACCCGGCCAAGAACTGGGAGGAGTTCGAGGCGTGGTTGCGGCAGCGGCTGGCCGCGGAAGCGCTGGAGAACTACGCGATGTTCGTACGCCGGGCCAAGGAGGTCGCCGCGGCCGTCAGCGAGCACTTCGCGCTGGCCGAAGCGGACGTCATTCGGGTCCACGAGGTCGCAGCCCCGGTGGAGCTGATCAGCGAGTTCGACGTCGACTCGAAGTTCCTGGGCAAGAAGGCCAAGGGCGCGGGCCTGGCCACTTTCCAGAAGGCCTACAGCGGAATGCTGATGTTCACCATGCTGACCCATCTGGCTGGGTTGGCGATCCTTCCGATATTCCTTCCGGTGGCCGGCTTGGCCCCCGCGATGCTGATGGGCCGGGCCGGGCTCATGGACGATCGCCGCCGTCGGCTGGAGCAGCGGCGCGCCGAGGCCAAAGCGACGGTGCGCCGGTTTGTCGACGACTTCAATATGCAGGTCGGCAAGGACTCTCGCGACGCGGTCCGCCACGTGCAACGCGAGCTGCGCAGCGCCTGCGCCGAGCGGGTGACCGAACTGCAGCGCTCAGCCAGTGAGGCGCTGGCCGCCGCGCAGGCCTCGGTGACCAGCACCGAGTCGGCCGGCACCCAGCGCGAGCGCATCGACTCCGACCTGGTCACCCTGGCGTCGCTGCGGTCCCGCATGGACGACCTGGCGGCGCACCGAAGGCGTACCGAGATCCCGTCGGCGCCGGTCTCCCGGCCGCAGCGGATGTTGTCATGACCCGGCCCCAGGGTCCTTCGGCCCCTTCCCCGTTGTCCGCCGCCGTGCGGGCGCTGGTGCACCACGCTGGTCAGGTCTACGAAGGCAGCCCGGCGATGCCCGAGCTGGACGCCGTCGCCCAGCGGCTGAACGAGCCACTGCGGGTGGCGATCGCCGGCCGGATCAAGGCCGGGAAGTCGACCATGCTCAACGCGCTGGTCGGCCAGGAACTCGCCGCGACCGACGCCGGTGAATGCACCCGCATCGTCACCTGGTACCGCGACGGGCACACCTACCGGGTCACGGCCTACCCGCACTCCGGGTCGCCCCGGCCACTGCCGCCGGGACCGACCGGCGGCGTGCTCGACGTAAGCCTCGGCGGCCTGCGCGCCGAGGATGTCGAACGCCTGGTGGTGGACTGGCCGTCGACGGCGCTGTCCACGATGACCCTGGTGGACACCCCCGGACTGGACTCGCTCAGCGCCGAGCTGTCCCGGCGGACCGAGTCCACTCTCGGCACCGACGGCGAGGACGACCAGGCCGAGGTGGACGCGGTGGTCTACCTGATGCGTCACGTGCACGGCTCCGATGTCCGGTTCCTGGAGACCTTCCGGGACGATCCGGCCGAGCGCCGGCCGATCAACACGATTGCCGTTCTCGGCCGCGCTGATGAGGTCGGCCACGGCCGAGTGGACGCCCTCGACAGCGCGGCCCGGATTGCGGCCCGGTACCGGCAGGACCCGCGACTGCAAGCCCTGTGCCAGACCGTGCTGCCGGTGGCCGGACTCCTGGCCGCCACCGCGGCGACCCTGCGCGAAGACGAATTCCGCGCCATCACCACGCTGGCCCGGGCCGACGAGGCCGAACTGGAGCGGCTGCTGGTCACCGCGACCCGGTTCACCCAGGGCGAGACCGACATCGCCGTTGAGCCCGCGCGCCGGGCCGCTCTGCTCGACCGGTTTGGGTTCTTCGGGTTGCGGGTCTCGGTGCGGCTGGTGCAAAGCGGTGTCGCCACGACCGCGGGTGTGCTCTCGCGCGAGCTGCTGGCCCGATCCGGCCTGGCCCCGCTCCGCGACGCCCTGACCGGGCGTTTCGCTGGCCGCGCTGACGTCCTCAAGGCCCGATCGGCGTTGCTGGCGGTGGACGCTGTGCTGCAGCGGTGGCCGGTGCCCGCCGCCGCCAGCCTGCGCCACGAATACGAACGCATCACCGCCGGCGCCCACGAGTTCGCCGAGATACGTCTGCTGGACACGCTCCGCACCGGGACATTGATGCTCACCGACACCGAGAAGGCCCATGCCTACCGCGTGCTCGGTGGTGAAGGGGCCGCTTCGGCCACCCGCCTCAACGTGGACCCCCAGGCCCCGTCCAGCGAGCTGAGCCGCGCCGCGATCGCGGCCCTGACCCAGTGGCAACGCCGGGCTGAGCATCCCTCGTCGACCCGCGACGTCCGCGAGGCCGCCCGGGTGCTGGTACGGACCTGCGAGGGATTGGTCCTGGGTGTCCAGCCCGGCCCAGCCGCCAGCCCGGCGGAACCGCGCTTCGCGGCCGAAGGGATACTGCCATGACCACGCCTACGCCCCGGCCCCCTTCGTCGGGCGGCGCTCCCGCCGGCATGCCGTCCCGGCTGTGGGAAGCGGCCAAACACGGTGACCGCGGATCGATTCCCCCCTGGGTGCAGGACGCCCCCGACGCTGGCGCCACCGCTCCACCCCACATCAGCTCGGCCGCCCGCCGGGCCGCCCAGGTCGCGGCCGTAGCCGGGGCCATCGGCGGGGGGATCGGCGTCGGGATGGGCATCGGGCTCGGCGCGTCGTCGGAGCCGTCACCAGCGGCGGAGCTAGCCCACACCGACGCCGCCCCCGCGACGGACCACATAAGCCTGGAACACGTCAGCACGGATCACGTCGGTTCGGTCACCAGCTCACTGTCCGGCGAAACTCCCGGACCGCCAGGCACCGACTCCGAGGGGGTCACGCTCCACGCCAGCGGCCACGGCGGCCACCTCTCCTCCGGCCTGCACACCACCTGGCGGATTCCCGCTCACAGCGCGGGCGGCAGTGAGCACGGGCAGCATGGCGCCGAGGTACAGCACGACGGGCTGACCATCGAGATCTACCAGGACGTGGTAGTCAACCAGGGCGCCGACGGTATGTACAGCGTCGACGCGGTCGAGTACGTCGTGGTCAAAGACGAGCACGGCCACTCCTACGTGTTCAGCGACAACTACCACACCGTGGTGCCCGACCCGCCCGGCCAGGAGACCGATCTGGTCATCCACGAAACCGACCACGTCCAGGTGACCGAGCACCCGGACGGCAGCTTCTCGGTCAACCAGGCCGACAACAGCCTCAGCGTCACGGTCGGCGCCGACGGCAACGGCAGCAACGAAGTGACCGTCACCCAGAGTGAGACCGTCCAGATCGACCACGGCAATCCCCATGCCACTGCCGATGGGCACGACACCTCCTCGCTGACGGAAAACGAGGACGGCGCCTCCACCAGCAGCCAGACGGAGGTGGTCGCGTCGGATGCGCCGCTGCCGCCCGGCCAGGAACCGGCAGGTACGGCAACGCCCGGCGACCCCCAGGTCGGCCTGGGGGTCGCCACGACCACGGCCGGCGGAGTGACGGCCACTTCGAGCGGGACCGCCTCGGCCACCAGCGGGACCATGTCGGCCACCAGCGGAATGACGGCGGGCCACCAGTCGGCCCCGCCCGGCACCTTCTCCGGCCTGCACGGCGGGTCAGCCGACCCCGGTCACTGGGGCGCTCAGACCGGCCACTTCCCCGGTGCCCCGGTCTCGCCGCAGCACCCGGCCGGAGGCTCGTTCGACTCCGCCTCCGGCTCGGCGACCCCCAAGCCGTTCGAGCACCCCGGGACGGACCAGACGGCCGGGACGTCGAGCCCGGACCAGCACCACGGGACCGCGCTGGCCGCCCACGACCAGCCCAGCCTCGACGACTCCGGCTCTCACACCGTCGCCGATCCGGTCACGGTCGAGCCGACCGAGCCGGAGACCACCACTGACTCCCACAGCGCCGTCGGCTACGAGGCGGCCGCAGTAGCTCACCCTGACTCCCTGGCGGCCTCGGCCGACCCGTCCGAGCACGACCACGGCACCGACACGACCGTCCTCCATTGATCCGCACAACGGCAGAAAGAAGAGATTCCGATGAGTTACGGGCTGGGCGTCGACCTGGGCACGACCTTCACCGCTGCCGCCGTGGCCCGCGACGGGCGCGTCGAAATGGCCACCCTGGGCGACCACACCGATGCCGTCCCCTCGGTCGTCCTGGTCCGCGAGGACGGCACCGTGCTGACCGGCGGGGCGGCCGAGCGCCGGGCCGCCGCCGAGCCCGACCGGTTCGCCCGCGCGGTCAAGCGGCGTTTCGGCGACCCGATGCCGGTCATCCTCGGCGGGGCGCCCTACCCGGCCACCGCGCTGATCGCCTACCAGCTACGCGATGTCGTCGACGCCGTCAGCGAACGTGAGGGCGGGCGACCCGCTACGGTCACCCTGACCCACCCGGCGAACTGGGGACCCTACAAGCTTGAGCTCTTCGCCCAGGTCCCCGGGCTGGCCGGACTGGGCGCGGTCAACTTGCTCACCGAGCCCGAGGCCGCCGCCGCGCATTACGCCCGCAACGATCGCCTCAACCTGGGCGCGCTGATCGCGGTGTACGACCTCGGCGGGGGCACCTTCGATGCGACCGTTCTGCGTACCACCGAGCACGGCTTCGAAATTCTCGGGCGCCCGGAAGGCATTGAGGGACTGGGCGGCGTCGATTTTGACGAGGCTGTGTTTGCCCACGTCGACCAGTCCCTCGACGGCGCCATCTCTCGCCTCGACCCGGCCGATCCCCGCGCTACCAGTGCGGTCATCCGGCTGCGCAACGAGTGCGTCACCGCCAAGGAAGCGCTGTCGGCGGATACCGAGACCTCCATTCCGGTGCTGCTGCCCGACCTGCAGACCGAGGTCCGCCTGACCCGGGGCGAGTTCGAAAGAATGATCCGCCCGGCGATCGGCGCCACCATCGCCTCGCTGCGCCGGGCGCTGCAATCGGCCCAGATCGATCCCGCCCAGCTGCACACCGTGTTGCTCGTCGGCGGTTCCTCGCGCATTCCCATGGTCGCTCACCTGGTCTCCGCCGAACTCGGCTGCCCGACCTCCGTCGACGCCCACCCCAAACACGCCGTCGCCCTCGGCGCGGCCGCGGTGGGCGCCACCAAGACCGGGCCTGGCCCGGTGGCCGGCCCGCCGCCCCCCGTGGTGACCGAGCTGGACCACCCCACTCCGCCCCTCACTGAAACAGCTGTGGCCGCCGGGGCCGTCGCGGCGGTACCACTCCTGGCCGCTGGCGCCGCCGCCCCGGCGCTGAAGGCTCCACCCGGCCGGCGCTCGCGGCGCGGACGCAGCGAGAACAACCTCGTGCCCGAGACCGACAGCCACTCCGAACCGGACCCGCGCGAACCACCCGACGATCAGCCGCCCGCCCCCCGTCGCCGGCGCCGGACCCCCGTGATGCTGGGCCTGCTGGTCCTCGTCGCCGCCCTGGCCGGAGGCGGAACCGTCGCCTTCCGCGTGCTGTCCCACTCGACCCCGACGACCAACACGGTCGTGTCCCACACGTCCAGCAGCACCCCCAGCCCGTCCAGCACCCACAGCACGTCAAGCCACAATCGAGGCACGACCGGGCACGGCAGCCCTCAAATCACCCCGACCATCGTCCCAACCACGACGATCTTCACGCCCAGGAGCACCGAACCCACCACGACCCGGCCCACGGCTCCGCCGACGACGACTTCGCCGACCAGGACCTGGACTACGCCGCCGCCAACCTCGCCCCCGCCCACCACACCTCCGCCGACCACGCCCCCGCCCACCACGCCTCCGCCCACCACGTCCACCACGCCCGCCAGCACGTCCAGCACCCAGGCCGCAGCCCCCTGATGCATCAGCCCCCCGGGTCCCAAGGTCTGCCACCTCCAGACGGCAACGCAAGGATGCCCGGAGTACGGTAGGCTCTCCAAGGCCGGTCGGGAGCACCCCTTCAGGGACCCCGCCCCAGGCCAAACCCCAAGCACGACAACTGAAGACCGGCCCCGTTAGCTCAGTCGGCAGAGCGTCTCCATGGTAAGGAGAAGGTCTACGGTTCGATTCCGTAACGGGGCTCCAGCTCAGAGGCCGGTTCCAGGTAGGGGACCGGCCATTTCTGATCTTGGTGCAGCAGCAAAGTGCAGCAGCAGGGTTCACTGGCCCAGCCAGTGGCCCAGCTTGTGCAGCGCGTCACGGGTCGAAGCCGAGGGGATCTCGGTGTAGATCTCCATGGTGACGGCGATCTTGCTGTGCCGCAGGATCTGCATGGCTACGCGGGGATGCACGTCCAGGGCGGCGAGCAGGGAGCCGCAGGTTTTCCGGGCACCAAGCACGGTGATGGCCGGGACCCGAGCCTTGGCGATGCGGCGATCGAAGCTGCGGCTGAAGTTGCGTGGCTCGATCGGGGTGCCATATCGGGTGGTGAACACCAGGCCGGTATCAAGGCGGCCCACCGGGCCGCTCGCGCCGCCGACTCGGCGCGCTGGCCGCTGCTCCCGCTGGCGCTCCCGCAGCGGCGGCGCATGGAGCCGGTCGGCTGGCGCGAAGGCGGAGAGAACTACGGGCCGCCAGCGGCGTACGGCAGTTTTCAAAGTGTAGCTCGCGGACGCGGGTTAACCGGAGTTGGCAGCTATCGGGAGCAGGTGTGCTCCCGAATGGGTATTGTCCGGCACGGACAGAACCCGTCAAGGCCGTCTGTGACCGCAGGACAACCGCATCCGTCGATCGACCTGGTGCATGTACACGCAAAGACGGTCTTGACAGAACCTGCCCCGCAGACCCCAGGACTTAAGTTAGCTATCAAAAAAATGAAGACGGCGTGGTAAGTCTTTATCCCATGGAAGCCAGTCTTCGTCATCTGGTACCCATGCACCTACGACCGCATTCCACGTCAATCGACGTCCCCGCATAGTCCGATCTTTGATATCAAGATCAAGGAGGGCAAGCCTCGCCTCATCTGGCAAATCCTCGTAAAGCTCAATCACGGTTACATCGCTACCGTCCAATACCTTTAGATCAGTTTTTCTTCGCCTCGGATGAAGCTGAATCTTCTGGGCCCAGTCAGCCACTGAACCGCCAAATCGCTTTCCTAGTTCAGTACAAAAGGCGTTGACGAATGGCGCGAGGGTGCCTGCTATGACAGCGGCTTCCACTGCGCTATCGGGCAGGCCCCTGTTAGCTGGAATGCCCTGTCTAGACTCAACATCAGGAAGCTGTGAACGATCTCGCTCAAGCGCGGCCTCAAGGCGGTCGTGAAACTCGTCTCCCTCGATCTCAGGCATCGTTACACCCATAACCAGTGTCCACTCGTTTGTGACCGCATCAGGCAATCTGCACTAGATCACAGGTCCGATTCCAATAATGCATTATCAGACGTTGACTGTTACAGCGACTATCTGTTTTCAAGAAAATCGCAGATCGGCATCCTGCCCATTGGTACCCGTTATCTCAACACTCCGATCACCATTGACTGTACTATTTCCAGGTACCAAGGGGCCGTTGTCGGACCAGCTTTGCTCGATCGAGTATCTAACATAATCTCCCTGTTGCCATACAGCGAACTCCCTGGGTGGCGGGGCATTCTCGATAGAAGCCCATGGAGTGTCGATATCTATATGAGCAGGTCCTTTGCCAAGACTAGAACCATTTTCGAATTGATCTAGAGTATCTGCCCACGGTATCCAGATGCTACATTGCCATACATCGCCAGGCGCAATAATGTGCGCAGGGTGACCATTAGTCTCTGTATCGCTTGGCGTCTCTAGATTGGAAATGCTCCATTGCACTTGCGTAGAGTTCCGAATGGATTTTATTGCTGTGACCCCCATGCGCCCTCCCCTTTCCCCTTCTGTGAATACTTCGGTATCATGTTTTGAGTCTTCGCAACATTTATTAAGGAGCAACATCGACCTTTCCGATAGGTGAGTTCGTTCTTACCAGCTAGATACGTAGACATCCGTCCAACGTTCCGAACGCTAGACCTTGAGGAGACCAGGGCACTTCAGTGTCCTACGCCAGTGGCCGGAGCACATTGGGGACACATCGCTGCGAGATCCGCCCGCAAATGATGAGAGGCGCCGAGATTTCAGTCGCAGGTCAGCGTAGCCGTGAGCCACGGCTTAGCAGGCCGGGTAAAGCGGGTGCTGATCTTCCACTAGCCGTCTGACGCTTAAGTGCCAACTGCGACCGGGGCACATCCGGGGCACATCGCCCCGAGATCTGCTCAGAAGCGATGAGAACTGCCGAGATCTAAACCGCAGGTCAGACCGCTAACAAGATGGATCGGGCGAGGTCAGCGAAGCCCCTGCACAAGACCCGGTCTATAGGCCAACTCGCCGCAGATCGGTAACGAGCGCCAGGACGTCACCGCAATGGGTCAACCCGGGAGCACGGGAAGGAGCGCGCACCGGCAGCTGTCGCACAGCGGTATCGCGGGAGGGCGGTCAATCGGAAAAGGGCCGTGAGCTTCGGCAGCGCGGCAGGCCGCGCAGACGTTGTCATCCTCTGCCGTCGACACCTCAACGTAGGTAACGCCCGTTTTGCGGTAGGTCTCTAGCGCAGCGGCAGTCTGTGACTCCGCAGTAAGTGCCTCAGGCGGCGGCGAAGAGTCGACTGGTAGAACACTGCGAACTCGCCAGGACAGAAGTGGCTCCGTTGTTAGGCTGAACGGCATGGCAATCACTGATAGAACCCGTAAAATTCTCTGGATAAAAGCTGGTGGACGATGCTCGATTTGCCAAGAGCAGCTCGCTACCGATGCAACCAATAAGGACGAGCCGTCAGTCTTTGGAGAAGAGTGTCACATCATCGCCCAGTCGCCAGGCGGTCCTAGGGCAGCCAACATTGCGGACGTTGATTCTTATGAAAACCTGATTTTGCTATGCCGTAAGCATCACAAACAGGTTGATGATCAACGCTCACATTTTACAGTCGAACGGTTGATAGCGATCAAGCGTCGACATGAAGAGCGAGAGGCGGACAGGAGCGGCCCTGTCAGACTCATACCCGACCCAACTAAGTCAATGTCAAAAATTCTAAAGCTCTGCCTAACTGGAGAAACACTCTGGCAAGCAGTCGATGGATCATTTTCCTTCACCCCATCCTGGCCAGCGGGCCTGAGCGACGAGCAAGGAGAGGCAGTAGACAACTTGCTGGACGAGCTGCAGGATTGGATGGATATTGCAGGTGAGCTTTCGTACAAAGAGAAACGCCAAGCAGCAAAAACTCTCGGTGAGCATTTGAAGCGACGAAGAACGTCGGCCTGTTCGTTGGCATCAGGGACAGACACATGTTGCTGACTGGTGGTGTATCAGGCGAGCCGTCTTCCTGGCGCGGGTTCGACATTGAGTTTCAACCGGTCGACGCAGCGCAGCTCGCCGACGCCGACGGCATCCCTATCTCAGACCTCCCAAAGCATTTCCAGTAGGACTTCAAGTACCTAATGGTGAACTGCCGGGCACATTCGGCGCACATCGCACCGAGATCTGCAGGGAACCAATGAGAACCGCTGAGATCGCAAACCCCAGGTCAACCCATATGTGACCGGATCCGCCGAGGACAGTAGTCCCGAGGCACAAGGACCGGCCTAAAGGCCGACTCGTCCGCCGACAGCAACAGTCAGCGGGCAACACCCGGACAGCGCATACAACCTATGGTGTCCAGATGACAGCTAATATTCCTCAGCCCTAGTTAGCAATACTGTCGAGCGCGTCGCGGAGTCCTTTGTCCACAAAACGTCCAATTTTTTACCCGACTCATCTGATAAGAACCCGTTCTGCTCGGGCACTAGCGGATGGTAGCTAACAATGCTTCGAGCTATAACCTCCCGGGAGTCATAGCTCTCCAAGAAGCTTACTCCACAATGGTACTTTTTGTATCCTGCGGTCATTCCAGGATAGACCGATATACTAACTTGCTCTTGTCCAGTTAGACCTGACTTGGCTCACGATCGGCCTCTCGTGACAGGCGTGTCCGGCTGACCTGCTGGTTCCCGGTTTTCTGTAGGGTCTGTCAAACGTTCGGTGTAACTCGGGGTTTGAGGAACTTACTTTCGTCCGGCGGCCAGGCGGCCGTCGAAGGCGATCTCGAAGGCGTTCAGGGCTGGCTTCCAGCGCATGATCCAGCGTTTGCGGCCGGTGCCGGTGGGGTCCAGGCTCATCACCGCCATGTAGACGCACTTCAGCGCGGCCTGCTCGGTCGGGAAGTGGCCGCGGGCCCGGACGGCCCTGCGGATGCGGGCGTTGACGCTCTCGATCGCGTTGGTGGTGCAGATGACCCGGCGGATCTCGACGTCGAAGGCCAGGAACGGCACGAACTCGGCCCAGGCCCGTTCCCACAGCCGCACGACCGCCGGGTACTTGCCGCCCCAGGCCTCGGTGAACTCGAGGAACCGTTCCTTGCGCGGCGGCCTCGGTGGGGGCGGTATAGACCGGCCGCAGTGCTTTGGCGATCTGTGTCCCAGTCGCTGGCGGCCGGCGTAACGGAAGCTGTTGCGCAGCAGGTGGACGACGCAGGTCTGGGTGACCGTCCGCGGCCACACCGTGGTGATGGCGTCGGGCAGGCCGGAAGCCCGTCGCAGACCATCATCAGCACGTCGGCGACGCCGCGGTTCTTCAGCTCGGTCAGCACCTGCAGCCAGTACTTGGCGCCCTCGCCGCCGTCGCCGGCCCACAGCCCGAGGATGTCGCGGTCGGCCCTCGAAGGTGACCGCCAGGGCCACGTAGATCGGCCGGTTGGCGACCTGCCCGTCGCGGATCTTCACGTGGATCGCGTCGATGAAGATGACCGGGTAGACGAGGTCCAGGGGCCGGTTCTGCCACTCGGCCATGCCCTCGATGACCTTGTCGGTGATCGTGGAGATCGTCTGCCGGGAGACCTCGGCGCCATAGACCTCGGCCAGGTGCGCGGAGATCTCCCCGGTGGTCAGGCCCTTGGCCGACAGCGAGATCACCAGCTCATCGACCCCGGCCAGCCGCCGCTGCCGCTTCGCGACGATCTTCGGCTCGAAGCTGGCGTCCCGGTCCCGGGGAACGCTGATCTCCACCGGGCCGACGTCGGTCAGCACCGTCTTGGCCCGGCTGCCGTTGCGGGAGTTCCCGGTGTTCCGCCCGGCCGGGTCGTGCTTGCCATAGCCCAGGTGATCGGTGATCTCACCCTCCAGCGCGGACTCCAGGAACCGCTTGGTCAGCTGCTGCAGCACGCTGCCCTCCCCGGTCAGCTGCAGGCCCCGGGCCCGGGACCGGTCCACCAGCTGGCTGATCAGCTGCTCATCAAGGTCATCGCCATCATCGGCGGCCACTGCATCGTCCCGCTTCTTCACGCCAGACATCATCTCGGTCATCGGTGCCACTTCCATGATCAGGAGTTACACCGAACGTTTTACAGTCCCTTTCTGTAAGCAGATTTGCGCACTAATCGGGGCTCGTAGAGTGGCCTGGTGCCGTATGTGCGGACGGTGAAGACGGCGTCGGGTGCGACGGCGGTGCAGATCGTGTACTCCTCGCGGCGCGGGTCGCGGGATATCGAGCACATCGGGTCGGCGCACGACGAGGCGGAGCTGGAGCTGCTGAAGGCGGCGGCGCGGCAGCGGATGGCGGCCGGGCAGGGTGAGCTTGACCTGGGCCTGGAGCCGCCGGGCGGGGCGGCGGGCCGCTGCCGATCACCTCCTCGCGGATGGGGCACCTGCTGGACGCCCTGGAGCGCGGCTACCGGGTGCTGGGGTTCGAGGACGCGGCCGGCGGGGACGAGGTGTTCCGCGCACTGGTGCTGGCCCGGATCATCGAGCCGGCCAGCAAGCTCGACAGCCTGCGGGTCCTGGAGGAGGCCGGGCGTCGCGCCGCCGTCGTACCGGACCGTGAAGCGCCGGCTGCCGGGCTATGCGCAGGAGGCGTGGCGGCAGCGGCTGTCGGCGGCCTGCGCGGCGCACGCCCGGCTCGGCCCGGCCAGCCTGGTGCTCTACGACGTCTCCACGCTGTACTTCGAGACCGACGCAGGGCGACGGGTTCCGCGAGCCCGGGTTCTCCAAGGAGCGGCGCCTGGAGCCGCAGATCACCATCGGCCTGCTGACCGGCGCAGGACGGGTTCCCGCTCATGGTCTCCGCGTTCGAGGGCAACAAGGCCGAGACCAAGACGATGCTGCCGGTCATCGAGGCGTTCATGGCCGCCCACCAGGCTGCCCGACGTCACCGTCGTCGCCGACGCCGGGCATGATCTCCGAGGCGAACCAGAAGGCCATCGAGGCCGCCGGGCTGTCGTTCATCCTCGGCATGAAGATCCCCGACGTCCCCTACCAGGTGGGCCAGTGGCGCCGGGAGCACCCGGGCGAGGAGATCCCCGACGGGCACGTCTTCACCCAGCCCTGGCCCGCCGGGCCGACGTCCAAGCGCCGTGACCAGGTCATCTACTACCAGTACAGGGCCGACCGGGCCCGGCGGACGCTGCGCGGCATCGACGAGCAGGTCGCCAAGGCCGCCAAGGCCGTCGCCGGGCTGGCCCCGGTCAAGCGGAACCGGTTCATCAAGCTCGACGGCGCGGCCAAGAGCGTCAACCGCGAACTCGAGGCCAAGGCCAGGGCCCTGGCCGGGCTCAAGGGCTACGTCACCAACCTCGCCGCCTGCCCCGACGGGACGCCGGTCACCGCCGGAGTTCGTGATCGGCGCCTACCACCAGCTCTTCGAGATCGAGAAGTCGTTCCGGATGTCCAAGCACGACCTGCAGGCCCGGCCGATCTACCACCACAAGCGCGACTCGATCGAGGCCCACCTGACCATCGTCTTCGCCGCCCTGGCCGTCAGCCGCTGGATCGAGGCACGGACCGGCTGGTCCATCAGGAAATTCGTCAAGACCGCCCGCCGCTACCGCACCATCGAGATCCAGGCCGGCCAGCACACCATCACCGCCGCCGACCCCCTCCCCGACGACCTCCGCCAGCCCTCGACGCCATCAACCGCACCAGCTGACTTGCGCACTAATTTGAGCCAAGTCGGGTACCGAGGCTCCAGGCGGCCGGTAGTCGTGGTACCGGCTGGTTCCGGCGGCTGGCGTCCAGTACCACCATGGACGCGGCCCAGATCAGCCCGTCCACTGTGAACGGCAGCAACCGCGCCGTCATCCCAAGACTCCCCGTGGGAGCGCACCGGGTCGAACGCATGCTGGTACGAGATAACCGCGGCGACGACCGCCACGGCCACCACCGCGAGCGCCGTGGTGATCCGGATGAGCCGGTCCGTCACAGCCCCAGTTCCTCACGCCACCCGATGACGAACAGGTCATCGTCGCCATAGCCGGCGGCGAGCCGCTCCGCCAGGACCATGGCCGTGATCGCCTGGTTCCGGTTGAACAAGCGGCGGGGGAGGCGAGACACGATCCACGCACCCTGGCCATCAGCCGCCGCGTGCGAGCTGTACCGCGCGGTCGCGATCACGTGCCCGTCGTATTGGGGGTGGTCATGAAGTCGTCGTCGATTCGAGCTGCCATGCGGGACCTGACTTTCGGTAGTGAGGTCCGGAGAGCCAGTGACAAACCAAGTGACAACGGCCCCGGTTAACACCAGACCGCGTCAGCGCTAGTCAGACAGCGCTGCCGCTCTGATCTGCACTGACGCGACCCACCCAGGGGCGGCCCGATGTAGCCGGACAAAAGGCGGCTGCTGGCCTGCGGTTATCCCCGGGCCGGAACGTCACCCGTCTCTGCGGCACGGATAATCGTCGGTCCTCAATCGTGATGGCTGCGCCACCCGCCGCATTAGGGACAGGATCTTGAAAAGGGCGAGATGCGTGACCGGCTTCGCACGATAAACTGGGCATGCCGGAAGAAATCGGCACGAGGGCACCGGCATCAGCCAGCCCAGGCATGATCGGGTACACGCTAGCGGAAATCCGCCGCCTGCTTACCAAGATCACCCAGCAGCATCCACCCGCCCTCGACTACGCTTGGTCGTGGTCTCGATGGTGCCGAAAACGTCAATAGCAGGCCCACGTCTGCATCGACCCGCGACGAGGCTACGCACCCACACAACTGCCTTTGCAGTGCTGAGTGCCGGTGACACTAAGCACCAGAGTGAATGTGGGCAGCCCATGCCGACGGGGTTGACCAATTACCGGGACGGTCCCGCAGGTCCCGGATGGGCGTCATGGAGGGCCTGCGCTGAGTCGGCCACGGCCAGCGTGCGCGGCTCGGAAACCAGCCGTCCGTAGAAGCCCGCAGCGATCTGCGCCGAGAGAGCGTCGCGGACGGGCCACAGCGTGCCGATCACGTGCGGTGGAACCCGGCCAGCTGAAATGCCGAGGTTAGGTGGATGGCCTCATCGAGCAGGTCGAGATTCTCGCCTCGCGCCGTCTGGCAGGCCGATAGGAAGGCCAGCTGCGCGGGCTGGAGCCGGGCCGGGAAGAGCGTCGCGACCGTGAACGGACGGTCATGGTGATCATGCAGGTAGATCTGGCTGTTCGACGGGTCATCGGACCGGCTGGCCGCGTGGCAGGCGAAGTGCGCGATGCCTGCTCCGGTGAGCTCCAACAGGACCCTGTCCCGGGTGGGCGTGCGCTCGGTAACTACGTTTCCTTCCTCAAGGACCGCAGGGTCAGGCAGGAAGGACCTCAGGGCTGAGACTTCAAGGGAAGCGCCTGGCAGGGGGGCATGACCTCCAGGTGTGGAGGGCATGGCCACGATCAGCGCGAGGCTTTGGGCGGCGTGGTCCGGGTGCGTCCGCGCGCGTACGACAGGGCGCGCACCGTAGGACTGTAGGAGGAGACGACCCGGTCGAGCACCGTAGCGCCGTGGTGTGTGCGGTGGTACCCGGCCGCGTGCACGGGCAGCATTCCGAGCAGTCCACCGGGTGTCCACCAGACGCGGGGCCACGGTTGCCCTGGCTCGGGCGGCTGAGTGTAGCCGATGTGGCGCAACACCGGCTCGACTGCGACATCCCAGAGCCATTCCAGGACGCCGCTCAGGAAGCCCTTCCTGCGGCCGACTTCTCGTCAAGGTCGGCGTCTTGGTCGGCGATCAGATCAATGCATTCCTCCCACAAGTCGATCTGGGTGACGAGTTCCTCGATGCTGAGCGCAGGGAGAGGCACGTGCTCGATTCTGGAGGGAGCAACGATCAGGGCATCACACCGGGACCGGCCGATGTTGAACGCCACGACAGGCCCTTGAGCGGCTTGGCGGGTTAGCTCAGCAGGCTGGGGAGGAAGCAGGAACGACCCGAAGCCGGGCAGCTGGCGGATTCGGTTGAGCAGGGTGCTGAAGTCACGGCCGACCTTGAACCGGTCCGGGTTGTTCCCGGTCTGGCCGCCGCCGACACCCGAGCCGGCTGAGTCCATTGCCGTCTGGGAGTATGGCTTGGGTGAGAGTGAGCGATGAGCCGAGCACAGTCGGCGCCCCGTTTCCCGGCTCCAAGTCGTCCTTAGCATCCAGCAGGTCGCGTAGCTCCAGGAAGCGGCTCGCGAGCGCTGGATGGGCAGCCTGCAGGTCGAGCAGGTCGCGGCGAGTGTCGAGAGCCTGTCCGTGCAGGACCGCGCGGCTTAGCTCAAGCAGGCTGAGAGCGCGGGCCGGTGCACCGGGACCGCCAGCGGTGAGCGCGAGTTCCGCGGCCTCGTTGGACAGCAGAGCGAACTGTCCCAGTGCGTGCTGCTGATCCGACCGACTGAGCTGTCGAGAAGCGGCCAAAGGTAGCAGTCGGACAGCCGTCTCCAGCAGGTCAGCCGCCGCATCGGGAGCGAAACCGGCTGCAAAGTCCGCACCGAGCCGGGCGGCGTTGATCCGGAGAACCGGTGAAGCCGCAGACTCGGCCGCTCGCGTGTACAAGCTGAGTGCCTCATCCCGGTCTCGGGCTAGGCCGTGCAGTTCATGCGCAAGCTCAAGGGCGGCGGCCAGCTGCACCTGGTATTCCGCTTTGCGGAGTGAGTCCTGGGGTGAGGCGGTCGCGGTGCGAAACCAGCGCACTGCTTCATCCAGGTCGGAGTGCGACTCGCCCTCGCTCAACACAAACCGCGCGAACAGCGTAGCGGCGAGCTCGCCAGCGAACATCGGACCGAGAGCGTGGCCAGGCGATGCGGTCGCCACCGCGCGGGGCGCCAGCTCGATGGCCTCATTGAGACCATCGTCGTTCTATCATCTTGGCACCGCAGCCGCAGCGCCCCGGCGAGGAACATCAGGGACAGGG
>CAWHZI010000006.1:0-344814 GCA_963833835.1 uncultured Actinomycetes bacterium
ACGCCATGCACACGCAAAAGCCGTGCCAGACCTGGGCGGTCGCGGCCAGTTCAGGACGGCGCGGCCCCGTCGCGCTGAGCGCGTCACCCAGCCAGCGTGCTCCCTCGACACAGTCGCTGTTGATGAACCACACCCAGGCCATTCCCGACGCCAGCGACAGCGCCGCATCGGCGTCGGCTTTTGCGATGAACCAGTCGAGCGCGGCCCGCAGGTTGCCCAGCTCCGAGATGAGGCGTTCCCGCCACATCGGCCCGGTGGCACCTCGCAGGCCTTCGTGGGCCTCCTCGGCCATCTGCCGGTAATACGCGGCGTGCCTGGCGCACATGGCGCCGGCTTCGCCGGATTCATCGAGGCGGTCCCGGCCGTACTGCCACAGCGTCTGGAGCTGAATGAACCGGGCGTCACGACCGGCGTCAGGGGCGGTGACGAGGGACTTGTCGACCAGCCGGCTCAGAATGTCGAGGATCTCGCCGGCCGGCACCTGGTCATCGGCGCAGACCGCCTCGGCGGCGTCCAGGTCGCAGCCTCCGACAAAGACCGACAGCCGGGCGAACAGGCGGCGCTCATCCTCGAACAGCAGGTCATAGCTCCAGTCCACCACCGCCCGCAGGGTCTGCTGGCGGGGCAGGGCCGTACGGGCACCCACGGTGAGCAGCCGGAACCGGTCATCGAGCCGTTCCGCCAGCGTGGCCAGCGTCAGTGAACGCAGGCGCGCGGCGGCCAGTTCGACGGCCAGGGGAAGACCGTCCAGCCGGCGGCAGATGTCGTCGATGACAGGACGGGTGTGCCCGTCTGCGGTAAATCCGGGTCGCACCGCCCGAGCGCGATCCACGAACAGCTCGACCGCGGCCGGCAGGGCCAACGGTCCCACCGGCACCAGGACCTCGCCGGGAACGCCGAGCGGCTCGCGGCTCGTCGCGATCAGCCGCAGACCGGGCACCGTTCCGGCCAGCGTCTCGGCCAGGGCTGCCGCCTGGCCGATCACGTGTTCACAGTTGTCCAAGACGACCACAAGCGACCGCCCGGCCAGGAAGCGCACGATGAGCTCCACCGTCGAGTCCGGCGAAGGCGGGCCAACCAGGCCGGCCACGGCCGCCCCGAGTGCACCGGCCACCGCCGGCGCGACCCCGCCGGGCTCGGTGACGCTCGCGAACTCCACCAGCCAGGCCCCGTCCCGGTGCTCTTCGCGCAGCGTGGCGGCCGCCTCCACCGCCAGCCGGGTCTTGCCCACCCCACCGGGACCGATCAGCGTCACCAGCCGGCTCGAGCGGACCGCCTCGCTCAGCTCCTGGAGTTCCGCGCTGCGACCGACGAAGCTGCTCAATCGCTCCCGCAGGTTGCCCGTTGCCATCGGCGCCGGAACCGCGAGACCTGCCGGGGCGGCTGCGGCGAGTGACGGGTCCTGGGCCAGGATGCGGGCCTCGAGTTCCCGCAGGGCCGGGCCGGGGTCAATGCCAAGCTCGTCGACCAGACGGTCACGAGCTTCGGTGTAGGCGCGCAAGGCCTCGGCCTGGCGGCCGGCCCGGTACAGGGCGAGCATGAGCAGCTCCCACAGCCGCTCGCGAAGCGGATGTTCCCGGCACAACGCCTCTAGTTCGGCTGCGAGTTCCCCGTGACGGCCCAACGCCAGGTCGGCTTCGACCCGGGTCTCGATCGCCACCAGGGTCAGCTCGGCGAGATGCGCTCGTTCGGCATCAGCGAAGCCGGCGTACGCGAACTCGGTGAGCGGCTCCCCCCGTCGCAGCTGCAGCGCCTCGCCCAGTGCGGTAGACGCGAGCGCCATCTCCCCTTCCTCAAGCAGGCGCCGTCCCTTCGCCACCAGCTGTTCAAAACGGGCTGCGTCGAGATCATCCGGACCGATATCGAGGGCATAGCCGGCGTCGGAGGTGACGATCGCCGTGGCACCGAGGGTACGGCGCAGCTGGCCGATCTGGGCCTGCAAGGCGTTGACCGGGTTGGCCACTTGCCTGTCACCCCACAGCGCGTCGATCAGCAGGTCCGCGCTGACGGGCTTTCCCCGATGAAGCGCCAGCAGGGCCAGGACCGTTCGCTGCTTGGCGCCCCGGACCGGTACCGGCACGCCCCCTGCTACTGCTTCGAACTCGCCGAAGAACCTCACCTGCACACGTCCACCCTACGACGCCCGCACCTGAGCAGCAGCCTCCGACCGCGCTGAGGTCCCGACCTCAGCGCCACGGCAGTGCCGCCTCAGCCGCCGGGCGCAGGCTGCCATTTAGAAGAACCAGCCAGAACCATTCAGATCAGGGAAGGACGAATGAGGCGCGGCACCTCACCAAGCGCTACGGCCAGACCGTGGCCGTCGACGACGCCTGCTTCGCCGTCCGCCCGGCCGGGTTGCCGGCTTCGCCCGCACGGGGCCGCAATCCATGCTCGAGGAGGCCTTCTTCGACCGACCCAGACGAACCGACTACCACGCGACCCAGCTGACCGTACGACAACTCTGACATGACCGCGATCACTGCCCACCGAGAAGCCGACCAGCCAGAAATGCTCAACACCGACATCCGATGACCCACATCCGCGAAGGACCCCGAAATGACCACCACCCTCAGATCCCCCCCATCCCGGTCATTCACCTGGGCACGAATCGCTGCCCTGCTGGTGACCATCGTCCTGTTGACGGGACTTACCTACCTGGGAGTCTCGTCCAGCCCGGAAACGGTCGCGGTCTCGCAGGGGGCGCACGCCGGCCAGCTGACCATGCACCCGTGCACCTATCCCACCGAGAACGGCGCCTACCGCGCCGACTGCGGAACGCTCGTCGTGCCCGAGAACCGGGCAGACCCCCGGTCGCGCCTGATCGCGCTGCCGGTGACCCGGATCCTGGCTCGCTCATCCCACCCGCTGGCGCCAATCTTCCATCTCAACGGCGGCCCGGGCATAACCAACATGACGTTTCCCCAAGCGAGCCGCCTGGCCGCCCAGCACGATGTCGTCATGGTCGGCTACCGCGGCGTCGACGGCTCCTCGGTGCTGAACTGTCCCGAGGTGAACGCGGCGCTGGATAGCTCCGCAGACTTCCTCGGCAAAGCGTCGCTGAGCGCGTACTCCCAGGCCTTCGCCTCGTGCGCGCAGCGGCTTGAGCGATCCGGCGTTGACCTCGCCGGCTACACGCTGGCGGAGCAGGCCGGCGACATCGAGGCCGCTCGCGTCGCCCTCGGCTACCAGCGCATCGACCTGCTCAGCGAGAGCGCCGGGACCCGTCTCGCGATGACCTACCAGTGGCGGTACCCGAACAGTGTCGACCGCTCGGTGATGATCGGGGTCAACCCGCCCGGGAACTTCGTCTACAGCGGAGCCGAGATCGATCAGGGGATCGAGCGTTACTCGGCGCTGTGCGCGCAGCAGCCTGCCTGCCGGGCCCGCACCGGCAACCTCGCCGCGAGCATGCAGCACACGGCGGCGCACATGCCGAGCCGGTGGTACTTCCTGCCGATCAAGCCGGGCAACGTGCTGGTCGGGACGTTCCTCGGGCTCACCGAGGCGACCGGGGCGCCACTGTCCGGGCCGATGACCCTCGACTCGTGGATCTCCGCCGCGCAGGGCGACCCGAGCGGCCTGTGGCTGCTATCGGAGATGGCCGGTCTCATCCTCCCCTCGTCGTTCGTCTGGGGCGAGTTTGCCAGCATCGGGATGGCCGACGCGCAGCCCGTCGAGCGCTATTTCAGCTCCGGCGCGGACCGGGGCTCGATCATCGGCAATCCCCTTGCAGAGTTCTTGTGGGGGGCAGGAGGCCTTGTGCACGCCTGGCCGGCCAACCCGGGTGAGAACCAGTACACCAGCGTGCAGAACTCGAGCGTCCCGACGCTGCTGATCGGCGGGACGCTCGACTTCGAGACGCCGGCCCAGAACGCCACGAAGGAGCTGCTGCCGCACCTTTCCAACGGGCATCAGGTCATCCTGTCCGGGATCGGGCACGCGGATGACTTCGACTCCTACGAGCCGAGCGCCAGCACGCAGCTGCTGACCACGTTCTACGCCACCGGCCAGGTCGACACGTCCCGCTACACCCCGAACAAGGTCAGCTTCACCCCACCGACCACGCAGACATCGATAGCCAAAGACATCCTTGGGACAGTGATCGGCGTCGTCGTCCTGGCTGCCCTGTTGCTGCTCTGGGTAGCGCGCCGGGTACGCAAGCACGGTTCCGCAGGGCGCAAGACCAGCGTCCTGGCCCGCACCATCGTCCCGGTCGTGCTCGGGCTCGGCGGCTTCTTCGGAGCATGCCCTGGTCGTCCTGACGCTGTGGCCCGCGCTGTCCCTGGCCAGTGAACTGCTCTGGATTCTCGCCCCCAGCGGGCTGATCGCGCTGGGCCTCTACCTGGCCTGGATTCACCGCGACTGGGACCGTGCCACCAAGTCACTCGGGCTCCTGGCCGTAACCGCCGGTGCCCTGCTCGGAGGGTGGCTCGGGTTCGCCGCGGTATCCGGGCTGTTCGCGGTCGTCACCATCACGATCGGTGCTGCCGCAGGAGGCAACCTCGCCCTGATCGTCGTTAGCCTCTTCCGCGAACGGTCCGCGCGCGGCCATGGCAACGACCCCGCCGCAACCTACGCCGTAGCGCCCGCTCCGGGCAGCCCCGCAGCTCACGCGGCGCACCATGGCGACGCCCACCACGGCTCCGCAGAAGGCCCGTGACGCTGACGGTCATGATCCTCAGGGCCGGGCTGCGATTACCGGGCCACCGGGATCGCCCTGACGGCCCGCGAAGGCCTTAAGCAGACCCCGGCCCCTTGCGAGAGGCCGGGGTCAGCCTCCTGTCTGACCGGCCCGGCTGCGCGTGCCCCGGCGCTGGACCGGAGGTCGCGCCTCAGCGCCACGACAGTGCCACCTCAGCCCCCAGGCCCAGGCTGACGTCCAGGAGAACCAGCTAGAACCAAGGGACCTGACATGAACGCGATCACCGCCACCACAGGGCAGCGCGCCGGTAACGCGGCCCGGACCCGCCAGCGATTGCTGGCCGCCTTCCTGCCCGTCACCGCCGCGCTCTATATCGGTGCCGAGGCGCTGAACCCCAGAGGCACCGACCAGGTGGTCACCAACACGGCCACCGCGCTCCGGCTGCTGCCCATCGCGGCGGCCCACTCCTCCCAGCTGTACCTGTCGGGTTCGCTGTCGGTGCTGGCGCTCGGCGGCCTGGCGGTGTCGTATGCGGCGATCGCCACGCTGGTCACCGGGCGCGGCTGGGTCATCGCCACCATTGCCGCGCTGCTGGGCGGCCTGGGGGCGTTCGCCGGGGCCCTGTTCAACGTCCTGGTCGGTGTCGGCCTCGCGGCGGCGGCCTCAGCGCACACGACCCCTACAGCGGCCGCCCGGCTCCTGGTCACCAGCTTTCGTTCCGGGCCGGCGCAGATCGCTGAGTACGTCTACGTCGCCGGCGAATACGCCGCGCCGGTCGTCATGGGGGTCGCGTTGTGGCGCAGCCGCGCCGTGCCGCGCTGGCTGGCCGTCTTGTTCACCGTTGGTGTGGAGCTCGCCGAGTCCATGGGCGCCATCGGCCCCAGGGTCGTGCTATTCATGCTGCCGTTCGCCGCCGCGATGATCCTGCTCGCGGTCCAGATCTGGCGGACCGCCGCCCGTCCGGCCCCGATGACCGACACCACATGGGAACCGGCGGCAACAACGTTGCCGGCACCGCGGTCGCCCGGCTGGCCGACTCGAGCAGAGGAATCTGACCTGAGCGCCAGAACTCATGCCACCACGGCCGACGGTCAGCGGGGAGGGCCCGGGCATGGATGAGGGCCGGCTGCACGTCGTGTTCGGGACCGGCCAGGTCGGACGCGCCCTGACCGCGCACCTGGCCAGCTCGGGCCTTGCGGTCCGTGCCGTGTCACGGCACCGGCCGCTCGCGCTGGCGGGCGGCGTCGACTGGCGGGCCGCCGATGCTGCCGATCCCGAGGCCGCCGCGGGCGCGGCCAGGGGCGCATCGGTGGTTTACCAGTGCCTGAACGCCCCGTATACGCAGTGGCCGGAACGATTCCCGCCGCTGCAGCGGGGCGTGCTGACCGCGGCTGAGCGCACCGGCGCGCTGCTGGTCAGCCTGGAGAACTTGTACGGCTACGGCCCGGTCGGCGGCAAGCCGATGACAGAGGACCTGCCGCTGGCCGCCACGACGGTCAAGGGCCGGACACGGGCGGCGATGACCCGGGAGCTGCTGGCCGCTGCGGAGGCCGGCCGCGTCCGCATTGCCATCGGGCGGGCCTCGGACTTCTTCGGCGCCGGCGTCACCGAGGGGTCAACGCTCGGCGAGCGTTTCTTCGGCCACGCGCTGGCCGGGCGGCGCGCCGACTTCATCGGCAACCCGGAGCTGCCCCACACCTACAGCTACGTACCCGATATCGCCGCTGGCCTGGCCACCCTCGGGACGGACGATCGCGCGGCCGGAGGGGTCTGGCATCTGCCCGGCCCAGCCACCGTGACCACCCGGGAGGTCCTCAGGCTCGTCGCGACGGAGGTAGGGCACCCGGTCGGCGTCCGCTCCGTCTCGAAGCCCGCCATGCGCGCGCTCGGGGTCATCAGCCCGATGATGCGGGCCCTGGCCGAGATGAGCTACGAGTTCGACGCGCCGTTCATCCTCGACACAGCCAGATACCAGTCCACCTTCGGGCCCGCAGGCACCCCCCTGGCCGACGCCATCGCCACCACCGTCGCCTGGTACCGAAGCCAGACCGCCGGCCACAACTAAAGCAAAGGCAATAAGCATCATGCCGACTCCAGCGAACCACCCGAAGCACGCCAGCCGTTCGATGCTCGAGACCTGGGGCCGTACCGTCTACCGGCGCAGGCGGTGGGTCCTGGTGATCGCCCTGCTGTTCGCGGTGTTCGGCGGCATCTGGGGAACCGCGATCTTCGCCAGGGTGCAGACCGCGGGCGGCTTCAACGCCCCGGACAGCCAGAGCCAGCACGAAGCCAGCCTGGCCACGACAGCGTTCGGCCGCGACGCCGGCGACGTGGTCGTGCTCTATTCGAGCCCAGCCCTCACCACGGCGTCCCCGTCCTTCCGGGCGGCGGTGACCAGCACCCTGGCCGCGCTGCCGCACACCAGGGTCAGCTCGTACGCCACCTGGTGGTCGACTGGGTCCCGGCAGTTCGTCAGCGCCAGCGGCCACCAGACCTACGCCGTGCTCGAGCTGGCCGGCGCCAGCGATGGCGCCCGGCAGGACAGCTACGACGCGATCAAAGCCCAGCTGGCCGCGCCCGGCCTGCGGAGCCAGGTCGGCGGGGTGGTGCCGACCAACGAGGTGATCGATAACCAGGTCACCAAGAACATCGCCCGGGCCGAGGGCCTGTCCTTCCTGGTCCTGCTGATCCTGCTGCTCGTAATCTTCGGCGGCCTGGTCGCGGCCTGTCTGCCGCTGGCCATCGGCGGCCTGGCGATCCTCGGCTCGTTCACGGCGCTGCGGCTGCTGACCCTGTTCACCAGCGTGTCAGTGTTTTCCCTGAACATCACCACCATCCTGGGCCTGGGGCTAGCCATCGACTACGGGCTGTTCCTGGTCTCCCGGTTCCGGGAGGAACTGCACCGCCAGGACTCGGTGGAGGACGCGGTGGCACGAACCGTGGCCACCGCCGGCCGCACGGTCATGGTCTCCGGCGTCACGGTCGCGATCGTCCTGGCCAGCCTGCTGCTGTTCCCGGAGACCATCTTGCGGTCGATGGGCTACGGCGGCGTCGCGACGGTGCTGGTGGACATGCTGGCCGCGCTCATCGTGCTGCCCGCGCTGCTGGCCGTGCTCGGCCCCAAGGTGAACGCGCTGCGGATCCGCCGCTCGATTGCCCGGCCGCCAGCCGCGGAGGACCGCGGCGGCTGGTACCGGCTGGCGCACAGCGTGATGCGCCGCCCGGTGCTGTACGCGGTGCCGATCGTGGTGCTGCTGCTCGCCCTGGCCTCGCCGTTCCTGAAGGTTGTCTGGGGCGGGGTCGACGCCACCGCACTGCCCGCCAGTGCCGCGCCGCGGGTAGTCACCGAGGCGCTGAACAGTGACTTCCCCGGCAACCCGACTGCCCCCATCGAGGCCGTGGTCCAGTTCGGCGCCCCCATCGCCGGATCGCCGGCCAGAAGCACCGCGCTGGCCGCGTACGCGAGCCGTCTCGGTCATCTCCCCGGCATCAGCGGCGCGCAGGTGACCGGCGTCCGCGGGGACATCGCGCGGGTGGACCTGACCTATGCTCCCGGACCGTACACCCCGCAGGCCCGGGCCCTCGTGGCGCAGGTCCGGGACGTGCCGGTACCCGCCGGTGCCCGAGCGTATGCCGGCGGGCAGACCGCGGCGCTGGCCGATGAGCTGTCCAGCATCGGGCAGACCCTGCCGTGGATGGCGCTGATGGTCGTGCTGGCCACTTTCGTGCTGCTGTTCCTGGCGTTCGGATCGGTGGTCCTGCCCGCCGAGGCGATCGTGATGAACATTTTGTCGCTGTCGGCGATGTTCGGGGTCATCACCTGGATCTTCGCCGACGGGCACCTGTCCGGGCTGCTGGGCTTCACCCCAAACGGCACGATAAGCCCGGTGAGCCCGGTGCTGATGTTCGCGATCATGTTTGGGCTGTCCATGGACTACCAGGTGTTCCTGCTCTCCCGGATCCGCGAGCGCTATGTCCTGACCGGCGACAACACGGCCGCGATCGCGTTCGGGCTGCAGCGTACCGGCGGCGTGATCACCAGCGCCGCGCTGCTGCTGATCATCGTGGTCGGGGCCTTTTCCACTTCGAGCATCACGTTCATCAAGCTGATCGGTGTCGGCATGATCGTCGCCCTCATCCTGGACGCCACCTTGGTCCGGGTGCTGCTTGTACCCGCCGTCATGCGGCTGCTCGGCGACGCCAACTGGTGGGCGCCGACGCCGATGCGCCGCCTGTACGCCCGGTACGGCATACGCGAGGAGGACGGCCCAGCACCCGCCGCCGAAGGACCTCTCCCCGAGCCCGCCAGGCTATGAAACCGCCGACCGCCAGGCACTGCTGCCTGCCTTCACATACCCAGCCCTCTTGGAGCGCCCATCATGACCACCTCCCCTACTGTCCCGGCGAACAACACCGACTACCTCACGCGCCCCGGGGGGCGTTCCTCGCCCCCGCCCTGAGGGATGCGGGGTACCGGGTCGCCTGCGCCGACCTTCGCGGCCACGGCGACAGCGACGTCACGTTCTCCTCCTACGGAGATGCCGACACCGCGGGCGATGTCCTGGCGCTGATCACCGAGCTCGGCGGCCCCGCGGTCGTCATCGGCAACTCCATGGGCGCCGGCTCTCGCGGTACTCGCCGCGGCCCAGCGGCCCGAGCTGGTCTGCGGTCTGGTACTGACCGGGCCGTTCGTCCGCGACCCGGCGATGAGTGCCATGCGCCGGCTGGTGCTGCGGGCAGCTATGGCCCCGCCGTGGGCGACCCTGTCGTGGAACGCGTACCCGCCCAGGCTGTACGCGGGCCGCCGTCCCGCCGACTTCAGCGACTACCGCGATCAGGTGGTGGCGAGCTTGCGCCGGCCCGGATACGGCCGGGCGTTCTCCCGTACCATGCGCACCCGCCACGCGGCGGCGCAGGCGCGGCTGGCCGAGATCACGGCACCGGTCCTGGTCGTGGTGGGCGAGCAGGACCCCGACTTCCCGGACCCGCGGGCCGAGGCCGACTGGATCGCCCAGGCCCTGCACGGCCAGGTCGTCATGGTGCCCGAGGCCGGGCACCATCCGCAGTCCCAACGGCCCGACATCACCACCAGCGCGGTCCTGCGCTTCCTGGGGACTGCGCACAGTGCCTAGAACCGAGCTCACCAAGACGCACCGCCCGGGCGCGGAAACTGACCCGATTGGCAGCGCCTCGGCCGATGCCGCCGCTGGCCTGGACGGCACCGCGACCGGAGCACCGCGCCGCTGGCTGCGCCTGGAAGGCACGGTGCTGCTGGCCGGCTCCCTCATCGCCTACTCGGCCACCCATCGCCTTGGTGGCTTCTCCCGCTCACGGTGCTGCTCCCGGACCTGCTCATGGCCGGTTACCTCAGGAGTTCCCGTCTCGGCGCGCAGCTATACAACATCGCCCACAGCACCGTGCTCCCGGCCGTCCTGACCGGGTTCGGGTGGTGGCAGGGCAAGCCCCTCGTCCTGGCCCTCGCGCTGGCCTGGCTCGCCCACGTCGGCCTGGACCGCCTTCTCGGTTACGGGCTGAAATACGACGACAGCTTCCAGCACACCCACCTCGGCCACCTTGGCCGGCCCGGCGACCACTATCCCGCTGGGCCATCGCCCCCCACACCGGCAGCTGTGCCGGGAATCGCGCCCCGCCTCAGCGCTACGACAGTCGCACCTCAGGGCTCGCACGCAGGCTTGCATTCAAGGGCAACCGAGTCGAGGGAAGGACGCGACATGATCGAGATTGATGGCCTGACCAAACGATACGGGGACAAGACCGCGGTCGACGGACTGAGCTTCGTGGTGGAGCCGGGTGTGGTGACCGGATTCCTCGGGCCCAACGGCGCGGGCAAATCCACCACGATGCGGATGATCGCCGGCCTGGACCGGCCGACCAGCGGCACGGTGCGGGTCAACGGCAAGCACTACCCTCAGGCGTCCGCTCCGATGGCCGAGCTCGGCATCTTGCTGGACGCCAGGTCGGTGCACCCGGGCCTGTCGGCCCGCAACAACCTGCTGGCGCTGGCCCGGACCGCCGGCATCGGGCGCCGCCGGGTGGACGAGGTGACCGAGCTGGCCGGGCTGGGCGAGGTCGCCGGCACCCGGGCCGGCGGTTTCTCCCTGGGCATGGGACAGCGCCTGGGCGTAGCCGCGGCGCTGCTGGGCCAGCCGCAGACGGTAGTGCTGGACGAGCCCGTCAACGGCTTGGACCCGGACGGTGTGCTCTGGATCAGGACGCTGCTCAAGTCGCTCGCCGACGAAGGGCGGACGGTTTTCATCTCCTCGCACCTGATGACCGAGATGGCGCAGACCGCGACCCAGCTGGTCGTCCTGGGCCGCGGCAAGCTCATCAGCCAGAGCAGCGTCGATGATTTCACCGGCCATGCCACCACCGGTGGCGTGCTCGTCCGCACCCCGGAAGCCGTGCGGCTCGGCCAGCTGCTGGCCGCGCCCGGCATCACCGTCACGAACGACGGAACGGACCTGATCCGGGTGTCCGGAACCACCGCCGAGCAGATCGGGACGGCAGCCTGGAGCGCTCACCTGCCCGTCTACGAGCTCACCCCCACCCACGCTTCCCTGGAAGAGGCATTCATGCAAGTGACCAAGGACAGCATCGAGTACCACGCCGGAGCGACGCGATGAGCGCCGTCATGAGCACCGGGCTCGCGCCTGCGCAGCCGAAGCCGGTCCCGGCGACAGTAGCGGGACCAGTCACTCAGGTACGGGTCGTCCGCGCGGAATGGACCAAGCTGCGGGCGCTGCGCTCGACCAAGTGGTGCGCGCTGAGCACGGTCGTGCTGATCATCGGCCTGGGTGCCGCGATCGCAGACTCCGGGACGCCCTACCATATTTCGGCGAGCAATTCCGCCGCGACCGGGGTGTCGGCCGCCCTGCTGGGCGTGCTGTTCGCGCAGCTGGTGATCGGCGTGGTCGGGGTGCTGGCGTTCAGCGGCGAGTACGGCACCGGAATGATCCGCGGCACGCTGGCGGTCGTGCCAGCGCGGCTGCCGGTGCTGTGGGCCAAGCTGATCGTGCTGGCCGGCCTGGTGCTGCCGGTGAGCCTACTGTGCGCGGTCGCCGACTTCTTCACGGCGAGTGCTATCAACTCCGCTCGCGGCGGTTCGGCGTTCTCGCTGACCGACCCGGGCGTGCTGCGGGAAGTGGCCGGCGCATCGCTGTACCTGACCATTGTTGCCGTCATCGGCCTGGCCCTGGGCGCCCTGCTCCGCAAGACCGCGGCAGGCCTGGCGGTGTTCGCCGCAGTGTTCTTCGTCATCCCGATCGTCGTGCAGGCCCTCCCGCACAAGATCACGGGGTTCGCGCCCTACCTGCCTTCCAACGCCGGCGGCCCCCTATGGGGAAACCCGATTACCAGCCCGCATGCGCTGAGCCCGTGGACCGGCTTCGCGGTCCTGTGCGGGTATGCGATCGTGCTGACCGCCCTGGCCGCCTGGCGGCTACGCCGCCGCGACGCCTGAGCACCGGAAAGGCTGCGAGGATACGAACGTGTCCTTCTGGACACCGGTCGAGAACCCGGGGACGCGCCGCCGCGTTCCTGGGTCTTCGACATCGCCTGCACTCTGCTCATTACGCCAGCCTCGGTCGGGAGTTTTTCCTTCGCCCAGGCGGCGCATCCCGCGCTCACCCGCTGGCGTCAATAGGCAACGCGTATTCGCCGTACCTCAATTGCCGGCGACAGGACGACCGCCCATCGACATGAGCGGTACTCGACGGGTGCCTGGCTAAACGGCGGGTCGGCCAAGATCGCTTGGCCCGGGCTTGCTTATCACACGAATCAGCATCATGAGGAGTTCGAGCCCATCGTGCTCGGCAGTCATGAAGTGGTCGTCGATTCGAGCGCCCATGGGGACCTCACCTTCGGTAGTGAGGTCCGGAAACCCAGTGACAAACCAAGTGACAACGGCCCCAGTCAACGCCGGACCGCGTCAGTACGAGCCAGACAGCGTTTCCGCTCTGAACTGCACTGACGCGACCCAGCGCGACCCTCCCGGACGTAATGAGCGTCCATGGTAAGGAGAAGGTCTACGGTTCGATTCCGTAACGGGGCTCCAGCTCACGAGGCTTTCCGGGCCTCAGGTTTCAAGATCAAGAGACTAACCAAGCGACTACGGCGCAGCGGTAGACCGTTGCGCCGCTTCCTCTCTGGAGTCGTCGCCGAAGACGGTGTCCATCACGCTTGCGCCGCCGCGGATGGCGGGCACGATCACGTGCCGGTACACGGTCTCGGTGACGTGGGTGGACTTGTGGCCCACGGTGTCGCTGATCTCCTGCAGCGGCACGCCGTTGCTGCTCATGATCGACACCGCGGTGTGCCGACCCTCGTGGGCGTGCCAGTGACCGATCCCGGCCCGCCGCGTCATCTTGCTGAACCGCCAGTTGAGTGCCTTGCTGGTGTACATGCGGCCGTCCTCGTGGCAGAACACGAGGTTGTTGTCGTGCCAGCCGGCCCCCGCCGCCAGTCGTTCCGCGGCTTGGCGCTTGCGGTGCCCCACGAGCGCGGTGACGGCGCGCTTCGGCAAGACGAGGGAGCGCTTGGACTTCGGGGTCTTGACGTCACCAGTCCGGCTGGCTGATCGCCACACGTGGATGACCCCTTTGCCGAGGTCCACGTGTTCCCAGGAGAGCTTGCGCAGCTCCCCGGGACGGAGGCCGAGCGTGAGTGACAGCACGAATAGCGCTTCGAGCCGGCCGTTCACGTCGGTTTCATCGTCCAGACCGAGTTCGGCACGACAGAAGTGGCAGGTGGTTGCGTCCAGGTCGGTGTCGACGTCGGCGACGGGGACTCTGTGGCGCGTCCACGTGCCGCAGGCCAGTTCGCCGGGCTCCGTGGCCGCGTGGGTCGCCTGGACGGTCTCAGCGTCCGCGACCTCGAACTCGACGCTCGCCTGCGGCACCGGCCGCTTCACTGGCCAGTCAGGCGTGCCGAAGCACGCCTGCGCAGCCTGCACTTTCGGTGCGCCGTCGGCGGCAGGCCAGGTTGCGGCATTTCCCCGCTGCGGCGCCGCGTCGGCCATAATCGGGACCAGGCGCGGGAGCCGCGCGGAGCAGGCACGAGGACCCGGAGGACTTGGTGACGTTCACAGCCAGCCATCTGATGCTGGATCTGTCCGCTCTCCCGTTCCATTCGGCAGAGCTCAACGCCGATTTCCGGCTGGGCGCGGGAAACGACGGAAAGCCACTGCTGCTGCTGAGCCCGGCCGCGGATGCCGCCGCGCCATCCCCGCACGAGAGGTTCGCGGTGTACATGGAACTGTCGGGCGATGACGGCACGGCCGCCGGGAAACTCGGCCAGCTCGTGGTGACCGGCGAGCGGGTTATCGGGATGATGACGCGGGGCTCGGCGGGCGGGGCCAAGCTGGATGATTCCGCCGGCTGCGTCTACGCGTTCGCGGCCGGCCGGGATGATCTTCGCCCAGCCGAGGCGGAGACCAACCGGAAGGGCAGCCCGACCAAGGCGCTGATCCGGTCCCGGGACGGCCAGTACCCGGGATTCACCCTGCGCATCACGTCGGTGGTGGGAACCCTGGACGACCGCGGGCAGCTGGTCTACCGGCCGTCGCTGGCGGATCTGCTGGTCTCACTGAGCTGATCGGCGCGGCGAGGGTTCCCGCGGGTGCCGTGGCGCGGGCCGCGGCCAGCTTGAGGAGCGCGGCGGCACGGCCGAAGATCTCCCCGGTAGTCGACTTCACGGAGTTCTTCCGCGCGCTGTCGGCCGGTACCGCGCGGGCGCTGTTCACTGAGCCGGAGCCTTTCGACAGCTGGGCCGCCCGCCGTGAGGCCCTGCTGCCCGCGGACCGGGCCGCGGTGGCCGACGCGATGGACCGGGTCAACCCGGTCTATATCCCGCGCAATCACCGCGTCGAGGAGGCGCTGGCCACGGCGACCAAGGGTGACATGGGGTCGTTCCGCCAGCTGGTGGACGCCGTTTTCCCGCCCCTTCGACGAGCGGCCCGGATTGGCGGACTACACCCGTCCGGCCCCCGCGGGCGCTCCGTACGTCACCTATTGCGGTACCTGAGCATGGTCCGGCGATGCCGAAGGCCGATCGGCTCGCCTGCTCGGCGCGTTTTGCTCAGTGAGGCCGTAACACGCCTGGCGTTGTTGTGCGCGGCGGACGTACCTGGCAGGATGCCGGCCCGCCTCAGGTCGTGCCACCTGGCGCAGTGAGCCTGGAAACTGGGTCGAAGATCTTTCTGCCCAGGGAGATCATGCAGCAGCCACCGCCCGGGCTCGTGGCCGGATCGCAGAACACCGATCCGGCCGCCGCGTTCCATGACGGCCAACCCGGCCTGGTTCGCGCCGGTGACTCCCGCGATCCGCATGCACACCTCTACGACAAAGGCATTACCGTCGGTAGCGACCACGCCGTGGCTGTCGCCGGCCTCACCGCCACATAACGCCGAATATTCGCGCCTGGCGGTCTGAGGACCTTGCGGCGCGGCACAGCGCAGATCATCCATTCCAGCGCTTAGCCCGGGGCTCATGATCGGCAGATTTTGAGGCGCAAGTTGTCAGGCCCGCTTGCGGGCAGGCCATTAGCCAGGGCGGCCGCCGTTTCGCTGCCGTCAGCGACGAGCCCTGCCGTTCCGAGGTGGGAGATGGAGGTGGTCCCGACTGTCATGAGTGTGTTAGCTCCAGCCGCCGTCGGCTTCGATGGTGGTGCCGGTGATGTAAGACGCGTCTGGGGAGAGGAGAAACGCGACCACGGCGGCGATTTCGGCTGGTTGGGCCAACCGGCCGAGTGCGCTCATCGAGCGGATGAGCGCGTCAAACGGTACGTCGGCGAGTGCAGGGTGGGTGTAGTTGGCGCTGTAGCGGGTTGCCATGCGGGTGGCGGTGGCGCCGGGGGCGATCGCGTTGATGGCGATGTTCCGCTCGGCCAGTTCCGGAGCCAGATTACGCACCATGGCCGAGATAGCGGCTTTGCTTGCCGCGTACAGGGCGTGTCGATAGACAGCCAGGCGCACGCTGACCGAGGAGCTGAGCACGATCCGGCCGCCGTCTGTCATCGCGGCGGCCGCCGCCTGTGTGACGAACAGTTGTCCGGCCACGTTGGTCTGAAAGAGGCGATCGAAGTCGGCCTGGGTGATGGTTTCCAGCGCTCCGAAGTGCTCGACCCCGGCGTTGCTGACCAGCAGATCCAGGCCGCCGAACTCGGATACGACCGCGCCGACCAGCTCGTGGGTCTGCGCCGCGTCGCTGACATCGGCCGGGAAAGCCGACGCGGCACACCCGTTGTGGCGGAGTTCGCCGACGAGCGCATCGGCGGCGGCCCGATCGGATCGATAGTTGACCGCGACTGTGGCTCCCTGGGAGGCGAGCCGCCGCACGATCGCGGCGCCGATTCCGCGGCTGCCTCCGGTGACCAGGACCCGCTTGCCGGCCAGGCTTGATGTTGATGTCATGGCGCTACCTATGTTCTCTCTTTGTCTTCTCTGGATGTGAACAGTCCTTGGCCGCCCGTCCCCATCGACGCCCACACTAGTCAGTTATCTTTACTACTGTAGTCGTACAGCAGCGCCGATGACGACAGCGACGGGTGCGAAGTCGCTGAGGGGCAGATGCCGCGTCCGGAACGCGGCGAGCGCAGCGCTGCGCACGCGCCGCCGTGGTCGGGTCGGCGGCGATCTGGCCCGGCAGCGCTGGCGTAGGGTGTGAATCTCGCGGGATCAGGTGGGCGATGGGAGCCGAGGGCGGCATGGACGACGAGCAGCGGGTTGATCTAGGGGTGTCGTTGCTCATCCCGTACCGGTACACCGAGGACCGGGTTTTCCGGGCCCTCCAGGATGCCGGGTTCGACGACTGGACCCTGGCCCAGTGCCGGCTGTTTCAACGCATCGCCCCGGACGGCTCGCGCCTCACAGACCTCGCTGACCAGGCACAAATGAGCAAGCAGAGCGCCGGCGTGATGGTCGATCAGCTGGAGCGCCTGGGCTATATCCGCCGGGTCCCCGACCCCATGGATGGCCGCGCCCGGGTGATCGTGATCGAGCAACGCGGCCGGCGGGCGGTCGAGGTAGCCACGGCGACACTCGACGAGATCTTCTCGGAGTGGAAGGCCTACCTGGGCACGCGCAACTTCACGTTGTTGCACCAGATCCTGGATCAACTCCGCGAGATCACCGACCCCTACGCGCGGTAAACCCGGCCGCGCCTAGCCGTCCGCCCCTGATTTCCGTTCGCCCCGAGCCGCCGGGGCCAGCGGTCGCCGGCAGCTTCGCCCCCGCCTTGACATTAGTCAGCAAAATTGATTAATTTAGTAAATGTTCCTGACGATTTTCCGGCGATGGACGGGTGGTGCAGACCCGCGCTACCACCTCACCGATGTCGGGAACACCCCACCGCGGGGCACCGACGATCTTCACTCACACCGCACCCCTATCGAAGGGAAACACCATGCCCACTGTCATCACCGGAGCATCAGGTCACCTCGGCCGGCTCGTCGTCGATCAACTCCTCGCCGCCGGAACGTCGCCGGCGCAGATCGTGGCCACCGGCCGTGATGTTGACAAACTCACCGACCTCGCGCAGAACGGGGTCACGGTGCGGCGCGCGGACTTCGCCGACCCGGGCACGCTCGACGAGGCGTTCGCGGGCGCCGAAGCGATGGTGCTGGTCTCGACGACGACGGTCGGGGAGCGGTTCGACAACGCCCGCAACGCCATCGACGCGGCGGCCCGGGCGGGTGTGTCCCGGATCGTGTACACCAGCATCGTCAACGCCTCGACCGCGCAGATGACGCTCGCTGGCGAACATCGCCGCACCGAGGACTACCTGCGTGACAGCGGTTCGCCGTTCGTCATCCTGCGCAACGGATGGTACTTGGAGAATTACACCGACCAGCTCCCGATGATCACCCAGTACCACGCATTGCTGGGCAGCGCGCACGACGGTCTCGTCAGCGCGGCCAGCCGACGCGACTACGCGGCCGCCGCCGCCGCGGTGCTGACGCAGGACGGGCACCTCGGAGCGACCTACGAGCTGGGCGGAACGCCGTTCACCCTGACCGAACTCGCCGCCACGATCAGCGACGTCCTCGGCACCCACATCGCCTACCAGGACATGTCGGTCGCTGACTACACCGGCGCCCTGACCGCTGCGGGGCTGCCCCCAGAGATGGCCGCCGCCGTTGCCGACGCCGACGCCGGCCTGGCTCGCGGAGAGTTGTTCACCGATAGCGACGACCTGGTGAAGCTCATCGGCCGGCCAGCAACCACGGCGCACGAAGCCGTCCAGAACGCCGCGACGATCGAGGAGTCACGGTGAGTACCTCCGGACCCGGCGTCGATACCCACGAGATGGTTCTGATCCACCGCGTCATCCGGCGCGAGTTCGGTCAGCTCCCCCGGCTGTTCCGCTCCGCGGCCAACGACCGTGCGCGATCCAAGGTCATCGGCGCGCACGCCGGGGAGATGCTGGACTTCCTCCACACGCACCACACCGGCGAGGATGAGCTGCTCTTTCCCTTGCTGCGCGCGCGAGCTGCGCTCGACCCGGAGCTGATGGACCGGATGGATGCGCAGCACGCGCAGGTCAACGACGCCGTCGCGGCCATCAGCGCGGAGCTGCCGGCGTGGACAGCGAGCGCGGACGCCGCCGCCGGCGAGCGGATGGCGGCCCTCATCGACGCCACGATGCCGGCACTGACCGATCACCTGGCTGAGGAGGAGCAGAAACTGCTCCCGATCGTCTCGGTCACGCTGACGCAAAGGGAATGGGACGCGCTCGGCAAGCACGGCATGAGCGCGATTCCGGTCACGCGGCGGCTGGTCATCCTCGGCCACATCACCGAGGAAACCGATGACGCGGAACGGCAGAGGTTCCTGCAGGTCGTGCCGGCCCCAGCTCGTCTGGCCTACAAGCTGATCGGCCACCGCCAGTTCACCCGCGAAACCACCTCGATCCGCGGCTGACCCATCTCGCGACCCGACACCACAGCCCGAGCCTTCGCTGGGGCCGTGGTGCCGATCGCCTTCAACGCTGCCGGTGCATCAGCAGCCAACGCTTCGATCGTGCGGGACACCGTCGGGTCCGAGGCCCAGCCGCTCACCAGCACGGTCGCCGTCAGCGTCGGCATCGTCGGTGGCGTGCTCCTGCCCGAACTCGACGACGAGGAAGACGTCAAGGCCGAGACCGACATGAACGTCGTCTGCACCAGCGGCCGCTTCGTGTAGGTCCAGGGCACATCCGAGAGCCAGCCCTTCGACCGCACCGAACTCGACGCCCTGCTCGGCCAGGTGCCGTGGCGAGGACACCTCGGTGTGGCCGTGGGGACGGGAAGCCGGGCAGCTCGGGCCGTAGCTCGGCGAGGTCGACGACGCACGCCTCTCCGAGCGCCGTGGTCGTCTCCATCACGCCGGGGTGGCGGGCCATTTCGGCGCCGGGGCGTAGGTGGGCGGGCGGAGCCCTCTTGGTGGTTGCCGTTACCCGGCGGCGGCGATGTAGGCGGACACGATGTAGGTGGCGCGCCGGTCCAGCGACGCGCGGGCCCGGTCATAGCGCATGGTCGTTTCGCGGGTCAGCGTGGGAGGCAGCTTCCTGGATGTCTCGAAGCGGAACCCCAGCGTCGAGAGCTGCGGTAATGAACGCGTGGCGCAAGGTATGCGGCACGACAGGTTTGGTGATCCCGCCGCGGCGGGCGATCCGCCCGGCACCGTGCCGGTCAAGGCGGTGTACATCGGCGGCTTGCAGTCGGCAGCTAGTCTTCCCAGTGATAGCGACCGGAGACCAGCTTGCAGGTGATGGTCTTGCCGTCGCCAGCGACTGCGGTCATGCCCGCGTCGGCCTCCGGGCAGAACTCGCCCGGCTCATAGCAGTTGCCGCTGGGGGCCTTGGGGTAGCAGCCCGAGTCACCGCTGGACGAACCGCCGACACTGGCGACGTTGAACTGGGTGATGACGCCGTGGGTGACCCGGTAAGTACCCTGGTAGGTGCGATCTGAACCGTCTGTCTGCCGGGCCGCGAGCTGGGCGGTCACCACATTCCCGGCTGCCGACAGGATCGTGACCTTGTCGTGGGCGGTGCCCTGGAATCCGGAAACAAACGCGGAGTAGCTGGAGCCGGTGTACCGGCCGCCGAGGTGCCAGGCGCGGGCGTAGTCGTGGTTGTTGATCGCCCCGAAGTATGCCCGCACTGTGGCGGCTGGCCCCTGGTGCTGAGCATGAGTGGCTACCGGGGAAGCGCCGGCTGTGGCGGGGGCGCTGCTGCCTGCCGGGGCAGCAGCCGGAGGACTGGGCCTGAGGCTGGAGCGGCTGGCGGCGGCCGTGCGGCTGGCGGCAGTATGGCGGGCCTGCTGTGGGCTGCCGGTACTGCAAGCGGCGAGGGCTCCGGCCAGTGACAGCGCGACCGCCAGCAGCACGGCCGCTCCCTTGACCAGGTTGCCTGCCTTCATGTCCCCGCCTTCCCCGCCAGCGTAGTGCGGCGGCCCGGACGGGGTGAGGGCCAAACGTCCTGCCCTGCCGGGCCTTTTCTCACCGGGACGACCGGCCCGCCAAGGGAGAGAACTGTTTAAGGCCAGATCGGGGAGTTGCCTCGCTCAACGAGGGTGTGCGAGTCGGGCAACGTACTCCTCGCCAGTCGCTAAATCTCACCAGCGTCAACCACCTCCCGCCCTCGCCCTGGCCCGCGCCAGCAGCCGGGCGCGGTGCTAGCGCTGATCGGAGTAGAGGAGGCAGACCTTGCCGAGCGGTGCCAGCGGCGAAGAACGCGGAAGGCACGGACCGCTGGCACCGCTCGGGGACTCCTATCCTTGGCATGCCACGCGCTGCAGACCGACCTGTTCTGGAACTGGTACCGCGGATCCTCGCTCAGCGAGCAAAGGTACAGAACGGCGGATAAGGAGTGAACGGAACTCAGTATCTGCAGTGACGTATCGTGACTGAGTTCCAAGTCTGTTCGCTGAGCTATGCCGCTGGGTCGAGGATGCGCTTGACCTTTCGGCGGTCGATGTCGAGTTCTCGGGCAATGGCGCGCTGACTGTGGCCCGCCTCGTGCCGTGCGCGAACCGTCTGCTGCAGGCCTGGCGCAGCCGACAGTTCCAGTGGTGCTTCTTGCGCTGGCGGCGGTGCAGCCTGGTCCCGACGTCCAGGACCGGCGTCACCCACCCGGGTGCCGCGCCTGGTGCGGATGAGCATCATCAGCAGCTCGAAAGAACCAACCATGGACGAAACCCAGAGCAGCCCGTCTACCGTGAACGGCAGCAGTCGTGCCGTCAGGCCGGACTCGCCGTGTGAGCGCACCAGTTCGTAGGCGTGCTGGTACGAGATGACCGCGGCGACGACCGCTACCGCCACCACCGCAAGCGCTGTGGCGATCCAAATGAACCGGTCCGTCACAGACCCAGCTTCTCGCGCCAGCCGATGACGAACGGGTCACCGTCGCCGTGACCGGTAGCGAGTCGTTCGCCCAAGACCACGGCCGTGATCGCCTGGTTGCGGTTGAACAAGCGGCGGGGGAGACCTGACACGGTCCACGCGCCTTGGCCCTCAGCCGCCGCCTGTGAGCTGTACCGCGCGGTCGCGATCACGCGCCCGTCGTGCTCGGCGGTCATGAAGTCGTCGTCGATTCGAGCTGCCATGCGGGACCTCACTTTCGGTAGTGAGGTCCGGAAAGCCAGTGACAAACCAAGTGACAACGGCCCCGGTTAACACCGGACCGCGTCAGTACGAGCCAGACAGCGCTACCGCTCTGAACTGCACTGACGCGACCCAGCGCGACCCTCTCGGACGTAACGAGCGTCCATGGTAAGGAGAAGGTCTACGGTTCGATTCCGTAACGGGGCTCCAGCTTGACTTGCTATTTTCGAATCTTTGATTGATTAGTCCAGTGACTAATCAAGTGCCTATCGCCTGATTCGCGGTCTCTCTGGCGTGACCTAATCGGATCGATGTCGCCTTCTGATCTGCGGTAATCAGACTCGAGGCGACAGTACCGGACTCTGGCCGTCACGCATCGTTACTTGAGGCGCCAGATGTGCCCCGGTTAAGCCGGTGCGCGTCTCCGTTGCCTGGAGAATGGCTTCGGTTCCCTGGCTGGCACAAATGACCGCCGATGCCCATCGGCCGTCCACAACGACCCTGGCGTATTGCCGATACCCCACGATGCCCGAGCTGCGCGGCCAGTCTTCGGACTCGGACGACGGGAGGGCATCACTCTCCACGGCCAGTGGCCCGGCAGCGTTTCAACGGACCGGGAGCGCCGCCGTGAGTGACGTCCGCCCGGACCGTTACGCGTCCCCCGCGCCGTCGGCGCCTGACCCAGCTGACGGTGGCATCCGGCCTCGCATGCCGTTTCCTCCACGGCTGTCTAATCCCCGGCCGCTGCGGTAATGCTCATCGCCCTGGGCCAGGGGCGCTAGAAGCGGGCTGTCCGCTCGTCCCGCGTTCAGCTGAATGCGGTTACTTGACGGCGATGACGTCGACGGGCCTAATCGACGGCTCGCTCGCCAGCAGGTCGTCGGCGACCTCGCCGAGTGCCTGGGGGATGGGCCCGCTGAGGTGCTCGGCCCGAGCGTCCTCGGTCTCGAAGGTATCGAAGATCCCGTAGTGGGTCTCATCGATCCGGAACGCGTACCAGGTAACCGTGCCCGCCTCCTTGACCGCGAGCTCACGGCCGGCCTCCAGGAACTTGCCGAGCTCCGCGCCCTTGCCCTCCTTGGCCTCAAGCATCGCCAGAACCGCCAGCTTCACGCCCATGATGAATCCTCCCTGTCGCCTGCTTACCCCGGCGGCGAATCCCACCTGTCAGTTAGCGGCACCGCAGTACCCAGGTCTTACCTGGGTACTGCGTCGCTTGAAGTGGCAGCCGCGCGCGACGGGTAGGTGCAGATGACTTTACGGGTGGTTCCCCTTTTGGTCCTTCGCTGGATGTGAAAGCCCGGGAAGTCGAACCCTCAACGTCTCAAGCGGGATCGCCGGGCGCCCCGGCTTCATGATCCGCGGCAACGCCTACGCCGCCGCCAAGCCGCGCCGAAGCACATACCGTCAACCTGGCCGCCGAACTAAATGGCACCGGCGTCGCAGTCAACGTCCACCGGCCGGAGGAGTAGGCAGTCCCGGCCCGGATATGAGCGCCGCGATCGCCTCCGCGGTTCTTAGCACATGCGTCGAAGACCGCCTGGCCGCACAGATGAACGCGCGATCCGCGTGCTGCCATTGGCCCATCACCTGCAGGCCTGCATCCGTCGCGGTCTGCAGCAAGGCAGCCGTGCCCATAAGGGCCCAGGGGAAAACCGGGCCGCGCCGGCCGTCGGGATGTTCGAGCCACGCGGTTAGCTGCTCATCGACGTCGCTGGGTTCTGCTTCAACCAGGATTTGCCCGCCCGGCGCCAGCAACTGGGCGCAACGGTTCAGCAGTCGGGCAGGCAGGCCGCCGATGCCGATGTTGCCGTCCGCGAGCAGCACGGTGGCCCAGCGGCCATGCCCGGGCAGCGGGTCGAACACCGAGCGGTGCAGAGCGGGCGCCCCGGCCTGGCGCACCCGAGCCACCGCGGCTCGCGAGATGTCCACGCCCAGGGCTGGAATTCCCCGCTCGGTCAGAGCCACGGTCAGCCGTCCAGGGCCGCAGCCCACATCAAGGACCGGACCCCGGCAGTGCCGGAGCAGTTCCTCGTCGGCGGCATCGGGCGGCCCGCACCATCGGGACATCTGGAGTGGCAGCGCGCGGCCGTCAGCGGTCCGCAGGGACAGCGCTGCATCCTGCTCGCGCAGCGCCTCTTCGTACAGGGCGATCGCCCCGGGCATCACGCCGTTTCCCCGAGCTCGCGGTCGGCCCCGCTCAGGACCGCAGCGAGTTCCCGTGATCGCGCCGCGAAGCGGCTCCGCGGCGCCTGCCGGGCGACGGCCACGGCATCGGCCGCCGTGTCGACGTCGCGCAACTGAGGCAGATCGGCGACGCGCAGCCCGGCCGCGAGCAGCCGGGCTCGCTGGATGGCTCCGGTGCTCGAGGCCGACATGGGGACGCCACGCAGCAGGGCGGGATCCGGCACGCGCAGGCCGAGCGCCCAGAACCCGCCATCAGTGGCCGGGCCGAACACGGCGTCAGCCGTCCCCCAGTCCACGGTGAGCAGGCCCGGGGCCACCTGCGGTGTGTCCATGCCGATGAGCAGCGCTGGGCCGCGAACCGCGGCGAAGGCGCTGGCGAGGCGTTCGTCGAGCGGGCCACCGCACTGCGGCACGACGTCGAACCCGGGAGGGAGCCATGGGCCTGGCCTGCCTTCCAGCACCAGGACCCGCCGCCGGGCTGGCACCGTAAGCACGGTGTGCAGTGTGTCGGCCAGCGCGGCCTCGGCCAGCGCGGCGGCCTGCTCGTGCGTGCACGGCGGCACCAGCCGGGTCTTGACCCGGCCGGAGATGGGCTGCTTGGCGATGACGAGCAGGGTGGTCGCTGATTCCGGTACTGGGGCGATCACCGGGCGAGTACCTGACTCATGTCCCGCACGGTGCGCACGCAGCCTCCCACGGTGCCGGTCACCTTGGACTTTCCGATACGAGGCAGGTAGGTCACCTCGACCTCAGACACTCGCCAGCCGGCGGCCGCCGCATTCATGACCATCTCCAGCGGGTACCCGAACCGCCGGTCGGCGAGGTTCAGGCTGAGCAGTGCCTCCCGGCCTGCCGCCCGCATCGGTCCCAGGTCACGGAGGCCCAGCCCGGTCCGGCGGCGGACCCGCCGGGCCAGTTCCCAGTTGGCCAGCCGCGCTGGCAGCGGCCAGGCGTTTCGCTGCTGCGCCCGGCGGCGGCCGAGGACCAAGTCGGCCTGGCCAGTCAGCAGCGGCCGGGTCAGGAGGGGAAACTGCCCTGGGTCAAGGCTGCCGTCACAGTCGCAGAAGCACACCAGGTCGGCGGTCGCCGCCAGCAGGCCGGCGTGGGCCGCGGCCCCGAAGCCCGGGGTTGGTTCGGGCACGACCGTCGCGCCGAGCGACCTGGCGATGTCACCCGACCCGTCGGTGGAGCAGTTGTCGACGACAATCGGCCGAAAATTGGCTGGCATCCGGTCAAGAATCCAAGGCAATGCCGGAGTTTCGTTCAGGCACGGCAAAATCACGTCAACGATCACGGTAGCGACGTTATTACCCAACCCGGGCCGGCATTGGCCTTTAGGCCTTACAAAATGGAGAACTCAGCCCTCGCGGGCCCGGCTGGATTTCTTTCTATGCCAGGGCCAGGAATTTATGACAATCCGAAGAAATATCTCGCGATAATGCCGAAATGAGCGTCTGATCGTCCTGGAAGGCGGTCAGACGTTCTTAGACTCGGCTCGTGGACGCACACATTCTCGTGGTGGAAGATGACCTGACTGTGGCGGAGGTCGTCGTGGACTACCTGCGCGACGCCGGGCTGGACCCCCGCCACGCTGTGGACGGGCTCACCGCACTGGAGATCGCCGCGACGTGGCGGCCCGATCTGGTCGTCCTCGACCTGATGCTGCCGGGAATCAGCGGCCTGGAGGTGTGCCGGCGCTTGCGCGAAGGGCAGGATGCGCAGGTGCCGCTGCCGGTGATCATGCTGACCGCGCTCGGCGAGGAGAGCGACCGAGTGGCTGGGCTGGAAAGCGGTGCCGACGACTACGTGACCAAGCCGTTCAGCCCGCGGGAGCTCACCTTGCGGGTGGAGGCCGTGCTGCGCCGGGCCCGGGCGGCCGGTACGGCGACGGCCACGTCGCAGCCCGTGCGCTCGGGACGGCTGGAGGTCGACGTGGCAGCCCGGCGCGCCCGCAGCGACGGCCGGGAACTGGACTTGACCGTGCGTGAGTTCGACCTGCTCGCCTTCTTCGTATCCCATCCTGGCCGGGCGTTCACCCGCGCCGAGCTGCTTGAGCAGGTATGGGGCTGGTCGTTCGGTGACCTGTCGACCATCACCGTGTACGTACGCCGGCTGCGCGACAAAGTCGAGCAGGAGCCCGCCTCGCCGGCCCAGCTCCAGACGGTCTGGGGCGTCGGATACCGCTGGGAGGCGAACCTGGCATGAACGACCAGCTCCAGATCGTCCTGATCGCGGCGGGCTGCACCGCGGCCGTGGGCCTGGCCGGGATGGGTGTCGTCCGGCTGCTGCGCCAGGCGTCGCTCCGCCTGTCCATCCAGGTGAGCGCGGCCGTGCCCGTGCTCGCGATCGTGGCCGGCACGCTCGGCAGCGCCGACGCGATGTTCCTCTCCCAGCACGATCTCGGCGTCGTGGTGATGGTGTGCGTCGTGGGCGGCATCGTGGCGTTCACCTTCAGCTGGCTGCTCGGGCGGCAGGTCGAGTCGGGCAGCGCGGCCCTGCGGCAGGCGGCGCGGTCGCTCGGCGACGGAACGGGCCAGTTCCAGCCGCCGATGCGGCCCTTGGCGGCGGACTTCGCGGTCTTGTCCCGGGAACTGACGGACACCAGCGCCAAGCTGGCGAAATCCCGGGCGCGGGAGCGAGCGCTTGAGCAGGCCCGGCGGCAGCTGGTGGCCTGGGTCTCCCATGACCTGCGTACCCCACTGGCCGGGCTGCGCGCGATGGCCGAGGCGCTCGAGGACGGCCTGGCCGCCGATCCGCCGCGCTACCACAAGCAGATCCGGGCCGAGGCCGAACGCCTGGCTACCATGGTCGATGACCTGTTCGAGCTGTCCCGCATCCATTCGGGCACCCTGCAGCTGTCGTCCGATCAGATCGGCCTGGATGACCTGGTCAGCGACGTGCTCGCGAGCACCGAGGCGCTGGCCCGGGAGCGCGGAGTGGAGCTGGATGGCCGCGCGACCAGGCCGCTCGCCGTCCGTGCCGACCCGCGTGAGCTGTCCCGTGCGCTCACCAACCTGCTGGCCAATGCCATCCGGCACACCCCGCCGGGGGGCCGCGTGTTCGTCGAGGCGAGGCCGGAGGACGGGGACGCCCTGGTGGCGGTGGCCGACAGCTGCGGCGGCATCCCGGAAGGCGACCTTCCTTATGTATTCGACCTGGCCTGGCGCGGCACCGATGCTCGCAGCCCCGCACCCGAAGGCGGCGCCGGCCTGGGCCTCGCGATAGTGCGCGGCGTCGTGGAAGCCCACCGGGGCAGCGTCCGCGTCGTGAACACCGAAGTCGGCTGCTGCTTTGAGATGAGGCTGCCCGCCTCCTCCTGAATCGCCTGGCCGTCAGGCCGGCACGCGGCTGGCTGGCTCCGCGGCGAACTGTGCGACCCCTTCGGCGAACGGCACGGTCGCCCGCCACTGCAGTTCCCGCCAGATGCGCTCGCTGGACGCGGTGACGTGCCGGACGTCGCCGAGCCGGTACTCACCGGTAATGACCGGGCCCGGACCGCCAGAGGCGTTGGCCAGCGCCGACGCCAGCTGGCCCACGGTGCGCGGGGTGCCGCTGCCTACGTTGTAGGCGCGCAGGGTGCCTGGGCCGCCAGGGACGCCCGGACTGGTGAGCGCGTCCAGCGCGGCGACGGTGGCGTCGGCGACGTCGCGGACGTGGACGAAGTCCCGTCGCTGGGCTCCGTCCTCGAAGACCCGCGGCGCGCGGCCGGCCGCCAGGGCGGAGCGGAAGAACGACGCCACCCCGGCGTACGGCGTATCGCGCGGCATCCCTGGGCCGTACACGTTGTGATAGCGCAGCGCCACCGCCTGGCCCTCCGTTGCCCTGGCCCAGGAGCCGGCCAGGTGCTCCTGGGCGACCTTGGTTGCGGCGTAGACGTTGCGCGGCCCGAGCGGCGCTTCCTCTGGCACCAACTCCGAGGACAGGGGCTCGCGGCAGCGCTCGCAGCGTGGCTCGAATCGGCCCGCGTCAAGGTCGGCGGCGTGTCGCGGCGGCGGCGTCGCGGCCAGGCCGTGTTCGGCGCACGAGTAGGCTCCCTCGCCGTAGACGACCATGGATGAGGCCAGCACCAGCCGGCTGGCTTCCGCCCGGGCCATTGCGGCGAGCAGAACCGCCGTCCCCAGGTCGTTACAGCCGGCGTACTGAGGCGCGTCGCCGAAATCAACGCCCAGCCCGACCATCGCCGCGAGGTGGCAGACCGCGGTCACGTCGCGCAGCGCATCGTCGACCATCTGCGCATCGCGGACGTCACCGTGCACGAACTCGAAGCCAGGATCACCGGAAAACGGGGGAATGCCGCCTGGGTGGACGCACGGCAGCAGCGCGTCAAGCACCCTTACCTCATGGCCTGCGCTCGCCAGCGCCCCGACCACGTGGGACCCGATAAAGCCGGCACCGCCGGTCACTAGTACTCGCATGGCCTGAGCCTACGTACGGTCAATTCCGGTAATTAGCTGGAACCGGGATTTATCATCAGTTTGTAAGGCGAAAATTCCTTGGTTTGTAAGGCGCGGCAATTCTTTAGTTTGTAAGGCGGCAATTCCTTGCCGTCCTATGGCGCGCGCGCATGTAATACGGGGCGTGACCTTCAGCAGCAGTCCGGACATCGAATTGTGTCCGCGCCGCGCAGGCCGGCCAGCCCCGGCCAGGCTGCCCCGGCGGCAGCACGCACCGCGCGTGGTGCAGCTGGCCGCGGCGCTGGCTGGCCTCGTCGCGGTCTGTGCCTACCTGTACATCGCGCTGAGCCGGCTGACCTACCCGTTTGCCCTCGAGTGGCTGGAGGGCAACTCGCTGGTCGAGGTCCATCGCATCCTGGCCGGCCAGGCGCTGTATCCGGCACCGACCGCTGGATACGTCCCTGACGGCTACCCGCCGCTCTACTTCGCCGTGTCGGCCGCGGCGGCCCGCGTGTTCGGTGTCACCTACCTTCCGCTGCGGCTGGTGTCGCTGCTGTCCTCGCTGGCCTGCTTCGCCCTGCTGGGCCGCCTGGTTCAGCGCGAAACGGGGAGCATTGCCGCCGGGATCGGCGCCGCGGGCGTGTTCGCCGCGACCTACCTGGCCACGGACACGTGGTTCGACTTCGGCCGAGTCGACTCGCTTTTCCTCGCCCTCAGCATGGGCGGCCTGTACGCCGCCCGGTGGATGCGAGGCACGGGCGGCGCCATCGCCGTCGGGGTGCTGCTGGCCGCCGCGGCCCTCACCAAGCAGACCGCGCTGGCCGAGGGGGTCGCGGTGATCGCCGTCCTGATCGCGGGCCCGCGCCGGCGGCTCGCCTGCGTCGCCGCGCTGACCGGAGCCGCGGTGCTCGGCCTCAGCACGCTCGTGCTCGCGCTCACCACCGGCGGCTGGTACTTCTACTACGTCTTCGAGCTGATGGCCCAGCACTCGCTGAGCGGCAGCGGCTTCGGCTGGTTCTGGACGGCCTTGCTTTCCACCATGGGCATCGCCGCGTGCGCCGCCCTGGTCGGGGCGCGACGGGTGCCCCCCGTGCTGCTCGCAGGCTGCGCCGCGCTGGCGCTCGAGGGCTATGCCGCCCTGGTTCACCGCGGCGGCGGCATCAACGACGTCCTGCCCGCGTACCTCGCCGTGGCGCTGCTGGCTGGCCTGGCCCTCGGCAGCGGATCGGCTTGGTGGGCCACTTCGGCATCGGGCGTGCTTGTCCTGGCTCAGTCAGCCTTCCTGCTCACTGGCTTCCACCCGTCCCAGGCGATTCCCGCCCGCGCTGACCGTGCCGTCGGCCAGCGCCTTATAGCGGGCATGCGCGCGGTCGGGGGGACCATTGCGGTCCCGGCAGACCCTGGCCTGAGCGTGCTGGCAGGAATCCCGCCGACCGCGCACGAGGACGCGGTGCACGACGTGCTGCGGGCCACCGATCGGGCGGCGATCGCGAGCTTCCGGCGAAGTGCCGCGAACGCGGTCGCCGCCCGCCGGTTCAGCGCGATCATCACCGATGGTCCGGGGCTGCCGCTCGGGTATCCGCCCTCGCTCAGCCAGTACTACCGTCTGTGCCCGCAACCGCTGCTGGCCGGAGTCCCGGCCGCCCTGTTCCGCCCGGTCGCGGGGGTAAGTGTCCGCCCCGCCTCGGTATGGCTCCCCCGAGGAGGCGGCTCCTGCCAGGCCGTCGTTGGTCTCCTTGACGGAGCCGTTAAGGAGGCTCGCTCGTGAAATCGCGCCGGAGGTCATTGCTGAAGTCGCGCCTGGCCACTCCTCCGCCCGGGCCGTTCCGCCGGTCGTTCTGGCGCAGTCCGATTCGCGGCCCCTGGCTGACCTCGATGTTCGGCCTGGTGCTGCTGGCCTCCATCCCCGTGGTATTCGTAACCGGCCTGTTGTCCTACGCGGCCTACAACCCGGACCTCAGCCCGGGCAATGACGAGACCCGAGGCAAGGGGCTGCTCGGCTTCTACCTGTTCTCCTGGCCCACTCATCCAGTCTCGCTCTATCGGCTCAACCAGGGCATCCACGTCACCCTGGGGCTGATCTTGGTGCCGATCCTGCTGTTCAAGTTGTGGTCGGTGCTGCCGAAGCTGTTCGAATGGCCACCGCTGCGCTCGCCCGCGCACGCCCTGGAACGGCTGTCGCTGTTCCTGCTGGTCGGCGGGGCGGTGTTCGAGTTCGCCACCGGGATCTTGGACATTCAGACCTGGTACAAGTTCCCCGGGTCTTTCTACCCGCTGCACTTTTACGGCGCCTGGGTGTTCACCGCGGGCTTCGTCGTCCACGTGACCCTCAAACTGCCCGTCATGATCCGGGCGCTGCGCAGCCGCAGCCTGATCGGCGAACTGCGCACCGGCCTGGCGAAGATGCGCCCGGAGCCGCCGGACGCCGGGTACCTGGCCCCCTTGGAGCCCACCGAACCGACGATCTCCCGGCGCGGCGTCCTGGCGTTCGCCGGCGCGGGCTCGGCCCTCATCGCCGTCCTGTCCGTGGGCCAGTCACTGGGCGGCCCGCTGCGTCGGACCGCGCTGCTGGCCCCGCACGGCCAGGACGTCAGCGGCGGCCCGGGCGATTTCCAGGTCAACCGGACCGCAGCCAGCGTAGGGATCAAGGAGTCAGAAACCGGCGCGGCCTGGCGGCTCACGCTCATGACCGACAGACAGGCCGGCCACCCGCCGCTCGTGCTGCCCCGGGCCAACCTGCTCCGCATGGAACAGCACACCGCCAGCCTGCCGATCGCGTGCGTCGAGGGCTGGTCCACCGACGATCAGGCCTGGAGCGGTGTCCGGCTGCGCGACCTCGCCCGGCTGGCCGGCGTCACCCGCCCGGCGAGCGTCCTGGTGCAGTCCCTGCAGCGCGGTGGTGCGTTCAGCCAGGCGGCCCTGTCCGCAGGGCAGATCATGGACCCGGACTCATTGCTGGCCCTGCGGGTCAACGGCGCGGACCTCACGCCCAACCACGGCTACCCGGCCCGGGTGATCGTGCCCGCCAACCCCGGCGTGCACAACACCAAGTGGGTCACCAGCCTGACCTTCCGGAGTTAATGTGTCCCGGCTACTGCGCTGGTACGGCGCCAGCCCGCTGCACCTGCTCACCATGATCGGCAGCTTCGCGCTCGCCGGATACGCTGCGGCGGAGTTGCTGCCGGTCAACCCCATCGGCATCCTCGTGTGGCTCGTCGCCGCGGTCATCGGCCACGACCTGCTCCTGATGCCGCTGTACACGCTGGCCGACCGATCGGTCGCGGCGGTCTTCAGGCACCGCCCGCTGAACCTGCCAGCCGGGCCGTGGATCAACTACCTCCGCGTCCCGGCCGTGCTGTCCGGCGTGCTGCTGCTCATCTGGTTCCCGCTGATCTTTGGGCTGCCGGCCCGTTTCCCGGTCTCGACGACCCTGCCGCTGGACCCCTACCTCTGGCACTGGCTCGCCGTGACCGGAGCACTGTTCCTGCTGTCCGCCACCGCGCTTGCCCTGCGGCTGGGAGCGGCCCGGCGCAGGGCACGGAATGGACCTACGTCCAGCCAGGAAACCGCCGGTCCCTCCACGGACGGAACTCCTGATCAACCAGTACCGCCGGAACCTCCCGAGCCGGCCGAACCGCCCAACGAGACCATGGGCGCCTTCGCCCACGAGCAGGCTGGCCTAACGTCCAGCCTCCCCGGCGGCGTCGCCCCAGCCGGGACCATCCTGCCCGACGCGGACCTGCTGGACGTACACGGAGCGGCCACGACGCTGTACGCCGCGGCCGGGGGCGGTGCGGCGGTCCTGGTCTTCTACCGGGGTGCCTGGTGCTCGTATTGCAACATCGCCCTGTCTGCATACCAGGAGCAGTTGCTTCCGCAGCTGACCGAACGCGGCATCAAGCTCGTCGCGATCAGCCCGCAGAAGCCGGGCGGATCGCTGACCGTGCAGCAGAAGCACGGCTTGGCCTTTACCGTTGTCTCCGACCCTGGAAACACCCTCGCCGGCCGCCTCGGCATCCTCACGCAGCCATCCGATGAGTGCCGTGCCGCCCAGCTGCAGCTCGGACTCGACCTGACCAGCGTCAACGCCGACGGCACCGCCACCCTGCCGATGCCCGCCACCGTCATCCTCGATGCCAGCCACACTATTCGATGGATCGACGTCCATTCCGACTGCAGCACCCGCACCGAACCTCATCAGGTCCTGGGCGCTCTTGACAACCAGGGACACTGACCAGCGCCGCTCGGAGTGCACCTGAGGCTCCCTGACATCGGGCCGACAGGAATTTGCGTGCATAAGGGCAGGAATGTATGGTCTGAATATTGCATAGTGCAACTATTGACTGATGCGAAATTGACGGAGGTGCTGGTGGAAGGGGCCGTTGTTGACGCGGTGCTGACGGCGAGCCGGACGCTGGTGGCGGTGAGCACGCGGTCGCTGGGGGAGGCGGCTGAACACACGACGATCGCTCAGTACCGGATGCTGGTCGTGCTGGCTTCCCGCGGGCCGCAGCGGATGGTGGATCTGGCCGCGGCGCTGGATGTGGCCCCGTCGACGGCGGGACGGATGACTGACCGGCTGGTTCGCAAGAAGCTGGCCCGCCGCCACCGCGCCCGGACTGATCGCCGGTCAGTCGTGGTCTCGCTCACGGCCGACGGCCGCCAGGTGGTGGATGAGGCGACGGCCCGCCGACGGGTCCTGATCGAGGAAATCCTCGCCCAGTTGCCCGAGAATCAGCAACAGGCCATCGCCTCAGCGTTCGCGACGTTCGCAGCGGCCGCCGGTGAGGTCCCCGAGCACTTGTGGCCACCGGCCCCAGCGGTGGATGTTCCGTCCGAAGGCGTGCCTGCGTGAGCGGGACCAGGATCTGGGCGCGAATGGCTGCTTGGCTGCGGGGTGGCCGGGGTGGCTTGTTTCTGCTGGCCCTGCTGGTGGGTGCCGGGGCGGGATTGGGTGCGGTGGCGTTCCGGTATCTGGTCTATTTTTTCACCTGGCTGGCCACCGGCCACGATGAGTTCGGCCAGCAGGGTTATGTGGGGAGCGCTCATCTGCCCGGGCTGGGGCTGGGGTTCTTCGTGGTGATCCCGGTCATCGGCGGGCTGCTGTACGGGCCGCTGATCGCCCGGTTCGCTCCCGAGGCCCGCGGCCACGGCGTGCCGGAGGTCATGATCGCGGTGGCGGATAACGGCGGCCGGATCCGCCCGCAGGTGGCCCTGGTCAAGGCGCTGGCCTCGGCGCTGTGCATCGGCACCGGCGGGTCGGTCGGCCGGGAAGGCCCGATCGTGCAGATCGGCTCGGCCCTGGCCTCGACCGTGGGCCAGCGGATCAAGGTGCCGGAGAAACGGCTGCGGATCCTGGTCGCCTGCGGGGCCGGGGCGGCGATCGCGGCGACGTTCAACGCGCCGATCACCGGGGTGTTCTTCGGCGTCGAGATCATCTTGCGGGAGTTCTCGATCGACGCCCTGTTCACGGTGATGCTGTCGGCCATGGTCGCCGACGCCACCGCCATCCCGTTCCTGGGCTCGAAGCCGTTCCTGTCCGGGTTCCCGGCCGGCATCACCCTGCCGCACCCGGCCGACTACCTGCTGGTGGCTGTGCTGGCGGTGATCGCCGCGCTGTTCGGCCTGGCGTTCAAGGGCGTGCTGTACAAGACCGAGGACCTGTGCGACCGGCTGTGGGGGAACCGGCCGCAGTGGGCCCGGCCCGCCGTCGGCGGTGCCGTGCTGGGTCTGCTGCTGCTGGCGGTCCCGCAGATGTACGGGGTGGGATACCCGGTCATGTTCAAGGCCACCGGCGGCGGCTACGTGCTGTGGTTCCTGATCCTGCTCGCGGTGGCCAAGATCGCCGCGACCAGCCTGACCATGGGCATCGGCGGCTCGGGCGGGGTGTTCGCCCCGTCCCTGTTCATCGGGGTCACCTCCGGCATGGCCTTCGGCGACATCGCCCGCCACCTGTTCGGCGCCGCCGCCGGCCCCCCGGCCCTGTACGCGGTGGTGGGGATGGGGGCGGTGTTCACTTCCGCGGCCCGGGCCCCGCTGACCTCGCTGGCCAGCGTGGTCGAGATGACCGGCGACTTCACCTTGACCCTGCCCGTCATGCTCGCCGTCGCGGTTGCCTCCACCGTCTCCCGCGCGCTCAGCTACGGCACCATCTACACCACCAAGCTGCTGCGGCGCGGCACCGACATCGACCGCGCCACCCCCTGGCGGATCCTGCAGGACCTCAAGATCGCCGACGCCATGCAGGCCTTCCCATCACCGTTCACGCTCCCGGGGCGCAACGGCACGAAAGCGCCCGCCAGCGCCCATGGCCAGCTCGCTGGCGGCGACGGCGCAAGCCTGGCCGCCACCTTGCCCGGGCCGGTCACCGGCGAACTTGACCCACAGGCCATCTTCGCCTCCGAGTCACTGGCCCAGGCCCTCCGCCAGCTCGAAATCTACGGCCGTGACGGGCTCCCGGTGCTATCCGACGACGCCCGGCAGATCACCGGCTGGGTCACCAACACAACCGTCATCGGAGCCGTCGCCAGGGAGATCCACGCCGCGCAGCACGACGCCGCGCAAGCACAGGAGACCGCGGAAACCGCCGCTGCCCCGGCAGAGCGGAAACCGGGGCCTACTGCGGCCGAGGGCCACCGTGACGTTGCCGGCGCCACCGCGGCGCCCAATCCGCTCCCGGGCTACCGGATCGTCGAGATCACCTTGCCGGACGACTCGCCCGCGGCCGGCACCAGGCTAGGCGACGTCAGCTGGCCGTCCGGATACCAGCCGGTCTCGCTGCTCCGCAACCGGCACCTTCGCCCGCCCGACCCGCACCTGGTCACGCGGCCGGGGGATCGCATCGCGCTATTGAAGGCCGATGGCGGTGGTGTGCCGGCTGGGCCTTGCCCGGAGTCACTGCTCGGTGCCCGAGATGGCCGAGAGCCCCAATGACCTGCCGAGGCCTGGTGCGGGTGGGATCGACTGCGGACCTGGACGAGGAGTCGGCTGCCTGGCTGCGTCGCCTGGGTGCCGGGGGCGGGGATCGGCAGGCGGCCGAGCGGGAGCTTCATGCGAGGCTGGTCCGCATCGCGCTGGCCGAGGTCCGTCGCCGGTCGGCCAGCAGTCCGGTGACTGGCCCGGAGCTTGACGACGTTGCGCACCAGGCCGCTGGTGACGCGATGCTCGCGATCTTGGCCAAGCTCGGTGACTTCCGCGGCGAGAGCCGGTTCATCACCTGGGCGTACCGGTTCGTCATCCTGGAAGTGTCGGCCAAGCTCGGCCGTCACTACTGGCGCAACCCGCCGGTCGCGCTGGACACCGGGCAGTGGGAGCGGCTCCCCGACCGCCTCGGGATCGACCCGGAACGGCACGCGGAGTCGGCGGCGATCCTCGCCGAGGTACGGCGGGTGGTCGACGACGAACTGACCGCTCACCAACGGCGGGTCTTCGTCGCGATCGTGGTCGACGGGATACCGCCGGACGCGCTGGCCGCCCGGCTCGGTCTCCAGCGCAACGCCGTCTACAAGGTGATTTTCGACGCGCGGCGTAAGATTCACCGGACGCTGGCCGCTAACGGGTACCTGGACGAGCCAGGCGTGGAGCAGTGATGAGAGACCTGGGCAGACTGGAGCGGTTTCTGCGGACCGACCCGCGCGATGTCGGCTGCGGCGAGGCGATGGCCGTGTTGCACATCTACGTCGATCTGCTGGCCGTCGGCGATGACGCGGCCGTGCGCTATCCCGGGATCGCCGCTCACCTGGCGGCCTGCGGCCCGTGCGGTGAGGACTTCACCGGGCTCCTGCTGGCAGTAACCAGTGGCTAGCGCGGCGGATGACCCTGGAGGCGCGGTGACCAGCCGCGAGGTACTGACGTTTGACCTGTATGGGACGCTTGTTGACCCGCTCGCGATCGCCAGCGAGCTCGGCCGCGTTCTCGGCGACTCTGATGGCCGGGAGGCGGCCCGGCTCTGGCGGCTGAAGCAGCTGGAATACTCGTTCCGGCTGACGGCGATGGGTCATTACGAGGACTTCCGCTGGGTAACGTCCCGCGCGCTTGGCTTCACTCTTGCCGCTATCGGCAGGCACCTGCCGGAGGGGCAGCCCGAGCGGCTGGTCGAGCTCTATGACCACTTGCAGCCATTTCCCGATGTCATCCCCGCACTGCGGTCGCTGGTCATCCTGGGGTACGAGCTCGCGGTACTGTCCAACGGAACCCCGGCCATGATCGGGAACTGCCTTGATAACAGCGGTCTCGGGGACTTTTTCGGCCAGCGGATCAGCACGGACGAGGTGCGCACGTTCAAGCCGTCTCCCGCCGTGTACCGGCACGCGGCCGGGCGGCTGTCCCGGCCTGTCGGGCAGATCTGGCTGGTCACCAGCAACGCGTTCGACAGCGTCGGGGCCAGCGCCGCCGGGATGCGCACGGCCTGGGTCAACCGTTCCGCCGCCCCGTTCGACACGATCGGCGCGCGGCCGGATCTCACCGTGGCCGCCCTCGACCGGCTGCCCGCGGCGCTGGCCGGCTGACGCCACGCTGGCAAACGCAAGTACGTTGGCAGCCTCGCTCCTGGAGGTCAGCTTCGCCGGTAATGCGACACGGCGTCGGTGCTCCAGGTCAGGCCGGTGCCGGGGCGGTCCGGCGGCGCCACGTAGCCGTCTGTCACTTGCAGTGGCTGCTCCAGGATGGGATTGGCCCAGTCGACGTATTCGATCCAGTGAGCCGTGGGCGTGGCTGCGAGGAGGTGGGCACTTACTTCGGGGTACAGGTGGGCCGACATCTCGGTTTCTGCTGCGTCGGCCAGCGCCGCAGCATCCAGCCATCCGCTGATCCCGCCGATACGTTCCAGGTCCGGCATCACGAGATCGCTCGCACGGTGCTGCAAGGCGAGCGACATGGCTCGCGGGCTGGTGAAGTTCTCACCGATCTGCACCGGCGTGCGGAGCAGGGCGGCGAGTTCGGCGCTGGTGGCGTAATCGTCGTGGCGGACTGGCTCCTCGATCCAGTAGAGACCCTCGCCGTCGAGCTGGCGGCAACGCTCGCGGGCAGTGTTGGGGCTCAGCGCCTGGTTGTAGTCGGACATGAGGACCACATCCGGCGGGATCGCTGCCCGTACCGCCCGGACGGCGGCCAGGTCGTCGTGCCCCGCCGGGCGGCCAATCCGCATCTTGATGGCGCGGAAGCCCTCGGCGACCAGTTCCTGTGCCTCGTCGGCGGCGGCCTGCGGCTCCAGCAGCCCCAGCCCGTTGCTGTTGTAGGCGGCCGTCGGCCGCATGGTGGCGCCGAGCATCCGGGCCAGTGGCAGACCGGCGGCGATCGCCAGCACGTCCCAGCAGGCAACATCGACGCCGGCGATCACCGCCGAGACCAGGCCACGGGATCCGAGCAGCCTGAACCTCGCCGCGAGGGCCCGCCGAACGGCCGCGGGAGCGGCGACCGTACCTGCCAGCACCGCGCTGACGTCACGGGTCAGGGCGATCGCCGCGTGGCCCGCCGATTCGAGGTAGCAGAACAGGTAAGCACGACCGGTGATGCCTTCGTGGGTCTGAAGGTCGATAAGCACAAGCGGTGCCTCAGCGATGCCCATGGCGCTTGTGCCGAGCGCCCGGCGCATCGGCACCACCACCAGCACGGCCTCGACGGAGCGGATCGTCAGCGGCTCGCTCACCCTGGAACCCGGCATCGCGGCAGCCGGGCTCATTCCGTGTGCCCCTCACTGTGGACCGACAGGATGTCGGAGATCGCCCGGTTGCATGGCGTGGGCACGCCCAGCCGGGCTCCGCGTTCGACGACGTCGCCGCTGAGCCAGGCAACTTCGAGGCGTTTACCCTGTTCGAGGTCGTTTTGCATCGATGACGTCATGCCGGCGGGCACCGTGTCGGTGAAGGCGAGCCGCTCATCGGCGTAATCGTCAGGTAGTGGCACGCCCTGGGCGACGGCGACCTGGACGACCTCCGCCATGACGTCACGCAGGAAGGCACGCGAACGCGGGTGGCTGCGGATCGGGCCGATGGAGGTGCGCGCTAGGCTGGTCGTGCCCGAGAGTCCGACCAGGAAGACGAACTTCTCCCAGATCGTCTGCTCGATTCGGTCGCTGATCTCCGCGTCGATCCCGCTGTCGGCACAGGCGTCTTGGAACTGCCGCACCCGCGGCGAAAGCGAGCCATCGTATTCGCCGAACACCAGCTTCTGCAGAGTGCCGGAATGACGGATGACCCCTGGCTCGGCGATGGCCGCGGCGATGTAGGTGACACCACCGATGATGTGCTCGGCGCCGAGAGCGTGACGCAGGATGTCGTCCTTCGCCACGCCGTTCTGGAACGACACCACGGCGGTCTCCGCCCTGAGCAGTGGCTTGATGGCTTCGGCCGCTTCGAGTGTGTCCCACAGCTTCACGGTGAACAGCACGAGGTCGGCGGAGCCGAGCTCGGCCGGCTGGCTGGTGACCTCAACGTCGCGGAGGTACACGTCGCCTAGTGGGCTCTCCACGCGCAGTCCGCTGGCGCGCAGGGCCTCGAGTTGCCGCCCGCGGGCCACGAACGCCACTTCATGACCGGCCTGGGCCAACCGGGCGCCGAAGTAGCCGCCCACGCCGCCTGTGCCCATCACCGCGATCCGCATGAGTTCTCCCGTTCAAATGAACAGTCATACAACTATAAATTTACTGCCTTACCGCCAGACGTGGATGCCCGGGCTGTTTATTGAATGGGCGAACTAAAATTGCGGCATGGGACGTGTCCGCGGATTCGACATTGAGGAAGCCCTTGACGTTGCCCTCGAGTTGTTCTGGCAACAGGGCTACGAGGGCACGCCGATCCACGCGTTGTGCCGCGCCATGAGCCTGCAGCCGGGCAGTGTCTACGCCGCCTTCGGCAGTAAGCGGGACCTGTTCGTGGCCGCCCTGCGCCGGTACACCGAGACCGTGTCGGCCGAGGCGGTCGCCCGGATCAACGGCGCGCCTTCCGGGCTGCAGGGCCTGCGCGAGTACTTCGACCACCTGGTCGACGCCATGGTCGACGGCAAGCGCGTACGGGGCTGCCTGATCACCAACTCGCTGGTCGAATTCGCCGCGCGCGACCCCGAACTGGCCGCAATGTTCCAGGTGCACCTGGCCCGCCTGCAGACCAGCTTCGCCGCCGCGCTCGCGCGGGCGCGGGCTGACGGCCAGTTGCGGCCGGGCATCGGGCCGGAGTCGGCCGGGATGCTGGTAGCAGTCGTGCAGGGCATGAATGTGATGGCCAAGGGCCGACCCGGCCGCCGGGCCCTGCAGGACGTGGTCGAGGCAACGCTCGCGGGCCTTGCCGCCCCATCGGCGGGAGCGTGAGGCGTCATTCGGGCCAGTCCTGTCATGGCCCATGTGGCGGGCCGGGCTCTGACACGATCATCTCCAGCCGGCGCGGGCCGTGCACACCTTCCACCCGGTGCGGCCATTGTCGAGCAGCACGAGATGAAAGCCCTGGCCTTCGGTTGCCCCGCTCCACATCGACGTGTACGGGTTCAAGCGTCGTCGTGATGACCCAGGTCCTGCCCGCCACTGCGCTGCCCATCAACGCCGCCGGGTGAGCCGATCGTCACGGGCGGCCGACGGGTGCGATGCTGACGTCCCAGATGGCTCCGGTGTCATCTCCGGCCAGATGGGCGATCAACGCCGCGGCGGAGTGCTGGGGGGTTATCAGGGCACCGTCGGTGAAATTCCGGTTGAACCGTTCGTGCAGACCGGCGCCGATCCGCTCCGGGTCCTGCGCGCGGATCCAGGCTTGCATGGCGGTGTCGACCCCACCGGGCCGGTAGACGTTGACGGTAATCCCGGTGTCGCGTAGCTCAGCAGCCAGGTTCACGGTGTGCGCCTCGAGCGCGGCCTTGGTGGTGGCGTAGGCGTTGCCGCGGATCATGGCGGCCGGGCTGGCGGCGATCCCGCTGGAGACGTTGACGACGCGTCCCCAGCGGGCCTCCAGCATGGCGGGCAGGACGGTGGCAGTCAGAGCGGCCGGCGCGACGACGTTGACCTCGAAGGCCAGGCGCAGGTCGTCGGCGGCGATGCCGACGGTGGGGCCGAGGGGCTCGACGGTGGCCGCGTTGTTGATCAGGATGTCGACGGGGCCTGCTGCGAGCACCGTTGCCACCGCCTGGCCGCGCTGTTCTGCATTGGCCAGGTCGGCGGGCACCACACGGATCCGCTGGGCGGGTACGCCCCGCTCCAGCAGCTGGGTGCGGGTCTCAGCCAGTTGCCCGGCGGTCCGGGCCAGCAGAACAACATGAGCGCCGGTGCTGGCCAGCCCGAGCGCGATGGCGCGGCCGATGCCGCGCCCGGCCCCCGTGATCAGCACGGTCTTACCGGCGAAGTTAGCCGTCACCACGGTCTCCTTGTCACTTGACGGTGCGGGCAGGGGCCGGAAGCCAGCCGCTCGCTTCCGCTGAACAGTCTTGCTCTACGCGCAGTTAGCGACGGGCAGTGGCCCTGTCTTACCTGGCATCCACCCGCGGAATCCACCGGTAAGACTCGCGCCCCGGAGCGACGCATACCTGTTGCCGATGCCGTCCGGCATCGTCCCGTGTCACTGTGAAGGAGAACCGCGATGCCCCTACTCCGCCCGGGCGACCCGTTTCCGGAGCTGATGATTAGCGCCATCGGCGGCGGGGCGCTCACCCTCCCGGACGTGTTCGCCGGTGACTTCGCCGTCGTGCTGTTCTACCGGGGTGCCTGGTGCCCGTACTGCAACGCGCAGCTGCGCGCCTTCGAGCGGGCCAGCCAGGCGCTGGCGACCGCGGGCATCCGGATCGCCGCGCTCTCGGTCGATGACGAGGAGACCACCGCCACACTGGCGGAAAAGCACAAGCTGACCTTCCTCCTCGGCTACGGGGCCGACGCAACCGCCGTCGCCGCACGTACCGGGGCGTTCGTCAACCCGGATCCGGTCTACCTGCAATCCACCGGCTTCGTGCTCGACCCTGCGGGCAAGGTCGTAGTCAGCGTGTACTCCAGCGGCGCCATCGGCCGGCTCGTGCCGGAGGACGTCGTCGGCCTGGTTCGCTACCTGCGCGAGCACTCGGCCTCCACGACAATCTGACGAGGCCGGCGGTAGTCGGCCCGTGCTACGAGACCGTCAGCAGTGGGGCGTATATGCCTCGCTCGGCTGAGGTCATCACCGTTCGGAAGTTCCAGCCAGTCCCGCTCGTCAGGGGAATGCGTCTTGAGGTATCTTCCCGTGGATTCACCGGCGTGAGCCTGGTGGTGCGCTAGTCCAAGATGATCGCGTCTAGCTCAAATTCCACCAGCCATCCTGGGTCGATAAAGCGTGACACCTCGACGAAGGTGCAGGCTGGCCGCACCTGAGCAAATCGCTGCGCGTGGGCACGGGCTGCGTCCCGCCATTGCCCGATGTCGGTGAGCATGACCCGGGTCCGGACCACGTCGGCCACCGACGCGCCCGCCTCCTGCAGCGCCTGTTCGGCGATATCGAGGCAGCGGACCGATTGCGCGTAGACGTCACCGGGGGCTGCGACGCCACCGCCCTCGGCGATGGGTGCGGTGCCGGCGACGCAGACGTAAGGTCCTGAGCGCACTGCGCGGGACAGGCCGATTTCTGGCTCAAGTGGCGAGCCCGAACTCACCAGCTGGCGGGAGGAAGTCATAGGCACAGGATGCCAGCGCCCAGCCGACGATCGGGGCCCGAGGCCCTCGAAGAGCTACCACCTGACCACGCGCGCACCCGCGGCAGCCAGGGCCTGAGCAGCATCGTGCCAATCAGGATGGGCAGCAGCAGAATACCCATTTTTGAGCGGCAAGACGTGATTTGCGCCCGCCTTGGGCTAGCGGCCAGATCGGCGGTTCCCGCGTCCGAGTGAGCAGGTCGGGTTCGCCTGCGGTCAGGTGGGTTTCCGGGTTCACTGGTGTTCGGCATCGGCCAAGTGCAGCGCCAGCGGCCGCCCGGGGCACGCGTGCCGTCCGGCACCGAACGGCGCCGTGGCCAGGTCAACCAGGATCTCGTGCCCGTCCGGGGCGACACGGCGCGTCACCGGGACCGCAGGTTCGCCGTCTCCGGCTTGAAGCCGGGTGATCAGCGCCAGCGTAGCGGCGTGCGCCTGGACCAGCACGCATACCCGCGCGGCCGATTCCTCGGTACGTCCGCCACACGCGGCTACCAGCCGGTCTGCCGCCGCGTCTGCCTCAGACGGCACCGGAACATGCGGCTGGTATGCCACCGCCACCGTGGCCACATCCTGTTCCAGGCTGGGGGGAAGGCCCATCGCGTCAAGCAATGTGCCGGTCGGAGAAGACAGCCGCCGCGGACGGCCGATCCGCGCGATCACCCGCTCGGTTAGATCACGCCGCCGTATGTGCGCAGTGCCCTCGCAAAAGCGCGCCACACTGCACCGGATCCACCCGACCCCGCCCGTCGCCTCGGGAACAGCAGGCACTGTAAACGCCGGATCCAGGAGCACATCACTAGCGGCCATCTCCATGACATCATCTTCGGCCCTTAGCACTTCGACGGTCATCGAATCATCGCTGCTCGCTAAATCGGCAACGCGATATCGCCGATTTAGTGCGGCTTAGGGACGGAACTGTCTGCATGGCCGACCTCCTGCAGATCCGCCGGGTCTGCGCCTGGTGCCGACTACGCCAGGTGACCGGTGACGGTGTGGACGGCGGGGCGCCTGTTGCGGGCTGCCGTCCTTGGCAATCGGTCCGACTGCGTCGTTGCTGGTTCAGCGTCGCAGCAGACTGTCGACATGGAGAGTGGTCGTGAACTCAGTGCTTTAACAGCCGACTCCGGGTCGGCCCTCATGCCTGGGTGCGGGGTCCGTCAACGGGGGCGCCCTTGCCGGTTATGATTGTCCAGCACTCGCCTGGGATACGCAGAGTCTCTGATGGCCGGGTTTTGGACCTTCCGCGATGCGTTCGCTGCCGTCTGGCCCCTTGGCACTCAATGGTGTCCGGAGGCCGAAGTTCGTCATCCATGAGGACCCGTCGCGTACTACGCAGGCGATCGTGGCCTGGTGGGCGTCACACCTGGCCCAACCTAGATGCTGAAGTCGTTTACGGTCGTGCGTTCGTACATCATCCCGGACCGCCGTTCGGCAAAGCCCGCAAGCTCGCCGCGGCCGTTGGCGGAGGTCGTGCCGGTCCCGTAGAAGTTGAAGTGGCGTTCCCGCCTGGTGACCTGCCGTGCGGTAGGTGTCGGGCGACCGCCAACTCGCTCGACCAGAAGGGGACCGCTTCGGTCCCGGAACCCTCGGACCCCCGACAGGAGCAACGACATGACCGATGTGACCGTCACCAACCGCCGGGCCGACAGCTCAGCCAACGAGGACCTGACCCAGCTCGCCCGCCATGGCGCCGACGCCTTCGGCTATAAGGCCAACCTGCGCATCGACCGCAAGCTCGCTCAACTCCTGCGCTTGCGGGTGTCGCAGATTAACAACTGCACCTACTGCCTCAGCCTTCACTACGAGGCCGCACGCCGCGTCGGCATCCCCCGGCCGGTGATCGATACCCTGACCGCGTGGTGGGAGACCGACTTCCACGATGACGCCGCTCGCGCCGCCTTGGCCTACACCGAGGCGATCACTCGCGTCGCCGACGCGACCGTCGCCGATGATTTCGGTGTGCGTCACGATGCGCTCGCTGAGCAATTCTCACAGGAGGAGATCCTCGAGATCATCGGGATCGTCATCAACATGAATGTCTGGACCCGACTCAAGCTGGCCGAGGGCGCCAGCCCCGGACTAGCCGGGCAGACGGTGTCGTGAACCCCGCTCACTGCCAAGCCGCGGCGCGCCGCCAGCAAGCACGAAGGTTGCCAATACGAGTCAAAACCACGATGCGTGCCGCGCAAATCAGCCACATCTGGGGGCTGTGATCAGCACTCTGGTCGGTAGGCAGTTGCGCCATATCGGCGGCTACGCGGGCGACCACCGCAGCTGGTTGGCCACACTCTGTGAGCATCAAGGCGGTGTGCCGTTCGCCTGGCTCGTAAGCCTCCGCCGTGGACATAACTGGTCGCCGAGGACTGAGCGGCTCCTCTGCGTCCTGCTGACCCGGACTCGATCGGCACGAGCCGGGGGTCTTGGACTTACCTCTCCGCGGCTATGAGCGGATGGGCGGGTCGTGCCGCTAGCGTGCTTTCCGGGTACGGACAATCCTGCGTTTGCGCAAGGACTCAAGCCATTCCTGCCCGCTGAGCAGTCGCGTGGTCTTGGCCGACTTGACCTCACCCTCGGCCGCGACTGCCATCGCGACGCTGGCAGCGGTCATATCATCGGGTGCCTCATACACGACGAGCACGTCGTACTCGCCAAACGGAAAGCCCGCCACCACGATCGTGGCTCCTAGGTCTTCCAGTGCCGACGTGATCGCTTCCTCGGGATCTTGCGGGTCCTTGAGCTGAGCCGCCATCGACTTTGCGGTATAGGAGGCCTGGTACATGAAGAGCGGCATCAAGATTCCCCTCGGGCGGGAACAGGCGAAGGGATCACCTGCCAGTCCCCGTGACGCCCGGTAGCTTCCGCCGGCACGGGCGAGGCAACGGGCTGGAGACCACTGCGGTCTAAAGATCGTAGACCCGCCGTAGACGGGCGTACCAGCCTCCGCCTCGCAGACCAGCCCCGTTACTCAGACATGCGAGAGCCCTCGAGACCGGCCAGCTAGGTGGACTCCGGCTGATGCTGCCGGGCGGAGTGCGCATGGACAGCGGCAGAAGAGTGCGATTTTTGCGCTACAGCAACTCTAGCTATGGCCTTTTGCGTTTAGATCCTCGCATCGGTATTCATTTTATGCGTGCTCGAATCACAATTAAAGATTTCATATGCCTATGCTGTCTCACTCATCGGCAGGTTTCCAGTATTTCGCTTGTTCTAGCTCGTTGACATTGCACTTGAAGATTTTGAACCCGCCGGTACCTGCACCGGCGATTACCGGGCCTTGAATGTGAGGCGGAATCAGCGTAGTGACCATTCCGCCTACGATCATCAGAGTGGAGGCGCCGCATAGAATATTCTTAAGCAGATCTCCCTGACCCGAGCGTCTGCTCAAGAATTCCTTGGCCTCATCAAGCAAGGCCACATACTGCGGGACCTCACTACTGATCAGTCCATTATAACCGGCTTCGGTCAGGCTGCCCAGGCTATCTCCATATTCTTCCACGAGAAAACCAGCCTGCTCTCTGAAATCGCCGTCAAGTCGGGAATCCTTGGTAAGTTCCACGAGGCCATCCCGGATTGCCCTCGCACCTGTGGTCAGTACAAAATCTCTGAGCCACTCGGCTCCTGAACGAGCCGACGTCAGATCTCGCAGCAGTCGGGACAACGCGACCATCAGCGCGGTCTCCTCCACGTCATTCTCATCATTCTGTTGTGCCAAGATCAACCCGGTCATCGCATGATCATCAGCAATCAGTGCGTAAAAGCTGTTAACAGCTTCGGCGAGATTCAGCCGGTCACTAGCCCTGATAGTTATGACGTCCAATACTTCACTCACAGTCGCCTCCCTGGAACGGCAGTCTGACGCTACGAACAGTATCATTCGTGTTAGTCCGCTACAAGGCGCGAGCCACGCAGGCTAAGCGTCAATAAACAATTCGGGCTGCCTGCGGCCGAGGCGGTAACTCGCTGGCAGTACTGTAGGCGCAGGTAATGACAAAAGCGGCATCCCGGACGGTGACAGCCTGCGTGCGCGGGCGCGGGAACATGGCGATTCAAAGCGCTGCGGAGAAAACGAGCCTAATTGCCTTCATGAATACATGGGTAAGATGCCGCTGAGGCGGCCTGGTTTGACCGCAAGTAATATGCAGCGTCGTTATGGATTTGTGGCCGGGCAATATCCTCTATTCGGCATGAGTGAGCATTCAGCCACCATTGTTATCGTCAGGCCCGCTGGTGCGGCCGGGCCGCTTACACCTCCGGCTGCCAGAAGTCAGGCACCTGTAACCTGAGCCGAACCGGGCCGGGCGAGGGCCGGGTAATCCGCGATGACCGCCTCCGGCCAGCGCGCCGATAGCCGCTCGTGCAGTCCGCCGGCCAGGACACGAAGGCCGGGAAGCACGCCCGAACGGCCCGCCGCGGAAGTGAAGCTGCGCAGCCAGGTCAACAGCCCGGGCCGCATCGTGGTCGTGCCCCACTCGTCGTCTTCCGCCAGCACCTTGGCGATCGCGTCCCGCAGGCGACGATCCAAGCGCCCAGGCCAGCGGTCATGGCTATATCCCACGAAGGTCCGAGATTAATGGCCGCCGCCTCGAGACGGCCGTGGTAGGCCGACATGGCGGGCGCAGCCACCGAGGCGGGCAGGCGGCCGAAGCACCAGCAGCTCGGGAAGGGCGCCAGCAGCTAGGACGCATCGAGGACGACCGCGCCCCAGCCTGAATGCCCGAAATCGAAGATCCGCAGCGGCCATCGGGAACCGCACATTGTCCGGGCAAGCGTCACCGTGGACCAGGCCGTGGTAACCCGTTTCGTTCAGCAGCAACTAAAGCTGGTCGATCTCGGTTCCGGCGGCTACGGCGGCCAGGCCCAGCGAGACGGCCGCGCTAAGGAAGGCGTCCTTGCCCCGGGCCACGGCGTCCGGCCAGGGCGGGGTCCCGAGGCGGGATCCCTAGGGCGGCCCATGCTCCACGCGTACATCGATCCAGTGCCTCGGCGTAGGAAACAAGGTCTGCCCGCACCCGCGAACGGCCGCCGGTCAGCAGCGAGTCGGCCAGCGAGGCGACAGCTGGCGCCTGGCCGGAATCATCGCATCTGTGCGTGGGGGCAGCCGGCCGCGGAGCCAGGGAACCGGATCGCTGGCTGGAATTGGAGTGCCGGGTTTGGAGCCGGGTACGGAAGGCTTATCGCCTGGAAGGAGAGCCGATGGCCAAGTCCAGCGATGCCGCCGAGGTGCGGCGTGCTCATCGGACCGAGCTCAGTCCGTTGCGGTTCCTGGAGCGCAGCGTGCTGGTGTATCCCGGCAAGGTGGCCGTGGTGCACGAGGGCCGCCGCTACACCTACCGGGAGTTCGGGGAGCGAGTGAACCGGCTCGCCTCGGCGCTGCGGGCAGCGGGCCTGCGGAAGGGTGACCGAGTAGCGTTCATCTGCCCCAACGTCCCGGCATTGCTGGAAGCGCACTACGGGGTGCCCGCCGCCGGCGGCGTGCTGGTGGCGCTGAATTACCGGCTGAACGCTCAGGACATCGGCTTCATCCTGGAGCATTCGGGTGCCCGATTCCTCTTCGCCGACCATGAGTTCGAGCATCTTGCCGAAGGCGCGCGAGTCGAGCGTGCCGTGCGCATCGACGACACCGGCGCCCCCGGGGACCCCTACGAGGCATTCCTCGCCGAAGGTTCGGCGGATCCCGTGACGAGCGAACTCGGCGACGAGGACGAGCCGATCTCCATTAACTACACCTCGGGGACCACCGGGCAGCCCAAGGGCGCTGTCTACCACTACCGTGGCGCGTATCTCAACGCGCTGGGCGAGGTGATCGAAACCCGACTGACCCCCGAGAGCGTGTACTTGTGGACCCTGCCCATGTTCCATTGCAATGGCTGGTGCTTCACCTGGGCGGTCACCGCGGTCGGAGGCCGTCACGTGTGCCTGCGCAAGATGGATCCGGGACGTGTCTGGGAGCTGATCGACAACGAGGGCGTCACCCACTACAGCGGGGCACCTACCGTCCAGGCGTCGATCCTCGGCCACGCCAGCGCCCATGAACTCGACCGCGAGATCATCACCACGGTGTCGGGTTCGCCGCCAACCCCGGAGCTGTTCGCCCGTCTGACTGACATCGGGCTGCGGCCCGTCCACGTCTACGGGGCCACCGAACTGTACGGCCCGTACATGATCTGCGAGCGCCAGGAGCGCTGGGCGGAACTCCCGGTCGGGGATCAGGCCCGGCTGCTCGGACGCCAGGGCGTGCATTACCTGATCGCTGACCCGGTGCGCGTCGTCGATGATCAAGGCCGCGAGGTGCCGGCGGACGGCAAGTCGCTCGGCGAAGTCCTGATGCGCGGCAACAACGTCATGACCGGCTATTTCGAAGATCCCGAGCAGACCAGGGAGACGCTCGCGGACGGCTGGTACCACTCGGGCGACCTCGCAGTCCGGCATCCCGACGGCTACATCGAACTGCGAGACCGCAAGAAGGACATCATCATCTCCGGCGGGGAGAACATCTCGAGCATCGAGGTCGAGGCGGCGATCGGCAGGCACCCGGCCGTCGCCGACGTTGCCGTCGTGGCCACGCCCGACGAGAAATGGGGCGAGCGGCCTAAGGCCTTCGTCGAGCTCAAAGACGGCGAGCACGCCTCCGCCGAAGACATCCTGGCCTTCGCCAAAGAGCACCTCCCCGGCTACATGCGGCCGGCCGCAGTCGAGATCACCGAACTATCCAGGACTTCCACAGGCAAGATCCAGAAGACGGGACTCCGCGACAAGGAATGGGAAGGCCACGACCGCAGAATCGGCTAACACCACAGGATCTCGGTGGCTACGTCGCGTCGCGAGATTAACAGCATTGATGTCTGCCATGACCTGCGCGCTCGGGCTCACCACGGTTGACTGCTTATCAGCAAAATCATCTGCCCGCGGTCCGAGCGACTTACTCATCTCGGCTACTTAGAGCGGTAAACCGGCCGACGGGCCAGCGAGCTCGAGCAAGCACTCGCGCACGACAGAATGGTCTTTATCTCGTTGCAGGGCTCAAGCAGCGGAAGCCGCGCGCCGAACGGCGGATAAGGAGTGAACGGAACTCAGTGTCTGCAGTGACGTATCGTGACTGAGTTCCAAGTCTGTTCGGTGAGCTATGCCGCTGGGTCGAGGATGCGCTTGACCTTTCGGCGGTCGATGTCGAGTTCTCGGGCAATGGCGCGCTGACTGTGGCCCGCCTCGTGCCGTGCGCGAACCGTCTGCTCCAGGCCTGGCGCAGCCGGCAGTTCCAATGGTGCTTCTGGCGCCAGCGGTGGTGCAGGCTGGTAACGCGGTTGGGATTCAGGGGCACCTGCGTGGCCACCACGTCCGGCACGAATCAACATCATGAGCAGTTCGAATGAGCCGACGAGCGCCAGGGCGGGCCAGGCGCTGACCAGGGCGCCGACCGGGCCATGGCCCACACCATGGGCCAGGTTGGAGGAGCTGGCACCAGCCGAACGCGCGGCGTTCCTGCTGCATGACTTCTTTGGCTACAGCTACCCCGAGATCGCCGCCATGCTAGGCCGCCGCGAGCCCGCGACCCGGCAGATGATCGCGCGGGCCCGGCACCGCATCGGCGAACGCAGGCGCCGCTTCGACGCCAGCCCGCAGCAAGGACAGCAGTTGGCCAGCCAGTTCCTATGAAGGCATGGCCCGGGTGGAGAGGCCGGGCGACCTTGACATTTCCGAACAAGCTGCAATTATGTCGTTCAGTAACGCCACGATTTCAGGCGCGAGCTTAGAGCGCTGGGGTTGGGGGGGCGACATGCTCGGTAATATCCGGGGACGATTGGCCGCTCGGTGGGGGTGGTTCGTCTGTTCCTTTGCTGCGGGTCTATGCCCCTGAGGGCAACACGAGTCCCGGCAGCGCGTATATCCCGCCCAAGATAACGGTCTCCGGCGGGTCCTGAGCCGCCCATTTCCAGCTATCCAATGCCTGCCGGTGTGCACTTGGCGCCCGGGGCCGCCGGGGAGCGCTAGCAGCATCCGCCGCCCGTCGACACCGCGGTTCTCTGGTCGGCGGACTTGGCCCTGCCGATGACGGAAGGGAGGTTAAGCCGTGAATGCCTTGCTGGAACGGCTTGCCGGTTTCGCGGCCAGAAGGCACTGGGTCGTCATCGTCGCCTGGGTGATCGTCTTGGGCGGGCTGCTCGCTGCCAAGAGCGCGTTCGGCGGCGAGTACGTGAACAACTACACGATCTCCGGCAGCGATTCGGCTGCCGGCCTGAACGTGCTGAACAGCACCTTCCCGCAGCAGGGCGGGTACGGCGGGCAGATTGTCTTCCACGCCGCCAAGGGCACGGTCGCCGACCAGCAGTCGGCGGTCAACCAGTCCGTCACCAACGTCTCCAAGCTCCCGGACGTCATCAAGGCGGTCAGCCCGTTCGCCTCCTCCGACACCGGCGCGGTGTCCAAGGACGGCACGATCGCGTACGCCAGCGTCGGCTGGAACGTGAACCCGGACTCGCTAGAGGCCTCCTACCTGGACCAGCTGAACAACGCGGTGGCCCCAGCCACGAAAGCGGGCCTGCAGGTCGCCTACGGCGCGGGCGCGGGGGAGATCGACCAGAAGACCAGCGACACCAAGTCCGAGGTCATCGGGCTGGCCTGCGCGCTGGTGCTGCTGCTGATTATGTTCTGGTCGCTGGTGGCGGCCGCGATCCCGCTGGTGGCGGCGGTCTTCAGCGTGCTGGCCGGACTGGCGCTGCTGGCGCTGCTGGCCAAGGTGGTCACGATCCCGACCACCGGCCCCACGATCGCCACTTTGCTGGGGCTGGGCGTCGCGGTGGATTACGGGCTGTTCATGGTGGCCCGGCACCGGGAGCAGGTCGATGGGGGGATGGCCGTGCTGGCCTCGGTCCGCCGCGCCGCAGGCACCTCCGGCGCCGCCATTGTCGTGGCGGGCAGCACGGTGGCGGTCTCCGTGCTGGGCCTGTACATCTCCGGCGTCGGCTTCGTTGGCGCGCTCGGCCTGGCCGCGGCGCTGGTCGTAGTGGTTACGATGATCTCCGCGCTGACCCTGGTGCCCGGCTTCATGGGGGCGGCCGGGGAGAGCGTGCGGGCCCTGACGGCCCGGGTCCGGGCCCGCAAGCAGGGACTGACCGCACAGGAGCAGGCCGCCGCGACCGCGGCGGCCACGGCCGAGCAGCACGAGCACAGCGCGTTCGCCCGGTGGGGACGGATGGTCAGCGCCCACCCCTGGCCGTGGGCCGCGGCCAGCGTCCTGGTGCTCATCGTGCTGGCCATCCCGCTGTTCTCCATCACCCTCGGACAGCCGGACAACGGGACCAACCCCACTTCGCAGTCCAACCGGCAGGCCTACGACCTGATCTCCCAGGGCTTCGGGGTCGGCGTGAACGGGCCGCTGACCGTCGTGGTCAAGCTGCCGAACCAGTCCAGCTCGGCGAACAGCTCGCTGCTGTCCACCATGCAATCCGACATCGCCAAAACCTCCGGCGTCGCGTCGGTCACCCCGGCGAGCATCAACTCGGCCGGGACCACCGCGGTGTTCAACGTCATCCCGACCACCCGGCCGCAGGCCACCCAGACCACCGCTCTGGTCAATACCCTGCGCGATGACGTGCTGCCCAAGGAGCACGCCACCAGCTACGTCACCGGCACCACGGCCGGGGGGGTCGACTTCACCAGCCAGATCACCAGTCGGCTGCCGTGGCTGATCCTGGCCGTGGTGGCGATCTCGTTCCTGCTGCTGACTACCGCGTTCCGGTCGGTGGTGATCGCGACCAAGGCCGCGATCTTGAACATCTTGTCGATCGGCGCGGCCTACGGGGTCATCGTGGCGATCTTCAACTGGGGCTGGGCCAAGAGCGTGATCGGCCTGCAATCGACGCTGCCGATCCCGGCTTACGTGCCGATGCTGGTGTTCTGCATCGTGTTCGGCCTGTCCATGGACTACGAGGTGTTCCTGCTGTCCCGGGTGCACGAGGCCTGGCTGGCCACCGGCGACGCGCACCGCAGCGTCGCCATCGGCATCGGCGCCACCGCCCGGGTCATCACGACCGCGGCCTTGATCATGATCGTGGTGTTCACCAGCTTCGTGATCAACCCCGATCCGACGGTGAAGATGCTCGCCATCGGGATGGCGTTCGCGGTGCTGATCGACGCGTCGCTGGTCCGGATGTGCCTGGTGCCCTCGATCATGTCGCTGCTCGGGTCGCACGCCTGGTGGATGCCCCGCTGGATGGAACCGGTCGTGCCGCAACTGCACCTGGAAGGCAGCGAGACGCCGGCACCGCCCGAGCCCGCGCTCGCCGGCCAGCCTGGTCAAGCAGCAGAGCCAACCGCCGGGCACCCCCGGCCAGAACCGGGCCCGGACGACGCACGCCGGCCCTGACCCTGTGGGTGCCGATTACTCTGTCACTGCCGTTGACCTGGTGTCTTCTGCTGGACCGGGAAGGTCAAGTTCGGCATCAGGTCGCCGTGCTGCAGAGTCAGGTCAAAACACCCCGGCTGTCCTGGGCTGGCCGTAGCCCCAGTTCTTGTTACCGGCCCAGGTCAGGAAGAACGCACCCTGACTGCGGCGATAAGCGCTCGCTCGGCGGCAAGCATGGACGTAGCGTCCCAGTTCCATGTTCACGAGGCCTAGACGCCGGTATTCCGAGCGGCCCTCGTAGATGTCGGCAACGGAGGTCGTTTTCCGCCTCAAGCTGGACCTGGTGAAAGGCGACCTGGACCTTCTCACGGTCCGCGCCGTCGGAGACGTCGGGCGCTTGGTGTTCGAGGGGAACGTCAACGTGACCGCGGACCCTGAGGGTCAGCTAGCAAGCCGGCCTTCGCGGCTGCGGGTCGGCGGTTCTGCCGCTTGGTTTCTGAGTTCTCGAGACGGGGCGGCGTTCTCAGCTGACTGCGGTCACCTCGAAGGTGGTGGACAGCCCGCTGGTGGAGTCCCCGCCAACCCACACGTCGAACGTCGAGGCGTCACTGACCCAGTCGCGGGCAACGGAGTTCCAGTACGTCCGCTCGTCGGGCCCGATGGCGAACTGAAGCGTGCGGGATTCCCCTGCTGGCAAGGTGATCCGCTGGAACCCTTTGAGCTCCCGTACCGGGCGGGACGCGGTGCCGTGCCGCTGATGGAGGTAGAGCTGGACCACCTCGTCGGCTTCCCGGTCTGACGTGTTCGTCACCTCGACCGACACGGTCACCGTCTGCGTCGTGTCGACGACGGACCTGTCGACGGCAAGGTTGGCGTACGCGAACTGGCCGTAGCTCAGGCCGTGCCCGAAGGGGAACAGCGGCGTGCTGGCCTCGTCCCAGTAGCGCCGTTCCTGCTTCTCCGGCTCGTGGGAGCGGGTGTGCGAGTAGATCATCGGCACCTGGCCCACGGTGCGCGGCCAGGTGAAGGGCAGTTTGCCGCCGGGGGACACCTCACCGAAGAGCAGGTTGGCGACTGCGGTGCCGCCCTGGGTGCCGGGGTACCAGATGTCGAGGATCGCCGGGACGTGGTCAGCGGCCCAGCGCAGGTCCAAGGGTCGCCCGTTCATGACGAGCAGGACTACCGGCGTCCCGGTCGCGACGACGGCCTGGAGCAGCTCGAGCTGGCGTCCCGGCAGCTCGAGGATGGATCGGGAGGCCTGCTCGCCAATCATGTTCTGCCACTCGCCGACGACCACGACCGCGACGTCCGCTCCGCGGGCGAGGTCGACGGCCCGCTGCAGCTCGGCGTCCTCGTCAAAGTCCGACGCGTCGGGCCGGGGCGGCTCGAACATGTCGAACAGCGAGGGGAACACGCGGCTCACGCCGGCCACGCCGGGGACGTGATCGACCCGTACGCGAACGCCAACCTTGGCGCGGATGCCGTCGAGGACGGTCACCGTCTCGTCCAGGTCGAAGTCGAAGACCCACGGTCCGAGGGTGTCGCGCTGGGAGTCGGCGAGCGGCCCGATCACCGCGATCGAGCCCAGGCTGTCGGCGGCCAGCGGCAGGAGGGCACCCTCGTTGCGCAGCAGCACCGCCGAGCGTTCCGCGGCGACGCGAGTGACCTCGCGGTGCGCCGGGTCGGCGAGCACCTCCCTGGCTCGGTCCTCGTCGACGTAGGGGGTGTCGAACAGGCCCATGCGCACCTTGGCCTCGAGCACCCGTCGGACGCTGGTGTCGAACGCCGTCTCGTCCGCTGCTCCGGAGGTCAGTGCGGCGGGCAGGTGCGCGTAGCCGGGGTCGGCGACGGCCATCTCCATGTCGACGCCGGCGTTGATCGCCCGGGCGGCAGCGTCCTGCAAGTCGGCGGCGAACTCGTGGGTGACGAGGTTGCGTACGACGTTGGCGTCGCTGACCACGAAACCCTCGAACCCCCACTGCTCGCGCAGCACCTCGGTGAACAGCCACCGGCTGGCAGCGGCTGGCACCCCGTTGAGGTCCATGTACGCGGTCATGATGTTGCCCGCCCCGGCCTCGACCGCGGCCTTGAACGGCGGGAGGTGGACGTTCCACAGCTCGGAGTCGGACAGGTTGACCTCGTCGTAGTCACGACCTCCGAGGGCGGCCCCGTACCCGACCAGGTGCTTCGGCCCGGCAATCACACGTTCAGGGGCACCGAACTCGTCGCCCTGGAATCCGCGCACCTGCGCCGCCGCAACAGCAGCACCGAGGTACGGGTCCTCCCCGGCTCCCTCGATGATCCGGCCCCAGCGAGGGTCGCGGGCGATGTCGACCATCGGCGCGAACGCCCAGTGGATGCCCACCGCGCGCGCCTCGCGGGCGGCGACCGCCTGACCTCGCTCGATCGTCTCCGGGTCCCACGAGGCGGCCATCGCGATCGGCACCGGGAAGATCGTGCGGAGCCCGTGGATGACGTCGAAGCCGACCAGGACCGGGATGCCGAGGCGGTTGCCCTCGATCGCGAGTCGCTGCAGGCGGTTGATCTCGGCCGGGTTGGTGAGGAACAGCAGCGATCCGGCGACGCCGTTCCGCAGGGCGGCCTCAACCATCATCGGCTGCTCGTCCGCATCGAAGTCCAGCGCGGGCACAGCCCCGGGTGGCAGGCGGAAGTAGAAGTACTGGGTGAGCTGCCCTGCTTTCTCCACCGGCGTCAGCTGCGCCATCAGCGCATCCACCTGCGACTCGATCGTGGCCATCCCGTGCTCCTCTACGGTGAGTCCGCTGGTTCCAGCGCCAGGTCAGGGCAGCACGTGCTCGGCCTGGTAACGGTCGAGGATGCGCAGCAGGGCACGGTCGGTGCTGACGTAGCCGGTGTAGCCGGCGCGGCGGCTGCGGGTCATGTCGGCCAGCACCTCGACGTCGCGGCCGAGGTCGCAGTCGGTGTGCTATCAGGACGCTACTCGCGACAGCTCGGCCTCCACCAGGCTGTACTAGGCGACAAGGTCAGCCTGATCACTTGGTGGCGGCCGAACGATATGCGCGGAAAGCCCAGATCGGCGGCTACGCGCGCGGTGTACTGGCCTTGCCGGAGTTGGCCGGCGGCAGTCGCGGGCTAGATCGTGCTCGTTCCCATCGTCGCTATCTTTAGCGGTGCGTCGGTGGCGGCGCGGACCTGATCCTCACTGACCCCGGGCGCGGTCTCGACGAGGACGAGCCCGTCGGCGCTTACGTCGATGACGGCGAGGTCGGTGATGATGCGGTTGACCACCCGCAGCCCGGTGTAGGGGAGGGTGTTCTCGCGCAGGATTTTCGGGGATCCGTCCTTCGCAGTGTGTTCCATGAGCACGATGACGCGCCGGGCTCCGTGCACGAGGTCCATCGCCCCGCCCATTCCCTTGACCATTTTGCCGGGCACGGCCCAGTTTGAGAGGTCGCCTCGTTCGGAGACCTGCATCGCGCCGAGTATCGCAACATCGAGGTGACCGCCGCGGATGATGCCGAACGACAGGGCGGAGTCGAAGAACGACGCCCCGGGACGGACAGTAACGGTCTCCTTGCCGGCGTTGATCAGGTCCGGATCGACGGCGTCTGGTGCGGGGTAGGGGCCGGTGCCAAGGATCCCGTTCTCGCTGTGCAGGACCACGTCCACGTCGTCGGGCAGAAAGCTCGGGATCAGTGTCGGCAGGCCGATGCCAAGGTTGACGTACTCGCCGTCGTGCAGCTCGGCGGCGGCGCGGGCGGCCATCTGCTGACGGGACAGGCTCATCGGGTCACCTCCGCGGGCAGGTCGGTGACAGTGGTTTTCTCGATGCGTTTCTGCACGTCGGGGGCGTGCACGACGTACTGGACGAAGACGCCGGGCAGGTGCACCTGAGCCGGGTCAATCTCGCCGGGTTCGACCAGTTCGGCGACCTCGACGATGGTGATGCGGCCGGCCATGGCGCACAGCGGGTTGAAGTTCTGGGCGCTCTTGTCGAACACGAGGTTGCCGTGCCGGTCACCCTTGGCTGCGGCGACGAGGGCGAAGTCGGTGACGATGGCTTCCTCGAGGACGTGCGCAACTCCACCGAACTCGCGGACCTCCTTCGCGGGGGAGGCGACGGCCACGGCCCCGTCCGGCGCATAGCGCCAGGGCAGGCCGCCGTCGGCGATCTGGCTGCCCACCCCGGCGGGGGTGAAGAAGGCCGGGATTCCGGAGCCACCGGCTCGCAGCCGCTCGGCGAGGGTGCCTTGAGGGCACAGCTCGACCTCGAGCTCACCGGAAAGGTACTGGCGGGCGAACTCCTTGTTCTCGCCGACGTAGGAGCCGGTGACGCGGCTGATTCGCCGGTCGGACAGCAGGACGCCCAGCCCCCAGTCGTCCACCCCGCAGTTGTTCGACACGACTTTCAGGTCGGTCGGACCCGAACGGTGCAGGGTGTCGATAAGAGTGGAAGGGATGCCGCAGAGCCCGAAACCACCGACCGCGAGGGTCGCGCCGTCGCCGATGCCGCTTATTGCCTGCTCGGCGGTGAGCACTTTATCCATGTCGGTCCTTCTCCTCCGGGCGTGTCAGCCAGCGAGCGCGGTGACGGTTCTGGACGGGCTGGGGCGGCCAAGCTGCCTGGCCAGCCAAACGCTTGTGTCAACCATCTTCTGCAGGTTGATGCCGGTCACGATGCCCAGGCCGTGCAGCTGCCAGAGCAGGTCCTCGGTGGCGAGGTTGCCGGTGGCGCTGCCGGCGTAGGGGCAGCCACCCAAGCCGCCTGCCGAGGTGTCGAAGGTCGTGATCCCGCGGCGCAGGGCGGTGAGTGCGTTGGCCAGGGCTTGGCCGTAGGTGTCGTGGAAGTGCACGGCGATGGAATCGACCGGAATGCCGGATGCGATCAGCGCGTCGAGCACGGCAGTGACCTGACCGGGGGTGGCGACCCCGATGGTGTCGCCGATGCTGAGCTCGGTGCAACCCAGAGCCATCATCCGGGTCGCGACGTCGAGGACGCGCAGCACCGGGACCTTGCCCTCCCACGGGTCACCGAAGCACATCGATAGGTAACCGCGGACCTGCATGCCCGCCTCGCGTGCCTGCGCGACGACAGGCGCGAACATCTCCAGCGACTCGTCGACGGTTCGATTCAGGTTCCGCCGGGCGAAGGTCTCGGTCACGCTGCCGAAGACCGCGATGTCGGACAGGCCAAGATCGAGTGCCCGGTCCAGACCGCGCTGGTTGGGCACCAGCACCGGGTAGCGCACGCCCGGAACAGGGGCCACCTTCCGCAGCACCTCCTCGGCGTCGGCGAGCTGCGGCACCCACTCCGGGTGCACGAAGCTCGTGGTCTCGACGACGGTGTTGCCGGCGTCGACGAGTCGGTCGACGAACTCGGCTTTGATGTCGGCCGGGAGAACGGTGGACTCGTTCTGCAGACCGTCTCGCGGCCCGACCTCGCAGATCGTGACACTCGTCGGCAGTGGCAGTCCGTCGAAGGGGGTGACTCCGAAGTCCATGTCACCCATTCCCGATTGCGGCGGAGCGGGCCGCGGCGACGATCACTGCGTGTCGCACGGGTTCTCCTAAGATGAACGGAACGGCTGCGAGCAGCGGCGGGCAACGTAATCCTATTCATCGTCGACGCTCAGGCTCGATTTGACCAGCCAGTGACAAACCAAGTGACAACGCCCCCGGCCGACGCCGGACCGCGTCAGTACGAGTCAGACAGACCTAAAGCTCTGAACTGCACTGACGCGACCTAGCGCGACCCTCTCGGACGTAACGAGCGTCCATGGTAAGGAGAAGGTCTACGGTTCGATTCCGTAACGGGGCTCCAGGTCAGCGCGCTATTTCGAACGTGGCTGTTCAAGATCAAGAGACTAAATTTCAAGATCAAGAGACTAACGCGGCGATGACGGGGCTGGACGGCCCGACGCAGCCGGGACAAACAAAGGTCTCTGGCCTGCGGGTATCCACGGGTCAGACGCTGCGCGTCTCCGTGGCACGGAGAATCGGGCACGCCGTCTCTGACGGTCGCGCGCCTGCGTCGAGGCACGATCACGTGCCAGGCGAGATGCGTGACAGGGGCTTCGGCTCGTCACCCGCCATCTTTGGCTTCACGCAACCGTGCCTACCTCGGCCTTAGCGCTACCGCTGCCAGGGGGCAGCTCCCGCGAACGCGCCACCCACTCGCGGCTATGAGCGGTAGTCGACGGTGCCTGGCTAAACACGGATCGGTCAAGATCGTTGCCGAGCTTGCTCGTCATCTAGTGGCTGCCGCGCAAGCCTTGGACACGGGTGGACGAGATTCAGTATGTGCAGTGATGTACCGCGGTTGAGTTCCAAATCTGTTCGGCGGAGTCATGCGGCTTGGTCGAGGATGCGTTTGACTCTCCGGCGGTCTATATCGAGTTCTCGGGCAATGGAGCGCTGACTGTGGCCCGCCTCGTACCGTGCGCGAACTGTCTGCTCCAGTCCTGGCGCAGCCGGCAATTCCGCTGGCGCTTCCTGCGTAGTTAGTACGGACGTGCGTGATGGGGGTCAGTTTGCCCGCTCGGCACGCAGCGTCCGGGCGCGTTCGGCGACCTGCGCGAGCACGCGCCGGGCGACCTGCACCTCGTGAGGGTCAATCCCGCTGGTGAGCGCGTCTTCGGTGGAGCGCATAACGCCCTGCAGGCGTGTGATAAGCGCCTTGCCTTCGCTGGTCAGGTCCACCAGAGATGCCCGGCGGTCTCCGGGGACCGGAGACCGGGCCACCAGGCAGGCCGATTCGAGTTGGTCGATGCGTTCGACGATCGACGGGCCGATCATTTTGAGGGACGCGGCGAGATCCCTCTGGATGGCCGGACCGCGGGCGCTGAGGGCGGCGAGCACAGTCCAGCTCGAAAAGGTTGTGCCGCGCCTGGGCCAGCACGGCGTCGAGCAGGCCACGGGTGGCGCGGGCGGCGACGTTGATCTGGCCGGCCAGTGGTTCGAAGCCCGCCTCGGGCTCCGAGCTAGGCACGCGCCGGGGCCTTCGGGGACATAGCCGGTGATGGCATCAGTGGGGACCGCGCCACCAGGGCGCGCTGAGCGAGAACCCTGAATGAAAAGCACTTGACAGACCCTGTTCACCAGCTCAGTATAGCTAGGCACCAGTTAGATTGGTTCCAATCTATATGGTATCAATTAATATGGACGATACAGGGAGATCAGATGAAGATTCGCAGTGTTCGGATCGACCGGCGGCAACGGGCGGCTCGTCCTGCTGAAGGGGTCCGCCGCGGCCACGAGGTGACGGCGTTCGCCCGGAAGGCCAGACGCCCTCGCTGAGTGTGGCCGGCCTGGCCGAAGTGGTCGAGGGCGACGGAGCGCGACCGGGGCGACGGTCGAGAAAGGCCATCGTCGGCCAAGCCGCCGTGATCGTTACCGTGAGCGGCCGGGGCGAGGCGGATGTGAGTCGACAGGGGTCGCCCGCGACCGTCACCGCCGCCATGGAAGTCCCTCGGCGTGCCGCCGGCTCGTCGCCGCCAGCGCCTACGGAATGGTCGCCACCCGGCCCTACGTCATGGCCGGGGTGGTGCGGAGAGATCTTACGCCCAGGAGTTCGCCGACCAGGCCGCCGCCGACCAGATCATCGCCTCCAGCGACCTGGACTGGACGATCCTGCGAGGCGACCCGGCTCAACTACCAAGCCAGCCAAGGGCCCGGGCCGCGCAGCACCGAGCTGTTCACCGGGGGCCCCTACAGCCTGGCCCGGTCCGCGTATACGCCGCAGCCTAGTCGACCTGGCTCAGGAGCACACGACCGTCCGTCAGATCGTGAATATAACCGGCTAAGCGACCTCCGGTAGTCCTAAGAAAGGAGTCCCTGGCATGTCCATTCCACCCATCCAGGCCGTCCCTCTTACCGGGGCCGACGCGGCCGCGCCGGGTTGCGGTCGTCCGGGCGCTGACGTAGTGGTCACGACTGAGGCGCTCACCAAGCGGTATCCCGGCGGCGGTGAGCGTCCTCGGCCGTCGACCGCCTGGACCTCGACATCCGCGCCGGGGAGATCTTCGGGCTGCTCGGCCCGAACGGCGCCTGGCAAGACGACCACGATCGGCATGCTGACCACTGGGGTCGTGCCGACCTCGGGCGCCGCGTTCATCGCCGGCGTGGACGTCGTCCAACGCCCGACGGCGGTGAAGCAGCTAATCGGCGTGGTCAGCCAGGCCAACACCCTGGACCGCTCGCTCAGCGTCTACAAGAACCTCTACTATCACGGCCGCTACTTCGCCTGGTCGGCGGCTGAGGCAAGGTCGGAGGCCGAACGCCTCCTGGAGCTGTTCCATCTGGCCGACCGGCACGACGCTCTCGTCGGCACCTCTCGGGCGGCATGGCCCAGCGCCTGATGGTGGCCCGGGCGGTCATGCACCGCCCAAGCGTCCTGTTCCTCGATGAGCCAACCACCGGGCTCGACCCGCAAAGCCGCCTCGTCCTGTGGGATCTGCTGCGCACGCTGAACGCCTCGGGACAGACGGTGCTGCTCACCACCCACAACATGGACGAGGCCGACCAACTCTGCGGCCGGATCGCCATTATGGATCACGGCCGCATCCTGGCCCTCGACACGCCAGCCGGGCTCAAATCGTCGGTGGATGCTGACACGGTCGTCGCCGTCACGGCCCGCGCGCCGGTCGCGCGGATAGCAGACGCTATCGGCTCGGTCGACGGCGTGTTCAAGGTGATCCCGGTCGCCGATGGCGTCCAGATCCACGTCCGGGGCGGTCGTCACGGCATCCTCGCCCGTATCTTCGCCGCCGCCGACTCCCACGGCATTGAGGTCAGCGACCTCTCGATCGCCGAGCCGAGCCTCGAGACCGTGTTCATCGACCTCACCGGAAAGGAACTGCGCGATTAATGAATACCACGCCCACAATCACTCCCGCTCTGACATTCAGAGAGCCGCAACTGTCCCGGTATCCAGGGCGCGTCGCCTTCTTCGCGCTGTTCCGCCGGGACCTCGACGTGCTGCGATCCAAGCTCGGGCTGTTCCTCGGCCGTACTGTGATGCAGCCGCTGCTGCTGATCTTCGTCTTCACCTACGTATTTCCGAAGATCGGCCAGGGCGTCGGCGGCGCGAGCAGCTCCGCGGTGTTCAACAGCGTGCTCATGGGCGGCGTGATCGCCTCCACGATGATCCTCCAGGGCATCCAGGCGGTGGCGGTGCCGCTCGTCCTGGACTTCGGCCGCACCCGCGAGATCGAGGACCGGGTCCACGCGCCGCTCCCACTGTGGTCCGTCGCCGTGGAGAAGGTCCTGGCTGGGGCCGCCGAGACACTGCTCGCCGCGCTCGTGGTTTTCCCGCTTGCCGATCTCATCCCGGCCACGCCAGTTCACCTCCACGTCCACTGGGTTTACCTGGTCACGCTACTGCCGCTGGGGTGCCTGCTCAGCGCCTCGCTCGGCCTGGTCATCGGAACCCGCGTCCAGCCCGACCAAGTCGCCGTGGTCTTCGGAATCCTTGTCGTGCCTATGACCTTCCTGGGCGCCGTTTACTACACCTGGCCGGCCCTCGGCAGCCTGACCTGGCTGAAATGGGCTGTGCTGGCCAACCCGCTCGTCTACCTCTCCGAAGGGCTGCGCCTGGCCCTGGCGTCGGGTATTCCTCACATGCCACCCGGCGCCATCTACGCCGGCGCTGGCCGGCTTCACCGCCCTGCTCCTGACGGCTGGCATCCGCGGGTTCCGTGGGCAGGTCCTGTCATGACCGGGAAGGGCTCGGCGAGCGTCTCCCCGCCGCAAGACCGCCCGGCATCCGTCTCAGCCTGGACGAGCCCGCTCGGGACGCTGGGAGCGTGGAGCTACCGGCACCGGCGCGCCGTGCTGCTCGGATGGCTGTTTGTGCTGGTGGTCGTCTCGTTGGCAGGGCGGGCCGCGGGCTCCCAGTTCAAGAATGACTTCAACGGGGGGAACACGCCCTCGCAACAAGCCCAGGCCTTCCTGGACAGTCAGTTCCCCGCCCAGGCGGGAGACAGTGCCCAGATCGTGTTCAAGACCAGCGGCCTGATCACCGCCCCCGCCAGCCAGGTCTGGGTGACACGTACCGTTGGCCGCCTGGAGCACGTGGCCGACGTCGTCTCGGTGCGGAGCCCCTTCGCTCCCGGCGCGTCAGATCAGATCAGCCAGGACCGCCACCTTGCCTACGCCACGATCCAGTTCGACCAGCCCAGCGACCGTATCCCCGACGCCTCCATCCACGAAGTGGTCAGCCGGGCACAGGACATGGCACGGCCAGGGTTCGAGGTGCAACTCGGCGGCGCGCCGATCGAAAAGATCGAGAAGCCTGCCTTCGGGGCCAGCGAGGGACTCGGGATCCTCGCCGCCGTCATCATCTTGCTGCTGGCCTTCGGGTCGGTGATCGCCATGCTCTTGCCCATTGCCTCGGCGATTCTCGGCGTCGCCGTCACCTTCGGCGCCGTTGACCTGCTCAGCCACGGCCTCATCGTCCCCACCTTCGCCCCCGAGCTCGCGGCCCTCGTCGGGCTGGGCGTTGGCATCGATTACGCGCTCTTCGTCGTCACCCGCTACCGTTCTTCACTGCATGAGGGATCGCCGCCCGAGGCAGCGGTCGCCGTCGCTATGGCCACGTCCGGCCGGGCGGTGCTCTTCGCCGGATCGACCGTGGTCGTCTCCCTTCTCGGCCTGTTCCTGCTCGGCCTGCCGTTCATCTACGGTGCCGCGCTCGCCGCCGTGATCGCCGTGCTCGTCGTCATGACCGCGTCCATGACCCTGCTGCCGGCTGCCCTCGGCTTCGCCGGCCACAACATCGACCGCTTCGGGGTCCGGCGCTCCGCCAGCACGGCTGCCTCCGGACCTAAGCTGTGGGCTCGCTGGAGCCGCCAGGTCCAGCACCGGCCGTGGATCGCCGGCGGTGCCGCCCTGCTCGTACTGGCCACCCTGGCTCTCCCGTTCCTGTCGCTGCGCCTGGCGTACAGCGACGCCGGCGACGACCCGGCCAGCTACACCACACGGCAGGCCTACGACCTGCTCGCCGATGGCTTCGGGCCGGGTGCCAACGGCCCTCTGATCATCGCGGTCAAGGTCCCCGGCGGCCAGGGCAAACCGGTGGTCAGCGCCCTGGCGACACGCCTTGGCGCCGAACCTGACGTCGCCTTCGCCAGCGCGCCCCGCTTCGACCGCACCGGGGAGGCAGCAGTCATCAACGTCATCCCGGACACCTCACCTCAGGACGGCCGAACTTCGGCACTGGTCCACCGCATCCGCGACGTCGTCCCCGCCGCCACCCGGGGGACCCGCGTTACCGCACTAGTCGGCGGGGTAACCGCGGCATCAATCGACTCCGCCGACGTCACCGCTGGCCGGCTCCCGCTTGTCATCGGCGCCGTCGTCGCGTTGTCGCTGCTGCTGCTCATGGCCGCCTTCCGCTCCGTCCTGATCCCGATCACCTCCGCCGTGATGACCTTGATCTCGACTGGCGCCGCCTACGGTGTCATCGTCGCCGTGTTCCAGTGGGGCTGGCTCGGGTCGGGCATCGACAACGGCCGGACCGCTCCCGTCGACCCATGGGTCCCGCTCTTCCTCTTTGCCCTCCTCTTCGGCCTCTCTATGGATTACCAGGTCTTCCTTCTCTCCCGAATACGCGAAGCGTGGAAACGGAACGAGAACAATACGGCCGCCGTCGCCGACGGACTCGCCTCCACCGGGCGGATCATCACCTCCGCCGCCGCCATCATGATCTGCGTCTTCGGGTCCTTCGTCCTCGGCGACCTGCGGATCCTCAGGCTCTTCGGGCTGGGCATGGCCGTCGCCGTCCTGCTCGACGCCACCCTGGTCCGCATGGTCCTCGTCCCGTCTGTCATGGAAATCCTGGGCCGAGCCAACTGGTGGATGCCCCGATGGCTCGACCGTGCCGTCCCGTCGCTCGCCGTCGAGGTCCAGACAGGACCACAAGACCTCCCAGTCACCCCAGGTCCGGACCACAGCCGAAAAGGATGACGATGAACCAGATCGAACTGTCCGCCGGGACGATCGAATACCAGGACACTGGCGGCAAAGGCCCGGTCCCGCCGTCGGCGCAGCCCAATAACCGAGCCAGCTGGCTGAGCAGGTCGCGGGGATGGTGGCGGCGGTTCTGGCCAGCACGCCCGCACCGGTGCTCGGTCAGCGCGCCCAGCGCGTGATCAGCAGATCGGCGGCCGCCGCGCCAGGAATACTCTCGGCTCCGCGGCGGCGCCCGCCAGTGGACCGCCGCCGCGGACCGGACCCCCGCGGACGTGGTCGCGGCCTTCGGCGAGCCGTCGCTGTGGAGACCGAAGTACAACCCCTGGTATCCGATGAGCTTGGGATACGTTTCTGGGGACCATCTAGACCCCCTCGTTACCTTCGATTTCTGGCAGGACATCGACTGGGAGAGCAAGCCCTGGCGGTCCCGAACCCGCGGATTAAGAGTCCGCTGCTAAGAAGTTGGAGCCACTCGGTCGAGGATACGTCTGACCTTGCGGCGGTCGAGGTTGAGTTCGCGGGCGATGGCGCGCTGGCTGTGGCCTGCCTCGTGGCGCACGCGGACAGTCTGCTCCAGCGTTGGCGTAACAGGCAGTTGCAGTGGTGCTTCGTGCGCCAGCGGCGGCGCAGCTTGGTATCGCAGCCCGCTCTCAGCGGCACCTGTCTGAGCGCTGCGTCCTGTGCGGATGAGCATCATCAGCAGCTCGAAAGAACCAACCAGCGCCAGCGCGGGCCAGGCGCTGACCAGGGCGCCGACCGGGCCATGTCCCGCCCCGTGCGCCAGGTTGGCGCCGATCGTGGCGCAGATCCCGGCGCCCGGGCTCCAGGCGGCCAGCCGTGGTACCGGCTGGCCCCTTCGGCTGGCGTCCAGTACCACCATGGGGGCCGCCCAGATCAGCCCGCCCGCCGTACTCCGCGGTCATGAAGTCGTTGTCGATTCGAGCACCCATGGGGGACCTCACTTTCGGTAGTGAGGTCCGGAAAGCCAGTGCCAAACCAAGTGACAACGGCCCCGACCAACGCCGGACCGCGTCAGTACGAGCCAGACAGCGCTACCGTTCTGAACTGCACTGACGCGACCCAGCGCGACCCTCTCGGACCTAAGAAGCGTCCATGGTAAGGAGAAGGTCTACGGTTCGATTCCGTAACGGGGGCTCCACTCCACCGGCCGGTTCCACTCGATGGACCGGCCGTTTTTGATCTTGGTGCAGTGGCAATGTGCGACAGAGGCGGTGGGAGTACCGAGATCTCAGCCGCAGGCCAGCGCATACGTCGCCAGCATCGGCCGAGGTCAGCTCGTACACCGCGGATGATCACATCGGCGCCATGCCGATGGCAAGGTCGGCACGTAGGGGAGTCAGCCGGTGAGGTCGGGATTGCGCGGGTAGGGACTGTGGGCGGTCTGTCGTGCGGCCAGCAGATGGTCGGCGACGAGTCGCTGGAGCGTGAAGCGGACGCGCCGGCCGGTGTGCCCATCGTCGCCGGGACGGCCGGGTTCGCCCCACTCGATCTCGGCGGCACCGGTGAGCTGGAGGGTGCGGCCGCTGGTGAAGTCGAGGAACAGGAGGGCGGTTTCGGGGTCGATGGCGAGGTTACCGAAGCTGTTGAACAGGTTGTTGCCGGCGTAATCGGGCCACCACAGCTGGTCGCCGTCGACGCGGACGAACCCTGGTTGGCCGCCCCGGTGGGAGGCGTCGCTGCCCCGTTGGGGGTGGGTAGTGCCGAGGAAGAAGGTGTCCGCGCCCCGTATCAGCTCGATGTCCTCGGACGCGAGAGCGCTGCCGTATCGCACGTCGCCGGCCCCGGCCTGGTCAAGGTACTCGGGGATCAAGACCCGCTGCTGGATGTACTGGGGGCAGTTGCCGTAGGCCTGCTCGACCTTGATAACCAGCCTCCGCTGTCCGGCCTGGATGAGGGTTCCGTTGACACGGACGCGCCGACGGGCGGCGAACTCCACCACGACCAACCCGACCTGCTGACCCGCCGGCAGCCCGTGCAGTGGGTCGCCGACGGGAAGCGCGACGCTGACCTCGAGCGTGGTCAGCGAGGTGACGTTGAGGAAGCCCGGGGATCCAGTCAACGGCGTGACCCACAGCCGGCCAGCGTCGTCCCGCCCGGTCAGTGCGGCGAAGGTCCGGTCGGCCAGGAATCTGGCGATCCCCCCGTCCAGCTCGACCGGTTCCAGCATCCGTGCCAAGCGGGCCGCCTGAGCCCCCACCCCCGCTCGGTGCTGGACGGCGAGCTCGCCGGCGTGGAATCCCACGTCGGCAAGCCGGTGCGTCTCAGACATGATCTGCTTGCACCTGCCGGTCGTAGAAGTCCTTGATTCCAGTGACGATCGTCCCGAGGTTGTCCTCGATGGCGAAGTGGCCGGAGTCAAGCCGGACCAACGTCGCGTCAGGTAGGTCCCGCAGGTATGCCTCTCCGCCCTCGGGGCTGAAGAAGATGTCGCCCTGGCCCCAGAAGATGATCGTCTTGGGCTGGGTGGTCCGCAGCCGCTCCTGCCAGGCCGGGTAGAACGCGGCATTGGTGCGGTAGTCGTAGAACAAGTCGAGCTGCACCCGGTGCGCCTGCGGGCGGGCCAGAAAGAACAGGTCCATGTTCCAGTTGTCCGGGCTGATCTTGGCCGGATCGGGGTGCCCGGTGGTGTAAATGCCCTTTACGGCGTCAAGCTCGAGGAAAGCCTCGAGAGGTGCTTCCGTTTCGGCATTGCGGTTAGCCCAGAGCACGTGACGGATGCCGTCCCATACCTCGGTGAACCCCTCTTCGTAGGTGTTGGCGTTCTGGATGACCTGCCAGGAGAACCAGTCCGGGTGCTTCTCGATCAGGCGGTTGCCGATCGGGCCCCCGTAATCCTGCATGTAGAAACCCATCGGCCCGGTGAAGCCGATGGCCTGCATGGCCGCTTCGACGACCTCGGCCAAGTGGTCGAAGGTGTACTCCCACGTGGACGGGTCGGGCATGTCGGTGTTGCCGAAGCCTGGGTAGTCGAACGAGACGAGGTGGAATTGGTCGGCAAGTGCGGGCAAGAAGTTGCGGAACTGATGCGAGGAAGAGGGGAACCCGCCGAGGAGGAGCAGCTTGGGGCGGCCTGGATCGCCGGCCTCTCGGTAGAACACCTCAAGTCCCATCGCGGACACCGTCTTGAACGTCGTCATCTGTTCTCCCTTGCGGCGCGGTCGTGGCGTTCTGCTGACCAGAAGACGGTAAGCCGCTAAAGATTCGGTGGAAGACGAAGCATTCGGTGCACGGCCGATTTACTTCGGCGGCTGCCGAAATTTTCGGCCAGTAGGTTCGGGCCCCGAACGCACCGAGAGAGCAGGGAAAAGGGTTATGAGTGTTATTGACGAGACTTTGAGTGCCAATACAACCATCGCCAACGACTACGATCCAGCCCGTGCGAAGCCGCCGGCGCCCCGGATTGCGATCGTCACCTGTATGGATCCGCGGCTCACCGACATCGGGCCGATGCTGGGTCTTGCTGATGCCGATGCCGATGTGATCAGGAACGCTGGCACCGTCATCGATGATGACTCGATCAGGTCGCTCCTCGTCTCCACCAAGCTGCTGGGGGCACGGGAGATCATGATCATCAATCACACCGACTGCGGGATGCTCAAATTCACCGACGCCGAGATGGAGGACCGGCTCCGCAAGGAGACGGGGCAGGCGCAGATCGTGCCGGCCAGGTTCTACAGCTTCACCGACGTCGAGGAGAACACCAAGCAGCAGATGCAGAAGGCCAGGTCACATCCGTGGGTTCCGCAGGATGTTCCGGTCAGGGGCTTCATTTTTGACGTCAGCACCGGGCGGCTCAGCGAAGTGTTCCCGGACCGGGGGACCGTCACTAATTAATAGCCTTCGGCACCGGCGGCTGCCTCGTGAATGGCGGCCGCCGGTGCCGGGCAGTCATGGCGGCGCGGCCGGTGCGGGAGCCGCGGCGGCACGATGTCGGCGAGCGGGTGCCGTCGGCGATGCTTGAGAGCGAACGCGGCAAGCGTTCCCCCGAGGGCAAGCGAGGCCGCGCACGCCACGCAGATCTCCTGATAACCGCCGCGCAAGGCGGCCGCGTTCGCGTAGGCGGGGCCGGAGAGTCCCGCGATCGGGGGGAGCGCGGCGATCCAGAGCAGCGCGGCCACCCGGGAGACGGCATTGTTCACCCCGGAAGCCACGCCCGCGTGGTCAGCTGGGACTGACGAAAGCGCGGTCGACATCAGCGGCGCGACCATCGCGGCGATCCCGAGCCCGAAGACACACTCCAGCGGGATGACGGTCGTCCAGTAGCCGGTATGGGCGGACACGCGAACGGCGAGCATCGTCGCTGCCGCGCAGAGGAAGGGTCCCGTCGTCACCTGCAGCCGCGGGCCGATCCGGGCGGCCAGCTGCCCGCTCCGCCCCGAGAGCAGCAGCGCGATGATCGTGATCGGCAGGAGCGTGGACCCGGCCTCGATTGGGCTGTATCCCGAGATCGTCTCGAGCGCGACGGTGAAGACGAATGAGAAGGCGCCGAATGCCCCGTAGACGAAGAAACGGCGCCATCACGGGATCGACCAGATCTCGCCGCAATGCCGGGCGATCGGCGATCACATAACGCAGGTAGGCCAGCAGCACCGTCAGCCAGGCCAGAGCTGAGAGCACAGCCAGGGCATTTGCGACACCGGCCGGCGCGTGCCCGTAGTGTCCGGCGATCCGCCAGGTCTCACCAAGGCCCGCCAGGCCGAACCCGAAACCAAAAAAGTTCGGCGGTATGCCCCGGACGGGGCTCATCATCGTTACGCCGGTAGCGTCGCTGGAGTTGGCCCTTGCATCTCCCATTCCGGTTACCTCCTACCGCTGCGTGGCCGACCCTACTGACCGAAAATTTCGGCAGCCGCCGAAGTAAATGGACCGGGCTGGGATCAGCCCGCCTGTGACCCGCTCAGGGAATGCGCGGACCGCCGGGTACAGTCGTGACGTGCCACCGGCCAGAGGGAAGCGCTCAGGCCCGTCACGCTCCACGGGCGGCGACCGTGACCTGGCCAGTGTCGGGGCGCTCGTCGCCGACCGTGCCAAGTGCCAGATACTCGTCGCCCTCGCCGCGGACGGTGGGGCCCTCCCCGCCGGCAGGCTGGCCGCACAGGCGGAAGTCAGCGCGTCGACCGCCAGCGGCCATCTTCACAAGCTGGTCGCCGGCGGCCTGCTTGTGGTGGAGAACGCGGGGCGGCACCGCAACTACCGGCTGGCCAACCCCGAGGTCGTCGCCGCCCTCATCGAGACGCTGGAGCAACTGGCCCCCGCCCTGCCGATCCAGTCACTCGGACAAAGCCAGCAGGCCCGAGCCTGGCGGCAGGCCAGGGTCTGTTACGACCACATCGCCGGCACACTCGGTATCGAGTTGATGCGTGCCCTAGTCGAGCGGGGCCACGTCGGACCAGTTCACGAGGCCGCCCGCGTGGACCCCGATCGGGATCAGTACGCGATCACTTCAGAAGGGTGGGCCTTTTTCGAGACGCTTGGCGTGGTGGTCCCCTCCAGTCGCCAGCCAGTCCGGCACCACAAGGACTCCATCGAAGACGGTTCGCACCTCTCGGGCGCCCTGGGTCGTGCCCTGCTCACACGATTCGTCGATCTCGGCTGGCTGCAACGCCACAAGAACCGGCGCCTCCACATCACACCAGAGGGCCGCAAGGGTATCGACCAGCAGTTCGGAGTCTCCCTCGACAACTTATGGGCTTCCTGGGCAAAGTGGGGCGGCGCATCTTCCGAGTAGCCATGTGGGCCGGTTTCACTCGATGAACCGGCCGTTTTTGTTGGCCGGACGCGGTTACGACAGGCGGACGGGGAGCGTCTCGAGGCCGTGAATAAGGGTGCTGGGGCGCCAGCGCAGAGAATCTGGCGGGACCGCGAGCGTCATGCCGGGGAATCGCGAGAGCAAGGCGCCGAAGGCGATCACGCCTTCCATACGGGCCAGCGGCGCGCCCAGGCAGTAGTGGATGCCGTGGCCGAAGGCCAGGTTCCCACCCGCGTCGCGGCCAATGTCGAGCCGGTCGGGGGCCGGGTAGCGGCCCGGATCGCGGTTCGCGGAGGCGATCGCGACCAGCACCGCCTCGCGCGCGGGGATGAGCGTGCCGCCGATCTTCACTGCCTCGGCGGTAAAGCGGAACGTGGCGTGGTTGACCGGGCTGGTGTAGCGGAGCAGTTCCTCCACCGCGCCGGGCAGCAGCGAGGAGTCGGCGCGCAACCGGGCCAGCTCGCCCGGGCTGAGCAGCAGCGCCAGCGTCCCGCTGCCGATCAGGTTGACCGTGGTCTCGTGCCCCGCCACCAGCAGCAGGAAGAGCATTCCCAGCAGCTCACGCTCGCTGAGCCCGTCGCCAGCGTCACGGGCGTCGATCAGGGCGGACAGCAGGTCGTCGGCCGGGTGGGCCCGTTTGTCCGCGACCAGGGCCGTGAAGTACCCAGCCATCTCCGTCGCCGCCGTCCCAGACTCAGCCGACGCCTCACCGGTGGACAGGACGGCCTGCGTCCAGGCGCGGAAGTCAGCCCGATCCGAGTCGGGCACGCCGAGCAGTTCGCAGATCACGGTGATCGGCAGCGGAAAGGCGAACGCCTCCAGCAGGTCAACCTGACCGCCGGCTGGCATCGCGTCCAGCAGCGAGGTGGTGATTTCGGTGACGCGCGGGCGCAGCTGCTCGATCCGTCGGGCGGTGAACGCCTTGGTGACCAGCCGCCGGAGGCGGTCATGATCGGGAGGATCCGTGCTGAGCATGTGTGTGTCGAGCGAAGCGAACCCGTCATCGGGGGCGGCGTTTCCGGGCCACAGCGTGCGCCAGTCTTTGATCAACCGCGGATCGGCCAGCGCGGCGCGGGCGTCCGCGTACCGGGTAATGACCCAGACGGGATAGCCGCCGGGCATCACAACCCGGCTGACCGGGCCCTCGGCTCGCAGCCGCTGGTATACGGCGTAGGGGTTCTGTACGAACCCGTCGCCGAGCTGCTCAGTGGTGGAATATGCCACGATGCGCTCCGTCCGGGCTCGACGTCATCTAGTCGAGTACTATCTTAATTCCTTTTTTCGGGAAGCGGACGCCGGGCTGGAGAAGGGTAGCGGCAGCCGATCACAGGTCCGCGCGGGTGCCTCCACCGGCGGCTAGCTGCGTGTTCACGGCGTGATCGACGTTTCCGTGGATATTGTCGGCACCGATGCGATCGAGGACGCCGTCACGGGCCAGCACCTCGCGGACCGCGGGCTTCAGTCGGGCGAGCCGCAGGGTCATGCCGGTTTCCTCTGTGAGCCTGAGGATCTCCCGCATCTTCGCCGACCCCTGCGAGTCGATGAAGTCCATCCCCCCGCAATCGAGCACGATCCCGGTGACGCCCGGCGCAGACATCGCCACCTCCCGGATCCGGTCCTCCAAGGCGTCTGCGGTCGCGAAGAACAGGCCGCCGTCCAGGCGCAGCACCGTGACCCCGGTGGGCTGCTCGTCCCCTGGATGCTCGTCAAGCTCCCGGAAAACCTGAGTACCTGGCTCCCGCCCCAGCACGGGCATGGGCGGGTGAGTCGCCACAGCGATCAGCCAGATCAGCGAGAGGCCGATTCCGATTATCACTCCGGCGAGCACGCCGACCAGGAGCGTGGCGATGATCGCGGCCACCGCGATCCAGAAGTCGAAGCGCACTACCCTGGCGAGACGGCGCATCTCGGGCACGTCCATCATCCCCATGACCACCGCCTCGACGATCAGGGCGGCCAGCACCGGCTTGGGCAGAACCGAGAAAACCGGCGCCAGCACCAGCAGGGTCGCCAGGACGACCACGCCGGTGGTGAGGGACGCAAGCCCGGTGCGCGCGCCCGAGTGGTCGTTCAGCGAACTCGCGGACAGACTCGTCGAGACCGGCATCCCTTCAAACAGGCCAGCGCCGACATTTGCCATGCCCTGGGCGACTGATTCCTGGTTGATGTCGATCCGGTAGCGGTGCCTGGCGGCGAAGGTCCTGGCATCGCCGGCCGTCTGCGAGAACCCGATAAGGACCAGCGCTACCGCGGCGACCGCAACCGTGCTTGCATGACTTCCCAGTTCCGCGCCGGGGACCTGGAAGTTTGGCAGTCCTCGTGGCACCTCGCCGACCAGGGCTACGCCATGGTCGCCCAGATCGAAAAGCCACGATGCGAGCAGACCGCCGACCACCAGGACCAGTGCACCGGGGACTTTTGGCGCGACCATCCGCACGCCGAACACGACGACGAGCGAGACCACGCCGACCAGAATGGTCACCAGGCTGGAATCGCCGAGCGACCCGAACCAGGACCACAGTTCCTGGAGCGGATTCGAGCCGGTGACCTTCGTCCCCGTCAGCTTGGGAAGCTCGCCGATCACGACATCTAGCGCCGCGCCGAACAAGAAGCCGGTGACCACGGCCCGCGAGAGGAACTGCGCGATCCACCCCATTCTCAGCACCGCGAGCAGAAGGAACAAGAGCCCAGAAGCGAGAGTGATCGCGGCCACGAAGGACGCCACGTCCTGGGTTCCGGTGATTCCAGCCACCGCGACCGCGCTCGCCGCGACGGCCGCAAGCCCCGAACTCGGCCCGGTCGAGATCTGCCGGCTTGTCCCGAAGGCCGCGTAAAGGATCGCGCCGGCGGCCGCCGCATACAGCCCGTTCTGCAACGGGACCCCGGCAATCCCCGCGTAACCGAGATTCTTCGGCACGACCAGGGCCGCGACGGTGACCCCAGCGATCAGGTCACCCCTGAGCCAGCTGCGCTCGTAAGAACGGATCCATCCGATTATCGGGATAAAACGCCATCGATCGTGCGCCGGACCTGGCGGCTTCCCGCTCACCGGCCCGCCTGATGGGGATACTGGATCGATGAGGCGCACCAGGCCAAGGCTGATTCTGACGGCCCGGTTCGGTACGGATTGTTGGCCACCAGGGAGCGCCTGCGGGGAAGCACGACGTTGTCCATTGCCCGATCGTCAGATTCCAGCGGCCCGGGTGCCTCACCCGGCTCGGGGTGAATTCACGATGAATATTGCGGATACTGTGACGGCCCGGTTCGTGAACGGGTGTCAGCCAGATGGTTCACTGCGCGCGCGGCGCTTCCGGGCCGCGCAGCCACGTACCGCATCAAGGCAACGAAAGGCCACGTGGTGCCGACAAACAGGTCCCGGATCACCCGAGGGAGGGTGATGACGCGGACTCAGCTCGCAGGCACGTTGGCGAGATGCGTGAACCAGCAGTTCAGCCAGATCAAACCCTCCGGGCCCTGCAACGCATCACGGGCAGCAGGCTCGAAGCAGTCGACATGCGCCTCTTCATGAATTTTGCCTAGCAGGGATCTCATATGGCCCAAACAGCAGCTGCGGATATCCCGGAGACGACGAAGAGCAACCAGCGGCTTGCCATCTTGCTGGCAATGGCAATGTTCGTGCTGGTAGTCGACACGTCGCTGATGAACGTGTCGATTTCAGCGGTCGTCCGGGATATCGGCACCACGGTGAGCGGGGTCCAGTCGGCCATCGCGCTCGAAGCGCTGGTCTCTGCCGCGTTCATCCTGATCGGTAGCAAGGTCGGGGATCTGATCGGGCGGAAGCTGGCGTATGTGCTGGGGCTGCTGGCTTATGCCGTCGGCGCCCTGGCGATGGCCTTCGCCCAGAGCCTGACCGCGATCATCGTATTCTGGGCGGTGATAGGCGGCCTGGGCGCGTCGCTCCTGCTGCCCGCCATGCAGTCCCTGATCCACGGCAACTTCGAAGGTGCGGCCCAGAAGAAGGCCTATGCCCTGGTCGGGGCATCGGCGGCGATCGCGGCCGCGGTCGGGCCGCTGTTCGGAGGCTTCGTCACCACCTATCTTTCCTGGCGTGTCGGGTTTCTCTTCGAGGTCGCCGTCATCGCGATCGTGCTATCGGGTATCAGGCTCGTGCACGACGTCCCGTACACCGGCTCCCGGCGCATTGACGTGGTGGGCGCCGTACTATCCGTCCTGGCCATGGGCGGCATCGTGCTGAGCATCCTGGTCTGGCAGGAAGGCGGCGAGTCCGTTCTTGCGATCCTGGCCGTCGGCTTGGCCTCGCTGGTCCTGCTGGCGTACTGGCTCAGGCGCCGCAAGCGCCAGGGGAAGCCGACGCTGCTGGACCCTGATCTGTTCCGGTCCAAGGTCTTCGAGTCCGGCGTAACCGGGCAGATGCTCCAGCAGATCGCCCTGGGCGGCACGATGATCGTCCTGCCGATCTACCTGCAGTTGGTGCTGGAGTACAACGCGCTGCAGGCGGGCCTGTCGCTTGCGCCGCTCTCGCTGACCATGTTCGTCGTGGCGATCGTGGCCGGGAAGAAGACCGCGAAGCGGCGCCCGGCCGGCATCATCCGGCTGGGGTTCGCCACCTTGACGATCGGACTGGTCCTACTGATCCCGATCGTCCCTCGGGCGGACTCCGGCTGGTGGCTAGTGATCCCGCTGATGATCGCCGGCTGCGGGCTGGGCCTGCTGGTGTCCCAGCTCAACAACTACACGCTCTCCCCGATCTCGGACGAACGGGTCAGTGAGGCCGCGGGAGTGAATTCGGCCGCAGGATCGTTCGGCCTGTCCTTCGGGCTGGCGTTTGCCGGCGCCATCTTGCTGGCCGTCCTCTCGCTCAGCTTTACCAGTATGGCCAAGGCGAGCACCGTACTTTCCTCAGGCGAGCAGCAGCAGGTCGCGCACACGCTGGAGACCGACGCGCAAATAATGAGCAACACCCAGCTTGAGAAGCAGCTCGCCAGCCACCCCAAAAAGGTCCAGAACGAGATCATCCGCATTAACACCGATGCCAGGCATCTAGCCCTTCAGATAGCCCTTCTCATCCCGATTCTCGCCGGCGCCTTGGGGCTGCTCAATTCGTTCCGCATGATCCGCCTCCCAGACCCTGCACCTTCCGGCACGGCTGAAGGTGTGGCCTTGGGCTGACCCTCGCACCTCCACCAATCAACCAACGCAGCCCGGAGCCGCTGACAAACCAACTGTCATGGCGCGGCGCTCGGAACCCTTACGCCCGCAGCTGACTTGCCCGCCCTCCGCCGCGCCTGCGGCCGTGGCCAGGCCGCGGAACACCTTCGGCACATCCAGGGCCGGGCGTGTTGTCAGAACGTGACTATGTTCCCGCCGGCAGCGTAATATCGTCCCCATCGTCAGGGCTGGCTTCCGCCTTCGGTGATAGCCGTGGCGGGTGGTTTGCGTTATGGGAGGCCGAGGCAGAATGCCGCGAGCGACGGTGGCTGAGGCCAGCCTGCGCAGTCCCCGGTTCCCGGTCTCGAAGTTCCGTGTCCCCAAGCTGGCGCCGGGGCTGGTGCGCCGGTCAAGGTTGCTCGCCCGGCTGGACCGGGGAGATCAGGTTCGCCTGGCCTTGGTGGTGGGCCCGGCGGGTGCGGGCAAGACCGTGGCCCTCGCTGACTGGCTGGCGTCCCACCCGGAGCGGCGATCGGCCTGGCTGAGCTGCGACGCGGCCGACGCCGACCCGGCCCGGTTCGTCGCTGCCATTATCGAGGCCGTGCGGTATGGCTTTGGTGAGCCGTCGATCGGCGAGGATACCCGGCAGCTGATCGGCCTCGATGGGGAGGTATCGGCCGATGCGATCGCTGCTCTGGCTGACGACCTTGACGCGCCGGACGGAGTACGGGTACTGGTCATTGATGACTTTCACCTGGCCGGGTCGGCCAGCGCCGACGCCTTGCGCTGGCTGGTGGAGTATCACCCGCCGTCGCTGCAGCTGGTTCTGGCCAGCCGGGTTGATCCGCCGTTAAGGGTGCACCGGATGCGGGCACATCAGGATCTGGTCGAGCTGCGGGACGGGGACTTGGCTTTCTCGGTGGAGGAGACCAGGCGCTTGCTTGCCGGGTTCGGCGTGTTGCTGGACGAGCCGGAGCTGGCTCTGGTTCATCGGCGCAGCGAGGGATGGGTGGCCGGGTTGCAGATGGCTGCGATCTCGATCCAAGGGTCGCCCGATCCGGTCATCGCGGCTGGCCGGGTACAGCTGCACCGTCATACCGTCGCCGACTACTTCTTGGAGGAGGTCCTGTCCCGCCAGCGACCGGAGGTCGCCGAGTTCATGCTGGCCACCTCGGTCCTTGATGAACTTTCGGTGGCCGCTTGCACCGCGCTGTGCGGTCAGGGTTCCGCCCAGATGCTCGAGCTCCTCTACAGCACGCACATGTTCGTGACGATCGTAGATGACCAGGCCGGTACCTACCGCTATCACCATTTGATCAGGGAAGTCCTCCAGAACGAGTTGCATGCCGGGGACCCGGTCCGGGAGAAGCAGCTGCATGAGGCAGCCGCGCACTACCTGATCGAGGCTAGTCAGGCCGGCGCCGCATCCCGGCATTTGCTGGCGGCCGGTGACCAGGCCGCGGCGTTCAGCCTGCTCAGCGAGGGGGTCGTGCGCGACGTGCTGACCAACCCGGCCGTCACCAGCGCGCTCGACCTGGACGAGATCCGGCCGGAGCTGTTCGCAGACGCGCCGGAGTACTTGTTGCCCTTGGCGGCCGAGCTGCTGTGGCGGGGTGCGTTCGAGCGAGGTTCGCGGGCTGCCGCGCTCGCCCGGCAGTGCCATATCGACCCGGACCGGCAACCCGAGCTGGCCTTGCGGCTGGGGCTGGTGAACATGCTTCACTGCACGTTCATCGGCCAGTTCGACGAGGCACTAGCGCACAGGGAGCAGGCCCGGCCGTTCGAGGCCACGGCCGCCGGGGTCGGCGACTGGATCGTGACACTCGACACGTTGGCCATGTACTGCCACACCTACCTGGGTCATTTCAGCGAAGCCCGGCTGCTGGCCGATGCGCTCGCCTCGGCTCAGGTGAGCGCTCCGCTGACCGAAGTTCTCTGCCCCGGAGTGATCAGCCAGGCCGCCTTCCTCGAGGGGGCACTGGAAGAAGCTGGCACCCTGGCGGCTGGCACTCTCGCCGCGGCCGGCCGCCTCCATTTTGATCACCACTTTTTCAACTTCCACGCGCTGCGGACAACAGCCCTGCTCGCCTTGGAGCGACGCGATCTGGCCGCCGCCGCTGAACCGGTAGAACGCGCGCTAGCGATGGTCGGCAGCGCCCGGCCAGCCTTCAACTACCTGGCCCAGCTGGACCGGGCCCGGATCTGGGCGGCGGCCGGGCACCTCGATGAGGCCCTGGCTTCGCTGCCTGCGGCGCGATCGGCGCTCAAGAGCAGCCACTCCGCCCTTCTCGGCTGGGCCGACGAGCTCGAGGCCCGCCTCCGCCTCGGTCTCGGTGACCTAAGCGGTGCCGCACGCGTCATCGAGGGACTCCCCGAAGGTCGCCGCATCGTCATATCGGCGATCTTTGCCCTAGCCGCCGGGAACCCTGACGAAGCGGCCCGGGTCCTGAACAGCGCCCCGGCTACAGGAGCCACGATCCGGTCCGATCTGGAACTTCAGCTGCTGCGCGCGAGCGTCGCCATCAGCCGATGCTCCCCTCAGGCACCCGCTCTGGTCAGACAGGCCCTGACCGTAGCGGGACGCCACGGTTTCGTCCAGACCGTCGTGGACACAGCTCCTCAGCTTGTCGAGCATGTGACCGCCGACTCGGACCTGTATCCCCGGAGCAAGCAGCTGACGGCATTGATCACCGCCGGTATCAAGGCACGCCGACGCGTTGCACCCGCTTCGCGGCCAGGTAAAGTTATCGACCCTTTGACTGCCGCCGAGATACGGACACTAGAGAAGCTGGCTGAGGGACTTACCTACACCCAAATGGCATCGGAGCTGTACTTGTCGCCCAATACGGTCAAGACACACCTGCGCCATGCTTACATGAAGCTCGGCGCCACCTCTCGTTCGTCCGCCGTCAAGCGTGCGACCTCGCTGGGCATCCTGTGATCCGCTTTCCCGTGTCCTTTCACCGCACCGTCTATGAGCGGAGCGCCGGTTACCCGGCAAACGACAATGCAGGCATGCCCACCGCCCCGGGACGGCAGACGAACGTGGCACCTGCATGCGGTTCCCTCTTCAGCTGATCATCACTAAGCCGGTAGGCAGCCGAGGTCACATACAGGTCCGTCAGGCCAGGACCGCCGAAAGTGCAGCTCGTCACCTGGGTAACCGGCAAGCCAACCTCCTCCAGCTGCACACCGGCCGGTGAGTAGCAGCGGACCGCTGCGCCGCCGAAGCACGCAACCCAGAGGTTGCCCCTGTTATCGGTGGTCATCCCGTCCGGTGTCCCGCGCGCAGGGTCAACGGTGACGAGCCGTCTCTTGTTGGCGGCCGAGCCTGCGCCGGCGTCGTAGTCGAAAACGTCGACAGCCTGAGTGGCCGAGTCGATGAAGTACATCCGGCTACCGTCAGGGCTCCAGGCGATTCCGTTCGATTGCGTCACGTCCCGGACTACCTGCTCGAATGACCAGTCCGGTCCAACCCGGTAGAGCGCCCCGGAATGGGGCGAGAAGTCAAACGCCGTGGTTCCGGCGAAGAGCCGCCCAGCGGGGTCGCACTTCGCATCATTCATCCGGTTACCTGGGATATCGCGCTCGACCGGTGCGGTCAGCTCGAAACCCTCCCCGGTATCCGAGGCCGCCGCGATACCGTCGCGTACCGCGAGCACAAGGCCGCCACTGCGCCGGGGGACAACCGCGCCTACCTCCTGGCCGACGCAGAAGGACCCCAGCTTGACCCCGGACTGGTCGTAACGGAAGACCGCACCCGCGGTCAGGTCGACGAACAGCAGCGTGCTCGTCTGCTCATCCCAATGCGGTGCCTCGCCCACATCGGCATGGAGGTCGGCGAATACCTCGACCCTCACATTCGCAGAACGGGCCACCTACTACCTTTGCCTTCGGAAATCGAATAATCCAAGGATGTCCGCCCTGAAGGTAATCACCCGGTTTCGGGTGAGTACCCAGACCCACGCTGACACGCATGCTGGCTGCACAAACCCGCGCACTGCTGGCCCGTCGTGCGTCGGTGGGAGGAGGGGAGCCCGTGATGCTCACATGCGTTGCTCAAGCAAGAGCCGTCGAGGATGTAGCCGTGGCGGCACCGGACGATCCGCCGGGAACCCCGGTGTTGGAGCTGAACCACCGGATCTGCCCCACCGGTGAGGCCGTCGTAGACCTCGGCGGTGAACTGGATTGCGCCAGCGCTGAGGCAGCCGTCTGTTATGTCAGGGATGTCATCGATCGCTACCGAAGGCCCGTGATCGTGGACCTGGCCGAGCTGGTTTTCTGCGATGCTCGCGGCCTATCCGCCCTGGTACGCATGGCCGGTTACGCAGAGCAGAAAAGCTGCCCGTTCCGGCTGGCATCACCCCGCCCCTCACTGGTCAAGATCATGCGGATCACCGGGCTGGACCGCAGGTTCCGCACCTCCCAGGCGTCCGCACTGGACGGGAAGGTCGCGGGAACCCTGCAGATCATCTGATGGCGGCCCGACGCCCGCTCGGCAAGTTCGCGCAGCAGCCGGTATAGGGCTCTGACGGGGGCGCCGCTTGTCGTTGCTGTGCGACGCCCCCGGCGCTCATTCGGTCCGGCTTACTCGGCGGTTCCCGTCCCGTGCAGTGCGTCCTGAAGTTCCTTCTCGTCATCCTTGGACAGCGAGGTCTTCAGCACGGTGCCGCCGTACTTGCTCATCGCATCGACGGCCTTGTCCGGCGTGACCTTCTCCACCATCAGGAACAGTGCCGAGGTACCCGGCTGGAGCATGCCACGGACCTGCTCCTGGAACTGCTTATCAATGCTGGACTTGGTCAGCTTGCCCATCAGCGCCCCCATCCCGGCCCCGATGGCCATGCCGAAGACCGGGATGAAGAACAGCAGCCCGAACAGGAATCCCCAGAACATCCCCCAGGTGGCCCCTCCGCCGACCGCGTGATGGTTGGTCTGCACGTGGTAGCTGCCGTCCATGTCGCGGTTGATGACCGCGATCGCGTCCGGCTGGATGATCAGATCTTGAGCCAGCCGTCGCGCCTCGTCAGCGGCGGCCGTCGCGGTCGCCTCGTCCGGGTAGCCAATGGCGATCAGGGTTGCCATGATGTTTCCTTTCTGCTGGTGATGATCTGCCTAGCCGAGGGTGGCTACGAGCACGGTGTTACAGCATCACCGTCATGGGATCAGGCTGCATCAGTCCCGTATCGGCGTCGACACCCTTCCGAGGGTGATGTGTGCCGGAACGGATCAGAGCAGGCGCAGATCGACCGCCCGCTCAATGGCCTCCGACCGCGATGTCGCGCCGAGCTTCTGGTAAACGGATCGGAGCTGCGTCTTCACCGTGTTCCGGGAAATGTACAAAGTGGCCGCGATCTGGAGATACGTGCTGGTCGGCAGGAGCTTCAGGATGCGCAGCTCGGCTGCGGTCAGTGGCCCGGCGATCAGCTGGCGGTACTCGCCGCGGTCCGGCAGGCTGGCCCGCACGTCGAGCGCCGCATTGATCACTTGTTCCAGGTACGGATCGGATCGCATCCTCGCCGCGTGCTCGATCAGGTAGCCGGTCACCTGGGGTGCGGTGCTGACCAGCGTGTCGATGAACCCCTCCTGCCGGGCCCGTTGCACCGCGCCCCCCACGATGCCGTCGGCGGCGGGATCGCTGCGCTCGATTGCCGCTGCGGCCAGCAGTATCTGCCGCACCAGCCGATTCCGAGGGGTCAGGCTGCCCAGCGCCGACAACTGGAGGTGTTCCTGCGCAGCCTGATGGTCGCCCGCGGCCAGCGCGATCCTGGCCAGCAGCAGATCGCGGCGAGCGGCGGGCACCCCACGTGCCAGTTCGGCCGCCGCCTGCGCGTCACCGAGCACCAGACGTACCTCGGCCTCCAGCTCATCGGCTTGCGCTCGCAGCGCCGCGCTGGGCTCGGCCAGCACCCGCCGCGCCGACTCCACCGTGGTCAGTGCCTCGCGGATCTTCCCGCGGGCGGTCCAGATCCGGGCCCGATCGAGCAGCGTGAGGAACTCGAAGATGGGCCGCCGGGCCTCCGTTATCGCGATGGTCTGCTCAGCCAGCCGCTCCGCGGTACTCAGATCCCGCCGCTCAAGCGCCAGGCCGACCAGCACGCGCCGGTAATCAACGGCGAAGAAATGCCGGTCGAAGCCCAGACGCCGGGCTTCCCATTCCGCGGCCCGGGCCAGACGAGCGGCCTCGGTGAGGTGACCGGCCAGGAACCGGGCCAGCGCCTGGGCGCCGGGCACCAGGATCAGCCGGGCCGGTTCCGGCAGCCCGGGCAGGGCTAGCGCGGCTTCTGCCTCGCGTTCCACCGCCGCGAAATCGTCTAGGCACGGGTAGACCCGGAGCAGGATCAATGGGATGCCCACGTACCACTCGTCGCTGAGCTGTATCTGCTCGTGGATGCCCCGGGCGGTATGCGCGGCGGTCACGGCCTCGGTTAGCCGGCCAGCCTGCCCATACTGGAATGCCCGCATCAGCGCGAACCGGGCCGCCAGCCTGGACCCAGGCGGAATCGCTGGCTGGGCGCGTTCGATCGCGTCCATGCAGGCGCCGCCGCGCGAGACATCCCCGGACAGCAGCAGATCGGCCGCCAGCCCGAGCATCCGTTCCGGGGCGTCCGCCAGCAGTGCCGGATCGATCATGCTCATATCCAGCGGGCTCGGCGCGATGGGGTCGCGCAGGAAGTCGGGCACCACCCGGTCCTGGAGCAGGGCCAGCGCCCGGTCCGTCTGCCTCGCGGCCAGGAAATGGCGGGTAGCCCGGCGGGTGTCTCCAGCGGCTTCGCACCATTCGCCCGCCCGCAGCTGAAGGGCCCTCTCCCGGGCCGAATCCCGAGCCCGCAGTTCGGCCCGCAGTACCTGGCGCACCAGATGGTGGTACCGGAAGATCGTCCGCTCATCGTCCAGCGCCACCAGGAACAGGTTGGCCGCATCGATGTGGCGCAGCAACGCTGCGGGGTCCTGCCGTTCGCTGACCGCAGCACACGAGCCCACCGTCAGCTCACTCAGCACCGACGTGTCCAGCAGAAAACGGGCCACCTCGGGCCGCTGCTGATCCAGCACCTCGGCGACGAAATACTCCGAGATCAGGTGGCTCCGGACGTCTAGCGCCCGGACTATCCGGGCCGGGTCATCGGTGGCGCGCAAGGATAGCGCTGCCATCTGCACGGCGGCCGCCCATCCCTCGCTGCGCTCGTGCAGCAGGGCCAGGTCAGCCGCGGCCATCTCGACGCCGAAGTTCGCCAGCAGGTCACCGGTTTCGCGCAGGGAGAGGGAGAGGATATCGTCGCGCAGCTCACACAGCTCCCCGGCCAGCCGCAGCCGGTGCAGCCGGACCGGTGGGTCGCTGCGGCCTGCTAGCACCAGCTGGGCCGCCTCGACCGGCCAGCGCTCGACCAGGTCGGTCATGTCGCCGGACACGGCAGCGGCGACGGCGTGGAAGTCGTCCACGATGATCGCCATGCCTTCGGGCAGCTTCATGGCGTCGTTCGCCAGCGACGCGGTCACGTCAGCCGACATGACGCCGTCCAGGGCTAGGACGTCGGCGGCTTCGGCGCCGAACCCTGGCGCCTCTGTCTGGAGCGCCTCGATGAAGCCGGACCAGAAGCGGACCCGGTCAGTGTCGGCCTTGTCGCAGGACAGCCAGGAGGTAACGCCAGGTCGCCTGGTCGCCGCCCAGTTCGACAGCAGCACGCTTTTGCCGGATCCAGCCGATCCGACCACGACGGTGAGGCGCTTACCCGCCCCTGAGGTGAGCTTGTCGTGCAGCCGGGACCTGGTGACCAGCGTGCTGGGGAGCGTTGTCGGCCGGAACTTTGTCAACGCGAAACCACACGCCCGGTGAGCTGCCGGGCTGTTCCGTGGGACCCTCTGCCGAGTCATTTGCCCAGTGATCTTCCTAGCTCCGGGCGGTTTGCCGCGAGGTCCGGGCGGTTTGCCGCGAGGTCCGGGCGGTTGCCGCAAGTTTCTCTGCATCTGCTGGCGCCAGTGTGCCTCGCCTGCCGCGATCCCACATCACCCGTAGCGAGTTAGAAATAGTAAAAATAGGTATTGATGCGCTCGCCTGATCACCCTCGGATGAGTGATGACGCTGGTTCTGCTACCGGGCACGATGGCAGGGACATGCAACCAGCGACCGATGAGGCCTAACTCTGTGCGATCACGAACCTACGAGATCACTTTCGTGGGCCGGGCAGATGCCGTGCTGTATGCGGAATTCGACGATTGCGAGGTCACCGTGGAGTCAGGAACGACAACTCTTCGGGCTGAGGTATCCGATCAGGCCGCACTCTGGGGCCTGATGGAGCGGATCAACGGGCTCCGCCTCGACGTGATCGACATGCATCTCGTGGCACCGCCACCCGCGCCATAACGATCTCACTCAGAATCGACCCTGGGCGCTTCTTCCCCAGAGTTGGCGCTGCCGTGCGCGCTCCAGGCCGAAATCGCCGCGCTGCTGAAGTCACCCACCGAAGGGTGACGACACACCAGGTCGGCTGGCGGAAGATCTTCGCAGAAGCGCCGGGCGGGCAGGGTGGACCCGGCCGGTCTGCCATAGGAGGCCACGATGACATCCGTAACCATCAAGTCGTCCAGCGGCGCCACGCACGGCGACCGGTCGAACGTGACCGCCTAGCCGCCACCGCCTACACAACGCCCCGACTGGCGCCATGACGCACATCCCGGCAGCAGCGGCCGAAGCCGCCCAGACATCCCCGGACCCCAGCAAGTTCCGGAAGCTGTTTTTTGTCACGCTTCCGGGCTGCTGGGGCGGGCTCATTTTCGCGTGTCTGTCGTTCACCCCATCGTTGCTTCCGCGTGGCGGTCTGATCCAGGGCATTATCTGTGGCATTACCGCCGCCATCGGTTACGGGCTCGGGGTACTCGTCGCGTCCATCTGGCGTGCTTTCCCCGACCGGGAACCCCGGCGCCCGCGGCGCCGGGCATGGTATGTCTTCTTCATCGTCGGCTCGGTCCTGTTCGCCGCCTCCTTCGGGCTCGGGCAGTACTGGCAGCACCAGGTCCGCACGCTGATGGGGGTGACGGACTACAACGTTGCGCTCGTGGTCGCCGAGCCCTTCGTCGCGGCGCTGGTCTTCGTGCTGTTCGTGCTGATCGGGCGCGGCCTGCGAGGCCTCTACCTGTGGCTGGCGAAGTTGCTCGACCGCCGGATCGGGCCGCGTGCGGCCCGCAGGATCGGCTGGGCCGCAGTGGTCGGTCTCACCTACCTGGTGGTCAGCGGCCTGCTGTTGCAGGGCTTCGTCAACGTGTTGAACAACACTTATTCGCTGCGCGACACAATGACCGCGGAAGGGGTGCACAAGCCCACCACCAGCCTGCGTTCGGGCGGGCCGGAATCGTACATACCGTGGGATTCGCTGGGCTGGCAGGGCCGCAACTTCACCGGCGAAGGCCCGTCGGCAAGCGATTTCGCCAAGTTCACCGGCCATCCAGCCATGGCGCCGATCCGGATCTACGCCGGGCTGGCCTCGGCCGACGGCCCGGAGGCACAAGCCGCGCTGGCAGTCCGGGACCTGCAGCGGGCGGGTGGTTTCAAGCGCAAGAACCTGCTGGTGGCCACGACGACCGGCAGTGGCTGGGTCGACCCCGCGCTAGTGGACTCGTTTGAATACCTGAGCAACGGCGACTCTGCCACGGTCGCCATCCAGTACTCCTACCTGCCGTCCTGGGTTTCCTACCTGGTCGACCAGTCAAAGGCGCTGGCGGCGGGCCGGGCGTTGTTCGATGCGGTCTATGGCGCCTGGGTCAAGCTCCCGCCGGGTGACCGCCCCAAGCTGTACGTGGCCGGGGAAAGCCTCGGGTCGTTCGGTGGCGAGGCCGCCTTTACCGGCGAGAACGACCTGGCTAACCGCACCTCCGGCGCGCTGTTCGCAGGGCCGCCCAATTTCAACACGCTGTTCCGTCAATTCAGCGACCAGCGTGATCCGGGCAGCCCAGAGGTCCAGCCGGTGTACCAGGACGGGCGGATCGTGCGGTTCACGAATGACCCAACGACGGGAATCCCGCCGGCCGGCCAGCCGTGGTCGGGCAGCCGGATCCTGTACCTGATGCACCCGTCCGATCCGATCGTCTGGTGGAGCCCGCATCTGATCTTCAGCGAGCCGGACTGGATCAGCGAGCCGCCGGGCAAGGACGTGCTCAAGGGCATCTTCTGGGTACCATTCGTCAGCTTCTGGGAGATCACCGCCGATCTGCCGTTCGCCACCGGGGTGCCGGCCGGGCATGGCCACAAGTACACGGCCGAGTACGTCGATGGCTGGAACACGGTCATGCGGGCCGGCCTGAGCGCTCAGAACCTGGCTAGCCTGCGGAAGATCATCGCGGCCGAGGGCTGACCGGCTAGTACTCCAGCCGTAGATCGTGATCTTGTTGCTGAGGCGCCGCGGACCGTCGGTCGTGCGGACGAGATCGACCTTCGTCAGCGTGGGCGTCCGTTCCTTCTCCGTCTGCCTGAGTCCGCCGGCGGAGGGAATCCTTAATCTCGCTGAGCCTGGCCGCCGCGGCCGGGGTCCACTCCGTCCTTTGCTCGCTGGCACGCAGTGCGTCGTCGATCTCGCTGAGCTTGGCGGTGGACACTGCGCCTGCCCGCTCGATCAGGTCGTCCCGGCTCAGGGTGGTCAGCCAGGTGCACGGGGTAAAGCCCGGCCACGGGAACGCGAACCGCAGCACGCCTTCAAAGGGCAGTCCTTCCGGGACGCCGACTGCCACCTCGATTCCCAGGCCGGAGATGTCGGTATCCGCTGGAGCGACGACCTGCATCGCCCGGAACCCGGATGGCTCGTCTTCCGACAGCAGCACGACAGGCCGTCGCTCGTCGAACTCGACCCACCAGACCTCGCCTCGTCGCATGTGTGCTCCTGGGTGTGAGATGGCAGGCGGATGCTACGCCGGCCGCGGCTGGACGTGATGCAGTCCTGCCTGCCGCCCGGGCCGCAGATCTTGGGTGCCGGTACCGGAGACGGGGCGGCCGCTGTCTGATCATCTGGGTTTGCGATGACTCGCGATGATCTTCTGGCGGCCGCTGGCCTCAGCGTAGACCCTGGCCGCTGGCTGGGGACTTTCGATGAGCTGATGACCCGGGCCGGTGCCCGGTTCAGCCGGGTGGAGCCGCGGCGCCGGGCCCGGGCGTTCGTGCTGGGCCTGCTGGCCGAGCTGCCGCGCAAGAACTGCTGGACGATCGCCGAGCATGCCGGGGACCGGACTCCGGACGGGATGCAGCACCTGCTGTCCCGGGCCCGGTGGGACGCCGGCGGGGTCCGCGACGACGTGCGCAGTTACGTCGTGGAGCAGCTGGGTGATCCCGGCGCGGTGCTGGTGGTGGATGAGACGGGGGACGTGAAGAAAGGCACCGCCACGCCGGGGGTGCAGCGGCAGTACACCGGCACCGCGGGCCGGATCGAGAACGCCCAGGTCGCGGTCTGCCTTGGCTATGCTGCCCCGCGGGCACGCGCTGATTGACCGGGCGCTGTACCTGCCGAAGTCCTGGACCGGTGACCCGGGCCGCTGCGATGCGGCCGGGATTCCTGGACACGCGGCGTTCGCGACCAAGCCGCACCGTCCGCGCCGATGAGCTCGCCGCCCGGCTGCCAGGCGTGCCTGGCAGCGGCTATCGGCAGGTGATGGTGCCAAGGGACACCGGTGGTACGACTGGGCCTGGGTCACCATCAGCAACCCCGGCCCCGGACACCGGTGCCTGCTAATCCGCCGGAACCGGAGCACCGGGGAACTGGCCTTCTACCACTGCTACTCCCCGCAGCGGGTCACGCTCGCCGCCCTGGTCAAGGTCGCCGGGCTTCGCTGGACGATCGAGGAGAACTTCCAGGCCTGCAAGGGCCTGACCGGCCTGGATGAGCACCAGGTGCGCCGCTGGAACTCCTGGCACCGGTGGGTCACCCCATGCTCGGCGCCGCCGTCCTCACCATCGCCGCCATCGAATCCGCCCGCGGCCCGGCCGCGGCCGGGCAGATCCCTCTGACCCGCAACGAGATCGCCCACCTCCTCGCCGCAGTGACTGCCCCACCGGGCCGCGACGCCGGGCACCGCCTCCGCTGGTCACACTGGCGACGCCGCCACCAGCACCGCGCCCGGACCTGCCACTACCAGCGGCAAATAACCCAAGACCATGCAACATAACGATCTACGGCTGGAGTACTAGCTGCCCCACATCCAGATGGCCGTGGCGACCAGCACGCCGAGCCCGTTCGTGGCCCAGTGCAGACCGGCCGGCGCGAGCAGACTGCCACTGCGCCGCCGCAGCTCACAGAACACCACCCCGGCCAGGCTGGTGAACAAGACAGTACCGAGCACAGACAAGGCCTGGCCCGACGATCCGCTGCCGACCGTGCTGCCGATCGCCTGGTTATCCGCGGCCAGGCCGAGCGACGGCAGGACATGCCACAACCCGAACAGCGCGGACGAGACGCTGGTGGCTACCCACGGGCCATGCCGTCGCCAGAGCAGGCCCCAGAGCACGCCCCGGAAAGCGACTTCCTCAAAGAGCACGGTGCCCACCGGGATCAGCACGAAGGCGGTTAGCGCGGCGTGTCCCCAGCCGAAGTGATAGCGGGAATCGTGAAACGCGTTCCGGGTCCGCGGGACGGTGGCGGCCACCGCGAACAGCACCGCGACTGCGCCGATCGCAGCGAGCGCCCAGCGCAACCCACGCCACCACGTTCCCGGCCCCAGGCCGAGCTCAGCCCAGCTCAGCCCGGCCCACCGGGCCAGCGCCAGCAGTCCCGCCGCACCGGCCGGGCCGAGCACCAGCGACGCATTCTTGACCCGGATGTCGATCACGTTGACGAGCACGAGGAAGGCGATGACGAAGACGACGGCCCAATCGAGACGTCCCCGGGGAACGCACGGTACTCGCGCCATGTCGGGCCCCTCTAAAGTCACGTTTGGGTACTTTCCCCGGTGTCCGCCCATTGGAGGAGCCAATCGGCATAGGACCTGGAGTCATCCAGGCAAGGTTCCACCTCACCCGGCAGGGCCTCGGCAAAGACGAGCGCGGCGGTGGCCTCGAGTTGGCTGCTGAGCAGGCCGGGACGGCCAACCGATTCGAAGCCGAGGGTCCACCAGGCCTCGCCACCCGTGAGGACCTCGGTGAGTTCCACCGCGCATCCTCGTTCCCCAGCCCCCGGGCCGTGGCCGTACGCTCGGATCGTCTCGCTAGGCAGCGAAAACCGACTGATGCGCCGGGTCTTTTTTATCCGTCTCCAACCGGCTGCGCCGCCGCTGCCGTGGCTGAGGGAGCCGAGGGGAAAGGACCACTTGCGCCAGGACTCCAGGCGACCGCGGGCACGTCCCGCCACATCAAGGATTCCTGGGCTCCCGCCATACGCCTTCACCTCAAGCGCCGCGCGCCCGCGGAGCTTCACCGAATGTCCGGGCAAGCGCGGGGAGAGGAGGTAGAGGTCGTCTCGTGTCTCCAGTTCGGCCGGAAAGCGGGCGAACCATTCGGTCACCGCGGTGTCCAGCTGGCCAGGGAAGATCCAGCGCACCTCGAGGCTGCGGATGCCTTCCGTGACCGGGCTACCAGGTTGTGCAGCCGTCATCGCTACCTGCTCCTGACTCACCTGGGCAGCGAGATGCGTACGCGGCCAACAGTTCGCTCCGGCGTTCTTCAGCCAGCTCGGGCGAGCCTGAATTGGTGTGGGATTACTCATTGGACGGGTGGGGTGTCACGAGGTGCATGTCGATAACTTCGAGCCCGAAGCCGGCGATCCGCTGCAGCAGCCCGGCGAGGGCTCCCCGATCCGGCAGCTCGGCGCGGAGGATTGTTGTACCGCGACCCATAGTGACTTCGCAGTCATCGAACTCCGCGCGCAGAGTGCGGCCCGCCTGGCCGGTGAACGTAATTTCGTATGTCTGTGGTCCCACTACGGTCACCCCTTGGCAATCTCCTGTTCGCGTACTGTCCGTTCCTCAAACCAGGCTGCCGGGCCCCCGGACCTGCGTCATCACCCTCCTGCGGGTGATCCAGGACCCTGGCCCCGTACGCGAGCGTGGCAGCATGCCCGGCCTGCCGGAGGGCCTTGTCCACGGGCGTGGTCATTTCCGGCCTCGCGCCCGGCCATCGAGCGGACAGAAGGCTGACGGCAGCCGGCCTGCCCGCCAGGGATCAGCTGGTCGCCGAACGGGATGAGAGCTTCGCGGAGTCACGGGGAGGGCTTGCGCAGGTGTGGATGAAGAGGCCGCGATGACTGACACGGGTGTGGGCTCGGCCCCTGATGATCCCGCCTATATACGTCCTGGCGACGGTAACTTTCCCCTGAGAACCGTCGCATCCACGGTGCCCGGGTGGGAAGGGAGTGCGGCCGTGGTACTGAATCTTGTCCTGCTCGGCGTGGCGGTAGCGCAGGCGCCTGTGGACCGCCTGTCCCCGTGGTATGCCCTGGGCTCCCTGGTCAGCTCGCCAAAGGGGAACTGTGCGCACTAGCGATCATGAGATGTCTGGGCTTGCCCGCGGGGTTGTCGGGCCGGGGCGGGTACTGGCGTTTGGCGCCAGCAATGTGGCGCCGGCTGGGGCGGTGGTAGGTGGACTAGTCATCGTCGTGTCTTACGCCGGGTTCGCGTCCCCCCTGGTCGTCCTCATTGCGTTCGCCGCGTCCTTGTGCTGTGCGAGCAGCATCGCGGAGTTCGCTCGCCGGCTGCCGTCCGCTGGATCGCTCTACACGTACAACAGCCGCGGGCTGGGCCGGACTGGAGGGTTTCTGACGGGCTGGATGATGGTCTTCGCGTATGCCCTCTACGTGCCGGCCGGGATCGCGCTAACCAGCGCTTATGCCTCGCAACTCCTCGCCGACACGCTACATGTGACTGTTGCCGGCTGGGTACTGTTCGTGGTCATCCTGGGCGCGGTGGTGGTGGTCGCCTACCTGGGCCTCCGAACCTCATCCTCGGTCGATTTGGTCCTTGTCATCGCTGAAGTGGCCGTGATCGCGGCCCTTGCCATCACGATCCTGGTGAAGGTCGGGCCTGAGCATTATTCGGCCACAGTCCTTTCACCGGAATCGTCGCCCAACGGTCAGCTCGCCGACATCACGAATGCAGTGATTTATTGCGTTACCGCGTTTGCCGGCTACGAGGCAGTCGCCGCCCTCGGCGAAGAGGCGGATAATCCGCGTCGCTCTGTTCCTGCGAGCGCTATCGGTATCGTTATCGCGACGGGCATTTTCTATCTGCTAGTGGTTTTCTCGGAAGTGTCCGGTGTGGGACGGCGAGGCATGCCCTCCTTCGCGCTGCAGAGCAACCCGCTGGGCTTTCTCGCCAGCCAGTACTGGTCGCCATCGGCGAAATGGGTCATCGAACTTGTAGTCGTGCTCACCGGCCTCGGCTTCGTTATTGCCTCACTCAACGCAGCCATCCGAGTCCTGTTTGCGATGGGGCGCGAACGGGCCCTTCCGGCGTCACTTGCCCGGCTGTCCGGCCGCAGTACCCCGGTCGTCTCGATTGCCTGCGTCGCCGTGATCACCCTGTTGCTCGGGTTGCCATTGACCTATGCCGGTGGCGGCGCACGCACATTCGGGTATCTGGCCGGACCGTGCGGACTGTCGGTTGTCCTCGTCTACCTCGCCGTGAACATCTCGACCATCCGCGCATTCCGCACCGAGTTCCGCGACGAGTTCCGGCTCTGGCGGCATCTGCTCGTACCGGTAATAGCTATTGTGCTGTTCATGTTTCCCCTGTGGGGGATCCTTCATCCGCACGCTCACAAACTCGTGGACCTGCTACCTTTCGCCGCGCTCGGATGGCTCGGCCTCGGTGTCATCGCCGCGGGCGTCCTTCGTGCTCGACGGCCCGCAACCTTCGAGGCACTAGGCAGAGTATTCATGCCGGGCAAGAAATAGCGGACAGGTGATACGCCGTCGATCGGGAGGAGCTTCAGAGGCCGCAGCCGCCGCCGCCCGCGTTCCGACTGCAGCGGTCCATGCCTCCCACGGCCAAACCAGCCCACGAACGTGACGGCAGCGCGGCCGAGCCCGCGCTAATCAGCGACAGCGTTACCGGCGCTATCCGGCGCTCCAAGGTCGGCCTAAGGTCGGCCTAAGGTCGGCCTAAGGCCGGTTTGCCGGGTGCCCTCGCCTCCTCAGCTCGCGCGTCGCCGCGGCGACGCGGATCTGGAGATCGGTCGCCGGCTCGCGGCCGAGCAAGTCCTTGTCGGCTGGGGTCCCTTGCATTCTGGCGGCCGCGTGTGCCGCGGCCTCCTGGATCAGCGCGTACCGGGCCGGAGCCGTCCGGGGCGTGGTGCGAGTGAGCAGCTCCCCGAGATCATGGGCGTGCGCCACTCGTGTTCCCAGATAGCGCGGGCGCCCGGCCCGCCTGGCCCGCGCGAGCAGTCCGTGATGCTGCTCGGGCTCGTTGAGCGCGTCGGGACAGAAGCGCTGCAGGATCGTCTTGATGATCGAGGTGTGGTCGAAGATCGTGCTTGATACCGAGCCTGGTTCGATCCATGGCGAGACGACAAGCGCCGGTACCCGCACGCCGTAACGTCCGAACAGCTGCGGGTCGTCGTCGGGCACTTCGGGCGGCGCGACGTGATCGAAGAAGCCGCCGTGCTCGTCATAGAAGATGACCAGCAGCGTTTTCTCCCACTGGGGGCTGGTTGCCAGCGCATGGTAAACGGCGAGCACGAGCTCCTGGCCGTCCTTGATGTCCGCCGGTGCATGATCGTCGTTGGGCTGGAAGCCGATGGGGTTGAAGTTGCTGAAGTTCGGGTCGATCCAGGCGACCGACGGCAGTGTGCCCCGGGCGGCGTCCTCGAGAAAGCTGGCCGCATGGGAGTCGATCCTCTCGATCGCGGTTCTCCAGCTCAGGTGGGTCTTGCTGAAGAACGCGAACCTGTCGTGGTGGCCGAGCGTGTAGTGGGCATCGGCGAAACGCAGAGTGCCCGCTTCGAAGGAATACCAGCGCCACGTGATGCCGTGGGCGTCCAGATGCCGCACGAACGACGGCCGGTTGTACAGCGGCGGCAGGTTGTGCGGCAGGTCATCGCGGCTGCCCGCGGCTTGGCCGCAAGTCGCGTAGAGGCGGTTGGGCCAGGTCGCGCCGGGCACCGAGCTGAACCAGCGATCGCAAACCGCGAACTCGCGTGCGAGGTGATCGTAGACCGGTACATCTGGCGCGCTGTAGTAGCCCATCACGCGGGCCGGATCCCCGTCCTTGATGCCGCGGCGCGCGAGCGTGTCGGCGAAGCTGGTGACGAAACCGTTCATCGCGCCGCCGCCGATCTGCAGGTCGACCGAGGCAGCGGAGTGATCGGGATCATCGGCAATCGCCGTGCTGTCGAGGTGGTAGATGGGATAGCGGCGCCCGTTGTGCTCGTTGGCGAACTCCCCGCGCAAGCCATCGACATCGCTGCGGCCGCCCTCAAGCGAGAGATACCCGAGCATGTGATCAAACGAGCGGTTCTCGAGCATCAAGACGACGATGTGCTCGACCTTGTCCAGGTTGGCCATGCCGTCCTCTCAGGCACCTACCGCGCCCTTGGTGCACCTTCGGCGAACGGCCCGGCCGCCCACTCCCCGCCATCCTCCAAGGCGGTGACCGGTTGCGATGAGCATGCCGCCACGCTATCCGCCTGCCGACCAGGGCAGCTCACCCTCGATGGGTGAGCATCCGGCTGCGGAAACGGTGGGCGTTGGATCATCGGACGTTAGACGCGCCCCGCAAGGGACGGCATCAGTGGTCGGGATCGGCGAAGGTGGGCTCGCGATCTTCGTTGAACGCGCCGATGCCTTCGGCGCGATCGGGGTGAACGGCGGAGCGCCAGTGTGCCTCCATCATGATCGCGATGGCTTGCTCGATCGGCTCGCCCTGGCCCATCCGGACCGCCTGCTTGACGGCCTGTACCGCGGTGGGTGAGTTGCTCGCGATCTTCGCCGCGATCCGGTGGGCGGCGTCGAGGAGCTCATCTTGAGCGTAAAGCTCGTTGACCATGCCGAGCCGGTGCGCCTCTTGCGCGCTGATCAGGTCGCCAGTCATCAGCATCTGCATGGCCTTACCCGGGGGGAGCAGGCGCGGAAGCAGCGCTGGCGATCCGCCTCCGGCCGCCAGGCCGACCATCGCCTCGGGCTGGCCGAAGACGGCGGTGTCGGACGCGATGATGAAGTCGGTGCTCTGGGCGAGCTCGCAGCCGCCCCCGTAGGCGATCCCGTTGACCGCGGTGAAGATCGGCTTCCGCAGCTGGCGCACGGTGTACAAGCGTGCGATCGAAGTCCTGGCGCTGCCGCAGCCAGTCCTCTTTGGTCATGTCCTTGCGCTGGCGGAGGTCGCTGCCGACGGAAAAGGCCCGCGGCCGGCTCCGGTGAGGATGACGGCGCGGACCGACAGGCGAACCGCGATCGTCTCCAGGATCTCGGTCAGGCGCGCCCCCATCGCCGTCGTGATCGCGTTGTCCGCGTGCGGCCGGTTCAGCGTAATGACCGCCACGCGCTCGTCCTGCGTGTCCTCCACCAGCACGGGCTGGTCGGGTTCGTCGGCATCCGACGGCGGCGGGCCGAAATCGAGTGCCTTCCATCGGTCGGTGCGTGCTGGGCTCGTTGCCACGTTCTCCTCGCCTTCCTGTTCAGCCGGTCCGGGTGTCCAGCTCCGCTAGCCAGCGCAGCGCGCGCAGGCCCGGGGCGAAGCAGTACTCCCCGCCGCGGGTGATCACGAACGGCGGCAGGCTCTGCAGTCGGCGGCGGATCGGCCGCTGGGGGATGGTGAACGTGCCCGTTCCGTCGTTCGTCCCGGCGAGCGGGTCTTTCTCGGCGGGTGCGCCGATGAAGATGCCGTCGTTCAGCCACTGGGTCTTGACGAACTCGAACTGGCGCTTGGGGTGAGCTCCAGTAAAGACGAAGATGATGCCGCGGTCCGCGCCGTCGTCCTCGAGGACGCCTTCGGGGAGCGGCGGGCCATAGCTCGTGCCGAGCCGGAGCATGCGGTGGAGGCGGACATCGACGCTCATCTCGTGATCGAGCGCGTCCCGGGGGTTCGCACGCCGGGCATGCGCGCCGGCGGGACATTTGAAGCCGCGCAGATCATCGCCGTAGCCAAAGCGATTGTTGCGGCCTGGGTCTGCGCCGAGATCGGGATCGTCTTGCTCGGGGCAGAGCGCGAGCGGTGTGCCGCTCGGCCACCGGCCGACCATTTTCGCGCCGAGCAGCGCCTCATCCTCGCGGCTTGCCGCCTTGGCCCGGAGGTACTGCCGGTAGGCGGCGACCCGGGTGTGCAGCTTACGGAAAGCCAGGTAGGTGCCGTTGCGGCCGAGGACCTCGGGAGTCGGCACCGGCCCGGTACTTCCGGTCTCGTCCGGATAGCCGAGGATGAACTCGCCCGCCTTGATCGGCCGCTCGCCCGGGTTGGAGCCGGGGATTCCGCTCCCTTCCACCGCCGGCTGCCCGATTCCGTCCTTGAAGCCGAAGGAGGTGCGTCCGGTCGGGAGCTGGTAACAGTCCTGGCGCCAGACGACCTCGACCCCGGCTAGCTGCTCGTGCGCGCGACGCGCCCGCTCCTGCAGGCTCTCCAGCCGCGCCGGGTCGGACGCTAGCACCGACAGCGCGACGTGGACCTCGCGGCTTCCCAGCGGCTTCTCCCAGTTCTCGGGGCTGCTGTCGCCGACATCGCCCAGCTCCGCCGCGCGAGCCGCCATGCCCTGCCGGAACTCCGGCGCGAAGCTGTCGAGTGAGTCCTGGGGCACGCCCAGCGCCTTCAGCCCTTCGTAGGTGAACGCAACCGAGGCCCATGCGTTCCGGGCCGGATCGGATGAGGACCGGGAGGACTCGATCACCGGGAGCAGCCGCTGGACCAGCTTCTGTCCCGCCTCGCGGTTGTCGATGCGCAGCAGTAGGTACGTGCCGACGTAGGAGGCCGGCCGCTGGTGAAGCAATCCGAGCTGGATGTCATCGAGCTCGAGAGCAGTGCCCGCCGCGGCCATAGCGGGGACCGTGAATGTTCGGTCGCTACCCATGACGAGGAGCCTCCGGAGGATCGGGATTCGGGGGCGCCAGGTAGGGGAACGCGCGCGACGCGGGCCTCGTCGCTTGATCGACGCCATCGCGGATGACGGGCCCGTTCCCCGCGTTCACGAGCAGCGTGAAGATCGTGTCCATTACATCGTCGTTGAGCGCCCGGCCACCGCAGGTCCGGTGAGGTTCCCCGTGCCGGGCTGCGAGCTCGATCTCCAGGAACGAACCCTGCTCGGCGTACGGCTTGGTGACGTCCACGACGAGGAAGTCCGCGAGGATGAGCTCGGTTAGCGGGTGTGCGCCATCCTCGCGGGCCGGCCAGTCGGTTTTACCGTCCAGGCCGTCCCAGAACCGGAGGTTCGCGTTCAGCCTGGCCCGGTACGTGCTCGCATAGACGTGGCTGAGGTGGAACGCGTCGTCCATGTTGTAAAGGTCGCGGATCTCGAGGTCGCGGTTCACCGGGTCGAACTGCGTCGGCGCCAGCATCAGGTTGGGCACCTCGGGCCGCCCGGCGCGCTCGATGCGGACGTTGAGGCTGCCGCGGGTCAGGGTCTCCGCGACCACGCCGAACAGGTCGGCACCGCCAGGCAGCAGGGCGCGGTCGACCTCGACCACCAGGCTCAGGACGTTCTTGCCGTCGAGGTAGATGGCGCCCGGGTCGGTGAACGCGAGCTTTCCCGTGGCGATTGTCTTGAGCGTGGTCGGCGCATCCATGATGAACGGGTCCCACCGCGGGCCGGCGAATACGCGCACACCGTGGGTCTGGCCTCCGTGCTCGTCGTTCACCCTGATCGAGACCGTCTCGCCCGCTGGCGTGGCGCACGTGCCTTCTTGCTCCGGGGCGTCCGTGCCGTTTCCGGTCCGGGGGGCCGAGAACACGCAGTCGAGCACGATCTCTTCGCCGCCCGGGGCGAACGGTGCCGCATCCTGCTGGGTGTTCGCGGTCAGCGGCCGCAGCCGGAAGCGGTAGATGAGCCCGTCGGAGAACGCCGCCGACAGTGGCGTGAACGGCAGCGTGTTCAGCACCAGGACGAGGCGCCCTGGGTGCTCGGGACTCGGGAACGCGTACAGGTCAGTAATGTCCGCGATCGGTTCGGCCTCGGCCCGCGGCCCGGAGATGTGATGCGACATTGCCCGCCTTCAGTTGGTCCACGGTCCGTTCGCGGCGGCTCACCTAGGCGTCTGCGGCCTGGTTGAGCAGCGGTTTCAGCGCTGGGTGCTGTAGCGCGTCCGCGGCACCGGGATCGTCGAGCACCTGCTGAAAGGCCTCGTTCACCCGCAGCGCCTTACGGATCTCCTTCACCGTGCCGGGGTAATTTCGCCCGTAGCCTCCGGCGGTAACCTGCGCACTGAGGATGAATTCCTTCACCGCGGTGAGGTCTGGGAGGCCTTCGTAGCCCTCGACGTGCCGGAAGATCGAGTCGAAGAGCTGCAGCGGCTTGGACGCGAAGTCCTCCATGTAGGCGTCCCACGAGCCATCGAAGCTCGTCGCGAAGAGCAACCGGGTCTCATCGTCGAACAGCACGAACCTGGCTTCTTGAATGACCGCTATCGGCAGGTCGTAGTCCCCCGGCCGGTAGCCGGGACTGTTCTGCAGCGCCTCGACCGCTTCCCGCAGGTCGTTCGCGTGGCCCGGTCTGACGTGGAAGAACAAGCTGAACTCACTGGTGGAGCCAACCCGGATGCCCGGCCTGGGCGTTTCTGCTGAAGGGGTTGCCAACATCTTCCTCCTGTCGGTAAGGGCGTGGTCCTGCCACCGCGTGCGGCCGCAGTGGGCTCAGGCAAGGCCCGCCTCCACTGCCGTTTCGAGATGATCGACCGCCCACATTCCGGTGTGATCGAGTTCGATCGCGGCGCGGATCGCCGCACGGCCCAGGGCGTTCGCGTACGTGGGAAACGAGAACGGGACCAATGCGAGTTCCTCGACGGGCATCTTCGCGGCCATCGCTGTCGCCGCCAGCTGCGCGAGCTCGACCGCGCGCTCCCCTACGACGTGGCAGCCCAGGATCGTGTGGAGTTCGCGGTCGACGAGCAGCTTGCAGAACCCCGCCCGGCGGCCATCGATGATCGGTCGCGGGAGCGAGTCGAAGCGCACCGACGCCGCGACCACCTCGTGATTCTCCCGGGCTGTCGCCTCGGTCAGCCCGACCGAGGCGTACTCGGGGTCGGTGAAACTGCCGATCGGGCTCACCTGAGAAGACAGGGCCGTGGTTGCTCCGAGGACGGCATTGGTCGCGGCCACCAGTCCCTCGCGAACCGCCTCGTGCACGACCAGCGCGCGGCCGGTGATGTCGCCGGCGGCGAAGATGTGCGGCACGGTCGTGCGCAACTGAGCGTCGACCTTGACGTAACCGCGCCGGTCCGCCTGCACCCCGGCCCGGTCGAGGTCCAGCCCAGCGGTGGCCGCTACCCATCCGGCCGCGACCACGGCGAGCGTGGCGTCGATGCTGTGCTGCCCGTCGGTTGTCGAATGGATGACCCGCACGCCGGTCGCACAGCGCTCGAAGCGTTCGATCGTACCGGCGTCTGCGACGACCTGGATGCCGGACGCCACCATGGCGGCAGTGACCGCTTCGGAGACTTCTTGGTCTTCAGTCATCAAGATGCGGGGAGCGACCTCAACCAGATGGATCCGTGAGCCGAACGCGTTGAAGATCGATGCCACCTGCACGCCGGTCGCGCCAGCGCCGATCACGATCAGCGATGGCGGCACGGAGGAGAGGTGCCACGCGTCGCTGTGGGTCGCGGTCAGCTCGAAGCCGGGAACCGCCAGCGGCCGTGCGGCTCCTCCGGTGCAGAGGATGACCTTGTCAGCGTGCAGTGGCGGCGCATTGTCGCTTTCGACCGTGTGGGCGTCGGCGAATCGTGCGATGCCGGCCTGCTCGTGGATGTCGACCCCGGCGCGCTCCAGATCGTCGCGCAGCAACGTGTGCTGGCGTGCGTCCGCGGTTACGTCGCGGACGCGGGCTAGCAGCCGGGTGTAGTCGAGCGAGGGTTCGCCGCCCGCGATCCCGTAAAGCGGAAGCTGTCTGGCCTCGCGGATCAGCCGGGCCGCCTGGGCAAGCGTGCGCACCGGCACGGGACCGTCGTTCGCGGCCATCCCCCCGAACTGCTCGCGGGTGATCAGCGCCGTGCTGGCCCCGAGACGGGCCGCGCGGAGCGCCGCGACGACGCCGGCTGGCCCTGCGCCGACAACGACGACGTCAAATGGTGGCGGCGATGAGGCCATGACTTGATCATCCAAAGGCCGGCCACGGCTGTCATCACCCCTTCGAGGGTGAGGCGCACGCGACCGCCAGGCACGACGATTTGAACATGCGTGCGATGACGGTTGTGCCGGGCCAGAAGGGGACCGCTGGCCTCGAGGAGTTCACGGGCCCGGACCGGCAGGACGGTGCTCTGCTGGTGCGGGGCATCGCGATCGGTGTCTGCGGGACCGACCACGAAATCGCGGAGGGTGCCTACGGCACGCCGCCATCTGGTGAAGCCAGGCTGGTCATCGGCCACGAAAGTCTCGGCGAGGTGCTCGAGGCGCCCCCGGGATCGGGCTTCGCGCCCGGCGATCTTGTGGTCGGGATCGTGCGGCGGCCCGATCCGACGCCGTGCCCGGCGTGTGCCGCCGGTGAGTGGGACATGTGCCGGACCGACGGTTTCGGCGAGCGCGGCATCGTCCGTCTGCACGGGTACGGAAGCGAACAGTGGCGGGTGGAGCCGGAGTTCGCCGTGCCCATCCTCCCGAGGCTAGGCGAGCTCGGCGTCCTGCTGGAACCGGCATCGGTGCTGGCCAAGGCGTGGGACCAGGTGGACCAGATCTCACGGCGCGCATTTTTCGTTCGGGGCCGGGCGCTGGTCACCGGCGCCGGGCCGATCGGGCTGATGGCATGCCTGCTCGGCGCGCAGCGCGGCTACGAGATGCACGTCGTCGACCTGGCGAAAGCCGGCCCGAAACGCGATCTCGTAGAGGACCTCGGCGGCCGGTACCACTCCGGTGACGCCGCCGACATCGACGTTGACGTCGATGTCGTCATCGAGTGCACCGGGCTCGGCGCGGTCGGTCGCTCCGCCGCCCGCAGGCTGGTCAGCGGCGGAATCATGTGCCTGACCGGGATCATGAACCTGGGCCCGACCCTGGACGTGGACGCCACCGCCCTGAATCGCAATATGGTGCTGCGCAACCAAGTTCTGGTCGGCACTGTAAACGCCGGCCGTCGCCACTGGGAACAAGCTGCCGAAGCGCTGGCAACAGCCGACCCTGGCTGGCTGGGTGGCCTGATCACCCGCCGGGTGCCGCTCGCGTCCTGGACCGACGCACTCGACCGGCACCCGGAAGACATCAAAGTCGTAGTGGACCTCACCGTATGAGCGCCCACGAAGTGACGGTGTGGTCGGTAACCGCAGGGCTGCTGAGCGAGGGCCCGCGCTGGCATGAAGAGCGCCAAGAGCTGCTGTGGGTCGACATCCTGGGGCGCCAGATGCACCGGGGAACGCTGAGTCCCGACGGTGCTTTGGAACGCGTTGAGACAATCTCGGTTGACCGGCATATCGGCGCGGTCGCGCCGGCCGCCGGGGGCGGGTACGTGCTCGCGGCGGGCGCGGGGTTCCTGTTCGTTGACGAGGCCGGATCGATCCAGGAGCTTGCCCAGCTTGAGGGGGACCGCACTGACGTGCGGATGAACGACGGGGCCTGCGACCCGCAAGGACGCTTCTGGGCCGGGACGATGGCTTACGACGAGTCGCCGGGCGCCGGGGCCCTTTATCGCCTCGAACTCGACGGCAGCTGCACTACCGTGCTCACCGGCCTGACCATCTCCAACGGCATCGGCTGGAGTCCCGACGCCAGCAGGATGTACCTCAACGACAGCGGCACCGGATGCGTCGACGTGTTCCGGTTCGACGGCCCGAGTGGGGCGATCAGCGACCGCCGCACGCTGGTGCACATCGACCAGCCAGGCGTGGTTCCAGACGGACTTACGGTCGACGACGAGGGCGGGATCTGGGTCGCCCTGTGGAACGGCAGCGCTGTCCACCGGTACGCACCGGACGGATCGCTTCTCGCGAGCGTGCAGCTCCCAGTCGAGCGACCGACCTCATGCGCATTCGGCGGCCCCCGCCGCGACAGGCTGTTCGTCACCACCGCGCGGACAGACCTCGACGACGACGCGCTGGCCCGCCAGCCGCACGCAGGCAAGGTGTTCGCAATCGACGGGCTCGGCGCCCGCGGCTTCCCCTGCCTGCCGTACCGCGGCCGGGCACCACGGCCATGGGGATGATGTGGGGTGACCTGTGGTTGTCGTTGGGTCGCAGCGGCTTGTCACGCGGGGGTGGCCAGGGCGGCGCGGACTGCGAGCAGGTCGTTTCTCTCGCAGGCATAGTCCCGTGGCCGCGGGGTGTCGGGGTTCGGGTCGAGGATGATGAGGTCGGCTCCCAGCCCGGCGAGGAACCGGATGTCTCTGGTGATCTGGGTGATCGTACCGACGCCGAGCGGCCGGTCAGGGTCGGCGACCGGGGCGGCTGCGGGCCGGAACTTGATCCTGGGCACGATTCCTGGCATTGAAGCGCCGACGAGCTGGCTCTCCCGGCGCAGGGCGGGCAGTCCGGTGTGCTGCAGCCAGGCGCGGCCGGGGTTGATCGGGTGCCAGGCGGTGCCGAACCGGATGGCACGCCGGATGGCCGGGCCGGCCGAGCCGCCGACCCACAGCGGGATGCTGCCGCCGGCCGGATTGGGCCCGGTGGCGACGTCGGTGATGCGCAGGCCGGCCAGGTCGGCGTCGATTTGCTGCTGCCGCCACGCAGTGGTGATCACCTGGAGGTAGTCGTCGGTGATCTGCCCCCGGCGGGTGTAGTCGGCGCCGAGAGCCTCGAACTCTGTGGCTGACCAGCCCACGCCGACCCCGAGGGCGAACCGGCCGCGGCTGATCTCGTGCAGCATGGCGCTGACCCGAGCGGTCAGCAGCGGGTGCCGGTAAGGCACCACCAGGACCGACGTGGCGAACAGCAGGTCCTCCGACTGGCCCGCGAGCCAGGCGATGGCGGTCAGCGGGTCATAGAACGGCGGCGGGTAAACCTTGGTGACCTCGCTGGTCGGGGCCACGTGGTCGGACAAGACGACGGCCGCGAAGCCGTTGGACTCGGCGAACCGGGTCCAGCTCAGCAGCGCCCGCGCGTCGGTCTGCGGGCCGAAGTTGGGCACGTTGATGCCGAGCCGGATCACCGGCGACGAGCGTTCGAGGGTGAGTTCAGGCATCCGTCCGTCCTTCCATCGAGGTTGCGTGGTCTGCACGCTATGGACCGGCACAGGGACGTGGCGTCACCGGAAGGTGCCGGTCAGGTGGAATCTTGCGCTCCGGAGCCGGGACACCAAGGTGCCGCGGCCAGCGGCTGTTTGCGGCCAGAGGTCACGGGGAAGGGCACTCTGCCAACTAAAGCAAATGAAATGGCCGGATCGGGGCCGCCCGCGGGGAAGCGGCAGGCCGACTCGCGATTAGGTCCTTCCAGCGGCGATACGGAGGGTCGCGGAGGCAGAGAGCGGTGCAGGTCAGCGATGGGTGAGCCGACGGTGACGCCCCCAGAGCAGGATGTCCTGCTGGCTACCAAGCTGTACATGCCCGCGTCGCGGCCGGGGCTGGTGCCGCGGCCGCGGCTGCTGGCCCGGCTTGATGAGGGCCTGGCGCAGGGGCTGGTCCTGGTGTGCGCCCCGGCCGGGTACGGCAAGACGGTCTTGCTGGCGGACTGGGCCCGGCGCGGCCGGCAACCGGTTGCGTGGCTGTCGCTGGACGCGGGGGATAACGACCCGGCCCGGTTCTGGCGCCACGCGGTGGCCGCGCTGGACCGGGCCCGCCCCGGGATCGGCGAACGGGTGGCTCCGCTGCTCGGTCCGCCCGCACCGTCGTCGTTCCACGGGCTGGTCACGGCGCTGATCAATGACCTAGCTGCGGACGAGGCCCTGCTGGTCCTGGACGATTACCACCTGATCGGCTCGCAACAGGTGCACGAGTCGCTCGCGTTCCTGCTGGAGCACCGGCCGGCCGGGATGTGCGTGATGCTGGCCAGCCGCAGCGATCCACCGCTGGCGCTGGCGCGGCTGCGGGCCCGCGGCCAGCTGGCCGAGGTGCGCGTGACCGAGTTGCGGTTCGCGCCCGCCGAAGCTGGGGAGCTGCTCCGGCAGGTGGCGTCGGCCCTGCCGGATGCGTCGGTGGCGGCGCTGGCCGCCCGGACCGAGGGGTGGGCGGCCGGGTTGCAGCTGGCCGCGCTGTCACTGCGCGGACAAGACGATGCCGCCGCGTTCGTGGCCGCGTTCACCGGGAGCCACCGGTATGTCCTGGACTATCTAGCCGAGGAGGTGCTCGAGGGGCAGTCCGGGCCGCTGCGCACGTTTCTGCTGGAGACATCGGTGCTCAGCCGGCTCAGCGGCCCGTTGTGCGACGCCGTCACCGGCCGCGAGGGCAGCCAGGGGCTGCTCGAAGAGGCGGAGCGGGCGGGTCTGTTCGTGATCCCGCTGGATGAGGTGCGCGGCTGGTGGCGCTATCACCACCTGTTCGCTGACCTGCTTCGCGCCCGCCTGCAACAAGAACAACCCGGCCGCGCGGCGCAGCTGCACCGCAACGCCGCGGCCTGGTACGCCGGGCACGGGCTGGCCGATGACGCCATCAGCCACGCGGCCGCGGCCGGGGAGATGCTGTGGGCGGCCCGGATCATCGAGCAGCAGTTCGACCTGGTCCACCGCATCCGAGGCGAGGTGGTCACCATCGACCGCTGGCTGTCGGTCCTCCCCGCCGACGTGGTCAGGGGCCGCCCCCGGCTGCTGCTGGCGCAGGCCCACATGGCCGCCGACAGCGGCCACCCCGAAGTCGTGGAGTCGCTCCTGGACGTGGTTGACTGCGCGCCCCCCGGCTGGGCCGATGAGCCGTTCGAGCCAGCCAGCGGCGTGGCGGCCAGCTTCCTGATCAATGTCCCGGCCATGACCACGCTGCACCGCAGCTATCTCGCCCAGCTCCACGGCGACGCCGAGGCCACCGCCGCGTTCGCCGCGCAGACCCTGGCCGAGAGCAAACCAGGAGAAGGCGCGCTGAGCGCCACCGCGCACGGATTCCTGGCCGTGGCCGAATGGCTGCGTGGCCGGCTCACCGAGGCCGAACGCGCCTTGGCGTCCAGCGTCACCGGGTGGCGCGGGACCAGCCAGCTCACGCTGATCGCATGGGGCTACTACCATCTGGTGCTGATCCAGCGCGCCCAGGGCCGCCTGGACGCGGCCGCGTTGACCTGCGAGCAAGCCCTGGACAGCCTGGTCACCTCCGGCCGGCCAACGCCAGCCGCTGGTCCGAGCTACGCGGGGCTGGCCGAGATCGCCTACCAGCGAGACGAACTCGACGTCGCCCTGCGGCACGCGACCGAGGGAATCGCGCTGTGCCACCAGTTCGTCTACACCCCTCCGCTGGCCGGCGGCCTGGCCACACTGGCGATGATCCGGCAGGCCACCGGCGATCCGGCCGGGGCACTGAAGGCGATCACCGAGGCCGACCAGGCCGCGCCAGGTCCGGCCGGTCTGCTCAACCCGGTTCCCGCCGGGCGGGCCCGGCTGCTGCTGGCCCAGGGCAACCTGGCCGCAGCGGCCCGATTCACGCAGGACAACGGCCTCGGTCCGGACGACGAGCCAGACTACGCCCGCGAATCCGGGTATCTGGTGCTGGCCCGGCTCCTGCTCGCCCAGGACCGGCCCGGCCAGGCGCTGGCACTGCTGGACCGGCTGCACGCCGTGGCGAAAGCCCAGAACCGGACCGGCAGCCTCATCGAGACCGGCGCACTGCGGGCGCTGGCGTTGGCCGCCACCGGCGATGAGGCAGGCGCGGTCACCACCCTTACCGGGACGCTCCTGCTCGCCTGCCCGCAGGGTCACGTACGGGTCTTCGCCGACGAAGGCCCGCCCATGGCGGTGCTGCTCGGCCGGCTCATCGCGGCCCAGCGCATCGGCCAGGCCGCCGCCGAGGTCCCCCTCGGCTACCTGGCCCGGCTCCAGCGGGCCTTCGGCCCAGGGCAACCAGCGCGTGATCCCGCGTCTCCCGGCATCGTCGACCCGCTGACCAGCCGTGAACTCGAGGTGCTGGGGCTGCTGGCCGCAGGCAGATCGAATCAGGCCATCGCCGGACAACTCGTGGTCACCCTCGACACCGTCAAAAAACACGTCAGTCACGTGCTGGACAAGCTCGGCGCCACCAACCGCACCGAGGCCGTCGCCCGGGCCCGGGAACTGAACCTGATCCCCTAGCGGCGTACGGTAACCAATCCCCGCAACACTTCATGCCGGGATCTCGCTTGTGGCTCTCAGCTGCTGAGTTTGGTCAGTTCGGCCTGGATCATGGCTTCGTGTTCTTGTTCGTCGCGGCGGGCGTCTGAGGGCTTCCAGCGGCCTTTCAGCAGGGGGATGGACAGCAGGAAGATGATGATCCCGCCGAAGCAGATCCAGTACCAGGTCTTCCACTGGCTCGCGGTCTGGGCGGCGGCTTTCTGCACTGCGGCGGCGTGGGCGGTCAGGTACGCGATGGCCGCGGGTGGCACCTTCGACAGGGCTGTCAGCTGTGCGCTGTAGGGGGCGATGACTTTCAGGCCGGCGGCGTAGGGGGCGATGGTCTGCAGTTGCGGGCCGGCCGCGATGACCCCGTTGATGGCGGCCTGGTTGGCGCCGATCGTTTGGACCACGGCGATTCCCTTGGCCCCGCCGCCGGCGGCGGCCACGGCCTGTGCCTGCAGGGCCGGGCTGGCGGGGTTGGCGGCCAGCTTGGTGAACAGGGCCGGGTGGGTCTGGATCACGGCCAGTTCGGGTGCGAACTTCTGTGCGTTGGCGAGTTGCGGGCCGAGCCTGGACGCGGTGGCCAGCACCGTGGGAGGAATCTTCTGGGCGGTGGCGACGACGGCGGGGTGGGCCTGGGCGAAGGCGAGCTGGGGGCCGTACTGGGTGGCGTAGGCCGACACGGTGGGCCCGTAGGTCACCAGCGGGGTGACCGAGGTGACCACGACCGGGATGATCAGGAAGGAGACGAACACCGTGACCCGCTGGATCCATCCCCAGATCGCCAGCCCGGTGGCGGTGAGCGCCGGGTTACGGGCTTCGACCGTCTCGGTGAAGCTGGCCATCCATGGGGTGAAGGCGACACCGAGGCCGAGTGAGAGCACCGCCAGCATGATCGCGAGCGTGTAGTAGCCGGGGTGGTGGCCGGCCTGTTCCAGGTAGACGACGGTCATCACGGCGGCCACGATCCCGCCGATGACCATGAATGGTTTGCGGACCCGGAAGCGGTCGGAGATGATCCCGATGGCCAGCACCGCGATGACGTTGAAGCCCCAGTTCCAGTTGCCCAGCCCGTTGGCGTTCTTGACCGAGAACCCGAACACGGTGGTCAGGTAGATGACCGCGAAGGCGACAGCCGTGTAGTAGATGAGCAGCATGACTGACACGGCGAAGGCGGAGATGATGATGTCGGGTTTGAGCAGCTGGCGGAACGGGTGCCGCAGCGCGGCGGTGATGTCTGCCTCGCTGAGGCCCTTGGCCCGGGCCTCGACGATGGCGCGGTCGCGGATGGTCACCATCAGCTGGTCGCGCAGGCGGGGGGACAGCTCGCGCAGCCCCACCAGGGCGATCAGCCACACGACCAGCCCGGCGATGCCGCAGATGCGGTACTGGTGCGTCCAGATCCCGGGGTCATGGACGACGGCGGGGACGGTGGCGCTGCCCACGACCGCGACGATCAGGCTTCCGAGGACCGGGCCTGCGGTCCAGAACCCCATGGCCGTGGCCCGGCCCACCTGCGGGGAGAAGTCGCGGATCAGCGCTGGGGTGGCGACCAGGCAGACGCCCTCGACCAGGCCGACCACGAAGGTCGCGATGGCGAAGAACCACTGGCTGGTCGCGGCGGGGATGACGAAGGCCACGAACACGCCGGTGAGCAGCAGGCCGCCGACCACGAGGTTGGCCCGGCCGAGCCGGTCAGTGAGCCCGGCCAGCAGCGAGCCGAACGCCCCGATCAGGTTCCCGAAGGCCAGGGTGACCACGAAGAACGTGAAGCTCATGTGCAAGTTGATGAGGATCAGCGTGGACACCGAGGCACTGACGTACAGCTCGTAGTACAGCGTGATGGTGGCCAGCACGGTAATGGCCAGATACAAGATGCGGGGCCGGGTATCGGGATACGCCTGGAGCTGCCTGCGCCACAGCCACGATGCGCCCCCGTGCGGGTTGACGCTCGCCTTTTCCGCGGTCACACTCATGCTGACCTCGCCATCATCGTCGCTGGCCAACGCCCGGTGGATGTGGCGTCGAGGTCAAGATATCCGCACTATCCGTGCAAGTTCAATGGGCGGGCGACCACGATTCGGCCTCACTGCAGGTCAGGCAAATCCGGCCGCGGCGAGCAGCGCGGTGAAGTTGATGCGGAGAACTTCCTCGGCTTGCGCTGGGCCAAGGCCGAGTTCGGTACGCAGCGACTCCCAGAATGACCACACGCTGATCGCGTGCAGGCCGTCGAGCAACTGCTGGCGCTGCGGTTCGGCGAGCTCGCTCAGCTCCGGCGCGAAGATTCTTGCCACCTCTGCCTTGGCGTTCGCCAGCGTCCGCGCCTTGTTCCGCCGGAGCTCGTCAGAGAACGGCTGATGAACGCGGGCCGCCCGCCAGCTGGGACTCATCTGCTCCAGGATCCGGGCCCGCTGGCTGGTGAACAGGGCGATCCGTACGGCCCGCGGCTGGTCCGGGTCGATCCGCTTGACCAGCGATCGCAGGATCTCATCATCGCGGCGGTTCGCCTCGACCAGCAAGGTCTCCATGTCGGCGAACTGCTGCCAGACCGTCCGCAGCGAGACACCGGCCCGCTGGGCGATGCGCGGCGCGGTCGGGCGAACGTTACCCTCGGCGTGCAACGCGCGCATCGCATCCACGATCGCCCGCCGCGAGCGGTGCGAACGGGCGGCACGGCCATCCGCCGGCTCGCTTTCGCCGGCCGGCGGCCCGGGGCGGCCGGGGCGTTCGGCGGCACCTTTCGCAGTCGGCATGACATCCACCCAGTTCTCCAGCTGAAACCCGGCAGAGCTCTCAGCACGCCCGGTCATAGTAAGCCAGAACACCCGGCGCCTGACCTGATACCGCTCGCGGCCCGTGTCCGGACCCTAAGCTCAACCCATGGCCAGGTATTTCGACATCCATCCGGCCAACCCGCAGCGGCGCGCGATCACTCAGGTCGCCGACATCGTGCGGGCGGGTGGGGTGATCGCCTATCCGACGGACTCGTGTTACGCGCTCGGGTGCCAGTTCGGCGACAAGGAGGGCATCACCAGGATCAGGTCGATCCGCCAGCTCGACGACCGGCACCATCTGACGCTGGTGTGCCAGGACTTCGCCCAGCTGGGGCAGTTCGTGCAGGTGTCCAACTCGGTGTTCCGGGCCATCAAGGCGGCCACCCCGGGCAGTTATACGTTCATCCTGCCCGCGACCAGGGAAGTACCGCGCAGGCTGCAGCACCCGGGCAAGAAGACCGTCGGGGTGCGGATCCCTCGCCATGTGGCGACCCAGGCGCTGCTGGCTGAGCTGGGGGAGCCGCTGGTTTCGAGCACCTTGCTGCTGCCCGGCCAGGATGAGCCGATGACCCAGGGCTGGGAGATCGCCGAGGAGCTCGGCCACAGCGTGGAGGCGGTGCTCGACTCGGGTGACTGTGGCACCGAGCCGACCACGGTGATCGACTTTTCCCAGTCCGCACCCGAGATCGTGCGCCGCGGGGCAGGCGACACCGCTCCCTTTGAGTGAAACCACGGCCCGCCAACCCTGCTCGCTGAACCCCGGCCGCCAGGCGTCAGGGACCATCCGGTTTTGGCTGTTTCCTACAACGGGGGAGCCGTGACACGTTCCTTGCGCAGCATTTCGCCGCCTGGCCGAGGAGAGTATGCCTGTGTAGACGCCAGCAACGTCGCGCGATAGAGGAGGATTCGACCGCGTGTTCAGCCGTGTCGCCATCGTCAACCGTGGGGAAGCCGCCATGCGGCTCATCCACGCTGTCCAGGACCTGACCGCGGAGACGGGTATACCGATCGAGACGGTCGCCCTGCACACCGATGTCGACCGTACGGCCACGTTCGTGCGCGAAGCCGATATCGCCTACGACCTCGGTCCCGCGTCCGCGCGCCCGTACCTGGACCTGCAGGCGCTGGAGCGCGCACTGGTGGAGACCGGCGCCGACGCCGCCTGGGTCGGCTGGGGCTTCGTCGCCGAGGACCCGGCGTTCGCAGAGCTGTGCGAGAAGATCGGGGTCACCTTCATCGGGCCCAGCCCGGACGCCATGCGCAAGCTCGGTGACAAGATCGGCGCCAAGCTGATCGCCGAGGAGGTCGGCGTACCGGTCGCGCCGTGGAGCCGTGGCCCGGTCGCCACCCTGGACGCGGCCCTGGCCTCGGCGGCCGGGATCGGCTACCCGCTGATGCTGAAGGCGACCGCGGGCGGCGGCGGGCGCGGCATCCGGGTGGTCACGAACGAGGCCGAGCTGGCCGATGCCTACGAGCGAACCAGCCAGGAGGCGGCGCGGGCGTTCGGCAGCGGTGTGGTGTTCCTGGAGCGACTGATCACCGGCGCCCGGCACGTCGAGGTCCAGATCATCGCCGACGGGCAGGGGACCGCCTGGGCGCTAGGGGTGCGCGACTGCTCGGTGCAGCGGCGCAACCAGAAGGTGATCGAGGAGTCGTCGTCGCCGGTGCTCAGCGCCGGGCAGGCGGCCGAGCTGAAGGCGTCGGCCGAACGGCTGGCTCTGGCGGTCGGTTACAGCGGCGCGGCGACGGTCGAGTTCCTCTACCACCCCGGGATGCGGATGTTCGCGTTCCTCGAGGTCAACACCCGGCTGCAGGTGGAGCACCCGATCACCGAGTCCACTACCGGGTTCGACCTGGTCAAGGCCCAGCTGCACGTAGCGTCCGGCGGCAAGCTCGCGGGTGAGCCGCCCGCCGAGGGCCAGCTGACCGCCGAGGATGAGCCGCCGGCCGAGCGCGGGCACGCCATCGAGGCCCGGCTGAACGCCGAGGACCCCGATCGCGACTTCGCGCCCTGCCCGGGCCACATCGTCCGGCTGGATCTGCCCGCCGGGCCGGGCATCCGGGTGGACACCGGCTTCACCGAGGGTGACACCATCCCGGCGGACTTCGACTCGATGATCGCGAAGATCATTGCCTACGGCCGCGACCGCGACGAGGCGCTCGGCCGGCTGCGCCGGGCCTGCGCCCAGACCACGGTCATCATCGACGGTGGCGCGACCAACAAGAGCTTCGTGCTCGACCTGCTCAGCCAGCCCGAGGTGATCGACGCCAGCGCCGACACCGGCTGGATCGACCGGGTCCGGGCCCAGGGCCGCCTGGTCTCGCACCGGCACTCCGGCGTCGCCCTGGCCGCGGCCGCCATCGACGCCTACGAGGAAGAGGAACGGGCCGAGCGGCAGCGTCTGCTGTCCACGGCGTTCGGTGGCCGTCCCCAGGTGCAGCACAAGAGCGGCCAGCCGGTGGAGTTCCAGCTCCGGGGGGTCGCGTACCGAATCCGGGTCGCGCGCATCGGCGCGCACCGGTTCCGGGTCGTGGTCGAGGCGGGCGAGGATGTTCGCACCGCCGACGTCGAGCTGAACCGGTTCGACCGGTACACCGGGCAGATCCTCGTCAACGGCATCCGGTACCGCCTGGTCACCGGCACGTTCGGGCCGATTCACCTGGTCGAGGTGGACGGCGTGAACCACCGGATCAGCCAGGAGGACGGCGGCGTCGTCCGCTCGCCCGCGCCCGCGCTGGTGGTGGCCACGCCGCTGAAGGTCGGGGCCGAGGTCGAGGCGGACACGCCCGTGCTGGTTCTCGAGAGCATGAAAATGGAAACGGTGCTGAGGGCGCCGTTCCGGGCCCGGCTGAAGGAATGCCTGGTCTCCGTGGGCAGCCAGGTGCAGTCGGGAGCCCCGCTGCTGCGGCTGGAGCCGCTGGTCGCCGGTGACACCGAAGCCGGGGCCGCGGGCGGATCCAGCTCGGCCCGCGAGCCCGCCGAGCTGGATCTGCCCGTCGCCCGGGGTGAGGTCCCGGTGCGCGAACGCCTCCAGCGCGGCCGGGAGGACCTGAGCAGCCTGCTGCTGGGCTTCGACGTGGATCCCGATGACGAGGGCCGGGTGCTCGTCGGCTACCTCGCTGCGCGCCGGACCGTCACTGAGGACGGCCACCGGCCGCTGGCGGAGGAGATCGGTCTCATCGATGTGTTCGCCGACCTGGCCGAGCTGAGCCGCAACCGGCCCGTCGGCGAGGACGCCGGCGACGACGGCCACGTGCACAGCGCGCGCGAGTACTTCCACACCTACCTGCGTAGCTTCGACGTCGAGCGGGCCGGGCTGCCGGAAGCGTTCAAGGCCAAGCTGGCCAAGGCGCTCGGGCACTACGGCGTCACCAGCCTGGACCGCTCACCCGAGCTCGAAGCCGCAGTGTTCCGGATCTTCCTGGCCCAGCAGCGGGCATCCGCTGACGCCATGGTCGTCGCGGCGCTGCTCCGCGCCTGGCTGCGGGAGCCGCCACCGGGCGAAGCACTGCGCGACCCCTCCGGTCACGCCCTCGAGCGGCTGATTGCCGCCACCCAGCTCCGGTTCCCCGTGGTCGCCGACCTGGCCCGCGGTGTGGTGTTCGCCTGGTTCGGCCAGCCGCTGCTGCGCCGCAACCGCGCCCGCGTCTACGCCGACATCCGGAACCACCTGCGTTATCTGGACGCCAACCCGGACGCGCCCGAGCGCGCCGAGCTCATCGCCGCGATGGTGCGCGGCACCGAGCCGCTGGTGCGGCTGCTCGGTCAGCGGCTCATCCGCCACGACCTGGACAACACGGTCATGCTGGAGGTGCTGACCCGCCGGTATTACGGCAACAAGGATCTGGGCGGCATCCGCACGACCGAGGTCGCGGGCTGCCGATTCGTGGTGGCCGAGCGGGTCGGCTCGCGCATCGTGTCGGCTGGGGTGAGCTTCGCGGCGCTGGGCGATGCGCTGCGCGGGCTGTCCGAGCTGGCCCGCGACGGGGACGCCCTCGACGCCGACATCTACCTCGCCTGGGAGAACCAGCCGGGGGACTCCGAAGCGATGGCCGCCGTGCTGTCCGAGCTGGTCAACGCCCAGCCCCTGCCGGACCAGGTCCGCCGGGTCACGTTCACGGTCGCGGGCCGGGGTACCGCGGTGATGCAGCAGCACTTCACGTTCCGCCCGTCGGCCACCGGGATGGCCGAGGAACTGCTCATCCGCGGCCTGCACCCGTACATCGCGTACCGGATGAAGCTGGAACGCCTGCGGAAGTTCGACCTCACCCGGCTGCCGTCCTCGGACGAGGACGTCTACCTGTTCCTGTGCACGGCCCGGGAGAACCCGTCGGACGAACGTCTGGTCGCGTTCTCGCAGGTACGCGACCTGACCGAGCTGCGCGACCACGACGGCAGGCTGGCCTCGCTGCCCACGGCCGAGGACACCATCGCTGCCTGCCTGGACTCGATCCGCCGCGCGCAGTCGCGGCGGCCGGCCAGGAACCGCTTCAGCACCAACCGGATCGTGATCTACATCTGGCCGACGAGCAACATCACCCAGGCTGACCTGGAGATGCTGGCCAGCCGGGTGCTGCCCACGACCGCGGGCGCCGGGCTGGAAGAAATGTTGTTCATCGGGCGGTACCGGGACGAGGAAACCGGCCAGCTGATCAAGGCAGCCGCGCGCATCTCCTTCAACGCGGCCGGCGGCATGGACGTGACCCTCGGCGAACCGTCCGATGAGCCGATCGAGCCGCTCGACAGCTACCGGCAGAAGGTGCTGCGGGCCAGCGGCCGCAACACGGTCTACCCGTACGAGCTGACCAGCCTGCTCGGCGACTTCGCCGAGCACGACCTCGACGAGGCCGGCGTGCTGGTGCCGGTGCACCGGCCCAAGGGGCGCAACACCGCGGCCCTCGTCGCGGGCGTGGTCACCACCGTCACCCCGCGCCATCCTCAGGGCGTCACCCGGGTCGTGCTGCTCGGCGACCCGACGAAGTCGCTCGGCGCGCTGTCGGAGCCGGAGTGCCGCCGTGTCATCGCCGCGCTGGACCTGGCCGACCAGCTGCGGGTGCCGCTGGAGTGGTACGCGCTGTCGGCCGGCGCCCGGATCTCCATGGAGTCGGGCACGGAGAACATGGACTGGGTCGCGGCCGCGCTCAAGCGGATCGTCGAGTTCACCCAGGCCGGTGGTGAGATCAACATCGTGGTCGCGGGCATCAACGTCGGCGCGCAACCGTACTGGAACGCCGAGGCCACGATGCTCATGCACACCAAGGGCATCCTGGTGATGACGCCGGACTCGGCCATGGTGCTGACCGGCAAGCAGGCGCTCGATTTCTCCGGTGGCGTGTCGGCCGAGGACAATTTCGGCATCGGTGGCTACGACCGGGTCATGGGCCCGAACGGGCAGGCCCAGTACTGGGCGCCGAACCTGGTCGCCGCCCGGGACGTGCTGATGGCGCACTATGACCACGCCTACATCGCGCCCGGCGAGCAGCGGCCGCGGCGGGCGGCCACGACCGACCCCGTGGACCGCGACATCTCGGGCTTCCCGCACCTGGTGGCGGGCAGCGACTTCACCACCGTGGGCGAGATCTTCTCGGCCACGGCCAACCCGGACCGCAAGAAGCCGTTCGACATCCGGACCGTGATGCGGGCCCTGTCCGACCAGGACCACCCGGTGCTGGAACGCTGGGCGGGCATGGCCAACGCGGAGACCGCCGTGGTCCAGGACGTGCACTTGGGCGGGATCCCGGTCTGCCTGCTCGGCATCGAGTCCCGGGGCGTGCCGCGGCGGGGGTTCCCGCCCACCGACGGCCCCGACACCTACACCGCGGGCACGCTTTTCCCGCGATCATCGAAAAAGGCCGCCCGGGCCATCAACGCGGCCAGCGGCAACCGGCCGCTGGTGGTGCTGGCCAACCTGTCCGGCTTCGACGGTTCACCGGAGTCGATGAAGAAGCTCCAGCTGGAGTACGGCGCCGAGATCGGCCGGGCCATCGTGAACTTCCGCGGGCCGATCGTGTTCTGCGTGATCTCCCGGTACCACGGCGGAGCCTTCGTGGTCTTCTCGAAGGCGCTGAACCCGAACATGACCGTGTTCGCGCTGGAAGGCTCGTTCGCCTCGGTGCTCGGCGGCGCTCCGGCCGCGGCCGCGGTGTTCGCCGGCGACGTCGATGCCCGGACCGCGGCCGACCCGCGGCTGCGGGACCTGGAGGTCCGCATCGCGGCCGCCCCCGGGGCCGACCGCGCCGCGCTGACCGCGGAACTCGACGAGCTGCGTTCGTCGGTCCGGGCGGAGAAGCTCGGCCAGGTGGCGGCGGAGTTCGACCGCGTGCACAACATCGAGCGCGCGGTCGAGGTCGGCTCGGTCGATGCGATCATCCGCCCGGCCGAGCTCCGCCCGCGCATCGTCCAGGAAATCGAGTCCCGCCTGCCTTAGCCGTCAGGTGCCGGAGTCCCGGTCACGAATCATCCGCGCTGAGCGGGGTGCGCTGATAGGCAGGCTGCAAGCTATCTGGCTGTGGCATCTCCGGTCTCCTTCGTGCTAATTTGCCGGCGGCAAGATGGCGGCGAACCGTTCCTCGGCCCGGTCCAGCTGCTCCAGCACCCGCCGCCGGGCCCGCTCATCCAGCGGCGTGTCCGGCCGGCTGATCAGTTCCCGCAGCACCGGCACCAGCCCGGCGTACTTGTCGGCCAGCTCCGGTACCCGCGGCCCGGTGGTGTAGAGCAGCCCGGCCCCGTTGTCGGTGAAGTCGGACGCCTTGATCACCCGGGCCCAGGGCGAGGCGTCCAGGCTGGCCGCCACGTGCTCGCGGTACTGCACGTGCCGGTCCCGGCCCGGTTCGTACTCGGGGTTGGTCACCGCCCCCACCAGCTCGGCCACCCGCGGCCCGAACCGTTCCGCCAGCGCAGCCAGTGCTGCCTTGGTCTGGGCCGCCTCGGTCGTCCCGCCGGGGGCCAGCTCGGCCGCGTGGTCCTCCACCGCGTCGTGCAGCAGCGCGGCCACGATCACGTCCGGGTCCCGTATCCCGTAGTGGGACATGATCCGGATCGCCACCCGCAGCGGGTGGTTGATGTACGGCTCGCTCTGCCGGCGGTCGCCCGCGTGCAGCCGGGAGGCCAGGGCCAGCGCGTCCTCCAGCCGGCGCCGCTCCGCCTCCGGAAATCCGGCGATCTCGGCCGCGAACCGCTCCCGCAGGCCGTCCTCGCCGTAGGTCGCGGTGATCGCGTGCAGCGGCATGGTCTCGAGCAACCGCCGTGGGCCGGTGTCCATACCTTCATCTTCGGGGGTGGTAGCCTCCCCGCGCCATCCGTCACGGTCCGGTAAGACTGGATCATGGCGCGCTACGGACCCCAGTTCGGCCCGGACATCACGTTCCTCGGTGTGGACCGCTGTGACTGGGCCGACCCGGCCAGCTACCCGGACGCCGACGTGGTCATCATCGGTGCCCCGTTCGACGGCGGCACCTCCTACCGGTCCGGGGCCCGGTTCGGCCCCCAGTACATCCGGCAGACCGACTACCTGCCGCACGACGGGTCCCGGCCCTCGCTGGCGCTGCGCACCGATGGCCTGAAGGATCTGCGCGTCTACGACGCCGGGGACGTGGAGATGTTCTCCGGTGACGCGGCCCGGTCCGTGCGCGACCTGCAGGCCGCCGTGTACGAGGTGACCCGCCACGGCGCCGTCCCGCTGATCCTCGGCGGCGACCACACCATCACCTGGCCCGATGCGGCCGGTGTGGCCCAGCACCTCGGCCAGGGCCGGGTGTCCCTGATCCACTTCGACGCGCACGCCGACACCGGCGACACCGAGTTCGGCTCCCTGATCGGGCACGGCCAGCCCATGCGCCGGCTGATCGAGTCCGGGGCGGTCCGCGGCGACCGATTCCTGCAGATCGGGCTGCGCGGCTACTGGCCCGGACCCGAGACCCTGAGCTGGATGGCCCAGCAGCGGATGCGCTCCTACGAGATGACCGAGATCGTCGAGCGCGGCCTGACCGGCTGCCTGACCGAGGCGTTCACGATCGCGCGGGACGACTGCGACGGCGTCTTCCTGTCGGTCGACATCGACGTGTGCGATCCGGCCCACGCGCCCGGCACCGGCACCCCCGAACCCGGGGGGCTGTCCGCCCGCCAGCTCCTGGATGCGGTCCGGCGCATCTGCTACGAGCTGCCGGTGACCGGGATCGACGTGGTCGAGGTGGCCCCGCCCTACGACCACGCCGACATCACCGCCTCGCTGGCCAACCGGGTGGTGCTGGAAGCCCTGTCGGCGCTGGCCCGGCAGCGGCGGGATGCGGCCGACGGCACCACCTGGGACCCGCGCCGGCCCCTGCTGGAAGACCGGTGACCGGGAGCGCCGTGGACGCCGTCATAGTCGGCGCGGGCCCGAACGGGCTGGCCGCCGCCATCACGCTGGCCCAGGCCGGCCTGGAGGTGACCGTCTACGAAGCGGCCGAGGCGGTCGGCGGCGGCGCCCGGACCGAGGAACTCACCCTGCCCGGCTTCCGGCACGACCCCTGCTCGGCCGTGCACCCGCTGGGGGCCGGTTCCCCGGTGCTGCGGTCCTGGCCCCTGACCGAACACGGCCTGACCTGGATCCAGCCGGACCTGCCGCTGGCCCACCCCTTCCTGGATGGCCCGGCGGTGACCTTGGCCCGGTCGGTCGAGGAGACCGTGGACTCCCTCGACCCGGACGGCCGGAAATACCGTCGGCTGGTCCGGCCGTTCCTGGGCCGGTGGGACGAGCTGGCCTCCTCCGTGCTGCGGGCCCCGCTGGACGGCCTGCCGCCGCATCCGCTGCTGCTGGCCGCGTTCGGGCTGCCCGCCGCCGCCCCGGCCGAGCTGCTGGCCCGGCGGTTCCGCGGCCACCGGGCCCGGGGCCTGTTCGCCGGGATGTCAGCGCACGTGACCGCGCCGCTGACCGCCCCGGTCACCGGCGGCATCGCGCTGATGTTCGCGCTGGCCGCGCACGCGGTCGGCTGGCCCATCCCGCGCGGTGGCACTCAGTCCCTGTCCGACGCCATGGCCAGCCTGCTCACCTCGCTGGGCGGGACGATCACCACCGGGCAACGGGTCCGCAGCCTGGACGAGTTGCCGCCGGCCCGGGCCTACCTGTTCGACACCTCCCCGGAGCAGCTCGCGGCCATCGCCGGGTCCCGGTTGCCCGCCGCCTACGCCGGCAGGCTGAGCCGGTACCAGCACGGCCCGGGCGTATTCAAGATCGACTACGCGCTGAGCGGGCCGGTGCCCTGGCTGGCGGCGGACTGCCACCGGGCCGGCACGGTCCATCTGGGCCCGACCCTGCAGGAGATCAGTGGCGCCCTGCGTACGGTCCACCGGGGGCGGGCGCCCGACCCCCCGTTCCTCATCACCGCCCAGCCCAGCCGGTTCGACCCGAGCCGGGCCCCGGCCGGCGGGCACACGTTCTGGGTCTACTGCCAGGTGCCGAACGGCTGGGATCGCGATCACACCGAGGCCATCGAGACCCAGATCGAGCGCTTCGCCCCCGGGTTCCGTGACCTGGTCCTGGCCCGCACGGTCACCGCCCCGGCCGGCCTGGAGGCCCGCAACTCCAACTACGTCGGCGGGGACATCGCGGTCGGGCGCTGCGACCAGTTCCGGCTGCTGTTCCGGCCGACGTTCGCGCGGGTCCCGTACGCGACCCCGGACCCTTCCATCTACCTGTGCTCGGCCGCCACTCCGCCCGGGCCCGGGGTGCACGGCATGTGCGGCTACCACGCCGCCGCGACCGCCCTGCGCCGGGTGTTCAAGGCCAAGGTGCCTAGCCTGGTCTGAGCCGGGTCCGATCCACGATGCCCGCCTGGCCCGGGCCGGGTCCGGTCCCAAGGTGCCCGGCCGGACGTGAGCCGAGTCTGATTTATTTTTAATGGGGGTCCGGCCTCCGGGGGCACTGGTTCGCCGCCCCGTCGCCTTGCGCCCCGGGAATCGGGTAACCTGACCAACGGTCGTATCTATGACCGTGCATGGCGGAGTAGCTCAGTCAGGCAGAGCAAACGGCTCATAATCGTTGTGTCGCCGGTTCAAGTCCGGCCTCCGCTACTACGAAATACCGCCGGGCTGGCCCGCGTTAGCCATCCCGTTCGTCCACTGCAACGAGAAAGGCGCCTCCCGTGGCTGCCACCGATGTCCGGCCCAAGGTCACCCTGGCTTGCCAGGAGTGCAAGCACCGCAACTACATCACCAAGAAGAACCGGCGGAACGACCCCGACCGGCTCGAGCTGAAGAAATACTGCCCCAACTGCCGCTGCCACCAGCCGCACCGCGAGACCCGCTAACCCCGCACATGCCGGTCAACCCGGACTTCGCGGGGCGCAGTTTCCCGCCGTCCGAGCCGTATGAGGTCAGCCGGGTCAAGATCGCTGAGTTCGCCCAGGCGATCGGCGATCCCAGCCCGCTGTGCCGGGACCAGGCGGCCGCGCAGGCCGCGGGCTACCCCGACGTCATCGCGCCGCCCACGTTCGCCATCGTCATCACGATGGCCAGCAGCGGGCACGCGATGGCCGACGAGGACCTGGGCCTGGACTATTCCATGGTCGTCCACGGCGAGCAGCGGTTCTCCCATGCCCGGCCGCTGCACGCGGGCGACGTGGTGGTCGCGCAGACCACGATCACCGACATCACGCCGCGGCGCACCATGACCATGCTGACCACGCGCACCGACATCACCACCACCGGCGGCGAACACGTCTGCACTGCCCTGTCCACGCTGGTCGAGCGGGGCGTCTGAAGCACGAGAGGCGGACGGTGACAGCAAAGGTCAAGTACGCGGACGTTGAGCCCGGCACCGAGCTGGAGCCGAAGAGCTACCCGGTCACCCGGCTGGACCTGGTCAAGTACGCGGGTGCGTCCGGCGACTTCAACGTCATCCACTGGAACGAGCGGGTGGCCACGTCGGTCGGCCTGCCCAACGTCATCGCGCACGGCATGTACACCATGGCCGAGGCGGGCCGCTTCGCCAGCGACTGGGCCGGCGACCCCGGCGCGGTGGTCGAGTTCGGCGTGCGGTTCTCCTCCCCGGTGGTCGTCCCCGACGACGGCCAGGGGGCGACGATCCAGATCAGCGGCACGGTCGAGGAAAAGCTGGACGGCAACCGGGTCGTGCTGGCGCTGACGGCCCGTTCGGGCGACACCAAAGTACTGACCCGGGCTCGTGCCGTGGTGGTCCTGCCCTGAGCGGCCCTGGTCTGAGCGGATCGATGGGCCCCTCGCGCCAGGTCCCGCTGGCCCCCTACACGACACTGGGTCTCGGCGGCCCCGCGGCCGCCTTCATCGAGCCCGGCACCGAGGCCGAACTGGCCGCCGCCGTCCGCGCCGCCGACGAGCGCGGTGAGCCGCTGCTCGTGCTGGGCGGCGGCAGCAACGTGGTCGTCGCCGACGAGGGCTTCCCCGGTCTCGTGGTCCGGGTCGCCACCCGGGGCGTCACCGCCGGGGCCGACCCGGGCGGCCCGGACGGCGCGGTCCGGCTGGCCGTCGCCGCCGGGGAGAGCTGGGACGACGTGGTGGCCCACTGCGTGGCCGAGAACCTGGCCGGGCTGGAATGCCTGTCCGGCATCCCCGGCCTGGCCGGCGCCACCCCGATCCAGAACGTCGGCGCCTACGGCCAGGAAGTGGCGGCCACGATCGTCTCGGTCCGGGCCTGGGACCGCGACCGCGCCGCCATGGCCGAGATCCCCGCCGCGGACTGCGGCTTCGGCTACCGGACCAGCCGCTTCAAGCACCACGGCCGCCACGTGGTGCTGGCTGTGACGTTCCGGCTGGCCCCGGGCCCGCTGTCGGCCCCGGTCCGCTACCCCGACCTGGCCACCGAGCTCGGCGTCACGCCGGGCGACCGGGTGCCGCTGCAGGAAGCCCGCTCGGCGGTGCTGAAGGTCCGCGCCCGCAAGGGGATGGTGCTGGACGCCGGCGACCCGGACACCCGCAGCGCGGGCTCGTTCTTCACCAACCCGATCCTGAGCGAGGCCGCGTTCCAGCGCCTGGACCGCGGCCACGACGGGCCGGTGCCGCACTATCCGGCCGGTCCCGGCCAGGTCAAGGTGCCCGCCGCCTGGCTGATCGAGCAGGCCGGCTTCGGCAAGGGGCACGCCGGGCCCGGGCCAGCCCCGGCCCGCATCTCCAGCAAGCACACGCTGGCCCTGGTCAACCCGGGCCACGCCAGCACGGCCGGCCTGCTCGCGCTGGCCCACCAGATCCAGGACGGGGTCCGGGCCGCGTTCGGGGTCAGCCTCGACATCGAGCCGGTGCTCGTCGGGGCCTTTCCCCGTCCTAACCCGAGTCCTCAGGCCTGACTGAGCCAGGCGTCGATCCCGGCCAGCAGCCGGTGCCGGACGTCGCTGGGTGCGGCCGAGCCCTGCACCGACATCCGGGCCAGGTCGGCCAGCTCCGCGTCGCTGAAGCCGTGCTGACGGCGGGCGATGCCGTACTGGGCCACCAGCCGCGAGCCGAACAGCAGCGGATCGTCGGCACCCAGCGCGACCGGCACCCCCGCCTCGAACAGCTGCCGCAGCGGCACGTCCCGGGTCCGGGCGGCGATGCCCAGCGCCACGTTGGACGACGGGCAGACCTCCAGCGTCACCGCCGCGCTGGCCAGCCGTTTGACCAGCAGATCATCCGAGGCGGCCTGGACACCGTGGCCGATCCGGTCGGCGTGCAGCTCGTCCAGGCAGGCCTGCACGCTGGGCGGGCCGACCAGCTCGCCGCCGTGCGGCACGGCCAGCAGCCCGCCCCGCTCGGCGATGCGGAACGCGGGCGCGAAGTCCCCGGCCCGGCCGCGCCGCTCGTCGTTGGACAGGCCGAACCCGGTCACGCCGCGGTCCGCGTACCGCACGGCCAGCCGGGCCAGCGTGCGGGCGTCCAGCGGGTGCCGGGTCCGGTTGGCCGCGATCACCACGCCCACGCCGACCCCGGTCACCTCCGACGCCCGCGCGGCCGCGTCCAGCGCCAGCTCGACGGTGGGGGTGAGCCCGCCGAACCGGGCCGCGTACCCGGACGGGTCGATCTGGATCTCCAGCCAGCCGGAGCCCTCGTCCCGCTCGTCCTCGGCGATCTCGCGGAACAGCCGCTGCATGTCCGCCGGGGTGCGCAGCACCGACCGGGCGGTGTCGTACAGCCGCTGAAACCGGAACCAGCCGCGCTCGTCCGCCCCGCTCAGCGTGGGCGGCCACTCCTCGACCAGGGCCGCGGGCAGGTGGGCGCCGTGACTGTCCGCCAGGTCGACCAGCGTCGAGTGCCGCATCGCCCCGGTCAGGTGCAGGTGCAGGTGCGCCTTGGGCAGCTGGTCGAGCGGACGGGTCATCCGCCTAGTGTGCCTGCCCCAGCAGCTTGGCGACGCGGGTAACGCCTTCCTCCAGGTCGGCGTCGCCCAGCGCGCAGGACAGCCGGAAGTAGCCCGGCGTCCCGAACGCCTCGCCCGGCACCACCGCGACCTCGGCCTCGTCCAGGATCAGCGCGGCCAGCTCGGCCGAGGACTGCGGCCGCTGGCCGTTGATCTCCTTGCCCAGCACGCCCTTGACCGACGGGTAGCAGTAGAAGGCGCCCTCGGGCTCGGGGCAGACCACGCCGGGGATGTCGTTCAGCAGCCGGGTCATGGTCAGGCGCCGCCGGTCGAACGCCCGCCGCATCTCCGCCACCGCGGTGAGGTCACCGGACACCGCGGCCAGCGCCGCCGCCTGGGCCACGTTGCAGACGTTGGACGTCACGTGCGACTCGAAGTTGGTCGCGGCCTTGATCACGTCGATCGGGCCGATCATCCAGCCGACCCGCCAGCCGGTCATGGCGTAGGTCTTGGCCACCCCGTTGAGCACCACGCACTGGTCGGCGATCTCCGGCGCCACCACCGGCATCGAGGAGAACTCGGCGTCTCCGTAGACCAGGTGCTCGTAGATCTCGTCGGTGACCACCCACAGGCCGTGCTCGGCGGCCCAGCGGCCGATCTCGGCCACCTGCTCCGGCGGGTACACCGCGCCGGTCGGGTTGGACGGCGACACGAACAGCAGGATCTTGGTCCGCTCGGTGCGGGCGGCCTCCAGGTCGTCGACCGAGGCCAGGTAGCCGGTGCTCTCGTCGGTCAGCACCGGCACCGTGATCCCGCCGGACAGCGCGATGGCCTCCGGGTAGGTGGTCCAGTACGGCGCCGGGACCAGCACCTCATCGCCCGGGTCGAGCAGCGCGGCGAAGGTCTGGAACACGGCCTGCTTGCCGCCGTTGGTGATCAGCACCTGGTTCGCCGCGACCTCGAAGCCGGAATCGCGGGCGGTCTTGTCCGCCACGGCCTGCCGCAGCTCGGGCAGCCCGGCCGCCGGGGTGTACTTGTGGAACCGCGGCACGGCGCAGGCCGCCTGGGCGGCCTCGACGATGTAGCCGGGGGTGGGGAAGTCCGGTTCGCCAGCCCCGAAGCCGATCACCGGCCGGCCGGCCGCCTTGAGCGCCTTGGCCTTGGCGTCCACCGCCAGAGTGGCCGATTCTGCAATCGCGGACAGCCGCGCCGAAACACGAGAAGAAGAAGTGGGCATAACCCCAGTTTGGCACCAGCGCAGACCCACTGACACGTGGTTAACGTGACACCGGCCCCCTGGACCCCATGGCTGGGGTTAGCCCTCGTTACTTCCTCCCCTCCTTCCTCTTCCCTCCTTCGGTTCGACTCGACTCCCCATCCCGGCTACACTTTCGACTCTGGTGATGTTCCGTCGGTAGTGGCGCATGCCCGTCATCCGGTGGGTTCATCCGTAGGGCAGTAGCTCAATTGGTAGAGTCCCGGTCTCCAAAACCGGCGGTTGGGGGTTCGAGTCCCTCCTGCCCTGCACGATCCTTTGACCGTTCAGCGCTGCATAGGTGAGGACATGGCGACTCAGACGCGCGGTGAGGCCGCGGAAAAAGGCGGGGGTTCCAAACCCGCCCGACGCGGCCGGACTTCTCCCGCGCTGTTCTTCCGCCAGAGCGTCGCCGAACTCCACAAGGTGATCTGGCCGACCAGGCGGGAACTGAGCACGTACACGACGGTTGCGCTGGCGTTCATCGTGGTGATGATCGCCATCGTCACCAGCGTGGACTACGGCTTTACCAAGCTGGTCATCGCGATCTTCGGCTGACGGCAGACGCCGCGGCGGATGGAGTGCGCCGCCGGCGAGGACCGTGCCCGGCGAGTGACCGGCCAGCGCGGAGGAATCCGCGAGGAAGCATATAGAGAGAGAGCAATTGTGTCCGAGCCCGACCTGACCTCAGACCTCGAGCACGCCAGCGAGCTGAGTGCCGACGCCAGCGCGCCGGACGCCGAGGACATCAGCCTGGCGCCGGCCGGCAGTGCTGGCGAAAATCTGGCGGGCGACGAGCTGACGGCCACCGATGAGGCCGACGCCGATGAGGCTGGCGACGACGAGGCTGCCGCCGCCACCGATGACGTCGCCGTCGTCGACGACGCGGTCGCCCTCGACGACGCGGACGCCGACACGGACGCCGACGCGGATGTGGACACCGAGACCAAGGCGGCCGAGGAAGAGCTCGAGGTCGACCCGGTCGAGGAGTTCAAGCGTCAGCTCCGGGCCATGCCCGGCGACTGGTACGTGATCCACTCCTACGCGGGCTACGAGAACCGGGTCAAGACCAACCTGGAGAACCGGATCGGCTCCCTCAACATGGAAGACTTCATCTTCCAGATCGAGGTTCCGGTGCACAAGGTGACCGAGATCAAGCAGGGCAAGCGCCAGCAGGTCCAGGAGAAGGTGCTGCCCGGCTACATCCTGGTCCGGCTGGAGCTGACCGACGAGTCCTGGGCCGTGGTCCGGAATACTCCGGGCGTCACCGGCTTTGTAGGACTGTCGAGCCGTCCGTCCCCGCTCAGCCTGCAAGAGGTGGCCAACCTACTGGCGCCGGAGCCGGAGGAGCAGGCCAAGCAGGCCGAGGCCAAGGCGATGCCGAAGGTCGACTACGAGGTCGGCGAGTCGGTTACCGTGATGGACGGCCCCTTCGCCACGCTTCCGGCGACCGTGAACGAGATCAACCCCGACACCCAGAAGCTCAAGGTGCTGGTGTCGATCTTCGGCCGGGAGACTCCGGTCGAGCTCTCCTTCGAGCAGGTCGCCAAGATCTGAGCTGACGTCCGCAGCCGCGAACGCCGTAAGAACTAGTAAAGGAACGGAAAAGATGCCTCCAAGGAGGAAAAGGGTCGCTGCCCTGGTCAAGGTGCAGCTGCCCGCTGGCCAGGCCACCCCGGCGCCGCCCGTCGGTACCGCGCTCGGCCCGCACGGTGTCAACATCATGGACTTCTGCAAGCAGTACAACGCTGCGACCGAAGCCCAGCGGGGCAACATCATCCCCGTCGAGATCACGATCTTCGAAGACCGGTCGTTCGAGTTCGTCACCAAGACCCCGCCCGCGCCCGAGCTGATCAAGAAGGCGGCTGGCGTGGCCAAGGGCAGCGGCGAGCCGAACCGGACCAAGGTCGGCAGCATCTCCGCGGCCCAGGTCCGCGAGATCGCGCAGACCAAGATGCCCGACCTGAACGCCAGGAGCATCGAGATGGCGGAGCGGATCATCGCTGGCACCGCTCGCTCGATGGGCATCACCGTCGAACGCTGAGATTCACCGAACGGATAGCAGGCGTGGGAGGGCCGGGCGCGGCCCTGGGACCACGACCTCCTCGTAAGTGAGAAGCAGGAGAAAGCAATGAAGCGCAGCAAGGCTTACCGCAGCGCCGCGGAGCAGATCGACAAGGACAAGCTCTACAGCCCGTCCGAGGCGGTGGCGCTGGCCCAGTCGGGCAAGGTCACCAAGTTCGACCCCACCGTTGAGGTCGCCCTCCGGCTGGGTGTCGACCCCCGGAAGGCGGACCAGATGGTCCGTGGCACCGTGAACCTGCCCAACGGCACCGGCAAGACCGCCCGCGTGCTGGTCTTTGCGCAGGGCGACCGGGCCGAGCAGGCCCGCCAGGCCGGCGCCGACTACGTGGGCTCGGACGACCTGGTGGAGCGGATCCAGGGCGGGTTCCTCGACTTCGACGCGGTCGTCGCCACCCCGGACCTGATGGGCAAGGTCGGCCGGCTCGGCCGGGTGCTCGGCCCCCGTGGCCTGATGCCGAACCCGAAGACCGGCACGGTCACCCCGGACGTGGCCAGGGCCGTGAACGAAATCAAGGGCGGCAAGATCGAGTTCCGTACCGACCGCCAGGGCAACCTGCACTTCATCATCGGTAAGGCCTCGTTCCCGGCCCGGGCGCTGCTGGAGAACTACGCGGCCGCCCTGGACGAGATCGGCCGGCTCAAGCCCGCCGCGGCCAAGGGCCGGTACATCAAGAAGGCCACCATCACCACCACCATGGGCCCCGGTATCCCGGTGGACCCGAACAAGACCCGCAACCTGGTCGACGACGAAGAGGCCGCGGCCGTCTGAGTTTTTTGCTCGATCCCGGTCCGGTCGCGCTATTGGTTTGGCGCGGCCGGTCCGGGCCACGTATCCTAGAACCGCCGAAGACCGCAGGTTGTCACGGGCCCCCGGGCCCACGGTGACCGAAGGGTTCGCACCGGAGTGATCCGATGCGGGCATCCTGCGCAGGTGACTGAGCTAGCCGACCCGCCCCGGTGCCCGCACCAGGACGGACGACGAAGCCCCAGCGCGCCTGCGCCTGGGGCGTTTTGCTTTTCCGGGCGCTCTTCGTGCGAACCACAGATAGAGAGAGGAGGGCCATGGCCAGAGCGGACAAGGTGACTGCCGTAGCAGAGCTCACCGACAAGTTCCGCGACTCGGGCAGCGTTGTGCTGACCGAGTACCGCGGGCTCACCGTTTCACAGCTCTCCGAGCTTCGTCAGTCGCTCGGGGACAACGCCACGTTCAGCGTGGTCAAGAACACCCTGACCAAGATCGCGGTCAGCGAGGCCGGGCTCGAGGCTGAGCTCGCGTCGCTGCTGACCGGCCCGTCGGCCATCGCGTTCGTCGGTGGCGACGTGGTGGAGGCGGCCAAGGGGCTGCGCGACTTCTCCAAGGACAACCCGGCCCTGGTGATCAAGGGCGGTGTGCTCGACGGCAAGGCGATCACACCGGACGAGATCACCCGGATCGCGGACCTGGAGCCGCGCGAGGTGCTGCTGGCCAAGCTGGCCGGCGCGATGACCGCGTCGATGGCTCGCGCCGCAGCCGTGTTCAACGCGCTGCCGACGCAGGTCGCTCAGCTCGCCGAGGCCCTGCGGGTCCAGCGGGCCGAGCAGGGTGGCGACACCGGCGAGGCCACCCCGGCCGAGGCCAGCACCGAGGCCACCCCGGCGAGGCCAGCACCGAGGCCACCCCGGCCGAGGCCAGCACCGAGAGCAGCGACGAGAGCTGACCGGCTCTCACCGACCACCAGACTTTGAAGTGAAGGAACAGGAAGGTAATCATGGCCAAGATCAGCACTGACAACCTGCTCGACGCGTTCAAGGAGATGACCCTCCTTGAGCTGTCTGAGTTCGTGAAGCAGTTCGAGGAGACCTTCGACGTCAAGGCGGCCGCCCCGGTCGCGGCCGCGGCCCCGGCCGCAGGTGGCGGCGGCGCCGCCGCCGAGGCCCCCGAGGAGAAGGACGAGTTCAACGTCACCCTCGAGGCCGCTGGCGACAAGAAGATCCAGGTCATCAAGGAGGTCCGCACCCTCACCAGCCTTGGGCTGAAGGAGGCCAAGGACCTGGTTGACGGCGCGCCGAAGCTGGTGCTGGAGAACGTCAACAAGGACGCCGCGGAGAAGGCCAAGGCCGCCCTGGAGGGCGCCGGCGCCACCGTCACCGTCAAGTAGTAATCGCCTCACGGCGCCGGAGCGGCGCGGGCCTGCTGGCTCGCGCCGCTCCGCCGTGTCTGACCCGGTTAAAAAAAATATTGCAGGCGTGGAATGTTTACAGGGATACCCTGGTTGTGCTAGTCGGACTGGAAACCACGACCTAGGGTTTCCGGCTGCTACGCACAGGGCCTCGTCGTTGTGGGACGAGCCCGGACCGGATCGGCGGAAATTGCCCTCACCTGCGCAATCAGTAGGTATACCCTGGCAGGAAGTAGCTCACACGCACATGTGCCTGTGGCATCTTTCACGGCATGAAGTCGCCCGATCTGCCGGGTTCAGGCTTGACGTTTCGGCGCGAACGAGCAATGCTGCGGAGCAGTCGTGATCCTGATAGTGGCGTACAGTTGACGAGCAGTGTGCCTTAGGGCTATACTGCTCATTTGCGCTGCACTCTGACGTCCTCGGCATCCTCGCTCTCCTGCGGCATCGCCGCTGGGCGTCTGGCGTGCGTGCGGTGATAGGTCCGCCACAAGTTCGGAAGGATCCCTGTTGGCAGCATCGCGCAGCGCCTCCGCTTATGATTCACGCCGCGTCTCTTTTGCACGTATCCAGGAACCGTTGACGGTTCCGGACCTGCTCGCCCTCCAGACCGAGTCGTTCGACTGGCTGCTGGGCAACGAAAAGTGGAAGAACCGGGTGGAGGCCGCTAAGGCGGCAGGGCGCAAGGATGTCCCTGAGCAGTCCGGGCTCGAGGAGATCTTCGAGGAAATTAGCCCCATCGAAGACTTCTCGGGAACCATGTCCCTCTCGTTCCGTGACCACCGGTTCGAGCCGCCCAAGTACTCCTCTGAGGAGTGCAAGGACAAGGACATGACCTACTCCGCCCCCATGTTCGTGACGGCGGAGTTCATCAACAACACCACCGGTGAGATCAAGAGCCAGACCGTCTTCATGGGGGACTTCCCCCTGATGTCGGCCAAGGGCACCTTCATCATCAACGGCACTGAGCGTGTGGTCGTCTCCCAGCTGGTCCGGTCCCCGGGCGTCTACTTCGACCGTCAGGTGGACAAGACCTCGGACAAGGACATCTACAGCTGCAAGGTGATCCCGTCCCGGGGCGCCTGGCTGGAGTTCGAGATCGACAAGCGGGATGCCGTCGGCGTCCGCATCGACCGCAAGCGCAAGCAGAGCGTCACCGTGCTGCTGAAGGCGCTGGGCTGGGACGACGCGCGGATCCTGGAGCGCTTCGGCGACTACGAGTCGATGCGCGCCACCCTGGAGAAGGACCACACCAACAGCCAGGATGAGGCGCTGCTCGACATCTACCGCAAGCTGCGCCCGGGTGAGCCCCCGACGCGTGAGTCGGCGCAGGCGCTGCTGGAGAACCTCTACTTCAACGCCAAGCGTTATGACCTGGCCAAGGTCGGCCGGTACAAGCTGAACCGGAAGCTCGGTGAGGACATCGAGCTGCGGCAGGGCACGCTGACCGAGGACGACATCGTCTCGACCATCGAGTACCTCGTCCGGCTGCACGCCGGTGAAGAGGAGCAGGCGGTCGGCGACAACAAGACGATCGTGCTCGAGACCGACGACATCGACCACTTCGGCAACCGGCGGCTGCGCACGGTGGGCGAGCTGATCCAGAACCAGGTCCGCCTGGGCCTGGCCCGGATGGAGCGTGTGGTCCGGGAGCGGATGACCACTCAGGACGTCGAGGCGATCACGCCGCAGACCCTGATCAACATCCGGCCGGTCGTCGCCTCCATCAAGGAGTTCTTCGGCACCAGCCAGCTCTCCCAGTTCATGGACCAGACGAACCCGCTGGCCGGCCTGACCCACAAGCGCCGCCTGTCGGCGCTGGGCCCGGGTGGTCTGTCCCGTGAGCGGGCCGGGTTCGAGGTCCGGGACGTGCACCCGTCGCACTACGGCCGAATGTGCCCGATCGAGACGCCGGAAGGCCCGAACATCGGCCTGATCGGGTCGCTGTCCTCCTACGCGCGGGTCAATGCGTTCGGCTTCGTGGAGACGCCGTACCGCAAGGTCACCGCGGGCAAGGTCACCGAGCAGGTCGACTACCTGACCGCCGACGAAGAAGACCGGCACGTCATTGCCCAGGCCAACACCCCGGTGGCGGCGGACGGCACGTTCGCCGAGGACCGCGTGCTGGTCCGCCGGAAGGGCGGCGAGGTTGACCTGATCCGCCCGGATGACGTCGACTACATCGACGTGTCCGCCCGGCAGATGGTGTCGGTGGCCACGGCCATGATCCCGTTCCTCGAGCACGACGACGCCAACCGCGCGCTGATGGGCTCGAACATGCAGCGTCAGTCGGTGCCACTGCTGCGCAGTGAGGCTCCGCTGGTCGGCACGGGCATGGAGTACCGGGCCGCGACCGACGCCGGTGACGTCATCGTCGCCGAGCTGCCGGGCGTGGTCGAGGAGGTCTGCGCCGACTTCGTCACGGTCCACCAGGACGACGGGAACCGGAAGACCTACCTGGTCTCGAAGTTCCGCCGGTCCAACCAGGGCACCTGCTTCAACCAGAAGCCCATCGTGAACGAGGGCCAGCGGGTTGAAGAGGGCCAGGTCCTGGCCGACGGCCCGTGTACCGACAGCGGCGAGATGGCGCTGGGCAAGAACCTGCTCGTGGCGTACATGCCGTGGGAGGGCCACAACTACGAGGACGCGATCATCCTGTCCCAGCGACTGGTGCAGGACGACGTGCTCTCCTCCATTCACATCGAGGAGCACGAGGTCGACGCCCGGGACACCAAGCTGGGTCCCGAGGAGATCACCCGTGACATCCCGAACGTGTCGGAGGAGGTGCTCGCGGACCTGGACGACCGCGGCATCATCCGGATCGGCGCGGAGGTCGTCAACGGCGACATCCTGGTCGGCAAGGTGACCCCCAAGGGCGAGACCGAGCTGACCCCGGAGGAGCGCCTGCTCCGTGCGATCTTCGGTGAGAAGGCGCGCGAGGTTCGCGACACCAGCCTCAAGGTCCCGCACGGTGAAGAGGGCAAGATCATCGGCGTCCGCGTGTTCACTCGCGAGGATGGCGACGAGCTGCCCCCGGGCGTGAACGAGCTGGTCCGCGTCTACGTGGCCCAGAAGCGGAAGATCACCAACGGCGACAAGCTGGCCGGCCGCCACGGCAACAAGGGCGTGATCGCGAAGATCAACCCGGTGGAGGACATGCCGTTCCTCGAGGACGGCACGCCGGTGGACATCGTGCTCAACCCGCTCGGTGTGCCAGGCCGGATGAACATCGGCCAGATCCTGGAGAGCCACCTCGGGTGGGTCGCCAAGACCGGCTGGCAGGTCGATGGTGACGAGGAGTGGAAGGATCGCCTCCGCAACGCCGGAATCGGCTCGGCCGAGCCCGGTACCCCCGTGGCCACGCCGGTGTTCGACGGCGCCCGCGAGGAGGAGATCAGTGGCCTGCTCGGCAGCACGCTGCCGAACCGGGACGGTATCCAGCTGGTGGGCGAGAGCGGTAAGGCCAGGCTGTTCGATGGTCGTACCGGCGAGCCCTTCAAGGACCCGATCGCGGTCGGCTACACCTACATCCTCAAGCTGCTGCACCTGGTGGACGACAAGATTCACGCTCGCTCCACCGGCCCGTACTCGATGATCACCCAGCAGCCGCTGGGTGGTAAGGCGCAGTTCGGTGGCCAGCGGTTCGGTGAGATGGAGGTCTGGGCCCTGGAGGCGTACGGCGCTGCCTACGCCCTGCAGGAACTGCTCACGATCAAGTCCGACGACGTGCTCGGCCGCGTGAAGGTGTACGAGGCCATCGTCAAGGGCGAGAACGTGCCCGAGCCCGGCATTCCCGAGTCGTTCAAGGTGCTCATCAAGGAAATGCAATCGCTCTGCCTCAACGTCGAGGTGCTGTCGAGCGACGGCGCGGCGATCGAAATGCGGGACACGGACGAGGACGTTTTCCGTGCCGCGGAAGAGCTCGGCATCGACCTGTCACGGCGTGAGCCCAGCAGCGTTGAAGAGGTCTGAGCGTAGCTGGGTGGCCCTCTGACCGGGGGCCACCCGGCGCCGCTCGTTATTCGGATCTATTCAGGATCTACCAGGGGAAGTGCAAGTGCTGGACGTCAACTTCTTCGACGACCTACGTATCGGCCTAGCCACCGCGGACGACATCAGGCAGTGGTCACACGGCGAGGTGAAGAAGCCGGAGACCATCAACTACCGCACCCTCAAGCCGGAAAAGGACGGGCTCTTCTGCGAGAAGATCTTCGGCCCGACCCGGGACTGGGAGTGCTACTGCGGTAAGTACAAGAGGGTCCGGTTCAAGGGCATCATCTGTGAGCGCTGTGGCGTCGAGGTCACTCGGGCCAAGGTTCGGCGTGAGCGGATGGGCCACATCGAGCTGGCCGCCCCGGTCACGCACATCTGGTACTTCAAGGGTGTGCCGAGCCGGCTTGGCTACCTGCTTGACCTCGCGCCGAAGGACCTGGAGAAGGTCATCTACTTCGCCGCGTACATGATCACGCACGTGGACGACGAGGCCCGGCAGCGTGACCTGCCCTCGCTGGAGGCGAAGATCTCCGTCGAGCGCGGTCAGATCGAGCAGCGCCGGGACGCCGACATCGAGGCGCGGCAGGCCAAGCTCGAGTCCGACCTGGCCGAGCTGGAGGCCGCGGGCGCCAAGAGCGACCAGCGCCGCAAGGTGCGGGAGAGCTGCGACCGCGAGTGCAAGCAGCTGCGTGACCGGGCCGGCAAGGAGATCGACCGTCTCGACGACGTGTGGAGCCGGTTCAAGAGCCTCAAGGTCCAGGACCTTGAGGGCGACGAGATGCTGTACCGGGAGATGCGCGACCGGTTCGGCCGCTACTTCCGTGGCGGCATGGGCGCGCAGGCCATCCAGGACCGCCTGGGCACGTTCGACCTCGACGCCGAGTCGGCGTCGCTGCGCGAGACGATCCGCAGCGGCAAGGGCCAGAAGAAGGCCCGCGCGCTGAAGCGGCTCAAGGTCGTGTCGGCCTTCCTGAACACCCGGAACAGCCCGATGGGCATGGTTCTCGACTGCATCCCGGTGATCCCGCCGGACCTGCGGCCGATGGTTCAGCTCGACGGTGGCCGATTCGCCACCTCCGACCTGAACGACCTGTACCGCCGGGTCATCAACCGGAACAACCGGCTCAAGCGGCTGCTGGACCTGGGCGCGCCCGAGATCATCGTGAACAACGAGAAGCGGATGCTCCAGGAGGCCGTGGACTCGCTGTTCGACAACGGCCGCCGCGGCCGCCCGGTCACCGGACCGGGTAACCGCCCGCTCAAGTCGCTGTCCGACATGCTCAAGGGCAAGCAGGGCCGGTTCCGCCAGAACCTGCTGGGCAAGCGCGTCGACTACTCCGGCCGTTCGGTCATCGTGGTCGGCCCGCAGCTCAAGCTGCACCAGTGCGGCCTGCCCAAGCAGATGGCGCTCGAGCTGTTCAAGCCGTTCGTCATGAAGCGTCTGGTCGACCTCAACCACGCGCAGAACATCAAGTCCGCCAAGCGGATGGTGGAGCGCGCGCGGCCGGTCGTGTGGGACGTGCTGGAAGAGGTCATCACCGAGCACCCGGTCCTGCTGAACCGGGCGCCGACCCTGCACCGGCTGGGTATCCAGGCGTTCGAGCCGCAGCTGGTCGAGGGCAAGGCCATCCAGATCCACCCGCTCGTCTGCACCGCGTTCAACGCGGACTTCGACGGGGACCAGATGGCGGTGCACCTGCCGCTGTCGGCCGAGGCGCAGGCCGAGGCTCGCATCCTGATGCTGTCCACCAACAACGTCCTGAAGCCGGCCGACGGCAAGCCGGTGACCATGCCCACCCAGGACATGATCATTGGTCTGTTCCACCTGACCAGGGAAAACGACGGTGCCCCCGGCACCGGGCGCAGCTTCGCCAACACGTCGGAGGCCATCATGGCCTACGACCGCGACGAGCTGGACCTGCAGGCGCCGATTCAGATCCGGCTGGAGAACGTCACGCCGTCCCGCGGGCAGGTCATGCCCGAGGACTACGTGCCGGGTGACCCGATCCGGATGAAGACCACGCTGGGCCGGACGATCTTCAACGACACGCTGCCCGCCGCTTTCCCGTACATCAACTACGAGGTCAGCAAGAAGCAGCTGTCGGGGATCGTCAACGAGCTGGCCGAGACCTACCCCAAGGTCGACGTGGCCACGGCGCTCGACGCGCTCAAGGATGCCGGGTTCTACTGGGCCACCCGGTCCGGGGTGACGATCGGCATCGAGGACATCGTGTCCCCGCCGAACAAGCAGCACATCCTGGAGGAGTACGAGCGCCGCGCCGACAAGGTGCAGCGTGAGTACGAGCGTGGCCTGATCACCGACGACGAGCGCCGTCAGGAGCTCATCGAGATCTGGACCCACGCCACCGCCGATGTGGCCAAGGACATGGAGCTGGCCTTCCCCCCGACCAACCCGGTCTGGGTCATGGTCAACTCCGGTGCCCGAGGCAACATGATGCAGGTCCGGCAGATCGCCGGTATGCGTGGCCTGGTCTCCAACCCCAAGGGTGAGACCATCCCGCGGCCGATCAAGTCCAGCTTCCGTGAGGGGCTGTCGGTGGTGGAGTACTTCATCTCCACCCACGGCGCCCGCAAGGGCCTGGCCGACACCGCCCTGCGGACCGCCGACTCCGGGTACCTCACCCGGCGCCTGGTGGACGTGGCGCAGGACGTCATCGTCCGCGAGGAGGACTGCGGCACCGACCGGTCCATCGTGATGAAGATCGCCGAGCGCGACGCGGAGGGCAACCTCCACAAGCTGCCGACGATCGACAACACCGGCACCGGCCGCACCATCGCCGAGGACGTCGTGGTCAATGGCGAGACCATCGCCAGCGTCAACGACGACACCACCGAGTCCATGCTCGACCGCCTGGTCGAGGCCGGAGTGGACGGCGTGCGTACGTGCAGCGCGCTGGTGTGCGAGGCGAAGATCGGTGTCTGTGCCAAGTGCTACGGCCGCTCGCTGGCCACGGGCAAGCGGGTGGACGTGGGCGAGGCCGTCGGCATCGTCGCGGCACAGTCCATCGGTGAGCCCGGTACCCAGCTGACCATGCGGACCTTCCACACCGGTGGTGTGGCCGGTCAGGACATCACGCACGGTCTGCCGCGAATCCAGGAGCTGTTCGAGGCGCGGATCCCCAAGGGTCTGGCCCCGATCAGCGAGGTGGAGGGCCGGATCAAGATCGAGGAGACCGAGAAGACCCGGAAGATCATCGTCGTGCCGGATGACGGCTCGGAGGAGATCGCCTACCAGGTCAGCATGCGGTCCCGGCTGCTGGTGTCCGAAGGGGAGCGGGTCTCGGTCGGCCAGCAGCTGATCTTCGGCGCGGTGAACCCGCACGAGGTGCTGCGTATCCTCGGCTCGCGGGCGGTGCAGCTGCACCTGGTCCACGAGGTCCAGGAGGTCTACCGGTCGCAGGGTGTCTCGATCCACGACAAGCACATCGAGATCATCATCCGCCAGATGCTCAAGCGGGTGAACGTGCTGGAGTCCGGTGACACCGACCTCCTGCCCGGTGAGCTCGTCGAGCGTCCGCGCTTCGAGGATCTGAACCGGAAGGTCGTCGGCGAGAGCGGAACCCCCGCGGCTGGCCGTCCGGTCCTGATGGGCATCACCAAGGCGTCGCTGGCCACCGAGTCGTGGCTGTCGGCGGCCTCCTTCCAGGAGACCACCCGGGTGCTGACCGACGCGGCGATCCACGCCAAGTCGGACTCGCTCCTGGGCCTGAAGGAGAACGTGATCATCGGCAAGCTCATCCCGGCCGGTACCGGTATGCAGGTGTACCGGAACGTCAAGGTTGAGCCGACCGAGGACGCCCGTTCGTCGGCCTACCCGGCGGGTAGCTACGCCGAGCCCGATGCGTACGCTTTCGGCGGGAACGGTTCCGGCGAAGCCGTTCCTCTCGAGGAATACGACTTCGGCTCCTACAACCGGTAAGCAAGAGCAACAAGGAAGGGCCCCGGGCATAACCCCGGGGCCCTTCCGGTTGTAGTAAGTACTGTACAAACGGGATCTAATCCCAGCTCAAACCGACGCAAAACCCTACGGTGCCGGGGAAATGAACTCAGCACCTCTAGTGTTGTGTAGACTAACCAAGGCACAAGGGACTGTGTGCTGGGCTTCGTTTTGACCATCGGGGCTTGGCCTGGGTAACCTGTGTCTTCGTGCCCGTCACATGATGGGTGCGTATGTGAGTCAGTAGGTAGGCCGGTTTTGAACCCGCGGCTCTTCGGGCCGTATGGGGCGGGAGCCGGATAGCCCTGACCACCGGAGTTTTTCTCCCCCGATCAGTCCGAGGCTCGGTAGAGCCTCGCCTGTCCTAGGGTCGGCGACACGCCCGACCACGGGGGTCGGTACGGAGAGTAAAACCGCAGGCCAGCCGCGTTTCACCGCGCGGATTAGCAGGGACACGCGCTCCGGCGCGTCGGGAAGATACAGGGAAGACGGAGACTCGGTGCCCACGATCCAGCAGCTTGTCCGGAAGGGCCGCCAGGAGAAGACGGCCAAGACCAAGACGCCGGCCCTCAAGGGAAGCCCCCAGCGGCGCGGTGTGTGCACGCGTGTCTACACGACCACACCGAAGAAGCCGAACTCGGCGCTCCGCAAGGTGGCGCGAGTGCGGCTGACCAGCCAGATCGAGGTCACCGCCTACATCCCCGGCGTCGGGCACAACCTGCAGGAGCACTCGATCGTGCTCGTCCGCGGCGGTCGTGTTCGCGACCTGCCCGGTGTCCGGTACAAGATCATTCGCGGTTCGCTCGACACCCAGGGTGTCCGCAACCGCAAGCAGGCTCGCAGTCGTTACGGCGCGAAGAAGGAGAAGAGCTGACATGCCGCGCAAAGGCCCAGCGACGAAGCGGCAGCTCGTCACCGACCCGGTCTACGGTTCGCCACTTGTCACCGCCCTGGCCAACAAGGTGCTGCGGGACGGCAAGCGGTCACTGGCCGAGCGTGTCGTCTACGGCGCCCTGGAGGGCTGCCGGGACAAGTCGGGCAACGACCCGGTCGTCACGCTGAAGCGTGCGCTCGACAACGTCAAGCCGACGCTGGAGGTGCGCAGCCGCCGGGTGGGTGGCGCGACCTACCAGGTGCCGGTCGAGGTGCGCGCCTCGCGCAGCACCACGCTCGCGCTCCGCTGGATCGTGCAGTACGCACGGGCGCGCCGTGAGAAGACGATGACTGAGCGGCTGATGAACGAACTGCTCGACGCGAGTAACGGCCTGGGCGCGAGCGTGAAGCGCCGGGAGGACACTCACAAGATGGCCGAGTCGAACAAGGCGTTCGCGCACTACCGCTGGTGAATTTTCAGAGCTTAGGGAACGAGGGGCAGCTACAAGTGGCCACCAAGACGGGCGTAGATCTCGCCAAGGTCCGCAACATCGGGATCATGGCGCATATCGACGCGGGCAAGACGACGACGACCGAGCGGATTCTCTTTTACACCGGCATCAACTACAAGATCGGTGAGGTTCATGAGGGCGCTGCCACCATGGACTGGATGGAGCAGGAGCAGGAGCGGGGGATCACCATCACCTCCGCGGCCACGACCACGTCGTGGCGCGACAACACCATCAACATCATCGACACTCCCGGGCACGTTGACTTCACCGTCGAGGTCGAGCGTTCCCTTCGCGTGCTAGACGGCGCGGTCGCGGTGTTCGACGCGGTGGCCGGCGTCGAGCCGCAGTCTGAGACGGTGTGGCGGCAGGCTGACCGCTACAACGTGCCCCGGATCTGTTTCGTGAACAAGATGGACCGGGTCGGCGCGGAGTTCCACCGCTGCGTCGAGATGATCGTCGACCGGCTGGGCGCGCAGCCCATCGTGGTCCAGCTGCCGTGGGGCGTCGAGGCTGACTTCCGCGGTGTCATCGACCTGATCCGGATGCGTGCGCTGCTGTGGCAGACCGAGGGCAAGGGCGACAAGTACGACATCGTCGCGATCCCGGACGACCACGCCGACGCCGCCCGTGAGTGGCGGGACCGGCTGATCGAGGCCGTGGCCGAGAACGACGAGCAGGCGATGGAGCTGTACCTGGAGGGCACCGACCCCACCGAGGAGCAGCTGGTGGCGGCGATCCGGCGGATCACCATCGCCGGCGGCGTCACCCCGGTACTGTGCGGGACCGCGTTCAAGAACAAGGGCATCCAGCCGATGCTCGACGCGATCGTGGACTTCCTGCCCAGCCCGGTCGACATCCCCTCCATCCAGGGCCGCGCCGTGGGTGACGAGGAGACCGTGGTCGAGCGGCACGCCGACACCGAGGAGCCGTTCTCGGCTCTGGCCTTCAAGATCATGGCCGACCAGCACCTCGGCAAGCTCACCTACATCCGGGTCTACTCCGGGACGCTGGAGAGCGGCAGCACCGTGCTGAACGCGATCAAGGGCCGCAAGGAGCGGATCGGCAAGATCTACCAGATGCACGCGAACAAGCGCGAGGAGCGCCCGTTCGCGACCGCTGGCCAGATCGTCGCCGTGATGGGGCTCAAGGACACGAGCACGGGGGACACCCTGTGCGACATGGCCAAGCCGGTAGTGCTGGAGTCCATGACCTTCCCGGCGCCCGTGATCAACGTGGCCATCGAGCCGAAGACCAAGAGCGACCAGGAGAAGCTGGGCACTGCCATCCAGCGGCTCGCCGAGGAGGACCCGACCTTCCAGGTCAGGACCGACGAGGAGACCGGGCAGACCATCATCTCCGGCATGGGCGAGCTGCACCTGGAGGTGCTGGTCGACCGGATGCGCCGGGAGTTCAAAGTCGAGGCCAACATCGGCCGTCCGCAGGTGGCCTACCGCGAGACCGTGCGCAAGAAGGTCGAGAAGGTCGGCTACACGCACAAGAAGCAGACCGGTGGGTCGGGCCAGTTCGCCAAGGTCCAGATCAACCTGGAGCCGACGGGCGGCGACGGCGGTGGCTACGAGTTCGAGAACAAGGTCACCGGCGGACGCATCCCGCGCGAGTACATCCCGTCGGTCGACGCCGGGTGCCAGGAGGCCGCCGAGTTCGGCGTGCTTGCCGGCTACCCGATGGTCGACCTGAAGGTCACGCTCACCGATGGTGCCTACCACGAGGTGGACTCCTCGGAGCTGGCCTTCAAGATCGCGGGCTCGATGGCCTTCAAGAAGGCGGCGGCTCAGGCCAACCCTGTGCTGCTCGAGCCGATTATGGCGGTCGAGGTCAGGACCCCCGATGACTACATGGGTGACGTCATCGGCGACCTCAACGCACGGCGCGGCCAGATTCAGGCCATGGAGGAACGCTCCGGGGCCCGGGTCATCAAGTCACACGTGCCGTTGTCGGAGATGTTCGGTTACGTGGGGGACCTGCGCAGCCGGACCCAGGGCCGGGCGGACTACAGCATGCAGTTCGACTCGTATGCCGAAGTCCCGCCCAGCATCGCCAAGGAGATCATCGCAAAAGCACGCGGCGAGTAATGCCGAGGTGCCGCGCAGTGTGATCCCCAAGGACATCACCGCCAAGGCTCGCGGCGAGTAAGGCCAAATTAAAACGTAAGGAACTCACGGCGCCCCCGGACCGGGGCGCCTGGGCCCCACCTAGTGGGGCGGATGCAACGAGGAGATACCAGTGGCGAAGGCCAAGTTCGAGCGGACCAAGCCGCACGTAAACATCGGCACCATTGGGCACATCGACCACGGCAAGACAACCCTGACCGCGGCGATCACCCGGGTGCTGCACGACAAGTACCCCGAGCTCAACCCCTTCACGCCGTTCGACCAGATCGACAACGCGAAGGAGGAGAGGGAGCGCGGGATCACGATCTCGATCTCGCACGTCGAGTACCAGACCGAGAAGCGCCACTACGCGCACGTGGACTGCCCGGGTCACGCGGACTACATCAAGAACATGATCACGGGTGCCGCCCAGATGGACGGCGCGATCCTGGTCGTGGCGGCCACCGACGGCCCGATGCCGCAGACCCGCGAGCACGTGCTGCTGGCCCGCCAGGTTGGTGTGCCGTACATCGTGGTCGCCCTCAACAAGGCCGACATGGTCGACGACGAGGAGATCCTCGAGCTGGTTGAGCTCGAGGTCCGGGACCTGCTCACCGAGTACGAGTTCCCCGGCGACGACGTCCCGGTGGTCCGGGTGTCCGCGCTCAAGGCGCTCGAGGGTGACGCCGAGTGGGGCGAGAAGGTCGCCGAGCTGCTTCAGGCTTGTGACGACAGCATCCCCCAGCCGGTGCGCGAGATCGACAAGCCGTTCCTGATGCCGGTGGAGGACGTTTTCTCCATCACCGGTCGCGGGACCGTGGTGACCGGCCGCATCGAGCGCGGTGTCATCAAGACTGGTGAGACCGTCGACCTCATCGGCATCAAGGAGAAGGCGCAGACCACCACCGTCACCGGTGTGGAGATGTTCCGCAAGATCCTTGACGATGGTCAGGCTGGCGACAACGTGGGCCTGCTCCTGCGTGGCATCAAGCGCGAGGACGTGGAGCGCGGCCAGGTCGTGATCAAGCCGGGCACCAACACCCCGCACACCGAGTTCGAGGGCCAGGTCTACATCCTGTCCAAGGACGAGGGTGGACGGCACACGCCGTTCTTCAACAACTACCGTCCGCAGTTCTACTTCCGGACCACCGACGTGACCGGCGTCGTGTTCCTCCCTGAGGGCACGGAAATGGTCATGCCGGGCGACCGGACCGACATGCGCGTTGAGCTGATCCAGCCCATCGCCATGGAGGAAGGCCTGCGGTTCGCGATCCGGGAGGGTGGCCGTACCGTCGGCGCCGGCCGGGTCACGAAGATCATCAAGTAAGACGGCTGTGACGGCGGCCGGGCCTCTCCGGTCCGGTCGCCGTAGCCACACCAGGGGACAGCGGCACACGACGGAAGCGAAGGACAAAAAAGCCAATGGCGGGACAGAAGATCCGCATCCGGCTCAAGGCATATGACCACGAGGTCATCGACAACTCGGCGCGCAAGATCGTCGACACGGTGACCCGTACGGGCGCGCGCGTCGCGGGCCCGGTGCCGCTGCCTACTGAGAAGAACGTGTACTGCGTCATCCGCTCACCGCACAAGTACAAGGACTCGCGGGAGCACTTCGAGATGCGGACGCACAAGCGGCTGATCGACATCATCGATCCGACGCCGAAGACGGTTGACTCGCTCATGCGTCTCGACCTTCCGGCCGGCGTCGACATCGAGATCAAGCTCTGAGGGACGCACCGACAATGGCCAAGCAGATGAAAGGGATCCTGGGCACCAAGCTCGGGATGACCCAGGTATTCGACGACACAGGGCAGGTCACGCCGGTCACGGTCGTCCAGGCCGGCCCGTGCGTCGTTACTGCCGTGCGCACGCCGGACCGCGACGGCTACTCCGCCGTCCAGCTCGGCTTCGGCGAGATCAACCCGCGCAAGGTGACCAAGCCGGTTGCGGGCCTGTTCGCCGAAGCGGGCGTCACGCCCCGCCGCTTCCTGACTGAGCTGCGCACCGACGACGCGTCGGAGTACCAGATCGGCCAGGAGGTGACGGCCGAGGTCTTCGCGGCCGGGCAGCTCGTAGACGCCACCGGCACCAGTAAGGGCAAGGGCTTCGCCGGTGTCATGAAGCGGCACGGCTTCAAGGGCCTGTCGTCCTCACACGGCACGCAGCGCAAGCACCGCTCGCCCGGTTCGATCGGCGCCTGCGCCACGCCGGGCCGGGTGTTCAAGGGCGTGCGGATGGCCGGCCGGATGGGCGGCGTCCGTACCACCGTGCAGAGCCTCACCGTGCACTCGGTCGACAGCGACCGCGGCCTGCTCCTGCTCAAGGGAGCGGTGCCGGGTTCGACCGGTGGCCTGATCATGGTCCGCAGCGCCGCCAAGGCGCCTGCTGCGAAGGAGGCCTGATGAGCACCGTCAACGTGGTGAGCCCGTCCGGTAAGTCCACCGAGACTGCGGAGCTCCCCGACGAGATCTTCGACGCGAAGGTCAACGTCCCGCTGATGCACCAGGTCGTGGTGGCCCAGCTGGCCGCCGCCCGGCAGGGTACGCACTCCACCAAGACGCGCGGCGAAGTGCGCGGCGGCGGCAAGAAGCCGTACCGCCAGAAGGGCACCGGCCGGGCCCGCCAGGGCTCGCTGCGCGCCCCGCAGTACGCCGGCGGTGGCGTCGTGCATGGCCCGCATCCGCGGTCCTACGTCCAGCGGACGCCCAAGAAGATGAAGGCTGCGGCGCTGCGTGGAGCCCTCTCCGACCGCGCCCGGCACGGCCGGGTGCAGGTGGTGACCGGGTTCGTCGACGGCGACGCACCGCGGACCAAGGACGCGCTGGCCGTGCTGGCCGCCGTGACCGGGACCGGCCGTGGTGCCTCCCTGCTGGTGGTACTGCGCCGCGACGATGAGCTGGCCCGCAAGAGCCTGCGCAACGCCGCCGGGGTCCAGGTCATCACCCAGGACCAGCTGAACACGTACGACGTGCTGGCCGCCGACCACGTGGTCTTCACCGCCGAGGCGCTGGAGGCGTTCGTGAACCGCGGTACGCGCAGCGAGGAGGCAGCCCAGTGAGCACGCTCAGTGATAACCCGCGGGACGTCCTCCTGCGACCGGTGATCTCGGAGAAGAGCTACGGCCTGCTCGACGAGGGCAAGTACACCTTCATCGTGGCGCCGGACGCCAACAAGACCCAGGTCCGCCTGGCCGTCGAAGAGGTCTTCGGCGTCAAGGTGACCGGGGTCAACACGGTCAACCGCAAGGGCAAGCGGCGCCGGACCAAGATCGGCTGGGGCAAGCGGCCGGACACCAAGCGCGCGATCGTCACCCTCGCCGAGGGCGACCGGATCGACATCTTCGGCGGCCCGGTCCGGTAACGGCAGGCCAGGTAACAGGAGATTTGAGCACACATGGCTATCCGTAAGTACAAGCCGACCACCCCGGGCCGGCGTGGTGCCAGCGGCTCCGACTTTTCCGAGATCACTCGGGATGAGCCGGAGAAGTCGCTGGTCCGACCGCTGCACTCCAAGGGTGGCCGGAATGTGCATGGCCGCATCACCACCCGGCACCAGGGCGGCGGTCACAAGCGGGCCTACCGGCTGATCGACTTCCGTCGCCACGACAAGGACGGCGTTCCGGCCAAGGTCGCGCACATCGAATACGACCCCAACCGGACCGCCCGCATCGCGCTGCTGCACTATGCGGACGGCGAGAAGCGCTACATCATTGCTCCCCAGGGCCTGGCCCAGGGCGATTTGGTGGAGAACGGCGCGGGCGCCGACATCAAGCCCGGCAACTGCCTGCCGCTGCGCAACATCCCGACCGGCACCGTGGTGCACGCGATCGAGCTTCGGCCCGGTGGCGGCGCCAAGATCGCCCGGTCGGCCGGCTCCGGCGTGCAGCTGCTGGCCAAGGAAGGCAGCTACGCCCAGCTCCGGATGCCCTCGGGTGAGATCCGGCGGGTGGACGTGAGCTGCCGGGCCACGATCGGCGAGGTCGGCAACGCCGAGCAGGGCAACATCAAGCTCGGCAAGGCGGGCCGTAACCGGTGGAAGGGCAAGCGGCCGACCGTGCGCGGTGTGGCCATGAACCCGGTCGACCACCCGCTCGGCGGCGGCGAGGGCAAGAGCTCCGGCGGCCGTCATCCAGTCAGCCCATGGGGCCAGCCCGAGGGCCGGACCCGGCGAGCCCACAAGCCCAGCGATCGGCTGATCAGCCGGCGCCGTAGCCGGAAGAAGCGGTAGGAGCAGCTCGAGATGCCTCGTAGCCTTAAGAAAGGCCCTTTCGTCGACGACCACCTGCTCAAGAAGGTGGACGTGCAGAACGAGAAGGGCAGCAAGAACGTCATCCGGACGTGGTCCCGGCGCTCGATGATCATCCCGGCGATGCTGGGTCACACGATCGCCGTCCACGATGGCCGTAAGCACATCCCGGTGTTCATCACCGAGTCGATGGTCGGCCACAAGCTCGGGGAGTTCGCGCCCACGCGGACGTTCCGTAGCCACGTGAAAGACGATCGGCGCAGTCGGCGCTAGATCCAGTTGACGGCAGAGAGACGGAGAAACTGATGGAAGCGAGGGCAAAGGCGCGCTACGTGCGCGTCACGCCGCGCAAGGCCCGCCGCGTGGTGGACCTGATCCGCGGGATGCCCGCCGACGAGGCCCAGGCGGTGCTCGCCTTCGCGCCGCAGTCCGCCAGTGGCCCGGTCGGCAAGGTGCTCGCGAGCGCGATCGCCAACGCCGGGGGCAGTGACCGGCGGTCCGACCGTGGTTCGCTGAGGGTGAGCCGGGCCTGGGTCGACGAGGGGCCGATGCTCAAGCGGTTCCGGCCGCGGGCCCAGGGCCGGGCCTACCGGGTCAACAAGCGCACCAGCCATATCACCGTGATCGTTTCCGACCACGCCGAAGGAGGGACCCGATAGTGGGACAGAAAGTGAACCCGCATGGGTTCCGGCTGGGCATTACCACCGACTTCAACAGCCGCTGGTACGCGGACAAGCTGTACAAGGAATACGTCAAGGAAGACGTCGCGATCCGCCGCATGCTGCAGCGCGGCATGGAGCGGGCCGGCATCTCCAAGGTCGAGATCGAGCGGACCCGGGACCGCGTGCGGGTGGACATCCACACGGCACGCCCGGGCATCGTCATCGGTCGTCGTGGCGCCGAGGCGGACCGTATCCGGACCGACCTGGAGAAGCTCACCGGCAAGCAGATCCAGCTGAACATCCTCGAGGTCAAGAACCCCGAGATCGACGCGCAGCTGGTGGCGCAGGGCGTGGCCGAGCAGCTGTCCAGCCGGGTTTCGTTCCGGCGGGCCATGCGCAAGGCGATGCAGAGCGCGATGAAGGGCGGCGCCAAGGGTATCCGGGTGCAGTGCTCCGGCCGCCTGGGCGGCGCGGAGATGTCGCGCTCGGAGTTCTACCGCGAGGGGCGGGTGCCGTTGCACACGCTGCGGGCGGACATCGACTACGGCTTCTACGAGGCCCGCACGACCTTCGGCCGGATCGGCGTGAAGGTCTGGATCTACAAGGGCGAGGCACCTGCCACCCGGGCCGCTCGCGAGGCCGCTGCTGCGGCCGCACGGGCCGGTGGCCCGCGCCGTGGTCCTGGGGACCGGCCAGGTGGCCCGCCCCAGCGCCGGCGGCCGGAGCGCCGTGAGCGTAGCGACCGGGGCCCGGACCGTGGTCCGGATCGCGGCGCGGCACCAGCGGCTTCGGCCGAGGCGCCCGCCACCGCTCCGGCGAGTGCGAGCGGAGCGGAGGGCTAGACATGCTCGTTCCACGCAGAGTCAAGCACCGGAAGCAGCACCGGCCTGACCGCCATGGCAAGGCCAAGGGCGGCACGGCGGTCAGCTTCGGTGAGTTCGGTATCCAGGCCCTCGAGCACTCGTACGTGACCAACCGGCAGATCGAGGCCGCCCGTATCGCCATGACGCGGCACATCCGCCGTGGTGGCAAGGTCTGGATCAACATCTTCCCGGACCGGCCGCTGACCAAGAAGCCGGCCGAGACCCGGATGGGTTCCGGTAAGGGCTCGCCCGAGTGGTGGGTCGCGAACGTCAAGCCGGGCCGGGTCATGTTCGAGCTGTCCGGGGTGGCCGAGCCGGTCGCCCGGGAAGCACTTCGCCGGGCGATCCACAAGCTTCCGATGAAGTGCCGTGTCGTCACCCGAGAGGGCGGTGAGTCCTGATGGCCGCGAGCGTGACCGCCAACGATCTGCGTGCGTCCTCCGAGGAAGAGCTCGGCAGCAAGCTGGCCGAGGCCAAGGAGGAGCTGTTCAACCTCCGCTTCCAGGGGGCCACTGGCCAGCTGGAGAACCACGGGCGGCTCCGCGCCGTCCGTAAGGAGATCGCCCGGATCTACACGGTGATGCGCGAGCGCGAGCTCGGCATCATCGTCGAGCTGACGGACGAGGAAACCAATGCCGGCCAGGAGGCGGACGCCAAGTGAGTGAGAACACGGGGACCGCGGCCAGCCGGGCCGCGGCCCGCGGTTACCGCAAGGCCCGTGAGGGCCTGGTGACCAGCGCCAGGATGGACAAGACCGTCGTGGTCGAGGTCGAGGACCGCGTCAAGCACCCCAAGTACGGCAAGGTCATCCGCCGTACCAAGAAGTATCAGGCCCACGATGAGGCCAATGCCTGTGGCATCGGCGATCGTGTGCTCCTGATGGAGACCCGGCCCATGTCCGCCACCAAGCGGTGGCGCGTGGCCGAGATCCTGGAAAAGGCCAAGTAGGACAGAACCGCCGGCCACGATGCCCGGCGTGAGGAAGCAGGAGTTGACGTGATCCAGCAGGAGTCGCGGCTCAAGGTCGCCGACAACACGGGTGCCAAGGAGATCTTGTGCATCCGTGTGCTCGGCGGTTCCGGCCGGCGATACGCGGGCATCGGCGACATCATCGTGGCTACCGTGAAGGACGCTCTTCCCGGAGCCGGCGTGAAGAAGGGCGATGTGGTCAAGGCCGTCGTCGTGCGCACCCGTAAGGAGCGCCGCCGCGGTGACGGCTCCTACATCCGCTTCGACGAGAACGCGGCCGTGCTGATCCGGGACGGCGGGGACCCCCGCGGTACCCGTATCTTCGGCCCCGTCGGTCGCGAACTGCGCGAGAAGCGGTTCATGCGGATCATCTCGCTCGCGCCGGAGGTGCTGTGATGAAGATCAAGAAGGGCGATCACGTGATCGTCGTGGCCGGCAAGGACCGCGGTCGCGAGGGCACGGTCATCGCCTCCTACCCAGAGCGCGATCGGGTGCTGGTCCAGGGCGTGAACATGGTGAAGAAGAACACCAAGGTCACCCAGGGCATGCGCGGGAACAAAGAGGGCGGCATCGTCCATCAGGAAGCGCCGATCCACGTGAGCAACGTGCAGATCGTCGACCCGGACAGCAAGAAGCCGGCCCGCGTCGGCTACCGGATCGACGACGACGGCAAGAAGGTCCGGGTCTCCCGGTCAAGTGGTAAGGACATCTGATGTCGACAGCGACAACTGAAGCGCCGGCCGTGCCGCGCCTCAAGGAGCGCTACCTCAGCGAGACCGCGCCCGCGCTCCGCGACGAGTTCAGCTACGCCAACGTCATGCAGATCCCCGGTCTGTCCAAGATCGTGGTCAACATGGGTGTCGGTGAAGCGGCCCGTGACGCGAAGCTGATCGAGGGCGCGGTGCGGGACCTGTCCCTCATCACCGGCCAGAAGCCGGCCGTGGCCCGGGCGAAGAAGTCCATCGCCCAGTTCAAGCTGCGCGAGGGCATGCCGATCGGCGCGCACGTGACGCTGCGCGGCGCCCGGATGTGGGAGTTCGCCGACCGCCTGCTCACCGTGGCGCTGCCGCGGATCCGTGACTTCCGCGGTCTTTCACCCCGTCAGTTCGACGGCCGGGGCAACTACACGTTCGGCCTCAACGAGCAGACCATGTTCCGCGAGATCGACCCGGACCGGGTGGACCGGCCGCGGGGCATGGACATCACGTTCGTGACGACCGCAACCAACGACGAGGAAGGCCGCTCGCTGCTGCGGCGCCTCGGTTTCCCCTTTAGGGAGGGCTGACAGTGGCGAAGACTGCGCTGATCGTCAAGGCGAACCGGAAGCCGAAGTTCGAGGTGCGCGGCTACACCCGCTGCACCCGTTGCGGACGGCCGCGCGCCGTGTACCGCAAGTTCGGCCTCTGCCGTATCTGCTTCCGTTCTATGGCGCACCGCGGCGAACTGCCCGGCATCACCAAGTCCAGCTGGTAATCCAGCCGGGCTCTAATCCGAAGAGACCGACCCCCTGGGCGCTCCGTGCGCCCACTGACCACGCCGCAGGTCCGCAGGAAACCACGGCGAGGAGGGCCATCAGGCCATGACCATGACCGACCCGATCGCAGACATGCTGACTCGTCTGCGTAACGCGAACTCCGCGTACCACGACACCGCGGCTATGCCGTATTCGAAGATCAAGTCCCACATCGCCGAGATCCTCCAGCAGCAGGGCTACATCGCCGGCTGGCGCGTCGAAGACGCCGAGGTGGGCAGGAAGCTCGTGGTCACCCTCAAGTACGGCAACTCGCGCGAGCGCTCGATCGCGGGCATCAAGCGCGTGTCCAAGCCGGGCCTGCGGGTTTACGCGAAGAAGGACAACCTGCCGAAGGTCCTGGGTGGCCTGGGCGTCGCGATCATCTCGACGTCCGGCGGGCTGCTGACGGACAAGCAGGCCAACAAGCGCGGCGTGGGCGGCGAAGTCCTCGCCTACGTCTGGTAGCGGGGGAGGCGGAAATGTCAAGAATTGGACGGCTCCCCATCACGGTGCCCGGCGGCGTGGACGTGGCCATTGAAGGTCAGCACGTGTCCGTCAAGGGACCGAAAGGGTCGCTCAGCTATACGGTGCCGGAACCGCTGACCGTCGTCCGTGAGGACAGCGCGGTCAAGGTCACCCGGCCGGACGACGAGGGCAAGACCCGTGCGCTGCACGGGCTGTCCCGCACCCTGATCGCCAACATGGTGATCGGCGTGACCGACGGCTATCGCAAGACCCTGGAAATCGTCGGGGTCGGTTACCGCGTGCAGGCCCGGGGGCAGAACCTGGAGTTCTCCCTCGGGTACAGCCACCCGATCACCGTGACGCCTCCCGAGGGCATCGCCTTCCGCGTCGAGGCGCCGACCCGATTCGTGGTCGAGGGCATCGACAAGCAGCAGGTGGGCGAGATCGCGGCGAAGATTCACAAGCTGCGCAAGCCGGACCCGTACAAGGGCAAGGGCGTGCGTTACCAGGGCGAGCAGGTTCGCCGCAAGGTCGGGAAGGCTGGGAAGTAGCGATGGCGAGCACGAAGACCAGGTCGCGCGCGCGCAGCGGGCGGCACCTGAGTGCCCGGGCTGCGGCACAGGCCAAGCGGCACCTCCGGGTGCGCAAGAAGGTCACCGGCAGCCCGCAGCGGCCCCGGCTGGTCGTGAACCGGTCCTCGCGGCACATGTTCGCGCAGATCGTGGACGACACCAAGGGCCAGACGCTGGCCTCGGCCTCCACCCTGGACGCGAACATCCGCGAGGCGGACGGCGACAAGAAGGCCAAGGCACGCCAGGTCGGCACCCTGCTGGCCCGCAAGGCGACCGAGGCAGGCATCAGCACCGTGGTCTTCGACCGCGGCGGCTACGCCTACACCGGGCGGCTGGCGGCTCTGGCCGAGGGCGCCCGCGAAGGCGGGCTGGAATTCTGATGACCTGTGTGAAGGCAATACCTGAGATGAGGACGAACTAATGCCAGGAGCTCCGCGTCGCGGTTCCGGCGGCGAGCGGCGGGACCGCCGCGACGATCGGGGTGGTCGCGGGGGCGACAAGTCGCCGGCCTACCTCGAACGCGTGGTCGCCATCAACCGCGTGGCCAAGGTGGTCAAGGGTGGCCGCCGGTTCAGCTTCACCGCGCTGGTCGTGGTGGGTGACGCCAACGGTATGGTCGGCGTCGGCTACGGCAAGGCCAAGGAGGTGCCCGCGGCGATCGCCAAGGGTGTCGAAGAGGCCAAGAAGCACTTCTTCCGGGTGCCGCGCATCGCCGGCACCATCCCGCACACGGTGCAGGGCGAGGACGCGGCCGGGGTCGTGCTGCTCAAGCCGGCCAGCCCCGGTACCGGAGTCATCGCCGGCGGCCCGGTGCGGGCCGTCCTGGAGTGCGCGGGTATTCACGACGTGCTCTCCCGGTCCCTCGGCTCCTCCAACCCGATCAACGTCGTGCACGCGACGGTGGCCGCGCTGAAGGGCCTGAGCCGGCCGGAAGAGATCGCAGCCAAGCGCGGCCTGCCCATCGAGGATGTCGCGCCCGCGGCGATGCTCCGGGCCCGCGCGGCCGCGGCCAGCTAGGCGGGACACATCACCATGGCACAGTTGAAGATCACTCAGATCAAGTCAGACATTGGTGGCACGCAGGGGCAGCGGAGTTCGCTGCGCTCGCTGGGCCTGCGGCGGATCGGGCAGACGGTGCTCAAGCCGGACAAGCCCGAGTTCCGCGGCATGATCCAGGCCGTGCGTCACCTGGTAATCATGGAGGAGGTGGACTGAGATGCCAGCTAAGAAGCCAGCCGACAAGCCAGCGGCGGCGCCGGTGGAAGAGGGTCGTGGCCTGAAGCTGCACCACCTCCGGCCGGCGCCCGGCGCCAAGACCGCCAAGACGCGGGTTGGCCGCGGTGAGGCCTCTAAGGGCAAGACCGCGGGACGTGGCACCAAGGGCACGGGGGCGCGCACGACGATGCGTCCCGGGTTCGAGGGCGGCCAGATGCCGCTGTACCGGCGGGTGCCGAAGCTGAAGGGCTTCTCCAACGCCGGGTTCGGCACCACCTATCAGGTGGTCAACACCGGACGGCTCGCGGAGCTGTACCCCTCGGGCGGCGACGTGACCCCCGAGGACCTGGTGGCCAAGGGCGCCATCCGCAAGGGTGAGCGGGTCAAGGTGCTGGCCGACGGGGATCTGTCGGTCGCACTGCGGGTGAGCGCGCACGCGTTCTCCGCATCCGCTCGCGAGCGGATCACCGGTGCGGGCGGTTCCGTCTCGGAACTGTAGAGCGCCCGTCCCATTCGCCTAAGTAAGTTCGGAGCGCCCGCCAGGTGGCGGGCGCTCCGGTCTTCTGGAGAAGACAATGCCAGAACTGCCGGGTAGGATACGGAAGCCGCACGGCTGGGTGACCCTGACCAATAGAACCGAGGATTGCGCATGCTGACCGCGTTCCTCCGGGCTTTCCGGACGCCAGACCTGCGCAAAAAGCTGCTCTTCACACTCGGCATCATCGCGCTGTTCCGGTTCGGGGCCGCGGTGCCCACCCCGGGCATCTCGGAGAAGGCGATCACCTACTGTGCCGGGGTCGCGGCGAACGGCTCGTCGGCCGGCGTCTATCAGCTCGTCAACCTGCTCAGCGGCAACGCCCTGCTGCGGATGTCGGTGTTCGCGCTGGGCATCATGCCCTACATCACCGCCAGCATCATCCTGCAGTTGCTCACCGTGGTCATCCCGCGGCTGGAGCAGCTGAAGCAGGAGGGGCAGGCCGGCCAGGCCAAGATCACCCAGTACACCCGGTACCTGACCATCGGTCTCGGCGTGCTGCAGTCCACCGGCTACGTGGAGCTGGCCCGGTCCGGCAAGCTGTACCCGAGCTGCAACCAGAGCCTGATCCCGAACTCGTCGGTCTTCACGATCACGACGATGGTGATCACCATGGTGTCCGGCACCGCGGTGATCATGTGGATGGGCGAGCTGATCACCGACCGCGGCGTCGGCAACGGCATGTCAATCCTGATCTTCACCCAGGTCATCGCGGTCATCCCCGGTGGCCTGCTGGCGATCTACCGCACCAAGTCCGCCTTCATCACCGGGATCACCGTCGTCGTGCTGATCGCGATCGTGGCGTTCGTGGTGTTCATGGAGCAGGCTCAGCGCCGGATCCCGGTGCAGTACGCCAAACGGATGGTCGGGCGGCGCATGTACGGCGGCACCTCGACCTACATCCCGCTCAAGGTCAACCAGGCCGGTGTCATCCCGGTCATCTTCGCCTCCTCGCTGCTGTACCTGCCGCAGCTGGCGGCGTCGCTGTTCGGCAACTCGACCAATCCGCAGGGCTGGGTGGCGTGGGTCGACCGCTACTTCACGTCCAGCAGCTCCGCCCTGTACCTGGCGCTGTTCTTTGTGCTGATCGTCGGCTTCACCTACTTCTACGTGTCGATCACGTTCAACCCGACTGAAGTCGCCGACAACATGAAGAAGTACGGCGGCTTCATCCCCGGCATCCGGCCGGGCCGGCCCACCGCCGAGTACCTCAACTTCGTACTCATGCGCCTCACCGCTCCGGGGTCGCTCTATCTGGCGACGATCGGCCTGATCCCGGCGGTGGCGTTCGCGCTGATGGGCGTGTCCAATCAGATCCCGTTCGGCGGCACCAGCCTGCTGATCATGGTGGGGGTCGGCCTGGACACGGTGAAGCAGATCGAAAGCCAGCTGCAGCAGCGCAACTATGAGGGTTTCCTCCGATAGTGCGCATCGTCCTCGTTGGGCCCCCCGGAGCGGGCAAGGGGACACAGGCCCAGTTCATAGCCTCACACCTGGCGATCCCGAAGATATCGACCGGTGACATCTTCCGGTCCAACGTCAGCCAGGGCACGCCGCTGGGCCGTCAGGCCAAGGAGTACATGAACCGCGGCGACCTGGTGCCGGACGAGGTCACGATCGCCATGGTGCGGGACCGGCTGAACGAGGAAGACGCCCAGCCCGGGTTCCTGCTGGACGGGTTCCCGCGTAACGTGCCGCAGGCCGAGACGCTGAAGAAGCAGCTCATGGACTGGGACACCCGGCTCACCGTGGTGCTCGAGCTGGTCGTGGACGAGGACGAGGTGGTGCGCCGGCTGTCGGGCCGGCGGACCTGCCGCCGCTGCGAGCGGGTCTGGCACATCATGTTCGACCCGCCTACCCGGGACGGGATCTGCGACGCCTGCGGCGGCGAGCTGTTCCAGCGCGACGACGACCGCGAGGAGACGGTCCGGCACCGTCTCGAGGTCTACAAGCAGCAGACCGCGCCGCTGGTTTCCTACTACGCCGACGAGGGCGTCCTGATCGGTATCGACGCGACCGGACCGGTCGAGGAGGTCACGGAGCGGGCGCTGGCCGCGCTGCGCCCGTTCGCCCGCTGAGCCGAAGCACGAGAATCCGCTGAACCGAGAGGAGGCCGGGAATGCGAGCCAAGACAGGGATCGAGATCAAGACCCCGGAGCAGATCGCGGCCATGCGCCGGGCCGGCCTGGTCGTGGCCCGCACGCTGCGGGTCCTGCAGGAAGCGGTCAAGCCGGGCATCAGCACCGCGGACCTGGACGCACTGGCCGCCCGCGAAATCCGCGGCGCCGGCGCCACCCCGTCGTTCCTGAACTACCACGGCTACCCGGCCGTGATCTGCACCTCCCCGAACGAGGTCATCGTGCACGGGATCCCGGGCCCGGACACGGTCCTGGGTGAGGGCGACATCATCTCCATCGACTGCGGCGCGATCGTGGACGGCTGGCACGGGGACGCCGCGATCACCGTCGGGGTGGGCGAGATCAGCCCGGAGCTGACCCGGCTGCTGGAGGTGTGCGAGACCGCGCTGTGGCACGGCCTGGCTCAGGTGCGGGCCGGGGGCCGGCTGACCGACGTCTCGCACGCGGTCGAAGCCTCCGTCCGCGGCGCCGGGCCGTACGGCATCATCGAGGAGTACGTCGGGCACGGCATCGGCAGCGCCATGCACATGGACCCGCCGGTGCCCAACTACGGTCGGCCGGGCCGGGGGCCGAAGCTGCGCGAGGGAATGGCCCTGGCCGTCGAGCCGATGATCGTCCTCGGTGAGCCGGAGACCGCGGTGCTGGAGGACGACTGGACCGTGGTCAGCGTGGACGGCAGCTACGCGGCTCACTTCGAGCACACCGCCGCCATCACTCCGGACGGCCCCTGGGTCACGACCGCCGAGGATGGCGGCGAGGCCGGGTTCGCGGCCATCGGGCAGCCTGACATCGGCCGGGCCGCCGCCGCCCGGGTCGGCTGAGGAGTTCGCCCGATGCCGTCAGACTCGTCGCGGATCCGGGCCTCGGATGCGGACCGGGACCGGGTGGCGGCGCTGCTGCAGGAGCATCACGCCGAGGGGCGGCTGAGCGCCGAGGAGTTCGATGAGCGGCTGGACGTGGCCCTGCACGCCCGGACCCTGGGCGAGCTGGACGAACTGCTGGCCGATCTGCCGCACGCCGACCGCCGCCGCTACCAGCTGCCGGACGCGGGCATAAATCCACATCCGGATCGCTTATACGACCCGGGTACCCTTGATCGAGGCGTTGAGGCGATTCGGTTCGCCAAACGCATCGTGTTCGCGTAAACTCGCGTTCGGCCCGTGGGCTGCTGTTCTCGCATAAGCTCGACCGCGAGGCGCCGACTCGGCCGTACCGATCCTGTCGACGCGGATCTTGCCGTTCAGGCATCCCACTCAGGATAAGTAGCAAGCAACGTCGCGCGTGCGGAAGTGTGCGCGGTGGAGCCGGATAGCGAAACGCGGAGGACATGCCCAAGAAAGACGGCGCCATTGAGATCGAAGGCACAGTTGTCGAGTCCCTGCCGAACGCCTTCTTCAAGGTGGAGCTGGACAACGGGCACCAGGTTCTCGCTCACATCAGCGGGAAAATGCGGATGCACTACATCCGTATCCTGCCTGACGACCGGGTCGTGGTCGAGCTAAGTCCCTACGACCTCAGCCGTGGGCGGATCGTCTACCGGTACAAGTAAGCCGAGCGACCCCGGATTTACGGGCCGCTCACCGAGCGGACCCATGAGGAGAAGTGACCGTGAAGGTCAAGCCGAGTGTCAAGAAGATCTGCAGCAAGTGCCGGGTCATCCGCCGGCACGGCCGGGTGATGGTCATCTGCTCAGATCCGCGGCACAAGCAGCGCCAGGGCTGACGCAAGCTCTGGCACCACACAACTAAAACGCGTACCGCAAGTCCCGGGGCTTCGTGCTCCGGGACCACCCCCGGGGGAGGCCGGGGCTGGCTCGGGCAGGGCCAGGAGCGGCGCGAGAGACCTCCCAATCAACGAAGGAGCACTGCCCGAAGATGGCACGCCTTGTCGGCGTCGACCTCCCCCGCGATAAGCGGATGGAGATCGCGCTCACTTACATTTACGGCATCGGCCGTACCAGGGCCTACGAGACGCTGCAGGCGACCGGGGTCAGCCCCGACACCCGTGTGCACCAGCTGACCGAGGACGACCTGGTTCGCCTGCGCGACTGGATCGACGCGACCTACCGCGTCGAGGGCGACCTGCGACGCGAAGTCCAGGCCGACATCCGGCGCAAGATCGAGATCGGCTGCTACCAGGGGATCCGGCACCGCCGGGGACTGCCCGTGCACGGTCAGCGGACGCAGACCAACGCTCGCACCCGCAAGGGCAAGAAGAAGACCGTGGCTGGCAAGAAGAAGGCCGGCAAGAAGTAGTCCGTAGCCGCTGGCCACCGTCAGCAGCTCGACCGATCACCTCAGGAGTTAGAAGCAGATGCCGCCGAGGAGCCGCAATGCGGGCGCCAAGAAGGTGCGCCGCAAGGAGCGGAAGAACGTAGCTCATGGGCACGCCCACATCAGGAGCACGTTCAACAACACCATCGTTTCCATCACCGACCCCGCCGGGGCCGTCATCGCCTGGGCGTCGTCCGGGCAGGTGGGGTTCAAGGGCTCGCGTAAGTCCACGCCGTTCGCGGCGCAGATGGCCGCTGAAGCCGCCGCACGCCGGGCCATGGAGCACGGCATGCGCAAGGTCGACGTATTCGTCAAGGGTCCCGGCTCGGGCCGTGAGACCGCCATCCGGTCGCTGCAGGCGACCGGACTAGAGGTTGGCTCCATTCAGGACGTCACCCCGGTTCCGCACAATGGCTGCCGTCCGCCTAAGCGGCGCCGGGTCTGAGGGAGTTACACATGGCTCGAGATACTGGTCCGGACTGCAAGCGCTGCCGGCGCGAGAAGATGAAGCTCTTCCTCAAGGGCGCTAAGTGCGACTCGCCGAAGTGCCCGATCGAGATCCGGCCCTACCCGCCGGGTGAGCACGGCCGGAACCGCCCGAAGGAGAGCGAGTACCTCCTTCAGATCCGCGAGAAGCAGAAGGCCCGCCGGATGTACGGCGTGCTGGAGCGGCAGTTCCACAACTACTACGAAGAGGCCACCCGCCGTCACGGCCGGACCGGCGACAACCTGCTCCAGATCCTGGAGAGCCGCCTGGACAACGTCGTGTACCGGGCCGGCTTCGCCAAGAGCCGGGACATGGCCCGCCAGCTGACCACGCACGGTCACATCACGGTCAACGGCCGCAAGGTGGACATCCCCTCGTACCGCGTGGCCGAGAACGACATCATCGAAGTGCGGCAGAAGTCGCGCGACATCACGCCGTTCGTCGTGGCCCAGGCCGAGGCGGGCGAGCGTACGGTCCCGGCGTGGCTCGAGGTGATCCCGGAGCAGATGCGCATCCTGGTGCACGCGCTGCCGGTCCGCGCGCAGATCGACACGCAGGTCCAGGAACAGCTCATCGTTGAGCTTTACTCGAAGTAAGCAGTACCAGCTGGGCCCCCGGCCGCGAGGCCGGGGGACCGGCGGCCATGCGGCCGCCGGGAGGATCGTGACGTCAAATAGCGGGCGTCGCGGGACAGGTTCGTGGCGTCAAATAGTGGGCGCCGCGGGAAGGAAGTGCACATGCTTATCGCTCAGCGTCCCACCCTGACGGAAGAGCAGATAGGTGACGCCCGGTCGCGGTTCGTCATTGAGCCGCTGGAGCCGGGGTTCGGGTACACCATCGGTAACTCGCTCCGGCGGACGCTGCTGTCGTCCATCCCGGGCGCGGCCGTGACCAGCATCCGCATCGAGGGTGTCCTGCACGAGTTCTCCACCGTGCCGGGCGTCAAGGAGGATGTCACCGACGTCATCCTGAACCTCAAGGGTCTCGTGGTCTCCTCCGAGCACGACGAGCCCGTGGTCATGTACCTGCGCAAGCAGGGCCCGGGCCAGGTCACCGCGGCCGACATCACGCCGCCCGCGGGGGTCGAGGTCTACAACCCCGAGCTGCACATCGCCACGCTGAACGGCAAGGGCAAGCTGGAGATGGAGCTGACCGTCGAGCGCGGTCGCGGCTACGTCTCGGCTACCCAGAACAAGCAGCCCGGCCAGGAGATCGGCCGGGTGCCAATCGACTCGATCTACTCCCCGGTGACCCGGGTGAGCTACAAGGTCGAGGCGACCCGTGTCGAGCAGCGGACCGACTTTGACCGGCTGATTCTTGACGTGGAGACCAAGTCCTCCATCCGGCCCCGGGACGCGGTGGCGAGCGCGGGCAAGACCCTGGTCGAGCTGTTCGGCCTGGCCCGCGAGCTCAACGTCGACGCCGAGGGCATCGACGTTGGCCCGTCGCCCACGGACGCGGCGCTGGCTGCGGATCTGGCTCTGCCGATTGAGGACCTGAACCTCACGGTCCGCTCTTACAACTGCCTCAAGCGCGAGGGCATCCACACGGTCGGCGAGCTCGTCTCCCGTAGCGAGCAGGACCTCCTCGATATAAGGAACTTCGGCGCGAAGTCCATCGAGGAAGTCAAGCAGAAGCTGATCGACATGGGGCTGGCCCTCAAGGACTCCCCGCCCGGGTTCGACCCGAGCGCCGCGGTGGACAATTACGCCGCCGACGAGGATGACAGCTACGTCGAGACCGAGCAGTACTGACGCTGCGCCGGACCTGACCAACCGAGAAGAGGAATTCAATGCCCACGCCCACGAAAGGGGCGCGGCTGGGCGGCAGTTCGGCCCACCAGCGTCACATCCTGTCGAACCTGGCCACTGCGCTGTTCGAGCATGGGCGGATCACCACCACCGAGGCCAAGGCCCGTCGGCTGCGCCCGGTGGCCGAGCGGCTGATCACCTTCGCCAAGCGGGGTGACCTGCACGCCCGGCGGCAGGTGCTGACGGTCGTCTCCGACAAGGGGATCGTGCACTCGCTGTTCACCGAGATCGGCCCCGGCTTCGCCGAGCGCCACGGTGGCTACACCCGGATCACCAAGATCGGCCCGCGTAAGGGCGACAACGCGCCCATGGCCGTGATCGAGCTGGTCCGGGACGAGGTCACCGCCCGGCCCCGGCGTCGGCCTGCCCGCCGCCAGCGCCAGGAGACCCCGGCCACCACCGAGGCTTCGGCCACGGAGGAGACCAGCACTGCGGCGACTGACACTGCGGCGACCGACGCCGAGGCTCCGGCCACCGAGGAGACGGCGCCCGCCGCCGTGACCGAGGAGACCGCCAGCGACGAAGCGGCGACGGACGAGGCTACGGACGACGAATCCAAGTCCGCCTGAGCCTGAGGTAACCCAGCACCACAGCGGGCTGTCCCGGTACCACGGGACAGCCCGCTGCTCTTTCCTTGGGGACCAGCGACGTGACCACGGCAACCGGCGATGACGTCATCCGGCTGCGGCTGGATCTGGCCTACGACGGCTCGGACTTCTCCGGCTGGGCCGCGCAGCCCGGCCGCCGCACGGTTCAGGCCGTGCTCGAGGACGCGCTCGGCCGGGTCCTGCGGTTGCCTGAGCCAGCCCGGCTGACCGTGGCCGGGCGGACCGACGCCGGGGTTCACGCCGTCGGCCAGGTGGCGCACCTGGACGTGCCCGCCACCGCCTGGCCGGGCGACGCGGGCCGCGTCCTGCGTTCGCTGGCCGGCGTCCTGCCGCCGGACGTGCGGGTCTGCGGCCTGGCTCCGGCCCCGCCGGGGTTCAACGCCCGGTTCTCCGCACTCTGGCGCCGGTATCGCTACCGCGTCTGTGACTCCCCGGCTGCGGCCGACCCGCTGCGCCGCCACGACACGCTCTGGTATCCCCGGCCGCTTGATGTGGGCCGGATGAACGCGGCGGCGAGCTCGCTGCTGGGCGAGCACGACTTCGCAGCGTTCTGCCGCCGGAGGGAAGGCGCGACCACCGTCCGGCGGCTGCTGCGGCTGGACTGGGCCCGGCATGGTGATGGCGTGGCCGAGGCCACGGTGGTGGCCGACGCGTTCTGCCACAACATGGTGCGGGCCATGGTGGGAGCGCTGCTCGCGGTCGGGGAGGAGCGCCGGGAACCGGGGTGGCCCGAGCAGGTGCTGGCCGCGGCGGTCCGTGACGGCGCCGTGCATGTGGCCCCGGCGCATGGGCTGTGCCTGGCCGAGGTGCGTTATCCACCCGCCGCGGAGCTGGCCGCCCGGGCCGCCGAGACCCGCCGGGTCCGGAGTTAGGGGCCCGGGTCAGGACTCCGGGATCAGCCCGCCGACCCCGTCGCCGACGCGGTGGCCTGCGGCTTGCCGTTGACCATCCGGTTGCTGAGCGCGATGTTCGCGCTGCCCGAGATCAGGCTGGACGAGAACGTCTCCAGCTGGGTCCGCTGCGCGGTCGTGGTCGGCGCCTTGAGGTTGGTGAACTCGGCCCAGATCAGGATCAGGTAGTGACCCTTGAACTCGGCCTGCACCACGCCGGTGCCCTGGCTCAGGTTCTTGGTCGGGCCGGATTTGCCGTTCAGCGGGGTCACGAAGTCGGTGGACCCGGAGGCGTCACCGGCCTTGGCCGCGTCGTTGGAGTTGTCCAGGTTGACCACGCCGATCGTGCCCATCATGGTCTGGTCGCTGGACACGTAGCTGGCCCGGACCACCTGGTTGCAGCCGTACGCTTTGGCCGCGTGCTGCAACTGCGAGCCGAACAGTGCCGAATTGCAGTCGGTGTCGGCCCGGTCGGTGGTCCGCACGAACGACTGGCTGTTGATCTCGAACTGGGCCGGGTACAGCTCGTCCACGGTCAGCGGGGTGGTGTCGGTGGACCGGCCGGTGATGTAGCCCCACTTGCCGTACTTGGCCGCGGCCGAGGTGGGCGAAGTGGTCGGGGTGGGCAGCTTGGGCGCGGCCACGCCCGCACCGGCCGTCCCGGAGTGGCCGGACTTCCCGCTCAGGAAGGTGTACGCGGTAGCTCCGAGGGCGGCCAGCACGACCGCGCCCGCCCCGGTGAGCAGGATTATCTTCATCTTCGACGAGCGCGCCCGGGCGCCGCCACGGCCCCCACGGCCCCCGGAGCCGCCCGCGCCGCCCCGGCGCCCGGACGGGTCCCGGCCGTCGTCGATCTCGTCTCGGTAGTCGCCCTGGCCCTGGTAGGCCTGGCCGTCCCGGTCGTCGTAACCGGGGTAGTCGGAGTTCTCCCAGCCGGCCACCCGGGTAGCACCGGTTCCGGCCGCCGGGCCTGGGCCGTCCTCGTGGAACTGGCCGTGCTCGTCCCACTGGCCATAGGGTTCGTCCCACTGCCCGTTGCCTTCGCCCCAGCGGCGGGGCTCCGCGTCGGCCAGGGCCCACTCGCCGGTCTGGCTGCTGGCCCACTCGCCGGTCCGGCCCGCCTCGCCCCAGTCGCCGCCGGGCTGACCCGGGGCGTCCTGCCAGTGGCCCTGGTGGCCATCGGCGGGCGCATCGTTCCAGGAGTCGAAGTCACCCTGCGGGTAGACCGGGTTGGGCTGGCCCGGGGCCGGCGGGAAGCCGCGAGCCGGGCCGCGCGAGTCCTGGCCCGTCCCATACGGGTCGGCATTGTCCAGGCCAGCATTGTCCAGGCCAGCACTGTCTGGGCCAGCATTGTCCAGGCCAGCACTGTCCAGGCCAGCACTATCTGGTCCAGTGCCGTGCGGGCCCGCGTCGTGGCCGGCGTAGGTCGTGCTGCCGTAGCCGTTGTCGTCGTCCCACGGAGCCGCGGCGTACTGCTGGCCCTGCCAGTCTTCCGGCGTGCGGGAGCCTTCAGTGCCCCGGTGTCCCATAAAAACGAGGTTATCTCCCCGCGAGGGCACAGCAAGGCAGTCGTGATATTTTTTCGTTACCCTCAGGCACTGAGCGCTCTCAGGCTGCTGCGAGCCCCAGCTTTCCCATCACTTTGCCAAGCACGCTGAACTCCGAGTATTCTTGGCATTCGCGTCCATGTGTTGTCAGCATGCACGTGGCGTTCGGTCAGGCGGTTGCGCCCCGGACGTGGCCGGCGCAGCGGGTCAGTATCCATCGAGGGCACTGTTGACCGCGGCGCGGGTTCTTGATCAGAGACCCACATGCGAAAGGCACGACTGTGCGCACGTACAGCCCTAAGGGCAATGACATCACGCGGCAGTGGCACGTCATTGACGCGTCCGATGTCGTACTCGGCCGGCTGGCTAGCCAGGTCGCCGTGCTCCTGCGCGGTAAGCACAAGCCGATTTTCGCCCCGCACGTGGACACCGGTGACTTCGTAATTGTCATCAACGCGGGCAAGGTCGCGCTCAGCGGTAACAAGCTGGAGCAGAAGCGGGCGTACCGGCACTCCGGTTACCCGGGCGGCCTGCGGTCGATCAGCTACGGCGAGCTGATGGAGAAGCGCCCCGAGCGGATCGTCGAAAAGGCGGTCCGGGGCATGCTCCCGAAGAACTCGCTCGGCCGGAAGACGCTACGCAAGCTCAAGGTGTACGCGGGGCCCGATCACCCGCACTCGGCTCAGCAGCCGGTGCCGTTCGAGATCACGCAGGTCTCGCAGTAACCCAATGACCGCCGAGCAGACGACCGCTCCAGGCAAGGAAGTATGAGGAAGTACCGTGGCTGAGCCCACAGGTGTAGAAGCGCCCGTCGAAGACGCAGGCGCTGAAGGCGTGGCACTCGGGGAGCTCGAAGGCGACAACGTCCCCTCCGAGTACACCAGCGAGACGCCCGCCGAGGCGGGCCAGGCGGCGACCCGCCGTCCCATCACGACCGGCCAGGCGGGCGGCCTCGGCCGGCGCAAGGAAGCGATCGCCCGGGTCCGGCTGGTGCCGGGCACCGGCCAGTGGAAGATCAATGGCCGGCCGCTGGACGCTTACTTTCCGAACAAGGTCCACCAGCAGATCGTCAGCGAGCCGTTCGTCACCCTGGGTGCCGAGGGCCAGTTCGACGTGGTCGCCCTCATCACCGGGGGCGGGGTCACCGGCCAGGCCGGGGCGCTGCGCCTCGGGGTGGCGCGAGCCCTCATCCTGATCGACCCGGAGAACCGCCCGGCGCTGAAGAAGGCCGGCTTCCTGACCCGTGACCCGCGGGTCAAGGAGCGCAAGAAGTACGGCCTCAAGAAGGCCCGTAAGGCACCGCAGTACTCCAAGCGTTAATAGTCCTGGACCCGCCAGCGCATCGCGCGCTGGCGGGTCAACCATTTTCACAGCCGGGATCTCGCAGACGGGGAGCGTGATGTCATGGGCCGCCTCTTCGGCACGGATGGTGTTCGTGGTCTAGCGGGGAGTGACCTCACCGCACGGCTGGCGCTGGACCTCTCGGTCGCGGCCGCGCGGGTCCTCGGTCCCGCCGCAACCCACCAACGGCCGGTCGCGGTGGTCGGCCGCGACCCCCGCACCTCCGGTGAGTTTCTGGAGGCGGCCGTGGTCGCCGGGCTGGCCAGCTCCGGGGTGGACGTGCTCCGCCTCGGCGTGCTGCCCACGCCAGGGGTGGCCTATCTGGTCAAGGCCCTGGATGCTGACTTCGGCGTGGTCCTGTCGGCCAGCCACAACCCGGCCAAGGACAACGGGATCAAGTTCTTCGCTCGCGGTGGCCGCAAGCTACCGGACGCGGTCGAGGACGAGATCGAGGCGCTGCTGGGGGAGCCGGGCCCGCCCTCCCCGCACGGATTCGGCCGGGTCATCGAGGCCGAGCGCGAGCAGGAGAAGTACCTCGACCACCTGGTCGCCTCGCTGGGGGCGGGCCCGGTACCGGCCCAGCCACCGCTGGCGGGCCTGCGGGTGGTGGTCGACTGCGCCCACGGCGCCGCCTACGCCATCGCGCCCGAGGCGCTGCGCCGGGCGGGCGCCGAGATCATCGCGATCGGGGTCGAGCCCGACGGTGACAACATCAACTCCGGCTGCGGCTCCACCCACCTGGACACGATCGCGTCCGTGGTCCGGTCCGAGGGCGCCGACGTCGGCATCGCGCACGACGGCGACGCCGACCGCTGCCTGGCCGTGGATGCCTCCGGGCAGGTGGTCGACGGAGACCAGATCCTGGCCGTGCTGGCCGCCGAGCTGAAGCAGGAGGGCCGCCTGGCCGGGGACACCGTGGTCGTCACGGTCATGTCCAACCTCGGCTTCCGGCTGGCCATGGACGACGCCGGCATCTCGGTGGTGGAGACCCCGGTCGGTGACCGCTACGTGCTGGAGGCCATGCTGGCCGGGCAGCGCAGCCTGGGCGGCGAGCAGTCCGGTCACATCATCCTGGCCGACTACGCCACCACCGGCGACGGCGTGCTCACCGCCCTGCACCTGCTCGCGGTGCTGGCCCGGCGTGGGGTCAGCCTGGCCGAGGCGGCGAAGGTGATGACCCGCTACCCGCAGGTGCTGATCAACGTGCCGGTCGACCGGACCGCGGCCGCGGCCTCACCCGAGCTGGCCCAGGCGGTCGAGGCGGCCCGCGAGGAGCTCGGCAGCACCGGTCGTATCCTGGTCCGCCCCAGCGGGACCGAGCCCATCATCCGGGTCATGGTCGAGGCGGTGGACACCGCTCAGGCCGACCGGGTGGCTCACCAGGTCGCCGACGTGGTCCGACTCGCCCTAGCCTGAACTCCATGCGTGAAGCTCGTGAGGTAGTCAAGGTCCGAGCGGCCGAAGCCAAGCTGATGGCGGCGCTGCCCGCCGGGACGCTGATGCAGCGGGCGGCCACCGGTCTCGCCGCGGTCTGCGGTCAGCTGCTGGGCCGCCGGTACGGCTCCCGGGCCGTGGTCCTGGCGGGCAGCGGCGACAACGGCGGTGATGCCCTCTACGCGGCGGCCCAGCTCGCCCGGCGCGGCACCGCCGTGCTGGCCGTGGCGGCAGGCTCCCGGATCCACGACGGCGGTGCGGCCGCGCTGCGCGCCGCGGGTGGCCGGATCGTCGGACCCGATGACCCCGCCGTGGCCGCGGCCGTCGACCAGGCCGACCTGATCCTCGACGGCATGCTGGGCATCGGCGGCCAGGGCGGTCTGCGCGAGCCGTACGCGACGCTCGCGGCGGCCGCCGCCCGGTCGGCCGCCACTGTGGTCGCGGTCGACCTGCCCAGCGGGGTAGACGCCGACACCGGGGTGGTGGCGGGGGAGGCCGTCCGGGCCGACGTGACCGTCACCTTCGGCACCTGGAAGCCGGGCCTGCTCATCGACCCGGGAGCCAGCTACGCCGGCGTGACCGAGCTGGTCGACATCGGCCTGGTCCCGGACCCGCCCGATGTGGTGTCCGCTCAGGCCGCGGACATCGCGGCCCTGCTGCCTTCGCCGACCGCCGATTCCGACAAGTACCGGCGCGGGGTGGCGGGCCTGGTGTCCGGCAGCGAGCGGTACACGGGCGCGGCCGTGCTGTCCGTGGGCGGAGCCATCCGCGGCGGGGCCGGCATGATCCGTTTCCTGTCCGCCCAGCCCGCGGTGGACCTGGTCCGGCAGTGGTGGCCGGAGACCGTGATCACGCCGCTGCCGCCCGAGCCTCCAGCGTCATCGGGAGGGGGCGGCAACCGCTGGCAGGACACCACGGCCGCGGACTTCCTGGCTTCGGCCGGCCGGGTCCAGGCCTGGGTGGCCGGCCCGGGGATGGGCACCGGCGAGGACTCCGCTGAGCTGCTGGCCGCGGTGCTCCGCACCGACCTGCCCGTCCTGGTCGACGCGGACGGGCTGACGATCCTGGCCGAGCACCGCGACCTGCTGGCGAGGTCGGCGCCCACGCTGATCACCCCGCACGCGGGCGAGCTGTCCCGGCTGACCGGCGCCGACCGGGCCGACATCGAGGCCCAGCGGCTGACCCACGCACGGGAGGCGGCCCGGTCCCTCGGCGTCACCGTCCTGCTCAAGGGCTCGACCACGGTGATCTGCTCGCCCCCGGACTCGCCCTGGGCCCACCCGGACCGGGTCAACTCCACCGGGACGCCCTGGCTGGCCACGGCCGGGTCCGGTGACGTGCTCTCCGGCCTGGCCGGCGCGCTGCTGGCCCAGGGCCTCACCCCGCCCGATGCCGCTACCGCGGCTGCCTTCCTGCATGGTGTGGCGGCCCGCCGGGCCGCGGCCGGCCCCGAGGTCACCGGCGACGCCGGGGAGGCGGACGAGCAAGCCACCGCCCTGGAGGGAGCGCCGATCGGGGCGGCCGACGTGGTCCGCGCCCTGCCCGACGCGATCCGCGCGGTCCGGTCCGCGTGAGCGTGCCCCGGCCCGGCGAGTACCGGCCCAGCGAGCACCTGCACGCCGAGGCGTCCGTCGACCTGAGCGCGATCAGCCGCAACGTCGAGGTGCTGCGGGCCCGGATGACCGGCAGCCAGGTCATGGCGGTGGTCAAGGCCGACGGCTACGGCCACGGCAGCACCCAGGCCGCGCGGGCCGCGGTGGCCGGCGGCGCGGACTGGCTCGGCGTGGTGCACGTGGCCGAGGCGCTGCGGCTGCGCCGGGCCGGGCTCAGCGTGCCGGTGCTGTGCCTGATGGCGCTGGCCGAGGGCGCGCACGAGGACGCGATCCGGGCCGGGATCGACATGTCGGCCGGCTCGGTGCCCCTGGTGCGCCAGATCGCGGCCGCCGCCGGTGCAGCCGGCCGGCCTGCCCGGCTGCACCTGAAGGCCGACACCGGGCTGAGCCGCGGTGGTGCCACCCAGGAGCAGTGGCCCGCGGTGATCGACGCCGCCCTCACCGCCCAGGCCGACGGGCTGGTCGAGGTGACCGGGCTGTGGTCCCACTTCGCCTGCGCCGACGAGCCGGGCCACCCGTCGATCCAGGCCCAGCTGATCCGGTTCGCCGAAGCCACCGCCCTGGCCGAGAAGGCCGGGGTCGAGCCCGAGGTGCGGCACATCGCCAACACCGCGGCCGCCATCACTGTCCCGGACTCCCGGCTGGACCTGGTGCGGCTGGGCGGCGCGATCTACGGCCTGTCCACGCTGCCGGGTGGTGCCCCCGGCTGGCTGCGCCCGGCCATGACCCTGAAGGCCCGGCTGGCTCAGGTCAAACGGGTTCCGCCGGGTACCGGGGTGTCCTACGGCCACCGCTACGTGACCACCGAGCCGGCCACCCTGGGCCTGGTCCCGCTCGGCTACGCCGACGGCGTGCCGCGGGCCGCGATCGGCCAGCCGCTGGTGCAGGTCCGCGGGCGGCGGTGGCCGATCGCCGGCACGGTCTGCATGGACCAGTTCGTGGTCGACTTCGGTGCCGAGCCGGTCGAGCCGGGGGACGAGGTGGTGCTGTTCGGCCCGGGTGACCGGGGCGAGGCCACCGCGCAGGAGTGGGGAGAGACGTTGGGCACGATCTCCTACGAGATCGTCACCGGAATCGGCGGCCGGGTGCCGCGGACCTACCAGGGTGAGCCATCCGATGCCTGAGCAGACCATCGAGACGATCGAGGTCCCGACCGCCGGTGCCATGCAGGACCTGGGCCGCGGTCTCGCGGCCGGGTTGCGCGCCGGCGACCTGCTGGTGCTGACCGGTCCGCTCGGCGCCGGGAAGACGACCCTGGTCCAGGGCATCGGCGAGGGCCTCGGCGTCCGCGGCCCGATCACCTCGCCCACCTTCGTCATCGCGCGGGTGCACCCGTCGCTGACCGGTGGCCCGCCGCTGGTGCACGCCGACGCCTACCGGCTCGGTGGTGCCGCGGAGATCGACGACCTGGATCTGGACTCCAGCACGGCCAGTTCGGTGACGGTGGTGGAGTGGGGCGAGGGACTGGCCGAGGGGCTGTCCGAGGACCGGCTGGAGATCGCCATCGAACTGCACGGGGAGGGCCGGGTCGTCCGGCTCACCCGGATCGGCCCGCGCTGGGCGGCCGATCGCCCTCCGGGCCCGGGGTCGTTGCCATAGGATCGACCGGTCTGATACCTTCCCGGTCCCCGGAGGCACCGTGACAGAGCAGGGGTCACTCCCGCCCCGTTCGCCCGCTGACTCTGACTGGGCCATGGGCGACGAGCAGGCCGATCCCGCCCCCCAGCCGCGGCGGCTCGCCCGCGCCCGGCGGCAGGGGGCCAGCCGCCGGCGGTTGCTGGTCTGGGGCGTGCCCATCGTGGTCGCGGTCATCGTCGCCGTGGTGGTCGTGGTGCTGGTGCTGCCCGGCTCGAGCCCGGCCCCCGTGACGCCGGGCTCACTGATCACCACGTTCCTGCCGGGTGAGATCCAGACCGTGCCGTCGGCCTGCCCGTCCGTGCCCGCCACCACCTTGTCCACTTACCTGCCGGGCAAGACCAAGCAGGCCGCGCCGCCCGCCCTGGACGGCTCGCTGGACAGCCAGTGTGACTGGACGCTGGATCAGCGGCCGGTATACCGGCTGCTCCAGCTGGACATCCGGGCCTACACGCCCAGCGGGCTGGCCAGCGGCACCGGCAGCGCCACGTTCGCGGCCATCGACGGCTACGCCGAGGCCATGCAGCAGAAGCAGGATCCCGCCCCCAACACCGGCGCACCCAAGGGCCAGGTCACGGTGATCAAGGGGCTCGGCACGGCCGCGTTCACCGCGACCCAGGTCTACCAGGTGGAGGGGGCCGTCACCGACGTGGCCACCACCGTCATCCGGTACCGGAACGTGCTCGTCACCGTGGTGCTGAACGGGCTGGACAAGTCGAACAACGGCCACTACGGCCCGGTGTCGATGAGCCAGCTGTCCGCGGGTTCCCAGGCTGTGGCCCGGGCCGCGTTCGCCAAGGTCGGCCACTGACCCCGCGGGTCAGTACCCGCGGCGGATCAGGATCGCCCACCCGCGTTCCAGCGGCTGGGTGCGCACGTGGTCGTGGGACTTCATCATGCACCAGGCCGGGACGTCGGTTTCCGCGGCCGGGTCGTCGGCCAGCACCGCGATGACCGACCCGATCGGGACCTCGTTGATGCGCTGGGCCAGCATGATGATCGGGATCGGGCACTTGCGGCCCAGGGCATCGATGGTGACCAGCGGCCCCTCGTCCGCCCCCAGCGGCGACGACGGCGGGAGCGGGGGCGGCGTCGTCGCGGCCGCCGGCGGCGACCCCGCGCCGCTACGCCCGAACCAGCGGTTGCTCATGACATCCCACCCACGCCCCCAATGATGCCCTGACACGTGTGTCCTACGCTCAACAATACGCTTTGAATGCAATCGGATTCAATTAGTTATGATTTACCCTTCCGTCCGGCTCGGCTCCGAGGTGCCTCAGAAAAACGCCGGGGGTCCCCGACGGCAGGCCACGCAGTCGCGGTACTGTTTCCACGACACGCTGTAGAAGGACTCGAAGACACCCGCCTGGAAGGCATTTCGTTGACTCCCAACCGCCTCGTTCCGCGCAGCGGACGCGCAGGCCGATCGCGCCGCTGGGTGCCGCGCGCGGCTGGCCTCGCGGTGCTGCTGGTCGCGCTGACCGGCTGCACGAACGACACCTTCACGCGCATTGGATTCCCGGATCCCATCACCAAGCAGGGGCTGGTCACGCTCCACCTCTGGCAGGGTTCGTGGATCGCCGGCATGGCGGTCGCGGTTGTGGTGTGGGGCATCATCCTGTGGGCGGTGATCTTCCACCGCAAGCGTGGCGACCGGCTGCCTCCGCAGGTCCGGTACAACCTGCCGATCGAGATCCTCTACACCACCCTGCCGTTCGTGCTGATCGCGGTGCTCTTCTACTACACCGCCAGGGACGAGGACTACATCGACACGCTCACGTCGAACCCGAACGTGACCGTGAACGTGGTCGCCTACCAGTGGAGCTGGCAGTTCAACTACCCGCAGTACAACGTGACCGACAACGGCGTGATGTACCCGGGCCCGCTGCCGCTGCTCGAGGTGCCGACCGGCGAGACCGTCCGGTTCAACCTGACCTCGCCGGACGTCATCCACTCGTTCTGGGTCCCTGAGTTCCTGTTCAAGCGGGACGTCATCCCCGGCCACCCGAACCACTTCCAGGTCACGCTGACCAAGACGGGCACCTACACCGGGCACTGCAGCGAGTTGTGCGGGCTGTACCACAGCCGCATGCTGTTCACAGTCAAGGTTGTGACCAAGCAGCAGTTCCAGCAATGGGTCGCCGCGCGCCAGTCCTCCTCGTCGACCACGACGGCGATTACCGGCCAGACCGCGGTGAAGACGGCTACCAGGAGTGTTTCCAAGTGAGCACGATCGAACAGCAGCCGCCCGTCACCGGCACCCCGATCATCCCGCGGCAGCGGTCGGATCAAAAGGGTGGCGTGCTGGCCGGCTGGTTCTCCTCCACCGACCACAAGGTCATCGGGTACATGTACCTGATCACCTCGTTCGGCTTCTTCCTGGTCGCCGGCATCATGGCTATCGTGATCCGGCTCCAGCTGTTCGAGCCGAACAACAAGATCGTGTCCGACCAGGTGTACAACGAGCTGTTCACCATGCACGGCACGCTGATGCTGCTGCTGTTCGCCACCCCGCTGTTCATCGGGTTCGCGAACGTGGTCATGCCGCTGCAGATCGGGGCGCCCGACGTGGCGTTCCCGCGGATGAACCTGCTCAGCTACTACTTCTTCCTGTTCGGCGGGCTGATCCTGCTGGCCAGCTTCCTCGCCCCGGGCGGCGCGGCCGCCTTCGGCTGGTACGCCTACTCCCCGCTGACCAGCGCGGTGTACTCACCGGGTGTCGGCGCCGACATGTGGGTCATGGGGCTGACCCTGTCGGGGCTGGGGACGATCCTCGGCGGCGTGAACTTCGTGACCACGATCTTCTGCCTGCGGGCGCCGGGCATGACGATGTTCCGGATGCCGATCTTCACCTGGAACGCGCTGCTCACCAGCATGCTGATCCTGCTGGCCTTCCCGGCCCTGGCCGCCGCCCTGCTGGTGCTCGAGATTGACCGTCGGCTGGGCGCGCACGTGTTCGACGCCTCGACCGGCGGGGCTCTGCTGTGGCAGAACCTGTTCTGGTTCTTCGGCCATCCCGAGGTCTATATCTTGGCGTTGCCGTTCTTCGGCATCGCCACCGAGATCCTGCCGGTGTTCAGCCGCAAGCCGCTGTTCGGCTACAAGAGCCTGATCGCCGCGACGATCTCGATCGCGGGCCTGTCGATGACGGTGTGGGCGCACCACATGTTCACCACTGGTGGTGTGCTGCTCCCGTTCTTCTCGTTCATGACCTTCCTGATCGCCATCCCCACCGGGGTGAAGTTCTTCAACTGGGCCGGGACGATGTGGAAGGGCCAGATCACGTTCGAGCCGCCCATGCTGTTCACGGTCGGGTTCCTGATCGTGTTCCTGTTCGGCGGGATCACCGGCATCATCCTGGCTTCCCCGCCGCTGGACTTCGCGGTCAGCGACTCCTACTTCGTGGTGGCCCACTTCCACTACGTGCTGGCCGGCACGGTGCTGTTCGAGATGTTCGCGGGCTTCTACTTCTGGTGGCCCAAGATGACCGGGAAGAAGCTCGACGACCGCATTGGCAAGATCCAGTTCTGGCTGATGTTCATCGGGTTCAACATGACGTTCCTGGTGCAGCACTGGATTGGTGTGGAGGGCATGCCCCGCCGCATCGCCAACTACCCGGACCTGCCCGGCAACGTCACGCTGCTGAACCAGATCTCCTCGATCGGCTCCTGGATACTGACCCTGTCGATCCTGGTGTTCTTCTACAACGTGTACAAGACCTGGCGGTACGGGGTCCCGGTCAACGTGGAGGACCCGTGGGGCTTCGCCAGTTCGCTGGAGTGGGCTACGTCCTGCCCGCCGCCGCGGCACAACTTCTACCGGATCCCGCGCATCCGGTCCGAGCGCCCCGCGTTCGAGCTGCACTACCCGCACATCAAGTCGGGCCTGGCCTCGCGATCCCTGAACCAGACGCTGGGGCCGCCAGTCGACGAGATCCCCCCGGCACCGCCCTCCGATGAGGCTTAACAGAAAGAGACTGGCATGAAGGTCGAAGGCTGGCTGTTCCTCGGCTGCGCCGCCTTCTTCGGGGGCGCGGACATCCTCTACTGGTACTACTCGAAAGACCCGACCGGCACCGCCGCCCTCGCGTTCGCGGTGGGACTGGCCGTTCTGACCGGGTTCTACGTCCTGTTCACCGGCCGCCGCCTGCCCGAGCGCCCGGAAGACAACCCGCAGGGCGAGATCTCGGAAGGCACCGGCGAGATCGGCTTCTTCAGCCCGCACAGCTGGTGGCCGCTGTTCGTCGGCTTCTCCTGCGCCGTCGCCGCGTTCGGTCTGGCCATCGGCTGGTGGCTCTTCCTCATCGGCTGCCTGATGGTCTTTTTCTCCACCATCGGCTTCGTCTTCGAGTACTACCGCGGCAACTACGCGCATTAGTTTGCCGGGGTTTTGACCCCCCACCACGCGAAGAGCCCCGGGCGTTGCCCGGGGCTCTTCGCGTTCGGGGTCCGTGCCTCCGGCGGGGGCGCTCGGGCGCCGGGATGGATGAAAGCCTTTGGCCTGGCCCTTCCCGTGGTCGCCGTTGTCGAGGGGACGGGCCACGCTGGCCCCGAGTGTGCGCGAGGCGCGTCGGCCAAGCCCGTAAGTCACATGCGTCTCACGGAGCTCCGGTGTCACCCGGGTCGGCCCGGATAGTGACAGCGATGGCGTCTTTGGGCGTGCTATAGCACGCCCAAAGACGCCATCGCCTACGTGCACTCCGTTCTATGAAGGCCGCACCCGCCCGCCGCCCGAACCTCACCGAGCCACACACGTCTCACACGTTGGCACCCGGGGTCTGGAGCTCGGTGTCCAGGAGGTCCATGGCTTTGAGGAAGGCTTGCTGCTCGGTCGGGGTCAGCTGGTCCAGGACGCGGGCGATGGGCTTGGCCGCGCCGTCGAGCCATTGGCCGATCAGGGTGGCCTGGGCCGGGATGACCTGGACGATCGTGCGGCGGCGGTCGGCCGGGTCGGGGTGCCGCTCGATGAAGCCGGCGCGGTCCAGGTCGGCCAGCACGCCGCTGACGGTGGGCAGGGTCAGGCCGAGCCGGGAGGCCAGCTCGCCGACGGTCAGCGGGCGGCCCAGGAGCTGTTCCAGGGCGGCGATGTGCCGCGGGCTGAGCGGTGCCGTCGACGGCGGGGCCGATCCGTCCTGCCAGCGCCGCATCCCCCGGCTGACGCGGCGCAAGGCCTGCATCAGCCGCAGGCACACCACGTCGGCCATGGCTCTCCTCAGCTGTCGTCCCGCCTTGACACTCCGTGCTGGCAGTTTATACGGTTCCTCTAACAAAATAGTTTTGACATACGAACCAATAACGGAGGAATCCCATGGCGGCATCGGGACAGCTGACCTCTCCGGCGCTGCAGGCGCTGCTGCAGGACGGCACACTCGCCGGATCCTGGACGCTGGACCCGGCGCGGTCGCAGGTCCGGCTGAAGACCCGGCACACCTGGGGGCTCCTCCCGCTCGCCGGCGTCTTCCGCCAGGTCAGCGGGAACGGCACGGTGACCGCGGCCGGGGACGTCAGCGGCGTCATCACCGTGGCCGCCGAGTCGATCGACACCAAGAACTCCCGGCGGGACACGCACCTGCGCTCGGCCGACTTCTTCGACGTCGGCAACCACCCGGACTTCACCTTCGCCGCTGACAGCGTGCACCCGGCCGAGGGAGGCGTCCGGGTCACGGGCAGCCTCACCGTACGTGGGGAGACCCGCCCGGCGTCGTTCGACGCCTCGGTCTCCAGCGCCGACGACGAGCTTTCGCTGGATGGCGAGCTTCCGGTCCACCGGGGGGATTTCGGCCTGACCTGGAACTTCATCGGCATCGCCTCGATGCACAACACGATCGCCATTCACGCGGTATTCACCCGGGCGGCTTAGACCACCTTCACCAGGCCGCTCTGGTAGCCCATGATCACCAGCTGAACCCGGTCGCGGGCGTTGAGCTTGGCCAGCAGGTGGGCGACGTGGGTCTTGGCCGTCGCCGGGCTGATGAACAGCTGGTCGGCGATCTCGCTGTTGGACAGCCCGCGGGCGACCAGGGTCAGCACCTCGACCTCGCGTTCGGTCAGGGGGCCCAGCGCGCCGCCGCCTTCCGCCGCCCCCGAATCGGGTCGCGCCGACTCGGGCAGCCGGGCGAACTCGCTGATCAGCCGCCGGGTGACGCTGGGCGCCAGCAGGGCATCGCCCGCCGCCACCACACCGATCGCGGCCAGCAGATCCGCGGGCATGGTGTCCTTGAGCAGGAAGCCGCTGGCCCCGGCGCGCAGCGCGGCGAAGACGTACTCATCCAGGTCGAACGTGGTCAGGATCAGCGTGTGCACGCCGCAGGCGTCGGCCGTGATCTGGCGGGTGGCCTCGATGCCGTCCATGACCGGCATCCGCACGTCCATCAGCACCACATCGGGCTGGGCCTGCCGGGTCACCTCGATCGCTTCCTGGCCGTTGGCGGCCTCGCCGACCACGGTGAACCCGGGGGTGGCGTCGATGATGCCGCGGAACCCCACCCGCACCAGGGCCTGGTCGTCGGCCACGACCACCCGCAGGGTCACGGGAAACCCACCGAACCGGCCGAGCCCACTGAGCCAGCTGAACTCACCGAATCAGCCGAGCCCACCGAATCAGCCGAGCCCACCGGGTCGGCTGGCCCCGCCCCGGCAGGCCCCAGGCCCGGTTCCAGCGGCAGCGTGGCCGCGACCCGGAATCCGCGCCCGGGCTGCGGGCCGGCGCTGAACTCCCCGCCGCACAGGTGCACCCGCTCACGCATGCCGATGAGCCCGTGCCCGGTGCTCAGGCCGGCGGCGCCCGCCGCCGCGGCCTGCCCCGCGTCGCCCTCGTCCAGGACCTCCAGGCTCAGCTCCCGTGCGCGGTAGGCCAGCCGAACCTGGCAGTCCGGCGTGGCGGCGTGCTTGACCACGTTGGTCAGCGCCTCCTGGATGATGCGGAAGGCGGACAGGTCCACGCTGGCCGGAAGGTCCACCGGTGGCCCGTCGACCTGCAGGTCGACGTGGACCCCGGCGTGCCCGACCCGGGTGATGAGCCGATCCAGGTCCCGCAGGCCGCCTACGGGTGTCCTGGGCGCTTCTGGACGGCCATCCGGGTCACCTGGCTCGCCCGATCCGCCCGCGGCGTCCGTCACCCCGGCCGCGTCCAGGACGGTCGGGGTGTCACCCTGGCGCAGCACGGACAGCATCCGGCGCATCTCGTCCAGGGTGTCCCGGCTGGTGGCCTGGATCGCGCCCAGGGCCTCCCGGGCCTGCCCGGGCTGGCTGTCGATCACGTACTGGCCGAAGCCCGCCTGCACGGCGATCACGGCCATGCTGTGCGCCACCACGTCGTGCAGTTCCCTGGCTATGCGCAGCCGTTCCTCGGCCACCGCCTGGCTGGCCGCCTGCTGCTGCAGGCCGCTGGCGTAGGCCCGCCGCTGCCGGGCCATCGTCCCGAACGTCCAGAGCACGATCAGCACCAGGCCCAGCGGGATCAGCGCGTTCCCGGCGATGTGGCCCAGCACGGCCACCAGGGACTCCACCGCCAGCGCGACGATCAGGGCCGCGGCCGACACCTTGCGCGGGTACGTCACCGCCACCGTGTACAGCACGTACGCGGTGGGAAAGGCGATGATCACGCCGGATATCGGCAACAGGAGCCCGAGGGCCAGGTACAGGGCCACGACCGCACCGAAGGCCACCATCGGCCGGATCCGGCGCACCGCGACCGGGGCGGCGGCCAGCGAGGCCAGGATGATCAGCAGCACCAGCTCGGGCAGGGACCGGACGCTGCGATGGCTGGCCACCCCGGTGGCGACGCCCAGCACCAGAAGGGCCACCACGGCCGCCAGGCCGTCCAGCACGATCCAGTGCGAGCGGCGCAGCCGGGCCGTCAGCGGAGGCCGCACCCGGGGCCCGCCCGCGTCTGGTGGTGGCCCCGTGTTCAGTGGCCCGGCATTGGTCACGGTTCTACGGTAACCGCGCAGGGCCGCCGGGCGCGTCGGCCGCCGAGCCTACGCCCGCGGGCGTAGACGGCCGCCACAACTTCGATCTGCGGGCCGACGCGGCCGCGTCGGCCCGCGCGGCACAGTGAGCACACCAACTCCGAGGAAGGCCGCCACCGTGCTCACCACCACCGATCCACCCCGCGCTGCGCCGGGAGCCGCCGCGACCGGCGACGCCGTGATCGAGACCACCGCCCTGACCAAGACCTATCCCGGCGGCGTCACCGCGCTGAACGCCCTCACCGTCCGGGTGGCGCCCGGCATCACCGGCCTGATCGGCGCCAACGGCGCCGGTAAGTCCACCCTGATCAAGATCCTGCTCGGGCTGCTGCCGCCGACCAAAGGGCGAGCCCGGGTCCTCGGCCTGGACTGCGACCGGGATGCGGAGCAGATCCGCACGCTGGTCGGCTACATGCCCGAGCACGACTGCCTGCCCCCGGACGTGAGCGCGACCGAGTTCGTGACCCACATGGCCCGGATGTCCGGGCTGCCCGCGGTGGCGGCCAAGGAACGCGCGGCCGAATCGCTGCGCCACGTCGGCCTGCACGAGGAGCGCTACCGGGCCGTCGGAACGTACTCCACCGGGATGAAGCAGCGGGTCAAGCTGGCCCAGGCCCTGGCGGGTGACCCGCGGGTGCTGTTCCTGGACGAGCCGACCAACGGGCTGGACCCGGCCGGGCGTACCGCCATGCTCGAGCTGATCGCCCGGATCGGCGCCGAGTTCGGCCTGTCGGTCGTGGTCGCCTCACACCTGCTGGGCGAGATCGAGCAGATCTGCGATCACCTGGTCGCGGTGGAGGCGGGCCGGCTCCTGCGGGCCGGGTCGCTGACCAGCCTGACCCAGAGCAGCCAGCTGCTGCTCATCGAGGTCGCCGACCGCACCGCCGACCTGGCCGGTGAGCTCGGCCGCCGCGGCCTGAAGCCGCGGCCGTCCGGCCGGGGCCTGCTCGTCCCCATGACCGACGAGTACACCTGCGATGTGATCAGGGACGCCGTAGCCGATCTGGGGCTCGCGCTGGCCCGGATGGAGCAGCGCCGGCACCGCGTCGAGGAACTGTTCCGCCCGGCCGAGCTGGCCGAAACGCCAGCGACACCAGCGACGGCGGGGACGGCGGAGACCGGGGTGACCCATGCCAGCTGACCTCATGCCCACCGGCGTCATCCACGACCTGGGCTACCAGCGCTACACCGGTGACCGGTACGGGCGGGCGGCCATCGTCCGCACCCTGGCCGGCTACAGCCTGCGGTCCGCCTTCGGGCTCGGCCGGGGCGCCCGGGCCAAGATCGTTCCGGTAGCCGTGTTCGCGATCATGAGCCTGCCCGCGGTCATCAACGCGTACGTGGTGGCCCGGGGCGGCTCCCGGGCCTTCCCCTACGACACCTACTCCTACCTGGTGCGGGTCGTGCTGATGACGATCTTCCTCGCGGCCCAGGCACCCGAACTGGTGTCGCGGGACCTGCGCCACCGGGTGCTCCCGCTCTACTTCGCCCGGCCGCTGCGCCCGGCCGACTACCCGCTGGCCAAGCTGGCCGCGCTGATCGTGGCCTGCCTGATCGTGCTGGACGTGCCGCTGCTTCTGCTGTACGTGGGCACGATCGTCGGGGTGCACGGCGGCGCCGCGGTGTGGGCCCAGACCACGGCGTTGCTGCCCGGCCTGGCCCTGGGACTGCTGTGGTCGGTGGTGCTGGCCACCATCGCGCTGGCCATCGCCTCGTGCAGCGGCCGCCGGGCCTTCGCCGCCGGCGGCGTGGCCGGCTTCTTCTTCCTGAGCTGGGTGCTGTCTGAGGTGCTGGGGACGGTCGCCACCTCTCCCGGCACCGCCGTCGTGGCGTCCACCGCGGCCCGGGTGGCCGGCCTGGTCAGCCCGTTCACGCTGCTGGACGGCGTACGGCAGTGGCTGGGCGGCACCAGCCCCGGGGTGGTGCCCGATCCTGGCCGCCTCTGGGGCGCCGGTTACGCCCTGCTCCTGCTGGCCCTGGTCACGGGCAGTGTGACCGTGCTGGTGTCCCGGTACCGGAAGGCGGGTGCGTCATGACCTCCATCGAGCTGCGCGGTGTCTCCCGCTGGTACGGGAACGTGGTCGCGGTCAACGACGTCACGATGACCATCGGGCCCGGGGTGACCGGGCTGCTCGGCCCGAACGGCGCGGGCAAGTCCACCCTGCTGCACCTGATGGCCGGATTCGGCGAACCGTCCCGGGGTGAGCTGACCGTGGGCGGGGCCCCGGCCTGGCGGCGGCCGGACGTCTACACCATCCTCGGCCTGGTCACCGAGGGGGAGTCGGCCTACGCCTTCCTGACCGGTGCACAGTTCGTCCTGGCCAGCGCCCGGCTGCACCGGCTACCCGATCCCGAGGCCGCGGCCCGGCGGGCCATCGGGCTGGTGGACATGGTGGGCCCGATGAACCGGCGCATCAGCACCTACTCCAAGGGCATGCGGCAGCGCATCCGGGTCGCTGCCGCCCTGGTCCACGAGCCCGAGGTGCTGCTCCTGGACGAGCCGTTCAACGGCATGGATCCCCGCCAGCGCCTGCACATGATGGACCTGCTCGGCCGGCTCGGGACCGCGGGCCGGACGATCGTGTTCAGCTCGCACATCCTCGAAGAGGTGGCCGAGGTGTCCGGCACGATCCAGGTCATGGTGGCCGGGCGGCTGGCCGCGTCGGGCGACTTCCGGGCCATCCGGCGGCTGATGACCAGCCGCCCGCACGTCTTCGTGGTCCGCAGCGGCGACGACCGCCGCCTCGGTGCCGCCCTCATCGGCCGGCCTGCCGTCCGCGGGGTCGAGCTGACCCCGGATGGCCTGCGGGTGCAGGCCTCCGACTACGGCGCATTCAGCACCGACATTGCCCGGCTGGCCCGGGCCGAAGGCGTCCGGCTGCGCGAGCTGCTGCCCGCCGACGAGTCGCTGGACAGCGTCTTCGCCTACCTGGTCGCCTAGGAGAAACCATGAACTTCGACCCTACGATCGCGTCGATCACGGTGCGGGCCGCGTTGGGCCGCCGCCGGGCCCTGCTGTACGCGATCCCGCCACTCATCCTGATCGGCGTGTCCGCCGTCCTGCGGCTGACCAGTCCGGCCGACCCATCCTGGCCAGCCAGGATCCTGGGCGACTTCGGGTTCTCGGTGGTGCTGCCGCTCACCGCGTTGATCATCGGCACCAGCGTGCTCGGCGCGGAGGTGGACGATGGCAGCGTCATCCACCTGCTGGCCACGCCGGTGCCGCGCCGCGTCATCATCACCACCAAGGTCGCCGTGGCCACCGTGGCCACGATCGTGTTCGCGGCCGTGCCCGAGCTGATCGCCGGGCTGATCGCGGCCGGGCCCCGGCTGGCGCTCGGCCTGTTCATCGGGGCCGTGGCCGCCGCGATCGTCTACAACGCCCTGTTCGTCTGGCTGTCCACCGCGACGTCGCGGGCGCTCATCGCCGGGCTGGGGTACGTGGTGATCTGGGAAGGAGTGCTGGCCAACCTGGTCGGCGGCGCCCGCATCCTGTCGGTCAGCCACTACGGGCTGGCCGTGGCCAGCTCGGTCGCACCCGGTCACGCGCTGCGGCCGGGCGTCGGCCTGGTCACGGCGTGCGTGCTGAGCGCGGTCATCATCGCCGTGACCCTGGCCGTCGCCGTCCGCCAGCTGGGGTCGTTCTCGCTCCGCGGTGAGACCGCCTGAACCGCCCGCTCCGCTGAAACGCCGACCGTGCCACCCGCCGAAACGCCGACGGCGGCCACCCCGTCCGGGGTGACCGCCGTCGATCCGATCGTGCGCGCGCTACTCGCTCTCGTCGTCGGACGGCTCGGCCTGGCCCGCGCCGACCGCGGCCCGCTCGCCGCCCTCGATCTCGCCGTGGCCGTTGTGCCCGTTGCCACCGTGACCATTGGTGTGGCCGTTGGTCGGCGGGGCCAGCGAGATGCCCTCGACGAAGACGTCGTGGGCCCGGGCCTGGACCTGGCCCAGCACTCCGCGACTGGACGGTGCGGGCAGCCCGTTCTCGTCGGTGTCGCTGCGGGGCTGCGTGACCGACGCCGGCGGATGCTCGATCAGCAGGGCCGCTTCCTCCTCGGTCGCCGGCCGTTCCAGTTCTTCGAATCCGCCGTTCGGCAGTTGCCGGATGATGCCGGTCTCTATGCCGTGCGTGAGCATCGATGCGTCGCGACGCTGCAGCCCGATGCAGATCCGCCGGGTCAGCCAGAACACCACCACCGGGCCGATGAACACCGCGTACCGGGCGATCTCGGTCGTCGTGTACAGCGGGATCTGGAAGTGCACGGCGATCAGGTCGTTCGCGCCTTCCAGCCACAGGATGCCGTAGAGCGTGACCCCGGCCATCCCGACGCCGGTCCGGGTGGGCGCGTTGCGCGGCCGCTGGTTGACGTTGTGGTAGCCCTTGTCCCCGGTGGCCCATCGTTCCAGCTGAGGCCACAACCCGAGAATCGTGAAGATGATGCCCGGGACGACGAGGGCCGGGATGATGACGTTCCAGGCGACGGTATGACCGCCGATATCCCAGGTCCAGTTGGGGGACATTCGCAGCGAGCCTTCGAGGAAGCCCATGTAGAAGTCGGGCTGCGAACCGGCCGAGATCGCCGTCGGGGTGTAGGGCCCAGGCTGCCAGACCGGGTTGATCTGGGCGAACGTGCCCATCAGGGCCAGCACCCCGAACACGAAGAAGAAGAACGCACCGGTCTTGACCGCGAAGTACGGGTAGGCGGGCTGGCCGACCACGTTCTTCTCGGTGTGGCCCTTGCCCGGCATCTGGGTGTGCTTCTGATGCACCATCAGGAACAGGTGGGCACTGATCAGCGCCAGCAGCAGGCCCGGGATCAGCAGCACGTGGATGATGTAGAACCGCGGCACGAACTCGGCCCCGGGGAACTGCCCGCCGAACAAGAAGAACGACAGGTAAGTGCCCACCACCGGGATACCCAGCAGCACACCCTCGGCGATCCGGACGCCGGTGCCGGACAGCAGGTCGTCCGGCATCGAGTAGCCCAGGAAGCCCTCGAAGATGCCCAGGGTGAGCATCCCGATGCCGATCAGCCAGTTGGTGTCGCGCGGCTTGCGGTACGCCCCGGTGAAGAAGATCCGCAGCATGTGGCAGAGGATCGCGGCCAGGAACACGTCCGCGGCCCAGTGGTGGATCTGCCGCATGAGCAGGCCGCCGCGCACGTCGAAGCTGAGGTTCAGCGTCGACTCGTACGCCTGGCTCATCCGGACGCCATCCAGCTTGGTGTACGACCCGTGGTAGATGACCTGGGTCATGCTCGGCTGGAAGAACAGCGTCAGGAAGATCCCGGTCAGGATCAAGATGATGAACGAGTAGAGCGCGATCTCGCCCAGCAGGAAGGTCCAGTGGTCCGGGAAGACCTTCCGCATGAAGGTCCGGATCCCCTTGGCCGCATGGAGCCGGTCGTCCAGCTCACCGGCCTGCTTGGCCAGCGGCTTGGGTATCTCCAGCCGGCCGTTGGTACTGGTCATCCTCGCTCCCAGAAGCTTGGCCCGATGGGTTCCTGGAAGTCGCTCTGGGCCACCAGGTAGCCCTCTGCGTCAGTGGTGATCGGAAGCTGAGGCAACGGTCGCGGTGCCGGCCCGAAGATCACCGTCGCGCCCTTGTTGGCTTGGAACGAGGACTGGTGGCACGGGCAGAGAATCCGCTGGGTGGTCTGCTCGTACAGCGCCGCGGGACATCCGACGTGAGTACAAATTTTAGAGTAGGCGACGATGTCGTCGACCGTCCAGTTCATGGAGTTGAGCAGCGTCTTGGGCCCGTTGACTCCGTCGTTGTACCGGGTGGGGATCTGGAGCTGGCCCGGCTCCATCTTGATGATGATGCACGTGGCCTTGGCCAGTACCTCGTCGTTGTCCTGGTACCCCTCGGGGATGACCGTGATCATGGCGCCCGGGGAGTTGAAGTCGGCCGGCGTGATGGGCTGGTTGGTCCCGAAGACGGTCAGCCGCGTGCCCTTCCTCCACACCGTGTACCGCAGGCTGGTGCCGGGCAGCGGGCCGAGGTCACGCAGTATGATCAGCGGCGCGGCGGCGACCGGCAGGACCGCGGCCAGCAGCGTGCGGCGCAGCAGCGGCCGCTTGGTGATCTGGCTGGTCTCCGTGCCCGCGATGAACGTCTCGGCGAACGCCGACCTGTCCTCGGGGTCGGACGCCATCGGGTGCCGTGCCTCGGCCACCTCGGCCGGCGGCATGATGTACCGGACCCAGATGACCATGCCGATGCCGATGGCCAGGAAGGCCACGGACATCGCGCTGCCGAGGGCCAGGTTCGACCGCAGCGTGGCGTCGACCACGTCGCCGTTCTTCTTGCCGATCTCCAGCCCGACGTAGGCCGCGATGAAAGCCACGCTGGCCAGGGCGGACAGGATGAACAGCAGCGCCGCGAACCGCTCCCAGTTCTTGGCCAGGACCGGGTCGGGGGGATCCGCGGGGATCCAGGGCTGCTCGACCGCGGTTTCGTCCGCACCGTCGCCGCGGCCCGGGTCGGTGAGGATCCCGGCTGCGGGCGGCGGGGTGCCGACCACGCGGTGCGGGCGCTGTTCTTCCGGCGCGTTTTCCAGGCCTGCGTCGTTGTCGCTCATTGGTTATCGCTGATTTCTCCCGTGCGCACGTCGTCCCGGCGCTTCGCGGTGATCCACATGGCGGCCAGTATCAGGGCAGCGATGCCGCCGAGCCACGCCACCAGGCCTTCAGTAGTGGGACCAATCCGGCCCAGGCTGAACCCGCCCGGGTTCGCCTCCGCCCGCGTTTGCGTGACGTAAGCGATGATGTCGCGCTTGGCCTGCGGGGTGACCGTGGTGTTGTTGAACACCGGCATGGCCTCCGGGCCGGTCAGCATGGCCTCGTAGATCTGCCGGTTGGTGGCCTCAGTCAGCGGCGGGGCGTACTTGCCTTCGGTCAGCGCGCCGCCGGCCCCGGCGTAGTTGTGGCACTGGGCGCAGTTCGCGTTGAACAGGCTCTGGCCGAGCGCGGTGCTGGCCCCGGCCGTGCTCACTTCCTGGGAACTCGGGATGGCCGGGCCACCGCCGAGAGACGCGACGTACGCGGCGATGGCGTAGATCTGCGGCTGGGTGAAGACCGGGGGCTTGCGCGGGGCCTCGGCGTCGTCCTCCTTCAGCGGCATCCGGCCGGTGCCGACCTGGAAGTCGACCGCGGCCGCGCCCGCCCCGATCAGGCTGGGCGCGACGCCGCTGGTGCCCTGCGCGTACTCACCGTGGCAGCTGGCACACGAGACCGCGAACAGGTCCTTGCCCTCAGAGATCTGCGATGACGACGAGCCCGAGCTGGCTGACGCGTTGCCGCCGCTGCCCAGGCCTGTGACCGCTGCGTACAGGCTGCCGATCGCGACGAGCGCCAGCAGCACGGCCGCGTAGCCGAAAAGCGGCCGACGTCGCCGCGCGGTGATCCACCTCACTGCTGCCCTCGGATTTCCCGGTAGTGGTCCATTGATTGTTCGTAGCTGCACAGACGTCCGGATGCAGGCCCCGGTGTGAACTGAGTCACTGGCGACACATCCGAGCTAGTGGATCAGGTAGATGGTGGTGAACAGCCCGATCCACACGACATCGACGAAGTGCCAGTAGTAGGACACGACGATCGCGCTGATCTGTTGTTCCCGGGTGAACCTCTTGGCCGCGTAGGTGCGGCCGAGCAAGAACAGGAACGCCACCAGACCGCCGGCCACGTGCAGGCCGTGGAACGCGGTGGGGATGTAGAACACCGACCCGTAGGCACTGGACGAGACCGTCAGGCCCTGCTCGTTGACCAGGGCGTGGTACTCGAATGCCTGGCCCAGGTCGAAGTACAGGCCCATGAGGAACGTGAGCACGTACCACTCTCGCAGGCCCCACTTGCTCACGTTGAAGATGCTGCCGGCCCGGCCGACCTGCCCGCGCTCGACCGCGAACACGCCCATCTGGCAGGTCACGCTGGACAGCAGCAGCACGGTCGTGTTGATGGAGCCGAGCCTGACGTCCAGGTGCGCGCCCGGCCAGTGCAGGCCCTCGCCCTTTTCCACCGAGCGGATCGTGAAGTACATCGCGAACAGCGCCGCGAAGAACATCAGCTCAGAAGACAGCCAGATGATCGTGCCCACACTGACCAGGTTCGGCCGGTTGGCCGGGGAACGAGGTACGACCTCGCCTACGGATGCTGTCGCCACGACGTCATTATTACGACAACCCGTAGGCGTTGGGCAGCCGCCCCCCCAACTCGGGGGCATTATTTTTCCGCCGGCCACGGGCCGCCGTCACCCCGGCTACCTGGGGGAACGGGCATAATCGGCCATCGTGGCAGGTCAGGCCGCAGCCTAACGTAACAATTTGCCCTCACCGGCCCCGGAAGCCCCCGGCAACTGGGACCACGCGAGCGGGTCACCCGGCCACCGATAGACTTGCCCCGACTCCAGTAACGTCCCAGGTCAGCGGCCGCCGGGTCCGGCGGGCTCCAGCAGAAGGCATTATTTTCGTGAAGGTCGTTGTGTACAGCAATGATGCGGACACCCGTGCGCAGGTCCGGCTGGCCATCGGCCGCCGTCCCGAGCCCGAAGCGCCGGATGCCGAGATAATCGAGGTCGCCACCGAGCCAGCCCTGTTCAAGCTGCTGGACGACGGTGGGGCCGAGGTCATGGTGCTGGACGGTGAGGCGCAGCCCGCGGGCGGGATGGGCGTCTGCCGCCAGGCCAAGGACGAGATCTACGACTGCCCGCCGGTGCTGCTCATCACCGGGCGGCCCGACGACGGCTGGCTCGCGACCTGGTCCCGGGCGGACGCGGTGACGAGCCACCCGATCGACCCCCGTCAGCTGGCCCGGGAGCTGAGCCGCCTGATGCGGGCCCGGGCCGAGCGCTCGCAGATCTCCCCGGCCTGAGCCGCGTCAGGTAAGCGGGCGGTCATGGAGGCCAGGACCACCTGGCCGGCGCTGATCGGCGCGCTGGTCAAGGGAGAATCACTCACGTCGGACGAAGCGGCGTGGGCGATGAACGAGATCATGGAGGGCGCGGCCACCGGCGTTCAGATCGCCGGCTTCGCCATCGCGCTGCGCATCAAGGGTGAGACAGCCACCGAGGTGACCGGGCTGGCCCAGTCGATGCTGGACCACGCCACCCCGATCAACGTGCCGGGCAAACTGACCGACCTGGTCGGGACCGGGGCGGACGGCGCGCACACCGTGAACATCTCCACCATGGCCACCGTGGTGGCGGCCGCGGCCGGCGCCCGCATGGTCAAGCACGGCAACCGCGCGGCCAGCTCCAAGTGCGGGGCGGCCGACGTGCTGGAAGCGCTGGGTGTGGTCATCGACCTGCCCCCCGCGGCCAGCGTGGCCCTGGCCGACGAGATCGGCGTGGCCTTTCTCTTCGCCCCGCTGTACCACCCGGCGCTGCGGCATGCCTCCGGGCCGCGCAGCGAGCTGGGCGTGCCCACCGTGTTCAACTTCCTCGGCCCGGTGGCCAACCCGGCCCGGCCGCAGGCCCACGCGGTCGGGGTGGCCGACGCCCGGATGGGGGAGGTGCTGGCGGGCGTGCTGGCCGCCCGCGGCTCCAGTGCGCTGGTGTTCCACGGGGACGACGGCCTGGACGAGCTGACCACCACGACCACCTCGGCCATCTGGCTGGCGCACGGCTGGGCCGTTACCGCGACCGAGTTCGACCCGGCCGAGCTGGGTATCGCCCGGGCCCAGCCGGACCAGCTACGGGGTGGCGACGCCACGCACAACGCGGCCGTGATGCGGGCCGTGCTGGCCGGTGAGACCGGCCCGGTCCGGGACATCGTGCTGCTCAACGCGGCGGCGGCGCTGGCCGCGGACGCCGGCGTGGGGCGGCCAGAAGATCTCAACCCGGTGCTGGCGCAGGGCCTGGCCCGGGCGGCCGAGGCGGTGGACTCGGGGGCCGCGGACCGGCTGCTCGACCGCTGGATCGCGGCCAGCCAGCGCCTGTCCGGCTAGCACTGTCCGGCTAGCACTGGCGCGCTAGACGCCCAGGGAGAAAGCGGCCTCGAGGTCGTGCCGGGAGTAGGCCCGGAACGCGATGTGGGTCTCGGTGTGGGTCACGCCCGGCACCTTGTTCAGCCCACCCGGGATGACGTCGGCCAGCTCGTCGTGGCTCCGGACCCGGATCATGGCCACCAGGTCGAACTCACCCGTGACCGAGTACACCTCGCTGACCTCCGCGATCTCGGCAATCTTGGCCGCGACCTCGGGAATCCGCTGGATGTCGGCCTTGACCAACACGATCGCGGTGACCACAGCTGCCTCCTCGCCTGGGGCTTGACCGGGCTCAGGGTATCGCCAGCCAGCCGCTGAGGTCGTCCAGGGTGCGGACGCCGAGTAGGGCCAGCCGGGTGATCAGCACGTCCAGCACCGCCGCGGTGGCCCGCGCATCGGCCAGCGCCCGGTGGGACGGCGCGGCCGGGGTCTCGAAGTAGGCGGCCAGCGTGCCGAGCTTGCAGTCCGGCACCTCGCCCCGGACCAGCACCTGCCGGGCCAGCGTCACCGTGTCGAGCACGGCGAAGTCCGGCCACGGCAGCCCGCAGGACCCGCAGGCCGCGGTGAGGAAGCCCAGGTCGAACCGGGCGTTGTGGGCGGTGAGCACGCCGCCCTGGGCGAACCGCAGCCAGGCCGGCAGGACGTCGGCCGGCGCGGGTGCCGTGGCCACCATGGAGCTGCTGATCCCGGTCAGGGCCTCGATGTCCGGCGGCACCGGCATAGCCGGGTCGACCAGCGTGGTGAACTCGCCCAGCACCTGCCCGGCCCGCATCCGTACCGCCCCGATCTCGGTGATCCGGGCGTCTTCCGGCGACCAGCCGGTGGTCTCCACGTCGACGACCACGTACTCCAGCCGGGTCAGGGGAGTGGCCGGCCACGGCGCCACCGTCTGCCACACCGGCGGCGCGGGCACGCCGGGTGTCCAGGCGGGGCCCCACGACGGGGCGGCGTCCAGATCGGTCACGTCTTCCACGGTAGGCGGGACGGCTGACACTTTGCTGTCCGGCACGCCGCGAGCACGGAATGTCAGAGGGCGCACCTAGCGTGACTCGCGTCCAATGATTACGGAACGGAGATGTCATGGTTATCGACTGTGCGCAATGTGAGTTTCGTGTGGTGTCGTGTGGTGACTGCCTCGTCACTGTGCTGGTGAATTATGACGAAAAGAAAACCATTCAGAACATCATTAAAAAGGGCAATCAGGGCATTGATGTCGCAGCTGGGACGGGTCGCCAGGCGCTCGGAGCGCAGGAGCTGCGAGCGCTGGGCGTGCTGGCCGCGGCCGGGCTAGTATCACCTCTGCGCTATCGGCCTGCCCAGGTCAACGAGCTGGCGGGCGCGATTGTAGCGTTATGGTCTTGTGCCTGACCGGTGATCGGCGAAACCGGGACGAGTCTTGGCGAAGTGCTTGAAACGGCTAAATGCTTTCACTATGGTCTCATCCTGGTTACATCGCCCAATTTTCACCACGGGCAATCACTGTCGGCAAGATCCGCCGGGGAGCAAACCCGCATTAGGGTCGGCTGTCCGGACCACCGAGCGGCACCCGCCGCCCGGGTCCGTAATCCCGCAGCGGGGACGTGGAGAAGGAGCGTGTCTGGCACGTGCGTACACCGCTTCCGGGCCTGTCGACCCGGCTGAAGAGCAGTGTGGCGGTCGCGGCTGGCCTAACGGTCGCCCTCGCAGGCCTTGCCACCTACGCGGGTACGGCCGGTGCAGCGCCGCAGCCGTCCATTACCCAGGTTGAAGCCAAGGTCAACCAGCTGAACTCGCAGTTCGACCAGGCGAACCAGCAGTACGACCAGGCCGCCCAGCAGGCGTCGCAGGCCCGGGTCAAGCTGTCCGTCGCCAACAAGCAGGTCGCGACCGCCCAGGTGCAGTTCAAGAAGCTGCAGGGTGCCGTCGCGGAGATCGCGGCCGCGAGCTACGAGAACAGCAACATGACCTCGATCGCCGGCCTGCTGAGCTCCAACAACCCGAACGCCGTGCTGAACAGCGCGTCGCTGCTGATGGAGATCTCGCAGGGCCGCAACCAGCAGCTGAGCGCGTTCCTGGTCGCCGCCCAGCAGCTCAAGACCACCCAGCAGCAGGCCCAGCGGACCAAGGACGCGCTGGCCGTGGTGGAGAAGCAGAAGCTGGACCAGAAGCAGAAAGCCAGCAAGGCGCTGTCCGGCGAGAAGTCCGTCTACGCCAACCTGACCTCGGAGCAGCAGGCCACCGTCCAGGCCACCACCGTCGGCGGCAGCGGCGGCACCACCACCCCCACCGGCGGCACGTTCACCGGCTCCACCTCGACCAACGGCGGCCAGGCGGCCGCGTTCGCGGTGTCCAAGCTGGGCTGCCCGTACGTCTACGGCGCTACCGGCCCGTGCAACGACGGCTACGACTGTTCCGGGCTGGCCCAGGCCGCCTGGGCCGCCGCCGGCGTCTCGATCCCGCGGACCACCTACGACGACTGGGCCTCGCTGCCGCACGTCTCGATGTCCTCGCTGGTGCCGGGTGACCTGATCCTGTTCGACGGCGAGGGCCACGTGGCCATCTACGTCGGCGACGGGAAAATAGTCGACGCACCACATACCGGGGCCGACGTCGAGGAGATTTCGCTGAGCGAATCCTGGTACTCCGAGAACGAGGACGGCGCCGTCCGCCCGTAGCCTGGCAACTCGCCCGCGTGCCGCGCATGGCCCCCTAGACTCGGGCGCTATGCGCGGCACGTTGATCGTTACCAACGACTTCCCGCCCCGGCAGGGCGGTATCCAGTCGTTTGTGCACGGGCTGGCCTGTCTGCTGCCACCGGATCAGGTCGCCGTTTACGCCCCGGCCTGGGATGGGGCCAAGGCCTTCGACAGCCGTCAGCCGTTCCCGGTCATCCGGCACCCCACCTCGCTGATGCTCCCGGTCCCGGGGGTGGGCCGCCGGGCCGTGGCCGCGCTGCGCGAGCACGACTGCGACACGGTGATGTTCGGGGCCGCCGCCCCGCTGGGGCTGCTGGCGCCCACGCTGCGCCGCGCCGGGGCGACCAGGCAGGTGGCCCTGACCCACGGGCACGAGGCGGGCTGGGCGGCGCTGCCGGGCGCCCGTGGCCTGCTGCACCGGATCGGCGACGGCGTGGACGTTGTGACCTACCTGGGCGAGTACTTCCGCGCTCGCCTGGCCAAGGCCATGTCGCCGCCGGCGGCCGCGCGGATGGTCCGGCTGGCCCCGGGCGTGGACGTGGCCACCTTCCGCGACGCGCGCCCGGCCGAGGTGCCCGCGGGCGGCCCGATCGTGCTGTGTGTGTCCCGGCTGGTGCCGCGCAAGGGCCAGGACACGCTGATCCGGGCCTGGCCGGCCGTGCGGCAGGCGATCCCGGATGCGCGGCTGCTGCTGGTGGGCGGCGGCCCGTACCGGGACACGCTGGAACGTCTGGCCGGCGAGCTGGGCGTGTCCGGCTCGGTCACCTTCACCGGGAGCGTTCCCGACGGCGCCCTGCCCGGCTACTACGCGGCCAGCGACGTGTTCGCCATGCCGTGCCGCACCCGGCGGGCCGGTCTGGATGTGGAGGGGCTGGGCATCGTCTACCTCGAGGCGTCGGCGGCCGGCCTGCCGGTGATCAGCGGCGACTCGGGCGGCGCCCCGGACGCGGTCCTGGACGGCGAGACCGGCTACGTGGTGCCGGGGCGGAGCGTGACCGCGCTGGCCGAGCGCATCACCGGCCTGCTGGCCGACCCGGACCGGGCCCGGGCCATGGGCCAGCGCGGCCTGGCCTGGGTCGAGCAGGAGTGGGACTGGTCCCGGGTGGCCGGCCGCCTGGACGCCATCTTGAACCCCTAAGAGGCGTACAGGGCCTCGATGTCGGCGGCGCGGTCCCGGGCCACCACGTTGCGGCGGACCTTGAGCGACGGGGTGAGCTGGCCGTTCTCCTGGGTGAAGTCGCCCTCGACGATGCGGAACTTCCGGATCGACTCGGCCCGGGACACGCTGGCGTTGGCGTCGTCCACCGCGACCTGGATCTCCGCGATCAGGTCGTTGTTGTCCCGCAGGTCGGCCACGGTCGCGCTGGCCGGCTTGCCGTGCTTCTCCTTCCAGGCCGGGAACGCTTCCTCGTCGATGGTCACCAGCGCGGTCACGTACCGCCTGCCGTCGCCGATCACCATGACCTGGCTGACCAGCGGGTGAGCCCGGATCCGGTCCTCCAGCGGGGCGGGCGCCACGTTCTTGCCCCCCGCGGTGACGATGATCTCCTTCTTCCGGCCGGTGATCCGCAGGAAGCCCTCGTCGTCCACCTCGCCGATGTCACCGGTCTGCAGCCAGCCGTCGTCGGTCAGGGTGGCCGCAGTGGCCTCGGCGTTGCCCCAGTAGCTGACGAACACGGTCGGGCCCTTGACCAGCACCTCGCCGTCGTCGGCCACCTTGATCGCGTTGCCCGGCACCACCTGGCCGACGGTGCCGACCTTGTTGCTGCTCGGGCGGTTCACGGTGGCGGCCGCGGTGGTCTCGGTCAGCCCGTACCCCTCCAGGATCGTGATGCCGACCCCGCGGAAGAAGTGACCCAGCCGCTCGCCCAGCGCGGAGCCGCCGGAGACCGCGAACTGGACCCGGCCGCCGACCGCGGCCCGGAGCTTGGCGTAGACCAGCTTGTCGAACACCGCGTGGGTGGCCCGCAGCCCGAAACCGGGGCCACCGCCGCCGCGGGCCCGGTCGTCCAGGGCCTGGCTGTAGGCGATCGCGGTCTGCGCCGCGCGCTGGAAGATCGCGCCCTTGCCGTCCGCGTCGGCCTTCTGCTCGGCCCCGTTGTAGACCTTCTCGAACACGCGCGGCACGGCCAGCAGGAACGTCGGGCGGAACGAGCCGAGGTCGGGCAGGAGGTTGGTCACGTCCGGGCTGTGCCCCAGCACGATGCCGTCGTCGATGCAGCCGACCTCGATGACCCGGGCCAGCACGTGCGCGAGCGGCAGGAACAGCAGGGTCGAGCCGCCGGACGCGGAGAAGATCTCCGGGGCCGAGGCGCTGGCGTTGCGCACCTCGGCCAGCAGGTTGCGGTGGGTCAGCTCGCAGCCCTTGGGCCGTCCGGTCGTCCCGGACGTGTAGATGATCGTGGCCAGGTCGTCCGCGCCCGCGGCGGCGGCCCGCTCAGTCACGGTCTCGTCCCCGACGGACGCGCCCTCGGTGCGCAGCGTCTCCAGGCCCGGCGCCTTGCCCTCGGCTGGACCCTGCGCGTCCTCGATCCGCCACACGTGCTCGACGGCGGTCAGCCGGTCCCGCAGCCCGGACACGATCTCCTCGTGCGCGGCGCTCTCCACGAAGATTGCCTTCGCGCCGGAGTTGCTCATGATCCACTCGACCTGTTCGGCCGAGGAGGTCTCGTACACGGGCACGCACACCGCGCCCGCCGTCCAGATGGCGAAGTCCAGGGCCGTCCACTCGTACCGGGTCCGCGACATCAGCGCCACCCGGTCGCCAGTCCCGATACCGGCCGCGATGAGCCCCTTGGCCAGGGCGGTCACGTCATCACGGAACTCGCCGATGGTGACGTCCCGCCAGGTGCGGCTGTCCTGGCCGCCGTCTTTGCGTCGCAGCGCGACCTGCCGCGGGTCGTCAGCGGCTCGCCGCGGCACGATCCTGGCCAGGTTGTCCAAGCCGGAAATCTCCACGAGAGCCGGGATGCTGTGCTGGCGCACGACGCTGTCTCCTTCACCGGTGCCTGCCCTGGCGGACGCCACCGACCGTATCGCGTAAAAGCTACTGGTCGGTAGTCTCGGCCTGGCTCTACGCTGGGACCGGGCCGGTCAAGATCAAGGCTACGTGGCGTCAGCCCTGCCTTCACACCGTCTACGGGGCTTAGCGTGGAGGCATGCGGATTCACCTGGTGAGCGACGTCCATGGCCGGTTCGACGCGCTGCCGGCCGCAGCCGACGGGGCGGACGCGCTGATCTGCCTGGGGGACCTGCTGCTGTTTCTGGACTACGCCGACCACCGGCGCGGCATCTTCGCCGACCTGTTCGGCCCGGAGGAGAACGAGCGGTACCTGGCCCTGCGGCTGGCCAAGCGGTTCGACGAGGCCCGGGAGCTGACCACCCGGCTGGCGGCCGGCCTGCCGGAAGGCTCGATCCGGGGGGCGATCAACGCCGCCGCCATGGCCCAGTACGCTCACCTGTTCGCCGCGCTGCCCGAGCCCGCCTACCTGACCTACGGCAACGTCGACATCCCGCCCATGTGGGCCGGGCACCTCAAGCCCGGGCACCAGGTGCTGGACGGGGGCCGGGCCGAGCTGGGCGGCTGGACGTTCGGCTTCGTGGGCGGCGGCCTCAGGTCGCGCTACCACACGCCGCACGAGATCGACGAGGACGAGTACGCGGCCAAGCTCGACGCGGTGGGCGAGGTCGACGTGCTGTGCACGCACATACCGCCCGCCGTGCCCGAACTGCTCTACGACACCGTGGCCCGGCGGATGGAACGGGGCAGCGCCGCGCTGCTGGCCGCGATCCGGCGGACCCGGCCCCGGTTCGCGTTCTTCGGCCACGTCCACCAGCCACTGGCCCGGCGGGTCCGGGTCGGCGTCACGGAGTGCGTCAACGTGGGCCACTTTCGCGCCACCGGGGTGCCATATGTCCTCCGTTGGTAGAGGTACGCTCCACAGTAGAAACGATGATCAGGGAGGCGCCAGGTGACCGAACGGGACAGCGGCGGAGATCCTCTGGGTGACCTCCAGCGCTGGCTGATGCGTACCGGCGCGCGCAGTGTGACCAAGGATCTGACCAGCCGGACGCGCCGTGCGCTCGGCCAGGACCAGACCAAGACGGACGTGTGGGACACCGCCACTAACCGGCCGCCCGAGGACGAAGCGCCCGAGTGCGCCTGGTGCCCGGTGTGCCGGGCCGCCCGGCGGCTGCGGGAGACCCGCCAGGGTGCGAGTTCGGGGCTGGGCTCTCAGCTGGCCGGGGCGGGCGACGCGCTCGCTTCGGTGGTGCAGGAGGCCTACTCCGCCTTCGAATCCGCGATGAAGGCGCCGCCCGCCAGCGACGTGCGCGGCCCCTCCGGCCCGGCCGGCTCCGGGCCATCCAGGAAAAGGCCGGCCGACCCGTGGGAAGACGCCAGCCGTGATCCTGACGATCGGCGTTGATGTCGGGGGCACCAAAGCCGCGGCCGGCGTCGTCGACGACGCCGGCCACATCGTCCAGAAGCTCAAACGTTCCACCCCGGCCGCCAGCCCGGCCCAGACGGCCCAGGTGATCGCCGAGATCGTGACCGAGCTCGCGTCCCAGCACGAGGTGAGCGCGGTCGGGCTCGGCGCGGCCGGCTTTATCGACGAGACCCGGTCCACGGTGCTGTTCGCCCCCAACCTGGCCTGGCGCAACGAGCCGCTGCGGCAGTCGGTCGAGGACCGGGTCGGGCTGCCGGTGATCGTGGAGAACGACGCCGACAGCGGCCTGTGGGCCGAGGCGCGGTTCGGTGCCGCCCGCGGCTACCAGGACGTGATGATGATCTCGGTTGGCACCGGCATCGGCGCCGCCATCCTCATCGGCGGCGACCTCTACCACGGCCGGTACGGGATCGCCGGGGAGCCCGGTCACTACCGCGTCGTCCCGGACGGGCGGCTGTGTGGCTGCGGGAACCGCGGCTGCTGGGAGCAGTACGCCAGCGGCAGCGCGCTGGTGGCCGAGGCCCGTGAGTTCGCCCGCCGCAGCCCCGAGGGCGCGATGCGGCTGCTCCAGCTGGGTGGCGGCCGCCCGGAGGGCATCTCCGGCCCTCAGGTCACCGAGGCGGCCCGTGAGGGCGACCCGGCCGCGCTGCGCTGCTTCCAGATCGTCGGTGGCTGGCTCGGGCAGGGCATGGCCGACATGGCCGCCGTGCTGGACCCCGGCTGCTTCATCATCGGCGGCGGCGTGTCCGAAGCGGGAGACCTGCTGATCGAGCCCGCCCGGTCCGCCTACGAGCGCGCCCTGGTCGGCCGGGGCTACCGGCCGCTGGCCCACGTCCGGCTGGCCGAGCTGGGGGCCGACGCGGGCGTGGTCGGCGCGGCCGACCTGGCCCGTCGTTACGCCGCGGTGCGCTAGCCCGTACGGGCTAGCGCTTAAACTACGGCGCCGTCGTCCGGGCCGTCGCCGTCCCGCGGTTCGTCGCCCATCCGCATGACCAGGACCGCGAAGCCGCCCACGAACGCCCCGATGGCGAAGAACGCCGCCACCGCGGGCACGGTCCAGCCCACGGCCGTGGCGATCAGCAGGTAGGCGGGACCGCCGAACAGCGCGGCCCAGGCTCCCTTGGCCAGGGGGTCCAGCTTGGGCAGCGGCGGAGGCGGCGGGGGGAAGTAGTGCTCCTCCTGCATCCCTGGCCCCGTCGGGGAGCGGCGTTCTGGCGTGGGACCGGCCGGCTGGCCCGGCTGGCGCCCGCCCGGCCGGCTGATCCGGCCGGGGGAGGTCAGGTCGGGCTCAGTGGGCGCGGTCAGGTCCGCTCCGAACGGCTGGTCCATCGGTGCGGGCCGCGTCCCGCCGTTGGCCTGAGGGGCCTCAGGGGTGCGTGTGGCCGCAGTGGCGCCGGGGATCGTCGCGCTGTTGTTCTCGGCCAGGTTCTCACGCTCAGGCCACGGCCTGCCACTGCCACTACTGCTCGCCCCTGCGGGCGCATCGTAGTGTTCGATCAGATCGAGCCAGGCCGCCTCTTCTTCGTTCTCGCCGCTGCTCACGTCCTTGCCTCGCCCTCCCTCCGCGTCCCTTCGTGCTCCAGGTCAGTTCCGTGCTCACGTACAAATTGCAGGCTTCCGGTAAAAATAGCCTGCGCGTCATGGTCCATTGTCGCAACGTGGAAGCTGTCAGGACAGGCCCGGACGGTGAGCAATCCCGGCCGCACGCCCGCCTCCAGCACCCGCATGCTCGGCGGCCCCACCACGTGGTCCTCCGTACTGCGGTAGACCAGCACGGGCCGGGTGAGCCCGGGCAGGCCCTGGGCGGTCGCCTTCCACAGCCGCGGCAGCGTCGCGGCTGCGGCGGTGGGCACCCGGTCGTAGGACAGCTCTACGTTGCCTGGCTTCTTGATGTCGTTGCCGATGGCGGGCATCGACTTGATCAAGTGCTTGAACACCGGAGCGACCAGGAACAGCTTGGTGTCCGGGGCGAGCGAGGGGTTGACCAGGACCAGGCCACGCAGGTCCGGCCCGGCGGCGGTCTCGGCCAGCCGCAGCGCCAGGCAGGCGCCCATGGACAGGCCCATCAGGAACACCTGGTCGCACTCGGCCCGCAACTCGGTCAGGGCTTGCCCCGCCGTCGCCAGCCAGTCATCGGACGTGGTGCGGTTCATGTCCTGCCAGCTGGTGCCGTGGCCGGGCAGCAGGGGCAGCGATACGCTCAGGCCCGCTTCGGCCAGGAACTGCGCCCACGGCCGGAGCGACTGCGGGCTGCCGGTGAAGCCGTGGCAGAGCAGCGCGCCGGTGGGGCCGCCCCGGTGAAAAAACGGCTCCGCGCCCGCCAGCAGGCCCATGCTCCTCCCCTGCTCGAACCTCACGGTGCTACCGATTCGAACCATTCGGTGCTAGGCATCGTCGCATGCGGACGAGCAGATCGCACCCCGCGTGGCGTTAAAAACAGCGCCGAACGTGCGAATATTTGGACGTGTACTACAAACTGGCGCAGCTCACCCTCGGGGTGGCGCTCAAGATCATCTTCCGCCCGCGGGCGGAAGGCGCGCGGAACGTACCCCAGCGGGGAGCGGCGATCATCGCCAGCAACCACCTGTCGTTCGCCGATCACTTCTTCGGGCCGCTCCCGCTGCGGCGCCAGGTCATCTACCTGGCCAAGTCCGAGTACTTCACCGGCCGGGGCCTGAAGGGCTTCATCAGCCGGGCCTTCTTCAGCGCGCTGGGCCAGGTCCCCATCGACCGTGGCGGCGGTGCGGCCAGCGAGCGCGCCATGCGGACGGCCCTGCGCGTGCTGGCCGAGGGAAAGCTGCTCGGCATCTACCCCGAGGGCACCCGCAGCCCGGACGGGCGGCTGTACCGGGGCAAGACCGGGGTGGCCCGGCTCGCCCTGGAGGCCCAGGTTCCGGTGATCCCGTGCGCGATGATCAACACGTTCGAGTTCATGCCCCCGGGTCAGACCCGGCCGAACTTCCGGGTCCGGCCCGGCGTCCGCTACGGCGAGCCGCTGGACTTCTCCCGGTACTACGGCCTGGCCACGGACCGCCGCGCGCTGCGTGAGGTCACCGACGAGATCATGCAGGTCATCGAGAAGCTGTCCGGCCAGGAAAGCGTCGAAATGTACGCCCAGGCGGCCAAGCGGAAGCTGGCCGCGGGCGAGCCGATCGAGATCGATCCGGCCCAGGACGACCCGTCAAAAGACGAAACGCTTACGGATGGCGAACTGTAGGCCTGGCTCACCCCCGTTCCATTAAGGTTGCCCCGTGAGAGTGGGGGTTCTTGACGGCTGGTAGTACCTCAGCTACGGTGCTCGCCTTAGAACACTTGTTCGAGGACGATCGAGTCGGCCATCGTTGGTGCCTGATGCGAAAGCTGTTCGTTGCGGTCTGCGCGGCGGTCCTGGTGGGGCCGGCCGTGTTCGTCGTTGCGCCTGCTGTGCACCATGCGGACGGTCTGGCCGTGCAGCTGGCCGCCCGCGCTGTCTCCCTGAACAGCAGTCCGGCGCCGGTCCTGGTCAAGGAATTCCCCGCGCACGCGCCCCTCAGCGGCAGTCCCTCGCCGGTCCTGGTGAAGGAGTTCCCGGCCCATGCCCCCACCACCAGCCCCCCGTCGCCCGTGAGCACCGAGCCGTCGCCGGCCGGTAGCCCGCCACCACCGACCCTGGGCGGACCCTTCCGGCTGGCCTGGTCGACCAACTTCCCGGTGGCCGCTCCGCTCGGCTCGTTCGGCGGCGGCGGCAACGGCTCCAGCGTCCACGCCCCGGATCTCCCGTCCGCGCTCCAGAGCCAGTGGGGTGCCTATCCGTCCGGGTGGGCGGATACCGCGACGCAGCGGGGCCTGCCGGTCGGCGGGTACTACGACCCGGGTACGACGGTCTGGATTTCCGGCGGGCAGATGCACATCAAGCTGTGGCGTGGCGCCAGCGGCTCGGTGCACTCCGCGGCGCTGGTCCCGCTGGCCGCGCAGGGCCGGACCTACGGCCGGTACGTCGAGACGTTCCGGGTGCCGGAGATAGCGACCGGCTACAAGTCGGCTCACCTGCTCTGGCCATCGAACGGCGACCAGGACACGTCCAGCTTCGAGGTTGACTACCCGGAGAACGAGTGGGACACCGGCATCTCGGCCTACGTGCACGCCGGCAACGATCCGCAGCAGGCGTTCCCGGCCGGCGCGAGCTGGAGCGGCTGGCACACCTCCGAGATCGACTGGACGCCCAACAGCCTCTCGTTCCGCCTGGACGGGAAGCTGATCGGCTCGACCACCAGCGGCGTCCCGGACGAGCCGATGGACTGGATCATCCAGAACGAGTCGGCCCTGGACGGCGAGAGTGCCGCGCCCAACTCGTCGGCTCAGATGGATATCAGCTACGTGGCCTACTACCGCTACACCGGCTGATCCGGGCCACCGCTGCACCAGCTGGCCCGGGGCTGGCGAACTGTAACCCAGCTCCACCGCTGGGCCACTAAGGTTGGCCCCATGAGAGTGGGAGTCCTTACCGGAGGCGGCGACTGCCCCGGTCTGAATGCTGTGATCCGTGCCGTCGTCCGCAAGGGCGTGCAGGAGTACGGGTATGAGTTCGTCGGCTTCCGCGACGGCTGGCGCGGTCCGCTGGAGGGCGACACCGTCCCCCTGGACGTCCAGGCCGTCCGCGGCATCCTGCCCCGCGGCGGGACGATCCTGGGGACGTCGCGGACGAACCCGTTCGCCGACAGCGGCAGCGGTCCGTCCGGCGCCGAGCGGATCAAGGACAACCTGGCCGGGCTCGGGGTGGACGCGCTGATCGCCATCGGCGGCGAGGACACGCTGGGCGCCGCGACCAAGCTGGACGCCGAGGGCGTGAACGTGATCGGGGTCCCCAAGACCATCGACAACGACCTGGGCGCCACCGACTACACGTTCGGCTTCGACACCGCGGTCAACATTGCGATGGAGGCCATCGACCGGCTGCACACCACGGCCGAGAGCCACCATCGGGCGCTCATCGTCGAGGTAATGGGCCGGCACGCGGGCTGGATCGCGCTGCACGCGGGCCTGGCCGGCGGGGCCAACGTCATCCTCATCCCGGAGAAGCCGTTCAGCATCGAGCAGGTCTGCAAGTACGTCGAGCACCGCTTCCAGACCCGGTACTCGCCGATCGTGGTCGTGGCCGAGGGCGCGAGCCCGGCCGAGGAGGAGTTCTCCGTCGCCGACCAGGGCGTCGACTCCTTCGGTCACGCGCGGCTGGCCAACCGCGGCATCGGCCAGCTGCTGGCCGAGCAGATCGAGCAGCGCACCGGCAAGGAGGCCCGCACCGCGGTGCTGGGGCACATCCAGCGCGGCGGCACGCCGACCGCGTTCGACCGGGTGCTGGCGACCAGGTTCGGGGTGCACGCGATCGAAGCCGTGCACGACGGTGCGTTCGGCACCATGGTCGCGCTGCGGGCCACCGACATCATCCGGGTGCCGCTGACCGAGGCGACCAGCGAGCTCAAGACCGTCCCGCCGGAGCGGTACGCCGAAGCCGAGCCCTTCTTCGGCTGATCAGCCTTACGGAATCGGTCCGGCGGCCACCACGGCCGCCGGACCGGCTTCCGCTTCGGCCTCGGCTTCCGCCACGTCATCGGCCGTAATGGGCCGCGAGTCGGTCCGGGTGCGGACGTCGCGGGGGAGCAGGGCCACCACGGACACCGCGGCGATCAGCGCGGCCGCCGCGTACTGGGTTCGCCGCACCCCGAAGTGGGTCGCCGCCGGTCCGGCGATCAGCGCGCCGAGCGGGGTGGCCATCATCGAGCCCAGCCCGTCGTAGCCGGATACCCGGGCCAGCGCGTCCGGCCGGATGTTACGGGCCATGGCGACCGTCCATACCACCATCATGTACTCGGTGGCCGTGCCGACCACGAACGCGACCAGGCAGACCAGCAGCAGCGGCCACAGCATGGCCAGCGCCAGCGGAGTCAGCGCCAGCACGATCCCGATTCCGGCCACCGTCAGCATCGGCCGTCGCGGCGACCGCCACAGCGACAGCAGCCCGCCTGCGACCAGGCCCACCGCCTGCGCGGCCATGATCGCGCCCCACGCGGCCGCGCCCCCCAGGTGAGCCTTGGCCACCACCGGGCCGAGCACCTCGAACCCGCCGAACCAGGCCATCATGACCAGGCAGTACTGGGCCACGATGACCCACAGCCAGGTGTGAGACCGGAACTCGGACCAGCCCACCCGCAGGTCTCGCAGCATGCTGCTGGCCGCCGACGGCGCCCGGGCCACCCCGGCCTTGATGCTGAGCAGCATGGGCACGGTGGCCGTGACCCCGACCCCGCAGATGGTCAGCGCCCAGCCTGGGCCGACCGCGGCCACTACCACGCCGGCCACCGCGGCCCCGCTCATCATGGCCATGTTCATGGCCAGCCGGCTCAGCGCGCTGGCCTGCTGTAGCTCCTCCGCCGGGACCAGTCCCGGCAGTAGCGCCTGCGACGCCGGGTAGAACGTGGCGATGCCGGACCCGGTCACCACCTCCAGCAGGATCATCTGCCACAGCTGCGGCCGCCCGGTCAGCACCAGGATGCCGAACGTGCCCTCGCCCAGCGCGACCAGCAGGTTGGACGCGGCCACCACCCGCTGCGGGGCGATGCGGTCGGCGATCACTCCGCCCAGCAGGCAGAACACCAGGCACGGGGCGAGCTGCGCGGCCACCACGTAGGACAGGTCGGCCGGCGTCCCGCCCGCGTCCAGCACCGCGAACGACACGCCCACGATGGAGAACGCCATGGCCCCCGGCGCGATGAGCCGGTCCGCCAGCAGCAGCAGGAAATCCCGGTGGCGGAGCACCGGGAAACGACGGCCGAGCCAGGACATGCGAAGTTCCTTTTTTTCCAGCAAGAGGGGCCGATTGAGGTTAACGGCCAGGTCAGGAGGCAGACAAGGGATTTTCCGCCCCGTGTCCGTAACCGGCGGGCGGCCCTTTTCGTTCCCGGAAGGTGGCCGCTTTGACCCGGTTCTGGCAGGTCGTGGAGCAGAACCGGCGGGTGCCGTTGCGGGAGGTGTCCACGTAGACCCGGTCGCACCGCGGGGCCGTGCACACGCCCAGGCGGCCCCACTCCGGGCCGCCCAGCACCACGGCCAGCCCGGCCGCGCAGCCGGCCGCCCAGCCGGTGGCCAGGGCGTCGTCGGTGCCGTGGAAGTGCAGGTGCCAGGGCTCCTGGTCGTGCTTCTCCAGGTATGGGTGGGCTCCGGTCCGGGCCAGCAGCCGGTTGACCCCGGTCGCGGCCCGGTCCGCGTCGTCGTCGGCCACCAACTCGAAGATCTGCCGCAGCTCCGCCGCCACCCCGGCCAGTTCGTCCGCCTCGGCCACCGAGACCGGCCGTTCCCGGGTGGCTCCGTCCGCGTTCAGCGCGTCCCGGGCCGCCCCGGCTCGCTGATCTCCCCCCGGCGGCTGGTAGGGCCGCCCGTGCGCGCAGCCGGGGGTGAGCGCGTTGACCAGCGCCACGGCCACGGCCAGCACGGCGTCCGTGTGACTGTTGAATTTCACTTGACCAGTTATATCCCTCGGGTTAGGTTGTCACTGTCTAACTAATAATAGACAGTGACGAACTCCCGGAGGATCAGCATGCCTGAACTCACCCCGGACGTGGCCCTGGCCTGGATCGAGCGCTGGGAACGCCAGCAGGAGGAGTTGCTACCGGACCGCGAGGAGCGCTTCACAACCCTGATCGACGCCGTGGCCCTCGGCACCGGCCGGGACGACCCGGTGGTGATCGACCTGGGCTGCGGGCCGGGTTCGCTGTCGGTCCGGCTACTGGACCGCTTGCCCCGGGCGACCGTGGTGGCCGTGGACACCGACCCCGTGACGCTGGCCCTGGGCCGCGCCGCCTACGGGGACCACCCCGGCCTGCGCTTCGTCGATCAGGACCTGCGCGCGGACGACTGGGCCGCCGCTCTCGGCCTGCCGCGGCCCGCCGACGCCGCCGTCAGCACCACCGCCCTGCACTGGCTGACCGAGCCCGGCCTGCGCGCCCTGTACCGGGAGCTGGCCACCGTGCTGCGGCCGGGCGGGCTGCTGCTCGACGGCGATCACTTCGGCTCGGGGCCGGCCTCGCCGACCCTGGTCCGACTGGAGCACGAACTGACCGAGGCCGAGGATCGCCGCCGGTTCCCCGGCGGCCACGGTGAGGGCTGGACGCGCTGGTGGGAGGCGGCGGCGGCCGATCCCGTGCTGAGTGGCCTGACCGCCGAGCGGGCGCACCGCTCCGTGGACGCCAACCACCACGGCTCGCCATCGGGCCTGCTGGCCACGCACGTGGACGCGCTGCGGGCCGCGGGTTTCGCCGAGGTCGGGACGTTGTGGCAGCGGGGCGGCAACCGCCTGCTCTGCGGCGTCCGCGGCGGCTGAGACTGTCGCGCCTGGTGCCGCTCAGGTCTGCGGCGCCCGGCGCCTTTCGGCCTTGAGGGCGGCCACGTCGGCGGCGTGCGCCGCCTCGCCGCCCGGGGTCTCCACGATGAACGGCGCGGCGGCCAGCGCCGGGTGCCGCAGCAGCTCGCCCAGCGGGCCGGGGCCGATCTGTCCGGCGCCGATGTTGGCGTGCCGGTCCAGGCGGGATCCGCACCCGGCCGCCGAGTCGTTGGCGTGCACCAGCCGGACCCGGCCCGCCGCGTCGCCCAGCGAACTGATCAGCGCGGCCGGTCCGCCCGGGGCGGTCAGGTCGTGCCCGGCCGCGAACACGTGGCAGGTGTCCAGGCATACGCACGCGCGCGGGTGCCAGCGCAGCGCGTCGAGGTAACCGGCCAGCTCACCCAGGTCGGCGCACAGCATCTGGCCCTGGCCGGCCATCGGCTCCAGCAGCAGGTCAGGCCCGTCGTCGCCCAGCTTGTCCAGCAGCGGCAGCAGTCCTTTGGCCACTTGGCCCAGCGCGGTGTCCCGGTCCGTGCCGACCGCGGATCCGGTGTGCACGACCACGCCGCGGGCGCCGATCTCCGCGCCCCGGCCCAGCGCGTGTGCCAGCGCCGGGATGGACCGCGCCGCGCCGTCGGCCGAGCCCAGGTTGATCAGGTACGAGGCGTGCACGTAGATCGGCAGCTGGGCCGCCCGCAGCGCTTCGTCCTGGCCGGGGTCACCGGGCGGGGTGGCCCAGGCTCGCGGGTTGGTCACGAACAGCTGGATGGCCTCGGCCCCGACCGCCGCCGCGTACCGCAGCCCGCCCGTGGCCAGGCCGCCCGCGACCGAGACGTGGGCCCCGATCAGCGGGGTGGCCTCGGTCTGCGGGGTGGCCTCGGACTGCGGGGAGTGCGGCCGCACTCAGAAACCGGAGTACAGGGTGATCGTGCTGCCCTTGGCCGCCTGGCCGGTCGGGCTGTAGTTGAACACCTTGTTGAACGGGCCGAACTTCTTGATCGTCACCTCGAACCCGAGCTGGCGCAGCGTGGTCCGGGCGTCGTTCAGGCTCTGGCCGTCCACGTTCGGGATCGACACCTGAGGCGGCCCGTTCGAAACCATGATCGTCACGGTCTCGTTCTGGCTGATGGGGGTGTTCGCGGCGGGTGACTGGTGGGTGATGGTGCCCTGCGGCTCATCGCTGTTACCGGCCTGCTGGACGTTCAGCTGGATGTCGTTCTGGGAGGCCCACTGCTGGATGGCCTGCTCGTTCTGCCCGACGAAGTTGGGCAGCGGCGGTCCCGCGCTGACCGAGATCGTCACCGGCTTGGGCTGCGGCCACAGCAGCCCGGCGGCGGGGGAGGTGCTGACCACGATCCCGGCGTCCACCGACGACGAGGCGACCTTGTGGACCTGGCCCACGGTCAGCCCGGACTGGCGCAGCGCGCTTTCCGCGTCGGCCAGCTGCTGGCCGCTGATGTCCGGCACCTTGATCGTCCGGGGCCCCGCCGACGGGACCAGCGTGATGGCCGAGCCCTTCCGGACCTTGGTCCCGACCGCGGGCACCGTGCGCACGATGGACCCGGCCTTGACGGTGTTGTTGTTGATCGCGCTGCCCGGCCGGACGGTGAAGCCGTCGGCCCGCAGCTCCTTGACCGCCGCGCTCTCGGTCAGGCCCGCGACCGTGGGCACCTTGGCCTGGTCCTGGGTGAACCACCAGCCACCCGCCCCGGCCACGGCCAGCACCAGGGCCGCCAGCGCCACCCACAGGACGATCCGGCGCTTGCCGCGGCCCGCGGCCGGCGGGACCTCGGGCCACCCGTCCCGGCCCGCGATGATCGTCTGCCCGTCGTCGTGCGCCGCCCCGCCCGCCAGCACCTGGGTGTTGTTCTGCCCGGGGCCCGGCGGCTGGAAGGCCATCTGCTGGAAATTCTGCTGCTCGAGGCTCTGCTGCGGGTAGGCCAGCGGGCCGATCGCCTGCCCGTAGGTCTGCTGCCCGTAGGTCTGCTGGCCGAAGGTCTGGTGCCCGTATCCGTGCCGGCTGACGTCGCCGGCCCAGTCGTTCACGGCTACCGGGCCCTGGCCCTGGCCGGGCCAGTCGCTGCCCAGCGTGCGCATGACGTCGTGCACCGAGCGCAGGAATTCGCCCGCGTCGCTGGGACGGCCGCGCGGATCCCGGCTGGTGGCCTGCAGGACCAGCTGGTCCACTTCGGGCGAGATCCCGCCGGCCAGCCGGGACGGGGCCGGGATCGCCTCGTTGACGTGCTTGTAGGCCACCGAGAGCGGGCTCTCGCCGGTGTGCGGCTTGGTCCCGGTGAGCAGCTCGAACAGCACGATGCCCGCGGCGTAGATGTCCGTCCTGGCGTCGGCGCCGGTGCCGGTGACCTGCTCCGGCGCCAGGTAGGCCACGGTCCCGATGATCAGGCCGGTGCGCGTCTGGCTGCTCATGGTCAGCGCCCGGGCCAAGCCGAAGTCCACCACCTTGAGGTGGCCGTCCGGCGCGACCAGCACGTTCTCCGGCTTGACGTCCCGGTGCACGATCCCGGCCGTGTGCGCGGCGGCCAGCCCGGACAGCAGCGGCACCATGATGGCCAGCGCCTCACGCGGCGGGAACCAGCCGCGCTCGTCCAGCAGGTTCCGCAGCGTGCGGCCGGGCAGGTACTCCATGGCCAGGTACAGGTAGGACCCGTCCCGCCCCTGGTCGAACACGGCGACCACGTTGGGGTGCGACAGCCGCGCCACCGACTTGGCCTCGCCGATGAACCGGTTGACGAACTCCTCGTCCCGGGCCAGGTCGGCGTGCATGACCTTGAGCGCCACCTGGCGATCCAGCCGGATGTCCATGGCCCGGTACACCGTGGCCATACCGCCCATCGCGACCTGCGCCTCCACCTGGTAGCGGCCGTCGAGCAGCCGTCCGACCAGGGGATCTGCCAGGGTAGCGTCCATCGGGGCCAATTGTACGATCAGCTTCCTGCGACGGGGCCTAATTACCGCTTTGTGGCTTAGGTGTTGACGGGCGGAGATGAGGCGCTGGCGTACCGCCGCATCGGGACCCGGCCGGCCAGCCGGGCGCAGCGCCCGGCGATCACCGCGTGCCGCATGGCCTCGGCCATCAGCTCCGGGTCACGGGCGCGGGTCACCGCGGTGGCCAGCAGCACCGCGTCACACCCCAGTTCCATCGCGATGGCCGCGTCGCTCGCGGTACCGATCCCGGCATCGAGGACCACCGGCACTCCGGCGTACTCCACGATCAGCTCGATGTTGTGCGGGTTCCTGATCCCCAGCCCGGACCCGATCGGCGCGCCCAGAGGCATCACCGCCGCGCAGCCGGCCTGTTCGAGCCGCCGGGCCAGCACCGGGTCGTCGTTGGTGTACGGCAGCACGGTGAACCCCCGGCTGACCAGCATCTCCGCCGCGTCCAGCAGCTCGAGCGGGTCGGGTAGCAGGGTCTGCTCGTCCGCGATCACCTCGAGCTTGACCCAGTCCGTGCCGAGTCCCTCCCGGGCCAGCTCGGCGGTGCGCACCGCGTCGGCCGCGGTGTGACAGCCCGCGGTGTTCGGCAGCACCCGGATGCCGCGGTCGGCCAGCAGGCCCAGCACCGACTGCCCGCCGCCCGGCCCTCCGCCGGGACCGCCGCTTCCGGCGGCTGCGGTGCTGGGTGCGACGCGGCGCATGGCCACCGTGGTCAGCTCGGTGCCGGACGCGGCCAGGGCCCGGTCCAGTACCTCCAGGCTGGGCGCCCCGCCGGTGCCCATGATCAGCCGCGAGCCGAACTTCTCCCCGGCGATGACCAGTGGATCGGTCATGACTCAGCCTCCCTGAACCGCGGTGAGCACCTCGACCTGGTCGCCGTCGGCCAGGCGGGTGGACTCCCATTCGCTGCGCCGCACCACCTCGCCGTTGACGGCGACGGCGATACCGGTGGCCGCGCTGGTCAGCACCCGGACGGCGGCCGCGGTCGTCGCGCCGTCGGTCAGCTCGACCGGCTCACCGTTCACGATCACGTTCATGTTGTGCCTCCGGAGGTCACGCCTTGTGTCCCGAACCGCCCGACGGTGAAGTGCGCCGCCACCTCGGGCCAGCGCCCGGTCTGCAGGTAGTCCACGATGACGTCCGCGGTGATCGGGGTGAGCAGCACGCCGTTCCGGAAGTGCCCGGTGGCCAGGACCAGGCCGTCGGCCGCGCACGGCCCCAGCACCGGCCCGTTGTCCGGCGTGCCGGGCCGCAGCCGGGCCACCGCCTCGGTGAACTCCAGTTCGGTGATGCCCGGCACCAGGGTCCGCGCGTCCCGCAGCAGCTCCCACAGGCCGCCCGCGGTCACCCGGGTGTCCACGCCCAGCTCCTCCTGGGTCGCCCCCACCACCAGCTCGCCGTCCGGCCGCGGCACCAGGTAGACCGCTGAGCCCCGGACCACGCCGCGCACCGACCGGCTCAGGAAGCCCGCCGGGGCCCGTAGCCGGACGATCTGCCCCTTGACCGGCCGGACCGGTGGCACCGCACTGGGCGGCAGCCCCTCGATGTGGACCGTGTTCCACCCGGCCGCGAGGACCACCCAGTCCGCCTCGGCCACCGTGCCGTCGCCGAGCCGGGCCGTACGGCCCTCGATCCTGGTCACCGGCTGCCGGATGACCCGCACCCCAGCTGTTTCCGCCGCGGCCAGCAGGGCCCGGACGAGCCGGCGGGGGTCGACCGAGCCGTCCGCCGCCACCAGCAGGCCGCCGCACACCGACGGGTCCAGCATCGGCTCCAGCCGGCGGCACTCGCGGCCGGTCAGCCGCTGCCCGGGAACCCCCAGGCTGTCCTGCAGCACGCGCAGCTCGTCGATGACGGCCAGGTCGTCGCGGTCGTAGCCGACCTGCAGCGTGCCCGTGACGCCGAACCCGGTCGGCAGGCCGGTGACTGCGGTCAGCTCGGCGGCGAAGTCCGGGTAGCGCTGCAGGGATGCGACCCCCAGCGCGAACAGTTCCTTCTCGGTGTAGGCCGCCTCGGACACCGGCGTGAGCATGCCCGCCGCGGCGTGGCTGGCTCCGGTGCCCGGCGCCGGGTCGGCCACGGTCACCTCGAAGCCGCGCTGGGCGGCCCGCCAGGCGATGCTGAGGCCGATCACTCCGCCACCGGCGATGAACACTCGAGCCATGCTCGCTCCCTTCGCCGGCATGACCCGGATCAGGTTCCTGCGGTCGGAAGCTCGTCAGCTTCCCTCTCAGTCCGGTCGGCACCGGGCTCCCGCGCGTTGGGCCTTAGCCTATGTCCTCATGCATGTCGTCGTCGCTGGCGGTGGACTGGCCGGGCTCCGCACCGTGGAACTACTCCGGGCCGGTGGTTTCGATGGGCCGGTCACGATGCTGGCCGCCGAGAGCCGGCCGCCCTATGACCGGCCGCCCCTATCCAAGGCAGCGCTGTCCAAGGCGGCGCTGGCCGCCGACGGTCTGGCTCCGGAGGTGCTGGCCGGGGAGCTGGACGCCCCGGCGATCGAGGCCGAGCTGGACACCACGCTGTCGGCCGACTTCACCGCGCTCGGTGTGGACCTGCACCTCGGGGAGCCCGCCACCGCCCTGGACCTGGCCGCGGCCCGGGTCCGCACCGACACGGGGGAGTACCCGTACGACCGGCTGGTGGTGGTCACCGGTGCGATGCCGATCGTGCTGCCCGGTCCGGGCCGCCAGCGCTTCCTGCGCACCCACGAGGACGCCCTCGAACTGCGGGACCGGCTGCGCCCCGGCGTCCGCCTGGTCATCGTGGGCGCGGGCTGGATCGGGGCCGAACTCGCCACCGCGGCGGCGGCCCGTGGCTGCCAGGTCACCGTGGTCGAGGGCGGCCCCGCCCCGCTGGCCGCCGCGATCGGCGCCGAGGTCGGCGGGCGAACGGTGCCGTGGTACGCGGCGGCCGGGATCGAGCTGCGGACCTCGGTGCTGGTCGAGTCGGTCGAGGACGACGGCCTGGCTCTGCGCGGCGGCGGCTGGATCCCGGCCGATGAGGTCGTCACCGCGGTGGGCGTCCGGCCCGCCGTCGGCTGGCTGGCCGGCTCCGGGCTGGACCTGGACAACGGGGTCGCCGTCGACCCGGGCCTGCGGACATCCGCGCCGAACGTGTTCGCGGCCGGAGACTGCGCGTCGTTCGAGTCGCTCCGGTACGGCCGGCGGCTTCGCTTCGAGCACTGGGACATCGCCCTGCACGCGCCCGAGGTCGTGGCGGCCAACGTCCTGGGCGGGAACGAGGTGTACGACCCGGTGCCGTACTCCTGGTCCGAGCAGTTCGGCCGGATGATGCAGTACGCCGGCTACCACGCCGCCGCCGACCGCCTGATCTGGCGCGGCCCGGCGCCCGACCGGGCGGCGGGCGCGGCCGATGCTGGCGCGGTCGGCCCGGGCGGGGCCGCGCCTGAGCCGTGGACCGCGTGCTGGCTGGCCGGGGACCGGCTGGTAGCCCTGCTGGCCGTGGACCGGCCCCGGGACGTGTCCCAGGGACGCCGGATCATGGCCGCGGGCACACCGGTGGATCCCGTGCGCCTGGCCGACCCCGCCGTCCAGCTGAAGAACGCCACCACGTCCTGACCGGCCGGCCTGATCCCTGACCCGGCCTGGTGAGCTGGCCGCGTGAACTAGGCTGTCCATCCGTGTTGCTGCTTGCCTTTGACACCGCCACCCCCGCCGTCACCGTCGCGTTGCACGACGGTCAGCGCGTGCTGGCCGAGACGACCACGGTGGACGCCCGCCGCCACGGTGAGCTGCTGGCCCCCTCCATCGCCAAGGTGATCGCCGACGCCGGCGTCGACCAACGTGAGCTGACCGCGATTGCGGTCGGCGTGGGCCCGGGTCCCTTCACCGGCCTGCGGGTGGGCCTGGTCACCGCCCGGGTGTTCGGCCGCACGCTGGGCGTCCCCGTGCACGGAGTCTGCACCCTGGACGCACTGGCCCGGGCCGCGTGGCCCGCCGCGGCCGGCCGGGAGTTCCTGGCCGTCACCGACGCCCGGCGCAAGGAGCTGTACTGGGCCCGCTACTCGGCCACCGGTGGACGCCTGGCGGGCCCGTCCGTGGAACGTCCGGCCGACATCCCGGCCGACCTGCCCGTGGCGGGCCAGGCGGTGAGCCTGTACCCGGACCAGCTGGGCGAGCCCATCTGGCCCGAACACCCGTCCGCCGCCGTCCTGGCCACCCTGGTCGCCGAGGCCATCCTGGTCGCGGCCAGCCCAGGCCCCGGAGCCAGCCCAGGCGCCGGAGCCACCCCAGCCGCCGGAGCCACCCCCCCGGCCGAGGCCAGCGGCCCGGCGCCGGCCATCCTGCTGCCGCCCGAGCCGCTGTACCTGCGCCGGCCGGACGCGCAGATCCCCGGCCCGCCCAAACGGGTCACGCCATGACCTTCGAACTACGCCCACTCCGCTACGACGATCTGGACGCCGTGCTCGACCTGGAGCGGACGCTGTTCCCGGACGACGCCTGGTCACCGAGCATGTTCGCCGAAGAACTCGCCATGCAGGGACACAGCCGCCACTACGTCGCGGCCGAGGAAGGAAACACGCTCGTGGGATACGCCGGGATGATGCTGCCCGGTGGCCGCCAGGCCGAGGTGATGACCATAGCCGTCAATGAGCGGTCCTGGGGTCAGGGCATCGGGTCGGCGCTGCTGGTCAATCTGCTGGAGGTGGCCGTGCGCCGCGAGTGCACCGAGGTCTTCCTGGAGGTGCGCGCGGACAACCCGCGGGCCCAGGACCTGTACCGCCGGTTCGGCTTCGAGCACATCGGCATCCGCCGCGGCTACTACCAGCCGTCCGGCACGGACGCGATCGTGATGCGCCGCGGCTTGGACCAGCTGGACCGGCAGGCTGGGGGTGTCCGGTGAGCGGCCCCCTGGTGCTCGGCATCGAGACCTCCTGCGACGAGACCGGCGCCGGCCTGGTCCGCGGCAACGAGCTGCTCGCGGACGCGGTGGCCTCCAGCGTGGAGCTGCACGCCCGGTTCGGCGGCGTCGTCCCCGAGGTGGCCAGCCGGGCCCACCTGGAGGCGATGGTCCCGTCGGTGGACCGGGCCCTGGCCACGGCCGGCGTCACCCTGGCCGACATAGACGCGATCGCCGTCACCGCCGGGCCGGGCCTGGCCGGGGCGCTGCTGGTCGGGGTGGCCGCGGCCAAGGCCTACGCGCTCTCCCTGGGCAAGCCGCTGTACGGGGTCAACCACCTGGCCGCGCACGTCGCGGTGGACCAGCTGGAACACGGCCCGCTGCCCACTCCGGTAGTGGCCCTGCTGGTGTCCGGCGGGCATTCCTCGCTGCTGCTGGTCCCGGACGTGGCGGGCGACGTCAAGCCGCTCGGCGCCACCGTCGACGATGCCGCTGGCGAGGCCTACGACAAGGTGGCCCGGGTGCTGGGCCTGCCGTTCCCCGGTGGGCCGCCCATCGACAAGGAAGCCAAGAACGGCGACCCGGCCGCCATCGCGTTCCCGCGGGCCAAACTGCACGACGGCACCCTGGACTTCTCCTTCGCCGGGCTGAAGACGGCGGTGGCCCGCTGGGTCGAGGACAAGGCCAGGCGGGGCGAGTCCGTCCCGGTGGCCGACGTGGCCGCCTCCTTCCAGGAGGCCGTGGCCGACGTCCTGACCCGCAAGGCGGTCGCCGCCTGCCGCGAGCACGGCGTCGACCACCTGGTCGTCGGGGGCGGCGTGGCGGCCAACTCCCGCCTCCGCGCCCTGGCCGAAGAACGTTGCACCGCCGCAGGCATCCGCCTGCGCGTCCCCCGCCCCGGCCTCTGCACCGACAACGGCGCCATGGTCGCCGCCCTAGGCTCCGAGCTGGCCGGCCGCGGACTGCCCACCTCGCCCCTGGACCTCCCGGCCGACTCCTCCCTCCCCATCACCGAAGTCGTCGTCCGCTAGCCCGGGGCTTAAAGCGCCTCCGGCGGGGGCGCTTCCGGTTCCGGGATGGATGAGGCCCTTGGGCCTGCCCCTTCCCGCGCTCGCCTGGCGCGCCCGGGACCCCGGCGTACCCACCCAGCCAGCCGCCAGCCTCCCAGGAGCCGCACTCACCCAGGAGCCGGGGGCTCTGATTCCTGCTGGAGCGGCTGCAGGGATTATCCCTGCAACTGCTCCAGTGAGATTGGTGTGCGGGGCTTGTGAGGTGGGGTGGGTCTGAGGGTGCTGGCGGGCCGGTGAGAGCGGCTCCGGAGTGAGCCAGGCTGCCACCCCCATGCGCGTGGCGCGCCCCACCCAGCGCCCACGTCACACCCGCCCCGTGAGTTTCCGCACTGCGGGGTTACTCCCGGGGGCTGGGCCCAGTTATATGCAAATCCTGCACAAAAGCAGGCCCAGTCCTCCGCGCAGTCGCCCGCCCCGCCACTCCAGTCACGGGAGCCTCGTCAGCACCCCACCCCTACGTCACACCGGCCGCGTGGGCCTCTGCGGCTCAGGACGACTTGCGGCGGCGGACGCGGCGGATGAGCCAGGTGATGACGACGACGCCGGTGATGGCGCCGGCTACGGGGGCGACCCGCTTGGCGAGGACGGGGCCAGCGATGCTGAGCAGGTTCAATGAGTCCTCCTCGCCCGCTACCGGAGCCGGCGGCGGCGGAGGAGGGGACAGCGGGTGCACGGGAGCGAGCCTCGGGGCCGGGGGGATCGCGGTGGTCGCCGCGGTGTCGTCGCTGCTGGGTGAGGGAGCCGGCACCGAGGCCGTCTCCACCGGCGCGGACTCCGCCGCCGCCGTCCCCACCGGCTCCGCCCCATCAGTGCCAGCCGCCCCATCAGAGCCAGCCGCCCCATCAGAGCCAGCCGCCCCATCAGCCCCGCCGGACAACTGCTGGGCCAGGTTGGCGGCGAACTTGTCGATGAGGCGGGAGCCGACCTCGGTGATCACTCCGCGGCCGAACTGGGCCGGACGGCCGGTCACGCTCAGCGTGGTGTGCAGGGTGACCAGGGTGACGTCGGGCTCGTTGTCCGGCTGCAGGGCGGCGCGGACGGTCGCGGACGCGGTTCCGGCGCCGCGCAGTTCCTTGCCCGACGCCTCCACCAGCAGGGATCGATCCGAGCTGTCCCGGTCCTTGAACGTGGCCGTGCCCTTGTAGGTCAGTGACACCGGCCCGACCTTGACCTTCAGCCGCCCGGCCACGTCGTCGCCGTCCACCGTGTCGACCGTCGCGCCGGGCATGCACGGAGCGATCCGCTGCACGTCCAGCAGGACGTCCCACGCCTGATCGGGCGGAACGGGGACGGTGAACGAGTGGTCGAGCTCCATGGCCATGGCAAGTCCTATTCAGCTGATGTCGCACCCGGCGTTCACTCTAGTCCCGCCCGGGCCGGGATCCGCAGGCCCAGAAGACCCGCCCGGCCTGGGATCCGCAGGCTCAGGATCCGCAGGCTCAGGCCGTCTCCAGGATCTGGAACGCCTCGGCCAGCCGTCCGTCGGCCAGGCCGCCCTGAGCGGCCAGTGCGGACGAACGCGTGCGCAGCCGGTCCTCCAGGTCGGGCAGGTGCCCGGTCTGACTCCGGTGGGCCCGCAAGGCCGCGATCTTGCGCGGGAACGTGCCGGTCACGTCGACGTAGTGGTTCGGCGCGGTGGCGCCACCCCCGATCCACACCTCGGGCACGACCCACGCGGCCAGCCCCTCGTCGGTGGCCAGCTCCCGGAATGTGAACGGGTTCCGTGCGTCCGGGTACACCGCGTCCAGTGCGGCCGATCCGACCGCGCGGTGGTCGGGGTGACCGATCCCGATCCGGTTGTAGTTGCGCTCCGGGCTCGGGCACAGCACCCGGTCCGGCCGCACCTGCCGGATGACCCGGGCCAGATCACGGCGCAGGCCCAGGGTCGCTTCCACCTGGCCGTCCGGGTAGCCCAGGAACCGCAGGTCGTGCACGCCCACGCAGTCGGCCGCGGCGGTCTGCTCGGCCCGCCGCAGCGGGGCCATCTCGGTCCGCGGGAACGACTCGTCGAAGCCGCCGGCGTCCCCGTCGGTGACGATGCAGTAGACCACCTCGAGGCCCGCGCTGGTCCAGCCGGCGATCGTGCCCGCCGCGCTGAAGTCGAGGTCATCGGGGTGGGCGGCGATGGCCAGCACGCGGCCGATGTCAGCGTCATTTTGCACACGGTGATCTTACGGACCGGCCCTGGCCGGCCCCAGCCGCCCTGATCCACCCGCTGGCCGCCCTGATCCCACCTGCTGGCCGCCCTGATCCCACCGGCCAGGCCTCGCGCCGCTACGGATGCCGTCGAACGAGGCCGTATTGCCCACTGCTTCCGCTAGTGAAATGTACATGTTACAACTGAAAACCTCGTACCCAGGGCTTTCATGTGCTAGAACCGTCGTCAAGGACGTTGGCACGCCACCACGCACCAAGGGGGGCCACAATATGACCGCGGCTGACGAAACGGTGCGGACCGCTGAGGACCAGGTCGACAAAGGCCTCAAGGCCGGGGCCCTCGGGCTGGTCTCCAGCATCGTCATGGGCGTGGCCTCGACCGCACCCGCCTACAGCCTTGCCGCCACCCTGGGCCTGATCGTGGCCGCGGTCGGCCTTGGGTCACCCATCGTGGCCGTGCTGGCCTTCGTGCCCATGTTCCTCACCTCGATCGGCTACAGCGAGCTGAACAAGGCCGACCCCGACTGCGGCACCACGTTCACCTGGGCTTCCCGGGCGTTCGGGCCCAAGACCGGCTGGGCCGGCGGCTGGGCCATCATCGCGGCCGACATCCTGGTCATGGCCAGCCTGGCCCAGGTCGCAGGCCAGTACGTGTTCCTGCTGTTCGGGGCCAATGGCATCGGCTCGAACCCCGCCAGCGGCTGGGTCCTGCTGGTCGGTGTGCTCTGGATCATCGCCATGACCTACATCTGCTACCGCGGCATCGAGGTCTCGGCCCGGCTGCAGCGCGTCCTGCTCGCCGTCGAAGTCGGGATGCTGCTGGTGTTCTCGGTGGTGGCCCTGGTCCGGGTCGGCACCGGGCACCACCCGTCGGTCTCGATCACCCCCGCCTGGTCCTGGCTGAACCCGTTCCACATCGGCAGCTTCCAGGCCTTCGTCGGCGGCCTGGTCCTGATGCTGTTCATCTACTGGGGCTGGGACACCGCGGTCGCGGTCAACGAAGAGACCGAGGACAAGAGCAGGACCCCGGGCCGGGCCGCGATCATCTCCACCGTGCTGCTGCTGATCACCTACGTGCTGGTCATCTTCGCGGCCCAGTCGTTCGCGGGCATCGGCACCAAGGGCATCGGCCTGGGCAACCCGGACAACGCCAGCGATGTGCTGAACGTGCTGAGCAGCGCGGTGTTCGGCAACTCCGGCTTCGGGACGTTCCTGGTCAAGCTGCTGTTGCTCATGGTGCTGAGCTCGGCCGCCGCCTCGACCCAGACCACGATCCTGCCCACGGCGCGGACCACGCTGTCGATGGCCGTCTACAAGGCGCTGCCCAAGGCGTTCGCCAAGATGCACGCCAGGTACCTGACCCCCACGGTGTCGACCGTGGCCATGGGCGGCATCTCCATCGTGCTGTACGTGCTGATGAACTACCTCTCGGGCGGCAACGTGATCGCCGACGCCGTGACCTCCATCGGCCTGTACATCGCCCTCTACTACGGGCTGACCGCCTTCACCTGCGTCTGGTACTACCGCAAGACACTGACCAAGACCCCTCGTGACCTGCTGATGCAGGGCATCCTGCCCTTCCTGGGTGGCGTGATCATGTACTTCGCCGGCGGCTGGAGCCTGTGGGAGGACTGGGACGTCGGCACCGAGAACAGCTACACCTCGTGGCTGATGCCGTTCTACCCGCACTGGCACATCGGCGGCGCGTTCATGGTCTTCTTCGTGTCCGCGCTGGCTGGGCTGATCTTCTTCATCTACTGCCGGATCGCGCTGCCCGCGTTCTTCAAGAAGCAGACCCTGACCCGGGCCACCCCGACCCTGGTCCCGGAGACCGACGCCGGCCTGCCCGGCTCACCGAACAACTAAGGGTTCCCGCAACGACGAACGGCCCGGTCCCCTCGGGGGCCGGGCCGTCGTACGTGGCGCTTGAGTCTCAGGCCAGCTCGTCAGCCTCAGACCAGCTCGTCGCGGATCTTCTCCAGCAGCGTGATCGAGTCGGGTGCGGTCTCGGCCTGCAGGCAGAGCCGCTCCATGACCTCGAGGTAACGGTCGACCTCGACCGGCTTGTCGATGTAGAGCGCGCTGGTCAGCTGCTCCAGGTACACGACGTCCGACAGTTCAGGCTCGGCGAAACGCAGGATCGAGAACGGGCCGCCCGCAGCCGAGTGGCCGCCCACGTTGAACGGCACGATCTGCAGCGTGACGTTCGGGTTGTCGGTCATCTCCAGCAGGTGCTCGATCTGCTCGCGCATGACCGAGGAGTCTCCCATGGGCCGGCGCAACACGGCCTCGTCCAGCGCGGCCCACAGCCGGGGCGGGGCCGGGCGGGACAGCATCCGCTTGCGGCCCATCCGCAGCTCGACCCGCCGGTTCAGCTCGTCCCGGGTGATCGACGGGTGACCCAGCTGGATGACCTCGCGCGCGTAGGACGGCGACTGGAGCAGCCCGGGAACGAACTGCACCTCGTAGTTGCGGATGACCGACGCGGCCGCCTCGAGGCTGATGTACGGCTCGAACCAGTGCGGCAGCAGGTCACCGAAGTCGTGCCACCAGCCCGGGTTGCCCGCCTCATGGGCCAGGGCCAGCAGGCTGTCCCGCTCGGTCTGGTCGGTCACGCCGTACAGGGTGAGCAGGTCGGACACGTCGCGGTCCTTGAACCCGACCCGGCCATGCTCCATCCGGCTGATCTTGGAGTGTGAGCCGCGGATAGCGTCGGCCGCCTGCTCCGTGGTGATCTCGCGTTTCTCCCGGAGCTTGCGGAGCTGGGCTCCCAGGACGATCCGCTGTACCGTCGGCCCGCTCGCACGCCGACCGAAACTCCGGACCGGGCCCTCCCAGGCGACGCCCTCAGACGCGTTCATCGCCACTCCTCGGTCGTGTCAGATAGCAACGCGTGGCCAAGTCTCGCACGTGATCTTTGCATTGCAAAGGGCGCATGTCATATTTTGACACGGCTTTTTGTTACCGGTGAGTTAAGCAACTGGTTAGTGGAACGCCGTGCCGGGGCCCGGCATCAGGGCCGGTATCGCAGGGTGACCTCGGCCGGGTCACGCTCCGGGATCGAGTTCAACTCGGCCCACCCGGCGCAATTGCGTTCACGCGCCGGTCGCCCCGGTTCTCATGATCACTCAATTCCCCTACACCATCCACCAGGCCGCCGGCTGCGCCGCCCAATTGGCCGGCCACCATGCCGTCGAACTCGCCGTCCTTGGCCCCGGCCAGGAAGGCGGCCACCTCGGCCGGTGTGTACAGCAGTACCGGACCGCCCGGGAACCGGGAGTTGCGTACCGCGATCTCCCCGCCGGGCAGGCAGGCGACCTCGACACAGTTACCGCTGGGGTTGCTGTGCTTGCTCTTGAGCCAGTTGATGTCACCCAGCCCCGTGGCGGGCATCCCGTTGTATGGCTCGCTCATCACGTGTCTCCATCCGTGGACGCGGCCCCCTTGGTGACGCGTCGGCCCTGCTCAATCTGGTTGCGGCTACCGAGACGGCCCCGTCGTCCCTGGCTTCCATGCGCCGCTCGCCTATAGAATTCTCTCGCAGTGCACATTCAAATGAACGTGCATTGGGCCTTGCACTTGCACAATGTATCAGGCAGCATAGAAGCGACGCGCACTACTACATGCAATGGACAGGGCGACACAATTGGCTGTGAGCGGCTCCGCTGACTCTGAGCCGGGCTTTAACTCGCCTCGGCTGCTGCCGGTGCCGTCGACCTGGTGGGAAACACCGGCTGTCACCTCGTGTGTACTCGCTGCTTCGCCGGAATCCGCCCGCGCCGCTCGCCATTTCACCCGCGAGGTCCTGCTGTCCTGGGGCTACGGCGACCTGATCGACGAGGCCGAGACGATCATCGGCGAACTCGTGGTCAACGCCGTCCAGCACGGCAGCCGGGACGCGGCCAGGACCAGCTGGCGGGCCACCGGCACGAGCGCGTCCATCGGCCCGCAGGGCCGCAGCTACCCGCGGGCCTGGGCCCGGAACTCCTGGGCCAACGGCGCCTACGAACCCGACCAGGACCACGGCCCGGGTCAGGGTGCGGCGACCGAGGTCCTCAAGCTCTGCCTGCTGCGGCGGATCAGGGAGCTGATGGTGGCGGTCATCGACGCCAGCGACGACGCCCCGACCCCGCGCCAGCCCGACTGGATCCGGGAGAGCGGTCGCGGCCTGCAGATCGTGGACGCCCTCAGCAGCGTCTGGGGCTGGAGCCCGATCGACGGGCACGGCAAGGCCGTGTGGGCCGTGCTGCCGGTCGATTATTGATCTTTTAACAAACTCCCACCGCCCGGCGTCCAGCCTCCTGCGGGGTTCCATCAGCCGCGCGCGGCGGCTTCCGGCTGGCCGGGCGCCTCTTCCACCGCCATGAGCACGTGCTCGACCAGTGCGATCAGCACTTCCTTGGCCGAGTCCTTGCTGCGGGCATCGCACAGCACCACCGGGAAACCGGGGTCCAGGTCCAGCGCGACCCGGATGTCGTCCGGGTCGTGGCTGATCGAGCCCTCGAAGCAGTTGACGGCCACGATGAACGGGATCTGCCGGCGTTCGAAGTAGTCCACCGCCGGGAAGCAGTCGGCCAGGCGGCGGGTGTCGGTCAGCACCACCGCGCCGAGCGCCCCGACCGCGAGCTCGTCCCACATGAACCAGAACCGCTGCTGCCCGGGCGTCCCGAACAGGTACAGCACGAGGTCCTCGCGCAGGCTGATCCGGCCGAAGTCCATGGCCACGGTCGTGGTGGTCTTGCCTTCCACCCAGGCCGTGTTGTCGGTGCGCAGGCCGCGCTCGGTCAGTGGCTCCTCGGTCCGCAGTGGCTTGATCTCGCTCACCGCGCCGACCATCGTTGTCTTGCCCACTCCGAAGCCGCCGGCCAGCAGGATTTTGATCGCGGTGTGGGAACGCCCGCCGGCGGACGCCGGCTCAAAGTGCCCGTAGGCCATTGAGCACCTCTCTCAGCATGGATGTGTCGCGGTGGCCCTGCCCGGCCTCCGGAGGACGAATGACGATGAAGCCGGCGGCGCGCAGGTCGGCGAGCAGGATCCGGATGACCCCCAGCGGGAGGTTCAGCTCGGACGCCAGGTCGGCGACGGTCGTCGGCCTCCGGGCCTGGTTCAGCGCCACCATCTGCTCGGGGCTCAGGGCGGCCGGGTCCGAAATCGTCTTGGCCGTCGCGCTGACGGTGGCGACCAGGTCGAACTTCTCACCGGCGTGCCGGGTCCTGCCGCCGATCAGCGCGTAAGGACGCACGATCGGGCCGGCCTCAGAATCGAGCCAGCGTTCCTCGGGACTCGGCATGACGGGGTTCACTCCGGGTATGGGGCTGGCCCGGGACTGCCGGCCGGCGTTGAGTAAGGCGCATACGCGGAGTTCGGGGCGGGTGCGACCCGTGGCTGCTGGGCCTGGTCCTGGGACGGGTAGCCCGGCTGGTGGCCGGTGGGCCGGGCCGCGACCCCGAGGTGCTCGTTGGAGCGGCGCACGAGCACGGCCATCTCGTAGGCGACCAGGCCGATGTCGGCGTCCCCGGTGGTCAGCACGGCCAGGCAGGTGCCCTGGCCCGCCGCGCTGACGAACAGGAAGGCGGCTTCCATCTCGATGATGGTCTGCCGCACCCGGCCGCCGCCGAAGTGCTGGCCGGCGCCGCGGGCCATGCTCTGGAAGCCGGCCGCCAGCGCGGCCAGGTGCTCGGCGTCCTCGCGGGACAGCCCGGCTGACGCCCCGATGGCCAGGCCGTCCTGCGTGAGCATGACCACCTTGCTGACTTGGGGCACGCGCCGGACCAGGTCATCGAGCAGCCAGCTGAGCTCGCTGCCCTGATTCACGTAGTGAGGTGTCATCCGTTTCCCCCGGATTTGCGGTCAGCTGTCATCGTCGCCCCCGCGGCTGCCTTCATCGCCGTTCCTGGTGTTCTCCTCTTCTACGTCGGGCGGCACGTGGCCGGATGCCACGCTGCCGGTCTCGGTGTGGTCTTCAAATCCTTGGCCGGCATCGCGGGCTTCGCGCCCCTGCTGCCAGCCGCGCTGCATCGCCGACAGCGCGTTGCGAATGTCGTCCGGTGACCGGTTGACCACGTTGTCACCGGAGGCGGCGGCCGGGCTGCCCGGCGCCGCGGGTGCGTCCCGCAGCTGCGGGACCAGGTTGGCCTGCCGTACCCGCCGGGGCAGGCCCTTGTAGGACTCGTCCACCTCGTTGTCCGGGCCAGCGGCCTGGTCCGGCCCGCCGTCGCCGAACGGTGACCGGTCCGGGGTGAACGACGGTGGCTCCGCACCGAACTGCGACGTTTCGGCCGCGAAGGCCGGTGGCTCGGGTGTGAACGACGGCGGCTCCGCGTCAAACTGCGGTGGCTCCGCGCTGAACTGGGACGGCTCCGGGGTGAACGACGGTGGCTCCGCACCGAACTGCGACGTTTCGGCCGCGAAGGCCGACGGCTCGGGTGTGAACGTGGGCGGCTCCGCGCCAAACTGCGGCTGCGACGGCGGCTGCTCGGCCCGATGGCTGTGCGCATCGGTCCGGCGGCGCAGCGGCAGCGATGGCCGGGAGTCGGACCGCTGCGGCAGCGGGGCATCCACCGCCGGGTAGGGCGATTCTCCGGCCGGATAAGGCGGCTGATCTGCCGGTTCGGCCCCCGGGAACGGGGCCGGCGGGAACGGCGACCCGCTGGCGGTGATCTCGCCGGCCGGCGGCTCGTTCGGGGTGAACGACGGCGGCTCGTGCGGGGTGAACGACGGCGGCTCGTGCGGGGTGAACGAAGGCGGCTCGTCCGGGGTGAACGACGGTGGCCCGGCCGGTGCGGGCCGGTCGTACGGCCACGGCAGACCGGTATCGCCCGGTGTGTCGCTGGCCGCCCCGTACGGTGTCTGGCCCGCGCTATCGAACGACGAGCGCTCGGCCGGCCGGGACATGAAGCCGAAGGCCGGCGGTCCGCCGGTCCCGCCGCCGGCCGCAGCGTACGGATCGGTGCCGAAGCTCGGGCCGGTGTAGGACTCGAACGGGTCGGCCGGAACGGACGGCTCACTCACCGTCCCGGCGCCGTTGGACCCGTTGGCCGGGCTGAACCCGTTGGTCCCGTTCGATCCGCTCGGTGCCGCGGGCGCGTTGCTGTTGCCCGGTGGCAGGGCATCCCAGGCCGGTCCGCCGGTGAGCTGAGCCGGCCCCTCCTGCGCGGGTACTTCCTGGGCGGGCCAGGCCGACGCGGCCGCCCCGGCCCCGGCGGGCAGTGCTTCGACGAAGCCGTCGTCGGTGCCGACCAGCGAGGTCGGGATCAGCGCGATGGCCGAGGTGCCACCGTACGGCGACGGGCGCAGCGTGACCTTGATGCCGTGCCGCTTGGCCAGCTGGCCCACCACGAACAGGCCCAGCTGCTCGCTGTTGAACACGTCGAACTCGGGCGGCTCGGCCAGCCGGTGGTTCAGGTCGCCGAAGCGCGTCTCGCTCATACCCAGCCCGCGGTCTTCGATCTCCACCGCGAAACCGCTGGCCACCATGTCACCCGACACCCGCACCGGGGTGTACGGCGGCGACAGCGTGGTCGCGTTCTCGATCAGCTCGGCCAGCAGGTGGATGACGTCGGCCACCGCCGGGCCGGCCAGGGCGGCCTGGGACGGCGTGGTCACCGTGACCCGGGAGTAGTCCTCCACCTCGGCCGCCGCCGCCCGCAGCACGTCGATCATCCGGACCGGGTGCACCCAGCCCCGCCCGGGGGCGGCCCCGGACAAGATGATCAGGCCTTCGGAGTGACGGCGCATGCGGGTGGTCAGGTGGTCGAGGCGGAACAGATCCTCGAGCGTCTCGGGGTCGGTGGTGCGCCGCTCCATGCCGTCCAGCACGGTCAGCTCGCGGTGCAGCAGCGACTGGTTGCGGCGGGCCAGGTTGCGGAACACGTCGTTGATGCCGCGCCGCATGCGCGCCTCGCCCACGGCCGCTTCCACCGCCGTCCGGCGGGCTGCGTCGAACGCCCGGCCGACCCGGCCGATCTCGTCCCGGCCCAGGTCGGAGGTAGTGCTGTCCAGCTTCTCGACGGGCACGTCCTCGCCCCGGCGCAGCCGGGCCACCACGTCCGGCAGCTCCTCGTTGGCCAGCGTCTCGGCCGAGCCCTGGAGCCGGTCGAGCCGCCGCACGATCCGGCGGGCGATCAGCACCGACAGCAGCACGGACAAGATCAGGCCCAGCAGGCCCAGGCCGCCGGACAGCGCCACCCGCTGCCAGGCGTGCGTCGTGACCTTGTGGTCCTGCGCGACCTCATACTCCGAGGCCTGGACCCCGCCGAAGAACAGGCCGGTCGCCATGGCCTTCACGGTCGGGTCCCACTGGGCCGCCGTCACCGGCAGGAACGTCGTCCGGTCGGCCGCCACGGCCTGCTCGAGTTGCGCCATCGTGGTCTGGGTGCCGACCGGCGCGTACTTGTCCAGCGCCGAGTTGAACACGGCCAGGTTCGACGGCTGCAGCCGGGTGACGGTGGCGTTCCACAGGGCCTGCCGGCCGCCGGCCAGCTCGGCCACCTGCACCCGGGTGGCGGTGGGCAGCTGGCCTGCCGCCAGCGCCGCCGACATCAGCGCGTCCTCCTGCAGCAGCAGCTCGCGCGACTCGGTGCTGTTGATCACGGCCAGCGACTGGGTGGCGGCCGTGGCGTTGGTCAGGCTCGCGTTCTCCTTGACGAAGAGCTGCAGCTCCTGCGCCAGCACGTTGCTGAACGCCCCGAACGCGTCGGTCGGGCTGATGGCGTGGGCCAGGATGGCCGGGCGGACCTTGTCCAGCCCCTGAATGTCGCCCAGCATCTGGTGGATGACGGTCAGCTCGTCCGTGGTCGCCGCGTCCGTGGTCGCCGCGCCGGTCATCTTGGACTGGAACGACGGGAAGGCCTGGGTGGTGGCGGCCTGGGCCGCCTGCAGCTGACTCCGGTGGGCCGCGGTCGGGGCGGCCAGGTAGACCATGGACGCCGTGCGCTCGTTCTGGATGTTGACGTCGAACTGCGCGGCGGGCACGGAGGTCGCGTTGATCAGGGCCGGCGCCCGGTCCAGGTTGATCGCGTCCCCGACCGTGGTGTACAGCACGAAGCCGTACAGCCCGATCACCGTCAGCAGCGGGACCGCGACGAGAAGATAGAGGGGGCGGCGTATGGAAGGGCCACGCCGTCCATCAGCGCCCTGACCGTTGGTGTTAGGCATCCTTACCCTTGGCGAGAGGCGTGCGATCGGGCCTCAGGCACCGCCAGTAGGGGCAGGGACCGCGCGTCACCGTGAGGCCCGCTTAAAGTATCTAAATGGGGCGTTACCCGTACACGTATTCATAGATAATTAAGGCATTGCGGGTAAAAGGCACCAAGAGTATCGGGTCGGCTCGGGGCAGTAGTCGCCGCCCCCCGGCAAACCGGCGGCCGGCCGTTCGGCTATCGGCTCTGGCGGGCGGATGTCGGGGGCAGCCCCTAACCTGGACAGGTGACCGCTACGGCTGCTGAAACTCTCCTGGACGGGCTCAATCCGCAACAGCGGGCGGCCGTCATCCACGCCGGCAGCCCGCTGCTGATCGTGGCCGGCGCCGGCTCGGGCAAGACCCGGGTGCTGACCCACCGGATCGCCTACCTGCTGGCCGAGCGGGACGTGCTGCCGGGCGAGATCATGGCCATCACCTTTACTAACAAGGCCGCCGGTGAGATGGCCGCCCGGGTCGCCCAGCTGGTGGGGCCCAAGGCCCGGGCGATGTGGGTGATGACGTTCCACTCCGCCTGCGTGCGCATCTTGCGCCGGGAGGCGAAGCGGCTCGGTTACCCGTCCTCGTTCTCCATCTACGACCAGGCCGACTCGCAGCGGCTGATGGCCCTGGTCTGCCGCGAGCTGGAGCTCGACGCGCGGCAGCACCCGCCCAGGGCGCTGTCCACCCAGGTGTCCAACCTGAAGAACGAGCTGGTCGACTACGAGACGTTCGCGTCCCGGGCCGCAACGCACCGGGAGAAGGCGCTGGCCGAGGCCTACGCGGAGTACCAGCGACGGCTGAACGACGCCGGCGCGATGGACTTCGACGACCTCATCATGAACACCGTGTTCCTGTTCCAGGCCTTCCCGGAGGTGGCGGCCGAGTACCGGCACCGGTTCCGGCACGTGCTGGTGGACGAGTACCAGGACACCAACCACGCCCAGTACATCCTGATCCGTGAGCTGGTCGGGGCGCACGCCGAGGACAAGTCGGAGCTGTGCGTGGTGGGTGACGCGGACCAGTCGATCTACGCCTTCCGCGGCGCCACCATCCGCAACATCGTCGAGTTCGAGCAGGACTTCCCCGACGCCCGGGTCATCGTGCTGGAACAGAACTACCGCTCCACCCAGACCATCCTGTCTGCCGCGAACGCGGTGGTCTCCCGCAACGCGAGCCGCAAGCCCAAGAACCTCTGGTCCGACCAGGGCGCCGGCCCGCTGATCACCGGGTACGTGGCCGACAGCGAGCACGACGAGGCCGCGTTCGTAGCCGAGGAGGTGGACCGGCTCACCGACGCCGGCCAGGCCACCCCCGGCGACGTGGCCGTCTTCTACCGCACCAACGCCCAGTCCCGGGTGTTCGAGGAAGTGTTCATCCGGGTCGGACTGCCCTACAAGGTGATCGGCGGCGTCCGCTTCTACGAGCGCCGCGAGGTCCGTGACCTGCTGGCCTACCTGCGGCTGATCGCCAACCCGGCCGACGAGGTGTCGCTGCGCCGCATCCTCAACGTGCCCAAGCGGGGCATCGGGGACCGGGCCGAGGACTACGTGGCCGCCCACGCGGCCCGGCAGCGGATCACCTTCGCCGAGTCGCTGCGCCACCCGGAGGACGTACCCGGCCTGGCCACCCGGTCGGCCCAGGCCATCGGCCGGTTCAACGCCCTCATCGAGGGCCTGCGCGAGCTGGCCGCGGACCATCCGGTGGCCGAGGTGGCCGAGGCCGCGCTGGACCGCAGCGGCTACCAGACCGCCCTGGAGGAGTCCACCGACCTGCAGGACGCCAGCCGGATCGAGAACCTGGCCGAGATGGTCTCGGTGGCCCGGGAGTTCGACGGCCAGCGCCCGGACGGGACGCTGACCGACTTCCTGGAGCAGGTGTCGCTGGTGGCCGACGCCGACCAGATCCCCGAGGGCGAACAGCGCGGCGGGCTGGTCACGCTGATGACCCTGCACACGGCCAAGGGCCTGGAGTTCCCGGTGGTGTTCCTCACCGGCATGGAAGAGGACGTCTTCCCGCACCAGCGGTCCGCGACCGACGAGAAGGAGCTGGAGGAGGAGCGGCGGCTGGCCTACGTCGGGATCACCCGAGCCATGCGGCGGCTCTACCTGACCCGGGCCATCGCCCGGATGTGGTGGGGCAAGCCGTCCTTCCACCGTCAGTCACGGTTCCTGGGGGAGATCCCGGAGGCCCTGCTGGAGTGGCGCCGGGACGAGCGCACCGCGACGCCCCCGGCCATGGAGCGCGCGGCCCAGCGGCCGGGGGTGGCCTCGCCGGGCAATCGGGCCGTGCCCGCCCTGTCCCCGGGGGACATGGTCACCCACGACAAGTTCGGGCTGGGCACGGTGGTGTCCGTGGACGGAGTGGGCGACCGGGCCGAAGCGAAGATCGATTTTGGCACCGAGTACGGGGTGAAGCACCTGGTGCTCCGCTACGCTCCGCTGGAGAAGCTCTAGCCGCTGCGGCTTGAGAGACAGCTCACAACGCTGCTGAGCGACCGGCCAGCACGGGCCGCAGCAATCGGGACTAGGCTGCCAGGGGCGGGTCCGCGGATGGTACCCGCGCGGATTCCGAGCGAAGACCGAGGACGGTCAGACGTGGACCTGTTCGAACATCAGGCGAAGGAACTCTTCGCTGAATATGGCGTTCCCGTACCGAGCGGGAAGGTCGCGTACACCCCCGAGGAGGCGCGCGACATCGCGGCGGAGTTCGCCGCGGCGGGCCAGCCCAAGGTGGTCGTCAAGGCCCAGGTGAAGGCCGGGGGCCGGGGCAAGGCCGGCGGAGTGAAGCTGGCCGATGGCCCCGAGGCTGCCTACGAGATAGCGCAGCAGATCCTCGGCATGGACATCAAGGGCCACACCGTGCACAAGGTGCTGGTCGAAGAGGCCAGCGACATCGCGCAGGAGTTCTACCTCTCTTTCCTGCTCGACCGGGCCAACCGGACCTTCCTCTCCATCTGCTCCGTGCAGGGCGGCATGGAGATCGAAGAGGTCGCGCACACCAACCCCGAGGCCGTGGCCCGGATCCCGGTGTCCGCGCTGACCGGCGTGGGCCCGTCCGAGGCCACCGAGATCGTCAGCGCAGGTCGGCTGCCGGCCGAGGCGCTCACCGGTGCCGCCCAGCTGGCCGAGCGGCTGTGGGCGGTGTTCACCGACGAGGACGCCACCCTGGTCGAGGTCAACCCGATGATCTTGTCGGCCGACGGCCGCGTGCTGGCCCTGGACGGCAAGGTCACGCTGGACGACAACGCCGCCTTCCGCCAGCAGGAGGACTTCACCAACTTCGCCGACGACAGCAGCACCGACCCGCTCGAGTCCGCGGCCAAGGCCAAGCACCTCAACTACGTCAAGCTCGAGGGCGAGGTCGGCATCATCGGGAACGGGGCCGGCCTGGTCATGTCCACGCTGGACGTGGTGGCCTACGCCGGCGAGCAATGGAAGGGGGGAGGGGAGGCGGGTGGGGTCCGGCCGGCCAACTTCCTCGACATCGGCGGCGGCGCCTCGGCCGAGGTCATGGCCAACGGCCTGGAGATCGTGCTGTCCGACCCGTCCGTGCGCAGCGTGTTCGTCAACGTGTTCGGCGGCATCACCTCCTGCGACGCGGTGGCCAACGGCATCGTGTCCGCGATCGGCATGCTGAACGACCGGGGCGAGAAGGTCAGTCACCCGATCGTGGTCCGGCTGGACGGCAACAACGCGGCCGAGGGCCGCCGGATCCTCGACGAAGCCGGGATCGGCGTGGTCGAGCAGGTAGCGACCATGGACGATGCCGCCCGGCGTGCCGCCGAGCTGGCGTCCGCGAACTCCGCGAACGGAGCATGAGATGGCGATCTTCCTCACTGCCCAGAGCCGGGTCCTGATCCAGGGCATCACCGGTTCGGAGGGCCGCAAGCATGGCGCCCGCATGCTGGCGGCCGGCACGCAGGTCGTGGGGGGCACCAACCCGCGCAAGGCCGGCCAGACGGTCGAGCTGAACGGGACCGGCGTCCCGGTGTTCGGCACGGTGGCCGACACCATGACCGCGACCGGGGCCGACGTGTCGGTCATCTTCGTCCCGGCCGAGCGGACCAAGGACGCGGTGATCGAGGCCATCGACGCCCGCATCCCGCTGGCCGTGGTCATCACCGAGGGCATCCCGGTGCACGACTCGGCCGAGTTCTGGGCCTACGCCATCGCCAACGGCAACGCCACCCAGATCGTCGGCCCGAACTGCCCCGGCATCGCCTCGCCCGGTAAGTCCAACGCGGGCATCATCCCGGCCGACATCACCTCCGAGGGCCGCATCGGGCTGGTCTCCAAGTCCGGCACGCTGACCTACCAGATGATGTATGAGCTGCGCGACGTCGGCTTCTCCACCGCGGTGGGCATCGGTGGTGACCCGATCATCGGCACCACGCACATCGACTGCCTGAAGGCCTTCCAGGAAGACCCGGAGACCGACGCGATCGTGATGATCGGTGAGATCGGCGGCGACGCCGAGGAGCGGGCCGCCGACTACATCGCCGAGCACGTGACCAAGCCGGTCGTCGGCTACGTGGCCGGCTTCACCGCGCCCGAGGGCAAGACGATGGGCCACGCCGGCGCCATCATCTCCGGCTCCGCCGGTACCGCCCAGGCCAAGAAGGAAGCCCTCGAAAAGGCCGGCGTCCGCGTCGGCCGCACCCCCTCCGAGACCGCCGTCCTGGCCCGCGAAGCCTTCAAAAAAGCCTGACCCAGCACCACCCGCGGCGCGCCTCCTGCTCAGGGCGGCGCGCCGTTCCCATGCCCGCCGACCCGGCGCGCCTCCCCATGATCACCTCCCCCCGTTGCCAGGATGAAGGCGTGAGTGCTTCCGCGCAGGCGCCTCCCGGCCGCGCCCGTGCCCCCCGCACGGACGGCGGCTCTGAGGGGCCTGGCGCGTACCGGCGCCCGCTGGTCATCACCGGCGCCATCGCGGCCGCCGCGGTGGCCGCCACCGGCGTCGCGCTGCTGACCACGCTGGTCGCGATCGGCTGGATCACCGCGCCGCACGCGGGCCTGGGTAACGGCCTGCCCGGTGTGCTGCGCACGGCCATCACGATCTGGCTCGCCGCCCACCACGTCGGCTTCACCCTGCACGGTGTCGGCCTGCACGGGGCGGGCCGGATCGGCATGCTCCCGCTGGGCCTGCTGTTCATCCCGGGCGCGCTGCTGTGGCGGGCCGGCCGCTGGGTCGTCCGCACCGGCGAGGTCGGCCGCCTGCGCCACGTGGGCTACGCCACCCTGGCCCTGGCCGTGCCCTACGCGCTGGTGTCCGGGGCGCTGGCCCTCGCCGCCCGCAGCTCGCTGGCCGCCCCCTCGCCCATCCAGGCGGTGACCGAACCGTTCCTGGTCGCCGTGGTCGCGGGTGGCCTGGGCGGCGCCCACGCGCTCGCCCCCTGGCACCGGCTCGTCCGGCTGCTCCCGGTCCGCTCCCGCTCGGTGACCATGGGCATGCTGGTCACGCTGGGCCTGCTCGTCGCGGCCGGCGCGGTCCTGGCCGGCGGTTCGCTGCTCATCCACCTGGGCCAGGTCCGCGTGCTGACCGACAAGCTGTCACCCGGCCCGATCGGCGCCCTGCTGCTGCTGCTCGTGCAGACCGCCTACGTGCCCAACGCCGTGGTCTGGGCCATCGCGTTCTGCCTCGGGCCCGGCTTCGCCTTCGGTGTGGGCACGATCGTCGCCCCGACCGGCTCGGCGCTGGGCGAACTGCCCGCGTTCCCCATGCTGGCCGCGCTCCCGTCGGGCCACGTACCGGGCTGGCTGTCGCTGGCCGTGCTGGCCGTCCCGTACCTGGCCGCCGCGGCGGGCGGCGTGCTGACCGTGCGCATCATGCCCACCCCGGTCCTGGAGGCCGCCCCGGCCTGGGGGTTCGCCTCCGGTGCGGCCGCGGGCTGTGTCGTGGGCCTGCTCGCGGCCCTGTCCGGCGGCCCACTGGGCGATGGCCGGCTGGCCGCGGTGGGACCGTCCGGCTGGCAGGTCGGCCTGGTCGCGATCCTGGAGATGGGCGTCACCTCGGCCGTCAGCGCCGGCGCCGCCAACTGGTGGATGCTCCGCCGCGAGCCGGAAGCTGGTTTCCGCTTCGGCAGCCTGTTCGGGGCCCAGCCGGACACCCCCGCACCAGAACACGAGCCGCCCAGCGCCTCCGTCATCGACGAAACCGACGACGACGACGGCCACCGCATCTACTTCGACCCCTGGGCCAACGACCGCGACCCCGACCCCGACTAATCCCCGCCCCGGCCACCAAGCCCGGCTCCCGCACCGCACCGGCTCCCGGCTCCCGCACCGCCCCGGCCAACCCAGCCTCAGCCCGGCTCCCGCACCGCCCCGACTTACCGGCCCGGCCCCCGTCGCCCCGAGCCGCCCGCGCCCTCCTGGCTTCCACACCGTTCCAGCTCACGGTCCGGCGTCCGCGGCCCCTGCTCCGCGCCGCCCGCCTGCTTGTCGGCAATGGCACATTGCCTACACCCCGCTGTGGTCGATGAACCATTGCCTACATAGCCAAGCGCCCGCCACCGCACCCAGCGGCCACACCAGCCACACTTCGCCCAGGCTCACGCTGGCCCGTCCCGCGCAATGCCACATTGCCTCGCTCTTAGGTGGGCAATGTTGCATTGCCCACCCGCCAAGAACGCCCCGCCACCCGGAGCTACCCCAGGGGCTCAGACGGCGGCCCCAGCAGCCACTAGGTGCCTACGCCCCACCCCAGTCACCATGCTTGGCCTCAAACCCGCACCGCCTCAGGGCCGCCCCGCCGCCCCGGCTCCCGGGCCGCCACCCCAATGACGCCATTGGTGTTGGAGCGGGGCCCGTATCGCAGCCGCCCCACCCGGCACTCCAGGCTCAGCTGGCGCTTAGGACCCGTGGATCGACTTGAACGGGCCGAACTCGTTGCTGATGGTCTGGCTCAGCTGGTGCTGGCAGGCCTGCTGCGCGGTCAGCGTGTTGGCTCCGCTGGTGCAGTTCCAGTAGGTGGAGAGCTGGGTCCAGAAGATCGCGAACACGAACAGCGCGAGCCCGCTGAAGCCCAGGCCGAGCAGGCCCAGGACGATGCCGGCCACGGCCCCGCGCGGCCGGCCGGTGCCCGCCCGCCGGGCCTGGGACCGTGCGGTGCCGCCCAGCCAGGCCGCCACCGCCCCGATGACCAGGGTCCCGGCGATGACGTAGACCGCGTGGCGCAGCCCGCTGGCCAGGAACAAGCCGAGCAGGCTGAGCGCGCCCATGGCCATCGCGGTCCAGGCGCGCTGTTGCACGGCGACGCTCGGTGGGGACGACGGCCGCTGCGGCGGGCGTGCGGTGGGTGCAGCCATAGGCCTTCATTCTGCCAATAAGGTAGGGCGCATGCGGTCACGCCTGGTGGTGCTGGTTTCCGGCGCGGGAACGAACCTGCAGGCGCTGATCGACGCCTGCGCCGACGAGCGCTACGGCGCCGGGATCGTTGCGGTCGGGGCCGATCGTAGTGGCATTGCCGGCCTGGACCGGGCTACCGAGGCCGGGATCGGCACGTTCGTGCACCGGGTCAAGGATCACCCGGATCGCGCCTCCTGGGACGCCGCCCTCGCCGAGTCAGTCCGGGCTCACCGCCCTGACCTGGTGGTACTGGCCGGATTCATGAAGCTGGTGGGGCCGGAATTCCTGGCCGCCTTCGGTGGCCGGTGCGTCAACACCCACCCTGCGCTGCTACCGTCGTTTCCCGGAATGCACGGCGTACGGGACGCCCTGGACTATGGGGTCAAGGTGGCGGGGTGCACCGTCCTCATCGTGGACGCCGGGGTCGATGCGGGCCCAGTCGTGGCCCAGGCCTGCGTCCCGGTGCAGGACGACGATGACGAGGCCTCGCTGCACGAACGGATCAAGGTCACCGAGCGGGCCCTGCTCGTCGAGACCGTGGGCCGGATGGTTCGCGAGGGATGGTCCGTTTCCGGCAGGAAGGTGAGGATCGGCAGTTGAGCGCGATCGAAATCAGGCGTGCGCTGGTCAGCGTCTACGACAAGACCGGGCTGGACGAGCTGGCCCGCGGGCTGCACGAGGCTGGGGTGGAGATCGTCTCGACCGGCAGCACGGCCGCGGTCATCGCCGGGACGGGGGTGCCGGTCACCAAGGTCGAAGAGCTGACCGGATTCCCCGAGTGCCTGGACGGCCGGGTCAAGACGCTGCACCCGCGGGTGCACGCCGGGCTGCTGGCCGACCTGCGCCGCCCCGAGCACCGCAGCCAGCTGGACGAGCTGGGCATCGAGCCGTTCCAGCTGCTGGTGTCCAACCTGTACCCGTTCGAGTCCACCGTCGCCAGCGGCGCCCCGCCCGAGCAGTGCGTGGAAGAGATCGACATCGGCGGCCCTGCCATGGTCCGGGCCGCGGCTAAGAACCACGCCAGCGTCGCGGTGGTCACCAGCCCATTGCAGTACGCCGAGGTGCTGGCCGCGCTGCGCGGCGGCGGCTTCACGCTGGCCCAGCGGCAGCGCCTGGCCGCCGGCGCCTTCGCGCTCACCGCCCGCTACGACAGCGCGGTGGCGTCCTGGTTCGCCAGCAGCTACGCGCCGGACGAGCCTGCCCGCGAGAATGGCTGGCCGGACTTCCTCGGCGATGCCTGGTCCCGGTCCGACATCCTGCGCTACGGCGAGAACCCGCACCAGCGGGCCGCGTTGTACGTCCGCGCCGCCGCGGGTCCGGAGTCAGGCGACGGCGGCATCGCCACCGCCGAACAGCTGCACGGCAAGGCGATGTCGTACAACAACTACGTGGACGCCGACGCTGCGCGCCGGGCCGCGTTCGACTTTGCTGAGCCCTGTGCGGCCATCATCAAGCACTCCAACCCGTGCGGCATCGCGATCGGCAGCGACCTGGCCGACGCGCACCGCAAGGCCAACGCCTGCGACCCGCAGTCCGCGTTCGGCGGGGTGATCGCGGTCAACGGGACGGTCACCGCCGAACTGGCCGGGCAGATCGCCGAGATCTTCACCGAGGTCGTGGTGGCCCCGGGGTACGACGACGAGGCGCGCGACATCTTGGCCCGGGCCAAGAACATCCGGCTGCTGGTCTGCCCGCCGCCGGATCGGGGCCCGCGGACCGAGTGGCGGCAGGTCAGCGGTGGGCTGCTGGTGCAGACCACGGACCGGGTCGACCAGCCCGGCGACGACCCGGCGAACTGGGAGCTGAAGACCGGGGTGGCGCTGGACGAGCTGACCCTGGCCGACCTGGCCTTCGCCTGGCGGGCCTGCCGGAGCGTGAAGTCCAACGCGATCCTGCTGGCCTCCGGCGGCGCCTCGGTGGGCGTCGGAATGGGCCAGGTCAACCGGGTCGACTCGTGCCGCCTGGCGGTGGCCAGGGCCGGGGACCGGTCCATCGGCTCGGTCGCGGCCAGCGACGCCTACTTCCCGTTCCCGGACAACATCGAGGTGCTGGCCCAGGCCGGCGTGAGCGCGATCGCCGAGCCGGGCGGCTCGATCCGCGACCAGCTGGTCATCGACGCCTGCGCCGAAGCCGGCCTCACCCTGTACTTCACCGGCGTGCGGCACTTCTATCACTGAGGACGGCCCGATGACTGCGAACATCCTGGATGGCAAGGCGGCCGCGGCCGAGATCCGCAGCGCGCTGGCCGAGCGGGTCGCCCTGCTGGCCGAGCGCGGGATCGTGCCCGGCCTCGGCACGGTGCTGGTCGGCGATGACCCGGGCAGCCGGGCCTACGTCAACGGCAAGCACCGCGACTGCGCCGAGGTAGGCATCGCCAGCATCCGGCGCGACCTGCCCGCCGAGGCCACCCAGGAGCAGGTCGAGGAGGTCGTCGACGAGCTCAACGCCGATCCCGGGTGCACCGGCTACATCGTGCAGCTGCCGCTCCCGGCGGGCCTGGACGCCCAGCGCGTGCTGGAGCGGATTGACCCGGCCAAGGACGCCGACGGCCTGCACCCGGTCAACCTGGGTCGTCTCGTGCTGATGGAACGGGGCCCGCTGCCCTGCACGCCGCGCGGCATCGTCGAGCTGCTCGGGGTCTACGGCGTGGAGATCGCCGGCGCCGACGTCACCGTGATCGGCCGCGGCATCACCGTGGGCCGGTCACTGGGCCTGCTGCTCACCCGCCGCAGCGAGAACGCGACCGTGACGCTGTGCCACACCGGCACCAAGGATCTGGCCGCGCACACCCGCGAGGCGGACATCGTCGTCGTGGCCGCGGGCGTGCCCGGCCTGCTCACCCCGGACATGGTCAAGCCCGGGGCGGCCGTCCTCGACGTCGGCATCACCCGCACCGACGCCGGCCTGGTCGGCGACGTGGCCCCGCCCGTGGTGGAGGTCGCGGGCTGGCTGGCCCCGATGCCCGGTGGCGTAGGCCCGATGACCCGGGCCATGCTGCTGGCCAACGTGGTCGAGGCGGCCGAACGCGCCGCCGCCTGACCCACCTACCCCACTACGCACACAAGTTACTTGCGGGTAATATGGTGTGAGCGAACACGCAAGGCCCCCCATCACACAGGGCCTGAGATATTTGGCAGGCTGTAGGTGGATGTGAACCACCCAGATCAGGAAGGTCGGCGTCGCGCATGAACATTGTCGTCTGCGTTAAGCAGGTCCCGGATACCTGGGCCGAACGCAAACTCAAGCCCGGCGACGCCACGCTGGACCGTGCATCCGTTGACGGTCTGATCAACGAGCTGGACGAGTACGCCATCGAAGAGGCCCTGCAGATCAAGGAGGCCCACGAGGGCGAGGTCACGATTTTGACCATGGGCCCGGAGAAGGCCTCCGAGTCGATCCGCAAGGCGCTGTCGATGGGTGCGGACAAGGCGGTGCACCTGCTGGATGACGCGCTGGCCGGGTCCGATGTGCTGCAGACCTCCTACGCGCTGGCCCAGGTTCTCCAGCAGATCGGTTTTGATCTGGTGATCGTGGGCGCGGAGTCGACCGATGCGCGGATGGGGTCGATGGCGGCGATGCTGGCCGAGCGGCTGGGGGTGCCGCAGCTGTCGCTGGCGTCCAAGGTCGAGGTGGACGGTTCGTCGATCAGGATCCACCGCCAGTCCGAGGACGGCTACTGGACGGTGGAGGGCGCACTGCCCGCGGTGATCAGCGTGGTCGAGAAGATCAACGAGCCCCGGTACCCGTCGTTCAAGGGCATCATGGCGGCCAAGAAGAAGCCCATGCAGGTGATGAGCTGCGCCGACGCTGGCATCGACACCTCGCTGGTGGGCCTGGCCAACGCCTCGACCGAGGTCGTCGACTTCGCCGAGCGGCCGCCGCGCCAGGCCGGCACCATCGTCAAGGACGAGGGGGACGGCGGCAACAAGGTCGCTGAGTTCCTCGTCACGCAGAAGTTCATCTAGGAGGCACCGGCATGGCAGAAGTTCTGGTCCTGGCCGAGCACTCCGACGGCGAGGTCAAGAAGGTCACCGGCGAGCTGCTGACCCTGGCTCGCCAGTTCGGTGAGCCCGCCGCGGTGTGGGTCGGCGACGGCGCAGAGCAGGGCCAGCCGCGACTGGCCGAGTTCGGCGCGACCAAGGTCTACGTCGCTACCGGCGCCGACGTCAACGACTACGTGACCGGTCCCGAGGCCGACGTCCTGGCCCAACTGGTTGAGCAGGTCTCCCCGGCCGCGGTGCTGATGGCCTCCACCGGGCAGAACAAGGAGGTGGCGGCAGGCTCGCGGTCAAGACCACCTCGGGTATGCTCTGCGACGCCGTCGGCCTGGTCGCCCACGATGGGAAGATCGTGGCCGAGCAGTCGGTGTTCGGCGGGGCCACAGTCGTGCACTCGGCGGTCAAGACCGGGACCCCGATCGTGACCGTGCGGCCCAACTCGGTGGCCGCCGAGCCCGCCCCGGCCGCGGCCGACCTGCAGAACGTCGACGTCACCGTGAGCGAGGCGGCCAAGGGGGCCAAGGTCACCGACCGGGTCGTCCAGGAGACCGGGGAACGCCCCGAACTGGCCGAGGCCGCGATCGTGGTCTCCGGCGGCCGCGGGGTCGGCTCGGCCGACGGCTTCGAGATCATCGAGAAGCTGGCCGACTCGATCGGCGCCGCCGTCGGCGCGAGCCGGGCGGTGACCGACGCGGGCTGGTACCCGCACAAGTTCCAGGTCGGCCAGACCGGCACCACCGTCTCGCCCCAGCTGTACATGGCCATCGGCATCTCCGGCGCCATCCAGCACCGGGCCGGCATGCAGACCTCGAAGACGATCATCGCGGTCAACAAGGACCCCGAGGCGCCCATCTTCGAGTTGGCCGACTACGGCGTGGTCGGTGACCTGTTCAACGTGGTCCCCCAGCTGATGGAAGACATCCAGAAGCGGTCCGGCAATTAGCGCCAGTGTCCATTGGTGTCCATTGGCCCGGGCAGGCGGCCATAGCGGGCCGTGGCGGTACGACCGCCGCGGCCCGCTAGGCTGATTTCGTGATTTACCTCGACCACGCGGCGACGACGCCCATGCTGCCCGAGGCCATCGAGGTGATGACCGAGGAGCTGGCCCAGCTGGGCAACCCGTCGTCGCTGCACAACGCGGGCCGCCGGGCCCGTCGCGTGGTCGAAGAGTCCCGCGAGCAGATCGCCGAGGTGCTGAACGCCCGCCCCAGTGAGGTGGTCTTCACCAGCGGCGGCACCGAAGCCGACAACCTCGCGGTCAAGGGCCTGTACTGGGCCCGGCGGGACGCAGACCGTTCCCGCCGTCGCGTCCTGGTCACGTCGATCGAGCACCACGCGGTGATCGACTCGGTGCGCTGGCTGCACACCCACGAGGGCGCTGACGCCAGCTACCTGGACGTGGACGGGCAAGGCATCCTGTCACCCGCGGCACTCACGGCCGCGATCGAGCAGGACCCGGACGCGGTGGCCCTCGTCAGCGTGATGTGGGCCAACAACGAGGTCGGCACGGTGCAGCCGATCTGTGAGCTGGCCGAGGCCGCGCACGCCCACGGCATCGTCTTCCACAGCGACGCGGTGCAGGCCGCGGCGCAGTTGCCGGTCAACTTCGCTGGTTCAGGGGCGGACGCCCTCACCGTGACCAGCCACAAGCTCGGCGGCCCGATCGGTGTGGGTGCGCTGCTGCTCCGCCGGGGCATCGAGCCCGTCCCGGTTCTGCACGGTGGCGGCCAGGAGCGGGACGTGCGGTCCGGGACTCTGGACGCCCCCGCCATCCGCGCGTTCGCCACGGCGGTGATCATCTCGGCCGAGCGCCGCGAGGCCGAAGCCAAGCGGCTGTCGGTCCTGCGCGACGACCTCATCCGGCAGATCACCGAGGCCGTGCCGGACGCGATCCTGAACGGCCCGCCGCCCGGTCCGGGCCGGCTGCCGGGTAACGCGCACTTCTCCTTCCCCGGCTGCGAGGGCGACGCCCTGCTCATGCTGCTGGATGCCAAGGACATCGCCGCCTCGACCGGTTCGGCCTGCACGGCGGGCGTGGCTCAGCCCAGTCACGTGCTGCTGGCTATGGGGGCCGACGAGGACCGGGCCCGCGGTTCGCTGCGGTTCTCGCTCGGCCATACCTCCACCCAGGAGGATGTGGACGCCCTCGGTGCAGTCATCGGCGAAGCCGTGGAACGCTCCCGTCGCGCCGCCTCCCGCTGAGAGCGCATACCCTCGAAGACGATGAGTTCTCTACGTGTGCTGGCCGCCCTGTCCGGCGGCGTCGATTCGGCCACGGCCGCCGCGCGGGCCGTTGACGCCGGCCATGACGTGACCGCGGTTCACCTTGCGCTGTCCGCCAACCCCAGCTCGTACCGGACCGGCGCGCGCGGTTGCTGCACGCTGGAAGATTCCCGGGACGCCCGCCGCGCCGCCGACGTGATCGGCATCCCGTTCTACGTCTGGGACATGGCCGAGCGGTTCCACGCCGACGTGGTCGAGGACTTCGTGGCCGAGTACGCGGCGGGCCGCACGCCCAACCCGTGCGTCCGCTGCAACGAGAAGATCAAGTTCGCCGCGGTCCTGGACCGCGCCATGGCCCTCGGCTTCGACGCCGTGTGCACCGGCCACCACGCCCGCATCGACGATGGGCGCCTGCGCCGCAGCGTGGACATGGGCAAGGACCAGTCCTACGTGCTGGCCGTCCTGACCCGCGACCAGCTGGCCCACGCGATGTTCCCCCTCGGCGACACCACCAAGGACCAGGTGCGAGAGGAAGCCCGCCAGCGCGGCCTGGCCGTCGCCGACAAGCCGGACTCCCACGACATCTGCTTCATCGCCGACGGCAACACCCAGGGCTTCCTGGCCAAGCACCTGGGCGAGGCCCCCGGCCCCATCGTCGACACGGACGGGGCCACCGTAGGCAGCCACGACGGCACCTACGGCTTCACCATCGGCCAGCGCCGCGGCCTGCACCTGGACCACCCCGCCGACGACGGCCGCCCCCGCTACGTCCTCAGCATCGAACCCGTGAGCCGCACCGTCACCGTCGGCACGGCCGCCGACCTCGAGATCCACGACATCACCGCCCAGCACCCCGTCTGGACCGGCTGTGACCCCCTCACCGACCCCCGCGACTGCGGAGTCCAGCTCCGCGCCCACGGCACGGTTTACCCCTGCGTCGCCCAGTACGACGGCGAGTCCCTCCAGCTCACCCTGACCGAACCCGCCCGAGGAATAGCCGCCGGCCAGACCGCCGTCCTCTACGACGCCGACACCGTCCTGGGCAGCGCCACCATCACCGCCACCCGCGCCGCCGTCCCCGCCTGATCACGTCGCTGTAGTCCGGCCGTCGCTGCGACGTATCCCGCTCGAAAAGGGCTCGGGACGGATAGTCCGGGTCATCAGCTAGATCGCGCAGTCCGGCCTCAGTGAAGCCTTGTGCTCGGTAGTAGTCATGCAGCGCGAAGTTCGTGGTCCACACATCGATCCGGATCCACTGAGATTGGTGCTTACGTTCCGCGAGGTCGGAGGCCCAGTCGAGGAGCTTGGCGCCGACATTGAGCCCGCGATAGCGGCGATCGACGATCAGACGGCGCAGGTAGACGGCTGGTTCGCGGCGCCGCTCGGCGGGCCAGACACCGTTGTCGGCCGGGTCGAGAGTGATCGTCGCGGCCACCGTCGCGCCGTCCTCGACCAGCCAGGTCTTCCCTTTGTGTAGGTCATCCAGTACGCGAGCGTTGCGTCCCCGCTCGTCCGGCCATGGCATGGCCCACTGATCGGTGCCCTTGGTTGACAGCCACTCGGCCGCGGCGTCAATAAGGGTCAGGATGACCGGGTAATCGTTGGGTGTCGCTGAGCGGATTGTCAGCGGCGGCCCTGTCACTTATCTATATTCGCCGAAATCCGTCTTTATGACACGTGGTGCCCAGCAGGGGATCTCATCCTGCTCGGGATACCGCCGACGCTGCTGTGAAACCTCAGGGGCTAGCTGCGAGAAACAGCGCCGACGGTACCTAAACGTGGGGGTCGTCTTTAGTGCCGTGCCAGCAGGGTGTCGTCGAGGCCATCGCGCAGGTCCGCGACCGACCGATGCGCGCGCTGTGGCTCGCTAGCCCCCGCCAGCACGCGGTTCACCACATCGTTTTCGGTGGGTAGGACGCCGCCGCCGAGGTGGCTCACGTCCGACAGCACGGTGCGCACACCTTGCTCGCCACTGACAAAGGTGCCCCGGCGCCAGCCCGTGACCTCGTCCCAGACCAGCGCCAGCTTGTCGGCGGAGACGTTAGAGGCCGGGTCAGAGAAGATAACGGTGGCGTCGCGCGGGTTGCGCGGGTCCAGCCAGCTGCGCTCGATCAGTAGACCGCCGGCGGCCAGAGCCTCGACGGCCTGGCTCACATAGCCGCGCAGCACGTTGACCCACGGGTCCGGGTGTGCTGCTGGGGCAAAGCTAGGATGCATATTTGATCCTTTGCAAACAGAATTTGTGTGTAGGTGGGTCACCGCCGTACACGGTGACAGGGGCGCATGCCTTACCGGACGGGATACGCCCGCCCTCCGCAACATGCGCCGTCCCGGGCCGTTCTTGTGAACCCGGCCGGGAAGCGTCAGGTTTTCGCTCGGTCAGACCTCGGCTGGCTCGGCAAGGCGGCCTGGGACCGTCGCCGGCGCTGATAATGAACTGGTTCCGGTCACCCGGAAAAACACTTTCCGTGAACCGGAAGGGGAAAGGCTTGGTTGCGTCGTCACCGTTTTCGCCCTCGACGCCGTAGGCGGTGCGAAGCAGGACCATCATCGGTATGCCGGCGTCTTCCCGGATGCCAAAGAACCGTAGCTCGGTGTCGTTGGCCCGCCGGACGGCGATCCGGTCCCGGTAGCCGACCTGCTTCAGGTGCAAGACTTCTCCAAGGTGCGCAACCGCTCCCTCGGGAATGTCGTCGGCCTGAAGCAACTTCTTCGCGCCTCGTTCATAGAGGCTCATGGGGTAGTACGACGTCTGAAGTGACCAGGGTTGATCATCGATGAAGCGCTGCTGGTGACGGCTGATCACATTGGTGCCCAGCGGTACGCGCAGTCGCTCGGCGACCTTTTTCTTGGCCAACTGGATCTCAACCCGAGGCGGCAGGAATTTTCCTTCCCGGCCACGGTCCTCGACCTCCTTGAAGGCAGCAGACCCTTCGCCTCCGCCCAGACCCGAGTCGGAACCTCGCGACCACTCACCCGACAGGGTGGTGACGAACGGCTGGTACTGCTCACGGATGAACGTGCCTGATCCTGGCCGGGTCTCCACCAGCCCCCAGCTGGTCAGCAGATCGATCGCCTGGCGGACCGTGTTGCGGGACGCGTTGTAGGTGACGCCCAGTTCCTTCTCGGTCGGCAACGGCTGATCGGGCTCGAAGTCGCCCTCTTCGATCTTGTCGCGCAGCTCGTCGGCGATCTGCCGGTACATCGGGTCAGGCATTGTTGCTCCCGGGAATCCGGACCAGCCCGACTAGACCCGCCGGGCTCGCGTGCTGGTCATCCGTGGCACCTAGGAAGCGGGGCACAGCTACCTGATACCCGGCCACACTCTTCCCAAAGGTAGGCATGGGAAGTACGGCCAGGCAGAGCCTATCGGCCATGCTTGCTAGATCGTTACCGACACACGGGCCAGTTGGGATGGCAGGACATAGTTTGACGCACGGCTGTATCGCCGCCGCGCGGTCGGCCGACCGCGCGGTCGAGCCGTAATACGCCCACGAAGGCCTTGCCCAGCGTGACTTGGCATTTTGACCTGCGTAGATGCTCATCGACCCTCCTCGCGGCTGCCTCGGTGACTAGTAATACCTGAGGTCCCAACCGATGTAACTGATCTTGATGTACCAACAAGTAGAAGATTTGGTATCGATTTGGGTTTCCGGCGCGGAGAGGCCGGGGATCCATACTCAGAAGGTACCAAACGTTGGGACAGCTTGGATGCTAGGACAGGCAGAGAACATCCTAATGGATGGCAAGCAAGGAAAGTGTGGCCTTGATGGTATGTGGCCGCTCGTTCCCTCTGCCTGCTTTACGCCAGGTGAAATGACCGGCTCTGGGTGGCCCGGTGTGGGGCGCTCACGCAGGTCAACGGGACAGCCCGACGGCGAAAGCCGTCGCGGTGGCTCCCATGCGGTACAGGAGTCAGCGGAACGGGGTCCCGCTGACGGAAGTGCGGGAGGCCAGTCATGGCCAGTACTACTGAGCTTGTAGCCGTCATCATCATCGCCGTGTTTTTTATCGGCACCTCGTTCGGGGTCATCCTCATCGTGGCCGCCGGTATCAAGGCCGAGGAGAACGTGGCCCGCAGGCGGAACCTGGCGCGCCGGGGGAGGCCGACCACGCTCTATGACGAGCCCACCAGCACCATGACGCGGGGAGTTCGCCGGCTGACGGCGCCGGCCACGACTCCTACCGCTGAGGGCAGTTCGGACGGAGGGGAGACCGTCATGAGCCAAGTGATAACCGCCGTCGTGCTGATCGCGGTGATCTTCGTCCTGGGAATCGCCTTCGGCTACCTGGTGGCACTGTTCACCGGCCGCAGGAAGTGAGCCGTGGTCATGCAGGGGCGACCAAGGCTCTCAGCCCGGATGGCCACCCGCGTCTCGTGGATGGCGGGCTCCGGCCCGGCAATCATGCCGGGCCGGGGCCACGCCGTCCATCGCGCCATCGTCGTGGTGGACATCGTGGATTCGACCGATCCGATCCGCAGGAACGGCGACCGGGTGGTCATCCGCGACACCATGTACGACTCGTTGTCCGGCGCGTTCAAGTGGCATAACTGGCTCAGGTGCTATCACGAGGACCGGGGCGACGGGGTGCTCGTCCTGGTTCCGCCCGGGGTGCCGAAGGACTGGCTGGTAACCAGCCTGCTTGAGCGGCTGGAAGCGGCTCTGGTACGCCATAATGCGTGCGCGGTCCGACAGGATCCTGACCGCGCCGCCGCCACCCAGGTCCGGCTGCGGATAGCGGTCAATGCGGGGGAAGTCACATTCGACCGGCACGGTGTGGTGGGCGCCGCCATCGACTACACCTTCCGGCTCGCCGAGGCGCCCCCGTTGAAGACAGCTTTTTCCTCCTCGCCCGACGTCTGTGCGCTGATCGTCTCCGACTGGTTCTATAACGACGTCGTCTATCACCAGCCGGACGCCCAGCCGGACAGCTACCAACAAGTCGAGTGCCGGGTCAAGCAGACCCAACTGTCCGCCTGGATGCGCGTCCCGCACCCTTCGCTGGCCTTGGTCGACACGGCCTGGACTGAAACTTCTCAGCCTGGCATGACCCACGCCGCCCGCTAGCCAGCATCCGCCGGCACCACCTCGTATCTGGCGGGCGGAATATCCCCGACATTGACGATGAACTGACTACGGTCTGTCGGGAATACCGTCACCGTGACCCGCATCGGGGACCCGTCCTGGTCGAATGCGGTGCGGAAGATCTCGAAAACCTGAACGCGGCCGTCGGGTGGAAGCCGGAAGAACGCCATCTCGTTCAGGTTCGGGGCACGCACGGTGATCCAGTCGCGGTATCCGATCTGTTTCAGGTGCAGCGTCCTTTCCAGGTATCTGACGGTGCCTTCCTCAATGTCCCGGTCGTCGAGGAGGCGCTCAGCCCCGCTCAAGGCGAACTGGCGCGGATAGAACGACGTCTGCAGCGACCATGGCGTGTCATCGATGAACCGTTGCTGGCGACGGCTGATGATCCGCGTTCCCTCCTGGACCTGCAGCCGGGCCGCAATGTCGCCGACGGCCGTCTGGAGCCGGACATCCGGTTCAGTAGTGGTGGGTACTCGGTGCTCATCGCTTATCTCGGACCGGTACGCTGCCCCCTCGCCACCTCCCAGGCCCGTGCTTTTATCTGCGGAGAGGGTAGTGACCAACGGATCGAGGCGCCTGGCGACGAAGGTGCCCTGCCCTGGACGGGTTTCGACCAGGCCCAGGCTGATGAGCGACTTGATCGCGTCCCGGATGGTATTGCGGGATGCTCCGAACTCGTGGCTTAGGTCGGTCTCAGTCGGCAACTGGTCGTCGGGCGGCAGCTGGCCGGATTCGATCCTCAACCTCAGGCTGTCAGAGATCTGTCGATACTTGGGGTCAGCCATGAACCTCTCCCGTCGAGTCAGACAGTGAGACATAACGTGTGTTGACCCACCTCGGACTGGCGGCTGAGCGCCATGTGAGTGGCATGCACTGCCTCGGCTGGTGAGCAAATTCATCCATGTAGTACAGAGCCCGTGACACATCAGGGTCATACCAATGATTCCACCAGGCTGAAACCTACCACGCGCAGGCACATTTGCTTGACGGCCCGGAAAGCCGATGCTGACGTACCGCATGTCGTCGGCTGACGGGCGCATGCGGCCAGCTTCTACCATCGTTGCTGTTCAGGGCAGATTAGATCGGCGGGGTGAACGTTTATCTCTACACCGACCAACACGCCTGCCAGCAACTGTGACCCGCGGCGGTGCCGGGCCGTCGTGACCCTGCCGGTGTCGGATGTCGGGCCCTGCAGTGCGGATCAGCTCGATCCGGTCATATGGATTAATACGATGGTTTGGTCTATGCTGCTTGAAAAATTCCAATCATAGGGGAAGTAGGTATCCCCTGGGCAATGCCCTCCAGTTATGCAAGAGGGCGGCTCGGCGAGCCACTGAGCATCGGCTTGCGGAACCCGTGTTGCCAAGGCTCCGGGCCGGCTCACCACTTTGGTCCCTGCTTTCAGCGGCTCCGGCCTGTTGATCGTTCCGGGCCGGAGCCAGGCCGCACAGCACGTCGGCCACTTCATACGCCGCGTCAGCCCTCCAGTCCACCGGGCTGTCATGGTGGTGGACATCGTCGATTCGACCGATCCGATCCGCAGGAACGGCGACCGGGTGGTCATCCGCGACACCATGTATGACTCATTGTCCGGCGCGTTCAAGTGGCATAACTGGCTCAGGTGCTATCACGAGGACCGGGGCGACGGGGTGCTCGTCCTGGTTCCGCCCGGGGTGCCGAAGGACAGGCTGGTAACCAGCCTGCCCGAACGGCTGGAGACGGCTCTGGTCCGCCATAACGTGGGGGCAGTCGAGCAGGACCCTGGCCGGGCGGCGGCCACCCAGGTCCGGCTGTGGGTGGCGGTCCACGCGGGGGAGGTCACGTTCGACCGGCACGCCGTGGTCGGCTCCGCCATCGATTACACCTTCCGGCTCGCCGAGGCCCCCGCTGAAGACTGCGTTCGCGAACTCGCCCGACGTCTGCGCGCTGATCGTCTCCGACTGGTTCTACAACAACGTCGTCTACCACCAGCCGGACGCCCAGCCGGACAGCTACCAGCACATCGAGTGCCGGGTAAAGCAGACGCCGGTGTCCGCCTGGATGCGCGTCCCGGTGCCGACCCTGGCCCGCAAGGAGCCAACCTTGACCCTGCAGGAGACTGCTTTAAAGATAAAGCCCTTGACGCTCTCTAGTTTCGCGTCAGCCGAGATAACGCCGTAGCCAATGGGCAGGGACCCGGCAAAGTCGTGAATTGAAGCCGTGACCTGCGATGTCGTAACAAGAGGTGATGTGGCTGGCGTGTCTGTGAGTGGCGGGCAGGGCCAGGGCGGAACGATGGAAGTTCTCACGCTCGCCATCGCCTGCCACGAGGGACACCCGCCCGCCGATGACATCTTCGCCTATCCCGGCTGCCCGCAGCCAGTACCTGCTCGATCTCCTTGCCCAGGTCCCGGACCCGCGGAAGAGGCGCGGTCGTCGGCATCCGCTGGCGGGCCTGCTCGCCGTCGGGATCGCGGCAGTGATCGCGGGGCTCGCGGTCGTTCGCCGCGATCGGGCAGTGGGCCGCTGACGCCGGCCCGGAGGTGCTCGCCGTGCTGGGCGCAGTCCGCGGCGCGGCGGATGAATCGACGTTCCGGCGGGCCTTCGCCCTGGCCAGCCCCGATGCTCTCGACCGGGTCCTGGGCGCCTGGCTGTGGACGCGGGCGGTGCGGGCCGGCGGGCGGCTGGTGATCGCCGTCGACGGGAAGACCGTCCGCGGTGCGAGGAACAAGGACGGGAAGGCCCCGCACCTGGTCGCGGCCCTGGCGCACGGCATCGGCGCGGTCCTTGGCCAGGTCGCCGTGGACGAGAAGTCCAACGAGATCCCCGCGGTGCGGGAGCTGCTGAAGGCGTTCGCCGGCCTGGCCGGGGCAGTCCTGACGATCGACGCGATGCACACGCAGATGAAGGCAGGTCATCTGGGCCGGGGCGCGATAGGACCGTCAAGGCCAATATGCCGACCCTGCATAAGCAGCTCAAGAAGCTGCCCTGGGCCGCCGTCCCCGCTGTCTCGGACGTGAGCACGGACCACGGCCGCCGCGCCCGGCGCACGGTCAAGGCCGTGCTGGCGCCTGCCTGGATCGAATTCGAGGGCGCAGCCCAGGTCGCGCAGCTGCGCCGCACGGTCACGAAGAAGGGCAAGAAGACCGTCGAGGTCGTCTACCTCATCACCAGCGACCGCGCCGCCGGCCCGGCCACCCTGGCCGCGTGGGTCCGCGGCCACTGGGAGATAGAAAATCGCCTCCACCGGGTCAGGGACGTGACCTACCAGGAAGACAATTCCCTGGTCAGAACGGGGAACGCGCCCCGCGTGATGGCAACGCTGCGCAGCCTGGCCATCAGCCTGCTGCGCCTGGACGGCCACGTCAACATCGCCGCCGCCAACCGCCACCACGCCCGCGACCCGCAGCGGACGCTACAGCTGCTTCAGGCCGCATGAACGACTTTGGCGTCAGGCCTGGACGGCCGGCTTGAGGGTGTCGTGGCACCACTGGCGGAAACTGGTGGCGGTGGCGGAGTTCGGGTCGCGGGGCTCGGCATCGTAGATTCCGTTGTTCTGCGCCTCGATCATGTCGACCATGTCCCGCGCCATCGCCTGGCTGGCGCCGCGTCGCTGCATCATTGCCTGGAGGTCCGCGACCGGGACCTGGCGGTAGCGGATCGTGCGGCCCAGGGTGTCGGAGATAACCTCGGCCATGTCGTCGGGGGTCAGGTTGTCGGGACCGGTGAGGGGGACGCTGGCCTGGCCGCTCCAGGAGGTGTCAAGGAGGAGCGCTGCTGCCGCGGCGGCAACGTCGCGGGTGGCGACGGTCGCCAGCGGCCGGTCCGCGGTGTTCGCCATGGAGAACGTTCCCTGCTCCCTGATCTCCTGGATCTGGCGGAGCAGGTTTTCCATGAAGAACGGCAGGGCCAGCGCCCGGTAGGCCGCGCCGGTGCCCTCGATCAGGTTGTCCATGGCCAGCGCGGCCGACAGGACCCCGGCCTCGCCCTGGTATCCGTGGCCGAGGGTCGAGACGCCTACCACCCGGACTCCCTGGCTCGCGGCCGCCTTAGCGGCCGGGCGGGTGAAGTCCAGGTAAGAGTGCTCGGCGCTGCCGGGGTTGGTGAACGAGCGCGGGGGCACGAGCCAGAACAGGCAGTCAGCGCCCTCAAGCGCCTTCGTGATCGCCTCGGCGTCACCGTGGGAGCCCTGCACCACCTCAACGCTGGCGATCACGCGCTCGGGCAGCCGGGCGGGATCGCGGGCGATCACGCGGACCGCCTCGCCGCTGTCCAGGATGCGGTCGAGGACTTGCGCGCCGATGTCGCCGGTCGGCGTGGTGATGACAATCATGAGTACCTCCGCGAGAGACGGCTGGAAGCGGGAACGCCGCTGGCCCACTGCCGGATGGTGCCCAGCTTGCCGGGCGCGGCGGTGCAGGTGAAGGACCGGTCCGGTCGCCGTTGATACCCTGGGAGTATGAATGACCTGGAGGTGCGGCAGCTCCGGTACTTCGTCGCGGTCGCCGAGGAACTGCACTTCGGACGCGCCGCCGCCCGGCTGGGCATGGCACAGCCCCCGCTGTCCCGCGCGATCCGGGACCTTGAACGGCAGCTCGGCGTGGCACTGCTTGAGCGGACCACCCGGCAGGTGAGGCTCACCGCGGCCGGGGAGATTCTGCTGCGCGATGCCCAGACAGCGCTGGAGGCGGTCACTGCCGCCGCCCGCCGGGCCCAGCAGGCCGGCCGTTCGTCACCGCGGCTGCGGGTCGCGCTCAAGGCCGACGTCGACGGCGGCCTGCTGCCGCGGATCCTCGACGCCTACTGCGCCGACGACGCGGCCCTGCCGCCGGAGCTGGTCCTCGGGGGATTCGGCGAGCAGCCGCAGGCACTGCGCGACGGCCGTGCTGACGTGGGGCTCCTGCTGTGTCCCTTCGATGACCGCGGCCTGGACAGCGAGCCGCTGCTGACCGAGCCGGTCCTGGTCGCCCTGGCCGCCGGCGACCCGCTGGCCGCCCGGACGCAGCTGTGCCTGGCCGACCTGGCAGGCCGCAGGCTCCCCGGCGGATCCGCGGCAAGCCACGGCCGGCCCGCCGGACCTCGCCGGGCCGGCGAGGCGCCGCCGGCCTCGAACCTGGCAGAGATCTTCAGTCTCGTCGAAACGGGCAGCGTCGTGTTCTTTGCACCTGCCTCGGTGGCCCGGCGCTACCCGCGACCCGCGATCGCCTACCGGCCGGTCAGCGACCTCCCGGACTCCACGCTGGCCGTGGCCTGGCCCCAGGACGCGCGCTCGCCGGCCGTCGCCGCCTTCGTGCGCGCCGCCTGCACGGTCGCAGCCACCGCGCAAGAACAAGCACACCCCGTGATGCAGAGCGCGGCCACCTGAAAGCGCCATCACGGGCAACGAAGCCACTACCGCTCAGGTATCCCCTCGCTGTTCACGTGGTGCTCAAGCAGGACACTCGATGCTCGTCTAGATCGGTTCCCTGCAACTTTGCCGTGTCCCTGAGCCAATGGGCGGCGCGTTCGCTAGGTAAGTACAGTGAACTTCAATTTGATCCAGGTCTAATGCGTTTAGTTCAGGGTCGAGAATAAAGGGCCCGAGCCCGGCGTCGTGCGAGGTACCGCGTTCGTACCGCTGCCTCGCGGGATAATTTAGATCTGATACCAGACCGGCATAATCGAAACCGCGCTTTTCGTAATAGGTGTGCAGTGCCTTGTTATCTGTCCAGACGTCAATCCGGATTTTGTCCGCTTTGCATCGCTTTGCGCCGCGACGGCCGACCCAATCGTTAATGGCGGCGCCGATATGAAAACCAGCGAGACCTTGCGCAACGATGAGTCGGCCCATGTATACCGCTTGGCAACCGGCCAGCTCCGCCTCCGTCCAGAGCTGCCGCGCTTCCCGCGTCTTCAACGGTGACAGTCGCGGCGGGAATCATGACCGGCAGCGAAGTATCACGCGATCTGAACTCAGCTAGCCACGTTTTTCCCCGCTTTGATCGAGGACATCACGCGGTCGATCCGTCGTCGGCCGGATTCATCTGGCCAATCGGTCGACCATTGGTCGGTACCCAGCTCCCATATCGAAACCGCTCTTTAGCGTCTTCGATGTTCAGTGCCTTGTTATCTGTCCAAGACTTCGAGCCGGATTTTGTCCGCTTTGCATCGCTTTGCGCCGCGACGGCCGACCCAATCGTTAATGGCGGCGCAGATATGAAAACCAGCGAGACCTGCGCAACGATGAGTCGGCCCAGCAGTTCGGAACCTTGGACCCGCCTTGACGTCTCCTGCGCATCCTGTCCGGCAGGCACGATTAGTGGTTCCTTGGGCATCGGGTTGCTACTCCATCTGGGCGTGGTGGTAGGCGGATGTTCCTGGCAGGGTGCGTAAATCTGGGGCCGAACGCAACCGGTACTACTCGGGGTCGGCGGAAAGAACCTCGTACTGGGCGGGCGGGATGTTGCCGACGTTGACGATGAACTGATTGCGGTCGGTCGGGAAAATCGTCACCGTCACCCGCATTGGAATTCCGTTCTGGTCAAAGGCCGTACGGAAAACCTCGAATACCTGGACGCGGCCATCGGGAGGCAAGCGGAAGAAGGCAATTTCGTTCAGGTCTGGTGCTCGTACCGTGATCCAGTCCCGGTAGCCGATCTGCTTGAGCTGCAAGGCCTCTTCCAGGTACCTGACCGTGCCTTCCTCGATGTCGTTGTCGTCAAGGAGGCGTTCCGCGCCCTTCAGCGCAAACTGCCGAGGATAAAAGGAAGTCTGCAAAGACCAGGGCGTGCCGTCGATCAGCCTTTGCTGATGGCGGCTGATGAGCGGCGTCCCCTCCGGCACCCGGAGCCGGGCTGCGATCTCGCCCAGGGCCATCTGGAGCTGCACAACCGGGTCGGAAGTGACGGCCTCGCGGTGTTCTTCGCTCACCTCGGACCGGTATGCCGCCCCCTCGCCGCCTCCCAGCCCGGTGTTCTCGTCCGCTGAAAGGGTGGTGACTAGTGGATCTGGCCGCCTGGTGACGAATGTGCCCTGCCCGGGCCGGGTCTCGACCAGGCCCAGGCTGATGAGCGACTTGATCGCGTCCCGGATGGTGTTGCGCGACGCCCCGAACTCTTTGCTCAGTTCGGTCTCGGTCGGCAGCTGGCTGTCCGGAGGCAGCTCGCCTGATTCGATCTTGAGGCGCAGACTGTCGGAGATTTGCCGATATTTCGGGTCAGCCATAGACCCTCCCGTTGAGCCAGGCGCTGAGACGTGATGTGCAGTTACCCGCCTCAAGCACGCGGACGGGCGCCGTACGCATGGGGTAGCCAGCTTTGCGTTTGGTGACTGGATTCGCCCGCATGGTCTGGAGTGCATGATACATCAGAGCCATACCAATGACCCCATCGAGCTGGAACTTTAGCATGCCGACGACTTAGCCAGCCCTTATTTCCACCAATCTGTAATGTCGGCGTGTCGGCTGAGTTAGCTCCTGCGCTTGGCGGCGTGTTGTCTCTCGCCATTGCCACTGGTCAGAAGCAAGTCGTGGTACATGCCCGGCCCGGCCAGGCCAGCTCCCATGGCTCAAAGATGCGCCGAGCGCAGTGAGTTCATCCACGGGTTGCGGGCCCGCGACCTGTCTCGCGGGCCTGTTCGGGGACCGTCTGGGTTGAGGGCGTTATGCCTCTAGTTCAGGCCCGTCAGTCGTATGGTCTGTTTGGATGGTTTAGTCCATGCTGTACAGGTAATAAGACTGGTATGGAAGGTTGGTATGACTTGAGCAACACCTTCCAGTCACATGAACGGGCAGCTCAAGAGCAGCAAGAGCGGCTCCGGCCGCACAAGGGACTTTGCGACCACCAGTCGTCTCGTCCCCAGGGGATGTGCAGGAGTCAGCGGAGCGGGTGCCGCTGACGGAAGTGCAGGAGGCCAGAAATGGCCAGTACTACTGAGCTCGTAGCCGTCATCATCATCGCCGTGTTCTTCGTCGGCACCGCGTTCGGGGTGATCCTCATCGTGGCCGCCGGAATCAAGGCCGAAGAAAATGTGGCCCGCAGGCGCAACCTGGCGCGTTGGGGGAGGGCCACCACGCTCCATGACGAGCCCAGCAGCACCATGACGCGGGGAGTTCGCCGACTGACCGGGGCCGGCCACGACTCTCAGCGCTGAGGGCAGACCGGACGGAGGGGAGACCGTCATGAGCCAGCTGATTACCGCCGTCGCACTGATCGCTGTGATCTTCGTCCTCGGAATCACCTTCGGTTACCTGGTGGCGCTGTTCACCGGTCGCAGGAAGTAGGTCGTGATCATGCAGGGGCGACCACGGCTCAGGGAGCGGCTGACCACTCTGGTGCCCGGGATGACTGGCCCCAGCCCGGCGAGCACGCCGGGCTGGGGCCACGTTGTCGACGACGCCGTGCATCGCGCCATCGTCGTGGTGGACATCGCGGAGTCGACGGCTCCGATCCGCCGCAACAGCGACCGCGTGCTCATTCGGCAAACGATGTATAAGTCGCTGACCAGCGCGTTCAGGTGGCGTGACTGGGTGAAGTGCTATTGCGAGGACCGGGGTGACGGGGTCCTGCTCCTGGTGCATCCCCGGGTGCCGAAGGGCTGGCTGGTGACCGTCCTGCCGGAGAAGCTGGAGGAGGCTCTGATCCACCACAACGTGGCCATGGCCCAGCAGAATCCCGCCCGGAGGGCGGCTACTGAGGTGCGGCTGCGAGTCGCGGTCAACGCGGGCGAGGTCACGTTCGACCGGCACGGTGTCGTGGGTGCGGCCATCGACGACACTTTCCGGCTGGCCGATGCGGAGCCGCTCAAAAAGGCCTTCGCCAAGTCGGACGATGTGTGCGGGCTGATTGTGTCGGACTGGTTCTACCGCGACGTCGTGTACCACCATGCGGACGCCCGGCCCGACAGCTACCAGCACATCGACTGCCGGGTCAAGCAGACGCCGATCTCAGCCTGGATGCGTGTCCCGGTCCAGGCCATTGCCCGGGCGGAGCAAGTCCTGACCGAACCGCCGCTGACCGGGCCGCCCCTGGCCCTGAGGAACACGGCCTGAGGCTAAGTGAGCGTCTGATTATTCGACCGGCTGGGTGAGCCGGCGGGTCATGAGGGCGATCATGGCCCAGGTGATCATGGCTTCGTGGCTGGCGGGCAGCTGCTCGTAGTCGCGGACGGTGCGGCGGTGCTTGCTGATCCAGGCGAAGGTGCGCTCCACCACCCAGCGGCGGGGCAGGATCTCGAAGACGTGCCGGTCCCGTTTGGCCACGACCTCGATGGTCATCTTCATGGCCGCGGCCCAGGCCGTGAGTTTGCTGGTGGCGTATCCGGCGTCCGCCCAGACCAGGACGATCTTGGTGCGGGCGCGGTGCAGGTTCCACAGCAGCGGCCGGGCCCCGTCGCGGTCCTGGACGTTCGCCGCGGTGATGACTACGGCCAGCAGCAGGCCGCCGGTGTCCACCGCGATGTGCCGTTTGCGGCCGTTGACCTTCTTGGCGTTGTCCCAGCCCCGGCTGGCCCTGGGCACGGTATCGGCCGCGCGGACGGACTGGGAGTCGATGACCGCCGCGGTGGGCTCGGTGTTCCGGCCGGCCGCGATTCTGACCTGGGCCCGTAGCGTGTCGTGCAGGCGGGTTAAGGTGCCGTCGTCGCGCCAGGTGGCGAAGTAGCCGTAGACGGTCTTCCAGGGCGGGAAGTCCGCGGGCAGGTACCGCCAGGCACATCCCGTCCGGTCCAGGTACAAGATCGCCTCCACGATCCGCCGGACCGGCCAGATCCGCGGGCGCCCCCGCCGTCCAGGCTGATCAGCGGGCAGGTGCGGCGCGATCACCTGCCACTGCGCATCGGTCAGGTCACTGGGGTAACCCCTGGCCCCGCCTCCGGACCGGCGCATAGCCTGGGCACGCGCGGGCCCCCTCTGGTTCTTGATCCTCACAAATCGGGATCATGGGGCCCGCGTCTGTCATCTCAGCCCAGCGACACACCTCTTCGCCCAGGGTTCTCACCGGCCAGACCGATTTATCAGAGCTAACTAAGTCGTCTGCAGACGACACGGGTGATGTCCAGTGCGCGTGCATTCGTTCTTGAGAAGGACGGGGCATGGTGAGTGGTATGTGCTTAGCGGGGAGGGGCCATGGCCGCGTTTGAAGCCGTCCACCGCACCATTTTGGTGTTCGACATCGAGCAGTCGAATCACCCCATGCGGACGAACCGCGATCGTGTGGTCATCCATGAGGCCATGTACGCCGCGGTCCGGACCGCGCTCAAGCGGCTCAAGTACTACCACGAGGACCGCGGCGACGGAGTCCTCGTCCTGGTGCCGCCCGAGGTGCCGAAAGGCCGGCTGGTGAGCAACCTGCTGGCCCGGCTGGAGGCGGCTCTCGGGACGCACAACGCCGCCATGGAGCGCCAGAACGCCTCGCGGGCGGCAGCCACCCAGGTCAGGCTGCGGGTCGCCGTGCACGCGGGTGAGGTGACGTTCGACGGTCACGGCGTGGTGGGAGCCGCGGTCGACTACACCTTCCGCCTGGCCGAGGCGCCGCCGTTCAAGTCGGCCCTAGCTACTTCGACCGGCGTGTGTGCCCTCATCACCTCGAGCTGGTTCTTCGACGAGGTCGTGTACCAGCATCCGGACGCTCACCCGGAGCTGTTCCGGCGCATCGAGACCGAGGTCAAGGCCACACCTATCTCGGCCTACATCCGGGTTCCCGGGGAGATCCTGCCCGGGGAGATCCTGCCCGATGAGCAATGGCCCGAAGCGGAGATCACGGCCCAGCTATCGGGGTGGCCGGAACTCGGTGCCACGCGATGGATTGCGCCGTCGCTGCCATCAGGCCGCGGGCCGAGGTGGATCTGATCGACTCCCGGTTACGGACGTTACTGACCGCTTAGGGACGAAAGTCCTGTTCACGGCGGCCCCTTCGGCCGTAGTGACAGCCTGTCCACGGTGCCACGCTGATGGAGCTCTAGTTGTGATGTCCAGGGAGGTTGGTCAGCCGGCTGATGGGTGGCTGGCCTCCGATTGCGCTGTGGGCTCGGTGGTGATTGTAGAAGTGCAGCCAGCCGGGGAGCGCGTTGCGGCGGGTGGTGTCGGAGTCGTAGAAACGGGCGTAGGCCCAGCGGTGGGCGAGGGTGCGGTGGAAGCGTTCGATCTTGCCGTTGGTCTGGGGCCGGTAGGGCCGGGTCCGCTTGTGGGTGATGCCGAGATCAGCGCAGGCATCGCGCCAGGCGTGGGAGCGGTAGCAGGCACCGTTGTCGGACAGCACCGCTCGGCGGTGACGCCGCGTTCGGCGAACCAGGCGGTCGCCCTGCGCAGCACGGCGATGGCGGTGCCGGCCTTCTCGTCGGTGCAGATCTCGGCGTAGGCGACGCGGAGTGGTCGTCGATGACGGTGTGCAGGTAGGCGGTTCCGGTGCGCGGCTTGCAGTCTTGCCCCTGGGCAGGCCGGTGGTGGCTCGTTTGTTCCGGTCGCCTTGCTGGCGGCCGGTGAAGCGGTGGCCGCCGCCGTCGGGGATGTTGCCGAACTTGGTGACATCAACGTGGATCAGCGAGCCGGGATGGCCGTGTTCGTAGCGGCGCAGGGGCTCGCCGGTGACACGGTCGATGCGGGACAGGCGGCTGATCCGGCAGCGGACCAGGACCGCGTGCACCGTGGAGGCCGGGACGCCGAGCTGCCCGGCGATCTGCACGGCCGAGCCGGTGCCGCCACCGCAGCCGCACAATCTGGCGTACCACCGAAGGTGGTGTCCTGGCCGGGCTGCGCCGGGGCCGTGAGCTGCGATCGGCCATGCCGGCCGGGCCCTCGGCACGGTAGCGGTCAGCCCACTTGCGGGCCGTGCGCGGGCAGATCATGAACATCGCCGCCGCGGCCGAGCACGTCCAGCCCTGGTCAACGATCAGCACCGCCAGGCGCAGGCGGGCACGCGGAGTCAGAGCAGCGTTAGCGTGGGACACGAAGGCCTCCGGTCAGTGAAGTGGTTCCTCGACAGCTCCACCTCACAACCGGGGGCCTTCACCTGTCTCAGCGACAGGCAAAATCACCTCAACGGAACAAGTCTGGAATCAACTAGTGACGAGCGGGGCCCTGGGGGCCCGAGCCCGCGAAGCCTTGGGGGCCACCGGACCCCTGGGGGCAGGTGACGCTGAGGGCCGGCCCACCGGGGCGGGCCGGCCCACACCGGCTGAGCCGATCCCCGCGGAGACTCCGCTCGGCCGCTGAATACTCTCCGGGACTGTCCGGATCAGGGCCTAAGCTCGGCAGCGTGACTGAGAACACGGCTACCACCAGCGGCGACCGAGGGTTTCCCTGGGCGCCGGGCAGCGGCACCGGCATCGGGTCGATGCCCGGCACCGACCCGGCCGAAGCCGTGCAGGTCGTCATCGACGAGGTGCCGGACTTTCCCTTCCTGCCTGAGCTGCCCGCACGTGGCCCGGGCGCCGACCTGATCGGCCGGACCGCCGCGCTCCTCATCGATATCCCGGTCGAGACCACGACCGGCGGCTGGCGCGTCGCCGAGCGGCCCGGCCGGCACCTGCGCGCCGCGCAGAGCATGCTGTCCAGTGACCTCGACGCGCTGGAGGAGCGGCTGGACGGGTACGAGGGTCCCCTGAAGATCAGCCTGGCCGGCCCGTGGACCCTGGCCGCCGCCATCGAACTGCCCAAGAACCTCCAGCCTGCGCTGTCCGACGCGGGCGCCGTGGCCGACCTGACCGCGTCCCTGGCCGAGGCGGCCACCAACTTCACCGCGGACGTCGCCAAGCGTGTCCCCGGAGCCACGCTCGTCGTCCAGTTCGACGAGCCGTCGCTGACTACCGTGGTCAACGGCGAGGTACCGACGGCCAGCGGGCTGTCCCGGATCGCGGTCCCGGACGCGGCCGACCTGTCCGAGCGGCTGCAGACCGTGCTCGCCGCGACCGGGCAGTACTCCGTGCTGCACTGCTGCGCCGGTCCGGTGCCGTTCGCCATCATCATGGCCGCGCAGCCGGACGCGGTCTCCTTCGACCTCAGCCTGGTGCGGCGCGAAGACGGCGACCTGATCGCCGAGCTGGCCGACACCGGGAAGGGCATCTTCGCGGGCGCGGTGCGCACGATCCTGCCCCGCAACACCAGGGACGACCAGCCCGCGTACACCGCCCGGCGCATCCTCCGCTTCTGGCGCGCCCTGGGTATGAACCCGTCCGCCGCCGGGCGTCAGATTGTGGTCACCCCCGCCTGCGGCCTGGCCGGCGCGACCCCGACACGGGCCGTCGAAGCGCTGGCCCACAGCCGTGAAGCGGCGAGAATAGTCCCTGAGCTGGCCGAGGAAAACACGGGGGACGAAGAAGAATGAGCCACACGGGGAGCAACCCATGACCGAGGGGCCGGTCGACGCCAATGAGACACCGGTCGAGGCGCGGCAGCGGCACGCCGACCTGAGCGCACAGATCACCGAGGCCCGGCACCGGTACTTCGTGCTGGACTCGCCGACCCTGGCTGACGCCGAGTACGACCGGATCATGCGCGACCTGGAGGGGCTGGAGGATCAGTACCCGGAGTTGCGCACCCCGGACTCGCCCACCCAGCAGGTCGGCGGGGCCGTGTCCACCCTGTTCACGCCGGTCGAGCACCTGCAGCGGCTGCTCAGCCTGGACAACTCGTTCTCAACCGAGGAGCTCGACGCCTGGGCCGATCGGGCCGCCCGCGGCGGCGGCACCGGGCCTTACCTGTGCGAGCTGAAGATCGACGGCCTGGCCATCGCGCTGGTCTACCGCAACGGCCGCCTGATCCGCGGCACGACCCGCGGTGACGGCCGGACCGGGGAAGACGTCACGCCCAACATCCGCACCATCGACTCGATCCCGGCCCAGCTCAAGGGCAGCGGCTACCCGGAGACGCTGGAAGTTCGGGGCGAGGTCTTCCTGCCGGTCAAGGCGTTCGAGGAGCTGAACCAGCGCCTCACCGAGGCGGGCAAGGCCGCGTTCGCCAACCCGCGCAACTCGGCGGCGGGTTCGCTGCGGCAGAAGGATCCGCGGGTCACGGCCAGCCGCGCGCTGGGTCTGATCGTGCACGGAGTAGGCCTGGTGGAGGGTTTCCCCAGCGGCGAGAGCCCGCCAGAGACCCAGTCCGGCTGGTACGACCGCCTGCGCGAATGGGGCCTGCCGACCAGCGACCGGATCAAGGTCGTGCCGGACCTGGCCGCGGTGCACGAGTACATCGGCTTCTACGCCGAGCACCGGCACGATCCGCCGTACGAGATCGACGGCGTGGTGGTCAAGCTGGACCGGCTGGATGAGCAGCGCGCGCTCGGCGCCACCTCGCGCGCACCGCGCTGGGCCATGGCCTACAAGTACGCGCCGGAGGAGGTCACCACCCGGCTGCTGGACATCCAGGTCAACGTGGGCCGGACGGGTCGGGTGACGCCGTTCGGGGTGATGGAGCCGGCCAAGGTCAGCGGCTCGACGGTAGAGATGGCCACCCTGCACAACAGCAGTGAAGTGAAGCGCAAGGGTGTGCTCATCGGCGACATGGTCGTGCTGCGGAAGGCCGGGGACGTGATCCCCGAGATCGTGGCCCCGGTGGCCGACCTGCGCACCGGCGACGAGCGCGAGTTCCAGTTCCCGACCCACTGCCCGGCCTGCGGTACCAAGCTGGCCCGGGAGGAGGACGAGGCGGACTGGCGCTGCCCGAACACCCGGGCCTGCCCGGCCCAGCTGCGGGAGCGGCTGTTCCACCTGGCCGGCCGGGGCGCGTTCGACATTGAGGTGCTCGGCTACGAGGCGGTCACCGCGCTGCTCGACGACCACCTGGTCACCGACGAGGGCGACCTGTTCGACCTGACCGAGGACCAGCTGGCCACCTCCCCGTTCTTCGTCAACAAGCAGGGCACGCTCAAGATCAACGCTGGCCGGCTGCTGGGCAACCTGGACGTGGCCCGGCAGCGGCCGCTGTGGCGCATCCTGGTCGCGCTGTCCATCCGGCACGTCGGGCCGACCGCGGCCCGCGCCCTGGCCACCGAGTTCGGCTCGCTCGACGTGATCGCCGCGGCCAGCGAGGAGCAACTGGCCCTGGTGGACGGCGTGGGCCCGACAATCGCGGCGTCCGTGGTCGACTGGTTCGGCGTGGACTGGCACCGGGCGATCGTGGACAAGTGGCGCGCGGCCGGCGTGCGCATGCAGGAAGAGGGCTTCGATCCGACCGGCGCCAAGCCCCGCCTGCTGGCCGGGGTCACCGTGGTCATCACCGGGTCACTGGCCCAGCTCAGCCGGGACGAGGCGGCCGAGGCCGTCCGGGCCGCCGGGGGCAAGGTCACCGGTTCGGTCTCTAAGAAGACCGGCTTCGTGGTGGCGGGGGACAACCCCGGCTCCAAGTACGACAAGGCCGTCGAGGTCGGCGTCCCGGTCCTGGACGAGGCAGGCTTCCGGCGGCTGCTGGCCGAAGGCCCGGACGCCGTCCGCCCCGCACCCGCCGAAGACGGCCGAGAGCCGGCCGAAGAGCCGGCCCAGGAGGCAAAGCAGGAGGCAAAGCAGGAGCCGGAGCCCGCGGAGAGTTAACGCCACGTAAATGGGTCGGGGCGCAGGCGCAGGCCTTCTAGGATGGCGTGCATGTCCATTACCCGCGACGAGGTCGCCCATCTGGCCCGGCTGTCGAGGCTTGCCCTCAGTGACGAGGATCTGGATCACCTCGCGCCCCAGCTGAACCAGATCATCTCGGCGGTCGCCCGGGTCCAGGAGGTCGCCGCCGAGGGGATCCCGCCGACCTCGCACGCCCTGCCGCTGACCAACGTTTACCGCGAGGACGAGCCGCGCCCCTGCCTGCCGGCCGACGTGGTGCTCTCCCAGGCGCCCGCGGTGGAACAGCAGCGGTTCAAGGTGCCCCGGATTCTGGATGAGGAACTGCCCGATGAGTGACGATCTCACGCGGATGACCGCAGCCGAGCTCTCCGGCGAGCTGCGGGCCAAGAACGTCTCGGCCACCGAGGTCACCCAGGCCCACCTGGACCGGATCGCCGACGCCGACGACCACGTGCATGCGTTCCTGCACGTGGCGACCGAGCAGGCGCTGGCTGCGGCCCGGGCCGTGGACGACCGCCGGGCGGCCGGGGAGGAGCTCGGCCCGCTGGCCGGCGTCCCCGTGGCGCTGAAGGACGTGTTCACCACCACGGACATGCCGACCACGGCCGGGTCGAAGATCCTCAACGGCTGGCAGCCGCCGTACGACGCGACGATCACCACCCGGCTGCGTGACGCCGGGGCGATCATCTTGGGCAAGACCAACATGGACGAGTTCGCCATGGGCTCCTCCACCGAGAACTCCGCTTTCGGCCCCAGCCACAACCCCTGGGACCTGGGCCGGATCCCGGGCGGCTCGTCCGGCGGCTCGGCCGCCGCGGTGGCCGCGTACGAGGCGCCGCTGGCCGTCGGCACCGACACCGGTGGCTCGATCCGGCAGCCCGCCGCGGTGTGCGGCATCACCGGGATGAAGCCCACCTACGGCGGCAACTCCCGCTACGGCGTGATCGCGTTCGCGTCGTCGCTGGACACGCCGGGCCCGCTGGCCCGGACCGTGCTCGACGCGGCGCTGCTGCAGGAGGCCATCTCCGGGCACGACCGGATGGACGCCACCTCGATCCCGGAGGCCGCACCCCCGGTGGTGGCCGCGGCCCGGCAGGCCGACGTGTCCGGGCTGCGCATCGGCGTGGTCACCGAACTGTCCGGTGAGGGCTACCAGCCCGGCGTGCTGGCCCGGTTCCACCAGGCGGTGGAGCTGCTGGAGTCGCTGGGGGCCAAGGTGACCGAGGTGTCCTGCCCGCACTTCAGCTACGCGCTGCCCGCCTACTACCTGATCGCGCCGAGCGAGGCCTCCTCCAACCTGGCCCGGTTCGACGCCATGCGGTACGGGCTGCGGGTCGGTGACGATGGCAACCTCAGCGCGGAAGAGGTGATGGCGCTGACCCGCGAGGCCGGTTTCGGGGCCGAGGTCAAGCGGCGCATCATGCTCGGCACCTACGCCCTGTCCAGCGGGTACTACGACGCCTACTACGGCAAGGCCCAGCAGGTCCGCACGCTGATCGCCCGCGACTTCGAGGCGGCGTTCGGCCAGGCTGACGTGCTGGTCTCGCCGACCACGCCGACCACCGCGTTCAAGATCGGTGAGCGGGCCGACGACCCGATGGCCATGTACCTGGCCGACCTGGCCACGATCCCGTCCGACCTGGCCGGCAACGCCGCCCTGTCGGTGCCGTGCGGCCTGGCCCCGGAGGACAACCTGCCGGTCGGCCTGCAGATCATGGCGCCGGTGCTGGCCGACGACCGGGCCTACCGGGTGGCCGCCGCGGCCGAGGCCGCGTTCACCGAGCGCTGGGGCCACCCGCTGCTGGCCGACGCCACCGGGCCGGCCAGCCTCAGCGCGGCCAGCGACATCACGAAGGGAGCGGGCCGATGACCACGCCCACACTCGTGCCCTACGCCGAGGCGGTGGCGCGCTACGAGCCGGCCATCGGCCTGGAGACCCACGTCGAGCTGGGCACCCGGACCAAGCTGTTCTGCGGCTGCCCGGCCACCTTCGGCGGCGAGCCCAACACCCAGACCTGCCCGACCTGCCTGGGGCTGCCCGGGTCGCTGCCGGTGCCGTCCCGGACCGCGATCGAGTACGCGATCAAGATCGGGCTGGCGCTGAACTGCTCGATCGCCGAGTGGTGCCGGTTCGCGCGGAAGAACTACTTCTACCCGGACATGCCCAAGGACTTCCAGATTTCCCAGTACGACGAGCCGCTGTGCACCGACGGCTGGCTCGACGTCACGGTCGAGGACGAGAACGGGCCCGGCAAAGGCAGTTCGCAGCTGGTCCGGGTGGGTATCGAGCGCGTCCACATGGAGGAGGACACCGGCAAGTCGCTGCACGTGGGCGGGGCCACCGGCCGCATCCACGGCGCCGACTACTCGCTGGTCGACTACAACCGGGCCGGCATCCCGCTGGTCGAGATCGTGACCAAGCCGATCACCGGCACCGGCGCGCTGGCCCCCCTGGTGGCCCGGGCCTACGTCACCGAGCTGCGGGACGTGCTGCGTTCGCTCGGCGTGTCCGACGTGCGGATGGAGGAGGGCTCGCTGCGCTGCGACGTCAACACCTCCATCGCCCCGATCGGGTCGGCCCAGCTCGGGACCCGGACCGAGACCAAGAACGTCAACTCGCTGCGCTCGGTCGAGCGGGCCGTCCGGTCCGAGATCGAGCGCGAGGCCGGGGTGCTGGACGCCGGCGGCACGGTGGCGCTGGAGACCCGGCACTTCCACGAGGACACCGGGATCACCACGTCCGGCCGGAGCAAGGAAGAGGCCGAGGACTACCGGTACTTCCCCGAGCCGGACCTGGTGCCGCTGGCCCCGTCGCGGGAGTGGGTGGAGCAGATCCGCCGCACGCTGCCAGAGCTGCCGTCGGTCCGGCGCCAGCGGCTGCAGGCCGAGTGGGGCCTGTCCGACGCTGACCTGGCTGCGCTGCGCAACGCGGAGGCCATCGACCTGGTGGCGGACACCGTCGCGGCCGGTGCGTCCCCGGCCGACGCCCGCAAGTGGTGGCTGGGTGAGCTGTCCCGGCGTGCCCACGAGACCAGTGTCGAGCTGACCACGCTGGCCATCACCCCGGCCCAGGTGGCCCGGGTCGCCGAGCTGGTCACCTCGGGTGCGCTGAACGACAAGCTGGCCCGCCAGGTCCTCGACGGCGTGCTGGCGGGCGAGGGCGACCCGGACGAGGTGGTCAAGACCCGCGGCCTGGCTATCGTCAGCGACGACGGCGCCCTGACCAGCGCCGTGGACGACGCCATCGCGGCCAATCCGGACGCCGCTCAGAAGATCCGCGACGGCAACGTGAATGTGGTGGGTGTCCTGATCGGCGCGGTCATGAAGGCCACCCGTGGCCAGGCCGACGCCGCCCGGGTGCGCGAGCTGATCCTGGAACGCCTCAGCTAGCGCCTTCGTTAGCCGGCGCGTTCGCTAGCTAGCCCCGTGCTGGCGGCCCGGCCCGAGTCCCGCTCAGCGGGGGAAGGCCGACCGCCGCCAGCCGCCGGGGCTGGGGGAGACCGGTTCCCGCATCAGCCGGCCCCGGTCCGCCCATATTGAAAGGGTTCGCGACCGGGCCGGCGGTGCCGGTTTGCCGCGCAGCGCCAGGACTGCGACGATCGCGGCGATCTCCTCGGGGGTGGCGTCGCCACGGACGACGCGGAGCATCGGCTCGCTGGGCTGATCGGGGGGCTGGTCAGGCACGGACCCAGCTTACGGGCGCAGGCCGAACTCGCGGTGCAGGCGGCCCCAGAACGCGTCCCGCAGCCACTCCCGGGCTTCCTGGTAGGCCCGCAGCGACAGGCCCAGCTCCTTCTCCGCCTCGACCAGGAGTTCCTTGTCGATGACGGGCGGCAGGATCGGGCCGGGCAACAGGTCACGGATGTTGTCGTCGCCCCGGGTCAGGAGCCACTTCTGGGCCACGTGCTCGCCCGCCTCCTCGACCCGGTCCCGGTCCGGCCCGAGCCGGGGCGCCGGCTCGGTGCCCGAGCTGGCGGCACTGATCGTTTCCGGCACCGATGGCGGGCTCGGCGGGTCGGCCGGCGGCACGGGGCTGCCGGGAGCGGGCCCACCCGGCACGGGGTAGGCCAGGTGCGGGGGCTTGGACGGCGGGCGGGGCGGTATCCGGTCCCCGAACAGTTCCGCCGGGGACGGCACCACCGGCCCGTCCTCGGTCCGTGAGCTTTCTGACCCCGGCTGGCGGGTGAAGTAGGGCCGGACGAACGCGGAGTCCAGGACCTCCACGGTGTCCGATTCCCAGACCAGCCGCTCGGCCTGGTTGGTGCCGTACGGGGGATCGATACCCCACAGGTGCACCCGGACGCCGTAGGCCTGGGCCGCCTCCACCGCGGGCACCATGTCCTCGTCCCCGGCCACCAGCACGGCGTCGGTGATAGCCCGGTGCCGGGCCAGCGCCTCCATGTCCGCGCGGATCTGGGCGTCCACGCCCTTCTGCTGGCCACGGGCGTTCAGGTTGCCCAGCCGCAGCTTGACCTGGGGCAGCTGGGCGATGACCCGCTGGTCGATGGTGGGGACCCGGTCCCGGGCCGCGTCGTACCAGTAGACCCGGAGCAGCTCGCCCCGGACGAGCTCGTCGGCGTGCTTGCTGATGGCCTGGATGAGCGGCACGGCGTCGACCCGGAAGTCCCGTCGCGCGCTGGTCTGGAGCAGCAGCTCGCCGGCGGCAGCGAAAATGTAGCCCACGTCAACCATCACGGCGTAGCGGGCCAGCAGCGGTACCGGGGCTCCGTATTCGCTCATCGTGTCCCCGACTCTAGGCCAGGACTTCCGGTGGCCGGACCACGGCGCGCCCTAGCCACCCGCGCCCAGCGGGGGGTTCATTAAAAATAATCAATGCCGTGGCGGGCCGGACCGGACCGGCGGCTCGGCCGGGTATAAGACCAGGTGAAACCGGGCAGCAGGCCCCGTGTTCGCACATAGCCGGGGCGGATGAGGCGGGTTGCGCCAGAAGTGCCGGGCGGGGCCGGACATCAGGCCCGCGGCGGTGAACGTGTGCACGGCCTGCGGCGCGAACGAGGTTTTCGACAAGAGAGAGTGCGGGTTCCGCTGGGCCACCCGCGGGGCCGCCGGGGGTCCAGGCGGACGGCCGCGTAGCAGTCGGGTGGATCAGGCGATCGGTAGCGTGCAGGGCCACGAGGGCCAGCGCCTCGGGCTGTAGGCGCGGGGTCAGCCGGGGCGGAGGGGCCAGTGCGGGATCAGCTCCTCGCGGGCGTAGCGCATGTGCGGCGCCTCCTAGGTGACGTGCAGCGGGGCCACGGCGGGGGTCAGCGGCTCCAGCTGCTCGTGGGCCATCATCTCGCGCTGCATCTGGTAGAGTAGTTCCTCGACGAACAGCGCGGCGCTGAACGTGAGCGGCGCGTTGGAGGTGGTCTTGAAACAGAGGCGGAGGAGCCAGGAAAACGAGGTACAGCGGGTAGTGAGGGGGCGCGAAGCTTGGTCACGAACGGGGCGAACGTGGGGGAGTGAAGGCACTCGTCGAGGATCTCGGTGTAAGAGTACTGCAAGTGGCGGCTGGTAGGGGGAGGTAGTAGGCGTGAGGGATCAGCATCTGTATCAGGATAGTCTCGAAACAGATGTAGACGTAGGTGACGCTGGTCACCTCCTGGCGAGACAGCTTCTTACGCTGGGTCTCGGTCAGCTGGTCTCACAGCTCGGTGTCGTACAGAGACACTCGGTGTGGCGCGATCGCGTAACGGTCCTTCTCGACCGGCCGCTCCCAGTCGATGGTGGTCAGCGGGCGTAGGACGCCTTGGCCGAGGAACGCAGCAGGCGCCGGGCGATGTCCTCGCGGTCGGTCGGGCGGAGCGTGGTGTTCATGCTGGCTGTTCCTCCCGGTACTGTTCCTCCCGGTCCAGGTGGCGCTGGCGCAGGCCGGCCGCGAGCGCGGCGCCGGAGAAGCGGTCGTGGCGGGCCAGCCGGCCGACCTGGGCGGCGACGGCCCGGTCCAGCAGGCCGGGCGCGTGCCGGGCCAGGTGCAGCGCGGCGGTGCCGGGCCTGGTGGCGGCCACGTCGCGCGGGGGATGAGCTGCGGCCGCCGCCGACACCGCGGTCAGCACGGTGTCCCGGACCCGCTCGGCGGGCACCAGGCCGTCCAGCGACACCCCGGCGGCGCGGGAACGGTCGTGGATCGGGGTGTCCACGTAGCCGGGATAGACGGTGGTCACGCCCAGATGGGTGCCGTACTCCAGCCGCAGCACGTCCGCGTACGCGGTCAGCGCGCGCTTGGACACCGTGTAGGCCGCGGTGAACGGCATGGTCACCCCGGCCAGCAGGGACGCGGTGATGACCACCCGCCCGCGCGCGGCCAGCAGCGCGGGCAGGGCCGCGGCGGTCACCCGCCACGGGCCGAGCAGGTTGACCTCCAGGGCCTCGTGGACCGGGGCGTCCGGCGCGCGCCCCACGTCCACGGCGGGCCCGACGCCGGCGTAGTGGATGAGCACGTCAAGCCGCCCGCCGAGCTGCTGGACGGCCTGCCCCACGGCCGCCGTCACCTGCTGATCGTCGCCGACGTCGCAGGCCAGCACGCGGTCACCGGGGATGCGGTCCAGGCCGACCGCGTCGGCCCCCAGATACCGCAGGACGGACAGGGTGGCCGACCCGAACGCGCCCGAAGCGCCGGTCACGATCGCCGTCCGCCCGGCCAGCGCGTTGCGGGCGGACAAGCTCTGCAGGGTCTCGCGGTGGGCCATCTCCCAAAAGTAACAATGAACATTGTCTCAATGCAACGAGTAATGTTCGCTAGAGCTGGCAATCGCCGCTGCGTAAGGTTGAGCCATGGCCGAGTACCGGATCGACGAGCTGGCCCGGCTGGCGGGCGCTACCGTCCGCAACATCCGCGTCTACCAGGACCGCGGCCTGCTACCGCCGCCCCGCCGGGACGGCCGGGTCGGCATCTACACCGACGCCCACCTGGCCCGGCTGCGCCTGATCGGCCAGCTGCTCAAGCGCGGCTACACGTTCGCCACCATCGGCGAGCTGCTGAGCGTGTGGGAGCGTGGCGGCGACGTGGCCGAGATCCTCGACCTGGAGTCGGCCGTCGGCCTGCCCTGGTCGGATGAGATCCCGGCCTACGTCACCACCGCCCGGCTGACCGAGATGTTCGGCGCCGAGGCCACCCCGGGCAACATCGCCCGGTCGGTGGAGCTCGGCCTGCTGGAACCGGACGGGACCAGGTACCGGGTGCCGAGCCCGCGGCTGCTGAACGCCGGGGCCGAGTTGGTCGCGGCGGGGATGCCGCTGTCGGCCGTGCTCGACCTGGCCGGGCGGCTGCGGGCCCAGGTCGACGCGGCCGCCCGCGACCTGTCCGGCACGGTGACCCGGTACGTGCTGGCCGGCCTGCTCCAGGATGGCCTGCTGCAGGGCCAGGACATCGCCGAGGTGGCCGAGATCACCCGGCGCATCCGCCCGCTGGCCCAGACCGCGGTGGACGCGATGCTGGCCCAGGCCATGGCCCAGCACGTCCCCGAGGCCCTGGGCGACCACTTCGCCCGCGTCCTCGACCACCTCGAACGGGATAGGTCCGCCTCAGCCGGCTGACCGCCCTGCTCCTCGCGGCGCTAGAGCGGGGGTTCCTGGGAGGGGGCGCCCGCGATGAGGTGCCGCACCCGATTCCAGCGCTGCTGGTAGCGCAGGCCGTAGCGGCGTGCGGCGCGTTCTGCTCGCCGGGGCCGGCGGGTAGTAGTGCATCGCCCACCACGACCCCGGTTTGGCCAGTCTCACTGCGCCGATCAGGGCGACGATGCTGATGACAATGCCGATAACGCCGGTGGTGACCTTGCCTTTGAGCAGGCATATCACGCTCAGCAGGAGGTTGACCGCGAGGACGGAGACCGACGACCACCAGGTCGCTGTGCCGATACGGCCGGATAGGAAGCTGGTGCCGCCGATGAGCGCTCCGGTTACCGCCAGAACGCAGAAGATCGCGTCGACCGACTTTCGTCCCTCCGTGGTCCAGTAGACGTCCTGCAGGTGCAGCCACAGCGCGAACTCATCGAGGGTGAGGCTGACGCCCACCCCGAAGATTGCGGCGGCGATATCGAGGGCTGCTCCGTGCGGCGTGGCCGACACCAGGACGATTCCGGTGCCAATGATGATCAATATCCCGAAAACCTGATGGTGAATATGAACTCCGGCGAGCCGTACGTTGCCCAGCCCGGCACCGGCGCCGCTCCCTGAGCGAATCAGGCGGGTCACGGTTCTCGTAATCAGGAAGGTCGCCAGGATCGCGACAAACATCCACATCATCGGCTGCAGCGAAGCTCCGCCCGCGCCGATCGAGATCTTCAGCCCCGGGGGAAGAGATCGAAAGGCGGAGTCAGCGCCGAATCGCACAACGTCCTCCCCGTGTACGCCTGCCTCCCGGAGTCTACGCGCGGAGTATTTGGCTGAGCTGGGGCAAACGCCCCAGCTCTTAGCCCTAGCGGCCGTTACCGCCAGTCCCGTGTTCTCCTACTTTCCGTGCGGGTCGGAGGCGTTGAGGGTGGCGACCACCTGGTCGTAGTCGCCGCGGGCTTCGCCGTAGCGCAGGAACTTCACCCGTTCGACCTGGATTTCCTGTCGCAGCGGGCTGCGTCTCCAGGAGCGCCGCCGCCTCGGCGATGAACTCCTCCAGCGGCATGGCCTGCTCGTTGTCCTCCTGGCCCGGTACCAGGCCGGTGCGCACCGAAGGCGGCACCAGCTCGATGATCTGCACGGTCGTGTCCGCGTACTGCAGCCGGATCGACTCGCTGAGCATGTGGATCGCGGCCTTGGACGCGCTGTAGCTGGGGGTGGCGGCCAGCGGCGTGAACCCCAGGCCAGAGGAAACGGTGATGATGGTCGCGGCCGGCTGGGCCTGCAGGTGCTCGATGAACGCGGCGATCAGCCGGATCGGGCCGAGCACGTTGGTGGTGATGACCGACTCGGCCGAGGCCTCGAACTCGTCCGGCCGGTGCCAGTCCTCCACGTGCATGATGCCCGCCATCGGGATCAGCACGTTCAGGTCCGGGTGCCGGGCCATTACCTCCCGGGCGGCGGATGCGATGCTGGCGGCGTCGGCCGTGTCGATCTGCACCGTGTCGAGGCCGGGGTGGTCTTCGGCGATCTGCTTGAGCCGGCCGGTGCGGCGGCCACCGATGATGACGGTGTTCCCCCGGGACTGCAGTTCGAGGGCCAGGGCCAAGCCGATGCCGCTCGTGGAGCCGGGGATGAAGATGGTGTTCCCGGAGATGTTCATGCCTCAATGCTGGCCCGGCCAGCCTGGTTGGGGCAGAGACCGGTTATCGGGGGACCGGCGATCCCTGGTTGGCCGCCACAGTTTGCCGATAATGGAGTCATGGACCGAGCAGCCCTGGCCGGCTTCCTGCGGCACCGCCGGGAAGCCTTGCAGCCCGACGACGTCGGGCTGCCCGCCGGTGTCCGCCGCCGGGCCCCGGGCCTGCGGCGGGAAGAGGTCGCGCAGCTGGCCCTGATGTCGACCGACTACTACACGCGGCTGGAGCAGCAGCGCGGTCCGCAGCCCAGCGCGCAGATGCTGGCGTCGCTGGCCCGGGCGCTGCGGCTGACCACCGACGAGCGCGACTACTTGTTCCGCGTGGCCGGGCACAACCCGCCTGCCGCCGTCACCGCGGCCAGCCACGTCGCGCCCGCGCTGCTGCGGGTGCTGGACCGCCTGGACGACACCCCGGCCATGATCTTGTCCCGGCTGGGCGAGGTGCTGGTGCAGAACCGGATGGCCGTGGCCCTGTTCGGTGACCGGTCCCGCCACACCGGCCTGGCCCGTAGCGAGATCTACCGCTGGTTCACCGACCCGGCCGAGCGGCGGATCTACCCCGGGGACGACCAGCCCCGCCAGAGCCGCAGCCAGGTCGCGAACCTGCGCGCCGCCTACGGGGTGATGGGCCCGCAGCCGCCGACGGCCGAGCTGGTGCGGGCGCTGCAGCGGGCCAGTCCCGAGTTTGCCGCGCTGTGGGACCGCCACGAGGTGGCGCAGCGCTCCGCCGACCACAAGATCCTGCTGCACCCGGGGCTCGGTCCCATCGAGCTGGACTGCCAGATCCTGTTCACCGAGGACCAGTCCCAGGCCCTGCTCGTCCTGACCGCACCGCCGCACACCGAGGGCTACGAGAAGCTCCAGCTGCTGTCCGTACTGGGCCAGCAGCAGTTCGCCTGAGGAACCCTCCTGTGGTCTAGGGTGAGACGGCTGCAGATGGCTCGTACGCGCTGGCTGGCGCGACGTGACGCTCTCGGGAAGAGGTCACCGCCGTCTCCTGGAGCAGAGAGGACGCCGCCGTGCCGGCCCGGGCCGTGGGCGTGTGGCTGTCGATCACCTCTCTGGCTCGCGACGAAGGAGCCCCGGTGGCGATCCGGCACGCGGTCATGGCCTGCGGGGACGCCCTCGGAGCGGAAGCGGCCCTGCTGCTGGTGCCGGACAACCGGCCTTACGAGCCGGTGTTCGCCACCGGTGCGTGCAGTGACGAGCTGACCGACCTCCAGACCACGCTGGGGGAAGGGCCGGCCGTCGAGGCGGGCCACGGCCAGGGGCCGGTGCTGGGCGCCGATCTGCGGACCGCCGGATCCCAGGCCCGCTGGCCGCAGTTCGCGCCGGTGGCGCTGGCCCACGGGGTGGCGGCGGTCTTCGCGGTCCCGGTCGGCTCGGGTGCGGCCCGGCTCGGCGTGCTCTGCCTGTACCGGAAGCAGGCCCAGGAGCTGACCCGCGACCAGCTGGATACCTTGCTGCTGTACGCGGACGCGGCCATGATGCTGGCCCTGGACGATCGCGGTGGCCTCACCCCCGGCTCGGCCGAGCTGATCGGCACGTCGTTTTCCGAGCGGCGGGCCGAGGTGCACCAGGCCACCGGGATGATTTCCGTCCAGGTCGGTATCTCCGTCACCGATGCGCTGGTGATGCTGCGGGCCTGCGCCTACGCCGCTGGCCGTCCCATCGCCGAGATCGCCGCGGACGTGATCGGGCGGCGTCTTTCCTTTGTCGATGGCCACGGCCCGGCCCCCGGGCTCCCGGACCGGAACCATGACCAGAACCGTGCGGACACCAATGAGATGGAGGGGCAATGAGCCCTTCAGACAGCCGGGCGTGGCGGGCTTTCGTCAGCGTCGCCGACACGCTGGTCGCCGACTTCGACATCATCGAGTTCCTGGGCATGCTGGCCGATTACGGGGTCGAACTGCTCGGCGTATCGGGCTGCGGGATCCTGCTCGCGGATCCGGAAGGGGGCCTGAACCTGGTGGCCGCGTCGACCGAACGGGTCCGGGCCCTGGAGATGTCCCAGGTGCAGAGCGACGAGGGCCCGTGCCTGGACGCCTACCGCACGATGACCGCGGTGACGTGCCCCAACCTGGCCGCGGCGGCCGATCGGTGGCCCACCTTCGCCCCGGCGGCCGAAGCCGCCGGGTTCACCGCGGTGCACGCCATGCCGATGCGGCTGCGCCAGCAGGCGCTGGGTGCCTTCAACCTGTTCTCCGCCCTGCCCGGCCCCCTGGACACCAAGCAGCCATCCAGCGCGGCCAGGCCCTGGCCGACGTGGCCACGATCGGCATCCTGCACGAGCGGGCCATCCGCCGCCAGGAAATGGTGACCGAGCAGTTGCAGGTCGCGCTGAACAGCCGGATCGTGATCGAGCAGGCCAAGGGGGTGCTGGCCGAGCGGCTGCAGGTGAGCATCGATGACGCCTTCATGGCCCTGCGGCGCTACGCCCGCCTCAACAACCGCAAGCTGGCCGAGGTGGCTCAGGCCGTCGCCACCGGGGAGCTCAGCATCGCGCTGCCCGGCGACTCCGCCCGGCCGTAAATGGCGCGGCTGGGCCACCCGGACGGGCCACGGACCTGGGGGGCCGGGCTCCCCGCCGGCCCCTCCCTGCCTGCCGCGCGCGAATATCAGCCCGATGTGCGCGCGGCAGGCAGGTCCCCCCACCGGGAACCTTCCGGTTCCCGGGGCGAGTACGCGGCGCCGAGAGCGCGCGGCGATGGCCCCGGCCGTGGCCGGGTCAATGGAGGGGACCCCGGGATGCCGTGGCCCGACAGCCCGGATATCCGGATCACTCATGTCCGCTCTCCTCTGCGGCCGGTGCGGCCTTCCCCTGTGATGCTGGTGACCAGCCGCCGGGGTCTGGAGCGGAGTCGTACCTGCTTTTTACTACGTTGGCCAGCCCCCGCCAGTCCCAACCGCGGGCAACCGCGGCAACTGTCGGCCAAAGTCGGCTGGGCCGCACGCCTGCCGCGGCTACAGCGGGATGTTGCCGTGCTTCTTGGGCGGCAGGGTCTGGCGCTTGCTCCGCAGGGCCCGCAGCGCCCGGATGATCTCAGCCCGGGTCTCCGACGGCCGGATGACCGCGTCCAGGTAGCCGCGTTCGGCCGCAATGTACGGGTTGACCAGGGTGTCCTGGTACTCGGTCACACGCTGGGCCCGCACGCTCCAGGTCGTCGGCCGCGGCCAGCTCGCGCCGGTGCAGGATGTTGACCGCGCCCTGGGCCCCCATCACCGCGATCTGCGCCGTCGGCCAGGCCAGGTTGAGTCGGCGCCCAGGTGCTTGGAGCCCATGACGTCGTACGCCGCCGTAGGCCTTGCGCGTGATGACGGTGACCTTGGGCACGGTCGCCTCGGCGTAGGCGTAGATCAGCTTGGCCCCGTGCCGGATGATGCCGTTCCACTCCTGGTCGGTGCCGGGCAGGAAGCCGGGCACGTCGACGAAGGTGAGGATGGGGACGCTGAACGCGTCGCAGGTGCGGACGAACCGGGTCGCCTTCTCCGAGGCGTCGATGTCCAGGCGCCGGCGAAGTGCATCGGCTGGTTGGCCACCACCCCGACGGGCGCCGGCCACCGGCCGAGGCCCACGATGATGTTCGGCGCGAACGCGGCGTGCACCTCGAGGAACTAGCCCTCGTCGAGCACGCGCTCGATGACCGTGTGCATGTCGTACGGCTGGTTGGCCGAGTCCGGGATCAGCGTGTCCAGCTCCAGGTCGGGCGGTGATCTCGTCGTCCGCGTCGGGTCGGCGGGACGCGGCCACCGGGGGTCCTCCAGGTTGTTGGGCGGCAGGTAGGCGAGCAGCTCCCGGACGTAGTCGAGGCGTCGTCCTCGTCCGGGCCAGGTAGTGCGCGACGCCGGACTTGATCGTGTGCGCGTGGGCCCCGCCCAGCTCCTCGAAGGCGACGTCCTCGCCGGTCACCGCTTGATCACGTCGGGGCCGGTGATGAACATGTGCGAGGTCTCGTCGACCATCACGATGAAGTCGGTGATCGCGGGGGAGTAGACCGCACCGCCGGCGGACGGGCCGACGATCAGCGAGATCTGCGGGATCACCCCGGAGGCGATCACGTTGCGGCGGAAGATCTCGGCGAACAGCCCCAGCGCGACCACGCCCTCCTGGATGCGCGCGCCGCCCCAGTCGTTGATGCCGACGATCGGGCAGCCGATCTTCATCGCGAGGTCCATGACCTTCACGATCTTCTCCCGTAGACCTCGCCCAGCGAGCCGCCGAAGATCGTGAAGTCCTGGGAGAACACGCAGACCGGGCGGCCGTCGACGGTGCCGTAGCCGGTGATCACGCCGTCCCCGTAGGGCCGGTTGGCGTCCAGGCCGAAGTCGGTGGTGCGGTGCCGGGCGAGCTCGTCGAGCTCCACGAACGAGCCCTCGTCGAGCAGCAGCTCGATCCGTTCGCGCGCGGTCAGCTTGCCCCGCGTGCTGCTTCTCCACGGCCAGGGCGGAGCCGGCGTGCACCGCCTCGTCGCGCCGGCGGGCCAGATCGGCGAGCTTGCCCGCGGTCGTGTGGATGTCGTCGGCGGGCTCCGGAGCGTCAGCGGCATCGCTGGTCATAGAGGACAGCGTATCGAGGGTGGTCCAGACCCTTTAGCTACGCTGGCCGCGTGACTACAGCACCAGCAGATACTCGGCAGGCCAGCCGGGACTTCGACCGGCACCGATGCCCGGCCCGATGCGGCACAACGTCCGGCTGCTCGGCAGCCTGCTCGGCGAAGTGCTCCGCGACGCCGGCAGCCAGGACCTCCTGGATGATGTCGAGCAACTCCGGCACGCCGTGATCGAGGCGCGCCGCCACCCAGAGAGCAAGTCGCTGGACGAGATCGCGGCCATGGTGGCGGCCTGGCCGCTGGATCGGGCCGAACAGGTCGCCAGCGCGTTCACCGTCTACTTTCACCTGGCCAACCTGGCCGAGGAGCACCAGCGGATCCGCGCCCTGCGGGAGCGGGACACCGAGGGGAGCCCGCTGCCGGAGTCGCTGGCTGCCACCGTGCCGGAGATCCGGGCCGCCCAGGGCGAGGAACGGCTCGACGGGCTGCTGGATGGCCTGCGCGTGCACCCCGTGTTCACCGCGCACCCGACCGAGGCCCGGCGCCGGGCCGTGGTCGCCTCGCTGCGCCGGATCTCGCTGCTGGTCGACGCGCTGGACGACCCGCGGGCCGCGGCCACCGACCGGGCCGAGACCCTGCGCGAGCTGCACGAACAGATCGACGTGCTGTGGCGCACCTCGCAGCTGCGGGTCAACGCCATGGACCCGATCGACGAGGTCCGCACGGTCATGACCGCGTTCGACGAGACCCTGTTCCGGGTCGTGCCGGCGCTGTACCGGTCGATGGACCACGCGGTGGCCGGCCCGGACAGCGGCGCCGTCCCCACCCGGGTCCCGGCGTTCCTCCGTTTCGGCAGCTGGGTCGGCGCGGACCGGGACGGGAACCCGTTCGTCACCGCCCGGGTCACCCGCGAGGCCGCGACCATCCAGGCCGAGCACGTGCTGCGCGCGCTGGAGCGGGCCACCAGCCGGATCGGCCGCTCGCTCACCCTGTACGACGCGGCCACCCCGGCGTCGGCGGCCCTGCGCCGGGCGCTGGACGTGGCCACGGCCGCGCACCCGGAGCTGATCGCGGAGATCACCGCCCGCTCGCCGCAGGAGCCGTACCGGACCTACCTGCTGTACGCGGCGGCCCGGCTGGACGCCACCCGGGGCCGCGACGCCGACCTGGCCTACGGCAGCCCGGAGGAGTTCCTGGCCGACCTGCGGATCGTCCAGGATTCGCTGGCCGCCGGCGGCGCCCCGCAGCAGGCCTACGGCGAGCTGCAGCACCTGATCTGGCAGGCGGAGACGTTCGGCTTCCACCTGGCCGAGCTGGAGGTGCGGCAGCACAGCGAGGTGCACGCCCGCGCCCTGGCCGAGGCGCGAGCGGGCGGGCGCTATCTGACCAGAGCGAAGAGGTGCTGGCCACGCTGCGGGTGATCGCCTGGATCCAGCAGCGGTTCGGCGTGGAGGCCTGCCGCCGCTACATCGTGAGCTTCACCCGGTCCGCGGCCGACATCGCCGCCGTCTACGAGCTGGCCGAGCTGGCCATGCCGGACGGCAACGTCCCCGTGCTGGACGTGGTGCCGCTGTTCGAGACGGGCGAAGACCTGGCCCACTCGGCCACCGTGCTGACCGAGATGCTGACGCTGGCCCCGGTGGCCGCGCGGCTCGAAGCCAGCGGCCGCCAGCTGGAGGCCATGCTCGGCTACTCGGACTCGGCCAAGGAGCTCGGCCCGGCCAGCGCGACCCTGCGGCTGTTCGACGCCCAGGCCGAGATGGCCGCGTGGGCCGAGGCCAACGACGTCAGGCTGACCATGTTCCACGGCCGCGGCGGCGCCCTCGGCCGGGGCGGCGGCCCGACCGGGCAGGCGGTACTGGCCCAGGCCCCCGGCTCGGTGGCGGACCGGTTCAAGGTCACCGAGCAGGGTGAGGTCATCTTCGCCCGGTACGGCCAGCCCGCGATCGCGCGGCGGCACCTGGAACAGGTCACCTCGGCCGTCCTGCTGGCCTCGTCGCCGGACCGCACCGGCGACGCCAGCGAGGTCGCGGGCCGGTTACGCCCGCTGGCCGACCTGATCGACGACGCGGCCCGGCAGGCCTTCCGCGGCCTGGTCGAGAGCGTGGGCTTCGCCGACTGGTTCGCCCGCGTCAGCCCGCTGGGAGAGATCGGCGGCCTGCGGATCGGCTCCCGGCCCGCCCGCCGCGGCCTGTCCCAGATCAGCCTGGACGACCTGCGCGCCATCCCTTGGGTGTTCGCCTGGTCGCAGACCCGGGTCAACCTGCCCGGCTGGTTCGGGCTCGGCAGCGGCCTGGCACGGCAGGCGGCGAGGGTGCCGGACCGGGCCTGGCCGAACTGCGCCGGGCCTACCAGGAGTGGCCGTTGTTCAACGTGCTGCTGGACAACGCCGAGATGAGCCTGGCCAAGACCGACCGCCGGATCGCCGAGCGCTACCTGGCCCTGGGCGGCCGGGCCGACCTGTCCGCCCGGATGCTGGCCGAGTCGACCTGACCCGGCGGCTGGTGCTGGCCGTGATCGAGCACGACCGGCTGCTGGCCGACCGGCCGGTCCTGTCGCGCGCCGTGGCCCTGCGCGACCCGTACGTGGACGCGCTGTCGCACCTGCAGCTGCGCGCGCTGACCGCCCTGCGCGGCCCGGCCGCCGACGACCCGGCCGACCGCGAGCAGCTGGAGCGGCTGCTCCTGCTCACCGTCAACGGCGTGGCGGCCGGCCTGCAGAACACCGGCTGAGGGGGGGGGGGGGGGGGGGGGGGGGGGGGGGGGGGGGGGGGGGGGGGGGGGGGGGTCGTCAAATGCGAAGGGCCCCCGCTCCGCCCGGCTGGGCCGAGCGGGGGCCTCACGTCGGGCGCCCCTACTGCACCCAGTGCAGGTAGGTGCCGTTGTCATGGGACGAGCTGGACAGCCCGTCCTGGGTCACGTACCCATGGTTGCTGATGTCGATGACGCCTCCGGTCGCCGCGTTCAGCCACTGCAGGCCGTGGTTGCTGTTGCCAGTGTCGTTCTGGGTGTCGCCGACGCCGTAGAACTCCTGGCTCGCGCTGTTGTTACTGCAGTGCTGAAGGGCCAGCCCGCTCCGGGAGGAAGTGACGCACAGGCCGGACCGCCTGGCCCCGGGGGCGTACTCGAGCACGCGCTCGTTGTCATTGCCGTTGGTCTGGTGGGCGTAGAAGTCCGTGGCGGTCGAGGTAGTGAGGTTATTGCTGCTCACGATGTGGGCGCCGGCGCTCACGTGGCCGTGCGTCGGGGTCTGCACGGCCAGACCGTAGCCGCTGGCGGTGGCCAGGTCACCGCACGACCCGGCCAGTGCTCCAGTGGCGTTGTTGCAGGCGGTCGTCGATGCGCCCGCCGAGACCACTCCGACGCCGATACCGCCCGCCGCGAGAGCAGCGGTTGCGGCCACTGCCGCGAGACGAGCCCTGGATACCTTGAACAAGTCCAACTCCTCCAAGCTGATGGGGAAGTCCCCCCGTAATCTGACGCTCGGGAATCGCCAGAACACTTAGTGTGACGCGACCCTCCGGAGTTTGGTTTACACCGAGAGTGACGGACCTAAACCAGGGTTACGGCCCCGAGTCGGCCACCACCGCGGCGCAGTCCCCGTCCTCGGCACCGGCGCGGGCCGACCGCGACGCGTCGTGCCAGGTAGCCGCCTCCGCCCCATGCTCCGCCTCGGCTGCGGGTGACCGGGAGCCGTGAGCCTTTATTAAATATTTAATGGGGTCGCATCGGTTTGCGTACCCAGCCGTGCGGCGCCGTGGGAAGAACTGGGCATGGCGATTGCCGGTTAGCAGACGAGCCGGTCCGAGTCGTAAGCGGGTCCGACAGAGCCCCACCCCACCTTAGATCTTGGGGCAGCACTGGGCGGTTCTCCTGAACTGCTGCCCGCTCATGGATCCGCCACCCCGGCGGCCCCCCGCCCAGCCTCCGCACGGCCCATCCGGCCACATCAAGATCCTTAAGCTAAACGGCTTGCGTCAGGGCGCGGTTTCCGCCGGATCTGGCGAGGCTGCGGGGCCGGCCGTGCGGCGTCAGGCGGGGCCGGCGTGGAGAGCGGCGATCCGGCGGGCGGCCCGGCGCAGCTCGCTCCGGAGCTCGGCCGGCTGGAGCACCTCGACCTCGGGGCCCAGGGCCAGCAGGTCCAGTACGGCTCCCTCGGCCGTCCCGAACCGGATCCAGGCCTCCACCCAGTCCTCCCGCTCGCCTTCCTGGCCGCCGTTCCGGCCCGGTAGCTCCGTCGCCCCGTCGTCGGCCCGCTCCGCCGGGGCACTCTGCTGGCGGCGGAGCCGCAGGCCGTCCGGGCGGCCGAGCAGGGCGGCCAGCCGCCGCCCGCGCGGCGAGATCCGGATCAGTCCCCGCGCCGGTCCGCTCGCCGGGCCATCCGCCGCGCCATCGGCCGGGCCACTCGCTGGGCTGGGCCTGGGGTGGCGCGGTGGGCGCCGGACCTCGGGTAGCTCGCTGGTGAACCCGTCCAGCAGGGCGAACCCGCCGTGCCGCCCCCGGGCCGCGTAGACCGGGATGCCCGCGCTGCTCAGGGCGTCCAGGTCACGCAGCACCGTGCGTGGCGAGACCTCCAGGGCGGCCGCGAGCTCGGTCGTGCTCATCCGGCCCCGGGACTGGAGCAAGCTGACCAGGGTCATGAGCGGCTGGCTCTCATGGCAGCAATCCCATCCCGAAATCATGACAACAGATGTCATGTATTGCCTGCGATACTAGCCAGCATCGGCTACCCGAGGGGGAAACACGTGACGAACAGCACCGTGGCTGGCTCTGGCACCGCTTCCGATCCGTGGATCCTGAGCACGCCGCCCGGCCGGTCCGACTTCGAGGCCTGGCGCGAGCCCGACGCCCAGCCGCCCGCCCTGGTGGTCCAGGTGGGCAGCACCCAGCTCCGCTACCAGCTGCGGTGCATCGAGGACCTGCAGGCCATGCTGAAGGAACGCGGCGACTGGGTGCCGCTCGGCAACGCGGATGAGCAGAAGCCCGCCGCCGACGGCACCGTCGAGGCCTGGGGCCGGTCCGCGGCCAACCCGGTCGGCGGCTGGTACGGCCTGAAGAAGGGGCTGCGCGGCCGGTTCGGCAACTACGTGCCGCCGGTGCTGGAGGTGCTGGGCCTGGCCGAGGTCGAGCACAACGCCCGCAACAACCGCATGCGCGCCGTCTGACGCCGGAGTCCTGGCTGGCAAGATGGCCGCCATGGCAGCAGCTGAGGCAGCAGGTACCCGCACGCTGGGCGAGGCCGACTTCGCGGTCCCGCTCACAGACCGGTACTTCGAGGACTACGTGACCGGCGCCGTCTACGAGTACGGCTACGTCAGCGTGACCGAGCCCGAGATCATCGAGTTCGCCCGGCGCTTCGACCCGCAGCCGATGCACGTGGACCCGGAGTACGCGGCCACCGGGCCGTTCGGCGGCATCATCGCCAGCGGCTTTCACACGGCCGGGCTCTTCATGCGCCTGTACGTCGATCATTACCTGTCGCGAGTGGCCAGCCTGGCCTCGCCCGGCATCGACGAGATCCGCTGGCCCATCCCGGTGCGGCCCGGCGACAAGCTCTGGGTCCGGACCACGGTGGTGGAGACCCGGCGGTCCAAGTCCAAGCCGGACCGCGGCCTGGTCCACACCCGGGGCGAGATGTTCACCGACGACGACCGGCCGGTCCTCAGCCTGGTCGCCCTCAACTTCCTCAAGTCCCGCGACTCCGTCACCTGACCGCCGTCACCTGAGCCGCCACCGTCCCCTTTGTCGCGATATAGATTGATCTTCCGAGAGGTCAAGTTATATCGTGTCGCCATGACCACGGCGCCCTCACCAGCCCGGCCCCGGCGGATCGGCGGCCGAGTGCTCAGCGCCTTCTCGGCCACCGGCACGGTGATCTCGATCGAACCGGCCGCCGCGCACCTGCGCCGGATCAGGATCGAGGGCGATGACGTCGCCCGGCTGGACTGGGTGCCGGGCCAGCAGATCCGCGTGCACACGACCGACCTGCTGGACCCGCACAACTGGCGACGGCCCCGGGACATCCTGCGGACCTACTCGGTATGGCATTACGACGGCGGCCTGGAGCTGGTGGTCCTCGACCACGACACCGGTGGCCCCGGCGCGCGCTGGGCCCGCGAGCTGCAGACCGGCCAGCTGGTCACCTTCAGCCACCCGGAGGGCTCGTTCGTGCTCCGGGACGACGCGCCGTATCACGTGTTCGTGGGGGAGGAGACGGCGTCGGTCGCGTTCGGGGCGATGCTGGCCGCCCTGCCCGCGGGCACGCCCGTCTATCCCGTGCTGGAGGTGGCTGGCCCGGACGGCCGGCTGCCGCTCGGCCCGGACGTGTCCTGGCTGTACCGGGACGGCCGGTCCGCGGCCGCGTCGGCCACGCTGCTGGAGGCCGCCCGCCGGCTCGAACTTCCCCGCGAGCCGGGCGCCGTCTACCTGGCTGGTGAGGCCGTTACCGTCCAGCTGCTGCGCCGCCACTTCGTGTCCGAACGGGGCTGGCCCCGCCAGTCGGTCCGCAGCAAGCCGTTCTGGGCCCCCGGCAAGCGTGGCCTGGACTGACGCCCGCTAGACCCTCTCACCCGCCGAGCTCCCCCGCCCGCTAAGGGCCCCCGCCCGCTAAGCGCTCGCACCCGCCAAGCCCCCCAGCCACACAGGACCATCCAGCCCCGTCGGACCCCTCCGCGGGCGCCGGCGATAAGTTCACCGCCCGTTCGGATGGCGGCGGCTGCGCATTACCCGGGCCGGCCGGCCAGGATGAAGGTATGCCGTGGATCGATCTCGAAGGTACCGCCAACACCCGTGACCTGGGAGGACTGCCGACCGAGGACGGGGGCAAGACCGTGGCCGGACGGCTCCTGCGCTCCGACAACCTGCAGGAACTGACGCCGGCCGACATCGCCAAGCTGACCGGAGAGCTCGGCCTGAGCACGGTCGTCGACCTGCGCAGCACGGCCGAGCTGCTCTCCGAGGGCCCGGCCCCGCTGGACCAGGAGCCCTCGGTCACCCGCCGGCACCACCCGGTGCTGCCCGAGGAGGGCCTGACCACCGACGCGGTCGCCGACGTCCTGCTGACCAGGAACGAGCGGGACCGGTCCCGCTACCCGGGCAACGCGATGACCGGGCACTACCTGGGCTATCTGGAGGACCGCCCGGACCAGGTGGTGGCGGCGCTGCGCAGCGTGGCCCGGGCTCCGGGTGCGGTGCTGGTGAACTGCGCCGCGGGCAAGGACCGGACCGGCGTGGTGGTCGCGCTGGCCCTCAGCGTGGCCGGCGTCCGGCCGGACGCGATCGCCGCCGACTACGCCGCTACCGGCGATCGCACTGAGCCGCTGCTGGCCCGGCTGCGGCGGTCCGCGACCTACGCCGACGACATCAACCGCAGGCCGCCCGAGGCCCATCGCCCGCAGGCCGCGACGATGACCGCGTTCCTGGCTGAGCTGCAGTCCCAGGACGGCGGCGCGGCGGCCTGGCTCACCGGGCACGGGCTGAGCCAGGACGACCTGGATCTGCTCCGGGCCAAGCTCCGCGACCCCGGCGACCTGGAGTGACCCGCCCCCGCCGATCTAGAGTGAACGGATGGACCCTGCTCTCCAGCCGCTGAGCGACCAGATCGACTTCGCCACCCAGCGACTGCTCGGCACCGCCCGGATCATCGACGACGCCGATTTGCAGGCTCCGTCGTTGCTGCCCGGCTGGACCCGCGGCCGCGTGCTGGCTCACCTGGCTCGCGGCGCCGACGCGCTGCGCAACCTGATGATCGGGGTCCGCACCGGCCAGCCCCGGCCCGCCAACGCCAGCCCCGAGGCGATAACGGCCGACACCGAGCAGGCTGCGACCCAGCCCCGGGCGGCTCTGATCGAGGACGTGGCCGCCGCGGCCATGGCGTTCCGCACCGTCAGCCGGCAACTGCCGGACGAGGCCTGGCGGGCCGAGGTGACCGGGGTGCCGGGCCTGGACCCGTTCCCTGCCCCGGAGTTGCTGGTCCGGCGGCTGGTCGAGGTCGAGCTGCACCACTGTGACCTGGGCGCCGGGTACACCCCGGCCGACTGGCCGGACGCGTTCTTGGTCATGCGGCTGCCGGAGCCGATGCGCTCCCAGCGGGAGGAACGCCGCACCTGGTCGCGGACCGCGCCGCCGCTGCGCCCGCCCCGCGAGACGCGCAACCGCCCCAACCGCGTGCCCTGGTAACGCCCGGGGCCGCGAAACCGCCGCGACCCCGGCCGCGATAACCCGCCCGGCGGTCGGCGGTCAGGGCGACAGCGTCGGGACCCGGCCGGCCGTGGCCCGGCGGATGACGTAGCCCCGGAACAGCTCGGCCGCCGCCAGCAGCCGGCGTTCGGCCGACCAGGTCAGCGTGATCTCCCGGACCGCGCCCGGGTCGAGGATCTCCAGGTGGACCAGGGGTCCCGGGGCGGACTCGACCGAGCCGGCCCGCGGCGCCGGGACCACGGCCACGCCCAGGCCGGCCGCCACGAAACCGCGCACGGTGGACAGGTCGGTCCCCTCGAACACCACGTCTGGCACGAACCCGGCCGCTTCACAGAGGTCGTCGGTGAGCCGCCGCAGCGCCGAGGTGGGTCGCAACGCGACGAACGGCTCACTGGTCACGTCGGTCAGCCAGACCTGCCCCCGTCCCGCCAGCCGGTGGTCGCGCGGCACGGCCAGCCGCAGCGGCTCCAGCGCCAGCTGACGGGTCAGCAACGCCGGGTCGTGGGGGCGGCGGGTGCCGATCTCCAGGTCGGCCTGCCCGCCGGCCAGCGCCGTCGAGTTCAGTTCGTCCCGGACCTGGGTCAGCTCGAACCGCACCTGCGGGTGTGTGGCCCGGAAGCTGTACACCAGGTATGGCACCAGCCAGGTGCCCAGCGAGTGCTGGAAGGCCAGCGCCACCGTCCCGGTCTCCGGCTCGAGCAGCTGGTTGACCGCCGCGATCCCGTCGTCCAGCTGATGCAGCAGGGCGTCCACGTGGCGCTTGAACACCGACCCGGCCTGGGTCATGCGCAGGATGCGGCCCGAGCGTTGCAGCAGCGGGGTGCCGACCTCGGTCTCCAGCCGGGCCAGCGCCCGGGACACGCCGGACTGGGTGACGCTCTCCAGCTCGCTCACCTCGGTGACCGTCGTACCGTCGGCGACCTGCTGAAACCAGCGCAACGCATCGGTATCCATATTCATGACGGTAGCTCATGGATCAATTACCTTTTAGTCATTGGACGCATGAATGATTGCCGGTGACACTGGATAACGAAGGACGACGACACACTGAGGATGGGAAGAAAGAAATGGAGACCACGACCCGCACGACCCGTACGATCGGCCGGCGTCTCACGGCGATCCGGCGCGACAGCCGGGAAGCCCGCGCCGCGCGCCGTACCCTGCAGCACGAGCTGTCCAGCTACAACACGGCGTCCGAGCTGAACGACCTGGAAGCGATCCTCGACCGCTACAGCGACGAGGACACCGCCGACATCCGCCGCTTCCTGGCCACGCGCCGCGTCGCCTGACGCGGCGCCCCCGCAGGCCCGCGTCGCCTGACGCGGTCCCCCGCGGCCCCGGCAGCGCCGCCGGAGGCCCCCTCCCGCCGCAGTAGGCTGCTCGGGTGGCGGACAACACGGACAATGGCTGGCATACGCACCGGCTCGAACTCGACGACCAGACCCTGCGCGAGTGGGACGCGACCGTGCTGGCGTCCGGGCCCGACGGCATCGTGCTGGACCGCTCGGCCTTCTACCCGGGCGGTGGCGGCCAGCCGCCCGACCACGGCGTCCTGCTCTGGGGTGGCGTGCAGACCCGCATCGAGGGCGCCCGCAAGGGTGACGAGCTTTACCTGATCCCGGCCGAGACCGATCCACTTCCGCCGCCCGGCACCACGGTCCGGGGTGCGGTGGAAGACGCACGCCGCACCGCGCTGATGCGGACCCATTCCGGGCTGCACATCCTGTGCGGTGTGGTGTTCCGGGACTTCGGTGCGCTGGTGACCGGCGGCAACATGGAAGCGCTGACCGCGCGGATGGACTTCAACCTCCCGGGCGTGCCGGACGGCTTCCGGCAGGCGGTCGAGGACCTGTGCAATATGGAGATCGTCGCGGACCGTCGCATCGACGTGCGGGTGCTGCCCCGCGCCGATGCCTTCGCGTTGCCGGACATCATCCGTACCGCCACCAACCTGGTCCCGCCCGAGGTCAAGGACGTCCGCATCGTCGACATCGTCGGGCTGGACCAGCAGGCTGACGGCGGGACGCACGTCGCCTCCACCCGGCAGGTCGGCCGGATCGAGGTCATCAAGGTCGAGAACAAGGGCAAGGGTTTTCGCCGGTTGCGGATACGTATCCACAGCTGAGCTGCGGGACCAGCCCGTTTAACGATCTACCCGGCCGGGCAGTGTGAACTGTCGTACGACGGAATGGGCTAGCCAAACCGACGACATAGGGGGCAATATGCCTGACTTCGGCGACATGGCCAACAAAGCAAAGGACTTTGCCGGGGACCACGACCAGCAGTCCGACGAGGCGCTGGACAAGGCGGCCGACTTCGCCAACGAGCGCACTGGCGGCGACCACGACAGCCAGATCCAGTCCGGCGAGGACAAGGTCGAGGGTTTCCTCGGGGTCGAGGATCAAGATCAGCAGAATTAATTAGCTCGTTCGGCCGAGGGTCCCGCGTATCGCGCGGGGCCCTTTTCCGTTAACTGGGCCCGAACAGGCTCTGTTACCTGACGTAACAGGCCAGCCCGCCAGTTTAACGATCTACCGGCCGGGCAGCGGCTAGCCCCGTACGGATGGGCCAACCAGACGACGACGTAGGGGGCACCATGCCTGACTTCAGTGAATTCGCCGACGACGCCAAGAAGTTCGCGGACGAGCACGACCAGCAGCAGAACCAGGGCCAGAGCCAGGACCAGGGCGGCTACGGCGACCAAGGCCAGGGCAACCAGGGCCAGGGCGACCAGGGCCAGTACGGCAACCAGGGCCAGGGCGGCCAGGGCGGCCAGTACGGCGACTCGAACCAGGGCCAGGGCGACCAGAACCAGGGCGGCCAGTACGGCGATCAGGGTCAGGGTGACCAGTCCGGCAACCAGGGCCAGGACCAGGGCGGCCAGTACGGCGACCAGGGCCAGGGCGGCGGCTACGGCGACCAGAACCAGAACCAGGGCCAAGGTGGTTACGACCAGAACCAGGGTCAGGACCAAGGCGGCCAGTACGGCGACCAGAACCAGGGCCAGGGCCAGGACCAGGGCGGAAACGGCGGCCAGGGCCAAGACCAGGGCGGCCAGTACGGCGACCAGAACCAGGGCCAGGACCAAGGCGGCCAGCAGGGTCAGTACTAACTGCCTCGCTTGACTCAAGGGCCCCGCGTGTCACGCGGGGCCCTTCCCTATGGGGGCGGTCGTGAGCGGCACAATGGTCGGCGACATGAGTGCCAACCACGGCGAACGGCCGCCACTCGACGCCGCCGCGCTCCGGGCTGACCTCATCCGCCCCGGCAGCCTCTGGCGCGAGATCACCGTGGCCGAGACCACCGGATCGACCAACGCCGACCTGGCCGCCCGGGCGGCGCAGGGCGCTCCCGAGGGCACCGTGCTGGCGGCCGAGGAGCAGCTCGCCGGGCGCGGCCGGATGGGACGTCAGTGGGTCAGCCCGGCCCGGTCCGCGGTCATGGTCTCGGTGCTGTTGCGCCCGTCCGCGATCTCCCCGGCCCGGCGCGGCTGGCTGCCGCTGCTGGCGGGGGTGGCCGCCGCGACGGCGGTCCGCCAGACCGCTGGGGTACCGGCCGTCCTGAAGTGGCCGAACGACCTGCTGGTGGGCGAGCGCAAGCTGGCCGGCATCCTGGCCGAGCAGTCCGGCGACGCGATCGTCGTCGGCCTCGGCCTGAACGTGTCCGCCACCGAGGCCGAGCTCCCGGACACCGGGCCGGGGGCGCCCGCCGCGACGTCCCTGCGGCTGGAAGGCGTCACCGGGCTGGACCGCACCGTACTGCTGGCCGCGCTGCTGGCCGAGTTCGAGCGCCGGTACCGGGCCTGGGGCCAGACCGTCCCGCCCGGCGACCCGGCGGCGAGTGGGCTGCGGGCTGCCTACCTGGAGCTCTGCACCACCGTGGGCCGGGAGGTGCGGGTGGAACGGGCCGGCGGTCAATCGGCCACCGCGCGCGCCACCGGCATCGACTCCGACGGGCGGCTGATCATCGAAGGCCCGGAGGGCTCCGAAGCCGTCAGCGCGGGTGATGTCCGGCATCTACGCTGATGGCCATGGTGGTTGACGGGTGGCCGCCCGAGCCGGAACCCGGCCGCGGGCCCGAGCCGGAAGCTGAGCCGGAACGCAGTGTCCTGATCCTGCACCCGCACTGGAAGGTGCTGGTGGGGCCGGTCATCGTCGGCCTGCTCATCATCGCCGCGGCCGCCGCGGTGACCGCGGTCATCCCGGCCGGCGCCCAGGCCGGCACCGAACGGCTGGTGGTGCTGGCCGCGGCCGTGCTGCTGCTGCTGACCGCCGTGCTCCGGCCGGTGCTGCGCTGGAAGACGACCACCTACGAGCTGACCACCGGGCGGCTGCGGGTGCGGGAGGGCATCATCACCCGGCGGGGCCGGGACATCCCGCTTACCCGGGTCAGCGACGTCTCGTTCACCCGCAGCTTGCTTGACCGGCTGGTCGGCGCGGGCCGCCTGGTGGTCGAGTCGCCCGGCGAGCACGGCCAGATCGTGCTGACCGACATCCCGCAGGTGGTACGGGTGCAGGCCATCTTGTTCGAGCTGGTTGAGGAAGGGCAGCGCGGCGACGAGCGCTAGGGTCTGGGGCCTGCACGGGCAGGCCCGCGCAGGCCGCTCCGCGCACGCTCTACGATCAAGCTATGACGAGCGTTCTGCTCGCAGAGGACGACGAGTCCATCTCCGAGCCCCTGTCCCGCGCGCTGCGGCGCGAGGGATACCACGTCGACGTGACCGCCGACGGCCCGGCCACGCTTGAGCGTGCACTCGGCGACGGTATCGATCTGATCGTGCTGGATATCGGCCTGCCCGTGCTGGATGGGCTGGAGGTCTGCCGCCGGGTCCGGGCCGAGGGCCACAGTGTCCCGGTGCTGATCCTCACCGCCCGGGCCGACGAGGTGGACACGGTGGTCGGCCTGGACGCGGGGGCCGACGACTACGTGACCAAGCCGTTCCGGCTGGCTGAGCTGCTGGCCCGGGTCCGGGCCTTGCTCCGCCGCGGCACCGCCGACAACGCGCTGGTCATGGGGGTCCGCATTGACCCCGAAGCCCGCCGGGCCTGGCACCAGGACACCGAGCTGGAGCTGACGACCAAGGAATTCGACCTGCTCTGGATCCTGTTCCGGGACGCCGGGAAGGTGATCACCCGTGAGCAGATCATGCGCGAGGTCTGGGACGCCAAGTGGTGGACGTCGACCAAGACGCTGGACATGCACATCTCCTGGCTTCGCCGCAAGCTCGGCGACGACGCGCACAGTCCCCAGTACATCACCACCGTGCGCGGGGTCGGCTTCCGGTTCGAGCGCGGCGACTGAGGGCGCGGTGACCGAAACGGCGGGGCCGGACCGGGTGGCGGGCTGAGGTATGCGGCGCCGGCTCCTGCTGACCATGGTCGGCCTGACCGTCGCGGCCGTACTGGTGGTGGGCGTGCCCACGGCGGTGGTGGCGGACCCGGACACCCAGGCCCTGGTGCTCGGGCTGGGTGCTGCGGTGATCGTGGCCGCCGTCGCGGCCGCACTGGTGCTGTCCCGCCGGTTCACCCGGCCGCTCGGGGAACTGGCCGAGGCGGCCGATCGGCTGCGGTCCGGTGATCCCCGCCCTATCGGCCGCCGCTACGGCGTGGCCGAGCTGGACCAGGTGGCGGACGGCCTGGACAGCGCCGGCCGCCGGGTCACCAGCCTGCTGACCGCCGAGCGGGAGCTGGCCGTCGACGCGTCTCACCAGCTGCGGACGCCGCTGACCGCGCTGTCGATGCGGCTGGAGGAGGTGATCGCGGCGGCCGACGACCCGGCCGCGGTGCGCGAGGAGGGCGGAGCCGCGCTGGCGCAGGCCGAACGGCTGGCCGACGTGGTCAGCCAGCTGCTCGACCCGTCCCGCCGGGCTACCTCGGGAACGGCCTCGCTGACCGGCATCGACGCCATCATCGACCAGCAGGTGGTGGAGTGGGAGCCGGCCTTCCGCCGGTCCGGGCGCAAGCTCGTGGTCACCGGCCAGCGCGGGCTGCGGGCGCACGTCACGCCGGGCGGGCTGGCCCAGGTCCTGGCCACGCTGGTGGACAACTCCCTGATGCACGGGGCGGGCACGGTGGAGATCCGCACCTCACAGAACACCAAGTCGGCGGTGATCGAGGTCGAGGATCAGGGCAAGGGCGTGCCGCCCGAGCTGGTGTCACGGATCTTCGAGCGCAGCGTCAGCACGCGGCCGGAAGGCACCGGGCTTGGCCTGTCGCTGGCCCGGACCATGGCCGCCGCGGACGGCGGCCGCGTGGTGCTGGTCCGCCAGCGGCCGCCGGTGTTCGCGGTGTTCCTGCCGCGCAACCCGCCGGTGTCCCGGCCCCAGCCGGTCCGCAGCGGCCCCGCCTGAGCGGGGCCGCCGCGGTATCGGCTGAGCGGCTGCTGCCGCCGCATGGTGCTGGCTGAGCGGCTGCCGCCGCGTGGCAGCTAAGCGGCTGCCGACGTGGGACGCCGGTCGGTGACCGCGTGCCAGCCCAGGTAGACCAGGGCAGTCAGCACGAAGCCCACCTCGAACGTCAGGTCACCCGCCCAACCCACGTGCTTGGGCACGATGCCGATGTACTCCGTCTGGTTCGAGAAGAAGATGATCGACACGACCACGCCGACCAGCATCGCCACCGGGCCGGCCCAGTTCTCGTACTTCTTGTCGAACAGCAGCGGCTCGAGGTCGCCCGGCGTCCGGTTGCGCCGCAGCAGCCGGTTGCAGAACATCACCGCCAGCCACGGCGCGATCCAGTAGGCGATGACCAGCAGGAAGTTGTTGTACTTGGTCGCCGCGTCGTTCAACCCGGTCAACGCGACCACGAAGCCGATCGCGCCGAAGACCACGGCCACCAGGGCCCGGCGCAGGGCCAGCGGCAGCCTGATACCCAGCGCCACGAACGACATCGCACCCGAGTAGATGTTCAGCGCGTTGGCCGAGATGCCGCCCAGGCAGATGGCCAGCAGGGTCGCGTCGGCCAGGGGAGTGCTCATCAGCCCGGTGAACGCGCCGGTCGGGTTGTCGCCCAGCGCCGCGCCGGGGCTGACCACGGTCGCGGCGGCCGCGCCCACCGCCTCCAGCAGCACGCACGACAGGAACAGGCCGAGGAACGCCCAGAAGGCGACCGCCGTCTTGTTCACGGTCGGCTTCAGGTAGCGGGTGTAGTCCGCGGCGTAGGGGTTCCACCCGACCGCGTAGCCGAACGACGCGCCCAGGGTGATCAGGAACCCGCCGGGGATGGTCTTGTGGACCGCGCCCGGGTGGGCCTTGGACAGCACCACGACCGACGCGATCAGGAAGATGATGGTCAGCACCGGGAACGCGTACCGCTCGAAGTATTGCACCAGGTTGTGGCCGAAGAACGCCACCACCACCTGGACCAGCACCACGATGACCAGGCAGGCGGGTTTGGCCAGCCCGGTCAGGGTGTTGAGCGCGAACGTCGCGCTGACGCTGTTCACCGCGAACCAGCCGATCCCGGCGGTGATGGAGTTCAGGCCGGCCGGCAGCACGTTGCCCCAGTAGCCGAAGCCGAGCCGGCTCAGCACCATCTGCGGCACCCCGAACAGCGGCCCCTCCTGGGACAGCAGGCCCTGGGAGATGCCGCCGAGCCCCGTGCCGATCACGATGGCCAGGAACGCCTCCCAGAAGCTGAGGCCGAACGCGGCCACGCCCAGCACGCCCACAAAGATCGTGGCGAACTCCATGTTCGGCGAGGTCCAGGTCCAGAACAGCTGGAGCGGCTTCCCATGCCGCTCGTGCAGCGGGATGAACTCCGCGCCCCCCGGCTCGACGGCGTAGACCTTGGCGCCGTAGTCGCCTTCGCGTATGAGCACGCCCGCGGGTGCGTCATCGTTCAGGGTTTCTTGGTCGGGTATGGCCACGTGGTCCTCCGGCTCGCCGTAAATGCGCTGATCATAGGACGCAGGGGGCGGGGAAAATGTATCGCGAAGGTTAAATTTGCGCCGCACACCCAGTTTGCCGGGCGGACTCCACGCTGAGGGGCCGGCCGCGGCCCGCGCCGGGAGGCGGCACGGCGTGCGGGCGGTCCCGCCCTGCTCATAAGCTACGCCCGTGACTGAACAGGTGGATGAGCGGCCCGGGCCGGTCCCGGCCGGACAGCGCCCCGCGGCCTGGATCCCCACCGTCGGGATGGTCGGCGCCGGCCAGCTGGCCCGGATGACCTGCCCGGCCGCGACCGAGCTGAGCATCGGCTTCCGACTGCTGGCGGACGGCCCGGACGACAGCGCGGCCCTGGTCTGGCCGGACGTCGAGGTGGGTGACTACCGGTCCCTGGACGACCTGCGCGCCTTCGCGGCCGGCTGTGACGTGGTGACCTTCGACCATGAGCACGTACCTCCTGCGCACCTGGCCGCGCTGGAAGAGGCCGGGGTGGTCTTGCGGCCCGGGCCGGCCGCGCTCCGCTTCGCCCAGGACAAGCTGGCCATGCGGGAGGCGCTGACCGAACTCGGGGTGCCCTGCCCGCGGTACACGCCGGTCAGCGACCTGGCCGGGGTGGAGCAGTTCGCGGCCCAGGCCGGCTGGCCGGTGGTGCTCAAGGCGATCAGTGGCGGTTACGACGGCAAGGGCGTCTGGATCTGCGGCACCCCGGCCGAGGCGGCCGAGGTGCTGGAGCTGGGCCTGCGGCTGCTGGCCGAGGAGCTCGTGCCTTTCGACCGGGAGCTGGCCGCGCTGGTGGCGCGGTCCCCGCACCGGCAGGGCGCCGCCTACCCGGTGGTGCAGACCGTGCAGCGGGACGGCATCTGCCGGGAGGTGATCGCGCCTGCTCCCGGCCTGTCCGAGGGCCGGGTGGCGCAGGCCCAGGCCATGGCGCTGCGGATCGCGAACGCGCTCAAGGTGACCGGGCTGCTGGCCGTGGAGCTGTTCGAGACCCCGGACGGGCTGCTGGTCAACGAGCTGGCCATGCGCCCGCACAACACCGGGCACTGGACCATGGACGGCGCTACCACCTCGCAGTTCGAGCAGCACCTGCGGGCCGTGCTCGACCTGCCGCTGGGCGCCCCCACCATGACCGTCCCGTACGCGGTGATGGCCAACCTGCTCGGCGGCACCGACCCTGACGTCTACGACAAGTACGTGCACGTGATGGCGCTCGACCCGGGCGTGAAGGTGCACCTGTACGGCAAGGCCGTCCGGCCCGGCCGCAAGATCGGCCACGTCACCGTGCTCGGTGACGACCCCGAGGAGCTGCGCGACCGGGCCCGCCGTGCGGTGAGCTACCTGCGCTGGGGCCACGAGGACGGCGACTGATGGGGACTCCGCCGGACGGCTCGGCCGCCGCCGCACCGCTCGTCGGCGTGGTCATGGGCAGCGACTCGGACTGGCCGGTGCTGGGGGCCGCGGCCGCCGCTCTGGCCGAGTTCGGTATCCCGTATGAGGCCGACGTGGTCTCGGCCCACCGGATGCCCCGGGAGATGATCGAGTACGGCACCACCGCCGCCGAGCGTGGGCTGCGGGTCATCATCGCCGGCGCGGGCGGGGCCGCCCACCTGCCCGGCATGCTGGCTTCGGTCACCCCGCTACCGGTCATCGGGGTCCCGGTGCCGCTCAAGCACCTGGACGGGATGGACTCGCTGCTGTCGATCGTGCAGATGCCGGCCGGGGTGCCGGTGGCCACGGTCTCGATCGGGGGGGCCAGGAACGCCGGCCTGCTCGCGGTGCGCATCCTGGCCGCCGCCGACCCGGACCTGCAGCGCCGGATGCGGCAGTTCCAGGACGAGCTGGCCGCCACGGCCCGGGCCAAGGGCGAGGCCCTGCGGGCTCAGCGCGCCGCCGGCGCCGACGGGGACTGAGCCGGGGCCTGACGCCGCAGGCTATCCACGGCCTCGCCCACTGCCGTCTCCAGGTAGCTGATCTGGCCCGTGGCCATGAGCAGGGTCGCGCCGCCGGCCACGGCGGTCAGGACCGAGGTGGCCGCGTCGTCCACGTCCGTGCCCGGGTCGATCTCCCCGGCCGCGATCAGGGCCCGTACCCCGTCGGCCAGGTACCGCTGCCAGCGCGCGTACAAGTCGGTGACCACGGTCCGGGTGGCCGGATCGGCCAGGCCCAGCTGGGACGTCAGGGCCGACAACGGGCAGCCAGGGCCCTGGGCGCGGTACTTCTCGACGACCCGATCGCGCCAGCTCAGCCACGAGGCCCAGTCGCTCAGGTCACCCAGCATGGGCTGCTGGTCGTCCAGGACCTGCTGGGCTTCGTACCGGGCCACCGCCAGCAACAGGTCGGACTTGCCCTCGGGGAAGTAGTGGAACAGCTGGCTCTTGCTGGTCGAGGTGACCGTGCGGATGTCGTCCAGGCTCACGTTGGCCGGGCCCTGGTCACGGACCAGCGCGGCCGCGCCTTCCACGATGCGCTGCCGGGTGGCGGTCCCCTTGGACGTCAGCACGCGCTCCACCTCATCACCGTACGCTCCATTGATTGGACTTGACAGTCCATTCTATCTCAGGCATAGTGGACCGCATGGTCCAATCAATCGGTTCCCGCCTGGCGGGCAAGACGGCCCTGGTCACCGGGGCCACCAGTAACATCGGCCGCGCGATTGCGGTCGCGTTCGCCGCCGAGGGCGCCCACGTGCTGGTGGCCGGCCGCAACGAAACCCGCGGCAAGGCGGTCGTGGCCGAGATCGAGGCCGCGGGCGGGCAGGTCGGCTTTATCTCGGCCGACCTGGACGGCAGCGCGGCTCGCAGCCACGAACTGGCCGCCGACGCCACCCGCCGGCTGGGTGGCCGCATCGACATCCTGGTCAACAACGCGGGCATCTACCCGGGCGCCACCACTCCGGACACCGACGAGGCGACGTTCGACCAGGTGTACGCGGTCAACGTCAAGGCCCCGTTCTTCCTCACGGCGGCCGTGGCCCCGGGCATGGCCGCGGCTGGCGGTGGCACGATCATCAACCTCGGCTCGTGGATCGCCCGCCTCGGTATCCCGGTCGGCGCGCTGTACAGCTCGAGCAAGGGCGCGATGGAGACCCTCACCCGGGCCTGGGCCGCCGAGTTCGGGCCGTCCGGCGTGCGGGTCAACGCGATCTCGCCGGGCGTCGTGCACGAGCTCGCGCCGGAGCCGACCGCGGGGGATTCGATGATGGCTGGCACCCCGGCCGGGCGGCACGGCACCCCGGACGCCATCGCGCACGCCGCCGTCTACCTGGCCAGCGACGAGGCCGAGTTTGTGCAGGGCACGGTGATCGACGTGGACGGCGGCCGGGTCGGCGTCGCGGTCCTGGCCGGTTAAGGGCGGCCGAGCGCGCGGTCCCGTGACCGGGCCGAGTTTCCTGATCAGGAGGATGTGATCGCCCGGGTCACCGGCACCGGGTTCTGGAACAGGTCCAGCACGGGGCAGTGCGCGTCCACGGCCGCGGCCAGCTCGGCGTAGCGTTCCTCGGACTCCGGGCCGGTCACGCTCACCTCGACCCGGACGGCGGTGAAACCGGGCCGTACGGTGTCGTCGACCCCGAAGAACCCGCGCAGATCCAGATCGCCCGCGACCCGTACGGTGAGCGAGTCCAGTTCGACGCCAAGTTGCGCAGCCCAGAAGCGGTACGTGATGGCCTGGCAGGACCCGAGCGACGCCAGCGCGTACTGCACCGGGTTCGCGGCGGCGTCGGCTCCGCCCAGAGCCGGAGGCTCGTCCACCTTGAACGTGTGCGCGCCGGTCTGGATGTCCACCTCGGTGACTCCGACCAGCGTCCCCTGGGCGGTGAACCCGGCCTGCGCGCTGGCGGGATCGTCGGAGATGGCCTTGCGGGTGTCTTCAATGAGCGAGACGAGCGACATCGGGTCTCCTTAAACGAACGAACCAAGCGGTCAGCCTCAATTCACCATTAATCCGACCGACATTGTCAAGATGAACGCGGCGCTACCCGGATAGAGACGCGGCTGGACCAGGCCGCCCAGGCTGGGGAGCTGGCCGGCGGGCCTGGTGGCAGCCTGCTGCTAGGCCGGGAAGATCGCCTTTTGCCTAGATGCGGGGGACACCGTGTTAGGGGACACCGTGTTACTTGGATGCGGTGGACACCCTGGCGGGGCGGCGGGAGGAGCGGCGGGCCCGGAGGACGGGGATCCGGGCCCAGAACGGTACCGACCAGCGACGGCACTCGCACAGCGCGCAGTCCGTACCCCGGCGGAAGTGTGAATGAGCGGGCCGCTCGTGCCCGCATCGGCAGAGGAACGGCTCCCGGGAGTTGCTCATACTACTTAAATTTCCTTTCCCGACGCGGCAAAACCTCTACTGACGCCTTTGCCCGCTCCCGGGTTAGACGAGATGGCGCCGGAACAGCGGCCGGCTCCGCCTCTGAAGCTAGGGGACGGCGAAAGGCCGCGCAGGGCCATCGACGGCTTGTGCGAGTGTGCACCTCTATGCCCAATTTGCGTGCGCCGCGGATGGTATGCTCCTACGCCTTGGGTTGCTCACCGCCCCGCCCATAGCGCCAAATGCACTCACAGCCACGCATTGCCGATCGCCTGGGAAGCCGAAATGTCATCGCAGATCAGCTCAGACCGTGTGCAATCTGATGCCGCACCACTGCCCGTGCCCATTCTGCTTTACCATTCAATTTCGGCCGATCCGCCGAGCTGGATCGCTCCCTTCACGGTCAGCCCGGGTGTCTTCGCCGCCCACCTCGATGCGGTGCGGGATTCGGGGCGGCAGGCACTGACGGTCTCGGACTACATGGATGCCGTGCGCGGGGTCACCGTTATGCCGGCCAATCCGGTGGTGATCACCGTCGACGACGGTTTCGCCGATTTCCGGCACACGGCGCTCCCCGCACTGGCCGAGCGCGGTATCCCGAGCACCCTCTACGTCACCACTGGTTCTTTGGCCGACCGCCCCCAGGAAAGCGTTCTCCCGCCCGCCGATATGCTGCGCACTTCCGAGCTCGCGGAATTGGAGGCAGCAGGCGTGGAAATTGGCGCGCATTCGCATTCACATCGCCAGATGGACCTTTTGCCGGCGCGCGCGGCCGCCGAAGAAATTGTGCTCAGCCAGACTATTCTGGCCGACTCGCTGGGCCATTCCATTCGCAGCTTCGCCTATCCGCACGGCTACTGGCGGCGGACCGTGCGTCGCCTGGTCGGCGCGGCTGGTTTCGATTCATGCTGCGCGGTGGGTGAGTCGCTCAGTCCGGTGGATGAGAATCCGCTGGCGATCTCCCGGCTGATGATCCACGCCGACCACGACGCGGCGACGATCGCGCAGTGGCTGCGCCCCGACGGAGCCCGGGTCATCTCGGCCCGGCACCGGGTCCTGTCCTTCGGCTGGCGGCAGTACCGCCGGGTTCAGCAGTTGCGCCACCCGGGGACCCAGAGCTTCTGACCAGCGGTTACGGCCGACCCGACGTCTGTGCGCTCGATGTGGGTGCGGGCATGACCGCTGTCGGCACGCCCGATATGGGTGCAGCCTGCGCGGGCACGACCGCTGCCGGCGCTGCCGACGGTGTCGGCACCGGTGCGGCCGGCACCGGCGCGGCGACACCACGCCCGCGGCGCGTGCCCCGGGTGCGCCAGCGGCTTCTGGCGTAGGCCACCGGGCCGTAGGCCAGCCCGCGGCGCTCCAGCCGGGACAGTTCGCGCGGCCACTCGTCCTCGTTCTTCAGGTGGGCGCTGCGTGGTGAGTCCGGCCGGAAGGCGTAGGACAGGGCCGCCGGCGCCCGGTAGAGGGCCCGCCCCAGCGTCGACGGATGGGCGGTCAGGGCGCTGGCCAGATAGGCCCCCAGGCCGACCCCGTAGCCGTAAGCCTGATTGGACAGCGATTCCAGGTCGCGCCGATGGCGGTGCCACACCATCGCGGCGGGCTGGTAGACCAGGCTGTGACCGGCGGCTATGACGGCGAAGAAGGCGGCCAGGTCGTCTCCGCCGCGTGCGACCGTGCCGGTCCCGGTGGCCTGGTCAAAGCCCCCCATGGCCCGCAGCATCTCGGCGTCGAACGACATGTTCGCGCCGGAGCCGAGCTGACCGGCGGTGAAGGGGAACAGCGGGTCGTCCGGCCGGTTCTGCTGGAGATCGAAGATGCGCTGCTGGTAGCCCTTGCCGAACTGGCCGTGCGCCTCCAGCATGATCTGCGCCCGGGTCTGGAGCTCCGCGGGCAGGATCAGCCCGGTGACGCAGGCGACATCCGGGCCGGCCTGGAAGGCCCGGACCGTTTCGGTGAGCCACTGGCGGTCGACCCGCACGTCATCGTCGGTGAAGGCGAGGATCGAGCCCGTGGCCGCCCGGAGCCCGCAGTTGTGCGCGGCGGCCAGGCCGGGCTGGTCTTCCCGCACGTAGCGGACGTCGGGATACTTGTCGGCGATAAGCCGTTCGGTCTGGTCGGTGGCCGGGGCGTTGTCCACCACCACGACGTCGTAGTTCGGATAGTCCAGTTCGCTCAGCGCGTCGAGGCAGCTGGCCAGCAGCACCTGCCGTTCCCGGGTCGCGACCAGGACCGTCACGGACGGCGCTGGGTCCGGGATGGGAACCGCCTGCTGCTCGCACCGCGGAGCCCGCTCGCCCGGCCGGGCCGGTACCTGATCTTCGAACGGCAGGCCGTCGGCCGCCAGGTGCCGGGAGATCTCCGTCTCCAGCGACGTCCAGGCCACCTTGAAGCAGGTGCTCTCGTCGACCTTTCCGCCGGGCGCATCCACCAGCACGGTTCCGATGGGCTGGCCGTGCAGGCGGACCAGGACCAGGGCCGGGGCAATGCTGTCCTCGCTGTCCGGCCCGAAGTCGGCAACCGAGATATGCGTGACGGTCACAGGATCCGAGAGCTCGATCTGGGCCACCGTTGCCGGGGCAGCCAGACCGCTCACGGACGAAATCTGTGCCATGCCGTCTCCCCAATCCGCTTAACAGAGTCGCACCGCCGTACAAACGGCTTAGCGCACCCAAAACAGGCCGAGCGATAACGAAAAAACGTCTTCCCCGGTCAGGCGGTAATGAAGAGGCCCAGGGACTAAGCCGGGGGCAATCAGAAGATTAACTTAGCAAGGTTCATCGTGGTGGACTGAAAAACAGCCCAAAATCCTTATGCATTAAGTAATAACTCTGCTACGGAAAGTTAAATAATCATGAGGATGACTACCGATATGTATGAGCAATCACGGTAGGTAATAATGGTCACCAAACGATAACGTGTTCAAAACCCAGTGATAAGCGCCCGGCGGCCACCGGCGGCGCCAATCGCGCTCGGTCCCTTAGCACCAGGACGTCTTCTCCCCGGCGCAGCTCTATTGCGAAGTCCTCGACCGCCCCGAAGAAGGTCCTGGTGCATCCGGGCTTGAACCGGTCGTGCAGTTCCATGCAGATGGCGTCGACGTGCTCGATCCAGTCCCCTGGCGCGGCGAACAGCTCTTTCTCGCTGCCTTCAATGTCGACCTTGAGGAGATCGATGGTGCCGAGGCCGAATTCGCGCATGACATCGGTCACAGTGACGGCCCGGACCGGATCGGCGCCGGCCGCCGGCCTGCTTCCGTCCGCCGCCGTCCCGCCCGCCGGGGCGGACCCGGTGCTCTCGGTCACCCGCATCCCCCAGGCACCGTCCCCGGGGTCGCTCAGCGAGACCGTGCCGCTCTCCGTCCACAGCGCGGCCCGCAGCGGCTGGACGTTGGGGAATGCGGCGGTGTTCTGCACCAGCAGGTCGAAGCTCTCCCGGCCGGGCTCGATGGCGATGATCTTCGCGTCGGGGAACCGGTGGGCGAAGAACGCGGTCGACAGGCCGGTGTAGGCGCCGGCGTCCACGATCACCTCGGGGTGACCGCCGAACTCGTAGCCGTACTCCTGCCACACGTAGATGTCGGCGAACACGTGCGCATCCGTGCCCCCGCGCCGGATCAGCAGCGGGCGGGGGAAGCCGGGGACCTGGACCGTGGCCAGCCGCCCCCTCGACCGGGGCCAGCACCGGCTCGCGATCAGGTAGTAACTGCCGCGCGCGATCCCGAAGCAGCACACGTAGGCGGTGAAACCCGGCCACGCGCGCCCGATAAATTCACGTATTCGCGACATTATCGGGGAAAGTCTCAGCATGTCCGGAGTGTACGAAGCGCGGGTTTACAAGTGCAACCAAAACGCACAAATGCACACTCAGGTTACTTAAAATTAACGCCCAGCTACCGTTGAGGTTTCAACCACATTGAGCGTTTTGTCCGTTTGGATCCTAACAGAAGGCCGCCGCTGATCCGACTGGCGCGACGTAGCCCGGGGCAAACACTCGGTAGCTCTTAATTGCCTGCAGAGTTTCTAAGGCTTTTCTGTGAAATAAGGGACTATCCGGATAAAAGCACCGACGGGCGTTCTGGCCCGATAGTATTCATTCGAGGCACATGCGGTCATGCCCACAGCTCAGGACGGCCGGCCGCGGCAATCCGCAGCGGCAATGAGGTCGCTGGCGCGAGCTGGCGGCGCAGTGGGCCGTACAGCTGGCAGGCGGTTACGGAACAGCCGCCCGGACCTTACATCACCGGGATGTCGTTGCCGGGTTCTGGCGACGCAGCCCTATGACTGGACGGAGGGCCCTGGCGAATGTCCGAGCCGCACGGCGATCTCGGCGTTACCGTTGTCATCTGCTGCTACACCGAGCGGCGATGGGAGCAGACCTGCGCTGCCGTCAAGTCGGCTCTTGGCCAGGACCCAGAACCCGCACAGCTCCTGGTCGTGGTGGACAGCAACCCCGCGCTGGCGGCCCGGGCCCGGCGTGAGCTCACCCGGGTGACGGTGCTGGAAAACGACGGGCCCGCCGGCCTGTCCGGGGCCCGGAATACCGGCCTGCGGGCCGCGACCCAGCCCATCACGGTTTTCCTGGACGACGACGCCGAGGCCCGCCCCGGATGGATCGCGGCCCTGGTTGAGCCCTACACCCGTGGCGATGTGGTGGCCACCGGGGGCGGCGTCCACCCTGTGTGGCCCGAGCTACCGCCGCGCTGGATGCCGCCGGAGTTCTACTGGGTCGTCGGCTGCAGCTACCTGGGGCTGCCCGAGTCGGTGAGCAAAGTGCGCAATCCGATCGGGGCCAACATGAGCATGCTGACCCGGTCCGCGCTCGAGGCCGGGGGCTTCGACGCGAAGATGGGCCGGCAGGGAGCCAACACCCGGGGCTGCGAGGAGACCGAGCTCGCCATCCGGCTCACGGCCCGGCAGCCGGGATCAGCCGTGATGTACGTACCGGACGCCGCCGTCGACCATCACGTCGCGCCGGAACGGCTCCGGCTGAGTTACTTCATCCGCCGCTGCTGGGACGAAGGCCGGTCCAAGGCCGATGTGGTCCGGCTGGCCGGCTCGGGTTCCGGCCTGGAGCGGGAACGGCGGCACGCCGCCCTGATCATCCCGGCCGCCCTGCTGCGCGAGCTGGCCCGGCTGCTGACCGGGGACGGCGCCGCGGTGACCAGGATGATGGCGAACGTCGTCGGCCTGGCCAGCGCGGCGGGCGGCTACGTCACCGGCCGGATGCAGCAGGTCGCCGAGCTGGGCGACGCCGGCGGAAACGCCCCCTGAGGTAGAGCCACGGGCCGAGCGCCATGCCCAGGTACTCGCGCCTGATCAGGCCGGTGGGCAGCACCGGGTTGTCACTGGTCCGCTCGCCGATGGCGGCGACGCGGGTGGCCCCGCGCACGACCTTGACCGGCAGTTCCCGCCGGGCCTTCCCGCTCCGCAGCAGCAGCGCGGTGAGCTGCGCCGTGCACCCGGAACCGTAGGACCGCATCTGCTTGGACAGGCCGTCCAGGCTGGCGCGGTGGTTGTGCCAGATGATGGCCGACGGCTCGTGCACCAGGCGATGACCGGCCAGGATGGTCCGGGTGAAGATGTCGAGGTCCTCGCCGCCACCGCTGGGGGTGCCGGCCCCGAGGGCCTCGTCGAAGCCGTCCAGCTCCTTGAGCCCGCTCCGCGTGACCGCGAAGTTCGCGCCCACCCCGAAGATGCCAGCCGAGTACGGGTACAGAGGTGAGTCGTCGCGGTGTTCGGTCAGGTCGTAGATCTCCGGCTCGACGAACGCTCCCCACGCCTCCCGCTGGTCGAAGTAGAGCTGCAGCGCATTGTCCAGGGCCGCGGTCGGAATCAGCCCGGTCACGCAGGCCACGTCGTCGATCCGCCCGAAGCCGCGGACGATGCCGTGCAGCCACCACGGGTCGATCCGCACGTCGTCGTCGGTGAAGGCGATGATCTCGGCCGTCGACTCGGCCACGCCGCGATTACGGGCACACGACAGACCGGGCCTCGGCTCGCAGACGTACCGGAGCCTGGGGTCCGCGCCGAACTCGCCCAGCACGGCGTCTTTGGTCGCATCGGAGGTGGGGGCGTTGTCGACCAGGATCACCTCGAACCGCGGGTACTCCAGCGCCAGCAGGCCACGCACCGTGGTCACCGCCCCGGCGGGCCGGTCCCGGGTACAGACGACCACGCTGACCAGCGGATCGTCATCCGTCTCGCCCGGGACGTCCTCTGCGGGCAGCCCACCCGCGGGCAGGGCGTCCAGGGCCGGCAGGCCGTCGTGGGCCCGCCGCTTGCTGATCGCGGGCCCGAGCTGCCGCCAGACTTCGGCCCTGATGGCCGCCGCGCCGAGCATGTCGGGGGCGAGGTACACGTGCCCGACGGCTTCGCGGTGCATGCGGACCAGCAGGCGTACCGCGGTATAGGGCGTCCCGTCCGGGCCGGGGGGCAGCTCGATGTCCGCGATGGGGTCGCTCAGCTCGAGCTCACCCACCTTGATCGGCGGCTTCAGCGGCGGCGTCACCGGGTGTCCCCATGGCCGGCCGCTCGCCGCGAGCCGATCCCGCCGCGCAGGGCCAGGTTGGCCGCCTTGACCGCCTCCCGCGTCGAGTCCTGCGCCGACCGGACCGTCTGGCGGCCGGAGGGGGACAGGGTGTTCCAGAACAGCAGCCGGACCCCGGCCACGCTGCGTATCAGCTGGCCGGAGCCGGCCGATCGCGCCTTGGCCGCCCACTCGTCGGCCAGGCTGTCGTTGCCGGCGTACTTGTACGCCGCGACCGCGGGCCGGACGTAGGCCAGGCCGGCGGGCAGCCGGTGCAGCTTGCTCGCCTGCCCGTCCAGCAACTCGCGCATGGCGTTGTCGCTCGCCGACCGGTCCCGGGTGACCGAACCGGGACGCAGCCGCAGGTCGACCAGGAAGTGCTTACTGCCCCACAGGACCGGCGTGGTCGATCCCTCGGCGATGCGGAGCCACATCTCCAGGTCCTCGACGCTGGCCAGATCCTCGTCGAACGGGCCCACGTCGTCGAAACAGGACCGGCGGATCAGCAGTGAACTGCCGCACCGGGCGGGATTGGCGCCGACCAGGAAATCGTCGAAGTCGTAACGCCCGGCCCGCTGCCATTGGTAAAAGACGACCGTGCCGTTCTCCAGGATCAGCCGGGAACGGCAGAACACCAGGCCCACGTCGGGGGGAAGCGACTCGATCAGGCCGACCTGGCGTTCCAGGAACCGGGGGTGCCAGCGGTCGTCGCCGTCGAGGTAGGCGATGTACTGGCCGCGAGCCTCCCGGATACCGACGTTCCGCACCGCGCTCAGCCCCCGGTGCTCACCCGGGACCAGGCGGAACCGCGGATCGTGACCAGCGTGCTGGCGGACGACCTCCACCGAGTTGTCCTGCGAGCCGTCGTCCACCACCAGGTATTCAAAGTCGGTGAACGTCTGCCGCAGGACTGAGTCCACGGCTTCGCCGATGTACTGGGCGACGTTGTAGGCGGGCGTCACCACCGTCACCCGGGGCGCATCGGCGCCCCCGAAACCACTCATGCCTTCCCTCTTCATGCCAGGCGCCGGGGACTGATCAGCCTTGCCCGGGCGGCAGCTCGTAGATGGACGTACCGTCCTTGTTGACAAGCAGCTTCCACTTGGAAGATTTATTCAGTGAATTGATCAAAGTGGTGTAGCTGCTGGGCGACGTCTCGCCGAAGGCGATGCTGTATTGGATCATACTGGGCGAGATAAGCACGTACGCGGGTTGCTTGTTATTGGTGTAGCCGAGCGAGTCCTTGGCGATGATGTCGGCCAGGTTCGGCGTTGCCTTCGTGACCAGCGGATCTCCGTCCCCGGTCCCGAAGATGGTCGGCATCTGGAAATCGGCGTAACGCCAGGTGTCCTGGGTGGGCGCGTTATCGCCCGCGCTGTAAATGGGCCCCACCTTGGCCGTCTGCAGGAAATGGTAGATGATCTCGGTTTCGCTCTCCGTCATGACGTTGGAGGCATCGTCACCGAAGAAGGCCGGAAAGAACAGGGCGAGCACCAGGCCCAGTCCAATAGCCGGGCGGATCAAGCTCAGGACGGCCTTGCGCCGGACGCTGCTTGCGGTGGCCGTTCCCGGGCGGAGCCCACGCAGCTGAGCCGAGATCCGGGTCAGCGTGGCGCTGCGCGGTTCCAGCGCGGCCGCGGCCAGGGCCGCCGCCCACGGCAGTGAGAACAGGTAGACACGCAGCACGCCCTCGTTGCCGTAGGCCTGGGCCGCCAGGACCAGGGCCGGGGAGAAGGTCAGGGCGAACAGGGCCAGGACGGTTCGTCCCGACCGCCGCAGTCGCCAGGCGCCGATGACGGCCAGCAGCCACATCAGCAGCGACAGGATGTCCGCGGTGCGCTGATCGAAGATCTGGGCGCTGGGGATCGTGACCAGCGTGTCGGTCGTGGCCGACGGCGGTGCGACGTTGCTGAAGAAGCTGCCGATGGAGCTGAGCAGTCCGTAGGTGCTGTTGACGTAGGCCAGCCGCGGCAGCAGGTATCCGAACGCGATCGCGGCGAACGCGAACGGGAGCCAGCGGGGCCGCAGCAGCCGGCCGCCGGCCAGCACGCCGATCTGGACGATCAGGATGTAGGGCGACAGCTCATGCGTGAACGACAGGACGAAGAACAGCAAGAACAAGGTGATGAGGATGGCCCAGGAGCGCCCGGTGCCCGCCCGGGCCCGGGCCTTGGCCGCCCGGTCCGCGGCGCGGTCTTCTGGACGATCCTGCTGCACCGGTTCCGGCCGGGCCGCCGGGGGCATGGCGAACACTTCGGTCTGCTCGCCGCGGGTGGCCCGGTCGACCTGGATGTCTCCCCGGTTCACCTTGAGCGAGACGTCGTCCAGCCGCTGCCAGATCGCGGCCCGTACCGACCGGGCCTGCTGCTCGCTCTGGCAGTGCACTACGGCCGAATCCAGCTCCCGGAACAGCTTGAGCTCCGGGAAGTGGTCCATGATCCACCGGTCGAGCGCGTAGTAGAGGAACAGGTCGGCCAGCACCATGGACAGCGGCGACCCCGGCATCGTGCCCAGGCGCCGGGAACCGGACGTGGTGTCGGGCTGCCGTTCCGAAGCGCGCAGGAACCGGCTGACGTAGCCGGCCAGCCACTCCTCGTCGGTCGCGGACTCCACCACCCGGAGCAGCAGGTCGTGGCGGCAGCTGGTGAAGACCGCGTGGGCGTCGACCTCGACCTTCCACCGGCCGGGCGCGACCCGGGCCCGCTGGTTCAGCCGATCACGGTCGATTTCGCGCCGGCGGCTGAACTCCGCCTCGAGCTTCCGGGCGATGACGATCTGCGCGATCATGTCGGACACCGTGAGCACGGACAGCGGCCTGCCCCGGCCGCCCGGCGGCGGGACGATCCGCAGCGGCGACGGCGTGTAGGTGCCGTCGCACAGCTGCGTCCACACCCGCTGCAGGTTCCGCGGCAGGTGCTGCTCGAAATCGCGGACCGTCATCCCGTCGATCCCGGGCGGCCCCTGGTAGCCGCGCATGGTGCGGTAGGCCTCGTACACCTCGACCCGGGCCACGGTCGGTGACCGGTCCGGTTGCCGGGCGGCCTGCGGTACCGCGGCTCTCTTCCGGAAGAATCTTCGCCGCCGGGTCAGCGGGTCGCGGTTGCCGCCGTAGCACCAGCGCAGGAGCATGGCCATGATGCCCAGCGAGATCACGGTGCCCACGGCCTGCGGCGAGTAGTAGTCCTGGCCGATCCAGTTGCTGGCCGCGTAGAGCAGCAGCGCCATCCAGCGCTGCCACACCGACAGCGACAGCGCCGCATAGGCCAGGTACAGCAGCGGGAGGGCGGCCAGCTCGAACACGACCTGAGCCCACTTGGCGTAGTCCAGCGGGGTGCTGACCCCGGCCACTTTCCCGAACCAGGCCGCGAGCGCGAAGAAACCGGGCCAGTTCTGGTAGATGTCGATGTGCCGGTTGAGGTGGCCGTAGTGATTGATGTACTGGACGACACCGATCGTCTTGTACAGCCAGGAGTAGCGCCCCTGCGGGTACACGATGGCCGGCGTCGCGTACAGCATGACGACCAGCCCGGCCGCGTGCGACGACATCCGCCACCGGGTGGGCCGGGCCCGGTTCAGTTCGGCCAGCGCGGAGAGGACCAGCAGCACGACGCCGGCGTAGAACACCGGGGACAGGTTGGTGACCAGCCCGTACCCGCCGAGATTGGTGGCGTTGGTGCGGCTGAGGCCGATCGCCCACAAGATGAGGCTGAGCGGCAGCAGCACATCCGCGATATGGAATGCCGAACTCCGAGCCGGAGGGGACACCGCCTGCGCGGCGGATCCACTGCGGCTACGTGTGGTAGTCACTGGCCTCCCGGTCAGTTTGCCCGCCGCCCCTCACGCTTCCATCTGGGACCACGACCCCTGCAACCCCGACTGATCCTGATCGTCCGCGGCGTTCCACCGCCGGCGGACCAGGCCAGCCGCCAGGGCGGCCAGGCTCAGCACGGCCTCGGCCTCGAAGATGCCCACCGGGTGCCAGTAGTGCGCCCACAACGCGGTCATGGCGACCAGCGTCAGCGCGGCCAGGCTGAACACGATGGACATCCCGACCTGAGACCAGCGGGCCAGCCTGGACCAGTGGGTCATGATCGCTCGCCCGGGAACGAAGAACGTGAATCCGAGGGTCAGCAGGATACGCGGCAGCGTGGGCCCCTCCAGGACCACGAGCACGAGCAGACCTACGGAGATAACCACGGCCAGCAGATCGAGCACCTCAGCCCGCTGCGCGGCTGGAGGCAAGGTGCTCAGAAATCTGTTAGGCATTTTTCCAGTCTGACTCAATGGTGGTTGAGTATGGGCCAAGTTCCGCGAAAGCAATCGACGGCGTTACGCTGCGCGGTCGCGATAGTTCTCCGTGTAGCCGGCTGTCTGATCCTGGCCGGAAAGCACGCCGGGCGGGCCGCGCAGTTCTCATTAATTCGATGCCTTCTTCCATACCCTGACATAATCAACCTTCATCGTACTGGGCGATTGGTAAGGCGGCCCCGAGGCGTAATCGAGGATCAGGAACATCGGTGCAGAAGTAACGCCTGATGTCACCGAGCCAATATCTTTGCCGTCGTAATAGTAGGTGACGGAGCCTGCTTCCCAGTCCGCGCCGAACGTGTGCCAGCCGCCGGTCAGCGTTTCGTGTACGCAGCCGGATCTGACCGTCAGGTCCGCCGTGCCGTCGGCGGGCCCTATTCCATCGGGGCTGACCGCGCTGTGGAAATGTGCGCAGGCCCGGCCGTTGATGCCTTCGAAAATGTCGTCTTCGCCGTCGGTGGGCCAGTTCTGGCCGTCGGTCCACACGGCGGGCCAGTCCGCGATCTTGCCTGTGTCACCCTTAGCCGCAGGCAGCCACACCCGGGCTTGCAGGAAACCGTAGGTGTAGCTGAACTTGCCGTTGGTGTTGACCAGGCCCGATGCGTACACCGGATTCGAGATGCCGCAGGACTCGCTCTTGGTGATCAGCGCCAGGTTGAGCGAGCCATCGCTCACGGTCACCTGGTCCGGGTCGTAGCATTCCTTCTCGCTGGAATTGACCGGAGCGGTGATCCCGGAGGCCAGCCAGCCGGTGGACCATTTAGCGGTGTCCAGCTGGTTGCCGTCGAACTCGTCGTCGAAAGCAAGTTTCCAGCTTCCTGGATCGCCGGTTGGTTCGTAAGTGGGTTTCGGGGTGGGGCTCGCCGTGACGCTTCCGCCGTCGCTCACGCTCTTGCTCGCCGTGTCACTTCCGCCGGGATTGGCTCCGCAGGCCGCCGCGAACAGCACCGCGGTGACGGAAATCACGGTAACGGCCACACTCGATCTCCGTGGCCGAGCAGTCTTCACAAAACTGTTCCGGGGCATCGTTGGCCTTTGTTTCGGTGCGCGTTATAGCGCATCGACAAGGGTCGGGCTGAATGATATCGGCCTGTCCATTGTCCTCGGTACGGCAAAATCACAAAAGCTTCTTCTGATGCGCGCGGACAGGCCTTCCGCGCGCGTCGGGACCTAGACTTTGTCGGCCCACAGATCTGCTGGGGGCTTACGCCGCCGGGGTGGCTCCGGGCGGCGGGGCTGGGGGGGTTCGGGCGGCGCGGTGTCGTCCTCAAGCTGCTCGGCCGGCCCGAAGCTGAACGTCGGCGCGGCCTGGTGGGCCCGGCTGGGGATCCGGAACGGGTCGGTCGTGGCCAGCGACATGAGCACGGCCAGCCCGACCTCCTGCCGGCGTTCCCGCTCCCGGGCCTTCTGCGCCGCCAGGTTGAGGTCCTCGATCGGCACGAAGCGCGGCTGCGGCCCGGCCGCGGACCGCAGCACCCGCTGCGGCGCGGTGACCGGCACGACCGTGGGGAACGAGCGCGTCACTGGGCGAGGTGCGGAAACCGGCTGGCCCCCGGCCGCCCGGGTGCGGGCGATGCCGGCCGGGGCTTCCGCGGCCGCGGCACCCCGGCGGTGCCGGCCGTGCCCGAGGGCGGTGCGGAACACGGCCGGTGCCGTGATCAGTCCCTCGGCGATCGAGATCACCAGCAGGCCCGCCGTCAGCCCCACCAGGCCGTCCATCCGGCCTCCGATGACCACGGCCGCCATTTCGCAGGTCGACGCGATGGTGAGGATGACGGCCGCCCGCGTCACCCGCCCGGCCGCCCGGCAGACCGCGATGTACTGGGTCTTCGGCAGGGCCGGCAGGTACCCGAGGATCAGCAGCTGGAACGGCACGGTCGCCTCGGCCGCGTAGTTCTTACCGAAGATGGACAGGGCCGGGCCAGCGGCGAACCAGAGGATGACCATGGCCGGGACCCCGATGTAGACCGAGAGCCGCAGCACGAAGCGCAGCTTCTTGGCGATCACCTTGGGGTCGGCCGACGCCACCGCGTACAGGACCGTCGACAGGTGGGTCGGCACGACGAACAGGAAGCTGCTCAGCATCCAGGCCACGTAGAAGGCCGCGTTCGCGGCGGGCGACACCACCACGGTGACGAGCACGGGAATCAGGGTCTGCGGCACCCCGATGGCGAGGTTCAGCCAGTTGTGCGCCATGGTGGTCCGGCCGAGACCGCGCATCACGCCCCAGTCGGGGCGCGGCATGATGTTCGTGCCGCCGATCCGGAGCTGGATCGCGGTCGGGATGATCGACACCGCCGTGCCCACCACCCAGGCCAGGATGATGCCGACGCCGAACATGTCGTGCAGCACCACGGCGGCGGCCGGCAGCACGGCCATCTTCACGATGGAGAACGTCAGGTTCCGGCTCAGCTGCAGGCCACCCCGCAGCAGGCCGATCGTGGCCTCGTCGAACACGAGCGTGGCGCCGGTCAGCGCGACGCCCACGGCGAAGAGCAGCATCCGGCTGGGCGTGCCGCTGATCTCGACGAAGCGGTTGCTGAAGTGCGGGGCCGCAATCACGAAGCCGACCCCGAGGATCAGCGAGCCCACGCTGGACACGATCAGCGCGGAGGCCACCAGGCCGCCCCGGAACCGGCGCTGGGGCAGCTCGCCGATCAGCACGGTCCCCAGGCCGAACATGCCGATGGTGCCCAGGAGCGTCATGGCGGAGATGGCGGCGGAGCCGTAGCCGACGGCTTCCTGGCTGAAGTAGCGGGCGGCGAACGTCCAGAACGCGAAGCCGAGCAGGGACGTCACGCCGGTCGTCGCGGCCAGACTGGCCGCGTTGTGCAGCAGGTCGGAGTGCTTGTGCCAGATCCCGGTCAGCGCCGACAGCGGGGAGGACTTGGGCTCGGGCTCGGGCTCGGGCGGTGGTGGGGGCGGCGGCGCATCCAGGACCGGTGCCCGCCAGCTCCCGGTCACTTGGCGGAGCCAGGTGTCAGTGGCCACTACCGAAAATCCTCAGCCGTGCAGCACCGAGCCTCGGCCGTGCAGCATCGAGGGCGGCCTGGGAAACCATGGCCCTCCCTTCCATGACGTCAGACAGGCATGCGGGCATGCAGAAATACCGCGATCGTGCGGCATGACCGCACGCGAGCAGCGACTGATTCGCCAGGCCGACGAGGACGTGCCAACGTGCTAAACCCCGACTGGGACTGTACCAGCCGCTGCCCAAAGGCGGCAAAACAGTTCCAATCTGACTCTGAGTGTAATTTTCGATACATTGCGTCGCGAATGCGGCGTGGCCGGATGGGCTGATCCGGGTCGCACCCCAGGTTGGTCCGGTCGCCCGCCAGGCTGGTCTGGTCGCCTCCAGGGCGGGACCGCCGCTACAGTCGTCGGATGTCGTGGCCGCAAGGAACGGGATGACGGACATGTCCACCACTGGATCAATCGGCGCGAGATCGATCGGCGCGAGGTTCCTGGAGCGGTCCACCAACCTGCGGAACAACGTGCAGAGCGGCCTGCGGGCCCGGCGGTCCGGTGCCGCCAGTTTCGGGCCGCAGCCGCTGCTCCGGGGCAAGCTGTGCTTCCGCTTCGACGGCACGGTGACGATCGGCGCCCGGTTCGACGCGGACGGGCTGATCATGCCGGTCAGCATCTCCGTGGTCGAGGGGGCCACCCTCTCGATCGGCGATGACCTCTACATGAACGCCGGCACCTCGATCGAGGTGTGGCACGACGTGCGGATCGGCAGCAACTGCCTGTTCGGGCCGTTCGCCTCGGTCATCGACGACGACCGCCACGAGGTCGAGCCGGGCGCGATCCTGCACAAGGGGCCCACGATCCTGGGCAACAACGTCTGGCTCGGCCGCAGCGCCGCGGTGATGCCGGGCGTGACCGTCGGCGATGGCTCCGTCATCGGCGCGAACTCCGTCGTGACCCGGGACATCCCCCCGAACTCGTTCGCCGCGGGCGCGCCGGCCCGGGTGATCAGGAAGCTCGAGCTCCCGGACGGCTGGGTCCGGCGCTAGCTCCCCGACGGCCGCGCGACCGCATTCACCCGGACACGCAGCGTAGACAAACCGCATCATCTTCTCCCGCATGTGGCGTACCGGCGCATCAATGGATGGTCCGTGTAAACCGTTGCGTAGTGGCAAGCGTCTTCCATACACAGGCCGACAGGGACGGTCCGCGGACCGGCCTCGCTACGGACGAACGGGGAGGGTCGTACTGATTGCACCGGGTGCCATCACGCACGTGATGACCCATCCGGACGGGGAGTCAGAAATTACCTCGCGGTAAATAATGTGAAAAGTTTTTACGGCGTGATCGAGCTGGTCGCTAAACCCCTATGGCTGCTCAGCTTGATTGCACCTTCAATTACCGGCATCAAACACGGCGTCACTCAACGGCATAGTTTAAGCACCAAGTGACATCGAAGGATAACTCTGTGAGTACTTATTAATCACCGATAGTAATCGCTCAGGAATAACGCCTCTGATAGTTGTATTGGCCGTATTACCTGCGCGGGACCTGGTAGTGTCTCGGCATTGTTCAGCCCGGCGCTTCTTAGCCCCGGAGCGGGACTTGAAGTCTTAAGCGGCACTTGAAGTCTTAAGAATGTGTGCGCTGCAAATGCCGGACAGCCGACGCTCGCTGACCTGGAGGAAAGTTCAGAATGCTCCCGACTGACCTTGCTGCTGAGCCGTGGCCGAAAGTGTCGGTGGTCATCCCCGCCATGAACGAGGCCCGCAACCTGCCGCATGTCTTCGAGCGCATGCCGCGCAGCACGTACGAGGTCATCCTGGTCGACGGTAACTCGACCGACGACACGGTCGCCGTCGCCCAGCGGGAGTGGCCGGGCATCCGGGTCATCACCCAGACCCGCCGGGGCAAGGGCAACGCCCTGGCCTGCGGCTTCGCCGCCGCCACCGGCGACATCATCGCTGCGGTCGACGCGGACGGCTCGGCCGATCCCGGCGAGATCCCCGCGTTCGTGGAGGCTCTGCTCAAGGGCTACGACTTCGCCAAGGGGACGCGTTCGGGCGACGGGGGCGGCAGCGCCGACCTCACCCACCTGCGCCGTTTCGGCAACCGGGCGCTGAGCGCCATCTTCAACGTGTGCTACCAGACGCACTACTCCGACCTCTGCTACGGGTGGAACGTGTTCTGGCGGCGCCACCTGCCCGTGCTGGACCTGGACACCACGTCGGTGGCGCCGAACGGTGGCCGGCTGTGGGGCGACGGCTTCGAGATCGAGACGCTCATCCACGTCCGGGTGGCCAAGTCCAACCTGACCGTGACCGAGGTCCCGAGCTTCGAGCACAACCGGATCCACGGGGAGAGCAACCTCAGCACGTTCGGGGACGGCTTCCGGGTGCTGCGGACGATCTTCTCCGAGGCCTGGCGGACCCGCGTGGCCGAGCCGGTTCTGCACCACGAGCACCACACGGAGCTCCAGCCCGAGCAGCAGGCGGAGGAGGCCGAGCTGGTCGCCCAGGCGGTGGCGCAGTCGCACGAGGCGGCCGCCGCCGGGGCGACCGACGTCCCGCTGCCCCGCGACGAGCCGTCGCTGACCGGCACCAACCCGATGCCGGTCCTCGCGGCCGACAAAGAGTAATAAAGACCGCTAATTCTTCCCGGCGGCATGATCGCCAACTGCGCTACGCGCGGCGCGTCACCGGGCTAGACTCCCGTCGGGATCTGGTCTGGTGACGCGATGGCGATGCCGCCAGGCAGTACCACGGCCAGCGATGTCCGGCGAGTTGGATGGTACCGAGCTCTGATCGGTGCCTCCTCCGCCCGGCGCGGCCCGTCCGGGACACCAGTGCGAGCGAGGAGGCACCGAACTGATGAGGGCACGATTGGCTTTCGGCCTGGTCGTGATCTTGGCAGTAGGTGCCTATCGCTGGCTGGCGGCTGGCTAGCCCTGCCGCCACGGCCACGCAGACCATTCAGAAGCCCCACGCGAAGGTGACGCACTCGGCGCCGCCGGCCACCCACATCGCCGCGATAAACCCGTTGCCGGTCGGCGGCGAGGGACTCGCCGTCCGTCAGTGAATCCCCGAAGCCGAAGCCCAAGCCGACGCCTTCGCATTCGGCGGTGGCCCCTTCTTCGGACCTTCCGCCTGAGCTCTGCGGCAGCGGCTGGCAGCTCGCGTTCGACGGCGCGTTCGGCGGCTCGTCCCTGAACACCTCGCAGTGGGACACCTGCTATCCCGACGACAACCAGAGCGGCTGCACGAACTCCGGCAACGACAACGAATTCGAGTGGTACCAGCCCAGCCAGGTCTCGGTCGGTGGCGGGACGCTGAACCTCACGGCCAGCTCGGAGTCGACCCAGGGCGCGACGGCAACACGTACCCCTGCCGGTCCGGCATGGTCACGACGGGGAACAGCTTCAACTTCCAGTACGGCTACGTCCAGGTCGAGGCCAAGCTGCCGATCAGCTCGGGACTGTGGCCTGCGCTGTGGCTGAACCCGTCGAACGGCGATTGGCCGCCGGAGATCGACATCATGGAGCACTGGAGCACCTACGACTACTACGGTGCCTACCTGCACTCCGCGGCCGGCCCGATCGTCGAGAACGACCACGTCAACCTGGCCGATTCGGACGGCTGGCACACCTTCTCGGTCCTCTGGGAGCCCAACAAGATCACCTGGTACCTCGATGGCCAGGACATCTTGAGCACGACCCAGTACGTCCCCCAGCAGGCTATGTACTTCATCGCCAACGTGGCCAACTCCACCGACGGCCCCGGCTGCAACGGCACCATGCAGATCAGCTCGGTCAAGATCTGGCAGCAGCACTCCTGAGCCCAGGCTTAGAAGCCCGGGCTTAGGAGCCCGGGCTCACAGCGCCGGGCTCAGAAGCCCGGGAACACCTGGCGCAGATCGTCCAGGTCCACGCCATACGCCTCCACCTGGGCCGGGTGCTCCGCGTCCAGGCGGCCAGCCAGCAACCGGGCGAACGCCTCGGCGGGCAGCCGCAGGGTCGCTTCTCCTACCGCCGGGTCCGGGTCGGCCGGGGCGAGCGTCACGCCCTCGGGACCGGCGGTCAGCTCGAAGAACCGCTCCGGATGCTCGGTGGTCACGTGTACGTGCAGCTTCTGGTCGCGGGGCTTGCCGATCATGCCCGCCAGCTGCAGCTGGAAGTCCAGGACCAGCCCGGCCGCGTCTCCGGCCACCGTGGCCTGGGGGTTGCGGATGACCTCCACGTCCCAGGTGTGCAGCACGTGCTCGGCCAGCCGCATCCCGATCACGTCGGCCAGGTCCCGCTCGGCCCCGAAGAACGACAGCCGCCAGGCCACGCGCTTCTCCGCCGGGATCGAGGCCAGCAGCTCGACCAGCTCGCCGTCCTCGGCCACCCCGTCCCGGGCCTGATCCTGCGGGCTCTTGGCGTCCCAGACGGCCCAGATGGCCTGGTTCTCCTCCTGGCCCGGCGCCTCCCGGTCGTGCAGGCCCGCCTCGACCAGCAGGCCGAATATCTCTGCTCCCGAGCCCAGGTGCGACAGCACCTGCGCGACCGACCATTCGGAACAGTACGACGGCCCGGCCACCTCGTCGCCGGTGAGCGGCTTGGCCGCGGCGACCAGCCGGTCGTGCGAGTCGCTCAGCGCGGATAGAGCCGCCTCGATCTGGTCAGCGCTCGTGGTCACGGTTTCTCCTCTGCGATCCGGCCGATCAGGCCGATCGAGCCGATACGGGCCAGCACACCCTATCGAGCGCGCAGATGCTGCCACAGCCGCGGCAGCAGCTCGGGCGCCACCGTCCGCCACGATTCAACCTCGGCCGGGCGGAGCGGGGTCACCGCTTCCCCACCCGCGCCCGCGGCCCGTGCGTCCAGGAACGCCTGGCAGGCCACCGACAGCAGCCACATCCTGGCCACCGCGAGGCCCGGAGTCGCGCCCAGCGTGAGCGCGCCGTTGCCCCGGAGCAGCAGGGCTTCCCCGTCCGGCAGGCTGGCGGCCGCCGCGCCGGCCAGGACGGGGGCGCGCAGCAGCCGGGCGTCGTCGTGCACCGGGACCCGCTCGCCCAGCCAGGCGGCCTGCCCGTACAGCGGCCGGATCGCCCCGTCGGCCCCGGCCGCCGCCGCGGCCGCGAACGCGCTGGGCGGCTGGGCCCGGGCCACGGCGTCCGCCTCGGGCCGCTGCCGGTACACCGCCAGGTGGGCCCAGGCCTCGGCCGGCGCCCCCGGCGGCAGCTTGTCCGCCTCTAGCGGCACTCTGAGCAGGCCGTCTGCGGTCACGCCGGCCAGGTCCGCGGCCGGCGTGATCAGCATCACCCCGCCCACCCGGGCCGACACGTGCCCGAACGCGGTGACCAGCCCCAGCCCGGCCAGTACGTGCGCCGCCTCGGCCACCTCGTCCCGCAGCCCCGCCTCATCACGCGTCATGCCCGCACCTGCCCCGCCCATTTTCGTAGCCTGCGTGTCTTCCCACCCGGCCACCTCCGACCTAAACTGTATGCAGTTTAGAAGCTGACGCTGCCGCCACCTCAGACCTTCCTGGCCAACCGTGAACCCGTCTCCAATGGAGGAGAACAGCGATGAACCGTGACGCCACCACCATCTTCGCCGACATCGACTCGTTCGACGTGGACCGGTTCGTCCGGCACCTGACCGACGACGTCACCTTCCGCTTCGGCAACGCCGAGCCCATTCACGGCAAGGACGCCGTGCGCGAGGGGGTGCTCGGCTTCTGGTCCAGCATCGACGGCCTGACCCACCACCTGATCAAGGTCATCGAGTCCGGCGACACCCTGGTGGCCAAGATCGACGTCGAGTACGTGCGCAAGGACGGCAAGCACGTGACCGTGCCCAACGCCGACATCCTGGAGTTCGACGGCGACCTGGTCAAGGACTGGCAGATCTACATCGACCTCGCCCCCGTCTTCGCGTGAAAGGGGCCGCCTGATGATCACACTGACCGACATCGCCTACGTCCGGTCGGGGGTGGCGGACCTGGACGCCGCCACCCAGTTCGCCACCGGCATCGTCGGCCTGGAACTGGCCGAACCGTCCGAACCCGGCGTGGCCCACCTGCGCGCCGACCAGCGGCACCACTGCCTGGCCCTGGTCGAAGGGCCGTCCGGGGTGATCGCGTCCGGGTTCACCGTGGCCGGCCCGGACGCGCTGGCCGCAGCCGAGGCCGAGCTCGAGCGCAGCGGCACCTCCGTGTACCGGGGCAGCCCGGAGCAGGCCCGGTCCCGCCGGGTCCGCGAGTTCATCGCCTTCGACGACCCGTTCGGCAACCGGCTGGAGCTGGTCACCGACCAGGAGAACGTGGCCCGCCCGGTCGCGTTCAGCCGCAACGCCGGCATCACCGAGTTCGGCCACCTGTGCCTGGACGCGCCGGACGTGTACGACGCTCACCGCTACTGGAGCACCCGGTTCAACGCCCGGGTGTCCGACTGGATCCGGGACCGGGCCTGCCTGCTCCGGATCGACCCGGTGCACCACAAGCTGGCCGTGTTCCAGGGCGACCGGCCTGGCCTGTGTCACATGAACTTCCAGGTCGACACCATCGACGACGTGTTCAGGAACTGGCATTTCCTGGTCGACCACGGCGTGCAGATCGAGATGGGCCCCGGGCGCCACCCGCAGTCCACCGCGATCTTCCTGTACTTCCTCGGCCCCGAGGGGTTCACCTACGAGTACTCGTTCGGGGTGCGCCGCATCGAGGACGACGCCTCCTGGGTGCCGCGGACGTTCGACCCGGACGAGCCCGGCTCGATCGACATGTGGCTGGGCCCGACCAAGCGGGTCTCGTCCCAGCGGCAACTCCCGCCCGAGTCGGACCCCGCGCTCCCCGCATCACCCCCAGCCGAAACCCAACAGCCTCACGAGTCACATCCGTCACCTGAGCCCGTCGGAGGCCCCGCCCGATGACCACCACCGAACTGGCTGCGACCTTCGTGGACGTGGCCGGCGTCCGCACGGCCGTCATCGACACCGGTGACCCGGTCGGGCCCGGGCCGGCCGCGCCGCCGGTGCTGCTGCTGCACGGGTCGGGCCCGGGCGTGACCGCGCTGGCCAACTGGCGGCCGGTCATCCCGGCGCTGAGCGCGGGTCGCCGCGTCATCGCCCCCGACCAGCTGGGTTTCGGCGGCACCGCCACCGGAGAGCCGCGCACCTACGGCCGGACGGTGTGGACGGACCACGCGCTGGCCCTGCTGGACACGCTCGGCCTGGACACGGTGGACATCATCGGCAACTCGATGGGCGGCGCCATCGCGCTGTCCATCGCCGCCGCCCGGCCGCAGGCGGTGCGCCGTATCGTGACCATGGGCTCGATGGGGGTGGCCATGGCGCTGCCCTACGGGCTGAACGAGATCTGGGGCTACACCCCGGGCACCGAGCAGATGCGCCACGTGATCGGCCTGTTCGCGCACAACCGCGACCTGATCACCGACGAACTGGTCGGGATGCGCTACCAGGCCAGCCTGAACCCGCCGGTCCGCGACTCCTGGGCCGCGATGTTCCCCGAACCCCGCCAGCGCTGGGTCGACGACCTGGCTCTGTCCGGGGCCGAACTGGCCGCCATCACCCAGCCGGTCCTGCTCGTCCACGGCCGCGACGACCAGGTGGTCCCCTGGCGCCCGTCCTCGGCCCAGCTCGTCGACCTGCTGCCCGACGCCCGCCTGCACGTCCTGGCCAACTGCGGTCACTGGACCATGATCGAGAAGACCGCCGACTTCCTCACCGCCGTCCAGCCCTTCCTGGCCCCCTAACCTCGCCTCCGCCCAGCCACGCCCAGCCCTGACCCGCCACGCGCCGCCCGGACCCGGCCCGGGCGTCCGCCGCCCAAACCCCGGCCCGGTTGGCCGCCGGACCGACCTGACCCGCCGCATTTTTGGATTCTTTATTAATGATGTTCCGACCGCGCTGAGCTGAGCGGCGCCGCACCGTCCCGACGCGGCGGCCGGAGCAGGACGACGGCCAAGGCGCCGCAGACGGCGGCCAGCGGGATGACCACCGGGAGCGGAATGTACTGACCGGCGATGCCCCACAGGGCGAAGCCCGCTCCCTGGGTGAACATCAGGCCCGCCGAGGACAGCGCCAGGGCCCGGTTGCGTAGCGCCGGTGGGGCCGTAGCGACCAGCAGGCCGTCCATACCGGCCATCCAGGCCGAGCCCAGCCCGGACACCACCAGCAAGCCGAGGGCCAGACCCAGGCCGGGGCTGACCGCGAAACCCGCCAACGGCACGAACGTCAGCAGGCCGGCCGGGACGATGACGCGGTACTGCAGCCGGGCCGGAAACACCCGTGCGGCCAGGATGTCGGCGATCACGGTCCCAACCGGGATGCCGACCAGCAGGAAGCCCGCCGCCCGGGCCGGCTGGCCGATGTGCACGGCGTACGGCGCGGCCAGGGCCTCGGGCGCGACCGCGCACGCCGGGATCAGCCAGCCGAACAGCAGCACCCGCCGGGTCAGACGGTGGGCCAGCGCGGCCCGGACCCCGGCCAGCGAATCGCGGGCCATCGAGCCGGCCTTGGCGGCGTGCGGTGGCCGCCGGGAGGTGCCCAGCCGGACCAGCAGCGCCGAGGCCGCGAACGACAGGGAGTCGACGGCCAGCGCGCCCCGCGGGGACGCGATGGCCAGCAGCAGGCCGCCGACGCCGTAACCGACGATCTGCGCCCCCTGGCTGACCATCCGCATCAGCGCCCGGCCGACCACGTAGGGGGAGCCCGCGGGCAGGATCTCCGGCAGCACGGCCGCCCGGACGCCCTGGTAGACCGGCGCGATCAGGCCGTTGGCGAACAGCAGCACCAGCAGCCCGGCTACCGGCACCCCCGGCACGACCATGATCGCGACCACCGCCGCGCTGGCCAGGTCGCACGCCACCAACGCCCGGCGGGCGGGCAGCCGGTCCACGGCCGCGCTGAGCAGCGTGCCGCCGATCAGGTACGGCAGGAACGACAGCGCCATCACCGAGGCCGCCAGGGCCGGCGAACGGGTCTGCTCGTAGACCAGCACGGTCAGCGCCACCGCGGCGACGACGGTCCCGAGCATGGAGACGATGTTGGCGGCAAAGATCACGCTGAACTCGCGCAGGCCGAACACGTCCCGGTAGCTGGCCTGCTCGGCCCGATCGGCGGTGACGGCAGCGGACATGCCATCGAGGCTGGCACCGGGTTAGCATTGGAGCCAGACATTCGGTCACTGCCGAATCTTGACGGGTGGCACTCCTGAGTCTGGAACTGGTCTTTGGGCGCGACGACCCGGCGCGGGTCCGGTTCGCGGTCTCGCCGCTGTGGGAGACGATGTCGGCCCTGCGGGTGCTGCTCGAACCGCATCGCCACGGCTACCACCTGCCCTGGCTGGACACGGTGCGGCCCGGTCTGGATCGCCTGGAGTTGTGGCCGCTGCTGGCCCTGTCGCCCCGCAGCGGGTGGACGCCGGACTTCCTCAGCCCGGCCCCGGCCGGCCCGGCCACCGACATCGCCGACCAGCTCGCCCAGGTGCGGGCCACCCCGCCGGATCGGGTCGCGCGGGAAGTGAAACGCAGCCTGACCCAGCGAACCGGGGGACCGCCGCCGGCGCAAGCCTGGCGGCTGCTGGACGACGCGGTCGCGACCCGCGATCTCGTGGCTGACCTGCTGGGACAGTGCTGGCACCTGCTGATCGCGCCGCACTGGCCCCGGCTGCGGGATCTGCTCCAGGCCGACCTGCGCTACCGGGCGGAGCTGCTGGGTGACTACGGCCTGGACCGTGTGCTGGCCGACCTGGATCCCCGCGCCCGCTGGACCGGCCGGGCCATCGTCGTTGACTCGGCCAGCACGGAACGGCGCCTGCTGGCCGGGGCCGGCCTGATCATCATGCCCAGCGTCTTCGTCTGGCCGGACGTGACCGCGATGATCGACCCACCGGCCCAGCCCGCCCTGATCTACCCGGCCCGCGGCATCGCCGAACTGTGGCAGCCGGCCCGCACCGCCCACTCCAACGCCCTGGCTGCCCTCCTCGGCCGGACCCGCGCCGCCCTGCTCGAATCCCTGGCCGAACCGGCGTCCACCCACACCCTGGCCCTGCGGCACGATCTCGCTCCCAGCACCGTGTCCCAACACCTGGTGGCCCTGCACCAAGCCCGCCTGGTAACCCGCCGGCGTCACCGCCACACCGTCATCTACCAGCAGGCTCCCCTGGGTGCCGAGCTCGCCCACGGCACCGGGCCCTAGCCCGGCGCGGGCGCTCGGCCTTACGCGCCGGGCATCGCCTGGACGCCCGCCAGGTCCTCGCGGGTGACCCTGATCATGGCGATCGTCACGACCAGGGCCAGGAACGCGATGAGCGCGGACACCTCGAAGCCGCGGGAGAAGCCCACCGACAGGGCGTGATCGTAGATCGCCGTCTTGGCCGGAGCCAGCTGGGCCGAGGTCGGGTGCAGCGGGTGGCCGGCCTGGGCCGCGGCGGCGGCGGCCGCCTTGGCGTGTGCCGCCGAGTTGCGGGCCGTGTTGGCCACGACCGTCCAGGCCACGGTGCCCAGCACGGCCAGGCCGATGGATCCGCCGACCTGCTGGCCGGTGTTGAGCAGGCTGGAGGCCAGGCCCGAGTCCCGGTCCTCGACCTTGGACAGGGCGATCAGGGTGAGCGGCATGAACAGCATGCCCAGGCCGGCCGCGGTCACGATGAGCGGGCCGAGCAGGCCGCCGGCGTAGGTGCTGTGCTCGTTGATCCGCGACAGCCAGAACATGCCGCCGGTGCCGATCGCCGACCCGGCCAGCAGCAGCGGCCGGGCCCCGATCCGCGGCACGAGCTGGGCGCTGACCCCGGCCATGACCATGATGGTGGCCACCATCGGCAGGTAGGCCACGCCGGTCTTCAGCGCGCTGTAGTGCCAGACGGTCTGCACGAAGATGGTCAGGAAGAAGAACATCCCGAACATCGCGGTCCCGACGCAGAGCATGATCAGGTACGCCCCGGACCGGTTGCGGTTCCGGAAGATCCGCAGCGGCATGAGCGCGACCTTGCTGCGCATCTCGATGAGGACGAACGCGGTCAGCAGGACGACCGACGCCACCAGGGAGACGATGACCTTGGTGTCACCCCAGTGGGAGACGCCGTTGGCGCTCGTCGCGGCGCTCGACAACCCGTAGACCAGGGCGGCCAGGCCGAGGGTGCTGGTGATCGCGCCGGGGATGTCGAAGCCGCGGCGGGTCGCGCTCCGGCTCGGCGCGGTGCTCTCTTCGCGCGGTTCGGCCGCGATCGCCCGCGGCGCGAGCAGGGCCACCACGACGCCGATCGGCACGTTGACGAACAGCACCCAGCGCCAGGACAGGTAGGTGGTGAGCAGGCCGCCGGCCATCAGGCCGACGGCGGCGCCGCCGATGCTCATGGCCGCGTACACGCCCATGGCCCGGTTGCGCGGCGGTCCCTCCGGGAAGGTGGTGGTGACCAGGGCCAGGGCGGTCGGGGCGATGATCGCCCCGCCGACGCCCTGCACGGCGCGGGCCGCGAGCAGCCACGCCTCCGAGGTGGCGAACCCGCCGAGCAGCGAGGCGACCGAGAACAGGACGATGCCGGCGATGAAGACCCGCCGCCGGCCGAGGATGTCCCCGGCGCGGCCGCCGAGCAGCAGCAGGCCGCCGAAGGTCAGCGCGTAGGCGTTGACGACCCACTCCAGGCCGGCCCCGAGAAGTGCAAGCGCCGCCTGGATGTCGGGCAGCGCGACGTTGACGATGGTGGCGTCGAGCACCACCATGAGCTGCGCCGTGGCGATGACCAGCAGGGCCAGCCCCAGGTGGCGCCGCCCGGCCCGGCGTCCCCGCCAGACCGGGCGTCAATGACGGCGGTGCCCCCAGGCGCCGCCGTGCCCCCATCCGGGGGTGTCCTCTCAGCCATTCGGGATGCTCCTTCGTTAGCGAGTTGCCGTGTCCGCCCAGTCCCGCGACGTACCGCCGCCTGTGCCCGTGCGCTGATAAGACCAGCCTGCCGGGCCCCGCTGACACGGCTCCGTCAGCACGCTGACACCCCGGTGACAGCGGCCGCGCCGCCCGCGCCCCACCCGCCCAGGCCCACCCGGCCAGGCCACCCGGGTGTGGACGACTTGTGCCGTGGAGTGCCTGCGGCTTAGGTTCGTTATGTATCGGTTCGATACATCGAGCTGATACATCGAGCCGATAGAGCAGGGAGGCAGCGACATGACCAGCGGGCCGTTGTACGACACCATCGGGGCCACCTACACCGCGACGCGGCGGACCGAGCCGCGGATCGCCGCGCAGATCTGGGCTGCGCTCGGCGATGCGCGTACGGTCCTGAACGTCGGGGCGGGCACCGGCTCCTATGAGCCCCCCGGCCGTGACGTCACCGCGGTGGAGCCGTCGGCGCTCATGCGCGCGCAGCGTCCCGCCGGCGCGGCGCCGTGCGTGGCGGCCTTTGCGGCGAGCCTCCCGTTCGAGGACCAGTCCTTCGACGCCGCGATGGCGGTGGCCACCATCCACCACTGGCCGGACCCCATCGCGGGCCTGCGCGAAATGCGGCGCGTGGCCCGCCGGGTGGTGGTGTTCACGCTCGATACCAGTGACGCCGGATGGCGCCGCCGGTTCTGGCTGACGCATGACTATCTGCCCGAGTTCGCCGACCTGTTCGCCGGCCGTCCTTCGGCGACCGAGATGGCCCGCGCGCTCGGAGCCCGTCTGGAGCCAGTGCTCATCCCCTGGGACTGCGCGGACGGCTTCTTCGAGGCCTACTGGCGTCGGCCCGAGGTGTACCTGGACGAGAATGTCCGCCGCGGCGTATCGGTGTGGGCCCGGGTCGGGCCGGAGGCCGAGCAGCGGGCCGTGCGCAGCCTCCGGGCTGACCTGGCCTCCGGCCGGTGGACCGAACGCCACCGTGACCTCCTCGCGCTTGAGGCCGCAGAGCTTGGCCTGCGCCTGCTCATCGCCTAACCCCGCACCGCTGGCCAACGACCCGGCCGGTCGCACGCGCATGATCGTCACACCGGCCACCTCGGCGGAAGGATGATTCCGATGGGCCACCGGCTGTGTCTTACCCGCGCTATCTGATCACGCTGATCGGCCCCAATTCGGGTGCGGGCGACGGAGAGCCAGGCGCGGCCGTACGCGACACCACGACCGGCCGGGTCATCGACCGGGTCCCGGGCCGGATGGACGTATATTCCGCCGTCACCGGCACCGGGAACAACCGGCTGTTTTACCTGGCCGCGGGATCCAGCCGGGCCGAAACCGCGCATCAAGAATCGTCAACTACAGGTTGACGATCTGGCCATCGTCAATCTACGGTTGACGCATGAGCCCACTCGACATCAGCCTCGCTGACCTGATCGCCCATCTGGACGAGGAACTCCCCGACGCCAACGCCTTGACTCGCATCAGCGAGGCACAGCTACGTGCCCAGACCCTGTCCGACCTCGGTGACCAGCTCGTCGGCCACTACGTCGGCCAGGCCAGGCAGGCCAGCGCGTCGTGGAGCGAGATCGGTGACGCCATCGGGGTGTCCAAACAGGCCGCCCAGCAACGCCACACGCCCGCCGCGTTCGAGCGGTTCACCGACTTGAACCGGCACAGCATCGTGCTGGCGCAGGAGGCCGCCCGGACGCACAAGCACGACTTCATCGGCACCGAACACATCCTGCTCGGCCTGCTCGGCGAACCGCGGGGCCTGGCCTATGAGGTGCTGCTCGCGAAAACCGGGTCGGAGCAACGCGTCCGCGACGCGATCGAGGAAGCGCTGCCGCCGGCCGGGAAGAAGGCACCGCGGGGCCACATCGCGTTCCGGCCGGAGAGCAAGGAGGTCATCGAGCAGGCCCGGCGCGCGTCGGGCGAGCTCGGCCACGACTGGGTCGGCACGGAACACACGCTGCTGGGCCTGATCCGCGCGGAGGAGAGTCCGGCCGCGCAGATCCTGCGCAACCTTGGCTTCACGTCCGGTGAGCTGCATCAGACGGTCAAGACCGAGATCACCAACCGGTCCGCCGGGAGCGCAAAGTAGACGGGATCAGGTCAGCCACCGGCCGAGCCCGGCTCGGCCTCGCCCCACCCAGCCCTCACGTCACACCCGCCCCGTGAGCCTTCGCACTGCCCGGGGCCGCCTGCGGGCTGGCGCGGGTGCCTACCCTGCCGATGGCGCCATCGACCTTGCCATCGCCGGCCCAATGGCGCCATCGACAGGCTCGGACTGACGCCGCGAAGCGAGGCCAGGAGGCGCTTACGGCACCTTCGCCCCGCCGGCATCCGCCCCGCCGGCACGCCTATGGCACGCCCCACTGGCATCACGAGTCACAACCACCCCGAGGAACGCAGGGGACACGGCGCCGCCGGCACCATACGTCACAACCATCCCGAGGCAGGCCGGGACGCTAGGCCGCGGCTAGCTGGCGCTGGTGAGGGGGACGGCGGGGGCGCGGCCGTCTTCGATCAGGGCGACGGCGTGGGGGACGGCCATGGGGATGTAGGCCGGGGAGCAGTCACTGAGCACGCGCAGGGCGGTGCGGGACAGGTGGTGGGCCATGCCGACCAGGGCGCCCGGCTCGTCGCCGGCGATCAGGGCTTCCAGGATGTGGGCGTGCTCGACGTCGCCGGCGGTCTGCCAGCTGTGTGGGTCGGAGACCTGGTAGATGCGGATGTAGCGGATGGTGCGGTCGGACATGGTCTGGAGCTGGCGCCGCATCGAATCACCCGCGCCCGCGGTGAACAGGCGGTGGAAGTCGCCGTGGGTGCGGAACCACGTCTCGAAGTCTTCGTTCTTGGCCGCGCGCCGCATCGCGATCAGCAGCCGCTTGGCCTCCTTGCGGGAGGCGGCCCCGAACGTGCTCATCGTCATCGACAGGGCCAGCGTCTCCAGCAGGATCCGGCTGGCGTAGACGTCGTCCAGCTCCTGCGGGTCGAGGCCCGCGACCCGGGTGCGCTGGTTGGGCTCGATCTCGACCAGGCCCTCTTCCTGCAGCATGCGCAGCACCTCGCGCAGCGGCGTCCGGCTGACACCCAGCTGCCGGGCCAGGCTCACCTGCGACAGCTTGGTCCCGGGGGTCAGCGTGCCGTCGAGGATGCACTCGCGCAGGTAAGCGTGCACGTGCGGGATGGCCTGCCGGGCTTCCGGCAGCTCGACCTTGCGGATGTCTGGGAGCTCAACGACGCGGGCCATGACATCCATTGTTCCTGAAAGCCGAAGATCTGCATACAGTTTCCTCTCCGCAGGGGTTGACGCTGGCTCGAAACTGCATACAGTTTTAGGCATGACGAACGGCCAGGAATCAGCCGCCGGGGTCGATCTGGCCCGGCTGCTGGGGCGTGACTACTGGCTGGTCCGATCCATCCCGCGGCCCGGCACCGACCAGGCGGCGATCGAAGCCTGTGTCCAAGAACACGTCGCCTGGCTGCTCGACCTGGAACGACGCGACGTGCTGCTGGCCTCCGGGCCGCTGCTGTCGGGACCGGGTACCGGGCCCGGCTCGGGCGTGACGATCCTGCGGGCGCCCGACGAGGAGACGGCCAGGAAGATCGCCGACGGCGACCCGTTCGTGCGGCGCGGGCTGCGGACGTTCGAGCTGTACCGGTGGCGGCTCAACGAGGGCAGCGTCGGCGTCCGGGTCAGCCTGGGCACCGGCACCTACGACTGGCACTAGCCAGCACAAGACCAAAGAGCAAGAGAGCAAGAGAGCAAGCCAGGAAGACCGGCTGCAAGGAGGCAGCGATGCAGCGAGTCGGCGTGATCGGCCTCGGGGTGATGGGTTTGCCCATCGCCCGCAACCTGATGGAGCGCGGCTTCGACGTCATCGGCTACCGGCGGTCCGGCTCGCCGGAGCTGGCCGAGGCCGGCGGCACGGTGGCCGTTTCCGCCGCCGAGGTCGCGGCCAGCGCCGATGTGCTGGTGTCGATCGTGCCTGACGCGGACGCCGTGACCAACGTGGTGTGCGGCCCGCACGGCACGCTGACCACCATGCGGCCCGGCACCGTGCACCTCGAGATGAGCACGGTCGACATCGGCCGCAAGCAGGCCGTACGGGACGCGGTCGCGGAGGCCGGCGGCGAACTGCTCGACTGCCCCATCAGCGGCGGGCCGCCGCTGGTGGTGGCGCGGAAGGCCACCACGTTCGCCTCGGGCGACCAGGCCGCGGTCGAGAAGGCCAGCCCGGTGCTGGACGCGATCGCCGGGCCCTGGGTCTACACCGGGGCGTTCGGCACCGGCGCGCGGATGAAGTACATCGCCAACCTGCTGCTGGCCGTGCACACCGTGGCCGCGGCCGAGGCGATGGAGCTGGCCCGGCGCGGCGGCCTGGACCTGGACCTGGTCCAGCGGACGCTGGACGACTCGATCGGCTCGTCGGCCATCTGGCGGACGCGGGGGCCGGTCATGCGCGCGCGGGCCTGGTCGCCCGCCCCCGGGCCGATCACCACGCTGCAGCCGATCCTGGAGCAGATCGAGGACTACGCGGCCGGGGCCGACCTGTCCATGCCGGTGTTCTCCTCGGCCAAGGCCGTGTTCGACAAGGCGCTGGCCGAGGGCTGGGGCGCCCTCGACATCGCGTGCGTGCTCGACCAGATCGCGGGCGTTTCCGCCCTCGACCCAGGCCTCGACCCAGGCCCCGACCGGGGCCCTGACCGAGGCCCCAGCCAAGGAGAACCTTCATGACCTGGCAGCTGTCCACCTACGAGCGCGGTGGCGTCTCCGGGCTGGCGGTGCTGCGCGCCGACGGCACGCTGGCCGGCCCGACCGAGCTCAAACGCTGGCCCTCGGCCATGGAGCTGCTGGCCGACTGGGACCAGGCCGAGCCGGTCCTGCGCAGCCTGGACGTGGCCGACGCGCCGCTGGTCACCTGCGACCGGCTGCTGGCCCCGCTGCGCTGGCCGCGCAAGGTGCTCTGCGCCGGGGTCAACTACCGGCGGCACATGCGCGAGATGGGGGTGGAGATCCCGGCCGAGGGCTGGCGCCCGTTCTTCTTCCTCAAGACCCCCAGCACCACGATCATCGGGCCGGCCGACCCGATCGTCGCCCGCGCTCCCGAGCAGTCCCGGCTCGACTGGGAGGCCGAGCTGGCCGTGGTCATCGGCACCGGCGGCCGGGACATCGCCGTCGGGGACGCGCTGAAGCACGTCGCCGGCTACTGCGTGGCCAACGACCTCACCGCCCGCGGCCTGCACCGGCGGGCGAACGTGTCGGCGGAGCCGTTCGTCTACGACTGGTTCGCGGCCAAATCGCTGGACGGCTCGCTGCCGCTCGGCCCCGGCATCACCCCGGCCTTCCAGGTCCCGGACCCGCAGGACCTGCGGCTGCGGCTGTGGGTCAACGGGGAACTGCAGCAGGACGAGTCCACCGCGGACATGGTCTGCTCGGTCGCGGAGCTGATCGCGGCGGCCAGCGAGGTGGCCACGCTGGAGGCCGGCGACGTCATCGCCACCGGCACGCCGTCCGGGGTCGGCGCCGGCCGCGGCCTGTACCTGCGCCCGGGCGATGTCGTCCGGACCAGCATCGACGGCCTGGGGACTTTGGAAAACACCGTGGTCAATCCATCCGGAGGAACATCATGATCTTCGTTTCGCACGAGCTGCCTGCGAACGAGCCGGGGGAGCCCGCGCTCAGCCGGTCCGACGTCTGGGCCGGCCTGGTCCTCAAGGCCAACAACGCGCTGCCGTTCGTCCCCAGCATGACCTTCTGCGAGGTCACCGACCGGATCAGCGACACCGTCTTCGACCGTGACATCGACTTCCGCGGTCAGCGGTTCACCGAGCGGATCACCATGGAGGAGCCGCACCGGGTCACGTTCACCCGGATCGCCGGGCCGGTGCTGGGCACGATCGCCAACGAGATCGAGGGCCCGGACGACGACCTGCGGCTGCGGTTCAGCTTCGCCCTGGTCGTGGCGGGCGTCGAAGGCGGCTCGACCGGCGAGCAGGAGTACGCCGACTCGATGACCGGCGACTACCTCAAGGCGGTGGCGGCGACGCTGGCCGCCATGCGGCGCATCGCGGCCGGCGAGGCGGTGTCGGCATGACGGACATCGCGGCTCCGGCCATCATCGACGACGAACTGCGCGCCCGCATCGCCCAGCAGCTCGACGGCCAGTTCAAGGGCGACATCATCGGCCCGGACCACGCCGAGTACGAGAGTGCCCGGCAGGTCTGGAACGCCATGGTCGACCGGCGTCCCGGGCTGATCCTGCGCTGTACCAGCACGGCCGACGTGGTGGCCGCGGTCAACGTGGCCCGGGAGTACGACCTGGCGCCCTCGGTACGCTGCGGCGGGCACAACGTGGCGGGCAAGGGCATGTCCGAGGGCGGCCTGACCCTGGACCTGTCCGGCCTGCGCGAGGTCTCGGTCGATAAGGAAAACAAGCTGGTGCACGTGGGCGGGGGCAGCCGGCTCGGCGACGTGGACGCGGTGACCTCCCAGCACGGCCTGATCGTCCCGGCCGGCATCATGTCCGAGACCGGCGTGGCCGGGCTGTCCCTGGGCGGCGGCATCGGCTGGTTCTCCCGCCCGTACGGGCTGACCTGTGACCAGTTCGTGGCGCTGGAACTGGTGCTGGCCAGCGGCGAGGTCATCGAGGTCACCGAGGACAACCACCCGGAGCTGATGTGGGCCCTGCGCGGCGGCGGCGGGAACTTCGGCATCGTCACCCGGTTCACGTTCCGGGCGCAGGAGTTCGGCCCGATGATGCGCATCGGGGTCTCGCTGTACGAGGTGGAGGACGCGGCCGAGGCGCTGCGGGAGTACGCCGCCCTGTACCCGACGCTGCCCCGGGCCGTGGGCTACCACGCGGCGCTCAAGCACGACATGCCCGCGCTCCCGTTCGTGCCGCCGGAACTGGTCGGCAAGCGGCTGCTGATGCTGGTCGCCATGTGGCTGGAGGACGCCGAGGCCCCGGAAGGGGTGGAGCTGATCGACCGGCTGCGGTCCATCGGCAAGCCCGCGGTGTCGGCCACCACCATCCTGCCGTTCGCGGCCGGGGTGCAGAAGCTGATCGACGTCGAGTTCGAGGACGGCCACCGCTACTACACCAAGGAAGCGCACGTCGCGGACCTGGCTGGTGAAGCCATCGACAAGCTGGTCGAGTTCTGGTCAGACATGCCGATGGAGGGCGAGGTCGAGCTGATCGGCCTGGGCGGCGCGATCGGCGACGTGGCCGAGGACGCCACCGCCTTCTCCAACCGCGGCTACCAGCTCTGGCTGAACTTCGCCATGCGCTGGGACGACCCGGCGAGCGACGCGGACTACATGGCCCGCACCCGGGCCGCCGTGGCCGACCTGCGCCCCTGGCTCGGGCAGGGGGTCTACTTCAACATGCTCAACGTGGACGAGCTGGACCGGGTGGTGGAAGCCCTCGGCGGCCCGGAGAAGTACGCCAGGCTCGGCCGGGTCAAGGCCCAGTACGACCCGGAGAACCTGTTCCGGGCCAACTACAACATCACCCCGGTCAAGACCGGCTGACCGGCGCAGGCACCGCGTACAGCGCGGACAGCTCCCCGAGCGTCTCCCGCATGACCTCGGGGAGCGGCCGCGCCACCCCCTCGTCCAGCCACCGGGCGAAGGCGACCCTCAGCACCGCGATCCCGGTGTCGGCGGCCAGGGTCGCGGCCGGCTCGGCCACGCCGCGCTCGCGCAGCGCGGCCGCCATCGCCGTGCCCACCCGGGCCAGCTTGATCAGCTCGCGCTCCTGCAGGTCCGGGTGCGCGTCGATGATGACCTGGCGCTGCGGGGCCAGGTTGGCCCGGCCCTGCAGCGCGTGCCCGGCCGCGTCCAGGCCTGCGGCCACCGCCTCGAGGGCCGTGGCCGTCCCGGGCGCGGCCGCCACCGCGCCCACCACCATGTCCTGGAAGGCGTCCTGGCCCGAGAACAGCACCTCGCGCTTGTCCGCGAAGTGCCGGAAGAACGTCCGCTCGGTCAGCCCGGCTCGGGCGGCGATGTCCGCCACCGTGGTCTGGTCGAAGCCACGCTCGGCGAACATCTCCGCCGCGGCCTGCTCCAGCCGGCCGCGCGCATCAGGCTCCCACCGGCTCATGGCCCGATTTTAGGCCGTTTTCAGGAGGAGAGCTGCCCGGCCAGCTCGCGCTCCTCGCGCAGGGCCAGCGCGACATCGATGATCATGTCTTCCTGGCCGCCCACGTAGCCGGCCTCGCCCACCTTCTCCAGGATCGCGTGGGCGGGCACGCCGTACCGCTCCGCCGCCCGCTGGGCGTGCAGCAGGAACGAGGAGTACACCCCGGCGTAGCCCTGCACGATCGAGGATCGGTCCATCCACGGCAGCCGGGGGATGAACGGGGCCACCACCTCCTCGGCCGCGGCCAGCACCCCGGGCACGTCGACCCCGGTGCGCACGCCCAGCCGGTCGAACGTCGCCGCCAGCACCTCGGTTGGCGCGTTGCCCGCGCCCGCCCCCAGCGCGCACAGCGCCCCGTCGATCTGGCGGGCTCCCGCCTGGACGGCCAGCACCGAGTTGGCCACCCCGAGCGACAGGTTCTGGTGGCCGTGGAACCCGACCTGGGCCTGCCCGCCGATCTCGTCGATCAGCGCCTGGACCCGGGCCTGGGCCCCCGCCAGTACCAGCGCGCCGGCCGAGTCCACCACGTACACGCACTGCGCGCCGGCGTCGACCATGATCCGGGCCTGCCGGGCCAGCTCGTCCGGCTCCAGCCGGTGCGCCAGCATCAGGAAGCCGACCGTCTCCATGCCCAGCTCGCGCGCGGCCCCGAAGTGCTGGACCGACACGTCCGCCTCGCTGCAGTGGGTGGCGATGCGGGCTACCGACGCCCCGGCGGCGTGCGCGTCCTTCAGGTCCTCGACCGTGCCCACCCCCGGGAGCAGCAGCACGGCGATCCTGGCCGCGGCCGCCTCGTCCACCGCCGCCCGGATCAGCGCGATCTCGTCGGTGCCGGAGAACCCGTAGTTGAACGACGAGCCGCCCAGCCCGTCGCCGTGTGAGACCTCGATGACCTCGACCCCGGCGCCGTCCAGCGCGGACACCACCGCGCGGACCTGGCCCTCGGTGAACTGGTGCCGCATCGCGTGCGACCCGTCCCGCAAGGTCGAGTCGGTAATCCTGACGCGCTGCCCAGCCGCTTCGGGCGTCTCACTCGTGGTCATGACGTCACCTCCACCTGACGGGACGAAGCCAGCAGGTCGCCGACCCGGACGGCGGCCGCGGTCATGATGTCCAGGTTCCCGGCCCACGGCGGCAGGTAGTCGCCGTTGCCGCGGACCTCGAGGAACAGCGCCACCCGGGCCCAGCCGGGCCGGGTGTCGTTCGGCGGGTCGAACTGCGGTTCCGCCCGCAGCGTGTACCCGGGCACGTACCGGGCCACCTCCGCCGTCATGGCCAGCACCGACTCGGTGATGGCGTCGGTGTCGGCGTCGGGGGAGATGGCGCAGAACACGGTGTCCCGCATGATCATCGGCGGGTCGACGGGGTTCAGGACGATGATGGCCTTGCCCCGGTCCGCGCCGCCCACCCGCTCGATGGCCCGGGCCGTGGTCACGGTGAACTCGTCGATGTTGGCCCGCGTGCCCGGCCCGGCCGAGCGGGACGCGATCGAGGCCACGATCTCCGCGTACGGCACCGGGGTCACCCGGGACACCGCGTGCACCAGCGGGATCGTGGCCTGCCCGCCGCAGGTGATCATGTTGACGTTCGGGGCGGCCAGGTGCTCCTCCAGGTTGACCGCCGGGCAGACCAGTGGTCCCACCGCCGCTGGGGTCAGGTCCACGGCCTGGATGCCGGCCTCGGCGTACCGCGGCGCGTTGGCCTGGTGCGCCCGGGCCGAGGTGGCCTCGAACACCAGGTCCGGCCGCTCGTCCCGGCTCAGCAGCCAGTCCACCCCCGCGGCCGACGTCTCCAGCCCGAGTTCCCGCGCCCGCCGCAACCCGTCCGAGTCAGGATCGACTCCCACCATGTACCGGGGCTCGACCTGCTCGCTGCGCTGCAGCTTGACCAGCAGGTCAGTCCCGATGTTCCCCGGTCCGACGATGGCCGCCGTAGCCTTGCCCATCCGTCCTCCTCCGGCTCACCGCGAGCCCGCCTCCGTGCACTGCCCTCCTCAAACTGTATGCAGTTTCGCGCCCAAGCGAAAGACGCGCAGGCTTTGAGGTGGTGTCTTTTTTAACGACGGGATCCGGTCCCTGGACTCGCCGGCCGCTAGGCCGGCTCGTCGGGCAGGCCCAGCTCGGCCCGGATGGAATCGTTGTGCTCACCCAGCGCCGGGACCGGCCCCATCAACGGCTCGCGCCCCGGCACCGTCACCGGCGGCAGCAGCGCCCGCACTACGCCACCGGGAGTCTCCACCTCACGCCACCGGTCCCGCGCGGCCAGCTGCGGGTGCTCGGCGAACTCCTGCGGCGTCCGCAACTGGGCGCTGGCGATCCCGGCCTCGTCCAGCAGGCCGATCAGCTGCTCGGCAGGCACGCCGGCCAGCGCGGCCTCGATGATCGCGGTCAGTTCCTCGTGGTGCTCCACCCGGTCCGGGTTGGTGGCGAACCGCCCGTCGGCGATCAGCTCGGGCCGGGCCAGGATCCGCTGGCACAGCACCGCCCACTCGCGCTCGTTCTGGATGCCGATGAACACCTGGTCCCCGCCCGCCACCGAGTACGGCCCGTACGGCGAGATCGACGCGTGCCGGGCGCCGGTGCGCCGCGGCGGATGCCCGCCGTACACGAAATAGTTGAATGGCTGGCTCATCCATTCGCCCAGCGCCTCCAGCATGGACACGTCCACGCTGGTGCCACGGCCGGTGCGCTCCCGTTCGTACAGCGCGGTCAGGATGCCGCTGTAGGCGTACATGCCGGCCGCGATGTCGGCCACCGAGATGCCCGCCTTGGCCGGGGCGTCCGGGCTCCCGGTCACCGACAGCAGCCCGGCCTCGCACTGCACCAGCAGGTCGTACGCCTTCTTGCTGCGGTACGGCCCCTCCCCGCCGTACCCGGACACCGAGCAGGTGATCAGCGCCGGGTACCGCTCCCGCAGCGCGCCCGCGCCCAGACCCAGCCGGCCGGCCGCCCCGGGCGCCAGGTTCTGGACGAACACGTCGGCCCGGTCCAGCAGCGCGGTCAGCACAGCCCGGTCGCCCGGCGCCTTGACGTCCAGCTCCAGGCTCTCCTTGCCGCGGTTGAGCCAGACGAAGCTGCTGGCCTGGCCGAGCACCGAGCGGTCGTAGCCGCGGGCGAAATCACCGGCGCCGCGCCGCTCTACCTTGATGACGCGCGCGCCGAGGTCCGCGAGCTGCCGGGTGGCGAACGGCGCCGCCACCGCCTGCTCCAGGGCCACGACGAGAAGGCCGCGCAGCGGCAGCCGGGACTGGTCACCGGCCGCACTCGTCTCGTCCATCGAGCGTGCTCCTGTTGCCAGAGGAAATATCGCGATAGGTGGTGACAAAAGTACCGTGAGTTAAATGTGTCGAACGTCACAGTGGATCGCGTGAACCCGTCCCGACCAACCTCGGCGAACCGGTTGCGGACCCCACCCCCTTTTCTGGCATTGTAGGTCGCCGACGGTGGGTGCCCCTTCGCAAAGCCGCCACGGCCAATGCGGCCAGCTCATTCGCATTTGGCGATGATTGCGGCTGGAGAGGCGCTTAACCGGAGATTCGCTGCCATGTGCAACCGCAGCGGTCTATGCGTCCGGACAGACCCGTTCGGTGCGCTTGGCTGACGAAAGGATTGCCTTGTCACGACACCGGACGGGTGCCCGTAGCGCGCGGCGAAGCAATCGCTTTATGCGCCGCAACGGAGTCATTCTTCCGGCGGCCATCGTGGCGGCAATTGCGGTGGGCGGCGTTTCTGCCGCCGCGTGGCTAATGGGCCCTTCCGCCTCGGGCGCCTCGGGCGCCGCGGCCGGCCTTGAGTCCATTACCAACACCAAGACGGTCGCGCTGCTCCAGCAGGAGCACCAGCAGGCGATCGTCATGAGCAACGCCTCCCGCACCCTCACCGTGGTGGCCAAGGCGAAGGTCGCAACCCCCTCCTCAGCTGTGGCTTCGGCCAATCAGTCGTCGTCCAGCTCGTCAAGTTCATCCACGGGTACCGCGGCGGAGCCGACGGCCGCCGCCCCGGACCCGGGCACGGCCCAGTCGATCGCCTACAACATGCTGGCCAGCTTCGGCTTTTCCACCTCGCAATTCGGCTGCCTGCAGGATATTTGGCAACGGGAAAGCGGCTGGTCCTACGACGCCGAGAATCCCAGCGGTGCCTACGGCATTCCGCAGTCGCTGCCCGCGTCCAAGATGGCCAGCGCCGGGTCGGATTACCTGACCAATCCGGCGACCCAGATCAAGTGGGGCCTCGGCTACATAAAGGACGTTTACGGGTCGCCCTGCGCGGCCTGGAATTTCGAGCTGGCCAACAACTACTACTGATCCGTTTCGGTGACGGGCCGGTTACCCGGTCTAAACCTGGCGGCTCGCCCGGCTCGGTCCTGGCGGTCCGGTGCCTGCGACTGAAGCCGATATACCGTAGTGGCCGTCCGTGCCCGGCTTTCGACCCGCACGTCACCTTTTCGTAAGATTACCCTGTGGGGTTGATGTGCTACTTTGCGTTTAAAAAACGGTCATACCTAGATAACTCAGAAGTTTATTAAAAACATTTATTCTCTTTAATAGACCCGCTGGGCGGTATGGGTCGCACCGCCGTGATTCGTTCGTAATAGCCGCGAGTTACTTAAATGGTCACGTTGCCGCAGGTCAGACGCATAAGAATGGGTCATAACGCCGAAAGAATCAACGGTATGTGATCCATATCACGCTGCATTCAGTCGATGCCGGGCTCGAACATCGGGCACAGTGGGTGCTCGTCAGCGCCCTGCCCGTGGATGGGCCGCGATCGTGCGGCCGGCGCCCTGTCCCGCGCCACGTCCCCCGGCTACCGCTCGCCGCTCCGTCAGGAGGCGCCGGGTGGTCCTGGGCCAAGCATGTCGCGCACCGTGCCGGTCACGGCCGCGCGCGATTGAGCGAAGGGTTACCTTGTCGCGGGACCGGCGGATCATCACCCGGAAACGAAACAAGCTCACCATCGTCGCCGTGGCTGGCGCGCTCAGCGTCGCCACTGCGGCCACGGCCGCGGCGGCCGTCTGGCCCTCCGGCGCCCCGGCGGGAAGGGCCGGGACAGCGTTCGCCACCCTGAGCCAGACCGCTCACCGGCCGGCTGACCAGCCGTCCGGGCACCGGTCGGCCGATGGCCAGCCCGCGCCGCAGACGGCAAGCCAATCCGCGACTGGGCACCAGGCCGTGCTGGCCGCACAGGCCCAGCAGCAGCCGGCGACGCACCGCGCGGTGGTGACCCAGCCGGCCAAGCGCCAGGCGGCCACCACGGCCGCCCCCCAGACTGCAGCCAGTCGGCCCAGTCGGCCCAGTCTCAGCAGTCGGCCCAGTCGGCCCAGTCGGCCCAGCGCCCGACTCAGCAGTCGCCCCAGTCGGCGACTCAGCAGGCCGCGGTCGCCTCGTCGACCCCGACGGCGGCAACGACCCCGGCCCCCTCGGCGACCCCGACGACCACCCCGGCGCCGGCCCCGTCCGGCTCCCCGCAGGCCATCGCGCAGTCCATGCTGAAGTCGTTCGGCTGGTCACCGGGCCAGTTCTCCTGCCTGAAGCCGCTGTGGCAGCACGAGAGTAGCTGGAGCGTGTCCGCGTCCAACTCGTCCACCGGGGCCTACGGCATCCCGCAGGCGGTGCCCGGTTCGAAGATGGCCAGCGCGGGGCCGGACTGGAAGACGAACCCGTCGACCCAGATCAAGTGGGGCCTGGGCTACATCAAGGGCACCTATGGGTCACCGTGTGCCGCCTGGAGCCACGAGCAGGCCGACGGCTGGTACTGACCGGCCTACGGCACCGACCGGAAGGTGCGTATTTCCCCGGTGAACGTGGCCAGGTTGCCGTTGAACGCCGCGTTCGGTGAGGACATGTACAGCGTGAACGACTGCGGACCAGCCGAGGTCCGGGTGACGTACATCAGGTCCAGCGCCCGGATCCGGCCCAGGGTCGAGTCCTGCCAGGTGAAGCTCCAGGCGGCACCGGCCGAGTTCCGGATGTTCACCGCCCGGATGCTCTGGTCCTGGTAGCCGGGGAACTTGCCCTGCCGCTGGGTCAGGATGGCCAGGTACCGCGCCTCGGCCAGTATCGAGGACTTGGTGTGCGGGGTCAGGTCGACCTGCAGGAACGTGTCGTTACCGGGTGCCTCGAACAGCACCCCGTCCCCCTTGGGGTAGGCGTTCCAGCCGTCCGGGATGGCCAGCTTGAAGCCGGCGTTCGTGCCCAAGGTCTTGGCCGACGCGGTGTACCACTGCCACCCGGCGGGCAGCGCGGTGCTGGCCACCCCGGCCGCTGCGGCCGTCGGCGTCCGCCCCGGGGAGGCCGAACTGGAGGGGCTGGAGGCGCGCGGGCTGGTCGGCTTGGCCTGCCGGTGTGCGCGCAGCAGGAGCAGGCAGCCTGCCGCGGCGATCAGCACCACCACGACGCCGGCCGCGATCAGCAGGGTCCGACGCCGGTTCCGGCCCCCGGCCGCTCCGGGCGGGCCCATCGACCCGGTCAGGCCAGCCTGGTCGACCTCGGTCGTGCCGGGCCTCGGCGGGACCGCGGCCGTCTTCCCGGGTGTCGCCGTCGCGGGCGGCGCGGTGGCCCAGGCCGCTGCCTTCGGCGGCGGCGGCGCGGCCCAGCCCCCGCGACTGGACGCCGCCCTGGGCGCCGGCGCCCCCGGTGCCGCCGTGACGGCCCCGGCCCCGGCCCCGGCCCCGTCCACGGCCGTGCTGTCCTCCCGCGCCGGCAGGTCCACCGACGTCCCGGCAACCACCCCAGCCCCGGCCGCCTCCAGGACACTGGCATCCTCGTCGGCCACAACGGCCCCAGCGCTCCCGTCGGCACCAGGAGCCCCAGCACCGACAGCAGAGCCGTTCGCGACGGCCACAGCAGAAACCTGCGCCGCACCGGCCGCGCCTCCACCCCCGGCCGCCCCGAAGGCCCCGGCAATCCCGGGCGACGCCATCCCGTCCCCGGCGGATCCGGACCGGGACTGCCGCGGCAGCACCGGCGCGTAGGACGTCGGGGTGTACCCGCCCGCGCTCATCGACCCGTCGGGCAGCGGCCCGATCGCGCCCAGCATCCGGGCCGCCGTGGCCGCGTCCGGGCGCCCGGCCGGGTTGCGGCGCAACAAGCCGTCGATCACCGCGCCCAGACCGGCCGCGATCGGAGCCGTCGGCGGGTCGGTGTTGATGATGGCCGACATCGTGGTGATCGCGCCGCCGGCCCGGTCGAACGGCCCGTGGCCTTCCACCGCCGCGTACAGCGTCGCCCCCAGCGACCACAGGTCGGACGCGGGCGTGGCCACGTTGCCCTGGATCCGTTCCGGTGCGGTGAACCCGGGGGAGCCCATGACCATCCCGGTCTGGGTCAGCCGCGGGTCACCCTGGAAGGTGGCGATGCCGAAGTCGGTGAGCACGGCCCGGCCGTTCTCGGTCAGCATCACGTTGCTCGGCTTGACGTCCCGGTGCAGCACGCCGGCCGCGTGCGCGGTGGCCAGCGCGGCCAGCAGCTGGCGCCCGGCGTCGGCCGCACGCGGCGGCGACAGCGGGCCGTCCTGGGCGATGATCTGGTCCAGCGAGCGGGCGTGCACCAGCTCCATGACGATCCACGGGCAGCCGTCTTCTTCGGCCACGTCGAACACCGTGACCAGGCCCGGATGGCTCAGCCGGGCGGCGGTCCGCGCCTCACGGTGGGTCCGCTGGTATGCCTTGGCCCGCTCTTCTTCCGGCAGGCTTTCGCTGATGCGAAGCTCTTTGACCGCGACCTCGCGGTCCAGGACCTCGTCCCAGCCGCACCACACCGTGCCCATCGCACCCCGTCCGATGGGCTCCTTCAGGCGGTAGCGCCCCGCTATGACGCGCCCCGTGCCCGCCATAGCGTGCATAGCGGGACCATACACGGGATCGGCGCTTAGATCCCTTGGTTGCCGGTGAGAGTTCAATGGGAATTAGGTGACCAGCGGGATGCCTGTTACCTGGGTGCGCCAACCCCCGCGGGGGCCGTCAGACGAGCCGTCACCCCGTCCCCAAGCGGGCCGTCACGCCGACCCAAGCGGGCCGTCAGCCGGCCCCCAAACGGGCCGTTTACTCCGGCGGGCGGCGGCCGATGCTCAGCGCGGGGCCGGCCGGGTCAGCGAAGAAATCGTTGCCCTTGTCGTCCACGATGATGAAGGCCGGGAAGTCCTGCACCTCGATCTTCCACACCGCCTCCATGCCGAGCTCGGGGTACTCCAGCACCTCGACGTGGGTGATGCAGTCCTGGGCCAGCCGGGCCGCGGCCCCGCCGATCGAGCCCAGGTAGAAGCCGCCGTGCTGGCGGCAGGCCTCGGTCACCGCGGCCGACCGGTTGCCCTTGGCCAGCATGATGAACGATCCGCCCGCGGCCTGGAACTTGTCCACGTAGGAGTCCATCCGGCCCGCCGTGGTCGGCCCGAACGAACCCGAGGCGTAGCCGTCCGGCGTCTTGGCCGGGCCGGCGTAGTACACCGCGTGGTCACGCAGGTAGCCGGGCATCGGCTCACCCGCGTCCAGCCGCTCGGCGATCTTGGCGTGGGCGATGTCCCTGGCCACCACCAGCGGCCCGGACAACGACAGCCGGGTCCGGATCGGGTACCTGGTCAGCTCGGCCCGGATCTCGTCCATCGGCCGGTTCAGGTCGATCCGCACCACGTCCGCCGCCGCATCGGCCTCGGTCGGGTCGGGCAGGTACTGGGCCGGGTCGGTCTCCAGCTGCTCCAGGAACACGCCCTCCGGGGTGATCTTGCCCAGGGCCTGCCGGTCGGCGGAGCAGGACACCGCGATGGCGATGGGCAGCGAGGCGCCGTGCCGCGGCAGCCGGATGACCCGGGCGTCGTGGCAGAAGTACTTGCCGCCGAACTGGGCCCCGATGCCGATCCGGCGGGTCAGCTCCAGCACCTGCTGCTCGAGCTCGAGGTCGCGGAAGCCGTGCCCCAGCACCGAGCCTTCCTTGGGCAGGCTGTCCAGGTACCGGGCCGAGGCGTACTTCGCCGTCTTCAGGGCGAACTCGGCGCTGGTGCCGCCGATCACGATGGCCAGGTGGTACGGCGGGCAGGCGGCCGTGCCCAGCGAGCGGATCTTCTCCTCCAGGAACTCCAGCAGCCGGTCCGGGTTCAGCACCGCCTTGGTCTGCTGGTACAGGAACGACTTGTTGGCCGAGCCGCCGCCCTTGGCCATGAACAGGAACTTGTAGGCGTTGCCGTCGGTGGCGTACAGCTCGATCTGCGCGGGCAGGTTGCTGCCGGTGTTCTTCTCCTCCCACATGGTCAGCGGGGCCATCTGGGAGTAACGCAGGTTCAGCGTGGTGTAGGCGTCGTACACCCCGCGCGCGATGTGCTCCTCATCGCCGCCCGGGGTCAGCACGTGCTGGCCGCGCTTGCCCATGACGATCGCGGTCCCGGTGTCCTGGCACATCGGCAGCACCCCGCCCGCCGCCACGCATGCGTTCTTCAGCAGGTCGCGCGCCACGTAACGGTCGTTCGGGCTAGCCTCGGGATCATCAAGGATGGAACGGAGCTGGCTCAGGTGGCCCGGCCGCAGCAGGTGCGCGATGTCGTGCATCGCGGTGCTGGTCAGCAGGGTCAGAGCCTGCGGCTCGACCTCCGTGAACGTGGTGCCGAACGCCTCCCGGGTGCGGACGCCTTCCGTGCTCAGCAGTCGGTAGGGGGTGTCGTCGTCACCGAGGGGCAGCAGGTCCGAGTAACCGAATTCGGGCATGGGTGCAGGATCCTCACCAGTTGATCGTCGTCACGCAACAGTTTAGGCCGCTGGTTAGGCCGCTGGTGAGGGCCGCGGGCCGGTCACAATAGCGGACTAATCGCACGCTTGTTCGCTCGCGGAGGGCCGGCATCTCGTTAAGATTTGCCGCGCGGCAAACGTTGGCCATGGTTGTTTAAGCACTGCTGGTTACGCACGGTTGATTGAGCGCCATCGGCACGGGGAGCGGAGGACCCAGGAGTGAGTACGGTAGAAGCGGCCGCCGGGGCGGCGCAGACGCTGTCGGCCCGGCGCGAGGAGATCGCGCGCGATTGGGCCGGCCTGCCCTTGTTCACCACGGTCTACGGGGGCCAGCAGGACGAGGCGTTCGCGGCGGCCATCCGGCTGGTCGAGGCCATGGTCGAGCTGGCCGGATCCGGGCGGGCCGACGACGTCCAGGCGCCCAGCTTCGCCATGGTCCGGGACGTGCTGTCCCGCATCACGTCGGACCGGCTGCGGTCCGGCGGTGACCTGCAGCAGGTCATGGACGAGATCGGGCAGCTCTGGATCCCGCTGACCGAGATGTTCGACAGCCACCCGGGGGCCGCCACGGTGCCGGCCGAGCTGCTGGCGGTGACCGAGCTGATCGGTTCGCTGCGGGTGGCCGCGGTGGTCGTGCTGCTCAGCGAGAGTGACGAAGTGGTGGCCCGGCAGCGGCAGGAGCTGATGGAGATCTCCACTCCGGTCATCCGGCTGTGGGAGGGCATCGTCGCGGTCCCCCTGATCGGGACGCTGGACAGCATCCGCAGCCAGGTGGTGATGGAGAGCCTGCTGAACGGCATCGTGGACGAGCAGGCCGCGGTGGCGATCCTGGACATCACCGGGGTGCCCATGGTGGACACCCTGGTCGCGCAGCACCTGATGAAGACGGCGATGGCGGTCCAGCTGATGGGGGCCGAGTGCGTGATCAGCGGCATCCGCCCGCAGATCGCGCAGACGATCGTGCACCTGGGGATCGATCTGCGGGAGATCACCACCCGGGCCACCCTGTCCGACGCGCTGAAGTACGGGCTGGCCCGGACCGGCGTGACGCTGGGGCCGGCGGCTGACGTGGACCGCATCCCCATCCTCCGGCTGGGTTCCGTCCTGATCGTCAGCGTTCAGGGCGACCTGGCCGATGCCGTGGCCGTGGCACTGCGCCACGATGTGGGCGCCGCCGTGTCCTCCGGCGGAATCACCGGCGTCATTCTGGATGTGTCCGGGGTGGCGATCGTCGACTCCTACCTGGGCCGGGTCCTGACCGAGATCGCGGCCGACTGCTCACTGCTGGGCGCGAGCACGGTCGTGGCGGGTATCAAACCGGCGGTGGCCATTACCCTGGTGGAGATGGGACTTCGGCTGGACGGTGCGCGCACCGCCCGGTCCCTGGAGGCGGCCGTGGCCATGCTCGGCGCGGACGTCGCCCCCACCGCGATCCTCGGGAGCGGGCCATGAGCCTGAGCACCGCGCCGGCCGCGCTGCCGGTGCGCAGTGACGTGGACCTGATCGCTGTGCGCGAGGCCGCCCGGACCGCCGCCGCCGACGCTGGTTTCAGCCTGGTCAACCAGACCAAGCTGGTCACCGCGGTAAGCGAGCTGGCTCGCAACGCGGTGGTGCACGGTGGCGGGGGCGAGGTGCGCATCGACTCGGTGCAGCAGGGCTCGCTGCGCGGCGTCCGGCTGGTCGTGACCGACCAGGGCCCGGGCATCGAGGACATCGCGCAGGCCCTGACCGACGGGCACACCACCGGGCGCGGTCTCGGCCTCGGGCTGGGCGGGGCCAAGCGGCTGGTCAACAATGACTTCACCATTGAGTCGGCCCCGGGCCAGGGCACCACGGTCACCATCGCCATGTGGGCCACACCCGGCCTGACGCCGATCCAGGCCCGGTTGCCGGTCCGGTCATGACCACCGGCTTCGCCGTCACGGCGGGCTGGGATCTGCCGGTCGCGGACCCCAGCCACGTGCACGCCGCGGTGGCCATGGCTGACGCCGCCGCCGCGCACGCCGGGCTGACCCCGGCTGATCGGGCCGGCTGCGCGCTGATCGCCACCGAGCTGGCCACCAACCTGGCCCGGCACGCCCGCGACGGCCAGCTCGTGGCCAGCGCGACCGAACCCGGCCCGGCGGCGTGGGTCCAGCTCGCCGCGCTGGACACCGGCCCGGGCATCCCCGACGTCGACGCGGCCATGGCCGACGGGTACTCGACCGCCAACTCACTCGGCGGCGGCCTGGGGGCCTGCCGCCGCGCGGCGGGTGTGTTCGACCTCTATACCGCCCCCGGCGCGGGCACGACCATCATCGCCCGCATCGGGCCCGGCAGCCCCACCACTCCCGCCGCGCACGTCCGGGTCGGCGGCATACTCTCCGCCCGGCCGGGGGAGCGGGAGAGCGGTGACGCCTGGGGCGTGCTGTGGCGCGCCGGTACGATCACCGTCGTGATCATGGACGGCCTCGGGCACGGCCCGGAAGCCGCCGAAGCGGCGGCCAATGGCTTGCACGAACTGGCCGTCCCCGCCGGTGCGGACGATCCGCCGGCCCTGCTCGGGCGGCTGGATCGCCGGCTTGCGGGCGGCCGGGGCGCGGTCGCCGCCGTGGCCCGCATGAGCTCGGACGAGTTCACCTTCAGCGGCATCGGCAACATCGGCGCCCGGCTGGGCCCCAACGGCGCTCCGGCCGGCCGGGCCGCCCATTCCGCCCGCACGCACGGGCTGGTTTCCAGCATGGGCACGCTCGGACTGGGCCAGCGGCTGCGGCCGCAGGCCTTCGTGGCGCCGTGGCGTGAGCACAGCCTTTTCACCGCGCACACCGACGGCGTCCGGCCGTCCTGGGACCTGTCCCGGTACCCCGGCGTAACCCGTCATGACCCGGCGGTCATGGCCGCGCTTATCTGGCGCGACGCCGCCACCCGCGGTGACGACGCCGCGGTCGTGGTCACCGCCGCCGTGACCCGGTCCCGCCCCGCCGACCGGGCCATGAACGAGCCCGCCGCCGCGTACCGGCCCGCCGCGGGGGGCCGGCCATGAGCGAGCTGCGTGACCGGACGTTCGCCCGCTGGCTGGTCACCGACCGGGACGGGGCCGCCCGGGCCTGCGCCGGTCTGGCCCAGACCCTGACCCAGCTGAGCGCCAGCGCCGCGGACCGCGGCCGCACGGTGGCCACGCTGTGGGCCCACCTGCGGGACCGGCCCGCCGCGATGATCACGTTCCGGCTCACCGACCCGGACGCCACCCACTGCACCGGCCTGCTGGCCGTGGACGACGAGATCGTGGCCCAGGTCCAGCTGCCTATCGAGGCGCCCGGCGGCCCGGCCCCGGACAGCCAGGTGCCGGAGTCCATCCCCGCGCTGCTCGACATCGTGGCCGGTCAGGACGCCGCGCTGAGCCGGCACCGGCAGGAGCTGGAGAACACCGACCAGGGCCTGCTCGCCCTGCACGCCGAGCTCGCCGATCAGGCCGAACAGCTCACCCGCAGCAGCGAGCGCCACCGGGAGCTGCTGGAGACCGAACAAGCGGCCCGCGCCGCGGCGGAGGCGGCTCGCACGGCGGCCGAAGCGGCCCGGGCCCGGCTGGCCTTCCTCAGCCACGTGGGTGCCGTGCTGGGCGCCTCGCTCGATCATCGGCAGGTGCTGTCCCGGCTGTCCACCCTGCTGGTGCCCAGGTTCGCCAACCGTACCCAGGTGTGGCTGGTGACCGAGAGCGGTGAGCTGGAGCTGTACGGGTCGCCGGCCACCCTGCCCGGGGACCCGGCCGAGCCCGCCGCGCCGCCGGTAGTGCGCCGGGTCCGGGAGACCCGCCGGACCGAGCAGCTGACCCCGGGCATCGACACCAGCGAGCACGGCATGCTGGTTGTCCCGCTGGTCTCGCTGGGCACGGTCCTGGGCGTGCTCACCGTGACCCCGCCCAGCCGCCCGTTCGCCCACGACGACGTGGTGATCGTCAGCGAAACCGCGGGCCGGGCCGCCGCCGCGCTGGCCAACGCGCTGCGCTTCGAGCAGGAACGCGAGGTGGCCGAACAGCTCCAGCACGCCATGCTGACCGAGCTGCCGACCGGTCCCGGCGCGGACTGCGCCGCCCGCTACCTGCCCGCCGTGATCGGGCTGAACGTCGGCGGCGACTGGTACGACGCCTACCACCGGCCGGACGGCACGCTGGTCCTGGCCGTCGGCGACGTGGCCGGGCACGGGCTGGCCGCGGCCACGCTGATGGGCCAGCTCCGCACGGCCATGCGGGCCTACGCCATGGACCTGGCCGACCCGGGCGAGGTGCTGACCCGGCTGCACGCGCTGATCCGGCACCTGGACCCGGACCACTGCGCCACGGCCATCCTGGCCATGGTCACCCCGGGCGGCGAGATGAGCCTGGCCACCGCCGGTCATCCGCCGCCCCTGCTGCGGGACACCGACGGCACCGTGCGGCGGCTGGAGTACCAGGGCCCGATGCTCGGCCTGCCCATCGACCACACCTTCGAGGCCGCCACCGTGCGGCTGCGGCCCGGCGCCACCCTGCTCTTCTACACCGACGGCCTGGTCGAGCGGCGCGACGCCATCATCGACGCCGGCATCGACCAGCTCGCGGCGGCGTTCGCGGTCGCGCCCGGCAGTCCGGAGATCATCGCCGACACCGTATGTGAGGTCATGCTCCGGGACAGCAGCCGGGAGGACGACACCTGCCTGCTGGTCTGCCAGTTCACCCCGGAACGCGCCGTTGAGAGCGGTGAGCCCGCGCCGGAGCCCCGGCTATGAGGCCCGGAGTCCCGGCTATGAGGCCCGGGGGCCCGGCCAGGAGCCCGGCCTGGGCCCTGCTCAGTGACCGCCGCGCCCGGTCCCGTCCCGCGTCACGCGGATATGGAGAAAGGGACGCCGCCCGGTCCTCTCACGCCGGCTCCGCCGTCCGAGGCCGACGGCAGCCCCTGCGGCTCGGCCGCGCGCTGGAAGGCGGCCAGACCCTCGGCCAGTTCGTCCCGCGCAGCCGGCGTCATCGCGTCCAGGACCTGGGCGATCTGTTCCTGGCGGGAGGTGCGGGCCTGCGCCAGCAGCGCTTCGCCCTCCGAGGTCAGGTGCAGGCTGACCGCGCGCCGGCTGGCGCGCCCGGTGTCCCGGGTGAGCAGGCCGGCCGCTTCCAGCCGGTCGCACAGCCGGCTGGCCGACGACGGCAGCGCGCCGAGTGCTTCGGCGAGCTGACTGAGGTTCAGCTCGCCGTACCGGCCGACCGCGGTGAGCGCCCGCAGCTGCGTGGGCGAGACGCGGACGTCCAGCGATTCCGCGACGTGAGCCCAGATTCCCACCAGCGCCTCGGCGGCCGCCTCAACCTCGGCCGCCGCCCGCTGAGCTGCCTCGGGATCAGCCTTGTGCGAGGCCATAACTCCACTCTTGCACATTCAGGTGCCGCAAAGCACCCACCACCACGCCAACTTCCCCGCCCGGCCATGCCGGTCACCGGTTACGCAACGTTTGTGAGAACCCATGCCTGAAGACCGCGCCAACGTCAGCAGCGCAGGCCGCGTCACCGTCGAGAACGCCATCTGGGCCGCCCGGCCGCCCTTCGTCGTCCCGGCCGCCCGCGATGCGATCGACGCCTGGCTCGGGGTGTCCGGGACCGAGGTCCTGCTCATCGACTACCACCAGTCGCACCTGGTCCCGTTCGGCGACGGCACCGGCGGGCCCGCCGTCACGGTCAACGCCCATCCGGCCGGCCAGGCCTACGCCTCGATGCGCCTGGTCCGCGACGATGATCACCTTTTCCTCCCGCTGGCCGTGTACGGGGAGCGGATCGGGGTGCTCTCCGTCCGGCTGCTCCCTGGTCTGCAAACCAGCCTGCAAACCAGCCAGGAGACCAGCCACGAGGCCAGCCAGGAAGCCGGCCCGGCTCTGGAAGACGATCTCGCCGTGGTCGCGGACACGCTGGCCCGGGCCATGCGCCTGGCCGACCTGGCCACCGACATCTACCGGGAGGTCCGGCGGCGCAAGCGGCTCACCATCGCCGCCGAGCTGCAGTGGGAGCTGCTCCCCGGCCGCACCTGCTCGGGCGAGGAGTTCTCACTGGCGGGCCAGCTCGAACCGGCTTACACCGTCTCCGGCGACAACTTCGACTGGTCGCTGTCCCGGCAGTACCTGACGGTGTCGGTCAGCGCGGGCATGAGCAGCGGCATCGGCGCCGCGCTGCTGACCCAGCTCACGGTCAACTCGCTCCGCAACGCCCGCCGGTCCGGGGCCGGTCCCGCCGAAGCGGCCGAGCTGGCCAACGGCATCGTCTACTCCCAGTACGGCGGCAAGGTCCATTCGTCCACGCTGCTGCTCCACATCGCGCTGTCCACCGGGGAAGCCGAGGTGGTCGACGCGGGTTCGCCGCGCATGCTCCGCGTCCGCCGCGGTGAGATCGAGCCGATGGCGTTCGACGAGCAGATGCCCCTGGGCATGTTCAGCGACACCCGCTACCGCACCCAGTCGCTCAGGCTGCTGCCCGGCGACCGCCTGATCATCGTCAGCGACGGCCTGCACAACGCGCGGAACGCCAAGGGCCAGGTCTACGGCCAGGTCCCGCTGGGTGCCGCGCTCCGGAGTGCCCGCCTGCAGGACCCCAACGAGACCGTGCGTTTCCTCATCAGCGACCTGCTGGCCTATCACGAAGGTTCCGACCTGTCCGACGACGCGATCGCCGTCTGCCTGGACTGGACCGGCACCTCCGTGCAACCGATTGCGGCGGCCAGCGGAAATGTCACCGGTTTCATTCGTCCCGGCGGACACGTCACCTGATGTCATGACTTGATGACGGATGACCGGGCTTGTATTGTGACGCCATGCGGCGGCGTCGCACCGCGCGGTGCCCCCGTCCGCGCGAGTCCGCTAGCCACCCGGTCCCCCGTCCGTGTGGCCCAGCAGGGCGACGCCGCCGCACACTATTAGCCGGGGGGACGACCCCCCGAACCCCCGCGCGGCCCTGCCGCCGCCCGCACTCCCCGCCGACGGCCATCACCCCGCCGTACCGGCTCGCCCACTGTCCCGCTCCGGCACGCGCCGTCGGCCCGGTCCCGTCCGCACCACTTCCCTTTTTCCGCTTTAATTTTCTCTCCCCCCGTCCCAGCACGCTGCAGACTCAACGAATGGCGCGGCTCTCGCCCGGGGCCGACGTCAAGGCTCGGGCGCAGCACTGGCTCCCTCGTCCCAGGCATCCCAACCACCCCGCGCTTACCACTCACCCGGGCTCCCCGCACCCCCGGGCTCCCCGGGCCGCTGAGCAAGCGTGCCGAGGCCGACGCCCGGCCCACCTCTGACCCCTAGCTGGGCAGTTGCTGGGGCGGCTTGCCTTTCAGGTGGCGGATGACGTCGCGCCGCGCGGCATCGTGCATGGTGGCCGGGACCCGCCAGATGTCGATGGTGCCGAAGACGCCGGCGGCCCGGACGTTGATGGTGGGGGCGTCGGGCGCGGTGACGTCGTTGCCCCAGTCGCGCCGGTGGCCGAACAAGGTCAGCCCGCTCACATCGACGTTCACGCCCTCCGGGACGTAGACGTCGATGTTGCCGCAGACCGCGAGGATGACCATGGCGGTCTGCGGCCGGTCGATGATGGCTTCGCGCAGGTCGAGGTCCACGTCGGCGAACGTGGTGACCGCCGCGGTCCAGCCCCGCAGCCGCAGCCGGCCGCGCCGGACCACGTGCCCGAACAACCCGGTGGTGAACCGGGCGGCCTGGCGGGGCGACCCGGGCGCCTGGGCCGGGAGCCGGGGCAGGTCATCCTGGATCCGGGTCAGGTCGGTGCCGACCCGGGCGGCGAGCGCGGCCTCGGCCCGGGCCTCGAACTCCTCCGGCGTCAGGCGGCCCGCCAGCAGGTGCTCGCGCAGCAGCACCACGGTCTGTTCCCGTTCGGCGTCGGAGACGCGGACCGGCCGTTCGTCCATGCCACCACGGTAAAGGAGTGATCACCCGCGGGCCAGGATCACCCCGGGCGGCTACGTCTACGTGTTTAACCAAACTAACGACATCGTGAGCCCGGATAAGGGTTATAGGGGTAGGAAAAAATAGGTCACCAAGCAGGTCGGAAGCGGTGTGCTTCCCGACGACGGGGGTAAAGAGGCGCTCAGGAAAAACGCCAAGACGGAGGTAGACAATGGCGTCAGCGACCAATACCGCCGAAGCGCCGGTGATCCGCAGCACCATTCCCGCCCGGATCGACCGCCTGCCTTGGTCGAGATTCCACACCAGGATGATCATCGCGCTGGGAGTGGCCTGGGTCCTGGATGGCCTGGAGATCACCATCGCGGCCAACGTGGTCCCTGACCTGACCGAAAAGACCACGCTCCATCTGAGCACCTCGCAGGCCGGCAGCATCGCCTCCTGGTACCTGATCGGCGAGGTCATCGGTGCGCTGTTCTTCGGCCGGCTGTCGGACAAGCTGGGCCGGCGCAACCTGTTCATGGTGACGCTGGCCGTCTACCTCATCGGCAGCGGCCTGACCGCGGTGACCATGGCGGGCAGCGGCTGGATTGTCTTCCTGTACGCCACCCGGATTCTGGCCGGCATGGGCATCGGCGGCGAGTACGCCGCGATCAACTCGGCCATCGACGAGATGATCCCGGCCCGGTTCCGGGGCCGGGTGGACATCGCGATCAACGGGACCTACTGGGGCGGAGCGCTCATCGGCACGGCCGCCACGCTGGTCGCGCTGAACCACCTGCCCGCCGACTGGGGCTGGCGGACCGCGTTCCTGGTCGGCCCGGTGCTGGCCCTGTCCATCATCTATGTCCGGCGGAACCTGCCGGAAAGCCCGCGCTGGCAGATCATGCACGGCCACGAAGAGGCCGCCGAAGGCAGCATCCGCGCGATCGAGCACGACGTCGAGCAGAGCCGGGGCCCGGTAGCGCCGGTGGACGACGACGCGGCCATCGAGATCAGGCCCGCGACCCAGATCGGCTATCTCGCCCTGGCCCGCTCGCTGTTCAGGCACTATCCGGGGCGGTCCACGCTGGTCGCGGCGTTGATGATCACGCAGTCCTTCCTCTACAACGCGATCTTCTTCACCTACGGCCTGGTGCTGAAGTTCTTCTTCCACGTCCCGTCGACCAGCGTGCCGTACTACTACTTCGCGTTCGCGGCCGGCAACCTGCTCGGGCCGCTCACCATCGGCCGGCTGTTCGACACCCTGGGCCGGAAGAAGATGATCGCCGGTACCTACATCACCTCCGGGATCCTGCTGGTGATCACCGCCATCCTGTTCAAGCAGGGTGTGTTCAACGCCACCACCCAGACGATCGCCTGGGCGGTGATCTTCTTCTTCGCCTCGGCCGGGGCCAGCGCCGGCTACCTGACCGCCAGCGAGGTCTTCCCGCTGGAGGTCCGGGCCAAGGCCATCGCGGTGTTCTTCGCCATCGCCCAGTTCTTCGGCTGGCTGGGCGTCAAGCTGTACAGCAGCCTCATCGGCACCGGCAACGACCCGAACAAGCTCTTCGTCGGCTATCTCATCGGGGCGGGCGCGATGATCATCGGTGGCCTGGTCGAGATCTTCCTCGGGGTCGCGGCCGAAGGTAAATCGCTGGAGGACGTGGCCAGCCCGCTGTCCATGGTCCGCAGTGAGGGTGCCGCTGCGGCCAGGGGAGGCGCCCGGGGATTTCCCCCTGCTCCGAGTTAGAACCACCCGGGCCGGACCTCCGTCGGCCCGCAGACCCGCCCGGGCCCGCCACCGCCATCACGCGGCTGGCGGGCCCGCGGCCGTTCCGGCCGCCCGCGGTTCCGGCCGCTGTCCCTCTCAGTAGTCCCGCGGCCGTCCCGGCCGTCACTGGCCGTTCCAGTAGGCCCGCCGCCGTCCCGTACGCGCATTGTTGACGTCCTGATCAACGCGTAGCTACGATGCGGTAATCGATTACTCGGCTGAACCCCGGGGCTTAACCCGGGACTAAACCCGGGGCTGAACTCGGAGCCGAACTCAGGGCTGAGGTGCGCATGTCGGCTGGTGTCGGATGACCGGGGTCGGGGGGCTGTCCCGGCTGACCGGGGCGCAGTCCCGGACCATCTCGCCGGAGAACCGCACCGGAGCCAAGGGCGCGGCCGCCCAGGACACCGACGGGGTCGCCGCCGCGGCCGCCCGCGATCTGGGCCCGGGCTGGAAGATCTCGCCGTTCGTCTACATCGAGCCCGGCGCCACCCTGGACCTGGCCGACATCGACGGCCCGGGGGTGATCCGGCAGATCTGGCTGACCCCGGCGGGCTGCCCCTGGCGGCAGCTGATCCTGCGCGTCTACTGGGACGGCCAGCGGGAGCCTGCGGTCGAATGCCCGCTCGGTGACTTCTTCGCCTCCGGCTGGGGTGGCCTGGCCTGGAGCGGGCACGCCCAGATCTCTTCGCTGCCGGTGTGCGTGAACCCGGGCAGCGCGCTGAACAGCTTCTGGGAGATGCCGTTCCGGGGCCGGTGCCGGGTGACATGTGAGAACCGATCGGCCGAGCAGGCCCGGATCTACTACCAGATCAACTACGAGCTGGATGAGGTCCCGGCCGACGCGGCCTACTTCCACGCCCAGTTCCGCCGCAGCAACCCGCTGGCCTACGGGACCGAGCACACCATCCTGGACCAGGTCAGCGGGCGCGGCCACTACGTCGGCACCTCGATCGCGTGGGGTTCCAACAGCGGTGGCTGGTGGGGCGAGGGTGAGCTGAAGTTCTTCCTCGACGGCGACGGCGACGGCGACGGGGCGACGGGAACGGGAACGGGCCGACCATCGCCAGCACCGGCACCGAGGACTACTTCCTCGGCTCCTACAACTTCTGGGTCAACCACAGCTACCAGACCTTCACCACGCCCTATTCCGGCCTGCCGCTGGCCTTCATCCCGGACGGGACCGACCCGAACCTTACCCAGAGCCGGTTCAGCATGTACCGCTGGCACCTGACCGACCCGATCCGGTTCGGTACCGACCTGCGGGTCACCATGCAGGCGCTGGGCTGGCGGTCCGGCGGCCGCTACCTGCCGCTGCAGGACGACATCGCCAGCGTCGCGTACTGGTACCAGACCCTGCCGGCCGGCCCGTTCCCCGTTTTGCCGGACGCGGATGGACTGGAGATCATCTAGCCATGCCGCCGGAACGCCCTCGCACAGTACGGATCAAAGACGTGGCCGAGCGGGCGCAGGTGTCCGTGGCCACGGTGTCGCGGGTCCTCAACGGGGACGCCAAGGTCGACCCGGAGCTGGGCCGCCGGGTGCGCTCGGCCGTGGCCGAGCTGGGCTACCGGCCGAACCGGCTGGCCCGGAACCTGCGCCGCCAGCAGATGGAAGCGCTGGGGATCGTGGTCCCGGACATCGAGAACCCGCACTTCGCCGAAGTGGTCCGGGTCATCGAGGTCGTGGCGCTGAACATGGGCTACCGGGTCCTGGTCTGCAACACCGACGAGGACGGCGCCCGGCAGGCGGCCTGCCTTTCCATGCTGGCCGACGAGCGGGTCAGCGGCATCGTGCTGTCCCCGTCCGACCCGGACGGCAGCATCGACGAACTGCGGGACCTGGGCATCCCGGTCGTCACCCTCGACCGCGCGCTCGAGCGGGCCACCACCGACCTGATCGTGGCCGACAACGTGCCCGCGGTGCGGACCGCGACCCAGCGGCTGATCGACGCCGGGCACCGGCGCATCGCGTTCGTGGGCGGCCGGTTGGAGGTCGAGACCGGCAGCGAGCGGCAAGAGGGCTACCTGGCCGCGGTCGAGCCGGCCGGCCTGGAGCCGATCATGGCCGACGGCGGGTTCCGCCGGGACGCGGCCCGCGGTGCGGTACGCGAGCTGCTCGGCCGGCCGGACCCGCCCAGCGCCCTGATGGTGGCCAACAACCTGATGGCGCTGGGCGCGCTGCAGGCCATCCGTGATCACGGGCTGCGCTCTCCGGACGACATCGCGGTCATCGCCGTGGACAACCCCGACTGGGCTGAACTGCTCGACCCGCCCCTGACCGTGCTGGCTCAGCCGATCCGGCCGATGGCCACCCAGGCCGCCGAGCTGCTGATCCGCCGGGCTACGGGGGAGGAGTTCGCCCCGGTCCACCAGGTCTATCCGCTGGAATTGATTATCCGCCGCTCGTGCGGCACCGCCAAGCATTAGCTCCCCCGGAAGGAAGGCTCCTCATGGCACGTATCGCCATCGCCACCGCGTCCGACGGCCGTGATTTCGTCCATGAGGAGGTGGGCCCGTTCGGGCTCGAGGTACAGGGCCGGCTGGTGGCCGCGCTGCGCGAGGCGGGCCACGAGGTCATCACCGGTGACGGCGATCTGCGCGCAACGGCCCATTGGGATCAGGTGCCGGTTCAGGTAGTGTCCGTGGCGTGGCCCAGGCCGGGAAGCTGCTCGTTCGCGCCCTGATCCTTGCTGCGAGCGCCGGGGCCGTCAGCGCCGTCTACCAGCGGGCCGCCGAGGCCCGGGACCGGCGCCGCTTCCCCGCACCCGGCCGGCTCGTGCCCGTCGGCGGTGATCGCCGGCTGCATCTGTACGAGGCTGGCGACGGCCAGCCTGCGGTCGTCATCGTGCCCGCGCTCAACGGCAGCATCCTGGAGTGGCTGCACATCGTCCGCGAGGTGCAGCACGACACCCTGGTCTGCGTCTACGACCGGGCCGGGATCGGCTGGAGTGACCCGCCGCCGTCCGGGCGGCTCAGCATCACCGCGATGGCGGCCGACCTGTGCGCGCTGCTCGGCGCGGCCGGGGTCCCGCCGCCGTACATCGTGGCCGGGCATTCCCTCGGGGGCGTGGTGGCCCGCCGGTTCGCGACCGATTACCCCCAGCAGGTGTGCGGGCTGGTCATGGTCGACTCCAGCCACGACGACCAGGCCCAGCGGATTTCCTGGCGGCAAGGTGCCGGGGCGAACGTGAAGTTCGCCCTGCGCCGCCGGGCCTGGATCCTGGGGGCCAGGCGGCTGGCCGCCGTACGCGGGATGATCCCCAGCCTGGACGCGGACATCGCCCGGGAGGCACCCCCGGAGTACGCCGGCGCCGCCCGGGCCATCAGCCTGTCCACTCAGGCCCGGCGCATCACGGTGGCCGAGATGCTGCTCGCCGCCCGGCACCGGAACCAGCCGGCCGATCTGGGCTCGCTGCCCCTGACCGTCCTGACCAGCGCCTCCTCCACGCTGGACGTCTGGCCGCAGCTCCAGGACGAGCTCGCGGACCTGTCCACCGCCAGCCGGCACATCTACGCCCAGCGCGCCGGGCACAACATTCATCTCGATGAACCAGAAGCAGTAATCCGGGCCCTCCGCGAGATGATCAGCCAGTGTCGGCCGTAACCTCCAATGGCGATCTCTATTGCTGTCGCGTCGAGGAGGAAGCTGAGCGGTGAAGCTGACCAAGCACGAGCACGCCTGCGTGGTGGCGGAGAAGGACGGCACGTCGATCGTCATCGATCCGGGCTCGTTCTCACCGGGCGCGGCGGAGATCATCGCCAGCGGCGACATCATCCTGATCACTCACGAGCACGCCGACCACGTCCACGAGGAAGCGATCAACACCGCGCTGGCGGACCGGCCGGACCTGAAGCTGTACGCACCCGAGGCCCTGCGCCGCCTGTTCGCGGCCGGCCCGGACCAGTTCAACGCCGTCGCCGCCGGTGACGAACTCCAGCTCGGCTCGTTCGACATCACCGTGCACGGCAGCGAGCACGCGCTCATCCACGCCGCCATCCCGGTCGTGGCCAACGTCGGCTACCTGTTCGACGGCACCGTCTACCACCCCGGCGATGCCTACCACCTGCCCGCCGCCGCCGTGACCACGCTGCTGCTGCCCACCAGCGGCCCGTGGATGAAGTTCGGCGAAGCCATCGACTACATCCGCGCGGTCGCGCCGCAGCAGGTCGTGCAGATCCACGAGGCCCTGCTCAGCGACATCGGCCAGGGCCTGGCCGGCGCCCTCCTGGGCGAGAACGGCCCAGCCGGCGTCCCGCTGACCCAGATTCCTCCCGGCCAGTCCCTGACCGTCTGACCCCCCTCAGCCCCGGGTTTCAGGGCGCCGGGAAATTTTTGGGCAAACCCGCGTCATACTCGCGTAGGCCGCCCGTCTCATAAGCATGACGCAAACGTGCGAATGGATGCCAAGCGAGCGGCGCCCCCGGCGACAGGCCACCCCGGCCCTGGCCACCCTGCCCGGGACCCCGGCTGCCTGCTACGGAGTCGTCTGGGGCTGAGTCCCGCTCCACCACCAGGCCGAGCCGGGCCAGCGATGGGCCAGATCAGCGAGCCGGGCCTGACCACCGAGCCGGGCCAGACCATGATCGATGTACCTTTGGTGCCCTTCTAGGGTGCCTAAAGCTCCATCGATCAAGGAATGCCGCGGCGACGGGTCGGGTCAGCGGTAATACGACGGCATGGCCGGCCTCGGCCCGTCACCCGCCCGCCGCGGCTCGCAGCCGAGCATCGTGTCCGGCTGCGGAGCGCGCTGGGCCGACAGCATGCGGTCGGGCTGCGGAGGATCCGGACCACCAGCACGCGGCGCCCTTCCGCCATGGCGCGCGCCGCGTGCTGGCGCATGTTGTCGGCCTTGGCTTCCTTCATGAAACCCATGAGTCACCTGCTTTCCGAAAGCTGGCCGATGTCAGAGGCGATCCGGGTCTTATGGCGTCGTCACCACCTTCAATGTCCAGTCGCCTTCGCTGTTCACCTGCAGATAATGAGTGCCTGCATCGTTGTAGACGTGTACAACCCCACTACCGCCAGTCCCCAGCTGGTTAGGGTCCGTCACCGCGAAGTCGCTGCCCCCGTCACCGTAGATCTGAAAGTTCACCGACGTCCCCATGCTGCCCTCGCTGTAGGTCCAGTCGATGTCATAGTCACCGGTGCCGCCGACCGTGTAGCGGGCCGTTTGGTACTGGCCCGAGCCTGAGGTCGCCAGAAGCGTCTGCGCCTGGAATGGCGCCGCGGCTTTCGCCACGGAGCTTGGGGATGCTTTCGACTGTGCTGAAGGTGTAGCCGAAGCCGAAGCCGAAGCGGCGGGCGAAGACACCGAGCTCACTGGGCTGGACTGGGGCCCCTTCGTCGTGACGCTCACGAGGATGATCACCAGGACAACGAACGCGCCGCCGCCGATCAAGATCTTTCGTAGGGTGTGCTTTTTCTTCGGCTGGCGGTGGCGGTGGCGGTGTTTGCGGATACTGCCCGGGCCACCCGCCAGCAGGCCCCGTTTGCTGGGGTGGCGGGTAGTAGCCGCGGTGAGGATCAAAACGGGGACGCTGGTCGTAAGGCGACTGATCAAACTGCGGTCCACTCGGAATGAACCGCGGCCGCCCCGCCTGCTCATGTGATGGCTGCGGCTCATAGGGGTCATATTGGCCATTTGCGGGTTGTCCGTACGGCCCCTGCGTGGGCTGCTCGCGGGATGGCCGGGGCCGGTAACGCTCGTAGGGATCTCTCGGCGGCTCGGTCATTGACGCCCCCCTCATCAGCACCGCGCTCTGCGGTGCATCTCACGCAAAAGGGACGCGACTTCAAGCTGAACTGTTTACTTGCAGGTTCAAACTTTATTATTTCGCAATGCTAAATAAGACCTTGAGGGCAACAAGGAACTTATCGGTCAGGCGCCAGTCGTCCGGGCCGAGCGTTTCGCGGTCGATTCGGTCGCTGGCTCAGATT
>CAWHZI010000007.1:0-700008 GCA_963833835.1 uncultured Actinomycetes bacterium
TGGCCGGAGGTTGACCTACGAGGTGGTGTAGCCGCGTGGGCCCCTTCCTGGTCCCAGCCGTCGGTCAGCCGCCGGGCCGCGGTTTGCAGCTGGGGGACTGCTCGCTCGACCACGGCCGGGGTGAGCCGGGTGACCGGCCCGGATATGGAGACGGCCATCGTGTCGCTGACCGGGACGGCCACGCACCGGACGCCAGCCTCCTGTTCCTCGTCGTCGGTGGCATAGCCGTCGCGCCGGATGTCGGCCAGCTCGGCCAGCAGGCGGGCCTGGGTGCTGACCGTCTTGGCCGTGTGCCGGGGCATCCCGGACCGCGCGACGATCACGCTGACCGCTCGGTCGTCGAGCTGGGCCAGCAGGGCCTTCCCGACCCCGGTGCAGTGGAGCTCGACCCGGCGGCCGACCTCGATGAACATCCGCATCGCGTGCCGTGACGGCACCTGGGCCACGTATTCGGCCCGGTTGCCGGACAGCACGGCCAGGTTGGCGGTCTCGCCGAGTTCCTCGACCAGGTCAGCCAGCACGTCGTGGGCGGAAGCGCCGACCTGCGCGTTGGCGGCCAACCCGAGCGAGACCAGCCGGAACCCGAGTGCGTAGCGGCGGTCGCGCAGCTGGCGCGCGTAGCCGCACTCGACCATGGTGCGCAGCAGCCGGTGCGTGGTGGGGGCCGGGATCCCGCTGGCTACCGCCAGTTCGCTGACCGTGCTGGGACCTCCGGCGGCGACCAGGTCGATCAGGTCCAGGGCGCGCGCCACGGACTGGGTGCCACCTGATGAGACTGATCGGGCGCTGTCATGGGTGGCACTGTCGCGATCCGCGTTCACATCGGCCACCTCTCTGCTCCGGGGCAGCCGGTGCAGCTTGACGATAGAGCCCGAGCTGACTTACGTTCATTTCAATCATAGAAATACTTATTTCGTATCGTAGAACGGGAAGCCATGACTGACAACGTGTGTGTGGCCGGTTTGCAGGTGGCACCCGCTCTCTATGAGTTCGTGACGAGCGAGGCGCTGCCCGGAACGGGGGTCGACCCGGACAAGTTCTGGGCCGGGCTGGCCGAGCTGCTGGCCGAGCTGACCAGCCGTAACCGGCAGCTGCTCGCCGTCCGCGACGAGATGCAGACCCAGCTGGACGCCTACCACCGCGACCACCCCGGCCCGCCGGACCCTCAGCACTACGAGGACTTCCTGCGCTCGATCGGCTATCTGCAGCCGGAGCCGGACGACTTCAAGATCACCACGAGCAACGTCGACCCGGAGATCACCCGGCAGTTCGGGCCGCAGCTGATCGTCCCGCTGCTCAACGCACGATTCGCCGCCAACGCGGCCAACGCCCGCTGGGGATCGCTCTACGACGCTGTCTACGGCACCGACGTGATTCCCGATGAGGGCGAGCTCGCCCGGGGCGCCAAGTACAATCCGCGCCGCGGTGAGCGGGTGATCGCGTTCGGCCGGCGGCTACTGGACGAGTTCTTCCCGCTGACCGGCGCCTCGCACACCGACGTCGACACCTACCAGGTCGCCGGCGGCGCCCTCATCGCGGGTGTGGCCGGCTCCGCGACGGAGCTGGCCGAGCCCGGCCAGCTCGCCGGCTACCGCGGCGAGCTGGACCGGCCCAGCGCGCTGCTGCTGCGCCACCACGGCCTGCACGTCGAGATCGACGTCGACCGGGACGATCCGATCGGCGCCTCCGACCGGGCCGGCGTGCGCGACCTGCTGCTCGAATCCGCGATAACCGCGATCATGGACCTGGAGGACTCGGTCGCCGCGGTCGACGCCGAGGACAAGACGCTCGGCTACCGCAACTGGCTGCAGCTCATGCGGGGCCGGCTGTGCGCCGACGTGACCAAGGACGGCCGCCGGTTCCTCCGCGCCATGAACCGGGACCGCAGCTACACCGCGCCGGACGGCACTGGGTTCGTGCTACCCGGGCGGGCCCTGCTGTTCGTCCGCAACGTCGGGCACCTGATGACCACTGACGCGGTGCTCGGCCCGGACGGGGACGAGGTGCCCGAAGGCATCCTGGACGCGGTGTTCACCACGCTCGGCGCCGTGCACGACTTGCGGGCCGGGAACGGCGCGGATGGGCTGCGCAACTCGCGCGCCGGCTCGGTCTATATCGTGAAGCCCAAGCTGCACGGTCCGGACGAGGTCGCCTTCACCGTCGACCTGTTCGACCGGGTGGAGCGGCTGCTCGGCTTGCCGGCCGGCACGGTCAAGATCGGGATCATGGACGAGGAGCGGCGCACCACGGTCAACCTCAAGGCCTGCGTGCACGCGGCCCGCGACCGCGTGGTGTTCATCAACACCGGTTTTCTGGACCGCACCGGCGATGAGATCCACAGCTCGATGCTGGCCGGTCCGTTCGTCCGCAAGGCCGAACTGCGCACCCGGACCTACCTCACCGCCTACGAGGACAGCAACGTCGACGTCGGGCTGGCCACCGGCTTCGCGGGCCGGGCCCAGATCGGCAAGGGTATGTGGACCATGCCTGACCTCATGGCGGCCATGGTCGAGGAGAAGGTTGGTCACCCGCGGGCGGGGGGCGGCACGGCCTGGGTGCCCTCGCCCACCGCGGCGACGCTGCACGCGCTGCACTACCACCAGGTCGACGTCGCGGCCGTGCAGCGTGAGCTCACCGGCCGCCCGCCGCGGCCGCTGCGGAACCTGCTCACCATTCCGCTGGCTGAGAACCCGGCCGCCCTGACCGAAGACGAGCGCCGCGCCGAGACAGACAACAACCTGCAATCCATCCTTGGCTACGTGGTGCGCTGGATCGACCAGGGCATCGGCTGCTCGAAGGTCCCGGACCTATCCGACACCGCGCTCATGGAGGACCGGGCCACCCTCCGGATCTCCAGCCAGTTGCTGGCCAACTGGCTGGAGCACGGGCTGATCACCGAGGCGGACGTGGACCGCGGTCTGCGCCGGGTAGCCCCGATCGTTGACCGGCAGAACGCCGACGACCCGGCTTACCAGCCGCTGATCGGACCGGAAGGTCCTGGCCTGGCCTACCGGACCGCGCGCGATCTCGTCCTGCTCGGGGCGGAGCAGCCCAGCGGCTACACCGAACCGCTGCTGCATCGCGCCCGCCGGCGGAGCAAGCGGACGGCCGCTGGCCGATGAAATATCGCCTGGCCAGGATGGGCGGTCGTTCGCACTGTTGGTCGTCGATCCCGTGCTACAGGCTGCGATCGATGCGTTTATCGAAACTGGCTATCACGGATCCACCATGCGGACGATCGCCGAACGCGCCGGCATAAGCGTGCCCGGCGTGTATCACCACTATCGGAGCAAGCAGGAATTACTGGTCCGGATCCTCGACCTGGCGATGGACGAGCTGGACTGGCGGCTCGCCGCCGCGCGCGACTCGCAACACGGCCCGCTGGAGCGACTAGCTGCGCTGATCGAGGCTCTGGCGTTGTTCTACACGCAACGCTCCGACCTGGCGTTCATCGGGGTCAGCGAGATGCGGAGCGTCGAGGCTCCCAACCAGCGTCGCATTGCCGCCCGGCGGACCGCCGTCCAGCATCTTCTGGACGTCGAAATTCAGCGGCGTGCGAGACCTACCTGGCCCAGACTCAGATGCCCGCCGAGACGGGACGGGCCATCGCCACGATGTGCACGTCATTGCCGCCGTGGTTCCGGCCCGACGGCGGCACGAGTCCGCGCGCCATCTCGCATGCGTATGCGGAACTGGCCCTGCGCATGATCGGTGCGAGCTGCCGAGGTGGGGTTGCCCCGCTTTGACGGACAGGGCTGATGGCTTGTCAGGCTACTTGCTGCAGGTCGTCCTTTCCGGTTGAGGTCTCGAATTCGGCGGGGCTGCGGTAGCCGAGGGTGAAGTGCAGGCGGGTGCTGTTGTACCAGCCGATGTATTCGACGGTGGCGCGGCGGGCGGCGGCCGGGTGGGCCAGGGCTGGGTGTCGATCAGTTCGCCCTTCAGGGAGGCGAAGAAGCTCTCGGCCAGGGTGTTATCCCAGCATTTGACCGGTCCAGCCCAGGGACAGGACCACCTGGCAGTCATCAGCCAAAGCGGCGAAGGCGGCGGAGGTGTACTGCTTGGGTTCAAGGGGTCGTCGCAACACCGTCCTGTTGGGCTGAGTATAGGAACTTATCCAGCGCTTCGGCCGGGGTCTTCCAGCCGAGGGTCTTGCGGGGGCGGCCGTTCAGAGCGGCGGCGACGGCGGCCAGGTCGCCGGGGCGGTGGCGGCTCAGGTCGGTGCCCTTGGGGAAGTACTGGCGCAGCAGGCCGTTGGTGTTCTCGTTCGTGCCACGCTGCCAGGGGCCGCCTGCAGGCTCGGAGCCTGTCCCGATCCGGTCCCGCCCGGCCGTCCGGGCCGCAGCCGCAGGGGCCCGACTACCACCAGTACCAGCTGGACGTACCGCACCGAAGCCTCGCGGACCACGACGCTCGGCGCGGCCTCTCGAACCTCCTGCAGGCTGTCCTTGACGCGGTCGACCCGGACACCGGTACATGGGCTCGGCCATCGTGGTTGCCCCTGAGGTAAAACGTCCCTGCGCGGTGTCGCCCGCCAAGCGCATGAACCTTGTGCGGGTCGTTCGTCCAGTAGATGAGGAAGCCGAACGGCGCCGCGCCGACAATGAGGTCGTTCATCTCGCTCCACGGCGCGCCCCATGCGATGAGCGCGCCGACCTCGTCGCTGGGTTCCGGCGGGAGACCTGCTCTTCTGTCCCCGGAAGTCCGACCCGGCCGATCACTGAGAGGGCCACCTTGGCCCGCGTTTGCGGGCGACGACGGCCCAGATGTGCCCTTGGGGCGGCTGGCCGGTCAGCAGGACAGGGGCGCGCCAGGCACGAGCCTCGGTGATGCCGGGCTTGATGAGCTCGAGCCTGGCCAGGAAGTTCGCGATGTCTTGCCCGGCATGGTGGTGCAGGCGCCCGGCCTGATATTCAGCGGTGAACTGTCGGCCGGTTCGGCCGTCCAGATACCCCACCGAAACGATCAGGTAGCTTCCCGGCGCGATCCCGTCGATCAGACGGGCGCATATGGCCCGCGCCGTATCGGTGTCGAAGAAGTGCAAGGCCATGGTCAGCACGACTGCGATCGGCTGCCTAAAGTCGAGTGCCTGCCGGATACGCCAGTCGTACAAGATCTCGTCCGGGTGGGCCAGGTCGCCGGCCATCGCTACGACGCCCGGGGCTCTGGCGAGGAGATTCTGGGCGTGTGACATGACCAGTTCGTCGTTGTCGGCGTAGACCACCACACTGCCCGGCTGAACCTGCTGGGCGACTTCGTGGGTCGCCGGAGGGGTGGGCAAACCGCAGCCGATGTCGAGGAACTGGCGGACGCCCGCGATGGCTACCAGGGTGACGGCGCGGCGCTGGAACTCCCGGCTCTCTCGGGCCAGCTTGCCCGCCTGAGGGAACACCGACAACAGCTTGGCGGCCTGGTCACGATCAACTGCGAAGTTGTCTTTCCCGCCCAGCAGCGCGTCCCAGACTCGCGGGATGCTCGGCTCGGTGGTGGTGAACTTTCGGACCGGGGTGGACAGTTTGGCGCGCAGCCGGTCGGTGCTGTCGGCCTGGGCGAAGCGGGGCTGGACATGGGAGCCCGTGGCTTCGGCCAGGTAAAACCTTTTGTCCCCGATAGCCCGCGTGGTGATGGCGTAGCGTGGAAATTCGAGCTGCAGTGTCTCCAGCTCGGTCCGCATCGGCAACCTGGACATGCCAGTCACGTCGCCTTCCGGCCGGTCGTAAACGCGAACGTTAGTGTCCGGGTGACCGAGCCGTCCGTCGCCCGCAGCGGCTCCAGCGCCGCGAACGTATCCCTCCGGGCTTGCTCGATACGTTCGGCCGGGATGTGCCGCCAGGACAGGGCCCACGGTCCGTGCGCCTGGTAGATCGCCCTCCACTGCTCAGGCCCAGCGTAGGTAAGCGCGATCTCCCTGGTGACGGTGGTGACCTGGAGATACCCAGCCTCCGTGAGCATGCGCTCGAACGCCCCGCAGTTACCGAATGGAGGGCGCCGCATGAACGCTCCGAACGCGGGCACCCCATCCGGCACGTGGGCGTCGATCGCCGCGATGACTGGTGTCCACCGTGGGTCCTGACCCGGTGTCCAGGCGACGCCGAGAATGCCGCCGCGCATGAGCAGGCGAAGCCAGCGCCGTACAGCCCGCGCAGGCCGGGGGAGGAGCTGGATGACGTTCCCGGCCAAGATCACGTCAAAGCTCTCTGGTGCCCAGCCTGGGTAAGTGCCGGGATCTTCGGCGTCCCCCTCCCGGGACGTCACGTTGGCCAGGCCCACGCTGCAGGCCCGTTCCCGGGCGCAGGCCAGCGTCGGGACGGCCAGGTCGATCCCGGTCACGTGTCCCTTCGGCCCAGCCGCCAGTGCTGCCGGGATGGTGACCGCACCCCCGCCGCAGCCTGCATCCAGCACCCACGCCCCGGCCGGTACCTGGGCCGACTCCACCAGCCACTGCCCGACGGGCCGGAAGAACTCGGTGCCGCCCACGTCGTATGCCTCAGCCGCCGCGGCGAATCCGGCGGCGATGTGATCCTTCATCTCCTTGGGCCCAGCCAGCGGTACCCCGGTCATCGGATTACCCGCTTGACCAGCGCCATGCTGTTCGTCTTCTGACTGAGCAGCCGGTAGGGCAGGCATGCTGATGCCACCTCTCTAGGGGCTATGGGGAGGCAACGAGGGCCCAGTGAACTTGGCGATGTGCCGGGTCTCTGCGCTGCTCACTGACGGCTTCCGTTGATGAAAAGCGTTCCGTGGATACCGGAACTTCTTCACCCCACCGGGGGGACTTCTCGGGACGTCCTTGCATTGAATATGCTGTCCGCACCTAGGGTCTTCTAGGGACGTCTCCTGTTACCGTCGTCGGTGTACTCGCTTCGGGAGCAGACAATTGAACGAACCCTTAAGGCGCGCTCTGCTGCGGGCGCGGTTGCGTGAGGTCGATGTCGCGGCCCACCTCGGCGTCGATCCCAAGACCGTGCGCCGTTGGCTGAACGGTCGCGTCCCGTACACGGGCAACCGCCTGGCGTTGGCCGACTTGCTCGGTGCCGACGAGGCCGATCTGTGGCCCGGGAGAGGCGGCCCACTCAGCGTGGGGTCCCGGCCGGAGGAGATGGGCGCTATCTATCCGCATCGCTGGGCTGTGCCACGCGAGGTCTGGGCCCGGCTCTTCGAGTCCGCTGAGCACCAGATCGGCGTCCTCGCCTACAGTGCTCTCTTCCTGGCTGAGGATGCCGGCATCATGGCCATCCTCGCCGACAAGGGCCGCAGCGGCGTAATGGTCAGGATCTCGCTCGGTGACCCTTACAGCGAGCACGTCATCCGGCGAGGGGACGAGGAAGGTATTGGCGACGCCATGCCCGCCAAGGTCCGTAACGCACTGGCGTTGTTCGGCCCACTAGCCACAGTCGATAATGTCGAGATTCGCCTTCATAAAGCGGCGCTGTACAACTCGATCTACTGGGCCGACGACGATCTTCTGGTCAACCAGCATGTGTATGGGACACCGGCGGCCCACGCTCCCGTTTTTGCCCTTCGTGCGATCAGCGAGAGCAGTATGGCCACGGTCTACGTCGAAAGCTTCAACCGGATCTGGGAGACGGCAACGACCTTAGCCAGGTGACTGGCAGACCTGGGAAGAGCTGGGCCAGCACCTTACTCAAGTTCGATTTCCCTGTCGGCCGCGGGTTGGGCAGCGCGGCCCGATCTGGCGGCCTCAGTGGAGCTGAACATCGCGTCGCGCTCGATGGCGGTGCGGTAGGCGTGTTCGACGGCACGCAGCCGGGCGGCGATCCGCATCTCGCGGGCGGCGATGGCTTGGCGGTTGCGTCGCCCGTAGGACCCTTCCGGCAGGGTCTGGCCATATCGTTCCACTTCACGAACGTAGGCTTCGCGTTCGCCAGCGTGGGCAGCGATGGCGAACATGACCGAGTTGGCCGTCGCCGCATCGAGGACAAGGCTGATCGTCTGGCTTTCAGGGTCGCGGTTCGCCACGGCGAAGGTCTGGGGGCCGTCTGTTTCCGGCCAGGCAGGCTCGGGCTGGACCTGGCCTTGCCTGTTACGGACGTAGAGGTCGGTCAGCATGACATCTGCGCGGTCGAGCTGATCGCAGGCGGCACCGAATTTCTCACTGATGGGGCCAACGCTGGCGCCGCGGGCCACGCAGTACTGCATGAGCCGGGCCGCCTGCGGCTGGTCGGCATGGTTGGCGGAGCGGGCGTGCATACGGAGTTGAACTTTGAGCGCTGAGCTGATAACTCCGGTCTCGGTGAATTGCATCAGGCTCTGGCTGAAGACTGGAGGCTGCGGCCGGGCGGCTAGCCAGATGGCCAGCCGCCGGGCGGTGACGTGATCGACGCTGGTACCGCGGGCGTCGGCTGCAGCGATGCCGTGGTCGATGAGACGCTCATAAAGCGGCAGGTCCGGGAGCCGGCCGTCCTCGGGAACCTGGTAGCTCCGCTCGTCCGGACGTGATGCGCCGTTGCTATGTCTGCGCATATGCCTCGCTGCTGAGTCGGCCGCGAGCCTGGGCATACCCGTCGCTGATCGTTTCGGTCTCGAGCGGGACGGTCAGAGTGGTGGCGGTGATCGGGTTCGAGGACATGGTCAGCTCCAGGGGTAGGAAGTGCCGTTGCCAGAAAGCCAGTCGTTCGGCACACGGTCCGGGATGGCAGGGTTCCACTGCTGGGGTACGGGGGAGACGATTGCCTCGGTAGGGGGCTCGCTCGGAACCTCGCGGAGGAGGCGGGCGCGACGGTAGGCCGGGTTCTTCCAGGCCCGGGGCAAGCGGGCGATGACTGGAGCGCAACCGCCGCGGATGATTAGGGCGAACCCGGCGGGCAGCTGCCGGATCATGTCCGGGGTAGCAACGTCGTGGCGACTGGCATGATCCTGGCCTTTAATTTTCCAGGACGCCTGCCCGCATAGCTTGGCCACCGCGTCCAGCGTGGTCGTATCGGTGATGCCCGGCAGGAACACCTTCACCGAGCTGGTGTCGAGGACGACCTGGCGCCCATGGTCACCCCAGCGCCCGCTGAGCTGGGCCTCACCGTGTACGACGGCGCATACCTGAATACCCTTGCCGCCGGAGTCCGATAGCCAGGACGGCAGCGGCACCGGGCAGATTTGCGTGACCTCGTCCAGGCCCATGAGCAACGGCGGGTCTAGCCGACCGGAGGATGACGCCTGGCCCATCTGCGCGGCCACATAGTGGACCTCCGAAGCCATGGCCGCGAACAGCGGAGCGACTGGAGCCTCTCCGGATACCGCTTCGGCGATCATGTACAAGGTGCTGCGGCCGCGAAGGAATGCGGCGGCGTCGAAGCCTTTGCCGGGAACGGGCAGCACCGATGCGGCCAGGTCCGGGTCGGCCATGAACGACAGCGCTCTGGACATCACCATCCGCACCGTGGCGGTGGTTTTCTGCGCCTCAGAGCCAAGCTCGGACAGAGTAATCGCCCACTCGTTGGCCCCCGCGGTGACCAGTATCTCCTCAGCCCCGTCCGGATCGGCCCCCGACACCCACGCAGCGACGGCTCGCAAGTCGTAGCCGGCCAAGGCGGCAGCGTGGAAGTAGCCGCGCAGGTAGTCACTCGCCTTCGAGGACCAGAACGAACCGTCTTCAACGCCCTTCTGGGAAACGGAGAACGCGAACGCATCCGCCCTCCGGATGGCTGTTGCAGGATCCTCACACCCCTCGACCGGCGACCAAGAGAAGGTAGACGGCACCCCGCCAATGCCCTGCGGATTGAAAACGTGGATGCTCCCGAGCCCGGCGCGCGCCGCGGACGTCAGCGTGTACACGTCCGGCTTGGTGGTGGTAGCGATGACCGGGCCCGGATACCGCAAGATGACGTCAGCCAGGAACGCGGTCTTGTACGTCCGCGGCGGCGCCATCACCAGCAGGTGCTCCTCCAGCGGAACCCGCAGCCCATGCCGGTAATGGGCGCGCCCCAGGAACACCGCGTGCTGGCGTGAATCGAGCAGGCGGTAAGACAGCGCAAGCGACGCACGAATCCGGCTCGACCGACGTAGCGCGGCCAGCCGTCCCCAGCGCAGCCACAAGCTGAAAACAGGAGCGAAGCCCTTGCCGGGGTGCAGCCGCAAGTGCAGACGGATGCGCAGGTAGCGGACGCGGTTGCCCGGCAGATGCCGGATAGGCAGGAACGCCCATTTGGCGCAGCCGGCCAGCATCATCGCGATGGTCAGGAGGACAGCGAGCTTGATCATTACCAATCGCCTCCCTCCCGACCGGTAGCTGCGGATATGAGCAGCAGGGTGCCGTCTGATTCGGGACAGGAGCTCGTCGTGCCCGCGCTACATGCGGATGCGACAGTTGATCGGACTGGGCCTAGCTGAGCCAGCGCAACAGAGAGTGTCATGCCTGGCAGCATGCGGCGAGGTAACGGGACGCTGTTACTACGCGCTGAGACCACGGGCGGACGTGCCCAGACGTCCCGCAACGGTGTAGCCGTCCTTTCGCATCCTGCGGATTTCGCCGATTTCGTGCCCTGGCGCACCGAGCTCCTATATCCGGCCCGAGCAGTGGGCTAGGGATCAGCAGGCGCCCGGTGCCCGGGTATTCCGTCGCCGGCTGGTCGTCGTCGAGGACTGGCCGAGGCGTCGATCAGCAACCTGCGAAGATCGTTGGCCGTCGTTGACATGATCTCGGACTTCGCAGTTAAGAGGCCATATGGTGTGGCCCTGAATGACTGTGAATCACCACTGATCAGCATCCGATCGGGCACTCCACGCGCACGGCTGACAGCGCTCACGAGCATGCCGTCGATTGGACGAACGCTTAAGCCTGAAGGCCCCTTCGAATGATCGCCCCACGAAATTCGCTTCGTTGCGTAGCATCAGAGACGGGGCTTCACCACGCCCCGGGGTACCCCCTAGGCGCCGTTCCACATGCGGCATGTAAAAGCACTAGAGATTAGTACGCCGACGGCGACGCCCTCCGGCCGCGCCGGGCAATCTGCGATTTAGATCCTTCAGGCCGCGCTCAAATCGTGTTACGAGGTCAGAGTCCGTTGGGGGCTGGCCTTCGGAGTCGCAGCACGTTGGCTTGGTCCGAGGCTGATCGGGCTCGTCGAGGCCCAGCGCCTCATACAGCAGCTGATAGGAGTTTGCTGTGCGGGTGTGCTCGACGACGAGCAGCAGGATGCAACGATCCGGTGCTTCAAAAACAGTCAGGAGGCGCCAAGCGCCATAAAGGTCCTGTCGGCAAACGGCTGAAAGTCCTTCTCCCGTTAACCGCACGCCCACAGCAGCACATCCGTGTCGGCGTATGTCATCCACAGCCAAGTCGAAAGAAGCCTTGGCCTTGCCACGCAAGGACGAGATCTGCTGACGAGCCAGCTGTGTAGGTACTGTCGCAACCGTCAGCTTGACTCCTCTTCAGGAGAATCAAGTTCACGTCGCGCCCAGTCGAGATCTTCATCTGACGGGACATATTCGTCGCCGAGCTCTCCAGCCTGCAACTGCCGCAACGCTTCGGCAAGCTTGCTGTCTGCATAGTCGGCTGTGTCTTGAGAGGACCACCACACGTAGTCACGAAGCTCGCGATTTTTTCCAAGCCGGCGGAGTTCTTCCAGAAGGAAATGCAAGCGAACAACGCTTTCGGTGGTGACTTCATGTCGTCGCCGCCTGGCGGCAGCTCCGGCGAGAACGCCTGCCTGCCGCCATGACTCGATCGTCGTACGCGAGACGTCCAGCAGGCGGGCAGCCACCGCGACAGACACGCTTGGCAGCTCATGTTGTCGGTGTTCGAGCAGGACCTGAGCAGCCTCCCTTACCCGCCGCTCATCCAGCTTGCCTTCGGCCATGTCGTGCAATAGGGCTACGTCAGCGACAACCTGTTCGGCGCGAACGTACTCGTTGACAACAGACAACACGCCACCTCCCTCGTACTGAACAAAAGTATGCCATATTTGTTCAGTACAAGGAAGCGACCTGGGAGGGCGGCTCGTGCGTTCCTGGGTGGTGTTTCCTTGGGAGCGTTCCGCGATTTGAACCCCCGGCCTCTTCCTCCCGAACACCGCCACCGCCGGTATAAGACCGCTGGCGGACGGCGTATGTGCAGCTCACAGCGTTCGAAGTGGCTAAGGTGACCGCACCTAACCGCATCTGCGGGCGGGTCGCCGCTCCCGTTTGGCTCCCGAAATCGGACATCAGGGAGGCAGGTCCAGATCTGGGCTAATGTCCGAGATCTCGTCCGTGTTGAGCAGTCCGCGCTCCCGACTGCCGCCACGGTACAGCCGTATGACATGGCGGCTGTTCCTCCCCTCGCAGGCCGAGTCGATGGACCTGCGACGAAATTTATCCGGTTGGTCACGCTGCGGCACGGGGACCCGTGGGTAGCCGCCTGTCCCTGTGCAACGTTGCGACGTCGCACAGGGACAGGCACACCGGGGACGCCTTGGTTTTGCCGCTAGGTCATTTCAGACCGAACGATCGGAGGATGGCGTGTTTGGCCTCCGGTGGTAGGGATTGCCAAACTCGGAAGCCTGCGGAAGCGATCTTGGTGCCTTGCTCAGCGAGCTGGTGTAGACGGCACCAGAACCGCTTGCTACTGTAATCAACAGTCCCGGATGCAATTTTGGACTGTTCGGAGCGAGGAGCCCCCGCCGGGCTGCAACCCGGCGATGCGGGGCTCCTTCGCTTTTGGGCTGTTGCCCGTTTGCGGTTTTTACGACGCGGCTTCCCTCCGCGTCGGTGAGATCGAGACGTCGCTATGCTCCTTTCCCCGCGTTTTCGTCGCGCGGCTCGTGCTGGCGGCAGGACCTTCCTGCTGCCCGTCATTTGGTCTGGTGAGGGAGTCGGACAAGCTGCCAGGGGGAGGGTAGGTGTAGGTGCCCTTCCGTATGCGTGTCAGCCGATCGCGCGAGACCCAGTAACCGAGGACGTTGCTGACCGCGTTTGTCGGCCACTGCGCTCCGAGCTCGGCCAGGCGAGCAGTGATGTCTGCGACGGTGAACTCCTCGCCGGGGTTGATGACCTGCCAGATCAGGCGCCTTAGCGGAACGTCTCTCATCTTTACGCGGTCGGCCGTTCGCTCGCTCAAGGTGTGCGGTGCTCCCGCCGGGACGGTCGAGGACACCGGGTCGGGGTATGGACGGCGTGCACCTGGCGGCTTGCCGTCAGGCAGCTCGTGACGGTCGACGATCTCCAGGCAAGCTAGGTAGAGAGGCTCAGGCACGGAAACGCTGAGGCCCGACATGCGCGCCTGATCGAACGCTACTGCGACCGCTCGCAGTGACTCGGTGAGGAGTTGCAGATCAGGGGGCGCTGCAGCTGGACGATCAGCACGATCAGTCATGACGCTCCTCCCTCCCGCCCTCGGTGTTTCATGTTTACCAGATTTGGACTCTACACGAAGTGAGTTTATGCGCGACGCATCCTTCGTGCTGTGTCCTTGGTTCGCGGTCGGACGGCCTTGATCAAGTTGCAGAAGCGCTTGTGCGCCGCTACCTTCGGGCCAGCAGGAGACGTGACAAAGAGCGTGAGGCGCAAACGATCTTTCTTGCCTTCGTGAAGCTCTGCACGTATCCGTGAAACTACTGCTTGGACCATCGGCGTTCTGCCGGCGGTCCGGAGGGGGCCGGGTGGCTGCACGCCTTCAGGTACGCCACGTTCGAGTTAGGACTGACCAGGGATGGCAGGATCCGCACGACCTTGATGCCCCTGTTGTCGCGGTCATAGGCCCGGCTGACACAGGCAAGAGCATGCTTCTTGACTCCGTGAGCTTCGCTATGGGCCGTGAAATTGAGGGTTTCCGGGGGGTCGTCGACGAGCACCTGCGTGAGGTGGAAGTCGGTATACGTACTAAGACGGGGTCTTACTTCCTGCGCCGGTCACGGCGCAGGAGCTCCGTCGTCCAAGTTATCGACGCGTCCGGTACCAGCATTGGGCAGTTTCCTGTCAAGGACGGCAGCGACTCTGGACAAAGCATCTCGAGCTGGCTTCTTCAACAGGTGGACCTTGACGAAGCGTTCTCCGCTGTCCGGTTGTCGGGCGGACGGATGCTGGATTTCCCGACGGCCCTATTGCCGTACTGCTACTTGAACCAGTGGGACATCGACCGTCACATCGTCCAGTCACCCCGCCTGGACGATGTGAGATACAGGGTTTTGCGACTCGTGCTGAACCTTACGACGGCCGAGTACGAGCGGCTTAGCGCCCAAATCAAAGACATCGACATCGATATCGCGAAGCGCCGCCGTTGGGCGCGCGAGATCGTTGCCTTTCTGAACGACTCGGCAGCAACTCATGGCGAAGCGGTGCAAGAAGAAATCCGAATTCTCCGCGCGAAAGAAGCTGACGCCAAAGCATGGCTTGCCCGCGTCAAGGGCAACGCTGGCGCGGCTACAGAAGCGGCTGACCGCGAACGGCAGCTTGTCCGCGAAGCTCGCGGAGAAGTGGCCGAAGCAGAAGTAGGACTGGATTCGCTAAGAAAGCGTCATCACAGTGCCCTAACCAAAGTGGAAGAATGGGAAAGCGCTCTACGGGAGCTGGAATCGCAAGAAGAAGCGGCCGCGAGGATTCCCGTCGGACCGCACACCATTGAGATGTTCTGCAGTAACTGCGGCTCCAGTCTCCACGACAGGGTGCCCGAACCCGGTCAGTGCTATGTTTGCCTCGGTCCTTTGCCGCCCCACCGGCGGGACGCCGAGCGGGTCCGAATCGAGCAAAACCTTGCGGTCGCCCGACGGGAAGCCGACCAGCTCAGGGACGAAGTAATCGAAGCCGGTGAGCGGGCCCAACGCGTCTTCGAAGGGTCACAAGCCCTGATCAGGGAGTTCGATGAGCGGGCGCGAGACGGGGTCACCCCATACGTCGAGGCGATCTCACACGCAGCGGTAGAACTGGCACGCATTCAGCAGGAACTAGCTTCCCTCGACCGCATCCAGGATGCTCACGGCAGACTGCGCCAGCAGTTCGATGAAATATCCGAGATGGAGAAAGAGCAAGCCGAGCGGCGGGATCGTCTAGTTCTCGACTCTGCGGAGGTACAGCCGCTCGAAGATGTTCTCGAGCACCTCAACGGGCTATTCCGGCGGATCATCCGCGGGATCGACCTGCCAAACTCGACAGGCAAAGCTCGGCTGGACCCTGACTCCCTTCTTCCGCTAGTAGACGAGCAGACCTTCCACAAGCGCGGCGGCGCCCGGGCTGCCGTGAGCATTGCCTACAGCCTCGCCCTTCTGACCTACGCCCGTGAACAGCAAGACGCCAAACTCCCTGCCTTCTTGATGGTGGACTCACCCCAGAAAAACCTGGGATCAAACCAAGAAGACATGGCGCTCTCCCGCCGAGTCTACGAGCGATTCATCGACTACATGGACGAACTCGACGCAGACGAACGCTTTCGACGCCCCTTCCAGGTCATCATCGTTGACAACGACATTCCCATCGAAATAGCCCGGCGGATGAAGATAGTGAACTTCGACCGTAGGAATGGCTTCATCCAAAACCTGGAAACCCTAAAGACTAGAGGTGCCGAGCAGATGTCTATCGATGACGTGGACGAAAATGATTAATAGCAATGGACGCCCACGGTGTCCATGCGGCGCGGCCGCCTTTGGCTGCTGGGCCGGACAGCGAAATGATGGCGGCCGAACAAACGGCCAGGTTGATCTCCGCTGCCACCGGGGAAGCCGACGCTCGATACCGCCGGTGGACAAGCCACCGCTGGCGCTGGGGTCACGGAACCTGTCGCGTAGAGCGCGGGTATGCCTGGTCAAGTATGCGGCTGGTCGCTGACCTCGGGCGGGATGATGGGGACGTTTTCACAGGTGACCAGGCCCCGTTCGGCGGTGAGCTCGTCGATGATGCTGAACGCGGTGGGGATGCGCCGTGGAGCGTCGAGCACCGACGTCACCGCTGGGACGTGGCGGCCGAGCTGTATGAGGTGCTGGTCACCGTGCGGGACATGCCGGCCGTGGTACCCCCAGATGCCAGGCTGAGTCGTCGCACCGCTGATCCCGGCGGACAGCAAGCGGCGAATGAGGACGCGGTGGATCGGCTGGCCATCGTGCCGGGCGTTTGCGGACGTGTAGACGGTGAGTTTCTGCCACAGGGCCACGCCGTCGTCATCGTAAGGTGGCGGCGTTCCGGGTTCGTCGATCAGCTGGCCGTCACGCTTGCAGAGTTGGACACGTTCGAGGGTCATGCGCGGCTGCCGTAGAAGATCCGCTATTTCGGGAAGAATGGTCCCTATTGCTTTTTTCTCGCCTACCGCGACGACCATCATCGGCACATCGGCGTTCCGGGTGAACAAGTGAGCGCGCTGCCGATGGCCATGAGTGGCCCCGTCCACCCCTGCCAGAGTGGTGGCCCCATCTATGCTGCGGCGGTGCAGCCGCTCGCATATGACCTCGAAGGCAGGGACAAGAAAGACAGTGTCCTGCCGGCTGAAGTAGACGGTCAGTCTGGCCGCTTCGCTGGCGGTTTCCCCTTGGGCCAGCGGCCCGATCTCGTCGCTGAGAAACCTGGTCCGTTCCATGGTGATGAGGCCTCTGTGGTTGATCCGCCTTGTCTCGTCGAGCACGGCCTTGATGCGCGCGCTGGTGTCGACCGCGATCGCGGTCAGCGGCAGATCCTCCGACAAAGTTAGGGAATGATTGGTCCGGATGTGGTGCTTGAGCCCGAAGCCCTCGGCACCGCGGAGCAGAATGCTGGCTGCGACCTCGCGCCGGCGGTATAGGTCTACGAGCGCGTTCCCGACGAACTCGCCATCGATACGACGCCGCTCGCCAAAGTAACTGGTCAGTTTGATGCCGTCCTCGTCCACAGCTGCGCTCCGATCAGCTAGCCGGGCGCAACGGAGGTCAGCCAGGTGCCCTGACTGGCTCCGTCACGTCGGATGTGACTAGAAGCCATCAGCCGCGTACGCGGCGGTTCGGGAGGCCGGGCCTCCACGTCAGGGCATCATCTGACTAATGAAAAGGCTAACCACAAAGTGTCGTGTTGGGCCAGTGTGAACGGGCTTGCCAATGAGATCGTGGTTCTCTGAAGAACGCTGGATGCTGACTAGCCCAGCTATCCTGAGTTCTGCACGGCGGAGGGGCTCGCCGCTAACCGCGACCTCACTCGAGGCTGAGAAGTCGCCAACGGTCCCTTACCCATTGGGTAGGAGGACACATGTGGACTTTGCGCGGTGACGATGCCTTGGCTGCGGCACTGAGCGCCGTGTCTGAGCTGGGAACCAGGCGTGACCGTGAACAGCTCGCAGCCGTGCGCGATCGGATGTCCGCTCAGCGGCTGCGGGTTCTCATCGCCGGAGAGGCTAAGCGGGGCAAGAGCAGCCTGGTCAACGCTCTTCTGAAACAGGCCGTGCTCCCCGTCGGGGTGACACCGCTCACCGCAGTGGCTACCACCGTCCGTTATGGCTACGAGCCGCAGGCCGAGGTGACCTTCGCTAATGCCCATGAAGAGCGGCATTCGTTGGCTGCGCTGGATTATCTGGTCACTGAGCGGGGGAACCCCGGCAACCGCCGCGGCATCGACCGTGTCATCGCCTACGTTGACGCTGCCATCCTGGCCGACGGCGTGGAACTGGTGGACACGCCCGGCACTGGTTCGGTTTACTCCTGGGACACCGAGGCCGCCTACGCCGCGCTAGAAACCACGGACGCTGCGATCTTCGTCCTCACGGCCGATCCGCCGGTGTCAGCCAGTGAGCGCGACCTGCTACGGAGGGTGGCAGAGCTGTCCGTGACGACGTTCGTAATCCTGAACAAGGCCGACCGCCTGGACCCGGTGGAGCTGACCGAGGCGTCTGGCTTCACCAGGCGCGTGGTGGCTGAGGCCTCGTGCGCCAAGAATGGGGCTGCCGCCGAGGTTACGGTCTACCCGATGTCGGCCCGGGCGGCGCTGACCCCGGCCGGCGACCCCGGGTTCACCGTTTTCGCCGCCGACTTCGCCGCCTATCTGAAGGAGCGCCGGGCGGACGATCTGCGCCTGTCCGCTACGGCTCACGTCCGGCGGATCGGTTCATCGCTGTTGGACGAGGTGGAGCTAACCCGGCGCGCGGCCCAGATGCGGGCCGGCGATGCGGCGCAGCAGGTGGAGGAATTCGAGGCTCGGCTGGCCGAGGTGGCCGTGCATGGCCGGGACGCGCTGGCGGTGGTCAACGCCGAATCCGGACGCCTCCTGTTCGCACTAAATGATGCTGCCGACGAGGCGGCGCTGCATCTCCGGGCCGCCGTGGGCCACGCGCTGGACGACCTGCTAGACGGTGACCTCGACGCGGCCAGTCCTGCCGACATCGAGCGAAAAGGCCGTGAGCGGCTGGTCGCGCTCGCGGCGGAAGTAGCCGGCCGGTGGCGCGAGGACCGGGCGGAGGAGTTGGAACGAGGCCTCGCCGAGGTGGACGCCCGGCTGGCCGAGGATCTCCGGGCCAAACTGGATGTGCTGCGTCAGTCGGCGTCGGAGCTGCTCGACCTTGATCTGGCCGTGCCGGATCCGGGCGGCCGGCTGACCCGTGACCCTCGCTTCTTCTTCTCCACCGGGGAGGATGTTGGACAGACCGAGCTGCTCGCCGGGATGATCCGGCGTAGCCTCCCCGGCGAGCTTGGCCGCCGGCGGGCCAGAGACCATGTCCGCCAGGCAGCGGCCGACCTGGTGTCCAGTCAGGTCGGCCGGGCCAGGGCTGACCTCCAGTACCGGCTCGCCGAAGCCACCCGGAAGCTGGTCCGCGTCGTCGAGCAGCGCTACGCCGACGGCACCGAGCGCATGTCGTCCGGGCTGCGGGCTGCGGCTGAGCTCCGTCAGGCCAGCGACGAAGAGGCCGCACGCAAGCTAAGTGACCTGAACGAACGGAAGGCTGAGCTGCGCCAGGCGCTCAGCCTGCTCGATCAGGTCGCACAACCAGCGGCCGAAGCGGGCCGGTTACCGCCCGGCTGATCTCTGTCCTTGCACTTGTGGGGTGACGGTGGTCACAATAGAGGTGGCGATGAGGCTCGCCACAATCGCGGGACTGGTACCGCTGATGGCCTCTACTTCCTGTACTTCCTGCATGGTGTAGCGCGGGGGAGAAGCGGAGGCCGCCGATGACCGCGACAACGTTCCGCCGGGTGCTCGTCGGCTGGGACTGCTCGGCGAACTCCGCCGCCGCTCTCCGGACCGCGGTGTCGATGACCGGTGAGCAGTCTCCGCACGTGGTGGCGCTGGCCGTCCTCCACGGGATGCCGCACGGTGAAGCCAGCGAAGACTGCGCTCGCGAACTCGCTGACCGGCGGCAGCACACGAAGCGGCTGTTCGGCCAGGTCCGGGATAGCGTTCCGGCGGATGCCCAGGCCCGGGTGAGCCTGCACATCATCGAGGACGATGACGCGGCCCGTGCTCTCTGCGACTACGCGGCTGAACACGGATTTGATCTGCTGGTGCTCGGCCGGCATGGCGACGGTGTGCTGCGGCGGCGGCTCGGCCGTGTGGCCGAGGCGGCGGCGAGAACGGGCAAAGTGCCGGTCCTGCTCCTGGATGATCGTTGACCGGCAGGCTGGACGCGATGAGGCTCGCGTAACGCCGCATCACCTGGCTGATGCAGCTGATGGCCTCTACCTGCAAGGGCGTATGACGTCGCGAACGCAGGGAGGCTGGCGTGGTGGCCATCGTGATCCAGGTGCTGCAGAGTCTTGTGGTGCTGCTGCTCGCGCCGCTCTACGCTGGAGTCATCGCTCGGGCCGAGGCCATCGTCGGATCCAAGCGTGGGCCCAGCGTGCTTCAGCCGTACCGGGATCTGGCTAAGCTCCTGCGCAAGGGCAGCGCGGTCAGCGACCAGGCGTCCTGGATATTCCGCAGCGCGCCGTTCATCGCGTTCGCCTGCTATTTGACGGTCTCGGTGATCGTCCCGATCATCACCGACACCCCACTGCCCCTGGCCTTCCTCGCCGACCTCATCGGCGGAGCCTTCGTGCTGGCCCTGGCCAGCTTCATGATCTCGCTGGCCGGCCTGGACACGGCCAGCGCCTACGGCGGCCTGGGTTCGAGCCGGGCGAGCTGGATCGGCAGCATGGCCGAGCCCGCGCTGCTCCTGGTGTTCTTCACCGTTGGCGCGGTCTCAGCCTCCGACAACCCCTATCTGATGAACCATGCGGTCGCCTCGTCGCCATTCGTGGTCGTGCTGCCGACGCACCTGCTGGGCTTGGTCGCGTTCTTCATGATCGTGCTGGTCGAGAACGGCCGGATCCCTATCGACAATCCCGGCGGGTCGACCGAGATCTCCATGATCGAGGAGAGCCGGGTCCTCGAGTACTCCGGGCGTCCGTTCGCGCTGGTGAAGTGGGGCAGCTGGATGAAGCTGTTCCTGCTCTCGTCGATCTTCATGAACGTCTTCGTGCTGCCCTGGGGGCTGGGGACCTCCACCAGCCTGCCCGGCGCACTGCTGGCCATCCCCGTACTCCTCGGCAAGCTGGCGCTGTGCGGACTGGCGATCGTGGTGATCGACACCTCGTTCGCCAAGCTCCGCTTCTTCCGGATCGCCGAGTTCCTCGGAGCGGCGTTCATGCTGGCCCTGGTCGGCATCGCGACCTCTTACGTGATCGGAGCGTGAGCGATGCAGGCCCTGTCCACCAGCAGCACGGCGGGTGTGCTGCTCGACCTGTGCGGTGTGCTGATGCTCCTGCTGGCGTTCGCGTGCCTGGCGTCGAAGCTGTTCAACCGGTACGTGACCTATTACGGCGCCCAGTCGACGGTGCTGTCGTTCGCCGCCGGCACCACCGCTGTCGCCTTCCATAGCGTCGAGCTGTGGATTCTCGCTGCGCTGACCCTGCTCATCAAAGGAATCGCGATCCCGGTCGCAGCCCGCCGGCTGCTCGTACGGCGTCTCGCGCTCAAACGCGACACGGCCATGTCGACGGGCCTGTCGACCTCGCTGATCGCCGGGGGAGCGCTGACTGCCTTCGCCTACCTGGTGACCCGTCCGGCGCTGTTCCCGCACGGTACCGCCGCGGTCGCCGTGGTGCCCCTGTCCACGGCGGTGATCTTGCTCGGCTCCCTGACCATGGTGGTACGCCGCCACACGATCGCTCAGCTGGTGGGCTGGCTGATCGTGGAGAACGGGGTGTTCCTCGGCGGGATCACGCTCGTCTCGACGTTTCCGTTCATCGTCGAAGCCGGAATCTTCCTCGATCTGGTCGCCGGCGTGCTGATGATGGTGGTGTTCGTGTCCGGCCTCACCCGCCAGCTGGCCGGAGCCAGCGCCGAAGACCTGAGGGAGCTGCGGGGATGACCGCCCTGGTCCTCCTCACCGTCCTCGGCCCGCTGGCCGGGCCACTGGGCGCCATCGGCGGCGCGCGAGCCCGAGTCGCGGGCGTCGCCCAGGCGGCCGGGGGTGCCCTGGCCGTGGGTTGCGCCATCGCCCTGCTGACCGTCCTGCTGCACCACCGCACGCTGCTTAGCTGGAACGGTTTCCTCTACGTGGACCCGCTGAGCAGCTTCTTCCTGCTCACCGTGGCCGGCGTGACGCTGCTGGCCGCCCTGGGATCGATCGGCTACGTGGCCGCCGAGGAGCAACGCGGCGACCTGAGCCGTTTCCAGGTCCGCCTGTACTACACGTTCTTCGGCCTGTTCGCCTCGTTCATGCTCGGCTGTTTCGCAACCGGCAACCTGGGCCTGCTGTTCGTCCTCGTCGAGGCCAGCACGCTGGCCAGTGTGGCCCTGGTCGGGATCGAAGGGCGCGCGCGGTCGCTGGAGGCCGCGTGGAAGTACGTGATCATCAGCTCGCTCGGCATCACCATCGCCCTGGTCGGCACGCTGTTCCTGTTTTATTCTGGCAGCGCTCTGCACCTGGGCTCAAATCTGGGCCTGACCTGGCCGTATCTGTTCATGCACGCACACGCGCTGGCGGCGCAGAGCCTGCGGCTGGCCTTCCTGCTAGCTGTGGTCGGCTATGGCACCAAGGTGGGCCTGGTGCCCATGCACACCTGGCTGCCCGACGCGCATGCCGAGGCGCCCAGCCCGGCCAGCGCGATGCTGTCGGCGGGGCTGCTCAATACCGGGATGTACGCGGTCATCCGCTTCCTGGCCATCGCCCGGGCCCGGCTCGGCGACACCTACCCGCGAGCGGTGCTGCTGTCATTCGGGTTCGCGTCGATCATCATTGGCGCGTTGTTCATGGTCAGGCGGGGCAACTTCAAGCGGCTGTTCGCCTACTCCTCCGTGGAGCACATGGGGATCATCGCGGTGGCGCTCGGGTTCGGCGGCGTGCTGGGGTTCTACGGTGCGCTGCTGCAGATCCTCAACCACGCTCTGGCCAAGTCGGTGCTGTTCCTGTCCAGCGGCGACGTGGTGCTCCGCTACCGGACGAGGGAGGCAGCGGACGTCACCGGTCTGCTAGCGGCGGTGCCGGTCACGGGCGGCGCCCTGCTGCTCGCCTCGTTTGCGGTGCTGGGCTCGCCGCCGTTCGGCCTCTTCCTGTCCGAACTGACCATCGTCCGGGCGGGATTCGCCGGTGGCCACCCGGCGCTGTCGTTCCTCCTGCTGGGCTTGCTCGGCCTCGCCTTCGTCGCCTTCGCGCGGACCACCAGCGGGATGGTGACCGGGCCCGCCGAGCCTACGGCCAATCCCTATGGTGACCGTCTCTCAGCGGCGGTCACGGCCGCGCCGTTGATCATCGGCCTCGCGGCGCTGCTGGTCCTGGGCCTGTGGGTGCCCGCGGGCCTGGACGAGGCAATCCGTCACTCGATCGCCGTGATCACATGACTGCCGTCGAACCGCAACCCACGGAAACCGTGGCGGCCCTGCTCAGCGGGCTCAGCGACCACGGCACCGTCTACACCCGCGGCGACGCTGCTGGTGAGGAGGCGGTGACGATCGGAGTGCCGCCGGATGATCTGCCCGCCATCGCCCGCCGGCTGACCGGACCGGGCGGCATCAGGCTGGCCGACATGTTCGCCGACGGCGGGAACGGGGGCAGAGATGGCATCACCCTTCGCCTGATCTGGGCGGTGGACGGTGGCCGTGGCCCGGGATCGCGCTACCTGATCACCGAGTCTGCCGTCCAGGGACCGTTCTATCCCGAGGTGTCGGATGTCACGCCCGCGGCCTTCGTGGAGGAATGCGAGATCTACGAGCAGTTCGGCATCGCGCCGTCGACGGGCAAGCCGATGAACCGGGTCATGATGCCGCCTCAGGGCGGCGCCCGGCTTCCCCGGCTCGGCCAGCAGCCGCCGTCAGCGCCCCGCGACATGCACGCGCCGCACATCGTCGCCGGGCAGGCCTTCGAGTTCCCGTTCGGCCCGGTCCGCCAGGTGGGCGTGGAAACCCTCTACTACGGCCTGGTGACCAGCGGCGAGGAAGTTGTCGACCTTTACCTCTTCACCTGGCACAAGCACCGCGGCGTGGAGTGGCGGCTTCGTGGCCGCACACCTCGGGAGGCCGCGTTCTTCGTGGAGCGCATCGAGGGCCTCAGCGCCGTCGCCGCCGGCTGGTCTTTCGCGGCCGCCGTCGAGGCCGCACTGGGCATCGGCGTGCGGCCGGCCGTTGCCCGGACCCGGGCGGTCGCACTGGAGCTGGAACGGCTATACAACCATGCAGCCGCGATCGCCGCACTCTGTCAGGCCACCGGGCTGACCGTCGGCCAGTCCGCGGCCGAGATAGCACTGGAACAGCTGCTGCGCCTGAATGCGGCCACCTTCGGCCACCGGTACCTCTTCGGGATAGTTGAGCCGGGCGGAGCCCGCCGGGCACCGGATGTGGAGGTGCTTCGCCGCGACCTGCCTGGGGCCTACGAGGAGTTCAGCCGGGCTACCAGCGCGCTGCTACGGACCAACTCATTTCTCGATCGCCTGGAGGCCACCGGCATCCTCACCGCGAACCAGGCCCGGCAACTAGGCCTGGTGGGGCCGGTGGCCCGGGCGACCGGCTTGGCCATCGACGGCCGGATCAGGCCGCGGCCGCGGGCCGGCCCACCGCCGGGTAACCCGTACGGAATCATTCCGGTACGGGCGGCCACCGGCGCCGGGGGTGACGCGCTAGCCCGTTTCAACGTGATGATCGCGGAAGCCTCCGAGGCCGTCAGGCTGATCGGCGATCTGCTCGACGCGGGCACCGCCGCTGGGGTGGCGCCACTGCCTGTGCCAGCGGACGGTAGCACCCGGTGCGGCCTTGGATCAGCCGAGTCGCCACGCGGCGAGATGCTGGCCTGGGTCGCGCTCGACGATTCTGGCCGCATCAGCCGTGCCCGGCTCCGCCCGGCGTCGGCTCGCAACTGGAGGGGCTTCGATGACGCCTGCCGCTCACAAAACGTGTTCACCGACGTCCCAATCATCGAGGCCAGCTTCTGGCTCACCGTGGCCGGGATGGCCCGCTAAAGGAGGGAACGCGATGCCGCTCTGGTTCGCACGGGGACTGCGCCGGGGAGTGGTGACCAGCCGCTATCCGGATCGGCCCGATGGCTCCTCCGTTCACCTGCCCACCCCGCCGGCGTTCCGGCCCGCCGCCCTGACTGGGCTGGTTGCCGACGAACTGTGCGCGGTCTGCCCGTCGGGCGCGTTGCGCCGCGACGGGAACGTGCTGATCTATGACGTGGGAGCGTGCACGGCATGCGGCCGGTGCGCCGAGGCCGCCCCGGCCGCCGTCGTCCCGAGCGGAGAGTTCGAGCTGGCCACCTCGTCCCGCCCGGCGTTGATCAAGCACATACCACTGGCTGGAGCGAGCCGGTGAACAGCGCTGCCGAGGCCGCTACCGAACTGCAGCAGCGGATCGCCGGCCAGTTCCGCCGCAGCCTGCACATCCGCACTCTGGACACGGGGTCATGTGCCGTGTGCGAGCAGGAGATCCGGCTGCTTGCCGCGCCGCACTACGACCTGCACCGGCTGGGCCTGTTCTTCACCCCCGCTCCCCGGCATGCCGATCTACTCCTGGTCACCGGCCCGATGATCCGGGCCATGGACGTGGCGGCACGGAAGACGTTTGAGGCCATGCCATCACCCAAGGTCGTGGTCGCGACGGGTGCCTGTGCCCTCGGTGGCGTCTACCGCGAGGATCCGTTCGTCCACGGCGACGTCGCGAAGGTCCTGCCCGTCGACGTGTGGATCCCGGGCTGTCCGCCCAGCCCGCTGACCCTCCTGCAGGGTTTGCTCGTGGCCGTGGGCCGGCTGGCGGAAAAGACACCGGGCCTGAGCTTCATCGCGGACACGCCGTGAGCCCGCTGGATCTGATCTATCTGGCCGCCGCTGGCTGGCTGATCGCGGCCGCCGTCGCGTTGACCGCCGGCCGCGCCCGGTTCGGCCTGCGGCTGAGCTGCGCTCTGTCCGGCCTCGGCGGTGCCGCCGCGGTCGCCGGTGGAGGATGGGTGCTGGTGTCCGGCGACACCAGTCTCGTCACGGTCGGCGACCGTGGCGCGGCGGTCGTCATCGGCGGCCCTCTCGAGCTTCAGCTCACCACCCTGGCCGGGGTGTTCGTCGCGCTGCTGGGCCTCGTCGCCGTGACCATCGCGCTCTACGCTCCGCACTACCACGAGCCGGGACGCGGCACCGGCCTGTACCTGGCCGCCTACAACCTGGCCGTGATCGCCTGCCTCGCCGTTCTCGCCGCGGGCGGGATCGTCACCTTCCTGGTCGCCTGGGAGTCGATGAGCCTGCTGTGCTATCTGCTCATCCTGCGCCGCGCTGGCAGCCCAGAAGTGGCCCGTGGCGCGTTCTGGTTCCTGGCCCTGTCCGAGATCGGTTTCCTGCTGATCGTGGCTGCCTTCGTGATCGTGTCTGCCAAGACCCACACCACCCAGCTCGGCACGATGGCCGACCGTGCCCACCTGGTCCCGGGTGGCTGGCGGGACGCCGCCTACCTGGCCGCATTGGCCGGGTTCGGTTTCAAGGCCGGCCTGGTCCCGCTGCACGTCTGGCTGCCTGAGGCCCATCCCGTGGCGCCCGCTGACGGATCGGCGTTCCTGTCGGGGGTCGTCGTCAAGATCGGCGTCTATGGCATCGCACTGTTCGCGTTCCGGCTGCTGCCCGGTATCGGCAGCTGGCCCGGGCTCGTCACCATGGGCGCCGGGGCGGTCACGGCAGCCATCGGCATCCTCTACGCGCTGGGGGAGCGCGACATCAAGCGCTTCCTGGCCTACTCGACGATCGAGAACATAGGGATCATCATCACCGCGTTCGGCGCGGCCATGGTGTTCCACGCGTACCGCCAGCAGGCCCTCTGGGCGTTCCTGCTGCTGGCCGGCCTGTATCACGTGGCCAACCACGGCTGCTACAAGACGCTGCTGTTCCTGGAAGCTGGAGTCATCGAGCATGCGACCGGGACGCGAGACATGGACCGGCTCGGCGGCCTGATCCACCGCCTGCCGCGTAGTGCCGTCGTCGCCTTCGCCGGCACGCTCGGCATCGCCGCATTGCCGCCTCTCAACGGCTTCGTCAGTGAATGGCTCATCTTCCAGGGCCTGTTCCAGGGCTTCCGGACCGGCAGCCACCTGATCGCGATCCTGATCGTGGTGGCGGCCGCCACCCTCGGCCTGACCGGAGGCCTCGCGATCTACGCCTTCGTCCGCGGATTCGGGATTCCCTTCCTGGGGATGCCCCGGACCCGCCAGGCCGCCGGTGCGCGGGAAACCGGCCAGCCGGTAGCCGGGCCGGGTCTGCTGGCCCTGGCCTGCGTCGCCCTCGCCGTGGGCGCCCCGGTCATGCTGACCGCCCTGTCGAGAGCCGTCCGCACCGTCACAGGTGTCACGCTCGGCCCGCTGCTGCTGCCCGGGAACCTCACCGTGATCCCCGCGCACGCGGACTTCTCCGCGCTGTCACCGACCTACCTGGCGGTCTTCCTGACCGCGGCCTGCGCGGTGCCGGTGCTCATCTACCTGGCCGGGCGGCCGCGGGCGGCCAGCGTCACCGTCCCCGTCTGGGACGGCGGCATCGTCAGCTTCAAGCCGCGGATGCAGTACTCAGCGATGACCTTCTCCGCGCCGACCCGGGTCACCTTCGATGCCCTGTACCGCCCGTCGGTCTCGGTTCGCCGCGCCTCCGACGACCCGGCGGGCCGGTCCGGCCCGGTGCACTACGAGGCGGAGATGACGCCGATCTTTGACCGTTACCTGTACCGGCCGGTGATTCGCGCCGTGGAATGGCTCGCCGATGCTATCAGCCCGCTGCAGTCCGGCGACGTCAACCTCTACCTGTTCTACGTCTTCGCGGTCGTGCTGCTCGCCTATTTCCTTGGGGCGGTTTAACCGCCGGATCCGGGCCACGGGGCCAAGACCATCAGGTCGTCGTCGCGTACCGCGGGGTCGTCGCCGTCGCCGCGATCTCGAGCAGCCGGTTGTACTTGGCTACTCGCTCGCCCCGGGCCGGGGCGCCGGACTTCAGCTGGCCGCAGCCGCTACTCACCGCAAGATCGGCGATGAAGGAATCCTCGGTTTCCCCGGACCGGTGCGAGACCAGCTGCCGGTAGCCCGCCTCGCGGCATACGGCCATGGCCTCCAGCGTCTCGGTCACCGTGCCGACCTGGTTCACCTTGATGAGCGCGGCGTTGCCGATGCCGCGCGCGATCGCTTTCCCGATGATGGCCGGGTTGGTACAGAAGATATCGTCCCCGACCAGCTGCACCGCTGGGCCAAGCCGGCCAGTGAGCGTGATCCAGCCGTCGTCGTCATCCTCACCGAGTCCGTCCTCGATGAGGTGGACCGGAAACTCCGCCACGATCTTCGCGTAACGCTCGATGAGGTCGTCGCTGGTGAGAAGTTCCCCGGCTACCTGGTACCGGCCGTCGGCCTGCCGGAACTCCGAAGCAGCTGGATCCAGCGCGATCGAGACGCCATCCGGCCCGGGCCGGTATCCGGCATCGACGATGGCCTGGACCAGGAAACCCAGCACCTCCTCCGGTTCGTCGACATCCGGTGCGAAACCGCCTTCGTCGCCCAGTCCGGTGGACAGGTTGCGGTCGGCCAGCTGGCGGCGCAGCGCCGCGTACACCTCGGCGCCTGGCCCGGATCGCTTCGGGCAGGGACGGAGCGCCCAGTGGAGCGATCATGAATTCCTGGAAGTCCAGTGGATTCGGCGCGTGTACGCCGCCGTTCAGGACGTTGAAGTGGGGGACCGGCAAGCTCGGGGTCACATCGTGCGGCTCCAGCCACCGCCACAGCGGCATCCCCGCCGACTGCGCAAGGGCGCGGGCCAGCGCCATTGAGACTCCCACGGTGGCGTTGCCCCCCAGCCGGCTCTTGTTCGCCGTGCCGTCGAGGTCGATGACGGCCTGGTCGGCCTCGGCCAGGGAAGGCCAGGAACGTCCGCGCAGCAGGTCGGCGATCTCCGTATTCACGGTAGCCGCTGTGCCGAGCACTCCCTTGCCCTCGTAACGCGACTGATCGCCGTCGCGTCGCTCGACCGCTTCCCGGGATCCGGTGGACGCACCTGACGGGACGCGCGCACACGCCGTCGTTCCGTCCGCGAGCGTTACCGTCACCGCCAGCGTGGGCCGCCCGCGCGAGTCCAGGATCTCAAGCGCCGACAGTCCGCTTACTTCGAAGTCACTCATTCGCCGCTCCCTGTGCATTCCCCCGGAACGCTTAGTGGCCAGCGACAAGCCATACCGCCTCCCGGGATAACTGAATCCTGAGAGGCCATCAGCCGTCACTGGCGGTTCAGGAGCGGCGCGCTCCTGCCGGAGCCTCATCCGGCGCGGCCAGTGTAACGGATACCAGCATCGGGGCAACGGCTGGCCTGGGTGTGACCCGCGGGGACGAGGGTATAGTTGAGACGGCGGTTATGCCGCTGGCGGTGGACCTCGCCGCGTGTTCGCACGCATGCCGGATGGCCAATGGGTCCTGTGCTCCGATCTGAGGAGGCAGGATGACGGCGTCCGCGCTGCAATCTGTTGACCTGGGCCCATGTGCCCGTTTGTGGTGGCTGCCTGCGGGCGGTCAGGGAAACGATCTCGACGACACTGCCTGGGCACCGGTCCTGGAGCTGTGCCATCGGGACGTTCCGGCCGTGCTCGCCGCACTTCGAGCCGGCCGCGTCCCGGCGTATGCCGCTCCATGTGAGTCAGCCAGATCCGTGCCATCACATCAGGGCCCTGATCGGCGCAGCTGGCGGCTGTGGGTGGGGACCAGCGCCTACGGCACGGCCGAGGTGGTCCTGCTGGCCGTGATGCCGGCTCTCGTCCGGCACCGAGACAACGGCGGTGGCCGGGCATGACGTCAGCGACGATCCGTCGCGCGGGTACGGCCGGTGCCGCGTTCGCGGCCATGGCGATCTTCGCTGCCCGGGTCGCCCGGCCGGGATCGCTAGCCAGCGCAGATCGAGCGGCCTTCGCGGCCGTGTGGGCCCGGCGGAGCCCAGCCGGCATCACGGCGGCCCACGCGATTAGCGCGTGCGCCGAACCGGGCCTGGCCTACCCGGTGGCCGTTCTCACAGGCATCGCCGCCTCCGGCCGGACCAGCTGGCGGCAGGCGCTAGCTCCGGTCCTCGTGGTAGCCACCGGGGCAGCCGCGCGGCGGCGCGTCTCCCGGGTCATCGCCCGCCCGAGACCTCCAGCGGCTGCCTGGCTTACTGAGCCGGAAGGCTTCAGCCTGCCGTCGAAGCACACGACCGCTGCCGCCCTGACCGCCGGTGTGTGTGCCCGGGCCCTCGGCATACGAGGCCACGGCTACATCGCGTCCACGACCGCCGCTCTCCTGGTGGGCGGCAGCCGGGTGTACCTGGGCGTCCACTGGCCAGGCGACGTACTGGCCGGTTGGCTGTTCGCGGTCGGCTGGCTCCGGCTCACCGATCCCTGGTGATCCGGTCTTGCCACCAGGTGCCGTATATCCGCCTGGCATCGGGCGCCCTGATTCAGTCCCAAAACAGGAAGGCAAGGCCTATGGACACGCCGGGAGAGACCGACGTGCGCTGTTCAACGATCATCTTCCGCGGCCAGGAACTGCTGCTGGTCCACCGGGCCCGGAACGGAGCCGATGACTGGGTACTGCCCGGCGGAACGCCACGTCCGGGCGAAAGCATGGCCGCCTGCGCCCGGCGCGAGACTCTCGAGGAAACTGGAGTATCTGTTCAACCAACGCGGGTGGCGTTCGTACTCGAAGCGCTCAAGCCAGGCTCCAGCCGCCGGACCGTCGATCTCGTCTTCCTGGCTATCGGATCCTCTGGGTCAGAACCAGAGTCAGCTGAACCGGATCTGGAAGCTCGTTTCGTGCCGCTAGCGGTGCTGTCAGAACTACGGATGCGACCGCCACTGGCCGGATACTTGCGGGCCCTCAATGCCAACGGAGCGTCGCGGAGTGCGGCGTATCTGGGCAATCTGTGGCGGCCAGATCCTGATGGCACGATGCCGACGCACAGCGAGCGGGGAGATGCTTGATGAACTGCCTGGAGTGCGCCACGAGGATCGCGAGGACCAGTCTGGCTCAGCCCGCCATTGGCTGCTGCGCACACTGCGGGGCAGGTATCTGCCTCGATCACGCCAGGTACATCCCACTTGCCCAGCCACCGGTGGGTGTCATTCCCCGGCTGCTGAACGGCAGCCGCCGAGTCGTCTGCACCACCTGTGATCAGGGGACCAGTCTCGGGGCGCTGACCATCAGTGTCTTCACCGAGCTGGAAAGGCGGCAAGACCGGCCATCTCGCCGCGGCTGGTCGGCATTCGTGTCCGCCTTGACGTCCCGTGATTTGCGATCCCGGCGGTCTCGGGTCAGGCCGTAGCGGCCACCAGCGCTGATCGCTGGTGGCCGCTATGGTGACGTGGTGAACTATCTGATCGGCGGCGGCCCGACGGGCAGGATCTTCCGACCGAAGGTCGAGGCGATGACGTCGCCCGCGGCGTGATACCAGGCGAGGACCGCGAAGGCCAGGACGACCCAACCGCCGGCCTTTCGTGATGTTGCCCTGACTGGCGCCGGCGCCGATGGACAGCAACACCAGCCCAACGAAGATCAGCCACAGGATCGTGGCTAGGACCAGATCGGTCCGGAGTGAGGCAATCGCCAGGTAGAACGTGACGACGGCGAACACCGCCAGGAACAAACTCGTCGCCGAATTGAGGTGCGCCGCGGGGACATTGGCGAGGTATAGCGTCTCGAAGGCCCCGAAGATGACCCAGAATGGGCCGTAAGTCCCAAACACGGCCGCACCGAACAGGTTGCCGCGTGATATTTCCAGCACGGCCACGATGATCTGTATCAGGCCGCCAAAGAAAAATGCAGCAGGTAGCACGACCGGGGTTCCGGCGGCATTGAGCAGGCCTGTCTGAAACATGCCCAGCATGAATGAAGTGGTGGCGAACGCCGTGACCGCCCATGCGGCTGGGTCAGCAATCGCCACACTTGCGGTTGCCCGGCTTTCCCCAGCCTCAGCCGGCTGACTTCCTACGGCCTCAGATGCTGTCATCTTGCATCACCTGTATCCCTTCCGCGCCGGGCAATAAGGCGGGCGCGCTGTACGTTTACTGCCTTCTGCGGTCCGCGGCCTCTGCCGTGGACGATTGGATCGCTCCCAGCGCAGTCCGCCATCGGCGCAGGAACGGTGTGCGGCCGCCTGGGTGGCGGAGCGGAATGCCTGAGCGGCGCATGAAGCCCCGCACTGTTATCGCGGGCTGGCCAGTGAGTAGCTCGATGTGGCGGAGACCGATGCCGCAGGCCCAGTAGAGGTCCTTGACCAGCGGAGTGTTCAGCGCGGCCGGGGTGGGGAAACGCACATAGATCGGTCCGCCGGCCGGAACGTGCGCGATACCGTGCCGACGAAGCGCATCTGCGATGAGCGGGTCGGCGTAGAGCGCTTCAATTAGTTCGATGTCCTCGGGTGGCTCTTGCCCGGGGAAAGCGCCCCTGGTCCGTACGGGCAGGCCGTAGTCGTGTGCGCTGCGTAGTACCACCCTGGCGGACGTGCCGAGCCGCTGCCCGACCGCCTCGGCGGATAGACCCAGTTGCACATACAACTGGACGAGAAGCTCGGCTGTGATTGTCCTGCGTTGCTCACGTTTCCACCCGCCTCTGGTACGGGCTTGGACACCGTAACGGTGCAGGCGTTCCCGGACTGTCCGCTCTGGCATGCCCAGCAGCGCCGAGATCTCGCGGGAGTTGAGCCGGGTTTCGTTGTAGAGCCCAGTGATGAGCTGCTGCACATCCGGCGGATCCTCCACGCGGCGAGTTGGCCGCCTCCGGCCCGCTCCACGCGACCGCAGGTCTACTCCATTGCGGCGCAGGGCACGGGTCACGCGCTGACGGTCAATACCGGTGAGCTCGGCGATCTGATAGGTCGACAGACCCTCGTGCTGGTACAGGTGAGCCAGGTGCGCCGGGTTGACGCCATCATCCGGCGAGCGCGCGTCACGCGCGGCGGCGGGCATGGGCCTCCTACCCAGATCGGGTAGGGACCGTTGGCGAAAACCGCGTTCAACGGCGAGCCCCTCCGCCGTATGGCCAGCATAGGGCAGGGTAAAATGACTGTGTCAAGGCGATGAGGCTCGCCTGAACCGCCGCTTCGGCTGATGGCCTCTACTGGTGCGATCCGGTGGAGGCGAGTTCTATGCCTTTTCGAAGCATTCTTTTCGAGCGGGAGGATGACTTCGCGGGCCTCAAGCTGCCTGCTGAGCCCGAATTCTTCACCGACCTGAATCTTGGTCGGGTCTGTTCGTCCATGGTGTTCGGCCGTGAGCAATATGACCTCACGCCCTTCTTCCTAGCCCCGCTGCACAACGAATCAGCGATCCGCCATCGCCAGCAAGTGCTCCGGGACCTGCAGGACCCCAAGGTGCGCGGTGTCGTGGTCAAGTTCGCACGTGGCATGCAAGCTATGCGTCAGTGCCTGGCGCAAGCTGACAGCCTCCGTAACCCATACCAGCGTCAACGATGGTTTCTCGACGCTGTGGACGCCTACTGCCAGACTGTCCCGGCTTTCGCCGCCCAGCTTCAAGACCTGAAGATGAGCTCAGGAGGCATGCTCGCCTTGCGCGAGTACCTGGAGGCCTACGCGCAGTCCGAAAGCCACCTGAAACTGGCGGGCGAAGTCCGCGACCTGCTGGCTCGGCTCGCTGACGTGCGCTACTGCGTCCTAATCCGTGGATCGAGCGTTCAGGTCACCGGGTACGAGGAGCAAGCCGACTACGGCGCGGAGGTCGAGAAGACCTTCGCGAAGTTCAAGCAGGGTGCGGTCAAGGACTACCGGATGCAGTTCCGGTCCCTCGCCGAGATGGATCACGTCGAAGCCCAGGTCCTGGATTGCGTAGCCAGGCTGTTCCCCGAGGTTTTTCAGCATCTGGACGAGTTCTGCCGCAGGCAAGCGAAGTGCGTCGACAACACGATCGGTACGTTCGACCGGGAGATTCAGTTCTACCTGGCCTACCTGGAATACATCCGGCCCATCGAATCTCTAGGCCTGCAGTTCTGTTATCCAGCAGTCAGTACCACCGACAAGCAGACCAGCGCAGACGAGGCATTCGATATCGCGCTGGCAAGCAAACTGGCCGCAGACGGCAAGGCTGTCGTTCCGAACAGCCTGCGCCTTGATGGCCAGGAACACGCGATCGTCGTCACCGGCCCGAACCAGGGCGGGAAGACCACGTTCGCCCGCATGTTCGGGCAGCTGCATTACCTGGCCAGCCTCGGCCTGCTCATTCCGGGCCGGTCGGCTCGCCTGTTCATCCCGGACCGGATCTTCACCCACTTCGAAAAGGAAGAAAACCTGCAGAACCTGCGGGGCAAACTCGAAGACGAGCTAGTCCGGATCCACGACGTCCTGCAGCAGGCTACGGGCTGCAGCGTCGTCGTCATGAACGAAAGCTTCGCCTCGACCACCCTGCAGGACGCGTCCTTCCTAGGGGCCGAGATCCTGCAGCAGATGACTGAAAAAGGCCTGCTCTGCCTGTACGTGACGTTCATCGACAGGCTGGCCTCCCTCAACCAGGCCTGCGTGAGCATGGTCGCGGAGATCGTCCCGGATGATCCCGCGGGCCGGACATTCCGGATTGTCCGCAGACCAGCCGACGGCAAGGCCTACGCGGCTGCGATCGCCGAAAAGTACGGCCTCACCTACCAGAGCCTGAGGGAGCGGATCGCCGTATGCAGGCCTTTCTGATGTACCGGGACCATGACATCGATCCCACGCATGAGCCGAGCACGGCCGAGCAGGCTCTCACCCAGGATCTGGAACTTGGCACGCTCTGGGCGGCCATGGCGGACGGAGATGACTTGCTGGCCGACATGGCCAGGCGCGCGGTGCTGGCCAGCCTGACCAGTCCGGAAGAGATCACCTACCGGCAGGAGATTCTGGCTGACACCATCGCCCGGCCCGCCGTGATCCGGGAACTGTTCGACATCGCTGTCACCGCGATCGTCGGCGAGAGGAAAGGACTGCTCGGCCTGATGAGTACGTCTCCCGACTCGCTGCTGTACCGGTCGGTGCAGACCCTGGAGATGTTTACCGGGCAGCTGAAGCGGCTGCGGTCGGTCGCCGACGACCACGGCAGCAGTTTTCAGTCCGAAGGCTTCCGCCGGTTCTTCGCCATGATCGCCGAAGAGCTGGACGACTCATACCTTCAGACAGTGGACGACCACCTCAAAGAACTGGGGTTCCGGAAAGGCACCCTGATCAGTGCGAGGCTGGGGAAGGGCACCAAGGGCGTCGGCTACGTGCTGCGTGAGCCACTCGACCAGGGCTGGCGGGAGCGGCTATCGCTCGGCGGCAAACCCGGTATCAGCTTCTCCGTACCGGACCGGGACGAGGGTGGCCAGCAGGCATTGTCGGACCTGCGGTCTCGCGGGCTGAGCGGCGTGGCTAACGCGCTGGCCCAGTCCGACGACCACATCCTCGCCTTCTTCACCATGCTCCGGGCCGAGCTGGCCTTTTACATCGGCTGCCTGAACCTGCGCGAGACTCTCATCACCAATGGTGAACCAGTGTGTGTCCCTGTGCCCGTGGCCGAGGAGAAGTTCGCGCTGTCCGCGCAGGGGCTTTACGACCCGTCGTTGAGCCTGCAGCTCTCGGGAGCAGCGGTCGGCAACGACGTGGAAGCTGATGGCAAGCGGCTGATCATGATCACCGGCGCGAATCAGGGCGGTAAGTCCACCTTCCTGCGCAGCATCGGCCAGGCCCAGCTCATGATGCAGTGCGGCATGTTCGTCGCGGCCGAAGCCTTCACCGCCAGCGTAAGCCAGGGCGTCTTCACCCACTTCAAGCGCGAAGAGGACGCGACGATGGAAAAGGGCAAGCTGGACGAGGAGCTGAGCCGGATGCGTGACATCGCGGGCCAGATCACCCTGGGCAGTGTCGTGCTCTGCAACGAATCGTTCGCCTCGACGAATGAACAGGAAGGCTCGGAGATCGGCCGTCAGATCGTGCGGGCTCTTGTCGACTCTGGTATCCGTGTCTACTTCGTCACGCACCTGTTCGACCTGGCGCACAGTTTTTACTCAGCCCAGGCCGACACGACGCTGTTCCTGCGGCCCGAACGCTGGGACGATGGCGAGCGGACGTTCCGGCTGCTTCCGGGGGATCCCCTGTCCACTAGCTATGGGCCCGATATCTACCGGAAGATCTTCGCCGTGGACGGTCCGCCCGCGGCTGCGTCGCAGCCGGAACCATGAGCACCCATGGATATCCACGTGCGGACGCCGCCAGGCCCAACGAATTTCGTCAGTTCGGCGTCGGTGCCCGGGCCCGGATCGCCGCGATCCGAGCGGCCGATGATCTGAGGGACCGGGGTATTGCGGCCGTGGCGGTGTTTAAGCCGTCGATGGGCGGGTGGATTGTGCAGATCCACCCGGGCGGCATCCGGTCCCGGGACTGACGAGTGGTACTTCGGGGTCGGCTTGCAGCCCGCAGATCACCTAGGAGACAATGAAACCCTGGCGATGAGGCTCGCCATGAACCGCCGGCTCCGGTCGCGCTGATGGCCTCTACCCCCTGTTGAGCATGCGTGCTGTCTGGGTGTAGGAGGACACAGCGGTGGAGGGCATCAAAGAGCTTCCCGGCCATGAACCCAGGGCCGCGCGATGAACGCGGCCCTCCCGATCCCGGTCATTCAGCTGCTGCAGGTTCTGACCATCGCCGTGGCCGCGCCCGGGATATCGGGCGTGATCGCACGGATCGAGGCCCGGCTGCAGGGCCGGACCGGCCCTAGGGTCCTGCAGCCCTATTTCGACCTGGCCAAGCTGTTCCGGAAGGAAGCCCTAGCTCCGGAAGGAACCACCTGGTTCTTCCTGATCGCGCCAGTGGTCGCGGTCGCGGCCTACCTCACAGTGCCGCTGCTGATACCGGTGCTGACTACCTACGGACTGCCGCTGGGCTACATGGGCGACATTCTCGGCGGGGGCTTCATGCTCTCGCTGGCCAGTTTTCTGGTCGCCTCTGCTGCGCTGGAAACCGGCAGCCCGTACGCGCAGCTCGGGTCCAGCCGGGCCAAGACGTTCTCCGCGATCACCGAGCCGGTGGTGCTATTCGTGGTGTTCACGGTGGCGCTGCTGACCGGAACCGACCTGCCGTACGCGCTCGCCGCGACGGTCCGCTCCTCGGCTGCGCAGATCGTGCGGCCCGCCCACCTGCTGGCCTCGGCAGCCCTGTTCATGGTCATCCTGGCCGAGACGGCCCGCATCCCGGTCGAGACCCACTCCGGGACCAACGAGTTCGGGATGATCGACGAGGCCCGGCCGTTCGAGCATTCCGGCCCCTACCTGGCCCTGCTGAAGTGGGGATCGGAGCTGAAGCAGCTCATCTTGTACACGATCTTGGCCAACGTGTTCGTCGCCCCGTGGGGTCTGGCGTCCAGCCAGCAGGCCGGTTCCGTGCTGCTGGCCATCGTGGCTCTGCTGGCCAAGGCCACCGTGATCGGCGTGGTGGTGGCTGTGATCGATAACTCGTTCGCCAAACTGCGGCTGTTCAAGATCACCGAGTTCGTGGCCGCGGCGTTCCTCCTTGCCGTGCTCGGGGTCTTCACGTTGTATCTCGGGGGTGGCTGATGGATCCCTCTCAGGCTCCCGGCGTCTACCAGGGTGCCGCGGACGTGATCGCCGCCCTCATGCTGCTGCTGGAGTTCGGCATGCTGCGGCAGGCCCTGGTCAGAGACCAGATCCGGCTGTATGCGACCCAGTCTGCGCTGATCTCGGTGCTGGCCATCGTGATCGCCGCCGACCGCGGGATCGGGGACTTGTACGCGCTGGCCGCCCTGTCCGCAGCGCTCAAGGTTGTGGCCATCCCGTACGTAATGCGGAAGCTGCTCGGCCGGACCGGCCGTGACGAGGCGCCCGGTGTGGCCGGGAGCTACACGATCGGCGTGGCTAATTCCGTTCTGGGCTCGATCGCCCTAGCCGCCATCGGGTTCTTCTGCTTTAACTCGCTCGGCATCCACTCGGCCGACGCGCCCGGGACGGCGCTGGCCATCGCGGGTGGGATGGTCCTGGTCTCGTTCGGCCTGATGATCGTCCGGCGTGACGTCGCCTCCCAGGCCATCGGGTTCTTCACGCTGGAGAACGCCATCTCCCTGGCCGCGCTGGTGGTGGCGGCGGGTCTGCCACTGATCGTGGAGACGGCGTTCCTGTTCGACTTGCTGGTGGCCGTAGTGGTGTTCGGGATGCTGATCCGGACCCACACCAACCGGTCGGATTCGCTGTCCACCGCCGACCTGACCAGGCTGCGGGGGTAGCCGTGTTCGCCGTCATCATCGCCCTGGCTGCCGTCCCGTTCGTGGCCGCCATCGCCGCGCTGGTCCTGCCGCCCCGCCTGTGCGCCGCGGTCACCGCCGTCGCCGGGATCGCCAGCTTTGGGCTGGTGCTGGCCCTAATCCCGGCGGTGGCTCATCACACGCTGACGTACGTGTCCTACTTCCGGGTGGATGCGGTCAGCGGCATCTTCATGCTGGCCACCGGGTTCCTCTACGCCGCGGTGGCGGTCTACGCGGTCGGCTACGTCCGGCATGAGATCCAGGCGGAAAGTGCCGCGAGCGGGCGCCGCTACGCGATGAGGTTCTATGTTCTGTTCAACATTTTTGCCTGGTCGATGCTGATCGCGCCGATGATGAACAGCCTGGCTCTGCTGTGGATCGCGGTCGAGGTGACGACCGTCGTCTCCGCCCTGCTCGTCGCGCTGGAGAACAGCGAAGCAGCGGCCGAGGCGGCGTGGAAGTACGTGCTGATCGCTTCCGCGGGACTCGGCCTCGGGCTGCTGGCCACGATCTTCGCCTATTTCGCCGGCGCGCAGCTGCTCGGCCAGCATTACGACCTCGCGCTGAGCACGATCCTGCACGTCGCCGGCCGACTGCCGCACACTCCGGTGCGGTTCGCGTTCATGCTGGCCGTACTCGGCTATGGCACCAAGGTGGGGTTGTTCCCGGTGCACACCTGGCTGCCCGACGCTCATTCGGAGGCACCGACCCCGGTCTCCGCGCTGCTGTCGGGGTCGCTCCTTGCGGTCAGCTTCTACGCCATCCTACGCTTCTACCAGATCGCCGCCGCCGCCCTGGGCTCCGGCTTCCCACGCGACGTGCTGCTAGCTTTCGGGGTTGCCTCCCTGCTGCTAGCCGCGCTCTACCTGCTGGACCAGCGGGACCTAAAACGGCTGCTGGCCTACTCCAGCGTCGAGCACATGGGCATCTTGGCCATCGGGGTGAGCTTCGGCGCGCCCGTCGCGCTGGCCGGGGTCATGCTGCACGTACTCGCCCACGCCGCGGCCAAGGGGAACGCTTTCATGGGCGCGGGAGTGTTCGCGATCAAGTTCGGCAGCAAGAAAATTTCCGCCCATCGCGGCGCGATGGACGTGCTGCCCTGGACCGGGCCGCTATTCCTGCTGGCCGTGCTGGCGCTGTGCGCGATGCCGCCGTTCGGGATCTTCCGCAGTGAGTTCCAGATCGTCGCCGGCGGCCTCGACGCGCACCATTACGCCGTCGCCGGGGTACTCATCGTGCTGATCACGCTCGCTTTCCTGGGCCTTTCCGCCTCCGCCACCAGCATCCTGTTCCAGCCGCTCCGGTCGGCCAGGGAACCGGTGGCGCCGCCGCGACAGGACACCGGCGACGGTCAGGGTGGCCAGGTTGCCACCCTGACCCGGGCCGAGGCTTCGGTGGTGGTCAGCCGCGGGGAACCGAGCGCGTGGATGGTGGTGCCGATGGTGGCCGGGGTCATTGCCCTGCTCGTCCTCGGGCTGCACCCTCCTGGAGAACTGACCGAACTCATCGCCCAGGCCGTAGCGCAACTGCGGGGGGTGGCATGACCATCACCCTCACCGAGGCCGAGGTCGGGAGGCTCTGGGACAAGCTGGACGCGCGGGTCGCGGCGGGCGACCGGTTCGCGGGCCTGTTCGCGGCGGTCCGGCTTTGGCCCCCGACTAGACCGGACCGGACACCCCTGCTAGTCCTGTCCGCGCAACTGGCCGTCAAGGGCGGGATCGACACCCTGGAGGTGGCACTTCCACCCGGAGCGGCCAGCTATCCCGCCCTGACCCCGCACATCGGGGCCGCGTTTTGGTACGAGCGGGTCATCCACGACCAGTTCGGCGTGATCCCCGGCGGTCATCCGCGGCTGGCCCCACTGATCCGGCCCGGTTCCCCGGATGATTACGCCCTGCCGCGGCATGTCCAGGGTTACGGCATGTTCACGTTCCCGCATGGGCCGGTCCGGTCCGGGGTCACGGAGTCCATCGAGTACCTGATCGAGACCCCCGGTGAGGACATTCCGCACCTCAACATGCGGGTGTTCTACAAGCACCGGGGGATCGAGCAGCGGTTCGAGGACATAGGCGCCGCCGAAGGTGTGCTGCTGGCCGAGCGGGCCGAAGGGATCGCCTCGGTCGCGCACGCCCTAGCCTACTGCCACTCCGTCGAGCGCATCGCGGGCTGCGTGCCGCCGGTGCCGGCGTCGCTGGTGCGGGTCCTGCACGCCGAACTGGAACGGATCGCCAACCATCTGGACGTCGCGGCCAAGCTGGCCGATGCAGGCGGTCTCGCGGTGGCCGCCGCCCGGTTCGCTCTGCACAAGGAAAGAGTGCTGCGCCTGGTCAGCGGGCTGTGCGGGAGCCGGTTCGGGCGCGGCGTCGTCGTACCCGGCGGAGTCCGGGCCATGCCCCACCTGGGGGCGGCCGCGATCCTGGCCGAGTTCGGCCGGCTGGACAAGGCCATCAGCGCGGACGCGGACTCCCTTATGTCGACGTCCTCGTTCCTGGACCGCCTGCGTACCACCGGCCCGTTGAGGCCGGCCCGGGCGCAGCAGCACGGCGCGCTGGGCCCGATCGGGAAGGCCTCGGGCTTCTCCGACGACGCCCGGAGCCAGCGGCCCTACGACGCCTATCCTGCCCTGGGCCTCACGCCTCTGCGTACGTTCGCCGACGGCGACGCAATGGCCAGGCTGATGGTGCGCTGGGAGGAGGTGGATCAGTCCTTCCACCTGCTCCGTCAGGTCGCCGATGAACTCGCCGAGTTCCCAGACCTCGAAGGCCCGATCATCACTCCTTGTACCCCCGCCGACGGCCGGGCCGTCGGCTGGGCCGAGGCGCCGCAGGGCGAAGTGCTGTACGACGTGACCGTGGCAGACGGCCACGTGTCCCGCTGCCGCCTGCGGTCGGCGTCGTTCCACAACCTCGTCCTCATGCACGACGTGTTCGCCGGCGACATACTCACCGACTTCCCGTTCATCGAAGCTAGCTTCGGCCTGTCCCTCGCGGGGGTGGCGCTATGAGTCTCTGGGTCCTGCGCGGGCTGCGCAACGGCGTGGTCACCACCCGCTGGCCAAAAAGGCCGGACCGCTACGCGGACGGCTGGCGTGGACCCGCCATCGTGCACGATTCCAACCCGCCCGCCACGGCCGGCCTACCGGGCCTGTGCCCCACCCAGGCCATCAGCGTGGACGATGGAGCCCCTCGCGACGCCGTACGCCTCGACCAGGGCCTGTGCATCCTCTGCGGCCTCTGCGTCGCCGCCCGGCCCGACGTCTTCGGCTGGTCGGCCGGCGCTACCGGGCGAACGGCGAGCGCCCTAACCCGGGATCAGCTCATCGTGCCCGAGGTACCGGAAACGGAAGAGACCGTCGACGCCGTCCGGGCCAGCCTGCGCGAGCGGACCGCGGCGCTGCGGCGCAGCGTGCACATCCGCCACCTCGACGCGGGATCGGACGGCAGCGACGAGTGGGAGATCCTGGCCCTGCTTGGGCCGGTGTACGACGTACACCGGCTCGGGATCTTCTTCACCCCCAGCCCGCGGCACGCTGACATCCTGCTCGTCACCGGCGCCGGATCCACCGGGATGGCCGGCCCGCTCCGCACGACGTACGACGGGATGCCCGACCCGAAGGTGGTCATCGCGGCGGGTACGGACGCGGTCAGCGGCGGCCTGCTCGGGCACAGCGACATCACCATGGGCGGGATCTGCGACATCGTTCCGGTCGACATCTGGCTGCCCGGCTCGCCACCATCACCGTTTGGCATTCTCAACGCGTTGCTGATCGCCATGGGGCGCCTCGGTGACCCGAAGGAGACGCGATGAGCTGGGTCTTCGCCGCCGGGCTGATTCTGCTGGCGGCCGCCGCGGCGGCTGACCTGCTCGGGCTGCCCAGGCCTGGCCGGGGTTGGCCGAGCGGCCTGCCGTACCTGCTCGGCGCGACCGGCTGCGGGTGCCTGGCCGCCGTCGGCGGCGCCGCCCTCTCCGGGAACACCGTCCGCCTCGACGCCGCTGGCCTGCTCGGGCAGGCCGTGCCGGGTCAGCAGGCGCTGGGACTGTCCGCCGACCGGCTGTCCGGGCTGTTCCTGGCCATGGCCCTCGGCGCGGCCGTCCCGATCTCGGTGGCCTTCGCCAGCTGGGCGGCACGCCCCGGAACCAACGGGCGCAGAGGGCTGGGGGCCAGTTACGCCCTCGCCGTCGGATCGGTCGCCGTCATCGTCACCGCCACGGACGCCTTCACCTTCCTGTTTGCCTGGGAAGCACTGACCCTCGCCTTCTACCTGCTGGCCGGCTTCCGGCGGCACCGGGCCGAGACGGCCAGCGCGGCGCAGGTCACGTTCGCGTTCGGGAAGATTAGCGGGGCCGCCCTGCTGGCCGGGCTGCTGCTGCTGGCCGCCACGTCGCACTCGATCCGGCTGGCATCGTTCGCGTACGTACCCGGCGGTGCGGTGCGGTCCACCGCCCTGGTACTGCTGCTGTCCGGGTTCGCGGTCAAGGTAGGCCTGGTGCCGTTCCAGGTGTGGCTGCCCCGCGGCTACACCTCCGCGCCCGGGCCCGCCCGGGCGATCATGGCCGGCGTCGCGGTCAACGTCGGCTTCTACGGCATGTGGCGGACGCTGTCCCTGCTCGGCCGGCCGCCAGGCTGGCTGGGGGCCGTGCTGCTTCTCATTGCCGCCTTCACCGCGCTGCTGGGGATCGCCCACGCCGCCGTGCAGAACCGGCTGCCCCGGGTCATCGCCTATTCCAGTGTCGAGAACAGCGGCCTCATCATCGTCGGCTTCAGCGTCGCAATGATCGGCTCCGCAGTCCGGGACCAGCGGCTGATCGCCGCCGGGTTGCTGGCCGCCACCCTCCAGATGATCGCGCACACCGCCGCCAAGTCGCTGCTGTTCACCGCCAGCACGGGCCTGGAGGAGACAGCGGACAGCGATGACCTGGAAATGCTGCGCGGCATCGGGCGGCGGGCCCCCTGGAGCGGTACCGGCCTGGCCATCGGATCGATGACGCTGGCCGGACTGCCCCCGACCGCCGGATTCGTATCCGAATGGTTTCTCCTCGAGTCGCTGATGCAGCAGTTCCGCGTCCCCGGTCTCGGCTACCGGCTGGCGCTCGCCCTGGCCGGGGCCGCGGTCGCCCTGACCGCTGGGTTTGCCGGAGTGACGTTCGTCCGGCTGGTCGGCTTGGTGGTGCTGGGGCGCGGGCCGTCGGTCAAGGCCGCCCGTCATGGCTGGCGCGGCGATTACGGCTGGGCCGGGCGCCTGGCCGTTGTCCTGCTGTCGATCGCCCCACTGGCGATCGCCGCGGTCACTCCGCTGGAGATCCGGGTCATCGCCCGCGGCCTGTCGCCGGTCGTCCCGGCCACGCTCACCTCAGGTGCCCTGAAGTCCCCCTGGGTCCTCCAGCCGGTCTTCGCCGGGTTCTCCATCCTGTCGCCGTCCTGGCTGTGGATTGAGATCCCGGTGATGACCATCTTGGTGGGCTTGTTCGCGTGGGTTGTTTCCGGCCGGCGTCTGCTGCAGGTCCGACGGGTACCGGCGTGGCGGTCGGCGACGATCGGCGTGCAGGGCCCCGACTCCTACACCGCCTTCGCCTACGCCAACCCGACCCGCCGGGTGCTGGGCAACGTCCTGCACACCAGATCCGAAGTCCGTGTCCTCGCCGGCGACGGCGAGGGGCTGATCGATGACGCTGGGGGAGCGCCGGAGGAACCTGGCGATCTGAACGGCGAACTGGAACCGGCCGGGCCGGCGTCGGTCGTGCCGGGAGCGCCGCACCTCGGCTACCGCTCCGACGTGGTGGAGGTGTTCGAGACCTACGGCTACCGGCCCGCGTTCCGTCTCGTCATGGCCATCGTCGCGGTCGCGAAACGGCTCCAGTCCGGGCGGCTCGACGCATACATGCTGTACATGCTGATCGCGCTGATCGCGGTCATCGCCGTGGTCACCGCCATGGCCTGAACGCCGGATCCGGAGGAGCAAAGGTGGAAATCGACGTCATCATCGAGATCCCGCAAGGATCCCGGAACAAGTACGAGATGGACCACGACACCGGCCGGATCCGGCTGGATCGGATGCTGTTCACCTCGACCCGCTATCCGCACGACTACGGGTTCATCCCGGACACCCTGGCCGAAGACGGCGACCCGCTGGATGTCATGGTCATGCTGGACGAGCCCACCTTCCCCGGCTGCCTGGTGACGGTCCGGCCGGTCGGCGTGTTCTGGATGAGCGACGAGCACGGTCCCGACGCCAAGATCCTCACCGTGCCCGCGCATGACCCGAGATACGCGGATCTTCGGGGCCTTGGCGACGTGCCGGAGCACGTGACCGCGGAGATCGGCCATTTCTTCGATATCTACAAGGAACTAGAGCCCGGTAAAGACACCGACGTCCGGGGCTGGCAGGATTGCGCGACCGCGGTCCAGGTCATCATGGCGGCGTTTGATCGCAGTAAGCGCTGACAGCGGGCCAGTGCAGTACGAATGGCCGGCTGTTATTATGAAGGGTATGAGGTGATGGGGCCCTCCTCTAAATTGCGGATGTGCCGCTGACGGTCCCTGGTCGCTTGGCGATTAGGGAGAGATGGGCCATGTCCTCGTTGTCGGCGCGCGAGAAGCGAATCCTCACCGAGATCGAGCGCGACCTGGCTGCGGCCGAGCCACGCCTCGAGCAGGCTCTGAGCGCGTCGAGGCTGCCCGCGTTCCGTTTCAAGTCGGTCGTCACATCTGAACATGCCAGATTTCGCCAGTCCATGTGGCTAACGGTGATGATAGCCAGCCTGCTGTGTGGCATTGGGCTGTTGACCATCGGCATCATCGTGAACAGTTTCCCGCTGATCTTCGCAGGAATTCCGCTAGCTCAGTTCAGCCCCTTCGGATTCGGTTATCTGATCAGAAAGCGCTCTCGGGCTTCCCGGTAGACGGGTTGCAGGAAAGGGTAACGTCATGTGGTTCAGAAAGGGATTTGATTTCGGGTGAATGTGCGCTGGCTCCAGCTCGATGTGGATAAAGCTTTGCAGCGCCCTGACCTGCTGGAGCTGGCCGAGGCAATTGATGGTGTGCCCCGGTGTCGAAGCGGTCAACATCACCGTCACTGACATCGATACCGAGACGGTCGGTACGAGGTCACTATCGAGGGGGACAATATATCGACATCCCAGCACTCATCGCGGCTATCGAGAACGCTGGGGCTGCCCTGCCTAGCATCGATGAGATCGTCGTCGGCGCCCGGATCATCGAGCGCGTTCCACGGGCACGCTGACATGCCACGGCCGTGACGTCCGGTGCGGCTATGGTTGCGGCGTTTCCTGCTGCCGTTGTCGCTGGGCATTGCCGACGGCATCATCAACGCCCTCACCCTTGCCTCGGCGGCGGTACTGCACGGAAGCGGCCTGACCGTCAGCCTGGCGCTGCGCGTGGCGGCGGTTGCGCTCGTCTCCTCAGTGTTCACCGTTTTCGTAGCCGAATACGGTCAGCTCCGGGCGGATCTGGCCCGGGCCGAGCGGGAGCTCAGCTTTACCCGATCGGGGCGGCTGGCCGCCGGGCATCTTGGCCGTCAGGTCGCCCGGGAGGCGGCTTTGGCTTCCGCCGTGGCTAGCGGAGCGAGCTTCATCGGCGCGCTCATTCCCCTGGCCGTCGGTGCCACCCTCGCCGCCTACAGCTGGTCGGCGCTGATCGTGTCGGTCGGAGCGCTGGGCGGACTGGGCGGCGCGCTGGCCACTGCAGTAGGTGGACGACGGAGTCGGTGGATCATCGCGATGATGGTGATGGGTCTAGCGGTCGCCGCGGTAGGGACAGCTCTTGACATTACCTAGTGTCCTGAGTCGATTATCCGTTGGCAGTAATCCGCCAGGGTCTCAAGGATCTCGTCGGCGGACTTGGTCCAGACGAACGGCCTGGGTTCCTTGTTCCACTCGTTGATCCATTTGCGGATGTCGGTCTCGAGTTCGGTGACGCTGCGGTGGGCGGACCGGCGGAGCTTGCGGCTGGTGAGCTCGGCGAACCAGCGCCCGGCCAGATTCAGCCAGGACGAGCTGGTGGGCGTGAAGTCCAGGTGGAAGCGGGGATGCTTCAGCAGCCAGTCCTTGATCGCCGGGGTCTTGTGGGTGGCGTAGTTGTCCAGGACCAGGTGCAGGTCCAGGTCCTTGGGGACGGCGGTGTCGATCAGCTTGAGGAACCGCAAGAACTCCTGGTGGCGGTGCCGGCGGTAGTGCTGGGCGATCACCGAGCCGCTGGCCAGGTCGTAGGCCGCGAACAGGCTCGTGGTGCCGTGCCGGACGTAGTCGTGCGTGCGCCGCCCGGGTGTGGTGGGCAGGATGGGCAGGCATGGGGCGGTCCGGTCCAGGGCCTGGATCTGCGACTTCTCGTCCACGGCCAAGACGAGAGCGTGCTCGGGCGGGCTCATGTAGAGGCCGACGACGTCGCGGACCTTGCCGATGAACTCCGGGTCGGTGCTCAGCTTCCACGTCTCGACGACGTGCGGCTTGAGGCCGAAGGCCCGCCAGATCCGGGACACCGACGACTGCGACAGGCCGGTCTCCGCCGCCATCGTCCTGGTCGACCAGTGACTGTCCTGCCCACGGCCCTTCTGCGTCAGCGTGCGCGTGACCAGCACCTCGACCTGCTCGTCGGTGATCTTCCGCGGTGCGCCGGGCCGCGGCGCGTCGCCCAGGCCGCCCATCCGCTGCTCCATGAACCGGACCCGCCACTTGCGGACCGACTCCCGCGACACCCCGGTCCGGGCGGCAACCCGGGTCAGCGGCGCGACCCCGCACTCCTCCGCACAGGCCAGCACAATCCGGGCCCGCTCCGCCAGCGCCTGCGACGCGGTCCGTTTGCGCGCCAATGCACCCAGGGCCTCGCGCTCGTCATCAGACAGCAGCAGCGGGACAAGCTTCGGGCTCGGCATACACCAAACCTACAGCCTGCGAACTAATTTAAGACTCAGGACACTAGGTCAGGATCGGTAGGTCGTGACTGGTGACATGAACAACTGTGCCGCGCACCGTCTAGGGGGCGGTCCTCCAGCACAATCAGCAGGGCCTACAGCCGCCGAGCAGGTCTTTTTCTCGTTCCCGCCGAGCCTCCGCCGTCCTGTCTCAGAATAACGCACCGGCTTATTGCTCATTGTCAGGCCCGGCGAGCACATGTTATCCTTTCTGCAGTAAAGGGTGATGGGACTCACCTTGAAATTGCGCAGTCGCCGCTGATGGTCCCTGGTCGCTAAGCGATTCGGGGAAGGTACCAGCGTTGCGTAGCGTCAAATTTTTGGGCCGTAGCCGGCCTGGCTGCTGGACCAATTCCCGTGCCATGAGTTGATGGCGTCATGACTTTGTCTGCCCGAGATTACCGGATCCTGAGCGAGATCGAGATTGAGCTAATCGTGGCAGATACGCGCCTTGACCATGGTCTCGTTCAGGCCAGATTGCTGGCCTGCGCCACAGATCGATGACCCTTGTCTCGGATGAAACGGATGGGTTCTCGCCGGCTGCGGGTCCTTGCTCGCCCGCAACAGATTGCTGACGACGAGACTCCTGCTGCACACGGTCACCCTTTCTATGCGGGATCAGTCGCTCTACTAGGGAGGTAACAGATGTCCGTACCGGGAAGTGAATATGAACGGGAGTTGGCGGCCGTCGAAGGGGCTGAGGGGGAGGCGGCCTCGGCCGCGACGGACGACGCCGCACCGCCACGCGTTCTCGTCAGCGGCGGGGAGCCCCTCGCGCTGGGCCTGATGGCCTTCGCGCTCGGCACCCTGGTGGTGGGTATGGCCCTGGTCGGAGTCTTCCCGGCTAGCGCTCTGGGCGGGGTAGTCCCGATCGTAGCGGCATTCTGCGGCATCGCCTTGTTTACGTCGTCCTGGTGGTCGCTGCTTCTAGGTGAATCCCTACTTGCGGCCACGTTCGGTACCGTGTCAGGTTTCTTCTTCAGCCTGGCGATGCTGCTGCTCGGGCTGTTTCACAACTGGTATGCGGTACCCGTGTCTGGTGTTCCCGCCGTCGAGGAGATCTTCTACATCGTCTGGTGCTGCTTCTTCATCGCGCTGTTCGTGCCGTTCCTGCGATTTCCGCTGATTTACCCGATCACAGTTTTTTTGGTGGTGACGCTGCTGGCGCTCGCGGCGACCGCAGTGTTCACCGCTTCTTCGACGATCCAGACGGCGGCTGGAGCGGCGACCCTGGCCGTATCGTTCCTGCTGTTCTGGGAATGGCTCAACGTGAGCATGACCTCGGTGGGAATGTCGAAGGTCCCGCCGTTGGGTAAGGTTCTCGGGTCGTAAAGGCCTGCCGCGCTGATGCGGACGTCTGGTCGGATGTCCGCATCAACGCGCTTTCGATTGTGCTGCCCGTGTTCTATCCCGGCGCCAGGACGTAAGGGCTGGACGATCGCCGAGCATGCGGGCGACCGGTCGCCGAAAATAGCGGCTGCTCGAACACGCTCCAGTTACTGCGCTAGGACTGGCCCGCGTCGGCGCCCTGGTAAAATCGCCGTAGTGGCGGAGGGGCCCGCCGTTAATCGCGCTAGTGCCAACGGTCCCTGCTCAGCAGGGGAAAGTCATGCGCGCGCCATGAAACAGATCGTTGCTCTTAACCGTGTCCGGAAATCCTATGACGGCAAAGTCGTCCTGGACGATGTCACCCTGGCGTTCTTGCCTGGTGCCAAGATCGGCGTGGTCGGGCCAAACGGGATGGGCAAATCGACGCTGCTGCGGGTCATGGCCGGCCTGGGACAGCCGTCCAACGGCCAGGTTGTTCTCATGCCCGGTCACAGCGTCGGGATCCTGCCGCAGGAACCGGCACTGGATGAAAGCAAGACCGTGCTCGGCAACGTGGAAGAGGGCGGGGCCGGGACCAAGGCCCTGATCGAGCGGTACAACGAGGTCGCCGCGAAACTGGCGGAAGCCTACTCCGATGAACTGCTCGAGGAGATGGGCCGTCTGCAGGAGCAGCTGGACTACCGCGACGCCTGGGACCCGGACAGTCGCGTCGAGCAGGCGATGAATGCGCTGCGCTGCCCGCCCCCGGACGCGGAGGTGGGGCCACTGTCGGGCGGGGAACGGCGTCGGGTCGCGCTGTGCCGACTGCTACTGTCGCAGCCGGATCTGCTGCTGCTGGACGAGCCGACCAACCACCTGGACGCGGAAAGTGTCGCGTGGCTGGAGCAGCATCTGGACAAGTACCCCGGCACGGTGGTCGCGGTCACCCACGACCGTTATTTCCTGGACAACGTGGCGGGCTGGATCCTGGAACTCGACCGCGGGCACGCCTATCCCTATGAGGGGAACTACTCCACCTATCTGGAGACCAAAGCGGCCCGCATCAAGGTCGAAGGACAGCGCGACGCCAAGCTTCGCAGGCGGCTCGAAGACGAACTGGACTGGGTGCGGTCCAGCCCGCGCGCCCGCCAGGCCAAGAGCCGGGCCCGGCTGGACCGGTACGAGCAGATGGCTGCGGAGGCAGCCTCGCGGGACAAGCTCGACTTCGACGAGATCCAGATCCCCCCCGGTCCCCGGCTGGGCAATCTCGTGGTTGAGGCCGATTATTTGGTCAAGGGATCCGGGGACCGCCTGCTGATCGACGGGCTCACATTCAGTCTCCCGCCCAACGGCCTCGTCGGGGTGATCGGCCCGAATGGGGTCGGCAAGACCACCTTGCTGAAAATGATCCTTGGTGAGGAGCAGCCGGACGCGGGAACCATCCGGGTCGGCGATACGGTGCAGATCTCCTACGTCAATCAGCTGCGGGCCGGGATCGATCCAGACAAGACCGTGTGGGAGGTCATCTCCGGCGGCGAAACGTACATCCCTGCCGGGCGAGCCGAGATCCCCAGCCGCGCGTACGTGGCCGCGTTCGGGTTCAAGGGCTCCGATCAGCAGAAACCAGCAGGGCTGTTGTCCGGCGGTGAACGCGGCCGGGTGAATCTGGCGCTCACGCTCAGGCAGGGCGGCAACCTGCTGCTACTGGATGAGCCAGCCAATGACCTGGATGTGGAGACGCTGGCCTCGCTGGAGGACGCGCTGCTCGGTTTCCCTGGCTGCGCGGTGATCACCAGCCACGATCGGTGGTTCCTGGACCGGGTCGCGACCCACATTCTGGCCTGGGAAGGCGGGCCGGACTGGTTCTGGTTTGAGGGCAACTTCGCCGCCTACGAAAAGAACAAGGTCGAGCGCCTCGGCGAGGCAGCCGCCCGTCCGCACCGTGTCACCTACCGCAAACTGACCCGCTGAACGCCGGGCGCGATCATGGACGCCAAGGCCTTTGAGGCCGTCAGGCAGGCCGAGTGGATCGTCTGGCTGGCGGGCTGGCGCATCCAGGAGCAGATCGTACTGGTAGAGCTGGCCGACACACGGGGCCTGGCGTGCGGCCGCCTGGAACCACGCTCTGAGGTCATCCAGCTGGTCACCTACGATGGCGAGCACCTCGGGCACGTGCGGCGGGAAGGTCCGCGTGGGACGGGTGAACGCTGGGTAGCTGTGCTGAAGCAGCAGTCCCGGCGGGTCGGCACCTACGGCAGCGCGGCCGCCGCTGCGATGGCGCTCGCCCGGGCCTGCGGCAAGACGACCCGGAAGACCGGCTGAAACCGTACCGCGCCATGGAAGCTTGTGATGTAGACGTTCGCTGCTCGGTGATCGTGGTGCGCGATCGGGCGGTGCTGCTCGTTCACCGCACGCATGACCGGCTGGACGATTGGGTACTGCCGGGCGGGACCCCACGCCGGGCAGAGGGTACAGCCGACTGCATTCGCCGTGAGCTTTATGCGGAAACTGGCCTGACCCCAGGCCCCGGTGCGGGGGCTTTCATTCTCGAAGCTGTGTCATCAGAACCTGGTCAGCATGTCCTGGACCTTGTCTTCCTCGCCGAGGAATCAGTGCTGGGCATGATATGCGGACCGCGCGAGCCTGTTCTGGAACCGGGGTTCCTCGCTTCCGGTCAGCTAGCGGAGCTGGGGCTTCGCCCCCCGCTTGCGGGTTACCTGCACAGATTGCTCGATGCTGACGCGCAACAGTGGGCCCTCTATTTTGGGATGCCATGGCGGCCAGCACGGCAAAGAGGCGGGGGCCTGCCGGATGCTGGGTGATCTGTGCGCGAGGCGTGCCGCCGTCCCCGTAGTCGACGAGCTATGCGGCCGGTCACCAACGTCGGGGCCATCTCACTGAGCAGGAGCGGCCCTCAGAGCGCGGCCTTCGGCGTCGAGTAGGTTCGAACGACGGGACTTACGCGCCTTCGCACGCCTCGCAGTAAGTGAGCAGCTGCAGCAAGACCGATTCACCACCGGTGGCCGGTTCCAGCACGTAGCAGACCGTTGACGCCGACGGCAAACCGCACGAGCCACACCACGTGCCGGACTCCACGCTCAAGATCACTATGCGCAGGTACAAAGCCGACTGCATCGCGGCCTCCTCGCTGTTCGAAGATCGCTTAGCAGAGGCCATCAGCGGAAACTTAGGCGCACAGCGCCGACTCCACGGTTACGGCGAGCCTCATCACCTGTGTTCAATTGTGAACCGCAACGCGGCTGCTTGCAACCCCAGCGAGACGATCAGGACGGCTCGCCAGTGGCTCGGCCGATCATGGGGCACTGGGCGTGATGCCGCGGCGGGACGCTGGGCGCGGGCGGGTCCGCCCAATGTTTTTAGCGGGCTCGCCGCCAGCCCACCGGAGGCTAGCCAGGCGGAGCCGCAAATCCTCGCGACTGGGCGGTTTGACCCGCATGTTCGCGGAGACCTGCGCCGCGATCTGGTGATGGGGCCGCCGGCACTGCGCGAGCCTTCGTAGGTGAAGTCGGCGAAGAAGCTCATGATCCCCACCATGAGCACGAACCTCAGCGCTGGAGGACGCAAAGTCCGTGAGAGCACGAACCTCCTGACCAGTAAACTCGCTCAGCCAGGCCTCAGCCTCAGCCTCAGCTGATCTTCGGCCGTGTCGGGCCGCTATAAAGAGGCGGATACCGGAAAAAGAGAACGAACGCCCAGGACGGTTCATCCAGTCTCAGGTGGGTCTGATAGCGCGGCGATCTGACTGGCCTGCCTGGTCCGGCTATTCGAGCGGATTTCGCCGTTCGGGATCGCTGCATCGGCAATTGGGATCGAGGTTTTGTCTTCGTCCAGCCAGCCGCCGAGCTGGTAGTAGAGGTCTTCTCCGTAGCTGGTCGGGAGTGGGTTTTTGACGGCGAGCTTGTAGTCCCGTTGCCCGTCGGCCCGGCGCTCGGCCCGCAGGAACAGCGTGGTGGGCGCGTGCTGTCGGCGGAAGCGATCAGCCAGGTTGTACCGGTGGGTGACGAAGAACACCTTGATATGCGCCTCCAGCAGGGCGCCGACGATCCCGTATCCGATTTCGGACCCTTCACGTTCGTTCGTGCCGGCGAAAGACTCGTTGAACAGCATCAGGGATCCCGGCCTGATCTGGCCGGCGATTACATTCATGCGCCTGAGCTCGTCATCCAGCCGCCCGCTGGTCATGCTGGAGTCTTCTTCCCGGATGAAGTGAGTGAGGATTCCGCGGATCGCGTTCGCCTGGTAGGAGCGAGCGGTGACGAACAGTCCAGACTGCATCATGAGCTGGGCCACGCCGACGCTACGCAGGAACGTGGATTTCCCACCCGAATTGGCGCCAGTGATGATGACCAGCTGTTTCCCATCCGCTTGCACATCGTTGCCAACCACCAGGTCCTGGGATTGCAGCGTCAGGCAGGCATCGCGGAGGTCGGTGCAGCCAAAGGCGAGCGATGACGGCTGGACCGGGTCGGGAACGGTGACCGGTACGCCCTTGGCGGCCAGCCGGTCGGCGAGGTTGAGGCAGCCGACATAAAAGCCGAGTTCGGCGCGCAGCATAGTGAAGTAGCTACCGATGTGATCGGCGGACTGGGCGGCAGCGTTGGCGACCAGGTTGATACCTCGGCTGGTGAGGTCGGACAGAATCTGGCCACCGGCCTCGTCGCGGGGGGAGATGGTGAATGAGTAGGAGGTACGCGGCCCGATCCCGAGCCGCTGGGCCCACCGCCGCCGAGCCTCGCCCGGGTCGCGGAGGACTAGGTCGGCGGGGCTGTTATCTGGATTAAGGCGGCCGCTAATCAGTACCCCGGCACGGAACCGGAGCTGCTTGAGGTAGTCGCTGATCTCTCCGAAGTAGGCGTCGTCCAGGTCGCGCTGCAGCGTGGCGAATAGCCGTCGGATCCCGTCGGAGCGGAACTCCCCGGCGTGGTCGTCGGCGATCTTCCGCAGCTGCCGCAACCGGGCCACATAGGCCTCGAGGTAGCCGACCGCACCGGACAGGTTGGATGAGGCGCTCTGGTAGCTGCCGCCATACATTCCCCACACCCGCCGCTTGTCTTCCAGAGCCTCGGTCGCGAGAGTATGCATCTGGCGGACGACTTCGGGATGGCATAGGCAATCGGCCAGCACCTCCTGCCGGTAGCGAATGGCTTCTGGGTCATTCAGACAGGTGAGCAGCACCTTCCCGGACAGTTCGTACAGGAGCTTGTCCCCAGCCGCCATCGCCTGCAGCAGCGTGTCCAGCTCGAGGTCGCGGATGAGATCTTCGTGTCCGGGTGGCAGGTCGGCTCCCCAGTCGAAGTCCCGGTCCCGATAGAGCAGGTAGGCCTTCACGGTGCGAGCCTTTCGTGTAGCCGCTCATAGGTGACACCGTATTTCTCGGCGATAGCGAGCGCGTAGGCCAGGCCGTCAGCGGGTTTCCTGACGACCTGGTAGGTGCGCTCGGCCGGGTTGCCGGGGACGATGGTGCTCATCATTGACACGATCTGCTCCCCGAGTGAGGCCAGCTCGTCGACGAAGGTGACGTAGACCCCGAGGGCACCGAGCTGCATAAGTTTCGTCAGCAGCTTGGTGCCCAGGAATCGGGCGTCGTCCACGGTGGTGGATGCGAAGGTCTCATTGAGGATCACGATGCTGGCAGGGGTGGCCGCCCGCAGAATCTGCCCGATCCGGATCAGGTCATCTTCCAGCTTTCCGGTCATCGCGGCGAGGTTCTCCTCCCTTTCGAAATGGGTGAAGATGCCGTTGGGCAGGAACAGACGGGCGGCGCTGCCTGGGATCGGGGCGCCGACGCTGGCTAGGTGGTGGAGCTGGCCGAAGGTCCGGGCGAAAGTGGTTTTTCCGCCCTGGTTAGGCCCGGTTATGACGAAGATGCGCTCAGGGTCCTCCATGGCGAAGTCGTTGGTGACCACCGGCTTGCGCGCGGCGACCAGCTTGCGTGCGAGGGCTAGGTCGAAAATGCCGGTAGCGCTGATTTCCTTGGAGCTAGCCGAGACTTCGGGGTAGCAAAAGGGCAGCCCGGCGGCGCGGACCGGCGCGATGTAGTCCAGGTAGGCCAGGTAGAACTGGAGCTCAGAGTCGGCGTGCCGGATTCCCTCATCGAGGAAAACGGCGTGCTGGTGGCAGTAGTCCGCCAGGGTGGTGAACTCTTCGGGGAAAAGCCGCGCCACGAGCTCGGCGACCTGGGCAGTGATGTGATCTACCCCTGGCTCCACCCGGTAGCGGATCAGGTAGTCCTTGGCCGAACCTTGCTTGAAGCGCTCGAAGATGCTGAGTACGGCGGCACTGAGGTCGGGTTCGCTGTTGTAGCGGCTCACCTCCACCCGGTCGCCCCGGATGTTCATGGAGTAGCGAATCTTTCCGAGGGCGTCCCTGCAGTTCCCGGTATCGCGGGCCAGGGTGGTGAATTCGGCCGAGGCGGCATACGAGGCGAGGTAGTCCCGGAAGGCCAGCAGGGCAGGGGAGCTGAGCCTTGCTGACGCCAGATGCGCGGCCATCGCGGCGACCGCGTCGCAGTAGATGGCGGCCGCGTCCAGCAGCCAGCCCTCCCGCTGGTGGCGATACCGCATCTGGTCCAGCTGGTGCAAGTGAGCGCGTACCTCACCTATCAGCCGGGAAAATTGCCGGACCGCAGCGGAAAGAGCCGGGTCTTCCAGATCCTGGAAGACCTCCTGGCGGTAGCGAACCGCACCGGCATCGTGCAGGCGGCTGAACAAGACCGCGGTGATGAGGTCGTGCTCATCACGGTCTTGCCCGACCGCCGCCACGATCTGGTCCAGGTTCAGATCCCGCGCCCAGGAGCGATCCTCGTCCTGCTTCGCGGCGATCGGGGCCGCCGGAGGCTTCTCGGATAGCAAGCTAGGGAAATCGAGCTGGGCTCCCGGTGCCGTGACGCCAGCCTGCAGGTCCCCGGTCATTGGCGCTCCCGGCGAGGGCAGCATGCTCCCCGCTCAAGGCCCGTGCACCTGGATTCCCGCAACGCCACGACATCGCCTCCTGTGTTCTGACCGCTGGGCGGTCAACAGGAGCCATCAGCCACTAGGGCGAGTTCGGCGAGCTCCATCGCCGTAGTTCCAATTCTACCGGCCGCACTGAACGCGGCTGGCGCGGGGCAGATCGTTACCGTCGCTAACCCGTTGCCCGGCCGCGAGCAGGCACCTCATGGACCGGCACCCCCTCCACACGAGCCCAGCCCGCTCGGCCGGGATCAAGGATCTGCTGACCTGCGCATATGGCTTGCACATGCCTAGCGTCAGACGATGGCCGCTTCCGTGACACGGATGATGAGGTACTTCGTTCTTGCCGGTAGCGCAGAGCCGATCGATGACAACCTTGATGCGTGGATCGCGGACCTGAATGATTCGTTCGCGTCGTGGCCGGTCGGCATTTTGCCTCGTACTAAGAAGCAGCACTCCCAGCAGGACTCAAAACTGCGCACACGGCTCCGGTGGCCGGCTCCTCTAATCAGCCGTTCCTAGGCCTGAGCTGGCCAGACGATGGGTTGCCGAGAGGTGTGGGCTTAGCGACACGATTAGGCCTGGTTTTCCTGTTCACTAAATCTGGCCGCTGTCTGGCAAATTCCGGTCTGGTGGGTCGTCCGGGGGCAGCTGACTGGGAAGGGCCCTTGATGAAAGGGCTATGCCCAGGGGTGTGCGCTGGTGGTGCATATAGCGGCCGGTGCGGGTGGTGGTGATCAGGCCGTTGGCGCGCAGGAGGGTGAGGTGTTCGCTGACGGTGCTGAGCGGCAGGCCGCAGCGGGCGGCCAGGCCGGTGGTGGTGGCTGGTTCGGCGAGCGCGCCCAGGAGCATGGCGCGGGTGGTGCCGATCAGGTTCGCAAGGTCGCTGGGGCGGCGGGCGGGTGGCTGCCAGAGGGCGGCGATCCCGCGGGCGGGGTAGGTGATGGCGGGCGGGTCATAGCTCATGCCGGCGTCGGGCCAGCCGAAGACGGTGGGGATGAGTACGATGCCGGTGCCGGTGGCCTGGAGCTCCTGGCTGCTGGTGATAGCGAACCGGAGCTTGTTATCCCGGTAGGTGATTTTCGGGTGCAGGTCGTTGAGGGTGGCGGCCAGGCCCGCGTCGGCGAGCTGGCGGGCCCGCACCGTCAGATCAGCGTCGAGGATGTCGCGCAGCCGTGGCCACCAGGGCTCGATGAGCGCCTGCCAGGCCCGCTGCAGCAGGTCGGCGAGCAGGTCCCGGATCTGGGCCGGGTCACCGGACAGCTCGGGGTGGTCCCGGAGCACGACGGGCGCGGCGGCGTTGCGGGTCCGCCAGTGGGCGAGTTCGGTGGCCACCTGCTGGGGCGGGGTGGCCCGGACCTGTGCTAGCTCGGCGCTGATGTCGGTGAACGGGCTGGCGGGCGCAGGGTTGAGGAAGTCCGGCTGGTAACCGTGCCCGGTCAGCATGGCCGCCAGCGGGCCAATGTCCAGGGCGGGAAGCAGGGCGCGGGTCTGGCGCTGCCAGGCCAGGTACGCCGGAATGGGGGCAGGCCGGGCCAGCGACCGGAGCGCGTCGGCGGTCTCACCGAGCGGAGAGATCGCGAACCGGCAGCGCAACAGATCGTCAGCGGAGGTGCGGAGCACGACACCCACGGGCGCTCCAGTTCGGTCAGGGCCGAAGTAACTGCACAAGCCTATCCAGGCCGCCACCGTGACATGGTGAGCGCTATTGCGAGGCCACGATGGCCCGGGTTGCTGGGCGAGGCGCCGCGATTCCGGTATCTGTGGCTGAGCCGCAGTATCTCCGTCACGGGTACCGGCGTGGCCCGGGTGGCTCTGGTGCTGCTCCTGGCGCCGTCCGGCCCCGGCGCCGTCAGTGCCGTCCTGCTGTGTACGGCGCTGCCCCAGCTGCTGGGCCCGGCGGCCGGGGCGGTCGCCGACCGGGTGGACCAGCGGCGGCTATTGGCCTCCTGCGAAGCAGGACAGGGCATCATCTACACGATTATCGCCGTGGCCCGCCCGTCACTGCCGGGGCTGCTGGTACTGGTGACCGCCTCCGCAATACTGGCCACCTTGATGTCACCAGCAGGCAAGAGCAATATCACCCGGCTGGTACCGGACGGGCGGCTACCCCAGGCCAACGCCCTGATGGGGCTCGCCTTGAACTTGCAGCTGGTGGCCGGACCGGCGCTGGGCGGGCTCCTAGCTGGTTTCGCTGGGGTGACTGCGGCCTTCGCGATCAACGCCGGGTCGTTCTTTGCCTCCGCGCTGCTGCTGACCCGCCTCGGCCCGCTGCCACCCGCACCCGGCGACACCCGGCACGGAGTGACTGCTGAGATACGGGCCGGGCTGCACTATTCGGCCCGCCACCGGCTCGTCCGGGCACTGGTCCTGGGCACGGTGGTGTTCGTGGCCTTTGCTGCCACCGACAACGTGGCCCTGGTGTTCCTCATCAGGAACAGCCTGCATGGATCCGCGCTCGGCTACGGAGTATCCAACGCCGCCTTTGGCGTGGGTATGGTCGTGGCCTCAGTGGCCCTGGCCGTCTGGGCTGGCCGCCGCCCGGCCGGCTTCTGGCTGATCAGCGGTATTGTCACCGGGGCCATCGGCGTAGCTGTGACCGGTGTCGCACCCGTCCTCGCTCTCGCCTGCGCCGGGCAGGCACTGGCCGGGGCCGGCAACACGGCGGACCTTCTCGGCACGGACACCCTCATCCAGCAATCCGTCGACCCAGCGCTGCTCGGCCGCGTCTTTGGCGTGGTCTACTCCGCCGCCCAGGTCGCCTCAGCCGTAGCCTACGTGGCCGCCAGCGCGCTGATTGCACTCACCAGCCCGCGCGCTACCTTCCTCATCGCCTCCGTCGGCATGCTCACCGGGCTGCTCATACTCGGCCCCGCCCTGACGAAGAAGAACGCCGAGGCGGGCCACCACCACTAAGAACACTGAGGCCGAATGACTCATGGGCTGGACCTCGCGCCCCCTTCAACAACCCCGGGGCGGTTAAAGATCGTTAAACCGGTGTGCACGGTACGGAGGCCGTCCCAGAGCGTCGCGCGCCTCCGGGACGGCCCTATCCGCAGCCGCTGGTTACCAGTCCACGGCCTGAGTCTCCAGCCAGCGCTTGATGAACTGGTACTTAGCGGGCGAGTCGGCCGCCGTGATGGGATGGAACGCGTCGCCGACTTCCATGACGGTGGGTGACGCAGGGCGCAGGGTGGGCCAGTTGGGCCGGCCGCGCCGCTGCCCGCGGTTGGGGTTGCCGGTGGTAGCGAAGTTCACCACGTAGTCGGACAGCTCGTCGGCGATGCGGTAGTCCGCGGTGACCCATGGGCGGTCGGTGCCATAAAGGTTGTTGAAGATGTAGTTCATCTCCGAGCCGTGGCCGGCGGCCTGGATGCCCGCGGCGATTGGGCTGGAGGTGTCGGTCCCGGGAGCGGCGTGCGTCCAGTAGTAGGTGTAGGCGGGGCTTGAGCCGGCGGCGAGCCACTGGGTGCCCCACAGGAACGTCGACACGCGCTCGTAGTCGCGGTCGAAGGCGTTGCTCTGCGCGTTGGCCTCAGCGTCCGTGGTGGCAGGGTAGATGGCGAGGTACTCGTCTGCCAGTGACCCGAACATGGTTTTGGCGTTGGTCTTGTAGTCCGTGAGCGAGACGGCCTGGGTCAAGGAGACGCCGTTCTCGTCCTTGTTGTTGCCGGTCAGCACCGGGACGTCGTTCTGCGATCGGGTCTTCAGGGTTCCGTCGAAGGACCGGGGCATGACGTAGCCGTCGAGCACGTAGCGGAATTCTGGGACACTCGGGTTGTTGCTGGCCTGAGCGATGGTGTCCGCCGGGAGGGCGCGCAGCTGGGCGGTCGTCGAGACGCCGAGCAGTTTCTCGAACGCGGCCCCCTGCGCCTCGGCTTCGGCCAGGGTGCTGTAGCCGCTCGCGACGTGCCCGTAGGCGGGATCCTTGGTGTACTCGACGCCGCTTTCCAGCTGGGCGCGCTGGAAGAGCCCAGCCGCCAGCGGCGAGTCGATCAGGTCGTAGGTGGATGCGGCCCCGTGCGACCAGCCCGCCAGGGTGACCCGGTCCGGGTCACCGCCGAAGGCCGCGATGTTCCGCTGGACCCACTTCAGCGCCGCCACCTGGTCGAGCAGAGCCCAGTTACCGGATGCGCTGTGCCCGGAATCCTTGCTCAGCTCGGCCGTGGCTAGCCCCCCGAAGGCGCCGACGCGATAGTTGACGGTGACCACGACCAGTCCCTTCCTGGCCAGGCCGGCACCGTCGTAGATCGGCTGGGAGGTCCACATGGCCGAGCCGCGGCCGCCGTAGAGCCACACGAACACCGGTCGCCGCTCCTCTCTGGACGCCGCGCCCGTCCAGACGTTGAGGTTGAGGCAGTGCTCCTCGCTCAGAGCAGGGACCTGATCCGCCGGAATACCCTGCACCGGCTGCGGGCAGGCTGGTCCCCAGGTGTCCGCCTTCCGGACACCGGGCCAGGACGGGGCAGGCGGCGGGGGTGCGAAGCGGTGGCTCCCGGCGGTTGATCCGGCGTAGGGGATGCCCTTGTAGACGGTCACCCCGGCCAGGGCGGATGCGGTCCCGGTGACCCAGCCGGATTTGGTGGGTACCAGTCGGCTTGGGTCCGAATGCGATGGCAGGGTGGCGGCCTGACTGGTGGCGGGCGCCAGGCCCTCGAACACGGTCGCCCCGACGGCCACAGCCGCTGAAGCAGTGAGGAATGCGCGACGACCGATGCCGGGAACTCCGGGGTCTGGGGATTTTCTCTCCGGCGAGTTCATGAAGTCGTTCCTATCTATGAAGGTGTGGATTTGCGAATGCTCGTTTTCAACCTTTGTTACGCATCCCACAAGTGAAGCCTTAGACGTCGCCATTCGTGGTTCCGGGCGGCGCTAAGCGCGAGTAAAACCCGTCGCAGTTCTCAAGTATTTCCGAGGCCAACCTGCAGTGAACTCGACCGCCGAATCATTTGTTGAGGCGCGATCAATGGAAATACATGTATCCTTGATTGCGGTCAATTCGATCGCGCGGGCGTATATACGACGGCCGATCGGATTGCGCGGTGGACTTTCTTCGGGCTGGGATGGCTGCTGGATTGTGTTCATTCCTGGGAAAACGAAGCGACCTCATCGTCGCTCGGCTATCAGTGCGGCGCAAGCGGTTCAGGTGCCAGGCTTCACAAAAAGAACGAAAACTAAAGTTTACAAATTTGCACCGAAACGTCCCAGCAGTGCGCGTCGCCGTAAACCGAGCTCGTTGGATCCGCTCGTTTCAGCACCTCGGTATCTACAGAGGGTGATCGCAGGGCCGGTAATTACTGCAAGGGAAGGTCTGGCGTGGCGATCGGCGGCGCACTCTTAGGTTGCATAAAGTCCGGTTGCTGAACCTAGTAAGCGCTGCAATTCTTGGCATTTGTTCCCATCGGCTGGCCCGATGGCGCGGATAACGGCATTCCCGGCGGAGTAGATACGTCCGCCCGAAATCGTGCGGAGGATTGCAGTGCAGGAATCAAACGGAAATGACAGCGCCAGAGGCTCCGGCCGACTCAGCCGGCGCTCCTTCATCGGCGCCGGCGCGGCCACGGCCGCCGTCGCGGCGAGCTCGACCCTCCTGGGCACCACGTCGGCTGGGGCCGCGACCAGGAGCAGTACCGCCGCCACGGCCGGGACTGCACTAAAGGTAGGCGCGGGCAAGGCCGTATTCACGCCGACGTCCCTGTTGCCGATCAACAACTTCACCTCGGTCCACGACGACCTTTACGTGCGGGTGCTGCTCATCGAGACCAGCAGCACCCGCATCGCCATGGTGGTGCTGGACCTGACCTCGTGCAGCGAAGAGGTGTGCACGGACATCCGGACCGCGATCACCGCGGCCGCGGGCGTGGCCGCCGCGGACATCATGATCACGGTCACGCACAACTTCTCCTCCCCGCATGTCATGCCGAGCACGTCGTCGGCCCAGGAGGCCGCCTGGGTGAAGCTGATCGTGGCCGGTGCGACCAGCGCGGTTGCGGACGCGGTCAAGAACCTGCAGGACGCTCAGGTCGGCTACGGCAGCGGCGAGGCCGACGTGAACGTCAACCGCAACGTAGACACGGCCCAGGGCTGGTGGCTGGGCGTCAACGAGCAGGGCCCCTCCGACCACGGAGTGCGCATCACCCGCTTCAACGACACAGCCGGGAACCCGATCGCCGTCCTGGTCAATTACAACGTCCAGTCCTGCGTGATGCAGGACTCGGTGATGGACGACGGCACCCTGCCAATCACCGCCGACCTGGCCGGCGCCGCCATCGGTCACCTCGAGGGCCAGTATCCCGGGGCCATCGGCTTCTGGCTCGTCGGCGCGACCGGCGACCAGTTCCCTGGCTACCGGTCCAAGTTCTACACGATCGACAAGAACCGGGACTGGACTTACGGCACCGACCTGCACACCGCCGGCTTCGCCCTGCTCACCGCCCAGGGCGAACGGCTGGGCAACGAGATCGTTCGGGTGACCCAGGCCATCACAAGGTACGAGACCAGCCCGCAGGTGCGCCTGGTCAACGACTCCGTCACCACCATGCAGGTCACGGGCGAAATGCTGACCGGACCGGTCAAGAGCGGCACCTGGACTCCCACCGGTACCGCCCAGGTCCCGATCTGGGTCTTCCAGATCGGCAGCGGCGTGTTCGCCGGAGTCGAGCCGGAGCTGTCCACCGTGACCGCGGACGACATCCGCAAGGCCTCGCCGTTCGCCAGCACGTTTGTCATGGGCATGTTCGAAGGAGGGGCCAAGAACATGCCGGCCACGTGGGACTTCGAGCACTTCACCTACGAAGCCTTCGACGGGTTTTACATCGAGGGTACCGCGGAGAAGGTTGCCAGCCGGATCGAGCGCATCATCAGGTCCCTTAGGTAAGCCGGTTGCAGGACCGCGGCGGCCGCCACGGTCGGCCCCGCGGTCCTCTTCACCTGCTCAGGACACTAAAGCTCGTTCCCCCAGTAGTAGCGGGCCACCGTCTCCACCAGCTGGAGGCGGTTGGCCTGTTCGGTCCAGCTCACCTGGCCCGGGGCGTCCGCGACCGGGGCAAAGCTACCGTTGGTACCGATGGCGATGTCGTCCACGTCCAGGATCGAGGTGACCGCGTCGATCCGGCCGAGCAGTTCTTCCACCGGCGGCGTTGCGGCGGCGCGGACGTCGACCACGCCGAGGGCGAGCACCCGGCCGGATGGTACCGACGACAGCGGGAAGTCGGCCCCGGCGGTGTACTCGACCTGCACTCGGTAGAACGGCAGCCGCGAGAAGAACCGCGCCACCGCATCCGGGTCGTGGCCTCCGGTCAGGTCCACCGCACCGCCGGTGGTGATGTCCAGGCTGACCCGGAACGTCTCGTCGGTGTCCAGCCCCTCGATCGACGCCTGTTCGGCCTCGGCCATCCGGTCCAGCAGGACGTCCGGGTCGATACCGTGCCCGCTCAGCCGCGCCCGGCCTGCCCGGCTGATGACCAGGGCGTAACCGGGGTTGGTCACCTGCACATGCCGGATGCCGGCCGCGGCCAGGGCTTGGATCTCGGCCCGCAGGATCCCGGCCAGTTCGGCTCCGACCAGCTCCGAGGTCGGATACGCGGCCGGGGTCCGGGCGGGATCGAAGGATCGTTCGGCCACGAATCCCGCGGCCGGCAGGGCCACCCCGGTGGACCGCTGGGTCACTTTCAGCAGGTACGCGGCCTCGGCCTCGGCCAGCCGCCCGGTGGCCTCCAGCTTGGCCACCACCGCCGGTCCGGACGGCAGCGAACCGGCCTCCCCGAGCAGCTCCGACAGGGGCGACCCCGCCGAGCCCTTGGTCTCGTCGAACCCCTGCACCCCGTCATACAGCACGGACGTCCAGGTGGCGCGGCGGTACTGGCCGTCAGTGACTGCGGATAGGCCGATCCGGCGCTGTACCTTGGCCACCTCGGCGATGGCCTCGTCGGTGACCTTGGCCAGGCCGTCCTCGTCCAGGCGGCCTTCGGCCCGGGCCCGGCGGGCCTCGACCACCGCGGCCGGGCGGACCAGGCCGCCGGCGTGGTCGATGTGGTACTTGAAGTCGTCAGCCATGCCGGCCACCTCCCGCCCAGGCCTGGAACGTCATGTCGAAACCGGCCTCCTCGACCACCGTGACGCAGATGGTCTCGTCCTCGTCCGGGCTGCCGCCGGACACCCCGAACCCGCCCAGGAACTCGCCGTCCCGCTTGAGCGTGTAACCACCCTTGGTGGCCACGATCGGGTGCTGGCCCATCCGCCCGACCTGGCCGAAAAACACGGGGTCGCTTTCCGACCACCCCTTGAGCATGGCGCTGGGCCGCTGCATGACCGCGGCCGTGTAGGCCTTGGCCGTGGCGATGCTGGGGGTCATCGGCCGGGCCCCGTCCATGCGCTCGGCCGCGACCAGGAAACCGCCCGCGTCCACCACCACGAACGTCATGGCTTTGCCCATCACCGCGGCCCGCTCACGGGCCTTGTCGATCAGAGCCCTGGCCTCGCCTGAGCTGACGTTCACCGTGTCACCTGCCCGTCCAGTTGCGGCGTCGGCTCAATCGCCGGGCCGTACACCTGCTCCAGGAACCGCTCGATCGCCTGGTTGAACTTCTCCGGTGTCTCCCAGTACATCGAGTGCGGTGCCCCGGCCACGACGTTCAGGGTCGCGCCGGTCAGCACCTCGGCCGCCCGGCGGACCGTGCCCACGCTCAGCACCGCGTCCTTCTCCCCGGCCAGCAGACAGACCGGGATGCCAGAGGCGGCCACCTCCTCGACGGTCGGGCCGTCGGTGTTGAGGTTGCGCAGGTCGGCCATTTTCGCGGTGTTGAACGTGCCCATCTGGCGGAAAAGGAACGCCCGCTCCGGGTACCACTGGCGGAACTGCGGGGTGAGCAGACGGTCGATGACCGGCAGCTTCTCCGCCTCGGCCCGGTCCGCCCGGACCAGCTGGGCCAGCTCGTCGTTCGCGATGCCGCCCAGTGAGTGCGCGAGCACCACACCCGCCGCAACCTGCGGCCGGGCCAGCGCGGCCTTCAGCGCGGCGGCAGCGCCGATCGACTGGCCGACCAGCACCACCCGGTCCACCCCGGCCGCCTCGACGACGGCCAGGATGTCGCGCGGGAAGGCCCGGGCGTCATACTCATCCAGTGCGGAATCGGACCGGCCGAAACCGCGCAGGTCCATGGTGATGACGGTGTAGCGGTCCTGCAGGGCAGGCACCTGCTGCCACCAGGCCGCGTGGTGCCCGCCCGACCCGTGCACGAACAGGACCGCCGGCCCCTGGCCGTGCGTCTCGTAGTAGACCCGGACGGCGTCCTCGGTGCTGGTGAACGGCATCGTCAGGCCCCCGCCTCAGCCTTGGCCAGCGCTTCCCGGGCCTCGTCGGCGCTGTTCGCCTGCTGGGTCTCGCGCGCTTGCCGCGCGCTCTCGGCCGGGTCCTTCTCGGATGGCGGCGGGTAGGGGCGGCGGTGGTGGTAGACCAGCTCGATCATGGTGTGGTCGGGGTCGTGGATGTAACAGAACATGGAGTTGTTCTCCGGCCGCATGATCGGCCGCGTGTGGCGGACACCGACCTCATCCAGGTGGGCCAGGAATCCGTCCCAGTCCTCGACCTCCATGGCGAAGTGGTAGGGCGCCATCCGGTCCATCTGGTCCACCGGAGTGAAGTGCAGATCGAAATTGCCCCGGGTCATGAGCAGAACCTTGGTGTTGCTCTTGGCCGGGATGTGCTTCATGCCGAAGACCTTGACGTACCAGTCCTTGGTTCGCTCCATGTCGGTAGTGGGGAAGTTGACATGGTGGATGTAGGCCGGCTTTTCGCTGCTCACTAGGGTTCCTCCTTGGTAACGGGGTTGCTCAGCGTGCCCAGCCCGCTGATGGTCACGTCGATCGTGTCCCCGCTGCTCAGGCTGACACCGCCATCCGCGCCCATCCACAGCACGTCACCGGGACGCATGGTGATGTACCGGGTGATCTCGGCGATGTAGTCGTAGGGGTCGAAGACCATGGCCCCGGTCGCGAACGATGCGCGCGGCGTCCCGTTCACGGTCAGGGTGGTGGTCGCCGAGAGCGGATCGGCGTCGGTATCGATCCAGGGCCCCATCGGCTTAAATGTGTCGCTGTTCTTGGCCCGCCACAGGGTCCGGTCGCTGTGCTGCCAGTCCCGGGCGCTGACGTCGTTGCCGATGGTCCAGCCCCAGACGCCGGCCTGGGCCTCGTCCCGGCCGCAGCGGCGCAGCGGTCGGCCGATTACCGCGACCAGCTCGCCCTCGGCCTCGAACCGGCCGGTGCAGTCGGCGGGCCTGACGATCGGCTCGCCATGGCCGATCAGCGCGCTGTTGGCCCGGTAGCCGACTTCGGGCCGGTCCGGAAACGTGGCCGTGTACCCGGTCTCCTGAGCGTGCCGGATGTGGTCCGCGTAGTTCAGCCCGACACAGAAGAACGTCCCCGGCCGCACCGGGGGCAGCAACGGTGCGCTTTCCAGCGCCACCTTGGTTCCGGTCAGGGTCAAGCTCGTGAACGGGTCGCCCTCGGCCTCCAGCACCACGTCGTCCTCGATCACCCCCCCGCGGGCGACCCCGCCGTCGAGGTAACGGCACCACTTCATCCGCGCAGCCGATGTGAGACGCGCTTGGTGATCAGGTAGCCCTCCAGCCCTTCTGAGCCGCCTTCACGCCCGTAGCCGCTTTCCTTGAACCCCCCGGAGGGGGCGATCGGGACCGAGCCGCCGCAGTGGTTGATGGACAAGATGCCGGCCTCGAACCCGCGGGCCAGCCGGTCCGCGTTGTCCGCGCTCCGGGTGAAACCGTAGGCGGCCAGCCCGTACGGCAGCGAGTTGGCCTCGGCCAGCGCGGAATCCAGATCGCTGAACGGCAGGATCGGGGCCACCGGGCCGAACGGCTCCTCGTGCAGCAGCCGGGCCTCGGGGGGTACGTCGGTCAGCACGGTCGGCGCGTAGAAGAAGCCGGGCCCGTCCAGCGCGTGCCCGCCGGTGAGCACGGTCGCGCCGCGGTCGCGGGCGTCGTTGATCAGCTCGTGCACCGTCTCCCGGCGCCGGGCGCTGGCCATCGGGCCCATCCGGACCCCATCGTCCAGCCCATTGCCGACCCGGACCGCCTCGGTGGCCTGCACGAACGCGGCCACAAACTTCTCGTGCAGGCTCTCGTGGACCAGGAACCGGCTGGGGGAGGTGCACACCTGCCCGGCGTTGAGGAACTTGGCCTTGACGCACTCGGCCGCGGCGGTGTCCGGGTCGGCGTCGTCGCACACGATGACCGGGGCATGGCCGCCCAGCTCCATGATCGCCGGCTTCATCACCGTCGCGGCCAGCCCGGCCAGGTGCTTGCCGACCGGGATCGACCCGGTGAACGCCACGAAGCGGATCACCGGGTGCGGGATCAGGTACTCCGACACCTCGGCCGGCACACCGAACACCAGGTTGACCACCCCGGCCGGCAGCCCGGCGTCGGCCAGGCACTGCACCAGAGCCGACACGGTGCCGGGTGTCTCCTCCGAGGCCTTGATCACGATCGAGCAGCCCGCCGAGATGGCGGCGGCGATCTTGCGCATCGGGCCGCCCGCCGGGAAGTTCCACGGGATGAACGCGGCCACCGGACCGATCGGTTCTTTGAGCACACTGAGCTGCTCGTCCGGCCCGGTCGGGATGATCCGGCCGTAGGCGCGGCGGCCCTCCTCGCAGTCCCAGTCGAGCAGGGCCGCGGCCCGCATCACTTCACCGGTGGCCTCGGGCAGCGGCTTGCCCTGCTCCTGGGTCATGATCCGGCCGATGTCCTTGGCCCGCTGCCGCATCAGGGCCGAGGCCCCGTGCAGGATCTGCGACCGCCGCTCGACCGGCAGGTCGCGCCACAGCTTGAAGCCACGGTCCGCGGCGGTGACGGCTGCGTCCAGGTCCGCGGTCTCGGCCAGCGGCACCTCGGCCAGCACCTCACCGGTGGCCGGGTTGATCACCGCGTCCCGCCGCGAGCCGGAGCCCGCCGTCCACTCGCCGTCGATGTACATCGCGAGCACGGGATACCCGTCGGGCGTGGTCATTCGCCTTCACCTCTGTTCGTGCGCACCGTCCACAGATGGTGCGGTGGCGTGGTCTCGTGCGTGCGGGTCTCGTAGGTGTCGTCCACCCGGTCCATGTCCGAGGCGAACTCCACCCGTCCGCCGCACGGGGCATGGATGAACCGGAACACGTTCGACCCGATGGTGTGCCGCCCGAGGCGGCGGGCCTCGAACCAGCCGTGCTCGATCATGCGGTTGGCCCCGACGATCACCTCGTCGAGGCTGTCCACCTGGTAGGCGGTGTGGTTGATGCCGGCCTTGTCCGGACGGTGGCACAGCAGCATGGTGTGCTGGTCGAAGTCGCCCTCGGCCCGCATGAACACGCCCATCGGCTCCACCACGTCGGTGGCCCGGAAGCCGAGCCGCCCAGTGTAGAAGCCGATCGCCGCCTCCCGGCCCTGCTTGGGGATGTTCAGCGCGATGTGGCACAGCCGCATCGGCCGCACGTCACCGACCGGGTCGATCGGCTTGTTCCACCGACTGGTCTGGCCGTGGGTGTTGTCCCCGCCACCGTCGCTGGCCGGCTCGGTCACCGCGGCCAGCCGGAAACCCAGCCCGTAGCCGGTCTCGTCCAGCGTGTGCAGGCTGCCGTCCGGGTCGCGGCGGACCTCGCGGTCCTGGGCCAGGTCTGCGGCCAGCGCGTCCAGGGCCGCCTGGGTGTCGACGCCCCAGACCACCTCGCGGACGGTGGAGCCGCGCTCCAACGGCGCGGGCAGCGCCGGGTCGTCGTCCGGCCGGATCTCGATCTCCTGTCCGGCCTGAGTGCGGAACACCGTCGCCGGGCCGCCATCAGCCGGGGCGTCCGCCGCCGGTACCGGATCCAGCCCGAAGTCGGTAAAGAAACGTGAGCACTCCGCGATGTCGGTGACGCCGTACACGACGCGCTCAATCCGGAGAATTGCCATCGAACTAATGCCTTTCCGTTCGGCTTTTCTCGTACGTCAGCGGCGACACAACGCACCACCAAGGCCGGTAAATTCGAGCCTAAGCGTGCGGAGACAGCCTTCTCAACACCTGGCTTGTGCTGGTCCGGAACTCTAAAGTTTCCGAATCGGCACCGCTTTATCAGGCGGATTTCAACGGGCGTGGCTCAGCGGCCATCGGGTTCTTCCGGAACCAGGCGGCCACATAATCGAGGAAGATTTTCACCTTCTGCACGCGCTGCCCACCGGGCGAATAGATCGCATAGAGGGACCGCGCCGGAACGTCGTAGTCGGGCAGCACCCGCTCCAGCCGCCGCTCGGACACGTCCTCGCGGATCGTGCGCAGCGGCAGCAGCCCGATGCCGCGGCCACGGATCGCGACCTTCTGCAGCGTCAGGTAGCTGTTCGACGAGTAGACGACGTTCATCGCCTTGACGTTGGTCTTCTGGCCGTCGCGGGCCAGGTGCCACACCGGGTCGTTGGTGTTCACCAGGCAGTCCCGGGTGGCCAGGTCGCCCGGTTCGGCCGGATGGCCCTCCCGGCCCAGGTACGCGGGGGCGGCGCAGAGCAGGAAGTCCAGCGACGCGACCTTCTTGATCAGCAAGGATGAGTCGCGCAGCTCCCGGGTGTGGAAGGCGATGTCGTAGCCGTCCTGCAGGAAGTCATAGCTCCGTCCGGACATGCCGCCGACCTCGAACTTGATATGGATCTTGGGATGACCCACGGCGAACGAGGCGATGGCCTCGCCCAGGTCCAGATGGCCGATCCACTTGGGGCAGATGACCGACAGCTGCCCCTCGGGTTTGTCCCGCAGCCCGAGCAGCATGGACTCCTCGGCGTCGATCTCACCCAGGATGCGCTCGGCGAACGCCAGGTAGTGCTGACCGGCCTCGGTCAGGCTGACCGCGCGGGCGGTCCGGTTGAACAGCCGGACGCCGAGCTGGGTCTCCAGCTCGGCGATGTGCCGGGAGACCAAGGACCGGGAGATGTCGAGCGACCGGGCGGCACGGCTGAAGCTGGTCGCCTGGGCCACGGCGACGAAGCTCCGCATGCCGGTGAGCCGGTCCAACCCGCGCTCCCTCCCGCCACTCCGCGTTGAGTTAACGGTCACTGTACTCCTGCCGTCATCCCTGAACAGGACGCAAAGGACGAACCGCCCGGCTGTAGATGGCCTCGCCGATGGCGCCGGCCTTGAGGGGCGCGGACAGCTCGGTGCCGACCGTGCCGTTCTTGATGATCAGTACGCGGTCGCACAGCGCGGCCAGCTCCTCTTCGTCGCCACTGGCCACCAGCACGCCGCAGCCTCGCGCGGCCGCGGCGCGGATCGCGGTGATCAGGTCGTGCCGGGCGCCGACGTCGACGGCCTGGGTGGGCTCGTGCAGTACCAGCAGCTCCGGCTGCATGGCCAGCCACTTGGCCAGCAGGACCTTCTGCCGGTTGCCGCCGCTGAGCGAGCCGACCGGCAGGGCCGGCACCGGCGGCCGCACGCCCAGCTCGTGCAGCAGCGACCCGACCTCGCGGTTCTCCCACTTGCGGTCCAGTCGCATCCGGACACCGTGCGTGCGCAGGTGGGGGAGAGTGATGTTCTCCGCGATGCTCATCTGGGCCGCTAGCCCATCGATGTCGCGGTTTTCCGGGACCAGGGCCACCCCGGCGGCCAGTGCGTCCGCACAGCCGGAGGTGGTCAGGTCCAGCCGTGCGCTGCCGACCTCGAGCGTGCCCGCGGTGGCGTGCCGGTCGTCGGCCAGCAGGTAAGGCAGCTCCTCATGGCCCGAGCCGACCAGGCCGGTGACGCCGACCACCTCGCCCCGCCGGACCTGCAAGTCGAAGTCGTGCAGCACTTCACCCATCAGGCCGCTGATCCGCGCCGCGATCTTGTCGGCCGCGCCGGGGCCACTGTCGGCTTCGTCCGCTGCCGGAGCGCCCGCGGGGCCGTGGGCCACGTCGGCTTGCAGCTCGCGGCCCAGCATCTTGGCCACCAGCTGGCCGTGGTCCAGGTCAGCGGTGCGCGACCCCGTCTCCACCACCTGGCCGTCGCGCAAGATGGTCACGGTGTCGGTGACGTTCAGCACCTCGTCCAGCCGGTGGCTGATCAGGAGCACCGCGGTCCCGGTGGCCAGCACCTGCTGGACCAGTTCGTAGAAGCCGTGCAGCGAGTCGCGGCTCAGCGCCCGGGTCGATTCGTCGAAGATGATGATGCCCCGGCCGTCCTGAGCCTGCTGGACGGCCCGGGCGATGGCCACCGTGGCCCGGTCCTCGGCCGACAGGTTGCCGACCGGTTCGTCCAAAGCGACCGTGCGGCCGAGCTGGGCCAGCACCTGGCCGGCGCTTTCCCGCTCGGCGTCCCAGCTGATCCGCCGGGACCAGCGCGCCGCGCGCAGGCGGCCGACCCGGATATTCTCCAGCACGGTGGCCTCGTCGATCAGGCCGAGCGTCTGGTGCACCACGGCCAGCCCCAGGTCCTGGGCCTGGCCGAGCCTGATCGGCAGCCGTAGGTCCTGGCCGTCGATGCGGATCACGCTGCCCGGGTCTGGGGCCCGGTACCCGGTGAGGATGCCAGCCAGCGTGGACTTGCCCGAGCCGTTCTGCCCGACCAGCCCGTGCAGCTCACCCGGCATGATGGTGAGCTGCACGTCCTGCAGGGCGCGGAACCGGCCGTAGGTCTTGGACACGCCCTCCAGCTCCAGCCGGGGAGGCTGGACGTTCATTACACCCCCCACTGCTTCTTGAACGCCTGCTGGTAGCTGGTGCTGCCGTACCATGCGCCGGACGTCTGCGCCGCGTCGGTGAGCGACAGGGAGTCGATGTTGCTGCTGGTGAACAGCCGGGTCGGGACGGTGGTGGCCGGGTCCGGGACTGGCTGCTTGAGCATCAGCCGCAGCGCCGCGTCGGCGTCCACCCAGCCCTGGTAACCAGACGACTGGCCGGCGGCCGCCGCCAGCTGCTTGGCCTTCAGCTCCTGGAGGCTATCGATCTGAGCCGCGCTGGTGACCACCTTGATGCTGGCCTTCTTCCCGGACTGCTGGATGCCGCCCGTGGTCGGCTGCAGGTACTGCTCGAACTCGGGCACCACGTAGCCGATCCCCGGGTTGCTGAGCAGCGCGGAGCTGGTCGAGGACGCGATCAGCGAGAAGTTGGCCGAGGAGATCTTGTTGATCACGACCGTGCAGCCGGAGCAGTAGGTCTTGAATTCCTTCTGGGCCGCGGCCACGTAGGCGATCGTGGACGGGGAGTCCGTGCTCTCGTTGATCAGCACCTTGGCTTTGCCTGCCGAGTCGGCGATGATCCAGTCGGCCACCTCGACCAGCTGGGTCGGGCCCGGGTCGTACAGGTAGGCCAGCGTCTTGCTGGCCGGGTGCGTGGGATCGGCTACCTGGTCGGTGATGATGACCGGGATGCCCTTGGCCTGGGCCGCGCTGAGCGCGTTGGCCGCCAGCCCGTACGGGATGGAGTCGGTGATGATCGCCCCGGCCTTGGCTCCGGTCGCCTGGCTGATGCAGGCCGACACCTGGGACGGATTGGAGTTGCCGTTGCAGACCTGGAGGGACACCCCGGCGCTGCTCAGTGCCTGTTTGAGCCCGGCGGCCGTGGTGGCGAACTGCGGCGCCTGCTGCGTGATCGGCACGTAGTAGACGGTCTTGCCCTTCAGTGCAGTGACGCCGCTCAGCGTGGTGGCCGGCACCGGGTAGGTGCTGGTCGCCTCGGCCTTGGTCACCGCGGCCTTGGCGTGGGTCACCCCGGAATTCGTGGCCGTCGTGGTGCCACTGCCGTTCGATCCGCCGGAAGAGGATCCGGGAGACGAAGAGGAGGAGCAGGCCGCGGCGGCCAGGACGATGGCGGCGATGCCCAGCGTGGCCGGGACGAGCCGTCTCGGCGAACGGATGGCACGCGACGGTGCGGGCTTGTCGTTCATGGGATGTATGTCCTTCCGGCCGTGGCGGTCAGGCCACGCGCTTGCGCAACAGGGTGGAAATGGTGACGGCGATGATGAGCACACCGCCGTAGAACACGTCGGAGACCCAGCCTGCGATCCCGAACAGCTGCAGGCCGAGGATCCCGGTGGCCAGGAAGTAGATCGCGATGAAGGTGCCGATCGGGTTGAATCGGCCGGGCTGGATGACGGCCGTGCCCAGGAACGTGGCCGCGAACACCGGCAGCAGGTAGCTCTGCGACACCGTGGGGTCGAACCCGCCGGTGGCCGCGGCGGCCAGCACGCCGCCGATGCCGCAGATCAGGCCGGCGAACGCGAACGAGCCGAACCGGATCCGGTTGACTCGGACCCCGGCCAGCCGGCTGACCTCACGGTTCACGCCGATGAACCGCATGTAGCGGCCGAGCGGGGTGAAGCCCAGCACGTAGGCGAAGATCAGCATGAGCACGACGCCGTAGTAGAACGACAGCGGCAGGCCGGCCACGTTGGTCAGTGCGATGTGCGAGAAGCTGGCCGACAGCCCGCTGACCGCGGTCAGGTTGCTGATCCACAGCGCGATGCCCAGCAGCAGGGTGCTCATGCCCAGCGTGACCACGATCGTGTTCACGCCCAGACCGACGATGAGCCACCCGTTGATGACCCCAGCCAGCAGGCTGACCAGGATCGCCACCACGCTGGCCACCCACACGTTCCAGTGGTGGTTGACCACCAGCACGGGCACGATGATCGCGGCCAGGCCCAGGTTGGCGGCGACCGACAGGTCCACGAACTCGCCCACGCACACGGTGCACAGCAGCGCGGCAGTCAGGAAGACCAGCACCTGCTGGGAGCTGAAGATGGTCTGGAACGTGCTGGTGGTCAGGAACTTGTTCGGCTCCAGCGCGCCGTACAAGATGATGAGCAGGATCCAGGCGCCGATCACCGCGAACCGGGAGCCGCCTTCGTGCAGCAGCCCGCCCAGGCTCGGCCGGGGGTTTGGCTTCTGGCGGTCCAGACGCTCCGGGGCCTGCTGGTTACTGGCCGAGCCACTCCGCGCTGAGGTGGCCACCTCACACCTCCGAGGTGACCTGCTCGGCGCCGTTGGCGCCCGCGGGCACCTTGGCGTAGCCGCGCACGTCCGGGAACGGCGGCGGCACGTCCTGCAGGTTCACCTGGCAGGAGTTGAGCAGCATGGCCAGCATGGAGTAGTTGCCCAGGCTGCCGATGAGGTCGACCACACCCTGTTCGCCGAGCTCCTCCAGCGCCGCGGCGAACACCTCATCAGTGACGAAGTGGCCCCGCAGGATCTGGGTGCCAAATTCGTAGACGACCTGTTCGTCGTGATGCGCGAACTCCGGCGTGAGGCCGGCCGCCAGGGCGTCCAGGCTCTCCCGGGACACCCCGAGGTCGGCCGCCTTGTTCACGTGCGCGTTCCACGAGTACTGCGCGTCGAAGCAGCGGGCCGCGATGAGCAGGCTGAGCTCGCGCAGCCGCGGGTCGAGCGCTGATTCGAAGCGGCAGTAAGCACCGAGGGCCTCGACCTTCTCGGCCAGCTCCGGGCTGCGTAGCCAGACCAGGAAGGGTCCGCGCGTCCCGCCCCGGCGGCTTGTGATCCGGTCGCTGATCTCCTGCTGCCGCGGGGACCACGAGCTCACTTCTGGTAGTCGCATCGTCCTGAATTCCGATCTGATCTTTCGCGCATGTGTAGGAGGTCACATCACATTGCAGAAAATGGCTTGCTGTTGTCTACGCCAGAACGGTGTCGCTAAGGGTTCGCGTTTGGTCAACATCGGAACCGTGACCCGGCGGTAGTCTCCCGATTTGATACCGGAACGAACAAGGAGACATCACAGTGACGGTGATTAAGGCCGATAAGGTCACCCGGCTCGGCCGTGGCGGTGGAGTGGTTTCGATTCCTCTCATTACCCGCCAAACTGCCGAGGAAGAAATAAAAATCACTACCGGGATGAGCATCTATCCCCAGGGCACCGGGGCGCCGCTGCATCTGCATAACTGCGATGAGCACGTCACGCTGCTGGAAGGCCGGGCCGAGGTGGAAATCGCGGGATCGATCACGCCGCTTCAACCCCTGGACACCACCTACGTGCTGGCCGGGATCGAGCACGCCTTCCGCAATACCGGCGACGGTCCGATGAAGATCTTGTGGGTGTACAGCTCGGCCTACGTGACCCGCACGTTCGCGGACACGGGGGAGACGGTGGAGCACCTGTCCGCGGCCGACCTGATGGTGCCCGACGCCTGACTGGCTCACGGCACCTCGGGCACCGGGAGGCCCGCCTTGGCCGCTTCCTCGGCCAGGCTGGCCCACACCTTGCCGCCCAGCGGCACACCGTTCGCACTGCGCTCGGCGTAGGTCCGTGACCCCCGCTCGCCCGGAACCAGCAGCTCGCGGGACGGGTCCGTGGCGGGCAGCGCCTTGATCGCGTCCAGCGTCTCGTCCACCATGGCGACGAAGTCCTTGACCGGGGTGAACGCGGAGATATCCACTGCGACCAGGGTCGCGTTCTGCCGGTGCCGGCGGCCGCCGGGCGCCCCGGAGTGGTAGGCGCTGACGATCGGGTTCGCGGTCAAGCCGCTAGCCAGCAGCTCGAACACCAGCGACATGCCCGCGCCCTTGGCCCCACCCACCGGGAGCGGGACCTTGGCCGTGGCGGGGTCCGTGGTCGGCGCGCCGTCCGCGTCCAGCGCCGCGCCCTCGGGCAACGGCTGGCCGCTGGCCTTGTACTGGGCGATCTTGCCCAGCGCGATGACCGCGGTGGCCATGTCCAGCAGGACCTCCGGGTGCCGGTCGGCGGGCAGCGCGATCGACAGCGGGCTGGTGGCTACCCCGGCCCCGCGGCCGCCTGCGTAGGCCATGTTCGGTACTCCGGCCACGATGCCCAGGCCGGCCATCCCGGCCTGAGCGGCCAGCGAGGTGTAGTAGCCGATGGCGCCGGTGTGCACGGTGCCGCGCACCGCCACCCAGGCCACCCCGGCCTCGCGGGCCATGTCGATGGCCTCGCGCATGGCCGCGGTCAGCGCGACCGGGCCGGGGGCCGAATCCGCGTCCACCACCGCCACCGCCGACCGCAGCCGGTCCACCGACGGCTGGGCCTGCGGCTTGGACTCGCCCTTGTCGAACAGTTCCATGTACCGGGGCACCCGGGACACGCCGTGTGAGTCCACCCCGCGCAGGTTGGCCCACACCAGCACGTCGGCCACGGTGGCGGCGTCGGCTGGGCGCATGTCACGCGCGGTGAACAAGTCGGTGACCAACTGGTGCAGGGTGTCTTTCGGAATGATTTTTTTAACAGGCGGCATGGGCGGCTTTCCTCCGAGCTGAATGCGAAGTTGATCTGGGTGGGGGCGCAGGTCCGGTCAGCGGGTGACGTGCACGTCGACCAGCGCGGTGCGCCCGTCGCGGACCGTCTTCAGGGCCTGAGCCAAGGTGGCGTGCAGCTCAGCCGGCTGGGACACCGAGAAACCCATCATTTTGAATGGGGCGGCCAGCTCCGAGAGCTCCGGCTGGCTGCTTAGGTCCACGCCGTGGAAGTGCCCGGTCGTCGCGGCGGCGCCGTCGGGATAGAAACGCAGGTGATTCAGCTTCATCGAGCGGTACTCGTGGTTGTTGAACACCACGATCAGCACCGGCAGGTCCAGCTGGGCTGACGCGGCCAGCGACTGGACGATCGGGTTGTACAAGAACGAGCCGTCGCCGACCACCAGCGCAACCTCGTGGTCCGGCTGGGCCAGCTTGACGCCCAGCGCGACGCCGATGCCTTGCCCAAGGCCGCCCTGCACGTAGGTGTAGCGGCCAGGCCGGTCGCTGCGCAGGTGCTTGCGCACCACGCGGCTGTGGGTGATGGTCTCGTCTACCACGGTCGCGTCCGGGTCGAGCAGCTCGCGCAGCGTGGCCACCACGTACGCGGGCTCGATCCCATCCGCCGTGCTGGCCTTCGCTTCCTCCGCGGCCTCCTGTGCGGCCCGGCTTTCGTGCGCCGCAGTCAGCTCAATCCGCCTGGCCTCGATCAGCTGGCTGTCCGGCTCAGCGTCCGAAGTGGCTTCGCGCAGCGCGTCCAGAGTGGCGGTGACGCTGCCCTCCAGGTAGGCGTCCGCGGTCAGCACCTGGTACGCCATGTACTCGCGGTGCGGGGCGTCGTCGATCACCACCACGGTGCCCTCGCCCGGCTTGGCGCTCGGCGGATACCACGGCACCCGGCAGCCCACCAGCAGGATGACGTCAGCCTCGGCCGCCAGCCGGCCCGCCTGCTCGCCCTGGTGCAGCGGGTGGGTCGCCGGGAAGTTCGCGCACACCGCGGACTGCGGCTCGGCCACCGGGATGGCCAATGCCTCGGCCAGCTCAACCAGCGCTTGGAATGCCCGCGGATCGCGCCCGGCCGACTCGGTGATGATCAGCGGCTTGCGCGCCGCGGCCAGCATGGCCGCCACCGCCGCGACGTCGCCCGGGGCGGCCACCGTCTCGCCGGGTGGCGGCACCGGCCGGCCCGCGGCCGACGACGCGGGCGGCTCCCACGGCCCGAGCAGCGCCTCGACCGGGATGTTCAGGTACACCGGTCCGGCCGGGGCGCGCTGGGCCAACTCGGCGGCATGGATCAGCATGCCGTGCGCGACCGCGCTGGTGGCGGCCTGATTGGACCACTTGACGAACGGGGCGGCGAAGGCCTGCGGTCCGCCCACCATGGACAGGTTCCGGTACCACTGCGAGCCGGGGTCCAGCATGCCCTCGCCGTAGCTGACCGACTCGGCCGAGGAAACCACCATCGGCACGTTGCTCAGCAGCGCCCCGTGGATACCGTTGGCCCCCTGCAGCAGGCCGGGCCCGGCGTGCAGCAGCACCAACTGCGGCCGCCGCGTGACCAGCCCGTACCCGGTGGCCATGGCCACCGCCAGCGTCTCGTGCAGCAGGTCCAGGTAACGCGGCCCATCCGTGCCGTCCCGTTCCTGCCGGGCCAGCGCCTCCCAGACTGGGGCCCACTCCGAGCCGGACGAGCAGAAGATCACGTCCACGCCCAGCGACCGGCAGGCCGCGAGGACCGCCTCGCCGCCGTCTGGCTCGGAGCTCACGAGTCTTCGCCCGCCGGGATCGGCCAGTCCAGGCACTCGCTGATGCCGCGGCCCATGATCCAGTCGAGCTCTTCCGGAGTAAAGCTGTAGTGCTTGGTGAACTGCTCGATGGTGTCACGGTAAGTGAGTCCGTGGTCCATCAGCCGGGTCAGGTCGGTGCCGAAGAAGCACCGCTGCGGGCCCATCTTGTCCACCATTTCCCGCACGTACTTCTCGATGTTCAAGTTGGGGAACGGCTGGGTGGAATACCCCGGAAGAGCTGAGACCTTGACGTAGATGTTCGGGTGCTCGTGCAGGTCAGCGGTCTCCTGTACCCAGTAGCCGATGGCGTCGTCGACGCACCGGGCCATGATGCCCATGTGGTCGATGATGATCTTGAGCCCGGGGTGCCGGTCCGCGATCTGACCCAGTTCGGTCTTCCAGATCGGTGCGTGCACCATGGTCTTAACGCCTAGTTCCTCGGCCAGCGGCCAGTACCAGTCGTTGGTCCCGTCGATCATCCAGTTCCGGTCGATCGGCCGGTGGAACGTCAGCCGGGTGCCCTTGATGTACGGGTTCTGCGCGAAGTCCCGCAACATTGCCGCCCCCTCGACCGGTTTGTTCTGCACTACCCGGGCCATGATCCCGAAACGGTCCGGGTAGGCCTCGCAGGCCTCCAGGGCGTAGTCGACCCGGTCCCCTTCCCAAGACGGTGGCAGGATCAGCACCCGGTTCACCCCGGCCTCGTCCATCAGCTGGATGCATTCCTCGTAGGTGAACGCATCCTCCCGATGCCCGTTCATCCGCATCCGCTCGCGGGCTCCGGCCACCCAGGGCCGGTCCGGGGTCTCTTCCTTCCAGATGTGCACCTGGGAATCGACGATGAACATGTGTTTTCTTCTCCTTGTTGTCTCTAGGTGGTCGCGTAACCAGCCGCGCCTGGTGCGCGGATCTGGCCGGCGATGTGGTCGGCGATGGCCAGCGCGGACGTGGCCGCAGGGGAGGGCGCGTTCCGAACGCTGACGACCGGGCCGGCCGTGCTGATCCGGAAGTCGTCCACCAGGCCGCCGTCCGGGTCCACCGCCTGGGCCCGCACTCCGGCCGGAGCGGCCACCACGTCGGCAGCGGTCAGGCCGGGCAGGTACTCGCGAGCTCCGGCTACGAACCGTTTCTTTGACACCGACGAGCGCATCTCCTGCAGCCCCGCCCGCCAGTGCGCCCGGGCCAGCCGCCGGAACCCGGGCCAGCCCAGGACCTGGGCCAGGTCCCTGGGGCTGAGGTCGCGGCGCCGGTAGCCCTCGCGCGCGGTGGCCAGGACTGCGTTCGGGCCGATGTCGACCGCGCCGTCGATGCGCGGCGTGAAGTGCACCCCTAGGAACGGATACGCCGGGTCCGGGACCGGGTACACCAGCCCGCGGACCAGCCCGGCGCGCTCCGGAACTAGCCGGTAATACTCGCCCCGGAACGGCACGATGGCCGGCGCCGCCCCGTCCCCGGCCAGCGCCGCGACCCGGTCCGCCTGCAGCCCCGCGCAGCTGATCAGCCGGTCGAACCCGAACTCCTCGCCCCCGGCCTGGATCGTCACCCGGGAGCCGGTCCGCTTGATCCCGGTCACCTCCCGGCCCAGCAGCACCCGGCCACCAGCCTGCTCCAGGTCCGCGGCCAGCGCCCGGGCTACAGCCCGGTAGTCGGTGATGGCGGTGCTGGGGGAATGCACCGCGGCCACCCCCCGGACGTGCGGTTCGAGGTCAGCCAACCCGGCCGGGTCCAGCCAGCGCAGCCCGGGGACCCCGTTGGCTGTCGCCCTCGCCTCGATGTCCCGCAGCCGCGGCACTTCGTTGGCGTTGCGGGCCACCACCACCTTGCCGATTTCCTCGTACGGCAGCCCATGTTCAGCGCAGAAATCCTTGAGCTGCCGGCCGCCTTCGCGGCACAGCCGGGCCTTGAGCGAGCCAGGTGGGTAGTACACCCCGGCGTGCACCACGCCGGAGTTGTGGCCGGTCTGGTGCAGCGCGACCTCGGCCTCTTTCTCGAACACGGTTACGTCGAAGCCCTCGGTCCGTGTGAGCCTCACCGCCACGGCCAGGCCCACGATGCCGCCGCCCACGATGCCGACAGAATCGGTCATAAGGTCCGCCTCAGTCTTGGTAGTGCACGGCGACCGTCTTGAGCCGTGTGTAGAACCGCAGCCCCGCCAGCCCCTGCTCCTTGAAGGCCGACCCCGAGTCACGGAACCCGCCGAACGGCATGTGCACGTCCCACCCGGTGGTGGGCAGGTTGACCGAGACCTGACCCGCAGTGACCTCCTCGGCGAACTCATGTGCATTCCGCAGCCCGCGGGTGAACACCGCCGCGGCCAGCCCGTACTGGGAGTCCTCCACCGCCGCCACCGCAGCATCGAAGTCGTCCACGGTCAGCACGACCACTACCGGCCCGAACACTTCTTCGCGCCACACCGCGGCCTGGTCCGGGCGGTCGATGCTCAGCACGGTGGGGGCCACGAAGCAGCCGTGCACGAAGTCGGCGCCGCCTGGTTCTTCATTGCCCGCGTGCACGGTGGCGCCGTCCTTGATCGCCTCTTGCAGGTGATTGCGCACCGAGTCGCGGTGCCGCATGCTGACCAGCGGCCCCACGTCCGTGCCGGTCTCGCCGCCCGGGCCGAGGCGCAGCGCCCGGGCCTTGGCCGCCAGCCCGCCGATCAGCTCGTCCGCGACCTCGCGCAGCACCACGACCCGGCTGGTCGCGGTACACCGCTGCCCAGCCTGGCCGAACGCCGCGGCCGCGATCGTGCTGGTGGCCAGGTCGAGGTCGGCGTCCGCGAACACCACCGACGCGTTCTTGCCGCCCATCTCGGTCTGCAGCCGTACGCCCGAGTCGGCCAGCTGGCGGCGCAGCAGCCGCCCCACCGCGGTGCTGCCAGTGAACGACAGCGCGTCCAGCCGAGGGTCGCTGAGCAGCGGCTCGGAGATGTCGCCTGTCCGCCCGACGGCCAGGCCGAGCACGCCCGCGGGCAGCCCCGCATCATGCAGCGCCCGGGCCAGGTGTACGGCTACGACCGGCGTCTCCATGGCCGGCTTGAGGATCACCGCGTTACCTGCGAACAACGCCGGGGCCAGCTTGCGGGCCGGGGTGAGCAGCGGGTCGTTCCAGGGCGTGATGGCCAGGACCACGCCTACCGGCTCGGTCCGGACGCTGGTCTGGGTGCCGGGCCGGGCGTCGTTCAGCAGGTCGCCGTACGGCAGCCGGGCCAGCGAGGCGTAGTAGTCGAAGAAGTCGGCCGACTTGATGACCTCAACGGTGGCCTCGGCAGTGGTCTTGCCCATCTCCGCTACCAGGTCGGTGACGATCTCCGGTGCCCGCTCGCGCAGCAGGTCGGCCGCCCGGCGCAGCACCGTGCCGCGCTCCAGGGCTGGGGTGCGCCGCCAGTTCTTCAGACCCGCGACGGCTGCCTCATACAGCCCCGGGATGTCCTCGGCCCGCATCGCGGGCACCCGGGCCACCACGTGCCGGACGTCGGCGGGATTGGTGACGTCGATGGTGCGGCCATCCTCCGGCGCTCGCCACTCACCGCCGACCAGGCGAGCCAGAGTTGGTACCGGCATTCCGCTGACCTCCCGCATTCGAGACTCTGATGCGGTCGATGCTAGGAATTCGCGGGCCGTCGCCGTAAGTACTGAAGCGGCAACCTAAGGTCCACGCCTGGACGGCTTCGCCCCACCCGCCAGCCAATGCCACGATGGCGAATCATGTCCTTCGTCATCATTGCCCACTACCGGGCCCAGCCTGGCACCGAGCAGCAGGTCCGCGCGGCCCTTGAGCACATGGTCGTCCCCACCCGCGCTGAACCTGGCAACCTCACCTACGAAGTCTGCGTCGACCCGATCGACCCCGCGGTGTTCGCGTTGTTCGAGAAGTACGCCGACGCCGGCGCCTTCACCGCCCACACCGAGACCCCGCACTTCCAGAAGTACCTCCGCTCCGAGGTCCTCCCCAACCTCTCCCACCGCACCCGTCACGACCTCACCGACCTGACCGGCTTAGCCGTAACCGAAGGTGTCGACACCGATGGCGTCGTAATTAATCCGATATATCTGGGAACACTCGTGATAGTGTCGAAATATGCCACAGAGTGAGGACGAGGGCCGCGCAACGGCCCCCCAGCGGCGCCGGCCGCGGCCCTACGAGGCCACCGTGACTGAGGTGGCCGAAGTGACGCCATTCCTGACCAAGGTCACTCTCGGCGGCGACGGCCTGGCCAATTTCCGCTGGCCGGGGCCGGGCAGCCACCTCAAGCTGTTCCTGCCCGAGACCGGCCTGCGCGACGTCGAGCTGCCTCCGGCCGACGAGCAGGGCCTGATGATCAACGTACCCGGGCGGCCCCGCTCCACCACCCGCACGTTCACGCCCCGCCGCTGGGAAGGCGTGAACCACCAGCTCGACCTGGAGTTCGTGCTGCACGGCCACGGACCCGCGTCACAGTGGGCCGGCCAGGCCAAGCCGGGCGATCAGGTCGCCGTCAGCCAGCCGCGCAGCACGTTCGAGGTGCGGCCCGCCACCCGGCGGCTGCTCATCGCCGGTGATGAGAGCGCCCTGCCCGCCATCGCCACCATGCTCGAGGCGATCAGACCCGGCGTGGCCGTGCACATCCTGGCCGAGATCGAGGACAGCGGGCACCAGGCCCCGCTGCCCGCGCGCCCGCACACCACGGTCGACTGGCTACCGCGTGTCCCGGGTGAGAAGCCCGGCGCCATCTTGACCGCGGCCGTCACCGCCTGGACCCCGCCGTCAGCCGACGAGGGCCCGGGCCAGGTCTGGGTCGCCTGCGAGGCGCTGGCCGTCCGGGACATCCGGGCCCACCTGCTCGGCCCGGCCGGGTTTTCCCGGGACCGCGTGGTAACCCGCGGCTACTGGCGAGCCGGCGAAGCCAACCACCCGGACCACGACTTCGGCGAGGAAGCTGTCTAACTGACGGCGCTGGACCGCTGGGGGCGGTTGGCCGCAGCCGTTCAGCAACGGCGAGGGAATCTGTGCACACGGCTCCGGAGGCTGTGTCAGCAACGAAACCGAGCCCTCGATTGCCTGCCGTCGCGTCAGGCAGCTTGGTCGATGATGCGTTTGACCTTGCGGCGGTCGATGTCGAGGGCACGGGCGATGGCGCGCTGACTTTGACCTGCCTCGCATCGCGCAAGGACGGTCTGCTCCACGGTTGGCGCAGCCGAGAGTTCCAGTGGTGCCTCCTGTTCCAGCTGTGGTGCAGGCTGGTGCCGAAGTTCGGGTTCAGCATCATTCGCCTGTGGGCTACGCCGGGTGCGGATCAGAGTCATCAGCAGCTCGAATGAGCCGACCAGTGCCAGTGCGGGCCAGGCGCTGATCAGCGCCCCGACTGGCCCGTGTCCCACCCCGTGTGCCAGGTTAGCGCCGACGGTGGCCACGATCCCGGCACCCAGGCTCCAGGCCGCCAGCCGTGGTACAGGCTGGCTTCGTCGGCTGGCGTCCAGGACCACCATGGACGCCGCCCAGATCAGCCCGTCCACTGTGAACGGCACCAGCCGTGCCGTTGCACCGGTTTCCCCGTGTGAGCGCACCAGCTCGTACGCGTGCTGGTAGGAGATGATCGCGGCGACGACCGCCACGGCCACCACCGCGAGCGCTGTGGTGATCCTGATGAGCCGGTCCGTCACAGCGCCAGCTCCTCGCGCCATCCGATGACGAACAGATCATCGTTGCCGAAGCCCGCGGCGAGCCGTTCCGCGAGGACCATCGCCGTGATCGCCTGGTTCCGCGTGAACAAGCGGCGGGGGAGACCCGACACGATCCACGCACGCTGGCCGTCAGCCGCTGCGTCCGAGCTGTACCGCGCGGTCGCGATGACGCGCCCCTCGTACTTGGCGGTCATGAAGTGATCTTCGATTCGAGCTGCCATCCCGGACCTCACCTTCGATGGTGAGGTCCGGAAACCAGTGACAAACCAAGTGACAACGGCCCCAGCCGACGCCAGACCAGCTCAGTACCAGTCAGACACCGCCACCGCTCTGAACTGCACTGACGCGACTCAGCACGACCCGCTCAGACGGATCATGCGTCCATGGCATGGAAGAGGTCTGGGGTTCGAATCCCCATAGCTCCACACTTCAGTGAGTCTTTTCGAATATAACTTCTCAGGCCAAGTGCCATTCCAAGTGACTAAGTGCCGATTTTCGGTGCTGGCATGACCCCATGGAGGGACCATAGGCGGCGCATCCAGGATCTGCTGACCTGCGCATATGGCTCGCAGATGCCTAGTGTCAGACGATGGCCGCTTCCGTGACACGGAAGCGGTCCGGCTATGCGCACACGGCTCCGGAGGCCGTCTTTGCTGTGGTGGCGAAAACTGAGCTGACCTGTGCCGATGCCGATCTGCTGTGATGTACTGCCGCAAACAGAAGCGGGCACCTTTGCCGCATCTTTGGCGCATGTTCGCCGCAAGAAAAACCTGTTGCCACCAGACCTGCCCAAGTTAGTCTTGCCGCGCTCCGACCCGTCGGGCCCGGGCTGAAGGCCACCTGTTTCCCGAGTGACGGAGGCGTCGGCATGCCGAACATCCAGCGCGACAAGACTGGCGCCAGAGGCCTCACCTACCGGTCGCGGTGCTGGTCCAGTACTGCACGCCGGTGGCTGGCGGCGGTGACGGTCGTGCTGACCGCGCTGGGCCTGGTGGTTGCCGGCGGCGCGGCGGCGATGGCCGGTACCAGTGCCGGGTCCGTCGCCAGTGCCGGGTCCAGCTCGTGCACCCGGACCGTCACCGGCGTCCATCATGGTGCGCTGAAGGTCAGCTCGGGCCGGCTGTGCCTGAACAAGGCCACCCAGGACGGGGCGGTCACGGTCAGCGGCTCGGCCAGCCTGCAGGTCAGTGGGTCCACGATCAAGGGCGCGCTGACCGTGTCCGGCCGGGGCCCGGTGCTGGTCTGCTCGAGCACCCTGACCGGCGCGGTCCGTGCTGACGGGGTGGCCGGAGCGGTGACATTCGGCGGTGGCTCGTGTGGTGACAACAGCGTGGACACCGGGACTGGCCCGCTGACCATCTCCGGGTCGGCCGGCGCGGTGCTGATCACCGGGCTGCGTCAGAAGGGCGCGGTCAAGCTGACCGGCAACACCGGCGGGGTCACCGTGACCGGTGCCTCGATCACCGGGGCCATCACGGTGAACGGGAACAAGGGCAGCAAGCCGGTGGTGATTACCGGCAGCGCGATCACCGGGTCATTGTCGTGTTCGGCCAATAAGCCCGCGCCGACCGATTCCGGTAAGACCAACACCGTGTCCGGCAAGGCCACCGGCCAGTGCGCCACCCTGGCTGGCGGCGGCGGGGGCGGCCTCGGCGCGCCGCCGCCGCTGCAGCAGGAACCCCCGATCAGCCAGGACCAGTCGAACACCCTGCCCAATCTGAACTACGGCGAGGCCGTCGGTGACTTCACCGGCGTTGGCCACGACCAGCGGGCCTACGCCCAGGACGGTGACCTGAAGATCGCCGACGTCGACAAGTTCCCCGGCAACCCGGTCCACTCCGTCGGCACGGATCTGATGGCCACGCCCAACGACGGCCTCGAAGGGCTCAGTGGTGGCTCTCTCCAAACCGTGTCGGTGTGGCAGCGCGACGAGGAGACGAACGCGGGTGCGGCCTTCAACCTGACCGGAGTGAAGGTGGCCGCGGACAGCTCGCACATCTTCATGGCCGGGGCCACCTGGGGACCCGGCGACGCGCTTGCCACCTACCGGCTGCACCTTTACGAGCTGCCGCACAACGGTTCCTGCGCGTCCGCCTCCTGCGCCGAGAGGACGGCCGACCTGCCCCACACGTTCACCTATGACGGCGGGCTCTTCGGGCAAAGCAGGTCCAATCTCATTGTGGTGTCGTCGCTGGCGGTGGGTGTGATCGGCGGCCAGACGTTCATCGCGGTCGGGTTGTCGGATGAGGGCATTTTCATCTTCAACGACGAACTGCAGGAGGTCTTTCAGATCGGCGACATGGCCGTGCCGAACGCCGGTAACTATTCTCCGCAGACTCCGGTGACCTCGCTGGCGTTCGGGCCCGCCACGGGCCCGGGTCAGGGCGGCGTCCTGACCGCCGGCGTCATGTCCCCGTGGGAGGACATGTTCATGTACCGGCTCAACGCCAACGGCATCGAGCAGAGCATGACCCACGCCGGCGGCAGCTGGTACACGTTTGCTTCGGCGGTGGCGCAGATCAACGGGCAGCAGTACGCCGTCTTCGGGACTTTGCCCACCGAGGCCGAAAACACCATCTGGGTCATGAATATCGACACCGGAAGCGAGTTCACCCATTACAGCTACCCCGGGAATTTCCCCGGGGGTCTGGTCAGCGGACTGACGCCGCTGACACCGTCGGACGGTAACTCAGGCAACCAGCAAGTGGTGGTGGGAACGTTCGGCGGAGCCACCGACTTCGTCCTGCAGTACGTGGACGGCAAGCTGGCGCCCATCCCGGTCGGGACGGGCGGCGCCGCCAGCGGCACCGCCGATCAGATCTACCAGTGGTTCCCCGGGTACGGGGCGGGCCGGCTGGAGGTCACCAACAACTCGGCCAGCGCGGTGACGGTGGCGATGGCTTCGCGCCCGGACGCCGGTTACGGGTGCTGGCTGAACACCTCGGTGACCGGCGGCCCGGCCGCGTTCCCGCTCGGCAACAGCACGGTCAACGCGGGCGCGACCTCACCGGCCTACTTCGCGGCGGCGCTGACCGCCGGCCCGGCCGGGGACTGTGCGTCAGCGCAGCAGAACAGTAAGGGCGAGCACGCCACCTACGTGCTCATCACCCCGGCCGGCGACCCCGCTGACGAGCACATCGTCAAGCTGGAGAACAACTACAGCGGCGGTGCCCTGAGCGTCGAAAACCAGACCGGCGGCTACCTGAACGCAGTTTTGTCTCAGGCCAGCGCCGTCCCGGGCTCGTGGGGGACCTGGCAGCTGACCGTGACCGGGGGTGGTGCCGCGACCGCGGTCGCGCCGACCGTGCAGGGCTACCGCCTGACCGCGGCCGCCGACCCGGCGAACTATCAGCCGTCGACGCCGCCGGTGGCCAATGACCCGTGCCAGCCGGTGTACCGGTTCGACGTGACCGGGGCTCGCTGGGACAACGTCGTCTCGGCTGGTCAGGTCGCCACCCAGATTCCGGCGATGACCGCGCAGGGCAGCACCGACGGCGGCAAGACCTGGCAAGACCTGGGCCAGCTGATGCCCTCGACCGAGCCGACGGTGACCGGGAACTCGGTCACCCAGGGGCCGGCCAGCTTCTACTGGCAGGACCAGCCGGGCACCGCCGTGCCGCCCGGCGAGCCCAGCGTGTGCTCTTCGACCGGCCCCGCGCCCATGACCGACGTACGGGTCGTCTCCGGCGGCAAGGCGTCCAGCCCAATCGTTCTGCAGGACCTGAAGGCCCCCCCGGACACTGGCTACGCCCCCACGAGCGGCATTCAGAGCACCGCGCCGGGAGGCGGCGCGAACGTCAGTCCGTGGGCCGGCGGGGTGGACCTGTCCACGCTGGTCGTCGAGCTCAACCCGAGCGGCAACCCGAACGGGGTCCTCCCGCGCACTGACCCCCGCTACAACCTGGTGTACTTCGAGGACGCCACCACCAATGCCGTGGAAACCGGCCTGTACACCCCCGGTGACTACAACGACTACGTCGCGGCCGGACCCTACTCGGCCGACGGCACCCGTGGCACCGGCCAGCTGGTCACGTACTACGCGGCCACCACCAGCACCACCCCGGTGAGTGTCAACGCGGTGGTCAACGTCACCGGCACCAGTTCCCCCACGATCACCGGGGGCAACAATGCCGGCAGCTCGCTTGTCATAAAGGCCTTGTCTGACCCGTTGTCCCAGACGCCGGGTGTGGACGCCACCGGCGGGATCAGTATCAGTGGCTGTGGCACCTCGACCGCGACGTGCCCGCTGGCCGTGCCCGCTGACAGCGGGCCGGACCCGGCGCTGTACCAGGCCGGCGGCACCGAGGCCGGACCGGTCGGCGGGCTGCTGCTGCAGGCCCAGGCGATCACCGCCGAAGCCTCACTGCCCCTGCAGGTCGGCACGGCCAACGCCCACTACCTGGGCTCGGTGCCGCTGACCATCGCTGCGGGCAGCAGTCAGGCCAAGTTGCAGGAGACCTCGCAGTTCTTCCCCACCGACAGCGTGGACAGCGCCCTGGTCACTGTGGGTCAGCTGGTCCAGGCCCTCTCCATCCCCGTCAGCCACTAGCAGTCCGTCCGGGCCCGCGAAGAAGGCAGCCATGAGTACTCCTCGCATGGTCAGGCGCGTCCGCTCCTGGCTCAGCGCCGCGCTGGCCGTGGCCCTGGTGACGGTGGGCATCCAGGCGGCTGCGATGGCTCCGGCCAGCGCGGCCGTCAAGGGCTCAAGCCCGGCGCCGGTGTCGAACGCGTTCTCGATGGGCGGCGGCGCCGGCGGCTCGGTCGATCCGCGCACCGGAGCGTTCGAGGCCCAGCTGCCCCTGGTCAACGTGGCCGATCCGGACGGGACCGGGCTGTCCCTGGCCGCCAGCTACAGCCAGTCGCTGGCTCTGCAGGGCGCCGCGACCGCCAACCGGTTCGGGCTGGGCGCCGGCTGGAGCATCGGGTTGCCCTGGGTGCAGACCGCGGGTGGGGTACGGGTGTACCCGGCATCGGGCGGGTCATATGCCTGGGACACTTCGACCACGACGGGGTTGGCCCAGTACCCGCTCCAGGACCTGAAGTTCACCAAGGATCCCAACCCGTCCCTCTGTAATCCTGAGTCGTCGGCGCCCGCGCCCGCCTGGACCCTTACCTACCTGGGCGGCACGACGGATCAGTTCGACGCCTGCGGGAATCTGATCGAGCAGACCGACCGGTTCGGCAACTCGATCGGCCTGACCTGGAGCCAGTCCGGGCAGCTGTGGCATCTGATGTCGGTCACCGACAGCTACGGGCAGGTCTACAAGTTCGACTGGAGCGTTTCCAGTCAGATCAAGATCACCTCGCCGCCCACCGCCGCGAAGATCGCGGCTACGGTCACGCTCCACGTCAGCAACGGCCTGCTCGACACCGTCACCGACGCCCTTGGTCAGCAGACCAGCTTCCGCTACGTTCAGGCGCCCGGGCAGTCCACCACGGTGCGTCTGCTGCACACGGTGGTGTCTCCGACCGGGGAGACCACCGGCATCACCTACCGGGACGTGTCCTACCAGCAGCCGAACCTGGACGTGATCGTGGTCGACGACGTGACCACCACCGATGCGTCGGGTCACGAAGTGCAGGCCCCGGTGACCTTCAACATCAACCCGACCGGTAACCCGGGCCGTCACAACTACCTGGGCTGGCCCAGCCACGTCAAAACTGGCACCGACGGGCTCTTTGCCTCTGGCGACTTCGGCTATCAGTACGTCACCAGCGTGTCCAACGGGACCTCCGAGATGGTGTCGACCTACAACAGCCTGCATCTGCTGGTAACCCGACAGGTGCGGACCGGAGCCGAGGGCACCAGCCTCTCGCTGGTTCAGACTCAGAGCTACGCCTACCCGAAGGTGACCTCGGTGACCGACCTGCCGCCGAACTACGGCAAGCCGGCGTCGGTGACCACGGTCTACGGCGACCCCCACTCCGGGGCCACCCGCACCGTGACCACCGGGTCGACCTACAACAACGAGGGCCAGCAGCTCACGTACACCGACGCGGCTGGCAACACCACCACCACGACCTACGATCCGAAGTTCGGCTTGCCGCTGACCCAGACCGTGACCGGCCACGACGGCACGGCCAGTGTCACCACCAACACCCTCAGCACCGACGGCAAGTCGGTTGATCAGACCACCACCGCGGTCGGGACCTACAAGACGGTCGATGACAAGGCCGTCGTGACGGCCTCGGCCCGCACCGTGGTCACCTACGCCTACAACCCCGTCGGCCAGGTCACCGGCGAGACGGAGGCCTGGGACCCGGCCGCCAAGCCCAAGGGTCCCAGCGGTGGTCCCGATCAGATCGCCGACACTCAGACGATCAGCGTGAACAAGGACGCCCACACCCAGACCGATGTGGCCACGACCGCGGCCGGCACGCCGCAGGCGGCGTCGGCGACCACGGTGACCGACCTGGTCACCGGGCAGGTGCTGTCCAACACCAACGCCGACGGCCAGGTCACCAGCTACACCTATGACGCCCTGGGCCGTCAGCTGACCAAGACCGCCCCAGGCGGGCTGCTCACCAAGACCGACTACACCAGTCCCACGGTTACCACGGTGACCGCGCCCAGCGGGCTCATCACCCAGACCACCACCGACGTGCTGGGCCGCACCCTCACGGTCACCGACAACGTGTCCGGCCAGAAGCTGGGGAGCAATCCGAAGGCGCGGACCGTCCAGACCAACCAGTACAGCCCGGACGGCTCCCAGCTGACGACCGTCACCCCCGACGGCACCACGGCCACCGCGTTCGACGCCCTGGGCCGGGTGGTCAGCATCGTCCACCCTGGCGGGATCACCCAGACCGACAAGTACAACGACGTCGCCAACACCCAGACCGTTTCGCTGCTGGCCTCCGGATCCACCACAGCCATCTCGACCAGCACCGACGGCTTCAACGACCTCAACCAGGCGACGTCCTCGTCCACCAGCTACCCCGACGGGACCGATCCGACCATGGCCTCCCAGCATTACGACGGGATCGGCCGGGCCACCGACTACAGCACCGACGGCCTCACTGCCACGACGAGCTACGCCGGGGCCGGTGGCCTGCAGACCGGGACGACGCTGACGCCCACTGACCCCACTGACTTTCCCGGGTCGGCGGTCAGCGACAGCACTGCCAACACCATGACCGGCGCGCTGACCACCAAGAGCCTGACCTCGCAGGCGACGAACCAGGACGCCACCGCCCCGGCCACCGGTACCAGCTACACCTACAACGCCGCCGGGCAGATCGAGACGGCGACCGACCCGGCCGGGCACGTCACCAGCTACACCTACACCCCGGCTGGCCAGATCGCCACCGCCACCCAGGCCGACAAGGCGGTCACCACCTACACCTACGACAAGACCACCGGCCAGCTGACCAGCAAGGACATCAAGGGTGCCGACGGCACCACCGAAGACACCGGTTACACCTATTACCCGGCCACCGGGCAGGTCAAGTCGGTATACGACCCGGACCATCCCGACGACGCGATCACCTACGACTACGATGCCGACGGCCACGTGGTCGCCCAGCACTACCCCGACGGCCAGTCCACCAATGCCACCTACACCGACGCTGGGCGACTGGCCACCCTCACCGACACCACCGGCGCCGTCACCACCTATCACTACAACGACGACGGCAACTGCGGGCCGGCCGCCACCGACCTGTGCTCCGCCGTCCAGGTCCGCGGCCAGGACACCCTGGCCAGCGTGTCCTACCTCTACGACTCGCTGGACCGGATCAAGACCGTCAACCGCGGTAACAAGGTCAGCACGGCCGTGACCTACACCGACGCCAACCAGGTGGCGACCGAGACCACCACCGGCGCCGACGGCAGCACGCTGCAGCTCGACGAGTACACCTACGACGCGCACGGCAATGTCTCCACGCACACGGTCACCACGGCCCTGCCCGCCCCGGCCTCTCCCAGCCCGGCCGCCACCGGTAAGGCCCGCGGCAAGGCCGCGGTCACCCCCACCACCACGACGACCCTCTATCAGTACGACGCCTACAACCGGCTGCTGTCCTCGGCCGTCTACCCCGGCACCGCCACTACCGGCCACCCGGACACCAGGACCAGCTACACCGTGGACACCGCCGGGAACGTCACCGGCCAGCAGACCACCTCCGGCGGGAAGACCGTCACCACCGTTGACAAGATCGACAACGGCCAGCTCACCAGCCGCACCGTCGATGGCGGCACCGCGACCGCCCAGGCCTTCGACGACGACGGCAACGTCACCACCGACCTGGCCGGCAACACCTACACCTACACGCTGGCCGGCCAGATCGAGTCGGTGAAGACCGCGGCCGGGATCACCACCATGTACCTGTACTGGCCCGATGGCACCCGCCGGTCCGCCACCACCACTGGCGGGACCGCTCACGCCATCACGTACCACTACACCACCTCGGGCCAGATCGCCGATGAGACCTACACCGGCGCGGCCGCCGGCGCCAGCGGCCCGGACACGGTGACCTCGTCCTACCTACTGGCCGTGCATCGCGAGGCCCGCACCCTCCAGGCCGCCACCGGCAACGGCCCGGCCACCGCCCAGGACACCGGGCCGGGAACCGGCTACTACCTCAGCGATGCCCACGGCTCGGTCGAGGCTCTGGTCGATGGCACCGGGCAGGTCACAGCCAGCTACGCCTACAGTGACTACGGCCAGCCGACTGGGGCCAGCCCGACGCTGCTGGCCACCCCGGCGGCCACCCCCGAAGGCAACGCCGAGGTCAACCCGTTCGGGTACGACGGCGCCTACACCAACCCCAGCACCGGCACCCAGTACCTTCCGGCCCGCACCTACGACCCGGACCAGGGCCGGTTCCTCAGCCTGGACTCGGCCGACCAGATCAACCGCTACCAGGCCTTCAGCACCAACCCGGTCAACAACACCGATCCGACCGGGCGGTGGGCTTTCCCGCAGATCCTGACGGACGCCTTCGCTGCCGCCCTGTTCATCGCCTGCGGGATTCTCAGTGGCGGCGCATCCGTCCCCATCCTGGCGGCTGCGATCGCTGGGGTTGAGGGAGCCGCAGAGGCGGTCACCGCCGCTGTCGTCTTCAACGCCGTTTCCGCGGTGACCAACATCGGTGCGGCCGCAACGTCGGCCACCCTGACCGCCGAGGATGCCGCGGAACTGGCCGGGACGAGCTTCCTGTCTGACACCGAGAAGGAGAACCTGACCACCGCGAACACCATTCTCGGCACGATCGGTACGGCTACTGGAGTCGGGGCCGGCATCGCCGACTCGCTGGCCAGCGGGGCCGAGGAAACCAAGGCCGCCATGCTTGCCGACCCGGACGACGAGGTGGACACGGCGTATGACGCAGCCAACCAGCAACAGGCGGCCGATCAGGCTCTCGCCGACCCGGCCGAGTCTTCCGGGGAAGAGGGAGACAATGGCCTTTCCGACTCGGAAGGCTTCGGCCTGGACGAATCCGAGGAGTCGTCCAAAGGTAAAAGCAACGAAATTACCGGGCAGCGAACGCAAATCCCCCCGGACGAGAGTTCCAGCGAGGACCTTAATACCTCAATCACCAGCCCGGAAGATGATTCCAATCCCGAGACTGGACAGGTTGCCGACCTGAGGCAACAAGTGGGGCAGGACGCCAACTTCAACCCTGCTGTCGATTCAAGCAGCGAGGCTGATTCGGTACCCGACAGTTCATCAGAAGAAGGCCCCGAATCGGTGTCGGAAGAACCAGTGCCAACTTCCGAAGAAAGCCTGAACCAAGAGGGGAACCCGCTCGCCAACGGAGCCATCACCGGCACCCAGAACGTCATGGATGGCAACTCGGCCAACGCCAACCCCGCGCAGCCCGCCGATCCAGCCAACAGCAGTTTCTCCGAACCCGTGCTGGAGGTGACCTACGACCCCAGCACCGGGCTGTCGACGCTGACCTGGATCTACACCAGCTCCGGCTTCTGACGCTCAGCCGCGCTGAGGAGGGGATTAACGGCTACGCTTTGGTTAGGGATAAGGCCCGCAAGCACTGCTGGGCTCTTCCGAACCCGACGTTCTGGTATCGCCGGCGTCTCGGGTTCTAGCAGATCACCTCGGCGGGTGGGCCTCGGGTCAGGAGCCAGTCGCCACTGGTTGATCTCTCGTCCAGTGGGCCGGTAACCGCCACGATTGGCCACGACGACGAACTCCATCGCGCGACGCTGCTCTTGTTTGACGATCACCTATGCATTCCATCATGTCCAGACGACAGGTCATCGATCATCGCTTGAACCGACCTTGGGCGACGCGAGCCTCGGCACAGGCTCATGTCTTGCTCCCTGAGCAACGCGGGAGCGGCCCGAGCGAGTGCCAGCGACGGCTGACTGACGGCTTGCCTCGCTGGTGGGTTGGGCCAGACGTAGGTCGATGGCAGCGGCTGGTAACTCGTGGGAGCCATCATCGGCCGACGGCCAGGCAACAGCGCCGGGCTGATGGATTCGATTTCACCAGATCTAGTGTCCTGAGTCTTAAATTAGTTCGCAGGCTGTAGGTTTGGTGCATGCCGAGCCCGAAGCTTGTCCCGCTGCTGCTGTCTGATGACGAGCGCGAGGCCCTGGGTGCATTGGCGCGCAAACGGACCGCGTCGCAGGCGCTGGCGGAGCGGGCCCGGATTGTGCTGGCCTGTGCGGAGGAGTGCGGGGTCGCGCCGCTGACCCGGGTTGCCGCCCGGACCGGGGTGTCGCGGGAGTCGGTCCGCAAGTGGCGGGTCCGGTTCATGGAGCAGCGGATGGGCGGCCTGGGCGACGCGCCGCGGCCCGGCGCACCGCGGAAGATCACCGACGAGCAGGTCGAGGTGCTGGTCACGCGCACGCTGACGCAGAAGGGCCGTGGGCAGGACAGTCACTGGTCGACCAGGACGATGGCGGCGGAGACCGGCCTGTCGCAGTCGTCGGTGTCCCGGATCTGGCGGGCCTTCGGCCTCAAGCCGCACGTCGTCGAGACGTGGAAGCTGAGCACCGACCCGGAGTTCATCGGCAAGGTCCGTGACGTCGTCGGCCTCTACATGAGCCCGCCCGAGCACGCTCTCGTCTTGGCCGTGGACGAGAAGTCGCAGATCCAGGCCCTGGACCGGACCGCCCCATGCCTGCCCATCCTGCCCACCACACCCGGGCGGCGCACGCACGACTACGTCCGGCACGGCACCACGAGCCTGTTCGCGGCCTACGACCTGGCCAGCGGCTCGGTGATCGCCCAGCACTACCGCCGGCACCGCCACCAGGAGTTCTTGCGGTTCCTCAAGCTGATCGACACCGCCGTCCCCAAGGACCTGGACCTGCACCTGGTCCTGGACAACTACGCCACCCACAAGACCCCGGCGATCAAGGACTGGCTGCTGAAGCATCCCCGCTTCCACCTGGACTTCACGCCCACCAGCTCGTCCTGGCTGAATCTGGCCGGGCGCTGGTTCGCCGAGCTCACCAGCCGCAAGCTCCGCCGGTCCGCCCACCGCAGCGTCACCGAACTCGAGACCGACATCCGCAAATGGATCAACGAGTGGAACAACGAGTGGAACAAGGAACCCAAGCCGTTCGTCTGGACCAAGTCCGCCGACGAGATCCTTGAGACCCTGGCGGATTACTGCCAACGGATAATCGACTCAGGACACTAGCAGTCATTCAGCCGTGGTCAGCCACGCGGAACCACCTGAATGATCTCCATGGCATGGAGGTAGTCGCCCGGCCTCGCAAGAGGTAGATCGCGAGCCTCTATGGCCTTCCCTGGCTTCGCGTATCGCACCGAGTCCTCCTACGGGGTAATCGCGCGCCCAGATCTCCTGCCGATCCCGGGCCGAGGCTCCGGGAGCCTTATTTGTTTGGGCCGGGCCGGGTGGACGACTACAGTCGTCAAGGAATCGGGGCTTATGATCCGGCGCTGTTCCCTGCGGTGGCCGCGTCCGCGGTGCTCCACGACGCGCCTAGGCAAATCCTGCCCGCCCAGCATCATGACGGAGGATTGGGAGAGTCCCGTGCTGATCCGCCTGTTGCGCTTCTACCTGCGTCCGTACCGCAAGCCGCTGGCGTTCCTGCTGCTGCTGCAGCTGGCGCAGACGCTGGCCACGCTGTACCTGCCGACGCTGAACGCAGACATCATCGACAACGGCGTGATCCGCCACAACACGCACTACATTCTGACGACCGGCGGCGTGATGCTCGCGATCACCCTCGTGCAGATCGCCTGCGCGATCGGGGCGATTTACTTCGGCGCCCAGGTGGCCATGGCCCTCGGCCGCGACGTCCGGCTGGCGATCTTCGGCCGGGTGCTGATGTTCTCCGACCGGGAGGTGAACCACCTCGGCACCTCGTCGCTGATTACCAGGACCACCAACGACGTCCAGCAGGTGCAGATGCTGGCGCTGATGACGTTCACCCTGCTGCTGGCCGCGCCGATCACCTGCGTCGGCGGGATCGTCCTCGCGCTGAACCAGAACGTGCCGCTGTCCTCGCTGCTACTCGTCGCGGTACCGCTGCTCGCCATCATGCTGGCGCTGCTCATCCGCCGGATGCGACCGCTGTTCCGGCAGATGCAGGAGCGGCTGGACAACATCAACCGGGTGCTACGGGAGCAGATCACGGGCGTCCGGGTCATCCGCGCCTTCGTCCGTGACCCGCAGGAACGGGAGCGGTTCGCCGTCGCAAGCAACCAGCTGTTCGACGTCTCGCTGGGCGCAGGCAAGCTGATGGCGCTGATGTTCCCGTCGGTCCTGCTCGTGCTGAACCTGTCCACCACCGCCGTGGTCTGGTTCGGCGGCCACCTGATCGCGAACGGCACCATGCAGATCGGGTCGCTGACCGCGTTCATCACCTACCTGGCCCAGATCCTGACGTCGGTGATGATGGCGACGTTCATGTTCATGCTCGTGCCGCGGGCCGAGGTCAGCGCGGAACGGATCATGGAGGTCATCGACACCGAACCAGGCGTCGCCGCCCCGGCCAGCCCGGTGCCCGCCGGCCCGGAGCCCGGCCGGCTTGAACTGCGGAATGTCGAGTTCCGCTTTCCGGGGGCTGAGCAGCCGGTGCTGCACGACATTAGCCTGACCGCGCTGCCCGGCCGGACCACGGCAATCATCGGCGGTACCGGCAGCGGCAAGACGACGCTGGTGAACCTGATCGCGAGACTGCTCGACGTCACGGCCGGATCACTGCTCGTCGGCGGCGTCGACGTGCGGGAACTCGACCCGGCCGCGCTGTCGGCGGCCGTCGGGCTGGTGCCGCAGAAGCCGTACCTGTTCTCCGGCACCGTGGCCACCAACCTGCGTTACGGCAACCAGCAGGCCACCGACGAAGACCTGTGGCACGCGCTGGAGATCGCCCAGGCGCGCGACTTCGTCGAGCGGATGCCGGACGGGCTGGACTCGACCATCGCGCAGGGCGGCACGAACGTGTCCGGCGGCCAGCGGCAGCGGCTGGCCATCGCCCGGGCGCTGGTCCACCGCCCGCAGATCTACCTGTTCGACGACTCGTTCTCCGCGCTCGACTACGCGACCGACGCACGGCTGCGATCGGCCCTGGCGAATCAGGTCACCGGCGCGACCATGATCATCGTGGCGCAGCGGGTCGCCACCATCAGGCAGGCCAACGAGATCCTGGTGCTGGACGCGGGCCGGATCGTGGCGCGCGGCACCCACGACGAGCTCATGGAGTCGAGCGAAACCTACCGGGAGATCGTCCTGTCCCAGCTGACCGAGCAGGAGGCCGCGGCGTGAGCACGGGAGCCAACGAGGAGCGGGCGACGCCCGCGCGCGGGCCGGGCCCGGCTGCCCCGCTGCGGGGTCCCGCCCGCTTCATGAGCGGCATGTCGACTGAGAAGGCACTGGACTTCAAGGGCTCGGGCCGGCGGCTGCTCGGGCTGCTGCGCCCGTACCGCCTGCTCACGATCCTGGCGCTGGCCCTCGCGTTCGCCAGCGTGACGCTGTCGGTACTCGCCCCCCGGCTCCTCGGGGAGGCGATCAACCTTGTGTTCGACGGCTACGAGTCGCACCACGGCGTGGACTTCGGCCACGTGGGACAGATCGTGCTCCTGGTGGCTGGGCTCAACGTCGGCGCCTCGGTCTGCGCGCTGTTCCAGGGCCGGCTGACCGCGACCATGGTCCAGCGGTCGGTGCTCAGTCTCCGGGACCAGGTGCAGGCCAAGCTGTCCCGGCTGCCGCTGAGCTACTTCGACCGGCAGTCCCGGGGCGAGATCCTGAGCCGGGTCACCAATGACATCGACAACCTGCAGCAGTCCATCCAGCAGACGCTAAGCCAGCTGGTGACCTCACTGCTGACGATCGTCGGCGTGCTGGTGCTGATGTTCATCGTGTCCTGGCAATTGGCCCTGATCGCCCTGGTCACCGTGCCCGCCTCGGTGGTGGCGATGCGCAAGCTGGCCCAGCGGGCCCAGCCGCAGTTCATCAAGCAATGGAAGTTCACCGGCCAGCTGAACGGCCACATCGAGGAGATGTACACCGGGCACGCGCTGGTGACCGCGTTCGGCCAGCGGGAGGAGGCCATGGCGACCTTCACCGAGCAGAACGAGGCGCTGTATGCGGCCAGCTCGCGGGCACAGTTCATCTCCGGCACGATCCAGCCGCTGATGATGTTCATGTCGAACCTGAACTACGTGCTGGTGGCCGTCGTCGGCGGCCTGCTGATCGCGAGCGGCTCGCTCACCATCGGCGCGGTGACGGCTTTCATCCAGTACTCGCGGCAGTTCAGTCAGCCGCTGACCCAGGTCGCCAGCATGGCGAACCTCCTGCAGTCGAGCGTGGCGTCCGCCGAGCGCGTGTTCGCGCTGCTGGACGCGCCGGAGCAGGCGCCGGACTCGGCCGAGCCGCTCCGGCTGGAGGATGTCAGGGGCCGGGTCGAGTTCGACAACGTGTCGTTCAGGTACCTGCCAGACCGGCCGCTAATCGAGAACGTCTCGCTCAGCGTGCAGCCCGGGGAGACCGTCGCGATCGTCGGGCCGACCGGCGCGGGCAAGACGACGCTGGTCAACCTGCTGATGCGGTTCTACGAGATCGACTCGGGCGCGATCTTGCTCGACGGCGTCAACATCGCGCAGATGAGCCGCGAGGAACTGCGCGGCCTGACCGGCATGGTGCTGCAGGACGCCTGGCTGTTCGGCGGCACGATCGAGGAGAACATCGCCTACGGCTCCCTCGGCGCCTCCCACGAGCGTGTCGTCGAGGCGGCCAAGGCGACGTACGTGGACCGGTTCGTGCGGACGCTGCCCGACGGCTACGACACCGTGCTCGACGACGAGGGCACGAACGTCAGCACCGGAGAGCGGCAGCTGATCACGATCGCCCGGGCGTTCCTCGCCCGCCCGGCCGTGCTCATCCTGGACGAGGCGACCAGCTCGGTGGACACCAGGACCGAGGTGCTCATCCAGCACGCGATGGCGTCCCTGCGGCAGGGCCGGACCAGCTTCGTGATCGCGCACCGGCTGTCCACCATCCGCGACGCCGACGTGATCCTGGTGATGGAGAACGGGCACATCGTCGAGCAGGGAACCCACGCGGGCCTGCTGGCGGCGGGCGGCGCGTACGCGCGGCTCTACCAGGCCCAGTTCGCCCAGGCGATGGAGGAGGTCGCCTGACTTCAACTGGCCTGTCCACAAGGCCGGCGATCAAGATTCTCCCCTGCAGGCCGCTCACCTTCGGTGCCGTCGGGGTGTCGGTCCCGGCGGGCACGCCGGCGGCGGCGTGGACGTCTTCGACCGACGGGTTGACCGGGACCATCGCTGGCATGGTGCCTCCCTTCGTGCCGCCTGCGTTCCGTCCCGGCGGGCACGATTCCCGCCGGGACGGATGACGTCGCAGGTCAGCGGGTCGTTGCCGCTTTGGTGTCGGTTGAGTTGCCGGGGTTCTGCAGCAGGATGCCGGTCAGGGTGATCTTGATCCCCGTCGCGTGCTGCCAGTCGCCGCGGTCGACGGTCAAGGTCCAGTCGGTGTAGGGCGTCGGGGCCAGGTAGGCGTTCTTGTCCGCGAACTGCCACTGGGTCACCCACTTCGGCGGGCTGCCCGGGTAGTAGCTGTTGGTCATCGACACGGGCCGCGAGACGAACCAGTACTCATTGATCCCGAGCTGGTTGGAATAGTGGCCCGAGGTGGCGATCTGCAGCTCCACCTCGGTGTTGCTGTCCTGGTCCCCGCCCACCAGCTCGAACGTCGCCGCGGTGAGGTACAGCGCGGTGTTGCCGTTGAGCTGGTCGGGCAGGTACCCCTCGGGAATCATGAACCGGGCCACGCCTTTGCCGTTGACCTCGGTGAACAGGTCTTTGCCGGTGACCGTGTAGGTGACGTTCTGGAAATCCTGCCGCGGCTGGACGGTGCCGGTGCCCGTGCCAGCCAGGACGTTGGCCAGCCCGGTGACCGAGTTCGTCGCCTGCTCGCGCAGCGTCACCAGGTCCATCGAGACGTCCACCTCGATGTCCGCGGGCTGCAGCCACTGGTACAGGAACGAGGCCCGGTAGTTCCGCACCGCGAGCACGATGCTCCGCTTGACGTTGAGGTAGCCACGCTGCAGCAGCCCGATGGCCGCGGCCACCTTGTCGGCGGTCGTGGTCAGAGACTTCTGCATCGCCTCCCAGCTGGCCTGGGCCTCGTAGGCGGCTTGCAGCTGCCCGAACACCGTCATGCCCTGGGTGTAGAGCGTCAGCAGCTTCATCTGCAGGTCGCCGACCGCCCGGCCGTAATTCGCGGCGAGCTGGACCGCCTCCAGATACGCGCCCGCCTGCGGCAGGTCGTCGTGCGGGTGGACCGCCGCCGTGACCTGGATGACGACGTCGTTCCAGTAGGTGACGGGGTCCAGGCCGCCGACCGAGAAGCCGCTCAGGTCTGGCACCTTCTCGACGGCTTTGATCATGTCCGGGGTCAGGTTGACCGGCGGGCTGGCGCTGGCCGCCGCGACGACCGCCCACAACTGTGCGGCCGCGATGCCGAAGCCCGCGACCGTACCGGCCAGGTACTGGGCTCCCTGCTGGCTGTGCTGGAAGTCGCCGACCTCCGTCGGCGGCTGCGTGGCGGAGTCAGCGGCATCGCTGATCGCCTGGTCGATGCGCTGCTGGCCCAGATTGATCAGCTGCTGGACCACGGTCATCGCCTCGCTGATCACCGAGTCGGGTGACTCGAAGAGCAGTACCGCACCTATGGCGACGTACAGGTTCAGCAGGGTTCCCAGCGTGTTGACCGCGGCCGTGACGAGCTGCTGCTGGAACTGGTCGCTGATCGCCTTGGTCAGGGCGTCCTGCAGCGGCCCGAGCGTCGTGCTGACCTGCTGCAGCTGGGTGGCCGCGTTGGTGAGCTGGCCCTGGACCGACCCCGCCTCCGTGGCCAGCAGTTTGAGCGAGTTCAGCAGCGGGGCCTGCGCCTGCTCGTAGGTGGTGCCGAGGGTCTGGGCGAACGCGGCCAGCAGTTTGTCGATGTTCTCTTGGCCCTGCAGGGCGGTGATCTGGGCATCGTAGGTGCCCGCAACCTCGAGCAGGGCCTGAATCTGCTGCTGGTAGAGCGACGTCGACAGCACCGGAGCGTAGGTGGCGTTGGAGGCGAGGGACTGGGCGTAGGTGAGCATTCCGGCCGAGGTGGCCTGGATCGAGGCGATGTTGGCGAAGTCGACGTGCGGGTACCCGGCCCGCTGGACGGTCAGCGCTGAGCAGCCGCTGACCGTCCAGTTCAGCATCGCCGCGGCCAGGTCGATCGCCTGGTAGGTCCCGTCGTCGATCAGCGTGCCCCCGATCATGCCGCTGACCTCCAGGGCGACGATGGCCCACGGTTCGTGCAGGCTGTCCGCGATGTCCTGCAGGGCGACGCTGGCGGACGGCGCGCTGCCGGGGGCCGCGGTCAGCACCTCCGGTGCGCGCAGGCTGCTGAGCGCCAGCGGCCCCGAGCCGGGGCCGGCCACGGGCTGCCCCGCCGCGGTTTGGAGCGCGACGTTCAGGGTCCCGCTGATCTCTGCGGTCGTCACCTGGATGGCGGCGCCCTGGTCGGACCGGAGCTGCAGCGTGGCCTGCCCGCCGCCGTCGACGGCGATCGACCGGGCCTTGATATCCACCGCCGGCGCGGCGATCACGGTGTCGCCCGCCGGGACCTCCAGCGTGTCCACCGCGATCACCAGCGGCCCGGTCATCGGCTTGCCCTGGCTGGCCTTGGCGGCGGCCTGGATGACATCGGTCAGCGGCGCCCGCAGTGCGATCGCCACATACCCGCCGACCGGGCTGACCGACGCGATCTGCGTCGCCAGCGGATCGGACGCGATCAGCGCGTCGGCCCGTGCCTCCAGCGCGGCCCAGTCCGGCTGCCACGAGCCGGCTGCTGGCTGTCCCGGGCTCATCGCGCTACCACCCCGAACGACGCCGGCGGCGGGTCGAACTGCACCAGGCCGGTCTGGAAGAAGGTCTCCGCCTTGGAGGAGATGAGACCCCAACCCTTGACCGCGGACTGGAAATTGATTTTCTGCATGAAAGCGGACCAGTCCTGCAGATCCTGCACGGTCAGCGACTGGAGCCGCAGGGTGATCTGGTTCGAGAACTCGGTCCAGCCACCGCTCAGCTTGGAGATCGTGTCCAGGAACGCCGTGCCGTCGGCTTCCACGTCCTGCGCGCTCAGGTTGAAGCCCTGCAGCTGGGTGACGAGCGCGGTCTTCTTCTGCTCGTCGGCGCTGACGCCCTTCAATTCGTCCCTGAGGCCGCCGAGCTCGTTGGAGACCTTGGTCGCGAGCTCGCCGAACGTGGCCGCGTCGGCGATCGCGAGGAACGGGCCGAACAGCGGGAACAAGAAGATCAGCGGGGCGACCGACCCCGCCACGGTGAATCCGATGTACTCGTCGTTGAGCTGCTTGATGTCGCTGTTCAGCTGCGAGATCTTGGTCTGGTCGGCGCTGACGTCACCTTGGGCGTCTTTGTAGACGTTGTTCGCCGAGTTCAGGTAGGTCTTCAGCGAGTTCGTGTTCCCGGTCAGCTCGTTGTTCAGCTCCTGGTAGAACGCGGTGACCACCTTTTCGAAGTTCTGGATGTAGCCGCTCAGCGCGTTGGCGTAGCTGTTGACGCCGCCCTGGCCGGTCAGCAGCTCGGTCAGGTCGTTGAGCCTGGTGTTCGGGTCGCTTTCGGTACCGATGTCGGTGATCCCTTCCTGCAGCAGCGAGCCGATCTGCTGGGCGGCGGTCTGGGTCTGCGCGGCCAGCCAGACGGCGTGGCCATAGATCGACGCGGGGGCCTGATTGGCCTTCTGGAACTGCGGAAGTTCAGAGATCAGCGTCTGCGGGTCCCCGTATTCGGCCGCGGTCTTCTGGATCGCGCCGAGGATGGCCACCGCGCTCTCGACACTGCCCTCGTCGGTGAACGTCCCGTACAGGTTGGTGAAGTCGGCCGCGCTCAGCGGGAACGCGATCGCGGTTTTGACCACCGCCTGCATCTTCAGCCAGGCGTCGGTCTGCAGCGGGAACGCGTAGTCGGTCTGCTTGGTGTTCGGGTTGGTGACCGTGATCAGCAACGCGGCGGGCGGCTGGATGATCGGGTTGGTGTCGGTGCTCACGGTTCCTTCTCCTCGGGTTACTGGACGGGCCGGCGGCTGGCGGGCCGGAGGTCAGCGGGCCGCGGTCGCGCGGATCGCCGCGGCCAGAGCGCCGGAGTCTCCGGCGCCGCGGCGTTCGAGTTCTGCACACAGGTCGGTCTCGGACAGCGACGCGAACAGTGGCGCCTGCGCCTTCGGCTGCAGGTTCTGCTGGACGGCGACGAAGAACTTGCTCGCCGGGCCGGGGGTGGTGACGTTGCTCAGGATCAGGTGGCCGGCGTGGTTGGCCTGCTGGGTGATCGGCCCGTCGACGCCGAAGTAGCTGCCGCTCGTCCCGGTCAGCTCCACCGTCAGCAGGTCGAGCCCGGTCAGCGTCAGTTCCGTCGGGCTGGTGTTCCATTCCGGGTTGCCCGAGTCGGGCTCCGGCCACTGCACCTGGGCGACGGAGCGGAGGCTGTCGTCGGGGTAGTCCAGGACGTACACCGTCAACCCGTCGATGGGGGTCTGCGGCGACAGCGCGACCGAGCCATCGGGCAGTTTCTGGAACACCCACCCGAAGGGGGAGGAGTCGTTCGGGTCGACGTTGAGCGCGGAGTACAGCCAGTTGTAGGTGGCCCGGACCTTGCCGCCCCCGCTGAGTGGGAAGAGCTCACCGGTGAGCACGGGTCCTGCGTCGGCGGCAGCGACTGCTGCGGCTACCGAGAGGCCGGTCATGGCGCCGGATCCGGCTGGACGCTGGCCGCCCCGGTGACGAAGCTGTTCGCCGCCTGGGCGAGCGAATTCCACGACGTGATCGCGGTGCTGAGGTTGCTGGCCAGCAGGCCCGCGGTCGTGATCTTGAGCTGGCCCGTGGCGAAGGCCTGCAGCTGGCCGGCGATCGCGCCCCACCCGGTCTGGAGGTCGGCCGTGGCCTGGTCAAGGGTGCTGATCGGCTCCGTGATCGGGTCCCAGCCGCCGAGCGGGAGCTTTTCCAGCGAGGCGTCGGCCACCCGGTTGGCGGTCACGAACGTCCTGATCTGGCCCTCGAGTCCCGAGGCCGTGGTGCCCTGTTGTCCCGCGGTCCGGGCCAGCGCCCCGAACTGGACCTCGACGATGAAGGCGACTGCGGCTGGGACCGGGTCGCCCGGCTTGACGCCGCTGAGGTCGCCCGAGAGCTGCCCGAGCACCCCGGCCGCCTTGGTTGCGAACAGCCCGGTGTTCACTGCCTGAGCGATCAGGCCGCTCCAGGTCGTCGACCGCCAGGCCTGGCACACCGTGAGCAGGTCAGTATAGTTCGGAATGTACTTCTCGATCTCCGGGGCGACATTCTGCATTTCAATGGTGAGCGCGACCCGGCCCTCAATCGCGGTCCAGTCGCTGGCCGGCACGGCGTACGGCGGTGCCAGGCTGGTCGCCTCGGGGAATGTCACCTCAGTCAATCTTCTCGCCCTTCGGTGGACTTGACTCTGCTGGCGGAGCCTAGGCTCGGCCGCGGTCACCGCACCAGAGATACGTTGCGGGAAAGATGGCCCGAAAATGCGGTCAAAATGCGAGCCAATTTCGCGTCGCTGGCCGCTATTTCATCGGCGTAAAAGTAGCCGGAATCGGTGTTACGGTCAGCCGGAAATCTCCGGCTCCGGCCCGGCCAGCAGGCTGAAATCGACGGACAGCGGGGGCACCGCGCTGGCCTGGTGGACCGATACGCGGGTCGCGCCGTCGACGTTGACGCAGGTCAGCCGGACCACGTAGGTACACGATCCGGCCACCAGGCGGTACGCCACACACCAGGGCGGCTCGTAGGCGATCACCTCACCGGAGCCCGCTACCTCCCGGCCGTCCTGCCGCAACAGCAGCCCGAACACGGCCCCGATCTCGCCGGCCTCCCCGGCAGCACCCTCCACCGCGACCAGCTCCGGTAGCCAGTCACCCAGCCGCAGCGGCGCCGCCACCAGCTCGAAAACCGCGGCCAGCGATCGCGTCAGCATCACGTGGTGGTCGATGACTGCCTGCCTTCACCGTGGCGTGCCCGCGGGCCAGGAGCTTCCCGGGGAACTGACCGCAGGCTAGGCTTCCAGATGACGCATGTACCAGCGGATTGGTTGCGGAAAAGATGCTGGGAACATGCGGCCACATCGTGAACAGGTGGCTCAGGTCGGTCGGGTGGGAGGACCTGGGGTGCATGACCTGGATGGGTTCCGCGCAGCGGTGCGTGAGCGCCGCCGGACGGCCGGCCGTACTCAGCGGCAGCTGGCCCGGGCCATCGGCTTGCATCCCGACGTGCTCAGTCACAAGCTTCACCAGCGCGGCGCGGTGCTGACCCCGGCCGAGGTCGTCGCGATCGTCGCCACGTTGGCGGGCTGGAAGGTGATCGGCTCAACGGCCGAGGCCCGGACGCTCGCGCTGATGGCCGTACCCGAGCACGCCATCCCCGCGCAGGCGTGGGCCGCCGGGCCGCTGGGTGACCTCCCGTCCCTTCCGGCCCCGTCCCTTCCGGCCCCGTCCCAGTCGGCGGCGCCCGCCAGCGTGCCGGGCCCGCGACTCAGCCCGGAACGCGACGGTGGCCGCCTGAGCCCGGTGCCGGTCCCGGTGCCGATGACCGAGCTGGTGGGGCGGCGGGCCGAGGTCGCCACCGTCGTCGCCGCCGTGGCCGAGAGCCGGCTGGTTACCCTCACCGGGGCCGGCGGGATCGGCAAGACCCGCGTCGCCGCGCAGGCCGCCGCCGAGCTGGCCGGCCGGTTCCCCGGCGGCGTGGTCTACGCCGACCTGGCGCCGGTCGGCGACCCTGGCCTGGTGGCGGTGACGTTGCTGCGCGCGCTGGGGGTGACCCCGGCCGCCGCGGCCACGGCGGAGGACCAGCTCGGCGCCGTCCTGCGCCCGAGGCGGGTGCTGCTGGTCATCGACAACATGGAGCACCTGGTCGAGGAGGGACCGTTGCTGGCCCGGCTGCTGGCCGGGGCCCCGGAGCTGCACCTGCTGGTCACCAGCCGGATTTCGCTCGGGCTGTACGGAGAGCACCAGGTGCGGGTGCCGCCCCTCGGGCTGCCCGGCACGGTTGCGAGCGCCGCCGACAGCGAGGCGGTGCAGCTGTTCCTGCAGCGGGCCGAGGCGGCCAGTTCTGAGTTCAAGCCGGTGAAGACGCGCTGGCGGCCGCCGCCGCGGTCTGCGCGGCCGTGGACGGCCTGCCGCTGGCGATCGAGCTGGCGGCCGCCTGGGTGCGGCTGTATCCGCCGCAGGCGCTGCCGCTATTACTGCAGGCGCGACTGTCCCTGCTGACGGGTGGCCCGCGGGACCGTCCGCGGCGCCACCAGACGCTGCGGGCCACCTTGGAGTGGAGTGACTCGCTCCTGTCTCGTGCCGCCCATGAGCTGTTCGTGCAGCTGGGAGTCTTCGCCGGGCCGTTCGACACCGCGGCCGCGGTGGCGGTCTGCGGGACCACCCAGCCGGCGGCAGAAGTGACCGAACGGCTGGCGGAGCTGGCCGAGCACAGCCTGCTGGAGGTGACACCCGGCTCGGTCCCGCGGTTCGCCATGCTGGCGACGGTCCGTGAGTACGCGCTGGCGCGGCTGGCCGAAACTGGCTGGGCCGACCAGGCCCATACCCGCCACCTGCGTCACTACCTGGACCTGACCACGCAGGCGCGCGGCCAGCTGGTCGGGGCGGCCCAGCGGGAGTGGCTGGACCGGCTGGAGGCTGAGTTCGCCAACATCCGGGCCGCCCTGGACTGGGCGCGGGCCCGCGCCGAGCCAGACGGCAGCTCCCGGCAGGACGGCAGCTCCCTGGAAGACGGCCTCCGGCTGGCCACCGCGGTCGGCCTGGTCTGGCGCCGCCGCGGCTCGATGGCCGAAGGTGCCTTGTATCTGGAGCACCTGCTGGTGCTCGACACCAGTCTGGGCGTGGCTACACCGGCCACCCGGGCCTGGGCCCTGCTGGAAGCGTCCGCCCTGGCCTGCCTGCGCGGTGATTATTCAGCCGCCACTGGCTACGGCCGCCAGGGCCAGGAGATCTGCGCGGAGCTCGGCGACCTGCCCGGGCTGGCCTGGGCGCATCGTTACATCGGCGAGGCCGCCCTCGCCGCCGGCGACCTGGCCATCGCCGAGTCCTGTTTCAACCATCAGCTTGCCCTCGCGCGACGGGCCCATGTCTCAGCCGACGAGGCATCGGCCCGCAACATGCTGGCCCAGGTCTTCCGCTATCAGGGCCGGTATCGTGACGCCTCCGCCCACCTGTACCGGGCGCTGGGGATCTATCAGGCCATGGCCGACCAGGATGGCACCGCTACCGTCCTCAACAGCCTCGGTGAAGTAGCCCGCGACAGCGGGCAGCTCCGCCAGGCGCGGTCGTTGCTCTGCCAGGCGCTGGATGAGCACCGGCGAGCCGGCAGCAAGCGCGGCATGGCCGCTGACTTTGAAGGGCTTGCGACCGCGGCCGCCCTCACCGGGAGCGGCCGGGACGCCCTGACCTATCTCGGCGCGGCCCAGACGCTGCGCGAGGAAAGCGGCAGCGTACTCCTGCCGGCTGAGCAGGCGATCCTCGACCGGATCCTGGAATCCAGCCTGGCCGCTTTTACCCAGCGCGAGCGCGAACAGGCGCTCACCGAGGGCCGCAACGGCCTCCTGGACCAGGTGATCGCCCGCGCCCTCAGCGAGTAGGCCTCTCAGCCGCCGCCTTTAGCGCGTGCGCGATCGTGGCTGGCAGCGGCTGGTTCCGGCCGTGGCTGAGAGCGTCCAGGCGTTCCTGGGCCGACAGCAGGGCCAGAGCGGGGGCGAGGATCCGGTCGAGGATGGCCAGTTCGGCGGGCGGCAACGGCCCGCCGGTCTCCTCCCGCAGCACCTGGGCCGCGCCGAGGAACATCAGCGCCTGGCGGCCGTCTTGTCCCAGTCCGGCCGCGCACGCGAGCCCCTCGAGCTCGTAGGCCATGTGGCGCTTGTCGCCGAGCGCGGCGTGGCGCCGTAGCCCCGCGCCGAACAACCGCCAGGCCTGGCGGGGCTGGCCGGCGTCGCGAGCAACCTCGCCGAGGCTGCTGAGCATCACGCTCGCCCCGGCCGGATCGCCGGCCTGCCGGAACAGCTTCTGCGCCCGCCACAGGAACGACCGAGCGCGGCGGAACTCACCACGGTGGCGGGCGGTCTCACCGAGCATGTTGAAAGCACTTGCCTGCCCGAGCAGGTCACCGGCCTGCGTCGCCTCGGCCAGCTGACGCTCGAAGTGCGGCTCGGCTTTGTCGTCGTCTCCCACGGAGACCGCCGCTTCGCCGAGGAAGCGATGCGCCATCGCCAGACCGCGGTGGTCGCCCCGGGCCGCGCAGAGCTCGATGCCGTGGCGGGCCAGGTCGGTGGTCCGCGCGTAGTTACCCTGGAAGCAGGCCAGCGCGCAGGCCGCCAGCACCGCGGCCGCCCGGACGGCGCCGTCAACCGGGTGCTGCTGGGCGTCGTCACAGGCCAGCAGCCGATCGAGCTTCTGCACCCCCTCGGCCAGCGGACCACGCTGCTGCCACAGCGGGCCGAGCGCGGCGGCCAGGCGCAATCCGTCAGCCAGGCACCGGCTGTCGTGCTCGGCCTGCCGATAGGCGAAGTCGAGGGCGGCGCGGAAGTTCGGGTAGGCCTGCTCCAGCTGGTCGAGCAGCTCAGCCTGCCCAGGCCCGTTCAGTCCCGCGTGGGCAGCGAGCGCCGTCGTCAGGTAGTACTCGAGGTGCCGCCGCTGCACCAGGGCTGGTTCCCCCGTCTCGGCCAGCCGTTCCTGTGCGTACTCCCGCACCGTCTGCAGCATCCGGAATCCCGGCGTCGGCCCGGTCATGACCTCCAGCAGGCTCTGGTCGGCCAGGACTGCCAGCTGCGCCAGCGTCACGGCCGGGTCGTTGCTGCCGCTGACCGTGGCCGCGGCCCCGGCGTCGAACGGGCCGGCGAAGGCACCCAGCTGGGTGAACACGCGCCGGGCGGGGGGCGACAGCAGGTCATGACCCCAGTCCAGCGTGGCTCGCAGGGTCTGCTGCCGTTGCGGCGCGTCTCGCGGACCCCCGGTGAGCAGCGCAAGGCGGGACCGCAACATCGGCAGCAGGGCTGGTGGCGGGTACAGTCGGGTCCGGGCCGCGGCCAGCTCGATGGCCAGCGGCAGGCCATCCAGGGCCGCGCAGATTTCGGCGATTGCGGCCAGCTCACCCTGGTCCGGGGCGAAGCCCGGCCGGGCCGCCCGTGCCCGCACGACGAACAGCTGGACGGCCTCGCTGTCCTCTGTGCCGGTGCCGTCGGCCGCTGGCAGGTGCAGCGGGGGGACCCGCACCGTGTGCTCTCCGTACAGACGGAGCGCGATCCGGCTGGTGGCCAGTATCCGGATCGCCGGGTCGGCCGCCAGTATCCTGGCCAGCACCTCGGTCTCGTCCAGCAGGTGCTCCACGTTGTCCACCACGAGCAGCAGCTCGCGGTCCCGCAGCGCCTCCGTCAGCTGAGCCTCGGCGGTCTCCGCTGACGCCGACGCCAGACCCAGCTCGCGGGCCACGATCGTGGCGATCAGTGTGGCATCACGGACCGGCGCCAGGTCGATGAACGCGACGCCGTCGGCAAAGCGGTCGGCCAGGTCGCGGGCCGCCTGCAGCGCGAGCCGCGTCTTGCCGCTGCCGCCGACCCCGGTGAGGGTGACCAGCCGCGAGGCCGCCACCGCCGTCGCCACCTCGGTTCGCTCACGCTGGCGGCCGATCAACGCGGTGGCCGGGGCCGGGAGCGGCGTGGGAGTCAGCCTGGGTCGCTGGGCGACCGGCTCGGCCGACGCGACCGGTGCCCCCGGCGCCGGCATGACCGGCGCCGCCGGTGATTCGGCCAGATGGCGGGTGGCGACGTCGTCCTGGGCGCCGCGCAAGGCGGCTAACGGTGGCGCGGACCATGCGGCGGCGGGGATGGCGTGCGGGGGCACTTCCATTAGGTCGAGCAGCCCCTGCAGGTCTGCTCTGGTGCCCACCGCGCCCCAGCTGGCCAGCGTGGTGGCGATACCAATGACATCTGACGTGGTCAGGACCGCGTTGTCGGTGCCGTTGATCTTGTGGCTGAGGACGTCGGGATGCACTCCGATCGACCGGGCCAGCTGCTGCTGCGTACGCCCGACCGCCCGCCTGTGCTGCCGCACCGCCGCACGAAACCCGTGCAGATCTCGCATTCGCGGCCCCCGCCCGATGTGGCCACCTGAAGCCGCAAAGCGCCTGACTAGCTCCATCAGCCAGCATAAATCCCGATGTCGCCGGATAACCACCGTCAGCAAGCAGAATCCGCCAGCGAGTAACGGTCGGGCTCGCCACAACTGGAAAAGGCCTCGACCAGGCCGCGGGTGGCTAGGCGCTGACCAGTGCGCCGATCGGCCCGCGTCCCACCACGTGCGCCAGATTGGCACCGATCGTGGCGCAGATCCCGGCCCCCAGGCTCCACGCCGCCAGCCGTGGTACCGGCTGGCCCCGTGGGCTGGCGTCCAGTACCACCATGGACGCCGCCCAGATCAGCCCGTCCACCGTGAACGGCACCAGCCGCGCCGTCACCCCGGACTCCCCGTGCGTGCGCACCAACACGTACGCATGCTGGTACGAGATGATCGCGGCCACGACCGCCACGGCCACCACCACCAGCGTGGTGGTGATCCGGATGAGCCGGTCTGTCACAGCCCCAGTTCCTCACACCACCCGAGGACGAATAGATCGTCGTCGCCGTAGGCCGCAGCGAGCCGTTCCGCAAGCATCATGGCTGTGATCGCCTGGTTCCGGTCGAACAATCGGCGGGGAGACCAGACACGATCCACGCACCCTGGCCGTCAGCGGCCGCGTGCGCGCTGTACCGGGCGGTCGCGACCACCCGCCGTCGAACTCCACGGTCATAAATCGATCGTCGATTCGAGCCGTCATACCGAACCCTCACCTTCGATAGTGAGGCCCGGAAAACCAGTGACAAACCAAGTGACAACGCCCCCAGCCCATGCCAGACCAGGTCAGTGCGAGTCAGACAGCACTACCGCCCTGAACTGCACAGACGCGACCCAGCGCGACCCCATCAGACGGAACAAGCGTCCATGGCATGGAAGAGGTCTGGGGTTCGAATCCCCATAGCTCCACACTTCAGTGAGCTTTTTCGAATATAACTTCTCAGGCCAAGTGCCATTCCAAGTGACTAAGTGCCGATTTTCGCTGCTGGCATGACCCCATGGCGGGACCATAGGCGGCGCATCCAGGATCTGCTGACCTGCGCATATGGATCGCAGATGCCTAGTGTCAGACGATGGCCGCTTCCGTGCCACGGAAGATGGGACCCTTCGTTCCTGCCGGTAGCGCCGACCTGCATGATGACCATCTTGATCGATAGGTCGCGGACCTGAGTGGATGGTTCGCGTTGGTGGACGATCGGCGTTTTACCTTGGAATTAGAAGCGCTCCCGACAGGACGCAAATCTGCGCACGCGGCTCCGGAGGCCTCCTCTGTCGCCCGAAAAATCAGGTTTTTACCAGGCTGAACGCCAGGCGATTGTGACTCAGCGCCAAAGCTGCTCCGCGGATATTCCGGATCATCGCGCTCAGACTCACGCTGTGACCGCGCCATCAGCTTCGGAGTCGCGGCGGGTGGATTGAACCTCTGACCCCCTCGATGCGAACAGAGACGCGGCTACGAAATGGGCCAGACGCAGGCACTCCGGACTCAGTACCGAACCCCGCAGCAAGTCCACGATGGCGTTGCCGGAACTTCCAGCCGGTGACTGATTTGGAGTGCTTGGCACAGACAGCAGCGGGATAGCGAGGGAGACGGGCTCGCCTCTCGCCAGCTTGAAACGTCCCTCGATCCGGGCCTGAGCCCGGGTGGCCGGTTCCTGTACGTGAATGAGAGCCGAGTCGACTCGGTCGGTGTGTTCGCCGCGAGCGGCATAGGCAACCTGGCCGAGCTTCCAGCTCTCCGGCACCTCTGCGCGCTGGCGCAACACCGGCCGGCATCGCGGTCAGCTAGGACACAGCCGCTCGCGCGTCGCTGAGGGCCGCCAGCCGGGGTACTTGGGCGTTTCGGCCGACGGCTCTACGAGCTCCAGGCATGGATATTGCCTGGTCAGGGTTGCAGCTTGAGCCAGGTCCGGGTTACGTCAGTCTTACCGGCGATTTGTGAGCTCGGTGAGAGTTGCCGGTTGGTGAGCCAGAGCATGAGTCTGAGCTGGCGCCGCGGACGACTGTTCTCGAGGGCGCGTGGTCTGCTTTTTGGCAGGATTCGGGCGTCCAGGCCGGCCCACCAAGCCGGGATCGTCGGCATGATGCGGTCATCCACGAAAGACACGAGCGAGACCGTCGCAATCCCCGGGCCTCGGTGCCAGGCCATAGACGAGGGCGTGATCTGGCCGATCTCGTCGCCGCGAGCTGGGCGCCGATCTTCACCGGCGAGGCGGCGGGTTCGGCTCCGCCACGATCACCTCCAGCCGGCGCGGGCCGTGCACACCTTCCACCCGGCTGAGCTCGATGTCGCTGGTGGCGCTGGGCCCGCTGATCCAGGTTTGCGGGCGGGTCGCGTCCAGGACGGCCACGCCGTCCGGCACCGCCGCCACGATCTGCCGCGCCTCGACGACTACGAGATGGTAGTCAGGGACGAGAGTCAGCGCCCGGCGTCCCTGCCCGGGACCGTGGTCGAGCACGATCGTGCCGGTCGAGGCGACCGCGACCGCGCAGGTGGTGAGGACGGCGTCGATGCCGTCGAGATCGGTGACAGTCAGCGGCGGGTCATCGGCCACGGCGGCCGGCGGCCGCCAGCGCTCCGGAAAGTCCGCCGGGACGACCACCGTGCTGGCGCCGTGCCCGGACAACGCGGCGTCAATGGTCTCCCTGACCTCGCCCGCCGGGCAGCGGCGCACGGTGGCCCGGTAGTCGGCGACCCGGCCGGCGAACAGGGTCACAACGTCGGCTACCGCCGCGGCGCCCGGGCCCCAGTACGCTCGCGGCACCTCGACCTCACGAGCCACGCCTGCGGCGCGTATACGGGCCAGGATCTGCTGCCGGGCCTCACTCACCGGTGTGCTCCTGAGCCCACCACTCCCGCAGGGTCTGCCTGGGCGGCCGCGGCAGGTCACGCCAGGCCGTCCAGCCAGACAGCGGGGGCGGCAGCCGCCGGATCACGCCGCGGCGCCTGCCCAGCAGCCGCCCGGCCCGGGCCAGCCGCAGCACCAGCGCCCAGCGGCGCGAGGAGCCCATGGCCCAGGCGGCGGCACCCATGGTCACGGCTTCCGCTGAGCGCCCGCGCGCATCCACCGACTCTTTCCGCAACCGGACGAGCATTGACGGGATGTCGATGGCGACCGGGCACACGTCATAGCACGCACCGCACAACGTGGAGGCGAACGGCAGCGACGCGTTGGGGTCGTGCCGGCCGTCCAGGCCGGTCAGCTGGGGGGACAGCACGGCGCCGATCGGCCCCGGGTACACCGACCCGTAGGCGTGGCCGCCGACGCGCTCGTAGACCGGGCAGACGTTGAGGCACGCCGAGCAGCGGATACAGCGCAGGGCCGTCCGCCCGTGCGGTTCGGCCAGGGTGGCGGTGCGGCCGTTGTCGAGCAGCACGAGATGGAAGTCCTGGCCTTCGGTTGCTCCGGTCCACATCGACGTGTACGGGTTCATCCGCTCGGCCGTGGACGAGCGGGGCAGAAGTTGCAGGAAGACCTCCAGATCGCGCCATGACGGCAGCAGCTTCTCGATCCCCATGACGGTGATCAACGTGCGCGGCAACGTGAGACACATCCGCCCGTTGCCTTCGGACTCGACCACGCAGAGCGTGCCCGTCTGCGCGATGGCGAAGTTCGCGCCGCTCACCGCGACCTGCGCCGAGAGAAACTTACGGCGCAGATGACGGCGGGCCGCCTCAGCCAGCGCTGCCGGTTCGTCGGTCAGCGCCGGGTCGGCATCGCCCATTTCGCGCAGGAAGATCTCCCGGATCTCGGCCCGGTTCCGGTGGATGGCGGGCACCAGGATGTGACTGGGCTGGTCTTGGCCGAGCTGGACGATCAGCTCCGCGAGGTCGGTCTCCCAGGCGGCGATGCCGTTCGCCGCCAGGGCCTCGTTGAGCCCGATCTCCTGGGTGGCCATCGACTTCACCTTGACCACGTCGTCCGCCCCGGTCGCGCGTACTAGCGCGGTGACGATGGTGTTCGCCTCCGTCGCGTCGCGGGCCCAGTGCACCGTGCCGCCCCGGGCGTTGACCTGCTCCTCCAGCTGAAGCAGGTAGCGATCCAGGTTCGCCAGCACGTCGTCTTTGATCGCGGCGCCCGCCGTCCGCAGCTGTTCCCAGTCGCTGAGCTCGGCCACGGCCTCCGCGCGCTTGGCCCGGATCGTCGCGGTGGCGTGCCCGAGGTTGCGGCGCAGCTGCCGGTCCCCGAGCGCCCGGGCCGCCGCGACCGGGAACGGCTCGTGCCCCCGCAGCTGGCTCATCGGGTGCTCGCCAGGATCTCGGCCAGATGGACCGCCCGGGCGGGGCCGCCGATACGGGTGAGCCCGCCTTCCATGTGCAGCAGGCACGACGCGTCACCCGCGGCGCAGATCCCGGCCCCGGTGGCCGTGACGGCCGCGAGCTTGTCGGCCAGCATCGCCGCCGAGACGGCGGCGTTCTTGAGCGCGAACGTGCCGCCGAAGCCACAGCACGACTCCGCATCGGGCAGCTCGGTCAGCTGAAGGCCGGCCACGTTGCGAAGCAGCCGCAACGGCCGGTCCCCGACCCGCAGCAGCCGCAGCGAGTGGCACGTTGGATGGTAGGTGACCCGATGCGGGTAGTAAGCCCCCACGTCTTCGACGCCGAGCACGTCGACCACGAACTCCGACAGCTCGTGCGTCCGGCTCGCCACCGATGCCGCCCGCTCAGCCAGATCGGCGTCCCCGACGTCGGCCGCGACCTGAGCGTGCTGATGCCGGATCGCTGCGGTGCATGATCCGCTCGGTACCACGATGGCGTCGTAGGACTGGAACGTGCGGACGTGGTTCTCGACCAGCGGCGCGGCCAGCCGTGGGTAACCGGTGTTGACATGCATCTGGCCGCAGCAGGTCTGGCCCATCGGGAACTCGACGTCCTGGCCGAGCCTGCGCAGCAGCCGTGCCGTCGCCCGGCCGACGTCCGGCATCAGCCCGTCGACAAGACAGGTCGCGAACATCGCTACCCGCATTCGCCTGACCCGCTCCCGGCGGGACGATCGAGGATCAGCCAGCCGCCGCAATAGTCCTCGACCCGGTAATGCCAGCCCGTCGGCGCGCCCAGGGCGAGCAGGGCCGCCCGGTCCAGCGTGCGCCGGTGCCCGAACAGCGCGGTGGGCGTGGCCTCGTACGGCACCGCCACAACCACCCGCCGCCGCGCGACACACATCGCCTGGCGCAGCAAGGCCGCACCCGCCTCCGCGTCGAGGTGTTCCAGTACGTGCAGCATGGCCACCGCGTCCACCGACCGCGCCCGCAGCGGCGGGCCGCCCGGCTCGACGAGCAGCGCCTGCACCGGTACTCCCAGCGCCTCGCTCACCGCGGCGGCCATCCGCAGCACACCCGGGTCGACGTCCGCCGCGGCGCAGGCTGTACCGCCCCGCGCCAGCAGCAGGGCCAGGAACCCGAAACCGCAGCCGAGGTCGAGGACGGTGCTGTGACCTTCGAGCAGAGCGATGGCCCGGCGGTGCACCTGCCCGTAACCGTCCCGGCCCGGATCGTCCGCGCGGGCCAGCGTGTTCCGGTAAAAGCTCAGCCAGGCGCGGTCCGGATCCGGATCGCTGGTGCCCACGACGCCGGCGAACGCCCGCGCGAAGACCCCATGGTCGGTGCTGACACCGGTGAGGGCACCCGCCAGGGCCTCGGCCAGGTCGTCGTCCAGCCCGGCCGAGCCGAAACCGTGCCGGACCTGCACGCGGCCGTCGTTCCGCCGCACCGCCTGCAGCGGCTGCCCGTCCGCCTCGCGTTCGACCACGACCTCACCGGCGGCGTAACGGCGCCCGCCCGGCGCGGGCATCGCGAACGTCGCCGCGCCCGGCATCATCGGACCGGTCATGCCGGCCGGACGCTGTCCCGGACGAAGTCGGCCACGATCTGCCCCAGGGTCTCGCCGACGTCCTCGGGCATGTTGTGGCCCGCCTCGGCCAGCCGGACGTGCGGCTGTCCGCTCGCGCCCGGCACGAGCTGCTGGAACATCGCGTCGGCGGCTCCGCCGATCGGGTCTTTCTCCCCGTACACGGTCAGGAACGGCCGCTTCCAGCGGGCCAGCGCCTCGCGTGAGTCCCGGACCGCTGACGACGACGGGTCGTCGGGGGTGACCGGGATGAGCGCGGGGAACACGCGGGCCCCGGCCTTGTAGTCATCCGCCGGGTAGGGAGCGTCGTAGGCGCGCAGCACATCCGGCGGGAGGGGCGTCGTGCAGGCGCGGCCGACGATCTCCGCCACGTCGAACTTCGGGGTGCTGGCCGCGAACTCCTGCCACGTGCGCAGGGCTTCGTTGGGCGGCATGTCGCCGGTGGGGTAGCCGTGGTTGGTGGCCACGTAGGCCACGGCGAGGTCGTCAGCCCCGGTCACCAGCCGCAGGCCGAGCAGGCCGCCCCAGTCGTGCCCGAGCAGTACCGCATCGTGCAGTTGCAGCGCCTGCACGAACGCCGTCAGCCAGCGCACGTGGGACTCGTAGGTGTAATCGGTCAGCGCGCCCGGCTTGTCGGAGCGGCCGAAGCCGATCAGGTCGGGGACGACCACCCGCAGGCCGCTGTCCACCAGGGGCCCGATCGTGCGGCGGAACATGAACGACCAGGCCGGCTCGCCGTGCAGCAGCAGCACCGGCCGCCCAGCCGGGTCGCCCTCGTCGAGATAGTGCATGCGCAGTTCGCCCAGGGCCGGATCGGTCACGGTCACGTAATGGGGTGCGAATCCGAAGCCGGGCAGATCAGCGAACCGCTCCTCGGGGGTACGCAGAACCGTCATCTTTTTCATCCTTCCGATAGAAGCCGGGCGATGTGAACGGGCACTGGGTCACGACCGGTCAGCGGCGGCCGCGGCCTCGGCGGTCAGCCGGTCCCGGGCCTGGCAGGCCGCGGCGAGCGAGCGCTCGTTCCAGGCCCGGTGGCGGCCGAGACGGTGGCGCAGGCGAGACGTTCCCGCGCGAATCTGGCTGGGCGCCGCGCCGCCGGCCTGGCCCCGGGCCAGGACCAGCGAACGGGGATCCATCGGCTTGAGTGCCACTCCGGCCAGCTCGGCCAGTCGGTCATGATCGGCGGGGCCCAGCCGGATGTCTCCTCTGGCCTGCGCCTCGCCGGCGACGCGGGCGACCAGCGAATGGGCGGTGCGGTAATCGAGACCCGCCTCCACCACCAGGCCTTCAGCGAGGTCGGCGGCGGCGGCGAAGCCATCGAGGGCCATCGCGGCCATTCGTGCCGCGTCGAAGCGGGCCCGCTGGATGACTTCGCCCATCAGCGTGCAGCCCTGACGGGCGATGTCGACGGTCTCCAGCACCTCGCCGTAGTTGAAGATCCAGTTGTCGGTCTGCGCCGAGGAGGTGTGCAGCGACGTGACCAGGCCACCGGCGCGCCCCGCGACCTGGGCCGCGCCGGCCCGCACGACCGTGAGCGCGTACGGATTGCGCTTCTGCGGCAGGTAGACCGAGGCGCGGCAGTGTGCGTCGTCCAGTTCGGCGTAACCGAACGGTACGGTCGCGAACAGCTGGAGATCCTCTGCGGCTCGGCTGGCGGTGGTCGCGACGTGCGTAGCCGCGAAGCTGATGTCCAGCAGCCCGTCAACCGACCACATGGCGTCACGAGTCGTGGTGACCGTGCCGCCGAGACCGAGCCGGCGAAGATACCCGTCGCGTGAGAGCGGGATCGTCGTGCCCGCGACGCCGCCGGCGGCGACCGGTACCAGCCCGCAACGGCGCCAGGCCCGCTCGATGCGGTCGAGGTGACGGGCCGCTTCGCACGCGCCGGACAGCAGGTAGTGCCCGAAGGTGGATACCTGAGCGGGCTGCCAGTAGGTCAGGTCGGCCCACCAGGATTCGGCGTGGGCGACGGCCTGCTCCAGGCTCGCCTCGGCCAGGTCGGCGACGGCCGCGTGCAGCCGCAGCAAGGCCGCCCGCGCGGCCAGGTAGAAGGCCACCCGTCCCGCCTCCCGCCGTGTCCGGCCCAGCGAGAGCCAACCGGCATCGCTGCCGACCCGGGTGCGCAGCATCTGCTCACGGCTGTTGTAGGCGTCGCCGTCGGCTGGGTCGTAGGCGAGTTCTTCCGGCCGCTGCCCAGCCAGATCGAGGACCGCGCGCAGCAGGGCCGTTCCGGCCGGCTCGGGTAGCAGGCCCCGGTCGCGGAGCCCGAGCAGGTGGGCCAGATCGGCCTGGCCGAGCCCGTCGTGCAGGTACGGCGCCTGCCGGGACTCGGTGCGGAACCCGGCCTCGACGAGCAGGTCGCTGGGCCCGGCGTCCAACCGGGTGCCCAGGCCCAGATAGTCCGAACCGCTCATTTCGGGCTCATTCCTTCCTTCGGACGGCGTGCTCCGGACCGGTCACGCTGTCGAACAGGGCCGGCAGGCCGCCTGAGGCGAGTAGGACCGTGGCCCGTCCCGGGCCCGGGGCCCGGGCACCGTACGCCCGCCAGGCGGGACCGGTGAAAACCGGATCGAGCAGTACGCCGCAGCTCGACGCGACCCGTTCGGCGTAGCCTTCGTCCTGGCCGGCGGGACTGATGATCCGGAGGCGGCCCATGGCGGCCAGAGTCCTGGCCGGATCCGGCTGGACGGCATCCAGCAGGTTCCGGATCGCCTGGCGCGACTGCTCCGCGGTCTTGGCCACTGGGACTGCGTGCACGACCACGTCGTGCCGAACATCGTCGTCATCGAGCGCGAACAGCAGGCCGGCAGCCAGCCCCCCGCTGCCGAGCGCGGTCACGATGTCGATAGGCGCGCCGGTGCCGGCCTGGGACAAGATCTCCCGCAACAGGGCGAGGTAGCCGCGGACGCCGGCGGCCTCGGCACCCGCCCGGGCGATGCCGACCGCGGCCGGGCCGAGGTCCTCGGCCAGCGCGCGGATCGCGGCGTTGACGGCGGCGGCGCCGGGGGCCGACGCGGTGTGCAGCCGGGCTCCTGCGGACCGCGCGAGACCCATGGCCAGTGTCTGGGACGGGCCGGGATCAAGGACGCAGTGGCAGCCGAGGCCCAGCCTGGCCGCTGCCAGTGCCGCGAGTGCCACCCAGTTCGAATCCCGCCGGCCGCCGACCACCAGAGTGCGGGCATCACGTTCGAGCACGGAACCAAGCAGCGGTTCCAGCGCGCGCACTTTGCTGCCCCCGAACGCGAACCCGCACAGATCCTCGCGTTTGACGAACACAGCTGGCTCAATCCCGGATTGCTGGAAAGGAGTCGGCCAGAGCCCGAGCCGGACACCGCCGGAAGCGGGCTGGGCGCCGGGGCGGTCAAGCCAGCGGTCGGTGAGAGCCACCGCGCTGGCTATGGCGGATTCCAGCGTCGCGTCGCTGGCCAGCCCGGCCCGGTGATCCGGCTCGTCCCGATCAGCGCCGGCGGCGGCCGAGCCCGCCCGCGTCGCGCGGTACGCGTCCGGGTAGCCGATCTGGCCGGCCAGTGCGCGGACCCTTTGCTCACTGAGCGCGTCCAGGCTCCGGGCCTCGATGTTCTCCCGCATGCGCTCCGCACGGATCTCGATGCCGTCGAGCAGTTCGCGGGCCAGGCTGCTGGCGCGCGTGAGCGCGCAGCACAGGTCGGGAAGCGCGATCCACTCGGCTTTCCACACCCGGCCGTCACGCTCATGTTCAGTGACCGCTCCGGTGATCACGACCTCGGCGCTGGCCCGCACCAGGGTGTTCAGGGTGACCAGGTGTTCACTGCGTTCGGGGTTGCGCTTGTGCGGCATTGTGACGCTGCCGATCTGCACCGCGGTCGAGGCCTCGCCGAGCTCGCCAAGCTCGGGCCGTTGCAGCTGGTAGACCTCATTGCCGATCTTGGCCAGCGTGGCCGACACGAGCGTGGCCCAGGACGCGAACTCGGCGACACGATCACGTGAGGACCCCCAGGGCAATGCCGGCGCGGACAGGCCCACCCGGTGGGCGAAGGCCGCCAGCAAGCGCGGCGCGTCCTCGCCCCAGTAGGCCAGGCTCCCCACCGAGCCGCCGATCGGCGCCGATTCCCACCGCAGGCGCCCCTGTCCCAGCCGGTGGAGCTGGCGCTCCATCTCGGCCCCCCACTGGGCGGCCTTGAAGCCAGCCGTGATCGGCACCGCGGGCTGGCCGTGCGTGCGCGCCAGCATCGCGGTGCGCCGGTGCTGGCGCGCGAGGACCCGCAACCTGGCCGCGATGGCTCGAAGGTCGCGGTCGAGGAGGTCGCCGACCCGCTGCAGGGTGAGGGCGGTCCAGGTGTCGGAGACATCCTGAACCGCGGTGGCGACGGCAATGTAGGGTCCCACATCCGGGCCGCTGACCTCGCGCAGCCACTCGACCAGGCCAGCGGTCGAGTGGCCGGTCTCGCGGGTACGAGCCGCGACGGCCGGCAGATCCACCGGTTGCCCGGCGACCTCGGCGAGCCGGTCGGCGGCGGCGCGGGGTATGGCTCCCAGGTCAGCCTGCGCGGCAGCGATGGCGGCGTAGATCCGCAGCCATTGGTGCAGCTGAGCGGGCTCGGCGAACCACTCTCGCATGTCACTGGTGGCCCACAGATGCCCGAAGATCGCTGAGTCACGCAGATGGGACGGTCCGGTCATGCGCCGGCGCTCCGCGACTCGCGCAGGAGCATGGTGAGGGCAGCTCGCACTTCGTCGAGGTTGGCGCCCCAGGGGACGGTCGCGACGTTTCCGGAACCGCGTATCCCGCGTTCGAGCAGACAGCATTTGGTCAGCCGCAGTGATGTTTCCGGCCACTGCGCCCTGCCGGTGGACGCGGGGCAGAAATCGATGGCCCGCGGATCGTCACCGTAGTGGTGGCGGTAGATCTGGCGGGACCGCTCACATCCGATCAGGGTCCACCCTGGTCTCAGGTCGGGTCCCGCATCGAGGTAACTCACGTCCTCCCGCGCGCCGTCACCGGCACCCCGGCAGGGCAGCAGATGGTGCGCGCCGGCCCGGCGCATCAGCATCGGCAGTGAGATTAGGCGGCTCACAATCCGGACCGGAGGCAGGTTCTCGTCGAACTGGACCGCCTGGCGGGCCATGTCGACGAGTTTGGCGGGATGCGGGGGCACCACCTCGTCGACGTAAACGGTCACCGGTGCCGGGTCGATGATGAAGTTCACGTGCCGATACCGGCCGGTGATGATGTAGGCCTGTGCGCCGGGTACACGGTGGGCGCAGGCGACCTCGGCGAGCGCGGTCGCGTTGCCGACATCGGTCTGCGGGCTGTCGATGAGCACAACCTCATCGATGCCCGCCAGCACGCGGGCTGCCTCCACGGGGACAAACAGCTCAGCCCCGGGCCCTTTATCGATCGCGAGCAGGGCGGCACGGCCGTCCCGGCGGGCCAGCAGGTAGTCGGTCCGCCGGTACACCTCGCGCCCGGTGATCCAGTTCAGCAGGGACACCGGGTCCAGATCGACCGCGACATCCTGGATCGACAGCCCCCGGTAGGGCCGCGAGGTCAGGTTGGGGTGTGGTCCCGCAGTCATGCTCTACCAGCATCCAGAAAGTGGAACGCAGTGTCGGCCCGCAATCCGACCCGCAGGCTCTCCACACTCGCGACTTCGGCGAGCTCGATGTTTCCCAGGCCGACATCGGGACCGAGATGCCGGATCAGCCACAGTTGCTGGGCCTTGCGGGGGGCTTCGAAGATGACCGTGCCCGCTTCCAGGCATGAGGTCACAGCTTCGGCCAGCGCCTCGCGGATGGAACCGTCGGCGCGGTAGAGACCGACCGTGCCCGACTCGCGTCCTTCGGCAATGACCCAGGTCGCGCCGGCCGCCAGGTCGTCGCCCATTTCCGACACCCAGTCACTCGGGTCGGCTACGGTGCCCCCGTCCTTGCTTCCGGTCTCGGCCAGCACCACGAAGTCCGCCGAAAGCTCCTCGACGAGCCGATGTTTTTCGTCACGGCGCAGCAGGCCCAACCCATTGGATACCTCGACGGCCTCGATACCGCATGTCAGAGCCCAGTCTCTGAACTGGGGGATTCGCTGCTGCTGAGCCGCGATCTCCAATAGCGTCCCGCCGGTGACCATCTGCACGCCATGCTGGCGGCACAGGGCCACCCGTTCGGTCAGCCGCGGGTCGAGATACGCAAGGCCCCAGCCGATCTTGACCAAGTCGACCGAGGCGCTCACCTGACCGAGGTAGGCGTCCAGCAGCGGGATCGGGGACGCCTTGTCCAGGACATGAGTAACCCCGGTGCGGCGGGGCTTGACCGAGCGGGGTGGCACCGGCAGGAAGGTGGGCAGCTGCGTCATCGGGCCAGCTCCCGCGAGAGCCGGGCGGCCCGCGAGGTAGAGACGCAAGGCGAGTTCTATGTCGAAACGCTTATCCGGGTCGTCGAGCCGGTCGCCGAGCAGTTCACGCAGGACTCGCATCCGGTATTTGACGGAGGACCCGTGCAGGTGCAGAAGTTCGCCGGCACAGCGCGGGCTTCCCCCGGTCTGCAGGTAGGCGAACAACGTGTCAATCAGCTGACCGCCGAAACGGCCGTCAGCGATGAGGTCCCCCAGCACGCGCTGCACATACGGCACGACCTGCGCACCGGGCACGGCGCTCAAGATCCCGCTCAGCGGGCCGATCTGATCGACAATGGCCACCCGCGGCAGGTCGAAGTAACCCGCGGCGTCGCGCTGGAGCCAGGCGATGCGCTCGATCCGGTCGCGGTTCTCCTTCGCGTCCTGGGCGCATGCAGACGGCTCGCTGACTACGACGCGCAGCGTCCCGGCACGGTCGAGGTCGTCGAGCAGACTCTGCCAGCCCTGCCGGTGGGCCTCGGCAACGCTGTCGCCGTCGTCGGAGTAGGCGCCGAGCACAGCATCTCCGTGCGTGACCAGGCTCAGCCCGGTCAGCACCGGTACCCCAGCCGCCGCCCGCCGTAGTCGGCTGGCTTCCCAGGAACCGAGCGGGCCCTCGACCGAGGAGATCAGCGCGATCCGCCGGGAGCGGGTGCGTGATTCCGGGAACGGCTCGGCCAGCCCACGTTCGACAAAACAGCTCAGCACCGAGATGCGGTTCTCCAGCGCCCTGAGTTCCGCGTCGCCGGCGAGCAGGCGAAGCAGGGCCACAGCCAGGTCGGGCAGACCGACGGTTAGCGCCATCTCCTCGGTTGCCGCGAGGACCAGTGTGCCCCGGGCACCTGTCGCGTCGCGCAGTTCCAGCTCGCAGGCCCCGGGCGGGCAAGTTGTCCCGCCGGCGCTGGCGACAACCGCCCCGGTGTGATCGTGCAGGACCACGGGGCCGCCGGTGAGACTGGCCGCCGCCTGGGCAAACGCCTGCGGATCGGGCACCACCACGGCACGGATCAGATTCTGGCGTGCCGTTTCGCGAGAACGTTCTTCATCGGCATCGGCCTCACACACGCAGCGCGTGAAAGCGGCCAGCAGAATCGGGTACTCCGCCTCCACACCGGTGGACCCGGCCGGGCAGATCATCGTCCACGCGCCCCTGACCGACCGCACGAGCGGAACTTCACCTCGCCAGGCTGGCCAGGCGTGCCCCTGGGCATCGTCGGCCAGGCCGGGCGGCGAGCATTGGATCGTCACCGGTACTCCGGCCGTCTGCCGGATCACCTCACCGACCAGGGCACTGGCCAGCGCCGGATCGGCCAGCTGCGCGAGGACAGTGCTGAACACCCGCGACAGCCACGCCGTCTCCGGTTCCCGGGCCGCGCGTGAACGCAGCCGGGACACTTCGCGATCCCGCTGCTCCACGAGTACGGTGCGGGCGGCGAGCACACGCTTGACGACCTCATGCACATCTCGTGCCGGGCAGCTGTCGCCGGCTTCCGCCGTGCTGGCCGTCTCCGGGCCGATTGTCACGGTGAGCCGGCGCGTGTCCAGGGACCCCACCGCCGCTGAGTCAGGTCTGACCGCAAGTCCGACAGTCACCAGTGCCTCCCATCGGCAGGGCGGCACCGGCGCCGCCCCTGCCTCTGTGACGATAAGTCGCGGCGACCAGGCAAAACCGTTCGGATTTGGCACACTGTCGCCGCCGTCCGGCACAGTCGGTCAGCGCGGCACGGGTCTGCCGTCCACACCCAGCGGACTCAGAGGAGAGTGCGGTTCGAGTCCAGCCCGAACACTGCGATCCGCCGGTAGAACGTCGAGCGGGACAGACCCAGGCTGGCCGCGGCCCTGGCCCGGTTGCCGCCGGTCTCCCGCAGGGCTTCGACAATGGCCTGGCGTTCGATCACCTCGAGGCGGGTGAACCGGCGTCGGCCACGGGTACTGGCGGCCACCTCGTCGGGGAGATGCTCGATTCCGATGGGCGTCCCACCGGAGCGTCGCGCGGCCTCGTGGACGACCTGCTGGAGCTGCGGGAAGTTGCCCGGCCAGGGAAAGCTGACGAGCGCGGCCATAGCGCGATGCCCGATGACGGTGCGGTAACTGCCCGTTCGGAGAACGCCGTGCACCAGGTCCGGCAGCTCCTCTCGCCGCTGCCGCAGCGGGCGCAGCGAGACCACAGCGTCGCTGAACCGGCCCTGCAGGGCGGGCCGTTCGGCACCGCGATCAACACTGCGGGTCACGATCAGGAGAGGGCGGTTACCGGGCTGGAGATCGATCAGATCGGCCAGACCCTGGGTGAGGGCGTCATCGAGAACTTCGACGTTGCGGATGACGACGGTGCCCCGTGGATCAGCAAGGCGGGCGCGCAGGCTGCGGAGCCAGGGGCCGGCGCCTTCGGCGGCGGCCAGGCCGGACGGCAGCACCGTGAGAGGCTCATCGGGGCAGGTAAGCTCGTGGATGCGCCGGGCGCGGGTCAGCTTGCCGGTTCCGGTCTCGCCCAGCAGGCAGATCCGGCCGCGGGCAGCCAGTCTCACGGCCTCCGCAAGGTCTCCGTCGTTGCAGGGGCGGGAGACCTGTCGTGCAGGCGTCGGGCGCGGTGACGTCACCCGGGCGAACTCGATGATCGTGCCGGCCAGCATCGAGCCGATCTCGACATTCGTCCAGCGTGCGTCGATGGCGGCTCCGCTGGCGAGCACCAGAGTCGGCGTGGGCCCGTCCGGCCGTGCCACCTGCTCCCAGAGCAGGGGCTGATCGCGAGCGTCCAGCAGTTCGGCGGCGGCGGCGTTCGTGACCATGTAGTGCTCACTCAGCCCCACCAGGGCCGCCGGCGTTTCCCGTGAGCGCGCGAGAAACTCCTCGAAGACGATCCGCTCCCGGGCCGACGAACGCGCCGATAGTTCCTGCTCGATCTGCCTGCTGAGATCGCGCGCGGTCGGGATCAGCAGCCCCGTCGCCTCGGCGGTCGGGCACGCCAGGTCGAGCACACCCACGATTTGCCGGGTCAGCGGATTGCGGATGGGAGCGCCCGCGCAGACCAGTCCTTGCAGTGGCTCAGTGTAGTGTTCCGCACCGAAGATCGTCACCGGCCGCAGCTCTTCGAGTACGGTACCGACCCCATTCGTGCCGGCGAGATCCTCAGCCAGGACGAAACCCTTGTCGATGGAGAGCCGGGCCAGCCTTCGCAGGGCCGACCGGTCACCCGCCCAGCGGCCGACGACCCGCGCGCTGGCGTCGGCCAGCACGATGCTGACCCGGGTGTCGGCGAGCTGCTCGGCGAACCGGTCGAGGATGGGGGCGGCCGCGCGCACGAGGCGGTCGGCCGCCCCGTCGACCTCACGGTAGGGCACCTCCACCCGGTCCATCGGGGCCGCCGCCAGCCTGCTGCGGGTCCACGACAGCCGGATGGTGTCACGCAGCAGGCCAGCGGGCAGCTCGGCGCCTTCGTGAAGGGCACGCCGGGCCGACTGCAACGCGCCCGCCTGCGGGCCGCCCGCCAATTCCATGTCGCCCCACCCGGAGTTCGTCGTCGCTGACGACACCACTGTGCCAGTACGTTACGAACGTAACTGTGCCAGTCTGGCACACCCGGGCCCGTTCCCCGAGGGCGCTGATCTGGGTCAGGCCGCGTTGTTGGCGTTCCAAGCCGGACGGGTGGATGTTGCGGCCCGGCCCGCTGCTCGATTGCCTACGCGAGCGGCTCGCCCAGTGGTGGCCACGGCTTTAGGCCCACCGCTGCTGTGTGGGTATTGAGCCACAGCCAGGCGAGACAGAAGGCAACGGTCAGGAAATCGCCGCCAGCGGCCTGCTCGAGTGTCGCAGACGATGCGAGCAGGCCCGCGGAAGCCAGCCCGATGGCTATGACGACCAGCGCGATCGTGATGGTGTAAATGACCGGCAGCTTTACTGATGGCACGAGGAGAAGCGCGAACCAGCATCCGAAAGCGATGAAGAAGATCGCCTCCGCCGAGGGTACAGCGGCGGGCGGGATCGCGAACCAGTTGTTATCCAACCCCGCAACGAGCACGCCGAAGCTGAGGAACAGCCCGGCGACAGTCCCGAAGATGCCGGTGAGTACTGACTCGCCTCGCAGCACTCCCCACCCGGCCGTGATAAGTAGAAGCAGCCCGGTGGTGAACACGGCGACCGGGACGAGCACTCCGGTGGCTGCTACCGGGAACACCCCGACGAATGTCATGCCCAGGACAAGCGCCCCGATCAAGAAGACCGACAGGCCCAGCGCGAGGGGGTCACCGCCCGCCCCAATAAGTACGTCCGGTGGATTGGGAACCGCCGCCGTATCGGGCACACCCGCGGCCGCAGCGGAATCGTTGCCCGTCTGTGTGGTACTCATTCTAACTAACCATCCCTTCGTGACTTGGGAAATGCGCTGACCTGGGTCAGGCCGCGTTGTTGGCGTTCCAGCCGGCGGCGATGGTCAAGGTTTCGCCGGTGATGTACCGCCCCGACTCGGCGGCCAGGTACAGCATGCCCTCGGAGATGTCCTGGACCTGTACCCACGGGATGGGAAGGGCGTTGAGCGCGGTGAACCCCGGGACGACGTCGTCGCGCGTCGGATTCTGCACGTCCGGTGCGAACAGGGAGTACATCGCGGGATTCTGGATCATCTGGGTGTCGACGTTGGTGGGGCACACCGCGTTCACGGTGATGCCGTACTGCCCGAACTCCAGCGCGGCCGACTTGACCAGGCCGATGACGCCCCACTTGGCCGCGACGTAGTGGGCCAGGCCGGGCACACCGGTCTTCCCCACCATGGACGAGGTGGCGATGATGCGGCCCGCCCGCTGCTCTATCATGTGCGGGGCGACCGCCCGGATCGACTTGAACACCCCGCCGAGGTCCGTGTCGACCATGTCGGTCCACTGGTCATCGCTGATGTCGACCAGCGGTACCGGAGCGACGATCCCCGCGTTGGCCAGCAGGATGTCGATCCGGCCGAACTCTCCGATGGCCTGATCGACCACCGCCGTGATCTGCTCGGTGTCGCGAACGTCAGCGGGTATCGCCAGGCAGCGCTGGTCGTGTTCTTCCACCAGCCGCACCGTCTCCTTCAGGTCGTCGGGGTGAGACATCTGGTAGGGAACGGTGTCGATCTGCGACACCAGGTCACAGACGATGATGTCGGCGCCTTCGCGGGCGAACGTCACCGCATGTGACCGCCCCTGGCCTCGCGCGCCACCAGTGATCAGGGCGACCTTGCCGTCGAGTTTTCCCATGTCAGCCTCCTGTGAGAATGAGAAGTCCCCGCGAGGGCACGCTACGGCCGGGCGAAGCATCCAGCCACGTGCGTTCGGGTCGAGTTCAGTGCCCGGATGTGTCCTGCCGTCACGGGCCGGCGGCGGCCGGCGGCCACGGGCCGGACCTGGTTTCGCCCGGAAGGGCCGGCCAGGCCGCCGGGAGCCGTCTCGCCTGGACGGCTCGCCGCCCGGCCCTCACTGGCTGGTGAGCCCGCCGTCGATGACGACGACCGATCCGGTCATGTAGGCCGATTCGGCACTGAGCAGGTAGGTCACCAGGCCGGAAAGGGCGTCGGGCCCGGCGACGTTGAGGAGTGTGGCCGCCCGCAGTCGCTGGGTGAGCGGGGTGCCGATGGCCGCGGCCATGGGCGTTTCGAGCAGGCCGGGGCAGACCGCGTTGACCCGCACCCCGCGCCCGGCCGACGAGGCCGCGAGCGCGCGGGTCAAGGCCACCACTCCGCCCTTGGCCGCGCTGTAGGCCTCGAGCCCGGGCTCGGCCACGAGCGCCGCGGTGGAGGCGTTGTTGACGATGCTGCCTCCGCCGGAGGCCTCCATCATGCTGATCGCCGCCCGGCAGCAGAAGAAGCATCCAGTGAGGTTCACCTGGAGCATGAGGGTCCAGTCGCCGTCGGAGATGTCCTCGGCCCGGCCGGAGTCGTTCACCCGGGCCACGCCCGCGTTGTTGAACAGGCCGTGCAGCGCCCCGAGATGAACGCGGACGGCCGCGAAGGCATCGGCCACCGACCGGGAGTCCGCGATGTCGACGCTGACCGGGACTACATCGGCTGCGCCGAGTTCGGAGGTCACCTGGGCGAGCGCGGCCTCGTCCCGGTCCAGCAGGGCGAGCCGGGCTCCTTCCCCGGCGCAGGCCTGCGCGACCGCGCGCCCGACCCCTGACGCTGCCCCGGTGATCGCGATGACCTTACCGGACAGCCGGTCCTGGCTCATCAGGCCTCCCTGTCAGCCGCTCAGCAGCGTTGAGATCACGGCGGGCAGCCGGTCCAGGCTGGCGTAACCCAGGCAGCGCCCGCGGCCAGCCGCGGCCAGCCGCTCGCACTGGCGCAGCCGCCACGGCGAATCCGTCGTGGCCAGCACGTTGAGGTGCTGGAAGCTGGTCGCGGCCAGGAGCGGATCGGTGCCGTGGTTCTGCACTCCGTCGGTCATGACGATCGCGATGTGCGCGGACGAGCGCATGCCCGCCAGCAGTTGCCGCCCGGCGCTGAGCCCGGCCGACAGGTCGGTGAGCCCGTGCGGGCGCAAGCCGAGAACGCGCCGGACCAGTTCCTTGGGGGGCAACTCGTCCGGACCGCTCTTCAGCACCTCGGCGGAGGTGCCGAAGGCCACGACACCAAGTTCGTCGGTTTCGGTCGCCAGCGCCGCCGCGGCGGTCGCGGTCGCGGCCTCGACCGACCGGTCACCGCGCATCGACCCGCTCACGTCGAGCATCAGCACGATGGCGCGGCGCCGGGGCACGGAGTCGTGGACCCACAGGTTCCGCTGATCCGGAACCGGGTCAGCGGCCAGTTCGGCCACGGTGCGGTCCAGATCGAGGTCGTCCGAGCGGAACGCGTACCGGACCGTGGCGAACCGCCCTCGGTCCGTACCCGGCCGCGGCAGCTGGCCTCGGGCCCGGCTGACGATGATGCTCGCCGCCATCCGCTCGATGTCGTCCTGAGATACCGGCAGGCTGGAGGCGGCGGCTGCACGCCGCGGCGCCCGCCCGCGGCCCGCGGACCGGACGAATGACGAGATGGCCTGACGGGTCTGCGCCGCGACGCCGGAATCGTCACCGTCACCCTGGCCGCTGAGCCGGCTGGCCGCGCTGGCGGCCCGCCCGCCTCCCGCTGGGTCGCCGGGCGAGTCACGGACGGATGCGGGCCCGGCGGGAGCCCCTTCGTCGGTGCCCAGTGCCTCGCCTTCGTCGTCGATCAGCACCGACGAGGGCGGCAGCGCGGGCCCGGCCGCGCCGACGGCGGCGGGGTGGCGGTCAGCGCGGTGCTCAGCGATGACCGCGTCCGCCCAGAGCTCACGGATGACCGCCTCGACCGGGCGATCGACGCCAGGACGCAGCACGATCTTGGCGGACAGCGCCAGCAGGGCCGCCGCCAGTCCGGGTTCGCCATGGCCGAACCGGCGCAGGTGGGCGGCGACCGCGACCAGATCCGCGGCCCCCCGGACCGACGCGCCAAGACGCACGTCCGGGTGGCGCCGGCTGGCCCGGGTAACGTGGACGGCGCGCCGCACGAGTGCAGCTTCCGCGTCCGGGAGCTGGGAGCGGACGATGCAACGTTCGTCGGCAGCACTCTGGTAACCGAGCGTGAGCCGGACGAGCCGGTCGCGAAAGGCCTCGGGAAGGGCGCCGGTGCCGGTCCCGTCGAGCGGGTTAAGCGCGGCGACGAACCGGAAGCCCGGCTGCGCCACGACCGGGCCGTACCGCGGCACCTCCAGGCGCGCCTCGGACAGCACGCTAATGAGCACGCTGAGCACGTCGGCCGGGACCCGGTTGGCCTCGTCGAGGCACAGCACCAGCCCGCCGCGCATCGCGGTGACCAGCGGGCCCGGCTGGAAGGCTCCGGGCCGGTATCCGGACTGGAGCACCTGAGCCGGGTCGTGGGAGCCGACCAGTCCCGCGGCCGTGAGGGCCACCGACCCGTGGACGACGACCGGCCGGGTACCCGATCGCCGGCACAGTTGTGTGATGAGGACTGATTTGCCGACCCCGTGCGGTCCTTCGACGAGGACGGGTCGGCCGGCCCGGAACGCGGCATCGAGTGCGGCCAGCTCGCGCACCCGGCCGACCAGACCCGGGCTCGCGCCGGGCATCAGCGGCCCGTGACGTGCGCGGTCAGCTCGCGCACCACGTCCTCGGCGGTCCGGCCCCATGACTCGTCGACGGCCACCTTGCTGGACAGGGCCAGCTCAGCGACCGTACCGAGCTGCTCCGGTGCCAGCGACTGAAGGCCGAGGAGGCGGCGCAGCTCGGCCTCGACGAGGACGAAATCGATGGCTGCACGGACCGACGCTCCCGTGCGCAACTCAGGCGCCTCGCGGGTGGACCGGACGACGCGCACCGCCAGCCGGGCGATATCGGCACGGTCGGTCCCGGTCCGCCGGCCCACGATTTCCAGTTCTTCCGCCTCGGACTGGTAACCGACGACCATCCGGCACAGCCGGTCGTAGACCGACACGCTGACCCGCGCCGTGCCCACGTTGTCGAACGGGTTCATCGCCGCGATGATCCGGAACGATGTCTGCGCGGAAACGAGGCCGAAGCGCGGGATGTGGAGCTCCCGTTCGGACATCGCCGTCAGCAGGGAATTGAGCGTGTCTTCCGGCAGCCGGTTGAACTCCTCGACGTAGAGGAAGCCGCCTTCGGTCATGGCCCGGGGCAGCGGGCCCAGCACAAAATCCTCGTCCCGGTAGCCGTGGCTGAGGACGCGGGCCGGGTCGTGATAGCCGAGCATCTTCTGCGGTGTCATTTCGGCGTTGCCTTCGACCATCGCCAGCGGGATGCCGGCGTGCCGGGTCAGGGATCGCAGGACGGTGGACTTGCCCGTGCCGGGCGGTCCCTCCAGCAGGAGGTTCCGCCCGGCGGCGAGCACGCTCAGCACACCCTGCAGCTGCTCCTCCCGTCCGACCACGTCCCGGGCCACGGCCTGGTAAAGGCCGGTGAGGTCGCCGAAGGCGCGGTCCGGCCCCGCATGCAGTGCCTCAGTGCTCATGCAGTGTTGAACGCGTTCCAGCCGGCGCTGACGTGCAGTGCCTCACCGGTGATGTAGCGTGCCTCGGGCGAGGCCAGGAACATCATCGCGTTCGATACGTCGATGGCCTCAATCCAGGGGATCGGGATCGCGTTGAGCGAAGTGAATCCGGGGGTCACCTGCTCACGAGTCGGGTTGTCGATGCCCGGCGCGAACAGGGCGTAGAACGCCGGGTTGTGGATCATGTCGCTGTCCAGGTTCGTCGGGCAGATGCAGTTGACCGTGATGCCCTCGGCGGCAACTTCGCGGGCGACGGACTTGATCAGCCCGATGACCCCCCACTTGGCCGCGCAGTAGTGCGCGACCGTCGGGAGCCCGGTCCGGCCGGCCATCGAAGCCGTCGCGATGATGCGCCCGCTCTTGCGGGCCAGCATGTGCGGCAGCACCGCCCGGATTGACTTGAACACGCCGGTCAGATCCGAGCCGATGACGTCGTCCCACATCTCGTCCGGCATGTCGGCCACGGGCGACAGCGACAGCAGGCCGTGGTTCGCCAGCAGGATGTCGATCTTGCCGAACTCGGCGATCGCGGCCTCCACCGCGCGGTTGGTCGCGGCGGTGTCGCGCGCGTCGGCCACGACCGACAGGCAGCGCTGGTCGAGCTCCTCCACCCGCTTGACCGTTTCGGCGAGGTCGCTCTCGCTCGACATGCCGTATGGCACCGTGTCGACCTGCTTGGCGATGTCGGTGACGACGATGTCGGCGCCTTCCTTCGCGAACTCCACGGCGTGCGATCGCCCCTGGCCACGCGCCCCGCCTGTGACCAGTACCACTTTTCCGTCGAACCGGCCCATGACACCATCTCCTTCGTTGGTTCCGAGTAAAGATCCGTCCCACCGGACGGTCGCCTACATACCGCTGAGCTCCCGCTGGCTGGAGCGCAGGCGGGCGTATCCGATGAAGTAGTCCGGGCTCACGTACAGCTCGTTCATGTCGCCGAGCTCGTCAATGGTCAAGCCGCCCGGTCGGCTGATCAGGTGGTGCAGGTACTGGAATGCGTCCTTGGCGCCGTACCCGGCATGGTGAATGCCCACCACCCGGCGCGTACGAGCGTCGATGACACATTTCTGGAAGCCGGTCCGCTCGGGAAGCGTGAACCCGTAGAGCATCGACCCTTCGGCCATCGGCAGCGGGGTATCGGCCGGGTCCATGCCCGGCGGCGGCACCTGAATGGTGACCACCGACGGCAGCGACTCCCGGGCCGCCTGCTCGCTGAGACCGGCCCACGTCACCTCGTACGTCGTGTGCAGGAAATCGGGGATGTCGGCAAAATCGAACTCACAGTCAACCCCCATGATCGTCCGCGCGGCCGTGGTACCGCTGCGCCGCGACTTGAACATCTCCATCGGCGGCCCGATCAGGTCTCCGGCGGCGTACACACCGGGCAGGCTGGTGCGCATCCGGCTGTCGACGGCGACGAACCCGCGACGGTCGTACTCGACCGGCAAGGCCGGCGCGAAGCTCTCAACGTTGGGGCGCTCTCCGGTGGCGACCAGCACGAAGTCGGCCTCTAGGTAAACCTCGCCCTCAGGAGTTGCCACCCGCACCCCTTCGACCCGCTCTTCCCCCACGATGGCCGTCGCCTCGCTGTGCTCCAGCAGCCGGACGTCACGGCTGCGCATGCCGTCCACTACGAACGCGCGCAGGTCGTCGTCCATCCGCCCGGGGCCACCCGTGGTGAGCAGATCACTGCGGCTGACGATCGTGGTCGGGGTGCCGGTCGCGCGGTAGAAGCTGGCGTACTCAACGGCTACCTTCGAGCCGCCGATGACGACGATCCGGCTGGGCTCGTAGTCCAGGTCCTCGATGAACGTGGCGTAGTCGAAGACCCCGGCGAGTGTCTCGCCCGGGATGCCGAGCCTGGCAGCGTGCGCGCCGGTGGCCAGCACCAGGGCGTCAGCGGTGAAGGTGCGCCCGGCCGCCGTCACCGTCCGCGCGTCGATGACCGTGGCGGGCGCGTTCACCACGAACTCGATGTCCAGCTGTTCGGCGCTCTGCCAGTTCATGTGGGCGTGCGGGCCGCTGCGCTGAGATCTGAACAGCTCGACCAGCTCCAGGATCGACGCCGCCGCCGGGTCGAACTTGCCGTACCAGAGCCGTCCCTGGAGCGCTTGCGCCTGGTCCAGCTCCCGGGCCGCCTCGGAGAACAGGTGGTGCGGCACGCAGGCCTGGTGGGGGCAGGAACCCCCCAGGAACGGCCAGCGCTCCAGGATGAGCGGCCGCCCGCCCAGACTGCGCAGCACGGCCGCGCCGAACCGACCGGCGCTGCCGCCGCCGAGGAAGATCGCGTCGAAATGGGAGCCGCGCTTTTCGTCAAGGTTGACGATCGGCGCCTCGGCGGTGCCCGCGTAGGCGGCATCGATCAGTTCCCGCCACCGCGCCATCGTCAGGCTCCGCTGATAGACATCCACGCTGGCTCGCTTCCTGGATTCCGGTTGTGCCGACGGATTCAACCCTGGCGGGACTGCCGGTCCGGGCATACGTCCCGGCGGGCGAAGGAACTTTGTTGCTTTGTCCTCGCGGGCCGATCACCTGCGGATCGAGCACCCGCAGACTTGCCACAGGTCACGCCCACAACCGCAAGGAGAAGCATCGTGGTCAATATCCGTGGCGAAGAGGTTCTGCTTCCGACCACCATCGTCGGGTCCTATCCCCGCGCGCAGTTCCTGCAGGGAAAGGTGTTCCCCCTCGGCGGGGTCAACGCCCCCGAGTTCCCGAGTTTCCGTGACCGCACTCTGTACCGCAACGCAGTGGCTCTTGCCATCAAGGACATGACCGATGCCGGGCTCGACGTCGTCACCGACGGCTGCCAGCACTACGAGAGCGACAGCGACTACGAGCAGGGCGAGATCTTCCACTTCTACCTTGACCGGCTGGAAGGCTTCGTGCCCTACGGCGATAACATCAGCGCCGGGCACTTCGACAACATCCCGGTGTATAAGCCGACAGTGGTCGGCCCGATCGGCTGGCGCCGCCCGATCTTCAAGCCGATCGTCGAGGCGGTCACCGAGCAGACCGACAAGCCGGTCAAGATCCAGGCGGCGGTCGGGCCGGCGACCATGTCGGCGCTCATCACCGACCAGCACTACGGCGACATCGGGTCGCTGTCCAAGGACCTGGCCCGGGCCCTGAACGTCGAGCTGCGGGACATGGTCAGCCGGGGCGTCGACATCATCCAGTTCGCCGAGGTGCTGACCTTCTTCGATCCGGCCGACTGGGTGATCGAGGCGATCAACATCGCGCTCGACGGCATCGAGGCCTACAAGGTCATCCACATCTGCTACGGGCAGCAGGAGGGCCAGCCCGGGGTCACCGAGCTGCGCGGCGGCAAGCTGTTCCCGTGGTTGTGGGACCTGAACTGCGACCAGATCCAGTACGAGATGTCCAGTCACGGGTTCGACCAGAGCGACATCGACGCCATCGGGACGATCCCGGACGACAAGGACTTCGGAGTCGGTGTGGTCAACGGCAAGAGCCTGGTCGCCGAAAGCCCCGAGCAGGTCGCCCACGGCATCCGCCGCGTGCTCGAGGTGGTCCCGCCCGAGCGGCTCATGGTCTACACCGACTGCACGCTGACCGGGATCAAGCACATCGTGGCCAAGCGCAAGATCGAGGCCATCGTCGCCGGCACCGAACTCGTCCGGGCTGAGCTGCGGGGCGAGTGAATGCTGCCGTTGCTCGCCCGGAGCTCGATCGTCCAGATCGGCATCGTGGTTCCCGACCTGCGGGCAGGCCTCGAACGCTGGAGTTCCGACCTTGGCCTCGGGCCGTGGATCGGCTTCCACTTCACCCCGGAGACCGTCCAAGACTTCACCTACCGGGGCCGGCCCGCCGAATACAGCATCGACATCGCGATGACGGGCTCGGGACCGCAGGTTGAGCTCATCGAGGTGCACGGCGACCATTCGCTGTACCACGAGTGGACCGCCGTACACGGATACGGCATCCAGCATCTCGGCATCCGCGTCGAAGACATGGCACCGGTCAAGGAGGAGATGCTCGCCGCCGGCTACGAGATCCTGCAGTCCGGCCACGGATACGGCGCGGGCGGTGACGGGGAGTTCGTCTACTTCGACACGCTGGCCGACTTCGGGACCATCTTCGAGCTGATCCAGATCCCGAAGCAACGGCGCGAACCGGACTTCGTCTGGCCACCTGCGGCCAGCTGACGATGGCTGGGCTGACACCAGACATCGAACCGACTGCGGTCGGCCTGGACAAGGACCGGCTAGGCCGCCTGGACGCGTTTCTTGACGGTCTCCAGGCGGCCAGCCGGATCCCGGGGTGGCAGCTGCTGGTGGGACGGCACGGGCAGCTGGCGCACGCCCGTCAGGACGGCTGGGCCGACATCGAAGCAGGCCGGCCGGTGACGGCCGGTACCTTGTTCCGGATCTACTCGATGACGAAGCCGGTGACCGCCGTCGCCGCGATGATCCTCTATGAGCGCGGCGAGATCGAGCTGTCGGACCCGCTGGAACGCTTCATCCCCTCGTTCGGGCAGACACGGGTGTTCACCGGGGGCTCCGATGTCTCACCCGTGACCGAGCCGCTGACCCGCCCGATAACGCTGTGGCATCTGCTCACCCACACCGCCGGGCTGACCTACGGCTTCCACCGCGCCCACCCGGTCGACGCCCTTTACCGGCAAGCCGGGCACGACATCGAAGCGCCCGCCGGCACACTCGCGGACTCATGCGAGACCTGGGCCAGCCTGCCGCTGCTGTTCCAGCCGGGAACGGAGTGGAACTATTCGGTCGCCACCGACGTCCTCGGCCGCGTGGTCGAGGTGGTGTCGGGGCAACCTCTGGGCGGCTTCTGCGCGGCGGAGGTGTTCGCGCCGCTGGGGATGAGCGACACGCGATTCATCGTGACCGGCGCCGACGCCCCCCGCCTGGCCCAGGTCTACCTGGCCGGACCGGACGGGGTGCTGCGGCCCGGCACCGCCCAGCGGGCCAGTGTCCTGCAGCCGGACCGGGCGCACTATGGGGGCGGAGGGCTGGTCAGTACGGGCCCCGACTACTACCGGTTCGTCAGCATGCTGCTCGGCCGGGGCGAGTACGGCGGCACCCGCCTGCTGGGCCCGCGCACCGTGGACCTGATGGGACGCAACCAGCTGCCCGGCGATGCCGACCTGCAGACCTTCGGGCGGCCCATGATCAGCGCCTCCCCGCTCGCCGGAGTGGGCCAGGCGCTGGGCATGACGGTCGTCCTGGACCCGGCCCGGGCCGGCTACGCGACCTCGGCCGGTGAACTCAGCTGGGGCGGCGCCGCCAGCACGGTCTTCTGGGCTGACCCGGCGCTCGGCCTCAGCGTCGTCGCGATGACCCAGGTCCTGCCCGCCACCGCGCTGCCCATCCGGAACAAGCTGCACCAGCTGGTCCACCAGGCCATCCTTGACTGACGGTCGCCCGCCCGGGGGCGCCGCGGCTGGCGGTAGCCTGCCGGGCGTGGGGTGTGCCAGAGCGCCGGCAGACAACCTGGATGAGGAGTCTGCAAGCTGGCTGAGCCGCCTGGCCGCCGTGGGCGGGCGGCGGCAGACGGCCGAGCGCGAGCTGTACGCGAGGCTGGTTCGGATCGCCCTGGCCGAGGTCCGGCGCAGGGCGGCGACCACCCTGGTGACCGGCCCGGAACTGGATGACGTGGCGCATCAGGCCGCGGGTGACGCGATGCTCGCGATCTTGGCCAAGCTCGGTGACTTCCGCGGCGAAAGCCGGTTCACCACGTGGGCGTACCGGTTTGTCATCCTGGAGGCGTCGGCCAAGCTCGGCCGTCACTACTGGCGCAACCCGCCGGTCGCGCTGGATGCCGCGCAGTGGGAGCGGCTCCCGGACCGGCTCGGTCTGGACCCGGAACAGCACGCCCAGGCCGCGGGCATGCTCACCGAGGCGCGTCGGGTCGTCGATGAGGAGCTGACCGCCCACCAGCGCCGGGTCTTCGTGGCGATTGTGGTCGACGGCATACCGATGGACGCATTGGCCTCCCGGCTCAGCCTCGATCGCAACGCGATTTACAAGGTGATCTTCGACGCGCGGCGTAAGATCCGCCTGGCGCTGGTCGCCAACGGGTACCTGAAAGCACGGGGCGTGGAGCAGCGATGAGCGACATGGGGAGACTGGAGCGGTTCCTGCAGACCGATCCGTGCGATGTCGGCTGCGACGAGGCAATGGCCGTCCTGCACATTTACGTGGACCTCGCGGCCGTAAGCGGGGACGGGGCCAAGCGATATCCGGGCGTGGCGGCCCACCTGGTGGCGTGCGGACCGTGCGGTGAGGACTTCAACGGGCTTCTGCTGGCGGTGACCCATGGCTAGCCCGGCGGATGAACGGACCGTCTCGACGCCAGGCCGTGCGATCCTGACGTTCGATCTGTACGGGACGCTGGTATCGCCAGTGAGCTCGTCCAGGTTCTCGGCGATGCCGGTAGCCGCGAGGCAGCCAGCCTCTGGCGGAGCAAGCAGCTGGAGTACTCGTTCCGGCTCACGGCCATGGGCCGATACGAAGACTTTCGCTGGGTGACGGCCCGTGCCCTCGACTTCACCCTTGCAACGCTGGAGGCACGCCTGCCGAGCGGGCAGGCCCAGCGGCTCGTCGAGCTCTACGATCACCTGCAGCCGTTCCCGGACGCCGTCCCCGCGCTGCGGGCGCTGGCCGGGCGGGGGTACGAGCTCGCGGTGCTGTCCAACGGGACCCCCGCCACGATCCCGGCGCCCAGGCTCCACGCCGCCAGCCGTGGTACCGGCTGGCCCCGGCGGCTAGCGTCCAGCACCACCATCGACGCGGCCCAGATCAGCCCGTCCACTGTGAACGGCACCAGCCGCGCCGTCACCCCGGACTCCCCGTGCGAGCGCACCAGCTCGAACGCGTGCTGGAATGAGATGATCGCGGCGACGACCGCCACCGCCACCACCGCGAGCGCCGTGGTGATCCGGATGAGCCGGTCCGTCACAGCCCCAGCTCCTCACGCCAGCCAATAACGAACAGATCATCGTTGCCGAAGCCCGCGGCGAGCCGCTCCGCGAGCACCATCGCCGTGATCGCCTGGTCCCGGCTGAACACGCGGCGGGGGAGACTCGACACGATCCCACGCGCCCTGCCCATCAGCCGCTGTCGACCGGCTGTATCGCGCGGTCGCGATCACGCGCCCGCCGAACTCGGCGGTCATTAATTGATCTTCGATTCGAGCTGCCATGCCGGACCTCATCTTCGATGGTGAGGTCCGGAAAACCAGTGACAATCCAAGTGACAACGCCCCCAGCCCACACCGGACCATGTCAGTTCGAGTCAGACGCCGTTACCGCTCTGAACTGCACTGACGCGACCCAGCGCGACCCGATCAGACGGGACAGGCGCCCATGGCATGGAAGAGGTCTGGGGTTCGAATCCCCATAGCTCCACTGGTTTCCGAACCTCGGTTCAGTTACCGAGGGGCTATGGCGCAGCCGTCACGTCGGCTGCGCCATTGTTGTGTTCTGCGTCGTCGCCGAAATCACCCGTCTCGGATGATCACGGGCCCGCTGCGACCTGCGCATCGTTAGAAGGTGGACGAGACATCGATCACTGCTGCTGGTGCGATTGACACGTTCCTGGTGCTGCTGATCGGTATCGGGCCGAAGATAGCTCTGGTCCCGTTCGTGGAAATGACGGCTTCCCTTGGCCCGGCCGCCAAGCAGCAGGTCCTGCGCAAGATGCTGACCACGGCGGCGACAGTGGCCGTGCTGCTCATGGTGCTGGGCGAGCTGTTGCGCGTCCTGCTGCACTTCACGATCGGATCGTTGTCGATCGCCGGTGGCGTGATCCTGCTGGTGGTGGCGGTGTGGATGGTGCTCGGGCCAGCGACTAGCAGCCACCGCATCGAAGGCAAAGACCCGATGCAGCTGGCGCAGTTCCCGCTGGCCGTCCCCTACCTGCTCAACCCGGTCGGGATCGTTGGCCTGATGACAATCTCCGCTGAGGCCAAGTCGCTCAGCGTGCTCGCGGTGGAGTTCGGCATCTTGGTGTTCGTCCTGCTGCTGGACGTCGTGGTGTTCCGGTGGGCGAACCGGGTCAGCGAGAAGCTCGACGAAGGCCGCATGCTGGTCACCGAGAAGGTCTTCGGGTTCCTGATCGCCGCGATCGCCGTCCAGCTGGTTCTCGACGGCCTGGCTATGGTCGGGGTCATCGGGCCGGTCAAGCACTGAGCACCTGGGTCAGCCCGGCGGCGCCGCTGCCGTCCTCCCCATGATCACGGTTCGGGTCATGCGGCCGGGAAGTTCAGGACGGTTTTGATGTCATCGGGCTCGCGGGTGTAGGCGTCGTTCCACTGGTCGAGCGGCACCTGGCGGGTGATGAGGTCGGCGAGCCAGCCGGGGTCGGCCTGGGCGAGGGCTTCGGCGGCCAGTTCGTAGTGGTGCCGGTTGGCGTTGACCGAGCCGAATATGACGGAGTTCTGCAGGACCATGTTGCGGTTGAGAAGTCCTGGGTCAACGGCGGCCTCGGCGCCGGCCGCCGAAACCCCGGTCAGGCACGTTATCCGGTGGCGGACATTCCGCGGGCCCGCTTCCAGCAGCATCTGTACGTACCCGGTGCACTCTATGATGATGTCCGCTTCCGCGGCCGCCTCGTCGAGGTCTCCGCTATGAACGTAGGTTGCCTCCAGGCGGCGAACCATGTCGGGTTTGCGGCCTTCGGTGACCCGGTCAAGAACGTAGGTCTGGTAACCCCGCTGGGTGGCCAGCAAAGCGGCCAGCAGCCCGATGGGCCCCGCGCCGGTGACAAGTACCTTCTCCGGTGCCCACGTCGCCCGGTGGCCGATCTTTTCGATGTGGTCCCAGGCCTTGGCCACGACCGTGGTCGGCTCCAGCAGCACGCCGAGGATTCCGAGGCCGGGATCTACAGTGACCAGGTAGTCGGGATGAATACGGTAGCGCTCTGACGCATAACCATGACGGCCCTTGATGCCCCGCTCGGTGTACTGGCCGTTCATGCACATATCCCAATCGCCCGCCGCACACGCGGAGCACGGAACGGGATCACGTCGGCGGACTATGCCCACCACCAGGTCCCCGGGGCCGAATCCGGTCCCCGGAGCTGCCTCGGCCACCCGGCCCAGCGATTCATGACCAATAATGAGGCGATCCTGGCCTGGCGGCGCGGACCCGTACTCGCCGTTAATAATCTCTAGGTCGGTGCCGCAGATGCCGATCGCCTGCGTCTGGACCAAGATCGGCCCGTCCTCGGCCGGAGGCTCCGGCATGTCGGTGAGCGCAACCGAGCCTTGCCGCCCGGGAATGACCGTGATGGCCCGCATAAGCGTCACCATAGCAACCAAATTGATCTTTCTCTCCTGGCTGCCTGCCGGACGCCAGCCAGCTCCCCGGTATGAAGTTTGATAGCTGCCGGGCAGAAAATGCCGTGGTGACAATGACCGGCTACGCACGTAGCATCCGAGCTGGATGGCCCGGGCCGCAGGGCATCCAGGGGCCACCGGGCTACCCAGTCACTAAGGCTCTCAGCCATGCGACGCTCTGGAAGGCGCACATGCCGGGACCAGGATGGAGCGTCCTGTGCGCTGGCACTGCTGAGCTTTCATCCGAGCTCAGCAGTCCTCGGCGTTCACGCTGTGGAGCAGTCGCGGCCCGGTTTATGGCCGCTTTACTCCGTAAGCGATCGCCTCGCCCTCGATCCAGGTACCACTGGAGGGGGTTGCCGCCTTCCGCCGCCAGACTTGCGGCGCCGCCAGCCCGGCCACTGCCACGATGACAGCCACCTGGGTGCGCCTATCCATCGCAAAATGTGCCACCGACACCAGCGCGATGTACTTGATCACTTTCTGTCGACGCCGTATTTCCTGCGTCTCACGTCTAACGGCACGATGCCCTGCCACGGGTGGTTCCCCGAGAAAGCATGCGTGGTTCCCCTGAAAGCGCCCTTTTGCTAAGCGTCATTCCTCATGGACACAGCGATTTAAATCGCTATTAAATCCCGCCGTCAACGTTTTCGGCCATCTCGGACTCTGCCACGGCGATAGCGAAGCCGAAAGCCCGCATAATGTGCCCACCGGCGGCGATCACCCGCGGCGCGCCTACCACGGGGGCAATCCCGATCATTATTCCCTGCACATCCTCAGCGGTGACCCCGATATCCCCGGCAGGCCCGGCGTTGAGGAGGTAGGAGGCAGGCGGCGCGTCCACCGCGATCAGCGCGGCCAGCCGCGAGAGCATCAGTTCCCGTGGGGATAGCGTGTTGTGCTCGAGCGACGCGGCGGTCATGCCGGCGAGGGTGTCAAGGACAGGTGTGTCAGCAGTCTCATCGGTCACGGGAACCTCCCTGGTTTGCCGCGGCGCGCGGTCGCTGGATACTCCATCACTTGGACCGGCCAGGTGCATCACCCGCAACGGGTAACGCAAGCTGGCGTACCCCGGCGGTCCATGCATAGTCTAGGCGTGCAGGGAGTCTGGACCGCACTGCACCCGCTTGAGCCTTGGTTTCATGTACATCAAGGGGAAGCATGCTCAGACGGCGTTTGACCGGGGACCAGGTTGCGTCCGGAGATCAGCTTGGCGCTCATCTTGATCGTCTTGACCGCGCCGGTGGCGCCCGCCTGCAGCGTTAGCCCAACAGCGAAGACAATGACGCCAAGGATGAAGAGCGTGCTCGACCCGAGCATCAGCAGCCCGGCGCGGCCCAGGACGTAAGGGGGAGTGCAGACCACCGCTCCAATCGCCCCACCCACGGCGCTGGCAGCCAGCTTGTCGCGCCTTGAATGGGTTGTCTTCATGCCGATGAGCCGGGCCGGCACAGCGACATAGCAGACCATCATCACGCCGACGACCGCGCTCAGGGTGAGCCCGAACCAGAACACCCCCCAGCGGACAACGACCACCGTGGACAGCCCGAGAAGGATGCCAGTCACCGCACCCGATCCCAGGACGACGGCCAGGTGAGACCGGGCCTGGGCGAACGCCGGCCTGATCGCTGGTCGACCCGGTTGGACAATCGCATACGCGAACACGGCGTTCAGGTAGAAGCTCGCCGCGGTGATGGCGGCAATGCCGAGCACGAGCGGGGTCACGGCCGCTGGCCCGGTCAGCGTATGGAACGACTTGCCGTGCAGCACATGGGCCTTCAGGTCGTACATGGCGGCCCAGATCCACATTGCGGGCAGCACCTGGATCAGGGTGAGCCGCCAGTTGGTGAACAGCAGCTTCACTCCCTCGAAGAGCATTGCGAAGGCGCCCAGGGCGAGGGCGAGAGGAGCAAGCCACCGCCGGGAGCGGCTCAGCCGGAGCACCATCTCATCCACGACCGCCTGGTCGCTGTCCCTGACGGCTTGGATAAACCGCTCGACCTGTGCCCGCGTAATGCGTCGAGGCGCAGGCGGCTCGGGTGCATTTCCTTCGATCGCACTACACCTTTCACGGGGCAGGCGTGCGCTGGCGGACCGGAAGCCGGTGGAACGAGACGCCTTTAGAGGCACCGACATCGGCGACCGGTGGGCTAGGAGCGTAGCCCCGGCCAGTGGGGCCCGGATCACCCAGCCGGGGTAAGGCCGGCAGTCACACCGGTTGGCGGGCAGAGAAACGCCCGCAGCATGTCGCTGCTGTTACGGATGGTCTGGTTCCTCCAATGCGGCTACGACGTCATATCCGAGTGCGGTCGCCACGTCGGGAGCGGCGCAGACGACCCGGCCGAGCCCGGTGACGGGGGCGATTGCCAGCAGGACATCGGCGATCTCGTCGTCCGTCGCGCCTACCGCGAGCGCCCGGGCGGTGCTCCATTCGAGGCAGACTGCTGGTGACCCGCTGGCCACGAATACCCCCAGCTGAAGCAATGCCGCGATTTTAGGTTCCAGGGTCGAGGTCCTGGCCAGGGCAAGTCCCAGCCCGGCCTCGTCTTCGACGAAGCCCTCGTCGATCATCGCCAGCTTGCGCAACGTTTCCTGGTATCTCGCCGTCTGGCTCATGACTCTCCTTCGCCATCGAGCGGCGGCGGCGAGCCCGGGATAACTTGCAGGGTGACCGGCGGCGCTCGCCCAGACTGGCTACTCAACGCCTGGTCCACCGGTGCCTGTACCTCAGCCTCGCTCACGGCCCACTGGAGAGCCCGCCGCGAATGCGATGAGCCGTCCATTCCAGCCACGATTCGAGGCATCTTGGCTCCGTTCTCCCACTCACCTGGGTCATCACGAGTCCATCGCGTCCGGCCGGGAGCTGGCATCACCCCCAACGGGGTAAAGGGTGAGGGCCGGCCTGTTACTTGTCGAGCAGCGCTAGCTCGCGGGACCGGCCGACGGCCTGGTTCCGTGAGGAAACCCCTAGCTTCCGGTAGATCGACATTGCCTCCGCCTTGACCGTGTGGCGGGACAGGAACATCTCCTCGGCGATCTCCGGGAACGACAGGTGGGTGGCGAGCATCGGCAGAAGGCGCAGCTCGGCACTGGTCAGGGCCGACGCTCCCAGGGCGGACGAACCCCGGGCGTGGGAAAGCTCTGCTTGTAGGTCCGCGGCCTGCCGGACGAAAACACCGAGGCGGGGGCGCCGCATGAGGATCTCGTTGGCCTCGCGGAGCAGGGTCCGTGCCGCCCCGGAATCGGACAACGCGAGGTAGCACCTCGCCAGCTCGATTCTCGCTTGAACGGCCAGGTGCGGTACGGCGTGGGTCAGGCCCGGGCGAAGGCGCTGCGCCCGGGTCAGTTCCGCCTCGGCACGAGGACGGTCGGCCTCGTGCAGCGCCATCCGTGCGGCCACCGTGTACAAGATCGTGAGCGGGGGATAGTCCTCCAGCTTGCCCTCACGGGCCAGCGATCGGGCCTCGGACAGGTACCGTTTGCCCAGATCCCAGTCGCCTCTGGTGATCGCCAGCAACGAACGCTCGGCCAGCGCGATGCAAGGACCGAACATGTTCCCGCCAGCCTGGCCCTCCGCGACCACATCCTGGAATAGGACATCGGCCCGGGCCGAGTCTCGAGCCATCAGGTACGCGGCCGCCCGGTACATCATGGCGGTGATCCGCCAGAAGCTGCCCGGGGCCATGGCCGTGGCCGCAAGTTCGGCGTCGGCCAGCATCTGCTCCACCCCGTTGCGGCACAGCAGCGCCCGTAGCAGCGCCAGCCACGGCTTGATTGACGCGCTCCCGTCCGGCAGGTTCGTGGCAGCGGCTGCCCGCTCGGCGACGTCGGCCCATCGTTCGGCGTGGGCCGGCTTCCCGGTCAAGGCGTAGAACAACGCCCCCAGGACGGCGACCGCCGGGTAGCTTTCCATGGCCGCACGGTCTTCGATCCACCCAAGCCACCGCTCGACCGTCGCGATTTTGCCCCGTTGGTAGAGGAGAAACGCCAGAGCGCCGACCAGGCGAGCCGCCGAATCCACGTCGCCCGCCTTCATCCAGTACTCCAGTGCCTCCTCGGGCTCACCGTTGCGCTCATACCACTGCGCAGCTCGCCGGTGAAGGATGAGCATCAAGCCAGGCTCCTGGCGGTGCAGCTCCGCCAGGAGCATGTCGCGGAACAAGTGGTGGTAGCGGTACCAGTCTCCCCGCCGATCCAGCGGCACCAGCAGCAGGTTCGACCGTTCCAGGTCGGCCAGGACCGACGTGGAACCGCTCACGTTGAGCACCGCATCGCACAACGGTCCGCACATACGGTCCAGCACCGCAGTCTGGGTAAGGAATGCACGGTGGCGGCGGGAAATCCGGGCCAGGAATTCTGACTTCAGGTATTCGCTCACCAACCGGTCGTCGCCGCCGAAGGAATCCGCCGCGCTGGCAAAGGGGCCACCCTCTTTCAGATAGAGCGCCGCGAGGTACAGCCCGGCCGGCCATCCCTCGGTCCGCCGGTGCAACTCCGCTACCTCGTCCTCATCCAGGGTGAGATCCATATTGTGCAGCAGCGAGGACGCCTCCTCGCAGGTAAGCGACAGCTCACCCGGCCCGACCTCCAGGAGCTTTCCCTCGGCGCGTAGCCGCGCGATCGGCAGTGGCGGCTCGGTCCGGCCGGCCAGCACCAGCCGCGAACCGCTCGGCACATGATCGGCGAGCACTGAGAGCGCGGCCCGGCACTTGGAGTTGTGCAGCGCGTGCACGTCGTCCAGGACAAGCGCCACGGGCGAGGCCATCGATGAGAAAGCCGAGCCGAGCCGCGGGATGACCGAACCGGCTACTGAGCTGCCCGGGGAAGCGAGGGCATCGAATACCCGCTCGCCGACCGGCGCCACCGCATCGAGCGCCTTCGCGACGTAGGTGAGCAGGACCTTCGGATCGTTGTCCGCTTCGTCGACCGACACCCAGGCGAAGGCCTGGCCATTGCGCTCGGCCCACTGGGCCAGGACGGTCGTCTTCCCGTAGCCGGTCGGCGCGACCACCGAGACGATCGGACGACGGTCGGCCCGCGCGAGCCGTTCGATAAGCGACGAACGACGCACAGTCCCGGGCCGAAGCAGGGGGCGGCGAAGCTTGGCCGATACAAGGTCGAACACCGGGCCCCCTGCACCACGCGCTGGCCCCGTTCGCTGGCGCGTCTCGCGTTCGCCCAATCCGGCGGCCTCCCCGTAGAAATTTCCCCGCTCCAGGATCGGGCGGGCTTTAAATCAGGTCAAGGCGTGTTGCGGAATCGGCGAGGCATTTCAGATTAATAACATATCCCAAAGTCAATTTAGCGTATTGGGGACATTCTGTCATCTGCGCCAGTAGGTGCTTAATGGGTGTGCTGGAGGATCATGTTGCCTATGTGGTTGTCGATACGGTTGAGGTGTGGTCGCTGCTGGGGTGCGACGACGCTCAGTATGGACTTTTCCGGGTCGCGCAAGTCTGAGCAGCCGAGAGTCCAGAATTCAGGCCAATGGTCTTTTTAATGCCGTTGGCATGATGCCTGGACTGGCCGGCTGGCGTTCGGTGGTAGATGAAGGCGAGAAATCCTGAACGGCGGCCGGGCCTGGCGGTATCGCGACGGGTCATCTTCGATGGCGATCGGCCATCAAGCCGCTGGCGGGAAGGGCGGAGGTCCCGATGGCGGCCGGTGTTTCCGGGCAGGTGGCGGCTCCCACCAGGCAGCCGGCGGTTTCTGCTGGCGTTCCCATCCTGACTGCCAGGATCACTGTGCCAGGTGTGCCGGAGTGGGCGGTGCCGCGGCCGCGGATCACTGAGCTGATCGCCGAGGGCACGCGGGGGTGCCCGCTGACCGTGGTCACTGGCCCGCCCGGCGCGGGCAAAACTGTGGCCCTGGCGCTGTGGGCAGCAGCCGAACCCGGGACGGTGGCCTGGATCTCCCTGGATGAGTTCGACAATCAGCCAGGCGCCTTCTGGTCTTATGCCGTCGCGGCTCTGAACCGGTCCGGAGTTGCCCTTCCTAAGGTGCTGTCGGCTGCTTCGCACCGGCGGGCAGCAGACCATATGTTCCTGGTGCGGCTTGCGTCGGTGCTGGCTGCCCAGAACCCGCCGGTGACACTGGTCGTCGACGACCTCCATGTCCTGACCAATCCCACGCTGCTGACTGAGCTTAATTACGTTCTGCGGAACGCGCGGCCGGGTCTGCGTGTGGTGGTCTCCTCCCGGGCGGATCCGCTGCTGCCCCTGCACCGTTACCGGCTGGCCGGTGAGCTGGGCGAGATCCGGGCCAGCGACCTGGCGTTCAGCCCCACCGAGGCCAGGCTGTTGCTGGCCCAGCACGACAGCGGGCTGTCGGCAGGGTCCCTCGAATGCCTCATGCGGCGGACCGAAGGCTGGGCGGCCGGCCTCCGCCTGGCCGCGATCGCCATGGCCGGTCATCCCGACCCGGGCCAGTTCGTCAAGGAGCTGATCACCGAGGACAGCGCCCTGGCTGGCTACCTGGTGGAGGAGGTTCTCAAGGGCGTGTCGCCTGAGGTTCGGGAAATACTGCTGAGCACGTCCATCCTGGAACGTGTCAATGCTGAGGCGGCCAGTGAACTGACCGGCAATGAGCAAGCCGGTGCGATGCTGCCGGCGGTGGCCCACGCGAACGCGTTTGTCCAGCCGGCCGGGTGCGGGTGGTATCGCTACCACCCGTTGCTCGCGGAGGTGCTGCAGCTGAAACTGAAGTGCGAGCACCCGGACCGGATGGCCGATTTGCACCGGCGAGCTGCCCGGTGGTGTGAGCGGAACGGCATGCTCACCGCCGCGGTGCAGCAAGCCACGCGGGCCGGCGACTGGCAGCTCGCCGCCGCCATGGTCATCGATGCCCTGGCCATCAGCGAGCTCATCGAGCCGCGGGGCAGCCCGTCCCTGGCTGGTGAGTTCCGGCGCATGCCGGACGGCGAAGCCTGGGCGGGGCCGCAGCCGTATCTCGCCGCCGCCGCAGTCGAACTGGCCACTGGCCAGTATGATTCTTCCGCCGCCGCGCTGGATGCCGGCGAAGGCATGCTTGCGTCTCTTCCCGCCGATGAGGACGCCGCGTGCCGGCTTGCCGCCGCGGTAATCCGCGTCACTACCTCCCGCCGCACCGGGGACCTCGTGGTGGCGGCGGCAGCCGTTTCGGATGCGGAGGCCCTGATCGGCCGGATGCCGGCGGACAAGCTGGCCCGATACCCGGAAGTCAGAGCGCGGGTGCTGGCCGACCGCGGGGCCGTCGAGCTGTGGCCGGGCCATCTCGACGAAGCGGCCCGCTTCCTCGATGCGGGTGTGGCCGCTGCGACCGGTCCGGGCGGAGAGCACGAACGGGCCGCGTGCCTCGGGCAGCTCGCGCTCGTCGAGGCCTTGCGCGGCCAGCTGCGCCAGGCCGCAAAGCTGGCCGTCCAGGCTGCAGCGGCCTTGGCCACCGAAGAGCAGCGGCCGTCTCCTCAGCAACAGGGCCCTGCGGCGCTTGCCGCGCTCGCCTGGGTGCGCATCGAACGAGATGAGCTGCGGGAAGCCGGCAGGCTGCTCAAGCAGCTGGACGACGCCCTGAGTGTCAGCCCGGACAAGCTGATTGAGGCAGTGGCCTGTCTGGCCGCGGCGTATGGCGGACTGGCTGAAGGACACGGCGAAGCGGCCGCGCAGAGGGTAGTCAGAGCACGGTCTGGATGGTCGGTCCCGGCCTGGCTGGACCAGCGGCTGAGCCTGGTCGAGTCGCGGTCATACGTGGCGGCTGGGGACATCCCGGCTGCGGCCGCTGCGGTCCAGCGGGCCGGCGGCGACAGCTCGCCAGAGGCGGCAGCCACGCTCGCGCACGTGTGGCTGGCCGCCGGGGACGGCAATAACGCAAGACCGGCGCTTCCATCTCCGCTAGCGGCCGAGAGCGGGGAGCCCGAACGGGTGTGCGTGGAAGCGTGGCTGGCTGACGCCCGGCTCAGCTACCACGGTGGCGACCGCGCGCGAGGCCGCCGGTCGCTCGTGCACGCGCTGCGGCTGGCCGAACCAGAACAGCTGAGGCTGCCGTTCGTGCTGGAGTGTGACTGGATCCGGCCGGTACTGCGGCATGACCCCGAACTGGCTGGCATTTATCGGCATCTGTTCGCATCGGCCCCGCGCCACGATCAGCCTCAGGGCACGACAGGCTCATCTCCGGAAGCCAGGGTTCCGGTGGTGGAGCCGCTCAGCGAACGCGAGCGCGAGGTGCTGCGGCACGTGTCAGGCATGCTGACCACCACCGAGATTGCCAGCGAGATGTACGTTTCCGTCAACACCGTCAAAGCGCACCTCAAAAGCATCAACCGGAAGCTAGCGGCCACTCACCGCGGCGAGGCGGTCCGCCGGGCCCGGCAGCTTGAGCTGATCTGATCTCACCCCACCGCGGTGTCCCCTGGGGTAGCCGTTACGGTGCTGCGCGAGGGTGTGGCGGGTTGTGGGCCGGTGGTGGGCGGGGTGGGCGCGGCCGGGGCGCGGGTCCGGGCCAGTGTCTGGACGGTGAGGTAGGCGACCACGACAGCGACGATGATCAGTGGGGCAGTGGCGATTCCGGCTTTGGAGGTCAGCAGCAGGGTGATGATGGTTGCTGATAGCGGAAGTTCGAGGATGGACACGGCCGCGGCGGCCATCAGCACGGCTACGGCGGGGGTCTCGGAGAACCCCGGAAGGTGCGCGGCGAGCAGGCCTCCGGCGGCGCCGATGAACAAGGCCGGGAATGTGGGACCGCCGCGGAAGTTGCCCAGCGAGATGCTCCAGGCCAGGCCCTTGAACAGGAGCAGGAACGCCAAGGTGGACAAGGACAGGGCGGTTCCCTGTTTGATCAGGGAACTGAAGGCGTCCTGGCCGGAGAACAGCACGGTGTCCGCTGGCTGGTGAGTGATCTGCGCGAACCCGATCGCCAGGCCGGCGACGGCCAGGGCGGCCGCGGGCAGCAGCAGCCACGGCCGCCGGGCGACCACGGCCGCCGACCGGCGGGCCAGATCGATGATCACCAAGGTGGCCACGGCGGCGGCGAACGCGAGCACGATGGCCCAGCCGAACTCGGCCGCGGTCAGCGTGGAGAACGGGGGCAGCGAGATGGGGCCCAGCGAGTAGGCGCTGGAGCTGAGCCCGGTCCAGTGGCCCATGCCGATGAAGACCACCGAGCCGATCCCGGCGGACATCAGGCCCGGTAGCAAGACCAGCGGCAGCATCGCCCCGCCGAGCCCGGCGGCCTCGATGAGGATGATCGCGCCGATGACGGGGGAGCCGAAGATCGTGGCTATCGCGGCGAACGCCGCGCTCGCGGCGAGCACGGCCATGGCCTGGTCGGGGGTGTCTTTTTTCACCAGCCGCACGGCCAGGATGGCCAGGCCGCTGCCGAGGGCGATGAGCGGGGCTTCTGGTCCCAGCACCAGGCCCAGGCCCAGGGTGGCCAGCGCGGCCAGCAAGATGCCCGGCAGTTCGGCGGGCTGGGGGGCGCCGGCCTTGATCCCCTCGTAAGGGATGTGCCCGCCGTGGCCAGGCAGGCGGATGATCGCGACGGCTGCCAGCACCCCGGCCACCGCCAGCACCGGCAGCGGCCACCACCAGGGAACGGGATGCAGTCCCAGCCCACTAGGCAGGCTCTTATATACCTCCTGCTGGATCCAGTGGACCAGTTCCAGGTAGCACCAGGAGACGAACGAGACCAGCACGCCGATCAACGCGGCCAGGACGAGCAGGATCCGGTAGCTCTTGGCCCGGATCACCGCGCGCGGATCGGCCGGGGCAGCAGCCGCCTCACTCATCGGCGGTACCTGCCTTCCATACGCATCCGCCCGGCAGGCGCCTGGATGCTGCCGGGCTTGGCCGCTGGCCTTGCGCCCCTTCAGGCCCGACCGTTTCCCGGCGCGGGTGCGCGGCGCGAGGCGCCATCTCAGATCTCTGGCGTGGACTCAACGGTGCCGTCCTTCACCGCGGCCTGGAGCGCGGCATAGTCGCGTTCGTTCTGTTCGGCGTAGGTCTCGGCGAAGTCGGCGATCGCATGGTCGAATGCGCCGGAGTCGCCGAGGTAGGCGGTCAGGGCGATGCGGTCACCGGAGCGGGCGTGCGCTCGGGCCAGCGTCTGCCCGCACAGCCGGGCGTAGACCGTCATGCCCGAGGGGATCATCTGCTCGATCGGGAAGGAAAATTTCCAATCCTTCAGCTGGCGGACGTAGAAATCGCGGTTCACTCCGTCGGGGCCGGGGACGGTGGTCCAGCCGAGGAAGATGTCGCTCTGGGCCTGCATCAGGTGCTGCCCGGCCACCACCCGCTCTCCCTGGTTGGCGTGCTGGCTGGCCCCGCAGTACTCCGCCAGGACGGACGGCTGGGCTTCCTTGGCCTGCAGGAACAGCGGCTCGGCGCCGTCACACGCGTCCATCAGCACGATCCAGGCGCGGGTGCCGACGCTGCCCACGCCGACGACCTTGCGGGCCACCTGGACCAGCGTGAACTGCTCGAGCAGGTGCCGGCGATCAGACTGCAAGGTGCGCAGGTACTCGCCCAGCACGGTGCGGATCTGCGTGTACACCGCGTCGGCCTGCAGATCCGAAAAGACCTCCTCGACCGGCACGATCATCGGCGGGTCGCTGATGATTCGCCGCTGGCCGCCGTTCATGGTGGTCAGCTTGCGCAGCACCTTCATGCTGTCGCTGGTGTGGGCCTTGGCCAGCAGTTTCTGGCTAGCCTTCAGTCTTTTCGCCTTGATTTGGGATCGGACCTCGCGGATGGCCTGCTCGATGTCCACGTGGGTATACCAGACGTCTAGCAAGGGCTGCTCGGCGAAGGCAAGCATCGCCGTCCGGTAACCCTCCGCCGCGGCCAGGACGATCTTGCGGCGGGCCTTGGCGGCGAACTCGTTGTCCCGCCCCGCCACCGCAAAGCTGGCGGCCAGCCGCTTGACATCCCACTCGAACGGGCCGGGCAGGGTTTCGTCGAAGTCGTTGATGTCGAAGACCAGGCGCCGTTCCGGCGAGGCGAACGCGCCGAAGTTGGACAGGTGGGCATCCCCGCACAGCTGCACCGGCAGCCCCGGCGAGGGCGTGCCGGCCAGGTCCGCCGCCATCGGCAGCGCCGCGCCCCGGTAGAACGTGAACGCCGACACCAGCATGCGCCCATGCCGCACCGGCACCAGCTCCGGCACCCGCGACTGCGCCTGGCCCAGCAGCAGCCCGACCGGGTCGCGTGGCCGGCCCGGCCGGAAGTCAGCGTGCGAGTCCAGCGGGGCCACCGCCCGGGCGTCCTTGCCGCGGGCTACCCGGTCCGCCCGGCTCAGCTGTTCCACCGCTGCGGCCCTCGCCGCATTCCGGCCCGACGCCCGCCCACCAGACCTTCTACTGTCTGTCGCCGTCATGACCACTCCCTCCGGGCACCGCGGCGGCTTAAGGCCCGCGATACCACGGACCCTTATCGACCTGAAATAGGCGGGGACGCATCGTCATCTGCCCTCCCACGCACGCGGGTGCTGTCGACCACTCTCGGCTGCGGATGACGCCCGGACATCACCCAGGCCGGGTAAACCTGGCGGCACTGGGCCGACTATGAGCGCCGCGACTCAGCTCGCTCGCCGATCGGTCAGGATCTCCTGGCTTGCGGCGCGGCCCGGTTCCGCCGCAGTTTCTTCAGGGCAGTCCTGAACGACAGGTTCCGTTCCTGCCACACGATGCCTGTTACAGCGCCGAGGATGATCACGACCCCAATTGCGATCAGCCAGGACATGAGCGCAAAGACCACGCCGATCGGCCCGTACTTCTTGTCATCGGACGTAACGATGCCGGAGAAGACGACCGAGAAGACTGCCTCCATGCCTACCCAGAACACGGCCGTGGCCACCGCGGCCGGGAACAGGGGCCGCCAGGAGATCCGTCCCCCCAGCAGGAACCAGATCGTGAACCACCAGAACCCGGTGAGCCCCACAAGGCCGACGACCGCGAGCAAGACCGGGCCGCCTGCGCCGCGCAGCCCGGGCTCGGCCCAGCCGGCCAGCAGTGAGCAGCCCACCAGCACGGCCAGCCAGATAGCCCCGCGGAGCATGTCCCTGGCCCCGCGGCGGTCCAGCCCGAAGGCCCGCTCGTACAGCTCCTGAATCGCCGCGGCCGCAGCTACACCGCCCAGTATGAAAAATACCCACGCGGTTCCGGTGACGGCGCTGGAGGTCGCAGCCGAGGAAGTGAACAGGCCGGCGACATCAGCGGCGGCCTGCTGGTTCAGGCCCAGGTGCCGGGCCAGCCCGCTGGCCGCTGACCGGCCAGCCAGGGCATTGGCGACGATCAGGAACGGGAAGAAGCACAAGAACAGCGTGGCGGCGAAGAGCATGCCCCGGTTGATGAAATCCATCGAGTCCAGCCGGCGCCACAGGTGCTCAGCCGATGAGCCGGCATACTTCTCTCTGGCCACATCGATGCCACTCCGGACACGCGGGGCGTGCCGGTCGTCCGCGGCAACTCCCGGCGACTCTTCGTCCTGCCCGGCGGACGACATCAGGCGACGATTTGTCCGCTGGGGGCCACCGGCGCAGGTTCCGCTGTCTGGCCCCAGCCGGGCCGCCCGGGGACACTGCCGCTGGCGTCATGCTGCGTCGATCCGGCCTTGAGCGTCATTTCGCCCCCTAGTGGGCCATCGTGCCGACCAGCATCAGCGCGCCTCGTGCGCCATCTGGTCCAGAACCGCCGTGACGGCCAGCATCAGCACCGGGCTCTGCCCGGGGGCGACCTCGACCCCGTAGGTGTCAGCGACCCGGAACCACTTCTTGGACACCTCGGCCAGCGTGGACCGGCCGTCCTCGATGGTGTACTCGTGGGCGAGAATATTGCCCTTGACCTCAAGGTCCGGGCCGTCCGCCACCTTGACGTTCCACCGGTCACGCAGCGGGGTGATCAGTGCTTTCTTCACCGTCGCGACGGTGTGCCCGTCCCGGTCCTCGATCTCCATCGTGTCCCGCACCCGGGCCACGCGCTCCTGGATCTTCAGCAGCTCACCCCCGCGGCTATCTTCGAAGATCATCGTCTTGCGCACCCGCAGAGCCTTGCCATCGACCTTGAAGACCCGCTCGCCCTGGTCGTTCTCGATCCAGTAGTCATCGCCGATGGACACCAGCTTCTGGCGCATGCGGTAGTGCGTCGCGCCAGTTCCACCGCGGCGCTCCTCACGCCGTTCTTGCCGCCTTTCCCTGAACACATTTCCTCCTCAGACAACTGCCCATACCAAGCGCCCACCCGGGGCCCGCAGGCCTTCCAGACCGGGTGAGATGCAGGAGGCCCTTCGCCACGGGAGTGCCCGGGAGCCGCGCATGTTTGCTAGGACTGATCTGTACATGCATGTCCCTACACCGCAGGATGCGCCTCAAGCCGTGGCCCTGGCATCCCCCCAATTGGGTAATCCGAGCTGACAGCCCCACCCCGGCGAGCACCGCGTACTGCAACGGGATGTCCAGGACGGGTGATCTACCACCGCCGCGCGGGACTCGACTGATCGTCCTGGCGGTCGCGGCACAGGTCGGCGCGGAGGCCCATACTGCTGCTGCATATTCTGGCGGACCTGGCTGGGCCATCGAGAGGAACCTGCACCTACCATCTATTACGCCGCGGACCGGACTACCGATTACGGGCCTTCGCCCAGGTTGGCGATGAATTTGATGGCCGTGATGCTGGGCAGAAACAGGTATGCAGCGGCTTTGGTCGTTACGAAGCTCGAGAGACCCGTAACCTCGATCGGCGGCCCTCCGTCTGCCTGCGGTATGACGAAGATGCTTTCCGCTGGCTTCTGAGTGCCGATCAGCGGGTCTTTTGACTTCGGGGGAAGCCGGACGGCCCCGGCGAATTCACTGTCGTTGACCCACTGCCGCAGCACGAACTCATATTGGTTTTCGATGTTCGCGTTGATGAAATGAAAAAGCATCCCGCGCTCGATGCCGTCGTCAGGTTGTCTCGGGTCATAGACCGGGCCGTACGGCAGGCCGCGACGGATCAGCCGATGAGAATTGTTGCTGCCACCGGGCAGCCCCTGGCCCTGGACTGGCTGACCTCGGGGATTGACCCGGCGTATGTGTGCGCCAACGGGACAGTGGATCCCCTTCGGATCTCCCGAGCCATCGGCATCTACATACTCGAAGTTGTTCAGCTTCTCAGGCGGTATTCCTCCCGCGGGGCTATCCGTGTCCGGTGACAAGGCGAGAGGAACGCCGTTGCGCCATCGCCCCAGCATCTTGGCGGCCAGCAGCTCGGAATCGATCTTGTCTTTGTTCGACTGCAAGAAATCTTCAAAGCCCACGACGTCGGTCTCAGCCTTCTTGAAGACGGCGAAACTGCCGTTCAGGCCGAGTTGCCGCGGCTCGGGCACCATGTAATTCTCGGCGTCTTCCCGCAGCACGAACAGCCATGGCTCGCAGGGTTGCTGGTGATCGGGTCGGTACTCTTCCGGACCACCGCGGATGGTGGGGTAAGTGATTCCGTCGGTATATCCGAAGTGAACTTTAGACGTGGGCACGGGCTGGCCGTTTTGCATCTCCATCAGCGCCATGCCGTCCTGGCGCCAGATTTCCCGGAAGGCGTCTCCTTCGGTAAACCAGGCACACAACCTGTCGCTGTAGCCGTCGAGCGCTTCCGGACTGATCGCGTGCAGCGTCACCAGGACGTGATCGTGCCCTTTCCTGAAACCGTCGATCCAGTTCTCCGGCGAGCTTGATCCAGTTTCTCCGACCGACTCCGCTCGTGGCGCGGCTCCTTCGACGAACGCGCCAAATGATTTGAACGATAGCGCTGGGACGCGTTCCTCTATCTCCAGCGCCACCAGCCCGGCCCACGTAATACCGATGTTAAGGCAATAGTCTGGCTTGCGACGAGGGGCGGCTGCGGGATCGTCTCCCGGTCCGGGCCCGAACCCCACCTGCCAGTCCTCAGCCGTGGTGATCTGCGGCATGTCGGACTCGTCGCCGCTCACCAGCCGTCCGAGCTGCGTACGCGCTTGGGCGGGAGTTCCTACCGTCAACAGGAAATGCCGCAGCATCGGCATCCGGTAACCGCGCAGAATGAACCCCTGAATGTCAGCGAGGTCGAGCGCCGGCCCTTCCGCGGCCGCTGAAACGCCATCGGTGCTCCGATGCTCAGACGGCGTTCGGCCAAGCAACCGGCGAACGAGCCCCGGGCCCTTCATCGCCGGTACCCGCTGTCAGTTGTACTCCTTGGCCAGCGCCGGACTCGGGGTTGATCATGGTCCGTGATCACGTGACACCTAGTGCTGCCCAGCGGTGGCCGATGGTGATTTGCCGTAATCGGCTAGGAGGGCCCGAATGTCCTGAACCGAGAGGCCTGGGTAGGCGCTGTAGAACCCGATGGGCGGATAGTTGTTGTCGAGTCCCCACTGATAGAACGCATGAGCGTTCTTCTCTACCGGGGTTGGTGGCGCCCCAGTTATATGTGGAAAGAGAGTATTGAAGACGAAAGCGTCCTTGTCGGCAAAGTCCTGGAAGTACTTCTCCATATCACCGTCGTAGACCGTGAAGAAGCCTAGGTGATTGTGCTCAAAGGCCACAAAATGAGCGACATGAAGCGTTCCAATGGAATCCGACGCTTTGTGTCCCTTGTCTCCTACCATGGCCCCGGCGACGTGCCTTACGGCAAAGGCCTGCACCCGTGACTTGAAGGCCATGTACGTCATCAAGGTGGCCTGCGAGGTATTGCCCGTAACGCCCGCCGCACGCGCGCATTCCTTGATGTCCTGCACCGAAGCGTCGTCGTAAGCAAAGTACGTGTCTACGGGCTCACGGACATGCCGCTTCAGCCATTTGATGGCCCTCTCAGGGTTATCAGCCACAGGCGTGGGTGGAGGGTCGTCCACGTAAGTGAAGATGGCGTCAAACACCGGCCCGGCCCTCTCCACGAGCCGGTCGATGTGCTCGTCGGTGTCGCCGTCGATGTCGGAGAGGAACAGAAGCTTCTCGTCTCCCTCGACCATAAACCGGGAGAAGTGCACGGTACCGAGATCGTCCTGCGCTCGGGCGAGATCGGGCATCAGCGGGGGCAGCTCCTCAGGCAGTGCCTTGGCGATGGCAGCACCCTTGATCGGGAAGTCAATGACGAGATGACTCTGGCTCACAGCGTTCTCCTTAGCTGTCAGGATGGCCGCGGATGTCCTGCTCGACGCGATGGCCGGCGAACTTGCCGATGAGCCGCCCGGGACAACCCCGACGGCGGCCGTCGCCAGCAACGGCGGCCTGGTGTTCAGCCACGAGCCAGCGTCACAGCGTTTGGCATGGCACACATCATCCGTTTCGGGTAACAACGCCGGGTCAGCCAGCGCAGCCACGGGTGCCGTGTAGCCCGCGATCGGAGATCACGGGTGTGTGATTACTCGCGGCGGGTGATGCCCTGCTCCAGGCCGGGCGATTCACTGTGGCTCGGACTGTGTCGCGGTCTCGCGATGGTTGCCCAGGGAGAGGACAATGCTGTGGCGGATGCACCGATCGACCGGACCAGGCTGCCCATGGCGGATCCGGCGTTTATGGGTACGGTGAACCGGACGCTGGCGGGTTCGGCCCCTGACTGGGACCTTATCGGGCACGTCACCCCGCCTGAGGGGGCGCCCAATGTGCTGCTGGTGCTGATCGATGATGCGGGGTTCGGTCAACCCAGTACGTTCGGCGGGCCGATCGCGGCACCCACGATGACCCGGATCGCTGAGGAGGGTGCCCGGTACAACCGGTTCCATGTGACGGCGCTGTGCTCGCCGACCCGGGCCGCCTTGCTGACCGGCCGTAACCATCATGCGGTCGGTTTCGGGTCGATCGGCGAGCTGTCCTCCGGTTTCCCGGGGTATACGGCCTTCGTTCCGCAGGACAGCGCGCCGTTCCCGAAGGTGCTGCAGATGAACGGCTACAGCACGGCCGCGTTCGGTAAGTGGCACCTGACACCGGACGGCCAGCAGGGCGCGGCGGGCCCGTTCGGCCGGTGGCCGAACGCCTGGGGCTTCGACTACTTCTGGGGGTTCCTGGGCGGGGAGTCCGGCCAGTGGGATCCGGTCATCACCGAGAACAATAAGACAATCGGGGTGCCCCAGGGCCGGGACGGCCAGACGTACTACTTCCCCGACGACATGGCGGACAAGACGATCGGGTGGCTGCACGATGTCCGCGCCCAGGACCCGACCAAGCCGTGGTTGGCGTATTTCTCCACCGGGTGCGCGCACGCGCCGCACCATGTGCCGGAGGAGTGGGCGGCCAGGTACAAGGGGAAGTTCGACCGCGGCTGGGACGTGTACCGGGAGGAGACGTTCGAACGGCAGAAGCAGCTGGGCGTGATCCCGGCCGACGCGAAGCTGACCCCCCGCAACGAGGCGTTCCCCGCCTGGGATTCCCTCCCCGAGGACCAGAAGGCCCTGTACGCGCGGCAGATGGAGGTGTACGCGGGCTACTGCGAGAATGCCGACTGGAACGTGGGCCGGGTGATCGCCGCGGTGGAAGAGATGGGTGAGCTGGACAACACGCTGGTGATCTACATCTACGGCGACAACGGCGCCAGCATGGAAGGGGCGGTCACCGGCTCGTTCAACGAGCTCACGATGCAGAACGGCATCCCGCTGACTCCCGAGCAGCAGCTCGCGCTGACCCAGCAGTATGGCGGCCTGGACGTGTGGGGCACCGAGCTGACTGCCCCGCACTACTCGGCGGCGTGGGCCTGGGCCGGGAACTGCCCGTTCCAGTGGGGCAAGCAGGTCGCCTCCCACCTGGGCGGCACCCGGCAGGGCATGGCCGTCCGCTACCCGCCGCTGATCAAGGACCGGGGCGGGCTGCGCAGCCAGTTCACCCACTGCATCGACATCGGCCCGACCATCCTGGAGCTGGCCGGGCTGCCGGAGCCGACCCACGTCGAGGGGATCGGCCAGACCCCGATGCACGGCACCAGCTTCCTGCACACCTTCGCCGGCCCGGACGCCGAGGAACGCCACACTCACCAGTACTTCGAGATCTACGGCTACCGGGCCATGTACAAGGACGGCTGGTGGCTGGCCCAGGACGTCGAGCGGATCCCCTGGGACGCGACCCCGGACACGATGAAGAGGTTCGCGCCCGGGGTGTGGCAGCCTGACGACGACCCGGTGGAGCTGTACTACCTGCCTGATGACTTCAGCCAGGCCAACAACATCGCGGCGCAGCACCCGGAGAAGGTCAGGGAGCTGCGGGACCTGTTCTGGGCCGAAGCGGAGAAGTACAAGGTGCTCCCGCTGCTCGGCGGCCTAAGCTTCTACTTCGGCCTGCTGCCGCCGCTCCCCGCGCAGACTACGTACACCTACTACGGTGACGTGCAGAACATCGCCTCGGGCATGATCCCCCGGATCTACAACCACTCCTACGCCATCTCGGCCGACCTGGTCATACCGGAGGGCGGCGCCGAGGGGGTGATCGTGGCCGAGGCCGACCACCTGGGCGGATTCTCGCTGTTCGTCGAGCACGGCAAGCTCAAGCACACTTATTCGATGATGGGCGTGCAGGTGTACCGGCACGAGTCCGAAGTCGCCCTGCCCACCGGCGAGGTCAGCGTCCGGCTGGAGTTCCACGCCGACGCGGCCAAACCCGCCACCGGCGGGGATGTACGGCTGTTTGCGAACCGGCAGGAAATCGGCAAGGGCCGGATGGACCGCACCGTGCCATTCCGGTTCTCCGGCTACGCGGGCCTGGACATCGGCCGGGACAACGGCGGCGTCGTCGACCGCAACTACGCGAACCGGGCGCCGTATGCGTTCACCGGAACCATTAGAAGGGTCGTCTTCGACATCAAGCCGCACCTGAGTGCAGCGGACGAGAACACGCTGCACGAATCGGCGCACCACGGGCACGTGGCCCACGGCATCAACGGATAGCTTGCCTGCTCCTGACCCCATGGCCGCGAGCCGGGCAACCGGGAGTGTAGACAACTTTGCTGCCAGGACGGCGTGCTGCCGGGCGACCTTCGTCGGCGTGCTGTGCGGATTGTGGCCCGGCGGGCGGGGGCTGAGCCCGGCGCAAGAGCCGGGCCAGCGGCAGTGCGCGCGGTGCCGTCCTGCGTACGCCCGGCGAAGCGATCGATTGGGGGTGGAAGTCCCTGGAGGAAGGCCTTCAGGGAGACGGCCATGACCAATCAGCCGTATTACCAGCTGCTGCCAGCCCAGCGGAGGCGACTGGTCTTGCGGGCGGTGCTGCGGGGTGTCCTGAGCGCGGCCGCGCTGGTCGTCCTGTACTACGTGCTCCCGCTGAACCAGCCGTGGAACGGCGACACCGCGGTGCGCATCCTGATCGGCCTGTTGGTCTTCGCGGGCCTCGCGGTGTGGCAGATCAGGTCCATCGCCGGCTCGCGTTATCCGAGTATCAAAGCGTTCGAGGCGCTGGGCTTGATCGTTCCCTTCTACATCTTGTTGTTCGCCTCGGTCTATTTCGTGATGCAGCGAGCCTCGTCGGCGAATTTCGCCCAGCCGCTGACCCGCACCGACGCCCTGTACTTCACCGTGACGGTCTTCTCCACGGTGGGTTTCGGGGACATCAGCCCCAAGTCCGAGGCCGCCCGGGTCATACTGATCATCCAGATGCTCGGCGACATCGCGCTGCTGGGCGCCGGCGCGCGGGTACTGCTGGGGGCCGTGCGCCGCGGCCAGCAACGACAGGACACCAGCGACCAAGACGGCCCGGCGGCTGGATGAGGGTCGCCAGGACCGGGCCGACGGGCCGGTGGACCTAGACGCACCGCAAGGCGCCGTCGTCATCCTGACCGCTCGGTCCTAGTGGTTCCCGGGCTTAGCAAGTAGCCGACAAGCCGCGGGCGGACAGTTCACAAGGCCGATCACCAACTCCGCGCGGGTGATCGGGAGCTGGCGCAGATTCGCCGGCGGCCCGGGACAGGCGACGATGACCAGCAGGTACCGGCCACGCAAGGCGAGCACAACAGTGAAGTCCTCGCCGAACTCGGCTTCGGTCCGGCCGAAATCGCCAAGCTCAGGGAAAGCGGAGCCCTCATCGATGGGTAACCTCGGTGATTGGTTGCCAGTCTCGGCCTCCTACCTGCCAGGCGTCTCAGCCTTTCACGAGGCCGATAATGCCATCGACGATGAGGCAGACGCCGACCACAGCGGACACGACCGCAAAGATCGCAGGGCCGGTCCGTTGCAGGTGATCCCTCAGGTCGGACAGGTGCGTTTCGGCCTCCCCGGGACGCCGGGCGAAGTACAAGAAGATCAGGCCGACGGTGGCGGTCGACAGGACGGCGAAGGCCACGAAGGCGAAGACCACGACGGGGAGCGCCGAATGGTGACGCACGAGAAGCACGGCGGCGGCGGCGGTCAGGCTCCACGGCTGCTTGAGGATGCCGACGGTGGCTGCTTCCCAGGGATTGAGCTGCTCCAGTCGGCCCGCGAACTTCTTACTGACCCCTGAGCTGGTTCTGGGCCGGTTCCGGCGTCTCCATTGCCGCGCGCCAGCAACGACGAGGGCGGCACCGAGCAGCATCTCGATGATCTTCACCGCGGTGCTGCCGCTTCCATGCTGAGTGGCGTCGGCTCCCCCGAGGGCATAGCTCGCGGCGAACACGATGATCAGCGAGACGCTCCACCCGATCAAGAAGGCGGCCGCGTTGAGGCGTGGCTTAGTCGTGGTGAGCAGCAAGATGAACACGACGATCGTGGCCGGGGACACGCTGGCCAGCAGACCGAGCAGCCCTACGGGGATCAGCAGGCCCATGGGGTGTCCCGGTCTCTGGCGAAGACAGTGACGGCGTGGCCGGACGCCATCTCTGGGGCCAGGACGCCCGTGTTGAGGGCGGACTGCTGCAGGACGAGCGTCAAAGAGTGCTCCCGTATGTGGGCTGCTACGAAGAACGGTACCGGCCGACGCGCCCGCGCCCGCGCTCCGCGCGCCCGCGAGCTCGGCGCTGGTTACTCGCCTTGCAGGTCGCGGTGCCTGAAAGCGCTTGTCCCTAGGAGCATGGCCGCGAGCCCGAGGCCCGTCAGTATGCCGTTGACCTGCCAGTCCGGCGGGACGGCGGGCGCGGATGCCATCTGGTGGAACACTGAGGTGTCGAGGACCCAGTGGTTCTGGGCGGCGAACCCGCCCGCGAACTGGATCAGCACCGACCAGCCCAGGACCACGTAGACGACGATGCCCGCCCGGCGAGGCCAGAGGCCAGCCGCGAGCGCGCCGGCCCCGAGCACGAACAGGGCCGGCGGGACGACGTTGATGCCGGCCTCGAGCGCGGCCGGGAAGCTGACGCCACCGCCCTGGGTGGCTTCCCCGGTCCAGGTGAATATCCCGGCGACGACGCCACTGAACAGCAGCGCCGCGCTGCCGGCGAGCAGTCTGCCAGCGAACCACCGGGAGCGGCTGACGGGGGCGGCGAGAACGTGGTCGAGGCGGCCCTCGGCTTCTTCGGCCCGGGCCGCGTTCACCTCGGCCGCGGCCTGGAACGCGATCACGATGGCCAGGATCATGAAGGCGATGCCGGAGAAGGCGACGGCCCCGCCGCCCGGTGATCCCAGCCGGGAGAAGACCTGCTGCTCGGATCCCTCGATAGTGGCGCCGGCCGCCTTGGCCACGGTTCCGAACAGCACGGCGGCGATCGCCACGCCGGCGGCCCAGCCGAGGGCATCGGGGAGCGCAAGGCGGACCGTCAGCCCAGTGGCACCGGAAAGCAGCCGCACGCGCGGCGCTCTCGTGCTCCGGTCCGGCCACATGCCGGCCCCTACGTCTCGCCGCCCGGCCAGCAGGACGGCCAGGGCGGCGAGAACCGCAGTGAAGGCGACTATCGGGATGATGGCCAGTGGACGGGGACCGGTCAGCGGCTGGAGCTGCTCCACCCACCCGAACGGCGACACCCAGATAAGCCCGTGCAGGCCCGTGCCGGCGTCGGCCACCATCCGCAGGCCGTAACTCACCCCGAGGAAGGCGGCCGCGTACCCGGCCGCCTGACCGCGGTCCGGCGCGAGCTGGCTCGTCACCGCTCCCACCGCGAGGAACATGATGGCGCTGGCCACCATGGCAAGTGCGAAGTAAAGGCTCGCGCCCACGCCGAAACCCACGGTGGAGGAACGGCCGGCGGCCACCGTCAGCAGCGCGGTGATCGCCCAGATGACCCCGGCGCCGGCGCCGAGGCCCGCCAGCACCTGGCCGACAGCGCGCCCGTGCGTGGTCGGCCCGCCCAGCAGCAGCTCCCAGCGGCCGGCGTCCTCGTCACCGCGTAGCAGCCGGGTGCTCGTCATCAGCCCCCAGATCGCCCCGATGATGATCAGGAGCATGGTCACCTTGAAGACGGTGAAGCCCGCGACGGTCTGCAACTGCGGCGCCGGGCCGAACAGCGCGGCCGACGCATGGTTCGCGCCGAACGTGTCGGCCAGGCGCTGCCGTTCGGCGGCGGTCTTGTAGATCCGGCCGTAGCTGGCCGCCGAGGACGCCACGACGATGCCGAACACGCAGCCCCACAGCACCCCCGACCGCAGCGACCGCCTCACGGAGTGGCGAGCAATCAGCATGCGCGCCGGACGCCCGGCCCTCGCCGGCGCGGCCACCGCGACATCAGCTGGCAACGCCCGCCACCCCTGCGGACGGTACGCTCTGGCCGTAGTAGGCGAGGAATAGCTCCTCGAGCGACGGCTCCCTGCTGAGCAGCCGCGTCACCCCGGCGGCGGCAAGCACGGCCAGCAGCGGCTGGACCGGCCCGGTCACCTGGCAGCGCAGCGAATGCCCTTCGATCACCACGCCGCTCACGCCGGGAACCCCGGACAGGTCTGGGACTCCGCCGGCGAACGTCGCCTCGACGGTGACCGCCGACAGGTGCCGCATCTCGCTGAGCTTCCCCGACTCGGCGACCCTCCCGTCGCGCAAGATCACTACTCGGTCACAGAGCGCCTCGGCCTCGCTCAGGATGTGCGAGGACAGCAAGATGGCCTGCCCGCGCTCGCTGGCCTCGGTGACGCAGCGCCGGAACGCCACCTCCATCAGCGGGTCGAGCCCGCCGGTTGGCTCATCGAGGACGAGCAGGTCCGCGCGTGTCATCAGGGCACCGATCAGCAGTACCTTCTGGCGGTTGCCCCGTGAGTAGGCCCGCACCTTCTTGGACGGGTCAAGATCGAACCGGGCGACCAGCTCATCCCGGTACGACGAGTCCGCCTGGCCATGCAGACGGCCGAGCAGGTGGAGGGTCTCCGCGCCGGTCAGCGACGGCCACAGGCTGGCCTCCGCGGGCACATATGCCACCCGCCTGTGCACCGTGGCCGGGTCTCGCTGGCAGTCCGCCCCGAAGATCTCCGCCCGCCCCGCCGTGGGTCGGATGAAACCGAGCAGCAGACGGATCGTGGTGGTCTTTCCGGCCCCGTTCGGCCCCAGGTAACCGACCACCTCACCGGGCGCGACGTCCAAGTCGAGGTCGGCCAGCGCTGTCACCTGGCCGTAGTGCTTCGACAGTCCCTGGGTGCGGATCGCGGGTTCAGATTCTGCCATCGTTGCCTGATTCCTCCGGCCGGGATCGTCCCTTGCGCCGGAGCTGCTCCTGAAGCTCGTCCAGCGCCGCGTGTCCCTTCTCCGCCAGCTCCGGGCTGAGCAGGGGCTTGGAGTAGAAGTCCAATTTCGCCCGGGCCAGGCGCAGGTGCCCCTCGGGGCTGAAGATGTCCGCACCCAGGGCCCGGGAAAGCTGCTCCCGCATCACCAGCGCGCCGAGCTCCATGGCCACCAGCAGGGCCGCGTACGCCGTGGGATCGGCCATCTGTCCCGGGTGATGATCCTCCAGCCACCGCTCGCCCAGCCCGACAATCTCCCCGAACATGGCATCAGCGGCCGGCGACCCGTCCAGCATTGACCGGGCGTAGTACCTGAGCATGAGCAGGACCGCAGGCTGCGCGGATGAGATGAAGCCCGCGTTGCCCAGCTGCCCACCGGGGACGGCCTCCTCCTTCAGCCGCATCAACTGCGCCAGCACATAGGCGTCGCACGCCGCCCGCAGATCCTGCTTGGACCCGAAGTGATGGCGGATCAGCCCGGTGGACACGCCCGCCGCCCGCGCGATGTCCCGGACCGTCGTGCCCTCGACGCCCCGCTCGGCGAATAGGCGCAAGGCAGCGTCCCTGATGCGCGCCCGCCCGGTCAGGTCCTCAAAGGCCGGCTCTCCCACGGCGGCAGTCAATCAGCCCTCCTGCGTTCTCATGTCAGTGTGCTACGCATGATAGTCAGCAGACCACACGCTTGTATAGGCAGTCATAACCGAGATCGTGCCCGCCCGAGCGCTCCCGGGTTCTGCTCGGCCAGGTCCGTGCGTAAGCCGCGTAACGCCGCGGGCCGGGCCAGCGGCTGCACGGCGTCCCGGCGGCCCGCGACCAGGTAAGCCGCCGCGGGCGGCCGAGGCTCGCAGGGCCGTCGACCGAGCCGGCTGCCGATGAGGGTCGCCCGACTGGGGGCTGCGGCGGCGTCCCATCCGGTGTGGTGCGCGCAACGCGGGCGTGCGGCTGCCGCCGGAATCAACAGCTGTTCACGGCCAGAACGGCCGGACCGGCTGGCGGTCCCTGCTCGGCCCCCCTCTGCGACCGGCGCACGACCCAGGACAGGAGCATCAGCAGCGCGGCCAGCAGTCCGGCCACGAACAAGCCCGTCAGGCCCACGAGCAGCACGCCGGCAACCGCCGGCACTCCGCTGGACGGCACCAGCACCGCCGCAGCAGAAGCCATGCTCGGGCCGGCACCGACCGCGCCAACGCGGGCCGCTGTCTTGAAGCTGAGCACCCTGCCCGGTTCACGGGGCTGTAAGGCACCCACGGCTGCCCATCATCTGCCGCGTGTTGGCAATAACGTGCGGTGGCCGGACCTTGGGCCCGGACCACGAGCCTGGGTACCCAGCCGAGGTGGGCCCTATGGCCCAGTGCCAGGAGCGGAATGGCCCTGACCATTCCCCTGCGGCCAGCGCAGGCTGAGGCCATGAACACGAACAAAAGGCCTCATATCACCGAGATCAACCTGAGTACTGGTAAGAAGGGCCGGCTGCACCGGATCCTTCACGAGAGCGGCCTCCGTAACGGGACCGCCATGCTGCTGCCCTACGGCCTGAGCTTCGGGCCCGGATTCCAGGGTCTCCCGGTGCCGGACAGCCCGACCGATGCCATCCGGTTCGCCTTCGAGGGCAACTTCAACGCCATGGTCCTGCCGGTCGACCTGGCTGAGAAGTTCTACTGGGACTACGCCGGGGAGCTGCCGCTGATCCTCACCCTGAACGGCATGGCCGCTGGTGCCAGAGGCTCATCGCAGCCAGTCCCGCAGGGCACCGTAGCCGATGCGGTACGGCTCGGCGCCGACGCGGTCGGCTACTGCCTGTACACGGATTCGCCAGTCCGTGAGGGCGGCTTCGGCGACTACCAGATGGTCCGTGAAGACGCCGAGCGCTTCGGCATGCCGCTGTTCGTCTGGGCGTACCCCCGCGGCAAGACTGTCGAGGAGATGGGCGGTGCCGACTCCCTGTACGCCGTTGACTACGCGACCCGGACCGCGCACCGGCTTGGGGCCGATGTGGTGACCGTGAGCTTCCCGCATCCGGAGAAGCAGGGCCAGCGTCTGTCCGACAATGTCCCGCGCATCTACCCGCAGGAAGCCATCGACACCGTGGTCCGCTCGGCTGACCAGACGCTGGTGCTCGTCTCGAGCAGTGGCGACATCGGCGACGAGGCCATGCTGATCGAGACCCGGCACGCCATGCAGGCCGGGGCGGCCGGAATCGTCTTCGATCGGGCCCTCGCCGAGCGCGAGCACCGGGCCTGGATGCCGCTGATCCGCGAGCTCAAGCATGGCCTTAGCACCTACTGCAGCTAGGCCGCTGGAGTCGGCGCGAAAGGAGCACGACGATGATGCCGAAACCGGTTGTCGTAGGGACCGATGGTTCAAACGAATCGCTGCGCGCAGTGAAATGGGCGGCCGCCGAGGCCGCCCACCGCTCGGCACCGCTCCAGATCGTGTCGGTGATGGCCGTCCCGGCGCACATGTCGGCTTCCGCTGACTCTCCGGTGACGCTGGACGATCTGATGGGCAGCGTCTACCACCAGTCGCTGACGGCCACGGCCGAGTGGGCCGCCACGGTGGCTCCCGGGGTGGCGATCACCACCGAACTGCTCACCGGCTCACCCGGCCGCCTGCTGGCCGAGGCGGCGGAAGCCGCGTCGTTGCTCGTCGTCGGGGCCTACGGCATCGGCGGCTACGCCCAGCCCGGCACGGGCCCGGAGACCAGGTACATGATGGTGCACGCCAGCTGTCCTGTCGCGGTGATCCGTGTTCCCGATGGCATCGAGCACGGAGAGGTCGCCGTCGGCGTCCGGGACGTCGACAACGCCCAAGCGGCGCTCGGGTTTGCGTTCGAGGAAGCCGCCCTGCGCAAGGCCCATCTTTCGGTGATACACACCTGCGACGAGAACAATCCGCCGGCCGGTCACTTCGCCGAGAGCCTGAGCAACTGGCAGCGCCTGTTTCCCCAGGTCGCGGTCAGCTGCAAGCAGATCGACGGGCACCCAGGCCGGATCCTCACCGCCTATACCGGCTTCATGGACCTGACCGTGATCGGCCGCCACGACGGTCCGGACGGCAGCATTCGCCACGGCTCAGCCCTGCAGGCCCTGCTCAGCCACGCCCAGGCCCCGATCGTGATCGTCCCTTGGACTGAGCAATGACCACGACCGGGACGCCCGCGGTGGTGATGGTGGCGAAGTTCGATAGGGAGGCACACAAGGGGCACTGACTTACGGCCCGGCGTTCTTTGAGTCGGGATGCTCATCGCCGCGCGGCCCCGGGCCGCGCGGCACTGGCCGTTGGAGACCGCGTTGCTGCGGGCCAGCGATGACCGCGAGTGAGGCCACGCAGTCGCTGAGGACGACCGGAGGCGTGGCGGCCGAGGCGACAGCGTCCCGCAACCCGACGTAGACACTCGCCAGCCCAGCCCACGGCCGGCGTCCCGGCTGGCCCAGGCGACCGGAACCGGCTGCCGCTGCGGCTGCACGGTGCCGGAGACCATCGACAACGACCTGCCGCTGCCGGTCGGCATGATCACGATCCAGGACGGCCACCTGGTGCCGCTGCCGTTCCGTGACCGGTACGGCTGCCTCGTCCAGGACCAAGGCGGAAGCTACCGGCTGATACGCGTGTCCGGCCGGCACCTGGTGGGTGCCGGCCGGACAGTGATGCTCAGACGAGTGGCTCACACGTGCGCGGGGGCCGGCGGAGTGATCGGCTGGTCGATCTGGGCCTCTGGGCTACTGCGCCGCCACAGGCCGAACGCGAACGCCGAGGTGATCAGGGACAGGCCAGCCAGTGCGAAGCTGAAGATCGCGGCGATGTAGGTGATCTGCGAGATCTTCCACCAGCCGTAGGCGTTCAGCAGCATGCTGCGCAGTGACTCGCCCTTGAACACCGTGCCGACCGTGGCGGCCAGCTTGACATTGTTGGGCTGGGCCAGCGATTCGGTGGACAGCTGCGAGTAGGTCTTGCCGCCGCTCATCTCCGCCACGTGCACGGCAATGAAGTGATCGGCGTAGGCCTCGGCCTGCTGGCCGGTGAGCATCTGCTGTCCCGCGTACTGCGACACGGACGGGATCATGCCCGGGGTGATTTCGGTCCCGGCCTTGGCGTGCGCAAACGCGGCCTTGGGCGGGAAGTAGATCTGCTGGGCGGCGAGCTGGCCGTGAACGGTGTTGTGCACGTAGGTCGAACCCCACAGGAGCAGGCCGCCTGCGATCAGCAGGATACCGGCGAGGCCCAGGGCGGCCACGCTGACCAGGCCACCAACAAATTTGCGGCGCATTTTGGATGCCTCCATTTACGGTGCTGGATCGATCTGCGATCCGGCGCTTATTTATTTGGACATCTCAAGAATCGCGCGCCGGAGGCGTCCCGCATCACTGCGTAAGGTCCCCGTCGGCCGGGCTGAACAGACACACCGAAAAGGACTTATGTCATTTAGCGGAAGGCGGCTAACGACAACAGGTCTTGCCGGAAGCGGCGGCACACTTCCGGCAAGGCCCATCTTTTAATTTATTTAACAAAGTTTGCTGCGCCTGGCGTCGGCTCCGCTGCGGGCCGATCGTGCCCCATGCGCCATTCAGGCGTCAATCCGCCGGGGCACGAGTCGGTGACCGAGCCGCAGAGGCCCTGATTTCTTTCTTCGCGGTCACATGTCGGCGTCGGGCGAAATCAAGGCCGGCGACGAGCTGGCCCAACGGGACGAGCTAGCGGTGAAGGCCAAGGCCTCGCCCCAGGTTCGCCCCCGCTCAGCCTGACTTGCGTCGAGCCCGTTCTGCTTGCTGACCGGCAAACTGCGCAGGGGAGTGAGGACCCGGTAGCCGCGGCGGCGCAACTGCTGCGCGATGGCCCGGCTGGCTTGCCCCGTGAACAGCACCGGCCCATCCATCCGGGTGTCGAACGCGGCAGCCGTAATACCGTCTACCGCACCCACCACGAGCAGGTCGCAGTGGCCGGTCAGTTCCTCCGTGGCCCGGCCGACCGGCACGACGGTCACGTCGCACGCCTCGTCTCGCAGTCCCTCCGCCACGCTGTTCGCGACGGCATGAGTGTTCCCGTACATCGATTCGTAGACGATCACTGCTCGCATCACGGCCTCCGTATGCCTTGCTGATGTCTCCCCTCAGCACACGGCGGCGACCAGCGCGCCAGCTAGGGCTAAGCGGTCACAGCCGCCGGGACCTTCGCCGGCCGTTCCCGGGCCAGGCGGCCGCCCGTGGCATGACCTGCGGCACTGCCCGGCGGGGCGCCCGGAATGGAGGCTGGAAGAGCTCGCCCGTCTGGTCCTGCAGCTTTAGCACCTTCCAACGAACAGGATGAATCCCATGTCAGACAGCACCCGCACGGCAACGGCCAGCCCGGCCCACATCGAAGAGCTGGACGAGGCTGATTGCCTTACGCTCATCGCGCCCGGCGGCATCGGCCGGATCGCCTACACCGGCCGGTACGGCCAGACCGTGCTACCGGTCAACTATCAGCTGCTCGACAACACGATCGTGTTCCGTACCGGCGAGGACAGCCCGCTGGAGGAGGACCTGCAGACCGGCATCAGGCACGCCGAGTACCAGGTCGCCTTCGAGATCGACGAGTTCAACCTGGCCGCGAAGGACGGATGGAGCGTTGTCATCCAGGGCTCGGCTCACCATGTGGACTCCGATGCTGAGCGGGCGGCCACCCGCGAGAGCGACGTCGAGCCGTGGTCCGGCGGAGTCAAGGAGCACTACATGCGCGTCGTCCCCACCCGTATCACCGGGCGGCGGGTCCACGCGGCGCACTGATCGCGCCAGGAAAGCCCGGGCCGACCGGCCCGGGCTTCTCGTCGTGCGCCGCCGTGTGCCCTCAGCTGAGCACGAAGCCGAGTTCCCGGCCCGCGGCTCGCAGCTCATCACGGACGCTCGGGTGCGCGACCTGGTCGATGATCTGCTCCGCCTGGGTCGATGCGTCACAGCCCCAGATGGTGGCGGTGCCCAGCTCGCTGACGATGAAGCTGTGCTGGAACGACGTGACCGGGCCAGCCAGCCGCGGCACCACCGTGGACACCTGGGCCCTGGGGTGCCACGAGGGCAGTGCAATGATCGCCCGGCCCCCGGGTGAGTGCAGCGCTCCGACCACAAAGTCGGTCTGGCCGCCGAAGCCCGAATGAACCATCCCGCGCACGCGGGCCGCATTGGCCTGGGCGAACAGGTCCACCTGGAGGGCGCCGTTGACCGAGGTCATCCTCCGCGTCCAGTGCCCCGGCCTTCTCCAGCGCGAGTACCCCGTCGCTGAACATCTCCGACCAGACCGACAGGCCAGTCCGGCTGGCCAGCGCACCCAGCACCACGTCCGGTACGAGGCCGATGCCCATCTGCAGGGTGGCGTGGTCGGGGATTAGGGCTGCGACATGCTCACCGATGGCCCGCGACACGCTGGTGACGGCCCGGTGCACCGGTACGGGCAGCGGCTCATCCACCTCGATGGCGTAGTCGATCTCGTTGGTGGCCAGCACCCCGTCGCCGAAGGTGTACGGCATGCGGGGGTTGAGCTGGGGCAGCGTCGCGTCCAGGACGGACAGGGCGCGCCACGGGGTGGCGAAGTTGCCGCTGGTGACCACCCGGGGAAGGCCCGGCAGCCCGGTCAGGACGTGGCCGAGCTTGGCTTCGGTGACGGTCCGCATAGTCGCTCAGGTCTCCTCGGGTGTCATGGTGATGTCGGTGCGATGTGCGTCTGCGGGGTGATCGGGTACGGCCCATCGGCGATCGGCTCCAGCCGTCGTTGACCTGATTCGACCCGATGGTCCCGGTATGCGGACAGGGACGAATGACCCACAGAGCCGTGCCTAATGCCCGTAGGGACGGACGTCCCTGACGGCGATCGTGTGAAGTGTGAGCCCCAGCCGAAGAGCGGAGATGCGGGCATGGGCATTGAACAGACATCACGGGTTACGGTCACCGCGCTGACGGCGCATCGCTTCCTGCACGGCCTGCCGCGCGGGCAGCTGGCCAAGCTGGTGCCGGCCGCCTGCCTCATTGACTTGCCGCCCGGCCGCCGGATCTTCGAGGACGGCGGCAGCGCCGCGAGCTTCTGGCTGATCCGGTCCGGCTCGGTAGCTCTCGACATGCGCATACCCCACGCCGGGATGGTCGTCGTCGAGACGCTGGGCATGGGCGACGCCCTGGGCTGGTCCTGGCTGCTGCCCCCGTACGTGTGGACCCTGGGCGCAACCACCGTCCAGCCCACCGAGGTGTTCCAGTTCGACGGGCGGGCCGTCCGTGCCCTGTGTGACGCCGATCCGGAGCTGGGTTTCCAGCTCACCCGGCGGTTCCTGAGCGTCGCCGCGGACCGGCTGCTGGCCACTAGGGGCCGATTGCTCGACCACTACGTTCCGCCACGGCCGTGGCCGTGACGGCGGGCTGAGATGATGTCCCCTTAACGGTCGGTTGGCTGGAAAGCCAGTTACGCTGAGCCATGCTGCTCACCGTGCGCTGGTTCGGAGGGAGCATCTGATGGGATCCGCTCCGGAAGATCATCCCGGTGTGCTGCCCCAGCTCCAGCTGGACGAGCTGCTGGCCGAGCTCCAGTCCCGGCTGCAGGTGGTGATGGTTACCCGGGACCGGATGCGCAGCCTGCTGGAGGCGTTCGTTGCGGTCGGCTCCGGCTTGGACCTGGAGAGCACGCTGAAGCGGATTGTCGAAACCGCCGTCGGGCTGGTGAACGCCCGGTACGGCGCGCTCGGTGTGATCGGTGAAGGCGAGCGCCTGGCCGAGTTCATCCCGGTCGGTATGGACCCAGCCACTATCCGCTCCATCGACCACTGGCCCGAAGGCCGCGGCCTGCTCGGCCTGCTCATCCACGATCCGCAGGCACTGCGGCTGGCCGATATGGCCTCCCACCCTGACTCGTCCGGATTCCCGGCGGCCCATCCCCCGATGAAGACCTTTCTCGGCGCACCGGTGCGCGTCCGAAATGAGGTCTACGGGAACCTGTACCTGACCGACAAACAAGGCGGCGGGGAGTTCACCGAAGATGACGAGTCGGTCCTCATCGCCTTGGCCAGCGCGGCCGGCGTGGCGATCGACAACGCCCGCCTCTACGAGGTGGCCCGCAAACAGCAGCAGTGGATGGCGGCCAACGCCGAGGTCGTCACCAGCCTGCTCTCCGGCACCGACCCGGACGAGGTGCTGGCCACGCTGACCCGGCAGGTCAGGGACCTGTCCCAGGCGGACCTGGTCGTGCTGGCCGTGCCCGAGCCGGACCACCGCATGCTGGCGATCAGGTTCGCTGAAGGCGACGGCGCGGAAGCGGCGCACGACCTGGTTCTGGCCACCGATCATTCGCTGTCCGGTGAGGTGCTGAACACGGGACTGCCGATCGAGGTGGAGGACTTCGCGCGAGATTCCCGCACGGCGAACTCGGTGCGCGGGCCGATGGGGCACATCGGCCCGGCGATGCTCTTCCCGCTGGGGGTAGCCGGTGACGTGCGCGGCGTGCTGACCGTCGGCCGCCGGCACGGGAGCCTGCCGTTCCCGGAAACGACGGCCGACGTGGTGGGCACGTTCGCCGCCCAGGCCGGCATCGCGCTGGAACTGGCGCATCGCCGCCGCGACGCCGAGCGTCTGTCGCTGTACGAGGACCGGGACCGGATCGCGCGAGACCTGCACGACCATGTCATCCAGCGGCTGTACGCGGCGGGTATGACGCTCGAGGGCACGGTGCCGATGATCGGCAAGCCAGACGTCGAGGCCCGGGTACGAAAGACCGTGGACGCGATGGACGCGTCCATCAAGGACATCCGCGTCGCGATCTTCGCCCTGGAGACTCGCCCCGAGGACGAACAGCCCAACCTGCGGGAAGCCATCGTCGGCCTGATCGAAGAAGCGACGTCAGCGGCAGGGTTTGCGCCTTCGCTGCGACTCGGCGGCAAGCTCAACGACCAGGTGAGCACAGAAGCCGGCGAAGCCATGCTGAGCGCTTTGCGAGAAGCGCTCTCCAACGCGGCTCGGCACGCTCGGGCCGCTCAGATCGAGGTCAGCGTGGACGTCGATACCGACGGCCGCCTCGTGATGCGGGTGAGCGACGACGGGGTCGGTATCCCCGAGGGCGGCCGTCGCAGTGGGCTGCGCAACCTCCGGATCCGGGCCGAGAAACTGGGCGGCGATCTCCAGCTGGCACCTGGCCCGTCCGGCACTGGCACCGAACTGATCTGGAAGGTTCCGGCGGGGATCGGCGCTAGCAACCCAAATGGTTGACGGCTGTCCGTTATACCTAGGCCGGATGGTCCTTGTCGTGGTCCTGGTCATCGAAAATCCGCGCGGCGTAGGCCGCGGCCTGTGCCCGCCGTTCCATGCCCAGCTTCTGGAACAGCCCCGACACGTAGTTCTTGACCGTCTTCTCGGCCAGGAACATCCGTTCGCCGATCTGCCGGTTGGTCAGCCCTTCACCGATGAGCTCGAGGATGCGGCGTTGCTGCTTGGTCAGGCCCTCCAGCGGATCGGGCTTGGTCGCAGCGTTCCGGAGCCGGGCCATTAGCTGGCTGGCCGCTGCGGGGTCCACCATGGACTGCCCGGCCGCCACCGTGCGTACCGCGCCCACCAGGTCGGTGCCGCGGATGTCTTTCAGGACGTACCCGGCGGCCCCCGCCATGACTGCGTCGAACAGGGCCTCGTCGTCACCGTAGGAAGTCAGCATCAGGCACGCCACCTCCGGCATCCGGGACCGGATCTCCCGGCAAACGGAAACCCCGTCGCCGTCCGGCAGCCGGACGTCCAGGATGGCCACGTCGGGCCGCAGCGCGGGAATCCGGGCCAGCGCGGAGGCGGCGGTCCCGGCTTCGCCGACTACGCGGATGTCCGGCTGGGCCTCGAGCAGGTCACGCACTCCCTGCCGGACGATCTCGTGGTCGTCCATCAGAAAGACGTTGATGGGCGACGGCTCAGCCCGATCTTCGCTCACAGCGTCATCCTGGCATCAGCGCAGCCTCCGGAGGAAGGGGTCCTGCGGTTCTGCCGGGACCAGCCGGATGCGGGCGTCGACCACGGCTACGCCGTCCGTCCGGGCGATCACCGGGTTGAGGTCAAGCTCCGCGAGTTCGGGCAGGTCATCGGCGAGCCGGGAAACCCTCAGCAGCAGGTCCTGCAGCGCCTTCAGGTCGGCGGCCCGGCTGCCACGGAAGCCGAGCAGCGGCGCCGACCGGATCGAGCGGATGAGCTCGTCCGCGTCCGCGTCGGTCAGGGGGGCAAGCCGCGCCGCCCGATCCGCCAGCACGTCCGTGGCCACCCCGCCCAGCCCGAACACCACCAGCGGGCCGAACACCGGTTCCTGCACCACCCCGATGATCACTTCGGTCCCTTCCGCCGCGCGGACCGCTTCGTCGGCCCTGGTCGCCGGGACGAGACTGACCAGGTGCACCTGGTAACAGGCCAGCAGAGTCGACACCGCGCTGGGCGGCAGCCAGCCGCCCTTCGGGTGGCGGTGCAGGAAGTCCCGCACCAGGGCCCGGGCCCTCGCCACCTTCACGTCGCCGAACTCGCGCAGGTGACCGGCCGGGCGCGTCCGCCAGGCCCCGTAGGTCGCGGCCCGCGCCAGTGCCTTGGCCGCGGCTTCGGGATAGGCGTACGCGGGGATCTGGCCGTCTTGCTGCGCCCCGCTGCCCGTGTGGGCCAGCAACTGTACGGCTTCCGCCTGATCGAGCAGGACGGCCGCGAGCGGGACCGGGACGTCGGCGGCGCGGATGGCCGCGGTCAGGTCGCCGGTGGCGGCGGTGGGCAGCGCCAGGGCCAGGACGGCGTCCACCCCGTCGTCGGCGGCGACCATCTCCAGCACCCGGCGGAACCCGTCTTCGGTGACCGCGGCGGTCGTGTCCACCGGACCGGTCACCGCTCCACTCGCCGGTACCAGGGAGTGCAGCCGGCGCCGGGTGTCCCCGGTCAGCCGGTGCACGGTGAGTCCCTGCCGGGCACACGCGTCGGCGGCCAGCACGCCGGCGCCGCCGACGTTGGAGATGATGGCCACGTTCGGGCCGGCCGGGGCGCGCTGGCTGGCCAGCAGCGCAGCCACATCGACCAGCTCGCCCAGGTCCCTGGTGGCGATAATGCCCGCCTGCCGGAACAGCGCCTCCTGGGTGACCAGGGGAGTGGTCGCCACGGCGGTGTGGGAGCCGGCGGCGCGCAGGCCAACGGTCGGCTGCCCGGCGTGCACGGTCAGCAGCGGCAGCGTCCGGCTCACCCGGCGGGCGGTGCGGGCGAACTTACGCGGGTTGCCGAACGACTCGATGTAGAGCACCGCGAGCTTGGTCGCCTGGTCCTGCTCCCACCACAGGAGCAGGTCGTTGCTGGAGACGTCGAGCTTGCTGCCGACCGAGGCAAACGAGGAAACCCCCACCCCCAGCCGGGACAGCCGGTCGGCCAGTGCGAATCCCAGCCCGCCGGACTGCATCACCAGTCCCGCGATACCGGGCGCGGGATGCCGGGACGCGAACGTCGCGTCCAGGCCGATGCCGGGGACGGCTACGCCGAAGCAGTTGGGGCCGACCAGCCGCATCCCGTACCGTCGGCAGATGGCCAGCAGGTCAGCTTCCTGGGCGGTGTCCAGCCCGGCGGTGATGACCACCATGGCCTTGACGTCGCGCCGGCCGCACTCGTCGGCGACCGCGGTCACCTCGGCCGGGGGTACCGCGACCATCGCCAGGTCGACCGGTTCGGGCAGATCACTGACCGAGGCCAGGCACGGCACCCCTTCCATGGGCTGGCCGTGCGGGTCGACCGCGTACACGCGCCCGGCGTAGCCGCCGGTGACGATGTTGTGCAGAATAGCCCGGCCCGGCGTGCCTATCCGGTGGCTGGCCCCGACCACGGCCACCGAGTCGGGCTGGAACACATGCCGCAGGCTGGCCACGTCGGCCCGGCGTTCCCGCGCGGCGGCCGCATCCAGGTACATATCCCAGTGCGGATCGGCGTCGTCGCGCGGCAGCGCACAGGTGAATTCGAGCACCCCGTCCTCCAGATGACGCTCGACGCTGAGACCGGCGCCGGTGAAGACCCTCTGCATCTCGGCGTTGTCCAGCAGGACCGACGCGGTCAAGGTGGTCACGCCCCGCTGGACGGCACCGGATACCAGGTGTTCCAGCAGCAGGGTGCCGAGTCCGTGACCGTGCATCTGGTCCGTCACGGCGAACGCGACTTCAGCCTGCCCGCTGCCGCCGACCTCGTAGCTGGCGACGCCCGCGATCTCGCCCCCGCACAGGGCCAGCAGGGCCTGGTGACCGGGACCGGGCGGCCGGCAGACCCGCTTCGCTTCCTCCTCCGCGGATAGCCGGCTGTAGCTGAAGAACCGCAGGTACGAGGTGGCCGGGGACATGGCCTCGTGCATGGCCTGCACGGCGGCCATATCCGCGGCGATGGCGGGGCGTATCTCGGCGGTGGTGCCGTCGGTCAGCAGCGCGTACACACCGCGCGGGACGGTACCGGAAGTCGCGTTCACCTGATCTCCAGCCAGCTCTGCGGCTCAGAACAACGGACCGTAGGTGGGCACCGGTTCGTCCGACGGGTAGTCGAGCCGGTCGCGCACGGCGACGACCCCTTCGACGTGCCGGATCGTGTCGATGATCTCGTGACCGGCCAACGCGGACTCCGGGTCGCCCGACATCGTGACCACGCCATCCTTCACCGCCACCCGGAAGCTGAGCGGGTCCATCAGGTAGGCGTCCAGGATGACGTCGCTGGTGATCTGTTTGAGGATCTCGTCGTCCGGGCGGCTGAACACGCTCAGTACGTCGGTGCGGCTCACGATCCCGGCCAGGCGGCCGGCGCTGTCCACGACGGGAAGCCGCTTGACCCTCCGGTCGTACATCAGCTGGGCGGCCTGGCTTACCGGGTCGTCGGAGCCGACCGTGACCGGTGGCCGGGTCATCAGCTCACCTGCGGTGACCCCGCGGGCCTTCTCCAGCTCTTGCCGGTGCAGGAGCCCGGCCAGCGGGCCGGTGAAGTTCTGGCTGTCAGCCGCGACGGCTTCCTTGGCCAGCAGATCGGCGGCCGAAACCACGCCGATCACCTTGTTGTCGTCGTCGATGACCGGGAACGCGCTGATGTGCTCGTCCCGCAGCCGGGCGGCGATCTCCTTGAACGTCGCGCCCTCGCGCACCGCGACCACTTTCCTGGTCATGACGTCCGCTACCTTGGCCCTCATCGTGACCGCCTCTTCCGTCAGCTGTCCATTTGACTCCAGTCCACAGGAGATCCCGCTGCGGGAGTACCGGCAAAGGACCGGGCCTGGCAGGGCATCGGGCCCTGTCGCGGGGGCCAATGGTCCTGCTTCGCCTTTGCTGCCTCGTCACCGCGCGAGCGAAGCGCCGGTACGTCGCAGGCCATTGGTCCGGGCCCTTGGGCACCTGGTTACGGGCATGCGGTCCCTGGGCAGGGCCGGCCGCCCCGGCTGCAATAGATGCATGAGCCACGTGGTAGAAGACGCAATCGCGTCGCAGGTCGAAGACGTGATGACCACCAAGGTCAGCACGGTCCGGCTCGACACGCCGTACAAGGTGATCGCGGCACAACTGCACGAGCATCGGGTCGACGCCTTTCCCGTCGTAAGCGACAACGGGTGCGTTCTCGGCGTCGTCTCCGCGGCTGACCTCCTGGCCAAGGTGGCCCTGGACGGGAACAGCCAGGAAGGGCTTTTTTCCCTGCGGCATCGCCGGGAGTTGCAGCAGGCCCATGCTCTGAACGCGGCGGACTTGATGACCTCGCCGGCGGTGACCGTCGGCCCTCGCACCTCGGTCCGGGATGCGGCCCGGCGGATGTCGGAGCGGCACGTCAAGCGGCTCCCGGTGGTGGATCCCGATGGCCGGCTGCTGGGCATCATCGGCCGGTCCGACGTGCTGGCCGTGTTCCGCTGCCCTGACGAGAGCATCGGGCAGGCCATCCTCCGCGATGTGATCACCGACAGTTTCTTCATCGACCCGGCGACGTTCACAGTGGCCGTCCAGGACGGCGTGGTGACCCTGGCCGGGCCACCGGAGCTCAATCTGGTCCGGCACGGTATCGCTCAGCAGGTCCGGCACATGGAAGGCGTCGTCGCCGTCCGCGAGCGCACCGCCCCGAAAAACGACTAACTACCGGCTGCCGTCGGGCTCGGGTCGGCTTGCTCAGGGCTCGGCGTTCAGCGACGGCTGGTCCAGCGGGGACCGGTCGAGGTCCACGCTGATTCCCACGCGGCCAGGCGACGCTTATCGAGCGCAACTCGGCACAGCCCGTAGCAGACGAGCAGACCCAGGGCGGCACCACCCGCGGTGATGATCGCCGTGAGCAAAGCAACGGTGATGATGATGACCCGGCCAGAGGGCGGAGCCGCCGGTTCGTCATTTTGGTTCAGCCAGACCGGCACCCGGGTGCCTACGGCGGTGCTGGTGATAGCCGGGGCGTCCACGTCGGTGAGCACACCGGATCTTTCCCTGCCACCCGGCGCCGGCCAGCGGGCCAGGACCTCCCACGCCGACGTCAGCCTGCTGTCCGGGCCGCCTTGGATCAGGACCGCGGTGGCCCGGTGCAGCCCGGCATCAGCCGCTCGCTGCGACTGATACAAATGGGCGCCCACCAGCGACGCCCCCGCCATCGCCGCGAGGAACGCCACGGCCAGTGTCAGGAGGACGGCGCCCTCGATCCTGTCGTACGGACGCCGCAGTGGGTTCCGGCCGACCAGCAGCCGGGCCAGCCTGTGCACCGCGCGGATCAGCCGGTGGCCCTTGAAGCTGGGGCTGGTCGCCGGACCAGTCATGGGACTCGCCGCCTTCAACGCAGAAATTACTAGCGGCGAGGGAGCGCATGGTCCGGGCAGATTCAGGCCTGCTATGTGGCCTCAGGATCGCACGACCGCGCCGGGAAAGACAATCCGCGGTGGGCTGGCGTGCCAATCGCCCGAAGGAGCGTTCCCCCGCCATGTCGGGGCCGATACCGGCAGTGCCCTGCGGCTCCGCCGCCGTTACAGCGGTGCCGCCGTTCTGACAGGCGGGCAGGGCATCCTCGACGAGCCGGCCTGGTACTGGCCCGGCGCTGAATCGCCCAGATGAGGGACCGGCCGTGTCGAGCAATGCCTCTCAAGCTGGCGGCGGCCCCGGCATGGGGATGACGCCTAGCTGCTGCATCAGCCCGAGGGAGTCCATCATGATCCGGCTCTCGGCTATCTTGCCGTCGGTGAACCGGTCGATGGTCCACGCGGCCACGGTGACGTTCTTACCGGTCGGGGGTACGCCGAGGAACGGGCCCTGGTGCGTGCCCTGCCAGACGGAACGGGTCCAGACCTGGTCGCCGTCGGCGAGCTGTTCCTCGATCGCCCACTGCGCGTCCGGGAACGCCGCGATCCAGCCGGCCAGCCACTGCCGTAGTCCCTCGCGACCCGGGCCCATCCCCGGTGGGGGCTCGTGCTCGATGTAATCAGCGTGGAAGACCTCGTCCAGCACCGCTAGGTCGTGCTTGGTCAGGACCTCCTCCATGAGCCGCTGCAGTTTCGCCGTGTTCGCTTCGACTGACATCGCCGACCCCCCATAGGCCTTAGTTCTCCTGGGAACGTTGCGAACCGTGCATGGAGGTCGTGTGAAGGCTGTGTGCAGATCGCGTGGAGGCTCGCCCTGAGCGGACGGCTGATCGTTCCGTGTCGCTCAGCCGGACCTGGCCGGCCTGCGCCACCAGCGCGGGAGCGGCCAGCTGGTCAGCGAGACCCCAACGGCCACGGCACACACTCCACCCACCACCCACCACCAAACCGTGGCGGGCAGGCCGTGCGGATCCGGGGCGGCCGCGGGGAACGTGTGGACCCAGCGCGCCACCGGCGGCAGCAGCCCCGGCACGATCAGGATGGCCACCACCGCCGCGGCCGCGAGCGGGCCGGGTTCGCCGGTACGCCGCCGGGCGACGCAGGCGATGGCGAAACCGAGCAGCACGTTCCCGGCCAGGGTTAGGGTCACGGCGGGCCAGGACGGCCGGGGCTGGCGCAGCGCGAAGGCCAGCACCAGCCCGGTGCCCACTCCGAGCGGTACCAGCAGGGCCAGGGCCCGGACCGCGGTCCGGTGGGCCGGCCCGGTCGGGGTGACGTCGACGACCTCGCTGGCCGGTTCGTCCAGCAGGAACGCGGCCGCCGCCGCCAGCAGCGCGAAGGCGATGGGCAGCAGAGCCGGGGCGCTGTCGCGCCAGGCGATGCCGGCCGCGCCCGCCACGGCTGCCACGGCGCTAAGGGCGCCGACTACCGGCCACGCCACCCCCCTCAGCTGGAGCCACGCCACCGCTCTCGGCTGGGGCCGCATTACCATCCTCGGCTCGACCGTGGTCACGTGGTCGTCAGCCCGCGATTGGCACCGGAGCGGCGCCAGGAGTAGAGATGACCGGGTAGGCCCACCCGCCGACGACCGCCAGCGCGTACAGCAGCGCGGCCAGGGCGAGCACCCCGGCCAGCAGCCGGAGCAGCCGGGTCCGCAGCCCGGGATCGGCCCCCCGCAGCAGGGCCACGATCACCGCGACCGCGCACAGGCACAGCTGCCAGCCCAGGAAGAACCAGGGCGAACCCCGCCAGGTCTCGACCCGGCCCGGGCTGTCCTCGTTGGTGAAGAACGCGAACGGCGCGAAGAGCCGCAGCATGACGATCAGCGTGGAGTGCCGGTGGGACGCAGCCAGCGTGTAGGTCAGCGTCACCCAGCCGTAGAGGATCAGAAACAGCACGACTGCGGCCCCGGGGAAACGGACCCAGCGGGCCAGGGCCACGCCCAGCAGCGGGCCGCCCAGCGCGGGTACCACGGTCTGGCTGATCGCGGCCGCGACCCCGCCCGAAGTGCCCAGGGCCCCGTAGCTCCAGGTGCCGGGAACGTGCTGGAAGACCACGATGGCCAGCAGGCTCAAGCACCCGCACAGCAGCGGAACGGCCGCCGCCAGGCAGATCGCCCCGGTGCGAGCCGGCCACGACGTAGGGGCCACGTCGAGCGCGTCTGCACTGCGGCGCATCGACTGGGTCAGCCAGAACGCGGCCACCATCCCTAGCCCGCCCAGGAAGATCGCGGGGTACACGCTCACCGTGTTGGTGTCGGTCACCACTCCGCGCTGCCGGTCCCACAGGATGTAAGCGGTGAGCGCGGCCGCGGCCAGGAAGATTGGATTGAGGGTGAACCGGCGAGCCTCGAACCGGGCCAGCACGGCCAGGCTGGTCGGGCGGGCCCGGGCCGCCGGGGCCACCGTGGCGGGAGCGGCGGCGGTCACGACGTCAGCTCTTCGGCCTGGCCCCGATCTGTACTGTCGCCCAGCCCGCCGCTGCCCGGCTCACTGCCACGCAGCAGCAGGTAGGCGTCCTCCAGCGACGGCTCCACGTGCTCCACGCCGCTGCGGGCGTCCTCGGCCACGTTGCGGTAGCGGCCGGTCCCGGTGCGCCAGGACACGCTGGCCGCCGGGTCGGGGGCATCGGCCAGCCACACGCGCCCGGCCGCCCGGCCCACCAGCGCCGTGACCTGGCCGTCGTACCGCACGCGGCCGCGGTCCAGCACGACCACCCGGTCGCACAGCGCCGCGACGTCCTCGGTCTGGTGGGTCGACAGCACCACGGTGGACGTACGGGCCAGTTCGGCCAGCACCGTCCGCAGCACGGCCCGCTGCTCGGGGTCCACGCCGGCGGTGGGCTCGTCCAGGATCAGCACCGGCGGCGAGCCCAGCAGCGCCTGGGCCAGGGCGACCCGCCGCCGCTGCCCGCCGGACATGGCCCGGAGCCGCTTGGCTGAGCTGCCGCTCAGGCCGACCAGGTCGAGCACCCGGCGGACCTCGGCGTGGCGCCGGTCCGGCTGGGTCCATTCCTTGAGGACCGCGATGTAGTCCACGAACGCGAACGCGGTGAACCCGCGGGGGAAGCCGATCTCCTGGGGCAGGTACCCGAGCCTGCGACGTACCTCAGTGCGCTGGGCCGGCACGACGGGGTCGCGGCCCAGCACCGTGAGCTCTCCCTGGCTGGGCGGCAGCGCGGTGGCCAGCAGCCGCAGCAGGGTGGTCTTGCCGGCCCCGTTCGGCCCGAGCAGCCCGATCACGCCGGGTTCGAGCTCCAGGCTGACGTCGGCCAGGGCCCAGGCGGCCCCGAACCTCCGGCCGGCCCCGCGCAGGCTGATGGATGTGGTCATGACCAGTTCCTCCTGGGCCGGAGTTCACGCAGGTGCCGCGCGCGGACGAAGAAGATGGTGATCGAGGCGATGGCCAGGATGACGTAGCCGCCCTGGAACCGGGCCTGCAGCACGGCGTCCGGCGTGCCGGCCCGCGCGACCAGGAGCCACACGATGGCCAGCCAGGCCAGGCTGACGCCGATGGCCGCGCGCAGCGGGCCCATCCAGGTGGACAAGGCCAGCACCACCGCGGCGAAGCCGAACGCGGGGAGCAGCCACGTGGTCGGGGCCCAGCCCGGCACGAGCAGGCCGGCCAGGGCCACGGCGGGCAGCGCCACCGCGAGAATCGCCACCGAGCGGAGCAGCACCAGGCGCAGCACCGGGTACGGCGTGACCACCTCCGGCTGCAGCGCCGGATCGATGCGCGGGTCGTAGCTGATGGCCACAGCGACGCAGGGGATCAGGGGCGCAACCGCGAGGAACGCCCACATGCCGCGCGACTGGCCCAGCGCGGCCGTCGTGGCGGCGAAGGCGAGCACGGCGGCGATGCCGGCCAGCCACCGGCCGCGGAAGGCGCTGGCCGTCGCGACCAGGCGGGCGTCGTTCGCGGGCAGCCCAGCGCGCTGCAGCAGCCACTCGAACGGCGACGGGCGCGGCAGTTCGATCGCGTCCCGGGTCCGAGCCCACACCTCGGCCAGGTCCACCGGGCTCGCGACGGGGCTCGCAAGGGGACTCGCCGCGGGGCCTGGGCTGACTAGTGTGCTGACCCGCGCCCGGCAGGGGGCGCAGGACAGCAGATGCTGTTCTACCGACGCGCCCTCGGGCAGCGAGTCCGACTGGTCGATCCAGCGCCGCAGCGTGATTTCGTCCGCGTGCCAGCCGGTCATGACAGTCCTTCCGCTAGGGCGGCCCGCAGGTGGGCCTTGGCCCGGGACAACCGCGTCTTCACGCTGCCCACCGGCATCCGCAGCAGCCGGGCCGCCTCGGCGGCGGTCAGCCCGTCCAGCACGGTGGCCTGGATCACCGCCCGCATCTCCGGTGACAGCCGGGCCAGGGCCGGGCCGAGGTCGCCGTACTCGACCGACAGCAGCACCTGGTCTTCGGCGGCGGGAACCGTGTCCCCCATCCCCGTGACGGCGACCGCAACCGCGTCCGGCCGCCGGCGCAACCGGCTGACCAGGCGGCGGATCGCGATACCCCAGAGCCACGCGGCGACGTCGCCGTCTCCCCGGAAGCCCTGCGGCTTCTGCCAGACCGCCATGAACGTGTCCTGCACCGCGTCCGCCACCAGGTCCCGGTCGTTGCACCGCCGGCTCAGCCGGACGGCGAGCCACGCGGCGTGCCGGTCATAGAGCGCGCGCATGGCGTCCAGGTCGCGCTGGCCCACGGCGGCCAGCAGCGCCGTGTCGCTCGGGCTCCCGTCCATACTCACACTGTCGCCCGCGCCGCCCGGAAAAGATTCACTCCCGCGGGCAGATTTTCGGGCCCAGACTCGGCGGTCAGGCCCGGGTCAGCTGTCCAGCACCGTGCGCAGGGTGGCGGCGAACTCGTCGGGCTTGCCCATTCCGCCGTACTCGCCACCGAGGAAGCCGTCGTGGCCACCGGGGAAGCTGGTCGGCGCGATGCCCAGCCGCTCGGCCACGGCCAGGCCCGCGCGCCCGGCCAGCTGCTGGCCGGAATCGGTGCCGACGCCGATGACCACCCGGGTGGACGCGGCCCGCAGCGCGCCGAAGTCGTGCTGGTGGTCGTTGCACGCGATCATGTTCGCCATCAGCGCGTCGTCGCGGGAGCCGTCGTCGTCGGCGGGCAGCCCGAACATGGCCGGGTCCGGCGCGGGCTGGCTGACGTAGTCGGCCGGGAGCGGGCCCTCGTAGCTGACCAGCTTGATGAACTTGGCCATGGCCGGGCCGAACCCGCCGCTGACGTAGGTCGACCGGATGTCGTGGCAGGCGGCCAGGGCCGGCTCGACGGTCGGGCAGTTCCGCCGACGCCGGCGGCTCGTGCGCCACCAGCGCGCGGACCTGCTCGGGGTGCTGGGCCACCAGCGCCAGCGCGTTGACGGCACCGCCGCTGCTGGCGAAGATGTCCACCGGCCCGGCGTCCAGCGCCTCGATCAGCCGGTGCAGATCGTCGGCGTGCTGGTCCGGCGTGATCTCGGCGGTGCTGTCGCTGCGGTGGCTGCGCTCCGCGCCGCGCGGGTCGTACGTCACTACGGTGCGGTCGCCGAAGTGCCCGGCCAGCGTCACAAACCCGGCCGCCCCCATCGGTGACCCGATGATCAGCAGCACCGGCTTGATGCTCGCGCCGGCCTCCCGCACGTCGTAGCTGAGCACGGCCCCCGGCACGTCCAGCGTGTAAGTCTTCGGCTCGCTCATCGCGTTCACCCTCCGCAGTGTCAGTCGCAGTTTCTGCCCGTACTGACGTCTCCCCTCGAAGGAACTCATCGCCCGCAGACCAGGCGTTTCGTTGTCATTGCCCGCACCCGGCGGCGGTGGTACATATGGGCCAGCCAAGGGGAGGGGGCGCCAATGGACACCGATGCCCGCGAGTCGCACCCGACCGCCCGCACCCGTGCCGCCCGGTCGGCCGCCCTGTGGGCCACTCCGCTTTCGATCCTGGCCGGCGCGGTCAGCGTCGTGTGGTCCTCTCGTCAGCTGAGGGCGAGGGCGCCTTCCTCGCCTACGTCCGCCGATTCCTCGCCTACGTCTGCCAAGCCACCGGCTGCGCCGGCCGATAGCCCAGCAGGCGGCCAAGACCCAGCCGATACGAGCCGGGTCGGCCGGTTCTTCAAGATCTGGGCCACTCCCTTGTCGATACTGGTCGCGGCGATCAGCTTGGTGTGGTCCGTTTACCAGTTCAACTCGCAGCAGCAGGCCAGCCAGGCCCAGGCCCTGGACCAGCAGCGGCAGACCACCTTCGATAACTACCTCGATGACATGTCGTCCCTGCTCCTGGCGGACAAACTCGAGTCGGCCCCGTCAGGAGGCCCGGTCCGGGCCATTGCCATCGCCCGCACCGATACGGCGATTCGCGATCTGGACGGCAATCGCAAAGGCATGCTGGTGCGTTTCCTCTGGGAAGCAAATCTCATCAAAACCCCGAAGCCAGTGGTCCTGCTCCACCAGGTAAACCTGCGCGATGCCGACTTTGGCCGGGCCAATCTGCAGCACGCTGATCTGAGTGGCAACAATCTGATCGGGGCGAACTTCTCCGGCGCGCAGCTGGACGATGCGGACCTGAGCGACACCGACCTGATTCGCGCCAATCTGGCGAATGCCAACCTGACCAGCGCCAATCTCCAAGGGGCGAACCTCAGCCTGGCTGACCTTCTCGGTGCCCGGGTCACCACCAGCCAGCTGGCCCAGGCCCGTTCAATCCAGGACGCCACGCTGCCCAATGGATCGATCGGCCACTGAACCGTCAGCAGGCCGACCGCCGAACTCATCGCACCGAGGGCAAAAGCTCTCTGAGCCGGGCCGCGAACTCGGCCGGGTACTGAATCATGCCGGCGTGGTGACCGGGTAGCTCGGCCAACGGCACGCCCAGCTCCTCAGCCAGACGCTCTGCGCAGTGGTACGGGTAGAAGTCCCGGCTGTCGCGGCCGCCCGCCACCACGATCCGGCCCGCCAGCGGAGCCAGCCGCTTCAGGTCCAGGTGGTAGCGGCCTACCGCCGGGATGTCCCGCTGGACGAACAGCTCGATGTCGCCCGCCCGCACCTTGTCTCCGGCGCCACCGCCCGGTGCGGCGGTTCGTGGACCACCAGCCAGCCGACCGCCCCGGGCTCGGCCGCGGCCAGTTCCACCGCGATCAGGGCACCGGTGCTGCTCCCGGTCGTCGAGGTGGCTGCGCGAGTAACCGCGCCGGTCGTAAGTCACCACCGTGTAGCCGTGGTCCGGATCGCCGTCCGGGGCCCCCGCTAGGTCGGTGGCCAGGGCGCTCAGCGTGTCCGCGTTGCTCGGGCCGCCGCCGATCAGCATCAGCGGCGGCCCGTGGCCTTGCGTCCGGTAGTACAGCGACCCGCCGGGGACCCGGATCGTGTGGTCTGAGCTCACGACTTGTCGGCGACGGACCCGGCGGACCCAGCGGACCCGGCAGCAGAGGCCTCTTGCCGCTGGTGCCGAATCTGCAGGAACGAAAGTCCCAGTCCCAGGAGTGCGGTGATCAGCCACACGTGGTTGTGGGTGACGATCCCGAACGCGAGACCCGCGAAGGTGGTGAGCAGGCCGAGGACGGAGGCGAGCTTCTTGTGGCCGGTGAAGCGGAGGAGGAGCAACATGGCTGGTTCCTTTCGCCGTAACGGGCTCGATGACTTCATCGTGACATCATATTGCGTACTGCGCAAGTTTTTCTCAACAGGCATTTTTTTCTGAATACGAAAGACTCTTGCCGGACTGGGTAGGTACTCTGCGACCCCGGCGAAAGGGCAGACCCATGGAGCTGATTCTCGAGGACGCCGACATCATCACCATGGCCCCGGAGCCAGGCCCCAGCCGCCGACAGCATGCTCATCCGCGACGGCTACATCGCCGCCGTCGGCTCAGCCGCCCAGATCCGGGCCCTGGCGGCCAAGAACGCCGCCGTCGTGCACCTGGACGGCGCCACCGTGATCCCCGGGCTGATCGACGCGCACTGTCACGTCTCCGATGTCGGCTACCTGGCCGCGGCGGCCGACTGCAGCCAGCCGGCCGCGCCGGACATCCCGGCCATCGTGGCCCGGCTGCGGGACCAGGCCGGCCGGACCCCGGACGGCTCGTGGGTCACCGGCGCCGGGTACGTGGAGTACAAGCTGCGGGAGGACCGGCACCCGACCCGGGCCGACCTGGACGCCGCGGTCCCGGACCGCCCGGCCGTGCTCTATCACACGAGTTTGCACGCCTGCGTGCTGAACAGCGCCGCGCTGCGGGAGGCCGGATTCGCCGACGGCCAGCCGGACCCACCCGGTGGTGCGTTCGGCCGCGACGACCAGGGCCGGCTCGACGGTGTGGTCTTCGAGGGGCCGATGTTCGCGCTGTTCGAGCGCAACCTGCACCACGACCTGGGCGAGCTGGGCCCAGACCAGCGGGCCCGGGTGGTCCGCACCGCCGGCGAACGGCTGGCCGCGCTCGGCGTCACCGCGGTCTGCGAAGCCGACCTGCGCCGCGACTCGTTCACCGCGTTCGCCGAGGCCGACGCGGCCGGCGCGCTGCACCAGCGGATCTACGGCCTGGTCGTGCACGACGAGGTGGACTGGCTGCTCACGGCCGGGCTGCGGGGCCGCCGGTCGGACCGGCTGGCCGCCGAGGCGGTGAAGATCTGGGCCGACGGCGGCATGAGCAGCCGTACCGCCGCCATCAGCGGCCAGTACCCGGTTCCGCCCTACGGCTCGGGCATCTTGTACTTCGACCGGGCCGAGCTGACCGAGCTGGTGCGAGGCTTCGACGCCCAGGGGTTCCAGGTCTGTATCCACGCTCAGGGCGACCGGGCCATCGAGACCGTCCTCGACGCCTACGCCGCCGTCCTTCCCGGCACACCTGACCCACCCAGCTCACCTGGCATCGAGCGGAACCCGCGCCGCCACCGCATCGAGCACGGCGGCGCACTCTACCCGGACCAGCTGGCCCGGGCGGCCGAGCTGGACATCCTGATCGCCACCCAGCCCGGTTTCTTTTCCACCCTGGGCGACGGGTTCGCCGCCGCGTTTCCCGACACCCACGGCCAGCTGTACGCGATCGGGTCCTGGCGGCGGGCCGGCCTGACCGTGGCCGGGTCCTCCGACGCCCCGGTGATCAGCCCGGACCCGCTGCTCGGCCTGCGCGACGCGGTGCTGCGCCGCACCGCCAGCGGCCGCGTCCTCGGCCCGGGGGAGGAGCTCACCGCGGCCGACGCGCTGGCCCTGTACACCAGCCAGGCCGCTTACGCCATGCACCGGGAGACCGAGATCGGGTCGCTGACGGTGGGCCACCGGGCCGATTTCGTGATCCTGGACGGCAACCCGCTGACCATCGACCCGGAGCGGATCACCGACCTCAGCGTGCTGGCCACCGCGCTGGACGGTGTCCCGGTCCATCAGGACGGCGTGACCATCCCCGGCTGAGCTGGAGCGACGCAACCGTGAAATCCTGACCCGATGCAGCCGAGCCCGCAACCGAACGGCTCCTGCCCCAAGCACATGGTCATGGGCCCGTGCGGCGGGGTGCGGCCGGACGGGCGCTGTGAGGTGATCGACGACCCGTGCGTGTTCCCGGAGCCGGTCGTGTGGGTCGCCCCGGAAGGCCCGGTGAGCCCGGTACCCGCGACGCTGCTGCAGCGCACCCCGCTGATCCTGACCGACTTCACGGCCGAGCCGTTCTCGGTCCGGGCCCTGCACGCCGTGGCCACGACGCTGGCCCCATCCAGCGACGCGGTCCTGGTCGGTGAGCATCAGAACCGGCCCGATTTCCCGCCCACGCTGCTGGCCATGCTGCTCCAGGACGCCGGGGCGCGGCCGTGGATCACGCTGGCCTGCCGGGACCGGAACCGGATCGTGCTGGAGCAGGAGCTGATCGGCCTGCGGCACCTGGAGGTGGACGCGGTCCTGTGCGTGACCGGCGACGCCCGCGGCTACGACGTCCGACCGGACGTGACCCAGGTCTTCGACCTGGACGGCCCGCGGCTGACCGCGCTGGCCGCCACCGTCGGCCTGCCCGCGGCCGTCCCGGAGACACCGGCCGCACCGCCCCGGGACCGGCGGCCGTTCCGGCTGCTGCAGAAACAGCGGGCCGGGGCCGCGGTGGCCGTGCTGAACCACGCCGCGACGGACACGGTGACCTCGTTCATGGCCGCGGCCACCGCCGCCGGGGTGACGATCCCGGTCATCGCGGCCGTGGCCGTGTACACCGACGCGCTGTCCGCCGCCGTGCTCAGCGGGCTGCCCGGTCTGGAGCTGGATCCGGATGCGGTCCAGCGGGTCATCGACGCTCCCGACCCGGTCGAGGCCGGGGTGGCCGCGGCGGTGGCCGAGGCGCAGGCCCTGCTGGCCATTCCCGGGGTGGCCGGGGTCAACCTGTCCGGCCTGGCCTCTGGCCGGGGCTACGACTACGCGGCCCAGGTCAAGGCGGATTGCGCCACCCGGATCCGGGAAGTGCTGGCCAAATGACCAGCAGCGTCGACGAGGCCATGGCCGACGAGTTCGACACCGTGGCCCAGTGGACCGCCGAGGTCGCCCTCGACCTCGGCCCGGGCTATCACGTCCCCGCGGCTTGCCGGGGGAGTGGTCAGCCCGCCGCCCTGGACTGGCTGCTCGGGGGGCTCCGGCCGGCGCCGGGTGACCTGCTCATCGACGCTGGCGCCGGGGTCGGCGGCCCGGCCGCCTACGCCTGCCAGCACGCCGGGGTCCGCCCGCTGCTGGTCGAGCCGGAGCCCGAAGCCTGCCGTGCGTCCCGGAAGCTGTTCGGCTTCCCGGTCTTCCGGGGCGACGCGACCCGGCTGCCGTTCGCCGACGGGGTGGTCCCCGTGGCCTGGTGTCTGGGGGTGCTGTGCACGACCTCAGGCCCGGCCGCCCAGCTGGCCGTGCTGCGCGAACTGCGCCGGGTGGTCCGCCCCGGTGGCCGCATCGGCCTGCTCGTCTTCCTGGCCACCGTGCCCGAGCTGGACGACCCGCCCGAAGGCAACCACTTCCCCAGCCCGGACCAGCTCGGCACCCTGCTCAGCCAGGCCGGGCTCACGGTGCTGGACCGGGCGCCCGCCCATGACCTGCCCGCCGCGTCAGCGTTCTGGCACGAGCGCACCCACGCGGTCGAGTCCGAACTCGAACGCCGCCACGGCTCCAGCCCGGCCTGGCGCACCGCCGAAGCCCAGAGCCGCCGGATCGGCCACCTGCTGAAACAAGGCCAGCTCCAGTCCCAGGTCCTCCTCCTGCAGCGCTAGCCGCCAGCCCTCAACCTCAGCCTCAACAACTATCTGGCTCGCCCGGAGGGTATTAGTTACTGTTCAGGCCATGACGATCGCGCCCGACACCAAGGACTGGACCTGGGTGCTGCGGCGCCCCTGCCCGGAGTGTGGCCTGGACACCCGGAGGGTGGCCCCGGACGCGGTCGCCGGGATGATCCGGGCCAACGCTGCCGCCTGGCCTGAGCTGCTCACCCAGGTTGGCGACGTGCGGCAGCGCCCGTCGCCGGAGAAATGGTCACCGCTGGAGTACGGCTGCCACGTCCGGGACGCGCTGCGGCTGTACGACGAGCGACTCCAGCTGATGCTCACCCAGGAGGGGCCGCCGTTCCCCAACTGGGACCAGGACGTCACCGCCGTCGCCGAGCGCTACGGCGAGCAGGATCCCGCCACGGTGGCGGCCGAGATTCCGGTGGCGGCCAAGACGCTCGCCCGCCGGTTCGATTCCCTCTCCGCGGAGCAGTGGCAGCGCACCGGCCACCGCAGCGACGGCGCCCACTTCACGGTCGAGACGTTCGCCCGGTACTTCATCCACGACCCGGTCCATCACCTGTTCGACGTCACCGGCGTCCGCTACTCCGAGCCCGCCAGCTGAGGCCGCAGTGGCTGACGCCGACGACGTGCGCGACCTCGCGCTGGCCCTGCCGCACGTGGAAGAGATCGACAGCGACGGCTTCGACTTCCGGGTGGCCGGCAAGGGGTTCATCTGGTCTTATCCCGAGCGCAGGCCGGGCCAGCCCCGGGCCATCCGGACCGATATCGCGGTGCTCTACGTCGGCGACGAAGCCGAGAAGCAGGCCCTGCTGCTCGGGGAGCCGGAGGTCTTCTTCACCACGTCCAGCTACGACGGCTGGCCGCTGGTGATGCTGCAGTTGGCCACGGTGGACCGTGACCGGCTGGCTGAGCTCGTCACCGACGCCTGGCGGATGCGCGCGCCGGCGACGGTTGCCGCCGAGCTCGACCAGGCTGGCCTCGACCAGCCCGGTCGAATCAGCTAACCGGCCGCCGGGACCGCCGCGGCGGCCTTCTCGATGAGCTGGGTCACCTCGGCCGGGTGGGAGACCATGGCCACGTGGCCGGACTCCACCTCGATCGTGTCCGCCCCCATCCGCTTCGCGAACTGGCGCTCGGCGTCAGGCGGGATGGCCTCGTCGCCCGCCGCGACCATAAACCAGGTCGGGTGCGACTTCCAGGCCGGGACGGTCATGACGTCCTGCAGTGTGGATGCCGACAGCGCCTGCTGCACGGCGAACATGACCCGGGCCCGCACCGGGTCGATGTCCCCGGCGAAGTGGTTCACGAAGTCGTCTTCCGGGATCCAGGCGAAGCCCTGCTTGTCGATGTCCAGGTGGGCCAGGGCCGCCGTCGGTTCGCCCTGGGCCAGCAGGCCGCCGATGGTCTCGCCCTCGTCCAGGCCGAACGCGGCGATGTAGACCAGGCCGACGACGTGCGGGGCGTCCGTCCCGAGCGCGGTCATGATCTGGCCGCCGTAAGAGTGGCCGGCCACCAGGGTGGGGCCGTCCTGGCGGTCCAGCACCTGGCGCAGCCGGGCGACGTCATCGGCCAGCGAGCTCTCAGGGAACTGCGGGGCGATGACGTTGTAGCCGTCGGCCTGCAGGCGCTCGATGACGGCGGCCCAGCAGGACCCGTCGGCCCAGGCGCCGTGGACGAGGACGATGTTCGGACGAGCAGTCATATCGGTCTCCTTCGTGGTGACCATTGAACAAATGCGCAGAGAAATCCGGGTGCTCACTCGAATGAGCGAGCTTAAAATCACGGACTCGTCACTTGCAGTGAGACGGGAAGAAATAGCTCTGAAATAGAGCACGCGTGCACATGGTCTCTCACCTGCTAAAACTCAAGCCACAGAAGGCCGTAAATCGCAGGTAGGGCACTCCGCATGTTTATAAACTTTTTATAAATTCCAGATAAGGGCAACATTAGCACGTATTTACTTAAGTCTTCAAAATTGCCTTGGCCAAATGACAATACGCGGCCGTAATTTGCTGGCCGGCCGCTCCGGTAGCGGCGCCGGGGCCCGGCTGGTCTCGGTTTGGCCACGACGCCGGATTAGGTCTTGTCACGCTCCGGCCCAGCGATGAATATCGGTTCATCGAGCCGCAAGGAAGCGGCTCAAGACCAAGGGCGGACCCTGGTGAACGATGGTTCATTGGAGATCCGGGACGTCACGGTCCAGTTCGGCGGCCTGACCGCGCTGGACCGCGTATCCCTGACCGCCCGCCCACGCCAGGTCACCGGCATCATCGGCCCCAACGGGGCGGGTAAGACCACCCTGCTCAACGCGGTCTGCGGCTTCGTCAAGCCGCAGTCCGGCACGGTCAGCTTCGAGGGCCGCGAGCTCACCGGGTTGCGGACCGACCGGCTGGCCGCGCTCGGCATCACCCGGACGCTGCAGGGCGTCGGCCTGTTCCCCGGCCTGACCGTGACCGAGAACGTCATGGTCGGGGCCACGCCCAGCGCCAAGGCCGGCGTCTGGTCCGCGCTGTTCGGGCTGCCGCGTTCCGATCGGGACGAACGGCGGCTGCGGGACCAGGCGATGGGTGCGCTGGACCGGCTCGGCGTGGCCGACCTGGCCGACCGGATGCCGGACACGCTCTCCTACGGGCTGCGCAAACGGGTCGCGCTGGCCCGGGCGCTGGCGGCCCGGCCCCGGCTGGTGCTGCTGGACGAGCCCGCCAGCGGACTGCCCGAGAACGAGCTGTCCGAGCTCGGTGACCTGATCAGGGAGCTGGCCGCCGAGGCCGGGGTGGTGGTCATCGAGCACCGGATGGACCTGGTCATGTCGGTGTGCGACACGATCTTCGTCCTCGACTTCGGCAAGCTCATCGCCAGCGGTTCACCGGCCCAGGTCCAAGCCGACCCGGCCGTCACTGCCGCCTACCTGGGCGCAGAAGGCACAGAAGGCGCGCCCGCCGAAACAGGCCCGGAAGGTGACGGCCGTGGCTGAGGCGGCCGCCCTCGCGGTGGAGGACCTGGTGGCCGGTTACGGCGGGGTCGCCGTGCTGGAGGCCGTGTCGCTGACCGCCCGGCCTGGCACGATCACCGCGGTGCTCGGAGCCAACGGGGCCGGCAAGACCACCCTGCTGCGCACGATCAGCGGGCTGGTCCGGCCGCGGCAGGGCCGCATCCTGATCGACGGGGCCGACCTGGCCCGCCGCCGCCCCGAGGCCATCACCCGGGCCGGCCTGGCTCACGTGCCCGAAGGCCAGGGCGTGATCACCGAGCTCACGGTGGAGGAGAACCTGCGGCTGGGCGGGCTGATCCGGCCCGGGTCGGCCCGGGCGGCGGCGCTGGCCGACGCCTACCAGCGGTTCCCGCTGCTGGACGAGCGGAAGCGGCGGCCGGCCGGCACGCTGTCCGGCGGCGAGCGGCAGATCCTGGTCATCGCCCGGGCGCTGATGGCCGCCCCCCGGGTGCTGCTGCTGGACGAGCCCTCGCTGGGGCTGGCCCCGCGGATGGTTACCCAGGTCATGGACCTGGTCCGGCGGCTGCGGGACGACGCGGGCCTGACCGTGCTGCTGGTCGAGCAGAACGCCCGCAGCGCCCTGGCCATCGCCGACCGCGGGCTCGTGCTCAACGTCGGCAAGGTCGTGGCCTCCGACACCGCGGCCACCCTGTCCGCCGACGACGCGCTGCGACGCCACTACCTCGGGTTCTAGGGACCTCAAGCGCAAAGGAAGGCGGGCCGATGCAGGAGTTCCTGGAGTTCACCCTCGGCGGGATCGCGACCGGCATGATCTACGCCGCGATCGCCCTGTCGCTGGTGCTGATCTGGCGTGGCACCCGGATCCTGAACTACTCCCAGGGCGGCATGGCCATGTTCACCACCTACATCGCCTGGCTGGTCATCCGGGACACCGGCAGCTACTGGGCCGGCTTCGCGGTGGCGCTGGCCGCCGGGCTGGTGCTCGGCTCGGTGCTGGAGTACACGGTGGTCCGGCGGGTCGAGAACAAGGCCCCACTGAACGCGGTGATCGTCACCATCGGGCTGCTCATCCTGCTCGAAGGCCTGGCCGGGATCATCTACGGCGGGCAGTACCGCTCGTTCCCGGCCGCGTTCTCCATCAAGGGCCTGAACATCGGCTCGGTCGGCCTGGGCATCTCGCCCAGCGACCTGTTCACCGCGGCCGCCGTGCTGGCCGCGGCGCTGATCCTGGCCCTGGTGTTCCGCTACACCTCGGTCGGCCTGCGGCTGCGCGCGACGGCGTTCGCCCCGGCCGTGGCCCGGCTGCTCGGAGTCCGGATCGGCCGGGTCCTCACGCTGGGCTGGGCTCTGGCCGGGCTGTTCGGCGCGCTGGCCGGGGTGCTGGTCACCCCGTCCACGTTCCTCTACCCGAACAGCATGGACTCGATCTTCGTGCTGGGCTTCACCGCCGCGGTCATCGGCGGCCTGGACAGCCCGGTCGGCGCGGTGGTCGGTGGCATCGTGCTCGGCGTCGTGCTCAGCTACGCCGGCGGCTACCTCGGCAGCAACCTGGTCCTGGTGTACGGGCTGGCGGCTCTGGTGCTGGTCCTCATGATCAGGCCGACCGGCCTGTTCTCCGGCGCCACGACCCGGAGGGTGTGACGATGACGCTGGCCCGTCACCTGGGTGCGGCGCTCGTGCTGGCCGTGCTCATCGTGCTGCTGTCGATCCAGCTGAGCGCCTACCGCGACTATCAGCTGGCCGAGGTGGCCGCGTACCTGGTCGCCGTGGCCGGGCTGACCGTGCTGATCGGGCTGAGCGGCCAGATCTCCATCGGGAACGGCGCGTTCATGGCCATCGGCGGCTACACGACCGCGCTGCTGCTCACCCACCTGGGCTGGCCGCTGGTGCTGATCCTGCTGGCCAGTGTGGTCGTCGCGGCCGCGGGTGGGGCCATCTTCGGGGTGGCCGCAGCCCGGCTGCGCGGCCCCTATCTGGCCGGCGCCACGCTGATGCTGGCCGTGGCCCTGCCCACGGTGGCCAACCAGTTCCAGTCCCAGCTCGGCGGTGATCAGGGTCTGTCGGTGGCCATCACGGCCCCCGGCTTCCTCGGCGCCACGTTCCCGCCCACCCGATGGCAGGCCTGGGTCACCTGCGCGGCCGCCCTGATCGCGCTGATCCTGCTGGCCAACCTGATCCGCAGCCGGGTCGGCCGCAGCTGGCGGGCGGTCCGCGACGACGAGGTGGCCGCCTCGCTGTCGGGCCTCAACGTGGCCCGGCTGCAGGTGCTGGCGTTCGTCGTGAGCGCGGCCAGCGCCGGGCTCGGCGGCGGCCTGCTGGCCGTGGTCACCGGCATCGTCGCTCCCGGCGCGTACACCCTGACCCTGTCCATCGCGCTGCTCACCGCGGCCGTGGTGGGCGGGCTCGGCACGCTGCCCGGCGCGTTGTGGGGCAGCCTGGTCCTGGTCCTGGTGCCGACCTACCTCACCAACCTGGGCTCGAGCCACGGTCTGTCCAGCGCGGCCAGCTCGAGCGTCCCGATCGCCGCCTACGGCGTCATCCTCATCGTGGTGATGCTCGTCTTTCCCGCTGGTATCCAGGGCGGCATTCGCCGCCTGTTCGGGTCGGCCGCGACCGCGCCGCTCCACCGCGACGCAGACGCGTCCGACAGCACCGCGCCGCGCCGGCGTATCCCCTTCACCGCCCTGCGCCGGCCGGCGCGGGGCGGCGAGAACCAGGAAGAAGGCCCATCTTGAACAGATCACCCCGGGTTCCCAGAATCCGAGCCGTCGCCGGAATCGCCGGGCTCACGGCCATCGCCGTAGTCGTTGCAGCCTGCAGTTCCGGCGGTGGCTCCAGCTCGTCGTCATCGTCCGGCAGCAGCAGCAAGCTGACCGCGTCCGCGCCGGGGATCACCGCGACCACGATCACGATCGGCAGCCATCAGCCGCTCACCGGGCCCGCCGCTCCCGGCTACGACGAGATCTCGCCCGCCTCGAACGCCTACTTCCAGTACGTCAACGCACACGGCGGCATCTACGGCCGCAAGATCGTCTACAAGGTCCTCAACGACCAGTACGACCCCACCATCACCTCCACCGACGTGCACCAGCTGGTGCTGCAGGACAACGCGTACGCGATCTTCGACGGGCTGGGCACGCCCACCCACCTGGCCGTGGTCAAGTACCTGAACAGCTCGAAGATCCCCGACGTGTTCGTGGCCTCCGGCTGTGAGTGCTGGAACGCGACCAGCACCGCGCCGTACACCACCGGCTGGCAGATCGACTACGTGCGCGAGGGCAAGATCCTCGGCAACTACATCAAGCAGCACTTCGCGGGCAAGAAGATCGGCTACTACTACCAGGACGACGAGTTCGGCATGGACGGCGTCAAGGGCCTGGACGACGAGATCCCCAAGTCCCAGGTGGTGTCCCGGGTGAGCTACAACCCCACGGTGACCAACGTGGCGCCGCAGGTGACCAAGCTAAAGGCAGCCGGGGCCCAGGTCGTCGTGTCGTTCTCCATTCCCGCCTTCACCGCGCTACTCAAGCTGACCAGCCTGAAGCTCGGCTTCAGCCCGCAGCTCGTGGTCAGCGACGTCGGCTCCGACCCGATCACGCTGGCCGGACTGCTGGAGGCGTACGCCAAGCAAGGCGGGGCCACCGTGGCCGGAAACCAGCTGACCCAGGGCATCATCACCGACGGCTACCTGCCCTCGCTCGGCAGCACCAGCAACACCTGGATCCAGCTGTTCAACAAGATCCACAGCCAGTACCTGAGCAAGCTGCCGCTGGACGGCAACGTCGCGTATGGCTTGGCCGTCGGCTACACGTTCGTCCAGGCCATGTTCAAGGCCGGGCGTAACCCGACCCGGCAGGACCTGATCAATGCGATCAACGCCGGCCTGCCCCAGGGCCCGTCGGTGGCGCCGTACGCCTTCTCCAAGACCAACCATGACGGCATCACCGGCGCGTACATGGCCGTGGTCAAGAACGGCGCGCTGGTCCAAACCGGGCCGGTCCAGGTGACCGACACCAGCGCGGGAGGCGCGGTGACGACCTACAGCACCGCCCAGCCGCCCGCTCCAGCCACCGGGATACCATCGCCCTGACGTGCACCGCTGGCCGTCTGCGCTCCTGGCGCGGGCGGCCAGCGTGCGGTGCGGCCCCGGTCGCCGCCCACCCGCCAGCGGAACGGAGTTTGTCGTGACCGTCGCATCCGGCCGTAGGCCGTCCGCTGGTGACGACCGGCCCCCGGGCGAACGGCTGCTGTCAGCGGCGGAGGAACTGTTCGGCGAGCGCAGCTACCGGCGGACCAGCGTGGCCGACATCTGCGCCCGCGCGGGCATTGCCACCGGCAGCTTCTACGCCCACTACGGCTCGAAGAACGACATCTTCGCGGCCGTGGTGCGGCGGATCAACGCCGACCTGCGCGCCGCGATGCGGGCCGCGCTGGAGTCCGACGACGTGCCGGCCGGCCAGCGGGACCGGGAACGAGCCGCGTTCCGGGCGTTCTTCCAGATGCTGTCCAAGCGGCCGTGGATCGACCGCATCGTGCGCGAGTCTGAGTTCGTTGACCCGGCCCTGTTCCGCGAGTACTACGAGCGGCTGGCCCGCGGCTACGCCCGCGGGGTACGCCGGGCCCAGCTGGCCGGCGACGTGGACCCGCACTACGACCCCGAGGTCATCGCCTACGTGTACACCGGGATCGGGAACTTCGTCGGCATGCGCTGGGCCGACTGGACCGCCGGCGGCCAGGTGCCCCCCGACATCCTGGAAGACATGCTCAGCGTCCTGGCCCGCGGCCTCCCGCCCCGCCCCAACCCGGCCTAGCGGTCAAGTCCGCCGCGCCCGGAGCCAGCGCAGCCGCGCGCCTGGAGCCGGCGCAGCGGGGCGCCGTCCGGAGCCGGGGCCCGCGGAGCGGCGCAGCGGGCAGCGGGGCAGCGGGCCAGCTTAGAAGCCTGCGCGGCGGCTCAGCTCGGCCACGCACTCCGCGCTGCCGCACGTCCGCCCGGAGCCCAGCCGCGGCCGGCCGCAGTGACAGGTAGGCCGGAGGCGGGCCAGCCAGGCGTCGTAGGCCAGCAGCTCGTCGACCCCGTCCTCGGTCGGCACCGACACCACCGGCCGAATCCGGCCGCCGGGCATGGCCAGCCACTCACGCGGCTTCTCGGTGAGCGGTCCGACCGGTTCCGAACCCATACTCCATTGTCACCTGTCCGGGGCTATGCCTAGTAAGGCCCGGCCGCCTCAAGCCGCCGGCCGCGTCACAATGGGCAGCCGCGCCCGCCCTCGCCCCGCAGCCAGCGCCGCCCGGACCTGTGTGATCACCTCCTCGGGCGCCGACCGGATCTGGCTCGGCGTGAAGTGCAGCAACAGCACGCCCCGAGCCACCAGCCGATCGTGCCGGCGCATCGTCTGCTGCCAGTCCTCGGCCGAGTAGTGGTACTCCCGCGAGTCGACCTCGGCCGCCACCCCCGCGTCCGCCCACCACGCATCCACCACCGCGATCAGCTTGCCGTCCTCGTACAACCGCGCGTTGAACTGCGGCATCGGAACCCGCCCCCGCCTCAGCAGCGTCCGCAGGTCCCCCTCAGGCACCGACCGAACCCCGTCCCCGACTTCCGCTAAAGCGGCCCGCAGCGGCGCCGACCCCCGGGCCGGCCCCTGCTCGAGCTCGATAATCAGCGTGGCAATCGTGCACCGCTGCTGCTGGATCGCCTGCGCCACCAGGGCCCTAACCTCCCGCCCCGACGTCAGACTCCGCGCCGCGTCCGCCACCCCCCGCGCCGCCAGCACGTACCGAACCTCCCCGTCCAAACACACTTGCTCCGGCATGCGCCAACTGCGCCGCACCCGGACGAAACCAGTGCTCTGGGGACTGGCCGTCGATGGCACCAGTACGTCAACCGTGCTGCTGGTCAGTGCCTTGAGGCCATGTCGGCGCGTGGCAGCCAGCCCAGTGAGCACGCTGCGCGGCCCCGCGTGCAGCAATGCGGCCATCTCCCGCTGCTCGGCGGATACGACCCCGGTCACCGTTATATAGACCCCAGGCAGGAGCTTCCGCCACGGGCCACCTGTCCGGATCCGGTGTCCCAGCATCCCGTCGGTCATCCCACACGCCAGCGCCTGCCCCCGCGCGATGACGCGATGCTGCGTCCGGAGCACCTGCTCCAGGGACTTGTCATCGATCCCGCGGATTCGTGGCATACCCCCCACGATGACCCCGGGGTCTGACATTCCCCTCCGCGCCCGCGCCCTCCGCGCCCCCTCCGCCCCACTGGCCCCGCGGGCCCCCGCCCGAGGCAGGCAATGTGGCATTGCCCATCTAAGAGCATCGCAATGTTGCATTGCCTCCATGCGCCGCCGGAGCGGAGCAGGGGCAGGGGCAGACACTGCTGGGAGCGAGCGCGACGGGTCAGCGGGTCTGCATTAGGTCGTTTAGTTCGGCCAGGGGGAGGCCTAGGACGTTGCTGACGCTGCCGTGGATGCCGGCCACCAGCATGGCTCCGGCGCTCTGCAGGCCGTAACCGCCGGCCTTGTCGTAGGGCTCCTCGGTGCCGGTGTACCAGTCCAGGAACTCCTCGCTGGCCTTGACGAACGTGACCTCGGAGGTCACCGTCACGTCAGCGAATCCCGCGTCGGAGAGCACCGCCACCCCGGTGTAGACCGTGTGGGTCCGGCCCGACAGCGTGCGCAGCGACTCCAGCGCTTCCGCCCGCCCGGCCGGCTTGCCGATGATCCGCCCGTCGATGACCACCGTGGTGTCCGCAGCCACGACCACCTCGCCTGGCCGGGCCACGGCGGCGGCCTTGCCCCGGGCCAGCCGGGCCACGTAGGCGGCCGGAGCTTCGCCGTCGTGCGGGGTCTCGTCGAGGTCAGCCGGGCGCACCTCGGGCTCGACACCTACCGAGCGCAACAGGTCCAGCCGCCGCGGCGACGAGGATGCCAGCACGACCGCCGACGGCCATCCGGGCGGCGGCAGAGACGACGGCAGAGACGACGGCAGAGACGACGGCAGAGACGACGGCAGAGACGACGGCAGAGACGACGGCAGAGACGGCGCGGCTGGTGACACGCGGGTCAGGCTACCGGGTCGGCCGTTCCCGCCGCCTCCTCGGCCACCACCGGCGCCTCAGCGCCCCCAGGTTCTTCCTGGGCTCCGCGCCGCAGTCCGACGATGGCCACGATCGCGGCGACGGCCATGATCCCGGCCATCACGTACAGCACGGTCCGCGTCGAGTAGGCGAAGTCCAGCTGGTAGAAGTGCGGGATCGCCGACGTGCTGCTGCCGCTCCCGCTGCTGCTGCGTGACTGGGACAGCTGGGCCGCCAGCGTCTGCGCGCGGGCCTTCGGCAGGCCCTGGCCCTCCAGCGAAGTGGTGAGCCGGCTGCGCATCTGGGTGACCGAGATCGTGCCCAGGATGGCCAGGCCAAGGCTGGCGGCGTAGTTCCGCACGGTCTGGGTGATGCCGGTGGCCTCGCCGTAGGACAGCCGGCCCGCCCGGTTCACCGCGTCGGTGCTGGACGGGCCGAGCATGAACCCCATGCCGCCGCCGGCCAGGATGATGTACCACTGCTGGGTGCCGAAGCTCAGCCCGGTGACCTTCCCGGCCCACAGGTAGAACCCGATCGCGGCCAGCACGCACCCCAGCGTCACCGGTAGTTTGGCCCCGCGCTTGTCCAGCATCCGGCCGCCGATCTGCGCGGCGATCACGAAGCCGATGAAGAAGTACAGCAGGAACACGCCGGCGTTGGACGCGGATTTGCCCAGCGAGATCTGGGCGTACTCGCTGGCGAAGAAGAACACCGGGACGAACACCAGCATCGAGATGCCGAGCACCATGTTCTCGACCAGGAACGGCCGGATACGGAAGATGCTCACCTGGATCAGCGGCGATTCCGTGCGCAGCTCGACCAGGTAGAACACGACCAGCAGGACCAGACCGCCGATGATGCAGACCCAGGTAGCCGGGTTGTGCCAGCCCCAGATGTTGGACTGCTGGAAGCCGAACACCGACAGCGCCACGCCCGCCGCGATCAGGACCACGCCCCGGTAGTCCATCCGGGCCGGCCGGTGCTCGGTGACCGGCTTGGAGATGAAGATCAGGGCCAGCGCGATCAGCGCGACCGGGATGTTGACCCAGAAGATCGCCCGCCAGGTCCACTGGGTCAAGATCCCGCCCAGGATGGGGCCGATCGCGGTCAGCCCACCGGCGATGCCGAAGAACAGCGCCAGCGCTTTACCCCGATCTCGCAGCGGGAACGTCTGCACCACGATGGCCAGCGCGGCCGGGAACATGAGCGCGCCGCCCGCGCCCTGCACCACCCGGAAGGTCACGATCCACGCCTCGGCCAGGCTGCCCTTGGGGGTCAGCCCGCACAGCGCCGAGGCCGTCGCGAAGATGATCACGCCGATCGTGACCATCTTCGTGTGGCCCACCGTGTCGGCCAGCCGGCCGCCGAACGCGAACAGCGCCGCCAGCGACAGCAGGTAGGCGTTGACCGCCCACTGCACCCCGGTGCTGGACAGCCCCAGCTCCCTCTGTATCTGCGGCACGGCGATCGACACGATCGTCTGGTCAATAAAGGTCATCGCGACGGCGAAGATCATCGCCGCCAGGATCAGGTTTCTGGACCGGCCGCCCACCGCGCCGCTGCCCGCCATGATGCCTCCCCGTTTTCAGAAGATCAGCATTTCGTAATCGGTCGGCCAGGTCCAGACCGATATACCTCACGATTCGGCCGATACGGCCCACGATTTAGGCAAACGGTTTCCGTGCGAGGATGGCGCCGGTAACAAGAACCGTCCCGAGCCGGAAGGACCTGACCATGAGCCGCGTCGTCGTCATCGGAGCCACCGGGCACATCGGTACCTATCTGGTCCCGCGGCTGGTCCGCGCGGGCCACGACGTCACCGCGCTGAGCCGGGGCAAGCGCGAGCCCTACCACTCCAGCCCCGAGTGGAGCGGGGTCACCAGCATCACGGTGGACCGGGACGCCGAAGACGCCGACGGCACGTTCGGCCCGCGGATCGCCGCGCTGAACGCCGACGTGGTGATCGACCTGGTGTGCTTCACCGCGGACTCGGCCCGCCAGCTGGTCGACGCGCTCCGGCCGACGCGGCCGCTGCTGGTGCACTGCGGGACGATCTGGGTACACGGCCCGGCGCTGCGGGTGCCGGTCACCGAGGACGAGCCGCGCACCGCCTACGGCGAGTACGGCACGGGCAAGATGGAGATCGAGACCCTGCTGCACCGGGAGACGCTGGCCGGCGGCGTGCCCTCGGTCATCCTGCACCCCGGGCACATCAGCGGGCCGGGCTGGCCGGTGATCACCCCGGCCGGCAACCTGGACCCGTCGGTGTGGACCACGCTGGCCACCGGCGCACCGTTGCCGCTGCCCGACCACGGCCTGGGTGTCCTCAACCACGTGCACGCCGACGACGTGGCCCAGGCGTTCGAACGGGCGCTGACCCGCCCGGAGGCCATCGGAGCCAGCTTCCACGTGGTGGCCGGACAGTCCATGACCCTGCGCGGCCTGGCCACCGGGGTGGCGGCCTGGTTCGGCCGCGAGCCCAGCCTGGACTTCGTGGACTGGCCCGAGTTCGAGCGCCGCGTCGGCGCCGAGCATGCCGCCGCCACCCGCGATCACACCTTCCGCAACCTGACCGCCAGCATTGAACGGGCCCGTCACGTGCTCGGCTACGCGCCCCGCTTCACCTCACTGGACGCCCTGCACGAGGCGGTGCGCTGGCTGGCCGCCCACGGCCAGGCCGACGTGGCCAACCAGGACTTCTAACCGCCGCCATCCCGCCGCTACCCTTGCGGCGGACCAGGTAATTCGGAAATTGCGCGGTAATGTTTTGGCAAGCTCGGTACCTACGCTGATGAATGAAAGATGGATGTGCCTGGCATTCATTTTCATCAGCTAATCCCGCCCGGGAGGTACCAGTGACTCCTACTCGCCCGCCCCGCCTCCTCCTGGGGGCAGCCGCCGTGACCACCGTGCTGCTCGCCGTGGCCTGCGGCTCGACCAGTAAGACGACGTCAGCGGCCTCGTCGCCGTCATCATCCTCGTCGGTCGCGGCCAGGGCCAAGCCGGAGAAAACCCACATCACCGTGGGTACCCTGCCGATCGCGGATGCCGCCGACCTTTTTATCGCTATTAATAAAGGTTATTTTCACCGGGCCGGCCTGACTGTGACACCAGAAATAATTCAGGCCACCTCGCAGACCACTCCCGACCTGGTCTCGGGCAAGATGGATTTCTCGCTGCTTAATTATGTATCGACGATGGAAATCGAGCAGAACAGCAATATTAGATTTAAGTACGTCGCTCCGGGCACGGTCGCGGCCGCGAACGTGTCAGAAATCCTGGTCCCCAAGGGCTCGCCGATCACGTCCCTGGCCGATCTGGCAGGCAAGAAGATTGGTTCACCGCAGACCACCGGGGCCATCGGCAACCTGGCCGTCGACGCCACGCTGAAGGCTCACGGGGTCGATCCCCGGGACGTCACGTTCGTGGCCATCCCGTTCCCGGACGAGCTGACCGCGCTGGCCCGGCACCAGGTCGACGCGGTGTGGGCGACCGAGCCGTTCGTCACGGTGATGAAGAAGACGCTGAGCGCGCACTCGCTGGCCGACACGATGACCGGGACCATGTCCGGATTCCTGGTTGGCGGCTGGGGCACGCTGCAGGCTTACGCGCAGAAGTACCCCGGGACGGTGGCCGCGTTCCAGCGGGCCATGGCCCAGGCTCAGCAGGTCGCGGCCAGCGACCACGGGCTGGTGGTGCAGACCGTGCCCACTTACACCTCGACCAAGGCCGGCATCGCCTCGGTCATGTCGTTCGACACGTTCCCCACCATGCTGACCCCCACGCAGCTGCAGAACGCGGCCAACGTCATGCTCCAGTACGGCTTCCTGCACACGAAGCTTGACATCGTCCCGATGCTCCAACCGGGCCCGGCCAGCTAACTCGGCCAGTTATCCCGGCCAGCCACCCCAGCCCAAAACAGCGCTAGCCGGCCACCTCGGCGCCCTCGTAGTGGCCGGCGAACGTGACCCGGAGCTTGTACTTGAGCACCTTGCCGCCCACGGTCTCCGGCAGCGAGTCCACGAACACCACGCCCTTGGGGGTCTCGTAGCCGGCCAGGTTGGCCCGGCAGTAGGCGATCAGCTCCGCCTCGGTCGACGTGTCGCCCGGCCTGCGGATGACGACGGCGGTGACCGCCTCGCCCCAGTGCGGGTGCGGCAGCCCGATCACGGCCGACTTAGTCACCCCGGGGTGCAGCCCGAGGACGGCCTCCACCCGCAGGCTGGACACGTTCTCCCCGCCGGTCTTCACGATGTCCTTGTAGCGGTCGAGCATGACCCGCAGGCCCTGGTCGTCGTAGGCGCAGCTGTCGCCGGAGTGGAACCAGCCGAACCGGAACGCCTCCCGGGTGGCGGGCTCGTCCCGGTAGTACCCGGCCATCATCGACGGGGACCGGTAGACCGCCTCACCGGCCACCCCGGGCGAGCCGGCCAGGTCCTGCCCCTCCGGATCGAGCACGGTCGAGGCCAGCAGCGGGCTCGGCACCCCGACGTAGTTGTCCTGTGGCGCGGTCCTGGCGTACACCTCGGGCCACTTGTCCGGCCAGAACCGGTGGCAGGAGATCGACTCGGTCTGGCCGAAGATCTCGAACACCAGCAGGTCGTCCCCGCAGTGCTTCTTCATCGACGCCAGCACCGCGGGCGGCAGCGCGGCCCAGCCGTAGACGATGACGGTGAGGCTGCGGGCGTCCAGGTCCGGCCGGTCACCCAGCACCTTGTCGACCGCGCCGACCATGGCGGGCGAGCCGGCCCACAGCGCGGTCACCCCTTCGGCCGAGATCATCTCCGTGATCCGTACCGGGTCGGGCTTGCGGCCCATGATCATGGTGCCGCCGGACAGGAACACCGAGTAGCTGAACGGCTGGTCACCCACGTGGTACAGCATGGGCAGGAACGTGCCGACCCGCAGGTCGGACTCCAGCCGAAGCCCCCGGGTCAGCGACAGCGCGAACCCGTACGCGGCCAGGTAGCTGCAGGTGTGCGAGATCATCGCCGCCTTGGGCAGCGCCGTGGTGCCCGAGGTGAACAGGATTTCCCAGATGTCGTCGCCGTGGATCTCCACGTCCGGCTCGGTTGCGGGCTGGGCCCGGGCGAAGTCGAGCACGGACTGGCTGCCCGGCACCGGCGAGCCGCCGATGGTGACGGTGATCGCGACCTCCAGCCCGGCCGCCGCGAACGGGCCCTGGGCGGCCGGCCATAGCTCCGCGTCCACCACGGCCAGCTTCGGCCGGACCAGCGCGATCATGGCCGCCACCATGTCCGGGGCCATCATCGGGTTGATCGGCGCGCACACCAGCCCGGCCTTGGCCGCCGCGATCTTGATCAGGTAGCCCTCGATCGAGTTCTCGCAGAACATCATGATCACGTCGCCGTGCTGCAGCCCCCGGGCCAGCAGGCCGTTGGCGAGCTGGTTGGCGAACTCATCGGCCTGGGCGTAGCTGACGCGGTGGAACGCCTCGTCTCCGTAGGCACCTTCCTGGCCGACCAGGGCTTCGCGGTCGGGGAAGCTCCACGTCATCCGCTCGAACAGGTCGCCCACGCTGGTGCGTTCCCATCGGTGGGTGGCCCGCCGATGGTGCAGGCTCGTCACGTCGAGATCCGTCGTGGTCACGTCGAAGTTGACCGCCATGCCGCTCATGTCCCCTCTGACGCCAATAGTGACTGCCTGTTCACTACAGTGGCCACTGTAGAGATCCGCGCGGCGCTGGTAAAGGTAGAGCTGGTAAAGACATGCAGGGCTGGTAAAGGCCCAAGATCACCTGCTAGCGCGCTAAGTGAATGGCGGTTAACATCGCCATGCGGCTCACCCGCCGCCCGGCCGCCACTCGCGGGCCGCCCGGCCGCAACTAGGAGGAGGTCTGGTGCCCGTCCTGCGCTCGGCGGTGGACACCACCGACGACAGCTACCTGGCCAACCGGAAGGGTCAGCTGGCCGCCATCGCGGCCCTGAACGAGCAGCTGGAACTGGCCCGGGCCGGCGGTGGCCCCAAGTACACCCAGCGCCACCACGACCGCGGCAAGCTGCTGGCCCGCGAACGCCTCGAGCTGCTGGTGGACCGGGACTCGCCGCTGCTGGAGCTGTCCCCGCTGGCCGCCTGGGGCACCGAGTTCTCCGTCGGGGCCAGCATCGTCACCGCCGTCGGCGTGGTCTCCGGGGTCGAATGCGTGCTGATCGCGCACGACCCGACCGTGCGCGGCGGGTCGATGAACCCCTTCACGCTGCGCAAGAACCTGCGCGCGCTGGAGATTGCCCGGCTCAACCGGCTGCCCGTGATCACCCTGGTCGAGTCGGGTGGCGCGGACCTGCCCACTCAGTCCGAGCTGTTCGTGCCCGCGGGCAAGATCTTCCACGACCTGACCGAGCTGTCGGCGATGGGCATCCCCACCATCGCCCTGGTCTTCGGCAACTCCACCGCGGGCGGGGCCTACGTGCCGGGCATGTGCGACTACTCGGTCCTGGTCGACCGCGGGGCCAAGGTGTTCCTGGGTGGGCCGCCGCTGGTCAAGATGGCCACCGGCGAGGAGTCCGACGACGAGTCCCTGGGCGGGGCGGACATGCACTCCCGGGTCTCCGGCCTGGCCGACTACTTCGCCACCGACGAGCTGGACTGCATCCGGCTCGGCCGCCAGATCGTGGCCGACCTGCACTGGCGCAAGCTCGGGCCGAGCCCCACCGAGCCTGCGGACCTACCGGCCTACGACCCGGACGAACTGCTCGGCATCGTGTCCGCGGACTTCCGGACCCCGTTCGACCCGCGCGAGGTGCTGGCCCGGGTCACCGACGGCTCCCGGTTCGACGAGTACAAGCCGCGCTACGGCACCAGCCTGGTCACCGGCTGGGCCTCGGTCCACGGCTACCCGGTCGGGGTGCTGGCCAACGCCCGCGGCGTGCTGTTCAGCGAGGAAGCCAAGAAGGCCACCGAGTTCATCCTGCTGGCCAACCAGAGCGACACGCCGCTGATCTTCCTGCAGAACACCACCGGTTACATGGTCGGCGCCCAGTACGAGCAGGGCGGGATCATCAAGGACGGCGCCAAGATGATCAACGCGGTAACCAACTCGGCCGTCCCGCACCTGACCATCAACATGGCCGCCTCGTTCGGGGCCGGCAACTACGGCATGTCGGGCCGGGCCTACGACCCGCGGTTCATGTTCGCCTGGGCCAACGCCAAGCTGGCCGTGATGGGCGCGCAGCAGCTGGCGGGCGTGATGTCGATCGTCGGCCGGGCGTCGGCCGCCGCCAACGGGCGGGACTTCGACGTGGCCGCCGACGAGCAGCGCCGCAAGCAGATCGAGGCCCAGATCGAAAGCGAGTCGCACGCGTTCTTCGTCAGCGCGCGGCTCTACGACGACGGGGTCATCGACCCGCGCGACACCCGTTCCGTGCTCGGCATGGCGCTGTCCGCGGTGCACTCCGGCCCGGTGGCCGGGCGCCGCGGCTTCGGCGTCTTCCGGATGTGAGGGGCCAGAAAACCTGATGACCATCCGCAAACTGCTGATCGCCAACCGGGGCGAGATCGCGTCCCGGGTCATCCGCACCGCCCGGGCCCTGGACATCGGCACGGTCGCGGTGTTCTCCGACCCGGACGAGGGCCTGCCGTTCGTCCGCGACGCCGACGAGGCCGTCCGGCTGCCCGGCTCGGCCCCGGCGCAGACCTACCTGAACGTCGAGGCGCTGCTGGCCGCGGCCGCCGCCACCGGCGCCGACAGTGTCCACCCCGGCTACGGGTTCCTGTCCGAGAACGCGGGCTTCGCCCGGGCCTGCGCCGCGGCCGGCCTGACCTTCGTCGGCCCGACCCCCGGACGCGATCGAGGCCATGGGGTCCAAGATCGGCGCCAAGGAGATCATGGCCGCGGCCGGGGTGCCGGTGCTGCCCGGCGCGGTGTTCGACGACGGGACCGACCCGGACCCGGCCGAGCTGGTCAAGGCGGCCGACGACATCGGCTACCCGGTGCTGGTCAAGGCGGCGTTCGGCGGCGGCGGCCGCGGCATGCGGATCGTCAACCGCCAGTCCGAAGTGGCCGAGGCGGTGGCCGGCGCCCGCCGCGAGGCCGCCTCCGCGTTCGGCAACGGCACGGTGTTCCTGGAGCGCTTCGTCGATTCGCCCCGGCACATCGAGGTCCAGATCTTCGGCGACCAGGCCGGCACCGTGGTGCACCTGTTCGAGCGTGAGTGCTCCATCCAGCGCCGCTACCAGAAGATCGTCGAGGAGGCGCCCTCGCCGGCCGTCGGCCCCGAGCTGCGGGAGCAGCTGTGCCAGGCCGCGGTGGCCGCGGGCCAGGCCATCGGCTACGTCGGCGCGGGCACGGTGGAGTTCGTCCTGGACGCCTCGGGCCGGTTCTACTTCCTCGAGGTCAACACCCGGCTGCAGGTCGAGCACCCGGTCACCGAGCTGATCACCGGCCTGGACCTGGTCAAGGTGCAGCTCGAGGTGGCGGCCGGCCAGCCGCTGCCGCCGGAGGTCACCGGGGCCACCTTCACCGGGCACGCGATCGAGGCCCGGCTGTACGCCGAGGACGTGCCCGCGGGCTACCTGCCGGTCAGCGGGGACGTCCACACGTTCGACATCCCCGCCGGGCCGGGGCTGCGGGTCGACGCCGGCTTCGCGTCCGGCACCCGGGTCAGCACGTTCTACGACTCGATGCTGGCCAAGGTCATCGGGTCGGGCCGGACCCGCGACGACGCCCGCCGGGTGCTGGCCGGTGCGCTGTCACGGGCCCGGCTGCACGGCGTGGTCACCAACCGGGACCTGCTGGTGGGGATCTTGCGCGAGCCGGAGTTCGGGGCCGGGGCCATCGACACCGGTTACCTGACCCGGCACCCGCCGGAGGAGCTGAGCCCGCCCGCGGCCGCTCCGCCGGAGCACGTGCTCGCGGTCGCCCTGGCCGAACAGGCCCGCCGCCGCCGCGAGGCACCCGTGCTGGCCACGATCCCGTCCGGCTGGCGCAACAACCCGAGCACCCCGCAGCGGGCCAGCTACTCCGGCGACGGAAAAACCGTCGAGGTCAGCTACGAGTTCGGCCACGACGGCCTGCAGGCCGAGGTGGACGGGACCGCTTACCCGGATCTGCGGCTGAACGAGGTCGCGGACGACCGGGTCGATCTGGAGATCGGCGGCGTGCGCCGGGTCGTCGGCGTCCTCCGGGCGGCCGACGCGTTCTACCTGGACAGCGCGCTGGGCCACAGCGTGCTGACCGAGGTGGACCGGTTCCCGGACCCGTCCGCCGCGGCCCAGGCCGGCTCGCTGCTGGCGCCGATGCCCGGCACCGTGGTCCGGGTCGAGGTCGCCCTGGGTGACCACGTGCCCGCGGGCGCGGTGATCCTGGCCATCGAAGCCATGAAGATGGAGCACGCGATCCGCGCCCCGGCCGCCGGGGTGGTCGCCGACCTGCCCGTCGCGGTCGGCGCCCAGGTCGACAACGGTTCCGTGCTGGCCGTCCTCGAGGACGAGGGAGAAGCAGGTGACTGATACCGACGTGGTCCGGTACGAGCTGCGCAACGGCGTGGCCTGGCTGACCATCGACCGGCCCGAGGCCCGCAACGCGCTGAGCCAGGCCGTGCGCGAGGGGTTGTTCGCCGGGGTGCGCCGGTTCAACGCCGACGATGAGGCCAAGGTGCTGGTGCTGACCGGGGCCGGCGACCGCGCGTTCTGCGCCGGCGGCGACCTGAAGGAGATGGCCGACACCGCCCTGGAGGTCCCGCCGCCCGACTTCCTGCCCCAGTTCGGCCGCAACATCGAGGTGGCCAAGCCGACCATCGCCGCGGTCAACGGGGTCGCCTACGCCGGCGGCTTCCTGCTCGCCCAGCAGTGTGACCTGTGCGTGGCGGCCGAATCGGCCCGGTTCGCGGTCACCGAGGTCAAGGTGGGCCGCGGTTCCCCCTGGGCGGTGCCGCTCCCGGTGCTGATCCCGCCCCGGGTGGCGATGGAGATCCTCCTCACCGGGGATCCGGTGTCGGCCCAGCGGGCCTACGAGCTCGGGCTGGTCAACCAGGTCGTGCCCGACGCCGAACTGCAGAGCGCCACCCAGGCGCTGGCCGAGCGGATCGCGGCCAACGCCCCGCTGTCGGTCCTGGCCGCCAAGCGCACCGTCTACCTGACCGCCGAACACCCGCTGAGCGAGGCCTACGCCGAAGCGGACCGGATCTGGGACCCGGTGTACCGCAGCGCCGACGCCCAGGAGGGGCCCGCCGCGTTCCGCGACAAACGGCGCCCGGCCTGGACCGGCCGCTGATGCCCGGCCACGCCCGGCCGCTGATGGCCACCGGGACCGGCCGCTGATGCCCGCCGACCTCAAGCCGCTGCTCGACGACCTGGCCGCCGAGTCGGCCGCGGTAGGCGCCCTGCTGGACCCGCTGGCCCCCGCGGACTGGGGCCGGCCCACCCCCGCGGCCGGCTGGACCATCGCCGACCAGGTCACCCACCTGGCCTACTTCGACGACGTGACGCTGCTGTCGATCACCGACCCGGACCAGTTCCGCCGCGACGCCGAGGCGCTGGCCGTGGACGGCGACGACTACCCGGACCGGGTGGCCGCCGCGCACCGGCACCTGGACGGGGACGCGCTGCGGACCTGGTTCCGTACCTCCCGCCAGGGGCTGCTTGACGGCTACGCCCGCTGTGACCCGGCCACCCGGCTGCCGTGGTTCGGCCCGGACATGGGGGTGGCCTCCTCGGTCACGGCCCGGATCATGGAGACCTGGGCCCACGGCCAGGACATCGCCGACACCCTCGGAGCCGAGCGGCCGCCGACCGATCGGCTGCGGCACGTGGCCCACATCGGCATCCGGGCCCTGCCCTACAGCTACCTGGTCAACGGCCTGCCCGTGCCCACCGAGCCGATCCGGGTCGAGCTCACCGCCCCAGACGGCCAGACCTGGATCTGGGGCCCGGCCGAGGCCGTCGACCGGGTGACCGGCCCGGCGCTGGACTTCTGCCTGGCCGTGACCCAGCGCCGTCACCGGGCCGACACCAGCCTCGTTGTCACCGGCCCGGTGGCCACCCAGTGGATGACGATCGCGCAGGCGTTCGCCGGCCCCGCCGGCCCCGGCCGCCCACCCGCCGCTGAGACTGCGGCCGAAAGGAGCTGACATGACCGACCCCCGCCGCCCGGCCAAGCGAGCGGTACTGATCGGGAACTCGTCCGGCTTCTACGGCGACCGCGCCGCCGCCTCCCGCGAGATGGTCGAAGGCGGCCCGATCGACGTCCTCACCGGCGACTACCTGGCCGAGCTGACCATGCTGATCCTGTGGAAGGCCCAGCAGAAGGACCCGGCCGCCGGCTACGCCCGATCGGTCCTGGGCCAGCTCGAGGAGGTGCTCGGCACCTGCCTGGACCACGGCATAAAGATCGTGAACAACGCCGGCGGCCTCAACCCGGCGGGCCTGGCCGCCCAGCTGGCCGCGCTGGCCGAACGGCTCGGCCTGCACCCGAAGATCGCCTACGTGACCGGCGACGACCTGCTGCCCCGGCTGGACGAGCTGACCGCGGCCGGGCACCCGCTGGCCCACCTGGACACCGGCCTGCCCCTGGCCCAGGCCCCCGGTAAGCCGGTCACGGCCAACGCCTACCTGGGCGGCTGGGGCATCACCGCTGCGCTGGACGCCGGCGCGGACATCGTGGTCTGCCCCCGGGTCACCGACGCTTCGCTGGTTACCGGCCCGGCCGCGTGGTGGCACGGCTGGCGCCGCGACGACTTCGACGCGCTGGCCGGCGCGGTGCTGGCCGGGCACGTGATCGAGTGCGGCCCGCAGGCCACCGGGGGTAACTACTCGTTCCTGGAGGAGATCCGGGACCGGCGCTACCCGGGCTTCCCGATCGCCGAGGTCGCGGCCGACGGCAGCAGCGTGATCACCAAGCACGACGGCACCGGCGGCCTGGTCTCGGTGGGCACGGTCACTGCGCAGCTGCTGTACGAGATCGCCGAACCGGCCTACGCCAACCCCGACGTGATGGCCCACTTCGACACCGTCACGCTGACCCAGGACGGGCCGGACCGGGTGCGGCTGGCCGGGACGAAGGGCAGCCCGCCGCCGTCCACGGCCAAGGTAGCGATGAACTTCCTGGGCGGGTACCGCAACACAATGACGCTGGTCCTCACCGGTCTGGACATCGAGGACAAGGCGGCCTGGGCCACCGAGGAGCTGTTCGACGTGCTCGGCGGCCGGGCCCAGTTCGCCGACGTGGACGTCCGGCTGCTCCGCTTCGACCAGCTCGACGCGCCCACCAACGAGCAGGCCACGGCCCACCTGCGGATCACGGTCAAGGACCCGGATCCGCGCAAGGTCGGGCGCCGTTTCTCCAACGCGACCATGGAACTGGCTCTGGGCGGCTACGCGGGCTTCCACACCACCACGCCGCCCACCCCGGAGAGCGCCTACGGCGTCTACTGGCCCACGCTGGTCCCGGCGGCCGAGGTGGCCCACACCGTGGTCCTGCCCGACGGCACCGCGATCCCCGTCCCGCCGGCTATCCAGGCTGCCCCGGCCGCTCCGGTCCTGTCCGTAGCGCCAGTCCCGCCGGATTCCCCGGATCCGGCCGCTCCGGTCCTGCCCGCAGTTCCGTTCCCGTCCGATTCTTCCGGCATTTTTATAACTGGTCCCACCGCCGAACCGTCCCCCGCCGCCCCGGGCTCACCCGGCGTGGCGGCGGCTGAGGTAACGCGGGCCCCGCTGGGCCGGCTGTGCGGGGCCCGGTCCGGAGACAAGGGCGGCAACGCCAACATCGGCCTCTGGACCCGTGACCCGGCCGCCTATCCGTGGCTGCGCGACTACCTGACCGTGGACCGGCTGCGCACGCTCATCCCGGAGTGCGCTGGCCTGGACGTCCGCCGGTACGAACTGCCCAACCTCAGCGCGCTGAACTTCGTCGTCGTCGGGCTGCTGGGGGCGGGCGTGGCCGCCTCGACCCGCCCGGACCCCCAGGCCAAGGGACTGGGGGAGTACCTCCGCTCCCGGACCGCCGCGATCCCGTCCCACCTGCTGAGCCCGTGACCGGCGGCCCCCAAGCGACTGGAGGACCGGCGTGACCGACGCCGAGCTCAGCTACGAGCGCCGGGGCCCGGCCGCCTGGATCACGCTGAACCGCCCGGGCCAGCGCAACGCGCTCACCGCCGAGATGCTGGCCCAGGCGCACCGCGCCCTGGATCTGGCCGAGGCCGACGACCAGGTGCGGGTGCTGGTCCTGACCGGGGCCGGGCCTGCCTTCTGCGCCGGCGCCGACCTGAACTTCTTCCGGGCCATGCTGGCCGAGCCGGACGGCTGCGAACGCTTCCTGGCCGCCGTCATCGGTCCCCTGGCCACCCTGATGGCCCGGCTCCGGGCCTCGCCCCGGCCCGTCATCGCGGCCGTCAACGGCGCCTGCGCCGCCGGCGGCCTGGAGCTGATCCTGGCTTGCGACGTGGTCGTGGCCGACACGAGCGCCACCTTCACCGACGCGCACGCCGGTCTCGGCATCGCTCCCGCCATCGGCGCCGCCGCGGGCCTGGTCCGGGCGCTGGGCGAACTCCGGGCCAAGCAGGTCCTGCTGCTGTCCGAGCCCATCGAAGCCGCCACCATGGCCGCCTACGGCCTGGTCGCCGAAGTCACACCGCCGGGCGAGCTGGAACGCCGCACCACGGAACTGGCCGGCACGCTCAGCCGTCGCAGCCCGGTCAGCGTCGCGGCCATGAAGGCCATGGTGCACCAGGCCCTGCAGCCCAGCTGGGAGCAAACCCTGGAGTCTGACCTGGCGTTCTTCCGCCGCAACTGGAACTCCGAAGCCATGCGCGAGGGGTTGGACGCCTACGCCACCCGCCGCGGCCCCAACTTCGCCCCTCCCAGCTAATCGCCTCCGGCGGAGGCTCTCTGGCTCCGGGATGGAGGAAGCCCTTGGGCCTGGTTCCGTCCCGGGCGCCGTCGTCCGGCCCCGTCAGCCGAGCAGACCTCCCGGGCCGCCTCAAGCGGCGGAAGAGCGTTGCCGCTTGACCCGTCCCGCTCGGCCTGCTGGTTCGGCTGGCGGGACGACGGCGACGGGATGGCCAGGCGGCCACCCGTGTGCGCGGAGCGCCCTCACTCGCCCCCAGGCGTCACAGCCGCCTCGCGCCTCTGCGCGTGCGTGGTTCCTACCTGCTCGATGGCGCCATTGGGCTGCCTATAGCAAGCCCAATGGCGCCATCGAGCACGTGGCCTGGACCCGGCGAAACCAGGTGCCCGCGAACCTCCCGCACCTCTCGTCCCGCGAGCCTCAGCTTTCGCGCTCTTCGCCCGACTTGTCGGCCCGGCCACGCTGACCTCTGGGCGAAATCGCCCCCGGCCTGCCCCCTGGACGAAGTTCTTCCCACCTCGCCACCCCTGGACGAAATTCGTCTCACCCTCGTCCCTGGACAAAATCTAATTCTTATTAGAGTCTAAGGAAAATTAGATTCCATAGGAGGTGGTCGCCCGTGCCAGTGCCCGTGGCCGACTCGTCGATGGTGGACCTGGACTTCGCCACCCGGTGGTACGACGGGTGGATCGAGGCGTGGAATGACCGGAAGCCGGAGATGATCCCGAGCCTGGTCACCGAGGATTTCGTGCTGGACAGCCCGACCACCCGGCACACCGGCTGGCAGGTGCAGGGCCACGCGGCCACGGCTGAGTACCTGCGCTACGTCATCGGCGCCTATCCCGACCTGTGCTGGGAAGTCGTCGCGCCGCCGATGTTCCGCAGCGACCTGGCCCGGGTGGCGTTCAGCTGGCGGGGGACCGGGCACTTCAGCGGCGTACTGGACCCGCCCGGCGTCCCGGGCACGGGCCGGCCCTTCGACTTCTCCGGGCTGGAGGTGTTCGACTTCCGCGACGGCCGGGCCTGCTATCTCAACGCCAGCTATGACCTGCTCGGCCTGATGAAGCAGATCGGCCTCTACCAGGGCGCCACCAAAGGCCCAAGCGCGTGACCAGCAGCCTGCGCGAGCTCCTGGAGCGCGGCGCCACCGGCTCCCCGGACACGATCGTGGTCAGCGGCGGGGGCCAGCACCTGACCTGGAGCGACCTGCACGCCGAAGCTCGCCGCGTCGCCGCCGCCCTGGTCCGGGACGGGGTCAAACCCCAGGACCGGGTGGTGTTCGTGGGCAAGAACGACCCGTCCTACTTCGGCTACCTGTTCGGCTGCGCCCTGGCCGGAGCGGTACCGGTCCCGCTGAACTGGCGGCTGTCCGCGGCCGAGCTGACCGCGATGATCAGCGACTCGGGCGCCGGGATCGTGTTCACCGACGAGGCCGGCGCGGCCGCCGTCGAACAGGCCGAGGCCGAGCTACCCGGCCTGCACACCGTGGTCGCGCTGCACGATCACGGCCGGTGGCCCTGCCTCACCCACTGGAAAGCGCCCGCCGGGGACGATCCCGCCGCCCCGGTCCAGGCCGACGACATCGCCTTCCAGCTCTACACCAGCGGTACGACCGGGCCGCCCAAGGGCGCGATGTTCGCCAACGGCAGCAACCTGCGGGTGCTGCTGGACGACATCTCCGTGGCCTGGGGTTTCACCCCCGACGACGTGAGCCTGGTGTGCATGCCGCTGTTCCACATGGGCGGACTGGCCTGGGCTCTGGCCGGGATGGCCCGCGGCACCCGGCAGGTGATCGTGCGTGACTTCGCGCCCGGCCCGGTGCTGGACACGATGACGGACGAGGGCGTCACGCTGGCCTTCTGCGTCCCCGCCATGCTCGGCGCCCTCAGCGGCGCAGGAGCCGGCCCGCGCACGCTGCGCCAGATGGTGTACTCCGGTGCCCCGATCAGCCCCACCGGCCTGCGCCAGGCCCAGAACGCGCTGGGCTGCGACTTCGTCCAGATCTACGGGCTCACCGAGGCCACCGGCGCGTTCGCCCAGTTGTCCGCGGCCGAGCACACCGACCCCGGGCATCCCGAGTGGCTGCGCTCTGCGGGCCGGCCGTATCCCTGGGTCGAGGTCCGGGCGGTGTCCCCGCAGACCGGCCAGGACGTGCCCACCGGGCAGGTCGGCGAGATCTGGACCCGGTCCGCGCAGAACATGGCCGGTTACTGGCACCAGCCCGAGCAGACCGCGGCCGCGCTGACCCCCGACGGCTGGCTGCGCACCGGCGACCTCGGCTACCTCGACCAGCAGCAGCGGATCTACCTGGTCGACCGGGCCAAAGACATGATCATCACCGGCGGTGAGAACGTGTACCCGGCCGAGGTGGAGAAGGTGCTGGCCGCCCACCCCGCGCTGGCCGAGGCGGCGGTGATCGGCGTGCCCGACGACCGCTGGGGCGAGACGGTCAAGGCGATCGTGGTGGCCCGCCCGGACGCCGTGGTCGAACCCGCGGAGGTGATCGCGTTCTGCCGCAGCCAGCTGGCCCGGTTCAAGTGCCCGACGAGCGTGGACGTGGTGGACACGCTGCCGCACACCGCGACCGGCAAGGTGGTCAAGCCGGTGCTGCGCGAGCGCTACTGGCAGGGTCATGACCGCCGCATCCACTGACGCGCCGACCAAGGGCGACCGGACCCGGCACCGGCTGCTGGACGCGGCCGCCGCCGAGGTGGCCCGGCACGGCCGGGCCGGGGCCAGCCTGAGCGCCATCGCCACCGCGGCCGGGCTGAAGCCGGGCAGCATCTACTTCCACTTCGGCTCCCGGGACCAGCTCATCGACGCCATGCTGGAGGAGGGCGTGCGCGAGTCGCTGGCCCGGCTGGACCTGGCCATGGCCGAGGTGACCCATGGGGGCCGGCCCGGTGACCCGCGGGCCCGGCTGCGCGCCGCGATCCGCGCCCACCTGGACGCTCTGCACGATCTGCGGGACTACGCCACGGTGGTGCTCGCGCCCGCGCTGGCCCTGGACGGGCCGCCCGGGGCGGCGTTCCGCGAGCTCCGCCGGGCCTACCTGCAACAATGGTCGGGACTGGTCGAGGACGCCCAAGGGGCTGGCGTCCTCGCGGCGGCCGTGCCCGCGCCCACCGTGCGCGACCTGCTGCTGGGCGCGCTGAACAGCGCGGGCCTGGCCGGCCGCCCGCCCGGCGAGACCGCTACGGCGGTTGAGCTGCTCGTCATGCTCCCGTCCGTGCCCTCGTGACCGACCGCTCAGCTACAGGAGCATTGTTTATGTCAACTGGTTCCGACCCTGGGCCGGACACGGTCGTGCTGGCCCGCCACTTCTACGAGGCGCTGGCGTCCGGGGACGCGGGGAGCCTGGGGCAGCTGCTGCATCCCTCGTTCACCGGCCACGCCGCCGAGGGCCTGCCGCTGGGGCTGGGCGGAGACTACGACAGCCCGGAGGCGATGACCCGGGACTTCTGGTGGGCCATCGGCCGTCACTACCGGGCCCGGGCCGAACCCGCCCAGTTCCTGCCGCTGGCCGACGGTGGCCTGCTCGTGCTCGGCCGCTACACCGGCACGGCCCGAGACGGCGGCGGGCGGCTCGACGCCTCGTTCGCGCACGTGCTCCGGTTCACCGGCGGGCAGCTCAGCGAGCTGACCCAGTACACCGATACCGCCCGCTGGGCCGGGGCGCTGCCGCCGCCGGCCGCGGGCCGGCGTGACCTGCGGGTGGTGGGCTACGACGTGGACCAAGGGGTGGCCACGATCCGGCTGAACCGTCCCGAGGCCGGTAATGCCATCGACCTGACCCTGGTCGAGGACTTCTACGAGGCCGTGTTCCGCGCCGCCAAAGACCCCGCCGTGCGCGCGGTGCTGTTGTGCGGGGCCGGGCGGTCCCTGAGCACCGGTGGTGACCTGGCCACGTTCGCCGGACTGGACGCCGGCGAGCTGTCGGCTCGGCTGCGCCAGATGACCGACCTGTACCATCTGGCCCTGGACCGGCTGACCCGCATCGACCCGCCCGTGGTCTGTGCGGTCCGCGGCGCCGCGGCCGGTGGCGGGCTGGGCCTGCTCCACGCCGCGGACGTGGTGATCGCCGCCGCGGACAGCAAGTTCGCGCTCGGCTACGCCGCCATCGGCCTGGCTTCCGATGGCGCCAACACCTGGTTCCTGCCCCGCCTGGTCGGCCTGCGCCGGGCCCAGGAGCTGATCCTGCTCAACCGGCGGCTGACCGCCCCCGAAGCCCTGGACTGGGGCCTGGTCACCGAGATCGTGCCCGCCGCCGAGGTCGAGGAGCGGGCCCGCGAGCTGGCCCAGCAGCTCGCGGCCGGCCCGACCCGGGCCTTCGGCCGGATCAAGCGCCTGCTCCGCGACTCCTGGACTACGGACCTGCCCGGCCAGCTCAGCGCCGAGACCACGCAGATGAGCGAGGCCGGGGCCAGCGACGACGCCGCCGAAGGCATCGCCGCGTTTCTGGCCAAGAGGCGGCCCACTTTTCATGGACGTTGAAGCTACGATCGTCCGGTGACCGGACTACCACCCGATATTTCATGACTTACGCCGAACTCACCCCGCATCGGTGTCTGGCCGCGCTGGTGTTGCTCGCGATCGGTGTCGCGCTGATGCTCATCGCCCAGCGCCGCAACTGGCGTCCCTCGCTGCTCGCCGCGCTGGCCGTGGCCGCGGCCCTGCGGGTCGGGCTGCTGGTCCTGGCTTACCGCGTCCAGCCGTACGACCTGGTCAATGACTTCTGGGCCGCCGGGATCGCCACCTTGCACCATCGCGACCCGACCCTGAACAACCGGACCAACGGCTGGGCCTCCCTGCCCACCTACACGTTCGTGCTGGCCGGGGCCGCGTGGGCGGCCATTCATCTGCACTGGACCTGGGTGGTGGTGGCCCGGATCCCGGCGCTGCTGTGCGACCTCGGGGTGGTCGTGGTGGTCGGGAGGCTGGTCACGGCGTCCGGCGGGTCCGGTGACCAGGCCAAACTGCGCCGGTTCCAGTACGCCTGCAACCCGGTTGCCATCCTGGTCAGCAGCGTGCACGGCCAGCTGGAACCGGCCTGCCTGCTGCTGGCGTTCTCGGCGATGGTGGTCGTGCTGCGGGGCGGCCCAGGCATCTCCGGCCGCCGCGCCGTGGCCGGTGGTGTGCTGCTCGGTTTTGCCATCTCCACCCAGACCTGGCCGGTGCTGTTCGGCCCGGCGCTGCTGATCGCGCTGCCGTCGTGGCGGCGCCGGCTGCAGGCCGTAGCGGGCGGCGCCGTGGTCGGGCTGGTGATCTTCGCCACCATGCCGCTCACCGTCGGCACGCCACTGGACAAGATGTACTACCTGTTCCACCACATGATCAGCAACCAGCCCACGATCGGCACCTTCGGCTGGGCCGGGGTGTGGGTGACCCAGCACCCGACCGCGCTTCCGGTCTGGTCGGACCCGTTGTGGATCCACGTGGCCAAGATCGGTACCAAGGTCGCGCTGGCCGTCGCGCTGCTCGCGGTGTTCTGGTGGCGTCGCGGCCACCCGCTGGACATAGCCACCGCCACCACCACCGCCCTCATCGTCGCGTCGCCAGCGTTCGGGAACCAGTACCTGCAGTGGCCGGTGCCGTCGGCCATCGCCCGGCCCACCCGGCTGACCATTCCGCTGCAGATCGTGCTGGGCAGCTACGCCGCCGTCTTCTACCTGCCGATGGCCATGATGACCGGGCACCTCTGGCAGGACACCGACAACGTGATGATGTTCGTCAGCCTCGGCGTCATGGCGTTCATGATTGCCGCCCTGCCCTGGCGCCGCCGGGTCTGGGACCGGTCGCAGCCTCCCGGGCCCGACGGTGAGGACGTGGACGCCCTGGACACCCCCATATCCGACCACGTAACGGATGAAGTGCGGCCCGAGAGCCTCCCGGACTCCGTCCCTGTTGTCACCAATCCCCCGGAGCAGGGACGATGAGCGGGTGCTGCAATTCCCGCCCTATGCCCCGCCCGGCTGGCTGAGCGTGCTGGCGCCGCCTGGGCACGGCCAGGCGTTCGACGTACCCGCGCCCGCGCTGGGCGACGACGCCGCCGTGGCCGTGCGCACCTGGGCCCCGGCCGGCGTGCCCGACGACGATTCGCTGCCGCTGCTGGTGGTCCACGACGGGCCGGAGTACGACGCGCGGGGTGGCCTGACCCGGTACCTGGCCGCGGGCGTGGCCGGTGCGTGGCTGCCACCGGTGCGGGCCGCGCTGCTCAGCCCGGGCCTGCGCGACCAGTGGTACTCGGCCCACCCGGCCTACACCAGAACGCTGGCCGAAGCGGTGCTCCCCGCGGTGACCGGCCGGCTGGCCAGTACGGCCCGGATCGGGATGGGCGCCAGCCTGGGCGGGCTGGCCATGCTGCACGCGCACGTCCGGTACCCGGGCGCGTTCGGCGCGCTGTTTCTCCAGTCGGGCAGCTTCTTCACGCTGCGCTACGACCGGATGGAAGAGGGCTTCCGCTACTTCCGCCGCATCGTCCGCTTCGTGGGCAGCGTGAACGGCGGCCGCCTGCCGCAGCACCCGGTCCCGGTCACGGCCACCTGCGGCCAGTTCGAGGACAACGTGCACAACAACCGGCTGCTGGTGCAGTCCCTGTCCGGCCACCACTACCCGGCCGTCCTGCACGAGGTCCGCGGCGGCCACGACTGGACCGCCTGGCGGGACAGCCTGGACCCGCACCTGTCCGGCCTGCTCCGGCGGCTCGCCGCATGAACCGGGAGGTGGCCGAGCTTTGGTCGGACGCGCTCGGGGCGGCGGGCACCGTGGTGCGTTACGGCCACTGGGGCCGCCCGCTGCTGGTGTTCCCGACCGAGGGGCAGGGCGCCTGGGAGTTCGAGCAGCAGGGCATGACCGGAGCGGTGGCGCAGCTGATCGACGCGGGCCGGCTGAAGGTCTACTGCGTGGACAGCTACGACACGGCGTCCTGGTCCGACCGCGGCCTCCCGCTGGAGGAACGCGCCCGCCGGCACGAGCGCTACGAGAGCTGGATCACCGGCCAGGTCGTGCCCTGGATCCACCAGGACTGCCAGGGCTTCGCCGAGGTAGCCACGTTCGGCTGCAGCCTGGGTGCGTTCCACGCGGCCAACTTCGCGCTCAAGCGGGCCGACCTGTTCCCGCTGGCCCTGTGCCTGTCGGGCAACTACGACCCGTCCAGCTGGCACGGCTGGGGGGAGCGTGGTCCGGCCGTCTACTTCAGCAACCCGGTCGACTACGTGCCGCACCTGCACGGGGAGCACCTGGACTGGCTGCGGGCCCGGGTCAGCCTGCTGCTGGTTTGCGGCCAGGGCCAGTGGGAGGACACCACCGGGTCGCTGGACAGCACCCGGCAGTTCGCCGCGCTGCTGGCCGCGCGCGGCATCCGGCACGAACTCGATCTGTGGGGCTACGACGTCCCGCACGACTGGCCCTCCTGGCGGGCCCAGCTCGCCCACCACATGCCACGTTTCTGCTGACGACGGGAGCTTTCTATGACCGGCACCAGGCACCAGGTTGGGCTGCTGCTCGGCACCGAGGAGGACTGGCCCCGGGCGTTCGAGACGATCCTGGGCCGGCTCGGCCCGGTCGCGGGCACGGGCGGGGTCAAGCACGTCTTCGAGTGTGAGCGGCTCTCGATCGAGCCGTTCAACCTGCGCGACCAGCCTCGCTACGACCTGGTCATCGACCGCCTGGCCTACTGGTACTACCAGCCGCGCGAGTGGCTCAAGAAGGTCTCGATGATGAACGGCGTCTACTTGCTGAACAACCCGTTCACCTTCCAGTCGATGGAGAAGCACACCGCCTACTGCGCGATGATGCGGCTCGGCCTCAAGGTCCCGGAGACCGTACTGGTGCCGTACAAGAATCCGGTCGACAACGCCCGCTACGCCTACACCGCGGCCAAGTACAACCAGCCCTTCGACCTCGACGCCATCGCCGAGCAGATCGGCTACCCGCTGTTCATGAAGCCGTTCGACGGCGGTGGCTGGCGGGGCGTGTCGAAGATCCGGAACCCGGCCGAACTGCACGCCGCCTACGACGCCAGCGGCGAGATGCTCATGCACCTGCAGCAGTGCATCGACTTCGACGTGTTCTCCCGGTCGCTGTCCATCGGTCCCGAGACCATGGTCATGCGCTTCCAGCCGGACCAGCCCATGCACCAGCGCTACCAGGTCGACCACGACTTCCTCAGCCCGCAGTCCGGGGCCGAGGCGGTGACGATCGGGCGGCTGGTCAACGCCTTCTTCCGCTGGGAGTTCAACTCGTGCGAGACGCTGATCAAGGACGGCGAGGTGTACCCCATCGACTACGCCAACGCCTGCCCGGACGTGGCCCTGACCAGCCTGCACTACTACTTCCCGTGGGCGATGAAGGCGCTGGTCAAGTGGTGCGTGTTCGTGCTCGCCACCGACCGCCGGCCCAAGCTGGACCTGGATACCGACCGGTTCTTCGAAGTCGCCGACGACGCCGGCCTTTCCTACCACGACAAGCTCGGCGTCTACCGCGAGCTGGCCGACGCCTACTTCGAGACCGAGCGTTATGAAGACTTCTGTGCCACCAGCCTGTCGCATATCGACGAAATCGTTCTCGACTGGGTCGCGGGCCCAGATTTCGATGACCTGCTCGTGCAGACGGTCCGGGCCGGATTCCCCCCGCACGAACACGATCAGTTCATCGCCCACTTCCGTGGCCTGCTCGCCCTCTGGGTCCGGGATGAGGACGCCAGGGTACGTAGTGCCTGATCTGGGCACGGCTTTCGCGAACGGGCCGTCCCCGCGCTACCCGCAGATCGCCTTCATCCGCTGACGCCGCCGGCCTCCCGGGCCGCCCGCTCCACCGTGGCCCGGTAGTCCGCCCACCAGGCCGGATCGTCTGAGGGCAGGTTGCTGTAGTCCGGCCGGTGCCCGGCCATCCCATCGATCAGTTCGCGCACGATATCGGCGTGGCCGGCGTGCCGGTCGGTCTCGGTGGCCATGTGGACCAGGATCCGGTGCAGGGTCACCTCGTTCTTCCCGGCCGCCCACCACGGCACGTACCCGATCGCGTCTAGCGGCAGTTCGGCGATGGTCCGGTCCGAATGGGCCCACACCCGCCGGTACAGCCCGGTGATCTGCTCGCGTGATTCGCCCGGCGTCGCCCACAGGTCCGCGTTGAGCTCGGCCCCTTCGTCCAGCCAGGGCAGCGGTTCGTCGAACCGCCGCCCGAACGTCTCGCCGAAGTACCCGGCCTCCGTCGAGGCCACGTGCTTGACCAGCCCGAGCAGGTTGGTGCCGGTCGCCGTCATCGGGCGGCGAACGTCGTACTCCGACAGTCCGTCCAGCTTCCACAGCAGGGACTCGCGTCCCCGCTGCAGGTAGAGCTGGAGTTCGGCCTTGAAATCCGGTCCGGTCATGCCGGACAGTCTGCCAGCGCCCAGGCCTGCAGGCCCTCGTCGGTGATGATCCGGTCGAAGCACAGCTCGGCCGCGCCCAGCAACGAGCCGTCGTCCGGCAGGCTGGCCGCCACCAGCGGGGGAGGGGGCAGCGTCCGGAACGCCATCAGCCCGTCGTGGTAGGCGGCGGTGGCGTGGCCACCCGCCACCTCGAGCAGTTCGCGTCCCAAGCCGCCCACCGCGACCAGGTGCGGGTCGAGCGCGTTGACCAGGCCCGCCGCCCCCCGGCCCACCGACCGGGCCAGCGTGCGCACGGCCTCCGCGGGCTCCGTCTCCTTGGCCCGGGCCGCGGCCAGCACGCGGCGCAGGTAGCTGACCTCCTCCGCCGGGACGGGCTGGCCCAGCATCCGGGCCACCGCGCCACCGTCCAGGGTGGTGTTCCAGCACCCCAGGGCGCCGCACCGGCAGCGCATGGCGGGGTCGCCGAACGGCATGTGGCCGAACTCGCCTGCCGTGCCGGTCGCGCCCGCCACCACCCGGTCGCTCTCCACCACCGCTCCGCCGATCCCGGCCGCCAGGTGCAGGTAGAGCATGGTGCCCGCGCCCACCCCGGCCCCGTGCCGCGACTCGGCCACCGCGGCACAGGTGGCGTCGTTCCCGGCGATCAGCGGCAGCTCCGGGTGGTAGTGCGGCCACAGACCGGACAGGTCCACGTCGTGCCAGCCCAGGTTGGGCGCGTAGACCAGCTGGCTGCCCACCACCGTGCCCGGCACCGACACCGCCGCGGCCCGGATCCGGGCACCGAACCGGCCGGCCGCCTCGCCGAGTTGTGTCGTCACCGCGGCCAGCACGGTGTCCTGCGTGCGGTCGTGAGCCCCGGTGACCGTGCTCAGCTGGGTACCGCCGAGCTCGGCCACGGCCACCGTCCAGGTCTCCTGGGTGATCGTGGCCACCGCCGCCAGGGGGCCGTCCGGGTGGGCCCGCAGCAGCGTGGTCGGCCGCCCGCGGCTACCAGTGGGCGGGGCCGGCTCCTCGCTGAGCAGCCGGGCCGCAACCAGCCGGCCGACGGTCTCGGCCGCGAACCCGCTGGGCATGCCCAGCTCGTGCGCGACGGCCGCCCGGGTCACCCCGGGCCGCTCGTGCACGGCCCGCAACAAGGTGGCCTGCGCTGTCGTCCGCGGCGCCACCTGCATCACCTCACTCCTGCCCCGTCGGGAAGCCCCGGCTGCTCGCCGGCGTCCCGTTCGTTCGCCCGGCCCCCCGGCGAACCTGCCCGTCCGGTGATTATGGCCGTCCGGGGGGCCGCCCACAACCAGCGATCATGCTGCCACCCTTAATTAAATCGTTCAACGAGTATAAGCTCAGAATCATGGCCGAAGCATGCGTCGCCGCCGTGGCGCCTCCCAGCACGGACCGGGCCCGGCTCGGCCTGGCCGCACTGGCCAGCGCTTCGTTCGTCTACGTGACGGCGGAGACGCTACCGGTGGGGCTGCTGCCCCAGCTGTCGGCCGGGCTGCACGTCCGGCCGGGGACGGTGGGGCTGCTGGTCACGGCGTACGCGGCCATCGCCGGCCTGTCCGCCATCCCGCTGACCGCGTCACTGGAGCACCGGTCCCGGCGCACGGTCGTGGTGGCGTGCGTGGGGCTCCTGGCCCTGTCCCAGTTCGTGGTCGCGCTGGCGCCGGACTACGCGGTCGTGCTGGGCGCCCGCGTGCTGTGCGCGCTGGCCCACGGCGTGTTCTGGTCGATGCTGGCCCCGATCGCGGCCCGGCTCGCGCCGTCCGGCCAGGCCGGCCGGGCCACCGCGCGGGTGTTCGTGGGCAATTCGCTGGCCCTGGTCGGCGGGGTGCCGCTCGGCACCGCGCTGGGCCACGCGGTCGGCTGGCGGCCCGCGATGGCCGCCCTGGGGGTGGTCGCCGTGGTGAGCGCCATCGCCCTGCGCCGCACCCTGCCCGAACTCCTCCCCGCCCCCGCCGAGCCCGTCGGCCCCTCGGCTCGCAGCGGCGTGCGGGCCGGGCTGGCGAGCGTCCCGGCCGCACTGCGCAGCGGCCCGCTGCTGGCCGTCTGCGTGGTCACCATGGTCGTCGTCACCGGGCACTTCGCCGCGTACACCTACATCACCGCGCTGGTCCGCCGGGACGCCGGGCTGTCCGGGCTGGCCCTGTCGGCCGTGCTGTTCGGGTACGGGGCGGCCGGGATCGGCGGCATCGTGCTCGCGGGCCGGATCACCGACCGCAGGCCCCGGCGGCCACCGCGGCCTGCGTGGCCGGCCTGGTGGTGGCGCTGGCCGCCCTGGCCACCGTGGCCCACGGCTCCACCGTCGGCACGGTGGCGGCCGTGGTCGTCTGGGGCGCGGGCTTCACCGCGCTGCCGGTAGCCCTGCAGGCGGCGGTGCTGCGGGTCGCGCCCCGGTCGGCCGACACCGCCTCGGCCCTGTACGTGGTCGCGTTCCAGATCGGCATCGGCGGCGGGGCGCTGGCCGGGTCGTTGCTGGTCAACGCAGGCTTGCTGTCGGTCCTGCCGTTGGTCGCCCTGGCGCTGGTCGCGGCCGGCCTGCTGATCCTGCTGACCGCCCGCCGCGCCTTCCCGGCCCGGGGTCCGGCTGGCCCTGCGGTCTCCCGCGACCCCGATCGTGCCGTCAGCCGCTGAGGGCGGACAGCCCCGACTCCAGCAGGGCAAAGGCGGCCGCGGTCTCGGCGTAGCTCTGCGCCGCGGTCTGCTCGGTGGTCAACCCGGCTACCTGCCGGATCAGGTTGGCCGTGGTCAGCGTGCGAATCGCCGCCGCCACCTGGCCCGCGGCCACCTGAGCCCGGATCCGCCTCAAGGTGATCGACCCGGCCAGCCGCTTCAGCTGTTCCTCGGCCTGGTCTCCGCTCTGCAGCAGCGCCATGGCCTGACCCACCGCCGACCACAGGTCCCCCTCTTCGGCCTTTCCGGCCCCCACACCTCCGGCGGCCCCAGAGCCCCCTCCCGCCCCACCAGCCCCACCAGCCCCACCAGCCCTGTCAGCCTCAGCGGCAACTTCCTCGAACGCCTGGGCCAGGTCGGCCTCGATCTGACCCCACAGCCGCACGAAGGCTGCGGTCAGCGTCGGGCTGGCCAGGCCCATCCGGGCGAACTGCGTCACCCCGTCGTGCAGCTGTGTCCACTCCGCCCGCCGGTCCAGCTCACTGCGGACGAACCGGTGCAGCGCGGCCACGGGCGACTCACCCCGCGCGCGCCCGCGAATCGCCCCAACCAGGTCCGGGATCAGCCCGTCCTGGGCCGACAGCACCAGGTCCTCCTTGTTCGGGAAGTAGTTGGTCACGGTCTGCTTGGCCACCCCGGCCGCCTCGGCGATCTCGGCGATCGAGACCTGCTCGAACCCGCGCTGCAGGAACAGCCCGATCGCGGTGTGCGCGATCGCAGCTCGTGTCTGCTCTTTCTTCTGCTCCCGGAGACCCTTGGCCTGCGCCATGCCGGTCATGGTAGCGACCTCATTAAAAATAGGCTAAACCTAAAAATGTTATTGACCTAATTTTAGGTCGAACCTATATTCAGCCCATGACCAAGCCACAGTTTTTCGCCGTCATCGGTGCGTGCGTGGCGACGCTACTGCTCGCCATCCTCGACATCAACATCGTCACCAACACCGGGCCCGCCATCGCCCGCGACATCGACCCGCATGGCGGGGTCAGCCAAGTGCCGTGGCTGGTGGCCATCTACGCCCTGGTCGCGACCGTGGCCCAGCCGCTGTACGGGAAGGTGGCCGACTCGTTCGGGTCCCGGGCCGTCTACCTCGGCACGGTCGGGCTGTTCATCCTGGGTTCGCTGCTCTGCGCGGCGGCCACCTCCATGCCCGAGCTGCTGCTGTTCCGGGCCATCCAGGGCCTGGGCGGCGGTGGCCTGCTGAGCGTGACCGTGGTCATCCTCGGTCACCTGCGGGCTGAACACCCCGAGGCGTCGGGCGACGGCGGCAACGCGGCCGCCGGGCTGATGATCGGCCTCGGCCTGGTCGTCGGGCCGTTGATCGGCGGCACGCTGGTCGCGCACGCCTCCTGGCGCTGGATCTTCTTGATCAACGTCCCGCTCGCGCTGGCCGCCTGGATCGTGGTGGCCACCTGCCTGCGGCTGCCGCGCACCGAGAGCGGCGGCCGGCTGGACCTGCCCGGCGCGGCCGCGCTGGCCGGGACGGCCACCTGCCTCCTGCTGGTCTGCCAGTGGGGCGGCCAGCGCTACCCATGGCTGTCCCCGCAGGTCCTGGCCTTGGCCGCGGCCGGGCTCGGGCTGGGGGCGGCGTTCGGCTACCGGCAGACCCACTCACCCGCCCCGTTCTTCCCGCCCCGGCTGCTCCGGCACCGGACGCTGCGCGTGATCAGCGCGGTGCAGCTGGCCACCGGATGCGGCATGGCCGCCGCCACCGTCTACGTCACCCTGGACCTGCAGCTGGTCCGGCACATCTCAGCCGCTCGCACCGGCGTGCTGCTGCTTCCGATGGCGGCCGGCCTGGCTCTGGGCGCGGCGGCGGGCTCGCTGATCCTGGCCCGGGCCCGTTCGGTGCGGCCGTCCATTCTGCTCAGCACCACGCTGGCCGCCGCGGCCCTGGGTGGCCTGGCTCTGACCGGCACCGGCACGCCGATCGCCGTCCTGCTCGCGCTGCTGATGGTGCTGGGGCTCGGGGTGGGGTTCGGCATCGGCAACGAGATGATCCTCGTCCAGCAGAGCGTGCAGCGCCGTGACCTGGGCACCGCCACCACCGGGGTACGTTTTACCGAGACGCTGGGCACCTCGGTCGCGGCCGCAGCGTTCGCCGCGCTGTTCGCGGCCAGCACCACCGGTGGCCAGCTCGGCCCGGCCCACGTGATGGCTGCGCTCGATGTGATTTTCGCCATCGGAGCCGGGCTGCTCGTGGTGGCCACGGCGCTCGGGACCCGGCTGCCGCGCGGTCAGCTGGCAAAAACCGCAGGTGACCAGCTAGGCCACGTTGATCAACCAGTTTAATATTAAAAAACCGGACAAGAGCTGACAGGGACGGCCATGCCTGACGGAGCGGACCAGCGAACCGCCGTTACCACGGGGGTCTAGGCTTGGCCGCTGTGTCAACCCAGATACCAGCCACTGCGGCCGCCGCGCGGCGCCGGGTGGCTGGTACCGCCGTTCCGGGAGCCGCCGGTGGCCGCTGACGGCACTCCGGCGTCGCCCAGCACGGTCGCCAAACCTGGCCCGGGCCGGCGCCCGCGTCCCCCTGAGGACGGCACCCCCCGGGTATCCCTGCGGGACACGCTGCGGCGGCATCACCACAGCGCCAGGACCCGGACCCGGCACGCGATGCCGCACATCTGGCCGGTGACGAAGTCCACGATCGCGCAGGCGTGGGCGGACCGGATCTTCGGTCTGGCCGCCGAGGCCGGGTTCTGGGCGCTGCTGTCGATAACCCCGCTGCTGCTGGTGCTGGTCGGGGCGATCGGCTACCTGACCCCGCTGTTCGGCTCGAAGATCGTGGTCGAGGTCGAGCAGAAGATCCTGAACGCAGCCGGGCACTTCCTGGCCCCCCAGGCCGTGGACAACGTGCTCAAGCCGGTGCTCACCGACGTGGTGCAGCACGGCCGGGGCGGCATCATCTCGATCAGCTTCGTGCTCGCGCTGTGGACCGGATCCACCGCCATGAACACCTACGTCAACACGATCTCGATCAGCTACGGCATGAGGCACGTGCGGTCCGCGGTCCGGGCCCGGCTGGTGGCGTTCGTGCTCTACCTCGGCGCGCTGCTGGCCGGGGCGGTCGCGCTGCCGCTGCTGATCACCGCGCCGGTGTGGATCGTCCACCTGGTGCCGCACCCGATCTGGGACGTGGTCCGGCCGATCGTCGATGTGCTTTACTGGCCGGTCATCGTGGTCGTGTGCACTGGCGTGCTGGCCACCCTGTACCACGTGTCCACTCCGGTCCGGGCCAAGTGGCGGCGCGAGCTGCCGGGGGCCATCGCGGGCATGCTGATCTGGCTGGCCAGCAGCTTCGGCCTGCGGGCTTACCTGGCCTATGCCATCGGCCACAGCCCCACCTACGGCGCGCTGTCCGCCCCGGTCGCGGCGCTGCTGTTCCTGTACTTCACCGCTCTGGCCGTCCTGCTCGGGGCCGAGCTCAACGCCCAGATCGCCGGCTGCCGCCACGACCAGCCGAGCCCGGAGGAGCTCCCGGCGGGCGGATAGTCCGGCCGGAGGATCTGCGATTACGCTTGGCCCATGGCTGATCCGGCCGCACGACCCCGCAAGGTGACCTACCGGCAGGCCGCGCTGATCCTGGCCGAACGGGATCCGGTGGTGGCCCGCCTGGTCGAGCAGGCCGGGCTGCCCCGGTTCCCCGCTCCGACCGAGAACAACTTCGCCACGCTGGTCCGCTCGGTCGTCTACCAGCAGCTGGCCGGGGCCGCGGCCCGGGCCATCCACGGCCGGCTGATCGCGGCCCTGGGGGAGGAGGTCACCCCCGAGCGCATCCTGGCCACCCCGGCCCCCGAACTGAAGGCCGTCGGCCTGTCCGCCCGCAAGGTCGAGTCCCTGCAGGACCTGTCGGCCAAGGTGCTGGACGGCACGGTGGTGCTGGACGCGCGCCGCCTGGCCCGGGTCAGCGACGACGAGATCGTGGCCCGGTTGTCCACCGTGCGCGGCATCGGCAGGTGGTCGGCCGAGATCTTCCTGATGTTCCAGCTGCGCCGGATGGACGTATGGCCCACCGGCGACCTCGCCATCCGCAAGGGGTACGGGCTGGCCTGGAACATCCCCGCCCCGACGCCCCGCCAGCTGGATGCGCTGGGCGAGCCGTACCGCCCGTACCGGACCGTGCTGGCCTGGTACTGCTGGCGCGCCGCCCAGCTGTACGGCACGTCGGCGGCCTCCGCGGTCACGGCCTGACCTGGTACGGCCCGCGAGATTCTGGCCCCCGGGCAATCCGCACTGCATATCCCCATCTGCCTGGGTAGCCGCAGGTCATGGCTAAGACGACGCAATCTGTAACGTACGGCGTACCCGGTCTGGGGAACAAGGACGCGTCGGAGGTGGCCGGCATCCTGCAGGACCGGCTGAACGCGCTCAACGATCTGGCCCTGACCCTCAAGCACATTCACTGGAATGTGGTCGGGCCGAACTTCATCGCCGTGCACACCATGCTCGACCCGCAGGTCGACGCGGTCCGCCTGATGGTGGACGACACCGCCGAGCGGATCGCCACCCTGGGCGGGTCCCCGGTCGGCACGCCCGGCGCCCTGGTCGCCGGCCGGAGCTGGGATGACTACTCCCTCGGCCGCGACGACGCGCTGGCCCACCTGGGCGCGCTCGACCTGGTCTACGCCGGCGTCATCGAGTCGCAGCGCAAGGCGATCGAGACCGTCGAGGAGCTCGACCCGGTGACCGAGGACATGCTGATCGGGCACACCGAGCAGCTGGAGCAGTTCCACTGGTTCGTCCGCGCTCACCTGGAGACCCCGGGTGGCCAGCTGAAGACCACCGGCACCCACACCGAGACCGGGGCCGCCTCCCGTACCCGCAAGAAGTAATCCGCTCGTTCAGGCCGCCCCGGTGCACCTCGTGTGCCGGGGCGTCTTATTTGTGCGGCTCCACCTGGATGTCCGTGGTCTCGACGTCGAGATGCGCGCCCTGGCGCTTGAGCAACGCGGCGTCCGGCCCGTTCAGGCCGGCCCGGGCCGGGTAGGTGGAGCCGTTGGCGGCCACGGTCCCGGTGAACCGGAGGTGGTCCCCGGCCACGATGTGCAGCGGTCTCAGCGGCCCCTCCAGCTGCACCCACATGCGCAGGGCCGGGGAACCGATCCAGAAGCCGTTGTGGGTCACGGTGCTCTGCACGGTCACGCCTGCCGCGTCCGCGTGGCTGCCGACCATGGCGCGGACGGGGCGTCCGGCCGTAACGACCTGCCCCCCGATGCTCAGCCGGACGATCGTGGCCGGCGGCGACGGCGAGGGTCGCAGGGTGCTGACCGGGGTGGCCGGGGGGTGATGCGTCGCGGGCGCGGGGCTGGCCGACAGCATCCCGGAGCCGACGATGACCGCGGTGGCGACGGCGGCCGTGCCCGCCGCGGCGGACGCGCCGGCCTGGGCCGGGTGGGCCCTGGCCTTGGCGGCCAGCCGGGCCAGCACGGCGACCGGGACGGCGAAGGCGGTCAGCGCCGCGCTGCGTTTGCTCAACGGCTCACTGAGCATCGCGCACGCCGGGCAGTGCAGCAGATGCTGCCCCGCCTGTAGCTGCCGCTGGCGCCGGGTGTCTCCCGCGGAGACGGCCAGCAGGACCCGGTGGCACTGTTCCGACGGCAGTTCGGCGTGCCGGAACGCCAGCAGGTACTCGAGCCGGAGCTTGGCCCGGATACGGGCCATCCGCACCCGGAGCGCGCCGCTGGCTTCCACTGCCTCACCGTGTGTAGCTGGGACGGCGTCGTAGTAGGCCAGGATGTCGGCCCGCTCCTCGGCCGACAGCTGGTTCAGGGCGGTTTCCATCGCGGTGTGCGCCTCGCCGGCCAGCAGCCCGTCCTCGGGCCGGTCGGGCTCCCGCAGGTCGGCGATCAGCGGTGCCGCCGTGGCCCGGCGGGCCGCCGTTCGCATGTGGGACGTGACCACGTTGCGGGCGGTGACGATGCCGTACGGCAGGACGGTCTCCGGGGCCAGCCGGTCGTGCGCGCCCAGCAGGCGCTCCAGGCAGTCCTGGACCAGGTCGTCGATGTCCGACGGATTTGCCACCCGCGCGGCCACCACCCGGCGGATGACCGGTTCGATCGCTACCACATCCTCGGCCGAGGATGCGAACGCAAAGTCCTCCACGATGTCGTCGCCTCCACCGATGCCGGTTGCCAGGATGCGGATCTACCCGGCGTGGATCGTTCAATCGCCAGAAATGCTGGTAATGCCGGCCAAAACGGCGTACGTAACGGAACCCCGGCCCGGGCGTTTCGGTAGCGATACCGACCGCAACGTCCGCAAAGGATTACCCGTGCCACTCAGCATCAGCTACAGCCAGGGGCTCACCAGCGCTTGGAGCAACGTCGCGACCTTTGTTCCCAAGCTCATCGCGTTCTTGATCATCGTGATCATCGGCTACTTCATCGCCAAGATCGTTTCCAAGATTCTGGCCAAGGTCCTGCAACGGGTCGGATTCGACCGCCTGATCGAACGCGGCGGCATCCAGAAAGCCCTGGCCTCGTCCAAGTACGACGCCGCGGAGATCCTGGCCCGGCTCGTCTTCTACGCCATCATGCTGTTCGTCCTGTCCACCGGCTTCGGAGTGTTCGGCAGCAACCCGGTCAGCAACTACCTCCACGCCGTCATCGCCTACCTGCCGCTCGTCTTCGTCGCGATCCTCATCGTGATCATCGCCGCGGCCATCGCGGCCGGAGCCAAGACGCTGATCCGCAGCAGCCTCGGTGCTCTGTCGTATGCCTCGGTGCTGGCCAACGCGGCCGCGGCCGTCATCATCGCGCTGGGCGTGGTGGCCGCTCTGGACCAGCTGCACATCGCCGCCGCGGTCGTGAACGCCGTGCTGTACGCCGTGCTGGCCGCAGCCACCGGGGTCATCATCGTCGCGGTCGGCGGTGGTGGCATCAAGACCATGTCGGCCCGCTGGGAACTGCTGGCCAGCCGGTACGACCAGGAGAAGGTCCAAGTGCAGCAGCAGTTGCGCTCGGCGCCGACCGTCACCGAGCAGGCCCGGACCCAGCAGGCGCGGCTGCAGCCCGGTTCATCGCCATCGCCGAGCAGCGAGCCGCCTTTCAGCTCGTAATTCCCGCGCCTTGGACCAGCGGAGGCGGCCGCCACCACGGCGGCCGCCTCCACGTGTCGGCGGTGAGAACTACCGGGTACGGCCAGGGTTGTCGACGTCAACGTCGTCGATCTGCTCCTTGCGCACCGAGTCGCTGACCTGAGCGTCCTCGGTCACCGTGTCGGTCGCCAGCCGGACCCGTTCCACCGGCACGGTCTCCTTCTCCACCACCGGCCGCTCGGCCCGCAGCGTGACCTCGTGCTCATCCTCACTGATTGGCTCCCCGGACACCGCGGCGTCACGGTTGGCCTCGGTGATCGGCTCACGCTCGAGCCGGACCTCCTCGTGGCTGACCGGGACGGTGCGGGTGACGTTCTCGGTCACCACGTGCTTACGCAGCCGGGCACGCCCCGCCTCCACCGTCTCCTTGCCGACGTTCAGCCGTTCCTCGGAACGGGTCATCGCCTCGTCGCCCGAACCCGAGCCCGAGCCCGTGTCCGCAACCATCTGGCCCTGGCTCACCGTCCCGGCCGTGTCGTACTCAGCCGCCTCCCGGTCACCGAGCCCGGCCTGGCCGGTTTCCGGCCCGCCCGTGCCGCGGGAGGCGATGGTGTCGCCGTAGTACTCGTAGAGGGCGTTCTGCTCGTCGCCGTTGATGTGCTCGTCGTCGGCCACGTTGGGCGCGGCCTTGATCGTGTCCTTGGACACGGCTAGCCGGACGTCGTCGCCGTCGAAGGCCGATCCGGTAATCGGCGCGAAGCTCTGCCGGTTGCCGAACAGGCCCGTGGTCACCGTGATCCACAGCGGTTGGCCGGTGCGGTCGTCGAGGTAGACCTGGCCGATCTTGCCGACCTTGTTGCCATCGAGGTCCACCGCGTTACGGCCGATGTACTGCTGAGCGTCGTTGGGGCTCGTCATGGAGGTTCTCCCGAAGTAGCGGGTTGCTGTCGCTACTGAAACGGGCCTACCGGGCCGGCGTTACGCACCTTTTGCCGGCCACGGCACGTTGTCCAAGGGATCGCCCGTCTCTTGCGCTCCGGGCCTTCCGGATGATCCCCTCAGTAGTACGCGCCAGTAACAAGTGGTCCGCGCCGACAAGCCGACGCGGACGGCCAGTGCGAGGGAGAACCGATGGAGAGCTACCACAGCGTGGCGGAGCTCGAAGCCGCGGTGGGCCAGGAGATCGGCCCGACCGACTGGTTCGAGATCGACCAGCAGCGGGTCAACGGCTTCGCCGACGACACCGAGGACCACCAGTGGATCCACATCGATCCCGAGCGCGCGGCCAAGGGCCCGTTCGGCGCCCCGGTGGCGCACGGCTTCCTGACCCTGTCGCTCATTCCCTACCTGTCCAGCCAGCTCCGCACCGTCGACAACGTCGCGATGGGCGTCAACTACGGCCTGGACCGGGTGCGCTTCCCAACTCCCGTGCGCGTCGGCAGCCGCATCCGCGCCCGGGCCACCATCCAGAGCCTGGACCGGCTCTCCGACGAGGCGGTCCACCTCGTCACCCGGGTCACCATCGAGGTCGAAGGCAGCGACAAGCCCGCCTGCGTCGCCGACATGGTGAGCCGCTACTACTTCAACGCCCCCACCCCGGCGTCCGCCCCGGCCGCGGCCCCGGCCGCCGGTTCCTAGCCAGCCCCGCGGGCCGGCCGGCTCCGCCCAGCAACGTAGGCAAAGGTAACTTTCCCCTCCCTAGAGGGGAGGAGGCTGAATGTGAAAAGGATTCCGAGGCCGCACACGCCGCCTGGACCACTCAACCCCCGAGTCAACTAAGACGGGGTCAGTCCCGTTCGCTCACGCGCTCCTCCAGAAGGTTGACAGGTGGTCGTTTGAAAGGCCCCCAAAGTGGGCGGCCGGGAGGTGCAGGAGAGGCCGCCGCCCGGTCAGCGTTGGCTCTGGCCGACCTCGATCAGGTGGCCGTCGGGGTCGCGCAGGTAGCAGCGAATCTCTGCGCCGCGGTCGATGGGCTCGGTGAGGAAGTGCCCGCCTTTCGCCGACCAGTCGGCATAGACGGCGGCGATGTCGGCCACTCGGATGTTGAGGAACGCGCTCACCCGGTCTGGATCAGTCGGGGCCTGGAGCACGACGGACGGCTTGTCGTCAGTCGGGCCACCGCCGGTGTTGATGATGATCCAGCTGTTAGCGAGTGCGACGATTGAGGGCTCACCGTCCATAATTGCCTCGCCACCGAGCACGTCGGTGTAGAAGGCTCGTGAGCGGGCGACATCGTTTGCGACGATGAATTGGGTGAGGACTATGCCCTCGGTGGGTGCAGGGAAATCTGCCATGGGTTTGGTCCTTTCGAGTTGATGAGGGCGCGAGCGTTGCCGCACCGGCTGTGCTGGCGATAGCCGGCTGGGGCCGCTTCAGTTGTGGATGCGCAGTTCGCGTTCGGTCTGCTCGTACACCCGGTCCTGAGCGTCATGGTCACGAGACTTCTTGGATGACGTCTTGAGCTTGGCCGAGCTGTAGTAGCCGCCGGTGGCGGTGGCGAGGCTGGGATCGGCCATCAGCCGGACACAGCCGCGCGAGCCCTTCTCCGGCGGCCCGACGAACGGATTGGTCAACGCCTGAATCGTTTTGAACGGCCCGCCGGCCTTGCTGCCGAGACTGGTTTTGACCGCGCCCGGGCTGACTGCGTTGAACGTCAGGCCGTCGCCCTCATGGCGGCGAGCTTGGGCGTAGGTGTACATCAGGGCCAGCAGTTTGGCATCGGCGTAGGCCTGGATCTGCTTGTACTTACCCGGGTAGCTCCAGTCGGTGATCGGCTTGCCCCGCGACTCGATCAGGGCGGTCATGTTGACCACCCGCGAGGGCGCGGCGGCATCATCAGCGCCCTTCCGGAGCAGGTCGAGCAGCCCGTCAGTGAGCGCCGCCAGCGCGACGTGATTGATGGCGATGGTCCGCTCGTACCCGTCGGGTGACAGTGCCTTGCTGGAAAACGCGGCGCCCGCGTTGTTGACCAGTCCGTTGAGTCCCTTCGGCGCTGCCTCGTGAACAGCGTCGACGAGTTCCCGAACACCCGCCAGAGATCCGAGGTCTCCTGCTACGGGCAGGTACCGGCCCTTGCCGTTGCCGTTGTTGACCAGTAGGTCGACGGCGCGTTGGGCGTCGTCGGCACGGCGGGCGTGCACCAGCACAGTCGCCCCGCTATTCCCAATGCCTTGGGCGGTTTCGTGGCCGATACCGCCCTTGGCGCCGGTGACTAGCACGGTCTGACCGTCCAGCCGACCCGCGAACTGGGCGTCGAACTTGCTCATACGCTTCTCCCATCGGGTAAGTCCTGCATGCCAGGGCACTTCGGGGGCGTCGTCTCGCGAGCGGCCCGTACGGCGGTCATCCCGCCGCCGGCCGGCAGGGCCGCTCCGGTGAACGTCGCTGTGCTGCGACTGGTGCTACGTCGCCACCCGGCCCCCGTCGACCGCGAGAGTGACGCCGTGGACGAAGCTGGCGTCATCACTTGCGAGGAAGACGATCGCCGCAGCAAGTTCCGCGGGCTGAGCCACGCGGCCTGCCGGCGCCAGTGCCGCGAGCTGGTTCACCATCTCGTCGGGCATGGCTTCCATCATCGCGGTGCGCGTCGGGCCGGGGGCGACGGCGTTGACCCGGACGCCACGAGCGCCGTATTCGGCGGCCCAGGCCTTAGTGAACAGTTCGAGAGCCGCCCGGCTGGCGCCGTACATAGCCATGCCAGCCTGTCCGAAGCTCGCGACCATCGTGCTGACGTTGACGATCGAACCCCATCCGCGTTCGGCCATGGCTGGCGCCAGTGACGCGACGAGGAAGAACGGAACCTTGACGTTCAGCGCGAAGGTCTCGTCGAACTCTGCCTCGGTGGCTGCGCTGCTTGGCCCGAGCAAGGCGACGCCGGCGTTGTTGATGAGGATGTCGACGTGGCCGTCGCCCGCCTCGGTGGCCCACTGGACCAGGTTCCGGGCCGATTCGAGGTCGCTAAGCGTGGCGAGCCGGAACGTCGCGCTGCCTCCGCTGCCTTCGATCTCGGCGACCACGTCTTTGGCTCGTTGCTCATTGCGTCCGACTACCAGGACGCGAGCGCCGCGGGCGGCCAGGGCGACGGCCGTGGCCCTGCCGATCCCGCTCGTCGAGCCCGTTACCAGAGCTGTCTTGCCCTTTAGGTCAGTCATGCGATGAGTCGTCCTCCCGCTTTAAATGGGTTGTGCAACTCACTTTGACGGTTCGGTACTGGGTTGTCAAACTCAGAATCCTGCTAATATCGGTGCATGGTCGACGAGACGAGTGACCGGCCGAGGCTGACCTCCAAGGGAGCACGCACCCGGGCACGAATAGTGGAGGAGGCCGCCGTCCTGATCCATGAGCGCGGGGTGGCGGGCACCACCTTGGAAGACGTCAAGGTGGCGGCGGAAGTCAGCGGCTCTCAGATGTACCACTACTTCCCCGACAAGAACGAGCTCGTGCAGGCGGTCATCGACTACCAGGCCGACACCATCGTCAGTCACCAGAAGCACGTGCTCAGCAGCGCGAACGGAGTCGAAGCGTGGCGGGACATGGTGATCACCGCAGCGAAGCTCACCGAAGCAAAGGGGGGCTGCCCACTTGGCTCGCTCGGTGGTCAACTCGCCGAGAGTGACCCTGAGGCCCGGGCGCTCATCGCGGCAGGGTTCGATCAGTGGGCAGCCGTCATCGGCGATGCACTCACAGCCCTTCATGCCGACGGGAAACTCCCGCCCGGCATCGACCCGGACGACCTCGCCACTACTCTGCTCGCCACGCTCCAGGGAGGGCTTCTGCTCGCCCAGGTGCATCGGAGTGCCCGCCCGTTCGAAACTGCGGTGGATACCGTCCTCGCCCTTGCCATCGGCAGGTGAGCCCAAGCCAGGTTCGTTCACAGCCATCGCCGAGGCCGGCTCAAGGCTCTTGGATGATGCACGTGCTTCCACACGATGCGCTTGCGGACCCGCTGCCGTTCGTGATGCGGGACACCTCGCCGCGCCCAGCAGGTTGCTCCGGGCGGGCGTTCCGTAAGCTCACCCCGCCGACCCCGACTGCCCGTGCCTCTTGGACGTGGACCGGTCTCGCCAAGACGGATGAAATTTCATGACAGCTCCTCGCCCGGAGGGAAATGTTCGACATCGACGGGACGGCGATCGCCGGCCGCTACATCGAAGTCGACGCCAAGGCGCACTGGTGGCGGATCAGCGCCGCGGCGAAGCCCGTGACCTGTGACCTGTGACCTGCACAGTTGTAGCGCCAGTCGGACTGCCGCACACGGACCACATGCAGCCCCCATCCTCGTATGGCCCGCGAGCGGGTCACACGACAGCGGTTACGCCGCTGACCTGGCAAGAGAACTGGGAAATGAGAAATAAGAACTGAAAGATCAAGATCAAGATCAAGATCAAGAGCGAGGCGAGGCGAGGCGAGAGGATCCTGCATCCACCGCGTGCATCCTAAGCAGCCCTGGGTCCGGGTTTCTCCGCGACGCACTCCAGGCACCAGCGCGGACCCTCTTTCGGAGAAGAACTTATGACGAACGACGTCGAGGAACTCCTGCGCGAAGGCATGGACCGGCTGGCCGCCTACGCCAACGCTGGCGCCAGCATGGACGCCAGCATGGACGCCACCACGGACGCCAGGACTCCGGCCACCCTGCTCCACCGGGCCCGCCAGCACAACCGCCGCCGGCGCCAGGCCATCGCCGGCGCGATTGCCGCTGGTACCGCCGCCGTGACAGCAGCTGCTGTCATCGCGGCCTCAGCCGGCCCGGGCGCCAACCCGAATGCCCTGCACGGCCAGACCATCACCTACGTCGCCACCCGGGCCGAGCAGGCCCTGGCTCACCTGGACCAGAGCCACGCCATCGAGATCGACACCATCACGACCCGTAATGGCGCCTTCGGCTTCACGGTGCTGAACACCGCCGTGACCCCGACCGGGAACCCCCAGGTGCGGACCGTGCTCAACGCCGTGCACGCCAGCTCCGAGGTCGACTGGACCTACAACGGATCGCTGTTGCAGCAGGGCTACTCCGGCGCCGGGAAACTCGTCTAAACCTCTACCGAAGGGGCGCAGGCATCTCCGGTGCCGCCTACCCGGCCCACGTACGCTGGCACAACCCGCTGACCGGTGGACAGAGCGGACCGGGTCCTGCCCTCAGCTGCGGCAGCGCGGGCTTCGACTATCCCAATTGGAAACAGAGCCTCCGCAAGGCGCTGTCCTGTCACCTGTTCACGCTGGGCGGGGACCAGCTGGTCGACGGCATCGAAACGATCAAGCTGATGGCCAAGCCGGTCGCCGCCGAGGGGCAAACTTTCCGGCAGACGCTTTGGGTCGACCCCAAGACCTACCTGCCGCTGCGCATCACGACCGTGATCACGCAGGCGCACCGGCACGCGGCCACCATGACCGACAACTTCCGCTGGCAGCCACCGACCAAGACCAACCTGGCTGGCCTGCACGCGGCCGAGGAGCGCGGCACGATCCCGGCCAGCTACCGCTCGCTGCCGTCGACCTACGCGCCGCTGCCCGGATTCGACGGCCCGTCCAAGTGACCGTTAGGTGAACGCGCCCAGCCCGGTCACGGCCCGGCCCACGATCAGCTGGTTGATCTCCCGCGTCCCCTCGTAGGAGTACAGCGCTTCGGCGTCGGCGAAGTAGCGGGCCACGTTGTTCTCCAGCAGGATCCCGTTGCCGCCGAACACCTCCCGGGCCAGACCGACGGTCTCCCGCATCCGCAGCGTGGCGAACGACTTGGCCAGCGCCGAGTGCTCGTCCGCGTTCACCCCGCCGTCCTGCAGCTGGGCCAGCCGAACCACCAGCGCGAACGAGGCGGTGATGTTGCCCAGCATGGTGGCCAGGTGGTCCTGCACCAGCTGGAACGCGCCGATCGGCCGGCCGAACTGCTCCCGCTCCTTGGCGTAGGCCAGGGCCAGTTCGTAGGCCGCGCGCATGCAGCCCACTGAGCCCCAGGCCACCCCGCCCCGGGTCAGCCGGAGCACGTCTGCGGTGTCCGCGAACGAGTCCGCCTGCTGCAGCCGGTGGTCCTCGTCCACCACGCAGTCGTCCAGCGTGATGTCGGCGTTCTGCACCATGCGCAGAGCCAGCTTGCCTTCCATCTTGGTCGTGGTGAAGCCGGGCGTCCCCTTCTCCACCACGAACCCCTTGACCTTGTTGTCGTCCAGGTCGCGGGCCCAGATGATGACCAGGTCGGCGAACGTCCCGTTACCGATCCAGCGCTTGGCCCCGTTCAGCACCCAGCGCCCACCACCACCCCGGCCGCCGTCGCGCCGGGCCGTGGTCTCCAGGCCCCCGGCCACGTCCGAACCACCGTGCGGCTCGGTCAGCCCGAACGCCCCGATCTTCTCCAGCCGGGCCATCGGCGGCAGCCAGCGCTGCTTCTGCTCCTCCGAGCCGCAGCGGTTGATGCTGCCCATGGCCAGGCCGGTGTGCACGCCGTAGAACGAGTTGACCGACGGGTCGGCTCGCGCGATCTCCATCGACAGGAACCCGGCCAGCAGCCGGGTGCCGCGGTGCGCGGCCAGCCCGTCGTACATCAGCCCGGCGATGTCCAGCTTGCGGAACCCGTCGATGAGCTGGAACGGGAACTCGGCCTTGGCCCAGTACTCGTTGGCGATCGGCTCGACCTCGGCCTGCAGGAAGTCGCGTACCCGGGCCACGATGTCCCGCTCCGGCTCGGACAGCAGGTCAGCAAACCCGAAAAAGTCACTCATCCCTGAGGACTACCCGCAACCTTGCCCCTCACTCCAGACCCCTCAGCAACCGTCGGCAGCAACCGTTTGCAGCAACCGTTTGCAAGGTTGACCCTGCAACCATCATGGAAAAGGTTTGCGCTGGGACGAATGGGTACTTACGGCGCTATGGCTCACAAAGATGTGCGTTCTGGTCTGAGCCGTCGCGGTTTCCTGACCGGTGCGGCCGCGCTCGGCGCGGGCCTGGTTACGGCGGGCTGCGCCGGTACCTACGACGTCGGATCCGGGATCACCGGCTCCAGTGGCGGTGACAACCAGTCCACGCTGGTCTACTGGAATTTGCTTACCGGTGGTGACGGCACCCACATGGTCGCCATGGAGGATGCCTACCGGAAGGCCCACCCGAACATCGACCTGCAGTCGACGATCCTGGCCTGGGGTGCCCCGTACTACACCAAGCTGTCGCTGGCCATCCGCTCCGGCAGCCCACCGGACGTGGCCATCATGCACCTCAGCCGCATCCACCAGTACGGGCCGCCGGGCATGCTCACCCCGATCAGCCTGGACCTGCTGGCCCAGCACGGGATGGAGCCCAAGGACTTCACCCCGCTGGCCTTCAGCAAGGCCCACTACAACGGCCAGCTGCTGTGCATCCCGCTCGACACCCACCCGTTCGTCCAGTACTACAACACCAAGGTGTGTAAGAAGGCGGGCCTGCTGGACAGCTCGGGGACGCTGCCGCCGATCAAGAGCGCGGACGCCATGCTGGACGCGCTGCGCAAGCTCAAGAAGGTCGGCGCCACCCCGGTCGTCTGCGACACGATCAACGACCCGGCCACCCCGTGGCGCCTGTTCTACACCTTGTACAGCCAGGCCGGTGGCCAGGTCCTGGCCGACAACGGCAAGGACGTCGTGCTGAACGAGGCCCTGACCACCAAGGTGCTGACCTTCATCCACCAGCTGGCCAGCGAGGGCCTGATGAGCTCGAACGTGGACGCGGGCGGTGGCACCGCGGTCTTCCAGGCGGGCGACGCCGGCCTGTACTGGGAAGGCGAGTGGAACGTCACCGTCTTCCAGGCGGCCAAGATGGCGTTCAGCATGCAGCCGTTCCCGGCCCTGTTCGGGAAGGCCGCCGCTCAGGCCGACTCGCACACGTTCATCCTGCCCAAGCGGACCAGCGCCGACCCGGAGAAGACGTCGACCGCCCTGACCATGATCAGGACCCTGCTCGGGCAGAGCCTGACCTGGGCCGAAGGCGGCCACATCCCAGCCTGGCTGCCGGTCCGGGACTCCGCCGCCTATAAGAAGCTCAAGCCCCAGTCGAACTACCAGGAGGTGGCCAGCTACGCCGCCTATGATCCGCCCGCCTGGTACAGCGGCTCCGGCTCGGACATGGAGAACTACCTGGGTGAGCCGCTCGCCTCGCTGATGCTGGGCGCCGCGTCACCGCAGGCCACCTACGACCAGATGATCGGTTCGCTGCACACCCTGTCGAAGGAGCCGGTGCCGGTATGAGCACTTCCACCGCATCCGCCACTCTGCCGCGGACCACGGCCGCCAGTCAGGCCAAGGTCGCCCGTCCCCGCCGCAACTGGGGCAACTTCGGGCTGGTGACCCCGTTCCTGGTCTTCTACATCCTGTTCCTGGTCGGGCCGCTGATCTACGACGTGGTGCTGAGCTTCTTCAACACCAGCCTGGTCAAGGGAGGCCTGGGCGGGTTCGTCGGCTTCGCCAACTACACCGAGCTGTTCCACGACCAACAGTTCTGGTCGGCGATGTGGCACACGATCCTGTTCACCCTGGTCAGCACGCCGCCGCTGGTCATCCTGCCGCTGTTCTTCGCCATCGTGGTCAACCGGATCAAGCACGGCCAGTGGTTCTTCCGGCTGGCCTTCTTCCTGCCCTACATCCTGCCGTCGGCCGCCATCGCCCTGGTCTGGCTGTTCATCTACGAGCCGGGCTACGGGCTGATCGCCGGGTTCTTCAACCTGATCGGCGTGGGTGACCCGGGCTGGCTGTCCGACCCGAACGTGGCGCTGTACTCGATCGTCCTCGTCACCGTGTGGTGGACGATCGGCTTCAACTTCGTCCTGTACCTGGCCGGCCTGCAGGAAATTTCCCGCGACCTGTACGAGGCCTCCGCCCTGGACGGCGCCAGCCGGTGGCAGCAGACCTGGCGGCTGACCATCCCGATGCTGGGCCGGACCACCACGCTGGTCACCGTGCTGCAGATCATCGCGTCGCTGAAGATCTTCGACCAGATCTACCTGATCCTGCAGGGCGGCCCGAACTACTCCAGCCGCCCGGCCATCGAGTGGATCTACGACACCGCGTTCACCAGCCAGCGGGTCGGCTACGCCTCGGCCGCCTCGTTCATCCTGTTCATCGTCATCCTGATCGTCTCGTTCGTCTGGCTGGCCCTGGTCCGCCGGCAGGAGAGTGGAGTCTGACATGGCCATCTCAGCCTCTCAGCCCCAGACCGGCGGCCGCACCCGGAACGAGCCGGCCGGAGCACGTAAGAACCGGAAGCGAAAGGACCAGCGCACCAGCTTGTTCGCCCGGGCCACGACCGGCGTGGTCATCGCGCTGGCCCTGCTCTGGCTGTTCCCGATCGCGTGGGCCCTCGACACGTCGGTCAAGAGCGAAAACGACACGATCATCATCCCCGCGACCTGGGCCATCCCGCACTTCACGTTCTCGGCCTACAGCGGTGTGTTCAGCGCCAGTGACCTCGGCCGCTGGTACCTCAACTCGGCCATCGTGGCCGTCGTGGTCACGGTGTTTACCGTGATCACCGCGAGCATGGCCGGCTACGCGCTGTCCCGCCGCCAGTTCCGTTTCAAGGGACTCATCTACGCCGCGATCCTGGCCGGCATCATGATCCCGCCCCAGGCCCTGATCGTGCCGCTGTTCCGCGAGTTCCAGGCCGTGCACCTGATCAACACCTACTGGGCGCTGATCCTGCCCCAGGTACCCGCGCCGATCGCGGTGTTCATCTTCAAGAAGTTCTTCGACGGCGTGCCGATCAGCCTGGAGCAGGCGGCCGAGGTCGACGGGGCCAACTGGTGGGTCAGCTACCGCAAGATCGCGCTGCCGCTGGCCCGCCCGGCCATCGCCGCCGTCTCGATCTTCACCTTCGTCTGGACCTGGAACAACTTCCTGTGGCCGTTCCTGGCCGCCACCAGCCAGACGATGATGACGATCCCGGCCGGGCTGGGCACCGTGACCGACGGCGTCGGCATCATCAACGCCCTGCAGATGGCCGAGGCCGTCCTCGGCTCGCTGCCCCTGGTCTTCGTCTTCCTCCTGGCCCAGCGCCAGATCGTCGAAGGCGTGGCCGGCACCGGCCTGAAGTAGCCGGTACCGGTGACCGACCGCATCCTGCTGCGCGGCGGGTGGGTGGCCGACGGGATCGGCGCCACCACCCGCCGGGCTGACGTGCTGATCGAGGGCGAGCGGATCGCCGCGGTCCGCGACGCACCCGTGGAAGGTGCCGGCCCGGCGTCCGCTCATCATGATCATCTTTTAATAGGGTCAGCCACCGATGCGCCACCCCACCCGGCCGAGGTCATCGACCTGCCGCCGGGCAGTGTGGTGTGCCCGGGCTTCATCGACGCCCACGCGCACGCCGAAGGGCCATTCCTCGAGCAAGGCCGGGTGGACGGCGCGCTGGCTCAGGGCGTGACCACCCTGGTCGTGGGCCAGGACGGCCAGTCCTGGATCGGCGCCGACGCGACCACGCTCCGCTACCTGAACCGCTACTTCGGCCCGGTCAACGGCACCCTGGCGGGCCCAGCCGCTGGGCCACTGGACGTGGCCGGGTACGCCGCGGCGGTCGCGGGCCGCCTGACCCAGAACGTGGCCGTGCTCGCGTCCCAGGGCACGATCCGCCACAACGTGGCCGGCCTGAGAATCGGCTCCCTTGACCCGGACCAGCGAGGCGCCGCCCGCGATCAGGTTGAGCGCGCGCTGACCCAGGGCGCGGTCGGGCTGTCCAGCGGGCTGGACTACCTGCCCAGCCGCTACGGTGACCCGGCCGAGGTGGCCGAGCTGGCCCGCCCCCTGGCCGCGGCCGGCCGCCCGTATGTCTCCCATCTACGCGGCTACGGCCCGAACGTGGCCGCCGGCCTGGCCGAGCTGACCGAGACCGGCCGGCGTTCCGGGGCCCGCGTGCACGCCAGCCACCTGTGGGGCCCGCCGTCCGTCATCGAAACGGCGTTTGCTGCCGCCGACGCGGCCGGCGTCCCGCTCTCCTTCGACGCCTACCCCTACCGGCGTTCCAGCACCATCTTGGCCATGCTCCTGCTCCCGCCGGAGCTCCAAGCCGGCGGTCCCGACCAGACCGTGGCCGCCCTGGCCGACCCGGCAGGGCGGGCCCGCCTGCTGGCCGGCGAGCAGTTCACCCCCGAGTATCTGGCCCACCTCTACCTGGCCACCCTGCCCGCCGCGGACGCGCCGCTGGCCGGCCTCTCCATCACCGAGGCGGCCGACCGGGCCGGCCAGCCACCGGGGGAGTGGACCCTGGACCTGCTGGCCCGCACCGGCCTCCAGGTCGGCGCGAACCTGGACCGCCCGGCCCTGACCGACCCCGACCTGGCCTGGCTGGCCCGCCACGACCGCCACTGCGCCGGCTCCGACGCCATCTACCAGGGCCAGCACCCCCACCCCCGCGCCTATGGCGCCTTCGCCCGCCTGGCCACCTACTACCTAAGCCCCGCCGCCCCCGCTCCGCACCCCGGGTACCAGACGCTCGTGCGCCACCTGGCCACGAACGCCGCCGACGCCTTCGGCCTGCGCGACCGTGGCCGCGTGGCCCCGGGTATGGCCGCCGACCTCTGCGTCATCGCCCCGTCCGGTCTGACCGAGCGCGCCACCTACGACGCGCCCACCACTGCGGCCTCCGGGGTCACTCTGGTCATGGTCAACGGCACCGTAGCCTGGACCGATCGCGACGGCGCGGCCGCCCGGGCTGGCCGGCTCGCGGGACGCCTGGTCAGCTAGCCGGTCCCGGCCGCGTTCAGGTGAGGCCGTCCACCCGATGGACGTCGCCGCAGGAGACACCGAGGGCGGCGTGGTGACGGCGGATGGCTTCTTCGTCCGGGCCGTCGAGCAGGCAGAAAACGATGCCTTCGGTGTTGTGGTAAAGCTCGATCTGCCGGACCGGTGATCCCGCCGCCATCCGACGATTTACGTATGTCCTGGCCGGGGTGGCCCCGCGTAGCGTGATGAGCATGAGCAGTCCTCTGACCGCCAGCGAAGCCGGCCTGTGCCGTCTGGCGGCGATTGTCACCGCGGAGCGCGCGGACCTTCCGGCCTGCGGCCTGCCGCTGTCGCTGCTCAGCGACCTCCGGGATCAGATCCCCTGTGATTTCGTGCAGTTTCAGGGGTTCGACAGCGGACGGCGGGATGAGTGGTTCGTGCAGGCTGTCCGGACGACGGCGACGACGGGCCGCCGGACGCGGATCTGGGTCAGGCGCACTGGCAGCATTACTGGGACTGTGAGCCCTGCAGTTACCCGGACCGCAGTGGCGACCTTCGCAGCGTCGTGAAGATCGCGGACTTCTACTCGGACCGGCAGTGGCGTTCCACCGGCATGTACAGCGACGTGTACCGACCGCAGGGCCTCCGGCATGAGCTTCAGCTGTGCCTGCCCGTGCCCCCCGGGCTCAGCCGCGGACCCGGCCGGACCCTGCGGCTGTATCTGTTCCGCTTTTCCGGCGGCGACTTCTCCGAACGTGACCGGGCCCTGCTCACCCTGATACGTCCGCACCTGCACCAGGCCTACCTCGACGCCGAACGCCGCCGCACCCAGGGCACGCAGCTCACGCCGCGGCAGACGGGCCTGCTGCGCCTGGTGGCGGACGGGTACACCAATGCTCAGATCGCCCGGCGCCTCGGCCTGGCCGAGGGCACCGTGCGCACGCACCTGGAGAACATCTACGGCCGACTGCAGGTGTCCAGCCGCACCGCCGCGGTCCTCCGGGCCTTTCCTGACCGGGAGCCGTAGAGCCCGCCGCCTCGCCATCGCTTCCGGCCCGCCCGCCGGCCCCAGGTGCGCGGTCCAGACCCGGCCCGCCAGCAGCACCACGACGGCGGCGAACAGCGCGGCTCCCGCCGCGATCGCGGCGACCTGCCACTCCGGCCAGCCCGGCCGCGACCACGAGTCGGGTCCCCACCGGCCCCGCCGGGCTCACGGCTGGCCTGAACTTGTCGGTGTGCGGACTGATCTGGGCGAACGAAGCGGGCGCGGCTATCGCCAGCCCCACCCAGCTGAGAGCCAGCCCGCCTAGCGTGACCCCGGCCCGGCGGATTCCTTTCACCCTGCTCTCCTTCAACGCTGATCTAGGTGGTCAGCCCCCATCTGAGCAGCCCTTTCTGTCCCTAGCCATACGACGTTCTACGCATATCCAGCCGGCCGTGAACGGCGTACCGTGCCCCTGTCGGGCCTACCTGACCCGCCGGCCCCACGCCGTGGGGACGCCATTAAATAATCGATCACTCTCTCTTCATGAGAGTCGACTTGCATAAAGAACGGCTACCGCCTAAACTCCTTCATGAGAGTTCACTCTTACGAAGAAGCGGAGCCCACATGTCCACCCCTGATAACCCAGTCACCGCGACCACCACGACCTACCAGGTCCCCGTGGACGGGATCGGCCCGGTCCCGCTGACCGTCACCGCGCGCGGCGAAGGACGTCCCTACCTGGTCCTGCACGGCGGGGCCGGCCCGCAGTCGGTCGACAGCTTCGCCGCCCTGCTGGCTGCCTCCCAGCAGGCCCGGGTGCTCACCCCGCTGCACCCTGGCTTCGGGGGCACCCCCCGGCCGGACGGCCTGACCACCATGGCCGGCCTGGGCCAGCTGTACGTGAGCCTGCTGGACCAGCTCGACCTGGACGGCGTGACCGTCATCGGGAACTCGATCGGCGGCTGGATCGCGGCCGAGATCGCCGTGCTGAACAGCCCGCGGGTGGCCGCGGTGGTGCTGGCCGACGCGGCCGGCCTGCAGGTCGACACCGCCCCGGCGGCCGACTTCTTCTCGCTGACCATGGACCAGGTCGCGGAGCTCGCCTACTACCAGCCGGACAAGTTCCGGATCGACGTGGACCAGCTCCCCGCGCCGGCCAAGGCGGCCATGGCCGCCAACCAGCAAGCACTAGCCCTCTACGGCGGCCCGGCCATGGCCGACCCCGCCCTGCTGGACCGGCTGCCCGCCATCGCCGCCCCCACGCTGGTCGTCTGGGGCGCGGCCGACCGCATGATCCCGGCCGAGCACGGGCTGGCCTACGCCCGGGCCATCCCGGGGGCGCAGTTCCAGCTCATCTCCGACGCCGGGCATCTGCCCCAGCTGGAGACCCCGGGCACGCTGCTGCGGCTGGTGGCCGAGTTCCTGCTGGCGCACACCGACCCGGGGCTGGCCGAGGTGACCGTGGTCGGCCCGGACGAGGGCGAGACGCTACTGCCGCCGCCGACCACGATGCGCATCCTGGAGGACGGGAGCCACACCGGCCACCGGCTCGGGATCGGCGAGATCACGGTGGCCCCGCACACCGACGGGCCGCCCCAGCACCGGCACGCCCGGCACGACGAGGGCTTCTACGTGGTGTCCGGCACGGCCAGGTTCACCGTGGGGGGCAAGTCCTACGACGCCCCGGCCGGCGCGCTGGCCATGGTGCCCCCGGGCGCGCCCCATACGTTCGCCAACCCGGGCGACGAGCCGCTGGTCCTGCTGAACACGTTCACCCCCGACCTGTACGTGCGCTACTTCCGTGACCTGCACGACATGATCGCCGCCGGGCAGCCGCTCTCCCCGGAGGTCGTCGGGACCGTGATGGCCCGCTACGCCACCACTCCCGCGGCCACTTCCGCCTAGACCCACGGCGCCGATTGACGGTTTGAGCACCCGGGTAAGACATGATCATCTTGAGCGGCTACCCGCTGAAGATCGATGCCTCTCGGCCGTTAAAACTGCGCTCATTGGGATGGTGGCTTGATGAACCGGACTGGATTTCGTAAGGCTGGCAGGGGCGGTACGGACGTCCACGATCAGGTGACCCGGGTCGGCCGGGCCTGGTGGTGGCCCGCCATCTTCGGGGTGGTCTCGATCGTGGCCGGTGTGCTCTCGCTGGCCTGGCCCGGGCCGACCCTGGTGGTCCTGGCGGTGCTGTTCGGCATCGAGCTGATCGTCTGGGGTATCTACCGGCTGGTCGGGGCGGTCACCTTTGGTGGTGACGCGGGCGGCGGCGCCCGGACCCTGTGGGCCATCCTCGGCGTGCTCAGCCTGCTGCTCGGCTTCTACGCGCTGCGGCACATCGTGATCACGCTGCTGTCGCTTGGCCTGCTGCTCGGCATCTTCTGGCTGGTCGACGGCATCGCGCTGGTCGTCTCGGCGGTCGAGCACCGGGGCATGCCGGGCCGGGGGTTCAGCCTGCTGTCCGGTGTGCTGGGCATCATCGCCGGGCTGGTGCTGCTCGTCTGGCCGTCGATCTCGATCCTGACCCTGGCCTTCCTGGTTGGCATCTGGCTCATCGTGCTGGGCATCACCCAGTTCAGCCTGGCCATGCGGCTCCGCCGCGGCTAGCCGCAGACACTTCCAGACACGAAGTGGGGGGCCGCCCGGATGGGCGACCCCCCACGACCATGTGCGACTTACTTCACGGTGCTTACTTCACGGTGCCTACTTCACGGTGTAGGTGTACGGGACAGTGGCGAGCACGTCACCGCTGGTGTCCACCGCGCCGAGCTCGCCCGCGATGGCCCCGTCGACCGTGCCCGTGCTGTTCAGCGCCGACGTGACCAGGTAGATCACGCCGTGCACCACGGTCCCGGACTTGCCCGTCGGGGTGATCGTGACCTTGATCCCGCCGGACTGCCCGGGGGCGACCGTCACCGGCGTGCCGGTGGGGGCCTGACCGGTGAACCCGGGTGCGTACGGGTCGCCCGCCGCCGAGGTCACCGTCGGGTCGAGCGGCTGGGTCACCGCGGTCGCGGTCAGCGTGCTCGTGCCCGCCGGGGCACCCGCGTCCGTGAACGGCCCGATCTGCTGCACGAACGTGCCCCAGAACCCGCGCGCCACCTGGTGCCGGCCGCCGCTCTCGGTGACTCGCGCCACCGAGGTCAGGTCGCCGGCCTGGGCCGCGCTCAGGTCACCCACCACGTCCGGCTCCCCGAGCGGGCCGGCCAGTTCCACCTGAGCCGGCGTGCTCGACGTAGCCGCCACCGTGAGCTGGCTGGTGCCCGGGGGCACCAGGTAGAACGGGGCGTTGGAGATGTTGGTCACGCTCAGTGGCAGCGTCACCGTGTTCGTCCCGGACAGCGAGGCCAGCGCCACGCTCGTGCTGGCCTTCAGTCGCGGGTCGACCTGCACCGGCTCGGGCACCGAGCCCGGGTTGGTGTAGTTGATGGTGAAGCTGCTGGCCTGGCCCGCGGCCAGCGAGGTACCGGTGCTGGCCGGCAGGTCCGACGACACCTTGGCCTCGTTGAACCCGATCGTGCCGGTGAAGTTCTGCGACACCTCAGCGCCGCTTACCGGGTCCACCACGATCAGCACGAACCGCCACTGCCCGGCCTCGGGCGCGCTCTGCACCAGCTGCAGGTTGGGCCCGCTGCTGATCACGCCGGTGGTGGAGTCCACCGAGGTGGCGTTGGTGTTGACGTCGACCGTCTCACCGTCTGGGTCGATCAGCGCGCCCTCGATCAGGACGTTCGGATCCGAGTTGAGGTGTACCCCGACGTTCAGATCCTTCTGGCCCTTGGGCACGTTGAACGAGTAGGTGTTGGTCTGCGTCGGGGCCACCGCCCGGGCGTTGCCGCCGGTGATGGTGCCGGAGAACGTGCCCTTGCCTCCGCTGACCGGGATGACCGGCCGGAGCACCACCGGGATCGACGAGTGCTGCCCGCCGGAAGTGCCCACGGTGACCGACTCAGCGGTGTCACCCTGGGTGCCGTCGATGCTGGTGCTCAGCTGCGCGTGCCCGGTCTGGCCCGGCCCGAGAACGAGCGTGGACGGGCTGACCGATCCGTCGGCCACATCCTTCTGGGTCGTGGCGTCCAGTATGACGTTGCCGGTGTACGAACCCGGCTGGCCCGCCACGGCTGCGGTAGTCGCGGTCGGCGTGTACAGGATCGCCGTCCAGGTGCCGCCCTGCGGGTGGGCCACGTCGACGAACCCGAAGTTGGCCGACGTCGGGCCGCCCTGCGGCCGCGTGTTGGTCACGAAGCTGCCGTCCGGCCCGATCAGCGTCAGCCGGACGACCGAGCCGCCCGCGACACCCTCGGCGTCACCCTTCCAGTCGATCGACACGCCCAGCCGGGCCGCGCCTCCGCTGACGTTGAAGGTGACCTTCTTGTAGGCCCAGGACAGCCCGTTGGTCGCGAACGGGAAGGTCGGCTCGCTGGCCGGGTCCAGTGCGACGTTCTGGGTGCTGCTGGAGGTCTGGGCGAAGTTCCGGGTGCCCAGCGTGACCTTCTCGCTCTTGCTGCTGCTGTTGGTGACGGCCAGGCCGGTGCTCACGTGCGCGTTCGGCGCGCCGCTCAGCAGCGTCTGGGTCGGCGAGGAGATGACCTGGCCGCCCTGGCCGGCCCCGGAACTGCCCTTGTAGTGCTCGGCCGCCTGAACCGCCGCGTCGGCGTTCAGCAGGCCGGAGCCCTGCTCGGGCGAGGGCAGGCCCAGGTCGCCGGCGGTGGTGGTCAGGAACTGCTTGACCAGCGCCGGGGACGGGGACGAACCGTGGTGGTACTGGCGGTAGGCCTGGATGACCAGCGCGGCCGCGCCCGCGGTGACCGGCGACGCCTCACTCGTCCCGCCGAACAGCAGGATCGGCGACGGCTTCCCGGCGTTGTTCAGGCACTCGGTGAAGATGGCGGTGTTGGTCGAGCACAGCGACCAGTCCGCTTCGCCCGGGGCCACCAGGTCGGGGACCTGCCCGCCCTGGCTGATCCCGCCCGAAGACAGGGCCGAGATGTTGTTGCTGACCCACTTGCCGTTGGAGAACGTCCGCGCCCCGGCGTAACCGGTCTGCTCGTAGCTCTGGAAGTCGGTCGACGCGCCCGCCGAGATCACGTTCGGGTCGGTGGACGGGCTGCCCTGGGTGCCGGAGATGCCGGCGTCCCCGGTGGAGACGGTCACGGTGATGCCGTGCCGGACGGCCGCGTCATCGAACATCTGGATCGAGTCGCGGGCGTTGTTGTCGGAGTAGACGTTGGCCCCGAACGACTCGTTGATGACGTTGGCCCCGTGCGTGATCGCGTAGTCGATGGACTGCAGGATCGCCGAGTTGGCCAGGAACTCGCCGCCGGCCTTCAGCCCGATGAGCGAAGCGCCCGGCGCCATGCCCTCGACCTTGATGTCGCAGTTCTTGGGCAGCGGGAAGGCCGGGTTGTTGTAGCTGGACAGGTCGTAGACCTGGTTGCCCTGCGCCGCGATCATCGATGCGTCGCCGAACGCCTCTTCGCCGCCGGTCTGGGTGTTCGGGCCGTCGCCGGAGAAGTCAACGTAGTCCTTGAAGATGGACTTGCCGCCGCGGAGGAAGTCAGGGTTGTTCGGGTCCAGGCCGTCGGCGATCCAGGCCACGGTCACGCCCGCCCCGGTGATGCCCGCCGCGTGCGCCTCGTTGGCGTGCGTCGTGGTCAGGTCCTCGGGCAGCAGTGGCTTGGAGGCGGTGCCGCAGATGGCCGACGACTGGGAGCCGCCGGTGGTTGGCCCGGTCGGCGTGGCCGGCACCTGGCTGGCCGTCGGCGGGGTCACGTTGATCTTCTGGTCGGGCACGACCGAGGCGACGGCGGGGTTGGCCGCCAGCGTCGCGGCCTCGGCCGGCGACACGGTGGCGGCGAACGAAGCGACCGCGCTGTAGCTGATCACGTTGGTTCCCCCGGCCGCCTTGACCTGGGAGATCACCGGGGATTCGGTGGTGGCCGTGTCGCCGGACTGGTTGTTCAGGATGACGATGACCGGCGAGGCGGACTTGGCCGCGGACGGCGGTGGCGCCGCCTTGGCCGACGTGGCCGCGGTGGCGGTCGCGGCGCCGGCCAGTACACAGGCGAGGGACGCACCGGCGGCAATGCCGATGACGTGCGGGGATCTTCTCATGGTTCCTTCCGCTGGGAACAGGCCCGGAAGGCGCAGGACGCGCAATCAGAAAGAATTCAACTGAAGCGCAGTGAAAGTTGCAAGACTTAACACGAGGATTAATAAGGTCACAAAAACGCAACGTCACAGCGGGTATCGGCGGAAGTTTTCCATCGCCGAGTCCGGGGGTAGATCGCTACCGGCGTTGATCGTGAGCGGCGCCACGACGAAGGGATGATCACATGGCTGACCACATCTACCGGATCACCGAGCTCGTCGGCAGCTCGACCGTGAGCGTGGACGACGCGATCAGGGGCGCCGTTTCGCGGGCCGCGAAGACCCTGCACAACCTGGACTGGTTCGAGGTCACGAACATCCGCGGCCACATCGAGAACAACGAGCTGAGCCACTTCCAGGTCACCCTGAAGGTCGGCTTCCGGGTGGATGACCCGCCCGCCTGATCACAGCGCGGGCGGCGCCCCCCAACCTCACGTCATACCGACGGTCCGCCTGATCCTCGGCGTTGTGCCCGGTCAACGGCAATCGGCAGGGCGGCCCGGAGGACTCCCCTCCTTGCCATCCGATCCGCGGGCGGCGATGACCGCAGCCTGTTCCTGATCGGTTGCCAGACGTGCACACCACCTAGTGTGCGTGACCGGCCGCGATAAGGGATCGTGGAAAGCACCGGCATCAACGCGGGGTTTCCCTCTTGACAACGGGCTGCGCGGTTACCGTCCGCGCGGCGATAATGTCGCCCGTGGAGGCTGACGCTGGCGCTGTTGCCCTGATACCAGCGCCCGTCGCCAACGACGTGACCGCACCCAGCCGGGTGCGCTTCTGGGTCGCCGCAGCCCTGGTCCTGGCCGCGCTGGGCGAGCTGGACACGCTGGCCCAGCTGCCGATGTGGCGGGACACGCCCGCGCTGGCCACGGTCAACCTGGTCATGTCGCTGGCCTGGATCCTCACCGGCCTGCTGCTGAGCCGGGAGGACGGCCAGCGCGGGGTGGCCTGGGCCCTGATCCTGGCCGGCGCGTTCCGCTCGCTGGACTTCGTGGACGCCTGGACCGGCGGCCCGTGGGCGGCGTACTCGGTGGTGTTCGGCGGGATCGACCGGGTCTTCGGCGCCTACGCGGTGCTGCGCTACCCGCGGCCCGCGCTGACCCGGGTCGAGCGCGGCTACATCGGCCTGCTGACCGCCTGGATGCTGGCCACCCGGAGCCTGGTCGTGGTCACCTCGACCGCCGTCTCCACCGGCTATCCGGCGTCCTCCTGGTGGCCCACGATCGTCGCCGACCACCGGCTGAGTGACCTGTTCTCGGTCCTCGAGAACGTGGGCGACGGTCTGTTCGCACTGGTCGTAGCGGGGCTGCTGATCTGGCGGCTGATCCAGACCAAGGGGCTGGACCGCCTGGTCATCGCCCCCGTCATCGCGGCCGGCCTGGCCGCCGTGGCCGCCGCCACCGTCACCGCGGTGGCGCAGCTGTTCTCCAACATCGCCCAGGGGCCGACCGGCGCGTTCCTGGCCGAGAGCCTGGTCGACTTCCTGCTGCCGCTGGCGTTCCTGGTCGCGGTCATCCAGCGCGGGCTGCTGGCCAGGAACCTGGCCGCGCTGACGGCCCGGGTGGCGGACAGCGCGGACCTGTTCGAAGTCCGTTACGCGCTGCGGGAGACCCTGCACGACCCGACGCTGGAGGTGGTCGGGGTGCCGGCCGCCGACCCGGCCGGCACCGGCACCGGCACCGTGCCCATGCCTCCGCCGGGCCAGCGCATGGTCGAGCTGATCCGCACCGGCGCGGGCACGCCGATCGCGGTGGTCACCGCCGACGCCACGCTGTCCCGCTACCGGGGCCTGTTCGAGGCCGCGGTCCGTACCAGCGAGCTGGCCCTGCGCAACGCTCAGCTTCAGGCCGAGGCGGCCCAGGCCGAGCTGGACAGCGTGCGGGCCTCACGCGCCCGGCTGGCCGAGGCGGCGCTGGCCGAGCGGCGCCGGCTGGAGCGGGACCTGCACGACGGGGTCCAGCAGCACCTGCTGGCCCTGGCCGCCCAGCTGTCCGCGGCCATGGCCACCAGCCGGGATCCGGACGCGGCGGTGGCCTTCGGCCGGGCGCGTGCCGACCTGACCGCGGTCCTGGCCGAGCTGCGCGACCTGGCCCACGGCATCCACCCCGCGACGCTGGCCCAGAGCGGCCTGGCCGCGGCGCTGGAAGAGGTGGCCGAGCGGCTGCCGCTGCCGATCCGGCTGGACGTGCCGGAGTTCACCGGCCGGGGGCGCGCGCCGGGCCTGCCGCTGGCCGCGATCGAGGCCACCGCCTACTTCGTGGCCTGCGAGGCCCTCACCAACGCGGTCAAGCACGCCCGCGCCCGCCAGGCCACCGTGACGCTGCGGGTGGGCCCGGACGAGCTGGTCATGGAGATCGCCGACGACGGGGTGGGCGGGGCCGACCCGGCCGGGCACGGCCTGGCCAACATCATGGACCGGGCCGCCGCGGTCAACGGCGAAGCGATCATCGACAGTCCGCCCGGACAGGGCACCCGCCTGCAGCTGAGGATCCCGTGCGCGTAGCCCTCGCCGACGACTCCGCCCTGTTCCGCAACGGCCTGGACCTGCTGCTGCGCGCGTCCGGGGTCGAAGTCACCAGCCAGGCCTCGTCCGGGGACGAGCTGATGGGCAACATCGCCCCGGACCCGCCGGACGCCGTCGTCCTCGACCTGCGGATGCCGCCCACCTACACCGGTGAGGGCATCGAGACCGCGGCCGCCATCCGGGCCCGGGATCCCGGCATCGGGATCCTGGTCCTGTCCACCTACGCCGAGGCCAGCTACGCCGGCTCGCTGATCGACGCGGTCGGCTACGGCGTCGGCTATCTGCTCAAGGACAACGTCACCGACGCCGGCAACCTGGTCGCGGCGCTGGAGCGGATCGTGGCCGGGGAGACCGTGATCGACCCGGCCGTCGTCCGCCGCCTGCTGCAGCGCCGCCGCAACACCGGCACCATCGACACGCTCAACCCACGCGAGCGCGAGGTGCTGAGCCGGATGGCTGAGGGCCGCTCCAACGTCGGCATCGCCCAGGACCTGTACCTGTCCCCGCGCACGGTCGAAGCCCACGTGACCAGCGTGTTCGCCAAGCTCGGCCTGGAGGCGACCGATACCCACAACAACCGGGTGCGAGCCGTGCTGGCCTACCTGCGCTCCGCCGGCGACTACGGCCGCCCCTCCGGACCCAGCCCCTCCGGGCCCAGCCCCTCCGGGCCCGTCCGGGCTGGTCAGCGGCTCCAGGAACGCGATCAGCTCCGGCTGCCCGAAGTAGCGGGCCCAGCCCAGCGGCGTGGCCCCGAACCGCTGGTCCCGCAGGTCGGGGTCGGCGCCCAGCTCAATCAGCGCGCGGGCCAGGCCCAGGTTCCCCGCCTCAGCCGTGTAGTGCAGCGCGGTCTCCCACTCCGTGGTGCCCGGCCCGTCGGTCCGGGCCTTCGCGTTCACGTCGAAGCCCAGCTCGGCCAGCAGTTCCACCGCCGCGGTCCGGTCCAACACCGCCGCCCACACGATCAGGCCGGGGCGGGCCGTCTTGACCTGCTCCAGGGACCGCGGATCCGCCCCGGCCAGCCGGCTGGCCGTGGCCCGGTCCCCGGACAGCAGCGCGGCCAGCATCGCGTCGGCCGGGGCCAGTTCCGGCCGGGCCACCCCGAACTCGGCCAGCACGTCGAGCAGTTCGCCGTGCCCGGTGGTCAGGGCCTGCTGGGCCGGGGTCAGCCCGCCCGGGCGCGGTGAGCTGACGTCCACCCCGTGCCGGGCCAGCAGCCGGAGCCGGTCGGCCATGCCGTGGGTCACGGCCCAGTCCACCTCGCCCCGGGCCAGCTCGGCCGGGGTGCCGATGGCCTCGCCCACGCGCTGCTGCCACGGGCCGCCGTCCCCGGTGCCCAGGCCGAACTCCAGCAGCAGCTCGAGGTGGTCGTTACCCGGTTCGAACATCCGGTTGTAGAGGGCCTGCCCGTCGTTCGGGTCGGCGCCGGACTCCAGCAGCAGCCGGGCCAGGGCCAGCGCATGCGGATGCGGCGGCTGCCGGTCCGGGCCCAGCTCACCCTGCCCGAACACCCCGGTCAGTACGGTGAACGGTTCGGGCAGCCCCCGCCACAGGTAACCGGCGTTGGGGTCGCCACCCGCCGCCAGCAGCAGCCGGGCGCTGGTCAGCGTGGCCTCCAGGCTGATGTCCGGGTCGTGCCGGGCGTAGGCCAGGTAGTACAGCGGCTCGGCCCGGTACGGGCCGTCCTCCCGCCGGGCCGCGTCCGGGTCGGCGGCCAGGATGGCCCGCAGAGCCGGCCCGTCCGCCGCCGCCGCGGCCGCGTGCACGTGGCCCGCGGTCAGTTCCGGGTGCGCCGCCAGCAACGCCCGGGCCCGGCCCCACCGCTCGGGCTGGTCATCCTCGTACCAGAGGCAAGCCAGCCGCAAAAACTCATCACCCAGCGCCCCACCAGGCTTACCCGCCTCAGCAGCCCCACTGGTCTCGGTGGGCGGGATGCGGGTGTAGCGCTCGAGGGTCTCGACGTACCGCTTGAGCCGGGTCCAGCTGCTGAACCCGTACCGGCGGCTCACCACCAGCCGGGCCGCGTGCAGCGGAAACTGGGCCGCCGCGGCGGCCTCGGGCGCGCCGCCCGGGTGGTGCTCGGCCACCTCAGCCAGCGCCGGCGCCGACCCGGCCCGCACGGCGTGCTGCAGGTCTCTGGCCTGCTTGCGCAGCTGCGTGAGGTTCGCCCGGGCGGGCAACGAGACGGAAGACATCCCAGCTCCTTTCGTCTGCCCGGGGTCCGCGTCGCCAGGCCGAAAGGAGGAGGTGAACCAGCATCACAGGTAGCGCTCAGGTGGACTCTGCCCTGCCCGCGGACCGGAGGCTCCCTGCGAACCTGCCCTCACCCTATCTCGATGAAAACGCCTCGATCCCGATAAGAAACGCCCGGCCGCTCCGTCATACGGGTATGGAACCTTTCGACCTCGGGCCCATGGCCCGGCACGTTTCGGATCTGGTCATCGGCGTCGGCGACGCCCAGCACGGCGCGGCCACCCCGTGCCCGGCGTACCAGGTGGCCGATCTGCTTGAGCACATCGGCACGATGGCGCAGGCGTTCACCGCCTCGGGCCGCAAGCAGCCCGGCCCGCTGACCGAGCAGCAGCCCGCCGGGGACGCGGCCCGGCTGCCGGCCGACTGGCGCACCCGCATCCCGGGCGACCTGGACACGCTGGCGCGGGCCTGGTCCGAGCCCGGGGCCTGGGACGGGATGACCCGGATCGCGGCCATGGACGCCCCCGCCGTGATGGTCGGCGTGACCGTCGCCGACGAACTGGTCGTGCACGGCTGGGACCTGGCCTGCGCCACCGGCCAGCCGTTCCAGCCCGACCCGGCCGCGGTCCGCGCGGCTCGTTCTTTCCTCGATCAGTTCGCCAGCCCGGACGCCCCGGCCGGCGACGAGGTACCGTTCGGCCCGTCCCGTCCAGCCCCGGACGACGCGCCTGCTCTGGATCAGGTCCTCGCCCTGGCCGGCCGCGACCCGGCCTGGGTGCGCCCGGCCGCCAAGTTTCGGTAGTGTGCCGCGGGGCACGATCGGCAACAGACCGGCAAAAATCAGTACCACCCCACCACGGGAGGACCGCCGGACATGACGGCAGGGGAAACCGGCCTCCGGCCGGACACGGGGGATGACAGCATCACCTGGCAGCGGCCGTCGCCACAGCTGCTGCGGGCCCGGCGGATCCAGGTCGCGGTGGTCGCGGTGGTCGTCGCGGCCATCGGCGGGCTGATCGGCGGTGCGGCCGGCACCCCGCTTATCGGGCTCATCGTGGCGCTCGCGCTGCTGGCCGCGGGGCTGGCGGGGGAGTGGTTCGTGGCCCGCCGGGTCGCGGCCTGGGGCTACGCCGAACGGGACGACGACCTGATGGTGCGGCGCGGGGTGCTGATCCGCCGCCAGTCGGTGGTGCCGTACGGGCGGATGCAGTTCATCGACGTCACCGCGGGGCCGGTCGAGCGCAGCCTCGGCCTGGCCACGGTGCGGATGCACACCGCGGCCGCGGCCAGCGACGCGCGTATCCCCGGCCTGGAACGGGCCGAGGCGTCGCGACTGCGTGACCAGCTGGCCCAGCTCGGCGAGGCCCAGGCGGCCGGGCTGTGACCAGCCAGCTGCCGTCCTACCCCGGGAGCAGTCATGGCTCCGGGAGCAGTCATGGCTCCGGGGACGGCCGGGGCTCCGGGGACGGCCGGGGCTCCGGGCCCGATTCGGGCTGGCAGCCCGACAGTCCCGATGGCATGGCCGGCTGGCACCGGCTGCACCCGCTGTCTCCGCTGGTCCGCAGCGGGCGCCACCTGACCGGCCTGGTCGTGCTGCTGATCGTGCTGGTCGTGGCCAACGGCCGGAAGTCGGGCGGCGGCGATTTCATCAGCGAAGGCGTGGTCATCGCGGTCGTGCTGGTGGCCGGGATCATCAGCTGGGCCGTGACCCGGTGGCGGACCGACGGCAAGGTGCTGTACATCGAGACCGGGCTGATCCGTCGCCAGTCGCTGCGGTTCCCGCTGTCCAAGGTGCAGGCCATCGACGTGGTCGAGACCGGGCTGGCCCGAGTGTTCGGGCTGGCCTCCATCCAGCTGCGGATGGCCGGCGCCGACTCCTCCGACGCCCGCCTGGTCGCCCTGCGCCGGTCCGACGCCCAGGCTCTGCGCCAGGAACTCCTCTCGCTGAGCCAGGCCACCGCCTCAGCCGCCCCAGCCTCCTTGGCCACCCCAGCCTCCTTGGCCACCCCAGCCTCCTCGGCCACGGCACCCTCCTCAGCCACCCCAGCCCCGCACACCTCCGACAGCACCTCAGCCACAACGGCCACATCAGTCACGGGCACCACAGCGGCCGCGGAAGCCCCGTCGGCCACCCCGGTCGAGGTCCAGGCCGACGAGCGGGTCCTGTTCCGCGTCCACCCCGGCCGCCTGGTGGCCGGCCTGCTGACCAGCCTCACCGGCCTGATCCTGGCCATCATCGTGGCCGCCATCGCGGTCATCGCGGTGTTCGTGCACTCGGCAGCAGGCACCGCTACCTACCTGCCGTTCCTCATCGGCGCGATCATCGGTGTGTGGCGCCGGTTCAACGGGGAGTACGGCACCACGGTGGCGCTGGCCCCGGACGGGCTCCGGCTGCGGTCTGGCCTGGTCCAGACCACGGCCGAGACCATCCGGCCCGGCCGGGTCCAGGCCGTGCGGCTGGTCGAGCCGTTCGTATGGCGGTGGTTCGGCTGGAGCCGGCTCGAGGTCGACGTGGCCGGCGCGCGGCAACGGCGGGAGAACCAGTCTGAGGCCAGGCGGCTGCGCGCCCTCGTCCCCGTGGGTTCCCGGGCCGAGGCCGAGAACATGCTCGGTGAACTGGTGGCCAGCGCGCCCGAGCCGACCCGGCGGCCCCCGAGCGGGACCCGCTGGAAGGCCCCGCTCAACTACCACTTCCTGGCCTGGGGCAGCGACGACCGCTACGTGGTCGCCTCCCGCGGCCGGATCCGGCGCACCACCACCTGGGTGCCGCTGGAGAAGGTGCAGAGCGTCCGCTGGGTCCAGGGCCCCTGGCAGCGCGGCCTCGGCTTGGCCTCGGTCAAGCTGGATGTGGCGGGCAAGCGGGTCACGGCCTGCATCACCGACCGCACGGTGGCCGAAGCCCGCGACATCCTGGCCCAGTTGCCTGCCGAGGCCCGCGCCGCCCGCATCCGCGCCAGCTCCATCCGCCCCACGTCCGCCGGCTCGGCACCCGCCGGTCCCGCCAACCTCACCGGCCCCGCCAACCCCAGCGGACCCACTGGCCCCAGCGGTTCCGTCAGCCCCGCCCCCAGCGAGCCCGTCCGCCGCTGAATCAGCCCCACCCGCCCCAGCCACCCCAATATCTCAGAACGGACGCGGGTTTCCGATTTTCCGGAAAAGCGTCACAAGTTCTGCATATTCTCACGTCTGCCGGCTGGGGCATTTTTCGCGTACTTCCTGCTGGCAGCGATATTTCGCGCAGTCTCGCCGGTCCGGGGCGGGGGGACTTTCCCCGGCAGATGAGCGAAGGAGCTACATGGCAGTCCGAGAAGCCAAGCCACGATCGCGGCAGCACGACCAGACGGCCGGACCGGTTCTGATCATCGGTGCGGGACCGGCGGGCCTGGCGGCCGCGGCCGAGCTTGGCCGGCTCGGCGTGCCGGCGCAGATCATCGAGCGCAGCGACGCGGTCGCGGCGTCCTGGCGGACCCGGTACGACCGGCTCCGGCTGAACACCTGCCGCTGGAACTCGATGCTCGGGCTCGGGGACCGCTTCGAGGCCGGGACCCCGTGGTTCCCCGTGCGCGACCACGCGGTCCGCTACCTGGAGTCCTTCGCCCTGCGGCACGACCTGAACGTGCGGTTCGGCGTCCAGGTCGACCGGATCGACCCGGATGCGGACGGCTGGCGGGTGTCCACGTCCACCGGGCCACTGACCGCCCAGCACGTCATCGTCGCGATCGGGCACCAGCACACGCCCTGGCTGCCGGACTGGCCCGGACGGGACCAGTTCCCGGGCCGCATCGTGCACTCTCGCGATTACCGCAACCCGGACGGGTTCCGTGGTCGCGACGTCCTCGTCGTCGGCGGTGGCTGCTCGGGCCTGGACATCGCCCGCGACCTGGCCCAGGACGGCGCCGGCCGGGTGCGGGTCGCGGTCCGGACCCAGCCCAACCTGCTGCTGCGCAGCGCCCGCGGGGTGCCGAGCGACCTGCTCGCGGCCGGGCTGCTGCGGATGCCGACGCGGATCGCCGATCCCATCGGCCGGGTCGTGCAGCGGCTGACCGTCGGTGACCTCAGCCAGTGGGGGCTGACCGTGCCCGACGTCGGCATCTTCACCCGCCTGCACCAGGAAGGCTCACCGCCGGTCATCGTGGGCGCCGAAGTCATCGCCGCGATCCGGGCCGGCGAGATCGAGATCGTCCCGGGCGTCTCCGCCGTGAACGCCGGCGGCGTGCGGCTCACGGACGGGACTGCCCTGCAGCCGGACGCGATCGTCGCGGCCACCGGGTACACCACCGGGCTCGATCCCATCGTGGGTCACCTCGGCGTGCTCGACGAGCACGGCATGCCCTTCCACTACCGCGGGCCCGCGGTCCGGCCCGGGCTCCGCTTCCTCGGCTATGCGCCCTGCATGGGCGTCATCGGCCGGGACGCCCGGCGGGTGATCCGGCACCTGTACCGCGAGCTGACCAGCCCCGAAGCAGCAACGGCCACGCCTGAACCAGCCAGCCCCGGCCCAGCCGCGGCCATCCCTGAACCAGCCGTCAGTCCCGAAGCCGAAGCGGCCCGCCCGGCCTCGCGTTCCTAGAAGTACTTGGCCACGTACTCCTGAACCCGGGCCAGGTTGGCCGCCGACGACTCCCGGGCCCGCTCCTCCCAGGCGAACACGCAGACGGTGGCGATGCCGTCGAACCCGATGCGGGCCAGCGTGCCGAAGAACTCGTCCCAGTCGACCTCGCCCTGGCCGATATCCAGGTGCTGGTGGATACGGGCCGCCGACCCCGGCGGGTTGACGATGTACCGGTTGCCCGAGGACGCCCGGTGGTCGAACGAGTCGGCCAGGTGCACCTGGGTCAGCAGGTCGCCGGCGTACTCCATGATCTCGGACAGGTTGCCGCCCTGGTGGAACGTGTGCGGCGCGCAGTACAGGAACGAGACCAGCGGCGAGTCGATGCCCCGGACCATGTCCACCGCGGTCAGCCCGTCTTCGACGAAGTCGTCCGGGTGCGGCTCGAGCCGCAGCTTGACGCTTTCCCGCTCGAAGACCGGTAGCAGCTCCTCCATCGACCGCCAGAACTGGGCCTCGCTCCGGGACGCCTGCTCCGGCCGCCCGTTGAACTCGGAGTTCATCGTGTCGCAGTCCAGGTCCACGGTCAGCTGGATGGCGCGCTTCCAGTACCGCACTGCGGCCTGGCGCTCATCCTCGTCCGGACCGGACCACCGGTACAGCGGCAGGTGCGAGGCGACCTTGACCCCGGCGGCGTCCAGCGCGGCCTTGAACGAGCGCACCCGGTCCGCGTTGGCCCGCGGGTGCAGGAAAAACGGGGTGAAGTCCTCCCGCGGCGACAGCTCGATGTACTCGTAGCCCAGGTCGGCCACCACGCCGGGCAGCTCGGTCAGCGGGACCGTCCGCAGCATGTATGGGTCGAGCGCGATCTTCACCGCGCCACCCCCGCCCGGCTCTCGGCCCGGTAGAACTCCGGCCGTTCCCGCAGTGGCACCGGGACCCACGTCTCCCCGGAGTGCAGTGCGATCACGCTGGCCCCCGCCACCACGGTGGCCGCGTAGCCGTCCCACGCCGTCGGGCCGCCCGGCTCACGGCCCGCGGCCACGTCGCCGGTCCAGGCCCGGAACTCCGTGTCGTAGGCGTCCACGAACCGCACCCGCCAGTCCGGCGGCACCGGACTGGCGGCCGGCAGCCGGGCCTGCCCGGTCTCGCCCACCACCTCGGCCCGGATGTCGTAGCCGTACTGGACGTTCAGGCCCAGCTCGTCGTCGACCAGCACGCCGCTGGCGGTGCGGAACATGATCACCATCGGGTCCTGAAGGTCGCCTCCCGCCAGCGTGCTGCGCCGGGGCGCCAGCACCATGACCGAGGTGATCTCCTCGTCCAGGAGCCAGCGGGTCACGTCGATCTCGTGCACGGCCGAGTCGTTGATGGCCGCCTCGCTGGTCACCGTGGGCGGCACCGACGGGTTGCGGTGCGCCATGTGGGCCAGCAGCGGCGCCCCGATCGACCCGTCGTGGATGGCCGCGCGCAGGTCCTGGTAAGCCTGGTCGTACCGGCGCATGAACCCGACCTGGACCAGCCGGCGGCCTGCGGCGGTCTCCGCCGCTAGTACCCGCTCGCACGCCTCCGCCGTGGTGGCCAGCGGCTTCTCGCAGAACACCGGTTTGCCGGCCGCGATCGCGGCCAGCACGTACTGCTCATGCGTGGGTCCCCAGGACGCCACCACCACCGCGTCCACCTGCGGGTCGGCGATGACCTCCTCGCCGGTGGCGTGGACCGTGGCCACGCCGTAGCGCTCGGCCACCGCGGCCGCCCGGCCGGAGTCCACGTCGGTGACCGCGGTGACCGACGCGCCGTCCAGCACGGTGGTCAGCCGCCGGGCGTGGTCCTCGCCGATCAGGCCGACGCCGATCACTCCCACCTGCACCGTCATCTCGCACCTTCCCGACCGGAATTGGTCAGATACTCGAACGTCCGTTGCGCGATCGGCTGCGGCTGGCCGAAGTCACAGGGGTACATGTCCTGCTCGACCACCGTGAACAGCTCCGCATCCAGCTCCTCCAGGGCGCCCAGCACGGACGCGATGTCGGGCAGGCCGCCGGGCGGCTCGACGCTGGCGCCCATGGCCACCGCCTGCCCGAACGGCAGGTCCTCGGCCTCGGCCTTGGCCACGATGGCCGGGTCCATCTGCTTGATGTGCACGTAGCCGATCCGCGACGGGAAGTTACTGATGATGGCCACGCTGTCGGCCCGGCCGTAGGCCAGGTGACCCGTGTCCAGGCACAGCGACACGTATCGCGGGTCGGTGTCGCCCAGGAACCGCTCGACCTGCGGCTGGGTCATCACGTGGCTGTCGGCGTGCGGGTGGAACTGCAGAGCGACGCCGTAGTCCTCGGAGATCTGCCGCCCGATCTCGTTGGCGGAGCTGATCATGGTTCGCCAGCCGTCAGCGTCCAGCTCGGCCGGTTCCAGGTAGGCCCCGGTGACGTCGTCCCGGTAACCGGGCACCGGGACGAAGATGACGTGCCGGGCCTCCAGCGCGGCGGTCAGCTCGGCCACCTGCCGGGTCGCGGCCAGGATCGAATCGAACTCGTCCGGCTTGTGCAGGCCGCTGTGACCGGCCACGGTGCCGCCGGCCACCGTCAGCCCGCGCCGGCCCACCTCATCGGCCAGCCGGGCCGGATCGGTGGGCAGGTAGCCGTACGGCCCCAGCTCGAGGTACTGGTAGCCGACCCCGGCCAGCTCGTCCAGGAAGCGGGACCACGGCGTCTGCCGGGGGTCGTCGGCGAACCAGACGCCCCAGGAGTCTGGGCAGCTGCCCAGCAGCAACCGGGTGGAACGGGTACTCACAGGTACTCCCTCTGATGCTGTTTGGCCTGTTCGTAGGCTTCGCGCGCCTGCTGGGTACTGGGCAGCGCGGCGATCTCCGCCACCGGCACGTCCCACCAGCTTTCCGAGGACGGCACCGGGGCCAGCGGGTCGGTCTCGACGTACACCACGGTGGTCCGGGCCGAGCTCTTGGCCTTGCCCAGCGCCACCCGGAACTCCTCGATGGTCCGGGTCCGCAGCACGTCGGCGCCCAGGCTCTCGGCGTTGGCGGCCAGGTCCACCGGCAGGCTGCCGCCGTCGAGCATCCCGGATTCCGGGTTCCGGTACCGGTAGGAGGTGCCGAACCGCTGCGACCCCAGGCTCTCCGACAGCGCGCCGATGCTGGCGAAGCCCCGGTTGTCGATGAGCACGATCGTGAGCTTGATGCCCTCGGCCACCGCGGTCACGATCTCCTGCGACATCATCAGGTACGAGCCGTCGCCCACCATGACCACGACCTCGCGGTCCGGCGCGGCCATCTTGATGCCCAGGCCGGCCGCGATCTCGTAGCCCATGCAGGAGTAGCCGTACTCCACGTGGTACTGCTTCGGGTCCCGCGCCCGCCACAGCAGCTGCAGGTCACCGGGCAGGCTGCCGGCCGCCTGCACCACCACGTCGCGCGGGCCGATGACCTCGTTGACCGCGCCGATCACCTCGGTCTGCGCGGGCAGCGGCTGGTGCCCGAGGTGGAAGGCGTGCTCGACCACCGGGGTCCATCGCTCGGTCAGCTGCCGGTAGCGCGCGGCGTAGGCGTCGTCCACGTGGTAGCCGGCCAGCCCGGCCGCGAGCGCCTCCAGGCCGCGCCGCGCGTCGGCCACGAGCGGGGTGGCCGACTCCTTGGCCGCGTCGAAGGCGGCCACGTTGAGGTTGACGAACCGCACCTCCGGATCGGCGAACGCGGTCCGCGACGCGGTGGTGAAGTCGCTGTAGCGGGTGCCGACCCCGATCACCACGTCGGCCGTGGCGGCCAGCTCGTTGGCCGGCGGCGTGCCGGTCGAGCCGACCCCGCCCACGGCCTGCGGGTGGTCCCACGCCACCGCGCCCTTGCCCGCCTGGGTGTCAGCCACCGGGATGCCGGTCTGCTCGGCCAGGCGCCGCAACGCCCGGTCGGCCTCGGAGTACAGCACCCCCCCGCCCGCGATGATCAGCGGCCGCCGGGCGTTCCTGATGACCCCGATGGCCCGGGAGAGCGCCTCCGGTTCGGGTACCGGCCGCGCGATGTTCCATACCCTTTTTTTAAAAAGGTCTGACGGCCAGGAGTGGGCTTGCGCCTGGACGTCCTGCGGCAGCGCGATCGTGACCGCCCCTGTCTCGGCGGGATCGGTCAGTACGCGCATCGCCGCCAGCAGAGCGGACGGCAGCTGCTCGGGCCGCCAGATCCGGTCGAAGTACTTCGACACCGGGCGGAACGCGTCGTTCACCGACACGTCGCCCGCCCCCGGGTGCTCCAGCTCCTGCAGCACCGGGGACGCCGCCCGGGTGGCGAACACGTCGCTCGGCAGCAGCAGCACCGGGATGCGGTTGATCGTGGCCAGGGCCGCGCCGGTCACCATGTTGGTCGAGCCGGGCCCGATCGACGCGGTGCAGGCCAGCGCCTGGCCCCGGTTGCGCATCCGGGCGAACCCGACCGCCGCGTGCACCATGGCCTGCTCGTTCCGGGCCAGGTAGTAGGGGAGCTCGGCCCGCCGGGTGAGCTGGGACTCCAGCAGGGCCTGGCCCACCCCGGCCACGTTGCCGTGGCCGAAGATCCCGAAGCAGCCGGGGATCAGCCGCTGCTGGGCCCCGTCCCGCTCGCTGTACTGCTGGGCCAGGAACCGGACCAGGGCCTGGGCCACCGTGAGCTGGACCTGTGGGCCGCTCATCGCTCGCCCGGCTTCTCGGCCGCCCCGGCCATCGGCAGCCGCGGGTCGATCTCGATGCCGTCCCAGGTGCCGCGGATCCAGGCGTGCGCCGGGTCGTCGCAGAACTTCCACACCCTCATCCCGGGGCCGCCCATCACGTTCATGTAGTACAGGTCGTAGCCGGGCGCGGCCATCGACGGGCCGTGGTAGCCGTACGGGACCAGCACCACGTCACCGGTGCTGACCTCGGCGCACACGTCGATCTCCCGGCCCGGCCCCGACCCGTAGACGCGCTGGTAGCCCGGTCCGCCCCGGGCCACCTCGAAGTAGTAGACCTCTTCCAGCGCTGACTCGTCCGGCCCTTCCTCGTCGTGCTTGTGCGGGGGATAGGAGGACCAGTTACCGCCCGGGGTCAGCACCTCCACCGCGATCATCCGGTCGGCGTCGAAGGTCGACGGGGTGCAGAAGTTGTTCACCTGCCGGCTGGCCACCCCGGCTCCGCGCAGCTCGACCGACACCCCCTCGGCCGGGCCGTACCGGGCGGTCAGCCGCGTGTCAGCCCGGGTCGACGGCAGCACGAACCGGCCGCCGCCGGCACTGGTCACTACGGCCTGAGCGTCCCGCGGCAGGTAGGCGAAGTCCGTGACCCCGCTGAACACGTCCGGCCGCCCGGCCAGGCTGAATCGTTGGCCGTCGCACTCGACCTCGGCCGCGCCGTTCAGCGGCAGCACGATCACCTCGTCCGGGCCGGTGTCCAGCTCGATCCGGCCACCGGGCGGCAGCTCCGCCACCCGCAGCCCGCTGTAGGTCCAGCCCGCCGCTTCCGGCGAGATCGAGGTGACGTAGGGCCCGGCCGCGGTGCTGCCGTACCGGATGACGGGGGATAGGGCCGCGGTCGGTCCGGGTGCGGTCACAGCATCTCCACCACGGCGTCGACCGCGCCGGACACGTCGTCGTCCGGCGGGAACAGCAGCGAGCGTCCGATCACGAATCCCCGCACGGTGGGCAGCTCCAGGGTCTTGCGCCAGCTGGCCATGACCGCGCTCTGGTCCGGGGCCACCTCGCCCCCCAGGATCAGCGCGGGCAGCGTGGACGCGGCCATGACCCGTTCCATGTCGTCCACGTACGGCACCTTGAGCCAGGTGTAGGCGGAGGTGTTGCCCAGGCCGGAGGCGACCGCGATGGCGCGCATCATCGCCTCGGGACTGAGGTCGTTGCGGATCTTCCCGTTGGTGCGGTGGGAGATGAACGGCTCGACCATGGCGATCAGCTGGCGCGCGGCCAGCTCGCTCACCGCCGTACCGCAGGCCTCCAGGGTGGTGGCCGTGGCCGGGTCGTCCGGGTCGATCCGGATCAGCATCTTGCCGCCGTCGAAGCCGGACGCCGCGATACTGCCCGCGTCGTAGGCGGTGAACCGGTCGTCGATCTCGAACGTGGTCCCGGCCAGGCCGCCCCGGTTCATCGAGCCGATCACCATCTTGCCGTCCAGTGCGCCCAGCAGCAGCAGGTCTTCCAGGATGTCCGGGGTGCCGAGCACCCCGTTGACCCCGGGCCGGGACAGCGCCAGGCACAGCCGGTCCAGCAGGTCAGCCCGGTTGGCCATGGCGAACGGCTGGGCGCCGGCCCGCAGCGCCCCCCGGGCCGGGTGGTCCGCGGCGATGATCATCAGCTTGCCGTGGCCGCTGGGATCGGCCGGGACGGCCCGGCGCCTGGCCGCGGCCTCGGCGATGGCCTGCGGCCGGTGCACCCGGGTCTCCACCAGCTGCCTCAGGTCGGCGTCATGCATGCTGCGCCTCAGCCATCTTGGCCTCCACCTCATCTGCCGTCGGCATCGCGTCGGCGCAGGCCAGCCGGCCCGCGACGATGGCGCCGGCCGCGTTGCAGAACCGCAGCGTCCGCTCCAGGTCCCAGCCCGCCAGCAGGCTGTGGCACAGCGCACCGCCGAACGCGTCGCCCGCCCCCAGCCCGTTGACCACCTCGACCGGCACCGGCGGCACCTCGACCAGCTGGTGGCCGTCCGAGGCCAGCACCCCGTCCGGACCCTGCTTGATGATGGCCAGCTCGATCCCGGCCTCGTGCAGTGCCGCCGCCGCCTTGCGCGGTTCCCGCACCCCGACGGCGGTGTCGCACTCGTCCAGGTTGCCGACCGCCACCGTCGCGTGCGGGAGCGCCTCGGCGTACCACTGCCGGGCCTCGGCCCGCGACGACCAGAACATCGGTCGGTAGTCCAGGTCGAACACGGTCGGGCCTAGCTGACGGCCCGCCGCCCGGGCCCGCGACCGGGCGGCCAGGGCCCGCAGCGTGGCGCTCCGGCTCGGCTCCTGGCACAGGCCGGTGCCGGTCATCCAGAAGATGCCCGCGTCCTCGATGGCGGTCAGGTCGAGCTCGCCCGGGTCGATCTGCAGGTCCGGGGCGGTCGGGTACCGGTAGAAGTACAGCGGGAAGTTATCCGGCGGGAAGATCTCGCAGAACGTCACCGGCGTGGGCAGCGCGGACACCGCGGTGACGAACCGGTCGTCCACCCCGAACCCGGCCAGCGCGTCGTGGATGTAGTCCCCGAACGGGTCCTGGCCGGTGCGGCTGATCACCGCGGCCCGGCGCCCGTAGCGGGCCGCGGCCACCGCGACGTTGGTCGCGCTGCCCCCGAGGTATTTGGCGAACGTCTCGACCTGCCGCAACGACCGGCCGGTCTGCAGCGGGTAGATGTCCACCCCGATGCGCCCCATGGTCAGCACCTCAAACGGGCGGCCGGTGTCTGGTTGTGGCCCTGCTGGTGGCGCGCTCAACGGTTCTCCTGTTTCAGCGTGTATCCCACGCCGTCGTAGGTACGTTCTGCCACCCCGAGCTGGCCGGCCAGGTGGCCGGCCAGCTCGGAGTCAGTGCGGCCGGTGACTCAGGTGGCGGTGCTGGGCGGGTTCGGCGTACGCGACGAGCTGGGCTGCTGCCCATCGGTGTCGTGGGCCAGTCCCAGCTCCCCGACCTCCTCGCTCAGCGCCGCCGCCACCCCGGCGGACGCACCGCCCGCGGCCTCGAGCTCGTGGCTGAGCGCCTCGAGCTCGCCGCCGCCCGCCATCAGCCCGGTCAGCTCTTCCCGGGTGACCTGGCTCTTTTCGTAATAGCCGATGCTCCGGCCCCGGTTCAGCAGCAGGAACCGGTCACCCACCGGATAGGCGTGGTGCGGGTTGTGGGTGATGAAGATGACGCCCAGCCCGCGCTCGCGGGCCTGGATGACGTACTTCAGCACCACCCCAGACTGCTTCACGCCGAGGGCGGCGGTCGGCTCGTCCAGGATCAGCACCTTGGCCCCGAAGTACACGGCCCGGGAGATGGCCACGCACTGCCGCTCGCCGCCGGACAGCGTGCCGATCGGCTGCTCGACGTCGCGCAGGTCGATGCCCATGGCCAGCATCTCTTCCTTGGTCTTCTCCCGCATGAACGGGATGTCCATCCGCAGTCCCTTTTGGACCTCGTTGCCCAGGAAGAAATTCCGCCACACCGGCATCAGCGGCACCACGGCCAGGTCCTGGTACACGGTGGCGATCCCGCGCTCCAGCGCCTCCCGGGGTGAGCTGAACGCCACCTCTTCGCCCTCGACCTCGTAGGTGCCCTCGGTCGGCTGGTGCAGCCCGGCGATGATCTTGATCAGGGTGGACTTGCCCGCCCCGTTGTCGCCCAGCACGCACGTCACTTCGCCCGAGCTGACCTCCAGCGAGATGTCGGACAGCGCGATGATCGTGCCGTACCGCTTGCCCGCCTTGGTCAGCCGGACCAGCGGTGCCGCGGTTCTCTTGTCGCTTTCCAGGGTGGTGGTCATCTGTTCGCCTCCGCGCGGCGCCGGATAAAGGTGTTCAGCAAGATCGCGCCCAGCAGCAGCGCGCCGACGAAGAAGGTGAACCAGTCCGGGTCCCAGCCGGCGTAGACGATGCCCTGGTTGACCATGCCGAAGATGAGCGCTCCGATGCCCGCGCCCACGGCTGAGCCATACCCGCCGGTGAGCAGGCAGCCACCGACCACGGCCGCGATGATGTAGACGAACTCGTTACCGACGCCCTGGCCGGACTGGATCGTGTTGAACTGGAACAAGATGATCATGCCGGTGAACCAGGCCAGCAGGCCCACGCCCATGAACAGGAGGATCTTCATCCTCCCGACCGGGACGCCGACCGCACGGGCGCTGGGGGCCGAGCCGCCGACGGAGAAGATCCAGTTGCCCGTCCGGGTCCGCAGCAGGATCCAGGTCGCGATGAGGGTGAGGACGATCCAGTAGATGATCGAGGTGCGGATGTTCACTCCGGCGATGGTGAAGCTGGACGAGAACACCTTCTGGGCCGAGCCGAAGCCCTGGATGTCGGAGATGCTCGGGCTGGCCACCTCGTTGGTGATGGTCTGGGTCAGGGCCAGGTTCAGCCCCTGCAACATGAAGAACGTACCCAGGGTGACCAGGAAGCTTGGTATCCCGGTCTTGACCACGACCCAGCCGTTGATGAACCCGATGAACAGGGACAGCGCCAGGGCCACGATCACCCCGACCCACATGTTGGCCGTGAACTCGTAGCTGAACAGCGAGCAGCACAGCGCCGAACTGGTCACCGCGACGCCGGCCGACAGGTCGAACTCGCCCCCGATCATCAGCAACGCCACCGGCGCGGCCATCAGGCCGTAGGTCGAGCTCACGTAGAGCACGCTGGAGAACGAGCTCGCGTTGCGGAACGGCGGCGCGATGATGAAGAAGAAGACGTAGATGATGATCGCGCCCGCCAGCGCGCCCGCCTCGGGCCGGGCGAACAGCCGGGCCAGCGGGGACTTGCGCTGGACCCGTTCGTCCAGCCGCGGTGGGGGTGCCGCTTCGATGGTGTCAGTCATGGCAAGCCTCCCTTCCTAGCGGGTGCCGCGCGCGGCGTACTTGGAGATGGCGGCGACGTTGCTGGAGTCGATGAAGGCCGGTCCGGTCAGCACGGTCTCGTTACCACCGATCACGTCGTCGTTGGTCTTGAACAGCCACAGCGAGTCGATGGCCTCGTAGCCCTGCACGTAAGGCTGCTGGTCCACGGCCCACTGCATCTCGCCGGACTTGATCTTGGCGATCTCGGCTGCGTTGGTGTCGAAGGTGTAGAGCTTGGCGCTGCTCTTGGCCTGGCTGATCGCGTTGATCGCCACCAGGGCCACCGGGGCGCCCTAGGGTGATCACCGCGTCGATGCTCTTGTCCTGGGTGAGCTTGGCGCTCATGGAGGACAGCATGGCCGAGTTGTCGGTGCCGTTGACGTAGAGCTTGGTCATCGTGCCCTCGGAGCCGAGCCCGGCCTTCACACCGGCGCATCGGGCTTCCAGCTGGATCTGACCCTGGGCCTGCAGCACGCAGAGCACGTTCTTCTTGCCCGCCGCCGCCAGCCGCTTACCGGCCGCCGTCCCGGCCACGGTCTCGTCCGAGCCGAAGTATGACAGTGCCCCGCACGACTGCCAGTTGCTGATGCCCGCGTTGAACATGACCACCGGGATCTTGGCCGCCACGGCCTTCTTGATCGTCGGGCACAGCGCCTGCGGGTCCGGGTCGGTCACCGCGATCCCGTCCACTTTGACTGTTGATCGCGTCGGTGATCAGCTGGGCCTGCTTGGTCGGGTCGGCGTCGCTGGAGTAGTGGTACGAGATGTTGTCCTTGGACGCGGCCGCGCTGGCGCCGGACCGGATGATGTCCCAGAACGTGTCACCCGGCTCCGCGTGCGTGATCACGTCGAACGTGTACCGCGGGGTATTGGCGTGACCGGCTGAACCGGCCCCGGCCGCGGCGTTCGCCGCGGCGTCGGCCGCTCGCTTGCCGCCGGTCGCGCTGCACGCCGCCGCGACCACCATCATGACCAGCACGATCAGTGCGGTGCCGAGCGACCGCTTTCTTTGTCTGAACATCTGCCGTGCCTCCATTGGCTCCGGGTCTTACTTCGGGGTCTTACTTTTTGTGGTCCGCGCCTACGGAGTCACCCGCCGGCCCGGCTCAAAGGCTCGTGTGCGGACCTGGCTCGAACGTTCGACCCAGGCCCGGTCAGGCTCGGATCAGCCGCCGTGACCCGGGCCGTTCCCGGCCCAGGATCGGCAGGCCAATCAGAGATGAATTTTCTGTCTTTGTACGCCCGTGCTACCGAGCCGTCAAGAGTTTGTCTTGACATACGCACGTCTTGATATTCAAACGACACGTCTATTCGGACATAATGGAGTTCAGCCAGGCTCTAGTCCCCGGGCTGGCCGCAGGGAGGCCACCATGAATCCAGCTGCTCCAGCTGCTCCAGCCGTGCAGGTGGACCGGAACAGCCCCGTCCCGCTCTACTTCCAGGTCGCGCAGCACCTGGAGCACCTCATCGAGTCCGGTGAGCTAGCCACCGGGACGCGGCTCGAGAACGAGATCGACCTGGCCGAGCAGCTCGGCTTGTCCCGCCCGACCATGCGCCGGGCCATCCAGTACCTGGTCGACCGGGGCCTGCTAGTCCGCAAGCGCGGGGTGGGCACCCAGGTGGTGAACGCCAAGGTGCGCCGCAAGATCGAGCTGACCAGCCTGTTCGACGACCTGGACAAGGCCAGCCGGGTGCCCTCCACCCGCGTGCTCAGCTTCGGGCGCGAGCCGCTCTCCGAAGAGCTGGCCCCCGAGCTGAGCCTGCCGGCCGGCACCGACGTCTACGTGTTCGAGCGCCTGCGCTACGCCGACGGCGAGCCGCTGGCCCTGATGCGCAACCACGTCCCGGCCAGCCTGCTCGCCCTGGACGCCGACGACCTCGAGACCTACGGCCTGTACAACCTGCTCCGCACCAACGGCGTCACGCTGCGCATCGCCCGCCAGTCCATCGGCGCCCGCGCCGCCACCGCGGCCGAGGCCCGCGCCCTCACCGAGACCAGGGGTGCCCCCCTGCTCACCATGGAGCGCGTGGCCTACGACGACGGAGGCCACATCATCGAGCACGGCCAGCACCTGTACCGGGCCTCCCGCTACAGCTTCGACCTCACCCTCACCGGCTGGTAACCCCCCTCAGGCGCCTTGCACCTCACACACCAGCCTCGGCCTTAGCCGCGATCAGGTTCTCCGCCGCCTGGCGCAGGCCGCCAAGCTGGTCCAGCTCCAGGTCCTCGTGCTCGATGTTGACCGCCATGTCCGGATCCACCGCGGCCAGCGCCCGCAGGAACTCGGCCCAGAACGCCTGGTCGTGCCCGCGCCCGACCGCGACGAAGTTCCAGGCCGCGTCCTTCGGCCACTCGTTCAGCGTGTTACGCCCGCCGATGCCTACCGGGTTCTCCTCCGGCGGCACCCGCCGGAACCGGTCGTCCAGCACCCCGAAGATCCGGCAGTTCCCCGGGTTGATCCGGGTGTCCTTGGCCGCCGCGTGGTACACCAACCCGCCCAGCCGCCCGACCGCCGCCACCGGGTCGATGCCCTGCCAGAACAGGTGGCTCGGGTCCATCTCGGCGCCCACGTGGGTGGCGTTGATCTCGGTCGCCAGCCGTTCCAGCGTCCCCGGGTTGAACACCACGTTGTGCGGGTGCATCTCGATGCACACCTTCACGTCGGCGTCGCGGGCCCGGGCCTGGATGTCGGTCCAGAACGGGATCACCACTTCTTTCCACTGGTAGTCGAGCACGTCCAGGTACTGGCTGTCCCACGGGTTGACCACCCATGACGGGTACCGCGCCCCCGGCTCGCTGCCGGGCAGCCCGGACATGGCCACCACCCGCTTCACTCCGAGCAGGGCCGCGAGCTCGATGGCCTGCTTCAGGTCGGCCGCGTGCTTCGGGCCGACCTCGGGGTCCGGGTTCAGCGGGTTCCCGTTCACGTTGAGCCCGGTCAGCGTGATCCCGGCCTGGTCGAACAGCTTGAGGTACGCCTCGACGGCCCCGCCGCCGTGCTGCAACTGCTCAATCGGTAGGTGCGGCGCGGGCACGAACCCGCCCGCGTTGATCTCGGCCCCGGTCAGCCCCAGCTCCCCGAGGATCTTCAGGGTTTCTGACAGCGAGCGGTCGTGCAGGCAGGCGGTGTAGGCGCCAAGTTTCATCGATTCTCCTCATTGGTCACGGTGACCTCGCGGCCGCCATCGGTCGCGGACGCGACGATCGCGTCCAGCACGCGCAGGTTGTGCAGGCCCTCGGCCAGCCGCGGGCAGCGCGGCAGCCCGCCGTTGGTTCCGGTGATCTCGTCCAGGAAGGCCCGCGCCTGGTAGGTGAAGAAGTCGCTCTGTCCGTGTCCCACGCTGGGGAAGTCCATCGGCAGCCCGCGGGTCATGTAGGGATGGGCGGGCCCGAGCTCGACCCGCCGGAAGCCGTTGACGGCCGGCCCGAGAGAGCCGTCCGCGATCGTGAACTCGGCCGCCCGTCCCAGGTCGAACCCGGCCGAGCCGTCCGCGCAGGACACCTCGAACCCCAGCGCGTTGGCCATTCCGTAGGCGATCCGCGACACGGAGAACGTGCCCACGGCGCCGTCGGCGAACGAGGCCGTGAACGTGGCGATGTCCTCGTTCTCCACCAGTGCCCGCTCGTCGCTGACCGGGACGCCGGCCGCGTGCCCGACCGCCGTGCCCAGCGGCACCGGCCGGTCCGGGATGAGCGTCTCCAGCAGCGCCCCGCGCACCGAGCGCACCGGCCCGCACAGGAACTCGCCCACGTCCACCAGGTGCGTGCCGATGTCGGCCAGCGCCCCGGACCCCGGGCCACCCTGGTACCGCCAGCTCATCGGCGCGTCCGTCGCGAACCCGTAGTCACACCAGTAGTGCCCGTTGAAGTGCCGGACCGGCCCCAGCACTCCGTCCGTCACCTGTTCCCGCACCGCGCTGATGGCCGGCGACCGCCGGAACGTGAAGCCGACCGCCGCCACCCGGCCGGTCCGGGCCGCCCGCTCCACCATGGCTTCGCCGTCGGCCACACTCGGCGCCAACGGCTTCTCGCACAGCACGTGCTTGCCCGCATCGAGCAGTCCCTCGACGATCTCCCGGTGCAGCCGGTTCGCCACCACCACGCTCACCGCGTCAATATCCGGTGCGTCGGCGATCGCCTTCCACGACGTCTCGGCCCGCTCGTACCCGTACCGTCGCGCCGTGTCCGTAGCGAACGGCTCATACGCGTCCGCCACCGCCACCAGCCGCACCGGCGGCAGGTCCGTCCCGAACACCCCCGGCGCCGCGCGGTACCCGTGCGCATGCGCCCGCCCGGCCATCCCCGCCCCGATCACCGCCACTCCGACACTCGACCCGCCCATAGCTCCTCCTCAGTTCATCGATTCGCCCAGCCACCGGCCCGCCCGGTCCAATATCCTTAAAGCGCTTTAACTCGCAATCGAAGGGGTCCGTCCGGTCTTCCGGCCCGGGCGTGCACAACTCGACTTAAAGCGCTTTAATAGTTCGTATCCACACCAGCGGAACCTGTCAAGGGGGAGGAACCCAGTGACCGACCGAGGTCCAGCCACCCCAGCGGCCCCGTCTACCCCGGGCAGCCCATCCGCCCCGGGCGCGGTGACGCCGGGCCGGCGGCCGCGGCTGGCGGAGGTGGCGGCGCGGGCGGGCGTCTCGGCCGGACTGGTCTCGCTGGTCCTCCGTGAACAGCCTGGTCCCAGCGATCAGACCCGGACCCGGGTGCTGGCGGCGGCCCGTGAGCTGGGGTACCGGGCCGACCGGACGGCCAGCCTGCTGGCGCGGCGGCGCAGCCAGCACCTCGGCGTCCTCATGGATGTGCGGAACACGTTCCACGCCGAGCTGGTCACGGACATCGACGCGGCCGCCACCCGGCGGGGTTATGACCTCGTGCTGAGCGTGCTGACACCGACCCGGGACGAACGGGCCGCGACCGAGATCCTGCTCGACTTCCGGTGCGAAGGGCTGATCCTGCTCGCGCCGGAGAACCGGGCGGACTGGCTCACCGCCCTGGGTCACGAGCTCCCTGTGGTGGCGGTGGGACGCCGGATGCAGTCGGCCAGCCTGGACGTGGTCCGGGCCGCCGACGACTTGGGCGTGGCCGAAGCCGTGGCGCATCTGGCCGGGCTGGGCCATCGGGACATCGCGTTCGTGGACGGCGGCCGGGGCGCAATCGCGGCCGACCGGCGTCGCGGCTATCGGCGAGCCATGCGCCGGCACGGTCTGGCCGACCGGATCCGCGTCATCCCCGGAGACCACACCGAGGAAGCGGGAGTCCGGGCCGCGCCCGCTCTCCTCGACGGCCACACGACCGCTGTGATCGCCTCGAACGACCGGTGCGCGGTTGGCCTGCTCGACCGGTTCGCCCGCCTCGGCGTGGACGTCCCCGGCGACATCTCGGTGGTCGGCTACGACGACAGCACGCTGGCCCGCATGGGCCACGTGGACCTCACCACGGTCAGCCAGGACGCGCCCCGTCAGGCCGAAGAGGCGGTCGCCCTCCTGTCCAGCCGCCTCGACGACGGCCGCACCGACCCGCGCGAAGTCGTGCTCCCACCCCGTCTGGTCATCCGCAGCACCACCGCTCCACCCCAACTCCCCACCTGAGGCAGACCGCCGCGCGTGCTGCCGGGGCTGGGGACACTTCTTGGCAATGTGCAAATGCTGCATAAAAGCCGGCCCGCCGCACCGAGGTAGGCGCGGATACCGCGCATACCGGGTTCCAGCTGCGACGGGCGCCGGCAGGCCCAGGCGGTACGTGAATTGCTGACCTGAGACGGTCCGCAGCGACCGCCTGCGGTGGGGACCCGTAGGATGTCGGCCTGTGGCGCCTGCCGACTACCATGACTTCTTCCTTGGCTCCGTGACCATGGGGGGCGCTCTCGTCGGGCTGCTCTTCGTTGCGGTCTCCGTCAACCCAGGCGGCGTCGGCGAACGGGGCGCCCCGACAAAGAGGGTACAGGCGACCTCCGCCCTGGCCGCGTTCCTCAGCCCCCTGTTTATCTCGCTGGTGGCGCTCCTGCCCGCCGGCTCGATCGGGGCAACGGCAATTGCCCTGGGCAGCACCGGTGCCTTCACGATGCTCAGCCTGCTGCTGGTCACGCTGAGACGGCACCACGACGTCTCGACCTGGTCCCGCATCAGCATGATCGTGCTCATTGTCGGGCAATTCGCGGCCTATGTGATCCAGATCTTCATGGGGGCGGACCTGCTCCGTAATCCGGGGGCGCGGGGCCCGCTCGGCACGCTCACGAGTTTGATGATTATTTTCTTCGCCTTCGGTGTGACCCGGACCTGGGAGTATGTGGACGGCCTGCCGATGGGCCGGTGGGGCACCATCAGCGAAGCCACCCGCAGCCTCGCGCGCGAGACGGACGCTTCACCTGCCGCGCAGGCCGAACCACCGGAAGAACCTGATCGCCAGATCGGCGAGCATTGACCTCGCTGTGGCCGTGTGATGATTCGAGGGTGAACGACGAGGTGCTGGCTGAACAGGTCGATTACTACCGGCGCCGGGCGGGCGAATACGACGTGACGGCGTACGGCGACGTCGCAGCGGCCCGGACGCGTATCGCACGGCTGGTCGCGGAGCTGCGGCCGGCCGGGAGCGTGCTGGAGATCGCGTGTGGGACTGGCCTGTGGACGGAGGCGCTGGGCCAGTGGGCTGACACGGTGACGGCCATAGATGCGGCGCCTGAGGCCATGGCGATCGCGCGGGGCCGTGCGCGGCCGGGACGGGTCAGCTTCGAGGTTGCCGACGTGTTCTCGTGGGACCCAGGTGCCCGGTTCGACGTGATCTTCTTCTCGGCCTGGCTTTCGCACGTGCCGGCGAGCCGGTTCGGCCAGTTCTGGCAGTTGTTGGGGCGGCTGCTGGCCCGGAACGGGCGGGTGCTGTTCATTGACGAGCACGTCGATGAGCGCGGTAAGGAGGCCTACGTTGCGGGCCGGGATGAGGTCGTCGAGCGGCGGCTGGCCGACGGCAGCACGTTCCGCGTGATCAAGACCTTCGTGGACCCGACGGGGCTGGAGTCCCGGCTGCGCGAGCTGGGCTGGGACTGCGCGATTCGCCGGGACGGTCGCGACTGGATAGTTGGCGAAGCGCGTCTGGCGAAGTAGCACGCCGGGCGAACCCGAGCGTTCCTCGCGCTGCAGGGCGCTTCTGGGGCTGGGCCCAACTTTGTGCAGCATCTGCCGAAAACTGGGCCCAGCCTCCCCAGCTATCACCGCGGCGGGGCTCAGGGGGAGTAGGCGGCGGCGGCTTCAGCTTCGGCTTCGTGGGCGGTGGTGGCGCTGACCTCGACCTTGCGGAAGCCCGGCATCCGCCAGGCCAGGAGGGCGGCCCCGGCGATGCAGGCCAGGCCGCCGGAGACGACCGAGATTTCGTTGCCGAACGCGTTGCCGACGGCCCCGGCTTCCAGGTCGCCCAGGCGGGGGCCGCCCTGGACGACACCGATCTGGATCGCGGCCAGGCGGCCGCGCAGGCGGTCGGGCACGGACAGCTGGATGATCGTGTTGCGCAGCACGGCCGAGATGACGTCGGCCCAGCCCGCGATGGCCAGGAACAGCAGTCCGAGCCACAAGACGCTGGTCAGGCCGAACGCCACGATCGCGGCGCCCCAGACCATGACGGCCACGATGACGGTCAGGCCCTGGCGGCGGATGCGGGTCACCCAGCCGGTGGCCAACGCCCCCACCAGCGCCCCCACCCCGGGCGCGGCGTACAGGAAGCCGACCGTGGTGGCGCCCCCGTGGAACACGGTGATGGCCATGGCCGGGAACAGCGCCCGCGGCATGCCGAACACCATCGCGTTGATGTCGATCAGGTAGGCCCCCTGGATGCCCTGCCGATGGCGGATGAACCGGAAGCCCTCGGCAATGGAGCGCAGCCCGGGCCGGGTCGCGCCCTCGGACTTCGGCTGGGGCGAGATGGCCCAGGCGCCGGCGATCGCGGCCAGGAAGGTCGCGGCGTCGAACCAGTACACGAAGTCGGCCCCGGCCCCAGCCAGCAGCAGTCCGCCCATGGCCGGCCCGATGACCACCCCGAGCTGGTTCAGCACCTGGACCATGGCCGAAGCGGTGGAGATCTGCTCCGTGCGGACCAGCCGGGGCACGATCGCGTTCCGGGTCGGGTTGTCGAAGGCGGTCAGCCCGGACGCGATGGCGGGCAGGACGAACAGCGGCCACAACCGGATCCCCACGTCGGTGTTGATGCCCAGCCCGGCGCTGCACAGCGCCATCACCAGCTCGACCCGGATGAGCAGCTTGCGGCGGTCGGTGGCGTCGATGACCGTGCCGCCGTACAGCGAGCAGATCAGCAGCGGAATGAGCTGGGCCAGGGACACCAGGCCCACGTCCAGTGACGAGCCGGTCAGCCGGTACACCTGGTACGGGATCGCGACCGCGGTGAGCTGGTTGCCGAGCAGCGACACCAGCTGCCCGGCGAGCAGCCAGCGCAGGTCACGGGACTCTCGCAGCGGCGTGAGGTCGATGAAGATCCGTCGTCGTGGTTCCCGTGGCATCGAAATACCAGCCTAGCCAGGGCGAACCCGTCATCCGATGGTGGGGCCGCGGCGGCTATCCCAGCGGGAACTGCATCTCGACCGTGGTGCCGTCGCGGCGGGTTTCCACGTGGACGACGTCGGCGATCTGCCGGGCCACCCACAGGCCCGCGCCCGACCCGGCGGCCAGGTCCGGCGGGCGGAACCCGGCCATGGCCACCGCGGGGCCCGGGCCGGCCGAATCCACCCTCATCAGAACGGCATCGGCGTCGCGCCAGACGCGCACCCGGCCGGGTGGCACCCCGTGCCGGAACGCGTTGGCGATCACCTCGCCCGCGGCCACCTCGGCCAGCTTGGTGTCGGCCGGTTGGAGGCCGAGGGCGAGGGCGGCGTCACCGGCCCGGCGGCGGATGTGGCCCAGGTCGTTGATGTCGGCCAGCTCCACGTCCAGCGTGACCTCGGGTGGCACCACCGACACCGGCCCGGGATGGGCAGCCAGGAAGGTGGCGGGTTCCACGTAGCTCTGGTTCGAGATGAGCTCGCCGTTGCTGCCGAGTACGTGCGGATGGACCCGTTCGGCGTCGGCCAGGACTCCTGGCGAATACCGGCGCCGGTCGTACAGGCAGAGCCACGGGAACCCGTAGCTTCCGTAGAGTTCGTCGGCGGCCGATTCTGAACGCAGATAGGCCGCCAGCCGGCCGGGCCCGCGGCGACCACCGTCGACGTCGCTCTCGGTCAGCAGCCGGGTCATCTCACCGGCCTCGCGCCGTTCGGTTAGGTAGCCGCGGATCGTCTCGGCGGCCCGGCCCAGGTGGTGGTAGTTCAGGCCCGGCAGCCCCCACTGGACCATCATCGCGCCCGACCCGAGCGACGCCCCGAGGACCTGCCCGGTGCGCGGCGGCACCACCGCCACCACCTTCTCGTGGCGGGTCAGCCCATCCATCAGGAAGCCCAGGATGTGCGTCCGCAGCTCCTGGTCTGAGCCGTACACCGCGGCGGCGTGCGGCGCACCCGGTGACGGCGGCGGCTCCGGTGAGCGAGGCGAGGTCATCGGCCGTGCGTCCGCACTGTCGACATCCTCACGTCAGTCCTCTTCTCCCGAGCCGCTGGTTGGCGCGCCGTGTTGGCACGCTACCCGTGAAAAAGCCGCCGACACATCGGGATGGGCGGCTGATGGGAATGCAGGGTAATTTCGCATCTTTTGAACGGTTTGTGGCGGGTGTGGCTACTGGTACCGCGCCCACCCCGGACCCAGCCGCGGCCCGGCTGACCGGCCTGATCAAGGACGTGCGGGTGGTCCCGGTAGAAGGCGGCCCGCATAACATCGGCTGGACCTTCCCCGAGGTGGTCAACCCGGCCCTGCTGGAGTTCCTCGGCCGCTGACCCGGTCGGCCGCCTTACCAGTTGCCCCGGTGCTCGGGCACGAAGAACCACACCACCGGCAGCATCGCCACCATCAGCAGCGCGAACACCACGAACACGGCCGCCTGCGCCAGGCCGGGATCATGGCTGCGGGCGATGACGGCGGTGACGACAGAGACCGCGATGATCGAGCCGGCCTGCCGGAACATGCCGCGCAGGCCGGCGATCGCCGCGATCTGGTCCGGGGCCAGCTGCAGGCTGGCGTTGTTGGTGGCGGGCACGGCCAGGCCCATACCGCAGCCGGTGATCGCCGCCCCCATGGCCAGCCAGACGTAGGGCGAGATCGGGGCGGCCACGGCCATCATGCCCAGCCCGGCGGACAGGAGGGCGAAGCCGCCGATCATCGGCAGCCGGTACCCGGTCCGGCGCATGGTGAACACGGCCAGGCTGGCCACCGAGATCATGCCTACCGCCCGGGCGGTGAGCAGCGTGCCCGCGCCCAGCGCCGCGATGTGGTAACGCTCCTGCGCGTACAGCGGGACCAGCGCGGCGAACCCGATCACGGCCCCACCGTAGATCAGGTTGATCATGTTCATCACGCCGAACCCGCGCCCGCGCAGCAGGTCGAACGGCACGAACGGGGCCGGGTCCCGCTTCGAGTGCCGGATGAAGAACCAGCCTGCCACCAGCGCGATCGCCTCGCAGCCCACGAACACGGGGCTGTACAGCGGCACGTCGCCGGTGCCCAGGTAGGTGATGCCGAACATGGCCGACAGGATCAGCACGGTCAAGATGAAGATCCCGCGCACGTCGATCCGGCGGGACAGGCGTTCGGAGTTGGCCGGGATGAACTTGATCACCAGCCCGACCAGCACGATGCCGATCGGCACGTTGACCAGGAAGATGCCCCGCCAGGACCAGTAGCTGACGAATATGCCGCCGATGATCGGGCCGACGATGCCGCCGATGGGGAAGATCGAGGTGAACATGCCGACCGCCCGGTCGCGCTCAGCGCCGAAGTGGTCGGCGACGATACCGGTGGCCGACGGCATGAACGCCCCGCCGCCCAGCGCCTGGATACCCCGGAAAATGATCAGCAGGTAGATGTTGCCGGCGAAACCGCAGCACAGCGAGGCGACAGTGAACACCATGACGGCGACCAGGAATACCCGCTTACGGCCGAACATGTCGCTGAGCTTGCCCGCCATCGGCATGGCTACGACCTGACCCAGGGAGTAGATCGTGATCGTCCAGCTGCTCCAGTTGATCTGCGTGTGCAGTTCCCGCTGGATGGCGGTCAGGGCGGTGGCCACGATGGTCTGGTCGACCGAGACCATGAACAGGCCGATCGAGACGATGGCGAAGATCAGGTTCCGCCGCGCCAGGGGCGGTCCGGCCTGGCCTGGTACCGTCGCGGCCGGTGAATTCACCGTAATCTCGTTCACATATGCTTACGGTAATTGCTTGCCGACAAGCAATCAAGCTGGATCCGGAATAGATCCAGGACCATGAAACCGATCAGATACCTAGCTGGCCTGCGGAGGCCCGATGGACGTCGAACTGGTGACGCGACTGCGGGGTGTCATCAGCAGGCTTGCGCGTCAGCTCAACGACACCTCCACCGACGAGGGACTGACCCCGACCCAGTACTCGGTGCTGGGCCTGGTCCGGAGCCGGGGGCCGCTCGGGCTGGCCGAGCTGGCCAGCCTGGAGGGGCTGAACCCGACCATGCTGTCCCGGGTGGTCCGCGCGCTGGACGAGAAAGGCCTGATCCAGCGGCTGCCCGACCCGAGTGACCTGCGCGCGGCCCGGGTCGAGATCACCCCCGCCGGTGTGACGGTGCACGGGCGGATCCGGGACCACCGCACCCAGGTCCTGACCGAGTGCCTGGAACAGCTGCCGGAGGCGACCGCCCAGGCGCTGCTGTCCTCGGTCCCGGCCATGGAAGCCCTGGCCGAGGCGGTCAAGTCGCTGCCCCGATCACCCGCTGGCTGAACCACCGGCTAGCTGAACCACCCGCTAGCCAAACCACTCTGCGGCCAGCTGGCCGAGGATCACCTCGTCCAGGAACGCGCCGTTGACCCAGTCCGCCTGGCGCAGCACGCCTTCCCGGGTGAAGCCCGCCCGGGCCGCGGATCGGAGCATGGCCTCGTTTTCGGCCAGCGTGTCCACCTGCAGCCGCTGCAGTCCCCGGGTCTCGAAGCCGTACCGGCACAGCACCCGCACCACGTCGGTGCCCAGCCCGCGGCCGCGGAACGACGGGCGCAGCGCGATCCCCAGGTGCGCCGACCGGTTGTGCTGGTCGACTCCCCACAGCAGCGCGTCACCGGCCAGCTCGTCGCTGGCCAGCTCGACCACAGAGAACACGGCTGGATCAGCCAGCGGGTCGCGGATCCGGTAGGGCGAGACGTCCGAGCCCACCGGTAGCGGCCGCCATGGCCGGCTGTCACCCCGGGACCAGGTCACCACGTCGTCGTGCAGTTCGGCCTCCAGGACCGGGATGTCACTGTCCTGCCGGGCCCGCAGGGCCACCAGTTCACCACGCAGCATTCCGCGTTCCTATCGCAGCGGCGGTCGTCTGATCAACCCGGTTAATCGGCCGGCCCCGGGCCCTACCTCTCACCCCCCGGCCGGGTGGAGACTGGGCCGGGGGTCCACTTCGCCGAGGGAACTCAGGAGGACCCGATGACCGACGCATCTCCACTCCCGCCCGAACCCAACTCCGACGCCGGTGAGGCGTTCCCGCCGGAGCCGGATGAGACCGGCTCGCCGCTCCCGGGGGAGCCCAGCGCCGAAGCGGGCTCCCCGCTCGTGCCGGAATCCGGCTCCGACGCCGGTGAGGTGTTCCCGCCCGAGCCGGACGAGGAGACCGGGTCACCGCTGTCGCCGGAGTAGGACCTGCCGCCTCCCTTGGGTGAGCGCGGTCCGTTCGTCTTCCCAGTCACCCCAGTGCAGGCTCGGCTCGGGCAGGTCCGGCGGCTTCAAAAAGGCGGGCGGGCTGTCCAGGTCCACCGCGTCCAACGGGGCTTCGGCGGCTGCGTCCCGGCGGGTCAGGGCGGGCAGGTTCCACTTCTGCTCGACCAGCTTGAGGATCGACGTGTGGTCGAACACCGTGCTGGTGACGAAGTCGGGCCGCGCGTACGGGGACACGATCACCGCCGGGACCCGGAACCCGAGCCGGTCGTAGTGATCCGGGCCCTCGTCCTCGGTCCTGATCTTGCGCAGGTACGAGGCGAGCACCGGCCGGAGCAGCGCCTTGACCCACCCGGGCGCCGCCAGCAGCGGGTTGTGGGCGGGTACGTCGTCCGGGGGCACGGCCTCGGGTGGCGGCACGTGATCGTAGTAACCGCCGCCTTCGTCATAGACCCAGATCAGCAGGGTGTGTTCCCACCCCTTCCCGTGCATGACCCGGTTGATGACCTCGGCGGCGAAGCTCTCACCCTTGCGGATGTCTTGCGGGTTCTCCTCGGAGAACACGTCGAAGTCCGGGTCGACGATGCAGAACCCCGGCAGCGTGCCCGCATCCGCATCGGCGAAGAACTGCTGGGTGCGGCGCAGATGCCGGACGCAGCCCGCGATGCCCAGCGGGTACAGGTCGGCGGTGAACTGCTTGTTGCCCTGGACCCGCTCGGTGACCCGGGGGAACCAGCGGCCGATCCGGGAGACGCTGCGCGCCGCCCGCAGGCCGTTCTGGCCGAGCGCCCGCTTGAGCAGCACCCTGGCGGGCCGGACGTTGTGATAGTTGAACCAGCTGAGATCGTGCCGGGTCAGCATGTCGAAGATGGTGCCGGCGGGCGGCAGGTCCAGGATGTCCCACGGCAGATCGTCGATCAGCCCGTGCGCGGTACCCGCCATCATGAACCGCCGGTTCGGGAACGTCGGCCCCAGGCAGGACGAGAACCAGCGGTCGGCCAGCGGGAACGTGCGGGCCAGTCCGTGGTAGAAGGGCAGGTCATCCTCGGTCCAGTAGCCCATAGGCAGGGTGGGATCGTGGCCGGGTACCAGCTGCTCGATGCTCCGCACGAACCCGTCATTTCGGCCCTGGTTCCACTGCAGGTGCGCGCCGTGCCAGCTCTGTGTCGGGTCGTCCTTGACCTGCTCGGTGCTGGTCAGGTGGTGCGGCGTGACCGGGCTGCCGTCACGCCGGGGGTTGGCCGCCGCCTCGCCGTCCGGGAGGCCGTCGCCGCGTTCGGTCAGCGTGCCCAGGTAGTTGTCGTAGGAGTGGTTCTCCATCATCAGCACCACGATGTGCTTGATCTGGGGCAGCAGATCGGTGCCTTCGGGCAGGTCCGGCTGCGGGCGCTGGCCCGGCCGCTCGGTGGGGATGTGGCGACCGCGCCGCCTGATTTCCCGCTGCTCCAGCGCCGCCCATCGTCGGTCGAACATGCCGGTCGCCTCCCTTGGTCGCGGTGATCGTCTCACGCCTGAACCTGCCGTTGCCTGGGGTCGGCTGAGCAACTACGGTCAGCCGGGTGTGCGATCACTTTGATCATTTTGAACAAACTCACTCCGCCCCCCGGTCCGCGGACGGGCCGGCGGTCGACCCGGTGACCCTGCCGGAGGTCGATGAGGTCTCGGTCCTCACCCTGGTCGACAACGTCTTCGACGCGCTGCTCCCGTCCGGGGGCGCCGTGACCCGCCCGGTCATGGGCACCGGCCGCGTCCCGGCGCCCCAGTTCACCTCGGGACAGACCGCGGCCGGGCTGCGGGCCGAGCACGGTTTCTCCGCCCTGGTCACCGTGCGCCGGGGCGAGCAGTCCACCACCGTACTGTTCGACACCGGGGTGTCACCGGACGGGCTGGCCGTCAACGCCGAGTTTCTCGGTCTCGGCGTGGATGACATCCAGGGCGTGGTGCTGAGCCACGGCCACTTCGACCACGCTGGCGGCTTCCCCGGGCTGGCCCGGCTGCGCGGCCGGTCCGGCCTGCCGCTGACCGTGCACCCGGCGGTCTGGACCCGGCGCCGACTGGCCCCGCCGGGCGGTGAGCCGTTCGAGATGCCCACGCTGTCGCCGGGCGCGCTGGAACGTGAAGGCTTCCAGGTCATCGAGCGGCGCCAGCCGTCGCTGCTGGCCGGCGGCAGCATCCTGATCACCGGCGAGGTGGATCGCACCACCGGGTTCGAGCGGGGTATGCCCCCGCCCCACCAGGCCTGGGACGGTGCGCGGTGGCGGCACGACGCCGCCGTCATCGACGACCAGGCGCTGGTCATAAACGTGCGTGGCCGGGGCCTGGTCGTGGTCACCGGATGCGGGCACGCCGGGGTGGTCAACATCGCCCGGCAGGCGCTGCGGCTCACCGGCGTGGACCGGCTGCACGCGCTCATCGGCGGCTTCCACCTCAGCGGGCCGGCCTTCGAGCCGATCATCGAGCCCACCGTGGCCGCGCTCACCGAACTGGCCCCGGCCCTGATCGTGCCCGGGCACTGCACCGGCTGGCGGGCCCAGCACGCGCTGGCCCGGGCCCTGCCGGATGCCTGGGTTCAGCCCAGCGTGGGCTCCCGCTACCAGCTCACTGCGGCCTGACCGTGACGGCCTACGACGCGGCCGGCTGGGGCGGGTTCGGGACCACCGCCGCCACCGCGGCCGCCACGCTGACCGGGCTGCTGTTCATCGCGGTGTCGATCAACCTCAAAGAGATCCTGGACAACGCCCCGCTGCCCGGCCGGGCCGCGCAGACCCTGATCTTCTTCGCCTTCCCGATGATCGTCGCGCTGCTGCTGGTCGTGCCCGCCCAGGCCCGGGGCGCGCTGGGCGGTGAGCTCATCGCCACCGGTGTCTTCGCCTGGGCGACGGCGGTGGTCATCGACCACCGGGCCGGCCGGTCCGAATACGAGCCCGCCTGGTCGCGCCCGCTCACCCGGATCGTGCCGATGGCGGTCAGCGGCGTCTGCATCATCGTGGCCGGCGTCAGCGAGGTGGCCGGGGCCGGCGGCGGCCTGTACTGGCTGGTGCCAGCGACGGTGCTCGCCATCGTGGCCGGCCTGGTCAACACCTGGGTGCTGCTGGTCGAGATCATGCGCTGATCAGCTCGGCGGCGGGCCCAGGTCAGAGCCGGGCGGTCTTGACGGGGCCACGATTCGGCCGCGAGAGTGGATCACATGCACGCGAGCCGTTCACCGTGGACGTGACCACTCCCACGGCGGGGATCGGCGCGGTGGAGGCTGACGCGGCGGATCAGGTCCAGTTGCTACGGCGCTACGAGCCCGTGCTGCGGTTCACCCAGGGTGAGCTCTTCCTGCCCATGCTGGTCGAGAGCTACCTGGAAAACTGCAGCCTGTGGCGATTGACCGGACCCGCACGGGGGGTGCGCCGGCGCAGACCCGAGGAGTGCCTGTGCCCGCCGGGCGAGCTCACACCGGCCCGGCTGGCCACCATCAGCGCATCGTGGCCGGGGCGGGATCTCTCGCTCCGGTTCGTGCAGCGCCCGCTGGCCCGCAGCGAGTTCCGGGTCTGGCGGCGCGACAAGAGCCGCGCCCGGCTGGCCGCGGGTGGCAGCCGGTTTGCCGCGGTCGGCCTGCTGAGCCGGCTCATCGACGCGGTGCTGCGGCTGTCGCTGCTGCTACGCGGGCGGGTCCCGGGGGGCACGGCCGCAGCGGCCGAGCAGCAGTACCGGGCCGACGCCGATCCGGGTAGCTGCCCGTACTACGGCCGGGTGACCCGTGATCGGGGTTTCGTCGCCCTGCAGTACTGGTTCTTCTACGCGATGAACGACTGGCGGTCGACGTTCGGCGGCGTCAACGACCACGAGGCCGACTGGGAACAGGTCACGGTCTTCCTGCCTGACCCACCCGACGAATCCGCCCGTCCGGCCTGGGTCGCCTTCTCCTCACACGACGAGGTCGGTGACGATCTGCGCCGCCGCACGGACGACCCCGATCTCGAATGGCGGGATACGCACCCGGTGGTCTTCGCCGGAGCGGGATCGCACTCGGGGGCCTACCTGCCCGGGGATTACCTGGTCACCGCCGAGCCCGCCGCCCTCAAAGGGCTGCTCGCCACGCTCCGCCGGGGCACCCGGCTCCTGCTGCCCTGGACCCGGACGGACGCGCATCCTTCGTTCGGCATCCCGTTCATCGACTACCGCCGGGGTGACGGCCCGGGTGTGGGACCCGGTGAGGCGAAACAGTGGCGCCCCGTGCTCGTGGACGACGAGACACCGTGGCTGCGTGACTACCGGGGCTTGTGGGGACTCGATACCGGTGACCCGTTCGGCGGGGAGCGTGCACCCGCCGGCCCGCGCTACGAACGTGGCGGGTCGGTACGGCTCTGCTGGTCCGACCCGGTGGGATGGGCCGGCCTGGACAAGGAGCCACCGTCGGAGGCGGTGGCGCGGCAGGTCGCCGGGGACCGGATCACCGAGCTGGACGCTGAGCTCACCGTCGCCACGGCCGAAGTCGATGCCCGCGGCGATGAGCTGCGCCGCGCCCACGCCGGGTTCCAGGCGATGCGCAGCGCGGGGATCCAGCGGGCCCCGGCCGGGCTGGCCATGCTGGAGAGTGCCGTGCAGCAGGCCCGCGTGCGCCGCCAGGCGCTCGTGGAAGAGCGGGAGATCCTGGCCGGAGCAGTTGGCCACCGCCTTCCCCGGACCGAACCGCATGCGCACCTGCGTCACCGCGCCCTGCCGAACGTTGACCCGGCTCGTACGCGCAGCCGCGTGCTGCGGGTGTGGTCCACCAATTCCGCGTCGTTCCTGCTCGCCGGCCTGGCCGTGGTCGTCCTGGGTCATTTCGGGGCCCTGCTGCCGGCCTTCGGCGGCCTGGCGGCCTTCATGCTGTGCGTCGAGGCCTTTGCCCGGGGCCATCTGGGCCAGTTCGTCGCCGGACTGGTCGCGCTGGCGGTCGCTGCGGCCGCGGCCTGGCTGGCCGCCACCACGGCCGTGGGCCACTGGCGATGGGCGGTGGCCAGCCTGCTCATCGCGGCCGCCCTCGTCCTATTCGGCGCCAACGTCCGCGACTTCTTCGCCAAACGGTGAACCGCCCGGGTCAACCGTGGTTTAGCTGATCCCGAGCTTCTCCGCCGCCATCCGGGTACCGGCCACCCGGTTGGTGATCTTCTGGAACGCCACGTCCCGCGCGTAGTCCGGGGACCCGTGGTTGGGCTTCTCGTCGATGCTGAACGGCGAGAAACCGCAGTCGTCGGTCGAACCGAGCTGCTCAGCGTGGATGAAGTTCGCCGCGCGCACCAGCGCGTCCCGCACCTCCTCCGGCGTCTCCACCCGGGGATTGAGCGGGTTGATGACCCCGGTGTAGGCCATCTGGGTGACGCCGTCCGCGTCCCCGCGCAGGTTCTCGCCGATGATCCGGTACACCCGGTCCTTGTCCCGCTCGCTGGCCAGCTGGATCAGGAAGTAGCCCGCGTTGAGCCCGAACATGCTCGGCAGCAGGTCGTTGTAGTCGACGTCGGCGCTGTGCACAGAGTCGCGGTCCCCGCCCGGGCAGGTGTGCACTCCGATCGACCGGCGCTCTTCAGGGGTGAACCGGGCCAGCACCCGGTTGTCCAGCTCGATGAAGTGCGGCAGCATGTTCCGCCCGGTCCAGGGGTTGCGCGGGTCGTTCCGGGTGGCCAGCCTTCCTTCGGTGAAGTCGATCGACACCCGGGCCGCCCCGGCCGCGAACGCGGCTCTGATGTCCTTCTCGCACTCGTTCACCAGGTCGGCCTCGAACTGCTCGCGCGTGTAACCGGGCAGCTCCGCGTCCAGCGGGTAGAGCAGGGCCAGCATGGACGGCGCGATCACCGCCTGCTTCATGGGCGTGCTGGCCAGCGGAAGGGACTTCTTCAGGCTGTCGGCCGCGTACGTCTTGTACCGGAATGGGCCGCCGGTCAGCCGGGGCAGCTGCCGCCGGTGACCGTCGGCGAAGATGGCGAAGTACTGTCCACCGTCGCCGGCCAGGTTGTCGGCCAGCCCGGTGCCGGCCAGCGTGTCGGTGATCGCGTAGGTAGCAAAGCTCGACCAGCGCTGCTCCCCGTCAGAGATGATCGGCTCGCCCGTGGCCTGGCCGCGTTCAATCGAGTCACGGATGGCGGCGTCCTGCTCGGCCTCCAGCTCCGCCCGGCTGGCCTCACCCGCGTCGTAGCGGGCGTAGGTCTCCTGCAGCCGCGCCGGGCGGGGGAGTGAACCCACCGGCTCGGTCGGAATTCCGGTCTTGGTCCTGGGGTCGTAATCGGCCACGGGGTTCTCCTGGGGTTGGCACGTCGTTGTGGTACCCGGACGCCAACCGACGCTAGACCTGCCTCCACACCCGGTCAACCGCCCGTTACCTTGGTGAATGCAACCGCCCGGACGGGGAAGGCAGCTAGTTCACGAGCGGCCGGGTTGGGGTCCTGGCCACCGGGAGGGGAGCTGAGCTGATGTCCGCCGCTGTGCTGTGGTTCCGCCGGGATCTGCGTCTGGGGGATCACCCGGCCCTGCTGGCCGCGGCCGACGAGGGGCCGGTGGTGGCCCTGTTCGTCCTGGACGACGTACTGCGCAAGCCGTCCGGTGCGCCGCGGGTCGCGTTCATGTACCGGACCCTGCGGGACCTGGACTCCAAGCTGCGCGAGCACGGCGGCGGGCTGGTCGTGCGCCGGGGCAAGCCGGAGAACGTGGTGCCCGCCGTAGCCAAGGAGGCCGGCGCGGCCTCGGTCCACATCAGCGCGGACTTCGGCCCGTACGGCAAGGCCCGGGACGAGCGGGTGGAAGACGCGCTGGGGGACGTGCCGCTGGTCCGCACCGGGTCGCCGTACGCGGTCGCGCCGGGGCGGGTGACCAAGGGTGACGGCACGCCGTTCAAGGTGTACACCGCGTTCTACCGGGTCTGGTCCGAGCACGGCTGGCGCAAGCCCGCCAAGTCGGACCCGGGCGACGTCGAGTGGCGAACGCTGGCCGGCACCGGTGTCCCGCAGGACCCGGACCTGCCGGCCGGGCTGACCCTGCCGGACGCGGGGGAGGAGGCGGCGCTGGCCGCCTGGCGCCAGTTCCGGCGCAGCCGCCTGAGCGGCTATGACTCCGAGCGGGACCGGCCCGACCTGGACCACACCTCGCGGATGTCGCCCTATCTGAAGTGGGGCTCGATCCACCCGCGGACGATCCTGGACGGCCTGGGCGGCGGCGACTCGACCTACCGCAAGGAGATCGCCTGGCGCGAGTTCTACGCCGCGGTGCTGCACTTCTGGCCGGAGAGCGCCCGGGAGTACTTCCTGCCGCAGATGGCCAGGATGCCCTACGCCTCCGGGGAGGACGCGGACGAGCTGTTCGCGGCCTGGGCCGAGGGGCGGACCGGCTACCCGATCGTCGACGCCGGCATGCGCCAGCTGCTGGCCGAGGGCTGGATGCACAACCGGGTCCGCATGATCGTGGCGTCGTTCCTGGTCAAGGACCTGCACATCGAGTGGACGCACGGGGCGAGGCACTTCATGCGGCATCTGGTCGACGCCGACCTGGCCAGCAACCAGCACGGCTGGCAGTGGACCGCGGGCACCGGCACCGACGCGGCCCCGTACTTCCGGATCTTCAACCCGCTCACCCAGGGCCGCAAGTTCGATCCCGACGGCGGCTACATCCGCCGCTACGTGCCCGAACTGGCCGAGCTGACCGCGAAAGAGGTCCACGAGCCCTGGGCCCGTAAGCAGGGGCCGCCGGACGGCTACCCCGAGCCGATCGTGGACCACGCTCAGGAGCGCAACGCGTCGCTCGCGGCCTACCAGGCCGTCCGCAGTCAGTGACTTTATTAAAAAAACAAATCAGACCCGGGCGCTCGAGTTCGCCCGGGCCTGATTTGTCGCTTGTGCAGGCTCTCGCTTAGAGGCCCGCGTACAGGTTCAGCGACACGAGCGCGTGGCTAACCACGCCGCTGACGTTGACAAGCAGGTGGCCAAGGTCGATCTGGGTGAAAAGCGCAATCACGTTCAATCACTCCTGTGTGTCGTGGGCCCGGTAGGGCCCACCCCATAACCAGCTCCCCCGTGGAGCTGGCCGCGCCACTTCTCTGCGGCGTTCGATGCTATGACACACAGTAGTCAATCAGTTACTCTTTGTAAACAGGGCCAGAAGATCGGCGTGGCGCGCCTCAGCGGTCTCCGTCGCCGTTCTTGCCACGCGGGGCGGCGATGTCGGCCAGCTGCTCGGCCACCCACCGGTACACGTCGTGCTTGCGCACGTAGGAGGCCATGTCGGAGATGGCGGTCCGCCGCACTTCGGCCGGCAGCCGGAGCGCGTGCTCGATCCGGTAGGACAGGCCCTCGACGTCGAACGGGTTGCACAGCACGGCCTGCGGCAGTTCCTCGGCCGCGCCGGTGAACTCGCTCAGCACCAGCAGCCCGCTGGAGTTACGGGCCTCCTGGACCATGACGTACTCCTTGCAGACCAGGTTCATCCCGTCGATCAGCGGGGTGACCAGTAGCGCGTCGGCCGTGCCGTAGTACGCGGCCAGCTGCTGCTGGGCCAGCCCCCGGTACAGGTAGTGCACCGGCACGTCGTTGCCCGGCTCGGTGAACCGCCCGTTGATCCGCCCGATGTGCTGTTCGACCGAGGCCCGCAGCTGCCGGTACTCCCGCACGTTGTCACGGCTCGGCACGGCGATCTGCAGGAAGGCCACGCTGGTCCGCATGGCCGGGTTGCGCTCCAGCATCATCTCCACGGCCAGCAGCCGCTCGATGATGCCCTTGGTGTAGTCCAGCCGGTCCACCCCGAGCAGCAGCGTCCGCCCGGCGAACTGGTTACGCAGCTCGTCCACCTCGGCGCTGGTCTCCGGCTCGGTGGCGTGCTTGGTGAAGTCGGCCACGTCGATCGAGATGGGGGCGGCCGTGGTCTGCACCAGCCGGCCATCCGGCAGCGCGATCGTGGTCCCGCGCACCTCGATGCCCGAGCCGGACAGCAGCCGGGCGCAGGCCCGCGTGAAGTTGTTCCGGTAATGCTCGGTGTGGAACGAGATCACGTCCGCCCCGAGCAGCCCGGTCAGGATCTGCTCGCGCCAGGGCAGCCGGGCGAAGAGGTCCGGTGACGGCCACGGCACGTGCAGGAAGAACCCGATCGGCTGCTCCGGCCGCCGCTCCCGGATGAGCTGGGGGACCATCATCAGCTGGTAGTCGTGCACCCAGGCGATCGCGTCGGGGTACTCGGCCAGCGCGTCCAGGGCCTGGTTGGCGAAGATCGCGTTGACGTCGCGGTAGCTGTGCCACCAGGCTCGCTCGAACCGCGGCTTCTCGATCGCGTAGTGCAGCAGCGGCCACAGGGTCGCGTTGGAGAAGCCGTAATAGTAGTTGCGGACCTGGGTGGAAGACAGGCTGATCGGCAGCAGCCGGACCCCGGAGTCGGGCAGCGTGGACGGCATGCCCTTGGCGCCGCCGTCCCAGCCGACCCAGGCACCGGCATGCGTGGACATCACCGGCCGCAACGCGGTGACCAGGCCCCCCGGGGACAGTTCCCAGCCGTGCTCGCCGTGCTGGACGGGCAGCCGGTTGGCTACCGCCACCACGGGACGGTCATCGGTCGCTATGGACGCAGACTCACTCATCGCCGTAACCGTACCCCGAGAGGATCAATCGGTCCCCGGGCGGCCCAGCACACGCTCCGGTGAACCGTCCCGCAGGGCCGCCAGGAGCTCGGCGGGCCCGTCGTAGATCGCAGCCGCGCCCGCCGCGGTCAGCTCGTCCCGGCCGATGCCGCCGCTCAGCAGGCCCACGCACACCACCCCGGCCTTGCCCGCCGCCTTGACGTCCCACACCGTGTCGCCCACGAACACCGCCGCGTCCGGCTTTACCTGGGCCTTGTCCAGGGCCACCTGCACCAGGTCCGGGGCGGGCTTGCTCTGCTCCACCTCGGCCGAGGAGGTGGCGTCGTCGATCGCGTCGTCCGCGTCCAGCGCCGTCCGCAGCGCCTCGAACTCGTTCGCGTCGGCCGAGCTGGCCAGCACCACCCGCCAGCCCCGCTGGTGGCACTCCCGCAGCAGGTCCGCCGCGCCCGGCAGCGGCCGCTGCCGGGTCCAGTAGGTGGCGTACAGCGCGCTGTGCGCGGCCCGCATGGGGCCGTCCTCGTCGCGGTCCCGGTCCTCGGGCAGCAGCGCGTCCAGCATCTGGTCCGAACCCATCCCGATCGCCCGGTGGATCCGGCCCATCGGCACGTCGTGGCCGGCTTGAGCGAACGCTTCCCACCAGCACACGGCGTGCAGGTAGTTGGTGTCGACGAGCGTGCCGTCCACGTCGAACAGGACAGCCTTTAGCGATTCGGTCATGGTCTGCGGCTACCCGGCCGCCCCCGCCTGAACCGTCCGGCGTCGTTACGCTCGAAGCCATGACGGTTGAGGCGCACGTCGAAAAGGGACAGCCACCGATCCGCTGGGGCATCATCGGTGCCGGGCGTATCGCCCGCGACTTCGTGGCGGATCTGCTGCTGCTGGAGGACCAGGTGCCGGCCGCGATCGGGTCCCGGTCCTCGGGCCGGGCCCAGCAGTTCGCGGCCAGTTACGGCGTGGAGAAGTCCTACGGCTCGTACGCCGCGCTGGCCGCCGACGACAGCCTGGATGTGGTCTACGTGGCCACGCCGCACTCCGAGCACTACGACGCCGCCCGGCTCTGCCTGGAGGCGGGCCGCGCCGTCCTGGTGGAAAAGCCGTTCACCGTCACCCCGGCCGAGACGGCCCGGCTCATCGCGCTGGCCACCAGCCAGCGGCTGTTCGCCATGGAGGGGATGTGGACGCGGTTCAACCCGATCGTGCGTGAGGTCACCGAGCTGGTGCGCGGGGGCGCCATCGGCCGGATCACCGCGGTCCAGGCCGACCTGTCCGGAGCGAACGGCTACGACCCCGGCAACCGGCTGTGGAATCCTGCGCTGGCCGGCGGGGCGCTGCTCGACGTCGGGGTTTACCCGCTGTCGTTCGGCTCGATGCTGCTCGGCGCGCCGGATGAGATCCGGGCCGTGAGCAGCGCGGCGCCCACCGGTGTCGACGCCAACACCGCCGTGATCGCCCAGTACCCAGGTGGTGCCGTCGGTCTCTACTACTGCGGCCTGTGGGCAAAGTCACCGGAGGTGGCCACGGTCATCGGCGTCGGCGGCACGATCACCGTGGGGTCACCCACCGGCGAGCCGTTCTACATGCCGGACAGCTACACGCTGGTCCCGGCCGACGGCGAGCGGCGCACCCGGGAGATCACCTTGCACGGGAACGGCTTCACCTACGAGGCTGCCGAAGTCGCACGGTGTCTGCGGGCCGGGTTGACCGAATCTCCGCTGATGCCGTTGGCCGGCACGCTTGAGGTGATGCGGGTGCTGGACGCCGCGCGTGCGTCGTCCGGCAGCATTGAGGCACCGCATGGTGTTAAATAGTCGTGGTTGTCGTCGTGGTTCGTTGTCCGGTTACGGTGCCTGCGAATTCTGACGGCGGGCGCCCAGGGTTCTCTTGTGAGGCGGGCGGTCGCAGCAGCCCGGGGACACACAAGTGGACTCGAAGATCGTTGTAGGAGAGATCGGGAATGGCAGAAGGAACCGTCAAGTGGTTCAACGCTGACAAGGGCTATGGCTTCATCGCACCGGACGACGGCGGAGCCGACGTCTTCGTGCACTTTTCCGCCATCCAGTCCGAGGGCTACCGCAGTCTGCAGGAGAATCAGAGGGTCGAATTCTCGATCGGCCAGGGCACCCGCGGTGCGCAGGCCGAGCAGGTCGTCCCGATTTAATCGAGACTTGCACGTCCACACCGCCGGTCGCGCTCGTAGCGCGGCCGGCGGTGCTTCAATTAGCCGGTGACCGAACCGCTCGTCTTCACGGCCGGCGCAGCCCGGGACGCCCTGATCGGCGTCTCCGCGGCCTGGTGGTTGTTCGAGGCCGTGATGAACGTGCGCCAGTGGTTCCGTGCGGGCCGGAGCCTGAGCCGGGACCCGACCTACGTGCTGGTGTACGTCTGCGTCGCGGCCTCGGTGATCGCGGCCCAGGTGCTGGGCCGCCGCGGCGGCCTGCTCTGGCCCGGTGGCCTGGTCTGGCCGGTCGCGGTCGGCCTGACGCTGATCGTGGCCTGTGTCGCGCTGCGCGCGTGGTCGATCATCACGCTGGGCCGGTTCTTTCAGTACTCGATCGGCATCCAGTCCGGGCACACGGTGGTGACGACCGGCCCGTACCGGTTCGTCCGGCACCCGTCCTACACCGGCCTGGCTCTGGGCGTGATCGGCTACGCCCTGGCCTGCGGCGACGTCTGGAGCCTGATCGCGGCGGCGGCGCTGGCGGGCCTCGGCCTGACCGTCCGGATCCGGGTCGAAGAGCGCCAGCTGCGCGAGTCTCTCGGCGCCGACTACGACGAGTTCGCCGCCTCCCGCAAACGCCTCATCCCCGGCGTCTTCTGAACTGCGCCGTTGCCCCGACCGTGTGACCGCCGCGGGCTCCTGCCCCGGCCTCCACGTACCCGTCGTCTCGCCTCCGGCGGGAGCCCTTCCGGCTCCGGGATGGATGAAGCCCTTGACCTGGCTCCGTCCCGGGTAGCCGTCGTCCGGCCCGTCAGCCGAGCAGACACCTCGCGAGTCACTTGTGCCTCAGGACGATGGGTCGGTGCGCAACGCTTGTGAGGCGGGTGGGGCTAAGGGTGCTGGTGCGTCCGTGCGCCTTTGGACAAAGAACAAAGTGGAGCGAAATCCGCACTATTTGCTGAGAATGCTCCAGCTAAGCCAAGCTTCGCTGGACTCCTGGGAACCAGCGCCCCCGGAGTCACAGTGGATAGTGCTCCCTGCGGGACCCTGTCCCGTACCGCCGCGATGAGTCCTGCGGCGTCCGGCGGTCGTACTGTCGGACCCGCTACTGAGGAGGACTTCTGATGCGCAGCGTGACCTATTCGATGGGCGTCTCACTTGATGGCTACATCGTCGGGCCGGACGGCGGCTTCGACTGGACGGCGCCCGACGAAGACGTCTTTCGTTTCGTCACCGGCGAGATACGGCAGGTCGGCGTCCACCTGCTGGGGCGACGGCTGTACGAGACGATGCTGTACTGGGAGACCGCCGACCAGGATCCATCGCTCGAAGACGCCATGCTCGAGTGGGCCGCGATCTGGAAGCGGATCCCGAAGGTGGTGTTCTCCACCACGCTGCCGGCGGTGCAGGGCAACGCCCGGCTGGCCTCCGGCGGCTTGGCGGCGGAGATCGAGCGGTTGCGAGCCGAGCCGGCCGAGGGCGACATCGCGATCGGCGGCGCGACTCTCGCCGCGCAGGCGGCGGCGTCGGGTCTGATCGACGAGTACCGGGCCCGGGTCTACCCGGTACTGGTTGGCGGTGGCATTCCGTACTTTCCCCAGGGCGAGCGCCGGGTGGATCTCGAACTCGTCGAGACCCGCACCTTCAGCTCCAGAGTCGTCTACCTCCGCCACCGCGTGGCGCGCTAGCCGGCGCGTCCGCTGAGCCGGCGGAAGGACGGGCGTCACACCAGCTAGTTGGAGAAGTCCTGAGTGAGCCAGACGGTGCCGTCACTGCCACGGAGCACGGCGATGCCGATGTGAGCGTAGGAGGTGGACAGGATGTTCAGGCGGTGGCCGTCGTTGGGGGGCTGCTCGTTGAGCATGTCCTGAGTGAGGGCCACGGCGGCCTGGGCGATGGCCGTGGTGGCGTCGGACACCGGGCCTTCCTCGCCGATGTTCTCGCCTGCCGCCGTCCAGTGCACCCCAGCGGCGGTCTCGCGGTCACCGATGGCGGGCTCGCCCGGGCACTGGTGGGACAGGCCACAGCCGCTGGCCATGGTCGAGTTGTGCTGGGACGCGCTCTGGTCCAGGCCGGACGAGAACGACAGGGCGGGCAGGCCGGCCTGGGTCCGGGCCTGGTTGATCAGCGCCAGCACCTGGTCAGCGGGGACGCCCTGCTGGCCCGTCCCGCCGCCCGAGGCGGGCGCGCTGGCCATGCCCGTGGGCATGGACGAAGCGGACGGGGAGGTGCCCGGCACCGACGCGGACGCGGACGGGGAGGCCGCCGACTTCGAGGGGTGCGGCCTGGCCCCGTGGCCCGGCATCCGGGCGATGCCCATGGCCCCGATCGAGCAGGCGGCGGACTTGCCGGAGCCGGTGCTGGCGGCACCCTCGGCGCTGCACCGGGACGCGGCCTGGACATCGGTTACCGACCCCGGGGCGGCCGCCGAGTGGGACGGGCCCACCACAGTCACGCGGTCCTGGGCCTGGGTGGCCACGCCGTTCGGCGCCATGGCCACGTAGAGGCCGGCACCGGCCAGCACCGGTACGGCAGACAGCGCCCACCAGTAACGGGCGCGCGGAAAACGACGCCCCGACTCACCGCCCGGTTTCGGGCTGCGGTGCAGCGATCGGCCCGCTGGCATAGACCCCACCTCGTATCGTCATCCGTCGACGATGCGTGGTCCGTCCCGCGACACCAGGCCGGGGCTTACGCACACACCCGCGCAGCAACCCATGGCACAGCAGCATCACGAGACACATGGAAGCCCCGCGCTCACCACGTATCAGCGGATAACGATAGGGCATCAGCCGCAGCTAACGCCCTAGATCGGAACATTTACAGCAAATGGTCCCGTCAGCCCGCGTGGCCCGCGACGTCGCCCCGGCGCGCGGCGGGCACCGCGGTCCCGTGCAGGAACGCCTGGATGGGCAGCGTGGCCGCGCCGCGGGCGACCGCGTCCGGGCCGATCCGGCCCACGGTGATGGTGGTCTCGGCAAAGGCGTGGCTGAGCGCGTGCTCGTGGGCCGACGACCGGATGGCGGGCAGTAGCCGCCGGCCGAGCAGCAGTCCGGCCCAGCCGCTCAGGATGATCTGGTCCGGGCCGAACAGGTTGATCAGGTCGGCGATGCCCGCGCCCAGGTACAGCGCGGTCTCGTCCAGCACGTGGGCCGCCTCGGGCGAGGTCTCGGCCAGGTCCACCAGTGCGGCCAGCGCCGATTCCTCGTCGCCGTCCGGTAGCGCCGGGCCACCGGACTGGCTGTAACGCTCCAGGATGGCCTCGGCCCCGACGTAGGCCTCCAGGCAGCCCAGCGACCCGCAGCGGCATTCCCGGCCACCGACCATGATCGTGGTGTGACCCCACTCGGTGCCGCTCGAGGTGCCGGCCCGTTCAGCCGCGCCGTGGCCGATGATCGACGCGCCGACGCCCGAGCCGACCAGGCAGACCACGCCGTGCCGGGCACCCTGGCCCGCGCCGAACCACAGCTCGGCCTGGCCCAGCGTGTTCGCGCCGTTCTCGATGTACAGCGGCAGGTCGGTCCCGGCCCGCAGCAGCTTCTCCAGCGGCACCGCGTCCCAGCCGTAGGTCTGGGCGTAGAGCAGCGCCTCCGGGCCGTGCTCGACGACCCCGGGCACGCCGATGCCGACGCCGAGGATGGCCTCGGGCGGCACCCCGCTGTCGGCCAGCACGGTCCGCAGGCAGGCCAGGATGCGGTCGACCACCACGTCCACGCCATGCTCGCGCGGCTCGAACGGGTAGTCCGCGTTGGCCCGGACGTTCATGGTCAGGTCGAACAGCTCGGCCCGCACCCGGGTCTCGCCCACGTCGATGCCGATCACGTAGCCGTAGTCGGGGTTGATCCGCAGCAGCACCCGGGGCCGGCCGCCGTCCGAGTCGACCGAGCCGGCCTCGATCACGATGCCCTCGGCGATCAGCTCACGGATCACGTTGCTGACCGAGGCCGAGCTGAGCCCGGTCGCATCGGACAGGTCCTGGCGGCTGCACGGCTGGTCGAAGTAGAGGGACCACAGCAGCACCGACCGGTTGTCCCGGCGCAGGTCGCGTACTGTCCATCGCCGTCGCTCCGGCATGGCTCCCCCTTCGCTCAGGCGCAGGCCACCGCCCTCCGAATTCAGTCAGCTCTTATAATAAGTGCCGGCCGAAAGAATAAGGTCATGCGGTCTGCGGTGGCGCGCTGGCCGCGTCCCGCCGCTGGCTGTGCGCGGTGATGATGTCGGCGTAGCAGCGGCCGCTGTCCTTCATCAGCCGCTGCTGGGTTGGGTAGTCCACGTACACCAGGCCGAACCGGGCGTCGTACCCGTAGTCCCACTCGAAGTTGTCCAGCAGGGACCAGGCGAAGTAACCCGCCAGGGGCACGCCGCGCTGGACGGCCCGGCCGCAGGCGGCCAGGTGCTCCTCCAGGTAACGCAGCCGCCCGCGGTCGTGGACGCGCCCGTCCGGGGCGAGGTCGTCGGCCCAGGCCGACCCGTTTTCGGTCACGTACAGCTCGCGCGCCCCGTACTCGGTGGCCAGCCGGACCAGCACCTGCTCCAGCCCGGCCGCGCGGATCTCCCAGCCCAGCATGGTCCGCGGCACACCGGCCGGCTCATTGGCGGGCTCACTGACCGGTGGCACCTCGCGGGCGTGCGGCACCGGGCCGCCCGGGTCGTCGGCGATCACGGCGGGGGAGTAGTAGTTGGCTCCCAGGAAGTCCAGCGCAGTGGCGATGGTGGCCAGGTCGCCCGGTTGTTCCGGCAGGTCGACGCCGTACTCGCGCTGCATGTCGGCCGGGAAGCCGCGGCCGTGGATCGGGTCCAGCCACCACCGGTTCACGTGCCCGTCGAACCGGGCCGTGGCCGCGATGTCCTCGGGCCGGTCCGAGGCCGGCTCGCAGGTGTGCAGCACGTTGACCAGGCCGACCCGGGCCCCGGGCGCGGCCGCCCGCACGGCCTGGGTGGTCAGCCCGTGGCCGAGCAGCAGGTGGAACGAGACCGGCACGGCGACATCGATGTCAGCCAGGCCAGGGGCATGCCGCCCTTCCAGGTGGCCGATCCAGGCCGCGCAGCGCGGCTCGTTCAGCGTGACCCAGTTCGTCACCCGGTCGCCCAGCCGCCCGGCCACCACCGTCGCGTAGTCGGCCAGGGCCGCGGCGGTGTCCCGGTTGGCCCAGCCGCCGCGGTCCTGCAGGGCCTGCGGCAGGTCCCAGTGGTACAGCGTGGGGTACGGGGTGATGCCCGCGGCCAGCAGCGCGTCCACCAGCCGGTCGTAGTGGTCCAGCCCGGCCTGGTTCACCGGCCCGCGGCCGTCCGGCATGACCCGGGGCCAGGCGATCGAGAAGCGGTAGGCGCCCACGCCCAGCTCCTTCATCAGGCCCAGGTCCTCCGGCCAGCGATGGTAGCTGTCGCAGGCGACGTCCCCGGTGTCCCCGCCCGCCACCTTGCCGGCGGTGTGGGAGAAGGTGTCCCAGATCGATGGCGACCGGCCGTCCTCGCCCACCGCCCCCTCGATCTGGTAGGCCGAGGTCGCTACGCCCCAGGTGAAGCCGTCCGGGAGCACGCTGAGGTCGTCCATCGACCGCCTTTCTGCTGGGAGAGGGTGCAACTTACTTGACGGAGCCGGACGTCAGCCCGGCCACCAGGTACCGCTGCATGAACAGGAACCCGGCTACCACGGGCACGCTGACCACCAGGGACGCGGCCATGATCTGGTTCCAGTAGACGTTGTTCTCCGTGGAGTAGTCGGCCAGCCCGACGGCCAGCGTCCGGGTCGTGTTGTTGGTCATTACCGACGCGAACAGCACCTCGCCCCAGGCGGTCATGAAGGCGTAGATGGTGACCGCGATGATGCCGGGCAACGCGGCCGGAAGGACCACCCGGAACAGCGCGCGAACCGGCCCGCAGCCGTCGACCATCGCGGCCTCGTCCAGCGCCTTCGGCACCGACTCGAAGTAGCTGGCCAGCATCCAGATGGCGAACGGCAGCGAGAACGTGAGGTAGGTGATGATCAGGCCGAGGCGTGATCCGTAGAGCGGGATCCCGGTCGTGTTACCGATGGTCACGAAGATCAGGAAGAGCGGCAGCGCGAACAGGATGCCCGGGAACATCTGGGTCGCGAGCACCGCCGTGGTGAAGACCCGCTTGCCCCGGAAGCCATAGCGGCTGACCGCGTAGGCGGCGAAGATGGCCACCGCCACCGACAGCAGCGACGCCGAGGTGGACACGATCAGCGAGTTGAGGAAGTAGCGGGCCAGCGGCACCGTGTACCAGATGTCGTGGTACGCGGACAGCGTCAGGGGCGACGGGATCCAGCGGAACGTGCCGGTCACGTCCTGCAGCGGCTTCAGCGAGCTGCTGACCATCACGTAGACCGGGATGAGCGCGAACAGCGTGAGCAGCGTCAGCACGATCCGCCGGGTCCAGATGAAGGACGGCGGCGGCGCCATCACACCGGCACGGCGGCTACGCATTGTTCCTCCGGCGGGACGTGGCGAGCAGGTACACGGCCGCCACCAGCAGCAGGAAGATCAGCATGAGCACGGACATCGCCGAGCCCTCGCCGAAGTTCCAGGCGATAAACGACGTGTTGTAGATGTGGATCGAGATGACGTCCGCCGAGTGCGGAGCCGAGGCGCCGAATAGCACAAACGGCGTGGTGAAGTCGTTGAACGTCCACAGGAACAGCACCAGGATCAGGACCTGGTTGACCGACCGCAGCGACGGCATCGTGATCTTCCTGATCTGCTGCCAGATGCCGGCCCCGTCGATGGCCGAGGCCTCGTAGAGATCCCGCGGGATGCCCTGCAGGCCCGCCATCACGCACAGGAACGCGAACGGCCAGTTGCGCCAGATCGAGATGATGACCAGCGCGAAGAAGCTGTTGTGCCCGATCAGCCAGAACGACGGCTTGCTGGTGATGCCGAGGGTGTTGTGCAGCAGCTGGTTCACCAGGCCGTTGTTGTACTGGAACATGAACGACCAGATGATGACCGAGGCGTACACCGGGAGCGCGAACGGCGTGAGGAAGATCGTGCGCAGCGCCGCCCGGCCGCGGAAGGTGTCCTGGGTCAGGATCGCCGCGGTGGTGCCGAACAGCCAGGAGAACCCGACCGCCAGCACCGTGAAGCCGCAGGTGACCACGAACGAGTGCAGCAGCGCGCTGCCGATCGCCTGGTGGAAGTTCAGCGCGACCCGGTAGTTGGCCCACCCGGCCCACGGCGCGCCCGTCCAGTTCCGGATGAAGAACAGCGTGAGCTGCTTAAAACTGATCACGATCCCGAAGATCATCGGGATGAAGTGGACGAGCAGCTCGAGGATCAGAGCGGGTATCAGGAACAGATAGGGCAGGCCGCCCTTGCGGAGCCTGCGCAGCAGGCGGCTGAACCGGGTCTGGGGGGCGGGCGCGCGCCCCCGGCCGGCTGCGGAGCCGGCCGGGGGCGCGTCGCGGCGGACACTGACCGTCACGAAAGCGCCTTAGCCATTCATCTGCTGCTGAGCGCTGGACAGCTGGGCCTTAACGGTCGCGGCGCTGACCGGCTTGCCGGACGCGGCGTCGGCGAACAGGTTCTTCACCGCCGTGCCGACCGCCGTCTCGAACTGCGACTCCTTCGCCGCCTGCGGCAGGGCCACGGCGCTGTTGGACAGCACGTTGCGCAGCACGGTCGCCTCTTGCGTGGTGGCCGGGCTGGCCGCCAGCGCGGACTTGACCGGCGGGATGGAGCCGTACTCGCCGTTCAGCTTGACCGACTCGGACTCACTGGTCATGAAGTTGACGAACTTCAGCGCCGCGGCCTGGTTCTTGGAATCCTTGAACACCGCGATGTTGATGCCCGCGACCATGGAGTCCGGGTTGGACATGCTTGGCGTGCCTGATTCGACCGGCGGCGGGGCGGTGCCGTAGGCGCTCGCGGCCATGCCGTCCGCCTTCAGCGTGGCCCCCGCGGCCTGCCAGAGGAGCATGGCGTCCTTGCCCTTGGCGAAGTCCGCGATCGACTGGTTCTGGTCGTACTCGGCGTCGCCGGGGTTAACGATCTTGTCGGTGGCCATGAAGTTGACCCACTGCTGGACCGCGGCCACATTCTGCGGCGTGGTGAAGGTCGGGTTTCCGGCCGAGTCGAAGAAGCTGCCGCCCTTCTGCTTGGACAGGACGAACACGTTGTGAATGTTCTCCGGGATGCTCGCGCCTTCGACGGCCAGGCCGTAATGGCCGCCGGTGGTGAGCTTCTTGCCGTCGGCGACGAGCTGGCTCCAGGTGGTCGGCGGGCTGGAAATCCCCGCCGCCTGGAACAGGGCCTTGTTGTAGTACAGGCCGTAGGCCAGCGAGTAGATCGGCACCGCAGTCGGCGGCTTGCCGGCCGCGCCGGTCGAGCCCAGCGACGAGGTGAGGAACTTGCTCTCGCCGCCGACCTGGCTGAAGGTGCTGCTGGTGAACGGCAGGAATGCGCCGGTCGCCTGCAGCGAGGCCGACCAGGTATTACCGATGTTGACCACGTCGGGACCCTGGCCGGACGTGGTGGCGGCCAGGATGCGGTTCAGCAGGTCCGCCCAGCCGACCACCTGGAGCTTGACGGTGATGCCGGTTTGCTTCTTGAACTTCGCGAGCTCGGGGTTGAGAACGCCGTAGTCGGCTTGCAGGCTGGCACCCTGGTTGCTGGCCCAGTAGGTGATCGTGGCCGGCTTGCTGCTTGAGCCACTTGAGCCACTTGAGCCGCCGGATGAGCTTCCGCCGCCGCACGCGGCCGCGAGCGCGCATACGGTGGCGGCGGCTGCGGCCGCGGCAGATACACGGGTTATACGCACAGGCAGTACCTCTTCTGTGAGGCGTCATGTCTAAATTTATGGTCTGATTTAAGGCGTGTCCTAAGTCACCTGTCAAGACTGGGAGGGTCTCGGAATGCTCACGCCTCGGGAAAGCAGCGGCCGCGAATACCTGCGGCTGGACGGGCTGTGGCGGTTCCGCTTCGACCCGTCCGCCGAGGGTGTAGCCGGTCGCTGGTGGGCGCGCCCGCTCCCCGGCGGCCGGGAAATGCCCGTCCCGGCGAGCTATAACGATCTCGTCACCGACATGGCCGAGCGGGAGTACGTCGGCGACGTCTGGTACCAGCGGGACGTGTGGGTCCCGGGTTCCTGGGAGGGCCGCCGCATCGTGCTCCGCTGCGACGCGGCCACCCACCACGGCACGATTGCCCCGTGGGCCGGCGACAGGCCCCGAACAGGTCGCCGAGCACACCGGCGGGTACACGCCGTTCGAGGCCGACGTCACCGCTCTGGTCCGGTTCGGCGAGCCGCTCCGGGTCACGCTGCGGGTCGGCAACGAGCTGACCCTGGACACGATCCCGCCCGGCGTGATCTCAGCCCACCCCGACGGGCACCGGACCCAGCGCTACTTCCACGACTTCTACAACTACGCCGGGCTGCACCGGTCGGTCTGGCTGTACAGCACCCCGCCCAGCTTCATCGAGGGGGTGGTGGTCCGCACCGACTTCGACCCGCGGTCCGGCCGGGGCCTGGTGTACTACCAGGTCGAGGCCGTCGACGAGCACGGGGCCTACGGCGCCGCGCTGACCTCAGCCGTGCTGCGGGACGCGGACGGCGCCGTGGTGGCCCGGGCCACCGGCCCGGCCGGGGAGCTGCCGGTGCCGTCGGCCCGGCCCTGGCATCCGGGCGACCCGTACCTGTACCGGCTGGACCTGGCCCACGGCGAGGACGAGTACGCGCTGCCAGTCGGCATCCGCACGGTCCGGGTCGCCGGCGACCGGCTGCTGCTCAACGGCCAGCCTGTCCGGCTGCGCGGTTTCGGCATGCACGAGGACGGCGCGCTGCGCGGCAAGGGCCACGACGACGCGCGGATGGTCCGCGACTTCGCGCTGCTGAAGTGGATCGGCGCGAACTCCTTCCGCACCTCGCACTACCCGTACGCCGAGGAGGTGCTCGACTACGCTGACCGCCAGGGTCTGCTGGTCATTGGCGAGACGCCCGCCGTCGGCCTGCACCTGAGCCTCGGTCACATGGGCGACCACGGCGCCACCACGTTCGCCCCGGACCGGATCGGGGCCACGGCCGCGGCCGCGCACCGGCGGGCTATCGGTGAGCTGATCACCCGGGACCGCAACCACCCGTGCGTGATCGCCTGGTCGATCGCCAACGAGCCGGACACGGCCGAGGAGGCCGCGCGGCCGTACTTCGCCCCGCTGGTGGCGGCGACCCGCGAGCTGGACCCGACCCGGCCGGTCTGTTTCGCCAATGTGGCCACCGCGCCGCCCGAGGCCGACGTGGTGACCGACCTGTTCGACCTGATCTGCGTCAACCGCTACTTCGGCTGGTACGCCGACACCGGGGACCTGGCCGCGGCCGAGCGGGACCTGGAGGACGAGCTGCGCGCCTGGGCCCGGCACGGCAAGCCGATCGTGGTCACCGAGTTCGGCGCCGACGCGCTGGCCGGCCTGCACGCGCTGCCGGCCACCCTGTGGTCCGAGGAATACCAGGTGGCGCTGATCGCGGCGTCGCTGCGGGTGTTCCGGCGCGTCCCGGAGGTCATCGGGGAACACGTGTGGAACTTCGCCGACTTCGCCACCGCGCAGGCCGTGCACCGGCCCGGCGGCAACCACAAGGGCGTGTTCACCCGCGATCGCCAGCCCAAGGCGGCCGCGTGGCTATTGCGCGAGCTGTGGCGGCCGGAGCAGGACTAAGCCGTACCGGGCCAGGTAGACAGCGCCGCGCGGGCAAAGGCCACGCCGTCCGGGCCGGCTGGCAGCACTCCCAGCCGCCGCAGCACCGCGTGCGTCCCGCTGGTCGTCGCGGCCGCTTCGGCCCCGGTCAGCGGGCTGCCGTCGCCGTTGATCCAGCCGATCGCGGTCAGCATCGCCGCGATCGTGTCGTCCAGGGTGCCGGCGCCGGTGTGCTGAGCCGCCACGCAGGCCAGCAAGATCAGCCCGGGCTGGACTTCGCTGACCGCGGCCGAGCGCAGCGGCAGCTGTTCGGCCAGATGCCACCACAACGCGACCGGGTCCTGCCGCAGGGCCGCGCCCACGGCGGTGCGCACGAGCCGCCCCCGGTCCCGGCGCACCAGCCCGGTGGCCTGGGCCGATTCGCGGAGCTGCAGCGCCGGTCGGGCCTGGTTCTCCCGGCTGCCGCGGGTGATCCCCTCGGCGGCCAGGTTCAGCTCGTCGATGACCGCCGCCACCTCGGCCGGCGGCAGGTGCCCGGCGTCGGTCAGCTTGATCCCGTCGTCGCCCACCCGGTCCAGCAGCCAGGAGTAGGGCCACACCATCCGCGCCGCGGTGGCCGGGTCGACCGGCCCGGTCCGGTCCAGCTCGGCCGCACTGATCAGCCGCTCCAGTTGCCGCCGCGCCCGGGGCGTCCGGACCGAGAGCAACAGCTCGGCCACCGGCCCCGGTACCTCGTCCAGATCGACCCACGGCCGGCCCGAGGACTCCGCCCCCGGTTCTTCGCTGTCCGCTAGCTCCTCACCCGCCACACCGGCCCCGCGGCTCTCGCCCGCCTCATCCGCCCCGCGGATCCTCCTCGCCCGCCACGTCAGCCTCGCGGCTCCCAACCGCCGCATTTGCGCCATGGCCTCTGCTGCCACACCGGCCCCGCGGAACCCGCTAGCCAGATTGGCCCCGCGGGCCCCGCCGAGCAGGTGCCGCAGGCCGACCTGGATCTGGCGGGCGTCCATCCCCGCGATGGCCGCCTCGAACTGGGCCAGGACCTCCCGTTGCCGGGCGCTGGGCTCGCCTGGAGCCCCCTCGCCCGGGTCATCCGGAGTACGGTTCGATGCGTTGCCTCGGACCATGAAGGCAACGCTACCGGCCGTCGTCCGACAGTTGCACCTTGTCTGCGTAGAAAGCGCTATTGCCTGGCGGAATTGCGTGAGACGGCCGACGGCGGCAACCGAACCCTTGTGTCACCCTGGGGACATGGCGAAAACAGCGGCCCAGCCCGCCACGGCTCGGGCCGCGCCGGCCGCCACCGCCGCCACCGCCGCCACCGCAACGGCTGCGGCTGACGAGATCACGGCCGAGCTCCGCGCGGCAGGTCAGCCCGAACGGGCCGTGACCGAGAAGGCTTACCTCAAGAGCGACCTGGACTTCTTTGGCGTCGGGGTGCCCGCCGCCCGGGCCATCGTCCGTGCCTGGTGCCGGGTGCACCCCGACCTCGGCCACGACGAGCTGACCGCGGTCGCGGCCTCCCTGTGGGGCCGCCCGGACTACGAATGCCGGATGGCGGCGCAGATGCTGCTGATCCAGAACCCGGCGCTGCTCGGGCCGGCCGACATCCCGCAGCTCGAGCAGATCCTGCGCGAGGCCCGCACCTGGGCCCTGGTCGACGGCCTGACCTGCGACCTGATGGGGCCGCTGGTCGAGCGCCACCCCGAGCTGACCGGCGTCCTGGACCGCTGGGCCACCGACCCTGATTTCTGGATCCGCCGCTCGGCTCTGCTCTCGCTCCTGCTGCCGCTGCGCCGGGGCGCCGGTGACTTCGAGCGCTTCTCCCGCTACGCCGACCAGATGCTGGACGAACGGGAATTCTTCATCCGCAAGGCCATCGGCTGGGTCCTGCGCGAGACGGCGAAACAGCGCCCCGCCCTGGTCGCCGCCTGGCTGGAGCCGCGCGTCACCCGCCTGTCCGGCGTCACCCTCCGCGAAGCGGTCAAGCCCCTGCCCGAACCCACCCGCGCCGCCCTGCTGGCCCTGCGCCAGGCCGGATGACCCGGGACCGAGGATGGGCGGGGACAGCAGCACCCGGTAACCAGGAATAGTGTGCTAGTCCTCAGCCACGATTGAACGCAAGACCGGAAGGACCGCTGTGCCCGAGGATTCGCGCCCTGTGCTCTATCTCGTCGCGTGCGGCGCGTACCCGGCCGGCCAGCTGCCCGCGTTCGTCCGCGACACCCAGGCGCAAGGGTGGGACGTCTGCGTGATCGCCACCCCGAACGGGGCCAAGTTCCTGGACGAAGGGAACATCGCCGGGCTGAGCGGCCACCCGGTCCGGACCAGGTACAAGCGCCCGGATGAGCCGGACCTGCTCCCGTCGCCGGACGCCCTGGTCGTCGCCCCGGCCACGTTCAACACGGTCAACAAGTGGGCGCAGGGCATCAGCGACACGCTCGCTCTCGGGCTGCTCAACGAGGCGGTCGGACTGGGCCTGCCCATGATCGCCGTGCCCTGGCCGAACGCCGCGCTGGCCGCTCACCCGGTGTTCATCCGCAACGTAGGCCTGCTGCGCGAATGGGGCGTGACGGTACTGCTCGACCCGGGCCGGCTGCCCCCGGTCCCGGTCCACCGCCTGGCCGGCCCCGCGGATTCACCGGCCCAGACGGCCAGCCTCCAGCAGCCGGGCGCCACCTTCCCCTGGGACGAACTGCGCGCCCTGCTGCCCAGCCTGCGCCCGCAGACCGCCGCGCCCCAGAATCACTGAGCCACGCGGCTGAGCCCTTACGGGCAGGCCCAGCTCACCGTGGCATCCAGCGTGTGGTCCCCGGACCCGGTGGTGCTGATCGCGAACGTGCCACCCGTCCCGGTCACGCTCACCGCCGGGTCCTGGTGGAAGAAGAGATGGCCGGAATCGGAAAAATCCTGGCTAGAGTCGAGCCGTGAACGCAGAACTCCAAGACGTGCGAGCCGCCCTCGGCGAGCTGGGCCGGTTCCGCTTCGGGGCGATGCGGGTCGAGGACGCGCTGCACGAGATCGTGCACACCACGCATGCCGTGTTCAACGTGGACGGCGCGGGCCTGATGCTGACCGACTCCGAGCAGCAGCTGCGCAGCGTGGCCGCGTCCGACGATCGGCTCGCGCACCTGGAAGAGCTGCAGATCGAGCACTCAGAAGGCCCATGCATCGCCGCCTACGAGGACAAGCAACTGGTCGGCGTGGATGACCTGACCGCCGACACCCGCTGGCCGAAGTTCAGCGATGCGGCGGTGTCCCGGCGGGTCCGGGCCGTACTGGCCAGCCCGCTGCCGTACAACCAGGACGCGGTGGGCGTGGTGGCCGTGGTCTCCGAGCAGACCCGCCCGTGGACACCGGAGGGGGAACTGGCCCTGCTGGCCTTCACCGACCTGGCCGCGCTGCTGGTCGCCAGCACGATGCAGGGCCAGCAGCATTCCGAGCTGGCCGGTCAGCTGCAGGGTGCGCTGGACTCGCGGCAGATCATCGAGCAGGCCAAGGGGGTGCTGGTGGGACGGCACGGCATCACCCCGCGGGCCGCGTTCGAGCAGCTGCGGGCCCAGGCCCGGGCCGAGCGGCGCAAGGTCGCGGCCCTGTGCGCCGAAGTGGTGCAGAACGCCACCCTTCCGTCCTGACCCAGCCGCCCCAGGCGACCCGGTTCACCTCTACCTGCGGCTTCCTGCGTGTTTCGGCGCCGGAGGGCCCGGTTTGCATGCCTGCCGGCTTAGCGCATACTGGGAGAAGCCGTCACCGCCGCCCTGACTCCTGCGGCCCTTCAGCAAAGTCGATGCGAGCTCCTGCGTTTCCCTTCGATTTCAACGGGAACACGCCTTCTGGCACCCAATCGACTCAGATTGTGAAAGTGCTCGAGGCGACAGGAGTTATCATGATCATTTTGGGACTCATCATCCTGGTAGTCGGTTTCCTGCTCAAGATCGCGATCCTCTGGACGATCGGCATCATCGTTCTGGTGATCGGCCTGATCCTCCTTCTGCTGGGAGCGGTTGGCCACGCAGTCGGTGGTCGCAGGCACTATTGGTAACCATGTGCTAGTCGTGTGGTAGCCGCGTCTGGCGTGGTCCCGGTGCCTGACGGCGTGCCGGGGCCCGCCTCGCGGGCCGTGAAGGCCGGGTCCCCGCCCGGCCTTTTGGCATACCCAGCCACGCCCATTGTTTTGCGAGTCGATAACAATCCGCGTGACCGGCTGAATCCCGTGAATCTGAACCGGGCGTAAATTTTTCCGCTTTTAATGATCCATTGCGGTGTGCCATCTTCTAACGCCGTGCGGAGCGTTACCGCGCGGCCCACCGGGGCGCTTCGTAGCTAATACGCAGTCGTTCAGCTACCCTCCGTAGTCTGAGCATCACTCAGGCCGCACGGCCGAGGCTGAACGCTTCCTGGTGGGGGGATGAATGCGTCTGGTGCGAACCGTCAGCGTGGCCGCGGGGGCTTGCGCGCTGACCGCCGTCGCCACGGCCTCGGCCGTGACCGCGAGCCCAGCGGCCACGACGGGCGCAGTGGCACCGGTCACTGGGGCACCGGTCACCGCGGCCCGCCCGTTGTCGGTGACCTCCGGGGGCCCGGGCGTGGCCCAGGCCGGTCACCGCAGCAGTGCCCCGCCGACCACGGCCTTTTGTGAGCAGAACTATCACGTCGCCTGCTACCGGCCGAGCCAGATTCAGCAGGCCTACGGTCTGTCGGCGCTGTACCAGGGCGGCGTGCAGGGCCAGTCCACCACGATCGCCATCGTCGACTCGTTCGGCTCGCCCACCATCGGCAGCGACCTGGCCACCTTCGACCGCCAGTCCGGCCTGGCTGCCCCGCCGTCGCTGAAGGTCATTCAGCCGGCCGGAAAGGTCCCGGCCTACAACCCGGCCAACGCGCAGATGGTCGGCTGGGCCGCGGAGACCACGCTGGACGTCGAGTACGCCCACGCGGTCGCGCCGCGGGCGAGCATCCTGCTGGTCGAGACGCCGGTGGCGGAGTCCGAAGGCGCCGCCGGGTTCCCGCAGATCGCCGCGGCCGAGAACTATGTGATCAACCACGGCCTGGCCGGCGTGATCAGCCAGAGCTTCGGCGCCACCGAGCAGACGTTCCCCAGCGCGAGCGCCCTGCAGCCGCTGCGGTCGGCCTACGCCAACGCGGAGGTCCACCACGTCACCGTGCTGTCCGCCGCGGGTGACGCGGGCGCGGCCGACGTCGGCCTCAACGGGCAGACCTACTTCCTCGACCCGGTGACGTCGTGGCCGGCCAGCGACCCGCTGGTCACCGCGGTGGGCGGCACTGAGCTGCAGCTGACCGCGAACGGTCAGCGCACCACGCCGGACCGGGTCTGGAACGACACCTACAGCCGCGACGTCAACGAGTACCTGGACGGCAACGCAGGCCCGAACCCGCTGGCCGGCGGGGGCGGCAAGTCCATCTTCTTCTCCCGCCCGTCGTACCAGGACGGCGTGTCGAACGTGGTCGGCAACAGCCGTGGCGTGCCGGACATCTCGATGAGCGCGGCCTGCAACGGCGCGGTCGACGTCTACAGCAGCTTCCCCGGCCAGGCGGCCGGCTGGTACCCGAGCTGCGGCACCAGCGAGGCGACGCCGCTGTTCGCCGGGGTGGTGGCGCTGGCCGGCCAGGTGGCGGGGCATCCGCTGGGGCTGATCAACCCGATGATCTACCAGCTGGAGGCCGAGCACGCCCGCGGCATCGTCGACGCCACCTACTTCGTGCCCGAACTGGCCGCCGCCGGAAAATACTGGTAACCGCACAAATTTCACGTCTTGCGGTCTTGATCCCAGTTCATTACTGAGTGCTAATGTCTCACCACACTGTCCCTTTTATCCCGTTGGGGGAAGACGTCATGCCCATGGCACGGAGAGTCTCGGCGGTGGTAGGCGCGTTCGCGCTGACCGCCGCCGCCGCGGTCGTATCCGCCGGAACGGCGGTCTCGGCCAGCGCCGCGTCCAGCACCACCCACGCCAGCAAGGTGCCGGACGGCTTCGTGCCCGGGGTGCTGCACGCGGGCCGCGCGACCAGCCAGCCGCCGACCACGGCCGACTGCGAGGCCGCGTTCCAGGTGGCCTGCTACGAGCCCGGCCAGATTCAGACGGCTTACAACTTGCGGCCCCTCTTCCAGCGTGGGGTGACCGGCCGGGGCCAGACGATCGTCATCGTCGACTCGTTCGGCTCCCCGACGATCCAGAACGACCTGAAGGTCTTCGACCAGACCTTCGGCCTGCCCGCGCCGCCGTCGCTCAAGGTCATCCAGCCTGCGGGCGCGGTGCCGCCGTACGACCCCAACAATTCGGACATGGTCGGCTGGGCCGGTGAGACCACGCTGGACGTCCAGTACGCACACACCATGGCGCCGGGGGCGAACATCCTGCTGGTCGAGACTCCGGTGTCGGAGACCGAGGGCGTGACCGGCTTCCCGCAGATCGTCGAGGCCGAGAACTACGTGGTCAACCACCACCTCGGCAGCGTGATCAGCCAGAGCTTCGGCGCCACCGAGCAGACGTTCCCGAACAAGGCCACGCTGGAGTCGCTCCGGTCCGCCTTCGAGAACGCCGCCGCACACCACGTGACCGTGACCGCGGCCACCGGCGACTCGGGCGCGGCCGATGTGGGGCTGGACCAGACGACCTACTACCTGCACCCGGTGGTCGGCTGGCCGCCGAGCGACCCGCTGGTCACCGCCGTGGGTGGCACCCAGCTGCACCTGACCGCGACCGGGCAGCACACCTCCCCGGACACGGTCTGGAACGACACCTACAACAAGGCCACCCAGGAGTACATCTTCGGCGACGCGGGCCCCAATCCGCTGGCTGGCAACGGCGGCAAGTCCATCTTCTTCTCCCGGCCCTTCTACCAGGACAGCGTGAAGAACGTCGTCGGCAACAGCCGCGGCTTGCCCGACATCTCGATGAGCGCGGCCTGCAACGGCGCGGTCGACACCTACAACAGCTACGGCGGCATCCCTGCGGGCTGGTACCCCACCTGCGGCACCAGTGAGGCCACCCCGATCTTCTCGGGTGTGGTGGCGCTGGCCGACCAGGTCGCCGGCCACCCGCTCGGCCTGATCAACCCGGCGCTGTACCAGCTGTCGGCCGAGCACGCCCGTGGCATCGTGGACGTCACCTCCGGCAACACCACCGTGTCGTTCACCCAGAACGGGAAGACCTATACGGTGCAGGGCGCCAGCGCCACCAAGGGCTACGACCTGGCCTCCGGCGTCGGCACGATCAACGGCGCGTACTTCGTGCCGGAGCTGGCCCGGGCCGCTGGGCGCTAGTAATCGCCTGCACGACCTGAACTAAAGGAGGACCCGCCCCGGGCCGGGGCGGGTCCTCCTGCCTATGGTGGGCGGATGCCGCTGATCGACACTGGAGTCGCCGAGCTCGAGTACCTCGAGGACGGTGACCCGGCCGGGTTCCCCGTGGTGCTGGTGCACGGCTTCCCGGACATCCCCGCGACCTGGGAGCAGGTCGTGCCGCGGCTGCCCCCGGGCCTGCGCATCGTCCGGCCCTACCTGCGTGGCTACGGCGGCAGCCGGGTCCACCCGGATGCCTGGGCGCAGGCCGGCGGGGCTCAGGTCGCCGCGCTCGCCACCGACCTGCTCGACCTGTTCGACCGGCTCGGGCTGGACCGGGTGGTGCTGGCCGGTCATGACTGGGGGGCGCGGACCGCGCACGCGGCCGCGGTGCTGGCCCCGGAGCGGGTGGCGGGCCTGGTCACCATGGCCACCGCCTACGGTCCCATGCACCACCTCAACGCGGCCGAGCGGTTCACCGAGGCCGAACGGGCCTGGTACCGGTACTGGCTGTGCACCGACGCCGGGGCCGAGCGGTTCGCCGTGCACCCGGCCGCGTTCATCCGCCGCTGCTGGGCCGACTGGTCCCCGTCGCTGCTGATGGCCGAGGCCGATCTGCGGGCTGTCCTCCGCGCCACCGAGACGGCCCAGTTCATCGAGGCCGTGGTGCATTACTACCGGCACGGCACCGGGGCCGCGCCCGGCCGCCCCCGGTACGCCGCGGCTCAGGCCCGGCTGGACCAGTGGCCCCGCATCGACGTTCCGGCCACGTTCCTGTACGGGCTGGACGACGGCTGCGAGATCGCGGCGGCCGGCCGGGGCAACGCCGACATGTTCGCCGCCGCCTACGACCGGGTCGAACTGCCCGGCACCGGCCACTTCATCCCGCGCGAACGCCCCGACGCCGTGGCCGAAGCCATCACCCGGCACCTGAGCTGAGCGTGGCGGCGTCCAGCCGCCCAATCAGCCCGGCCTTGACCCCGGGCCATTCGTCGGCCAGCACGCTGAACACCACCAAGTCGCGGAACGTGCCGTCCTCCCGCTTCGTGTGCCGGCGCAGCACGCCCTCGCGCTGGGCGCCCAGCTTGGCGATGGCAGCCTGGGACCTGGTGTTGAGCCGGTCGGTCTGGATCTTGACCCGGCCGTAGCCGAGGTCGTCGAAGCAGTGCCCGAGCAGCAGCAGCTTGGCCTCGGCGTTGACCGGCGTGCCCCACCAGCGCGACCCGTACAAGGTGGAGCCGACGTGAATGCTCTCGTTGTGCACATCGGCCTCCAGCAGCGAGGACGTGCCCACCAGCGTGCCCGCCGGGCCCAGGTCGCTCAGCTGGGCAAGCCGGATCGCGTACACGGTGCGGCCGCCGCCCCGGCCGTCCGCTTGGCCCTGGTCGACCAGGAACTTCTGGCGGGCCAGCTCGGCCGAGTCCTCGGGGGAGTCCGGCCGGTGGTGCATCACGTAACCCTGGCGGTAGACCTCCGGGTCGGCCAGGACCGGGTACAGCTCGTCCAGGTCGTCCTCGCGGAGCAGGTCCAGCCGCAGCCAGCGGCCGGTCAGCGGTGTGCCGGGCGGCACCAGGGGAGTGGGCATGCCGCCGACCCTGGCCCGGCCCGCCCGCCGCCGTCAACCCGATATCGGGCCGCCGGCGGTTGACGCTGCACGTCAGCCGGGAGTGAATAGCAACGTGGCCGGCGAGGACGCCAGGGAGGACGAACCGTGAGCGAGCAACTCGAGCAGTTCCGGATGCTGATCGGCGGGAAGGCGGTCGACGCCATCTCCGGGCGGACGTTCGAGTCCGAGAATCCCTACACCGGTGAGCCGTGGGCGGCGATCCCCGACGGTGGGCCGGAGGACGTTGACGCCGCCGTGCAGGCGGCCCGGGCCGCGCTGGACGGCGAGTGGGGCTCGATGACCGGGTTCGGCCGGGCCCGGCTGCTGCGGCTGCTGGCCGACCTGATCAGCCTTAACGCGGAGCGGCTGGCCCGGCTCGAGGTCAACGACTCCGGCAAGCTCTACCGGGAGATGATCGGCCAGCTCAACGGGCTGGGCGGCTGGTACCAGTACTACGCCGGCCTGGCCGACAAGCTGGAGGGGCGCCAGATCCCGTCGCCCAACCCGAACTACCTCGTCTACACCCGGCGGGAGCCGGTCGGGGTGGTCGCCGCGATCACGCCGTGGAATTCCCCGCTGCTGCTGATGACCTGGAAGCTGGCCCCGGCCCTGGCCGCGGGCTGCACGGTGGTGATCAAGCCGTCCGAGCACGCGCCCGCCTCCACCTTGGGCTTCGCCGAGCTGATCGAGGACGCGGGCTTCCCGCCGGGCGTGGTCAACGTGGTCACCGGCCTGTCCCGGGAGACCGGCGCGGCCCTGGCCGGGCACCCGGGGGTGGACAAGGTGGCGTTCACCGGGTCCACCGCCACCGGCCGGGCCGTGGCCCACGCCGCCGCCGAGAACCTCAACCCGGTCACCCTGGAGCTGGGCGGCAAGTCACCGCAGGTGGTGTTCCCCGACGCCGACCTGGCCGCGGCGGCCAACGGCATCGTGGCCGGGGTGTTCGCGGCCACCGGGCAGACCTGCATGGCCGGTTCCCGGCTGATCGTGCACGCCGACGTGCACGACGAGCTGGTCCGGCTGGTGTCCGAGCGCGCGTCACGGATCAAGCTCGGTGACCCGAACGACCCGGACACCGAGATGGGCCCGGTGGCCAACGGCCCGCAGTACCGCAAGGTGCTCGGCTACCTGAAGACCGCGGTCGACGAGGGCGCCCAGGTGGCCTGCGGCGGCGTCGCCGACGAGGGCCTGGGCGGGTACTTCGTCCAGCCCACCGTGCTGACCGGGGTCGGCCCGGCCTCCACCGTGGTCCGGGAGGAGGTGTTCGGCCCGGTGCTGTCGGCCTACACGTTCACCAGCGAGGACGAGGCGGTCAAGCTGGCCAACGACACCCCGTACGGGCTGGCCGGCTCGGTCTGGACCAACGACGTGCGCCGGGCCCACCGGGTCGCGGCCCGGATCAAGGCCGGCACGGTCTGGGTCAACGCCTACCGGGTGGTCGCGCCGAGCGTGCCGTTCGGCGGCTACAAGGCCTCGGGCCTGGGCCGGGAGAACGGCATCGACGCGGTGCAGGCCTACACCGAGAACAAGTCGGTCTGGGTCGAGCTCAGCGGCGAGACCCGGGACCCCTTCACCCTCGGCTGACTAACCTCGGCTGACTAACACTGCGCTGAGCCCGTCGATACAGCTCCGCAGGCCCGCGGCCAGCTGTTGGCGTTCCGCCGGCCCGAGCCCGGCTAGCATCCGCCCCTCCACCGCGTCCACCGCCCGGTGGCAGGCGGTCAGGGTCTGCCGGCCGCCGTCGGTCAGCTCGGCCTGCAGGATGCGCCCGTGGCCCGGGTGCGGGTGCCGGCTGCACCCAGCCCCGCTGCTCCAGCTCCCGGAGCACCTGGTTCATGGTCTGCGGGGTGACGAACGTGCGCCGGGCCAGGTCGGCGTTGGACAGCCCCGGCTCCTCGGCCAGCGCGGTGAGCACCGCGTACTGGGGCAGCGTGGCGCCGAAGTCGCCCAGCGCGGCGGTCATGGCCGCGTTCAGCGCGTCCTGGGCCCGCTTGAGCAGCCACCCCGGTCGCTCGGTGCTGCTAGCCATCCGTCCCTCCTTTGCAGTATCAGGTAACCTGATATAGTGTAAGCCCACCTGATACTACAATGAAGGAGCAGTAATCATGGCTGTCACCGGACCCGACTTCGTCGCCCTCCAGGTACGGGACCTGGAGGCGTCCACGCGCTTCTACACCGAGCAGCTCGGGTTGACCCCAGCCCCGGCCGGCCCGCCGGGGGCCGTGGTCTTCACCACCAAGCCGATCCCGTTCGCCATCCGCGAGCCCGCCGTCGACCTGGACGCCACCAGCCGGCTCGGCTGGGGCGTGGCGCTCTGGCTCAAGGCCGACGACGTCGACCAGCTGCATGACGATCTGGCCACCCGCGGTACCCCCATCGTGACCGCGCCGTTCGACGGCCCGTTCGGCCGGACGTTCGCCTTCGCCGACCCGGACGGTTACGTCGTCACCCTGCATAGCTGAGCGGGCATGGCTACGTTCACGCTGGCCGCGCAGGGACCGTTCTCGCTGGCGGCCAGCACCCGGTTCCTGGAGGGATTCGCCCCGGCCGGGTACACCGCGGCGGCGGCCGGCCCGCTGGAGCTGGCCTTCCCGGTCGAGGGCAGCTGGCCGACCGCCGGGGTGCGGGTCCGTGAGCATCCGCATGGGGTAAGAGGCGAGATCCTCAGCCCGGCCCGCCCGTCCCGGGAGCTGGCCACGGCGATCCGGGACCAGGTGGCCCGGATCCTGTCCCTGGACGTGGACGGGTCCGGCTTCGCCGCGGTGGGGACCGCCGACCCGGTGGTGGCCGGGCTGCAGCACCGCTACCCGGGGCTGCGCCCGGTCGGCTTCTGGTCGCCCTATGAGGCGGCGGCCTGGGCCATCATCAGCCAGCGCATCCGCATCCGGCAGGCCACCACGGTCAAGGCCCGGATGTCCGAGCAGCTGGGGGTGCCGGTCTCGTTCGGCGACCACGTCGTGCATGCCTTCCCGGCGCCGCAGCAACTGGTCACCCTGGATGGGTTCGGCGGCCTGTCGGGCCGCAAGCCGGAATGGCTCCGGTCGCTGGCCCGAGCCGCCCTGGACGGCCGCCTGGACACCGCGCACCTGCGGGCCCAGCCGTACGAAGAGGCGCTGGCTGGGTTGACTCAGCTGCCCGGGATCGGGCCGTTCGCGGCCGAACTGGTCCTGCTGCGCGGCGCGGGCCAGGTGGACCGCATCCCCCAGCACGAGACGCGGCTGGCCCGCGCCGTCGCCCTGGCTTACCGCCTGCCCGAGCCGCCGTCCGGTGCCGAACTGCTCAAGCTCAGCCAGCGCTGGCGGCCGTACCGCACCTGGGTCACGCTGCTGCTGCGGGCCCAGCTGGAGGACGAAACCGGCGAGATCAGCGGCCGGAATACCTGACGCCGCACCGCGCTATACGAGGGAACGAAGAACCCGCGCTCAAAGGTCGGAGAATGTACGACGGTTACTGTTTCCGGTGCGGCGCCTACACGGCCATCAACCAGGTGACCAAGCTGTGCCGCCCGTGTTTCGACCACTGGTGCGCGACCCCCCGGCGCCGCGCTTCCTGATCCCACCTCCCCAGGCGGATGGCGATCGTTGCCATCCGCCTTATTGCTGTCCGGGGTACGCGATACCGTCGGTGGTTTGAGTCCGGGGCGGGCGGCTGACGCGGGAGGGGACAGTGGTCGACGACGGCCGGGTACAGGACGTGCAGGGGGGCCTGGACGACCTGGCGGGCGAGGCCGCGGTGCTGCGGGTCTACCGGCAGGCCTTCGCGGTCCTGGCCCGCGAGGCCGAGAAGATGATCTTGTCGCCGCAGCTGCTGGACGTGGACGAGGCCATCCTGTCCGCGTTCGCCGCCTCGGGCAGCGACGGGCTGACCGAGGAACAGGTCCGCAACGCCTGCCGGGCCTTCCCCGAAGCCACCGTGAGCCGCCGGTTCGAGGTGCTCAAGGGCTACGGCGCGGTCAGCAAGGTGTTCGAGCGGCCCAACGAGCGCTTCTACCGGGCCGCCTTCGCCCCGTACATCATGCTGCTGTTCCTGCGCCGGATCGCCGAGCGCGGCGGCCAGTCCGAGCTGCACCAGCTGCTGTCCATGGAGCACGAGAGCGTGTCCGCGCCCGCGGCCACCGACGCCGATGGCCGGGCTTCGGTGGAGCGGCTGACCCAGGTGTTCCGGCTCATCGCCAACGAGCTGTCGATCATGTCGCTCGGCGCCGACGTGGGCCAGCTGCGGGAGAACGCCCAGCTGCTGTGGGGCAACGAGGCGCTGATCAGCCGGGCCGAGCGTGTGCACGCGACCGTGCTGGAACGCTGGCCCGCGCTGGACCGGGAGTGCCAGTGGATGCGGGCCGCGCTGGCCGCCTACCGGGACGCGATCGACGCCGCGGCGGGCCGGCTGATCGAGCGGGCCGGGACCACCCGCGCGCTGGGCCTGCTGCCCGCGGAGGAGTGGCGCTCGTTCGCCCGTACCGCCGACACCGCCCGGCTCGGCGCGGTGCTGGAGACGTTCGCGTTCGACGCGCCCGCGCCCTGGTTCGACCCGCAGGTCATGACCGAGGCGGTGGAGACCGGCGGCCGGCCGGACACCGCCCGGATGCCGCCGCCCCGGCCCGCCGGTGACGCCGACGGCGCCGGGGAGCCCGAAGCCGGGGCGGCCGTGGACCAGGACGGCATCAGGAGCGCGGTGGAGAAACTCCTGGCCACCAGGGAGTTCATTAAAATCGAAGATGTCTTGCGGGTGGCCCCTGACTGGGCGTCGGCCCGCCGGGTGCTGGCCCAGCTGACCGCCGCGCACCTTGATCCCGCGTTGCCCTACACGCTGACCTGGGACGAAGGTCTGGACGTGGCCGAGTCCGCCAGCCCGGCCTGGGTCACCCCCGGCCGCCTAAGCCGCGACCAGGACGCCTCATGACCAGCCTCGATGACACCGCGCTGGCCTGGGCTCGCGCGCGGGCGGGCGGGCCGCTCCGGGTCCCGGCCGGCACCCCAGCGCCCGCGGGCATGCTGCGGCTGCCCGAGCCGTCCGGGGATGGTGCCTGGCTGGTCCCGCAGGTGCCGGAGACCGCTGACACCCGGGTGCTGGCCGAGCTGGGCCTGGCCGGACCGCTGCTGGAACAGCCGAACGACACCGCCCGGCTGCTGGCCGCGGTGCTGCGCTGCTGCTGGGAGGACCCGCTGGCCGCGATCTGGCCCGGGACCAGCGCCGGGTCGGCCGCGGTGCTGGCCGTGTTCGGCGAGCTGACCGGCCCCCGCGACGAGATGGCGCACCGGCGCTCCGCGGTGGCCGCGCTGCGCCGCCTGGACCAGGCGGGCTGGCTGCTGTGGGACGAGACCGCTGACACCATCCGGCTCGGGCCCCGGGTCGGGCTGTGGAGCGGCAGCGAGCTGACCACCCTGCGCCAGCTGTGGCGGTCGATGCCGGGGCCGGACTCGTTGCCGGGGCCGGCCTCATGACCTCGATCTTCGAACCGGTCCTGGCCGACCTGAGTGAGCGGCAGCGCGACGAGATCCTGGCCGCGTTCGCCGCGGTCGAGCACAGCCCGGAGCCGGTGCCGGAAGCGGTCGCCGCCGGCCTGCGCGACGCCACCCTGCGGCGCAGCGTGGCTGAGCTGCTGCACCTGATCGGCCGGACCCTGGTCCGGGCCGGCCCCGGGACGTGGACGTCCGGCTACCGCGACGACATCGCCGCCCGGCTTACCGCCGACGGGGGGAATCCGCTGCCGTTGGCCGACCGGGCCGTGCTCACGCTGGTCCTGATCCATTCGGTGGCGATCCCGCGCACCGAGGGCACGCTGTCCGGCGACTCCTGGGTCGATGGCACCCCGACCCCGATCGAGGAGCTGCAGCGCCGCACCCAGCTGCCCCGCGGTGAGCTGCGGCAGAGCCTGGGCCGCCTGCGGTCCGCGGGGCTGGTCCGGGTCGTGCCGGCCCGGCTGCGGCCCGGCACCGTACCGCAGAACACCGCCTACCTGCCCGGCCCGCAGTTCCACCGGCTGACCGAGACCGCCCGGCGCCGGCTGCAGGAGGAGCTGATCCTGGCCGCCGGGCCGGGCACCCCGCTGGCCGCCGCGATCCGCCGCCGCCGGGCCCCTGAGGCCACCACCGAGAGGACAACGCAGTGACCGAGGACACCCCGCGGTTCAGCGGCGACGCGGACGCAGGCGGCACCGATGTGGTCGGTACCCGGGTCCTCACCGGGATCCAGCTGATCAACATCTCCCGGCTGTCCGCGCACCCGGTGCCGATGGTGTCCGGCGGGCTGGTCACCGTGGCCGGGCAGGGCCCCAAGGACTCCAACGGGGCCGGCAAGTCCTCGTTCATCGCCGGCATCAGCCTGTTGTCCGGCGACGAGCAGTGGCGCTGGAGCAGCGGCGCACCGGACGCGGCCGAGCTGCTGTTCACCGCCGAGATCGCCGCCGCCGACGGCCGCTGGGGCAACGCCGACCACGGCTACGTGATCGGCGTGTTCACCGAGCACGGGGCGGCCGACCCGGAGGCGCTGGCCGCTTCCGCGCTGTCCGTGTGGCTGCGGATCAACCGCAAGGCCCCCTACATCGACCTGCGCTGGGCCCACGAGCTGTACGTCCCGGCCGCTACCAGCGACGCGGACCGGGTGACCGCGGCCGACAATCTGTGGGCCGAGCTGCCCCGCCGCAACGGCCGTCATGACATCCACGCCAACCGGCTCGGCGAGGTCCTCTACGGGCGGCACGTGCGCTGCGTGTCGTTCCTGTCCACCTCGGTGCGAGCCAGCGCCACCGCGAACCTGCTGGCCCAGCCGCTGAACGAGCTCAGCCCGGCCCGGATCTTCGACGCCATCGCCGCGCTCACCGGCGTGGACCGGGAGATGGAGCAGGAGCGAGCGTCCCGCACCACCGAGCACGCGCGGCGCGAGGAAGAGCAGCGCGCCCGGGCCGACCTGGACCAGTGGGAGGCCGAGACCCGGGTCATCGAGGCCGGCATCGCCCAGCGGGCCCAGGCCCGGGCGGCCATCGAGCGGGCCGGCGCGCTGTGGCAGGGCCGCTGCGCCCGGCTGGTCGTGGACGGCGAGCACGAGCTGGCCGGGATCGGCACCGAGATCAGCCGGCTGGCGGCCGAGTGGACCAGACGTTCGGCTCAGGTGGCCAAGCTGCGCGAGCAGCTGCGTGACCTGCGCAGCGACGAGGCGTTCCAGGAGTACTGCACCGCTGCGGAGCGCCGCTGGAAGGAGATGTCGGAGCGGGACCGGGCCCTGGAGGTCGAGGAACGCACCACCGTCCGTGACATCGAGGACAAGACCCGCCAGCGCACCAGCCTGCTGGAGACCGGCCGAGCCGCCGACGGCCGGGACAGTGCCCAGGCCGCGGCGGAGGAGGCGACGGCGACCACCCGGCTGGAGGAGGCGCTGCAGGTCTGCGGCGCCCGCCAGCATGAGCTGACCGATGCCCAGACCGCGCTGGCCGGGGCTGAGCAGGGCGACGACCTCGCCGCGGGCCAGCTGCAGCGGCTCCGCGCGGCCGGGCTGTCCGCGGTTCCCCTGCTGGACAGCGTGGTCCTGGAGCCGGACCAGCGGGCGGCCTGGGAGCCGCGCCTGCACCCGTACCGCGAAGCCGTCGTCGTGGCCGCGGCCGACGGCGCCCAGGCCCGGAAGCTCCTCGCCGACCTCCCCGGCTCCACCCTCATCCTGGCCGACGCCAAGAAAACTCTTGCCACACAGGCCACTGCGCCCGTGAGCGCCGCTAAGGACCTGCCCCTGACCGGCTTCCTGGCCAGCCTGGCCCGGCGCGCGGGTGACGCCGCGACGGCGACCGACACCGAGGCCCAGGTCTGGGTGGCTGGCGGGTTCACCAGCCCGCTGACTGGGCACGCGGCCCGGGTTGAAAAGGCCGAGGTTCGGGTGGCCGGCGCGGCCGAGCGCCTGCGCCAGGCCGAGGAGGCCGTGCAGCACACCCGCAGCCAGGTGGCGGTGGCCCGGGCCCGTATCACCGCCGCGGCCGCCGCCCAGCGGGCCGAAGACCTGTGGGGTGACATCGCCAGGCTGAGGGAGAGCCTCGGTGACCTGGCCGCCCAGCGGGCCGAGCTGGAACCGGCCGTCCGTGCCGCCCGGACCGGACACGCCGAGATGCTGGCCGCGGTGCAGACCCGCACCCAGCAGGCCGACCGGCTGCGGGCCGACGCGGACCGGCTGGAAGACCTGCAACAGCGCAACGCCACCACCCGGGCTGACCTGACCACCCGGCAGGCCGCGATCGATCTCGCCGGGCGGCTGACCGCGTTCGGCGGCACGGTCGACGAGGCCCAGGCGCACCTGCTGGCCCTGCCTGGCGACCAGGGCCGCTGGAGCGAGCAGGAGTGGACGGCCACCTGCTGCGCCGAACTGGACGACGTGCTGACCCGCTGCTTCCCGCGCGGGACGCCGGAGGACGAGATCCCGCGCGAGATCGCCGGGCTCCGGGCCGACGTCCGGTGGAGCCGGGGCACGGGCGCCCAGGGCGACGCGTTCCCGGTCCTGCACCGTTCACTGCGCACCTACCTGGCCCAGACCGAGCAGGAGGACGAGTACCAGCGGCAGCGGATCGCCCGGCAGCGGACCGAGCGCAGCGCCGACCTGAAAGCGGCGCGCAAGGGGCTGCACGAGGCGGGGCAGGCCGCGGCGGCCCACCGCGCCTCGGTGGCTGAGGGCATCAAGGCCAAGCTGAAGAAGGTCGCGACCCAGTTCGACCGCCTCGACCAGGAGTACGGCGGGTACGGCGCGACCCTGGACTTCCCCGAGCCGGAGCCCCCGGCCGAGCCGGACAAGCCGTGGCGCTGGACCGTCACGCCGAAGTGGCGCCGGGCCGAAGGCCAGCGCATGTCGCCGTACAACCTGCGCGGCAACACGGCCCAGATGGATGAGAAGGCGGTCAAGCTGGTCTGCGCGGCCGCACTGGCCGGCGGCACCGATCGGCCGCTGCTGCTGGTCCTCGACGAACTCGGCCGCAACCTGGGCAAACAGCACCGCACCGAGGCGGTGGCGTTGTTCGAGCGGATCGGCCGGGACCGGAACATCACCGTCATCGGCGCGCTCCAGGACGACATGGAGCGCTACGCGATCGACAGCTCCGGCCTGTACGTGAAGCTGCGGCGCAGCTCCGACGCCAGCCCGTACAACTCGGCCCCGGTGGTCACCGGGCACGACGACAACCAGGCCAGGCTGGCCCTGCTGCGCGACTGGCTAGCCGGGCACTACCCGCCGCTGCCCTCGGATCAGGACTCGGTTTCGGACCCGGATTCGGACCCGGATTCGGATCCGGGGTCCTCGTCGTCCTCGTCGCTCGGCGCGCCGACCAGCAGCGGGGCCATGGCGTAGAGCTTGTCCAGGCCGAGCTTCTGCGCGTCGGCCGCGACCGTGCTCTCCTGCTTCTGCGCCTTTTCGGCGGTCTGCTTGGCCAGCTCGGACGCGAGCGCCCCGAGCTGGCGCACGCCGGCTCCGTCGACCAGGATGTGGCTGGCCGACAGCACCGTGACCCCACGCACCTCGGGGTTGGCCTGGGAGCGATCGGACAGCACCGCGCCCACCCGGGCCACGTCGAACGGGTTGGTGGGGTGCCGGCCGAGCGTGTTGCGCTCGTCCACGACCCACTCGTGGAACTTGACCACCTGGCCTTCGAGCGGCAGCGCCTTCACGTCGTCCACGGTCAGGCCGAACTTCTTGCCCTTGGCGAAGGCGCGATCGTAGGAGGTCAGCGCGGCCGACCACAGTGCCTGCGGGACCACCGCTTCCCGTTCTTCCTCCGGCTTCATCAGCTCGGCCAGCAGCCGCTTGCAGCACTCCATGACGAACTGGAGATCATGAATAGTGGCAATCTGGTCGGCGAGCAGCTGGGCCGAGGGCAGTTCGAGCGCCACGGTCACGGTTGGCTGATCCTGGGTCTGCGCAGATGCCTGGTCGTCCGTCATAGGGCTCCACCCTGTCCCCGCCCGGCCCCACCCCCGGTCTCATTTCGAGCCAGACTTTGCCTCCGAGCGCGACAGACCCTGAGCTGGGTACGCCTTCCCACAGTATTTGCGGGAAGGCGTACCCAGCCTCTCCCGTACCTGCGTGGTCGCACACCACGCGCCCCATAGTTCGCGCGAGTCACAAGAGCCGCTTGGGTTTGCCTCCGGCGGGGGCGCTCAGGCTCCGGGATGGAAGAAGACCCTTTGCCTGGCTCATCCCAGGTCGCCGTCGTCCGCCCCGTCAGCCGAGCAGACCTCCCGGGCCGCCTCAAGCGGCGGAAGATCGTTGCCGCTTGACCCGCCCCACTCGGCCGCTTTTCCGGCCGCCGGGACGACGGCGACGGGACGGCCACGCAGGCCGGCCCTGCGCGCGAGCCGCGCCAACCCAACCCTCAATTCACACCGGGCTCGTTGGCCTTGCAGTACTGCGGATCGTCGCTTGGCCGAGCCAGCTCAGTTCCACCCCGGCAGTATGCCCTTCGGCCCGTCTCCGGCCGGGGCGCTCGGGCTCCGAGATGGTGGGGCCTGAAGCCTGGCGTCTGGCCCGCACTGCGCGCAAGCCGCGCCCCCCACCCCGCTCAAGTCACACCAGACCCGTGTGCCCCCGCAGTTCGGCGAACTCCCTATTCGGGAAGACTTTTAGGCAGCATGTGCGTAGAAGTCTTCCCGAATGCCTGGCCCCGGCGGGAGGCCACTTTCGCCTCGCACCACAGGTCACACCAGCCACCCAAGCCTCAACACTGGGTCTGCACTATGGGCTGGGCCCAGTTTTGTGCAGCATCTGCCGAAAACTGGGCCCAGCCTCCCTGGGACCCCTACGCAGCACAACCCCACGCGCCTCTCAGTTCGCCTGAGTCACAGGAGTCGCTGCGGCTTCGCTTGGCGCCTACCCGCTGTGGTGGTTGCGGACGAGGGGGAGGAAGAGGTCGTCGACGATTGACTGGATGCGGGCGGGCTTCAGGGGCTTGAGGTCCATGAGCAGGTCGTGGCGCACCAGGTCCAACGGCATGGCCAGGACCGCGGCCGGGATTCGCTCCAGGTCGATCTCGACGACCACGTCGGTCTCACCGCCGCCTGAGCGCCGCACCGGGCGCACCGGGCGCACGGGCGCAGCGCGCAGTCGGCCGGGGGCCTGGCACAATAATGGAATGCTGCCCGAGCGGCTTGCGGCCCGCGTCATCCTGCTCGACCCGGACTGCCGGGTACTGCTCATGCGTTACGACGACGGGCCACCCAACGGCAGCCACTGGGCTACCCCGGGCGGTGGCCTCAACGACGGTGAGGAGTTCCGGGACGGCGCGCTGCGCGAGCTGGCCGAGGAAACCGGCTGGACCGACATCCCGCTGCTGGATGAGGTGCTCCGCCGCGAGCTGACCATGGAGTACGCCGGCCGCCTGGTCCGTCAGCGCGAACGGCTCTACCTGGCCCGGACGACCGTGCCCGAGCGCGAGGTCCGCGGGGTCGAGGCCATGCACGCCAGCGACCACATCGCGGCCTGGCGCTGGTGGACGCTGGCCGAGCTGGAGACCACCACCGAGAAGGTGTGGCCCCGCGGCCTGCCCACCCTGGTCCGGGACGCCCTGGCCGCCTCCGCCTGACCTTATTCGCCGACCGGGCCGCCGGAGATCTCGCTCACGACGTCCAGCTGGCCCACGTGCCGCGCGTACTCCTGCAGCAGGTGGAACAGCACCCTTTCCAGCGTCGGCGGCTTCGCGCCGTCCCACCGGTCACCGGGCTGGCCGACCTCGTCCAGCTCGTGCTCGGTCACGATGGCCCGGGTCCGCTCGGCCTGCGCGTACAGCCCCATGACCAGGTCATCGAGGGTCTCGTCCGGTCCCACGTACCAGCGGCCGTCGCGGCGGTCGTCCCAGGCGTCGGTCCGGTCCAGACCCTCGAAGCCCCACTCCAGCCAGCGCAGCTCTACGTAGCGCAGGTGCTTGATCAGCTCGATCGGGGTCCAGCCGGACATCAGCCGGCTGGCCCGCAGCTCGGCGGCGGGCAGGCCCTCCAGCTTGCGCACCACCCGGTCACGGAAGAAGTCCAGGTAGCGCAGGAACACCTCGGCCCGCGAGGCGGCCGGCTCGGTTGGCTCGGGAAACGGCACGCTCACCCGGCCAGCCTAGTCTCAGGCTGGCCGGGTGAGCGTGTTCAAGCTGCGTCCCCTCAGGCCGCGTCCCCTCGGGCCGCGTCCCCTCAGGCCGCGTGCCCTCAGGCCGCGCCCACGGGCGCCAAGCCCGCGGGCATCAAACCTCAGGCCGCGTCGGGCCGGGCCTCGCGCGGGCGTCCGGTCCGGGCCGGGCTGTTGCCCCGGCGCGGTCCGCGGTGACCCGCGCCGCCGGCCTCGCCGGACCGCGGCCGCCGTGGGCCCTGGTTACCACGCGGGGCACCCCCGCGCTGGCCGCCCCGGCTGGGACGGCCGGAACCGGAGCGGGACGACAGCGGGGAAGCGGGCGGCGGGGGCGGCACCGGGGTGCCGGTCGTCGCGATCTCCTGCACGACCTCGTGGCTGGCGTTCACGTGGTGGCGGGTGGCGGTCACGCCAGCCGCTTGGTGCATCCGCTGCAGTTCACGGACCTGGCTCTCGTCGGCCAGCGTCACGACCAGGCCCGAAGCCCCGGCGCGCGCCGTCCGGCCGGAGCGGTGCAGGTAGTCCTTGTGGTCGTTGGGCAGGTCGAAGTGCACGACCAGCTCCACGTCATCCACGTGGATGCCGCGGGCGGCCACGTCGGTGGCCACCAGCACCCGCGGGTGACCCAGCGCGAACGCGTCCAGCGCGCGCTGGCGCTGCTTCTGGGTGCGGTTGCCGTGAATGGCTTCCGCCGCCACCCCGTCCCGGGTCAGCTGCCGGGCCAGCCGGTCCGCCCCGTGCTTGGTGCGAACGAAGAACAGGGTCCGCGCCGGGCGGCTCGCCAGCGCCGTGGCGATGGTCAGCTTCTCCGCGTTGTCGGGGGTTACCAGCACCCGGTGCTCGGCCAGGATGGCCGAGTCATCCTGCTGGGCCACCGCGTGCAGCGCGGGGTCGTTCAGGTAGTTGGTCACGAGCAGGCCGACGCGGCGGTCCAGCGTGGCCGAGAACAGCATCCGCTGCCCGCCGGCCGGGGTCTCGTCCAGGATGCGGGTCACCGCGGGCAGGAAGCCGAGGTCGGCCATGTGGTCGGCCTCGTCCAGCACGGTGATCTCGATCTCGCCCAAGTTACAGGCGTGCTGGTCCATCAGGTCGATCAGCCGGCCCGGGGTGGCCACCACCAGGTCGACGCCGTCCCGCAGGCGGGTGATCTGCCGCGAGTAGGGCACGCCGCCGTACACGGTCATCGTGGTCACGCCGATGGCGCGGCCGAGCGGGCCGAGCACGTCGGCCACCTGCTGGGCGAGTTCGCGGGTGGGCACCAGCACCAGGCCGCGCGGCGCCTTGCCGCGTCGCCGCGGCTCGACGTCAGCCGCCAGCCGGGTCAGCAGGGGCAGGCCGAACGCGAGCGTCTTGCCCGATCCGGTCTGGGCCCGGCCGAGCACGTCCTTGCCGGCCAGCGCGTCCGGGAGCGCCCGGCGCTGGATGGCGAACGGGGCCTCGATCTCGCTGGCCGCCAGCGCCCGGATCAGGCGCTCGGGCAGGCCCAGCTGAGCAAAGTTGTCGATCTCCGGCTCCGGTGACGCCGCGGCGTCAGACAGGGCCTGGTCAAGCTCGGAATAAGGTTCCGGCTGGCCGGGCCGGGCCGGGCCGGTGTTACGCGGGCGGCGGCCGGGGCCGTTCCGCCGGGCGGGCTGGCCGCCGCGGTGCGGAGCGTCCGACCCACGGCGAGCATCCTGCCCGTATCGGCCCTCCTGCCCGCGGCGGGCGGGCTCTTGGCCGTACTGGCGGGCAGGCGCGCGCCGGCGCCGTGCGTTGTCAGGCATGCATGAACTCCATCGCTGATTCGTTGGGCCGCGTCATGTCAGAGACGTCGACGGCTGGGGCGAACCTTGGTTCGCCCATCAGCGGACTGCTCACACAACCGACCAGGCGGGCGTTGCACCCGCGGACAAGCGGCATCAGTGCCGCCGAGGTCTCCAACGCTAGCAGTTGCCGCGATGTTCCCCGGACCGAACCCGCCGTGAAGCAGGTTCGCAAATAACTCCGCGAGGTCAGGCCCGCGAAAGTTAACCCCTGGAGACAGGTTAGAGCGCCGCGTACAGCGCCTGCTCGAAGTCGCTGTACAGCCGCAACGCTTCCGGGGTGATGAACGGCAGGAAGTTGCTGTAGATCGAGGCGCAGATCCCGGCCGTCCGGTCGACCCAGAAGTGCGTGTTGCACAGCCCGGCCCAGGCCCCGCTCCCGGCCCGGCGGCGCCCGGGCACGTCTTCGGTGTTCAGCAACAGCCCGTAACCCCACTTGTAGCCGGGCCCCAGGGCGAACGGGCCGCTGGAGGCCGGGTCGGCGGTGGGGATCTCGGCCGGGAAGTCCAGGTCGCCGATCTGGTTGCGGAACGCCGCGTCCACCGTGTCCGGCTGCAGGATCCGCACCCCGTCCAGCTCGCCGCCGCGCAGCAGGGCCCGTTCGAACTTGATGTAGTCGCTCGGCGGCCCGTACAGGCCGTGCCCACCCGCGTAGTACTCCGGGGCCTGGTTGAGGATCTCGCCGATCGAGGACCACTGGCCGTCCTCGCCCTTGACGTGCACCGGCGAGCAGTTGGCCCGGTCGCTGTCGTTCATCACGAACGAGGTGTGGTCCATGCCCAGCGGTCCGGTGATGTTCTGCTTCATGGCCACGTCCAGCGGCAGCCCGGTCACCGCCTCGACCACCTGGCCCAGCCAGTCGATGTTGATGCCGTAGATGAACGCGGTGCCGGGGTCGGCCACCATCGGCGCCCGCAGCGAGGCCCGGGACCCGGCCACCACGTTGGGGATGCCGGAGATCTTCTCCCACTGCGACCAGATCGCCGCTCCAGAACCAGTACCCCAGCCCGGAGGTGTGCGTGATCAGCTGCCTCACCGTGGCCGGGCTGGCCGGCGGCCGGAGCTGCGGTACCCCGTCGGCGAACCCGGTCAGCACCTGCACCTCGGCGAACTCGGGGCAGTAGTTGACCACGGGGGAGTCCAGGTCCAGGTTGCCCTTCTCCATCTCCTGCAGGGCCAGCACGGTGCACGGCATCTTGGTCATGGACATGATCCGGAACACGGTGTCGGCGTCGGCCGGCTCGGTGCTGTCGACCGCGCGCGGCCCGGCCGCGCCCGAGTAGATCACGCCGTCGCGGTCGGCCGCGATCGCCACCACGTGCGGCACCGCCCCGTCGGCCACCGCGCTGCTCAGTACCTGGTCGATGGCCGCTGTGTCGTTGACCGCACTCATCGCACGCCTCCCTGCGTCGCCTACCCGTGCGCAGTATCCGCCGTAACGCGCCGCGGGTCCGTCGCAGTACGCGACACGGCTGGCTAACACGACTGGCAAAAGTGCACGCCGTACGATGATCCGCATGTCACCGCGCGGGATCGACTTCCACGTCCACCTGCCCACGCCGGACTGGCTGGACGGCAGCCTGGGGGGTTACATCGAGGCGGCCGAGGCGTACTTCCGGTCGAAGGTGGACCGCAAGTCCCTGGCCGAACTGGCCGACTACTACCGCGGCCTGGACCTGCGCGCGGTCCTGCTGGCCTGGGATGCCGAGACCGCCACCGGCCGGCCCCGGGTCCCGAACGAGACCGTGGCCGCGGCCTGCCGCGACTTCCCGGACGTGTTCACCGGGCTGGGCTCGGTCGACCCGCACAAGGGCAGCGCGGTGGACGAGGTGGCCAAGATCGCCGACCTGGGACTGCGGGGGGTGAAGTTCCACCCCCAGCTGCAGGCGTTCGCCCCGGACGACCCGGTCTACTGGCCGGTGTTCGCGGCCTGCCAGGAGCACGGGCTGCTGGCCCTGTTCCACACCGGGACCAGCGGGATCGGGGCCCGCCAGCCCGGCGGCCAGGGCATCAGGCTGGACTACGGCCACCCGCTCAAGCTGGACGCGGTGGCGGCCGAGCACCCGGGCCTGGACGTGGTGGCGGCGCACTTCGGCTGGCCCTGGCACATGGACCTGATCGCCATGGCCCTGCACAAGACCAACGTCTACATCGACCTGTCCGGCTGGGCCCCCAAGCGGGTGCCGCCCGAGGTGATCCGCGAGCTCAAGGGCCGCCTGAAGGACCAGTTCATCTGGGGCAGCGACTACCCGTTCATCTCACCCGAACGCTGCCTGGCCGAGCTGGACGAGCTGGAGATCCCGGCCGGCACCCTGGACACGGTGCTCCGCGCCAACGCCGCCCGCATCCTGGGGCTCCCGGCCGAGTGACCCTGTTAAAAATCATTAATTTTTTAACAGACTCCCTGGCGGCTACCCGTTGACGATCAGCCGGGACGGCCGCGACGCATCGTGCCAGATGCGGTTGGTGGCCTGGACTCCCTCGGTTTCGGTGATCATGTCGCCGCCGGTGCCCAGGTTCACGTCGAACTTGGGCAGCGCGGACGACGCCACCTCGACCCGGATCCGGTGCCCGGCGTCCAGCCGCACGCAGGTGTCCCACATCACGATGCGCACCTCGTAGACCTCGCCCGGCGTCACCGGCTCGGCCCGGTCGAACCCGTGCCGGTAACGCAGCCGTACCATGCCGTCGCACAGCCGCTGGGCGAACCCGCTCGGGTGCACGTCGACCAGCTTGGCCATGACGTCGGTGTCGGCCGCCGAGGTGGCCACGTGCGCCACCAGCGTGACCGGCCCGATCAGCTCGACCGGCTCGGCCAGTGGCTCGGTGCTGTACACCAGCACGTCGCCGCGGCTCTCTACCCCCAGGTAGTCGTCCGGCCCGCCGATCTGGCCGCTGCCCTCCCCGGTGATGAACGGCACCGGCCGGTCCGGGTCGTGGACCCACTCGTCCGGAGCCTGGTCCGCGACGGGCGGCTCGGCCTGCAGCCGCCCGTCCCCGAACCGGCTGTTGGCCCGCCCGCCACTGGCCAGGTGGAACACGTGCGTACCGGCGCTCGCGGGCGGCCAGGTCGTCTCGTCCCGCCACTGGCCGGCGCCCATCACGAAGATCCGGACCGGCTCCGGCGCCGGTTCCGGGGCGATCCCGCGGACGTGCTCGTCCAGAAAGGCCAGCATGTAGGCGTCCAGGTCGATCAGCGCGTCCGGGCCGAAGTCGATCTCGCCCAGCTTCCTGGTCGTGTTGACCGCGTGGCCCCACGGCCCCATCAGCAGCCGCTGCCCGGCCCGCCCAGCCGCGGTCATGGCCGCGAAGTTGGCCGGGGTGCCGATCTGCTCGTCGTCGTACCAGCCCGAGACGTGCAGCACCGGCAGGTCCAGCTCGCCGATGCGGTGCTGGTAGCGGACTGGCTCCCACCACTCGTCCAGCGTGGTGTGCCGGACTTCCTCCCGCCAGTTGGGCGAGACGAACCCGGCCGCCTCGTCCATCGTCAGCAGCGGCCGGTGCGCGTAGACCGACATCCAGTCCGTGTCCCCGGTGTACTGGATGGCCCGCCCGTCGGTCATCCGGAACCAGTGCACGCTCATCGGGTCCGGCACCCCGGTCGGCCACTCCACGAACGGGTCGCTCGGCGTGACCAGGCAGACCATGGCCTTGAGGGCGGCGGGCCGGTGCAGTGCGGTCAGCCACTGGATCCGCCCCGGGTAGCTGCCTCCGTGTGTGGCCACCTTGCCGTCGCACCAGTCCTGGGCCGCGATCCAGTCGATGACGTCGGCCCCGTCCGGCCCGTCGTTGCGGTACGGCACGAAGCTGCCGTCGGAGTCGCCGCGGCCGCGCACGTCGACCAGGACGTAGGCGTACCCGCCCCGCGCGAACGCCTCGGCCCGGGCCGACTGCCGTTCCCCCGACCGCCCGTACGGCGTCCGCATGACCACGGCCGGGGCCGGGCCCTGCCGCGGCAGCACCACGTCCGCGGCGAGCGTGATCCCGTCCCGCAGTGGGATCCGGAGGTTAAATCGGCGTGTCATCCCAGTCTCAGCCACGAGTCCGGATGGTATCGGGAGATACCGTGATCAAGGCACCGACCTGCCGGTTGCCGACCCGCCGCCTCCTCTGACCGCCCCCAGTTCCTTATGGCCGCACCCCATCGACCCGCCGCCGACCCGGTTCGCCCCGCTCGTGTCCTCGCCGGGGCGCTGGCGGGCGTGCTCGCGGCCGCCGTCGCCATGGGCGCCGCCCAGTTCGCGTCCGGCCTTGGCGTCCCGCAGAGCTCACCCGTGCTCGCGGTGGGCCAGGCCGCCATCGACCTGGCCCCGGCCCAGGTCAAGGAATTCGCCATCGCCACGTTCGGCACCGGCGACAAGACCGCGCTGCTGGCCGGCATCCTGGTCATCCTGGTCCTGTACGCGGCGGCGGTCGGGATCCTCGCGGTCCGCCGGTTCGGGCTCGGGCTGGCTGGGCTGGCGGTGTTCGCTGCGATCGGTCTGGCCGCCGCGCTGACCCGGCCCACCGCCACCGTCGGCTACGTGGTTCCCACCCTGGCCGGGGCGGCGGCCGGCTCGGTCGCGCTGTTCTGGCTGGCCCGCGCGGCGGTCCGGCTCGGTGCTCCGCTGGACTCCCTCTTCCCCCCCGACCCGCACCCTGACCCGCACCCTGAGCTGCCCGGCCCGGACGCGCCCGCCGACCCAGCCCCGCCCGCCATCCCGGACGCGCCCGCCAGCTCGGCCTGGCAGGCCGGTCATGAACGGCCGCCTGACCCAGCCCCGCCCGCCCGGCCTGCCGTCCGCGCGGGCCCGGCCTACTCCTTCGCCGGCGTGGCTCACCCGGACGACCAAAGACCATCCCGCTGGCCTGCGCGGCGGCAGTTCCTGTTCACCACCGGCGCGGCGGCGGCCGTCGCCGGGCTCGGGACGCTGGCCGGGAGCAACCTGGCCCACGAGCACAACATCGCCACCACGCGACGGGCCATCCGGTTCCCCCGGCCTGCCGTTCCCGCCCCGCCCCTCCCGGCCGGTCACGACCTCGCCGTGCCCGGCCTCACCTCGTTCGTCACCCCGGACCAGAGCTTCTACCGGGTCGACACGGCCCTGCTCGTGCCCCAGGTTGATCCGGCCCGCTGGCGGCTGCGGATCCACGGCATGGTCCAGCGCGAGGTGACCGTCACCTTCGCCGACCTGCTGCGGCGCCCGCTCATCGAGGCCTGGGTCACGCTGACCTGCGTCTCGAACGTGGTCGGCGGCCCCTACGCGGGCAACGCCCGCTGGCTGGGCGCCAGCCTGGCCGGCCTGATCCGGCAGGCCCGGCCGCGGGCGGGGGCCAACCAGCTGCTGTGCACCTCGGTCGACGGGTTCACCTCGGGTACCCCGCTGCCGGTCGTGCTGGACGGCCGGGACGCGCTGCTGGCCGTGGCCATGAACGGGGTGGCCCTGCCCATCGAGCACGGTTTCCCGGCCCGGATGGTGGTGCCCGGCCTGTACGGCTACGTGTCGGCGACCAAGTGGGTCACCGACATCGAGGTGACCACGTTCGCCGCCGCCCGCGCCTTCTGGGCCCAGCGCGGCTACGCTCAGCTGGCGCCGATCAAGACCGAGTCGCGGATCGACGTCCCGGCCGCGGGCCGGTCGCTCGCCCCGGGCCGGACGTCGGTGGCCGGGGTGGCCTGGGCCCAGCACAAGGGGATCGCGGCCGTCGAGGTCAGGGTGGACGGTGGCCCCTGGCATCAGGCCCGGCTGGCCACGGTGCCCGGCATCGACACCTGGCGGCAGTGGGTCTGGGACTGGCCGGCCACCCCGGGCCCCCACGAGCTCGAGGCCCGGGCCACCGACGCGACCGGTTACACCCAGACCGCCGTCCAGGCCGACACCATCCCGAACGGCGCGTCCGGCTACCCGTCGGTTCAGGTCACCGTGCGAACGGGCTGAGGGTAGCGGCTGCGGTCGCGGAACCGCTGGGTCACGGCCGCGGGCGCCTTGTCCGGCGAACCGGCGTCGTAGGGCGGCTGCGGGTCGTACTCCAGCATGAGCTGAATGGACTGCGCCACCTCATCCCCGGCGATCCGGCCCGCCAGGGTCAGCCCCATGTCGATCCCGGCCGATACGCCGGCCGCGGTCACGTACTTACCGTCGAACACCACCCGCTCGGTGACCGGCACGGCGCCGAACCGGGCCAACTGCTCCAGGGCCGTCCAGTGTGAGGTGGCCCGCCGCCCGGTCAGCAGCCCGGCCGCGGCCAGCGTCAGCGACCCGGTGCACACCGACGTGGTCCAGGTCGTCGTCTGGTCCACCGCCCGCAACCAGTCGGCCACCGGGCCGCCGCCGGTGAGGGCGTCGGTGCCCGGGCCGCCCGGTACCAGCACGACGTCCGGGTGCGGCACCTCGGTCAGCGCGGCGTCCGCCACCAGGCCGAGCTGGCCGGTTTCGTCCCGGACCGGCCCGGCCTGTTCGGCTACGAACACCACCTCGCCCCCGGGCAGCTGGTCCAGCGTCTGGTACGGCCCGATGGCGTCCAGCACGGTGAGCCGGGGAAAGAGCACGATGGCGATTTGCATGACGGTCCTCCACTGATCTCGTGATCTTGTGATCTCGGAACGGGGCACTCAGAAACGACGGCGGTACTCGGCCGGGGACACCTGCAGGGCCTGCTGGAACGCCCGCCGCATGGCTTCCGGGGTGTGGTAACCGCAGCACCGGGCCACCTGCTCGACCCCGTCGCGGGTGTCTTCCAGCAGCCGCCGCGCGGCCTCCAGCCGCACCCGGTCCACGTACCGGCCCGGCGGCATCCCCGTCTCGGCGGTGAACGCCCGGGCGAACTGCCGCGGCGACAGCCGGGCCCGCTCGGCCAGCGCGTCCACCGACAGGTCCGCTCCGGGGTGCTCGGCGATCCAGTGCTGCACCTCGCGCAGCGGCTCGCGGTGGGCCACCTGAGCCTGCAACTGGGCGCTGAACTGGGTCTGATTCCCCGGGCGCCGCAGGAACACCACCAGCTGCCGGGCCACGGCCAGGGCCACGTCCCGGCCGTGGTCGTCCTCGACCAGGGTCAGGGCCAGGTCGATGCCCGCGGTCACCCCGGCCGAGGTGGCCACGTTCCCGTCCCGGACGAAGATCGGCTCCGGCATCACGGTCACGTCCGGGTACCGCTGGGCCAGCGTCGCGCAGTTGGCCCAGTGCGTGGTGACCCGCCGCCCGTCCAGCAGCCCCGCCTCGGCCAGCACGAACGCCCCCGTGCACACGGACACGATCCGCTCCGCGCGCGGTGCGTGCGCGCGCAGCCAGCCGACCAGTTCCGGGGCCGGGGCCCGGGTGCCCGGCCCGCCCGGGACGATCACGGTGTGCGGCGTCCCCTCGTCGGCCAGGGCGGCGTCCGGCGCGATGGTCAGCCCGCTGCTGGTCCGCACGGCCACGCCCCCGACGCTGGCCGTCCGAATCTCGTAGGCCAGCCCGCCGGCCTCGCCGCTGGCGGTGACCTCGCCGCTGGCGGTGGCGAACACCTCCAGCGGGCCGGTCACGTCCAGGCTCTGCACCCCGTCGAACAAGATGATCAGCACACTGCGGGTTCGCACATTCCCATGCTGGGGCCCGCACCGGATGACCGCAACGACGAAAATCCCACCTTTCCTGCCATGGTCATTTTTTTAACAAGGCCACCAGGTGGCCGCCGTATCCTCACGCCCATGGGTGCTGGGGTGGTGTGGGTCGTGGCGGGACCGCCGGGCGCGGGCAAGAGCAGCGTGGCCCGGTTGCTGCTGGCCCGGCTCCAGCCCGTGCCCGCGTTGCTGGACAAGGACACGATGTACGGGCCGTTCGTGGCGGCCACGCTGGCGGCGGCGGGACGCTCAGCGGGCGAACGCGAAGGACCCTGGTACGACGAGCACATCAAGGCGCACGAGTACGCCGGCCTGACCGCCACCGCCCGCGAGATCCGGGCCTATGGCCCGCCGGTCCTGCTGTCCGCCCCGTTCACCCGGCAGATCCACGACGCCGCCCGCTGGCATGACTGGGTGGAAGAGCTGGGCGGTGATCCCGTCCGCCTGGTCTGGGTCCGCTCCGACGCCGCGACCCTGCGGGCCCGGCTGTCCGCCCGCGCCTCGGCCCGCGACACGGGCAAGGTCGCGGACTTCGATGCCTTCACCGAGCGGATGCGGCTGGACCGCGAACCCGAGGCCCCGCACCACACCATCGACAACCGTCTGACCGCCCCGGCAGGCCTGGCCGAGCAGGTGGCCGGCATACTGGCTTGATGCCCGAACTGATTGACACCCCGAGCCGGGTCACGGCGGCGGGGGAGCCACCCAAGCTGATCGACGAGTTCGCCGGGCGGGTGAACACCGGCGACGCCGGGGTCAGCATCGCCCACATGCGCAGCCCCTCCGGCTGGTCCGAGCCCGGCCAGCGGCCCGAGTTCGACGAGTACACGATCGTGCTGCACGGCGCGGTCGTGGTCGAGCACGAGGGCGGCCAGCTCACCGTCAACGCCGGCCAGGGCGTGCACACCCGGCCGGGCGAATGGGTCCGCTACAGCACCCCCGGCCCGGACGGCGCGGACTACATCTCGGTCTGCCTGCCGGCCTTTGCCCCGGACACCGTGCACCGCGATGACTAGCCGTTTCAGCGGGCCCGGCCTCGGGTCCTGGCCTGGCTTCGCGTCCTGGGCCGGTCTCGCGTCCTGGGCCGGTCTGGCCGGCGTCTACGCCTCCGCTCAGGGCCTGTCCGCCTGGGCTGGGCAGCGGCCCCGGCGACAGGGGACCCGGGACCAGTACCAGGACTTCCGCCAGCCCTCGTTCGCCCCGCCCGGGCCGGTGTTCCCGGTGGTGTGGTCGGCGCTCAACCTGACCACCGCCACCTCGGCCTGGCGGCTGTGGCGGTCCCGCCGCGCGCCCGGTCCCGAGGCGCCGCACGCCCAAGCCGCGCTGGCCTGGTGGGCGCTGGCCGTGCTGCTCCGCAGCGGGTACGTGCCGCTGGAGTTCGGGGCCCGGCGGTACTGGGCCGCCACGGTGGACTCAGCCCTGCTGTGCGGGGTCATGGTCCGCTACGCCACCGTGGCCCGGCGGGCCGACCCGGCCGCGGCCGCCCTGGTCGTGCCGGAGATCGCCTGGACCGCGTTCGCCACCGTGCTCAGCACCGTGGTCGCCGTCCAGAACGCCTAGCCCAGGCGCCTGCGCAGGCCTAGCCACCGGTGAACGGCACCGGCTGGATCAGCGTGTTCTGCCCGGCGGCCAGCCACCACTGGCCGTCCCGGCGGACCAGGACGTACATCGCCAGCTCGGAGAACGGCTGGGCCGGGTCGGCTCCGGGTGCCCGGGCCGGCTCCGGCTCACCGTCCGGGCCGAGCGCCACCCGGCGCACCTGGGTCACGATCACGTCCGGGGCGGGGGACAGGACCGTGGCCACCTCGTAGCGCGAGGCCGTACCGCCGCGCTGTTCGGCGTTGAGCCGCTCGTGGATGGCGTGCAGCGGCCCGTAACCCTCCACGGTCATGCCGAACGGGCTGCCCCACAGCACGTCCGCCGCGAAGTGCCGGTTGTAGACGCCGGCGTCCCGGTCGTCCAGCCCCTGCTGCAACTCCGCCACCAGGCCCGCCACCGCGACCGCCGCGTCCTCCACCGCGACGCCCCTGTCCCCGAGCACCGGCCGTCCGGCCCCGGCCCCTGCCGCGGGGCCGGTCCCGGCCGGTGACGTGTCCCTGGTCATGCCGCTCATGCCGGCGCCCCGTCCACGATCAGCAGCGTCTTGCCCACGGCTGAACGCCCCTCCAGCCCCCGGTGCGCGTCGGCCGCCCGGTCCAGCGGATAGGACTGGCCGATGACCGGCCGCAGCCGCCTCGCCGCCACCTCAGCCAGCGCCTGCCCGGTCAGCTTCTCGTGCATCCCGGCCGGGAACTGCACCTGCTCGATGCCCTGGACGCTGATCCCGCGCCGCCCGGCGTCGTCCCGGTCCACCGGGGCGAAGCCGCCGCTGGCCGCCCCGTGGCCGGAGAACCGGCCGCCACGGGCCGTGATCGCGCCCGCGGCCACGCCCAAGGAGCCACCCACGCCGTCGAACACCACCGCGGGCCCGGACCCGCCGGTCACCGCGGTCACCTGCGCGGCCCAGCCTGGGTCCGCATAGTCGGCCACGGCCTCGGCGCCGGCGTCCCGGACGCGGCCGGTCTTCTCCTCGCCCCGCGGCCCGGCCACTCGCAGCGCCGCCACCACGTGGCCGCCCGCGGCCCGGGCCAGCTGGGTCAGCAGCAGGCCGAGGCCACCCGCCGCGCCCAGGATCAGCACCCACTCCCCGGGCCGGACCCCGGTCCCGGCCATCAGCCCGAGCGCGGTCGCCCCGTCGTTCAGCACCGCGACCGCGTCGGCCAGGCTCACCTCGTCCGGCACCGGCACCACCCGGTCCGCGGACACCACGGCCTGTTCGGCGTAGCCGCCGGACCCGCCGGCCGCACCGGTGTGGGCCACCACCCGCTGGCCCAGCAGGCCCGGGTCCACGCCGGGTCCGGCCGACGCGACCGTGCCCGCGACCCCGTTGCCCGGCACGTACGGCGGCCGGACGTCAAACCACTGGGCCGCCCGGCCGGACCGGATCACCGTGTCGATGTGCAGCACGTCCGCAGCCGCGGTGGCGATAACCACCTGGCCCGGGCCCGCCGCCGGCGCGGGCCTGCGGGCCGGGGTGAGCACCTCGGGCCCGCCGAACTCCCGCACCTCGATGACCACCACCCGGCCCGTACGCTCGCGGCCCGCCCGCTCGTGGTCAGTTCGCTCGCGGCCAGCTTCGGTCATCGGCCCGCCGCCGCGAGGTCGCGGGTCCGCAGCCCGGGCTGGTCCGGGTCGATGTTCAGCGCCACCACCCGCCGCGGGTGGATCCGGATGATCTCCGCCGACGCGCCCGGGAACGGCGCGGTCTCGGCCGTGGTCGTCTCGGCCTGGCCCCGGATCTCCAGGAACTGGACGTTGGCTGGCCCCACACCCGAGGCGTCGTCTACGACCAGCGCGACCAGCGGTTGCCGGGCCACGTTGCGGTACTTCGCGCTCTGGGCCATGTTCAGGCCGTAGATGTCGATCGTGCCGAGCTCGTCGTTGTAGGCGTAACCGACCGGTTTGTTCTGCGGGCCGCCGTCGGGGCCGACCGTGGCCAGCGTGGCCAGCCGGTGCCCGGCCAGGAACTTCTGCTCCGCCTGGGTGAGTGACATGTTGCTACCCTAAAACCTCAACCAATGTTGAGGTCAATCGTGCACGACCGGCGGGAGCGGGACCGGTGACGACCCAGATTCCGATGAAGACGCGGGAGCTGACCGCGGGCCAGCTGGCCGCCCGCAGCGGCGTGTCCGTGTCCGCGCTGCACTTCTACGAGGCCCAGGGCCTGATCTCGGCCCGCCGGACCGGCGGCAACCAGCGCCGGTACCGCCGGGAGATGCTGCGCCGGGTGGCGTTCATCCGCGCCTCTCAGCGGGTCGGCATCCCGCTGGCCCGGATCAAGAGCGCGCTGGCCACCCTGCCCGCAGGCCGCACCCCGACGCCCGGGGACTGGGCCCGGCTGTCCGCGGCCTGGCGCGAGGACCTGGACGACCGCATTCGCCAGCTGCAGAACCTGCGCGACCGGCTGACCGGCTGCATCGGCTGCGGCTGCCTGTCGATCAGCGCCTGCCAGCTGGCCAACCCGGGCGACGTGCTCGGCCACGAGGGTCCCGGCCCGCGCAAGCTGTGACCGGCTGCGCGTCGGCCCGGGCCACGGGCCAAGATGGAGACCATGCGGATCGAGAATTCAGTCGCCCTGGTGACCGGGGCCGGACGCGGGCTGGGCCGGGTGTTCGTGCAGGAGCTGGCCCGCCGGGGCGCGAAGACCATCTACGCCGCCGCGCGCAACCCGGCCCAGCTCGGCGGTCAAGGGGGGCCGGGGATCCCGGTCGAGCTGGACATCACGCAGCCGGACCAGGTCGCGGCGGCGGCGGCACGCTGTGCCGACGTGAACCTGCTGATCAACAACGCCGGTGTGATGACCAGCAGCCCGTTCTTCGAGGCGCCGACCATGGACGGCGCCCGGCAGGAGATCGAGACCAACTACCTGGGCACGCTGGCCATGTGCCGGGCGTTCGCGCCGGTGCTGGCGGCCAACGGCGGCGGCGCGCTGGTCAACATGCTGTCGGTGACCAGCTTCTTTACCAATCCGGAGAACGGCAGCTACGGCGCGTCCAAGGCGGCCGAGTGGTCCTTGACCAACGGGGCCCGGATCGAGCTGGCTAGCCAGGGCACGCTGGTCGTCGGGGTGCACGCCGGGTTCATCGACACCGAGATGGCGACCGAACTCGCCCGCGGCCTGCCCAAGCTGGATCCGCTGGACGTGGTCCGGCAGGTCTTCGACGCGGTGGAGGCGGGCCAGGTCGAGGTGCTGGCCGGCGAGCGGACCCAGCGGATCAAGAGCCTGCTGCCGGACGACCAAGAGGAGATCTATCCGTCGGTCCAGGCCACCTGGGACGCCAATCACCCTCGCTCTACTTGATCCGCCAGGGCCTACTTGATCCGCTCGGTCAGGCGGACGGTGACGCGGTCGCCGGCCTGCTTGCCGATCGCCGCGCGCAGGTCCTCCTTGACCGGCAGCTTGTGCCGCCCGTCACCCAGGGCCATGAACGAGCTCTGGAACGGCTGCCCGTCGACGGTCCCGCGCACCTTGACCAGCCCCCGGGTGCCGAAGTACGCCGCCGAGTCCGGCATCACCACGTAGGACCAGCCGCCCTTGGCCGGGCTCAGCTCCAGCACCGCACTGAACTCCCGGTCCAGCGGTCCCACCCCGGCGACGCCTGGCTTAGTAGTGGCCATGTTCACCTCCTCCGATTACCTATTCGACGATCTCGAAGCCGTTGCCGTCCGGGTCGGTGAACCGGAACATCGGCGGCACTCCGGGCCAGCGCAGCAGCTCTTCCACCGCCACCCCGCGGTCCCGCAGCTCGGCGTGCGCCGCGGCCGCGTCCTCGGCGGCGAACCGGATACCGGTCTCCACCCCGGCCGGGGCCCCGTCCCGCTCGGTGAACAATGCGATCGTGGTGCCCGAACCGGCCGGTCCCACCTCGACCCAGCGGCCGAAGTTCTCGATCGTGACGTCCCGGCGTAGCTCCAGGCCCAGGGGGCCGGTGAAGAACTCCAGCGCCTTCTCCTGATCCTTCACCGGAACGCCCACGGTGGGAATGCCCGTCAGCTTGGTCATCTCGGTCTCCTCACTGTCGCTGCTCGTACCCGGTAGACGGCCGTCGGCTGCGGAACTCATCGGCTCATCGGCTCATGGGCGGAAGCCCAAATTGAGACGGGACGCGGGCCCGGCCCCAGTTACAGTGCCCCCGTGCTCGACGGACTGGGCTATGACGACAGCGAACCTCCCTCGATCGGGCTGGTGCCCCCGGGCACCTCCTGGCAGGAGGTCCACGACCACATCAAGATCTCGCACAACTTCCTGCTGGTCGAGACCGAGCCGGATGGGGAGTACGCCGGCGCGTACTGGACCGGGACCGAGATGATCGTGCTCGACGACCTCGGCCCCGACCAGGACGAGGCGCTGGACGATTTCCGCGACCAGCTCCGCCAGCGCGGCGAGCTCTAGTCCACTGCGGCTCTAATCCACTAGGGCCTGATACACCAGCTGCCGTAGCTGCGACCGGATCGGGTACGCGTTCGACGGCATCAGCTGAGTGAAGAACGACGCCGTCAGCTCCTCGGCCGGATCGATCCAGAACGCCGTGCTGGCCGCGCCGCCCCAGGACAGCTCACCCACGGAGGTCGGCACCTTGCCCGCCACCGGGTCGATGGTGACCGCCAGCCCCAGCCCGAAGCCGGTGCCGCGGAACGGGGTCTCCGCGTACAGCGGCCGGCCGAACTGGGCCAGGTCCAGGTTGCCGGGCAGATGGTTGCGGCCCATGTAGGCGACCGTGCGCGGGCCGAGCAGCCGTACGCCGTCCACCTCACCGGCCGGGCTGTCCGGCCGGCCCAGCAGCAGCTGGGTGAACCGGTCATAGTCGGCCGCGGTCGAGACCAGCCCGCCGCCCCCGCTGAGCAGCGTGGGCTGGCTCAGAGCCATGGTGCCCATCGCGCCGATCTCGGCCAGCTGGCCGTCGCCGCCCTGTCCGTACAAGGCGGCCAGCCGGTCCCCGTCGTCAGTGAAGAACGCAGTGTCGGTCATGCCCAGCGGGCCGAAGATCCGGCTGGCGAAGAACTCGTCCAGCCGCTGGCCGGACACCACCTCCACCACCCGGCCCAGCACGTCGGTGGCCACGGAGTAGTTCCACTCGGTCCCGGGCTGGAACAGCAGCGGCAGGCCGGCCCAGGCGTCGCAGGCCGTGGCCAGGTCGGTGCCGGGCGGCCAGGCCCACTCGTACCCGCGCGCCCGGTAGATGGCGTCGACCGGGTGGGACCGCATGAAGCCGTAGGTGAGCCCCGCGGTGTGGGTGAGCAGGTGCCAGATCCGCACCGGTTCGGAGGCGGGTGCGGTGACCGGGCGCATGTCGGTGCCGCCGGTGAACACCCGGACGTCGGCGAAGGACGGGATGAACCGGCTGACCGGGTCGTTCAGCTCGAAGCCGCCCTCCTCCCACAAGATCATGGCCGCCACCGCGGTGATCGGCTTGCTCATCGAATAGATGCGCCACAGCGTGTCCGTCTCGACCGGCCGGTCCGGGGCCAGGTTCCGCGACCCGTACCGGGCCACGTAGGCCAGCCGTCCGCGCCGGTTCACCGTGACCAGCCAGCCGGGCAGTTGCCCGTCATCCACGTACCGGGCCAAGCGCGCGCCGATCCGCTCCAGCCGGTCCGGGTCCAGTCCCACCTCGGCCGGATCCACCTCAACCTTGAGCTCGGACATGTGACGACCACCAGCCCCTTTGCGCTCGCTGTTATCGCTTGACGTTGACGTTACGTCAACTCCTATCGTCGCTCTATGGCTTGGTCGATCGCCGAGGTGGCCCGGATGTCCGGGGTCACGACCCGGACGTTGCGCTACTACGACGCGATCGGTTTGCTGCGCCCGGCCTACGTCCAGCCCAGCGGCCAGCGGTTCTACGAGACCGCGGAGCTGCTGCGGCTGCAGCAGATCCTGCTGCTGCGCGAGCTGGGGGTCGGCCTGGCCGACATCGCCGCTGCGATCGGCTCCGGGCCGGGCACGCTGGCCGCGCTGCGCCGGCACCACAACCGGCTGCTGGCCGAGCAGGCCCGGATCGCCCGGCTGGTCGGCACCGTGGCCCGCACCATCACCGAACTGGAAGGAGATGACCCGATGCCGCCGCAGATCGATCGGCCGGAGAACCTGTTCGAGGGGTTCAACCCGGCCGACTACGAAGACGAGGCCCGCGAGCGCTGGCCGGAGCAGTTCGACGCAGGCCCAGGCGGTCGCGCAGGCCGCATCAGCTGGAGCAGGTGACGGCCGGGCAGGAAGAGATCACGGCCCAGCTGATCCGGATGGCCGAGCTGATGACCGCGGGCAAGCCGGTCGCTGACCCGGAGGTCCAGGCCGAGGTCGACCGGCACTACCGCTGGGTCGCCACAGCACTGGACCCCCACGGCGCAGGCCTACTGCGGCCTGGGCCAGCTGTACGTGGACGACGAGCGGTTCCGGGCCCGCTACGAGCAGATCGCCTCCGGCCTGGCCGCCTACCAGCGGGACGCGATGACCGTCTACGCCCGCGACCGCCTGTCCTAGACCGGCGCGGTCCTGGACGGCGCGGTCCTGAGCCGCCGCGTCACCCGCGTCAGCGGTGTCACGCGGGTCAGCCGGATCGGCGGGGTCGGCCCCTCCGTCGGCCGCGGCCAGCCGTTCGTGCAGCCGGGCGCGGATCTCATCCGGGGTGTAGGCGCGGCGCCGGCGCTCGGCCCGCACGACCACCACCCCGGTCGCGGCGACGCCGGCGAAACCCGCCAGGCCCAGGATCTTCCAGGTTCGTCCGTTTGACCACTGCACCCGCCTAGGCTACGACCGTGCCGAACAAGATCAGGCCGAACCAGGCCGGAACCGGCCCCGGTGTCAGCCTCGAGGAGGCGGCCGGGCTGACCCGGACCGGCGACCTGTGGCTGTTCCGCGGCCACAAGGCCGCCGACCGGGCCATCCAGGTCGCGACGAACAGCCCGGTCAACCACGTTGGCATGGCCGTGGTGCTGGACGACCTGCCGCCGTTGCTGTGGCACGCCGAGCTGGGCCGGTCCCTGACCGACGTGTGGTCCGGCAGCCGCCACCGTGGCGTACAGCTGCACGACCTGCGCGCGGCGGTGACCGTGTGGGGCGAGCGGTACGGCCAGCAGGCCTGGCTGCGCCAGCTGGACCCGCCAGCCGGGCCGGAAACCGACGACGCGGTGCTGCGCACGATCGCCCGGCTGGACGGCACGCCGTTCCCGTCCTCTGCCGGAATGGCCTCGCGCTGGCTCCGCGGCCGCGTGCCGTCCCTGCCCGGCCGGCCATCGCTGAGCCAGCTGCCCTCCCTGGGTCGCCTGCCGTCGGTGGCCAGGCTGCGGGGGCTCAGCCGACCCGACGCCGAAGCGGTGCTGGAGTCGGCCTACTGCGCCGAGGTCCTGGCCGTCACCTACCAGGCCATGGGCCTGCTCGACGGCCGCCACCAGACCAGCTGGTATGACCCCGGCCGGTTCTGGAGCGGCGATGACCTGCGGCTGGCCGGCGATCACCGGCTCGGCGGCGAGATCCCGGTCACCGTCCGCGCTTCCCAGCCTGCCACCCCAGCGCCCGGGAGAGCCCAACGGCCTCGTCGCCTCACCCAATAACCCCCCAGGCCACCCCGGCGCCTCGTCCCCCCGCCACCCCGGCGCCCCGTCCCGCCCCGCGTCCCCGAGCGTCCGCATCCGCAGGCCCCAAATACCGCGAGTCTCGGCAGCCCCATGCCACGCCGGAGTCCCATCCGTACCGGACTGCCACCTGTACGGTGGCGCCATCCATCCGGCTATCGCCGGTACGGTGCCGCCATCGATCAGGTTGGCCCGCCCATACGCCGAACCAGCCGGGTCCACAGCAGCCACTCGGGACCAATCAGCCCCCTTGGGGCTCCCAGGCGCTGCTCGCCCACCGGTTCTTTTGCCGCCCGGCAACGGTTGCCGGGCGGCAAAAGAACCGCCGCCCGTCCGCATGAAGGCTCCGATCGAGGGCACGAAACAGTTATGGGTGCATTGGACAAGCTCAAGAACAAGCTGCAGATGGGTAAAGGCCGGGCCAAGCAGGACGTCGGCCGGGCCACCAACAACCGCAGCATGGAGGCCGAAGGCCAAGGCGACCGGGTGGCAGGCGGCACGAAGCAGGCCGGGGAGCAGGTCAAGGACGCGGGCAAGAACATCAAGGACGCCTTCAAGAAGCCCTAATCGGCTAACTCTGGCCGGCCAGGTACCCTGACCGGCCAGACGGCTGACCTCACTGTCCGAAAAGTCCAGGTCAGTAGCGGGCTAGCCTGCCAGTCGGCAGGCTAGTCGCCGTGCATTAGTACCACGACTTCTTCACCGGATCGGCCGCCATTGCCCGCGCGCTCGCTGGGCTGCGGTTCGTGGCCCCGTCGGTCCAGCCCGACCCGGGTGATCCGCCCCCTGCGTCCTGAACGCAGGTCGGCCAGGGCCAGCGCCGTGCCCGCCGACAGCAGCAGCACCCCACCGCCCAGCGTGGCCGCCGTCAGCGGCTCGCCGAACATCGCCACCCCGAGCACGGCCGCGCTGACCGGCTCGATCAGCATGATCACCGAGGCGGTGGCGGCCCGCACCGTGGCCGCCCCCGCGAAGTACAACGGGTAGGCCAGCGCGGTGGGCACCGCAGCTAGGTAGCCCAGTACGGCCAGCGCCTGCGCCGGGTGGGCGGTGTGCGGCAGAATCCCGGTGGCCAGCGCGAACGGCAACAGCAGCACCGCCCCCAGGCCGAAGGCCCACGTCGTGACCACGACCGGATCTGCCGCCGGTCCCCGGACCCGCCCGGTCCCCGCGCCTTCGTCCGCCCCGGCGCGCCCAGCCAGCTCCGTGCGCCCGGTCGGCTCCGGGCGCCCGGCCCAGCGGGCGGTCAGCGCGGACTGCGCGTAACCGGCCGCCGACAGCAGCGCCAGCGCGATCCCCAGCGGCCGCACCGTGCCGCCCGGATGGCCGAGCACCAGGATGACCAGCCCGCCGAGCGCGGCCGCCATCGCGGCTACGCCACCGCGCGGCAGCCGTTCGTGCAGCGCCAGCCGGGCCCCCACTGCGATCAGCAGCGGGCCGGTGCCCAGGGTGACCACGGTGCCGACGGCCAGCCCGGTGGACTGCACCGCGCCGAAGTACGCCGTCTGGAACACGGCCAGGCCCAGCCCGGTCTGCCCGCGTACCAGCAGGTCCCGGCGGCTCAGCCGTCTGTGGCGCCGGGTCGGCCCGGACCGGGGCCGGTCACGCCGTGACCCACCACGCCGTGACCGGATCAGCTGGACGGCGAGCAGCAGCACCAGGCCGGTTAGGTTCCGCCAGAACGAGACGGTGATCGGGCCGGCGTCGCTGGATTGGTAGATGAGATCGGCGGCCGCGCCCGCGGTGCCCCAGGCGGCACCGGCGACAGCCAGGTAGAGGAGGCCACGCCCGAAGGGCAGGCCGGAGACAGGGGTGGACATGAACGCGCTCCGCAGCGGGATGGTGGTGGGGGCCCGTATGCGGGCAGCACCCAGCGTCACCACCGTGGCGGCGGTGTTCTGTGGGGCCCGCCTAAGCGGCGGGCGGGGGCAGCACGGTCAGTCGCACAGGCCGTAGCTTAGCCCGGCTTCCCGGGCCAGTGGTTAACAGGCCTGTCGCTATCCGGCGGTCGGGGCGCAACATAACAAAGGTGTCCTCATCCCGAAGCTGGCTGAAACGGAGACATCGATGACGCAGACGGCCAACGATCGCCTCGCGGCCCACACATCCTCCCGGCGGCATCCGCTGGCCCCGCTCACCCTGGATGAAACCGCCGCCGCGTGCCGGATCGCGCTGGACGGCGCCCCGCCGGGGACCCTGCTCGTCTTCTGCGAGCTGGTCGAGCCGGCCAAGGACGTCGTGCTCGGCTGGGACGGCGCGCCCGTGCCCCGGCTGGCCCGCTGCGTGCTCTACCACCCAGCCACCGCAACTGCCTCATCCACCTCGTCAGCCCCGGACATCACCCGGACCACGCTGGTTACGGTGTCGCTGGACGACCAGGCGGTCACCGCCCGGGTCCCGGTCCCGGGCGTGCAGCCGCCGGTCATGTTCGCCGAGTACACGGCCAACGGCGAACAGGTCAAGGCGGATCCCGGTTTCCAGGCCGCGCTGGCCCGGCGCGGCATCACCGACGTGAGCCAGATCCAGGTCGACGCCTGGCCGGCCGCCAACGTGGGCCTGGACGTCGACCGCTCCGGGCGCCGGCTGGCCCGGGCCGTGGCCTACGTGCTGGACGGCCCCGGTTGCAACCCCTACGCCCGGCCGATCGAGAACCTGGTCGCGGTGCTGGACCGGGACACCGGCGAGGTCGTCGAGCTGATCGACGGCGACATCGTGCCCGTACCGAAAGATCCGGGCCGCTACGACGCGGCCAGCATGCCGCACCTGCGCGAGCTGGCCCCGCTGCAGATCCTGCAGCCGGACGGCCCCGGCTTCACCGTGCGGGACGGGCTGCTGCGCTGGGGCCCGTGGCAGCTGCGGGTGTCCATGCACCCGATCGAGGGCGTCGTCCTGCACGAGGTCAGCTACATCGAGGGCGACCGCGTCCGGCCCGTCCTGTACCGGGCCAGCGTGGCCGAGATGGTCGTGCCCTACGGCTCCACCGCCATCAACCACTGGTGGAAGAGCGCCTTCGACGCGGGCGAGGTCGGGCTGGGCAAGGCGGCCAACGCGCTCACGCTGGGCTGCGACTGCCTGGGCGAGATCGTCTACCTGGACGCGGTCAAGGTCGACGAGGACGGCACCGTCAGCACGCTGCCGCAGGCCATCTGCCTGCATGAAGAGGACTACGGCATTTTGTGGAAGCACACCGACGTGCCCAATGGCGTCGCCGAGGTGCGCCGGTCCCGGCGGATGGTGATCTCGTTCATCGCCACCGTGGGCAACTACGAGTACGGCTTCTTCTGGTACTTCTACCTGGACGGCACCATCCAGGCCGAGGTCAAGCTGACCGGCATCATCCAGACCCAGGCGGTGGTGCCGGGGACCCGGGTACCGTACGCCAACCCGGTCACCCCCGAGCTGGCCGGCCCGCACCACCAGCACCTGTTCAGCTTCCGGCTCGACACCTGCCTGGACGGCCTGGCGAACTCGGTCTACGAGGTCGACGCGGTGCCGGTCCCGCCGGGCCCGGACAACCCGCACGGCAACGCCTTCACCGCGCGCAGCACGCTGCTGGCCACCGAGCTCGGTGCCCAGCGGATGGCCGCCCCCGAGCACGCACGGCACTGGAAGATCGTCAACCACGGGTCGGTCAACGCCTGTGGCGAGCCCGTCGCCTACAAGCTCGTGCCGCAGCCCAGCGCGCCGCTGCTGGCCCAGCCGGACGCGGCCATCACCGCGCGGGCCACGTTCGCGACCAAGCACCTGTGGGTCACCCCGGCCCACCCCGACGAGCAGCGCCCCGCGGGCGACTTCCCCAACCAGCACCCGGGCGGGGCCGGGCTGCCCGCGTGGACCGCGGCCGACCGGCCGGTGGCCGACACCGACATAGTGCTCTGGCACACGGTCGGAACCACCCACTTCTGCCGACCCGAGGACTTCCCGGTCATGCCGGTGGAATACGCCGGCTTCACGCTCAAGCCGGTCGGCTTCTTCGACCGCAACCCCGCCATCGATCTCGCCCCGGCCGAAGATGGCCACTGCCACTCGTGATCGCGTCCGTTACGCGCCCAGCGGAAGCCGCGGGAGGACATTACGCCCAGCGGGAACTTACGATGGGCTGCATGCGCCCTGAACGGGGCCTCCTTGCGCCGAGACCCCGCCTGGACCTGACCACCCTACGGAGCCTTCATGCCCTTGACCGCCCCCGCCGAGAACGCGCGGACCGCGATCATCACCGTCGACGATGACCCGGACGTGTCCCGCGCCGTGTCCCGCGACCTGCGGCGCAGGTACGGCAGTGAGTACCGCATCGTCCGGGCCGAGTCCGGCCCGTCGGCGCTGGAAGCGCTGCGCGAACTGAAGCTGCGCGGCGACCAGGTCGCCGTGATCCTGGCCGACTACCGGATGCCGAACATGAACGGCGTCGAGTTCCTCGAGCACGCCATGGACATCTACCCCGGTGCCCGCCGCGTGCTGCTCACCGCGTACGCCGACACCGGCGCGGCCATCGACGCGATCAACGTGGTCGACCTGGACCACTACCTGCTCAAGCCGTGGGACCCGCCGGAGGAGAAGCTCTACCCGGTGGTGGACACGCTGCTGGACACCTGGAAGGCGTCCGATCACCACGTGGTGCCGGAGATCAAGGTCGTCGGGCACCGCTGGAATGCGCGCTCGTCCGACGTGCGCGAGTTCCTGGCCCGCAACCAGGTCCCGTACCGCTGGTTCTCCACCGACGAGCCCGAGGGCAAGCGGATGCTGGAGGCGGCCAGCCAGGACGGGCTCCAACTGCCGGTGATCATCACCCTGGACCACGAGGTGCTGATCGCCCCGTCCGACGCCGAGCTGGCCGCCAAGGTCGGCCTGGCCACCAGCCCGTCGTCCGACTTCTACGACTTGATCGTGGTCGGCGGCGGCCCGGCCGGCCTGGGCGCCGCCGTCTACGGGGCGTCCGAAGGACTGCGGACCGTGCTGCTGGAGCGGACCGCGACCGGCGGGCAGGCCGGGCAGAGCTCCCGGATCGAGAACTACCTCGGCTTTCCCGACGGGGTGTCCGGGGCCCAGCTCACCACCCGGGCCCGGCTGCAGGCGGCCAAGTTCGGTGCCGAGGTGCTCACCACCCGTGAGGTCACCGGGCTGGAGATCAACGGCTCGGCCCGCACCGTGCGGTTCTCCGACGGGACCTCGCTGGACGCGCACAGCGTCATCCTCACCACCGGGGTCGCCTACCGGCAGCTGCGCGCGCCCGGCCTGGACGAGCTGACCGGGGCCGGCGTCTACTACGGATCCGCGCTGACCGAGGCGGCCGCCTGCGTCGACAACGACGTCTTCATCGTCGGCGGGGCCAACTCGGCCGGGCAGTCCGCGGTCTACCTGTCCCGTATGGCCAAGTCGGTGACGCTGCTGGTGCGCGGCCCGTCGCTGACCAAGTCGATGTCGCACTACCTGATCGAGCAGGTCGAGAGCGTCCCGAACATCACCGTGCGCACCTGCACCACGGTGGTCGGCGCTCGCGGCGACGGCCACCTGGAGGGCCTGACCCTGCAGGACGCCAACACCGGCGAGACCGAGGACGTCGCGGCCCAGCACCTGTTCGTATTCATCGGCGCGGCCCCGCTGACCAGCTGGCTGGACGGCGTGCTCGAGCGGGATGATCATGGGTTCGTGCTCACTGGCCCGGATCTTTCCGCCGACGGCGAGCCGCCTGCGGAATGGCCGCTGGACCGCTCGCCTTATCACCTAGAGGCCAGCGTTCCTGGCGTGTTCGTGGCCGGCGACGTCCGGGCCGAGTCCGCCAAGCGCGTCGCCTCTGCCGTGGGCGAGGGTGCCATGGCCGTCATGCTCGTGCATCGTTACCTGGAGAAGCTGTGACCACGACCAGTACCTGCGACCCGTCCGAGCTGCGAACCCTGTTCCTGTTCGAGAAGCTGAACGACGAGCAGCTGGACTGGCTGTGCCGGGAGGGGCGGGTCGAGACCTTCGAGGCTGGTCCCATCTATACCGAGGGTGACCCGGCCACCTGCTTCTACGTGCTGCTCGAAGGCGCCGTGGTGATGTCCCGCCGGGTCGGATCGGACGACATCGAGGTGAACCGGACCTCCGACCGGGGGGTCTACGCCGGTGCGTTCCAGGCCTACCTGGGTGAGCGGGCCTCGAAGAGCTACAACAACTCGCTGCGGGCCAGCGTGCCGTCCCGGTTCTTCGTGCTGGACGCGAACTGCTTCGCCGAGATGATGACCACCTGGTTCCCCATGGCGGTGCACCTGCTGGAAGGGGCGTTCTTCGGCAGCAAGGCCGCCAACCAGGCCATCAACCAGCGCGAGCGGCTGCTGGCCCTGGGCTCGCTGTCGGCGGGCCTGACCCACGAGCTGAACAACCCGGCCGCGGCCGCGGTCCGGGCCACCTCCTCGCTGCGCGACCGGGTGGCCGGGATGCGGCACAAGCTCGGCATCTTGACCAAGCACCGCTACCAGCAGGACACCCTGGAAGCCCTGATCGAGCTACAGGAACGGGCCGTCGAGCGGGTGGCCAAGGCCCCGCAGCTGGGCCCCATGGAGGCCTCCGACGCCGAGGACACGGTAGCCGACTGGCTGGACGACAACGGCGTCAGCGGCGGCTGGGACCTGGCTCCAGTCCTGGTCCAGGCCGGGCTGGACACGGTGTGGCTGGATCAGGTGACCGACATCGTCGAGGCGCAGGACCTGGAAGGCGCCATCCGCTGGCTGACCTACACGGTCGAGACCGAACTGCTGATGAACGAGATCCAGGACTCCACCGGCCGGATCATGCACCTGGTCGGCGCGGCCAAGCAGTACTCCCAGCTCGACCGGGCCCCCTTCACCGAGGTCGACGTGCATGACCTGCTGGACAGCACGCTGGTCATGCTGGCCGCCAAGATCGGTCCCGACATCACGATCGTCAAGGACTACGACCGCACGCTGCCCAAGATCCCGGCCTACGCCATTGAGCTCAACCAGGTGTGGACCAACCTGATCGACAACGCGGTCTCGGCCATGAAGGGCCACGGCACGCTCACCATTCGCACCGCCCTGGACCGCGACAAGCTGCTGGTCGAGTTTAAGGACACCGGCCCGGGTGTGCCGCAGGAGATCCAGTCGCGTATCTTCGAGCCGTTCTTCACCACCAAGCCCGTCGGTGAGGGCACCGGGCTGGGGCTCGACATCTCCTGGCGCATCGTGGCCAAGAAGCACCACGGGGAGATCAACGTGTTCTCGGAGCCCGGTGACACCAACTTCCGGGTCTGGCTGCCGCTCACGGCCCAGGTCCGGGACGATGACCAGGTGCCCACCGACGAACAGGTGCCGGCGCCCGAGCAGGAGCAGGTGAACTCATGAGCGAGATCCCCGGCGTTGACCCATCGGTGGCCCCCAGCGGCCCCGGCTGTTCCGAATGTGACGCCAGCGGCGGCTGGTGGTTCCACCTGCGCCGCTGTGCCCAGTGCGGGCACGTCGGCTGCTGTGACTCCTCGCCTTCCCAGCACGCCAGCACGCATTCCAAGGAGACCGGCCACCCGGTCATCCAGAGCTTCGAGCCCCAGGAAGCCTGGTTCTGGAGCTTCCCCGACAACCGGCTCTACGAGCGCGGCCCCGAACTGGCCGCGCCGCAGCACCACCCGCTGGACCAGACCACCCCCGGCCCCGAGGACCGCGTCCCGGCCGACTGGCAGGCCCACCTGCACTACTGAGCCCGGTCACCGGCGGCTGGCCGGCCCTGCCGGCCAGCCGCGGCTCGCCAGTGCCGGCTCACCAGGCCTGGCTCTTGGACGTGAAGTGGGTCAGCGTGTCCACGTCGTCGGCCTGGTGGACGTGGCGGGGCGGGGTCTCGAACGTCGAGTACGGGGTGATGCGCAGCACCACCCGCTTCTCCTCGACGCACATCTTCTGGATCGCCGGGTACTTCTCGTCCGGCATCGGCTCGCCCGCCATCAGCTCGATGACCTTCCGCATCAGCTGGGAGGCCTGCTCCGGGTCCGGGTCGAACTCCGCCCGGCCGTAGACCTGCAGGTAGGTCAAGGGCCAGTTCTCGTCCAGCACGCACAGGCTGACGTGCGGGTCGCGCTGCACGGCCTTGGCCTTGGCCCGGTCGGCCATGGTGGAGACGAGCAGGTCGTCGCCGTCCATGATGTAGTACACGACGGTCATGGCCGGCCCGTCGTTCTTCCGGTTGTAACCGAAGATGCAGGTGCGGTGGTCTCGGACGAACTGCCGGCGTTCCTCACGGTTCATAGCTGCGCCCCTGGCCTGCCGATGCGAACGATTGTTGGACACCATTTTGCCCCCTGCGGCCGGAGCCGTCAGCGCGGGTGGCCGTAACGTAGCCTCATGCGCGCATGGGTTGTCGCCGAGCCCGGGCCGATCACCTCCGGCCCGCTGGCGCTCACCGAACGTCCGGTGCCCGAGCCCGGTCCCGGCCAGCTGCTGGTCAAGGTCATCGCGTGCGGGGTGTGCCGCACCGACCTGCACCTGGCCGAGGGTGACCTGCCGCCACACCACCCCCGGACCACGCCGGGCCACGAGGTCGTCGGCCAGGTCACCGCGACCGGCCCCGGGGTGAGCCGGTTCGGGGTGGGGGACCGGGTCGGGGCGGCCTGGCTGGCCGGCGTCGACGGGTCGTGCAAATTCTGCCGCCGCGGCCAGGAGAACCTGTGCCCCGCCTCCACCTATACCGGCTGGGACATCCACGGCGGTTACGCCGAGTACCTGGTCGTGGCCGACGCCTTCGCCCATCCGCTGCCCGGCGGGTTCAGCGACACCGAACTGGCCCCGCTGCTGTGCGCGGGCATCATCGGCTACCGGGCTCTGGCCCGGGCCGAAGTCCCGCCCGGCGGCACGCTCGGCATCTGGGGCTTCGGTGGCTCGGCCCATCTGGCCGCCCAGGTCGCCATCGCCCAGGGCGCGCAGGTGCACGTGTTCACCCGGGGCGAGTCCGCCCGCGAACTGGCCCGCAGCCTGGGCGCCGCGTCCGTGCAGGACTCCTACGACCCGGCGCCGGTGCCGCTGGACTCGGCCATCCTGTTCGCCCCGGTGGGGGAGATGGTCCCGGCCGCGCTGACCGCGCTGGACCGGAACGGCACGCTGTCGGTGGCCGGCATCTACCTGACCGACATCCCGTCGCTCAACTACGAAAAGCACCTGTTCCAGGAGCGCAACCTGCGCAGCGTCACCTCCAACACACGCGGCGACGCCCAGGAGTTCCTCACCCTGGCCGAACGGCTGAAGCTCAAGGTGACCACTACCCCGTACCCGTTCAGCCAGGCCGCCCGCGCGCTGGCCGACCTGAAGGCCGGCCGCGTGGACGGCGCCGCCGTCCTCCAGTTCTGACCGCCGTTCCCGGTGATGGCGACCAAGTATCTGCGCTCATGAATGTTCTTGATGTTCCGCTCGTGGCCATCGGGGTCGTGCTGACGATCCTGGTGTTCGCGTTCGGGGTGCGCCGGCTCCTCGGCCTGCGGCTGGCCCCGCTGCGCACGCTGGCGGCCGGCCTGATCGCGTTCTTCGTGGCCCAGCCGATCATCAGCGCGATCGGCGGGCCCGCGGTCCGTCGCGGCGCCGCCACCCTGCCCGGGTTGTGGTTCGTGCTGCTCGGGCTGATCATCGCCCTGCTGGTCGGGATGATCTTCCTGGTCGTGTCCGAGGCGCTGGTACCGAGCGGCTCGCTGCCCGGCCCGGTGTATCTGACCCGGTCGCTGCGCCGGCAAGCGGGCCGGACCCGGCGGTACGCCCAGATCACCCGGATCCTGGTCCGTCGCGGCCTGCTGCCCTACCAGCGCGGCGGCCGCCGGTCCGAGCTGGCCACCGCCGAAGGGCGGGCCCGGCTGGCCCGGTCGCTCCGGCTGGCCCTGGAGGACGGCGGCGTGACCTTCGTCAAGCTCGGTCAGGTGCTGTCGACCCGGCGTGACCTGCTGCCGCCCGAGTTCATCACCGAGCTGTCCCGGCTGCAGGACGACGCACCCCAGGTGCCCTGGCCGCAGGTGGAAGCCACCTTGCGCACCGAGCTGGGGGCCGGGGTAGACGAGGTCTTCGTGACCTTCGAGCGGGAGCCGCTGGCCGCGGCCTCCATCGCCCAGGTGCACCGGGCCACCCTCGCCGCCGGCCAGCCGGTGCTGGTCCCCGTGGTGGTGAAGGTGTGCCGGCCCGGCGTCCGCGCGGTCGTCGACCGTGACCTCGACATCGTGCTCCGGCTCGCGGTCCGGCTGCAGCGTGGCACCAGCTGGGGCCGATCCGTGGGTGCGGTCACCCTGGCCCACGGGTTCGCCGACGCGCTGCGCGAGGAGCTGGACCTGCGGATCGAGGCCCGCAACATGACCGCGGTGGCCGCCGCGGCCGACCGGCGTGGCCCGGACGCGGCTCAGCGGGTCCGGGTGCCCACCCCGTACCAGGCCCTGTGCGGGGAGAAGGTCCTGGTCATGGACTACCTGGACGGCCGTCCGCTGGCCACCGCGGATGCGGGCCTGGCCGCGCCGGCCCGGGCCGCCCTCGCGTCCGGCCTGCTGGACACGCTGCTCCGGCAGGTGCTACTGGACGGGACATTCCACGCCGACCCGCACCCGGGCAACGTGCTGCTGCTCACCGACGGGCGCCTGGGCCTGCTCGACTTCGGGTCGGTGGGCCGGATCGACGCTGGGCTGCGGTCCGCCTTGCAGCGGCTGCTGCTGGCCCTGGACCGGGGGGACCCCGCGGCGCTGGCCGATGCCCTGCTGGACGTGGTGGACCGGCCCGAGGACCTGGACCAGGCCCGCCTGGAACGGACCCTAGGCCGGTTCGCGGCCCGGCACGTGGCCCCGGGGATCACCCCCGACGTGCGGATGTTCACCGACCTGTTCCGCATCGTGGCCGAACACGGGCTGGCCATCCCGCCGGAGATCGCGGCCGTGTTCCGGGCGCTGGCCACCATGGAAGGCACGCTGACCCAGCTCGACCCGGGCTTCGACATCGTGGCCGGGGCCCGCCGGTTCGCCTCCGGCCAGTTCGCCGAGCGGCTCGGACCGGACGAACTGCGCCGGACCGCGCTGGACGAAGTGACCTCGCTGCTGCCCATGCTGCGCCGGCTGCCCCGCCGGATCGACCGGGTCGGGCAGGCGCTGGAAACGGGCCGGCTCAGCATCAACGTCCGGCTGCTGGCCGATCCGTCCGACCGCCGGTTCGTCACCGGGCTGCTGCACCAGGTGCTGCTGACGTTCCTGGCCGCCGCGTCCGGGATCATGGCCGTGCTGCTGATCGGCCTGCGCGGTGGCCCCAGCGTGACCCGGGAGGTCAGCCTGTATGGCTTTTTCGGCTACTGCCTGCTGGTGGTGGCGGCCATGCTGGCCGTCCGGGTGCTGGTCCTGGTCTTCCGCCCGGACACCGGCTGACCTCAGTCAGGAACCGGGCCCCGCCTTGGGTGGCCGAACAACCTGTCCGCCGGGCGTTCCGCCAGTAGGCTGCTCGCCGGACCAGATGGTAGGACCCAGGCGACAGCGGAGGCGGTCATGGCATCGGCGCACGATGACCCGGATGGACTGGTCGTCGCCCAGGTCGCCCGGCGGTGGCACGCCCTGGACCCGCTGCTGCCGGTACCGTCCATCCCGGCCGCGGCCGACGGTGAACGGTTCACGGCCGGCCCGCCGGACGCCCCCACGGCCGTCGGAGGCTGCGGCCACTGGGCGGGCACCCCGGGGACGCTGGAGATGTGCTGGGGCGCGGCGCGCCGGTTCGAGCTCACCGCCCGCGTGGCCGGCCCGAACGTGACCGGGGCCCTGGACCAGCTGCTGTCGGCCTGGTGCGACCACGTGGCCGTCCAGCCTGGCGCGGACGACGAGGACACCGCGGCGGTGTTGTCGTGGCCCAGCCGGGACGTCGAGGGGATCACCGCCCTGCTCCACCACGGGCTCCAGCCGCTGGCCGTGGTCGCGGTGCGGCCCGGGCCTGCCAGCCGTCCGGTGCACGAGCCCGCGAACGCGCCAGCAGCCGGGTCGGTGGACGAGCCCGCCGAGCGGCCCGGCCCGCGGATCCGCCGGGCCAGCCCGGCCGACCTCGACGCCGTCGTCCGCCTCGAGCACGAGGTTGTCCGCTACGACGCGCATTTCGGCGAGGTGATCGACCGGCCCTGGACCGCGGACGCGTTGCGGGCCGAAGCCAAGACCGCGCTGGCCGCGGCCGAGCCCTGGGTCTGGCTGGCCGAGCGGGACGGCCAGGCCGTCGGCGTGCTGCACGCCCAGCGCCCGGCCGACGCGGGCTGGATCGCCCCGCTGACCGGGCCCGAGCCGGTGGCCTACAACCTGCTCACCGGGGTCCGCGCGACCGAGCGCGGGGCCGGGGTGGGCGCCGCGCTGGCCGCCCGCTTCCACGCCGAGGCCGAAGCGGCCGGGAGTGCGGTGAACCTGCTGCACCACACCCAGCTCAACCCCCGTTCGGTGCCGTTCTGGAGCCAGCAGGGTTACCGCCCGCTGTGGACGATCTGGGAAGCGCACCCCGCCTCATCGCTGCGGTGACCGCCACCAGCAGCTGCACGCCGCCACCAGCCCCACGGGCCCCGTCAGGACGCTCAGGTGCTCACCCAGGGCGGCCAGGAACTTCTCCGGCTGGTCCAGGTGCGGGCCGTGGCCGGAATCGGCGATAACCACCTCGCGGTACCGCCCACCCGCGGCCGCGTACCCGTCCAGTACCGTGCGGGTCTGGGCCAGCATGGGCTGCGGCGGCCAGGTCTGCTCCCCGGGCCAGCCTGGCACCGCCCCGAGCGAGCCCAAATAGGCCAGGTCGTACAGCGAAGTGTCGGACACGATCACGTCGTCGGCGCCGCGCAGCCACAGGACCGGCGGCTTGGGGGTCACCCCGGACAGGTCCTCGATCCGGAAGTGCGTCGGGGCCATGGTGTTCAGCACGCCGCGGTCGCCCGGCGCGATCCCGGGCCACGCCGCCACCGTGCGCGCGTCGCCCGGGTAGTGATTCTCGCCGGTCCGGGTAGACAGCATGGACTCCACGAAGATGTCCAGGTGCTCCGGCACGAACGGCGGCTTCACGTAGTGCGCCAGCAGCACCTGGCGCGGTGACAGCGGATCGTCGCCGCTGCGGTCGCCGGCGGCCAGCCTGGTGATGAACCCGGGGTTGCCGGTGCCCCCGCCGGATCCGGCCCCGGACGGATCGCACAGCGTGCCCTCGGCCCCGTGCGTCCCGCCGAACCCGAACGGTGACACCGGATCGACCAGCGTCAGCGAGGCCACCCGGTGCGCGCCGGGCCGGTCGGCCAGGTACTGCAGCACCACCCCGCCGCCCATGCTCCAGCCGACCAGATGCACCTCGTCCAGGCCGAGCTCTTCGATGGTGGCGGCCACGTCGTCGGCGTAGTCACGCAGCCCGCGGGTGGCATCCACCGGCTCCGGATCGGTGTCACCGAACCCCCGCAGATCGACGGCCAGCGGCCGCAACCCGGCCGGCAGGGCCAGCATGGTCGGCTGCCAGAACAGCGAGGACGACACGTTGCCGTGCACGAACAGCACCGGGGGACCGGTCCGCCCGGCCACCTCCAGCACGTTGGCCGTCAGCCGGGCCGTCGGTATCCGCTGCGAACGGATGCCAGGCAACAGAGTTTCCATCGGTTTCCTTCCGCCAGCCCGGGCGCCCGTCCGGGCGCCAGCCCAGGTCATCGTAACGACGTTGACGGGGGTGCCGGCCCCGGCAGACTCGCCGCATGCCGGAAGCGATCTGGTGACCGGGACCCCCATTTCCGGGCGGCCGCCCGCCCCGCCACCGGACGTGGTGCGGACCGCGCAGGACGACCGCCGGGGCCACCGCCGAATGAACCCAGCCGCACTTGCTCTCTGACCAACATCGACGTGGTCTGGACGGCACCCGTGGGGGACCACTTCGGCCAGTTCACCGTGTGCGACGACGAGGCGGGCAAGTTCACCTTCGGCGCCACGGTGCGGGTCTTCGTGCTACCGGGGGACAGCAGCGTGATCCAGGGCGAGGGGCGGGGGAGTGCGATCTTCGGGGTGATCCTCGAGACCATCGTGCTGTTGTTCTTCCTGCTCCTGCTGGTCAGCGCGATCCGGCAGTGGCTCACGCTGCTGACCGCGTCCCGGCGCTGGCGGGACGCGCCCTGGCTGCCGGGCGCGGCCTACCGTGCTCCCGTCACCGCACGCCGTCGCGGCCGGGCCGGCGGCCAGCAGATCCTGGTCGTCCCGGTGTACGGCTCGGTCCCCTGGACGCGCCCCGGCTCGCGCTCCGCCCGCCGGCGTACCTGCCTGGCCGCCGATGTCCCGTACGACATCGGCCAGCAGGCCGATCAACGAGGTCTCGAACCCCAGGACACGATCAGCCTGAGCGTCCAGCGCCGCCGGGATAACGCCCAGCTGGCCGACGGCGACCAGGTCTGGGTCGCGCCCGCGGGCCGGACCCTGCGCGGTCACCGCCGGGCCGGCCCGTACGCGGTCATCCGCGCCGCCGACCGGCAGGTGTTCTGGGCCACCGGCCTGCCCATGCCCGGCCAGGGCTGGTGAGCCCGCCGCGCGGTCAGGCCCCGCTCAGCGCGGTGACCAGGTCATCGGTCCGCCCGAGCAGCTGGGCCACCGCGATCGGGTTCATGTAGTCGTCGTACCGGACGATCAGCCCGTCGCGGACCCGGATCACGCCCAGCGCGGTGTGCTGGTACGGCGCGTCGGTCACGTGGGACCAGCCGTGGTGCCGGATCTCCGCCACCACCACCTCGGGGTCGTCGGTCTCCCGGATCACCGCGTCCACCCCGTCCATCCGGAACAGCGATCGCGCCTCCCCGCGCGACCCGAAGAAACCCCGGATCGCTTCCCGGCCGATCAGCTCTGCAGGCCCGCCCGGCGCCGCGAACGGATAGGTGAACACGGCGTCCTCGGCGAACAGGTCGGCGAAGACCACGTCCTCGCCCGCCACCATCCGCCGGACGTCCTCCGCCACCTCCCGCGGGCTCCGCGCCACGGCCCTGGCTTCTGGCGCCTGCGCGCCCCACACCTCTTCGGCCCCGCCTGGCCGGTCCTCCGTCATTACGCCTCCTATAATCGGAACGATGACCCCGCTTAGACCCTTCCGAATATACGGAACGCGCGCCCCGGTTAGCAATGGCTGAGCCGAAGCCAGAGCCGTCGGCCGAGCCGTCGCGTCCCCCCGAGGCCAAGCTCCGCGCCGATGCCCGCCGGAACCGCGAGAAGGTGCTGCGCGCGGCCCGGGAGACGTTCGCCGAGTCCGGCTACGAGGTGCCGCTGGACGAGATCGCGGCCCGGGCCGGAGTGGGTGCCGGCACCGTCTACCGGCACTTCCCGTCCAAGGAAGCCCTGTTCGAAGCGGTGACCAGGGCGCGCGTCGAAGACCTCATCGCCGACGCTCAGCAGCGCGCGGCTGCCGCTGAGCCCGGCCCGGCGTTCTTCGGGTTCCTGCTCCGGCTCGCGGACGAAGCGGCGGCCAAGCGCGACCTGCCCCAGGCCATCGCCGTCCCGGGCACCGTGCAAGACGAGATGCGCTCGTCCCTCGGCCTGCTCCTGCGCAACGCCCAGAACGCCGGCGCCGTCCGCCCCGGCGTCACCGCCACCGATTTGGTCGTCCTGCTCAAAGGCATGCTCGTCAGCCTCCAGCAAGACCCCGACCCCGGCCTTCGCGACCGCATCGTCGCCATCATCACCGACGGCCTCCGCCCGCCGGCGTAGAGCGGAACGATGGAGGGAAAGGAAGCGAAGGGGGAGAAGGGGCACCGGCATGGCTCAGCACGCCTCGTGGGTCAGTTACAGCGGCAGCAGCCGGATCGTGCTCGCCATCATCCTGCTGATCGTCGCGGCCGCGGTGGCCGGGGTGGGAGCCCGGCTGTCGCGGCCGGCCACCCTCCCGCGTCCCGGCCGGATCACCACCTATGTACTGCTCACCGTCTGGGCGGTGGTGATCTTCGCATTTCTCTCGGTGCTATCGGTCCTCACTCAGCAGGCCCTGCAAGCGCATCCGGGCCGGGTCCGGGCGACGGGCCCGGGCCCGATCGCGCCCGTCACCTACACCGCCGTCGTCGTGACCTTCGTCGTCATCATCGCGCTGGGCCGGGCGTACGACTGGCCAGCCCGGCTGGGCGGTGCGGCCATCGGCGCCCTCGCCGCCCCGATGATCTTCGAGTTCCCGTTTGACTTCATCGTCCTGACCCGGATCTCGCCGATCTCGACCGCGCACCTGGTGCTGTTCTTCGTGCCCTTGTTCCTCATCGAGATCATTACGCTGACGCTGCTGGCCGCTTCCCCCATGGTGCGGCTGCGACGGTCCACGTTCTTCTGTTTCGCGTCGATCCTGGTCGTGTTCGCGATCTGGGCCCTGTACGGATTCGGTTATCCCAACACGTCGCTGTTCTACAGCCTGAACGTCGTGTCGAAGCTCCTGGCCTTCGCGACCGCGCTCACCCTGTTCCTGCCCCAGCGAGCCCGCGCCGCCGCCGCGCCGGCCGCCGGAACCAACGTCCCGCACGCCGCCTCCGGCCCGGCGTAATCCTCAGCGCAGGCCGTGCTGGCCGGCGAAGGCGCTGAGTTCCTTTTTCTGCTCGGCCAGGTCGGCTGTAGTAGGACTGACGATCACGCGGGTGACACCGTCAGCGGCCAGAGCGACCACCTCGTCCGGGGTCATCGCGGTGTTGCCCCAGCGGGTGTACTCCAGCGCGTCGGCGTCACGCCCGGCCGCGCGGGCGCTCTCGCGCATCAGGGCGAGTTGGGCCGTGCGCTGTTCGTCGTTGATCCCCCCGCCGGGGAAGTATCCGTCGCCGCGCAGCCCGGCCCGGCGAGCGGCGGCCGAGCTGGACCCGCCGACGTGGATGGGCAGCGTGCGAGCCTGGTACGGCTTGGGGAAGCTGCACAGGTCAGTGAACGAGTAGAACTCCCCGTCGAAACTCACCCCATCGGCGTCCCCGGCCCACAGCAGCCGCAGCACGTCGATCGCCTCGTCGGCGCGGCGGCCACGGGTGTGGAAGTCAACCCCGGCCGCCTCGGCTTCCTTGGCCAGGGCGCCGACGCCGATCCCGAACAGCCGCATCCGGCCCCGGGACAGCTGATCGATCGTGGCCAGCCGCTTAGCCAGCACGACCGGCTGATGGAACGGCAGCAGCAGCACCGACGTGCCCAGGATGAGCTGCTCGGTGACCCCGGCCACGAAGCTCAGCACCTCAAGCGGATCGGCGATCGGCGTGTCCGGGGCGATCGGCATCCGGCCCAGCGTCACCCCCGGGTACAGCGCGATGTGCTCGGTGGTGAAGAACGACTCGAACCCGCACCGCTCCGCGTGCTGCGCGAGCGCCGTGACCTGTTCAGGATCGATCCCGAACATGCCCGTGTGGTACACCAATCCGAACTTCATAGCCCCGCACGCTAACAGCCGACCGGCCTCACCGGGTGGGCAGGTCGAACGGGCGCAGGTAGGGGGTCGGCTGGTAGCGGGTGAACTCCGGACCGGTCGCGACGACCGAGCTGCCGGACGAGAAGATGTTGTACGTCGGGCCCAGGTCGGCGGCGGCGGCGTTGAGGTGGCCGGGGGTCAGCGCGGCCTGGTTCCAGTGCCCGGTGTTCAGCCGGTTCAGCAGCGTCTGGGCCGCGGTGATCGTCTCGGCCGGGGTGAACGCGCAGTGCCCGGCGCGGTGCACGAAGATCTGGGCCAGCTTCGCGCCGTCGCCTGCCCGGTCGACGACCTGCCGGTAGGCCTGCTCGTTCTCCGGCACGACCAAGCCGTCGCCCGTGGTGTGCATGGTCAGCACCGGCACCGACAGCTTGCCGTTGAAGCTGATGTTCTGGGCCAGGTACTTCACCGCGGCCGGGCTGGCGCTGATCCGGGCCGCGTGGTTGAGCTTGCTCAGGTCGGCCGACAGGTTCAGCCCGGCCGCCTTGTACAGCGCGGCCACCTCGCCGTGATCCGCGGACTTCTCGAACTGGGTGACGTAGTTGACCCCGGTGTTCCACGACGGGTTGCCGCCCGCCCGCCCCTCCAGCTCGGCCCGGAAGGCGAACACGAACGGGAAGTCGACCTGGGTGTCCCACTGGTACTGGTTGGCCTCCTGCGCGGTGACGTCACTGGCCGCGGGCTCGGCCGACAGCGGCGTGAACCAGCCTGGCGTGTCGCCCAGCGCGGCGGCCAGCGCCAGCCGGGCCCGGCCCTGCGGCGTCTGCTGCGCGGTGGCTGCGGCGGTCTCGGCTCCGGTCAGGTTCGCGGTCGGGTTGGTGATGTTCACGACCTGTACCGACGGGTCGACCAGCTGCTGGAACCCGAACTCCGAGTCCAGCGCGGTGTTCCAGGTCGCGACCCCGCCCGACAGCACGCCGCACATCGGCAGCGCGGCGTTGAACAGCCTGGGGTACTGCTGGATCAGCCCGGCGGTGATGATCCCGCCCAGCGAGTGCCCCCAGGCGATGGTCCGGGACGGCGTGCGGTACGTCCGGTTGAACACCCCGAGCGTGCTGACCTGGTCCGGCAGCGCCTGCTGGATGGCCCACCCGGTGCTGGCGTAGGACGAACCCGCCAGCGCGTACCCGTGGCTGAGCATCCAGCTCGCGGTGACCGGATCCCCGGCATCCTCGGCCGGGTTGGACGCGCCCGGCGTCACGTAGCCGTGGCTGTACAGGAACAGCGTCCCGTTCCAGTGCCCGGACGGGCACTGGATCAGGTAGGTGGCACCGTCCGGCAGCGTGCCGTTCACCGTGGTGACCGCCCCGGACGAGCCGCAGCCCGCCGTCCCGTCTGGGCCCGCCGAACCGGCCTGGCCGGCCAGGGCGGGCGCGGCCAGCCCCAGGACCAGCGCGATCGCGGTCAATACCAACACAGCCCAACGGCTTCGCCTGATCACGACCACGCTCCATCGTCTAGGACGCGAATGTACGGCTACGCCAAGGACAATAACGTGAATCGCACGAAATGCCACGCTCACGAAGTGAGTCTTTTAGCCCCGAAAAATAAGCAGCGCCGCGCACTCCTCGTAGCGCACACTGGCCAAGTGGGTGATCGTCTTGATGCCGCATCACCGGACCCGCTCACGGGGCTGGCCGGAGCGCCGCGCCTGCTCTGGCCGACGACCGCGGTCCGGGACTCCTACCTGGCCGGTGAACGGGAGAACAGCCTGGACAACGGCACCCCGCTGGACTGGCTGGACCGGGCCGCCGATGATTTCGCCGCCCACGTGCGGGAGCGCCGCGGCGTGCGCACCCGCTGGGGGGTCCCGTCCACCGCGTACTGGTACGTCGCGGGCCGGGAGTACCTGGGCACGCTGATCGTCCGGCACCGGCTCACCCCGGAACTGACCCGGATCGGCGGCCACATCGGCTACCACGTGGTGCCGCCGTGGCGCCGGCGGGGGCACGCGACCCGGATGCTCGCGGCCGGTCTGGCCGAGTGCCGCGCCCTGCGCCTGGCTCGGGTGCTGGTCACCTGCGACGCCGGCAACGAGCCGTCTCGCCGGGTGATCCTGGCCAACGGCGGGGTCCCCGACGACCCGTCCGGCCACGAAGACCGCTTCTGGATCGAGCTCGGTGCCGCCTAGGACTCCAGCGGCAGCCGTTGGCCGTGCAACTGCTGGTGGGATCGTGACAGCGGCTGGCCGGCCAGCCGGGCGGTGACGCCGGCGTTGAAGTTGGGGCATTGAGTGATGTCCTCGTGGGGGCAGTTCAGCCCGTGCCTGATGGCATCGCGGGCCGCCTGCGCCGTGGCGATCTGCTCGTCGAGTTCCGCGAGTTTGCGCCGGGCCAGCCTGCTCCATTCACCAGACGCGCTCTTGTCCGAGGCCATGAGGGTCTTCTGCTCGGCCAGGGTGAACCCCGCGTCGCGGTAGAGCAGGATGGCGCCGACGAGCCGGGCCGCTGATTCGGGGTAGCGGCGCTGCCCCGAGATCCTGGCCGGCTGGGGGAGCAGGCCGAGTTCCTCGTAGTAGCGCAGGGTCGAGGTGGTCACTCCCGCGCGGCGGGCCAGTTCACCGATGGTGAGCGATGCGGGCGGGTTGACTTCAGGTGCGCATGAAGGCGTTGACTGCCGGCCATGGGAAGACGACATGAGGGAAGCATGCCACGGCCAGCGAAAGGCGCCGTGCCACGGGCCCTGACCGCGGCCATCGAGTACGGGGTCTCGCGGGCCGGGCTTGCCGCCGCCCGCGTCCTGGACCGCGACGTCATCGGCCAGGCCCATGATCCCCACGGCCCGGCCGGGCGCGTGACCGCCTGGGAGATGGCCCACCGCCCGTCCAACCGGCAGCGCAGCCGCTGGGCCGTGTCACTGCTCGATATCCAGCCCGGCGACCGGGCCCTTGAGCTCGGCTTCGGCCCCGGCGTGGCCATCGCGGCACTGGCTCGCGCCGGCGCCGCTCACGTCTACGGCGTCGACCATTCCGGCGTGATGCTCCGGCAGGCGTCCAAGCGCAACGCCGCCGCCATCCGGGCCGGCCGGATCACGCTGATCAGGGCTTCGGCCGATCAGCTTCCCCCCGCCCTCGACGGTCCCTTCGACGCGATCCTGGCCGTCAACTCCCTCGGGTTCTGGCCCGCGCCCGGCCAGCGGATCGCTGAGCTGCGCCGGCGGCTCGCACCCGGCGGCCGCATGGCCATCGCCTCCCAGCCCCGCTGCCCCGGGGCCACGGCCGACACGTCCCGCGGCGCCGCCCGCGAAATCGAGGGCCTGCTGAGCGACGCCGGCTTCACCCACCTGAGCACTCACACCCTCCCTCTCAACCCCCCGGCGGTGTGTGTGCTGGCGCGACTCCGTCCGGAGGGATGACCCTCGCCGACCCAGCCAGCCACCAAGTACCCGCCATGTTGACGGGTGGTCATCTAAGCCTTAATGTCTTAATACCTTAAGACATTGAGGACGCAGAACATGATCAACTTTCGCATTGACGGCCGGTTGGCGGTACCGCCGTACCTGCAGATCGTGCAGCAGGTACGGCAGGCGCTGCGGATGGGCGTGCTGGAGGTGGGCGACAAGCTGCCCACGGTGCGCGAGGTCGTCGCGGCGACAGCCGTCAATCCCAACACGGTGCTCAAGGCCTACCGGGACCTGGAACGCGAAGGCCTGGTCCAGGCCCGGGCCGGGCACGGCACGTTCGTGCTGAACCGGCCGCCGGGGCCACCGCCCGGCACACACTCGCGGCTCGGCCAGAGCCTGGCCCGGTGGGTGCGGGAAGCCCGCGAGGCCGGGCTCGACGATGAGTCGATCGAATCGCTGCTGCGCGTCACGCTGCAGGCGGCACCCGAGGAGGAGATCGCATGACCACGGTCATCCAGACCCGGGGACTGGCCAAGCAGTTCCGCCGGGTCACCGCCCTGAGCGACTGCGACGTCACCGTGCCCGAGGGCTGCATCTGCGCCCTGATCGGCCCGAACGGCGCGGGCAAGACCACGCTGCTGCGGCTGCTTTCCGGACTGGCCCGGCCGACCGCGGGCGAGATGAAGGTGCTGGGCAGCACGCCCCGCCAGGACCCGGCCTTCCTGGCCGAGGTCGGCTTTCTGGCCCAGGACATCCCGCTGTACCGGCGGTTCACCGCTGAGGAGCACATCAGTATCGGCGCGCACCTTAACCGCCGCTGGGACCCGGCCTTGGTGCGCGACCGGCTGAAGTCGCTGAACATCCCGCTGGACCGTGCCGCGGGCTCGCTGTCCGGTGGCCAGCGAGCCCAGCTCGCGCTGACGCTCACACTGGCCAAGAAACCCCGGCTGGTGCTCCTGGATGAACCCGTTGCCGCGTTGGATCCACTGGCCCGGCGGCATTTCCTGGCCACCATGGCCGACGCTGTCGCCGGCGACGGGCTGACCGTCGTGCTGTCCTCGCACCTGCTCGCGGACATGGAGCGGGTCGTCGACCACCTCATCCTGCTGTCCGCCTCCCGCGTTCAGCTGTGCGGCGACATCGACGCGCTGCTGGCCGAGCACCAGGTCCTGGTCGGACCGCGCAAGGACACCACCGCCATCGCCAGGACGCACACGATCGTGCAGGCCGTGCACACCGCCCGGCAGACCACGCTGCTCGTCCGCGGCCACGCCCCAGTCATCGATCCAGCCTGGGAAAGCTCCGAAGCCGGGCTCGAAGAGGTGGTGCTGGCCTACATGAGCCAGGACGCCGCACCCGCGATATCCCGCCTGGCCTCGATTGGGGAAGAACAATGACCTGGCTCACCTGGCGGCAGTACCGGGTCCAGTTCGCCGTGGGCACGGCGATCCTGGCCGCGCTCTGCCTGCTGCTGGTCCTCACCGGCCTGCAGTTCGTCTCGCAATACCACGCCATCATCACCGAATGCGCCTCCGGCGGCGGCAACGGCCAGCACGGCGCGAACTGCTCAAGTGGGGGAGGGTTGTTTGCTGGCGGCCCGACGGCCGGTTTTGTCAGCCTCATCGTGCTGGCCACGCCGGTCCTCGCCGGGCTGTTCCTGGGCGCCCCCATGGTGGCGGCCGAGTTCGAGGCCGGCACCACGAAGTTCGCCTGGATGCAGGGCATCACCCGCGCCCGCTGGCTCGCCGTCAAAGCTGGCTGGCTGCTGCTCGCCGCGGCGGCCTGGGGCGGCGTCCTCGCCGCCCTGACCACCTGGTGGGCCAGCCCGACCAACGCCGAGCACGGCAGCGAGTTCTACCCGGGCCGGTTCGACGTCCTCTATCTCGTGCCGGTGGCCTACGCGGTGTTCGCCATGGCGCTGGGCATCTGCGCCGGCGCGTTGATCCGTCGCACCGTGCCTGCGATGGCGGTCACCTTGGGCGGATTCATCGCGGCCCGTGTCGCGGTGACGCTCTGGCTGCGCCCGCACTACCTGAGCGCGGTCACGGTCACCCGCAGCCTGACCGGCTCGTTCACGCCGGCCGGCTCCTACTGGCTGATCCACCAGGGCGTGCACAACCCGGCGGGCCAGCTGATCTCGGGGCTGAACGGGGAGGCACAGTTCAACGGGGTACCGATCGACTCCCTGCCCAGGGCCTGCGCGGGACTGGCCAACTCCCCGGACGTCACCTCCGCCTGCCGGGCTGCGCTCACTGGATTCCGCTCCTTCGTCACCTACCAGCCCGCCAGCCGGTTCTGGACGTTCCAGGGCATCGAGACTGGCCTCTTCGTCGTCCTCGCCGCCATCCTGCTGACCGTGACCGCCGTCGTGCTGATCCGCCGGGACGCCTGACCCCAGCTCGCCGTCACGCCGGCGGCTGGCGTCTGTCCTGACCCGGGTCGCTCAGGAACTGCCTCAGCGCTCGGTAGTAGGGCTCGATGGTGCTGATCTCGGCGTACTCGTCGGCCCCGTGCTGGCCTTCGCCGCCGACGCCGAACGCCACCGCCGCGATACCCAGGCTGCCGTAGAAGCGGCCGTCCCCGGCACCGTGTTTGCGCAGGAAATCGGGCTGGTAGCGCTGGGCCAGGGCTGCGGCCTGGAGCCGGGCGATCTCGGGGCGGTCCCGGTCGGTGTGGTGCGGCGCGTCCAGCGAGTTGACCACCGCGCTGACTCCCGGCTCGCAGAAACTCTGCAGGTAGGCCGCGACTTCCGCAGCGGACCGCTCGTTAAAATCACGATCTTCGGACGGGAACCGGATATCCAGCCAGGCCTCCGCCTCGGCCGGGATCTGGTTCCGGGCCTGGTTCGGCGTGTGCACCCGGGCCAGGTTCACCGTCGTCCGCCACTCCTCGGCCATGGCCACCGGGTAGCGGGCCAGCACCCGGTCCACGCTGCGCATCAGCTTGACCAGGGCGTTGTCGCCGAGCCACTGGTACGCGCTGTGGGCCCCGCGCCCGGCCGACCGCAACGTGACCCCGAGCATGCCCTTGGAGTCGGTGACGATCCGCAGCCCGCTGGTCTCCCCGATGATCACGAACTGCCCGCGCACACCCCGCTCCAGCTGGTGCCGGGTGCCGTTCCGGCCGCCGGTCTCCTCGTCGGTGACCAGCTGCAACGCCACCGGATCGGGCAACGAGGCCGCCAGCTCGCGGAAGGCGAGCGCCTCGGCCAGCGCCGACACCTTCATGTCCTGCGCGCCCCGCGCGTACAGCCGGTCGCCATCGCGCCGGGCCGCGAACTGGTCTGCTGCTGCGGGCACCACATCGAGGTGTCCGTTCAGAATTATTTTAAAAAGGTCATCCCAGCGCTGGCCCGCTGAGGCCTGCGGCGTTCCCGCTGGCCCGTGTCTTGCCGTTGACCGCGCCGCGTAGACCAGAGCGCTGGGCTTGCCGCCCGATTCGAACCGCTGCACGGTGAAACCGGGCCCCACGAAGTCCAGCACGTACTCCAGCGCCCGGTGCAGCTCCGCGGGCCGGGCCGCGGTGGACGGGATGGCCAGCAGCCCCCGCGCCGCCTCCAGGAACCAGTCCAGGTCGAAGTCGTCCATCCGCCCGGCCTACGGGAGCACGGCTTCGATCAGGTGCGGTCCGGGCTCGGCCAGCGCCCGGCGCAGCGCCGCGGCGAACTCCGCCGCCGTGGTGGCCCGCTGGGCCGGCACCCCCATCCCGCCGGCGATCGCGGTGAAGTCCAGCGCCGGCGGGGCGAGCTGGAGCAGCTTCCGCGCCGTCGGCCCGGCCCCGGGTACGGCGCGGTCCAGCTCCATCCCCAAGATCGCGTAGGACCGGTTGCTGAACAGCACGGTGGTCACGTCCAGGCCTTCCCGGGCGCAGGTCCACAGCGCGGAGATCGTGTACATCGCGCTGCCGTCGGACTCCAGCGCGATGACCGGCCGGTCCGGGCAGGCCACGGCGGCCCCGGCCGCCATCGGCAGGCCGTGCCCGATGGCCCCGCCGGTGACCGTGAGCCAGTCGTGCGGCGGTGCTCCGGCGGTGGCGCCGCCCAGCCCCAGCCCCGAGGTGTTCGACTCGTCGCTGACGATGGCACCCTCCGGCAGCAGCGCGCCGATCACGGCGGCGGCCGTACCCGCGTCCAGCGGGCCGCCCGGAACGGCGGGCCGCGCGGGCGGCTCCGCGGCCGCCTTGGCGTCCGCCGCGACCAGGCCGGCCAGCGCGGCCAGTGCGCCGGGCACATCGTCGCCCGGTCCGGCCAGCAGGTGCACCTGGGTGCCGTCGGGCACCAGCGAGCTGGCCTGGCCCGGATAGCCGAAGAACGACACCGGGGCGCGCGCCCCGGCCAGGATCAGGTGCCGGGCCCCGGCCAGCTGGGGGGTGGCCACCTCGGGCAGGTAAGCCAGCCGGCCCACCCGGGGCAGGCCGGCCCCGCGTTCCATCCGGGCCGGGAACGTCTCGGCCAGCAGCGCCGCCCCGGTGGCGGCCGCGATCCGGCTGGCCGCCTCCAGGCCCTCCCGGTGCAGCGCGTCCCCGCCCAGCAGGATCAGCGTGGGCCCGTCCCCGCGCAAGATCGTGGCCGCCTCATCGATGACCTGCGCGGGCGCGGGCGATGGCGGCCGGGCCGGAAGCGGCGCCGCGGGCTCGGCGCCGTCGGCCCAGGCCACGTCGGCCGGCACGATCAGCGTGGCGATGGTCCCGGTGGCCGCCGCCGCGACGGCTTCGGCCGCGTCGCCGGGCAGATCCGCGGCGTGCAGCGGACGGCGGACCCAGCCGGACACCGTGCCGGCCAGCGCGTCGATGTCGGACTCCAGCGGTGCGTCGTAGCGCTTGTGGTAGGTGGCGTGGTCGCCCACCACGCTGACCAGCGGGGTGTGGCCCCGCCGGGCATTGTGCAGCCCGGCCAGGCCGTTGCCCAGCCCGGGCCCGAGGTGCAGCAGCGTGGCCGCGGGCCGCCCGGTCATCCGCCCGAACCCGTCCGCCGCCCCGGTGGCCACCCCCTCGAACAGGCACGGCACCCCCCGCAGCTGCGGGACCTGATCGAGCGCGGCCACCAGGTGGATCTCGGATGTGCCCGGGTTGGCGAAGCACGCGGTGACGCCGGCGCCGGCCAGCGTACGGGCCAGCGCCTCCGCCCCGTTCACGCCGCCTCCTCCGTGGCCTCCAGGGCCGGTTCATCCGCCGGCACCGTCCCGGGCCAGCGATCCCGGCGGGCCAGCGCGCTCAGAACGGCGGTGGCGGTGGCCGCGTAGACCACGATGCTGGAACGCGCTGGTCACGATGACGTCGTTGCGCCAGCGCCACGGCGGGGGAGTGTCGCCCAGCACCGGGAACATGGCGCAGGCCATGACCATCATTCCGGACCAGTACACGGCGGTGCCTCCCACCGGCCCGAACCGGCGGATGAGGGGACGCCCCCAGCCCGAACAGCGACCCGTACCCCCAGTGCACCGCGAACCCGAGCCAGCGCGAGGCGTCGTCGCTCAGCTCGGTGTTGCGCACGACCGGGCGCAGCATCTTCGCCGCGACCAGCGCCGGCACGTTGCTGTCGTCGTAGTCCAGCGGCCCCTCGACGTTCCGGCGGATCCGCCGTTCGGCCCAGTAACTGGCGTTCATCGTGGTCGTGGCGACCAGCCCCGCGATGATCCCGTTCCGCAGCATGGTGAGCGCAGCCATCCCATCCCGCCATTATGTCCAGGTCATCCCGGCCTACACCGCCGGCGGCCTGCTCTCACTTCTGCGCTTCCCCCGCCTCGTACCCGCGCTTAGACTGAATGTTCAGTCAAACTGAGGAGTGCGCCGTGACGGCCAACCAGAGCATCGAAGCACCGGTTACCCCCGATCAGGACCAGAAGCTGGCCGGCCTCATCGCTGAGCAGGAGGCCATCTTCATCGCCCGGCAGCCCGAGTCGGCCCGGCTGGCCGACGCGGCGCACGGTGCGCTGGCCGGCGGCGTCACCTCCAGCTGGCAGATCACCGCCCCGCAGCCGGTGTGGCTGAGCCACGGCCAGGGCTCGAAGGTCTACGACGTCGACGGCAACGCCTACGTGGACCTGCACGGCGGCTACGGCGCCGCGCTGGCCGGGCACGCCCACCCGGCCATCGTGCGGGCCGTGCAGCAGCAGGTCTCCCGGGGCACGCACTTCGCCCAGCCGACCGAGAACGCGATCGCCGTGGCTGAGGAACTCACCCGCCGGTTCGGCCTGCCACAGTGGCGGTTCGGCAACTCCGGCACCGAGGCCACGATGGACGCCGTGCACCTGATGCGGTCCATCACCGGCCGGGATCTGATCATCAAGGTCGAGGGCGGCTACCACGGCCACCACGACTCGGTGCAGGTGTCGGTCATGCCCGAGCCGGACGAGATGGGGCCGGCCAGCCGGCCCGCGTCCGCCGCGGCCAGCAGCGGCATCCCCGACGCCATCGTCCAGCTCACGCTGGTGGCCAGCTTCAACGATCTGGCCAGAGTGGAACGGCTGCTGGACGAGCACCCGGGCCAGGTGGCCGGCATGATCGTCGAGCCGATCATGATGAACGCAGGCATCATCATGCCCGAGCCCGGCTACCTGGCCGGCCTGAAGGATCTGCTGCACTCCCGCGGTGCACTTTTGACGTTCGACGAGGTCAAGACCGGTCTCACCAGCGGGCCGGCCGGTGTCACCGGGCTCAGCGGCGTCGCGCCGGATCTCATCTGCCTGGCCAAGGCCCTCGGCGGCGGTATCGCCGTGGCCGCGGTCGGCGGTTCGGAAGAGGTCATGGCCCACGTGGCCAGCGGCGGGTACGAGATCGTGGGCACGTTCAACGGCAACCCGCTGGCCATGGCGGCCGCCCGCGCCATGCTCACCGAGGTGGCCACCCCAGACGCCTACGCCAGCATCGACGCGCTCCGGATCCGGGCGGTGACCGGTATCGAGGCCGCGATTGGCGACCATGGCCTGGCCGCCCACGTGGTCGCGGCCGGAGCCAAGGGCTGCGTGGTGTTCCGCCCCGAACCGGTGCGCGACTACCGCGGCTTCCTCGATATCGACGACCGGTACAGCCATGCGCACTGGCTCTATCAGCACAACGGCGGGGTCTTCCTGCCGCCCTGGGGCAAGATCGAGCAATGGCTGATCTCGGTCCAGCACGACGAGGCCGACATCGACCTCCTGGTCGCCAACTTCGCCCGCTTCGCCGCCGCCGTCGCGGCCTGATCACGGGCTGAGCGCGCGGAAGCAGCCCTGCAGGTGGTCGTTGATCACCCCGGTGCTCTGGAGGAACGCGTACGCGCTGACCGGGCCGACGAAGGTGAGGCCGGCCCGCTTCAGCTCGGCACTGAGCCGCTCCGCCTCGTCGCTGGTCGTGGGCACGTCGGCCAGTGACGCCGGCGGCCGATGCTGGGCCGGGGCGAATGACCACACCACGTCCGCGAGCGACGGGCTCATAGCGGACACCACGGCCGCGTTGTGCACGACCGCCTCGATCTTCCTGCGGTTCCGGATGATGTCGTGGTCCGACAGCAGCCGCTGCACGTCGGCTTCGGTGTACCGGCTCACCCGGGCCGGATCGAACTGGTCGAAGTCGGCCAGGAACGCCGGGCGCTTGCGGAAGACCACGGCCCAGCTCATCCCGATCTCGAACACGCCGAGCGACAGCGCCTCGAACAGCGCCCGCTCGTCGTGGGTCGGCGTACCCCACACCTCGTCGTGATAGCTGTAGTCGTCCGAGTCGCGGGGAAGCCAGCCGCACCGCCGCCGCCCGTCGCCGGCCACCCAGGTGTCGTCGGTCACGGCACCCCATCATGGCCGGCCCGCCCCCGGAAGCCCAGCCTGCCTCTCGGCCTCAAACCCGGCCGAAACGCATCTTTTACCGGAAAGCCTTGCGTTCGAGTCCGGCCCGGAGTACCTCTAACTTTGACGGAACGTTCAGTCAAAAGAAAGTGAAGGACGCGCGAACCAAGCCCCCCGGGACCGGGAACCAGGCCAGGGAACGAGGTGACCCGATGACGCACCCGCGAACGCGGCACGTCACGCGGCGGAGCTTCCTGCGCGGAGCCGGGGCCGGGCTCGCGGCCCTGGGGACCGGGACGCTGCTGGAGGCGTGCGCGCCCGCGCTGGCCGGCTCCGGCGCGGTGCCGCTGCCGCGGCCCGATAACCCGGTCAAGTGGCCGGTGTTCAGCGACAACGCGGCTGTCGCCAGCAACCAGGAGCAGGAAGAGGACGCGACCCTGCAGGTCTACACCTGGGTGGCGTACATCAACCAGGACGTGGTGAACAGCTTCGCCAAGAAGTACAAGTGCAAGGTCCAGATCACCACGTTCAACACGATGAACGAGGCGCTGTCCAAGCTGCGCAGCGGGCTCAGCTACGACGTGCTCATCGGCGCGACCGTGGACACGCTCGGCCAGCTGATCGAGTCCAAGCTGGTCCAGCCGCTGAACCACGCCTACCTTCCGAACATCACCCAGGCCTGGCCCGACTTCGCCAACCCGTTCTACGACCGGGGCTGGCAGTACACGGTGCCGTACACGATCTACACCACCGGAATCTCCTGGCGCAAGGACCTGGTCTCCGAGAACCCGTACACGATGAAGAACCCGTGGTCCCTGCTGTGGAACCCCAAGTACAAGGGCAAGACCGCGATCCTCGACGACTACCGCGAGGGCATCAGCCTGGGCCTGATGAAGAACGGGATCTACGACCTCAACACCACCGACCGGGGCCAGATCGCCCGGTCCCGGCGTGCGCTGGAGGAACTGACCAGCGCGGTCAACGTGCGGATCGACAACAACGACTACACCGAGGTGCCGACGGCCGAAACCTGGATTCACCACGCCTGGTCCGGTGACATGGCCGCGGCCGCCTACTACATGCCCAAGGGCGTCAGCGTGGACACCGTGGGCTACTGGTTCCCCACCGACGGGCGGGGCCCGGTGGCCAATGACACCGACCTGGTGTTGCGCTCAGCCGCCCACCCGGTGCTCGCGCACCACTTCCTCAACTACTTCCTCGACCTGCCCAACGTCCTGAACAACATCAGCTTCAACGGCTACATGCAGCCGCTGACTGGGGTCACCCCGCAGGTCCTGGTCAAGGAGCAGATCCTGCCCAAGGCGCTGCTGTCCACGGTGGTGCTGCCGTCCTACTTCCGCCGTGGCGTGAGCGAGTTGCAGCTCCCGGTGGACGCGGACGCGCTGTGGCAGCAGGCCTGGCTCGTGGTCAGCAACGGAATCTAGGCGGTGCCGATGACCACCTCCACCCAACCCGCGCCTCAGCGGCCCGCCGCGGCCGCCGCGCGGCGCCCGGCCCGGGGCCGGCGGAACCTGTTCTGGGTGGCCTTGGCCGCGCCGGGCATGCTCTGGCTGGTCCTGCTGTTCATCATCCCGTTCTACGCCGCGCTGGCCATCGGCATGGGCCAGCTGGACCGGCTGTTTGAGACCCCGATCGCGGTGTGGAACCCGTTCGGCTGGAGCCTGGCCAACGTCATCAACGTGGGCAAGGACATCGCCGGCAGCACCTCGTTCGCCGGGCCGATCATCGTCCGCACGATCATCTACGTCGCCGTCGCCTCGCTGCTCTGCCTGATCATCGGGTACCCGGCGGCCTACTTCGTGGCCCGGTTCGCCGGCCGCCGCAAGGGCATGTTCCTGCTGCTGCTGATCGCCCCGTTCTGGATCAGCTACATGATGCGCATGCTGGCCTGGATCGACCTGCTGCAGTCCAACGGCTACGTCAATAAGGCGCTGGCCTTTCTCGGGCTGACTTCCACCGCTCACCCCATCAACTGGCTGGGCGGCAAGTCGATCGCGGTGATCCTCGGCCTGGTCTACGGCTACATCCCGTACCTGATTCTGGTGCTCTACGCCGGGCTGGACCGGATCGACCCGGCGCTGATCAAGGCCGGCCGCGACCTCGGGCTGAGCCGGGCCCGGACGTTCCTGCGGGTCACGCTGCCGCTGTCCCGCCAGCCGATCCTGACCGCGCTGCTCATCACCCTGCTGCCGATGCTGGGCGACTACTACACCAACCAGCTGCTGTCCGGCGCGGCCAGCACGTCGATGATCGGCAACCTGATCGAGGGCCAGCTGGGCACCCCCGGCCTCGAGGGCCAGGGCGCGGTGCTGTCCTTGCTGCTGCTCCTGGTCCTGCTGGTGCCGATGATCTACTACGTGGTCGCCACCAACCGATCGTCCCGGGAGGCCGCGTGACCACCACCTCCACCTCCGCGTCATCCGCCCCGGCCACCGCCCAGGAGACACCGGCCCCGCGGCGCCGGCCGCTGCGCCGGAACCCGTGGGGTCACCCGTGGATCCTGGAGGGCTTCACCTGGCTGTACCTGATCTGGTCGCTGGTGCCGATCGTGATCGCGGTGCTGTTCTCCTTCAACAACGGCAAGTCCCAGAGCGTCTGGCAGGGGTTCTCCTGGCGCTGGTACTTCACCGACCACACCAACTCGGTGCTGCACAACCCGCAGCTGCACGCCGCGGTGATTCAGACGCTGCGGCTGTCCGTGCTGACCACAGTGATCGCGGTGCCGCTGGGCGTGGCCTTCGCCATCGGCATCAACCGCTGGCGCGGCCCGCTGCCCAGCAGCTTCAACTTCGTGATGCTGCTGTCGTTCGTCATCCCCGAGCTCATCTTCGGCGTCGCGATGTTCTTCGTCTTCACGGTGCTGTTCACCTCGGTCCACCTGGGCACCCTGGCCGAGGTCCTGGCCCTGGTCACCTGGAACGTCAGCTGGCCGGCGGTGATCGTGCAGGCCCGGCTGGTCACGCTGGGCCGCCACTACGAGGAGGCCGCCGCCGACCTGGGCGCCAGCCAGCTCCAGGTCATACGCCGGGTGCTGCTGCCCCTTCTGGGCCCGGCCATCTTCGCCAGCGCAGTGCTGGTGTTCTCCGGCGTCATCGACGACTTCGTCCTGGTCGACCTGCTGTCGTCCACCGCCGGTAACACCCCGATGTCGGTGATCATCTACTCCACCCAGCATGGCGGCAACGGCGGCCCCGCCCTCAACGCGCTCGGCACGATCATGCTGGTGATGTCGTTCATCATCGCGATCATCGGCTACCTGGGCTACCGCTGGCTGACCCGCGGCGAACGCGGCAGCCGCCTCGACGCCCTGACCACGATCGCCGGTTCCGAGGGCTGACGCCGCATCTCGGGTCCGGCAAAGACCTTCCCGTTCCGGGGTATCAGCGGCCGGTTATGCGCCTCCGCATCTGATCCCCCAGGTGGCCGAAGACGGCCCCGTACCCATCACTTTGAGTATTCAGGCTCGCCGCCGGACGGCCGACGAACTGATTCTGGTTCAGATCGAGAGCATCGACGTCATCATGCTCGGAAGGCCCTGAGTTCCAGGGGTTCCGCGAGAACTGATCAGCTGGCCACCAGGGGCTCGTCTTCGCTGGCCACCGGCACCTCCCGCTCGGGCCCGCCCAGCACCCGCAGCGCGTCCGGAGCCAGGTACACGTGCACCGGCGTGCCCTGAGCCAGGTCCGGCCGCTCCCCGTCGTTCTGGATCAGTGCCTGCAGCGGCACCCCCGGACCCAGCCGCAGCATGACCTGCGTCGCCGCACCCAGGAACACCAGCCGCTCCACCATCGCCGGCACCCGGTTGGGGCCGTCTGAGCCGTGAGGCTCCAGCCGGACCCGCTCCGGCCGGATCACCGCATGGGCCGGTCCGGTGCCGTCCACTTCGCCGCGCTCGGCCACCAGCGCCGAATCGCCCAGCTTCATCCGGCAGGCCGAGCCGGGCCCGCGCTCGACCACATCCACTTCCATCAGGTTCGACACCCCGAGGAAGTCGGCCACGTAGGTATCGGTCGGCTCGGTGTACACGTCGCGGGGCGCGCCGATCTGGGCGATCCGGCCGGCGTTCATCACCGCCATCCGGTCGGACATGGTCAGCGCTTCCTCCTGGTCGTGGGTGACGTAGAGGAACGTGATGCCAACCTCTTCCTGCAGCGCCTTCAGCTCGACCTTGAGCGACCGGCGCAGCTTGGCATCCAGCGCGCCCAGCGGCTCGTCCAGCAGCAGCACCGCGGGATTGAGCACCAGGGCCCGGGCCAGCGCGACCCGCTGCTGCTGGCCACCGGACAGCTGCCCCGGCCGTCGCTTGGCGAAGCCGGTCATCTTGACCAGTTCCAGCGCCTCGCCCACCCGCCGGTTCAGCTCGGCCTTGCCCACATCCCGGTGCTTGAGCCCGAAGGCCACGTTGTCGAACACCGACAGGAACGGGAACAGCGCGTAGCTCTGGAACACGGTGTTGACGTTGCGCCGGTGCGGCGGCACGTCGGACATGTTGGCCCCGTCGAGCATGATCCGCCCGGACGTCGGCTGCTCGAAGCCGGCGATCAGCCGCAAGGTGGTGGTCTTCCCGCAGCCAGACGGGCCCAGTAGCGAGAAGAATTCGCCGCTGGCGATGTCCAGGTCGATCCCGTCCACCGCGACCTCGGTGAACCGTTTGGTCAGGCCAGCCAGCTCGACGCGTCCTCCGGCCACGGGGTACCTCCTGCCGTCAGGTATCTTGCGCAGAAACTCCGTCCTGGCGCCGGCTCCGGGCCTTGCGGGCCCGGCGGCGTGGCTGCCAGTCAAACCCGAGCTGCCCGGCGGCGAACCGCATGGTCAGCTCGAACGCCCGCGCTGGCGTTACTTCAGGGTCCTCCAGCGCGATCGGGACCGCCAGCCCGTCCAGCAACGCGGACAGGGTGACGGCGAAATCTTCCGCGTCGACGCTGCCGAACTCCCCGGCGTCCTGGCCCTCCCGGACCAGATCGCGGATCGTTTCCCGCCAGCGTTCGTCGAACTTCTGCCGGACCGCGGCCACCCCCGGGTTGCGCGCCGACTGAGCCCACAGGTCCAGCCACAGCAGCCAGGAGCCGGCGACGTCCGGGTCGGGGTCCGGCAGGCAGGTCATGGCCACGATCTCCTCCAACCGCCCGGCCGCGGTGGAAATCTTGGCCATCCGCCGGGTCCCGGCCTCGTACCAGGCGTCCTCGGAGAACCGGATCGCCTCGGTGAGCAGCTGGTCCCGGGTCTTGAAGTAGTAGATGACCAGGGCCGCGCTGGTCCCCGCCTGCGTCGCCACGTCGGTGATCCGCGTCTCCGGGTAACCCCGCTCCGCGATGACCTCCAGCGCTGCCCGGAGCATCTGCTCCCGGCGCTGGTCAGCGCTGCTAGCGGCGTTGCCAGCCTGCTGCTTCATCCTGGCGTTCCCGTCCTTCCGGACTTGCCGTTCCGTGGCCACCCTCTTGCCGGAAATCATAACAGGTTCTTAGACTGAACATTCAGTCAAACTTTCACTGAGTGTGGCGCGGAAGGACTCAGCATGGCGGCATACGACGCACTGGTCATCGGCGGCGGGCACAATGGGCTGGTGGCCGCGGCTTACCTGGCCCGGTCCGGGGCGCGCACGCTGGTCCTGGAGGCCCGGGACCACACCGGCGGCGCGGCTACCACCGAAGCCCCCTGGCCGGACGCGCCCGAATTCCGCGTCACCCGGCTGTCCTACGTGATGAGCCTGCTGCCTCCGACGATCATCAAGGACCTGCAGCTGCACCGGCACGGCTACAAGATCTTCCCGATGGGCCCGTACTACCAGGCCTTTCCCGAGGGCGGCTCGATCAAGCTGTACGCCGACGACGCGAAGCGCAACTACGAAGAGGTAGCCGCCTGGTCCAAGGCCGACGCCGAGGCCATGCCGAAGTGGGACGCCTGGCTGGAAGGACTGGCCGACGTGCTGGGCCCGCTGCTGCTGACCGTGCCGCCCAAGCTCGGCTCGCGCAAGCCCCGCGACCTGGCCGAGACGCTGCGGCTGGCCTGGCGGCAGCGCGGCCTGGATGTGCGCACGGTGGCCGATGTGACCCGGCTGATGACGATGAGCATCGCCGACCTGCTCGACGACTGGTTCGAGTCCCCACAGGTCAAGGGGGCCCTGGCCGTGAACGGGGTGATCGGCACCTGGGCCGGCCCGTACGAGCCGGGCACCGCCTACGTGATGGCGCACCACTCGATCGGTGACGTCGGTGACGGACACCTGGGCAACTGGGGCTTCCAGGAGGGCGGCATGGGTGCGGTGGCCGACGCCATCGCCGCCGCCGCGCTGGAGGCGGGCGCCGAGATCCGGACCAACACCCGCGTCGGCAAACTGCTGACCCAGGACGGCCGGGTGTCCGGCGCGGTGCTGGCGTCAGGGGAGGAGATCTCGGCGCCGCTGGTGGTCACCTCGCTGCACCCGCGCACCGCGTTCCTGGACCACGTCGGCCGCGACCGGCTGCCCGACGACTTCGTGACCGACATCGAGCACTGGAAGACCCGCAGCGGCGTGGTCAAGATCAACCTGGCCCTGGCCGAGCTGCCCGACTTCACCGCCGACCCCGGTACCACGCTGCAGGAACACCACACCGGCTCGGTCGAGATGGCACCGACCATGGAGTACATCGAACGCGCGTTCACCGATGCCCGCGAGGGCCGCCCGGCCCAGCGGCCGTTCAGCGACGGGGTTATCCCGACGACGTTCGACAAGACCCTGTGCCCCGAGGGCTACCACACCATGTCGCTGTTCACCCAGTGGGTGCCGCAGGACTGGAACCTCGAGCCGCATAGGGACGAGCTGCAGGCCTACGCCGATCGCATGATCGACACCTACAACGAGGTCGCGCCCAACTTCAAGAGCTCAATCCTGCACACCGACATTGTGGGCCCGTACGAGATGGAGCACGACTACGGCCTCATCGGCGGCAACATCTTCCACGGTGAGCTGTCGCTGGAGCAGCTGTTCCACATGCGGCCCGCCCCGGGTTACGCCGATTACCGGACGCCGGTCCCCGGCCTGTACTACGCCAGCTCCGCCACCCACGCGGGCGGTGGGGTGTGCGGGATCCCCGGCATGCAAGCGGCCAAGGCGGCCATCGCCGACACCAGGGCCGCGGCCAGAGCTGACCGATGGGCCGACCGCCGGTCTGCGGCCGTCCAGCGCCTCGCTCGCCGCAAGTGACCGACCTGGCCGCGCCCGCGACGGCCATCCGCGACGAAGCGGTGGCCGCCATGCTGCGAGGCCCGTAGCGTGGCCCTGGTCGGGGCGAGCCCGCGCCCCGGCAGCCTGGGCGAACGCATGATCACCGAGCTCGCCCGCAGCCCCGTCCACCCGCGTACCTACCTGGTCAACCCGCGCTACGACGACATCGGCGGCCAGCCCTGCCACCGCCGCCTCGACGACCTGCCAGAACCGGTGGACCTGGTCCTGCTGGGCCTGCCCGACACGGCGCTGGAGGGTGAGCTGGCCGCCGCGGCCCGCCGCGGCGACCGCTCGGCGGTGATCTTCGGCAGCGCGTTCGACGTCCCGGGTCGGCCGCCCGGCCTGCGGAACCAGTTGGCCGCAATCGCCCAGGCGGGCGGGATGGCCTTGTGCGGTGCGGGCTGCATGGGCTTCGTGAACGTGACCCACGGCCTGCGGGCCACCGGTTACCTGGAGCCAGACCCGCTGCCGGGCGGCCCCGTGGCGCTGGTCACCCACTCCGGTTCGGTGTTCTCCACGATGCTGCGGGCCCGCCGGGGGTTCGGCTTCTCGCTGGCGGTGTCGTCCGGGCAGGAACTGGTCACCACCGCCGCGGACTACGCGCGTTACGCGCTCCACCAGCCGGAGACACGGGTCCTGGCCCTGGTGCTGGAAGTCATCCGCGACGGGGCTGGCCTGCGGTCGGTACTGGCCGACGCGATCGCCCGGGACGTCCCGGTGGTGCTGCTCACGGCGGGCGCGACCGGTGCGGGCCGGGCGCTGGTCGCCGCCCACTCGGGTGCGCTGGCCGCCGCCGACGGCGCCTGGGAGGCACTCTCCGACGCCTACGGCGTGCATCGCGTCCACGACCTGGCCGAGCTGGCCGACACCCTGGAACTGTTCACGCTGGCCCGCCGGGCCCAGGCCACTACCGCGCCACCTCAGGGCATCGCCACGGTGCACGACTCCGGCCTAGAGCGGGCCCACGTGGCCGACCTGGCCGCCGACCTGGACGTCCCGTTCGCTTCCTTGAGCAAGACCACGCTGGCCCGGCTGACCGCCAGCCTCGACCCGGGCCTGGAAGCGGCTAACCCGCTCGACATCTGGGGCACCGGCCGCGACGCCGAAGCCCAGCTCACCAAGGCGCTGGCGGCAATGGCGGCCGATCCCGCGGTGGCCGCGGTGGCGTTCGCGGTCGACCTGGTGCCCGAGTTCGATGGCGACCGCTCCTACGAGGCCGCCGTCCTGGCTGCGGCCCGCACCACCGGCAAACCAATGGCGATCCTGGCCAACCTCCCGGCGGCCATCGACCTGGATACCGCGGCCCGGCTCCGGGCCGCTGGTGTCCCGGTGCTGGAAGGCACCCGGTCTGGCCTGCTCGCCCTCGGCCACTGGCTCACCTGTCTCAGCAACACCGCCGACCTCAGCAACACCATTATTCACGCCGATACCAACGATCCGATGGTCGCCGACCCTTCCCGCCGGGAACGCTGGCTCCGCGCCCTGGCCGCCGGACCGCTGGACGGCGAGGCCCACCTCGACCTCCTGCGCGACTACGGCATCCCGGCCGTCCAGGCGCGCCGGGCCGCCACCGCCGCCGAGGCGGCTGAGGCGGCCGCCAGCCTGGGCTACCCGGTCGTGCTGAAGTCCAACGACCCGGCCGTCACCCACAAGTCCGACGCCGGGGGAGTGGTCACCGGCCTGACCAGCCCGGACCAGCTCGCCGCGGCCTACGGAACCCTGGCCGCCCGCCTCGGCCCGCACGTGCTGGTGTCCGGGACCGCCGCGCCCGGAGTCGAACTGTCGCTTGGCCTGATCAATGACCCGGCTCTAGGCCCGCTGATCGTGGTGGCGGCCGGCGGCGTGCTGGTCGAAATGCTGGCCGACCATGCCGTGGCCCTGCCCCCCGTGGACCAGTCCGGGGCGCACCGGCTGCTCGGCCGGATCCGCGCCGCTCGCCTGCTGGACGGCGTGCGCGGCGTACCGCCGCCGGCCGGGACGCGGCCGCCGGTGCCGTCGCCGCCCTGTCCGGCCTGGCTCTCGAACTCGGCGACGCCCTCGACGCTCTCGACATCAACCCGCTGATCTGCGGCCCGGCCGGCGCCGTCGCCGTCGACGCCCTGGCCATCGCCCGCTGATGCCGGCCCGGCTCGCGCCCGGGATCCGGGCCGCCCGGTTGCGCCAGCGGTCGGACCGGCGCTGGGCACGCTGGTCGGCCAGCACCTGGTGCACCACGTTGCGGCCGGGGATACCGGTCACCCCGCCGCCGCCGTGGGTAGCCGAGCCCGCCTGGTACAGGCCCTGGACCGGCGTGCGCAGGTCGGCGTAGCCGGCCGCCGGGCGAGCGTGGAACATCTGCCCCAGTGACAGCTCGCCGTGGAAGATGTTGCCGCCGACCAGCCCGTACTCCTCCTGCATCTGGTGCGGGCCGATGACCTGGCGGTGCAGCACCGAGTCGGTGAAGCCGGGCGCGACCGTCTCCAGCCGGGCGATCACCCGGTCCGCGTACGCCGCCACCGCCGCCTCGTCCTGATGGTCCGCGTATCCGGACGGCACCCACTGGGTGAACAGCGACATCACGTGCTTGCCCGCGGGGGCCAGCGAGTCGTCGAACACGCTGGGGATGCAGATGTCGGCGAACGGCAACTGCGACGGCTGGCCCGCCACCGCCTGCTGGAACGCGTTCTCCACGTCGTCCAGGCTCTCGGCCAGCACGATCGTGCCCCCGTGCACCTGCGGGTCGAATTCCGGGTGGCTGGTGAAGACCGGCAGCCGGTCCAGGGCCAGGTTGATCTTGACCGTGCCGCTGCGGGTCTGCCAGCCCTGGATGTCGGCCACGAACTCCGGCGGCAGGTCGCTTCTCGTCCAGCAGCCGCAGAAAGGAGATCTGCGGGTGCGCGGTGGTGATGACCACGTCCGCGTCGATCTCCTCGCCACTGGCCAGCGTCACCCCGATCACCCGGCCGTCGCTGGTCCGGATGCGGGCCACCTCGGCATCGGTGCGGATCTCCGCGCCGAACGACCGCGCCGCGGCCGCGATCGCGCTGGTCACGCCGCCCATCCCGCCGCGCGGGAAGCCCCAGGCGCCGGTCTGGCCGTCGGCCTCGCCGACGTGGTGGTGCAGCATCACGTACGCGGTGCCGGCCGAGCGGGGGCCGGCCCAGGTACCGATCACCCCGGACACCGACAGCACGCCGCGTACCGCGTCGCTTTCGAAGTAGCGGTCCAGCAGGTCGGCGATGCTGCCGGTGAGCAGCCGGGTCACGTCCACCGAAGCGCGCTCGTCGACCCCGCGCAGCTGGCCCAGCAGCCGGGCCTGCTGCCACAGGTCAACCGGCCGCCGCGACCCCAGGTGCGGCGGGATCTGGTGCAACAGCGGACCCAGCAGCTGGCCGATCCGGGCCAGATGGGTCTCGTAGCCGTCGTAGGCGTCCGCGTCGGCCACGGAGAACTTGGCGATCTCGGCGTGCCGGGCGGCCGGGTCGTCCGGCAGCCGCAGGTAGCGGCCGTCGGCCCGCGGCGCGAAGTACGGTCCCTGCGGGTAGACGTGATAACCGTGCCGCTCGAGCTGCAGGTCGCGGACCAGATCAGGCGGCAGCAGCGACACCACATAGGACAGCGAGGTGACCGTATACCCGGGTCCGAATGGGTGCTCGCTCACCGCGGCGCCGCCGGTGACCTCCCGGCGCTCACAGACCAGCGTGTCCAGACCCTGCTTGGCCAGGTACGCGGCGGCGACCAGGCCGTTGTGCCCGCCGCCGATGACGACGGCATCCTTGCGTGCGCTCATACCCCGAACCTACGGGACGGCCTGCGCCCCGGGGAATGCCAGTACCTGACCGGGGAAGGGGAGCGCGACCGGGTCGGGAGCCAGCTTGCTACGGCCGTCGCGGTCGAACCGGTCCAGACCCAGCCTGGCCACGTCGGTCACCTCGGTGTGCCCGGTCAATGCGACGTCGGCGGTAGCGCGGGCCACCGCCGGGCCCCACATCATGCCGGCCCCGCCCGCCGACGCCACCGTGACCCCGTCCACCGGGCCGCCGTCCGGGTCCAGGGCCGGCCCGATGATCGGCAGATGGTCGGGGGTGAAATCGATGGTCGCGGCCCACAACCGGCGCAGCGGCAGGTCCGCGGTCACCGGCACCAGCTGGTTCAGCCTGGTCCGCATCAGCTCGAGGTAGTCCCGGTCCACCCCGCGGTTCTCTCCGGGTGGCTCGGCCGGGTTGCTCATCCCGAACAGCAGGCCGCCCTCTTCGGGCCGCCAGTAGAGCCCCGCGGCCAGATCGAACACCATCGGCACCCGGGCCGGGTCGAGGTCCGGGTGCTGCTCGGTCACCGCGACCTGATGCCGGACGCCGCCCGCCGGGATGCGCAGGCCCGCGCGCTGGCCGACCGCGGCCAGCTTCGGCCCGCCGGTCAGTACCACCCGTCTGGTCTGCACCGGTCCCGCGCTGGTCCGGACCCCGGTCACCGGCCCATCGAGGCCGCCCGAGGTGAGCAGCCCCGCAAAACTCACGCCCTCAAAGACCTGCACGCCGCTGCGCACCAAGGCCACCGTGTACGCGGTCACGTTGCGGGGCGGAGTTATGTAGCCGTCTTCGTCGCAGAACGTCCCGCCCAGCGTCTGGCCCGGCGCCAGCGTCGGGTTCACCGCGTCCACTTCGCCGGCGTCCAGCCAGCGCACCGGCAGGCCCAGCCCGGTCTGCATGGCCATCCGCTCCCGGGCCGCGGTTACCTCGGCCTCGGTGAAGCAGGGCAGCAGGTACCCCTGCTGCACGAACCCGGAGTCGGTGCCCAGCTCGTCGTGCTGGCGGCGGTAGAAGCCCCGGGACCAGCGGCCCAGCTGGACCGCCTCCGGGGTGCCGCCCTGCATCCGGACCACCCCGGCCGCCCGGCTGCTGGCCCCCGAGCCCAGCGTGCCCTTCTCCACCAGCACGACCCGCTCCAGGCCGGCTCTCCGCAGGAAATAGGCGCACCACGCGCCGACGGTTCCGCCGCCCACCACCACGGCGTCGGCGGTGCGGGGGAGCGCTGTGCCCTTGACGGGGGAGACCATTGGCATACCGCCGATGCTCACATAAACTGAACGTTCAGTCAATAATGAACCGAGAAGGTAAATCATGGGTGCCGACGGTCTGGTGGCGACGCAGATGTACGACCTGTCCAGCCAGGATCTCGACCTCCAGACCCGGGCCCGCGTCTTGGCCGATGAGCTGATCCCCCATGAGGAAGAGGCCGAATCGGCCCAGGGCGAGCTGCCGCCCGAGGTGACCGCCGCCCACGCCAAACGCGCACGCGAACTGGGCCTGTACGCCACCAACATGCCCGCCGGGCTGGGCGGGGGCGGATGCAGCGCGCTCCAGCAGGTGCTGGTCCAGGAACAGATGGGCCGCGTGACCAACGCGCTCGGCTGGGTGGCGGCCACGCCGCCGTCCTGGCTGCCGCCGGTGGCTACACTGGCCCAGCTCGACCGGTACGTGCGCCCGGCCATCGAGGGTGAGCGCGAGGAGTGTTACGCGATCACCGAGGAGGGCGCCGGGTCCGACGTGTCCGCGATCGAGGCCACCGCCCGCCGGGTCGGCGACGGGTACCTGCTCAACGGGGTCAAGTGGCACGTGACCTCGTACAACACCGCCGACTACGCGTTCTTCCAGGCCAAGCTGACCGGCGGCCCGCACGCCGCCGAGCACGCGATGTTCATCGTGGACCTGCCCAGTCCCGGCGTCCGGGTGGTACGCACGCCGGCCTATACGCACACGATCAGCCATCACCACCCGATCGTGGCCTTCGAAGACGTCCGGGTCCCGGCTGGCAGCCTGGTCGGCGCCGAAGGCGACGGCATGAGCTTCGCCTACGAGTGGTTCCGGTTCGAACGGCTGATGGTGGCCGCACGCTGCCTCGGTGCGGCCGAGCGATTGGTGGCCGAGATGACCGCCTTCGCGGCCGAGCGGCAGGCAGGCGGCCGCCCGATCAGCGAGTACGGCCTGGTCGGGGGCATGCTGGCCGACAGCCTGACCGAGCTGTTCGCGGCCCGCGCGCTGGTCTACGAGACTGCCCGCGGCATCGACCGCGGCGCCGACGTCAAGGTCGCCCACGCCCAGTGCTCGATGGCCAAGCTGTACGCCTCAGAAATGGCGGGCCGGGTCGCCGATCGCGCCGTGCAGGTTTTCGGCGGCCGCGGCTACATGCGCGAGAACGTGGCCGAGCGCTTCTACCGCGAGCTGCGGGTCGAACGGATCTGGGAAGGCACCAGCGAGATTCAGCGCGCTATCATCGCCGCCCAGATGGTCAAACGCGGCCCGCAAACCCTGGCCTGACCAGCAAAACCTCAGTTGGGCAGGTTCTCCTCGATGGCGGCCACCACGGCCGGGTCCTCGGGGTCCGTACGCGGCCTGAATCGCGCCGCCACCGTGCCGTCCGGGCGCAGCAGGAACTTCTCGAAGTTCCACTGGATGTCGCCGGCTTCGCCAGAAGCGTCGGGGACCGCGGTCAGCTCCTGGTACACCGGATGCCGTCCCGGCCCGTTGACCTCGATCTTCTCGAACAGCGGGAAGCTCACCCCGTAGGTCGCCGAGCAGAACTCGGCGATCTCGTCGGCCGTGCCCGGCTCCTGACCACCGAACTGGTTGCAGGGAAAGCCCACGACCGCGAAGCCCTGGCCCGCGAACCGGTCGTGCAGTCGCTCCAGGCCCTCGTACTGCGGGGTCAGCCCGCACTTGGACGCGACGTTGACCACCAGCAGGGTCTGGCCAGCCAGCGCACCAAGTGAGGAGGGCTGACCGTCGAGGGTGTGCACCGGGATGTCATAGACGCTCACCCGGGCAGCCTATCCGGCCTTGATCACCGTGCCCGCGTCCCATACCGGCTGGCCTTGGTATCCGCGCGCCACCCGCGTGACGAACTGGTAGACGCCGTCCTCGTCAGGTGACAGCGGACCGGGCCTGGCCTGGGGCGAGGACAGCCCGCGCTGTACGGACTCGCAGGCGGCCCAGTCCTGCCGGTTGGTGATGTCCCAGAAATCCACCGCGTATCCGGGGTCGAACCCGGGCCGCTCCAGTGCCTCGGGGGCGAACGCCCAGGTGCACTCGATCCAGGTCCGGTCGGCGGCCAGTGGCAGCAGCCGGTGCACCATCACGTAGTCCGGGTGCAGGCTGATCAGGATGTTCGGGAACACGTTGACGTACTCGACGGTCCGCCGCCGCCGCGCGTCCAGCCCGCGCAGCGGCACCCCGCCGCTGCGGCCGTCGAGCGACATGGTGTCCATCCCGTCGCGCAGGTCCATCCAGCCGCCCACCCATGGCCCGGCCGGGGTGTAGTTCTCGCCGCTCTTGGGCGGGCTGACCCTGCACAGCTCGGGATGAATGGCCGGACAGTGGTAGCACTCGTGGTAATTCTCGGTCAGGATCTTCCAGTTGGCCGCTGGTCTCGTACTCGTGCCGCGCCCGCCACCACCAGGCGTTCCGGTTCGTACGGGGCGACGATCGGGTCGAGCTCGCTCAGCGCCGCCGCCAGCGGCCCGGCCGTCCCCGACCCGTCCACGAAGACCAGGCCGTGCCACTCGGTGACCGGCAGCTCGGCCAGGCCCCAGTCGGCGTCGTCGAACCCCGGCTGGTGCCGGAAGCCGGTCGCCGCCCGCAGCCCGCCCTGCAGGGAGTACGCCCACGAGTGGTAGGGGCAGACGATGGCCCGGGCGTTCGCGGTCTGGCCGCACGGCAGCAGTTCGTGCCCGCGGTGCCGGCAGGTGTTGGCGAACGCCCGCAGCCGCCCATCGTCCCCCCGCACCAGCAGCACGCTGCCGGCGCCCGACGTCCTCGGCCCGCTGATCGCCCGGCGTGGGGCAGCTGGTCCGAGCGGCCCACACACAGCCAGCCGCCGCCGAAGAAGTGCCGCCGCTCCCAGGCGAACACCGCCGGGTCCACATACGCGGCGCGGCGGCAGCATCCGGCTCTGCCCGAACGGCCGCAGCGCGTCGGCCACCCCGGCCGCACTCAGCGGCGCCGATTCAGTTTGACTGACCATACAGTCAAAAATAAGGCCCGCGCGGCACTGTGTCCAGGGATGATCGGAGCCCCTCGTACCCAGAGCCGGGCCCGCGGCCCCAGAACCCCGGGTGCTACGCCATCAGATCAGGTCGGCCAGGCGGCGCAGCATGCGCACGCTCTCGTCTGGCGGCAGCGCCTCGGTGGCCACCTTGTTCAGCACGTTCCAGTAGTGGTCGGTGTCGGCCGGCTTGTTCAGGTACACGGCGCTGCACAGCTGTTCGGAGTACACGACGTCCGGCAGCAGTTGCTCGGCGAAGCGCAGCATGGTCACCTGGCCGCCCGCGGCGGCGTGCCCGCCCGCGCTGAACGGCATCACCTGCACGGTCACGTGGGCTAGCCGGGACATCCGGATCAGGTGGTCGACCTGGTCGAGCATCACGGCCCGGCCGCCGAGCGGGCGGCGCAGCGCGGTCTCGTCGATGACCACCCACAGGTGGGCCGGGCTGGGCCGGTGCAGCACCTGCTGCCGGGTCATGCGCAGCGAGACTCGCTGCTCAGCCGTGGCCTCGGACACGCCTTCGGGCAGCCGCGCGACGGCCCGCGCGTAGTCCGCGGTCTGCAGCAGGCCGGGCACGAACCCGACCTCGTAGCTGCGGATGACGCTGGCCGCCTGCTCCAGGCCGAGGTAGGGCTCGAACCACGCGGGCAGGACGTCGGTGTAGGCGTGCCACCAGCCGGACGTGTTGGCCTGCTGGGCCAGCCCGAGCAGGACGTCGCGTTCGGCATCGTCGCCCACCCCGTACAGGGTGAGCAGGTCGGAGACGTCGCGCTGCTTGAACCCGGTGCGCCCCAGCTCGAGGCGGCTGATCTTGGAACCCGAGGATCGGATCGCGTCGCCCGCGCTGTCGCGGGTGATGCCCGCCGCCTGCCGGAGGCGGCGCAGCCGCGCACCGAGCAGCATGCGGACGACGGTGGGGCCGGCCTGGCCGTAGTCAACGACGCCGGAGTCTTCCGGCCCCGGCGTTCCCTGCGTCGTGTCCAAGATCCTCGCTCTCAGTGCGATGCCACGGGCACCTTCCATGATAATGCCGGCAACCGGCAACCGGCGATCGCGATCTGCTAACTCCGGCTCGCGCCCCGTGTCCAGGCCGGTCGCGCGGCCACTTCGGCGGCTAGGGTGAGGCGGGTGAATGCCAGAGTGGACCATGCGGTGACCTCGGGGACGTTCTCCCTGGACGGCCAGACCTTCGACGTGGACAACAACGTCTGGGTGGTCGGCGACGACGCCGAGTGCGTGGTGCTGGACGCCCCGCACAACGTGGCCGCGATCCTCGACGTGGTCGGGGACCGGACCGTGCGGGCCATCATCGCCACCCACGCCCACGACGATCACGTGCGGGTCGCGCCGGAACTGGCCCAGGCCACCGGCGCCCCGATCCTGCTGCACCCGGCCGACCTGCCGGTGTGGCGGCTGACCCACCCGCGCGTCGACCCGGACGGCGAGCTGGCCGACGGCCAGGACATCGTGGTCGGCGGGACCACGCTGCGGGTGCTGCACACGCCGGGCCACAGTCCCGGGTCATGCTGCCTGCACGCGGCCGGCCTGCGGGCGGTGTTCACCGGCGACACCCTGTTCGCCGGCGGCCCGGGCGCGACCGGCCGCTCGTTCAGCGACTTCGGCACGATCATCGCGTCCATCCGCGAGAAGCTGCTCACCCTGCCCGAGGACACCGCCGTCAATCCCGGTCACGGCGACAGCAGCACCATCGCCGACGAGGCCCCCGACCTGCGGTTATCTCCCGGGGGGACGACCCCCCGTACCCCCCGCTGCGCTACGCGCCCCGCTGCGGCACCGGCCGTATTACCGGCCGCTCGCCGGGCCGGAGGCCCGGACTCGCTGGGCCGGTTAGGTCGGCTCTCCGTAACCCGCGCCACGCGTCGTTAGACCTCCCGCGTCACAAAAGCCCCAATAATCCCGGCCAGTTGCGGGCCGGCGTCTTCCTGGAGGAAGTGGCCGGCGCCTTCGATGACGGGGTGCCCCAGGCCGGCCGCGCCCGGGATCACGCGCTTGAGGACCGGGGCCATCGAGCCGGTGATCGGGTCGCGGTCGCTGAATGCGACCAGGAACGGCTTGTCCCACTCGGCCAGCCGCTGCCACGCCGCCCGGTTGGCCTCGGTGGCCGGATCGTCGGGCGCGGTGGGCAGAATGAGCGGCATCGCCCGCGGGCCGGCCAGGTAGGACGCATCCGGGAACGGTGCCGCGTAGCCCGCCAGGACCGGGCCGGACAGCCGGGTCTGGCAGCCCGACTGCACCAGCCGGGCGACGTCCAGCACCGGCGCCTTCTCCACCACCCGGCGGAACTGCCACCACACCTCGGGCATCGGCTCGTCGCCGGTGGGCAGCCCGGTGTTGGCCGCGACCACGCGGGCGAACCGGTCCGGGTGCTCGGCCACCAGCCGGAGCCCGAGCAGCCCGCCCCAGTCCTGCCCGACCAGGGTCACGTCGCCCAGCCCGAGCCGGTCGAAGGCCAGCGCCCGCACCCACTCCACGTGCCGGGCATAGCTGTGGTCGGCGATCTGGGCCGGCTTGTCCGACCGCCCGAATCCGACCAGGTCCGGCGCGATCGCGCGCAGCCCGTGGCTGGCCAGCACCGGCAGCATGGTCCGGTACAGGAACGACCAGCTCGGCTCGCCGTGCAGCAGCAGCACCACCGGCCCGTCGGCCGGCCCGGCCTCCACGTAAGCCATCCGCACGTCATCCCCGCCCGGCGTCCCCACCGTGACGTAATGCGGCTCATAGCCGAAGTCCGGCAATCCAGCGAAGCGATCCTCAGGAGTGCGCAAGACGTCCATAACCCGATCCTCGCACCACTGGGTGCCGCAGGAGCGCCCGCACCTAAGTGAGCGTCTGATAAAGCGTCAGCACGCCGGCATGCTGGTGCACCTCAAAGACCTCGACCGGACCTTGCCCGCCTGGCGCGCCACCGCGACGAAGGAAGCTGCCGAACCGATCCGCTCCGCGCTCCACGGGGTGTCCGCGGCACTGGCCGAGCACTTCCCGGACGAAGAAGCCAACATCGTCCCGGCCATGGAGCATTTGCTCACCCAGCGCGAGGAGAACTGGTTTCCACAAGCACGGCCGGGCTGCAACCCCAAAGGGTCAGCTGTGGAATATGGTCGGCGCCATCCTCGCCGCCCAGCCCGACGGGGGCGCCGCATGGTTGAAGAAGAACATGCCGGACCGCTGCGCTGGTATGGCGATGGATCGGCGCCCCGCGCTACGCACGCTTCCGGGCCGCGCTGGAAGGCCGCCGCTAGGAAGCGTCCCTCGGATCACCCGGCTGACCCAGCTTTTTCATCAGCCAGCCGGCTGTAGCCCATTTCGCCGTGGATGTCATCGACGCCGGCTCTCACAGAATGCGAGGCACCAATCATCTCGCGGAATCACAACCAGCCCCGTGAAGAGACAAAAGCCACGACTCCAGCACACGAATACCCTTGCTTCATGCAACCGAAACAGGAGATCAGCTTCCAATGACATCGCTCAGCCAACCCAAGGCGCCACCGCTGTACACGCCCCGCGCGAAAAATCTCGCGCTCGTGCTGCTGGCGATGACCCAGTTCGTGATCGTGATCGATGCCTCGATCGTCAACGTCGCGTTGCTGTCGATCGGCGCCGCCCTGCACTTTGCGCTGACTGACCTGTCGTGGGTCGTGAACGTGTACGTACTCACCTTCGGCGGGTTTCTACTGCTCGGTGGGCGCGTGGCCGACCTGCTCGGGCGACGGCGCATGTTCATGCTCGGACTGGTGGTGTTCTAGCTCGCCTCGTTCGCCGGCGGGATCGCCCAGTCGGCAGGCTGGCTGATCGCTGCCGCGCGGTCCAGGGCCTGGGCGCGGCGATGGTCGCGCCGGCCGCGCTGTCGATCCTCACAGTCACGTTCAGATGAGGGCGGCGAGCGCAACCGCGCTCTCGGGATCTGGGGCGCGGTCGCCGGCGCGGCGGCGCGGCCGGAGTGCTGCTCGGCGGAATCCTGACCAGCGGCCTGAGCTGGCGCTGGGTGTTGTTCGTCAACGTCCCGATCGGACTCATCGCGGCGCTGCTCGCTCCGCGGACGCTCCTCGAGAGCAGCGCCGAGGACGGGACAACGACGTTTGACCTGCCGGGAGCGGTGACCGTCACCGCCGGCCTGTCGCTGCTCGTCTACACCGTCGTTGACACCGTCAACGTCGGCTGGGGATCGACGACCACGCTGGCGCGTATCGCCGGGGCCGCAGTCCTGCTGATCGTGTTCGTGGTGATCGAGCTGCGCCAGCGTCACCCCTTGGTGCCATTTTCGATCTTCCGCCTGCGGACGCTGCGGGGAGCGAACGTCGTCGGGCTGCTGATCGGCATGGCCCTGTTCTCGATGTTCTTCTTCATCTCTCTCTACCTCCAGGACGTTCTGCACTACTCGCCGATCAAGACCGGGATCTCCTACCTGCCGCTCGCGGTCGGGATCATCCTTTCCGCCGCCGCCGCCTCCCAGCTCGTCACCCGCGTTGGCTTCAAACCACCTCTGATCGTCGGCATACTGCTTGTCGCCGGCGGCCTGCTGTGGTTCTCACAAGTACCAGCGACAGGCGGCTCGTTCGCTGCGGACGTCCTCGGCCCATCGCTGCTCGCCGGAGCCGGGTTCGGACCGGCGTTCGTGTCCGTGACGATCGCCGCCGTGACCGGAACCGAGCCACACGAGGCGGGCCTGGCCTCCGGCCTGATCAACACCTCCCAGCAGGTCGGCGGCGCGCTCGGGCTCGCGATCCTCGCGACCGTCGCCAACAGCCGCACCCAAAGCCTGTTCCACGCCGGCGTCCACAGCTCGGCCGTGGCGCTGACCAAGGGCTTTGACCAGGCGTTCCTCGTCGGCGCCGGCTTCGCCGTCGCCGGAGCGATCCTCGCCGCCGTGCTGATCTCCTCGCGCGACAGCCGCGAACTCTCAAAGGCGGCCCGCAGCGGTCAGGCCGCCGGTGCCGATGCCGCAGCCGTTCCCGTCGCCGCGGACCCGTCCCCTTCAGCAAGCGAGGTGCACCGCCTCTGATCGACCGCCGCGGTTGCGGACCGGGCGCTGCCGGGGTTCTCGCGATGATGCTGCCGGGGTTCGTGTGATGATGGAGCGATGGGGTCTGCCGGGGAGCCGGAGTCCGGTGCCATTGCTGCTGTCTCCCCCGGTGCGGGAGGCGTCGTTCCGCGTATGGGGCTGTCCGGGCGGCTTGGGACGCTGGTGCGGGTGACGGTGGTGTCGGCGCCGCCGGGCAGCGGGAAGACGGTCCTGCTGCGGTCGTGGATCGGTGAGGCGGGGGTGGCGGACCGGGCGGCGTGGGTGCCGGTGGGGCCAGATGAGCGGGATCCGCAGCGGTTCTGGGCGTCGGTGCTGGGGGCGCTGCGCGGGACGGCTCCGGGGGCGGGGCTGGTGCGGGAGCTGACGGCGGCGCCGGACCTCGACGGGTGGGCAGTCGTGGAGCGGCTTTTGAAGGACCTGGCGCCGCTGGCGGAGCGGGTCTGGCTGGTGGTCGATGACGTCCACCTGCTGGAGCCGGACCAGGCGCTGCGGCAGCTGGAGCTGCTGATGATGCGGGCCCCGGATGCGCTGCGGTTCGTGCTGTGTACCCGGCATGGCCTGCGGCTGGGGCTGCACCGGCTGCGGCTGGAGGGTCAGCTGGCCGAGATCCAGGCCGGGGATCTGCGCTTCAGCGTGGCCGAGGCGCGGGAGTTGTTTGCCGGGGCCGGGGTGGAGCTGGCCGATCCGGCGGTGGTGATGCTGCATGAGCGGACCGAGGGGTGGGCGGCCGGGCTGCGGCTGGCGGCGCTGTCGCTGGCCGGGCATCCGGATCCGGGCCGGTTCGCGGCGGAGTTTTCCGGCAGTGAGCGGACAGTGGCGGAGTACCTGCTGGATGAGGTGCTGGACCGGCAGCCGGAAGACGTGCGGCGGCTGCTGCTGCGCACCAGCGTGCTGGAGCGGGTGTCCGGCCCGCTGGCCGATGCCCTGGCCGGAGGATCGGGCGGGGATCGGGTGCTGCAGGAACTGGAGGGGGCGAACGCGTTCGTGGTCTCGCTGGACGCGGGCCGTTCCTGGTTCCGTTACCATCACCTGTTCGCCGACCTGCTGCAGCTGGAGCTGCGGCGCACCGCGCCGGGGGAGGTCGCCGGGCTGCACGGGGTGGCAGCGCAGTGGTTTTCTGAGCACGGGTTCCCGGTGGAGGCGATCCGGCACGCGCAGGCGGCGCGGGACTGGGGGCTGGCCGCCCGCCTGCTCGCCGGGCACTGGTCTGGCCTGCATCTGGGCGGTCAGGCCGCGACGGTGCACGCGATCCTGGCCGGGTTCCCGGCGGGGGCCGCGGCGGCCGATGCTGAGCTGGCGGCGGTGGCGGCGGCCGATGAGCTGGCGCAGGGATCGCTGGAGGCCGCGGAGCGGTATCTGGAGGTGGCGGCGCGCGGGGTGGCGTCGGTGCCGGCGCCCCGGCGCGGGCAGGCGCAGGTGCTGCTCGGGATCATCCGGCTGCTGGTTGCCCGCCACCGCGGGAACCCGCCGGCGGTGGCGGAGGAGGCGCGGCGGCTGCAGGCCACGGCCGAGGCTCTGGAGGCGGCGCCCGGCCTGGGCGAGGAGCTGCGCGCGCTGGCGCTGATCAGCCTGGGCAGCGCCGAGTACGGGGCGGCCCGGATCGAGGATGCAGCGGCGCACCTGGAGCAGGGCGCGGTGCTGGCCAGCCGGGTCGGGCGGCCCATCTGGAGTTCACCGGCCTGGCGTACCAGGCGCAGGTCGAACTCGAGCGGTCGTTCGCACGGGCGGCGGAGCGCGGCAGGCAGGCGGTGGAGCTGGCCGAACGGCACGGCTGGACCGACGAGCCGGCCGCCGGCAGCGCCTACATCGCACTCGCAGGCGCGCTGTTCTGCCAGGGGCGGCCCGATGAGGCAGAGCCCTGGCTCCAGCGGGCCGAGCGCACCGTCATGCCGGAAGCCGAGCCCGCGGTGGGGGCGGGGATCTGTTTCGTGCGCGGGCTGCTGGAGCTGGCGCGCGGCCGCTTCACCGACGCGCTGGCCGCCTGCCGGGCCGCCGAGCGGCTTTCGCGGCACCTCGCCGCCCCGCACGGCAGTTATTTCGTCACGTCGACGCGGGGATTGCTGCTGCACGCCCTGGTGCGCCTGGGCGCCATCGACCGCGCCGAGCAGATCCTGGGCGGCCTGCGTGACGAGGACCGCAACCGCGGCGAGACCCGCGTCGCCGAGGCGGTGCTGCGGCTGGCCCAGGACGACCCACGCGCGGCGGCCGCCGCGCTCGCGCCGGTTCTGGACGGCTCCGCCCCCGTGGCCTGGCCGAACTGGCGGGTCAACGTTTTCGTGCTGGAGGCGATCGTCCGGGACGCACTCAGCGACCGGGACGCCGCCTGGCGCGCGCTCGAGCGTGCCCTCGATATCGCCGAGCCTGATCGCATGCTCTTCCCGTTCCTCATCTACCGTGCGCCGGGGCTGCTGGAGCGCCACGCCCGGGACTGCGCCAAACACGCGGCCCTGGTCTCGGAGATCCTCACCCTGCTTCCACCACTGGAGCCAGGCCTCGCGGAACCGGTCCCCGCTAGGTATCCGGGGCCCAAAGCGGTACTGGGAAGCGAGAAGCCCCTCCGCGGCAAAGAGTGGTCTGGGGGAGATCGTTCGCCCGAACTGATAGAGCCGTTGAGTCGCAGCGAGATGCGGGTGCTGCGTTACCTGCCGACGAATCTGTCCGCCCCGGAGATCGCCCGGGAACTGTCAGTGTCGGTGACCACCGTCCGGACCCACATAAGCCACCTGTTCGCCAAACTCGGCGCCCACCGTCGCACCGAGGCCGTCGCGCGGGCCCGCGATCTGGGCCTGCTCGCGCCATCCCCCATACGCCGCCATGGTCGGCCCCGCGCAACCGTCTTATGCCCGGGCCGACGACGGCACCGCCCGCCAGGAACGCGGCCTGAAGCACCGCGCCGACAACGAGACTCGAATCATCCGCACCCAACCGGTCCTGGTCTGGCTGCTCGCACGCTAAGAGATGTGCGCGCCTATCAGGTGGCCGACGCCGAACGTTATGGCGGCGGCGATGGTTCCGGCGATCACCTGGCGGAGCCCGGAGCGGACGGGGTTGCGGCCGTTCATGGCGCCGATGCTCGCCCCGACACCGAACATCGCGGCCAACGCCAGCACGATCGCGGTCACCAGCGCGGCCACGCCGCTGCCCGCCAGGTAGGGCACAACGACCACGAACGCGCCGAGGGCGAAGGCCAGCAGGCTGGAGGCGGCGGCACCCCAGGGCGAGCCGAGCTCGTCCGGGTCCAGGCCCAGTTCCTCCCGGGCCAGCGTGTCCAGGGCCACCGAACGGTCGGACATGATCTTGTCGGCCAGGTTCTCCGCGTCCGGCCGGGACAGGCCCTTGGCCCGGTAGATCAGGACCAGCTCGGCATGCTCCTCGTCCGGCTTTTCGTCCAGTTCGGCCTGCTCCAGCGAGATCTCCCGCTGGTACATCTCGCGCTGGCTGGACATGGACACGTACTCGCCCGCGGCCATCGAGAACGACCCGGCCAGCAGGCCCGCCACCCCGGCCAGCAAGATGACCGTGCGGGACGCCCCGGAACCGGCGAACCCCATGACCAGCGCGGTGTTGGACACCAGGCCGTCGCTGACGCCGAACACCCCGGCTCGCAGCGCGCCGGACCGGTCGCCCCGGTGCCACGGCTCACGCCGGCGCACCTGGGCCCGCGGGTCCGGCCTGCCCCCGTCGATCAGGCGGGCCAGCGTCCGCGCGTGGCCGCGCTCGTCCGCGGCCATGCCCGGGCCGGCGTCCGGGTCGGCCTCGTACATCCCGGCGTCGGCCCGTTCGGCCCGCTCGATCAGCGGCAGCACGGTCCCGACCGACAGCCGGTTCGCGGCCTGGCCCAGCAGCCGGGTGCGCAGGCTCGGGCCGCCCGGAGCCGGCACGCGTGCGCCGGCGTCGCGCAGCTTGCCCTCCCAGTGCGCGGCGTGCTTGAGCTCGATCGAGGCCAGCTCGCGGAAGATCTCTTCCCGCTCGCCGGTCTCGGCGTCGGCCAGCCGGGTGTACAGCGCAGCCGCGTCACGCTCGCTGGCCAGCATGTCGCGCCAGCGCTTGACCGAGTCGGAGCGTTGCGGGGTCATTTCGTTAGTCGCCATGTGCCTCGTTACAACTGGGCAGGACGACTCATTATGCCGGTCGACCCCCTACGTAAGCCCAGCCTCAGTTGCCCGGGCGTCCCGAGCCGACGCCCTGCACAAGCCCAGCCTCAGTCGGCGATGGCGGCGTAGGTCCCGGTCCAGAAGTCCTGGAACAGCCGGGGCGGGATCGGCGACTCCCACGCCTGCTGGGTCATCAGGATCATGGTCAGCTCCTCGGCCGGGTCGTTGTACCAGGACGTGCCCAGACCCCCGTCCCAGCCGTAGGTGCCGACCGACTTGGCCACCTCGGTGCGCTCGGTGACCACGGACATCCCGAAGCCCCAGCCGTGCACCCGGAAGTACCCGGGGACCAGCCCCGACGCCGCCTTCTGCTCCGGGGTGAGCTGGTCGGAGGTCATGAACTCCACCGACGGGCGGGACAGGATGCGCACCCCGCGGCTGACGCCCTTCTCCCGCAGCATGTCGGCGAACGCAAGGTAGTCGTCCGCGGTCGAGACCAGACCGCCGCCGCCGGACGGGAACGAGGGGAGCCGGCTCCACTGCCCGTCGTGCGGGTCGTCGTAGACCGCCGCCCGGCCGGTCCGGGGGTCGATGACGTACTCGGTGGGCAGCCGGCCGATCTTGTCCCACGGAACGTCGAAACCGGTGTCCTTCATGCCCAGTGGCTCGAAGACCCGCTGGGCCAGGAACGTCTCGAACGGCTGGCCCACGGCCCGCTCGATCATCACCCCGAGCACGTCCGCGCCGGTGTTGTACAGCCAGCGCTCGCCCGGCTGGTACAGCAGCGGCAGCGAGCCCAGCCGGCGGATCCACTCGTCCGGGGCCGGTGGCACGGCCGGGCTGGGCGTGCCCTGGCCCAGTTCCAGCTGGTCCAGGGCGTCGGCCAGCGGGACCGTGCCGGGCTCGGCCGCCACGATGCCCAGGCCCATGGTGAAGGTGAGCAGGTCCCGCACGGTGATCGGGCGGTGGGCCGGGACCGTGTCGTCCAGGTCCGCCTCCGGGCGCCGCAGCACCCGCCGGTTGCCCAGCTCGGGCAGCAGCCGGTCCACCGGCTCGTCCAGCCGCAGCAGGCAGTCCTCGACGCAGATCATGGCCGCGACCGCGGTGATCGGCTTGGTCATGGACGAGATGCGGAAGATCGTGTCCCGGCGCATCGGCTCTTCCGAGCCGTCCGCCATCGCCCCGACCGCGTCGACGTGGCCCTCGCCGCGGCGGGCGATCATCGTCACCAGGCCGGGCACCTCGCCGCGCTCGACGTAACCGGTCATCACCTCGTGCAGGCGCCTGAGCCGATCCGCCGACAGTCCGCCGTCCCGCATGTCCGACCGTCCCTTTCGATGCCTGTCCGGTCTATGGGTATTTACGCCGATGACAGACCATCTAAGGGGTCCCGGCCGGGGAAGCGTATCGTGCCGTCGGCCGGGTCCGGGACAGGCTAGGCCGGAAGGTGATCAGGCAGGCCGAATGAGGGGAACAACGAGGCCGTGTCCAGGAAAAACGTCATCCGCGCGATCCGGCCCCCGGTGACTTCGATGACCTGGAGAGCCCAGGGCTCGTAGCCGCCGGCCGGGCCGGCTTGTACTGCCCGAAGCCGAGGGAGCCGTTGACCGCCACCGGGATGAGCCGCGAGCCCCGGCAGGCGTCCGGGCCGGGCGCCACCATCCAGGTGGCGATGTTCTCCGCGCCCTCGATCCACAGCGCGTACGGCGGCATGGACTGGATGGCGTCCTCGTGCAGCAACTCGACCAGCGCCGACATGTCGTAGCGCTGGAACGCGTCGACGTACCGCTCCAGCAGGTCGGTGTGGTCGTCGCCGATGTCGGCCGGGCGCTCCTGCTCGGGCAGCGCCGCCAGCGTGGTCCGGGCCCGCTGCAGCGCGCTGTTCACCGCGGGCACGCTGGTGCCGAGCAGGTCGGCGGCCTCGGTGGCCTGCCAGCGGAGCACCTCGCACAGGATCAGCGCGGCCCGCTGCTTGGGCGGCAGGTGCTGCAGCGCGGTCACGAAGGCCAGCCGGATCGTGTCCCGGGCCTCGACCACCACCGCGGGGTCGGCCTCCGCGGGCAGCACGCGATCGTCGGCGATGGGGGAGACCCACAGATGCTCGGGCAGTTGCTCGCCCAGCTGCGACGGGTCCGGCGCCGAGGACGGCCCCAGCTCCATCGGCCGGGCCCGGCGCTGGCGGCCGCGCAGCATATCCAGGCACACGTTGGTGGCGATGCGGTACAGCCACGACCGTACCGAGGATCGCCCCTCGAACCGGTCGGACGCCTTCCACGCCCGCAGCATCGTCTCCTGCACGGCGTCGTCGGCCTCGAAGCCGGAGCCGAGCATGCGGTAGCAGTACCCGGTCAGCTCGCGCCGGTACTCTTCCAGGGCGTCCGGCTGCGGCGCCAGGACGTTGCCTGCGTGCTCATCGCTGCTTGCTGCCATACGTCCGGAGTGTAATGCGAGGCACCGACAATGGTCTTTCAGTCGTCCCCGGGGTCCTCGTCCTGGCGGTTTCCGGCGGGCCGCCGCGCGGCCCGGGTGGGCGGCCGGGGCGGCCGGGTGGCGGACAGCGCCGACCGCCCGTAGGGCGCCCAGGAGGGGTGCGGCGGTGGCGGCCGCTGACCCCGCAGGGTAGCCGCGGCGTGTTCCATCGCACTCAGCCGGACAACCCGGCTGGCCGCGAACGCCTCCTCCACCATGTTGCCCTGCTCGGACCGGTAGCAGGACAGCGCCAGCTCGGTGGCGGCGAGCTGATAGTCGGCCATCAGCTGCCCGCCACTCAGCCCGCAGTGCAGCCGGGCCCACTGCCGGGCCAGCCGCCGCTCGTGCAGGTCGCCCAGCATCCGCAGATCGTCCTGGGTCATCGTTTCCGGCCTCTGGAACTGCGTCAGTGAGGTGCCGATGAGGGCCACGATGCGGCGCCGGTCCAGCCGCATGACCACTATCAGCAGGCCCAGGAACACCAGCAGGATCAGGTAGACCAGCGTCTCCCAGCCCGCGCCCCGCCGCACCGAGTCGTCCCAGGCGGTGTGCAGGACGACCGCCATCACCCAGCCCGCGACGATGGCCCAGGTCCCGCGCCGCCGGGACGCCGTGGTGGCCGCGTAGCCGACGCCGATCCCGATCATCGCGGTGAACAACGGGCCCCACAGCGGCGTGAGCAGGCCGCGCTGGAAGAACGCCGAGATCAGCGCGCTCGCGCCGCTGCGTTCGGATTGCACGTAGGCGAACAGGTTCGACACCAGCGCGAAGCCCAGCCCGATCGTGGCCGCGTAGACCACGCCGTCGCCGACGCCGTCCAGTTCGGCCCGCTGGTAGCGGAGCAGGCCGAGCAGGATCGCGCCCTGGACCGACTCCGCGACCAGCGCGCCCACCAGCGCGTTGCCCAGCGAGGTGGTCAGCTGGCCGGCTTCGGGGCCCAGCTCCGGGGTGGTGAGGATGCTGTTGCCGAACACGTGCCCGAACAGCCCGATCACCGCGGCGGCCCCGGCCCCGGCGCTGAACGTCGCGGCCAGCAGGACCGGCGGCTCGGGTTCGAGCCGGTCCAGGTACAGCACCCCGGCCATCACCAGCGGGACCGGCAGGATGGCCAGGGCCAGCCCGGACACGGTCGATTCCGGGCCGCCGTGGACCGAGATGGCCAGGGCGACGAGAGCGACCAGGCAGAGCGCGGCGAAGCCGGCCAGGAGGCCGACCGGGATACGGCCGGGAGGACGAACGTCGGGGGCACGAGCGCCGGAGGCCGGCCCGGGGGGATCGGTCGGGGCCATGCCAGGCAGCGTAACGGCCCGTCCCCGCGCGTGCGCAACTCCGCACTACAGGGACATGGTGCCCGAAGTCAGGCCGCGAAGAACGCGGCCAGGATCGGCGCCAGCGCCGCCGCGGCCACGTTGTGGTCCTGACCCTCGAGCTCCCGCAGCTCAGCGCCGGGGATGGCCTGCCCGAGGCCGCGGGCGGCCGCGCGCATGAACGCCACGCTGGCCCCGCCGTACATGACCAGCGCGGGCACCGCCACCTTCCCGGCCTTGGCTACCGGGACCGCACGCTGCGGCCCCATCAGGCCGGCGTGGTCGTAGGCCAGCGTGGGCGCGATACCCTCCAGCGACCCGAACCACGGTGACTGCCGCATCTGATCGACTTGCTCGGCGGGCATGCCCACCAGCGTCATGAACAGGGCCACCGCGTCGCCGTTCCGGCCGTCGGCCAGCGTCACCGCCAGCTCGGTCAGATAGGCGTTCCAGCGCGGCTGGTCGGCCGGGTCATCGCTGTAGGGCGCCTCGTACAGGGCGATCTTCGGTACGACATCCGGGCCGAGGGCGATCGCGGCGTCCAGGACCAGCGCGCAGCCCGACGAATGCCCATACAGCGCGGCCGTCCCGCCCGCCGCGCCGATCACCGCGGCCAGGTCCTCGACCTCCCGCTCGGACGCGTACGGCTGGGCGTCCCCGCTGTCGCCCCGGCCCCGCCGGTCGTACCGGAACACGGTGAACTCCGGGGCCAGCAGTTCGTCCAGATCCGCCTTGCCGCCCCGGACCGACAGCGCGCCGTCCACGAAGACCACGGCCGGCCCCTGCCCGTGCCGCTCGTAGGCGATCGTGGTGCCGTCCGCCGATGTGACCGTGCTGAACGCTCCGCTGGGACTCGTCATCGAGTGCCGCCTTCCCCCTGGACCCATCTGGTACCGGGGCCCGACCCTAACAGCGGGTACCGACAATAGGGCGCGGGCCGGTCCACGCGGAATGCCGGCCGGGTTCAGGCGGAATTCAGCTCGGCGCCCATCCGGCGGGCTCCGATGGTGGCCAGGGCCACGCTCGTCAGCGTCGGGTTGCAGGCGGTCGAGGTGGGAATGAGGCCGTTGCCCGCCACGTAGAGGTTCTCGGTGTTCCAGACCCGGCCGTGGCGGTCACAGACCGAATCACCGTCGTCCTCGGCGCCCATCCGCACGGTGCCCTGGTAGTGCAGGGACGAGCCGCTGGGCATCAGCTGCGGCCAGCCGTCCAGGGGGGTGGCCGTGCAGGCTCGCCCGATGTCGGTCGCGACCTGCATGGCCTGGTCCACCACCGCGCGGTCCAGGTCGCTCAGCGAGTAGTGCACGCGCATGCGGGGCAGGTCCCGCCAGTCCCGGGCCGCGTCGCTGAACTCCACCCGGTTCTCGGCCCGGATCTCGTTGCGCAGGAAGAGACCGGCGCTGAGCAGATTGGACCGCTGGTGCACCTGCACCTGCAGGGGGAAGCGGGCGTCCTCGAAGGGAATCCAGGTCACGCCGCTGGCAGGCATGAGCGCTTCGAGCGCGGGGTCGCCGGCCTCGCCGGAGGTTCCGTCCACCCGGAAGAGGGCCGCGATGTAGGGGTGCTCGTTCAGGTGGCGTCCCAGCGCGGCCGGCCGGACACCCGAAGCGAATAGCAGCTGGGGGGTGCGCAGGCTGTCGGCCGCGACGACGACCTGGCGGGCGGCGACCTGGTATGGCGTGCCGGAGGCCAGGTCGACCAGGTCCACTCCGGTGGCCCGGTCGCCGGACATCACGACCCGCTGGCACAGGGTCTCGGGGCGTAGCTCGAAGTTGCCGTGGGCGCCGTTGAGCAGCGGGTCCAGGATGACGGCCGGGCCGGCCTGGCCGGACCCGGGAGCCTCCCGCCTCACCGCGAGCGGCATGGCCTGGACCCGTCGGTCCGGTGCTCGCCCTTGATCGAATACCCCGCCCAGGGCGCGCTCGCGCCACAGTGCGGCCGGTGAGCCGGCGAATTGACGGGCAGAGACCCCGAGCAGCCCCTCGGCCGTCGACAGGGCGTCGTCCAGCGTCGCCCCCTCCAGCGGTGCCCCCTCGAGGAAGGCGATCCGCTCGGTCCCGGCCGGGCGGGGGCAGGATCCGAACCAGTGCGCGCCCATCCCGCCGACGTTGCTGGCCATGGCGGCGGCCGGGAAATCCGGGCTCACCTCCTGGGCCGCACTGAGCAGGAACAGGCCTTCATGGGGCAGGATCGGGCCGCCGCGTCCCAGCCGGTAGGAGAGCAGCTCCTGCCCGGCCGGGGGAATGCCGTAGGAGTACTGCACCGGCCCCTGCGACGCCACCCTGGCCCGGGCCCGCGCCCGGTCGTCCACGATCGTGTTCACATGGGTACCGGGCGGCTGCGACACTACCGGGCCGGACTCGACGACCAGGACCCGGGCGTCCGGCACCTGATCGCAGATCTGGCGAGCGTAGGTGCAGCCCGCTGGCCCGCTGCCGATGATGGCCACGTCCACTTGGTCAACCACGGTGTCTCCCGGTCGCAGCGTCTCCCGCGTCTACGTCAGATCTCCTGTGGCTAGGCCAGGAAGCCAGCCGGAGCCTGCTCCCGTACGAAGGCGAACCGTGCATCGATCCCGGCGTCGTCGAGATGGTGCATCTGGTGCAGGACGATGGTGCCGCCGAAGCCGCTGCGCCGCAGCAGGGAGAGGTAGAGCGGGTAATCGAGGAGGCCCTCGCCCGCGCCCAGGTGCCCGGCTTCACCGTCGTGGTCGAGGTCTTTGGCGTGCGCCAGCGCGATGTCGCCGCCCAGCAGGTCGAAGGCCTCGGTCAGCTTCTCTTGCATCCGGGGCAGCTCGCCCGCCTTGAAGATGTTGGCCGGGTCCATGACCACCTTGACCGAGGGCGACCCCACCGCGTCGAGCAGCTGACGGGCTCGCTCGGCCGAACTGGCGACGTTGTTGACCTCGGGCTCGAAGGCCAGGGTCACCCCGTGCTCTCCGGCGGTTTGTGCCGCCGCCTTCATGACCTCGACCAGGTCGGTCATGGCCTCGGGGCTGTCGTTGTCCGGGTGACGCCGCCACATGATGTCGTCGCGGCTACCCGTGCAGAGGGTCACCACGGACGTGCCCAGGGCGTCGCAGTACCCGATCAGCTGGCGCAGGTGACCGAGGTTGGCCCAGCGGCGGTCCCGGTCGGGATGGACCATGTTGAACGTCCCGTCCACCGCGGCCATGACGATGCCCCGCTTGGCCAGCTGCCCGCGGATGTCCTCGCACAGGCTGGGGCTCAGGTGCTCGCCCAGGACGTCCAGCCCTCGCTGAAGCGAGTCCCGCAACGGGATCGATGGCACCGCCGAGCCGAGCTGGAACTGGACCGCTTCGATCCCGTGGCCGGCCACGGCGTCCAGCGTCTCTTCCAGACTGGCGCGCTCGAACTCGCTGGTCAGAACCCCTAGCTGGGCCACCACACTGCTCCTTCACCGCCAGGACCAGGGCGCCGGGATTCGGCCGCCCCACGAGCCTCTGCAGGCCGAACCAAATGTTAATCACCGTCAACTGTTCTGTACAGTGTCCCCGTACTGGGCCTAGGAGTCGACCAGGTCTCTCGGCCGGATGGGGTCGCTCGTCGTTATCAACAAAAACGATCAATCTCCTGGTCAGGACCGGTATGCCGTAGTTCGAGCGTTGACAGTAATCAGGCCGAATTGCTAACGTTCGTACACAATACGAGGCCCTCACGGTTGAGGAGAAGGTGGCGCATGAGGTTCGGAGCTCCAGTCTGGCCATTCAAGTGGGAAGAGCCCTACGACGGAGCGATACGCCGCATCCGTGGGCTCGGTTTCCGGGCGGTGGAACTTATCGGCTGGAAATCAGAGACTCTTGACTCCTACTACACGTCGCAGACCATCAAGGAACTGCGCTCGGTCCTGGATGGCGAAGGCATACTGCTGTCGCAGTTCGTGGCCAATCCCGGCGAACTGGCCAGCGGCGACGCCGCGGTCCGGGCCCAGGCCGTCGAAACTTTCAAGCGCTTCAGCGACGCGGGCGCCGAACTCGGCACCAAGATCATTAACACCGTTACCCATTTCCCCTTTGCCATCAAGAACCCGCCGCTGGTGGATCGCGCGATGGTGCAGCAGTACACCGTCGACGTGCCGGGCGATCTCGACTGGAATCAGAACTGGCTGGATTATGTGGACGCCATTCGCCAGTGTGCGCAGTACGCGGAATCGCTCGACCTGAAGTACAGCCTGGAGATGCACCCGTTCCGCTACGCCTCGACCACGGAGGGCCTGCTCCGGCTGATCGAAGCGGTCGACAACCCGGCTCTGGGGGCCAACTTCGACCCCAGCCACACCTTCCCCAACGGCGACTTCACCCACGTATCGATCTACAAACTGGCCGATCGTCTGTGGCACTGCGACTTCTCCGACAACGACGGAACCAACAACATGCACTTCCGTCCGGGTAAGGGAAAGATCGACTGGGCCAGTGCCATGAAGGCACTCAAGGACATCAACTACGACGGCGTCGTGTCCCTGGAATTCGAGGACATTCCCGGCGTCTCCCGGGGAGTCCGGCCGCAGGCTGGCGCCTACGAGCCGAGGGTCGAGGCGTCACCGGAAGTCGATCGGGAATACAAGCTCGCGCTCGAATACCTCACCGGCCTGGCCCACGATGCCGGGCTCAACGTCGAATAGTCGAAAAACCGGATAGTCGAATAACCGGATAACGGCCAAAAGCGGCCGGCGCGCCTGGTGCGCGCCGGCCGCTTTTGTGTTCCCGCTGACCCCAAGGTGCCGCTCGCTGACCCCAAGGGGTGCCGGCTGGTGGGTCAGTGACCCGCCAGCGCACCGCCGATCCCGCCGACGCTGAAGTGGCGGTGCAGGAAACCGAACACGATGACGGGTGGCACCAGCACGACGACCGATACCGCCATCACGTAGCCCCATTCGGTGTTGTTCTCGGAAAAGAAGGTCTGCAGCCCGATCGGCAGCGTGTAGTTGCCGCTCGAGCGCAGGAACACCACCGCGATCAGGAAGTCACTCCAGGCCAGCAGGAAGGCGAAGATAGCGGTGGACAGGATGCCCGGCAGCGAGTTGCGCAGCACGATCTTGACGAACCCGCCGAACAGCGAGCACCCGTCGATCCAGGCCGCCTCCTCCAGGGCGATGGGGATCGTGTCGATATAGGCCGCCATCATCCAGGTCGCCACCGAGATCGTGATGCTGACGTACACGATGGCCAGCCCGAACAGGTTGTCGTTCAGGTTGAAGTGGGCGAACAGCACGAACAGCGGCACGATCGAGACGATCTGCGGGAACGACTGGGCGATGAACAGGATCAGCGCGTAACCGCTGATCGCCCGGCTGCGGCTGCGGGACAGCACGTAGCCCGCCGGGGCGGCGACGATGACCGCCACCACCACCGTCGCCACCGTGGCGATCAGGCTGTTCCGCAGCCAGGTCAGGACCTGGGTGTGCGCGAAGATGTAGCTGAAGTTCTCCAGCGTGAACAGCGAGTGCGACGTGGACGAGAGCTGCGGCTGGAACGACAGCACCACGGTCACGATCACCGGGATGAGCACCACGACGGTGATCACCGCCAGGGCCAGGGTGTAAGGCCACCGCGCCTTTCCTGATCTGGGCGGTTCCGCGGTGAGGCCGGCCGCTTCGGCCAGGGCCGGCAAGGTCGCTCCCACGGCCGACATGTCGGAGGCACTCATGCGATCTGGACCTTCTTAATCCGGCGGAACAGGACCACGGAGATGAGCACCGACACCAGCATCATCACGAAGCCGATGGCGATACCGGGCCCGGTCTGGAAGTTACCGAAGACGGTTTCGTAGGACAGCACGATCAGCGTGCTGGTCGAGTTCACCGGGCCGCCGCCGGTGAGGAGGTAGATGGACTGGAAGTCGCCGATGCAGAAGATGAACATCAGGATCCAGCTGATGTAGGTCGAGCGCGCGATCATCGGCAGCGTGATGCGGCGGAACTGCTGCCAGCTGGTGGCCCCGTCCACCCGGGCGGCTTCGTAGATATCACTGGGGACACCGGCCAGCGCGGCACTGGCCATCAGCATCATGAACGGGAAGCTGAGCCAGACCTTGTAGACGCAGACGATGATCTTGGCCAGTCCCGGGCTGTCCAGGAAGAGCAGCTGACCGAGGCCGATGTTCTCGGCGATGCGGGGCACCCAGCTGGTGGGCGACGCGACGAGCCACTTCCACGAGGTCGCCGTCACCACCACCGGCACGATCCAGGGCAGCAGCAGCAGCGTCTTGAACAGCCCGGGCGTGTGGATCCTCTGCCGGAGCAGCAGGGCGAGCCCGAGGCCGACGATCCAGCTGCCGAACACGCCCACGATGCAGTAGATGACCGTGAAGATGGCCGACTGCCAGAAGACGCTGTTGTGGAAGTCGATCGAGTAGTTCTGGAACCCGACGAACATCCCGGTGTCGACCAAGTTGCCGTTGTGCAGCGACTGGATCAGCGCTTCGACCGCTGGGTACCCGTAGATGAGGGCGACCAGGAACACCGACGGGAAGACCAGCGCCGCCAGCGTCACGCTCCGGTAGGAGAACCGCCTCGGCGGCCGGGGCGTACCCTCGCCCCGGCCGCCGAGGCCTACTCCTTTACGGGCACGGGACAGCCCGCTGATCACGCTCGAGGACCGAGCCTGTGTGCTCGTCACTGTGACCTGTGTCCGATCTGTCCGATCATGCCTTGTAAGACGCGCCGTACTGCGAGATCCCGTTCTGCAGGGTCGTCAGGGCCGCCTTGGCCGTCGTGTTCCCCTGCAGGATCGACTGGATGCACTGGACCATGGGCGTTCCGTTGTCCACGGTGGCCAGGCCGGAGAAGATGTGCGCGTAGCGCGCGGACTCGGGCTTGGCCACCGGCACCCACTCCTTGATGATCTTCACCAGGTTCGGGTCGGCCTGGACCGACGGCAGCGCGATCGCGGATTTGCGGACCGGCACGGCTGCGGTGATGCCCTGCGCGAAGAAGCCCTTGCTGCCCACGAACTGCTGGTTCCACCACAGGAGGAACTTCTCCGACGCGGCCTTGCTCGGGGTCTTGGTGTACATCTGGTAGTTCTTCAGGTACTGGATGGTGCCCTTGTTCCCGTGCGGGCCCGCCAGGGGGCTCATCACCACGAATGGGGTGTTGGTGGGGGTGCCGCCGGTCTCCTGGGGGATGGTCGCGTTGGCCAGGGCCATGCCGACCCGCCCGCTCTTGAGCGCGGTGTAGACGTCGGTGTCGATGTAGCTGACCGAGCCCGGGTCGATGTACTTGTTCTTGGACATCTCGAGCAGGTAATCGACCGCCTCGACGTTGCGCTCGTACAGGCAGTCCGCCTTGCCCGTCTCGTCGAACATGCCGCCGCCGTTGTTGATCATGAACGCGGCTAGCGTGTGCGTACCGTAGGCCGAGTTGCTGCTGTTGGCCGCGGTCACGTAGCCGTATTTGCCGATCTTCTTGAGCGCCTTGCAGGCGGCCATGAAGGACGGCCAGTCGGTGGGCACGGCCACGCCCGCCTGAGTCAGCAGGGTCTTGTTGTACCAGAGGGCCCGGGTGTCGACGCCCCAGGGAATGGCGACGTAACCCTTCGAGTTCTTCAGCTGGTCGAACAGGCCCGGCAGGTAGTCGGCGTACTGGCCGTTCTTCTGCATGGTGGCCACGACGTTGTCCGCGTAGAGGATGTCGCCCTGGTCGGCGAACTGGAAGGCCTGGTAGGCGTAACCGCCCGCCACCGTCGGGCCCTTGTTGGCGGCCAGGGCGGCCTCGATGATCTCGTAGTCGTTCCCGGTCATCAGGTTGTAGCTGCCCGTGATCTTGCCGTCCTTGTACGCCTCGGTCAGCTTCTTGGCTTGGGTGTTGAGCTGCCCGGTCCCCACCTCGCCGTCCCAGAACGAGATCGTTCCGGTCGGGCTGGACCCGCCGGACGAGCTGGACGAACCGCCGCTGCTGCAGGCGTCGAGGACGATGGGCAAAACGCCGGCGGCCGCGGCCGCGGTCAGGAAGTTGCGCCGGGACAGGCCGGGGCGGTCAGATCTGGCACGAGTGCTCATTCGTGTCTCCCAAAGGGCTTCGTTGCTTCTGGGTTTTGTGTGCTTGTGCCCGGCCTGACCTGCTGCGGCATGCGCAGTGCCGGCAGCCGGTCCAGACCGGAGATCGTGGCTTGCCGCCCGGTGCCCCGAGCGTATTGTTACTGACCGTCCACTTTAGAGCGGGCTTCAGCCAGGGGTCAAGGACTCACAGGTCAAGATGGTTTAACGAAGCCGCATGCCCTTTAATTAGGTGTCATGACGAAGGTGGTGATTCCCCGCGGCCCGTACCGGACTGGCATCAAGCGTCGCCGTGAGATCGTGGACGCGGCATCGAGGATCTTCGCCCGCTACGGGTACGCGGGCGGCTCGCTGCGCCAGATCGCCGGTGATGTCGGCGTCACGCCGGCCGCCCTGGCCCGCCACTTCGACAACAAGTACGGCCTGCTCCAGGCCGTCCTGAACCACTGGGAACAGGAAAACGACCACTGGTTCGACGGGGCCGAGGGGGTGGAGTATTTTCGCCGGCTCCCGAAGCTGGTGGAGTTCCACACCAGCGAACCCGGGCTCATCGAGCTGCTGCTGACCGTGGCTACCGAAGCCACCGATCCGCAACATCCGGCCCGGGCCTGGGCCGTGGCGCGGTACGACCGCACCATCAACCACGGCATCCGCTTTCTCCACGAAGCCCGGGACATCGGGGAGATCCATGCCATGAGCGACGAGCAGATCGAGCTGGAGGCCCGCGGCGTGTTCGCCCTCATGGACGGCATGCAGCTGCAGTGGCTGCTCAACCCGTCGATTCCGGTGGCCCAGATGTTCAAGGACCAGCTGGACCCGATCCTCAAGCGCTGGGAGCGGGGCGGGAAACCCCGGCGGCGGGCTCGCCCGCCCGCGCGCAAGGACGTCAGGGAACCGGAAACAGGAGCTTCCGCAGTTCGCGCATGAGCTCGCTCTTGGCCGAGAGCGTGGCGTGCACGGCCCCGTCCGGTGACCGGGGCGCAGTGGCCCGAGTCGGCCACGGAGGCTTGGGCTCGGGGTGGCCGAGCGCGATCCACCCCAGGACCGCCGCGCCGGTCGCGGTGGCTTCAGCGGGCTCCGGTACCGACGTGGCGATGCCCAGCGCATCGGTGATCAGCTGGGCCCAGCGGTCGTCGGCCAGGAGACCGCCGGTCAGGCGGACCTCGGCGGGCTCGCCGACGCACGCCTCGACGGCGGCCGCGAGTTCCTGGACGGCGCCGGCCACCCCATCCAGTGCGGCCCGCGCCACGTCGGCCGGTCCGTGATGGCTGGCCAGGCCTACGATCGCGCCCCGCAGATCGTCGCGCCAGAGCGGGCTGCGCTCCCCGTTGAGGTAGGGCAGGAAGACCAGCGACGGGTCGCCCGGCCGGGCCAGGGCCTCCCGTAGTACGTCCCCGACGCGGGCAGGCTCGCCGATCAGCCTGGCCACCCAGTCCAGGATGTTTCCGCCGTTGCTTCCCGCTCCTCCGACCACCCACTGGTCCGGTGCGATGGGGTAGCACCACAACCGCTGGGCCGGGTCCGGAGTGCGGGCCGCGACCTTGGCCCGGACGGCGATGCTCGTGCCGGCGGTACAGGTCGCGATGTCGTCGCTGAGGCCAGCGGCGCCGAGCTGGGCCAGCGGCCCGTCCATACCGCCCAGCACGACCGGGAGCCCGCTGGGCAGCCCCAGCTCCGCGGCGGCGTCAGCACGCAGCGGAGCCTGGGCGGTCGCCGCCCGGACCTCAGGCAGCTGGCCGGCGCTGACCCCGCTCCCGGCCAGCAGTTCGGCGTCCCAGCACCAGCTTTCACTGTCGAACACCCCGGTGGACGCCGCCGTCATCGGGTCGGTCCACCGCTGCCCCGTGATCAGCTCGAAGAAGTGGTCCTTGGCCGCGGCGAAGCGGGCCGACGCCAGCGGCCCGGGATGGTGACGCTCCAGCCAGCGCAGCTTGGCGGGCCAGTAGCTGACGTGGGCCGGGCAGAGCGTGCGCTGGTACGCGCCGCCCTGCGGGCCAAGGACACTGCCGGGCGACGCCGCGATCGCGTCGATCTCGGCCTGTTCCGCCGACGCCCGGGTGTCTGACCACAAGATGACCTCGTCGATGCGGCCCTCGCCCTGGTGGCCAAGCCAGGCCGGGGCCAGGCAGCTGGCGGTGCCCGACAGGACGAGCGCGGCCACCGGAGCGGCCGAGCGTCCGGCCACCTCGCGGATGCAGGCCGAGACGGCCGAGCGCACCTGATCCCAGGCCTGCGTCGAGCTGCCTCCCGGCCCGGAGACCGTTTCGATCGCCGCTCCGGCCGACGCCTGGATGGCGTAGCGCTCGTCGTAGGTGAAGGCGCGGGCGCCGCTGGTGCCGATGTCCACCGCCAGTACGACCGCGGGCGGGGGAGTGGACCGGGCGGGGTTCATGGCCGGGGTGATGTCCTCAGGCCGTCCGCAGGCACACCGGGGTGGGGACCTGGGCCGACGACACCTGGCGGAGCTCGGGCTCGTCTTCGCTGAACTCCATGACCACCAGAGCGTCGGAGTCCTGGACCGCGACGATCACGAACCGCCCGTCGGCCGAGAAGATGAACTCGCGCGGCTCGCGCCCGCCGGCCGGGGTGTCCTGGACGAGCTCGAGCGTGCCCTGGTCCGCGTCGAAGCGGAAGACGGCGATCGTGTCGCTGTCCTCGCCCCGGTTGGAGACGAGCACGCTGCGGCCGGACGGCGAGACCCGGATGGCCGCGCCCTGGCTGTGGCCGGAGAAGCCGGCTGGCAGGGTGGACGCGGTGTCGGTGGTCTTGAAGCCGTCACCCGCGCGGCGCAGCACCAGGACGGTGTTGTCGAGCTCGTTGACCACGAACAAGTGCGCATCGTCGGGATGGAAGGCCAGGTGCCGGGGACCCGCCCCGGGGGCCGTGCCGATCCGCCGATCCGGGTGTTCGGTGAGCTTGCCCTCGCCGCTGAGCGTGTAGAAGAACACGGCGTCCAGCCCGAGATCGGGTACGAGCACGTCGTTCGTGACCGGGTCAAACAAGATCATGTGGGCGTGCGGCCCGGTCTGGCGGACCGGATGGATGCTCGACCCGGAGTGCTGCGCGTGATCGGTCATCGGGCCGATGCTGCCGTCGGCCTCCAGCGCGAACACGGCGACGGAGCCCGACCGGTAGTTGGCCACCAGCAGGAAGCGGCCGCTCGGGTCCAGCTCCAGGTGAGCAGGCTCGACGCCGGCCGACGGACGGCTGTTGAGCCGCGTCAGCTCCCCGCTGCTGGTGTCACGGGCGAAGGCCGTCACGCCCCCGCCGGGCTGGTCCTCGAACTCAACCGTCTCGTTCACCGCGTACAGGCGGCGGCCGTCCGGGCTGAGCACCACGAACGAGGGATTGCGGGTCGGGGCGAGGAGCCGCACCGGGCCGATCGTGCCGTCCTCGAAACGGCAGGAGAGAATGCCCTCCGCCTGGCCGTCGACGTGCGGCAGGCGCTCGGTGTAGGTCCCGACGATCAGTTCCTGCGAACCGGAGCTGGCTGATGGTGGCACGGCGTAGGCCCCTTTGGCTCGTGGCAATTTGGCCGGATAAGGTTATCATGCGGAAACTTTTCGGCCGGGCCAGATCTTCGCTGGTCAGCGTGCCGCTGCTGCTCCTTATCCGAGTGACCCTTATCCGAGGAAATTGACCAAGCGGGCCAGCGTGGGGCCCAGCGGCGCGTCCAGGGTGGCGGTGGCCAGCTCGTCGCCACGGGTCTCGCCCTGGTTGACGATCACCACCGGGATATCCAGCTTGGCCGCCTGCCGGACGAACCGGAAGCCGGACATCACGGTCAGCGAGGAGCCCAGCACGATCAGCGCCCCGGCCCGCTCGACCAGCGCGTAGCAGTCGTCCACCCGGGTCCGGGGCACGTTCTCGCCGAAGAAGATCACGTCCGGCTTGAGCAGGCCGTCGCAGGCGCCGCAGTTCACCACCCGAAACTGCTCGACCAGCGCGTCATCCAGCACCGCGTCGCCGTCCGGGTTGATCACGGCCTGGCGCGCCGCCTCCTGCGCCCAGCCCGGGTTGGCCGCGGTCAGCCGCCGGTCCAGCTGGTCGCGATCGGTCCGCCCGCCGCAGGACAGACAGAGCACCCGGTCCAGCCGCCCGTGCAGCTCGATCACCTGCCGGGCGCCCGCCGCGGTGTGCAGGCCGTCCACGTTCTGGGTGATGATCCCGGCCACCAGCCCGCGGCGCTCCAGTTCGGCCACGGCCCGGTGCCCGGCGTTCGGGACAGCCCCGGCCACGTGCCGCCAGCCGACGTGGCTACGGGCCCAGTACCGCTGCCGGGCCGCGGTCCCGCCCACGAAGGTCTGGTAGGTCATCGGCTCGGCGCGCCGGGTACTGCCGGTCGGCCCCCGGTAGTCGGGGATGCCCGATTCGGTCGACAGCCCCGCGCCGCTCAGCACGATGACGCTGCCGTCGGCCACGAGTTCGGTCAGGATATTGAATGACGTCGCCGACGTGGACCTGTCCCATCCCGCCGATGCCGTCCCACGACCCGGAGCGCTGTCCGCTAGCTGCGTCACCCCTCCATGCTGCCTGACCCGGACGCATGCCCCGGACGTGGGTACGGCCGGCTGGCGCCGGGCGGGCCGGCGTTACTTGCTCGGCTCCGGGACCTTGCAGTCGATCTTCGGGTTGACGCCGACGTAGTTGAGCGGCCCGGCCAGGATTGTCACCACGATCGTGCTGGCCTTCGTGCAGTCGCCGATGGTGCCGTTGTAGTAACCGCGCTGCCCAGCGGCGATCGCGCCGATAATGAGCCAGATAAGGAGAATGACCGATCCGATGCGCATTGGACCTCCGCCGGCGCCGCCGGCCCCATTCGTGAAATGAGCATGAAGAAGCGGCCCTGGATTAGGGTCAGGCCGCTGGGTTGGCCCGGCTTATGATGGCACGCAAACCGGGCGCATCGCGAAAAGTTGCCGTTTCGCGATCCATTCGTTGCATGACTCGCGGATACGCCCCTGCCCGCCATCTTGCAGTGCCCTGCTGGGCGCTCCAACTGGCGATACGACCGGCCGTCCCGCTCGTCACGCCGGCTTCTTACCCGGCCGCGGCGCACTTATCCAGGGCCGCGTTGACCATTTGCGTCGGCTTAACCTCACGCGCCGCAGTTTGCGGCAATTCCGCACGTGAGGGTATGCGGGACCCCGGTAGCGTGAACGGATGCCCCCGCCCCGTGCCCGGAGTAATTCCTACCGAGGCCTCGATCTGGACGCCGCCCGTTCGGCCACCGTGCCCGACGTGCTGCCATTGCCCGGCGCTCCCTTCTCGGTGCTGTTCTGCGGCATCAACCCGGGGCTGTACTCCGCCGCCACCGGCTTCCACTTCGCCCGCCCCGGCAACCGGTTCTGGCCCGCGCTGCACGGGGCCGGTTTCACGCCCCGCCAACTGGACCCCAGCGAGCAGGAACTGCTGGCCGGCTACGGCCTGGGCATCACCAACCTGGTGGCCCGGGCCACCGCGCAGGCATCCGAGCTGACCCGGGCCGAACTCCAGGCCGGCGGGGAACGCCTGGCCGCGCTGGTCACCGAACGCCAGCCACGCTGGGTCGCCGTCGCGGGTGTCACCGCCTATCGAGAGGCCTTTGTTAAAAAAAAGGCCCAGGTAGGACCACAGTCGCAAACCATCGGCCGCAGCGGATTGTGGATCGTGCCCAATCCCAGCGGCCTGAACGCGCACTGGCCGCTGGCCGCGATCATCGAGGAGTTCGGACGATTGAACAAAGCCGCGCTGACCGGCATACGATGACGTCAACGGCTAGGGAGAGGGAAACGGCGTGACGGATAATTCGGGCCCGGGGGGTCCGGGGCCGCAGGGCCCGCCGCCGCTGCCATCGCGCCGCGATTTCGACACCACCGTGGCGCACCCGGCGCGGGTCTGGGACTACTGGCTCGGGGGCAAGGACAACTTCGCCGCTGACCGGGAGGCCGCCGAGCGGGTTGTGGCCGCCATGCCCACCATGGACGCTACGGCGCGGGCGGGCCGGGCGTTCCTGGCCGCCGCCGTGCACTACCTGGCCGCGGGCATGGGCATCCGCCAGTTCCTGGACATCGGCACCGGCCTGCCGACCGCGAACAACACGCACGAGGTGGCGCAGCAGGTCGGGCCGGACTCGCGGATCGTCTACGTGGACAACGACCCGATCGTGCTCACCCACGCCCGGGCCCTGCTGACCAGCGACGCCCGTGGCGCCACCGCTTACATCGACGCGGACCTGCGGGACACGGGCAAGATCCTGGCCGAGGCCCGCAACCTGCTGGACTTCAGCCAGCCGATCGCGCTCATGCTGCTGCACATCCTGCACTTCATCCCGGACACCGACGACCCCTACGGCATCGTGGCCAAGCTGATGGAGCCGCTGGCTTCCGGCAGCTACCTGGTCCTGGCTCACGCCACCGTCGAACTCACTCCGGGGGCGCCGGAGGCCGCCCAGCGGTACGGCGAAAACAACAAGGCCTCGATGTCGGCGCGGTCCAGGTCCGAGGTCGCCCGGTTCTTCGACGGTCTGGACCTGGTCGAGCCGGGCATCACCCCGGTCGGCGTGTGGCGCCCCGGCCCGATGGAGGATATCCCCACCCAGGGCCTGGCCACCTACACGGCGGTCGCCCGCAAACCCTGACCGGGCTAGTCTCCGGGGCCCAAAGAAACCCCGCCAGCCCCATCAGCAACGCGCGGCCCTCCACCCCCGCCAACCCCACCAGCCACACGCGTCCCAGCAGCCCCGTCAGAGGCTCGAGCCCCCTCGACCCCACCAGCCCCGTCAGCGACGCTAGCCCCGCTAGCTCCTCTAGTCACAGCCGCCACACCAGCCGCAGGGACCCCGCCCTGCACCGGGACCGTGAGATGCCGGGACCGGCTGGACTCGCGGACCACCAGGCTGCACGGCAGCAACTGCAGGCCCGCGCTCGGCTGCCCGTCGATGGCGGCCAGCAGGCCCTCGCCTGCCGCCCGCCCCAACTGGCGCAGGTTCATGTCGACCGTGGTCAGCGGAGGACGCGACGACGCCGCGATGACCTCCCAGTTGTCGAAGCCGACCAGGGCCACGTCGTCCGGCACCCGGCGGCCGGCCTCGCGCAGCCCGTCGGCCACACCGCGGGCGATCTGGTCGTTGCCGCAGAAGATGGCGTCCAGGTCTGCCTCCGATCGCAGCAGCACGTCGGTGGCCTGACGGCCCCATTCCTCGGTCCACTCGCCGTACAACGGCTCCCCGCCCGCCAGCTCCAGGCCCGCGCTGGCCAGCGCCTTCTGCGCGCCCTCGGCCCGCAGCACGGCCGCCTTGAACCGCTGTGGCCCGGTCACGTGGCCGATTCTGGTCCGGCCCGTGCTGAGCAGGTGCCGGACGGCCAGCGCGCCGCCCTCCTCGTCGTCCGGGATCAGCGACAGGTCGGACGGGTCGGTGGAGTGCGTCATCGCGTACACCACCGGTACCGGCAGGCCCTGGCCGATCGGTTCCCGCGGGTCCTGCCGGCGGCCGGTCACGATGATCCCGTCCACCCGGCGCTCCAGCAGCGTGCGCAGGTAGTGCTGCTCGCGGATCAGGTCGTCTCGGCTGTCGCACAGGAACACCGAGATGCGGCCCGGCCCGAGCGCGTCCTCGGCCCCCTGCATGACCGGGATGCTGAACCGGCCGAAACTGTCCGTGGTGATCAGGCCGACGGTGAAGCTGCGTCCGGTCAGCAGGCCACGGGCCAGAGCGTTGGGCTGGTAGCCCAGCCGTTCCGCGGCCTGGCGGACCCGATCGGCCGTGTCGGCGCTGATGCCGCCGCGGCCGTTGAGCGCTTTGGATGCCGTACCCGGGGAGACGCCTGCGAGGCGGGCCACATCGGTGATCGTCACCGGGCTCCGGCTGATGGGACTCGAGGCCGCCTCCCCTCGTCGGCGTACACCCTGATGGGCGACGGTGCCCGCCCTCGTCGGCGGCCACGTTGCCAGGAGTATAGGTGTCATTCATCCGAAAAGCTATGTACTTCGGTTTTCCGGTCACTCTACGGAGTTGGGGTACTACGGTCTCATTCAGGCTAAGAATGCCTGGATGTCTTGACCCTCACATCGGTGAGTCTTAGCATCGCCGTTACGAAAACCTTTGCGTTACAGCCAGCGCGACCGCGCTGGTTACAACCCCTGCGCGCGCGACGTCTCACCGGGGAGGCAGTTTTCGAATGGGTGTGTTCACGCAAAGCGGTTCGGCGCTCGAATGGCGGGGTGGGCACGAGACCGTGCGCATCGAGCCCTGGGGCACCAGCAGCCTGCGAGTGCGGGGCACGGTGTGGCAGTCCGTCCAGGATGGCCTACCGGGAGCCCTGCTGGACAGCCCGGCCGGGCCAGCGAGCTCGGTCGACATCACCGCAGACCATGCCCGTATTACTCACGGTGACATCACCGCTGAGGTAGCCGCCTCGGGCCAGATCGCGTTCTTTGGCGCGGACGGCCGCGAACTGCTGTCCGAAACCACGCCCCACTTCACCGGGCCGCCGACCCGGCGCTACCGGGCCAACGGCGGCGGCACCCATCACTTCGAGGTGCTGTTCAACGCCCACGACGACGAGCGCTTCTACGGCCTGGGCCAGCACCAGCACGGCCGGCTGAACCAGAAGGGCGCGGTCATCGAGCTGATCCAGCGCAACACCGAGGTGTCGATCCCGTTCCTGGTGTCCAACCGGGGCTACGGCCTGCTGTGGAACCACCCCGGCGTCGGCCGGGTCGAGCTCGGCACCACGGTCACCCGCTGGGTGTCCGAGGCGACCCGGCAGTGGGACTACTGGATCACCGCCGCCGCCGAACCAGCCCAGATCATGCGCCAGTACGGCGAGTCCGCCGGCCGGGCCCCGATGATGCCGGACTGGGCTACCGGGTTCTGGCAGTGCAAGCTGCGCTACAAGACCCAGGACGAGCTGCTCAGCGTGGCCCGCGAGTACAAGGAACGCGGGCTGCCGCTGTCGGTCATCGTGATCGACTACTTCCACTGGACCCTGCAGGGCGACTGGAAGTTCGAGCCGAGCGAGTGGCCTGACCCTGCGGCGATGGTCAAGGAGCTCGACCAGCTCGGGATCAAGCTGATGGTGTCGGTCTGGCCCAACGTCAACCCGGCCAGCGAGAACTACCCCGAAATGGCCGAGCGTGGCCTGCTGATCGAGAACGAGCACGGACTGGACTTCCAGCTCGCGTTCTGGGATCGCAACAACCCGGGCGTCCGGATCCCGATGGCGTTCTATGACTCGACCAACCCCGAAGCCCAGGACTTCATCTGGTCCAGGGTCAAGCAGAACTACTACGACTACGGCATCCGCACCTGGTGGCTGGACGCCTGCGAGCCCGAACTGGTGCCCGAGGCCCCGGAAAACCTGCGCTACCACCTGGGCCCGGGCCTGGAGACGACCAACATCTACCCGATGCTGCACGCGCGCGGCTTCTACGAGCACATGCAGGCCGAGGGCGAGACCGAGATCCTCAGCCTGATCCGGTCAGCCTGGGCCGGCAGTCAGCGCTGGGGTGCCCTGCTCTGGTCCGGGGACATCGACTCGACCTTCGAGGATCTGCGCCGCCAGATCGCCGCGGGCCTGAACGTCGGCCTGTCCGGCATCCCCTGGTGGACCACGGACATCGGCGGGTTCAAGAACGGCAATATTCACGACCCGTCGTTCCGTGAGCTGATCGTGCGCTGGTTCCAGTTCGGCGTGTTCTGCCCGGTGTTCCGGCTGCACGGGGTCCGCCTGCCGGACACCCTGGTCGGCTCGGAGCACACCGGCGCGGCCAATGAGGTCTGGAGCTTCGGCGCCGAGCAGTACGAGATCATCCGCCGCCTGATGTTCCTGCGCGAACGGCTACGGCCCTACGTGATGGATCAGATGCGGGTGGCGCACGAGACCGGCCTGCCCCCGATGCGCCCGCTGTTTGTGGACCACCCGGACGACCCCACCAGCTGGCAGGTCGAGGACCAGTACCTGTTCGGCCCGGACGTCCTGGTGGCCCCGGTCTACACCGAGGGGGCCAGGGAACGACGAGTCTGGCTCCCGCCCGGCGCCACCTGGGTGAATGCCTGGTCGGCGTCCGAACACGCCGGCGGCCAATGGGTGGATTCACCCGCCCCGCTCGATACCATCCCGGTCTACCTGCGAAAGGACGGCGCGGTGCAGCCGTTCGGGCCGTTCGCCGACCTTGCGCCGGCGGGGGAGTGAGCTGACGTGGCCAGTACTGAAGCACCAACCCGCCTGGGGCGCCGGTCTCAGCGCCCGAAGCCGGACCGGGGCGTCACCGAGGTCAGCCGGGCGAAGGCCTGGGCCCGCTGGGCCCGGATGGGCTTCCTGGTGCCCGCGGTCCTCTACGTGCTGTTCGCGTTCGTCATCCCGATCGTCTACAACCTGATCCTGAGCTTCGAGCAGACCTCGCCCGCCACGATCAGCAGCCTGTTCGCTCCGTTCGCGGGCATCCAGAACTACAAGATGACGCTGACCCAGGCCACCACTCAGAGCGCGATCATCCGGACGTTCAGCTTCACGATCCTGTCGCTGCTGCTCCAGTTCGTGATCGGGTTCAGCCTGGCCCTGATGTTCAACCTGAAGTTCCCGCTGCGGAAGTTCGCCCGGTCGCTGATCATCGTCCCGTGGCTGCTGCCCCTGCTGATCACCGGTTTCATCTTCCAGTTCCTGCTCCAAGCCGAGGCCGGAGCGGTCAATCAGATCCTGGGCGACATCGGCCTGATCAGCCACCCCATCGGCTTCCTGACCTCGCCGGGCTGGGCCTTCGTCGCGATCCTCATCGCCAACGTCTGGATCGGCATCCCGTTCTTCACGGTGCTGCTGTACAGCGCGCTGCAGGACGTGCCGATCGAGCTGCAGGAAGCAGCCATGCTGGACGGCGCGAACAGCTGGCAGCGGCTGTTCAAGGTCACGCTGCCGGTGATCCGGCCGATCATCGAGGTCGTGTTCGTGCTCGGGTTCGTGTTCACGATCAAGGTCTTCGATGTGGTGATCGGGCTGACCCAGGGCGGTCCGGCCAACTCCACTCAGCTCTTGGCCACCTGGGGCTACAACCTGTCGTTCCAGCAGTTCGAGTACGGCCAGGGCGCGGCCCTGAACACGATCCTGCTCCTCATCGCGCTGGTCGCGGCGCCCATCTACATCCGGCTCAACCGAGACTCCCTGCGGAGGGCATGACATGACCCGGCAGCGTCCGCTGACCACCGTGCTGGCAGGGCTTGGCGCCCTCGTCGCCCTGGTCATCCTGCTGTTCCCGCTGTACGCGGTGATCATCGGGTCCCTGGAGAACAACAGCCAGTTGCTGGGCACGCACTACAACTTCCTGCCGCCCACGCCGTCGTTTGCCAACTACAGCACGGTCTTCCATTCCCAGGGCGGTCACATCCTCAGCACGCTGATCATCGGCCTCTTCACCGCCCTGCTGACCCTGGCTATCTCGGTGCCCGCCGCGCACGCGCTGGCCCGGTACCGGTTCCGGGTCACGGTGATCATCGTCGGCGCCATGCTGATCGCGCAGATCCTGCCCGCGATCGTCATCGCCAACTCGCTGTTCCTCATCTACCACAAGCTCGGCCTGCTCAACTCCTACCCGGGCCTGGTCATCGCCGACGCCAGCTACGGCGTCCCGTTCAGCATCCTGGTCCTCCGGGCCTTCATGCTCGGCCTGCCCAACGACGTCCTGCAGGCCGCCCGCGTCGACGGCGCATCCGAATGGAGGACCTTCGTCCGTATCGTGCTGCCGATGAGCCGGTCCGCCATTATCACGGTGGCCGTCTTCGCGTTCCTGAATGGCTGGGGAGACTTCATCTTCGCGCTCACCCTGCTGTCGGGAAGCAGTTTTGAGCCCCTCACCTTGAGTATCTATTCCTATATAGGCGAATTCAGCCAGAGCATTGGTTCGGCCATGGCGTTGTGTGTGGTCGGGATCGTGCCTGCGGCCATATTGCTCATCGCCGCTCAACGTTACATCGCGTCCGGCCTGACGGTCGGATCAGTCAAGGGATAAGACCGCGGATTTCCGGCGGTCGTCAATTCTGGAGAACTCCGGGTGTAGCGCCTAACTGGCGCTACAGCCCGGTCGGAAATTAGGAGGGACCATATGACTACGGCAAAGTGGCCGTCTCAAGGGGACGGGGAGCCCCGCAGGGGCCGTCGCCGCGTGCAATTCATGGCAGTGGGTGCGGTCGCGCTCGCGGCCGCGCTGACCGCGGCGGGCTGTAGCTCCGGCTCCGGCAGCAGCAGCGGCAGCGGGTCGAGCAGTAGTGGCAAGACCACGATTACCGAGCTGGACTACTTCACCACCGGCGGCACCAACACCGCGGTGAACACCTACAACAAGCAGTACGAGGCCGCCCACCCCGGCGTCACGGTCAAGCGTGAGGTCGTACCGTTCGCCAACCTGATCACCAAGGTGCTGCAGGAGGCCAGCGCAGGCGACCTGCCGAACGTCGTCATGCTGGACGACCCCAACGTCCCGCAGGTCGCGGCGACCGGCCAGCTCCTGCCGCTGAAGGGCCTGCCTGGCTTCACCACCGCAGGCTACGTGCCCGGTGCCATCAGCGAATGCACCTACCAGGGCAAGCAGTACTGCTTCCCGATCGGCACCAACACCGTCGGCCTCTTCTACAACAAGTCGATGTTCGCGGCCAAGCACCTGTCGCCGCCGACCACCTGGGCGCAACTGGAGTCCGATGCCAAGGCGCTGACCTCGGGCAAGGTTTACGGCTTTGCCTTCGACGCCACCGCGGACGAGCAGTCCACGTTCCAGCTGGAGCCGTGGGCCTGGGGCGCGGGCGGCCAACTGTCCAACGTCAACTCGGCCGCCTGGAAGAACTCTCTTCAGGTGTGGGTGGACCTGGTCAAGAACCATTCGTCGTCCAAGTCCGTGCTGCAGTGGGGTCAGTCTCCGGACCTGGCCCAGCAGTTCACCAACAAGACGGCGGCCATGGTCGAGAACGGGCCGTGGATCTTCCCCCTGCTGAACGCGGCGGGCATGAAGTACAACGTGGACTACGGTGTGACCTCGATCCCGTCCGAGCAGGCCGGCCAGACCCCGATCACCCCGCTCGGCGGCGAGACCTGGAACCTCGGCAAGTCGGGCAGCTCGGCACAGCAGACCGCGGCCTGGAACTGGATCAAGGGCACCCAGACACCGGCGGAGATGACCTACTTCTCCAAGGAGTCGTACTACCTGCCCACCAAGACGTCGGTGCTCGACGAGTACACGAAGCTGAGCCCGCAGTACCAGGTGTTCGCCAAGGAGACCGAGACTTCCCGGGCGCGCACCGCGGAATACGGCCCCAACTACCCGAAGGTCTCGCAGGCCATCTGGACCGCCATCCAGTCCGCGATCACCGGCACCTCGTCGGTGAGCTCGGCCCTGACCCAGGCGCAATCCACGATTTCCGGAGTCCCGAAGGCCAGCAGCAGCGGCTGAGGACCTAACCAGACAGGCCGTTAAGGCCACATAGACGGGCTCACGAGCCTGGCCGGAACCTCGGCCAGGCTCGTGAGCCCAACCATTTCAGGCCTCGGCCGTCACTGGCTCCGCTCCATGCCCCGGCGGCACCCGCTCCGACTCCGGTGGCGGCCCGGGCGGCGTCCCGTCCCCGAACGGCCGCCCGCCCAGTTCCTCCCGCCCGTGCGGCGTCAGCCAGTTGCGCAGGTCCGGTCCGGCCGGCACGATCCCGGTCGGATTGATGCTCCGGTGCACCTCGTAGTAGTGCTGCTTGATCTGGACGAAGTCGATCGTGTCGCCGAACCCCGGCGTCTGGAACAGGTCCCGCGCGTAGGCCCACAGCACCGGCATCTCGCTCAGCTTGGAACGGTTGCACTTGAAGTGGCCGTGATACACGGGGTCGAACCGGGCCAGCGTGGTGAACAGCCGCACGTCGGCCTCGGTGATCGTGTCCCCGACCAGGAAGCGCTGCCCGGCCAGCCGCTCGGTGAGCCAGTCCAGCCGCTTGAACAGCCGCCGGTACGCCGCCTCGTACGCCCGCTGCGAGGTCGAGAAACCGGCCTGATAGACGCCGTTGTTGACGTCCTTGTAGATCGGGAGCATCACCTCGTCGATCTCATCCCGGTACTTCTGCGGGTACAGATCCGGCGCGCCCGGCCGGAAGTAGGCCGTCCACTCGGTCTCGAAGTCCAGCGTTATCTGCGGATAGTCGTTGGTGACGACCGCCCCGGTCGGGATGTCGACGACGGCCGGCACGGTGATGCCGCGCTCGTAACCGGGCGCGGCCTTCTCGTAGGCCTCGCCCAGCCGCTCGATGCCGAGCACCGGATCCTGGCCGCCCGGATCCAGGTCGAATGACCAGCTCCGCTCGTCGTGTACCGGGCCGGCCAGGGCCATGGAGACCACCGGCTCCAGTCCCAGCAGCCGCCGCACGATCACGGCCCGGTTGGCCCACGGGCAAGCCCGCGCCACCGCCAGCCGGTACTTCCCCGGCTCCACCGGCCAGCCGTCCCGGCCGTCGGCGGTGATCCGGGCGTTCAGGTACCGGGTATCACGAACGTACGTGCCCGTGCCGTCCTTGTCGTCCACGGCTTCGACCCTACCCCGGTCACAATTTCCCAAAATCCCTGGCCACAAGGGTTTAGCGCTTGCCCGGCACTACCAGCGCTGTCACGATGTGGAGGCCTTGCCCCCGAGAGTCTGTTACCCCGATAACGGAGACCCCCATGCGCCTGCCGGGCCGTCTTGCGCTGGCTGCCGCCGCCGGAACGATCCTGGCCGGCGGCCTCGCTCCCGGCCAGATGGCCTCCGCTTCCGCCACGGCCGCCACCACCGGAGCCGCGGCCCGGCTCTCGACCGCGACGATCAGTGCCCGCATCCCGGCCCCCACCGGGGTGCACGCGCTGGGTGCGGCCCTGGAGCAGGAGAACACGGGCCGGCTGCTGTGGAGCCGGGCCGCGGACACCAAACGCCCGATCGGCAGCCTGACCAAGGTCATGACCGCTCTCGTCGTGCTCCGCGCCGGCGGCCTGAACCGCGAGCTCACGGTGTCCCAGGCGGCGGTCAACTACGCCCGGCAGAACGACGGCAGCAGCGCGGGCCTGCACGCCGGGGACAAGCTGACCACCCAGCAGCTGCTCGAGGCCATGCTGGTGCCGTCCGGTTGCGACGCCGCGTACGTGCTGGCCAGTGCGTACGGGCCCGGCCTGCCCGCGTTCGTGGCCAAGATGAACGCCCTAGCCCGGCAGCTGGGGCTGGGTCGCACGCACTTCTCCAACGCCGACGGCCTGCCCCTGCCGGGGGAGTACTCCACCTACTCGACCCCGCGGAATCTGCTCGTCATCGCCCGGGCCGCGATGGCTGAGCCGCTGTTCCGGTCCATCGTGGCCGCGCACCGGATCTACCTGCCCGCCGGATCCGGGCACCACGCCTACATCTGGCACACCACCAACCAGCTGATCAGCAAGTATCCGGGGATGATCGGTATCAAGACCGGCTCCACCTTGGCCGCCGGTTACTGTCTGCTGTTCGCGGACCAGCGCAGCTCGGGCACCTTGGTCGGCGTGGTGCTGGACAGCTCACCGTCGGCCCGCGCGGTCAGCTTCACCGACGCCGAACGGCTGCTGAACTGGGGGTTCGGATGAGTCAAGGGAGACCCAGTGACCCAGTGGCTCAGTCCACGCCCGAGGAGTTCTTCCGCACCGAGGTCCACGTCGGCCGGGTGGTCAAGGCCGAGGAGTTCCCGGCCGCCCGCAAGCCCGCGTACCGGCTGACCATCGACTTCGGCCCGCTGGGGGAGAAGCGCTCCAGCGCGCAGATCACCGCCCGCTACACCCCCGAGGAACTGACCGGGCGGCTGGTGGTCGCGGTGACGAACTTCCCGCCCCGGCAGATCGCCAGCTTCATGTCCGAAGTCCTGGTCCTCGGTGTCCCCGACGACGACGGCGAGGTCGTCCTCCTCCGCCCCGACGCCGACGTGAAACCCGGTACTCGGGTCTATTAAGCGGCCAGGCCCCGTCTGGCCGCCCGGGTATTACCGGTGGTCACTCGCCCCGGGTGCGCCGGACCCACTCTCGGGCCGTGAGCCAATCCGAAGGGTCGTCGCCGCCTGCGGCCGAGGCCTGGTAATCGGAATTGTCAAACACCACGTGTTCGGTGCCGAGCGCGTCGATCAGGGCGAAGAACTCGCGCGGCCACTTCTTCTCTTTAGGCAGATCATCCATGACAAACCCATCTGGTAGCAGGACACAGAGGGAAGATAATCAGCTGGAGGTCCGGATTTAATCCAGGTATGCTCTACGCCATCTGAATGATAGATCCGTGCACTATCCAAAAAATCTCCATAGATGCTGAATGCATCGGGCCAAGGCGCAGGACTCCCAGACCACGGCCCCAGGCGAGGGTCAGCCGGGGTGCCGGGAGACAGTGGCCGGGGCTAGCTGCCCTCGTCTCGGCCGCTACGGCGCGGATCGCCTTTCACGGAGGAACCCCGCGCCCGGGCCAAGACCAGCCAGCCTCAACGCGTCAGCCGACTCCCAGGATCGCGCGCGGACCGAAGGTGGCCCGGATCTGCCCGATCTTCCCGCCCTCCACGTGCATCCAGTTGACCGTCGGGGTCGGCGGCGCATTCTCGGTCAGCAGGTCGTACCAGGTCATAGCTCGACGCCGGCACCGGCTGAGCAGGCGGCCTCGCCTGCCGCGGAACTCCCGCCGGGCCATCGCCGCGAACGCATCCGCGGTCCGGGTCCAGTCCGCGGTCCAGCCGATCCGCGGCCGCAGCCGCCCGTCCGCGACCAGACCGGCCAGCAGGGCCAAGTCCGCCCCCTTGGTCCCTTCCGGGACGATGCTGAGGAACGCGGTCACCCTGGCGTTGAACGCACCCGCCTGGTAGAAGTCCCGGAACGCGAAGTCGGCCGGCTTCCCGGCCCGGTTCCCGTAGAGCACGATCTCCGCGGCGGGTGCGGCCCGCCGGACCCGCACCCATTATGTCGTACCCCTCTGAAATGCTTCGAATATGAGTTCGACCGACGTTATCGCCCGGGATCAGGTGCTGGCCGATCTGGCCACCCTCGGTACCGGAACCAGCGATGCCGTCAGCCTGCTCAGCCAGACCCGTGACCTGGCCACGTTCGCCGACCAGGTGCAAGGGGAGCTCGCCCGGCTGGCCGGGATCGTCGACGCCTCCGGCGCCTACGCCGAGGTCGGCTACACGTCGGCCGCCGCATTCCTGCGGTACGGCTGTGGCCGGTCCGCGGTCCGCGCCGGGGAGCTGGTCGCGACCGGCCGGGCGCGGCCTCGGCTTCGAGCCACCGCCCAGGCATTGGCCGAGGGCCGGGTCTCGTTCGACGCCGCCCATGTGATCAGCCGGGCCACGACCCAGATCGAAGACGACACGCTGGTGGCCGCAGCCGAGCAGCAGATGCTGACCGCGGCCACGACCGGCCTGCCAGGCTCCCGGTCCGCCGCCGAAGCCGCCGCGCACGGTGACGACACCGCCCCGGCCGATCGCAGCTCCTGGATGCCGCCGGGCATGGACCCGCGCGAGCTGCGCCGCCTGGGCGAGGACCTGACCTATCGCGCCGACCCCGACGCGGTGGAGGAGCGGCAGCGCAAACGGTTCGAGCGACGTTATCTGAGCTTCGGGCTGACGTTGGATGACGTCGGCACCATCAGCGGCGCCTGCAGCGACGCCCTGTCTATCGAGATCATCAAGACGGCGGTCGATGCGTTCAGCCCGCCCGGCGGCGGTGAAGACCGCCGGACCGCGGCGCAGCGCCGGATGGACGGCCTGACTGCCGCGTGCCAGGCCGCACTGGACTCCGGTGCCGCCGGAAGCCGCCACGGAGCCATGCCCCATCTGAGCATCCTGCTCGAGGAGCACTCCGTGCCCGGCGATCCCGAACACCCCGGAGCCCAGGACCACGCGCACTCTCCAGCCGGATCACCGGCCCGCACCGAGCACGGAGCAATGCTCACCGCCCGCCAGGTCCTCACCCTGGCCTGCCGGGCCGAGATCTCGGTCATCCGCTGGAAGGACGGGCTGCCGCTGAACGTCGGCCGCCGCTACCGCACCGAGACCCCCGCCTTGCGCCGCGCTCTCACCGCCCGGGACCGGGGCTGCCGCTGGCCCGGCTGCGGACTGCCCGCCAGCTGGTGCACCGCCCACCACATCCGGCCCTGGAAGCTCGGCGGCGCCACCCGCCTGCCCAACCTGGTCCTGCTGTGCTTTGTCCACCATCACTACTTCATCCACCTGCTCGGCTGGACCCTGACCGGCACCGCCGATGCCCTTTTGCGGTTCACCCACCCCGGCGGCTGGCTCACCCTCGACAGCCCCCTGCCAGCCCAGCCCGCCAGCCGCGACCCCTAGCCCGCCCGCGCCCACTGAGGGCGCCCGATGAGCGCGTCTCCTTGCTCGCGCCACACCCGGGCGCCCGCCCACCCAGGCACCCAGCCGTCAGCCGGGCAGGAACAAGCAGAACGGATGCCCCGCCGGATCCAGGAACACCCGCACATCATCCTGCGGCTGAAACTCCGCCAGCGTCGCTCCCGCTGCCACCGCGTGTGCTCCGGCCGCGTCCAGATCGTCGACCTCGATATCCAGGTGCATCAACATCTGCCGATCACCCGGGCCAGCCGGCCAGACCGGCGGCACGTAGGCCCGTTCGGTCTGGAATGACAGCCCCGCTCCGCCATCGGGAGCACGAAGCTTGACCCAATCCGGCTCGTCCTCGGCCGTCTCCCAGCCGAGTAGCCGCCGGTAAAACCCGGCCAGCTCCCGAGCATCCGGCGCGTCCAGCACCGTCGCCGCCAGCTTCATCCGCGTCCTCCCATCTGTCGGCCCCATCCCGCCCTGCGCCCTCGGTCGCCTTACCCTGATTGCCGCGCAGTTCACTTCAGGGTTGCCGATGCCCGGCGCCCTCTGGTCGTATGGGCCAAGAGATCCGCACGACCGAGTCTCACCAGCGAGTCCCACCACCGAGCAGAACCGAGCGGAGATGCCATGACGGGCCGGACCAAGATCATCCTCGACGAGTCCGAACTTCCTCGCCAGTGGTACAACATCGTCCCGGATCTGCCCTCCCCGCCGCCTCCGCCGCTGCACCCGGGCACGCTGCAGCCGGTCGGCCCCGAGGACCTGGCCCCGCTGTTCCCGATGGCGCTGATCGCCCAGGAGGTGACCGCCGACTCCTACGTGCCGATCCCCGAGGAAGTCCTCGACGTCTACAAGCTGTGGCGCCCGACCCCGCTGTTCCGGGCCCACCGGCTGGAGAAGGCGCTTAATACTCCGGCCCGCATCTACTACAAGTACGAGGGCGTTTCCCCGGCTGGGTCGCACAAGCCCAACACCGCCGTGCCGCAGGCGTACTACAACGCCGTCGAAGGCACCCGCCGTCTCACCACCGAGACCGGCGCCGGTCAGTGGGGGAGCGCGCTGGCCTTCGCCTCGGCCCAGTTCGGGCTGGAGTGCGAGGTCTGGATGGTGCGCGCCTCCTATGACCAGAAGCCCTACCGGCGCGCGCTGATGGAAACCTACGGCGCCACCGTGCACGCCAGCCCGAGCCCGCTCACCACCGCGGGCAGCAAGATCCTGGCCGATGACCCGAACTCGCCCGGCAGTCTCGGCATCGCGATCAGCGAGGCCGTGGAGGTCGCCGGCGGCCCCGCCGATACCCGGTATGCGCTGGGCAGCGTGCTCAACCACGTGCTGCTGCACCAGACGGTGATCGGCGAAGAAGCGCTGAAGCAGTTCGCCCAGGCCGGCGAGACCGGGCCCGACCTGGTCGTGGGCTGCACCGGCGGCGGTTCGAACTTCGCCGGCCTGGTCTTCCCGTTCCTGCGGGAGAAGCTGGCCGGGCGGATGGACCCGGTGTTCCGTGCCGTCGAGCCGACCGCGTCCCCGTCGTTCACCCGCGGCCAGTACGCCTACGACTTCGGCGACACCGCCGGGTTCACCCCGCTGCTGAAGATGCACACGCTCGGCCACGACTTCGTGCCGGACCCGATCCACGCCGGCGGCCTGCGCTACCACGGCATGTCGCCGCTGCTCTCGCACGCCTACGAGCTGGGCCTGTTCGAGGCGGTCAGCAAGCCGCAGCGGGAGTGCTTCGCGGCCGGCATCACGTTCGCCCGCGCCGAGGGCATCGTGCCGGCGCCGGAGCCGACGCACGCGCTGGCCGCGGTCATCGATGAGGCCAAGCGCTGCGCCGAGTCCGGTGAGGAGAAGGTCATCCTGACCGCGCTGTGCGGGCATGGTCACTTCGACATGGCGGCCTACCAGCGCTACCTGTCCGGCGAGATGGACGACTACGACCTCCCGCAGGACCGCATCGACGCCGCGCTCAGCGCGCTACCCGCCCTGGCGTAAAGCGCACGCCGACCGGACACCCGGCGCTGGAACAAGGCCAGCGCCGGGACCGGCCGGTCAGTGTTCGGCCGCAGCCCGGGTGCTCGCGGCCGGGTCGCGAGCGCCGCTTCGCCCGCCGCCCGCCCTTTTCGAGGGCGCGAACAGCAGGAACCACGCCGCGTTCAGCCCCAGGAACAGCATTACGCACAGCAGCACCTGGTCGACCTGGTTCTCCAGGTGAGCGTGGCTCCGGGTGAGCCCGACGATCGCGACCACGCCGATGGCCAGGTAGAGCCCGACCGCGACCAGGTAGGCGAACGTCGTCATCCGGTCCCGGACCAGCAGGAACAGCGCCACCATCAGCCCGGCCCCGCTCAGCGCGACCAGCGTGTAGGTCCACTCCCACAGCCGGGGCGAGTTCGGATCGACCAGGGCGACGAGCGTCATGATCCCGGGCAGCGAGAAGAACAGCCCGATACCGAAGGCGCGCTGGATCATCGGCCGGTTGTTTTCCCAGTTTTCGTACCGCTGCACCACCGCCATTAACCACAGGGTGAGCACGACGAAGCAGGTCGACGAGAACGCTGGATAGAAGTCGCCCATTTAAAATCCCCCCAAACACCGACCAACGTTGCCTGCATAATCCACCCGAGGCGACGCCCAGCGCCAGCCCCCAACCCAGGGCCGCCCAGCGCAACCCCGGCCCCCACTTCGAAGGATGATCGTTTCCATCGCCGGCCGGCCGGGCAGAACAGCTCTGTGAAAGGCGACTGGGTCGAGATCGTGATCGACGCCGGCGGCGAGGACGCCCGTACCTACGAGGTGACCGCGACCAAGGCCGGGCGCCGGGTGGAGATCGCCAACCGGCGGGGCGTGGTCGAGGTCAGCGAGGTGACCCGGAGCGGTACTGCGGTGCGTACGGCCAGGTTCATGGCCAGCCGCATCCTGGCTCTGGTCGAGCACCCAGCGACCGACGCCGACGAACCGCCGAGCGCCCGTCCCGAGGATTGACCGGAGGTAGGGCCGGCCGTGGACCTCGGTGACTTCGACGCGCTCAGCTTCGACTGCTACGGCACGCTCATCGACTGGGAGACCGGGATAGCCGGCGTCCTGGCCCCCTGGGCCCACAACAACGGCCTCGACCTCACCGACGAAGCTCTGCTCACCGCGTACTCGGCGCACGAAGCCCAGGCCGAGGCCGGCCACCCGGCCGACCGGTATCCGCTGATCCTGGCCCGCAGCCTGCGAGAACTGGGCCGCGAGCTGGGCGTTCCGGTCACCGACGAGGACGCGAACCGGCTTGGGGCCTCGGTGCCGGGCTGGCCCGCGTTCCTCGACTCTCCCGGCGCGCTGCAGGCCCTGGCCCAGCGGTACCAGCTGATCATCTTGTCCAACGTGGACCGGGCCTCGTTCGCGGCCAGCAACCGGCGCCTCGGGGTCAGTTTCACCAGCATCCTGACCGCGGAGGACATCGGCTCCTACAAGCCGTCACCGCGGAACTTCGAGGCCTTGCTGGCCGAAGTCAACCGGCTCGGCATCGGTCCCGGGCGGCTGCTGCATGTGGCCCAGAGCCTGTTCCACGACCACGGGCCGGCCAAGAGCTTCGGCCTGCCCACCGTGTGGATCAACCGCCGGCATGACCGGCCCGGCTGGGGCGCGACCCCGCAGCCGCCGTCGTCTGGGATCACCCCCGACTGGGAATTCCCCTCCATGCAGGCCTTCGCCGCAGCCGCCGCCCCGCCCGCAGCCAGCTAACGCCTGCGCGCCCCGCCAACGCCAACGCGCGCCCGCGCTCAGCCCACCGCATCCACGATGTCGTCGATCACCCGGGCCGCCTCCTCGCGGAACCCCGGGTCGCGAACCAGGCCGTCCGGCCCGATGGCCTGCCGGGGCAACGTGATCCGCCGGCACGCCTTCTCGATCACGGCCGCGCCGACGTAGCCGAGCACGCTGGCCAGCGACTCCTCGGCGCCGGCTCCGCGGCCGGGCGCGGCCACGTTGATCCACGCCGTCGGCTTGCCGTACATCTCGCCGCCGCCCACGGTCCAGTCCAGCAGGTTCTTGAAGCTGCCGGGCAGGCTGCCGGCGTACTCCGGGGTGCAGAACACCACCGCATCGCAGTCCGTGATGGCCCGGCGCAACTGGCTTGCCGCGGCGGGCAACGGCTCGCGGTCGTTATCGGGGTTGAACGCGGGCAGGTCGCTGAGCCCTTCGTACAGCACGGCCACCACCGGCCGCGACGCCACCTCCCGCAGCGTGCGCAGCGCCGCCGTGTTGGCCGAACCGGCCCGGGTACTCCCCGACACCAGCAGGATGCGCGTCCTGTCCGCCATCCGTACCTCCATCCCGTCCGCTACGCCCGTTTCGTTCACCCGTGGCGAAGATAGGCCAAACGCGCTAGGGAATCGCACCAACTAGCGCAAAACTGGCCCCACGCTGCATCAGTCCACACGGGGAGATTAATGACTACCAGCGAGCGTCCGGACCAAGAGCCGGAAACTCCCAGCCAGCAGCCAGCGAGTCAGCCCATCGCCGGGACGGGCCGCCTGGCCCAGGTCATCGCCACCCGCGGCGGCCTGGCCCCGCCCGAAGCGCCGTTCGTGATCGAGCACCGCGAGGCCCTCATCTACATGCTGTGTGAGGCGGCCGAGCTGGAACACGGCATTATGTGCCAGTACCTGTTCGCCGTGTTCTCGCTCAAGCAGGACGACGGTGAGGGCCTGACCGAGGCCGAGCTGGCTGCCACCCGGCGCTGGCGGAAGGTCATTTCCCGCGTCGCCACCCAGGAGATGCTGCACCTGGCCCTGGTGCAGAACCTGCTGACCGCGATCGGCGCCGCGCCGCACCTGTCCCGGCCGAACTTCCCCCACCCGGCCAGCCATTATCCGGCCGGCGTGCACCTCGCGCTGCTGCCGTTCGGGGAGGAGGCGGTCCGCCACTTCATGTTCCTGGAACGTCCCGAGGGCATGGACATCCGCGACGCCGACGGGATGGCGGCCTTCGGCCGGGCTCAGCCGCTGATGGAGGCGGGCGACATCGTGCCCCGCGGCCAGGACTTCAAGACCGTCGGGCACATGTACCGCTCGATCGAGGCAGGCTTCCGGCACCTGGCCGAGAAGCACGGCGAGGACTGGCTGTTCGTCGGCCCGCCCCGAGCCCAGGCCACGCCGGAGTACTTCGGCTGGCCCGAACTGGTTCCGGTGACCGACCTGGCCTCAGCCCAGCGGGCCATCGACGAGATCCTCGAGCAGGGGGAGGGGCCGCGCGGAGCCTGGCAGGAGGCACATTTCGGTCAGTTCGTCGAGGTTCTGGACGAGTACCTCCAGGCCAAGGAGGCCAATCTGGGCCTGGAGGCCACCCGCCCGGTGCAGACGGTCAACGTCCGCCCGTGTGACCAGGACGTCGAGGTCCCGCTGTGCAGCGACGTGGTCACGGCGCGGGTGATGGACCTGTTCAACGTGGCCTACGAGGTCCTGCTGCAGATCTTCGAGCGCTTCTTCGCCCACACCGACGAGAGCGATACCCAGCTCAAGACGCTGGCCGACGCGACCGTCGGGCTGATGGTCCGGGTCATCAAGCCGCTCGGCGACCTGATCACCACGCTGCCCGCGGGGTCGGATTATCCGGGCCAGACCGCCGGCCCCAGCTTCGAGCTGTTCTACGAGAGCGACTACCTGCTGCCGCACCGCGACGCGGCCTGGGCGCTGCTGGCCGAGCGCCTGCACGTGGCGGCTGGGTTCGCTCAGGAGATCATCATCGGCGATACCGGCGCAGGCGGTCCAGTTCTCACACCGGAACAGGTCGCCGCCGGCGAAGGCGATCCCACTCCCGCATCGGAACAGGTCGCCGCGGTGGTCGAGCCGGCCGGCGCCGCCCTGGCCGGTCTGGCCGCCGCGCTGGCCGCCTTCCTGCCGCCGTCCGATCCTCACTCTCCCGCCGCGACCGGCCCGGATTCCGTCCGCGCCGCCGGGCCCGCCGACCCCGATCTGACCGCTCTGCAAGCCCGCGCCAATGATTTTCATCTAACTGGTCCCGACGGCCTGCGTCCCGGCGACCTGACGGCCGATCTGGCCCAGGACATCGAACAGGCCTGGCTCATCACCAGCAAACTCCTCGCCCCTGGCCCCCACGCGGACCTGCACTGGGCCGCCCCGCGCCTGGTCGATAGCGTCCTGCGCCCCTTGGCCGACACCCTCCACGCCACCACGACCACACAACCCGCACCAGCCACCCCGGCCACTGCAAACCCAACCGGCCCAGGCGAGCAGATCTGGCAACTGGCTCAGGACGTGACCCGCCTGCACGTCCGGTGGGCTCAGGCCGGTTCCGCGCCGTCTGGCCTGGCCGAGGCCACCGCCGCCCTGCAGGGCATCGCTTGCGACCTGATCCCGGGCGCGGACCGGGCCACTGCCTTCCGCGAGCTCCAGGCCGCCTTGCCCGCTGGCATCCAGGTGGCGCCGGACGGCCCGTACCTGGTCACCAACGTGGCCGCCCTGCACGATTATCTGGGCCAGGACGTCCCGGTGCCGCCGCAGCTGGCCCTCTGCCGGTGCGGGGCGTCCGTGCGCAAGCCGTTCTGCGACGGGTCGCACGTGACCAGCAAGTTCACCGGTGACAAGGACCCCAAACGGGTGCCCGACCACCGCGACCGCTACGACGGCGAACAGGTCACGGTGTTCGACAACCGAGGTATCTGCCAGCACTCCGGGTTCTGCACGGACCGGCTGAACACGGTGTTCCGCACCGACGCCGAACCGTTCGTGGCCCCCAGCGGAGGCCGGATGGACGAGATCGTCCGAGCCGTCCGGGACTGCCCGTCGGGGGCGCTGGGCCTGGCCTTTGACCGCCGCGAGCAGCGCGACCTGGCCGACTGGCACGGTGACCGGCCCGCGGTCATCGAGATCAGCAAGGACGGGCCGTACCGGGTCACCGGCGGCATCGCACTGTCCGGGTCGGCACTGACCGGACCGCACGGTGCTGACGTGCCCCGGGCGCAGGGCGCGTCCCGCGAGCACTACGCGCTCTGCCGGTGCGGGCACTCCCAGAACAAGCCGTTCTGCAGCGGCATGCACTGGTACATCGGCTTCAGCGACCCCGACGTGGCCCCGGGCCGGGTACCGAGCCTGTTCGAGTGGGCGGGCGGCCTGCCCGCGCTGACCCAGCTGACCCGGCGGCTGTACGAGAAGCTGGTCCCCGCGGACCCGCAGCTGGCCCGGGTGTTCGCGGATCTGCCACCGGGCTACCCCGAGCGTGAGGCGGGCCGGATCGCAGCCGCGTTCGGCGGCCCGGCACCGGCCGTCGCTGCGGCCACGACTTCGGCCGAGCCCACGGCCCTGGCTACCGAACTGGCCACCGATCTGGCCGTCCCGCCCGAGGCGCAGTCGCGCTGGGTGGCGCTCGCGACCCAGGCTGCCGACGAGGTGGGGCTGCCCGCGGACCCGGAGTTCCGCGCCGCGCTCACCGCGTTCTTCACCTGGTACGCCAGCGGCGCCCTGGCCGATCGCGACGGTGCCGCCCTCCCGGCCTGGACCTGGACGGCGGCCGGCCCGCCCGACACCGCGCAGCCGGATATCGCGGAGCCGGACCAGCTGGTCACCCAGCCGGTCACCCAGCCGGTCACACTGCCTGGCCCGGACGAGCCGGTGAGCTTCGGCCGCCACATCAAGCCGATGTTCCGGGCCAAGGACCGGCAGTCCATGCTGTTCGCGTTCGACCTGTGGTCCTACGACGCGGTGCGCACGCACGCCGCCGACGTCCTGGCCCGGGTGGCCAACGGGTCCATGCCCTGCGACGGGTCCTGGCCGGACGCCCAGGTCCAGGTGCTCCGCCGCTGGACGGAATCAGGAACGCCGGCGTGACCGGCAACGCCGGCGGGACCGGAGGCGGCGTGACCGGCAACGCCGGCGTCACCGCGGCCACCCCGCAGGCCGACTGCCCGTTCACCGTCGACCGGCCCATCATGCGCCAGCGCTGGGAGCGGCTGACGTTCCTGCACTGGGCGTTCGACCCGGACGCGGTACAGCGCCTGCTGCCCCCGGGCCTGACCGCCGAGACCTGGGACGGCGCGGCCTGGGTCGGCTTGGTCCCGTTCTACATGCGGGTCGCCACCCCAACGGGCCGGCGTGTCCCGTGGGTGTCGAACTTCTGCGAGACCAACGTCCGCACCTACGTGCGCGACCCGTCCGGGCGCAGCGGGATCTGGTTCTTCTCGCTCGACGCGGCCCGGCTGGGCGCGGTCGTGGTCGCCCGGGCCACCCCGTACCGGTTGCCGTACTTCTGGGCTTCGATGCGGCTGGGCCAGCGCGGAGACGAATCGGCCTACCTGGCCCAGCGGTACCGGTCGCCCCTGGGCGGGCTCCACTGCGGGCCGGTGACCAGCCGGGTCCGCGTCGCGGTGGGCGAACCGATTCCCGCGGACCAGGTCAGCGCGTTCGAGCACTTCCTCACCGCGCGCTGGATGTTGTTCAGCGTCACTGGTGGCCGGCCTACCGCGGCCCGGGCCTGCCACTCCCGCTGGCCGCTGCACCGGGCCACCGCCCAGCTGGTGGACGACCAGCTGATCACCGCGGCCGGGTTGCCCGGCCCCGGCGGCCAACCGCTGGTGCACTATTCACCCGGGGTGGACGTGGCCATCGGCGGCCCGGAAAGATGACGGGCAACCAAGACTGAAATCCAAGGGGCTTTTGATGACAAGCAATGATCTGCTGACCGACGCGTTCAGCCGCATCCACGGGGTGGTCCATCAGGCCGTGGACGGCCTGACCCCCGACGAGCTGGCGTTCCGGGTCAACGGCGACACGAACTCGATCGCCTGGCTGATCTGGCACCTGAGCCGGGTCACCGACGACCACCTGGCCGACGCGGCCAGCAAGGGGCAGGTCTGGACGGCCAACGGCTGGGTGGACAAGTTCGCCCTGCCGTTCCCGCCCGAGGCCACCGGCTACGGGTTCGGCGGCGACGACGTGGCCGCGGTCAAGGTGAAGTCGGGCGAGATCCTCATCGGCTACTTCGACGAGGTGATCGAGGAGGCTGACCGGTACGTGAAGCACCTCAAGGAGGACGACTACGCGCGGGTGGTCGACGACTCCTGGAACCCCCCGGTCACGCTGGCCGTCCGGCTGATCAGCGTGATCTCCGACGGCCTGCAGCACGCCGGGCAGGCCATGTTCATCCGCGGCATCGTCGAGAACAGCTAGTGAGCAGCACCCCGGAGCCGGCGGGCCCAACCGGGCCGGCGGGCCCGGTCGGGCCGCCCAACGCGCTGGTCGTGCCCAGGTACGCCGGCCCGGACACGTTCGCCCGGCTGCCCCGGCTGTCCGACGTGGGCACCGCGGCCGTGGCCATCGCCGGGATCCCGTTCGACTCCGGGGTGTCCTACCGGCCCGGCGCCCGGTTCGGGCCCGGGTCGGTGCGGGCCGGGTCCAAGCTGCTCCGGCCCTACCACCCGGGCCTGGAGGTCCACCCGTGGTCCGGGCACCAGGTGGCCGACGCCGGCGACCTGCCCGCCAACCCGTTCGACCTGCAGCAGGCCATCGCCGACGTGGAGGGCGGTGCCCGGGCGGTGCTGGCCGCGGCCGACTACCTGGTGGCCATCGGCGGCGATCACACCGTGGCGCTGCCGCTGCTGCGGGCCACCGCGGCCCGGCACGGCCCGGTGGCGCTGGTGCATTTCGACGCTCACCTGGACACCTGGGACACCTACTTCGGCGCCCCGTACACCCACGGCACGCCGTTCCGCCGGGCGGTGGAGGAGGGCGTGCTGGACCTGGACTGCTCCGCCCACGTGGGCATCCGCGGCAGCCTGTACGCGCGCTCGGACCTGACCGACGACCGCCAGCTGGGCTTCGCCACCGTCTCCACCACGGACGTGGCCCGGCGGGGTGTGGACGACGCCATCGACCGCATCCGGGAACGGGTCGGCGACCGCCCCGTCTACGTCAGCATCGACATCGACGTGCTGGATCCGGCGCACGCCCCCGGCACCGGCACGCCGGAGCCGGGTGGCCTGACCACCCGGGAGCTGCAGCTGATCCTGCGGGGGCTAATTGGCCTGCGGCTGGTCGGCGCGGATGTGGTCGAGGTCGCCCCGGCCTACGACCACGCCGAGCTGACCTCGCTGGCCGCGGCCAACGTGGCCTACGAACTGCTCGGGTTGTTCGCACTGCAGGCGGGAGCCACCTCATGACGCTGATCGCCGCCGCCCAGTTCGGCCCGGTCCTCGGCGACCCGGACGCCAACCGTGCCACCGCGGCCGGGGCCGTACGGGACGCCGCGGCCCAGGGCGCGCGCCTGGTCGTGCTGCCCGAGCTGTCCGACTCCGGCTACGTGTTCACCGGCCCGGACGAGGCCCGCGGCCTGGCCACCCGGGCCGCGGACAGCCCCACGCTGCTCCAGTGGCGGGACCTGGCCGCCGCCCACGGCTGCGCGGTGGTGGGCGGGTTCTGTGAGCTGGGTGACGACGACCTGCTCTACAACAGCGCCGCTCTGGTTGACGAGTCCGGCACCCGGGCCGTCTACCGCAAGACCCACCTGTGGGACCGGGAGAAGCTGATCTTCACCCCGGGCGCCGACGCCCCGCCGGTGGTCTCGCTGCCGTACGGGCAGGTGGCCGTGATGATCTGCTACGACCTGGAGTTCCCGGAGTGGGCCCGGCTGGCCGCCCTGGACGGCGCGGACCTGATCGCGGCCCCGGTCAACTGGCCCGCCGCGCCGTGCCCGGCCGGGGAGCGGCCCGCCGAGGTGACCAAGGTGCAGGCCGACGCCTCGGTCAACGGCGTGTACGTGGTGGTCGCGGACCGCTGTGGCGTCGAGCGCGGGGTGGACTGGATCAGCGGCACGCTCATCGCCGGCCCGGAGGGCTACCTGCTGGCAGGCCCGGTGCTGGCTGACCACCCGGCCCTGCTGGTCGCCGACTGCGACCTGGCCGCGGCCCGGGACAAGCGGATCAACGAGCACAACGATCTGCTCGCCGACCGCAGGCCCGAGCTCTACCCGCGGGTAACCTCAGGCTGAGGTAAGCAATGCCTGTGTGGAGCCGATGGAGGTGCCGCCGATGCCGCCGACCCACGAAGTCTTCAACCAGTCACCCCCGCTGACCGGCTACGACGTGGCCGGCGACAGCGCTCTGCTGGACGGGCTGCGCCGCGAGGGCGCGGACTGGGCCGAGCCCGGGCTGCACGAGCTGGGCCGCCGGGCCGGCTCGGGCCAGGCCCAGGAGTGGGGCCGCCTGGCCAACGAGAACCCGCCGGTGCTGCGCACCCACGACCGGTTCGGGAACCGGATCGACGAGGTGGAGTTCCACCCGGCCTGGCACGAGCTGATGACGGTCGCGGTCGGAGCCGGGCTGCAGGCCGCCCCCTGGGCCGACCCGCGGCCGGGGGCGCACACGGCCCGCGCGGCCGGGCTGTACGTGTGGGGCGCCACTGACTTCGGCCATCTCTGCCCGATGTCCATGTCCTACTCGGTGGTGCCCGCGCTGCGTCACGCCCCTGAGCTGGCCCACCGGTACGAGCCGCTGCTCACCACCCGGGTCTACGACCCGGGGTCCCGGCCACCCGAGACCAAGCAGGGCCTGCTGGCCGGCATGTCCATGACCGAGAAGCAGGGCGGCTCCGACGTCCGGGCCAACACCACCCGCGCGGTACCGTCGGCCGACGGCAGCTACCGGCTGACCGGCCACAAGTGGTTCACTTCCGCCCCCATGAACGACCTGTTCCTGGTCCTGGCCCAGGCCCCGGGGGGCCAGGCCTCGGGAGCACCGTCCTGCTTCCTGCTGCCCCGGGTGCTGCCGGACGGCACCCGCAACGGCGTGCGGCTGCAGCGGCTCAAGGACAAGCTCGGCAACAAGTCCAACGCCTCGGCCGAGATCGAGTACGACGACGCGGTGGCCTGGCTGGTCGGTGAGGAGGGCCGGGGCGTCCCCACCATCATCGAGATGGTCAACATGACCCGGCTGGACTGCGTGATCGCGGCCGCGACCCAGCTGCGGCTGGGCGCCAGCCTGGCCGCGTTCCACACCGCCCACCGGCAGGCGTTCGGCCGCGACCTGGCCGATCAGCCGGCCATGTCCAACGTGCTGGCCGACCTGGCGGTGGAGTCCGAGGCCGCCACCACGGTGATGCTGCGGCTGGCCGGGGCGACCGACCGCGCGGCCCGCGGCGACGAGCAGGAGGCCGCGTTCCGGCGGATCGCGCTGGCCGCGACCAAGTACTGGGTGTGCAAGCGGGTCCCGGTTCACGCCGGCGAAGCGCTGGAGTGCTTCGGCGGCAACGGCTACGTGGAAGAATCCGGCCTGCCCCGGCTGTACCGGGAGGCGCCGCTGCAGTCGATCTGGGAGGGATCGGGCAACGTGGCCGCCCTGGATGCGCTCCGGGCGATCGCCCGCCAGCCTCAAGCCGTCGAGGCCTACTTCGCCGAGGTCGGCTTGGCGGCCGGGGCCGACCCGCGGCTGGACCAGGCGGTTAAGCGGCTCCAGGCCGAGCTGGCCGACCCGGCCCAGGCCGAACTGCGGGCCCGCCGCATCGTGGAGCAGCTGGCCACGGTCCTGCAGGGCGCTCTGCTGGTCCGGCAGGGCGACCCCGCGGTGGCCGATGCCTTCATTGCGTCCCGGCTGGGCGGAGACTGGGGTCACGCCTTCGGCACGCTGCCCGCCGGCGTGGACACCGCCGCCATCGTCAAGCGCGCCACCCCTACGGTCGGCTCATGAGCGCCGGCACCCCCACCATCCTCGCCACCTCCGGCGGCCTGACCCGTGGCCGCCGGACCCTGTTCGGCTTCAGCCCGCTCCTGCGCTACGCGATCGAGCTGGCCGGCGTCTCCGGCCGTGCGCCCCGGGTCGGCTACGCCGGCACGGCCATGGGCGACCAGGAGGGCTTCGCGGCCAACTTCATCGAGGCGGGCCGGGCCGCCGGGGTGGACGTGTCGCTGGTCAAGGTGTTCCCCATGCCCAACGCGGACGACCTGGCCTCTTTGGTGCTGGACCAGGACGTGGTGTGGGTGGGCGGCGGCAGCGTGGTCAACCTGCTCGCCCTGTGGCGGCTGCACGGGCTGGACGAGATCTTCCGCCAGGCTTGGACGGCCGGGGTGGTGCTGGCCGGGGTCTCGGCCGGATCGATCTGCTGGCACACCGGTGGCACCACGGACTCGTTCGGCCCGGACCTGCGGCCGGTCACCAACGGGCTCGGGTTCCTGCCCTTCGCCAACGGCGTGCACTACGACAGCGAAGAGCAGCGGCGCCCCCGGTTCCATCAGTTCGTCGCCGAGGGCATCCTGCCGGGCGGCTACGCCACCGACAACGGCGCCGGCCTGCTCTACCGGGGCACGGAGCTGGCCGAAGCGCTGGCCGAGGTGCCCGGCAAGGCCGCCTACCAGATCAAGCTGGTCGATGGCGAGGTCCGCGAAGAACGACTGGACACCCGCCTGCTGCCGGGAGCCTGAGCGCCCCCGCCCGCCGTCCCTCCTCTAGGCTTGGCCTGGTGACTGGGCGAGCAGTATTGATCACCGGAGCGTCGCGGGGCATCGGCCGGGCCACCGCGCTGGCCTTCGCCGCGCAAGGCGACCACGTGGCCGTCCACCACCGGGACTCGGCCATCCTGGCCCACGCCGTGCTGGCCGAACTGCCCGGTGAGGGGCACATGGTCGTGCAGGCTGACCTGACCAACGCCGATGAGGCCCGGCGCATGGTGGACAAGGCTGCCGTCGGCCTCGACGGCCTGGACGTGCTGGTCAACAACGCCGGCATCTTCGTCACGCACCCGATCACCGAGGTGTCCTACGAGGACTGGCAGGCCGCCTGGCAGCGGACGCTGGCCGTCAACCTGGTCGGCCCGGCCAACGTGACCTGGTGCGCGGTGCAGCACATGATCCCGCGCGGCGGCGGCCGGATCGTCAACGTCTCCTCCCGCGGCGCCTTCCGCGGCGAACCCGGCCAGCCCGCCTACGGCGCCAGCAAGGCCGGCCTGAACGCCTTCGGCCAGTCCCTGGCCCTGGCCCTCGGCTCGTACGGCATCGCGGTGGCCACGGTCGCGCCCGGCTTCGTGGACACCGAGATGGCCACCGAGCGGGTACACGGCCCGAACGGAGCCGAAGTCCGGGCCCAGAGCCCGTTCGGCCGGGTGGCCCGGCCGGAGGAGGTCGCCGCGGCCGTGCTCTACCTGGCCGCGCCGGAGGCGGAATGGGCCAGCGGGACGATCGTCGACCTGAACGGGGCCTCGTACCTGCGCCCGTGAGACCTGCGCCCAACAGACCTGCGACAACACAGGACCAAGGACCGTATGGACCGGTCGCCTGCTCCGGTAATCTCAGCGGGAACCGCCCGGCGGGCCGCGACGTTGCTCAGATGCCGCCAGCACTTTTTAACCAGCAGCCCCAATGAGCAACACTGGGTTACCAGCCTCGTCGCCAGGAGGACCGGACCGAATGATCCCGCCGCCTCGCCTGCTTCGGCGCATCGTCTTCGCGCTGGCCGCGTCGGCGCTGATCGCCGGGGCCGTGGTGGGCCTGACGCCGAAGTCCCCTACGGTCGCGTCGGCCAGCAGTTCGGGCTGGGTGGAGAGCTGGGCCGCGGCCATGACCAAGCCGACCCCGATGCTCGCGAACCGGGCCGACGCCGGTTTCCGCAATCAGACCATCCGGAACGTCGTCTTCACCAGTATCGGCGGCCAGGAGGTGCGGATCCGGCTCAGCAACCGGTACGGTGACCGGCCGCTGCACATCGGCCAGGCCAGCGTGGGCGTGGTGGCCAGCGACGGCAACCTCAGCGGCCCCGCCTACACGGTGACGTTCGACGGCAGCCGGTCCGTCGTCGTCCCGGCGGGCGAAGAGGTGGTCAGCGACGCGGTGGCCATGCCGGTGTCCGCGCTGGAGGATCTGGCCGTCAGCATCTACGTCCCGCAGGCGACCGGGCCCGCCACCTTCCACTTCTTCGGCGAGCAGAACAACTTCCTGGCCCCCGGCAACCACGTCAGTGACGTCAGCGACCGGGACTACCCGACTCACGACACGTCCTGGTACTTCCTGGACGGAGTGGAGGTCCTCGGGGCCGACAAGCGGGCCGGCACGGTGGTGGCGTTCGGTGATTCGATCACCGACGGCATCGGGTCCACCCCCGGCGCCAACCAACGGTGGCCGGACTTCCTGGCCCGTCGGCTGGACGCCACTTACGGCGCCGAGGCGCCGGGCGTGCTGGATGAGGGCATCGGCGGTAACCGGGTGCTGAACCCCTCCGTCTGTTACGGGCCGAGCGCGGTGACCCGCTTCAACCAGGATGTGCTGGACCAGCCCGGGGTGCGCGCGGTGATCGTGCTTGAGGGCATCAACGACATTGGCTACAGCCAGGACGCCGACCTCGGCTGCCTGGCCCCGACCACCAACGTCAGCGCGGCCCAGATCATCGGCGGCTACCAGAAGATGATCGCGATGGCGCACGCGCACGGGATCAAGATCATCGGCGCCACGCTGACCCCGTTCGAGAGCTCCTGGTTCTGGACGGTCGCCGGGCAGGCCAAGTGGACGGCGGTGAACCACTGGATCCTGACCAGCGGGGCGTTCGACGGCGTGGTCGACTTCGCCCGCGTGCTGGGGGTGCCCGGTCACCCGAACGACGTCAACCCCCGCTACGACAGCGGGGACGGGCTGCATCCCAGCGATGCCGGTTATCAGGCCATGGCCGACGCGATCAACCTCAGCCAGCTTCGATAGCGTAGGCGGCATGCGCATCGGCGTCGTGTTCCCGCAGACCGAACTGGGTGGTGACGTGGGCGCCGTCCGGGCCTACGGCCAGGGGGTCGAGGCCCTCGGTTTCCGCCACGTACTCGCCTACGACCACGTGGTCGGGGCTGACCCGGCGGTGTATCCCGGCTGGGACGGCCCGTACGACCTGCACACCACGTTCCACGAGCCGTTCGTAATGTTCGGCTACCTGGCCGCGGTGACCTCACTCGAGTTCGTCACCGGCATCATCATCGCGCCGCAGCGGCAGACCGCGCTGCTGGCCAAGCAGGCGGCCGAGGTCGACCTGCTGTCGCAGGGCCGTTTCCGGCTCGGCCTCGGCATCGGCTGGAACAAGGTCGAGTATGAGGCCCTGGGCCAGGACTTCCACGTCCGGGGCCGCCGCCTGGACGAGCAGATCGGCCTCCTGCGGCGGCTGTGGACCGAGCAGTCGGTTACGTACGACGGGGCGTTCGACCACATCAAGGGGGCGGGCCTGGCGCCGCTGCCGGTGCAGCGCCCGATCCCGGTCTGGCTCGGCGCCCAGTCCCCGGTGGCCTACCGCCGCGTCGGCCGGGTGGCCGACGGCTGGTTCCCCCAGATCTCACCCGGCCCGGACCTGGACGACGCGCTGTCGGTCATCGCCGAGACGGCCACCGCGGCCGGCCGGGACCCGGCCACCATCGAGATGGAAGGCCGGGTCACCTGGCGCGGCGACACCGATTTGCTCGGCGATCGCCTCGGCCACTGGCAGCGGGCCGGGGCCACCCACGTGTCCGTCAACACCATGAAGGCGGGCCTGGACACGGTGGACGACCACCTCCGCGCGCTGGCCGAGGTCGCCGACGTCGCCAAGACCCTGGTCTAGCCCAGGTCGTAGCGGATGACGCCGCGGATGTTCTTGCCGTCCCGCAGGTCCTGGTAACCCTGGTTGACCTGGTCCAGCGTGTAGGTGGTGGTGACCAGTTCGTCCAGCTTGAGCTGGCCCGCCTCGTACAGCCGCAGCATCTTGACGATGTCGTACTGCGGGTTGGCCGAGCCGAACAGCGAGCCCTTGATCGTCTTCTCGAACAGGGTCAGGATGCCGCCGGACACGTGCACGGTCAGCTTCTCCGGGTTGGCCAGGCCGGTGATGACCACCGTGCCGCCCTTGCCGACCACGTCGAACGCGCTCGTCACCACGTCCTCTTCGACCACCCCCACCGTGACCAGGGCCTGGTCGGCCAGCTGGCCCCAGGTCAGCTCGGCCACCGTCGCCGCCGCCTCCTCCGCTGAGGCGAAGGCGTGCGTGGCCCCCAGCTTGAGCGCGGTCTCCCGCTTGAACTCCAGCGGGTCCACCGCGACCACGTTCTTGGCCCCGGCCGCGGCTGCGGCCTGCACCGCGTTGATGCCGATGCCGCCGATGCCGTAGATCACCGTGGTGTCGCCAGCCTGCACGCCGCCCGCGTAGTTGGCCGTGCCCCAGCCGGTGGGCACGCCGCAGCCGACCAGCGCCGCGGTCTCCAGCGGCAGCCAGTCGTCGATCTTGACCACCGAGTACTGGGAGATCGTGGCCCGCTCGGAGAACGTGCCCACCAGGCACATGGCCCCGATGTCCTCGCCGCCCGCGTGGAACCGGGCGGTGCCGTCGGGCATCAGGCCCTCCAGGGTGCCTTCACCCAGGTCGCACAGGCTCTGCCGCCCGGTGGAGCAGTACCGGCAGGTGCCGCAGCTGGGGATGAAGCTGCACACCACGTGATCGCCCGGCTTGACCTTGGTCACCCCGGGGCCGACCTCCTCGATGACGCCGGCCCCCTCGTGCCCGCCCACGATCGGGAACCGGGGCACCAGGTCCCCGTCGATCAGGTGCAGGTCGGAGTGGCACAGCCCGGCGGCGACGTACCTGATCAGTACCTCACCCTCGCGCGGGCCGTCCAGGTCGAGCTCGATGACGTCGAACGGCTGGTGCGCGGCGTGCAGTACCGCGGCTCTGGTCTTCATCGCTTCCTCCTTGAAGCATCAGTGCTAGTCGAAGGACCGGTGCCAGTCGAAGTACCAGGGCTCAGCGGAACTGAGCCTGCAGGAACAGCCGCAGAATAGACCAACTGTAGTACGGGCTGAAGGACTGCCAGGCGTAGTCGCCGCCCTGCTCGTACCCGCCGATCTCGCCGATCACGGTCCCGGTCCCCGTCGCCGGGTTGAAGTGCGTGATCCACGGCCCGCCGCTGGTGCCGTCCTGGTAGTTGTTGCAGTAGAACTCGATCTGCGTGGGCTCGAACTCCAGGCTCCGGGTGGCGCACTTGATCGGCTGGTCATCGGTGTTGTTGTAACCGACCGGGGTGACCGCCTGGGAGTACCGGGTGTTGATGCCCAATTGCAGCCCGCCGGTGACCAGCTGAATCGGCTTCCTGGTCCCGGCCGGCGGGGTCACGGCCAGGAATGCGAAGTCCAGGTTCGGGTCCTGGGACTGCTGCCAGCCCGCGGCTACGGTGATCGACCTGACCGCCCACGCCCCGTACGGGCTGACACCCTGGTGCCACTGCGGCACGTAGGCCACGTTGGTGGCGTAGCCGCTGCTGCCGTACACGCAGTGCGCGGCGGTCAGCAGCAGGTCGAGCCGGGCGCTGTTCACCACGCTGGCCGTGCAGAAGTGGGCTTGCGTCCCGGTGGTGAAGAACAGCGCCCCCACCGTGGGCACGCCGTTGAAGTACACCGGGTCCGGCGTCCCCGGCGGCGGCGTCGGGGTGGCCTGCGGGCCCGCCGTCGCCTGCGGGCTGGCCGTCGCGGCCGGCGAGCCCGCCGCTCCCACCGCGGTCGCGCTCTTCATGCGGGCCGGCGTCCAGTACCCGCGGGCCGCGGTCTGAGCACTGCTGGCCACCGCGCGCACCATGGCCTGCGTATCCGGCGTGCCGCTCGTGGTGGCCGCCCCGGCGCTGCCGCCGGCCACCGCCGTTCCGGCCGCGACGATCAGCGCGCCCAAGGCCGCCCACACGCCTACTGCTTTCCGCATGCTCGTGCTCCCTGTGTGACTCAGGAGGAAGAAGTCGCCATAAAGACGACAGATACGACCATGTGCGGTCAAGGCGGACGTGTCAAGAGCTGGACGGCGACGGGGATGGCGGCCCAGTCGCGGGCACGGTCGCGGGGGTGATGGCCTGCTGGTAGAGGCTCTGCACGGCCGCCCCGAACCGGACGCTGTAGGAAACCGACGGGGTGTAGCCGCCCTCTTCGTAGCCGCCGATCACGCCCACGATGGTGCCGGTCCGCGAGGCGGAGCTGAAGTGCGTCACCCACGGGCTGCCGCTCGTGCCGCCGGTATAGCCGCTGCACTCGAAGCGCAGCTGGGTGCTGCTCTGCTCAGTCGTGTAGTTGACACAGCTGATCGGGGCGTCGGCGTCGTTCGGGTACCCGGTGACGTGCACCAGGTACTGGTACCCGGTGTCGACCCCGAGCTGGTTCGCCCCGAGGATCTGCTCGATGTTCATGCCGGAGTGCGAGTTCAGCACCACGAAGCCGAAGTCGTAGTCCGGGTTGGCCGACTCCTGCCACGGCGACGGGACCAGCAGCCGCGCCACCGTCCAGACCCCGTACGGTTCCTGCCCGTTCCGGTAGTCCGGGATGAAAACGATGTCACTGTCGTAGCCACCGTCGTTGTAGATGCAGTGGGCCGCCGTGATCAGCAGGTCCTGGCCCGGGCTGTCCACCACGCTGGCCGTGCAGTAGTGGTTGCCGCTGTCGCTGTGCTCGAACAGCGCCCCGACCCGCAGCCCGGCCCCGGTCGGCACCGCGTGAGACTCCGCCGAGGCTCCCGGGGTCGGCGTCGCCCGGTCCCCGCCGTCCAGCGGCAGCGCACCCAGCAGGCGGGCCCGGTTCCAGTAGGCCGCGCCCACCGGGCCGAGCGTGCGCACCACGTCCGGCCGGGCCTCGGTGCACCCGGCCAGCACGGTCACGGCCACGACGATCGCCGTGGCCAGCAGGGCGGTGACCGCCCGGAGCCTGCCTTCCAACCGATTCACTCCCCGCGCGGCTCACTCCCGCGCCACCTGACCTGTCGCCGCAGCCTACTGCGCGAAATCCGGGGCCGAGTTGGCGACTATGGTTACCAGTGAGTAACATAGAGCCGAGAGCTTTCATCGCCAGGGAGGCGCAGGTGCCCCGTACCGCACGCGACGTGGTCTTCGTAGACGGCGTCCGGACCCCATTCGGCAAGGCGGGCCGTGGCGGCCTGTACGCCCAGACCCGCGCGGACGACCTGGTCGTCCGGGTCATCCGTGAGCTGCTGCGGCGCAACCCGGACCTGCCGCCGGAGCGCGTCGGCGACGTGGCCATCGCCGCCACCACCCAGATCGGTGACCAGGGCCTCACCATCGGCCGCAGCGCCGCCGTGCTGGCCGGGCTGCCCCGGTCGGTCCCCGGGTACGCCATCGACCGGATGTGCGCGGGCGCGCTGACCGCCGCGACCACGGCGGCCGGCAGCATCTCGTTCGGCGCCACCGACATCGCCATCGCGGGCGGCGTCGAGCACATGGGCCACCACCCGATGGGGGAGGGCGTCGACCCCAACCCCCGGTTCGTCAGCGAGAAGCTGGTCGACACCTCGGCCCTGGTCATGGGGTCGACCGCGGAGAACCTGCACGACCGGTTCCCGCACCTCACCCGGGAGCGCGCCGACGCCTACGCGCTGGGCAGCCAGCGCAAGGTGGCCGCCGCGTACGCCAGCGGCAAGATCCAGCCCGACCTGGTCCCGATGGCCGTCCGCAGCGCCGAGCTGGGCTACGGCCTGGCCACCGCGGACGAGCCGCCCCGGCCGGACACCACGCTGGCCACCCTGGCCGGGCTGAAGACGCCGTTCCGCCCGCACGGCCACGTCACCGCGGGCAACTCCGCCGGGCTCAACGACGGCGCCGCCGGCTGCGTGCTGGCCGCCGAAGACGTCGCGGCCGAGCTGGGCCTGCCAGCCCGGATGCGGCTGGCCGACTTCAGCTTCGCCGGCGTGGACCCCGAGGTCATGGGCATCGGGCCGATCCCGGCCACCGAGACCCTGCTGGCCCGCAACTCGCTGACCATGGACGACATCGGGCTCATCGAGATCAATGAGGCGTTCGCGGTCCAGGTGCTGTCGTTCCTCGACCACTTCAAGATCGCCGACGACGACCCGCGGGTGAACCCGTGGGGCGGCGCGATCGCGCTCGGCCACCCGCTGGCCTCGTCCGGCGTCCGGCTGATGATGCAGCTGGCCCGCGAGTTCGCCGAGCACCCCGAGGTCCGCTACGGCCTGACCGCGATGTGCATCGGGATGGGCATGGGCGCCAGCGTGCTGTGGGAAAACACGAGCTACGAGGGGACGAAGTGAGCCTGACCCTGCCCGCCGACCCGGCGGCAATCCGGGCCCAGTTCCCCGACGAGGTAGTCACGCACGCCCACGTGCGCGACGTCGACCTGCCCGGCGGCGCGGGCACGCTCGCGCTGATCACGCTGGACAACGGGTTCGACCACACCAAGCCGAACACGTTCGGCCCCGGCGGCCTGCTGGAGCTGAACGACGCACTCGACCAGGTGGCCCGCCGGACCGACCTGGCCGCGGTCGGCGTCACCGGCAAGCCGTTCATCTTCGCGGTCGGCGCCGACCTGAACGGGGTCGCCGTGATCCGCGACCACGACCAGGCCAAGGCCATCGCCCACCTCGGGCACGCGGTGTTCCGCCGTCTCGGTGAGCTGGAGATCCCGTCGTTCGCGTTCGTCAACGGCGCGGCCATGGGCGGCGGCGTCGAGGTCGCGCTGCACTGCACCTACCGGACGATCTCAGCCGGCGTCCCCGCCGTGGCCCTGCCCGAGTGCTTCCTCGGCCTGGTCCCCGGGTGGGGTGGCACCTACCTGCTGCCCCGGCTGATCGGGCCGGCCAAGGCCCTCAAGATCATCGTCGAGAACGCGCTCAGCCAGAACAAGATGCTGCGCGGCCCGCAGGCGTTCGAGCTGGGCCTGGCCGACGCCATGTTCGAGCCCGCCGACTTCCTGGAGGAGTCGCTGCGCTGGGCGGGGCGGGTGCTGACCGGCGACGTGACGGTCGAACGGGCCCCGGTGCCCGAGCAGACCAAGGAGGACTGGGACGCGGCCGTCGGCGCGGCGCGGTTCTTCACCGACGGCAAGCTGCACGGGGCCGCGCCCGCGCCCTACCGCGCCCTGGACCTGGTCGCCGCGGCCCGGGACCGCAGCCGGGACGAAGCCTTCGCCGCCGAGGACCAGGCCCTGGCCGACCTGATCATGAGCGATGAGCTCCGGGCCGGCCTGTACGCCTTCGACCTGACCCAGAAGCGGGCCCGCCGCCCGGCCGGCGCCCCGGACCAGTCGCTGGCCCGGCCGGTGACCAAGGTCGGCATCGTCGGCGCCGGGCTGATGGCCGCGCAGATGGGCCTGCTGTTCGCCCGCCGGCTCGAGGTGCCCGTGGTGCTGACCGACCTGGACGCCGGCCGGGTCGACGCCGGCGTCGGGTACGTGCACGGGGAGGTCGACAAGCTGGCGGCCCGGCACCGGATCAGCCCGGACCAGGCGTCCCGGCTCAAGGGCCTGGTCACCGGGTCGCTGTCCAAGACCGCGTTCGCCGATGCGGACTTCGTGATCGAGGCCGTGTTCGAGGAGCTGTCGGTCAAGCAGAAGGTTCTCGCCGAGGTCGAAGCGGTGGTCCGGCCGGACTGCGTGCTGGCCACCAACACCTCTTCGCTGTCGGTGTCGGCCATGGCCGCCGAGCTGGAACACCCCGAGCGCGTGGTCGGGTTCCACTTCTTCAACCCGGTCGCGGTGCTGCCGCTGGTCGAGATCGTCCGCGGCCAGGCCACCGACGACCCGTCGCTGGCCACCGCGTTCGCGGTCGGCAAGCGGCTCAAGAAGTCCTGCGTGCTGGTCAAGGACGCCCCGGCGTTCGTGGTCAACCGCCTGCTCACCCGGTTCCTGGGCGAGATCACCAACGCGGTGGACGAGGGCACCCCGGTCGAGGTGGCCGAGCGCGCACCGGAGCCGCTCGGGCTGCCGATGTCCCCGTTCCTGCTGCTCCAGCTGGTCGGGCCGGCCATCGCGCTGCACGTGGCCGAGACCCTGCACGAGGCGTTCCCGGACCGGTACGCGGTCTCGCCCAAGCTCCGCACCCTGGTCGAGTCGGGTAAGACCGGGCTGTACCGCCCGGACTTCACGCTGGACCCCGAGGTCGTGGCCGTGCTGTCTGGCGGCGACCGGCCGTCGACCGCGGATCAGGTCCGCCAGCGCGCGCTGGAGGGCTTGGCGCAGGAGATCCGCCTCATGCTCGACGAGCAGGTGGTCGCGGCCCCCGACGACATCGACCTGTGCATGATCTTGGGCGCGGGCTGGCCGTTCCATCTCGGCGGCATCACCCCGTACCTGGACCGCACCGGTATCGCCGAGAAGGTGACCGGCGCCCGCTTCCGCTGATTTGGAAGGCACTCACACACAGAAAGCACTGACGCGCGCGGGCCGGGCGGAACGTCGATGTTCCGCCCGGCCCTTCGCGCTGAGTCGTCCGCTGGAGCGGTTAGCTCAGCCCGCGTACTTCTGGACCAGGTCGCCCACGGCGGGCAGAGCGGCCTCGATGTTCTTGCTGGCGCTGCCGCGCACGGCCTTGTACGCCCGGACGATCGTGGGCCGCTCGGACTGCCCGGCCATGTGGTCGGTCACCGACAGCAGCGCCTCCGAGACTTCCGGGCCGCGCTTGGCCAGGTAGTCGCCGAACCGGGCGCTGCCCGAGGCGGTGAAGTCGGCCCAGAACGGCTCGAGCTGCTGCACGAACTCCGGCAGCATCGAGTCGATGGTGTCGTTCAGGTAGCTCGGGGCGAAGCTGGTCACCGTCTTGTAGCCCAGCTTCAGCGCGGCTGCGGAGACCCCTGACTTGTCCTTGACCTGCTGGTCGACCAGCGCCCGGCAGTCGGCCACCACCTGGGGCTTGGTGCCGGGGGCGAGCAGGATGTCCTGAAGCGTAGCTGGCATGGGTGAGCTGTCTCCTCGCAACGGGGTCATGGCCGGTCGGGTTCGGTGCACTTGCGGCAATTGGCCGCGTGCGACCAGATGCCGTCACCCTAGCGATGAATGACCGCCGCCGTACCGCTACGACCCACCCTTTACCAGCCCGTTAGCCGCCCGAGCGGATCAGGACGGCGGGGTGTTGTCCGGGCGCGTGTAGCCCCCACCCGGGCCGCCGTTGGGGGGCGGGGTGTCCGCCCGGGTCGCGTCGCCCCAGGGCTCGTTCGGGCCGTTCGTGCCGGGCGTCTCGCCCGGGCCGGGCGACCCGTAACTGGCGGGCGGCACGTTCCCGTAACCCCCCTGCGGGTGTTCCCGTAGCCCTGCTGCGGCGCGTTGCCGTAACCCGGCGGCGGGTACTCGGGGTAGCCCGGCTCCGGGTACCCGGGCGGCGGGCCCTGGTTCTGGTGCGCCGCGGTGAGCCGGTAGTAGATCAGGCTGACCACGATAGCCAGGAACGGTGCGAACAAGGTGCCCGCCACGACGCTGGAGATGAAGCTCCGGCCCGCGCCCGGTAGCGCGAAGAAGATCGCCGACAGCACGATCTTGAACACGATGTCGATCAGCCACACCAGCACGAAGGTGCCGAACACGCGCCAGGCGTGCCCGCGCACCGTGCGCCAGCTCTGGCCGAACGACGACATGGCCGGCGTCCCGCCTATCACGATGCTCGGCACGATCAGCGACCAGAACGTCAGCAGGATCAGGCCGGGCACGATGATAAAGACGAAGCCGATGGCGATCCCGATCGCGGCCAGGATTCCCGCGCCGGCCACCGGGGCCACGTAGGGCAATGCCGCCCGCAGCGTCTCGGAGAAGTTCAGGTCGACGCGGCCGTCCCGCACGTCCTGGACCGCCTTGACCAGCGCGGCCTGCAGCAGGAACAGGAAGAACAGGTCGATGACGAAGGCCGCCACCCCGCCGCCGATCCCCGCCAGCGATAGCAGCGCCCCGATAATGGCTGATATCAGGTACAACACGAACGCGATAAGCAGGAAATGCGCGGCAAAGCGTCTGTACATCGCCCAGGCTTCGCGCAAGACCCCCGTCAGTGGGCTCATGCGCTCATGCTAGAAGACCCCACCGAGGCAATCTAGAAGGTGAACCGGGTTATTCCGGACACTCCGTGTAACAGTTCGCTACAGGTTCGGCAACGGGAGCGGCCTTTACTGGGAGCCGAACCGGAACAGCGGCCCTTCTGGCAGCACGGCGCCGCCCGCGTCCCGCAGCACCGCTGCGCCCACCCCGGTCCGCGGCGCCGACTCCGGCGACCCGAACGCCAGCTCCTCGAACCCGGCCCCGGTGAACCACGCGCGGATCTGCGGGGTCAGGTCGGGCTCGCGCCGGTGCCGGGTCCAGATCACGGTGGCGCCGGGCGCGCACAGGGCTGGAGCTGCGGCTACCGTCCGCTCGATATCGGCCACGCTCACGTTGCCGAAGATCCCGCACAGCAGCAGCACGTCCGCGGGCAGGGCATCCGCGAAACTGGCCACCTGGCTCGCGTCGGACTGGCGTACCTCCACCCGAGGCTGCCCGGTCGCCTCCGCATCGCGCCGAGCGCGTTCGGCGCTGCCCGGGTCAGCCCCGGTTAGCCCCGCGGTCGAAGCCGCACCCCGCGCCCGGGCCACGTTCTCCGGGTCGGCTTCGACCAGCACCGCGCTCACGTCGTCGCGCCGCGGGTGGTCAGGCAGGGTCTCGATCACGTCCTGGCCCTGACCCGCGCAGAGGCTGACCACCCGGACGGGGGCGCCCGGCGCCCGGTCGAGCGCCGCGGCCACGTGCTTTTTCACCAGCGTCAGCCGGGCACTGAGCTGCGACGAAGGGTCGTCATATGCTTCGTGCCACGCCACCCAGTCCACCCGTTCATCCTGGCCACTGCAGGAGAAGGGCACCAGTTAATTATTAAAATGGACACTCCCGCGCTGACTGCCAGCCAGGCCCGCGTGGTGACCGCGATTCGGGCCGAGCTGGCCCGCCTGATGCGGTACGACGACGAATCGGTGGTGCACGACCACTGGATCCGGCAGCGTTACGACGGCTTCTACGCCGCCAGCTACCTGCCGGCCCGGACCGCGGCCGTGGTCACCGCCTGGCACGAGGCGGGCCACGCGCTGGCCGCGCTGGCCGTCGGGGCCCGGTTCCGCTCGGCCAGCATCTTCCACGCCACCGACAGCGCGGGCCGGGTGCACGGCATCGGGGTCCCCGGTGACCAGGCCTTCGTGGTCGACGCGGCGGGCCAGGTGGCCGAGCGGCTCCGGGACTGGACGCTGCCCGGCGACGACACGGAACTGCGGCGCTGGCTGGCGGGCTGGAAGGCCGACGGGGGCGACGCGCGCCGCTTCCGGCAGGACATCAAGGCCCGGTTCGGCACCGACGAGATCGCCGCCTGGCGGCACACCGAGCGCCTGCTGACCCCGCTGCGGCCCCAGATCCGCCAGGTGGCGCGGGCCCTGCTCGTCCACCCGCGCCCGCTGCCGTACAACGTGGTCGCGACCCTGGCCGCCGGCGCCTGAAAATGTCAGACCCTCGCGCGAGAATAAGTTCAGACACTTGTTCGAGCGACGGGAGCCGCATGCCTACCAGTTCGCTGTCCACCGAGGCCCTCATCACCACGTCGTTCACCATCTCCCCGCGCGGCCCGTTCTCGCTGGCCGAGGCGGCCACGTTCGGGTTCGGCCAGCGCGACGGCCGCGACTGGGACGGGACCATGCGGCTGGCCTTCTGCCTGGACGGCTACGCCACCCCCGTCGCCGCCGAGGTCCGCCAGGACGCCGGGGGAGAGGTGCACCTGGCCGTGTTCGCGCCCGCCGGCACCGACCTGGCCGCGGTGCGCGATCAGGCGGCCCGGGTGCTGTCGCTGGACCACGACGCCACCGAGTTCGCCCGCATCGGCCAGCGGGATCCGGTGATCGGCCGCCTCCAGGCCGCCGCGCCCGGCTTGCGCCCGCCGCTGTTCTACTCGCCCTACGAGGCCGCGGCCTGGTCGGTGCTGAGCGCTCGCCGCCCGGCCCGCTCGATGATGCACCTGCGCGCGTTGCTCAGCGAGGCCCACGGCCGGACCTTCGACCTGGCCGGGCAGCGCCTGGCCGCGTTCCCCACCCCCAGCCAGCTGCTCCGCGTCGGCTCGTTCCCCGGCTTGCCCCCGGAGAAGATCGAGCGCCTGCACGGGGTGGCCCACGCCGCCCTCGAAGGCCGCCTCGACGTCAGCGCGCTCAAGGACCTCGGCCCCGACGCGGCCATGGCCGAGCTGCAGACGATCAAGGGCATCGGCCCGTTCTACAGCGCGCTGATCGTGATCCGCGGCACCGGCTTCACCGACGTCCTCCCGGTCAGCGAGCCCCGCGCCCTGGCCCTGGTCGCCCAGCTCTACAACCTGCCCGAGCCCCCGGCCGAGGATCAGTTCCGCGCCCTGGCCGAGCCCTGGCGCCCCTTCCGCACCTGGGCCACCGTCCTCATCCGCGCGGCAGGCCCCCGCCTCCTCACCTAGCCTGGTCCAACCGCTGTACCGCCGCGATCTGGCGGCACCTGGGCCAGGTCAGCGACGGGGTTGATGACCTGCGGGTCATCCCCCCGGACGGAGTCGGGCGAAGCCCGCCTGCCGCCGCTATCGTGAGCCGATGACCGAGACCCCGGCCGATGCGGATGTGCGAGCCGTCCTGGCCAACGAGCTGCGCCTGCTGGCGCCGGACGTGCCCCGTTCGGAGCTAGAGGTTCTACTGCACCCGGACTTCACCGAGGTGGACCCGGCCGGGCGCCGCTGGGCCCGGCCCGACCTCATCTCCGCGCTCACCACGGCCGCCGACCGCGAGACGACGCCGCGAACGGCGTCCGGCCTCCAAGGCGTCCGGCTCTCCGGCTCGACCATCATCGTCACCTACGTCAGCGAACAAGGTGACCGCCGAGCCCGGCGGGTCACGCTGTGGCTGCGCGCGGGCTCCGGGTGGCGGGCCTACTTCCACCAGTCCACTCCGGTCCTGCCCGGCTGACCCGGCCGACCCGGCTACCGCGGTCGGCCCACGCTGGCGCACGCTACGCACTGGGTGGCCGTCGGGCGGGCCGCCAGCCGTTCCGGGGGGATGGGCTGGCCGCATCGCTCGCAGTAGCCGTAAGTGCCTGCGTCCAGGCGGGACAGCGCCTGGTCGATCGCGGTCAGGTGGTCCCGGGCCTGGGCCAGCAGGGCGGCCACGTGCTGGCGTTCGAAGGCGATGGTCGCGCCCTCCGGGTCGTGCTCGTCGTCGGCGTTGTCGGCCTGCGACGCGGCCACGATCTGGCCAAACTCCCGCTCCAGCCCGGCCACCTGCTCCAGCGCGGCCCGCTGCTCCGCCGCCAGGGCCGCGCGCACCCCGGGCGGCTCCGCCTGCTCACCCGCCGGCGTTCCAGCTCCCGCACCCGCGTTCATTTCTCCTGCTTACCACCGGGTAGGTTGAAGTTGAGGTTGTGACCTCGTCGTTATCTGGAGGTGGAACGGTGGCCGCTGATTCTTACGCGGATGTGTCCGGGCTGGTCGAGCGGTCCGCGGCGTCGTACGCGGCAAGTGTGCCCGAGCACCCGGCCGACGACGGGTTCTTCGGCCCTCGCAGCGTCACCTGGCGGCTCAGCACCGACCTGTCCGGCACCATCGGCGGGCTGCGCTCGCTGATGATCCAGGCCCTGCACCCGCTGGCCATGGCCGGCGTGGACCAGCACAGCGACTGGCGCGCCGACCCGGTGGGCCGGCTGGCCGCCACGTCCTCCTACGTCACCACGGTCAGCGTGGGCGACCGGGCGACGGCCGAGCGGCTGTCGGAGCGGGTGCGGCGCATCCACGAGCACGTCCGCGGCACCGACCCGGTGACCGGCCAGCCCTACGCGGCCGACGACCCCGGCCTGCTGCTGTGGGTGCACGCCGGGCTGGTCGATTCGACCATCGTGACCGTCCGGCTGTTCGGCGCCGGCCTGTCCGCCGCCGACGCGGACCGGTACGTGGCCGAGATGGTGGCCGCGGCCGAGCTGGTCGGCATTCCCCGCGACCTGGTCCCGGCGAGCGAGGCCGCGCTGGCCGAGTACCTGGCCTCGGTCCGCCCGATCCTGCAGGCCACCCCGGCCGCGCGCGAGTCCATGGCCTACTTGCTCGACCCGCCCGGCCTGGACCCCGACGTGGCCGAGATCTGGCAGGACGTGCGCGAGGGAACGATCGCGTCGCTGCCGGACTGGGCCCGCGACCTGTACGGCTACGCCTTGGACGCCCCGCTCACCGACGAGCGCCGCACCGAGATCCGGCAGGCGCTCGGGGTCCTGGACACGGTGTTCCTGGCCGAGCCGGGCGTGCTCGAGGCCCGTCAGCGGCTGGCCCTGCGCATGCGCGCCGCCCGCGCCGCCTGACCACTTTTCTGATCACGAGGAGCCCGCAGCTACCGATGAAAAGGCACATCAAGGCCGTACTGCTGATCGGCGGATCCACCGGGCTGGGGGCCGCGGCCGTGTTCGCCGGGCGCCGGGCCGGCCGGCTGCGGCTGGGCCGTGGCCTGGCCGCGCTCCAGCTCGTGGCCCGGGGCGGCGCCCGGTACGCCGGTAGCGCGCCGCGGCTGTTCCTGGCCGCGGGGGAGCAGCGCCAGCAGCTGCGCAACGACCTGGCCCTGCAGACCGCCGAAGACGTCGCCGCCACCCTGGGCGCGATGAAGGGCGTGCTGATGAAGATCGGCCAGATGGCCAGCTACGTGGATGACGGTCTCGCACCGGATGTCCGCCGCACGCTCGGGCGGCTCCAGGACAGCGTGCCCCCCATGAGCGCCGAGCTGGCCGCCGGGGTCATCGAGGAGGAGTTCGGCCGGCCACCGGAGCAGGTCTTCGCCCGCTGGGACCCCGAGCCGATCGCGGCCGCCTCCATCGGGCAGGTGCACCGGGCCATCACCCACGACGGCCGCGCGGTCGCGGTCAAGGTGCAGTACCCCGGCATCGCCGAGACCATCGCGGCCGACCTGCGCAACGTGTCGCTGCTGCGCCGGATGCTGCGCATCACCGCGCCCGGCCAGGACGTGGACGCGCTGCTGAACGAGCTGCGCGAACGGGTCGTCGAGGAGCTGGACTACGAGCGCGAGGCCGAGAACCAGCAGCGGTTCGCCGACTACTACGACGGCCACCCCACCATCCACGTGCCCAAGATCGTGCCCGAGCTGTCTACCCGGCGGGTGGTGACCAGCGACCTGGCCACCGGCGCGCGGTTCTCCGAGCTGGCCACCTGGTCCCAGGAAGAACGTGACCTGGCCGCGGAGACCATCTACCGGTACGTGTTCCGCAGCCTGTACTCGATGCGGGCGTTCAACGGCGACCCGCACCCCGGCAACTACCTGTTCCACGGCGGCGGCAAGGTCACGTTCCTGGACTACGGCCTGGTCAAGTACTTCAGCCAGGACGAGCTCAAGCCGCTCATGGACATGGCCCGTTACCTGTGCGTGGAAGACGACGCCGAGGCGTTCCGGCAGAGCCTGGTCGACGCGGAGTTCCTGCAGGCCGACGCGCCGGTCGATACCGACCTGATCGTCGACCACCTGGCCGTGTTCTACGACACCATCCGCAAGCCCGGCACGCTCACCATCACCGGAGACTACGCCTCGTCGGTGGTGCGCCGGTTCTTCGACGTGCGCAGCCCGCTCGCGCCGTACATGCAGGTGCCGCGCTCGTACGTGATCCTGCAGCGGATCAACCTGGGGGTGTTCGCCCTGCTCGGCGAGCTGACCGCGACCCGGGACTGGCGGGCCATCGCCGAAGAGATCTGGCCGTTCGTGCAGCGCCCGCCGTCCACCCCGATAGGCCAGGAAGAGGCGGCCTGGTACGCGGCCAAGAGCGAGCAGGCGGCTTAGGCGTGATCGTTCGGCTCCGAGGCACCACCACCCGGCTTAGGGTGCCACCGTCCGGGCCATGGCCAGCTCCATCAGCGCCGGGTCCGACGGCAGCGGCTGCCGTTCCCCGGTCGGGCTGAACCCGCACCGCTCGTACAGCCCGCGGGCTGGCTTGTTGCTCTCGGTCACCCACAGGTGCACCCGTGGCACCCGGCTGCGCCGGGCCCGCTCGGCGATCGCCTCGACGAGGGCCGAGCCGACCTGCCGTCCCCGCGCCTGCGGCCGGACCCACATCGAGACCAGCTCCAGCTCGCCGGGGACCTCCTGGATTGCGGCCACCAGCCCCACCGGCCCCCGGTCGAACTCCGGCAGGTAGGCCACGATGCTGTTGCCCGAGGTGGCCCGCTCCCGCCACGTCTGCTCGGGGTACGCCGCCTCCCGCGCGTAGGTGGAGGCGAAGGCGTACGGCGCCTCCCGGAGCGCGTCCAGCCGGATGTCCCGCATGGTCTGCCAGTCGTCCGCCCCCACCGTGCGCAGTTCGGTCATGGGTTCATGGTCGCGTGCCGCCCGGGCCGAGCGCCAACCACTTTCTGCCGGAGTGCTGGAATGGAGGCATGTGCACCGCGATCATCGGCCTCGGGCCGGACGGAACGGTCCTGCTGGCCGGGGTCCGCGATGAATTCACCCAGCGCGCCTGGCAGCCGCCCGGGTACCACTGGCCGGACCAGCCCAGCCTGATCGGCGGCCGCGACGAGCTGGCCGGGGGTACCTGGCTGGCGCTCGCCCCGGCCGCGCCCCGGGTCGCCTGCATCCTGAACGGCCGGGGCCAGGCGGCCGCGGCCGCCATCCGGCGCTCCCGGGGCGACCTCCCCCTCCACGCCGCCGCCCAACCCCTCACACCCGCCGCCCCGCCGCCCGTTCCCGCCACCCCCACCAACCTCGCTGACCCCACCGGCCCCGGCAGCCCCAGCAGCGAACTGGCCGCGTACGACCCGTTCCGGCTGCTGGTCGCGGAGCCCGGCCGGGTGGAACTGCAGGAGTGGGACGGGGACCGGTTCCGTCGCCGGGACCTGGCTCCCGGCCTGCACCTGGTGGTCAACAGCGGTCTGGCCGGTGAACTGCGGCCGGACGCCGGGGAGCACGAGATCGAGCGCATCGGCTACTACCAGGCCCGGCTGGCCACCATCCCGTTCCCGCAGCCCAAGCCCGGGGTCACCGTCGAGGACGCCTGGAGCGGCTGGCTGCCGCTGCTGAATGGCGCCGGGCTGAGCCCGGACGACCCGCGGGCGCTGATCGTGCGGCGGGACCTGGGCGATGGCCGGATCTGGGGCACGACCTCGATCTCCCTGGTCGCGCTGACCCCGGACGGGATCCGGTATGACTTCACCGCCCGTCCCGGCGATCCGGCGGCCTGGTACCCGGTCCCGCTGGAGCCGGTTCCGCTCGGATAGGGTCCGGGCATGATCTGGCATCTGCTGCCGCTGCCGCGCTGGCAGTCGGCCGGTGACGGCCCCTTCGTACCCGGCACGGAGGACATCGCGGGGCAGGACACGGCGCCGTTCGTGCACGCCTCGCCGGACGAGCCCACCCTGCTGGCCGTGGCCAACGACCGGTTCGCGGACTCGGCCCTGCCGCTGGTCGCGCTGGCCTTGGACGAGTCACGGCTGTCCGCCCCGGTGCGCTTCGAGGCCGCCGATCCGGCTCCGCCGCCCGGAGTGGCCGCAGGCACCCTGTTCCCGCACGTCTATGGGCCGGTGGAGCTGACCGCGGTCACCGAGGTCCGATTCGCTCGCCGGGACCCGGCGGGCCGGTTCACCGCGCTGGACCCCCGGCCGCCTTCCGCCGAGATCCTCGACCTGGTCCCGCACCCGGAGGGCGGCTGGTACCGCCAGACCTGGGCGGCCGGCCCGTCGTACCAGCCGGACGGCTACCCGGGCCGCCGGGCCGCCGCCACCGGGATCTACTTCCTGCTCACCCCGGGCACCGAATCGGCCTGGCACACGGTCCGCTCGGACGAGGTCTGGCTGTGGCACTCCGGCGGCCCGCTGACGCTGCTGCTGGGCGGTGCCGGGCCGGCGCCGGTACCGGATCCGGCCACGGTCACGCTGGGCCCGGACCTGGCCGCGGGCCAGACCCCGCAGCATGTCGTCCCCGGCGCCTACTGGCAGTCGGCCCGTCCGGCCGGCGACCAGGAAGTCCTGGTCAGCTGCGTGGTTGCTCCCGGCTTCGACTTCGCCGACTTCGCGGTGCTGCCTGACGGTCGGCCCGCCTAGCCCGCGGTGCCAGCCCGCGGTGCCAGCCCGCCCTGTTAGCCCACCCCGTTAGTCCATGGTGGCGTCACCACTGGTACGGCAGGAACTTGCCGTTCAGCGTGACCACCACGCGGTCCCCGGCCGGGTCCACCTCGCGTGCGACGTCCATCCGGAAGTTGATCGCGCTCATGATGCCATCGCCGAACTCCTCGTGGATCAGTTCCTTGATCGTCGGGCCGTAGACCTGGATCACCTCGTAGAACCGGTAGATGGTGGGGTCCGTCGGCACCGGGGTGTCCAGCGCGCCGCGGGTCGGCTGCAGCCGCAGCGCCACCTCGGTGTCCTGGTCCAGTTCGAGCAGGGCGGCCGCGGCGGACGCCTCGCCGTCGCTCATCGGGTGCTGGCCCAGCAGCGCGGTCGTGGTCCACGCCACCGGCCGCCCCACCGCCTCGGCGATCTGGGCCCAGGTCAGGCCCAGCCGCACCTTGGCCGCCCGGACGGCCGCGGCCGCCTCCTGCTTGGTCATCGCCGGTCCGTGCCCGTTGTCGGCCATTCACGTCCCCTCGCCCTCAGCACCTGATCGCGATCTCCAGGCCATCCTCTCCGGTCTGCGGGGGATCCGGCAGCACCACGGCCTGGCCGGTAGCGATCCGCCGCGCGGTCCAGGCCACCGCGGCCGCGTCCAGCACGTCCACCGTGGCCCGCCGCCAGGCCGGGTCATCCGGCAGGACCAGCCCCGCCGCGGCCAGCACCGACCGACGCAGGGCCTGCCCGGCTGGCCGGTTCTTCGGCTCCGGCAGCGGGGCCCCGGCCATGGTGGCGAACGACAGCTCCGGATGGACCTCGTACAGCCGCTGCGAGGCGTGCGCGCGGTAGCCGGCCGCCTCCCGCAGCTTGCCGCGCAGTCCCCACGCCTGGACGCTGAACCCCTGGCCGGTCAGCCGGCGGCACACCGCCAGCGCGGACTGATAGTCCGGCTGCTCCCACACCGCCCCGGGCGGGATCGCGAAGATCGAACTGCGCCGAACTCCCAAGCGCCGGCGCGCTTCGGCGTCGGCTGCCCGCCACCCGCTGGCCCGTAGCCCCAGCGGCATGTCGATCCCGACCACCTGTCCCGGTGCCACCCCGGCCAGCAGCTCCGCCAGCGAGCCCGCCACCCGGACCGAAACCCTGACTGGTGAGCGCCCGCCCCCAGCGTCCCGCCCCGCGCCGGGCTCTCCGATCGGGTCTGGGCCCTCGTCGGTGTCGAGATCAACGCCGGCCCACCCGCCCCGGCAGGCGTCCACTCCGGTCACTCGCACCCCGCCAGTCTGGCCGGCCCCGCGGTCCGCTCCCGCGCGACCTGGCCACTCGCTGACCCCCAGCTCTGTCCGTTAGCGCCCCTCCGCCGACAGCTCACGCGTATTGGCCGGCGGCATTTTTCTCTTTCTAGCTGTGATATCAGTCATAAGTGTCCGGACGATCATGGGGCCGGATCCCATTTTCGCGAAAAGGAGGGCTTTGGAGTCCTTGCCGACGCAATTTTCAGGCTAAAGTTGCCTTCAGGTCGGGGGGCCGATTCCTAGTCCAAAATGGAGGCCCACGTGGCCGGAGAGGACCCTTTCCGCCCCTCTAACAGGTACCCACCTCCTGGCGTCGATGCCCGGGCGCCCAACATCGCCCGGGTCTACAACGCCTTCTTGGGCGGTAAGGACAATTTCGCCGCGGACCGGCAGGTCGTCGACTCGGTCCTGCGGGTGACGCCGGATGCTCCGGCTTTCGCCCGCGCCAACCGGGACTTCTTGCGCCGGGCCGTCCGTCACCTGGTCGGCGAGGCCAAGCTGACCCAGCTGCTGGACATCGGGTCGGGCCTGCCTACGGCCGGCAACGTGCACGAGATCGCGCACGAGCTCAACCCATCGGTGCACACGGTCTACGTGGACAACGACCCGGTGGTTCACGTGCACGGGCAGGCTCTGCTAGCCGATGCGGTCACCACCGAGGTGGTGACCGCTGACCTGCGGCGGCCGATGGAGATCGTCGATCACCCGGAGGTAAGGAAGTTCCTGGACTTCAGCCAGCCGGTAGGCCTGCTGCTGACCGCGGTCATGCACCACGTGGACGACAAGGACGACCCAGACGTGATCATGGCGCGACTGCGGGACGTCCTGCCCCGGGGCAGCTACCTGGTCATCTCCAGTTTCGCCCGGCCCGGCCCGGAGTACCCCGCGGAAGAGGAGCTGGTCGAGGAGATCGAGCGCATCATGCACGATCAGCTCGGCTCCGGGCACTGGCGGGAAGCCGACGCGGTGCGGAGCTGGTTCGGCGACTGGACCCTGGTCGAGCCCGGCCTGGTCCCGCTGGCACTGTGGCGGCCGGACGAGACCGATGGGCCGCCCCTGATCACGCACGGCATGATCGGCGGTGTCGCCAGGAAAGACTAAGTTCCCGGCAATGGCCAGCCAGCCGCGGCACGTTTTACCGTACCTCTATCAGTACGGGAAATTGTGCCGCGGCTGCTTTCGGTGGCCGACGCGCCAAGCCAATTCAGCCCGGGCAAACGAAACGAACGCATATAACCGCCCGCCCCGCGTCATCCAGCAGAAGCCGCCGTTTCACGCGATGTTTCACGCGTCACCTTGGCAACTCCCGGCAATTCGAATGACCGGTCTGCGAACGCGGCCGCCGAACACCACTGGATGCCGCAACCTGATGGTCGGCGTCAGTAGCCGCGGCGTTCCCGCCTGCGCTCGTCGTGCCGAGCGTGGCGTTCCTCGTGCCGTTGGTCCTTCCAGGCTCGCTTTTCGTCCTTCCGGTCCAGCCGGTCGTCCAGCAGCGGCGGCAGGTCCCGGTCCCGGCTGGAGCGCTCGTCCCAGCCGCCACTTCCGCCCTGCCCGCCACTTCCGCCCCGCCTCGTACTCCGGCCACTGCCCTGGCTTCCGCTCCGGCCGCCGCGGGGGCGTCGGCCACCGCGGCGGACGCGGATCCCGCCGATCACCGAGAACGCCCGGATGTGGATGGTCGGCGCTCCCGGCCCCGGATCCGGGGCGTTCTCCACGTCGGTGCCGCCGAGCAGACTCACGCCGGACACGTCCACCCGGATCCCGAGCGGGATCCGGGCCCGCACCCCGCCGATCACCGAGACCTTGGTCAGCGTGACGTCGCGGGCGGCCAGTTCGGCCTGGCTCAGGTCGAGCCGGGCCCCGCCGATCAGGCTGATCACCACCAGGTGCCGGCCCATCCGCCACGGGCCGGACACGTTGAGGCCGCCGATGGGGGAGACGTGCCAGGACGGCCCGCCCGACCCGCCGACGGCCACCGCGCTACCGCCGGTTCCGGTGCTGGCCGGGTCGTTGCCGGCGGGCAGGTCGGTGAGCAACTGGTCCAGCTCGGCGCGGGTCTTGGCCGTGCTGGCCTGTTCCATCCGCTCGCTGAACTCCTCCAGCGTCAGCCGTCCCTCACCGGCCGCGTCCCGCAGTCGTTCCACGGTCGCATCGCGCTCGGCGTCCGACGCGCGGATTCCGCCGGCTTCCCCGCGGCCTGGTGTCTGGCTCACTGCTGCTGACCCGGCGGCTGCCGCACCCCGAACAGGTTCCCGAACGGATCGAGCAGCTGGCACAGCCGTTCCCCGGTCATGATCGTCTTTGGCCCCCGGTGCGGGCTTGCGCCATGCTCGCTCCACCGCGCCACCGTCGCGTCGACGTCGGGGACCGTCCAGTACGGGACCGTTCCGGTCGGGCCGGGCTGATTGAACTCGTCCGCCTCGTGCAGGGTGAGCGTGCATCCGGGCAGGTCGAACATGGCCAGCTGCGAAGCTCGGGTGACGGGCTCGGCCCCGAGCCGAGCCGAGTACCAGGCCGTGGCGGCGGCAAGATCGGTGACGAAGTAGAAGATGTTTCCCGGCCCGCTCAGCGGGGCGGGCGCGCGGTCGTCTGGACGGTCCATGCTGCGAAGCCTGGCACACCCTGGTTCCAGGCCCGCACGCCCCAGATCAGCCGGCCCGCAACCCGCACAGCCCGGTCAGACGCGGTCCGGCTCGCGGGGCTGAGCCGGGCTGACCTCGGCGTCGTCCGCGGTGGCCGGGGTTGGCGACCGTTCCCCGGCCCGTACTAGCGCGATCCCGGTCAGGATGAACACCCCGCCCACGAACTGGATCGGCGTGGGCAGCTGACTCAGCGCCAGCCAGGCGAACAGGATCGCGAACAGCACCTCGGTCATCCCGATGAACGAGGCCAGTTTCGCGCCCAGCCGCCGGGCCGCCCCGATGCCGGCCACGTAGGCGATGACCGCCGCGATCAGCGACAGGCCGAGTACGGGCACGATCCAGCTGACCCGCATGTTCAGCAAGCTGACGTCGGTCGCCGTCGCGTGCAGCGGCAGCGCCCCGGTGACCCCCAGCACCGCCAGCGCCGCGGCGCCGACGCACATCGCGCCCCAGGCCATCGCGATCGGCGGCAGCGGCTCGGCCCTCACCGCCTTACCCTCCGCCCCGCCATCCGCCTCGGCCGGTGTCCCCGACGCCGACAGCACGAAGTAAACGGCCAGCCCGCACGCGGCCAGCAGCCCCCACATGACCCCGATCGGGTTGACGTGGGTCGAGCCGGTCAGGTTGAGCACCATGACCAGCCCCGCGATGGCCGCCACCGACCCGAGCACGGTCAGCCAGCGCGGCCGTTCCCCGTGCCGCAGCCACACCCAGCCCACCACCAGCACTGAGCCGAGGTATTCGAGCAGCAGGGCCACGCCGACGGGAATGCTCTGCAGTGCGTTGAAGTAGAACAGCTGGCAGCCCGCCACCGCGATCAGCCCGTACGCCGCCACCCGCGGCGCGTCCCGGCGCAGCAGGGCCCATCGGCCTCGCAACGAGATCAGGGCCGGGATGGTCAGGAACAGCGCCGACAGTGAGATCCGGACCGTCACCGCCGCTGCCGGGCTCCACCCCGCCTTGATCAGCGAGTCCGCGAACGTCCCCGAGGTCCCGAACGTCCCCGCCGACAGTACGGCCAGCCCCAGCCCCGCCCCCGCGAATCCGGACGCACGCTGCTTCTGTACCACTGCCACCGCTGGCTCCTGCCCCTGATCGCCGCAGATCCGCCGGATCCGCCGGACCCCTCAGCGACGCTAGCCAGCTCCCATGTCAGCAGTCAAGGTGGTTTTACTCCTGACGTTGCGGTCAGGCGTAACACGACAACGGCTTCCCGCCGTTGAACGTCACCATGTCGGCCAGGGCCGCCCGCAGGTCCACCGTGTCCACCGCGCCCAGGTCGGCATAGGCCCGGTGCAGGTTGCCCACGATCCGCTCGCGGTCCAGCCAGCCGTCGTACTCACCCAGGTCGGTCTGGCGCGCCAGGTCCAGCGGCGACAGCCCGGCGTCGATCCCGTTGCGGGCCGTGGCCAGCACGAACCCCAGGTAACCGACGACGGTGGAGATCAGCCCGTGGTCGCACGGCGCCCCGTGCCCGGGCACGATGACCCGGGCCGGGATCGGTGCCACCACCGTCTCGAGTACCTCGATCGCCCCCCGCACCGAGCCCATCAGCAGGAACGGCGTGCCCCCGTTGAACAGCAGATCGCCGCAGAACAGGACCTCCCGATCCGGCAGCCAGACCAGGCTGTCGTTGGAAGTGTGCGCGGCCTGCCCGACGTAGCTGACCTCGATCGGCTGATCGTCCGACCAGAGGCGCACCCGGTCGGTGAACGTGAGCGTGGGCGGCGCCACCGTCACCCCGCCCCAGTCCACCGGCTCCCAGATCCCGGTGTCGCCGGGGAACCCGTAGGCCAGCAGCTCGTCCCGGCAGTTCTCCTGGGCGATGATCGTGGCCGGCCGGAACAGGTAGTTGCCGTAGGTGTGGTCGCCGTGATGGTGGGTGTTGATCAGCATCGACACCGGCGCGGGCGTTACCGCCGCGATCCGGTCCAGGTAGGCCCGGGTCCGCCGCTCCGTGGAGCAGGCGTCGACGCTGATCACCGAGTCATCGCCGACCACGAAACCGGTGTTGTTGATGTACCAGGTCCCGTCCGGCTGGACGTAGGCGAACACCCGGTCCGCGACCTCGATCAGTTCGGCCGGCCCCAGCTCGGGATGCTCATGACTGCTCGCACTCATGTTGCGCAGCCTCTCAGACTGGTGCCGGGACCCACAGGCCCGACTCGGGCGGAGTCCGGTGCCACAGCGCGAACAGGTCCTCACCCGGCCCGGCCGTGCCCCAGCGGTCGGCGTACTCCGGCGAGGCCGGCCAGACCCGCGGCACCCAGGCGTCCTCGTCACCGATCCGCTCCAGCGCGGTGGTGTATTCGACCACGAAGTCGTCCGGCCCGGCGAAGTAGGAGTACACGTTGTCACCGGAACTGTGCCGTCCCGGCCCCCACAGCGGAGCGTGCCCGTGCCGCACCATCCGGCCCGTGCCGCGCATGTACTCGTCGATGTCGCGCATCTCGAACGAGACGTGGTTGAGCCCGGCGACCGGCCCGGCCGCGATGGCCAGGCTGTGGTGATCGGCCGAACAGCGCAGGAACGCCATCCGGTCCTCCAGCCAGTCCGACAGCCGCAACCCGAAGTACCGCTCGTAGAACGCCACCAGGCCCGGTGCGTTGGGCGAGTTGACCACGATGTGGCTGAGCTTGCGCGGCACCGACTCGCCCGGCTCGATCTCCCGGAACGGCTTGGCCGCCACGTCGGCCGAGACCTCGACCAGGCGGCCGTCGGGGTCGAAGAACCGGAATCCGTAGCCGCCGCCGGGCCCGGTCAGCGTGCCGGGCTCGGCCGCGAGGCGCACCCCGTCCGAACCGAGCCGGGCGGCCAGGCCGTCCACGGCGGCGCGGTCCGGGGCGCCGAACGCGATCAGGTCGGTGCGGCGCTCGGCGGCCCGGCGAACCCGGACCACGAACGGTTCCGGGCTGCCCACCGCGCCTAGGAACACCACGTCGCCGTCCCCGCCGACCTGGTACAAGCCCCAGATGCCCTCGTAGAACGCGACCGTCGAGGCGAGGTCCTCGGTGGCCAGGGCCACGTAACGGACGTGCGTGATCGGTGACCGCCGGGCCACTTCTGAGGCGGGCACCGCCGCGGGCTTGACCGCCGGTGGCAGCGGCGGCCCGGGCCAAGGTGGCGGCGGGACGGCGGCGTCCAGCGCCGCCGGGTCGAACGAGGTCGCAGTCACGGGAAACTCCACTCTGCTCTTTTGCGGCTCTTATCCGGCGCTAAGCGGGCTGGTTGAGGACGGCTTCCACCGCGTGCGTCTGCTCCACCAGGTGGTCGCGCATGCCCTGGACCGCCGCGTCGTAGTTGCCGGCGTTGATGCCCATCTCGGCCTGGAGGATCCCGCGCGAGACGTCCTGCACCAGCCGCGCGCGGGGGAACCGCCGCTCCTCGAACGCCCGCAGCCGCGCGTCCAGCGGGCCGCCGGCGTCCAGGCAATCGGCCAGGACCAGGCCGTCCTCGAGCGCCATGCCCGCCCCCTGGGTCAGGTGCGGCGCGCAGGCGTGCGCGGCGTCACCCAGGATCCCGACCCGGCCGGAGAACCACGGCAGCGGCAGCAGCACGTCCGAGATCGGGCTGTACACGATGTCGTCCGAGGCCCGCAGTCCTTCCCGCACCTCGCCGGGCAGCGCGCCGAACGGCGCCATCCGCTCCCGCAAGATCGCGGCGAAGTCCTCCGGGCGGTGGCTGATGCCCGGCGGGTCCGGCGTGACCACGAACATGTACATGGTCTGCGTGCTGAGCGGGATGAACCCGGCTTTGACCCCGAGGGCCTGGTAGACCCGCACCCCGTCGACGTAGGACGGCCGCGGCAGCGTCACCCGGAACACCCCGAACCCCGAGTAGACCGCGTCCTGGACGGCCCCGAACACGGTCCGGCGGGTGGCCGACTTGATCCCGTCGAACGCCGCCACCAGGTCGTAGGACTCGCGCCGCCCGTCAGTGAACCGCACGTCCACGGCCTGGCCGGTGTCCGCGAACTGCTCCATGGTCGTGCCGTAACTGATCTTCAGGTCGTGGCTCTCGGCCGCGGCGATGAGGATCTTGTGCAGGTTGAGCCGGGACAGGGCGTTGTTGGCCGGGACGTCGCCGCCCATGACGCTGGGCACGTGCACGATCAGCTCGCCGTCGGCCGCGAAGAAGTCGGTGTGGTCGTACTGGCAGCCGACCGCGGTGATCTGGTCCAGCACCCCCATGGATCGCAGCGCCCGCAGGCTGTTGGCGGGCTGGTTGATGCCTACCCCGTACACGGACAGCTCGGGTTTGATCTCCACCACGTCCACGGCGAACCCGCGCTGGCGCAGCGAGATCGCCGCGCCGAGGCCGCCGATGCCCGCGCCCACGACCAGAATCTTCATGACCAGGCCTCCCATGCCACGGCGCACGTCGTTATCAGGACGTTAAGGGCGCGGGCCGGCCTCGCGACAGGGCCAATCAGCGATGCCCATCATCGACGTCATCGATATTTAGATTTTTAACTGGCATGATCACGGCATGGATGTCCCGGACACCGTGCGGCGGATGGACCTGAACCTGATCGTGCCGCTGAACGCGCTGCTGGAACAGCGGCACGTGACCCGGGCGGCCGAGTCCGTCGGCATCGGCCAATCCGCCATGAGCGCCGCGCTGGGCCGGCTGCGGCGGCTGTTCGACGACCCGCTGCTGGTCCGCAGCGGGCGGGTACACGAGCTGACCCCGATGGGCCAGTCGCTGGTCGAGCCGGTGCGCACCGTCCTGACCAGCCTGGACCAGCTGCTGACCACCAGCCCGCACTTCGATCCGGCCACCGACACGCGTACGTTCACCGTGGTGGCCAGCGATTACGTGACGCTGATCCTGCTGCGCCCGTTGCTGGAGCGGCTCTACGCCGAAGCGCCGGGCGTGGCGGTCGACGTGGTCCCGGTGTCCGGCCAGACCGAGGTGTCGCTGGAACGGGCCCAGGTCGATCTGGTCATCATGCCGCGCGAGATCGCCGGGCCCGCCCTGGCCCAGATGCCGCAGCGCACGCTGTTCACCGACCGCTACGTGGCCGCGGTGTGGAACCAGCACCGGGAGGTGGGGGACACGCTGGACCGGGACCAGCTGACCCAGCTCCGCTACGTGAAGTACAACGCGACCACCAGCGGCCCGGCCTACATCGACGTGCAGCTGGCCCAGCTCGGCATCAAGCCGCACGTGGCCCTGTCCACGCTCAGCTTCACCCTGGTGCCGTGGCTGCTGCCCGGCACGTCATTGTTCGCGTTCGTGCACGAGCGCCTGGTCAGCAGCACCCCGGTCCGCCGCGAGCTGCGGGTGCTGGAGCCGCCGGTGACGCTGCAGCCGATCGCTGAGACCATGTTCTGGCACCCGGTCTTCCACAACGACCCGGCCCACCACTGGCTGCGCGAGTGCGTGGCCACCCTGGCCGCCAACCTCTGACCGACCGCGCGAGCCACCGAGACCGACCATCAACGTCGTCGATACCCATCATCCACCGGACGGCGTTTCCCGGCCGCCGGCGCCCTGCCTAGGATCGTGATCATGGCCGCTGCCACTCCTTACGCGCTGGGACGGTTCCGCGCCCACACCGACTTCGGGCCCCGGGCCGACGATTTCACCGGCGTGATCATCGAGTCCGAAACCGCCCCGCTGGCCGCCCTGCTCCCGGCCGCCCCCGACCTGGACGCGCTGCTGGCCGACTGGCCAGCCAACTCCAAGCTGCTCGGTGACGCGGTGGAAGAGTCCCGGACCGGGCAGCGCTGGGCCAGCCTGGCCCGGCCGGTCAGCGACTTCGCCCGGCTGGCCCCGGTCCGCCCCGGGCAGATCTTCCAGAGCGGCGCCAACTACAAGACGCACGTGGTGCAGCTGATGATGGCGTCCGCGGCCGAGAAAGGCGACGACGACCCGGAGGCCACCCGGCGCAACGCCACCGCGCTGATGGAGGAACGGGCGGCCAACGGCACCCCGTACGTGTTCATCGGTCTGTCCTCGGCGATCTGCGGCCCGGACGACAACGTGCTCCTGCCCGACATCGGGATCCAGCACGACTGGGAGCTCGAGCTGGGGGTGGTCGTCGGTACCGAGGCCTACCGGGTCGACGTCGATGACGCCCTGGCCCACGTGGCCGGCTACGTGATCGCCAACGACCTGACCACCCGGGACCGGGTGTTCCGGCCGGACATGCCCGGCCTGGGCACGGACTGGCTGGCGGGCAAGAACTCGCCGACGTTCCTGCCGCTGGGCCCGTGGCTGGTGCCCGCGCGGTTTGTGCCCGACCCGGCGGACCTGCGGGTCACGCTCAAGCTCAACGGCCAGACCATGCAGGACGAGGCCACAGCCGACATGATCTTCGGCGTGCCCGAGCTGATCGCGCACGTCTCGGCCATCACGCCGCTGCGGCCCGGCGATCTGGTGCTGACCGGATCACCCGCGGGCAACGGCGCACACTACGGCCGCTACCTGCAGCCCGGCGACATCATGGAAGCCACCATCACCGGCCCGCACGTCGATCTGGGCACCCAGCACAACCGGTGCGTGGCGCCATGACCAGCCCCGCCGCCACCGGCTCCGGTACCGACGGCACCGGCCCGCCCGTGATCGACGTGCACGCGCACCTCGACGTGCCCGCCGTGGCCGGCCTGGTCGAGGGGCAGTCCGGCCTGGTCGCCGAGCAGGCCGAGCAGTTCGCCACGTTCGGCGCCGAGTCGATCAAGCACAACGTCGAGCTCATGCAGACCAGCTACCGCCCGCTGCTGGATGACCTGAGCGTGCGGCTGGCCCAGATGGACGCGGCCCGGGTGGACATCCACGCGCTCAGCGTGGTGCCGACCCTGTACCACTACTGGGCCGACGCCCTGCTGGCCAACGACATCGTGGCCGCGGCCAACGAGCGCATCGCCGCCACCGTGGCCGAGCAGCCGGACCGCCTGGTCGGCCTGGCCACGGTGGCCCTGCAGCACCCGGATCTGGCCGCCGACCAGCTGCGCAGCGCCCACTCCCAGCTCGGCCTGCGCGGCGTGGAGATCTCCACCTCGGTGGCGGGCAAGGATCTGTCCGACCCCGGCCTGGACCCGTTCTGGGCCGCGGCCGAGCAACTCGGCTCGTTCATCTTCATCCACCCGTGGGGCTGCAGCCTGGGCTCCCGGCTGTCCCTGGCCTACCTGGGCAACATCGTCGGCCAGCCCGCCGAGACCACGGTCGCCCTGCACCACCTGGTGTTCGGCGGGGTCCTGGACCGATTCCCCGGCCTGCGTATCTGCGCTGCCCACGGCGGCGGCTACTTCCCGCACTACCTGGCCCGCGCCGACCACGCCTACGAGGTCCGCCCCGAGTCCCGCACCATGGCCCGGCCGCCCAGCGCCTACCTCGACACCCTGTACTTCGACTCGCTCGTCTACACCGACGACGCGCTGTCCCGCCTGCTGTCCGTGGCCGGCCCCGGCCACGTCCTGCTCGGCACCGACTACCCCTTCGATATGGGCGTCACCAACCCCGTCGACCGCATCGAGTCCCTGGGCCTGCCCGCCGCCGACCGCGACGCCATCGCAGGTGGCACCGCGGCCCGCCTGCTCGGTGTCTGATCGCTGGCTCTGACCCGCTCAGGGTCCCGTCGGCGTACAGTCGGGGCCGTGCGCGAGATACCAGTTGAGCAGGTGCCCGAGGAGCTGGCTGAGGCCGCGCGGGCGGCGGCCCGGGGTGAGATCGTCTACCTCACCGAGGACGGCGAGCGGCTGGCCGCGATCGTCCCGCCCGGGTACGCGGTCGAGCTGGAGGACCTGTCCCCGGCCGAGGTACTGGCCCTGCTGGACGAAATGGCCGCGGACCAGCCCGAGAGCTAGCCGCGTCCGTGCTAGCCCCGTCCGTGGCGGTCAGCGTGCATTCTGGGTGAACAGCGCGACCGCCCCGTCGAGGAGGCCGTCGGCCTGCCCAGCGGCGGGCTGGCCCGGGGCGGCCAGCCCGGCGATACCCCGCGCGGTGGCCATGAACAGCAACCTGAGCCGTTCGGGATCACCCGGCGGGAGCTGATCGGTCAGCTGTCCCTCCCTGATCAGCTCGCCCACGATGGTGAACAGGCGCCCGGCCCCCTCCGCCACCTCGCCAGACGGCGTTATCTGGCCAGCCGCCTCGCCGGACGCGCTCGCGTTCTTGGCCGCGAACATCAGCTCCATCAGGGCCGTGTCCTCGGTCGCGAACCGCACGTAGGCCGCGCCGGTGGCCCGCAGCCGGGCGCGGAAGTCCGGGCCTGCGTCCTTGATGGCCGCGGCCACCTCATCGGCCAGCCGGGCGAACCCGGCCCCGGCCAGCGCGTCCAGCAGCGCCTGCCGGTCGGCGAAGTGGCGGCGCGGGGCGGCGTGACTGACACCGGCCTGACGGGCCAGGTCGCGCAGGGACAACTGCTCGACGCCCTGCTCCCGCAGCGTGCGCTCGGCCTCGGCCAGCAGCGTGTCCCGCAGGTGGCCGTGATGGTAGGGGCGGTCCGTCATGCCCGCGATCGTAGCAGCAATGTTGTCATTGACAGCATAGTAGTCAGTGTCTACATTGTTTCCTATGACTACTTTTCATGGTTTGGAACTGCCTGATCTGACCGGCCAGACCGCAATCGTGACTGGGGCCAGCAGCGGCCTTGGTCAATCGGTGGCGCACGCTCTGGCCGGGGCGGGCGCGCGGGTTGTCCTGGCCGTACGTAACCCGGCCAAAGGCCAGGCTGTCGCGGCCACCATCCCCGGCCGGACCGAGGTCCGCCAGCTGGACCTGGCCCGGCTGGACTCGGTGCGGGCGTTCGCGGCCGCCTGGGACGGCCCGATCGAGCTGCTGATCAACAACGCGGGCGTGTCTGCGCTGGCCCTGACCCGTACCGCCGACGGCTTCGAGTCGGATTTCGGCGTCAACCACCTGGGCCACTTCACCCTGGCCAACCTGTTGCTGGAGCAGGTCACCGGCCGGGTCGTGACCGTGGCTTCCCAGGCCGAGCGGATAGCCCGGCTCGACTTCGACGACCTCAACTGGACTGCTCGGCCCTACCGGCGGTCCCGGGCCTACAACGACTCCAAGCTGGCCAACCTGTTGTTCACCGCCGAACTCCAGCGCCGCCTGACCGCCGCGGGCTCCCCGGTCAAGGCCATGGCCGCGCACCCGGGCCTGGTCAATACCGCGATCTACCAGCACGACGGCCCGCGCCGCCTGGCCGATGTGGCCTGGGCGCCGCTGCTCCACCTGGTCGCCCAGGACGCCGACCACGGCGCCCTGCCGATCCTGTTCGCCGCGGTGGCGGACGTTCCCGGCGACAGCTTCGCCGGTCCCCGTCACCTGGCCCACATGCGCGGCGGAGCTGAGCTCATTTCTCGCTCGGCCGCCGCCCAGGATCCCGGCCTGGCCCGCCGCCTCTGGACCGTCTCCGAGCAGCTCACCGGCGTCCGCTCAGCGCTGGCCCAGTCTCCCCAGCCCAGCTGACCCGGCCGCCTAGGCCAGCCCGGCCCAGCCCAGCCCAGCTAGTCCAGCCGGAGGATGGTCTCCTCGATCTCGGCCTTCCGGGCCTGGGCGAAGTCCCGGTTGGTGCCGATGATCCGGAACCCGGCCTTCTCCAGCACCCGCAGCGACCCCAGGTTGTCGCTGGCCGCCCGGGCGTGCACCGGCCGCGCCTGCACCTCCTGCAGCAGCAGGACCAGGGCCCGGCTGGCCACTCCCTGGCCCCAGGCCACCCGATCCACTCCGTACGTCACTTCGAGGTCCCCGTCGCTCTCAAAGGCGGCCACGTGGCCCACCAACTGGCCGTCCCGGGTGATGGCCCGCATCGTCACCCCGGGCGCGGCCCGGACCCGGGCCATGTGGGCGTCGAAGTGCGCCCGGTCGTCCGGATCCTTTGCGGTGAAGGCGGCCATCCACACCCCCTCCGGATCCCGCATCTGCTCGAAAATCCCGTCCAGGTCCTCGTCCCGGACTTCCCGCAGCGCAACCTCGGTCATGGGCCCATCCTGCCAGTGGGCAGTGACAGTTCCTGGGGGCCAGCTCACTTCCTGGAGCCGGGGTCTGCGCCATGATGATGGGATGGAGACCGCCACCGAGAGGCTGCACCGGCTGACGTCCTACGAGCCCGGCCGGGACTGGGATCTGCCGATAGATGACCCCTGGGTGATCCAGGATCTGGAGGCCAACGACCTCAGCCGGCTGCCGTGGTTCGTGAAGCGGTACCCGGCGGGCCTGCCTCGCCTCTCGTTGCCCCGGGAGCTGCCGCCGACGTCGGCGCCGGCCGTGGCCGTGCTGGCGGGCACGGCCGGGGTCAGTCCCGGGCCACTGGACCTGGCCCAGCTGTCCCGGTTGCTGTACCTGTCGGCCGGGGTGGTGCGCACGATGGAGCGGCCCTACGGGACTCATCCGTTCCGGGCGGCCGGGTCGGCCGGGGGCCGGTTCCCGCTCGAGGTGTACGTCGCGGTGCCGGAGGGCGGGCCGCTGCCCGCCGGGGTCCACTGGTACGACCCCGAAGACCACGCGCTGGTCCAGATCGGGCCCCCGCCACGCAACGCCGGCCCGGCGGGTGCCGGCCGCCCGTCAAGTGCCGGCGGCCCGGCGGTGGTGGTCACCGGCGTGCCGTGGCGCACCGGCTGGCGGTACCGCGAACGGGGCTTCCGGCACATCTACTGGGACGCCGGCACCATGCTGGCCCAGCTGCTGGCGCTGGCCGACTCGGCCGGCCTGCCCGCCGCGCTGTACAGCAGCTTCCCCGACACTCAGGTGGCCGCCCTGGTCGGAGCGGACCGGGTGCACGAGTTCCCGGTGGCCGTGGTCAGCCTGGCCGGGGCCGATCCCGGGGCCGATCCCGGGGCCGATCCCGCACTTGAGCCGGGCGGCCTGGCCGTGGCCGGGGAGGTGGACGCCGCCCCGCTCGAGTTCCCGCTCGTGACCGCGGCTCAGCGGGCGGGCGAAGGTGACCGGCTCGGCTCGCCCTGGGCGCCGGGCGCCCCGGTGGACGTGCCGGCCCTGGCCTCGCCGCCGGTCGAACAGGTCATCACCGCCCGCGGCTCGCAGCGGCGGATGGACGCCAGCCGCGGCCTGTCCCAGGACCTGCTGCGCACCAGCATGGCCGTGGCCCTGCGCGGCCTGGACGTGCCCCACTGGGTCGTGGTCCACGACATGGCCGGCCTGACCCCCGGCGTGTACCGCTGGCCTGACCTGGACGAACCGGTGCGCTCTGGCGCGCTGCGCGACGAGCTGTACCGGGTCTGCCTGGACCAGGCTCTGGCCCGCGACGCCGCCTTCGTGGCCATCGCCGCGGCCGACCTGGCTGGCCTCGGTGATGCGGGCTACCGGGCCGCCCACCTGGCCGCCGGGCTGGCCGAAGGCCGGCTGCACCTGGCCGCCTACGCCCTCGGGGCCAGCGCCACCGGGATGACCTTCCTCGACAGCGAGGTGCCGGCCGTTCTGGGCCAAGCCCTCGACGGCGTGCTGTTCACCTGCGTCGGCGTTCCGCTCTACCGGTCGGCGCCGGGTGGCTCGCCCGGCGCCCCGGCCACAGTCCGCCGGGTCGCCCCGGCGGACTCAGCCGGCTGAGCCCGAAGCTGACCCAGCCCGGCGCCGTCACCGGCTGAGCCCGGCACCGGCCCGGCTCGGCGCCGGAGGCTGCGCGGTCATCCGGGTCCGCGAAGCCCTCACCAGCGCAGGCAGCGCCGTGATGTGCAGGGCCCAGGAAGCCGACCACCGCGACCGGCATCCACGGCACCCCATGACCGAGCCGCGTGTGGTACCAGCCGTGACCGGCGATCACCGCGCTGGCGGCGAACCAGCCGCCGAACACGACGGCCGCCCCGCCGGCCAGCAGCGTCGCACGCCTTCGGCCCAGGCCGGCCCGGACCGCGCCGACGTACAGCACGGCGCAGGTCGCGGCCAGGGCGGCGATGACCCCGGCGATGGTGATGGCCCAGATAAAACCGTGTGGATCGTATATGGCGTCCTCCTTCAAACGACTGACTTTAATATCCATACGTAAGTATCTTAAAAATAGTATCTGTCAAAGTATTATCGAAGGGTGCCGAGAAACGTTCGTACCTATGACCACTTCTGCCTGGTGGCCCGCGCCCTGGAGCGCGTCGGCGACCGCTGGAGCCTGCTGGTGATCCGCGACCTCCTGGCCGGGCCCAAGCGGTTCACCGACCTGATCGACCGCCTGGGCGGGATCACCCCCAAGACGCTCAGCCTGCGCCTGCGTGAGCTCGAAGACGCCGGGATCCTCGCCGCCGACCGCGAGCCGGGCCGCCGGGAGGTCTGGTATCACCTGACCCCCGCCGGAGCCGAGCTCGAGCCGGTCATCGACGGGCTGGGCCAGTGGGGGCTGCAGCATGTGTGGCGCTGGCCGCAACCCGGCGAGCCGCTGCACGCCGAGCACCTGCTCCGCTCCGTCGTCCAGGCCATCGAGCTCGCCGCCGACGACCACCAGCCGGTCCGCTGGCACTTCCGCCTCGACGGCGGGGACTACCTGATCGAAAGCGACGGCCGCCGGTGGTCCCTCACCGCGCCGAGCCCAGCTCCGCAGAACCCGGCCGCCCCCAGCCCGGCTCCGCCAAGCCAGGCCGGGCCGGCCGACGTCATCATCACCGCGCCCACCCGGGCCCTGACCGCCTTCATCTTCGCCGGGTCAGATCGCGACGTCGACATCGCCGGTGCAACCGGCCCGGTCCAGCGCTTCCGCCGGCTGATCACTGCCATCGCCACCGTCGTAGCAGGCCAGCCCGAGAACACAGGCCAGCCCGAGAGCACAGATCAACCCGAGAACACAGATCAACCCGAGAACGGCAGCCGGGCCCTGAGAGCATGACTGTCATGGCTGAGTCTGGTGTGGTCCGTGCCGGTGTCCTCGACGTAGCCTTCGAGCGCCACGGCACCGCGAACGGGTGGCCGGTGGTGCTCCTGCACGGGTTCCCCTACGACATCCGCGGCTACGACCGTGTCGCGGCGGCGCTGGCCGACGCCGGAGCCGATGTCGTCGTGCCCTACCTGCGCGGTTACGGCGCCACGCGCTTCGTCAGCAGCGACACGATGCGCTCGGGCCAGCAGGCCGCCCTGGCCCACGATCTGCTTGAGCTGATCGACGCCCTCGGCCTGACCGCGCCCATCGTGGCCGGCTACGACTGGGGCGGACGGGCCGCCTGCCTGGTCGCCATGCTGTGGCCCGAACGGGTTTCGGGGCTGGTCAGCGTGTCCGGCTACAACGTGCAGAACATCCCGGCGTCGGGCCAGCCCGCTCCGCCCGAGGACGAGCGGCGGCTCTGGTACCAGTACTACCTGCACAACGAGCGGGGCCGCGCCGGCCTGGCCGCCTACCGGGAGGACTACACCCGGCTGCTGTGGCGGGAGTGGTCGCCGAACTGGCATTTCACCGAGGCCGAGTTCGCCGCGACCGCGCCGTCCTTCAGCAACCCCGACTTCGTCGATGTCGTGGTCCACTCCTACCGGCACCGTTACGGCCTGGTCGCAGGCGACCCGGCCTATGACCAGACCGAGCACGCGATCGAGGCCCAGCCGGTCATCACGGTACCCACCGCGATCGTCGACCCGACCGAGGAAACCCTTTCTTCGCCCGACTCCAGAGCCGAGCACGAAACCCACTTCACCAACCTGGTCGAGCTCCGCACGGTCGCGGCCGGGCACAACCCAGCCCAAGAACAGCCCGCCGACTTCGCCGCCGCCATCCAGCGCCTGCATAACCGCTAACAAGCCCTTGAGCTAGCGGGCTCTGACCTAGCGAGCCTCCGCCGTGGCCTGCGCGAGCAGCCCGTCCACGAACGCCCGGAGCCCCTGGGGGTAGATGTCCCGCGCGGCCAACGCGGGCCACTGGTCGCCAAGGGCGGCCATGCGGGGCAGCCGGGACGCATCGAAGCTACTGAAGTCGATGTCACGCCAGGGCCGCTCGGCGTCGTTCCGCCGGCGGACCGAGTTCGCCCGGACCAGGACCTCGCCGACCGTGTAGTACCAGAGGCTGCGGAACACGTCGACGGCCTGGACGGGGGTGCATCCGGCGTCGATGGCTCCGGCCACGATGACTTCGACCAGCCACAGGGCCGATTCGTTCAGGAGGCCGACGAAGCCGTCGGCGGTGAGGATCTCGGCCGCCCACGGCCATGAAGCCAGGATCTCGTGCATGGCGGCGGCGGCCACGATGATGCGGTCCCGCGGCGGGTCGGGCAGGTCGGGACGCGGGATCTGGTCCACGTACTCGTTGAGCAGCAGGAGCAGCAGCTCTTCCTTGTCTCGCACGTGGTGGTACAGGGTCGTCGTGCCCACGCCGAGCTCAGCCGCCAGCCGGCGAACGGTCAGCTTCTCCCAGCCGTCCCGGTCGATGAGCTCGCGTGCCGCAGCCAGAATCTGCGCACGTGAGGTCGCCGGCGGCCGGCCCGTGCGGCCGGGCGGCGAGCTAGTTCGGGGCACGGTCCCATCATGGCGTCCCGCCGCTCGCTTCGCTGGAACCGAGGTCGCCCCGGTTATTTCGGTTGTCTGCCGCTGACCCCGGGCGTACTTTAGGAACATGTTCCTAAAGTACCTCTACCCGCCGCAGGGGAGTGAATCGCGGTGCCCAACAAGGCAGCAGCAAACAAGGCAGTAGCAAACAAGGCGTCAGCACGCGACGGATCGGCCGTCGAACCGGGGGCCCGGCCGGGTCTGACCCTGGCCGCGGTGGCCGTGGTGCAGTTCATGGTGTCGCTTGACCTGTCGGTCGTGAACGTCGGACTGCCGCGGATCGCGACCGGCCTGGGCTTCAGCGCGGTCGGCGTGACCTGGGTGATCTACGCCTACGCCCTCACCTTCGGCGGGCTGCTCCTGCTGGGGGGCAAGGCCGCCGACCGGTTCGGCCGCAAGCGGGTCCTGCTGCTCGGGCTCGGCCTGTTCGGCCTGGCCTCCCTCGGGGGCGGCCTGGCCCAGGCGCCCGGCCAGTTGGTCGCGGCCCGGGCCGTGCAGGGCATCGGGGCCGCCGTGCTGGCTCCGGCCGCGCTCGCCGCGCTGACCGCGACGTTCCCCTCGGGCCGAGCCCGCGTCCGGGCCTTCGGCATATGGAGCGCGATGAACGCGGCCGGGGGCGCCTTCGGCGTCTTGCTTGGCGGCCTGCTGACGCAGTACGCCAACTGGCGCTGGGTGATGTTCGTGAACGTGCCGATGGCCGCAGCCGCGCTGGCCCTGGCCGGGCGGGGTGTTGCGGCCCAGGCCCCGGTCCGCGGCGGCCGCCCAGATGTCCTCGGTGCCGTCCTGGCCACCGCGGGCGTGAGCCTGATGGTGTTCGGCGTTGTCCGCACCGACCAGTACCCGTGGACCTCTGCCGTCACCGTGACCACCCTGGCCGTCGCGGCCGCGCTGCTGGCCGCGTTCATCTACGTCGAACGGACCACCGCCCGCGAACCGCTGATCCGGCTCGGCCTGCTGGCCAACCGCTCGGTCGCCGGCGCGAACGCCTACAACCTCCTGGTCGGGGCGGCCATGGCCTCGGCCTTCTACTTCATGTCCTTCTACCTGCAGCGAGTGCTCAAGGTCGGGCCGGCGCTGACCGGGACCATGTTCCTGCCGTTCGCCTTCGGTGTGATCGCCGGCTCCGTGCTGGCCATCAGACTCGGTTACCGTCTCGCTCCCCGCACGCTGCTGGTCGCGGGCGGGCTGCTGACCGCGGCCGGGTTCGCCTGGTTCGGGCTGATCAACCCGTACGGCTCGTTCACCACCGACGTCCTCGGGCCCTCGATCATCGCCAGCGTCGGCTTCGGGCTGTGCCTCGGACCGGTCGTGTCCACCGCCACCGCCGGCGTTGCCGCCCACGAGACCGGCACCGCCTCCGGCCTGCTCAACAGCTCACGCCAGATCGGTGCCGCGGTCGGGCTCGCCGCCCTGGCCACCGTCGCCCAGGACCGCACCGGCCACTCCGGCTCGCTGGCCGCCCTCAACGCCGGATACGCGCTCGGCCTGGTGCTCAGCGCCGCCCTCCTGGTGGCCGCCGTCCTCATTGCCCTCACCGTCCTGCGGAAGCAGCCCCGTCGGCCGGCCGCATCCGGTCCGGGCGGGCCGGGCCAGCCGGAAAGCCAGTCAGTAAGGAGCGCAGTCTGATGATCACGGCCCATCACGACCGATCGGCCGCCGCGGCCGGCCTGCGCAGCGGAACGCGCCGGTGGCTGGCGTTCGCCGCCGTCATCCTGGCGGAAACCGCCGTCGGCCTGGACCTGACCGTGCTCAGCGTCGCGCTGCCGACGCTCTCGGGCGTGCTCCATGCCTCCGAATCCGACCTGCAGTGGTTCTCATCGGGCTACGCCTTGGTGCTCGCGGCGGCGATGCTCCCGGCCGGGCTGCTCGGCGACCGCTACGGGCGCAAGAAGGTGATCCTCGCCTCCCTGGCCCTGTTTGCCGCCGGCTCGCTGGCCTGCGCCTACTCCCGCACGACGGGCGAGTTCATCGCTGCCCGGGTGCTGCTCGGGCTGGCTGGCGCCGGGCTGACCGTGATGGCGGTCTCCGTCCTCGCCGTCCTGTTCTCCGAGCAGGAACGGCCCAAGGCGATCCGGGTCTGGGCCGCCGCGAACATGGTCGCCTTCCCGGCGGGCCCGATCCTGGGTGGCTGGCTGCTCTCCCACTTCTGGTGGGGCTGGGTGTTCCTGATGAACGTGCCGGTGGCCGTCCTCGGCCTGGTGGCGGTGGCCTTCCTCGTCCCCGAGTCGTCGTCGGCGGAGCGTCCCGGCCTGGATGTGATCGGCATCGGCACCTCCAGCGGCGGGCTGGTCGCGCTGACCTACGGGCTGATCGAGGCCGGGCAGTACGGCTGGCGTACACCCGTGGCGCTGGCCTGGATGCTGGCCGGGCTGGTGCTGCTGGTCGGGTTCTTCGGCTGGGAGCGGGCCCTGGTGCGACGGGGTGGCCAGCCGGTCCTGGATCTGGCCCTGTTCCAGTCGGCCGCCTTCACCTGGGGTGCGGTCCTCGTCCCGGTGCTGTTCCTGGCGCTGACCGGACTGCTGTTCACGATGCCGCAGTACTTCCAGGGGGTGCTGGGCGCCAGCGCCGAGGGGTCCGGCATCCGGCTGCTGCCGGTGCTGGGCGGGATGATGGCCGGGCTGGCGTCGGCCGAGGCCATCGCCAGGAAGATCGGGGCCAAGCTCGCGATCGCGGCCGGCTTCACGGTGCTCGCCGCCGGACTCGGCCTGGGTGCGGCCACCACGGCCGCCTCCAGCGAGGCCTTCGCCGCCACCTGGATGGCGATCGCCGGGGTGGGCGCCGGGCTGACCATGGCCACCGCCACCTCAGCCGCCCTGGCCGAGCTTTCCGCCGACCGGGCCGGGGTCGGCTCGGGGGTACAGCAGGCCCTGCGGAACGTCGGCGCCCCACTCGGCAGTGCGGTCCTGGGCAGCGCGCTGACCTCGGCTTACGTGAGCCACCTGGGCGCGGCCGGTCTGTCCCCGGCGGCCGCGCACGCGGCTCGGCAGAGCGTGTTCGGCGGCGTCGCGGTCGCCCGGACCCTGAAGTCGGCTCCGCTGCTGGCCTCGGTGCGGGCAGCGTTCGTGCACGGCATGGACGTCGCCCTCGGAGTTTCGCTGGGCTTCGCGGTCGTGGGCATCGTGCTGGCGCTGGCCTTCATGCCCACGCGGCCCGGCCGCCTGCCGGAGCCTGCCAGTCGCCTGCCGGAGCCTGTTGGCCGGCCCGATCCCGGGGCTGACCGCCGTCAGCCGGCCAGCAGCCCCAGCTGCCCGAACAGCTCGTTCAGCAGCGCGGGCACCTCCGCCGCCGACGTCGCCCCGCCGAAGACGTAGAAATCAGGCCGGATCACCACGGCCTGGTACCCCGCGGCGTCGAGCCACTGCTGATAGCGGCCGTCCACGTCGATCACGGCCTCGGTCCCGTCGGCAGCCTGGGCCACCTCGGCGTCCAGGGGCACCTCGGCGTCCGGGGGCAGCACGCGCACGACGTGGGCCCCCAGTGCGGCCAGCGACGCTCGGGCGGATTCATCAATATTTTTAATAGACTCCCCCCGGCCGAGAAGTACGAACCCGGTGCCAGTCACCTGGTCGAACAGCCCGGTCGTCCCGGCCGCGGAGCGCACCAGGCCCTGCGGGCTGAGCTGCCCCGCGACGCCGGCCGGCGCGCCATCGGCGGTAACCGAGAGCACACCCGGGCCCAGCACCGGCGGCGGGATCGGCGGCAGCGCGACCTCGGGCCGGCCTTCGGCCTTGAGCATCACCTCGTCCCGCGCCGCGACCGCGGCCGGGTCGGTCAGGCAGATCACGTTGCCCAGCTCGACCGACATACCGATCGCGTTCTGGATGTGGGCCGACCGCTCCGAGGTGTAGGTGTCCAGCAGGGTGCCGGCGGCCCGGCCGGACAGCACCAGGTCCAGCTTCCAGGCCAGGTTGGCGCAGTCGCGGATGCCCGAGCACATGCCCTGGCCCGCGAACGGCGGCATCAGGTGCGCGGCGTCGCCCGCGATCACCACCCGGCCCCGCCGCCAAACATCGGCCCAGCGGGCCTGGAACGTGTACACGGTGTGCCGCTCCAGGTCGGCGTTGCCCGGCGTCAGCTGCCACCGCGCCAGCAGCCGCCAGGCCGTTTCCTCGTTGTTGAGCTGCTCGATCGTCTCGTGGGGCAGCCGCATGAACTCCCAGCGCCGCCGGCCCGGGCCGCCGGACACCACCGTGGTCGGCCGGACCGGGTCGCAGATCTGCAGGTTGAACGGCTTCCACTCGCGCTCCTGATCGTGCGGGACCACGTCCAGGATCAGCCAGTCGTAGAAGAACCCCAGGTCGGTCAAGCCGGTGCCCAGCCATTCGCGGACGAAGCTGTTGGCCCCGTCGCAGCCGACCACGTAACGGGCCGCGATGACCTCGGACCCGCCGTCCAGGCCGGTGGCGGTCACTTCCACGTGATCGTCGTGCTCGGTCAGGCCGGCCGCCAGCCAGCCGCGCCGTACCCGCACGGCCGGGAACGACTCGGCCCGGTCGGCCAGCACGGCCTCCAGCCGCGGCTGGGCGAACATGTTCGACGCCGGCCACCCGCTCAGTCCGGCCGCGCCCCAGTCGAAGTGCAGCAGCGTCCGGCCGTCGGCGTTCTGCCAGTCGTACTCGCCCGACGGCATGCTGATCGCGGCCACCTGGTCGCCGATCCCGGCCGCGGCGAAGACCCGGGCGATCTCGTCGTCGTAGTGGACGGCCCGCGGCCGCGGGTACGGCTCGGCCTTCCGCTCCAGCACCGTCACCCGGTAGCCGCGCTGGGCCAGCAGGATGGTCAGCGTCTGCCCGACCGGCCCGTACCCGACCACCAGCACGTCACAGTCAACCGGCCGGCCGGCCGGCGTCGCGTCGGCCATCAGCCGCCCCCGTGGGTGCCGGTCATCAGCGCCGCTAGGTCCTCCGGGGCCAGGAACGACGCGGGCGGCGGCGGCCCCCAGTTGTACAGGCCGCGCATGCCATCCCAGGTCCGCGGGGTCCACAGCGCGTCGTCCACGATGCAGTCCAGGTCGGAGTAGTACTCGGAGAAGTTGCCTGCCGGGTCGCGCAGGTACCAGAAGAAGTTCGAGCCCACATGGTGGCGGCCCAGGCCCCACACGTGCCGGGCCGGGTCCTTCTCCAGCATCGCGGTAGCGCCCCGGCCCACCTCGTCGATGTCGTTGACCTGCCACGACGTGTGGTGCAGGAACGCCACCGGGGCCTGCTGGACGAGCACGTTGTGGTGGTCGGTCGAGCAGCGCATGAACGCGGCCAGGCCCGGCACGGTGTCACTGATCTTGAACCCGAGCCCCTCGGTGAACAGCCGCTGCGAGCCTTCCTGATCGGTGGAACCGAGCACCACGTGGCCGAGCTTGCGCGGCTGCACCGGAGTCTCACGGAGCACGCCCGGGGCGCGGGTGTTGGGCCGTGCGGTGTGCCCGGGGGTGTTGTACGGCGGCGACGGCGTGTCCTCCTGGCTGATCCGCCCGGCCACCTCGACCACCACGCTGACCTCGGTGCCCGGATCGTAGGTGCGCACGCCGGCCGCGGTCTTCTCGACCGCGAGGTCCAGGCCAGCCAGCGAGGCGGCGACCCGTTCGATGTCGTCCGGATCGTCCGCGCCGACCCGCAGCTCGACCAGCCGGCGCCGCGGCGTCGGGACCAGCGTCAGCTGCTCACCGCCGTCCCCCGTGCTGAAGTGACGCCCCTCGGCCGTGCCTTCGGTTAGGCCGAACTCCGTGTAGTACCCCGCGGTCTCCTCGACGTTGGGCACGCCGATCGTGATCCGGGTCAGCCGGTGCAGCGCCATGGCTCAGCCCTCGCTGGGGGAGACGGGATAGCCGAAACCGGGCACGAAGTGATTCTGCAGCTCTCCGAGCCCCTCGATCGAGCTGGTCAGCACGCCGCCGGGCGGCAGGAAGCGCTTGGGCTCGCGCGCGTTGCCGACCCCGGACGGGGTGCCGGTGAAGATGATGTCGCCCGGCAGCAGCGGGCAGATGTACGACAGCTTGGACACCAGCTCGCGCACGTCGAATATCAGGTCGCTGGTCCGGCCGTCCTGCAGCACCTCGTCCCCGAGCCGGCAGCCGATGGCCAGGTCGTCCGGATGGTCCAGCTCGTCCACGGTGGTCAGCGCGGGCCCGAGCGGCGCGAACCCGGGATAGGACTTGCCCAGCGAGAACTGCGGGACCGGCCCGGCCAGCTGCACGACCCGCTCGGACAGGTCCTGGCCGATCATGAACCCGGCCACGTGGTCGTAGGCGCCGGTCTCGCTGACCCGGTGGGCCAGCCGGCCGATCGCCACCACCAGCTCGACCTCCCAGTCGACCGAGGTGCTGGGCAGCTCGACGGTAGCGTTCGGCCCGGTGATGCTGCTCTGGAACTTGGTGAACACGGTGGGGGAGTCCGGCTTGCCCATCTTGGACTCGTTGACGTGCTCGGCGTAGTTCAGCCCGATCGCGAACACCTGCCGGGGGAGCGGCGTCGGCGGGCCCAGCTCGGCCGGGTCGACGGCCAGGTCGGCCCGGCCCTCCTGGCCGGCCGCCCAATCCCGGAACTCGTCCCACTGGGCGAAGATCGCTTGCGGGTCGGCCGAGAACCGCCCGTCGCTGGCCTTTTCCACATCCAGGCCGGCGCCGGACGCATCCAGTAGGACCAGCCGCTGGCCGAGGTTGACGATCCGCACGTGGACTCCTTTTCGCTGTGCCCCATCACGGGGGCGTCAGGGCCAGTCCATCCTCAGCTGGGCGAAAGTCGATTGTCAATAGATAATCGATTTAGTGACGAGTGATATTATCCTGCTCATGGCCAAGCGAACGGGTGGCGAGAGTCTCGCGGTCGACGTCTACGACCAGCTGCGGACCGATATCTTCGACCGCCGGTTCGCACCCGGGCAGCGGCTGAAGCCCGCGGAGCTGGGGGAGCGGTTCGGGGTCAGCATCAGCGTAATGCGCGAAGCGCTCGGCCTGCTCGCCGCCCAGAACCTGGTCCGCATCGAGCGGAACCGCGGCTTCCACGTGATCACGCTTTCTCCTGACGAGCTGGCCGACCTGACCCTGGCCCGCAAGATCAACGAGGGGGCGGCGCTGCGGATGTCGGTCGAGCGCGGCGGGGTCAGCTGGGAATCGGAGGTGCTGGCGGCTCACCACCGGATGGCCAGCGAGCCGATCTACCGGCCCGACGATCCGCACTCGCGCAACCCGGCCTGGGCCGCGGCGCACATCGCGTTCCACGACAAGCTGATCGACGCCTGCGGCAGCCCGGTGCTGCTGGACATCTGCCGCCGCCTGTCGGACGCGGCCGAGCTGTACCGGGCCTGGTCCGGGGCGTGGGCCGAGGGCCGCCGGCCGGTCAAGCGGGACATCGCCACCGAGCACCGGCGGCTGATGGAGGCCGCGCTGGCCCACGACGCCGGCCTGGCGGTCCAGCTGTTCGAGGCGCACGTCGACCGCACCGCCACCATCCTCATGGACCATGCCGACCCCACGCCAGCCAGCTCATCCGAAAACCCAGCGGGAAAGGCGCACTGACCGTGCCCATTCTCCAGCCGGCCGCCATCGACCTGCACGCCCACTTCCTGCCCGACCGGTACCGGGCCAGCGCGCTGGCCCATGGCCAGGGGAACCCGGACGGCATGCCGTACCTGCCCGAGTGGGACCCGGCCGCCGCGGTGACGATGATGGACGAGGTCGGCATCGCCGCCGCCGCACTGTCGCTGTCCTCGCCCGGCGTGGACTTCCTCGGCGACCCGGCCTCCAGGACCGCGCTGACCCGCGCGGTCAACGAGGACGGCGCGGCCGCGGTGGCGGCCTACCCGGCCCGGTTCGGCCTGCTGGCCAGCCTCCCGCTGCCGGACACCGACACCGCCCTGGCCGAGCTGGCCTATGCCTTCGACGTGCTGGGCGCGGACGGCGTTGGCCTGCACACCCACTACGGCCAGGTCTACCTGGGTGACCCCCGGCTGGAGCCGGTCATGGCCGCCCTCGACCGGTGCGGCGCCCTGGTCACCATCCATCCCGCCTCGCCCTGCGGCTGGGAACAGGTCTCCTTCGGCCGCCCGCGGCCCATGGTGGAGTTCCTGTTCGACACGACCCGGGCCGTGGTCAACCTGGCCCTGAACGGCGTGCTGGACCGGTACCCGGCCATCCGCTGGGTGGTGCCGCACGCGGGCGCGGCGCTGCCGGTGCTGGCCGACCGGGTGTCCCGGCTGGCCCCGCTGATCAGCCCGCCCCCCGATGGCGAGGACGCCCCCGACGTGCTCGGGTCGCTGGGCCGCCTGCACTACGACCTGGCCGGCGTGCCGCTGCCGCGGGCGCTGCCCGCGCTGCTCAACCTGGTCCCGCCGGGCCAGCTCGTCTACGGCAGCGACTACCCGTTCACCCCGGCCCCGACCGTGGCCGCGCTGGCGGGCGCGATCGCGGCCACCGACGTCCTGGACGAGGTCACCCGGGCCGGCGCGCTGCGCGACAACGCCGCCGCCCTGCTCCCGCGCCTGGCCAAAGCGGCCAGCTGACCGAGCCAGCTAACCCGGCCAGCTAAACGGGCTGCCTCGCCTGCGCCAGCGCGACGAACGCGTCGAGCGAGCCGGGGTCGTCCACCGCGCTCAGGCTGAGCACGGCGGCGGGCTCGGCTCCCAGCATGATCCGCTTGATCGGGACCTCGAGCTTCTTACCCGTCCGGGTGTGCGGGATGGCCGGCACGGCGAAGATCTCGTCCGGCACGTGCCGGGGTGAGGCGTCCCGCCGCAACGCGCCGTTGATCGCCTCGCGCAGGTCGTCGTCCAGTTCCCGGCCGTCCAGCACCACGAACAGCGGCATCCAGTACCCGCCGTCGGGCCGGTCGACCCCGATGACCAGCGCCTCGCGGACCCCCGGCAGCCGCTCGACCACCTGGTAGATGTCGGCGCTGCCCAGCCGGACCCCGCGCCGGTTCAGCGTCGCGTCCGACCGCCCGTGGATGACCACGCTGCCCCGGTCGGTGATCGTGATCCAGTCGCCGTGCCGCCAGACCCCGGGGTAGACGTCGAAGTAGGCCGCCCGGTACTTGGCCCCGTCCGGGTCGTTCCACAGGTACACCGGCATGGTCGGCATCGGCTTGGTCACCACCAGCTCGCCGACCTGGCCGCGCACCGGCTTGCCGTCGGCGTCGAATGCGTCGGCAGCCACGCCCAGGGCCCGGCAGGAGATCTCGCCCGTCCAGACCGGTACCACCGGCGAGCTGGTCACCAGCGCGGCCACGATGTCGGTGCCGCCGGAGGTGGACATCAGCGGGACGTCCGGCCCGAACTGATCCCGGACCCAGTCGAACGAGTGCGCGGGCACGGGCGAGCCGGTGGCGCCGATCCGCTTCAGCGCCGGGTTCGGATCCGGGATCACCCCCCGGCGTTCGCAGGCCTGCAGGTAACCGGGGCTGGTGCCCACCACCGTCACCTGGTGCCGGGCGGCCAGCTGCCACAGCTGGCCGGTGTCCGGGTGCGCCGGGCTGCCGTCGTAGGCCACCACGCTGGTGCCGGAAAGCAGCGCGGAGATGTTGAAGTTCCACATCATCCAGTTCGTGGTGGTGTACCAGAACAGCCGGTCCTCGCGGGTCAGGTTCATCCCCAGCCCGAGCGTCTTCAGGTACTCCAGCACCACGCCGCCGTGCCCGTGCACGATGCCTTTGGGCACGCCGGTGGTACCGGAGGAGTACAGCACCCAGAGCGGATGGTCGAACGGCACCGGAAGCGGCGCCAGCCCGGCCGCCCCGTCGACTCCGTCCGCCGCGTCCGCCCGGTCCAGGCGCGCCGGATCGGTGGCATCGGCCCACTCGGTCACCGCCACCGCGTACGGGGCCGGGGGCAGCCCCAGGTGCCGCAGGTGCAGCACGTCGGTCACCGTGGGCAGCAGGGTGCTGAGCCGGACCGCCTCGTCCCGCCGGTCGTGCGCGCGGCCGGCGAAGTGGTAGCCGTCCGCGGCGACCAGCACCTTCGGCTCGAGCTGGGCCAGCCGGTTGGCCGCCGCCTCGGCCGCGTAGTCCGGGCCGCAGCAGGACCAGACCGCGCCCAGGCTCGCGGTGGCCAGGAACGCGACGATGGCGGCGGCGCCGTTGGGCAGGTACCCGACCACCCGGTCACCGGTACCCACTCGCAGCTGCCGTAGCGTGGCCGCGGCCGCGCTGACCTGGCGTTCCAGCTCGGCCCAGGTCACCTCGGTGCTGCCGCCGGCCTCGGTCAGCTCGACCACCGCGGTGGCGTCCGGGTCCCGGTCGCGGAACACGTGGGTGACGTAGTTCAGCCGGACGCCAGGGAACCAGGTCGCCCCGGGCATCTCGGTGGTGGCCAGCACCGTCGTCGGCCCGGGCTCGGACTGGACGCCGAAGTACCGCCATACCGCCAGCCAGAAGTCGTCCAGGTGCTCGACCGACCAGTGCCACAGGGCTTCGTAGTCCGGCAGGTCCAGGCCGTGCTCGGCGGCCACCCACCGGGAGAACGCGGTCACGATCGCCTGGTCGGCCTGGGCCGGGTCCGGCCGCCAGATCGGTTCGGGTTCGGTCTCAGTGGCCATCCCGCCCGCTCTCCCTCAGCTCGCGGCCGGGCCCGCGTCGGGCTCGGCCAGGTCGCGTGCGGCCCCGCGATCCAGGTAGGACTGCAGCAGCGTCGCCGTCTTGTTGATGTGGTCGGTCAGCAGGACGACCGCGCGGTCCGCGTCGCGGTCGAGCGCGGCCTCCATCAGCCCGCGGTGCTCGGCGGGCACGTCCCGCGTTTCCTGCGCCTCGGTCAGGCCCGACCAGCGCCGGTACAGCTCCGCGGTTTCCCGCAGGCTGGCGGCCAGGTCCCGGAGCCGGGGGCTGGGACAGGCGCTGAGCAGCGCGCTGTGGTACTCCGCGTGCGCCCGGGCCCAGTCTTCGGTCGTGGTCTCGCCTGGCTCGGCCGGGAGGTACGGGGTGCGGGACAGCCGGTGATGGCTGGCCACCACCCGGGCCTCGTACTCGACGTCGGCGTGCTCGACGGCCCCGCGCAGCCCGGCCCCCTCGATCAGGATGCGCAGCCGGGAAACGTCGCGGACGTCCTCGATGTCCAGCTCGACCACGGAGAACCCCAGCTGGGGCGCGGCCACCACCAGGTCCTGCTCGGTCAGCCGGGTGAGGGCCTCGCGGACCACGGACAGGCTGACGTTGTACTCGGTGGCGATCGTGCGCGGGCTGAGCTTCGCCCCCGGCGCATACCGGCCCGCCAGGATGTCGGCCCGGATGCCGGCGTACACCGCCCGGCTCAGGCTGCGGTGCGTCGCGCGATCGGGCATCAACTCTCCTTGGCACTCACCAAAACCGTATCGCAGCGGACATCCGGGGCGGTGGGCGCGCCGCCGGACACAGGACGATCTCGCCTCTCATCAACGAGTATCCATACTTAAATCGATTTTTACCAGAAGAATCCTTGACATCCTCCTTGGGCGAAACTCACACTCAACTCAGCAATAAGCGCTTCCGAATCGATTGCCTGCCTCGCAGGCGATCTTCTTCTTTCGCAACTGCATGCCGCTCCTCAGCAGACTTTCCGGAGGGCCAGGACAATGTCGTACAAGCCCCGTCATCGCAGCTACGCCCTACGCGCACTGGCCGCCGCCAGCCTGGGCGCCGTCACCGTGCTCGCCGCCGCCTGCGGCAGCGGCGGTGGCGGTGGCTCGTCCTCATCCAGCAGTTCGGGGGGATCGGGCTCGAGCTCGGGTTCCGGCTCCAGCAGCGAGCTGACCGCGGCCAACGCCGACGTGTCGCAGTACAGCAAGGTGGTGAGCAGCTATCCGGCCCAGCAGACGATCAGCGGGGTCAGCAAGCTGAAGGGCAAGACCGTCTGGTACATCCCGATCGGGGCGTCGGTGCCGATCCTGGCCGCCTTCGGCTCGGGCACGCAGCAGGCGCTGGCCAAGGTGGGCATCACCACCCACATCTGTGACGGCAAGTTCCTGCCCACCAACATCGCCGCCTGCATCTCCCAGGCTGAGACCGACGGTGCCGACGCGGTGGTCACCGGCTACGTCGACTACGCCTCGATGCCGACTTCGTTCAACAGCCTGGTCTCGCACCACATCCCGGTGCTGATCGCCGGGGAAGCCCCGGACGGCGGCAAGACCTCCAGCTCCCAGCTCGCGTTCTTCAACGCCATCGGCACCCTCGACCTGATGCAGAAGCTGGACATGGACGCGGTCATCGCCGACAGCAAGGGCAAGGCCAACATCATCTACCTGGGCGTCACCGACTCACCGCAGACGCTCGACGGGGCCAGCTACGGCAAGCAGTACCTGACGTCGCACTGCTCCGGCTGCCAGCTGACCGAGATCAACTACAACACGGCCAGCATCAACAAGGTGCCGTCCCAGGTCAGCTCGGCCCTCATCTCGCACCCGGACACCACCTACGTGGTCGACGAGCTGGATGCGGCCGGCCAGTACAGCGTGCAGGGCATCCAGAGCGCGGGCTACTCCAACAAGGTCAAGCTGGCCGCGACCAACGGCGCCCTGGACTCGGTCCAGCGCATCAAGTCCGGCACCCTGCAGTTCGTCGACATCGGCACCAGCCCGATCTACGAGGGCTGGCAGTTCGCGGGCGGCATCCTGGCCATGATGCAGGGGCAGACCCCGACCTTCACCCCGGGCGTGGTCCGGGTGTTCAACGCCGACACGGTGAAGGGCCTGACCCTGACCCCGGGCGCCTACACCACCAACGCCTGGTACGGCAGCGACGCCTACGAGCAGACCTTCCTGACCGCGTGGGGGGTCAAGTAAGTGGCGGGTCCCGCTGCTACTGACCGGCAGGCGGGCCCGGCCCGCCTGTCGGTCCGCGCGCTGACCAAGACCTTCGGGTCGGCCCGGGTCCTGACCGACGTCGAGCTGACCGTCCGCCCCGGCGAGGTACACGGCCTGGCCGGGCAGAACGGCTCGGGCAAGTCCACCCTCATTAAAATTGTCACCGGCCTGTACACCCCCGACGCCGGTGCGCAGTTCGAGGTGGACGGCGAGCCGGTGCGGCTGCCGGTCCGGTGGCCCGAGGTACACGCGGCCGGCATCTCGGTCGTGCACCAGGACCTGGGCCTGCTCGACCAGCTCACGGTGGCGGAGAACATCTGCATCGGCGGGTTCCCCACCACCCGGCTGGGCCGCATCAGCCGGGGCCGCCGGGACGAACTGGCCGCGCGCACCCTGGACCGGCTCGGAGTGCCGCTGACCCCGGGCCGGCTGGTCGGCACGCTGACCGCCGCGCAACGGGCCGAGGTGGCCATCGCCCGGGCCATGCGCGACCACACCCCGGGCTCGGGCCTGATCATCTTGGACGAGTCGACCCGCGCCCTGTCCGGCGCCGACCTGGAACACATCCACCAGCTGCTGCGCCGGATCGCCGCCGACGGCAGCTCCGCGCTGATGGTCAGCCACAGCCTGCCCGAGCTGATCGCGGTGACCGACCGGGTCACCGTGCTGCGCGACGGCCGGGTGGTCGGCGCGGGCCTGCCCACCCCCGGCCTGTCCGAGCAGGAGCTGGCCCGCCGCATGCTCGGCAGCACGGTCGAGGCGGTGGCCCCGCGCGAAAACCGGCCTGTTGTCCCGGCCACCCCCAGCACAGCCACCACGACCACCACATCAGTCACTTCAATCACATCAGACCCACCAGCAACACGAACCTCGCCGGCCGCGGTCACCGTGACCGGGCTGACCGGGCCGAAGCTGGCCGAAGTCAGCTTCACCGTGGCGCCGGGAGAGATCCTGGGCATCACCGGGCTGCCCGGGAGCGGCTACGAGCAGCTCCCGTACCTGGTCACCGGGGCCCAGCCCGCCACCGGCGGTCAGCTGGTCACCCGGACCGGGAAGGTCGCGCTGGCCCGTGGCAGCGTGGCCGCGTGCCTGCGGGCCGGCGTGGTGCTGGTGCCCGAGCGCCGCGACCGCGACGGCCTGGCCTTCGAGCTCAACGTGCGGGACAACATCAGCCTGCCCAAGCTGACCCGCAACGGCCGCCCCTGGTTCGTGGCCCGTCGCTGGCAGCAAGACGACGCCGACGCCGCGGTCAAGACCCTCGGCATCCGGCCCAGCACCCCATCCATTCTGGTCAAGCAGCTCAGCGGCGGGAACCAGCAGAAGGTCCTGCTGGCCAAGTGGCTGACCGTGGGCCCCGACCTGCTGGTCCTGCACGAGCCGACCCAGGCCGTGGACATCGGCGCGCGCACCGACATCCTGCACGCGCTGCAGCGCGCGGCCAACACCGGCGTGGCGGTCCTGCTGGTCAGCAGCGAGCCGGAAGACCTGGTGGCCACCTGCGACCGGATCCTGGTCTACGGCCACCAGGTCGGGCTGCGCCCGGCTCAGGCCGCCACCTCAGAACAGCTCATCGAAGAGATCTACGCGACTAACGAAGCCACCGCAGGGAGCGGGAAATGACCATGTCCGACCAGACACGTCAGCAGGCTCCGGTGACCGACAGCGGCACCCCCACTCCCACTCGCGAGCTGATCAGGGACCGGGTCCAGTGGCTCGGCTCCCGCTACGCGCTGCTTGCCGTGTGGCTGCTGATGGCCGTCATCTACGGCTTCGTCACCCCGCACAACTTCCTGCGAGTCAGCACCGCGCAGGCCATCTTCGGCTCCCAGTCCCCGCTGCTGTTCCTGTCCATCGCCGCGCTGTGCACGTTCGTGGTCGGTGAGTTCGACCTGTCCTTCGCCGGGGTCATGGGCCTGTCTGCCACGATCATCCCGGTGCTGGCCGGGCTGCACCACATGAACATCGCGCTGGCCTGCGTGATCGCCATGGCCTGCTGCATCGCGGCCGGCGCCGTCAATGCGTTCTTCATCGTCAAGCTGGGCGTGTCCTCGCTGATCGTCACGCTCGGCACGGCCAGCCTCTATCTGGGCATCGCCGAGCTGCTGTCCAACCAGAACACTGTGTCGGTGACGAACCAGCATTTCGGCCAGATCGCGCTGCACGACTTCCTCGGCCTGCCGTTGTCGTTCTGGTACGGCCTGGTGCTGTCGGTGGGCTTCGCCTACCTGCTGAAGTGGACGCCGATCGGCCGGCACATCGTGTTCGTCGGGGCCAACCGCGAGGTGGCCCGGCTGGCCGGGATCAACGTCAACCGCATCCGGGCCGGCAGCTACATCGCGGCCAGCATCGTGGCCGCCCTGGCCGGCATCATGCTGATCGCCACCGTGGGCGGGTTCGACCCCACCGCCTCGCCCAGCTACCTGCTGCCCGCGCTGGCCGCGGTGTTCCTCGGCACCGCGGTGGTCATGCCCGGCCAGTTCAACCCGCTCGGCACGCTGATCGGCATCTACTTCCTGGAAACGGGCATCATCGGCCTGCAACTGCTGGGCTACAGCGGCTGGGTCCAGGACGCGTTCTACGGCGCCGGACTGGTCGCCGCGGTCACCGTGGCCCACCTCGTCCGCAACCGCACCCGGGTCGCCTGAGCGCGGCCGGATCCTACCGAATTGGGGCACAGTGCGATTCATCAAGGCCGACACAGAGCAGGGCCCGCGGCTGGGAGTCCTGCGGGCCGACGGTGTGGTGGAGCTGTCCGCGACCGAGGCCCGGCTGGAGCCGCACTTCGGTGACGACGGGACCGCACTGCGGGAGCTGGGCCAGGCCATCCACGCCGCGCCGGGCACCGAGGTGGCCCTGGCCGAGCTGGCCCTGCTCAAGCCGGTGGACCCGGTGGCCATGCGCGACTTCATGGTGTTCGAAGAGCACATCGCGCCGCGCTGGCGCCAGCTCGGCCGCAACCGCGGCCCGGACGTCTGGTACGAGCAGCCCATCGGCTACTTCAGCAACACGGCCACCATCCGCGGCCCGCGGGACCCGATCGAGGTCCCCGGTGGCTCCCAGCGGCTGGACTTCGAGCTGGAGGTCGGTGCGATCCTGGGCCGGGACGCCGTTTCAGTCACTCCGGAGCAGGCCGCTGACCGGATCGCGGGCTTCCTCATCCTGTGCGACTGGTCCGCTCGCGACCTGCAGTTCCACGAGATGGACGGCAACCTCGGCCCGTTCAAGGGCAAGGACTTCGGCTCCTCCCTGGGCCCGGTCTTCGTCACCCCCGACGAGCTGTCCGGCTACCGGACCGGCACCGGCTACGACCTGGAGATGACGGCCACCGTCAACGGCCGGGTCTACGGCCGTGACCGCTGGTCCTCGGCCTACTGGTCGTTCGAGGAGCTGATCTCCTACGCCTCCTGGAACTCCCGCGCCGAGGCCGGCTCGCTCATCGGCAGCGGCACCTGCCAGGGCGGCTGCATCCTCGAGCTGTCCATCCGGCACAGCCCCGAGCAGTACCCCTGGCTCGCCCCCGGCGACGAGGTCCGGCTGGCCATCGAGCACATGGGCGAGATCCAGGCCCAGGTCCGCCCGGCCGCCCGCGGCCCCTGGCCCGCCCGCCGTTCCGCCCCCAGCACCCCCGAGCGGACTCCCGCCTGACCCACGTCCCCGGCTCCCGCCTGACCGACCTCCCGAAGCCTAGTTGGAACAAGGTTCCAACTATGTCAGGATGGTGCCTATGGCGACCAGGGCACAACGGGCCGAACGGCGCACGGACGCGCTGTCCAAGGAGCGGATCGTCGCGGCCGCGATCGAGATCCTCGACACCGAGGGCGAGGCTGCGCTGACCTTCCGCGCGCTCGCGGCCCGCCTGGCCACCGGGAGCGGGGCCATCTACTGGCACGTCGCCAACAAGGACGAACTGCTCGCGGCGGCCACGGACGGCGTCATCACAACGGCCATGACCGAAGTGGTCAGTGGTGCGGAGCCGCGGGCAGCGATCCGGGCCAGTGCGCTCGCCGTGTTCGACGCGATCGACGCGCACCCCTGGGTCGGCACCCAGTTGTCTCGTGAGCCGTGGCAGCCCGCGCTCGTGCAGATCTTCGAGGGCCTGGGCGGCCCGCTCCAGGCGCTCGGTGTCCCCGGCCGGGCCCAGTTCGACTCTGCGACCGCGCTGGTGAACTACATCCTCGGCCTGGCCGGGCAGTACGCCGCGGGCGCCCGCCTGCTGTCGCCCGATACGGACCGGGCGGCGTTCCTGGGCAGCATCGCCGCCTCGTGGGCGCAACTTGACCCGGCCAGGTACCCGTTCGTGCGCCAGATGGCGACCCAGCTGCCCGGGCACGACGACCGCGAGCAGTTCCTGGCCGGCATCGACCTCATCCTGGCCGGCATCGCCACCGTCCGCTAACGCCCGGGCCCCGCCAGTTCGAGAACGCGGTAACGATCGCCATCCTCGCCCTGGCCGCCGTGGCCGCGGTCCTGGTGATCTGGACCCCGCTGCGCGCTCGCACCGCGAAGGATGCGCCGCGCCACTATAACCGCGAGCTCACCACGATCACGGAGTCCAGGGTCCCGTAAGCGTTCTCCTCATAGCGGTCGGCGTCCGACCCGTTCTCCCAGGTCACACCGTCCAGCAGGTACTTGTACCGGTAGCTCCCCGGCGTCAGCGGCACGGTAACCTGCCAGCTCCGGTCGGCCGCCCGGGCCAGGCTGATGCCCTCCGGCGCCCAGTCATTGAAGTCCCCGCACAGTGCCACCTGCTCGGCCACAGTCTCGGCCGGCAGCGAGAACACCACCTCCACCGTCCCCGCCTCAGCCTGCCCGGCCCCGGCCTGCCCGGTCGCTCCAGCGCTTCCGGCCCCGCCAGCCGCCCCGGCCCCCGCCGACTCTTCGGTCTCCCCAGCCACCCGGGCGTTTCCAGCCGCCCAAGCCTCCCCAACCCCGGCCCCCTCAGTCACTCCAGCCCCTTCGGTGGCCCCAGCCCCTTCGGCCCCCTGCACCCCTTCAGCACTCTCCGCCTCATCAGCATCGTCCACCACGACAGCCTCCTCAGTCCCGTCAGGCTCGTCGGCCTCATCCGAGGCCTGAGTCCAGACCTCACCCTCAGGCTCGGCCGCGTCCTCGGCCGTACCCTCGGCCTCGTTCTCCCGGAGCAGGTCCTGGCCGCGCTGGGCGATCTCGTCGTCGTCGAGCAGGCGGCCGGCCAGTTCGTCCATCGCGCCCAGGAACCGGCGGTATCCCTGCCGGACCGGGGCGTCGTCCTCCCAGTGCCGGTCGATGACGCGGTCGCCGAGCTCCTCGAACTGCTCCCGGACGGTCTCGTACGGCTGCTTGCCCTTGCGGCGGACGTTGGACAGGTCCATCGTGATGTGCTTCCTTGGCTCGCGGTCCAGGGGCCCGGAGCTCCGGGGCCAGGGTCCGGTATGGACAGTGGGTCAGGGCCCGGTATCGACAGTAATGCCCGACCGGCACCGTCGGGTGTCCCCGGAGCTCCGCCTCGGCAAACGCCCTCGGTACCTCCTGCCCTACCCGGACGCTACCCGGGAGCCAGCCCGACCCTGCGCGCGCCCCCCAACGAGTTCAGCCGCAGGTCACGCGGTCATAGGGCGCCCAACGAGCCAGCCGCCGCTGAGCTGACCATCAGCACTCACTCAGCCTGGGCCGGTACGTTAACGGCATGGACGAATTCCGTGCCCGCCGGGTAGTGGACCAGTTGCGCGACCGCGGGGTCAACGCCCACCTGCTCCGGGCGAACATCGGCCAGTACGGGGTCCGGGTGTCGTTGCCCGGGGGCCGCGAGGCCGAGTGGGACACCGACGGCACCGCCGGGCTCGAGGCCCAGGTCATGCAGGACGGCATGCTGGTCGGCTACGTGCCGCAGATCGACGGCTCCGAGGACTTCGACGAAGCCCAGACCGTCGACGCCATCGCCCGGACCGACTACGACCAGCCCATCGCCCGCCAGCGCGCTACCGCCCCGGCCGCGCCCCCGCTCGCCCGCGAAGGCGGCCTCTTCCGCCGCTTCCTGGACGGCTTCCGCTACCGCTGACCGCCGAGCGTGACCGGCGCCACCCGCAGGCCCGACGTGCCCACCCCGGTGTGCCGCCGCTGGTCCCAGACGGCCACCACGAGTTCGGGGTCATCGACGGCCAGCGCGCTGGAGTCGAAATACACCAGGGGGCTCAGGGGTCCGACAAAGCCCCGCCGGGACCAGTCCCCGCCCCGGCCAGGGCGGGCTCGTTCATCACCGGCCGCGGTCCCTCGGCCAGGTACCGGGCCAGCTTCTGTAGCAGCGCGGCCAGTTCTGCGTGCTGCTCCGGGTTCCAGTCCTGAACCAGGTCGGCCACCGCATCGTGCCGCGCCGTGACCAGCCGCTCCGCCGCCGCCTGCCCGGAAGCAGTCAGCGTGACCGGCCCGTCCACCCCGGCCGGCGGGCCGCCCGGCACTCCCGTGGCCCCGGGCACCCCCTCCGACGGCCGGGCCTCGACCGCGCCGTCGGCCCACGTCACCAGCCCGCGTCCGGCCAGGTTGGCCAGCAGCAGCCGGATCGTGTCGGCAGGCAGCTCCAGCCGCTCGCTCCGGGTCGCCACGTCGTCCTCCGGATGCTCGTGGATGCGCAACAGCAGCCAGCACCCGGCGGCGTCGATCGTCACCCCGGCCCGGTCGGCCAGCCGCTCGTAGATCCGCTCCCGGGGTTGGCCACTGGCCAGCTTGCTCAGCGCGCGCCCGATCTCGTCGATCGAGGTGCACGCGGCAGGCGCCGCGGTCGGGGCCAGCGTCTGCGCCGGGTTGGTGGCCTTGCTGGTCTGCCGCAGCGGGACCTCCTTGAGCAGCCAGCTCAGGCCGAAGGCCACCGCGGCGATCGGCGTCGCAACCAGGAACACCGTGTGCAGCGAGGCCGCGTAAGCCAGCTGGTATCCGTGGTACACCGCGGGCGGCAGCTTGGCCAGCGCGGCCGGGCTGCTGCCCTGGGTCCCGTTGAACCCAGCCGGCAGCGACAGCCCGGCCAGGTAGTGCTTGAGGTTGCCGACCAGCTGCGCGGAGAAGATCGCGCCGAACACCGCGGTGCCGAACGAGCCGCCGATCGACCGGAAGAACGTGACCCCCGAGGTGGCCGCGCCCAGGTCGCCGTACGGGACCACGTTCTGCACCGCGATGACCAGCACCTGCAGCACCAGGCCGATCCCGATGCCCAGCACGAACATGTACAGCGAGCTGGCCAGCACCCCGGTCGCCACTCCCAGCATCGACAGCAGGTACAGGCCCACGGTCATGAACGCGGTGCCCACGATCGGGAACACCTTGTACCGGCCCCACTTGCTGATCGCGAAGCCGGAGCCGGTGGAGGTCAGCAGCAGGCCGAGGACCAGCGGCAGCAGCCGCAGCCCGGAGATGGTCGGGCTGACTCCCTTCACCACCTGCATGTACTGCGGCAGGTAGGTGATCGCCCCGAACATCGAGAACCCGACCACGAACCCGACCGCACTGCTGACCGAGAACACCCGGTACCGGAACAGCCGCAGCGGCAGCACCGGCTCGGCCGCACGCCGCTCGGTGAACACGAACAGGACCAGCAGTACCACCCCGGCCACACCCATGATGATGATCGGCGGCGAGGCCCAGCCGTAGGTGCCGCCGCCCAGCGTGGTCAGCAGCACGAAGCTGGTGGCCGCGCCGGCCAGCAGCAGGGTGCCGAGGTAGTCGATCTTGTGCGCCACCCGGCTGGTCGCCGCCGACGGCAGCACGGCCGAGGTGACCAGCAGCGCCACGACGCCGATGGGCAGGTTGATGTAGAACACCCAGCGCCAGGACAGATTGTCCACGAAGAACCCGCCGATGAGCGGGCCGATCACGCTGGTCACCCCGAACACCGCGCCGAAGATGCCCTGGTAGCGCCCGCGATCGCGGGGCGAGACCACATCACCCACGATGGTCTGCGCGCCGATGATCAAGCCACCGCCGCCGATGCCCTGCAAGGCCCGGAACGCGATCAGCGTGATGATCGAGCCGCTCAGCCCGGCCAGCGCCGACCCGATCAGGAAGATGACAATCGAGGCCTGGAAGAAGATCTTGCGCCCGTACTGGTCGCCGAGCTTGCCCCACAGCGGGGTCGAGGCGGTGGAGGCCAGGATGTACGCGGTCACCACCCAGGACAGGTGCGACAGCCCGTGCAGGTCGCCGGCGATCGTCGGCAGCGCGGTGGCCACGATCGTCTGGTCCAGCGCGGCCAGCAGCATCCCCAGCAGCAGCGCCCCGATGATGACCAGCAGCCGCCGGTGGCCGATGTCCGGTGCGGGGCTGGTGGGCGCAGCGGATTCAGCCTGGGCAGTGGTCATGGCCTATCCTCTCGCAATCGTGTGCCGTGCGCTGACAACCCCGGTCGTGCGCTGGCAGCCCAGTGCGCTGGCCAGACCAGTGGCCCGGCAAACTGGCACCGTGCCCCGCCGACCCGCCCCCGCTGAGCTCCGGCCGCTGACCCGGGTCGCGCTGACCGGCAGCTGCGCCGGGTTCGTCGTCATCGGCGTCCTCCAGTCCCTGTACGGGCCGGCCATCCCGGCCTTCCGGGCCAAATTCGCGGTGACCCCGTCCGTGGCCGGGCTGGGCCTGTCGGCCGAATTCGCGGGCGCGCTGATCGGCATCGTCGGCTACCACCTGCTGGCCCGGGCCGGAAGCACGGACCGGCGCCTGCTGGCCGTCTCCTACGCCCTGATAGCCGCGGGCACGATCGGCTTCGCACTGGCTCCCTCCTGGCCGCTGGCGCTGGCGGCCGCGCTGTTCACCGGGCTGGGCTCGGGCGGCATCGACTACGGCCTGAACCACCTGTTCACCTTTGCCTACGGTCGCCGCAGCGCGGGCATGCTCAACCTGCTCAACGCCTACTTCGGCGTGGGCGCGGTCATCGGCCCGGCATTGATCGGCTGGGTCGGGGCCGCCCGCTACCCATGGCTGTTCGGGGCGGTGGCGGTGGCGTCCCTGCTGCTGATCTTCACGGTGGCCGGCGTGCACCCGGACCGCGCCGTCGCACCCGCGGAGGATTCTTCAGCTCTAATAAGGTCTCCTGCCCCAGGCTCCGCGCTCAGCCGGCGTCACGTCGGCGTGATCGTGGCCGCGTTCGTCGCGCTCTACGTGTTCTACGTCGCCATCGAGTCCGGCGTGGGGGGCTGGGAACCGACCCAACTCGAGGCGGTCGGCTACTCGGCCACGGTCGCGGCCACCGCCACCTCGGCGTTTTGGCTGGCTCTGACGGCCGGCCGGTTCCTCGCCGTCCCGGTCAGCCTGCGCTGGCCCGCGCCCGCCATCGTGACCGTGTGCTGCGTGGGCATGGTCGTGTTCCTGGCCCTGGCCACGATCCCGTCGCTCGCACCCTGGGCCTACGGCGGCCTCGGCTTCATGTGCGCGCCGATCTGGGCCACCGGGCTGCCCTGGCTGGCCCGGTCGGCCCCGAAGGTCGCCGCGGCCAGCGCCTACGTGATAGCCACCTCGATGCTGGGCGGCATCGTGTTCCCGCCGCTGCTGGGCCGGGCCATCGAGGTGGCCGGGGTGCGTTCGGTGCCGATCCTGCTGGGCGCGGTGGCCGTGGTGTGCACGGCGCTCAGCCTGTGGCTGCGCCATGCCACCCGGGCCGGCTGCAGCCGCCAGGGCTGCCGCCCGTCAGGGAGTTTCCTAGGCGTACGAGCCGTAACGGACCGGCCCGTCCGCCTCGTAGCGGCTGATGATGACGCCCTTGCTGGTCGTGCTGGTGTCCAGCAGCTTCAGCGACCGGGCTGGCGCGCCGTCCCGGAACAGCTTTTTGCCCGTGCCCAGGTGCACCGGGTACCAGTACAGCAGGTACTCATCGACCAGGTCGGCGCCGATCAGTGTCTGCAGCAGCTCGCTGCTGCCGTGCACCTGGAGTTCGCCGCCCTCGCGCTCCTTCAGCTTGGTCACCTCGGACACCACGTCCCCGCCCAGCAGCGTGGAGTTGTTCCAGTCGACCGAGCCGAGCGTGGTGGACGCGACGTACTTGGGCAGCGCGTTGAGCTGGCTGGCCACCGGGTTGCCCGGGTCGGTCACCGTGGGCCAGTACCCGGCGAAGATCTCGTAGGTCTTCCGGCCCAGCAGGATGCCGCCGGCCCGCGCCATCCAGTTCACCACCGACGCGCCGAACTCGTCGTCGTCGTACGTGAACGACCAGCCGCCGTGCTCGAAGCCGCTGTCCGGGTCTTCTTCGGGACCACCCGGGGCCTGCATCACGCCGTCCAGGGTCAGGAAGGTCTGCACCGTGAGTTTCATGTCCGGGCAGACGCGCGTGGCGCCGCGAAATCATCGGCGCCACGGCATCGGGGTGAGGGCATCGGGTCAGGGGACGATCGTCACCGGGCAGGGCTTGCAGCGCAGCAGCCGGCGTCCCAGCGAGCCGAACAGCCGGTGCCGGAGGCTGCTGGACGCTCCGACGATGATCGTGTCCGCGCCGGACTCCTCGGCCACCTTGCGCAGCTCGGCCAGCGGGCTGCCGTTCCTGATCACCACCCGGGCCCCGCAGCCCCAGGCCGTGACGTCGGAGGCGATCTGCGTCCACACCTCGTCTTCCATGTCCTTCTGGGCCTCGGCCTCGGCCGCCACGATGCCGGCGTCGACCCACCCGGACAGGGCGACCGGGGTGCGCAGCGGGCCCCGGACGTAGACCGCGATCAGCTGGGCGTGCTGCCGCCGGGACAGCCCGGCCGCGTAGGCCAGGGCCCGCAATGAGGTCGGTGAGCCGTCCACGCCGACCACGATGGCCCCGGGCCCGTCCGTGCCGAGCTCGGCCTCGCCGGCTGGGGTCACCCGCCGCAGCGGCGCGAAGGCGTGATCGGGGTCGCGGCGTCGTTGCCGCTGTGGTTCGTCGTCCGGCCGCCGCGGGTCGATGCTGGTCACGACGTCACCGCCTTTTCCTGCTGTTCGTGCGCGATGATCCTGCGCAGCGCGGGCATGGCCGCGTCCAGCGCGGCGCGGTCCCGGGCGGGCAGGGAGTCGAGGTCGGCCAGCAGTGTCCGGGTCCGGGCTGCCTCCAGGTCGTGCATGACCTTCTTGCCGTCCTCGGTGAGGCAGACCGTGACCACCCGCCGGTCGGTTCCCCCGGTGTCACGCCGGACCCAGCCGAGCCGTTCCATCCCGATGATGCAGCCCGACATCGTCGGCTGGCTCACGGAACACCCGTCGGCCAGGCTGGTCACCCGCTGCGGACCCGACTCGTGCAGGAGCAGGAGGGTCCAGACCTGGGTCAGGCTGATCTGCGGCGGCAGGATGGCCCGGCGCAGCAGCATGGACAGCTCCACCAGCGCAGCGCCCAGCTCCTCGGCCAGCCGGGTCGCCCCGGCGCGGCCGTTGAGCTGAACGGGCGCGGAGGTGCCCATGGTCAGGCCGCCCCGTCCCGGATCACGACCACCGGGACGGCGGCGTGGTGGACCAGCTGCTGGCTGACCGAGCCGAGCAGGGCCTCGCTGAGGCCGCCGTGCCCGCGGTTGCCCACCACCAGCAGCCGGGCGTTTCGACCGCGGCCGAGAAGGATCTCCGCGGCGGGGCCCTCGCCCACGTAGCTGGTGATCGTTACGCCGGCCTCGCCCGGGTCGGTGCTCGCGTTGCGGGCCGCGGCGATCGCCTTGTCCAGGGTCTCGGCGGCTAGCACGGGGTAGTCGCCGGTATCAGGGACCGGCGCCCCGTGACTGTTCGGGAAGTGCCAGGCGGTGACGGCCTCGATCGAGGCGCCGGTCAACGCGGCCTGGCCGATGGCCCACTTCAGGGCCTGAATGGAGGACGGGGAGCCGTCCACTCCGACCACGATCTGCTGTGATGCCGACATGGTTTCCTCCTTGAAACCAGATCCGGCAGGGTAGGGGCGGCCCAGCCCGAAGACGGGCTACCGGCCCGGCTCCTTCCCGCGATGTCCCACCACAGGACATCACCGGTTCACCTCTCCAATGTATATAGCTCCCCTATGCATGTCAACCACGCCATTGACCAAGCCTTTGCCCGAATTTGACCTTGATCACCTCACCTCGGGGGGTTCGCACGGGATCCGTTTTTACGGGCGCCTCTCGGCGCTGGCGAGTTCCGCTACGACGGCGACGGCTCGGTCGATCTCCGCTTCGGTGTTGTAGTAGTGCGGGGAGAAGCGGACGAGCGGGTGAACGCCCCGATCTTCGGTGTCGAGCGGGTTCTGCTCGGCCGCGGTGGTGCTGACGTTGATGCCGGCCCGGCCGAGGGCGGCCGTGACGTCATCGACGCTGCGGCCGGCGACCTTCGCGGTGACGATGGCGCAGCGGTGCGTGCCGAGGTCGTGGGTGGTGACGCCCGGGAGCTGCCCGAGGTCCTCCCGCAACCGCTCACCAAGGGCGCGGGTGCGGTCGCCGATGGCGTCAAGGCCCAGCTCGAGGGCCTGTTGCACCGCGGCGCCGAGACCGAGGATGTTGACGTAGCTGTTCTCCCAGGTTTCGAAACGGCGGGCGCCGTTAGCCCATGTGAAGCCGCGTCCGCCGTCCCAGGTGGCGGAGCGGATCTCGGCCACGAACGGGTCGAGTCGCTCCAGGGCGGTGTCACGGACCCAGAGGAAGCCGGTTCCGCGCGGTCCGCGCAGGAACTTCCGCCCGGTGCCGGTCAGCAGATCACAGCCCACTTCGTGGACGTTGACGGGGAACTGGCCGACGGCCTGCGTGGCGTCCAGAAGGTACAGGGCACCTGCGTCCCGGGCGATGCGCCCGACCGCGGCGGCGGGGTTGACCAGGCCACCGCTGGTCGGCACCCAGGTCAGCCCGATCAGCCTGGTTCGTTCGTCTACGAGCCTGGCCAGTGCGCCGAGGTCGATCTGCCCATCGCCATCGTTAGGCACGACCACGATCTCGGCGCCTGAGCGCCGGGCGACCTGTAGGTAGGCCAGCACGTTGCTGCCGTACTCGTCGCGGCCGGTCAGGATCCGGTCACCAGGACCCAGCGGGACCGAGTAGAAAGCGGCGTTCCATGCGTGAGTCGAGTTGTCGAACAGCGCCACCTCATCGCTCCGGCCGCCCACCAGCTGCGCCAGCGCGGCATACGTGACATCGATCTGCTCCCGCGCCTGCGCAGCGGCTTCATACCCGCCTATCTCGGCCTCCAGCTGCAGGTGGGTGGTCATCGCCGCCAAAGTTGACCGGGACATCAACGCTGCCCCGGCATTATTCAGGTGGATCCGGCGCAAGCACCCGGGCGTCTGCGCCCGCAAGTCATCAAGGTCCATACGTCAGCCTGTCATGACGGCCACGATGACCTGGCTGCCGACGTGCCCCGCCCCGATGATGCCGATGCTGGTCATGAGGTTCCTTCCGGTTCGTTTGAATCGGGAGTCACTGGCCCGCGACCAGCGTGAGCTTGCCCGCGGGGTGCGGGCCTGCGCATCTCCGGGCCGCCGGACCGGCCGCCACCTACGTACGCGCTCGTAATCCGCCTTGCCTCTCGTGACATTGATTCCACGGAATCTTGTTCTGTTAATATATATTCCATGGAATCGAACTTCGCCAGAACGGATCTCACGGCCTTGTTCAGCGAGCTGGTCCGGCTGGAAGTCGAACTGTGGGGCGCCGTTGAGAGCCGGGTTCGCACCGAGCACGGCATGGCGCTCGGCAGCTACGAGGTCATGGCCGTGGTCGCCCGCCAGCCTGGCTGCCGCGTCCACGACATCGCGGCCGCGCTCAGCATTACCGTGGGCGGGGTCAGCAAGATCGTCGATCGCCTCGAGGCCGCGGGTTACTGTGCCCGCCGGGCCAACCCGGCGGACCGGCGGTCGTCCATCATCGAGCTCACGGCGAGCGGTGACCGCCTGCTGGTACAGCTCAGCCACACCGTGGAGGACGAGCTGGAGCGGCGGCTGGGCCCGGCCCGGCCCGGCGTGTCACTGGCCGGCCTGACCCGCACCCTGACCCAGCTCCGCTCCACGGTCCGGGCCACCGACACCACCGATGTACCCGGCACCAGCGAGCAGGTCACCCGATGACCACCGGCCAGACCATGCGCGCGGTCGTCCTGGATGCCCCCGGCCCGCCGTCCGCGCTGGCCATCCGCGAGCTGCCGGTCCCCGTCCCGGAGCCGGGCTGGGTCCTGATCCGGGTCCGGGCGTTCGGCCTGAACCGGTCCGAGCTGCACACCCGGCTGGGCCTGGCCGAGGGCGTGACGTTCCCGCGGGTCCTGGGTATCGAGGCCACCGGGGAGGTCGCCCAGTGTCCGGGCGGGGAGTTCGCGCCCGGCCAGCAGGTCGCGGCCATGATGGGCGGCATGGGCCGCACTTTCGACGGCGGCTACGCCGACTACACCTGCGTCCCGGTCGGTCAGGTCATCCCGTTCCGCAGCGACCTGGACTGGGCCACGCTGGGCGCGGTACCGGAGATGCTGCAGACCGCGTACGGCTCACTGACCATCGGGCTCGACGGCCAGCCCGGTCAGTCCCTGCTGATCCGGGGCGGGACGTCCTCGGTCGGGATGGCCACCGCGGTCCTGGCCCGGCAGCGCCAGATGACGGTCCTGGCCACCACCCGTAACCCGGCCAAGTCCGCCGCGCTGACCGCGGTCGGGGTCCATCATGTGCTGATCGACGACGGCGACGTGGCCCGCCAGGTGCACGACACCCTCGGTGGCGGCGCCGACACCGCCCTCGAACTGGTCGGCACGCCCACGCTGCCCGACACCCTGCGCGCGGTCCGCGTCCACGGCACGGTCTGCTTCACCGGCATGCTGTCCAACCAGTGGACCATCCGTGACTTCTACCCGATCGGCTACCTGCCCAGCGGCGTCCGCCTCACCGCCTACGGCGGCAACGCCCGCGACCTGCCCGCCGAAGTCCTGCAGACTTTCCTCGACACGGTGGCGGCCGGCACCACCCCCGTCCCCATCGGCCACGTCTACCGCTTCCCCGAGATCGCCCAAGCCCACGCCGCCCTGGAGTCCAGCCAGGCCTCCGGCAAACTAGTAGTCCTTACCTGACCGGGCGGCAGAGCTTGCGGGCAGCGTTTTCAGTCGTATTCGCTGAGAGTGCTGCCCGGTAGTGGATCACGCCCGCCCGCGCTTTCGCCGGTCGCGAAAGCGCTTCTCCCGCCCACGCCCCGCCGGTTACCGTGACCTCACGAGCGTCGTAGCGCCGTGGCGTCCGAGCTGGGAGGCAACCGCATGGCGGATATAACCGTGATCGGCCCGGGCGGCCGGCGGCCGCAGCGCGCGGAGCCGCTGCTGCGCACGCTGCTCGGCGACGTGCTGCGCCGGGCCCGGCACGGGCAGCGGCGCACGCTGGCCGATGTGGCCCGAGCGGCCCGGGTCTCGATGCCTTACCTCTCCGAACTGGAACGCGGCCGCAAGGAAGCCTCCTCTGAGGTACTGGCCGCGGTATGCGCCGCCCTGCGGGTCGAGCTGTCCGACGTGCTGGCCGAGGTTGGCCAGGAACTGGCGGCGATGAGGACCCGCCGCCTCCTGGCCGACCGCCTCGCCCGCGAGCGGGCCCGGCGCGACGGCATCGAGGAGATCCCGGTGGTGATCCCGCTCGACGCCGTGCGCCGCCCGGCCGCCCCCGGCCTGGGCCACCCGGCTGCCCCCGCCACCAGCCGGCCCGGCGAGCTCCGCAACGCCCTCGCCGCCTGACCAGCTACGCGCTCAGCAGCTCGGGCGTGGCCAGCTTGCGCGAGCTGATCACCGCGTCGGCCAGGCCGTAGTCCACCGCTTCCTGCGCGGAGAACGTCTTGTCGCGGTCGGTGTCCTGGCGGATGCGGGCTACCGGGTGGCCGGTGTGCCGGGCCAGGATCTCCTCCATGTCGTCCCGGATCCGGGCCACCTCCTTGGCCTGCACGGCCAGGTCGGGCAGGGTGCCGCGGGCCTGCGCGGACGGCTGGTGCAGCAGCACCTTGGCGTGCTTGAGCACGGTGCGCTTACCCGGGGTGCCCGCCGCGAGCAGGACCGCGGCCGCCGAGGAGGCCTGGCCCATGCAGGTCGTGGCCACGTCCGGGCGGATGAACTGCATGGTGTCGTAGATCGCGGTCATCGCGCTGAACGAGCCGCCGGGGGAGTTGATGTACAGGTTGATGTCGACGTCCGGGCTGGCGAACTCCAGGTGCAGCAGCTGGGCCATGATCACGTTGGCCACGCCGTCGTCGATCTCGGTCCCGAGGAAGATGATGCGCTCGGTCAGCAGCCGCGAGTAGATGTCGTAGGCCCGCTCCACGCCGGCGTTCTTCTCCACCACGGTCGGAATCGTGTACTGCCCCATGAAATTCACACTCCTGCCATCGCCGGGCGGACATCGCGGACGCTCTCCACGATGTGGTCGATGAACCCGTACGCCAGCGCCTCCTCGGCGTCGAACCAGCGGTCCCGCAGCCCGTCGGCCTCGATCCGCTCCACTGGCTGCCCGGTGTGCTGGGCGGTCAGCCCGTTCACCGTCCGGCCGGTGCGTTCCAGCTGGCCGGCGTAGATCTCGATGTCGGCCGCGGTGCCGCCGAACCCGGCCGAACCCTGGTGCATGAGCACCTGGGCGTGCGGCAGGCTGAACCGCTTGCCCGCCGCGCCCGCGCACAGCAGGAACTGCCCCATGCTCGCGGCCAGCCCCATGGCCAGCGTGCTCACGTCGTTGGGGATCAGCCGCATGGTGTCGTAGATGGCCAGCCCGGCGCTGACCGAGCCGCCGGGGGAGTTGATGTACAGGCTGATGTCGCGGCCCGGGTCCTCGGCGGACAGCAGCAGCAGCTCGGCGCACAGCCGGTTCGCGATCCGGTCGTCGACCTCGGTGCCGAGCACGATGATGCGCTGCTGCAGCAGCCGGGCGGTCAGCTGATCATCGAGCGGCCCGGCCAGCGGTGTGTCGGCGGTGGCAGCCGGCATGACGGCCCCCTTTCATGCAGGGATTTTGTTTTTTTAATTAGCTCAACCCTGCGCTGCGTCCCGGCGCGCCACCAAGAAAATCTGCCCTGGGCAGAGGAACGTCGCCGCAAGCCCGGTTCCGCCCGCGGCGCCGGGGTGGCCAGCGGCCGGGGTACTCCGGTGGGCATGGCAAGCTGGCGTCATGCCCGAGATGCCGCCCAGCGCCAAGGCAACCCTGACCAGCCTGCCCTACCGACTGGCGGCGCGGCGGATCATCCTGCCCTGGATCCTGCAGGACGTGGAGCCGTCGGGGGAGGGGCTGGAGATCGGTGCGGGCCTCGGTGGCCTGACCGCACAGCTGCTCACGCTGTACCCGCAGTTCCGCATGGTGGCCACCGACACCGACGTCGAACGGGTCGCCATGGCCGAGCAGGTGCTGTCGGGCTTCGGCCAGCGGGCCAGCGTGCAGCGGGCCGACGCCACGGCGCTGCCGTTCCCGGACGGCCGGTTCGACCTGGTGGTGTCGGCCGCGATGCTGCACCACGTGATCGAGTGGGACAAGGCGCTGGCCGAGGCGGTCCGGGTGCTCCGCCCCGGCGGCAAGCTGGTCGGGTACGACATGCTCAACACCGCCCCGGCCCGGCTCATGCGCGTCGGTGAGCGCCAGGGCACGACCCTGCTGCATCCCGGCCAGCTCAGGACCGCGCTGGACCACCTGGGCCTGACCGGCTTGCAGACCCGGAGCGCCCTGGCCGGCGCGGTCATGCGCTTCAGCGCCCGCAAGCCCGCCGCCCTGACCGCCTGACCTGACCGCCTGACCTGACCGCCTGACCTGGTCGGCTGGCCGCCGGGTCGGCGTCCTCAGCGGCAGGGGGGCCGGTACGGGGTGCCGGGCAGGTAACGGGCCCATTCGGACCAGGTGATCGGGTCGCCGCCCATGCTGCACACGGCCCGGGCCGCGGCCGCCGCGGTGGTGTCCCACAGGTGCACGCTGCCGTCGGCGCTGCCCGCGGCCAGCGTCGACCCGGTGGGGCTGAACGCGACCGTGTACACGTGGTCGGACGGCCCGGTCAGGGTGGCCAGCGGCGCGGGCTTGGCCGGGTTGGTCACGCCCCACAGCCACACCGTGTCGTCGGTGCTGCCTGCGGCCAGCATGGTCCCGGACGGGCTGAACGCGATCGAGTACACGTAGCTGGCCGGGCCGGTGAGCGGCCGTCCCAGCCGCCGGGGATGAGCCGGGTCGGCGATGTCCCACAGCCAGATGGTGCGGTCGGCGCTGCCCGCGGCCAGCACCGGCTTGGCCGGGTCGAACGCCACCGAGTACACCGTGTTGGCCGGTCCGGTCAGTGCCGGGCCGAGCTGCCGGGGATGGGCCGGGTCGGCGATGTTCCACAGCCGGACCGTCTTGTCCGCGCTGCTCGCGGCCAGCATCGTCCCGGCCCGGTTGAACGCGACCGAGAACACGTAGGAACCGAACCCGCGCAAGGTGGCCACCTTCCGGGGGTGGGCCGGGTCAGCCACGTCCCACAGCCGGACCGTGGAGTCGTCGTCGGCCGTGGCCACCAGTCGCCCGTTGGGCGAGTAGGCCACGTTCTCCACGTAACCGGTGTCCGACGCCTGGACCGTGCCTTCGCTGACCAGGCGGGACTGGCCGCCGGCCGTGGTCACCCGGTACATCCGCAGCATCCCGTCCAGGTAGCCGGCCGCCAGCACCGAACCGGACGGGCTGAACGCCGCGCCGCCGGGACTGGTGCCGGGCACCGTCACCGCCGGGCCCAGCGGAACGCGGCGGACGGCGTCCCACAACTGCAGGTTGCCGCTGGCCACCGCGAGCATGTCCGGGTGCGCGGCGCTGAACGCGACCCCGTTCACCAGGCCGTCGGCGGCCAGCACGGCCGGCGGCAGGGCCCACACCCGGACGCTGCCGTCGGCCGCCCCGGTGATCAGGTGCTGGCCGCTGTCCCAGGCCAGCGTGGTGACCGGGCCCGGGTCCGGCAGCGTGGCCACCGGCGTCGCGGTGGCCACGTCCCACAGCTGGGCCGAGCCGTCGCTGCTGCCGTCGGCCAGCAGCGACCCGTCCGGGCTGAACGCCACCGCGTTGATCCAGCTGGTGGCCCCCTTGAACTGGCCCGTGGGGCGCGGCCGGGCCGGGTTGGTCACGTCCCACAGCCACACGGTCTTGTCCTTGCTGCCTGCGGCCAGCGTGCGGCCGTCCGGGCTGAACGCGACCGAGAACACCACGTCGGCCGGGCCCTTCAGGGTGGGCAGCGCCGTCGGCCGGCCCTTCGCCCCGGCCCCCTTGGCATCGGGTAGCGCCCACCTGGCCACCGCGCCGCCCGACGTGCCCGCGGCCAGCTCGGTGCCGGCCGGATTGAACGCCACCGTCTGCACGTAGTCTCCGGCGGTCACCGGCAGCGCGACCGGGCGGTCGGTGGCGCCGGGCGCCGCGCCGCCTGCGCCCATCGTCCACAGCCGCACCGTGCCGTCCGCGCTGCCGGCCGCCAGCGTGGTCCCGGCCGGGCTGAACGCCAGCGCGTACACCGTGCCGTCCGGGCCGGTGAGCGGGTGGCCGAGCTGGACCGGCTGGGACGGCCGGGCCACGTTCCACAGCTGCACCTGATCGCCCGCTCCGGCCACGGCCAGCACCCTGCCGTCCGGGCTGAACGCCGCCGCGTAGAAGGCCTGTTTCTGCCGGACGAACGGCGGGCCCAGGCTGACCGGGTGATCCGGGCGGGCCACGTTCCACAGCCGGACGGTGCCGTCGGCGGCGGCCACCGCGAGCAGCCCGTGGTCCGGGCTGAGTGCCACCGCCTGAACCGTGTCCGACGGCCCCAGCAACCGAGCCGCCAGCGGCGTGTCCGAGGAGGTCAGCAGGCTGCCACGGGCCTGGGAAGTGGACGCCATCCGGTAGGCGGCCAGACTGAGCTGCTCGGCCAGCGTGGGGTCCTGGCTGCGCAGGTTCATCGCCTCGGCCGCGTCCTGGCGGGAGTCGGCCTGGTTGCGCTGCTGGCCGGCGTCCGACCGCTGCTGCCAGGCGTACCCAGCCAGCGCCGCGGTCCCCAGCAGGACCACGGCCAGCGTCGCCGCCAGGCGCCGGATACGGCGGCTGACCCGGCGCTGTTCGGCCTGCTCGGCCCGGTACCGGGCGAACGAGGCGTCCACGAACCGAAGCTCGGTCGCGCTCAGCGTGGCCCGCCGCTCCGCGCTGGCCGCGGCGGCGGCCGCGGTACTGGTCTCCGGCTCGGCCGCCCAGCCACGAGCCATGGCCAGCCGGCCGCCACGCAGCAGGTCGGCGTCGTCGCGGCCGGCGTCCCGCCAGAGCTGGGCCGACTCCGCGATCCGGCGGGCGATGACCAGCTCGGCCCGGCCCTCGTCGATCCAGCTCCGCAGCTGCGGCCAGGCGGTCAGCAGCGCCTCGTGGGTGATCTCGGCCGTGTGCTCATCGCTGGTGATCAGCCGCTGGTCCACGAACAGGGCCAGCACCGTGCTCAGGTCGTCACCGGCCGTCCCGCCCAGGTCGGTCAGCGGCACCCGGCGGCGGGTGTCCGCCCCGTCGTCGGCCACCCACACCAGCCGCAGGAACAGCCGCCTCGCCGCCCGCTGCTGGCTCGCGGTCAGGCCGGCGTAGGCCTGATCCGCCGACCGGGCCACCGCGTCGGTGATGCCGCCGCTGGCCCGGTAGCCCTCGATGGTCAGCCGCCCGGACCGGCGTCCCTGCCAGGTCGACAGCAGGGCGTGCGACAGCAGCGGCAGCGCCCCCGGGTCGTGCGCGCCGCGGCGGGCACTGACCGGCCGCAGGTCCCGCAGCATCAGGTCGGCCAATCCCGGCTCCAGGTCGAGGTGAGCGGCCTGGGCCGGCCCTTCGATGGCCGCCCTGACCTCCTCGGCCGTCATCGGCCCCACCACGACCTGGCCGTCCTGCAGCGACCGGGCCAGCCGGGGGTCGGCCAGCGCCCGGCCGTAGAAGTCGGCCCGCAGTCCCAGCACGACCAGCGCGCCGGGACTCCCGCCCGGGCCCGGCCGGGCCAGCGCGTACAGCCGCTCGATCAGCTCGTCCCGTTCGGCGTCGGCCACGCCGGGCGCGAACACCTCCTCGAACTGGTCCACGACGATGGCCAGCCCCGGCCCGGCGGCCGGCTCGCACCGGGCCGGTGGGCGGCAGCGCGGCCGCCAGCGCCTGGGCCGGGTCGGTGCCCGGGGTGAACACGATGACGGCCGTGCCCGGGGCCAGCGCTGGGATCAGGCCTGCCCGCAGCAGCGACGACTTGCCGGCCCCCGACGGCCCGGCCACCACCAGGGGCAGGCCCTGGGCTCGCAGCCGCGCGGCCTCGCGGGCCAGCCGCGCGGTCAGGTCGGCCCGGCCGAAGAACCAGGCCGCGTCCTCGGTGCGGAAGAAGGCCAGCCCCCGGTACGGCGCGGGCGCGTTGGCGGCGGGACGGCCCGGCGTCGGCCGGACCCGGTCCCGGGCCACCGCCCAGGCCGCGGCCAGCGTCGGCTCGGTCACCCCGCAGGCCGCCACGATCCGTTCCAGGATGCGGTCCCGGGCTGGCGGCAGGTGCCGGCCGTTGAAGTAGTCGCCCAGCGTCGCGACCGGGATCCCGGTCGCCGCGCTGACGTCGCGGATGGACAAGCGGGCCGCGCCCCGTAGCTGGGTCAGCAGCCGGCCGAAGTCACCGCGGGTGTGACAGGCCTCCAGGTCGGTTAAGCCCGGCGGGCTGGCGGGCGTGTCCGGCATTCGTTCCCCTTATGACGTTCGGTCACGTATTCGCCCAGGAGACTACAGACGACGTGAACCGGTGTGACCCGGCCGGGCTAATTCATTGCCGCTTCAAACGGTGTTCTTTACCTACGGCCTGGCCGGGCCGAAATACCCGGACGAACCCGGACACCCGTTTTCCCGGCCCGGTGCGGACCCGGCCGGTAATTTTCTCCTCGGTATCGGTCATTGCACCGGGGGGATGCCGTGACGGGTGCCTACAGGGGCGGCACCGAGTCTGTCCGCCAGGGTGTGGCCCGGCCGTGTTGCCGGGCTCGCGGCCTGCCCGCCTTGACCGGCTTTCTCGGTGTCGCCTTGACCGCGCCCGCCCTGTTGGCCAGCACGGTCTGCCAGCAGGGTTCAGGGTGCGCCGGCCGCGGCCAGCGAGCGGTACAACCCGAGGTGCCGCCCGGCCGCGGCCGCCCAGGTGTGGCGGCGGGCCAGCGCCCGCCCGGCCCCGGCCAGCCCCGGGTCCGGGCGGTCCAGCGCATCTGCGCATCGTCCAGCGCGGCGGCCAGGCCAGCCACGTCGGCACCGAAACGGGCCGCGCCGCCGAACACCTCGCGCAGCACCGGCAGGTCCCGGGTCACCACCGGCACCCCGGCGGCCAGGGCCTCCATCGCGGCCAGCCCGAAGCCTTCCGCCGTGGACGGGAACGCGAACACGTCGGCCGCGGCCACCAGCGACGGCAGGTCGCCGTGCGGCACCGGGCCGAGCACGATCGGCGTGACCCCCAGTTCGTCGGCCCGGGCCTGCCAGGCCGCCCGGTAGGGCCGGTAGTCGAACAGCGTCTCCCCGCCCGCGATGACCAGGGCCGGGGCGGGACGAGGGGCCCGGGCGGCGCGCAGCCGCGCGAAGCTGTCCAGCAGGTCGATCGACCCCTTGCGCGGTTCTATGCCGCCCACCGAGAGCACGAACGGCCCCAGCCGGCGCCGCCAGGCGTCCCGGCGGGCGGTCGCGGCGGGGGAGGGGCCGGCCGCGGCCGCGAACCGCGCGGCGTCCACCCCGTTCGGGATCACGGTCGCGGTGATGCCCCAGCCGTCCCGCAGCTCACGCGCCACCGCGGCGCTCACGCAGACGTGGCCGACTGGCTCGGTGATGGCCCGCTCGTGGCAGGCGGCCAGCTCCGGGGTCTGGAAGTGGTCGATGTGGTGCACGGTGCGCAGGCAGCGGCCGGCCGCGTTCGCGCTGATGCAGTCCTGGGCGTGCACGATGTCGTAGCCGACCGGGTCGAACGCGTCCTTCAGGGTGCCGATGGAGCGCAGCACCCGGGCGCCGACGTCTTCGCCGTCCCGGTCCGGGAACGGCACGATGACCTGGCGTACGGCCGGGTCGACCGGCCGGAAGAACCCGCCGTCCCCGCCCCGGCCCAGCGTCCACACGGTCACGTTCGCGCCCGCCGCGGCCAGCGCCTCGGCCAGGGACAGCGTGTGCACCACGCCGCCCCGGGGCTTGGTCGAATAAGTGAGCAGCGCGATCTTCACCGGTCCTCCAGCTCCTCGGCGTGGTCCGGTCTCGGTCGTGGCCCGCGCCGCCGGGACCGCCGGGGCTGCCGGTCCGGACCGGTAGCTGTCCGGGCGGCGCTCGTCCAGGTGCCGCAGCACCCGGCGCGCGGTGCCGATCTGCTCGGCCACGTCCAGCTCGGCCACGGCCAGGCCCGCCCGGCCCCAGGTCCGGGCCAGGATGGAGCCGCCCGGCCCGACCACCTTGGCCTGGCCCAGGAACCGCATCCCGCCCATCGCCCCGGTCTGGTTGGCCGAGACCAGCACGACCTGGTTCTCCGCGGCCCGGGCGCAGTCGTACAGGTCGAACAGCCAGGCCTGCCGGTCCTGAGCCAGCCGCGCCGCCCGGTTGGTGAGGCTGGTCGGCCAGGCCGACAGGCAGGCCAGGATGTCCGCCCCGTCCAGGGCCAGGGTCCGGGCCGCCTCCGGGAACGTCTTGTCGTAGTCGATCAGCATGCCCAGCCGCCCGGCCGGGGTGTCGAACGCGGCAAACGAGTTCCCGGGCCGGTAGGCGGCGACCTCCCCGGCGGGCAGGTGCACCTTGCGGTGGCGGCCGAGCACGCCGTCGCCGGTCACGCAGACTGCGCTGTTGTACCGGTCGTCCCCGTCCGCCTCGCAGTAGCCGACGCACACCGTCATGTCCCCGGCCAGCGCGGCCACCCGGTCCAGCAGCGGGTCGTCCGGCTTGAGCGCGGGCGGCAGCGCTTCCAGGTCAGGATGCCGCAGGTCGTCCAGGTAGCCGCCGAGGGCCGCGTCCGGCAGCACCAGCAGCGCGGCCCCGGCCGCGCGGGCGTCGGCGATGATCTTCGCCACCCGGTGCAGGTCGAAGTCCAGGTCGCGGCCGAAGTGGGCCGCGGCCGCGGCGAGCCGGGTGACGGTCACGCAGCCGCCACGGGCGCCCCGTTCGTGGCCGTTTCCGCCCGGGCCGGCGAGGCCCCCACCGGGGTGTAGGCGTGCGGGCGCCGGTCCCGCAGGTGGGCCATGGCCCGGCGAGCGCCGTCCAGGGCCGCGGCCACGTCCAGCTCGGCCACGGCCATCCCGGCCGCGGTCCCGGTGCTGGCCAGCACGTCTCCGCCCGGGTCAACGACCTTGGCGCTGGCCACGAAGCGCAGGTCGCCGAACCCCCCGGCCTGGTTGGCCGACACCCACACCACCTGGTTCTCCAGCGCCCGGGCCCGGTCGAACAGGTCGAACCGCCGCGTCCACCGGTCCTGGGCCAGGTCGGGGGCGGGGTTGGTCCGGGCCGCGGGCCAGGCGGACAGGCAGGTCACGACCTCGGCGCCGTCCAGCGCGAGCGTCCTGGCCGCCTCCGGGAACGCCTTGTCGTAGCAGATCATCATGCCCAGCCGCCCGGCCGGCGTGTCGAACGCCGCGAACCGGTCACCGGCCGCGTAGCTGGCGTCCTCCCGCAGCGGCTGGTGCACCTTGCGGTGGCGGCCGAGCACGCCGTCGCCGGTCACGCAGACCGCGCTGTTGTACCGGTTGTCCCCGTCGGCTTCGCAGTACCCGGCGCATACCACCAGGTCCCCGGCCAGCGCGGCCAGCCGCCGGATCTCGGGCCCGTCCGGGTCCAGCGCCGGGGGGCCCTCGTCCCCGGCCCCGGGTCCATCCGTGCCCTCCAGGTGGGACAGGTAGCCGCCCAGGCAGGCCTCGGGCAGGGCCAGCAACCGGGCGCCGGCGTCCCGGGCCTGCTCGATCAGCCGCCCGATCAGGCCGAAGTCCGCCTCCAGGTCGCGGCCGAACGGTGCCGCCACCGCCGCCATCCGCAGTGTGCTCACGCCGTGTCTCTCCTCATGCCTGCCCCCATAGTCATGCCAGCCCCAATCCGGTCACCGCGCCCGCGATGACCTCGGTGCACTCGCCGTCCGGCCAGCGCAGCGTCACCCCGCGCCCGGCCCGCAGCTCGCCGCACCCGGCGCTGGCCGCGGGCCCGGCGGGCAGCGGCCGGTCGTCGTCCGGGCCGGCCGCGGTGATCATGGCGAACCCGGGAAAACAGCTCAGCCAGTCCCCGGCGGTGGCCGCGTCCGGGCGCGGCACCTGCGCCACGTCCAGCACCGCCGCGCAGCCGCTGGCCTCGGCCAGCATGCCGAGCGTGCCGGCGATCCCGGCCATCGACACGTCCTTGGCTGCGGCGGGCCGGCCGGCCGCCACCGACGTCAGCATGGCCCGCAGCTCCGGGGTCCGCCGGGTCGTGGTCGAGTCCCACTGCCGGCCCCGGTAGCCGGGCCGCCAGCCGCCGCCCAGGTCGGCGGTGATCCGGATCCGGTGCCCCGGGCGGCCACCACCCCCGGGCACCGGGTCCGCCGTGCGGCCCAGCGCGGCCACGCTCAGCGCGGCGGGCACCCCGAGCTGGGTGTGGCCGCCCAGCACCGGCACGTCGTACGCGGCGGCGGCCTGGCGCAGGCCGGCCAGGATGCGGGCCGCGAACGAGGCGTCCCGGGCCCCGACCGCGTCCAGCAGCCCGGCCGGGACGGCGCCCATCGCGGCCAGGTCGTTGACGTTGACCAGCACCGAGCACCAGCCCGCCCACTGCGGGTCGCGCTCCACCATGGACGGGACGATCGCGTCGCAGGCGGCGATCACGTCGGTGCCGGGTACCGGCGCCCCGTCGTCGCCGCGGAACCCGGGCCCGCCTGGTGCCAGCCCGGTGCCATCCGGGCTGGTGCCGCCCAGCCCGGCCAGCAGCCCACCCAGCGGGCTCTTGGTCATGGCGGCCGGCCCGGCCAGGCGGCCGATCGGCCACCGCATCAGCACGTGCGGGCGACCGGCCACGCTGGTGGGCCGGGCCGGCTGCCAGCCCAGCTGGCGGAAGAAGCGTTCCTGGGCCGGCTGGACGGTGGCGTCGAACCGCAGCGCCCCGGCCTGCTCGGCGTGCGCGCAGGCCGCCCGGACCAGGTCCGCGCCCGCCCGCCCGCGCCGCGCCGCCGGGTCGACCACCAGCCGCCCGCCGTACCACCAGCCGATGTCCGGGCCGGGACCGGCCGGGCCGAGCCGGACCCCGCCGATCACCGTGCCGTCCGGTGCCCGCGCCACCAGAACCACGGTGCGCGGGTCGTCGTCGTGGTCGTCGGCGTCACTGGCCTCGAACAGGTTCTGCTCGGACACGAACACCCGGGTGCGCAGCTCCCGGTAGGCGGCCAGCGCGGCCGGGTCGGCGGCCGGCTCGATCAGGTACGCCGGTGGCGTGGCGGCCAGCCCGTTCCCGGGCCCGCGCCCGGGACGCTCCCCGGTAAGAACCTCGAACATCGTGCCCTCCTCAGCCGCCCGCGGCCTGCAGCGCGCTGCACGCCCCGCACGCCGCGCAGCCCGCCTGCTGGTCGGCCCCGGTCATCCCGGCCGCCTGCAGCAGCGCCGCCACCCGCTGGGTCACGTCCCGGACCAGCGACGGTGGCGGGGCCGGCACCTGGTGCCGCCGGGCCAGCGTCCCGGCCAGCGGCCGGTACGGCACCACGAACGGGTACACGCCCCGCTCGATCAGCCGCCGGGCCCCGGCCACCAGCTCGTCCGGATCCTCGCCCAGCCCGATCAGCAGGTAGGTGGAGACCCGGTTGCGGCCGAACAGCCGCACCGCCTCGTCCCACGCCGTCTCGTACGCGGTCATCGGCACCGACGACTTACCCGGCATCCACCGGTGCCGGACCCGGGGGTCGAGCGACTCGACGTGGATGCCGATCGCCGCCGCCCCGGCGTCCCGCAGGTCCCGCAGCGCGGACAGGTCGGCCGGGGGCTCGCACTGCACCTGGATCGGCAGCCCGGGCACCGCGTCCAGCACGGCCCGCACACACCGGGCCAGGTGCCGGGCACCCCGGTCGGGCCCGGCCGTGGTGCCGGTGGTCAGCACCACCTGGCGCACCCCGTCCAGCCGCACCGCGGCCTCGGCCACCTCGGCCAGCTGAGCCGGGGTCTTGGCCGCCACCGTGCTCCCGGCGTGCAACGACTCCTCGATGGCGCAGAACCGGCACCGGTCGGCCTCGCCGTACCGGATGCAGGTCTGCACCACCGTGCTGGCCAGCACGTCCGCGCCGTGCAGCAGGGCGATCTGCCGGTACGGCACCCCGTCCGCGGTGGTCAGGTCGTAGAACTTGGGTCGCGGCACCACGCCCAGCCGCAGCCCGGTGTCGTCCTCGCCCAGCCACAGCCGCCCGTCCCGGACCTGGTACGGGCTGTCCGGGTTGACCGGCACCGCGGCGTTGGCCCCGTCGATGGTCAGGTGGCCGTCGTCGCTCGGCCCGGCGCCGCCCTGGCGGTGGACCGGGGCCGCCATCCGCACGCCGCGGATCGCGATGTCGACCCGGGTGTCGATGCTCATTGCTCTCCTGTGCGTCGTCCGGCCAGGTGTGGGCTCAGAACATGTAGGTGGAGTTGATGATCGCGCCCTTGCGCTTGTAGTGGATGAGGGCGTCCTGCACGTCCAGCGGGTGCGTGGGGATGACCCCTTCGATCAGGTCTTCCTCGCGCGCGCCGTGCAGCGACAGGCCGAACCGGCAGCAGTAGACCTTGCCGCCCTCGTCGATGAACGTCTTCAGCGAGCCGTTGATGTTCTGCTCGCCCGGGAACGCGGACGCGCCGGTGGTGGGGAAGCCCCGGGTGGCCAGGCAGTTCAGCGAGCCCGGGCCGTAGAAGTAGATCGCCGACTCGAAGCCCTTCCGCAGCGCCCGGGTGGCCTGCAAGATAGCCACGAAGCTCACCGACGACTCGTGCGCGATGCCGTGCACCAGCGTGAAGTAGACCTCGCCGTCCTCGGCCTGGTAGTCGGGGAACACCTTGGTCCCGCCGTAGATGCTCGACCCCTCCTGCAGCGACGGGTGCGGGATCTCGGTGATGGATTGCTTCTCGGTGTCGGTCAGATCAGCCGTCATGGCTGTACCCCTCTCGTTGATTCATCCGTAGAGCTGGTCGAACGTGCCGCGGAAGATCAGGTCGGCCAGCTCACCGTCCCCGGCCACGGCCCGCAGCCGCGCGTACTCGCCCGGCTGGTCGCCCCAGGGCTCGTCGCTGGCGTAGAGCACCCGGTCGTGGCCGGCGCCCCGGCGGCTGATCTCGTCCATCAGCCAGCGCGGGGCGAAGCCGATGGCCCAGGACAGATCGGTGTAGACCCGCTTGCCCGCCGCGACCCAGTCGAAGAACCGGCCGCCGGTCAGCTTGATGTGCCCGCTGACCCCGCCGCCGTAGTGCACCAGGTGCACCGCGACCCGGTCCGCGTAGGCGTCGATAAGCTGCCCGACCTCGTCGATGTCGGACGTGCCGCCGGGGGAGGTGTGCACGTGGACAACCAGGTCGTGCTGCTCGGCCACGGCGAAGATCCGGTCCAGTGCGGGCTTGCAGGCCGGGTCGCTGGCCCGGCCGCCGAGCAGGAAGCTGACCTTCAGCGCGCGCACGCCCGGCTCGCCAGCCAGCGCCAGCGCGGCCGTGGTCAGCTCCTCGTCCTGGGGCCGGGGCGAGGTCCACAGCCCGCACCGGATCCGGTCGTCGCCCTGGGCGGCCTCCACGACCAGCTCGTTGAACGCGAACGCGGCCGCCGCGTCGGGCACGCCGTAGTTGGGCAGGATCAGCGCCCGCTCGGTGCCCTCGCGGTCCAGATCGGTCATGAGCTGGGCGATGGTGGCCCGGGCGCTGATGTCCGGGCTGACCGGCGGCCCGCCGTAGAACGGGTAGGCCGGCAGCACTCCCAGGTGCCGGTGCGCGTCGGCCAGCGGGCGCATCAGGACACCGCCGTCCGCGGGATCGACCAGTCCCGGTCGGGGTAGGTCTCGGCCGGGCTGCCCGCGATCCAGCGCAGGTCGTCGCCCCACTTGCGGTGCCGGTAGGAGATGACCTGGGCGGCCAGGTGCCAGGCGTCCCGGGCCACGCCGGAGAACCGGCCCGAGCCCCAGGTGTGCAGCCACGGCAGCCCGAGGAAGTACAGGCCCGGGCAGTTGGTCACGCCGCGGTCGTGGGTCGGGTAGCCGCGGCCGTCGAACACCGGCACGTCGACCCAGCGGTAGTCGCGGCCGAACCCGGTGCTCCAGATCACCGCGGACACGCCGGCCTTCTCCAGGTCCAGCTGGCCCGGACCGGGCCGCGGGGTCCACACCGGGGTGTACCCCGCCTCGGCGGGCGCGTCCACCCCGCTGGCGTCGATGAACGCGTCCACCGAGCCCTTGATCGACTGCGACACCTCGTCGGCGTGGTCCAGGTTGGCGGCCAGGTCGGCCGCGAACCTGAGCCGCCCGCCACCGATGCCGGCCAGCCGGCCGTACAGTCGCATGCCGTCCCGGGCGAACGCCCGCAGGTCGATGTCGTGGCCGCCGTCCCGCCCGGTCACGTAGTGGTTGGCCCGCAGCCGCACGCTCTCGGCGTCGGCGAACTCGTCGATGCCCTTGTCGTAGTAGCCCATGTCGTGCAGCCAGGCCACCACGTCCCGGCCCCGGTAGCGGCGGGCCACCCGGGGCGCGCTGCCCACGGCCAGGTGCACCTGGCGCCCGGCCAGGTGCAGGTCCTCGGCGATCTGGCAGCCGGACTGGCCGGTGCCGACGACCAGTACCGCGCCCGGCGGCAGCTGCCACGGCCGGCGGTACTGCGAGGAGTGCAGCTGCTCGATCCCGTCCGGCAGCCGTTGCCCGGCCGGCGGGATCGCGGGCAGCTGGTACGGACCGGTCGCCACCACGACCTGGTCGGCGGTCATGTCCCCGGCCGGGCTGCTCAGCACGAACACGCCGTCACGCCGCCGCCGTAGCCGGCTGACCTCAGTCCCGGAGATCAGCGGCGGCCCGAACGAGACGGCGTAACGCTCCAGGTAGTCCGCGATCTCGTCCCGGACCATGAACCCGTCCGGGTCCGGCCCGGCGTACGGGAAGCCCGGCAGCTGGCACTGCCAGTTGGGGGTGACCAGGCAGAATGAGTCCCAGCGACGCTCGCGCCAGTCGTAGCCGGGCCGATTGCGGTCCAGCACGACGTGGTCCACGCCCCGTTCGGTCAGGCAGTAGCTCATCGACAGCCCCGCCTGCCCGCCGCCAATCACGGCGACGGAATGATGGCTCCCTGTGATGACCGGCATGAACAGCAGTACAAGACCACCACATTGCCGATCAGTTTCATCCGTAATTACCGCGCGTTACACGAGGTCAGCCTCTGTGAACCTCTCGTATCAGCGCGCTGGCCCCCGGGTAACCCCGGGGGCCAGCGCGCCTGATTCCTTTACCCCCTACATCCCGGAGGGGTTCATCAGCTGGTGGCGGTGGCGGCCCATGCGCTGACCGGCCGCAGGCATGCCGGTGGCGCCCTGGTTGGTGGCGGTCTGCGGGGCGGTGTTGATCGTGGCCGCGATGGCCGCGCCGTTGCCGTCCAGGGTCACCGTTACCGGGTTGGTCAGGCCGAAGTTCTGGCAGTTGAGATTGGTGAAGGACATGTTCAGCCGGTTGGCCATGAACGTGAACAGGTTGTCGCCGGTGCCCGGGACCGGAGTCGGGCCGCCGGTCAGCAGGGTCTGGTTCTTGGCCAGGAACGCACCCTGCACGTTGACCGTGTTCTGGCAGTAGTTCGCCGGGCTGTCGGCCGCGTTGTTGGCCTGGCTGACCGGTGCCTGGCCGACCTCGGACCGGTACAGGTTGGTCTTGGTCTGGCTGAAGTTGTTGTTGACCAGGACCATCTCGTCGTTCTCCGGCACCAGGGCGATCGGCGCGGTGGCCTGCTTGGCCGCCGCGATCTCGTCCAGCGCCTGCGACGTGCCCATCGCGCCCGCGTTGCTCAGATCGGGCGCCTCCATCGGCGTGCAGCCCATGATCGGGTCGAGGAAGGCGTCCAGGAGCAGGTTGTCACTGCCGTTGTTGATCTTCTGAGAACCGGCCACCGTGGCCTCGTTAGCCGCGTTGTCCTGGGCGGTCTGCCCGTTGCCGTCGAGCAGGTAGGTCGTGGTCACGTTGTCGCTCTGGTCCTGGTCGATCATCTCGAACGACCGGGTGTCCAGGCACGGACTGCCGGTCGCGGCCGAGGTGCCCAGCGCCGGCACGGTCAGCTTGCCCGCCTGCTCGGCCCGGTTCACGGCCTGGAAGAACTGCGTGCCGTTGCAGAACGAGACCTGGCCGAAGATTGTCCCGTCCAGGCTGTCCACGCAGTTGCCCTGGCGCAGCGCGTTCCGGGTGGCGCCGACCTGGGTCAGGTTGGTGCCGTTGAACCCGAAGTCGACCGTGACCACCGCGCCCGCGGGCAGCGTCGGCACGACCGGCTTGACCGCGGGCTGGGTGCCCTGCGTGATGACCAGCGGCTCGTAGGTACTCAGCTTGCCGGTGGCCGGGTCCAGGATCGTGGCCTGGACGAACGCGCCCAGGGCGGCGAAGTTGGCCATGGTGCAGCCGGACTGGGCCGGGGTCATGCCGCCGGTTCCGGTCAGCTGGTAGGGCGTGGCCAGGCCGGTAGCACTCAGCGGGCTGGCCGGGACCACGATGTCGCAGCTCACGTTGGCCGCCGCCGCTGGGGCGGACGCCGACGCCGATGGTGACGCCGACGCGGATGGTGAGGTACCCACCGCGCTGGGCGCCGCTGACGCCGAGGCCGCACCGCTCACGCTTGCGCCCGGGCTGGCTGTAGCCCCGGCAGCGGCCGCGGACTGCTGGATCGTGGTGTTCGAGGGACCGCCGGTGAACGCCAGCACGGCGCCCAGGGTCAAGCCCAGCGCCAACGGGATGGCGAGAGGTACCGCAATCCGCGCCGCCCGGCTTCGTGGCCGGCGGCGCCATGCAGGCCTATGCCCAGTGCGCATTGAATCCACCTCTATGTTGCTTGGTTGAGCTCCCGGGCGACACGCTAGACCCGGAGCGGGAGCGTTAGCGGCGGAATTTTAATCGGTAATATGTGCGTCTCTGGCTGAGAGTTTCCGGCGGGCGCTGGCTGGGCAAATTATTGCCAGAATCTAACGTCTGGCCGCCCGTTAACCGGGTCTGGTATCGCGTCGTTAAATTAATTCAGCCGCCAGCTGGATACCCGGTGTGAGTAAATCTTTCGGCTTTCTTACCGGTGGCTGGTCAGTGCTTGAGCTGCTGGGCCACCCGCAGCGCCTGGTTCATCGGGACGGCGTAGCTGGTGACGTCGGCCCCGTGCGCCGAGCCGGACAGGTCGATCCCGACCACCTGGCCGGACAGGTTGACCACCGGGCCGCCCGCGCTCTGCCCCGCGAACACCTGGGCCGAGGTCGTCATCAGGCCGGTGATCCGGCGGTCGCCGATGGTCGTGGCCGCGCCGGTGCTGCTCACGTTGCCCACGGCCAGGGTGAACGCCTTACCGCTCGCGCTGGTGCTGACCGAGGTGGCCGCCGCGCCCACCGCGAAGTCGGCTGAGTTGCCCACTGCCACCGGCGTGAAGCTCAAGCCACCCTGGATCTGCAGCAGGGCCAGGCCGTGGGCGGGGTCGGAACCAGCCACCTTGGCCCGGTAGGCGTGGCCGGACGGCAGGACCCGGACGGTGATCGCGCCGCCGCCACTGACGATCTGGCTGCTGGTCAGCAGCAGGCCGGATCGGGTGAGCACGACTCCCGACCCGGACCCGTGCGCCGACGTGATCCGGGCCAGGCCGGGCACCGTGGACTGCAGGATGTTCTCCTGGCTGTCCGCGCCGGTACCGTCGTCGTCCTCGACGAACGTCTGGTTGGCCGGCGGCGGAGTGGGGATGGCCGAGGCGGCTGACGCGCTGCCGAGCTGGTCGCGAATGACCGAGGTCGCGCCGAAGCCCACTGCGGTAAAGGCCGCCGCGGCGGCGACGTACGCGCCGATAATGAGCGCCCGGCGTCTCCTGGCGCCCTTAACCGGGCCACCATTGTTTGGCCCGGAGTCAGCTGGCTCGTCGCTGTCGGTCATATCGTCGCGTGCGTCCACGCGCCATATCCTCCTCGGATTTGTTTCATACGGGCGGTGTTTTTCATAATTCACCTACCGTGACCGGCAATCACGAAGTGATAAAGTGTAGGTGATCAGGTGCCTCGAGGCGGGGGGACAGATGGTCTCGGAATCGGCCCGTCACCGGCCGCCGGACGTGCTCCGGCCGCTGGTGGCCTGGTACTCGGGCTACCGCGAGGTGGATGCGCCGCCGGCCCGTCACCGTGGGTTGCCCTCGCCCTGGCTGACGTTGATCATCACCCTGGACGACCCGCTGATTATCAGCGAACACCCCGACCCGTACCAGCCCGCCAGCGCGTACCAGGTCCTGGTCGGAGGGCTGCACACCACACCCGCTCTGATCACGCACGACGGCTGCCAGTCCGGGGTCCAGCTCGGTCTGACCCCGCTCGGGGCCCGGGTCCTGCTCGGCGTGCCCGCCGGGGACCTGGCCACCCTGGATCTGGAAGGCGATGAGGTCCTCGGCCAGTTCGCCGCCGAACTGCAGGACCGGGTGCGGGCCGCGGGCACCTGGGCCGACCGGTTCGCGGTGCTCGACGGGCTGCTGGCCGCCCGGGCCGGGCTGACCGTGGCCGTCTCGCCGGCCCGGCAACGGCCGTCCAGCCGGCCAGCGTCGTTCCCCCGGCATACCGGGCCCATGGACGCCCGCCACCTGATCGCGCCGGAGGTGGCGCACGCCTGGCGGACCCTGCTGGCCACCCGCGGCGCGATGTCCGTGGCTGATCTGGCCGAGGAGACCGGCTGGTCGGCCCGCCACCTGGACAACCGGTTCCGGGCCGAGATCGGGCTGACCCCGAAGGCGGCGGCCCGGGTGATCCGGTTCGACCGGGCCCGCCGGATGCTGATGCGCCGGGTCAGCCAAGGCGGTCCGCCTGCGCTGGCCGACCTGGCTGTGGCCGCCGGCTACTACGACCAGGCCCACCTGGCCCGGGAGTTCCGCGGCCTGGCCGGCTGCCCGCCGAGCCACTGGCTGGCCGAGGAGTTCCGAAACGTCCAAGGCGGGGACCCCGGCCACCGGGAAGGATCGCGGTCATGACGGATCTAACTCCCCCGCCCCAGGTATGGCCCACCCTCCGCGCCCGTGACGCCCTCGGGCTGATCAGGTTCCTGGTCGAGGCGTTCGGCTTCGAGGAGACCGTGGTCTACGCCGACGGCGACCAGGTCCACCACGCGCAGCTGTCCTGGCCCGAAGGCGGCGGGATCATGCTCGGCTCGGAACGGCCCAGCGATGATGACCAGTGGCCGGTGAAGCCAGGCAGTTTCGGCGCCTATGTGGTCACCGGCCAGCCCGACGAACTGTTCGCCCGGGCCGCCGCGGCCGGGGCGCAGGTCCTGATGGACCTGCATGAGACCGACTACGGCTCCCGGGATTTCGCTGTCCGTGATCCCGAGGGCAACCGGTGGTCGTTCGGCACCTACCGGGGCGAGCCCCGCAAGCGAGACGGCAATCACTAGTTAAGGCACGATCGCCGGCCCGTAACGCCGCCCGAATTCAGCGGCACCACGTTACGGGCCGGCTGTCGTTATCCCAGGTGAGTCCCTATTCTCGTGACTAGTTGTCGCCAAGACCATCACTCTCGGTGCATGATGGACTATGTCGCGCCAGCATGTTCTGCTGTACGTGCGCGGCCCAGAGTCGAGACCGCGACCAGCAACGGATATCGCAAGAAAGGTGGGAACATGCCAACCCGATTCCTCCCCACCAGCGGACGAATCCTGGTAGGTATCGACGGCTCGCCTGCATCGGTCGCTGCGGTGCGGTGGGCCGGTCGTGAGGCGCAGTTGCGGGGCATGCGGGTGCACGTGGTCCACGTCCGGGACCAGCGGCTGCCGACTCCGCACTACGCGCCCCAGCCGCGGGCCGGTGAGCCCGGCGAGGCCGGGACGGCCGCGGGGGAGACCATGCAGGCGGTCGTGCGCGAAGCCCTCGGCCCCCAGCCGTCCGCCGGTGTACAGGTCGAACTGGCCGATGGGCTGCCCGCCCGGGTTCTCATCGACCGGTCGGTCGGGGCCGAGATGCTCGTGCTCGGCAGTACCAGCCGCGACCAGTCCAGCGGGCCCGCCGCTCCGCCCGTCCAGCACCGGACCCCGCTCGGCCCGGTGGCGCGGGACTGCCTGCACGCCGCGCCCTGCCCGGTGGTGGTGGTCCGGTCTGGCGACGCACCCGCAGGTGAATCGGCTGGACCCGGCGAGCGAGAGGCCGTGCGCGCCTGACGGTCAGGTCCGGTGGTGGCCCGTCCACCGCGGTGCGACCGTCCGCCAGCCCGTGTCCCACGCCTTCATCCGCCGCCGTTCCAGCAGGTGGTGGCTGACCGCCTCCGCCGCTATCAACAGGGCCAGCATGCACAGCCCGGCCAGCACGACGGACATGAACACGTTGCCCACGATCTCGGAGTGCCCCGGCGGCGGGTCGACGAAGTCCCCAGCTTCATCGACCCAGGTCCGCACCGGGCTGCCTCGCTTCGCGCCCACCGGGGCCAGCACGTCACCGGTACGGACCGGGCCGTCCGGGGCGACCCAGCGGGCCGGGACCCACGCCACCTGGGCTCCGGCGTAGGGGTCGGGTTCGCCGATGGTGGGGGCGGATTCCAGCAGGATGGCCGAGACCGTGTGGGTGGCCGCGTCCTGCGCCCGGACCTGGGTCACCGCGGAGTGGTAGGCCCACCGTCCGGCCAGCAGGGCCGCCGCCGGCACCACGGTCAAGATCATCACTACCAGGCCCAGCCGGACCGCGGTCTCGGCCCGGTCGATGCCCCGGCGCAGCGGATTACGGTCCAGGCCCAGCCAGCGGACCCCGCGGACCAGGCGTTGGTGCATCGCGCCCAGCGAACGACAGCTCGTCACGGCTTCCTCCGGTGCGCATCCAGCGCTCGTAGGAGGACTCTAAGCGGTCGCCGGCACCAACTGGGACCAGAACCGGTGATGACCATGGTCAGCGCCGTACGGGGGCCAGCTTGAGTCCGGTGCCGGTGAGCTAGCCGCTCCTGGATCAGGTTGGGGCTGGCTCAGGCGCTGGCGACCGGCTGGCGCAGTTCGGGAAAGTTCGTGTCCATGCCCGTGATCCGCATGATCTTGGCGATGCCGGGCCGGGTGCCGGTCAGCCGCAGCTGGCGTCCGGCCGTGCGTGCGCGGGCAGACATCCCGGCCAGGGCCCGCAGCCCCCGGGCGTCGCAGAACGACAAGCCGGTCAGATCCACCTCGATCGGGCCGCTGCTGCGCGCGATGACCTGGGTCACGTACTCCAGCGCGGCGTCCGTGGTGGCCGCGTCGAGTTCACCGCGGATCACCGCCGTCGCGTGTCCGTCAGGGTAGATCCGGTGGGTGAGCCCGAGCGCCGCCGGACCCTCTGCTTCGGACGGCCCCCGGCCGACCGGTATCGTCCGCTTCAACAACGTCAATCCCCTCCCAGGTCTGGCGAACCGCCAGTGACAGGTCACACCCTCCCGGTAACCCCGAAGCCGAGGCCAGTGCCCGATGCCCCCATTACGGCGAGCCCATGGTCCCGATCTACGCGATGAGGCCCAAAACGGCGCTAACGGTAGATTCGGCCCATGCCGGGAAGATGTCCCGATTTTCCTGAACAATCGATCAGCGTAGGCCCAAATGTTGTTTTTGGCACGCAAGTTTCCCGTGTTGTGTCCGGTCATGACCGGCTCCCGCTGCCCGCGAACGACCTGGACCGCACCAGTCCCAGCCGCCGGTGATACTCATCCGCGCTGAGTTCGCTCGTCGCGTACCGGCGAGCCAGCGTCTCCTCGGCTGATTCGGCCCGGCGCGGGTCTTCCGGCGGCCACGGCTCCGGCGGCCCACCGGGCCCGCCTGGGCCGCCGGGCCCACCCGGTCCGCGGCGTCCACCGTGGGCCCACTTCACCAGGGCCACAATGGCCCAGATGACCAGGGCCCAGAAGACGACCATCAGGAAGATTCCCAGGCCCCAGGCCCACCAGTGGACCCCAGAGCCCCAGTAAAACCCCATCGCGATCACCTCCTAGGATCACGATGCGCCCCGGCCCTGAACCAACCCTGAACGCCGCCTTTGAAGTAACTCCGCGAAGCGACGCCCCCGGCACACCAGCCGGGCCCTGCGCCGCGCGCAATCCCGCCCGGATTCACCGGCCCGGTTAGGGCTTCGGGCCGTAACTCGTCGTGGCCCGGCTTAGTCCGACGTCGCACCGCGCGGGGCCCTTGCCCCCAGTGACCCCGCAGACCACACCAGCCCAAGTGTCCCCAGCCGCAACCGGAAATTTTCCTACTGGAGCGCCTGCAGGGATTATCCCTGCAGGCGCTCCAGTGAAGCGCGAGCACCGCCCCGGGCGCGCGTCTTCACGATCAACGACGCTGGGCGGAGGGTGACTTCCAGGGTGGGGGACGGGGAGATGATCTCGCCGTCGGTTTCGCGGGGGAGGGGAGTGGTGGCGGTGATGTGGACGTGGCGGGCCCGGAAGCGTTCCAGGCGGTGGTCGTCGTGGCGGCTGCGGGTGAGCACGCGGTAGCCGACGCGGGCCCAGCCGGCCAGGCTGGACGGGGCCAGGATGCCAACGTCCAGCAAACCGTCGTCGGGGCGGGCGTCGGGCAGCAACGGGAAGCCGCCGGGCAGCAGCCCGGCGTTGCCGACCACCACGCAGCGGGCGGCCCGGAGCAGCGGCGGGCCGCCGTCGAGCCGGATGGTGAACTCGCTCGGCGGTCCGTGCAGGTGGGCCAGGCCCGCGTGGGCGTAGGCGACCCAGCCCAGCCGCAGTTTGAGCAGCCCCTGCGTCGCCTCCACCACCGCGGCGTCCAGGCCGATGCCGGCCATCGCCGCGAACGGGGCGCCGTCCGCGACCCCCAGGTCGAGCACGGTCTCGTGCTCGCCGAAACCGGTGGCCAGCGCCGCGCTCAGCCGCCGCGGAATCCGCAGCGCCTTGGCCGCCAGGTTCGCGGTGCCGCGCGGCACGATAGCCAGCCGGACCCCGCTACCGGCCAGCACGCTGGCACAGGCCCGCACCGTGCCGTCACCGCCCACCGCGAACACCAGCTGCGCCCCGGCGTTGACCGCGTGCCGGACCAGCCCCTCGCCGTGCTCCTCGTGGGTGGTGGGCAGGAACAACGGCGCCCAGCCGCGGGACAACGCGGCGATTCGGCAGGCGTGCGCGAACCGGTCCGGGTTCTGCACCCGAGTGCGGTTGATGATGAACGCGACGGTGGGGCTGATCTCCGGATCGCCCGGCGCGAGCTGCGGTGGGGCCTCAGCCGGCGTAAGTGCTCGCGGCATACCCCGATACTACGGAGGAGACCCCGGTCAGCCGCGCTTGGCCTCGCGCTGGAACACGGTCACAAACTCCCGGCAGAAGGCCGGCAGGTCGTCCGGCTTACGGCTGGAGACCAGCACGTTCGGCCCGTCGGCGCACACCTGTACCTCCTGGTCGACCCAGGTGCCGCCCGCGTTGCGGATGTCGGTCTGCAGGCTCGGCCACGAGGTCAGCGTCCGCCCGCGTACCACGTCCGCCTCGACCAGCGTCCACGGCCCGTGGCAGATCACCGCGACCGGCTTGCCCGCCGCCACCAGGGACTGCAGGAACTTGACCGCCGCCGGTACCGTCCGCAGGTTGTCCGGGTTGGCTACCCCACCCGGCAGCACCACCGCGTCGTAGTCGTCCGGGCTGACCTGCTCGACCGGGTGCTGCACCGGGAACGTGTCCGCCTTGTCCAGGTGGTTGAATGCCTGCACCTGGCCCGCTTCGGGCGCCAGCAGCTCCGGCGTGCCCCCCGCGTCGGCGACGGCCTGCCACGGCGTGGTCAGCTCCACCTGCTCCACGCCCTCGTTGGCGGTCAGGAACGCGACCCGCAGGCCGGTCAGTTCGTCAGCCATGATGCTTCGTCCTCCTCGCTCGGCGTCTGCCCCTTCCGCTTCCCGCCGAGCGCCAGTCCTAACAGCCAGCCCGCCAGCCCGCCAGCCCTGCCGGGGCCAGTCAGCCGCCCTACTGCAGGGGGATGAGCGTGCGGTCGCCTTCCGGGCGGGGGCCGAAGATGCGGCGGTCGGACTCGGTGATGGCCAGGTCGTTGATGCTGGCCTCGCGCCGGGCCATCAGGCCGGCCTCGTCGAACTCCCACAGTTCGTTGCCGTAGCTGCGCCACCACTGACCATCGTGGTCGTGGCTTTCGTACTGGAAACGGACGGCGATGTGGTTGCCGTCGAAGGCCCACAGCTCCTTGCGCAGGGCGTAGTCCAGCTCACGCTCCCACTTGGCCGTCAGGAACCGCACGATCTCGTCCCGGCCGGTGACGAACGAGTCGCGGTTCCGCCACACCGAGTCCTCGGTGTAGGCCAGCGACACCCGCTCCGGGTCCCGGGTGTTCCAGGCGTTCTCAGCGGCCTGGACCTTCTGCCGCGCGGTCTCCTCGGTGAACGGCGGCAACGGCGGACGGGTCATCAGCTCTCCTTGAGTCAGGGCCAGCGGGGTCGGTGGGGCCGGTGGGGGAGGTGGGGGAGACGGGCCGACGGGAGAAGAGCCGGGCCAGCAGGCGCCAGCCCAGCAGGAACAGGCCCAGAAAACACAGCGCGACGATGATGAACGAGACCGCGGTGCCCTGGCCGGCCACGACCCGCAGCACCATGCCCACCGCCACCGTGCCGAGCCACGCCGCGATGCCGGACGGCACCAGGGCGGCCGGCCGCCGCCACACCCTGGCTGCCAGCCAGCCGGCTCCCAGCCCGGCCAGGAACGGCCAGGCCGTGCTGGCCACCCCGGGCACGGTGTCGCCGTCGTGGTGGTTGGCCCGGCCGATGACCACGAACACCAGCACCACGGCCACGTCCAGTACCGCGGCCCGTACCGCGCCCCGCGCCCCGGTCATGAAACCAGGTTGGGCGGGTCCTGGCCGGCCGCGAACGCGCCGATCTGCTCGGCCGCCACCCGCCAGGCCCGATCCGTCATGCCGGCCGTGTTGCCCCCCACGTGGGGGAAGATCAGCACGCCGGGCGCGTCCCACAGCGGGTGATCGGCGGGCAGCGGCTCCGGGTCGGTCACGTCCAGCACGGCCCGCAGCCGGCCCGCGTTCAGCTCGGCTAGCAGTGCGTTGGTTTCCACCACCGGCCCGCGGGCCACGTTGACCAGCACCGCCTGGTCCGGCATCCGGGCCAGGAACGCCGCGTCGGCCAGATGGTGCGTCTGGTCGTTGTACGGGACCATCAGCACCACCGCGTCGTGCCCGCCCAGCAGCCCCGGTACTTCGTCAAACGACCGCACCCCGTCCCGGGCCGACCGCCCGACCAGCGTCACCGTCGCGCCGAACGGTTCCAGCTGCGACCGCAGGCTCTGGGCGAGGTCACCCGCGCCGAGCACCAGGACGCGCTTGCCGTCCAGCGTCTCGGTCGGGTGCTGGTCCCACCGGTGCCCGGCCTGGTTGGCCAGGAACTGCGGCACTTCGCGGTACACGGCCAGCAGCCCGGTCGCGGCCAGCTCGGCGGTGGCCCCGCCGTGTGCCCCCCGCGCGTTGGACAGCAGTACCCCGTCCGGCAGCTTGCCCTCCCACAGCTCAACGCCCGCGCTGAGCGTCTGCACCAGCCGCAGTTTCGGCAGGTCGCGCAGGGCCGCTAGCAGCTGATCCGCGGTCCGGGCCGCGGGTGGCACGACCAGGACCTCGGCCGACGACGCCTCTTCCGGCCACTCGCGGTCCGGGTCGTAGAGGACCGGGTCGGCCCACTCCTGCCCGGCCAGCGCCGCCCGACCGGTCTCGCCGGGCACCAGGACCGTCACCGTCATGCGTCCACCCTCCGCTCGCCATTCATCCGCCCACCAGGATGCCAGGTGGCGCCGGACGCCAGCTGGGCGGCCGGGCCCAGTAGCGGCCCAGCGGCGGACTCAGCGGCGGACTCAGCGGCCCGGCTCGACGATGACCTTGAGGCCGGCCCGGCGGGTCGCCATAGCGAACGCGGCCGCGGTGTCGTCCAGCCCGAACCGGTCGGTGACCAGCGTGCTGGTGTCGACCTGACCCCGCGCGACCAGGCTGATGGCCCGTTCGTACACCTCGTTCATCCGGCGCACCATGGCGATGGTGAGACCCTTACGGCGGGCCACCGCGGCACCGAACCCGATGTGGTCGTCGTCCGGGATGCCGCCCAGCGTGACCCGGCCACCAGCGCGGGTCGCGTGCATGGCCAGCCCGACCGCGGCGTCGCCGCCCGCGATCTCGAACGACACGTCCACGCCGTCACCGACCAGGTCCTCCAGGCCGCCGAAGTCGGGCCCGAGTTCGGTCGGATCCGCCACCTGGTCCGCACCCAGCTCGGCCGCGGCCTGACGGCGGTGCGGCCGCGGATCGAAGGCCACGACCGACTCCGCGCCGGAGAGCCGCAGCAGCTGGATCGTCAGCAGCCCGATCGGCCCGCAGCCGATCACCGCGGCCGTGCCCGCGAACGGCAGGTGCCCCAGGTCGATCGAGTGCACCGCCACCCCGAGCGGCTCCAGCATCGCACCGTCACCGTCGGACAGTTTGTCCGGCAACGGGTGCAGCAACTCGCTGGGCCAGGTCATGAACTCGCGCAGGCTGCCGTCGGTGCCGCCGTGGCCGGAGAACCGCACGTGCGGGCACAGATTCCGGTAGCCGTCGAGGCACACCCGGCAGGTCCCGTCCGGGATGGCCGGGTCGATCGCCACCCGCTGGCCCCGCCGCGGGCCCGACGCGATGACCCCGGCGGCCTCGTGCCCCAGCACCAGCGGCTGGGAGAGCTGGGCGTCGCCGATCGCGCCCTCGCTGAACCAGTGCAGGTCCGAACCGCAGATACCGACCGCGGTGACCTGGACCAGGGTCTCACCCGGCCCCGGCTCGGGAACCGGCTCGTCACTCACCCGGATGTCGCCGACCCCGTACAGCCTCGCCGTCCGCATCCGTTCAGATTACGCGGCGGACTACGCCGGGAGCGGCCCCGGCTCCGGCGGTACCGGCGGGAGGCCCGGGTCGGGGATGGGGCTCGGCGGGGTCGGCGCCGGTCCTGGCTGCGGTGGCAGCGGGCCGGGCCCCGGTGGCGACGGCACCGGCGACGGCTCGGGCATCGGCTCCGGCAGCGGCGGGACGGGGGACGGTTCGGGCATGGGCCCAGGTTGCGGGGGGAGCGGGGACGGCTCTACGGGCGTGGACGCCATCGCGACCATTGCGGACCCCTTTCCTTCTCGATGATGATCAGCGATTGTGCCCAGGATCGCCGGCCTTAACAGTCGAGGGCGCGCTGGACTCGCGGACGACCAGCCGGCAGGGGACGGTCCGCACTCCCCGCGCGGGCTCGCCGCCGATCGCGGCCAGCAGGTCTTCGGCCGCGGCCCGGCCCACGTCCTCCAGGCACATGTCCACGCTGGACAGCGGCGGGTCCGAGCCGCGCACCATCGGGTTCCAGTTGTCGAAGCCAACCAGCGCGATGTCGTCCGGCACCCGCCGGCCAGCCGACCGCAGCGCGTCCCCGGCCCCGCGGGCGATCTGGTCGCTGCCGCAGAAGATCGCGTCGGTGTCCGGGCACCGGTCCAGCAGCTGCCCGGTGGCCACCCGGCCCCACTGCTCACTCCACTCGCCGTAGAGCACGCCCCCATCGGCGAACGGCACCCCCGTGGCCTCGAGCACCTCGTTCAGCCCGGTGGCCCGCTCGCGCGCGGCCAGGAAGCGTTCCGGCCCGGTGATGTGGGCGATGTGGCGGCGTCCGGTCTCCAGCAGGTGCCGCCCGGCCGCCCGGCCACCGCCGGCGTCGTCCGGCAGCACCGCGGGCTCGTCGGAGTCCGCGGCCTGGGTCATCGCGTACACCACCGGGATGCCCAGCCGGGACCCGACCGACGGGCGCGGCTCGATCCGGCGCCCGGTCACGATCAGCCCGTCCACCCGGCGGGCGGTCAGCATCTCCACGTACCGGCGCTCGCGTTCGGGATCGTCCCGGCTGTCGCACATGAACACCGAGATCCGGCCGGCCCCCAGCGCGTCCTCGGCCCCGAGCATGACCGGGATGCTGAACCGCCCGAAGCTGTCGGTCGTGATCATCCCGACCGTGTAGGTGCGCCCGGCCAGCAGCGCCTGGGCCAGCGGGTTCGGGGCGAAGCCCAGCCGCCGGGCGGCCTCGGCCACCCGCTCACGGGTCTCCGGGCGCAACCGGCCCTGGCCGTTCAGGGCCTTCGAGGCCGTGCCGATGGAGACGCCGGCGTCCGCCGCCACGTCTCTGATCGTCGCCCGTTTCATGTGCCGGTCCCAGAAGTGCCGCAAGGGGCGGGAATGTCCCGCCCCTTGCCTAACTTACTGGTCAGCGGACCCCGTAGAGGTGCTCCAGGGCCAGCTGGTCCAGGTGCTCGTACCCCAGCCCGCGGTTGGCGTAGGCGTCGACGTCGATGCTGACCTCGCGCACGTCCCGCCAGGACTCGCCCTGCGCCAGGGTGGGCTGGCTGAGCTCGGCCACCTTCGACGCGGCCAGCGCCGCCTGCACCTCCGGGTCGGCCCGGAACTTGCGCACCTTGTCCCGCAGGATCAGGTAGTTGCGCATGCAGGCCGCGGCCGACACCCAGACGCCCTCGTCATTCTCGGTGCGCGGCGGCTTGTAGTCGAAGTGGACCGGCCCGTCGTAGCCGCCGGCGTCGATCGCGCTCACGACCGCGTCCACCACCCAGAACGCACCGCCCACGTTGCCCGCCCCGAACCGCAGGTCCTGGTCGAACCGCGGCCCGTGCTGGCCGTTCAGGTCGATGTGGAACAGCTTGCCGTGCCACAGCGCCTGATTGATGCCGGCCGCGTAGTTCAGCCCGGCCATCTCCTCGTGCCCGATCTCCGGGTTGATGCCCACCATCTCGGGATGCTCGAGCCCGTTGATGAACGCGATCGCGTGCCCCAGCGTGGGCAGCAGGATGTCGCCCCGCGGCTCGTTGGGCTTGGGCTCGATCGCGAACTGGATGTCGTAACCCTGCTCGGTCACGTACTCGCACAGCAGGTTGAGGCCCTCGGCGTACCGGCTCAGCGCGGCCTGGATGTCTTTGGCCCCGCCGGACTCGGCCCCCTCGCGGCCGCCCCAGAAGATGTAGGTCTTCGCGCCCAGCTCGGCGGCCAGGTCGAGGTTGCGCATCACCTTGGCCAGCGCGAACCGGCGGATGTCGCGCTCGTTGGCGGTGAACGCGCCGTCCTTGAAGATCGGGTGGCCGAACAGGTTGGTGGTCGCCGTGGTCACCTTGGTGCCGGTCTCGTCCAGCGCCTTGCGGAACGCGCCGATCAGCTCGTCGCGTTCGGTGTTCGACGCCTCGAACGGGAACACGTCGTTGTCGTGGAAGTTCACCCCGTACGCGCCCAGCTCGGCCAGCTTGCGCACGGCCCGGTCGGCCGCCATCGGCGGGCGCACCGGGCCGCCGAACACGTCCACCCCCTGCCAGCCGACGGTCCAGATCCCGAACGAGAACTTGTCCTCGGGCACCGGCACGTAAGAGTCGTGATTCGGTGAGCTCACTTACTGTTCCTTTCGTGCCACGACGCGGTGTCGTCCCGCAGCGTGGCGTATCGATCGCGGATATCGGGGCGCGGGTCGGCGGTGAACGTCTCCGCCGGGGAACCAGGCCATTCCGGCGGCCCGTCGCCGCCCGGCCCGGCTGACTGAGACCCTGCTGCCTGAGATAGGGCCCAGGCCGCCTGCCGGGCCGCGCCGACGGCCACGTACTCGGCGGGATCGGGGACGGTCACCGGCACGCCGAAGATGGCGGGCGCGATGGACCGCACCGCGGGGGACCGGGCCGCCCCGCCGATCAGCACCACCCGCTCCGGGGTGATGCCGCAGTCGGCCAGGTTGCCGATCCCGTCGGCCAGGGAACACAGCACGGCTTCGACCGCGGCCCGGGCCAGGTTCTCGGGGGTCAGGTTGGCGCTGGTGATGCCGTTCAGCACCCCGGTGGCGTCGGGGCGGTTCGGCGACCGCTCGCCGTCCAGATAGGGCAGCAGGGTCAGGCCGCCCGCGCCGGGTTCGGCTGTCATAGCCAGGTCAGACAGGCCGGCGGCGTCGGTACCGAGCAGCCGGGCCGTCAGGGTCAGCACCCGGGCCGCGTTGACCGTGGCCACCAGGGGCAGGAACTTCCCGGTCGCGTCGGCGAACCCGGCCACCGCGCCGGTCACGTCGGCGGCCGGCCGCGACGTCATCGCGTAGGCCGTGCCGGACGTGCCGATCGATACCACCACGTCGCCCTCGGTGACGCCGAGCCCGAGCGCGGCGCCCATGTTGTCCCCGGTGCCGGGGGACAGCACCGCGCCGTCCGGGGTTTGCCCGACCACCTCGGCCGGGGCGGCCAGCCGCGGCGTGGCCACCGGCCGCCCGAGGGCCCGCTCGGCGATGTCAGGCAGCCACCGGCCGTCGGCGGGGGAGAAGTAGCCGGTGCCGGAGGCGTCACCGCGGTCGGTGACCGGCTCGCCGTCCGGGATCGCCTTCGTGCCCGGCCGCCCGAAACCGAGACGCCAGGTCAGCCAGTCGTGCGGCAGCACCACCCGGTGCAGCCGCGCGCGCGGACTCCGGCTCCCGCTCGGCCATCCAGCGCAGCTTGGTCACGGTGAACGACACGGCCGGGACGCTGCCGGTGCGGCGGGCCCACTCGGCCGGCCCGCCCAGCTCGGCGATGAGGTCGCGGGTCTGCGGCGCGGCCCGCATGTCGTTCCACAAAATCGCGGGCCTGATCACCTGGCCCGCCTCGTCCAGGGCCACCATTCCGTGCTGCTGGGCGGCCACGCCCACCGCGGCGGCCTGGTCCAGCAGGCCGTCCCCGGCCTGGCTCAGCGCCTGCCACCAGTACTCAGGGTCGCACTCGGTGCCGTCCGGATGCGGGGCCGAGGCGCTGGCCACGATGGCCCCGTCCTCGGCCTGACACAGCACCACCTTCGTGGACTGGGTGGAACTGTCCACTCCGGCCACCAGCATGAGCCACTCCCGAAAAGTTTCGCGAAAATAGTGCCGCACAGGCTCCTCCGACACCGTAAGCCGTCGCCCCAGGCCCGCGCCAGCCGGCCCGCCCGTCAGTCCGTCGCCGACGCCACCGGGCTGAGATGTAAGCGGTTTCAAAAACCGGTCAAACAGTACTTAAAAGCGGTTTAGTATCCAGCGCCCAGCGCATCTGCACGCATCAAATGAACGTGCATTTGGCCTTGCATCTGCATGGCTGGTCCGGCAAGATTGGGGCTGCGCGCCAGCATCGAGGACTGGCGGGTCAACCTGCGTCCCCGGGGTCGCGATGAGGTCCGAAAGTTTGAACCCGATTGCTGTGAGCGTTCACAATCGGGAGCAGCGTACGGCCCCCTTGCCCACGCGTACCAGGGTCCACCCGGTTCCTCACGAGGCGGTGAGCACCGCCCCGCGGCAGCTCGTGCCCGACCGCCCGCGCGTGGTCCGGATGCCATCGGACTGGTGGGACGCCCCCTCGGTCATGGCCCTGACCCTGACTCCCGGCCCGCAGCCGGCCCGCAGCGCCCGCCGGTTCACCCGGGCCGCCCTGACCCGCTGGCAGCTGGATCCGCTCATCGAAGACGCCGAGGTCATCGTGGCCGAGTTCGTGGCCAACGCACTGTGCCACGGCGGCCAGGACCCCGCGGGCGCACGCGCCCCGGCCCACGGCGACGCCCGCATCGGCCTGCGGCTGTTCCGCCGGGCCGGTGAGGTCATGTGCGCGGTCCTGGACCCCAGCGACGCCGCCCCCGTCCTCAAGGCGCCGATCCAGGACTCCGAGTGCGGCCGCGGCCTCCAGCTGGTCGACGCGTTGAGCGACGTCTGGGGCTGGAGCCCCGTCGTCGGCCGCGGCAAGGCCGTCTGGGCCATTCTGTTCTGTGCTTGATTACCGGGCCTGAGGCGGTTTCGCGGCGCGACTACTGGCCTGCGTTCGGTAGTGTCCTACCCGCATCTACCCGACCTGGGCGAGTTCGAGGGGGCGACGCGATCATGGCGTGGACCTGGCGATACGAAAAGACCGACGGTGCCGCGGCGACGGCGGCCGACCTCCCGGAGGCGATCTTCGCCAGCCAGGGCGACGCCGAAAGCTGGCTGGGGGAGAACTACCGCGGCCTGGTCGAGGCCGGGGTGGATCAGGTGACCCTGCTCGAGGACGACAGGACCGAGTACGGCCCGATGACCCTGCACCCGGCGAGTTAATTAAATCGATATTTTTTAACAAACTCGCCTGGCGCAGAGCCGGCCCGCGCCGCCCGCTCCCGGCGGCCGGGACACCTAGGTCACCGGCAGCCGGGAGTCCTACGGGCGGCCCGATGGTTACGGACGGCTGGGCGGGCTGGCCGTCCGGCCCGGGTCGCGCTCGACGTAACTGCCCAGCACGTCGTCGATCCGGCGCAGCAGGCCCGCGTCCAGCTTGACCCCGGACGCCTTGACGTTCTCCTTGACCTGCTCGGGCCGGGTCGCGCCGATGATGGCGGCCGACACGTTCGGGTTCTGCAGGGTCCAGGCCACGGCCAGCTGGGCCAGCGACAGGCCGGCCTCGTCGGCCAGCGGCTTCAGGTCCTGGACCCGGGTCAGCAGGTCGTCCCGCATCCAGCGGCTGATGAAGTCGGCCCCGCCCGCCTGGTCGGTGGCCCGCGAATTGGCCGGGGGCGCCTGGCCCGGCAGGTACTTGCCGGTCAGCACGCCCTGGGCGATGGGGGAGAACACGATCTGGCCGATGCCCTCCTGCTCGGACAGCGGGACGACCTCGGACTCGATGACCCGCCACAGCATGTTGTACTGCGGCTGGTTCGACACGATCCGGTCGAAGTGCATCTCGTCGGCGATCTTCAGCGCCGCCGCGATCTCCTCGGCCCGCCACTCCGACACCCCGATGTACAGGGCCTTGCCCTGCCGCACCACGTCCTCGAACGCCCGCAGGGTCTCCTCCAGCGGCGTCTCGTAGTCGTACCGGTGGGCCTGGTACAGGTCGACGTAGTCGGTGCCGAGCCGCCGCAGCGACCCGTTGATCCCCTCCATGATGTGCTTACGCGACAGGCCCCGGTCGTTCGGGCCCGGCCCGGTCGGCCAGTACACCTTGGTGAAGATCTCAATCGATTCGCGCCGGACGCCCGCCAGCGCCCGGCCCATGATCGCTTCGGCCTTGGTGCCCGCGTAGACGTCCGCGGTGTCGAAGCTGGTGATGCCCTCGTCCAGGGCGGCCGCGACGCACTGCTTGGCCGCGTCCTCTTCCACCTGCGAACCGTGGGTGACCCAGTTGCCGTAGGTGATCTCGCTGATCTTCAGACCGCTCTTGCCCAGGTGGCGATGTTCCATACTGCGACCCTATCGAGGGCCGCCGGGGCGCAAATCGAGGGCCGCCGGGTCAGAACTTGTCGCCGGGGTGGATCCGGGGCGGCGGCACCCGGAACCGGCGGATCTGCAGGGCACGGAACACCGCGTATATGGTCAGCCCGCGGGTGCTCTCCCCGGGCAGCCGCTCCCGCACCAGCTTGGTCAGCTTGAACCGCAACCAGGCCGCGTCCACCACGACCAGCAGGATCAGCACCAGCGCGATCGGCTCGGCGTACAGCTGCACACCGGACTTCTTGACGAACAGCACGACGACCAGAACGATCATCAGGTACATGTAGTACTCGCTCAGCCGCCGCCGCGAGTCGATGTAGTCGCGGGCCAGCGCCTTGACCGGGCCGCGGTCCCGGGCCGGCAGGGCCCACTGCTCGCCGCGCCGGATGGCCTCTTGCCGGGCCCGCCGTTCGGCCCGGCCGTCCGCGCTGCTGGTCTTGGTGCCGCTACGGCTCGCGCTGCCGCTGCGTGAGGGCGTGCCCGTGATGCCCTGGCGGCGGCCGCGCTCGGCCTCGCTGCGCTTGGGCGTGGCGCGGCCCTTGGCCGTCTCGGCCGCGGGCCGGACTTTTGTCGTCTGCGGGGCGCCCAGGCTCTGCTCGCCCTGGTCGTCCTGGGCGGTATCGCCGCGCGCCCCGGCATTACCTCGTCGGAACACAGCTGCAGCCTAATGGAACGGACCACCCGATGCGGAGATCAAGCCCGGCGAATGCGGCACGCAGGCCTTCATGCCGCTTCATGTTCGCCCGTACGACGGGCACCGCGTAGGGTGGATGCCAATTGAATTGGGCGGCACTGTCCGCCCTGCTGGCGGCGCTCGACGGCAGGCGCGGCCCGCAGGTGGGCACAAGGCACGAAGGGGACGGCCGCGTCTATGAGCGTGATGAAGCGGGTCACACTGATCTTCCGGTCCAAGGCCAACAAGGCCCTGGACAAGTACGAAGATCCCCGTGAGACCCTCGACTACTCCTACCAGCGTCAGCTTGAGATGCTGCAGAAGGTCCGGCGCGGTGTGGCGGACGTGGCCACGTCCCGCAAGCGCGTCGAGCTGCAGATGAACCAGATCCAGCAGCAGTCCAACAAGCTGGAGAAGCAGGCCAAGGACGCGCTGGGCGCCGGCCGCGAGGACCTGGCCCGCGAGGCGCTCACCCGCCGGTCCTCCGCGCAGACCCAGCTGAGCGACCTGCAGACGCAGTACGCCTCGCTGCAGGCCGAGGAGGAGAAGCTCACCATCGCCTCCCAGCGGCTGCAGTCCAAGGTGGACGCCTTCCGCACGCGGAAGGAGACCATCAAGGCCACCTACACCGCGGCCGAGGCCCAGACCCGGATCAACGAGGCCTTCTCCGGCATCTCCGAGGAGATGGGCGACGTCGGCATGGCCGTCCAGCGGGCCGAGGACAAGACCGCGCAGATGCAGGCCCGCGCGGGTGCCATCGACGAGCTGCTGGCCTCCGGCGCCCTCGAGGACGTCTCCGGCGGCGGGCCGCGCGACGACATCCAGGCCGAGCTGGACCGGATGGGCGCGGGCAACGACGTTGAGCTGGAGCTGCAGAAGCTCAAGGGCGAGCTGGGCAGCGGGTCCACGCCCGAGCTGGAGGCCGGCCCGCCCAGCCAGGCCCAGCCACAGAGCACCAACACCGCTCCGCCCCGGACCGCCAGCAGCAACGGCGAGCAGGCCTTCCCGGCCGCCGACGTGGGCGAGTCCGCCCTGCCGTCGGCCGAACCGCCCCGGGCCGGTGATGGCACGTGATCATCCGGATCCTGGGCGAGGGCCAGCTCAGCGTGGACGACGCCGAAACCACCGTGCTGAACGAGCTGGACGCCCAGCTGGCCAGCGCGGTGGACGCGGGAGACGAGGCGTCATTCCGCCGTGCGCTGAATGAGCTGCTGACGCAGGTCCGGGCGGTCGGGAAGCCTTATCCGGCGGATAGCCTGGAGCCATCGGAACTGATCCTGCCGCCCGAAGACGCGAGCCTGGCCGAGGTTCGCCAGATGATGACCGGCGAGGGGCTCATCCCCGGCTGACGCGGGGGCGGCTCTTCGTGGCTCGCACCTTCAGCGACTGGAGAGGGAACGTTCATACAAGTTCCAGCGTCACCTGGATAGATTGCATGTATGTACGCCAGAGCTGGCGAACCCGGTTCTGGCCCTTGAACTGGAGGTGACGTGGTGGCGCGCACTAGGTATGCGCCCGACCGGGGATTGTCGGTCCGCATGGGCTTGACCATGTTCCTGCTCGGGCTCGTATTCGTGGCGTTTGTCGCCGCGATAATCGGCATCTCGGCTTCGGTGGGTGCGTCCGACGGTGCCATCGTCTTCTTCGCGGTTGTCCTGGGCGGCGGGCTGGCCATCGGCTCGCTGTTCTACTCGGACAAGATCGCCTTGTCCTCGGCTCAGGCGCGGGTGGTGACTCCGCAGGAGGCACCCGAGCTGCACGGCATCGTGGACCGGGTCTGTGCCCTGGCCGACATGCCCAAGCCGCGCATCGCGATCTCCCCGACGCACCTGCCGAACGCCTTCGCCACTGGCCGTAACAGCGAGCACGCCGTGCTGTGCGTGACCGACGGCATCATGCGCCGGCTGACGCCGGAGGAGCTCGAAGGCGTGATCGCGCACGAGCTCTCGCACGTGGCCCACAAGGACGTCATGGTGATGACGGTGGCCTCGTTCCTGGGCGTCATCGCCGGCCTGCTGATCAGGTTCTCCTTCTACGGCCAGCTGTTCGGCGGTGGCGGCCGCAGCAACAACAACAACAACAATAACCAGGGCGCGCTGCCCATCCTGCTGATCATCATGGCCGTCAGCATCGTGGTCTACGCGATCAGCTTCCTGCTCATCCGGCTGCTCTCGCGCTACCGCGAGCTGGCCGCCGACCGGTCCGGTGCGCTGCTGACCGGGCAGCCGTCCGCGCTGGCCAGCGCGTTGACCAAGGTGACCGGGGAGATCGCGCGGATCCCGACCAAGGACCTGCGTGAGGCGGCGCCGCTGAACGCCTTCTACTTCGCCCCTGCGCTCAGCGCGCAGCAGGCCCAGTCGAAGCTCGGCGAGCTGTTCTCCACCCACCCGTCGCTGGACAAGCGGCTGGCTCAGCTGTCCAAGATCTCTGCGCAGCTGGGGCAGCACTAGCCGTGGGCTTTCTGGACACGCTGCTGGGCCGGACCAAGCCGGTCCCGCCCAACCTGGACGTGCTGTTCCAGCTGCCGTCCGCGGCGGTGACGCTGGAGGCGGCGACCGGCTTCAAGCCGACCGGCAGCGGCTCGGTGTGCTTCCGCCCCGTGGAGGGCCGGGCGTTCGCGGACGTCGAGAAGGACGTCCGTGAGCTGCTCGACATGTCCGGGGCCAAGACCGGCACGCTGCCGGTCGAGGTGACCAAGGACAAGTTCGGGTTCACCTGGCTGGTCAGCTCGCACCTGTCCACCGAGGTCGAGGACCTGGTCACCGACCTGCACGCGGTGAACTCCGCGCTGGTCGACAACGGGTTCGGCCCCCAGCTGCTGTGCACGCTGGTCGCCTTCCGTGACGACGCGGGCCGGCGGCTGGCGCTGGTCTACCTGTTCAAGCGGGGCACGTTCTACCCGTTCGCCCCGCTGCCCGGGGATCGCCGCGACAGCGCGCTGGAGCTGCAGATCAAGGGCGCCCTGGAGGGCGACCTGAAGCTCGAGCAGGATCTGGCCCGGTGGTTCCCGGTGTGGGGCGCGCCCGGCCTATAGAAATCATGCCGGCCGCACGGAATGCGGCCGATGGGCTTATCGTTGTGCGTGAGAGCTAAGCACGAGAGCACTCCAGACTTAACCGAGGCAGGAGCTACATACCGATGACCGTTCAGCAAGAGACCTCTCAGGGCATCCTCCTCACCGAGGGTGCGGCCGCGAAGGTCGGCAACCTGCTCGCGCAGGAAGGCCGTGACGATCTCAAGCTGCGTATCGCCGTGCAGCCGGGTGGCTGCTCCGGTCTCCGCTACCAGCTCTACTTCGACGACCGCGCCATCGACGGTGACATCGTCACCGACTTCGGCAGCGTCGGGGTGGTCACGGACAAGATGAGCGCCCCGTACCTGATGGGCGCGACCATCGACTTCGTGGACACGATCGAGAAGCAGGGCTTCACGATCGACAACCCGAACGCGTCAGGCTCTTGCGCCTGCGGCGACTCGTTCCACTGACCGGTGCGAATCGCGGTCACGGGGTCGGTGGCCACCGACCACCTGATGACCTTCCCCGGGAAGTTCACTGATCACCTGATCGCGGACAAGCTCGACCGGGTCTCGCTGTCGTTCCTCGTGGACGGCCTCGAGATCCGGCAGGGCGGCGTGGCCGCGAACATCGCCTTCGGGATGGGCTGCCTTGGCCTGCAGCCCCTGCTCGTCGGCGCGGTAGGGCAGGACTTCGCGGACTACCGCACCTGGCTGGACGCCCACGGCGTCGACACCAGCGGCGTGCTGGAGTCCAAGAAGAACCACACCGCCCGGTTCGTCTGCACCACCGACCAGGACGGCAACCAGATCGCGTCGTTCTACCCCGGCGCGATGGGTGAGGCGCGGGACATCTCCATCGAGGACGTCGCCGCCCGGGCCGGTGGCGTCGACCTGGTGCTGATCGGGGCGGACGACCCCGAGGCGATGTTCCGGCACACGGCCGGCTGCACCACCGCGGGTATCCCGTTCGCGGCCGACCCGTCGCAGCAGCTGCCGCGGATGGACAGCGAGCAGACCCGGTCCCTGGTCGACGGCGCGGCCTACCTGTTCTCCAACGAGTACGAGCTGGCCCTCATCGAGCAGAAGACCGGCTGGACCGCCGACGAGATCGCCGGCCGCGTCCAGGTCCAGGTCACCACGCTCGGCGCGGAGGGCGCGCGCGTCACCCAGACCGGCCAGCCGCCGATCACGGTGCCGTCCGTCCCCGGCGTCCAGGCGCTCGACCCGACCGGCGCCGGCGACGCCTTCCGTGCGGGCTTCCTGGCCGCGGTGGCCTGGCAGCTCCCGCTCGAGCGGGCGGCCCAGCTCGGCTGCCTGGTCGCGGCGTCCGTGCTGGAGACCGTGGGCACCCAGGAGTACCAGCTCACCCCGGACGCCCTCACGGCCCGCTTCGAGACCGCCTACGGCCCCGACGCCGCCAAAGAAGTAGCCCAGCACCTAGGCTGACCAGTCAAGCAAGCGCACAACGGCCGCTCGCCGCCCCACCCGGGCCCGGCAAGCGGCCGTTCGCGTCCCCGGCCGCCCTCCTCGCTCACCGGGCGAAGCGGGCGGCCGTTCGCGTCCCAGTCGTCCCCACGGGCCTGGCGAGCGGCCGTTCGCCATCCAAGCGTCCCCACGGCCCTCCCGCGACCAGCCGTCGCCCCAGGTGTCCCCGGCAACCCCACGCCCCTCAAGTCCCAGACATTCCCGTCGGCCTCAGGGCCCCCCGTCTCCCAGGCCGCTTCCGTCTCCCACGCCTGTCACGTCCCAGGCGTCCCCGCCGTCTCCTACGCCCGTCTCCACCCCCGCACCGATGGGGGCGATGGTTGGCCGCTCCGCGTAGCTCGGGCGGCTCGTAGGCGCGCAATGCCACATTGCCCACGTAAGAGCGTCGCAATGTGGCATTGCCCACCCCGCCCCAGCCGCCCCACCACGCGGCGCCTCTCCCGGCCTCGCACGCGCCGCGCCACGAACGTTGGCGATGGCGCCTTTACCCCTGCTACAGCATGGGCAATGGCGCCTTTGCCCATGTAAGACGAGCCAATGCCCGCGGCCTGGTCTCATGCTGTTCCACCCCAGCCACCCCAGCCACCCCAGCCGCCTCAGTCCCACGCCCCTCAAATCCCAGGCGACCACCGGCCTCACGCGTCCCAAGGGTTCCGGGGCCCTATGTACGCGATGGCACATCGACCACACCCCGCTGTGGGCAATGGCACATTCTGCGCGGTGCTCAGCCCTGAGCTGGGCCGGTCCAGATGCCAATCGCGTTACCCGCCGGGTCGTGGATGACGGCGATGCGCAGGCTGCCCTCGGGGTAGGGCTCAACCACCTCGGCCCCCTGCGCCGCTGCCCGGTCCAGCGCGGCCGCGAGGTCCTGGACGTAGACGTAGGGCCGGACCCCCGCCTCGCCCGCCGGCTCCAGGTCGGTCCGCCAGTGGCCGATGACGTGCCCGGTCCCGTCGCTGAAGCTGGGTGCGTCCGGGTCACCGCGCAGCTCCCAGCCGAACACCGCCTGGTAAAAGGCGGCCGACTGCGCGACGTCCCGGGCCGGGATGGCCAGGTACGACACCCCGCCCGGCCGGGCTACCGAGCCCTCGACCCCCGGATCGCCCGCCTCGTCCTGCTCCGTCATCGCTGCTCCTCGGGATAGATTCGATATGGCTGTACCATATCGAATTGTGGAGCAATTGGGCACCCGGGCCGGGCCGCAGGAACGGCGCAACTACCGGTCGGCCCGGCGCCAGCAGCAGGCCGCGCAGACCCGGGCCCGGATCTGTGCCGCGGCCACCGGGCAGTTTCTGGCCGCCGGGTACGCCGGGACCACGGTGAAGGCCGTCGCGACGGCGGCTGGTGTGTCTGTTCCCACCGTGGAGGCTGCGTTCGGGACCAAGGCGCGGCTGCTCAAGGCGGCCATCGACGTGGCCACCGCGGGCGACGCCGCGCCGGTGGCCATGCTGGACCGGGCCTGGGCCGTGCGGGCCGAGGCGACGCCGGACCCGGAGAGCTTCGTAACCGAGTTCGCCGCCACGCTCACCGCTTCGGCCGACCGGGCCGCGGGGCTGATCCTGGCCGCTTTGGACGCTGCCCCGCTGGACGAGGAGATCGGCGCGGTGGCCACCCAGATGGCCGCTCAGCGCGAGGTGATGGCGGCCTGGCTGGTGGACGGCCTGGCCCGCCGGGGCTCACTGCGAGCCGGTCTCGACCGGGCCGAAGCCGTCGACACCGTGTGGCTGCTGATGGACCCGGCGGTGTTCACCCGGCTGACCGGGCCGCGCGGCTGGCCGCCGGCCCGGTTCCGGGTGTGGTTCGCTGCCTCGGTGCTGCGCCTGCTGGCCTAGCGCCGCTGGAACGACTGGACGTACAGGTGCGGCGACCCGATCCCGGTGGCGTCGTCGTACCCGCTCACCGCGTGCAGGGCGGCTGCGCCCTCGCCGTCGATCCCCAGCGTGCGCAGGTAGGTCAGGAGCGGGCCGGCCTTGGTCGCCGGGTCGGTGTAGTTCTGCCGAACCTCGGCCAGGTAGCCCGGGCCCAGCGGGTGGTCGGTCACGTCGCGGAAGGCGGGCGTGCGGTACCGCTGGTAGATGGCGGGGTTGGCGAAGCCGATGTCGCGTCCCGCGGCCTGCTGGGCGTCGGCCTCGATGCCCGCGAACGTCGGCGCGGCCACGCTGGTGCCGCCGGTGCGGCTCAGCGAGAAGGCGTACGTCGTGCCGTCCGGCTGCAGCGTGGTCTCACCGACCAGGATCCCGGTGCTCGGGTCGGCCAGCGCGGACACGTCCGGCTCGACCCGCATCGGGGTGGCGCTGACCGTGCCGTTGGGCAGGCGCGTGGCCAGGCTCTTCGGCACCACGCCGCGCTGATAGGAGGGCTGCGCGTAGACGGTGCTGACCCCGCCGCCGCTGGAGCCGTCGTAGTCGGCCGGGTAGGCGCCGGGCGGCGTGGTGGACCAGGACTTGCCGTTCGCGGCCAGCTGGTCGTTCATCGTGCCCCAGGAGGTCTCGAACTCGTAGTTCTTGGCCGGGCCGATGGCCAGGCTGGTGCCACCGACCGAGGTCACCCACGGGCTGGCCGCGGGGTAGTCGGTCTGGATCTGGTCGGACACGCCGGGGTCCTCGTCGGGTGACTCGTAGCCCGAGTCACCGGAGGAGAAGAAGAAACCGATGCCTTCGGTCGCCCCGACCTCGAACACCTGGTCGTAGGCGCTGGAGATCGACTCCAGGTCAGACGGCTCGCCGAACGAGCTGCTGACGATGCTGGCGAGGTGGTCGTCGACGATGAACGCCTCGGCGGCCAGCAGGTCGGAGTCGTTGCAGCTCGCGCCGGCCACGAAGTTGACGCTGGCGTTGGGCGCCTGGCCGTGGACCGACTCAACGTCCAGGGTCTCCTCGGGATACCAGCTGGCCGCGCCGCAGGCGTCGGTGCTGTTGAAGCTGGACGGCAGGTACTGGTGGAACTGGCCGGTGGCGAACGGCTGGTCGCCAACCGTGGAGGAGAACTCGTTCGCGTCGGTCAGGATCGACGGCGAGGCGTAGGCGTCCACGATGGCCACGCTCTGGCCCTTGCCGGTCATCCCCGAGGCGGCCACCCCGTAGGCGCCACGGACCTGAGCCGGGGTGTAACCGCAGTTGGTCCAGGGCTGATGGGTGCCGTAGGCCGGGGGCTCGTTGACCGCGATCTTCTGCGCGTAGTACTGCGAGCAGGTGCCGGCCGTCCAGTAGTTCGAGGGCGGGGGCGGCAGCGTGTCGGCCGGCCGCATCTCGTGGGTGGCGTTGTCGAGCCCGGTCACCGCGACGATCCCGTGGCCGACCGAAGCGGGGGCGCTGGCCGCCTGCTCCGGTGCCCGGTCGGTCCGCTTGTCCGGTCCCCGGTAGTTGTGGAACGTCACGCTGAAGGCCTTGGCCGCATTACTGACCGAGCCGGTCACCGAGATGTACCCGTCGGCCTTGTCGTTGACCGCGGTCACGGTGAGGCCGGCCGCGGTCAGCCACGACTTGATCGCGTCGATCTGGCTGCTGGTCGGGCCGAACCGCTGCTGGACCTGCGCCGGGGTCAGGTACTGCCCGTAGCCGGCGCTGCCCGGCGTGCTGACCGCCTGGGCGTACGCGGCCAGCCCGGCCGGGTCCTGGCCCGCCAGGTAGACGCGAGCGTTCACGGTGCCCGTGGTCACCGCCTGGGCCGACACCCGCTGAGCCGTGCTGGCCCAGAACGGGTGGGTGTTGGGGATCGAGGATCGCGGCGACGCCTGGCTGGGCGACGCGGCGGCGATCGCACCCGCGCACAGGATCGCCGCCGTACCTGCGGTGGCGATGGTCCTGACCCGCGTAGTGACCACTGGCATGGGCGAACCTTTCCTCCGGACCGAGGGGCCAGGCGGCCTCGGCGCTACGGGTCACCTTGGTGCCCGGGCCGCTATCGCGCAAGTAAATAGCTCCACTTTTGCTGCAGTGGATGTGTTTCCGTTACTCTGACGCGGCCTTGGCGTCTCCTTCGGCTCAGCTCCGCGCGCAGCCCGACCAGCCGAGGGTCCGGGCGGCCCCTTGCGGGGTGCGTTCGCCGGCCATCGGGCGCGGCGATAGCGTGGCAGGCATGGCACATGCGCTGGCTGGCGGCTATCACGGGCCGCCGCAGCTGACCGTGGCCCGCGCCTTCACCGAGTGGACGTTCGACCCCTGGATGCTGGGCCTGATCCTGCTGCTCGGGGCGGCGTACCTGGCCGGCTTCTACACGCTGCGCGGCCGCGCAGCGCCTGAACGAGGGGCGTCTGAACGAGGGGCGGCCTGAAGAGGGGCGGCGGTGTGGCCGTGGACCCGGGTGGTCAACTTCGGGCTGGGCCTGGCCATCATGGCCATCGCCACCCTGGGGTCGTTCGGCACCTACTTCGGCGTGCTGTTCTTCATGCGGTCGTTCCAGACGATCCTGCTGCTCCTGCTGGCCCCGCTGTTCCTGGCCCTGGGGCGCCCGCTGTCGATGGCCATCGCGGTGTTCCCGCGGGCGGGCCGCCGGCTCGACCGGGCCATCCACAGCCGCGTGGCCCGGGTGCTCACGTTCCCGGCCATCACCACGCTGGCCCTGATCGCGGTGCCGTTCGCCATGTACTTCACCACCTGGTACACGGCCTCGTTCCACAGCGTCGCGGTGCGCGAACTGACCCATCTGGCCCTGATGACACCGGGGTTCGTGTTCTTCTGGACGCTGCTGCGGGTCGACCCGGTGCCGAAGGCCTACTCCTACGCCGTATCCCTGTGGATCACCGGCGCCGAGGTGATCGGGGATGCGTTCCTGGGCCTGGCCGTGATCGCCAGCACCAACCTCATCGGCGGGGGTTACTACCACGCGCTGGCCCGGCCGTGGGGACCCAGCCTGGGCACCGACCAGATCCTGGGCGGCGGCACGCTGTGGATCTTCGGCGACCTGGTCGGCCTGCCGTTCCTGGTCGCCCAGCTCATCCAGTTCATCCGCGAAGACGAGTCCGAGGCGGCCGAGATCGACGCCGAACTGGACGCCAGGGAAGCAGCCCGGGATGCGGCCCGGGCCGCCCGCAAGGCCGCCGCCATCGCCGCCGAGGGCAAGCCCGCGAAATCCCGCGCCGCCGCGGGCGACGCCACTCCAGCAGCCGACGCCACAGCGAGCTCAGCTACAGCGAACCCGGCCACAGCGAACCCGGCCACAGCGAACTCACCAACCCCGCCAGCCCCAGCCGACACTGCGTCCTCCTCAGACCCAGCAGAAGCGGAGGACGCGGATCTCGACGATCCCGAGCGTCCATGGTGGGAGTCGGATCCCCGATTTTCCGAGCGGTTTCGGCAGCTCTAGTGGGCCCGCGTCGCGAAATGAGCCGCGTAGGGGTGTTTCGCAGTGGCCGGCACGTGGCAAATTTGATTCGTGGCACAGATCAACGCCGCGGACGACGCCCTCGTGGGTGACTGGCTTCCATTGCCAGCTGTCGCCGCTCGTCTCAGCATCCCTGTCGGCCGTGTCAAGACGCTCCTGCGCGACCGCAAACTGCTCGCCGCGACCCGCCCGGACGGCGCGGTCGGGGTGCCCGCCGCGTTCCTGGACGGTGATCAGGTCGTCAAAGGCCTGCACGGGACGCTGACCCTGCTGCTCGACTGCGGGTTCGGCGACGTCGAGGCGCTGCGCTGGCTGTTCACCGAGGACGACACGCTGCCCGGCACGCCGATCCAGGCGATCGCCAAGCAACGCGGGAAGGAAGTAAACCGCCGAGCCCAAGCCCTGGCGATCTGAGGGACGCCGCCCCCGGGCGGCGTCAGCCCTTCAGGTAGATGAGGGCGGTCAGGGCGCCTACGGTGGCGGCGGTGACCACGCTGAGGACTACTGAGGCGGGCTCGCGGACGCGCCAGGCGTTCAGGGCAACCAGCAGGACGACGGCTACGGCGAGCTGGATGGCCCAGTAGCGCGACGACGTGCTGCCTGCGATCACGGTCAGCCCGTAGACGCTCTCGCCGCCCAACAGGCCGGCCGCGGCTCCTGCTCCCAGGGCGGCCGTGATCGGTGAGCCGCGGCGGACCCAGGACGCGGCCACGCCCAGCAGCGGGCCGATGATCACCGCGGCCAGCATCCAGAACCGGATGCTGCTCGGCGACTCGGGCACGTGCCGGCTAATGGCGGCCAGGTAGTAGCCGCCGACCAGGCCGGCCAGGCCCAGCAGTCCCCACAGGGCCGCCCGGCCGGTGCTGGTGGCGAACAGCGCCAGCACGAACGCGACCGCGGCCCACGATGCGCCCGAGTTGGCCAGCGATGCACTCGACTGGGGCAGCCAAGCCTGCCCAAGATCGGTAAGTGCCCCCAGCCCAAGCGCAACCACCAGCACCAGCAACGTCCCGGCCGCCTGCACCCGGGCCCCAACCGAACGGCCTACCGACTGCGTCATGACACTCCTGAAAGGGGGAGCCCAGATTATGCCGCCCAGCGCCCCCACGGGGGGCCGGTCCTCCGGCAAGTACCGCCGCGGATAAGTCGGGACGGTGTCTCCTCTGGTAGGGATGGATCGTGACCCAGACCAGCGACTCGCGCCCCGCGGCCGGCCAGCGCCGGCCCGGCAAGCGGGCCGGTGGCCGGGTCCGGGACACCGCCCCGGCCGCGGAACTGCCGGTGGCCAAGGTCGCGGTGGATATCCCGCTGGCTCACCTGGACCGGCCGTTCGACTACCTGGTGCCGGAGCGAATGGCCGCCGACGTGGTGCCGGGCTGCCGGGTCCGGGTCCGCTTCTCCGGCAAGCTGGTGGACGGGTTCGTGCTGGAGCGCATCGCCCAGAGTGAGCACCAGGGCCGGCTGTCCTATCTGGACCGGGTGGTGTCGGCCGAGCCGGTGCTGACGCCGGAACTGGCCGGGCTGGCCCGCGCGGTCGCGGACCGGTACGCGGGCACGCTGGCCGACGTGCTGCGGCTGGCCGTGCCGCCGCGGCACGCGGCCACCGAAGCCAAGCCGTCACCGCCCGCCGCCGGGCCTCCGGACCAGCCCGCACCCGGGTCCTGGTCGCGCTACCCGGCGGGGGAGGCGTTCCTGACCGGGGTGGCGGACGGGCGTGCCGTGCGGGCGGCCTGGTCGGCGCTGCCCGGCCCGGAGTGGCCGGATGAGATCGCGGTGGCCGCGGCCACCGCGGCGGCGGCCGGGCGGGGCACGGTGATCGTGGTGCCCGACGTCAAGGACCTGGCCCGGGTGGACGCGGCGCTGACGGCGCGGCTCGGCCCGGACCAGCACGTGTGCCTGACGGCCGAGCTGGGGCCGGCCGAACGGTACCGGCGCTGGCTGGCGGTGCTGCGCGGCTCGGTCCGCATCTCGGCCGGCACCCGTGCCGCGATGTTCGCGCCGGTCCACGACCTCGGGCTGGTCGTGCTGTGGGACGACGGCGACGACCTGCACGCGGAACGGCGCGCGCCGTATCCGCATGCCCGCGAAGTGCTGGCGCTGCGGGCGCACCGGCAGGGGGCGTCCGCGCTGATCGGCGGGTTTTCCCGCACCACCGAGGTGACCCAGCTGGTCACCTCGGGCTGGGCCCGCGCGCTAGCCGGGGACCGCGGGGTGCTGCGGGCCACTGCGCCCCGGGTCCGGACCGCGGCCGAGGAGGACGAACTGGCCCGGGACGCGGCCGCGCTCAGCTCCCGGCTGCCCAGCCTGGCCCTGCGCACGGCCAGGGCCGCCCTGGCCCACGGCCCGGTACTGGTCCAGGTGCCGCGGCGGGGCTACCTGGCCGCGATCGCCTGTGGGCGGTGCCGGACCCAGGCTCGCTGCACCGTGTGCTCAGGCCAGCTGGAGATCGCCTCCGCCCGGCAGATTCCGCACTGCCGGTGGTGCGGCGCGGTCGCCGCGAACTGGAGCTGCCAGCGGTGCGGCTTCACCCACGTGCGGGCCATGGTCACCGGGGCGGCGCGGACCGCGGAAGAGCTCGGCCGGGCGTTCCCTTCGGTGCCGGTGCGGTTCTCCGGCGGCCAGTCGGTCATCGCCAGCGTGCCGGCCGACCCGGCGGTAGTGGTGGCCACGCCGGGGGCCGAGCCGGTCGCCGCCGCGGGCTACGCGGGCGCGCTGCTGCTGGACGGCTGGGCGCTGCTTGGGCGGCCCAGCCTGCGCGCCGCCGAGGAAGCCCTGCGCAAGTGGCTGAACGCGGCCGCGCTGGCCCGGTCCGATGCGACCGTGCTGATCAGCGCGGACGCCAGCCTTCCGGCCGTGCAGGCGCTGATCCGCTGGGATCCGGTCGGCCACGCCGAGCGTGAACTGGCCGAACGTGAGGAGCTGGGGTTCCCGCCTGCGGTCCGGATGGCCGCCGTCTCGGGGTCGGCCGCCGCGGTCGAGGAACTGCTGGGCCGGGTCGGCCTGCCCGATAGCGCCGAGGTGCTCGGGCCGGTACCGGACGAGCACGCCGCGGCGCCCCAGGACGGCCCGTCCCCGGACGGCCCACCCCGGGACCAGGAGACCGAGAGCGCGGACACCCCGGTGCGGGCGCTGATCCGGGTGCCGCGGGCGGAGGGTTCGGCTCTGGCCCGGGCGCTGCAATCGGCCCAGGCCGCCCGCAGCCCGCGCAAGGACGCCGGGGTGGCCCGGATCCAGCTCGACCCGGCCGAGCTGATCTGACCGTCCCACTGACTGGGCCACTAACTAGGCCAGTGACTGGGCGGCTAGCTGGCCGGCCGACGGGCCCGGCTGACCGGCGCGGTCCGCCCGAGCATTTGGACCGAGGCCGTAAGGTGCCTGTGTGGCAACCTCGCATGAGAGCGTGCCGCCCCGGTCGCGGGGCGCGGACAGCCTCACCCGGATGCCCCCGGTCCGGCTCGCATCCCGTGAAGAGCTGACGGCCGCCGCCCGGGTGGCACCGCTGTTGCGGGCCGCGCAGGACCTGGCCGGCTGGGCGGGCAAGGACCGCGTGGTCACCGGCAGTGGCGACCTGACCGACGCGGGTGCGGCCGAGGCCGCGGGCACGCTCGACCTTTCCCTGGACGAGATTCACGCGGCCTGGGCCATCGCCGTTGGCACCGCCATGGTCACGGTCGACGGTGACCAGGCCGGCCCGGGGGACCGGTTCGGCGTGCTCGGAGCCGGCCGCCCGGACGAGGCCTTGGACCTGTGGGGCGCGGCGCTGGACACGGTGCTCGGGCTGGAAAACCTGGACGGCCTGACTACGGCCCTGTACACGGCAGCCCGGCCGGTCCGGCTGGACGCGTTGTTCGAGGCCTACGCGGCCGCGGTAGGCGCGATGACCGACTCCTCCGGCGCTCGTAGCCCCGCCGACCCCGCTAATTCCGCCGGTCCTTCCGGTTCGACCGCGGCCGAGCCCTACGGCCCGCCGGCCCCCGGCCTGGAGCCGGGTCTGGAGCTGCTGGCCGATCTGGGTGTGGTGGAGCTAGGCGCGGACGAAGACGACGCTGACGAGGCCGGGCTGACCGTCACCCTGTCACCGATCGGGCTGTGGGCGGTCCGCGACCGGCTACAGCAGCGTGGCTGGCGGGTCCCGGTACTGGGCGGCAGCGCGACCGGCGGTGCCGCTGCGGTGCTGGCCGTGCTGGCCGACTACGACGCTGAGGACGGCGAGGCGGAGATCGCCGCCTGGCTGGCCCGGCGCAGGCCGGCGCAGGCCGCGGAGGAGCTGACCGAGGCGGCCAGCCAGGGCTCGCCCGGATTGCGCGGAGCCGCGTTCGCGGTGATGGACCGGGTCGGCGCGGCCGCGGTGCCCGCCGTCCGGCGCGCGCTGGCTGACCCGGTGCTGCGCCCGCACGCGGCGGTCTGGCTGCGCGAGCACGGCGAGGAGGCCCGCCTCAGCCGCGACGACAGCGCCTGGCTGCTGGTGGACCTGGGTGCCGGGCTGCTGGAGGAGGCCGCACCCGACGCCGTGGTGGCCGAGCTGCTGCCGGACCTGCCGCCGCACGCGCAGGCCGAGCTGGTGGCCGGGTTGTGGCGGGTCGAGCACCCGGCCGTCACCGAGCTGCTGACCACGCTGAGCAACCACCACCCGGAGCCGGATGTGGCCAAGGCGGCCCGCAAGGCCGCGTTCAAGGCCCGGTCGCGGTTTTGACCCGCTCCGGCCGCCTAAACTGACACCCAGGTAACAGCGCCCTCACCCGGGCGTGATCGATGCCCGTCTGGGCCGGAAGGATTCTTCGTGAGCGTCAAGGCGATCCGGCTGTTCGGCGATCCAGTGCTGCGCACCGCCGCGGAGCCGGTCCGAGATTTCGATGCCGAGCTGCGCAAGCTGGTCAAGGACCTCACCGACACCATGATGGACGCGCCGGGCGCGGGCCTGGCCGCGCCCCAGATCGGTGTGGGGCTGCGCGTGTTCACCTACTTCGTCGACGACGAGCTCGGGCACCTGATCAACCCCACGCTCGATCTGTCCGAGGAGGAGGACACCGACGAGGAGGGCTGCCTGTCGTTCCCCGGCCTGGCCTTCCCGACCAAGCGCGCGTGGGGCACGGTGGCCAAGGGCTTCAACATGTACGGCGACCCGGTGACGCTGGAAGGCACCGAGCGGATGGCCCGTTGCTTCCAGCACGAGACCGACCACCTGGACGGCGTGCTGTTCATCGACCGGCTGGACCCCGAGCAGCGCAAGCTGGCCATGAAGGCCATCCGTGAAGCCGAGTGGTCCGGCATGGCTGTGCCCGAGCTGCGGTCCTCGCCGCATCCCACGCTCGGCAAGGCGCTCTGACCGGCTGATGCGGCTCGTTTTCGCCGGGACACCCGACCCGGCTGTGGTGGCGCTGGAGGCCCTGCTGGCCTCGCGGCACGAAGTCGCGGCCGTGGTCACCCGGCCGGACGCCCCGGCCGGGCGAGGCCGTCACCTGGAGGCCAGCCCGGTGGCCCAGCTGGCCAAGTCGGCGGGCCTGGAGGTACTCAAGCCGGCCAAGGCACGCGATCCGGAGTTCCTGGACCGGCTGCGCGCGATCGGCCCGGACTGCTGCCCGGTCACCGCGTACGGCGCACTGCTGCCGCAGGTGGCCCTGGACATCCCGGTGCACGGCTGGGTGAACCTGCACTTTTCGGTCCTGCCCGCCTGGCGCGGCGCGGCCCCCGTACAGCACGCGCTGCTGCACGGCGACGACGTAACCGGCGCGACGACGTTCCAGATCGTCAAGGAACTGGACGCCGGGCCGGTGTTCGGGGTGCTGACCGAATCGGCCGGCCCACGCGACACCGCCGGTGACCTGCTGGGCCGGCTGGCCGTATCCGGTGCCCGGCTGCTGGTCGACACGCTGGACGGCATCGAAACCGGTGAGGTACGGGCGGTCCCGCAGCCGGAGGAAGGCATCAGCTACGCGCCCAAGATCAACCCCGAGGACGCCCGGGTCGACTGGGGGCTGTCGGCGGTGGCCATCGACCGGCTGATCCGCGGCTGCACGCCTGAGCCGGGCGCCTGGACCGAGTTCGGCGGGGTCCGGCTCAAGCTCGGCCCGGTCGAGCTGGCCCCGGCCGCGGCCCTGGACGGTGTAGGCCCGCTAGCCCCGGGGGAGTTGCTGGTCGGGCGGCGCTCAGTGCTGGCCGGGACCGGCACTGAGCCGGTCCAGCTGGGCTTGGTGCAGCCGCCGGGCAAGCGCCCGACGGCCGCCGCCGACTGGGGCCGGGGCCTGCATCAGTCCGGCCCAGACACCCCTAAGCTGGGCTGACCGTGGCCCAGCGAACCCAGCGCGGCCGGGGGCGGCCCGGACCTCGTCCCGGACCCCGCCGCGGCACCCGGGCCGACCCGGTCCGCCGCGTCGCCTACGACGTGCTGGCCGCCGTGGACGAGCGGGGTGCCTACGCCAACCTGATGCTGCCCGCGCTGCTGCGCGAACGCGGTATCGAGGGCCGGGACGCGGCGCTGGCCACCGAGCTGACCTATGGCACCCTGCGCGGCCGCCAGACCTACGACGCGATCCTGGATCTGTGCAGCGACCGGCCGGCCGCCGACATCGACCCGCCGGTCCGCGAAGTGCTGCGGCTCGGCGCCCACCAGCTGCTGGCCACCCGGGTGGCCAGCCACGCCGCGGTGGCCACGTCGGTGGACCTGGCCAAGGACGTGATCGGGATGCGCCCGGCCGGCTTCGTCAACGCGGTGCTGCGCCGGGTCGCCACCCGCGACCTGGACGGCTGGGTGGCCATCATCACCCCGGACCGGGCCGCCGACCCGGTCGGGTACCTGGCCGCCGCGTACAGCTACCCGCGCTGGATCGTCACGGCGTTCGCAGCCGCGCTCGGCGGCGACCTGGCCGAGACCGAGGACACCCTGCGAGCCGGGAATGCCCGGCCGCAGACCACGCTGGTGGCCATTCCGGGCATCAGCGATCAGGCCGAGCTGACCACGGCCGGCGACGGCGCGGCCGCGCCCGCTCCCGCGCCGTGGTCGCCCTACGGCGCGGTGCTGCCGGGCGGCGACCCGGGCGCCATCGCGGCCGTGGCGCAGGGCCGCGCGTTCGTCCAGGACGAGGCCAGCCAGCTGGTCGCGCTGGCCCTGGCCCGTGCCTCGGCCGACCCGGCGGATCGGCCTGGCGAGCCCTGGCTCGATCTGTGCGCCGGTCCCGGCGGCAAGGCGGCCCTGCTGGCTGGCCTGGCCGATCAGGCCCACTCCGGTAGTCACCTGATCGCCTCCGACCTGCGCCCGCACCGGGCCGGGCTGACCGCCGAGCACCTGCGCCGGCTGCCCAGCGCCGCCACGATCGCGGCCGACGGGCGGGTCGGGGCCTGGCGCCCCGGCACGTTCGCGCGGGTGCTGGCCGACGTGCCGTGCTCGGGCCTGGGTGCGCTGCGCCGACGCCCGGAGGCCCGCTGGCGCAAGTCGCCTGAGGACATCGAGGGCCTGGTGCCGCTGCAGCGGGACCTGCTGAACGCGGCCATCGACAGCGCCCGGCCCGGTGGCGTGGTCGGCTACGTGACCTGCACGCCGCACCAGGCCGAAACCGAGGGCGTGGTGGCCGACGTGCTGTCCGCCCGCGACGACGTGACCGTGCTGGACGCGCCCGCCGTCCTGGCCGACGCGCTGGGCCGCCCCGTCCCCGGCGTCAGCCGCGGGCCCGGCGGCCGGTACGTCCAGCTCTGGCCGCACCGGCACGGCACCGACGCGCTGTTCCTGGCCCTGCTGCGCCGAACCTGAGCCACCCCGGGCCTGTGGCCGGTCAGGACGTGAGCGCGCGGCCTGATCCGGGGCGGAGCCGCTTGCCGCCGATATCGGCCCGCTCGCCCTCGGCGTAGCCGGACCGGTAGCCGTTGCCGGAGTAGGTGATCCGGGTCCGCCGGGTTCGCGGGTAGGCCTCCTGCACGTGCCAGGCGCACCACCAGCGACCGGTCGGCCAGGACCAGCTCGGTCGACGTGCCGCCGCTGTCCCGGCCGCTGCTGGTGGCGTCGCTGGCCGCCCGCTCCTCGGCCGCCCGGACCCGGGCCGTCACCGCGCTGGAGTAGCCCAGCAGCCAGCTGCGGCGCCACGCCCGCGGGCTGCGCGCGGTGGCCGGCACCTGGGTCGCGGCCAGGCCGTGCGCCATCTGCACCAGCAGCGAGGTGTACAGCAGCTCGGTCCGTTCCAGGTCTGAGGCGTAGCCGAACACGTGGACCCGCTTGCCGGTGGCCACCGGCAGCAGTACGCACTGGCAGCGCATGGCGCTGACCAGCCCGGCCAGCAGGTGCGCGCGCACGTCCGCCCACGGGTTCGGCACGTCGATCACCCGGTCGGCGGGCCGGTCGGTCTCGGGCCGGGTCGCGGCCAGCAGCGCCCGGTCGATCCCGTACCGGGCCATCAGCTCGGCTGCCTTTGCGGTCAGCGCTTCGGCCTCGGCCGGGGTGACGCTATCGTCCTCGGCCTTGGCCAGCAGCTTCCGGACGCGTTCGAGCAGTGTTTGCTCGGACCGGGCCTGCCCGGGCTGGGCCGCCTCCGGCCGGCTTGCTGACGGCTCTGGTCGTTCCACGCCCCAAACGGTACCCAGAGGCAACGACAGTGTGAGGCCGCCCGGCACAATGACTGTCATGGCCGTTCAGATCTCGCCCAGCATCCTGTCCGCGGACTTTGCCCGGCTCGCCGATGAGGCCGCGGCCGTGACCCCGGCCGCCGACTGGCTGCACGTGGACGTCATGGACTACCACTTCGTGCCGAACCTCACCCTCGGCCTGCCAGTGGTCCAGTCGCTGCTCAAGCACACCAGCCTGCCGGTCGACTGCCACCTGATGATCGACGACCCGGACCAGTGGGCCCCGGCCTACGCCGAGGCGGGGGCGGGCAACGTCACGATCCACGCCGAAGCGGTCCGGGCCCCGGTCCGCACGCTGCGGGAGATCCGCAACGCCGGCGCCCGGGCCGGGCTGGCGGTCAACCCGGGCACCCCGGTGGAACCGTACGAGGACCTGCTGGACGAGCTCGACATGCTGCTGCTGATGACCGTCGAGCCCGGTTTCGGTGGCCAGCGCTTCCTCGATCTGGTCATGCCCAAGCTGCGCCGGGCCCGGGCCATGGTCGCCCGGCACGGTGGCTCGGTGTGGCTGCAGGTCGACGGCGGGGTCAGCGACGAGACCATCGAACGGTGCGCGGACGCCGGCGCCGACGTGTTCGTGGCCGGGTCGGCGGTCTACTCCGCCGACGATCCGGCCCGGGCCGTGCAGGCCCTGCGCGCCCAGGCCGAACGGGCCACCGCTCACGCCGACTGGACGAAGTGAGGCTGTTATGACTGCTGACGTCACCGAGCCCGCGGTCCGGGCGCTGATCGACGCGATCAACGCCGGGGACCGGGACGCATTCTTCGCCGCGCTGACCCCGGACGCCACCATGTCCGACGATGGCCAGGACCGTGACCTGCACCAGTGGGTGGACCGGGAGATCTTCTCCAGCCAGGGCCGGATGAGCGTGGAGTCGGCCACCGACGGCGGCCGGTCACTGATCGCCGGCTACAGCAACGCCACCTACGGCGCCATGCGCGTGTTCTGGCGGTTCACCCTGAGCGACGGCAAGATCAGCCGTTTCGAGACCGGCCAGGCCGGACCCGGCTAGCCCGCCTCAGCGCAGGGCCTGCGTCCCGATCACCGACAGCAGCCGCAGCTTCTCGGCCGCCTCGCTGCCGGCCGGGGCGGTGTAGGCGATGATGCGCAGGTCGCTGCCGTCCACCGTGAGCACGTCGCAGTCCACGGTGATCAGTCCGACGTCCGGATGGTCGAAGGTCTTGTGCGACTCCCGGTGCGTGCCCACCACGCCGGCTTCCCAGAGGGTGGCGAACCGCAGGCTGGCCGCCCGCAGGTCGGCGATGAGCTGCCGCAGGTCGGCGTCCTCCGGGTAGCGGGCGGTAGCCGACCGCAGGTCGGCCACGGACGATTCCTCGAACCGGGCCTCGTCCTCGGCGGTCCGGACCACCCGGGCCCACTGGCCGGTGAAGTACCGCCATAGCACGTTCCGGTCCCGCCCTGTCCGCCCGGACGGGTCTCCGGTCAGCGCGGCCCATAGCGAGTTCCAGGCGATCAGGTTCCAGGCCGCGTCGTTGACGCTGACCGGCACGCCGGTCAGCTGATCCAGCAGCCGCTGCACCCCGGGGGTGAGCTGGGCGGTGATGTGACCAGGCCGCGGCGGTGCCTGCCCGGCCAGCCGGAACAGATGGTCCTGTTCCTCCCGGGACAGCCGCAGAGCCCGGCCCAGGGCGCCAAGCACCTGCGCCGACGGCGCGGTGGCGCGGCCCTGCTCCAGCCGGGTGATGTAGTCGGCCGACACCCCGGCCAGCATGGCCAGTTCCTCGCGCCGCAGCCCGGGCGCGCGCCGGGCCCGGCCCGCGGGCAGTCCCGTCTCGGCGGGGGACACCCGGTCCCGCCAGCACCGCAGCGCCGCGCCGAGCTCCCCATGATCAGTCATCCCTCCAGTATGCGCGGCCGCGGCCCACCGGGCCTGGTACCGCCAGTCCCAGGAAGAAGCGGCTACTGCCTGGCCCGCGGGCCGCCGGGCAGGATGAAGCCATGACCATTACCTTGATCACCGGCGCCAACAAGGGACTCGGCCAGGAGACTGCCCGCCAGCTGATCGCGGCCGGGCACACCGTCTACGCGGGTGCCCGGGACGAGCAGCGCGGCAAGGAAGCGGCCGCCCAGCTCGGGGCCCGATTCGTCCGCATCGATGTGACTGACGACGACTCGGTCGCGGCGGCCGCGGCCCAGATCCAGGCCGAGACGGGCGGCCTCGACGTTCTCATCAACAATGCGGGCATCCCCGGCGGCCGCACGTTCCCGGGCGACGTCACCGTGGCCGACGTCCAGCGGGTCTACGCGGTCAACGTGTACGGCGTGATCCGGGTCACGCACGCCTTCCTGCCACTGCTGGAGGCCAGCGCCGCCCCGGTCATCGTCAACGTCAGCAGCGGCCTCGGCTCGTTCGGCATCACCACCAACCCGGCCCGGATGGAATCCCAGTTCCCGACCCTGGCCTACAGCTCGGCCAAGGCCGCGGTGAACATGCTGACCTCGCAGTACGCCAAGGCCTTCCCGCGGCTGAAGATCAACGCGGTCGACCCCGGCTACACCGCCACCGACCTCAACGCCCACCGCGGCACCCAGACCATCGAGGAGGGCGCCGAGATCATCGTCACGATGGCCCGGATCGGTGCGGACGGCCCCGGCGCCCCGACCGGCGGCTACTTCGACCGGAACGGCCCCATTCCCTGGTAAACACGCAGTCATGGGCACGCCGATTACTAACGCTGACATCGCCGCGCTGGACCGGGTGGGCGCACTGACCTGGCCTGGGACCGAGACCGAACCGCTCGGCGACTGGCTGCTGCGAGCTGGGGCCGGGTTTACCGGCCGGGCCAACAGCGTCCTGACCACGGGTGCCCCCGGGGTGCCGCTGCCCGAGGCGGCGGAGCGTATCCGCCGCTGGTACACGGCCCGCGGCCTGACCCCGATGGCGTCGGTCAGCTATCCGGCGGGTCAGCCGGAGCGCAACCCGCTGGACCGGTTCCTCGCCGGCCAGGGCTGGACGCTGCGCGACGAGGCCACGGTGATCGTGATGACCCAGAGCTCAACGGCCGCCAGCCCGGCAGCCGCCGCCCTGCCGGTCCGCCTAGACGATCAGCCCAGCGACGACTGGCTGGCCCTCTACCACTTCCGCGGCCAGCCCGATCTGCCGCCGGTGGCCCGGACGATCCTGACCTCGGCCCCCTGGCAGGCGTTCGCGTCCGCCCGGGACGGTGACCGGACCGTGGCCATCGGCCGCGTCGCCGGAACCGGAAGCAACGCCGCCGGGACCGGAAGCAACGGAGCCCACTGGGCCGGCCTGACCGCGATCGAGGTCGCTCCGGCCTACCGCCGCCGTGGCCTGGGCGCCGCCGTCACCACCGCCCTTATCGCGCACGCCGCCCAGCGTGGCGCCGACCGCGTCTTCCTCCAAGTCGAAGACGACAACGAGGCCGCCCTGGCCCTGTACCGCCGGCTCGGATTCATCACCCACCACGGCTACCACTACCGGGTCGCCCCGGAGAGCTAGCGCGTGGTGTACACCCCGGTGCTCTCCTCGTGGTAGCCCTTGACTCCCACGGCCAGGGCCAGCGGGCTGCGGAAGTCACGGTCCTCCCGCAGCGCGTCCAGCACGTGCCGGAAGTCATACCGTGGCCTCCAGCCCAGCTCGGCCCGGGCCTTCGCGTTCACGTAGACGCGGCCGATCCCCGGGAACATCCGCCAGCCCCGGCTCGTGTACACGTCCCCGAAGTCGGGGAACCGGCGCCGCACCACCTCCGGGGCGGCGGTGCGCAGGTCGGCCAGGTCGTCCCGGGTGAACGGGGTGGTCGCGCTGATGATGTACCGGCCGAACCCGATCTGCGGCGCCCGCTCCAAGGCCAGCAGGTGCGCGTCGGCCACATCCTGCAGGTCCACCCGGCGGTACAGGTACTCGTTGGCCTTGATGTTCCCGTCCTGGTAGGCGGTGCGCACGTCGTCGACGTCGTCCGGCTCGGGGAAGAACCGGGCCGTGCGCAACACCACCACCGGCAGCCCCCGGTCCCGCTGGATGATCTCGCACAGGTTCTCCGCCGCGGTCTTGGTCACCCCGTAGATGTTGCGCGGCACCGGGGCGACGTCCTCGGTGATCCAGGCCGCGGGCTGTCCGGCGGCCGGGGTCAGCGCACGGCCGAACGCGCTGGTGCTGCTGGTGAAGACGAAGCTGGCCACGCCGGCCGCGGCCGCCTCCTCGGCCAGCACATGCGTCCCGGTCACGTTGGTGTCCACGAACTCCTGCTGGCTGTGCGAGGCCACATGCGGCTTGTGCAAGGTGGCGGTGTGCAGCACGGCCGACACCCCGTCCAGGCAGGACCGGACCAGCTCCCGGTCGGTGATCGATCCGGTCACGGTGGTGCCGGGCGAGTCCAGCACGTCCAGCCCGGTCACCTCGTAGCCGCGGTCGCGCAGCACCCGGGTCAGCGCGTCGCCCAGATGCCCGGCGCTCCCGGTCACTAGTACTTTCGCCATGGCCGACACGATAGGCGCGGGTCCCGCGCGACGGCATTCCGTTTTCCCGGCGTCGGCCGGATGTGCGGTGCCGTTCCCGCGCTGGTCAATCCGGCCTTATACGGTGAATCAGGCCCACCGCCGACAAACCGGGAGCCCATGGTGTCATCCATCGAGACCCCCGCCAGCAGCGAGACGGGACCCGGCAGCGAGTTCGCTGCGCTGTCCCGGCGGGTGCGGCAGGCCGGCCTGCTGCGCCGCCGCCGGGCCTGGTACGCCTGGCGGATCAGCGGCACGGCCGCGGCGCTGGTCGCGGGCTGGGTCCTGTTCGTGCTGGCCGGCGACTCCTGGTGGCAGATCGCGGTGGCGGTGCTGCTGGCGGCGGTGTTCGCCCAGCTCGGCTTCCTCGGCCACGACGCCGGCCACCGGCAGATCTTCGCCACCCGCCGGTCGAACTACGCGCTGGGGGTGGCCTGCGGGAACCTGGCCATCGGGCTCAGCTACGGCTGGTGGGTGTCCAAGCACAACCGGCACCACGCTCACCCCAACACCGAGGGCGAAGATCCCGACATCATGATCGGCGTGCTGGCCTTCTCCGGGAGCCGGGCCCGGGCCGCGGCCGGGTTGCGGCGAATGATCTTCCGCTACCAGGCCTGGCTGCTCATCCCGATGCTGTTGCTCGAGGGGGTCTCGCTGCACGGGTCCAGCATCCGCGCCCTGACCCGCCGGCGCTCTACCAAAGCCGTGCGCAGCCGTACCGCCGAGACCGCGCTGCTGGCCCTGCACTTCGCGGCCTACCTGAGCGCGGTGTTCCTGCTGCTGTCGCCGGTCAAGGCGGTGGTGTTCATTTTGGTGCAGCAGGGCCTGTTCGGTTTCTACCTGGGCTGCTCGTTCGCCCCCAACCACAAGGGCATGCCGGTGCTGGCCTCGGGGGAGCGAGTCGGTTTCCTGCGACAGCAGGTGCTGACCTCACGCAACGTCCGGGGCGGCTGGCTGACCGACGCGGCCCTGGGCGGCCTGAACCACCAGATCGAGCACCACCTGTTCCCGTCGATGCCCCGGCCGAACCTGCGCCGCGCCCGGCCCCTCATCAAGGCGTTCTGCACCGAGCGCGGGCTGCCCTACGCCGAGGCCAGCCTGCTCGGTTCCTACGCCCAGGCGCTGCGCTACCTCAACCAGGTTGGCCGTCAGACCCGGTGGCTGACCAACGATCCAGCAACGGCGGCAGCTCCGTCAGGCTCGTTATCACCGCGTCGGGCTCGGCGTCCGGGTAGGCCGGCACCTCACTGTGCGGGATGAGCACCGCACGCATGCCGAGGGACTTGGCTCCGTGGATGTCGTCGTAGGGGCGGTCACCGACGAACACGCAGGCCGCAGGGTCATCGACCCCGACGGCGGCCATGGCCCGCCGGAACGCCTCCGGATGCGGCTTGGTCCACGGGATCTCGCTGCTGTACACGGCGCCGTCGATCAGGTCCAGCACCTCATCCCGGACGAACACCCGCTCGTGCGCGCTGCGCGGCCACATCGTGTTGGACAGAACCCCGACCTTGATCCCGCGCCGTCGCAGCTCACGGAGCACCGCCGGGGCGTCGGGATCGGTCAGCGTGTGCGGGTCCCAGTGCTGGTAGTAGTCGGCCAGCAGGGCGTCGGTCGGTTCGACCCCGGCCCGGTCCATGACCTGGGCCAGCGTGGCGCTGGTGGAGGCGGTACCGGCGGTCAGCCACAGCGCGTGCTCGGCGGCGCAGATGGCCGCGGCGACCTCTTCGGCCCGGCCCGGCGGGAAGTGCGGCCCGCACACCATCTGCCACAGCGCCTCGTGGTCGATGGTGTGCCAGGGGGTCAGCGTGCCGCCCCAGTCAAAGATGACCGCCCGCACCGCCGTGGGGCCCGTGGGACCCGTGGGGCCCGTGGAACCCGTCATGAAGCGTGCACCAGGTGGGCCAGCGCGCCGACAGGGTCGGCGGCCGGGTCGTCGCTGGCCCAGCCGATGTAGGCGTCCGGCCGGACCAGCACCGTGGTCCGCGCGGGCTGGGCCAGCGCCACCGTCTCGACGTGCCCGGCCAGCGGACCGCCCAGCGGACCGCCCAAGCGTCCGGACCGCCCAACCCGTCCGGACCGCCCAGTCCGTCGCCCGGCCGCCCGTCGCGAAGGGCGCCGCCGTCCGGGGTGACCAGCAGGAACCGGCCGCTCCGCAGCGCCTCGTACAGCCGGCGCCCGTCGGCCAGTCGCAGGTCGGCCACCCGCCGGCCGGTCAGCGGGTGCGCGCCGCGAGGCGCGGGGTAGCTGATGGCCAGGCCGGAGATGGCCCCGGCCATGCGGTTGGCCAGCGGCCGGACCTTGCTCAGCGTGCGCACCGCGGCCGACCGCCCCGCCCGCAGGGGCGCCGGGACGTGCAGCAGCGCCCCGTGCAGCAGCGCGCTGCTGGACCGCAGCACCTGTTCGCCGACCGGGTGCCGTTCGGCCTGGTAGGTGTCGAGCAACCCGTCCCCAGCCCAGCCGGCCGCCACCGCGGCCAGCTTCCAGCCCAGGTTGGCCGCATCCTGGATGCCGGTGTTCATGCCCTGGCCGCCGGCCGGGGAGTGCACGTGGGCCGCGTCGCCGGCCAGGAACACCCGGCCGACCCGGTACTGCGGCACCTGGCGCTCGTCGCTGTGGAACCGGGACAGCCAGCGCGGCTCGCCCATCCCGTAATCGGTGCCGAACACCTGCCGCACGGTGGCCCGTATCTCGTCCGCGCTGACCGGGGCGTCGTCCGGCTGCTGGTTGTCCCGTCTCCAGGCCACCACCCGGAACCAGCCGTCGCCGAACGGCGCGATCAGCGCGAACGCGTCGCCGGTGCTGTTCGCGGCCACGGTGCCGGTGGGCTCCTCGGCCAGCGGCACGTCGGCCAGCATGACCGACCGCACCACCGCGCGCCCGGGGAACGGCAGGCCCACCGCCGACCGGACCGTGCTGTGGGCCCCGTCCGCCCCGACCACGTAGGCCGCGCGGATCGTCCGCCGCTGCGGGCCGCCGGTGCGCTCCAGCGTCACCTCGACCTCGTCGCCGTTTTGGCGCAGCCCGATCACCGCGGCGCCTTCCCGGATCTCGGCCCCGAGCGCGCGGGCGCGGGCGGCCAGCACCCGCTCGGTCTCGTACTGCGGGGTGACCAGGGTGAACGGGAACCGGCTGGGCAGCGCGCCCAGGCTCAGCTCGCTCTGGCCGAACATCCGCAGCCCGCGCACGGGGGTGCCCCGGGCGATCAGCTCGTCGGCGATCCCGCGCGCGTCCAGTTCCTCCAGGGTGCGGGAGTGCACGGCGAACGCGCGGGTCAGGTTGGACTCGCCGGTCCGGCGCTCGGCAACCGTGCAGCGCACCCCGGCGGCGGCCAGGTCGCCGGCCAGCATCAGTCCCGCCGGGCCGGCCCCGGCGATCAGCACTTCGGTGTGGGTGGCCATCTCAGGACCCATCTTTTCCCATCTGTTCAGCGGCGGGGAACCCGCAGGGGTTCTCTTTCCCGTGCGAGGGGGGCCAGACTGGTGCCCGTGCATGATTTCGACCTGCTGGTGATCGGATCCGGCCCCGGTGGGCAGAAGGCGGCCATCGCCGCCGCCAAGCTCGGGCAACGGGTGGCCGTGGCGGAGCGGCCCGAGATGATGGGCGGCGTGTGCCTCAACACCGGCACCATCCCGTCCAAGACGTTGCGCGAGGCGATCCTGTACCTGACCGGCCTCGACCAGCGTGAGATGTACGGCCAGAGCTACCGGGTCAAGGAAGACATCACCATCGGTGACCTGACCGCGCGCACGCAGCACGTGGTGAGCCGCGAAGCCGACGTCCTGCGCAGCCAGCTGACCCGGAACCGGGTCACGATCGTGCCCGGTCTGGCCCATTTCGTCGAGCCGAACGTGGTGGAGATCGACCGCGGCATCGACGGGTCGAACCGCCGGGTCAGCGCGGCCAACATCGTCATCGCCACCGGCACCCGGCCCGCCCGGCCGAGCACGGTGGCGTTCGACGAGAAGACCGTCATCGACGCCGACGGCATCATTCACCTGGGCCAGATACCGCGGTCGATGGTGGTGTGCGGCGCCGGGGTCATCGGCATCGAGTACGCCTCCATGTTCGCCGCGCTCGGCACCAAGGTCACCGTGGTCGAGCAGCGCGACCGGATGCTGGAGTTCTGTGACCTGGAGGTGGTCGAGGCGCTCAAGTACCACCTGCGGGACCTGGCCGTGACGTTCCGGTTCAGTGAGACCGTCTCCGGGGTCGAGGCCCACCCGCAGGGCGCCATCGCCCTGCTGGCCAGCGGCAAGAAGATCCCGGCCGACACCGTGCTGTACTCGGCGGGCCGCCAGGGCCAGACCGAGGCGCTCAACCTGGCGGCGGCCGGGCTGGCCGCGGACAAGCGCGGCCGGATCAAGGTCGATGAGAACTATCAGACCGAGGTCCCGCACATCTACGCCGTCGGGGACGTGATCGGCTTCCCGGCGCTGGCCGCGACCTCGATGGAGCAGGGCCGCCAGGCCGCGCACCACGCCTTCGGTGAGCCGGTGCACGCCGCCCATCTGCTGCAGCCGATCGGCATCTACTCCATCCCCGAGATCAGCTTCATCGGGCAGACCGAGGACCAGCTCACCGAGGCGAGCATCCCGTTCGAGGTGGGCGTGTCCCGGTACCGGGAGCTGGCCCGGGGCCAGATCATCGGCGACTCCTACGGCGTGCTCAAGCTGCTGGTCTCGCCGGAGACCCGCCAGCTGCTCGGTGTGCACGTGTTCGGCACCGGCGCGACCGAGCTGGTTCACATCGGGCAGGCCGTGATGGGCTGCGGCGGCACCGTCGACTACCTGGTCGACGCGGTGTTCAACTACCCGACGCTGGCCGAGTCCTACAAGATCGCCGCGCTGGACGCGACCAACAAGATGCGCGAGATCAGCCGGCTGTCCAGCGACCTGCCAGTGTGACCAGCCCGGCCAGCCCCGCCAGCAGCCGAGCGACCGGCCAGCCCGCTAGCCGGATGTGACGGACGACGCAAAGCCGCGGAATACCTCGTGTGGCACAATGTTTATCACTACGAAGCGTGCTCCGGGGTCGGTGAAAGTCCGAACCGGCGGTGACAGTCCGCGACCCAGCGCCCGAACAGGGGCTCTGGTTGACCCGGTGGAACTCCGGGACCGACGGTTAAAGTCCGGATGGGAGGCAGCACGCGCGCGGCAGGCGTGAGCCTGATGCGCCGGATACGTACGCGTATCCTGCCCGCGCACCCCCCGGAGCCAGAAGAAGGCCGGTTCCGAGGAGGGAAGCGCGGATGTTCACCGGGATCGTGGAAGAGCTGGGCGAGGTCGTTGCCATTGAGGACCTTGGGGACGCAGCCCAGCTGACCGTGCGCGGCGCCCAGGTGACGGGCGACGTGTCCAACGGCGACTCCATCGCGGTCAACGGCGTATGCCTGACCGTCGCCAGCTCGGCGGGCGAGGAGTTCACCGCCGACGTCATGCGCGAAACCCTGACCCGGTCCAGCCTCGGCTCGCTGGCTCCCGGCGCCCCGGTCAACCTGGAACGTTCGGTGCGGCTGGCCGACCGGCTCGGCGGCCACCTGGTGCAGGGGCACGTCGACGGCGTGGGTGAGCTGATATCCCGCACCGCGGCCGAGCACTGGGACGTGGTGCGGATCGCGCTGCCGCCCGGCCTGGACCGGTACGTCGTGGAAAAGGGCTCGATCGCGGTGGACGGCATCAGCCTGACCGTGGTGGCCGTCACCGGCAGCTGGTTCGAGGTCAGCTTGATCCCGGAGACGCTGAAGCGCACCACGCTGGGCCACAAGCAGCCGGGAGAGACGGTCAACCTGGAGGTTGATGTGATCGCGAAGTATGTGGAGAAGCTGACGGGAACGGTGAACCAGTGAACACGGACGAGGCGCCGACGACCACCACCCGGATCCCGCGCGGATCGGAGCTGGACTCGGTCGAGCAGGCCATCAAGGACATCGCCGCGGGCCGCCCGGTCGTGGTGGTGGACGACGCGGACCGGGAGAACGAGGGCGACCTGGTGTTCGCGGCTGAGGCGGCCACCCCGGAACTGCTCGCGTTCACGATCCGGCACGCTCGCGGCCTGATCTGCGTGCCGATGCTGAGCGAGGACCTGGACCGGCTGAACCTGCCCCAGATGACCAGCGACAACCAGGAGCACATGGGGACCGCGTTCACGGTCAGCGTGGACGCGCGGATCGGCATCAGCACCGGGATCAGCGCGGCCGACCGGTCCCGCACCATCCGGCTGCTGGCCGACCCGAAGGCCCAGGCGGGCGACCTGGTCCGGCCCGGGCACCTGTTCCCGCTGCGCTACACCGAGGGCGGGGTGCTGCGCCGCCGCGGGCACACCGAGGCCGCGGTTGACCTGGCCCGGCTGGCCGGCCTGCGCCCGGCCGGGGTGGTGACCGAGATCGTCAACGAGGACGGCACCATGGCCCGGCTGTCGCGGCTGCGGGAGTTCGCCGACGAGCACGGGCTCCGGCTGATCTCGATCGAGCAGCTCATCGACTACCGGCGCCGGACCGAGACCGTGGTCACCCAGCAGGCCCGGACGATCCTGCCCAACGCCTTCGGCGACTGGCAGGCCTACGGCTACCTGAACTCGATCGACGGCACCGAGCACATGGCGCTGGTGCTGGGCGAGGTGGGCGACGGCGAGGACGTCCTGATCCGGGTGCACTCCGAGTGCCTGACCGGCGACGTGTTCGGCTCGCTGCGCTGCGACTGCGGCGCCCAGCTGGAAGCGGCCATGGCGCTGATCGAGGCCGAGGGCCGGGGCGTGGTGCTCTACCTGCGCGGGCACGAGGGCCGCGGCATCGGGCTGCTCGGCAAGCTGCGGGCCTATCAGCTCCAGGACCACGGCTCCGACACGGTGGACGCGAACCTGGAGCTCGGCCTGCCGGTGGACGCGCGCGACTACACCACCGGAGCGCAGATCCTGGCCGACCTGGGCGTCCAGTCGATGCGGCTGCTGACCAACAACCCGGACAAGGTGGCCGGGCTGAGCCGCTACGGCCTGGACGTCACCCCGGTGCCGCTGCCGGTGCCGGTCACCGCCTACAACCTGCGCTACCTCGCGGCCAAGCGGGACCGGCTCGGGCACACGATCGAAGGCCTGCCGCAGGTGCCGCAGGCTGGCGGTCCGGTCCGGGCTCAGGAGTCGGCGTGAGCGGCGCGGGCCGGCCGGTGCTGGAGACGGTCGACGCGCCCGAGCTGACCCTGGCCATCCTGGGCACCCGGTGGCACGCGGACATCACCGACTCGCTCATCGAGCGGGCTGCCGCCGCCGCGGTGGCCTGCGGCATCGACGACCCGCTGGTGCTGCGGGTGGCCGGGGCGGTCGAGCTGCCGGTGGTCGCGGCCGAACTGGCCCGCTACCACGACGCGGTGGTCTGCGTCGGCGCGGTGATCCGGGGTGGCACCCCGCACTTCGAGTACGTCTGCGACGCCGTCACCCAGGGGCTGACCCGGGTGGCCCTGGACGCCGGCACTCCCGTGGGTAACGGGGTACTGACCTGTGACACCATAGAAGAAGCCCGTGATCGAGCCGGGCTGCCGGGCAGTAGCGAGGACAAGGGATGGGAGGCCGTCGTGGCGGCGCTGGACACTGCGCTCCTGCTGCGCTCCATCCGCTGTTCCGGCCCCGACCGGCGCCCTGCTCAGCCCCGGACCCGCGGCGTCGCGGCGGGCGGCGTGCCCCGACATTGACGTGACCCGCCTTCGCCCGTCACGTCCTTGCGCCCGTCCACCGATTCAAGGGGTTTCGCCGTGCTCTCCCTCGTCCTGCCCAAAGGCTCGCTGGAGCGAGCCACGCTCGAGCTGTTCGACGCCGCCGATCTGACCGTCCGGCGCTCTTCCGACCGCGACTACCACGCCGCCATCGACGACCCGCGGATCGAGCGGGTCCGGTTCCTGCGTCCTCAGGAGATCCCCTCCTACATCGAGCGCGGCCTGTTCGACCTGGGCATCACCGGGCGGGACTGGATCAGCGAAACCCAGGCCGACGTGGTCTCGCTGGGCGAGCTGCAGTACTCCAAGAACACCTCCCAGCCGGTCCGGGTGGTGCTCGCGGTGCCGGAGAACTCCACCTGGCGCAGCGTCACCGACCTGCCCGAAGGTGTGCGCATCTCGACCGAGTTCCCGGGGCTGACCAAGCGGTTCCTGGACGCCCACGGGATCAAGGCGGTGGTCATCCCGTCCTACGGGGCCACCGAGGCCAAGGTCCCGGACATCGTGGACGCGATCGTGGACCTGACCGAGACCGGGTCCTCGCTGCGCAAGAACGGCCTGCGCATCCTGGACACCCTGCTGACCAGCTACACCGAGCTGGTTGCCTCGGCCGCGGCGTACGCCGACGAGGAGAAGCGGGCGGCCATGGACGACATCGCGCTGCTGCTGCGCGGCGCGATCCAGGCCCGGGGCAACGTCCTGCTCAAGCTCAACGTCCCGGCCGGGCAGCTCAGCGCGGTGACCGAGATGCTGCCCGCGCTGTCGTCCCCGACCATCACCGCCCTGGCCCGCGGCAACATGAACGCGGTCGAGACCGTGGTGCCCAAGCGCGGGGTCAACACGCTGATCCCCGCGCTCAAGGCCGCGGGCGCCCAGGACATCCTGGAAATCCCGATCTCCAAGATCGTTCAGTAATTCCGATTTTTAATGACGTCATTTCCTGCCGTACCCGCCGGCAGGAAATGACGGCTTGGCCGCAATGACGGCTCAGTCGTGGCGGCCGGAGACGGCCAGGGCCGTCCCGATGCCGATCATGGCCAGGCCGCCGGTGCCGCCGATCAGCTCGAGCCGCCGGGGAGAGCGCCCGAGCCAGGCGCGAGCTGAGCCCGCCGCCACCGCCCAGGCGCTGTCCGAGATCAGCGCGATGCCGGCGAACAGCGCGCCCAGCACCAGCAACTGCGCCGTCACGTGGCCCGCGGCCCGGTCCACGAACTGCGGCAGCACGGCCGCGAAGAACACGATCACCTTGGGGTTGCCCAGGCCGACCATGAACCCGTCGGCCGCGATCCGGGCGATGGATTTGTTCTCCAGCCGGGTCCCGAGCGCCTCGGCCAGCCGCCTGCGGTGCCGGATGGCCTGCACGCCGAGGAAGATCAGGTACCCGGCCCCGCCCAGCTTGATGAGGTTGAACACCAGGACCGACCGTTCGGCCAGCGCGCCGATGCCGAACGCCACCGCCATCACCTGGACGCAGAGGCCGGCCGTGTTCCCGGCCACCGTGGCCACCCCGGCGATCCGGCCCAGCGCGAGCGCCCGGCTCACGGTGAACAGCACGCTCGGCCCGGGCGCGGCGATCAGCAGGAACGCGGTGAGCGTAAACGCGAGCAGATGGGTCGTCGGCGGCATGAGGCGAGCGTAAGCCGGAGCCGGCCGCGGACACCAAGGGTTTTCCTCCCGGCCGGTAACCTGACGTCATGCCAACCCAGGTCGCCGGTATCTTGCTGGCCGCGGGTGCGGGCAGCCGCCTGGGCCGCCCCAAGGCGCTGGTTGAGATCGGCGGCCAGACCCTGGCCGCCCGCGGCGCCGGCCTGCTGCGCCGCGGGGGAGCGGACCCGATCGTGGTGGTCACCGGGGCCGCCCCCGTCGACCTGCCCGGCGTGACGCTCGTGCACAATCCGCACTGGCGCACCGGCATGGGATCGTCGCTGGTGGCCGGGCTCACGGCGGTACGGGACCTGCCGCGGGACGGCGGCCGCGCGGTCGTGATCGCCCTGGCCGACCAGCCCCTGGTCGGCGCCGAGTCGGTACGCCGCCTGATCGCGGCGCACGCGGCCGGGGCCACGGTCGTGGTGGCCGCCTACGACGGCCGCCGCCGCAACCCGGTGCTCATCGACCGCACCCACTGGGCCGAGGTGCTGGCCACCACCACCGGGGACGCGGGCGCCCGCCCCTTCCTGCGCGCCCATCCCGACCTGGTGACCGCGGTCGAATGTGGCGACACGGGCCGCGCCGACGACATCGACACCCCCGAAGACCTGGCCCGCGCCCTCTCTTTGGTCAAAGAAATATTCGACTAATACGGGTCCGGTCAGGTCGCGGCGGCTCCGCTGTCCTAATTTGACCGGTTCCTGCCTCTTGTTACGCCCCTGAGGCAAATTTTGGCCGAATTCGCCATCAACTGCCCCTCGGTCGCCCCCTAGTCGTCCCTGGGCTTGGCCGATGTCGGAAAAGTTCTGACGAAACGCCCCTTCGGTAATTGAGTCACGTACCGGCTGATCTGTAGTTTCTTGGACAGCCGAGAAATCTGGAGAGGAATTGACGGCACGGAGAGCTCGCGTTTCCGCCGCGAAGCGACGCCGCTACTTCTCGATCAGCGCCGCCTCCGGGATGGCTCTCGTGTTTGGCGTCGCCGTTGTCGTGGGTCCGGGATCGTCGGGGAATTCCGCCGCGGACCGCACGGCCTCGCCGTCTTCGACCACGCCGGCCACGCCCAAGACGCCCCCGGCGCAAGACAGCGCGCAGGCGAAGCTGGAGGCCGAGACCACCTCGGCCGCGAACCCGGTCCCGAATTCCGTGAGCGCGGCCCAGCAGCCGTCCTGGAACGTCAAGCCCAAGGTCGTGCAGTACCTCGGCTACCAGATCCAGGTGCCGAGCTCGTGGCCGGTCTACAACCTGGCCACTGACCCGTCCAAGTGCGTCCTGTTCAGCACCCATGCGGTCTATCTGGGCACGCCGGGCAGCGGCCAGGACTGCCCGGCGTCCGCCATCGGCCACACCGAGGCGCTGCTCATCCAGCCGATCAGCTCGGCCAGCCCGTCGTCCGAGGCCATCGTGGTGGGCGGCGGGGAGGCCGCCCTGTCGCAAGACACGGCGCTGCCGGCCGACACGACGGACACCACCCACGAGTTCCAGGTCGACGTGGAGAAGGCCGGCGTGCTGGTCACGGCCGCGTACGGCCCGAACGAGCCCGGGCTGCGCTCGATCCTGGCCGGGGCGGAGATCTCCAGCACCAGCGCCCACGTGTCCAGCTCGGCTGGCTCCGGCTCGTCGGCCAAGTCCGCCCCGGCGGCCAAGTCCACCGCGGGGAGCCAGTCGCTGATGACGGTCGGCGCGTCGTCGGCGGCGGCCAAGTCCGCCACGGCGGCCACCGCAGCCAAGTCCGCCACGGCGGCCACCGCAGCCAAGTCCGCCACGGCGGCCACGTCCGCGACGGCGGCGCACGTCAGCCTCGGCGGCGTCGTCCAGCGCGGCGTCGTCCGCCGCGGTCACGGGATTGGTCGGCAGTGGCTTGGCCTTCGACACCTGCACGGCCCCGTCGACGTCGACCATGACCAAGTGGCTGGCCTCGCCGTACCGGGTGATGGGCACCTACCTGGGCGGGATGAACTGGGCCTGCAGCTACGGGAACTTCACCGCGTCCTGGGTGAGTCACACCGCCGCCGAGGGCTGGCGGTTCGCGCCGCTCTGGGTGGGCCGGCAGGCCTCCTGCTCGACCATCCCCGGGGTCTCGAAGATCAACCCGTCGGACGCCGCCGCCGAGGGCGAGTCGGAAGCCAGGACCGCGGTCGCCTCGGCCAAGCATTTCGGGTTCGCTAAGGGCAGCCCGATCTACTTCGACATGGAGGGCTACGACGCCGGCGGCAGCTGCGGCCGCGCGGTGGTGAGCTTCCTCGGCGGGTGGACCCGGGAACTGCACACGTACGGCTACGTCTCGGGCGTCTACACCAGCGCCGCCTCCGGGGTCAAGGACCTGGTGGCGGCCTACAAGAGCAGCGGCTCTTCACGCCCGGACGACATCTGGGCCGCCGACTGGAACGGCAAGCCGGTGCTGACCGACTCCTTCCTGCCCGGCACCTACTGGTCAAACCACCAGCGGCTGCACCAGTACGCAGGAGCGCACGACGAGAAGTGGGGCGGCGCCACGCTGGACATCGACTCGGACGCGGCCGACGGGAAGGTGGCCGGCCAGGCGTCCGTAGCGAATTCCTCCGCTCCGGCCGAGAGCGCCACGCCGTCCGAGCTGACCGCGGCGCCGGGCCACACGGCCAAGGTGACGCTGACCCTGCACAGCCAGTCCGCGTCGTCGATCGACGTGCAGTGGCACGCGGGCGTGCCCAAGGGCATGTCGGCCACACCCGGCTCCGGGACGGTCGATCTCACGGCCAAGGGCGTCTACTCGGCCACGGTGACCCTGACGCCGGCCACGTCCCTGGCTCAGGGGCGATACGTCGTGCCGATCACGGTCAGCTCCGGCTCCCATACCGTGGCCGAGGCGTACGTCCTGCTGACCGTGGTGCGCTCCGGGGGGTCACTCCCGACCCATTCGCCGATCGTGCTGTACGCGGCGGACAAGTACGACATGGCCACCGCGGCCCAGGTCCGCCGCAGCCTGGCGCTGCCCGCCACCAACGTGACCGGCACCTTCAAGCAGGCCTGGAAGGACGCGGCCGGGGGGAAGGACCTGGTCATCGCGGTCGGGGAGCCCGCCGCCGACGCGCTCTACTTCAACGTCTGCGGGTGGACGGATCCGGCGGGCTGGCCCGCGGGTTCGACCCCGTTCTACTACCCGGGCTATCCGGTGCGGAGCTCGATCGGCCGGAACTACTTCGAGCTGGCCAGCACGCCGACCACGGCCAAGACCACGCAGCTGCTCACTGAGCTCACCCAGTACGCGCTGACCGGCTCGCTGCCGGGCTCCGGGCCCACGGCCATCGCGGCCACCCCGCCCGCCCTCCATTGCGAAGGGTCAGCCAAGGTCCCTGTTCCCTGACGGCTCTGTTCCCTGACGGCAGAGCGCCGTAGCTCAGACGGCTCGGGCCTCGACACCCCAAGTACGCGAGACGCTCTCCCCGGGAGCCAGCACGATCAGGTCGTGCCCGGTCACCAGGGCGTCCGGTGGGCAGGTCATCGGTTCGATGGCCACGGCCTTGCGGTGCCGCTCGCCGTGCAGGGTGTCGCTGCTGAACACCTGCAGCCAGCCGTAGCCAGCCCCAGCCCACAGCGACACCTGCCGCCCCGCCGAGCGCAGATGGGCCCAGACCCGGCCGTCGCTGGCCCGGCTCAGCCCGGTCAGCGCGTGATCGAGCACGGTCGCCCCGATCGCGTGCGCCTGACGGAAGTCGAACGGGGCGCCGTCGATGTCCTGCACCGGGCCGGACGGGATACCTCGTTCGTCGGCGGGCAGCCACTGGGCCGCGGGCAGTTCCAGCTCCCACTCGTCCAGCGGCGCCGGGCCGGCCGTGAAGTAGGGGTGCTGCCCGGTGCCGTAGGGCGCGGGCCGGGTGCCGCGGTTGGCCGCGGTCACCGTGACCTGCAGGCCGCCCGCCGCGGTCAGCCGGTACTCGGCGTCGACCTCCACCGCGAACGGGTAACCGGTGTAGCCGTGCGGCAGGTGGGTGAGCAGCACCCGATCCGCTTCCTGGCGCACCGGTTCCCAAGCCGCCCAGCGGGTCAGGCCGTGGATGGCGTTGCCGTTCTTGGGTTCGCTCAGGTCGAGCTGGTAGCTCGCGCCCTCGAACTCGTACTGCCCGTGGTCGACGCGGTTCGGCCACGGCGCGAGCAGCTGCCCGGCCGCACCTGGCGGCAGCTCGTCCGGCGGGTACCCGTACAGCACCGGCTGGCCGGCGTAGCTGAGCTCGCGCAGCCCGGCGCCCAGCCCGGTCACCACGGCGCGGTAGTCGCCGGCGGCCAGCTCGTACTGCGCGCCGGTGACCAGGACGGGCGGCCGCGAACCGGTAGCGGTGTCGGAGCCTGATTCTGCGGAACGGGACGTCATGCCTGCCATCCTGGCAGTTATCGGGCCTCGCGCGCGATCCGGGTCGCGTCCCCGGGCCCGCTGAGCGCGAGCGCCGCCGCGCAGCCGGCCATCAGGCCCCAGGTCAGCTCGGCCCCGCTGGCCCCGCCCGCGGACAGCAGGCGCCGCGCGGCCGGCTCGAGCGGCTCCTGGCCGGTGATGCCGTGCAGCACGGCCGACACCTGCTCCGAGGCCTGGCCGCGGGCGGCGCAGTGCAGCAGCGCGGCGGCCAGCGGCGTGGTCCGCTGTTCGGCGTAGGCGGTCACGGTCGCGCCGAGCCAGCCCGCGAGCCACACCGGCCTGGTCCCACCGGCCGTGGCCCCACCCAGCAGCCGCAGGGCCAGCAGCAGGCCGCAGAGCATGCTGTCTCCGCTGGGGACCAGGCCGGGGCCCAGGCCGACCAGGTTCTCAGCCAGTTCGGCCGCGCCCGCCAGGTCGCCGGCCGCGCAGCAGGCGGCCAGCGCGGCCGGGCTGTCCAGGCCTTCGAGGCCGGGCCGGATGTCGGCCGCCGCGTACACGCGGGCCAGCGCGGTCACGCCATGATCCAGCCGGGCGCGGGACAGCGGTCCGAACACCGGGCACGGATCCCACCAGCGGCGGACCTGTACCTCCAGCCCGCCGGTGAGGACCCGTCCATTACCGGCCCAGGCGCCGCCCGGCTCGCCCGGCTCATCCAGCTCCAGCGTGGGCAGCTTGAGCATGATCGCGTTCGGCGGGCAGATCGCGCCCGACGCGCTCAGCGCGATCACCTGAGCCGCACCGAAGTCCAGGTAGATGACCGATCCGGTGGCAGCGAGCACCCGTCCGGCCCGCAGTGGCCCGCGCAGCAGGTCGAGCAGGGCCAGGCTGGCCACGCCCGGGACCACCCGCTGCGGGGTCCGGGGCGGCGTCGCGGCGGCCCGGCGAGCTGAGGGCGCGGTGCGCACCCGCCCGCTGGTCCTGTCGGCCACGTCCCTCACCGTACTGTGCTGACCAGATTGGGCTGGCCGCCAGCCAGAAACGGCGCGGCGCAGAAAAACACAGTGTGAATGGACGTTATTAAAAAATAAAAATGGGTGAACCAGTGCGCCGAATAATCATTTTTAATGACGTGAAAAGTGCCGGCGGTGGCAGCAGAAAGAGCGGGAAGCACCCGGGCGAAGTGCGGGTTCGAGCAGGCCGGGGGGAGATTGCCTGGGCCGGCGGGACTGCTTGGGGAGCGGGGGACCGTCAGCCCCGCCGGCTACTGAACCCTAGCCCGGGGGCGGCCCGATGTGGGGCTTTTTGAATGACCATGTAAGGGTTCTGAAATAGTTTGGCGGACGGCCGGTCAGCTCTTAGGGCCGAGCTGCCCGTTGCGGATGGCGTCCGCGGCCAGCACGCCGAACAGATAGAAGTAAGCCGCTTCCTCGTCGTCGAAAAAACGCACTTCGTGCCGGGCCTGGTCCGCGGCGCTGAACACCTCGTAGCCACCCCGGGCCTGCATGAGGCACATGGCCCCGTCGACCTCGCGGTCGACCGCGTATGACGACTGCGGGATGGCGGCCAGGTCGAGCAGCTGGGCGAAGATCGTCTGCGTGGTCACGCGCTGCTTGCGGGCCGACCGGCGGCCGACGTACCGGCCCCCGCTGGGGTCGGGTGCCGAGGGCGCGGCGTGCGCCGGTGTCGGTGCCGCCGTTGGTGTCGCCGTTGCTTCCGGGGCCGGAGCGGGGGCGGCCGGGACCGGCGCGCCGTAGGCGCCGGTGAACGCGGCGGCCTGCCGGGCCAGCGGCGGGTCGTCGTAGCGGGGCGCGGGCGGCCTGGTCATCGGACCCGTGGCGGACGAGGCCTCGCCGCCGATAGCCAGCGGGGACGGGGTGGTGGCCGGGGACGCGGTGCCGGGGGACGGGCTCCAGCGGCCGCCGTTCTCCGGGAACGGGGATCCGTGCCAGACCGCGGCCGCGTCCTGCGTCGGCGGGGCGGCGGGCCGGACCGCATCGTCCCGCTCCCAGTCGCGGGTCGCGGGCTGGTCCCACTCGCCCGACGAGACCGGGTTCCAGGCCATCGTGTCCTGCGGGTCCCAGTTCCGCTCCGGGTGGGCGTGGCGCGCGACGTCCCGGCTGGTCCAGCCGCCGGTGGTGGGGCCCGGACCAGCCGCGGCAACGTCGGCGCTGTTCCAGTCGCCCGTGGTCCGGCCGTCGGAATAGCCGGGGGTGCTCCAGCGGTCGGTCTGCTCGGCGGGACGGGCGTTCTGGCCGCCACTGTTGTGGCTGGCACTGTTGTGGCTGGCACTGTTTTGGCTAGCACTGTTGTGGCTGGCACTGGCCTGGTTGCGGGCGGCGCGTTCCACCTCGCGCGGGTCCCACGAACCCGTGTCCGGGGCCTCCCAGCCGCCGGTGTCCCGCGCCCGCCAGCCGCCCCGGCCGCGCGGGAACGGGTCGTCGGGCTCCGGCGTCTCCTCCGGGCGGCCGACCGCAGCCCACGTGCCGGTGTCCCGCGGGTCCTCGGCGCGGGAGTCCCGGGTATCCCAGGACCCGGGCGGGGGCAGGTCGGGCAGGCGGGAGTCCGCGGCCCAGGACGGCCCGGTGTCGATGAGCCCGTTCGGCCCGACTGTGCGCAGCGGCCCGGTGTCCGGCGCTGGCCCGCCGTACTCGCGCGGAGTGTGGGCCCAGGTCGGAACGGATCCGTCGTTCCAGCCAAGGCCGTTACCGCTCCCCATCGCGGGCAGCAGGGCCAGTTCGTACTCGCCGCGCTCTTCGCGCAGGCCGTCGATCTCCTGCCGGGGCACCACGACCTCGAACACGCCGCGGTCCACTTCCCAGAAACCCAGCGGCGGGCCAGGTACAGGTCGCGGCCCAGGTAGGCGATGTGCATCCGGTCGCCCAGGTCGTCGAGCACCATGCAGCGCTCACCCCGGTACCGGCCGATCGGGCGGGCCTCCCACAGCGCGTCGATCTCGTCCACGCTGACGCGCTTGCGCCAGTGGTTGGACGAGGAGCGGAAACCCAGTTCCTCCGGCGGCGGGCAGGCCGCGAACAGGGTGACTTCCTCGTCGCTCGGGCCCACGCCCGCCTGGTACGACGCACCCTGGAAGCTCGCCATGAGCCGGTATCGCATGCCTCAGACCTCCCTCGTCGGGCGCCGCCACACCAGGCCGTCGTACCTGGCGATCAGGTCATCGCCGCGCGCGGTGAGCCGCGATATCGCGGCACCCACCGGGATCGGCATGGGATCGGTGTAGAACTCGGGGACCGCCCGGGCCGGTGCGGCCGGAGCCCGGCCGCCTAGGGATCGGCCGTCCGGCGACTGGCCCGGCCAGCCGTACCCGGGCCCGGCCTGGTCCATCCCGCCCGGACCGGACGCCGCGACGTAGGTGTCCATCTCCCGGGCCAGCCAGCCGAGGAAGTAGATCTCGCCCATGTCCGCGGTGAACTCAGAACCCTCGTAACCGAGGTCGAGCGCGGCGAAGCACTCCGCCGGATCGCGGAACGTCACGTCGGGGCCGCGGTACACGAAGCCGGCGATGATCGAGCGCTGCCCGTTCAGGTACGGCCCGATCAGGCGGGGCGGGATGACCTTCCGCATCGGCGTTCCCGGCTCGATATTCGTGGCGGCGCGCCCGGTCCCGGTCACCATGGGGCGGGGAGCCCGCCGAGCGGGGAGCGGGCGGCACGGCCACGCGGTGCCGCTGAAGCCACTGAGCGGGCTGGGGTGCCTGAGTGGACCGGGGCGGCCGGGGCGACTCCGGCGGCTGGGGCGCATCCGCGCGGAGAGGCGGCACGGATGAGCAACGCAGCGGCCCGTCCGCGAACGGCGAACCTCAACTCTGGCCCCTCTCCGCGTGCTCTGTTGGTAATCAGCTGGTAATCCGTGCGAATCGGCGAGGAAAGGAACCTCTTCCCTGGCCGTCGCGCGCGCCGTTCATGAGAGTCCCATATCCATAATGCGCTCTCAACTGATTCGGCCAATCACGTTACCGTCGGGCTGGTCAGACCCGTAATTGCCCGTTGATCAATTACTTAGAGGAGTCAATCAGTTACATGAAGCTGTGATAAGGGCAGACCATTCCGGGCCGCCCCCGCGTTGGCTCTGAGCTGGCGCTGAGATGACGCCGGGCCGGCCGGGCGCCGAGCCAAAGTAATGATCTTGTGATCGGGGCCGCCGGGCACCACAATTCCCGGGCTGGCCAACGGCGGCGTGGCCGGGGTGGCGGGCGGCGTAGGGTCGGAGCCGTGGCTGGGCTGAACACCGGTGGGCAGCGGTTCGCCGGAGACAACGGTGCCGCGGACCCGCGCATCGCGGCCGTCCTGGCGGCCTACGGGGCAGGCCAGGAGTCCGAGCAGGCCGTGCTGACCGCGCTGGCCGGCTCGCGCCTGCTGGTACCCCTGGTCGAGCGGCCGGCCGAGGCGGCCCAGGTCACCGAGACCTGTGCGACCGACGCCCACGACGACGGATGTGACCACCAGGCGGCCCGGGAGCTGGCCTTTCCTACCCTGATCGGGCGGGACGGGCGGCCCGCGCTGCTGGCCTTCACCTCGCTGGCGGCGCTGATGAGCTGGCGGCCGGACGCCCGGCCGGTACCCACCCCCGCCGGGCAGGTGTGGGGGACCGCAATCGGTGATTCGTGCGCGGTGGTGATCGACGTGGCCGGGCCGGTGCCGATCGCGGTGGACGGCGCACGGCTGGCGGCGCTGGCCGCCGGCGCGCCGCCACCCGCTCCGCAAGATGACCCCGACCTCCAGGCCGACGTCGCCGCCGCCCTGGCCAACCTCCCGCTCGCCGCGGGCGGCCCGGGCTCGGGCGGCCCGGGCTCGACTGGGCCGTCGGTCGTCGGCGCGGAACTGGCGGCAGGCCCGGACGGCACCGACCTGGCCGTCCGGCTGCTCATCCGCCTCGCCCCACGGGGCCCCCAGGACAGCAAGGACCCGCCGGCCACACGGGCGGCCACCCAGCAGGCTGTTCAGGAGGCTGTCCAGCAAGCCGTGCAGCAGGCGGCCGAAGCCATCGCGGGCGGCCTGGCCAGCCGGTTGCGGCGTGGCATCCAGTTCTCCGCCGCCCCCGCTCCCCATCCATCCGCCGCCACTCCCGTCACAGCCGCCCCTGCAGTCCCACGGGCCCCTGTGCCTTCCCGCCCGCACGGATGATCTCCTGGGTGACCGCCGTCGTGGCCGGGGCGGCGGGCCTGGTCGTGGGCGACTACCTCACCGTGCTCATCGAACGGGCGCCGGGTGGCCGCACGGTCGCCGGTTCGCTGCGCGAGCTGGCCCCGGCCCCGGCCGGGAGGTGCCCGTGCTGCGGCACCCGGCTTGGCGCCACCGATCTGATCCCGCTGGCCAGCTGGGCCCGGACCAGGGGCAGCTGCCGGTACTGCAGTCAGCGGTTCGGTGGCTGGCACCCGGCGGCCGAGATCCTGACCGCGGTGACGTTCGCGCTGATCGGGCTGCGGTTCGGGGCCAGCCCGGTGCTGCCCGCGTTCTGCTATCTGGCCGCGGTGTCGGTCGCGCTGGCCTTCATCGACGTGACCCACAAGCGGCTGCCCGACCTGCTCACGCTGCCCTCGTACCCGCTGGCGATCGTGGCGCTGGGGGTCGCGACCCCGTTCGTGCCGCACGGCGCCGGCCACCTGGCGCACGCCGCCATCGGCCTGGCCTGCGCGTCTGCGTTCTACCTGATTCTGGCCCTGGTGTATCCGGTGGGGATCGGCTGGGGCGACGTCAAGCTGTCCGGGCTGCTCGGCCTGTACCTGGGCTGGATCGGCTTTCCCGCGCTGGTCATCGGCCTGGCCGCCGGGTTCGTGCTGGCCGCCGTGGCCGGGCTGGCCCTGCTCGCGACCGGACGGGCCACCCGCAGGTCGCAGATCGCGTTCGGGCCGTACATGCTGGCGGGCGCGCTGGCGGTGGTCATCTCCGGGGTTCCGGTGATATGATAGTAATAGTGAGATATAGGTATGTGATAGAGAGGATGGGTATATAGATTGAAAGTAATAGAAAGATAGAAGGGAAAAAAAATAGATGTAGGAAAAGAAGGGAAGAGAGAAATTAGGCGTAGTTGGGCAGCAAGGCATAGTGCGCAGACTGAAGCAGCAGAGAGACAAAGCGGCAACGCTGCTATTAGGTAAGGCTCTGGATAACATGCTGGGAGATCATCCGCGAGTAAACAGCAATACTAATGGATGTAGGAATATAGGAGAAGAAGAACAACTCGAAAAGATATTTGGATACTAGCTGAGGGATGGTAGGCAGAAATGGTGGAGAACAACGGCGAGAGCAGAGGATACTGCGGGACGTACTTCTAATAGAACAAAAGGGTCATCAGGGTCAGCGAGGGCAGGCCGAGGCATACTAGAAGATGAGTCGGCTCGCGCGCCGGTAAGGCACCGGATCTAGGAACTGTACGTACCAGTGCATACCGCTGCAGAAGGGCTTGTTCTGCGAGTGCTAGCAGCGGCACAGCGCGTAGTGCTCGCGGGAAGCGCGGCGTTGCGGCGCGCTAGACTAACAGTAGGCTTCGGACAGGGTGATGCCGCGGGTCACGCGGTACGGGCTGTCCCGGGTCACCTCGATCGGAGGGTAGCGATGAGCGGTGGTAGTAGACGTCGCGAGCGGGCCTCACTGCAGTAGACGACATAGCTGAGGGCGCGAGAGGGGCAGTCACTGACGGCTCGGATGATCTAGTCCATCCGGCCGCCGCTGGGAGCCACGAACGGGTCGGCGTGAGCGCGGAACACGGTAGTGAGCGGGTCGGTGCACAGGCTAGAATGCTGGCAGGTGCCGCGGTTATCGAAGATGGTCAGCTGCTGGCCGGTATAGCTGTCGCGCCGGTACGGCACCCGGTAGAGATACTTGGCGACGGAAAAGCGGTTGCTGGCGTGGGCGACCGTCGCAGAACGGCTTGAGCTGACGAGCCGCCGCACCGGCACAGGGCCAGCTGCAGTGACAGCAAGTCAGAGCCTGCTGTAGGCGTCGGCCGGGCCCGGGATCCGAAGATCGACGCCCGGGTCCTCGAGGCTGCCGCCCGGCAACTCGCGGCCTACGGCTACGAGGGCATGAGCGTCGCCGCGGTGGCCGAGGAGGCCGGGACGACGCGGCAGGCGGTCTACCGGCGCTGGCCCAGCAAGGCCGAACTCGGAGCGGCCGCCATGGCCGCCTTCGCCGACCTGGCCGACCGGAGCTGGAGACCGCCGACCCCTTCGGTGATCTGGTGGCCGAGCTGACTGACTTCGAGCACGGGGTATCGCGCCCCGGCCGGCTCTCGCTGGTCGGCACCATGCTCCAGGACAGCACCGACGCCGGCGTGCGCGCCCGGTACCAGGCCCAGGTCATCGCGCCTCGGCGGCGCCGCTTGGGGATCATCCTCGAGCGAGCCCGCCAGCTGGGCCTGATCGACGCCGACGCCGACGTCGAGGTGGCCCTCACGATGTGCACCGGATCCTGGTACGGCCGCGCCCTGGCCGGTGCCGCGCCCCCGCCGAACTGGCCGTGGCGGAGCGCCGCCCTGGTGTGGCGGGCCGTCGGCGGCACCCCGCCACCGGATGCCCTACCGGCCGGACGGTAGGTGAGTAGCAGCACGTCGGGCCGGACCGTGGCGCGAGTCGGCCAGCTCCAGCCTGGTGCCCGCGGCATCCTCCGTGCGCGCGCAGCGTGTCGACCAGGGTCGCGCTGGCCGACACCAGCCCATCGCCCTCGTACTGCTCTTTCAGCTTGATCACCTGGTCCGGGACGTCGCTGGCGATGATCGTGGTGTTGTTCCAGGCCGGGTCGGTGAGCGTGGTCGCCACCCGGGTCCTCGATGATCCCGTCCAGCGTCATGAACTCGGTGACCACCAGCTTTCCCATCCCGATCTCCCCTGATTTGTCTGGGCCGGCCGTATCGGCCTACGTCAGGCGCTTCACCCGGCCCCGTGAGCACATCGATACAATACTGTGTTGTATTGAAATGGCACAAGCCGGTTTCTCCGGACCCGGACCCGTACCGGGCTGAGCTGGCGCGGCAAAAAGGGTTCACTAGGATCGATGCCATGCTGCGCTGGCTAACTGCGGGGGAGTCACACGGGCGTGCGCTCGTGGCCATTTGCGAGGGTGTGCCCGCGGGCGTGCGGGTCACCACCGAGGACGTCGCGGCCGCACTGGCCCGGCGCCGGGCCGGCTACGGCCGCGGCGCCCGGATGAAGTTCGAGCAGGACGAGGTCGAGCTGACCGGTGGGGTCCGGCACGGGATCACGCTGGGCGGACCGGTGGCGATCCGGGTCGGCAACACCGAGTGGCCCAAGTGGGAGACGGTGATGTCGGCCGACCCGGTCGACCCCGAAGTGCTGGCCGAACAGGCCAGGAACGCCCCGCTGACCCGGCCGCGCCCCGGCCACGCCGACCTGGCCGGCATGCAGAAGTACGGTCACGAGGACGCCCGCCCGATCCTGGAGCGGGCCAGCGCGCGGGAGACTGCGGCCCGGGTGGCGCTGGGCGAGGTGGCCCGGCAGTTCCTGCGCCAGGCTCTCGACGTCGAGATCGTCAGCCACGTGGTGGCCCTGGGTCCGGTCAGCGCCCCGGACGGGCTGGTGCCCGGCCCGCAGGACGCGGCCCGGATCGACGCCGACCCGGTGCGCTGCGCCGACGCCGAGACCAGCGCGGCCATGGTCGAGGAGATCGACCTGGTCCGCAAGGAGGGCGACACCCTGGGCGGGGTGGTCGAGGTCGTGGTGCACGGCCTGCCACCCGGGCTGGGCAGCTTCACCCACTGGGACCGCCGCCTGGATGCCCGCCTGGCCGCTGCGGTCATGGGCATCCAGGCCATGAAGGGCGTCGAGATCGGCGACGGTTTCACCACCGCGCGGCGCCGCGGTTCGCAGGCCCACGACGAGATCGAGATCGGCCCGGGCGGCGTGCACCGCCGCACCAACCGGGCCGGGGGGGTCGAAGGCGGCATGACCAACGGCGAGGTGCTGCGGGTCCGCGCGGCCATGAAACCGATCTCCACCGTGCCCCGTGCCCTGGACACCATCGACGTGGCCACCGGAGAGCCGGCCAAGGCCATCAACCAGCGCAGCGACGCGACCGCGGTGCCCGCCTCCGGCGTGGTGGCCGAGGCCATGGTCGCGCTGGTGCTGGCGGACGCGGTGGTCGAAAAGTTCGGCGGCGACTCGGTGGCCGAGATCCAGCGCAACGCCGACTCCTACCTCAAGTCCCTGGTGATCACGTGAGCACCGGGAAGCCGGGAGCGCCGCTGGTCGTGCTGACCGGGCCGCCCGCCGCGGGCAAATCAGTGGTCGGGCGACTGCTGTCTGACCGCCTGGGCGCCGGGTTCGTGGACACCGACGCGGAGATCGAGGCGGCCGCGGGCAAGCCGGTGAGTGAGATCTTCGTCGACGACGGCGAGGATGCGTTCCGGGACCTGGAGCGGGCCGCGGCCCAGCGGGCGCTCAGCGCCGACGGTGCGGTGGTGGCGCTGGGCAGCGGCGCGGTGCTCGACCCGGACGTACGGCAGCTGCTGGCCGGGCGGCCGGTGGCCTTCCTGGACGCGGGATTCGCCGCGATCGCCCGGCGGCTCGGCCTGGACCGGCCCCGGGTGGTCATCCCCGGCAACCCGCGCGGGCGCCTGCGCACGATGCTGGAGGAACGGCAGCCGGTCTACCAGCAGCTGGCCACGTTCACCGTGGCAGCCGACGAGCTGGCCCCGGAAGAGGTCGCCGACGAGATCGAGGCCTGGCTCACGGACCAGAACCCAGCCCCCACCACGAACCAGAACCTGCCCCCCACCAAGGAAACACCAACCCCATGAGCATCACGCGCATCCCGGTGGCGGGCGAGCGTCCCTACGACGTGGTGATCGGTACCGGCGTGCTGAGCGAGCTGCCCGGCCTGGTCGGGCCGGAGGCGACCAAGGTGGTGGTCATCGCCCCCGAGGCCGTCGGCGACATCGCCCGGCCCGCGTGCCGGGCCCTGGACGAGGCCGGTTACCAGGTCATCGTGGCCGAGGTGCCGGACGGGGAAGCGGCCAAGCAGGTCAGCGTGGCCGCGGGCCTGTGGTCCCGGCTGGCGGCCGAGCAGGTGGGCCGCCGGGACTGCATCGTCGGCATCGGCGGCGGCGCCACCACCGACCTGGCCGGGTTCGTCGCGGCCAGCTACCTGCGTGGCGTCCGGGTGGTGCTGGTGCCGACCACGCTGCTGGCCATGGTGGACGCGGCGGTCGGCGGGAAGACCGCGATCGACATCCCGGAGGGCAAGAACCTGGTCGGGGCCTTCTACCCGCCCGCCGGCGTGCTGGCCGACCTGGCCACGCTGGAGACCGTGCCCCAGGCCGACTACGTGGCCGGCCTGGCCGAGGTGATCAAGGCCGGCTTCATCGCCGACCCGGTCATCCTGGACCTGGTCGAAGCCGACGCCGACGGTGCCACCGTCCCGCACGGCCGGCACACCCGCGAGCTGATCGAGCGGGCCATCCGGTTCAAGGGCCGGGTGGTGGCGGCGGACTTCCGCGAGGCCGGGCTGCGGGAGACGCTGAACTACGGGCACACGCTGGGGCACGCGATCGAGCGCACCGAGGAGTACCGGTTCCGGCACGGCGACGCGGTGGCCATCGGCATGGTCTACGTGGCCGAGCTGAGCCGGCTGGCCGGGCGGCTGGACGGCCCGACCGCGGCCCGGCACCGGAGCGTGCTCACCGCGGTCGGCCTGCCCACCGCCTACCAGGCGCACCGGTGGCCGGACCTGCGCGCGGCCATGGCCGTGGACAAGAAGACGCGGGCGGCCAGGCTGCGGTTCGTCGTGCTGGACGGGCTGGCCCAGCCCGCGATCTTCGAGGCGCCGCCGGAGGAATTGCTGGAGCAGGCCTACCTGGAGGTGTGCCCGTGAGCGCACCCGGGGCTACGACTGCGCTCGGGGCCACCACTACCCGGGGACCAGCCTCGTGATCGTCCTGGTCGGGTTCATGGGAGCGGGCAAGACGACCGTCGGCCGGGTGCTGTCCCGCCACCTCGGCCTGCCGTTCGCCGACGTGGACGCCGTGATCGCCGAGCGGGAAGGCCTGGCCGTCCAGCAGATCTTCGCTGAGCGCGGCGAGCCGGCCTTCCGGGCGCTGGAACAGGAGACGATCGCGTCCCTGCTGGCCGGTCCCCGGCTGGTGCTGGCGCTGGGCGGCGGCGCGGTGGAACACGAGCAGACCCGCCGCCTGCTCATCGAGTCAACGGGTCCCGGCGGCGCCGAAGCAGTGGTCTACCTGCACGTTCCGTACGCGGGGGCGCTGGACCGGGTGGGCGGCGACGACGGCCGCCCGATGCTGCGCCGGCCCGACCTGGCCCAGGTCTACCAGCGCCGGCTGGTCAACTATCAGGCCGTGGCCACCATGACCGTGAGCACCGAGGGCCGGGTGCCCGAGCAGGTCGGCGCGGACATCGTCGCCCGGCTGGCCTCCTCACCCGGGTGGCCCGCATACAGCCAGCCAGGTAACCGTTAGGCTCCCAGTAAAACCGAACGGCATTCGAAAGGCGGCGTCGCCGATGCGCGTGGGGATGGCGATCAACTACGCCGGGGGCTTCGCCGAGACCGTGACCGAGCTGGCCGACTATGAGAAGGCCGGCCTGGACATCGTGTTCGTGCCGGAGGCCTACAGCTTCGACGCGGTCAGCCAGCTCGGCTACATCGCGGCCCGGACCGAACGGCTGCAGCTCGCCTCGGGCATCCTCCAGCTGTACTCGCGCACGCCCGCGCTGACCGCGATGACCGCTGCCGGGCTGGACTACGTCTCCGGCGGCCGGTTCACCCTGGGCATCGGCGCGTCCGGGCCGCAGGTCATCGAGGGCTGGCACGGCGTGCCCTACGACGCGCCGGTGGGCCGCAGCCGCGAGCTGATCGAGATCTGCCGGATGGTGTGGCGCCGCGACCGGCTCGTGTACGACGGCAAGCACTACCAGCTGCCGCTGCCCGCGGACCAGGGGACCGGCCTGGGCAAGCCGCTCAAGCTCATCAACCACCCGGTCCGGGAGCGGATCCCGATCATGCTGGCCGCGGTCGGGCCCAGGAACGTGGCCCTCGCGGCCGAGCTGGCCGAAGGCTGGCAGCCGTTCTTCTACCTGCCCGAGAAGGCCGGCGAGATCTGGGGCGGCCCGGTCGCGCAGGGCCTGGCCAAGCGCGACCCGGAGCTCGGCCCGCTGGACGTGGTGGCGATGGCCCCGCTGCTGATCGGCGACGACGTGACCGGCTACCGCGACCTGGCCCGGCCGTTCTTCGCGCTGTACATCGGCGGGATGGGCGCGCGGGGCCAGAACTTCTACCACGCGCTGGCCACCCGGCTCGGCTACGGCGACGCGGCCGACCAGATCCAGGACGCCTACCTGGACGGCCGCAAGGCCGACGCCGAGGCCCTGGTCCCGGACGAGCTGCTGGAGAAGACCGCGCTGATCGGCCCGGAGAGCTACGTGGCCGAGCGGCTGGCCGCGTTCCGCGAGGCGGGCGCGACCACCGTGGTGGTCACCCCGCTGGCCCCCGACCACGCCGGCCGCGTCCACCTCATCGAGCGCGTCGCCGAACTGGCCGCCTGAGGCGGCTCTCCGGTCGCCTACAGTCGGGACATGCCGGAAATCCATGCCGCCCGCCGGGCCCGGGCCCAGGCCAAGCTGGCCGAGCTGGAGGCCGACGCGGTCCTGATCACCGCGGGGCCTAACGTCCGTTACCTGACCGGCCTGGCCAGCTCGAACGCGGCGCTGCTGCTGCCCGCCGACGGGACCGGCCTGCTGGCCACCGACTCCCGGTACGAGCTGGCCGCGCTGCGCGACGCTCCCGACCTGGACCTGACCGTGGGGCGGTTCATCGAGCCGATCCTGGCCGCCGCGGCCCGCAGGCGCGGCCTGCGCCGGCTCGCGGTGGAGACGCACGACCTGACCGTGGACCGCTACGAACAGCTTGTGGCGGCGGCCGAGGACGTCAGTCTTATTTCTTTTTTTAATAAGGTCGAAGAGCTGCGGACGGTCAAGGATCCGTCCGAGCTGGAACTGCTCGGGACCGCGTGCCGGATCACCGACCAGGCCTTCGCGGACGTGCTGCCGCTGATCCGCCCCGGGCTGAGCGAGCGGGCGCTGGCCGCGGCGCTCGACCACCGGATGGGGGAACTGGGGGCGGAGCGGCCCTCGTTCGACACCATCGTGGCCAGCGGCCCGAACGGCGCGCTACCTCACCACGTGCCGTCCGGCCGGCCGCTGCGCCGCGGGGACCTGATCACCATGGACTTCGGCGCGCAGTTCGCCGGGTACCACGCAGACATGACCCGGACGGTCGCGCTGGGTGAGCCCGCGGACTGGCAGCGGGACGTGTACGAGCTGGTCGCGGCGGCCCAGCGCGCAGGCTGCACGGCGGCCCGGCCAGGTGCGGCGCTGCGCGAGGTGGACGCGGCGGCCCGCGACCTGATCGCCGAGGCCGGTCACAGCGACCACTTCGGGCACGGGCTGGGGCACGGGGTCGGGCTGGAAGTGCACGAAGCGCCGATGATCGGGTATGGAAGTGCGGGTAAACTGGAGGATCATGTTTCGGTAACCGTTGAGCCCGGTGTCTACCTGCCCGGCCAAGGCGGTGTCCGGATCGAGGATGTCCTGGTCGTCGGGGCTGGTGCGGCCGGCGGGGCAGCCCAGATTCTCACGACGACCACCAAGGAACTTCTCGCCCTGTGATGGGCGGGCACGACGGGCAATAGGCGGAGACAGCAGACGTGGCGACGACGAACGACCTCAAGAACGGCATGACCCTGAACATCGACGGCAACCTGTGGACGGTCGTCGAGTTCCAGCACGTCAAGCCGGGCAAAGGCGGCGCCTTCGTGCGCTCCAAGCTGAAGAACGTGATGACCGGCAAGGTCGTCGACCGGACGTTCAACGCGGGCGTCAAGGTGGACGTGGCCAACGTCGACAAGCGGGACATGCAGTACCTGTACCGCGAGGGCGACGACTACGTGTTCATGGACACCACCGACTACGACCAGCCGCACGTGCCCGCGTCCACGGTGGGCGAGAGCGCGAACTACCTGCTCGAAGAGCAGATGGTCACGATCGCGTTCAACGACGGCGTGCCGCTGTACGTCGACCTGCCCGCCGCAGTCGAGCTGACCGTCAGCTCAACCGACCCGGGCCTGCAGGGCGACCGTTCCACCGGCGGCACCAAGCCCGCCAAGCTGGAGACCGGCGCCGAGATCGCTGTCCCGCTGTTCATCTCCACGGGCGAGAAGATCAAGGTCGACACGCGGACCGGCACGTACCTCGGCCGCGCCTGATGCGCCGCGACTGCTGTGCCCGCTCGTAGCAAGGCGCGTAAGCGCGCCCTTGACTTGCTGTTCGAGGCAGATCTGCGCGGTGAGCCGGTGCTGCCGCTGCTGGAAGAGCGCTCGGCGGCCAAGGCCGACGATGGGCCGCCGGTGCCGGAGTATGCCGCGGAATTGGTCCGCGGTGTCCAAGCGCACCGGGACCGGATCGACGAGCTGCTGGCCGCCTACGCCGAAGGCTGGACGCTGGACCGGATGCCCGCCGTCGACCGCAACACCTTGCGCATCGGCGCCTACGAACTGCTGTGGGCGGACGACGTGCCGGACGGGGTGGCCATCAGCGAGGCGGTCGAGCTGGCCAAGGACCTGTCCACCGATGGGTCCCCGGCCTTCGTGAACGGGCTGCTGGCCCGGTTGCTGGAGCTGAAGCCGACGCTGGCCCTCTGAGGTCAGGCCCGCGCTGCCTCGGACCGCGCTGCCTCAGACCGCGCTGCCTCAGACCGCGGCGAAGCGGATCCGCAGGCCCGTCTTGCGGATCACCCGGTAGAACCAGAGCGCGCACAGCCCGGCCCCGACCACCACGCCGCCCACCGTCACCGCGGTGTAGAGGATGAGGAACAAGGTCAGCGGCTCGGTCAGCATCATGACCGACAGGCCCACCGTGGTCAGGAAGAACAGGCCCGCCCACAGCCAGGTGGCGCCCTGGAAGAAGCGGTGCAGGGCCGGGTGATGGGTGGACGGCTGGCGCAGCGCCACCACCTCCGCGGCCAGCTGGGCGATCAGCGGCTTGCGGGTCGGAGCGGTCCGGGCGAACAGGACGCACATCACCAGGTTGGCCAGCGGGAACTGGAGCAGGAAGAAGAACACGTTCCCGGTGCTGACCACGACCACGGCCTGCACGGTCATGACCAGGGCGGAGATCGTGACCAGGCCGGGCACGGTGCCGGTGACGATCTTGCGGACGATCGCGACCAGCCACAAGATGGCGGCGGCCGCGATCATCGCGGCGTTCCGCCCGGCGAGCTCCTGCCCGACGATGTAACCAGCGCCGGGCAACCCCACCGATTCGGTGAGGTTCCAGACCACCGTCCGCAACAGACGGCAGGGGCGCGGCAACTCGAGGTGCTCAGCCATGGCGAAGAGAATACGTGCTCGGCCTGAGAGGAATCCGCATATCCCGTCAGAGTGTCTTAAGTACGTGAGGAACCATCCGGTGGCCTGGGGCTTCGGGCTAGTTCATGTCGGCGAAAATGTCCCCGCACCGCACTACATTGAAGCTACGTAAGGGGGCGCGGTGGAAGTTCAGATCAGTCGCCGTTCTGTGGTCTGGGACGTGCTGCGCGAGGTGCTCGCGGCGCGCGCCGCGCAGACCGGCCGGGACCGGCTCGACGTCATCGACGCGGGCGGGGGCACCGGCGGGTTCGCCGTGCCGCTGGCCGCACTGGGCCACAGCGTGACCGTGGTCGACCCGAGCCCGGACTCGCTGGCGGCCGCGCAGCGGCGGGCCGCCGAGATGGACGTGCGGATCAGCGCCGTCCAGGGCGAGGCGGCGGGCCTGGACGGCGTGGTCGGCGAGGACGCGGCCGACCTGGTCATCTGCCACAGCGTGCTGGAGTACGTGGACTCACCGGCCGACGCGCTGGCCGCCATCGCCCGGGTGCTGCGGCCCGGCGGCACAGTCAGCGTGCTGGCCTCCGGCCAGGTCGCGGCGGTGCTGCACCGGGCGCTGACAGGCCGTTTCGACGAGGCCCGGGCCCTGCTCGAGGGAGACCGGGCGGGCCAGCCTGGCACTGGGCCGCGCTGGTTCACCCTGCCTGGCCTGACCGCGCTGATCGAGGGAGCCGGGCTGACCCCGGGGGCCGCCCACGGCGCGGAGATCTTCGGCGGCCTGATCCCCAGCGTGCTGGTGGACGCGGACCCGGGAGCGGCCGAGGCCCTGCGCGCGCTGGAGACGGCGGCCGCGACGTACCCCGCGCTGCGCGACATCGCCGCGAAGCTGCACATCCTCGGGCGGCGCTGAGGCGGCCACCGTGACTGTGCCCACCGAGATCGGCCCGGACGACACTGGCTGTCACATCCTGCACGTGGACATGGACGCGTTCTACGCCAGCGTGGAGATCCGGGACCGCCCGGAGCTGATGGGCAAGCCGGTCATCGTGGGCTCGCCGCAACGGGCGCAGCGTGGTGCTGTCCGCCTCCTACCAGGCCCGCACGTTCGGGGTCCGGTCGGCCATGCCGGGGGCCGTGGCCCGGCGGCTGTGCCCGCAGGCGATCTTCGTGCCGCCTCGCCGCGGGGCCTACAGCGAAGTGTCCAAGCAGGTCATGGCGGTGTTCCGGTCGGTCACCCCGGTGGTCGAGCCGCTGGCTCTGGACGAGGCCTTCCTGGACGTGTCCGGCGCCCTGCGGCGGCTCGGGTCCCCGGCCTGGATCGGCGCGGCCATCCGCCGCCAGATCGAGGCCGAGCAGGGGCTGACCTGCTCGGTGGGGGTGGCCCCGTCCAAGTTCATCGCCAAGATCGCCTCGGTGCGCTGCAAGCCGGACGGCCTGCTGGTGGTCCCGGCGGACGGCGTGCTCGGCTTCCTGCACCCGCTGCCGGTCTCGGCGTTGTGGGGAGTAGGGCAGCGCACCGGCGAGACGCTGGCCCGGCTGGGACTGAGCACGGTGGGCGACATCGCCCACGCCCCGCTGGCCACGCTGCAGCAGCACCTGGGGGCCGCGGTCGGTGCCCACCTGGCCGCGCTGGCCTGGGGCCGGGACAGCCGGGCGGTGACCCCGCACGCGCCGGACAAGAGCATCGGCGCCGAGGAGACCTTCGCCATCGACGTCACCGACCCGCAGGTGGCCCGGCGCGAGCTGCTCCGGCTGTCCGAGCGGACCGCCCGTGCGCTGCGCGAGGGCGGCTGGGCGGGCCGGACGGTGACGGTCAAGCTCCGGCTGGCCAGCTTCAACACCATCACCCGGTCCCGTACGCTGCCGGACCCGACCGATCTGACCCGGACCATCTACGAGACCGCGTGCGCCCTGTATGAGGGTTCCGGCCTGGACGGGGCGGCCCGGCTGCGGCTGATCGGGGTACGGATGACCGGGCTGACCATCGCGTCGGACGCCACCACCCAGCTCACACTGGACGACAAGCCCACCGGCTGGCGGGAGGCCGAGCGGGCCATGGACCGGATCACCCAGCGTTTCGGGGCGGGCGCGGTCCGGCCCGCCGTGCTGGTCGACGGGGAGCGCGACCAGGGTCAGGGGCCCGGCCACCGGTCTAGCGGGTACCGTGAAAGCGGCCCGGACAGTGGGTAGTCGTCGGTTTGACCCCGCTCGCGGGGCGACAAGGCGGGGACACCCTTCCACGCAATGCTCTGAGACTCGTATTCTGGAAGTGGATCCGGGGAGACTGGTGGCGGTCACCGTACCCCGATCCTGCGCGCAAGGTTCCATGGGAGGCGTCGTGCCGCTCTCTGAGCATGAACAGCGTCAGCTCGAGCAGATCGAGCAGGCGCTTTACAGCGAGGATCCAAAGTTTGTTCACGCGGTTCGCTCCAGCGACCCACGTGTTCATTACAAGCGACGGGCTGTCCAGGCCGTAGCCGGATTCGTGCTGGGTGTCGGGCTGCTGCTCGGCGGGGTCATTTCCCAGTACATCTGGGTGGGCGTCGCCGGATTCGTCGTCATGCTCGTTTGCAGCATGTGGGCGCTGACCAGCTACCGTCACATCAACGCGACGTCGGTCGCGGCCGGCTTCGGCCGTCCGCGCCGCTCCAAGCGGGCCCGGCGGCGTCAGCAACGCCAGCAGGGCAAGGCGGCCGGGATCCGGGTGGCCCAGCCGGGCATGATGGAACGCCTGGAGGAGCGCTGGCGGCGCCGTCAGGAAGGCGGCCTCTGAGCCGGGGGTCATACCCGGCCGCGGTGGCCGCGGCCGGGACCGGCCGCGGGTCGCTAACTCGCGTCGTCGAAGCCGGAGTACCCATTCCAGTGCGACCGGCCCGCTCGCCGGCCACCCGGCAGATGCCGCCCCACCTTCGACTGGGCCTGGGTGGCGGCCCCCGACAGGGCGACGGTCAGGTTCTGTAGCGGTACATACGCGGACGCCGGGGTCAGCCGGGCGCGCCAGCGGGCCCGCCGGGTGGCGTTGGCGGCCAGGCCGCGCCGGATGAGTTCCAGGTCGGCCCGGGTGGGCGCGGTCCCGGGGGAGTCGGCGTAGCTGGCCCGTTCCTCGGCCAGCGCGACCCGGCCCAGGGCCTGCGCCGCGGGTGTGGCCAGGTGCGATTCGTCGGTGACCCGCAGGGCCACGGCCCGGGGTGACTCGCTCGGCCGCCGGGCCACATGGTAGTCGGCCAGCTCGTCCAGGGTCTCCCGCCAGGCGGCGTGGGCCCGGGCCAGGTCCCCGGCGTACGCGAGCCGCCGCTGGCGGACCAGGAACCGGCTGGCCGGCGGGGCAATGACCACCACCGCGAGCAGCGCCAGGAGCGCCAGGCCGATCGGCTCGAACGGGAAGCCAGAGCCATGCTTGGCCGTGGCCGTGCCGGCCCCGCCGATGCCGCCGTCAGCGAGCTTGCTCCCGCCGACCCCCGGCTTGGCGGTGCTGGAGCTACCCGAGCCCGCCGGGGTGGAGGTGCCCGCCGAGGCGGAGCCAGTGCCGTTGCTGGAGATCTGCGGGACCGTGTAGGTGGGCGGCACCGCGGTGCCCTGGCCGCCGCTGCCCGACGGGGTGGGCTCGAACCGCAGCCAGCCCAGGCCCTGGAAGTACAGCTCGGGCCAGGCGTGCGCATCGCTGGACCGCACCTGGTAGGTGTCGGCCTGTCCGGTGGAGGTGCCGGGCGTGAAGCCCACCGCGACCCGGGACGGGATGCCGAGCAGCCGGGCCAGCACCGCCATCGCGAACGCGAACTGCTGGCAGTACCCGCGCTTGGACACGGTGAGGAAGTCGGTCAGGCCGGCTGCGTCGGCCGGTTCGTTGACGTTCAGGCTGTAGTTGAACCCGCCGGTCTCGGTGAACCAGTTCTGCAGGGCCAGCGCCCGGGCGTACGGGGTGGTCGCGCTCTTGGTCACCTTCCGGGCCAGCGTGGTCAGCGACTTGAACGGCGCCGGGACGGGCAGGAACTGGCTGGTGATGGCGGCGGGCGGGGTCCCGGTCCGGGCCAGCTGGCCGGCCGTGGGCTCCACGTCCTGGCTGGTGACCGTGTAGGACAGCCCGGACAGCGAGTTGTTGAACCCGAACACCATGCCGGTGCTGTCGTTGATGACCCAGTGCCCGGACACGTTGATCTTGGTGGGCGGATACGGCACCGGCAGGAAGCTGACCGCCGAGTCGCCGGACGCGGTCGAGCTGAACGTGACGTGCGTGGTGTGGGTAGTCACGGTCGGCTTGGTCGCGCTGGTCAGGCCCTGGGCCTTGGGCAGCGTGCCGGCCGCTGGGGCGTTCGAGCCCAGGTGCGGGCTGAGCGTCCAGCGGGTGGTGGACAGGTTCCCCAGCACGTACATCTGCAGGTACTGCGGCTCGGGATTGCTGGTGGTGTAGGTCAGCACCGATTCCGCGTCGCCCTCGCGCAGGTCCTGGGTCATCTGGGCCAGCGGGTCAGGGACCGAGGTGCTGCCTCCGGTGCCCAGCCCGTTGCCCGCGGGACCGAACACGTTGACGTGCGCGGGGAACATGCGGTTGACCCGCAGCCCCGGGATGAACAGCGGCACGAACAGCGCGAGCACGATCGAGATCAAGCCGATCCGCCGTCCGGCCGCGGCCAGTGTGTTCACGTCGGCGGGCTTGACGGCGCCGGGGCCGCGGCGGCCCGTGACCGGCTGGCCGTAGCGGTCGGTCCGCCACAGGCCTACGGTCCGGCCCCAACGCCCGATCCGGTCCCGGCCGTCCGCGGCCAAGATCACCAGGTACCCGATCGTGCCCAGGCAGAACACGAGGGCGGTGCCAAAGCCGCTGCGGTCCGCCGGGGTGGTGGACGGCACGATGAACAGGGCCAGCAGGGCCAGCCCGGCCAGGGCCGAACGGCGCAGCCGCGCGGCCAGCAGGTCGGCCGCGATCGCGGCCACCCCGATACCGGCGACGGCCAGCAGCAGCAGGCCGGGGGTCAGCGGTACCGGGGGTGAGAACCGGTCCGCGTCGGTCATGCCCCCGGTGGCCACCTGCCAGACGTGGCCGAGCGAGGTCGCGTTGGGCACGACCAGGAACCACGACTGGTGCGGCGCGAACAGCACGTTCAGGTAGAGCAGCAGGCCGGCCAGCGCCGCGGTCACCGCCCCCACCGACGGGAGCACCGGCGACGGCCAGCGCCGGGTCAGCAGGCCGACCGCAGCGGCCACGGCCACCGCGCCCAGCCCAGCCCAGAACCACTCCAGGCCCACGAACAGCGCGTACAGCGCGGTGGAGGCGAGCAGCGTGCCGACCGCGGCCGCGATCGTGAGGCGGTAGTTCATGGTGGTGCGGCCCGGTCGCCGCGAGTCTCCCGCTCGCCCCGTGCCTCCCGCCGGCGGCAGGTCTCCCACTCGGTCCGGCGCCCGGGTTTCCGGCAGGCTCATGCGGATTCCTCACTCGGGGCGACGTTCAGCCGGGCCGTCGCGGGCGACGGGGCCTCGGTGCTGATGGGGCGGCGCAACGAGGCGCTGGACGGCGGGTGGTGCAGCTCCCGCCAGGCATCGGCCAGCGGCGTACTCCCGGTGGCCGTCACCACCCGCCAGCCCGCGGCGACCAGGATGCTGGCCGCAGCCGATGGCGGTTCCCGGTCGCCGGTCCGGTCAGTGGTCCGGTCGGCGGCCCAGTGCGGGCCGTCCAGCAGCAGCGCCATGGCGGGGGAGGTGCCGTGGTGGCTGGCCGCGAGCAGCCGGGCCTGGGCCGCGGACAGCGCCCCGACGATCGCGATGACCTGACCCCGGTTGCTGGTCCGCAGCGCGGCCAGACCGCGGTTGAGGTCGGTGCCGCGTGAGGTACGGATCACGGCCAGCCGCTCCAGCAGCGACTCGGCGGCGGGCCCGGCCGGGGCGGCGTCGCCGGTCTCGGTGATCAGCCGGGTCTCGATGCCCTGGCCGACCAGGTGCACGCCGATGGAGGCCATCGCGTTCACCGCGTACTCGAAGGAGGAGTCCGGGCCGCTGCCCACGTGGGCCTTGCGCCGGGTGTCCAGCAGCAGCAGGGCCCGGTTGTGCCAGCGCTGCTCCTCGCGCCGGACCATCAGCTCGCCGTACCGCGCGGTGGACCGCCAGTGCACTCGCCGCAGCTCGTCTCCGTCCCGGTAGGCCCGGGGCGCGATGTCGTCATCACCGGCAGCCGCGACCGTACGCAGGCCGCTCTCGCCGTCCCCGAGCCGGTTGCCGGCGATCGACACCCGCGGCAGCGCGGTGATCTGCGGCGTCACCACCAGCGTGCTCTTGGTCGCGAACGAGCGGCCGATGGCGGCCAGCCCGAAGGCGTCAGCCACCCGGACCTGCAGCGGGCCGATGGTGTACTTGCCTCGCTGATCCACCTCGACCTGGTGGCTCAGGTCGCGGCTGCCGCCCGGCTCGATGGACTCCAGCACGAACCGCGGCCGACTGCCCGGACCCACCATCGCCGCCGGGATCAGGTCTTCGGCCAGCAGCAGGCCGGTGCGCAGCCGGGACACGTTGGACAGCCGGACCCGGGCCTCGGCCGCCTGACCCGCCTGGATCCGGCGCGGCACCAGCTGCCGGGTGCAGGACAGCCGGTAACGGGCCCGGCTGGTGGTCAGCGCGGACAGCACCGGGAGGACCATCAGCAGCAAGCCGATGCGGAACAGGTCGGCCTCGCTGAAGATCAGGCCGACCACGGCCGTCACCGCGCCCACGGCCAGAAACGTCTTGCCCCGCTTGGTCAGGGCGTTCAGCAGTGCCCGCATCTACGTCCTTCGTTCAATCGCTGGACCGGCCTGCGGCGGCACGCCGGGCCCGCTACCGCCGGGCCGGAAGCGGCAGGCGGGACACGATGCCGGCCAGCACCTGTTCGGGGAACTGCCCCGCGACCAGGGCCTCGGGCGTGGGGAGCAGCCGGTGCGCCAGCACCGGCACGGCCAGGGCCTGCACGTCGTCAGGGATCACGTAGTCGCGGCCGTCCAGGGCCGCCCAGGCGCGGCTGACCCGGAGCAGGTGCAGGGTCGCCCGGGGGGACGCGCCCAGGCGCAGGTCGTCATGCGAGCGGGTGGCGTTGACCAGGCTGATCACGTACTGCTTGATCAGGTCGGAGACCGTCACCCCGCGCACCGCGGCGGCCAGGTCCCGGATGTCGGCGGCGTGCGCCACCGGCTTCACGTCATCCAGCGGCGATGCCGACCCGTGTGTCTCGATCATCTCCAGCTCGGCCGCGGCCGTCGGGTACCCGATCGAGATGCGGGCGGTGAACCGGTCCCGCTGGGCCTCGGGCAGCGGGTACGTGCCCTCCATCTCCACCGGGTTCTGGGTGGCGATGACCATGAACGGGGACTCCAGCGGGTAGGTGGTCCCGTCCACCGTGACCTGGCCCTCTTCCATGCTCTCCAGCAGCGCGGACTGGGTCTTGGGTGAGGCCCGGTTGATCTCGTCGCCGACCACGATGTTGGCGAACACCGGGCCCGGCTTGAACTCGAACTCCCGGCGCTCCTGGTTGTAGGCGCTGACCCCGGTGACGTCGCTGGGCAGCAGGTCCGGCGTGAACTGGATACGCCGCACCGAGCAGTCGATGGACCTGGCCAGCGCCTTGGCCAGCATGGTCTTGCCGACGCCGGGGACGTCCTCGATCAGCAGGTGCCCGTCGGCCAGCAGCACGGCCAGCGTGAGCCGGACCGCGTTGGCCTTCCCGTCGATGACCGATTCGACCGACGCCCCGATGCGCCCGGCCACCCCAACCAGGTCCTCGAGTGTTCTGCCGGGCTCCCGCCCCGTCTCCACCACCACATGGCCTCCTCATGGGCCGCGCAGGCCCCACCGGCGTGGTGCCGTGCCGGCCGCGGGCGGAAGTGTGCCTGACCACCGTAACGGCCTCATAACGACAGTACGTCCTAGCCCTGTCGCGGCGCGACGCTTCGATGCCCCCAAGGCAGCGCTTCCGCGCACCTGAGAGGCGGTCTCAACACTAGATACGTAGCCGCGGCCCCAGTGGCTTGCCTTGCGGCTGGCCCAGTGGCTGGCCCGGGGGCTTGCTCGGGGGCTGGCCGGCGGCTGGCCCGGGCGGTGGTCCGGCGGCGGCTTCCCCTGCTGGGCCACCCAGCGCCCAGAAGCCCCACGTGGCCCCCATCTGCCCCCCACTTCGCCCCACCCTTGCTGAGCTGCGGTTTTGTGGGGCCAGAACCGCAAAACACGCCGGTTTCAGCGTTGACGGTGGGGGAATGTGGAGTACAGTGGAGCGCGGTGGGGCGATTAAGTCAGCGCTGCTCTCGAGCCAGGGGAGGTGGGTGCGGTGTTCCTCGGCACGCACACACCCCGGCTGGACGAGAAGGGGCGGCTGATCCTGCCCGCCAAGTACCGGGACGAGCTCGCTGAGGGGGTGGTGATCACGAAGGGTCAGGAGCGCTGCCTCTACGTGTGGCCGCTCGCTGAGTTCACCCGGGTCACCGAGGCCATGAGCGCCGCTCCGGTCACGGGCAAAGGACTGCGGGACTACAGCCGGGTGCTGTTCGCCAGTGCCTCGGACGAGGTTCCGGACAAGCAGGGCCGCATCACCGTGCCCCCGGCGCTGCGCAGCTACGCCGGCCTGGAGCGGGACTGCGTGGTCATCGGGGCCAACACCCGGATGGAGATCTGGGACGCGACCTCCTGGGAGACCTACCTGGCCAGCCAGGAGGAGTCGTTCTCGGACGCATCCGAGGAGGTGCTGCCCGGGATCTTGTGAGGCCGGTGCCCGGCGGGGTCTCCACCCGCGCTGGGCCGCCGGCTGGCTGGCATCACTTCCCCGGTGCCAGGCGGCTGGTGGCCCGCGCGGCGCGGATGGAGTCCCGGCCAGGTAACCGGGGAGCCACAACACCGGCGCCATCGCAGAAGACAAATCGACAAAACGACAAAGAGATACGCCAGCCGCGGCGACCAGGAGCGAGGGGGTGGTCTACATGGGCAAGGCATCCGGGCACGTGCCGGTGATGCTGGAGCAGGTGGCCGCGTTGCTCGGGCCCGCGCTGGCCGCGGACGGCGCGGTGCTGCTGGACGCGACCCTCGGCCGGGCCGGGCACACCCGGGCCCTGCTCGCGGCCTACCCCGGGCTGATGGTGATCGGCGTCGACGCCGACACGACCGCGATCGAGGAGTCCCGGGCCGCGCTGGGCGCCGACGCCGGCCGGGTGACGCTGGTGCATTCCTTCTACGACGAGATCCCGGCCATCGTGGCCGCGGCGGGCCTGGACAGCGTGCAAGGCATGCTGTTCGACCTCGGGGTCTCGTCCCCGCAGCTGGACGACCCGGAGCGCGGCTTCGCCTATTCCTACGACGCGCCGCTGGACATGCGGATGGACCAGACGGCCGAGCTGACCGCGGAAGAGATCGTCAACCGCTACCCGGCCGCGGAGCTGGCCCGGGTGCTGCGGGACTACGGCGAGGAGCGGTTCGCCCGCCGGATCGCGGACGCGCTGGTTCGGGAACGCTCCCGGGCCCCGGTGACCTCGACCGCCCGGCTGAGCGAGATCGTGCGGGACTCGATCCCGGCGGCGGCGCGCCGGACCGGTGGCCACCCGGCTAAGCGGACGTTCCAGGCGCTGCGGATCGAGGTGAACGGTGAGCTGGCCGTACTGGGGCGGGCCTTGCCCGCCGCACTCGACCTGCTCTCGCTGGGCGGGCGCATTGCCGTACTGGCCTACCACTCGCTGGAGGACCGCGTGGTCAAGCGGGCGCTGGCCGCGGCGGCGGCCGACACCACCCCGCCCGGCCTGCCGGTGCCCCTGCCGGAGCGCAAACCGCAGTTCCGCCTGCTGACCAGGGGCGCGATGCGCCCGACCCCGGAAGAGCTGACCGCGAATCCCCGGGCCGCTTCCGCGCGGCTCCGAGGCGCGGAACGAATCCGCAAGGCTGCCTGAAGGGCGGATGGACATGGCTACCCGACTAACCGGCACTCCGTCCCCGCCGCGTGCGCGGGGTTACCGTGACGGCGGCCAGCCCGGTCCCCGCGTCCAGGCCGGGACGCGGGCCCAAAGCGGGACGCGAGCCCAGCCCAGCGGCCGAGCCCAGCCCAGCGGCCGAGCCCAGCCGGGCCCGCGGACTCCGGCCGACCGGCGGGTGCCAGCCGCCCGGGCCCAGGATCTTCGGCAGGGCCAGGATCTTCGGCAGACACCTGGCCTTCGGCAGACACCGGGCGGTCCCGGTACCCGGGCCCGGCCCACGCCGAGACCACCCGCGCCGCGGGTGGGCAGGCCCCAGGCGGCCACCCAGACGGCTGCCCCACCCCGGACCGCGCCCAGGACGGTCCCCCCGCCGCGGCCGGTGGCTCCGGCCCGCCCCAAGCTCCCGCCACGTCCTGCGTCCCCGCCACGTCCTGCGTCCCCGCCGCGGCCCAGCGCCGCGCAGCGCAGCGCCCGCAGGCGCCGGATGCCGTTCCTGCTCCTGGTGGTGGGCATGCTGGCCGGAGCGCTGGTCTGCATCCTGGTCATCAGCACCACGCTGGCGGCCGGGTCTTTCCGTATCCCCACCCTGGAGAAAGAAAACGCCGCCCTGGCCAAGCAGCAGCAGCTACTGCAGCAGCAGGTGTCGCAGGACCAGGCGCCGAGCGTGATCGCCCAGCGGGCCGAACAACTCGGCATGAAGCCGGTGCAGCAGCTGGAGTTCCTCAACATCAAGACGGGCAAGGTCTCCAGCAACGCGGCCACCGGCGCGACGGCACAGATCAACGTCCCCGGTTATACCCCGTGACCTTTCGCGGCGGCGGACGCGACGCGCGAGGCGGATCGGGGGCGGGCCGCGGTGGCCTGGGTCCCGGCCGTCCCGGGCCGGTGCGCGGCGGCGGGCCAGCCTCCCGGCGCCCCGGTGACGAGCGGCGCCCGCGCCCAGCCGGTCAGAGCGATCGCGGCACCCGGGGCACGAACGACCGGGGCGGCCGCGGCGCCGGGGAGCGTGGTTCACGCCCCGGCGGCGGCGCGTCGCGAGCGGCCAGGAGCCAGCCGCCCAGGGGCCCAGCCCAGCCACCCAAGGCCAAGACCCAAACCTCCAGGGCCCGCACCTCCAGAAGCCAGCCCTCCCGCGGCCAGGCCGGCCCGGGCCGGCCGGCCGCCCCGGGCTGCTCCGTAACGGGCGCCCGCCGCACCCGCCCCGCCGGAACATGGTGCGCCGGGTGCTCCGGCCTCGCGCCGACCCCGGGCGGCGGCTGGGCATCACGCTGCTGGCCATCGCGTTCTTGATGTCGCTGTTCGCCGGGCGGCTGGTGCAGTTGCAGGGCTTCCAGTCCAGCACCTACCAGCGGCTGGCCCAGGACCAGCGGCTGCAGACCGAGAGCCTGCCCGCGCTGCGCGGCACGATCACCGCCGCGAACGGCCAGGTGCTGGCCGAGACCCTGGAGACCTACCTGGTGTACGCGGACCCGGTGGAGATGACCTCGGCGCAGCTGCCCGAGGTCGCGGCCCAGCTCGCGACCCCCCTGGGCATGGACTCCGGCACGCTGCTCAACCTGCTCCAGCGCCCCACCTCGCCGCAGTACGTGGTGCTGAAGAAGGGGGTGAGCCAGGCGGCGGCTAACCAGATCAAGGCGCTGAGCCTGCCCGCGGACCCGGCCGCGGCGCGCACGGCCGGTGATACCAACGGGTCGACCACGTTCAGCGGCCTGCCCGGCGTCTCGATGACGGCCAGCTACGTGCGCACCTACCCCGACGGCACCGCGACCTCGAACCTGCTCGGGATCACCAGCACCACCGCTTCCGGCGGCCTGAAGGGCGCGGCGGGCCTGGAACTGTCCGATAACGCGCTGCTGGCCGGCCAGTCGGGCCAGGAGCAGTTCCAGGTGTCGACCAACGGGGAGCAGATCCCGCTGGCCGCGGCCAAGAACACGCCCGCGGTCAACGGCGCTGCCTTGAAGCTGACCATCGTGCCCACCCTGCAGTGGGAGGCTCAGCAGGCCTGCGAACAGCAGGTGGAGAAGGCCGACGCGGACAACTGCACGGTGGTCATCGAGCAGCCCAAGACGGGCAAGATCCTGGCCATGGCCCAGTGGCCCGCCTATTCCGCCACCGGCGCCAGCGGGACCACCGGCGAGAACCTGGCCGTGCAGGACGTGTTCGAGCCGGGCAGCACGGCCAAGGTCATCACCGCCGCCGCCGCCATGGAAAAGGGCGGCCAGAGCATCACCAGCACCTACACCGTGCCCGACACGATCACCGAGGACGGCTTCAGCTTCCGTGACGCCGAGGACCACCCGGTCGAGCGGTGGACGATCGCCGGCATCCTGGCCAACTCCAGCAACGACGGCATGGTCCAGGTGGTCAAGCACGTGCCCCCGCAGACCCAGTATCAGTACCTGCGTAACTTTGGCCTCGGCTCGGTGACCGGCCTGAACCTGCCGGGGGAGAGCCAGGGCATCCTGCCCGCGCCGTCCTCGTGGTGGGGCAACGAGCGGTACACGCTGGCGTTCGGCCAGGGCGTGGACGCCGACGCGGTGCAGATGGCCAGTGTGTACTCGACCATCGCCAACGGGGGCGTGCGCGTTCAGCCGACGCTGGTCCAGGGGGCCACCAGCAGCTCGGGCAAGTACCAGGCCGCCGCCGCGTCCCCCACCCGCCGGGTCATCCAGCCCAGCACGGCCAAGAGCCTGATCGCGGCGATGCAGCAGGTGCCGGCGGTCGACGAAGAGGCCAACGAGCCGTGGGGGATCATCCCGGGCTACGCGATCGCGGCCAAGACCGGCACGTCCCAGGAGTGGGACGCGACCAAGAAGTGCCTGTGCAAGTACGGAGCCAGTTACATCGGGCTGGCGCCGGGAAACAATCCGAACCTCGTGGTCGCGGTCAACGTACAGAACCCCAAGAAGGGCGGATACTTCGGCGACGTCGTGGCCGGACCCGTCTTCTACAAGGTGATGGAATTCGCGCTGCAGACCATGAAGATCCCACCAGACGGGGCCAAGCCTGCGGACGTGCCGCTCACCGGGCCCTGATTGGAGGTAACCTCTCCGCGTGTCCGTGGCCATCCGTCCCTCCCGCCCACAGGCCCGCCCGCTTTCCGGACTGGGGTTGCTGCTGGGCATCAAGCTGACCGCTGGTTCCCCCGATCCGGCCTCATCGCCCGGATGAGGACTGGCCGGGTGAGGACCAGCCGGTGACGGGCGTCACCCACGACTCACGGGCGGTTCAGCCCGGCGACCTGTACGCCGCGCTGCCCGGCAGCCGGGTGCACGGGGCCGAGTTCAGCGCGGCCGCGGTGGCGGCCGGTGCGGTGGCGATCCTGACCGACCCGGACGGCCGGGACCGGGCCGCCGCGAACGGGGTGCCGGTGTTCGTAGTGAACGACCCGCGGGCCCGGCTGGGCGAGGTGGCCTGCTGGGTCTACGGCGACCCGTCCCGGCGGCTGCGGCTGATCGGTGTCACCGGCACCAGCGGCAAGACCACCACCAGCTACCTGCTCGAGGCCGGGCTGCGAATGGCGGGCCACGTGACCGGGCTGATCGGCGGGGTGGAGACCCGGATCGGCCCGGAGCTGCTGGCCAGCGAGCTGACCACGCCCGAGGCCACCGACCTGCAAGCGCTGCTGGCCACGATGGCCGAACGCGGCGTGACCGGCGCGGCCATGGAGGTGTCCAGCCATGCGCTGGCGCTGGGCCGGGTGGCCGGTACCCACTACGACGTCGCGATCTTCACCAACCTGTCCCAGGATCACCTGGACTTCCACGCCGACCTGGAGGACTACTTCGCGGCCAAGGTCCGGCTGTTCACCCCCGAGTACTCCGCCGCGGGGGTGGTGAACATCGACGATGGCCACGGGCGCCGGCTCGCGGCCAGCGCGCCGATCCCGATGACGACGTTCTCCGCCACCGGCAATCCGGAAGCGGACTGGCGGGCCGAGAACGTGCGGGTCGGGGCGGACGGCAGCACGTTCCGGGTCATCGGCCCCGGTGGCGTGGAAGCCGACGCGCAGCTGGGCCTGGTCGGCCCGTTCAACGTGGCCAACGCGCTGGGCGCAATCGTGGCCCTGGTCGAGGCGGGCATCGGCCTGGACGACGCGGTGGCGGGCATCGGGTCCTGCCCCGGCGTGCCGGGCCGGCTGGAGCGGATCGACACCACGGGCATCGACACCGACCTGACCGTACTGGTCGACTACTCGCACAAGCCCGGTGCGGTCGAGGCCGTGCTGGGCGCGCTGCGCCCGGTGACCCAGGGCCGGCTGACCATCGTGCTGGGCTGCGGCGGGGACCGGGACCGGGCCAAACGGCCGCTGATGGGCGCGGCCGCCGCCGACCTGGCCGACGTGGCCATTTTCACCAGCGACAACCCACGCTCGGAGGATCCGCTGGCTATCCTGGCGGCCATGCTGGACGGCGCGGTCACGGTGCCGGAGCGGCGCCGGGCGCATGTGATCGTGGAGCCGGACCGGGCTGCGGCCATCGGCCTGGCCATCGCCACGGCGGGCAAGGGCGACGTGGTGCTGGTCGCAGGCAAGGGCCACGAACGCGGCCAGTACGTACAGGGCGCCGTGCTCCCGTTCGACGACCGCGAGGTCACCGCGGAGGCGCTGCGGCGCCGCGCCCAGGCGGCGCGGCCGAGGGGAGAACTGTGATCGCGCTCTCGCTCGACGAGATCGCCCAGGTCACCGGGGCCCGGCTGGACGGGGGCGCCGATCCGGCCGCCGTGGTGACCGGGCCGGTCGTGATCGACTCGCGCCGGGTGGGCCCCGGTGGCCTGTTCGCCGCGGTCGAAGGGGAGCGGGTGGACGGGCACGACTACGCGGCCACGGCCCGCGCGGCCGGCGCGGTGGCCATGCTCGGCACCCGCCCGGCCGGGGTTCCCGGGCTGATCGTGGACGACGTGCCCGGCGCGCTGGCCAAGCTGGCCCAGGCCGTGATGGCCCGGCTGCCGCAGGCGACGATCGCCGGGCTGACCGGTTCGGCCGGCAAGACCTCGACCAAGGACCTGACCGCGCAGCTGGTGGAGCGGCTCGGCCCGACCATCTCGCCGGAAGGCTCCTACAACAACGAGTTCGGCTTCCCGCTCACCGTGCTGCGCGCGGACGAGCAGACCCGTTACCTGGTTCTGGAGCTGGCCGCCCGCGGGCCCGGGCACATCGCCTACCTGTGCGAGATCGCCCCGCCCCGGGTCGGCGCGGTGCTCAACGTGGGGCACGCGCACACCGGCGAGTTCGGCGGCATCGAGCAGGTGGCCCGGGCCAAGGGCGAGCTGCCCGCGGCACTGCCCGCGGCGGCGGCCGGCGGGGTGGCCATCCTGAACGCCGACGATCACCGGGTGCGGGCCATGGCCGGCCGGACTGAGGCCCGGATCGTCACGTTCGGGCTGGGCCCTGAGGCCGACTTCGGCGCCGCTGATATCCGGCTGGACGACCTCGGCCGGCCATCGTTCACGCTGATCACCCCGGCCGGGCGGGCACCGGTCCGGATGGGGCTGCACGGCGCCCACCAGGTGCCGAACGCGCTGGCCGCCGCGGCGATCGCGGCCGAGCTGGGCCTGGGTGTGGACGGCATCGCCGACGGCCTGTCCACCGCCACGGCACGCAGCCGGTGGCGGATGGAGGTCGGTCAGGCGCCAGGCGGGGTGACCGTGATCAACGACGCCTACAACGCCAACCCCGAGTCGGTCCGGGCCGCGCTGGACGCGCTGGGCCACCTGGCCCGCGGCCGGCGGGCGTTCGCGGTGCTGGGCCAGATGGCCGAGCTGGGCGAAGAGTCGCGAGACAGCCACCTGGAGGCGGGCGCGCAGGCCGCCGGAACTGGGGTGGCCGGTCTGATCGTTGTGGGGAAGGAAGCTGAACCTATCCTGGACGGGGCTCTGGCCACTTCCGGCTGGCACGGCGAGGCGATCGGCGTGCCGGACATCCCGGGGGCGGTGGCCGCACTCCGCGGCCGGCTGACCGCCGGCGACGTGGTGCTGGTCAAGGCCTCGCGCGCCGCCGGGCTGGAACGGGTCGCCGCCGCGCTGCTGTCGCAGCCGGCCAGCGAGAAGGAGACGGCCCAGTGAAGGCCCTGCTGATATCGGCCGCGGTGTCCATGGCGGTGGCACTGCTCGGGACGCCCATCGCCATCCGGGTGTTCTCCCGGCACGGCTACGGGCAGCCCATCCGCGAGGAAGGACCGGCGGGCCACGCCAACAAGCGGGGCACGCCGACCATGGGCGGCACGGTGATGATCATCGCCACGCTCATCGGGTACTTCGCCGGGCACATCGCGACCGGCGAACCGGTCTCGGTGTCCGGGCTGCTGGTGCTGTTCCTGATGACCGGGCTGGGCGCGGTCGGGTTCGCGGACGACTTCATCAAGCTGTACAAGCAGCGCAGCCTGGGCCTGCGCAGCGGGGCCAAGCTGACCGGCCAGGTCATCGTGGGGGTGGTGTTCGCCATCCTGGCCCTGCACTTCCCGGACGGCTACGACCTGACTCCCGCCTCCAGCCACCTGTCGTTCCTGGCCGACTTCGGCATCTCGATCGGCCCGATCTTCTTCGTGATATTCGTGGTGGCCATGGTGGCTGGCACGTCCAACGCGGTGAACCTGACCGATGGGCTGGACGGCCTGGCCACCGGGGCCACGATCCTGGTGCTGGCCGCCTACGTGATCATCGGCAACTGGCAGCTCCGCAACGACTGCACGTCGGGACTCGCCCCGAACTGCTACGACGTCCGGGACCCGCTGGACCTGGCCGTGGTCGCGGCCGCGCTGATGGCGGCCTGCGTCGGCTTCCTGTGGTGGAACGCGCCGCCGGCCCGGATCTTCATGGGCGACACCGGCTCGCTGGCCATCGGCGGCGCGCTGGCCGGGCTGGCCGTCACCACCCGGACCGAGCTGCTGCTGCTCATCCTGGGCGGCCTGTTCGTGGTCATCACGCTGTCGGTGATCATCCAGGTCGGGTCGTTCAAGATGACCGGTAAACGGGTGTTCCGGATGGCCCCGCTGCAGCACCATTTCGAGCTGCTGGGCTGGGCCGAGACCACGATCGTGGTCAGATTCTGGGTCATCTCCGGCATGTTCGTCGCGCTGGGCCTGGGCGTGTTCTACGTGGGCTGGTTCCCAAAGTAGGACCCGGATTGCGCGACACGCGCCGGATCTCCCCGGTATTGGCGAGCCGTCCGCCGAGACTGGAACCATGGTGGAGCGCGTGGTGGATGCCCGGTCGGCCGTTGGTGGACCAGCCATCGATGGCGAGGACGAAGCCAGCGATGCCGGCCTGGCCGGGCTCGGCCCGTCAACCGTGGCCGTGGCCCGGGACCGGCTGGCCACCTGGTCGGCGTTCCTCGATCGTCCGCTGACCTCCTACTACCTGATCATCGGCATTACCGCGCTGCTCCTCGGGCTCGGCCTGGTCATGGTGCTGTCCACCTCCTCGGTGCAGGATCTGGCCGAGGGCCTGCCCCCCTACTCCGACTTCAAGAAGCAGCTGCTCGGCGCGCTGATCGGGCTGCCGATCATGTACCTGGCGGCCCGGTCGTCGCCCCGGCTGTTCCGCGCCGCCGCCTACCCCTTGCTCGGCCTGTCCATCCTGGGCCTGGGGCTGACCCTGATCCCGGCGGTGGGCCGGTCGGCCTATGGCGCGTCCCGGTGGATCGCCGTCGGCCCGCTGCAGCTGCAGCCATCGGAGTTCGCCAAGCTGGCCCTGGTGCTGTGGGGCGCCGACCTGCTGGCCCGCAAGGAACGGCTGCGCCAGCTGGAGGACTGGCGGCACCTGCTGATCCCGCTGCTGCCCGGCGTCGGCCTGCTGGCCATGCTGGTCATGGCGGGTGACGACCTCGGTACCACGTTCGTCCTGCTGGTTATCTTCATCACGTTGCTGTGGGTGATCGGTACCCCGGGCCGTGTCTTCGGCGGCATGCTCGCGCTGATCGGCCTGGTCATGTTGCTGCTCGCGGTCACCTCCGCGTACCGGCTGAAGCGGCTGACCGGCTTCGTCAACCCGCAGGGCGGCCCGATGGGCCCCAACATGCAGGGCATCCAGGGCAAGTACGCGGTCGGCTCCGGTGGCCTGTTCGGGGTCGGGCTCGGCGCCAGCGGGGAAAAGTGGGGCTACGTACCCGAATCCACCTCGGACTTCATCTTCGCCATCATCGGTGAGGAGCTCGGTCTGGTCGGCACCCTGTGCGTCTGCCTGCTGTACGGCGGGCTGGCTTTCGCCGGGCTGCGGGTGGCCCGGCGCGTGCAGGACACTTTCTCCCGGCTGGGCGCCGCGGCCATCACCGCGTGGGTCGTCATGCAGGCGGTGGTGAATATCGGCGCGGTCATAGGAGTACTGCCAATTACCGGTGTGCCCCTCCCGCTGGTCTCGGCCGGCCTATCCTCACTATTGGTCACGATGGTCGCTCTCGGCATGCTCATGTCGTTCGCACGGCGCGAGCCCGGGGCACGGGAGGCATTGGCGGCACGAGGCCCGGCGTTGCCGTTGCGTCTTCTAAGCTGGCTTGGCCTGACGCAGCGACCTGACTGAACGAAAGGCCCAGCGATGAGGGTTGTACTCGCCGGCGGCGGATCCGCCGGTCATATCGAACCGGCGCTTGCGGTGGCGGACGCGCTGCGGCAGGCGGACCCGCGGGCCATGATCATCTGCCTGGGCACCGAACGAGGGCTGGAAACCCGCCTGGTCCCGATGCGGGGCTACGAGCTGGCGATGATCCCGGCGGTCCCGCTGCCCCGGTCCGTCACCCCCCGCCTGCTCGCGGTGCCGGGCAAGCTGGCCGGCGCGGTCAGCACCGCAGCCGGGGTCCTGGACCGGATGAAGGCCGACGTGGTGGTGGGCTTCGGCGGGTACGTGGCCACCCCCGGCTACCTGGCGGCCCGGCGCCGGCACGTGCCGATCGTGGTGCACGAGGCCAACCCCCGCCCCGGGCTGGCCAACAAGCTGGGCGCCCGGCTGACCGAGCACGTGTTCACCGGGCACCCCGCCACCCAGCTGCCGCATGCCACCTACCTGGGCATCCCGATCCGGCGGGAGATCGCCGACCTGGACCGGCTCGGGCAGGGAGACAAGGCCCGGGCGCATTTCGGGCTGCGCCCGGACCTGCCCGTGCTGCTGGTCACCGGCGGTTCCCAGGGGGCCAGGTCGCTGAACAGCGCGCTGTACGGCGCCATCGACTGGCTGCGCTCGGCCGGGGTGCAGATCCTGCACGTCACCGGGCCGCGCAACGAAGCAGAGGTGCCGCCACCGACCGGTGCGCCGTACGTGGCGGTGCCGTACGTGGACCGGATGGACCTGGCTTACGCCGCCGCCGACTTCGCGCTGTGCCGGGCCGGCGCCATGACCTGCGCCGAGCTGACCGCGGTGGGCCTGCCCGCCGCGTTCGTGCCGCTCCCGATCGGCAACGGCGAGCAGCGGCTCAACGCCGAGCCGATCGTCGCTGGCGGTGGTGGCCTGCTGGTCGACGACGCGGACCTGACCCCGGAGTGGATCCGCGACGTGCTGCTGCCGGTGCTGCTGGACATCGACCGGGTGGCGAACATGTCCGAGGCGGCGGCCGCGCTCGGCCGCAAGGACGCCGACCGGGCTATGGCCGAGGCGATCATCAACGTCGTCCGGGCGTCCCGCGAGCAGGGGCCGGCCGACGAGTACCCGCCCGCCGACGGCCAGCCCGCCCGGCACTTCCAGCCCGCTCCGGGTCAGCCCGCTCCGGGTCAGCCCGCCCTGGACTGGCCAGGCCGGGACCGGGCAGTTCCGGATCGGCCGGGGCGGCCAGCCGGCCCGGTCCCGCCGGAGGCCTCGATGCGGCCGGGTGCCCCCATGCAGCCCGGTGCCCCTATGCCTGGCGCGCCGATGCAGGCGGGCGGACCGATGCCCGCCAGGCCGCCGGCGGCCGGCCAGCTCAGGCCTGCGTTCCCGCCTGCGCCGGGGGTACGGCGTTCGCCCGGGGCGCAGGGCACGCCCCGGTTCCAGCCCGCGCAGGGCGGCCAGCCCATGCCGGGGGGCCCGCCCCGGCCGGGGAATCAGCCCCCGCCCGGTCACCAGGCCCGGCCGGACAGCCAGCCCAGGCCCGGCGGCCCGGAGGCGGCGAGCGGAGAGCAGTGGTTCGAGCCCCGGTCCCGCCGGCAGGCCGAAGCCTGGGGGAGTACCGACCCGGCGGCCCCGCGGCATACCGCAGCGCCCAGCAACGACGTCCCCCGGCGGGGCCCGGCGGCGCCCGCCGGCCAGTACGCGCCCGCGCCGGATGCCAGTCCGGGCCAGGACGGGCCGCCCTGGCCCGAAGCTGAACCGCAGCCTGAGACGCGCCGGACCGCGCAGCGCCGGGCCCAGCCCCGGCACGGCCGGCACCGTTAGCTCAATCGGATCCGGCCACGTCCGCCGTTGACCTGGCCGGACCTTGTCCCGACCTCGAGCTGGCCCGTGCCCTGAATCGGGCCATCAGCTCGGTCTGACCTCGGCGTGGCGGCTGGCCTGGCCCGCGCCACCCGGCAGAATGAACCACAGGAGGACATTCCATGGCCTTGGTGACCCCGGTCGACACCGTGCCGGTGGATCAGCTCGGCCGCGTGCACTTCGTTGGCATCGGCGGCGCGGGCATGTCCGGGATCGCGCGGGTCATGCTGGCTCGCGGCGTCCCGGTCTCCGGGAGTGACGCCGGGTCGGCCCCCATGCTGGCCGAGCTGGCCGCGCTGGGCGCGGACGTGCACGCGGGACACGACGCCGCCCACCTGGGCCAGGCCGACACCGTGGTGGTGTCCAGCGCCATCCGGCCCAGCAACCCGGAGCTGGCCGCGGCGCGCGACCGCAACCTGCGCGTGCTGCCCCGGGCCGCCGCGCTGGCCTCGATCATGGTCGGCCGCCGGGCCACCGCGATCGCCGGCACCCACGGCAAGACCACCACCACCTCGATGCTGACCACGATCCTGCGCGAGTGCGGGGCCGACCCCGGCTACGTGATCGGCGGCGTGCTGGCCGAGACCGGCCGGGGCGCCGAGGATGGCGGCGGGCCCGATCTCGTGGTGGAGGCGGACGAGAGCGACGGGTCGTTCCTCATGCTGTCGCCGTACGTGGCGGTGATCACCAACGTCGAAGCCGACCACCTGGACAACTACTCCGGGCTGGACGAGATCCGGGCCGCGTTCGAGGCCTTCGCGCGCCGCATCACCCCCGGCGGCGCCCTGATCACCTGCGCCGACGACGCCGGGGCCCAGGCGGTGGCCGAGGCGTCCCGGGCCCGGGACATCCGTGTCCGCAGCTACGGCGAGGCGGCGACCGCGGACTACCGGGTATCCCAGTTCAGCCCGCGCGGGATGGGCAGCACGTTCGTGCTGACGGCTGGCCCCAGCGATGCTGGCCCCAACAGTGCTGGCCCTAACGGGCTGGACCCGTTCGAGAGCACGGTCACGGTCGCGGTCCCCGGCCGGCACAACGTGCTCAACGCGGCCGCGGCCATCGCTGCCGCCACCGAGCTGGGCGTGCCCGGCCCGCAGGCCGCCGCGGCACTGGCTGCCTACCGGGGCGCGCACCGCAGGATGGAGCCCAAGGGTGAGGCGGATGGGGTGCGGGTGCTGGACAGCTACGCGCACCACCCGACCGAGGTCGCGGCCGACCTGGCCGCGGCCCGGGACCTGGCCGACGGAGGCAGGGTGCTGGCGGTGTTCCAGCCGCACCTGTTCAGCCGGACCCGGATCTTCGCCACCGACTTCGGCGCCGCGCTGGGCCGGGCCGATGAGGCGGTTGTGCTGGACATCTACGCCGCCAGGGAAGACCCCGAGCCCGGCGTCACCGGCCAGCTGGTGGCGGACGCGGTCCCGGGCGGCCGGGGGCGTTTCCGGCCCGGCCCGCTGGCTGCGGTGCCGGCCGTGATCGCGGACCTGGCCAAGCCGGGTGACCTGGTGCTGACCATGGGCGCCGGCGACGTGACCACACTCGGCCCAGTGATCGTCGCGGCGCTGCGGGCCCGGGGCGCCGGGGCGCCGGGGCCAGCCGCGGAGGAGAGCAGCGGGTGACCAAACCACCGTGGCCGGGGAGCAAGCCTGGCTCCGCGCCGACGTCTGTCGCTGACCCGACCGCGCCAGCCGGGGCATCCGCTCCGGGTCGCGAGCGCCGGCCGGAAGAGCCCCGCGGCTCGGAGCAGCCGCCGCAGGAGTCGCCAGGCCGGTCGCGCAGCCCGTGGCGGACCGCGTTCTTCGTGGTGGTGGCGATCGGCGTGGTGGCCGTGATCGCCTGGCTGGTGCTGGCGCCGAAGCTGCTGGTGGTCCGGTCCATCGTGGTCAGCGGCAACCACCTGGTGTCGGTCAGCCAGGTCCGGGCGGCGGCCGGCATTGTCCCGAAGACCCAGATGCTCCACGTCGACACCTCGGCCGCGGCCGGCCGGGTCGAAGGGATCAACCAGATCCAGTCGGCCACGGTGAGCAAGTCGTGGCCGAACCGCATCGTCATCACCGTGCACGAACGGACCCCGGCGCTGGCCGTGGCGTCCGGCCTGGCCCAGGGGACCGAGGCTGACGGCTACGACCTGGTCGACAAGGCCGGGGTGGTGGTCCGGTCGGTCAAGACCCGCCCGGCGGGCATGCCGGTCTTCCAGACGTCGACGGCAGCCAGCTCGCTACGGGGCAACCCGGCGGTGGGGGCCGCGGTCACGGTGCTGCACGAACTGCCCGCGTCGCTGGCGCGAGCGGTGAGCACGGTCTCGGCCACTGACGCGGACAACGTCAGGATCGGGCTATCCAACGGGGTGACGATCGTGTGGGGTGACACCAGCCGGGCCCAGCAGAAAAGCACCGAGATTACGGTCCTGATGCGGACGACCCACGTGAGCTATTACGACGTCAGTGCGCCGGGAAGCGCGGTGAGCAAGTGATATCCGGTGCGGAGCACTCGAGCGGGACCGTCCGGCAGATCCCGGAGCGAACCCTGGACAAGTGGTGCACGACACGCCGCCGGCCCATCCGCGTGGTTAGTTGACCCTGGTGACCTGCGACCCTACTGTCCCTAGCAATTGCCGGGCAGACAAAACTCTAAATCTCAACCTGAAGGTGAAACCTGATGGCGAGGCCAGCTGGTGAACACCAAAACGGCCAATGCCAAAGGCGGCGAATTCCGCGTCGCGGCCCGGGTTTCCCTAGTCCAGCGCCAGTCCAGCGCCATGATCGGCCGGAATTGGCGTCCGGGGACGCAGCAGAGTTATTAACGAGCGGAAAGGTACCCTCCTCGTGGCAGCACCGCAGAACTACCTGGCGGTCATCAAGGTCGTCGGAATCGGCGGCGGTGGCGTTAATGCCGTTAATCGAATGATCGAAGAGGGGCTCAAGGGCGTCGAGTTCATCGCGATCAACACGGACGCGCAAGCGCTGCTGATGAGCGATGCCGACGTCAAGCTGGACGTGGGCCGGGAACTCACCCGCGGCCTGGGGGCCGGAGCCAACCCCGACGTCGGCGCCAAGGCGGCCGAAGACCACCGCGAAGAGATCGAAGAGGTGCTCAAGGGCGCCGACATGGTCTTCGTCACGGCGGGGGAGGGTGGCGGCACCGGCACCGGCGGCGCGCCGGTGGTGGCCAACGTGGCCCGCTCGCTCGGCGCGCTGACCATAGGGGTGGTGACCCGCCCGTTCGGTTTCGAGGGCAAGCGCCGCGCCGTCCAGGCCGAGGCCGGGATCGAGCGGCTGCGCAGCGAGGTCGACACGCTGATCGTGATCCCGAACGACCGGCTGCTGTCCATCTCCGACCGGCACGTCAGCGTGCTCGACGCGTTCAAGGCCGCCGACCAGGTGCTCCTGTCCGGTGTTCAGGGCATTACCGACCTGATCACCACGCCGGGCCTGATCAACCTGGACTTCGCCGATGTGAAATCGGTCATGTCCGGCGCGGGTTCGGCCCTCATGGGGATCGGTTCCTCGCGCGGCGACGACCGGGCCGTGGCCGCGGCCGAGATGGCCATCTCCAGCCCCCTGCTCGAGGCCAGCATCGACGGCGCGCACGGGGTGCTGCTGTCGATCCAGGGTGGTTCCGACCTGGGGCTGTTCGAGATCAACGAGGCGGCCCAGCTGGTTTCCAACTCGGCCGCAGTGGACGCCAACATCATCTTCGGTGCGGTCATCGACGACGCCCTCGGCGACGAGGTGCGGGTGACCGTGATCGCGGCCGGGTTCGACGAGAACCAGATGGGGTACTCCGCGCCCGCCGTCGGCGGTCTCAACACCGCAGTAACCAGCGAGCGTGCCCCCGCGCCCAGCCGGGAGAGCGCACCGCTCCGCCCGGGTAACGGGTCGTCGAGCCGGTCAGGCCCGACGCTCAGCAGCTACGCGACCACGCCAGTGGCGAGCAGCTACGTCGCCCCCACCCCCGCCCAGGGCAGCCCGGTCCAGGCCAGCCAGGCCAAGGCGGCCGAGCAGACCATGGCGTGGTCCGCCGCTGACGAGGCGGCCAGCGCGGTGACGGCCAACCCAGTGGCGGCGGGCAGCGTTAGCGAGGACGAGGAGCCGGCCGTCACGGCCAGCGACCTGGCGGGTGACAGCGCGGCGGAGACTGCGGACGCGACCGGCACGCCGGCCGAGGACGCGGCCGGTTCCGAGACGGCCAGCAGCGACGGCTCGGGCCACGACACCGGCGACCACGAGGCACCGGCCAGCAGCACGCCGTCTCAGGCCTCAGCCAGCTCCCGCGGTGCTGGCTCAAACAACGGCAGCTCGACGGGGCGGACGTTCGACGTGGCCACCACCCGGCGGCGCCCGGTCATCTTCGAAGAAGATGACGACCTGGACGTGCCTGACTTCCTCAAGTGACCGACGGCCCCCGGTGAGCGAAGACCCAGAAGCTCGCCGGGACGGGCTGGCGGACCGGCTGGCACGCGTCTGGCAGCGGATCGACGCCGCCTGCGTGGCGGCCGGCCGGTCGCGGGACGAGATCACGCTGATCGCGGTGACCAAGACGTGGCCCGCGTCCGACGTCCGGCTGCTGTACGAACTCGGCCAGCGGGACTTCGGGGAGAACCGCGACCAGGAGGCGGCGCCCAAGGCTGCCGCCTGCGCGGACCTGGACCTGCGCTGGCACTTCGTCGGCCAGCTGCAGTCCAACAAGGTGGCCAGCGTCACGAGCTACGCCGACGTCATCCACTCCGTGGACCGGCTGCGCCTGGTCCGTGCGCTAGGCCAGGCGGCCCGGCGGCGGCAGCGGGAGATCACCGCCCTGATCCAGGTCAGCCTGGAAGGCCAGGAGGGCGACCCGGGCCGGGGCGGTGCTCCGCTCAGCGAGGTCACCGGCCTGGCCGAAGCCATCGTCGGCCAGGCGAACGAGGCGAACGAGGCAAACGAGACAAAAGACACGGGCGAGCCCGCCGGAGGCCTGCGGCTGGGCGGGGTGATGGCGGTCGCGCCGCTCGGGGTCCCAGCCGCTGACGCGTTCGCCGGGCTGGCGGCCTGCTCGGCCGCAGTACGGACGGTCAGACCGGGGGCAACGATGATTTCGGCGGGCATGAGCGGTGATTTGGAGGAGGCTGTCGTGGCTGGTGCGACACACCTGCGAATTGGTACGGCGTTGCTCGGCGATCGGAGGCTGCCTGTCATGTAATGTCCCTCGCGTGAGCCTTCAATGGGCTCACGGGCACGGCAGCGTGCGGGAATGGATTCGCAGTCGGAGTTGCGGGGAGTTCCGGAAGATAGACCTTCCGGATCTAGCGCGGGGGGCTGCCAGACAGGCACGACGGAGGACTGACGGATGGCCAGCGCAATGCGCAAAATGGCGGTCTACCTCGGCCTCGTGGAGGACGATCACCGCTACCAAGACGGGTACGAGTCGTACGAAGAGTACGAGGAGTACGAGGAACAGCCTGATCGCCTCGACGGCCCGGAAGATCTCGATGGGCAGCCAGGGCCAGGCCCGGGGCAGAACGGCTTCCTAGGGGCGCCGGTGCGCCAGGAGGGTGCCCGTCAGGTGACCGACCTCGCGCGGATCACGACGCTGCACCCTCGCACCTACAATGAAGCACGTACCATTGGGGAACACTTCCGCGAGGGAATCCCCGTCATCATGAACCTGACCGAGATGGTCGACAGTGACGCCAAGCGTCTGGTCGACTTCGCGGCAGGCCTGATCTTCGGACTCCATGGGAGCATCGAGCGGGTGACCAACAAGGTCTTCCTGCTGTCTCCCGTGAACGTCGACGTGACGGCAGAGGACAAGGCTCGCATCGCGGAACGTGGCTTCTTCAACCAGAGCTAGCGACTACCAGTGACGGTGTGATGCGGACCAGCTACAGAGCTGCCGGCGGCGCGAAGCCCGGACCAGGGGCCGGCCATGGGCATCCTTAAAGTTGTCCTGTACTACGTGCTGACCATCTATCTGGTCATCCTCATCGCGCGCATGGTCGTCACCTGGATCCAGATGTTCGCGCGGCAGTGGGTGCCCAGGGGGGTCATCCTGATCATCGCCGAGGGCATCTTCACTGCCACAGATCCACCACTAAAATTTCTACGTCGCTACATACGCCCCCTGCGCATAGGTACAGTAGCCATTGATCTCAGCTTCATGGTGCTGTTCATCGTGATCCTGGTCCTGCTCGATGTAGCAGTGCCGAGGATCTGATGGGGTACCGTCTTGAGATCACAGCCAAGCGCGCCGAGGAGACATAATGCCGCTGACGCCCGCGGATGTGCGGAATAAGCAGTTCAGTACGACCCGGCTCAGGCCCGGCTACGACGAGGAAGAGGTTGACGCCTTCCTCGACGAGGTCGAGGCCGAGCTCGACCGGCTTATCCAGGAGAACGAAGAGCTCCGGGCGAAGCTGGCTGAGAGCCTGCGGGGAGGCAAGTCTTCTGTTCCCGCGCTGAGCTCACCGCTAGCGGAAACCAAGATGGACATGATGCCTCCGGAGCCACCGCAGCGGCCAGAGCCGCCGCAACGGCAGCCCGAGCCGGTCATGATGGGCTCGATGCAGCCGGCCGAGGACAACATGGACACGGCCGCCCGCGTCCTGTCCCTGGCTCAGCAGACAGCCGACCAGGCCATCGCCGACGCCCGCCGCGAGGCGGACGAGACGCTGGGTCGCGCCCGCCGCGAGGCGGACGAGGTGCTGACCAAGGCGCGCCGCCAGGCCGAGCAGATCACCGGCGACGCCCGGGCCCGGGCCGAGAGCCTCGAGCGAGACGCTCAGGAACGGCACCGTCAGGCCATGGGTTCCCTGGTCCAGCAGCGCGAGGAGCTTGAGCGCCGGGTCGACGACCTGCGGGCATTCGAGCGTGAGTACCGCAGCAGGCTGAAGGCGTACCTGGAAGGTCAGCTCCGCGACCTAGAGGCGGGCGTGACCGACAGCGGTGCGTTCCCGACCATGGGTTCCACGCCGCAGCCGGCCATCCCGGCCGGTCTCGGCCAGCCGAACCCGCGGAACGGCGCTCAGCCGACCGGTCAGTACGCGGTGCCCGAGGTTGTCCAGCACGCAGGTAGCTTCCACGGCGACAATGCTCCGGCGCACGACCGCCGCTAAGCTCCACCCCCGCAGCCCGGCTGTGAACGCCAGCCGGGCTGCGGGGATTTTTTTTGTCCACTTGGAGCGGCGTCGCCTGGGGCGCTGTGACGACGAGGGCGGCTGGAGGCCGCGCGTTCGGGGAGAACGCCTGTGATCAGGTTCAGCGCTTCGCTGGTCGTCGTGGGGATCGGACTACTCGTCGCCGGGAGTGTGACCAGCAGGCTGCCACTGATCTACATCGCCATCGGGGTCAGCGCCGTCGCGTTGCTGTTCCTGATCATCGGGGCCATCGTCAACCGGGCTGAGCTGCTCGGCCGCGAGCCGGAGAGCGTCGCCGGCGGACAGACCGAGCGCGGCCAGACCGAGCGCGATGAGTACGCCGGTGAACTGGACCAGGCACCCGAGCCGGCCACGACCGCGGTCGGGGCCAGTGCCGGGGCCGGTTCGGGCCGGGGTTACGCGGGGGAGCGGGCTGCGGACCCTGGTTACGGAGCGGCGCCCACGCCGCCGGACCGTCCCCGCCAGACCTCCTTCCCTGACCAGCCCGTGTACCGCGACAAGGGCGACGCCGAACCAGCCCGGGGCGCCAGCCGGTACGAGCGGTTCGCCGGGGACGGGGAGCGCGCCCGGCCGAGCGAGCCCCAGCCGCGGCCGCAGCGGCCGTTCACCGAGCCGGAGCCGACCAGGATGGACTTGTCGGCCGCGGACGTACGGGAAGCAGGACGGCAGGAACGGAAGCGTTCCGAGCGGGGCCAATCACCGCGCCAGCCCGTTGACCAGCCGTTCGTGGACCCGGAGCCGACCCGCATGGACTGGGCGGGCGGATTGCGCGAAGCCGAACGGCAGGAGCTCGCCCGGCAGGACCAGGAGCGGCGGGCCCGGGAACGTCCGGACCGGGATCGGACCGGCGGCGACCGCACGGATCAGCCGTTCGTCGATCCGGAGCCGACCCGCATGGACTGGGCGGCCGATTTCCGTGAGCACGATCAGCGCGGGGGTACAGCCACGCCCGAACGGCCGTCCGGGGAGCGTGAGACCGCTCACACCGGCCAGGTCGCGGCCACCCGTCCCACGCCGATCCAGGCGCCTGCGCCGACCCAGCCCACACCGGCCCGCCCGGACAAGTTGCTCGTCAGCCGGCCGGACAGCAAGAGCCCGCCGGAGGGCCGCGAGCGCCCAGAGGGGCCAGCGGAGCCAGAGAGGCCAGCGGAGCCAGAGGGGCAGCACCCGGGAACGGTCCGGCGAGCCGGACCAGTCCCAGGAGCCCGAGCAGGCCGCCACCGCCGCAGAGGTCCAGCCGCCGAACGGCCCCAGCGCGAAGCCGGACGCGGACCGGTCCGGCAGCAACGAAGCCGGGGACCCTGAGCACCCGGCGGATCAGGCCGCGGACAGTCAGAGCAGCACCGACCGCCCCACGCAGGCCAGCGCGACCCAGGAGCAGGAAACCCAGGTACCGGCGACGACCTCGGCCAGCCCGGCCGCCGGCCAGGCCGCGGCCACCGACGGCCAGGACGGCTCTGGATCCGAGCCGGCGGCGACGGCGGCCACTGGGATCGATCAGGACGTGACCGTGGTCCCCGGCGTGCCCCGCTTCCACCGCAGCGACTGCATCCTGATCCGGTTCATGGGCGAGCGCGACCTGCAGCGGATGCCGGTCGAGCGGGCCAAGGAAGCGGGCTGTACCCCGTGCCGGGCCTGCCAGCCGGAAGGCGACGAGGACGACTGAGCGCCGGCGGCCGGCACCGGATCACTCCGGACGAGGCCGTTCGCCGGCCACCGGAGAGTCAATTAAAAAATTAAGTAAAGCCGGAACAGCACGCGGCCCGGCACCGGTGAGCGCTCGCCCACCCGCGCCGGGCCGACGCAGCGTCTACGCCTTGCGCAGCCAGAAGTTCAGGCCGAGCCCGGAGTCGCGGTGCTCGTGCACTCCGGCCCCCGCTTCGGCCGCGGGGCGGCCGTCCTGGTAGCGGGTGGCCAGCACCTCGTTCGCGATCAGCGTGCCCTGCTCCTCCAGCGCGGCCGGAAGATCCGGGCCGCTGGCCTCCCACCACAGCTCGATGCGGTCGGTGACGTCGAGGCCGTCGGTCTTGCGCGCGTCCTGGATGAGCCGGATCGCCTCCCGGGCCAGACCCTCGCGGCGCAGTTCCGGCGTGAGCGAGGTCTCCAGCGCCACGGTCTCGCCGCCATCGCTGGCCACCGTCCAGCCCTCCTTGGGCGTCTGGGTCACGACCACCTCGTCCGGGCTGACCGTGACCGGCTCGCCGTCCATCATCACCGCGGCCTGGCCGTCCTCGCGCAGCACGGTGGCCAGTTCCGCGCCGTCCACCTTGCCGATGGCCGCGGCCACCGTTGGTGTGGTCTTGCCGAACCGGCCGCCCAGCGCGCGGAAGTTCGGCTTGACCGTGTAGTCGACCAGGTCCCCGCCGACCGAGGAGAGCGGCTCCAGCGCGTGCACGTTGAGCTCCTCGGCCACCTGCGCGCGCAGCTCATCGGGCAGCGACGCGAAACCGGGCGCGCCGACCAGCGCCCGGGCCAGCGGCTGCCGGGTCTTGACCGTGGCCGTGGCCCGCGCCGACCGGCCCAGCTCGACCAGCCGCCGGGTCAGCGCCATCTCCGCGGACAGCTCCTCGTCGATCAGCGCCGGGTTCGCCTCCGGCCAGCGAGCCAGGTGCACGGACTCCGGTGCGTCCGGTGTGCGCAGCGCGCTCCACACGTGGTCGGTCAGGAACGGCGTGATCGGAGCCATCAGCCGGGTGACGGTCTCCAGGCACTCGTACAGCGTGGCGAACGCGGACGAGGACGCCGGCGTGCGCGGTCCTTCCCAGAACCGGCGCCGGGACCGGCGCACGTACCAGTTGGACAGGTCGTCCAGGAAGCCCGCGATCCGCCGGCCGGTGCCCGCGGTGTCGAAGCCCTCCATCAGCTCGGTGACGTCGCGGACCAGCGTGTGCAACTCGCTCAGCACCCAGCGGTCCAGCACCGGGCGCTGGGCCGGGGCGGGGGCCTCGCCGAGCCGGTCCGGGCCCCAGGCGTTGCCGTCGGCGGCCGCCGCGTTGGCGTACAGCGTCAGGAACGAGACCGTGTTCCAGTAGGTGAGCAGCACCTTGCGGACGATCTCGTCCAGCGTCGCGTGCCCGACCCGGCGGGTCGACCACGGCGAGCCGGAGGCGGCGAAGAACCAGCGCAGCGCGTCCGCACCGTGCTGCTCCATCAGCGGCAGTGGCTCGAGGATGTTGCCGTAGTGCTTGCTCATCTTGCGGCCGTCCTCGTCGACGACAAGCCCGAGGCAGACCACGTTCTCGTAGGAGTTCCGGTCGAACACCAGCGTGCTGACCGCCATCAGCGAGTAGAACCAGCCGCGGGTCTGGTCGATCGCCTCGCAGATGAACTGGGCCGGGAACGCCCGCTCGAACTCCTCCTCGTGCTGCCAGGGTGCGCCGTGCCGGGCGAACGGCATCGACCCCGAGTCGTACCAGGCGTCGATGACGTCGGGGACCCGGCGGGCCAGCGTCCCGCAGTCGGGGCAGCCGAACGTGATCTCGTCCACGAACGGCCGGTGCGGGTCCAGGCTGGACAGGTCCCGCCCGGCCAGCTGGGCCAGCTCGGCCCGCGAGCCGACGCAGGTGATGTGCTCGTTCTCGCACTCCCACAAGGGCAGCGGCGTGCCCCAGTAGCGGGTCCGGGACAGGGCCCAGTCCACGTTGTTGCGCAGCCACTCGCCGTACCGGCCGTGCTTGATGTTCGGCGGGTACCAGTTGGTCTTCTCGTTCTCGGCCAGCAGCTGATCCTTGGCCGCGGTGGTGCGGACGTACCAGGACGGCAGCGCGTAGTAGATCAGCAGCGTGTGGCAGCGCCAGCAGTGCGGGTAGCTGTGCTCGTACGGCTCGGACCGGTACAGCAGCCCCCGGTCGGCCAGCTCCTGCACCAGCCGCGGGTCGGCGTCCTTGAAGAACATGCCGCCGACGATGGGCACGCTGTCCTGGAACTTGCCGTCCAGCCGGATCGGGTTCACCACCGGCAGCCCATGAGCCCGGGTGACCTGCATGTCGTCGGCGCCGAAGGCCGGGGCCAGGTGGACCAGGCCGGTGCCATCCTCGGTGGTCACGAACTCCCCGGGCAGCACGACGTGCGCGTCCGGGATCTCGATCAGGTCGAACGGGCGCTGGTAGGTGGCCCCGAGCAGTTCCTGACCGGGGAACCGGGCGGCGACGTGCCAGTCTTCGCCGAGGACCTTCGGCATCAGGGCCTCGGCCAGCACCACACTGTTCCCGTCACCGGCGCCGCCGCCGGCCCGGCGGGCCAGCACGTAGGTCACCTCGGGGTGCACGGCCACCGCGGTGTTGGACACCAGCGTCCACGGCGTCGTCGTCCAGACCAGCAGGTCGGCGCCGGCCAGGTCGGGGTTGGCGCCATCGGGCAGGGTCAGCAGCGGGAACCGGACGGTGACCGACGGGTCGCGGACGGTCTGGTAGACGTCGGGCTGACCCATCTCGTGGTCAGACAGCGGGGTGCCGCAGCGCGGGCAGTAGGGGCTGATCCGGAAGTCCTTGACCAGCAGGCCCTTGTTGAAGATCTCCTTGAGCGACCACCAGACCGACTCGATGTAGGCCGGATCCATGGTCCGGTAGGCCTTGGACAGGTCGATCCAGTAACCCATCCGCTCGGTCAGCGTGGTGAACGCGCCCACGTGGCGCAGCACGGACTCCCGGCAGCGCTCGTTGAACTCGGTGATGCCGTAGGCCTCGATGTCCTTCTTGCCGGAGATCCCCAGCTCACGCTCGACGGCCACCTCGACCGGCAGCCCGTGGCAATCCCAGCCCGCCTGGCGCTGCACGTAGAAACCCTGCATGGTCTTGAACCGGGGGAACACGTCCTTGAACACCCGGGCCTCGACGTGGTGCACGCCCGGCATGCCGTTCGCGGTGGGCGGGCCCTCGTAAAACGTCCAGGGCTGGCCGCCCTCGGTCTGCTTGACCGAGTGCTCGAAGACGTTCGAGGCCTCCCAGCGGCCCAGCAGCTCGCGCTCGATCGCGGGCAGGTCGATCTTCGCCGGCAGCCCGGGGAAACGCGGTGCGTCCGGGGATAGGTCAGATGCCTGCGACATGATGCGGTGCCTCCAGCAATTCCGGGCCGATGCTCGTTCCGGTGTGATTTTGCTGGAGGGACGAGACTTCCGCGCGAATGCGGCGGTCCCGCGGTACCACCCTCCTTGGCCGCTGCCAGTGCTCCGGATGGTCTCCGGTGGCGCGACGGCCCGCTCGAGGATCCTGCGGCCGGGTCTACTGGGCCCCTGCGGTTGCGCGGGACGGTTCTTCCGGCGGCTCCGGGGTGATCTGGTCCGCTGGGCCTGGCCCCGGGCTCACACTGTCCCCGGTTCGCTCCTGGCAGGCGGTCAGCGGCAGCTGTCCCCATCAATGCCGTGCAGGCCCCAAGAATATCCGACGGCCGGGGGATCCCGAACCGTATTACTGGCCACTCACCGGGCGGACTGCTGGCCACTCGCCGGGCGGCGGATCAGGGCGTTCGATCAGGCGGAAATACCGGCCCGGCCGAATGCGTTCACGCAGGCTGCATCCAGTTTTGCCTTAGCGCCGAATTTATTTGCAGAGGTAGCCGGTACCGGCTTATCCTCCGTTGACCGTTCAACATTCATGATCGTCTATCGCCCGTCGTGGGAGGCGCGATATGACCACAGCTCCGCAGTTCGAGGCCGCCACTCTTCCGGTGCGTCCAGGGGAGGAGCCGTGGACCAGCGCCGAGCTCGCCGAGGTCCGGCAGACGCTGGAAGAAGAAGCCGCGGGACTACGGGACGACCTGGCCAAGGCCGAGTTGCAGGTCGCCGACCGGCTCAACAACGGGCTGAGTGACGCCGGCGACGATGAGGCCGACGTGGGGGTCAAGACGTTCGAGCGCGATCACGAGTTCGCCATGACGAGCAACGCGCGGAACCTGCTCGAGCAGACCGAGAAGGTACTGGCCCGTATCGATGCGGGATCGTATGGGGTGTGCGAATCCTGCGGGCAGCCGATCGGGAAGGCGCGGCTGATGGCGTTCCCGCGCGCGGTACTGTGCGTGACGTGCAAGCAGCGCGAAGAACGACGGTAACAGGCGAGGGCCAGCCAGCGGCCGACGCCGAGGCGCCCCGGGGCAGGAAGCTCCCGGTGGTCATCGGCGTCGCCGTATTTGTGCTGGCCCTGGACGTGGTGACCAAGATCGTGGTGGTCCACACGCTGGCTCATCATGCGCCGATCCGGCTCCTGGGCGGCTTCCTCACACTGCAGATGCTGCGGAACAGCGGCGCGGCGTTCAGCATCGGCACGTCGATGACGATCGTGTTCACGGTGATCGCCGTGGCCGTGATCATCTACATTTTGCGGGCCGCCCGTAAGCTGCGCAGCCTGCCCTGGGCCATCACGCTGGGCCTGCTGCTGGGCGGGGCCACCGGCAACCTGTCTGACCGCATCTTCCGTTCGCCCGGGCTGTTCCGCGGCGACGTGGTCGACTGGATCGAGCTGCCACACTGGCCGGTGTTCAACCTGGCCGACTCGGCCATCGTCTGCGGCGGGGTGATCGCGGTGCTGCTGGCCATCATGGGCCTGCGCATGGACGGAACCCGGGAAGGCCGCGAGCCCGCGGAAGGCCTGCCCGAGGACGGCCCGAGCCAAGGCACGCAAACCGCACAGACCGCACAGACCACGAAGACCACGAAGATCACGAAGACCACACAGAGCACGGAGGGCAGGGATGACGGCGGATCAGCGTTATCTGCCGGTCCCTGACGGGCTCGACGGTGAACGCCTCGACGCGGCCCTGGCCCGGATGTTCGGCCTGTCCCGTTCCCGCGCCGCCGAGCTGATCACCGACGGCATGGTCCTGGTCGACGGCCGTCCGGCGGCCAAGTCAGACCGGGTCTCGGCCGGGGTGCCGCTCGAGGTCACGCTGCCCGCGCCCCGGCCGGTGGAGCCGCCGCGTGCGGTCGACGGCCTGACCATCGTGTACGAAGACGACGACATCATCGTGGTGGACAAGCCGATCGGGGTGGCCGCGCACCCAGCGCCGGGCTGGTCCGGCCCGACGGTGATCGGCGGCCTGCAGGCGACCGGGCACACCACCGCGACCAGCGGTGCGGCCGAACGGCAGGGCATCGTGCACCGGCTGGACGCCAACACCACCGGTTCCATGGTCGTGGCCAAGAGCGAGCTGGCCTACAGCGGGCTGAAGCGGGCGTTCCGCGAGCGTGAGGTGGAAAAGCGGTACCACGCGCTGGTCCAGGGCCATCCGGACCCGCTGCGCGGCACGATCGACGCCCCGACCGGGCGGCACCCATCCGGCGATGGCCGGTTCGCGGTGGTGGCCGAGGGCCGCCCGAGCGTGACCCATTACGACACCATCGAGGCGTTCCGTGCGGCCAGCCTGGTCGATGTGGGCCTGGAGACCGGCCGCACCCACCAGATCCGCGTGCACATGACCGCGATCCGGCACCCGTGCGTAGGGGACCTGATGTACGGGGCTGATCCGGTGCTGGCCGAACACCTCGGGATGCACCGGCAGTGGCTGCACGCGGTCAGCCTGGCTTTCCATCATCCGGTCGACGGGCGCTGGGTCGAGTTCCGCAGCGAATACCCGGCCGACCTGCAGCACGCGCTGGACGTGCTGCGGGCCGAGAGCTGAGGGTCACACCGGGTACGTCGCCGGGCCGGTGGTGTAGGACCGGCCTGCGGGCGTGGTCCAGGTGTGGTCACCGGGCTGGTGCTGGTCGAGCCGCCACCCGGCCGCCTGTTTGGCCTGATGGTGGTGCCGGCAGCACGGGCCGGTGTTGCAGGCGCACGTCCGGCCGCCCTGTTCGAAGGGGACCGCATGCTCGAAGTCGCACCGCCGGGCGGCCCGTCGGCACGTCGGCCAGGTGCACTCGCCGTCCCGGATCTCTACCAGGTGCCGCAGCCGAGCCGGGGGCCGGTAACCGGGCGACTCGTCCCGGTGGTCGCAGTGCACGATCGGCACCGGGCCGATGTCCACCACGAACTCCCGGCGGTCACCTAGCCGCAGCCGCCAGCGGCCGTACCCGCCGGGTGGCCCGTGGTCCCGTTCCGGGGTCAGCGCGGGGTGACCAGGCTGACTTGCCGACGTAGACGCGGCCCGCCCGGCCGAGCCGGTCCGAACCGGCCGCGCGCACCCATGCCCAACGGCCTGACCACGCTCATCGGTCACGGTCACGCACCAGGTGCTGCGAGGATCGGCCGCCGCATCCCGGACCAGCCGGCGCGCTATGTCCGGATCGACCGCGCCGAACCCGGCCGCTTCGCCCGGACGTTCCGACCGGCCGGTCACGGTGCCGAGTGGCACGGTCAGGTTGACGCTGGCCCGTGTCCCGTGGGCCGGCTTGGTCGCTGACGGGGACGCCCCCTCGGTGGTCTGGGCATCGCGGGGCCGGGAGTCCACCCCGAGGGCCAGGTCGAGGAACGCCCGGGCCCGGAGCTGATCCATGGTGCCGTCCAGACCGGCAGCCTTCAGTTCCCGGGCGTAGGCGGTGATGCGCTGGTCGGCGGCGAGCGCTTCGGCCGGCGGCAGATCCCGCCCGCACAGCGCGGCCGTGCCCGCGTCTTCCCGCCACAACTCGACCCGGGCATCCTTCTCGGCCTGTTCCCGGCGGCGCCGGGCCGCGGCCGGATCCACGGTCAGCACGGCCCGGGCCAGTGCGGCCCGGAGCTGTCCCGGGGTCTTGGTCTCGATTCCGGGCAGCACGAGCGCCTCGACCGCGGCGGCGCCACGAGCATCGAGGGTCCGGGTGGCTTCGGAGATGATCTGCGCCTTGTACTCGTCGATCGCGCCTTCGAGCAGAGCCCGCGCCGTCCCGGGCAACCGCCCGGCCAGGTCATAGGCCAGCGCGAGCTTCTTGTCCCCGGCCCGGGCCGAGATGGCCATCGTCAGGGCGAGTTCATCCGCGCAGAACTTCCCCCAGACCGATGGCAGCTCAGCCGGGCCCTGCGGCGCGCAGCCGGGTGCCGGGCGGCGGCGGATCAGCTCGGCGGTCACGGCCAGCCGCCGGGCGGACGCCCACGACTCGATCCGCTGCCAGGCCCGGAGCAGGCCGATCAGCTCGTCATCGGAGGCGGCACGGGCGCGGCCATCGTCTCCGGCGGCCTCTTCGCAGAACGAGGCCAGCGCCACCCCCGGCAAGGCCAGGTCCAGCGGGGCCCTGGACGCGAACCCCGCGGCCGGCCCGGCCGGGGGGACCGGCGGCGGGCCCGGGGGAGTGGTGGTCCCGTGCCGGTAGCCGGCGTCAGCCGCTTCGAGCGGGGCCGAGGCGGCTTCCTTAGCAGCCGCGTCCGCCGCGGCGAAGATCTCGGCCAGCGGGACGCCGATGTACTCCGGCGGGCATGAGCTGTCCAGCGGGTCCTGGGCGTACCAGCCCTCCGCGTCGCTAGCGCCGTCATCGCTCAAGCCCGGCCGGTCAGCGCCGCCCCTGTTCCCCCGCACTGCGCCACCTCCTCAGCCGAAGCCGAACTCGAACGGTCCTAGTTTTCGACAAAAGTATCAGTTAAAATCAGTCAATGTCCAGTCAGTTCGATAATAGTTTCGATAACTCCCATTAACTCACCCCCGCCATCCCGCCCGTCTCGCCACCCCTGACAGGCCGCCATCAGTCCCGGCACACTCCGTAACAAGGCGAACCCATCCCCACCCGCCGCAACCGGAATTCCCCGCCCTTTCCCTCCGTCTCCGGCGTGTGTGGATCCGGGAACCTGGCCCCGCGATGTAGGCTCGGAGCACCGGGTCGGCACGGTCCCCCCACAGCGGAATAACTCGCCTCACCTGCGGGGCAGGGCATGTGCCGCTTCCCCCCGGCACCGTTCGGTAACGATGACGCGCGCCCAGCCAAGGGTCATTCACGGGCTGCGCGCAGCATGCCCGAAGGAGGCGGCTTAGTCCATGGCGGAACCCGCGACCCGTCAGCCGTTCGCGCACCTCCACGTGCACACCGAATACTCCATGCTGGACGGGGCCGCCCGCCTGAAGGAGCTGTTCAAAGAGGTCGAGCGGCAGGGCATGACCCACGTCGCGATGACCGACCACGGCAACATGTACGGCGCGGCCGAGTTCCACCGCCAGGCCAAGGACGCGGGCATCACGCCGGTGATCGGCATCGAGGCCTACGTCGCGCCGGAGAGCCGGACCAACACCAAGCGGATCCTGTGGGGCCAGCCGCACCAGAAGAAGGACGACGTCTCGGCCAGCGGCGCGTACCTGCACAAGACCATCTGGGCTCGCAACAAGGCCGGCCTGCACAACCTGTTCAAGCTGTCGTCGCGTTCCTACGCCGAGGGCTGGCTGGTCAAGTGGCCCCGGATGGACAAGGAAATCCTGGCCGAGCACGTGGACGGCCTGATGGCCTCCACCGGATGCCCGTCCGGTGAGCTGCAGACCCGGCTCCGGCTGGGCCAGTTCGACGAGGCGCTCAAGTCCGCCGCCGAGTACCAGGAGATGTTCGGCAAGGAGAACTACTTCCTGGAGCTGATGGACCACGGCCTGGACATCGAGCGCCGGGTCCGGGACGGCCTGGTTGAGATCGGCCGGAAGCTGAACATCCCGCCGGTCGTGACCAACGACTCGCACTACACCAGGGAAAGCGACTCGGTCAGCCACGACCTTTTGCTGTGCATCCAGACCGGCAAGACGCTGGCCGACGCGGACCGGTTCCGGTTCGACGGCAGCGGCTACTACATCAAGGCCGCGGCCGAGATGTACGCAGGCGACAGCTCGGACATCTGGCAGGAGGGCTGCCGCAACAGCCAGCTCCTGATCGCCGACCGGGTGGACACCACCGGCATGTTCAACTTCGTCAACCTCATGCCCCGGTTCCCGATCCCGGAGGGCTTCGACAGCGAGGACGAGCTGTTCCGGTCCGAGGTGTGGAAGGGCATGGACCGCCGCTGGCCCGACGGCTACGACGAGGACCACAAGCGGCAGGCCAGCTACGAGATCGACATCATCTCCCAGATGGGGTTCCCGGCCTACTTCCTGGTCGTGGCGGACTTCATCATGTGGGCCAAGAACCACGGCGTGGCGGTGGGCCCGGGCCGAGGCTCGGCCGCCGGGTCGATCGTGGCCTTCGCGCTGGGCATCACCGACCTGGACCCGCTCCAGCACGGCCTGATCTTCGAACGGTTCCTCAACCCCGAGCGCGTGTCCATGCCCGACATCGACGTGGACTTCGACGAACGTGGCCGGGCCGACGTCATCCGGTACGTGACCGAGAAGTGGGGCTCGGACAAGGTGGCGCAGATCGTCACCTACGGCACGATCAAGGCCAAGGCCGCGATCAAGGACTCCACCCGCGTGCTCGGTTTCCCGTACGCGCTGGGCGACCGGATCACCAAGGCGTTCCCTCCCGCGGTGATGGGCAAGGACATCCCGCTGTCCGGGATCTTCGACTCCAGCCACCCCCGGTACAACGAGGCCGGCGAGCTCCGCCAGCTATATGAGGCCGAAGCCGAGATCAAGCAGGTCATGGACAAGGCCAAGGGCATCGAAGGGCTGATCCGTCAGCCCGGGGTGCACGCGGCCGGCGTGATCATGAGCGCCGAGACCATCACCGACTACATCCCGGTATGGACCCGGCACGCCGACGGCGCCGTCATCACGCAGTTCGACTACCCGACCTGCGAGGGCCTCGGCCTGCTCAAGATGGACTTCCTGGGCCTGCGGAACCTCACGATCATGGCCGACGCGGTGGCGGCGATCGAGAAGAACCGCGGGACCAAGATCGACCTGCTCAGCCTGCCGCTGGACAACCGGCCCGCCTACGATCTGCTGTCCCGGGGTGACACCCTCGGCGTGTTCCAGCTGGACGGCGGCCCGATGCGGTCGCTGCTCCGGCTGATGAAGCCGGACAACTTCGAGGACATTTCGGCCGTGCTGGCCCTGTACCGGCCCGGCCCCATGGGCGTGAACTCGCACACCAACTACGCGCTGCGTAAGAACGGCTTGCAGGACATCACGCCGATCCACCCCGAGCTGGAAGAGCCGCTCCGGGAGATCCTCGAGCCCACCTACGGCCTGATCGTCTACCAGGAGCAGGTGCAGAAGGCGGCCCAGATCCTGGCCGGGTACTCGCTCGGCCAGGCCGACCTGCTCCGCCGGGCCATGGGCAAGAAGAAGAAGGAGATCCTGGACAAGGAGTTCGTCCCGTTCCAGCAGGGCTGCCGGGAACGCGGCTACTCCGACAGGGCGATCCAGTCCGTGTGGGACGTGCTGGTCCCGTTCTCCGGCTACGCCTTCAACAAGGCCCACACCGCCGGGTACGGGCTGGTGTCGTACTGGACCGCCTACCTCAAGGCCAACTATCCGGCCGAGTACATGGCCGCGCTGCTGACCTCGGTCGGTGACGACAAGGACAAGTCCGCGCTCTACCTGAGCGAATCCCGCCGGATGCACATCAAGGTGCTCCCGCCGGACGTGAACCAGTCGGTGGCCACGTTCACCGCGGTGGGGGAGGACGTCCGGTTCGGCCTGGCCGCCATCCGCAACGTGGGCGTCCACGTGGTCGAAGCGATCGTCGCCACCCGCAAGTCCAAGGGCGCCTTCACCAGCTTCTCCGACTTCCTGCGCAAGGTGCCCACGGTGGTCTGCAACAAGCGGGTCATCGAGTCGCTCATCAAGGGCGGCGCGTTCGACTCCTTCGATCACCCGCGCAAGGGCCTGGTCATGGTGCACGAGCAGGCCGTGGACTCGGTGATCGACATCAAGCGCAACGAGGCCATCGGCCAGGACTCGCTGTTCGGCGGGGACGAGGAGACTGAGGCGTTCTTCGACGTGCCGATCCCCGAAGGCGACGACTGGGACAAGGCGACCCGGCTCAGCTTCGAGCGCGAGATGCTCGGGCTCTACGTCTCCGACCACCCGCTGCTCGGCGTGGAGCACCTGCTGGCCCGGGAGGCCGACTGCTCGCTGGCCGATCTGACCAGCGCCGAGGAGGCCAGCGACCAGCCGCGGAGCCAGGGCGGCCGCGACGGCGGTCAGGTGGTCAAGGTGGCGGGCATCTTGTCCGGGGTCCAGCGCAAGGTGACCAAGCAGGGCAACCCGTGGGCCGCGGCCACCCTGGAGGACCTGGGCGGCGCGATCGAGGTGCTGTTCTTCCCGGCCACCTATCAGCTGTACGCGACCTCCATCGCCGAGGACGCGATCATCACGGTCAAGGGCCGGGTCGACCGCCGGGACGACGCGCCCAAGCTGATCGCGATGGACGTCACCGTCCCCGACATGACCGTGGGCGACGGCGGCCCTTTCGTGGTCTCGATGCCGGTGACCCGGTGCGTCCCGCCGGTGGTGGAGCAGCTCAAGGAAGTGCTGATGACCCACCCGGGCCCGACCGAGGTGCACCTGAGGCTGCGCGGTAACCAGCGGACCACGGTGGTCCGGCTGGATGACAAGCTGCGGGTGGCCAACTCCCCGGCCCTGCTCGGCGACCTGAAGCAACTGCTCGGCCCGGCCTGCGTCAGCTAGCCAGCGGCCCGCGTCAGCTAGCCGGTCAGGTCTCGGTGGCCTTGGGCCGTACCCGCAGGTGGGCGCGTTCCCCCTGCCGCCCGAACAGGCACAGGAACTCCACCGGCTCGCCGTCGGCGCTGCCGAACCAGTGCGGCAGCCGGGTGTCGAACTCGGCCGCCTCGCCGGGGGACAGGACCAGGTCCTGCTGGCCGAGCAGCAGCCGCATCTTCCCGTTGAGCACGTACATCCACTCGTAACCCTCGTGCACCTTGAGCTCGGGCCGCTGTACTTCCTGCTGGGCTTCCCCCCGGGCTTCCCGGTGGGCCGGGATCACCATCTTGTACGCCTGGACACCACCCGGCCGGCGGGTGAGCGGCACGATGGTCCGGCCGTTTCGGCTCAGCGGGCGCAGGTGGATGCGCGGGTCGCCGGTGGCCGGCGCGCCCACCAGGTCGTCCAGCGGCACCCCGTGCGCATCGGCCAACGGCAGTAGCAGCTCGAGGTTGGGCCGTCGCCGCCCCGATTCCAGCCGGGACAGCGTGCTGACCGAGATGCCGGTGGCTGCGGACAGGTCGGCCAGCGTGGTGCCGCGGCGCTGGCGCAGGGCCCGCAGCCGCGGCCCGACGTCGCTGAGGACCTGCTCGAAGTCGGCCATACCGTCGAGTTTGCCAGATCGGCAACTCGGCTTGCGATCCGTGCCGGGTGGCCCGGATTCAGTTTTTATATTTTTTAATGGGCGTGCTGGGTGCTCCGCCTCCGCGACGCGCCGCCCGGTACCCGTGGGCGCGCCCCGTTGACAGCTCCGGCGACGACCGATGTACTGCCGATCATGACGGAATCAACGGGGACTTTTGCCGCTTCTTTTCCGGTCACCACGGCGTTTGAGCTTCCGGGGGTGACCGTCGAACGTGACCTCGGGGTCGCGTTCGGCCTGACGGAAATCGTGGCCTACGGCACGGCCGCGGTGGTCCGGCCGGCGTCGGCCTGACCGTGCCGGAGGAGCGACGTTCGCTGCTGGGCGACGCCGACCGTGACCGGCTGGTCGCCGTGCTGCGTGAGCACTACGCGGCGGGCCGGATGGACACCGAGGAGTTGCGCCGCCGGGTCGGGATCGTGCTGGCCGCGGCCTACGCTGACGAAGCGGCCCAGGCCCTGGCCGACCTGCCTCCGCTGGCCGTGCCCAGCGACCCGGCCGGGGGTGCAGCGAGCGGCACGGCGGGCGGCCCCGCCGCGACCCCAGGTCAGTCCCGCTGGCGTAAACGGCACGCCCAGGTGGCCCAGCCCCAGCCCGGCTGGGTTCCGACCGCCGAGCGGTTCCGCGACCCGTCCAGCGGCACGATCATGCGCGTGTGGACCGACCCGGCTGACGGCAGCCGCCATTACGTCCCCGACGACGGCCCGGTCTAGCCTGGGACGTATGGCCGCCTACGCCTTCTCCGAAGCCGAGATCAACCACGAACAGCAGGCCGCGCTCGGGCGGCTGCGGTTCGTCGAGGGTGTGGCCTGACCGCCGGTGGACACCGAACCCCAGGACTCAGAGCCTGGCCAGCCCCATCAGTCACAGCAGTCACAGAAGCCCCAGCAGTCACACGAAACTCAGCGGCCTCGCCAGCCCCTCACCCCCCGGGCCGTCGGCCGAACCACCCTCGCCCTGCTCATCCCGCTGGCCGCCACCGCCGTCATCGGCATCCCGGCCGGGTATATCTGGGCCCTGCTGGCCCCCCGCGCCCTGGCCCAGGTGGCCAGCCGCGGCGCGGCCCAGGTGGTCAACCCGGAGACGACCGCGTTCATCGCCGCGGACGCCTGGTTCGTCCTGATCGCCGCGATCGGCGGACTGCTCACCGGGATCGCCGGATACCTCCTGGTGGTTCGCCGCCAGGGCGCGCCCGCCGCATTGGGCCTGATCCTGGGCGGCCTGGCCGCGGCCGCGCTGATGATGTGGATCGGCGACAACTACGGGCACGCCGCGTTCCAGCACCGGCTGCTGACCGATCGGGCCGGTACCTACCTGCACTCATCCCTGTCGCTCGGGTCCAAGGGCGCGCTGGCCTTCTGGCCGATGCTGGTGGCCCTGGTCATCGTGGTGCCAGAGGCGGCCGCGTACCTGCGCAGCCCCCGCAAAGACCGCACCGCCCAGTCCGCCGGCCGCCCGGCCGGGCCCACTCCGGAGCAAACCGCCGAGCCCACCGCCCGGGACACCGCCCCCGAGCAGTAACCCGGCCCTGCCCCGAGCAGTAACCCGGCCCGCGTGTCCGCATTGTGGGACGACGCCGACGTCCCACCGGCCACTCTCCGTAGACTGAGCGGGTGATTCCCCGTATCGACCGCATCGACCTGCGTGACCGTGACACCGCCGCGCTCGGCCGGGTCAGCCTGTCCGGAGTCCTGCCCCGCGCCACCCTGGACGTCGCCGCGGCAGCCGAGCAGATCCGGCCGGTGTGCGACGACGTACGCCAGCGCGGCGCCGCCGCGGTCCGCGAGTACACCGCCCGGTTCGACGGCGTGGACCTCGAGACGACCCGGGTGCCCCCCGAGGCCCTCGACGCCGCGCTCAGCGCCCTGGACCCGGCCGTGGCCCGCGCGCTGGAGGAGGCCGCCCGGCGGGCCCGGCTGGTGCATGAGGCTCAGCTGCCGCCGGCCGAGAACACGGTCTCACCCGCCGACGGCCTGACCGTGACCGCCCGGTACGTGCCGGTCAGCCGGGCGGGGGTGTACGTGCCGGGCGGGCTGGTCGCCTACCCCTCGTCCGTGGTCATGAACGTGGTGCCCGCCCAGGTGGCCGGGGTGCCCTCGGTTGCCGTGGCCTCGCCGCCCCGGGCCGACCAGGGCGGCCTGCCGCATCCGGCCGTGCTGGCCGCCTGTGCGCTGCTCGGTGTGGACGAGGTGCACGCGGTGGGCGGGGCACAGGCCCTGGCCATGTTCGCCTACGGCACCGACGTCTGCGCTCCCGCCGACGTACTGACCGGGCCCGGCAACGTGTACGTCGCCGCGGCCAAGCGCCTGCTCGGCGGGGTGGTGGGGACCGACGGCGAGAACGGGCCCACCGAGATCGCGATCATCGCGGATCACACCGCCGATCCGGCCTACGTGGCCGCGGACCTGATCGCCCAGGCCGAGCACGACCCGCTGGCCGCCACTCTGCTGATCACCTCCGACCCCAGCCTGCCTGATCGCACCGACGCCGAGCTGGCCCGGCAGCTGCCGGACGCGCTGAACCGGGTCCGCATCGAGCAGGCGCTGAACGGCCAGTCCGCCTACGTGCTGGTGCGCGACGTGGACGCGGCGCTGGCCGTGTCCGACGCCTGGGCGCCGGAGCACCTGGAGGTGCAGACCGAGGACGCGGGCAAGGTCGCGACCCGGGTCCGGAACGCCGGGGCCATCTTCGCCGGGGCCTACTCCCCGGTCTCGCTGGGCGACTACCTGGCCGGGTCCAACCACGTCCTGCCCACCGGGGGCACGGCCCGGCACGCGGCCGGCCTCACCGTGCTCCCGTTCCTCAAGCTGGTCAACGTGATCGAATGCTCCCGCGAGGGCCTGGCCGGAGCCGCGCCGTTCATCGACGCCCTCGGCGGCGAGGAGCAACTGGCGGCCCACGTCGCCGCCGTCCGGGTGCGGGTCCCCCAATGAGCACCCCCGACGCGACGACCGCAGCCACGGCACCTACTGATGGCTCCGACCTGCCGCTCCGCGCCGACCTGGCCGGCATGGAGCCCTACGGAGCCCCCCAGCTCAACGTCCCGGTCCGCCTGAACACCAACGAGAACCCCTACCCGCCCACCCCCCGGCTGGCCCAGGCCGTGACCGACGCGGTCGCGGCCGTGGCGGGGAGCCTGAACCGCTACCCGGACCGCGACGCCGTGGCCCTGCGCGAGGACCTGGCCGCCTATCTGGGCCACGGCCTGACCGCCGACGAGGTGTGGGCGGCCAACGGCTCCAACGAGGTCATCCAGCAACTGTTGCAGGCGTTCGGCGGCCCCGGCCACGCCGCGCTGGGTTTCGAGCCGTCCTACTCCATGCACCCGCTGATCTCCCGGGTGACTGGCACGGAATGGTTCGCGGCCTGCCGCGAGGAGGACTTCAGCATCGACCCGGACAAGGCGGCGGCGCAGATCCGCGACACCCGCCCCGAGGTCGTCTTCCTGACCTCGCCCAACAACCCGACCGGCACGTCCGTCTCGCTGGACGTGGTCCGGGCGGTGTGCGAGGCCGCGCCCGGCGTGGTCGTGGTGGACGAGGCCTACGCCGAGTTCCGCCGGACCGGGACCCCGAGCGCGCTGTCGCTGCTGCCGGAGTATTCGCGCCTCGTGGTCACCCGCACCATGTCCAAGGCGTTCGCGATGGCCGGGCTCCGGGTCGGCTACATGGCCGCCAGCCCGGAGCTGATCAGGAAGCTGCTCATCGTCCGGCTGCCCTACCACCTGTCCGCCGTGACCCAGGCCGTGGCCCGGGCCGCGCTGGCCTGGTCGCAGGACCCGCTGGCCAGCGTGGACGCGCTGCGGGCCGAACGGGATGAGTGCGTGGCCTGGCTGCGCGGCCTCGGCCTGTCCGTGGCCGACTCCGACGCCAACTTCGTGCTGTTCGGCGAGTTCGCCGACCGGGACGCGGTCTGGCAGCAGCTGGTGGACCGGGGCGTGCTGATCCGGCAGGTGGGGCCACCCGGCTGGCTACGGGTCTCGATCGGCACACAAGAGGAGATGGCGGCGTTCCGGGCCGCCCTGAGTGAAGTACTGAGCGAGGTGGCACCGGCGTGAACCGGGAACGCAAGGCGCGCGTCGAACGGCTCACCCACGAGACCCAGATCCTGGTCGAGCTGGACCTGGACGGGATCGGCATCGTCGAGGTGTCCACCGGCGTCCCGTTCTTCGACCACATGCTGAGCCAGCTGGGCAAGCACGGCGGGCTCGACCTGACCGCGCGGGCCAAGGGCGACGTGGAGATCGACGCCCACCACACGGTCGAGGACACCTCGATCGCGATGGGCCAGGCGCTGCGGGAGGCCCTGGGCGACAAGTCCGGGATCACCCGGTTCGGCGACAGCCTGGTCCCGCTGGATGAGACCCTGGTCCAGGCGGCGGTGGACCTGTCCGGGCGGCCCTACGTGGTGCACGAGGAGCCGGACGGCATGGCCCCGCTGATCGGCAGCTACGACACCACGCTGACCCGGCACATCTTCGAGTCGATGGCCGCCTCGGCCGGGATCTGCCTGCACGTGCGGGTGCTGTACGGACGCAACCCGCACCACATCGTGGAGGCCCAGTTCAAGGCGGTGGCCCGGGCCCTGCGGACCGCGGTCGCCCCGGACCCGCGGGCCGGCGGGATCCCCAGCACCAAGGGCGTGCTGTGACCACCATGGGTGTGCTGTGACGACCAAGCCGAGGGTCGTGGTCCTGGACTACGGCTCGGGCAACCTGCGGTCGGCCGAACGGGCTCTGGCCCGGGCCGGCGCGGACGTCACGGTGACCGCCGATTCGGACGCCGCCCAGGACGCGGATGGCCTGGTCGTACCCGGGGTGGGCGCGTTCGCCGCCTGCATGGCCGGGCTGCGGGCCGTCGGCGGCGACAAGCTCATCGCCCAGCGGCTGGCCAGCGGCCGCCCGGTGCTGGCCATCTGCGTCGGCATGCAGGTGCTGTTCTCCTCCGGTGAGGAGCACGGCCTGCGCACCGAGGGCTGCGGGCAGTGGCCGGGCACGGTGGAACGGCTGGACGCGCCGGTGCTGCCGCACATGGGCTGGAACACGGTCTCCCCGCCCGCGGGTTCGGCGCTGTTCGCCGGGATCGGGCCGAACACCCGCTTCTATTTTGTGCACTCCTACGGCCTGCGGTACGCCCGCGCCACCCGGCTGCGGGAGTCGCCGGCCCAGATCACCTGGGCCACCCACGGCGAGCCGTTCGCGGCCGCGGTCGAGGACGGACTGCTGGCCGCGACCCAGTTCCACCCGGAGAAGTCCGGGGACGCCGGCGCTACCCTGCTGTCCAACTGGCTGGAGACTCTCCGATGACGCTCACCCTGCTGCCCGCGGTCGACGTGGCCGACGGCCAGGCGGTACGGCTGGTCCAGGGCGAAGCCGGCACCGAGACCGGCTACGGCGACCCGATGGAGGCCGCGCTGGCCTGGCAACGGGCCGGCGCCGACTGGATCCACCTGGTCGACCTGGACGCGGCGTTCGGCCGGGGCTCCAACGCGCAACTGCTGGGCGACGTGGTCAGCCTGGCTCGACCTCAACGTCGAACTGTCCGGCGGCATCCGCGACGACGCCTCGCTGGCCGCGGCGCTGGCCACCGGCTGCACCCGGGTCAACATCGGCACCGCCGCGCTGGAGGACCCGGACTGGGTCCGCTCGGTCATCGCCCGGCACGGCGACCAGATCGCGGTCGGCCTGGACGTGCGCGGCACCCGGCTGGCCGCCCGCGGCTGGACCTCCGAGGGCGGCGACCTCTACGAGACCCTGGACCGGCTGAACGCCGACGGCTGCGCCCGGTACGTGGTCACCGACGTGACCAAGGACGGCACCCTGCGCGGGCCCAACCTGGACCTGCTCCGGGACGTGTGCGCCCGCACCAGCCGCCCGGTGGTGGCCAGCGGCGGCGTATCCAGCCTGGCCGACCTGGAGGCCATCGCCGGGCTCGTCCCGCTCGGCGTCGAGGGCGCGATCGTCGGCAAGGCGCTCTACGCCGGCGCGTTCACCCTGGAAGAGGCGCTCGAGACCGCGCTCACGACGGTGTCCCCGTGACGGTCGCGGTCCGGGTCATTCCCTGCCTGGACGTGGACGCCGGCCGGGTGGTCAAGGGGGTCAACTTCCGTGACCTGCGGGACGCGGGGGACCCGGTCGAACTGGCCGCCACCTACGACGCCGAAGGCGCCGACGAGCTGACCTTCCTCGACATCACCGCCTCCAGCGGCAGCCGGGAGACCACCTACGACGTGGTGCGCCGCACCGCCGAGCAGGTATTCATCCCGCTGACCGTGGGCGGCGGAGTGCGCAGCGAGGACGACGTGGACCGGCTGCTGCGGGCCGGCGCGGACAAGGTGTCGCTCAACACCGCCGCCATCGCCCGCCCCGAGTTGCTGGGCGAGGCGGCCCGGCGGTTCGGCTCCCAGTGCGTGGTGCTGTCCGTCGATGCCCGCCGCTTCAGCGGCCCGGCCCCGGCAGGCAGCAGTGGATTTGAGGTCACCACCCACGGCGGTCGCACCGGCACCGGCATCGACGCCGTGGACTGGGCCCGCCGGGGCGCCGAACTGGGCGCCGGGGAGATCCTGCTCAACTCCATGGACGCCGACGGCACCGAGGCCGGCTTCGACCTGGAGCTGATCGCGGCCGTCCGGGACGTGGTCAGCGTGCCGGTCATCGCCAGCGGGGGCGCGGGCCAGCTCGGCCACTTCGCCCCCGCCATCGACGCCGGCGCCGACGCGGTGCTGGCGGCCAGCGTGTTCCACTTCGGCGCCCTGCGCATCGGCCAGGTCAAGGACGCCCTGCGCGCCGCCGGCCTGCCGGTCAGGTAGCTACCCGGGAGGAAGCCCCGGGTCCGGGAACCCCGGCAGTCCCTGGTCTCCGCTGGTGCCGCTGCCGCCCCGCGCCTCCTGGTTGCCCGCCACGACGGTGGTCCCGCTGGCGCCGGCGCCCGCTCGCACCGGCGCGGCCGAGCCCGGGTGGGCCGCCATCGCCGCGCCGGTGATGCCCGCGTCGTTGAACATCCCGGCCGGCACCACCTTGGCCTGCAGGCCCGTCATCAGCGGCAGGAACTTGTCCGACTGCTTGCTGATCCCGCCGCCGACGATGATCAGGGCCGGGGACAGCAGCGCCTCGATGTGCTCCAGGTACTCGTTGACGTTCTTGGCCCAGTGTTTCCAGCTCATGTCGCCCGTGGTCTTGGCCCGCTCGGACGCCCGCTCCTCGGAGTCCTTGCCCCGGATCTCCAGGTGCCCGAACTCGGTGTTGGGGACCAGGATGCCGTCGACGAACAGCGCGCTGCCGATGCCGGTGCCCAGCGTCACCATGTGCACCGTGCCCGACTGGCCCTTGCCCGCGCCGAACGTCATCTCGGCCACGCCGGCCGCGTCGGCGTCGTTGATCAGCCGGACGTCCTGCCCGGCCGCCTTGGCCAGCAGCGCCTGCGCGTCCAGGCCGATCCACGCCTTGTCCAAGTTGGCCGCGGTCCGGGTGACGCCGTCCATCACCACGCCCGGGAACGTGCAGCCGATCGGGCCTGACCAGGAGAAGGCGGACACGAGTTTCTGCACGACTTCCGCCACCGCATCCGGCACCGCCGGGTGCGGGGTGGGGATCTTCACCCGGTCGGCCAGGAACTTGCCGGTCTCCAAGTCGACCGGCGCGGCCTTCATCCCGGTACCGCCGATATCGATGCCCAGTGCGTGCATGATGCGCTCCTTCTCCCTCCCGGGCGGCCGGAGCCAGGATCCCCTGGCCGGCGTCGCCCAGTATTTCGCACTCGCGAGTAAGCTCGTGTGTAGTACATGCCCCATCAGGGCGTGTGTAGCCGCAGAAAGGGGGCGGCTGATGCGGTGGGCAAAGGTCGTCATGATCGCGCTCGGCGCCTTGATCGCCTTCATTGTCATCGAGTCGGTCTTCCGGCTGCTGGAGTGGGCGGTCATCGCCCTCGTCATCGGCTTGATTATCGCCATCGCGGTCAAGGCCCACAGCCAGTACAAGCTGGCCCGGGACCGCCGCGCCGAGGTCAAGCAGGAGAAGGCGGCCGGCCAGCACGAGGTCAGCGGCGAACGGGTCCAGCCCGGCCGGGAGATCACCCCGGCGCCGGCCTGGACGGTGGAGAGCACCACCCCGGTCGCGCACGAGGACGTCGACGCCGAGTTGGCCCGGCTCAAGCGCGAGATGCGTTCCTGATCATTTTATTTTTTAACAAACTCCCGCGCCTCAGAGCCGCCAGGTCGCCTGGGACATCATCTCGATCGCGGCGTCGGTGCCGTCCATCCGGATCTGGGCCGCCGACCGCCGTCCCGCGGTGTAGAGGGTGAGCTCCGCGGGCGTGCCGATCACGGTCACCACCGGGGTGCCCCGCCGTACCGTCATCCGGTAGGACGCAGGCTGGCCGTCCGAGCCTGCGTCGGCGGCCCGGTCAACGGCGCCGTCCTCCCGGGCGTACTCGACCCCGATCCGCACCTTGCGCAGCAGGAACCGGGCCAGCTTGAGCCGGTCCCACAGCGCGTCGGACAGCCCGTCGGTGAGTTCCCGCGGCTTCCAGCCAGCTTGCCCGCGCCGCAGGTCCTCGTGGTGCACGAAGAATTCGACCGTGTTGATCCGCTCGTCCATGCCCGGCAGCCCGTACGGGGACAGTTTGGGCGGCCCGCTGCGGATCGTCTCGATCAGCTGCTCGAACGGGGTCCGGCTGGCCATCCGTTGCTGCACCCGTGCGGTGTAGCCGGCCAGCGGGCCACCCGGGATACCCGCGCTGGCGTCGATCCGGTGCTCGCGCAGCACCAGGTGGGCGGCGAGGTCCCGGGCCGTCCATCCCGCGCACAGGGTCGGCGCGTCCGGACCCACCTCGGCCAGCGTGGCGCACAGTCCCAGCCGCTCGTCCCGCGAATATCCCATCCGGGCATGGTAGGGGGTGCTCCAGGCCCGGCGATAGCGTGCCTTGGCTAGGCTGGCTGCCATGAGCACCGCCGCCCAGCCGTCTGCCCTGGATCCCGAGATCGCCCGCCGCCTCAAGCGCGACGACGCTGGCTTGTTCCCGGCGGTCGCCCAGCAGCATGACACCGGCGAGGTGCTGATGGTCGGCTGGATGGACGACGAGGCGCTGCACCGCACGCTCACCACCGGCCGCTGCACCTACTGGTCCCGCAGCCGCCAGGAATACTGGGTCAAGGGCGAGACCTCCGGCCACCAGCAGTGGGTCAAGTCGGTGGCGCTGGACTGCGACGGCGACACCGTCCTGGTCCAGGTCGACCAGGTCGGCGCGGCCTGCCACACCGGCGACCGCACCTGCTTCGACGCCGACCGCCTGGACGCCATGGTGGGGGAGCGCCCCGAACCGGTCACCGCGGATGGCTGATCCCGCGCCCGCCGCCGCTGATCCCGCCGCGCACGCTCCGGCCGTCGCGCGGCCCCGGCGTGAGTTTGTGCTGATGCTGCTGCTGGGCGCGGCCGGGGCCGGGCTGGCGCTGCTGGCCGTGCGGCAGGGCTGGGCCCGCGCCGTCTACACCGAGCCGAAGCCGCTCCCGTCACAGTCGATCACCGTCACCGGCCAGGACCTGGTGCCCGCGGCCGGGGCGCTGGCCCTGGCCGGGCTGGCCTGCCTGGCCGCGATCATCGCCACCCGCGGCGTGCTCCGCCGGGTGGCCGGCGCGGTGCTGGCCCTGTGCGGGGTCGGCGCGGTCGTGGCGGCCAGCGGTTCGCTCAGCGCGGCCCGCATCATCGCCGCCGCGTCGTCCAAGGTCAGCTCGTCGGCCTCGGTGGCCTCGGGCGGCTCCGGTTCCACCACCGGCGGATCCTCCACCGGCTCCTCAGCCGGTGCGGTGGTCACCGGGGATTCCTCGGTCCACACCGTGCTGCTGGGCGTGCCCTGGCGGGTCGCGGTCTTCGCCGGCGCCGCCGCCCTCATCGCGGCCGGCCTGCTCACCGTGTGGCGCGGCACCCGCTGGCCGGTCATGTCCGGCCGCTACGAGCGCCCAGCCGGCCAGCCCGGCTCGGCCACCCCCACCCGTCGCCCCCGCCCCGGCCCTGGCTCTGCACCCGCGCCCTCCCAATTGGACCAAGCCGCCCTATGGGACTCGATCACCCGCGGCGACGACCCCACCCTCGGCCCCGGCCCCGACCCCGCTCCGGGCCGCGCGGCCGACGTCTCCACCCCGAGTCCCACCAGCACCGAAAACACCGAGAGCACCGGTGGGCGCACCGCCCGCTGACCCCCCGCCAGTCCTCGGTCTCGGTCCGGGTCCCGACCTCGGGCCCGGTCCTGCCTGCGACCACGGTCCCGCCCTCGCGTCTGGTTCCGCGCCCGCGCCCGGTCCTGCCGCCCCCGCGCTCGCCGTCCTGCTGGCCGAGCACGAACCCGAGGTCGCCGAGATGGCCCGCCGCTACCTCACCCGGGCGGGCGCCGCCGTCACCATCACCACCGGCGCCGACGAGACCACCGCGGCCCTGATCGCCCGGACCGCCGACGTCGCCATCCTCGACCTGACCATGCCCGGCCTGGACGCCCGCCGCCTCCGCCGTCTCATCATCGATCAGCACAGGCCCCAGCAGTCCCAGAAAGCACCTCAGCCTCTGGGAACACCACAGTCACAAAAGACACAAAAAATGCCGCAGTCCCAGGGCGCCCAGCCGCCTCAGAAAACCTGGCCGTCCCGCCTGCCCACCCTGTTCCTGCTCTCGCCCAGCATGCGCCCCCGCGACCTACGCATCGCGGCCGAGTCCTGTCTCTACCGCCCGTTCAGCCCCCGCCTGCTGGTCTCCCGGGTCCTGGCCGTCGCCCCCCGCTCCGCCGCGCCCCGATCCGTCACCCCCGGTCCCGCCGCGCACTCCGCCCCCGGCCAGCCCACACCCCCCGCCCAGCCCACACCCCCCGGCCAGCCCACACCCCCCGCCTTCACCATCAACCCCACTAGCCCCACTCACACCGCCAGCCCCACCCGCATCCCAGTCCCCACCAGCCCCCTGACCCCGGCCGAGTCCGCCCTGCTGTCCGCCCTGGCCGACCACCCCGGCCACGTGCTCAGCCGCAGCCGCCTGCAGGCCATCGTGGGCCGGTCCACCCCCGGCCACCCCGCGTCCGGCCGGGCCATCGACGTCCACGTCAGCTCGCTCCGGGCCAAGCTGCCCGACCCGAGCCTGGTCCGCACGGTCCGCGGCGTCGGCTACATCCTGGATGAGCCCAGCCAGAGCCTGGACGACCCCAGCCAGAGCCTGGACGAGCCCGGGCAGACCGGCTCAGACGCACCGGGTGGGCAGGGCGGGTAGCATTCCCTGAACACCACGGCGAACGAGCGCTGAACGCGCACATCGCTTACCCGCGGCACCGTTAACCGTGGGGTGCCTGCCGGGCCGTTCAGGTAGCCCAGCTAGCATCGAGGAAATCCCAGTCGATCCTTGAGGGGACTGCGAACCGCGTGACAGTGCTCGACGAGATCCTGGACGGCGTACGCGCTGATCTCGCCGAACGGCAGCAGCGCGTCTCCCTTGACCAGCTCAAGGAAATGGCTGCCGCCGCGCCCTCGCCCCGCGACGGGACCGCCGCGCTCAAGGCGGACGGCGTCAGCGTCATCGCCGAAGTAAAACGGGCCAGCCCGTCCAAGGGCGCGATGGCCGAGATCGCCGATCCTGCGGCGCTGGCCGCTGCCTACCAGTCCGGCGGCGCCCGGGTCATCAGTGTGCTGACCGAAAAGCGCCGGTTCAACGGGTCGCTGGAAGATCTGGCCGCCGTACGCAAGGCCGTGCAGGTGCCGTTGCTGCGCAAGGACTTCGTGGTCAGCTCCTACCAGCTGTGGGAGGCCCGCGCCTACGGGGCCGACCTGGTGCTGCTGATCGTGGCCGCGCTGGAGCAGAGCGCGCTGGTCTCACTGGTGGAACGGGCCGAGTCGATCGGCCTGGTGCCGCTGGTTGAGGTGCACGCCGAGGCGGAGCTGGGGCGGGCGGTGGACGCCGGTGCCAAGGTCATCGGGGTCAACGCCCGCGATCTGACCACCCTGCAGCTGGACCGGCGTACCGTGACGGCCATGCTGCCGCGGATACCCGAGGGCGTCATCAAGATCGCTGAGTCCGGCGTCCGCGGGCCGCACGACCTGCTGGCTTACGCCGCGGCCGGGGCCGACGCGGTGCTGGTGGGGGAGAGCGTCGTCACCGGCAAGGATCCGCGTGCGGCCGTCGCCGACCTGGTGACGGCGGCGAACCATCCCGCGCTCCGGACGGACCGCACATGACCACGGCCAGCCACCTCACCCCGCCCGGCCCGGCCGTCCCCGACGGCACGGGCCACTTCGGCATCTACGGCGGCAGTTTCGCCCCGGAGGCGCTGACCGCGGCCCTGGACGAGCTGACCGAGCAGTACCTGGCCGCCCAGGCCGACCCGGGCTTCCAGGCCGAGCTGGCCCGCCTGCTGCGCGACTACGCCGGCCGGCCGACCTTGATCACCGAGGTCCCGCGGTTCGCGGCCGAGGCGGGCGGCGGCCGGGTCTTCCTCAAGCGCGAGGACCTGACCCACACCGGCTCACACAAGATCAACAACGTGCTCGGCCAGGCGCTGCTGACCCAGCGGATGGGCAAGACCCGGGTCATCGCGGAGACCGGCGCCGGCCAGCACGGGGTCGCCACCGCCACCGCCTGCGCCCTGTTCGGCCTGGACTGCGTGGTCTACATGGGCGAGGAGGACACCCGGCGGCAGGCGCTGAACGTGTCCCGGATGCGCATGCTCGGGGCCGAGGTCATCTCGGTACGATCCGGCAGCCGCACGCTCAAGGACGCCATGAACGAGGCGTTCCGTGACTGGGTGGCCAGCGTGGAGGACACGCACTACTGCATCGGCTCGGTCGGCGGCCCGCACCCGTTCCCGATGATGGTGCGCGACTTCCAGCGCATCATCGGCGTGGAGGCCCGCGAGCAGCTGCTGGCCCAGGCGGGCCGGCTGCCGGACGCCGTGGTGGCCTGCGTCGGCGGCGGCTCCAACGCCATCGGCATCTTCCACGCCTTCGTGCCCGACTCCGGGGTGCAGCTGATCGGCTGTGAGGCGGGCGGCGAGGGACCCGAGCCGGGCCGCAACGCCGCCACCTTGACCTCCGGGTCCGCCGGCGTCCTGCACGGCATGCGCACCTACCTGCTGCAGGACGACGAGGGGCAGACGCTGCCGACGCATTCGATCTCGGCCGGCCTGGACTATCCGGGTGTCGGGCCTGAGCACGTCTGGCTGCGGGAGACCGGCCGGGCCAGCTACCGGGCCGTCACCGACCAGCAGGCCCTGGACGCGTTCAGCCTGCTCTGCCGGACCGAGGGGATCATCCCCGCCCTGGAGTCTTCGCACGCCCTGGCCGGCGCCCTGCAGATCGGCCGCGAGCTGGGCCCGGGCGGCCTGCTCCTGATCAACTTGTCCGGACGCGGCGACAAGGACGTGGCCACCGTGTCCGAGCGGCTGGGTTTCCTGTGACCGCGCCCGTCGTCCCGGTCAGCCCGGTCGGACAGGCCTTCGAGAAGGCCGCCGCCAGCGGCCGCGGCGCGGTCGTCGGGTACCTCCCGGCCGGCTTTCCCAGCGTGGACGGCGCGATCAAGGCCGCCGTGGCCATGGCCGAGGCCGGCGTCGACGTCATGGAGATCGGCCTGCCCTACTCGGACCCGCTGATGGACGGCCCGGTCATCCAGGAAGCCGTGCAGGCCGCGCTGACCAGTGGCACCCGGGTCACCGACGTGCTGCGCACGGTCGAGGCGGTGGCCGCGGCCGGCGTGCCTACGCTGGTCATGACCTACTGGAACCCGGTCGACCACTACGGTGTCTCCGCCTTCGCCCGGGACCTGGCCGCGGCGGGCGGCGCGGGCCTGATCACCCCCGACCTGCCACCGGAAGAGGCGGGGCCCTGGCTGGAGGCCTCCGACACCTACGGCCTGGACCGGGTGTTCCTGGTCGCGCCCAGCTCGACCCTGGAGCGGATCCGGACCGTGACCGCGCGCTGCCGCGGGTTCGTGTACGCGGCATCGCTGATGGGCATCACCGGCACCCGGGCGATGGTCAGCGACCAGGCCGCCGGGCTGGTGGCCAAGGTCCGCGAGTGCACTGACCTGCCGGTCGCGGTGGGCCTGGGCGTGCGGGACGGCGCGCAGGCCGCGGAGGTGGCCCGCTTCGCCGACGGCGTGATCGTCGGCTCAGCGTTCGTGCAGCGGCTGCTGACGGCGTCCAACCCCGACTCGGGCGTGACCGCGGTCCGCGAACTGGCGGCCGAACTGGCCGCCGGAGTACGCGGAGCGCCTGCTGCGGGGAGCTGACGCAGACGAACTCACCGGTCGCGTTCCTGCCGAGTCCGGCCCGGGGCGAGTGGCACCTGGGGCCGGTCCCGGTTCGGGCCTACGCGCTGTGCATCGTGATCGGCATCATCGGCGCGGTGTGGCTCACCGCCCAGCGCTACGCCAAGGCCGGCGGCCGGGCTGACCTGGTCTTGGACGTGGCCGCGTGGTCGGTGCCGTTCGGCCTGATCGGGGCGGCCGCCGGCGGCCTGGTCGACGTGGGCCGGCACCTGTCCCCGACCCACCCCAACGTGTGGTCGGCCGCCCGGGCCTGGGACGGCGCCATCGGCGTGCCCGGGGCTATCGGGCTCGGCGCGCTCGGTGCATGGATCGCCTGCCGCCGGGCCGGGATCCGGCTGGGTCCGATGGCCGGCGCCGCCGCCCCGGCCGTCGCGTTCGGGGCGGCCTTCGCCTACCTGGGCGGCTGGTTCAGCCAGGCCACCTACGGTCGGCCGTCCGGGCTGCCGTGGGCGGTGGAGATCGCGCCCGCCCACCGGCTGGCCGGGTATGAGAACTTTGCCACGTTTGAACCGGTGTTCGGCTACGAGATGCTGTGGTGCGTAGCCGTGGGGTTCATCGTGATGTGGGCCGCACGGCGGTTCGCGCTGATCGGCGAGCGCGCCTTCTCCCTCCAGCTCGCGCTGACCTTCGCCGGGCTGTGCGCGGCGGAGTCGCTGCTCATCGGCCCGGCTCCACAGCTGGCCGGGCTGCGCGTGGACCAGTGGGCCGAGATCGTCACCGTGCTGGGCGCGCTGGCCTACCTGTACCGCAGCAGGCACCGGCACGGCCCGGACGTCATCGCCCCGCCGATGCCCCGCAGCGACACCGGCCACCGGGCCGCATCCTCAGTCAATTCGCAGTAAACGCCTGGGCCCCGGGCCTTGTTACAGGAGGCGGTTCCCGTTAACCTCCCGGGTACGCTCCCGTTAACTATTGATCTTGGTGGTTAGAACTTCTGGCTGGTGGGAACGCCGATTAACCAGTGGATATTCAGAGCCTTCAAGATCTTGGGCCGGATTCGTCCGGTGATGTAATGTGGGCGTAACTTTCGCGTAGCCAGCGAGCCGCTCCGGCGGACTTCGCGGCAGGGCCAGCGCCGTCCCGACCGCAGTATCTGATAGCAGACGAGACGACGACAGGAGTTTTGATGGCGCCTGCCGGCAGGGAAAAGACGTGGGACCACGCAGGCCGCGGTTCCGCTCACGCCGCTCACGCGGGCCAGGAGACGAACCAGTCGCCCGGCCTGTACGACCCTAGCTTCGAGCATGACGCGTGTGGCGTCGCCTTTATCGCTGATCTGACCGGCAAACCCGGGCACGACGTCGTGTCCAAAGCCCTGACCGCCCTGTGCAACCTCGAACACCGCGGCGCCCAGGGTGGCGACCCCGGCACCGGGGACGGTGCGGGCATCTTGACCCAGATCCCGGACGCCTTCTTCCGTGAGGTCTGTGACTTCGACCTGCCCCCCGCGGGCTCCTACGCGGCCGGCCTGGCCTTCCTGCCCACCCCGGTCGCCGTGCAGGAGGAAGGGGCCCGCGAAGAGGAGCCCGACCTGTCCGCGTGCGAGCAGGCCATGGCGGTCATCGCCGAACTGGCGCAGGCCGAGGGCCTGACCGTGCTGGGCTGGCGGGACGTCCCCTACGACCCCGACGCCTGCGGGCGCGGCGCCCGCTCGGTGCTGCCGCACCTGGCCCAGCTGTTCGTGGCCGGCCGTCAGCCGGCAGCGCGGCATCGAGCTGGAGCGGATGGCGTACTGCCTGCGCAAGCGGGCCGAGCACGAGACCGGCACCTACTTCGCCAGCCTGTCGCCGCGGACCATCGTCTACAAGGGGATGCTGTCCGCGCCCCAGGTTGAGCCGTTCTTCCCCGACCTGTCGGATGAGCGCTACCGCTCCGCGCTGGCCCTGGTGCACTCGCGGTTCTCCACCAACACGTTCCCGTCCTGGCCGCTGGCCCACCCGTACCGGTACGTCGCGCACAACGGCGAGATCAACACCATCCGCGGCAACCGGAACTGGATGCGGGCCCGCGAGGCCATGCTGGCCACCAGCCTGATCCCGGACAGCGCGGACGGGCGTGGCCTGGACCGGCTGTTCCCGATCCTGGATGCCCACGGCAGCGACTCGGCCAGCTTCGACGAGGTCCTGGAGCTGCTGCACCTGGGTGGCCGTTCGCTGCCGCACGCGGTGCTGATGATGATCCCCGAGCCGTGGGAGAACCACGAGGAGATGGACCCGGCCCGCCGGGCCTTCTACCAGTTCCACGCGGCGATGATGGAGCCCTGGGACGGCCCGGCCCTGATCGCGTTCACCGACGGCACGGTGATCGGCGCGGTGCTGGACCGCAACGGGCTGCGCCCTGGCCGGTACTGGGTCACCCGGGACGGCCTGGTCATCCTGGCCAGCGAGGTCGGCGTGCTCGACATCGACCCGGCCACGGTGGTCCGCAAGGGCCGGCTGCAGCCGGGACGCATCTTCCTGGCCGACACCGGCGCGGGCCGGATCGTGGAGGACGAAGAGGTCAAGGCGGCGCTGGCCGAGGAGCACCCGTACGAGGAGCTGCTGCACGCCGGCCAGGTACACCTGAACGACCTGCTGCCCCGGGAGCGGCGGCTGCCCGGTCCGGACGAGCTGGTCACCCGGCAGCAGATGTCCGGTTACACCGAAGAGGAACTGCGGGTCATCCTGTCCCCGATGGCCCGCACCGGGGCGGAGCCGATCGGATCCATGGGCACCGACACCCCGCTGGCGGTGCTGTCCGACCGGCCCCGGCTGGTCTTCGACTACTTCGCCCAGCTGTTCGCCCAGGTCACGAACCCGCCGCTGGACGCCATCCGGGAGGAGCTGGTCACCTCGCTGGCCAGCACCACCGGGCCCGAGCAGAACCTGTTTGATCCCTCGCCGGCGTCCTGCCGCCAGGTGGTGCTGCCCTACCCGGTCATCAGCGACAGCGACCTGGCCAAGATCGTGCACGTCAACTCCGACGGCGACCTGCCCGGGTTCGCCGCCCACGTGGTCGACGGCCGGTACCCGGTGGCGGCCGGGGGAGACGCACTGCGCCAGCGGCTGACCGAGATCTGTACCGAGGTGTCGGCCGCGATCAAGGGCGGCGCCCGCATCCTGGTGCTGTCCGACCGGGGCGTGGCCCGGGACGGCGAGCCGACCGAGCCGGACCGCGAGCTGGCGCCGATTCCGTCCCTGCTGCTCACCGGGGCCGTGCACCACCACCTGATCCGGGAGAAGACCCGCACCCAGGTCGGCCTGATCGTCGAGGCGGGCGACGCCCGCGAGTGCCACCACGTGGCCCTGCTCATCGGCTTCGGCGCCTCCGCGGTCGACCCGTACCTGGCCGTCGAGACCGTCCAGGACATGGCCCGCCGCGGCGTCCTGGAAGGCGTGGCCGAGGACAAGGCGGCCAGCAGCCTGATCAAGGCCCTGAACAAGGGCGTACTGAAGATCATGTCCAAGATGGGCGTGTCCACGGTGGCGTCGTACGAGGGCGCACAGATCTTCGAGGCGGTCGGCCTCGGCGAAGAAGTCATCGACACCTGCTTCGCGGGGACTACCTCCCGGCTGGGCGGCGTCGGATTCGACGTGCTGGCCACCGAGACCGCCCGCCGGATGGCCCGGGCCTTCCCGGCCGGCGGCAACCAGCCCGCGCACCGGCGGCTGGAAGTCGGCGGGGAGTACCAGTGGCGCCGCGAGGGCGAGCCGCACCTGTTCAACCCGCAGACGGTGTTCAAGCTGCAGCACGCCACCCGCACCCGGCGGTACGAGGTCTTCAAGGAATACACGTCGCTGGTCAACGACCAGGCGTCCAAGCTGATGACGCTGCGCGGGCTGATGCGGCTGCGCGGCGTGGACGCGCCCCAGGTCCGGGAGCCGATCCCGATCGACCAGGTCGAGCCGGTGTCCAGTATCGTCCGCCGGTTCTCCACCGGGGCGATGTCGTACGGCTCGATCTCGGCCGAGGCCCACGAGACCCTGGCCATCGCCATGAACCGGCTCGGCGGCCGGTCCAACACCGGCGAAGGCGGCGAGGATGCCGAGCGCTTCGCCCGGGACGCCGCGGGTGACCTGCGCCGTTCCGCGGTCAAGCAGGTAGCCAGCGGCCGGTTCGGGGTCACCAGCCACTACCTGGTCAACGCGGACGACCTGCAGATCAAGATGGCGCAGGGGGCCAAGCCCGGCGAGGGCGGCCAGTTGCCCGGGCACAAGGTCTACCCGTGGATCGCCAAGACCCGGCACTCCACCCCCGGGGTGGGGCTGATCTCGCCGCCGCCCCACCACGACATCTACTCCATCGAGGACCTGGCCCAGCTCATCCACGACCTGAAGAACGCCAACCCGGCGGCCCGGGTCCACGTGAAGCTGGTGTCCGAGGCCGGGGTGGGCACGGTCGCGGCCGGCGTCTCCAAGGCCCACGCCGACGTGGTGCTGATCTCCGGCCACGACGGCGGCACCGGCGCGGCCCCGCTGACCAGCCTCAAGCACGCCGGCACGCCGTGGGAGCTCGGCCTGGCCGAGACCCAGCAGACCCTGCTGCGCAACAAGCTGCGGGACCGGATCGTGGTCCAGGCCGACGGCCAGCTCAAGACCGGCCGGGACGTGGTCGTCGCGGCTCTGCTCGGCGCCGAGGAGTTCGGCTTCGCCAGCGCCCCGCTGGTCGTCGAGGGCTGCATCATGATGCGGGTCTGCCACCTGGACACCTGCCCGGTCGGCATCGCCACCCAGAACCCGGTGCTGCGCAAGCGGTTCTCCGGCCAGCCGGAGTTCGTGGTGAACTTCTTCGAGTTCATCGCCGAGGAGGTCCGCGAGTATCTGGCCGCGATGGGCTTCCGCAGCATCGCCGAGGCCGTCGGCCAGGTCACCATGCTGGACACCCAGGAGGCCGTGGGGCACTGGAAGGCCCACGGGCTCAACCTGGAGCCGGTGCTGTACATGCCGGACCTGCCCGAGGGCGCGGCCCGGCGCAACACCACCACCCAGGACCACGGCATCGACCGGGCGCTGGACAACACGCTGATCCAGCTGGCCGAGGGGGCGCTGCAGGATGGCCGCCCGGTCCGGCTGGAGCTGCCGGTGCGGAACGTCAACCGGACCGTCGGCACCATGCTCGGCTACGAGGTCACCAAGCGGTGGGGCGCCGAAGGCCTGCCGGACAACACGATCGACATTTCGTTCCGCGGTTCCGCGGGTCAGTCGTTCGGGGCCTTCCTGCCCCGCGGGGTCACCCTGCGGCTGTCCGGTGACGCCAACGACTACGTGGGCAAGGGGCTGTCCGGCGGCCGGATCACGGTCGCGCCCGACCCCGAGGCCAACTTCGCCGCCGACGAGCAGATCATCGCGGGCAACGTCATCGGCTACGGCGCCACCGCGGGCGAGATCTACCTGCGCGGCGTCGTGGGCGAGCGGTTCTGCGTGCGGAACTCCGGCGCGGTCGCGGTGGCTGAGGGGGTCGGCGACCACGGCTGCGAGTACATGACCGGCGGCAAGGTGGTCGTGCTGGGCCAGATCGGCCGCAACTTCGCGGCCGGCATGTCCGGCGGCACGGCCTACGTGCTGGATCTGGCCGCCCACCGGGTCAACCCGGAAATGGTCGACCTGGACCCGCTGGACAGCGACGACGAGGCGTTCCTGCGGGAGACCGTGGAGCGGCACGCCGCCGAGACCGGGTCGCCGGTGGCGGCCCGGCTGCTGGAGGACTGGGACGACGCCCTGTCCCGCTTCGGCAAGATCATGCCGAAGGACTACAAGCGCGTGCTCAGCGCCACCATGATGGCCGAGCGCGAGGGCCGTGACGTGAACGAAGCCGTCATGTCCGCCTCGCACGGCTGACCATCACCAAAGCTTGGGCAGTGGCCGTCCGTGTGGCTGCCGCCCAGGTGCGGGACCCGCCAACGGCGCCGGGTCCCCCAACGCACCGCTACATCGCAACATCGCAACGGCGCGTCACCTACGGAAGCAAAGGACGACCGGAGATGGCCGATCCCAAGGGATTCCTGACCACCCCGCGCGAGACCCCGGCCCGCCGGCCGGTGGACGTGCGGATCCGGGACTGGCGCGAGGTCTACAACGACTTCCCGGCCGGGCGCCTGGAGCGCCAGGCCGGCCGCTGCATGGACTGCGGCATCCCGTTCTGCCATACCGGCTGCCCGCTGGGCAACCTGATCCCGGAGTGGAACGACCTGGTCTGGCGGCACGACTGGTACGAGGCGTCCGAACGGCTGCACGCGACCAACAACTTCCCTGAGTTCACCGGCCGGCTCTGCCCGGCGCCGTGTGAGTCGGCGTGTGTGCTCGGCATCAACTCCGACCCGGTCACGATCAAGCAGGTCGAGGTGGAGATCATCGACCGGGCCTGGGCCGAAGGCTGGGTCCAGCCGGAGCCGCCGCTGGTGCGCACGGGCAAGAAGGTCGCAGTTATCGGCTCCGGGCCGTCCGGCCTGGCCGCGGCCCAGCAGCTGACCCGGGCCGGGCATGACGTCACCGTGTTCGAGCGGGCCGAGGCGCCCGGCGGGCTGCTCCGTTTCGGCATCCCCGAGTTCAAGATGGAAAAGCGGCACCTGGACCGGCGGCTGACCCAGATGCGGGCCGAGGGCACCGAGTTCAAATGCGGCGTGACGGCCGGCACCGACATCACCGCGGCCGAGCTGCGATCCGAGTTCGATGCGATCATGCTGGCCGGGGGCTCGACCGTGGCCCGCGGCCTGCCGGTACCCGGGGGCGACGCCGACGGGATCCACCAGGCCATGGAGTTCCTGCCGCTGGCCAACCGGGCGGTCAACCAGGCCGGCCAGGCCGGCCGTGCAGGGGCCGCCCGGGTCGAAGACCCCGCCATCAGCGCCCGCGGCAAGCACGTGGTCATCATCGGCGGCGGCGACACCGGCGCGGACTGCCTGGGCACCTCGCACCGGCAGGGCGCCGCGTCCGTGACGCAGCTGGAGATCATGCCGCAGCCGCCGGAGCTGCGCCCGGACCACCAGCCGTGGCCGACCTACCCGATGACGTTCCGCGTCTCCAGCGCGCACGAGGAGGGCGGCCACCGCGTCTACGCCGTCTCCACCCAGGAGTTCGTCACCGACGAGGCCGGGCACGTACGCGCGCTGCGCCTGGTCGAGGTGGAGTTCTCCCGCGGCAAGTTCGAGCCGATGCCGGGGACCGAGCGGGACCTGCCCGCCGATCTGGTCCTGCTGGCCATGGGCTTCACCGGGCCGGAGCAGGGCGCGCTGCTGACCGACCTTGGTGTGGAGTACGACCCCCGCGGCAATGTCGCCCGCGACGCGAACTACGCCACCTCGGTGCCGGGAGTCTTCGCCGCCGGCGACATGGGCCGCGGCCAGTCCCTGATCGTGTGGGCCATCGCCGAGGGCCGTAGCGCCGCCGCCGGGCTGGACGCCTACCTCAGCGGCGACAGCGTGCTGCCGGTGGCCATCCCGCCGACGGCCCGCCCGATGGTGTAACCGGACCACCCGCCACCGGCGGGATCCAGACGCGGCGGCCGCTCTACCGCGGCCGCCGTCCCAGCGGCCGGCCGGAGACCAACGGTGTTCTCCGGCGGCTACGCCGCTGGCCTGTGGCTAGGCCGCGTCCCCGGCGGGAACGGCCCGGCCCGAGCCGGCCAGAGCCAGCCCCGCGCCGATGGCCAGCCCGCCCAGGATCGGGATCCCGTGCGCGTCGTTGACGGCGATCAGGGCCACCCCGGCCGCCACGACCACCACCGCCGCGGCCAGCGCCGGAACCGCCCGCAGCCGCACCACGGCCAGCCCCACCATCGACGTGCCCAGGAAGATCGTGGCGGCCGAGTTACCGCCGCCCGGCGCGGCGAAGGCGTAGGTGGCGATCAGGTTGAACCCGAGCACGCCGACCAGGAACAGGCCGATGGCCTGCGTTCCACCCCAGGCCCATACCGCCAGCGTGGCGATGACGAACAGGACCAGCAGGTTGAAGACCGTGCCTTCCAGCCCGCCGTCCTGCACGATCGAGCCGGTGAGCAGCCGCCAGTACTCGTGGTGGTCCTTGATCTGGTCCGGCTGCCGGGACAGCACCGTATAGATGCCGTGCCAGCCGAGCTCGATCAGCGACGGCACGGCGACCACGGCCACCATGGCCAGTGCCGCCGGGCGCGGAGCCCGCAGCCGCTGCCCCAGATCACCGAGCAGCTGCACAGCGCACATGATCGTCATGGCCAGCACCACCCAGTAGCCGATCGCGAAGACCGTTCCGGTGCCCGACGTGTCCATGATGGAAGCTCCGTCTCTCCGCCCTGCGTTGCTTTTATCTCTAACAACGTTAGAGATGGCCGGAGTCCACTGCCATTGCTCCTCGTCAGCAGCCCGGCGTGACATTTGTCAGGTCGTGGCCGGGGGCCGTCCCGGTTGTGCACAGCCGGTTAAACCTGGATGACGCCCCTCGGCGGCCAGGGCCTTTGCTCCTAAAGTGGTATAGACCACCTGTCGACAACCCGGAGGAGCGGCTATGAGCCGCCGCGCCAAGATCGTAGCCACGCTCGGGCCCGCCACCGCCAGCGCCGAAGGGATCGCCGCGCTGGTCGCCGCGGGCCTGGACGTGGCCCGGCTCAACCTGAGCCACGGCCACTACGCCGACCACCAGCTGGCTTACGACCGGATCCGGCAGGCCTCCGACGCGGCGGGCCGTAGCGTCGGCGTGCTAGCCGACCTGCAGGGACCGAAGATCCGGCTGGGCACGTTCCCCGGCGGCCCGGTGCACCTGGTCCCGGGCGAGGAGTTCACCATCACCGTGGCCGACGTGCCCGGCGATCGGCACGAGGCGTCCACCACCTACCAGGGGCTGGCCGAGGATGTACGGCCTGGCGACCGCGTCCTGATCGACGACGGCCGGGTCCTGCTCGAGGTGGTCAGCGCGACCGGTGACCGGGTCCGCACCACGGTCCGGGTGGGCGGGACGATCTCGGACCACAAGGGCATCAACCTGCCCGGCGTCCCGGTCAGCGCCCCGGCCATGACGCCGAAGGACCAGGCCGACCTGCGCTGGGCCATCGGCCTGGGCGCCGACCTGGTCGCGCTGTCGTTCGTACGGCACCCGGAGGACGCGGACGCCGCGCGCCGGGTCATGGACGAGTGCGGGGTCCGGCTGCCGCTGATCGCCAAGATCGAGAAGCCCGAGGCGGTGGCGGCGCTGCCCGAGATCGTGGAGGCGTTCGACGGCATCATGGTGGCCCGCGGCGACCTCGGGGTCGAGCTTCCGCTGGAGCAGGTCCCGGTGGTGCAGAAACGCGCGATCAGCCTGGCCAAGGAGAAGGCGCGCCCGGTCATCGTGGCCACCCAGATGCTGGAGTCGATGATCTCCGCCCCCCGGCCGACCCGGGCCGAGGTCTCGGACGTGGCCACCGCCGTGGACCAGGGCGCGGACGCGGTGATGCTCTCGGCCGAGACCAGCGTGGGGCAGTACCCGACCGAAGCCGTGGCCACCATGTCCCGGGTGGTCAGCACGGCCGAGGAGGAGTCGCTGCGCCCGCTGTTCTCGCTGGCCCGGGTGCCCACCACCACCGGCGGGGCCATCGCCCGGGCCGCGGCCGAGGTCGGGGCGGTGGTCGGGGCCCGGGCCCTGGTCGCGTTCACCGCGGGTGGGGAGACCGCCCGGCGGCTGGCCCGGTACCGCTCGCCGATCCCGCTGCTGGCCTTCACCTCGTCGGTGGCCACCCGCAGCCAGCTCTCGCTGACCTGGGGGGTGGAGACGTTCATCGTGCCCGAGGTCACCCACACCGATGAGATGGTCCGCCAGGTCGAGGCCGCGCTGCTCACCATCGCCCGGCTGGAGAAGGGCGACAAGGTGGTGATCGTGGCGGGCAGCCCGCCCGGCACCCCCGGCAAGACCAACGCGCTGCGGGTGCACCGGATCGGCGACGCCGTGGCCCTCCCGGACGGCTGGTAGAGTCACCTCCCGGGTCGTGACTGGCGCTGAGGTGGGGTTACCACCGGGGAGCGGCCTTATGGCTCGCCGCGCGCCTGGGCACCCGTTCCTAACCGTCTGCCCGGGGAGAGAAGCGATGGCCGAGACCGAGATCACCGTCAGCTCCGAAGTTTCCACTGGCTATCGCGCCATGCTGGACGTGATCGGGGCCTCCGAGCCCGGGATCGCCCGCGCCATCGGCGACGAACTGGCCAATCAGCGCCGCCAGCTCAAGCTGATCGCATCCGAGAACTACGCCTCGCCCGCGGTGCTGATGGCCATGGGCACCTGGCTGTCGGACAAGTACGCCGAGGGCACGATCGGCCACCGCTTCTACGCCGGCTGCGAGGTGGTCGACGAGGTCGAGTCGATCGCCGCCGGGCACGCCCGGGCCCTGTTCGGGGCCGAGCACGCTTACGTCCAGCCGCACTCCGGCATCGATGCCAACCTGGTCGCCTACTGGTCGATTTTGGCCAAGCGGGTCGAGCGCCCGTTCCTGGACGAGGCCGGGGCCAAGAACGTCGACGCCCTGGACCCGGACGCCTGGGCTCAGCTGCGAGCCCAGTTCGGGTCCCAGCGGATGATGGGCATGTCCCTGGACGCCGGCGGCCACCTGACCCACGGCTTCCGGGCCAACATCTCCGGCAAGATGTTCGACCAGGCCAGCTACGGCACCGACCCGGAGACCGGGCTGCTGGACTACGACGCCATCGCCGCCCAGGCCCGCGAGTTCCGCCCGCTGATCCTGGTGGCCGGCTACTCGGCCTACCCGCGCAACCCCGACTTCGCCCGGCTGCGCGAGATCGCGGCCGAGGTCGGGGCCACGTTCATGGTGGACATGGCCCACTTCGCCGGGCTGGTGGCCGGGGGCGTGCTGACCGGCGACCTCAACCCGGTCCTGCACGCCGACGTGGTCACCAGCACCACGCACAAGTCCCTGCGTGGCCCGCGCGGCGGCCTGGTCCTGTGCACCCCCGAGTACGCCCCGTTCGTGGACCGCGGCTGCCCGCTGGTCCTGGGTGGTCCGCTGCCGCACGTGATCGCGGCCAAGGCAGTGGCGCTGGCCGAGGCCCGCCAGCCTGCGTTCGCCGACTACGCGGCCCAGATCGTGACCAACGCCCGCGCGCTGGCCGAGGGCCTGGTCCGCCGGGGCGTGACCCTGGTCACCGGTGGCACCGACAACCACCTGGTCCTGGCCGACGTCGGGGCCAGCTACGGCCTCACCGGCCGCCAGGCCGAGTCCGCCCTGCTCGAGGCGGGCGTGGTCACCAACCGCAACTCCGTGCCCCGCGACCCCAACGGCGCCTGGTACACCTCCGGCATCCGCCTCGGCACTCCCGCCCTCACCACCTTGGGCCTGCGCCCGGCCGACCTGGACGAGGTGGCCGACATCATGGCCACCGCCCTGTCCGCCACCACCCCGCAGGCCGGCTCCAAGGCCAAGCACCAGCTCGACACCTCCGTCGCCGAAGCCTGCCGCGCCCGCTGCGCCGACCTGCTGGCCCGCCACCCCCTCTACCCCGAGATCCGGCTCTAGTACTTGGGCCCGACAAACTCATCCAGCCGCGCCACCGCCTCTCCGCCGCGACACGGCCAGATTGTTGCGGCGGGCCAATCGCCAGCGACGCCGAGCTCGTCCAGGGCTTGGCCGCACAGCCGGAGGATGTCGGCTGATTCATTGGCAGGAAGTAACGCGGATATTCGTACCAGCAGTCTTCGCCGGCCACTTTCCGGCGGACCCGGTTGATGACGCGGCAGCCGTCGGAGTGAAACAGGCCCCGCACGAACGAACCAGGGTTGGCGGCGACGAATGTCTGCTGCCAGGGCACCAGTGCGATCATCCGGGTGTGCTTTCGCCCGGGACCATGCTGAGGGAACAGGCACGGCCAATGCTTGGACCAGCTTTTGACTTCGGCGCAGCCGGGCCGGGCCACACAGAACACGCTGGACGTCGGCATCACCGCGGCCATCGCGGACCGGGCCGCCTCGATCAGGCCGGGCCATGCGTTGCTGCACTTCACGTTCAGCGCGTAGACGTCACGCCGCCCGTGGGAGATGTGGCCGTCGCCCAGGTAAAGGCCGAGCAGATAGGCGTAAGCTCCCATCGCAGCTCTTTGCCGTCGCATCGCGGGCAGCGTGCCACCGCGGTGGCCGCGTTCTGCCGGGTGCCATAGCGCCAATGCCGGATCGTGCGGATAGAGACGCCGCAAACCTGCGCATTCTCCCGGTCTGTCACGCCCAGGCTCGACAGGAGTAATGCGTATTCGACCGTACGCCGGGGATACACGAAGCTCATTGTCGTGGCGGCCACCGACAGTCCGGCATCCCCCGGAACGCAGGTGTGTCGTGTGCCGGGAGCGGGATTCGAACCCGCACGCCCTTTCGGGCAGACGCTTTTGAGACGTCCATGTCTGCCATTCCATCATCCCGGCTCGAGATTGCCCTGGATGTCGGACCCACCCGTTCCAGGGGAGTGGCTGAAGCTAAATCTACCCTCTGCCTGTACTCTCGTCAGCGTGAGCCAGAAGCAGCTACGAGTCGTTATCGCCGAGGATGAGGCGCTGATCCGCCTGGACCTCAAGGAAATGCTGGAAGAAGAGGGCTACGCCGTGGTGGCCGAGGTGGGTGACGGCGAGGCAGCCGTCGAGCAGGTGACCGCCCTGCGCCCCGAGCTCGCCATCCTCGACGTCAAGATGCCCGTCCTGGACGGCATTTCGGCGGCGGAGCGGATCGCGGCGGAGCGCTTGGCCCCCGTGGTCATCCTCACCGCGTTCTCTCAGCGCGAGCTGGTGGAGCGGGCCCGCGACGCGGGCGCCATGGCCTACCTGGTCAAGCCGTTCACCAAGGCGGACCTGGTGCCGGCCATCGAGATGGCGGTCAGCCGCTTCCAGGAGATCACCACGCTCGAGTCCGAGGTCGGCAACCTCCGCGAGCGTCTCGAGGTGCGCAAGGTCCTGGACCGGGCCAAGGGATTGCTGCAGGCCGAGCACGGCATGACCGAGCCGGAAGCGTTCCGCTGGATCCAGAAGACGTCCATGGACCGCAGGCTCACGATGCGTAAGGTCGCCGAGGCCGTGATCGAGGGCACCCTCAACGCGGCCCAGCAGCCCGAATCGTCATCATCCTGACCCCAAACCGGGATCCTTAGGACAAAGAGGAGCCCGGGGTGCCTTTGGTGCCGTGTCCGCCTTCCCCGGTCGGACACGTTCTCTACTGAGCTCCCCGGGCTCTCTATCTCCACGGTAGCGAGCTAACGCGGTACAAAGCAAAGGTGAGCCACTCCCAAGAGGGTGGCCCGTCGCAGTTTCTTCGCCCGGCGTTTGCGGCCCGGCCGCTGTGGACCCCCAGTCGATGCGCTCCGCTGATGCAGGATCAACCCCCTGTGACGGAAGCGTCGCCTGTGCTTAACCCCCGCCCCGCGCCCGGCCCACCAAGATCACTACTCAGAGTGAATGTGCGCTAGGCCGTGGCCCAGCGTGCGGCATCCCAGCTTGAAGCAGCAACCGAGCCGGGTTCTGCCACCCAGACGCCACCTCGGGCCGCCCCGTAGTGACACCAGGTAATAACGGCACCACGGATATAGCTCCAGAAACCGGACACTCGCCGCCCGTCCAGCCCGGTCCAACATAACAATCTCGTCTCCACCCCGGCCACGTCTGCGAACACAGACCAGACGTCACGTTCGGGACTTTGGTCCCGCATTCGGGACGAATTTCCAGCTCCGCCGGCCCGCCCCCGTTTCACTCCGCGAGTCCGCCGGCACTCCCAGTCCGCGAGCCTGTCCAGGTCGGCCGCGCGAGCCCGAGGACGCCGATCCAGCCGGCCCGTCCCGTCGGCCGGCCCCGTCCCGCAGGCTCGCCCCCGGCCCTCCCAACCCCACCACCCGGCGTGGTTCGGGGCCGAATGTGCATAGCTGGCCTTCTTTGCCGCATTTACTGGTCTTTGTCTCGGCAAAGGCTTATCCGCAATTGATTTGTTACCGGAAAGAGACCAAAAGCGACCAGTTTGGCCAGTCTCGCCGCAGGTCAGCGACCACCCGGACACGAGGGCCGAATTTCTCGCACTGTTTCGGCCTTTCTTGTGGGAAACGGCGTGACTTTTTAGTTGTTAGCGCTCACAATGCCATGAAGAACCGGCGGAAGCCGTATGTTCTACCAACTCGAGGAACCCAACGAAGGGAGCCTTCATTGTCTGACGAAATGAGACACCGGAGATTCGGGCGGAAAGTCCGTATCAGCGCGGTGTCAGCGATCACGGTGGCTGCGGCGGCTGCGGGAGCATTTGGCGCGACGGCGGCCTCCGCGGCGCCCGCCAAGCCCGCGGGGGGACACTGCTCTCCGAGCGTCAGCAGCCAGCCCTTTGGCAGCACCGTGGAGCCATACACGGGGAAAAATACCGCTGTCGACCGGTACACCCTTAGCAACTGCCAGGGGGTGACCGCCAAGATCCTCACCTACGGCGGCATCGTCCAGTCCATTAACGTGCCGAGCCGCTCGGGCGGCGAGGCGGACGTCGTGCTCGGTTTCAAGACGCTTGCCGACTACGTCGAGTTCGCCAGCCCACCGGTGACCGCCAACGGCGGCCCGTACTTCGGCGAGACCATCGGCCGTTACGGCAACCGCATCGCCAAGGGCGCCTTTACCCTGGACCAGCCGGGTGTCGGACCCGTCAAGTACACCCTGCCGATCAACAATGGCGTCAACAGCCTGCACGGCGGCCTGGTCGGCTTTGGCAACCACATCTGGGCGGCGAAGGCGGTTCACGGCAAGGGCACCGCGGGTGTGCAGCTCACGCTGGTCAGCCCGAACGGTGACGCGAGCGGAGCCGTCGGGTCGCCCGGCTGCCCCACCGGCTGCACCGGCTACCCGGCCAAGCTCAAGGTGGTGGTGACCTACACCCTCAACAACGCCGGCCAGCTGGCTATCCACTACAAGACGACGGACGAGTCACCCAACCTGAACTCGGTCATCAACCTGACCAACCACAGCTACTTCAACCTGGCGGGCGAGGCGTCGGCTGCGGGCTCGGCCTATGGCCAGTACGTGCAGATCAATGCGAATAAGTACTCGCCGACCGACACGACCCAGATCCCGCTCGGCTACAACGTTCCCGTCGCGGGCACGCCGTTCGACTTCCGCGCGCCGCACACCATCGGCTCGCGCATCGACGACGTCAGCGCCCCCGACAATGCGCCGGCGGCCGACAACCAGCTACTCATCGCCCAGGGCTACGACCACAACTGGGCGCTGAACCAGCAGACCCGCGCGACCACCGGGCCGCGGGGCCTCAACCTGGCCGCCCACGCTTTCGATCCGGGGAGCGGTCGCCTGCTGACCGTCTGGACCGACCAGCCGGGTGTCCAGTTCTACAGCGGAAACTTCCTCACCGGGACGCTGGTGGGCATCAGCGGTCACACCTACCGCCAGGGCGCGGGCTACACGTTCGAGACCCAGCACTTCCCGAACTCGCCCAACCAGCCGAATTTCCCGTCCACTGAGATCAAGGCCGGGCAGACCATCAACTCGACGACGATCTTCGCCTTCTCGTCGTGACCTGCTCAACCTGACCTGTGATTAACGTGGGGCCTGGCGGCACATGCCGCCAGGCCCCACCACTTTGACCATAGGATCGAACCGTGGCGACGAAGACGGGGACCGCATCAGCTGGCCAGAAGGGCCCGAAGGCCGCTGACCAGGCCAAAAAGCCGGAGAACGGGCGGCTGCTGCTGCTCGATGGGCACTCACTGGCTTACCGCGCGTTCTTCGCCTTGCCGCCCGAGAACTTCTCCACCACCACCGGGCAGCCGACCAACGCCGTGTACGGGTTCACGGCCATGCTCATCAACGTGCTGCGGGACGAGCAGCCCACCCACGTCGCGGTGGCCTTCGACCGCAGCGAGCCGACGTTCCGGCACGAGCAGTACGTGGAGTACAAGGCGAACCGGCGGGAGACGCCGGAGGACTTCCGCAGCCAGCTCAGCCTGATCTTCGAGGTGCTGGACGCGCTCGGCATCAAGCGGCTCTCGGTCGCTGGCTACGAGGCCGACGACGTGATTGCCACGCTGGCCACCCGGGCCGAGCAGGACGGCATGGACGTGCTGATCGTCAGCGGCGACCGTGACGTGCTCCAGCTCGTCGACGACCAGGTGACTGTGCTGATGACCCGCCGCGGCATCACCGACATGTCCCGCTTCACCCCGGCCGCGGTCGAGGAAAAGTACACCCTCACCCCGGCCCAGTACCCGGACTTCGCCGCGGTGCGCGGCGACCCCAGCGACAACCTGCCCGGCATCCCCGGGGTGGGGGAGAAGACCGCGACCAAGTGGATCCGCGAGTTCGGCTCGCTGGAAGAGCTGGTCAACCGGGTCGATGAGGTCAAGGGCAAGGCGGGGGACGCGCTCCGCGAGCACCTGGGCGACGTGCTGCGCAACCGGCAGATGACCGCGCTGGTGCGGGACGTGCCGCTGGCCGACATCGGCACCGGGCCGGATGAGCTGGTGCCGCGGATCTGGGATCGCGACCAGATCCACCAGCTGTTCGACACGCTGCAGTTCCGGGTGCTGCGTGACCGGCTCTATCAGACCCTGCCCGACGGCATCTGCGGTGTCGCTGGCCCCGACGACCAGGCCACCGAGCCCGCCGCCGGATTCGACGTCGAGGTCACCCTGCTCGGCCCGGACGAGGTGGCCGAGTGGATCGCCGACCACGCGGCCGAGCCCGCGGACGACGCGGCCACCATCACCCGGGCCGGGCTCGCGGTGGCCGGCACCTGGGGCCGCGGCACCGGCACGCTGACCGGGATCGCCATCGCCGCCACCGACGGCCACGGCGCCTACCTCGATCCGACCGCGCTGACCGAGTCCGACACCGAGGCGCTCGGCGGCTGGCTGGCCGCGGCCAGCCTGCCCAAGGCCATGCACGACGCCAAGGGCCCGATGCACGCCTTCGCCGCCCACGGCTTCGAGCTGGACGGGCTGACCAGCGACACCGCGCTGGCCGCCTACCTGGCCCTGCCCGGCCAGCGCTCGTTCGACCTGGGCGACCTGACCCTGCGCTACCTGGGCAAGGAACTGCGCGACGACGCCGGTACCCCGGAGCAGCTCACGCTGGACGGCTCGGGGGAGGAGGATGCCGCGGCCAACCTGGTCCTGCACGCCCGGGCCACCGCCGAACTGGCCGATAGCCTCGACGCCGACCTGGAGCGGCGCGGCGCGGGCACCCTGCTGCACGACGTGGAGCTGCCCCTGGTCGACGTGCTGGCCCGGATGGAACGCACCGGCATCGCCGCCGACACCGACCACCTGGCCGACATGTCGGCCACGCTGTACGGCGAGGTCAAGGGATCCGAGCAGGCCGCGTTCGCGGCCGTCGGACACGAGTTCAACCTGGGCTCGCCCAAGCAGCTGCAGGAAGTGCTGTTCACCGAGCTGAAGCTGCCCAAGACCAAGCGCATCAAGACCGGTTACACCACCGATTCCGACGCGCTGACCTCGCTCCTGGCCCAGGACGGGCACGCGGTCCTGGAGCACCTGCTGCGCTACCGCGACGTGGCCAAGCTCAAGAGCATCGTCGACTCGCTGATCCCGATGGCGGACGACCATGGCCGCATCCACACCACGTTCAACCAGATGATCGCGGCCACCGGCCGGCTGTCCTCGACCGACCCCAACCTGCAGAACATCCCGATCCGGACCGAGGAGGGCCGCGGCATCCGGCGCGCGTTCGTGGTCGGCCAGGGGTACGAGACCCTGCTCACCGCGGACTACAGCCAGATCGAGCTGCGGATCATGGCCCACCTGTCCGGGGACGAGGCGCTGATCGCGGCGTTCGAGTCCGGGCACGACTTCCACGCCGCGACCGCCTCCCGCGTGTTCGGGCTGCCGCCCGAGGAGATCAACGGGGACCTGCGCAACCGGATCAAGGTGATGAACTACGGGCTGGCCTACGGGCTGTCCGCGTTCGGCCTGTCCGACCGGCTGCACATCCCGTCCGACGAGGCCCGCGCCCTGATGGATGAGTACTTCTCCGAGTTCGGCGGCGTCCGCGACTACCTGCGGGACGTGGTGGCCCAGGCCCGGCAGGAGGGCTACACCGAGACCATGTTCGGCCGCCGCCGGTACCTGCCCGACCTGACCTCGGACAACCGCCAGCGGCGCGAGATGGCCGAGCGGATGGCGCTGAACGCCCCGATCCAGGGGTCCGCGGCCGACATCATCAAGATGGCCATGCTGGCCGTGGACCGGGCCATCGGCGAGCGCGGTCTGAAGTCCCGGATGCTGCTCCAGGTGCACGACGAGCTCATCTTCGAAGCGGCCCCGGGTGAGTTCGAAGCCCTGCGTGAGCTGGTCAACCAGGAAATGTCGGCCGCCGCTGACCTCCGGGTCCCGCTGGAGGTCTCCACCGGTTCCGGCCACAGCTGGTGGGACGCCGCTCACTGAGCGGAATATCGCGGGTCAGCGCGGTGTTGAGAAATCCGCACTAGGACTCGCCGGGACGGTCGCTCGGATTGACCCAGTGGCGTTGCTCTCATATTCTGAGCGTTGCGCTGTGTCCTCGTGTGGTCCGCTTGTCACTTGACCTCACCGGCGGTCATTCGGCCGTCATCAAGGCCGGTTCCGCCGGCTTCGCAGGTTTCGCGATTCCTGGTCCTGCCCGCAGGTGCACGCCCTAGCGCGCCCTCAATCCCTGTCCGCATCCGGAGCCAACCCACACATGACGAGCAGTACAGAAGCACCCTCGACCCCTAAGGTAGCGGTCAACGACATCGGGTCCGAGGAAGCATTCCTCGCCGCGATCGACGAGACCATCAAGTATTTCAATGACGGCGACATAGTCGAAGGCACCGTCGTCAAGGTCGATCGAGACGAGGTCTTGCTCGACATCGGCTACAAGACAGAGGGAGTCATTCCCTCTCGTGAGCTGTCGATCAAGCATGACGTCGATCCCCACGATGTGGTCAAGACTGGTGAGCACATCGAGGCCCTTGTCCTGCAGAAGGAGGACAAGGAAGGTCGTCTGATTCTGTCCAAGAAGCGCGCCCAGTACGAGCGCGCCTGGGGCACGATCGAGAAGATCAAGGAAGAGGACGGCGTGGTCACCGGCACGGTGATCGAAGTCGTCAAGGGCGGCCTGATCCTCGACATCGGCCTGCGCGGGTTCCTGCCCGCCTCGCTGGTGGAGATGCGCCGCGTCCGCGATCTGCAGCCGTACGTGGGCCGGGAGCTCGAGGCCAAGATCATCGAGCTGGACAAGAACCGCAACAACGTCGTGCTGTCCCGGCGGGCCTGGCTGGAGCAGACCCAGTCCGAGGTGCGGCACACGTTCCTCAACACCCTGCAGAAGGGCCAGATCCGCAAGGGTGTGGTCTCGTCCATCGTCAACTTCGGTGCGTTCGTGGACCTGGGTGGCGTGGATGGCCTGGTGCACGTGTCCGAGCTGTCCTGGAAGCACATCGACCACCCCGGCGAGGTTGTCGAGGTCGGCCAGGAGGTCACGGTCGAGGTGCTGGACGTGGACATGGACCGCGAGCGCGTCTCGCTGTCGCTGAAGTCCACCCAGGAAGACCCGTGGCAGCAGTTCGCCCGTACCCACCAGATCGGCCAGGTCGTGCCCGGCCGGGTCACCAAGCTGGTGCCGTTCGGTGCGTTCGTCCGGGTCGAGGAGGGCATCGAGGGCCTGGTGCACATCTCCGAGCTGGCTGACCGCCACGTGGAGATCCCCGAGCAGGTCGTGCAGGTCGGCGACGAGATCTTCGTGAAGATCATCGACATCGACCTGGACCGGCGCCGGATCTCGCTGTCGCTCAAGCAGGCCAACGAGGGCACCATCGGCGAGGCCGTCGGCGACGACTTCGACCCGACCCTCTACGGCATGCCTGCCACCTACGACGAGGCCGGCAACTACGAGTATCCCGAGGGCTTCGACGCCGAGACCGGCGAGTGGCTCGAGGGCTACGACAGCCAGCGTGAGGAGTGGGAGCGCCAGTACGCCGAGGCGCGGACCCGCTTCGAGGCGCACCGGCGGCAGGTCGAGGAGGCCCGCAAGGCCGACTCGGAAGCGATCGCCAGCGGTGATGACGGGGCTGCGGCCGCGTCGTCCACCTCGGCGCCCGCGCCTGCCAGCAGTTCCCGCAGCAGTTCCACCAGCTCGTCCCGCTCCAGCAGCGGCCCGAGTGGTGGCGGCGGCGCGCTCGCCTCGGACGAGGCGCTCGCGGCGCTGCGTGACAAGCTGTCCGGCGGCCAGGGCTGAGCCACCCACTGGGGTTCACCTCGGCTTCACGCCCCGGACGCACGTCCGGACCATGATCGGGTGGAGTTTCCCGCGTCCTGCGCGGGAGGCTCCACCCGTTCGCTTTGTCCACAAACCTTGCGGAGGTCACGTGCTTCGAGTCGGGCTCACCGGCGGGATCGGATCCGGCAAGAGCGAGGTGTCCAAGCGCCTCGCTGCCTGCGGCGCCGCCCTGATCGACGCGGACGTGGCCGCGCGGGCCGTGGTGGAGCCGGGCACGCCGGGCCTGGGCGAGATCACGGCGGTGTTCGGCCGGGAGGTGCTGCTGCCGGACGGCCGGCTGAACCGCGAACGGCTCGGTCAGATCGTGTTCGCCGACGACGGCGCGCGGGCCAAGCTCAACGCCATCGTGCACCCGCTGGTGCATGAGCGGACTCAGCAGCTCGAGCAGCAGGCGGCCGCCACCCTGGGCCCGGGCGGGATCGTGGTGCACGACGTGCCGCTGCTGGCCGAGAACGGGCTGCAGCACGGCTTCGACACCGTGATCGTGGTCGACGCCCCCGACGACCAGCGGCTGCAGCGGCTGATCGAGACCCGCGGCATGACCGCCGAGCACGCCAGGGAACGGATTGCCGCCCAGGCCAGCCGGGACCAGCGGCTGGCCATCGCCGACATGGTGGTCGACAACTCCGGCACCCTGGCCGACCTCGACCAGCAGGTGGCCGAGGTCTGGTCCGTGCTGCACGACCTGGCCGGCCGCGGTGACGGCACCGGAATGTCAGACCCCCCACGTACTGTTGAAAAGTAAGTAAGTAGCGCCTTTGGCGACCCTGCTTCTGGCGACACTGTTCCTGAAGACCCTGGTCTCAAGGACACTGCTCGCCGCCCGCGCACTGAACTTCCCGGAGGTGGCCCCATGCGTCCTGTGACCGATCTCAAGCGCCGGGTCGCGCCCTTCCAGGTGATCAGCGATATGACCCCGGCCGGGGACCAGCCCGCCGCCATCGCCGAGATGGAGCGCCGGCTCAACGCGGGGGAGCAGGACACGGTCCTGCTCGGCGCGACCGGCACCGGCAAGACCGCGACCGTGGCCTGGCTGGCCGAGCGGGTGCAGCGGCCCACCCTGGTCATGCTGCCGAACAAGACGCTGGCCGCGCAGTTCGCCAACGAACTGCGGGAGATGCTGCCGGAGAACGCGGTCGAGTACTTCGTGTCCTACTACGACTACTACCAGCCCGAGGCGTACATCCCGCAGACCGACACTTACATCGAGAAGGACTCCTCGATCAACGACGAGGTCGAGCGGCTGCGCCACTCGTCCACGAACTCGCTGCTGACCCGGCGAGACACGATCGTGGTCGCCTCGGTGTCCTGCATCTACGGCTTGGGCACACCGCAGGAGTACGTCGACCGGATGCTCACCCTCAAGGTGGGCGACACGATCGAGCGCGACGCCATGCTGCGCCAGCTGGTGGGCATGCAGTACGCCCGCAACGACCTGTCCTTCACCCGGGGCACGTTCCGGGTGCGGGGCGACACGATCGAGGTCATCCCGCAGTACGAGGAGCTGGCCGTCCGGATCGAAATGTTCGGCGACGAGATCGAGCGGCTGATGACGCTGCACCCGCTGACCGGCGAGGTGGTCAGCGAGGACGAGGAGCTCTACATCTTCCCGGCCTCGCACTACGTGGCCGGGGCCGAGCGGATGGAGCGGGCCATCACCGGCATCGAGGCCGAGCTGGCCGAGCGGCTGGCCGAGCTGGAGCGCCACGGCAAGCTGCTGGAAGCCCAGCGGCTGCGCATGCGGACCACCTACGACATCGAGATGATGCGGCAGGTCGGCAGCTGCGCCGGCATCGAGAACTACTCCCGGCACATCGACGGCCGCGCGGCCGGCACCGCGCCGAACACGCTGATGGACTACTTCCCCGAGGACTTTCTCCTGGTCATCGACGAGTCGCACGTCACCGTGCCGCAGATCGGGGCCATGTACGAGGGCGACGTGTCCCGCAAGCGGAACCTGGTCGAGCACGGCTTCCGCCTGCCCAGCGCCATCGACAACCGGCCGCTGACCTGGGACGAGTTCACCGAGCGCATCGGGCAGACCGTCTACCTGTCCGCCACCCCCGGGCCGTACGAGCTGAAGCGGGTGGGCGGCGACGTGGTCGAGCAGGTCATCCGGCCGACCGGCCTGATCGACCCCGAGGTGGTGATCAAGCCGACCAAGGGCCAGATCGACGACCTCCTGCACGAGATCCGGGTCCGGGCCGACCGGAGCGAGCGGGTGCTGGTCACCACGCTGACCAAGAAGATGTCCGAGGACCTCACCGACTACCTGCTGGAGAACGGCGTCCGCGCCCGGTACCTGCACAGCGAGGTGGACACCCTGCGCCGGATCGAGCTGCTGCGCGAGCTGCGGGTGGGCGAGTACGACGTGCTGGTCGGCATCAACCTGCTGCGGGAAGGCCTGGACCTGCCCGAGGTGTCACTGGTGGCCATCCTGGACGCGGACAAAGAGGGCTTCCTGCGCTCCGGTACCTCGCTGATCCAGACCATCGGCCGGGCCGCGCGTAACGTGTCCGGCCAGGTGATCATGTACGCGGACAAGATCACGCCGTCCATGCAGCACGCGATCGACGAGACCAGCCGCCGCCGGGAAAAGCAGGTCGCCTACAACACCGAGCACGGCATCGACCCGCAGCCGCTGCGCAAGAAGATCGCCGACATCCTGGACCAGCTGGTCCGCGAAGACGCCGACACCGACGAGCTCATCGGGGGCGCCGGCCGGCAGCAGAGCCGGGGCAAGTCGCCGGTGCCGGGGCTGTCGTCCCGGGCTCGCGCCGCCGCCCGGGGCGCCGGTGCTGGTGTGGGCGAGGACCTGGCCGGCGAGGGCGGTGGCCCGGCTCGCGACGACCTGGTCGAGCTGATCAAGCAGCTCACCGAGCAGATGCACGTGGCCGCGGCCGAGCTGCAGTTCGAGGTGGCGGCCCGGCTGCGGGACGAGATCCGTGAGCTCAAGCACGAGCTCAGGGGCATGCAGGCGGCCGGCGTCTGAGCCGCCGGTGCGGAGCCGGACGTGGTACGTGTCCGGATTCATTATTTAACTTTCTGTGGTGGCCGCCTTCAGGAATGCTGGGGGGAGGCTGAATGTTCGCACGGTTGGCCCCGGTAGGGGTTCAGGGAGCTGTGCGGGTTCAGGAAGCGTTGACCCGGAGGCGTAAGGTCGTGAGCTGTGGTAGCTAGCCTGGTGGCTGCCGTGGTCGCGGCTGTCTGTTACGGGGTTGCCTCGGTCATGCAGGCCGTCGCGGCCCACTCGGCCAGCCACCGCTCCGCGGCAGGCGCCTCCGGCCAGGCGGGCCCGGTACCGGCGGGCCTCGACCCGGGACTGCTGGTCCGGATGCTGGGCCAGTGGCGGTTCGTGGCCAGCCTCGGCCTGGACACTCTTGGCTTCCTCGGCCAGCTGATCGCGCTGCACCGGCTGCCGCTCTTCGCCGTGCAGGCCATCATCGCCGCCAACCTGGCCGTGACCGCCGTCGTCGCCACCTGGCTGATCGGCGCGGTGCTGCACTGGCGAGAATGGGTCGCGGTGGGCGGCGTGGTGACCGGGGTCGGGCTGCTCGGCTTGTCGGCCGGCCCGGAGGGCGCCAGCTCGGCCAGCGTGGTGTTCAAGCTGTCCCTGATCGTCGCCGTGGCCTGCCTGGCCCTGGCCGGCGTGGCCGCGGGCCGGCTGCCGGACCCGCTGCGCACCCCGGTCCTGGGCGTGGTGGCGGGCCTCGGGTACGGCGTACTGGGTGTGGCCGCCCGGGTGCTGAACAGCTTCACCCCGTTGTCGCTGATCCGCGATCCGGCCACCTATGCGCTGATCGCCGCGGGTATCGTCTCGTTCCTGTTCTACGCCTCCGCGCTCGAGGCGGGCAGCGTCACCGTGGCCACCGCGGCGGTGGTGCTGGCCGAGACCCTGCCGCCATCCGCGGTCGGGGTGGTGTTCCTCGGTGACCGGACCCGGCCCGGCATGGGCGGGATCGCCATCGCCGGGTTCGCGCTCGCCGTGTGCTGCGCGGTCGCGCTGGCCCGGTTCGGCGAGGCCGATCACGACGACGACCGGACCGGCCCCGACGGCGAGGCGATCGCGCAGCTGGCGGGCAAAGCCCACACATAACGCCACGTGGACGCGTGGCGGAACCTCAATGGCCCGTCTGCGGGCCGGCGCCTGTTATTCTGGTGGCCCGTGGACAGGCGGACTCACCGTCTTATCGACGACCACGGGAGCCTAACCTTGGCTGCATCACCGCACCGGACCCGGCCGGTTTCTACCAGGCATCTTTTTGTCACCGGAGGGGTCGCGTCCAGTCTGGGCAAAGGGCTCACCGCGTCCAGTCTCGGGCGCCTGCTCAAGCTCCGGGGCCTGAACGTCATCATGCAGAAGCTCGACCCGTACCTCAACGTCGACCCCGGCACGATGAACCCCTTCCAGCACGGCGAGGTGTTCGTCACCGACGACGGGACCGAGACCGATCTGGACGTGGGGCACTACGAGCGTTTTCTCGACACCCACCTGCAGGGCTCGGCCAACGTCACCACCGGCCAGATCTATTCGGCGGTGATCGCCAAGGAGCGCCGCGGCGACTACCTCGGCGACACGGTCCAGGTCATCCCGCACATCACCAACGAGATCAAGACCCGCATCCTGGACATGGGCGGGCCCGGCGTCGACGTGGTCATCACCGAGGTCGGCGGCACGGTCGGTGACATTGAGTCGCTGCCGTTCCTGGAGGCCATCCGGCAGATCCGGCATGAGATCGGCCGGGACCAGTGCTTCTTCCTGCACGTGTCACTGCTGCCCTACATCGGGCCTTCGGGCGAGCTGAAGACCAAGCCGACCCAGCACTCGGTGGCCGCGCTGCGCAGCATCGGCATCCAGCCCGACGCGATCGTGTGCCGGTCCGACCGGCCGATCAGTGAGGGCCTGAAGCGCAAGGTCAGCCTGATGTGTGACGTGGACGAGGAGGCCGTGGTCTCGGCCCCGGATGCCCCGTCCATCTACGACATCCCCAAGGTGCTGCACAGCGAGGGCCTGGACGCCTACGTCGTCCGGCGGCTTGACCTGCCGTTCCGCGACGTGGACTGGAGCGAGTGGGACGACCTGCTGCGCCGGGTGCACCGGCCGGCCCGGTCGATCACGATCGCGCTGGTCGGCAAGTACGTGGACCTGCCGGACGCCTATCTGTCCCCGGCCGAGGCGCTGCGCGCGGGCGGCTTCGGCAACGACGCCAAGGTGAACATCCGCTGGGTACCGAGCGACGACTGCGAGACCCCGGAGGGCGCCGCCCAGGCGCTGGAGGGCGTGGACGGCGTGCTGATCCCGGGCGGGTTCGGCGTCCGCGGCATCGAGGGCAAGATCGGCGCCATCACCCACGCCCGGACCAACGGCATCCCGCTGCTCGGTCTGTGCCTGGGGCTGCAGTGCCTGGTCATCGAGGCCGCCCGGCACCTGGCCGGGCTGGAGGGGGCAGACAGCGCCGAGTTCGACCCCGACACCCCGTTCCCGGTCATCGCGACCATGGCCGACCAGGAGGACGTCATCGCGGGGGAGCGGGACATGGGCGGCACCATGCGGCTCGGCCTCTACCGGGCCGAACTGGGCGAGGGCACCCTGGTCCGCGACCTGTACGGGGAAGGCTCGGTCGAGGAACGGCACCGCCACCGGTACGAGGTCAACAACTCCTACCGGGAGCGGCTGGAGCAGGCCGGGGTGGTGTTCTCCGGGCTGTCGCCGGACGGCCGCCTGGTGGAGTTCGCGGAGCTGAGCCGGGACCTGCACCCGTTCTTCGTCGGCACTCAGGCCCACCCGGAGTTCCTGTCCCGGCCGACCCGGCCGCACCCGCTGTTCAGCGGGCTGATCGCCGCGGCCATCGAGCGGTCCCGGGCCGTCCCGGCCGCGGGCGGCCGGCCCGAGCAGACCAGGGCGGCCGCCACCGCATGAGCAACCACATCGTGGACTCCCCGGCCCACTGGCCCGTCGTCGCCTCGGCCGAGCAGTACCGGGGCAAGATCATCAGCGTCCGCACCGACACGGTCCGTGTGCCGGAGGGGACCACCACCGAGCGAGAGGTGGTCGAGCACCCGGGCGCGGTCGGCATCGTCGCGCTGGACGATGACGACCGGGTGCTGATGATCCGGCAGTACCGGCACCCGGTCGGCCGGGAGCTGTGGGAGCTGCCCGCCGGGCTGCGGGACGTGGCCGGTGAGCCCACCGCACAGACCGGGCGCCGGGAACTGCTCGAGGAGACCGGCTACCGGGCCCGGGACTGGCACGTGCTGACCGACTACTTCAGCTCCCCGGGCATCATCACCGAGCGGCTCCGGGTCTTCCTGGCCCGTGGCCTGGAAGAGGTGCCCGAGGCCGACCGGGATTTCGTGCCGGAAAACGAAGAGGCGCACCTGGTACTGGACTGGGTGCCGCTGGACCGCGCGGTCTCCCTCGTGCTGGCCGGTGACCTGCATAATGGCGTTGCCGTCGTCGGTCTCCTGGCCGCCCACACGGCCCGCCAGAACGGCTTCGCCGGTCTGCGGGACGCTGATGCGCCCGAAGAATGAGCGCCGCGGAATGAGCGCCGAGATTGAGCACACAGTGAACCCGGCAATGGCGCCGGGCGTAGGAAAGGAACAACGATGATTGTTGGCGTGCCGGCGGAAGTCAAGAACCGCGAGTACCGGGTGGCCATCACTCCGGCCGGAGTGCACGAGCTCACCCGTCACGGCCACGAGGTGGTGATCGAGGCTGGCGCCGGAGTTGGCTCCTCCATCCCCGATGAGGACTTCATCGCGGCGGGGGCCAAGATGCTGCCCACCGCCGACGACGTCTGGCAGAGCGCCGAGCTGGTGCTCAAGGTCAAGGAGCCGGTGGCGGAGGAGTATCACCGGATGCGCCGGGACCAGGTGCTGTTCACCTACCTGCACCTGGCCGCGTCGCGGCCCTGCACCGACGCGCTGCTGAGCTCCGGGATCACCTCGATCGCGTACGAGACCGTGCAGCTGCCCGACCGGTCGCTGCCGCTGCTCGCGCCGATGTCGGAGGTCGCGGGGCGGATGGCCCCGCAGGTCGGCGCGCACCATCTGCAGCGCGACGGCGGTGGCCGCGGCGTGCTGATGGGCGGGGTGTCCGGCGTGTACGCGGCCAAGGTGGTGGTGCTCGGGGCCGGCGTGTCCGGCATGAACGCGGCCGCCATCGCCCTCGGCATGCAGGCCGAGGTGCTGCTGCTCGACCTGAACGTCGCCCGGCTGCGGTCCGCGGACGCGATCTACCAGGGCCACCTGCAGACCGTGGCGTCCAACAGCTACGAGATCGAGCGCGCGGTCATCGACGCCGACCTGGTCATCGGGGCCGTGCTGGTGCCCGGGGCCCGGGCCCCCAAGCTGATCACCAACGACCTGGTGGCCCGGATGAAGCCCGGCTCGGTGCTGGTGGACATCGCCATCGACCAGGGCGGCTGCTTCGAGGCGTCCCAGCCCACCACACACGACGACCCGACCTACCGGGTGCACGACTCGGTCTTCTACTGCGTGGCCAACATGCCCGGCGCGGTACCGCACACCTCGACCTACGCGCTGACCAACGTGACGCTGCCGTACATCACCGCCATCGCCGACCGCGGCTGGCGGGACGCCCTGCGGGCCGACCCCGCGCTGGCTCTCGGCCTGTCGACCCACGAGGGCGCGCTGACCTGCGAGCCGGTCGCGGACGCGCACGGCCTGCCGTCCACCCCAGTGGCGGAGGTCCTGGACTGAGCGATCCTGAATTGGGCGATGGTGCCAGCGTGGCCGAGGCGGTCCGGGGCTACCTCGACCACCTGCTGGTCGAGCGGGGCCTGGCCGCGAACACGCTGACGTCGTACCGGCGTGACCTGGCCCGGTACGCCCAGGTGCTGGCCGCGGCCGGGCGGACCGGCATCGGCCAGGTGAGCCAGGCCGATATCGCGTCCTACCTGGCCCGGCTGCGGGAGGGCGACGAGGACCACCCGCCGCTGGCGGCCAGTTCCGCGGGCCGGGCCATGGCCGCGGTGCGCGGCCTGCACGCCTACGTCTTCGCCCAGGGGCTGACGGCGGCCGACCCGGCCCGGCCGGTGCCGCCGCCCGCGCCGCCCCGGCGGCTCCCCAAGGCCATCTCGGTGGCCGAGGTCGAGCGACTGCTGGACGCGGCCGGCCCGGGTGACGGCGGTGACCCCCGCCCGGTCCGGGACCGGGCGCTGCTGGAGTTCCTGTACGCCACCGGGGCCCGCATCTCCGAGGCCACCGGCCTGGACGTGGACGATCTGGAACTGGACGGCGAATCCGCCGTGCTGCTGGACGGCAAGGGCGGCAAGCAGCGGATCGTCCCGCTGGGCCGGTACGCGGCCGCGGCCCTGGACGCCTACCTGGTGCGGTCCCGGCCCGCCCTGGCCGCCGGCGGCACCCGCTCGGCCGTCCCGGCCCTGTTCCTCAACGCCCGCGGCGGGCGGCTGACCCGCCAGGGGGCCTGGGGCGTGCTGCACGCCGCAGCCGCCCGGGCCGGGCTGCCGCAGGTGTCCCCGCACACCCTGCGGCACTCGTTCGCCACCCATCTGCTCGACGGCGGGGCGGACATCCGGGTCGTACAGGAATTGCTGGGGCACGCCTCGGTGACCACGACCCAGGTGTACACCCTGGTGACGGTCGAGAAACTGCGTGAAGTGTATGCTGCGGCGCACCCCCGGGCGCTCGGGTAGCGCCCCGGCTATTTATCTCATTTCCGGTGCTTCACGGCGCGTCCGCTTGAACGGGGTCAAGCGGAGGCCATAAAGTCCGAGACCTAGTGGAGTAAGTGAATTTTCCACCGGGAGGATCAGTAGCTTGGTGGCAACCCGATTGCTAGAGCCAGCGGCGGCGGGGCTAGGGCCCACGGGGCGACCGTTGTCGGCCTTTCCTGATCCCAAGCCGCTCGACCATCATGGTCCGGCGCGGATCGTTGCCGTCTGTAACCAGAAGGGTGGCGTGGGTAAGACCACCACGACCATCAACCTGGGTGCGGCCCTGGCTGAGCAGGGCCGCCGGGTCCTGCTGGTCGACTTCGACCCGCAGGGCGCGCTGTCGGTGGGCCTGGGTATCCAGCCGCACGAGGTCGAGGCCACGGTCTACAACCTGCTCATGGAGCGGGGTACGACCGCGCACGACGTGCTGATCAAGACCGCGGTCCAGGGCATGGACCTGATTCCGAGCAACATCGACCTGTCCGGCGCGGAAGTCCAGCTGGTGCACGAGGTCGGCCGGGAATACGTGCTCGGCGGCGCGCTCGAGGAAGTGCTCCCCGAGTACGACGTCATCATGATCGACTGCCAGCCGTCGCTGGGCCTGCTGACCATCAACGCGCTGGCCTGCGCGGCCGGTGTGCTGATCCCGCTTGAGTGCGAGTACTTCGCCATGCGCGGGGTGGCCCTGCTGATGGAGACGATCGACAAGGTCTCCCGCAGGCTCAACCCGAAGCTCGAGATCGACGGCCTGCTGGCGACGAGGTACGACTCACGCACCCTGCACACCCGTGAGGTGCTGACGAACATCGTGAATGGCTTCGGCGACAAGGTCTTTCACACCGTGATCAACCGCACCGTCCGGTTCCCAGACGCTACCGTGGCAGGGGAGCCCATCACCCGGTTCGACTCCGGATCGATGGGGGCGAGTTCCTACCGTGAACTCGCCAAGGAGGTACTGGAGCGGTGGCGCCTAGCAGAGGACGGTCACGAAGGGTAAGCCTGCCGGGCATCGCGGAGCTGCTTCGGCCCGCAACGTCCGGGCCGGAGCTCGCGGCACACCGTCCGGCCAGCGGCCGGGAGCAGCACGCCCATAAGATCACCGTCTACCTGTCCGCCGACGAGCTGTTCGAGCTGGAGCACGCCCGCTTGGCGCTGCGCCGGTACGGGATCACGACCGATCGGGGTCGTTTGGTCCGCGAGGCCATCGCGGTTCTGCTCGCTGATCTGGACGCCCGCGGTGAGACCAGCGTGCTGGCCCGGCGTATCACCGGCCAGGATGGTTCCTCCGGTCCGCCGGCGCCGGACGCTGTGCTGGACGGGGCACCGGTTACGCCGGATAGCTTAAGTTCACCACCGGCCGTGGGGGCCGGTCCGGCCTGAGGGAGGAGTCACCATGGCTGACAGCCTGGCCGGCGACCTCGGCCTGAATGAGGAGACGGGGGACGGCGCCCCACCGGGCCAGCCCGGCTTCCAGGTGCACCTTGACGTGTTCGAGGGCCCGTTCGACCTGCTGCTGGGGCTGATCTCCAAGCACAAGCTGGACATCACCGAGGTCGCGCTGTCCCAGGTCACCGACGAGTTCATCGCCTACATCCGGGACCGGTCCGGCGGCTGGGACCTGGACCAGGTCAGCTACTTCCTGGTCGTGGCGGCGACGCTGCTGGACCTGAAGGCCGCCCGGCTGCTGCCCTCCGGTGAGGTGGAGGATGAGGAGGACCTGGCCCTGCTGGAGGCCAGGGACCTGCTGTTCGCCCGGCTGCTGCAGTACCGCGCCTACAAAGAGGTCGCCGCGGTGTTCGCCGGCCGGATGGCGGTGGCCGCGCGGCGGTTCCCGCGCCGGGTGCCGATGGAGCCGCGGTTCGCCCAGCTGTTCCCCGAGGTCCTGCTCGGCCTGGGCCCGGTGGAATTCGCCCGGATCGCCGCGCGCGTGCTCACCCCGCGCCAGGCGCCTACGGTCTCCACCGAGCACATCCACGCCCCGTTCGTGAGCGTCCGCGAGCAGGCCCGGCGGCTGGCCACCCGGCTGCGGCGGCTCGGCCGGGCCAGCTTCCGGCAGCTCACCACGGACTGCGAGGCCACCTATGAGATCGTGGCCAGCTTCCTGGCCGTGCTCGAACTGTTCCGGGAGGACCGGATCGCGCTGGAGCAGGTCACGCCGCTGGGGGACATCTACGTGACCTGGAACGCGGCCAACGACGACGGCGATGACGACGTCGCCCGGGACGCCGACGAAGGCACCGACACCGACGACGCGGAAACCAATTAGGACATGGACGAATACTCAGACCTGCCGGACGACGCCGGCGAAGCGGGCGCCGAGCCCGACGGCCCGGGCGTACGGGCTCAGCTGGAGGCGATTCTTCTGGTCGCGGACGAGCCGGTGCCCGCGGTCGTGCTGGCCCAGGTGCTGGAACGCCCCACCGGCGAGGTCACGGACCTGCTGCGGGCCACCGCGGTCGCCTACGAGGCTGAAGGCCGCGGCTTTGACCTGCGGGAGATCGCGGGCGGCTGGCGGTTCTACACCCGCGAGGAGTGCGCTCCCGTGGTTGAGCGCTTCGTCAGCGAGGGCCAGGAAGTCCGGCTCACCCAGGCCGCGCTGGAGACCCTGGCCGTGGTGGCTTACCGGCAGCCGGTCAGCCGGGCCCGGGTCTCCGCGGTCCGCGGCGTCAACTGCGACGGCGTGATGCGCACGCTGACCCTGCGCGGGCTGGTCGAGGACTCCGGCACCGACCCGGAGACCGGGGCGATCCTGTACCGCACCACCGGCTACTTCCTGGAACGGCTCGGCCTGGCCACCCTGGGCGAACTGCCCGACCTGGCCCCGTTCCTGCCGGACAACGTGGACGATGTGGCGGACGGGGAGGACGTCACCCATGAACACGCGTGACGACGACTTCGACGACGACTGGGGCGACGAGCCGGGGGAGCGGGACAGCCTGACCGACGTCCCCGGCGGCGTCCGGCTGCAGAAGGTGCTGGCCGCGGCGGGCGTGGGCAGCCGCCGGCACTGTGAGGAGCTCATCGGGGCGGGCCGGGTCGAGGTCGACGGGCAGACCGTCCGCCGGTTCGGCGCCCGGGTCGACCCCGAGCATCAGATCATCCGGGTCGACGGCAAGCGCATCCCGTCCCGGCAGGACCTGGCCTACCTGGCCTTCAACAAGCCGCCCGGTGTGCTCACCGCCATGTCCGACGACCGGGGCCGCCCCACCATCACCGACTACCTGGGGGACCGGGCCGAGCGGCTGTTCCACGTCGGCCGGCTCGACTACGACACCGAGGGCCTGATGCTGCTGACCAACGACGGGGAGCTGGCCAACCGGCTGGCCCACCCCCGGTACGGCGTGCTCAAGACCTACCTGGCCGAGGTGCCCGGGCCGGTGACGAAGGACCTGGGCCGGCAGCTGATGAGTGGGATCGAGCTGGACGACGGGCTGGCCACCGCGGACCGGTTCCGGGTGGTGGACCAGTCCGGGAAGCGGGTCATGGTCGAGATCACCCTGCACGAGGGCCGCAAGCACATCGTGCGCCGGATGCTGGCCGAGGCCGGCTATCCGGTGCAGCGGCTGGTCCGCACCGACGTGGGCCCGGTCCGGCTCGGTCACCTGAAGCCCGGCGCGGTCCGCGAGCTGACCACGCCGGAGATTGGCGAACTCTACGCATCGGTAGGCCTATAGCCTGGTGACGTTAGCCGAAGCGGTCCGAGGAGGGATATACGTGCCGGTCAGAGCGATCCGGGGCGCGGTGCAAGTCGACGCCGACGAGCGCGAGGCGATCCTGGAAGGGACGACCGAGCTCGTCAGCGAGGTGATGACGCGCAACGACCTGGTGCCCGACGACGTCATCAGCGTCCTGTTCACGGTCACCCCCGACCTCACGACGGAGTTCCCCGCCCTGGCCGCGCGCAAGATCGGTTTCCAGGACGTGCCGCTGCTGTGCGCGACCGAGATCCCGGTGCCCGGTGCACTGCCCCGGGTGGTCCGGCTCATGATGCACGTGGACACGGAGCGCTCGCGCCGCGAGATCCAGCACGTCTACCTGCGCGGCGCGGCCGCACTCCGGCTCGACATCGCCCAGTGAGACCAGCCGTGAGGCTGGCCTCGTGAGGGCGGCACCGTGACCCCGGGGCAGGCCCCGCGCCGGGTCGTCGTCGTTGGCACCGGCCTGATCGGGACGTCGGCCGCGCTTGCGCTGCGCCGCCACGGCACCCAGGTGTGGCTGTCCGACGCCGCCCCGGCTGCGGCCGAACTCGCGGCCGACCTCGGCGCGGGCCAGGTGCTGCCCGCGGCGGGTGTGCCCGGCGGTCCGGCCGACGTGGCCCTGATCGCGGTGCCGCCCGCCAGCGTTGCGCCGGTGCTGGCCGCGGCCCAGCGAGCTGGCCTGGCCCACTGCTACACCGATGTGGCCAGCGTCAAGGCGCGGCCGCTGGCCCAGGCCCGGGACGCGGGCTGCGACATCACCCGGTACGTGCCCGGGCATCCGCTGGCCGGCCGGGAACGGTCCGGTCCCGCCGCGGCCCGCGCCGACCTGTTCCTGGGCCGGACCTGGGCGCTGTGCCCGGCCCCGGAGACCGCCCCGGCCGCCGTGGCCGCGGCCGCCGCGCTGGCCGCGGCGTGCGGCGCCGAGCCGGTGGTCACCGACGCGGCCACTCACGACCGCTGGGTGGCGCTGATCTCGCATGCCCCGCACGTGGTCGCCGCGGCCCTGGCCGCCCAGCTGGCGCCGGCCTCGGTGCCACCGGAAGCCCTCCAGCTGGCCGGTCAGGGACTGCGCGACGCGACCAGGATCGCGGTCGGCGACACCGCCTTGTGGCGGCAGATCCTGACCGCCAACGCGGCGCCGGTAGCCGAGGTGCTGGCCGCGGTGGCCGCCGACCTGGCCCAGGCAGCCCGTGCCCTGGCCCGGGAGAACGCCGGCGAGGACGACGGGTCCGGCGACAAGCAGCTGACCGAGCTGCTGGACCAGGGCCGGGCCGGGGTGGCCCGGATCCCCGGCAAGCGCGGTGGTCCCGCCCGCGCCTTCACCGCCGTCCAGGTCGTGATCAGCGACCAGCCCGGTGAGCTGGCCCAGCTGTTCGCGGTGGCCGCCGCGGCCAGGATCAACATTGAGGACGTCGGTATCGAGCACTCACCCGGCGCTCCGGTCGGCGTGGCCGAGCTGTCGGTCCGGCCGGACGCCGCCGGGCCGCTGATTACCGTGCTGACGGACGCCGGATGGCCGGTACGCCGGTAACCTGGCGAGTGTGAGTATTTCTGCCGGAGGTCACGGCGCAGCAACAAGCCACGGAATCGTCATCGCCGTCGACGGCCCATCGGCCTCGGGTAAATCGAGTGCCTCCCGCGGCGCGGCCCGCGCCCTGGGCCTGCGCTACCTGGACACCGGCTCCATGTACCGGGCGCTGACCTGGTGGATGCTGGCCCGCGGCATCCCGGCGGACGACCCCGCGGCGGTGGCCCAGGCGGCCAGTGAGCCCATCATCGAGGTCGGGACCGACCCGGACGGCCCGTGGGTGCGGGTCGACGGCCAGGACGTGTCCGCGGCCGTCCGCACCCAGGAGGTCACCAGCGCGGTCTCCGCCGTGGCCCGGGTGCCTCAGGTCCGCGCCCGGCTGATCGCTCTGCAGCGCGAGATCATCGCCCGGGCCCGGGCCGAGGGCCGGGGCATCGTCGCGGAAGGCCGCGACATCGGTACCGTGGTCGCCCCCGACGCGGTGGTCAAGGTCTACCTCACCGCCAGCGAGCGGGCCCGGGCCCAGCGCCGCACGGCCGAGTCGGCGGCCAGCCCAGACCTAACGGCCAGTGCCAGCCAACTCAGTGCCAGCCAACTCGGTGCCAGCCAGGTTGGGGCCACCCAGGCCGACCAGGCTCGCCGGGACCGGATGGACTCGGGCCAGCTGGCCCGGGCCGACGACGCGGTCGAGATCGACTCGACCATGTTCGGGCTGGATGACGTCATCGGCATGATCGCCGGCCTGGCCCAGGAGCGGGCCGGCCTGACCGACACCGCGCGGACGACCCGATGAACCCCGACGACGACATCGCCGGCGGCACCAGCGAGGAGTTCGTGCCCGGCATCGGCGAGTTCGTGCCCGGAGTGGACGAGCACTACGAGCCGGACGGCGAGGACCCGGCGGGACGGGCCGATCTGGGCGACGGCGACCTCGATGACGACGAGCTGGACGACGAGGAGTTCATCGCCGACCGCCCGGTCGTCGCGGTCGTCGGCCGTCCCAACGTCGGCAAATCGACTCTGGTCAACCGGGTCCTGGGCAGCCGCCTGGCCGTGGTGGAGGACACCCCCGGCGTGACCAGGGACCGGGTCGCCTACGACGCGAACTGGCGTGGCCGGCTGTTCACCCTGGTCGACACCGGCGGCTGGGAGCCTTCCGAGGAGAAGACCGGTTCGCTGGCTGCCCGCATCGCCGGTCAGGCCAGGATCGCGGCCAGCACCGCCGACGCGGTGCTGTTCGTGGTGGACGCCACGGTCGGCGCGACCGACACCGACGACGCGGTCGCGGACGTGCTGCGCCGTTCCGGCGTGCCGGTGGTGGTCGCGGCCAACAAGGTCGACAACGCCGCCACCGAGCTGACCGCCTCCGCGCTGTGGTCGCTCGGCCTGGGCGAGCCCCGCCCGGTCAGCGCGCTGCACGGACGCGGCAGCGGCGACCTGCTGGATGCCGTGCTGGACGCGTTGCCGGAAACGCCACCGCAGCCCCACACCGCCCCGTCCGGCCCGCGCCGGGTGGCCCTGCTCGGCAAACCCAACGTGGGCAAGTCCAGCCTGCTCAACAAGCTGGCCGGGGAGCAGCGGGTCCTGGTCGACGACGTGGCCGGCACCACCCGGGACCCGGTGGACGAGCTGATCGAGCTGGGCGGCAAGACCTGGCGGTTCGTGGACACGGCCGGCATCCGGCGCCGGTTCCGGGAGAGCCAGGGCGCCGACTACTACGCCGCGCTGCGCACCGCCGGGGCGCTGGAGGTGGCCGAGGTCGCGGTCGTGCTGGTCGACGCGAGCGAGCCGCTGACCGAGCAGGACCTGCGGATCATCTCGATGGTCATCGAGGCAGGCCGGGCGCTGGTCATCGCGTTCAACAAGTGGGACCTGGTCGACGAGGAGCGCCGGCACTACCTGGAGCGTGAGATCGACCGCCAGCTGTACAACGCGCGCTGGGCACCCCGGGTCAACATCTCCGCCACCAACGGCCGTCACGTCGACCGGCTGGTGCCGGCGATCGAGACCGCGCTGGCGGGCTGGGAGACGCGGATCTCTACCGGCCGCCTGAACGCCTGGCTGAATGGCCTGATCGCGGCGACGCCGCCGCCGGTGCGCGGCGGTCGGCAGCCTAAGGTGCTGTTCGCCACCCAGGCCGGCATCCGGCCCCCGCACGTGGTCCTGTTCACCACCAGGTTCCTGGAGGCCTCCTACCGCCGGTTCGTGGAGCGCAAGCTGCGCGAGGAGTTCGGCTTCGACGGCAGCCCGCTCAAGGTCTCGATGCGCATACGGGAGAAGCGCGGCCGCAACGCCGGCTCCCGGGGCTCCAGCGCCAGCCGCCACTGATCGCGGGATGGACCTTCCCGGCCTGGCCGAGACCGATCGCCGCCGGGTATGGCACCCCTACGCCCCGATGCCCGGCACCCACCCGCCGCTGGCGGTCCAATCCGCTTCCGGGGTCCGGCTCCGCCTGGCCGGGCCCGAAGCTGCCGGGCCAGGCGGAGCCGAGCTTGTCGACGGCATGTCCTCGTGGTGGGCCGCCATCCACGGCTACCGGCACCCGGCCCTGGACCGGGCCGCCTCGGCCCAGCTGGGGCAGATGAGCCACGTGATGTTCGGCGGGCTGACGCACGAGCCGGCCGTGCGGCTGTGCGACCGGCTGGCCAGCTTGAGCCCCGACGGCCTGGAGCACGTGTTCCTGTGCGACTCCGGGTCGGTCTCGGTCGAGGTCGGCGTCAAGATGTGCCTGCAGTACTGGCGCTCCCGCGGCCGCCCGGCCAAACAGCGGCTGCTGACCTGGCGCGGCGGCTACCACGGGGACACGTTCTGGGCCATGTCGGTGTGTGACCCCGACGGCGGCATGCACAAGCTCTGGGACGGCGTGCTGCCCCGCCAGGTGTTCGCCGGCCTGCCGCCCGCGGGCTTCGCCGCCGGGGTCGACCCCGGGTACGCCGACCACCTGACCACGCTGATCGCCCGGCACGCGGGCGAACTCGCGGCGGTGATCGTCGAGCCGGTGGTGCAGGGGGCCGGCGGCATGCGGTTCCACGATCCCGGCTACCTGCGCGTGCTCCGGGACGCCTGCGACGAGCACGGGGTCCTGCTGATCTTCGACGAGATCGCCACCGGCTTCGGCCGCACCGGCCAGCTGTTCGCGGCCCGTCATGCCGGCGTCAGCCCGGACGTGATGTGCGTCGGCAAGGCGCTGACCGGCGGGTACCTCACGCTGGCCGCCGCCCTGTGTACCCCGGAGGTCGCCGGCGGCATCTCCGCGGGCGACCTGCCGGTGCTGGCCCACGGTCCGACCTTCATGGGTAACCCGCTGGCCTGCGCCATCGCCAACGCCTCGCTGGACGTGCTGCTGGACGGCTACTCCCGCGGCTGGGAACACGAGGTCGGCCGCATCGAGACCGGCCTGCGGGCCGGCCTGGCCCCGGCCGCGGAGCTGCCCGGGGTGACCGACGTCCGGGTCCTGGGCGCGATCGGCGTCGTCCAGCTCGACCACGAGGTCGATCTCCCGGCCGCCACCGCCGCCGCTGTCCGGGCCGGAGTCTGGCTCCGCCCGTTCCGCGACCTCGTCTACACCATGCCCCCCTACATCACCTCCGACGCCGACCTGGCCCAGATCTGCACCGGGGTGCTGGCCGCCGCCGTGGCCGGCTAGGACACCGTGGCCGGCCAGGACGCCCGGCTAAGACGCTGTGGCGGGCGCGGTGCGGTGGCCATGCGCCGGGCGCCGCCCACAGTTCCGGCTGGCACTGTTGCGGCCAGCACTGTCCCGGCCAGTACTGTTGCGGCCAGCACTGTCCCGGCGCGTTGACCTCCCCGGCCGCCTGATGGTCAGTGAAGCCACCGTGAAAAGCCACGTCAACCATCTGCTGGCCAAGATCGGGGTGCGCCGTCGGGCCCAGGCGGTCAGCGTCGCCTACCAGCACGGTCTCACCCCGCCAGGCCCGCCCGCTGACCGTTCCCGGGGTACCCCGGGCCGGTGGGGGACGAATTATGGCAAAGAACCCTCTGGCGTTCTTCCCGTGCGGCGTTCACAATACATAGATTGTTATGTTTTCGCCGACAGCAATCCGAGGTAACTGAGAAGGTGATCGTTACCTACAGTTAACACTAATGTCACTCTCTGTATGAGTTAATGTTTTCATCGGTCAGGGTGGGGATACCTGATCAAGATCCAACTACCAGCCGGGGGTAACCGACAGATGGTGGTTGACCTGCAGCCGAACCTGGAAACCTTGCCGGTCATCCTGGACACCGAGATCGGCGGTGAGCCGGATGACGCGATGGCCTTGGTGATCGCAGCCCGTGAGCTCCCGGAGCTGGCCCTCGTGATCACGTCGGACGAGCTGGGCGGCCAGCGAGCGCGGTTCGCCCGGTACCTGCTCGACAGCGCCGGGCGCGCGGATGTGGCCGTGGTCGCCGGCCATCAGCTCAGCGCGACGCCGCCGTACTTCGCCGACGGGCTGGTGCCGGACTGGGTTGCGCCCGCGTCCACCGACGTCGCCCGGGCGGTCGCGGAGGTCTGTGCCCGGTCGGGCGGGGCGGCCCGCTGGATCGGCCTTGGCCCGCTGTCGAACCTGGCCGGCCTGCTGGCCCGTGAGCCCGGGCTGGGCCGCCGGCTGTTCGTGACCCAGCTGACCGGCACCTGGAGCGGCGCCGGCCAGGCATTGCCGCCGCGCAATTTCCGGCTTGATCCCGCCGCCGCGCGCCAGGTCCTGGCGCACGCGCGCCACCTGCGGCTGGTCAACTACGCCCTGCCCGCCGGGCAGCAGGCCGAGCTGACGGCGACGTCGCCCGCCATCCGGCAGCTGACCGATGCGGCCCCGTCCTGGGCGGCCCCGCTGGCCGCGCACTGCGGCCAGTTCTTCGCCCGTTACCATCCGGCCGTCATCCCGGGTGGCCCGCTCGCACTGGCCGCCGCCCTCCGGGTGCGGTTCACCCCGTTCGGCCCGGCCCGGGTCTCGGTGGGCGAGACCGGGTGGATCACGACCGGCTACGCCAGCGCGCCCGACAGCTCAGACCTGGTCATCCCGGGCCCGCGGACAGCGACGCCGGCCAGCGGGCCCGCCGTCGACCCTGCCGCCGATCCTGGCGCCGACGTGCTGATCAGCCGGGACGTCGACTACCGGGCCCTGGCCGATTGGGTGAGCGTCCGGCTGAAGCCGAGCATCTGGACCCAGTGGGGCCGCCAGCCCGGTGCCGGCCGGTCCAGCCTGGCGGCGCGCACCAACCGGGCCGGCTGGCCCGCCCGAGCGGTCCACGCCTGACCCCGGCCGCGCCGAAGGAGCCGGCCGGGCCAAGGCCCGGACACACCGCCAGCCCCGGCCGCCCCGCAAGCACCAACCGGCCCGGCGTTTCAGGCCACGTCGTCGGCGACTTCGCGGTCCAGCTCGAACCAGACCGTCGTGCCCGCCAGGTCGCGCAGGTATCCCCACCGGGACGCGAGCTGCTCGACCAGGAACAGGCCATGTCCCTGGGATGCGTACCGGTCACCCTGTACCTCTGGGCCCCGGTCGGGCGACCCGTCGTCGATGACCTCGACCATCAGCCCGCCCTGCCCGTCGATGACCACTACGGTCACCGTGCCCTGGCTCCCCCCCGAGCTGGTGTGCAGCATCGCGTTCGTGACCAGCTCCGAGGTCAGCAGCGCGGCCGTATCCACCGTGTCCTGCTCCAGCGCAGTCCGGTCGGCCAGGCCCGCGACGAAGGCCCGGGCCCGCGACACGTGTTCCGGCATGCCGGGGACGGTGAGGCTCCCCAGCACGACCGCCGCCGGTGTCATAGCCGCCCGGGCCGGCCATCGCCGGCCGAGATCTGCCTCATACCGCTTCCTCCCCATGGCCACGCCTGGCCGGTTCAAAGCGGACCTTGCCACTTCCAGGCGTTTGCATAGCGCTATGGGTAATAATGTCATCACCCAGCGTTAAAAAAGATAATGGTCCGAACAGGTGGCGCTACGCAAGTGCATGAAACAAATTTCTTGGGTGAAATCCCGGATGGGATTTCATCGTCAACGATGGTGCTGTATCGTACTGGTTGTCAGGAACGGTTCGAAGTTGTCTCGTCACCATGCGCAATCATGCGGTCGGCCACATACGGTTGTGTCCCGCTCGCCGGATCTGGGTATAAATCGCCCGGATGGCCCGAGGAGGTGAGCCGCCCGTGACGATGGGTCCCACCGTCCGTCGCCGGAGGCTTGGGTCTGAGCTCCGCCGTCTCCGTGAAGATCATTCGATCAAGCTGGAAGAAGTGGCCGAACGCCTCGGCGTGGCCGCGTCCACGCTGTCCCGCATCGAGACGGGCAAGGCCCCGACCAAGTCGGTGTACCTGACCGCGATGCTGGAGATGTACGGCGTCACCGACCCGGCTCAGCGTCAGGTCCTGGTGGACATGGCCCGGGAGGGCCACCGCAAGGGCTGGTGGTCGGTCTACGACGATGTGCTGCCCACCGGGTTCGGCATCTACGTCGGGCTCGAAGCCGAGGCCGCAGGCCTGCGCAGCTTCGAGGGCGAGGTCGTCCAGGGCTTGTTTCAGACGCCCGACTACGCCCGGGCCATCCTGCGCGAGGTGCAGGTCCGGGACACCGACGAGCAGGTCGAGCGGCTGGTCGACCTGCGCATGAAGCGGCAGGAAGTGCTCGACCGCAACCCGCCGCTGGACGTCTGGATGATCCTGGACGAGGCCGTGGTCCGCCGGACGATCGGCGGGCCCGAGGTCATGCGGGATCAGCTCGCCCGGCTGGTCGAGGAGAGCAAGAAGCCCAACGTCACGCTGCAGGTCCTGCCGTTTGCCAGCGGCTCACACGCGGGATTGCGCGGGCCATTTTCGATCCTTGAGTTTCCCGAGCGCGCTGACGCGGACGTCGCCTACGTTGAGTCTGTGGCCGGCATCATCTACCTGGAAAAGGAGCGCGAGGTACGCACGTGCGCGGAAGCCTTCGACCGGTTGCGTGCCGCCGCCCTCTCGCCGGGTCAGTCTTCGGACCTGATCTTCGAGGCCGGCAAGGATCTCAGCTGATCCGCAGGCCATGAACCAACCAGGGAAAAAGGGTTCCACATCTAAAGAAAGAAGGGGCGGATGGATACCGACCTGACAGGGGTGCGCTGGTTTAAGAGCAGCGCGAGCAGCACCGGCGGATGCGTGGAGATCGCCCACCTGACGGACGGAGGAGTCGCGGTTCGGGACACGAAGGACCGCACCAAGACCCCGCACGTTTTCAACCGGCACGAGTGGGAGTGCTTCATCATCGGCGCCAAGAACGGTGAGTTCGACCTTCCCAGCTGACGTTCGGCCAGCTGAAGTTCGGCTCTCCACGTCCCGGGGTTACGGCTCCGGGCGGTTGGGGGGAGTGGCGGGTCCCGCTGAGGGGTAGCGGGACCCGCCACACATTTTTGGCCCCAATCAGCCCGGCTCAGTTAGTCGGGCCCAATCAGCCGGGCGGCAGCGGCCGATGAACGCCTCCCACGCGCTGCCCGTGAAGACCAGCGCCGGGCCTGCGGGGAACCGGGAGTTCCGCACCGCGATCCGGCCTTCGGCCAGCGCCGCGGTTTCGACGCAATTGCCACCGGTCGGGCCGCTGAAACTGCTCTTCCGCCAGCGAACGTTCCGAAGCTCGCTCGCGTCGGCACTGGCGTCAATACTGGCACCGGCGCTGGCGGACAGACGGCTCATTGGTTTCCTTCTAGCTCGCTGATGATCGACCGCAGGATGCCCGGGGTCGCGGCCGGCCGTGCGCTCACCACGCTGAGCCGCTCCATGGCCAGCATGTACTGGTCCACGTCGACCTGCTTGTCCAGGTAGAGGGCGCTGGTCAGGTGCTCGACGTAGACGATGTCGGGTAGCTCGCGGTCACCGAACCGCAGCACGCTGAAACCACTCGGGACCGCGTGGCCGCCGACGCCGTAGGGGACCACCTGCAGCGTCAGGTTGGGCCGCTCGCTGGCTTCGAGCAGGTAACGCATCTGGTCGCAGTGGGTCCTGGTGTCGCTCACCGGCCGGCGCAACGCGGGCTCTTCGACGATCACCCACAGGTTCAGCTCACCGGCGGCGAAGCGGCGCTGCCGCTCCTTCCTGATCAGCACATGCCGCTCGGCCTCGGCCGGGGAGAAGTCGCCCAAGGCGAAGACCGCCGCGGCGTAGGCCTCGGTCTGCAGCAGACCCGGGATGAACTGCGGCTCGTACATCCGGATGGACGCGGCCGACTCCTCCATCCCGACATAAGTCTGGAACCATTCGGGCAAGATATCGGTGTGGCGGTGCCACCATCCCGGCCGATTGGCCTGCTCCGCGAGCGCCAGCAGCTGCTCGCGGTCGTCGCGGTCGACGCCGTAGTAGGTCAGCAGGTCCAAGATGTCGATTTCGCGGATCGCGTTCCGGCCCAGCTCGATCCGGCTGATCTTGGACTCCGACCCGCGGATGACCCGGGCCGCCTGCTGAGCCGAGACGCCTCTGCTCTCCCGCAGCCGGCGCAAATGTGTGCCGAGAAGGATGCGAAGGACAGTTGGTCCATGGGTCGCCTCCGTCATCAGACTCACCTGTCCTCTCCGGATCGCCGTCCGTGATCCGCTCGTGCCCGGCAGCGCGGGCCCGGCCCTACCGGCCGATTGGGCCAATCGGCCGGGTTGGCCGACAGTTCTGGCTGTCCGCGCTGCCCGTTGGTACGCGCCCGGCGGCACCAGTCGGGCGCTGGCGCTGCCAAGTCTCCAGATGCTGTGACCGCCGGGACAGTACTGACGTGACCGGCTACACTGACGTCCGGACATACGTGTCGCAAATCATAAGACAAAACTGTCGTCTAGAAGTGTCTTACTCTATGCACATCGTTGGCGCAATTGCGTTCAAGGCTAAAGCACTTCCTTGTGCCAATCTCATGATAACGCATATGGGATTTCACGCCATGCCCCCAGCCGTCTCCGGGCAAGGTCGCGTCGCGCAACTTGTGAATCCATTAAGTACGTGTTCGCTCTTTGATGTGCTACTGATGACCCCCGGTGGCGCAAAATCGCAGGTAGCAGCCTGTAGCGACCACGCGACGCGTCGCTTCGGCCGTGGCCGGCGGACCGGCCCGGGGCCGGCCGCGATCCGGCCGGGACCGGCGGGCTGGCCCGACCGCGGGCAAGCTGGGATGGATCGGCGTGTGCACGCTCCTTGGCTAGCGTGGGCGGGACTGTGCGCTCGGTTGGCCCCGGGATCTGGAGGCCGGCTGACCGTCGGCGGGCCCCCGTGCCGCGCCGTCAGCGCCCGCCCGCGGCGACAGGTTCAAAGCCCGGTTCGTCGCGCGCGGATGTCCGGACTCAGGCGGCCTGTGTCCGGACGTAACTGGCGGGTGCGAGCGGCCGGGCCGGAAAGCGGGCGGCACTGGCACGTAAATTCGACATCTCAATATCCGCTGAGCGGGATCGGTGTCGAATTTTATTCTAGCTGGCCTTTATTTCAAGCCGGGCCATGCACGTGTCCAGCGCAATTTACTTATCACAGTGTTGTGGGAGTATTCGAGTGACCGAAAACGAGGGCTGGAGAAATAAATTCCGGCCTGACATCCCGAGCACGGCTAGGATTTACGACTACCTGCTGGGCGGGAAGGACAACTACCCGGCCGACCGGGCCGCCGCGGCGGAGATCGCCCAGGCCCTGCCCAACGTGCGCACCTCGTTCCGGTGGAACCGGGCCTTCCTCGGCCGCGCGGTCCGCTATCTGGCCACCGAGCAGGGCATCCGGCAGTTCATCGACGTCGGCACCGGGCTGCCCACGGCCGGCAACGTGCACGAGGTGGCCCAGGAAGCGGCCCCCGGCACCCGGGTGGTGTACGTGGACAACGACCCGGTAGTGCTGGCGCACGGCCGTCACCTGCTGCACGGCGTGCCCGGCACCACGATCCTGGAGCACGACCTGCGCCGGACCAAGGACATCCTGGACGATCCGGAACTGCGGGCACTGATCGACTTCGGCGCGCCCGTGGCCGTACTGCTGGTCGCGATCCTGCACTTCATCGCGGACGCCGACGACCCGGCCGCCGTGGTCAAGAAGTTGCTGGCGCCGTTCCCATCCGGCAGTTACGTGGTCATCTCGCACGGCACCGCCGACGCGGTACCCGCGGTCCACGACGCGGCCGCGGTCTACCGGCAGTCCACCTCCTCGGCGCAGGTCCGCCGCCGCGAGCACATCGAGCGCCTGATCGACGGCCTGGAACTGGTCGAGCCCGGCGTCGTCTGGCTACCGCAGTGGCGGCCCGACCCCGGCTCAGAACCGGTGCCGAACCCGTCCGACGCCTACAGTTACGCCCTGGTGGCACGCAAACCCTAGCGATCCCCGGCCGCCGTCCCGCGCGGCCTGCTGAATAGGATCGGCGCTATGCGCTACAGGTCGCTTGGATCATCGGGACTGCAGGTATCGGCCGTGGGTCTCGGCTGCAACAACTTCGGCCGCCGCCTCGATGTGAACGGGACGCGGGCGGTCATCGATGCCGCCATCGAGGCGGGGATCACGCTGTTCGACACGGCCGACATCTACGGCGGCCATGGTGCGTCGGAGAGCGTGATGGGGGAGGTGCTGGGCCCCCGCCGGGACCAGATCGTGCTCGCCACCAAGTGGGGTAACCAGAACGCCGACATGGGCTACGGCCCGGTGGCCGGGGCCAAGGGCGGCCGGGCCTACCTCAAGCGAGCCGTCACCGAGTCCCTGCGCCGGCTGCGCACCGACCACATCGACCTGTACCAGCTGCACACCCCCGACCCGCACACCCCGGTCGACGAGACGATCCTGGCCCTGGATGAACTGATCTCCGAGGGCAAGGTGCGCTACATCGGGCACTCCAACTTCTCCGGCTGGCGGCTGGCCGACGCCGACCACGTGGCCCGTGAGCTCGGCCGCAACCGGTTCATATCGGCTCAGAACGAGTGGTCGCTGCTGGACCGGGCGGCCGAGGCCGACGTGGTGCCCGCGGCCCGGAACTTCGGGCTGGGTGTGCTGCCGTTCTACCCGCTGGCCAACGGCCTGCTCACCGGCAAGGTCCGGCGCGGCCGGGAGGTGCCGGCCGGGACCCGGCTGGCCGAACGGGCCAGCTACATCACCGACGAGAAGCTGGACCGGGTCGAGGCGCTGATCGAGTGGGCCGAAAGCCAGGACGCCAGCATCCTGGAGGTGGCCATCGGCGGCCTGGCCGCGCTCCCGGGCTGTGCCTCGGTCATCGCCGGGGCGACCAGCCCGGAGCAGGTGAAGGCCAACGCGGCCGCCGGGGACTGGATCCCGACCGAGGACCAGCTGGCCGAGCTGGACAAGATCGTCCCGCCGCCGTCCGCAGGCCGCTGAGGGCACCGGAACACTGCGGTCCTAGCCGGCGGCGGCCACCGCGGTCTGGTACAACGTGCCGACGTTCGAGCCGAACGCAATCGAGTAGGACACCGACGGGCTGTCTCCGCCCTGCTCGTAGCCGCCGATGACGCCGGTTACCGTGCCCTCGCCCGTGGCCTTGTTCACCTGGACCAGGAACGGGCTGCCGCTGGTACCGTCCGGGTAACCCCCGCAGTCGAACTCCAGCTGGGCAGCTCCGGTTGAGGCCGCCCCGGCTGAGCCAGCACCGAATGGCTTGGTCTGGTTCTCGCACACCACCGGCTCGCTGCTCTCGTCCGGATACCCGATCACCTGGGTCAGCTGGCCGGCGGGCTCGAACAGGCCGAGTTGGTTAGCGCCGGTGACGTCCTCGATCTCAATGCCAGCTGTGTTCGCCTTGAGCTGCAAGAACGCCACATCGTCGTCGATGCTGCCGGTGGCCGACCACGCCTGGCCGACGAAGACCCGGGACACGTACCAGATGCCGTAGGGAGCCTTGCCGTCGTGGTATCCGGGCCCGAACGCGATCGGGCCCGACCGGCCGGTGACGCAGTGCGCGGCGGTGATGAGCAGGTCCCCGCGCGGGCTGTGCACCACGCTGGCCGTGCAGAAGTGGGAGCCCAGCGTCCCATTGCTGACCGTGAACAGGGCCCCGGTGGTGGGCGTACCCGCGAACGATGCGCCTTGCTGCGTCACGGCCGGGGCCGGCTGAGCCCCGGACGCCAGCTGCGTGGTCAGGCTGCTGGTGTCACCGTCGGCGGGCGAGGCGAACACGACGGCCACGATGGCCAGCATCGACATGCCGGCGATCCGGGCCGACGGACGGGCCAGCCAGCGGAGCCCAGGTACGGATCGCATGGCCTCCCTCTCCGCTATCGCCCTGATTCCATCCTGTTGGGCGAGTCTGAGCGAAAGCGGAGAGGTTAGCTTTGGAAAGACTGAATGCTGGCTGAATCCCTAACCAGTCAGGCCGGGTCGATGCTCCAGTGGCCCGGCGGCAAGGATCACGTCTCCGGATGGCCGAGCTGCACGTCGTGCGCCTGCGCTTCGCCGGAGGAGACCCGCAGCCGGCTGGCGGCCGGCGGGTACCCGCTGGCCACCACGGTGTAGTCGCCTTCGGGCAGGTTCTCGAACGAGTAGCCCCCGTCGGCGCCGGTCCGGGCCAGCCCGGCCACGTTGCCGTCGCTGTCCAGCAACATCACCCGGGCGTCACAGATCGCGTCGCCCGCCGTCGTGCGCGCCGTCCCGCGCACCCGGGCCCCGCTGTGAAGTTCGGCGTCCTGAGTGGTTGCGTCGCCGTCGGCCACGGTGACCGGCAATGCCGCAGGCTGGTAGGCCGGGGCGCTCAGCGCGAGCGCGTAACGGCCGGGGGCCAGGTCGGTGATCAGGTACCGGCCGTGGGCGTCGGTGCTGCGGGCCGCGACCACCTCGCCCCGCGTGTTGGCCAGGGTCACGGTCACCCCCGCCAGCGGGCCTCCGGTGCCCGCCGCGCGGATGGTCCCGGCCAGCTGGGACGCGCCGGGCAGCAACACGTCCACCTCTACCGGCCCGGAGCCGACGCGCACCGCCGACGCGTGCGGCTGGTGGGAGGGGGCCATGGCGATCAGCGTGTACGGACCGGGGGCGGGGGCGCAGACCTTGTAGGCTCCGCCGGCGTCGCTCTGGCCGTGGGCCGCCTGCCGCCCGGACGAGTCGATCAGCGTGACCGTCGCGCCGGGCAGCGGCGTCCCGTCCGGCTGGCGTACGTAACCGTGCACCGGCGGAGCCTCCGGGCCCGCTCCGGCCGTGGCCACGGGTGCGCCCAGCGGGCCGGACGCCGCCGCCCCGTTCGCCTCAGCCGCCCCGTTCGCCTCAGCAGGCGCGCCGGCCGAGGCCAGGATCAGGTCCAGGTCGCCGTGCTTGCCGTCTCCGCGACCGTGACCGCGACTCTGACCGTTGCCGTTGCCGTCGGCCACCGGCAAGGCTGCCGCGTCCTCCGGCCCGATCGTCGTGCGCAGCTTCTTCTCCTTGAGGAAGAAGGACAGCACGAACGCCGCCGCCAGCACCGGCACCAGGGCCAGGAAGATCGGCGGCAGCGCGTAGGCGTACGCCGTGATCAGGGCGCTGTGGACCGAGGCCGGCAGCGCGTCGAGTTCCTTGGGCGTCAGGGCCTGCACGTTCGGCAGGTGAGCGCTGGACCCGGGCGGCAGCAGGTGCGAGATCTTGCTGGTCAGCCGGGTGGTGAACGCGGCCCCGACGATGCCGCTGCCCACCGTGCCGCCGATCTGGCGGAAGTAGTTGTTGGCCGCGGTGGCTGAGCCGAGGTCCTCTCGTGGCGCCGCGTTCTGCACCACCAGCACCAGGATCTGCATGACCAGGCCGATGCCGAAGCCGAGCACGGCCATGTAGATGCCGTTCTCGACCCGGGTCGAGGTCGGGCTCAGCCGGGACAGCAGGCCCATGCCCACGGTGGCGATAGCGGTACCCAGGATCGGGAAGATCTTGTACCGGCCGGTGGCGGACACGATCCGGCCCGACCCGATCGACGACACCAGCAGGCCACCCACGAACGGCAGCATCAGCAGGCCGGACACGGTCGCGCTCACGCCGTCCACCGTCTGCAGGAAGAAGCCGATGTAGGACACCGCGCCGAACAGCGCCACCCCGACCACCAAGCCGATCAGGCCCGCGATGTTGAAGATGCTGCTGCGGAACAGCCGCAGCGGCAAGATCGGCTCGGCCGCCCGCCGCTCCGCCAGCAGGAACGCCGCGGTCAGCACCACGAAACCCGCACCGAGGCCGATGATCTCGGCCGAGTCCCAGGCAGTACTTGGTGCCGCCCCACACGCCGAATAGCACGATGCAGACCGACGCCGCGGCGATCAGGAACATGCCCAGGATGTCGAGCTTGGGCCGGTTGTTCTGCTTGGCCAGGTGCAGCGTGAAGATCACCACGGCCAGGGCGATGATCCCGATCGGCACGTTGACGTAGAACACCCACCGCCAGCTCACGTCGTCGGTGAGGTAACCGCCGATCAGCGGCCCGGCCACGGTGGCGATGCCGAACACGGCGCCGATGAAGCCCATGTACTTGCCCCGCTGGCGCGGCGGCACCACGTCCCCGATGATGGCCTGGGCCCCGATCATCAGCCCGCCGGCCCCGACCCCCTGCAGGGCACGGAAGCCGATCAGCTCGCCCATGTTCTGCGACAGCCCGGACAGGATCGAGCCGACCAGGAACACGCCGATGGCGAAGATGAACAGGCCCTTGCGCCCGAACAGGTCGCCCAGCTTGCCGTAGATCGGCAGCCCGATGGTGGCGGTCAGCAGGTAGGCCGTGGTCACCCAGGTCAGCTGGCTCACGCCGTGCAGGTCCCCGACGATCGTCGGCAGCGCGGTCGCCACGATGGTCTGATCCAGCGCGGCCAGGAACACCGCCAGCATCAGCGCGATGAAGATGACCACCACGTTGTTGGTGACCGGCCGGCCGCCGTCGGGCTGCCCGTCCGGCTGCGCGCTATCCGGCTGCCCGCCGCCCGGCCGCAGACCGTCCGGCTGCCCGCTGTCCGGCTGCCCGCGCCCCTGGTCTCCCATGGGCCACTCGTGGGCCGGGGCGGCGTGCTGCCGCAGGGCTGACTCGCTCAACTGACTCCTCCTCGCGGGCCGTCACCCGACGTCTTCCGGGGGCCCTCATTAATTCCGCTTACCACCGCGAGCTCGCCCTTGAGCAGGCCGAAGACCTCGGCCATGTGGCGCTCCAGTGGTTCGTCCCCGTGCCCGGTCGTCCATCGCTGGACGGCCACCCGGATCCCCGTCGTGGTCATGGCCGCCATGAGCTGCGGGTAGGTGTCGTCCGGGGCGCATCCCCGGCGCGCCGCTACGGCGCAGGCCACGATCGCGTTGAATTCCTCCAGCCGGGCGAACATCGCCGTGATCAGCGCAGGGTAGCGCGTGATCACCTGCCAGCGAAGCTGGACCTGTTCCCGGCGCGTCGCCACGGCCGCGGCCAGGTCGAGCGCAACCGCCTGCATGCCGTCGAGCACGCTGGCGGCGCCGGCCATGATCTCGCTGATCTGCCCCGCGTCGGCCGCGAACAGGTCATCGCCGATGATCGCCTGTTCCTTGCCCGGGAAGTAGTTGAAGAACGTCCGGGGTGACACGTCGGCCGCGGCGCTGATCTCCTCCACGGTCAAGTGCTCCAGCCCATGCTCCAGCGTGAGCCGTAGCGCGGCATCGTGTAGCGCCTCCCGGGTCGCCCGCTTCTTGCGTTCGCGCAGGCCTCCCTGATCACTTTGAGTCACGACACGATCCGTCACGGTGACCAGTGTTGCACCACCTGCAAAGTTTCACAAACTGCAAGGTCGGGCTGTCATCGGAGATAGGCCGAGGTCACCGGCACGCGACGTCGTTGAAGGTGCACTCGGTGGGCGTACGGACCGGTCCTGACGCATAGATCGAGACCGTCACATCGTTACCCGGAGCGACGGACAGGTCGTACGGTGCGGGGGTCATGGACACCACGCCCTGGTCCTCGGTGAACTCGGCGTTCTGCACGGCCGAGATGGTGTCGCCGGGCAGCGCCACCACCAGCCGCCAGTCGGAGATCGTGGCCGAGCCCTGGTTGACCACCGTGACCTGGCCGGTGAACCCCCCGGCGACAGGGATCGCGGTGTAGCTCACCTCGAGCGCGGGCGGCGGCGCGCTTCCGGTAGCCGTGGCGGGTGGCGGGACCGCCACCGGTACGGCCGGGGCCGTGGCCGGCGCGTGGCCGTCCGGGCTGGTGACGACGGCCGCGGTCTGGATGAGGAAGGCGTGGCGGCGGCTCCCGCTCCCGCGCCGATCGCCGCGGACGAGGGAATGGGGAGCTGGCAGACCTGGCACACGACCGGTGGCCCCAGCCCCAGCGCGCTCAGCAACGGCGGCACCCCGAGATACCCCGCCACCACGAGAAGCGCGAGCCCCGCACCCACCAGGGCCAGCCGCACCTGCTTCCGGTACCGCGGCGGCGCACCGGGGCGGCGCGGCAGCCGGGAGCGCCTGCGGAACCCGGGACAGGCCCCCGAGGACCATGGTGTCGGCGGCCGGCTGGGGCTCCTCGCCGCGGATGTACACCCGGGCCCCGCCCGCACCGAGCCCGGGCCGGTGCGCCGGCCGCGTCGGCCAGGCCTCGAACGCCCGGTCGACGTAATCGCGGCCACCCGGCGCCGCGCCGACCGAACTGGTGTGCCGTCCCCGGCCCCGACGCCGCGTCGCCTCGCCCACACGCCGATGGTGCACCCCGGAGCAATTTTTCAGAATAATGAGGCTCCGACGATAAGAACTTCGTTAGACCTCGTGCCCGCGCTGGCACCTCCCGCCGACTCACCCAACTGATAACAGCAAGAAGCGCTATGCGCCCCGACGCTGCCCTAGTCCCGCCCGGACTGATAGCAGCAAGAAGCGCTCGCGGCCGCCCTGCCACCAGCCCCACGAGCCTCAAAGCTCCCAACCCCCGGCTTGTCAAACACCGTGTGCAAAAACTGTCGCTATGACGACACTTTCTGCACACGGTATTTAGCTGGCTCGGGCCCTCCTGATAACAGCAAGAAGCTTCCACGCGCCAAGCCCACGCGCCAAGCCCACGCGGCTCCGATGCGGGCAAGGCCATCCCTCCGGCGCCCGTTGTCCCGGTCGCGGCCTCGCCTCAATGGCGCCTTCGGCGTCGCTGCGCGACCGGCTGCGCCTGCCATCGAACTCGGCGCCCGCTCCCGGGATCTTGCGCCGATCGGAGCGATGGCAGGGGAGTAGTGATACCCGGGATCTTCCGAGCCCGCTGTGCCTCTCCACCGCCGCCCC
>CAWHZI010000008.1:0-1071606 GCA_963833835.1 uncultured Actinomycetes bacterium
TTATCTTCTGCACGCGAGTCTCCTGTGGTGACGACGAAAATGTGTACGCAGAAAGCGCGTCCGATTAAGAACTCATGGTTTATAGAAAGAGAACAAACAGGGTCGCGTTATTAAAAAATTAAAATGCGTCGCACGCGAAACGCTCAACGTGACCTCGTTCGTGCGGCGATTGGCTGCCGAGGTCCGGAGCAGAATTTAACGCTCAATCTTCGGTCACTCTCGCACCTCACTCACTGAATAGCAAGCGCCGGCTGCCGAGCGGCAGCGGCACGGTGATAATGGTGGGCACGGCTGAAGCTCACGCCGCAAGGTTGGAGAACAGCATGGTTCAGGCCACCAGCCCAGGCGCTCCGGCGCACGGTCATGTCGTGCTGGCCGCGGCCGACAGCGGCGCCTTCATGTCCGTGCGGCAGCGCTCGACGGCCCGGCATGACCGGTACCGGATCGGCAAGGAGCTCCGGCAGCAGGTTTCGCGCAAGTCCCTGGGCGACTGGTCCGCGCCGCCGGGCCGGCCCGATCCAGTGCAGCTGATCACCGAGTCGCACCGCGGCCGGCTCGACTGGCTGGTGCCCGTGCGAGTGGGCCGGATGGCCGCCTCACCGTACGGGTTCATGCGCGGCGCCGCGATCGTCATGGCTGAGGACGTGGCCCGGCTGCCGTCCACCGGCATCACCCCGGTGATCTGCGGCGACTGCCACATGGGCAACTTCGGTTTCTACGCCTCGCCCGAACGGGACCTGGTCATCGACCTGAACGACTTCGACGAGGCCCACCCCGGCGGCTGGGAGTGGGACCTCCGCCGGCTGGTGGCCAGCATCTGGGTCGCCGGCCGCCAGAACGGCGCCAGTGAACAGGCCTGTGAATCAGCGGTGTTGCGGTGTGTGGCCGGGTACCGCGGTGAGGTGCGGGACCTCGCCTCGACCGCGCTGCTGGCCCGGTCCTACCAGCGCCTCGACGTCGACCATCTCCGCCAGAGCACGCGGGACAAGTCGCTGCAGGCCGAGATCAAACGGGCGACGGCCCGGGCCCGCCGCCGGACCAGTGACCGGGCGCTGCCGAAGTTCACCAGTGAGCGGGACGGCAAACGCCGCATCGTGGAGGACTTCCCGCTCATCACCCGGGTCAGCTACTTCGAAGCCGATCAGGTCGCGCGCGGGCTGGACGACTACCTGGGCACCCTGGCCTCGCACTGGCGGCGGGCGCTGGGCGGCTACACCCTGATCGACGTGGCCCACAAGGTGGTTGGTGTGGGCAGCGTCGGGCTGCGCGCCTACGTCGCCCTGCTCGAGGGCAGCAGCCCCGATGACGTGGTGTTCCTGCAGCTCAAGCAGGCTCGGCGGTCGGTGCTGGCCCGGTACGTCCACGGTGAGTCGGCCTGGCACGACCACCAGGGCCAGCGAGTGGTCGAATACCAGCAGGCCCTGCAGACGGTCAGCGATCCGCTGCTGGGCTGGACCACCGTCGGCGACCATCAGTACTACGTGCGCCAGTTCCGGAACATGAAGGGGACCGTGGCCCTGGACTCCATCGACGGCGCGGCGCTGGCCGACTACGCCGGGATCATCGGGCACCTGCTGGCCAAAGGGCACGCCCGCACCAGCGGCGCATCCATGATCGTCGGTTACGCCGGTTCCTCCAATCGCCTGGACGTCGCGCTGGCCCGGTTCGCGCGGCTGTACGCCGACCAGACCGAGGCCGACCACGCGGCCCTGGTCAAGGCGGCCGACCGGGGCGTCGTGCCCATCGAACGCGGCCTCTGAACGCAGCTCGCGTGCCCGGTCAGATCAGGCGCGGACGGGTAGCCCGACGCGCGACGCGGCCAGGTCGATGCTCTGGTGGGAGCGTGCCATCGTGACCGCGGTGCCGGCGGGCTCGCTGGTGCCGAGGTTGCGCTCCCAGCGCGGGAACGAGCCGCCGCACACCAGCAGCCGGATCCGGTTCCCGGCCGCGAACCGGTGCGCCACCGGGTCCAGCTCGACGCGCACCAGGCCGTCCCGGTGGTCTGGGTCCAGCCGCACAAAGGCGTCGCTGACGTTCTGGGACCGGTCCTGCGGATCGACCTCGCTGATCCGGACGAACAGGTCGGCCGGATTGTCGGTGCGGTGGGCCAGCTCGGCCACCGGGGCCCCGAACACCTCGAGCGGCTCCGGCAGCGGTGGGCCGGTAAAGGCCAGCACGTCCGTCCGCCCGGCCAGGGCGCTGTCGTCGGCGTACCCGTAGGGCGGCACGAGCGAGCGGCCCCCAATCGTCGGGGTAGGGTCCGCCGGGTCATAGGTAAACGCGGCCGGCCCGATATCGGCCTGCGCTGGCTCTTCGGATAGCCCGCCACCCGGCAGCGGATACAGGATCTGCTCCCCGGTGGCCGGTGGCCAGCCGGGCAGGTCGCGCCACTCATCGGCCCCGGTCACGAACACCCGCACCGGGGCCTTGTGGGCCGAGGCCCCCGCCCCAGGTCCGGTCCCGGCTAGGCGCTCGTCCAGCCAGCCAAGCAGCTCATTCATAATGATCCGGCCCGCCTTGGTGGCCACGTCGGCGTGCGTCCACGGGCCGACGGTGAGAGCCACGTCGACACCGCGGCCGTGCAGGTGCCGGTACTGCTCGATCGTCTGCCGCAGGAACAGGTCCTGCCAGCCGCCCTGCAACAGCACGGGAACCTGCACCCGGTCCAGCGCGCCGCTCAGCTGCATCGGTGACCAGAACGGGTCGGCGGGATCGCGGCGGGTGGCAAACTCGCGGAACCATGGCGCGCGCCCTGCGCACAGCTTGTCCACGGCCTCGGCCACCGGCAGGTGCCGGAGCGCGGCAGCCTGCCGCCGGGTTCCGGTGTACATCCGCAGCAGGTTGCGGGGGAGTGAGTACTGCTCCTGGTGGGTGACCACGTCGGCCCAGCCGACCCAGGTCGACAGCTCGACCGCACCGCCCTCGTACATCGCGTCGCGGAAGTCGTGCGGGCCGACCTGGATGACCGCGGTGACCAGCTCCGGCGGCGGGTCGACCAGCAGCGCCCACTGGGTGAAGCCCAGGTAGGAGCCGCCGAAGGTGGCGAACCGGCCGTCGAACCACGGCTGTTCCCGCAGCCAGGCCACCGTGTCCGCCGCGTCCTCGACCTCACGCCGCATCGGGTCGAAGGTCCCGCCCGAGCCGAACGTGCCGCGCACGCGGGCCTGGATCACCCGGTACCCGCGGGCGGCGAGCAGCCCGCCGTACAGGGAACCGTTCAGCGGGTCGAACCCGTACGGAGATCGCAGCAGCACCGTGCCCCGGACCAGGCCGGCCGGATGCAGCACGTCCGCCCGCAGCACTACCCCGTCCCGCATCGGAACGGGCAGGTCGCGGGCGACCGTGTAACCACCGCGTTTGCGTGGCAGTTGCATCATCCGCCCGAAGGCCGCATCGACCAGCCTCCGGCTGCGCGTCTGTGGTTCCCCGCTCTGGCTCGCCCTGGCGGTTACGGTCACCTGCTCATTGTCCACCAACGCGCCCAGCGGGGCCTAGCTCCGCAATGTTCGCTTTTGCTGCTTAGTGCGCCGCTTCCTTGCTAGCTTGGCCGCAGCTCAGCCCGTCCTTGTGCTGGGCGAGCACCGCGTTCGAACTGGGGGAGGCGGCCATGGGCAGAGCAGCTCTAAGAGCCGGAGCCATCGGCGGGATCCTCGGCGGCGTCATGATGGCCGTGTGGCTGATGTTCATTTTGTGGCTCGTTGGCACGGGGTTCTGGACGCTGCTGAACCTCATCGCCAATACTTTCTGGCGGGGCGCGCCGCTCGGTGACAGGTTCACCTGGCAGGCGGTGGTCATCGGCCTGGTCGTGCACGTGCTGATGTCGGTCCTGTTCGGCACGCTGATCGCGATCGCCGCGTGGTGGCTCCCGTGGCCGCGCTCGCTGATCATCGCGGGCGGGGCCCTGTTCGGGCCCGCCCTGTGGCTGGTGATGCAGTACGGCATCTGGCACGCGGCGGATCCGGCGGCGGCCCAGGTCATCACGCCCTGGGTTTTCGCGGTGGCGCACTTGATCTTCGGCGTACTCGCCGCCGCGACCGCGGCCATCGTCACCTCCGACGAGAAGGCCGCGGCCCGGCGCCGGCGCGAGGAGCCGGAGCCCGAAGGGCAGGAAGTGCAGAGCGCCTGGGCCCCGGCCCGGCCAGAAGCCGGTTCGGCTCGGGCCCAGACCCTGGCCAGCCCGATGACATTTGCCAGCCCGATGACATTTGCCAGCCCGGCGGCACCGGGTGGCCCGCAGCCGAGCCTGACGATGCCCGGCCACGGCCCGGTCCGGCACCGGCGGCTGCTGACCGCCCGCAACGATGGCGGCCTGCGCACGGTCGTCTACACCAGCGGCGGCCCCGGCATGGTCACCGACGAGCCGGTCAGATCCGGTGGCAGCGGAACGGGGCTTACCCCCCTGGAGACCGTCCTCGGGGCCCTGTGCGGATCAACCGGCGCCACCTTGGCCACGGTGGCCCGCGAGGCCGGCTTCGCCTACGACGGCGCCACCTTCGAGGCGTCGTTCACGCTCGACCCGCGAGGCCCGGCCGCCCAGCCCGGAGCCCGGACCTACTTCCGCACCGTCCGCGTCGAAATCCAGGTCCGCGCGGCCCGGCCAGGCCCAAGGCTGGCCGACGTCGCCCGCGCCACCGAGCAACGCTGCCCGGTCCGCAACCTGCTCGCCGACGCCGGCGTCACGGTCGACATGATCTGGACCGCCGCCTCGCCCCAGACCCCGGTCCCCGAAATCCCGGAAACCCCCTCCGTCCTCCGCCGCCCCGCCAACTGACCTAAACCCCGGCCAGTCCCACGGCACCCGCCCGCCCCACGGCGTCCCCGTCCCGGACAACCCCCGGCCAGTCCCACGGCGTCCCCGCCCCACGGCGTCCCCGACCCGGGACGCCCCGACCCGGACAATCCCGGTCCCACGGCACCCGCCGGCCCCACGATGCCCGCTCGTCCCACGGCACCCGCCGCCTGTGCGTCAGGTCATGATCGATGGCGCTTTGCTGCTCTTCTAAGGCGGGTAAACCGCCATCGATCATGGAAGGCCGCCCAGCCGGTGGGGCTCGCGAGGCCCGTGGGGTACGAGTGGCTTGAGCCGCACCCAGCCCTCGTCACCCGAAGTCCCAGAACCCCCTCCACCTCCCGCTGCCCCGCCAGCTGGCCGTAACCCCGCCGGTCCCACGAACCCGCCGGTCCCACGGAGCTCGCCGACCCCACCAAGCTCGCCTGCCCCGCCGCCCCGACAGCACCGGCCCGGTCCAGGCGTAACGCAGGCTACGCGGACCCCGCTTGAACTGAGCAAACGCTTCGATTAAGTTAGTTTTGGTTAAGCAATATTTTATTTTAATAACGTCCCAGGAATGCAGGGTCGCGGTCAGCGTCCGGGGTCTGGCCGCCAGGAGCGGAGGCGGCAGCGATGGAAGCGGCGGTCATCCTGGCTGTCGCGGCCAGCTTCTGCACGGCGACCGCGTCGGTGTGCCAGCGTCTGGGCGCCCGCACCAGCGAGGTAACCGGCTTCGATCCCGGCCTCATCCTCCGGCTGGTCCGGCGTCCGGTGTGGCTGGCCGGGATCGCCAGCATGATCCTGGGGTTCGGTTTCCAGCTCAGCGCGCTGCGGTTCGGGCCGTTGGCCCTGGTCCAGCCCACGCTGGCCCTGGAGTTGCTGTTCGTGTTCGGCTACATGACCGCGATCGGGTCCCGGGCCGGTGTCCAGCGGCGTGACTGGCTGGCCGCCGCGGCGATGTCGATCGGCCTGGCCGCGTTCCTGTGCGTGGCCGCGCCGTCGGGTGGCCGGCTGCACGCGCCGGGTTCGCTGTGGTGGCTGGCCGCAGTGATCACCACCGTGGCGGTGCTGGCCCTGCTGGGCCTGACCGTCGCGCCGGTGTGGCGCCGCCGGGTCACCCGATCACGGCGAGCCGCGCTGCTGGGCGCCGCGACCGGGATCTGCTGGGGGTTCGAGGCCGCGGTCATCAAGGAGTTCAGCTCCCGGGTGGGCGACGGTCTGGGCGCCATCGTCTCCAACTGGTCGCTGTACGTCCTGGTCGGCGGGGGCGCCCTGACCATGCTGCTGGCCTCGCACGCGATGGCGGCCGGCCCGCTGGCGGCGTCCCAGCCCGGCTTCACGATCCTCGATCCGCTCGCGGCCAGTTTCCTGGGCGTGTTCCTGTTCGGCGAGCACGTCCGCACCGGCCTCCCCGCCCTGGCCGGCGAGGCGCTGGCCCTGGCCCTGCTCATCGCCGGGGTGTCGGCCCTCAGCCACAGTCACCTCGCCACCAGGGAAGGCGCCTCACCGTCCCCCGGCTTCCGCGATTACCCGTCGACCGGGCCCAGGTAAGTCCAGCGCTTGTTCTCGCGGACGAACCGGCTCGTCTCCGTCATGACGCCCCGCTGCCCGTCCTGGACATAGATGGCGCGAAACTGCACCGTCCCGGCCGCGTCGAACAGCCCGCCATCCTGTGTCTCCAGCACCGCCAGCCGCGTCCACTGCAGGTCCGGCTCGAGCACGAGTTCCCGCGGACGGCTCGACGGGTGCCAGGTCCGCAGCAGATAATCAGCGTCTCCCACCGCGAACGCGCTGTACCGCGACCGCATCAGCGCCTCGGCCGTCGCCGCCGGAGCGCCCTCGTGCAGCCGCCCGCAGCAACCGTCGTAGTCATCGCCCAGCCCGCAGGGACACCCGCCATCGTCCATGCCCACATTCTCCCAGCGGAGCCCGGCGCTAAGGCCGCCGCGGGATCTCCGGATGCGGGTTATCCGAATCCGGCCTGCCGGACGGTGGATTCGCGCACGATCAGCTCGGGCTCGAACACGATCTGCCGGTGCCGGTGGAATTTCCCGTCGGTGGCTTCCTCGATCAGCATCTCCATGGCGGCCTTGCCCAGCTGGGAACGAGGCTGCCGCACCGAGGTGAGCGGCACCGCCGCGGCGGCGGCGAAATCGATGTCGTCGTAGCCGACGATGGCCAGGTCACCGGGAACTGACAGGCCCCGGCGGACCGTGTCCTGCAACAGCCCCAGGGCCAGCAGGTCGTTGGCGCAGAAAACTGCGGTCGGGCGTTTCCGGGACGGCATGGCAGCCAGCTTTTCCCCGGTGGCGCGGCCCTGGGCCACGTCCAGACGGGGAGTCTCCACCATGGTGAGCGCGTCGGAGGGCAGTCCCGCCACCTCGATGGCGGTGCGGGCCCCGACCAGGCGCTGACTGACCTGGCTGAGCGACAGGGGGCCGCCGACAAAGCCGATGCGCCGGTGCCCCAGCTCGGTGAGGTGCCTGACCGCCAGTTCACTGCCCACGCGGTCGTTCACCGAGACCGAGCACTCATTGCCCCGCGCCGCCCGGTCGACCAGGACCACGGGAATGCCCCGGCGGCGGATCTCACCGATCACGGTCGTCTTGCTGACCGGGGTGATCAGGATGCCAAACGCGCGCTGCTCTTTCAGCGTGCTGAGGTAGTGGCTCTCGCGCGACGGGTCGTCGTTGCTGTTGCACAGCATGACCGACAGACCCAGCGAGGCCGCGACACCCTCCGCGCCCGCGGCCAGGTCGGTGAAGAACGGGTTGCGGACGTCCAGCACGACCAGACCGATGGTGCGGCTGTGGCCTGCCCGCAACTGCCGGGCCGCCTCGTTGCGGACGTAGCCGAGCTCGTTAATGGCCTTGAGTACACGCTCACGAGTCGAGGGAGCCACCCGTTCGGGCCGGTTCAGGACGTTGGAGACGGTACCCACTGAGACGGCGGCCCGCGCCGCGACGTCTACGACGCTAGCTGTTTCGCGCACGCCACCCCTCCGGCAGACCGTCGGAAAGTCTCTATCAACACCCATGGGCCGCAGCTGACCCCCCTGGCCGACCCCGCAACCTCAGCCATCGCCGCCATACTCACCGAAACGTTTCAACGATACACCGAGCGCAACCGGGCGCAACGGTGGGACAGAAATGATCATAAACCTCGGCCAGCCCATACGACACTAGTCCAGCCTGGCGTGGAGGTTTCCACAAGGCCAGACGGTCGGGTGCGTCGCGAAACGGCGACCGGCCGACGGACCGTGGGCAGCTGTGGATGCCGCCGGGCGTAAACATGCGGCGAATCCTTGACGGTCGATTTAAAACGATTCATTATGTCTGGAAACACCTCGTCGTGAAGAGCAGCGTGGCGAATCCCGGAGGTGACGGATTGGGCGTGCGACCGACAGCAGCGGGCCCCGGCGATGCCAGCGTGCTGGCCCGCAGCTTCGAACGGGCTGACCAGCGGTACGGTCCGGTTCCCATCTGGTGGTGGAGCGGCGGACGGCTGGAGCAGGCACGCCTGCGCTGGCAGATGGAGCAGCTCTGCGCCCAGGGCGTGACCCAGGCCGTGGTGATGTGCCTGGCCCCGCGTGGTCCGCTCTACGGGTCGCTGGCCGATGACCCGCCGTTCCTCAGCGACGCCTGGTGGGAGATCTTCCTGGCCGCGTGCGCCGACGCGCACCGCCTTGGTTTTCACTTCTGGCTCTACGACCAGTTCGGCTTCTCCGGGGCCAATTTCCAGGGCCAGCTGACCGCGGCCCACCCGGAATGGACCGGCCGGGAACTGGTGCGAACGGAGCCCGGCGTCTTCCACACCGAGTCGCGGGGCTTCGACTACTACAACGCCGAGGCGTGCCAGGCTCTGATCGAAACGGTGCTCGGAGAGTTCCGGCGCCGGGCCGGGGAGTGGTTCGGCTCGGTGATCACCGGGCTGTTCCAGGACGAGCTGCCGCAGCTGCCGTCCTGGGGCCCGGGCTTCGCCGCATCCTTCGCCGGGCGGTACGGGTACGACCTGACCGACCGGCTCCCGCTGCTGTGGGACGGGGACGACGACGAGGCCCGCCGGGTCCGCCGCGACTATCACGCTCACCGCGCCGAGCTGGCCGGCCGGGCGTTCTTCGCGCAGTACGCGGCCTGGGCCGATGACGCCGGCCTGATCGCCGGGTTCGATCAGCAGTCGCCCGCGCGCGAAGGCGATCCGGCGGGAAGTGTCGAGCTCTACGGCGATTACCTGGCCACCCACCGGCGGTTCACGGCTCCCGGGAGCGACCACTGGGGTGATCCCAAGCTGCACAGTTCGCTGGCTCATGCCGGCGGCCACCCGCGGACCTGGATCGAGGCGTTTCACTCCTCGGGCTGGGGCGGCACCCTGGAGGAGACCTACGACTGGCTGGGCCCGTTCCTGCGCCGGGGCGCCACCCTGTACGACCCGCACGCCGTCTACTACTCGACGGCCGGCGGCTGGTGGGAATGGGCGCCCCCGTCCACCTGCTGGCGCCAGCCCTACTGGCCTGATTACCACGTGTTTTCCAGCGCCGTGACCAGGCTGTGCGCCCTGCTGAGCACGGGCCAGCTGATCGCCGACACGATCCTGCTGTACCCGACGCAGACCGCGCAGGCCGACGTCACGCTGGCCGGGCCGCGGCCGGCCGCGCGGGCCGCGTCCGGCATCTACAACCAGCTCAACGGCTCGACCGCCTGGTTCGACGAACGGCCCGGCATCCTGGACCGGGCCGGGGCCGACTACGAGATCTTCGACGAGCCGACCCTGGCCGCTGGCCGGGCCGATGGGGACGCCTGGCAGGTCGCCGGGGGGACGTTCCGCAACATCGTCCTGCCCGGAGTCACCGTGCTGGACGGCCAACTGGCCGGCGCTGGCCGAGTTCGCCCGGGACGGCGGCACGGTGGTGGCGGTCGAGATGGTCCCGCAGCTGTTCACCGGCTCTGACCAGGACGGCGGGGCGGCCTTCACCGAGGCGGTGGAGCGCGGGCTGATTACCACGGCCGGCTCGGCGTCCGGTGTCGTGTCCCAGCTCCGGCGCGGGCCGGTCGCGGCCCAGGCCGACGTCCCCTACATGCTGCGCCGCCACGGTGACTCGCTTGTGCTGCTCCTGGTCGCGCACGACGGTCAGACCGGGACCACGGTCCCGCTGGTCCCGGGCCACAGCCACGAAGACCGGATCGCAGGCCGGTTCACCTGGCGCGGCTACTGGCAGGGCCGGGCCAACGAGGGATACCAGTTCGTCCCGGTCGGGGACCGGGTCGCGCACGTGACCGTCACCGGGGCGCCCGGCGCGCGGGCCCAGCGCTGGGATCCCCGCACCGGAGCCCGGACCGACGTGCCTACCCGCGAGCGCTCCGGTGGCGCGCTCGACCTGGACGTGCCGTTCGAGGACGGCCCGATCTCGGTCGTCGTCCTGTCGCCTGGGTTGCCGCCGGCGACCCGGGCGGCCCGGGGTGACCTGGTGTCTCGCACCGAGCTCGACGGCTACTGGGAGATCGAGGCCCACTCGACGCTGGACAACCAGTGGGGCGACCTCGGCGACGCGAGGGTCACCGGCACGCTGCCCATCGAGGTCTGGAACCTGGAGCACGCCGAGGGGCCGGCCACAGGACCGGCCGAGGCGGCCGAACCGCCTCCGCAACAGGACTGGCATCCGGCACTGGCCACCTTCGGCCCGTACGTGCAGGTCCGGGACCCGCAGGCGTCCTGTGACGGGCCGTCGGGTCCTGGCGCGCCCGGCTGGCGGGACGGCGAGTTCTCCTTGTCCCGTGGCATCAGAAAGGACCCGATCCACTTCGACAACCTGGGGCCCAAGGGCTCAGTACCCGAAGAGTTCCTGCTCTGGCCGGACGTGGGCGCGGGGGAGTGGGTCGCGGTCCGGACCGTGCTCGACCTGCCCGCGGGCGATGAGCGGACCCTGGTGGTCGGGGCCGACGCCGAACGCCGCGTGTTCCTCGACGGCCAGCCCGTCCCGGTCACCGGGGCCGGCTACTGGACCGAATCCCCGGTACGCGGCGGCCCGGGCCCGGTCGAGACCGAAATCTGGCTCGCCCGCCCGGCCGGCGACTCCCAGCCGTCCGGCGGCCCACCGGAGCCCGCCACGCTGCGCGCCTCGTTCGCCGTGGTGACCGACCCGGCGCGGTACCGGCGCCCGGAGTGGCTACAGCCGGCCGACGGCACCCGAGCGTCCACGACCGTGCGCTTCACCAAGACCTTCCGGCTCGACGCGGTCCCGCCGCAGGCTCAGGTCCAGGTGGCCACCGAAGGGCCGTGCACCCTCTCGGTCAACGGCCAGGTGGTGGGCCGCCAGGGTGCATTCGAGCCGTACGCCAAGCGGCGCAAGCCCTCGGTCCAGCCCTACAACCTCACCGGAACTCTGAACCCAGGGCGCAACGAGCTGACCCTGGAGATCCAGGACCTCGGCCGGCCGGTCGCCGCGCTGGTCGACTCGGTCGCGGCCAGCGACGGCGGCCTGGGCCTGCTGACCGACGGGACCTGGGACGCGACCCGGGACGGCACGACGGTACCCGCCCGGCTGCGGCGTGAGCAATGGTCCGACCCGCGGTGGGTCTGCCTGCGGGCCCGGCCCCACCCGCTGCCGCGGTCGGCCTGGCTGAACCGGGACGCGGCCAGTGACGGCGTGGTCCTCGACCTGGTGCCCAGCGCCAGTGCCGATCCGCTGGCGGGTCCCCGGGCCGAGTGGCTGCGGTTCACCGCCCCCATCGGTGCGGTCAGCCTGCGGGTGCCGACCGAGGTGCCGTTCACCGCGGTCGTCGGCGGGCGGCCGGTCGTGCCTGCCCACGGCGTAGTCGAGCTGGACAAGCCGCTGGCCGCGGGCACCGTGGTGGACCTGAAGTTCGACGCGGCCAGCGGGCACCGCGGTGGCGGCCTGCTGAGCGGCCCGATCCAGGCCCGGACCGTGAGCGCGCCCGGTGAGCTGCTTGAGTGGGCGGGGCTCGGGCTGGGATCGTTCGGCGGCCTGGTGAGCTACCGCCGGACCGTCCAGGTCGACCAGCCTGGGCCCGGTGATTCCGTCCTGATCGATCTGGGTGACGTCCGCGGCAGTGCCGAGGTCGTGGTCAACCAGACCCCCGCCGCGACATTGGCCTGGAGCCCTTACCGAGCCGATATCACTGCCTACCTGCGACCGGGAGCCAATGATGTCGAGATTATTGTCCGCGGCACGCTGGCGGGATACCTGGGCAGCGCGTCGCCGACCCCGGCCGTGACCAAGGGGCAGGACCGTCATGGCCTCTTTGGTCCGGTCGCTATGCTGTTGCACCATTCGCACCCTTGACACCAAACCTGGGGATGTGGTTCGATCATTAAAACGATTCATAAAAATCCCATAAATATCGTCTAGGCGCGCCGGGCGCACTGCTTTAATGCACGGCCGTGCCTATCATCAACCATGCTCTCAGCGCCATTCATCGATGTTATTCGATGCTGGCAAAATGCTGCCATAAATAATAGGCAGTATCCCTTGAAGGCTCAATTCCTGCAGTGCGGGAAAGCCCGCAAACCGACCGCGGCGACCATGTTTCGCGGCTGACAGTACGGGTGGTTCGTTTGGTCCACGGACAATGGAGGAGCGGTTCCAGGCCGACTGTCGTGGCGGCGGCGGCCGGGAGTCCGGCCGCTGGCGGGCTCGCCACCGAGCCCGCCGCCGGGGCGGTCACCGCGCCCGGTGGCGCCCGGTCCGGCCAGAGCGGTCAGCGCGGTAAACGCGGCCGGCCGCGCTGGCGCAGCGCGCTCTCCCGGCAGGCGATCGCCATCTTTTTGCTGCCGAGCCTGCTGCTCATCGGGCTGTTCAGTTACTACCCGGCCGTCCGGAGCCTGGTCGGCGGGTTCTACATCTGGAACGGCTTCTCGGCACCCCGGTACGACGGCTTCGGCCAGTTCTCGCAGTACTTCCACTCGTCCACGTTCGGGGCCGAGGCGCGCAACCTGGTGCTGCTGGTCATCGGCAGCATCGCCATCACGCTGGTCTCGCAGTTCGTGGCGGCCGAGGTCGTGGCCCACCTGCCCGGCCGGGCGGGCACCATCGCCAAGTACCTGCTGGTGCTGCCCGTGGTGCTGCCGCCCATCTTGCTCATCGACGTCTGGGCCTACCTGCTGAACCCGTCCAACGGCCTGATCAACCGCATTCTGGGCGAGCTGCACCTGCCGCAACCGGGCTGGCTGACCGACTCCCACCTGGCCCTGGTTTCCATCCTGCTGATCGGGTTCCCGTGGATCTCCAACCTCGGCTTCCTGATCTTCCTCGGCGGTGTCCAGCACCTACCGCGGGAGATCATCGAGGCCAGCCGGGTCGACGGGGTCGGCCGGCTCCGCCGTGTCTTCGCCATCGACATACCCCTGCTGATGCCGCAGTTCCGGATCGTCACGATCCTGGCCGGTGTCTACAGCGTGCAGAACTTCATTCCTATTCTGCTGCTCACCAACGGCGGCCCCGGCAACGCCACCTTTGTGCCCGGCCTGGATATGTATCAGTCGGCCTTCCAGAACAGCGAATACGGCTACGGAATGGCCATCGGGACCGTGCTCTTCATCGCGATGCTCATCTTCACCATCATCGTCATGCGCACCTTGCGACCGCGAACCTGAATCATCGGCTTTAACGAGCAGAAAGTAGGCGAAGGAGCCTATGAAAATCACGCGCAAGATATTCGCGCTGCCCGCCATCACCGCCGCCGTTCTCGTCGCCGCCGCGTGCAGTGGCAGTAGCGGTAGTGGTAATTCCGGGTCCAGCGTCCAAATCCGGGCCATCCTGCCCCCCAACACCGGGCCCATCAGCTCACCGCAAAATGCCAGCCTGCAGAAATTCACGCAGGAATACGAGTCGAAACACCCGAACGTCAGCGTCGAATGGCAGCCGAATCCCACCTCGGCCATTGTCACAGCCAACGCGACGCTGGTCTCCCAGGCGTCCGGCGGTGACGCCCCGGACATCGTCTGGCAGCAGTACAACCCGCTGCTGTCGGGCTCCATCCCCGCGGGCATCCTGCAGAATTTGAAGCCTTACCTGGAGAAGCCGAACCCCTACGTGTCTGGCAACACCCAGTGGCTCGACCTGTTCACCAAGTCCACGATCCCCTACATGACCTCCCCGAACGGGCAGATGCAGATCCTGCTCGGGTCGAACGTCGAGACCGCCTTCTTCTACAGCAAGTCAGCCTTCAGCAAGGCCGGCATCAGTGGGCCGCCCGCGACCTGGGCCGACCTGATGAGCGACATGGCCAAGCTCAAGCAGTCCGGCACCACCCCGTTCATGTTCGCCGACGGCGGCGTCTGTAATCCGTCCTGGTACGAGCGGCTGGCCAGCACGTCGCTGCTGACCCCGGAGCTGAGCAAGTTCGTGGTCGACAAGTCGCAGGTCACCAGCGGCCTCGACGCCGCGGTCGGGATCACCAGGAACATCATCAGCATGAACAACCCCCGGTACGCCGAGGTCTGGAAGCTGCTCGCCGCGATGGAGCCCTACACGATCAAGGGCGGCAGCAGCTACGACGCCTGCTCCACCCCGAGCACGGTCAGCCCGCCGCTGTCCCCGCAGTCGCTCCTGGTCCAGGGCAAGGTGGCCATGCTCTGGGGCGGCAGCTGGTTCATCCCGCAGCTCGACTCGGCCGGCTACAGCGGCAAGTTCGGCCTGTTCGCCGAGCCGCCGATCACCAAGGCGACCACCCCCTACGCCACCGGCGTCGACACCAAGGGCGTCATCGGCGGCCCCAACGGTGACGGCCAGTGGTCGATCACCTCGGAAAAGGCCGACCACAGCATGACCCCGGCCAAGACCAAGACGGTCATGGACTTCATGGCCTGGCTGTTCACTCCCCAGCACATCGGGCCCGAGGTCAAGGACTGGGGTCAGGGCGGATCCGACATCCCGACCGTGATCGGCGCGTCGGTGCCGAACGTCCCGGGTCTGGCCTCCCTGGTCCCGGCCAAGGCCCCGGCCATCGTGGTCGACATCGCCCTGGACGACGTGCTCTCCACCAACACCACCAACACCGGCCTGCGCTTCCTGTCCTCCTATCTGTCCGGCGGCATGAGCTACTCATCGTTCGCCTCGCAGTGGGATCAGAACCTGCAGGCTGGGGCCCAGGCTTACGCCAAGCAGAACAACATCAACCTGGACAAGTACAAGTGACCTCATCCGTCATGACCGCACTGGCCGCACCGCGCCGCCGCAGGCACACGCTGAGATGGGTCACCCTCGTCAGCGGCGCGGTGCTGGTCGTGCTGACCTACTTCCCGATCGTGTTCGTCCTGTCGAACTCGCTGAAGAGCGGGGCGAACATCTCCAGCAATGGCGTGTTCGCCCTGTTCACCGAGTTCGACCTGCACAACTACGTGCAGGCCTGGTCCGGCATCGACATCTCGCTGCTGAACACCTTGATCGTGGCCGCAGCGGCGATCGTGATCGGCGTGGCCGCTGCGGTCCTGGGTGCCTACGCCTTCGCTCAGGTCCACTTCCGGGGCAAGTCGGTGGTGTTCCTGGCCTACCTCGGGCTGCTGATGATCCCGTGGACGCTGACCATCATCCCGTTGTTCCTGCTGATGAAGACGTTCGGCTTCTACAACGGCTGGTGGGCGCTGATCCTGCCCTACGCGGCCAGCGCCCAGCCGCTGCTGGTGCTGCTGTTCCGCGGGTTCTTCGAGCAGATCCCCGACGAGCTGCTGCAGAGCGCCCGGCTGGACGGGGCCCGGGAGTGGCAGGTGCTACTGCGGGTGGTCGCCCCGCTGACCCGGCCGATCATCCTCACCGGCGCGATCTTGATGACGATCAACATCTGGGGCGATTACCTGTGGCCGATGATCGTCTTGCAGGACTACCACAAGTACACGATCTCGGCCGGGCTGCAGGAGTTCGTCAGTGCCCAGGGCATCAGCGGCACCGGCACGGGCGCGGTGTTCGCCGCCTACATGATCACCATGCTGCCGCTGTTCGTGCTGGTCGGCTTCTCCATGCGCTACTTCGTGGCCGGAATCACCGACGGCGCGCTCAAACTCTGACCCCACGCCGGGGCCCGAGCCCCTCCAATCGAAAGGACACCAGCAGTTGAGCCAGACGGAGGCCTTCACCGTCAGCGGAACCAACGCCCGGTGGATACGTCCCGGCGAGCAGGGCACTCAGCTCGGCCCGCGCGGCGCGTACCTGACCCGGACCACCATCGACCTGGACGAGGTGCCGCCGCGTGCGGTGATCCGGGCCACTGCCCTGGGCCTGTACGAGCTGCACGTCAACGGGCACCTGGTCACCGAGGCCGGGCTGTACCGGCCCGGCTGGACCGACACCACCCGGCGGGTGCAGTACCAGGAGTATGACGTCACCGGGCTGCTGCGGCCCGGGACCAACGTGATCGGCGCCGAGCTGGCCCCGGGCTGGCACGGTGGGCGGATCGGCACCGACCGGGGCAACTTCCAGCGGCTCACCCCGCCCGAACTGCTGCTCGTGGCCGAGGCGGAGTCCGGCCATCCCGGGGCGGCCCTGCTGGCCGCGACGGGGGAGGGCTGGGAGTGGTCTGCCTCAGACATCACCGAGTCCGACCTGTACGACGGTGAGATCGCCGACCGGCGGCAGCGCCCGGCCGGCTGGGCCTCGCCGGATGCGGCGGACCTTGGCCGCTGGGAGCGGATGGAGCTTTCTGCGGGGACCGCGGCCTTGGTGGTCCCGCAGAGCGGGCCGACCGTCGCCGAGACCGCGACGTTCCCGGTCGAGGACGTCCGCTGGCTCGGCGACGGGACCGCCGTGGTGGACACCGGCCGCAACGAGACCGGCTTCGTGCGCGTGGTCGTGGACGCACCGCCGGGCACCCGGGTCACGGTCTCCTACGGTGAGCTGACCGACGTCGACGGGCATGTCTACACCGAGAACCTGCGCAGCGCCCGCTGCCGCGACGTCTTCCGCTGCGCCGGGGGCGGGGCCGAGGAACTGGCGCCGCGCTTCAGCTTCCGCTCGTTCCGCTACGCCCAGATCAGCGGGCTGCCCGGACCGGGCGCGCTGGTCCGCGCCGAGCGGGCGGTGATCGGCACCGAGCTGAAACGGTCCGGCTGGTTCGACTGCTCGGACTCCCTGCTGAACGACATCTACGCGGCCATCCTGACCTCCACCCGGGCCAACTTCCTGGAGGTCCCCACCGACTGCCCGCAGCGGGACGAGCGGCTCGGCTGGATGGGGGACGCCCTGCTGTTCACGCCGCTGGCCGCCTACACCTACGACGTCTCCGGCCTGATGTCCAAGTGGTTCGACGACGTCCTGGACGCCCGGACCGCCCGCGGCCTGTTCACCGACATCGCCCCGCGGCCGCCGGGCCGGGTGATGTTCCGCGACCGCGAGGGTGCGCCCGCCTGGGCCGACGCCGGCGTCGTGCTGCCGTGGCTGATCTACCAGCGCTACGGGGACCGGGAGGTCCTGGAGCGGATGTACCCGGCCATGATGACCTGGCTGCGGGCGGTCCACGCCGACAACCCGGACGGCATCTGGCGCCACGGGCGCGGCCGCGACTACGGCGACTGGGTCCCGGCCGGGCCGGACACTTCCCACGACCTGTTCGGCACCTGCTGGCTGTACCACTCGACCCGGATCGCCGCGCAGGTCGCCGGCGTCCTCGGATCCGACGACACGGCCTGGCTTCAGGAGCGGGCCGGGGTGGTCCGGGACGCGTTCAGCGCCCGGTTCCTCGACGCGGAGACCGGGCGGGTGATCGCCCCGGAACCGATCGGCTCACCGGCCGCCGCGCGCCGGTTCGCGCCGTCGGTGGCCGAGGAGACCCAGACCGGCTACATCCTGCCGCTGGTCTTCGGGCTGGTCGAGGGCGAGATAGCGGCCCGCTGCGGCGAGCGGCTGGCCGAGCTGGTGGAGAAGGCCGGCCGCCGGCTGGAGACCGGGTTCATCGGCAGCGCCTACCTGCTCGAGGCGCTGGCCGGGGCGGGCCAGACCGCCCTGGCCGCTGAGCTGCTGCGGCGCAGCGAGTTCCCCTCCCTCGGCTACATGATCAGCCGGGGCGCCACCTCGATCTGGGAACGCTGGGACGGCCTCCAGCCGGGCGGCGGCCCGGCCTGCCCCACCATGAACTCCTTCAACCACTACGCGCTGGGCTCGATGTTCAGCTGGGCCATCGAGGGCGTGTGCGGCCTGCGGCCTGACCCCGCTGCCCCCGCCTTTGGCGCGTTCACGTTCGGGCCGACGGTACCGGCCGGGCTGGACTGGGCGTCGTTCCGGTTCGCCAGCCCGCGTGGTGAGATCCGGGTGCGCTGGGACCGCTCCGGCCCGGACGCGGTGGACGGCGAGGTGACCGTGCCCGAGAGCGCCACCTGCACCCTGGCCGGCACCGTGCCGGCCGGTGACCGGGTGCTGACGCTGGCCGGCGGCGGCGCCGGTCAACTGGGCCCGGGGACGCACCGGGTCCGCTGGCAGGGGTGACCACGCGATGAGCGGAGACGCAGCGGTGCGGGCCGGGGCGCGGGCCGCGGTGCTCCCGGCCCGGCCGGTCGGCGACTGGTCGGTGAGCGCGATCGGACTGGGGGGCGCCCCGATCGCACTAGCAGCTCAGATCCCCGATGAGCGCAGCGCCGTCCGCATGGTGCACGCCGCACTCGATGCGGGCGTCACGCTGCTCGACACGGCCGACGTCTACAGCCCGCAGCTGGGGCAGGGGTACAGCGAATCGGTGTTCGGCCGGGCGGTACGCACCTGGAGATCGGGCCGGGACGACATCCTGATCGCCACCAAGGGCGGCAAGTACTGGCAGCCGGACGGCGAGGTGAAAGTCGACGGCAGGCCCGAGTACCTGACCCGGGCCTGCGAGGCCAGCCTCCGGGCCCTGGGCACCGACGTCATCGGCCTGTACCAGTTCCACGAGCCCGACCCAGCCGTCCCCTTCGAGGAGTCCATCGGCGCCCTCGCCGACCTGCGCGCAGCCGGCAAGATCAGGCAGATCGGCATCTCCAACACCGGGGTGGACCTGATCCAGCGGGCCCTGGCCGTGACCCCGCTGGCCAGCGTGCAGAACCGGCTCGGGCCCGGCCACCGGTACGGCGCCGCCGAGCTCGCGCTGTGCGAGCAGCAAGGCCTGGCCTTTTTGGCCTATTCACCGCTGGGCGGCCTGGCCGCCGGGGACCGGTTCGCCCAGGTGGCCTCGCAGTACCAGGTGTCCCCGCACCGCGTCGCGCTGGCCTGGGAGCTGTCGCTGTCCCCGGCCGTGATCCCCATCCCCGGGGCCACCCGCCCGGAGACCATCCTCGACAGCGTGCAGGCGGCGGCCCTCACCCTCAGCCCCGCGGATCGGCGGGTCCTCGGCGGGGTCAACGACAGGGAAGGAATCCGATGAGCCTCAGCCCTTACAGCCTGCGGTGCGAGCACCGGTCCGAGCCGCTCGGGGTGGACGAGCCGCGCCCCGCGTTCAGCTGGAAGCTGGCCGCGACCTCACCTGGCCGCAGCCAGCAGGCCTACCGGGTCACCGTCCGCCGCGCGGCCCACGGGGCGCCGGTCTGGGATTCGGGCTGGGTCACCGACCCGGCCCATTACGAAGTGATCTACGACGGTGCCCCGCTGGAACCCGCCACCCGGTACACCTGGGACCTCGAGCTCACCGACGACCGGGGGGAGCCGGGCCAAGCGGCCGCGAGCTGGTTCGAGACCGGCCTGCTGACCCCGGCGGCCTGGACGGCCCGCTGGATCCGCCGGGACCGGCGCGCCGCGCCCCGGATCGACCCGCCCCAAGACGACGACCCGCCGGAACGCACCCGCATGCTGGCTCCCCCCTGCCAGTTCCGCCGGGAATTCGAGCTGCCCAGTCCGCCCGTCTCGGCCCGGGCCTACGTGACCGCCCATGGGGTGTACCAGCTCCGGGTCAACGGGGAACGGGCCGGCCGGGACGAGCTGACCCCCGGCTGGACCGACTACCACTACCGCCTGCAGTACCAGGTGTACGACATCACCGGACTGCTGCGGCCCGGCTCCAACGCCATCGGGGCAGTCGTGGCCGACGGCTGGTGGTGCGGTTACATCGGCTTCGACCCGCGGCGGGCGGCCCTGCACTACGGCCGGTACCCGGAACTGCTGGCGGAGATCCACATCACCTGTGAGGACGGCACCACGGTGGTGGTGACCACCGACGAGAGCTGGACCGAGCAGCCGGGGGAGATCCGCTACTCCGACTTCCTGGCCGGCGAGGCCCACGACCAGCGCCGGGCCACCTCGCGCTGGGACGAGCCCGGGCCCGGCGGCCCGGGCTGGACCCCGGTGCTGGCCTCGGCCTGCGACGGATCCCCGCTGGTCGCCCAGCTGGACGAGCCGGTGCGGGCGACGATGGAGGTGCCCGCCCGCGCCGTCTGGCCGATCGACGGCGGCTGGCTGGCCGACTTCGGCCAGAACCTGGTCGGCCGGGTCCGGCTGCGGCTCCCGGACGATGCCCCGGCCGGCACCCGCATCCGGCTCCGGCACGGTGAGATGCTCGACGGCGGCGCGCTGTACACCGAGAACCTGCGGTCGGCCGAAGCCACCGACGTGGTCCTCACCGCCGGGCCGGACGGCCCGGGCTGGTTCGAGCCGCGATTCACCACGCACGGCTTCCGCTATGTCGAGGTGACCGGCTGGCCCGGTGACCTCGCCGCCACCGCCCTGACCGCGGTTGTGCTGGCCAGCGACCTCCCGGCGGCGGGGGAGCTGGAGTGCTCCGACCCGATGGTCACCCAGCTGATCAGCAACATCACCTGGGGCCAGCGCGGCAACTACGTCAGCGTCCCGACCGACTGCCCGCAGCGCGACGAGCGGCTCGGCTGGACCGCCGACACGCAGATCTTCCTGCCCACCGCCTGCTTCCAGGCCGACGTGGCCGCGTTCATCGGCCGCTGGCTGCTGGACGTCCTGGACGAGCAGGACGAGGACGGGGCCTTCGGCGACGTGGCCCCGCTGCTGATCGCCGACCGCGAAGGCGCGCCTGCTTGGGGCGATGCGGGCGTCACCGTCCCGGTCCACCTGTGGCGGGTCTACGGCCGGCGCCGGCTGCTCGAGCGCGCCTACCCGGCCATGCGGGCCTGGGTCGAGCACATCCTCCGTCACAATCCGGACCTGATCTGGCGCAATGCCGATGGCAACAGCTACGGGGACTGGCTGCAGATCGGCGCGCACACCCCGCGCGAGGTGGTGGCCACGGCCTACTTCGCCCGGTCGGCCAGCCTGGTGGCGGAGACCGCCGGCCTGCTGGGGGACAGCGCGGACGCCGCCCGGTACGGGGCGCTGGCCGCCGATGTCCGGCGGGCGTTCACGGCCGAGTTCGCCCGCCCGGACGGGACGATCGCGACCGGCAGCCAGACGGCGTACCTCATGGCGCTGGCCTGGGACCTGATACCGGCGGACCTGCGTGACCCCGCCTTCGGGCACCTGTGCCGCGACATCGAAGACCGTGGGACCCGCCTGTCCACGGGTTTTGTCGGGGTCCCGCTGCTCGGCCCGGTGCTGACCGAGGGCGGCCGCCCGGACCTGGCCTTCGCCCTGCTGCACCAGGAGGAGTTCCCGTCCTGGGGGTACTCGATCCGGCACGGCGCGACGACGATCTGGGAACGCTGGGACGGCTGGACCGAAGACCATGGTTTCCAGTCCCCGCACATGAACTCGTTCAACCACTACTCACTGGGGTCCATCGGGGAGTGGCTGTGGCGCTCCGCCGCGGGCATCGACCAGGCCCCGGGCTCGGTGGCCTACGGCGATCTCGTCATCGCCCCGCAGTTCGGGCCGCGGCTGGAGTGGGTCACCGCCCGGTACGACTCACCTCGCGGCCTGGTCCGGGTCCAGTGGCGCCGTTCCGGCGACGGTGTCGACCTCGAGCTGGAGATTCCGCCTGGGCGCCCAGCCGAACTGCGGCTGCCGGGCGAAGCACCTCGCCGACTGCAACCCGGAACATCGCATGTGCACTGCGCAAACCCTGAATCGATTCACGCAGAACGAATGTGAGGAGCGTAATCCAATGCTGACCGAAGTCACCGACCAGCAGAAGAAGAGCTACGCGGAGAACGGGTTCCTGGTCGTCGAAAACTTCCTGGACCCGGCCGAGCTTGATGAATGGCGGGCCGCTGTCGACCACGCGGTGGCCGAACGCGGACAGCAGCTGCTGTCGTTCGCCACCACGGCGGAAGAGAACGCCGTGGTCACCAAGTCGGATGAGGAGAAGGAGTACTACGACCAGGTCTTCACGCAGCGAAACAACCTCTGGCAGACCGACGAGCACATGCGGCGCCTGCTGCTCCAGCCCGGTCTGGGGAAGTTCGTGACCGAGGTCGCCGGGATCGACGGCGTGCGGATCTGGCACGACCAGGCCCTGACCAAGAAGCCGTACAGCAACCCGACCGCGTTCCACCTCGACGTTCCGTTCTGGTCGTTCAAATCAGCCGACGCCATCACGATCTGGTTGGCCTTGGACGACGCCACGATCGAGAACGGCTGCCTGTACTACGTGCCCGGCAGCCATCTGGCCCGCAAGTTCGACAACGTCAGCATCGGCAGCCGCATCGGCTCGCTGTTCGACGTCTATCCCGACTGGGCCGGGGTCGCGCCGGTGCCCTGCCCGGTGCCGGCCGGCGGGGCCCTGTTCCACAACGGCCTCACCTTCCACGGGGCGGGCGCCAACATGACCCCCGGGCTCCGGCGGGCCATGACCTGCGCCTACATGCCGGACGGGGCCGTATTCAACGGCGTTCAGAACGTGCTGCCGCCGGGCTATTTCCGGACCCTCGAGGTAGGCCAGGTGCTCGACAACGACGCGCAGAACCCGCTCGTCTACTCCCGGCGCGGCGCCTCCGCCGGGTCGAGTAATTGAGCGGTGACCTGCTGCCGCGCATCACCCCGCGTCCCACCACGGTGGGCCTGGTGGCCGGCGGCCTCGGCGCCTACTGGCCACAGTTCCCTGACCTGCTGCCGCAGCTGCAATCCTCGGCCCGGAGGGTCAGCCAGCGGGTCCAGGGGCTGGGCTGCGACGTCGTCGACGCCGGGTTCATCTCCGACGCCGAGCAGGGGGCCCGGGCCGCCGAGGTGCTGCGCGCGGCCGGGTGCGACCTCATCGTGGGGTTCCTCACCACGTATATGACCGCGTCCATGCTGGTCCCGATCGCGCAGCGCAGCGGCGCCCCGGTGCTGCTGATCAACCTTCAGCCGACCGAGAAGATGGACCACGCCACGTTCGGGACCGGTGAATGGCTGGCCTACTGCGGCGCGTGCCCGCTGCCGGAGATGGCCAGCAGCTTCGCCCGGGTCGGGGTGCCGTTCCGTTCGGTGTCCGGCTACCTCGAGGACGAGCGCGCCTGGGCCCGGATCGGCCGCTGGATCTCCGCGGCGGGTGTCCGCGGTGCGCTCCGGGCCGGCCGGCACGGGCTGATGGGGCACCTCTATCCCGGCATGCTCGACGTGTCCACCGACCTCACCCTGGTCAGCGCCAACTTTGGCGGCCACGTAGAGGTGCTCGAATTCGACGATCTCCGGGTCCGGGCCGCCGCCGTCACCGACGGTCAGGTGGACGAGCGGATGGACCTGGCCCGCACCGTGTTCGAGCTCGACCCGTCGGTACAGGAAGAGGACTTCCGCTGGGCCGCCCGGGTCTCGGTGGGCCTGGACCGTCTCGTCGACGACTTCGGCCTGGACAGCCTGGCCTACTATCACCGTGGCCTGGAGGGCGAGCAGCACGAGCGCCTGGGCGCGGGCATGATCCTGGGCGCGTCGCTGCTGACCGCGCGTGGGGTGCCGGCCTGCGGCGAGTACGAACTGCGCACCTCGCTGGCCATGCTGATCACCGATCGGCTCGGCGGGGGCGGCTCGTTCACCGAACTGCAGGCGCTCAACTTCGCCGACAACGTGGTCGAGATGGGCCACGACGGCCCGGCTCACCTGCAGATCTCCGGCCGCCGCCCGCTCCTGCGGGGGCTGGGGGTCTACCACGGCAAGCGCGGCTGGGGTGTGTCGGTCGAGCTCGATGTCCGGCCGGGACCGGTGACCGCGTTCGGCCTCGCTCAGGAGCGGGACGGCTCGTTCCGTTTCATCACCTCGCCCGGCACGGTCGTGCCCGGGTCCCTGCTACAGATCGGGAACACCACCTCCCGCGTCGATTTCGGGTGCGATCCCGGCGAGTGGACCGACGCCTGGAGTGCCTCCGGCATGTCTCACCACTGGGCGCTCGGGACGGGCGATCTCAGCGCCGAGCTGCGAGCGACCGCTGAACTCGTCGGCGCCGGAATCACTGAGGTCGTGCCGCCGTTCACCCGCATGATTTAGGAACTTCAGGAAGGTAGGTCCGGCTATGGCCGATGCCCAGGTCGTCAAGGACGTGCTGCGGCGCCAGCACATTGAGCTGCCGTCGTGGGCCTTTGGGAACTCGGGGACCCGGTTCAAAGTTTTCGCGCAGCCGGGAGTGCCGCGTGACCCATTCGAGAAGGTGGCGGACGCGGCCCAGGTCCACCGCTATACCGGCGTGGCCCCCACCGTCGCCCTGCACATCCCGTGGGACAAGGTCGACGACTACGCTCGCCTGGCCGCCGCGGCCAAGGAGCAGGGCGTCAAGATCGGCACGATCAACGCCAACGTGTTCCAGGACGACGACTACAAGCTGGGCAGCATCACCAACCCGGACTCCCGGATCCGGCGCAAGGCCCTCGATCACCTCATCGAATGCGTCGACGTGATGGACGTGACCGGATCCCGGGACCTGAAGCTGTGGTTCGCTGACGGCACGAACTACCCCGGCCAGGACAGCATCCGCGCCCGCCAGGACCGGCTGGCCGAAGGGCTGCGGGCGGTGTACGCGCGGCTCGGCGGCCACCAGCGGCTCATCCTGGAGTACAAGCTGTTCGAGCCGGCGTTTTACCACACCGACGTACCGGACTGGGGTACGTCGTTCGCGCACTGCCTGGAACTCGGTGAGCAGGCCCAGGTCTGCGTCGACACCGGGCACCACGCGCCCGGGACCAACATCGAGTTCATCGTGGCGTTCCTGCTGCGGGCCGGGAAGCTGGGCGCCTTCGACTTCAACTCCCGCTTCTACGCCGACGACGACCTGATGGCCGGGGCCGCCGACCCGTTCCAGCTGTTCCGCATCATGTACGAGGTCAACGCCGGGGGCGGGTTCGACCCGGCCAGCGGCATCGCGTTCATGCTCGACGAGTGCCACAACATCGAGGCCAAGATCCCCGGCCAGATCCGCTCGGTGATGAACGTCCAGGAAGCGACGGCCAAGGCCCTCCTGGTCGACCCGGACGCGCTCGCCGCGGCCCAGCAAGCGGGCGACGTCCTCGGCGCCAACGCCGCGATGATGGACGCCTACAACACCGACGTCCGCCCCCTGCTGGCCGACCTGCGGGCCGAGGCGGGCCTTGACCCAGATCCCATGGCCGCCTACGCCGCCTCCGGGTACAGCCAGCGCATCGCCGCCGAGCGGGTCGGCGGGCAGCAGTCCGGCTGGGGCGCCTAGCCGGAAGCTTCCCGTCCCTCGCCGTGCGCCCCAAGGGTCAGACCCGGTACCCTTGGCTCCGATTCCGCGCGCCCGCTCCCAAGCCGGCGCCGGGGCGCATAGCTCAGCGGTAGAGCACTCGCCTTACAAGCGAGGGGTCACAGGTTCGAACCCTGTTGCGCCCACTCCCAGGTCAGCGCGTTGCTGGTGGGCAGCGGAGGGGCTTGGTGGCGGGCGAGCACTAGCTGCCAGGAGAGTGCTCCGGGGCCGGATTTAGCGGCGTTCGCCGAGGTCAGCGACGGTTTCGGGCCGATCTGCGGCGCCTGGGTGCAGGCCGCTGGGAGCGCAAGTGAGTCCGGGTCTCTGGTAAGACACTCGCATCTAGCGGTGGGCTGGACGTCTTTGGCCTGGTCAACGGGGTGGCCGGAAGGCAGGCGCTGGGAGCGCTAGTGGGAGCGCAATCTGGGAGAGCACTCCTCATGGGCTATTGAAGCGCCAGTCGTTCGTCTCGAGGCGGGACTGCAGATCGAGTTTGGCGCGCCCGGGTCTTGATCAATCCGGCTCCTTGTGCTGACTGCGCTGTGTAGTTCGGCGGGTCGGGTGGAGATCTCCATCTGGTGACCGTCACCCCTGTCCGAAGGCAGGGCCGGGGGCGCGCCCGGGATGTTGTTTCGCACACTGATGGCGTGCGGGCTAGCGTGGTCGCAGTCCTGTGCAGGCACTGAACGGGTGGGCTGTGACTGAGATGAGACGTACGGGTACCGGCGCGTGCACGCGGAGCTGGCGGCCTGGGGCGTACCCGCCGGGCCGGAGCTGGTCCGCTCGGTGATGCGTGAGCTGGACCGGGAGCCTTGCCAGCCCCGGCCGTGGCGATTCAGCCTGACCGAGGGCGACGGCCAGGCGCATGGCGTTCCCGACCTGGTGCGCCGTGACTTTACCGCGACCGTGCCCGGTGAGAAAATGGTTGCTTTCCACAACGAACGCTCCGCCTTGCTGAGATCCACAGGTGGCACGGCTCATTGTCAGGCATGATCACTATCTGCGGCCAGGCCAGAGCAAGATCGCTTGGCGGATGACAGCGCAGGGTAACGATGATTAGCAAACGAGACGTTGAAGGCACAAGCAGATCGCGGATTATTTCGCATGGTCCGTGCACCGCTTCGCAGCACGCGCGTGGCTGCAGATCAATCTGTTATGCGTGCTAGGTGAGGTGATCTCAGAGCGGGAGGCGGACCTGGTACATGGTGTCTGACAAGTTCCCGCGGGCTGACCGCTCCGGGTGCCGGGCTGGACGACGCGCGCGTTCGGGGCGGCAAACCTCGCGAGTTCCTGCGCCTGCTTCAGGGAACTCGCGCGGAACGCTATGCTGTGCACGGCACGGCAGGGCCCCCGGCGACGATTGGCGATCCTCAGGTTCAGCATGTTCGGGAGCCCGGCTGGGGTCGGCGGCCGCCGCGGCCGACTGGCTAGCGGAGCTGCTGCTGCCATACCGGGCGTCGTGCCTTGCGACCAGGATGACGATCTCCAGCACGCCTGCCAGGGTGAGCGGCGATGCCTCAGCCGCCCGACCAGAAGCGGACGAACTCGGGGCCCGTTTCCGGCGAACCAGTTCATGTTCAACGTGGAGTCGGCGGCGAAACAGTCGGCCATCTGGCCCACCGGCCGCGATCTCGGCGCTGCTGCTCGCGAATCAGGAGCTGGGTCACCTCTCCGTCGCTGATGACACGCCGGTGCTCCTGTCGCGTCGAGCGACATGTGCCACGCTCACGGGCTGAACGGCGGATCAATGAGGGCAGGCCGTTGGCGCCCGCCAGGCCGCGTGCGGTGGCGGCATCCGCGTTGACGCCGCCTTCGGTCATGGCCCTGTCGAAGATGCGCATGTCCTCTGCCTCGACCGCGGAGAGATGATCCACGGTGCAAGGGGTGATCATCGTGTTGAGCAGGGTGAGCGCGGCGCTGGAGGCGCTGCCCAGCTTCAGGGCATCCACCAGCGTGACCGGGTCCAGCATCCCGAAGCTGGCGGCGAACTCGACGATGTCGGCGATGCTGGCCTGGTTCATCATCAGCAGCGCGTTGTTAAACAGCTTCGCGGCCTGCCCGGATCCCGCCGCACCCAGGTACGGAACCTGCGCGGAGAACGAGCGGAACAGCGGTTCACACCGTTCGGCGACCGCCTCGGGGCCGCCGACAAGCGTGGTCAGGGCTTTCGTCTCGGCGGCTGGCCTGCCTCCGCTCACGGGAGCGTCGAGCAAGTCAGCACCGGATGGCGCGCAGGCCTCGGTCAGCCGGACGAGTTGACGGGCGTGCCGGTGCCGTGGTTACCACCACCGACCCCAGGCGATCCCGTCAGCAGGCCGACGGTCACGAGCTGCGTACGTCGTCGTCGGTGCTGAGGCACAGGCGACTATGTCGCAGGCGACGGCCAGGTTCTTGATCTCGCCGTGGCGGACATGTGAGGTGCCGCCGAGCGCGTCGAGGGAGGCTGGGTGCCGGGCCAACACGTGCAGCGGGTAGCCGGCTCCGGCAATGGCGACCGCCATCGGCAGCCCCTGGTCGCCCAGGCCGATCCAGCCCACCACGGGCTTGGTGTTTTCAGGCGTGACGGATCTCCTTCGGGATCTTGATGGACTGGACGTGACCGGCGTCTGGGTTACCAGGCCACCGGGCCGTGGGCGTCGAAGAGCCCGCCGGAGGGGCCGTCCGGGCCGGTCCGGGCCATCCGGACGATTATCTCGGCGCCCTGCCCGACGGTCTGGGTGCCGGTACCGCCGTGAGGTCGGTGGCGGTGTAGCCGGGGTCGACGGCGTTGATCTTGATGCCGGGGAACGCCTTGGCGTACTGCACCGTCATCATGTTGACCGCGGCCTTGGACGCCGGGTAGGCGAGCCCGGGGTAGAAGTGCAGCGGCCCGGCGGGGTCGGCCACGCCGGCGATCTTGGACAGGCCGCTGCTCAGGTTGACCACCACCGGGGCGGCCGAGTGGGCCAGCAGCGGCATGAACACGTGCAGCATCCGGACCATGCCGAAAACGTTGGTGTCGAACAGCGCCTGCATGTGCCTGGCGGTCTCATCCGCTGGGCCGATGACGGCGTTGCCACTGGCGCGGCCTTCGATGCCGGCGTTGTTGACCAGGACGTCCAGTCCGCCGTCGGCGTCGATCGTCTTGGCCGCCGCCGCGACCGACGCGTCGTCGGTGACATCCAGCCAGATGAACCGCGCGCCCAGCCGCTCGGCGGCCTGGCCGGCCGAGCTCAGCATCCCGGGCGCTGGCGTAGACGGTGTGACCCGCGGCGATCAGCTGGCGGGCGGTCTCGTAGCCCAGGCCCTTGTTAGATCCGGTGATCAGTGTTGTGGTCATAGAGTCCTTCTTTCGTTCAGGGAGCCTGATTCTCCAGGACGGCCCAATTTGACTAACTAGTTACTTAACTTAAGACTTGAATAACCGGTTAGTCAACTCGTAGGACTGAGCACATGAGCGCAGAGCAGACCAAGTCCCGGATCCTCGAGGCCGCATTCCGGGACTTCGCCGAGCACGGCATGGCCGGCGCGCGCGTTGACCGCATCGCCACAAGCGCCGCATGCAACAAGAACCTGATCTACGTCTACTTCGGCAGCAAGGAAGCCCTGTTCGCCACGGTGCTGGACCGGACCTGTCCGAGGCCTACGCCGGACTGCCCTTCACCCCCGAGGACCTGCCCGGCTATGCCCGCCGCGTGTTCGACTACGCCCAGGCCAACCCCGGCGTCTACCGGCTGCTGGCCTGGGCGACACTCGAACGCGCCGCTGCCCTGCCGCCAGCGCGCGAGGTGAGCACGACAGCACGCTGCCGCTGATCCGCGCGCAACAGGAATCGGGCGCAATCCAGGCTGACGCGCCGCCGGCGCTGATCCTGATGGCCGTCATGGCGCTGGCCACCGCATGGTCCCCGGTGTTCCCCTTCGGCGCGACCGCCAACCCGACCGCCGACCTGTCACCCACACCATCCGCGACACCATCGCAGACATGATCGCCTGCATCGTCGAACGTAACCCCCCGACGCGGACGCGGCAACGCGGCCACGCCTTCCTGCGCGACCGGGACAAGCATCCCGGAATTTGCGCCCGGCCCGCAGCCGTCGCCGCGCTGACGGGCACCCCAGCATCCCAGCATGAATGTTATGAACGACTTTCAAGCTGGGGGCCCGTCACCTGGCCGGCTCTGTCGCACTTTCGGTGGTGACGGGTTATGGCATCTGGTTCGGGCACGTCCACTTGCGTGTGACAGGCGGGGGTGACCGGTGTGACGAGCCGATGAGCGCGAGCACTGCTGGCCGCAGCCGGATCAGCACTGGCCAGAACCGTCCGGTCGGGCCCAGTCCGGCTCCGGCCGGGCGACCTGACGCCGGAGCACCGTGACCTTATGACGGAGCACCATAATCTCCGCATCCTTGGACGCCTGGCTGCGGCCCAGTAGGAGCAGCCAGCCGAAGACCCGGATCATGATCAGGTAGAGCAGACGAAGAGCCATGAGCCGTGATCCTGGCGCAACCAGCCAAACCGCAGGTCACAGCCTCTGCGTCGAGTTCCTGAAGCGGTACAGGTCTTTCCAGATGGTGGCAGACCGTCCGGGACACGGGCGTTCAGGTGTGATCCGGGCACCGGAACGAGCAGTTGGTGGACTCGTGATCCCCCCCGACCAACTGACCATTGCGGGTGTATCGAGCCGCACCTGTTGCGGTTTGCCGGCCGGTGGCCGACGGACGTGAACGTCTGCGAGCGGGTCAGCACCGGCTTGACCGGATGGCCGACGACCCGGGCTGCGAGCGCCATCAAGATCACGTGCGGCAGGCGGAATCCGGCCGAACCCCCCTCCCAGGTACGGAACGAGGACCCGAAGGGCTCCACCGGAACGCAGATCCCCGCACCGCGGCATTCACGGCGTGTGGCCGTGCAGCCGGCCGATCCCTCGCGCCGACAGCTCCGACTTCGCCAGGAACCCGGCTGCGGGGCTTTCCGCGACCAGATCTGCATATTCCGCTCCCGCCCTCGTCGGGATCATGATGACAGTGGCGCTGCTGCCTATCCGGGCCACGCGGCGGGCAAGGTCGAACCCGCTTTCGTCGCCGAGCCCGATGTCGATGAGGATGACCTCCGGCCGCAGCGCCTCAATCTGCTGGAGCGCCTCGGCGATGGTGGAGGCCACGCCCGCCACCGTCACGCCCTCGCGCTCGAGCAAGACGGAGGCCGCCTTGAGGAAGGCGTCATTGTCGTCAACAAGAAGGCAGCGCAGGTGCACTTGATAAGGGTGCCAGGAACGCACGGCCGAAAACATTGCAGCTAGCAGGGATTCAGCCGGTGATCACGCGCCCCCCGGTTTCAGCCAGCCGGTAGCGGGGTTGGCGGCCTGCAGGGCAGACCGGGCCATGTCTGTGCGGATAGGCAGCACGGAGCGTCCGCGCGCTGTGCTTCACGCGACACGAGAAGGCAACGATGCTGACCACGGGCAGACCGTGGCCGGGGTGACGGTCCCCGACACGAAGGTGGCACGTGAGGCCACTGAACTGGTGCGCGAGCCCGCCACCGGCATGGTGTACCGTCCCCGGCGGGTCTTCTGGTTCGGCAGCCGGCCGGGCCGCAACCGAGGCCTCAGCTTCGACCCTGAGCTGCTGTATATGGGGGCGATGTTCCACGACCTCGGCCTGAACTAGCAATTCCGCAGGAGCAGCCGGCCCTCGAGGTGGACAGCGCCGACGAAGCCCGCTGCTTCCTGCGGGGCCCACGGCGCGCCCGAGGACGGCATCCGCCGGGTCTGGACAGCCATCGCCCGGCATCGGCTACCACGACATCAGCGACGCCGACCGTGCCGAGAGCACCGCTGAACCCGCGCCCGGACTTCAAGCGCAGTATCGCTCCAGGCGTTCACCGAAGGCATCGCGCCCAAGCCGGAAACGACGTTCGGCAGCGTCAAACCGGACGTCCTGGAACGATTCGTCCCCGGCTATGAGCGCGCCAACCTCGTGGACGCCATCAAGAACTCGGACTGGCCAAAGTCGACGCCCGGCGCCTCGTTGACTCAATCGCCCTGAGGCCGGTGCCGCGGCTCCCATCGTTGTCGGGCCGCCGGGCACCGGGCTATCGTCAGCCTATGAGCGCGCCAGACACCGGTGCCGGCGTGGGCCATCCAGTCAGCGCTCGGGTGGGCCGCGGCCCGCCCGAACAGACACGGCTGCGCCAGCTTGCCGAAGAGCAGGCCGCGCTGCGGCGGGTGGCCACACTCGCAGCCAGAGGTGCCCGGCCCCCTGAGGTGTTCAATGCGATCGCCGGTGAGCTGGGCCAGCTCACCGGCGCCGAGGCGTCGTTCTTGGCCTGCGTTCACCTTTCCAGCGGCCACCGGCCGGGGCCTGCAGGCGGGACAGCCGGAGAGCACGGGGAGCCCGAAGGGACCCTTGTCGTCGAGGCCTCGTATGGCTGCACCCGCGACGAAGTACCTGTTGGGTTCCGTTCCTCGCTGCTGCCGGGGTCGGTCATGGTGGCCGCGCTCAAGACGGGCCGCCCAGCCCGGGTGAGCGGTGACCAGCTGGCCAAAGGCCCGTACGGCAATCTAACGGGCAAGCTGGGGTTGCGGGCCGCGGTCGCCACGCCCATTGTGGTGGAGGCCGGTTACTGGGGTGTGGCGGTGGCCGCTACCGTGCGGGCGGACTTCCCGACCGGTACAGAGTTGCGGCTGGCGGACTTCACCGAGCTTGTAGCGACTGTGATCGCCAGCGCCCAGGGCGAGAAGAAACTGCGCGAGCTTGCCCGCACTCAGGCGGCGCTGCGGCGCCTGGCCACGCTCGTCGCGCAGGGCGAACCGCCCGAGGCGGTGTTCGGCGCGACGACCAGGGAGGCTCTCCGGCATTTTGGCGGCTGCACCGCCAGGTTGATCCGGTACGAGTGCGACGGAACAGTAACCCTCCTCGCCAATGAAGGCACGACGGGCCCGCACGTGCGGGTCGGGGAACGCTGGGAAGGGTATCCGCCGACCGGGCTGACAGCAACCGTCAGGTGTACCGGGCGCGCCGCACGGGTCGATGATTACCGCGACATCAGGGGCGGGGAACCTTATGTCCGGGAGGGGCTAAGGTCCGCGGTCGCCACGCCGATACATGTCAACGGCAGGCTGTGGGGAGCGATCGCCGTCGGGTCGGGGCAGGGGCCGCTGCCGCCTGACACCGGGCAGCGGATGACGGAGTTCACCGATCTGGTCGCCACCGCGGTAGCGAACGCGCAAAACCGGGCCGCGCTGGAGGCGAGTCGTGACGAGCTCGCCAGACTGGTGAAGGAGCAGGCTGCCCTGCACCGGGTTGCGACGCTTGTGGGCCGGGCCGTCCCGCCGGAGCGGGTGTTAGCAGCGGTGACCGCCGAGGTCGGGCGGCTGCTTTCCGCCGACGTTACGCTCATGAGCCGGTACGACCAGAACGACGCGGCCACGCTCGTCGGCGTGTGGACCACTACCGGCGCTGACCCGGCCCCCATCGGCGCCCGATTGAGCCTCGGGGGGAATGACGTGCACACACTGGTGTTGCAGACAGGCCTGCCGGCGCGGATCGACGACTACAGCAACGCCTCCGGGATGGCCGCCGACATCGCCCGCAAGGCGGATGTCCGGTCGGCGGTCGGCGTCCCGATCAGCGTCGCCAGGCCGGCTGTGGGGCATCGTCGTCATAGCGTCCGAGGACCAGCTGCCGCCGGACACCGAGGCGCGGCTGGCAGACTTCACTGAGCTCGTGGGAACGGCTGTCGGCAACACCGAGAGCCGGGCCGAGCTCGACGCCTCGCGGACGCGGATCGTCGCCGCCGCAGATCGGCCCGGCGGCGGATCGAGCGGGACCTGCACGATGGAATCCAGCAGCGGCTCGTCTCGCTCGGCCTCGAGCTTCGCCTCGCCCAGCCCGTGGCGCCCGCCTGGCTGCCCGTGGTCGAAACACAGATGGGCCGGGTAGCGGGGGAACTCAACGCGATCGTCGAGGATCTGCGCGAGATCGCCCGGGGCATCCACCCGGCGATCTTGTCCGACGGCGGGCTGCGCCGGCCCTCCGGACGCTCGGCCGCCGGGCCGCAGTCGACATCGAGGTCAAGGTCGACGTCGATCCGATCCCGCGGCTGCCGGAGCCGATCGAGGTGGCGGCGTATTACGTCGTCTCGGAGGCGCTCACGAACGCGACGAGGCATGCGCAGGCGTCGGTTGTGCGGGTCGCCGTCAAGGAGCAAGGCGACAGCCTTCACCTGTCGATTCGCGACGCGGCGTGGGCGGCGCCGATCCTGCCCGCGGCTCGGGCCTGATCGGCCTCCGCGACCGGGCCGAGGCCCTGGGCGGGTCGCTCGAAGTCAACAGCCCTCCTGGCGCAGGGACGCTGATGGTTGTCCAGCTCCCGCTGCGGCTCGCTGAGTCCTCTGATTCCTGCTGATAGGTGGCTGCCGTCCTGGGCGCTGGCCGGGAAGCCGTCTCCGGACCGCCGTGCATACCAGCTGGCCGGGCGCTGAGCGCCGGGAGATCACCAGGAGCGCTGCCAGAGTACGGCCGGGGAAAGGAGCCGCTCCATTAAAGGGATGAATCCGGGTGGTGCAGAGCCCGCAGTGACAGTGATCGGCACCGGCGTCATGGGGTCGGCGATGGCCCGCAATCTGAATGCAGCCGGACTGAGAACAACGGTGTGGGACCAGTCGGCCGCGGCGACCAGTCCGCTGGCTGGCCGGCATGGTCGTGAGGCCATCGGCGGCTGAGGCGGTCGCCACCGCACAGGCAGTGCTCACCATGCTGCCCGCCGCCGAGGTGGTGAACTCGGTGATGTTCGGCGACGGTGGGGCCGACGCTCTGCCTGAGGGCTGCGTGTGGGCGCAGATGGGCACGATCGGCGTGGCAGAGATTCTCGGCATCCGTGATCAGCTCGGTGCGAGCAGGCCCGGTGTTTGTTCGTGGACACACCGGTGTCGGGCAGCAAGGGGTCGGCCGGGCAGGGCCAGTTGTTGATCCTCGCGTCCGTCCGGAGCCGCCGCGGCAGCCGGCACGATCGCTCCGGTGTTCGGTGTTCTTGTCCCGTAAGGCCGTGTGGGTGGGCGAGGCCGGCCAGGGCAGTCAGATGAAGCCGGTCGTCAACGCCTACACGTCCATCCTCATCGAAGGCGCCGCTGAGGCGGTGGCCTTGGCGGACTGGCTGGGCATCCGCCACTCGCAGCTGGCGGAGATCATCGAGGGCGCCCGCTGGCGCTCCGAACGCCGACGCCATGCTCCGTAAGATGAACCGGGGCGACTACGAGCGCCGAATTCCCGATGGAGTGGGCTGAAAGACGTGGGCCTCGTGCTCGGTGCGACGAGCCGGGGACCGCTGCCGCCGCTCGGCGCGCTGTCCCGGCAGTGGCATACTGCGGTGGACGCCGGGCTCCGCCGCGAGGACATCAGCGCCGTACGCCTGGCGCTGCAATCCGCGGACTACCGCTAGCAGGTATCGAGGTTGGCCGCCAGCCCTGACGACGGAGACACGCCGATGCGCGATCGTGAGTGATAAGCGGCGCTTCAGGTCATTCACCGAGGTGCTGGGGAACGTCCTTTCCCGCCGTCGCACATGCCAGTTCACCTGGCTTCAAGAAATCTGAGGACCGCCAGGACCCGCCGGTGCTCGGTCTCGCTCTCTGGCAGGTTGAGCTTGGCCAGGATGCTGCGGACGTGCTTTTCGACCGTGCCCTCGGTGACGAAGATCCTCTGGGCGATGCCCGCGTTCGAGGCGCCCTCGGCCATCAGCGCTAGCACCTCCCGCTCCCGCGGCGACAGCACGTCGAGCGGATCCTGCCACCGCCGGGCCCTTCCAGCTCTTGCACCAGGGACGGGTCCACCACCGAGGCGCCGGCGGTGATCCGGCGAACTGTCTCGATGAACTCCGCCACGTCGGTCACCCGGCTCTTTAGGAGGTAGCCCAGCCGCTTCCCGCCCGCGAGCAGCTCCATCGCCTGGTCCACCTCGACGTGAGCGGACAGCACGATGATCGCAGTGCCGGGCAGTTCATCGCGGATCGCCCGGGCCGCCTGCAGCCCTTCGGTCGCGTGCCCCGGCGGCATCCGGATGTCGATGATTGCCAGCTCCGGCCGGGCCGACCGGACCAGGCTCAGCAGCCGGACGGCGTCACCAGCCTGGCCTACAACCTCAAAGCCCGACCGGTCGAGCAGGCTGGCCAGGCCCTCGCGCAGCAGCACATCATCATCGGCAAGTACCACCCGGGGTGTGGGCGTGCTCGCCGCCGCCGTCTCAGCTGTCCCTGACGGTGTCGGCATCTCCCGATTATCGGCCAGGAAGTTGCGGGCCGCCAATCAAGCCATGTCTCGCTGTGCGTGCCGAGAATCCTGTCCGCGGCTCTGACCAGCCGAGTTGCCCGCCCGGCGCTCCGGCCGTGATGATCACCGATCATGTGCCTGCCGTTCGTGTTCCTCCTGATTACGCGACTGGCCCCGTGGCTGCGGCTGTCCTGGCGTGAGGACGCGTGGAAGACCGCCGAGATCTTGATCCTGCGCCACCAGCTCGCCGTCCTGCAACCGCGGCAACCGCGCCGCACGACCGTGGACTGGGCGGACCGGGCACTGTTCGCAACCCTGCTCGGCGTGATACCGAGAGTGCGGCGCCGGGGCTGCGGCTGCTGGTAACCCCGTTACCATCCTGCGCTGGCACCGCGACATCGTCCGCCGCCGCTGGACAGCGCGGTCCATTAACGAGTCGTCCAGGTCAGCGCGCCGAGGCTTCCATATGCCCATGCAAGGAAGTCCTGCGGAGTCCCACCGGTCCCGTTGAGCCGCCTCCACACACAAGGAGGTCACTCGCGGATTGTCGCCGAGGGCACGGCGCAGCACCTCGACGACAGGCCCACCACCTCCTGAATCCGAGCGGGGCAGCCTCAGTCAGGGGTTCCCACGACTTCCGGGGCGTCTCCTATGGGCTGTGTAAGTGACGTGCCCTGACGGTGAGCCGCAGGATTGCGGCTCGCGGAAAGACACGCCCGGCCGCCCGTCCAGGACGATCTGGTCGCCCCAGTTCACCGTGGCCGGTCCGGACCGGACCTGGCCAGCATCACCGAGCACCTCACCGGCGAGGGGAAGCTCTGTCTGTGCGTGTTCATGGACGCGTACTCCAACGGGATCGTCGGCTACCCGGTGGATGCCTGGATGACCGTGCAGCTGGCGGTACCCGCGCTGCGACGCCATGGCGCTGCAAGATCCTGCAGGAAGGCTGGTGGTTCATTCGGGCCGCCGCAGCCAGTTCCGGTCCGCAGCGTTCGTCGGGCCCTAACCGACCACCGGCTGGCCGGGTCGATGGGCGAGGTCGGCGCCCGCGCGGATAACCCGCATGGAGTCGTTCTTCGCCCTGCTGCAGAAGAACGTCGAACCACATAGCCCTCGAGTCAACTAAAGCCGAGGCAGTCCCCCAAACGGTCTGTTGGTAATGGATATCCCACGATCGCGGACATCCCTGGCTACGCCAGCCACCGCCGGCGTCCAGTTCCACGACCGCCTTCCAGCAGCCCGGGGCAGTGCGCACCCGTCCCGCCCGCCCCGGCCCGTACCTGCTAGCAGGAAGGCCAGGATTCCTGCTTGCCGGGTGGTGGCCTGGGGGCTCGCCGCGATGCGCCCGGACCGCGGGCGCGGCATCGTCGGTTACACGGCGGAATCGTCAGTGTCCCTCCCGAGCAGGGGCCCGGGGCGGTCCATGACAAAGGAGAAAGCAATGTTCAAGTCACTCACCGGGCTGGGAGCACTGAGGCTTCCCCGGCTGATGCTGGCCTTGCCCGCCGCCGCCGCTGCCGCGGCGGTACTGGCGGCGTGCGGCTCGTCCGGCGGCTCCTCTGGCAGCTCCTCGGGCTCCAGCAGTCCCGCTGCGGCGGCCTCGAGCAGCCTCAAGACCGCCAAGATCGGCGGCGCAACGGTACTGACCAACGGCAAGGGGTTCACGCTCTACTCGTTCGCCCCCGACACCTCCACCAAGTCCAACTGCAACGGGGCGTGCGCGAAGTACTGGCCACCGGTCAAGGGGCCGGCGACAGCGTCCGGGGTCAAGGGCACGTTCGCCACGATCAAGCGATCCACCGGCGCAACCCAGGCCGCCTTCGACGGGCACCCGTTGTACACCTACGTCGGTGACACCGCCCCCGGGCAGGCCAAGGGCAACGGCCTGAACCTCTCCGGCGGCGTGTGGCACGAGGTCACCACGTCCGGTAGCGCACCGAGCGGCAGCTCCTCATCGGGCTCCGGCTACTGACCCAGACCGCACCAAAGCGAGATAGAGGACTGACAGATGACAGAGCGGGAAAGCATGATCAGGCCGGGAACGACAAGAGCGACTGGGCGAGCCGCGCGGGAGCACGTCAGAACCGCCGGCATCCGGCTGGCCCAGAGTCACCTTGCGTGTGGTGGGTTCGGGTCTGCTGATCGCCACCGCAGCGATCCATCTCGACCTGTACCTGACCGGCTACCGGACGATCCCGGGGATCGGCTGGCTGTTCTTGCTCCAGGTGATCGCCGCCTTCGGCCTCGGGCTGGCGGTACTGGCCATCCCTGGCCGGCTTGTCCTCCCGGGCCGGCTGGCCGCCGCGGCGGAGCCGGCTTCGCCCTCGCCACCCTCGGCGGTTACCTCCTGTCAGTCTGGACCGGGCTGTTCGGGTTCACCGAGGTCCGCACGATCGCCGGCATCGTCGCCGGCGTCGTGGAAGTGGCCGCCTTCGCGGTGCTGGCCGCGCTTGCGCTTGCTCCCGCGCCGGCGAACACCCCGGCGGGCGGCGCGGCAGGGGCCTGGGCGGCATTCCCGGCCCGGATCCCCCCGGTGACCGCCCGGGCGGCCGGAATGATCGCCGCCACCCTGGCGGTCGCGGCACTGGTGCTGCTCGGGCTCGCGGTGGCCGCAGCCAACCCGACACCACCAGCGGCCACGGGAACAGCCCTGAAGACCGAGACCATCGGCGGGACGACGGTACTGACCAACGCCAAGGGCTTCACGCTCTACTCCTTCGCCCCCGACACGCCGGCTAGCTCGAAATGCTACGGCAGCTGCGCCGCGTACTGGCCCCCGGTCACCGGCACCACCACAGCCGGGCAGGGCCTGCCGGGCAAGGTCACCACGATCACCCACGCCGGCGGCGCGCGCCAGCTCACCTACAACGGGCACCCGCTGTACACCTACATCGGCGACACCGCTCCCGGCCAGGCCCGCGGCAACGACCTCAACCTCAACGGCGGCCTCTGGCACGAAGTGCCTGCCTCCCGGTAACCAACCCCTACCGAAGCCACCCCACCGGGCACCAGCCGACCCCCTCCTGGCCAGCGAAGGAGAACCCCCGATGGCCCCACCACACACTTTGCAACTCGTCGCCCGGGCCGACTGGGCGCTGATGATCGCCGTCCACGACGCACTGCGCCGCGATCTGCCGAGCTGGGGCCATGTTGCCGCCGGTCCGGGCCAGGATGGCTGGCGACCCGCACGGCCAGGCCCTCCTCGACGCCCTTGATGATGAGCACCAGCTGCTCGCGACCTCCGTGAGCAGGTACTCAACCAGCTGCCAGCACCCACCCGCCTCCTTTACCGGACGGTCTGGCTGCCGCGCTACGCCCGCACCACCCCGCCGCTATGAAGAACACCCAGCCCGGCCAGCCAGTGACATCGAATGACGCCATCAACGACCCGCTAACGTCGGTGAGCTCGCCAGATCGCGTGGCTTTGATGCCGGGCCGGTTCACTGATCCAGCCTTGTGGGCTCTGGTTATTAGGCACACCCGGTGTGCTGATGACGGTCTCGATCCCGATCAGTGGTTTCCGCTCAGTGCTGAGCCGGGCCGGGGGCAGCACTCCGTCCTCGCGAGCCGCGGACTACCTGTCCGGGGATAAGGACGGCCTTGATCTCCGCGGCGCGACGGCGGACTGTCGGACATACAAGCCATTCACAATTACCGCAGCAGGGTGCGGACGGAGCCGATCGAGATGACCAGGAACACCTAGGAGATCCCCAGCCAGGCCGGGAAGCTAGCCGTCGTCACCGGTGCAAGCGACGGGCTGGGGTTGCAGATCGCCACCAGGCTCGCCTCGGCGGGGGCGGACTTGGTGCTGCCGGTCCGCAACCCGCGCAAGGGCGCGGCCGCGGTCGAGCGCATCCGCGCCGACGCGCTGCAGGCTAGGGTCACCACGACGGATCTCGACCTTGCGTCCCTGGAGTCGGTCCGCGCGCTGGGCGACAAGCTCCTGGCCGATGGCCGGCCGGTCGACATCCTGATCAACAACGCCGCGGTGATGACCCCGCCGACACGCCACGAGACCCAGGACGGGTTCGAGCTGCAATTCGGAACCAACTTCCTGGGCCACTTCGCGCTGACCGCCCGCATCTTCCCGCTGCTGCGCGAGGCATCCGCGCGGGTGACGACACTGTCGGCCCTCGCCGCCCGGTCAGCCTCCTTCCAGTGGGATGACCTGCAGTACCAGGGCAAGTACGACGCCATGAAGGCCTACGGCCAGTCCAAGCTGGCCGAGATGCTGTTCGCGCTCGAACTGGACCGGCGCAGCCGCGCGGCCGGCTGGGGCATCGTGTCCAACACGGCGCACCCGGGCCTGGCGCTGACCAACCTGCAGACCCGGGGTGGAACATGGGCCGCGACAAGCCCAGCGGCGCACGGCCATATTCCGGCAGGCCTCGAAGGTCTTCCCATTCCTGGTACAGCAGCCCGGGACCGGGGCGCTGCCGGCGCTGTACGCGGCGACCAGTCCCGACGCCCGGGGCGGCGCCTTCTACGGTCCCGACGGCTTCGCCCACCTCACCGGCGGGCCGAGCGAGCAGAAGCTCTACCGCGCCGCCGAGGACCGCGACTCGGCCAGCCGGATCTGGGCTGAGGCCGAGCGGCTGGCCCGGGTCAGCTTCCCGGCGGTCCCCGCGGTGCGCTGAGCATGGACCGCAACCAGCTCGCTGACTTCCTCCGCACCCGCCGGGAGGCGCTGCAGCCGAGGACGTGGGGCTGCCCCGGGGGCAGCGCCGGCGACCGGCGGGCTGCGCCGCGAGGAGGTCGCGGCATTGTGCGGCATGTCGGCTGACTACTACAGCCGCATCGAGCAGCAGCGCGGCAGCCGCCCGTCGGAGCCGATGCTGGCCGCCATCGCCCGCGGCCTGCACCTGTCCCTGGATGAGCGCGACCACCTGTTCCGCCTGGCCGGGCACCCCACGCCGGCCCGCGAGCTGCGCCTGGAGCACGTCGACGCCGGCCTCATGCGCGTGCTCGACCGGCTGCAGGACACCCCGGCCCAGGTCGTCACCAGCCTCGGCGAGACCCTGCTGCAGACCCCGCCGGCCGTCGCGCTGCTCGGCGACGAGACCGCCTACACCGGGCCCGACCGCAGCATGGTCTACCGCTGGTTCACCCGGCCCGACGCCCGCCAGATCTACCCGGGCGAGGACCACGACATGCACAGCCGGGCCTTCACCGCCGACCTGCGGTCGCTCGTCGCCCGCCACGGCCCCAGGAGCCGCGCCGCCGCCCTCGTCCAGAGGCTGCTTGAAGTGAGTCCCGAGTTCGCCCAGCTTTGGAGCGACCACGAGATAGCAGTCCCGAGCAGCCACCAGAAACGCATCCGGACTGCCGAGCTGGGCGTGCTCGAGGTGTACTGCCAGATGCTGTACGACCTCGACCAGGACCAGGCCTTGCTGATCTTCACCGCCACGCCCGGCAGCGACAGCCATGACAAGCTCCAGCTGCTGTCGGTAATTGGCGCCCAGAAACTTCGCTCGCCCTCGTGACCTGCGAAGACGGGTGACTGTGCACGTCCATCGGCGCGGGACCCGCAGGGGGAGCCCCTGAACGGCCGGCGCGAGACCGGCCCGTCCTGAGACGACCAGCCTAAACTTGGCGCCGCAGCACCGACTCCCGGGGCCTCGCGGCGACAGGTCACCACGGCAAGCCAGTCCTGACCGCCGGGCAGGCGGTCGAGATCGACCGCAAGGTCCACCGCGACGGTCACGTCCTGGTCAACGGAGACAAGTACCAGGTCGGTCCCGGCCACGCCAGGACCTCGGTCACCCTGCGGCTCGACGGGCACCTCATGCACGCCATCGCCGACGGTTCCTCGCCGGGGACCTGGCCCTGCCCCGTCACCGCCGAGCGGGCCGCCGGGATGACCGGCGCCCGCACCGCCCCATCGCCCTGCCTCCGCCACCGCTGCGCCGGCGGGTACGGCGGGCCGATGCGGCGGGACCGGATTGATGCGCTCGTAGCCGGAGCCCAGGGGCGGCCTGGTGTCCGGCTCGCCCTGGTTCGGCCAGAGCGACATCGCCCGCTCGGCCAGAGCGGTGATCGTCAGGGACGGGTTCACCCCCGGGTTGGCCGGCATGACGCTTCCGTCCATGACGTGCAGTCCCGGCTGGCCGAACAGACGCAGGTAGGGATCAACGGCCCCGCTGTCGCTGCTGTCGCCGATCGGGGTCCCGCCGACGAAGTGCGCCGAGGCCCCGCGGTTGATGATCTCGAACAGCAACGCGCCTTGGCGGCTGCCCATCTTCTCGGCCAGCCGCCCGACGAACTTCTCGACCGCCGGGATATGCACCGCGGGTGCCGCCCCGTCCCCGTGGCGGCTCCGCAGCCGTTCCTCATCCCAGTACAGCTCGATGGAGGTGTCGGTCGTCTGCGAGCAGAGCATGATGACGGTCCGTTCGGACCAGCGGCGCGCATCGTCGAAGGCAAGGACGCGGCCCGGATGCTCAACCAGGTCCTTGATAAATGAGGTCGTCGGATGCTTCTGCTTGCCGTCGCGGTGCTCGTTCACCAGATAGGCGAACAGGTCGCTGCCTGGCCCCCAGTAGACCGGCTCGATGCTGGTGACCGGATCGGGCCAGACACCGGAGGTGATCGACACCGATCCCGGTGTGAGCCGTATCTTCTCCGGGTCCCTCTCCCACTCCCCGTGGGTCCGGGTAAGGGCCAGCAGCTGTTCGGAGTTCGTCCGCGCCCGCTGCCCGAGCTGGCCCGACAGGCCGGTCAGGCGGCCGGTGTGCTGCATGTGGTGCAGGAGCTTGGCCGAGCCGTATGCGTGCGCGGCGACGATGACCTGTTCAGCGGTGTAGGTGCGGTGGTGGAAGTGTTCCGCGCGCTGGGCCCCAGCCGGGATGGCGAGTATGGACCTCGAACCCGCCGCCGTCGAGTGGCGCGAGCTCGTATACCTCGTGCAGCTCATGGATCTGGGCGCCGAGGTTCTCGGCGAGGTAAAGGTAGTTCGTGGTCAGCTTGTTCTTGGCGTTATGCCCGCAGCCGTTATTGCAGTTGCCGCAGGAGATGCAGCCCGTGCGGCGCGGACCGGCCCCGCCGAAGTACGGGTCGTCGGCCTCGACGCCCGGGCGGCCGAAGTAGACCCCCACCGGGGCCTGATTGAACGTTTCCCCTCGGCTCATCTCGGCCGCAACCTCATGCATGAACCGGTCCACGTCGGTGGGCAGATAGGGGTAGCGCACGACCCCGAGCATCCGGCTCGCCTGGTCGATGTACGGCGCCAGTTCGTCGGCCCAGTCGGTAATGCCTGCCCACTCGGGCGCGTCGAAGAACTTCCTCGGCGGCACGTACAGCGTGTTGGCGTATACGTGTGAGCGGCCGCCGACGCCCGCGCCGCACAGGACGAGCACATCGTCGAGGTACTCGATCCGCTGCACGCCGTACAGCTCGGCCGCCGGAAACCACAGGAAACCCGGCAGGTCCCATTGGGTCTTCGGGATGTCGCGATCGTTCCAGCGCCGGCCGGACTCCAGGACACCGACCCGGTAGCCCTTCTCCGCGGCCCGCAGCGCGGCGACGCTTCCGCCGAACCCCGAGCCGATGATCAGCACGTCGTAGTCGAAGCCCGCCATGAGCTCTCACCTTTCTCGTCGTTAGCGGAGGTCCGCGAGCCATCTCAGCGCGGACAGGGACGGCAGGAAGAAGTACTCGCCGCCGCGCAGCACGTTGAAGGTCTGGATCCCGTGGATGCGCCGCCGCACCGGCTCTTGCGGGATGGTGAAGGTCGCCCCGTCCGGCTGCAGGCCGACGTTGGGGTCGCGCTCGGTCGCCCAGGCTCATGAAGTTGCCGTTGTTGATCCACTCCTGCTGCAGGAACTCCAGCGTGGCCATCGCTTTGGCACTGATGAAGATGAAGTAGACCCCGCGGGGGGTTTCGTCGTCCTGCGGCGAGACCGCGTCCGGGTCGTAGGGTGCCCCGTAGGTCGTGCTGCGCCGGATGATGCGGTGGATGTTCACGTCCGTGAGGATCGCCAGCTCGGTGTCGCGCGGGTTCATCCGCCGCATGTGTGAGCCGAGCGGCACCTGCCGGCCGTCCGGGTCGGCGGCATAGCTGAAGTCATTGTTCCGCCGCGGGTCCGCGCCGAGCGCCGGGTCATCACGGGCCGGCGCGAGCGTCAGCGGCGCGCCGCTGCGCCAGCGGCCCACCAGCTTCGCCGCGAGCAGCTCCCGCTCCTGCTCCGTTCCGCGTGCTCACGCAGGAAGCGGTTGAACGTCCCGACGCGCGACTGGTACTTGCGCAGCCCGGCGAACGTGCCGTTGCGTCCGAGCACGTCGGGCCGCGGCATCGGCAGCGGCACGCCGGCCTCGCCGGGATAACCGAGGATGAACTCGCCGGCCTTGACCGGCGGTCCCTGGCCGGGCAAGGGATCGACGCCACTGCCCTCGATCGGCGGGCTGGCCGATGCGAATCCTTGTAGCCCAGCGGGTTGAGGTCACCGGGCTGGGCGCCGAAATCTTGTGTCATCAGCACGGTCGAGGCCAGGGAAACCCTCGTACTGCTGCCGGGCCATCTCCATGGTCCGGCGCCACGCCTGCTCTGAGTCGCTGAAGACGCTGATCCCGATGTGGATGAGCCCGCTGCCGAACTAGCATCCCAGTGTTCCGGGTCGTTCTCGCCGTAGTCGAGGAGCTGTCCGGCCCGCGCGGCCATCCCCACCCGGAACGCCTCCGGGAAGCTCTGCAGCGAGTCCTCCGGCACGCCCAGCGCCACCATCCCGGCGTAGCTGATGGCCACCGAGATCCAGGACTCGCCGGCCTGCCACCAGTCGGCGGCCGAATCGACGTAGGGAGTCAGCCGCCGCAGCAGCTCGCGGCCGGCCTGCGCGTCCGCCAGGTGGAGCATGACGTGCGTGCCGTAGTAGGGCTCGGGCCGGTAGCGCAGCACCGTCGCCTGGATGTCGTCGAGGTCAACGGTGACGCCGGCGCGCGGGGTCGCGAAGTGGTGGCTTCGTCCCAGAGACGCGATCGACGAGCGTCCAGGCCTGAGTCGCCGATCGTGTCCAGGAACTGGTCCACCGCCTGGCCGAGGCGCTTCAGGCGCCGCGTCTCGGCCACCGTCAGATCATTGCGCGACGTACCAGCCCTCCGCTGTGACCTGGTGACTTGGCGAGGTAGTCCTTGGCCTCCGGGCTGCGGATCCCGGGCCAGCCTTCCCAGGCGGAGTCGATGATGTCCAGGAAGTCGGGGATCTTCGTCGCGAAGTCGTCGATGTAGGCGTCCCAGTCGCCGTCGTAGGCGGTGGCGAAGAGCATCCTCGTGTCGTTGTCCAGGAACACGAAGCGCATGTCGTGGACGGTGCCGACGTCGTCCGCGCCGGCCAGGTTGCCGCCGAACAGCCGCAGGAACGCGCGCAGCCGCTGGGCTCCGCCGGGCGCGAAGGGGACGATGATCGTCAGCTCCGAGACCTTGCCCAGCCGGCTCCCGACCCGGCCGGCGCTCTCGACCGGCGGCGGTGGTGCCTTCGACGCGTCCGACGTCAGCCTGCTGAGGACCTTCTCGAGCGCCGTCTTGCCCACCGCCGGCGCGTCCGCGAAAAGCTCTCCGCAGCTGGTTGATCTTCTCGTTGACGGCCGGATCGTTGGCCGGGGCGGTCGCCGTCGATGCTTTGATTGCTATTTCTGTTATTTCCTTTCGTTTGTTCAGCCGGTCAGCCGGTCAGCCACTCAGCCGGTCAGCCGGCGGCCCAGAACGAGCAGTGGTGCGCGGCGGCGAAGTCGGTCGTCACCTGCGACTGCGACGGCACGAAGGACAGCACCTTGGTCCCGTTGCCAATCGACGGCCAGGGCAGCGCGTGAGTCGATGGGTTCCCACTGGCGGCAAAGCTGGTCCAGGCCGCCCGCATGCTGGCGGCGAGCGCCTGCTGGCCGGCGTTGAGCATGGCCGGGAACGGCGCGTTCGGCTGATCGAACAGATACGGGAGTTCTGTCCCGTGCGTTGACAAGCCCAGCCCTTTGCCCACGATGTTCAGCGGCGCGTTGTCGTCGTTGAACTGGTAGGCGTACGTCGGAACGCCGCGTGCGGCGGTCCAGCGATCGACCTGCAGGGCCGGGCATGCGAAGCTCGCGTCCGAGACCAGCAGGCTGAAGGCGACAACAGGCGATGGGTAGGCGCTGAGCGGGTACTCATTCGCGATCGCCGTGGCCCGCGCGTCCGACACGCCCAGAGCCTGGACGATGTCGGTCTGGTAGTTCGCGCTGCTGCTGAGGGGTGCAGCCAGCGGTATGTTCGTCCCCTGGCTCACGGTCAGGCCGAGGCCGTCGACGAAGAGCAGTTCCTCGTCGTGGGTAATGCCGTTGATGACCGGCACCCGGGCGAGCAGTGGTGCGCGGCGGCGAAGTCGGTCGTCACCTGCGACTGCGACGGCACGAAGGACAGCACCTTGGTCCCGTTGCCAATCGACGGCCAGGGCAGCGCGTGAGTCGATGGGTTCCCGCTGGCGGCAAAGCTGGTCCAGGCCGCCCGCATGCTAGCGGCGAGCGCCTGCTGGCCGGCGTTGAGCATGGCCGGGAACGGCGCGTTCGGCTGATCGAACAGATACGGGAGTTCTGTCCCGTGCGTTGACAAGCCCAGCCCTGAACCCACGATGTTCAGCGGCGCGTTGTCGTCGTTGAACTGGTAGGCATACGTCGGAAGGCCCCGCGCGGCGGTCCAGCGATCGACCTGCAGGGCCGGGCATGCGAAGCTCGCGTCCGAGACCAGCAGGCTGGTAATGCCGTTGATGACTGGCACCCGGGCGGACTGCCCGTGGGCCAGCGCTGTCCCGATTGACTGGGTCAGCACCGAGCCGTCGACGACGCCTGGGATCTCGACGCCGAAGTTGCTGACCAGGTCGCTGACCGGTGCAGCGCGCAGGCACTGTGCGGTCTGGTCCGTGCAGCCGACCGACTTGGCGAACTTCTCGCCGGCCGCCTGAGCGGTGGCGAGCGGCCGCTGGGTCAGCGCGAACGTGCCGCTCTGCACGATGGCCCGCTGGAACAGCCCGCGGGCACCAGACGAGACCATCTGGGCCAGTACCGACAGGCCGCCGGCCGACTGGCCCGCGATGGTCACGTTGCGCGGGTCGCCGCCGAACTGCGCGATGTTGCGCTGGACCCAGCGCAGGGCCGCCTGCTGGTCCATCAGGCCGTAGTTGCCGGCCGAGCCGCCCGGACGGGAGGCCAGTGCCGGGTGGGCGAGGAAGCCGAGCGCGCCGAGACGGTAGTTGATCGTGACAACGACCGCGCCGTCCGCTGCGAGCTTGGAACCGTCGTAATTGCGGGCGCCGTCCTGGACGAGACCTCCGCCGTGGATCCACACGAGCACGGGCCGGTGACCGCTGGGGTGTGACGCCGTTGTGTAGACGTTCAGGTACAGGCAGTCCTCACTGATCGGCCCGGGCGGCAGGAACGGATTCTTCTCCGTGGCCTGCGGACAGCTCGGACCGAACTGCGTCGCATCCCGGACACCATGCCAGCTGGCCGCAGCGGCCGGAGGGCGCCAGCGCAGGCTGCTGACCGGCGGCGCGGCATAGGGAATGCCGAGGAACTCATTGACGGTGCCCACGGTCGTGCCGCGGACGGCACCGTCGTTGGTGGTCGCTACGGGTGCGGAATCCTTCATTGCGACACCGGCGCGGGCAGCAGTGGCGCTCGCTGCTGTGAGAGTCAGGTCGCCCCAGTGGTGACCACCGGTCGGCACGCGGGGGCGGACGCCAGCCCCCCAGTGAGACCTAGGGCCGCCAGCCGGCCTCGCCGACCCTGAACACTTGACCGGTGAAGCGGTGACCATGGCCGCTGACCAGGTACGCGATAACGTCGGAGACCCGCTCAGGTACGCACGGCCGGTCGAGCGCGAGCGACACCGTGTTGACCGTGATGTCGCGCTCGCGCAGCTCTACCGCCAGCCACGGCAAGGCCTTCGCCGCGCTGGACAGGCTGACGATGGCGCCCCCGTCGCGAAGGTGCCGGGCCGCCTCCCGGTTCACAGCGTCGGGGGCCCGGCCGCTGACCGCGTGGACGACCACGTCGACGCCGCCGAAGGCGGTCATCGTCTCGGCGAAAAGCCTCTGCACGTCCAGATCGTCAGCGACGTCAGCGCGGACCGCCATGACGTCGCCCTTGCTGGCCAGCATGGCTTCGACCGTCGACTCGGCCGCCCGCTGGTCGTGGAGGTAATCGACGACGACGGCGTAGCCGTCGGCCGCCAGGCGGCGGGCCGTGGCCCGGCCGACGCCACGGGACCCTCCGGTGACGATGGCCACGTGGCTCGCGGGCTTCCCATTGACCGCGATAGTCATGGCACGAGCCTGAATGCAACCGTGCCGCCGCAAACCAGTGTGTTCCCTTGCCCGGACTACGGGCCTATCGTGACGTCATGGCCGCACCCGGGATGCCGGCCTTCAGAGGACGTGCTCGCGAACGCCATGCTGTCGACGGGCTGCTGGACCGCGTCCGCGGTGGCGGCAGCGCGGTGCTCGTCATCCGGGGTGAGGCCGGGATCGGCAAGACTTCGCTGATGCGCCACTGCGCGCGCCAGGCCGCTGGCTGTCGGCTGGTTCAGGTCGACGGTGTGGAATCTGAGATGAAGCTGCCGTTTGCGGCGCTGCACCAGCTTTGCAGGCCGATGCTGAGCTGCCTGGCGGCGCTGCCGGAGCCGCAGCAGCGGGCGTTGCAGGTGGCGTTCGGGTTGGCGGCGGAGCCTGCTCCGGACCGGTTCGTTGTGGGCTTGGCGGTGCTGAGCCTGCTGGCTGCCTTTGCCGTCGCGCGGCCGCTGGTATGCCTGATCGATGACGCCCAGTGGCTGGATGAAGCTTCGTCCCAGGTGATCGGGTTCGTCGGACGGCGGCTGCTGGCTGAACCGGTTGGCTTGCTGTTCGCCGTCCGGGAGGCATCCGACGAGCGGCTCTATCCTGGCCTTCCGGCGCTGACCATCGAAGGGCTTACCGACGAGGACGCGCGGGCCCTGCTGACGGCCGCCGTCCCCGGTCACCTGGACCAGCGGGTCAGCGCCCGGATCATCGCCGAGACCGGCGGAAACCCGCTGGGGCTGCTGGAGCTGGCCCGGGAAATGACCGAAGCCGAGCTGGCGGGCGGCTTCGCGGGCCAACACCAGCCGAGCCGGTCTGGCCATCTCCAGAGCGAGCTCCAGGATCTCTACCTGCGCCGGATCCGGGTGCTGCCGGGCCCGGCCCAGCAGCTGATGCTGCTCGCGGCGGCCGACCCGACCGGGGATGCCACGCTGTTGTGGCGTGCGGCTGGAACGCTCGGACTGGGAGTCAGTGCCGTGGGCCCCGCCGATGCGGAACAACTGCTGAATATTGGATCCCAGGTACGATTCCGCCATCCCCTGGTGCGGTCGGCTGCCTATGTGGCCGGGTCCCCGGAGGATCGCCGGGCGGCCCACCTGACGCTCGCCGAGGCGACGGACGCCCGGACCGATCCGGAGCGCCGGGTGTGGCACCTGGCGGCTGCGGCCACCGGTCCGGACGAAGACATCGCCGCCGCTCTCGAACAGGCGGCGGCCAAGATCCAGGCCCGCGCCGGGCTAGCGGCCTCGGCCGCCTTTCTGGAACGGTCAGTGATGCTGACCGCCGAGCCGAGACGGCGCGCCGACCGGGCCCTGGCGGGAGCCCTCGCGAACCTGCACGCCGGCACGTTCGACATCGCGCTCGGCCTGCTGGCCCAAGCCGAAGCGCACGCGGTCGACGATCTCCAGCGGGCCCGCGTGGAGCAACTCCGCGGACAGATCGAGTGGGCCTCCGTCACCGGACGCGAGGCGCCCGTGCTGCTAGTGCAGGCGGCCAAGAGACTCGAATCACTCGATGCGGAGCTCGCCCGGGAGACCTACCTTTACGCCTGGGTGGCGTCTCACCTCGCTGGTCCTCGCGCCCAGCCCGGCGGCCAACTGCTTGAGGTTTCCCGAGCGGCCCAGGCGGCCCCTCAGGCAGCGCGGGCTCCGCGGCCTTGTGACCTCCTCCTCGAGGGTTTGACGACGATGATCGTCCAAGGGCGGGCGGCGGCCGAGCCGGCCCTTCGGCAAGCAGTGGCCGCTTTCCTCGATGATCAGGTGTCCGGTGAGGAGTGGTTGCAGTGGGGGATTTTCGCCCAGATGGCGGCCATGGCCGTGTGGGACTTCGACAGCTGGGCCGCGTTGAGTGCCCGGCATGTCGAGCTCGCCCGCGCGTTGGGTGCCCTCGCCCCGTTGTCCATCGCCTTGAACGGGCGCGGGAGCGTGGCCACGCACTGCGGCGACTTCGAGACTGCGACGTCGCTGGCCGCAGAAAAGGACGTGGTCAACGAGGTGACCGGGATCCGGCTGGCGACCACCTGTGATCTACTGCTCGCCGGATACCGGGGCCGGCCTGCGGAAGCGGTGCCGCTGTTTACGGCGACCACTGAGGACTCGACGGCTCGTGGGGAGGGACTGGCCGTCCAGATGGCCAACTGGTCCGAAGCGGTCCTCCACAACGGCCTCGGCCGCTACGCGGAGGCGCTGGCCGTCGCGGAGCCGGCCAGCGAGGAGACCTACTCACCGCTGAGTACCCAGCTGATTCTGCCTGAACTGATCGAGGCCGCCGTCAGAACCGGACGGGCGGACCTGGCCAGAGCAGCGCTGGACCGGCTGTCGGCGATGACCGTCATTGAGGGTTCCGACTGGGCGAAGGGCCTGGAGGCGCGTTCGCGAGCGCTGGTGAGCGAAGGCCGTGAGGCCGGGCAGTACTACGCCGAGGCAGTCGAGCGGCTGAGCCGCACACGGCTGCGGCCCGAGCTGGCCCGGACCCACCTGCTCTACGGCGAGTGGCTTCGTCGCGAGAACCGGCGGCTTGACGCCCGCCACCAGCTGCACGCCGCCTATCAGCTGTTCGCCGCGATTGGCGCCGACGCCTTCGCCGAGCGCGCGCGCAGCGAACTGCTGGCCACCGGTGAGAAGGTCCGCAAACGCGACGTCGATACCTACAACCGGCTCACTCCGCAGGAGGAGCACGTCGCCCGGCTAGCCCGCGGCGGGCGCACCAACCCCGAGATTGCCGCGGAACTGTTCATCAGCACCCGCACCGTCGAATGGCACCTCCGCAAGGTATTCGCCAAGCTGGGTATCACTTCCCGCCGCGAGCTCCAGAACGCGATGCCCCCGCGGGGTTCACGGGGTCTCGGCGGGGCTGTGGGCGGCGCGGACCAGTAGTCTCCACTGGGGCGAACCCCAGGCTGAGGTTCTTACCGTCATCCCTGACCGGACTCAGGGAGGCAGTAATGAGCACCACCCAGCACGGCACCACCATCGAGATTCGGGACGGCTACGCCGAGATCGGCGACATCCGGCTGCATTACGTCGAGGCCGGTGAGGGACCGTTGGTCGTCCTGCTGCACGGCTTCCCGGAGTTCTGGTACGGCTGGCGGCGGCAGATCGAGCCGCTCGCGGCCGCGGGGTTCCGGGTCGTGGCGCCGGACCTGCGCGGCTACAACCTGTCAGCGCGGCCGGACAGCGTCGAGGCCTACGACACCGGCGCACTGGTCGCCGATATCCGGGGTCTGATCCACGAACGCGGCGCCGAGTCCGCGATGCTGGTCGGCCACGACTGGGGCGGAACCGTCGCCTGGGACACCGCCATGCAGCGTCCGGAGCTCGTGAGCCGGCTGGCCATCCTCAACGCGGCCCATCCGCGCAAGCTGTCGCAGGGACTGCACCACCCGGCTCAGCTCCGCCGGTCCTGGTACTTCTTCTTCTTCGACCTCCCAGACCTGCCCGAAACCGTCGTGCGGGCAAACGACTGGCACTTCTTCCGGCACTTCCTGCGCGACGCCCAGCCAGCCTTCACACCGGAAGAAACCGACCGCTACGTCGAGGCCTGGTCCCAACCGGGCGCGGCCACCGGCATGATCAACTACTACCGATCCTCGGTGCGGCAGTCGCAGAAAAAGGCCGCAGCGGCGATTCGCCCGATCCCGGCGCCCACCCTGGTCATCTGGGGCGAACGGGATCGCTACCTGAGCCCTGAACTGGCCGAGCCCGACCACGACGACGTTCCCAACCTGGACCGCGTCGAGCGCCTGCCCGACGCCTCGCACTGGGTGCACCACGACGAGGCCGAGCGCGTCACGCAACTCCTCACTGACTTCTTCGCCCCCGCACTGCCGGCCACAAAATGACCAGGGGATTCGAGCTGAGCTGCTGATGACTCAGATGTACCGCACGCTGCGGGTCGCTCCCGCCGACAAGGGTGTGCTCGGCGTGGTGATGGACGCGCCGCCGATGAACCTGATCGGGCCGGAGCTGGTGCGGGACCTGGTGAGCCTTTTCGGCGAGCTGGAATCGGGCCAGGAGACCCGGGTCGTGGTGCTGGAGAGCTCCGACCCGGAGTACTTCGTCCCGCACGTCGACCTGACCAAGGTCGCGGAGTACACCGCCGAAGCGGCCAAGGCGGGCGGGCCGGACGATGCGTCGCTGGGCATGCTGTGGCACAAGCTCAGCGGGCTGCCGGTCGTGACGATCGCGAAGATCCGCGGCCGGGCCCGGGGCGCGGGCAGCGAGCTGGCCCTCGCCTGTGACATGCGGTTCGCAGCGCGGGAGAACGCCATCCTGGGGCAGATCGAGGCCGGCGTCGGTGCGACCCCAGGGGCGGGTGGCGTGCAGCACCTGGCCCGGCTGCTGGGACGGGGCCGGGCCATGGAGGCGATTCTTGGCGCGGATGATTTCGACGCCGAGCTAGCCGAACGGTACGGCTGGATCAACCGGGCGCTGCCCGACGCTGACCTGGACGCGTTCGTGGCCCGGCTCGCCCGGCGCATCGCCTCGTTCCCGGCTGAGGCGGTGCTCACTGCTAAACGGGTGCTCAACGAGCTGACGATGCCTGGTGCGGACGCCATCCGGGCCGACGCCCGCCGATTTCACCAGCTGGTCGTCTCGGACACCGCCCAGGCGCGCACGGCCACCCTGTTCGCGGAGGGTCTGCAGACCCGCGGCCCGCTCGAACTCAACCTCGGCGACCGCTTGGGAGCCCTGTAACAGTCACGAAGGGAGACGTGTGCCATGCGCGTCAGAAGGAACCCGAAGACGGAATACGGCGCCAGGACCCTGTTGCGGACGTAAGAGGTCACTTTCACGGGCCAAGCTGGTCCTACCCTGCGTGCAGAATTCGACGACTGCGAGGACATCCTCGGACCTCGTAGCACCCACCACCATCGCCAGCAGAAGGAACGTCGGCAAACGGTGGTGACAGTCTCTAGATCTGGACAGAACTTACGGTTTTCAGGCCAGCGGGCCCTTGGCTTTGCGTATCAGTCGCCTGCCCTGCCGTTTAGCTTGGCGCTGAAGGCGCTGAGCCTGCCGTTCAGCTTGGCGCTGAAGGTGCTGAGCCTGCCGTTCAGCCTGGCGCTCAAAGCGCTCGGTCTGCTGTTTGTTCCAGGCAGCGAGGCGCTCCATCATGCCCGCCCCGTTCTCCTGCCCCATCTGTCCCAGCGCCCTCAGCACGATGGCGCCGACAGCCAGCCGCTCCCACAAACGGCGGCTTTGCAGCAGGCGAAGCAGCACAGCTGCCCCGATCAGCAGCAGCGCCGCCAGAGCCTCAACACCCGCGGCCCTCGACTGCCGGGCCGGCCCGGCGCCGCGTGCCGGAGGCACGGCTTCCGGTGGTCTGTGGGCAACTGGCCCTGACCTTTTCATTTCGCCCTCCCGCCGCTGGCGTGTATCAGCATCCTCGGCGGCTGGGTTCCCGGCATCACCCCTGAGGGGGGTGGCGTCGGATTATTACTCCGATCGTCCGGAGGACAACGTGAGGCGGGCACGGTGACGAGTCGCGACGCCGCACAGGGCCTGCGCTTCGCGCGGGCGAAGTCGACCCAACAGGACGTTCGTGCAGCCAGAATTGGTCAGCCGGCGACGGACGAATCGGGTGTCACGTTCGCGACAGCAGGTCGCCGACAATCAGCGTGGCGGCAGCGGGTGAGCCTTTGACGAAACCGAAGAACGGCCCGAAGTCTTGTGTCGCGGAGAAACCCGTGACGTACAAGCCGTCCAAGCTGGTCTGGAAGGCCTCATCCAGCACGGGGAAACCATTGGACACCTTGACATCCTTGAGCACACCGGCGAGGTAGGGGACTCTGGCCAGGTCGGCCCGGTAACCCGAAGCGAACACCACGCGATCGGCAGCGAGCTCGGTGCCGTTGGACAGCAGCACCCGCAGCTCACCATCGTCACGCACCGTAGCCTCGGCGACCTCGGTTCCGGGCCACCGGTGGATCCCGTCCCAGGCCAGCCTGGGAGTCAGCCACGGCTCCAGGGTGAGCCTGCCCACCTCCCAGAACTGCCTGGCCACCGCATCCTGCGCGCTCTTAGAAAGGCGGCGCCAATACCCGGGTACGGCGAGCGTCTGCTCGACGTGGGCGTCGACGAACTTCCAGCTCACCTGCTCAAACCGCGGAATGTCGTGGCGGTGCACGATGTCGATCCGCGCAGCACCGTGCTCCCGGATCAGCGCGGCCCACTCATAGGCGCTTTGCCGCCCGCCGATGATCAGCACCCGGGCCCCGGCCAAGTTATCAAAGCGCACCAGATCGCAGGTGTGAGCCGCGAGCCCCGGCGGCAGGGACGATGCCCAGCCGGGAAGGTTGGCGTAATGGCCGATGCCCGGGGCGGCCACCACGACGTCCGCGCGAATGCGCTCACCGCTTCGCAATGTCGCCACGAACCGGCCATCGGCCTTGGCCAAAGTGTCGACGAACTCCTCGCGGACGTCGATTCCCTTAACCCTGCGGAACCAGTCGGCGTAATCCAGGAAGACATCGATCGGAATGGGATCGACCTCACCCGGCCTGATGCCGTTCTCTTCCAGATAGGCCTGCAGCGTGTGGACCGCGGCCCCGTCGAGGTGCCAGTCCGGCCCCGACCGCAGGAACATGCCCTCGGGCATATTCTGCCGCCAAAAGTCCATCGGCCGTCCCAGCACCACAGTGCCGATACCACGCTCACGCGCCAGCGCCGCGACCGATAGCGCGTACGGCCCCGCGCCGATGACAAGCAACTGTGTCTGGTGCATCAGCTAACCCACCCCATCCGGGCGGCGCCAGGGCCGTCCGCGACCAAGCTCCACCCTTACACAGCGACCGTGAGATGCCAATGCCCGGGCGGACGTACGGAGAGCAGGCTGGATCTGGTGCCGGGACAGCGGGTCAGGCAGGCTGTTGCCATGGCTCTGGGGACTAGGCTCACGCAGCGGCTGACTCTAGCGGTGGCGTGTCTGGCTCAGGGCATGATGGTGCTCGACGTCCTGATCGTGAGCGTTGCCCTTCCGGCCATGCAGCACGAACTGCATCTGTCGCCCGCGGGACTGGAATGGGTTGTCAGTGGCTACGCCTTGGCCCTGGCCGCGTTGATACCGGCAGGCGGCGCGCTGGGTGATCACCTAGGGCGCAAGCGCATTTTCGTGAGCGGGGTCATCCTCTTCACGCTTGCCTCAGCCGGCTGTGCCCTCTCGGTTTCGGGCGCGATGCTGATCGGCTTCCGGGTAGTCCAGGGAATCGGCGGCGCCGTGATGTCGTCGCTGACCCTTTCGCTGATCTCCGAGGCTTACCCTCCGGATGCCAGGACCGGCCCGATCGGGCTGTGGTCCGCGGTAAGCGGCCTGGCCGTCGCGGGCGGCAGCGTCCTCGGCGGCTTGCTGCTCAGCGTGTTTTCCTGGTCATCAATCTTCTGGGTCAATATCCCAATCGGGATAGTGACTGTGGCCGTCTGCCTGGTGGCGGTCACCGAGTCCCGGGAGCCGGTACCCCGCTCTTTCGACGTCGCGGGGGTCGCGTTGAGTGCGTTCGGCCTGCTGCTGCTGACCTTCGGGTTTATCGACTCCGCTGACGTCGGCTGGAGTTCGCCGGTTGCGGCTGTCTGCGTGGGCGGCGGCGTCGCCGTCCTGGCCGTCTTCGCTGGCTGGGAGCGCAGGGCCGCAGCCCCGATGGTGCCCCCCGCATTGCTGCGAACCCCGGGTTTCACCCGGGCATGTGCGGTATACCTCCTGGCCTACCTGGCCTTCGCAGGATTCATCTACTACGTCACGCTCTTCTTCCAGAACATCCGGGGGTGGTCCGCGCTACATACCGGCCTGTCCTGGCTGCTGTTCTGCATTCCGTACTTCGTCGTAGCCCAGGCCGGAAAGCGGCTCGCACGGTGGCTGCCGGTGGCCTGGGCGGTGGGGCTGGGTTGCTTCGCTGCCGCCGCGGGCATGCTCGGGATGAGCCAGCTGGACAGGACGACACCGTTTGCCTGGCCAGCAGCGTGCTACATCGTGGTGGGAGTGGGCTTCGGCCTGATGGTGCCGGCGGGATCGTCCGCGGCCATGGCCGAGGTTCCCGCTGGATCCTCCGGGATCGGGTCAGCCCTGTTCAACTCCTGCCGCCAGATCGGCACGGCAATGGGACTGGCGATCCTGGGATCCCTCGCCAGCAGTGTGATCTTGGCTGACTGGCACCGGCGCGCCGGATCGCTGCCGCCGGCCGGACGGCAGTCGGCTGCGCAGTTCGGTGCTGACGTCGCGGGCGGCCAGGTTCATCAGGTCGCCGCGTCCCTCGGCCAGGGGGCGCTCAACCCAGCGGTTGCATCATTCCTTCGGGGCTACGAGCTCGCCCTGCTCGCGGCGGGCGTAATCCTTGCCGCCGCCGGTGTGATCGGCTGGCGAGGCCTGAGGCATCTGAAGATGCCTCAGCCCCAGCAGCCCCGGATCACAGACGTGAACGCGAACAGGTGAACTCGTCCGCTCCATGGCGACCGCGGCCCTGGTAGAGCATGAGATCTAAGCTGTGTCAGGGGTGCGATCGGGCAGGAAATATTCATGGCCTGCCCGAGCATGAGCATGGCTAGTTGGCCCGGGGCCAAGAGATGGGGGATCTAGGCGCCGATGACCGCCGGTACAAGCCGCATACCGAAGAGCCTGATGGCCGCCTACGCCATCACCAGGATCGCTGATCTCGGGTTGATCGCACTCGGCATCGGCTTCACGATCCTGTCGCAGACTGCGGGCAGCGACCTTGCCTACCTGATCGGCTGGGACGTACTTGCTGTGGTCTATCTGACCATCGGCTTCGTGGTGGTGCGTCGCCGCCGGAAGGGGCCCGACCTCGTCCTGCCCACCGGCAATCTCGGCCAGCAGTGGCTTACCGGGGCCCGGCTCAGCTTCGGCTTCACGATTGCCGCCAGCGTGGTCGGGATGGGCAGTGCCAGCTCCGTGCTGACCAACGGCAAGAATGCCACTTATGGAGACCCGATCAGGTTCTTTGGCGGCGTAGCGATCGTTGCTGCGTGGCTGCTGCTACATGTCGGCTACGCCAGGTTTTACGCGCGCCGCTATTACAGCAACGAGGTTCCGGCAGACCGGGACGGTACAGGCGTGGGCCGCGGCCTGGAATTCCCCCACGGTGCGGCGCCGATGGCGACAGACTTCCTGTATTTTTCGTTCACTCTTGGCACCTCGTTCGCTGCCTCCGACGTGACCGTCACCTCGCAGACCATGCGCTGGCATGTGATGATTCACAGCATCCTCAGCTTCTTTTACAACACGGTCGTGCTAGCGGTGGCATTCGGCATCCTCACCGGTAAATGACCAGCGCAGCTACACAACGGCCATCAGGATGAGGATGCGGCAAGTCCGCTAGGCGGGTTCGGGCTCGGGGCCTGCTCCGGGGATATCTGGCCGCCAATTCTGCAGTTCTTCGGCCGCCTTCTGCAGGCCCAGCTCTTCCAGCGGGTCGCTCTGCCCGGTGCGTACATGGCGCAGGACCGTGGCTATGAATTCATCCAACGATGCCGTCGCCCGCTCCGTGATCGTGGGCTCAGGCTTGTCATCTGTCATAGCCGTAGCTTGCCACGAAAGCCTGCGCGCGGCTCCCGCGCCTGGGCATCCATTCCGGTGCCGCCGGCACCCTGCGCGACCGCCGGACCTCAGTCCTGAAGATTCCCGTCGGGGAAGGCGCTGATGACCCTCGCGGTGAACTGCTCCACTGCCTGGTTGACCGCGGCGGACCGGATGGACTCGAACATGTCGAAGTCGTGGTGTGCACCGGGCAGTTCGGCGTAGATGACCGGACGGCTCGACACCGCGCGTACCCGTTCCACGAATGCGCGCACGCCCGACACAGATATCAGCATGTCCTTAGTTCCGTGCACCACGAGCATGGGTGGCATGTCACCGCGGAGCGCGAGATTGCCGTAGTAGCCGTAGCGGCAGATCAGGCCCGCGAGGCCGGTCTCGCCCTCGCACACCGCCCGGATCGCCAGGTGCGCGCCGGCCGAGCTGCCGGTGACGAACAGCGTGCCGGGGTCGGCGTCATACTCCGCGGCGTGGGCCCGTACCCAGGCGATGGCGTCGCGCACGTCGGCCACTTGATCGGCGAGTGTCACGTGCGGCTGCAGCCGGTAGTTCGCACTCACGCAGACGAAACCGCACCGGCTGGTCAGGTGCCGGATCAGGGGCCGTGCTTCGCGGGTCTTGTTGCCGGAGTGAAAGCCGCCACCATGGAAGTGCAGAAGGATCGGCACGCTGGCCGGCCGGTCGCGGCGGTGGTATAGGTCCAGCGTGCGACGCGGCCCGCCGCCGTAGGCAAGGCCGCGCACCCGGACCACATCGAGTCGACCCGGGAAGAACGGGGAGCGCAGGATGCGGCCCCACGGCCGCCTCGGCCTGCCGGCGTTGTGCAACGCCGCGTGCGCGCACATGGCGCGGCACACCACGACCGCCAGGCCGGCCAGCGCGCCCAGCGCGACAGCGGCGCCGGCAGCGCCGCCCGGCGAGTCGAGGTCGCCGTCGACAAGCGCGAGCACGGTCGACGCGATCAGCAGATACCCAGTGATGAACGGCAGTTCGTTAGCGAGGAGCGCGGGAACAGTCGAAAACGAGCCGAGCCTGTACCAACGGGTGACCGCACATGCCACCCCCCAGGACACGACGGCGACCGTCCACCAGTATCCGACTGGCATCAGCAACTGCCCCCGACGTGGCGCCGCACCCACGCCAGTGACTGGCTGAGCGCGGTCGGCTCGGCGTCGGCCGCCCCTGCCTCCGTGACTGAACTTCGCATCGTGTCTCCTCGGGTATTCGGACAGGAAGGACATTACGAGGCGGGGATGCGGCGGGCGCCACCCGAAAGTGGACATGGCGGGTGGAGTCTCCGGCGCCGGGCTGCGGCACGAAAGTGCCGGCGGCGCGCAGAGGTCTCCGCGCTAAGGAATCAGCCCTAGTTCCCGCGCCCGGGCCCAATCGGCCAGCACGACAGTCTTGCCGTACCCAGCCGGCGCACAGACCACGACCAGCCCTGGTCCCCGGCCCTCGTCGAGCCGCTGCGCCAGTCGCGGGCGCCACACCAGATCTGGCCCCAACCCAGGCACGTTCAGCTTGGTGGCCAGCAGGACATCACGCCCCGAGGTTGCTGCCCCGGCTGCGGCGCGAACTCGACGGATTACGTGAATTGGTGATGCCGGGTCACTAAAACGGGCGCAACATTCGGTACGGTCTGATCGCGACGTGGGTGACCGGGCGGTGTGCGCCCGTGCCTGAGGGAGTATGGAATGCGCGCTAGCGGAACGGTGCTGCTGGCCGCGGCGCAGGTGCCCGGGAATGTTGTCCCGGACCGGGCGCAGATGGCGGCCACGCTGGGCTTTCACATCATCCTGGCGTGTTTCGGCATTGCTTTTCCGTCGATCGTGCTGCTGGCCGAGTTCATCGGGCTGAGGCGGGGGAACCAGACCGCGATGCTGCTGGCGCGGCGCTGGTCGCAGGCCATGGGCGTGCTGGTCGCGGTCGGCGCGGTCACCGGGACGGTGCTGTCGTTCGAGATGGGCCTGCTGTGGCCGGGGCTGATGCGCCAGTACGGGGCGGTGCTGGGGGTGCCGTTCGCCGTGGAGGGGCTGTTCTTTTTCCTGGAGGCGATCTTCGCGGGGATCTACCTGTGGGGCTGGGGGCGGCTGCCCGGCTGGGCCCACTGGTGGTCGGGGATGCCGATCGCGCTCAGCGGGATCTTCGGGGCGATGGCGGTCATCGCGGTCAACTCGTGGATGAACACCCCGGGCGGCTTCACCCAGCGGAACGGCCGGATCACGTCGATCGACGTGTGGCAGGTGTTCTTCAGCCGCTCGGCCAGCTACGAGATGCCGCACATGATCCTGGCCGCCTACATGGTCGCGGGCTTCGGCGTCGCCTCGGTGTACGCGGTCGGCATCCTGCGGGGGCGCCGTGACCGCTATCACTACACCGGGTTCGCGCTGGGGTTCATCCCGGCCGCGATACTGACCCCGTTCCAGATCTTCGTCGGCGACACCGCGGCCCGGGCCATCGCGCAGGACCAGCCGGTCAAGTTCGCGGCCATGGAGTACGTGCCGCGAACGAGCCGGCAGGTTCCGGAGTGGCTGGGCGGGGTCTATGCGAACGGGCACGTTTACGGCGGGCTCAAGATCCCGTACATGGATTCGCTGCTGGTCGGGTTCGGTCCCGGTACCAAGGTGATCGGCTGGGACACTGTTGCCCCCGCCGACCGGCCGCCGGTGGTGTGGCTGATCCACCTGAGCTTCGACGTCATGGTGGGCCTCGGGTCTCTCTTGCTGCTAGCCGGGTTGTGGGCCGCCTGGACGTGGTGGCGCCGGCGGCGATGGCCCCGGCCGCAGCTTTTCTGGGCGCTGGGGGCGGTCAGCGGGCTGGCCGCGGTCGTGGCCATGGAGTGCGGCTGGGTGGTTACTGAAGAGGGACGCCAGCCGTGGGTGGTGTACGGGCTGCAGACCACCTCCCAGGCCGCTACGGCCAACGGCGGCGTCCTGGCCAGCCTGGGCATCGTCATCGTGGTGTACGGGGCAATCGGCGCGGCCACGATCGCGATCTTGCTGATGTTGTCCCGCCGCTGGCGCCGCGGTGACCGTGCGGACGCTCCCGTTCCCTACGGGCCGCCGGACGCTCCGGCGGACCGGCCCGCAAGTCAGGCGGGGTCATAGATGGCTGACGCGGTAGGGGCGATCCTGCTGGCCTCCGTCACCTTGTACGCCGTCCTGGGCGGGGCCGACTTCGGCGGTGGCCTGTGGGACCTGCTGGCCGGCACCACCGCCCGCGGCCGCGCGCCGCGCGCCCTGATCGACGAGTCGATCACGCCGGTCTGGGAAGCCAACCACGTCTGGCTCGTATTCGACCTGGTCATCTTCTGGACCGCGTTCCCGCACGCATTCGCCTCGGTGATGATCACGCTCGCGCTGCCAATATGGCTGGCGGCCGGTGGGATCGTGCTGCGCGGGGCCGGGTTCGCCTTCCGCAAGGAGATCACCCGGCTCAGCCTGCAGCGCGCAGCCGGCGCGGCGTTCGCGTTCTCCTCGCTGCTGACCCCGTTCTTCATGGGCACCGTGGTCGGCGCCATCGCCGCCGGAGCCGTCCCCGCCGACGCCAGCCACGCGAGCCTGGCCGCCTGGACCAGCCCGGCCGCGCTGCTGACCGGGTTCTTGTTCGTCGTTGCCTGCGGCTATCTCGCCGCCGTCTACCTGATCATCGAGGCCGGGCGCCGCGGTGACCAGGACATGCAGACCTACTTCACCCGGCGCGCCCAGGCCGCCGCCATCGTCGCTGGGGCATTGTCGCTGGCCGCGCTGTTTGAGCTGCAGAACCCGGATCCGGCGTTCTTCAACCGGCTCACCGGCCGGGCGCTGCCGCTGGTTGTGCTGGCCGGGGCCTGCGGCCTGGCCGTCCTGGCCCTGCTCACCGTCGGCCGGATCAAGGGCATCCGGGTCATCGCTGCGCTCGGCATCGCCGCCGTCATCTGGGGCTGGGGCGTGGCCCAGTACCCCGTGCTGCTGCCTGGCACCACGGTGACCGTGACCAACGCCGGCGCCACCCAGGCCACCTTCGTGGCCCTGGTCGTCGTCGCGATCGCCGCCGTCATCCTGGTCGTCCCCTCCTTCGCCCTGCTGTTCACCCTGCAAAGCCGCCACATGCTCGGCGGAGACGAGCAGGGAACACCACCGGCCGCCGGCTGAGCGCCGCCATCCTGCGCGCATGATGGGGCAGGCAGGGTGGCGGCGGTGACCTCTAGTAGGCGTGCTGGCCGGCCGGCGTCGGCGCAGTGGCGGCTAGGCGTCCCGGACGGGCTGGTAAGTGAGGAGGACGAGGCCGTCACCGATGGTCTTGGTGTCGGCCAGACGCATCGGTTTCTTGTCGCTGGTCTCGCCGAACAGACGTTCGCCGGCCCCGAGTACGACTGGGTAGATCACCAGCCGCAGCTCGTCGACCAGGTCGTGCTCCAGCAGCGTGCGCCCGAGCTGGTAGCTGGCGTAGACGACGATGTCCCCGGCTATCTCCTGCTTCAGCTTCGCGACCTCGTCGACCACATTGCCCTTCAGGACCGTTACATTCGTCCATTTGGGGTCCTGGAGAGTTGAGGACACGACGTACTTGGGCAGGCTGTTCAGCTGGTCCGCCCACGCGCCGCTCCGGGAGGCCCACCGCGCGGCGAACCACTCGTCGGTCCGCCGGCCCAGCAGGAGGGCCTCGGTGCCCAGTGCCTCGTCGAGCGAGACCTTGGCCCACTGTTCGAGGTCCTTACCCCCGAACTCGCTGAACCAGCCGCCGAGCCTGAAGCCTTCCTGGCCGTCGGGATCCTGGATCACTCCATCGAGTGAGGCGTTCGTGCTGATCACGATCTTTCCCATGCGGGTTCTCCCTCTCGCTGTGTTGTCAGCTGTCACCGAGGCAGACACCGCGGCACCGCGAAAATGGCGCCCGCCAACCGCCCCGTTCATCCCCGGGCCGGTGTCCATACGTGAAGTGGGACAAGATGCGGGAAGAGGGTGACCCGAGGGTGGGGGAAGTGGCAGCTGACTTGGTCGCAAGGGCGCGGGCCGGGGACGACGACGCGTTCCGGGAGCTGACCGAGCCGCACCGCCGGGAGCTGCTGGTGCATTGCTACCGGATGCTCGGATCGTTCCAGGACGCCGAGGACGTCCTGCAAGACACGCTGCTGGCCGCCTGGCGGGGTTTCGGAGGGTTCGAGGGTCGCGCCTCGTTGCGCACCTGGCTCTACCGGATCGCGACGAACCGGTGCCTCAACGCGCGCCGTTCGCATCGCCGGCGCCCAGCCAAGGAGTGGGACGTGCCCAACGTTGAACGGCCCGAGCCGACCCGGCTCGGCGAGGTCGTCTGGCTCGAGCCATTTCCCGATGCCGTGCTCGAGGGTGCCGTCGACGAGCCGCTTGGGCCGGAGGCCCGCTACGAGCAGGCCGAATCCATCTCCCTGGCCTTCGTGACCGCCCTTCAGGTCCTCCCCGCTCGTCAGCTGGCCGTGCTCATCCTGCGCGACGTCCTCGGATTCGATACGAACGAGGTGGCCGGCATGCTGGACTCGAGCGTCGACGCGGTCAAGAGCGCCCTCAAGCGGGCGCACGCCAGCCTGCAGCAGCGACGGCCCGCGTCCGGTGGCCAAGAGCCGCCGCCCGCCCCCGGCTCATCAGCTGAGGATGCGATCGTGGCGAAGTTCGTCCGCGCGTGGGAGTCCGCCGATCTCGACGCGCTGGTGACCCTTTTGACCGGCGACGTCTTCATGTCGATGCCGCCGATGCCGTTCGAATATGAGGGTCGCGATGTCGTGGCCCGGTTCTGCGCCCTTCTTTTCGGCGCGGGCCGGAGGTTCGACCTCGTGCCGACGCGGGCCAACGGCCAGCCAGCCTTCGGCGCCTACGTGCGCGCCCCTGGCGGCATCAGCCACGGGATCGGCCTCTACGTCCTCACCCTCGCCGGCGACCGGATCTGCGCCATGACCCGCTTCGAGACCAGCGTCCTCCCGTCGTTCGGGCTACCGCGATCGCTCTCAAGCCCTTAGCAAACTCCCAGACGTTTCGCCGACCGGCGACCGGCGGGAACGGGCACACAACGTCGTGCGGCTGCGCAAAGGTGGCCCCGTGCCGCGGTACGTTGCTGTTTTCCCAGGTCTGGTGACCGAAGTCCTGCTACCGGCTGGCCGAGGCACTGACGAATCCGGGAGTACGCTCGCACCCTCGTTACTGCCAGCAGCCGTGAACGGTCTCAGACCGCGACCCGGCCGCCGTCGACCGGAAGCACGACACCGTGAGTGAACGCCGCCCCCGGCGAGGCCAGGTAGACGATGGCCGCGGCGATCTCCTCCGCAGTGCCCAGTCGCCTGGCTGGCGCGAGCGAGGCCAGGTGGCCCTGCGCTTCCCGCATGCCTTCGGTGCCCTCGGTGCTGACCGGCCCCGGGGCGACGGCGTTGACGCGGATGCCCTTGGGCCCGAACTCCGCCGACCACGCCTTGGTCAGCAACTCCAGCGCGGCCTTGGTCGAGCCGTACAGTGCCATACCGTCCAGCCCGAACCCGGCGACCATGGTCGAGACGTTGACGATGACTCCGGCGCCCCGCTCGACCATGCCCGGCGCCAGGGCGGCGGTGAGGAAGTAGGGCACCTTGACGTTGAGCGCGAACAGTTCGTCGAACGCGGCTTCGGTCGTGCCGGCCGTCGGGCCGAAGGCACCGGACCCGGCGTTGTTGACCAGGATGTCCACGTGCCCGAGCACCGCCTCGGCCGCAACAGCCAGCTGAGTCGCCGATGCCGCGTCGTGCAGGTCGGCCGGGACGAAATCGGCCCGGCCGCCTGCGGAACGGATGGCCGCCACCGTCTGATCGCCGCGGGCCTTGTCGCGCCCCGCTACCGCCACGTGAATCCCGGACGCGGCCAGGGCGATCGCGGTGGCCCGGCCGATACCGCTGGTAGCCCCGGTGATCAGCGCGGTTGACGGGGTGGAGTTGGTGGAGGTCATGTGAACCGCTTCCCTAGAATTGGCTTGAACAGGCCAATAATGCTCACACTATTTATGGCCTGTCAAGGCCAAAAATGGTAAGGTGAGGGTCATGGCCACAGGGAACGCGCCCGCCGGGCGCCTCACCCGCAAGGGACTCGCGACGCGAGCGCGGATCGTGGCCGCCGCGGCCGACTTGATGTTCCGCCACGGCGTGGCCGGCACCAGCACCGAAGACGTGCTCGCGGCGGCGCAGGTCAGCAACTCGCAGCTCTATCACTACTTCGCCGACAAGAACGCACTCGTGCACGCCGTGATCGAGCACCAGGCCGATGAGATCATCGGCGGCCAGCGGCCGCTACTCGATCAGCTGGACTCGCTGGCCGCGTTCCGGCAGTGGCGCGACATGCTCGTCGACCTGCAGCGACAACGGCAGTGCGAGGGAGGCTGCCCGCTCGGATCGCTGTCCAGCGAACTCGCCGAGACCGACGCATCCGCCCGGACCGCGCTCGCCGTTGGCTTCGACCGATGGGAAGCGCCGATCCGCGACGGGCTCCGGCGCATGCGCGACCGGGGCGAGCTGCGTGACGACGCCGACGTCGACCGGCTCGCGCTGGGAACTCTGGCCGCCCTGCAGGGCGGATTGCTGCTCACCCAGGCTAAACGGGATGTCGCCCCCCTTGAGGCAGCGCTCGACCTCGCGATCAGCCAGATCAGCTACCACCTCAGCTGAGCCAGTTAGCTGTTGCTGGCGTCGACGAGCAGGCGGTGAAGAAACGGTCTACGTCCTGCTGCGCCCACCAGGTCAGGGTGTCAGGGCCGCGATGTGGGCGGCCGTTCGCCAGGCCAGAGCCATGATGGTGAGCGACGGGTTGGCTCCGCCGTTGGTGACGTGCAGGCTGGCATCGGCGACGTAGATGCGCTCGGTGCCCCATACCCGGCCGTTCGGGTCGGTCGCACCGGCCTCGGGAGTCTCGGCCATGCGAGCGGTGCCAGCTTGATGCTGTCCGCCAGACAGGGCGGGGGCATGGGGCTGTACCGGCCAGGTGTAATGCGCGCCCGCCTCCTGCAGCCACATTTGCGACTTGGCGGCGAGCAGCTTCGCGGTGCGGATGTCCTCGGGGTGCTGGCTGCCCTCCAGCCGGGCGACGGAAACACCGGCCGCGTCGGCCGTGCGGGCCGACAGCCGGACGCGCGCGGCCCGGGTGGGCACTTCCTGGACGGGCCCCCAGACATGGCCGGTACGCAGATACCAGCGCGTCACTTCATCGATGGCGCCCTGACCGTGTCGTGGCGCATCGGGGGGAAGCGCGCGCAGGTAGAACAGCGCGGGCAGCTTGACGAAGTCGTTGGCCAGCAGCCCTCCGCCGACGACATCATCGTTGTGATGTGAGAATTGGCGCGTCGCCACCGACGGCCCGGGTCCGAGGCCGTCGACGACCACGTCGTCGAAGCGGCCGTAAGCACCGGCGTAGGTGTGGCCCTGCAGGCAGTCCCCGACCCAGTCGTTGCCGATGCGGCTGACCTGCAGGAGACGGGCGGTTTCGATGGCGCCCGCGGCCAGGACGATACGCCCGGCCAGGATGGTGCGGTGCTGGTCGCCGGCGACGACGTCGACGCGTCCGTCGTCGCCGATGCGCACCACCTGCGTGCCGGCCAGCAGCTGGGCGCCCAGGCGGATCGCCTTGGGCAAGGCGGCGACGTCGCTGCCGTTCTTCGCGTCGACCGGGCATGGGAATCCCACGCAGAACCCGCAGCGTACACAGGCGGCACGGCCGTCCCGGGGCTGGGTGTTGATCAGCAGGGGCACGCGGGTGGTCGGCCAGCCAAGGCGAGCGGCGGCGTCGAGCAGCAGGTGGTCTTCGCGGCCGGGAGGCCACGCTGGCATCGGGAAGTCCTGGCCGGGCGCGGCGGCGACGCCGAGGTCCCACTCGACCTGGCGGTAGAAGGGGGCGAGGTCGTCGTAGCTGATCGGCCAGTCGGCCAGCGCTGACCCTTCCGGTACCCCGTAAAGGGACGCCATCCGGAAGTCGTCGGGGTGGAACCGCCACGCTTGCGCGCCGAACAGGCGTGAGCCGCCGCCGATGGTGATGGCGTTGTTGTGGTACCCGGCGTCGAGCGGGCCGATGATCACCTCGTCACCATGGCTGCCCATCCGCGTCCGGGGATGGCCGTCGGGGCTGGTGCCATCGCCGAGGAGCGAGAGCCGGTGGTTCCGCAGATGGTCCAGGCCGGGGGCGTCGCGGCCGACCCATCCGCCACGCTCAACGATCAGCACCGACGCGCCGGCCTCAGCGAGCACCCGGGCCGCGACACCGCCGCCGGCGCCGCTACCGACGATCACCACGTCGTAACGGCTGCGCGCCTCGGCGAGGGTGACCGTCTCTGGCCGCACCGGATCGTGCCGCGTCGTCAGCGCGCCGAGCGGGAACGGCTGGTAGCCGCACGCCTCCCAGATGCCTGATGACGCGTCGGCGAGCCGGCTGAGAACGGCCATGCTCGCTGGCGGCAGGTTCATCGGCTCCGCAGCGGCTCCTTCCATCTGACCCTTTCCTTCAGTCGCCGGAGATCCATGCCACACGTCGGACCTCTTCTCGGTCCAGGCGGCTAGAACAAATTGGTGAGCAGGCTGGCGAACGCGAGAATTGCATGGCTGTTGTCTTTGGATGGATTGCGCTCGCCGATGACCACGGGGACATTTGTACTCTTCAACCCGGGAGCTGCTTGGGCGGGTAGATGAGGTTGATGTGGGCCCGGGGTCTTAACCCACGCGGTGTGGGTATCGACTGCGCCGGGCACATCGAGGACCCCTCGGACGTACACCGTTTTATCGGTCGGGTTCCCGGAACATTCCATTCCCACCGACCATTTATCAAGTGACCAGGAGTACTCATGCTTGAGCACCTTCGTACTGCACGATGGACCATCTGCGGCCGTCGCCTGCGAGCTGGACGATGAGGTACTGCCCGACGCCTGCGGCGGGGAAACACTGCCGGAGACGCTGGCCGGAGTGAGGATGGCGACCAGCGTGGTCACCAGGCCGACGACGGCGAGAGTCACGGAAATTCTCAGGCTCCGCGCCCTGAATCAAACCAGGCGACCCTTGCTGACTTCCAGCTCATCCTCTCAGCGCGGCGCGTCCCCGAGCCAGCATTCAGCTTGCCTTTGTTCCTAACAAATTCGTTCTCGGCCGGATCGGCGTTCTTGCCCCTGGTAAAAATCCCTAGTTCGCCGACCCCGGGGGCGAGGTGCGCGGAGCACGCCATTCCCGTTGGGAAGGGACCGCCAAGCGGAAGAAACGGCCGTCGCGACCGCAAGCCAGGTCCGGGCCAGCGCGTCGGCATCTTCGACAAACAGGTAGGCCGTCGACCGGCGATCCGGTCGCGTATCAAGGTCGGGCTCCACGCCGAGATGAATCTCCGCGCTGTCAAAGGTGACGAAGCCGTATCCGCCGCCGTGCCATCGGCGGGCACCGAAGCCAAGCCCGCGGTAGTAGGCCAGGTCACTGACCGGGAAGATCGGCGCCACTCGCGTACTCATCACCGCAACCTGACTCGTCCCGAGCCCGCGCGCCGGGGCCACGGTGGCCGGGATCGTCCTCACCGCCGTCACGCTGGCGGTGGCTATGGCCGCCGCACCCGCTTCTGAGGTCTGCCTCGGGCTGCCAACGGGCTGTGACCGCCTCGGCTGGCCCTCCGGGGCTGACGCCAGAATTATCTCGGGATTATCTCGCCCAGTCGGTCGCCTGCTGAGCCGTGACGTGCTACCGCCCATCACGGAGCTATCTCGACCCTCACCATATGTGCCTCTACCTGCGACGTAAGGATTCGGTAAGAATTTCCACACAGGCCGTCATTAAATCCACATGCCCTACATGGAGTTAATTTCCGGAAATCTGCAAACTGGCCGGTGGCCGAGGTCTACGGTGATGCACCGAGGCCATCACAGGGGATGTCCACTTTGGAGGTGGATTGAATGCTTAGCGGTCACCGGCCCGCACGGCGCCGCCGCGGGAAAAGCCGTGCGGTACGTCTTGGGCTACCTATCGCCATTCCGATGGCACTGGGCCTGATTCTCGGAATCGTCCTCGCCGTCTCGGGCGGCGGTAAGAATACGGCCATTGAGCAGTCGGCCCTGGGCTCGTGCGCCTCGGGTTCGGCCAGTGCCAGCAGCCCGGCTCCGGTGGCGAGCGGAAGCCAGTCGGCCCCGGCCACGAGTGCCAGCGCTCCGGCCCCCGCTGGAAGTGCCAGTGCTCCCGCGGCGAGCGGAAGCGCGAGCGCTCCCGCCTCAACGGTCGCTGCCAGCGCTCCGGCCCCCTCCGCAAGTGCCAGCGCACCCGCTGCGACGGCGAGTGCCAGCGCTCCGGCCCCGGCGGCCAGCGGTAGCGCCTCGGCGCCAGCAGCCTCGGCCTCGGCGGCGCCCTGCCCGTCGGCGTCCGCCTCACCGGCGGCGACCGGGCCCACCGTTGCGGGCATTCCCCCCATTAATCCTGCGGGCCATGCTGGCGTGGCCGGCGCGAACGCGGTTGACGCGGCCGGGGACCCGTTCAGCTTCAACCAGACCACGGCCCAGGCCGCGGACTCGACGAACTGCACAGTGTCCGTGCCGAAAAACCCGCTGAGCGCCACGGGCCTGGCCACACCTTGGGTGCTCGGAGACGGATGCACCTGGGAAAACGGAGACAGTGAAGGCGTGTTCATCGACGCCACGATCCTGGCGCCGAACGGACGGCTCCAGGTGTACAACCCCCTGGTGATCACCCAGGGCACCCAGCCGGAGGCGGCGCCGACGGCACCGGCCATCGCCCGGGGATCGCAGGTCATCCTCAGCGTCGGGTACAACGGCAACGCGCTGGCCCTGGTCGGCCCGGGCGCCACGCAGAGCAACTGCATCGACGCCTTCGGGAACTCCCTGATCAACCAGACTCCGCAGTGCAACGCGGCCACCTTCTACCGGATGGCCAACGCCGAGATCGCCCGCGGCATCCTGAAGATTCCGGCGATCGGCACCGGCAAGGACGGCAAGGCCTGCCAGACCACCCGCGACTTCGCCCTGATCGACCAGGATCAGAGCGACAACGCGGTGGCGCACTACCTGTTCAACCCGGACACCGGCCAGACCAGCCAGGCCACTGCGGCCAGCCAGGCCAGCCTGCCCCAGGACACGCTCGAAACCAACGGAAGCGACAACGGCCTGCTGGACTCGTTCATCGATCCCGCGCTCGGCTGCACGCCGTTCACCGCCCGCAACTCCACTAACCCGGCCGGGGCCAGCGCGTCGCAGGCGCTGAACGAGCTCTCGGCCCGGCAGCACCAGAAAGGCACGGTCGCGCTGCTCCCGGTCAACGACCCGCAGCTGCTGGTCGGCGGGCAGTTCAGCCTGGGCAAGACCAACCTGTACCGGGCCGAGACCGACATGGCGGCGCTGCCCTCTAGCACCAACCTCACCCGGAACGCGGCCCAGTACTGCCAGAACATGATCAACATCGCGACACCCAGGCTGCAGCTGGACGCACCTATGGAGGTCGGTACGGCCTCACCGGTGCCGGACCTCGGCGACAACCTGGCCACCTTCCTCGCGGCGAGGCTGAGCGGCTCGTTCGACAACCTGAACTGCAAGGCCTACGGGTTGACCGACCCGGTCACGCTGACCACCGACGCGAACGGCGTCGCGACCGCCGCGACGTTCGACACCACCCCGCAAGGGGGCACGATCTCGGGTGGCCGGACCGGTCGTGGCCACCGGCCGCCGCACAACTGGAGGGCGAACTTCATGCCGGGCAGCAGGCACGGGCACGTATAGCCAGGTAATCCACGGCGGACGGGCCCAGGCCGGGCCTTGCCAGTAACCGGCCCGCCCAGCTATCCCAGGTCAGGAGACCCAGAACACTCGGTCTCCTGACCTGGGCATTGACGTCGGGACGTCCGGAACCTACGTTCGAAACCGTCCCATTGATCGGTTAGACCGGGAGCGTTCTTGCTGGCCTACGAGCTGCCTCCACCATCCGAGCGTGCCCGCGAACTTCAAGAACGCATGCACGCGTTCATGCGGGACCGGGTGCTGCCTGCGGAAGGCGAATACCTGGCGCACCGGCGGGCCGCAGGTCCCGACGGCCATGTCCTGCCCCCGGTGGTGGAGAAGCTCAAGGAACAGGCCCTGGCCGAAGGCCTGTGGAACCTGTTCCTGCCCGCAGAGTCCGGGCTGACCCAGCTAGAGTACGCGCCGATCGCGGAGCTGTCGGGCTGGAGCCTGGACATCGCGCCCGAGGCGATCAACGGATCAGCGCCGGACACCGGCAACATGGAACTGCTGCACCTGCTGGGCACCGATGCGCAGAAAGAGCAATGGCTCGCGCCGCTGCTGGCGGGCCAGATCCGGTCGGCCTTTGCGATGACCGAGCCCGAGGTGGCCAGTAGCGACGCCACCAACATCGCCACCCGGATCGAGCGGCAGGACGGCGACTACGTCATCACCGGCCGCAAATGGTGGACCAGCGGTGCCCTGGACCCGCGCTGCGCGCTGTTCATCCTGATGGGCAAGACCGACCCATCCGCTCCGGCATACCGCCAGCAGACGATGGTGCTGGTGCCGCGGGACACTCCCGGCGTCACCGTCGTCCGCGACTATCCCGTGCTCGGCCACCACGACCAGCACGGCCACGCCGAAGTCCGCTTCGACCAGGTCCGGGTCCCGGTGAGCAACGTGCTGGGGGAGGAAGGGGGCGGCTTCGCCGCCGCCCAGATGCGGCTGGGGCCCGGCCGCATCCATCACTGCATGCGTGCGCTCGGGGCGGCCGAACGAGCCCTGGCCCTGATGGTCGCGCGGGCCAAAGAGCGGGAAGCGTTCGGCGGCCCGCTGGCGGCCCAGGGCGTGGTGCAGCAGCAGATCGCCGAGTCCCGGCTGGAGATCGAGCAGGCCCGCTTGCTGTGCCATCACACCAGCCACGTCATCGACACCCAGGGCAACCGGGCCGCCCGGCACCTGGTGGCCATGGCCAAGGTCGCGGTGCCACGAGCGGCCACGCAGGTCATCGACCGCGCCATCCAGATCCACGGCGGAGCAGGCGTCACCGACGTCACTCCGCTGGCGGCCATGTACGCCTGGCACCGTGCCATGCGCCTGTTCGACGGTCCCGATGAGGTCCACGTGCGCGCCATCGCCCGGGCCGAACTGGGCCGCACCCCAGATCTTGAGCCGCGCTAACCTAGGGCGTCAGTAGCGGCCTGCGTCGATGACGGCCTGAGCGAAAGCCTGCGGAGCCTCTTGCGGGAGGTTGTGCCCGACGCCGCCGGTGATGGTCCGGTGCTCGTACGAGCCCGAGAACTTCTCTCGGTAGGCGGCCGGTTCGGGATGAGGCGCGCCGTTAGCGTCGCCTTCCAGAGTGATGGTGGGCACGGCGATGACTGGGCTCTCAGCCAGCTGGCGTTCCAGGTCGTCATATTGTGCCTGGCCGGTGGTCAGGCCGAGCCGCCACCGGTAGTTGTCGATCACGATGTCGACGTGATCAGGGTTGTCGAACGCCGCGGCGGTCCGGTCGAATGCCGTCTCGTCGAAGTCCCACTTCGGTGAGGCGGTGTGCCAGATGAGCCGGGCGAACTCACGACGGTTCCGGTCGTAGCCGGTCCGGCCGCGGTCGGTCGCGAAGTAGAACTGGTACCACCAGGACAGCTCGGCCGCCGGGAGCAGCGGCTCCTGGCCGGCTCGCTGGTTGCCGATCAAGTAGCCGCTGACCGACACCAGGGCCTGGCACCGGCGGGGCCACAGGGCCCCGATCACGTTGGCCGTCCTGGCCCCCCAGTCGAAGCCGCCGATCACCGCGTCGGAAAGGCCGAGGGCGTCCATCAGCGCGATGGTGTCGACCGCCAGCACCGATTGCTGGCCCGTGCGGGGTGTCGCCTCGGACAGGAACCGGGTGCTGCCGTAGCCGCGTAGCCAGGGCACGATCACCCGGTATCCCGCCGCGGCCAGCAGCGGGGTCACCTCGGCGAAACTGTGGATGTCGTAGGGCCAGCCGTGCAGGAGGACCACGGCCGGCCCATCGGCCGGGCCCGCTTCCGCGTACCCGACACTCAGCAGGCCCGCATCGATCTGCTTCAGTGGGCCGAATGGGCTGCTCATGGCCGCCTCCTGGGAGCGGTGTCAGATATGACGCTGGGTGAGCGCGGCGATGGCCTTGTGGACCGAAGCGATCGCGCTGGCGCCTTCGCCGGTGGCGGCGGCGACCCGCTTCATCGAGCCGGAGCGGACGTCACCGACCGCGAACACGCCGGGAAGGTTGGTTTCGAACGGGAGCGGCTTCCGCTCTAGGGTGGCCCAGACCGGCCCGAGGTCATCGTCGGTCAGCTGGACGTCGGTCCGGATGAAGCCGTCGTCTTCGGTGGCCATTCCGGTCAGCCAGCTGGCGGCGGGCTCGGCACCAATGAAGCAGAACAAGCCCGAGCACGGCTGGGCCTGGCTGGTGTCCGCCGTCCGGTCGGTGATGCTGACCTCCTCGAGGAAGTCGTCGCCGTCCAGCCGGGTGACCTCGCTCCGGCACCGCACCGTCACCCGCGGGTGGACCAGCAGCCGGTCGACGAGGTAGGCCGACATCTCGGCCGCGATGTCCGGGCCGCGGACGACCAGCGAGACCTCACTGCCTCGCCCGGCCAGGTACAGCGCGGCCTGACCGGCGGAATTCGCGCCGCCGACCACCGTGACCGGGCTGCCCGTGCACCCCCTGGCTTCCAGTTCGGTGGCCGCGTAGTAGATACCGGCACCCTCGAAGTCAGGCCAGCGCTCCAGCGGCAGCGCCCGGTAACGGGCGCCGGTCGCAATGATGACGGCTTTGCTGTTGATGATCTCCCCGCCCTCCAGGTACAGGCGGAGCAGGTCGCCGCTCCGGTCGGTGTCGAGCTTGACCGCCTGGCAGGGGCTGGCCAGCTGGGCACCGAACTTCAGCGCCTGGAGCACGGCCCGGCCGGTCAGATCGGCGCCGGAAAGGCCGAACGGGAAGCCGAAGTAGTTCTCGATCCGCGAGCTGGCCGCGGCCTGCCCGCCGGTGCCGACGGCGTCCAGCAGCACGGTGTCCAGGCCCTCGGACGCCCCGTAGACCGCGGCCGCCAGGCCGGCCGGGCCAGCGCCGACGATCGTGACGTCCACCGGCTTGGTGGAAGAACGACGGTAGGACAGGCCCAGCTTCTCGGCCAGGCCGCCCGGTGTGGCTTGCTTCAGCGTGGTGCCGGGCATGACGACGGCGGGCAGGTCGTCCTGGGTCAGGCCGGAGGACTCCATCATCGCCCGGCCCATGGGAGTGTCGGCATCGAACCACAGGTGGATCAGGCGCTGCCGGGCGGCGTAGGTCCGCAGCGCCAGCGCCGGCGCCGACCTGGCGTCGCCGACGATCTCCACCGCCCGGGCGGCGGTGCTGCGCTGCAGTAGTTCCCGGCGGGCGATCAGCGCCTTGAACACGATGTCGGACAGTTCGACGTCGTTGGCCATGAGCTGCCGCAGGCGCTCCGGCGATACCCGATAGACCGTGCCGCCCTCCCGCACCTGGCACAGAAGGTAGACATTCTGCCCGGTCAGCAGGTTTAGCTCGCCGACAAAGCCGCCCGCGTCCACCACCGCGACGGTCTCGGCGGGCACGTCGGCCGTCTCCGTCCGCACCACCTCCGCCGACCCGCGCTCAACCACAATCAGATCGGCGTCTTCGTCGCCCGGGCTGAACAGCACATCACCGGGATGGGTCTCCTGCGGCGTGCCGTAGGTCAGGAGCCGGGCGAACAGCTCATCGCCCAGCCGTGGCGATGCGACGCTGGTCGGCACGAGCGGTTTGCCCGGACGTCCGCCGCGGGCGTGGCTGGCGCGCAGCCGATCCAGGTCACGCGGGGTGGCCCAGGGCACCGGCCGGGCCAGGCCAGCCTGGCTGAACATGGCGCCACGCGCGGCCCATGGCGCGGCATCGGCACGGTTGCGTCTGTCCATCGCTGTCACGCTTTCAGTTCTCCCGCCATCTGGTCAAACATCTTCCAGGAATCACGGCCGCTGTCTGGTTGCTTTTCTCTCCGCGTCTACGAAGGGGTCGAGCCATGAGCACACAGCCACTGCACTTCAGCGCGTTCATCTGGCCGAACGGCTATCACGAGTCGGCCTGGCGCGTGGTTCCAGACGATGTGCGCGGCGTTCTCGGGCTTCCCTACTACGCTGACATCGCCCGGATCGCCGAACGCGGCCTGATGGATGCGATCTTCCTGGCCGACAACATCGCCATCGCCGAATACCGGGCCACCTACCTGCCGCAGACGCAGTTCGACCCGATCTCGGTGCTGTCCGCTCTGGCCGCCGTCACCAGCCGCATCGGGCTGATCGGGACCGGCTCGACCACCTACAGCAAGCCGTGGGAGCTCGCCCGCCGGTTCGCGACGCTGGATCACCTCAGCGCAGGCCGGGCCGGCTGGAACATCGTCACCACGGTCACGCCGCTGGCCGCGGCCAACTTCGGTGAGCCCTTCCATCCCGACCATGCCGACCGGTACACGCGGGCCCACGAGTTCGTCGATGTAGTGCAGCGCGCGTGGGACAGCTGGGGGGACGGCGCGGTCATCGGTGACCGCGAGCGCGGCGTGTGGGCCGATCGCAGCAAGCTGCACGCCCCGCACTTCCACGGTAAGTACTACGACTCCGACGGAGTCCTGCCCTTCCCCCGCTCGCCGCAGGGTCACCCGGTGCTCGTCCAGGCCGGGCAGTCAGCCGCCGGTATCGGGCTGGCCGCGCAATACGCCGAACTGGTATTTTCCGGTCCGCCATCGCTGGAGGCCGCGGTGGCCTTCCGTAGCAACCTGCACGCCCAGGTCAAGGCGGCAGGCCGGGACCCTGAGCACGTGCTCGTCCTTCCGGCGCTGATGGTAACGCTGGGCAGCACCGAAGCCGAGGCCCGGAGCCGGGCCCGGCAGCTGGAAGAACTGGCCAGCCCGGAGTTCCGGTGGCAGAACGCGCTGTACACGGCGGGGCTGGACCCCGACGCCTTCGACCCGGACGTACCGCTGCCCGCCGAGCTCTGGGCCGATCAGTCGGCGCCGTCGAGCCGCGCGGAGTTGCTGTACGCCGCCGCACGGGCCCGGCCGGACGCCTCGCTGCGGGAGATCGCCCAGCACGTGACCGGCGGCGCCGGGCAGACCCACTTCGTGGGCACACCCGAGCAGCTCGCCGACCACGTGACCGCCTGGCAGGACGCAGGCGCGGTCGACGGGTTCACCATCATGGGATCGACGCTGCCCTACGAGCTGACCACGTTCGTCGACCACGTCGTGCCCATCCTGCAGCGCCGGGGCCGGTTCCGTACCGAGTACACCGGCCAGACGCTGCGCGACCACCTCGGGCTGCAGCGGCCGGCGGTGTGACCGGCTGGGTGGCGAGCGGCTGACTGGCCGATGTCAGCTGGTCAGGACGGCTGCGGGACGATCCGGATGTAGGGCAGGGGCGATTCCCAGCTGCCGAAGATCTCCTTGGCTGCGTCGTTGCTGACCGAGCTGGCAATGACGACGTCGTCGCCCTGCTTCCAGTTCGCCGGTGTGGCCACCTTGTTCTTGGCCGTGAGCTGCAGGGAGTCGATCACCCGGAGGATCTCGTCGAAGTTGCGGCCGGTGGTCATCGGGTACAGCAGGATCAGCTTGATCTTCTTATCCGGGCCGATCACGTAGACGCCGCGCACGGTCTGGTTGTCGGCCGCGGTCCGGTCGGCCGGGTCGCCGCTGACGTCGGCGCCGAGCATCCCGTAGGCCTTGGAGACGGAGAAATCGGCGTCACCGACAAGCGGGTAGTTCGGCGCGGCCCCCTGCGACTTCTCGATGTCCGCGGCCCAGCCCGCGTGCTTCTCGACCGGGTCGACCGAGAGCGCCAGGATCTTCACGCCGCGCTTGTCGAACTCCGGCTTGATCTTGGCCAGGACGCCGAGCTCGGTCGTGCAGATCGGGGTGAAGTCCTTCGGGTGCGAGAAGATCGCACCCCACGAGTCGCCGAGCCACTCGTGGAGGCTGACCGTTCCTTCGCTGGATTCGGCGGTGAAGTCCGGTGCGGTGTCACCGATCGTCAAGCTCATCGTGAAATTTCCGTTCTAGAGACTGGCTGCGGGACAGCGGGAGGAATCCTATCACTTAGGTCGGGAATGCCAGCTCCGCTGAGTCCGGGGCAGCTCAGGCTGGTCAGGACGGCTGCTGCCAGGCCTCCGCTTGCGCTTTGATGGCCTCGTTGACCGCCCTGTAACTGCCCTGGAGGTTGGTGACCGCCTGGAGGGCACCACGGCGGCCGCCGGGGCCCCGGCTGCCGCCGAGTCCTCGGTAGGTTCCGGCCTGCGCCAGGTCGGTACCGCCGTCAGCCTGGCTCAGCAGGAACCGGCGCTTGATGGTCGTGATACCGGCCAGCTTCGACGCCCACGTCAGCTCGCTGTCCGCATCGACGGTCAGCACCTTCACCTTGAGCGTGGTGGGCTCACCGGTCCTCGGGGAGGTCGTCTTGATGGTGAGCGTGCTACCCACGGTGAGCTGTCCGGTCACCGATTGGTAGAACGGATGCCACTGCGGGTAATTGTCCAGGTCGGTCAGGACCGCCCACACATTCTCCGGGGTGGCGGCGATCTTGATTGCATCCGCTATCTCATAAGGCATTTCGATTGGCCTCCCGCGTCCCAAGTTAACGGTTTTACGGGCCGCCCGGCCGGGCGATCTCCGAGGGCCGTCAAGACTGGGGCCGTCTGATACCCCGCTCGTAGGCGAAGATCACCGCCTGGGTGCGGTCACGCAGGCCGAGCTTGGCCAGGATCCGGACCACATGGGTCTTGACCGTGGTTTCTGACAGGTGCAGGCGCTGGGCGATCTCCTTGTTGGTTGAGCCGGCGGCCATCTCGGTGAAGACTTCGAGCTCGCGCGCGGTCAGCGCGCCAAGCACGTCGGGCTCGGCGGCTTCGGAAGCTGGCCGCGATACGAAGCCCCCGGCGAAGGCGTCGAGAACGCGACGGGTCGTGCTCGGTGCCAGTACGGCGTCACCCGTGGCAACGGACCTGATGCCCGACAGCAGCTCATCGGGCCGGACGTTCTTGAGCAGGAAGCCGCTCGCGCCGGCCCGCAGGCCGTCGAACGCATACTCGTCGACGTCGAACGTCGTGAGGATGATCACCCGGGTCGGCGGGCTCACCGAGGTGATCTTCCTCGTGGCCTCGATGCCGTCCATGCCGGGCATCCGCACGTCCATGAGCACCACGTCGGGCCGGAGCAGCCCGGTCAGGCGGACGGCCTCGGCCCCGTCCGCGGCCTCGCCGATGACCTCGATGTCAGCCTGGGCACTGAGAATCATGGCGAAGCCGTGCCGTAGGAGCGGCTGATCGTCGGCCAGCAGGACCCGGATCGTCACCGGCCTGCCCCTCAGCTCAGATCCAGCTGGGCGGCGACACGCCAGCCGCCGTCCCGCGGCCCGGCGTCCACGTGGCCGCCGAAGAGGCTGGCGCGCTCGGTCATCCCGCTGACACCGTGGCCCGCCCGGCCGGGCACCTGGCCGCTCGGCTGCCCATCGTCATCGATCTGGAGCTCGACCCGCGGCCCCTGCCGGATTACCTGGACGACGACGTGCTGGACGTTCCGGCCGTGCTTGAGGACATTGGTCAAGCTCTCCTGGACGATCCGGTACAGGGCGAGCTGAGCTGTGGGGAGCATGGTGCGCAAGTCGCCGGTGACGGCCAGCTCGACCGACAGCCCAGCCGACCGCACCATGGAGACCAGGTCCGCGAGCTGGCCCACGCCCGGGCTTGGGGCCAGCCCGGCGGCCTCCCCGTCGCGCAGCATGCCGAGCATCCGGTGCATCTCCGCGAGGGCCTGGCGGCCTACCTCGGACGCCTGGGTGATGGTGTCACGGGCCTGAACCGGCGACTCAACCACGGCCGCGGCATCGTTCAGAGTGATCATCACCGACAGGCTGTGCGCGATGACGTCGTGCATCTCTCGGGCCATCCGGGCCCGCTCGGCCGCCACGGCCACCTGAGCTCGGCTGTCCCGCTCGCGCTCGGCCGTTTCCGCCCGCTGCAGCGCAGACACCAGGTAAGCCCGGCGCATCCGCACATAGATCCCGGCCATCCAGGCGGCGGTCACAGTGCCGGTGGACAGCAGTCCCGGTAGCAGGCGGTTGGACGCCGGTGCCCAGCGTGTCACGGCCATGATGACGCCCACCTCGGCCACCACCACCGCGGACGTCAGGATCCACCTCCGGCGCTCGTAGGCGCCCAGGCTGTACAGGGCCACGAGGAAGGCCACATCCCCGGTGGCCCGGACTCCTGCCAGCCACTGCGCCAGGCACACCGCCGCGATCAGCGCCCCGGCCCAGGCGGGCCAGCGGCGACGGAGCACCAGCGGCGCGGCCAGGAGCAGATCCCATCCCACCGCGCCGCCGGGTAGCGAGCCGAACGCGTCCACCAGCGAAGTCCCCGCGGCCACCGCGGCCGCGAGCGCGATATCCATGACGAGCGGATGGCGGGCCAGCCGGCCCGCCCGCTCGGCCCGCTCCGACGGCGCTGGCCCGCGACCCGGCTGGCTGTCAGCCATCCAGGAGGGCAGCAACGCGGGGGAGATGGGCATGACCTCAGTATCCGCAGCTACGCATCTCGCCGGCGGAGCACCCCGGCCGCAATGGCCAGCGCCACGGCCACCCAGCCGACGAGCACGAGCAGGCCAACCCAGGGTGACAGGTGGTAGGACGACTCCGGGATGCTGGTGGAGAAGCTGGCCCCGGCCTGATCGGGCAGGAACTGAGCCACCTCCTTGCCCCAGTTGCCCAGCGCCTCCCCGAACAGAACCGGCAGCACCAGCACGACCGCGAAGTACGCCACCAGGGCTCCCGGCGTGCTGCGCACGATCCAGCCCAGGGCACCGCCGATCATGCCGACCAGGGTCAGATAGATCCCGGTTCCGATGACGACCCGCAGGACGCCGGGATCACTGAGCGAAAAGCCGGTCCGGTAATGGGACAGCAGGGCCTGCGCGCACACGAACGCGACGATAGAGACGGTGATCATCGACACGGCAGTGACCGTCACGAACACCACCAGCTTGGCCCACAGGACCGGCAGCCGCCGCGGCACCGCGACCAGCGTCGACCTGATCATGCCGGTGCCATATTCGCCCGAGACAAACAGGACACCCAGGGCGCCGATCAGCAGCTGGGCCAGGTAGTACCCCTGCAAGGTGGACGACGGCGCGATGTCGTTGGCCTGGAGATTGCTGGTGAGATGCCGGGTGTTGTAGGCGACCACCAGCGCCAGGACGAGCATCCCCACGACCGCCGCGGTGAGCACCGCCCAGGTGGAACGGAGCGTCCAGAACTTGATCCATTCCGATCTGATGACCCGGCGCAGCGTGACCGGCTGCGCCTCGGCGCCCGGTGCCGCCGACCGTGGGGCGGCCGGGGCGGTTACGGTCGCGGAGCCGCTCACGCGGCCATCCCGGCGGCCTGTGCGCCGCGCTCGGCCGGGGAGCGGAAATCGATCGAGTCCTCGGTCAGGGACATGTAGGCCTCCTCGAGCGACGCGTCCAGCGTCGTCAGCTGATAGAGCGTGATCTGCGCGGATGCCGCCATGGTGCCGATGCGATCGGACGACAGGCCCTCCACCTCCAGCACCCCGTCAGCGGGGTCGCGAACGGTGACCCCCTCGCCCGCCAGCAGCCCAGCCAGCTCACGGGCCTGCGGCGAGCGAACCCGGACGGTCTCGGCCGAGGCCGCCGCGATGAACTCGGCCATGGACTGATCGCGGAGCAGCCGGCCCCGGCCGACCACGATCACGTGGTCGGCGGTAAGCGCCATCTCGCTCATGAGGTGCGAGGACAGGAAGACGGTGCGGCCCTCGTCCGCGAGCTGGCGCAGCAGGTTGCGGATCCAGCGGACGCCGTCCGGGTCCAGCCCGTTGACCGGCTCGTCGAGGATCAGCGTCTGCGGGTCTCCCAGTAGCGCGGACGCGATTCCCAGGCGCTGGCCCATCCCCAGCGAGAACGAACCCGCGCGTTGGCTGGCCACGTCAGCCAGCCCAACCATCTCGATCACCTCGTCGACCCGCCGTCGGCCGATGCCGGTGGTGGCCGCCATGACCCGCAGGTGATTACGCGCCGACCGGCCCGTGTGCACGGCCCGCGCCTCCAGCAGTGCTCCGGCCTCGTGCAGGGGCCGGGTGTGCTCGGCAAAAGGCTTTCCGTTCAGCGTCGCCGTGCCCGATGTCGGCGCGTCCAGGCCGAGAATGAGCCGCATGGTCGTGGACTTGCCCGCGCCGTTCGGCCCCAGGAACCCTGTCACCCCGCCAGGGCGAACCACGAAGCTCAAGTTGTCCACCGCGAGCTTGTCGCCGTATCGCTTGGTTAGCTGATGAACTTCGATCATTCGTTACTCACCTTCCATCACACCCTCACGCTATGGGCCAGGTCCTCTGCTCCGCGTCATCCGCGCGATCCATATCTGCAGGCCCTGGGGTCATCCGGCCGGAGGACCCGGCGCACGTGCGGAATGTCCACCAGGTGGCCGCGGCCAAGACGACCAGGCCGCACAGCGCGTACAGGTTGCCCTCCACAGTGCGGAACAGGTTCGGGTGCCGGCCTGGCCAGGGCATGGGGTCGAGGCCGGAGAACGCCGTGAACAGGGCCACCGTGGCCAGGGCCCAGACCGGCCGTCGTATCCAGCGTAGGCAGCCGGGAGGGGGCCCATTGTTCGTGGCCACTTCAGCTAAGGTGCTGGTCGTCGAGGACGACCCGGGCGTGGCCGCTCAGCTCAGCCTTCGCCATCAGCCGGGCCAGAGCGTCAGGAGTGGGTCAGGAACGCCGGGGCCTGGGCCAGCTCGACCAGGGCGTGCAGGTCGTAAGCGGCATCCAGTGCCGCGACCCCGGAGATCAGGACCACAGCTGTAGCCGCTGCGACCAGGAGAGGGCGCACGGAGGGCGCTGGGGTGAGCAAGGCCGCGACGCGGCGTGGCACAGCGCCCGACGAGTCCCGACCGACCAGGCGCCGTACCGGGTTCAGCGCCGACCCGGTAATACCAGTTGCCGCCGCCGACGTCCGGCTCCGAAGCGAGCTCCGACCGGCCGAGGCCAGGGCGGCCTTGCCCACGGCGCGGGCAGCCAGCTTGCGGTCCCCGCAGTGCCCGGCGGCGGCCTCGTCAGCCCACCGTTCCACGGTGTAGCTGACCGCCGCGGCGACCGGGCGGAGCAGCGGGTTGGCCGCCGCCGCGAAATGGCTGAGCGCGGTGAACAGATAGTGGTGGTTGTCCGCGTGTGCGCGCTCGTGGGCCAGCAGCACCTGCTGCTCGGCCGGGTCCAGAGCCTCCAGCATGCCTGCGGTGATCACGATCCGGCCGCGCCAGCCGGGCACCGTGTAGGCGTCTGCGGCGTCGTCCGGTATCACTACCACCTGGTCAGCCCCGGGTAGGCACCGGCCTTGCCGGGCGGCCGCGATCAGGGCCTGGGCGCGGCGCCAGCCCGCGTGCGCCGTGGCCAGCATGGCCGTGGCCAGCAGCCCGGCCGCCACCAGTGCGGCTGCCAGCGAGGCTGGGTCCTCGCGCCGGATCACCGCAGCCGACAGGTGGCCCAGCGACGCGACCAGCGGGACGCGCAGAACTGCGGTGAGCGCCAGGAAGCCGAGCACGGCCGTGCTGAGCGCGGCCAGGACGACGGCCGCCCCGGTCAGCAGCCAGGTGGCGATCTTCGGCGGCAGGCGCTTGGCCAGCGGCTGAGAGCCCGCAGCCGCGCATACCGGCAGAAGCAACGGGAGATAAACGGCCAGTTCCACCGCTTACTCCCGGCCCGTGCCGCCGGCCTCGGCCAGCATCCGTCGCAGCGACTGCTCGTCTTCGTCCGAAAGACCGGACACGAACCGGGCCAGCACGGCCGCCCGGTCGGCTTCGCCGGCCAGCACGCTGGCCATCCGGCGAGCGGCCAGACCGGGCTCGTCGGCGACCGGTGCATACCGGAAGGCCCGCCCGGCCCGCTCGCGGTCCAGCACGCCCTTGGCGTGCAGCCGGGACAGGATCGTGACCACCGTGGTGTAGGCCAGGTCCCCGCCGAGGCGCTCGCGCACGTCGGCGGGAGCCAGCGGCTCCCCGGCTGATTGCAGGATGCCGAGCACCTCGCTGGCCAGCTCGCCGGCGCCCCGCCGGTTCCCAGCTTCGCCTGGCTCGCTCATGCACTGGCTCCTTCCGTGGTCGCGGCCCGTTGTCGGGCCCGCGCCGCAGCGCACGTTCACCTACACGAACGTAGAAGTTCTACCGTAACGTAGAAGTTCGCCGCGGCGATACCGCCGCCCAGCACTGAAGTAAATCGTCCCTTGCTCGCCCGGCTATCATCTACAGTCGTGTAGAATTTCTACTGAAATGTAGAACCTCTATCCAGAGGACTGTGCCATGCCGATGACGGGACCGGCGCTGCCCGGCCTGCTCGCCACCATCGCGCCCTACCTAAACCAGTACGGGTACGTCGCGGTGGGCGCATTGCTCCTGCTGGAGGACTTCGGCGTACCGGTCCCGGGCGAGGCAGTGATGATCGCTGCTTCGGTCTACGCGGGCACGGGCCGCCTGAACATCGCGGTGGTGGCCTTGGTCGCGTTCGTGGCCGCGGTGATGGGCGACAGCATCGGCTGGCTCATCGGCCGTCACGGCGGGCGCCGGCTACTGGCCCGGTTTGGCCGGTATGTCCTGCTGCCCCCACATCGGGTGGCCCGAGCAGAGACGTTCTTCGCCAGACACGGCGGCAAGATTGTCCCGCTCGCCCGGTTCGTAGGCCTGCTGCGCCAGGCCAACGGGCTCATCGCCGGGATGACCGGGATGCGATTCCCGCGGTTTCTGGTCCTGAACGCGATTGGCGCGGCCCTTTGGGTCGGAGTGTGGACCACTGTCGGCGATCTGGCCGGCCACCACATCACCACGCTTTACCCGGCCATCACCCGCTTCGGCCGCTACGAACTGGCCGCGCTCGCCCTCGTGGTGCTCGCCCTGCTGGCGCGAATGTTTGTGCGCCGCCATCGCCCGACTCGTAGCGGCCCCGCTGACAGCGCCGACTCCACCGACAGCCAGGAGTCCACCGACAGAAAGCGAGATCATGCAGCACTTCATCGCGACTTACGGCTACCTGGCCGTGTTCATCTTGATGGTGGCCGAATCGGCCTGCATCCCGGTGCCGTCCGAGCTGATCATGACCCTGGCCGGGGCGCTCGCGGGCGGGGCGGTGGCCGGGCAGCACCTGAGCCTGACCCTGGTCATCGTGGCTGGCGTGGCCGGCAACGTGGTCGGCAGCTACCTGGCCTGGGCCGTCGGGCGCTACGCCGGCCAGCCCGCGCTGCAGCGCTGGGGCGGCAAGGTCTGGCTGCGCGATCACGACCTCCAGGTGGCCTACCGCTGGTTCGACCGGTACGGGCCGCGGGCCGTGCTCATCGGCCGCCTGCTGCCGGTGGTGCGGACGTTCATCTCGCTGCCCGCCGGCATCGCCGGGATGCGGCCGCTTCGATTCGGCATCTACACCACGATCGGCTGCATCCCCTGGACGGCGGCGCTGGCCGGGGCCGGCTACGCGGTCGGGGCTAGCTGGCAGCAGATTCCCAATGCCTTCCGCACCGTGACCTACATCGTCGCGGCCATTGTCATCGTCGCGCTGGCCATCGGCGTCTGGCTGTTCATCCGGAACCGCCGCGCGGAGCGAGCCCGGGGAGCGCACGCCGCCGGCCGCCCCGACGATCCCGCCTCCGACGGCCGGCCGGGCAGAGCTACCACCACGTAGCTATTCGGCTCCGTCGCCATTCGAGGCGGCTGAGACCGCCGGCGTACGCCGGCGCCGGGGGCTCTTTTCATAACCGAGCAAACGCGAGATCTCCTGGCCCGCCCGGACGACCAGCGGACGCAGCTTGGTCATCGTGTCGTCTTCCATCCGGGTGCTCGGCCCGAGAATGCTCACCGCCGCCATCACGTGGCCGGTCGCGGCGAACACCGGCGCGCTGATCGACGCCACGCCGTCGGCCTGCTCGCCCCGGCTCACGGCGTACCCCTGCTTGCGCACCTCGGCCAGCTCGATCTCGAGCTGGTCCCGGTCGACGATCGTCAGCGGAGTCACCGGGGTCAGAGTCAGCCGGGTGAACAGTTCATGACGATCCTGTTCGTGCGCGAAGGCCAGGAGGATCTTGCCCATGGCCCCGGTGTACATGGGTTTTGCCGCGCCGACATCGGCCGTGTACCGCACCGGCTGGGGGCTTGGTACCTGCGCGACACACACCCGCTGTGTCCCCGCCGGCACGTGCAGCGCCACGCTCTCCTGGCTGGCTTTGGTCAGGCCGTCCAGGATGTCCTGGGCCATCAGGCCCAGCCCGCCGAGACCGGTCAGCACCGCGTTGGCGATGCCCAGGCAGCCCGGTCCCAGCATGTAGTCACTGGTCCAGGGATTCTGGATGACCAGCTGGTTGCGCGACAAAGTCGCGAGCAGTCGGTGCGCGGTCGGCTTGGTCAGGCTGGTGGCGTCGGCAATCTTGGCCAGGCTCTGTGGCCCGTCTTCGAGCGAGAGGAGCACGTCCATTGCCCGCGTAACCGCACGCACCGGCGAAGTGTCGTCAGCCATAGGAACTCTCACTCAGAAGGATTGCCAAAAATGGAACGAACGATTCGGTCAGTATAGCGTTCATTGTCCCGCCACTGCCGGTCTCGAAGCCCAACTTGCCGGGCAGAATACCCTGCTGTGATTGGAGATCATGCGAGATTCGCCCGGAATGACACACGGCGCTCGCTTGCGGTAGCTATGCCGTGAATGCGGCCAAACTGCGCCAGCCGGCGACTTATCTCCAGCCGGCGCATGCCTCGGTTCACCGGTTGTCGCGGTGGCATAAAAAATCATTTATCAGTATCGGTGCAGGCGGCCGATGAGGCGAGGGTCGTCGGGGGAAACATCTGCACGGCGGCGCAACTTCTGGACGCGCTCGCCGTACACCTCACAGAGATACAGGTCGCCTTCCTCGTCGACATCGAACCAGTGCGTGCCCCAAGTGCAGCCGGGCGCGATTCCCCACTGACCCCACGAGGCCACTAGCCTCCCGTCGAGGTCGTAGCGCAGGAACTTTGACGTAAACCCGTCCGCGACCCAGACGTGGCCGTCCGACGTCTGCATCCTCATCGCATAGGGCGCATAGATGTTCGGCCACTCCTCGACAAAGTGCCATTCGTCGTCAAACACCTGGATGCGGGAGTTCCCGCGGTCGGCCACGAGAATGCGGTGCCGCTCGGCGTCGAGAATGAGACCGTGGAGGTCGGCGAACTCGCCGGGCCCCGAGCCCGGGCTGAGCAGTGAGGCCTGCAGTTCCCCAGCCGCGTTGAAGCGGTCGATCCGGGCCAGGCCCACGGTGTAAAAGTCCCCGTTGGACAGCCACGCGATGTCCTCGGCCTTCCAGGGATGTTCCGGGATGCTGTGCGCCTCGATCTCTCCTATCTCCATCACGAGATCGCCGCCGCGGGTGAACTTAAAGATCTTCTGGCGCTTGCTGTCCGAGATCCAGAGGTGCCGGTCGGGGTCGTTCGGGTCGCTGAAGATGCGGTTGACCTTGGCGAAGATGTGATCATTCTTGGTCCAGGAGTCGATCAGCGCCCCGTTGCGGTCGAAGGTCACCACGAAGTGTTCGGGCTTCTTCTCCAGGTGCCCGTAGGTCCGCATCGGGGATCCTTCCATCTGGAAGACGTTGCGTCCCCATACCAGCGGCGTCAGGCGCTCCCGGCTCTGGCCGAAGTGCGATGTGACGACCACCTCATCAGCCGAGAAGACCACGGAGGCCGACGGACTGGCCATTCGCCAGCCTTCCTCGATGGGCTTGGGCCAGCCTTCGACGACTTCATAGGGGCCGGCCAGGTCCTCGCCGCCCTTCCCATTCACGGGCAGGAACGGCTGCGGCAGCATGTGCGGCGAGAGATGGCCACCAGAATCCCTGAGGTCCATCTGCGGATACATCCGCGATGACTTGCTCGGCCGCTTGGTGTCCGGGACGACCTGGCCAGGTCCGCTCAGTTGCTGAAATCCGTGCTCAGTGACTGTCATGGAGTGTGCTCCGGGCCTCGTCTGATCCATTGGAATGATCGTTCCGAAACTATACTTTTGCAGCTTCTACCGGGCTCGTCAAGACGACGCACTGGCTTCGTCGGCCACGTTGCCGGATTCCTTGGCGGCCTTCGGTTCCCGCGAAAATGACTTGTAGTCGGCCAGGTGACGCCGGCCGCTCACCAGCCCGATCGCGGCCGCCCCTAGTGCGGCCACACCGCCCACCAGTATCGGCGCCCTGGGTCCCGCGGTGTCGGCGATGAAACCCAGGATCGGGCCGCCGATGGGGGTGGTTCCGATCTGAAGAATCGTCTGCAGGGCAATGACGCGCCCGATCATGGCCCGATCTGGCTGCAGCTGCACGATGGCCGTCGTCGAGCTCATATACGCAACGCCGACCCCGCCCAGCAGGGTCGCGGCGGCGCACGCGGCTATTACGTTCGGCACGAAGAACAACGCCAGCATCGCGATCCCGACCATCGCCGCGGCGTTGACGATCGACCGCAGACCTATCCGCGAGCGCCTCGCCAGCACCACGGTGGCCAGGACGCCGCCCAGGCTGAAGAAGGCGTAAACAAAGGTGTACTGCGAGTCCGACCCGTGCAGGCCTATTTCCACCAAGATTGGAAATGTGACCGTAAAATTATAGGTAGCTGTCCCGATAATCAGGAGCATCAGAAACGATATGCGGAGCTCTGGAACACTGCGGAGGTACCTGAATCCGGATCGGATCTGGCCGCGACCGCGACTAGCGACCGGGGTGCGGCGCAGCTCGGAGGGCCGCATCATCGCGAGCGCGGCCAGTACGATCAGATAGGACACTCCGTCAACCGTGAAGCACCAGCCGTAGCCGAGCGTGACGATGAGGGCTCCGGCGAACGTCGGGCCCAGGATGCGCGAGAGGGCCGACATGGCGCTGTAGAGCGTGACGGCGTTGGGCAGGTCGCGCTCTGAAACCATCTCGTTGACGAACGACCGTCGGCCGGGATTGTCGAACGCAAGAAAGCTTCCGCCGACTGCGGCGGTGATGAAGAACGCCGGAAGCGGCGCATGGGGCAGGAAAGCCAGAAAAGCCAGGACGAACGACTCGATCATTTCCAGGCTTTGGGTGACGAAGAGCAGATTGCGCTTGTTGGATCGGTCGGCCACCAGGCCGCCCCAGGCCGTCAGCAGCAGCACTGGCCCGTACTGGCAGGCGGCTATGAGGCCGACATAAACCCCGCTGTTGGTGCGGTGCAGGACCAGAAGCGTCAGGGCTACGGTGGTCAGCCAATTGCCGCTGTTGGAAATGAGCTGGCCGATAAAGAACAGCCGGAAGTTCCTCGTGTGAAGGGCCGAGAAGCTGTTGTGGGCCAGGCGTCGCGGTGCGGGACGCGACGCCGGCTGCGGGTCGCCAGCGGACCCGGTCAAGCCACCGGGAGTGCGTCCAGCCGTCGCACGAGTTCCTGGTACACCTCGGGGGCGAACGGGCCCTTGGCCGCGGCTTCCGCGTTGGACCGGAGGTGCTCGACGCTCTGGGTGCCGACAATGGCCGTGCTGAGGTTCGGGTTGCTCAGGGTGAAGCGCAGCATGAGCTCCATCGCGCTGATGTCAGGCACCAGGTCGGACAGGTCGGTGGCCAGCAGCACATCCCACGCCTCACGGGAGCTGCGGCCGGAATTACCCCGGGCCACGCCACCGCGCACAACCAGACCGAGCCCGGCTTTTCCGATGTCGTTCATCGCCGTCTCGTGCTCGCGCTGCAGCGCCGAGTAGGGGACCTGGATGACGTCGAAGACGCCCGCGGCGAGGTGGTCCGTGATGTTCGGCAGCGTGGAAGAGATGCCGATGAAGCGAACCTTGCCGTCCTGCTGCAAGCCCTGCAGGGCCTCGACCGTTCCCGCCTCGATCAGGGTGTCCATCGGCGGGCTCATGTGCACCTGGGCCAGTTCGAGGTGATCGGTGCCCATCCGGCGGAGACTCTGCTCTACGCCTCGCACCACGTTCGCCGGTGAGAAATCATGCGGGAGGCGCTGGCCCGTCGGCACCACGATCTCGCCCGTGGGGCAGCCGACCTTGGAGGCCAGGAAGAACTCGTCCCGGCGGGAGCTGACGGTCCCGATGTAGTCCTCGCTCATCCCGTAGTCCGGGGAAGTATCGAGATAGTTGATCCCGGCGTCGAGGGCCGCGTTGAGGACCGCGGTGGCTACCTCAGCCGACACCCCCCGGCCGGCTTTCCGCTCGTTGCTGCCGTGCAGCTCCATCGCTCCGAATCCGAGGATGGTGACTTCCAGGCCGGTGCGTCCCAGCGGACGCCGGGGGATATCGGACATCGTGAGCTTCTCCTGTTGTTACCTCGGGACCGGGCGCGTGGCGGCCCAGTGCGTTCGCGGTCCAGGTGCGAGAGCTAAGAACGGAACACTCGTTTCATTGTTGTGCACCGTAACTTCGTCGGCGGTGGCCGGTCAAGCCGGCGCTTGGCCGTCGCAGGCGGTGGCAGGTGGCCTGCCGCGCCTGGCGCACCGGGCCGGCGTCCGGGCCGTCAAGACACCCTCGCCGACCTGTACGGCCGTGGCCTTCCCGGCCGTCGAATCACCTGGCGGGCGCGGTCGCGCCGGTGTTAAATCCGTAAATTTTGGTTATTGACCTACGGAACGATCGTTCCGTAACATTACAGGCCACGAGTGGTCGATGCCAAGGGCGGCGAGCGCGACTCCCGGCCTTGTGTTGGCCCGCGCAGCCGATCGGACTGACCGCTGAGGGCAGGTGTGAATTCGCAGCGGCGTCAGCATCAAAGATGCCTGCTGCGGTACTGAAGGTGCCGGGCCGAGAATTCCTGTGCCACGAAACCCCCATCGGATGAACAAAATTTTGTCACACCTGTCAGGAGGGCAAAAAATGCTACGAAGAATCGCGCCGCTATCCATTGGCGGTGCTGCTTTGGTGGTGGCTATAGCTGCTTGTGGTAGCTCATCGTCTGGGAGCGCCAGCAGCAGCAGCAGCACGAAGTCAGGCGGTACGCAAACCTCCATGGTGTCGGCCACCATTACGGCGCCGGCGACCGAGCAGTCGTTCGCGATCTGGGTCGCGCTGGCCGAGGGCTTCTTCACCAAAAATGGGGTGAATATGAAGCTCATCCCCTCCTCGAGCGGCGGCGCCGACACCATCGCCGTGGTGGAGTCCGGCAGCGCCGACTTCTCGGTCCAGGACTCCCTGGTGCCGACCAAGGCCATCGAAAAAGGCGCCACGATCAAGTACGTACTGATGCCTGAGCTATCGGATGCGCAGCAGATTTCGATCAGCAAGGCTGCCCCGGGCGCCTCGAAAATAGAGGCGGCCCCGACGGCGGCGGACAAGCTGAAGGCCCTCAAGGGCTCGAACTACAAGATCGGCGTCTCGACTATGGCGTCCAGCTCGTACTCCTACCTCTACACCGCGACTCACCTGTACGGGCTGTCGACCGCGCCGGGCGGGGACATCAGCATCAGCACCCTCGGAACGCCGCAGAACGAGATCGTCGCCATCAACGCCCACAAGGTCGACGGCGTGGCCGGCGTGCCGCCCACCACGACCCAGGAGAACACCTTCCAGATTCCCATGGACGAGATCTCGCCGTTCAACGAGATGGCGGGGAGCTTCCTGTTCACCAGCGACAAGTTCATCAAGTCCAGCCCGAAGACGGTCCAGGACGTGGTCACGGCCATGATCCAGGCGTGCCAGTTCATCGCCAAGAACCCGACGCAGGCCTCGGCGGACGTGGTGAAGGCGGCCCAGGCGGCCGACCCGACCACTAAGACCGCCAAGGAGGAGGCCAACTTCAAAACGTCGCATCCGCACTTCCAGAACCCTTACCCGACCCAGAATGCCTACAACACACTGCAGAAGCTGACCGATGGAACGCCGCCGGCGGGTCCGTACCCGTCGTACACCACCGCGGTCGATCCTTCGTTCGCCAAGACTGCGTTCGCCAAGCTCGGCCTTCAGGTTCCGACCGGGTGATCCCCAGATAGCAGTCAGCAGCAGGTTGCTTCATAGAAGCACGGAGTGAACGATATGCCTCATCGAGGCAATGAGGACGGTTATCAGCGCACGCTGGAGCGCCCGATTCGGGCGACTCCAGCGTCGCTGTCCGGTGGCGTGGCGTGATGAAGCAAGACGGACAGAGGAAGAGGGTGCATGGCGGGATGAGGCTCGGACAGCGAGGCGAGCCGCCGGCATTGCAGCTGGGGGCGGAGCGTCCCCAGGGTGCCGGTGCGGAAAACAGTCTCGGCACGTCCAGCGGGCATGCTGTCGAGGCATCAGGCGTCGAATTTGGTTACGGCGAACTCCCCGTCGTGTCCAACCTCGACCTGAAGATTCCCGCGGGTGAGATCTATGTGATTCTCGGGCCTTCGGGCTGCGGGAAGTCAACCGTGCTCAACATGATTGCCGGGACGATCAAGCCGACCGGCGGCGATCTCACCTGCTTCGGAAGTCCCATTACCGACCTCAACCAGCGCGTCAGCTACATGACCCAGCGGGATACTCTGCTGGCCTGGCGTAATTCCCTGGACAACGCGGCGCTCCCACTGGAAATAAAGCACGTGCCCAAGCAGGAGCGGCACGACGCCGCCCGGCACGTTCTCAGCCGTGTCGGGCTGGAGGGATTCGACGATTACCGGCCGCACCAACTGTCGGGCGGCATGCGCAGCAGACTGTCCCTGGCCCGGGCGCTACTGGGTGAGGCGGACATCTTCCTCATGGACGAGCCGTTCGCCGCGGTCGACGCACTGTCGCGGCTGAAGCTGCAGCAACTGGTGGTCGACGTGTGGCTCGAAACGCGGAAGACCATCATCTACGTCACCCATGACCTCTACGAGGCCATTGCCCTGGGGCACCGGATCGCCGTAATGACCGCGAGGCCGGCCCGCGTCCGGCTGGAACAGCCGGTCGAGGGGCCCGAGTCGCGGGACATCGCTGACTTCAAGGGCACCGACACCGCCCAGCACCTTTACGGGGTGCTGTGGAACGCTCTCGCGGGGGAACTGGGCGAATGAGTCAGACCTCCCGGACCCTGCCCCGTCCGCTGGGCCAGCCGGCCGAGCGCGGTCGACGCCGGGTTTTCCGGAAAGCCAGGAGGAGAGATCCCGACTTCTGGACCGTCGTGGGACTGCGGGTCCTGCTGGTGGCCATCTTCTGCGCGCTGTGGCAGCTGGCGCCGGATGGAGTAGTACCAGAGTCGGCGGTGGGCCGGCCGAGCTCGGTGGCGTCGAGCTTCTGGAGCCTGCTGAAGTCGGGCGCGTTGCCGACCGCGCTGGGATCGACGCTGCTCTCGGTGGTCTACGCCATGATCATCGGCGCGGTGCTCGGCATTGCCCTGGGCATATTTAGCTCGATGCCGGTGGGCCGGTGGCTGCTCGGGCCGGCGATTTCTCTGCTGTACGCCATTCCGAAGGTCGGGCTGATCGCCGTGTTCGTGATCCTGCTCGGGGTCGAGCGGAGCTCGCATGTCGCGCTGGTCGTGAGCGCCGTCCTGTTTGTGTATTTCTATGCCATCCGGCAGGGGATCGAAGAGGTCAACGAAGATCAGCTGAACGCGCTGCGTGGTATGGGCGCGGGACCGCTGACCGTGCTCAGGAAGCTCATCCTGCCCTCGGCGGTTCCGCAGTTGCTCGGGGCGACGAGGATCGCCCTTCCGCTCGCGCTCACCAGCGAGATATTCGCGGAATTGCGAGAGCCGTCGATCCCCGGACTCGGAACGCTATTGGCCGACTCTTCGCAGAGCCTGAACGGCGCGGCCGCATCGGCGGTACTGATCGTCACCGTGCTGATTGCCTACGGCCTGGACATCGTCCTTAACAGCAGGGTCAAAGGCTTCACGGAACTCACCGGGACGGGATTGCAGGTATGAGCATCGCAATTGACCGGGGCCGGACTCCCGGTATGAACCTGGCCATGGCCAGGAAGGCGGGCCTGCGCGTCGTTCAGTGGCTGGCGTCGATCGCCCTGCTGGTCCTGCTCTGGGAGTTGCTTGCGCTCACGCAGAACCACCTGTTCGTCGCCGACCCGTTGACCACCGTGAAGCAGGTCGGGACGTGGCTGGCCAACGGCGTCGCCTGGCAGCTGACCGCGGTCACGCTGGCCGAGGCCGCCTGCGGCTTCGTGGTCGGCAGCGCGGTGGGCATTCTCCTTGCGCTGGTGGTGGGCCTGGCGCCCTCGATCGCGGGCCGCGTACTGGAGCCAGGAATTGTGGCGCTGTATGCCGCGCCCAAATTCGTCCTCGTCCCGATCTTGTTCGTCTGGATCGGGAACGGGTTCATTCCCCGGGTCGCCCTGGTGGTCGTGGCGGTCGCGCCGGTGATCGCTACGTACACGCTGACCGGGATCCGCACCGTGGACACGGCCCGGGCCCGGATGATGCAGGGCTTGGGCGCGACGAGAAGGCAAATGGCCACGAAGCTGCTGCTACCGCACACGATGGGCTACATCGCGACCGGCGAAGTGTACGTCCTGCCGCACGCGATGTTCGTCGCCGTTGGCGCGGAGGTCCTGTTCGGGATATCCGGGGGCCTGGGCGGGACCATCTACACCCAGGGCCAGTTGTTCAACGCGAAGGAAGTCTTTGCCGCGCTGCTGATCGCCACGGTCATCTCCGCCATCCTGAGCTGGATTGTGGGCCGGGTTGGCGCCAGACTCAACCGAAGCCGAAGGTGAGCCCCGGGGGGCCAGCCCGCAACGGGCCAGCCCCCCGACGGGTTAGCCGAGGACCGAGCGGGCTATCTCCATGAAGTTCGCCATCTCGGTGATGTGCTCGTCCAGGCCCTTCAGGCCGCATTGACGCAGCTTGAACTCGACGAACTCGGCCCCGAACTCCCGCCACGCCCCGATGTGCTCAGCGAGCTGCTCGTCGGTCTTGCGGGGAGCCTGGTCCGGCCCCTGGCCGCTTCCGCTGCGCAGGTTGATGCGGGGCTCGAGCCCGATCGTGGCCGGGTCCCGGCCCACCTCGCGCGCGAGGGCGAAGATCTTGTCGCGCATCTCGTAGGCCTTGTCGCCTGGTATCCAGGGCGGCAGGATGCCATCCGCGTACGTGGCGATCCGGCGCAGAACTCGTTCCGGCGGATCCCAGCTCATGCCCATCCAGATCGGAATCGGCTGCTGGGGCGGCAGCGGGTTCAGCGCGACGGCCGGGAAGTTGTGCCAGCGGCCCTCGAAGGAGGCCGGTGCGGTGGTCCATAGCAGCCGGAGCACCTCGATCTGCTCCTCCAGCCGGGCGCCGCGCTCGTGGAAGGTGTCGTCCATCCCGAGCAGCTTGAACTCCGCCTCGACGGCCCCGATCCCCATCCCGAGGCGCATCCGGCCGTCGGTCAGCAGGTCGAGGGTGGAGAACTGCTTGGCCACGAGGGCCGTCTGGCGATAGCCCATGTTCAGGATGTCCGTGAGGAAGCCGAGGGACTTGGTCACGCCCGACATGTGCGCGATCATCGTCAGGGCCTCGCCGAACTCGAGGTGCTCGGGGAAGTGCGAATGCTTGCCGGCGGTCTCGTCGCCGATGCCCGCGATGTGGTCGAACGTCGTCACGTGGTCGAAGCCGAGATCCTCGGCGGCCTGTACGAAGTCCCGGATCGTGGCCTTGTTGATGGGCACATCGAAGTCGGGCCAGCGCACACCGAACTTGATTCCCGTCATGGCCGCTCCTTTCCTGTAGAAGAAGTTTGGAATGATCGTTCCGCTAGTATGTCAATCTTGGCATCCGGGCCGCACGCTGGCAAGGAACCTGCGCCACGCTGCGGTCCCGGTCGCGGCATTGCCAACGCGGACCGGCCTGATTAGAATATGGAACATACGTTTCACCTGACGAGGCGACCGGGAGGGCTCGGACGTGACTCGCGCACCCGGGGAGATCAGTACGGAAGTCCCGATCAGCTTGCCGCGTCACGACGCGCATTACATCGCCGGTCGCTGGACCAGGGCTGGCGGCGGCCGGACCGCGGCCATCGTCGACCCGAGCACCGAGCAGGAACTGGCCGAGGTCGCCCTCGGCGACGCGACCGACGTCGACGCGGCCGTGAGCGCGGCAGGCCAGGCGTTCCCCGCTTGGAGCGGTAGGTCGGCCGAGGATCGCGCGGCCGCCCTGCGCGAGCTGGCCGCGGCGATGCGGGACCAGGCCGAGGATCTGGCCACCCTCATCGCCACGGAGGTCGGCTCGCCGATAGCCTTCGCCCGCGGCACCCAGGTCGGCCTGCCCATCGGTGTTCTCGAGGGCATGAGCGAGATCGTGGCCAGCTTTCAGTGGGAGCACACTGTGGGCCCATCGATCGTCCTGCGCGAGGCGGCCGGTGTCGCCGGGGCGATCACACCCTGGAACTACCCGTTGCATCAGCTCACGGCCAAGGTCGCCGCGGCGCTCGGGGCCGGCTGCACTGTGGTGGCCAAGCCGAGCGAGGTCGCCCCGCTGACCGCCCTGGCCTTCGCCGAGATCGTTGACCAGGTGGGCCTTCCGCCCGGTGTGTTCAACCTCGTGAACGGCGATGGCCCCGTGGTCGGTGAGGCGATCGCCGGCCATCCTGGTGTCGATGTCGTCTCGTTCACCGGTTCCGTGCGAGCCGGGCAGACGGTCATGCGGCTGGCCGCGGAGACGACCAAGAAGGTAGCTCTCGAGCTCGGCGGAAAGTCTGCTTGCCTCGTACTCGACGATGTCGACGTGCCGAAGGTGGTCGGCTCCTCGATCGTGCAGGCGGTCCGTAACAGCGGGCAGAATTGCTCCGCCTTGTCCCGGCTGCTCGTCCCGCGCAGCCACCTCGACGAGGCGGAAGCCGCGGCCGCGCAGGCGGCCCAGGCGATACGGGTCGGCCACCCGCTGGACGCAGCCACCGACATGGGCCCGCTCGTTTCCGGGTTGCAGCGCGAGCGGGTACGAGGCTACGTCGAGCGGGCGATCGCCGGCGGAGCACGGGTCATCGCCGGTGGTACCGACGCGCCCGATGGGCTGGATCGCGGTTACTTCTTCCGGCCCACGGTCCTGGGCGACGTGCGGCCGGAGATGGAGATCGCGCAAGAAGAGGTCTTCGGTCCCGTGGTCTGCCTCATTCCGTATGACGACGACGACGACGCCGTCGCCCTGGCCAACGACAGCCGCTACGGCCTGGCCGGCGCGGTGTGGAGCGATGACCGGGATCGGGCCATGGCCGTAGCGCGGCGGATGCGGACCGGGCGCGTGGTCGTCAACGGAGGCGCCTTCAACCCGATAGCGCCATTTGGCGGCTACCGGCAGTCGGGAATTGGCCGTGAGCTCGGCGCTTATGGCCTCGAGGAATTTCTCGAAGTAAAAACCCTGCAGTGCTAAGACGGAGGTCAGGCTAGCCACGGTGGATGACACTCAGCTCGAGAAGCAGGCCTATATCGACGATATGGTGCGTCGCCGGGGCTATGTCCTCGATTACCACAAGGTCATGGTCAACCAGGACCTGCCGGTCCTGAAGGCCGCCGACGCGCTGGTCTCGGCGGCCTATCTGAAGCAGCGGCTGCTCGACCGGAAGACGAAGGAACTCATCTTCATCGTCTCCCTGACCGTGCTACGCGCCGAGAAACCGCACATCACCAGCCACATACGGGCGGCTCTGAAAGCGGGCGCGACGCCGGAAGAGATCCTTGAGGCCATCGAGATATCGCTCCCGGAGGCGGGCGTGGTCGCCTTCCAGTGGGGCGTTGACGCCTGGCGCGAGGTTGTGCAGCCTGCCGGGATCGAACCATCGACCGGCGCTGTCGCCGAGTCCGCGGGCTGAGCGGCGTTACCGGCCCGCCCTGGAGCGTAACTGAGGTCGTGTGAACTACCTGACGAGTGCCGTGGCGGCATTCGCCAATCTTGTCATGCCTTCCTTGAGCTGAGCTTTTGCCCACTGCAACCGTTCTTGACGAGTCTTGCCCTAGATGAGAACCTGGGTCATATCGGAACATCCGTTCCATGAATGAGCGAACCAGCTCACCGCGACGCGGCGCGCCGGACCGGCCAGAGACAGGAGATCAGTCACCCGTTATGGACCGGACTTCCTCGGCGATCGTCGACTACATCGCGGCCAGCCAAGAAGCGAAGCTGGGTTCTGACGCCTCCCACGCCGTGCGCCGGACGCTGGTCGACTGCCTCGCGTGTGCGGTCGGTGGCCTGGACAGCCGCAGGCTGAGGTGGCCCGCGCGCTCGCGGCGGCGGCCAGCTCTGATCCCGGCGCTACCGCATTCGGCCTGGCCCGGCCCACCTCGGTTGAGCTGGCCGTGTTCGCCAACACGGCCATGGTGCGCTACCTGGACTGGAACGACACCTATTTCACGCACCGCGGCGGCGGCGGTCACCCCAGCGACATCGTGCCCACTGCCTTGGCCGTCGGCGAAGCGGTCGGCGCGAGCGGGTCGGCGGTCATGTCCGCCATCGCCTGCGGGTACGAGGTCATCGGCGCCCTGGCGTCAGCCGTCTGGGTGCGCGAGCGGGGCTGGGACCAGGGGATCAACGTCGTCGCCGCGACCGCCATGATCGCCGGGTTCCTGCTGGAACTGAACCCCGACGAGCTGGGTCACGCGCTGGCCCTGGCCGTGACGCCCAACGTTCCGGTCCGGCAGACGCGTATCGGGCACCTGTCCATGTGGAAGGGGTGCGCTACCGCCGGCGCCGCCCGCAACGGGGTGTTCGCCGCGTGGCTGGCCAAGCACGGAATGACCGGGCCGCCCGAGCCGTACGAAGGACGCTCCGGCATCTGGGAGCAGGTGACCGGGCCCTTCGACCTGCAGATCCCCGTGACCAGCGGCAACCTCGTCATCCAGGACGCCCAGACCAAACTCCGGCCGGCCGAATTCAACTCCCAGGGCCCGATCGAACTGGCCCTGCAGGTCAGGGAATCAGTGGACCTGGCGTCGGTCACGGCCATAGAGCTGCAGACCTACTGGCTGGCCTACCACGAGATCGGCATGGACGAGGCCAAGTGGGATCCGCGCACCCGCGAGACCGCCGACCACAGCCTGCCCTGGCTCCTCGCCGTGGCGCTGACCGACGGCCGGGTCGACCTGGACTCATGCTCGCCCGCCCGGCTCGCGGATCCGGACGTGCGGGCTCTGCTGGGCAAGGTTCGCATCACCGCGAACCCCAGCTTCACCGAGCGGTTCCCGGGTGAGTTCCCGAATCGCCTGGTCGTGCGCACGGCCGATGGGCAGGAACTGGTGCGGGAGTCGAGTTATCCGCCCGGGCACCGGCGCAGCCCAGTCGACGACGAGCAGATAAACGGCAAGCTGGACGCCGTTCTGCGCGGTCGCTCCGACCAGGACATCGCCCTCGCGCTGCGGGCTCGCGACGGCCTGTGGAACATCGACCAGGTGGACAACGTGGCCGCGTTGCTGCAGCCACTTTCCCGGCTCGGGGCGGACGGCGGTGCCCATGTCTGACCTGCGCACCGGAGCTGACGCTTTCATCGACCAGCTCGTCGAGGCCGGCGTCAGTTACGTCTTCGGCAACCCCGGTACGACCGAGGAGCCGTTCCTCGGCCGGCTGAAGGACCGCACGGACCTCACGTTCATCACGGCTCTGCACGAGTCGGTTGCCGTCTGCGCGGCCGAAGGCTACGCCCGTGCCTCGCGCACCATCGGGGTGGTCGAGGTCCATGCCGGTCCTGGGCTCGGCAACGCCATGGGCATGCTGTACAACGCGGCCGAGGGGCGGACCCCGCTCCTGGTCTACGTGGGGCAGGTCGAGCAGGCCGGGCAGTATCTGGAGCCCACCCTGGGCGGCGACTTTGTCGCGATGGCCCGGCCGATCGCGAAGTGGGCCCACGAGGTCCGCACCGTCAACGAGATCCCGCAGGTGGTGCGCCGGGCCATCAAGGTGGCCCGGACCGACCCGTGCGGCCCGGTGGTGCTGGCCATCCCGATGGACCTCATGGAGCAGGTCTGCCCGGCCGAGGTAACGGCCGTGAGCCTCGTGCCCATGGCCGTCGTCCCCGATCAGACGGCGCTGGCCGGAGCGGTGGACCTGATCGCCGCGGCGCAGAGGCCGGTCATCGTGGTCGGTGACGGCGTGGCCCGGGCGGATGCGATCGACCATGTGGCCGAGCTGGCCGCCACGATCGGCGCGCCCATCTACGGCGGGTTCATGACCGAAACCTGCATCGACCCCGACGAACCGCTCAGCGGGGGTCGCCTGCCGTCGATTGAGGGCGCGGAGGCGGCCAAGGTCCTGGCCGCGCACGATTGCGTCGTCGCGGTCGGCACCAAGCTCCTGTCGCAGATTTTCCCGCTGGCCACAGGCCCGGTCGGCGCGGCCAGCGTCGTCCACATCGGGCTTGATCCGTGGGAGCTGGGCAAGAACCACCCCAGCGCACTCCTGTTCGGCCAGGAGCGCGAGACGCTGCAGGTGTTGACCCCGGCCCTCGCCGAGCGCCTCCGCCCGCAGGCGGCGAAGGTACGGGACCGCCGGATCAAGCTCGAGCAGACGCTGCAGGCCAAGCGCGAGCGCATCCGCGAGCTCGACCAGCCCGGCTGGGACGCCGTCCCGATGACCCCCGAGCGGGCCATCGCGGAAATCAGCGCTCTGCTGCCGCCCGAGGCGATCATCGTCGATGAGTCCCTGACCGCCTACGGGGCGGTGGCCCGGTATATCCGGCTCGAACGAGACCGGTGGTTCAGGCTGCGGGGCGGCGGCATCGGCGAGGGAATGCCGATGCCCATTGGCATCCAGCTGGCCCGGCCGTCGGCGAAGGTCGTCGCGTTCGTCGGCGATGGATCGTCGCTCTACACCCCCACGGCCATGTGGACCGCCGCGCATCACGAGCTGCCGATCACCTGGTTCGTGCTCAATAACCACAGCTACCGGGTCCTTAAGGAGAACGCCCGGCGGGGGAGTGCCTCCACGGCGGCCGCGGACCGCCTGGTCGGTGTGGACTTGGAAGCCCCCATGCTCGACTTTCCCGCACTCGCGGCCGGATTCGGCGTCGAAGCGGTCCGCGTCAGCACGCCGGAGGAGATCCGGGCCGCAGTCCCCGGCGCCCTACGCAGCAATCGGCCGGTATTGATCGACGTCCAAATCAGCGCAGTCCTCACTAAAAGGTAAGAAGATGTCACACTCGTCGGAACCGGCAGGACATGTCGGTCAGCAACTCGTCAACCGCCTGATCGACTACGGCGTCACCCGGGTGTTCGGCTGCCCGGGCGGACAGACTCTGCCTCTGTACAACGGCATCGCCAACCGGCAGGACAAGATCCAGCACGTGCTCATGCACGACGAGCGCAGCGGGGTGTACGCGGCCGACGCCTACGCGCGGGCCACAGGCACGATCGGCGTCTGCGACGCGACCGTCGGTCCCGGGGCCAGCAACCTCGTCTCCGGCCTGGTCGAGGCATCCTCCTCGTCGGTGCCGCTGCTGGCCATCGTGTCCGACATCCCCATCGAGTGGGAGCACCGCCGGGCCCACGGCTCAGCATCGCAGGCCTTCGAGCAGCGCAGCTTCCTCGAAGCCTGCGTGAAGTACTACGGCCGGGTCGGCTCGACCGCCAGCCTGCCCGAAATGCTGCATGCCTGCATCCGGCTGGCCACCTCGGGACGCCCCGGCCCGACCGTGCTCGAGGTGCCCGACGACGTCTTCGCCGATCTGGCCGAAGAGGCCGACTTCCCGGCCAGCCCTGAGTACGGCAAGTATCCCCGGCTCCGCTCGGCCCCCGATCCGGCTGACGTGGCCCGGGCGCTGGACATGCTGCAGGGCTCGCAGCGGCCGATCATCGTGGTCGGCGGCGGAGCGCTGCGGGCCGACGCCGGCCCCGAAATCCTCGACCTGGCCCGGGTGCTGGGGTGCCCGATCGCGACCACGCTCACGGGCAAGGGCATCGTGGAAGAGACGCACCCCATGGCGGTGTCGGTCGTCGGCCGCTTCGGCGTCCCGATGGCCAACACAGCGATGGAACAGGCCGACTGCGTCATCTTCATCGGCTCGAAGACCGGCCAGACGACCACGCTCAACTGGACGCTGCCCTTCCTCGACACGCCGGTGATCCACATCGACATCGACCCGGGCGAGATCGGCCGCAGCTACCACAACACGGTCGCGCTGCTGTCCGACGCCAAGCTCGGCGCGGCCGCCCTGGCCGAGGCGCTCCGGGACCGTGCTCCGTCGACGGACTGGAACCGTGACGCGATCCGCCAGATGCAGGAGGACTGGTGGGCCGGCCCGATCGTCTTCAAGCAGGAGCCGGTTGAAGGAGTGCTCAAGCCGCAGGACGTGATGCGGACCCTGCGCGAGGTGATGTCGGACGACGACCTCATCGTGTCTGACGCCAGCCTGGCCTCGGGCTGGATCGGCGGGCGCTGGCAGCTGCGCAAGGCCGGGCGCCGCTTCTTCGCCCCTCGGGGTCTGGCCGGGCTCGGCTGGGGCCTTCCCGCGGCGATCGGAGTCTCCGAGGCGATGTCCAGCCGGGGGAGTGCACCGGATGGCCGGGTGGTCTGCGTGGCCGGCGATGGCGGCTGGGCCTACTCGCTGGCCGAGGTGGAGACGGCGCTACGGCGCCGGCTGCCGATTGTCTCCGTCATCCTCAACAACAGCACGCTCGGCTGGATCCGGCACTCCGCCGCGACGCGCTATCCCGGCGGCATGGTGTCGCAGGACTTCGAGCAGGTGAGTTACGCCCAAGCCGGTCAGGGCCTGGGGGCGAACGTGGCCACAGCCAACTCGCTTGACCAGCTCGAGGTGGCTCTGAAGACAGCTCTCAGCGATCAGCGTGGTGTGCCGTGGGTCATCGAGGCCACCACGTGCGAGATCGAAACCCCGGTGCTGCCATCTCGGGTCAGCACCTCATCGAAGGGTGGTTACTGAAAATGAGCGCGCAAGCAGACGGGTCGCGCCAGGTCAGCGGGACGATCGACACCTCGGATTACTACGGCTCCGTGGCCGCCGCGGCCAACGGCTACGTCTTTTTCGCCGGCACGGCGATCGACGAGTCGGGGCGGCTCGCTCCAGGGGCGGTTCCGGATGAGCCCTACCAGACATCGCCGGTCGCGCAGGCCGAGCGGCAGGCTGAGGTGATCTTCGCATCCCTGGATCAGTCCCTTGCCCAGCTCGGATCCTCGGTCAGCAACATCGTGCAGATCGAGAACTACGTTCAGCTCAAGGTCCACTCGAACGCGTTCTTCAAGGTGGCCACCAGCAAGCGCTACCTGGGCCAGGCGGTCCCGGTCGCGGCCACGGCCCAGGTCGGTTCCTACGTGCCGCAGGGCGCGGTCGCCGCGGTGACCGGGATTGCCATCATCCCCGACGAGGCCAGCGGCCTGATCAAGGGCGAGCCGCCGGACCCGAGCGGCAAGGCCAGCGCGAACCGCAAGTTCAGCGAGCTCATCTACGCCGGGCCGTACCTGTACACGACGATCTTCCCGTCGGACCGCAAGAGTGGCCTGCCCGAGGCGGCGCGCACCCCGAGCTGGATCTGGTCGGGCAGTGAGATCGGAGCCGAGCTCAAGTGGGGGCTTGGCGAGCTTGGCGACCGGCTCAAGGAACTGGGGGCGACCGCCGACGACATCGTCGACTACACGGTGTTCCTCACCGATCCGGGCGATCTTTACGAGGTCGACCTGGCCATGGCGGCGGCCATGCCATCCGGGCCGCCCACGCGCACCGTGGTCCCATCGAAGGGCTTCGCGCTGCCCCGCCGTGAAGGGGCCTTTGGCCACGAAGACGGCGCACCGCGCATGGAGATGCAGTTCCGCATCCGCCGCCCCGAGCACGCGGCGGACAAGCGCTCGGTCGCCGCTCGTGGCAGCGGGAACGGCTTCCAGGCCGATGCGGTCGAGCTGGGTGGCCTGCTCTGGCTGGGCAGCCAGGTCGCGTCCCCGGCGACGCGGGGCGACACCGGGACCGAAGTCAGCGAGATCCTCGACCGGCTCCAGCAGGTGGCCGCCGACGGCGGCTCGGACCTCGCTCGTGCGCTTCGCATCCGGGCCGTCCTGACCCGGCCCGACCAGGCCGAGCCGTTCTTCGCTGGGCTGCGGAAGGCGATCCCGAATGACCCGCCGGCGGTGAGCGTGGTCGTCGCGCCCATGGCCCTTTCCACTCCGGATGCGTCCCTGTCGATCGACGCCGTAGTCGCGTCCTGACCGGTCGGCAGCACGCAGCCGTGATGCAAGAGATGCACAACAACCAATGCAGGTGAAGGAGAAGCAATGAGTTTTGATCTCAGCGGCAAGGTCGCGATCGTCACCGGTGGCGCCGGCGGTATCGGCACGGCGTACTGCCGGGCCCTGGCCGAGGCCGGAGCGGCCGTGGCCGTCGCCGACATCGACACCCAGGCCGCCGAGGCGGCGGCCAAGGCGTTGACCGGGGCCGGGCACAAGGCCATCGGCGTGACCCTGGACGTCACCGATGAGGACTCAGCCCAGGCCGCCGTGGCCCAGGTGACCGAGGCCTTCGGCGGACTGGACATCCTGGTCAACAACGCCGGGATCATGTCGGCTCTGCCCAAGGGCAAGCTGCTCGACCTGCCGCTGTCCGCCTACGAACTGGCGCTGCGCGTGAACGCGACCAGCATCCTGGTCTGCTCCAAGGCTGCGGTACCGGCCATGCGCGCCCGGGGCGGTGGCCGGATCATCAACCAGGCGTCGACCGCGGCCTTCGAGGCGGGCGGCGGCCCTTACCGCCTCAGCAAGCACCAGGTCGTGGCGCTGACCGCGGCTCTGGCCCAGGACCTCGGCCGGGACAACTTCACGGTCAACGCCATCGCACCCGGGATGATTCAGACCGAGGAGGGCTTCCGGTCCGCCGGTGCCGTCGGATCGGACCGCCGCACGGCCCGGGCCAAGGGCGTCCCGAACGTCCAGCCTGACCGCGAGCCCGACGCGCTCGTCGGTGCGCTGCTGCTGCTGGCCTCGGACGCCGGGTCTTACATCAATGGTCAGACGCTGATCATTGACGGCGGACGCAACTGCCGCCTGTGACCACACGTTTGTTCCAGCTCACCACCGGGAACGGTTCTCGGTCATGATCTCCGAACGGGTGAGCTTCTACAGCGAGCGTGAGCTCGTGTCGGGCATCCTGCGACTCCCGGACGACGTCCATCAGCGGCCGGTCCCGGCAGTCGTGCAGGGTCCTGGCTGGCTGCAGGTCAAGGAGGCCAAACGCAACACGCCGTATCACGAGGCGTGGGCGGCGGCCGGTATCGCGACCTTGATCATCGATTTCCGCGGGTTCGGCGAGTCGGAAGGAGATCCCACGGATCTCCTTCCGGACCGCTGGATCGCCGACCTGCAGAACGCGGTCAGTTATCTGTGCACGCGGGAGGACATCGATCCGCGGCGCATCGGCACCTTCGGCTCCGGGAGCACGGGCGGCAGCAACGCGATAGTGCTGTCCGCCCGGGACCCACGGGTGCGGTTCGCGATCGCCCAGGTTCCCATCGCGGATGGCGCCGACTGGCTACGCGGCATGCGGCGCGAGTATGAGTGGTTCGAGTTCCTGGCCCGGCTGGAGGCCGATCGCCGGACCCGGGTGCTCACCGGCCAGGGCGAGATGGTCTCGCCGCGGGGCGAGATCATGGTCACGACGCCGCTGCGCGCGGCCCGCGAGGCCGCGCAGCCGAAGCAGGACATCTACTCACAGCTCGTGTCGCTCCGCAGTGCCGAGGCCATCATGGCCTACCGGCCCATCGACCACGTGGCGGCGGCGCGGGCCGTGTTCATCATCGGCGTGGAAGACGACCCGGTCACGCCGACCGAGCACTGCTACCGCCTCTACGAGCAGGCGGTAGCGCCCAAGAAGCTGATCATTCAGCGTTACACGACGCATTACGCGGCGTACGAGGACTACGCCGACGAGGTCATCCCCCAGATGGTCGAGTGGGCCGAGCAGCACCTGGCCGTCGAGAACCTTGAGCTTCGCGAGGTGCAGGAACCCGGCTGACGAGCGGCTCGTACGTCGGTTCACCACAAAGCAGGAGCGGTACGTGTCTACAGACAAAATCAAGTTCTGTGCCGTTGGCGACGTCACGGCATTTCACAAGGAACCAGAATCGGGCTACGAGCACGTGTCGGCGACACTGCGCGACATGGACTTCGTCGTAGCCCAGAACGAACGGCACTACAGCCGGCGCCGGGACATCTTCCCGATCGGCGGGTTCACCGAGCTCACGGACCCGGATCACGCCCGGGCTCTCCTGCTCGGCCACTACGACGTGCTCACCTTCGCCAGCAACCACGGGTCGGACCTGGGTCCGGACGTGCTGCTCGAGACGATCCAGGTCATCCGCGACCTCGGGATCCAGGTCATCGGGGCCGGGGCGAACATCGTGGAAGCCCGCAAGCCGGCCTTCGTGACCAAGAAGGGGCTGACCGTCGGCTTCTTGTCCTACTGCTCGGTCCTGCGCCAGAACTACCAGGCCGGAGAGACCAGCCCCGGGGCCGCGCCGATGCGGGCGTATACGCACTATCTGCAGACCGACTACCAGCCCGGTACGGCGCCCAAGATCCTTACCTTCCCGTACCAGGAAGACCTCGACGCCATGCTGGCCGACATCCGGGCGGCCAAAGAGCAGTGCGACCTGCTGTCGGTCTCCTACCACTGGGGCCTGCATGGCGTGAAGGGGGCCCTGGCCATGTACCAGCCGGAGGTGGCCCATAAGGCCATCGACGCGGGCGCCGACTTCATCATCGGAACGCATCCGCACCGGCTCAAGGCCATCGAGGTCTACCAGGGCAAGCCGATCTTCTACAGTCTGGGCAACTTCTGCTTCGACCAGCCCCGCTGGGTCCTGGACGAGGGGCGCCGTCGGAGCCCCGAGCACAAGGCCCACATGGACAACCAGAAGTGGACCTACGACCCGGAGTACGAAGAGTGGTACGCGGTGCCGCCCGAGAACCGTAAGTCGATGCTGGCTCAGATCGACATTTCCGGCACGACCGTCGAGCGCGTGGTCTTCCGCCCCGTCATGATCAACAAGCGAGCGCAGCCGGAAATACTCTCGGCTTCAGATCCTCGTTTCGACGAAGTGGTGACCTACGTCCGCGAGATCACCGAGAGCCAGGGCATCAACACCTCTTACATCGTCAAGGGCGACGAGGTCATCGTCGACCTGGACGGCTGATCACCGAAACCGAAACGGCCGCCCGGGACCACAAGGTCCCGGGCGGCCGTTCAGCAATGCGGGCCAGCTCGGCCGGGTGGCCTGATCAGGTCACGCGCCCGGAATCGATCCCGGGAACGCTGAGCCCTCTGGGGTGCACTCGGGGTGGTAGCCCCGCTCGCGGAAGACCTTGGCCAGTTCCTGATTGCAGATCTTGCACAGCGGAATCGGTGCCTGGGCCGGCCGCTGGGCCAGCTCCCGGTCGCGGCGCCGCAGCATGGTCGGCATGGCCTCGGCGATCATCGCGGTCACCGGCAGGAGCTCGCCCCGGGCCCCGGCCGCGATCGCCGCCTCTTCGAGGTCACGGCCCATCCGCTCGGACCAGTCCACCCCCTGGCTGGCGCGGATCGCTCGTTTCCGGTCGTGCCGTCCCCAGGTACGGATACCCCGGTTGTCGCCCATGCTGGCGATGACCGCTCCGGTCACGTCGTCTTCCTCGAGCCCGTAGGACGTGGCCAGGCGCATGGCCTCCATCTGGAGCGCGTAGCTTCCCAGCGCGATGAGGTTGTTCACCAGCTTGCCCACGACCCCGCTGCCGACCGGGCCCATGTGGAAGATGTTCTGCCCGAACGTCTCGAGCAGCGGCCAGATGTAGTCCACGACCTCGCCCGGGCCGCCCACCATAAGGGTGAGCGTCCCGAGGGCCGCCTTTTCGTTCCCGCCGTTGACCGATACGTCGAGGACCGAGACCTCGCGCTCCGCGCCGAGGGCGGCCAGGTCGACCACGGTGCCGGGCCGGATCGTGCTGTGGATGAGCACGATGGTCCCGGGCCGGGCCTTGCTGACGATCTGCTGACCGACGTGGCGCACCTGCTCGTCCGTGACGACCACGATCGAGATCACCTTGCACGTCCTGGCCAGCGCGTCGAGAGTAGGGGCGATCGTCGCGCCCAGCTCAGCGATGGCGTTGCGCGCGGTCTCGTTGACATCGAACGCGGTCAGACCGATGCCCTCGCGGAGCATTGACCGGCCGATCGCCCCGCCCATGTTCCCGACGCCGACAATGCCAATCTGCTCACGCCGGACATCGTCCATTACTGCCTCCATTTAATGAACTCCAGGGGCCAGGATGGTCTTGGCCGGGCCGAGGTCCGAGCGATCCGAGGTGATGCTGAAGTGCAGGATCGTGGCGGGCTCGTCGCCTTCCTTGTCGAACCAGTAGTCCGTCAGCTGGGGGATGAAGACGCCCTGGCCCGCCGGTACCTCAATGACTCCGCCTTCGGTGTCGTGGAAGTGGACCAGCCCGGAAGTCACCCACCAGAACGCGTCGATCGCTTCCTGGTGGTGCAGCCGGCGCGGCCGGCACTCCTCGATGATCTGGAGCTCTAGCGCCGTTCCCCGCGGGGCGTCGAGGGCGAAGTACTTCTTCCCCTTCCGCTCGACGCTGTCCCCGGGGGTCAGCAGCTTGATGCCCGCCTCAGCTGGTTTCTCAGTCATCAGGGCCTCTCCTTGTCGTGGTCAGTGATTCGCAACGGAGAACCGGCGCAAGAGCGCGGCGATCGGTCCCAGACCCGGTTCCCCAGGCAGGTTCCACAGCCGGGTCCGCAGCTCGTCCAGAAGCTTCGGGGACAGACGCCCGGCTACTGAAGCCTCGAATTTCGCGCTGAGCTCGGCGTCGCCCAGCGGGTTCCGGGCGTGCCCGCGCGGATAGGCCTGGGCCAGAGTCCGTTCCCGGCCGTCGCTCCACCGCACGGTGACGCGGGCGGGCTCGCCTGCGGGCCGCCCACCCGTACCGGCGAGGTCCGGGGCCTCGACGACCGAGATGCGCGGCAGCGTCTGGGCCAGGCGCGGGTCATCAAGGCGCTCGCTGGTGTAGGTGGAGGCCGAGATGTCCCGGTCGAGGACGGCCCGCGCCGCCAGGTACGGCAGGCTGTGGTACGCATCTTCGGCCTGCCACCGTCCCGGTGGCGGGGCGGCCCGCACGGCCTGGTGGGCCTGGTCGGTCACCTCGATGGTGATCGCCTCGACGTCGGCCGATGGGCTGTCACCGAGCAGCTCGAGCAGGAGCCGCAGCGTGCCCTGGCTGCGCCGGCAGGCGGGATAACTGCGATGGGCGATGCGCTCGGGCGCCGTGAGCGAGTTGTGGGTGCGGTCGATGCCGGTCAGCTCGAACGCACCGGTGACCGTATCCCACAGCGCCTCGTTACCGTCGAAAATGTGCGGCGGCCCGGTGATGCCCGCGGCCGCGAGCCGGGCGGCGAACACCGCTGTCGATGCGGCCTGGGCGGACGCAAAAGGCCCCCAGGCGACATCCGGCTGATGCTCGGGAACCCCCATGGGGAGGCTGGGAGTGATCGCGATCGCGATGGCATTGGCCCGCTGGTCGGCGTCGAGCGCCAGCAACTTCGCCGCGCCGGCGGCCACGCTGATGGAGATGTGCAGGCTCTGGGCGAAGCCGGTGGGCGGGAGCGGAGCCACATCGCTGAGTGCCATGGCCAGCTGGTACGAGCCGAAGACCGCCTCGATGAACTGAGCCGGTCTGGCCCCGGTCGCTTCCGCCAGCGCGAACAACGCGGCCGCGATGGGCGAGCGCGGCGGCCGGGTCTGCTCGTCGTCGTGGAACTCACCCTGCCGGATGGCCGCCACGTTGACCAGGACGGCCCCGTTGAGCAGCACGGATCCGGGGACCCCGATCGCGGACGCGGCTGGTGTGCCGGTGGCGGTCCGCGCGTAGGCCCGGGTCGCCCGGGCGGCCCGGTCGTCGCACCCGGCCGCCATGCAGGCCACGGTGTCGACGAAGTTCCTGGTGACCGCGTGCACGGCCGACGGCGGTATGGACGCGTAGTCGACCGAGTCGAGGTAGTCCACGATCGCGCGAGTTGGCGGATCCAGCTCCTTCATGCTTCAGTTCCGTCCTTCGTAGCTGGCCGCGCCATCGGTGGAGAACTGCCGGAAGATCCCGGTGATGCGGCGCAGGTCCGGCTCGGCGGGCAGGTTCCACAGCCGCCGGCGCAGTTCCTCGTGCTCGGGTGGCGGCAGGACCATGCGCACCGATGAGTCGAATTTCTGCGTCAGCTCGTCATCGGTCATCGGGTTCATGACGTGCCCGCGGGGATGAGCTGAGCTCAGCGAGAGCTGGCGGCCATCCTTGAGTGCCACCTCGAGGACCGCGTTCTCCTCGTGGTGCGACGCCCGGCGAGCGGTGAACTCGGGGTCCTCGTCCACCGTGACCTTCGCCATCAGCGGGCGCAGTTGCGGATCCTGGATCTCGGCCAGGCTGAAGCTGCTGATCGAGATGGGCCCGCTGATCAGCGCCTTGACCATGAGGTAGGGGAAACTGTGCCCGGCGACGTCCGGGGTGGGCGGGTCCCACTTCCGGTTTTCGCTCGTGCGCACCCCCGCGCCCTGCCGCCAGGCCGTCTGGGTGACGCGCAGCGAGATCGCCTCCACCTCGCTGGGATCGACGCTCTTACGGACATCGAGCATCAGGGCGACCGGGCCCTGGCTCTCGGTGAAGCAGGGGAAGAACTTGTGCGATACGCGCTCGGGTACCGTCTTCCCGTCGACCACCTCGCCCAGGTTGTCCAGGTTGAACTCGCCCGAGATCTTTTCGAACAGCACGTTGCCGGGCCGGAAGAGGTCGGGCGGCCCGGCCAGCCCGAACTTGGCCAGCTGGGCCGCCATCGAAGCGGTCATCGAGGCGTGCGCCGCGCCCAGCGACTTCCAGTGCGACTGGCGGATCAGGTTGTCGATCCCCAGCGGTACGTTCGGCGCGACGCTGATGCCGACGGCTTCGGCCAACTGGTCGTCGGTCAGCTCCAGCAGCATGCCCACCCCCACCACGGCCGCGAAGGTCGCGATGAGGGTGCGGACGCCTTTACCGGCGAACTGGTCGTCCTGGCCGAGCGCGCCGACGATCTCGTAGGTCGCGAAGATCGCCTCGATGACCCGCTCCACGCTCGCCCCGGTGGCTTCGGCCGTGGCGAGCACGGCCGAAGTCACGTCGCTGGGGTGGCCGGCATTGATGCCGCCGTCATGCCAATCACGATTGCGGACCGCCGCGGCGTTGGCGAAGATCGCGGCGTCGGCCTGCACCGGCTCCGGCAGGCCGAACGCCGACGCCACGTACGACCCACCGGTCGTGCTGGCCAGCCCGCGCGCCGCGGTGGGCGCCTCGGCGCTGAGCCCGGCTGCGGCACAGCCCACCGTGTCGAGGAGATTGCGCACGATGGCGTGCACCGTTGACGGCGTCAGGTCCGTGTACCTGACGCCGCGAGCAAAACGGACCAGCGGGCCCGTCAGCGGGTCAGGCTTCGTCATCGGGCGGCGTCGCTCCACTTCATCGTGGCGATGAGCTCGGGCAGGCTCTTCGCCTGGTCGAAGCCCCACCACGCCGCCTTGATCGTGTCCCTGGTCTCGTCGCTGACGACGTCCGACGCGGCATCGTCGAACTTGGCGTTGAGTTCGTCGGCGGTCATCGGGTTGTGGAAGTGCCCCTTGGGAAAGGTCACATCTTCCCGCAGCTCGTCACCGTTCTTCTTCCGGATCACGACGCGGTAGCAGGGGTTGCCGATGATCTCCATGCCCGGCGGCCGGTAGTTCTCGGTGATCTTCTCGTTCTCCACCACCGAGATGCGCTCCATCAGGGGCCGCAGCGCCGGGTCCGCGACGCGCTCATCGGTGAACGAGGTGCGGTAGGAGAGCTCTCCGTCGACCAGGGCCACGCTCAGCAGGTACGGCAGGCTATGGTCGGCGCCTTCGCGGGTCTGCGGGTCCCAGGCGCCCTTGTCCCGCCGGCCGAGCGAGTCAACGGCGTGCCAGTAGGTCTCGATGTCGAACGACTCGAGTTCATCGGCCGACGTCCACGGGCGGACCTTTTCGATCACATACCCGAGCAGTGCCTGGGAGTGCAGTTCGGTCGGGAAGCGCTTGAGGTAGGAGGTCTGGATCACCATCGGGCCGCCCGGTATGGCCGGGAGGGTCAGGTCGAACGGGCCGCCGGAGACCTTGTCGAAGACGCCGCCGAGGCCCTCGTAGGGCTTGAGCGTGGCCTTCAGCCCGGCTTCGGCCAGGTTGGCGGCGAAGATGGCCGTGCGCAGCACCTTGGCCGCCGACGCGGCCTTGACCATGGTCCCGAGGCCGTGATCGGCCCCCAGGGGAACGGTGAGCACCGCGTGCGCGACGGTCCAGGCCATCTGCTCTTCGTTGAGGCCCATGAGCGTGGCCACGGCCAGGGCCACGGCCGGGGTGATGTTGGTGCCGACGCCCCAGTTCATCTTGCGCCGGTAGAAGGTGTTACCCAGCCCGCCGAGCAGCTCGTAGGCCAGGACTATCGCCCGGAACACTTCCTGCGGCGTGGAGCCGCGGGCCTCGCCGACGGCCAGCAGGGCCGGAATCATCTCGCTGGCGTGGCCGCCGCCCTTGGCGAACATCCCGTCGTTCCACTCGGTGCTCCGGACGGCGGTCGCGTTGGCGAAGGCCGCCATCTCGGGAATGACCTTGGCCCCGTTGCCGAACAGCGTCGCGCCATCGGGGTTCGTGGCTTGCAGCGCGACCTTGCGCGCGGCCACCGTCGGTACCCGGTTGTAGCCGCCCACCGCGCAGGCTGCAGTATCGACAATGTGCTGAAGGGTCGCTTCCCGGACCTCATCGCTGATTTCAACGTTCGCGAAGTCCCTGGTGTACGAGACCAGCTGTTCGGTAATCCTGTCCACGTCCGCCTCTCCACAGCGCTAGGGAAGCTAATTCGTCCTGCCCGGCTGACGGCGCCCAGGTAGAGCCCAGCCAAAGTTTGGAACGAGCATTTCATTGCTCAGGCTCTCATCGCGGTGACACCGCGTCAAGAGGTCCCGCCTGAGTTCGCGCCCCACGCCCCACCCGTCGCAGGGGGCCCCGGGCCCCATGTATGCAATGGCGCATCGACCACACCCCGCTGTGGGCAATGGCGCATTCAGCACACCGGCTCAGCCCGGCTCAGCCCGGCTCGGCCCGCTGCCCGCCACCGGCTCGGCCCGCTGCCCGCCGCGGCACCCCTCGGGCCCGGAGCGCGGGCATTGACATGGGGGTGAGCGCGGCGAACAATCACTGGCGAAACATTCGTTCCATAATGTGCCACGACTTCGGGAGGACTGCTGATGGCGGCCGGTAACGGTGAGCTCCTGCTTATGGCCGTGGGCGACGTCGGGCCGTACCACGAACCGCTCGACGGTTACCCGGTGCTGGCCAAACCCACGTTGGCGCAGGCGGACGTCCGCTTTGCTCACTGCGAGAAGGTCTTCAGCAACCGGGGCACCATGCAGGTCCACTCGGACGGCCACTACAGCCGGCAGGATCCGCGGTTCGCCTCGCTGTTCGCCGACTGCGGCTTCGACGTCGTCTCCGTCGCCGGTAATAAGGCCATGGACTGGGGCGGCGAAGCGCTGCTCGACATGATCGAGCTGTTCCGGAGCATGGGCATCCAGACCGTGGGCGGTGGCCGTGACGAGGAAGAGGCGAGACGGCCGGCGGTCATCGAACGCAACGGCGTGAGCGTCGCGTTCCTGGCCTACAACTCGATCATGCGCGAGGGTTACGCGGCGACCACGCACCGGGCCGGCATAGCGCCGATGCGGGTTGACACCTTCTACAAGCCCGACGACTGGCAGCCCGGCACGCCGCCCAGGGTGGTGACCATCCCCTGGGAACAGGATCTCAATGCCATGCGCCATGACGTGGCGCTGGCCCGGTCGCTCGCTGACGCAGTGGTCGTCTCGATGCACTGGGGCATCCACAACATTCCGCGGATGCTGGCTGATTATCAGCGCGTCGTAGCCCGGGAAATCATCGGCGCCGGCGCGGACCTGATCGTGGGCCATCATCCCCATATCCCCAAGGGCATTGAGGTGATCGACGGCAAGGCCTGCTTCTACAGCCTGAGCCACTTCATCTGGTCGCAGCGGGAACTCGGTAACCACGTGCCCGGGCATACCGGGGGCCATCGGCACGGCGTGGTGCACGATCCGGCTTACCCGCGTCTGCCGATGGGACCGGACGCGATGAAAAGCATGATCGGGTGCGCGACCGTGACGCAACGCGGCGTGCGCCGGGTGAGCGCACTGCCGGTGTGGATCGACACCGAGTTGCGGCCGGAGGTCCTGCCCGAGGACCACCCCCGCTTCGCGCCGATGGTGGATCACCTGGAATGGATGTCGGAAGGACTTCCGCACACCTTCACCGTCGAGGGGGACGAACTGGTGATCACTGCGGGCAAGGAAGACGCAGAAGTGGGCGGCCCGCATGCCTGACCCCGCGGCGGCAAGGCCTGGGCGCCCTCACCTCAGGCGGGACACGCAGCAGTGGATCTACGACTACGTGATCCAGCAGAGCGGCCTGACCTATCACTGGTGGTCAGAAGAGCGATCGCTGCCCGCGAAGGTCCGCAGCCAGGCCATGGTCAGCAAGCATCTGGGCCTGCGCGCCCTAGAACGCGAAGAGAAAGGGGCCCAGCAGGCGGCCGAGGGCGACCAGACGGCCGCGCTGAAGCTCTACTTCCAGGCGACCAGAGATTTCATGAAAGCGCAGCACGCCGTCCTGGAATTGAATGCGGAGAAGCGTTTCCTGTACTCGGGTCTCGAGCGCTGCTATGAGAAAGTGCGCGAACTCAGCCCTCATCGCATCGAGCGGGTCGAGATCGAATGGGAAGGCCAGCCGTTCGGCGGCTGGCTCCACCTGGCCCCCGGCTCCGGGCCCGCACCGCTGCTGTTCAACGCACCCGGCTGCGACACCACGTGCGAAGGTTCCCCGAATCCGGCCCATGTCCCGGAGCATCGCCGCGGCTGGCACGTATTTTCCTTCGATGGACCGGGCCTCGGCAAAAGCAATATGCGGGGCATCGCGCTCACCGACGACAACTTCGAGCAGGCCGCCTCGGTGGCGCTTGATGCGCTACGGCGCCGTCCCGACGTCGACCCGGATCGGATCTTCGTCTACGGGGCGGGCGCCGGTACCTTCTGGGCGACCCGCCTGGCACTGCGCGACGGGCGGGTAAGGGCGCTGGCGACCAAGTCCGGCTACTCCTCGCTGTACTACCTGATGAACGAGGATGCCCCCAGCTATAAACGGCTCTATGGCTTCTTGACCCAGGCGGCGACCGAGGACGAGCTGGACCGGGTGCTGGCCAGGATGACGGTCGATGGCCAGCTCGGCCAGCTGCGGTGTCCCATGCTCATGGTGACGGGCGAGTACGACCTGCGGGATCCGGTGGAGGAGGTCTTCCGGCTGTTCGACCAGGTGACCAGCCCGGCTGAGCTCTGGCTGTTCGCGGACCAGTTCCACCGGCCGAAGTTCACCGGCGACCGCAGTGTCCACGAAGCCATCCTCGACTGGCTGGAAGCCACCCTGGCCGATACTCCGCCGCCCCCCGCCGGAAATCCTCCCGGGAATCAGGTGCGCTACATCGAGCCCGCCGCCGAAGGACTGACCGGCCCGCACGTTACCTTCAAGCGCCGCTGGTTCGAGGACGGCCAGCCGGCAGGGTTGGGTGCACCCCCGGCCGAGAGCCGCAGTTTGCTCACCTGACCACCGGGAATCTTCTTTATCCGGAGGATGATGACGATGACGACCGTCTCCCGGCCCGCCGAGCTGGATGAGCCTTTTCCGCTGAGCCCCGCCCAGACCCAGCAGTTCGCCCGGGATGGCTATATCAAGCTGCGGAACGTGCTCAGCCCGGAAGTGCTCACCGCCTATGAGCCCGAGATCACCGGCCAGGTGATCGAGCTCAACACCCAGCAGGTTCCGCTGGCCGAACGCGACACCTACGGCCGGGCGTTCCTGCAGATAGAAAACCTGTGGCGGCACAGTCCGGTCGTCGAGGACTTCGTGCGCTCGACCCGGCTGGCCCGGATCGCCGCCGAACTGCTCCAGGTGCGCGGCGTCCGTCTCTACCATGACCAGGCCCTGTACAAGGAGGCCGGCGGGGGCATCACCCCCTGGCACCGCGACCAGTACTACTGGCCACTATCGACCGACCGGACCCTCACGGTCTGGATTCCGCTCCAGGACGTCCCGGCCGAGATGGGACCGCTCACCTTCGCCGTCGGCAGTCATCGTTCCTCTGACGGGCGCGAGTTGCTCATCAGCGATGAGTCCGAGCGGGCCCTGGCCGACTTCGTGGCCCGCTCCGGTTACACCGTGGACGACTCGCCCTATGCCCTCGGTGACGTCAGCTTCCACGCCGGCTGGACCATCCACCGGGCCGGGACCAACACCACCCCTATCCCGCGCCGGGTCATGACCATCATCTGCATGGACGCCGATATCGAGATCACCGAGCCCGACAACGAATGGCGGGAAGCGGACTGGCACAACTGGCTGAGCGATGCCCCGGTTGGCGGCCAGCCCGAAGGCCCGCTCAACCCTGTCCTCTACGCGGGCTCAGGACACAGTGCCGGCTCAGGATAGGGAGTCGTCCAGGTCGCCGAGGGATTCGATGAGCTCGAGGTTGGCGGAGTAGTCGACGGGGCAGGCAATCACTGACACCGTGTCGGCGGCCAGCGCGGTGCGTAGCACCGGGAGGAGCTCGCCGGCGGAGCCGATCCGGTACCCGGTCGCGCCGAAGCTTTCGGCGTAGGCCACGAAGTCCGGGTTGCCGAAGGTGGTGTCCATGTTCCGGCCGATTTCCAGGTCCATCTTCCAGCTGATCAGTCCGTAGGCGTCATCGACCCAGATCAGGATGACGAACGCCAGGTGCAGCCTTAGCGCGGTCTCGATTTCCTGGGAATTCATCAAGAACGCGCCGTCCCCGGTGGCGACGAGCACCCGGCAGTCCGGCCGGGCGATCTTCGCGCCGACCGCGCCCGGCACCGTCCAGGCCATGGTGGACAGGCCATTGGAGATCAGGCAGGTATTCGGCTCGTAGGTCGGGTACAGGCGCGCCATCCACATCTTCAGCGCCCCGGTGTCGACCAGGACGATGTCCTCGCGCCGCAGCGCCGCGCGCGTGTCGGCCACGATCCGGGCCGGCGCCAGCGGGAACCGGTCATCACCCTGGCCGCGGGCCAGTTCGCCGGCCAGCAGTGCGCGGATGCGGTCCTGGCCAGGGGTGTCCCTGGTGTGCTGCCCGACCGCATCGGTGAACGCGTCCAGGCTGCGCCCGATGTCGGAATGGAGTCCCACGGCCACGTCGTAGTGCGCGTCGACCTCGGCCGGGAACCGGTGCAGATGGATGATCTTGGTGTCCCCGCGCGGGTTAATCCGCACCGGGTCGAACTCTTGCAGCTCATACCCGACCGCGATGATCAGGTCCGCGCGGTCGAAGCCGAAGTTGACGTAATCATGGCGCATGAATCCCACCGCGCCCAGGGCCAGCGGGTGATCGTCGGGGAATACACCCTTGCCGTGAAACGTGGTCGCCACCGGGATGCCCAGCGTCTCGGCGAAGCGGCGCAGGGCCGGACCTGCATCGGCTCGCGCGGCCCCATGCCCGGCCAGCACCACGGGGGTGCGCGCCGCACGAAGCAGGGCCGCAGCCCGCTCGACCTGCCCCGGGGACGGCTCATCTGGACGCGGCACGTTCACCGGGAGCGGCTGCTCCTGCTCCGTCACCGGGGCTTCTTCCACGTCCTCGGGGACAGCTAGGTAGACCGCGCCGGGACGTTCGGTCTGAGCGAGCTTGAACGCCTTGCGGATCATCTCTGGCACCGCATACGGCGTCGACACCAGCGCTGACCACTTGGTGACCGGCGCGAACATCGATACGAGGTCCACGCCCTGGTGGGATTCCTTGAAACTGCGGTTCATCCCGACCTGCGCCGACAGCGCGACCAGCGGCGTCGAGTTGGTGATCGCATCCGCGGTACCGAGCAGCAGGTTGATCGCACCCGGACCCAGGGTCGCCGAGCAGACCCCGGCGCGGCCCGTCAGCCGACCGTAGGTCTCGGCCATGAACGACGCACCCTGTTCATGACGGGTCAGCACGTACTGGATGGACGACCGGGAGATGGCCTCCACCAGCCGGATGTTCTCCTCGCCCGGAATGCCGAAGACATGAGTGACACCCTCGTTTTCCAGGCACTCTACGATCAGCTCGGCTGTGTCGCGGTTGGATTCCGTCACGACCAAGAGACTAGGCCGGTCGTCGGCGGTCCCGCCTACCGGGCCAACGCGCCCATCGGATCCCAGGCCGGCAACACGATCGGCTTCGTATCCAGAGCGCTCAGCAGATCGGCGGGAAGCGCGCTCTTGCGCGCGGCGATCTCGAAGACGTACTGGCCGAACCATGAGTCGTTCATCGTGTAGAAGCCGTCCTTGCCACGGTCGGGGCCCCAGCTGTTCTCGACCCGCCAGCGCCGGGTCACGCCGTCCAGCACATCGACCCCGGTGAACAGCATCGCGTGCGTCATCGCGGTCTCGTGGTGCGTGAGCCGGGCGGCCTTATCGAGGTCGAACCCGGTCCTGTAGACCGATGGCAGGTCGTAGAGCTCGGCGTCCCAGAACGCGTAATCGCTGCTCATCATCTTGCCGACGTCGCAGCCGAACCAGACCGGCTCGCCGCCCTGGATCGCGGCCGCGGCGATGTCCTTGATGACCTGTATGTCGACGTTAAGGTAGCTGACCGGTGGACCGCCGATGACGTTGCCGAGGTATTCAACGGTGAAGGTCCGGCCGATGGGGCTGGTTGGCCGAGGGTCATTGACCAGGCAGACGTAGTCGCTGACCGGCAGATCAACGTAGGTGGCGGCGAACTCCCGTGGGGTGATCACGCCGTCCCGGTGGAATTTCTTGTCCTTGTCTGTCCACTGCCAATCGAAGCGCTCGGGTGGCGTACCCAGGTGGATGCACAGGATCCGGTAGACAACCTGCATGATCTCGGCCTTGGCCGCACGGGCAGCCTCCAGGCTTTGCGCCGCAGCTCCGCGGACCGTGCGCGCGCCCTGGTGAAGCTGATAACGGAGGATCGAGTTCATCCGGCCCGTGTTCGACGAGCTCTGCGTTTCCGGCATGTGGCCCTTGGGGACCAGGCCGTGCTTGGCCACCAGGGCGGCGAACATGTTCCACTGGCCGCCGTCGCTGGCCGCCGAATCCAGCACGAAGGCGACGGTGCGGTCGTCGATGTCGCGCTGCGCCGTCTCGATGATCGCCTCGAGGAAGTAGTTGGCCCGCTCGAGCTTGTCCCAGAACATCGCGTAGTTCTGCGAGAACTCGAAGTCCTTGAGCCCGGTCTTGCGCATCACCCCGACGCGCAGCAGGTTCAGGCCGGCAAATAGCCAGCAGCGGCCGCTGCGCTCCTGGTTCGTGACCTTCCAGTCGTCCAGCGTCGTTGACAGCGAGTGGTCGATGCTGCTGACGATCTCCCGGTTGATGGAGACGTCATCCACCGTCACCCGGGTCACGGCATTCTGGGCCAGCCGGTTAACCGGGTCGGCCGAAAAATCCTTGCGCAGTCGTTCCAGATCAGCACCAGCGAGTGTTCCGTCCATCGCAGCATCCTCATCCATCGTCGTCTGGGCCCACTTCCAGACTAGATTGCGTTGCTGAGTTGTCCCGGCGCCGCGGCCCTACCGGTCGCCGGGCACGCCGTAGGAGGGAGCGCGCCCGGGGTCGAGCGCGCGCGTGAGGTAGTCGCGTTTCAGCGGCAGCCAGAGCGCGACCAGCCGGCTGAGCTCGGCGGCGGGATCATCGGCGTCGTCCACGCGGAGGTCGGTCACCGGCCAGGCGGCGTCCTCGACCACGGCCAGGCCGGCCGAGCGTACCGGCCCCTCCTCGCCGCCCGCGGCCAGCCCGCCGAGCAGCCCGGCCAGCAGGCGCCCTTCGAAGGCGGCCGCGGCACTGGCCCGGTAGGCGTCGATGATGGCCTGCACCACCTGGGCGTCAGCCAGCATGTTGCCCGCCGCGACGGCCTGCGGCCCGGTCGCGACGGCATGGGTGCCGAGCGCACGGACCCCGGAGAAATGCGCGACCCGGCCGGCCGCGTCCACCACCGTGAGCTGCCAGGCTCTCCGGATGGGCTTCGGTCGCCACCACCTGCGCGATCGCGTCGGCGGCCGGTGCTCCGGCCTGGAGCAGATCGAGCAGACGCGGCCCCAGTCCCGGGTTGGTGACGTTCTGCGAGGCCGCCGCGCCCACGGCCGGGCGCAGGTGCAGGCACCGGGCGGCGACGGCCGGGCTCGACGAGCTGACCACCATGCCGAACGCGCCCGTGGCGGGGTCGCGCGCGGCCAGCGAGAACGTCATCAGGCCTGCCCGCTGATGACGGCGGTGACGTCGATTTCCACCAGCCACTCGGGCCGGGCCAGGGCCTGCACCACGAGCCCGGTCGAGACCGGGTAGACGCCCTTCAGCCACCGGCCCAGCACCTGGTAGACGGGTTCGCGGTAGCGGATATCGGTGAGGTAGATGACCACCTTCACAATGTCGGCCAGGCTGCTGCCGGCTTCGCGCAGCAGCAGGTCGATGTTGGCCATCGCCCGCTCCGCCTGCGCCTCGACGTCCCCGATACCCACGCTCTCCCGGGTTTCGAGGTCCTGGCCGATCTGGCCGCGCAGGTAGACGACGCCGTTCGCGACCACGGCCTGACACAGGTCGTTGTCGAGGTTCTGCTCCGGGTAGGTGTCCTTGGTGTTGAACGGCCGGATGCGCCGGTGCGTGGGGCTGCTCACCGCGATCACGCGGACCCGTAGGCCAGATAGCCCCGCAGCATCTGGATGTGGTCGGCCAGGTACCTGGCGTCGTGCCAGACCCCCCAGATGAAGCTCGATCCACGCCGGGACAGCCAGGGCAGGCCCAGGAAGTAGACGCCGGGCTCGGACGAGACGCCGCGCTGATGCTGAGGCTTGCCGCGGGAGTCGAACGCATCGACGTGCAGCCAGGAGAAGTCGGCCGCGTAGCCGGTGGCCCAGAGGATCGAGGTGACCCCGGCCCGGGCCAGGTCGAGCTCGAATACGGGATCGGTCATGCATTCCGGATCAGGACCCAGGACGTGCGCGCCCGGCTCCGCGGGCAGATCGAGGCCGTTACGCAGCGCGTAGGCGTCGCATTCATCCAGCAGCGACAGGTAATAGGCGTCGCCGCGCGCGATGTTGTCGCCCAGATCCGGGGCGAAGCGCATGGTCCCGTGGTCGAACGAGACGGCCCGGCCGACGAGCGTGATGCCGCTGGCGGCCAGGGCGCGGAAGTCGACGGTGGCGCCGCCGTTAGCCCCGCTGACCGCGATGGGGACATGCCTCGCGCCCGCCGGGGGAGGCGCGATGTCCCACTTGCCGAGGACCCCGAGCCACCAGCAGTAGTCACGCCCGCGGTACCGGCGCGGGGGCCGGTCGTGCGGGCCGACGGACAGGTAGACCGTCCGGCCTGACCGCCGGAGCTCGTCGGCGATCTGCACCCCGGATGCCCCCGCCCCGACTACGAGGACGGCACCGGCGGGCAGCTGCTGCGGGTTGCGGTAGGAGCTGGAGTGCAAGGTCACCAGCCCGGCGTCGTCGGGCACGAGCGCCGGGATCACCGGACGCTGGAACGGGCCGGTCGCGGCCACGACGTACCGTGCGTCGATGGCTCCGTCCGAGGTCTGCGCGCGGAAGCCGGGCCGACCGACGTTCTTGTGCACGGAGGTCACCTCCACCCCGCACCGGATCGGGGCGCCGACCTTCTCGGCGTAGGCGACGAAGTAGTCCGCGACCCGCTCCTTGGGCGCGAAACCGTCCGGGTCGAGGCCGGTGAACTCCAGGCCAGGAAAGCGGTCGTGCCAGGCCGGTCCGTTCGCCACCAGGGAATCCCACCGCTCGGAACGCCAGCGTTCGGCGATCCGGCCGCGTTCCAGCACCAGGTGCGGCACGCTGGCGTCGGTCAGCTGCTCGCTCATCGCCACCCCGGCCTGGCCCGCCCCGACGATGAGGACTTCGGTCTCCTGGCTCGCCATCCAATCTCCATTCCCCAAAGACCGCCGGCCGGAACAAGCGCCGGCCCGTGGAAGTTGCAGCTAGCCGTGCAACCGCGACGTATGACGCTGCCCCGGGCGGCCGCATTCTGGATCCTGGCCGGAATGTTCCTGCTGGTGTTCTTCGCCTCGGCCGCGGCGTCGCCGCTGTACCAGGTGTACCAGGCCCGGTTTCATTTCTCGGCCGCCACGCTGACCGCTATTTTCGCCGTGTACGTCCTGGTCCTGCTGGTCACGCTGCTGTTCCTGGGGTCGGTGTCGGACTACCTGGGCCGCCGTCCGGTCATCATCGCGTCGCTGGTCTTCAGCGTGGCTGCGTGCGGGGTCTTCCTGGCCGCCCGCAGTACCGGGGACCTCTACCTGGCCCGGTCCTTGCAGGGCATCGCCAGCGGACTGGCCACCGGCCCGACCGGGGCCGCCCTGCTTGACCTGCAGCCGCCCGGCAGCCATCGAGCGCCGGTGGTGACCAGCGTCTTCTCCAGCCTGGGGCTGGCTCTGGGCGCGCTGGTCACCAGCGTGCTGGTCCAGTACGCCCCGGCGCCGACCCACCTGATCTGGTGGGTGCTGATGGCCGTGTTCGCCGCGAACATCGTCGCCGTGCTGTTCATGGCCGAACCCGGGTCCCGGCGTCCCGGTGTGCTGGCCTCGCTGCGACCCCGGGTGGTCGTGCCCCGGCCGGCCCGGCCGACCTTCGTCGCGGCCGTCCCCGCCATGGTCACCGGCTGGGCGCTGGGTGGCCTGTACCTGTCGCTGGGACCGACCCTGGCCGCCCAGGCCACGGGTTCACCGAACCTGGTCTGGGGTGGGCTGGTCATCTTCCTGCTCTGCGGCACCGGCGCCGCCGCCGCGTTCGCGTTGCGCGGCCTGGATCCTCACCTGACGATGCTGGCCGGCTGCCTGGGCCTGCTGGCGGGCATGGCCGTGACCTGTGTCGCGATCGCCGCCACCGCGTCCGCCGTCTTCTTCGTCGGCAGCGGGATCGCGGGCGTCGGCTTCGGCCTGGCCTTCCTGGGATCCTTCCGCGCCGTCACCCCGCTGGCCGAGCCCGATGACCGGGCCGGCCTGGTGACGGCCATCTACATCGTGGGTTACCTGGCGTTCAGCATCCCCGCGCTGATTGCCGGGGTGGCCACCACCCGGTTCGGGCTGCATTCCACCGCCCTGGTCTACGCGGCGGCGCTGGCCGTCCTGGCCGCCGTCGCGGTCGCGGTCCTGCTGGCCCGGGGGAGCGGCGAGTCCCGCCGCCCGGCCCCGGCCGCCGCCCACGCCGCCGATCCGGCTCCACCGGTCGAGCGGGCCGGCTGACCCGCCCGGGCCGTCAGGAAACCGCGGCTCGCATCAGCTCGGCCACCTTCTTCTCGACCGCGGGGGTCCACTTCTGCAGTGCGAACGACACCGGCCATGCGTCCCCGTCGTCCAGGTTCGCGGCGTCCTGAAATTCCAGCGTCGAGTACCGCTGGCCGAACTTACCGGCGTTCTTGAACGCGACCACGGTCTTGCCTGCTGGGTTGGCGTAGGCCGGCATCCCGTACCAGGTCTTGGCCGACAGCTGCGGGGCGGCCTCGGTGATCGTGGCGTGGACCCGCTCGGCGATGGCCCGGTCCTCCGGGGTCATCTTCGCCATCGAGTCCAGGGCCGCCTGCAGCTCGTCCGCCTTCTTGGCCCCCTTCTTGCCCTCGGCCCGCAGCTCGGCCGCGCGGGCCTTCATCGCGGCACGCTCGGCCGCGGAGAAGCCGTCGCTCCCCGTCTCGGACGTCTTCGTCGGCATGATCATCCTGCTTTCCAGCTTCCTGTGGCCCAGCGCGGTGCCGGCCAGTTAAAGGAAGGCTAGGTCCCCCGCGGCCGCTGGCGCTTCTCCATTCGTGACCGATCCCCGGGGACGGCGAGGACCACCGTGCGGAAGGCGATCCAGACGATGAAGCCGGTGATCGCCGCGATGACCGCGATCGCGTAACCGCAGGCACCGGGCGGCTTCGTGATCGTGAGCCACCCGAGCGCGTCGGCGGCGGCCGCGGCGTAGGCGAAGGTAAAGGACCATGCTCCGGGCGTGAACGAAAGCCTGCGGTAGATCGGGATCAGCCGGAGCTGGACCAGGGCCATGAGGACCGCGTACCCGCCGAGCATGCAGGCCACGAAGTTCACGGTCTGGCCCGCCAGCGCGAAATACGCCGACCCCGCGACCGCGGGTATGCCGAGTTCGATCGCCATCGTCGGCACCAGCGCGGAAGGCAGCGCGGGACGGGTGAACAGCCGATTCAAGATCGTCGAGCCGAGCAGGATCCAGGAGATGACGCCGATCCCGAACGAAGCCTGCGCCAGCGCGTGCAGATGCACTTGGGCGGCGGCGTCCGCGCCGATCAGCCCGCCCGCGGCGGTCGGCAGGAAATAGCCCGCGTGCAGGGAGTCTGGGTCGATGCCGCCGGTCATCCACTGGCCGGTCAGCCAGCCCCCGAGGGCAATCGTCATGGCCAGGCACACGATCACCAGGACGCGCCCGGCGGCAAAGGCGTCTCTGGCCAGTGCCGCCGACAGGAGCATGGCCGTGATCACCGAAGCCGAAACGAACGGCGACAGAACGGGGTCGCGGAGATCGGCCAGGATGACCCGTGGACCCTGGGCCACGTACGCGCCCACCAGGACCAGCCACAGGGCAGCGTCCAGGATGTTGAACGCGCTGGGGATCGCCTGCGCGGTCCCGAGAAGCGGCCCGGCCGCATGCCATGCCTCCGCCAGCCCGGCCAGGCCCAACGCGATGCCGAACAGGCTCGGCGGAACCCGCGAGCTAGGAACCTTTGCCGCTGTGGGCTCTGATCTTTCTCCACGATGGCGATGCTAGGGTCACGCCGTGGCGGTAGAGGAACCCTTGCCGAGCGGGGAGGTCCGGCGGCAGCGGCTGAATTCGTCCGATCGGCGGGCCAGCATCCTCAGTGCGGCCAGCCGGGTGTTCGAGCGAACCGGTGATCTCGGCTCCACGACGACCAAGATGATCGCGCAGGAGGCCGGGATCAACGAAGCGGTGCTGTACCGCCACTTCAGCAGCAAGGAAGAAATCTTCTACGCCTCGGTCGTCGAGCCGCTGCATTTGCCGATTGACGCATTCCTCCGGCGGGCGCAGCCGCCGGCCGTGCGGATGACGCGGGCCGAGCGGCTGACGTTCATGAGCACCGTGATGTCGGACATGGTGGATCAGCTGGCGGAGAACATGCCCGCGCTCGGCCTCGTGCTCTTCGGCAGCCCGGGCATCGCCGATGCGTTCTACCGGTCGGCCTGGGAGCCAGCGCTGCGCGAGCTCGCCGAAGGCTGGCGGCAGATTTTTACCGACGTCGGGCTGACCGACTACAACGACCCCTACCTCAGTGCTCAGGTCGTCATCGGGACCTGCCTGATGCTGGCCGTCGAACGGCGCCGCGGCCGCCTCGACGGCCAGCAGCAGCGCCAGCACTGCGCCCAGCTGGCGCGCATGATGTACGACGGCGTCTTCGCCTACGGCGACTGAACGTCCAGGCGAACCGTGTCCTTGCGGGACAGGATGCAGGACTCGGCGTGCCAGACGGTGGTGCTGATGTCCGACCGGCGCGGCAGGCTGCTGAGCCGTTCGACGATCCTGGCCGAGTACGGCGCGTCGGTCGCGGACGGCGTACCCCACTCGAGCTCGCCCTGGCCCTGCCACATGCGCACGAACGGAGTCGTCATCGATATGCGCACCGGGTAATCGGCGTCGGGAATGCCGCCCGGGCCCGGGATGAACTTCCAGAAGTAGGAGCCGCCGGCGGCAGCGGCCGATCGCCGCCGCGCGACCTCGTCTGCAGCGACCGGCGTCAGCCCGTGGACCCGGCCGCTGACCAGAGCAGTGCCGTACTCGCGGCACTCGAACACGTGATCGCGTGGGCCTAGCTCGACCGGCGGGATCTCGGCCACGAGCTTCGGGGCGCCCATCAGCTCGCGGCCAGCGACCACGGGGGCGTAGTCGGACTCCCAGATCACCAGCGCGAAGGGCCGCACCACCTGCTCGCTGTCGCCGGTGTAGGTGGAGGTCACCCGGACTGACACGATCTGATAGTCCCGGCCGCCCATCCAGGCCATGCCGATCATGCGACGGTAGGTGACGGCGATACGCGGCCGCTCCGACGGCACGAACCAGCGCGGCATCAGCTCACTGACGGCCTCGGCCGATGTCTCGAACTCGACCGTCGAGTTGTGCACGTCGAAGTCGGTCTCGATCTCGGGTGCCACCGACGGGCCGAAGCCGGGGGGCATGTCGTAGCGAACTCCCGCCCGCAGTTCAGCGTGCTTCACGGTCTGACTCTCCTTTATTTTTAATAAGCCCGGCGAGGGTCTGGGTCGCTTCCTCCAGGTAGCCGTCGCACGCGGGGACGAACGGGGCCAGCCCGATCACCGGGTGAATCTGCCCGGCGGCCTCGACGACCTCGACGACGACACCCGCGTCGCGCATCCGCTGCGCGAGGGTGAGCCCTTCGTCGCGCAGCGGGTCGTACTCGGCCACCAGCACGATGGCCGGCGGAAGCCCGGTGAGGTCGTCCGCCGCCGGGTCAGGCGCGCCATCGAGGTGCTGGTCGTGGTCCCCGAGATACAGGTCCCACATCCAGCTCATCTGCGAGCGCCGCGGGATGAATTCGTCGCCGTATGACCGCCATGACGTGGCGGCCAGCGTCCGGTCCACCGGCGGGCACGCCAGCAGCAGCCCCCTGATCTCCGGATCGGGGTGACGGCCCCGGGCCATGGCGGCGGCCAGCGCAACCTGTGCGCCTGAGCTCTCCCCGGCCAGCGCGATCCGGCTCACGTCCAGGTGGTACGGCCCGGCCAGCGCGGCCAGCCCGTCCAGTACGTGGCCGACGTCTTCGACCGCGGCCGGGTGCGGGTGCTCGGGCGCAAGCCGGTAGTCCACGGACACGACGGCGCACCCGGAGTACCGGGCGATCCGCCGGCAGGTCTCGTCGGCAGAATCCAGGCTGCCCAGGATCCAGCCGCCGCCGTGGACGAAGACGATGACCGGCAGGTGCTGTGCGGGGTCGGGCTGGTAGACCCGCAACCGTGGCCGGTCTCCGACCGCGGCCACGTCGGTGACCCGCTGCACCGGGCTGGCCTGCGCGCGAGGCCGGCCGGCCGACCAGGCCCGGGCCTTATCCAGGCCCAATTGGTCCAGCGGAGGGCTGGCGTTGGCCGCATCGACCAGGAGCCGCGCCTGCGGATCGATCATCCGGCCACCGCTATGCCGTCGCGGGTCCCGCGCACGACGTTGAAACCGATGGCCTCGGGCTCACCGGTCCCGAAGGTCTTGATGGTCGGCAGCACCGATTGCCCGAAGAGCGTCATGCTCTCCTCGACCAGATCTTGGGGCATGTCGCCGAAGCTGTGCAGCGTGATCAGATGGCCCACGTTGGCCATTTGCTGAAGCTCGCGGATCTGCTCGATGACCTCGTCTGGGGTGCCGAAGATGCCCGCCGCGGCCTGGTTCTCGTATCCCTCGATCACCGCGGCCGTGCGCTCCTCGGGGGTCGCGTCCGGCATGAAGTAGTCCGCGGCCAGCCGGTCGTAGTGCCACAGCGTCATCGCGGCCGTGCGCTGCCAGTACTGCTGGCCGACCTCGCGCGCCCGCTGGCCGTCCTGGTGCACATGGACGGTGGTGGCGATGGCGGAGGGGGAGACGGGCCAGCCGTGACTCGCGCGGACCTGGTCAAACGTCTGCAGGTTGTCGTGGACCATCTGCCGGCTGCGGTAGTTGGTGAACAGCGGGGCGGCGCCACTGTCCGCGGCCATCTTGAGCGAGTCGGGGGAGGCCCAGGTCATCAGCAGGTTCTTGGTCAGGTCCGGGCTCAGCGGGCGCGGCCTGATCGTGGTCCGCGGGATCTGGAAGAACTCGCCCTCGTAGGAGAAGAACTCGTTGGTCAGCGCCAGGCGGACGATCTCCAGGCACTCGGCCATCCGGCCGCGCGATGTCTCGTACGGGATCCCGAGGGTGTTGAACTCGCGCGCGGCGAAACCACGCCCGATCCCGATGTTGAGCTTGCGTCCGTCCAGCAGGTTGTCCAGGACGGCGAGGTTTTCGGCCAGTTTGAGCGGCTCGTGCCACGGCAGCACGAGCACCATGGTCCCGACGTCGATCCGGGACGTCCGGCCCGCGACGTAGGACAGGATCTGGGTCGGGTTGTTGGTCATGCCGTAGGGCGTGAAGTGATGCTCGATCGTCCAGAAGGCGTCGAACCCCAGCTGCTCGACCAGCGGGACCAGGCTCAGTTCGCGACGGAACTGGTCGGCGTCGGTGACCGGGTACGGCTTGTCGAATGCCCCGGTATTGAAGCGCTCTTCGTACTCGGCGGTATTGGAAAACCAGGAAGAGACTCCGACTTTCACGGCCCCTCGAATCCTCGACGGAATGTGCCTCAACTAGAGTAAATGTAAGCAAGTACTTACTTCAAGGACGTTGAGGTGCTGCGCATGACATCCAGGTACTGCGCCCCTGGCCTGATCAGTTATTGACGTCGACGTCAGTATAGGCTCGGACTGGGATCGCAACCAGGGTCATGAGGAGGGCACGTGGAGCTGGAGCGCCTGGCCGACATTGTCGAGCTCGAGCAGTTGCTGGCGCGGTATGCGTCCGCCATGACCCGGCACGACATCGAGGCCGCTATCGACGTCTTCACCGCCGACGGCACCTACAGCGCGTTCGGTGATACCTACACCATGGCCGATTTCCGGCGCCTGACCGATGCGGCGCCCCAGGGTCTGTACTCGCTGAGCACGCCCGCCCTGGAGCTCGACGGTGACGCCGGTACCGGCGTGCAGCCGCTGTGCTTCGTGAACCAGGCCGATCACTCGATGCGCATCGGCTACTACACCGACACCTACCGGCGGACGCCAGAAGGCTGGCGGATCGCCGCGCGGGCGATGACCTTCCTGCGCCGCAGCGGCGCTCGCGACTCCGGGCGCACCCATGAGCCCGATCGTCCGCTGCCCGGCGGCCCTAGTGCGTAGCTCGATGTCGAAGTCACCATGTGGAGGTAGCGATGCAGGCTGAAGGCGCCATCAAGGACGGCACCGTAGCCACGGTCATGGCCCTGTTCGCCGACTACGCCCGGCACTTGGACCGCGAGCGGGATCCCGACGCCTGGGCCGATCTCTTCGGCACCGACGGGACCCTGGTGGTGCGCGGTCGCGAGATCACCGGCCACGACGCGCTGCAGAAGTTCGCCACGGATTCCATTCCCGGGGTGCATGTGCAGGCCGTGCCGCATCTACAGGTCCGCGACGGCGGCCTCGAGGCCACCTCTTCGTTTATCTTCATCACCGTCGCCACCAAGGATCTGCGGGCGGGCTACTACGTCGACCACCTGGCCTGGCAGGGCGATCGCCTCATCTTTGCCCGCCGGGAGATCGGCATCATGGCGCAAACCGACGAATAAGCCGCCAGGCCGGCGCCCAGGGGTGAGGCCGGCGCCTAAGTGGTCAAGATGGTGACCGCGGCCACGCCGGGGGCACCGTAGAGCTGGGCCAGGCCGACCCGGGGGAGTCCCTGGACCTGCCGCGGCCCGGCCTGCCCGCGCAGCTGGGTCACCAGCTCGTGCACCTGCCGCAGTCCGGACGCCCCGACCGGCTCGCCGTTGGCGATGAGCCCGCCATCGGTGTTGACCGGCAGGCGCCCGGACAGGGTCGTGGCCCCGCGCGCGATCAGGTCGCTCTGCTCGCCGTCCTGGCACAGCCCGCACTCAGCCATGTGGATGATCTCCGCGCCGGCGTCGGTGTCCTGCAGCTGGGCGATGTCGACCTCGCCCGGTCCGACTCCGGCCCGCTCGAACGCCGCGGCGGCCGCGTCGACGGTCGGTGACGGTACCTGCAGGTGTGATGGCCCGGCCGACGGCGAGTGCACCTCGAATGCGCCGAAGCGCCGGGTGCGCGACACCGTGGTGCGCAGGTAGACCGGCTGATCGGTATAGCGGCGGGCGACCCGTGCGCTGCAGACCACCACCGCCGCGGCCCCCTCATCCGGACTGCAGAACATGTACTGCGTCAGCGGGTAATTGACCATGCGGGAGCCCAGGACGTCCTGCGCCGACAGCGGCTTACGGCGGTAGGCGAAGGGGTTGAGGCTGCCGTTGTGGTAGTTCTTCACGGCGACTTCGGCCAGCGTCTGGTGCCCGATGCTGAAGTCATGCATATACCGGTTGATCTTCATGCCGAAGAACTTGGTCGTCAGGAACAGGCCCATCTCGCCGTACCAGGGTGGGCAGGCGTACTGGTCGGGTTCGGCGGTGAAGGCGCCGGGGAGATGCTTGTCCATGCCCAGGACCAGGCCGACCTCGTACTCGCCCAGCTGAATGAGCTGGCTGGCCAGCGCGAGCGCGCTGCCGGCCGTGGCGCAGCCGTTGTAGACGTTAGTGAACGGCACGCCGGTCAGGCCCAGCTCGGACACGACGGCGTCCGGCTGGTCCACCTCGTAGCTGCCGCCGACCGCGAATTGTATGTCTGACCAGGTCAGGCCCGCGTCGGCCATGGCCCGGCGGGCCGCCTCCGCGCCCATGCTCAGCGCCGTCTGGCCAGGGAAGCGGCCGAACGGGTGCAGCCCGGCGCCGACAATCGCTACGTCAGGCACGCTGTACCTCTCCCGCGGGAGTGAAGGCGAAGGTGACGATCTCGTCGTCGGGTCCCAATGAGCGGAACGGCATCAGCACGAGCCGCATCGGCATGCCGATCCGCAGCGTCTCCTGGCTGCAGCCGACCAGGATGCTCTCCAGCCGGAGCTGCCCGGGGAGCTCGATCAGCCCGACGAACCACGGCTCGAACGGATCAGCGGCGAAGAAGGTGCCGGTGAAGGGCGCCTTGGGCGCGAAGCCCTGCGTCGTCCACGTCCACAGCGTTCCGGTGCGCGCCAGCGGGCGGGTTTCCATGGTCGTGGCGCCGCAGTTCGGGCAGCCGGCCCGGGCCGGGAACGTATAGGTGCCGCAGCTCAGGCAGCAGCCGCCGATGAGACTCGGGTCGTCATCGGGCCCGGTGAACAGGCCCTCGGCGATGGGCTGCCGCGCCATGGGTCTCCCTCCGCCACTTTCGGCAAAAGTATAACTGACGTCATAATCATTTCAGTTGGGTATGCTTTCGGCGTCCCCGCGATGTGCCCTGGGAGTGTGATGGACGCCGAGCCCCGGTCAGTGAAGGGCCGCAGGACGCGCGCGCGGCTCCTCGAGGCGGGCAAGTCCGTGTTCGAGCGGGACGGTTTCCTGCAGGCCCGGATTACCGATATCGCCGCCGCGGCCCAGGTCTCGCACGGGTCCTTTTACCATTACTTCGATTCCAAGGAATCGCTGTTCCGGGAGATCGCCGAGCAGGTCGAGGTTCGGCTGGTGTCCATGGATGACATCCCGCATTATGTGGACAGCGAATCGGGCCCGGTGGACCGTATCCGCGCGGCGAACCGGTCGTATCTCACGGCCTACAAGAAGGAAGCCCGCATCATGCGGGTCATCGAGGAAGTCAGCCGGTACGACGAGACCGTCCGCAGCGTCCGCGCCCGGCGCGACGACTACCTGGCTGCGCGGCTGGAGTCGGCCATCGCGCGGCTGCAGTCCGAAGGTCTGGCCGACGCAAGAATCGACACCCGGTACGCGGCCATGGCCCTCGGCGGGATGGTGGCGAGGTTCGCCGAGATGATGTTCGTGGGGGGCAACGCCTTCGACCTGGACACCGCGGTCGAGCAGTTGACGTTGCTGTGGTCCAACGCGCTCGGCCTCCGCGAAGGCTCCCGTACCCGAGCGCGCACCGCCAGCGGTGCAGCCTAGCCGGGTCACGGGCTGGGTCACAGTGCCCTGCATGTCCGGCGGAATCGGCGGAACGCCGGTCAGCTCCATGAAGTCCCCTCGGCCGGTGGTCAGGCGTCGCGCAGCAGGCAGAGGCCGTCCACGGCCACGAAGCGCTCGCCGTCGAAGACCAGGGGGTTGATGTCGAAGGTATCGATCCACTCATGGCCCGACGCGGCCAGCCGGCTCACCTGCACCAGGATCGCGGCCAGGGCCTCGCGGTCCCACGCACCCCGGCCGCGGACACCGTCCAGCACGCCGAGATCATCGAATTCGCCGATCATCTCGCCGGCATCCGCGACGGTGAACGGGGCCAGCCGCCCGCTGACGCGGCCCAGTACCTCCACGAATACTCCGCCCAGGCCGAAGGCCACGACCGGTCCCAGCTCGGACTGGCCCCGGACGCCGATGAAGGCCTCGCCCTCCACCGTGATCATCTTCTGGACGGCCACCAGGTCGGGCAGCCCGTCGCGCGCGGCCAGGCTGCGGAGCTCCGCCGTCACTTCGCCCAGCTGCCCGGCGGGCACCGCGAGCCGGACCGCGCAGTGCTCGGTCCGGTGGGCGACGTCGGCCAGCTTGACCACGTAGGGGCCGGCGAATGGCACGTCGCCGGTTTCTCCGATCTCGCGGACCAGGTGATACGGCGCCACCGGCACGCCGGCCGCGGCCAGCAGGTCCATCGTCGCGCCGAAGGGGAGCATCGGCCCCGCTTCGCTGGCCACGGCGCCCACCGCCGGCCGCGCGACGGTGGGCACGCTGCTGGGGCTGTGGACCCGCGCGTCCGGCCGCGACCGGACGAAGCTGGCCATCGTGTTCAGCCCGCGCAGGCAGCCGCGCAGCCCGTTGCCGATGGCGACGCCGTACTCGCTGCGCAGGCCCTCCAGCCACTGGCCCCCATTACCGGCCAGCGGCGCGATGATCGAGGTGCCGACCCCGGCCGCCCGGGTGTGCCGGGCGAAGTCCTCGGCCCCCTTGCGTCCCCCCTTGTCCCAGTCGGCGAACTGGCTCAGGAAGATGCTGGCGTCGAACTCGGGCGCGCTGAGGTAGGTCTTCATGATCTGCTCGACCACCTCCGGCTGGGAATTCATGAACCCGGTGGCGTCCAGCGGATTGGGCACCGTGGCCCCCGGAACGACCGAGCCGATGAACTCCGACAGCCGCCCGACCTCGGGGATGTCCACCCCCTCGGTGGCGGCCATATCACCGGCCATCGCGGCGAAGCCACCGGTCCCGGTGAACACGAACAGCCCGCGCACCGCGGACCACTGCGAGCTCGGCAGCTGCTCCAGGAACTGGACCCGGTCGGCCATTTCGTCGATCTCGTCGGCCCGCAGGATCCCCGCCTGCTTGAACGCCTGCTCATACGTCCAGGCGTCGCCGGTGAGCGATCCGGTGTGGGACATGGCCATGCGCTGCGTCCGCTCGGTGCGGGCCAGCTTGATCGCGATGACCGGCTTCCCGGCCACCCGCGCCTTGGCCGCGGCGGCGAAGAAGGCCTCCGGCCGCCTGATCTTCTCCACCACCAGGCAGATGATCTCGGTTGCCGGATCATCCGCCAGGTAGTCCAGATAGTCGGCCATGTCGGTCACCGGCTCGTTGCCGGCCGAGATCATCAGGTTGAAGCCGACCCCGCCGGCCCGCCAGGCGGCGGCGCCCAGGGCCTCGATCGCGGCGCCGCTGTGCGCGATCATGGACACCCCGCCTGGCCGCCGCGAGAAGTGCGGCAGCATGGTCAGGTCCAGCTTCTTGGGCACGTTGATGTAACCGACCCCGTTCGGGCCGATGATGGGCATCTTGGCCGCCCAGGCCGCGACCCGCACCCGCTCCTGCAGGACCAGGCCGTCCCCTCCGAACTCGGAGAATCCGCCGGCCACGGTGACGACCCCGCCTGCGCCGCACTCCGCCGCCTCCTCGACCAGGTCGGTCGTGCGCTCGGCGCCCATCATGGACAGGACGGCGTCCACCGGCGTCCCGATGGCCCGCAGGCTCGGATACGTCGTCTGGCCGAAGACCGACGCGTGGCGCGGATGGACGAAGAACACCTCGGCGTCGCTGTCCAGCGTCCCGAGCGAGTTGGCCGCGTAGCGGCTGGACTCGCTGGCTCCGACGATGGCGACGGTCTTCGGGTCGAGCACCCGGTCCAGCGATGGCCGTCCGGACGACTGCGAATCGGCTGCGGAAGATGGCATGGGGATCCTGGCCTTACACGCTCAGACCGACGAGCTTGGTGTCCAAGTACTCGGTGATGCCTTCTCGGCCGCCTTCGCGGCCGAGACCGCTCTCCTTGGTGCCGCCGAATGGAGCCGCGGCCGACGTGGGATTGATGTCGTTGATGCCCACGATGGCGAACCGGAGCGCCTCGGAGACCCGGATGGCCCGGCTCAGGTCGCGTGTGTACACGTAGGAAGCCAGCCCGTAGGTGGTGTCGTTGGCCATATCGATCGCCTGCTCCTCGTCGTCGAACGGCGTCACCGCCGCCACCGGCCCGAAGGTCTCCTCGCGGTAGATAACCATCTCTGGCGTCACATCGGCCAGCACCGTCGGGGTGAAGAATGCTCCGCCGTCGTACCCGTCCCCGGCCAGCCGCTGGCCGCCGGCCAGCAGCCGGGCGCCCTTATCGACCGCGTCGCCGACATGCCGCTCCATCTTGGCCAGCGCCTGCTCGTCGATCAGCGGGCCGATGGCCACTCCGGCATCGGCGCCGTTGCCCGCCCGCAACGCGGCGACCCGCTGGCCGAGCACGTTCAGGAACTCGGGGTAGATCTCGCGCTGGACGAAGATCCGGTTCGGCGAGATGCAGGCCTGCCCGGTGTTCAGGAACTTCACCAGGGCGGCGCCCTTGGCCGCGTGCGCCGGGTCGGCGTCGCCGAACACCAGGAACGGCGCATGGCCGCCCAGCTCGAGCGACACCCGCTTGACCGTGCCGGCCGCCTGCGCGGCGAGACTCTTGCCCACCTCGGTGGAGCCGGTGAAGGTGAGCTTGCGGACCGCGTCACTGCCCATCAGGGCCTGCCCCACCGGGACCGGGTCGCTGCTGGTCACCAGGTTGCACACGCCGGGCGGCAGCCCCGCCTCGGCCAGCAGCTGGAACACCGCCACGGCGCAGAGCGGGGTCTGCTCGGCTGGTTTGAGCACCACCGTGCAGCCCGCCGCGAGGGCCGGGCCGACCTTCCGCGTGATCATCGAGATCGGGTAGTTCCACGGGGTGATCGCCGCGACCACGCCCACCGGCTGATGCATGGTGACGAAGCGCTGATCGCTCCGCGCGGACGGGATCGTGCTGCCGTAGACCCGCTTGGCTTCCTCGCTGAACCACTGCAGGAAGTCCGCCGCGTAACGGACCTCGTTGCGCGCGGCGCGCAGCGGCTTGCCCTGCTCGGCCGTCATCGCCGCGGCGAGGTCCTCGGCCCGCTCGGTCATCAGCCGGTGCGCCTCGAGCAGGACCGCGGCTCGTTCGTAGGGCGTCTTCGCGGCCCAGCCGCGGGCCGCGGCCGACGCCGCGGCGATCGCCTCGGCGGTGTCGTCCGCCCCCGCGTCGCTGACCCGGCCGATGACCTCGGACGTGGCCGGGTTGCGCGATTCGAAGGTGGCCCCGGACGCCGCCGGGCGCCATTTTCCGTCGATGAACAGGGTGCCGTTATCTGGCGCTGGTGACCACATGCTCTACTCCTCAGCTCTGCTGGCGGCGGCTGGCCAGTACCTGGCTGAACGGGACGCCCCGGTCCGGCGCGGCCTCACGCGGCAGGCCCAGCACCCGCTCACTGATCGCGTTGCGCTGCATCTCGTTGCTGCCGCCGGCGATGGTGCCGATCCGCGCGGCCAGCCAGCGCTGCGCGTACACGCCGACCGGATCGTCGCTGCCGTTCATCACGGCCCGGGTCCCGCCGATCTCCAGCGCGATCTCCTTGATCCGGTACTGGGACAGCGAGCTCAGCAGCTTGACCAAGGCCGCCCCCTGGGCAGGCATCCGGCCCGCGCTCAGCTCGGCGTTGATCCGGCTGAGCGTCGGGTTTTCCAGGGCCTGCAGGACCAGCGCCTCACCGACCAGTTGCCGGGTCACCGGATCCTGGCTGTGGCCTGCGGCCCGGGCCAGCGCGACGATCTCGCTGCCGGAGTCGGCGTCGCCATCGCCGCGGCGGGCCTCCTCAACGTGGTCGTTCAGGCTGTTCCCGGCGACCATGTTCCGCTCGTGGAACAGCAGGCCGGTGGCGATCCGCCAGCCGTCGTCCTCCGGGCCGATGAGGTTGCTTTCCGGCAGCACGACGTCGTCGAAGAACTCCTGGCAGAAATGCGATCCGCCGGTGACTAGCTTGATCGGGGTCACGGTCACGCCGGGACTGCGGATGGGCATGTACAGCATGGACAGCCCCGCGTGCTTGGGCACGTCCGGGTTCGTCCGGGTCAGCACCATCGCGAAGTCGGAGAAGTGCGCCCCGGTACTCCAGATCTTCGCCCCGTTCAGTACGAACGTGTCGCCGTCCCGTGCCGCCCTGGTCAGCAGGCCGGCCAGGTCGGACCCGGCGCTGGGCTCGGACAGGAACTGCACCCACAGCTCCTGCCCGGACAGCATGGCCGGCAGATGGCGGGCCTTTTGCTCCTCCGTGCCGAACTGCAGCAGCGTGGGTCCCAGGATGCCGTGAGTCACGTTAAACGCCGACGGCAGCTGGTACCCGGCGGCGGCTTGGCGCCAGGCGAGCTGATGCGCCCGGGTCAGTCCCTGGCCGCCGTACTCGCGCGGGTACCGGATGCCGGCGAACCCGGCGTCGAAGATGAGCTTCTGCAGGCGCCGGGCCTCGGCGATGATGTTCGCTTCGTGCTCGTCATCGACCTCCAGGCCCGCCTGCCCCTGCGCCGGGGGCAGGCTACGCCGCACCCAGGCGTGGGCGCGAGCGCCGAAGGCCTCGGGGCTCTCTTGCTCGGGGCTGCCTTCCTCGGACACGGTTACCTCGCTCATAGTCCGGCCAGACGGCACAGGCGCTCCCGGTGCTGCGCCGGCGAGCCGTAAACGACCTTGTTCACGGTGGCTCTCCGCAGGTACAGATGCAGGTCGTGTTCCCACGTCAGGGCGATGCCGCCGAACAGCTGCACGCAGTCGGAGACGATCGTCAGTGACTGCTCGCCGATATGGGCCTTGGCCGCGCTGGCCAGCCGCGCGCCGTCGCCGTCCTGCGCCGCCAGCGACCGCGCCAGCGCGGTCGAGATTCCCAGCGCCGCCTCGAGCCAGAGTTTGTGGTCCGCTATCCGGTGCTTGAGCGCCTGGTACGACGCCAGGGTCCGGCCGAAGGCGTACCGGTTCTGCACGTAGTCGATCGTCGTGTCGAAGATCCGCTCGACCAGTCCCACGGTCTCCGCCGCCTGCAGGGTCAGGGCCAGCAGGTACTGGTGCTCCAGGACGGCATCGATCTGGCCCGGGTCGCCCACCAGGGCCTGGGCCGGCAGACGGACCTCATCGAGGTCGACATCCGCGAACTGCCGGCCGAGGTCATACCGGGGGAGAGGCCGGACGCTCGCGCCGGCGGCCTCGCGGGGCACCAGGAACTGGGCCATGCCGCCATCGGTTCGGGCCGTCACCAGCAGCACATCCGCGACGTCGGCCGCCTCGACCGATGCCTTGTGCCCGGTCAGTACCCAGTCCGGGCCGTCGGGCCGCGCGCTGGTCGTGCCTTCCGACGGCTCCCACTGGTCGGGCGCCTCGCCCATCGCCCAGGCCGCCAGCAGCGACCCGTCGGCCAGCGCCGGGAGGTACTGGCGCTGCTGGTCGGCGGAACCGGACCGCACCAGCGCGTCTGCGACTACCGAAACTGGCAGCAGCGGGCCGGGCGCGATCTGGCGGCCCATCTCCTCCGCCACGATGACCAGGTCGAGCACGGGCTGCTCGGTTCCGATGCCCCCGAACTCCTCGGGTACCAGGACGGCGGCCAGCCCGAGCTCGGCCGCCTGCCCCCAGTAGGCCCGCGTGAACGGCGGCTCGTCTCGTTCTGCTCGCTCTTTGAGCGCGGACAGCGGCACCGCGTGCTCGAGGAACTTGGCCACCGTCTGCTGCAGGAACCGCTGCTCTTCCGACAACTCTACGTCCACAGGCACCTCATCAGCTGGCCGGCTGGAAGGTCAACAGCGTCCACTCAGGCGTCACATCCTCATAGGCAACCTCGACCGGCATGCCGATCTTTACGGTCTCCGGGTCGGTTCCGGTCAGGCTCGCGATCATGCGGAAGCCCTCGGTCATGGTCACGTGGGCCAGTACGTACGGCGCCTCCGCCTGGTAGGCGGGTGTCGGCGCGCGCCGGACGACGGTGTAGGTATAGACCTCACCGCGACCGTTGATCCGCGTCCAGGTCGCGCGCTCGCTGTGGCAGTGCGGGCAGAGATCCTTGGGGATGTACCGCCAGGTGCCGCAGTCGTCACAGCGCTGGACCCGGACCGCGTGCTCCTGCAGTGAGTCCCAGAACGGCCGCTGTGAGTCCGGGATGTCTTCGGGCAGGAACTTCTGGTACTCGCTCATCACGCTCTCCCGAGAATCGCGGCCGAGTGAGCCTGCTGGACGCCGCCGACGCCGCTGACGAAGCCCAGTGTGGCTCCGCCTACCTGACGGGGACCCGCCTCGCTCCGGAGTTGCTCGACCACCTCGATCAAGGTGAAGACGCCACACAGGCCGGCGTGGCTGAACGACAGGAACCCGCCCGCGGTGTTGGTCGGCAGCCGGCCGCCGATGGCGGTCCCCCCGTTGGCCACGAACGCGCCGCCCTCGCCCCGCGCGCAGAAGCCCGCGTCTTCCAGCCCGAGGAGCACGCCAATGGTGAAGTGGTCGCCGATGCCGGCCACGTCGATTTCGTCCCGCCCCACTCCGGCCATTGCGAAGGCCGTGTCGGCAGCCGACCTGGCCGCCGGGAACTCGGTGAGCTTTTCCACGGCGTTCGGGTCGATGTGGCTGTGGCCCTCCCCGTACCCGAGCAGCGCTACCGGGGCGTGCCGCCGGGCCGCCGCGGCGTTGGCGACGCTGGTCACCACGATGGCGCCGCCGCCCTGATTGATCGAGCAGCAGTCCAGCAGGTGCAGCGGATCGGCGATCAGGCGTGAGCCGACCACATCGGAGATCGTCAGCTCCCCGCGGTGCCCGTGAACCGACAGCGGATGAAGGGTGGCCCCGTGCCGCTGTGCGACGGCGATCTCCGCCAGCTGTTCAGAGGTGGTGCCGTAGTCATACATGTGGCGCATCGCCATGACCGCGCAGTCGGACACTCGGGTGGTGCCGTAGACGTATTCGTACGGCCCGCTGAGCTTCGCCATCGCGGCCACCGCTTCGTCCCGGTTGGCGCTGGCGTAGCCCGCCGCGTGCCCGGCTACCGCATTGGCGATGACGACGACCTCGGCCAGACCGTGCGCGATCGCGTACGCGGCCAGGTTCAGGCCGGCTGCGGTCGAGCCCGCGCCGACCGCGCTCCGGGCGTGGAACCGGAGCGGCAGGCCGAGCTGCTCGGCCAGCCCCGGGGCGGGCATGCGCTCGCGCAGTCCCGGGTCTTGCGGCCCGTCGCCCACGAGCCCGTCGATGTCGCCCAGGGTGAGCCCGGCGTCGGCGCACGCGCCGCGGACGGCCTCCCACCAGACCGATGGCTGAGTGCGATCGCTGAGATTGCCTTGTTCAGTCAGGTAGACGCCCGCGACGGCTACGTCAGCGAACCTTCCCATTCACAGCCTTCCGGTTGATAGTTGCCGCATCATCGAACAATTCCGCCTCCAGGCGGCCTAGTCAAGGGGCAACCAGCGGCTGTTCGCGGCCCAGGGGGCCACCTGGCGCCCATCTGGCGATACGTGGACCCGCTGTCTACGATGAATCCTGTCAAATTTGCGATAACGTCGAACTTTGCCCTGAGGAGGACCATGTCGGATCTGCTGATCGACCGGCGCGAGCACATCTCCATCTTCACGCTGAACCGGCCGGAGAAGATGAACTCCCTGGGCGGCACCCTGAGCGCCGACCTCACGCGCGCGATGGCCGAATTTGACGCTGACCCCGAGCAGTACGTCGCGATCATCACCGGCGCCGGCGACCGGGCCTTTTCGGCCGGCGCTGACCTCAACGACCTGGCCGCCCGCACGGCCACCGGCACGCCGAGCGTGGGGGTGTCCACCGTGGACCTCTGGGGCGTGGGCGGCAGTCCCAAGCCGGTGATCGCGGCCGTCAACGGCCTGGCCGTGGCGGGCGGCCTGGAACTCTCGCTGAACTGCGACATCCGGATCGCGGCCGACTCGGCCTGGTTTGGCGTCTTCGAGGTCAAGCGCGGGATCATGGCCGGCATCGCGGTCAACCTGCTGGCCAGGTACATGCCGCTGGGTGATGCCCTCTACATGCTGATGACCGCGGACCGGGTCACGGCCGCCGAAGCGCTCCGGCTCGGGCTGGTCCAGAAGGTCGTGCCCGCGGATGAGCTGATGGCGGAGGCTCTCCGGGTGGCCGAGATGATCGCGGCCAACTCACAGGTGGCGGTGCAGGCCTCCAAGAAGGTGGCCTACTTCTGGCGGAACCTGGCCATCCGCGAGTCCCTGGATTACTACCAGGCGGTAAACCAGCGGCTGATGCTCTGCGACGACGTACTCGAGGGGCCGCGCGCTTTCGCTGAGAAGCGCAAGCCCGAGTTCTCCAACCGCTGGCCGGAAAACACCAGGCCCCAATAGGGCGCAGTAGCGGGTTCAGTGGATTTATCTATACTTGTCGAATTACTCGTCGGCAGACAGTGCTGGCAGACAGTGCTGGCAGACAGTGCTGGCAAACCAGGGGACATGAGGGCTTCATGGCTTACGATCTTCAGTCCAGGGCTGCGCCGACCGAGGTGTTCAAGGCGCTCGGCGATCCGATCCGGTGGAGCATCGTCACGCAGATGGCGGCCGTGGACGAACTGGCCTGCCTGACCCTCGAGGACACGCTGCCGGTCTCGAAGCCGACCATCTCTTACCATACGAAGATCTTGCAGCACGCCGGGCTGATCGACGTACGCAAGGAGGGGCGCAACTACTTCTACACGTTGCGCCGCGACGTTCTGCACGAGGTGCTGGACTGCCTCTGGGAGCTAGCTCCGACGCCGCGGCCCGTCGAAGGCCAGCGCAAGGGGTACGTGCGATCCGGGGCGCGTCCGGCCCGCCACCGGGCCGCGGCCGAGAGCGCTGAGGAAGTAGTCGTTCTCACCTGGTGAGCCGGGCTGGCGCCTGCCGCGGGCGGGCTAGTTCCCGCCGAAGGTCGGGGCGCGACGCTCGCGCCGGGCCCGGATCCCCTCGTGGATGTCCGCGGTCGACATGGTCACCGGCTGGGCCAGCGCTTCCCACTGCAGTGCCGCCTCGAACCCGCCGCCCGCCGCCTGGGCCAGGCCCGCCTTGGTCAGGCGGGCCGCGATCGGCGCGGCCGCCGCGATCCCGGCTGCTACGTCAACCGCACGGTCAAGCACGTCGTCGGCCACGCCATTGACCAGGCCCCAGTGGACCGCTTCCTCGGCCTGCACGACCCGGCCCGTGTACAGCATCTCGCGGGCCCGTGGCAGCCCGATCGCCTCCGGCAGCAGCCAGCTGGCCGCCATGCCGCCGTGCGTGCCGAGTTCGATGAATGGCGCGCTCAAGGTGGCTCCGGGCGCGGCGTACCGCAGATCGCAGGCCAGCGCCAGGCACAGGCCGGCGCCGACCGCGGGTCCGTTGACCGCCGCGATCACCGGGATGGACAGGTAACGCGGGGCCAGCCAGGCCCGGTAGAACGGCAGCATCTTCTCGCGCAGGCGGTCGGGGGTGTTCTCCCCCATGCTGCCCTGGTCGAGCCACGACAGGTCGGCCCCGGAGCAGAACGCCGGGCCGTTGCCGGTCACCACGAGGGCGCGCAGGTCCCGGTCGGCCTCCACCTCGGCCATCGCGGCCACCCACGCCTGCGTCAGCGCGGTCGTCATGGCGTTCCGGACCTCGGGCAGGTTCAGCGCGACGATGGCCACCCCCGGCGAAGGAAAGCTGAGGTCCACCAGCGCGCTGGAGTTCGGCTTGGCCATGGGTCGCTCCGCCCTGACTATGAGACCAAAGCGAAGATTCTAGTTCCTGGCCGATCGTCCGGACGCGATCGCCTGGCGGGCCTGCGCCGACGAGACCGTCACGATGCCATCCTCGAAGCGTTCCAGCACCACCTGCTGGGTCGCGGCCAGGTGAGCGCGGGCCATGCGCTCCACTTCCTCCGCGTGCCCGGCCGCGATTTCCTCGGCGATGCGCCGGTGCGTCGCAACGGCCCTGGCCGCCTGGCGCGGTGAGGGATACTCGCCGCGCTGCGTCATGGCCTCGGCCCACGTCTGCTCCTGGGCCGACCACAGCGCTACGAGGCTGCCGATGACGTGCCGGACCGTCACATTCGGGGCGAAGGCGACCAGCAGGTCGTGGAATTCCCGCGCCGCCCGGGTGAACGCGACGCCGTCCTCGACCACCAGGGCCGATGCCTCGATGTTGGCCTCGAGCGCGGGCAGTACCGTCTGCGCCCGGTCCGGCCGCCGGGCGCACTCCGCCGCGCACAACGGCTCGAGCAGTCGCAGACCCGCGGCCAGATCCCCGAGGTTGACCCGGCGGCCCTGTAGCGCCAGCCCGAGATGATAGGCGGCCGAGGACTCATCGGGACGGTGTACCTCGGCCCCGCCGACGTTGCCCCGCCGCACGGTGACCAGGCCTTCGGTCTCCAGGATGCGGATCGCCTCGCGGATCGAGGGATAGCTGACCCCGAACTCGCTCACGAGCTGATCCTGGGTCGGCAGCCGGTCCTCGCCGTCGCCGGCCAGGATCCTGGCCCTGAGCTCGGAGGCCACGGTCTCCGCGATGCGATGCTGCGGGACCCGGCCCCGCCGCACGGCCGTCACGCGGTCGCGCGCAGGGCAGAAGTAAGGGCCATGGTCCCCAAGCCTAGCGGACCCGAACCGTTATCTTGGCCAGCCTAGTAATCCTTACAAGGATTGCTATATCGTGACCGTAAATCACCAGGTGAGCCGCTGTATGCGCCCACGTTGTCAGGGGTGGCCGCGGTCGCTGGGACCGCGTGGCGCGTGCTTGACCCGGTATAGAACGTCTGATAACTTGCGGCGATATCGCAAATGTATAAATGTTTTGCGAACTGAGCGGGCAACCGCACTGAGCGGGCAATGGGGTGGTGCCATGACAACGCACGATGCCCCGCTGCTGCATGCTGAGTCGGTCACCAAGTCGTTCCGCGGGGTCAAGGCGCTGGACGGTGCGTCGCTCGAGGTGGCCGAGGGCGAGATCGTCGGCGTCATCGGTCCCAACGGAGCGGGCAAGACGACGCTCTTCAACGTCATCGCGGGGGTCTTCCGCCCCAGTTCCGGCCGGGTGTTCTTCCGCGGCCGGAACATCACGAAACTGCCGCCGCACCGCAGGCTCCGGCTGGGCATCGCCCGGACCTTCCAGCTGATCAAGCCGTTCGGTTCCCTGTCGGTGCACGAGAACATCGTGGTCGGTGCGACCGGAGCGGGCCTGTCGACGCGGGCCGCGCGCGCCCGGGCCGACGAAGTGGTCGAGCAACTGGGGCTGGGCCGGTTCGCCGCGCAATCCGCGAGCTCGGTCAACGGCGGCGAAGGCAAGCTGCTCGAGTTGGCCCGCGCACTGGCGACCGACCCGGCGGTGATCCTGCTGGATGAGATCTTCACCGGCCTGAACGCCGATGAGTCAGCTGAACTGGCGGCGATCGTCGCCGCACTGCCCGACCAGGGCCACACCGTACTGATGATCGAGCACAACATCGGCGCCATCCGCGCCGTCTCTCAGCGAGTTGTCGCGCTCTCGGCCGGGGTGGTCGTGAGCGAGGGCTCGCCCGAGGCAGTGCTCACGGATCCGGAAGTGGTGACGAGCTACCTTGGCCAGCGCGCCGGCTCTCAGCGTTGAGGGACTCAGGGTCCGCCGCGGCAGGATCGCGGTCGTACGTGACGTGTCGCTGTCGGTCAAGGCCGGAGGCTGCGTTGGACTGCTCGGCCTGAACGGGGCCGGGAAGTCGACCTTGCTGTCCTGCATCGCCGGCCTGCTTCCGGCTGAGGCCGGATCGGTCCGCCTGGAAGACCAAGACCTGACCCGGCAGCCGAGCTGGACGCGCTGCGCCCGCGGCCTGGTGCTCGTCCCCGCGGGCCGGCAGCTGTTCACCGGTCTGAGCGTGCTCGACAACCTCCTGGTCGGCGGGCACGCCGTGCGTTCCCGCAGCGCCCGGGATGCGCTTCTGGAGCAGGCCTATGAGTTCTTCCCCGTCCTGCGGGAGAAGCGGCACCAGCGGGCGGGTGAGCTGTCCGGCGGGCAGCAGCAGATGGTGGCGATCGCGCGCGGGCTGATGGCGCAGCCCAAGGCGCTGCTGCTGGACGAGCCGTCGGAGGGCCTGGCGCCGCTGGTCGTGGAGCAGGTCTTCGAGGCGATCGCCGCGATGAAGCGAGCTGGGTCGCTCGCGATCCTGCTGGCCGAGCAGAACGCGGGAGCGACCGAGATCTGCGACTCGGTAGTCGTACTCAAGGACGGCGCGATTGCCGATCGGGCAATCGCGGCCGGGACGTCCGGCGACGTCGCCGGCGTGGTTTTCGACTAAATGCGGCAGCGCCGGGACCGGCGCCGTCGCTGGCCATGAAAGGTCGATGGTGATCACGAAATGCACGTTTTGAAAAAGGGAACGCAGAGACTAGTTATCGGCGCCGCAACCGCGTCCGTAGTGCTCGCCGCGGCGGCGTGCAGCTCCTCGGGCAGCGGCAGCGGCGGCAGCAGCAGTTCAAGTGCAGCCAAGACATCCAAGGTCACCATCGGTGAGATCACTGACCTCAGTGGTGCGGCGTCCTTCTACGGGATCCCGGAGAGCCACGGCGGTCAGATCGCGGCCGATCAGATCAACGCCGCGGGCGGCATCAAGAGCCTGGGCGGAGCCAAGCTGGCTATCAAGACCTACGACACCGCCTCGAACCCCGACAACGGCCAGGCGCAGGCCACGGCGGCGGTCGGCGACAAGGTTGCCGCGGTGTTCGGCGGCGAGATCTCGGACACCGTGCTGGCCGGCATCAACGTGACCCAGCGCGCCGGCATCCCCTGGGTCGACGCCGGCGGCACCGCCAACGGGATCCACGAGCGCGGCTACACCACGGTCTTCCAGGCCGATCACGACTCGACCCAGTTCGCCAGCTCCTGGCTCGCGGTAGCCCAGCTCGCCGCCCAGAAGCTCGGCATATCCAACCCGACGGTAGCTATTGCCTACAGCCAGACGTCCTACGGCGAGGAACTGCTCGCGGCGTGGAACACGGCCGCCGCGGCCGCCGGCGTGAAGACCGTCACGAGCTTCGGCTATCCGCTGACGACGACCGACTTCTCGTCGATTGCCGCCCGGCTTGCGGCGTCCCCGGCCGACATCATCCTCAACATGGGCTACCCGGGTGACGGGCTCGCGCTGGCCAAGCTCTTCGCCACGCAATCCAAGCCCAAGCAGAAGATCGTCATCATGGCGGGCTCCGACGCCGGCGCCGTGACCGGTCAGCTGGCCACCCAGGCGAACGGCGGGCTCTTTGGCGGCGACATCACGCCCAGCGTGAAGGGCCTGCCGGCTTCCTTTACGACCTTCTACAATGCGTACCAGGCCAAGTACAAGACCGCGCCCAACTCGCAGGCGCTGGCCGGATATGTATCGGTCCAGTTCATCGCGGCTGCGCTGAACAAGGCGAAGTCCACCACTCCGGCGGACGTGAGCAAGGCGCTGCACCAGGTCACGCTGACGCACACCACGGGCAACATCTACCCGGACCCGGCGACGCTGTCTTTCGACTCCAACGGGGTGCTGAAAGACGCACCGTTCTACGCGGCCCAGATCTCCGGTGGAGCGGGGAAGCTCGTCTACCCGGCTTCCGTCGCGGAGACCACGATCGGCCCGTACAACGGATGACCGTCTCGCTGCGCCGGACTACGGACGTCGTGGTCCGGCGCAGCGGCGGGACGACGTGCTGAGGAGTCAGTTCCTTGCTCTTTGAACAGTTGCTGATCGTCGGGATCATCACGGGATCGGTCTACAGCCTGGTCGGGCTGGGATTCACCCTCGTGCTGGGCGTCGGCAAGATCGCCAACTTCGCGCACGGCAGCTTTGTCGCCGTCGGGCTGTACCTGGCGCTCTTCGCATCGCAGACCCTGGGCCTGAATGTCTACGTGGCCTTCATACCCGGCCTGATCGTCTTTGCCTTCGTCGGCGTCGGGGTGGCCGAGTTGTTCGAGTGGCGGGGCCGGAAGGTCGGGGAGATCGGCGAGTTGCTGATCGGCCTGGCCCTGCTGCTGGTGATCGGAGGCCTGCTCGAGGTCCTGTTCACCGATAACTCGCGCACGATCACCGGACCCGTGCTGGGGCACATCCGGATCGCCGGGCTGAGCATCAGCGGGGCGCAGATCGTGGCGGTCGCCTTCACCCTCGCTACCTCGCTGGGGATTTATGTCTTCCTGCGCGTCTCACGTTGGGGCCGGGCGCTGCGGGCGGTGGCGGACAACGGCGAGGCGGCCGGACTGTACGGCGTGCGGGTTCCCATTGCCCGGCGGGCCGCCGTCACGATCTCGATCGTCGTGGCCGGCGCCGCGGGCATGATCATCAGCCCCTTCACTGTGCTCACGCCGGACGTGGGCAGCACCTATCTCATCTCCGCGTTCGCCGTGGTGATCGTGGGCGGGATCGGCAACGCGCTGGGCGCCGTCCTGGCCGGGGTCGGCATCGGCATCGTGACCTCGCTGTCCGCCGGCTACCTGGCGTCCTACTGGACCTCGCTGGCGCCCCTGATCGTGATTCTGGCCGTGCTGCTCCTGCGCCCGCAGCTGAGTGAGGCGGTATGACGAGGCTCCGCTTGTCTCATCCGGCCTGGCGCTGGGCCGCGCTCGCCGTGTTCTTTGTGGTCGGCTGGCTGATCATCGGAGTGCTGCCGGCGGCGGCGGTATCGATCCTGGTGCTCGCGCTGTTCTACGGCGCCGCGGGCTCGTCGTTCAACTTGCTGTACGGTACCCTCGGCATCTTCTCGCTGGCCCAGCCGGTGTTCGTGGCGATCGGCGGCTACACCAGCTCCTACCTGTACGTCCGGCACGGGGTGTCGCCCTGGCTCGGGCTGCTGGCCGGGATGGCCTGCGCGGCCATCATCGCCGTGCCGATCGGATTCATCGCCATGCGGCGGCCGGGCACCGTGATAACGGCGCTGGTCACGCTCATCGTCTCCGAGGCGGCGATTCCTGTCCTCTCCGCGATCAAACCGCTCGGCGGCGCGGTCGGGCTCTATCTTCCGGTGAAGCAGGGCACGGACTGGGGTGCGCTGCAGTTCGCCACCGGCGCTCCCTTCGCGCGTATCTTCCTGGCCCTGAACGTCCTCATCATCGCGGGCCTGATGTGGTTCGGGCGGAGCCGGATCGGGTTGTGGGCGACCGCGGTCAGGGACAGCCCGGACGCGGCCAGTGCGTCCGGGGTGCCGGTGCTGCGCATGCGGCTGGGCATCTTTGTTGCGTCGGCGATGGTGGCCGCGGTGCCCGGTGTGCTGTTCGCTCAGTACAACCTGCTGGTGAACGCGGACCTGTTCCTCGGCTCGGCGGTGCTGTTCCAGTTGCTGGTGGTCGCGCTGGTCGGAGGGTCGGCTCGGCCCTGGGGCGCGCTGGTCGGCGCGCTGGTCATCACCGAGCTGTCCCAGTACCTGTCGCGGGCGGCCGGGGACCGGCCCGGTATCGCCCCGCTGATCTTCGCGGCTGCGTTCCTGGTTATGGCGCTGGCCATGCCGCGTGGCATCTCGGGCGCCTGGGCTCGGCTGATGACCGCCCGGCGCTCTGGTGACGATGATGTCGACGATCGCATTCCGCCATCTGAGCGACCCAGGCCATTTGAGCCACCGCCGGGGGAGGAACAGAGCGAGGCGTCGATGGCGGCGACTCCGCGCCGTGACGCCGAAGGGCTCGAGCCGCCGGCCACCGCGACGTAACCGGCGCCAGAGGCCGTCACGGCGCCGGTAAAACGCGCCCGACAGTAAATGCGCAACTTTTAAAATCTTTGAACCATTTGTCAATGGTAGAATGGCTGGCTAGTGGTGGATGTGTGGTGCCAAATGTGGAGTTGTCGTGAGGTGCCCATCTCATCCTCATCCTCATCCTCATCGTCCCAGGTCCCAGCCAGAGCGCATACGAGGTGCACGTGACGATCAGCGGGCCGCCAGCCGGACGCCGTGAGCAGCTGCGCCAGCCGCGGCTCGCCGAAGTGGTGGCGGGAGTCCTGCGCGAGCGGATCGTCAACGGGGAACTCGGAGACGGGGACCTGCTGCCCAAGCAGGACGAGCTGATGGAGGAGTACCGCATCAGCCGCCCGACGCTGCGCGAGGCCCTGCGCATTCTCGAGGGCGAGGGCCTGCTGATCGTCCGCCGCGGCAGCGTGGGCGGCTCGGAAGTGCGGATGCCGACCTCCGATACCTCGGCCTACACCTTCGGGCTGCTGCTCCAGTCCCGCCGGACCACGTTCGAGGACCTGGCCACGGCGATCAAGAACATCGAGCCGGTCACGGCCTCGCTGTGCGCAGGCCGCCCCGACCGTGACCGTAGCGTCATCCCGGCCCTGCGGGCCAACCTGGCCGACACCGAGGCGGCGATCTCGGACGGTCCTGAGTTCACCGCGCTCGCGCGTCAGTTCCATGAGCTGCTGGTCACCTGCTGCGGCAACGAGACCCTGATCGTCGCGGTCGGCGCACTGGAGAGCCTATGGTCGGAGCAGGAGCGGCAATGGGCCGTGCGGGCCGCGTCCGACGGTTCTTACCCGGGGGAGCGCTACCGGCGAGACGTCCTGGCCGCGCACGTCGCCCTGGTGGACGCGATCGAGCGCGGCGACGCCGAGGCCGCCGGGCGGCTCGATGCGGGCCACCTCCAGCATTCCCAGCGCTACGCTCTCGAAGGGTCCCAGGGCCAGGTCGTGCAGGCTACGACCCTGCGGCAGGGGATACGCGATCTGACCGCGATCTGAGCCCGTGGCGGCCCGGGAGGCCGCCTGTCACAGGGTCTCCCCGCCGTCGAGCGCGATGACCTGCCCGGTCAGGAACGGCATCTCATCGCCGGCCAGCACCACCGCCAGCTGGCCGATCTCGGCCAGGTCGCCCACGCGGCGCATCGGAATGCGCTTCTTGAGCCAGGCCCGGCCCGATTCAGTCTCGTGCAGCTGAGCCGACATGCGAGTCGAGAACTGGCCGGCCGCGATCGCGTTGACCGTCACCCCGTACCGCGCCCACTCGAAGGCCAGGGACCGGGTCAGCTGGGCCAGCGCGCCCTTGGCCGAATCGTAGGCGCTGGTGAAGCCGACGGTCCGGCCCAGTGCGGTCGACACGATGTTGATGACCCGGCCGTGGCGCCGGGCCAGCATGTCCGGGGCGAAGGCCTGCAGCACGTGGAAGGCCGCGTCGAGGTGCACGGCGTGAGAGGACCGCCAGTCCTCGTAACTGAGCGGCGGTGGGAGCGATCGTGGCCGCTCGTCGGCGGGCAGATCCACGAACGGCTTGGGAATGAGGTTCCCGGCGTTGTTGACCACGATGTCGATCTGGCCGGTCAAGTCGAGGGCGGCGCGATGCAGCTCTTCCACCTGGGCGCGATCGGTGACGTCGGCCTGGACCGTGGCCGTCAGGCCGCCGGACGCGCCGATGATGGCCGCGGTCTCCGCCAGTTCGGTCCCCGTCCGGGAGGTCAGGACGACGGCCGCTCCGGCCTCGGCCAGCGCGCAGGCAATCGCCCGGCCGATGCCCCGGCCGGCCCCCGTGACCAGGGCCGTCCGGCCGGTGAGGTTACCGCCGGAGCCGGCGGCCTGACCGTCTTCCTGTGTTTTCATTATTTTATAATTTACTATATCGGGTGCCACCTCCGGCGCTATTCCGGAGACGCATCGTCGAAGGCAGCCAACGTGGAAGGCGGCCCACTTGAAAGCCAGCACCGTGTCTGGTCACCACCCGGTCGCACCGGAACTGCCTACTATCGCCCGCGTGCTGGCGCCGGCGTTGGCCAGCCGCCCGGACTCCCCGGCCGTGGTCGCTCGCGGCGGGACGCTGACCTACGCCCAGCTGGACGCGGCGGCCGACGCCGCGGCGGGTGCCCTCTGGGCGCTGGGCGTCCGGCCCGGCGACCGCGTCGCGGCCTGTCTTCCGAACGATCTCGAGATCGTGGTGGCGTTCCACGGCGCACAGCGGATCGGGGCGGTCTGGGCCGGGATCGGTGAGGCCCTGACCGCGGTCGAGCAGCAGGCCCTGGCCGACGTGATCGCCCCTGCTGTCATCCTGGTCGGCCCGAAATGTGCCCTGGATGGCGGGGTCGTGGTCGACGCGGGCCGATGGGCGCAGCTCACCGCCGCGCGGCATCCGGTGCCGGCCGTCGAGATCGATCCGCACGCGCCAGCCGGGATTGCCTTCTCCAGCGGCACCACCGGAGCGCCCAAGGCGGTCGTGCACAGCCAGCACAACCTCGTGCTTCCGCCCGCTGTGCTGATCGCGACCCGCGGCTGGGGTCCGGAGCTGCGCAAGGGGGACAGCCTCCCCTTCACCATCTTGAACATGCTGGTGCTGTCCACGGTGCTGACGGCGCAGGCCGGCGGCTGCACGGTCGTGATGGACCGGCGTGACCCCGACGGCGTCGCGGAGTGGATCGGCCGGGAAGGCGTGCACGTCTGGAACGGAGCCCCGGCCCAGCTGTTTGACCTGGCCCGGCGGACTGACCTGGACCTGCGGTCGCTCACCGAGGTCTGGACCGGTGGCGGTACCTGTCCCGAGCACGTGCGCGAGGCGTTCCTGGCCACGCACGGACTGCCCGTCACCTGCACCTACGGCTTGTCCGAGGCGCCGACCGTGGTGGCCATCGACCCGTCCGGCGGCGGCCACCGCGAGGGCGCGAGCGGGCAGGTGCTGCCGCACCTGAGCGTCGCGGCCTATGACGATGACGGCCGGCCGCTCGGTCCCGGCGAGACGGCGGAACTGCGCATCCATGCCACCCCGGCCGGCCCCTGGGCGGGTCGGTGGCGGCCGCCACTGGGCTACTGGTCGGACGGAACCGTGCGCCCGGCGGACCCGGACGTGGTGCTGACCGGCGACATCGGCCGGGTCGACGCGGACGGCTGGCTCACCGCCGTCGACCGCAAGAAGCTGATGATCGTCCGCGGTGGCGCGAACGTCTCGCCCGCCGAAGTGGAGAGCGTGCTGCTGGGGCACCCGTCGGTCGCGGCCGCGGTGGTGTTCGGGCTGCCGGACCAGCGCCTGGGGGAGCGGGTCGCGGCCCTCGTGGTGCCGGCCGACGGCGGCCTGGACGCGACCGACCTGGGCGCCTTCTGTGCCGCGCGGCTCTCGCGCTACAAAATCCCCGAGATCTGGGGCCAGGCCGCCTCACTCCCGGTCAACGCCATGGGCAAGATCATCCGGACTGATCTGGCCGCTGTGCTGAGCTCGTCCGCCCGGCTGTAGATCAGCACCCGCGGTCCCGGGCCTGGCGTCTTGCCGCCCGGCCAGGCCACCTGCTGCCTGCGGATTCGCCGTGATCGGCCCACCCAACTCTAATCTGGCAATACTTACAAGGATTGCGCTATCGTGACGCTGTGGACTTCAGAATGGGTGAGGCGGCGACGGCCCTGCGCGGCGAGTTGCGGCAGCTCGTAGCCGAGCACGTGCCGCCGGACTTCCTCGGGGCGTTCACGGACGACCCAGCTGACCTGGAGATCACTCAGAGCTTCTGCCGGCTGCTGGCCGAGCGTGGCCTGCTGTGCCTGGCCTGGCCCGAGGAATTCGGCGGCCGCGGTGCCTCGCTGTGGGAGCAGACGGTGGTCCGTGAGGAGATGTGGGCCCAGCACGAGCCGCGCGGCGCGCAGTACATGGGCGTCAACTGGGTGGGCCCGACGATCATGCGCCACGGCACGGCTGAGCAGAAACGTCAGCACCTGCCGCCCATCGCCAACGGCGAGGTGATCTGGTGCCAGGGGTTCAGTGAGCCGGATGCCGGCTCCGACTTGGCTTCGCTGCGGACGGCGGCCCGCCGCGACGGCGAGGTCTGGCGCATCTCCGGCCAGAAGATCTGGACCTCCTACGCGACGATGGCCCAGTGGTGCTTCCTGCTCGCCCGGACCTCGCGCGGGGAGAAAAAGCAGCACGGCATCACGGTCTTCCTGGTGCCGATGACCGCGCCCGGGATTGAGGTCAGGCCGATCAAGACCATCATCGGGCCGCATCACCTCAACGAGGTGTTCTTCGATGACGTCGAAGTGACCGAGGCCAACGTGCTGGGCCAGGTCGACGAGGGCTGGCGGGTGGCTCAGGAGGTCCTGGCCTTCGAGCGGGTGGGTATCGCCCGGTACGCCCGCTGCGAGCGGCTGCTCCACGCCGCGCCGGCCGCGCTGGGCGACGACTGGGACACACTCCCGGCCGACCTGTTGGGCCGGTGGGCCAGGATGCTCACGCACTGCCGCCGGGCCCGGCTGCTGGCTTACCGCGTGGTGGCCCAGCAGGGCGAGGGCCTGGTCCAGCCGGGCGAAGCGGCGCCCTACCGGATCGCGGTCACCCGGCTCGACCAGGACAGTGCCGAGGTGCTGATGGAGATCGTGGCCTACGCGCCGCTGACGGGAGAGCAGGCGCTCAGGTTCCGCAGCGAGGTGGAGGACCACTGGCGGTACTCGCGCGCCTCCACCGTGGCCTCGGGGAGCATCGAGATGCAGCGGATACTCCTGGCCCGGTCCATGCTGTCGGACAAAACCAACCCGCCGCGTGGCCCGGCCCGGCTGGCCGTCGCGTGAAAATCGATCTCAGCGAGGAGGCGGCCGAGTTCGGGCGGCTGGCGCTCCTGGCCCTCGAAGAGGCCGGCGGCGACCAGTTGGTCGTCCGAGCCGAGCAGGAGCCGGACCGCCGCGATGCCCTCGTGACGCCGGTCCTCGGCGAACTCGGGGCCTGGCAGCTGGATCCGCGCGGCGACGCCGGCGAGCTCGAGGCAGCGGCCGCGCTGTGCCGCAGCGCCGGTTACTGGGCTACCCCGTACCCGGTCGCGGAACGCCTGGCCCGCCCGGCCGACCTGGACGCGGACGGGCTCGTGGTGGTGGCCGGCCGGCGGCCGGCGGCCCGGGTGGCCGCACTGCCCGGCCGCTGGGCCGCGGTGACGCTGGACGGCCGTCGCAGCATGGGGACGCCCCGGCCGCTGACCCAGTCGCCCCGGGAATCCGCGTTCGTGACCGAGCTTGACCTCGAGCCAGCCGACGGCGACGGGGCCCAAGACGTCGCGCTCGGGCTCACTCTCCCGTGCTGGACGCTGCTCGGCATGCTCGACCGCGCGATCGACCTGGCCCGGGCCCACGTCCTCGTCCGGGAGCAGTTCGGCCAGCGGCTCTCGGCGTTTCAGAGCGTCCAGTTTGAGCTCACCGACGCCGAAGTCGAGCGACGCGGGGTCGAAGCGCTGGCCAAGTACGCACTGTGGAGCGCGCAGGAAGGCAACGCCGAAGCGGTCGATGACGCCCTGGCCCTCCGGCTGGCCGCGGTCGAGGCGGCCGGGACCGTGTTCGGGGTCGCGCACCAGCTGTTCGGCGCGCTCGGGTTCTGCGATGAGGTGCCCTTGTCGTGGCTGTCGCGTCACAGCGAGCCGTTGCGCCGGCTGCCGGTTGGAGTGACCGCGACGCTGGCGGAGATGACGGGCAGGCTCGGCCGGCGCGGCCTGACCGGTTTGTTCAGCGAGCCGCTGGACGGGAGTTCTGTGGGTGTGGCGTCGTGAGTTACGCCTATGACCTGCCGCCCGAGCTGACCGTCGAGGCTGAGGGCCCCATCCGCATGCTCGTCATCAACCGGCCCGCGGAGCTGAACGCGATCAACCAGGACCTACACCGGGCGCTCGCCACCGTCTGGCCGCAGCTCGCCCGGGACCTGGACGCCAAGGTGGTCATCCTGACCGGCGCCGGGCGGGCCTTCTCCGCCGGCGGCGACCTCGACTGGATCACCTCGTTCCCGGAGGACCCGGTGGCCAGGGACGACAGCCTGCGCGAGGGGGCCCAGATCATCGAGGAGATGCTCCGCTTCCCGCTGCCGGTGATCAGCGCGGTCAACGGCCCGGCGGTCGGCCTGGGCTGCAGTCTCGCCGTCCTCAGCGACATCGTGCTGATCTCCGAGACCGCTTACCTGGCCGACCCGCACGTCAGCGTGGGCCTGGTGGCCGGCGACGGCGGCGCCGCGTTCTGGCCGCTGCTGACCCCCATTCTGCGCTCGCGCGAGTACCTCTACACGGGCGACCGCATCAGGGCGGCCACGGCCGTCGAGCTCGGCCTGGCCTCCAGGACCACGGCGCCCGAGGACCTGCTGACCGAAGCCCGGCGCCTGGCCGGGCGGCTGGCGGGACAATCGGCCGAGGCGCTGCGCGGCACCAAGCGCGTGGCCAACATGTACCTGGCCCAGGCCCTGAGCGGAGCCGTGCAGGCTGGCTTCGCCGCCGAGGAGGTCAGCATGCAGTCGGCCGAGCACCGCGCCCGGCTGCTCGCGCTGCGCGAGCGGACAGCGGGTCGTTCGCCCGGCCCGGCTCGACCGGAAACGCCGTGACGGCGATCGCCGCACCAGGCGAGCTCGACGAGTTCCGTGCCTCGGTGCGGGACTGGTGCCGTACCCACGTCCCGGCCGGCTGGCGGCAAGCCCAGACCGGCGCGGGAGACGAGGAGTTCGTCAGCTTTCAGCGGGCCTGGTTCGCCCAGCTCCACCAGGCCGGGTTCGCGGTCCCGCACTGGCCAGCCGAATGGGGCGGCGGGATGTCGGCCGCGCAGCAGGTGGTGCTGTACTCCGAGCTGGCCGCCCGCGATGCGCCCCGGCTGATCCTCGCCTTCGTCGGGATCCACCACGCCGCCTCGACCCTGCTCGCCGCGGGCACGGCCGAGCAGTGCCAGCGGCATCTCCCGGCCATCCTGGACGGCGAGATCTGGGTTCAGGGCTTCTCCGAGCCCGAGGCGGGGTCCGACCTGGCCAGCCTGCGGACGACCGCGCGCAAAGAGGGCGACAGCTACGTCGTCAACGGGCAGAAGCTGTGGGCCAGCGGCGCCATGCACGCCGACTGGTGCCTGCTGCTGGCCCGTACCGACCCGGCCGCGCCGAAACGGCGGGGAATCTCCTACTTCCTGCTCGACATGCGCAGTCCCGGCATCGACATCCGGCCGATCCGGCAGGCCACGGGGGAGTCTCATTTCGGCGAGATCTTCCTGACCGACGTGGTGATCCCGGCCAGCCAGCTCATCGGCCCGGAGAACGGCGGCTGGCAGGTGGCGCAGGCCACGCTCGGCGCCGAGCGCGGCATGACCATGCTGGAACTGGCGGAACGACTCGGCCACGCCGGCTTCGGCCGGCTGCTCCAGACCGCCTCCCGGCCCGGACCCGGCGGCGACCGCCCCCTCGACGACGGATGGGTGCGAGACACGCTGGCGGGATTCGAGACAGAGATCGCCGGCCTGCGGTTGCTGTGCCGCGAGCTGGTGGAACGTCACGACAGCGGCCGGGCCGGCCCGGCCGACGCCTCCATCGCGAAGCTCTACTACAGCGAGTTGCTGCAGCGGATGATGGACTTCGGCCTGCAGCTCAGCGGGCTCCCGGCGCACACCGAACTGGCCAAGCCGGCCTCGGCCGGCTGGGAGTCGGGCACCTGGGCGCTCGACTTCATCGGTTCGTGGGAGTGGACGATCCCCGGCGGGACCAGCGAGATCCAGCGCACGATCATCGGTGAGCGCGGCCTGGGCTTGCCCCGGGAACCGGCGGCGGGCTGATGTCAGACGACCTGGCCGAGATCCGGGAGGAGCTCCGGGCCGTGGCCCGGGACCTGCTCGGCCGCGCAGGCCCGGGGCGGGCGGCCGGGGTGGCTGGCGGCGCGAGCGCCGACTGGCGGCTGCTGGCCGAGGCCGGCTGGCTCGGACTGGAGGTAGCCGCCGAGCTGGACGGCGCCGACGCCACGTTTGCCGAGGTGTCCGTGATCGCGCAGGAACTGGGCCGGGCCGCCGCCCGCAGCCCGTACCTGGGCGCCGTCGTTCTCGGCGCCGGCGCGCTCAACCTGCTTGAACCAGGCCCCGGTCGTGACGACCTGCTGAGCCAGATCGCCTCCGGCTCCGCCGTCCCGGCCGCGGCGCTGGCCAGCGGCGAGGACCTGGCGGTGCTCAAGGATCTGATGATGCCCAGGGATCCGACGGTGGCCACGGAGCCAGCTCCGTTCCGGATCGAGCGGACCGCGCGCGGGCTGCGGCTGCACGGCCGCGCGGCGTTCGTGCCGGATGCGGCCGGCGCCCGTCAGCTCCTGCTGCTGGCCGCGGACCCCGGCGGAACTCCGGTCATTGTCGCGGCCGACCGCGGGCTACCCGGGATCGGCTGCCGCGATCAGCCGGTCCTCGATACGACCCGGCGCCTGGGCCTGGTGACCGCGGATGACGTCGAGGTGAGCGAGCCGTCCGTGTGGCGATTCGCCGGAGACCCGCAGGCCGCGGTGCGCCGGCTGCTCGACCGGGCCGCGGTCGCGGTGGCCTGCGACAGCCTCGGGCTGAGCGAGGCCATGCTGGAGGCGACGGTCGGCTACGCGCGGGTCCGGGAGCAGTTCGGCCGTCCCATCGGCTCGTTCCAGGCCGTCAAGCACGCCTGTGCGGACATGCTCGTGCAGAACCGCATAGCGCGCCAGCTGGTCACCGACGCGGTGGAGCGGCTGGCCGTTCCCGGCCCCAGCCACGACCCGCAGGTGACCGTGGCCGCGTCGATGGCCAAGTCGTACGCCTGCGGGGCTGCGGTCGACGTCGCCGGGAAGGCGATGCAGCTGCACGGCGGCATCGGCTACACCTGGGAGAGCGGCATCCACGTCTACCTCAAGCGCGCGGCGCTCAACCGCGCCCTGTTCGGCTCGCCCGCGGCGCACCGCCGGCGGCTGGCCGCCCGCTACTCCTGAGCTGGCTCCTGCGCGGCGATCTGCAGCGCCAGGTACTTGGAGAAGACGCGGCACTGGTACAGGCTGCCCGCGTGGAACCACAGCCCCGGCTGTGCCGTCGGCCGCCACATGTTGCGCAGTTCACCCTCGTCATCGAGTCCCCAGACCTGGCCCACGGTCGCGGCCACCTCGTCGCCGAAGAAGCGCGACACCTCGGGCGACAGCGTGTGGTATCCGGTGGCCAGGACGATCAGCGAGGCCTCCCGGATCTCCCCCGACCGCAGTTCGACGCCGTCCGGCACGACCCGGGCGACCTCGTCGTACTGCAGCAGCCCGACCTTGCCGTCGATGATGAGCTCGGAGCAGCCGACGTTCAGGTAGTGCCCGCCACCGGACCGGAAGTACTTCATCCCGTACCCGGTTTCGTCCTCGCCGTAGTCGGTACGGAAGCCTGCGGCGTTCAGCCCGGCGATCAGGTCGCGATCGATGTCGCGGACCCGGCGGGTCATGGCCTGAGCGGACTCGATGGCCGCCGGCCCCGGGTTGGCGATGTTGATGAGATCGCAAACCTCGGTCGGCCAGCCCTGCCCGTACAGCGAGAACATCAGCAGTGAGGCGGGATTGTGGCTGACCACCGTGATCGAGCCGCGCTGCACCATGGTCACCCGGCCGCCGGCCGCTTGGAGGTCCTGGGCGATGTCGCTGCCGCTGTTGCTCACGCCGAAGACGACCGCGTTCTGGCCGCGGAAGCCCTCCGCGCCGGTGAACTCGCTGGAGTGCAGCACCTGACCACGGAAGTCGGCCAGTCCGGGGATCTGCGCCCGTCGCGGCGCCCCGCTGACGCCGGTGGCCATCACAATGTGCCGCGGGCGCAGGGTACGGGCCGAGCCGCGGCCGGTTTCGACCTCAGCGGTCCACCGCTGGGCACCGGTGTCCCAGGTCGCGCCGCGGAACCTGGCCGCGGTCCAGACGTTGAGGTCGAGCGCATCCGCGTAGTGCTCCAGCCAGGACGCCATCTGATCCTTGGACAGGTACGCGGGCGAGGTGGCCGGGAATGGGAGGTAGGGCAGGTGACTCAGGTTGACGTCGTTGTGCAGCCAGAGACTGTGGTACCGGTTACGCCAGTTGTCGCCGACTCGCGGGCTGCCCTCGAGCACCAGCGCGTCGATGTCCAGCGCCCGCAGGCGGGCGGCCAGGGTCAGGCCGGCCTGCCCGGCGCCGACGATCAGGACGGTCGGTTCGCGGTCGGCGTAGCTCAGCTCGGCCTGCCGCTGATCCTGCCAGTTCGGTGCGCCGAAGTGGGCCCTGAAGTCGTCGTTGTTCGGCCGCTGGGCCCCCTGCCGTTCCGGGCGGCGCCGCAGGGTCTTCAGCGCCGTCAGCATGGTCCATGCGCGCGGCGCGCCGCCGGCCAGGCTGAGGCGCACGACACCCTCACCGTCGCCGGCGTCGGTCTCGAAGTCGAACAGCACCTCGATGACCTGCCGGTCGGCCCTCCGGGCCAGCGTGGCCGGCCACGTCGTGCTGGCCCGGATGCTCGCGGGAGCGATGTGCTTGATGCCGCGCTCCAGCATCCCAGTGATGGCCGCCTGGCCGCTGACGCTGCGGATGTCTCCCGTCAGCGCCACGATGTCGCGCCACGACGCGTCCGGGCCGAACAACCCGCCCGCCCGGCTGGTGTCGCCCGCTTCGATGAGACCGGCGAGATCGGCCAGCCAGCCGGAGGCGGCCGCCGCGATAGAGGCGGGATCGGCCGGTTCTGCGGACGAGGGCGATCGGGCGCTCAGCACCACCGGCTGCTCCTGGGGCTAGTCGTACCGCGAGGCGTGATCTGCTAAGTTGAAGTATATAAAACATTGAATCAATTGCCACAGGCGGTCATTGCATGAGTGTTCGGCTGTCGCAGGACGAGGCGTGGGAGGTGCTCGAGCATTCCCACACCGGCATCCTCACCACGCTGAAGGCCGACGGCGCGCCGGTCACGCTCCCGGTCTGGTTCGTGGTCGTTGACCGCACGATCGGCATGATGGCGCCCAGCCGGACCAGGAAGGTGAGCCGGATCCGGCGCGACCCCCGGGCCTCGTTCCTGGTCGAGTCGGGCCAGCGCTGGTCCGAACTGCGGGCGGTTCATCTCAGCGGGTCGGTGGAGGAGCTCGGCGATGGTCCGATCAGGGATCGGATCGATGCTCTGCTGGACCAGAAGTACGCGGCGTTCCGGACGGCGCGGTCGGCCATGCCGAGCGCGACCCAGGACCACTACGCCAACCGGGCGTTTCTCCGGTTTGTGCCTGACCCCCGCATGCTCACCTGGGACAACCGCCGCATAGCGCCGCCGGAAGACCAATGAACGAGCTGGTGGTCGAGGACGCCGCAGGCGTGCGGACGATCACGTTCAACCGCCCGTCGGTCAAGAATGCGCTGACTCTGGGCATGCGCCAGGAGTTCTGCCGGGTGATCGACGCCGCCGACCGCGACCCGTCGGTGCGGGCGATCATCATCACCGGGACCGATCCCGTGTTCACGGCCGGGGTCGATTTCAAGGAGCGGGACCCGTCGTTCGACCCGCGCCAGCGTCAGTTCACGGTCAACCCCGGCCGGGCCCTGCGCGCCATCCAGACCCCGTCCGTCTGCGCGGTCAACGGAGCCTGCATTTCCGGCGGCCTGGAGATAGCCCTCAGCGCCACGTTCGCCGTCGCGTCCGAGCGGGCCCGTTTCGCTGACACTCACGCCCGGCTGGACGTCGTGCCGGCCTGGGGGCTCACCGCCCTGCTGCCCCGGGCGGTGGGGCTGCGCCGGGCCCGGGAGATGTCGCTGACCGGGAACTTTGTCGACGCGGCCGAGGCGCTGCGGATCGGCCTGGTCAACCACGTGCTGCCCCACGACCAGCTGCTGGCCTTCACCAGGGAACTGGTCCAGCAGTTCACCGGGTCGGCCGCCGGCCGGGAAGTACTCGGCCTCTACGACCAGGGATCCGATCTGAGCCTCAACGGTGCGCTCGCCCTCGAAACGGCCCGCGTCGCCCACGGCCGCCCGTTCGACGCCGATGCGTTCGCCGCTCACGGCAGCGCGACCTCAGCTCGCCAGCGGCCGGATGGCCAGGCCGGCGAGTAGGCGATAACGTCACCACGGCCAGTTCGTCCCCCACGACCTCGAACCGGTGCTCCGACTCGGCCGACACCCACTCCAGCCGGTTGAGGACCTCATCGAACAGCGGGTCGCCCGGCCGGACCGCGACCGGCTGCGCCTGGTCATTGATGTAGGCCGGGACCATGCCGACCCGGGAAATGCCCTCGGTGGTGATCGTGAGCTTCGGCAGTACGATCTGCCGGCAGTGATCCGGGAAGCCGTAGCGTGCGCCCGGCGTGCGCTCGTACCAGAACAGGTTCCACTCGGCGTGCGAGGTCTTGCTGGCGTCCTGCTGGCCGGTGGTCAGGAAGTTGCCGATGCTGTAGAAGCACACCTTGCCCTGGTAGACCTCGACCGGCTTCAGGGTGTGCGGGTGGTGACCGATGATCACGTCGGCGCCGGCGTCGATGGCCCGGTGCGCCACCGGCTGCTGGTAGGTGGCCAGCACCTTGGGGATGTAGCGGACGCCCCAGTGCAGGCACACAACCACTGCGTGGGCGATCTTCTTGGCCTCGCGGATGTCGTTCTCCATCGCCACCACGTCCGGCTCGATTGCCTCCGACATGATCAGCGGCGGGCAGCCGGGCTGGAAGTCGATCGGCACGTACCAGGTCTTGGCGCGCAGGCCGGCCACACCCGGGTGATCACCGACCGCCGCCTGCCCGTCCCGGATGGCCGAGCAGTAGGCCAGGATCGCGACCCGGACGCCGTCCTTCTCCAGGATCACCGGCTTGTGCGCCTCGGCCTGATTCGCGCCGCCGCCGACCACCTTCATGCCCCAGCTGGTGAACAGCTCGATCGTGTCCTCCAGCGCCTCCCAGCCAAAGTCGAGGGCGTGGTTGCTGGCCACCGAGACGACATCGGCCCGGGCCGCCTTGAACACGCTGGCGTACTCCGGGTCCAGGCGGGTCCAGTGCCCGGCCGGGATCGTCTGCCAGTCCGGCCAGCTGCCGCGGTGCGAATACGTCCGCTCACACTGCAGGAACCGGAAGTCGACGGTGTCGAGCGTCGGCTGGATCAGCTCAGCGAACTGGTCGACCGGCTGGAGCAGGGGGGCGACATCCCCGCCCGCCAGGAGCGTCAGGCTGGCCTGAGAATCGTTCACGATGATCTGGCCCCTTTCGTGACGGGAGCTAGGACAGCGAGAGCCAGCCCGGCAGGCTGGTGGTGATCGCCGGGATAAAGGCGATGGCGAGAATGCCGAGCCAGGTGGCGACGAGATAGGGCATGAGCGCCCGCGTGGTCGACCGTTCGTCCGAACGGACGACCCGGCAGGCGAATAGGTAGCCGACCCCCATCGGCGGCGCGAACGTCCCGAGGCCAATGGCCAGGATGAGGACGATGGCGTACTGGATGCCGTTGATATGATAGGCCTGCGCCACCGGCACCAGCAGCGGCCCCAGCAGGATGATCGCGGGCAGCCCCTCGAGCACCGAGCCGAACAGCGGCAGGATGAGCACGCTCAGCAGCAGGAACAGCGGGCGGGAATGCAGGCCCTCGAAGAAGTTCTGGATGTCGACGTCGCCTTGCACGTCGGACAGGGCCCACGAGATCATGCCGGCCGCCGCCACGACCAGCTGGATCACTCCCACCATGATCGCGGTCCGCACGCCGACGTCCCAGATGACCGACGGGAACGACTTCCGGGCCCGGATCGCGACCAGCACCACCCCGACCACGGCGGCCACCGCCGAGGCTTCCACCGGGGTGGCGGCCCCGGTCGTGATGCTCGCGACGATGATCGCGATCACGATGAGCGACGGCACCGCCCCGGCGCCCGACAGCAGCCAGCCCCTGACGCCACCGCCGGTCCCGGCCAGCTGGGACCGGTTCCGCTGCGAACGTCGCTCCAGGACGAACGTGACGACCATGATGATCACGGCCAGCGTGGCCGCGGGGAACAGGCCGGCGATGAACAGCGCGCTGATCGACAGCGTGGTGATCGCGCCCAGGACGACCATCGAGGTGCTGGGCGGCACGGTCTCACCCATGATCGCCGACGCCGACAGCACCGCCGCCAGCCGTTCCCGGCTGTAACCCTGCTCGGCGACCTCCTCCTCCAGCGCGGCGCCGACCGCGGCCACGTCGGCCAGTTTCGAGCCGGACAGGCCGGAGAACAGATACATCGTCAGCGTGGAGGCCTGCAGCAGGCCGCCGCGGAACCGGCCGATCAGCCGGTCGATGAAACCGAGCAGCCCCTGGGTGAGCCCGCCCCGCCCGAGCAGGTAACCGGCCAGCACGAAGAACGGGACAGCCAGGTAGGTCGGGTTGTTGGCGCTGGTGTAGAGGTTGGTCGGGATGACCTCAAGCCCGGTCTGCCGCGAGATCGCCAGGTAGATCCACGGGACCAGGGTGAACACGATGGCCATCGGCACGGCCAGCGCGAGCAGCGCCGCGAACAGCACGATCATGAGGACCGGAGTCGGGTCCAGGTCGAGCGCGTTGCCGAGCAGCTGCACGACCGCGATGATGACCCCGCCAGCTACCGCCACGGCCACGCCCACCAGGACATTCCGGCGGGGTTCGGTGCGCAGCCGGTCGAGGGCGTAGATGATGAAGATGACCGCGGCGATGGGCAGCGGCAGCACGTACCACGTGGTCGGGATGCCGAGGATGGTGCTGGTATCGGTCCATTCGCTCTGTAGGTACGGTATTGACCCGCCGATGGTCGCCGCCCCGAACAGCAGGACGCCGATGTCACCCAGCGACCTGGCACCGCGCTGCAGGAATTGCGGCAGGTACCGCAGCAACCGGTCGACCACCAGGATGTCCCCGCGGCCGTAGGCCAGGGCTCCGGCGATGTAGGTCATGATCATCAGCGGCAGCGTGGCGACTTCCTGGTCCCACAGCAGCGGATGGCTGAAGTAGTCGCGCAGCACGATGTTGCCGAAGATGATGATCAGCTCGACGAAGAGCGAGGCCACGCACAGGACCTCGAGCGCCCGGTCGAGGTAGACCATCGCCTTGGCCCGCTCAGGGATATGCCGGGCTGCTTCCTCGTCGAGCAGCTCCGCCAGCTCCAGCAGGGGGTCGTTGCTGGGCGGTGCGGGATCTGGCCGGGGATCCCGCATCTCGGGTGCCTGATCGGTCATCCGGTTACCCGGCCTGGCCCAGGTCGGTCAGCAGGCTGGAACCGTACTGCTTCTCGAACGCCGGGTAGACCTTCTGCTTGGCGATCGCAGTCCACTGGCTGACGACCGAGGCGGGCATCTGGGCGGTCTTGACGCCCTCGGTCTTCAGCGTGGCCAGGTTCGACGACTGCGTCGTGGCGTACAGCTCGTTGCTGTGCTGGGCGTTCAGGGTCGCGGCCTTCTGCAGGTCGGCCTGGAGGTTCGCCGGCAGGCTGTTCCAGAACTTCAGGTTGACCAGGAGGAGCTCGGCCTGGAACTGGATGTTTTCCTGGGTCAGGTACTTGGCCACTTCCTGGAACTTGTTGGCCAGGATGGTCGAGGGCGACAGCGCCGACACGGTGAACGACCCGGTCTGGTAACCGGTGTAGACATCGGACAGCTCGTACGGCGATGGGATCGCTCCGACGGACGAGTACGTGTCGGCCAGGATCGGGTCGGAGATGATGCGCACCTTCTGGCCCTTGATCGCGCTCAGGTTGCCGATGAAGCCCTTGGACGACAGCAGCTGGTTGAATCCGACGTCCTGCCAGTCGAGCGTCTTGACCCCGGCCGCCTTCTGCAGGCCGGCCGCCAGCGACTGGCCCGCGGACCCGGCGTACGCGCTGTGCACGGCGTTGATGTCCGAGAACAGGAACGGCAGGCTGAACATGGCCATCGGCCCGTAGAACGGCTGCACGTCGCTGGGGGACTGGAGCGACAGCTGGATCTGGCCCTGCTTGACCAGCTTGGCCGTCTCCGCGGTGGTCCCGAGGCTCGGGTTGTAGTGCACCTGCATCTTGAGCTGGCCGTTACTCAGCTTGGAGGCCTCGGTGGCCATGTACCGGAGCGACGCACAGTTGGGTGAGATCGAGGTGCTCGGGCAGGCCGTGACGATCGTGTACGTCTTGCTGCTGCTAGTGCTGCCGCCCGAACTCGACGAGGACGAGCCCTTGGCGCAGCCCGCGATCGCTGAGACCGAAGCCAAGGCGACCGCCATGGCCGAGATAGTTCTCTTCCCGCGCATTTACCCAGCACTCCTTGCCCGCTGTCACCCAGCGCTGACGACATAGTTGGTTGAGTGTTGTCCGGTGCGAATTTGCGTTCTCAGCGCTACGAGGCGCGGTGATGCGGTCGGTCCGGAGACGAAAGCCATCCCGCTCGCCTGACAAACGTGATCTTTGATAAAAGATCACGCCAGGCAGCACAGTCTGGCTCGGCAGTAAGCGTTCTTTAGTCGGCCCTACTGGGGATCAAGAATCCGGGGCTAACAGACTTCGCCCACCATGGACCCCCTCGTCGCCGTCGCCGAGTCGAGATATTTGATCAAGTGCGACGAGTGAACCACGGTCGAATCTGGGTGTCAACGGTCATCTTCGGCCGCAATCAACCTGGAATGCCGATCCCTTAGTGGATTCGCCTCGTCACTTTACGTAATTAAATAAAATATCTACCGAGGGATGACTTGCACCGAGCCTGCAATAAGATGCTTGCCAGCAGGCATTTATTGTCGAAGCCAGGCGGTGCGATGACGGCGGAGGCGACGCGACCGGCCAGCCGGGGGATGTTCCGGTCGCTGTCCACACGGAACTACCGGCTCTTCTTCTGGGGCCAGCTGATCTCCATCTGCGGCACGTGGATGCAGACGGTGGCGCAGTCATTCCTGGTGCTGCAGCTGACGAACTCAGGGACCCAGCTGGGGCTGGCTACCGCGGCCCGTTTCGTGCCTATCTTGTTCCTCGGGCCGTGGGGCGGTGTGGTCGTCGACCGGCTGGACAAGCGCCGGGTGCTGTACGTGACCCAGACGCTGTCCGGGCTGCTGGCCCTGGCGTTCGGCCTGCTGGTCGGCACCCACACCATCGAGATGTGGATGGTGTACCTGCTGGCGGTGGCGCTCGGTTTCGTGAACGTGTTCGACAAGCCCGCCCAGCAGTCGCTGATCTCGGAGCTGGTGACCCGCGATGAGCTGAGTAACGCCGTCACCCTGAATTCGGTGACGGTGAACCTGGCTCGGGTTTTCGGCGCCGCGGCCGGGGGCGGGATCGCGGCCGCTCTGGGCCTGGCCCTGAGCTTCGGCCTCAACGCCCTGTCGTTCGGGGCGGTGCTCGTCACCCTCGGGTTGATGCGGGCCAGCCAGATGATTCCGCACCAGCGGAACCCTCGCCAGCGCGGTCAGCTCCGGGAAGGGCTGGCCTACGTACGCCGGGAACCGGAACTGCTGGTGCCATTGCTCATGGTCTTCATCGTCGGCGCGCTGGCCTGGGAGTTCCCGATCAGCCTGCCGCTGTTCGCCCGCCAGGTGCTGCACGGCGGGGCCGGGACCTACGGGGCGATGACCGCCGTCATGGGGGCCGGGGCGGTCGTGGGCGGGCTGATCACCGCGTCGCGACGGAAGGTCCGCCGCGCTGGCCTGGCCATCTCCGCCATCGGCTGGGGGGCCACGATCACCCTGGCCGCGCTGGCCCCCAATGAGGTGACCGAGTACGCCGTCTTGGTGTTCGTTGGCTACGGCAGCATCTCCTTCAATTCGCTGGCCAAGACCGTCCTGCAACTGTCCGCGCCGTCGGCCATGCGGGGCCGGGTGATGGCCCTGTGGAGCGTGGCCTGGCTCGGCTCCACCCCCGTCGGCGGGGCCCTCGTCGGCTGGGTCGGCCAGGAGCTTGGCGCGCGCTGGTCTCTCCTCATCGGGGGCGTCCCCACGATCATCTGCGGTATCGCCGCCTACCCCGTCCTCGCCCGCATCGATGCCCGGCGCGCACAATCGGAGCGGGCGCAGGCTGTCGCGGACGGCGCCGGGCTTCGGGAAGCAGCATCGGCGCGGGGCAGTGTCACCTGACCGGGCCCGGCCGGGTGCGCTGATGCTGCTCCGGCACGGGGCCAGCGAGTGGAACGAAGAAGACCGGTTCACCGGCTGGACCGACGTTCCGCTCTCGGACACCGGCCGCCGCCAGGCCAAGGATCTGGGGGGTGTGCTGGGGGACGGCTGGCCACCCCCGTCGGTCGTGCACGTTTCCGAGCTGAGCCGGGCGGCAGAGACCGCGGGGATCCTGTCCGATGCGGCAGGCTGGCGCGAAGCTGAGCTGCGGTGCGCCGGGCCGCTGAACGAGCGGGATTACGGAGAGCTGGAGGGCTGGCGGCGCTCGGATGTGCGGCGAGCGCTGGGAGAGCGTGAGTACCGCGCCATGCATCGCGGCTGGACCGTAGCTCCGCCCATGGGCCTGGCCGTAAACCAGGACGCGATCCGGGCCCGGCGCAGATATCCCCGGATCAGCTATCCAGAAGGATTCAGCCCGGTGGCCGGCACCGGTGCGGGTGAAAGCTTGGCTCAGGTCTGCCACCGAGTGGTTCAGTATTGGCTGACCGTGGTGAAGCCCGAGCTCGTATCGGGCCAGAACGTGCTGATCGTCGCGCACAGTAACTCGCTGCGGGTCCTGGTCAAGCTCCTGCATTCGGTGCCCGAGTCTGAGCTCGCCAGCATTGAGATAAACGTCGGCCAGCCGATCGTGGTCGACCCGGGTCTGTCCGTGGTCTGAGCGCGGGCCGACGGCAGGGGTGGTACGACGACGGCAGGGCTTGTCCTGGTGGATTTGATAAAATATCCTTCATTTGACCGGTTCACAGTGCTGAAAACGAGTTGATTGGCGGGGACACCAATGGAGGTTGTCGCTGCGGGAGATGCTCTTCTGACCCGGAGCATCGTCTCGCTCGAGGAGACCTTGGCACCGGTTCGCGAGCTGATGACCCGGGCCGATGTCGGGTTCGCCAACCTGGAGATGGCCGTCCCGGCGTTCCCGCCCACCCCGGCGCCGCTCCTGCGCGGCTCGCACGCGCTGGGCCGGCCGTCCGCGCTGGCCGACCTGAGCTGGATGGGCGTCGATATCGTCAACTTCGCCAACAACCACGTCATGGACTTTTCCGAGCGGGGAGCGCTCGACGCCATCGGCGAACTCGGCCGGGCCGGGCTGTCCTTCGCCGGTGCGGGCCGGACGCTGGGGGAGGCCAGGGCACCGTCCTTCGTGGACACGGCCGCGGGAAGGTTCGCCCTGATCGGGGTGTCCGCCAGCAACTCCGACACCAGTCTGGCCGCCGACCCGGGGCCCCTCACCACCGGGCGCGCCGGGATCAACCCGCTGCGCTTCACGACTGAATACCACGTCACCGCCGAGCAGATGGATCAGCTGCGGGCGATCGACGAGGATCTGGGCACAGCGCAGGCCCGGCGGATCCTGATCGTCACCAGCCGGTCGCGTGCCCTGGACGGGCAGACGGTACCGGCCCCCGCGGCCTCGCTGCCCTTCGCCGGCCGCCGGTTCGTGGTGGGGGAGCGGCCTGGCGTGGTCACCCGGTCCCACCCCGGTGACCTGGACGCAACCCGGCGTTCGGTGGAGTTCGCGCGTACTCAGGCCGACGTGGTGGCGGTCAGCATCCACTGCCATGAGAGCGGCGGTGACGGCTGGAACTCCCCGGAGCCGCCGACCTTCCTCATCGAGGCCTGCCATCGGTGGATCGACGCGGGCGCGGACGTCGTCCTCGGGCACGGTCCCCACCAGATGCGCGGGGTCGAGATCTACGGTGGCCGCCCGATCCTCTACTCGATGGGCAATTTCTTCTTCACCAACGAGACCCGGGCGCTGGTGCCACCCGAGGCCTACGAGAAGCAGGGACTCGACCCGCAGACCGCGACCGTCACCGACTACGGCAACGCCGCTCTGGGCGGGGGGTTCGGCGCCCACGAGCAGTTCTGGCAGGCGGTGCTGGCGCGGGTCGTCCTCGACGACGGCCGGGCTGAGCTGGACCTCATCCCGCTCACGCTGAGCCGGCACCTCCCGCAGCACCAGCGGGGCCTGCCACAGGTGGCTTCGGGCGAGGTGGGCGCCGCGGTCCTGGACCGGATGGAGGCCATGTCGTCGCGGTATGGCACCACGTTCAAGCCGGACCCGTCCGGCCAGCACTCCGTCGCGACCATCCCCATCAGCTAGCCCGGAGGAATCGTGCTCGCAGAACGTCCCAGCCTCTCATCGGCCGTACGCGCCATCGCCGAGGAAGTCCTGACCGTCTCCTACGACGACATACCGGCCGCCGAGCTGCACCAGGCCAAACGGCTGCTGCTCGATACGCTGGGCTGCGCCCTGGCCAGCCGCGACTGTGCCGCGGCCCAGGCCGTCGTGGCCAGCCTGGACGACCTCGGTGGCCGGCCCGAGGCGACCGTGCTGGGCACCGGCGAGCGCACCTCCGCTCTCAACGCGATCCTGGCCAACGGGGCGATGGTCCGGTTCCTCGACCTCAACGACGTGCAGTCCTCGGCCAGCCGGCCTGGGCCGCGGCACGGTCACAACAGCGAGATCTACCCGGTGCTGCTGGCGCTGGGTGAGCGCGAGGGCGGGAGCGGGCGTGACCTGCTCATGGCCGCGTGGCTGAGCTATGAGATCTCGACCCGGTTCACCGAGTCGATCCCCGGGCGCTCGCTCGAGTTCCGGGGCTGGAACCTCGACACCCGGGCCTCGTTCGTGGTCCCGCTGGTCGCCGGGCGGCTGCTGGGGCTGAACGCCGACCAGATCGCCAACGCCGTGGGCATCGCGCTGTCGCGCGGGCTGGTGCTGGAGGTGATGGATCATCCGTCCGAAGTCAACTCGATGGCCAAGAACCTCCGCTATCCGCTGACCGCGCACCTCGGGGTCACCGCGGCCTACCTGGCCCGCAACGGCCTGACCGGCCCGGCTCGGGCGCTGGAGGGCGGCGACGGTTTCATCGAGCGCGTTCTTGACGGTGAGTACGACCTCGACCACCTGCTCGATCCGGCCCGTCAGGGGCAGATCCTGCACGCGGGCATGAAGCGCTTCGCGGCCTGCTTCGCCACCCACGGCCACCTGAACGCCACCCTCGACCTGGTCACCGAGCACGACCTCAAGCCCGAGCAGGTCACGGCCGTGCGGATCAAAACCACGACCCGCGGGGCCCGGCACACCGGCGACCCGTCCCGCAAGCATCCCCAGAACAAGGAGACCGCCGACCACAGCACGTACTACGTGCAGGCGGCGCTGATCACCGACCGGGCTCTGGGCCCGGCCCAGTACACGCCGGACCGCCTCAACGACCCGCAGATCAACCAGCTGGCCGAGCTGGTCACCATCGAGGGCGATCCCGACCTGGACGAGGTCTACCCGTCGGCGCACGTGTGGATCGACCTGGCCGACGGCTCCACCGTGGACAAGTACATCGGGCACCCGGTCGGGTCGCCGGTGAACCCGCTGTCCGACGCCCAGGTCGAGGAGAAGTTCACCAACCTGGCGTCGGCGGTGCTCGACCCGGCCGCCACCCGGGCGGCGATCGACGCCGTCTGGTCGATCGAGAACAGCACGGACCTGACGGCCTTCGCGGCCAAGTTCGTCGGCCACTGACTGGCGGCTGGCTAGGCTACTTGACCGCGCTATTTCACGGCGCTATTTCACTGGGGCCGGCGTGCGGAACGCCGGCAGGACCTCCTGGCCCAGCAACCGGATGGTGCGCAGCCGCTGTTCCGGCCCGGCGCCGAGGCCGGGGGACAGGTTGAACATGATGTGGTTGACGCCCAGCGCCTCGTGCAGGATCCGGATCTGGGCGATGCAGTCGTCCGGGTTGCCGATGATCCACCGGCCGTCAGCGAACGCCTCGTCCGACATGCCCTCGCCCTGCTTGACGAACCAGCCCCAGTCGCCGCGCTTGCGATACCAGTCGACCAGCGCGGGGCGGGCCTCCTCGATCGCGGCTTCGCGGTCTTCGGCCAGGTAGATGATGCGGGTGATCGGCCGCTCGGCCGGCATCGGCTTGCCCACGCGGTCCAGCTCGGCGGTGTAGATGGCGAGGTGCTGCCGCAGGTCGTTGATGCTGAGGTGAGCCGAGATCGTCCAGGCGTCGCCGATACGGGCGGCACGCCGGATGGCCGGCTCGGCCGACGCCCCGATCCAGATCGGCGGCGTCGGATGCTGAACGGACCGGGCCACCAGGTGGGCGTTGCGGAACTGGAAGTACTGCCCGTCGAAGTCGACGACGTCCTGGGTCAGCAGGGCCCGGGTCGTGGTGACCAGTTCCTCGAACCGGGTGACCCGCCCTTTGATGGGCACGCCGAAGGCTTCGAACTCGTTCGGCATCCAGCCCAGCCCGAGGCCCAGGCGCAGCCGCCCGCCGGTCATGGCATCCAGCGTCGCCGCGTCCTCGGCCAGCTGAACCGGCTCCAGGCCGGGGGAGACCATGACCAGGGGCGCGTAATTCATGGTGTCACCCAGGTGCGCGGCCAGATGGGCCAGCACCATGAGCGGCTGGAAACGGGAGGAGATCAGGGGAGTGCCGCGGTCGTCGGCCGTAGCTGGGCCGTAGGAGTACCGGTGGCCGACAACGATCGTGTCGAACCCGGCATCGCGGGCCGCAAGAGCCCGCTCGATGTGATCGGCGACCCGCTGGCGCGGGTCGGTCTCCGGTGCGTCGTCCTTGCTGACCAGCAGGCCGAACCGGATTTCTGGTACCTCAGACTCCAATGTCACCTGCGATACTTTATCAAATCTACCAAGATGAGTACCATGCCTAAGTCAGGACGTCTGCCTGGCGCGGCTCGATATCTGACCAAACTCGATATCTGACCAAGGTGGTGTCATGACCGCTACTCCCGAAGCCGTGACGGCGGGCGAGGCGTTCGCAGCCCAGATCGCGACCTACATCTCCGACCTCCGCTATGAGGATCTACCTGCGGAGACGGTGACCGCCGCGAAGGGTGCCCTGCTGGATGAGCTGGGCATCATGCTGATGGGCTCGACGCTGCCGTGGACCGTTCCCGTACGCCGGGTAGCTGAGCAGACCGGGCGGAGCGGGGACTGCACCGTCATCGGCTGGGGCGACCGCTTCTCGGCGCTGGATGCGGCGGTCGTCAACGCCAACTACGCCCACTCGTGCGAGCTCGATGACTCCGGTTACAGCGGTGGCGCCCACTCCGGCGCGCTGAGCATCCCGGTTTCGCTGGCCTTCAGCGAAGACGGCGGTCGCAGCGGGCGGGACCTGCTGCTGGCGATTGTGGTCGGCTACGAGGTGCTCTACCGCATCGGCCGGGTGCTCTCGCGGCCCGCGGTCGAGCTCGGGTTCCACCATCAGGGCGTGGTCGGGCCGTTCGGCGTCACCGCCGTGGCCAGCAAGCTGCTGGGCCTGTCGCCGGATCAGATTGCCCACGCGCTGTCGATCGCGGGCAGCCACTCGTCCGGGACGATGGAGTACGACCAGGCCGGCGGTGAGGTCAAGCGGTACCACAACGCGATGGCGACGAGGGCCGGCATCCTGTCGGCCTACCTGGCTCGCGAGGGACTGACCGGGCCGCCCACGATCTTGGAGGGGCGGCGGGGCGTCGTGCGGATGTTCGGTCGCGTCGAAGACCCCAGCTACATCGTGGACGGCCTCGACGACCGGTCGTGGTTCGCGGTCCAGGGGCGCACGGTGAAGATCTTCCCCACGGTGGGGACGATCCCGACGTCGATCCAGGCGCTGGCCGCCATCATGGCCGAGCACACGTTCTCCCCGGCCGACGTGTCCCGCATCGACGTCTGGGTCCAGCCCAACGCGCTCCTGCACGGGGCGTCGATCACCGAGCCGACCGACACCATCAGCGCCCAGTTCAGCCTGGCCTTCAGCCTCGGGCTCCGCCTGGTGCGGGGGGCCAACAACCTGCCCGACTACATGAACCCCCAGCTCTGGACCGACCCGGACATCCTGCGGATCGGCAAGCTGCTCCACGTCCACGGCGACCCGTCCTACGGGCAGAAGGACGATCCGGCCTCAGGCACCTCGATCAACTGGCAGACGGTCAACGGCGCCCGGGTCCGGGTCGAGCTGAACGACGGGCGGGTGCTCGAAGCTGAGGAGCCCTACCGGAAGGGCTCGAAATGGAATCCCGTCACCCCGGACGAGCTGGAGGCCAAGTTCCGCGGGCTCGCCTCCGCGGTGCTCACCGGCGCCCAGCAGGACGAGGTGGTCAAGACGGTATCGACGCTGGAAGAGATGGACGACGTCGCGACCGGTCTGCTGCCGCTGCTGGTGCAGCGGGACGCCAATGGATGAGGCGGCCGAAGCGCTGGTCGGCTTCGCGGCTGGCGTCCGGTTCGACGCGCTGCCGCCGTCGGCCGTGCACGCGGCCCGGCGGGTGCTGGTCGACTCGGCCGGATGTGCGGTCGCGGCCGCGCGCGAGCCCACCATCATCGGGCTGCAGCAGCTCGCCGAAAGCTTCGCCGGGAACACCAGCCTGCTGGGCACGGGCGTGCGGACCACCCCGGACATGGCCGCGTTCGTCAACGGCGCGATGGTGCGGTGGAAGGACTTCAACGACGACTATTTCGGCGGCTCGGGCGACCTCGGCCCGCACCCCAGCGACAACCTGGGCGGCATCCTCGCCGCGGCGGAACTGGCCGGGGCGGACGGCCGCGGCATCGTCGAGGGCGTGATCGTCGCCTACGAGGTCGTCTGCCAGCTGATCGACCAAGTCCAACCGCTCGGCCGCAAGCGCACCTGGGACTACACCGTCTTCCACGCCGCCGCGACCGCGCTGGCCGCCGGGAAGCTGTTCGGGCTCTCCCGCGATCAGCTCTTCGACGCGCTGAGCCTGGCCGTCGTCCCGAACCTCGCGCTCAACCAGACCCGTAATGGGGAGTTGTCCCAGTGGAAGGGGCTGGCCTGCCCGTACGCCAGCCGGGCCGGTCTGTTCGCCGCGCTGCTGGCCCGGGCCGGCATCGCGGGCCCGCCGGAGCCGTTCGCGGGCCGGGCCGGGCTGGCCGCCCACCTCGGTAACCCGTTCCCGGTCGGGCCGCTGGCCGACGCGGAGCATCCGTACAAGGTCGAGTCGATCTGCGTGAAATCCCTGCCGGTCCGTTACACCAACCAGCTGCCGACGCAGATCGCGCTGGAGTTGCATCCGCCGTTGCGCGACGAACTCGTCGCGGGCACGGTCGAGTCGGTAGTGGTGTACGGGCTGGCCCGCGACGTGGTGACCCGGGAAGCCTTCCCGCACCAGTGGGCCCCCAGCAGCCGGGAGACCGCGGACCACAGCCTGCCCTACCTGGTCGCGGCGGCCCTGGTCGACGGGAGGATCACTGAGCACACCTTCAGCCCGGAGCGCTACACCGATCCCGGGCTACGCGCGCTGATGCTACGCATCGAGTTCCGCGACGACCCCAGCTACACCGCCGCCTTCCCCGGGCATCAACGGGGCCGGATCGAGGTCGCTTTGAGCTCGGGCCAGGTCGTGCGGCTGGAGCGCTCGGACCCGCTCGGCCACCCGGCCAACCCGATGAGCGATGACCAGCTGACCGCGAAGTTCCTCGGCCAGACCGACGGCATCCTGCCGGACGCGGCGGCCCAGACACTGCTCGAACGCCTGTGGACACTGGAGAAGCAGCCGTCCGCCACCGAACTGTTGAGCGCGACCCGCGACCTGACCCCGGCCTAGGCGGTCAGGCGGGACAGGCCCGCCGGTTGACGGGCCAGATCGCGAGAAAATAATATCAAGTATCTCATTTACCAAGGACGGTGAACTGCGGTGGCAACGCTCATTGCGGTCGGCGATACTTCTCCCTATATCGAGCCCGCCGAATCGATCTTCGACAACGTGACCGACTTCCTGGCCAGCGCCGACTGGCGGTTTGCCCAGGTCGAGCGCACGTTCTCGGCCCGTGGCACCTTCCGGGAGGACTCCCAGTCGCCAAACTCCCGGGTCGCACCCCACCTGGCCTCCGCCTACCGGTCGGCCGGCTTCGATGCGGTCAGCCTGGCCAGCAACCACAGCGGGGACTGGGGTACCGACGCTTTTCTCGACACCGTGGACACCTTCCGGGACCTGGGGATCAAGACGGCCGGGGCCTGCCGCACGATCGACGAGGCCCGGGAACCGGTCATCCTGGAGGCTGACGGCGTCCGCCTGGCGATCCTGGCCTATTGCTCGGTGCTGCTGCCGATCTACTGGGCCGGCCCCGACCGTCCCGGGGTCGCGCCGCTGCGCGCCGAGACCTACTACCTCCCGTACGAGTACCAGCCCGGCACGCCGGCGCAGGTCCGCACGATCCCGCTGGCCGAGGATCTGGCCGCGCTGGAGCAGGACATCCGCGCGGCCAAGGAACGCGCCGACTTCGTAATGGTCTCGTGCCACTGGGGCGTCCACTTCGCCCCGCGCACCGTGCCCGACTACGAGCGCGCGGTGGCCAAGGCGGCGGCCGCGGCCGGCTGCGACATCATCTTCGGCCACGGCCCGCACATGATGCGCGGCGTCGAGGTCGTCGACGGCATGCCCTGTTTGCACGCCGTGGGGAACTTCGTGATGTCCAAGTCGCCGAGTCATCGCAGCTTCGCCGCGCCCGAGGGGCGATTCTCAATGTCGGACATCTACAGCATCGCGGTCACCCCGGACTTCACCTACCGGCACAGCCAGTGGGGTCACCTGGGCGTCGCGGCCTGCCTGGAGTTCACCAAGGGCCAGCCGGTGTCGGTCAAGCTGCGGCCATCGACGATCGATGACCATCCGCGGGCGATCATCCTGCCCCCGGACGACCCCCGGTTCAAGGAAGTGGTCGAGTTCCTCGCCTGGTCCTCTGAGCCGCTCGGCGGGCGGGACCACCTGTCCGTCGAGGGCGACGCGATCGTCGTCACCCGGTGAGCCACGGCGTCAGCTTCGGTCTCATCGTCAACGGCGACGAGCCCTCGGACCGCGATCCGCTGGAGATCGTGGACGCCGAGATCGAGGGGGCGATCGCGGCCCGCGACGCCGGCTTCGGCTCGATCTCGGTCGCGCATCGGTACTCCTACGGGCCGGCCGCGGACGGCCCGGGCGGCACGGCCCTGACCACCTGGCGCACCCAGCCCTTCGCCATGCTCGCGCACCTGGCGGCGCTGCTGCGGGACACGGTGCACTACCAGACCAGCGTCCTGGTGTCGCCGGGCCTGCACCCGGTCCAGCTGGCCGAGGACGTGGCCACGCTGGACGCGCTATGCCGGGGACGGCTGCGACTGGGTATCGCGCTGGGCTGGATGCCGTATGAGTTCCAGGCCTTCGGGGTGGCCGCGGGCGAGCGCGGCGAGCGGTTCACCGAGCTGCTCCGGGCCTACCGGATGCTGTTCACCGAAGACGCGGTCAACTTCGTCGGACGGCACTTCCAGCTGGCCAACGCCCGGCTGGTCGCCCGACCGGTGCAGCGTCCGATGCCGCCGCTGTGGGTCGGCGCGTCGTCGCCCCCCGCCGTGCGCCGGGCCGCCGAGCTGGGCGATGCGCTGATCATGTCGGCCCACATGGACCTGGCCACGCTCAAGGGCCAGCGCGAGCAGTTCGCCGAGCTGAGAGCCAAGATGGGACGGCCTCCGGTCACCCAGGTGCCGATCTCCCGGCTGGTGGTCATCGCCGACGACCGGGAGACCGCCCTGCGCGAGGTCCGCCCGCTGGCCGAGCAGTGGTACAAGCGACGGGGCGAGGTGGGCTGGTTCGTGACCAACGGGCCCGACGCCGACATCAAGCTGATCGGTGACGGCCGCTGGATCGTCGGTGACCCGGCCGACTGCGCCGCCCAGGTGCGCCAGCTGCGCGACGAGCTCGGCGTCACCGACATCATCTGCACACTGCCGCCACACATCGGCCAGAAGCGCCGGCTGCAGACCGTCGAGTTGCTCGGCCGTCACGTCATACCGGAGTTCCGGTCTGACCCGGAACCGTCGGGAGAGTAGGCATCATGGACGCCCTCACCACCCAAATCGCCGAGTTCGCGGCGCAGACCCGGTACCAGGACCTGCCCGCTCCTGTCTCGAACGCGGCGCGGACCCGGATCGTCGACGCGATCGGCTGCGGGTTCGGCGGGCGCAACAGCCCGACCCTGGCCACGGCCCGCCCGCTCTTGCTGCCGGTGGACACCGAGGCCGCGGCGGCGGACGGCGCGCTGCTCGGCTGGCAGCTCGGGCGGGCCCGGGCCGACCTGCCGCTGGACCTGGCCGCCTTCGCCAACACCACGATGATCCGCTACCTCGACTTCAACGACTGGTATCCGGGCGGCCATCCCAGTGACACGCTGGGGGGTCTCATCGCTCTGGCCGACGCGGTTGGGGTGACCGGCCGGCGGCTGATCGCCGCCACGGTCGTGTCCTATGAGGTCTTCATCCGGCTCCAGGTCGCCACCCAGCTCCGCAAGCGCGGCTTTGACCAGGGATTCTCCATGGGCATCGCCACCGTGGCGGCCATGGGCAACCTGCTCGGGCTGGACAGCGCCACGATCGGCGCGGCCATCGGGATCATCGCCGCGTCCGGGGTGCCGACCCGGGCCACCCGGTCCGGCCAGCTGTCGATGTGGAAGGGTTCCGCCACCGCGTATGCGGTCCGCAACGCCGCCTTCCTGATCCAGCTGGCCGCGGCCGGAATGACCGGGCCGCCCGCGCCCTTCGAGGGCCGGAACGGCATCTGGGACCTGATCACCGGCGAGTTCGCGCTGGAACCGTTCGGCACGTCAGTGGCAGACTTCAAGATCACGAGAACGTCGCTGAAGTACTGGCCGGTCTGTTTTCACCTGCAGGCCGCGGTCTGGGCCGGGGTTCAGCTGCGCGAGCGCGTCGACCTCGCCTCGGTCGAGTCGCTCGCCGTGGGTGCCTACTGGGAGGCGTGGCGCGATACCGGCAGCGAGCCGGACAAGTGGGAGCCGATGACCCGGGAGACCGCCGACCACAGCCTCCCGTACGGGCTGGCCTACGCGGCGCAGCACGGCGGGCTGGACGCCCAGGCGTTCGAGCCGTCCGCCTATCACGGCGACGAGGTCCGCGCGCTGATGCGCCGGATCACGGTCGCCGTGGACGACGAGGTGCAGGCGGCCTTCCCGGACAAGTCCGTGCTGCGCCTGCGGGCCACCTCCGCCTCGGGCGCGCGCACCGAGATCGAGGTGGTCAACCCGGCGGGCCACGTCGACAATCCGCTCACCCACGATCAGGTCCGGGACAAGTTCATCGCGCTTGTCGCACCCGAGCTGGGCGGGCAGGCGGAAGCCGCCAGCGTCTTCGGCGCCTGGTGGTCGATCGCCGACCAAGGCGCGCCGATACCCATGAGCCAGTCGATCACGCCCAATTAGGCATCAAGGAGAATTCATGTCAAGCAACGCGCCAGCAGCGCTGACCGAAGGCGGCCCGACCGTCGAACTGGTCAACTTCCTGGCCGCCACCTCGCTCAGCGACATCCCGGAGCCGGTGGTGGAGCGATCGAACCACCTCGTACTCGACGGGATCGCCTGCGCCCTGGTCGGCGCGCACCTGCCCTGGTCCGAGTCCGCGGTCCGGAGCATCGCCGAGCTGGAGGGCAGCGGGACGGCCTCGATCCTCGGCTGGGACCAGCGGGTCCCACCGCAGGCGGCCGCCCTGCTCAACGGCACCTTCATCCAGGGCTTCGAGCTCGACGACTACCACGAGCACGGCCCGCTGCACTCAGAGTCGATCATCTTGCCCGCGGCGTTCGCGACCGCGGAGGCCCTCGGCTCCGTGCCTGGTGACCGGCTGGCCCTGGCCATGCTGCTCGGCTTCGAGGTCGGCCCCCGGGTTGGCGTGGCCATGGACGCCTACGCGATGATCAAGTTCGGCTGGCACTGCGGCTCGGTGATCGGCGTCACCGGGGCGGCGGCCACCGCGGCCAAGCTGCGCGACCTCGACGCCGCGCAGACCGAGGACGCGATCGGCATCGCCACCACCCAGGCCTGCGGCCTGATGGCGGCGCAGTACGAGTCGATGGTCAAGCGCATGAACCACGCCTTCGCGGCCCGGGCCGGGGTCCTGGCCGGCGGCCTGGCGGCGGCCGGGTTCACCGGTATCAAGCGCTCGCTCGAGCGCCCGTTCGGCGGATACATCCCCACGTTCACCGCCGACCACCCAACCGACATGGACGCGATCACCAAGGGCCTCGGCTCGGACTGGGAGCTGAACCGCATCCTGGTCAAGCCGTACGCGGCCGGCGGGACGACCCACCCGGTGGCCGACGCGATGTACCAGGCCCGGACCGAGCTGGGCGTCACGCCGGAGAACCTGAAGTCGATCACCATCCGGGTGCCCGAGGGCCCGTTCAAGCACAACGGCTGGAAGCCAGCCCGCCCGACCACGGCCATCGGCGCGCAGATCAGCATGGCCTACGTGGGCGCGGCCATGCTGGTCGACGGGGAGGCGTTCGTCCGCCAGTTCGCCCCCGACCGGCTGGAGTCCGACGCCGTGTGGTCGGTCATCGACCGGATGACGATCCTGCATGACCCCGAGATGGACGAGCTGGCCAAGACCTCCAACACGCCGCGGGCGACCCGGCTGACCATCGAGACGGTCGACGGCGCCTCGCATGACCTGGAGATCCTGGAGGCGCGGGGGACCGGGTCGAAGATCCTCACCAACGAGGAGATCCGTAACAAGTTCCACTCGCTGGTCGACGACATCGTCGAGCCGGGCCGGGCCGACGAGATCGAGCGGCGCACGATCGGGCTGCACGAGCTCGGCTCGTCGGAGGACCTGCTGGAGCTGCTGCGGCCCACCGTGCGGTCGCCGTTCTAGCCGCTAGTTATGAGTGCGCCCCGGGGCGGGTAGGCCCCGGGGCGCAAGCCAGGAGCCCGGTCCGCGCCGCGGACCGGGCTTGTTCGTCAGCTGGCCGGAACCGGCTCCGCGGGCACGTACAGGGAGCCTGCCATGAGCCGGCGGGCCGTACGGGGGTAACGCAGGTTGACGGCGGGGCTGCCCGGGGCGCCCGCGACGACCGAGATGACCGCAGTGCCGCCCGGGTGGGCCAGCCGGAGCAGCCGCTCGGCTCCCGGTTCGAGCTGGAGCTTGGCGGTCTCGGCGACCGTGGTCCCGTCGATGGAGGCGGCGGCCCCGGTCGAGGCGACCGCGGTCACTGCGATCGACCGGTGGATCCGCCCGACCGCGTACATCCGCACCGCGAGGTCGGTGTCGCCGGACTGGGGCGGGGCGACGACGGCCACGAACGGCAGCCGGCTGCTGGAGCTCAGCCACTCCTCTGGGGTGGCACACCACCCCAGGGCGACGGCTGTGGCCGCTCGCAGGTCGGCGAGGTCCTGCATCGCGCCTGAGCCCTCGATCTCCTCCGGCGTCTCGTAGCCGGTCAGGCCGAGCGCCTCGGCCGGCGCGAACGACATGACGTTGCCGACGTCGATCACCGTCGCCGGGATCAGCCGCCCGTCCGGCAGCGACAGGTCCTGGGTGGCCTTACCGGTGGGCAGCACCGATCCGGTCGTCGCGCCCTGCATGCCGGCCAGATCCAGGGCGACCGGGGTGCCGGTACCGGGCAGCGACTCGTTGGCGAACTCACCAGCGGTCCCCTCGAGGATGTCGCAGGCCAGGATCTGCCCGGTGCCGACGTCGCGGATGCGCACGTGACCGGGGTCCGCGCTGCCGGAGGTATAGCCCTCTTCCACCGCGTACAAGCCGACGGCCGAGGCCATGTTGCCGCAGGTGCCGGAGAAGTCGACGCTGGCGGTCTGGACGCTGACCTGTCCGAACAGGTAGTCAACGTCGGCTGCGTCATCAGCGCTCGGGCCGACCACGGCCACCTTGCTGGTGTTGGGCAGCCCACCGCCGAGACCGTCGATCTGCCCGGCCGAGCCGGCGCCGAACATCTGGGCCACCACGACGTTCCGCTTTTCGTCGTCCGCGGGCAGGGTGTCCCGCTCCACGATGACGCCGCGGCTGGTACCCCCTCGCATGACGACGCACCGGATGTCTTGACCTGCCGTCGGGTTCGCCATCGCTGCCTCCGCTGGGGCGGGCTGGGGGGTGGCAAGCCCCGTCTACTAGAGGGCTCGCCGCTTACGCTCTAATTATCTATGATATCTGATCAGGAAGAAGATAAGGAGGGCTTGATGCTGCAATCGGCCGATGTTGTGGTGGTCGGAGCGGGGAACGCCGGGCTGTGTGCTGCCCTGGCGGCCCGAGATGCCGGCGCCGAGGTGCTGGTGCTGGAACGGGCACCGCGTGCCGCCCGTGGCGGAAACAGCGCGTTCACCGGTGGCGTCATGCGCTTTGCCTACCGTGACGCCAGCGACCTGAAGGCGCTGGTGCCGACGCTGTCCGACGCCGAGCTTGAGGACACGGACTTCGGCTCGTACTCCGAGGACGTGTTCTACGCCGACATCGCCCGGGTGACCGAGCATCGCGCCGATCCCGACCTGGCCGACCTGCTGGTCAGCCGGAGCAATGAGACGCTGCGCTGGATGGCGGACAAGGGGGTGCCGTTCACGCCCACCTACGGCCGCCAGGCCTTCCGGGTGGACGGCAAGCTGCGCTTCTGGGGCGGCGTCCCGATCGAGGTTTCCGGCGGCGGGGTCGGCCTGGTCGACGCGCTGTTCGCGGCGGCGGAGAAGGCAGGCATCCACATCGAGTACGAGGCCCGGGCCAAGTCGCTCATCGCCGACGACGATGGCATCCACGGCGTGCGGGGCCGCGGGGCCGAGGGTTCCTTCGAAGTACGCGCCGGGGCCGTCATCCTGGCCGCGGGCGGCTTCCAGGCCAACGCCGAGATGCGCACCAAGTACCTGGGCCCGGGCTGGGACCTGGCCAAGGTCCGTGGCACCCGCTACGACACCGGTGACGGCATCCAGATGGCCCTGGACGCGGGGGCCGCTTCCCGTGGCCACTGGTCCGGCTGCCACTCGGTCGGCTGGGACCTGAACGCGCCGGCCTTCGGTGACATCGCGGTCGGGGACGGGTTCAACAAGCACAACTACCAGTTCGGGATCATGGTCAACGCCACCGGCGAGCGGTTCCTCGACGAGGGCGCGGACATCCGCAACTACACCTACGCCAAGTACGGCCGGGTCATTCTGGCCCAGCCGGGGCAGTTCGCCTGGCAGATCTTCGACGCCAAGGTCGCGCACCTGCTGCGGCCCGAGTTCTACCGCCGGCGCGAGGTCACCAAGGCGACCGGCAACACCCTGGAGGAACTGGCCGGGCGGCTTGAGGGGGTCAACCCGGAACGGTTCCTTGACACCGTGCGGGACTTCAATGCGGCGGTTCAGCAGTCGCTGCCGTTCAACCCGACGACCAAGGACGGCCGGGGCACTACGGGGCTGACCATGCCCAAGTCCAACTGGGCCAACACGCTCGACGAGCCGCCGTACGAGGCATTCGCGGTAACCTGCGGCGTCAGTTTCACCTTTGGCGGCGTCCAAGTGGACGATACCGGCCAGGTGATCGACAGTGATGGTCACGAGATGCCGGGACTATGGGCCTGTGGCGAGATGGCGGGCGGTCTCTTTTACTTTAATTATCCCGGCGGCACCGGACTAACCTGGGGCTCGGTACTCGGGCGAATCGCCGGAAGCGCGGCAGGCTCGCGCGGTAGCGATGCTCGAATGTAATATCACCTATCAGATCAAAGCCGGCGCTCCTTCGCGGGGTAGCTCGCCGCAGGGAAAGGGGCACGAGATGGCGATGGTCCCATCTGCCGTCGGCGGGGGATCGATCCGTACCAACCTCAAGGATGTGGTCGCTGACCACATCCGCAACCTGATCTTTTCGGGGCAGCTGAGGCCGGGACAGAAGGTCGACCAAGACGAGATCGCCGAGGTGCTCGGCGTCAGCAAGCTTCCGGTGCGTGAAGCACTCATCCTGCTCGAAAACGAGGCGCTGGTGCGCGGTGTGCCGCGCCGCGGTGTGTTCGTCGCCCCCCTGACGCCGGACGACGTCTTCGACCACTACGAGATCTACGGAATGGTGGAGGGCATCGCCGCCCGCCGTGCCGCTCAGAACCTGAGCGATGCGGAACTTGAGAAGCTGGCCGAGATCACTTCGCAGATGCACAAGGACGACCTGCCGGAGCGGCAGGAGAAGCTCAACTACGAATTTCACCGGGCCATCAACATCGCCGGCGGTACGCCCAAGCTGCTGACCGTGCTGCACGTGCTGTCCAAGACGATGCCGGCCCGCTTTTTTGAGATCGCGGGTGGCTGGGCTGACATTGCCGGGGACCAGCACCGGCAGATCGAGGCGGCGTTGCGGGTCCGGGACGGCGCCGCGGCCGAGCAGGCGATGTACGAGCACATCTTGTCGGGTGGCGAGTACGCCGTGGAAATCCTGCGCGAATCCGGTTTCTGGGACAACAAAGCCGAGTAACGGGCCGTTCTGGGTCACGTTCTGTCCGCGTTGACGCTCCAAATTAAACTTGATAAAGTATTAGGTATGGTTGCAGATGGGTCGCCGGCGCAGCCGATTGAGTGCTCCACCGCAGATCACGTGCGGTACATCACGATCAATCGCCCGGAGCGGCGCAACTCGCTGGACGACACGACGCGGCATCTCCTGATCGAGGCTTTCGTCGCGGCGAACGCCGACGATGACGTCCGGGTGGTCGTCCTGACCGGGGCCGGGGACAAGGCGTTCTGCGCGGGCCGCGATCTCAAGCAGCTCAACTCCCAGGCCGCGGGGTCCGGGACCGCGATGGTCGGCCAGATGTCCGGCTCGGAGCGCAACCCGTACGAAGTGGTCATGGAGACCTACAAGCCGACCATCGCGCTGCTGAACGGCCCGGCGGTCGGCGGCGGGTTCGAGCTCGCGCTCGCCTGCGACCTGCGGCTCGCGGCCGACCATGCTTTCGTCCAGCTGCCCGAGGCCAAGCGGGGCATGGGGGCGAACTTCTCCAGCGTCATGCTGCACCGGCTGCTGCCCAGCGCGATCGCGTTCGAGACGCTTTACTTGGGCGAACCGCTGTCGAGCGCGGACGCTCTGCGCTGGGGGCTGTTCAACCGCGTCGTTCCCGGCTCGGAACTGCAGAAGACCGGCGCCGACCTGGCCGAGCGAATCGCGGCCAACGCGCCGCTGACCCTCCGGCGGTTCAAGCAGGCCGCCGTGAAGACGGCTGGCATGCCGCTCGCGGCTGCCCTTCGGCTCGAGCCAGGACCCGACCCCTACGCCAGCGAAGACCGGGTCGAAGGCGTACGGGCATTCGTCGAAAAGCGGCCGCCGGTATGGCGCGGTCGGTGAGAGGGAGTACATGAGAGAGACTGCTCAGCTTGCGGAGTTTGCCGTCGAGATGAAGTCGGCTGATGTGCCGGCCGAGGTCCGGCGGCGGGCCAGCATGCTGGTGCTTGACCTGATCGGCTGCCAGATCGCCGGCATCCAGATGCCCTGGAGCAAGCGCATCCACGACTCCATCGCCCCGCTCACCGCCCCCGGCGGAGCGAGCGTGGTCCAGTACCGTGACCAGCTGGCTCCGGACGGCGCGGCTTTCATCAACAGCGCGTTCGCTCACAGCAACGAGTCCGACGACACCCACCTCAAGACCCCGACCCACCCGGGTGCGGTCATCATTCCCGCCGCGATGGCCGTGGCCGAGTCCCTTGACCTTGATGGTCAGGCGCTCCTCGACGCGGTGATCGTCGGCTACGAGGTCATGCTGCGGGTGTCGTATTCCGTCTCACCGCACCTCATCACCCGGGGGCACCACCCGCCACCCGCGGTGGGCCCGTTCGGCGCGGCCGCGGCGGCGTCCCGGCTGATGGGCCTGAACGTCGATGAAACCCTCAACGCGATGGCGATCGGCGGCAGCCACAGCGCCGGCCTGCAGGAGTACACGCAGACCGGCGGCTCGGTCAAGCGGCTGCACTGCGCGATCCCGGCCCAGGCCGGCGTCCGCTCGGCCCTGCTGGCCCGCAACGGCGTGACCGGGCCCCCGACGGTGCTGGAAGGCGAGCGCGGCTTCACCAAGGTCTTCTCACCCGAGCGCAACCTGGACTGGCTCACCCGTGGTTTGGGCAGTGAGTGGATCCTGATGGAGACCGCGATCAAGGGTTACAGCTGCTGCCACCTGATCCACCCGGCCCTGGACTCCATCGTCGGCATGCGGTCGACGACCGAGTTCGACGGGTCGGACGTGGAAAGCATCGAGGTGCACACGACCAGCGCGGCACTGGTCGCGCACGTGGGTGTGATCGTCGAGCCCCAGGACATTCTCGGGGCCCAGTTCAGCATGGGCTACTCGCTGGCCCTGATGCTCTACAAGGGCGGCTGCGGCTTCTGGGACTTCTTCAACGCCGACCTGGCCGACCCGGACATGCTCGACCTGTCCCGCCGCACGTCGATCATCCTGGACGGCGACGACCGCGGCCGGTTCGCGACCGGGCTGGTCATCAAAGTGAAGCTGAAGGACGGCACGGTGCTGGAGGCCAACGCCCCCCACGCCCACGGCGAGCCCGAGTGGCCGCTGACCGACGGTGAGATCCGGGACAAGTTCCTGAACATCGCCGGCCCGGTGCTCGGTTCCGACGCCAAGAACATCGCCGAGTCGATCGAGAACATCGCCGAGCAGCCGCAGGTCTCGCACATCGCGCGGATGCTGGCGGGGTGAAGCCGTGACCCGGTCCTGGCCTCGGGTCGCGATCGTCGACGAGACGATGCGCGAAGGCATGCAGATCGAGAGCGCGGACATCCCGATCGACGACAAGGTGCGCCTGCTCGACGCCCTGTCGCTGACTGGGCTCCAGACGATCGTCGTCGGCTCCTTCGTCAGCCCCAAGTGGGTGCCGCAGATGACGGAGATCGACAAGCTGCTGGAGAAGTTCGAGCCCCGGCCGGGAGTGACCTACACGGCGCTGGCCCTCAACCAGCGCGGAGTGCAGCGGCGGGCGGAGTTCAGCCCGCCGCTGACCCTCCCGTCCGGCCGTGAGCGGCACATCACCCGGGTTCATCTGTGCGACATCTTCGTCCAGCGCAACACCAACCGGACGCGTGACAACGAAATCAGCGCCTGGCCCCAGATTGTGGAGCGGGCTGTGGCTGAGTCGGCGACCGAGGCCTCCATCGGCCTGAACGCCGCCTGGGGATCCAACTGGGTCGGCGAGTTCAGCCTGGACGAGCGGATGGAGCTGCTCGGGCGCCAGTACGAGCTGTGGCGCGAGGCCGGGATCAAGGTCACCCGGCTGTGGCTGGGCGACCCGATGAGCTGGAACGTTCCGCCCACCGTGGCCGAGCAGGTCGAGGCCGCGGTGCGAACCTGGCCGGACATCGACACGGTTCACCTGCACCTGCACAACGCGCGGGGTCTGGCCATGACGTCGGCCTACGCCGCGATGGAGGTACTGTCCGCCGACCGGCAGCTGGTGCTGGACAGCGCGGTCGGCGGACTCGGCGGCTGCCCGTACTGCGGCAATGGCCGGGCAACCGGGATGATCCCGACCGAGGACCTGGTCCACCTGCTGGGGTCGCTGGGCATCGCCACCGGCGTCGACCTCGAGCGCCTGGTCGAGGTGGGTGCGCTGGCCGAGGAGATCATCGGCCGGCGGCTGGAGTCGCACGTGACCCACGCCGGGCCCCGGCCCGGTCCCGATCAGCTTTACCCCATGGATCTGCCCCTGGTCGAAACCCTTGACGACGCGATGCATTTCCGCCCCGGCCATCCCATGCCCGAGGGCAGCCGCCCCTGGCCTGCCCCGATCGAGTCTTTTCAGCGCCCGAACCCTTCCGCCACGGGCTCAAACCCGCCCGCCACGAGAGCGCAGAGAACACCATGAATGATGCTGCAGTGATTACGGGTGGTGCCGCCGGCATCGGCCTCCAGGTTGCGCGTCGCCTTGCCGCCGATGGGCACGGTGTCGTCATCCTCGACCTCGAGGCCGACAAGGCCGAGGCCGCCGCCCGCGATCTGGGTGACAACTCCAAGGCCATCGGCCTTGGCTGTGATGTCGCCGACCTGGCCGCCGTTCGGGAGGCCGCGGAGCGAATCCACGCGGCCGGCTGGCTGGTCAGCCAGCTCGTGAGCAATGCCGGCTGGGGACCCAACCGGCGTTTCCTCGAGTCCAGCGTGGACGAGCAGCAGCGCATCATCGACGTGAACTTCGGCGGCGCGCTGAACGTCTGCCGGGTCTTCCTGCCCGATATGGTCAGCAACCGGCACGGGCGCATCGTGCTGGTCGGCTCGGACGCCGGCCGCGTCGGCACGCCCAAGGAAGCCGTGTACGCCGGCACGAAGGCGGCCCTGGTCGGTTTCGCCAAGTCACTGGCGGTGGAAATCGCCCGTGACAACGTGACGATCAACGTCGTCTCGCCGGGCAGCACCGACACCGAGTTCATCCGGTCGATCCTGACCGAGGACCAGCTGGCCCGGCGGATCAAGGGGAATCCTCTCGGCCGCCTGGCCACCCCGGACGACGTCGCCGACGCCATCTGCTTCTTCCTCGGCGATGCGTCGTCCTACATCACGGGTCAGGTGCTGAGCGTCAACGGTGGCGCCACGCGGCCCGGCTGACACGCGCCTGGATCCGCAGCCGAAAAGCTCTCACAGGAGATATTGCCACGATGGATTTTGACCTCACCGCCGATCAGCTGGCCCTCCGGGAATCGGTGACCGACCTGTGCGCCAAGTTCCCGGAGAGCTACTGGCAGCAGAAGGAGGAAGAGGACGCCTACCCGGAAGAGTTCGTCCAGGCGCTGACCGACGCCGGATATCTGTCGGCGCTGATCCCGGCCGAGTACGGCGGGGGAGACGGCACCATTTCCGATGGCGCCGTCATCTTGCAGGCCATCAATCAGTCCGGCGGCACCGGCATTCCGGCGCACGCGCAGATGTACACGATGGGGACGATCCTGCGCCACGGCAGCGCGGAGCAGAAGAAGAAGTGGCTGCCGGAGATCGCGGCGGGCCGGCTGCGGCTGCAGTCCTTCGGCATCACCGAGGCCGAGGCCGGGAGCGACACCAGCCGGATCAAGACCGCCGCCGTGCGGGACGGCGACTTCTACCGCATCTCGGGCTCGAAGATGTTCACCTCCCGGGTGCCGCACTCCGACCTGATGCTGCTGCTGACCCGCACCACGCCCTACAACGAGGTGCAGCGCAAGACGGACGGGCTCTCCACCTTCCTCATCGACCTGCGTGACGCTCGGGACCAGATCGAGGTCCGGCCGATCAAGACGATGATCAACCACCAGACCAACGCAGTGTTCATTGAGGACCTCCGCGTGCCGGCCGAGAACCTCATCGGCGAGGAAGGCAAGGGTTTCCGCTACATCCTCAGCGGTATGAACGCGGAGCGCATCCTGGTCACCTCAGAGGTCCTGGGCGACGGCTACTGGCTGGTTGACCGGGCCGCCCGGTACGGGTCCGAGCGAAGCGTCTTCGACCGTCCCATCGGATCGAACCAGGGTATTCAGTTCCCCATTGCCCAGGCCTACGCCCAGCTGGAGGCGGCCAGCCTGATGCGGTGGCGGGCGGCGGCAGCCTTCGAGCAGGGCAAGCAGCCCGGTTTCGAAGCCAACGCAGCCAAGCTGCTGGCCTCCCAGGCGACCTGGGAGGCGGCCAACGCGGCCATGACCACGTTCGGCGGCTACGGCGTGACCGACGAATACGGCATCGCGCGCAAGTTCAAGGACGCCCGGTTCCAGCTCATCGCCCCGATCAGCAACAACATGATCCTGTCGTACATTGCCACCAAGGCACTCGGAATGCCGAAGTCGTATTGATGGCAACCGCTCACGCGGCCGGGCCTGGTGCCGGGTCGTCACTGGCCGGCGTCCGGATCCTCGAGATCGGTGGGAGAGACTCGGCCGCCCAGTTGTGCGGCCGGCTCCTCGCCGACGCCGGTGCCGAGGTGACCGCCGCTGACACCGGGCCTGACCCGGAGGACGGCGACGCGCACGCGGTCTATGAGTGGCGACGCCGTTATGACGGCAAGCGGGTCCTGCGGTCCGGGTCATCCGACCTGGCCGCGCTGGTGGAGCAAGCCGACGTGGTGCTGGCCGACCAGGACTGGATCGGCCGCCTGGCCGCGGGCCGCCACCTGGACGACCTCATCGCTGATCGGCCGGGACTCGTGGTGGCCGCGCTGACTCCGTACGGCTTGTCCGGGCCGCTGGCCGGGCATGCCGCCAGTGACCTGCTGCTGCAGGCCGTCACAGGCATCGCGATGACCAATGGCCTGGACGGCGAGCCGCCGTTGCAGGCCGGCGTGCCCATCCCGACCATGGCCGCGGCCGCCTTCGGGGCCTCAGCCGTGGTCGCGGCCCTGATCGAGCGCCGGCGCTCCGGGCTGGGACAGCTCATCGACATTTCGGCCTACGACGCCGCGCTGTGCTGCCTGGGTACGCTGCTGCCGACTGTGTTCCGGACCGGTCAGCACCCCCGGCGCATCGGAAACCGGCACCAGATGACCGCGCCCTGGAACACCTATCCCACCAGCGACGGCTGGGTGGTCATCACCACCATGGGGCAGACGCTGTGGTCCAAAGTGGCCGCGCTCACCGGGCAGGACGACCTGGCCACCGACCCGCGTTTCGCTGACCCTGAGGCCCGGGTCGCCCACGTCGACGAGCTGGACGAGATCATCTGCGGGTGGACCCGTAAGTACACCACCGAGCAGATCCTGGATCAGTGCGCCGCCCAGGACGTGCCGTCGGGCCGCATCCCGACCCTCACCGAGGCGCTGCAGGACGCCCAGCTGCGCACGCGGCCGGTGCTGGCCGTCAGCGAGAACGGCTGGCCATTCCCGGGCCCGCTGCCGTCCGCACGCGACACCGACCCGGTGCCCGCCCGTCCGCCATCCCCGGCTGAACCGGGACCGGGAGCGGAGGCACTGCCGCTGGCCGGCGTCAGGATCCTGGAGCTCGGCGCGTTCACGGCGGGCCCGCTGGCCGGCCGCCTGCTGGGCGCGCTGGGCGCCGACGTGCTCAAGGTCGAGCCGCCCAAGGGTGAGAACTGCCGTTACCTGACCGAGCGGGTCGACGGCTCGGGTTACCTCTTCCACCTGAACAACACGGACAAGCGCGGTGCGGTCGCGGACCTGTCCGTGCTGGAAGATCGCCGTCGCGTGCAGGCGCTGGCCGCCGGCGCGGACGTGCTGCTGACCAACCTGTCCGATGGCGTGCTGGTCTCGGCCGGGCTCGACGCGGCCACCCTGGCCCCGGTGGCACCGGGCCTCATCTACTGCGGGATCTCCGCCTACGGGCACACCGGGCCGCTGGCGGGCCGCAAGGCCTTTGACAGCGTGATGCAGGCCCACGCGGGCGCGATGTCGCTGACCGGGTGGCCGTCCGGCGCACCGCTCAAAGCCGCCATCTCGTGGGCGGATGTGATGAGCGCCGCGCTGGCCGCCTTCGGGGTCGTCTGTGCCCTGTACGCCCGGTCGTCGACCGGGCGCGGCCGGACCATCGACGTGGCGCTGCTCGACGCGGTGTCCTGGACCACCCAGTTGCGGTGGGCCGAAGCCGTGGTCGACGAGGCCGAGCCGAGCCGGCTGGGCAACGGTCACCAGGCCGACGCGCCGCACGGCGTTTACCCGTGTGCCGACGGCTGGCTGTCACTGCACGTGACCTCGAATGACCAATGGCAGCCCCTCGCCGGGCTGCTAGACGATGATCGAGCCCGTCCGGATCTGGCCACCGCGGCCGGCCGCCGGGCCCGCTCGTCAGCTATAGACGATGCCATCTCGGAGTGGACGGCGACACGGACCGTCGCGGAGGCTGTCGCGGCACTGGACCAGGCTGGTGTGCCAGCCGGGCCGGTACTGGACCTCCCGGCCGTTGTGGCCCACCCGCACACCAGTGCCCGTGGGATGCTGCTTGAGCAGCACACCCCGAACGGCCATCGACTGACCGTACTCGGTACGCCCTGGAAGTTCTCGCGGTCGCCCGTGCGCGTCCGACGGCCGGCTCCAGGGCTTGGCCAGCAGGAGTTGACATGGTGAATTCGCCGCTGCCCGATGACCCCAGTGCAGCTTGGGAAGACATTCTCTACCGCGAGGACGACTTCGTAGCCTGGATCACGATCAACCGGCCGGAGGTGCTGAACGCGCTCCGGACCCGGACCTACGTGGAACTGACCGAGGCCGTCGAGTATGCGGCCGACCGGCCCGAGGTCGGGGTGATCGTCCTGACCGGTGCCGGTGACCGCGCGTTCAGCAGCGGCGGTGACGTCCGGGACCAGAAGGGCCGGACCCAGGCGGAGGGCCGTGCCCACCTGCGGCGGGTGCTGGCCCTGGGTAACTCGCTGCGCAACTGCGGCAAGCCGACGATCGCGGCGGTCCGGGGTTACTGCGTCGGCGGCGGGCACGAGCTGCATCTCATGTGCGACCTGACCGTGAGCGCGGACACCGGCAAGTTCGGGCAGACCGGTCCCCGGGTCGGGATGGTCCCGATCTGGGGCGCGACCGAGATCCTGCCGCGGATCGTGGGGGAGAAGGTTGCCCGTGAGATGCTCTACACGACGTGTTTCTTCAGCGCCGAGGAGGCCTTGGCCAAGGGGCTGGTCAACCGGGTCGTGCCGTCTGAGAAGCTCGAGGACGAGGTGCGGATCCTGTGTGACCGGATCCTCGAGCACAGCGCCCAGAGCCTGCGGGTGGCCAAGCTCAGCATGAACTACGCGGTGGACGAGATGTGGCCCGCGTTTACCCACGGAGCCGAGCTCATCTCGATGTTCTACGGCTCGCCCGAGCAACTGGAAGGCGCGACCGCGTTCGCCGAGAAGCGCAAGCCCGATTACCGGGCCCTCCGCCTGCGGCCGCCGGCCGGAGCGGAGCCGGAACCCGCCACCCCCGAGGAAACGCGATGACCGAGCAGTATCGCACCATCATCGTCAAGAGACAGAAGCCCGCGGCCATCATCACCCTGAACCGCCCGGAGTGCCGCAACGCGCTGAGCGTGGAGCTCATCACCGAGGTTGAACAGGCGCTACGCGCCCTCGACGACGATTCCGACGTGTCGGCCGTGGTGCTGACCGGGTCGGCGAAAGCGTTCTCGGCCGGGATGGACTTGAACGAGGCCGTCGAGATCACCTCCGCGGTGGACTACATGCGCTGGAACCGGCTCTTTCGGTCGCTGACCTACACGATCGAGCACCATCTGAAGCCGGTCATCGCCGCCATCAACGGGTACTGCCTGACCGGCGGCCTCGAGCTGAGCCTGGCCTGTGACATCCGGGTCGCCGGCCAGGGCGCCATGTTCGGCATCACCAGCTCGAAGATCGGCTCGGTCGCCGGGGCCGGCGGCACCCAGCGCCTGCCCCGGATCGTCGGGCCCGGCCAGGCCAAGCGGCTGCTGTTCGGGGCCGAGTTCATCGACGGCACCGAAGCCGCGCGCATCGGCCTGGTCGACGTGCTGGTGCCCGACGACGAGGTGCTGGCCGAGACCCAGCGGATGGCCGAGCTCTACGCCACCCGCGGGCCGCTCAGCCTGGCCTGGCACAAGCTGGCCGTCAACACCGGGCTGAACATGGACCAGGAATCGGCCCTGGACTTCGAGGCCGCCCTGTCCGCGCAAGCGTTCGCCACCGCCGACAAGGCGGAAGGGATGCGCGCCTTCCTGGAGAAGCGCCCGGCGACGTTCGTCGGCCGCTAAAGGCGCCAATAACACACGAGGCGGTGGGGCTCAGCTGAGCCCCACCGCCTCATGTGTTAGCAATCCTTATCAATCCCGGGCCTTACCCACCACGTAGACGTCACCGTCGACCCGCAGGTCGTTCTCGAGGGTGTCGGACGCCCACTTCACGTACTCGAAGTGGGACTCGAACTCCGGATCGCCGGCCTTGAGGACCCGCGGCTGGGCCAGGTCGTTGATCAGTGTCGGCAGCACCTCGATCCTGGCCAGCCCGCTGGCGTCGAAGGTCAGCCGGGGGATCATCGCGCGCCGGGCGTGCTCGGGGAATCCGTACTGCACCTCCGGGTCACGCGGGTGCTCCATCCAGACCACGTTCCACTCCTGGGTGCCCGGCTCGTCGTGCTTCAGCCGCCCGGTGGTCAGGAAGTTCCCGATGCTGTAGAAGATGGCCCGGTCCTTATAGACCTCGACCCCCTTGATCACATGCGGGCCGTGACCGACGACGATGTCCGCGCCGGCGTCGATCGCCGCGTGGCCGATGATCGGCTGGTAGGTCGAGATCACCTTGGGCACGTAGCGCAGCCCCCAGTGGATGTAGACCACCACCGAATCAGCCAGCGTGCGGGCGTTTTCGATGTCAGCGACCATGTCGGCCAGATCATCCTCGCGCGGCGCCGACATGACCAGCGGCGGGGTGCCGGGCTGGTGGTCGATGACCTCATACCAGGTTCGGCAGCGCACGGCCGAGAGCCCGGGATGGTCCTTGAATGCCTTCTGCCCGTCGCGCAGCACGCAGTTGTAGGCCAGCACGGCCACGGTGGTGTCGCCCTTGTGCAGCAGGGCCGGGCGACGGGCCTCGTCCTGGCTCCTGCCGCCGCCCATGACGGTCATGCCCCAGGACCGGAACAGGTCGATCGTGTCCAGGAAGGGATCGATGCCGTAGTCGAGAGCGTGGTTCGAGGCGACCGAGGCGACGTTGATGCCGGCCGCCTTCCAGACGCTGGCGTAGTCTTCGGTGAGCCGGGACCAGGTCCCGCGGGGGACGGTGACCCAGTCCTGAAAGGCGCCGCGTTCGGAGTAGACGCGCTCGCACTGCGCGATCAGGAAGTCGCGGTCGGCGATGTCTGGCTTGATCAGATCGGTCAGCCGGTCGACTGGCTGCCTGACCGGTGCTACATCGCCCGCCAGGAGCATCCGAATCTGACTCTCGTTTGCCATCCCGCCTCCTTTTAATCGTGGCCTATACGCGATAAAATATCACATCTATAGTTGGATCTATGGGTCCGAAGGCGTCAGAACCACGGGCTGAGCAGGCACAAAAGGCATGAACGAAGGGGTCTCGGCGATCCTTGACACCGACATTTCCGCATGGTTAACTGCCGACACCTGATAAAATATCGCGATTAGCGCAGCAGCGCGAGGTATTGCCCATGAGCGAAGAAGCAGCAGCGGTCAGCGCGCAACCCGTGCTCACTTATGAAGGCGTCACCAAGAGCTTTCGGTCGAGTGGGGTGCAGGCGCTGGGCCACGTGGACCTCGAGATCATAGAGGGCGAGTTCCTCGCGATCGTAGGGCCAAGCGGCTGTGGCAAGTCAACCCTGCTGAACATGGCGGCGGGCACGCTGAACCCGTCGACCGGCCGTGTCCGGTACAGAGGCGAAATCGTCGATGGCCCCAACACCGACGTTGGCTACCTCACCCAGCACGACACCCTGCTGAACTGGCGGACCGTGCACAAGAACGTGAGGCTGCCGCTCGAGTTCCGCAAAATGGACAAGACGAAGGCCAAGGACAAGGTCCAGGAAGTACTCCGGACCGTGGGCTTGCCCAAGATGTCCAACGTGTACCCGACCCAGCTGTCCGGTGGTATGCGGCAGCGCGTGGCCATCGCTCGCACCCTGGTGTACGAGCCCAGCGTGTACCTGCTCGACGAGCCCTTCGGTGCGCTGGACGCCCAGCTCCGGGTGATCATGCAGCAGGAGCTGCTGCGCATCCGGAAGGTCACAGGCGGCACCTTCGTACTGGTCACGCACGACCTCAACGAGGCCGTCGCCCTGGCCAACCGGGTGGTCGTAGTCAGCGCGCAGCCAGGAAGGATCAAGAAAATCTTCGATATCGACCTGCCCCGATCCGATGACGTCATGGCGATGGCGTCGACCGAGGCCTTCCGTAGTTACGTCGAAGAATTGTGGGGCCTGATGGACAAGCCCCCGTCCTTCGAGGCGGTGCCGCGTGGTTGACGTCAACTCCCAGTCGGACACGTCGCAGCCGAGCCCGTTCAGCCGGGCGCTGGATACCAGCGATGACGCGCGCGAGCCCATCGATGACGGGCGCCGGCGGCGGATAACGCCGATGCGGCGACGCGCGGCCTTCCGGATCAACGGCAGCCGCCTGCTCCTGATCGTCGTCCTCATCGTCCTGTGGCAGGTCATCTCCGACGTCGGGCACCTGAGCCTGTACATGTCGTCCCCGACGGCCGTGCTGAGCAAGCTCATCACCTGGTTCAACGACGGCACGCTCGGCACCGCCGTGGGGGTGACGCTGGAGGAGTCGGTGATCGGTTACGTCATCGGCGGCGTCATCGGCGCGGTCGTCGGCTTCATCCTGGGCCGGATCGAGTTCGTCGGCAAGGTGCTCGACCCGATCCTGCTGGCCCTGTACGCCGTGCCGAAGATCGCCCTGGCTCCGCTGTTCGTGCTGTGGCTGGGCATCGGCATCGTGACCAAGATCAGCGTCGCCGCGCTGCTGGTGTTCTTCCTGGTCTTCTACAACACCTACGCCGGGACCAAGCAGATCGACGAGCGTTTGTGTGACCAGGCCCGGCTGATGGGCGCCAATCGCTGGGACGTGATGTCCAAGCTGGTGATCCCGCAGGCGGCCGCCTGGTGCTTCGTCGGCCTGCGGATCGCCCTGCCCTACAGCCTCACCGGCGCGGTCGTCGGAGAGTTTATCTCGTCGACCGAAGGTATCGGCTACGAGATCAACAACGCCACGGCCACGTTCGACACCGCCGGCGTCTTCGCCGGAGTCGTCCTGCTCACCGCCATCGCCCTGGCCCTCAACATGATCCTCGACGTGGTCGAGAAGCGGATGTCGCGCTGGAGCCCGGAGTCCCTGCGGGCGGATGAAGAACGGGCCATGACCTAAGCGCCCCGGCGCCCAGGCAACGTCGCTCAAGCAACGTCGCTCAGCAAAGTCGCTCAGCCAATCCATCACCGCACAACGGTCATGATTGCCCGCGATGGGCTCTTGCGGACGACGATTCTTATCAAATCAATGTAGATAAAATATTCGGATCGAGGTCCACATGGGTACGAAAGTTACCAGGCGAAGAGCTCTGGTCAGCGGGGTCGGCGCAGTGGCACTGGCCCTGGTGGTCGGCGCCTGCAGCAGTTCCGGCTCTTCCGGTAGTAGTAGCAGCGGCAGCAGCAGCGGCACCACGTCGAAGTCCGGTTCGCTGACCAACGTGACGATGATCATCCCGTCGCTCAGCGCCAACCAGGCGCTCGGCTTCATCGCCCAGGATGGCGGCTACTTCAAGAAGAACGGCCTCAACGTCAAGATCGTCAACTCCGGGGCCGGGGCGACCGCGGTCGCCGCCGTGACCGGTGGCAGTGGCCAGTTCGTCATCAGCGGCGGCTCGGACATCCTGTCCGCCGTTGCGAAGGGCCAGAAGCTGGTCTACATCGCCCGCGGTCTCGGCGGTGGCCAGGCCACCCAGCTGGTGCTGACCAACGCGGCGGCCAAGAAGACGGGCCTGTCGGCCAGCGCGACCCCGGCCCAGAAGGCTAAGGCGCTCGACGGCCTGACCATCGCCTCGGCCAGTGCGGCCAGCTCGTGGACCGTGCAGGCCAACGCGGCCGCGGCCACGGAGGGCGCGAAGATCAACTGGACCTACGTCCAGCCGGCCGACATGGACGCGGCCATGAAGGCGGGCCACATCGACGGCATCGTGGCCGCGCCGCCGTTCACGACCCAGCCGGTCTACGCCAAGACCGGCGTGATGTGGCTCAACGGGCCGGCCGGGACGTTCCCCGGCGGGTACGCCGTGGAAGAATACGGTGACCCGATGGTCGCCACCAGCCAGTCCTACATCGACTCGCACCCGGCGGTGGTCAAGGCCTTCCTGAAGTCCATTCTCCAGGCCGGCCAGCTGGCCCAGACCAACCCGACGAAGGCGGCCTCGATCACCAAGGCGGCCACCTTCCCGAGCATGGCCACCGGTGAGTGGAACCTGGTCTGGGCGTCGACCCAGCCGCTGCTTAAGCCCGACCTCACCCAGGCGGACGTGAACACGATCGTCAAGCTCGACGGGTTCAGCGGCAAGGTCGACCCGACCGCCGTGTTCGGCGCCAGCATCGTCAACTCGGTCACGCCGTAGCCGCCCGGGCCGGGTGCCGCTCCGGCGGCACCCGGCCCCAGGCCGTCGTTCGCGGAGGGTAAGACATGGCACGGACGAAGAAGTCCGGCGTTCTGCGGCCAGTCGTGGCCGGCAGCATCGGGGCGGTGCTCATCGCCGCCCTGGCCGCCTGCAGCTCGGGTGGTTCGGGTAGCTCAGCTAGCGCGAGCGGCTCGGCCGCGGCCGGAGGTGCCAGCGCTGCGAAGTCGCTCGGGACCGTGACCCTGGCGATGGGATCCAAGTCGGCCAACATGTCGCTGGGGTTCATCGCCGCTGAAGACGGCCTGTTCAAGAAGAACGGGCTGGACGTCAAGCTCGTCTACGCCGGCACCGGCGCCCTGGCCACAGCCGCGCTGGTCAGCGGCAGCGCCCAGTTCGCCATGGGCGGCGGTCAGGGCTTCTTCACCGCCCAGGCCAGCGGCCAGCACCTCTACATGCTGGCCAAGGGCGGGTCAGGACTCGGTACCCAGCTGGTGCTGACCCCGGCCGCGGCCAAGAAGACCGGGCTGACCTCCAGCTCGACCACGGCCGAGAAGGTCAAGGCCCTGAACGGCCTGACCATCGCCTCGGCCAGCGCGTCCAGTTCCTGGACGGCCCAGGCCAACAAGGCGGCAGCGACGCAGGGCGCCACGATCAAGTGGACTTACATCGCCGAGACCGCGCTGGCCGCGGCGATGAAGCAAGGCAACATCGATGGCCTGGTCGCGGCCCCGCCCTGGACGACTCAGGTGCTGTTCAACAAGACCGCCGACATGTGGCTGAACGGGCCCGCCGATACCTTCCCCGGCGGGTTCGCGGTTCCCAGCTACGGTGATCCGCTGGTCGCCACGACCAAGGCCTACGCGACCGCCCACGTGGCGGCGACCCAGGCCTTCACCAAGTCCATCCTGGAAGCGTCGGACCTGGTGAACTCCAATCCGACCAAGGCGGCGGCCTACGTTAAGCAGGTCGCCTACGCGACCATGAGCCAGTCCGAATTCCAGCAGGTGTGGGCGGCGACGCTGCCGCTGCTGCACAGCCCGGCCCTGAGCCTTCAGTCCCTGCAGACCACCCTCGCGCTCGACGGCGACACCAAGCTCGACGCCAGCGCGCTCTATCCGGCCAGCATTCTCAGCTCGGTCAACGGATGACCTTTTCGGATCGAGGTGCCAGCGATGGGTATGAACGTCACCAGGCGAAGAGCTCTGGTCAGCGGCGCCGGCGCGGCCGTGCTAGCGCTGGTGGTCGGTGCCTGTAGCAGTTCCGGTTCTCCCAGCGCCAGTAGTAGCAGCAGTGGCGCCGCGTCGGCGCCGGCTTCGCTGACGAACGTGACGCTGATCATCCCGTCGCTCAGCGCCAACCAGGCGCTCGGTTTCATCGCCCTGAAAGCCGGGATCTTCAAAAAGAACGGCTTGAACGTCAAGACGGTCAACGCCGGAACCGGCGCGCTGGCCGTGGAAGCGCTCACCGGCGGCAGCGGCCAGTTCGTCGTCACCGGCAGCGCTGACCTGTTCTCGGCCGCCAAAAGCGGCCAGCACCTGTTCATCCTGGCCAAGGCCAGCTCGGGCCTGTCCACGCAGGTCGTGCTCACCTCGGCCGGCGTGAAGAAGACCGGCCTGACCCCCAGCGCGCCGCTGGCTCAGCGGATCAAGGCCCTGAACGGACTGACGATCGCGTCGCCGAGCGCCGCCAGCTCGTGGACGGCCCAGGCCGCCAAGGCGGCCGCCACCCAGGGCGCAACGATCAAGTTCACCTACGTCCAGGAAAACTCGATGGCCGCCGCGATGCAGGCGGGCAAGATCGACGGTCTCGTCGCGGCCCCGCCCTGGTCCACCGAGGCCCTGTACGCCAAGACCGGAACGCTGTGGCTGTCCGGACCGGGCGGCACATTCCCCGGCGGGTACGCGGTCTCCAGCTACGGTGACCCGCTGGTCGCGACGACGCAGGCCTACGGCACCGCGCACCCGAAGGTCGCCGAGGAGTTCACCCGGTCGATCCTGCAGGCCGGGGCCCTGCTGAGCTCTCAGCCCGCCCAGGCGGCCGCCTACGTCAAGCAGGTGGCCTACCCGACGATGAGCCAGGCCGAGTTCAACCAGGTCTGGGCCGCGACGGTGCCGCTGCTGCACACTCCGTCCCTCAGCTTGGCGTCGCTGAAGGCCACGCTGGCCCTCGACGGCGACAGCACGCTCAGCGCCACCGCGATGTACCCAACCAACATTCTCAGCGCCGTCGGCAACGGCTGATCACTGGAGGTTCGCTTGGACGACATCATCGTCGAATCGATGATCGATCGCTTCGCCGCTGGCATCGACGTCATGCCGCTCGAGGTCCTGGAGACGGTCAAGCTGCACGTAGCTGACTCCATCGCCTGCGCCCTGGCCAGCCGGGACGGCGACGCGGTCAAGATCGCCCAGGCTGTGTCCCAGCCCGAGGCGGGCAGCGGGGCCCGGGTCATCGGCGAGCGAGAGCCGGCGTCGCTGGAATCCGCCGCGTTCACCAACACCACGATGATCCGCTACCTGGATCTCAACGACTCCTACAACGCCATCGGCAGCGGTCACCCCAGTGACCTCATTGGCACCTCACTGGCCACCGCCACCCAGGCCGGCCGGACCGGCGCCGACGTGATCACGGCGGTCGACGCGGCCTACGACTGCCTGACCGATCTGTGGGACCAGACCCGCATCGGCCGGGACGGCTGGGACCAGGGCACGATGATCGGCCCGGTCGCCGCGGCCATCGCCGGGACCCTCCTTGGGCTGGAGGGGTCGCAGACCGCCGAGGCCATCTCGATGTCGGCGGTGAGCGGTGTCGCCGTGCGCCAGACCCGCCGCGGCCACCTGTCGATGTGGAAGGGCATGGCCACCGCGCACGCCTCCAAGGCCGCGGTGTCCGCTGTCCACCTGGCCAGGCACGGCGCCACCGGTCCGCCGCAGCCGTTCGTCGGGGTCAACGCACTGGGCGAGCTGCTGTTCACGGCGGACCCGGCACCGATCAGCGCCCGCGGGGCCATCCTGCGGGCCAACCTCAAACGGTTCCCCTGCTGCTACCACGCCCAAGGGCCGATCGAGATGGCGGCGGCGGCCCGGCGCACGGTCGACCCAGAGACGGTGACCGCGATCGAGGTCGACGCCTACGAAAAGGCCGTGATCGACCTGGCCCTGGACGCGGAGAAGTGGCACCCGAAGATCCGGGAGTCCGCGGATCACAGCCTGCCGTTCCTGGTCGCGGTCGGCCTGCTCAACGCCGGCCTGACCGAGACCAGCTTCAGCGACGACCGGTGGTTGCACGCCGACGTTGACCAGCTCATGCAGAAGGTCCGGGTGAACGTCGACCCCCAGCTCACCGAGGCGTTCCCCAAGGAGGTCAGCTCGCGGCTGCGCATCACCTACGGCGACGGTCAGGAGGTCACCGATACGGTGTCGCACCCGCTGGGTCACTACCTGCGGCCGATGGAGCCCGAGCAGGTCCGGGACAAGTTCCTGGCCGTGGCCGGGCCCTGGATCGGGCCGGACCGGGCCGATGTCCTCTACGGGCTGCTGATGCGGCTGGAAGAGGTGCAGGACCTGAGCGAGGTCATGGACCTGACCATCGTGAACCCTTAACCGCAGCCGTTTGCCGCCATCAAAGAGCGCCGCCGGGAACGTCCCGGCGGCGCTTCTTGATGGACGATTGGCGCCCGGTCAGTCGATGACCCGCCGGCTCACCGGAGCCAGCAGCGCGGCCAGCTCGGCTATGTCGGTCATCTTCTCCAGGTTCAGCACGGCGTCCTTGATGGCGGCGGCCCGGTCATCGGTCACCGCGTGCGACATCAGCTCGTCGTACTTCGCGCCGATCTGCTCGTTGGTGAGGATCAGGTCGCCCTTGCCGGAGGCGGACAGCTGCATGAACTCGTGCGTGGTGCCGTCCTTCAGCTTCACCGTGAACCCCGTGGCCCTGGGCGTCTTGGTCTCGGTGGCGATCCGGTCCATCTCCGGGTCGTACTCGGTGGAGATCCGGTCCACCAGTTCCCAGGCGTCGTCGGCAGCGATGCGCGCGTTGGAGAACTGACCGATCGAGGCCTTGCCGTCGAGCAGCGTGATGGCGCAGACGAAGCACAGGTTCATCTGTGCGCCAATGTTGGTCGTCGGCCGGGAGATCTTCCAGCCGTAGTGCCGGAACGAGTGGATCGGCAGCCGGATCTTGATGCTCTCGATGTCGTCCGCGGAAACGCCCAGGTCGTTGCGGAGGTGGAGCATGGCATCGACACCGGGGTGGGTGGTCCCGCCGGAGGCGTACGGCTTGACCAGGATCCGCATCAGCTCCCAGTCCGCGCCGAGATCGCGGGTCAGCGGGCCGTAATCGAGCTCGCTGTTGGGCTTGTGGGTGAAGGTGGGCACCAGGCCGCCGTAGTCCCGCTCCAGCGAGTCCTTGATCCCGGTGAACCCGCGCTCGGCCAGCGCCCCGGCGATCACCCCGGCCCGCCCGGCGAAGGCGTGGTTCATGCGCTTCACCATGGCCTCAAACTGCGCCGCCATCAGCCCGGAGGCCTGGGTGGCGGCCAGGCCCATGGCACTAGAGGTGTGCTCGGCGTCCAGGCCGCGCAGGCGCGCCGTGGTCAGCGCGGCCGCGATCGAACCATAGATGACCCCGCAGTGCCAGCCCTGGGCGATCAGGTCGTGCCCGTCCATGACGATCCCGAGCCGGGGGCCGAACTCGAACCCCATCGCCGCCGCGACGAGCAGGTCGGTGCCGGAGACGCCACCGATCTTCTGCGCGGTGGCCATCGCGGCCGGCAGGATGATCGACTCCGAATGCAGCGGGCCGAACTCGTGGTAGTCGTCGAGCTCGAATCCCTGCACGAACGTGCCGTTGATCAGGGCGGCGGTCGACGGAGTGGTGCCCTGGTCCCAGCCCCATACCGTGGCCGGGCCGTGGCCTTCCAGGTCGATCAGCGCCTCGGCCGCGACCCGGGACCACGGCAGCTGCGCGCCCACCAGCCCGCAGGCCAGCCCGTCCAGGACCAGGTACTTGGTCCGGTCCACCACCGCGTCCGGCAGCGTGTCGAACTGCGAGGCGGCGACGAACTCGGCCACGGTGCGGGTCGGCCCCGGGCCGGTGCCGCTTGTGTCCGCCTCGCCGGCCGCCGTGGACTTCTCTTGCTCGGAGAGTTGGTTGCTCATTGGCCTGCCTTGTTATCTAGGGTCCGGAAGGTTAGGCCCGGCCCGCCACCGCGGCAGTGAGCACGCGCGCATCGTCGAGGTCGCGCACGCCCGACAGCAGCTGGTAGAGGGCCTTGTTCTGGTCGCCCAGAACGGGGTTGGTGTTCCGGAGGAACTTGTCCCGGATGTCATCATCGGTGACCGGCTCGCCGCCGAAGCCGTAGGCCGCGTCCAGCTCATGGGCCACGGTCCTGCCGTCCCGGAGCACGAACTCGGCCTTGATCTTGTGGCGATCGCTCCGGCCGCCGGCGTCGATCTCCTTGGAGGTGATCACCTCGAACCGGCTGGCCAGCTCCACGATCGCCGGGTCGCCGATCCGGTCGCCGGTGAACCGCGAGTTGTCGACGATTCCGTCCGTGAGCGCGGCCGCCCCGCAGTACAGCAGGTTCATCTGCGCGGTGGTGACGGTGTCCGGCTTGTACGGCCAGCCACAGTGCTCGGCGGTGGCCGTCGAGCAGTGGATCCGCACCGTCTCGACCTGGCCGGGCCGGATGCCGGCCTTCTGGTGCGCCCACAGGCAGGACTGGATCGTCGTGTAGCAGCTGGCCGAGGACGGGAACATCTTGAACCCGACCGAGCCGGCCCGGTATTCGCGGCCGAGGTCGGTGGTCAGCTCGTCCAGGTCGTAGTCGCTGGTCATCGTGGCTGGGTAGCCACCGTACGACTGGTCGAAGACATCCTTGATACCGCTGAACCCGGCGTCGACCAGCAGCCCGGCGTAGAAGCCGGACTGGGCCGCCCGGCCCGGATGGAATCGCTTGAACATCGCACCGAACTGGGCCGAGATCAGGCCGCCGGCCTGGGTCGCGCCCGCGCCCAGGGCCTCGTTGGCTTTCTCCGGCGAGAGTTTCAGCAGCCGGGCCATAGCTGCCGCCGCGCCCACCGGCCCGACCACCGCCGAGTTGTGGAAGCCCTGCCGCAGCAGCCCGAGGCCGGCGCACAGACCGGCCCGGATTTCTACTTCGTAGCCGACCACCAGCGCGGCCAGCACATCCTGGCCGCTGACCGGGGTGTCCGAGTGGTTCACGTACGCCAGCACCGGCGGCACCACCGACGAACCCGGATGGATGAACGAATCCCGCTGCAGGTCGTCGAACTCGAACGAGTGGATGAAGGCTCCGTTGACCAGCGCCGCGGTGTCGGGCGGCAGCGTCGCTCCGGTCCCGAACACCACGGCGTCACCTGATCCGGCGAAAGCCTGCACCCCGGCCAGGAGCGTCTTGCTCCAGGGCAGCGTGGATCCGTAGATCCCGCACCCGACGCTGTCGATCAGCGCGGTCTGGACCCGGCTGACCACGTCGTCGGGGACGTCGGCCAGGTCGAGCCCGGAGCAGAACTCGGCTACGCGCTGCGTATGGTTCGTCACGCGGTAACCCTCCCACTTCGGTGTGTTGGCGGTCGCTGAGGCCTGGCCGGCGCCTCAGGTCATGAACCGGCCGCCGATGCAGTTGATCCGGTCGCCGGTGATGTAGGACGATTCGTCGGAGGCCAGGAACAGGGCCGCGTTGGCCACCTCGAGGTTGGTGCCCTTGCGCCGCAGCGGCGTGCCCTCCAGGTCCTTTTTTTCGGTCGGCTCGCCGCCGGTCAGTGCGTACCACTCGGGGTTCTTGCGGACGTTCTCGATCGCCCCGGGGTTGAGCAGGTTGACCCGGATGCCGTACTGCCCGAACTCGCGGGCCAGCGACTTTATCAGGCCGTGCAGCGCGTGCTTGGAGGAGACGACCAGCGCGCTGTCGGGCAGGGCGTAGCCGGCCGACATGCCACCCAGGCCGATGATGCTGCCTGCCTGGTTCTGGATCATGCTGGGCAGGACCGCCTGGGCCAGGTGGAACAGCGAGTGGTTGTTGACCGCGAACCCCTGCAGCCACTCCTCGTAGGTGTAGTCCAGGAACTTTCGGTGCGGCCGCAGGCCGATCACGCTGACGGCCGCGTCGATCTTGCCGAACTCGGCCAGCCCCTTCGCCACGACATTGTCGACCCCACCACGGTCGGTCATGTCGGCCAGCAGCGGCAGCGCCCGCACGCCGAGCGCCTGGCACTCGCCGGCCACCTTCTGGAGCTGCTCGCCGTCTTCCCGGGCCACCAGGATCAGGTCCGAGCCTTCTTCGGCGAACCGCAGCGCGATCGCCCTTCCGTTGTTGCGACCGGCGCCGGAGATCAGCGAGGTCTTGCCTTCCAAGCGCATGACGAGCCGTCCTTTTCTCACGATTGACGCATGACCAGGGGCGGTCATGCCGGGCTGCGGTGCCTGGCGATGGTGCGCCGCGGACGGCTCAGCTGGCCGGGTCCCGCTCCTGGGCGGCACGCGCCCCAGCCCGGCGGCCCAGCAGGGCTCCCCAGGTCAGGCCGGTACCGCCGGGGTAGTTGTGGAAGAACAGCCCGGCGGCCATCTCGCCCGCCGCGTACAGGCCACCGATGGGCTGGTCCTCCTGATCGAGCACCTGAGCGTGCTCGTCGACCTTGACCCCGCCGAAGGTGAACGTGATGCCGCAGGTGACGGCGAACGCCTCGAACGGCGGCGTGTCGATGGGCAGAGCCCAGTTCGACTTGGGAATGTCCAGCGACGATGCGGCCAGCCCGTCCTTGACCGCCGGGTTGAACTCGGCGCCGGTCCGCGGGGCCTGATTGTATTCCTCGATCGTCCGCAGGCACTGGGCCGCGTCGACGCCGTCCAGCTTGGCCGTGAGCTGTTCCAGGGTGTTTGCGGTCACCCGGGTGACCCGGCGGTGCCGGTAGAAATCGGGCAGCAGCAGGTCGGACGTCTTGGCGTCGAAGACCTGCCAGGCGAACTGGCCGGGCTGGTCCAGCACGATCCGCCCGTACTTGGCGTAGGTCTTGTTGCGCAGGTCGGCGCCCTCGTCCACGAACCGGCGGCCGTCCGCGTTGACCATGATGCTGAGCGGGTAGTTGTGCTTGTTGAACCCGTCGCCCATCGAGGTGTCGCCGTAGTCGGGAGCATTGCGGTCCCAGCCCACGGCGTGACAACCGCTCCAGTTGCCGTACGGCATGGCACCAGCGTCGAGGGCCATGGCGATGCCGTCGCCGGTGTTGTACCGGGTTCCGCGGACCTTGGCCAGATCCCAGTTCTTGCCCAGGTAGCGCGCCCGCCATTCGGCGTTGGCCTGGAACCCGCCACTGGCCAGGATGACGCTGTCGCAGTAGTAGATGGATTCCTCATCGCCGCGCTGCCAGGCCACGCCGATCACCCGGCGCCCGCGCTTGACCAGGGATACCGCCCGGGTCTCGTACTCGACCCGGATGCCGGCCTTCTCGGCCAGGTTGTGCCAGTCCTCGACCAGACCGGCGCCACCGCCGGCCACGCCGACCGGCTCGCCCCAGAACTTGTGCTTGCCGCCGACCCGGAACGCCTGCCGGCCGAACTGCGGCAGGAAGCGGATGCCCTGATCCTTCATCCACATGAGGGTCGAGAAGCTCTCGGTCGCCAGCAGGTGAGCCAGCTCGGGATCGGCGCGGTACTGGCTGACCGTCGCGAGGTCGTCGAAGAACTGATCGGCCGGATAACGGCCGAAGTCGCTGTCCCTGATCTCGGCCTCTGACATGTCTGGCATGAGCTTGACGAGGTCATCGACGCCTTCGTGGGCCACGCGCATGGCACCGCCCGTGTAATGCGAGTTCCCACCGCGCTCACGCCGCGGAGCCCGCTCGAGCACCAGCACGCGCAAGCCGTGTTCGTGGGCGCTGAGCGCTGCGGACATCGCTGCGTTGCCCGCTCCGACGACGACAACGTCGGCCGCTTGGTCTGCCACTAACCGCCTCCAAATATCAGATATCCTTTATTATAATTTCATGACGTCGAACTTCTCAACCTGTTGTTCGGGAGGGTCGGCCGAGAGGCGCCCTGGGTCTCGCCTGCCAGGCCCGGTCGTTCGATGAGTTCTCCGGAACCGTCGCTGCGGAGCTATGCCGCCTCATCTTTCCTGCCGGCGATGATCTACGAGATCGGCAACGGCGCGGTCGCGCCGGTCCTGGTCACGACGGCCACCGCGCTGCATGCGTCGACCGGGCTGGCTGCCTTTTCGGTCTCGCTGCTCGGGATCGGCCGGGTCCTCGGTGACGTCCCGGCGGCCTGGATCGCCGACCGGTTCGGCGACCGGCGGTCGATGATCGGCGCGGCGATCCTGGCCTTCGTCTGCTTCTTCGTCTGCATTATCGCGCCGTCGCTTCTGATCCTGGACATCAACCTGATCGTCCTCGGCATGACCAGCGCCACCTTCTATATAGCCCGGCAGGCCTACCTCCTCGATGTCGTGCCGTTGCCGATGCGGGCCCGGGCTCAGTCGACCCTGGCCGGATCGCACCGCATCGGCCTGTTCATCGGCCCGTTTCTGGGCGCGGCCGCGATCAGCCTGTCTGACGTGCGCGGCGCGTACGTGGTGGCGATGGCATCCGCCGCGGCCGCCGCGGCCGTGCTGTTCCTGGTGCCCGACGCGGAAGTAAACGGGGTGCAGGACATCAAGACCCGCGGCACGGGGAACCCGGTCCGGGCCCTGCGGATTCACCTCAGGCTGTTCCTCACGCTCGGCTTTGCCGTGGCTGCGGTCGGCGCTATCCGGCAGGCCCGGCAGATCGTGCTGCCGCTGTGGGCTCAGCACATCGGGCTGAGCCCGGCTCAGACCAGCATCGTGTTCGGCATCGCCAGCGCGGTGGACATGGTGTTGTTCTACCCGTCCGGGAAGGTGATGGACCGCTGGGGACGGCTGGCCATCGCGATACCGTCCATGGTCGTCATGGCCATCGGAATGTTTCTCCTGGTCCTGACCCACGGCATTGTCTCGCTCACGATCGTGGCGATGCTGATGAGCTTCGGCAACGGCATCGGCTCCGGGATCATGCAGACCATCGGCGCCGACGCGGCGCCCGACGAAGGCCGACGCCCGTTCCTCGGGATCTGGCGGCTGTATGGCGATTCCGGTCAAGCCGTCGGGCCGCTGATCGTCTCGGTGGTGGCCGGGGTCGCGACGCTGGCCTTGGGAATCGTCTCGGTCGGCTTCATAGGTTTGCTGGCGGCCGTTGGCCTGGCCGTGTGGGTGCCGAAATTCTCCTCGTTCGGCACACCGCGGGCCGTCAGGCTGAACCAGCAGCACCTCGCCGGCCTGCGCCGCCCGAGGGGGGACAAGCCGCACCGCCTGAAGAAGGACGGGCTGCGCAGCCCGAAGGGGAACGGGCTGCGCAGCCCGAGAGTGAAATCGCGGCCCTCATGCTGGAGGAGCTGGACGAGTAGCGTCCGAAGCACTCCTTACCGCTTCTACCGCTTCTGGATGTCTTCCATGAGCTGGGGGACGACCTGGAACAGGTCGCCGATGACGCCGAAGTCGGCGAGTTCGAAGATGGGTGCTTCGGGGTCTTTGTTGACCGCGATGATCGTCTTCGAGGTTTGCATGCCGGCCCGGTGCTGGATGGCGCCGGAGATGCCGATGGCCATGTAGAGCTGGGGGGAGACGGTGGTGCCGGTCTGGCCGACCTGGAACTTGTGCGGGTACCAGCCCGCGTCGGTCACCGCCCGCGACGCACCCACGGCGGCACCCAGGCTGTCGGCCAGCTTCTCGATGACCTCGAAGCCGCCGGCGGAGCCGACGCCGCGGCCGCCGGAGACCACGATCGCGGCCTCGGCCAGTTCGGGGCGTTCCCCGGTTTCCTGGACGATCTTCTCCGTCACCTTGGCGCCCTTGGCCGCGTCGCTGACCGTCACGTCCACCGGGGTCAGGTCCGCGGCGGCCGGGGCCGGCTCGGCGGCGACCGAGTTCGGCCGCACCGTGATGATCGGGGTGCCGGTCCTGACCGCGGAGTGGACGACGGTGGCGCCGCCGAACACCGACTGCTCGGCCACGATCTTCCCGTCCTGGGCGGCCAGGCCGACCGCGTCGCAGAGCATCCCGGAGTTCGTCCTGACCGCCAGCCGGCCGGCGATCTCCTTGTTCTGCCCCGTCGAGGCCATCAGCACCGCGGCCGGTGCGACCTGCCCGGCCAAAGAGGCCAGTACGTCCGCCTCAGGCCCGGTCACGTACTCAGTGAAGTCTTCCCCGGCCGCGACGTACACCTTGGTCGCGCCGTACTCGGCCAGCCGGGCCTGGCCTTCCTCGGCGCTGCCGCCGACCCACACCGCAGCAGGCTCCCCGAACTGGCGGGCCAGCGTCAGCAGCTCACCAGTGACCTTCTTGACCTCGCCATCAGAGTGCTCGGCCAGAACCAGAACTTCTGCCATCTCAGCCAGCCCCTCAGATGAACTTCTGCGCGACGAGGAACTCGGCGGCCTTGCTGCCGCCGTCACCCTCGTCCTTGACGATGGTCCCGGCCTGCCGCGGCGGCCGCTCGGCGAAGTCCACGACCTCGGTGGAGGCGTTACCCAAACCGACCAGGGAGGGGTCGATACTCGCGTCGGCGCAGCACATGACCTGCATGGGCTTCTTCTTCGCCGCCATGATCCCCTTGAACGACGGGTAACGCGGCTCGTTGATCTTCTCCACCACACTGATCACCGCGGGCAGATCACCCGCCACTTTCCAGAAGCCGTCCTCGGACTGGCGGTGAATGGTGACCGAGGAACCGTCGATCTCGACCCTGGAGGCCAGCGACAGCTGCGGCACACCGAGCCGCTCGGCCAGCATCGCCGCCATCGACCCCATCCGGGCATCAGTCGATTCGGCCCCCACGATCACCAGATCAAAACCGATCTGCTGAAGGACCTGAGCCAGCGCGTAGGACGTCTGCAGCACATCGGACCCGGCCAGCGCATCATCGAGCAGATGCACCGCCTTATCCGCCCCCATCGACAAAGCCTTCCGGATCGACTCCGTCGCCTTGTCCGGCCCCATCGTCAGGACCGTGACCTCACTGCCATCGTGGGCTTCCCTGATCTGCAGCGCTTCCTCGATCGCGTACTCATCCAGCTCATTGATCAGGCCATCGACCGATGCCCGGTCCAGGGTCGCGTCGCCAGGCTTCAGCTTGCGCTCGGCCCAGGTATCGGGGACCTGCTTAACGCAGACGACAATGTTCATGCGCGACACCGACCTTCCTGTATTTAGATAAAATATCATCTTTGAGAGTAATCGGTACTGAAGGCTCGTTAGTTCCGCGGGCTGACGAGCAGCGATATCAGCGTCGACACGTCCGCGACCGTGTCCAGACTGCGTACTGTGTCGCGGACGGTAGTGCACTGCTGCACGGGCAGGACCTCAGCGGCGAGGGTGGTGAACTTCTCGTCCACCTCGGCCGGGGTCAGCTGGCGCAGGCTCGGGATCCGCGCGGAGTGCTCGGCCCCGGAGTTGAGCCTGACCGTCACCGCGGCGCTGCGCGCTCTCGTCCGGGCGTAGTCGCGGTCAAGCTCCTCATCGACGTCGATGCGGACGCGCTTGCTCAGCTCGGTGATCTGCGGGTCGGTCAGCGCATCCGGGGTGTAATCGGCGAAGCCCGCTCCACCCCTGACCAGGTAGAGGGCCACGCTGAAGGCGGCGCTGAACTGGGCATCCGTCAGGTCACGTGGCTCGCGGATGGCGCCGATGATGTGATCGTGAGCATGCCGGTTGGTGCCGATCCGCACCTCCTCGATCTCGCTCACGTCGAACGTCGCTTCCTGCCGGATCTGCCGCAGGGCATCGGTCATCGGCTGGATGTAGCCATCCTGGGCGTAGATCTTGTAGTGCACGTCGAGGATGTGCCAGGTCGACCCGAGGCCCGCAGTCAGCTCCCGCCCGTGCTCCTCATCCACGCCGAAAAAGCCGACGAACGAGCCCCAGCTCACCTCGGGGTCGAGGGTGGTCAGCGGCCCGGTGAGTCCGCCGGCCGCCAGGTGCGCGGCCCGGATCCCGGCCGCGGCGGCGGCGCCGCCGAAGGTGCGCTTGAGGTGGCCGCGGCCCTCGGCCGGGATCTCTGACAGGCCGACGATGTTCGTCCCGGCGCTGCCGAGCGCGTAGGCGGTGGTCAGCGTGTCCAGCCCGAGGAGCTTGCTGGCGGTCGTGGCGGCGCCGAACGCGCCGCTGCTGCCGGTCGGATGGCCGCCGCGGCCCATCACACCGGGCCGGATGGCCAGCCCGACTCGCAGCATGACCTCGTAGCCGGCCACGACGGCGGTGATGACGTCCTGGCCGCTGCTGAGCCGGTCCTCTCCGACGGCCAGGGCGGCCGGCACCGTGACGCAGCCGCCCTTGATGGAGGTGCGGCTGTGGTTGTCGTCCAGCTCGAAGCCGTGAGCGAAGGCGCCGTTGACGTAGGCCGCGCTCTCGGGCGACGTACGCAGCCCGTAGTTGACGATCGTGCTGCGCGGCGTACCGCCCAGGTCCTGCGCGTATTGGTAGATGAGCTTGGACCAGGGCAACGTGCTGGCCGCGAGCTGCACGCCCAGGCTGTGCAGGATGATCTCCTTGGCCTTCTCCGCCACCGGCGTGGGCAGGTCGCTGTAACGCAGGCCGGTCGCGAACCGGGCCAGCTCTCGGGTGGAAATAGGGAACTCCTTATCGTTGGTCCGCCGCCCGGACGAGCGTCATCAGCTCGGCCGCGTTCGGCAGCGTGTCGACCGACCGCACGGCATCGATGATCGCGCGTGTTGTCGCTCCGGGCTAAGGACGCGCTGGCTGCAGCGGCAGAACTTGTCGGCCACGTCGTCCCATTGCGCCGGTACCGTGTCCGAGCCGCGGTAATCGCGGGCCGTGAGCTCATGGGTGACCCCGCCCTCGGTGATCTCCAGATACGCCAGCTCGGGGTCGTCAATATCGACCTTCTCCCAGTTCACAGCCGACGCTAGCCGGGCGATGCCGGCATCGGTCAGCGCCGCCTCGTCGAACGCCAGCGGGTCGGACACGTCGCGGAAGAGCGTGAGGGCGACCACGAACGGCAGGGACAGCTGACCCTGCAGGATGGTCTGGGGGGCCGGAGCGACGAAGCGCTTCTCCAGCATCCGCGCCGTAGGTGCCGCCCTGATCCTGACGCTGCTGATCTCGGCCGGCCTGACCGGGTGCGTGGCCTTGAATTCCTGCAGCGCGGCGATGACGGCCTGCAGCACGCCGTGGGCGGCGTACGGCTTGATCTTCATGTCGCGCGACATCCACCGGCGGCCCAGGTCCGCGACCAGCCATTCGGGTTTCGGCGAGGGAGAGAAGGCGTGCAGGTAGCCGAAGTCGCCCTCCAGTACGGTCTCCGGGCCTGTGAACCCCGCGCGGGCCAGGTAGGCGGCTTCGAGCCCGGCTCGGTTGGCCAGGCCGATGTGCAGGCGCTTGGTCATCGCTCCGTTCCAGGCGAACTCGACCAGGCCGCCCGACATCGAGCCGGCGATACCCAGGGCGTTGAGCTGACGCTTCGCATCCAGGCCAATGATCTTGCCGACCGCGGCGGCCGAGGAGAACGGCCCGTTGGCTGCGGGGTTGTGGAAGCCACGCTGATCCTCAACCGCACGGGTCTGCGCTTCCCCGATCCGGCAGGCCACCTCGTAGCCGAGGACGCAGGCCAGCAGCACGTCGCGACCGCTGGCCCCGGTCGCCTCCGCGGCCGCCAGGGTCGCCGGAGGAACGGTGCCGCCCGGGTGCGACAGGTGGCCGGAGTGCTCCAGCTCGAAGCCGCCGGCCATGGTCCCGTTGACCAGGGCCGCGCTGGCCGGCGCCATCATGGCCGGCCAGCCGAGGACGCTGCACGGGCCGGACGTGCCGCGATCGCGCTCGGCGTCGTAAACGATCCGCGACCACCGCTGCTGGGAGCCGGCGAAGCCGGCCGCGAGCGTATCGAGCAGGTAGAGCTTCATCCGCTCGGTGACGTCGGCCGGTACGTCACCGAATGTCGTCGACGCCACAAAATCTGCGAGCTGCTGACTTTCGCGCACTAGGCATTCTTCCCCCAAGGCCGCGGGCCCCATCTCTGCGCGGGCCCGCGGCGGCCTGGCCTGCTATTCGCCGAGGGCCTGCGCCACCCGGCGGTGGGCCACCCAGATCTCCTCGGGGAGGTTGGCGAACTGCTCGAGGTGTGCCTGGCGGAAGCCGATCTCCTCCCGCCACCGGCCAACGTCGATGGTGAGCAGCTTGTCCAGCTCGGCCGGGTCGATGTCGAGGCCATTGGTGTCGAGCTCATCCTTGGCCGGCAGGATGCCGACGGGGGACTCGACCCCGGTTACCTCGCCGTCGCGCAACTGCATCAGCCACAGCAGCGCGCGCAGGTTCTCCCGGTAACCGGGCCACAGGAAGTGGCCGTCTTCGGCATCGCGCTGGAACCAGTTGACGTGGGCGAAAATGGGCTGGCTGGCGCACGCGCCGATGATGGCGAGCCAGTGGGCGGCGTACGGGCCCTCGGGGTAGGACATGAACGGGCGCATCGACATGGGGTCGTAGCGAAGCTGCCCGTCGAGGCCGTCGGCGGCGAAGGTGGCCTCGGCCCCGAGCGTGAGCCCGTCGTAGACACCCTCGGCCACGTCGGTGATCGCCCGGATCAGCGGCTCGCGGTCCCGGGTGCGGCCGCCGAAGATGATGCCGTCGATCGGCACGCCGGCGGCCTTGTCGAAGTCGGGCGCGATGTTAGGCACGTTGGTCAGGGTGGTGGTGAACCGGCTGTTCGGGTGGGCCCAGGGGTCGTTCTTCTCCGCCTCGGAGCGGCCCGCGATCGGCTGGCCCTTCCAGTCCAGCCAGCCCTCGAGGTCCTCGGGCGGGTTGGGGGTCTTGCCTTCGAACCAGACTTCCTGAGTCTTCTCGTTGTAGGCGACGTTGGTGAAGATGGCCCGGGTGCCCGGCGCGATGGCGTCGAGTGCGGTCGGGTTGGTCTTCTCGTTGGTGTCCTTGGCCACACCGAACACGCCGAACTCGGGGTTCATGCCCCACAGGCGGCCGTCCTCGCCGACCCACATCCAGGCGATGTCATCGCCGTAGAACTCGACGTGGTAGCGGTCGCCGAGCGCGTCGGGGGAGAGCGTCATGGCCAGGTTGGTCTTGCCCGAGGCACTCGGGAAGCCGCCCGCGATGTGCCACTTCTTGCCGGTTACCTTGTCGGAGATGCTGAGCAGCATGAACTGCTCAGCCAGGAATTTCCTGGACGCCCAGCCGTCGTAGCTGGCCTGGCGCAGGCCATGGGCGATCTTGCCGAGCAGCGCGTTGCCGCCGTAGGAGGAGCCGAAGTGGAGGATGGTCCGCTCGTCGGCCACGGTGACGAAGTAGCGCTTGTCCTCCGGGGTGCCCTGACCGAGATTTTCCAGGTCGCCGGTGACGTGTACGGCCCGCACGAAGCTGTCCTGGTCGGCCAGGTTGTTGATGTACTCGACCCCCACCCGGGCCATCCGGTTCATGTGCAGCACGACCGTGCGGTTGTCGGTCAGCTCGACGCCCGCGGCGTACTGCTCCAGCGGCGACCCCGGGGCAGACATCAGGTACGGGATGACGTACATGGTCTTGCCCTGGGACGCCCCGGTCATCAGCCCGATGAGCTTGGACTTCATCTCGTCCGAGGGGTACCAGTTGTCGTAGACGCCCTGGTCGGCCGGATCAGCCGTGGCGACGATCGTGCGCTCTTCCGAGCGCGCGGTGTCCTTGTAGTAGCTGCGTGAGTAGTACAGATCCTGGCCCGCCGGCTGGATCTCGCCGGCGTCCAGAGCCTCCTGAATCAGCCGGGCGTCGTCGTCGGCACTCACGACCTCGACGTTGTCCGCGCCAGTGACCCCGGCCCAGTAGCGAACGTAATCACGCACGCGATCGTTTTTCAGGTCGGCGGCTTCCAGGATGGCATCAACGTCGGCCACGTACTTGGTCCTCTCGATCGTCAAGCCCCTGAGCTTGAGAAATTAACGCTTTATTCATACTGACCGAAGGTCCATAGATATTGCACTAGGGGATCGATCACGCTCATCACGCTTTTCGTGACGGATAGTAATTAGGACGTACCCGGCAGGAGTCCGCCAAGGTGGCGGCGGCGCGGGTTCCCTATGGTCTAGGCCAGTGGACGTGACCTGGGACGACGTGATTTTCGTAACGTTGACGCTGCAAGCCGGAGCTGCTCGTGCAGAAATTCACAAGTCCGGCGCCCGAGCTGGCCGTCCGATCATGGTCCTCAAGGGCGGCGCGGTAACCACCTAGCCACATCGGCCAGCAGTAGTCCCTACTTCCTGGCTTACTTCTTGGCGTCTTGCGCGGCGCGCGCCTTCGCCAGCATCCCGGAGTTGACCGCCGTGAGCGCCTCGGACAGCCCCGCCAGAAGTGTCCCCAGCTCGACAAGATCGTCCAGGTCAGGGGTAGCGTTCCCGTCTTCCCCGTTTTCCAGGTGATGCCTGGCTTCCCGGGCCGAGTTGAGCGCCTCGTGCAGAGCGCGGTGGACGGCGATCGTCGTCGAGTCGGTGCTGCTCATTTGGCTCCTCAGCGAGTTAAGGCGGTCGTCCTCATGATCACTGACGGTCAGAATATGCAGAAACGCGGCCGACACCCGGTCAATCGCCGGGTGAAGTCGATCCGGTCGGCCCACCTGCTGCCGACTTCGGCCAAGCGGTCCCGCCAAGACCAAGCTCATGATCTAGGTCGGCACTCAGTAAGTTACTGGCATGAGACGTGGCCTGCCGCCGGTCAGCGATCGCACCCTGCTCGCCGCCTACCAGCGGGTCCTGGCCCGCACGCCGGACGCGGAGGCGCAAGCCGACGAGGCCGGCTCGGTGACGTTCGCGGGCAGCTACGAGCGGTCGCTGCGCCTGGCCGCGGGCTTCGCCGCCGCTGGGATCGGCCCTCGCCAGCCGGCCGCCCTGTTGCTGGACAACTCTCTGGACGCCGCGCACGTCTGGTCCGGCCTGGGGCTCGGCGGCATGGTGGAAGTGCCAGTGAACACCGCCTACAAGGGGCGTTTCCTCTCCCACGTGCTCAACGACTCCGGCGCCGGGCTGATCGTCATCGACGACGGCTACGCCAACCGGCTGGAGGCAGTGGCCGATCAGCTCACCGCGCTGCGCACGGTCGCCGTTCGCGGTGACGCTGACCGGGCCGCGAGCCTGCGCGGCCGGTTCCGGGTCATGCCGCTGGCCGAGCTGGAGGAGCACGGCCAGGCGGCGCCCGCGCCCGCCGACGCGGGCGAGCTCATGGCCTACATGTACACCTCGGGCACGACGGGCGCCTCCAAAGGTGTGCTGATCTCGCACGCGCACGCCTATACCTATGCTTCGCGCGAACATCAGGAGCGCCCCCGCGACGGTGACCGGATCCTGGTGACCCTGCCGCTGTTCCATCTCGCGGGCCAGTGGTACGGCGTCTACCAGGCCCTGATCCACGGGCTGCCCGCTTTCATCGCGCCCGGTTTCTCTCCTCGCCGCTACTGGGACACTGTGCGCGCGCAGGGCAGCACGGTCACGGTCATGCTTGGCGCGATGGCGGAACTGCTGCAGCAGCAGCCGCCGCGCCCCGACGATGCGGCCAACCCGCTGGAGCTGGCCATCATGGCCCCCCTGGCCAGCAACGTGGCCGGCTTTTGCCGTCGCTTCGGGCTGCGAGCCGCCGCGGTCTACGGGATGAGCGAGATCGGCGCCGTCCTGGACGGACCGCCCGAGACGGTCGTCGGGGGCGAAGCCGGCTTCCCCCGGGAGGAGTACGAGCTGCGGGTGGTCGACGCCGCGGGCCAGGACGCGCCCGTGGGCGAGATCGGTGAGCTGTGGGTGCGCCCGCAGGACCCGCGGCTGGTGATGCGCGGCTACCACAACCTGCCGGAAAAGACGGCTGAGACCCTCATCGACGGCTGGGTGCACACCGGCGACGCGTTCCGGGTCGATGCCGACGGCCGCTTCTTCTTCGCCGACCGGATGAAAGACGCCCTGCGCCGCCGGGGCGAGAATGTCTCCAGCTTCGAGGTCGAGCGGGTCATCAACGAATACCCGGGGGTGTTCGAGAGCGCCGTAGTGGGCGTGCCCGCTGAGCTGACCGAAGACGAGATCAAGGCCGTCGTGGTGGCGCAGGAGGGGCAGCACGTCGACCCGGTCGAGCTGACCCGTTTCCTGGTCGACCGGCTGCCCTACTTCATGGTGCCCCGCTACCTGGAGTTCGCGGCCGGGCTGCCGAAGACGCCGACTCAGAAGGTGCACAAGCACCTGCTGCGGGACCGGGGAGTCGGACCGGGAGTCTGGGACCGGGAGGCGGCCGGGATCGTGCTCCGCCGGGCGGCCCAATGATCCGGGGCCAGGCGTGATCGAGCGGCTGCTGGTGGCCAACCGGGGCGAGATCGCGGTCCGCGTCATGGCGACGGCCGCCGTGCTCGGTCTCGAGACGGTCGCGGTCTACCCGGCCGACGACGCCGCCTGCGCCCACGTCAGCCGGGCTGACGCCGCGGTCGAACTGCCCGGCGCGGGTCCGGCGGCCTACCTCGACGTGGACGCCATCATGGCCGCGGCCGCCAGCACCGGCTGCGACATGCTGCACCCCGGGTACGGCTTCCTGTCCGAGCGACCGGAGCTGGCCCGGCGCTGTGCCCAGGCCGGGGTGCGGTTCGCCGGTCCGGGACCGGACGCGCTCGCCCTGTTCGGCGACAAGACCGCGGCCCGGGCCCGGGCCCGCGAGCTCGGCGTGCCCCTGCTAGCCGCCACGGACGGCACCCCACCTCCGGATAGGGCTGCTGCGGACGAGGCCGGCCCGGCCGGGGCGGTGCTGGATGGGGCGGTGCTGGAGCAGGCGCGGGCCCTGCTGCGCCAGCACGGCGCGGTCATGGTCAAGGCGGTCGCGGGCGGCGGCGGTCGCGGCCTGCGCCCGGTGACCCGGGAGGCTGACCTGGCCGCGGCGATGCGCCGGTGCGCCTCCGAGGCGGCGTCGGCCTTCGGCGACGGCACGGTCTACGTCGAGCAGCTGCTCAGCCCGGCCCGGCACATCGAGATCCAGGTCATCGGCGACGGCACCGGCGCCGTGGCGGTGCTGGGGGACCGTGATTGCAGCCTGCAGCGACGCCGCCAGAAGCTGATCGAGATCGCCCCGGCGCCGCTCGGCGACGCCCTCCGCACCCGGCTGCACGAGGCCGCGGTCGCGCTGACCAGCTCGGCCCGGTACGCCGGGCTGGCCACCGTCGAGTTCCTCGTCCAGGACGCCGCGTTCGCCTTCCTCGAGGTCAACCCCCGGATCCAGGTCGAGCACACGGTCACCGAACAGGTCACCGGCCTCGACCTGGTCGAACTCGCGCTCCAGGTGGCCGACGGCGCCCTCCTGACCACCGGGCCGCTGGCGGACGCGCTGGCCCGGGTGGCCGCGCCGCGCGGCGTCGCCATCCAGGCCCGGGTCAACGCCGAGACCCTGAAGCCGGACGGCACGCTCCAGCCCGAGGCGGGCACCCTGACCCGGTTCCAGCCTCCGGCCGGCCGCGGCGTGCGCGTCGATACCGCCGCCTACCAGGGTTACACCGTCAGCCCGCGCTACGACTCGCTGCTGGCCAAGGTGATCACCGGCGGAGCCACGCTGGAGGAGGCCCGCCGCCGGGCGGTACGGGCGCTGGCCGAGTTCGACATCGCTGGCGTACCGGTCAACGTGGCCCTGCTGCAGGCCCTCCTGCAAGCGCCCGGGCTCGGCACGCACGACGTCGGCTGGGTTGACGGGCACGCCGCCGACCTGGCCGCGGCCAGCCCGGCCGTCGCGGCCAGCCCGCCCGGCGAGCTCGCCTCGTCCGGTCCCGCCGGGGTCCCGCCGGGTCAGGTCGCGGTGACCGCACCACTGGCGGGCACGGTCGTGTCGGTCGCGGTCGCACCGGGCGACCAGGCCGCGGCCGGCGACGAACTGCTCGTCGTCGAGGCGATGAAGATGGAGCACGAGGTGCGGGCGCCAGGGGCCGGCCTGGTGCAGGCGGTGCCCGTCGAGGTGGGCGCCACCGTCGCCGCCGGTGCGGTGCTGGTGGTGCTGGCCGAATCCGGGGCCTCGGCCAGCGCGCCCGCCCAGGACGGTAACGTCCCGCTGGACCAGGTCCGGCCCGACCTGGCCGAGGCCCAGGAACGGCATCGGATCGGGCTCGACCAGGGCCGTCCCGAGGTGACGACGAGGCGGCACGCCGCCGGGCGCCGCACCGCGCGCGAGAACATCGCCGATCTGGTCGATCCGGGCAGCTTCACCGAGTACGGCGCGCTGACGATCGCCGCCCAGCGCCGCCGCCGCTCGCTCGACGACCTGATCGCCCGGTCACCGGCCGACGGCCTGGTCATGGGTACCGCGACGGTCGACGGCCGGGCGGTCGCGGTGATGTCCTACGACTACAGCGTGATGGCCGGCACCCAGGGCATCATGAACCACCGCAAGACCGACCGGCTGCTCGAGCTGGCCGCCCGTGAACGCCTGCCCGTGGTCATGTTCACCGAAGGTGGCGGCGGCCGGCCCGGCGACACCGACACCACCGCCGTGGCCCAGCTCGACGTGCCGACCTTCCGCCTGGCCGCCGAGCTCGCGGGCCAGGTCCCGCTGGTCGCGGTGGTGTCGGGCTACTGCTTCGCCGGCAACGCGGCGCTGGCCAGCGCCTGCGACGTGATCATCGCCACGCCGGAGGCGAGCCTGGGCATGGGCGGTCCGGCCATGATCGAAGGTGGCGGCCTCGGCGTGGTCGCGCCCGCTGAGGTCGGCCCGATGACGGTGCAGGTGCCGAACGGCGTGGTCGACCTGCTGGTCGAGGACGAGGCCGCCGCGGTGTGCGCGGCCCGGCGTTTCCTGTCCTACCTGGGCGCGCCGGTGACCGCGGCCGGCGCCCCGCACGCCGATCAGCGGCGGCTGCGCCAGCTCATCCCGGAGAACCGGGTGCGCAGCTACGACGTGCGGCCCGTGGTGGAGACCCTGTGCGACACCGGCAGCGTGCTCGAGCTGCGGGCCGGGTTTGGCGTCGGGGTGCTCACCGCGCTGGCTCGTATCGACGGCCGGGCCGTGGGGCTGCTGGCCAGCAACCCGCTGCACCTGGGCGGGGCGATCGACGGCGACGCCGCCGACAAGGCCGCGGCGTTCCTGCGGCTGTGCCAGGCCCACCGGCTGCCCGTCGTCTCGCTGGTGGATACCCCCGGCTTCATGGTGGGACCGGAGGTGGAACGCACCGCCGTGGTGCGCCGCTTCGGGGCCATGTTCGTGGCCGGGGCCAGGCTCACCGTGCCGGTCTGCGCGGTCGTGCTGCGCAAGGCCTACGGCCTGGGCGCGATGGCGATGACCGCCGGTGACCTGCGCCGGCCGGTCGTCACCGTGGCCTGGCCCACGGGGGAGTTCGGCGGTATGGGCCTGGAGGGGGCGGTACGGCTGGGCTACCGCAAGGAACTCAACGCGATCGATGACCCCGCCGCCCGCCGGGCCCGCTACGACGAGCTGGTGGCCGAGCACTACACCCGTGGTCGCGCCTTGAGCACCGCGGCCGCGTTCGAGATCGACGACGTGATCGACCCGGCTGGCACCCGCGCGGTGCTCACCGCCGCGTTGTCCCGGTCCGCACCACGCGGCTGATTTACCTAGGCGTGAGCCTGGAGCGCGCCGAGCAGTCGGTCGGCGGCCCGGTTTGGCCGGTGCCGCGCCGGGAGGTAAGCCCCGATGTAGCGGGTGGGCTGGGGCGTGATCTGGAGGTCGCGGACGTCGGGGCGGCCGCCGACGGCGAGGCTGGGCACGAGGGCGACGCCAATCCCGGCTCCGACCAGGGCGCTCATGAAGCGGTAGTCGCTTGAGCGGCAGGCGACCCGGGGGTGGAAGCCGCTGACGGCCGCGAGCATGTTGAGGACACCGCCGACGTCGCCCCACCCCTGGATCCAGCGCTCACCAGCGAACTCGGCCAGGCTGACGGCTGGTCTGTCGGCCAGGGGATGACCTGCGAAAACCAGCAGCCGGAAGTGGTCAGCGACGAGCGCCGTGTAGGTGCCGGGCCCGGCCATCGCCGGCCAGGCACGCGGCGGCGCAGCAGTGTGAAAGTGATAGACCAGCGCGAGGTCAGCCCGGCCGTCGCGGAGCAAGCCCAGCGCCTCGTCCGGCTCGGCCTCGATGACGGTGACCTCGACGGGCTGGCTCGCGGTGGCGGTCACCTTGGTCAGCGCGGGCACGAGCAGCGGCTCCCCGGCGCTGGGAAACGTGACCACGGTCAGGGCTTGCGGCTCGTCAGCCTGCAGGGCGCGCAGCTGCTGCGACGCCACCTGCAGCTCGGCCTGGATCGCGTCGGCCGTGGCCACCAGAACCCGGCCGGCGTCGGTGAGGGTGACGCCGCGCGTGCTGCGCTGGACGAGCTCGACGCCGGCGCCCCGTTCGAGCGCGGCGATCTGCTGGGAAACCGCCGACGGCGTATGGCGCAGCACCGCCGCCGCTTTGGCAAAGCTACCCGCGCGCGCGACTTCCCTCAGCACGGCCAGGCGATGCGGATCGATCAACAGTTCTCCTAATGGCGTCGGCCGCATTATCTCACTTCTGCTAATGCCTTCCAGGCCCGAGGCTCGACTTATGCATCACCTCAACGAGCAAGAGCGAACCGGCACCGGGCTGGCGGCCGGGGCGGTACTGCTGATCGGCGGGTCCGTGGCCGCATCCAGCCTGCTGGGCGGCTACCCAGTCCTCGGTGGCCAGGCCATCCGCTATCTGGGGGCCGGCTTTCTGCTCGCGGCCTGGGCCCGGCTGCGGCGCACGCCCCTGCCTCGCCCAGCCGGCCGGGAATGGGCGTGGCTGGCCGGACTGGCCGTCATCGGGCTGGCCGGGTGCAGCGTGCTGCTCATCGAGGCCACCCGGGTGGCCGATCCCGCCAGCGTCGGGGTCATCATCGGAACGGCCCCGCTGGTTATCGTCATCGCTGCCGCGGTCGCAGTTCGCCAGCGCCCCACCGGCCGGGTCCTCCTGGCCGCGGCCGTGGTCGCGGCCGGAGCTGCTGTGGCTCAGCTCGGCGGGGCCACCGGACTGAGCTGGAGCGGGACCGGGCTGCTGCTGTCAGTGGGCGCCCTCGGCGGTGCCGCGGGCTCATCGCTGCTGGCGGCACCGGTGCTGCCCCGGCTCGGCGCCTTCGCGGTCACGATCTATGCCTGCGGGCTGGCCGGCGTCCTGCTGCTGGCTGCGGCCGTGGTGGTCAGGTTCGCCGGCGGACCACCGATCCTGCGCCCGCCGACCGTGACCCAGCTGGCCGCGCTGGCCTACCTCACCGTCGCGGTCACCGCCGTCGTGTTCATCGCCTGGTTCGCGGCCATGAAACGCCTCGGGGTGGATCGCACTGGGCTGTTCAACGGGCTCATCCCGGTCGCTTCACTGGTCGCGGTCGCGCTGGTCGGCGCGGGCACGATCACGTGGCTTCAGTTCCTGGCCGCCCTGACCGTCCTGGTGGGCGTGATCGTCGGCCTCGGCGAAGCCCGGCCTCCCGGTCAATCACCGGAAGGGAAGTCGATCCGGTCGACCGACCCGCCCCGGCCGACCAGGACCGTGGCCACCATCTGCGGCGGGAACAGGCCGTGCGCGACGACTCCGGGCGTCGATGACAGCTGGACGGCCAGCGCCGCCGGGTCCTGCACCGGCCCGTGGTAGTCGGCGATCACGCCGCCGTCCGGGCTGAGCGGGACGTCGCGCAGCGACGCTGGGTCGACCCGGCGCAGGGTGGCGCGTAGCCCGAAGGACAGCAGCTCAAGGGGGATCGGGGCGTGCAGGGCCGGGACCGGCTTGGAGGAGTCGGCGATGACGACGAACCGGTCGGCCGCCCCGGCCACGATCTTCTCCCGGGTGTGGGCGCCGCCGCCCCCCTTGACCAGCCATCCGTCCGGGGCGATCTGGTCCGCGCCGTCGATCGTGATGTCGAACCGGTCGATGCTCGTGACGTCCTCGATCCGCAAGCCCAGTTCGCGGGCGGCGTGCTCGGTCCGCGGTGACGTGGCGGCGCAGACGATGTCGAGGGACCGCTTGGCCAAGGCCGGCAGCAGGTACGCGACGGTCGAGCCGGTGCCCAGCCCGACGGTCATGCCGTTCTCGACCAGCCCGGCGGCGGCTTCCGCGGCGGCCTGCTTCTCTTGTTCAATGCTCATGACCGTGTGCCGTTTCCTCCCGGGTGACCGTGGGTATTTTACCGACGCTTCAGCCCAACAAAGGAGATGGGTAACAGTGACCGCTGACCCAGTGCCCGGACCCGCCGCTCTCGAATCCCGGCTGGTCACCATCTCGGCTGCCTACGGGGCCGGCGGCAGCGTGGTCGCGCCCGCCCTCGCGCAGCGGCTTGGGGTGCCGTTCCTGCAGCGGGTGACGAGCAACGAAGCCGACGTGACCGACTGCGGGCCCTGTGCCGAACAGCTGACCCAAGATGAAGCCAGCAGTACCCCGATACACCGGCTGCTCGCCTCGTTCACCCACGCCATGCCGGTGGGGTCCACCCAGTCGCCCCTGCCCTCCCACTTCCTGGAGGACGATCTGCGCTCCGGGGCCGAGGCCGGAATCCGCCGCCTCGCCGACGGCGGCGAGGGCGTGATCCTCGGCCGGGCGGCGGCCGTGGTCCTCGGCAAGGACCTCGGCTTCCACGTGCGGCTCGATGGCCCAGCGGACCGCCGGGCGGCTCAGGGAGCCGTGATCGAGGGCATCGATGCGGACGAGGCCAAGGCCCGCATGAATGCGGCGGACAAGGCTCGTACCGCCTACGTCCGCCGCCTGTACCGGGCCAACCCGGCCGAACCGTCCTATTACCACCTGGTGATCGATTCCACCGCGATCCCACTGGAGGCCGTCACCGAGGTCATCCTGCAGGCGATGTCCGCCTGCTCGATGGTGCATTCCTAGGGCCGATCCTGACCTGCGAGCCGCCAGACGGCGGCTCGCTCTATCGGCTGCGCTCACCGGATGGATCGCGTTGCAACCCCGCTGACCAGCATGCCGATCACCGCGCCGATGGCCAGGTTGACCAGTGCGGTGGCAATCTTGGCGTCGAGCGCGGCCGTGGTGCTGAACGGGAAGATAGCCATGATCGTGGTCATCAGGCCCACGATCCAGCCGAAGAACATCAGCGGCCGCGCGGTGCCGACCATCAGCAGGTGAGCCAAACCGGTAGCGATGAGGGCGGCGGCCAAGGCCACCAGAATCAGCGCGGTCGGGTGCACGGCGCCGAAGGCGCCGTCCTGGTGCGGGGCCAGTACCGACAGGTTGAACAGCCAGCGGCAGGCCAGCACGCCGACCAGTGCCACCAGGGCGGAAACGATAGCGCTGACGGCGCCGCCCGCCCACAGCCTGGCTGCGTCGACCCGGACGCCAATGCGGTGGCCGCGGTCGGCCGGCCTGAACTCAGGGCTGCTGGACGTCGTGGTCGCGGTCCGGTCAATCCAGAGGTTTGTCGTGGCTTGCTCGCCTGGGGTGTGAAGCTGGGTGGTCATGTCGGGTCTCCTTCTTTAGTTTCTTCTCTGCCGACAAATCCATTTTCGGTCTTGGCGAGAGCAAAATCCCTAGTAAATCTCCCTAGTCGCCGACCAGGGGTCGAACGGGTGTAAATAACCAGGTGAGGATCGCGACGAGAGGAGTGGCATGACGCAGGGCAGGCTGGTTCATCCGTGGGTGGCTGAGGGTGCGGGGCGGGTCCGGTTCGGGGTGGTCGGGAATTTCGTGAAGGGCTGGCCGGAGCATCTGCGGTTCGCCACCGAGGCGGAGCGGCTCGGTTATGACTCGTGTGCCCTGTTTGATCATCCGAACCGGCTGATGGAGTGCTGGACGCTGATGAGCGCGCTGGCCGCCTCCACGGAGCGGATCCGGCTGATCTCGATGGTCAGCTGTATTTATTACCGCAGTGCGTTCATGCTGGCCCGGCAGGCCGCGGATGTGGACCGGGTCAGTGGCGGGCGGCTGGTGCTCGGGGTGGGGATCGGTGATGATGTGCCCGAGTTCACCGAGCTGGGTGTGCCGTTCGGGCGGGTGGGGGTGCGGCAGGCGGCGATGGCGGAGACGGTCCGGGTGGTGCAGGCCCTGTGGCGCGGTGAGAAGGTCACCAGTGCGGTGGCTGGCGGTCACCTTGATGGTGCGGGGTTGCGGCCGGGGCCGGTGCAGGAGCCGCATGTGCCGGTGCTGATCGGCGGGGGCGGGGAAAAGACCACGCTGCGGCAGGTCGCGGAGCTGGCTGATGTGAGTAATTTCGCCCCGCATGAGTGGGCCGGGTCGGCGTTCGACGTCGGTGATGTGGCCCGTAAGTACGGGGTCCTGCGTGATTACTGTGCTGCCGCGGGGCGGCCGTTCGGGTCGGTGCTGCGGTCTCATTTCACCCCGCTGCTGGTGCTGGCCGAAGATGAGCAGCAACTGGCCCGCAAGCAGGCGGCGCAGCGGATCCCGGATCCGCATCTGACGGTCCGGCACGTGTTCGCCACCCCGGCCGAGGCGATCGGGCACTACCAGGGCCTGGCTGATGCCGGTGTCCAGTACTTCATCGCCGGCATCGACAGCGGCGATGAGGAAACCATGCGCCTGCTGGCCCAAGCCGTCTGGCCCGCCATCCGGGTGCAGGAAGTGGTGGGATGACGACAACCGGGGTCAAGCGAATGCGGCTCCCTTTCACTGGAGCACTTGCAGGGATTATCACTGCAACCGCTCCAGTGAGAGCTAGCGCCCCATCTTGTGATCGGTGCTGTTACGCTGCCGTTTCCGGCGGGATGTTGAACGGCGTGATGACCTGGGTGGGCGCGGGCGCGGTGGCGATGGGGCCGTCCAGGGCGCCGTGGGCCTGCATGATGATCTGGCAGGCACGGTGCATGTCCCGGCGCAGGTCGTGGTAGAGGACAGCGGACAGGCGGCCCGCCTTGAGCAGTTCCCGGTTGTCGGCGTCCAGGTCATGCCCGATGAACACCGGGCCGGGGCGGTGCCGGTCGTCGAAGGCCTCGAGGATGGCCCGGTTGCCGCCGCCGATCGAGTAGACGGCCTCGATGTCGGGGTGGCGGTCCAGGACGTCGAGCGTCAGCCGGTAGACCGAGCTGTCCAGGCCGTCGCTGTCGGTGATCTCGGTCAGGAGCCGGTGCGGCCACCGCTCGCGGATCGCGGCCCGGAAGCCGATCTCGCGTTCCTCCTCGCCCCGGAATACGGTGCGGCTCAGGGCGACCAGGACACGGCCCGTCCGTTCGCCCAGCCACTGGTTGACCAGGTAGGCCGCGGCGGCCCCGGCTGACCGGTTGTCCATCCCGACGTAGGCGACCCGCTTGCTGAACGGCAGGTCGGTGACCAGCGTGACGACCGGGATGCCCGCTTCGGCCAGCCGGGACACCGCCGCGTTGACCTCGGGTGCCTCTGGCGCCTTGAGGATGACCCCGCGTGAGCCCCGGCGGGCGATCGCGTCCAGCGCGCCGGCGATCTCGCGCGGGTGACACGTCTCCCTGAAGTCGAACCGGGATCGGACGACCGCGGGCCGCAGTGACGGCAGCTCGTGCTCGAGCGCGATCTTGACTGCGGCCGAGAACCGGGCCGGTGTCTGCATCACGATGTCGACCATGAAGACCCGGCCGTTGAGCCGCAGCTGGCTGGCCTGCCGGTCCAGATCGGCGATGGCCTGCTGGATGTCGTTGACCGTGTTCGCGCGCACGCCACCGCGCTGGTTGAGGACGCGATCCACCGTGGCCTCGCTGACTCCCGCCTGGCGCGCTATCTCCCGGATCGGGTAAGGGTGCGGCATGCATGCCTCTGATGGGTTCCTGAGGCCTTATTGGTGGCCCTGGCCGGGCTAACTTACCGCATGCGTCGGCCCCTGGGCCAGGCGTAATTGTTTCTTTAATAGAGGCATACGGGCCTTAGTTGCTCGCTCATGACCCAGCCGTCAGAATGATGGGTTTTTGATGGCTGTCGGTCCGTTGACTTGGCTTATCAGGACGCGCAGTGTCAAGTGCATCGAACCGGTAGGGGCGGATGACCGTCCCCGACACACTGACGGGCTGGGCACACAGATGGAAATGCTGATCGGCGGCAACTGGCAGCCGGCCGGGAGCGGCCGTTCCGAGGACGTGACCTCACCGTTCGATGGAACTGTGGCCGGGACGGTCCCGGTCGCCGGCCTGGACGACGTGGCCGAGGCGCTGGACCGGGCCGAAACCGGCGCGGCTACCTGGCGGCGCACGCCCGCTCACGAGCGGATGCGGATCCTGCTCCGTGCGGCCGAACTGGCCGACGAGCGGGCCGAGGAGACGGCGCAGCTCCTCAGCGCCGAGGCTGGGAAGACCATTACCGAGGCCCGCGGCGAGGCGTCACGCTCGGGCGACCTGCTCCGGCTGGCCGCGTTCGAGGGTACCCAGCTGTACGGCGAAGCGCTGCCGCTGGACGCCAACCGCGGCACCGGGCTGGACAAGCTGGGCTTCACCATCCACCAGCCGGTGGGCATCGTCGCGGCCATCACGCCGTTCAACTATCCGGCGCTGCTGGTCATGCACAAGCTGGCCCCGGCCCTGGCCGCGGGCAACGCGGTCGTGCTCAAGCCGGCCAGGACCACCCCGCTGACCGCGCTGGCCCTGGCCCGGTGCTTCACCGACGCGGGCCTGCCGGACGGGGTGCTGTCCGTCCTGACCGGCTCGGGCGGGACGCTGGGCGACGCGCTGGTGAGCGACCCGCGGGTCCGTAAGGTCTCGTTCACCGGGTCGACCACCACCGGGGAACACATCACCCAGGTCGCCGGGATCAAGAAGCTGTCCCTGGAGCTGGGCTCCTCCTGCCCGGTGGTGGTGCTGCCCGACGCCGACATCGAGCTCGCGGCGGCCGCGGTCGCGGCCGGCGGGTTCGTCAACGCGGGCCAGGTCTGCATCTCCGTGCAGCGGGTCATCACCCACCCCGCTATTCGCGGCGACTTCCTCGACGCGCTGGTGCCCAAGGTGAAGGCCATCCGCACCGGTGACCCGCGGTCCGACCAGACCACCATGGGCACGCTGATCACCGAAGCCGAGGCCGAGCGGGTCGAGCAGTCCATCCAGAAGGCCACCGCCGAAGGGGCGAAGGTGCTGACCGGCGGCGACCGTGACGGCGCCGTGCTGAGCCCGGCCGTGGTGGCCGAGGTCGACCCGCGGTCGGCCTTCAGCCAGGACGAGCTGTTCGGGCCGGCCGTGGCCGTCAGCACGGCCGACGACTGGGAAAGCGCCATCGCCCAGGCCAACGGCACGCCCTACGGCCTCGGCGCCGGCATCTTCACCTCAGACGTGGCGGGCGCGGTGCGGGCCATCCGGGAGATCGACGCCGGCACCGTGCATATCAACTGGACCCCGCTGTGGCGGGCCGATCTCATGCCCTACGGCGGCCTGAAGGCCAGCGGCATCGGCAAGGAAGGTCCCCGCTCGGCGGTGGCCGAGATGACCGACACCAAGACCGTCGTCCTGCACGGCCGGCCCTGGTAACGGCCGGTCTGGAAACGGAAGGATCAACGATGACCCCTCAGACCGTGCGGCTGACCGTCGCGCAAGCGGTCGTGACGTACCTGTCCCGGCAGTACTCGGTAGCCGACGGTCAGCGCCGCCGGCTGATTCCCGCCACTCTGGGCATCTTCGGCCATGGCAACGTGGCCGGGCTCGGCCAGGCGCTGGACCAGCTCAGCGAGGACATGCCGTTCATCCAGGGCCGCAACGAGCAGGCTCTGGTCCACGCGGCCACCGCGTTCGCCAAGCACAGCCTCCGGCACGCCACCTTGGCCGTGACCTCCTCGATCGGCCCGGGGGCGCTGAACATGGTGACCGGCGCGGCGCTGGCCACCGTCAACCGGCTGCCGGTGCTGCTGCTGCCGGGGGACACCTACGCCACCAGGCACCAGGGCCCGGTCCTGCAGCAGTTGCAGCACCCGCTCGGGGCCGACGTGACCGTCAACGACGCCTTCCGCCCGGTCTGCCGCTTCTTCGACCGCATCACCCGGCCGGAGCAACTGCTCACGGCGCTGCCCGCGGCCATGCGGGTGCTCACCGACCCGGCCGACACCGGCGCGGTCGTGATCTCGCTGCCGCAGGACATCCAGTCCCACGCCTACGACTGGCCCGCCGGGTTCTTCGCCGAGCGGGACTGGAGCATCCGGCGGCCGCAACCCGACCGCGACGAGGTCGACGCCGTGCTGGCCCTGCTGGCCGCCGCGGACCGGCCGCTGATCATCGCGGGCGGCGGCGTCATCTACTCCGGCGCCACCGCCGAGCTCGAGCGGCTGGCCGGTGCGGCCGGTATCCCCGTGCTGGAGACGTTCGCCGGCAAGGGCGCCGTGCAGCAGCGGGCCTGGTGGCAGATCGGCGGCATCGGGCTCGAGGGCACTCCGGCCGCCAACACCCTGGCCCGCGAGGCCGACCTGGTGCTGACGGTCGGCGCCCGGCTGACCGACTTCGCCACCGCGTCCCAGTCGCTGTTCGCCAACCCCGCCGTCCGGTTCGCCAGCATCAACGTCAACCCGCGTGACGCCGACCGGCTGGGGGCCACCGGCATCATCGCCGACGCCCGGCTGGCGCTGGCCGCGCTGGCCGACGGGGCCGATCGCGGGGGCATCCACGCCCCCGTGCCATGGCAGACCCACGCCCAGCAGGTGGCAGCCGAGTGGATCACGGCCCGCGCCGCCGCACTGGACCCGGACCGGCCCTTCGACTCGGCGCACGCGGGTCCGGATGTGGTCACCACCACCGACGCCGTCCTGACCCAGGGCCAGGTCATCGGGGTCATGCAGGAGCACGCCCAGTCCGGTGACGTGGTGATTGCCGCGGCCGGCGGCCCGCCCGGCGACCTGCTCAAGGTGTGGGACGCCACCGACGGCCGGCGTTGCCACCTGGAGTTCGGCTTCTCTTGCATGGGTTACGAGATCCCGGCTGCGATCGGCGTGCGGCTGGCCGACCCCCAGCCGGGTACGCGGGTCGTCTCCTTCCTCGGCGACGGGACGTTCCTGCTGGCCCCGACCGAGCTGGTCACCGCGGCCCAGGAAGGCCTGGCGGTCACGCTCGTCGTCCCGGACAACCACGGCTATCAGGTCATTCACCGGCTGCAGATGCTGCGCAGCGGCCGTGAGTTCGGCAACGAGTTCCGCTACCGGCCCGAGCCGCTGCAACTGGCGGCCGGCGCCGAGACCAAGGCGTCCCGGCTGGAGGGCGATTACCTTCGCCTGGACCTGGTCCAGACCGCGGCCGGCCTCGGCGCTCTGGCCTGCCGCGCGTCGACCGCGGCCGAGCTGCGGGATGCACTGAGCGAAACCCGCGGCCACCCGGGCCCGGTGGTGATCGTGGTGCCGGTCATCCCGCACGCCGATCTGCCCGGCGCCGGGGTGTGGTGGGACGTCGCCCCGGCGCAGGTATCGGCCCTGGACGCCACGACCGGGCTGCGGGCCGAGTACGAAACCGACGTGCAGACCCAGCGGTGGTTCGGATGACCCCCTTGAACCGCGGCGCCTTGGCCGCTGCGGTCCGGTCCGGAGTTCCCACCCTGGGCACCTTCATCGGCACCGCCTCGCCGCTGGCGGCCGAGGTGTGCGCGGCGGCCGGCGTCGACTGGCTGCTGCTCGACCTCGAGCACGGCGCCGGGGGAGAGGAGCAGATCCGTGATGTGGTGCCCGCCGCCGGGAGCTACGGAGTGCCCACCGTGGTCCGGGTCGAGTCTGCGGCCCGGATCCGGATGGGCCGGGTCCTGGACAGCGGCGCGGCCGGCATCATGCTGCCCCGCCTCAACACGGTGGACGAGGTGGCCGAGGCGATCCGGCACCTGTATTACCCCCCGGCCGGTGACCGGGGCGTGGCCACCTACAACCGGGCCTGCCGGTTCGGCCTGGACCCGGGCGCCCTGGACCGGGCCAACGCCGAGGTGCTCGGCGTGGTCCAGATCGAGTCGGCCGCCGCGGTCGGCGTGGCCGACCAGATAGCCGCCCTGGACGGGGTGGACGTGCTGTTCGTCGGTCCGCGCGACCTCAGCCACGACCTCGGCGTCCCTGGCGACCTCATCGCCCCGGCGTTCATCGAGGCCACCGAGCACGTGCTCGCGGCCTGCCGCCGGCACGGGAAGTCCAGCGGCCTGCTCGTCTCCGACGGCGCCGCCGCGGCCCGGCGGCTCGAGCAGGGCTGGTCCTTCGTGGGCATCGGCTCGGACGCCACCCTGCTGGCGGCCGCGGTCAGCGCCGAACTGGGCCGCGCCCGCACCGCACTCAAGCCTCAATGACGCAAGTGACAGAACAGGACGCGCGATGAAGACCACCGACAACGGATACACCCAGCCCGGTATCGGCCTGATCAGCGTGGGCTGGATGGGCAAGCTGCACAGCCACGCCTACCAGGCCATCGCGCAGGTCTACCCCGAGCTGAAGATCCGGCCGCGGCTCGTGCACGCGGCCGATACCGCCCCGGACCGCGCTGACTACGCCCGGGAGGTGCTCGGCTACGCCACGGCCGGGACCGACTACCGCGACGTGCTGGCCGACCCCGACGTCGACGTGGTGTCGATCTGCGCCCCCAACATGCTGCACCGCGAGATCGGCGTGGCCGCGGCCCGGGCGGGCAAGCCGTTCTGGATCGAGAAGCCGGTCGGGCGGGATGCGGCCGAGACGGCTGAGGTCGCGGCGGCGGCCCGGGCGGCCGGCGTCGTGACCTCCATCGGCTACAACTACCGGCATGCCCCGGCCGTGGAGCGCGTGCGCGAGCTGATCGCAGCGGGCGAGCTCGGCCGGATCACCAACGTGCGCGCGGTGTTCTTCAACAGCTACGCCAACGAGCCCAACGGCGCCCTGTCCTGGCGGTTCCGCCGTGACCAGGCCGGCAGCGGCGCGCTCGGCGACCTGCTGAGCCACGTCGTCGACCTGATGCAGTACGTCGTGGCCCCCATCACCGAGGTCAGCTCGCTGCTGTCCACCGTGTACACCCAGCGGCCCGTGCTGCCGATGGGATCGGCCACCCATTTCGCCGTGATCGAGAACGGCGAGCTGGGCGAGGTGGAGAACGACGACTACGTGGCCGCCCTGGCCCGGTTCGCCACCGGGGCTGTCGGCACCCTGGAGGCGTCCCGGGTCAGCGTCGGCCCGCAGTGCGGCCTGGGTTTCGAGATCTTCGGCACCGAGGGCTCCGCGACCTGGAACTTCGAGCGGATGAACGAGTTCCAGCTCTGCCTGGGCCGGGGCGGGGCCTACCCCGGCTACACCACCGTCCTGGGCAACGCCCAGTCCGGCGACTACGGCCGGTTCCAGCCGGGACCCGGCCACAGCATGGGCTACGACGACCTCAAGGTCATCGAGGCCAAGAAGTTCCTGGTCGCCGTGACCGGCGGCGAGCAGCGCAACTCCACCATCGAGGAGGCGCTGGCCGACGCCGAGGTCATCTCGGCCACCGCGGTCTCGGCCCAGGACGGGGCCTGGCACAAGGTGCCGCCGGTGCCTGACGCCACATTCGGGCACGGCGGATGACCGGCCAGCTGCCGGTCGTAGTAGCGCTGGGGCCGGTCGACCCCGCGCTGGTGGCTGGGATGCTCGACGGGCACTGCCGGTTCGTCCCCGATCCCGGCGACGCCGAGCTTGCCGTGGCTGCGGGCGCCATCGTCCGCGCCGAAGCCCGGGTCGATCAGGGCCTGCTCGACAGGGCGCCCGCACTCAGGGTCATCGCCCGGACCGGGGTGGGTGTCGAGCTGGTCGACGTGGCCGCCGCCACGGCCCGGGGTATCGCCGTGGTGATCACCCCCGGTACCGGGACCGCCGCGGTGGCCGAGGGCGCGATCGGCATGGCGCTGCACCTGGTCAAGCGGTTCGGCCCGCTCACCACGCTGGTGCGCGAGGGCCGCTGGGCGCAGCGCACGCGGGTCCCGGCGGGCGACCTCGGGGACGCCACCCTGGGCGTGGTCGGCTTCGGCCGCATCGGCCAGCGGACCGCGGAGCTCGGGCGGGCCTTCGGGATGCAGATCCTGGCCTACGACCCGGTTAGCGACCCGCCCGCCGACGTGCGCTGCGCCGGGCTCGGTGACCTGGCCGCACGCAGCGACGTCATTTCCCTGCACCTGCCGCTGACCAGCGAGACCCGCCACCTGATCGACGACGCCTTTCTGGCCGGGGTCAAGCCGGGGGCCGTGCTGGTCAACTGCAGCCGCGGCGCCCTCATCGACACCGACGCCGTCTTCCGTGCCCTCACCGCCGGGCGGCTGTCGGGGGTCGGCCTCGACGTGTTCGACCCCGAGCCGCCCCGCCCCCATCCGCTGTACGAGCACCCGGACGTCGTCCTGACCCCGCACCTGATGGGGCTGAGCCGCCGGGCGACCGCGGCCACCTTCACCGCCGCCGCCCGGGGGGTGCTGGACGTGCTGGCCGGCCGTGAGCCGCAGGCCGTCGCCAACCCGGACTGGCTCGCTCACCAGCGGCCCAGCACGCTGCCGGTCGTCCCGGAAGGGCAGGCCTCATGACCGGCAGCGTGACCACGGACCCGCTCCGCGTCGGTGTGCTGGGTGCGGCCCGGATCGCCGACCTGGCCATCGTCCAACCCGCTCGGCTGACCGGTCACCGGCTGGTCGCGGTCGCGGCCCGGGACCACCGCCGGGCCGAGGACTTCGCCCAGCGGCACGGAGTTGAGCGGCGCTGCCCAGCTACGCCGACGGGAGCGGCACGGAGTTGAGCGCGCGCTGGCCAGCTACGGCGACGTCCTGGCCGACGACGCGGTGGTCAACATGCAGCTCGTCGACGATTGCTACCGCGCCGCTGGCCTCAGCCCGCGGCCAGCCCACCAGCCGCTCATCAAGGAGATCCAGCCATGACCAGTTCCGCCGAGAAGATCGCCGGTGCCCCTATTTCGTGGGGTGTGTGCGAGGTCCCCGGCTGGGGCCACCAGCTCCCGCCCGAGCGCGTCCTGGCCGAAATGCAGCAGGTCGGCCTGGCCGCCACCGAGTTCGGCCCGGACGGGTTCCTGCCCGCCGACCCGGCGATCATGGCCGAGGTGCTGGCGGCCCGGCACCTCACCGCCGTCGGCGGCTTCACCCCCGTCGTGCTGCACGAGCCCAGCCACGACCCAGCGCCTGGGATCGACCACCTGCTGGACAGCTACGACGCGGCCCACGCCGACGTGCTCGTGCTGTCCGCCGCCACCGGCCAGGACGGCTACGACACCCGCCCGGAACTGGATGAATCCGGCTGGAAGACGCTGCTCGGCAACCTGGACCGGCTGACCTCCCTGGCCGCCAGCCGTGGCGTGCGGGCCGTCCTGCACCCCCATGTCGGCACGATGGTCGAGCGCGGCGAAGAGGTCCAGCGGGTGCTCGAGGGATCGGGCATCGCGCTGTGCCTGGACACCGGGCACCTGCTGATCGGCGGCACCGACCCGGCCGAGCTCACCCGGCAGGCCCCGGAACGCGTCGCCCACACCCACTTCAAGGATGTCGACGACACGATCGCGGCTCAGGTCCGGTCGGGCCGGCTGACCTACACCGAGGCCGTCGGCCGCGGCATGTACCGGCCGCTGGGCCGCGGCGACATCGACTTCGCCGCCATCGTCGCCTCCCTGGGGGACCGCGGCTACGACGGCTGGTACGTCCTGGAGCAGGACACCATCCTCACCGAGGAACCCCACGGCGAAGGCCCGGTCGCGGACGTCCGGCAGAGTGCCGCCTACCTGCGCGAGCTGCTGGCGGTCACCGGCCAGCCCCGGTAAGCCAGCCCAGTAAAGGAGGACGCAACGATGCGGATCGGACTGCTCGGCCTCGGCCGGATCGGCTCTTTTCACGCCGAGACCCTGTCCGGCCTGCCCGCCATCGAGGAGCTGGTGGTCAGCGACCCGGTGCCCGCGCTGGCCGAACGGGTCTCCGCGCGGTTCGGGGCCAAGATCGCCGAAAGCCCGGAGGCGGTGCTGGCGTCGGGGGTCGACGGGGTGGTCATCGCCGCTCCCACCCCCTTGCACGGCGACCTCATCGAGCTGTGCGTCGCCGCGGGCCTGCCCACCTTCTGCGAGAAGCCGCTGGCGCGCGACAGCGCCGAGGCGGCCCGGCTCGCCCGCCGGATCGCGGACACGGACGTGCCGGTCCAGATCGGGTACCCGCGCCGGTACGACCCGGCCATCGCCGCCATCCGCGCCGCGGTGGCCCGCGGCGACCTCGGTGTAGTCCACACGGTCCGGTCCACGACCCTCGATCCCGCGCCGCCGCCCCGGGCCTACCTCGCCGCGTCCGGCGGGATCTTCCGCGACTGCGCCGTGCACGACTACGACGCCGTCCGCTGGGTGACCGGGCAGGAAGTGACCGAGGTCTACGCCACCGGCACCAACCAGGACGCGGAATGGTTCGCCGAGTTCGGCGATGTGCACACCGCCTCGGCCGTGCTGACCCTGAACGGCGGCGCGCTGGCCGTCGTCTCCAACACCCGCTACAACGCCCGCGGACACGACGTGCGGCTGGAGGTACACGGCACCCGGGACAGCCTGGCGGCCGGCCTGGGCCCCGGGCTCCCGCTGCGGTCGGCCGAGCCCGGCGTCTCGTTTCCCGACGGCAAGCCGTTCACGTTTTTCATGGACCGCTTGGCCGAGGCCTTCCGGGCCGAGCTGACCGCGTTCACCGAGGTGGTGGCGGGCCGGCGTACGTCACCATGCACGGTCCTGGACGCGGTCGAGACCGGCTGGGTCGCCGAGGCCTGCACGTTGTCGCTGCACGAGCACCGCCCGGTCCGGATCGAGGAAGTCCGGGTCTCGTGATCCTGGGCTAGGGGAGGTCGTGATGGCCGTCACGACCTCGTAACGCCCCATAGTTACGAACATTATTAATAATGAAGTGTCTGGCCGACGTGCCGGCCGTCAGTATCTACCGGCACGTCGCCCGCCTGACCGAGGCCGGGGTGCTTCAGGTCGTGGCCGAGCGACGGGTCCGCGCCACCACCGAACGGACCTACGCGCTGCGGGTCTACGCCGCGCAGCTGCAGCCGGACGAGATCGCGGGACCGCGGCGCTGGCGGTCCTCGACCTGGCCCGGGCCGGGCAGTTCGCCGACATCCGGGACCGCTTCGCCGCCAGCCTGCGGCCGATGATCGCCGCCTCCGCCCTCCAAGCCGCCTGGGCCGCCGAACAGGTCGATAGCCCGGATCTATCCCGGGACACCCCGGATGACCGGCTGCCCTTCGGCATCCCCGCGCCCTACTGGCTCGACTGGCTGACCAGCACGGCTCGTGCCGCTTCTTAACGGGTGACGATCACGGCGGCGTGGTGGCCGCTGGCGTTTTTCAGCTTGGCGTCGCCGGTCAGCAGCTCGCAGCCGAGCGCCTCAGCCAGCGCGATGTAGGCGGCGTCGTACGCTCCGAGATTGTGGCGCAGCTGCCACATGCGGGGATGGTAGGGCCAGACCGGGTGGCGGGTGATGCGCAGGCGGGAGTAGTCGGCCAGCATCTGTTCGCCGCGGTCGTCGGTGATCTTTTTCCCGGCGGCCAGTCCCCGGACGGTGGCCGCGATCTCGACGTCGAGGTGGTGCGGGGCGTGCAGCGTCCGGGGCGCCGACAGCCGCTGCCGCAGCACGTCATCTCCCTCCCGCGCGGACAGGGCGTCGATCACCAGGGAGCAGTCGACGACGTAGGTCGGGCTCAACGGCGCCCCTCGTCGCGCGCCGCCAGGATGTCGTCCATAGTCACGTCCACTGGTTCGCGGTCCCGGGCGATCCGGGCGATGATCTCGGCGTTGGTCTCCCCGGCGGCGTCGGCGTCCATCAGGTCGCGCAGATAACCCGACAGCGACTGGCCCAGTGATCTGGCCCGGTCGCGCAGGACCGCGAGGGTCGCCGGGTCGACGTCGCGGACCTGGACGATACCGGCATCCGTAGGCTCGCTCATACTCGCAGCTTACCTAGCATTCATGCACCGCGCATGAATGCTAGCTGCCGGTTTGCCCATGTCGGAACCTGTCCTGTCAGTTTCGGACTTGAGGAAATTGCACCGAGGCGGAACAATGAGCCCCGAAATGTCCGCTCGGTGGCCTTGTTTAGCTGGCACTGCCAGCAACAACCTGGGCCGCGCTCCAGCGACAAGGAGACCGGCATGGCGAGACTCCGCCGACCCATCGCGCTCGCCGTCGGAGTGGTCTCGCTGACCGCCGTCGGCCTCGGGCCGCTGGCGTTCACGAGCGGCGTCGCTTCGGCGTCCGCGTCTGCGGGCGGCAAGTGCTCCGCCGGGGCGCACACGCTGGCCGCGCCCGGGTCGCGCCTGTACCCCGAGACGGGCAACGGCGGCTACCGCAGCGTCCACACCGACGTGCACCTGGTCTACGACGCGGGCACCAACACCTTCCTGCCGGGCAACAGCGTGGCCCTGACCGACCAGGCCACGCAGTGCCTGACCAGCTTCAGCCTGGACTTCGAGCGCAGTTCGGCCAACACCACCGCCGGGCCGGACCTGAGCGTCACGTCGGTGACGATTAACGGCCGGCCGGCCAAATTCACGTTCGAGCAGCCCACGTATCCGGGCGACCCCAACGGCCAGGCTGACCCCGACCCGCGGGCCCACGAGGCGTCGCAGAACAATCCGGTCGGCGGCCCGGCCAGCAATCCGCTCCCGCCAGCCTGCACCCCGGAACTCAACGGTTCCCAGGACGCCGACGCCCTCGACGGCACCCAGTGCCCGGCCAACAAGCTGGTCGTCACGCCCAGCTTCCCGGTCCGGGACGGCACGAGGTTCACCGTCCAGGTCAGCTACACCGGCCGCCCCGGAGTGCACAACGACGGTGACGGCAGCACCGAGGGGTGGTTCGCGGCCACCGGCGGCGGCTTCGTCACCACCGAACCGGTCGGCACCGAAGACTGGATGCCGCTCAACGACTATCCCGCGGCCAAGCCGAGCTACGACTTCTACGACACGATCAACGCGGGCAAGACCGCGCTGGCCAACGGCCAGCTGAAGTCGGTCAGCCACCACGGGCCGAGCAGTCAGTTCCCGGCCGGCTCGGTCACCTACCACTGGGACTCCGGGGCGCCGGTGGCCAGCTACCTGGTCGAGGACAGCGTCGGTAACTACGCGCTGACCTCCCGCAAGGCCAGCGACGGGCTCACCTACTACGAAGCCCAGGACACCGGGATCAGTGCCAAGCAGCAGGCCGCCAACCTGGCGATCATGAACCAGCAGCAGGACATCACCGACTTCGAGAGCCAGTACAACGGCCCGTTCCCGTTCGCCTCGGACGGCGTCGTGGTCGGGACCCCGTCCGCCGGCTTCGAAGAAGAGATGCAGACCATGATCACGTTTGCCTCGAGTGAGATCGACGTCGACACCCTCTACCACGAGAACATGCACCAGTGGTGGGGCGACCACGTGACCGAGGGCAGCTACAACATGACCTTCTACAAGGAGGGCATGGCCACCCTGGCCGAGTACATGTTCGCTGCCCGCACGGCTCAGACCAAAGCCGGTGGCCCCGGCACCGCGGCCGGGCGGCAGGCGTTCACCAACAGCCTGATCGCGCAGTTCAACAAGCTGTACGCCAAGACCGGCAGCTTCTGGTCGGTGGCGCCGTCCAACCCGGACGCCGCCGGGCTGTTCTCGGACTCCTCGACCTACGACCGGCCCGGCGCGGCCTACATCGCGCTGTGGCAGATCCTGGGCACAGCCAGGTTCACCCAGGTGCTGCGGACCGTCCAGCGTGAGCACGGCGGCGGCTCGATCACCGAGCCGGAGTGGGAGGCCGCCTTCGAGCGCGGGCTCCCGAACCAGAGCCACGCCTGCCGGGCCGAGCTGAGCCAGTTCTTCACCCAGTGGTTCGACACCGCCTACCCGGCGGGCGGCGCGACCAAGCCGGCCATCACCGGCCCCGGGCTGGCCGGCCCGGGTCTCCTGCTAGCCCGCTAAGTCTCGGAGCGTTCCGGGCGGCTGGCTCAGGCTAGCCGCCCGGGTCCGGGCCTCCTGCTCCTATTAGTCTGTCGCCTGGTGCCCAGCAGCCCCCCGGTTCCTGGCCCAGGAAGGTGACCTATGAGCGTGATGGAACGCCCCGTGGCCGACACCGAGTCGGGTCCGGTCCAGGGCGCGGCCGAGCGCGGCGTGGCCGCGTTCCGCGGCATCCCTTACGCCGCCTCGCCGGTGGGGGACCGGCGGTTCGCGTCCCCCGAGGCCCACCCGCCGTGGCCGGGTCCGCTTGACGCGGCGCGGCCCGGGCCGTCCGTCCCGCAGGGGCCGTCCCGGCTCGAGGCGGTCATGGGCGCCCGCGTTCCCGACTGGAACGAGGACGGCTGCCTGACCCTCAACGTCTGGACCTCCAGCCTGCCTGCCGCTGGGCCAGCCCAGCAGGCCCGGCCGGTGCTGGTGTGGTTTCACGGCGGGGGCTTCACCAGCGGATCCGGTGGCTGGGACTGGTACGACGGCCAGAACCTGGCCGCCGCGGGCGACATCGTCGTGGTCACCGCGAACTACCGCCTCGGCCCGTTCGGGTACCTCTACCTGCCGGCACTCGGCATCGAAAACCTCGGCCTGCAGGACCAAGCCGCCGTGCTGGCCTGGGTCCAGCGCAACATCGCCGCCTTCGGCGGAGACCCTGGCCGCGTCACCGTCGGCGGCCAGTCCGCCGGAGCGTTCTCCGCGCTCTACCTGACCCTGTCACCGATCACCGGCCCGCTCATCAGTCAGGTCATTACCCAGAGCGGCCCGTGGGGCCTGCCGCCGCAGGACCCCGGCCAGGCCGCGGGCCATGCCCGCCGCTTCCTGGAGATCCTCGGCCTGGCCGGCGGCTTGGCCGATGATGTGGCCGGCCGGGCCGACCTGCGCACTGCACTGCAGGCCGTCCCGGCCGGGGAGTTCCTGACCGCCTACCGGCAGCTGGCCCAGGAGGTTTCCCGCCCCGGCAGCGCCGCTCCACCGATGTACCCCGTCCTGGGCGCGGCCGGGATTCCCGTGGCCTGGCCGCAGGCGCTGGCCGATGGGCGCCTCGGCGGCCAGCCGCTGCTGACCGGGACGACCAGGGACGAGATGGCGACGATCACCGCCTTCGCCGGCGTCGACACCGAGGCCACCTTCCGCGACGGGACGCTGGCCATCGCCGGCCATCACGCCGCCGCCGGTTACCCCGCCTACGTCTACCAGTTCGACCACACCCCGGTCCCAGACCCTGCGCACCTGGGCGCCCCGCACTGCGCCGAGCTGCCGTTCTTCTTCAACACCATCGATGCCTACCCCGGCAGCCCCATGCTCGGCGCGGCCTCCCCGGCGGTCCGTGCGCTCGGCGACACGTTCTCGCGCGCGGTCGCCGGATTCGTGGCCACCGGTCGGCCCCGCGGACCGCTGGTACCCCTACGAGCCCGCCCGCCCGGCCACCGTCCGGCACTTCGCCTGACCCGCCGCCGGTCCCCGCCGCTGTTGCCCGCCGCCGCCTTGGTACCGTCCCCGCTGACCACCGGGTCGATGGCGCCAAAGAGCCGGCCATAGCCGGGTGGCAATGACGCCATTGACCGGCCGCCACGCCCGGACGAGAAACGCGCCGCGCCCGCCAACTGCGGCGGGCTACACTTCCTGGCTGTCCGAGGTACGAATCTTGCAAAGGATTGACCAGGGATTGCTGATGACAGCCCCGATCGCGGCCCGTGATGTCGCGGCGGCCGCAGGAGCGCTGCTCGTACTGGGCACCGTAGTAACCGTGGTCGGAACCGTCATAGTGCCGCGCAAATCCAGGAGCAGGCTGACGCGGTTGGTGGCCGGCGTCGTGGACGCGATCTTCCGGCTGATCACCTGGCCCGTGGCCAGCTACCGATGGCGCGACCGGATCCTGGCGGGCCAGGCGGCCGTCATCCTGCTCGGCCAGCTCGTGGTCTGGCTGGGCTTCTTCTTCGTCGGCTACGCGCTGCTGATCTGGCCCACGGTCGATGGCATCGGCACCGCGTTCGACTCCGTCAATCCGGCGCTATGGACCTTCGGGTCGCCTGATGCGCACGGGTTTTTCGAGACCGCGGTCCTCGACACGGCCGCGATGGCGGGCCTGATCACGATCACCCTGCAGATCGCCTATCTCCCGGCGCTCTACGGCGCCTACAACAGGCGTGAGAACGAGATCGCGCTGCTGAACTCCCGGGCCGGCACCCCGTCGTGGGGGCCAGAGCTGCTGGCCAGGACCCACTATGCGCTCGGCTCGGGTACCTCGGCGCTGGACTCCTTGCCCGAGTTCTACAGCCACTGGGAACGCTGGGCGGCGGACATTACCGAGAGTCACGTCACGTACCTGCCGCTGGTGTGGTTCCGATCGCCCAGTGATGAAGCCTCCTGGGTGACCTCGCTGCTGGCCGTGCTCGACTCGGCCGCCTTGTACCTGTCGCTGTGCCCGGAGACGGCTCCCGCCGTTCCGACCCGGTTGTGCCTGCGCAGCGGGCTGGTGTGCTTCTCCGAGGTGGCCCGTTCCATGGGCATCAAGGTGCACGCCGAGCCCGCCCCGGGCGCCGCCATCAGCCTCACCTACGACGAGTTTTTCGAGGCCGTGGTCAGGCTCCGGGAGGTCGATTTCCCGATCGAGCGTGAGCCGGAAGCGGCCTGGCCTCACTTCGTGGGCTGGCGGGTCAACTACGAGCGGGCTGCCTACGCGATCGCCGAAGCGGTTGACGCCGTCCCGGCGCTCTGGTCCGGCCCCCGCCGACGCCCGACGGAGCCGATGCCCCCGCTACGCCCCGGGCCCGGCGTCCCGTTTCCCTGACGAGCCAGCACCGCGGAGTCAGCTAGCACCGCGAAGTGGGATAGAACGATCGCTATGGAGATCTTCGAAGTGGCGGCGCCCGAAGCGGGACCGAGCCTGGCCCTGCACGGCGGGGCCGGTGGCCGCCTGGAGGAGCTGACCCTCACCGCCCGCGCGCCCTATGAGCAGGGGCTGCGGGCCGCCTACCGGGCCGGATGGCAGGTGCTGGCCGCGGGCGGCGGCGCCCTGGACGCCGTCTGTGCCAGCGTGGCCGTGCTGGAGGACGATCCGCTGTTCAACGCCGGCCGCGGGGCCGCGCTCACCGCGACGGGGCAGGCGGAGCTGGACGCATCGGTGATGACCGGGTCCGGGCAGGCCGGTGCGGTGGCCGCATCCAGGTACGCCCGGAACCCGGTCGCGCTGGCCCGCGCCGTGATGGAACACACCGACCACGTCCTCATCGTCGACCCGGACGTCGCGTTCCTGGAGCGGCACGGGCTGGCCGTGGTCGACCGCAGTTACTTCATCACCGAGGCGCGCCAGCAGCAGCTGGACCGGCTGACCGGCGGCCGGGCCACCGCCGCCCGCCACGGGACGGTCGGCGCGGCGGCCCGTGACGCCGATGGTCACGTCGCCGCCGCCACCTCCACCGGCGGGATGGTCGGCCAGGCCGAGGGCCGCGTCGGGGACAGCCCCATCGTCGGCGCGGGCGTCTACGCCCGCGACCAGGTGGTGGCGATCTCCTCGACCGGGCACGGCGAGGCCTTCATCCGCGGCGTCGTCGCGTACGACGTCGCCGCCCGGATCCGCTACGCCGGCGCCGATCTGGCCCAGGCGGTCCGCGGGACCATCGAAGCCGAACTGGCCCAGCGCGGTTCGACCGGAGGCCTCATCGCCGTCGGCGGCGATGGCGGCATCGTCGTGGCCCACAACTCACCCGCGATGTTCTCCGCCCGCGGTACCAGCCCAGAGCCGGCCCTGAGAACCTGACGGCCCGCGAGGGAGAATGGCGACGGGGGCGGAGCGGAGGTAGGCAGTGCGGGTGCGGCTGGCGTACGGCACGACGGGCCTGGACATCGAGGTGGACCCGGATCTGACCACGGTGGTGGAGCCGGTGCACCAGCGCGCGGTGGCCGATCCGGGTGCGGCCCTGCGCGCCGCGCTGCGCCGCCCGGTCGCCGGGCCCCCGCTGCGCGAGCGGGTCAGGCCGGGGCAGACCGTGGCCATCTCCGCCTGCGACGGGACCCGTCCGCAGCCGCGGCACCTGATGATCCCGGCCATCCTGGCCGAGCTCGACGGGATCACCCGCCTGGAGGACGTCGTCATCCTGGTGGCGACCGGCACCCACCGCGGCAACGACGAGCACGAACTGCGCGAGATGTTCGGGGACGAGGTCGTCGCCAGCGTGCGGATCGTCAACCACGACGCGCGGGCCGCGGACGAACTGGCCTTCGCCGGGGTGCACGGCAACGGCGTGCCAGTGTGGCTGAACCGGGCCTGGCTGGAGGCCGACGTGCGGATCACCACCGGGTTCGTGGAGCCGCATTTCTTCGCCGGGTTCTCCGGCGGCCCGAAGCTGGTCGCGCCCGGCCTGGCCGGGCTGGACACCGTGCTGGTGCTGCACGACGCGGCCCGCATCGGTGATCCGCGCGCCACCTGGGGCATCATTTCCGGCAATCCCGTCCACGACGACGTCCGGGCCATCGCCGCCGCGACCGGCGTCACGTTCGCCCTGGACGTGGTGCTGAACGCGGACAAGGACATCGTGGCGGCGTTCGGCGGTGACCTGTTCGCGATGCACGCCGCGGCGTGCACGGCGGCCCGGCAGACGGCGATGCGTCCGGTACCCGCGCCGTTCGACGTGGTGGTCACGACCAACTCAGGGTTCCCGCTCGACCAGAACCTGTACCAGGCGGTGAAGGGGATGTCGGCCGCCCGCCAGGTCGCGCGGCCAGGCGGGACCATCGTCTGCGCCGCCGAGTGCCGGGACGGCTTCCCCGACCACGGCTCCTACCGGCAGGTGCTGGCCTCCGCGCCGTCACCCCAGGGCCTGCTGGAGGCCATCCTGGCCCGCCCGCAGACCGTGCCGGACCAGTGGCAGGTGCAGATCCAGGCCCAGATCCAGGCCGCGAACCGCGTCGTGATGCACACCTCCTACCTCAGTGACGCCGACCTGGCCGACGCCCACCTGGAACAGAGCGGCGACATCACCGGCACCGTCACCGACGCGCTGGCCGCCGCCGGTCCCGGCGCCCGGCTGTGCGTCCTGCCCGAAGGCCCGCAGACCATCCCCTACGTCGAGACGACCGTTGGTATGTGATCGCCCGCTTCAGACCAGGGCACCGGCCAGGGCTCCCCGGGGCGCGCCAGGCCCCGCTGCGCGAGAACCATGATGCGCAGCGGCATTGATCGATGCCACCAGCGTGGGATCGGAATTAATGATGGAACCGAATATGACCGACCGGCTGACCGATGCGCTACAGCGCGCCGCCGCGGCGCACGGCCTGCATGAGCAGAAGCTCGGCCAGCCCGACCCCGACTGGCTGCAGTGGTACGCCGAGCACATGGCGCGCACGCTGACCGAGGACGGATACCGGCTAATCAGATTGGATCCGCATCAACACCGCGGAGCAGACCATCCCTTACGTCGAGGCGCGGTTACGAGGCTGGCAGCAGCGCCTTGACCGCGGCGACGAACCCGTCCGGGTCGTCCAGGCTGAGGGTGAGCTGGCCCACCCGCGACGGGCCCAGGCCGAACAGCGTGTCGATACTGGGGGAGATGTGGACGGGCGGGTCGATGGCCAGCTCGGCCAGGCCCTCAGCCGACCCGTTCACCAGCCACCGGCCGCGCCGGCCGTGCACGCCGGTGGTGCCGCCGACCTTGGCCTGGGACCGCTGGACGGAGCGGACCGAGCTGCGGGGGATGTCCAGCTTGAACGAGCCCATCCGGACGCGGATTTCGCCGCTGTCCACGGCGACGCCCGAGACCCCACGGCCCGCCCGGAACAAGAGCCGGTCCAGTGAGTCAGAAAGCCTGCCCGACCACGTATCGCTGTAGCTGATCGTGAACCACTGCTGGCCCGGCGGGGGCGTGTGCCCACCGGCCGCCTGGTCATCGGCGGTCAGTGCTCTCCAGCCGCCTGGTGCTCCCGGATGACCGCGCGCCGGGCCGCGGCGTAGGATTCGCCCGTTTCGGCCATGCGCTGACGTGCGGCCGCGCTGATTTTGTCGTGCGACATCGTGTCCTCGATCCAGTGACCTGTCCCGGCGCCGAGTCACTGCACAAGTGATCACGATGAACGAAAAGACAGACCCACGCGAGGGCTGAGCCGCTCTTGTCCTCGGGCGTTACGTCCAGCGCCGGGCTGGCGTAGCTCGGATCCGGCAGGCGTGGCTGCCAGTTCCCAGCATACGCCGGCCCCGCGCCGGGGCCGCTCTACTGCGGCCTGCCCGGTCTGCCGCCGCGGCTAGCCGAAGGTGAACACGTAGGCCTGGACACCGGGATCGAGGAAGGTGATCTCGAAGGTGCGGTCGGTGATGCGGCCGGGCTGCCGGATGAGCTGGTGCAGTCGTTGCTGGGTCACGGTGCCGAAGCCCAGGTCGTCCACGTCGGCCCCGTGCGCCTCGCCGGGCGGCTGTCCGTCGATGAACAGGCGGAACCGGACCGGCGTGCCCGCCGTGGCCGGCCCCATGACCAGGTGCAGGTCGCGGGCGTGGAAGCGGTAAGCGATCTGCCCGTCGGCCCGGTTCGAGGTGGCTGACTGTTCGGCTACGGTCCAGTCCCCGGACAGGGCCCAGTGGTTGAGCCTCAGCTCCGCCGGGACCTCATAAGCGTGCGGTTTCCCCGGTACCGCGCCGCCGGGGGAGGCGAAGTGCTCGGTGCGTTCGTAGCCGGTGTAGTTCTCCGAAGATCGCAGCGACCCCCAGTCGGCGGGCGCCTCCGCCCCGCGGGCCTCCACCGGCACCGGCTCATGGCCGCTGCCGTCCGGGGCCCGTCCGAGGGACCGGCCGAGCCGTTCTCGGCCAGGAGCTGCCGGATCACCATCTCCGATTGCTGGTATTCGCCTTCCCCGAAGTAGTGATGCCGGATGCGGCCCTGCGGGTCGGCGAAGTACAGGGCCGGCCAGTAGTGGTTGGCGAACGCCCGCCACACCGTGTAGTCGTTGTCGATCGCGACCGGGTAATCGATCCGCATGTCCTGCACCGCGCGGCGTACGTTGCCGAGGTCGTGCTCGAACCCGAACTCGGGGGTGTGCACCCCGACCACGGTCAGCCCCTGGCCGGAGTACCGGCTGGCCCAGGCGCGGACGTAGGGAAGCTGGCGCAGCCAGTTGATGCAGGTGTAGGTCCAGAAGTTGACCAGCACCACCTTCCCGCGCAGGTCGGCCGGGGTCAGCGGCGGCGAGTTGAGCCACCCGTTCGCCCCGTCGAAGGAAGGCAGCCTGCTCTCGACGGGGAGCTGGGCCGAGGATGGGTGCAGCCCGGCGGGCACCGGCCACCGAGGAGTCATGTATCCAGCATCGTCGGCCGGGCCGGGGCCCGCACCCGGGCAAGTCCCTGGTCTTACCAGGGCAAGACCAGGAAGTTACCCGGGCGCGATCCACCCGCCGCCGGCGTGACCGTGGAAGCAGCCAGCACTAAGGAGCGCGGACATGACCGACGACGTACAGCAGGCCAACGACGGGCCGACCAGCATCCGCCCGTTCCGGATCGAGTTCCCCGACGAAGCCCTCAGCGACCTGCGCCGACGCATCAGCGCGACCAGGTGGCCCGACCGCGAGACGGTCTCCGACGATTCGCAGGGCGTGCCGCTCGCGCTGATGCAGGAGGTCGCGGGCTACTGGGGGACGGACTACGACTGGCGCCCGTGCGAGGCGAGGCTGAACAGCCTGCCGAACTTCCTGACCGAGGTCGACGGGCTGGACATTCACTTCATCCACGTCCGTTCCCCGCACGAGAACGCCCTGCCCCTGATCGTCACGCACGGCTGGCCCGGCTCGATCATCGAGCAGCTGAAGATCATCGAGCCGTTGACCAACCCCACGGCCCACGGCGGGAGCGAGGACGACGCGTTTCACCTGGTGATTCCGTCCTTGCCCGGGTACGGGCTCTCGGCCAAGCCGACCACCACCGGCTGGGACCCGACCCGCACCGCCCGGGCCTGGACCGAGCTGATGAAGCGCCTCGGGTACACCCGTTTCGTGGCCCAGGGCGGCGACTGGGGTGCGGCCGTCACGCAGTCGATGGGGATCCAGGCCCCGCCGGAGCTGCTCGGCATCCACTCCAACATGCCCGGGACCGCCCCGGCCGAGATCAACCAGGCCGTCAAGCGCGGCGACCCGGCGCCAGCAGGCCTGTCCACCGAGGAAAAGAGCGCCTACGAGCAGCTGAGCAGCTTCTACGCCCTGCACGTGGCCTACGCCCAGATCCTGACCACGCGTCCGCAGACGATGTACGGACTGGCGGATTCGCCCATCGACCTGGCGGCGTTCATGCTGGACCACGGCGACGGCACCGGTCAGCCCGGGCTCGTCGAGCTGGCCCTGCGCGGGCAACTGCAGAGCGCGCTGACCCGTGACGACCTCCTCGACAACATCACGCTGTACTGGCTGACCAACACCGGCGTGTCCTCCGGCCGCCTGTACTGGGAGAACAAGGCGGACTTCTTCGACGCCAAGCCGATAACGATCCCGTTTGCCATCAGCGTCTTCCCGGACGAGCTCTACCAGGCCCCGCGCAGCTGGGCCGAGCAGGCCTATCCCAAGAACCTGATTCACTACAACCGGCTGGACCGGGGTGGCCACTTCGCCGCCTGGGAACAGCCCGACCTGTTCACGGCCGAGATGCGGGACTCCTTCCGGTCGCTGCGCTGACTAACTTGGGCACCATGACCGGTACGGCCACTTTGATCTCAGTGAACGTGGGACTGCCGAAGGACGTGCCCTGGCACGGGAAGACGGTGCACACCGGGATCTTCAAGTCGCCGGTGGCCGGGCCGGTGATGGTGCGGCGGCTGAACCTCGACGGAGACGGCCAGGGCGACACGGCGGGCCACGGTGGTGAGCAGCGCGCGGTGTTCGTATACCAGCTCCGGTCCTACGAGCACTGGGAGCGCTACTTCGGTCAAGACCAACGCTACTTCGGCAAAGACGATCGGGAGTACGGCCAGTTCGGCGAGAACTTCACCGTCGATGGCCTGCCCGATGACGAGGTCTGCATCGGGGACCGGTACCGGATCGGGGAGGCCGAGTTCGAGGTCACCCAGCCCCGGGTGACCTGCTACCGGGTCGGCATGCGGCTGGGCCAGCCGCAGCTGCCCGCGCTCCTGGTCAGCCACCACCGGCCCGGGTTCTACCTGCGGGTGATCACCGAAGGGCGGGTGCAGGCCGGCGACGAGATCGTCAGGACCCGGACCGGGCCCGGCGCGCTGAGCGTGTCCGACACCGACGCGCTGCTGTACCTGCCGGGCCATGACCCGGCGCTGTTGCGGCGGGCGCTGGACATCCCGGCGCTGAGCCCGGGCTGGCAGGGATCGTTCCGCGACCTGCTGGCCGACGCTACGTCTCCAGCCGGGTCCGGCGCCACGCCCGCAGCCGGGTCTGACGTCGGGCCCGTCGTGGATCCGGCGCCGGCCTGGGCCGGGTTCCGGCCGCTGCGCGTCACGCGGATCACCCCGGAGAGCAGCACCGTGTCCTCGATCCTGCTCGACGACCCCGCCGGAAGTCCGCTGCCCGCCGCCCAGGCCGGCCAGTACCTGACGTTCCGGGTAACCGGGGCCGGCGACCCGGCCCCGGTGCGCAGCTATTCGCTGTCATCCGCGCCCGGGGATGCCGCCTACCGCATCAGCGTCAAGCACGAACCGCACGGCGCGGCCAGCAGCTACCTGGATACCGTCCTGCAGGTGGGCGCTACCTTGGACGTCGCCGCCCCCCGCGGCGACTTCGTCCTGGACGGCGAGGCCGGGCCGGTGCTGCTGGTCTCCGCCGGTATCGGGGTCACCCCCGTGCTGGCCATGCTGCACGACCTGGTGGCCCAGCCCAGCCCGCGCGAGGTCTGGTGGATCCACGCTGCCCGCGAGCCGGCCGACGACGCGCTGACGGCCGAAGCCCACGGCCTGCTCGGCGTCCTGCCGCACGCCCATGAGCACGTGTTCTACAGCGCCATGGATGGGCGGTTGTCCAAGGACAAGCTGGGGCAGCTGGGCTTGCCGGGCGGCGCGGCCGCCTACGTGTGCGGGCCGGCCGGGTTCATGGCGGACATGCAGGATGCGCTCACCGTGCTCGGCGTCGACCCGGCCCGTATCCACACCGAGCTGTTCGGGGCCCTGCCACCCCTCAACCCCGGGCTCACCAGTCAGCCCCACCGGGCGCCGCATCCGCCGGACGGCCCACCCGGCACCGGCCCGCAGATCACGTTCGCCCGGAGCGGGCTTTCGGTACCGTTCGACACCAGCCAGCGCAGCGTCCTCGACTTCGCCGACGCCTGCGACGTGCCGACCCGCTGGAGCTGCCGCGCCGGCGTCTGCCACACCTGCGTCACCCCGCTGCTGTCCGGTGACATCGCCTACGCCCCGGAGCCGCTGGAGCCTCCGGCCGCGGGTCAGGTGCTGATCTGCTGCGCCCGGCCCCGGGCCGACCTCGTGCTGGATCTATGAGGACCTCGGCCGGCTGGCGGCATGCGACGATCCTTCGTATGCATCCCGGTCTGCGTGACGGCGGAGAGGTCGTGGCCCGCCCGGCGCTGTGGGAACGGCTGGGTGCTCCGGCCCGGGTGACGGTGGTGTCGGCGCCGGCGGGCAGCGGCAAGACCCTGCTCTTGCGGTCGTGGATCAGCCAGGCGGGCCTGGCCGACCGGGCCGCCTGGGTGCCGGTGGAGCGGGGCGAGCAGGACCCGCAGCGATTCTGGCTGTCGGTCCTGGATCAGCTGCGCCGGACGGTCCCCGGGTCGGCGCTGGTACGCGCGCTGACCGCGGCGCCGGACCTGGACGGGTGGGCGATCGTGGAGCGGCTGCTGACCGACCTGGCTGACCTTCAGCAACGGCTCTGGCTGGTCATCGACGACCTGCACGAGCTGGGGGCCGATGCCCGGCGGCAACTGGAGCTGCTGGTGCTGCGGGCCCCGGCACCGCTGCGGTTCGTGCTGGCCACCCGGCGCGACGTGCGGCTCGGGTTGCACCGGCTGCGGCTGGAAGGTGGGCTGACCGAGATCCGCGGCGACGACCTGCGGTTCAGCCTGCCGGAGGCCCGGGCGTTGTTCCAGACGGCGGGCGTCCAGCTCTCCGAAGCGGCCCTGGGCCTGCTGATGGACCGGACCGAGGGCTGGGTGGCTGGCCTGCGGCTGGCGGCGTTGTCGCTGGCCGGCCACCCAGATCCGCAGCAGTTCGCGGTGGAGTTCTCCGGCAGCGAGCGAACGGTGTCGGAGTATCTGCTGGCCGAGGTGCTGGATCGGCAGCCCGCCGAGGTGCGGCGGCTCCTGCTGCGGACCAGCGTGCTGGAACGGGTCAACGGTGAACTGGCCGACCTGCTGACCGGCGGCACCGGCGGGGAGCGGGTTCTGCAGGACCTGGCGGAGGCGAATGCGTTCGTGCTGCCGGTGGACACGGCCCGGACCTGGTTTCGCTACCACCAGCTGTTCACCGGCCTGCTGCAGCTGGAACTGCGCCGGTCCGAGCCGGAGGAAGCGGCCGGACTACACGAGCTGGCCGCGACCTGGTTCGCCCAGCACCGGTCGCCAGTCGAAGCCGTCCGGCACGCGCAGGCGGCCGAAGCCTGGGGTCTGGCCAGCCTGCTGCTGAGCGACCACTGGCTCGGTCTGTACCTGGATGGGCAGGCGGCCACCGCCCACGCCCTCCTGGCCGGCTTCCCCGAGGGGGCTAGCGAGGCCGATGCCGAGCTGGCCGCGGTGGCGGCCGCCGACGCGGTGGCGCAGGGTTCGCTCAAGGTGGCGGAACGGTACCTGTTGCTGGCCGAGCACGGTTCGGCCTCAGTGCCGGCCCCCCGGCGCGGCCAGGCGCGGGCGCTGCTCGGGGCCGCGCGGCTGCTGCTGGCCTGGTTCGCCGGTGACCTGCCCACCGTGGTCCAGCAGGCCCACCCGCTGCAGGAGCTGTCCCAAGCTCCTGAGGCGCCGCCATCCGGGCGGGAAGACCTGCGCGCGCTGGCCCTGGTCGGCCTGGGCGACGCCGAGATCTGGGCCGGCCGGGTCGACCTGGCCGAGCTGCACCTGGACCAGGCCGTGGCGCTGGCGAGCCAGATCGGCCGGCCGTATCTGGAGTTCCTGGCCTGGACCCACCGGGCCGAGCTTGAACTGTCCCGGTGGTTTCCGCGGGCGGCTGAGCTCGGCCGGCGGGCGGTGGAGCTGGCCGACCGGCACGGCTGGACCGATGAGACCACCGCCGGCCTGGCCTGCATGACCCTCGGATCCGGCCTGGCCTGGCAGGGTCGGGCCGAGGAGGCCGCGGCCTGGCTGCAGCGCGCCGAACGGACCATCCGGCCCGAAGCCGCACCCGCGTCGGCGATGGGCGTCCAGTACACCCGCGGCCAGGTCGAGCTGGCTCGCGGCCAGTTCGCCGACGCACTGGCCGCCTTCCGGTCGGCCGAACGGCTGGCCGGGCAGCTGGCCGCGCCGCACCCGCTGTCCAGGCCGATGCAGGCCTGGATCGTGCACGCCCTGGCCCGGCTGGGCGACACCGCGCAGGCCGAGGAGGTCCTGGCTGGCCTGAGTGACCGGGCCCGGGGCCGCGGTGAACTGCGGATCGCCGTCGCGGTGCTGCGACTGACCCAGGATGACCCGCACGCGGTGCTGGCTGAGCTGGCACCGGTCCTGGACGGATCGGCCCGGGTGGGGTGGCAGTCCTGGCTGGTGGAGGCGTTCCTGCTGGCGGCGATCGCCCGGGACGCGCTGGGCGACCCGGCGGCTGCGGGGCAAGCCGTGGAGCGAGCGCTGGATCTGGCCGAGTCCGACGGTGCGCTGCTGTGGTTCCGGCTGCACCCCGCGCCGGGCCTGCTCGAGCGCCAGGCCCGGCAGCGCACGGCGCACGCCGCTCTGGTGGCCGAGATCCTCGACGTGCTGGCCATGGACACGCCCGCCTGACCCAGCCCGGGACCCAGCCGCTACTCGAGCCGCTCAGCGGCAGCGAACTGCGCGTGCTGCGCTACCTGCCGACCCACCTGTCGGCGCCGGAGATCGCGACCGAGCTGTCCGTCTCGCCGCACACAATCAAGACCCACCTGCTCAACCTCTACACCAAGCTAGGCGTGCACCGCCGGGCCGAAGCGGTCGCCGCGGCCCGGGCCCTGCACCTGCTCGCGCCGTCGGCCCACCAGCGCTGAATCACCCGAATGGTGTGCTGCCCGCCCGTCCCAGTCAGCTCCGGCGGCCGGTCGGCCTGGCCGCCGTGACACTTAAGCCGGCAGCTGGTCGAACACCTCGGCCTTGATCCGGGCCAGCTGGTCCGCACGCTCGGCCACGGTGGCGCCGAGGTTGGCGTCGGGCAGGATGAACTCGTCGAAGCCGAGCCCGGCGTACTGCCCGAGCTGATCGATCAGCTGCTGGGCCGAGCCTGCGAGGGTGCGGCCGGACGGCGGAGCGCTCCCGTCCAGGTCGATGAGGGCGTTGACCGAACGCGACATCGTCGCCGGGTCACGGCCCGCCTTCTCGCACGCTTCGGCCAGGGCCTGAATCCGGTCAGCCAGGTCCGGGGCGTGCCAGGTGTTCCACTCGTTGGCGTGGCGGGCGGTGATGCGGAGCATGCGCGGTCCGCGGGTGCCGACTAGCAGCGGCAACGGCGCCTGGACCGGCTTGGGGTCGGCCGGGGCGTCGGTGAGGTTGTAGAACTCGCCGGCGAACGTCGTGGTGTCGTCGGCCAGCATCGAGCGGACGATCGCGATCGCTTCCTCGAACCGGCCGACCCGCTTCCCCGGCGGCTCGAGGTCAATGCCGTAAGCGTGGTGCTCGTTAAGCTGCCAGCCCGCGCCGAGCCCGAGCACGAACCGGCCCCCGGACAGCTGGTCGATCGTGGCGGCCCGCTTGGCCAGCAGGGCCGGGTGATGGACCGAGGTTGGTGAGACCAGGGTCCCGATCCGGACCCGTTCCGTCACCGCGGCCAGGGCCGGCAACAGCGCCCAGCACTCGTAGACGTCGCCCCGGGCCGGCGTCGTGTCGCCGGTGTTGGGCATGTAGTGGTCGGCCAGCCAGACGCCGTACCAGCCGCTTGCTTCCGCTCCGCGCACGTCCTCCAGGACATCAGCGGGCGCACGGGTGTTGCTGGGCCACAGTGAGAACTTCACAACCCAACCCTAACCAACCCGCTCCCCACGCTAGCGGTCAGGCGGGCGGCTCCGGCAGGCGCTCTAGCCGGGTCCAGCCGGCCCAGCCGCGCTCGCGCACCAGGTCCAGCAGCCGCTCCATCCGCGGGTCGGACTCGACGGCCAGGGCGTCCATGAGGTCGAACGGCAGGTCGTCGCGCTCCCCCTCGCCGGGATAGGTCTCGCCAGCGGCGTAGGCCTGCTCGAGCAGGTCGGCCAGGATGTCGGCCACTTCCTCCAGCCGCGGGTCGTGGTTGCCTTCGTCGCTTTCGGAAAGCTCCGAAAGGAGCCGGTAGAGCCGGATCATTCGCGGGTCTTCCAACTCCGCGAGTTTCCCGGGGATCCACTCGCGGACGTGATCGGGCCAGCGCGCCGCGACCAGGATCCACCCGTCCCGCTCGCCCTCGACGACCCGCTCTGACGCCCCGAGCTGCCGGAGCCGGTCGAGATAGGTGACCACCTCCGGCGGGACCACCAGGCTGTCCCCGGCCGCGAGCTGCGCGATCTGCTTGCGGCTGGTCTCCAGCCGTTCGATCTCGCCGAGCAGGTGGCTGTCGATCCGCTGGACCGTTTCGGCGAAGGTCGATGCGTCGGCTTCGAGCACCTGGCCGATCTGGGATAGCGGCACACCGGCATTGGCCAGGGTACGGATCTTGATCAGGGACACGACAGCCTTGGCGCCGTACCGCCGGTAACCCGAGGCGTCCCGCTCCGGCTCAGGCAGTAGCCCGATGTGGTGATAGTGCCGTACGGCCCGCACCGTGACGCCGGCGTAGGCCGCCAGTTGACCGATCGTCAGCATGCTCTGATCCTGCCCTCATCTCGCCCCGACCCGGTCGACACCGGCTCAGGAGATCCGGCGACGGTAGGAAATGCTGGCCAGCAGGTAAGCCACGACCAGGATGCCGGCGCACCAGGCGAAGGCGATCCAGAGGTTGCTGCCGACCGGTTGCTGGGCGAGCAGGTCCCGGATCGCGTTGACGATGGAGGTCACCGGCTGGTACTCCGCGAACGCACGCACCGGGCCGGGCATGGTGCCGGTGGGTACGAAGGCCGAGCTGATGAACGGCAGCAAGATCAGTGGGTAGGAGAACGCGCTCGCACCGTCCACGCTCTTCGCGTTAAGGCCGGCGATGACCGCGAGCCAGGTCAGCGCCAGGGTGAACAGGATAAGGAGGGCGGCGATCGCGAGCCAGGCCAGCACTCCGGCCCCTGAGCGGAAGCCCGCCAGGAGCGCGACGCCGACGACGAGCACGAGCGAGCTCACGTTGGCGGCCAGCGAGGTCAGCACGTGCGCCCACAGCACGCCCGACCGGGCGATCGGCATGGACTGGAATCGCTCCAGGATCCCGCTCTGCATATCCGTGAACAGCCGGAACGCGGTGTAGGAGATGCCCGAGGCGATCGTGATGAGCAGGATGCCGGGCAGCAGGTAGCTGACGTACGAGCCCGATCCGTGTCTGATCGCGCCGCCGAGCACGTAGACGAACAGCAGCAAGAGGGCCACCGGCATGATCGCGGTCGTGATGACGGTGTCCGGGCTGCGGGTGACGTGGCGCAGGGTCCGTCCGGTGAGGACGGCGGTGTCGCCGAAGAAATACGTGGCCATGGTTGGTTCCTTACTTGGGGTCGCCGACGACGGCGAAGAAGACGTCTTCGAGGGAGGGCTGCTTCTCGACGTAGGTGACCTCGGCGGGCGGCAGCAGCTGCTTGAGTTCGGGCAGGGTGCCGTGGACGATGATCCGGCCCTGGTGGAGGATCGCGATCCGGTCGGCCAGCTGTTCGGCCTCGTCCAGGTACTGCGTCGTGAGCAGCACGGTCGTGCCACCCGCGACGAGTTCCTTGACGGCGTGCCATACCTCGATGCGTGCCTCCGGGTCCAGTCCGGCCGTCGGCTCGTCGAGGAAGATGACCGGCGGATTCCCGATGAGGCTCATCGCGATGTCCAGACGTCGGCGCATGCCACCGGAGTACGTCGCGGCCCTCCGGGCGCCCGCCTCGGTCAGCGAGAAGCGCTGCAGCAAGTCATCCGCGATGACGCCTGGGTCTTCGAGGTGCCTCAGCCTGGCCACCAGGACGAGGTTCTCGCGCCCGCTGAGGATCTCATCGACCGCCGCGAACTGCCCGGTGAGGCTGATGGACTCGCGCACGTCCGCGGCCTGCGCCGCGACGTCGAAGCCGTTGACCCGGGCCGTTCCGGTGTCGGCCTTGAGCAGCGTGGACAAGATCTTGACCACCGTGGTCTTGCCCGCCCCGTTCGAGCCGAGCAAGGCGAAGATGCTGCCCCGCGCCACCTCGAAGTCCACGCCGCGCAGCACACGCAGTTCTTGGTACGACTTCTCCAGGCCCTGCACCTGGATCGCAGGCCCTTGGGTCACAGGCCCCTGGGCCTGATTGATTGCTGATGAGATGCTCATGAAGGTCAGCATGGAAGGTTGACCTAGCGTCAAGGTCAAGCCCGCCGCGAAAATTACTGTTAAAGGACTATGTAGTCCCGAAATGGATCATGAAACGTGGTCGTCGGAGAGTTCGGCCGGGGCTTTGCGCCCCACCAGGTGAAAGACGCGGCTGAGCTGACGGTAGGGGTCCCGGCGGCTGGCTTCGAGTTCCACTGCGGCGGTCGCGGCCAGCTGGGCTGAGTCGCCGGGGTCGAGCTCGGCCCCGCTGAACTCGAGCCAGTCGACGAACAGCCACACCCCGTACCAGCGCAGTGGTTCCACGCCGCCCCGGCGCATCAGCCCGCTGAGCTCGTCCACGGTGTCGGCCCGGCTGGGCACGCCCAGCACCCCGGTCTCGGTCCTGGTGTCGAACGAGGCCAGGGCGTCGCCCCAGCGCCGTTCCAGGGCCGGGCGCACCGCCATCGTCTGGGCGTTGCCGGTCATGATCGAGACCAGTCCGCCGGCCGCGACGCACCGGCACAGCTGGCTGACCAGCGGCTCCGGCTGCTCCAGGTAGCCGAGCACGCCATGACACAGCACGGCGGCGAAGCGGTGGCCACCCGTCGCCGCCGGGGCGTCCTCGCCGTTGGCCTGCACCAGCGTCACCCGTCGCTGGGTCTCGTCCGGCAGCCGCGACAGGCGCTGCCGGGCCTTGTCCAGCATCGCCGGCGACGGGTCGAGCACGGTCACGTCGTAACCCGCCTGAGCCAGCGGAAACGACTGATGGCCCGCGCCGCCGCCGACGTCGAGCACCGCCGCGGGCGGGGCGGGCAGATGCTCCAGCAATTGCTGGTGCAGCACATAGGTGCGCACGTACCCCTTCACCGTGGCGTACGCCTCATCGGCGAACTGGCCGGCCAGGTCGGCCCAGGTGTCATCGTCCACGACAGCACGATACTAGTTAGTAGTTAGTAACTAGTAATCTAAGGGTCATGGCTGGACGTATGAGCGGACCGGAACGGCGCTCCCAGGTACTGGAGATCGCCGCGCCTGAGTTCGCCGACCGCGGGCTGCACGGCGCGTCGATCGAAGCCATCGCGCACCAGGCCGGTATCACCCAGGCCTACGTGTTCCGCATGTTCGGGACCAAGAAGGCGCTGTTCCTGGAGCTGGTCGGCGCCGCCTTCGATCGCTTCAGCGACGGCATGGCCCAAGCGGCCCGGGGGACCGGGGGCCTCGAGGCGCTGGCCCTGATGGGGGAGCGGTACTACCAGTCGCTGACCGGCCGCACCACGTTGCTGTTGCAGCTGCAGGGCTTGGCTGCCTGCGGTGACCATGAGGTCCGTGAGCTGGTCCGGACGCGAATGGGCCGCATGTGGGACACGGTGGCCGACACGACCGGTCTGGACCCGGTCACGGTGAAGTCGTTCCTGGCCTTCGGCATGCTGCTCAACAACGTGGCCGCGCTCGATGTGGACGGCCTGGACGAGCCCTGGGCCGAGGGAGTCCGCACCCGGATCCAGCCCGGGCTGTTCGAGCACATCACCACGGCCACCAACACCTAGCCGCACGATTCCTGACCCGGACCGCCGCGGCGGTCCGGGTTGATCCGGACGCTGTGGGTCTAGCCGGATTCACGAAAGATGATAAAGTATCCGCAAGAGCGTCAACTGCGGATTAGCGACCGCAAGCGGCCATCCAGGCCGCGATTTTGGCGTGCGCCGACTTCCCGCATTTCGACCAAGGTCCTGGCTATGCCGAGAAACTCGTCGACATTTTGTTTGCGTTAAATCGTTGCTCGGTATCGCCGCCGATATGAAACGGAGTACGCGGATGAAGGGTGTAGCTGGCAAGGTCGCAGTGGTCACCGGAAGCGGACGAGGACTCGGCCGCAGCACGGCGCTCGCATTCGCAGCCGGTGGTGCGAAGGTGGTCATCAACGATCCATTCCAGAATGACGAGGGCTCGGTCGCCGACGCCGTGGTGGCCGAGATCAAGGCCAGTGGCGGAACCGCAGTTGCCGACCAGCACAGCGTGGCTGACTTCGAGGGGAGCGCCGGTCTCATCGAGACCGCGGTCAAGAGCTTCGGTCGGGTCGACGTGCTGGTCCTGTGCGCGGGCAACTCCATCAAAGGCCCACTCGACAGCCTGACCGAGGATCTGCTCGACTTGTCGCTCGCCGTCCACGTCAAGGGACATTTCGGCTGTATCAAGGCCGCAGTGCCGCACATGATCGAGCAGGGTGACGGTGGACGGATCATCACGTTCGCATCCCGGGGTGCGTTCCACAATTCCACGGCACCGGCCTATGCCGCCTCCAAGGCCGCCATCATGGGTCTCACCTCGCACTTCGCCCTCTCGCTGGCCGAGCACAACATCACCGTCAACTGCATGATTCCCAGTGCGGACACGCAGTTGTTCCCGGGAAGTGACCCGGTGGCCCGGTCCCGCAAGTGGACCAACTGGGTCGGTGAATTGCCGGTCTCGACGAACATGAGCCCGGACTACGTCGCCCCGGTGGTGGCCTATCTGGCCAGCGAGGAAGCCGCGCACATCACGGGCAAATTCGTCTACTCGTCCGGCGCCGACATTGCCTTCTACCCACAGCCGCTCGGAATCCAGAACGGTGGCATTGTCGCCCGCACGGCGGAGAAGTGGACCCTCGAGGACCTCGACCGGGTCGTTCCCGCACTGCTCAACCGAGGCTGACCGGAGGCTCTGATGTCTGAATACCGGATGACCATCGGCGGCGAGCTGGTCGACAGCGCGGAAGCGCTGGACGTGGTGAACCCGGCGTCGGGTGAGGTGTTCGCCCGGGTGCCAGCCTGCAGCCGCGAGCAGCTTGATTCCGCGTTCGGTGCGGCTGAGCGGGCATTCGGAGCATGGCGGGAGGACGACGGCCGTCGCCGGGCCGTGCTGCGCGCGTGTGCGGATGCGGTCGAGGCCAACGCCGAAGAGCTGGTCAAGCTGCAGGTGCTGGAACAGGGCATGACGCTCGAGTTCAGCCGGGGCGTGGTCAAGGGATGCATCGGCAACTTCCGTCGGTACGCGGAGATCGAGATTCCGGTGACCGTGGTCCAGGACGACGAGGTCGCCCGGATCGAGGTGGTCCGTCGCCCCCTCGGGGTCATCGCGGCCATCCGGCCGTGGAACTTCCCGCTCAATCAGGCCGGCTCGGCCATTGCCCCGTCGCTGCGCGCGGGCAACACGGTCGTGCTGAAACCGTCGCCGTACACGCCCGCGGCCACCTTGCGACTGGGCGAGTTGCTCCGCGAGGTGATCCCGGCGGGCGTCTGCAACATCGTGTCGGGCCCTGACCCCCTCGGCCAGTGGATGACCGAGCATCCGGTCCCGCGGGGCATTGTCTTCACCGGCTCGGTCGCGACGGGGCGCAAGGTCAACCTGGCCGCCGCGCAGGACTTCAAGCGCGTGCTGCTCGAGCTCGGCGGCAACGATCCGGCCGTCGTGCTCGACGACGTCGACCCGGAGGAGTTGGCGGCCCGGTTGTTCTGGACGGTGTTCCGCAACACCGGTCAGGTCTGCCGCGCCGTCAAGCGGGTCTACGTGCCCGCGGCCCTGCACGACCAGGTGGCCGCGGCGCTGGCCCGCCAGGCCGGTGAGATCGTCGTCGGCAACGGGCTGGACGACGCGGTCACGATGGGGCCGGTCAACAACCGGATGCAGTTCGACCGGGTGCAGGAACTGGTGGCCGACGCGGCCAGTCACGGCGGCCACGCCCTCGTGGGCGGCAAACCGGCCGCGGGCCACGGTTACTTCTACCCGCCGACGGTGATCGTCGGTGCGGCCGACGGGACCCGCCTGGTCGACGAGGAACAGTTCGGGCCGGTCGTGCCGCTCATTCCGTACGAAAACCTCGACGATGCGATCCGCCGGGCCAACGACACCACCTATGGCCTCGGCGCCTCGGTGTGGTCGGGCGACCTCGACCGGGCCAAGGCCGTGGCCGACCGGCTGGAAGCGGGCAGCGTGTGGATCAACACGCATGGAACGGGGACCGAACGGGCCCCGAATACCGGCACCAAGTGGAGCGGCGTCGGATCCAAGGGCGGGATCTGGAACGTCTACGCGGTCACGGACCCTTGCACCATCATGACCTCCCGGCGGGGACCGACGACGTATGCCCCGGCCCGGGCGGTGGCTGACTGATACCGCGGCCCTGATCCAGGACCAGCCGCTCGTTCACCGCAGCGGCTTGGCTAGCGTGGCGAACTCCAGATCGTGCGTCTTGGGCCGCCCGACGCTCTCGTCGCCATACGGGAACGGCTTCAGCTCGCCTGTCCGCTGGTAGCCACGGCGCTCGTACCAGGCGATCAGCACCTCGCGCTGCCGGATCACGCTCATCTCCAGGGTGGCCGCGCCGAACTCGTCGCGCGCGATCCGTTCGGCCTCGGCCAGGACGATGCGCCCGTACCCGCCACGCTGCAGCGACGGCCGCACAGCGAACATGCCGAAGTAGGCCGCGCCGCCGGGCGTCGCTGGTTCCTGCAGCTCGCAGCAGACCTGCAGGGCGCCGGCCTCCTCGGCCAGCAGCACGTGCGTGCCCGGCTCGGCCAGGAGCGCCGAGACCGTGGCGGTGTCGGTGCGCTGCCCCTCGATCAGCTCGGCCTCGGACGTCCACCCGGACAGGCTCTCCTCGCCCCGGTAGGCCGATTCGACCAGGTCGACGACCGCGGGCACATCAGCTGGGCCCGCATATCGGTAGCTCAGATCAGGCATGACCCGAACTTAAGCCCACCCGCCCTGTTGAACGGTTAAGATGGTCTAAATAGTCCTTTTAATAAAGTCTGGAGGCGAGAGGCCATGAACGCCGGCCGGAGTGACGATGAGGCGATCCTGCGGGAGCTGAACGACGCCTACCTCCATTCGGACCAGAACAGCGACGTGGCCCGGTACGACGAGTTCCTGGCCGAGGACTTCACCGCGTCCTTGCCGGATCTGGTGTTCCGCAACCGCCACGAGTTCCTCGACCTGATCGCGAAGCCGCGGCCGTTCCGTGACCTCACCCTGCTCGGCCTGCGGGTCCGCATCCTCGGCGACGTCGCGCTGCTGCACGGCCGGGTGAGCTACACGACCACCCACGACCACACTCAGCGCGAAGCGCTCTACACCGACACCTACCAGCGCCGCGACGGCTGGTGGCTGTGCGTCGCGGGTGAGGTCGTGGCCCAGGGCGAGTAAGGCGCGGCCCAGATCCTGATCCCGGCCAGCGCCGGCCCGGGCTGGGGCCAGGATCAGGGCCAGGGGTTTCCACGGGGGCGACCGGCGTCCGGGCGTGCGATCGTCGGGTCATCCAGGTGGGAGGTCAGCGCGTGCTGCAACTGCGCCACGACGTGCCGCCCGCCTCATGGACGATCGTCATGACGTCCGGCGTCGTCTCGATCGACCTGTCCCGGGACCACCAGGCGGTGCTCTCGGCCATCATGGCCTGGTTCGCCGCCTTGGTCTGGCTGTTCCTGGCCGTGACGGTGGCCGCGCCGCTGGCCTGCCAGCGCGGCCGGTTCCGGCGCGAGGCGGGCCGGCCGGTGACGATCGCGAGTGTGGCGGCCACCTGCGTGCTCGGTACCCGGCTGGCCCTGCAGGGTTACCGGGTGGCCGCCGCGGTGCTGCTGGTCCTGGCCGCCGTGGGCTGGGCGCTGCTGCTGATTCCGATCCTGCGGCAGTGGAGGACCCCGACGACCGGGATCTCCTTCGTCGTCGGCGTGGCCACCGACGGCCTGGCCCTGCTCAGTGCCACCCTGGCCATCGCCTTCCGCGCGGGCTGGCTGGTCAGCGTGGCCGTCGTCTTCTTGCTGTTCGGGCTGGCCCTGTACGTCCTCACCGCGGCGCGGTTCGACCTGCGCCAGCTGCTCACCGGAATGGGCGATCACTGGATCGCCGGGGGAGCGCTGGCCATCTCCGCGCTGGCCGCCGGCGTGATCACCCAGGCGGCCGGGATGCTGGGGCAATTCCCCCAGCAGCATCAGGTGCTGACCACCGGCACCCTCGTGCTCTGGTCCCTGGCCCTGGCCTGGGTCCCGGTCCTGCTGGTGGGCGAGGCCGTCCGGCCCCGGCTCCGGTACGACCTGCGCCGCTGGGCCACGGTGTTCCCGCTCGGCATGTACGCCGCGTGCAGCTTCACCGTGGGCCAGGTGGCCGGCATCTCCGGGATCAGCCGCTTCGGCCAGGTGGAGACCTGGGTTGCGGTCGCCGCCACCGCGGCCGTGCTGGCCGGCCTGGCCCGGCAGATCTGGCGCGCCCGGCCCCTGGTCGTCAGTGAGTCGGCTCCGGTGGCGGCGGCGAGGCATGACACCAGCGGCCCCACTGGTACCACGTCGCCCATCCGAGCAGAAGAGCCCCGGTAGCGCTGCCCACGCCGATCGCTGCGGCCAGCGAGTGACTCAGCCCGTACGCGATCACCCCCGCGTCCCCGCCGCAGACGACGCTGGTGACGAACTCCCAGTCGTCGATGGCGATTTCCAGGCAGCGCATGACGCGACCAGCCCCAGGAAGACCAGGGGGGTGAGCACGAGGACTCGGAAGACCGTCCGCCCGAGGGTCGACACGCCGCCGGCGTCGCTCAGCCGCAGGTCGTGGGCGAGCCCCGGAACGGGCCGGTCGGGCGCGTGCGGGCGGGGCAGGTGCTCGGCGGGGATGGCCTGGGCCGATGCCTTGTGAAACATGGTGACCGCGGGACCCGTCAGCTCGTGGCCGCAGTGCTGGGCATGACAAAGCCGCCTTCCCGGTAGAACAGCTCGGCCCCGTCGGCCGTTATCGTCCGGTAGCTGGTCATCGATAACCCCTCGTGTCCCGGTGCGGTGTCCCGTGAGACCTTATTAAAAGGACTATTTAGTCCCTTAATGGGATACCCTAGCGATGTTGTCAACCTGTGTTGTCAACCCGTGCTGGCCACGCTGGCGGCGGCCACGGTTCCATTGAATTCAGGAGGCGAAGGACCCATGCACCTCACGGCCCATGACATCGGAGTCTCAGAGCACCTCGGCTACTACAGCGACGCGATCGAAGTCGCGCCCAACGTCCGCTGGCTGGTCACCGCGGGCACTCCCGGCTTCGCGCCGGACGGCACGCTGCCGTCCGACTTCGCCGCCCAGGCCAGCAACGCCTGGGACAACATCAAGCGCCTGCTCGAGGACGCGGGTTTCGCCCTCTCGGACCTGGTCAAGGTGACGACCTCGGTCACCAGCGTCAGCGACATCGCGGCCTACAAGGACATCCGCCGCAACGCACTCGGGGACCTCAAGCCGGCCTTCATGCTCGCGGTCGTCACCCAGATGATCGACCCCCGGATCCTGATCGAAGTCGAAGCCTGGGCAGCCAAGCCCATCGACGGCGAGAACTAGGACGACCAGACTCGTCAGTACTCGATCGACACCTTGAGCGCGCCGTCGGTCCGGTCATGGGCCATGTGGAAGGCCTCCTCCACCCGGTCGATCGGCAGCATGTGGCTGAGCAGCGGGGACACGTCGATCGCGCCGTCGGCGATCAGCTGCACGGCGTACCGGAACGACTCGAGCCCGGGCTCACCCTGGGTGCCGGAGATGGCATAGGCGGTCAGCCGCCGGACGAAGAACTCGGGGAACGAGAAGGGGTAGGCGCCGGTGCCCTCCGGCAAGCCGAACCAGAGGACGGTTGCGCTGTCCGCGGCCAGTTCCACGCTCAGCGGGAACGTCTCCCGGCTGCCGACCGCCTCTACCACCAGGCCGGCCCCGCGCCCACCGGTGGCCTCGAGCACCGCCGCCCGGAACCCTGCTCCGTCAGCGCCCGCTCCAGTGGCGCCTGCCCCGTCGGCGTCCGCCCCGCCGGCCAGGACAGTCAGGTCCGCGCCCAGCTGCCGGGAGTAGGCCAGCCGGGCCGGGGACTTGTCCGTGACCAGCACGCTGCGGGCCCCAGCCCTCTTGAGCAGGAACGTGAAGAAGGCACCCGCGGACCCCTGCCCGATGACGGCGACATCCTCGCCGATGAGGTCGAGCGGGTGGCGTCGCAGGGCGTAGATGACCGTGCCGAGCTGCTGGGCCATGAGCAGGTGGCTGAGCGGCGCCTTGCCAGCCAGCCGGATGCAGAACGAGCCGGGCAGGGCCTGGTACTCGGCCATGCACCGCCCGTCGACGAAGTGCGGCACGGTCAGCACCCGGTCGCCCGGCTCGAAGCCGGGGCAGCGTGACTCCACCACCTCGCCCACGCTCTCGTGCCCGGGCCAGCCGGCGGCCACCGCCGGTGGCGGCGGGCCACCGTACACGCTGTGCAGGTCTGAGCCGCAGATGGAGGTGTAGGCGGTGCGGACCAGGATCTCGCCATCCGCGGGCGACGGCCGCGGCACCTCCTCGCAGACCACGCGGCCCACATCGACCCAGCGTCCGGCCTTCATCAACGGCACTCCCGTCACGGTTAAGCCCACAGCGGCGTAACCGTCACTTTAGAACCCCATTCCCTTGACAAGGCGCCGGGGCCGGCTGATGATCGAACGGTGATAGTAAAACCTAATCGTGATAGGAGATCCGAACGACATGAGGCAATCCGGCAAGAGATCCTGACCGCGGCCTGGGATGCCGCGCACGAGACCAGCATCGCTGCGCTGACCCTGCGCGACATCGCCACCCGGGTGGGCATGCGGCAGCCTTCGCTCTACTCGCACTTCTCGTCCAAGCAGGCCATCTACGACGCGATGTTCGAGCAGGCCTGGCAGGCCTTCCTCGGTTACGTCCGCACCACGCTGGACGATCTGCCGGCCGAGCCCCGTGCGCGGCTGGTCGCCATCGCGCAGCACTACTTCGACTTCTCCGTGGCCGACCTGGCCCGGCACCAGCTCATGGACGTCAACGTCATCCCCAACTTCCAGCCGAGCCCGCAGGCCTACGCCCCGGCGATTGAGGCCTTCGGCCTGATGCAGGCCGAACTGCGCGGCATCGGGATCACCGCGGACCAGGACGCTGACATCTTCACCGCGATCACCGGCGGCCTGGTCTCCCAGCAACTGGCCAACGACCCGGGCGGCCAGCGGTGGCGCCGTCTGATCCCGCGGGTGATCAACATGTTCGCCGACGACCTCGGCCTGCCGCGCCCCGAACCGGGCCGAGCACCACCGACCTGATTACGACCGACCCGAGTAAGGCAGGAGAGAGCCCCGATGAATCCTCGCGAATCCGCGCTGCCCCGGCCGGTGGCGATGCGCCTGGCCGCTACCGAATACGAACGGTGTGCCGAGACCTTCAGCGCGCTGGAGCCGGCCCACTGGGCCAGGCCGACCGACTGCCCGGCCTGGGATGTACGGCAGATGGCCGCCCACATGCTGGGCATGGTCGAAATGGCCGCCTCGATGCGGGAGAGCTTCCGGCAGCAGCGCAAGGCGACCAGCATCGGCGGCGTCTACATCGACGCGCTGACCCAGCTCCAGGTCGATGAGCGGACGGACTGGACGCCCGGGCGCATCACCGAGCGGTTTGCCGCCCGCGCGGCCAAGGCCGCGGCCGGCCGCCGCCGCACCCCGGCGTTCGTGCGCCGGCGCGCCATGCCGCAGCTCAACGAGCTGAACGGCGGGCAGGAACCCTGGACCTTCGGATATCTCATCGACGTCATCCTGACCCGGGACCCGTGGATGCACCGTCTCGACATCGCGGCCGCCACCGGGACCCCGCTGCACCTGACGGCAGACCACGACGGCGTGATCGTGGCCAATGTCGTGGACGAGTGGGCCGGGCGGCACGGCAAGGACTTCGAGCTGACCCTGACCGGCCCGGCCGGCGGGACCTGGGCCGTGGGGGCCAACGGGCCGGACTGGACCCTGGATGCCATCGACTTCTGCCGGGCGACCTCCCGGCGCCCGGCCAGCGTCAGCCTGGACGAGCTCATGAACACCGAGATCCCGTACTAATGAATCCCTTCCACCGCCCCCACACCGACCGGGCGCCTAAGACGCCTGATCCTGGCGGCGCCCGCTGATCCCAGGGACGGCGGCCAGCTGGCTCATCAGCGCGGCGAACTCGTCGAACGACAGGCTCTGGGCGGCATCGGACAGGGCTTGCTCCGGCGACGGGTGGACCTCGATGAGCAGACCGTGCGCGCCGGCGGCGCGCGCGGCCCAGGCCATCGGGGCCACGTAGCGGCGCAGCCCGGTGCCGTGGCTCGGGTCGACGATGATCGGCAGGTGCGAGCGCTCCCGGACCACCGCGATGGCCGACAGATCCAGGGTGTTCCGGGTGGCGCGCTCGAAGGTCCGGATGCCGCGCTCGCACAAGATCACCTGCTGGTTCCCCTGCGCGACGATGTACTCGGCGGCGCCGAGCCATTCCTCGATCGTGCTGGACAGGCCGCGCTTGAGCAGCACGGGCCGGTCCAGCTTGCCGACCTCGCGCAGCAGGTCGAAGTTCTGCATGTTGCGCGCGCCGATCTGCAGAATGTCGGCACCCTGGGCCATCCGCTGGGCCTGTTCCACCGCCATGACCTCGGTGATCACCGGCAGCCCGGTCTCGCGTCCGGCCGCGACCAGCAGGTCAAGTCCCTGCCAGCCCAGGCCCTGGAAGGCATACGGCGACGTCCGGGGCTTGAACACCCCGCCCCGCAGAACGTGCGCGCCATGATCGCGGACGAACTTGGCCGTAGCGGTGATCTGCTCGGGGCTCTCCACCGAGCAGGGGCCGGCCATCACCGTGAACCCGTCCCCGCCGACCAGCAGGTCCCCGACCTGGACCACGGTGTCGGCGGCCCGGCTGGCCCGGTCGACCAGCAGGTGGCTGCCGGAACGGCGGGCCGGAGGGGCCTGGTCCGCGACCACCGCCTCCAGCGTCTCGGCCGGTTCCAGTGTCTCCGCCGGTCCTTCCGTTTCAGCGGCGTCGGGCAGGCTGCCCGGCCGGGCCTGATGACGCAGCGCCTTGGCCGGGTAGCTGCCGAGGACTTTGAGGTACTGCGCCGCTAGCCGCAGCTCGTCCAGGGTCGCGGCGGTCTGCGGCTCGGCCACGTTGCCCTCGAAGTCCAGGAAGAACAGGTACTCCCAGGGCCGGCCGGGCCGGGGCCGCGACTCGAGCTTGGTCATCGAGTGACCGCTGCCGGACAGGATCTCCAGGCAGCCCAGCAGCGCGCCCTCCTCGTGCCGGGTGCTCAGGATGACGCTGGTCTTGCACGCGATCCGCGCATCGACCGGGCGGGCGGCCGTGGCCAGCACCACGAACCTGGTGTAGTTGTCCCCGGAGTCGGTGATGCTGTGACGCAGCACGGTCAGGCCCTGGGCCTCGGCGGCCTCAACCGACCCGATCGCGGCGACGCTCGGATCTCCCGCGGCGGCCACCGCGGACATCGGCCCGGTGGTGTCGAAGTAGCTGGTCGGGACGGCGTTCGGCAGCGACTGGAGGAAGCGGGCGCATTGCTCCAGGCCCTCAGGGGGGGCCAGGATCCGGCTCAGCGAGCTCAGCGGGACATCCCGGACCGCGGCCAGGCAGTAGTCGACCTTCCAGGTCTCCTCGCCCACGATGAACAGCTCGTGCTCGCGCAGCAGGCCGTAGACCTCGTTGATGCTGCCGGCCGACGTGTTCTCGATGGGCAGGATGGCCAGATCCACCTCGCCCGCCAGCAGCGCGGCGGCCACCTCGCGAAGCGTCCCGTACCCCACCGGTTCGCCCGTCGCTCCCTGGGTGGCCAGGTGCTTGCGCGCCGCCGCGTCGCTGAACGAGTGGGCCGAGCCCTGGAAGGCCACCCGCAATTGACCCGCGGCCGGCCCGTTGAGGCGGCTGCCCTGCTGAGCGACCGACTCGCTGATCAGCTCGCGGAAGATCCTGCGCACCAGGCTGGCTGAGACCCCCAGCTCGGTGGCCACGTCCTCGACCCCGGCCAGCACCTTCCGCTCACGGTCGGAATCCTGGATCGCCGACGTGCCGTGCTCCTTCAGGTGGCCGATCTCGGTGATGAGGCGCATCCGCTGCGCGATGAGACCGACGATGCCCGTGTCGACGTCATCCAGATTGCGCCGCAGGTCGCCGATTTGTGGCTGCTGGCCGTCCACGCTCGTGATCCCCTCCTTGGGTGTCCTGGCCCAAGATAGCGCTGTGCCCTCAGACCGGCTGCGCTGTACCCTCACCGGCTGCGCTGTGCCGGGCAGGCCCGCTGCTGGCCCCGGGTTCGTGACGAGCGACCAATGGAAGGACACGCCCGCCGGCCTACGCTCGGCCCATAATGAGCACCCACACCGGCAGCGACGCCGGCACCGGTACGAACGGAACAGCCGCGGACGACGCCGCCAACGACGCGGCGGCCCCGCTGGACTTCCTGCTAGCCGACGCGGCCACGAGCATGATGCGGCGGATGAACCCGGGCGGCTCGGGCCTGCGCCTGGCTGCGGCCCTGGCCGCCAGGCCCCGGCTCGTCGCCGGGCGCGGAGGACAACTGGCCGGGGAACTGGTCCGCATCGCCACGGGCCGATCCGAGGTGGCGCCGTCGCGGCGGGACCGCCGGTTCGCCGACCCGGCCTGGGCGGGCAACCCGCTGCTGCGCCGGACGATGCAGGCCTACCTGGCCGCCGCGGCGAGCGCGGAAGGCCTTGTGGCCGAGGCCGGGCTGGAGGGAGCCGACGCCGAACGGGTCGGGTTCGTGCTGACCAACCTGATCGGCGCGCTGGCCCCGGCCAACAACCCGCTGCTCAACCCGGCCGCGATCAAGGCCGCCGTCGACACCGGCGGCGGCAGTGCCCTGACGGGCCTGCGGCACTTCCTGACCGACATGGCGGTTCCGCCCCGGGTGCCGTCCATGGTCGAGCCGGACGCGTTCGAGGTCGGGGTGGACCTGGCCGTCACCCCGGGGTCGGTGGTCCTGCGCACCCCGGTGTTCGAGCTGATCCAGTACCGCCCGGTCACGAGTACCGTCCGGCCGGTCCCGCTGCTGATCATCCCGCCGGTGATCAACAAGTTCTACGTGATGGATCTGGCCCCGGGGCGGAGCATGGTGGAGTACCTGGTCGGCCAGGGGCTGCAGCTGTTCATGGTCTCCTGGCGCAACCCGGACGCCCGGAACGCCGACTGGGATCTGGACACCTACGGCCAGGCCGTGCTGGACGCCATGGATGCGGCCGAGCGGATCACCGGGAGCGATCAGACCGCGCTGACCGGCACCTGCTCCGGCGGCATCATCGCCGCGATGGTGGCCGCCCATCTGGCCGCCACCGGGGAGCAGGACCGGATCGCCGCGTTCACCCTCCTGGTCACCGTGCTGGACCAGGCCCACGCCGGTCTGGCCAGCGCGGTCATCGACGAGCGGACCGTGCGGGTCGCCGCGGCCGCCTCCCGGGCCCGCGGTTACCTGGACGGCCGGTCACTGGCCGAGGTGTTCGCCTGGCTGCGGCCGAACGACCTGATCTGGAACTACTGGGTCAACAACTATCTGCTCGGCAAGAAACCGCCAGCGTTCGACATCCTGTTCTGGAACGCGGACACCACCCGGATGACGGCTGGCCTGCACCGGGACTTCCTCCAGCTGGGCGCGGCCAACGCGCTGGTTCACCCGGCCGCCGCGACCATGCTCGGCTCCCCGGTGGACCTGGCCGCGGTCGACCGGGACAGCTACATCGTTGCCGGGATCACCGACCACATCTGCCCCTGGCAGAGCTGTTACCAGTCCACCCAGCTGCTGGGTGGCCGGCCCCGCTTCGTGCTGTCGACCAGCGGGCACATCGCCGCGATGGTCAATCCGCCCGGCAACGAAAAGGCTCGGTACCAGCTGGCCCAGCAGTCCCCGGACGATCCCGCCGGCCCGGAAGACGCCCAGGAGTGGCTGCGCAGCGCGGAGACCGGCCACGGGTCCTGGTGGCCGGACTACGCGGACTGGCTGAGGGAGCGCTGCGGGGAAGAGCGGACCGCGCCCACCGAACTCGGCGGCGGCGGACTGGTGCCGGGTAGCGATGCGCCGGGGACCTATGTCTATGACCGCTGACCGGTCCAGCCCCGAGCGGATGAGGACTCTGGCCGTCGGGGGCCGGACCCTGCGCGTCATGGTGCGGGAGGGAACCGCCGACCGCACCCCCCTGTTGCTGTGCAACGGGATCGGCGCGAGCCTGGAGCTGTTCCAGCCGTTCGTCGATGCGCTCGACCCGCGGCGGCCGGTCGTCCGGTTCGACATGCCGGGCGTGGGTGGCTCCCCGGCTCCGGTCTTGCCCTACCATCTGTTCACCCTTCCGTCGCTGCTGGCCGGCCTGCTCGACGAGCTCAACTACGCCCAGGCCGACGTCCTGGGCATCTCCTGGGGCGGCGGGCTCGCGCAGCAGTTCGCGCTGAGCCGGCCGGAACGGGTCCGCCGCCTGGTGCTGGTCGCGACCGCCCCGGGCGCGATCATGGTCCCGGGGAATCCGCGCGTCCTGCTGCGGATGCTCTCGCGGCGCCGCCACCGGGACCCGGGATACGTGGCCCGCATCGCCGGTGAGCTGTATGGGGGCAGCGCGCGGGACAACCCGATCGTGGCCCGTGACCTGCTGCACGCCACCAGCCGGCTGAGGCCCGGCTCAGGGCTACTACTACCAGCTGCTGGCCACGTGCGGCTGGACCAGCCTGCCGTGGCTGCCGAAGCTGCGCCCGCCGACCCTGATCCTGGCCGGCGACGACGATCCGATCATTCCGGTGATCAACGGGCGGATCATGAAGCGCCTGATACCCCACGGCGAGCTGCAGATCTACCACGGCGGTCACCTTGAGCTGGCCGCCGACCCCGGACGTCTGGGCGCCGCAGTGGAGGCGTTCCTGGATGCCGACCTCACCCCGGAGGAGAGCCAGTCATGGCGCAGGTGACGAGCGAACACCTCGGGGAATCGCTCGGGACGGACTTCTTCTCCGTCCGCGAGCAGTTCACCGACGAGCAATGGAAGCACTTCATCACCGTCCGCCGGTTCGCCGACGAGGAGGTCGTGCCGGTCGTCGGGCCCTACTGGGAACGGGCCGAAATCTGCTGGCCCCTGGTCAAGCGGCTGCCCGAGCTCGGCATTGTCGGCGAGGACATCCAGGGCTACGGCTGCGCCGGGATGAGCCCGATGGCGTGCGGGCTGGTCACCATGGAACTGCATCGCGGCGATGGGAGCCTCGGCGTGTTCCTCGGTGTGCACGCGGGCCTGGCCATGACCTCGATCGCCATGTGCGGCTCGGAGGAGCAGAAGGCGCGCTGGCTGCCCGACATGGCCCGGATGACCAAGCTGGGCGCGTTCGCGCTGACCGAACCGGAGCACGGCTCGGACTCCGTGGCCCTGGAAACCTCGGCTCGGCCAGTGAAGGGGGATGGGGAGGCGGGTGGGAGCTGGGTGCTGAACGGGCGCAAGCGGTGGATCGGGCTTGGGAGCGTGGCCGACCTGGTCGTGGTCTGGGCCCGCAACACCGAGGACGGCCAGGTCAACGGGTTCGTCGTGGAGAAGGGATCGCCCGGCTACCAGGCCCGGGTCATCGAGGGCAAGGTGTCGCTGCGTTCGGTGTGGCAGGCCGAGATCACGCTGGACAACGTGCGGGTGCCGGCCGCGAACCGGCTGCCCGGGGCACGCTCGTTCAAGGACACCAGCCGGATCCTGGCCACCACCCGGAGTACCTGCGCCTGGGGGGCGCTGGGCCACGCCACCGCCGCCTATGACGCGGCTCTGCGATATGCGCAGCAGCGCCGCCAGTTCGGCGAGCCGCTGGCCAGCTTCCAGATCATCCAGCAGCGGCTGGTCAAGATGCTGGCCGACCTCACCGCGATGCAGCTGTACTGCCTGCAGATCGGCCGCCTGGCCGAGGCGGGCCGGCTGACCCCCACCGTGGCCGGGCTGGCCAAGATGCACAACACCAGCAAGGCCCGCATCATCGCCGCCGAGGCCCGCGACCTGCTGGGCGGCAACGGCATCCTGCTCGACTACCAGGTCATGCGGCACATGGTCGACCTGGAGGCGATCCACACGTTCGAAGGCACCGAGACCATGCAGACACTCATCGTCGGCCGGGCCATCACCGGCATCGGCGCCTTCACCTGAGTTGGACCCACGTCCTGGCGCAAGGAGGCACCGTGACGAACCTGGCCAAGAACCTGACCGACACCACCCGGGCGCACGCCGAACGGGTGGCCGTGCGGGTCGACAACACGGCGATGACCTACCGGGCTCTGGACGAGGCCAGCGCGCGGGTGGCCGGGCTGCTGCACGAGCGCGGCCTGGAGCCGGGCGACCGGGTCGGCATCATGATGCCCAACGTGGCCGAGGTCCCGGTGGTCTACTACGGGGTGCTGCGGGCCGGCGGGGTCGTCGTCCCGATGAACCCGCTGCTCAAAGGGCGTGAGGTCGCCTACTACCTGGGCGACTCCGGGGCCGGGCTGATCTTCGCCTGGCATGCCTTCGAGGCCGAGGCCCGCCGCGGCGCCGAGCAGGCCGAAGCGGAGCTCGTCGTGGTCGACGCGGTCGGCTTCCCCGACCTGCTGGCTTCGGCCACCCCCGAGTACCGGGTCGCGGACACGAGCGACCAGGACACCGCGGTCATCCTTTACACCTCCGGCACGACCGGCCAGCCCAAGGGAGCCGAGCTCACCCACGGCAACCTCATCAGCAACACCGAGGTGGCGCGGGCCGACATCGTCTGCGCCGGTCCCGACGACGTGATCTTCGGCGGCCTGCCGCTGTTCCACGTGTTCGGGCAGACGGTCGCGCTCAACGTCGCGGTGGCGGCCGGGGCCTGCCTGACCCTGCTGCCGCGGTTCGACGCCGGGCACGCCCTGCGCATCCTGGCCGGTCACCGGGTCACGGTCTTCGAAGGCGTGCCGACCATGTACGTGGCCCTGCTGCACCAGGCCGACCGCGCCGACTATGACACTTCGGGGCTGCGGATGTGCATCTCCGGCGGCGCGGCCCTGCCGGTCGAGGTGCTGCGCGGCTTCGAGGCCGCGTTCGGCGTCCCGGTGCTGGAGGGCTACGGCCTGTCGGAAACCTCGCCCATCGCCTCGTTCAACCACCCCGGCCGCGAACGCAAGCCCGGCTCCATCGGCACGCCCATCCGGGACGTCCAGATGCGGGTGGTGGACGAGGCGGACCACGAGGTCCCGCAGGGCGAGGTGGGGGAGATCGTCATCCACGGGCCGAACGTGATGAAGGGCTACTGGCAGCGGCCCGACGCCACGGCCGAGGCCGTTCGCGAGGGCTGGTTCCACACCGGCGACCTGGCCCAGGTGGACGAGGACGGCTACTTCTACATCGTGGACCGGAAGAAGGACCTGATCATCCGGGGTGGCTACAACATCTACCCGCGCGAGATCGAGGAGGTGCTCTACGAGCACCCGGCCGTGGCCGAGGCCGCCGTGATCGGCCTGCCCCACCCGGCCCTTGGCGAAGAGGTCGGAGCCGCGGTGGCGCTCAAGCCGGGCGCCGCGGTCAGCCCCGAAGAACTGCGCGACTACGTCAAGAGCCAGGTCGCGGCGTACAAGTACCCGCGGCACGTGTGGCTGGTGGACGCGCTGCCCAAGGGGGCGACCGGCAAGCTCCAGAAACGCGACATCGTCATCCCGGCCGGCCTTATGTAACAATCCGCACATGGACACCGATGGTCCTGCGGTCACCGAGCTGGTGGCCACCGTCGCCGCGGTCGTGAGCCGGCGGGTCACTGTCGTGTCCGGGAACGTCTACGAGGTGATCCTGCGGGACATCCCGGAGCTGCATGACGACCAGGCCGTGCTCGCCCTGCTCGCCTCGAGCGTGGACAGCAACGTCGGCACCTGCCTGCAGATCCTTCAGCACCAGATCGAGCTGAGTGCCGTGCACGCCCCGGCGGCGGCGCTGGAATACGCTCGCCGGCTGGCGCAGCGCGGCACGTCACTGCCCGCGCTGCTGCGCTCCTACCGGCTGGGCCACACGTGCTTCGCCGAATGGCTACTCCAGGAGCTGGCCCGGCAGGCCTCCGACGCCGAGATGATCACCGCCGGCACCCTGGCCATGTCCAAGACCGTGGCCGGCTATATCGACCAGACCTCCGAAGAGATCGTCACGGCCTACACCCGCGAACGCGAACACTGGCTGCGCAACCGCAGCGCCGCGCGGGCCGCCCGGGTCCGGGCCTTGCTGTCGGGGGAGCGAGTCAACGTCGGCGCGACCGAGGCCACCCTGGGCTACCGGTTGCGCCAGTACCACGTAGGCCTGGTGTGCTGGGTCGGCGAGGCGACGGGCTGGGCCGACGATGCGACGCCCGCGGTGGACAACATCACCCGGCTCGAGCACGCCGTCAGCCACGTCGCCGGGAAGATAGCCGATTCGGCCGAGCCGGTGTTCGTACCCCGCGACGAAACCAGCGCCTGGGCCTGGCTGGGGCTGGGGATCCAGGACCGGCTCGACGCCACCGGAGCCGCCGCGGCCGAGGTGGACGGCGACCTGCACTTCGCCTTCGGCGACGCGGCCAAGGGCATCGCCGGGTTCCGCCTGACCCATCAGCAGGCCCTCGCCGGGCAGTCCGTCGCGCTGGCCGCGGGCGCCCACCCGCCCCGGATCGTGACGTTCGGTGAGGTCGCGCCGGTGGCGATGATGCTGGGCTCGGCCGACCTGCTGCGCGCCTGGGTGCAGGCCACGCTGGCTGGCCTGGCCACCGACGACGAGCACCACGCCCGGCTGCGGGACACGCTGCTGGTCTTCCTGCGCAGCGGGGGCAGCTACAAGGCCACCGCCGAGCAACTGGTCCTGCACAAGAACACGGTGCAGTACCGCATCCACAAGGCCGAGGAGAGCCTCGGCCGCCCCGCCGCCGAGCACCGCGACGATGTGGAACTCGCTCTGCGCGTCACCCACTGGCTCGGCTCGTCCGTGCTCCAGCCGTCCCTCGACCGCCCGCCCGCCACGACCGCCCGCTAAGCCCGGCCGCCACCGGACGCGCGAACCACTGGGGAAACGGCAGGCTCGTCACACGTCCAGGAACGCGCGCAGGATGCGGCGGACCGCGGCAAGTTCACCGGGCGTAACCGTACCCAGGCGGCGATCGAGGCGTTGGTACGCCACCGCACGCGCGTCCTCGGGCCGGGTAAAGGAGGGAAGCTGGCTCAGACCCGAGGACGGCGAGTTAATCGCAATCTGGTGGCGCAGGCCACGATCGCGGCTCGTTATGGGCACCACGAATACGACCGCGTGCGGCAGCGCCAAGTGCAGTGGGCTGGACACGACCATGACCGGTCGGCGCCCGGCCTGTTCCGAGCCGATGACAGGGTTCAGGTCAGCTAGCCAGACATCGCCCGGCCGCAGCGGCTCACTCACGCGTCGTTCAGCCCGTCCCCTGCGGTCTGATCCCATTCAGCTAGTTCGCCGACGTAATCGGCCCATTCCGCTGGGTCGGCTTGCAAGCGGGCATAGTCCGCTCGGACGCCGGCCCAGAAGCGCTGGTCCTCGGCCTTGTCCAGAGTCTGAGCCAACTCGGCGTCCAGCGTGAGGTGGTCTTCGTCCGCGAGCATCTTCAGCCGGTCGCGGGTCTCGACGGAGACCTTGATGGTAGTCATATCCGTCATACCTCAAGTATACCGGGGAGAGGCCCCGCCCGCGCCATAACCGGACTTGCTCGCCGTCGGCTGGCTTGTGGGCCCGGACCATCCAGCGGTCACCGACCTCGACGATCAGCCGCCCGTAGCCGATGGTCTGCAGGCGGGCAATGAGGCCGGCCGGGTCGATGGGGTTATAGGTGTCCTCGGCGTGGAACTCGTGCAGCGAGTCGCTGGGCCGGCTGTCCGACGCGAGCAGGACGCCACCCGGGCGCAGGACCCGGAGCGCCTCGGCCAGCACGGCGTTCTGGCCGTGTTGGGTGGGGATGTGGTGCAGCATCGTGAACGATGCCACCGTGTCGAACGACCCGTCCGGCCACGGCAGTTCGGTCGCGTCCGCGGTGACGACCTCGACGTTGGTGTCCGGGAACCGCGCCCGCAGCGCCTGGGCGGCGACGGGATCGACCTCGACCGCGATCAGCGAGCGGACCCGGGAGCGCAGCCACTCGGTGGCCGCGCCGGGTCCGGGCCCGATCTCGAGCAGCTCGGGGCCCAGTGGCTCCCCGGCCGACAGGGGTGAGAGCACGTCGCTGACGAGCTGGGCGGCCCACTCGGGGCTGGCGCACAGACGCTGATGATTGCGGTTCATGCCGCCATCCAACTACGCGCCCGGCCGCGTCCGGAACAACGTAGGCTGACAAACTATGTCGCGATCCGGACAGCCTGCCGCCGTGGTGCGCACGTACCCCATGCAGGACCGCGAACAGTTCACCCAGCACACCCACCAGCGCCATCAGCTGGCCAGCTCGGCCGGGGGAGTGCTGACCCTGCACACCGGCGATCAGACCTGGGTGCTGCCGCCGTCCCGCGCGCTGTGGATCCCCGCGGGCATCCCGCACGCCGTGATCGCCAGCGGCCCGGCGGTGCTGCGGACGGCCTACCTGGACCCGGCACGCTGTCCATTGCGCTGGGGGTCACCCACGCCGGTACTGGCCGACGAGCTGCTGCTCGCGCTGATGGACCGGCTTGAGCACGCCGACCTGACCCGGGCCGCCCGCCGGCGATCAGAAGCGGTGCTGCTGGACGTGATCCGCGCGGTCGAGGTCAGCACCGTGCGGGCGCCCATGCCGGCCGATACGCGAGCGGCCGCGGTCGCGACCGGATTGATCGCCGATCCGGCCGATCCCCGCACCATCGAGCAGTGGGGCCGGTCCGTCGGCGCGACCGGGCGGACGCTGGCCCGCCTGTTCACCGCGGAGACCGGCCTGACCTTCGGGCAGTGGCGCACCGCCGCGCGAATATCGGCTGCGCTGCACCTGCTCGCATCAGGAAACAGCGTGGCCGGTACCGCACCCGCGGTCGGTTACCAGACCACCAGCGCGTTCATCGCCGCGTTCGCCCGTGAACTCGGCTGCACACCGGCCGCCTATTACGCCCGGCAGCCTCGCAGCGAGTGAACCTGGGCTCCCGGGCCGCCGGCCCCCGATCGGCGCGGTGTACGCTGCGCGCATGCCGGAGCCTGAAATCCCGCCGTCGCACCGCGATCTGCTCGAATCATCCGCCCCGGTGACCCTGGCCACGGTCGGCCCGACCGGGCATCCCCAGGTCACCGCGATCTGGGCCGTCCTGGATGGGGACACGATCGTCACGTCGCTGGCCGGGGTCCGGCAGAAGCTGAAGAACCTGGAGGCTCGCCCTCAGGCCACCGTCTTCATCATCGATCCCGCGAACCCCTACCGGACCCTTGAGGTCCGGGGCGACGTCACGATCGAGCCTGACCCCGAGCTGGTCACCCTGAAGCGGGTCCTGGCCGCCTACGGCACCGACCTGGCCTCGTTTCCCGGGCCGCTGGAGGACCGGACCACGGTCACGCTGCACCCCACCCGGGTCGTCATCAACGGCTGACGCTGATCCCGGTCCGGTCCGGTTCAGGCGGGCAGGTTCAGGCAGGCAGGTTCAGCTGCCAGGAGACGCCGAACCGGTCGTTGACCCAGCCGAACTTGCTGCTGAAGCCGTAGTTTCCCAGCGGCATGAGCTCCGTGCCCGGCCCGGAGAGGGCCGCATAGAGGCGGTCGATCTCGGCCTCGTCCTGGCACTGCACGAACAGCGAGACCGCCGGAGTGAAGGAGAAGTCGTGTTTCGCCGGGCTGTCGATACACATGAGCTGCTGTCCAGCCAGTGCGAACGTCGCTTGCTGCACGCTCCCATCCGGGCCGGGACCATCGGTGCCGTACCGGGTGATGCTGATGACCTCGGCGTCGTCGAAAAGCGAGATGTAGAAAGTCATCGCCTCCTCGGCGTTGCCCTCGAACATCAAGAACGTAGTGATCTTCTGCGCCGTCGGATCCATACCCCATTATTTAACAAGGTTGGCTCGGCCCAGCGTCGGCTGCACTGCGGGCTCGGTGAGCCCGTTCCCTTGTGCAGGCTGATCAGCCCGGCGTTGCCATCCGGGCCACCAGCCGCCTGGTGGCCTCGGGGTCGAGGGTGGATCCGCCCGCGGCCACCGTCCGCACCGCGCCGATCAGGCCGGTGTTACGGATCTGCTTCAGCACGTACCCGGCCGCGCCCGCCATGACCGCGTCGAACAGCGCCCGGTCGTCCTCGTACGAGGTCAGCATCAGGCAGCCGACGCCCGGCAGCTTCGACCGGATCTCCCGGCAGACGCTGACGCCGTCACCGTCGGGCAGCCGGACGTCCAGGATGGCCACGTCCGGCCGCAGGGCCGGGATCTGGGCCAGCGCCGCTGCGGACGTCCCGGCCTCGCCGATCACCCGGATGTCCGGCTGGGTCTCCAGGAAGTCCTTCACGCCGGCGCGCACCAGCTCGTGATCGTCGAGCAGGAACACCGTGATCACGTGCCTGGTGCCGTCGGTCTTGGTCATCAGCTACCCATGCTTCCGTCACGGCCCCGGCGAGCCATCCGTCGCTATAGGTACGAAACTAGGCAATCCACCGACCCATCCAGCAGGGACCAAGGTCACCGCACCGACGCCAGAAGGCCCGATAACGCGTCGGGTTCGTGAGCTAGTCCGCGGCAGACAAGCGGTGCAGGCCGTGGATGGCGACGGCGTAGCCGTCCACGCCGAAGCCGACCACGATCCCGGCGGCTGCGGGGGAGATGAAGGAGTGGTGCCGGAACTCCTCGCGGCTGTGCACGTTGGAAATGTGGCATTCGATCAGCCGGAGCCCGGATCCCTTGATCGCGTCGTGCAGCGCGAGCGAGGTGTGGGTGTAAGCACCCGGGTTGAAGACCGCGCCGATCAGGTCCCCGGCCGCCTGCCGGCTTCCGGCCTCCTGGATCCAGTCGATGAGCACACCCTCGTGGTTCGACTGCCGGCACTCGGCTTCGAGCTCGTACTTCGCCGCCTGCGCCCGGCACAGCGCTTCGACGTCGGCTAGCGTCTTCACGCCGTAGATGCCTGGTTCACGCGTGCCGAGCAGGTTGAGGTTCGGCCCGTTCAGCACGAGAACTGTCTTCATCACGCTTCATCCCTGGTTGGCTGCTTGCTTCGGCGCCTCGATGGTAGAGCCGGTACGCATCTTCTACCCAGCCTTCGACGGCGGCAGGAGCAGAAATGATCAGCGGTACCACCACCTTGATCGCGCACTTGGGCTATCCGACGGACACGTTCAAGTCGCCGCTCATCTATAACCCGTGGTTCGAGAAGCGCGGCATCGACGCGGTCGTCGTACCGATGGGCGTCAAGGCGGAGGAGTACCCGGAGTTCCTGAGGCACCTGTTCCGGCTGACCAACATCCGCGGTGCCCTGGTCACCATGCCGCACAAGGTCACCACCACCCGGCTCGTTGATGAGATAACGCCCACCGCGCAGATCGCCGGGGCCGCCAACGCGGTGCTGCTGCGCGATGACGGGACGCTGCTCGGCGCCCAGTTCGACGGGGCCGGGTTCGTCCGCGGGGTCAAACGCAGCGGCTTCCCGCTGGCCGGCAAGCGGGCCCTGGTGGTCGGCAACGGCGGAGTCGGGTCGGCCATCGCGGCGTCGCTCGCGGCGGCGGGCGTCTCGGGTCTTGGCCTGTTCGATCCGGTCAAAGAATCGTCGGACTCCCTGGCCGCGCGGATCAGCGAGCACTACCCGCAGGTCACGATCGAGACCGGCTCCAGCGACCCGCAGGGCTACGACCTCGTGGTCAACGCCACGCCCCTCGGCATGAAGGACGGCGACCCGCTGCCGATGGATGTCGACCGGATCTCACCGGACACCTTCGTCGGCGAGGTCGTGATGAAGCAGCAGATCACGCCGTTCCTGCAGGCGGCCGTGGCCAAAGGCTGCCGGGTCCAGGTCGGTACCGACATGCTGTTCGAGCAGATCCCGGCCTACCTGGAGTTCTTTGGGTTCGGCACCGCGACCCCTGAGGCGCTGCGCGCCGTCGCCCAGCTCAAGAGCTGAGTGCTCAGCCCGCCACGTTCCAGGCCGCCAGCACGTTCGCGTCGGCCGCCGCGCCCGCCGCGCCGAGGATGGGGTGCAGCTCCATGGCCGGGGCGTACTTGCTCGCCGGGACCTCACGGCCCAGCGCCTCGGCCATGGCCCGGACCTGGTGCGGCGCCCCGCCGCAGCACACCCCGACGTAGTTCACCCCCAGCTCGCGGGCCGCCTCGGCGAACGCGGCCATGTCGAACCGGGTACACGAGAACGGCTCCAGCGCCAGCGGGAACACCCGGTCCACGCCCTCGGCCCGCAGCGACTCCATCGTCGGCATGGCCGCGTTCGTCCGGTACGGTACCGGCTGCGCCGCCACCGCGCAGTCCACCGCAGCGCGGATCCGCTCCAGCAGCGGCAGCATGGTCACCGGGCCCCGGTCGCAGTTAAGGCCGACGATGGTGGCCCCGTGATCGGCCAGGATCCGGCACGCCTCGACGTAGTCGTAGCCGTCGCGGGTCGTCTCCGGCTGGGTCGAGGCAAGCGTCACCATCGAGGGCAGGCCCAGCTCCTGAGTCACCTCCAGGGCGATCAGGGCCTCGCCCAGGTAGTCGTTGGTCTCGGAGATCACGAAGTCGACGCCCTCGTCGACCGCCCAGCCGAGCTGCTCGGTGTACTGGGCCCGTACGGTGGCACTGGTCGCCGGGTCAGCGGGATCGTAGGTCCAGGTGTTGCAGACGTTGCCGGCCACCAGCGCGCCGCCTTCGCGGGCCACGTCCCGGGCCAGCCGGACCGCGTGGCGGTTCATCTCCTCCAGGTCGTTCTCGCGGCCGACGTGGCGCAGCTTCTCCCGGTGGGCGTAGTACGTCAGGGCGACCATGACGTCCGCCCCGGCCCGCAGGAACTCCCGGTGCAGCTCACGCACCGCGTCCGGGAAGTCGAGCACGACCTCGGGCACGTACGGGCCAGCCTTGATGTAACCGCGGCGCTCGAGCTCGAAGACGTAGCCCTCGGCCCCGAGCACCACACCCTGCGCGAGCCGCTTCTCGATACTCTGCCCGGCGGTCATTCGGCTGTCCCTTCTGCTGAAGCACTAATGGTCTGAGCCGCGAACCGGCCTGGCGTGAAGCGGCTGATGTCGTACACGGTTCCCTGCTGGACCGCGAGCTGGGCCAGCACCCGGCCCACCCACGGCGCGAACTTGTAGCCCGTGCCGCGCCAGCCGACGCCGACGAAGGCCCCGCCGACCGCGCTGTCGGCCCCCGGCAGCGGGCCCAGGATGAAGTCGTCGTCCCCGACCAGGTCGTAGAAGCAGGTGTCGACCCCGCTGGCCTCGGCCACGTCCACCGTCTGGGCGGCCCGCAGCCCTGGCATGCACTCGGCCACGAAGTCCTCCACCGAGCTGATCGACGAGGGCACGACGGCCGCGTCCGGCGGATGGTAGAAGCCGATCTTCACCCCTGGCGTCTTGCCGTCGTAGATCGGGTGCCCGTAGATGCCGACATCCAGGTAGGCGAAGACCGGCAGGTTCTCCTCGGTATAGGAGTCGCGCACCGCCGCGTCCGGGATGAAGTACTTGGACTGGACCGGGCGGTCCGGGCTGAGCGGGAAGCGGGCCGAGCAGCCCGGGATCAGCTCCAGCAGCTCATTGGTGCCCAGACCCGCGGTGATCACCAGCACGTCGGACTCGACCAGCCCGTCGCTGGTCTGCACCTGCCAGCAACCACCGGAGCGGGTGATCGCGCGGATCTGGGTCTCCTCGCGGACCTCGACCCCGCGGCCCGGCAGCACCGACCGCAGCAGGGCCGTCACCGCGGCCACGTCGGCGAACCCGGCCTCGACGTCCAGCCAGCCGCCGTCCGCCGTGAACTGCGGGAAGCGCTCGGCCAGCGCGGGGCCGGGCAGCGCCTCGCAGCGCAGTCCCAGCTCCTCCAGCACGGCGAAGCTCTGCACGGCGTAGCTCGCGGGCACGTCAGGGGTCACGCTCGCCTTGGCCAGGTTGAGGCAGCCGCAGTCGACCAGCAGTCGCTGGCCGGCCCGTTCCTGCAGGTCCAGCCAGAGCTGCCGGGCCTCGAAGGCCAGCCGGGAGTACTGCGGGTCGAGGTAGTCGTTGCGTACCGACCGGGTCAGCCCGAACGAAGCCGTGCCCGGGTCACCGACCCGCGACTTGTCCAGCACGGTGACCGAGCTGGCCAGCGGCGCCGCGTAGTACGCCGTCATCAGCCCCATGACGCCGCCGCCGATTATGGTCAGCCGGCTGCCGTCAGTTCCGGTCAAGTCCGCGCTCCCCTCGCCCGAATGCCAGATACCTGACCTGCGGTGACCCGCGGTCAGGTGTGGAGGCCATGGTACGGCCTGCCTGTTTCGGCGCGATGTCCCCGTCCGGTCACCGGGGAACGGCGACCCGGACGTCAGATGCTGGTGCCTTAATCAGCCTCGGCTTCGGCTCCGGGGGGAAGCTCGCGCGAGATCCGCATGGCCGGAATTGTCGGGGCCAGCCGCAGCAGGCCGGCCGTCGCCGATTCTCCTTCTTGCTGCCGGTGGCCGTGGTCCAGGACCTCGGCGCTGACGAAGATCGCGGCCCCGGTGAGCGCGCCGAGGTTGAGGGCGTCGCTCGGCCGGGCATCGACGTGCTGGGGGCCGGCTGGTCCCTCGACCGTCACCGTCGCGCCGTAGGCGCCGTCGATCAGGCGGTCGATCCGGACCTCGCGGACCTGGCCGCCCAGGCCCTGCACCAGCGCGGCGGCGAACTGATAGGTCATCGGCCGGGCGAACGTCATGCCCTGGAGCTGGGCCGCGAGGAAGAACCCTTCGGACGTGCCGACGTCGATCACCAGGTGCCGGTCCCCGGACACCTCATCGAGCACGATGCACGACAGGTCCCGCTCAGCCAGCGGGGCGCCAAAGCCCACCACCTTGGCGATCCGCATCTCGATGAACCCGGTCTGCGTGGTGGCGGTCATGGCGCTTTCCTTCCTTCGCGTGCCGACCCACCCAGCATGCCCCCGCTGACCGGAGAAGATCTAGACGATCAGCTGGTAGTGGAGCAGGAGCTGCCCCAGGAAGTGCGAGGCCAGCTGGACACCAGCCAGCGCGGCCGGAATCGTCGCCCAGACCGCGATCCGGGACCAGCGGGCCAGCGAGGCGCCGGCCAGAATCAGCACGAGCGTGCCCCACCAGGCCAGGTTGTGGGCGTCGATGGCCTGGGCGGCCAGCGTGCAGGCACTGGGTCGTCTGGTCGGTGGGGAGGACGTCGCAGGCGGCGCCCGCGCTGCCGTAGGAGCCGTTGAGCTGGGCCGGGCCGGTAGGCCACAGCAGCCAGATGAACAGCGCGGCCGCGACGGCGCCCAGGTGCCACCAGCTGGCGGGTTCCCGGCCGGCCCAGCGGGTCAGCTGCCACTGCGCCACCGCGAAGCCGTACGTCACCGCGATCGGCAGCAGCAGCACCAGCACCGCGGCCCCGACGAACAGCTGGCCGGTGAGCGCGCCACCTACGAGCTCGGTCAGCATGGCGCCGGTCACCACAATCCACCCGGTCACGGCGCCCTCGAACGGGCGGGCCAGGAAGGGCGTCGGCGCGGGCGCGAACTCGCCTCGCGAGGTGACGCGGCTCATAAATCCATTATCTCTCCGCCAAGACCTCCGGCGACAGGTGCGGAGGTCACCGTTCGTTGCCGGAGAAGATGTTCAGGAAGAACAGGAACACGTTCAGCACGTCGAGGAAGATCGACGCGGCCAGCAGCGGCGCGGTTGCGTTGTCGGTGTTGGTGCGCAGACGCTGGAAGTCGAACAGGGTGAACCCGGCGAAGATCACCAGACCGAGCACCGAGTAGACCAGGTCCGCCCCGGGGATGTGCACGAAGATCAGCACGATGCCGAACACGATCAGGGCCAGCAGGGCCCAGAAAGACACCCGGGCCAGCGCGGACAGATCGCGCCTGGTGGCATAGCCCGCCGCGCCGAAGCCGGCGATGAACAGGGCCGTCGCCCCGCCCGCTTCCCACAGGGCGCGCGGGTCCATGCTGCCGTAGTAGGCGACGGTTGGGGCCACGGCCAGCCCGATCAGCAGGCCGAAGGCGGCCAGCAGCCCGATGGTCAGCGGTACCGACCGGCGCGCCGCGAACCGCATGCCGAACAGCGTGGCGAAGGCAGCCAGGAACGCGACGATGCCCACGGCGCCGGTCAGGTTGCGGCCCGCCCAGGCGCCCAGCGCGAACAGGCCGGCCGTGAACGCGACGTAGGCCATGGTCTGCCCGAACAGGGCGTGGGCCTGCCCCCGGTCCGCCGTCCCCATCTGCCGGTAGCTCACGGTCTGGGTCATGTGCCGCTCCTTCGTCCTGGCGCCAGCGGTCCGCACTGTGCTGCCACAGATCATTGCCGATCATCACTATCGCGCGCCGAGCGGGCCGCCGGACCAGCGCAAGACCCTGGTTCCATCCCCTGGCCCACCCGGGCACCCGCCCATGTGGGCAGATGCCCGGCTACACGATCGGCTGGTAGTGGAGCAGGAGCTGCTCCAGGAAGTGTGAGGCCAGCTGGCAGCCGGCCAGCGCGGCCGGGAGGGCGGCCCAGACCGCGATCCGGGAACGGCGGGCCAGTAGCACCGAGACGCCGAACAGTACGAGGACCAGGTACCAGGACAGGTGGTAGGCGTCCAGCGCCTGGGCCGCCCGGGGCAGGCAGGCTGCGGTGTAGTCAGTGGGCAAGGCGTTACACAGGTCCGACGCGCTGCCGGTGCTCTGGTCGAGGGGACCGGGGGTGATCGGCCACAGGAACCAGATGAGCAGCGCGGCCACCACCGCACCCAGGTGGGCCCAGCTGGCCGGGTCGGCGCCGGCCCGGCGCACCTGCCACCACTGCACGATCCCGACGCCGTAGGCCACGACGACCGGGATGATCAGCACGGGCAGCGCGGCGCCCACGAACTTCGAGTAGGTCAGAGCGCCGCCGGCCAGCTCGGCGATGATCGCGCCGAACACGACGATCCAGCCGATCACCCCGGCCTGGAAGGGCCGAACCAGCAATGGCTGCCGGGTCGACGTGAGCGGTCCGAGCGATGAGACGCGGCTCATGGTTCCAGTGTCCTCCGATCGCCGGCGTCCTGCATCCATCCCGCTGCCGTGCGAGCATTGCCCGGCCATGTTCGCGGGGTTAGTCTGCCCCCAATGATCAAGCTCACGGGAGGCCGGGGTGGCTCAGGAGCTGACCGACCGGCACCGGGAACGGGACGTGCTCGACCGCCTGGTCGACGCGGTCCGGGTGGGGGAGAGCCGGACGCTGGTCGTGCGCGGGGATCCGGGCGTGGGCAAGAGCGCGCTGCTGGGTTATCTGGCCGAGCAGGCCCACGGTTGCCGGGTGGCGCGGGCGGCTGGCGTGCAGTCCGAGATGGAGCTGGCCTTCGCCGGCCTGCACCAGCTGTGCGCGCCGATGCTCGGCCACGCCGAACAGCTGCCGGCTCCGCAACGGGACGCGCTGCGGACCGCGTTCGGGCTCAGCGCCGGGCCGCCTCCGGACCGCTTCCTGGTCGGGCTGGCCGTGCTCGGCCTGCTGTCGGAAGTGGCCGGGCAGCAGCCGCTGGTCTGCATCGTCGATGACGAGCAGTGGCTGGACCACGCCTCGGCCCAGGCCCTGGGGTTCGCGGCCCGGCGGCTGGGCGTCGATCCGGTCGGCCTGGTGTTCGCGGCCCGTTCGCCCGGAAACGACCAGCGCGGGACGGGATTGGGCGGCACCGACCTGGCCGGCACCGAACTTGTGGGCGACGAGCTGGCCGGGCTGCCCGAGCTGACCGTGACCGGGCTGCGCGAGGACTACGCGCGGGCCCTGCTCGACTCGGTGCTGACCGGGCCGCTGGACGCGCAGGTCCGCGACCTGATCGTGGCCGAGACGCACGGCAACCCGCTGGCCCTGCTGGAGTTGCCGCGCGGCCTGAGCCCAACCGAGCTGGCGGGCGGCTTCGGGCTGCCCGGCGCGGCCGCCCTGCCGAGCCGGATCGAGGACAGCTTCCGGGCTCAGCTGGCGACGCTGCCGATCCCCACCCGGACGCTGCTGCTGCTGGCCGCGGCCGAACCGTCGGGCGACCGGTCGCTGGTAGAACGGGCCGCCGCGCGGCTCGGCGTCCCGGTCCAGGCGGCCGGACCAGCTCAGGAAGCCGGGTTGCTGGAGATCGACGCGTGGATCCGGTTCCGGCATCCGCTGCTGCGGGCCGCGGCGTACCGGGCGGCGGCCGTCGCGGATCGGCGCGCCGCGCACGGCGCGCTGGCCGCGGTGACCGACCCCGCCGCGAATCCGGACCGCCGGGCCTGGCACCGGGCCCAGGCCGCGGACGGCCCCGACGAGCAGGTGGCGGCGGAGCTGGAACTGTCGGCGGATCAGGCGGCGGCCCGCGGCGGGCTGGCCGCGGCGGCCGCGTTCCTGGAACGCTCGGTGCTGCTCACCGCGGCACCGGCCCGCCGGGCCGAGCGCACGCTGGCGGCGGCGCAGGCCAGCCTGCGGGCTGGAGCGTTCGGCAAGGCCCTGGACTTGCTGGAGACCGCGGAAGCCGGGCCGCTGGACGAGGCCCAAAGCGCCCGGGTGGACCTGCTGCGCGGGGAGGTGGCGTTCGCCTCCGGGCTCGGCAGCGATGCACCGCCGTTGCTGCTCAAGGCGGCCCGGCGGCTGGAGCCGCTCGACCTCGCCCTGGCCCGCGAGACGTACCTGACCGCCTGGCTGGCGGCGCTGTTCGCCGGGCGCCTGGCCTGCGGCGCCGACCTGCTCGAGGTCGCCCAGGCTGCGCGGGCCCTGCCCCCGCCGGCGCCACTGCCACCGACCGGCCCCCCGGATTCCTCGACCCTGGCCGGCCTGGTTCTGGAGGGGCTGTCGCTACTGGTCACCGACGGACCGGCCGCGGCCGGTCCGGCGTTGCGCCAGGCCGTGCAGGCCTACACCGGGCCTGGTGTCACCGAGGCCGAAGAACTCCGCTGGGGCTGGATGGCCCAGGCGGCCGCCAGTGCCCTGTGGGACCACGACGCCTGGCGCGCGATGCTGAGCCGCCAGGTCCGGCTGGCCCGGGCAGCCGGCGAGCTCGACCAGTTGCCGGTCACGCTGGGGGCGCTGGGGACGGCCGTGGCCTGGAGCGGCGACTTCGCGGCGGCAGAGGCGCTGGTGGCCGAGGCCGACGCGGTCTGCGCGGCGACCGGCAGCCGGGCCGCCCCGTTCACCGCGATGATGCTGGCCGCGCTGCGGGGCAGCGAGGCCGACGCCGCGCCGCTGATCGGGGCCACTCTGGCCGACGCCGCGGCCGCGGGCCAGGGCATCGCGGTGACCTACGCCCAGTGGACATCCGCCGTCCTGTTCAACGGCCTGAGCCGCTACGAGGAGGCCGCGGTTGCCGCCCGGCAGGCCAGCGACGACACCCCCGGCAACTACGTCGCCATGTGGGCCCTGCCCGAACTGGCCGAAGCGGCCGTCCGCAGCGGGCAGCCCGACGAGGCGGCCGGGGCCGTGGCCCGGCTGGCCGAGCTGACCGGCGCCGGCCGGACCGACTTCGGGCTGGGCATCGAGGCCCGCTGCCGGGCGCTGGTCAGCCCGCCGGAGACAGCCGAACCGCGCTACACCGAAGCCATCGACCGGCTCGGGCGCACCCAGCTCCGGCCCGAGCTGGCCCGGGCCCACCTGCTCTACGGGGAATGGCTGCGCCGCGAGAACCGGCGCGCGGACGCCCGCACGCAGCTGCGGACCGCGCACGACCTGCTGTCCGCGATCGGTGCCGCGGCCTTCGCCGAGCGGGCCCGGCGTGAGCTGATGGCCACGGGGGAGACGGTCCACCGGCGGGCGCACGGTTCGGCCAGCGTGCTCACCGCGCAGGAAGCCTCGATCGCCCGGCTCGCGGCGGACGGCTGCACCAACCCCGAGATCGGCGCTCAGCTGTTCCTGTCCGCCCGTACGGTCGAATGGCATCTGCGCAAGGTGTTCAGCAAGCTCGGCATCAGCTCCCGCCGGGAGCTGCGGCGGGCACTGCCGCGGCTGGCGCCTTCCCAGCTGCCGCTATCTCGGCCCGCAGCGCCTTGAGCCCGGCCACGTAGATCTCCGAGAACGTCGGGAACGGCTGGATGACGTCGCGCAGCACGGTCAGCGGCACCCGGGCCCGGATGGCCAGCGTGGCCTGCTGCATCCACTCCCCGGCCTGGGGGCCGAGCGCGAAGGCGCCGGTCAGGTACTCGCCGTCGCTGAGCAAGGTCAGGAACCCCTGGTGTGCGGCATAGGCGTGGGTGTAGGTCGCGGTCTTGGCCACCCCGGACACCGGCACCGTGGCCCGGAACGGGGCCTCGGTGGCGCCGACTGACGCCGCCTCCGGGTCGGTGTAGACCACGTCCGGGATGGCCTCGTAGTGGGCTTGGCGGTCCTCGCCCAGAATGTTGCTGGCCACCACCTCGCCCTGGTACTTGCCGACGTGGGTCAGCAGCCGGACCCCGGTCACGTCGCCGACGGCCCACAGCCCGTCCGCCACCCGGCACCGCTCGTCGACCGGGACACCGTGCCGTCCCGCCGTCACCCCCACGGTGTCGAGCCCGTCCGGGATCCGGGGTGACCGTCCGGTAGCGACCAGCAGCTTGTCGCCGCGCAGTTCGGTGCCGTCGTCCAGGCTCAGCACGTACTGATCCCCGTCGCGCCGGGCCGCCGTGGCGTGCTTCCCCAGGTACAGCTCGATGCCGTCCTTGCGCAGCTCGTCGCCCAGGGCGTCACCCAGCGGTTCGGGCTCACGCGCCAGCACGTGCGACGCGCCTTCGGCCAGCGCCACCTCGCCCCCCAGCCGCCGGATGGCCTGGGCCATCTCGGCCCCCACCGGCCCGCCGCCCAGGATCAGCAGCCGGCGCGGTACCGCCTTCATCGCGGTGACCTCGCGGTTGGTCCACACCCCGTCCAGGTCGCGCAGGCCGGGCACCGGCGGGATGACCGGGTCCGACCCGGTGGCCAGCACCACGTGCCGGGCCGTATGCCGGGCCCCGTTCACCTCGACCACGCCCGGGCCGGCCAGCCGCCCGGTGCCGCGCAGCAGGTCGATGCCCTCGCCCGCCAGCCAGCGCACCTGCCCGGCGTCGGAGTAGTTCGAGACCATGAAGTCGCGGTAGGCCAGCGCGGCGGTCACGTCGACCTGCGCCGTGGCCGCCGCCTCCCGGGCCCCCTGGACCGCCTCGCCAGGGCGCAGCAGCGTCTTGGACGGGATGCAGGCGTAGTAGGAGCACTCGCCGCCGGCCAGGTGTTGCTCGACCACGGCCACCTTCAGCCCGCCGTCGGCCAGCTCACCGGCGCAGTGCTCACCGGGCGAGCCGGCTCCCAGCACGATGACGTCGTAGTCGGTCACGCCGTCACCGGCCCGGCAGGCGGGTGGTGATCTCCTGCACGAACCACAGGTTGCCGTCCGGGTCAGCGAACGAGACGAACGAGCCGTAACTGGCATGCTCGGGCGCGGGGCCGATGGCCCGGTGGTCCGTCCCGGCGTGGTGGAACACCCCGGTCTCGTCGTGGAACACCTCGCTGACCTCGACACCACGGCCGGCCAGCTCGGCCCGGGCCGCGTCGACGTCGGACACGACCAGCTGCAGTCCCTCGGCCGACCCCGGTGCGGCCGAGGTGAGGCCGGTGCCGAAGATCACCGAGCAGGGCGATCCGGGCGGGGTCAGCTGGACCACGCGATAGTCCGCCCCGGCGACCAGGTCGGCGTCCTCGCGCCACCCCAGGGTTTTGTAGAAGTCCTTGGCCCGGTCCACGTCGGCCACGGGCAGCACCACAACCTCGAGCTTGAAGTCCATGGCTCTATCGTCGCGCCGCGGGCCCACCGGTCGCGCCCGTCGGAACCCCTGGCTCCACCCCCTGGCCCGGGTGCCAGGGGGTGCCGCACGGCCGTGAGGTCAGCCCGGCCTCAGGCGGGGTGTGCATCAGCTTCTTATTAACAAACTCATCGATGCCGAGGGGACCCAGCTCGCGCCCGACGCCGGACCGCTTGGTGCCGCCGAACGGCAGGTCCGCGCCGCCACCTTCGGCCGAGTTGACCCAGGCCATGCCCACATCGAGCCGGTCAGCGACGTCCACGGCCAGCGCCTCGTCGCTACTGAACACCGCGCCGCCCAGGCCGAACGCGCTGCTGTTGGCCAGCTCCACCGCTTCGTCGGCGCTGGCCACCTTGTAGACCACGGCGGCCGGGCCGAACAGCTCCTCGCGGAACGCGCGCATCTCCGGCGTCACACCTGACAGCACGGTCGGCTCGAAGAACGAGCCCGGCCCGTCGACCCGGTGCCCGCCCAGGTGCACGGTCGCGCCCTTGCTGATCGCGTCATCGATCTGGGCCGTCAGGTTCTGCGCCGCCTGCTCCGACGACATCGGCCCGTAGCTGGTGGCCGGGTCGGTCGGGTCACCGGTGGTGTAGCCGGACATGGCCGCGGTGAACTCGCTCAGGAAATCGTCGTAGACCGAGTCGGCCACGATCATCCGCTTGGAGGAGTTGCAGGCCTGCCCGCCGTTTTCCATCCGGGCCGCGGCCGCGGTCTTGGCCACCTCGGTCAGGTTCGCGCCGTCCAGCACGATGAACGGGTCCGAGCCGCCCAGCTCCAGCACGACCTTCTTCAGGTGCTGCCCCGCGGTGGCGGCCACCGCGGCCCCGGCCCGCTCGCTGCCGGTGACCGAAACCCCGGCGATCCGCGGGTCGGCGATCACGTCCGCGACTTGCTCGTTGCTGGCGAACACGTTGATGTAGGCGTCGTCCGGCAGCCCGGCGTCGCGGAAGATCTGCTGCATGGTCAGCGCCGACTCCGGGCACTGCGGCGCGTGCTTGAGGATGATCGTGTTGCCGATCATCAGGTTCGGGGCCGCGAACCGGGCCACCTGGTAGTACGGGTAGTTCCACGGCATGATGCCCAGCAGGGCCCCGACCGGGGTCTTGCGCACCCAGGCCGACCCGGGCAGCCGGGTGTCCAGCGGCTGGTCCTTGAGCAGGTCGGAGCCGTTGTCGGCGTAGTACTTGTAGATGTTCGAGGCGAACTTGATCTCACCCAGGGCGGCCACGGTGGTCTTGCCCATCTCCCGGGTGATGATCGCGGCCAGTTCGTCCGCGCGGTCCCGGTACAGCTGGGCCACCTGACGCAGGATCGCGGCTCGCTCGTCCAGCGACGTCCGCCGCCACGACTTGTAGCCGGCGTCCGCCCGGGCCAGCACGTCGCTGATCTCCGCATCGGTCGCCGTCGGGTACTCGTTTTCCAGCTTGCCGGTCGCCGGGTTCACTACCTGGTACGCCATCGGGTTTCCTCCATCGGAATCTCACGTCAGTACCCATTACACGCTAGAGCGCCCGTCTCAGCGAGACCCGGGGGGTCGGGACCAGTTAAATGAGATCAAATCCGACCTGGAATCCGGAGCGCCTGGCCCGCGCCGTCGCCCGGCCACCGAACTTGCGGCCGACACCAGCGACGGGCTGGCCGTGGTGCAGGAACTGCTGCCCGGAGCCCCGCCGCAGCACGTGGACGAGGAACTGCTGGCTCAGGCCCTCGAGCTGAACGGCCGGCATGCGTCCGCGCTGGCCACGCGGGCCGATGTCCCGGCCTACCCGGACCACCTGGCCGGGACTGACGCCGTGCACGGCGACTTCCACCACCAGAACCTGCTGATCCGCGACGGCCGTATCACCGGGGTCATCGACTGGGACGGCGCCGGCCGCGGCGACCGCCGGTTCGACCTGGTGACGTTGCGCTTCGGGCTGCGGCCGGACAACAGCACCGACGGTGCCCGGGCGTGGCTCGAAACCATGCTGGACGCGATGCCGGACGAGGTGCTCCGGCCGGCCTGGGCCCACATGAGCCTCCGGATGGCCGACTGGGCCATCCGGCACTTCAGCCCGGCCGACGTCCCCTACTGGCTTGACCTGGCCGAGACCCGGCTCTGACCGCGACCTTCAGTCGGTGCCGTCGTCGGGGAAGTCTTCCGGATCCACCTCGTCCGGAGCCCAGTCCGGGGCCGTGCCGGTGATGGCCCGTTCGCGCGCGACCTGGATGGCCTCGGTCAGGGTCGGCAGGTCGAAGGCGCCGTAGTGGCGCTGGCCGTTGATGAAGAACGTGGGGGTGCCGGACACCCCGGACAGGTCGGCCGACTCCAGGTCCTGGGCCACCCGGGTGGTGTACTCGTGCCGCTCCAGGTCGGCGTTGAACCGGGTCATGTCCAGGCCCAGGGACTCCGCGTAGCCGGACAGGTCGTCCATGGTCAGCGCGTCCTGATGCTGGAGCAGCAGGTCGTGCATGGGCCAGAACGCGTCCTGGGCCGCGGCAGCCTCGGTGGCCTCCGCCGCGATCTGGGCGCGCGGGTGCACGTCGGTCAGCGGCAGGTGCCGCCACACGTACCGGATGCTGGTGTCGGTCAGTATGTCCCGGACCACCGGCTCGGCCTGGCCGCAGTACGGGCACTCGAAGTCGCCGAACTCGATGATCGTGAGCAGGGCCTGCTTGGGGCCGCGGATGTGGTCGTGGTCCGGGTCCACGGCAGGGATCAGATCCTGGATCAGCCGGGTGTCGCCCAGCAGCAGCCGGGCCCGCTTCTCGGCGGGCAGCAGCTGGGTGATCCGGAGTACCCCCCAGGTCAGGCCGCCCGCGACCACCACCGCGGACAGCGCGCCCAGCTTGGCTTCGGCCAGGTCCTGGCCGGTGAACGCCCGGGTCGCGATGAGCAGGGCCGCGGTGAAGCCGATGCCGGCGATGGTGCCGCTGCCCAGCACCGCGGCCCAGCCGATCGGCGGCACGATCTTCCCGTGGCTGAGCCGGGTCACCAGCCACGAGCTGAGCATCACCGCGACCGGCTTGCCGACCACGTAGCCGATCAGCACGCCGAGGGTGATCGGGGCGGTGTAAGCCTTCGCCAGGAAGCTGCCGTTCAGCACCACGCCCGCGTTGGCCAGCGCGAACAGCGGGACGATCAGGTAGCTGGTCCACGGGTGGTAGAAGCTCTGCAGCCGGGCGTTCGGCGACAGCGCCGCTGCTAGGCCCGCCCGGGCCGACCGGGCCAGTTCCGGGGTCGGCTGCTCACGAAAGGCCCGCACCAGCCCGGTCGCGTCCTCCAGTTCGGTGCGGGACGGTGAATAGGCGGGCACGGCCAGCCCGATGGCCAGCCCGGCCACCACCGGGTCCACGCCGCTGGCCCGCAGCAGGCCCCAGACCACGATGCCGAGCACCACGAACACCGAGCGCCGCTGCAGCCGGAACCGGACGGCCACGAGCATCAGCACGTACACAGCCACCGCCACCACCAGCGGCATGATCACGATCTTGTCGCTGTAGACGAACGCGATGACCAGCAGGGCGCCCAGATCGTCGACCACGAACACGGTGAGCACGAACACCCGCATCCGGTCCGGCACCTCGCGGCCGAACAGCGCCAGCAGTCCCAGGGCCAGCGCGGTGTCGGTCGACATGGCCACCCCCCAGCCGTGGGCGCTGGGCTGGCCGGCGTTGAAGGCCAGGTAGATCCCCAGCGGGATAGCCATCCCGGTCAGCCCGGTGACGATAGGCAGCACGAACCGGCGTCGTTCCCGCAGGTCGCCCAGGTCCAGCTCGCGGCGCGTCTCCAGCCCGACGACCAGGAAGAACAGGGTCATCAGCCCGCTGTTCAGCCAGGTCCGCAGGTCCTGGTTGATCCCGACCGAGCCCACGCCGAGGTAGAAGTGGGTGTGCCAGAACGCCTCGTAGCCCGTGTCGCTGATGTTGGCCCAGGCGATCGCGATCACGATGCCGGCGACCAGCATCAGCGCACTGGCCGCCTCGGTGCGCAGGAACTCGGTCAGCGGGGCGGCGCGGTCGCGGGCCCAGAGGGTCTTGCCCTGCCAGCGGGGCAGGGCGGAAGCTACGTCGGACACGTCAGTGATTGTTCCGCATCAATGGTTGCGCATCACAGCAGCTGCTGGCCGCCGTCGATGTCGTACGTGGCCCCGGTCAGCACGGGGTTGACCATGAGATGCACCGCCAGCGCGGCCACGTCGGACGGTTCGGTCACCCGGCGCACCGGCAGGGTGCGCCGCAGTTCTTCCCGGCGCGCGTCCAGCTGGTCACCGAGCAGGGTCGCGGACAGAGGGGTGTCCACGAAGCCGGGCGCGATCAGGTTGACCCGGACCGGGGCGACCTCCAGGGCCAGGTTCGCGACCAGCGCGGGGGCCGCGGCGGTGACCGCCCCGATGATGCTGAGTCCCTTCCCGGGCCGGCGCGCCCCGGTCCCGCCGATGAACGTCAGCGACCCTCCGGGCCCCATCCGCGGTGACGCGAACCGGGCCACGTTGAGCGGCAGCGCCAGGCTGCGGCTCACGTAGGCCATGGCGTCGGCCACGTCCAGCTCGGCGAACGGCGCGTAATACGGCCCGCCCGCGGACACCAGCACGTGCCCGATCGGCCCTTCGAGGCGGTCGAAGAACTGGTGCAGGGCCGCCTCGTCCGCTACGTCGAAATGGGCGGTCTGGCTGGCGCCGGCGTCGGCGGCGGCGCGGGCCAGGCGCTCGGGGTCCCGGCCGGTGATGACCACGTTGGCGCCCTCGGCCCGGGCCAGGCGGGCCGTGGCCAGGCCGATGCCGGCGCTGCCGCCGAGCACTACGACGGTCTGGCCTGCCAGTTGTGGTTCGGCCATCGGTCCTCCTTCAGGGCGGGCGCGGGGTCAGGGCTTGCGGCCGGCGACGACGTGCGCACAGCCTAACGTGCCGAACTGTCCCGGGCTCGGCGGTATTTCCGGCTCAGCGGGCCGCCAGCTGGAGCAAGGAAGAGATCCGCGAGTCGGCCGGCCGGTTGTGCAGGTGCTGCACGACGATGATGATCGCGGACGCCTGGCACCACGCCCAGAGCCGGTCGCCGTCTAGCCCGGGGACCAGTCCGCCCAGCTCCTCGATCCGCTGCCTGACTTGCTGCTCCGGCGTCTGGGTGGCGCCCGGTGCGAGGACCCAGTCGACGGCGTCGAAGTCGGGATCACCCAGGCCCGGCCGCGGGTCGATCGCGACCAGGCGGCAGGTCTCGCGGGTCTCGCGGGTCTGGCTGGGTTGGCCGGGCTGGCGGGCGATGAGAATGTTGGCCAGATGCAGGTCGCCATGAACGAGGGCGGTTGGCCCGGTCCGGACCAGCGTGCGGGCGAGCTCATGCCCCGCCGTGACCAAGTCCGGGTCGACCAGCGGCGCCACCCGGGGCCCGGCGAGCCGCCCGCGGATGAGCTCAAAGATGAACTCGATGCGCTCACTGAGCGGCGTCAACTGGCCGGTCAGGTCCCCGGTGGCGACCCGCAGCCCGGTCAGCAACTCCGCCATTTCCGGTACGGGCGGCATCACGCCGGCGTCCCACAGCTTGGTCCCGGGCCGGATCCGCTCCAGCAGCAAGGCACCCCCGTCCGGATCAGCGTCGAGCAAGCTCACCGCGTGCGGGGTGGCCGCCCAGGCCCGTAGCGCCGCCGCCTCCTCACGGGCGATCGCCGGCTCCGGCGTGACCTTGAGCACGACCTCCCGCTCGGGCTGCCCGGGCCGCGCTGGCCCTCCGCGCTGCCACCCGAAGTAGACCCGGGAGGTAGACCCGGACCGAGCGTGTTCCAGCCGCAGGTCCCATTGGGAGCAATAGTGCTCGACCAGCCGGGGCAGGCCCGCACACCACTCCCGCACCCCCTCCCCAAACCGCGACAGCAGCCGTCCCCGCGCCGCGTCGTCCAGCGCAAACTCAGCCTCCAGCACCAACCCACCCTCCCGGCGCCGCACCCTCCGACGCAACGGGATTACCCACCCGAGCAAAATCCCCTCACTGGAGCGCCTGCAGGGACTATCCCTGCAGGCGCTCCAGTGAACGCCGTTCGGCGTCCCAACACCCCACGGGCCTCAGCGGTGCCGGGCGGGCGCCGACGCTGGCCCGGGGTAGGCGCCGGGCGAGCCAATGGCCGGGCGGTCAGGCGGCGGGTGAGGGGGCCCGGGGCTGGAGGCTTTCGGCTTCGTCGGTTACCGGCTGGGCGTCGTGCCCGGTGAGCTGCAGGTAGCCGACCAAGGCGACGATGGCCACGACGAAGACGGCGGTGGTGGGGCCGTCGCCGAAGTTCAGGCCGCTGAGCGAGTGGGGCTTGCTGAAGTAGTCGGCGAACGATGCGCCCAGCGGCCGGGTCACGATGTAGGCGAACCAGAATGCCACCACCGGGTTGAGGCCCATCCGCCAGGCGATGGCCGGGACCGCGATGATGACGGCGAACATGACGCCGGAGCCCAGGTAACCCAGGTGCAGGGTCGTCGCGGTCAGGTCACCGAGCGCGGTGCCCAGCGCGAACGTGGCGAACACCGTGCACCAGTAGTAGACCTCGCGGCGGCGGGTGACGATGCTGTGGATGGAGAGCGTGCCCTCGCGGCGGTACCAGAGCCAGAACACGACCGCGAGGACGACCGCCCACAGCACCGTGGTCACGGTGTAGGGCAGGCCCAGGTCCAGGTGCATGACGTCGGCTGCGCCGGTGCCGAACGTGGCGATGGCCAGGGCCAGGTACCAGTAGGCCGCCGCGACGTACCGGCGGGTGCGGAACTGGAAGAACACCCCGGACACGATCAGGACCAGGTCGACCACGACGCCGATCGCGATGTCGTGCGACAGCAGGTCCGAGGCCGCCTCACCGCCGGCGGTGGTGAGCAGCTTGACCACCCAGAACAGCAATCCGATCTGTGGCACCTTGGCCGCCAGCGGCTCCGGGCTGATCCAGCGGGCGAAGGCTCGCAAGGCGTCGTCTCCTCAGTAACGTGGCCGACCTCTACTACACGAATCGTAGTAGATAAGCAGTGGTGCTCGCGGTCACCTGGGGACTCGCGGTCACCTGAAGGACTCGCGGTCACCTGGGGGAGAAGTGGGTGGCGACGATCCGGGCCGAGACCAGCTGGGCGAATTCGATCCGGTTGTGCACGGCGAAGGTCAGCGTGATCGCGATCGCGCTGGAGGCCACCGCGAGCCCCAGTACCGACGCCGCGGCCCAGGGGCGGAACCGGGGCGGCATCTCGGTTAGCGCGTGCACCCGGGCGCTGACGTCGGACTCGGCCACCGCCAGCCGGAAGCCGCTGGCCTGGCCGGGCCGGGACGCGGCCAGGCTGGCCCGGGCCAGAGCGCGGGCCACCACCAGCCCGTCGCCGACCTCGCGGGCGGCCAGCTGGTCGGCCCACAGCTCTACGGCCAGCCGGACCTGCCGGGCCACCGGGCGCAGCAGCGGGTTGGCCGCGGCGGCCAGCGAAGCCAGCAGCACATAACTGGTGTGATAACGGCGCAGGTGGGCGGACTCATGGGCGAGCAACGCCCGGCGCTCGTCGGCGGGCAGCAGCCGCAGCATGCCGGCCGAGACCACGATGGCGCCGCCGCGCAGCGGAACGGGCAGGGTGAACGCGGTCGGGTGATCCTCGGGGGTGATCATGAACTGGTCGCCCGCCCGGGGCAGCTGGCGGCAGGCCCGGTGCGCCCGGGTCAGGTCCCAGCCCACCCGGACCAGGTAGACCAGCGCGCTGGCCAGCAGGCCGCCGGCCAGGGCCGCGGCGGCGATGGCCCAGCCGGTGGGCAGCTGGGTCCAGGCGTGGAGCCGGTCATCGGGCCAGCCGCCGAGCGCGGCGACCAGCGGGATACGGGCCAGCACGGTAAAGCCGGCCAGGGACAGCACGATCCCGGTGGCCAGCGAGGTGGCCAGGGCGGTCAGCGTCAGCAGTGGCGCCGCCACCGCCGGGCTCAGCCGCCGGGCCAGACCGCGCGCGGTCAGCGCCAGCAGCAGGCTGCAGGCGAACGGAACCAGCCCCAGGGCGATCATGCCCGGCCCGGCTCCTGGCCTTGATCAGCCTCACCGGCATCGGCGAGCAGGTTGGTGAGCAGTTCTTCGTCTTCGGGGCGCAGGTCGGCCACGAACCGGGACAGCACCCCGGCCCGGTCCCCGCCCGCGTCGAGCAGCCGGAGCATCCGGTGCGCGGTCATCGAGGCCTGCGCACCGTCCGGCCCGCCGGGCAGTGAATAGGCGTATCCGCGGCCGGCCGGCTGCCGGGACAGCGCACCCTTGGCGTACAGCCGGGACAGCGTGGTCATGACCGTGGTGTAGGCCAGGTGATCGCCCAGCTCGGCCCGCACCTGGCCGGGGGACAGCGGCCGGCCCGCAGCGGCCAGGCATGCGAGCACGTCACGTTCGAGGGCACCACGCGGCCGTCCGGGCGATGCGGCGGCCATGCCAGCTCCTGACGTCATCTACTACGGTGTTTGTAGTACTACGCTGTTCGTCGTGTTCAGTGTAGGCCGGCCGGAGGGGACCCACCATGGATCCGATTTACCACATGACCTATCTGCAGGCCGTGGTCATCGGGCTGATTCAGGGCATCACCGAGCTGTTCCCGATCTCCAGCCTGGGGCACACGGTGCTGATCCCGTCCTGGCTGGGCGGCAGCTGGGCCACCCTGGTCCGCCAGGAAAGCCGGCCGGAAAGCCCGTACCTGGCCTTCGTGGTCGGGCTGCACCTGGCCACCGCGATCGTCCTGCTCGGCGTGTACGCCAAAACCTGGGTCCGGGTCATCCGCGGCTTCTTCACCAGCATCGCCCGCCGCGAAGTGCGGTCGGCGGACCAGAAACTGGCCTGGCTGATCGTGGTGGCCACGATCCCGGTCGGCCTGGCCGGGCTGGTCCTCGAGCACCCGTTCCGGGTGCTGTTCGCCAAACCGCTGGCCGCCGCGATCTTTCTCATGATTAATGGGGGAATCCTGTTCACGGGGGAAATCCTGAGCCGCCGGGCCGCCCAGCGCACGGCCGACGGCCTGCTTCCGCCGGCGCCCCAGCCGCGGCCGGCCGGGTCACCGCGGCCCGGTGCCCTGGTGGGCTCACCGGCCCCGGGTACGGCCTACCGCCCGGTCGCCGGGACCGGCGATCCGGGCGAGCAAAACGACCGGGACGACCGGGGCGCGATGCTGGACGAGGCGGCCGAACGGCGGCTGGCCGGCCTGGGCCTCTGGAACGCGGTGTGGATCGGCGCGACCCAGATCCTGGCCCTGTTCGCCGGGATCAGCCGCGAAGGGGTCACCATGGTCGGCGGCCTGGCCCGCGGGCTGAGCCACGAGGACGCCATGCGCTTCTCGTTCCTGCTGTCCACCCCGGTGATCCTGGCCGCGGGCGCGCTGAAGATCAGCGACCTGACCGGCTCCCTCGGGGCTGGCGTCCGGGGCCAGATCATCGCCGGCAGCGTCGCGGCCGCGGCCACCTCGCTGTTCGCGGTGCTGTTCCTGTCCCGGTACTTCCGCACCCGGACGCTGGTCCCGTTTGCCGTCTACTGCCTGCTGGCCGGCCTGGCCAGCGTGATCCGGTTCGGTTTCTTCGGCTGACCGGCTGGCCGGCTGGCTGATCGGCTGATCGGCTGACACGCGACGGGCGAGCCGGCCCCCGCCCCGGCTCGCCCGTCGCGTTCCGGCCCGCGGTCAGGGCCGGGCCTCGTAGACCAGGTTGAACGGGGTCTCGGCCACCCGGCGGAACGACCCGAAGCCGGCGTCACGGACCAGCCGGCCGATCGCCGCCTCACCGGCCTGGGCGCCGAGGGAGTAGCCGCCCTCCTGGGACAGCGCGCTCGGCACGCACAGGAACGTGGAGAACGAGTAGTAGACCCGGCCGACCGGGTTCAGGTTCCCGGCCACGGTGTCCTCGGCCCGCGGTTCGACCACCATCCAGGTGCCGTCCGGGGCCAGCTGCTCGCGCACGTGCCGGGCCGCACCCACCGGGTCGCCCATGTCGTGCAGGCAGTCGAAGCTGGTCACCAGGTCGTACGGGCCGCCACCGAACGTCTGAGCCGACGCCACCTCGAAGCTGACCCGGTCGGCCAGGCCCGCGTCCGCGGTCCGCTTGCGCGCCCCGAGGACCGACCCCTCGTGGTAGTCCGAGCCGGTGAAGGTGGACTCCGGGAAGGCCTGCGCCATCAAGATGGTGGAGGCCCCGTGGCCGGAGCCGATGTCCGCGACCCGGCCCCCGGCCCGCAGCCGGTCGGTCACGCCGTCCAGGGCGGGCAGCCAGGCCTCGGTCAGGTTGGCGATGTACCCGGGCCGGAAGAACCGCTCGCACCCGATGAACACCTCGTCGTCGTGCTCGTGCCAGCCCAGGCCGGCCCCGGTCCGGAACGCCTCGGTTACCCTTGGCTCGGCCTTCAGCGTGCCCAGCGCGAGCTGGAACGCGCCCGGGGCGTACACCGCGCCATCGGGGTCGGTCAGCGCGAACGCCTGCTCGGGGGTGAGCGAGTACCGGCCGGTCTCGGCGTCGTACTCGACGTAGCCGCCGGCGGCCTGGCCCCGCAGCCACTCGTCGACGTAGCGGGTCGCGGTGCCGGTGCGCTCGGCCAGCTCGCTGGGCAGCAGGGGCGCGTCGGCCAGCGCCCGGTACAGCCCGAGCCGGTCACCGACGACCACGTTGCCCGCGGCCATGGCCGCCCCCAGGTCCCCGACGAACCGGTGCAGGAACTCCATCAGCTTGTCCTGGTCGATATCCATGTTTCCGTCTCCTCCGGATGACTGTTGTTGTCTTCCCAGAGGTAGCCCGGCGAGTGCCGGTGCCGGATCGGCAGCGGCTACCGATACCGGCGCCGCGGGCTACTGAGATCGGCCTGCTCGGACGGCCTTCTGAGCTGGCCTATCGAGACGGCGAGCTGAGCAGGCCCAGCTCGGTGGCCCGGGCGGCCGCGTCGCGCCGGTCGCGGGCGCCCAGCTTGGCCAGCAGCGCGGCCACATGGGAGTCGACCGTGCGCACGGACAGCACCAGCTGGCGGGCGATCTCGGCGTTGGTGTGGCCCTGGACCAGCAGCGCGAGCACGTCGTTCTGGCGCGCGGTCAGGCCGGCCGGATTGGCCCGGGTCTCCTCGGACGGGCCACGAGGGATGCGGGTCACGCCCAGCGCGCGCAGCCGCGTGCGGACCCGCGTGGCCAGTGGCCGGGCGCCCAGGTCGTCCAGGACGGCCAGCGCGGTCAGCAGGTCCTGCGGATCGGGGCTCTGGGCCAGGGCGGCCGCATGCTCGTACCGGCCGCCGGCCGCCTGCCAGGCGTCGGCAGCCTCGCGCCACCGGCCGGACGCCTGCACCGCGTACGGGTGCTCACCGGCCGACGGGGTGGGTTCGCCCGCCTCGGTCAGCCAGTAGCCGAGTTCAGCCCGCTGGACGAGGTCGCGGAGCTGGGTTGCCTCCTGGTAGACCGGCCGGGCCAGGTCCCGTGCGGCCCGGTCGTCACCACCGAGCCAGGCGTGCTCGGCCCGGGCCGCCGCCACCGGGCCGGTACGCTGCAGCTCACCGCTTCCTGAGACCATGTCCCAGGCCCGTTCCAGCAGGTCCGCGGCATCGGGCTGGCCACGCCGGACCGCGACCCGGGCCAGGACGGTCAGCGCCGCCATCTGGGTCGGCCGGTGCACACTCATGATCAGTTCTAGCGCGAGCTGCGCGTACCGGATCGCGTCGTCCCACTGGCCCCGGGCCAGGGCCAGCCGGGCCTGCTCGGTCCGCATGTAGGACAGGAAACCCAGGAACTCGGCCTCCTCGGCCAGCTTCACCGCCTGCGGGAGGAACCGTTCGGCCTCGTCCAGCCGGAACCAGTCCAGCAGAGACCACACCAGGTTGACGTAGGCCCGGCAGGCTTCCTCAGTGTCATGGGCGGCCAGCGCGACCTGGAGCGCTTCTTCGGTCATGGCCTGGCCAGCCGGATCGCCCTGGAACCACTTGGCCGAACCCACGTTGTTCAGGGCGTGGGCGGTGGTTCGGTCATCGCCGGTCTCACGGGCTAGCGCGACCGCCCGCTCACCGAGCGCGATAGCCTCGGCGGTCCGGTGCTTGAGCATGAAGAGCTGCGACTGGTTGCTCAGGGTCAGGGCGAGCAGGCCCGGCTCTTTGGCGCGCTCGGCTGCCGCCATCGCCTGCTCGCCGGCGCGCTCGGCTTCGGCCCGGTCACCGGTGTTCCAGTGCATCCGGGACAGCCAGCGCAGCCGGGCCCCGAGCTGCTCGTCGGTCCCGTACGTGCGGCCGAGGGTAACGGCGCGGCTCATGGCGCCGACCGCGGTGTCGGACGCGCCGACCGTGTAGGTCTCGACGGCGTACTCTTCCAGCAGCTGGGCCTGATCTTGCGGGCCGAACCGGTCCGCGTGCTCCAGCACCAGCCGGAAGTGCGCGGCCGCCTCCCGGTGTGCGCCCGCGGCCGCCGCGTCCCGCGCCGCGGCCGGGCCGTAGGCCGCGATGGCGTCCTGGTCGTCGGCCTGCGCCGCGTAGTGCACGATCTGCGACACGTCTGCGCCCGGCCGCTGCGTCAGCACGTCCAGCACCCGCTGGTTCAGCGCCATCAGCCGGGCGGCCGGCACCGCGCCTTCGACGGCCCGGCGGGTCAGCTCGTGCCGGAACGAGATCCGCTGGGCGGACACGGTCAGCAGGCCGCGCTGCTCGGCCAGGCCCAGCGCCGCGGTGGCGCCGGGGCCGGCCAGCTCGTCGGCCAGCCAGCGGTCCAGCGCGGCCGGCACCACCGCGAACTGCTCGAGCACGTCCTGGGTGCCCGGATCCAGCTGCCGGACCCGGGCCAGGACCGCGTCGGTGATCGACGGCGGCACCCGGCTGCCGTCCGCGGACACCAGCAGCTCGTGCACGAAGAACGGGTTGCCCGACGTGAGCGTGTACAGCCCGGACGCGTCGACCGCGCTGTCGGCGGTGAGCCGCTGGACCGCGCCGGGGGACAGCCGGGCCAGTGGCAGCCGCCACACCTGGTCGAGCCGGGACACCAGGCCGAGCAGGCCGTGTAGTGAGTGCTCGCGGTGCAGTTCTTCGTCGCGGTAGGTCAGGATGAGCAGGGCGGGCAGGTCGGCGATCCGCCGGGCCAGGTAGCGCAGCGCGTCCAGGGTGGCGTCGTCGGCCCAGTGCACGTCCTCGACGACCAGCACGGCGGGGTGGCCAGCCCAATCGAGCTCGGCTCGGAGCGCGGCCAGCAGCCGGTCCCGGTCGCTGCCGTCGGTCACCGCCTGGCTGAGCTCGGTACCCACGCTGCCGACCAGATCACGGAACGGGCCCAGCGTGCGCGGGGTGGCCAGGTCGTCGCAGTAGCCGACCAGCATCCGCCCCTCGGCGGGCAGCTGGGCCCGGACCGCTTCGACCAGGCTGGACTTGCCGATCCCGGCCTCGCCGGAGATCAGCACCACCGACCCCTCGCCCCGGGTGGCGGATGCCACAGCCCCGGCGAGCGCGGACAGTTCTGCCTCGCGCTCCACGATGCCCCGCTTCATCCCTGGATTGTAGAGCGCCCAGGTCAGCTGACAGGTGTGGCGATCACCCGATTCGGGTCAGTTTCGTCCACGGTCCAGGGCCGGCCGTTGACCGCGACCTGGCCGGGTGGGTCCTCGCCGGGGATGCGGGGCCATTCGACCCGGGTCAGCGGGGCCGGGCCGGTCACGGTCAGCTCGGCCGCGCCGCTGGAGACGGTCAGCGCGATCCGGGTCTCGCCTCGTGCTTCGTGCACGGTGGCGGTGCCGCCGGTCCCGCCCCACACCTCCAGCGTCAGCGCGTCCGGGTCCGCGGCCGCGCTGGCCGGGGCGCTGGTGTCGACCGGCAGCAGCGCGCCGTGCCGGACGAACAGCGGGGCCTGCTCCGGCGGCCGGGTCAGCCGCTGCCACCGGCCGCCGTCATAGCGGGCGCGGGTGGCGTAGTCGATCCAGGTCCCGGCGGGCAGGTAGACGTCCTGCTCGCCGTCGGCCGCGGTGACCGGCGCGGCCAGCAGGTCGGTACCGATGAGGTACTGGCCGTCGGCGTCCCGGGCGGCCCGGTCGCCGGGGCAGGCCGCGACCATCGGCCGCAGCCAGGTCCGGTGCTGGCGGACCGCCTGGGCCGCGGCCGAGTACAGGTAGGGCAGCAGCCGGTACCGGGTGGCGACGATCTGCCGGGTGGCCGGGTACACCTCGGCGGCCTGGTCCCAGGGCAGCCGGCTGGTGTTGCCGTGGTAGCGGTTCAGGGGGGACAGGGCCCCGAACCAGGCCCAGCGCAGGTACAGGTCGGACGGCGGTGACCCGTAGAAGCCGCCCACGTCGTGACTCCAGAACGTGCCGCCGCCGATGGCGTAGGACAGGCCGCCGCGCAGCGTGCTGCCCATCCCGCCGTAGGTCGAGGCCGGGTCGCCGCCCCACTGGGCGGCGTGCCGCTGCCCGCCCAGGTAAGACGACCGGCCCCAGACCAGCCGGTAGCCGTGCACCTGCTCGGTCACCTCGGCCGCCGCGTCGTTGTACAGCAGCGTGTAGACGTTGTGCAGGTCGAGGCCGCTCGCGCCGTTCCAGGCCACCGTGCCCGGCGGCACCGCTTCGGCGAAGTCGGTCTTGAACACCGCCGCCCCGTCCTGGAGCAGGCCGGTCAGGTGGCCCTGCCACCAGCGGACGGCGGCCGGGTTGGTGAAGTCGACGATGGCCATGTCCGGCAGGCCCCGGTCCTGGCCCCAGACCGAACCGGTCCAGGTCGAGCCGTCCTGCCCGCGCAGGAAGTACCCGGCCTGGCTGGCTTCGGCGAACCGCGGGCTGTCCACGCTGATGTAGGGGTTGATCCACAGGCACAGCCGGAACCCGAGCTCGCGCAGCTCGGCCGCCATCGCCCGCGGGTCCGGGAACGTGTCCCGGTCCCAGGCCAGGTCGGACCAGCAGCCCGGCCGTTGCCAGAACGGGTCCACGTGCAAGACGTCGGCCGGGAAGCCGTCCCGCCGGATCTGCCGGGCCCGCTCCAGCAGCGACTCCTGGGTGTCGGGCTGGAAGCTGGACGAGACCCAGGTGCCGAAGGCCCACCGCGGCGGCAGTGGCACGTCCCCGGTCAGCGCCCGCAGCGGCCCCAGCGCGTCCTCCGGCCCGGCCGCCCGGACCACGTAGAACTCCAGCATGTCGTCGGGCACGACCACCGACACGGTCGAGTGCGAGGTGGCGGCCAGGTCGATCTCGACCGGGGCCCCGCTGTTGACGAACAGCCCGTAGCCGCGGGTGGACCAGAAGTACGGCACGGCCTTGTACACGTGCGGGCCGCTGACCCCGAGCGCGTCCTCGATCCAGGCCACCGACCGGGTGCCGCGCTGGCCGAACGTCCCGAACCGTTCGCCCAGCCCGTAGAACTGCTCGTCCGGGCGGGCTTCGAAGCTGACGTGGTAGGCCAGCTCACCGTCGGCCAGGACCGTGCCGCCGAACGGGAGCGACCACGGCGCCCCGCTCACGTCCACGTCGTCGTGCTGCTGGGCCAGCAGCGTCCGGCCCGCGCCGTCGTCGAACCGCAGCGACCATGGCTCCGGGGAGATCACTGCGACCAGATCGCCCGCCGCCACCCGGACCTCGCCCGCCGGGTGTTCCCCGGCACCCATGGCGGCATCGGCCGGCCCCGGCGCCGGGACCAGCGGCAGGGCGGACTCCGAGCGCGGCCGCTGCGACCCGTCCCGGCTCAGGCTGACCCGCACCACCCCGGCGGCCACCACGGCCACCTGGACGATCAGCGGTTCCCCGTCACTGGCCCGCCCGGCCAAGGTGACCCGCCCCGGCCCGGCCGAGGTCACCCGGGCCGACGTGAGCGCGGCTGGTGGCCCGGGGGGTTCGCCCGGCCCGGGCGGCAGGTCGCCTACCTGCTGGTGGCGCTGGGTCAGTGACTGCAGTGGAAGCACACCCGTAACCGTTTCATACCGCCGCATGTGCCCTCTGACCTGCCCCGCCCCCCGGATGGCACCGTCGTATGTCACAGCGGGCCGCGGCTATCTCGTCTCGGGGTTGAGAGCCAACTACGGGATTAGGATGGTGATGGTCATGCGGGTGTTCGTGGCAGGCGGTAGCGGGGCCTTGGGGCAACGGCTGGTGCCCCAGCTGGTGGCCCGGGGCCACCAGGTGACGGCGACGGCGACGAACGAGGCCAAGCTGGGCTTGCTCCAGCAGCTGGGCGCGGACGGCGTCGTGATGGACGGCCTGGACGCGGCCTCGGTCGGTGAGGCGGTGGCCGCGGCCCGGCCGGACGCCATCGTGCACCAGATGACCGGCCTGTCCGCGGCCCACGCCGGAAGGCCCAACCTGAGGCACCCCGACCGTTTCTTCGCCCCCACCATCCGGCTGCGCACCGAGGGGACCGATCACCTGCTGGCCGCGGCCGAGGCCACCGGCGTAGCCCAGATCGTCGCGCAGAGCTTTGGCGCTTTCAACGGCATCCGCCAGGGTGGCTGGGTCAAGACCGAGCAGGACCCGCTGGACCCGGGCCCGGCGGGCGCGCGCCAGGGGATGGCGGCGCTCCGCCATCTGGAGGACGCGGTCGTCGCGGCGGGTGGTGCGGCCCTGCGTTACGGCTCGTTCTACGGGCCGGGGGCCAGCGACGATCAGGTTCAGCTCGTACGCAAGCACATGTTCCCGCTCGTCGGAGGCGGCACCGGCTACCTGTCCTGGGTGCACCTCGACGACGCGGCGAGCGCAACCGTCCTGGCGCTGGAGCAGCAGGCCGTGGGCGTGTTCAACATCGCCGACGACGAGCCCGCCCCAGCCAGCCAGTGGCTGCCCTATCTGGCCGAATGCGCCGGCGCCAAACCACCGCGGCGGCTCCCCGCCTGGCTGGCCCGGTTGCTGGCCGGTGACATGGTGGTGGTCATGATGACCGAGGGACGCGGCTTCTCCAACGCCAAGGCCAAGCGCGAGCTTGGCTGGCCGCTGCGCTACCCGTCATGGCGGCAGGGATTTTCCGAAGAGCTTGCGTGAACAAGGCCGAGGAGTTCGAGCAGCTCCGGCCGCTGCTGTTCTCCATCGCCTACCGGATCCTGGGCCGTGTGGGCGAAGCCGAGGACGCGGTGCAGGAGACCTGGCTGCGCTATCAGGTGTCGGCGACCCAGCCCGCCTCGGTCAAGGCGTACCTGGCCGCCACCGTGACCCGGATCTCGATCGACGTGCTGCGATCGGCCCGCGTCCGGCGGGAGGAGTACGCCTGCCCGTGGTTCCCCGAGCCGCTGCTGACCGACCCATACCAGGACCCTGAGCGGTCGGCCGAGCTGGCCGACTCCGTGTCGATGGCGGCCCTGTTGCTGCTGGAACGGCTCAGCCCGCTCGAGCGGGCGGTCTTCGTGCTGCGGGAGGTGTTCGGGTTCGCCTTTCCCGAGATCGCCGTGGCGGTGGAGCGCTCGGAGCCCGCCTGCCGCCAGCTCGCGGTGCGGGCCCGGCGTCACATGGACGCCGGGCGGCCACGGTTCGCGGCCGGCCGCCGGGAACGCGAGGAACTGGCGGCGCGGTTCTTCGGTGCGCTCCGGGACGGTGACGTCGAGGGCGTGCGGCAACTGCTGGCCGCCGACGTCCAGCTGACCGGGGACAGCGGCGGTAACGCCCCGGCGCTGGCCAGGAGCGTCACCGGGGCGGAGAAGGTGGCCCGGCTGGTGGCCTCGGTCTTTCCCCGGCTCGGCTCGATCGGCGTGACGCTGGAGCCGCACGAGGTGAACGGCCAGCCGGGTGCGGTCTTCCGCGACCGGGACGGCCGGGCGCTCACCACCCTGGCGCTGGACGTGCTCGACGGACAGATCCAGTCGATCCGCTCCGTGTCCAACCCCGACAAGCTCCGGCACATGGGTCCGGTGGGCGACGCCTGGGCGGTTACCCGCGAGCTGAACCAGACCCGGCGCCTCAGTCCGTGAACGTGGGATCGGCGCCGTGCACGGTGCGGGCCCGGCCCTTGGGCTCTTCCCACTCTTCCTGGCGGCCCATCGCGGTCAGGTCGAGCAGGGAGTAGGAGCCTCCTAGGCCGTCGGTGCCGCGGGCGAAGGTGGAGTAGGTGTGGTAGATCTGCTCCCCATCGCGCAGGAAGCAGCTCATGCCGGGCAGTTCGGTGGTGTCCGCGTCGCCCAGAGCACCGGGCTCGGATCGGTAGTTGTAGTCGAGCTGCGGCCGGTCTTTATCCAGGGTGACCTGGAAGTCGTAGTTGAAGTCGCTGCCGAGCGAGGAGTACCACGGCACGGTCCAGCCCCGGCTGGCCGCGTAGGCCCGGAGCTTGTCCAGCGGGCCGCGGGACACCAGCACGAACTCGGTGTCCCGCGACTGCACGTGGGTGAGCGTCCCGTCGGACAGCTCGTCGACCGCGGCCGTGCAGCCGGGGCAGGCCGCGTCCCAGTCCGGGCCGAACATCACGTGCTGCACGATCAGCTGCTGATACCCGCCGAACAAGTCGCCCAGGCTGGCCTTCCCGTCCGGGCCCTCGAACACGTACTCCTTATCGACCCGCACCATGGGCAGCCGGCGCCGCTCCGCGTTGAGCGCGTCCCGTTCGCGGGTCTGCTTCTTCTCCGCCGCCAGCAGCTGCCGCCGTGCCTCCAGCCACTCCGTCCGCGACACGACCGAGGGAAGACTCATCGTTGCCTCCAAGCGCAAAGATTGAAATGAGCTATCCCAGGGCCGACGAACGGAGTCAGCCGAACTCATCGGTTAGCCAGCCGCAGCCCAGAACGCGCAGTGGTGCTGGGCGGCAAAGTCGGTCTCGTTGACTGGCTTGGGCGGGACGAGCGTGCGCCACACCGGGGCCGACGGGGTGAACCGGGGCCAGCCGCCGCCCGGGGTGCCCGCCGTAGCCAGGGACGTCCAGTAGCCGCGCATGGTGGCGGCCAGTTGCTGCTGGGCCGGGGACAGCGTGGCCGGGAAGGCCTCGGCGTTCAGCGTGAACAGGTACTGGATCTCCGAGGCGTGCGCCGCGCCGTACGGGAAGCCGACCGGCGGCAGGAACACCTCGGGTGCGTTCTCGTCGGCGAACTCGTAGGCGTAGGTCGGCACGTACTTGGCCAGCGAGTCCTCCGCGGTCAGCGCGTTACAGGCGAAGATCGCGTCGGTGCCGACCGCACCCAGGGCCACGGCCGGGCTGGCGTAGGCGCTCAGCGGGTACTGGGCCGCAATCGCGGCGGCAGCCGCGGCCGAGACCCCCAGCGTGCCAGCGATCATGGACTGATAGTTGGACGCGGTGACCGCCGGCCCGCCTTCGGCCTGGGCCAGACCGACGAACAGCCGCCACTCGTCCCGGTTGGTGCCGATGATCACCGGCACGTGGTTGAACTGGCCGCTGCTCAGCGCGGTCCCGATCGACTGCGGCAGCAGGTCCCCGTCCAGGTTGGGTTGGTAGCCGCCCGCGCCCGCGTTCTGGTTGGCCAGGAGCGTGGCCACCGGCACGCTGCGCAGGCAGGCGGCGGTGTTGGTGGTGCATCCGACCTTGGCCGCGAACGCGGCGCCGGCCGATTCGGCGCTGGCCAGCGAGGCCTGGGTCAGGGCGTAGGTGCCGCTCTCCACGATGGCGTGCTGGAACAGCCCGCGGGCATCCGGCGACACCAGCTGGGACAGCGTGGACAGGCCACCGGCCGACTCGCCGAACACGGTCACGTTGCGCGGGTTGCCGCCGAACCCGCGGATGTTCCGCTGCACCCAGCGCAGCGCCGCCTGCTGGTCCATCAGCCCGTAGTCGCCGGACGGGCCGCCCGCCCGGCTGGCCAGCGAGCTGTCGGCCAGGAAGCCGAGCGCGCCGAGCCGGTAGTTGATGGTGACCACGACCACGCCGTGCTTGACCAGGGCGGCGGGGTTGTAGTCGTCGCTCTCCCCAGTCACCAGGGCGCCACCGTGGATCCACACCATCACCGGCCGGTTGCGCAGGGATGCGCCCGCCGCGGCGTAGACGTTCAGGTACAGGCAGTCCTCGGACGTGCTGGCCACGCCGAACGGAGACGCCGACTGCGGGCAGTGCGGCGCGAAGCTGGTCGCGGCGCGCACGCCGGGCCACCGCGCGGCCGGCTGCGGTGGCTGCCAGCGCAGGTTCCCGACCGGTGGCGCCGCGTACGGGATGCCGAGGAACTCAGCGGTGCCCGCGGCCGTGGTGCCGCGCAGCAGGCCGCCGGCGGTGGCCACCACCGGGCTGCCGCCACCTGTGCCACCGCCACCACGCGCGCTACTGGCGCCACTCGCGCTCTTGGCGCCACTCACGTCATTGGCGGCGCTGGCCGCCGCTCCGGTCGCAACCAGGGCCACGGCGGCCGTGCCCGCGGCCAGGCTCAGCCGCAGGGTCTTCCGCCAGCCGGCATCCGCTATGCGCATCGAACCACTCCGTTCGAGGGCGGGTGTTACCACAGCCGACTCTAAAAGAACTCACGCGTACTTTAAAGGCTTATGTGTGAATTTGGCGGTGCCGACCCGCCGTCGGCGTCATCCTCCCCGGTCGAGGGAGTCTATTAAAAGAACGATCACGTACTTTAAGGAGATCCCCAGCAACATGGGGCACGATCGGGCCAGGGCGGCATGGCAGCCGGCGGAGCATGGAGGACAGGCATGGCGAGGCGCGACGGCGAGCGGATCACCAGCACGATGCAGGACGACTTCCCGCTCACCATCACCACGATCTTGAACCACGGGTCCCGGGTCTACGGCCAGAGTGAATGTGTGACCTGGCAGGGTGACCACGCCCGGCATACCAGTTACCGCGAGATCGAGGCCAACGCCCGCCGCCTGGCCCAGGCCCTGACCCGGCTCGGCGTGACTGACGGGGAGCCGGTGGCCACGTTCTGCTGGAACAACCAGGAACACCTCGAGGCGTACTACGCGATCCCGTGCATGGGCGCCGTCGTGCACACGCTGAACATCCGGCTGCCCGCCCACCAGCTCACGCACATCGTCAACGACGCCGCCGACAAGATCATGATCGTGGACGGCAGCCTGCTGCCGCTGCTGGGCCCGGTCGCGCCCAGCCTGACCTCGGTCGAGGCGTTCATCGTGATCGGCGACGGCGACGCCTCGGCCCTCGGGGACCGGCCGGTGTACCGCTACGCCGAGCTGCTCGCGGCCGAGGACGGCGAGTACACCTGGCCCGAGCTGGACGAACGCTCGGCCGCCGCGATGTGTTACACCAGTGGCACCACCGGCGACCCGCGCGGCGTGGTCTACTCGCACCGGTCCACATTCCTGCACGCCCTGGCCACCTTGACCAACGCCTGCACCGGGGCCAGCGAGGCCGACCGGCAGCTGACGATCGTGCCGATGTTCCACGTCAACGCCTGGGGCATCCCGTTCGCCGCGTTCCTGGCCGGCACCACCATGCACATGCCGGACCGGTACATGACCCCGGCCGGGCTGGTCGACTTCATCGAGGCCGAGCGGTCCACGCTGGCCTCGGCCGTCCCCACCATCTGGGGCGGGATCCTCCAGGTCGGGGCCCAGCGGGAGATCGACCTTTCGTCGCTGCGGATGGGCACCTCGGGCGGGGCGGCGATGCCCCGGTCGCTGATGGAGACGTTCGGCAAGCAGTACGGCCTGACCCTGATCCAGGGCTGGGGCATGACCGAGACCTCGCCGGTGGGCGGGCTGGCCCTGCCACCGGCCGACGTCGAGCCGGGCACGGTCGAGGAGATGGACTACCGGATGAAGTCCGGGCGGCTGCTGGCTGGGGTGCAGATGCGCATCGTCGACGACGAGGGCCACGAGCTGCCCTGGGACGGTAAGTCCACCGGCGAGATCGAGGTCCGGGGCCCGTGGATCACGGCCCGCTACTTCGGCGTCGGCACACCCGACAAGTTCCACGACGGGTGGCTGCGGACCGGGGACATCGGGGCCATGGACGACCGCGGCTACTTCCAGATCTCCGACCGGCTCAAGGACGTGATCAAGTCGGGCGGGGAGTGGATCTCCTCGGTCGAGCTGGAGAATCTGCTCGCGGGCAGCCCCGACGTGGCCGAGGCCGCCGTCGTCGGTATCCCCGACCAGAAATGGACCGAGCGCCCGCTGGCCTGCGTCGTGCTCACCAACCCTGACGATGCCGGCGAGACCACCGCGGCCGCCCTGGCCTCGTTCCTGGACGGCAAGGTGGCCCGCTGGCAGGTCCCGGAGAACTGGGTCTTCATCGAAGAGGTGCCGAAGACCACGGTGGGCAAGTTCGACAAGAAGGTGCTGCGAGCGCGGCACCAGGCCGGTGAGCTGGACGTGCTGCGCGTGCGGGACTGACCCGGGCGGGCACAATATCTCGGGTGTACCGACTGATCCGGCGCCTCGGCGCGGTGGTGATCGCCGCGGCGATCGTCGTGCTCATCGTCGACGACCTGACCGAGCAACACTTCGCGCACTGGTGGGACACGCACGCGATCACCACGTCGCTGATCTCCGACCTGCTCATCGTGGGCGCGACCGCGTTCATCTTCGATGAGGTGGTGGCCTACCGGCAGCGCAAGGCCCGGTCCCTGTCGGTGGCCGCGCAGGCCCTGATCGTCTACGGCCAGGCCCGCGAGGCCTACCAGGCGGTGCTGGCGAACCTCAGCGACCCGTCGTCGGGCAACGGCGTCCCGGACGAGCTGCGGGACCTGGCCAGCAACCTGCTGGTGGCCTCGCCCAGCCTGTTCGACGACCCGGACGCCCGCGACTTCCTGCTGCAGCTGGACCGGCTCATGGCTTCCCTGTTCGCGGCGGCCAGCGGCCGGTTCGACCGCCCCGACGGGCTGGGCCAGACCAGCGCGCTGACCAAGCAGATGAACCAGGTTCAGTCCTCGTTCCGGCCCCTGGTGGCCCGGTTCCCGCCCGACTACCAGCAGCGGGTCCGGGACACCGACGCCGCCATCGACAACGACTCCAGCGCCGCGCCCGCCAGTGACAGCGACTGATCAGAAGCTGTCCAGGACCGGGTCGCCGGTTAGTACCGTCTCGGCCATCGGGATCGGCGCTCCCTGCGCGGTGATGGCCCACCAGGCGGCGAAGATCGCATCGGCCCGCGCCTGACCGCCGACGACGGGCCCGGCGAGGCCGCGGAACTTTTCCCGCACCTGCTCGTCGGTCATCGGGTTGTCGGGATGGCCCGCGAAATCAACAATCTCTACGTCGATGCGCTCCCCGCCACAGGTCACCGCCCGCACCCGGGCCATGGGATGCCGCGGGAAGGCCGCCTCCGCCTCGTCATCGACGGCGACGGTGATCCGGCTCATCAACTGCAGCAGCCCGGGGTCGCGGTAGGCGCCCGGCTCGAAGGCCCGCTGGTCGATCCCGCCGTGCTCGAGCGCATAGGCCAGCGCGTAGGGAATGCTGTGATCGGCCGTCTCGCGGGTGGTGGGGTCCCACTTGTCCGGCTCGGAGCCGGTGTCCCGCCAAGCCGCCCAGTACGTGCCCACCGCCAGCGACTCGATCGCCGCGACGTCGGTGAGCTCGCGCAGCCGCAGCCCCGCCCACACTGGGCCCTGCAGATGGGTGCCGACGGGCCAGTACTTCAGCGACGTGGTGGTGATCTTGTAATCGGCGGCCGTGGCACCGAACGGGTCCAGGGCGAACTCGCCGGTGACCAGGTCCCACAGCCCATTGCGGCCTTCGAACGGCGCCGGCGGGCCCGTCATGCCCGCCGCGGCCAGCTGGATGGCGAAGGCGGCGTTGCGGACGGCGTAGGCGGTCGCGCACCCTTTCCACATCGACAGCTGGCCCGAACGGGTCGCCCGGATCGGGACTCCTGAGGCGGCGATGATGCCGACCGCGGCCCCGATCGCCGCCGCGTCCAGGCTCAGCAGGTTTCCTATCGCCGCCGCCGTGGCGACCCCCATCGCGAAGCCCTGGTCGTAGCCCCGCTTGCGGAAGTCGGTCGCGGCGGTGAGCCGGGCGAACACCTCATACGACACCACGGTGGCGGTGATCAGCCCCCGCCCGGTCGCGCCCCGCGCGCCCGCCAGGGCGATCAGCCCGCCGACCGTATCGCTGGGATGCCCGCCGGGGAACCAGTCGTTGAAGTCCAGGTAGCGGATCATCGCGGTGTTCAGGAAGGCGGCCAGGTCCACGGGCCGATCCGCTTCGGCCCGGCCAAGCTGCCACCCCGTCAGCGCCCCGCCTCCCGCCGCCACCGGAACGGCCAGCTGCTCGGCCGCGGCCAGGGTCGGGCTGGTACTACCGCCCAGCGCGCAGCCGATCGCGTCCACGATCCGGACCCGAGCGGTCTGGATCACTTCCTCGGGCAAGTCGCCGTACTGCAGCTGGGCCGCGAACTCGGCGATTTGCGTGGTCAGGCCGTCCATGATCTCCCCTCCCGGCCTCCCGCACTGGTGCGGGAGGCCCGGGACTCTAGGTCGCTCTCTATCGGTTCGGCCGGAACGAGCTGGCCACTAGGACGGGATCTTCATCAGCTTCTGCCACTGCGGCAGCCACGTCGCCCGGTTGGCGGCGTAGGCGGGCTGTGCCTCGGCGAACAGCGTCTTGATCTGGGTCAGGGGCGGCAGCTGCTTTCCGGCGAAGACCGGCCCCGGCAGCCCGTTCATCGCGGGCCAGTTGCCGATCGTGGCCGCCTCCATCTGCCCGGCCTTCGACGCCGACCAGCTCAGGAACAGCTTGGCCGCGGCCGGGTTCTTGGCCTCCGACGAGAGTCCGGTGAAGTAGGCGAAGGAAGGTACACCGTCGCTCGGTATGACGAGCTTGACCGGGGCCCCGCTCTGCTCGGCCATCAGGGGCAGGTTGACCGGAGTCAGCGCCACCTTCAGCTGGCCCCGGGAGACCGCGTCCATCGTGGCCGGACCGGCGTCGGAGAATTTGACGTTCTGGGTAGCCAGCGAGTTCCAGTAACTCAGGCCGAACTGGGTGCGCCAGAAATAGGGCAGGAGGTAGATGAAGCTCTCGCCGGCATCTGAAAGGGAGATCTGCCCCTTCCACTCAGGGTTGAGAACGTCTTTCCAGGAGGTCGGGGCCTGGCCCGGCTTGACCAACTGAGTGTTGTAAGAAATTACCGAAATCTCAAGCTCTTGGGCGAAGAAGGCGCAGTTCGACTGCCGGTACTTGGCCGGTATGTCCGACAGGAGCGGGAAGCAGTACGGCGTGAAGATTCCGGCCTTCTCGAGCGACTGCACGGCCGGGAGGCCGTCACCGGTGAAAATGACGTCCGCGCCGAGCTTGTGGCCGCTCAGTTCGGTGAGCATGCGCTGGTCCAGCATGTTGCTGGGGATCGAGACCACGTTCATCTTGACCCCAGTGTCCTGCTGGAACTTCTGGGCCGTGGCGGTCATGCTGGCGGCCGCGATCGAGGTGTACATGGTCAGCGAGCCCTCTTTGCGGGCCTGAGCCAGCAGGGATGCGCTGGCCACGGTCTGCCCGTTCAGCACCAGGGCGCCGCTGCTGGAGTTGCTCGATCCGCTCGATCCGCTCGAGCTACTTGAGCCGCTGCTCGCGCCCGGGGCGGATGCGCCGCAAGCCGAGACGGCGGCCACGGCTATAACTGCACCCGCCCACATAACGCGTCTTCGCGAAAATGGCTTGATCATAGATTTCTCCCCTTCATTAGGTTTATAAAAAATCGAAATCAGTTTTCGATTTTCACGCTTGCGCGATGTCCAGCCGGGTCGGCCACGATTTCCGTGCCGTATTGCGCCGACATCTCGGCGATCCGGGCCAGGATCGCTGTCCCCTCCGGCCCGTGAGCCACTCGCGGCATGCCCCGCTGGTGCATCGGCAGGGTCCGGTTCAAGGTGATCGGAACCAGCTCGAGCTCAGCCCGGCCGCCGTCGACCACAAAGCGCGTCATCACGGCCTGCCAGAATTCTTCGTGAGCGCTGAATCCACCGCCGACGGCGGCATTGTTCCAATCGGTGACGGACGCGGTGCGGGGATCAAGCCCCTGCTTCTCGAACGCCTCCGGGGGCAGGATGGGGCGCGTTTCGTTGGTGAAGAAGAAGTTCCCCATCGAGTAGACGATGGGGTGGCCGTGGTAGATCTCGACGCCGCGCAGCTGATGAGGCCCATGGCCGAGCACGATGTCGGCGCCAGCGTCGATCCACTGATGGCAGACCTCGGCCAGGAACGTGGCCGGCTCCGGCGAGTTCCAGCCGTCACCGGCGCTCTCATGACAGTGAATGCTCACGGCGACGACATCAGCCTGGCTGCGGGCGAACTCGATCGAGCGCAACGTCGCGTCCAGGTCGCCGGCGTGCGCCCGCGTCATCACCCCTAGCTGGTCGCCCACCACGAACCGTCGCCCGGCAAAGGCCAGCGCATCGCCGCCCGCCGGTCCGGTCAGTCCGTCCAGGGCCCGCGTGCGGCTGACCGCCACCCGGCTCCGCCGGGCCCGGGCCGTCCCGAGCTCCTCATCGAGCTGCCTCAGCTGGCGCATCCACTCGCCGGTCACCTGGTACTCCGTGCTGTACCGCAGCGGGTTCACCCCGACGCGCCCCAGCGTGAACGGCCCCGGGTCGGCGGCGAGGCTGCCCTCGGCGTTGCTGGACGACACCCCGATGAGGGCCAGGCGCCCGGCCGCGGTGTCGACAAACTCCGGCGCTCTGGCCTGGCCCAGCGTCTGGCCGGCCCCGGCGAAGGGCATCCGCGCCCGGCGAAGCGCGGTGATGGTGTCGGCCGCCCCTCGTTCGCCGAAGTCCATCACGTGGTTGTTGGCGAAGTTGACGATGCCGACACCAAGCCAGCTGAGGTCGGCCAGCGCGGACGTCCGGCCCGCCACGTGGCCGCCCCGCGGCACCACCGCCGGAGTCGGCGGGAACGCCGGCAGCGACATCTCCAGATTGGCGAAACCGATGTCGGCCCGGGTCAAGAGCTCGCGCACGGGCGCCAGGCCCTCATCAGCCTGGATATTCCGGCTGAGCAGCACGTCTCCGGCCGCGACGATCTCCACGGGCATCCCACCAATCAGGCAATCGCCGACCTTGCCGACACCATCAGGCTGAAATTACTGATAAATAATCAGGTATTACGTCTGGATATATATAATCAGGTCTTAACAAAACGTCAATACATGTTGCTTATCGCGCTAGAAGTATCGCTCTGCGTAACCAACCTCACGGGCCGCCCGTGGTCCAGGAAGGGGAAGCGGAGGGCGTGGATGCGACTGAGCTTGGTTCCTCAACCCGGCCGGAGCGCCCGCTGGTGACGGCGTCAGCGGTGGAGCCTAGCGCGCCAGCCAAGTCTGTATTTATTAGTAAATATCAGATATCTTCTCGGCCATGCCTGCCGTGCCTGACGTGCCGCCTGCCCCGTCCGACCTGCCGTCTCCCACGCTTGACCTGGTGGCCTACTCGCGGGATTCCCGGTTTGAAAAGCTGCCCGAACCGGTCGTCGACGCCGCGAAGCGGGTCATCCTCGACATCCTCGGCTGCATGATCCTCGGCACCACGTTGCCGCCCGGCGAGGTGATGTGGCGCTACGTCGACTCCGCCGCGGGTGGCGGGCCAAGCAGCATCGTCGGCCGGGGGACCGCGGTGACGGCGGCGTACGCCGCGCTGGCCAACGGCACGGCCGCCCACGCCGACGAGCTCGACTGCTCGATCCGGACCGGCGGCCATCCCGCCGCGCTGTCGGTGGCCGCTGCGCTGGCCGCGTGCGAAGCGGCCGGGGCCAGCGGCCGGGAACTGATCAACGCCGTCGTGCTCTCCCTGGATATCGGCACCCGGATTTTCGTGGCTATGGGCCGCCGCAAGACCTGGCTGGCCACCCATCACCTGCACAGCAGCGTGTGCTTCGCCCTTGGCGCGGCCATGGGGGCCGGCCGCGTCCTGGACCTTGGCGTCGACGAGATGCAGTACGCGATGGCCATCGCGGGCATGTCGATCCAGTCACCGATGGCCCTGTTCGACGACGCCACCCACATGGCCAAGGCGTTCGTGCACGGGCAGGCCGCGTACGCCGGGGTATCAGGCGCGCTGCTGGCCCAGGCTGGCTTTCAGTCCACGCCGGGCATCCTGGAGACGCGCAACGGGCTGATCGATGTCTGGCGCACCGACGACACCGATCTGAGCAAGCTGACGGACGGGCTTGGCCAGCGGTTCGCTGTCCTGGACGCCGGGTTCAAGTACTACTCGGCCGGCTACCCGATTCACGCGCCGCTGCATGCCGTGCTCACGCTGATGCGCGAGCATCAGCTGACGGCCGATGACATCACCGGGGTCCGGGTCGGCCTGGCGCCAGAGACAGCCGTGACCGTGGACTCGAGCCCCACTCCGTCGATCAGCGTGCGGCACATGCTGAGCGTCGGCGCGGTCCTCGGCCAGCTCTCCTACCGGGAGGCGCACGACCCCTCGCTGCTGGAGCGGCCGGATGTCCAGCGGTTCCGGTCGGTTATCAAGATCATCCCTGACCCCGGGCTGGTCGTGGAAGGGATTGAGCGGCGCGCGTCCTGGGTCGAGATCGAGACCGGTACCGGGAACTTCCGGCTCGACAACCAGCTGCCCCCGGGGCACTGGGAGACCGGCGGCATGCCCTGGCCGGACGCCGAGGCGAAGTTCCGGGAACTGGCCGCGCTGCGTCTGCCCGACGTGGCCGTCGGCGAGGTCCTGGCCACCGTCCGCAGCCTGGAATCGCTGGAGTCGGTCGCCCGGCTCGGTGTGCTGCTCCGCACGACTGACTGACCACGGGCTCAGGACGGCGTAGGGCCGGAAATCGAGACCTATTCTCGAGACCTATTCCTGAGACTGCATAAATGATAAATTATCCGAACCCGACGAAGGGTGGGCCCAGGCATGTTCGGCGGAGTCCGCGCCAGCACGGACGGGACGGCCTTGAGCTGGCCATTTCCCGTCCCCGCGCTGCTGGACGTCCGCATCGCCGTGGCCACCCAGACCGAGTTGACCGCTCTCCGCGCCCGGCCCGTGGCCAGACCGGCCCGCCTGCCTCGCGGCCAGCTGCGTGCCGCGATCCCCGTTTCCCGGCCCCCTCTCTTCCCGGGCTGAGTACTTCACCAGCGAACGAGCAGGCCCCGACCAGACAGGAGCACGCGAGTGACTGATCCCAAGCGCGACACCCGGCGCGGCTTCGACTTCCTCGAGCTGAACCAGCGCACGGCCAAGCCGCGAACCAGCCGTGGGGTGACCGAGATCCGGGGCACGCACTACAAGCCGCTGGGCACCCGCGCGCTGGAGGACCTGCTGGAGGCGATGGGGGAGTACATCGACACCCTGAAGTTCGCCGGCGGCTCCTTCGCGATCATGCCGAGGTCCGTGTCGGCCAAGATCATCGATATCTGCCACGCCTACAACGTGAAGGTCTCGACCGGCGGCGCGCTCGAGCACGCCCTGATGCGCCGGGGCGATGTGGTCGACCAGTTCTTCGCCGAGGTCCTCGACTTGGGCTTCGACACCGTCGAGGTGTCCGCGAACTACATCAGCCTGCCGCAGGACGATCTCGTCCGGTTGTGCGAGAAGGTCGTCAAGCTCGGCCTGGCGGCGAAGCCGGAGATCGCGCTGCGCTCGGGTACAGCCGGGGGTGTGGTCAGCGCGGCCGACATCGAGGCCAATGACGTCGCCGACGTGGCCTACATGATCCGGCTGGGCAAGCGGTACCTGGACGCCGGGGCCCAGATGCTCATGGTCGAGTCCGAGGGCATCACCGAGGACGTCACCTCCTGGCGCCCCGACGTGGTCTCGCGTCTGGTCGACGGCCTGGGACTGGAGCACCTGATGTTCGAGGCGGCCGATCCGGTGGTCTTCGCCTGGTATGTGCGCCTGTACGGCGCCGAGGTGAACCTGTTCATCGACCACACCCAGATCTATCACCTGGAGTCCCTGCGCTCTGGCGTCGGCGGCGGCGGTCCGCTGTGGGGTCGAGTGCTGACCTACGCGCCCGACGCCGGCTGACCGCGGCTTGCCCGACCAACCCGGCCCGACGATTTGAGGTTCACTGATGACAACTGAGTACACCCGGCCGCTGAGCGAGTTTGTCAGCCAGGTCAGCTACGACGAGTTTCCTGCCGAGGTCGTGCATCAGGTCAAGCGGTCGGTACTGGACTCGCTGGCCGTCGGCCTGTTCGGCAGCCACCAGGCGTGGTCGGAGGCCGTGGTCGGCATCCTGTCGCCGCCGCGCGGGGATGGCGCAGCCGTCTGGGGCTGGCCGGGCCAGCTGTCGGCGGCCGACGCCGCCCTGGCCACCGGCACCTTCATCCACGGGTTCGAGCTCGACGACCTGCACAAGGAGGCGGCGCTGCACGTGAGCGCCGTCACGCTCCCGGCGACCCTGGGGCTGGCCCAGGTGGCCGCGACCCCGGTCTCCGGCCGCGACCTCATCACCGCGCAGGTGGCTGGCTACGAAGCCGGGATCCGGGTCGGCTTGTCCTGCAACCTGGGCATTCTCAAGCGGGGTTTCCACAACACCGGGGTCGTGGGCGCCGTCGCGGCCAGTGCCGCCGCGAGCCGCGTACTCAATCTGGATCCCGTGGCCACCTGGGACGCCATCGGCTGCTCGGGAAGCTTCGCCTCCGGCCTGGGTGCGGCGCAGTTCGCGTCCTCGGTCAAGCGCGCGCACGCCGGCCGGGCGGCCCAGTCCGGCGTCTACGCCGCCGAGCTGGGCCGCCAGGGTTTCCGCGGCATCAGGGACCTGTTCGAGAACCACCATGGCGGCTTTTACGGAACGTTCGCCGAGGAGTACGACCCTGAGGAGCTGCTCCGCGATCTCGGCACGAACTGGCGGACCGCGGAGATCGGGCACAAGGTCTTCCCGACCTGCGCGGCCAGCCAGACGAGCGTGGAGGCCGCCCTCGGCCTGCGCGAGCAAATCGGTGACGTGGCCACGATCGAGAAGGTGCACGTGACCGGCCCGAAATCACTCAAGGCCCATGTGGGATGGGACTACGTTCCGGACACCGTCACGACCGCCCAGATGAACCTGTCCTTCGCGGTGGCCGCCGCCTTCCTCGACGGGCAGGTGGGCGTCGACCAGTTCGCGCCTGATCGGCTGGCCGACCCCCGGCTGCTGGAGTTCGCCCGGAAGGTCGACGTGGTCGGGGATCCGGCCGCCGACGCACGGGGCCGGGCCTACCGGCACGCCATCACGATGACGGTGACGGCCGACGGCCAGGAGTACACGGCCAGCGTCGATCACGTCATGGGCACCGACACCCGCCCCATCACCGATGACCAGCTGGCCGGGAAGTTCTACGACCTGGCTCCGCGGGCCGTCGGCACGGATCGGGCCAAGCAGATCTACGACCTCGTGCAGGACCTCGAGTCGCTGCCGGACGTACGGGAGCTGGCCAGCCTGCTGGTCAGCGAGAGCTGACCGGATCGAACGGACATTGCCGGTGTTCCGTACTGGCCCGGCCTGTTAACACAGCCTTGTAAAGACGATGAGACTTGATAACATATCAAAAAGTCTAATAAAGTTTATTAATATCACGCACGCCTATCTGAGGCTGATATCGGCCAGAGGCGAAGTTCCCGCTAATGGCGGTGGGAGGTGGCCAGTCCGTGACGAGCCTGCTTGGCGACGACACCGCGAGCGACCGGCGGTTGGCTTCGAGCGAGGTAACGCTTTCTGATCTGACCGTTAAGTACGGCGACTTCGTGGCCGTCGATAACCTGAGCCTGCGCATCGAGCCCGGCGAGCTGTTCGTCCTGCTGGGCCGGTCCGGCTGCGGGAAGACCAGCACCATGCGCAGCATCGCCGGTCTCGAGGAGCCGTCCGCCGGCTCGATCAGGGTCGGCGACCAGGTCTTCTTCGACTCGCGTTCCCGCACGAACGTCCGCATCAATCGCCGTGACGTCGGGCTGGTGTTCCAGTCCTACGCGATCTGGCCGCACATGACGGTCTACCAGAACGTCGCGTTCCCGCTGCGGATGAAGCGTGTCGCCAAGCCGGAGATCAAGGAGCGCGTCGGCCAGGTCCTGGAGTCCGTGGACATGGCGCACCTGGCGAAGCAGCCTGCCAGCAACCTCAGCGGTGGCCAGATGCAGCGGGTGGCGCTCGCCCGCAACCTGGTCATGCGGCCGCGGGTGCTGCTGCTGGACGAGCCGCTGTCCAACCTTGACGCCAAACTGCGCGAGTCGCTGCGCACCGAACTGCGGCAGATTCAGCGTGAGTCCGGCATCACCAGCGTCTATGTCACCCATGACCAAGCCGAGGCGCTGGTGCTGGCCGACCGCATCGCGGTGATGGAGGGCGGCCAGATCCGGCAGATCGGGGCGCCCGAGGAACTGTACCGGGCGCCAGCGACCCGCATGATCGCCGACTTCCTCGGCGTAACCAACATCTTCGATGGCGTCGTCACGGTCGTGGACCGAGACGTGGTTCACGTGCGGCTTCAGCAGGCGGACACGGAGCTCCTGGCTCGCCGCCCGGCTGCGGACGTCAAGATTGGCGATATCGTCGCGGTCAGCGTCCGGCCCGAGTCGCTGCGGGTGGATCCCGATTCGCCACCAGGTGGATCAGCCACCCCGGCCACCAACACCTGGCCGGGAACCGTGCGATCCGGAATGTTCGCCGGCACGCACTACCGGCTTGCGGTCGAGTTGCCCGGCGGCCTGCTCGCTGACGTTATTTACTACGGCTCGGGTTCTGGGGTCAGCGAGGGCGCCAGCATCACCGTGCGGGCGGAGCCCGCTGACGTCCGGGTGCTGACGTCGTGAGCACGGACCTCACGGAGGCGCCGAGCACGCCTCCTCCGTCGGAGCCGAGCGGGCCCCGCCGGCGGGTTAGTGGCACCGCAGACTCGCTGGTGCGCCGGTTCCCGGTCTGGCTGCTGATCCTGGTCCTGGTCGCGGTGATCATCGTGCCGCTGCTGATCCTCATCAAAGGCTCGGTGTCGGCCGGGACCCCGCGCACGTTCGGCGTGCCCACCTTCACCGGCCACTGGTACCACACGCTGCTGTCCAGCGCCTTCCTGCAGAGCGTGAAGAACACGGCGATCCTGGCCATCGGCGGCACGATCCTCGCCCTGATCTTCGGCGGTGCCTTCGCCTGGCTCAGCACCCGCACCAACGTGGCCATGCGCCCGCTGGTACGAGCGGCCGGGATCGCGCCGCTGTTCCTGCCGACGCTGATCGCCGCGATCGGATGGAGCTTCCTGTCGGCGCCTCGTGTCGGCTTCCTCAACCTGGCCCTGTCCGCTATCGGGATTCCGCTGCACCTGAATATCTACTCGCTGGCGGGAACCGTGTTCGTCTACGGGATCTACTTCGCGCCGTTCCCGTTCCTGATCATCAGCAGCGCGCTGTCGCTGGCCAACCCCGAGCTCGAGGAAGCGGCCCAGCTGCACGGGGCGGGCACCTACCGGACCCTGAGCCACGTGACCTTCCCGCTGCTGACCCCGGCCATCATCCGGTCGGCCCTGATCTGCGTCGCCCTAAGCATCGAGAACTTCGCGATCCCGCAGATTCTGCTGAGCGGCAACCACACCTATACGGTCGCGTCGTACATCTACTTCGCCGAGAACAACACGCCCCCCGAGGAGGGCGTGGTCGCCGCGGTCGGGGTCTTCACCGTCGTCGTCGTCCTGATCCTGACCCTGCTGCAGCAGCGCGCGCTGCGCGGGCGGAACTACGCGACGCTGCAGGGTAAGGGGATCCGGTCCAAGCTGACCGACCTGGGCAAGTGGCGCTGGCCCGCTGGCGTCCTGACCGCCATCTACGTCTTCATCACGATGGTGCTGCCGCTGTGGGCCCTGCTGGAGATCGCGTTCCAGCGCTCGATTTACATCTCCAGCTTCGGGATGCTGTTCAACATCAGCGATCTGTCGATGACGAACATGTCGGCGGTCATCAACTCGTACCTGTTCCAGTCGTCGCTCCGGAACTCGATCGAGGTCGCCATCCTGGTGCCGGTGATCGGCGTCACCCTGGCCCTGCTGATGTCGCTGGCCGCCCGGAACACGCGGTACCGCAGCGGCCGGATCATCAGCTACCTGGCCAACATCCCGATCGCCATCCCGCCGCTGGTCCTCGGCCTGTGCTTCCTGTGGCTGCTGGTGCTGATCCCCGGGCCGATCTACGGGTCGCTGGCCGCCATCATCATCGTGATCGTGGTGCGGCTGCTACCGACGGCGTTCAACACGATCTCCGGCAGCGTCACCCAGATCCAGCGTGACCTCGAAGACAGCGCGGTAGTCGCGGGCGCGTCCCGGTCCCGGGCCGGGGCCGAGATCACGATGCCGCTGCTGCGCAACAGCCTCATCTCCGCCGCGCTCCTGATGGCGATCTACAGCTTCCACGAGATCAGCGCGGTCATCTTCCTGTACACGCCGTCGACGAACATCCTCTCGCTGGCCATCTTCCAGTTCTGGCAGGGCGGCAGCTCGGGGCAGGCCGCCGCCGCCTGTCTCCTCTACTGCGCGGGCATGGTTGCCGTGGTGGCGGTCTTCGGCCGCTGGCTGATTCCCGGGGCCCAGTCCCGCCGCAAGCGCGGTCGGGTGGCCGCGGACACCGTGGAGTCCAGCGCGCTGGCCGGTGCCGCGTGAGCGAGGGCAAGAGCCGGAGGTAAATGCCGTGACCAATACGGGAAAGGTGTGACTGCATAATCCATAAATAATAATTATTAAACATCACCGACACCGACGTCGCGTGGCCAGGTAACTCTCAGCGTGCTGGGCCTGAGTGCGGCCTTTCCGCGGCGCAATGGCTCTGAGCCAAGGGCGCGGAGCTCCAACCCGCAGTTAACACTTGGGCGGTACGGCCGAATCGGGAGCGCTGCCGCGTTTCCGCGCTGAAACCTGCCCGAAATCCCATTTCGTCACGTCAGAAGGCTCGTGAGGAGAATGAGGTGAGCAGCAGGTGAACAGGAAATATCGCGCGGCCGGCGTCCTCGTGGCGGCCGCGACCGTCGCGGCGGTCGCCGCAGGCTGTGGTGCCAGCGCCCCGGATAGCAGCGCCAGCGCCACCGCACCGAAGGCCGGGTCGGCGCTGGTACTGGACGGCCAGACGGTGGCCAGCGCCAAGCTGGTGGCGGCGGCGCGCAAGGGAGGCCCGCTGACGCTCTACACGGCCATGTCGACCAAGAGCGTCACCTCCGACACCGAGACCTTCACCAAGGACACCGGGGTCAAGGTCAATATCGTTTATCTGGCCGGAAATGAGCTCAATCAGCGAATTCTCACCGAGCTGCAGGCGCATAAGCTCGGCGCGGACGTCATTCAGCAGACCAACTACTCGCTGGTCTCGTCAGATGCGAAGCAAGGCGTATTCAAGCCTTATTGCTTCTCGACGCTGGCGGATATCCCGGCACAGTACAAGCAGTCCGATTGCAGCTTCTTCGCCGACCAGCTGAACATATCCGTCCCGGCTTACAACACGCAGGTGGTGAAGGCCAGCCAGGTGCCCACGACCTGGCAGGACATCCTGAAGTCGGCGTGGAAGGGCCAGATCGGGCTGGCCGATACCGGTGAGAGTTCGCTGTACGGCCTGCCGTATTTCTGGCGGAAGTCTTTCGGCATCTCCTACTGGAACAGCCTGGCCGGCCAGGACATCCACTTTTATGACACCGGTCAGGCGGCGCAGGACGCGGTCAACAGCGGCCAGCTGAAGATGCTCTTCGTGCCGGTCAACGTGTCTCTTCCGGCCGAGCAGAGCGGCGCTCCGATCCAGGTCGTGGTCCCGACGGACGGCGTGCTGTCCTTCGGTTTCTACTCCGGGCTGGCCTCGGAGGCCAAGCACCCGGCCGCGGGCGAGCTGTACCTGCAGTGGCTGGCGTCGAAGGCCGGCCAGACCGAGGCGGCCGTCATCGGCAACTGGCCCGCGATGAACGGGATGGCCGGGCCGAAGTTCGCCGGCCAGCAGCTTCCGACCCTGGCGCAGCTCAAGCCGGTGCTGGCGGAGAAACAGCCCGAATACACAACCCTGCGGTCGTCGTGGCTGCCGGCCTGGCAGAAGCTGATGAAGATCTCCTCCTGACCCCGGCCGGGGCCGGCCGCGGTCTGTGTCCCGTTGCGGGGCGCAGACCGCGGCCTCCAGGCGCTGGACCCTAGGCGTCCCCGGCCTCAGGCGTCCCCGGCCTCAGGCGTCCGGCACCTTGTCCAGGAAGCCGAACACCGCCACGATCTGGCCGTCCGGCCCGGTCAGGGCGACGTCAGACCCGACCACGACCGGCTCCGCGCCTTCGGGGGCCAGGTTCCAGCTGAACCGGGCCTGCCGGTGGTGGGCGTCGGCCGGCCCGGCCAGGGTGAACACGAACCCGGGGAACTGGCCCTGGACCGCGGCGATGGTGGCGTCGATCGCGGCCCGCCCGGTGACCTCGGCCAGCGGGTCGGTGTAGGTGGCGTCCGGCGCCCAGACCTCCTCGATCAGCTTGCGCCGCGCGGCCGGGTCGGTCTCGTTCCAGCAGTCCAGGTAGCGCTCGATCACGTCCGTCATGGTTTCTCCTCCAGGAGGTGCGGTTCGCAATGTTCGATTCACTGTGCGATGCGCTCATCCTCGGTGGCCGGGCCGCACCGGGGCGATTACCCGCCAGGTAATGGGAGACCATGGTCCTCATGCGGGTGATTGTGCTGGGCGCGGGTGCCGTCGGGCTGACCACGGCGATCTGCCTGCTCGAAGCGGGCTGCGACGTGCGGGTGGTGACGGCCGCGCCGATCGAGGCGACCACCTCCTACATCACCGCCGGGATCTGGTTCCCCACCCACGTCGGGCCACCCGGGCTTGTCGCCGGGTGGGGCCGGCGGACCTTCGAGGTCCTGGCCGGGCAGGCCAGGGACTCGGTCCCGGGCGTGGTCATGCGCGAATCCCTGGCGCTGTACCGGCAGCCGCCCGGCCGGCCGGACTGGACCGCCTCGGTCGGGCCGGTCCGTGACGCCACCCCGGACGAACTGCCCCCCGGCTACCGGTACGGCCTGCGGTTCGCGGTCCCGCAGGCGGAAATGCCGATCTATCAGCCGTGGCTGGTGCAGCAGGTGACCGGGCGGGGCGGCGAGATCGTCACCCAGGACGTCGGCGACCTGGCCGAGCTGGCCGGACCCGGGGTGGACGCCGTGGTCGACTGCCCGGGCCTGGGCGCCCGGGAGCTGGTCGGTGACCTGTCCGTCTACCCCGTGCGCGGGCAGATCGTCCGGGTCAAGAATCCGGGCCTGGTCATGTCGGTGCGCGATGAGTTCCACCCGGCCGGCCGGGCCTACGTGCACCCGCGCAGCAGCGACTGCATCCTGGGCGGGACCCTGGACGAGCATCAGTGGGACATCGCGCCCGATCCGGCCACCGCCGAAGCGATCATCACCAGGTGCATGGAGATCGTTCCCGCGCTGGCGGATGCCGACGTCATCGACACCATCGCGGGCCTGCGCCCGGGGCGCCCCGAGGTCCGGCTGGAAGAAGGCCCGCCCGAGGCCGGGCCCACCCGCATCATCCACAACTACGGGCACGGCGGCGCGGGCATCACGCTCAGCTGGGGCTGCGCCGAAGACGTTGCCCGGCTCCTGGGCCAAAGTTCGCCCACGCGGTTACGATCACCGGCATGCAGGCGCGCAAGCTCGGGCTCAAGCCGGGACAGCGAGTGGCCCTGGATGACCCGCCACCGGGCTGGGTGTTCGCCGATCCGCCCGGCGGCCTGGAGCTGACCGGCGAGGCCGGCGCCGCCGACCTGATCGTGGCCTTCTTCGCCCGTGCGGCCGATCTTGGCCTACGGCTCCCCGGGCTGGCCGAGCGGATCTTTCCCGATGGGGCGGTCTGGGCCGCCTGGCCCCGTCGGGCCGGCGGCCACACCAGCGACATCACCGACAACGTGGTGCGCGAGTACGCGCTGCCGCTCGGCCTGGTCGACGTGAAGGTCGCCGCCATCGACGACGACTGGTCCGGCCTGCGCCTGTGCTGGCGAAGGGAGAACCGGGGCCCGCGCCCGCCCGCTAGCTGATCGGGTTGGCCAGGCCCTCGATGACCTCGGCCCCGGGCAGCGTGGCCAGAGACGGACCCGGTAGCCACAGCTTGGAGCCGCGGATGCCGGATCCGATGACCACGTGCGCTTGCTCCACCACCCGGGCATCGATGAAGATCGGCCACTCGTCCGGCAGCCCGACCGGCGTGATGCCGCCGTATTCCATCCCCGTCGCCGCCACCACGTCGTCGAGCGGCGCGAACGTGGCCTTCCGCGCGTCCATCCGGCGCCGCACCACCCCGTTGACGTCCGCGCGCGTTACCGCCGTGACCAGGCAGGCCGCATAGCTGGTGACGCCACCGCGCTTGCCCGCGACGACCACGCAGTTGGCCGATTCGGCCATCCCGACCTCGTAGTGCTCGCAGAACGCCGCGGTGTCGGCCAGGTCCGGGTCGATCGGGGCGACCTCGGCGTCCGCGCCGCCCGGCCAGTCGGCCAGCGCGGCCGCGACCGGCTTGGCCAGCAGATCCGGACGGGACAGAGCGGGGGAGAGGTCGAGTTTCATGCCGCTATCCAATCAGGCCCGGTGGAGCGCCCGCCTCAGGGCTTGCGGCCTACGCCACCCCACATCGCGGTCACCGGACCGGCCGGGTCGACCGGCTCGTCCGGCCGCCACTCCGGCAGGTGCACCACGCCCGGCCCGATCAGGTCCAGCCCGTCGAAGAACCGGCTGACCTCGGCGTGCGTCCGGAACTGTACCTTCTGCCGCGTGGCCCGGGTCAGCGCCGCCTCGGCCTGGGCCGAATTCTCCGGCACCATGTCCTTGGCGGGCTGGGACAGCACCAGGTAGCTGCCGGACGGCACGGCCTCGATCAGCCTGCGCACGATGGTGTACGGGTCGTTCTCGTCCGGGACGCAGTGCATGATCGCGATCAGCATGATCGCGATGGGCTGGCCGAAGTCCAGCGTGGCCGCGGCCCCGGCCAGGATCTCGGCCGGTTGGCGCACATCCGCGTCCAGGTAGGCGGTGATCCCGGTGGCGCTGGTCAGCAGGGCGCGGGCGTGGGCCAGCACGATCGGGTCGTTGTCGACGTAGACGACCCGGCTGTCCGGCGCGGTGGCCTGGGCCACCTCGTGGGTGTTGCTGGCGCTGGGGATCCCGGTGCCGATGTCCAGGAACTGACGGATCCCGATCTCGGCCGCCAGGTAGCGCACGGCCCGTCCCAGGAACGCGCGGTTGGCCCGCACGCCCGGCAAGATAGCCGGGGTGGCCTGCATGACCTTCTCGGCGGCTTCCCGGTCGACCGCGAAGTTGTCCTTGCCGCCCAGCCAGTAGTTGTAGATGCGGGCGATGTGCGGCACGCTCGTGTCGATCTCGCGCGCGGGCGGCAGATCATTCTCGGGTACGACGCTGCGGAACGGCTTGTTCTCCTCGGCCACGACCCTTACCGTACCGGGGTTTACGGTCCGGGTCTGTGCGCCGCCGGGCTCCGGGGTTCGGGCCCCCGGTTCGGGTCAGTTGAGCTGCGTGGGCTTCAGGGCGGTCTTGCTGGACAGGACGCCCGTCCACGAAGCCGGGCCCTTGACCGGCTTGCCGTGGGAGTAGACCGGCGGCCGCGCGCCCGGGAAGTGCAGCGTCACCCGGCTGAAGTAGCGCTGGCCCGGGTGGCCGGGCACCGGCACGGCGCGCCAGAACTTCACGTCCGCCGGGTAGCTGTGGAACTTGCCCGCCGCGCAGTAGGGCGTGCAGTCGTTCACCAGGTTCGTGCCGGTGCCGCTGGCGGACGAGGCCGACCACGACGACCAGGACAGGTGGCTCAGGTAGTCGTTCCCGTCCGCGCAGGTCAGCGTGAAACTACCCGGCCTAACCTGGGCTTTGGTGCAGTTGAACACCACCGGCTTGGCTGCGGGGTGGGCCGGGGTGGCCTGGACCGATGTAGCGCTGGCCGTGGCGTGGTGACCCGTGGCTGCGACCGCGGTGCCCGTGACGATGCCGATGGCCGCCAAGACCGGCAGAAGTATGGCTACCATGCGTCGCCTGGTCACGATCGTCCCCGTTCGGCTGAGGGCCAGCGGTCCTGACCCCACACTATCTAAGACGCGGCCGGACGTGATTGGTTGCTGCCACAGCGTAATATTTCTCTTTGGGCTCACGAATGCAGCGCCGCCCCCTTGAACACTTTGTCCACCACGTTGCGCGGCCCGTACACGGCCACCCCGACCAGGTTGAGGTCGGCGCTGGCCACGGCGCGTACCGCGGCCCGGTTGTCGTCGTCGTTGTCGGTGGTGAACAGGTCCTCGGTGTAGATCGCGGTCGTGAGGTCACGGCCGGCCGCCCGCTCCCGCGCGGCGGCCAGCAGCGCCCCGTCGGCCTCGTACACCAGCACGGGCTGGCGGAACATCTCCAGGTACCGGTGGCCCGAGCCGTCCTCGTACGGTTTCCCCGCCGTCTCCGGGACGCCGGCCGCGATCCCGCTGGCCAGGAACGCGGTCACGTTCAGCTGCTGCCATCCGGCCAGGTCATCGCGGACCGCAATGGCGATCTTGGTGTCGAAGCGCATAAGACCAGGCTGGGGCCAAGGTCCTGCTCATCGCTTGAACGCTCGTGCGCATTATTTAATTTTTTAACCGGCTCGCCTGCTGTAGACGGCGTCGACCGTGTGCTTGCGATCCGGACCCGAGCGATGGAAGTTCAGCTCGGTCTCGGTCAGTCCCGCGCGGGTGAACGCGGTCAGGTCCCGAGGGCTGAGCGGCCACGGCCGGCGGCCCGCCGGTTCGTCGTCGCGCCGGGCCAGGCCGTGCACGAAGACCCGGCCGCCCGGGGCCACCGCGCCGGCGATGCTGGCCGCGGCCGCGCCCCGGTCGGCCACCGGCAACGACTGCAGGGTGCGGACCTCCACCACCAGGTCGAAGGTCTGGGACCACTCGGCGGGGAGCCGGAACACGTCCGCGACCTGGTAGTCCACGGCCGTGTCCGGGAACCGGGCCCGGCAGTGCGCGATGGCCGCGGGCACCAGGTCGAAGGCCGTGACCCGGAACCCGCGCCGGCTGACCTCCTCGGCGTCGTCGCCCAGCCCGCACGCCACCACCAGCGCCGTCTGGCCGGCGGCGGGGGCCTGGCTCGCGGCGGGTGGCTGGCGGTCCAGCCACGCGACCAGCTCGGGCATGGGCCGCAACGTGGCCCAGGGGATCTCGCTCAGGTCGTCCCCGGCCTGCGCGTAGATATTCTCGAATGCGATCTCCTCGGCCATCTGGCCATACTAGAAGCGTGACCGGTGACGACCACGGCGGCGACTGGGCCCGCTACTGGCGGGCCGACCAGCTGAGCGGCCCGGTCGAGGCCATGCACGCCCACTTCCGGTCGCACGTTTACCACCGCCACAGCCACGAGACCTACTCGTTCGGCGTCACCGACGATGGCGCGCAGGCCTTCACCTGCCGCGGCGGCCACCACGTGAGCACGGCCAACATGGTCATGCTGTTCAACCCGGACGACCCGCACGACGGCCACGCCGCCACCGGCCCCGGCTTCACCTACCGCATGATCCACATCGCCCCGGACCTGGTCCGGGAGCTCTTCGCCGGCACCGGCCCGCCGCTCTTCCCCACTCCGGTCGTCAATGACCCCGAGCTAGCCCGCCGTCTCCGCCAGCTTCACGCCGCCCTGACCAGCTCTTCCCCACCCCTCCAGCACCACCGTACCCCTCGCACCCCCCACACCCCCAGAGCACCATGCACCTCTCACACCCCTCGAGCACCACGCACCCCCCACGCCCCTCCAGCCACATAACTCCCTGATATCACTGCAGCAACATGAGTACCTGACGGCTACCGCGCGACTGCTGACTCGGCACGCCACCCGCGCCACCCTGGTCCCGCCGGGCAGCCCCGCCACAGCCCTGATCGCGAGCCGGGTCCGGGACATGCTGCACGACGCCTACGCCGGCCCGCTCACCGCCGACGACCTGGCCGCCGCGGCCGGATGCAGCCGTTTCACCGCCACCCGCGCCTTCGCCGCCGTCTACGGCCTGGCCCCCAGCGACTACCAGCGCCAGCTCCGCCTGCGCGCGGCCCGCAGCCTGCTGACCGGCGGCGCCACCGCGGCCGAAGCCGCCGCTACGGCCGGCTTCGCCGACCAGGCCCACCTGACCAGGTGGTTCCGCCGTTGCTACGGCGTCACCCCGGGTGCCTACCGTCAGGCCGTGGGGAGCCGGTAGACCGACACGTGCGACGTCGATTCGGCCGTGAACTCGGTGCCAGCCCAGTCCGTGTGCCTGCTTTCGAGCTCGAAACCGGCCAGCTGGCCCATGAGGTCGAGTTCGGCGGGCCAGATGTAGCGGTGCGGGCTGCGGACCAGCCGGGCCTGCCGGCTCTCATCGAAGTAGAAGTGGTGCGAGGTCAGGTGCTGGCTCAGCACGTCGTAGGTGTCCAGGCCGAGGTAACCGGGCCTGGACTCAAAGACCACGGCCGATTGCCCCGGCGGGAGCACGCGCAGCCCGGGCACCCCCAGCTCGATGACGAACCGGCCCCCGGGGGAGAGGTGCCGGGCGGCATTGCGGAAGCACTCGACCTGCTCGGCCTGGGTGAGCAGGTTGCCGATCGTGTTGTAAACCAGGTAGACGAGGCTGTACTCGCCCGGGGCCCGCGAGGTGGCCATGTCTCCGTTGATCACCGGGATCGCCGCCTCGTCGGCCTTCTCCCGCAACTGGCTGATCATCGGCTGCGACAGTTCGATGCCCGTGACCGGCACCCCGCGCTCCGCGAGCGGGACCGCCACCCGGCCGGTCCCGATGGCAAACTCCAGCGCCCGCCCCGAACCAGCCAGCCCGGCCAGACGATCCACCGTCGGCCCCAGCACCTCAGGCCCGAACATGCCACCGTCCGACCGGTCATAATCCCGGGCCACCTCAGCGTCCCAGATGTCCTCCTGCCGCATGCGCCCCACCATCCCGGCCCCCGCACGCGGTGTCCACCAGTTTTCCCACCAATGCGCCGCGCCACCGGCGGGACTTCCGACGCAGCCCCACGAGTCACATCAACCCCTATGCGACTTCGCACCGCGGGATGGGCTGGGGCTGTGACGCCTGCGGCCTGGCGAGGAAGCGGCCAGGCATTCAGGAAGACTTTTCTGCAGATGCTGCCTAAAGCGTGCCCAAACCCCCAGCACCCAGTACTCCTGAGCATCACGGGGCGGGTGTGGCAGGGCGACTGACGGCGTGGGAGGCTGGGTACGGTTTCCCGCAGCATTTGTGGGAAGGCGTACCCAGCTTTCGGGGCTGGCCGCCGTTAGGCGGGTACTTCGGCCCACGTGGTCACGGCGCCGGAAGGATTCCGGAAGCAGTTCCAGGTGATGGCGAGGGCGTCGACCAGGAAGAGGCCGCGGCCGCTTTCCGCGCAGAAGTCGACCTCTCGCAGCCGCGGCAAGGTGGGGCCACCCAAATCGGTCACCGCTACTCGGATCCGACGAGATTGGCCGGTCAGGGTGAGGGTCACCGTGCCGTCAACCTGGGACCCGGACCTGCTGTGCACAATCGAGTTTGTCACCAGCTCGGTGACAATGAGCTGCAGAACAGCGGTACACGGATGGCCGGCCCCCACCGTCGCCGCGACAAATTCCCGGGCTCGGCCGACGTGCTCGACCCGAGCCGGCAGGCAAATGGATGTCCGGAACACACTCAATGGGCAGACTCGGTTCACGAGGCCACCGCCTCTCACGTCGTTCGGTCCCTCACCCTGAACGTCGTAACGGCTCTCGCTGGGGTTCGTCCTAAGTCATTAAGGCTTGTTTACGGTCCCGGCTTAATCGCTGTCCTATCGCCTACGCTGACTAAACCGCGCCCGTCCCCCCAGGGAGCACCCGTGGCTCTCGACCGCCCCGCCAACCCACCCGACCGCCCCGAAGTCCCAGACTCTCGCCGGGGTCCCAGCCGACCCAAACGGCGTCGCCAACCTGACCCGCGCCGAGGCGTTCAAATCCCATCGCTACTGGAGCGAAGTGGCGCGGTCAGTCGGACGCGAACTGGCCGGGGTCCTACTGGAGCGGTGTCTCGCGACGTGTCGGTGAGTGGCGAGATCACGCTGGCCGCTGGCCGCGAGCACGTACCTGAGCCGCAGGAACAGCGCTGGGTTCGACAGCCGGACACGTCGATGCTGCCGCAGAGCAGGTAAGCCGAGCCGAGGTCAGCGATCAGCTGTGCATAAGGCGGTGGCCGGAACTGCGCTAGCGCGCACCTGGCTGGGTGGCTTCGAGTTCCGGCTGAAGGGCGAGGACCGGCTCACCGAGAAGGTCTGAGAGCGCATTGCTGGAAGCACAGCCCGATGCGACAGCCGAAGAGATCGTTCAAGCAATTCCCGATGCGATCCGATACACGTTTTGTTTCGAGACCAGAGACTTACGTCAGTGGCATTTGAAGACATCAAAGGCAAGCTTGGAAGCGTCAGGATATCGAGATGTACTAAATCGCAAAAACTCACTGGACGGACTTCGGAGTACAAGGGCGTCAATACTCGCTGGATGACGCCCGAAGGTCAGCGATTTGAGGTTCAGTTTCACACTGCCAGAGAGCTTTCACGCCAAACATGAGGTAACCCATCTGGCGTACGAGCGGATTCGGGACGCGTGCACACTCGCGACGAACGCGGTGAGCTCGAGGCATTTCAGCGTGAAGTGTCGCTTATGGATCCCGGTACCCGATCGCGCACCGCGATATCACTGACTATAAGAGAAGAGGCATTTGATGCCGGACAAGATCACGTACTTTACGCAGTTGTGGAGGTGACCGGACCATTGATAACCCCTATGGCCTTGTGCGGCGCCTGGAAACATGACTGGGGCTTTGCCGACGAGGCGCTTCGCGCAGAGATTTCAGCTGGATGTTCACGCCGGTTATCGTCGAGTGGGAGCGACGGTGAGCTTCGACGAAGAATTGGTTGAGGTTAGTCATGCGCAGGCGGAGAAGATTATTCAGTATTTCCGGGAGCGGTGGGCTTGAGGGGCGGGGTCCGCGAGCTTCCCAGTTGCTGGCCCAGGGGACTGGTACGCATGGCGGTGGCCAGTTCGTCGGCGGATAGTGCGGGGACGGGCAGGGGAGTGAAGGTGTCCCGCGCGGGGCGCAGGGAGTCCAGCAGCAGGGTCAGGTAGCGGCGCCAGATGTCGGGGCGGACGTCACGGGCGTATTCGGCGGTGGCACCGAGCATGAACTCCAGGACCGGGATGTCGGTGAAGTTCAGGTCGGGGCGGACCTGGCCCGCCGCCTGGGCGCGCTCGACTAGCCGGCTGACGGCGGGGCGCATGCGCTCGCGGGCATAACCGGCGCGCTTGTGGCCGTGGGCGGCGAACATCAGGATCTGCCGCAGGCCGCGGTCGCCGGTGAGCATCTCGGCCGCGGCGGTCATGAAGCCGGCCAGGCCCTCCCACGGATCGTCGGCGTCCAGTGCCTGGACGGCCAGGTCGGACAGGGCGTTGATGCGCTCCTCGAACAGGGCGTCGGCCAGCAAGGCCTTGTCCGGGAAGCGGCGGTAGACGGTGGCCACGCCCACCCCGGCGTGCCGGGCCACATCGTCCAGTGTCGCCTCCAGGCCCCGCTCGGTGAAGACCTCTGACGCGGCCGCCAGGATGCGCTGGCGGTTCCGTTCCGCGTCCTTGCGCAGGGGCCGGTCTGGTTCGGTGACGCTGTCCATGACTCTCATCCTAGACCAAAGTGGATTACTCGACTCCACTTCTGTTATCGTCGATGGCATAAACGGAGCTCGCACCTCCAGATGGGAGACAGAGATGGCCGCACCCAGCGCACCCAGCGCACCAAGCGTTCCTGGCGGCGGACCCGTGACCTCACCGGCCGGGCCGGACCGGCGGCGCTGGCTGATCCTGGCGCTCATTGGACTCGCCCAGCTGATGATCGTGCTCGACATCACGATCATGAACATCGCGCTGCCGTCGGCGCAGCACGCGCTGAACTTCTCCAACGCGGACCGGCAGTGGGTCATCACCGCCTACGCGCTGTCCTTCGGCAGCCTGCTGCTGTTCGGCGGCCGGCTGGGCGACCTGTTCGGCCGCAAGGTGACGCTGCTGACCGGCCTGCTCGGCTTCGCCGCTGCCTCCGCGGTGGGCGGGGCGGCGATCAACTTCACCATGCTGGTCACGGCCCGGGCCTGCCAGGGCGTGTTCGCGGCGCTGCTGGCCCCGGCCGCGCTGTCCCTGCTGACCACGACGTTCAGCGATCCGAAGGAGCGGGGCAAGGCGTTTGGCGTCTACGGTGCCATCGTCGGCTCCGGCGGCCTGATCGGGCTGCTGCTCGGCGGCCTGCTGACCGAGTACCTGGACTGGCGCTGGTGCCTGTACGTCAACCTGGTCTTCGCCGCGGTCGCGGTGGCCGGGGCCAGCATCCTGCTCACCAACCATCGCGCCGCGCAGACGCCCCGGCTGGACTACTTCGGTGTGGTGACCGTGTCCGGGTCGATGTTCTGCCTGGTCTACGGGTTCTCGAACGCGGGTACCCACAGCTGGTCGGCCGCGTCGACCTGGAGTTGGCTGGCCGCGGGGGTGCTCCTGCTGGCCGTGTTCGTGATCCGGCAGTTCCAGGCGCCGCACCCGCTGCTGCCACCCCGGGTGGTGCTGGACCGCAACCGTGGCGGCGCCTACCTGGCCGTGCTGGTCATCGGGGCCGGGATGTTCGGCATCTTCCTGTTCCTGACCTACTACCTGCAGACGATCCTGGGGTACTCGCCGCTGAAGACCGGTGTCGCGTTCCTGCCCACGATCGCGATGGTGATGGTCTTCGCGCAGATCGCCAACGTCGTGCTCATGCCGCGGATCGGGCCGAAGGTGCTGGTCGGGGTGGGCATGCTGCTGGCCGGGGCCGGCATGGCCTGGCTGACCCGGCTCGGGGTGCACTCCAGCTACGCCTCGGCCATCATCGGCCCGCTGCTGGTCAGCGGGGCTGGCATCGGCCTGTCCATGCCGTCATCGATGAACACCGGGACGTTCGGGGTCGCGCCGTCGGACGCGGGCGTCGCGTCGGCCACCCTGAACGTGGGGCAGCAGCTCGGCGGCTCGATCGGGACGGCGCTGCTCAACACCATCGCCACCAGCGCGGCCGCCAGCTATGTAATCGGCCTGCACCTCAACCCGGCGGTGCAGGCCACGGCGCGGGGCAAGCAGTTCCTGGCCTCGGCTCAGGTGCACGGCTACACCACCGCGTTCTGGTGGACGGCCGGGATCTTCGCCGCCGGTGGCGTGGTGTGCGGTGCGCTGATGCGGTGGGGCCCGCTATCCAAGCAGGCCGTGGCCAGCGACGGCGTCCGGGCCGGTCAGCCCGCAGCTGGCTCCTCTGTCCCGGCGTGAGCCTCCGGCCCGCCGTCGCCGCGCAGGCGGGGGAGCACGATCGTGAACGACGTGCGGCCCGGCCGGCTGGTGACACCGACCGTGCCGTGGTGGGCGGCGACCACGGCCTTGACGATGGCCAGCCCGAGGCCGGTGCTGCCCGCCGCGTGGGACCGGGACGAGTCGCCCCGGACGAACCGTTCGAACAGTTCGGGCAGCAGGTCGGGCGGGATGCCCGGGCCGTCGTCGGTCACGCTGAGCTGGATGACGGGCGCGCCCGGCGCCGCGTTGGGCTCGCCCGGCCCCGCGCTGGTGGCGGTCACGGCCACGGTGATCTCCGAGTCGGCCGGGGTGTGCTTGGCCGCGTTGCTCAGCAGGTTGGACAGGACCTGGCGCAGCCGCAGCTCGTCGCCCCGGACGGTCAGCGGCTCGTCGGGCAGCTCCAGCCGCCAGCGGTGTGACGGGCTGGCCACCCGGGCGTCGCTGGTGGCCTCGATGGTGAGCATGGTCAGGTCGACCGGTTCGGTGGCCAGCGGCCGGCCCGCGTCCAGCCGGGCCAGCAGCAGCAGCTCATCGACCAGCACGCTCATGCGGGCCGACTCGGACTGGACCCGCTCCAGGGCGTGCGTGACGTCCGGGGGGACCGGTCCGCCCTGGCGCAGGGCCAGCTCGGCGTAGCCGCGGATGGCGGACAGCGGGGTGCGCAGCTCGTGGCTGGCGTCGGCCGCGAACCGGCGCAGCCGGGTCTCGCTGGCGGCCCGGTTGGCCAGGGCCGACTCCACGTGCTGGAGCATCCGGTTGAACGCCGCGCCGACCCGGCCCACTTCGGTGCGCGGATCGTCGTCCGGCACCTGGGGCGGCAGGCTGACCACGCCGGTGTCCAGCGGGAGCTCGGCCACCATCGTGGCGGTGGTGGCGACGCGGCGCAGCGGCCGCAGCGAGAACCGCACCAGCCCCACCCCGGTGCCCGCCACCACCACGACCACCAGCGCGAACACCGCGATCTCGGCGATCTCCACGTTCTGGAGCGTGTGCTCGATGTTGCGCAGCGGCAAGCCGGTGAGCAGCACCTGACCGGTGGGGGTGCGCACCGCGGTCAGCTTGTAGTCGCCGCCCAGCGAGGGCAGGCCTCGGGTGTAGGTCGGCACGCTCGGCAGGGCGGCCGGGATCCCGTTGCTGCTGCCCTGAGCGGTGGCCTGGTGCACCGGTACGGCCTTGAGCATCTGCTTGTCGGCCGTGGTCAGGTGGACGCTGCCGTCGATGATGGTCGCGTTGACCACGCTGCCGTTCGCGGCGATCCAGGCGTCGAACGTGCCGGCCGACTGCCCCAGGATGAAGTGGGCGCATCCGGGCGAGCCGCCGTCGTGCTCGGTGCTCCGGCCGGCCGGGGTGCTCCCGTCCGGGGCCGGCCCGTCGCCGATGCAGGCCGCGAACGCGCGCTGGGTGGCCGCCTGGAGCTGCTGGCCGAAGTTGGCCGTCAGCTGCCTGCTGAGCACGGTGTAGGTGGCGATGCCCAGGACGGCGCAGGTCACGATGACCAGCAGCACCAGCCCGGCCACCAGCCGGACGGTCAGGCTGCCGCGGATGAGGGAGGTCCACGGGCGGCCGGCCTGCCCGGCCAGTACCCCGGCCCGGTCGCGGAACCGGGGGCGCCCGGACGCGTGCGGCAGCCGGGCCGTGGCCCTGGCGGTGCTGCTGCTCGCGTCCTGGGCCATCAGCTTCCCGGTTTCAGCACGTACCCGACGCCGCGCACGGTGTGGATCAGCGGCGGCCGCCCGGAGTCGATCTTCTTGCGCAGGTAGCTGATGTACAGCTCGACCACGTGGGCCTGGCCCCCGAAGTCATAGTTCCACACCCGGTCCAGGATCTGCGCCTTGGACAGCACGCGGCGGGGGTTGCGCATCAGGAACCGGAGCAGCTCGAACTCGGTCGCGGTCAGCTCGATCAGCTCGCCGCCGCGGCGGACCTCGCGGGCGTCCTCGTCCATGCTCAGGTCGGCCACGGACAGCGAGCCTTCGCTGTGGCTGCGGGTCAGGTCGGCCCGCCGCAGCAGCCCCCGCAGCCGGGCCAGCACTTCTTCCAGGCTGAACGGCTTGGTCACGTAGTCGTCGCCACCGGCCGTGATGCCGGCGATACGGTCCTCGACCGCGTCCCGGGCGGTCAGGAACAGCACACACACCCCGGGGCTCTCGGCCCGCAGCCGCCGGAGGACCTCGAGCCCGTCGAAGTCCGGCAGCATGATGTCCAGGATCACCGCATCGGGCTGGAAGTCGCGGGCGACGGTGATCGCGTCCGAACCGGTGCCGGCCGTGCGGGTGTCCCACCCCTCGTAGCGGAGCACGCTGCCGAGCAGTTCGGCCAGGCTGGGTTCGTCATCGACGACAAGCACCCGGATCGCGGTGCCGTCCGGCCGCCGCGCCCCGGCCGGTGCGGCGGAGCTCTGCGCTGTGTTCATAGTTCTCAACTATGTCTGTCCCCGTCCAGACTAACTTCAGAGCGCGTTCTGAATTGTCTCTGAGCGGAGTAGACGGTCACTCGGCGGGCCAGCCCGCCACGGTCTCGACCCGGCCAGAATCGGCCACCAGCCGGGCCGGCAGCCGCAGGCGGGCCAGCCAGCCGGGCGCGGCGTCCCCGCGGATGATGGCGGCGGTGCTGGCCGTGTTGGCGTCGGCGCAGGTGGCGGCGGTGACCGAGACCGTGCGCCAGACCGGGGCCGGGGGCAGCCCGGTGCGCGGGTCCAGGATGTGGTGCAGCACGCTGCCGCCGCGGCGCCAACGCCGGGCAGTGGTGCTCGAGGTGGCGAGGCCGCCGCCGGTGATCGCGACCACGGTGGCGGGCCCGCACGGATCTTCGTCCGGGTGCCCGGTGACGTCCTGCACCCGGATACGCCAGCCGCCCTCCGGGGCCGGCCCGGCCACCGAGATGTCACCGCCCAGGCCGACCAGCACCCCGGTGTCCAGCGTGGCGGCGATCCGGGCGGCCGAGCGGTCGGCCGTCCACGCCTTGGCCGTGGCGCCGAGGTCGAGCCGGACCCCGGCCGGCATGGTCAGCGTGCGCGAGCCGTGGTCCAGCCGGACCTGATGCCACCCCGGCACGGCCCGGACCACGAGGTTGACCGCGGGGCCATCGGCCGGGACCAGGGTGAAGTCGCGGTCGTAGCCGGCCGCGACGATGGCCTCCCCGACGGTGGGGTCGACGTCGCCCCCGGTCAGCTCGGCCGCCCGGAGCGCAACCGCCACCGCCTCGGCCAGCAGCGGGCTCACCGGGACCGGCTGGCCGGCCGCCTGATCAAGCCGGGCCAGTTCAGAGTCGGGCCGGAACCGGCTGCACGCCGCGTCCAGCGCGGCCAGGTCGGCTTCGAGCAGGGCGCGGGCGGCGTCCAGCGTGCCGGGTTCGGTGACGGTCAGATGCACCAGGCAGCCGAGCGAGGGCCAGCAGGCGGTCGCTGTGCCGGTCGTGGTCCCGGCCATCGCTACCTCCCCCTACTCGCAGTGCGTTCACGTCAACGTCATACGGACTACCCCGGCGCCCTGGCCTCATCCTGGACGTCTGCTCCGAACCATCTGAACGCCGCGCCCTGAACGCCGCGACCGGCCGCGAAAGTCAGCCTTGCTCGAGGACCCGCCCTAGCTTGGATGCCGACGCCGATGGGAAGGCCCCGGCCGAGCACAGCAGCGTCCCGGCCACGTCGAGCACGTCCGTTGCACCGGAGACCAGCTCCACCTCGATCTCGTGCCAGATCAGGGGGTCGTGCGCCGCGTCCTGGTCGCCGGCGTCCAGGCGGCGGCCGGTGACGTGGTCGTCGGCCACTTCGGCCCGTACTTCCCCCTCCGGGCCGGCCAGGCGGCGGATGGTCCGGACGGTGTTGAGCTGAGCGATGGGCCGCAGCGGCCTGCCGCCGGTGAAGTCGGCCACCATGTCCTGCATCTGGGCGGGCACCGTGCCGGTGCCGTGGTCAGCGTCGAGGGGCAGGTGCCGCTCCTGCCGGGTGCCGGGCCGGACGGGCAGCTTGAGGTGCCAGGCGTCGTCCTCGCCGCCGGTGCGCCGGCGCAGGGTCACCTTGTTCGCGGCCAGCCGCAGGTCGTCGGTGTCGAAGTAGGTGGCGGCCATATGGAAGGTCACCGGCTCGGTCACCGTGTAGCCCGGCAGCTCGCTCAGGTCGGGCAGCACGAAGTCCGGCCCGGCGTCGTATTTGCGCTCGGTCTCCAGCTGGCTGGTCGCGGTGGCTTCCATGGCTCCACAGGTTACGGGAGTTCGAATGAACGGCCAACGACAGGTGCGCCCGTCACGGCTGGCCCTTGGGTGCGACCACGAACGTGGTATGCGGCCGGGCTGACGATCGCGCCGTTCGCCCCGACCTCGGGACTGGGGCCCCCGCCCGCCGGGCGGGGATAGGCCAGGATGCGGAAGCTGCCGGTGCTGGGTCGACCGGCCGCCTCCCAGCTTTGCAGCAGGGCGGTCAGCTCGGCCGCCAGCGTCTCTCCGTCCGGGCCGTAACCAAGCACGCGGAGTTCGTACAGCGGCGCCGACGCCTGCCTGCGCGGCCTGCGGCTCAGGCCGCGCGCTTCGGTCTCGTCGTCCTCCGGGCGGGCCAGCACCGCGAAGCTGCCCGCGTCGAAGATCCCGGCCGTGACGTGCTGGTCCCCCAGGCGGGCCGGGGCGCGGGCCAGGGCCGCGGCGTGGGGCGCCCCGGCTTCGCTGAGCACCCCCATGCGCGGTTCGTGCAGGGCTAGCCACAGGCCCAGCCCGTCGAACAGCTGGGCCGGCCCGGCCTGCACCCGGGTGGCGTATTCGGCGGCGGGCTCGTCCAGGGCGCGGGCCAGCGCAGTGACGTCGACCGGCCGCCCGTCCGGCAGCGTGAGCGCCAGCTCCGGGTAGTCGCCGGTGACCCGGGTCCGTTCCGGCCCGGCCAGGCTGCCCCGCATGCGCATGAACCCGCACGGCACCACCGACTGGCTCCGCCACACCTCCGGGCGGGCGCTCTCAGCCGAACCGTCCGGGTCCCGTTCGAAGGCCACCGCCCGCTGCGATCCGCGCAGGTCGAGCGGGACCACGATCCGGCCGCCCGGCCCCAGCTGCGCCAGCCAGGCCGGGGCCAGGTCGCTCACGCCGACCGTGGCGATGATCCGGTCGTACGGGGCCCCGGGCGGGTATCCCGCCGCGCCGTCGGCGGCCACCACGATCACGTCCGGGTAGCCCGCGGCGTCCAGGTGCGCGGCCGCCTCCGCCGCCACCTCCTCGTTCAGGTCGACCGTGACCACGGTCCCGGCCGGGCCGACCAGGTGCTTCATCAGCGCGGCGTTGTAGCCGGTGCCGGCGCCGATCTCCAGCACCCGGTGGCCCGGGGCCAGCCCGAGCTGGTCCAGCATGATGGCCATGATCTTCGGCTGGGAGGACGAGCTGGTCGGCTGGCCATCCGGGTCGCGCCGGGTCACGATGGCGTCATCGCGGTAAGCCAGCTCGGCCGGGACCTCCGGCAGGAAAAGGTGCCGCGGCACCACCCGCATGGCCTGCGCCACCGCGTCGCTGACCGGCTGGCCGCCGGCGCTCACCTCCGCCACCATACGGTCCCGCATCCGGGCTAGCTCGGTGCCCATCACGAGGCGCGGGCAGCGTCCCGCGACGAGTTCCGCAATGAGGCACGCACGGAGGCGATGGCAGGCTGCCGCAGCCGGAACGCGGCCACGGTCAGCACGGCCAGCGCGAGCAGGCCGGCCAGGATGAACGAGTTGCCCGCGATGATCTGCAGCAGGTTCCAGTGGTACTCGCGGTAGTGCGGGCTGTCGCCGTAGGCGAAGTACTGGGTCGGCCCGTACCAGACCCATCCGGCCGGGGTCAGGGCCGTGCCCGGCGCCCAGAACGCGGGCCAGGCCCCGAAGATGGCCAGCAGGGCCGCGGTGGCCAGTCCCCAGGCGACCCGGGCCGGGCCGCGAGAGCGCACCGCCAGGTGGCCCAGGTAACCCACGCCCAGCGCCGCCCACACCCAGTGGTGATCCCAGCTCAGCGGCGATACCAGCAGCGCGGTCAGCGCGCAGCCCAGCATGCCGGCCACCGGGTGGCCCGCGCGGTCCAGCGCGGCCGCGACAACCAGCCCGGCGATGGCCACTACCGCGGCCACGGCCAGGTAGACGTGCGCCGCCCCGTCCACGCTGCCCATGAACCGGATGATCAGGGCGTGCAGCGACTGGTTACCGCGGGTGCCGAGGAACACGATCCGGTTCGCGTTCAGGAACGTGCCGTCCTGCCAGTAGTGGGCGGAATCGTGCGGCAGCACGGCGTAGCCGATGCCGATGGTGGCCACGAACGTGCCCGTGGCCACGGCGGCTTGCCGGAACCGGCCGGTGAGCAGCAGGTAGGGGATGAAGATCAGCGGTATGAGCTTGATCCCGGCGGCGAGCCCGATCCCGGCGCCGTTCCACCACCGGGTCCGGGGCGCCATCAGGTCGAGCACCACCAGCAGCATGAGCAGCAGGTTGATCTGGCCCAGGGCCAGGGTCTGCTGGACCGGCTCGAGGGCCAGTCCGGCCCCGGCCACCAGCAAGGTGGCGCCGGACCGCATCCGCCGGTCGCTGTAGCCGAGCACGCCGAACATCAGCCACGCCGACAGCAGCAGCGCGGCCACGCTGGCCACGGTCATGGCCCAGCGCAGCACCAGCCAGGGCAGCAGCGAGCCGACGGCGAAGATGATGGCTGCGATCGGCGCGTAGGTGAAGCTCACCCCGCCGCCGCCTTGCCAGGAGTACAGCGGGGCGTACTTCGACCCGTCGTACGGCGGCGAGATCTGGCGGGTGATCAGGCCGCCGTCGCGGTAGACGACCAGGTCCCGCATGGCCGTCATCGTGCTCAGGTGGGTGAGCAGGTCGGCCACGTAGACCGCGGATACGAAGAGGAAGACCACCAGTCCCAGGGCCAGCACCCGGCCACCTACCGGCCACCGGATCCCGCCTGGTGACCCGGCCGCGCCGCCCGCCTGGGACGGGGCAACGGCCTGGTGTGCCTCTGCCACGCGATTCCCTCCGTGCGACGGCGTGCCTGGGGCCGATGATATCGGCTGCGGTCTGAGCCGGACGACGCGATCACCCATTCCCGGCAAAGCCGTCATTGCCGCCCGGGTGGCGTATCCGGGCATGAAAGTGGCCGACGGCAGTGCCGCCGGCCACTCGCCGTTGCCAGCGCCCGATCGGGCGCCCGGATCAGGCGCTGGGGTCGCCGATCCTGGTCCCGGCGACGCGCGTCTCCTCGACCTCGGTGTTGGCCGGGGTGACGGTCTCCGGCACCGTGTCGCCGTCGACCCGGGTGTCGTCGGCCCGGGTGTCATCGGCCCGAAGGTCGTCGGTGCGGGTGTCATCCAGCCGGCCGTCCGGCACCGCGGTGCGCGTCCGGTCCGGCTGCGTCACCTCTTCCTCCGGCACCTGCTCCACGGCCGGGGCCTCGGCCGCCAGCCGCTCGCGGGCGCCGATGACCGTGAGACGGCCCAGCGCCACCGCGGCCAGGAACACGATGACCACGCCCAGGCCGGTGAAGAAGCCGATCTGCTCGACCACGCGGTGCAGCTTGTCACCGACCGGCTGGCCGGTGCCGCCGATGGACCACAGCGTGCTGAACAGGCCACCGAGCGCGAACCAGGCCCCGCTCAGCGCGGCCAGCCAGGCGCCGAAGATCGCGCTCGGGCGGCTGGCCGAGGTGCCGAGGATCAGGCCGCCGAGTACCGTGCCGACCGCAGGCAGGATCTCCAGCCAGAGACGGCCAGTGGTGTAGGTCCACGCCTTGTCGGGCGTGTAGGCGTAATGAAAATACGGGCCGATGAAGGCGATCAGGCCGCCCCAGGCTCCGAGCAGGACCAGCAGCGTTCCGTTGAGGGCGCCACGGCTACGCGGGACGCGCAGCACTCCTGTCATGACGATCACTCCTCCCGTTCGGGGGGATGAGGGCTAGTGAACTTGTGCCAACGCGATACCCCCGGTAACGCTGCTTATGCGGCGGGAGCAGATCTCGGTCGCATCACGGGCACACCTCGTGAGCAAACTACGGCTGGCGGGTAGGGTCACCTGCGTGGACACCCGGCGACTGGTCCCGCGCACCGACGTCTTGCTCGCCGACCCGAGGCTGGCCGAGGCGGAGCGCAGGCTCGGCCGCGCGCTGGTCAAGGCGGCCGTGACCCAGGCTCAGGACCAGGTGCGCCGGGGCGCGATCGCGCCAGATGGGGCCCTGGACGCCGCGCTGGCCGGGCTGCCGGTCCGGGCCGCCACCCTCACCCCGGTGATCAACGCGACCGGGGTGCTGCTGCACACCAACCTGGGCCGTGCCGCGCTGTCCGCTGCCGCCACCGACGCGCTGCTGGCCGCCGCGGGGTGCACGGACGTGGAGTTTGACCTGGCCACCGGGGCCCGCGGGCGGCGGGGCCGGGGCACGCTGGCCGCACTGGCCGCGGCGGTGCCGGCTGCCGAACGGGTGCACGTGGTCAACAACAACGCCGCCGCCCTGGTGCTGGCCGCGACCGCCCTGGCCGCCGGGCGGGAGATCGTGATCAGCCGGGGCGAGATGGTGGAGATCGGGGACGGGTTCCGGCTGCCGGACCTGCTGCAGTCCACCGGGGCCCGGCTGCGTGAGGTCGGCACGACCAACCGCACCTCGGCCGCCGATTACACCGCCGCGATCGGGCCCGACACCGGCTTCGTGCTCAAGGTGCACCCGTCGAACTTCCGCGTCGAGGGCTTCACCGCCGAGGCCACCATCAAGGACCTGGCTGCCGCGCTCGGCCCGTCGGTCCCGGTGGTGGCGGACATCGGCTCGGGCCTGCTGGCGCCGCACCCGCTGCTGCCGGACGAGCCGGACGCTACAACCGCGCTGCGGGACGGGGCAGCGCTGGTCACCGCGAGCGGCGACAAGCTGCTCGGCGGCCCGCAGGCCGGCCTGCTGCTCGGGCAGGACGCGCTGGTCAAACGGCTGGCGCGGCACCCGCTGGCCCGGGCCCTGCGAGTCGACAAGCTGACGCTGGCCGCGCTCGAAGCCACCCTGGCCGGTCCGCCGGTACCGGTCGTGCAGGCGCTCGCCACCGATGACATTTTCATTATTAATAGGGTCGAAAAGGTCGTGGCGGACCTGGTTCGTGCGGAGGTCGACGCCCACCCGGTCCGGACGCAGGGGGCGGTCGGCGGTGGCGGAGCGCCCGGCGTGCCGCTACCCAGCGCCGCGGTGAGCGTGCCGGACGCCCTGACCGGGCCGCTGCGCACCGGGCCGGCCGTGCGCCAGGGCCGGGTCCCGGCGGTCATTGGCCGCGTGGAGGCAGGCCGGCTGCTGCTGGACCTGCGGGCGGTCGCGCCCGCCGACGACGAGACGCTGACCCGGGCTGTGGTCATGGCCGCGGCCGTGGCGGCCGAGCCAGGGGCGGCCGGGACCGGGACGTGACCGTCACCCAGGTCATCGCGACGGCCGGCCACGTCGACCACGGCAAGTCGACGCTGGTGCGGGCGCTGACCGGGATGGAACCGGACCGGTGGGAGGAAGAACGGCGCCGCGGCCTCACCATCGACCTCGGGTTCGCCTGGATGGACGGGCCCGCCGGGCCAGGCGAGCCAGGCGGTCCGCGCATCGCGTTCGTCGACGTGCCCGGGCACGAACGCTTCGTGCCGAACATGCTGGCCGGCCTGGGCCCGGTCCCTGCGGTGCTGATGGTGGTCGCGGCCGACGGTGGCTGGATGCCGCAGTCGGCCGAGCACCTGGCCGCCATCGACGCGCTCGGCATCTCCCGCGGGCTGCTGGTGGTCACCCGGGCCGACCTGGCCGACCCGGAGCCGGCCCTGCGGCGGGCCCGGGCCGAACTGGCCGCCACCAGCCTGGCCGGGGCGCAGGCGCTCGCGGTCAGCGCGGTAACCGGTGCCGGGCTGCCGGAGCTGCGCCGCGCGCTGGCCCGGCTGGCCGGGTCGCTCCCGGTCCCGGACCCGGCGGGCCCGGTCCGGCTGTGGGTGGACCGGGCCTTCAGCATCCGGGGCAGCGGCACGGTGGTGACCGGCACGCTGCCCGCCGGGACCGTGCGCACGGGCGGGGAGCTGCTGCTCACGCCGTCGCTGCGCCCGGTGCGGGTGCGCGGCATCGAGTCCCTGGAGCAGTCGGCCGGGCAGGTCCGCGGCGTAGCCCGGGTCGCGCTCAACCTGCGCGGCGTACCGCGGGAGATCCCGACCCGGGGCATGGCGCTGATCGAGCCGGGCCGGTGGACCCTGACCGGGGTGATCGACGTCCGGTGTGAGCTGACCGGGGTGGACCGGCTGCCCCAGGAGCTAGCCGTGCACATCGGCTCGGCCCGGACCCCGGCCCGGGTCCGGGTGCTGGGCCGAGCCGGCGCGCTCGGCCCGGAAGGCACAGCCGATGACGCGGTACCAGCCGGTGCCGGTGGCATGGTGCTGGCCCGGCTCACCCTGCGCGAACAGCTGCCCCTGCACGTGGGGGACCGGGTCCTGCTGCGCGACCCCGGGGCGGCCGGCCTTTTCATTCTGGGCGCGACCGTGCTGGACGTGATCCCGCCGCAGCTGAAGCGGCGCGGTGCCGCCGCCGCGGCCGCCGCCCGCCTGGGCCGCTGGCCGCGGCCGCCGCGAGCCTGCGACCTGCTGGGCCGGCACGGGCTGCTGCGCGCGGGCGTGCTGACCGCGATGGGGGTCGGGGGCGCCCCGGACCCGGTGGCCGGGGACTGGCTGGCTGACCCGTCGTTCTGGCGGGCCGCCCGGCGACGGCTGGCCGAGCTGACCCGCCAGCACGCCGAGCAGGATCCGCTGGCCGTGGGGCTGCCGGTGGAAGCGGCCCGGCGGGCGCTGGGGCTGCCCGACCGGATCCTGGTCGAGGCGCTGGCCCGGGAACAGGCCGGGGTGTCCCTCCACGACGGCTACCTGACCGTGGCCCAGGGTGCGGTGGCGGCCGCGCCGGTACCGGGACCGCTGCTGACCGCCGTCCGCGCGGTCCGGTCCGACCTGGCCGGCGGCCCGTTCCGCGCTCCGGAGGCGGCCCGGCTCCGCGAGCTGGGCCTGGACACCAAGGCCATCGCGGCGGCGGCCCGGGCCGGCCTGCTGCTGCGAGTCAGCGACCAGGTGGTGCTGGCCCCGGGCGCGGACCGCGCGGCGGCCCGGGCGCTGGCTGAGCTGCCGCAGCCGTTCACCACGGCCGAAGCCCGCCAGGCCCTCGGAACGACCCGGCGGGTGGCCATCCCGCTGCTGGAGTACCTGGACCGGACCCGGATCACCGAGCGGCTGCCCGACGACCGGCGCCGCCTCCGCCCCTCCTAGCCGGCCAGCCAGACGGCGGTGTCCGGCGGCAGCTTGCCGTCTTCGACCGGGTCGCTGGCCAGCAGCACCTTGCTGTGCGGCGGCAGCGGCACGGTGCCGTGGCTGAGGTTGGCCGCGAACACGAACCCGGGCTCACGCCGGAAGAACAGCGTGCCGGGCGGCCCGTCCAGCCACTCCAGCGGCGGCCGGGCCGTGTCGTCTCCGCCGGAATCTCCGCTGGCATCGCCCGAGCCGTAGCCGAGCGCCGGGTGGGTCCGGCGCAGCTTGAGCGCGTCCCGGTACAGGGACAGGAACGAGTCCGGCTCGCCGAGCTGGCGGGCCACGCTGTACTGCCCCCAGTAGCTGGGCTGCGGCAGCCACGGCGCGGTGCCGTCGTGCTCGCCCGGATCGGGGGAGAAGCCGAACGAGTGGCCGGCGGCCGTCCACGGCAGCGGGACCCGGCAGCCGTCCCGGCCCGGCACGGTCCGGCCCGAGCGGCGGAACGTTGGATCCTGGCGGGCCTCGTCGGGCAGCTCGACCACCTCGGGCAGGCCCAGCTCCTCGCCCTGGTAGATGTAGGCCGACCCGGGCAGCGCGAGCAGCAGCAGCGCGGCCGCCCGGGCCCGGCGGAACCCGGCCGCCATCTCAGGGTCGCCGATGCGGGGCAGCCCGGCGGCCTCGTTGGGCTGGCCGCCCTTGTTGGCCGCGTACCGGGTGACGGGGCGGGCCACGTCGTGGTTGCCGATCACCCACGGGGCCCGGGCGCCGCCCGCCATGGCGTCGATCGCGTCGATCGACGCCCGCAGCTCGGCCGCGTCCCAGCGGGAGAGGATGAGCTGGAAGTTGAACACCTGCGGCAGCCCGCTGCCGGCCAGGTACGGCTTCAGCGTCTCCGGCGAGTCGTACCAGACCTCACCCACCGCGGTGCGCGGGCCGGGGTACTCCCCGGGCTGGTAGGAGTCCAGGATGATCCGCCACAGCCGGTACAGCTCCTGCAGCTCGGCCCGGTGGAAATAGGCCGTCGGGGCGTGGCTCGCGGTGGCCGGGCCGGTCAGGTCGGCCAGGTCCGGCGCCTTGAACAGCCCGTGAGCCACGTCGATCCGCAGGCCGGCCGCCCGGCGGCCCAGCCAGAACCGGATGATCTCCTCGAAGTAGCTGGTCACCGCCGGGTTGCGCCAGTTCCAGTCGGGCTGGCCGGTGTCGAACAGGTGCAGGTACCACTGGCCCGGCTGGCCGTCGGCCTCGGTGACCCGGGTCCAGGCCGAGCCGTGGAACACCGACTGCCAGTTGTTCGGCGGCTCGTCCCCGCCGGGCCCGCGCCCGTCCCGGAACAGGAACATCTCCCGCTCCGGGCTGCCCGGCGCCGCGGCCAGCGCGGCCTTGAAGTAAGGGTGCTCGGACGAGCAGTGGTTCGGCACCAGGTCCACGATGACCCGCAGGCCCAGCTCCGCCGCGTCGGCCACCAGCTCGTCGAACCCGGCCAGCGTGCCCAGCCGCGGGTCCACGTCCCGGTAGTCGCTGACGTCGTAACCCCCGTCGGCCAGCGGCGACGGGTAGAACGGCGTCAGCCAGATCGCGTTGACCCCGAGGTCGGCCAGGTACGGCAGCCGCAGCCGCAGCCCGTCCAGGTCCCCGATCCCGTCCCCGTTGGCGTCCGCGAAGCTGCGCGGATACACCTCGTAGACCACAGCGTCTTGCCACCACGGGCGCACATTGGTCACGGCGGACATCCCCTCCTCGTTGTCGGCAACCTCATTCTTGCCGGATAAGGCGGCCAAGGAGACATTTGGGTGCCCTTTCTGTGCGGGTGCCGCGCTGGCCACTGGTCGGGCGCGGACTTTTTGCCGCCGGGATCTGGTTGTCTCCGTGCATACGCTGGGTAGCGGAACCGCCTACCTGTGTCCCACCGGTAACCGGGGAAACGTAGGCTCGCGATGATGCTGTCAGACACGTACGGCCGGGTTGCGACCGATTTGCGGGTGTCGCTGACCGACCGCTGCAACCTTCGGTGCGCATACTGCATGCCCGCCGAGGGCCTGAACTGGCTGCCCAAACCCGAACTGCTGACCGACGACGAGGTGGTGCGGCTGGTCCGCGTCGGGGTGGAGCGGCTCGGGATCCGCGAAGTGCGGTTCACCGGCGGTGAGCCGCTCCTGCGCCGGGGCCTGACCGAGATCGTGGCCCGCGCCGCTGGGCTGCGTCCCCGCCCCGAGCTGTCCATCACCACCAACGGCATCGGCCTGGCCCGGATGGCCGGTGCGCTGCGCGACGCCGGGCTGGACCGGGTCAACGTCTCGCTGGACACGCTCCGGCCCGAGGCCTTCCGTGAACTGTCCCGGCGCGACCGGCTGCAGGACGTGCTGGACGGCATGGCCGCGGCCGCAGCCGCCGGGCTGACCCCGGTCAAGGTCAACAGCGTGCTGATGCGCGGGGTCAACGACACCGAAGCGCGCGCCCTGCTGCGGTTCAGCCTGGCCCACGGGTACGAGCTGCGGTTCATCGAGCAGATGCCGCTGGACGCCCAGCACGGCTGGCGGCGGGCGAACATGGTGACCGCCGAGGAGATCTGCGACGACCTGCGGCAGGAGTTCACCCTCACCCCGGAGGGACCGGACCGGCGTGGTTCGGCCCCCGCGGAGACGTTCGGTGTCAATGGCGGCCCGGCCCGGGTCGGGGTGATCGGCTCGGTGACCAGGCCGTTCTGCGGGGCCTGCGATCGGGTGCGGCTGACCGCGGACGGCCAGGTCCGCAACTGCCTGTTCGCCCGGGAGGAAAGCGACCTGCGCGGGCCGCTGCGGGCCGGGGCCAGCGACGAGGAACTAGCCGTGCGCTGGCGCCGGGCGGTGGCGGGCAAGCTGCCCGGCCACGGCATCAACGACCCGGCCTTCCTGCAGCCTGACCGCCCGATGTCGGCCATCGGCGGCTGACCCGTGACGGCTGGCGCCGGGCCGGAGCTCAGCGCGGTCATCCTCGCGGGTGGCCGGGCCGCGCGGCTCGGCGGCATCGACAAGCCCGGCCTGGAGGTGGGCGGCCGCACGCTGCTGGCCACGGTCGTCGCGGCCGCCTCGGGGGCGGGGGCGGGCCGGATCATCGTCGTCGGGCCGGAGCACGCAGGCCTGGCCGTGTGCTTCGCGCGGGAAGACCCGCCCCGGGCCGGGCCGTTCGCGGCGCTGCGCTGCGGGCTGGGCCAGCTGGGTGACCCGGCCGGACACTGCGGCCGGGTGGCGGTGCTGGCGGCGGACCTGCCGTTCCTGCGGGCCGCCCACCTGCGCGCGCTGCTGGCCGCGACCGAAGACGACCGTGGCGCCGTCCTGGTCGACGACGAGGGCTATCCGCAGTGGCTGGCCGGATGCTGGCCCGAGCGCACCCTGTCTGCGGCGGCCGCCGGGTACACCGGATCCTCCCTGCGCGGGCTGATGGCTCCGCTGCGCCCGGCGCAGGTGGTCATCGAGCCAGCACCGGGGGAGCCACCGCCCTGGCTGGACTGCGACACCGAGGCGGACCTGTCCCGGGCCCGGGACTGGCCCCATGCCCGCTGAGCCGGCCCCCGCTGAGCTGGCGTCCTGCGATCCAGGTCAGCGGTCGCCGGGCACGACCACGTTCTCCAGCGGCTCACCAGCGGCGAACCGGCGGACCTGGGCGGCCACGAACCGGGCCGCGGCCGGGTAGAACGCCGCGGCGCCGCCCGCCACGTGCGGGGTGATCAGCACCCCGGGACTGTCCCACAGCGGGTGATCGGCGGGCAGCGGCTCGGGATCGGTGACATCCAGGGCCGCGCGCAGCCGCCCGGACGACGTCTCGGCCAGCAGCGCGCCGGTGTCCAGCACCGGCCCGCGCCCGACGTTGACCACCAGGGCGCCGTCCGGCAGCAGGGCCAGCCGCCTGGAGTCGAACAGCCCTCTGGTCTGCTCGGTCAGCGGGGTGACCAGCACCACCGCGTCCGCAGTCGGCAGCAGCGCGTCCAGGTCGGCCACCGCGTGCACGTCGTCGGCGGGCCGCGCGGTGCGGGCCACCCGGACCACCTCGGCCTCGCCTGCGACCAGCCGCCGGTCCAGCGCCGCGCCGATCGAGCCGTAACCGACGATCAGCACCCGGCTGCCCGCCAGCGACCGGGTGTGCTCATGCTCCCAGCGGTGCTCTTCCTGGGCCCGCACCCAGCGCGGCAGCTCCCGCTGGGCCGCCAGCAGCAGGGCCAGGGCCAGCTCGGCGGTGCTGGAGTCGTGCAGACCCCGCGCGTTGGCCAGCGTGGTCCCCGCTGGCACCTGGTCCACCAGGTGCTCGTCGCCGGCCGTGAGGGCCTGGACCACCCGCAGGTTCGGCATCCGGCCCAGCGGCTCGCTGTTGTGCGGCCGGTCGTACGGCACGGTGTAGAAAACCACGTCCTTCAGGTCCTCCGGGCCGGGTTCGTCGCCGCTGAACACCTCGACCCGCAGGCCCGCGCCGCTCACGTCGCCGGCCAGTTCCCGGCTCTCCTGCCACGGCACCAGCACCCTGTCGCTCACCGCGTCCTCGTCCCTTCCGTCGCCCTGCGTCGTGTGGCCATCATTTCAGGTCGGCGACCGGGCGTTAGCGCTGGTTAGACCATATTTAGTGACATCGGGATGGAGTTCACCATCGGGAGATTCCGCTGGGCGGACCGGGCTGGCTCACGGCCGGCTGGTGGCCGCGCTGCACGACGACGCGCTAGCCCTGCCGCTGCTGGCGATCGCCGTCCTGGCCTGGCTGAACGTCGCGGTCGGCAGCTGGCGCGGCCGCCCAGTGGTCCGGGTGCGGCGGCCCGGCTGGCTGTGGCCTGTTGTGGTTGTGGTGCTGGTCGCCTGGACCGTCCTGCGTAACCTCCCGTTCGGCCCGTTCGCCGCACTGCGCCCCTGAGTCGGCCGCGGCGGCCGGGCGCGGGCCGACGGTGAGCAGCGGGGTCGGCGCGTGGTCCACCTGCAGCGTGGTGTGCGTGATGCCGTAGTCCCGGCTCAGCAGCTCTTCCAGCTCGGCCCGCACCGCGTGGCAGTCCTCGCCCGGGTCGACCAGCACGTGGGCCGAGGCGGCGGGCAGGTCCGAACTGATCTCCCAGACGTGCAGGTCGTGCACCTCAGTGACACAGGGCTGGCGGGCCATGGCCGCGCCAATCGCGGCCGGCGCCAGCCCGGTCGGCGCCGCCTCCAAAAAGATCCGGTTGGAGTCGCGGACCAGCCCGAACCCGGCCAGCAGCATCAGCACCACCACGATCAGCGAGGCGATCGCGTCGGCCCGGGCGAACCCGGTGGTGACGATGATGATGCCGGCAATCGCGGTGGCGACGAAGGCGTACACGTCGGTGAGCAGGTGCCGGAACGCGCCCTCCAGGTTGAGGCTGCGCTTCGGCGCCCGGCTGGCCCGGCCCACGAACAATGTGGTGGCCACGTTCACCGCGATTCCGGCCAGCGCCACCCCGATCACCGCGCCACCGGACACCGCAGGCGGCGTGATCAGCCGCCGGATCGCCTCGTAGGCCAGCCATAGCGCCAGCACGATCAGCGTGATCCCGTTGGCCTGCGCCGACAGTATCTCGGTCCGCTTCAGCCCGTAGGTGTAGCGGCCGCCGGGCGGTCGGGCGGCCAGTCGCATGGTGATCAGCACCAGCCCGATCGACGCCGCGTCGGTCAGCATGTGCGCGGCGTCGGAGATCAGCGCCAGCGAGTCCGCGGCCAAGCCGATGACGATCTCGGCCGCCATGTACACCAGGATCAGCGAGAGCGCGGCCCACAGCCAGCGCCGATCAGAATCCGCGGCGGGCCCGTGCTGGTGCGACCCGTGGTCGTGACCCGCCCCGTCCGGCTCATCCGGCTCGCCGCGGGCACGCCTCAGAACACGTGGCATCTCAGCACCCGCAGCCCATACGGCCATGATACGTACGCCGCCCTCAGCTGATCAGGCCTCGTTTATAAGCGGTGGCAACAGCGGAGGCGCGGTCGCGGGCTCCGCATCGGCCAGGCAGGCCCGGCCGACCGGCTGATCGGCCCCGGCCGGCATCCTCCGATCGGAGGATGTCTGACAGGCTGGGGACACCTGACAGGTAAACCAATGTGGGACGGGTGCATTCACTCATGAGCGGTATCGACCGGTGGGTTATGGCCGTCAGCGAGGAGCTGGGTCTGAGCGCCGTGCCCTCCGATACCAGAACGATCCTGGACATGACCAAGGACGTGGCCCACAACGTGGACCGGCCCGCCGCTCCGGTGACCGCGTACCTGGTCGGGATCGCGGTCGGGCGGGGCAAGCCGCTGCCTGAGGCGCTTAAGTGCGTCAAGGAACTGGCCGACTCCTGGGAAGGCCATTCGGAGGAAAGCTGACCCAAGCCGAGCCGACCCGCGTCAGCCGTGGCCGGTGAGCCGCAGGCCGGCCCACAGCGCCACCGTGGCCACGGCCAGGCCGGCCGGCACCGTGGCCAGCCCCAGCCGGGTGAACTCACGCAGGTCCACGTCCTGATCCCGGTCGGCCAGCAGCCGCCGCCACAGCAGCGTGGCCAGGGAACCGGCGTAGCTGAGGTTGGGCCCGATGTTGACGCCGATCAGCGCGGCCAGCACCAGCCCGGTGACCGCGCCGGACCCGGTCCCGTGCCCCGTCGCCGACGCGCTGATCGCGGCCAGTAGTACCAAGATGGCCGGGAGGTTGTTGACCAGGTTCGCGATGGCCGCGGCCAGGAACGCCACCGCCAGCAGCGCCAGCAGCGACGACCCGTGCGGCAGCAGCCGCCCCACGGCCGTACCCAGGCCGCGGATGCTCAGCGCCTGCACCACCAGCCCCAGCGACAGCACGAACAGCAGGAACGGGATCGCGGCCGCCCGCACGATCCCGGTCGCCGTGATCTGGTGCCGGGCCAGGCTGCGCGCGGCCAGCAGGCACGCGCCGGCCGCCGCCGCCCAGGCCGGGCTGACCCCGGCGAACGAGGTCACCGCGAACCCGGCCAGCGTGGCCAGCACCACCACCAGCGGGAACCGCGGGACCGGGGGAGCCGCCTCGGCGTCGGGCTCACGGTCCGGCGCGCCCGCGGCTACGGCCAGGTCGGCCCGGAAGAACAGCCGGAACACCACGTACTCCACCGCGATCACGGCCAGCCAGGGCAGCGCCATCACCGCGGTGAACCCGGCCAGGCTGAGCCCGCAGATCGCGAACGCGAGCAGGTTGGTCAGGTTCGACACCGGCAGCAGCAGCGAGCCGGAGTTGGCCAGGTGCGTGCAGGCGTAGGTGGCCGGTTTGGGCCGCAGCCGCAGCCGGGTGGTGGTGTCGTGCACCACCGGGGTCAGCAGCACCACGGTGGTGTCCAGGCTGAGCACCGCCGTGGTGGCCGACGCCAGCACGAACGTCCCGGTCAGCAGCCGCACCGGGTCGCGGCGGCTCCACCGGGCCAGCCGGGCGCCGGCCGAGGTGAACAGCCCTTCGGACTGACACAGCTGGCCCAGCACCAGCACGGCGGCCAGGAACCCCACCACCGGGAGCAGCCGGCCGGTCTCGGCCCGCGCCGCGGTCAGCGGCAGCGCCCCGGTCACGATCACGACGATCGCTGCCGGTACGGCCACGGCGGCCTCGGGCAGCCAGCGCGGCCGGGTCACGGCGGCGACCAGGATGACGGCCAGCAGCACGGCCGCGAGCGCCTCGCCCGACGCGCCGGTCAGGGCCTTCGCCCCGGTACCGCGCGCCACCTCATCATGGGCTCATTATGCCGGCCCGTCGATGATCTGGACCTGGCAGGATGGCGTCATGGGCTCGCTCATGCTGCTGGATACCGCCTCGCTGTACTACCGCGCGTTCTACGGGGTGCCGGACACCGTCACCGCGCCGGACGGCACGCCGGTCAACGCCGTCCGCGGGCTGCTGGACATGATCGCGCGGCTGGTCCGGGCGCGCGAGCCAGCCCGGCTGGTGGCCTGCATGGACGAGGACTGGCGGCCCGCGTTCCGGGTCGAGGCGGTGCCGTCCTATAAGGCCCACCGGCTGGCCGAAGGCCAGGGAGCGCGCGGCAACGACGAGCAGACCCCGGACGCGCTGGTCCCGCAGATCCCGATCATCAACGACGTGCTCGCCGCGACGGGCCTGGCCGTGGCCGGGGCCCCCGGCTACGAGGCTGACGACGTCATCGCCACCCTCGCGGTGGGCGCGGACCAGCCGGTGGATGTGATCACCGGCGACCGTGACCTGTTCCAGCTGGTCGACGACGAACATCAGGTCCGGATCGTCTACACCGTCCGCGGCCTGAACAACCTGGACATCATCGACGAGCAGGCCGTGGCCGACCGCTACAAGATCCCCGGCCGGGCCTACGCCGACTTCGCCGTATTGCGCGGCGACCCCAGCGACGGCCTGCCCGGAGTGCCCGGGGTGGGGGAGAAGACCGCGGCCACCCTGATCAACAAGTTCGGCAGCCTGACCGCCATCCTGGAAGCGCTAGACGCCGGGCACGGCGGTTTCCCGACCGGCGCCCGGAACAAGCTCACCGCGGCCCGCGACTACCTGGACGTGGCCCCGATGGTGGTCCGGACCGCCACCGACGTGCCGCTGCCCAAGGTAACCGGCGACCTGCCGCTCACCCCGGCCGACCCGAGCCGGCTCCAGGAGCTTGGCGACCGGTGGCGGCTCGGCTCGTCCCTGTCCCGGTTCATCGCCGCGGTCACCGGGCAGTAGCCTGCTGCCCAGGACCCCCGCGCAGGGGGCGGGCCCCCGGGAGGACGATCGATGGCGACCTCAGAGCTGTACCCGGCCAGCCGGCTGGCCGCTGTGGCCGAGCGAGTGCGCGCCGAAGGACTGGACGTGCTGCTGCTGACGCCCGGTGCCGACCTGCGCTACGTGACCGGCTACGACGCCAAGCAGCTCGAACGGCTGACCTGCCTGGTCATCCCGGCCGCCGATCCGGCCTTCCTGGTGGTGCCGCGGCTCGAGCTGGCCGCGGCGCAGGCGTCCCCGGCGTCCGGGCTAGGCCTGGAGCTGATCCCCTGGGAGGAGACCGAGGACCCGTACGCGCTGATCGCGGACCGGCTGGGGCCGGTGGCCAGCACCGGGCTGGCCGACCAGATGTGGGCCCTGATGGTCCTGAAACTACGGGACGCGCTGCCCGGAGCCAAGCAGTTGCTGGCCAGTGCGGCCCTGCGAGACCTGCGGATGCGCAAGAACTCAGCCGAGGTGGCCGCACTGCGCGAAGCCGGTGCGGCCATCGACCGGGTCCACGCCCAGGTGCCGAACTGGCTGCGGCCCGGGCGGACCGAACGCCAGGTCGGCGCGCTGATCGCCGAGGCGATCCTGGCCGAGGGCCACGTGCAGGTCGACTTCACCATCGTGGGCTCCGGGCCGAACGCGGCCAGCCCGCACCACGAGCTGTCAGACCGGGTGCTGCAGGCGGGCGACGCGGTGGTAGTCGACATCGGCGGCATGATGCCGTCCGGGTACCGGTCCGACTGCACCCGCACCTACGCGATCGGCACCCCGCCGGATGACTTCCTGGCCTACTACCAGGTGCTGCAGGACGCTCAGCAGGCCGCGTTCGACGCGGTCCGGCCGGGTGTGCCCGCCGAGGACATCGACGCCGCCGCTCGCGAGCCGATCACCGCGGCCGGGTACGGCGACGTGTTCATCCACCGCACCGGGCACGGTATCGGCCTGGAATCGCACGAGGACCCCTACATCGTGGCGGGCAATACCGAGCCGCTGGAGCCAGGCATGGCGTTCTCGATCGAGCCGGGTATCTACCCGGGCGCCAACGGGGCCCGCATCGAGGACATCGTGGTGTGCACCCAGGACGGCGCCGAACGCCTCAACAACGGCCCCCGCGACCTGGTCATCGTCGAGGCGTAGCCTCGTCGCTCACCACGGAGAACGCCACGTCGCGCTGGGCTTCGAGTTCGGCCAGCCGGGCGGTGAGCGACGCGTGCACGTCGTCGTAGGTGTCGGAGCCGAGCGCGAGCCGTAGCGGCCGCGCTCCGCCATCAACGAGGTCGATCATCGCCTGGGCGATCTTCTGCGGGTCGTTGGGGAGGCTGAAGGCGCCGTCGGCGATCGCGCGCCGCACCTCCCCGGCCGGAGTCTTCTCGTATTCGCCCATGATCGGCGCGGTGTCGAGGGCGCGGCCGAATCCGGTCGGGGTCGCACCGGGTTCGACGATGGTCAGGCTGATGCCGAACGGGGCGATCTCGCGGGCCACCGTGTCACAGAAGCCTTCGATGCCCCACTTCGACGCGTGGTAGTAGCTGAAGTTCGGATAGGTGGTCTGGCCGCCGGCCGTCGAGACCTGCAGGATGCGCCCGTGCCCTTGAGCGCGCAGGTACGGCAGCGCGGCTCGGATGACGTGAATCGAGCCGAGCAGGTTGGTGTCGATCACCCGCTGGATCTGCTCGTCGGTGGCTTCCTCGACGGAGGCGAAGACGGCGTAGCCGGCGTTGCTGACGATCACGTCGATCGTGCCGAGCGCGGCAAAGGCGCCGGCCATGACCTGATGCACCTGCTCGGTGTCGGTGACGTCGAGCCGGGCAAGCCAGAGCCGGTCGCCGTGCTCGGCGCGCAGGTCGTCCAGCGCTTCGGGGCGGCGCGCCGTCGCGGCGACACGGTCGCCGCGAGCCAGCAGGCGCTCGGTGAGCAGTCGCCCGAAGCCGGACGAGCTGCCGGTGATGAACCAGGTTGTGGTGGCCATGGTGTCCCTTTCGTCGGTTGTCGTCTCCGACGCTAGGAGCTCGAGTCGACTCGAAGTCAAACTCGTAGACTGGCAGGTATGACCACCACTGCGCAGCCCTTCTTGAGCATCGGCGAGGTCAGCGCGCTCACCGGCCTGACCACGCACACCCTGCGGTTCTATGAGCAGGAGGGGCTGTTCGCCGCGCCGGTGCGCCGGAACGCGGCCGGGCGGCGCGTGTTCACCGCCGACGAGGTGGAGTGGCTGAAAGTCTGCGTGAAGCTGCGCTCATCGGGGATGCCACTGCCTGAGATTCGTCGCTACGCGGAGCTGGTGGTCGACGGCCCCGGCAACGAGGCCGAACGGCTCGAGCTCCTGCGCCGGCACGAGGCGAAGGTGCAGCAGCAGGTCGCTGACCTGCAAGAAGCCCTCGACATCATCCACCGGAAGGCCGAACTCTACACAAGGCGCCTCAGCGTGGGTACGGCGGACGAGCTCTGGCGCCACGGCCCAGAATGCGACGCCGGGTAACCCCTAGCTGTCGTTGCGGTCCTGCTGCTCCAGGAAGCGCTCGAACTGGGCGGCCAGCTCATCGGCGGTCGGCATCTGGCCGCCGTCCAGCAGGTCGCCGCCCTCGCCGTTGTCGGTGCTCTCGGCGATCGCGTCGTACTGCTGTTCCAGCGCGGTGACCAGCTCGGTGACCTCAGCCGACTCGGACACCTGACGGTCGATCTCGGAATTGGTCCGGTCCGCCGCCAGCCGCAGCGCGTCGCTGGGCAGCTCCAGGCCGGTGATCGCGGTGACCGTGTCCAGCAGCGCCACCGCCGCCTCGGGGTAAACGGCCTGGGACAGGTAGTGCGGCACGTGCACGGCGAAGCCGAGCGCGTCCCGGCCCGCCTCACCCAGCCGGAACTCCAGCAGCGCGGCCGCGCTGCCCGGCACCTGCAGCTTGTCCGGCATCTGCTGCTGGCCGGTGATCAGCTCAGCCCGGGTGGCGTGGCTGATCACGCCCAGCGGCCGGGTGTGCGGCACCCCCATCGGGATGCCCTGGAATCCGATCAGCGGGCCGCCGCCGAGCTGAGCCGAGGCGGCCTGCACGGCCGCCGTGAACAGGTCCCACTCGTGGTCCGGCTCGGGCCCGGTCAGCAGCAGGAACGGGACGTCGGCCAGGTCGTGCAGCAACTGGACGATCAGCTGCGGGTGCTCGTAGGAGTCCCAGTGATCGATGGAGTAGGTCATCGTCGGCCGGCGGGACCGGTAATCGATCAGCCGGTCCACGTCGAACGTGGCCACCGTGGTCGGCTCGCAGGTAGAGGCCAGGTGCTCGGCCAGCAGCCGGCCGGCCGCCCCGGCGTCCATGAAGCCCTCGAGGTGGTGCAGCAGTGGCACGCCGTCCAGGTCAGGCAGGTCCGTACTCAGTTCGAACAGGTTCTCCGGATCGCGCTGCATGACGAAATTCTCCCACCTTCCGGCACCGCCTCAGACCTGGTACCTGACGTTTTCAACACCCGCCGCACGCACTTTCATGCCCGGCGTGCACGCGTGAAGGCCGGGCGGCGGTCAACCCGCCGCCCGGCCTCCGGGCTGAGGTCCTACACCGTAGCGGGCTCCGCGGCGGCCGAGGTGGCCTCCGGGTGACCGATGGACAGGCCGCTGTCGGCGTCGAAGAACTGCAGCTGGTTGGTGTCGACGGCCAGCTCGAGGTTGGTGTTCGGGCGGACCGTGGACCGGGCCGAGACCCGCGCGGTCCACAGCGACTTGCCGCCGACCAGAGCGGCCACACTCTCGTCCTGGCCGTCGTCGCCGGTGGCGGCGTCGGTGATGCTGGAGTGCTCGACCGGCGGGGCATCGATGGTGAAGATCACGTGGATCTCACTGCCCAGCTCCTCGGTCACGCCCACCTTCACCGGCATCCGGGCCCAGCTGGCGTCGGCCAGCGTGGCGTCCTCGAAGTCGGACGGCCGGATACCGAGGATGACCTTGCGGCCGAAGTACTGGTCGAGCCCGGGCCGGTTCTCGATCAGCGTGCTCGGGACCGGGAACTTGTAACCGGCGAAGGCCACGGACGGGCCGTCGTCCCGGGTCAGCTCGGCGTCGACGAAGTTCATCGCCGGGGAGCCGATGAAGCCGGCCACGAACAGGTTGACCGGGGACTCGAACAGGTGCTGCGGCGTGTCCACTTGCTGCAGCCGCCCGTCCCGCATCACGCAGACCCGGTGGCCCAGGGTCATGGCCTCGACCTGGTCGTGGGTCACGTAGATGGTGGTGACCCCGAGCCGTTCGTGCAGCTGGTTCAGGGACGCGCGCATCGACACGCGGAGCTTGGCGTCCAGGTTGGACAGCGGCTCGTCCATCAGGAACGCCTGCGGCTCCCGGACGATCGCGCGGCCCATCGCCACCCGCTGGCGCTGACCGCCGGACAGGGCGGCCGGCTTGCGCTTGAGGTACTGGTCCAGGCCGAGCATCTTGGCCGCGTCGTTGACCCGGCGCTTGATCTCGTCCTTGGGCGTCTTGCGCAGCTGGAGACCGAAGGCCAGGTTCTGCTCCACGGTCATGTGCGGGTAGAGCGCGTAGTTCTGGAACACCATGGCGATGTCCCGGTCCTTGGGCGGCAGGTCGTTGACCACCCGGTCGCCGATGGAGATCGTGCCGGAGCTGATCTCCTCCAGTCCGGCGATCGAGCGCAGCGCGGTGGACTTCCCGCAACCCGACGGCCCGACCAGGACCATGAACTCCCCGTCCTTGACCTCCAGCGACATCTGGTCGATCGCCTTGACGCCACCGCTGTAGACCTTGTCGATGCGGTCGAGGGTTATCTGGGCCATCGTGCTCCCTTGCTCGCGGGCCGTTGCGCCGGTCCTAAAGATCTGTCCTGGTCGGCAGCGTAACTTCGCAATTGTCCGGCGTTAAGATCGCCACCGCCAATGTTACGATAGCGTAACGACCGTGACCATTTCGTTATCTGACCCCGACCCGTTACCTTCGGGCTCGCCACCCCGGGGCGCGCGGGCTATAGCGTGTCGGCGTGGAAGAGATCGATCGCCAGATCGTGTCGCTGCTGTCAGCGGACGGGCGGATGAGCTTCACCGAGCTGGCCAAGCGGACCGGGCTATCGGTGTCGGCCGCGCACCAGCGGGTCCGGCGGCTGGAGCAGGGTGGGGTGGTCCGGGGCTACGTGGCGCGGTTTGACGCCGACGAGATCGGGCTGCCGCTGACCGCGTTCATCTCGATCAAGCCGTTCGACGCGGCCGCCCCGGACGACGTACCGCAGCGGCTGGAGCCGATCGCCGCGATCGAGGCGTGTCACAGCGTGGCCGGGGACGAGAACTACATCCTCAAGGTCCGGGTCGCCTCGCCGTCCGCGCTGGAGGATCTGCTGCAGGAGATCCGGACCAAGGCCGGCGTCTCCACCCGCACCACGATCGTGCTCAGCACGCCGTATGAGAACCGCCCGCCGGATCTTCATTAAAATCGATTATTTTTAACAAACTCCCAGGTGGCGGGGGAGTGAGGTCAGGTACGGGCGCGCAGGCCGTCGAGCATGAGCGACAGCATCCGGTCGGCCTGGTCGGGGGTGCGCTCGGTCGCCACGACCACGCCGTGGACCACCATCATCACGTCCATGGGGGTCAGGTCGGCCCGGACGGCGCCGGCTTCCTGGGCGCGCTGCAGCAGGCGGCTGATGGTGTCCCGCATGATCTGGCTGCACTGGCTGATCACCTCGGAGTCCTTGCCCTTGGCCGCGATCAGCGCGCTGGCCAGGCCCCGCTTGGTCACCAGGTAGCTGGCCAGGGCCCGCAGCCAGCCCGCGAACGCGTCGCCCGGCGAAGGGGCGTCGGCTAGTTCGGCCCCCTGCGCGCAGACCGCGCTGACCTGGTTGCGGTAGACGGCTTCCTGCAGGTCCAGCCGGGTGGGGAAGTGTCGGTACAAGGTGCCGATGCCGACCCCGGCCCGCTTGGCGATGTCCTCCAGCGGCGCCTCGGCACCCTTCTCGGCGAACGCCTGGGTGGCTGCGGCCAGCAGCCGCTCACGGCTGCGCCGGGCGTCCGCCCGCATCGGGGGCGCCTCAGCCAGCTTCGCGATCGCACTGTCGGTCGCACTGTCAGCCGTCGTCATGTCTCCGCCAGACAAATTAATTGAGTTGCCAAACCGGAGGGTGCCTCCGTATAGTAACCGGAGTAAACCTCCGTTTCTCTGCTGAGTGTACCGCCTGGCCAGCGAAATACACCCGTAGAGGCAATTGACCTCACAACGTGGAGGCACTGTGTCTTCTTCCCACGTCGCGCCGCGAGGGGCGTCCGGTCCGCCGGGCGCACCCCGCCGCGGTACCGGCCGCCGCGGTCTCGCCCTGGTCATCCTGCTGTGTGCGCAGCTGATGGTGATCCTGGACGCCACGGTGGTCAACATCGCGCTGCCGCAGATCCAGCACGGCCTGCACTTCACCCCGACCAGCTTGTCCTGGGTCATGAACAGCTACACGCTGACCTTCGGCGGCCTGCTGCTGCTCGGCGGCCGGGCCGGTGACATCCTCGGCCGGCGGCGCATGTTCATCGCCGGGATCGCCCTGTTCACCGCGGCCTCGCTGGCCGGCGGCCTGGCCAACTCGGCCGGGCTGCTGCTGGCCGCCCGGGCCGCGCAGGGCGTCGGTGCCGCGCTGGCCTCACCGGCGGTCCTGGCGCTGATCATCGGCAGCTTCTCCGAAGGCCGCGAGCGGACCCGGGCCCTGGCCATCTACACCGCGGTGATCACCGGCGGAGCGTCGCTCGGCCTGGTTCTCGGGGGCGTGATCACCGAGTGGCTGTCCTGGCGCTGGGTTTTGTTCATCAACGTGCCCATCGGCCTGTTCGCCCTGATCGCCGCCCCGCTGTTCGTCACCGAGACCCCCCGCCAGCCGGCCCGCTTCGACCTGGCCGGCGCGCTGACCTCGACCCTGGGCATGGCGTCGCTGGTGTACGCCTTCATCCGCGCCGCGTCCAACGGCTGGGGCGACAGCGTGGCCGTCGGCGCATTCGTGGCCGCGGTGGTGCTGCTGGCGCTGTTCGTGCTGAACGAGCGCCGCGCCCCGCAGCCCATCACCCCGCTGCGGCTGTTCACCGACCTGAGCCGGTCCGGGTCCTACATCGCCCGGCTGCTGCTGGTGGCCGGCATGATGGGGATGTTCTTCTTCCTGACCCAGTTCCTGCAGGACATCCTGGGCTTCAGCCCGCTGCGGGCCGGGATCGCGTTCCTGCCCATGACCATCGTCTTGTTCGGGGTGTCCCGAACCGTGCCGCGGCTGATGCAGGCGGTCGGGCCCAAGCGGCTGATGATCGCCGGGCTGATCCCGGTCATCGTCGCCCTGGCCTGGCTGTCCCGGGTCTCGCCCGCAACCGGTTACTGGACCGGCGTGTTCGGCCCGATGATGCTGCTGGGCGGCGGGATGGGCATCGTGTTCGTGCCGCTGACCACGGCCTCGCTGGCCGGGGTGGCACCGGAGGACTCCGGTGCGGCCTCGTCCATGGTCAACGTCATGCAGCAGGTCGGCGGCGCGGTCGGGCTGGCCGTGCTGGTCGCGGTGTACGGCACCTCCTACCGGGACGCGGCCCGGCATCCGCTACCGGGCGCCAGCCCTGTGGCTCAGGCGCACCATCTGCAGTCGCACGCCACAGCGACCGCCTTCCTGCTGGCCGCGATCTTCGACCTGGTCGCGCTCGTCGTGATCGCCGTCCTCATCCGGTCGCGCACGCCGGTGGTGCCGCCGCCCCGGCCCGCCGAGGCCGAGGAGGAAGCCCTGGCCGCCTGACCGTTCTTCCTGCGATCTACCTGCGATTTAACGGCGATGGCCGGGCGGCAAGCGCAAGTTTGCCGCCCGGCCACCGCCGTTTTTTCGTACGCTCTGTAACCAAAGCCACGCGTGGAGCAGGTGACAATAACGTCACTATCAGGCGAATTCGGTATTTTCAGGGTCAATCACGTCGGGTACTGCGTGTTACTGTCGTGCCGCAGGTGTGGCCCGCAGGGGCGGCCATGTCGGGGTGGAAGCCGGAGGAGCGGGCCCAGAAGAGGGGAAGGGCCCGGAGAGGCCTCCTGCGCGCTTCCGTCCCAGCAGTTGCCGGCGGTCAGCCGCGGCCGATGTAGGGCATGTTCGTCGCCATCACGGTGAGGAACTCCACGTTGGCGTCGAGCGGCATGGCCGCCATCATCAGCACGGCGTCGGTCACGTGCCGGGTCTGCATCAGCGGCTCGGCGCGGACCGATCCGTCCGCCTGGGGCACGCCGGTGGCCATCTGCCCGGTCATCTGGGTCGACGCGTTGCCGATGTCGATCTGCCCGCAAGCGATCCGGTACGGCCGCCCTTCCAGCGAGATCGCTTTGGTCAGGCCGGTGACGGCGTGCTTGCTGGCGGTGTAGGCGACCGCGAACGGGCGGGGCACGTGGGCCGACAGTGAGCCGTTGTTGATGATCCGGCCGCCCTGCGGATCCTGGTCCTTCATGACCCGGAAGGCGGCCTGCGCACACAGGAACGAGCCGGTCAGGTTGGTCTCGATGACCGCGGTCCAGTCCGCCGCGGCCAGGTCTTCCAGCGGGCCGCCCGGGCCGAACGCGCCCGCGTTGTTGATGAGCAGGTCGACCCGGCCCCACTGGGCCACCGTGGTGTCGAACACCGCCTGCACCTGGTCGGCCGACCGCACGTCGGCGGGTGCGGTCAGGGTCACGCCCGGCGCGAGCTCGGCCGTCTCCCGCAGGGCCTGCGCCCGGCGCCCGGACAGCGTCACCCGGTAGCCGGCCTTGGACAACGCGGCCGCGATGTCCCGCCCGATGCCGGACCCGGCCCCGGTCACCACGGCCACCGGCGCGTCGGTCACGATGCTCCCCTCCTCGCTGGTCACGATGTCTGGTCCTTGCTGGTCACGATGCGTCCTCCTCGGCGGTGACCGTCACCGGCACGACCGCGCTGTACCGGACCCGGCCGAAGTACATGATCTTGACCAGCGCCCACCACTGGGTCCCGGGCCGTAGGTGGCCCGGGATCCGGACACCGAACCGGGCCTGCGCCCGGGTCCCGGGGGCCGCGTGCAGGCCCTGGGTCCACGGGCCGAGCGCCTCCCAGCTGCCGAACGGGGACACCAGCTGCGCCTCGGCCCGCAGCGGTGAGGCCAGCCGGTTGGTCACCTCCACCGCCACCTCGCCGGTCGCGCCGGGCGGCAGCCGCAGCGCGGGGGTGAGCACGGCCAGGTCCAGCTCGCCGTCGGTGGCCGCGGCGCTGGCCTCGACCGCCGGGAGCACCTGGTCCAGCGGCTGGTACAGGTCGGGCTCGCCGGGCCCGCCCGCCTGGACGAACGCGGTGTCCTCGATGACCTGGCCCAGGTCGTCGGAGATCTGCGCCGCGATCACGTAGCGGCCGGGCGGGGTTCCGGGCCGGGCCCGGACCCGCACGTCCCAGTCCGCGTAGCCGCGGGCGGGCAGGTCGTAGGCGGCCGCGCTGGCGCTCTCGCGGCCCGGCGCCCGGACGTCCGCGGCCAGCTCGTCCGGCACCAGCAGGCGCAGCGTGCCCGAGACGGGCTCGGTCCCGCACGCCACCGTGACCCGCAGCTCGGCGACCGAGTCATCCTGGGCCAGGCCGCTCAGCCGGGGCGAGATGTGCACCGCCACCGGCAGGTTGCCGGCCGGGGCCGGCCCCTTGCCGTGTAGCCAGTACCGGGAGTACACCGGCTGGGCCGGCTCCAGCAGGCCGGCCAGCGTGCCGTCGGGCACCGAGGCCTGCGCCAGCAGGTTCGTCGTGCCTTGCGGCACGGGCGGCTCGCCCTGCAGCCCCGTGGCGGGCGGGACGACCGGCCACACCACCGCGGTGACCGTGCCGAACGGCGGCAGGTCGACCAGCAACTCCTCGTCCTGCAGCGTCAGCACCGCACCGTCGCGGTCTTCGAGCAGGTCGGTCAGCCGGGCCGCGGCGATGCCACCGCGCAGCCGGACCCGGGCCTGGGCCGGACGGCCTTCGGTCTCCCGCAGCCGCAGGGTCAGCCCGTCCGCGGCGGCCGGCAACCCGGGCAGGCCCCGGGCCAGCGGGTTGCCGCGTGGCTTGAGCGCACTGAGCTGGACGGCCGGGTGATCGACCTCGACCAGGCTCACCCCGGGTGCCAGCACGGCGGCCTGGCCGCCACCCTCGCAGCTGACCAGCTCGTGGTTGTACGCCGCCCCGGCCGGGCCGAAACCGGCCTGACGCCAGTCTCCGGGCCCGCTGACCAGCGCGTATTCGAACGTGTGACTCCAGTGCTGCCAGGCGAAGCTGCTGCCGTCCGGCATGGCCTGCCGGTCGCCGTCGATCCACACCCCGGCGGGCCAGGAACTGCACGACCGCATCAGCGACAGGACCAGCGTGCCGTCCGGGCTGACCACGCCGCTCGGCGTGCCCCGGTTCAGCAGCGCCACCGACCGGTCCGCCAGCGGGGGATCGGCGGGCGCCGCGCTGTCGGCCAGGTCGGCCGCGGGCACCTCGATCACCGCGTCGGCCAGATCCTCGGTCAGCGCGGTCATCGCCCCGGCCAGCCCGTGCGCGCCGGGCCCGGTCACGACTAGCACCGGCAGGTCGGCCGGACCGCGCAGGTCGGCACTGGGCTGGTGGGTCTGCGCCCGAGGCTGGGCCGCGGGCAGCCACAACCGGACCGCGCCGCCGGCCTCAGCCCGGGCCGCCAGTTCCTTGGCGTAACCGTTGCCCGCCGCGGCCAGCGCCGCCGCGGTGAAGGCGTTGTCGTCCGGGCCGCCCAGTGTGATCCGCACGTCGGGCACGTTGGAGTCGGCGTCGATGCCGCCGTACCGGGGCCCGTCGGAACGCGAGCAGGTCGCGGTGACCCCGGCCGCGGCCAGCGCCGCGATCAGGGCCCGCACCTCGTCGTGGCCGCTGGTCAGGCCGGCCGGGGTGACCACCTCGGCCACGCCGATGGCCTGGGTCAGCCGGCTGCCGTCGGCGCCGGTCAGCGCCACCCGGGCGGTTGAGCCCAGCCCGAACCAGTCGTGGGCCGGGTTGTCCAGCGTCCAGGCGTGCTCGGCGGTGTCCACGTCCGGATGGCCGAACGGCCGCCCGATGACCGCGGTGGCCGTCTCGTACAGCGGCAGCCCGCCCGGCACGTCAGCCGGGAACCGGATCCGCAGCATCCGGTCCTGCCCGATCGAGCCGTCCACGTGGGTGCGGAACTCGACCCGCGGCTCGCCGTCCCACAGCACGGTCTCCTGAGTCACGGTCAGCCCGTCCAGGTTGAACTCGGCCACCAGCCGCGAACCCACCGGGCAGCGCTCGGCCCGGACCCGGGCCGGCCCGCGGGCCGAGCCGGTCCTGGTGCCGTTGGGGGACAGGTGCCAGGGGCCCTCGCCCCAGCGCGGATGGGCCGGGTGCTCGTGGGCCAGTTCGGCCTCGTTACCCGGGCCGCGCAGCAGCGAAGCGCCGGTCCGCTTGTCGACGATGCTGGCCAGCGTGCCGCCGCGCTCGGCGTCAGCCGCGATCAGGAACGTTTCGTTCTCGATGCTCAGCCCGGGTATCTCGGCCCAGCCGTTAGCGGTGGCCAGGTCGGCCTGCTTGGCCGGCGGCCCGGCGGGCTCGCGCGCGGCGTGGAAGGCGCGGTACCCGACCGCGGGGACGTCGGTGGCCCGGAACGTCACGGTCAGCTCGGCCAGCGACCCGTCCGGGTGCCGCCGGGCCCCTTCGGCCAGGAACGGCACCGGTTCGCCGTCCGGACCGGTCAGGACCACCCGCTCTGTGCTGGTCTCGTCCGGGCTGGTCTCGTCCGGCCCGGGTTCGGGGAAGGTCAGCGTGGTTCGGGTCAGGCCGGACCGGGAGGTGGCCAGCGTATTGAACACCGACACCGACCTCTCCCCGCCGGTGGTTTCGCTGCCCACGGGCCCCTTGAGGCCGACCAGCGAGGACGCCGGGCTGGCCGCCCCGGCCAGGTGCCGGATGGCGGCCCCCCGGGCGTCGTTGCCCCGTTCCCACGCCTCCCGCCAGCCGGCCAGCAGGTCCAGGTACACCTGGTCGCCCTCGGTGCCGGTGATCGCGTCGTGGTGGGCACCGTAGGACAGCTGCCGCCAGGCCTTGTCCAGCGACTCGGCCGGATACGGCGCCCCGGCCAGCCAGGCCAGCGTGGCCAGCCGCTCCCCGTCCAGGCAGGCCACCTCGGCCGCCCGCTGGGCCTGCTTGGTGTCGGCGTAGGACACGTCCTTGCCGGTGTAGATCGGGTTCATGTCCCGGGTCTGCGGGGTGAACCAGGTGCCGGTGCCTTCCGCGTCGGCCCGCACCGCGGCGAAGAAGTCCGCCGGGATCGCGGTGACGAACCGCGGCCACACGTAGCGCGCGTTCCAGTCCCGGTGGATCTCGGTCACCCAGTTCGCCGGGATCACGTGGTCGGTCCCGACCGGCAGCATCACGTTGCGGGTGGCGGCCACCGCGGCCAGGGAGCGGAACTGGGTCAGCGCCTCGGCCTCGGCCGAGGCCAGGTCGGGCAGCCGGTGCAGGGCCCAGCCCGCGCTGTAGTGGTTGGCCATGTACGCGGTCAGCAGGCCGGTGCCGTCCGGTGACATCCATTCGAACTCGGCCGGGAACTGCATCCGCGGGTTGCCGCCGTCGACGTCCGAGGGTCCCCACTGGTGGAACGGCCCGCGCGCCCACGAGGAGGAGGTCAGCCCGGCCGCGGCCATCAGCCCCGGGAATCCCGGGTCGTGCCCGAACACGTCCAGCATCCAGGCCGACCGGGGATCGGCCCCCATCACGTCGCGCTGGAAGCCCATCCCGTAGACCGCGTTCCGTATGGTCGACTCGGCCCCGGTCAGGTTGGTGTTCGGCTCGTTGTAGGTGCCGCCCACGAGCTCGATCCGGCCTTCGTCGATGAACCGCCGCACGTCGGCCCGGTCCTCGGGGTAGGCGTCGAAATGCGGCTTCAGGTAGTCCAGCTCGGCCAGCACGAACTTGTAGTCCCGGTCGGCGCGAGCCTTGGCCAGGTGCAGCCGGACCAGGTCGAACGCGGTGCGCACGTCCGGGAGCGAGCCGTCCTCCTCCGGCAGGAGCAGGCGCGACTCGGTGAACTGGCCCTGGGTGCCCCACCACACCGGGTCGTAGTGGAAGTGACTGACCATCCACATGGTCCAGCCCGGCTCGGCCGCCGTCACCTGAGCGGGCAGCTCGGCCCGCTGCGGTGCGAACGCCCCGGCCCCGGTTCCGGCGACCGTCTCGGCCACGGCCGTCACCGGCCGGGGCGTGCCGGGCTGATACGGCGCGGCGAACTCCACCGGCACCTCGACCGTCGCTGTTACTCCCGGCGGCACCCCGGTCACGCGAGCCGGCGCCGGGGTCGTCACCCCCGCCCCGTCCACCCGGACCTGCATGGCTCCGGTGGGCTCGGACGCATCGTTGGCCACGTTGACCTGGATGATCTGCCGGGGCCGGGCCGCACTGCCCGCGAACAGATCAGTTGAGGTGACGGCGGTGATCCGCATTGGCTTATCGTTTCACGCAAACCGTTGCTCAAACAGCCGGCCGGGCCCCGGGCCGGGTCACCTTCTTCCAGTCGGCTTGCCCCGGGCTGGCTAGCCTCCCGGCCCGGCCGGCCTTCTTCCGGCCGTGGCCCCCAGCCAGGCTGCCTCGAATCCCGCCCCGCCCCGCCGCCCGCGCCGTCGCCGCCCAACCTCAGGCGAGCGCCTTAGGGGCCGCGGCTGAGCGCTCTCGAAAGAAATGTTTCCATACCTCTTGTGGAAAGAGTTCTTTCGAGACTATCGTTTCGAAACATGAGTTCCGATGAAGAGACACCCGGTCGCCGGGCCGCCGCGGACAGGGGCAGCGACGACCCGGCCACCACGGTGCCGGACGCCACGGTGCCGGACGCCACGGTGCCCGGTGGCACGGCAGGGGAGCGGACCGCGCCGTCGCCCCCGAGCGACCGGCGAGCCCGGCAGTACCGCGTCAACGACCCCGCGGTGATGCGGGCGCTGGCCCATCCGCTGCGGTGGGCGCTGCTGGAGGCCCTGCAGCACGCGGGCACCCTGACCGCGACCCAGGCGGGCGAGATCCTGGGCGAGACCCCGGCCAACTGTGCCTTCCACCTGCGGACGCTGGCCAAGTATGGCCTGGTCGAGGAGGCCGGCGGGGGCAAGGGCCGGGAGCGGCCGTGGCGCCGGGCTATTACCGGCCTGACCATGGAGCTCTCGGCCGACGACCCGAAGACGGCCGCCGCGGCCGGCATCCTGAACGAATTCTGGACCAACACCACGCTGGACCGGGCCCGGGCGGCCTTGCGGAACTACGCGAACCTGGCCCCCGAGTGGCGCGAGGCCCTGGTCTCCACCCAGAGCACCCGCTACGTGACCGTGGCCGAGGCCAAGGAACTGCAGGCCGAGCTGATGGCGGTGCTGGACCGCTTCGCCGAGCGCAACGATGCTCCATCGCTCCGGCCGCCGGACGCATTGCCGATCGAGTACCTGGCCCTGAGCTACCCGCTGCAGAACCTGCTGAGCATTCCCATCCCGACCGACGACTGACACGACCGACCCGACCCGACCCGGAGGAGCACGTCATGCATCCCGATTACGCCCGCGCTTCTTACGCCCTGCGGCAGCAGCCAACCCGCGCCGGCCTGCGGCGCGAGGACCACGCCGCCGCAGTTCACGGCCGCCGGCTGGACCGGCCGCATCGGTCCCGCCGCTGGAAGCTGAACTGGACCACGCTGTCATCGCGCGACCTGAGCGGCGTTACCCGTCAGGGCCGGTCCACCTGGACGATCATCATCTCCGCCAGCCGGCCGCAGTGAACCAGGCCGCAGGGCTGAGCCGGCGTGCCGAGGCGACTCCGGTCAGCGCGACCACGGCGCCCAGCACCGACACGCCGGTGATGACGGCCAGCGCCGGGCGGTACGCCCCCAGCGTGGCCTGCGCCGAGGTCACCTGGCTGGCGCCCCCAGCGTCCACCACCGCGGTCACCACGGCCAGGACGATGGCCCCGCCGACCTGGAACGAGGTCTGGAACAAGCTGGCCGCCAGGCCCTGCTCGGAGTCGGCCACTCCATTGGTCGCGGCCAGGCTGAGGGCGGAAAAGCCCAGCCCGAATGCGATCCCCACCCCGAGCACCGCGGGCAGGATGACGCCCAGGTAGTCGGGCCGGTCACCGACGCGCAGGAACGACACGTAGCCGCCGACCAGGCAGGCGAACGCGATCAGCGTGACCGGGCCCGGCCCGAAGCGGCCGATGATCTGGCCCATCCGGGTGGACAGCACGGCGACCACCACCCCAGCGGGCAGGAAGGCCAGCGCGGTGGACATGGCCGACCAGCCCTCCACGCTCTGCAGGTACTGGGTGAGCAGGAACTGGAACGCGATGTACGAGCCGAACAGGGTCAGCGCGCCCAGGTTGGCCCGGGTCAGCGCGCCGGACCGGAAAATCCCCAGCCGGACCAGCGGGTCACGGCTGCGCTGCTCGATCAGCACGAACCCGGCCAGCAGCACGGCCGCCACGGCGAACGAGCCGATCGTCCGCGCCGAAGCCCAGCCCGCCTGCTGCGCGGTGACCACGGTGTAGACCAGCAGCAGCATGCCCGCGGTCACGGCCAGACCGCCCGGCACGTCGAACCGGCGGCCCTGGCGGCCAGCGTTCTCGCTCCGGGGGATGAGCGGGATCGCGGCCAGCAGCGTGATCAGGGCGACCGGGGCGGGCAGCAACAGCGTCCACCGCCAGCTCACCTCGGTCAGCACCCCGGACAGCACCAGGCCGAGGGAGAATCCGCTGGCCCCGAAGGCCGAGTAGATGCTGATCGCCCGGTTGCGCATCGGGCCCTCGGGGAACGTGGTGGTCAGCAGGGACAGCCCGGCGGGTGCGGTGACCGCTGCGGCCATGCCCTTGATGAACCGGGCCGCGATCAGCAGCCCCGCGCCGCTGACCACCCCGCCCAGTAGCGAAGCCCCCGCGAACAGGCCCAGGGCGACCAGGAACACGCGGCGCCGGCCCAGCAGGTCGGCGGCCCGCCCGCCCAGCAGCAGCAGGCCGCCGTAGCCGAGCACGTAGGCGCTGACGATCCACTGCAGGGACGACGTGCTCAGGTGCAGGTCGGTGCGGATGACCGGCAGGGCCACGCCGATCATCGACACGTCCAGGGCATCCAGGAACAGCGCGCCGCAGAGCACGAACAGCACGGCCCACAGCCGCGGGCTCCAGCCCGGGGCGGGAACGGCGCGGACGGGTTTGATGACCTCCGGATGAGCGGGCGCAGCGTCAGCGGGCGCAGTACGAGTGCCAGCCGGCAGGGCCTCAACAGGAGCAGGGCACGTATCCATGGCCGCGACTATATGTATGTACGTGCACTAGATGCAAGTGCAATTAATGTACTTGCAAATTGCGATCCAGGTCACTAGAATGCTCTCGTGGACGAGACTGGGCCCGACCAGATGGTCAGTGCCTGGCGTGCGCTGTCCGCCCGGCACGCCGCCGTGTGCTCCGCGCTCGAGCGTGAGCTGGGGGAGCGGCACGGCCTCGGCGTGAGCGACTTCGAGGTCCTGGAGCGGCTGGCCGAGAGCGTGGATCATCAGTTCCGGGCCCAGGAGCTCGCGGACGCGGTGCACCTGAGCCAGAGCGCGCTGTCCCGGCTGATCAGCCGGCTGGAAAAGACCGGCCTGGTCGAGCGCTGCCTGTGCGGCGAGGACCGGCGCGGCATCTACGTCACGCTGACCGAGGCGGGCCGGGAGCGGCACGCCGAGGCGGCCCCCACTCACCGGGACGTGATCGCCGGTGTGCTGGCCCCCGTGACTGCGGACGGCTGACCCGACCCGTGACTGATCAGCCCGCGACCCTCCGTGACGTCGCCGCCGCCGCCCGGGTGCACCCGGCCACCGCCTCCCGCGCGCTCAACCCGCAGACCCGCGCCCTGGTCAGCGAGCAGACCGCGCTGCGGGTGACCGAGGCCGCGGTCGCGCTCGGCTACCGGCCCAACCCGGTGGCCCGCAGCCTGCGCACCCGCCGGTCGCAGACGATCGGCGTGCTCATCCCCGACCTCAACAATCCGCTGTTCCCGCCGATGGTGCGCGGCCTGGAGGACGAGCTGACCGCTGCGGGCTACGTGGCCCTGCTCGGCAACACCGACGGTGACACCGGCAAGGAACAGGCCATCTTCGAGCAGATGCGAGCCCGGCACGTCGACGGGTTTGTGCTGGCCACCGCGCACACCGATGACCCGGTACTGGCCGAGGCCGCCCGGGACCAGCTGCCCGTGGTGCTGATGAACCGGCTGGACCCGCAGCACGACTTCTCCTCGGTGTCGGTCGACAACGAGCAGGGCATGCGGATGTCGGTCGCGCACCTGGTGGCGCTGGGCCACACCCGGATCGCGCACCTCGCCGGCCCGAGCCAGGTCTCCACCGGCGAGGGCCGCCGCCGCGGCTACCTGGAGGGGCTGAAGACCGCCAACCTGGAGCCGGTCGAGGACCTCGTCGTCTCGGCCACCGGGTACACGGTCGAGGAGGGCATCCGGTGCTGCCGTGAGCTGCTCGGCCGCCGTGACCACGGCGCCGGCTTCACCGCGATCGCGGTGGCCAACGACATGCTGGCCGTGGGCTGCCTGACCGCGCTGGACGAGGCCGGCCTGCAGTGCCCGGACGACCTGTCCCTGGTCGGTTTCAACGACATGCCGTTCGTGGACCGGCTGCGCCCGGCGCTGACCACGATCAGGTTCCCGCACTATCAGCTGGGCACCGAGGCCGCCCAGCTGCTGCTGGAGCGGGTCAGCACCCCCGAGGCTCCGGTCAAGATCCGCTACGTGGACCCCGAACTGATTGTCCGGGCCTCCACGGCCGCGCTAGTTCGCTAGCTGCTGGCGGAGGAAGGCGACGGCTTGGGTCCAGGCCTGGCCGGCCCGGTCTTTGTCGTAGGTGCCGAGCAGGTTCTCGTCGTTGAAGAAGGCGTGGCCGGCGTCGTAGACCTGGACGTCGACCGGGCCGCTGACCCGGTCCAGCACCGCCCGGGCCTGCTCCAGCGGAGTGTGCGCGTCCTGGCCGGCCACCACGGCCAGGACCGGCGCCTGGACCCCCGAGAAGTCTTCGTCGCCGGAGAACGTGCCGTAGAACACGGCCGCCGCCCCGACCTTGGCGTCCGCCGCCGCCAGGTGCAGGGCGAACAGGCCGCCCATGCAGAACCCGATCACTCCGACCGAGCTGCTGGTCACCGACACCTGGGCCAGCAGGTAGCTGACCGCGCCGGACAGCTCGGTGACCGCCTGGTCCGGCGGCAGCGCGCTCATCAGCGCGCCGGCTTCTTCGGCGTCGTGGGTGGTGCGGCCGCCGTACAGGTCCGGCGCCAGCGCCACGAACCCCTCGCGGGCGAGCCGGTTGGTGACGTCGGCGATGTGGTCGGTCAGGCCCCACCACTCCTGGATCACGATCAGGCCCGGGCCGGTGCCGCCGTCCGGCACGGCCAGGTAGCCGTGCGCGGTGCCGCCGTCGCTCGGGAAGGTGACGTTCTGGTGCGGCGTCTGCTCCGCCATTGGCTATGCCTCGTTTTCGCTAGGAGCGCTGGGGGCGCCGGGGGAGCCAAGCGCCTGCAGCGCCGGGCCCGCCAGCCGGTAGATTTCCCACTCGTCCATCGGCTGCGCGCCGAGCGACTTGTAGAACTTGATGGACGGTGCGTTCCAGTCCAGCACCACCCACTCCAGGCGCTGATAACCGCGTTCGACGCACAACCGGGCCAGCTCGGTCAGCAGCGCCTTGCCGTACCCGTGGCCGCGCAGCTCCGTGTCGACATAGAGATCTTCGAGGTAGACGCCGTGGCGGCCGGTCCAGGTGGAGTAGTTCAGGAACCACAGCGCGAACCCCACCACCCGGCCCTCGTGCTCGGCCACGTGCGCGAACACGGCCGGCTGGGTGCCGAACAGCGACTGCCGCAGCTCCTCTTCCGTCCCGGTGACGCTATCCAGGGACCGCTCATACTCCGCCAGTGCCCGGATCAGCCGGTAAATATCGGCAACGTCCGATGGTGCGGCCCGTCTAATCACAGAGGAACCCTATCTTCGCGGGTCTGAGCGCTCACGCTCCGGCAAGCGCGAACACGGGGACGAAGGCTGATGCTACGACGATCGCCGCGGTGAGGGTCAGCAGAGCCAGTCCCTGACCGAAGCTTCGGGTGCGCGCTGGGGGGTTGGCCAGGCGGTGCATGCGGGCGGCGATCACGCCGCCGGTGGCGGCCAGCCAGGCGGGCGGCATCGAGCCGGCCCCTGGGCCAGCACCCATGGTGAGCAGGGCCGACAGCAGCGTGCGGCGCTCGCCGTGCCGGGCCGCAACATCGTCGGCGCGCATCTCGGCCAGCCGGGTCACCTCGGTGCCGGCCCGCTCGAACAGCGGCACGCCGGGGACGATGGCGGCCAGGGACCGGGTGATGGCCAGCAGCAGATGGTGCCGGCCGGCCAGGTGCGCGCGTTCGTGCCGCAGCACGGCGGTGAGCTGCCCGGAATCCAGCACCGCCAGCGCGCCGGAGGTGACCACGATGGCCGGTGGCCGGCCCGGCACGCTGTAGGCGGCGGGCCGCGTGGCCTCCAGCACGAAGACCCCGTTCTCGCGGCCGGTGCGGGTGCGGCGCCCGGTGATGCGGGCCGCCTCGGCGTGGGCCCGGGTCCGGACGCTGGAGCGGTGCAGGCTCCGGCCATAGCGCCAGGCCAGGCCGATCATCGTCACCCCGCCCAGGAACGCCAGGCCTGCGAGCCCGGCTTCGTAGGCCGAGCTGCGGTATACGGCCGGCGGGCACGCACCGGCGCTGACCGACTCACACACGCTCCGCGCGAACTGCGGCCACCCCGCCACCGCCGCCTGGATCAGCAACCCCAGCGCGGCCAGGGCGCAGCCGAGCACGCTGACCAGCGCGGCCAGCCAGGCAGTGAGCCCGAGCCGCGGGCTCAGCCCAGCCTCGGACAGCCGCCGCAACGGCAGCGGCAGCACCCACGCCAGGACCACGGCGTAGCCGAAGACCAGCAGGGCCGGCTTCATCCGGACCGCCCGCGGCGCAGCTTGCCCAGCACGGACCGCAGCGCGTCCGATTCCCCGGTGCCGATCTGCGCGATGAAATGGCCCAGCACCAGCTCGGGATCGCCGCCGTCGGCCAGCGCCTCCCGCATCAGCCGGGCACTGTATTCCGCCCGGCTGGCGGTCGGGGTGTACCGGTAGGCCTTGCCCTCCCGGACCCGGTCCAGCCAGCCCTTGCGGTGCAGGTTGTCCATGGTGCTCATCACGGTTGTGTAGGCGATTGTCCGTTCGGCCGCCAGCTCGTCGAACACGTCCCGCACGGTCACCGGCGCATCACGGTCCCAGATCCGGTCCATAATCGGGCCTTCCAGGTCACCGAATCCGCGCACTGCCACCTCCCGCGTCGCTCCGGGCCAGTATCGCTGGCCTCCGGCCCCGATTGTACTGTCTACGCACGTACTACATACGTACGTAGAGCGAGGAGCAGCTCAGTATGAGTGCTACCGAATATCGGGCGCAGTTCGATGCCGTCGTCACGTTCGCCAACGGGGGAGGCCTGCGCACCGAGGGCTTCCGCATCGACGTCCCCGGTCCGGATGCCAGCCCGCAGGAGGTCGCCCGGCTGTTCATCACCTCACTGAGCCTGCTGATGGTCGAGTCGGTCGAGCTGCACGGCCTGCGCGTGTTCGCCGAGCCGCACAAGGGCACGCGGGGTGGGCCGAGCGACCGCCCGGCCGCGCCGGAAACTGGTCACAGGCGGATCGTCGACCTCAGCCATCCGATCCGGGACGGCCTGATCACCTACCCGGGGTTGCCCGGTCCCGAGCTGCGCCCGTACCTGACCCGCGAGCAGTCCCGGGAACAGTACGCGCCGGGGACAGAGTTCCAGATCGATACGGTCACCATGGTCGGCAACACCGGCACCTACCTGGATAGCCCCTTCCACCGGTACGCGGACGGAGCTGATCTGGCCGCACTGCCGCTGGAGTCCTGCGCCGAGTTGCCGGCGGTCCTGGCCCGCATCGCCGGCTCCGGCTCCCGCACGGTCGATGTCGGCGCGCTCGCGGCGCTCGACGTGTCGGGGCGGGCGGTCCTGCTGCACACCGGAGGCGATGCCGCCTGGGGCCGCGCCGACTACGCCACCGACGCCCCTTACCTGACCGAAGCGGGCGCTCGCTGGCTGGCCGAGCAGGGCGCCCGCCTCGTCGGCATCGACTCAGTCAACGTCGACGACCTGCAAGGTGGCGGCCACCGCCCGGCACACTCGATCCTGCTCCGGGCCGGCATCCCGGTCGTCGAGCACCTCACCGGGCTGGGCCAGCTGCCGCCGACCGGGTTCTGGTTCACCGCAGCCCCGGTTCCGGTCGAGGGCTTCGGGACCTTCCCCGTTCGCGCCTTCGCGACGGTCCCCGGGTAAGGCGCCCGGCTACTTCTTGCGGGCCAGGGTCAGGCCGTCGCCCAGGGGGAGCATGATGACGTCCACGCGATCATCGGCGGCGGCGTGGTCGTTGAAGTCACGGACGGCCTGGACCAGTTCGCTCTCGTTGCCGGCGTCGATCACGCGGCCGTGGGAGAACGTGTTGTCGACCAGGATGGCACCGCCGGGCCGGACCCGGGGCACGACCTCGTTCCAGTAGGGCAGATAGCCGGGCGCGTCGATGAACGCGATATCGAACTGCGGTCCGGGCGGCAGGGCCCGCACGGTGTCCAGCGCCGGCCCGAGCCGGAGCTCGATCATGGCCGCCAGGCCGGCCCGGTCCCAGTACTTGCGGGCCACCGAGGTCCATTCGTCGCTGATGTCGCAGCACAGCAGGTGCCCGCCGTCGGACAGGCCGCGGGCCAGGCAGATGGAGGAGTAGCCGGTGAACGTGCCGATCTCCAGGCCGGTACGGGCCCCGATGAGCTGGGCGATCATCGTCATGAACCGGCCCTGTTCGGGCGCGATGGCCAGCGAGCGCTCGTTCGGGAACCACTCCGCGGTCTCGTGTGCGAGCTCACGCAAGATGGCGTCCGGCGGAGTGCTGTGCGCGCAAAGGTACACGTTCAGGTGCAGGCCGATGTGCTCACTTCGCTGCGCCACACGCATAACTTAACCGACCCAGGGAGGACTGCACGATTTCTGCGGTGCACTAGCCTGGGGCGCATGGCGACGCAGGGGACAGCCCCGATGGTCAGCGCAGCGGCGGCCCACATTCCCAGCCCCGCGGTCAGCGGCTTCCACATCGGGCCAGCGTTTATTCACTACTACGCCGTGATGTACCTGGTCGGCATCGCCGCCGCGATCTTCATCACCCGCCGCCGCTGGGTCCGCGCGGGCGGCGACCCGGAGCTGATGTACGACGTCGCCATGTGGGCCGTCCCCGCGGGCATCATCGGCGGCCGCATCTACTTCGACATCACCACCCCGGCCTACATCCCGCACGTCTGGTACGGCGTGCTCGCGGTGTGGGACGGCGGCCTGGGCATCTGGGGCGCGATCCCGATTGCCGTGCTAGTCGGCATCTGGCGGGTGCACCGGTTCGGCGGCCGCATCACGCTGGCCATGGACGCGGTGGCGCCTGCGCTGCTGGTGGCCCAGGGCATCGGCCGGATCGGCAACTACTTCAACAAGGAGCTGTTCGGCGGGCCAACCAGCCTGCCGTGGGGGCTGCAGATCCCGCTGGCGTACCGGCCGGCCGGCTACACCGCGTTCGCCTACTTCCAGCCCACGTTCGGTTACGAGCTGATCTGGGACTTCGCGCTGGCCGCGTTCCTGGTCTGGCTCGGCCACCACAGCAAGATCTTCGCCCCGGGCCTGTTCGCGCTGTACGTGATGGGTTACTCGGGCTTCCGGATCTTCGAGGAGTCGCTCCGGGTCGACCCGTCCCAGCACTTCCTGGGCCTGCGGCTGAACATGTACGTGGCCATCGGGCTGACCGTGGTCGGCGCGGTCTGGTTCTACCTCATCCAGCGGCGGGGCCGCCGCCGGATCATCGCGGGCCTGCCCGCGCCCGAACTCGCGGCCGGCCACGCCCAGCCCAGCTACCAGGCCCGGGACACCGACGGGGTCCTCACCGAAGCCGGTACCGCCGCCGACCTCCCGTCCGGGCCCGGGACCGAGGCCGAGCGGCTGGACGAGGAGCCCGCCGGCGCTGCCACCGGCGACGAGACGGCCAAGCCGGAGTAACCCGGCCTGGCCGCGATCACCGCTCAGGCTGGCAGGGCCGTGGTTGCGGCGTCGGCCGTGGCCGCCCGGGAGCGCCACCAGTCCTGGCCCCGCTGGGGCAGCATGTAGATCGGGTCGTAGTAGGCGTACTCGCGGCTGGTGGCCAGCTCGTCGTCGCGCTCGACCCCGGTGCGGTAGTTCTTGGTCCAGTAGGAAATGCCCAGCTCGGTGTCGTACCGCGAGACCTGGTGCACCCAGCGCTTGCCCACGTAGGGCACGTCGCACACCACCCGGGGCGTGGCGAAGCCAGGCAGGTAGCCCATGATCTGGTGCTGCAGCTCCTGGGCCTCGCCCAGGGTCAGCCGCCAGTGCTCACTGCCCGGGATCATGTCGCACAGGTAGAAGTAGTACGGCATGATCTTGGCCTCGTCGAGCAGGGCGAAGCACAGGTCCAGCAGGGCCGGGACGCTGTCGTTGGTGCCGCGCAGCAGGACGCCCTGGTTGCGGACGTCCCGGATCCCGGTGTCCAGCATGGCCCGGGCCGCCTTGGCCACCAGCGGGGTGACCGACTGGGCCGCGTTCACGTGGGTGTGGATGGCGATGCTCACTCCGCGGTCCGCGGCCGTGGCAGCCAGCCGGGTCATGCCCGCCCGCACCTCGTCCGACAGCCAGTGCTGCGGCAAGCCCATCAGCGCCTTGCTGGCCAGCCTGACGTCGCGGATCGACTCAATGTCCAGCAGCGCGGCGACGAACTCCTCCAGCCGCGGCCAGGGCAGGTTGGCCACGTCACCACCAGAGACCACTACGTCCCGGACGCCGGGCGTCCGGCGCAGGTAGTCGATCATCGCGCCGAGCCGGTCCGGCCGGGTCAGGGTGAACTTGTGCTTGTCCGCGGTGGGAGTCGGGTTGCCGACCAGGTCCATCCGGGTGCAGTGCCCGCAGTACTGGGGGCAGGTGGGCAGCACTTCGGCCAGCACCTTGGTCGGGTAGCGGTGGGTCAGCCCCTCCACGGCCCACATCTCCGCCTCGTGCAGCGAGTCGCGCTGGGCGTACGGGTGCGAGGGCCAGTCGGCTTTCCGGTCGCTGAACACCGGGATCATGTAGCGGCGGACCGGGTCGGCGTAGAACGCGTCGGTGAACCCGGGGTCGGACGCGGCCACGGCCGGCGCCATCGTGTTCAGCATCTGCGGCGGCACCAGCATCGACATGGTGGCGCGGGACCGCTGGTCCTGGTCCAGGTCGGTGAAGAAGGCCTCGGCCAGGCCGTCGCCCATCACCTGGCGGAGCTGGCGCGCGTTCTTCACGCAGTGCGCCCGCTGCCACTGGACAGACTCCCAGTCGGCCGTGCTGACGTCGGCCCAGCCTGGGAGGCGGCGCCAGTCAGGCTCGATCAGCTCACGGCGCTGGTAGACGTATGGCTGGTCGATCATGGTTCGCCTCCTCGGCGGACGGAATCAGTAGATAATCCTCTCCAACATCTAGCTTATTAAAGAAGATCTCGCCAAAACAGTATCCGACAAGAAAATCTCTTGTTACCTGTCGAAGTCGAGCCGTGTTACCCGCCCGCGGCGCCGATGGGCCACCGATAACGGTTCGGCAGCAAATCGCGGCCGGGCCGAGAGCGGGAGGCGCCGGACGGCGCCGCCCGCGGTGGCCAGTTGCTACTACGTAGAGTCCCAGGTCAGTGACGTTTCTGGGGGGTTGACATCGGTTCGAAGCGCGGTAAGTTTCTGCCCACGGTCCAGGCCCGGGCGGGCTCGCCGGAGTGGCTAACCCGCCGTGATCTGGCCCGCATCGGGGGCAGGGGTGTTCGCATCCAGCCGCTTTTCCTGCCCCGGTGTGGTGAGACGGGCTGCTATGCGGCACCTGCTGGACGGGGGGTTGGGCTTGGGAAGGGATCCGGGCGCCCAGTAGACAACGGAGGCCGAGCTCGTTGCCGGCGGGACGGCCCCCGGAACGAAGGCGCGACCCGGATCCTTTTCCCTCCCCCCGAGGCGGCCTGGACCCCGAAATGGTCTGGACCCATAGGGAACCCTTAGCTTTGCCTGGGCGTTGGAGGAGACCTCAGCCGATATCCTTATCGGCCGTACCCCACAAAGCCAGGCGAAGGGCAGGGAGCGTGGCAGAGCCCACATCACCCATTGAGCGTGTTGCCGTCGTCATGCCGACGTACGAGGAGCGGCAGAACCTGGAGTCCATCGCCGCTCGCCTGCGCAGTGCGGTCCCGGATGCCGATCTGCTCGTCGTCGACGACAACAGTCCCGATGGGACCGGGGACCTGGCCGATAAGCTTTCCGAAGCCGATCCCCACATCCAGGTGCTGCACCGGACGGACAAGGCCGGCCTCGGGCCGGCCTACATCGCCGGGTTCCGCTGGGCTCTGGAGCGCGGGTACGACGCGGTGGTGGAGATGGACGCCGACGGCTCGCACCAGCCCGAGCAGCTGCCGCAACTGCTGGCCGCGCTGGCTGCGGCGGACGGTGTGATCGGGTCCCGGTGGATACCAGGCGGCAAGCTTCTGAACTGGCCGAAGTCCCGTGAGGTGCTGTCCCGGGCCGCGAACGTGTACGTCCGGATCATGCTGGGCCTGAAGATCAAGGACGCGACCGGCGGCTACCGGGCCTACCGGGCCTCGGCGCTGCGCACGATCAGCCTGGACACGGTGGAGTCAGCGGGGTACTGCTTCCAGATCGACCTCACGCTGCGGATGATCCAAGCGGGCCTGCGGATCGTCGAGGTCCCGATCACGTTCGTGGAACGCGAGCGCGGCGCGAGCAAGATGAGCCAGGCCATCATCGGGGAGGCGTTCCTGCGGGTGGCGCAGTGGGCCGTCAGCACGCGGCTGCGCCGGCGCAAACACGGTTAAGGCCGACGCAGTAAAGCGGGCAGGCGCGTCACTAGCCGCCTGCCCCGCTCATTCTTCGACTATCAGGCGCTCTTGCGCTGCCGGCGGTCGCGACTCGTGTCGCGCTCAACCGGGGCGCCGCGCCGTCCTCTGATCACTTCGAGTCGTTCGGCCAGCACCGCTTCGAGATCGGCGACGGTACGCCGCTCGAGCAGCATGTCCCAGTGGCTGCGCGGTGGCTTGACCTTCTTCGGGCTGGGTGACTCGCCCGTCGCCGCGGAGGCGACTGCACCACAGACCCGGCACTCCCAAGTTGGGGGGAGTTCCGCCTCTGCGGCGAAGGGCACGGTAAAATGGTGTCCCTTAGGGCAATCGAAAGCGACCTCTTGCCGTGGGGCGAGGTCGGTGTTGCGGTCGTTCTCGTAGCTCGTGGATCCGAGCCGAGTCCCGCGTAGTGCGCGTTCGGCCATGTGGGTGCTGCCTCCCAAGCGCTCAGCCGTATGGTTCTAGAACGCCGAATACGCGTGTGAGATTCCCGGTAACGCTCCGGTCCAACCCTGATCTCGGGCCGAAAACGGAACTCAGGCCCTTTTCAGCGGCGGCGAAGGCAGCTCACAGCCGGGCATGCCTTCTTATTATGCGCCCTCATACGGCCCAGAGCCCGCGTTCGGTCAGCAGCTCACGCAGCAGGACCGTCTCGTCGGTCATGATGCCGTCGGCCCCCAGATCCAGCGCCCGCTCCATCTCGTGCCGCCGGTTGAGCGTCCACACGTGTACCTGCAGGCCCGCCTCGTGGGCCCGGCGGATGAACGACGGGGTGGCGACCTGCAGCGGCACCTGGGCGCAGTGCACGCCGGTGCGGGCCAGCTTGTCCGCCAGCGCGTTCCCGAACCGGGGCAGGCCGCCGGTCAGCTGCAGCGCCGCCATCCCGGCGGGGGACAGCGCCATGCACACCGGCCGGTCCAGCAGCACCCGGGCCGCGTGCAGCCGCCGGGCCGAGAATGAGGTCACGCACACCCGGTCCCAGGCCCCGGTGCGGCGCAGCACCTCCATCATCGGCCGGATAGCCAGCACGTCCTTCAGATCCACGTTGAACCTCAGGTCCGGCCAGGCGGTGATCAGATCCTCGATGAGCGGGATCGGCTCGGTGCCGCCGATCCGGGCCCCGGCCACTTCGGTGTACGGCATCCGGGCGATCCGGCCCTGCCGGTCCGTGACCCGGTCCAGGGTGCGGTCGTGGAAGGCCAGCAGGATGCCGTCCTGGGTGGCCCTGGTGTCGGTCTCCAGATGGGTGTAGCCGAGCGACACGGCGTGCTCGAACGCGGCCCAGGAGTTCTCCGGCTGATGCGCGGCGCCACCCCGGTGCGCGAAGGCAAGGGGGAGCGCCTGGTCGAGGTAGGCGACGGGGCGGCGTTGTTCAACGTCTGCTCGCAGCACGGTCTCCAGTGTTGAGGGGCCATGAGTACTGCTGGTAAACGGGGCGGTTCATCTCACTGAGCTTTGGGTGTCCGCTGGCGTTGCCTTTTCCCACTCCCGGCGGCGGGTGTCGGCCAGGGCGATGGCCGCCGCGACCGCTACGTTGAGTGACCCTACCCGGCCCGCCTGGGGAATGTAGGCGGCCGCGTCACAGACGGCCAGCAGGGCGGGGGAGCACCCGTGGTCCTCGTTGCCGATGGCCAGGCACACGTCGCCCTCCAGCGGTGCGTCGAACAGTGGCACGGCGCCCGCCGCCAGCTCGATCGCTACCACCCGCAGCCCGGCCGCCTGGGCCGCCTTGGCCGCCTGCGCCGGGGCCGGCTCGCGCTCCCAGGCCAGGAACCGCTCGGTCCCGAGCGCGGTCTTACGCACCGAGGGATGGTCCAGCGCGATCGTGTTGCCGCACAGCCACACGTGCTCGACACCGAACGCGGCGGCCGACCGAGCGATCGAGCCGACGTTGAACGGCTGGGTCACCGAGTCCAGCAGCAACGCCACGCGGGCCTGGGTGCTGCGCCGCCAGGTCCGGTTGAGCCGCTTGACCTCGGTCGGCCGCAGCTGGCGTGGCCGGTCCTCGGGCTCGGTCATGATGCTTCCCCCGCTTCGATGCGCAGCACCCGGTAACCGGCCCGGGCCGCGACCCGGGTCACCGCCCAGCCCTGCTCGGTCAGCCACCGGTGCAGCGAATCCGCACCGAGGTGCCGCTGGACCACGGCCCAGGCCGCGGCCTCCGGCTGCAGCCGGGGCAGCCAGCCGCCCAGCAGCTCGTGCAGGGCCTGCTTGCCGATCCGGATCGGCGGGTTCGACCAGATACCGGCGAACGTGGCCGGCAGGGCCGGATCATCGGGGAGCACGCAGCGCACGTTGGCCAGCCCAGCCCGTTTGGCGTTGCGGGCACACAGGTCCAAGGCCCGCTCGTTCACGTCCACCGCCCACACGGTCGCGTCCGGGGCCCGGGTGGCCAGCACCAATGCGATCGGTCCGTCAGCCGGCCCCCAGGTCGAGCAGGTCCCCGGTGCGGTACGGCGTGGCAGCCACGTCGAGCAGCAGCCGGGTGCCGGCGTCCAGGCGGGACGGTGAGAACACCCCGGAGTCGGTTTCCAGCTCCAGGTGCACGTCGGGCAGCAGCACGTGCACCCGGCCCGGCCGGTGCGCGGTACCAGGCCGGGCACTGAAGTAGTGCTCGCCCGCGGGCTCGGGGCTCACCCGGCGCGAGCCGGGCGTGCGGCCCCTTCGGCCGGGCGGCCGCTGGCGGCCTCGGCGGCCAGGGCCGGGTTGATGTAGCGCCGGGTCAGCCACCGCTCGACCACGAACGTCAGGACCGGGATCGTGCCGGCCAGCAGCACCAAGACGGTCCGGTCCGGGCGCAGCCGCAGCTTCCAGGCCAGCAGCGCCGCCGCGACCAGGTAGATGATGTACAGGATGCCGTGCACGGTGCCAACCACGTTGACCAGCGCCGGGTACCCGGCGAGCTGCAGCGGGATGCCGACGAAGCAGAGCACCATCAGCACCACGCCGGTGATGTAGGCCATCACCCGGTACCGGAGCACAGTTCCTCGCACCGGTCTTACCTCCGCAGGGGTTCAGGGGCCTGGCTACCGTCCGCTGCTCTCCGCCTCGCGGTTGAGCTTGGCCAGGTAAGCGTTGTAGGAGGCCAGCTCGGGGTCGTACACCTCGAGCACGCCGGTCATACTACCCGTTGTAGTGCCGTCGGCGTTGTACGCGCCCGGCGGCAGGTGCACCTCATCAGGCGGGGCCACCTTGCCGGTGCGGATGCGGTACTCGTCCCGGATCGTCTTGGCCCAGAACACCGCGCCCATCAGCGCGAACAAGGGCCACTCGAACACGTAGGCCCAGCTGAGCGCGTTCCCGCCCAGCGCCCGGTGCAGCTGCCAGTCGCCCAGCCAGAACATGCCCCAGAATGCCACCACCGCGAACGCGTGCCAGGCCAGCCAGCGTGGCGAGACCAGGAACCGCCACGTCGCCCACCATGTCCTGGCCTTGGTCATGGATCGAGGGTAACGCCGCCCGGACGGTGCTGTGACGCCACCCGCAGACCAGCGCAGGCAGTGGGCCGACGCTGCCATAATCGGCGCATGGCGCTGGCGAACGCAATCTTCTCCCGCTGGGACGGGGTGTCGGACCGGCTGCCGGCCACGCTGGCGGGGCTGCGTGGCCCGCACACCGGCATCGTGGTGCTGCCGGTCCACCTGACCTGGCACGGCCTGCGGGAGTTCGACGTGGCCAAGGATGAGTCGCGGCTGGTGCTGTACAGCATCCTGCTCGGCCAGGGCCGCCAGTCGGATCTGGCCCGGTTCGTGAACCCGGGCCGGCTGGAGCAGGACTGGCCGGAGCTGGCCGGACTGCTCAGCCCGCGCACCCGGCGGGCGTGCGAGCGGCGGCTGGGGCTGGCCACCAGAAGCTGACCACGGGTTCACCGGACGGGGCGACTGTGCCAAGGTTGAGCTATGCGTAAATACGTGATCATGGGGGTGCAGGGCAGCGGCAAGGGCACCCAGAGCCAGCTGCTGGCCGACGACCTCGATCTCGTGCACATCAGCGTGGGGGACATCTTCCGCTGGAACGTGCAGAACCACACCAAGCTCGGGGCCCAGGTCCGGCGGATTATGGCCGAGGGCAACCTGGTCGGCGACGAGATGGCCGAGTCGGTGGTGCGGGACCGGCTGACCCAGCACGACTGGAACTACGGCTTCATCATCGACGGGTTCCCGCGCAACCGCCGCCAGGCCCTGTTCTTCCTGGAGAGCTACGACATCGACGGGGTCATCCACCTCGACCTGCCGGACAGCGAGGTCCGCCGCCGGGTGCTGGCCCGGCGGCTGTGCGCCAACTGCGGCATGGACTACAACCTGGTCGCGAACAGCCCGCACGAAGCCGGGCAGTGCGACGCCTGCGGCGGCCAGCTGACCACCCGCGAAGACGACAACGAGGCGGCGCTGGCCGTCCGGCTGAAGGACTACCACGAGAAGACCAACCCGGTGCTGGACCTGTTCCGGCGCAAGGAGTACGTGATCACCGTGGACGCCCAGCCGGGAGCGCAGGAGATCCAGCAGGAGATCCGCCGCCAGCTGGGCCTGCCCCGGCTGGCGGAAGACCGGCAGGAACAAACCTGAGGAGCATTAGTGCGCGAGATCGCGGTCTTCAGCGGGAACGCCCACCCCGAACTGGCCCGTGAGCTCTGCCTCAACCTGGGCGTGCCGCTGCTCCCGGTCCGGATCCAGCGGTTCGCCAACGACTGCCTGGAAGTCCAGCTCCAGGCCAACTGCCGCGAACGCGACGTCTACCTGATCCAGCCGCTGGTCGAGCCGGTGCAGGAGAACCTGGTCGAGCTGCTGCTGATGGCGGACGCGGCCCGCGGTGCGTCGGCCGCGCGGGTCACGGTGGTTATGCCGTACTACGCCTACGCCCGCTCAGACAAGAAGGACGAGCCGCGGATCTCCATCGCCGGCCGGCTCATCGCCGACCTGCTGGTCGCGGCGGGCGCCAACCGGGTGCTGGCGATGACCCTGCACTCGCCGCAGGTGCACGGGTTCTTCTCGGTCCCGGTCGACCACCTGAACGCGCTGCGCGAGCTGGCTGCGCACTTCCGGGTGCGGGACCTGTCCAACACTGTGGTGGTGGCACCGGACCTGGGCTACGCCAAGAGCGCGGCCGCGTTCGCCCGGCGGCTGGGCCTGCCGGTGGCGGCGGGCTCGAAGGAACGGCACGGCGATGACTCGGTGACGATCAGCGCGATCATCGGCGACGTGGCCGGCCGGGACGTCATCGTCATCGACGACGAGATCGCCCGCGGCACCACGCTGAACGAGTTGCTGGCCCGGCTGCGGGAGCAGGACGTGCGCTCCGTGCGCATCGCCTGCACCCACGGGCTGTTCGCCGACGGGGCGCTGGGCAAGCTGGTCGCCCAGCCGGAGGTGGACGAGGTCGTGTGCACCAACACCGTGCCGGTACCCGAGCACAAGCGGGACCCGAAGCTGCGGGTGCTGTCGATCGCCCCGGCCATGGCCGAGGCGATCCGTCGCATCCACAACGGGGAGTCGGTCAGTTCCCTGTTCGACCTGCCCTAACTACAGCGGCCGTAGAGCTCAGCTGGCCGTGACGATATCGACGATCCAGGCCAGCACGAACGCCTCCTCGTGCCAGGCGTCGTAGCGGCCGCTGCGCCCGCCGTGGCCGGCGTTCATCTCGGTCTTGAGCAGGAACGGGCCGCCGCGCGCGGTCGCCTGCAGCCGGGCGACCCACCTGGCCGGCTCCCGGTACAGCACCCGGGTGTCGTTCAGGCTGGTGATGGCCAGGATCGGCGGGTAGGACACGGGCTGGACGTTCTCGTACGGCGTGTACGACTTCATGTAGCGGTAGACCTCGGGGTCGTGCAGCGGGTCGCCCCACTCCTCCCACTCGGTCACCGTAAGCGGCAGGGACGGATCCAGGATCGAGGTCAGCGCGTCCACGAACGGCACCTGGGCCACGATGCCGGCGAACGCGTCCGGGGCCTCGTTGACCGCCGCGCCCATCAGCAGCCCGCCGGCGGACCCGCCCCGGGCCACCAGCCGCCGGCCGACGTCCAGCCCTGGTCGGTCAGGTGCCGGGCACAGGCCACGAAGTCGGTGAACGTGTTCTTCTTGTGCAGCATCTTCCCGTCGTCGTACCAGCCCCGGCCGAGCTCGCCGCCGCCGCGGACGTGCGCGATCGCGTACACGAACCCCCGGTCCAGCAGCGACAGCCGGGCGATGGAAAACCGCGGGTCCATGGAGATCTCGTAGCTGCCGTACCCGTACAGCAGGCCCGGCGCGCTGCCGTCGCGCGGCGTGCCGCGCCGGCACACCAGCGAGATCGGCACCCGGGTGCCGTCTGGGGCGGTGGCCCACTCCCGGTGCTGCTCGTACTCCTCGGGCCGGTACTCGCGTCCGCCTGGTGTGCCGTCGGGTAGGGGCAGCACCGGCTGACGGCGGCGCAGGATCAGCTCGCCGGTGGCCATCTCGCAGTCGTAGACCGAGTCCGGGGTGACCAGCGAGGCGTAGTGCAGCCGGTACTGGCGCGCGCCCGGGTCCGGGGTGCCGCCGGGGGAGACGGTGTAGACGGGCTCAGGGAAGGCCACGTCGTAGCTGGAGCCGTCGGCCCGGATGATCCGCAGCCCGGTCAGGCCGTCGCGACGGTAGTAGACGACCAGGAATTCGGTGAACGCGTCGACGTCCAGCAGCCGGGTGCTGTCCGAGCCGGCGATGACCGTGGTCCACCGGCCCGGGTCGCTGACCGGTGCCTGCGCCAGCGCGAAGTTGAGCGCCTGGTCGTTGTGCAGGACCAGCAGCCGCTCGGTGCCGTCGGCGAAGACCTGGTGCTCGATCTCGTACTCCAGGCCCGGCCGGCGCGGGGCCACCACCCGCAGCTCACCTTGGGGCTCGGCCGCGTCGAGCAGCCACACCTCGCTGGTTACCTTGCTGGAGGAGGAGACGACCAGGAACCGCTGGCTGCGGGTCAGCCCGACCCCGACCCAGAACTTCTCGTCCGCCTCCTCGAAGATCACCGTGTCCTCGGTGTGTGGCGTGCCGACCAGGTGCCGCCACACCCGCCACGGCCGCCAGGCGTCGTCCACGGTCACGTAGAACAGCGCGCTGCCGTCCAGCGACCAGGCCGCCCCGTAGAACGTGTTCGGGATCTCATCCGGGGCCAGCTCGCCGGTGGTCAGGTCCTTGATCCGCAGCGTGAACCGCTCGTCGCCGGCGAAGTCGGTGGAGTAGGCCATCAGCCGGCCGTCCGGGCTGACGCTGAGCGCGCCGAGGGAGAAGAACTTGGACTCCCCGGCCAGCTCGTTCGCGTCCAGCAGCACTTCCTCGCCCGCGATGGCGCCGCCGTCCGGCGCGATCGGCGGCGCGTCGTCGTCCGCCTGGGCCGGGACCCGGCACTGCAGCCCGTACTGCTGGCCCTCGACCGTGCGCCCGTAGTACCACCAGCGGCCCTTGCGGGCCGGGACGGACAGGTCGGTCTCCTGGGTGCGGCCCTTGATCTCGCCGAAGATCTCGCCGCGCAAGCCGTCCTCACCCGCGGTCAGCGCCTCGGTGTAGTCGTTCTCAGCGTTCAGGAACGCGATCGTGTCCGGGTCTTCCTTGTCGCACAGCCAGGCGTACGGGTCGGTCACCGAGTCGCCGTGGAAGGTGCGGACCGACGGCACCTCTTTGGCCGCGGGCGGTATCGGGGCGTCCGGCGCGCTGGCCAGCTCCCGGAACGAGGCCGTGACGGCGGCAGGACTGCGGCCGGTGGTGGGATCGGAACTCATGGCCCCGAGCTTACTGAGCTACGGGGCCGCGATCGGCGGTCCCGCGACCCCGTTACGATCGTCCGCATGCCGGACGAACCGGGCGCGGGTGCGCACACGTTCCAGGCCAGGCTGCGTGGCCTGGCCGGTGACCCGGCCGTTCCGCTGCTGACGATCCGCCGCTGGCTCGACGAACTCGGCCACCGGTACCAGCAGCAGCGGTTCAGCCCGCGCCCGGTGCTGGTCCTGCGGGCCCTGCTCGCGCTGGACCTCGGCGAGATCGCGGCGGCGTCCGCGCACCTGGCCGCGGCGATGGCCATGCCCTGGGACGCCACCGCGGGCTGCCCGGCCTGCGAAAGCGAGAACTGGGGCCGCTGGCGGGCCGCGCTGGGCGATGACTGGGGCGCGCTGGAGTACTGGGCGCCGGTGCTGGACGGCCGCCAGCGGTGCGCGGAGCAACCAGACCGGGTCCTGGGCCGCGCCCTGCTGCCGCTGACCCAGGCGGGCCTGCTGGACCAGGCCCGCGATGCCCACCTGCGCGGGTACCCGCTAGTCCGTGGCCAGCTCAGCCAGCAGGCCGCCGTGGGTCAGCACCTTGAGTTCTGCGCGCTGACCGGGAACGAGACCCGGGGCCTGGAGATCGCGGCCGAGCACGCGGGCTGGCTGACCGGGCCCGAGGTGACCGGTCCCGGATCAAATGGGACCGGAGCCAACGCGGCGTCCTGGCTGGAGTTCGCGGTCGGGGCGTGCGTGCTGCTGCGCCGCCTGACCGGTCTCGGGCAGGGCAGCGCGCCGCTGGGCCCCGGCACGATCGCGAGCCGGCTGGCCTTCGTCGAGCAGGAGATCCAGTTCCTGTGCGACCGGTTCGACGTCCGCAACGGCACCACCACCTACCGCGAACAGGTGAACCAGCGGCTCAGCCAGCCGCCGCTAGCCAGCGAGCTGCCGCTGCAGGGCCCGCCCGGGGCGCCGCTGAGCGTGGCCCTGCCGTCCGATCTCGATCTCGAGGCCGATCTCGAGGCGGAGGCCGCGATCGAGGCCACGCCGCCTGAGCCCGACGCCAGCCTGGCGGATCTGGTGGCGCGAGCCCGGCAGCTGCGGGACGACCGTCACCCGCACACCCGGCAGGCCTGGGAAGAAGTCGCGGCCAGCGGCCAGGACCTGCCCGCGGACGTGGCGGCCGAGCTGGACCGACAGCGGGCCGGGGCGCTGGCCGAAACCGATCCGCGGGCCGGCCGCGAGGCGCTGCTGGCGGCGGCCGGCCAGTTCGCCGGGCTCGGCGACGAGGCCCGCGCCTGTGAGGCCAGGGCCGCCGCGGCCATGGCCCGGGCCCAGGCGGGCGACGCGGCCGGGGCGGCCACCGCGCTGGCGGCGGCCATCGCCGACGCCGAGGCCGCCTTCACCCGTGGCGCGTTCACCCCGCAGCAGTACCTGATCGTGCGGCGGGCCCGCCCGCTCATGGCCATGCAGGCCCTGACCGCGGCCCCACCGCCCGAACCGGACCAGGGGCCCGACCCGGCCGCGCTGGCCGACTTGGCCGAGCTGTCCTCGGCCGAGCTTTCCGAGGCCGAGCGACTCGGGGTGCCCCGGTACGCGGCCAACTACCACGACCTGCTGGCCCAGCTGGCCCGGTGGGGCGGGGCGCCGGAGCAGGCCCGCGCCCACCTGGAGACCGCCCGGCGGCTCTACCTCGGCACCGGTGAGCCGTGGAACGCCGCCCGCGCCGGAAGCCGGCTGGCCCAGCTCGCCCTGGCCTCCGGCGACACCGTGGCCGCGGAGCAACTGGCCCGGGAGTCCCTGGGCCACGGGGGCACACTGCTGCCGCCCCGGCAGATCGCTGGGCTGCGCCTGCTGCTGGCCGACGCGGTCGGCGCTCAGCCCGGCCGGCCGCGGGAGGCGGCCGGGCAGGTTCGGCAGGCGGCGGAGCTGTACGCGGAGCTCGGTGACGTGGTCAACCGGGTCCGCTGCCTGCGGACCGCCGCGTGGCTGGAGTTCTCCGGCGTCCGCGCCGACCGCGAGGGTGACGCCGCGGCGGGCCGGGCCGGGGTCGCGGCCATGACGGCCGTGCTGGCCGAGCTGATCCAGCTGCAGGCGCTGGCCCCCGAGGACGAGGACGGGACCGGGTTCCTGGCTGAAGAACTCGGCGCTACCCGCTCCCAGCTGGACGCCATGCAGGCCGAACTGGACTCGCTCGTGCCAGAGCAGGCTTAGCGGCAGGCTTAGAGGCCCATCACGCTGGGAGCGGTAGCCAGTGCGCGCAGCCGCCCGGCCGGATCCGGCACCAGCCGCCGCGTCGGCTGGTCGATCACGCCGCTGACTGTAATCACCTCGGCGGCCAGCTCACCGTCGCCGCGGGTGAACTCCTGGCGGACCCGGAACGTCTTGCCGTCGCCCCACTCGAACGCGCAGCTCACCGCGACGTCCTCGCCGTCGCGCAGCTCGCGCAGGAACCGGACGTTGGCCTCCAGGTTCACCGGCCCCAGCCCGGCGCGGGCCAGCACCGGGTAGGTCAGGCCGGCGGCCCGCAGGCACTCCCACCGGGCGTGCTCGGCGTAGTGCAGGTAGTTGGCCCAGTTGAGATGCCCGTTGACGTCGAGTTCGTAGCCTCGTACCGCGACCACGACACAGAAGGGTTCACTCATCGAGTCAGACCCTACCGGGCCGTTCTGACACCATGGATTGCGTGAATGGGCACCTGATCCGGATCGATGGAACGACCGTTGCCGAGTTCAAGCCGGACGAGGTCGAGCAGGCGCTGCACAACGACGAGATCCTGTGGATGGACCTGCACGATTCCAGCGACGAGACGCTGGCGTTGCTGCGTGACGTGTTCGACATCCACCCGGTCGCGGTCGAGGACGCGGCCGAGTTTGGGCAGCGGCCGAAGATCGAGGAGTACGAGAACTTCGTTTCGCTGGTGTTCTTCGGCGCCAACAAGGTCAGCCACCCCCTGATCGAGGTGCACTTCTACTTCGGCGAAAACTTCCTGATCACCCTGCACCGGGAACCGTGTGTGGCGTTCGAGGGCATGCGGACGATGTTCGCGCGGCACCACAGCAGCCTGGCCGCCCGCGTCCTCGTGCTGCATCACGTGCTGGACGGCCTGTCGGACAGCATGTTCCCCATGCTGGCCTCGTTCGACGACAAGGTCGACGCGATCCAGGACGAGATCCTGATCAAGGCCGAGCGGGAGCACCAGGAGTCGCTGTTCGCGCTGCGGCGCTGGCTGAGCGACGTGCGCAAGGTGGTGGCCCCGCAGCGGGACATGCTCAACGCGCTGCTGTCTCAGCGGCTGGACCTGCCCGGCATGAACAAGGAAAACGAGCCCTACTTCCGTGACCTGTACGACAACATGATCAAGATCAACGACATGGTAGACAGCCACCGGGATCTGGTGTCCAGCACGATGGACAGCTACGTCGCGCAGATGGCGAATCGGCAGAACGACGTGATGAAGCAGCTCACGATCATGGCGACGATCTTCCTTCCGCTGACCTACCTGACCGGGTTCTTCGGCCAGAACTTCGGCTGGCTGGTCACCTCGGTCGGATCGTGGGAGGAGTTCTTCGGCATCGGCATCGGCACCGAGGCGGTAGCCGTCATCATCCTGCTGCTCCTGTTCAAGCGGCGCGGCTGGTTCTAAGGTCACAGCCCGGCAATTACTCGAAGTAGGCGTCAACCCACTCACTGCGTCCGGCGTCTTAACTGGCGGACACCTTCGACGGAGTGGGGAGCGCGATGAAGCGTCTCAAAGCGAAACTGGCTGCCGCCGGTGTGGCCAGCCTGGCCTGTACCGGGATCGGTGCCGCTGTGCTGCCGGCCGCGCCGGCCTCGGCCGAAGTGCTAGTCAACTACCCGGGCACGTCGGTCAGGGTTGGCCACACGTTCACCGTCGGCAACTGGTTCCAGCCGGCGTCCGGCGGCTCCCGCTGGTTCACCACCAGCGTCTACAGCCCCACCGGCACCCGGATCTTCCACGAGGTCGGCTACGCCCCGTCCACCCACTGGGACCTGTGGCCGATCAAGGCCACCCGGACCGGCAACTACAAGGTCAGGTACGAAGTCCGCCGTCACGACGGCCACGACGCTTACGCCTGGTACACGGTCAAGTCACACCGTTAGCCGGCGCTGGGTCCGCCCGGCGGCCCTGAGCCAGCATGCCCACGCCTAAGTCAACCCTCGTGACCGATCCCACCCACGCACCGAGGGCCTAGCGCAGATCAGCAGCAATCCCCACCCAGAGAAATACCCCGGTAAGCGCAGCCATCAGCGCACAGAGTCCGTGCGGCGAAGCTGGGCCTACCCGCGGTTTGTTGAGCGGCCAAATCGTGGGCTTCGTCGACTAGGCCACGCAGATCAAGCTAACCTGTCGCGCCGCGTTCTGCCCATGGGTGCTCAGGGACGCCCGCTCATCCGCGCGACCGCTCCGGTCACCGGGGGACGCACTCAATGATCATGTGACGTTCGGTGATGTCGTGCACCGCGGTGACCTGGAGGCCGGCCTGGCGGCGAGGGCCGAGTAACCGTCGACGGTCCGCTCGCGCCCACCGGCCAGGACGAGCATGCGCAGGTTCATCTCGGCGAACGCGGCGGTGTCGCCGTTGGCGATGCCGCGCGATTCGACCAGCAGCACCCGGCCGGTGCGGCCTGCCGCCTCGGCGCAGCGGCGCAAGATCGCGGTCGCGGCGGCGTCGTCCCAGTCATGGATGACGCGGTTGAGCAGGTAGACATCTGGTCCGGGCGGCAGCGGATCGAAGAAGCTCTGGCCGACGACCTCGCACCGGCCGTCCAGGCCGCGCCCGGCCAGGTACTGCCGCGCGCGGGCCGCCGTTTCGGGCAGGTCGGCCAGCGTGCCGCGCAGCTGCGGGTTACGCCGCAGCACCTCGGCGATGAGGGTCCCGGTCCCGCCACCGATGTCGGCCACATGCCGCACCGTGGTCCAGTCGTATCCGTCCGCCACCGGGGCGCTCCCGGCGTCGACGGCCATGGTCGCATCGAAGGATGCGCTGATCGCGGGGTTAGCGTCCAGGTAGGCCCAGAACGGCTGGCCGAAGACCTGCTCCCAGGCCGGCTCGCCGGTGCGCACGGTGTGGGCCAGGCCGGTGAAGGCCAGGTCCATCCGGCCGCCGAAACCATCCAGATCCAGCCACACCGCACCCGGCTGCCCGGTGCGCAGCAGCGCGGCGGGCTGGTTGGCCGCGAACCGTCCCGGACGCGGCTCGGTGAATATCCCGTGCTGGACCAGGTGGCGCAGCATGCGGGCCAGCGCCTCCGGGTCGGCTCCGGCACGTTCGGCCAGGTCGTCGAGGACGGCCCCGTCACCGGGGCCGTCATCGGGCATGAAGTCCGCCAGCCGCAGGGTCGCGGCGACCCGTAGCGCCATCGGGGTCACCAGGTCCATCAGCGGTCCCAGCACTTGCCACGCAGTCATCGGATCACCCGAGTCCGAGGTCATCAGCATCACTCCCTGCTACCGATGGTCTCCCGCTCCGGCCACCGCCGCTTGGACAAATCAGAACCCCGGGCCGGATCAGGCGGCAGGGTCGCTCTCCCGGTACAGCTCCATGGCCAGGGCGACGGCGGCGTGCGTGGCCGGGTGCGGGTCGTGACGGCGCCAGATCAGGTGGACGGGGACCGGGGGAGCGTCGCGTAGCGGGCGGTAGGTGATGCCGTCCCGGCGGTACTGGGCCGCGGTCGACTCCGGGGTGACCCCGACGCAGCGGCCCGAGGCGATGGCGGCCAGCCAGTCGTCGATGTCCGAGGTGTACTCGGCGGCGGGCTGGGCGCCGGCGGGCCACAGGTCCAGGGTGGTGGTGCCGACGCGGCGGTCCAGGGCCAGGACGCGGGCCGGGATCTCGGCCATGCGCAGGCTGCGGCGGCGGGTCCACGGGTCGTCGGCGGCCAGGGCGACGTAGCGGCGCTCGTGACCGGCCAGCGCGTGCGACCAGGGCCGCAGGTCGATAGCGGTCCGGACGACGGCCATGTCGCACAGGCCCTCGCTCAGGCCGCCGGTGGGCGTGTTGTGGCGGATCAGGTGGACGGCGACGTCGGGGTAACGGTCGTGCCAGCGGTGCTGGAACTCGGCCGTGTGGCGGCCGAAGGTGGACCAGGCGTGGCCGATATGCAGCTGGGAATGGCCCGCACCGGCCGCACGGATCAGGTCGTCGGCGCCGGCCAGCAGCACCCGGGCCCGGGCCAGGACCTGGACCCCGGCCGTGGTCGGGGTGACCGCGCGGCTGGTGCGGTGCAGCAGCCGCACGCCGAGCACACCCTCCAGCGCGAGCAGGGCCCGGGACACCGCGGCCTGGGACAGCCCCAGCTCCAGGCCGGCGTCGGTGAAGCTGCCGCTGTCCACGATGGCCACCAGGCAGCGCAGGTGTTTCAGCTCCAGCCCGGCTGTACGCAGCCCGACCGTACGCGCATCCATGCGTCTATCGTATCGATCGCCCATCAGATGCATTTTGCGTATACGACGGGCTGGGACACGGTGGAGGCATGGCCCTGCGCACCGCACCCGAAATCGACCACCGCCCCGACGCCCCTGACCTGGCGGGCCGGCCTCCTGGGCGGCTCGGCGGCGTGGCCCTCATGCTGGCCAGCGGCCTGGCCAACCAGACGGGCGCGTCCGCGGGTGCCCTGGCCTTCCCGGCCATCGGCCCGCTGGGCGTGGTCGCGATCCGGCAGTGGGTGGCCGCGGCCGCGCTGTGGGCCACGGCCCGGCCGAAGCCGCGTGCGTTCACCGCCGCTCAGTGGCGCCCGGTGCTCGGCCTGGCCCTGGTGTACGCGGTGATGAACCTGTCCCTGTACACCGCGATCGCGCGGGTCGGCCTGGGGCTGGCGGTGACGCTGGAGTTCCTCGGCCCCCTGTCGGTGGCCCTGATCAGCTCGCGGCGGCGGCTCGACGCGGCCTGTGCGCTGGCCGCCGGGGCGGCGGTCGTGGTGCTGATCCACCCGGCGCGGTCCACCGACTACCTGGGCGTCGGTATCGGCCTGCTGGCCGCGGTCTGCTGGGCCTGCTACATCCTGCTCAACCGGGCCATCGGCCGGCGCTGGCCCGGGGCGAAGGGCCTCGAAGGCACCGCCACCGCGGCCGCGATCTCCGCGGCCGCCTACGTCCCGGCCGGCCTGGCCTGGCTGGCCTTCCACCACCTCACCGTGGCCGCGTTCGGCGAGGCGCTGGCGGCCGGAGTGCTGTCGTCGGCGGTGCCGCTGCTGTGCGACATGCTGGCCCTGCGCCGGGTCCCGGCCCAGTTCTTCGGGGTGTTCATGAGCGTCAACCCGGTGTTCGCCGCCCTGGCCGGCCTGATCGTGCTGGGTCAGCACCTGGTCCTGACCGGGTGGCTGGCCATCGCGGTGATCGTGGCCGTCAACACCGTCGCGGTCAGCACCCAGCGGCCGGGCCGAACCACCTCGGCAGCTGGCCGAGAAGATCCTGCTGATCGGCACCGACCCAGGCCACGTAGCCGTCCGGCCGCAGCAGCACTGCGGGCGCGTCCAGGCCCGCGCTGACGTCAGCCACGAGGTCGACCCGGTCGGCCCAGCCTGTGACCGAGAGCTGGCCGGTCCGGTCGAGCAGCAGCCCGCGGCCGCCGTGCATCAGGTCATAGAGGCGGCCCCGCGTCAGGGTGATGTCCCGCAGCCGCCGGCCGAGCAGGTCAGGCCCCTCGCCGAAGTCGTAGCGGATCCCGATCGCGGTGGTCTTCTCGATCAGGTACCGGTTCACGTCCTGGAAGTCCATCAGTTGCGACAGCAGCCGGCGCGCGGCTTGGGCCCCCGGCTCGGCCGACGTCAGCTCGGACTGCGCGCGGATGGTGTCCAGCGCATCGGCGGCCACCGGGTGCCGTTCGCTGAAATAACTGTCCAGCAGCCCCCCCGGGGCCCAGCCCGCGACCTCGGCCGCCAGCTTCCAGCCCAGGTTGAACGCGTCCTGAAGACCGAGGTTGAGGCCCTGCCCGCCGATCGGCGGGTGGACGTGGGCCGCATCGCCGGCCAGCAGCACCCGGCCGGCCCGGTAGCGCTCGGCCAGCCGGGTCGCGTCGCCGAAGCGGGACAGCCAGCGCGGTGAGTGCACACCGAAGTCGGTGCCCGCGAACACCCGCAGCCGCTGCTTGACCTCCTCCAGGGTCGGCGGGACCGAGCGGTCCTCGGTCACCTTCTCGGCCGGCACAACGACGCGGTACAGCCCCTCGCCGGAGGGCCCGAGACCGAACCACTTCTCGGTCTTGCGGACCTCGGCCACCACCGCCGCCACCTCCTTCAGCGGCATGGTCATCTCCATCTCGCCCAGCAGCGCCTCTTTCCGGGCGGGCTCGCCGGGGAAACCGATGCCCAGCAGCCTGCGCACCGTGCTGCGGCCGCCGTCGCAGCCGACCAGGTAGCGCGCGCGCAGCTGCGTGCCGTCGGCCAGCTCGGCGCTCACCCCGTCCTCGTCCTGGCTCAGACCGGTCAGCTCGCAGCCACGCCGGATCTCGGCGCCGACCTCGATGGCGTGCTCGGTCAGAAGGCGCTCGGTGACGGGCTGCGGGATGCCGAGGGTGTAGGCATGCGCGCTGTCTAGCCGCTCCGGCCGCGGCTTGTCGATGGCGGCGAATTGGCCACCGAGCTGGTACTGCTTTCCGTTCGCGAGGAACCGCTCCAGCAGGCCGCGCTGGTCCATGACCTCGATGCTGCGCACGAACAGGCCGAGCGATCGGACCTGCTTGGTCGGCTCAGCGTCCCTCTCCAGCACCAGCACGCCCACCCCGTGCAGCCGCAGCTCGCTGGCCAGCATCACGCCGGTTGGCCCGCCGCCGGCGATGATCACGTCGATCACGACAACCCCGTTTCTGTAGGCTCGGCCGCCTAGTGTGGGGCACGACCCGGGTCTTGCCGCAAGCCCCCCTCTGCGCTATAGATTGATAGTGGCGGGGAGCGTGTGCTCCTCGCCTTTGCTGTGCGTGCTGTGCTGAGCCCGCGACCGGCATGGGGTGGGGGATGGATTCACCGGGACTGTTCGCCGACCTGGCCGCCCAGCGCGCGTGCTGGCATCCGGTCGCGTTCGCCAGCGAGATCAGTGACCGCCCGGTGCACGCCGACCTGCTCGGCGAGCCGCTGGTGGTCTGGCGCGGCGCCAGCGGGACGCTCCGGGCCATGTCCGATCTGTGTGTCCATCGCGGCACCGCCCTGTCGCTGGGCTGGATCAAGGGCGACGAGCTGGTGTGCGCCTACCACGGCTGGCGGTACGGCGCCGACGGCCGCTGCGTGGCCATCCCGCAGAAGGAAGACCCCACGGTCGTCCCGGCCAAAGCCCGGGTCCGGGCCTTCGGGGTCCAGGAGCGCTACGGGCTGGTCTGGGTGGCGCTGGACGAGCCCCGGTGGCCGCTGCCCGAGGTCCCCGAGCTGGAAACGGGCGACTGGATGACCGTGCCCGCCGGGCCGTACCGGTGGCACTGCGACGCGGGCCGCCAGGTGGAGAACTTCACCGACTTCGGGCACTTCCCCTGGGTCCATCCGGGGCTGCTCGGCGACCCGGAGCGGCCGGTGGTGCCCCGGCACGAGGTGCAGGCCGACGGCCACGTGCTCCGGTACGAGATCGTCCGTCCCGAGGCCCCCAACCGCGACGACTTCCCGGTGTTCGGCAACGACCAGGCCGGGCCGCCGGAACGGCGCAGCCGCTACGAACTGCACCTGCCCTACACGATCGTGCTGCGGCTCGGCTGGGGCGGCCAGCGCGGCATGGTGTACTTCTTCGCCTCGCAGCCGGTGGCGGCCGACCGCTGCGCCGGCTACGTGGTCATCGGCCGCAACTACAACGCCGACCAGCCGGACCAGGTCATCCGCGACTTCGAGGACACGATCTTCGGCCAGGACCAGGTCGTGGTCGAATCACAGCGGCCCGAACGCGTCCCGTTCGATCTGGCCGCCGAGCTGCACCTGCGCTTCGACGCGGTCGCCGTGGCCTACCGCCGGGCCATGCGCGACCTCGGCCTGGCCACCAGCACCTCCATCGGCATCTCCGCCGAATAGCCGGCCGCCGGCCGCGGCTCCGGCACCCCCGGCAGCGAGAATGGCACCGTGAACAGTCAGCTGCGGATCACCGATGTCAAGACGTTCCTCGTCCACGACCGTGAGCGGCCGGACCGGAACTACGCCTTCGTCAAGGTCTACACCGACCAGGGACTGACCGGGCTGGGGGAGTCCGGCATCAACGGCAAGGAACTGGCCCTGGCCGGCCTGATCGACACCTGGGCCCCGATCCTGCGGGGGATGGACCCGACCCGCATCGAGCACATCTGGCAGACCCTGTGGCGAGGCCAGTTCTTCCGCGGCGGGCACGTGCACAGTGCCGCCGTGGCCGCGATCGACATCGCCCTGTGGGACCTGCGGGGCAAGGCCCTCGGCGTGCCCGTGTACGACCTGCTGGGCGGCCGGACCCGCGACTACGCCCGCTGCTACTGCCACGTGCAGCCGCCCGACGGCCACGACCTCGGCGGGCAGGCCACGATCGAGGCGATGGTCGCCGCCGCCCGCGAACGGGTGGCCGAAGGGTGGCGGTTCGTCCGGTACACCGCGGGCGACGGCTTCTACCCCTCCCACGGCGGCCTGTACGAGCAGGCGCCCGCCCTGCGCTGGACCGTCGACGCGTTCGCCGCCCTGCGCGACGCCCTCGGTCCCGAGATCGAGATCTGCGTCGACTTCCACCAGCGCACCACACCGGCCTACGCCATCCAGCTGGCTAACGCGCTGGCGCCGATGCGCCCGTTCTTCATCGAGGACCCGGTCCGGGCCGAAAACCCCGACCAGTTCGCCTACCTGCGCCAGCACATCTCGGTGCCCATCGCCACCGGGGAGCAGATCCCCAGCAAGTGGGACTGGCGGGCGCTGATCGAACGCGACCTGATGGACTACTGCCGGGTCGACCTGTGTATCTGCGGCGGGCTGACCGAGGCCCGGAAGGTCGCGGGCTGGTGCGAGACCCACTACATCGAGCAGGCTCCGCACAACCCGCTGGGCCCGGTGTCGACCGCGGCCTGCCTGCACTTCGACCTGTCCACCCCGCTGTTCGCCGTGCAAGAGCTCACCTGGCGGCCGTCGGTGCTGGACGGCGTGGTCCGCACCGACATGCGGCTCGAGGGCGGCAACCTGTACAGCGGCGGGTCACCCGGCCTGGGCGTCGAACTCGACGAGGAAGCCGCCGCGGCCTACCCGTTCCAGCTGCCCGGGCTGCGGGTGCTGCACCGCGAGGACAATTCGGTGTCGGACTGGTAGCGGCCCTCAGTCCCAGCGCACGGGCAGCACGGGTGGCTTGCGGAACACCAGGCCACGGGGCGCGATCGCCTGCCCATCCGCCGCCGCCGGGTCCAGCCGCAGGCCGGGCAGGGTGAGCAGGGCCTGCAGCGCGGCCAGGGTCTCGGCCCGGGCGGGCGGCGCGCCGATGCAGAAGTGCGGCCCGTGCGCGAAGGCCAGATGCCGCCCGGCCTCGGGGCGGCCAACCACGAACCGGTCCGGGTCCGCGAACACGGCCGGATCCCGGTTGGCCCCGGACAGCGAGACCGTCACCCGGTCCCCGGCCTGGACTTTGGCCCCGCCGATCTCGATGTCAGCGGTGGCGTAGCGGTCGACGATGGCGGCGGCCGGTTCCAGCCGCAGCGATTCCTCCACCACTGCGGGCAGCAGCGCCGGATCCGGGCGAACCCGGTCCAGTTCGCCGGACTGGCCCAGCAGGTGCAGCACGGCGTTGGCGATCATGGCGTCGGTGGTGTCGATGCCGCCGAACATCACCACCGCCGCGTCGGAGATGATCTCCTCGGTGCTGAGCCCGCCGCCCGCGGCCGCGGTGGCCAGCACGCTGCTCTGCTCGGCCGTGGCCCCGTCGATGACCGCGCGCAGCATCTGCGCCAGGGCGGCGAACGCTGCCACCGAGTCCGGGTCGGGCGGCGCGATCCCGGTCGAGTCCTGCGCGGCCGACGCCTCACCGCTGGGGTCGCCCTGGTCGCCCGACAGCCCGGTGACCCCGCCGACGATGCGGGTGTAGAGGGCGAGTATCTCAGCCGGAGCCACGTCGCCCAGGCCCAGGGCCTCGGTGACCACGGCCACCGCCAGCGGCCCGGACACCTCGCGCCGCACGTCGGCCGCACCCGCCGGGCGGATCGCGTCGACCAGCCGGCGGGCCTCCGCCTCAGCGAACGCGGGCAGCCGCTCGGCCGCCCCGCCCCGGTGGAACGCGGCGAAGAACGGGGACCGGTGCCGGCTGTGGGCGGGTCCGTCCAGCGACAGCATGCTCGGGCCGACCACCCGGGCGGTGGAGAACCGCGGGTCATCGACGGTGAACGTCCGGCTGTCCCGCATCACCGCGACCGCCTCGGCGTAGCCGGTGACCAGCCACCCGTCCAGGACCGGGACCCACGCCACCGGCGATTGCGCACGCAGGCGGGCCAGGGCGGCGTGCGGGTCCTGCTCGAGTTCGAGCAGGGTCGGCATGGCGGAGATGGTCTCGCCCCCTAAGAGTTTGTTAAATCAATATTTTTTAATGAGCTCGTCACGCACAAACACGCCCTGAGGTGCGGGGATTCCGGCGCGGGCCAGGTCAGGTCCGGCGGGCCCGGTCCCGCCGCAGCATGACCAGCCAGCCGATCGCGAGGACCAGCCAGAAGTTGACCAGCCGGTAGGCCAGCACGGCGGCCAGGGCGCCTGAGCCGGGCAGGCCGCCGGCGGTCAGCGCGGCGGCCACCGTGAACTCGACCAGGCCGAACCCGCCCGGGGTCAGGCCGGTGCTGCCCACGGCCGCGCCCGCCCCGTAGGCCAGCAGCAGCGCGTGCCACGGCACCGGCAGCCCGGTGGCCTGGATGGCCAGGGCCAGGGCCGTGCAGTCGGCGGCCCAGTTCAGCGTGGACAGCCCGAACACGGTCAGGTAGCCGCGGGCCGGCAGGCGCAGGCTGGCGATCCGGTCCAGGAAGCCTTCCAGCTTGACCGGGAAGTCTTCCAGCCGGGCCGCGGATGGCCGGGCTGCGGGGCAGCCGCTGGACCACCTGGGCCAGCTGGATGAACAGCTGGCTGAGCCAGGTGCGGACCCGTTCGTACCGGATGGCCAGCAGCACCACCGCCCCGGGCACCAGGTAGATCACGGCCCCGGCGAACCCGGCCACGGCGCCCATGCTCGCCCCGCCCAGGATGGCCCCGGCCACCAGCAGCACGGCCAGCGACGAGGTGGAGAAGATCCCGGACAGGGCCAGCGCCCAGCCCGCGGTGGCCGAGTCCACACCCCGGCGGCGGAACTGCCGGAACTCATAGACGGCGGCCAGCCCGGTGCCCGCGAACGGCAGCGACATCGACAGGGCGCTGCCCGCGAAGGTGATCCGGATCATCGCCCAGCGGCCGGGCGTCCGGCCGCTGGCGGACAGCAGCCGGCGGCGGCTGAACGCGAACGACAGCACCGATACCATCTCGGCCGCCGCCGCGAGCACGAACCAGCGGCCGCTCAGGTGCCGGAGCGCCCCGAACGAGCGGAACAGGTCCCGGTGGTAGATGGCCACCATCCCGGCCAGGATCGCCACCATGGCCAGGCGTGCGGCGAGTGCGCCAGCGCGGTTTACCCCGTTCGTCCCGGCTGGCGTGGTCGTCTGCGGCTTCGGTCGCGGCCTTCTGCGCGACGTCAGCCCCCGTGCTGCCGCCCACTAGCTGAGGAACCTCATCGCCCGGTCTGAGCACCCCAGCCGCAGCGACTGCCCCGTTGACGATCGCTGCCACAGCCGGAGTACGAAGTTCAGCTATCTAGCATCTCCGGCCAACGGTACTAATCCGGGCGAGTTACCGAAAATTAATTACCGCGCGACGAACTGGGCCGCCAGGCTGGCCACGGCATCGCGCAGCCGGGCCGGGTCCGGGCCGGCCGCCAGCAGGCTGCGGGACGCCGACGGCATGACCCGCTCCGGGCAATCGGCGAACGTCTGCGCGACGTCCTGCGGGGTGTAGCCCTGAGCGCCGACCCCCGGCACCAGGAACAGCCCAAACATGTCGGCCAGCGGCAGCGCCGGCAACTGGCGGGCCGCGGCCACGACCGCGCCGACCGGGCCCAGCTCGCCCGGGGCCAGCTCGGTGTTGAGCCGGCCGATGTCGCGGATCAGGGTTTCCTCGACGGTCCCGCCCTCGGACACGGCGGCCTGGATCGAGCGGCCTTCGGGGTTGGAGGACCGGGTGACGACCAGCAGGCCGCGGCCGGACTCGTGCGCCCGGGTCACGAACGCCCCCATCGCCCCGAGCCCGAGGTAGGGGTGCACGGTGATCGCGTCGGCCTGGAACGCGGCATCCGGGCCCTTGCTCAGGTAAGCCTGCGCGTAGGCGTCGTTGGTGGACCCGACGTCGCCTCGCTTCACGTCCAGGATGACCAGCAGCCCGGCCGCGCGGGCCTCGCTGGTCAGCCGGGCCAGCGTGCGCAGCCCGCGCCAGCCGTGCCGCTCGTAGAACGCGGACTGCGGCTTGACCAGGCCGATGGACTCGGCCGCCACCGGCACCACCAGGTCGGCGAACCGGTCCAGCCCGTCCGGGGTGTCCCCGAGCCCCCAGTCCTCCAGCAGCGCGCCGGACGGATCCAGCCCCCACACCAGCGGTCCCCGGCGGGCGCGGACCGCCGCGAACCGCGACGCGAACGAATCAGCCATGCGGGCAGTCTGCCAGGTCGCGCTGATACCAGGTCCCCCGCTTACCGCCTATCTCGGCCGGGTCGGCCGGGCCGGCGGGGACGAACCCGGCCCGGGCCAGCACCTTCCGGGACGCGGCGTTGGCGTCGGCCGTGGCCGCCCGCAGGGTGCGCAGCCCGTAGCTCGCCGCCGCCCGCTGGCACAGTTCCCGGACGGTCGCGGTGGCCACTCCGCGCCCGGCGGCCTGCTGCGCGACCCGGTAGCCGAGCTCGGCCCCGCCGTCGCCGGTGAAGATCAAATTGAACCGGCCCAGGACCGAGCCATCGTCGGCCAGCAGGACGTGGTACGCGGCCCGGCCCGCCTCCTGATCGGCCAGCAAGGCCCCGAACCGGTCGGTGAACTGGGCGAAGAACTCGTCGCCGCGGTCGGAGATCGAGGCCGCGAACCAGGCCCGGTTGGCCTGTTCGAAGGCCAGGACCGCCGGGGCATGGCCGGCGTCCAGGCGCTGCAAGTCGGGCATTTGCTCAGTAGATCGTGTAGCCGCCGTCGATGACCAGCACCGAGCCGGTCATGAACGCGCTGGCCTCGCTGGCCAGGTAGACGACGCTGGGCGCGATCTCCTCCGGCGTGGCGTAGCGCTGCTGCGGCACATCCTCGATCCAGTGGCGACGGAACTCCGGACGGTCGACCGGGGCCATCTCGGTCTTGACGTAACCCGGGGCCAGCGCGTTGACCCGGATGCCGTGCGGGGCCCATTCGGCCGCCAGCGACTTGGTCAGCTGATGTACCGCGGCCTTGGAGGCGTTGTAGGCCGGCTGCCACTGCGGCCGGTTGACGATGATCGAGGAGATCGACCCCACGTTGACGATCGCGCCGCCCCCGGCCGCGGCCATCCGCCGGGCCGCCTCGGTGCTGGCCACCCATAGCCCGTACACGTTGACGTCGAACACCTGGTGCCACTCTTCGTCGGGTACCTCGAACGCAGGCCGGTGGAAGCACACGCCGGCGTTGTTGACCAGGATGTCGAGGCCGCCCAGGGCGGTGTCGGCCTCGGCGATCATGCGTTCGGTGTCGGCCCGCTGGGTCACGTCGGCGGTAATGGGGACGATCTTGCGCCCGGTGGCCGTGGCGATCCCGCTGGCCGCGGCGGTGATGTCGGATTCGGTGCGGGCCACCACGGCCACGTCCGCGCCCGCCTGGGCCAGCGCGGTGGCGAACGCCTTGCCCAGGCCGCGGCTGGCCCCGGTGACCACGGCCTTGCGGCCGGGAAGGGCGAACCTGTCCAGAACCCCGTCAGTCATCGGCCGGTCTCCGTGTTCATGGGCTCACTCTGCCACTGCGGGCCGGGCGGTTCCCCTGCGGGCGGGACGCTGGGGCGCCCACGCAGCGCGTAGAAGCCCGCCACCACCGTGCCCACGCACAGCGCGGCCGAGCTCAGCCCGAGCGACCAGTGGATCCCGATCGCCGCGCCGAGCAGGCCGACGGTGAACCCGCTGCCGGCCCGCAGCCCGTTGGCCGACACCCCGTACAGGCCGACCACCCGGCCGCGGTCCTGGGCCGGGGCGAGCAGCTGCACCACGGTCTGCCCGATCGACATCGAGGCCAGGTTGGCCACCCCGCTGATGAACAGCATGATCAGCGCTATCGCGTAGTTCCCGGTGAACGCGAAGAACAGCGTGGTCACCCCGTAGATCGCCGTGCTCACTACGGCCGCCGTGACGGTCGGTTTGATCCGGCCGGTCACCTCCAGCAGCACGCCACCAATCACCCCGCCCAGGCCGCTGGCGAACAGCAGCACCCCGTAGGCGGTGCCCGCGCTGCCCAGGCCGAAGTCGTGGGCGAAGATCGGCATCGAGGTCTGCAGCGAGGCGCCGATGAAGAACGAGCCCAGGCCACCCAGGATGATCATGCTGACGATGACCCGGTCCGAGCGGATGCTGCGGAAGACCCGCACCGAGTCCTTCAGGCCGACCCGGGTCCGGGGCAGGCCGTGGTCGCGGGTGTGGCCGGTGAACTTGGTCCGGAACAGGAACAACGTCAGCGGCAGGTAGAACACGATGTTGACGAAGATCCCCCGGGTGGGGCCCAGTCCTAGCAGCAGCGCCGACCCCACCACCGGCCCGAACAGGATGCCCAGGCTGCGGAAGGTGGAGTTCAGCCGGACCGCGCTGGGCAGTTCCTCGCGCCCCACGAAGTCGTGCAGCATCAGCTGCTCGCCCGGGGCCCACATGGACCCGGCGCAGCCGTGCAGCACCAGCAGCACGCAGGCTTCCCAGACGGTCAGCGAGTTGGTCAGGAAGAAGACGCCCCACAGCGCAGACACCAGCATGAACAGCACCTGCGCGCCCTGGATCAGGCGGCGGCAGTCATACCGGTCGGCCAGCGAGCCGAAGTACACCGAGAACAGCAAAAATGGCACCCAGTGGCTGATGACCTCGAAGCCGGTCAGCGCGGGGGAGTGGAACTTCTGCCACAGCACCCAGTAGGTGATGACGTGCTCGATGTTGTCGGCCATCATGGCCAGCGCCGCCCCGAACAGGTACGGCCGGCAATCCTTGTTCCGCAGCGCCGCAAACTTGGCCGGCGGCGGCGTGCCAGCGCTCAGCGCGCTCATCTCATCCGACGGCGCCACCTCGTCCAGCTCAAGGACGTGCGTCGGGATGCCGCAGGCGGAACACATAGTGATGGTTCTCCGGTCGTCGAGGCTAGCGGCCGGCGGGCCAGCCCCCTCAACTGTTGTGTCCATACAAGTTGTTCCGCAAGTCATTGGCGGTCCCCGTGACCCGGCTCACGTCCGGACGCGGGCTCCCCGTGGCCCCGGCTGGCTCGGAGTCCATGGCGGCCCACCACTCAGGCGCCGCTCCCGCCCCAGCAGTCCCGGCCCCTGCTCTCACTGGAGCAGTTGCAGGGATAGTCCCTGCAACTGCTCCAGTGAAGGGATTTACCCATGGGCGAAGCGAGCTGACGGCTGATAACAGCAAGAAGCAGCCTTCCCGCCACCTCCTGACATCCGGCCTTCCGGGCGAGCCGCGACCCTCGGCCGGCCTCTCCCGTCCCTGGGCCTTAGGCCTGCCCGTACTCCCCGGGCCAGGCTTAGGGGAGCGGTATCTGCGCTATTTGCTGACCATGCTCCAGTTAGTGGAGCCCGGCCCACCGCTGACCCCGCCAGTAGGTGATAACAGCAAGAAGCGCTGGCCGGGGCGTTGCCCCCGGAGAGCTTCGTAAATCCCAGCCCCTATCCCTCGTGATAACAGCAAGAGGCGAGCGGCGCCGTTAACTCAGATGATCGCTTGGCGTAACCCGGGTGCATGATCATGCAGTCTTATGCATATAATTTCATTTGTGTCCAAGGTCCTTAGCTCTCTGCCAGTTGGTGAACGGGTCGGCATCGCCTTCTCCGGCGGTCTCGACACTTCGGTCGCGGTCGCGTGGATGCGCGAGAAGGGTGCCGTGCCGTGCACCTATACCGCTGACATCGGCCAGTACGACGAGCCCGATATCGGCTCCGTGCCGGGCCGGGCCGCGGCCTACGGCGCGCAGATTGCCCGGCTGGTCGACTGCCGCGAGGCCCTGGTGGAGGAGGGGCTGGCCGCGCTGGCGTGCGGCGCGTTCCACATCCGGTCTGGCGGCCGGGCGTACTTCAACACCACGCCGCTCGGCCGGGCCGTCACCGGCACCCTGCTGGTCCGGGCCATGCTCGAGGACGACGTGCGGATCTGGGGCGACGGCTCGACCTTCAAAGGCAACGACATCGAGCGCTTCTACCGCTACGGCCTGCTGGCCAACCCCGCGCTGCGGATCTACAAGCCTTGGCTGGACGCCGATTTCTACAGCGAGCTCGGCGGCCGCAGGGAGATGTCGGAATGGCTGCTGGCCCGCGACCTGCCGTACCGGGACAGCACCGAGAAGGCCTACTCCACCGACGCGAACATCTGGGGCGCCACCCATGAGGCCAAGTCGCTCGAGCACCTCGACAACGGCATCGAACTGGTCGAGCCGATCATGGGGGCCAAGTTCTGGGACCCCGAGGTTGAGATCCCCGCTGAGGACGTGACCGTCGCCTTCGCCCAGGGCCGGCCGATTGCCATCAACGGCAAGGAATTCGTCTCTGCCGTCGACCTGGTGATCGAGGCCAACGCCATCGGCGGCCGGCACGGCATGGGCATGTCAGACCAGATCGAGAACCGGATCATCGAGGCCAAGAGCCGCGGCATCTACGAAGCCCCGGGCATGGCCCTGCTGCACGCGGCCTACGAGCGGCTGGTCAACGCGATCCACAACGAGGACACCCTGGCCAGCTACCACAGCGAAGGACGCCGGCTGGGGCGGCTGCTGTATGAGGGCCGCTGGCTGGACCCGCAGGCCCTGATGCTGCGCGAGTCGCTGCAGCGCTGGGTTGGCACCGCGGTGACTGGTGAGGTCACGCTGCGGCTGCGGCGGGGGGAGGACTACTCGATCCTGGACACCACCGGGCCGGTGTTCAGCTACCACCCCGACAAGCTGTCCATGGAGCGGGTCGAGGACGCCGCGTTCGGGCCGTCCGACCGGATCGGCCAGCTGACCATGCGCAACCTCGACATCGCCGACTCCCGCTCCCGCCTGGAGCAGTACGCCGGGCTGGGCATGGTCGGCAGCGGCCACCCGGCGCTCATCGGCGCCGCGCAGGCGGCGTCCACGGGGCTGATCGGGGCCATGGCCACCGGCGGCGCCGAGGCCATCGCCTCCGGCGGCAACGGGCTGGGCGAGGACGAACTGCTGGACCGGGCCGCGATGGAGTCCGGGACCGACTGAGTTCGGCCCGCTGGTCAGGCTCCGGTCGTCCGGCGGCTGGTGGTCAGGTGGCGAGTCCGCGGGCCGTTCAGCCGGAACACCGGATGACGGCGGGCCTCCTGGACGAACGCCGGTACCGGGTCCTTGACCCGCACGTCGAAGTAGGGCGCGGTGATCCGGGCCTGGTCCAGGTACTGCTTGAGCACCGGTCCGGCCGTCTCCGGCGGTACCTCCTCGGCCCGTACGGTTTCGGCCCGGTTGCCGCGTTGCAGGGTGATCTCCGGGTTGGCCCGGACGTTGTACACCCAGCCCACGTTGCCGTAGGGGGAGACCAGCCAGCGCCCGTCCGCGTTCTCGAGCAGCGTGACCGGGGTGGTCCGCCGCTGGCCGGTCCGCCGTCCGATCGTGGTCAGCAGGTAGTTCGCGGGTCCGCCCAGGCCTGCCCGGATCAGCGACGTCATCAGTGAGTTGAACGCCTGCCGGGTCGGCCCGAGGCGGTAGGTCCTGGCCATGGGACTGATGATGTCACTTGGACTCGATGCGGCCCAGGGCCCCCGTTCCCGGCGTTAATCGCTGATAACAGCAAGAAGCCAGCCGGCCTAACTCGTGCTGCGGGCCCGCGCACTCTGGGACAAATGCCATGCTGGGGTTCATGCAGACCCTCAGCAAGACCGCCCGGCGCTCCGGCGCGCCGTCCGCCCGATGATGGCGGGCGAGGCGGGGGCGGTGCGCCTGCCGGAACGGCTGGCCTACTCGCTGCGGGCGGCGGGGGAGGCCGGGGACCAGTGGCTTGCGGCCCTGCCGGACCTGCTGGCCAGCCTCGAATCGGACTGGTCGATCACCGTGGGCGGCGCGCTGGCCGGCGGGAATGCCGCGTACGTGGCCGAGGCGACGCGGGCTGACGGCCGCCCCGTCGTGCTGAAGGTGGCCCTGCCCGCGATCAGCGGGTTCTCCCCGTTCGGTCAGGAGCTCCGCACCCTGCGGATGGCGGACGGCGATCCGTACGTCGGGCTGCTCCGGTTCGATCCGCCACGGCAGGCCATGCTGCTCGAGCGGCTGGGGGATCCGCTGGGCCGTCTGAGCTGGCCGGTGCCGCAGCAACTGGATGCCCTGGTGCACACGGTGGCCCGCGGCTGGCGCCCGATGCCCGCCGATACACTGCCGGATCCCGACGCCCTGCCAGACGGGGCGGCCAAGGCCCGCTGGCTGGCGGACTTCGTAGTCTCGGGCTGGGAGGAGTTGTCCCGGCCCTGCCCGGAGGCGACCATCGCGGAAGCGGCCCGCTGCGCCGCCGCGCGAGAGGCCGCACTCGATTCGAGCCAGTCCGTCCTGGTGCACGGCGACGTGCATCCGTTCAACCTGCTGCAGGCCGGCGACGGGTCGTTCCGGCTCATCGATCCCGAGGGACTGGCCTCGGAGCCTGCCCACGACCTCGGGGTCATCCTGCGGGACTTCAACGACGACCTGCTGACCAAGGATCCGCGCATCGCCACCGCGATCGCGCGCGGCCGCTGCCGCCGGGCCGGTGAACTGGCCCGGATCGATCCCGAGGCGATCTGGGAGTGGGCGTTCACCGAACGGGTGTCCACCGGGCTGTTCCTGCTGAGCCTGGGCCATAACCGGGAAGCGGAGACGTTCCTGACCGTGGCGACCAAGCTGAGCGGTTCGGCGTAGGGGACTCCGGGCCCGCGTTGTTGCCCTCCCTCTTGACCCGTAATCTGATAACAGCAAGAAGCGTGAGCGAAACCCACACGGGCCAGAAGCCAGAAACCTCGCCAGGAACCGGGAGTGGACGGGGCAGCTTTGGAGAAGCGCAGGTCATCGGGCTGCGGCTAGCCTGATGGGCGCGGGTGTCGCCGGCGCCTGCGGTGCCGGCGGGCGGATGGAGACACGATGAGCACGGCCACGAGGGCGGATCAGCAGGCGGCGGCGAGCGTGGCCGACAGCCATGACCTGATCCGGGTCCACGGTGCGCGTGAGAACAACCTCAAGGACATCAGCGTCGAGCTGCCGAAACGGCGGCTGACCGTGTTCACCGGGGTCTCCGGCTCGGGCAAGAGCTCGCTGGTGTTCAGCACGATCGCGGCCGAGTCGCAGCGGCTGATCAACGAGACCTACAGCGCCTTCGTGCAGGGGTTCATGCCGTCGCTGGCCCGGCCCGAGGTCGACGTGCTGGAGGGGCTCACCACCGCGATCATCGTCGACCAGCAGCGGATGGGGTCCGACCCGCGGTCCACGGTCGGCACCGCCACCGACGCCAACGCGATGCTGCGGATCCTGTTCAGCCGGCTGGGGGAGCCGCACATCGGCTCACCCCAGGCGTTCTCGTTCAACGTCGCCTCGGTCAGCGGCGCGGGCGCGGTCAAGTTCGAGCGGGCCGGGAAGACGGTGAAGGAGCGGCGCAGCTTCCAGGTCATCGGCGGCATGTGCCCGCGCTGCGAGGGCCGGGGGACGGTCAACGACATCGACCTGGCGGAGCTGTACGACGAGACCAAGTCGCTCAGCGAGGGCGCGATCACCGTCCCCGGGTACACCGGCGGCGGCTGGAACTCCCGGCTCTACGCCGAATCCGGCTTCTTCGACCCGGATCAGCCGATCAGCAAGTTCACCAAGAAGGAACTGAACGACTTCCTGCACCACGAGCCGGTCCGGATGAAGATCGCCGGCATCAACATGACCTACGAGGGACTGATCCCGCGGATTCAGCGGTCGATGCTGTCCAAGGACCCCGAAGCGATGCAGCCGCACATCCGGGCGTTCGTGGACCGTGCGGTCACGTTCACCGCCTGCCCGGAGTGCGGCGGTACCCGGCTGAGTGAGGCGGCCCGGTCCTCGAAGATCAACGGCATCAGCATCGCGGACGTATCCGCGATGCAGATCAGCGACCTGGCCGGCTGGGCCGATGGCCTGGACGAGCCGTCGGTGGCGCCGCTGATCGCCGCGCTGAAGCAGCAGCTGGATTCGTTCACCGAGATCGGGCTGGGTTACCTCTCGCTGGACCGGCCGACGGCGACGCTGTCCGGCGGTGAGGGGCAGCGCACCAAGATGATCCGCCAGCTCGGGTCGTCGCTCACCGACGTGACCTACGTGTTCGACGAGCCGACCGTCGGGCTGCACCCGCACGACATCCAGCGGATGAACGGCCTGCTGCTGCAGCTGCGGGACAAGGGAAACACGGTGCTGGTGGTGGAGCACAAGCCGGAGATGATCCAGATCGCCGACCACGTCGTGGACCTCGGGCCCGGCGCCGGCACGGCGGGCGGCACGGTCTGCTTCGAGGGCACCGTTGGGGGGCTGCGGTCCAGCGGCACCATCACCGGCCGGCACCTGGGCGACCGGGCCGCGCTGAAGGACTCGGTGCGGGCGCCATCGGGCGTACTGGAGATACGGGGCGCCAGCCTGCACAACCTGCAGGACGTGACCGTCGACATCCCGCTGGGCGTGCTGACCGTGATCACCGGGGTGGCCGGTTCGGGCAAGAGCTCGCTGATCGGTGGCTCAGTGTCCGGCCGGGACGGGGTGGTGTCGGTCGACCAGGCCCCGATCAAGGGCTCACGGCGCAGCAACCCGGCGACCTACACCGGCCTGCTGGACCCGATCCGCAAGGCGTTCGCCAAGGCCAACGGGGTAAAGCCGGCTCTGTTCAGCTCCAACTCCGAGGGGGCCTGCCCGAACTGCAACGGCGCCGGGGTCATCTACACCGACCTGGGGATCATGGCCGGGGTGGCCACCACCTGTGAGGTGTGCGGCGGCAAGCGGTTCGACACGTCGGTGCTGGAGTACCACCTCGGCGGGCGCGACATCAGCGAGGTGCTGGCCATGCCGGTGAACGAGGCGCTGGAGTTCTTCGGCGCGGGTGAGGCGCGCACCCCGGCCGCGCACGCCATCCTCGAACGGCTCGCCGATGTCGGCCTGGGCTACCTCACCATCGGCCAGCCGCTGACCACACTGTCCGGCGGCGAGCGGCAGCGGCTCAAGCTGGCCACCCACATGGGTGACAAGGGCGGGATCTACGTCCTGGACGAGCCGACCAGCGGCCTGCACCTGGCCGACGTCGAGCAACTGCTGGCCCTGCTCGACCGGCTGGTCGACTCGGGCAAGTCGGTCATCGTCATCGAGCACCACCAGGCGGTCATGGCCCACGCCGACTGGATCATCGACCTCGGCCCCGGCCCCGGCCACGACGGCGGCCGGGTCGTGTTCGAGGGCACCCCGGCCGGCCTGGTGAGCGGCAGCTCGACCCTCACCGGCGAGCACCTGGCCACCTACACCGGCGCGCGAGAGTAGTTTCTGCTCTGTGACGGGCGGAGCTGAATCTGAGCGGGACCAGGCCAAGCGGCACCACCAGCGGACCTTGTTCGACGGCATTGCCGGCCGGTACCAGCGGTCCCGTCCCGGGTACCCGGTAGAGGTCGCGGACTTCATCGGCGCCACCGCGGGGATCGGCCCCGGCGCCGCGGTCCTGGAAGTCGGCTGCGGGACCGGTCAGCTCACCGAGCGGCTGGCCTACTCCAGCTTCCGGCTAACCGCGATCGACCCGGGCCCGTCCATGGTCGCGGCGGCCCGTCGGCGGCTGGCGGACGCGGGCGTCCGTTTCGAGGTCACCTCGTTCGAGGAGCTAGATGCGCCCGAGGGGTCGTTCGACCTGGTCATCTCGGGCACCGCGTTCCACTGGATCGATCCTGGGGTCGCGTTCGCCAAGCCCGCCCGGCTACTGCGGCCGGGTGGCTGGCTGGCCCTGGCCGACACCCACGAGCACTATGACGATCCGCTCGGTGCGGCCCTCGACGACCTGTGGGTCACCCACGGCGACACCGGGGGCGCGTGGGAAAGGCGGCCCTCCGATCCCGCGGTGATCGCGGCCAGCGGCCTGTTCGGGCCGGCCGCCTGCCTGGACGACCGCCAGCGGGCCGTCCTGCCCGCGGCCGGTGTGGTCGCCCTGGAAAGCACCCGGGCGGCCTTCCTGACCTGGCCGTCCGAGACCCAGCGCCGGTTCACCGCGGACCTGCGCGCGCTGCTCGAACCAGCCCCCGAGGTGCACCTGACCCGGCACACCTCGGTCACGATGGCGCAAGCCCGCCGGCTCCAGCCTTAGCCCCGCTGATCGGCTTGCCCGAAGATCTCGGTGGCGACCTCGTCGATGAGCTCGCTGGCCACCCACTGGACGACGTGCTCGGGGTACGGGGCGGGCAGGGACAGGACGAGGTGCCCGAAGCCGGCCGCGGCCGCCTTGGTGATCACGTCCCGGGTGGGGCCGGGATCGTCGTAGGAGACCGGCAGGACGAGGGACCGGGTGATCGCACCGGGGTCACGGCCGATCTCGGCGCAGTAGCGGTCCAGCAGCTCGCCCCGGCGCAGGGCGGCCTCGATGTCGCCGCCGGGGAAGTTCCACACGTCGGCGTGCTCGGCCACCACCCGCAGGGTCGCGCTGGCCTGGCCGCCGATCACGATCGGCGGATGCGGCCGCTGGACGGGCTTGGGGTTGCAGAACGCCCCGGCCAGATGCAGGTAGTCGCCGTCGAAGTCGAACGGCTGGTCCTCGTCCCACAGCCGCCGGATGACCGTGAGTGCCTCGGCCAGGCTGCCGACCGCATCGCGGGCGTTGCTGTAGGGCAGGCCGTAGGCGTCGTACTCGCGGCGGGCCCACGGGATGTCGGTCCGCGAGCCCGCGCCGATGCCGAAGTCGAGCCGCCCGCCGGAGACGTTGTCCACGGTGGCGGCCATCTTGGCCAGCAGCGCCGGCGGCCGGATGCGGTTGCTGGTGACCAGCAGGCCAAGCCGCAGCCGGCTGGTCTGCGCGGCCAGGGCCGACAGCAGCGTCCAGCCTTCGAAAATAGGGCCGTCCTTGTCGCCGCCGATGGGCAGCAGATGATCGAACGCCCAGGCGTGCTCGATCTCCGGGATCGTGTCGGCCTCCTGCCAGACCCGCAGCAGGTCGGCGTAGCTGACCTGCTGCGGCGCGGTGGCGATGCCGAAGCTGGGCGAGGTCGGGCGGTACTGCATTGATCCATCTCCTATGGCATGATGGCAGGCAGACGACAAACGGAGCGTCGCTCCGCTAACGATACGGAGCAACGCTCCGTTTTGCAAGCCGACAGGAGGAGGTGGGTCGTGCCGGGGACCGATGAACAGACTGACGGACAGACCGGGGCCCGGCTCCCGAAGAAACGGGCCGATGCCCGGCGGAATGAACAGACGCTGCTCGAGGTGGCGGCCGAGGTGTTCGTCACCTCGGGGGTGGAAGCGCCGGTACGCGACATCGCCAAGGCGGCCGGAGTCGGCATGGGCACGATCTACCGCCACTTCCCAACCCGGGCCGACCTCATCATCGCGGTCTACCGGCACCAGGTCGAAGCCTGCGCCGAAGCCGGGCCCGCGCTCCTGGCCAGCAGCGCCTCGCCGTACGAGGCGCTGCGGCGCTGGGTCGACCTGTTCGTGGACTTCCTCAGCACCAAGCATGGGCTGGCCGCCACCCTGCAGTCGGGCGACCCGAGGTTCGCGCCGCTGCACGCCTACTTCCTCGAACGCCTCACCCCGGTGTGCGCGTCGCTGCTGGACGCCGCCGCGTCCGCCGGGCAGATCGGCCGCGAGGTCAATGCGGGCGGGTTCCTGTTCGCCATCGGCAACCTGTGTGCTGGGGGCAGGAACGACCCCCGCTATGACGCGCGCGGCATGGTTCACCTGCTCGTCGCTGGGCTCCGGGGCCAGTAGTGCTACCGGAGATCAACCGCTCTCAGCCGCATCCCGCGCGGATCTACGACTATTTCATCGGCGGGGAGAACAACTTCGCGGCGGACCGCGAGACGGCGGCGCAGATCCTGCAGCGTTCCCCGGCCGTGCCCATCGCGGCGCGCGAGAACCGGGCGTTCCTGGGCCGGGCGGTCAGGTACCTGACCGCCGAGGCGGGCATCACCCAGTTCCTCGACATCGGCAGTGGGCTGCCGGCCACGAACAACGTCCACCAGGTGGCGCAGGACATCACCCCCTCGGCCCGGGTCGTCTACGCCGACAACGACCCTCTCGTCCACGCCCACGCGCAGGCCCTGCTGGCCTCGGCGCCGGCGGGCCGCACCGCCTATCTCCACGGCGACCTGCGCAACCCCGCCGCGATCTTGTCCCACCCGGACACCCGCGCCGTGCTCGACTTCGGCCAGCCGGTCGCGCTGATGCTGGTGGCGGTCCTGCATTTCGTCCCGGACGAGTACCAGCCCGGCCAGATCATCGCGACCCTGCTAGACGCCCTGCCCCCGGGCAGCTACCTGGTGGCCTCGCATCTGACCACCCAGCACGACCCGGAGGCCACGTCGGCCGGGCAGCAGACGATGCGGGAGGCGGGGATGACCATGCAGAAACGGGACTCCGATGTCTTCGCCGAGCTGGCCTTCTCCGGGCTGGACCTGGTACCGCCTGGCGTGGTGCTGGCTTCCGAGTGGCGGCCGGCCGGGGACGGCCCGCGACCGGCCCCGGCCGAGGTGAACTGCTACGCGGGCGTGGCCCGCAAACCGTGACCGGCGTGCTATCGCCCGGTTGGGTCAACCTCCAGCGCGCCGCCGCCACTGGTCACCGTGAGGCTGCGGGACGCCGACGGATCGGCGGAAACGCGCACCGACTGCGGGCCGCCGTCGCTGTCGGTGCTCAGCGCGTAAGAGCCGCTGGGCACGTCCAGCGTGGCCGGGCCGCCGTCGGTGCTGAGCGTCACCAGTTCGGGTGCCGCGGCGAACGTCACCTGGCCGGAGCCGCCGCCGGTGCTGATGCCGGCCGTCTGGCTGCCGAGATTCCGGAGGACCACAGGACCGCCGGCGGAGTCGGCCTGCAGCGGCCCGGTCAGGCCGGTCACCGCCAGCAACCCGCCCTCGGTGCTGATCGTGGCCGGGCCGTTGATCCCCGTGGCGGTCATGGGGCCACCGCCGGTGTCGGCATGCAGCGGCCCGGTCAGGCCGTTCAGGTCGAGGGAACCACCGTCGGTGTCGACGGTCAGCGTCCCGGTCAGGCGGGCGAGGGTCACCGGAGCGCCGCCGGACTCCACGTTCGCCCCGGCCACACCGGAGATGGCCACCGGTGCTCCGTTGCTGGACACGGTGACCGGCACTGTGGCCGGGACCGTCACCACGAAGCTGACCGCACAGTCGATGGTGGAACACGCCGGGTCGGCCAGGGTGAGGCGGCCGCCGGAGACCGAGTCCTCCACCCGGGGCTGCGGGCTCACCGCCTTGTCGTAGCTGATCAGCTCGATGATCTGCACGCCGCGGCCGGAACCGGCCTGAACCCGCACCGAGCCGTCCTGGCTCTGCACGTCCAGGCTGGTGATGGGCTGGACCAGCGAGATGGTGCGGGTGGCCGTGTTGGCGGGTGTCATGTGCTGACCGTCGGCGCCCGGATGGGTGAGCAGGCGGGCACCGGGCACCGCGAGCACGGCCGCGGTGGCCAGACCGGACAGGCCCCAGATCCAGCGCCCGTGCGCCGTCACCGTGCGCACGGCAGGTCCACGGTGAGCAGGGTCGGCCCGCCGGCCGGGCTGGCGATCTCGAAACTGCCGTCCACCGAGGCGGCCCGCTTGGCCAGGCCGGCCAGGCCGGTGCCGCGGTCCGGATCGGCTCCGCCCACGCCGTCGTCGCTGACGATGATGTGCAACCGGTCCTCCGCTCGGTGGAGAAACACCTCGGCCTGGCTGGCCTGGGCATGCTTGGAGATATTGGTGAGCCCTTCGGAGACCACGAAGTAGGCCACTGCCTCGATCGTGGCGGACGGGCGCCGGGCCACGTCGACGGTCACCTTGACCGGGATCGGCATCCGCGCCGCCACCCCGGACAGTGCCGCGTCCAGGCCGCGGTCCTCCAGCACGGGCGGGTGCAGCCCGCGGATCAGGTTCCGCAGCTCGGCCAGGGCGGCCTTGGCCTCGTCGTGGGCCTCGGCGATGACCAGCTGAGCCCGCTCGCCGTCGGCCCGTTCGGCCCGGGCCATGCCCAGCTGGAGGGCCAGCGAGACCAGCCGCTGCTGGGTGCCGTCGTGCAGGTCCCGCTCCAGGCGCCGCCGTTCGGCGTCGGCCGCGTCGACGACGCCGGCCCGGGTCTGGGTCAGCTGCTCGACCCGCACCTGCAGTTCCTCGGCCTTGCCCGGCCCCAGCAGGGCCCGGGCCACCCGGGCGTCCAGGGAGCCGACCGCGGCGCTGACCCGGGGCGCGAGCACGAGGGCCGCCAGGCCGGCCGCGGTCAGGTACAGGTCGAAGGGGATCCACTTCAGCACCGGGAAGTTCACCGACCCGGACGACTGGCCCCGCGCCAGCAGCGACCCGGGTGGCCGGGTCCAGGCCCAGGTGTACAGCAGCGTGTACGCGGCGCCGCCCAGCCAGAGCGCGAAGGCCAGCATCGCCGCGGCAGCCAGCGCCGGGCCGGCCAGCAGGTGGTAGGCGGCCTGCTGCCAGGTGGACCGGGACCGGACCGTGGTGATGAAACCAGCCTGGCTCCACCGGTCCGGGATGGCCGGCCGCGGCGGGATGTCGACCCCGGCGGTGACCCGCAGCCGGTGCCGCTGGATCACGGTCAGCAGCGGCAGCGCGGCGAACACGGCGGCCAGGCCGATCAGCGGCAACGGCCACACCCGGGGCGCGCCCCGCATCGACAGGACAACGGCCACGAGCGCGATGAGCTGCGCCGGGATGCCGCCGACCAGGTACAGGGCCTGGCGCCAGGCGGCCGGTGACCACGGCACGCGGTGGTACCGCGCCGTGAGCCCGTCAGCACGGGCAGCAAGGGTGGTCATGGCCCCACGGTACGTGCCTGGCCGCGGCCGTTCCATGCAGCGCAATACACGATCACGGTGGTGCTAGCTGCACCACAGAAACGGCACTGTGGCCCAATGCGCGCGGGACTGGCCCGGGGCCATTCTTACGGCACGGCCGGGGGTTCCGGCTGGTTCCGTTGCCTAAAGAGGTCCCGATGCGTGAGCAATTCGCCCGGATGGTCCCGATGGCCGGGGAGGTGATCCGGCTGGAGGGGGTGACCAAGACCTACCAGTCGGGCGCCGCGCCGGCGCTGCTGGACGTGCACCTGAGCGTGGCCGCCGGGGAAGTGGTGGCGATCATGGGCCCCTCCGGCAGCGGCAAGTCCACCCTGCTCAACCTGGTCGCCGGGCTGGACCGGCCGAGCACCGGTCAGGTCAGCATCGCCGGGCGGCGGATCGACAAGCTCAGCGAGAGCGCGCTGGCCCGGTTTCGCGCCCAGCACGTCGGCATCGTCTTCCAGTTCTTCAACCTGCTCGACGACCTCACCGTCGAGGACAACGTGCTGCTGCCAGCCCAGCTGGCCGGGGCGTCCCGGCGGCAGGCCCGGGCCCGGGCCGGGGAGTTGCTGGCCCAGCTGGGGATCGCCCAGTACCGCGACGCCTACCCGGCCCGGATGTCGGGCGGGCAGCGGCAGCGGGTGGCGATCGCCCGGGCCCTGGTCAACCGCCCGGAGCTGCTGCTGGCGGACGAGCCGACCGGGGCCCTGGACACGACCACCGGGCAGGAGATCGCCGCAGTGCTGCGGAAGCTGAACCGCGACGGGCAGACGCTGGTGCTGGTCACCCACGACCGCTCGCTGGCCAAGCGGTTCGCGGCCCGCACCGTCGACCTGGTCGACGGCCAACTGGTGAGCAGCGCCGCCGGGGTGCCGGCATGAGCTGGCTGGGCCCGGTACGCACCGCGACCGGGGGACTGCGGCGGCACAAGGTCCAGGCGATCGCGATCGCCATGGTGGTGCTCATCTCCACCGCCTCGGCCACCCTGGGCCTGAGCTTGCTGGCCGCGAGCAACTCACCGTTCCGGCACGCGTTCGCCAGCCAGCACGGCGCCGACGCCACCCTGACCGTCAACCCGGGCCGGGCCGGGCCGGCCCAGCTCGCCGCGACCAGGACGCTCGGTGGTGTGACCGCGACGGCGGGGCCGTACGCCGCGGCCACTGTCGCGGTGCAGTCCGATGGCCAGCCGTACGGGCCGCTCACCCTGGCCGGGCGGACCTCGACCGGCGGCCCGGTCGACGACCTGGTCCTGAACGCCGGGCACTGGCCGGACGGCCTGGGCCAGGTGGTGCTGGACCGGGCCGCGGGCCCCGGGACGGGCGAGGGAGGCCTGCAGCTGGGCAGCAAGCTCACCGTGACCGGCACCACGACCAGCACCGTGACCGGCATGGCGGCCGGTGTCCAGGCCAGCGGCGCCGCGGGGGCGCGGACGCTGACCGTGGTCGGTTTCGCCAACTCGGTCACAGGCACGGCGGACGGCTGGGTCACCGCCGGGGAAGCGGCCCGGCTGCAGGCGCTCGGCGGGACAGCCAGCACGCAGATGATGTACCGGTTCACCCAGGCCGGCAGTTACGCCCAGGTTCGCGCGGACGTCGCCGAGGTGACCCGGGCCCTGCCGGCCGGCGCGGTCACGGGGGCCGCGTCCTGGCTCAGCGCGGAGGACAACTCCAACAACAACGGCGCGATCATGGAGCCGTTCGTGCTCGCGTTCGCGCTGATCGGCCTGATCATGGCGGTGCTCATCGTCGGCAACGTGGTCAGCGGGGCGGTCGTGGCCGGCTACCACCGGATCGGGGTGCTGAAGAGCCTGGGCCTCACCCCGGCCCAGGTCGCGGCCGCCTACCTGACCCGGGTTGGCTGGCCGGCCCTGGCCGGTGCGCTGATCGGGGTGGTAGTGGGCTACGTGCTGGCGATCCCGGTGCTGCAGCACTCGGCGGGCGCCTATGGGGTCGGCCACCAGCAGGTGCCGGTGTGGGCGATGCTGGCCGCCCCGGCCGGGATCCTGGCCGTCACCGCCCTGGCCGCCCTGGGTCCGGCGCTGCGCGCGGGACGGCTATCGGCCACCCGCGCCATCGCGGCCGGGCGGGCCCCGCAGTCCGGGCGCGGGTACGCCGTGCACCGGCTGGCCGCGCGGCTGCGGCTGCCCCGGCCTGCCGCTCTCGGGCTGGCGGCACCGTTCGCCCGCCCGGCCCGGGCCGCGGTGACGCTGGCGTCGATCGCGTTCGGGGCGACCGCGGTGATCTTCGCGTTCGGGCTGACCGCTTCGCTGAACCGGGCCGCGCAGGCCTCGGATCTAAGCGGCACGGTCCCGGTACAGGTCCAGCCGTTCGGCCCGGGCGGGGGGTCCGGGCCAGGCGGGCTGCCCAGCGCCGCGCAGGACGCGGCGGTCACCGCCACGCTGCGGTCCCAGCCGGGTACCGCGCACGAGGTGGCGCTGTACGGCGATCAGGTCACGGTGCCCGGTATCGGGGGTCACGTCTACGCGCAGGCGTTCAGCGGCGACGCCGCCTGGACCGGCTACGCGCTCATCAGGGGGCACTGGTACGACGGGCCGGGCCAGGTGGTGGTGAACACCGCCTTCCTGACCCAGAGCGGCCTGAGCGTCGGCAGCCCGGTCACCGTGAACACCGGAACGGCCCAGGTCACCGTGCGGATCGCCGGGGAGGTGTTCCAGCCGTCCAGCGACCCGCAGCTGCTGGCGGCCACCCAGGCCCTGCCCGGCCTCGCAACCCCGGCGAACCTGCAGCAGTACGACGTGGGCCTGCGGCCCGGGACCACCCCGGCCAGCTACACCCGGGCCGTCAACGGCACCCTGGGCTCACACAACCCCTGGCAGGCCACGCCCGCCCAGGCCGACAACTTCTACACCGTCGCGGTTGGCCTGGTCGGCCTGCTGGCGCTCATGGTCGCGGCCGCCGCCGGGCTGGGCGTGCTCAACACGGTGCTGATGACGACCCGGGAGCGGGTCCACGACCTGGGGGTGTTCAAGGCCCTGGGGATGCGGCCCCGGCAGCTGCTGACCATGGTGGTGTGCTGGATCGCCGGCCCGGCCGTGCTGGCCGGGGTGATCGCGGCACCCGTCGCGGTGGCGCTGAACTCCGCCACCGTGCACGCCATGGCCGGAACCGCCCATACCGGCATCCCGGCCAGCCTGACCCAGGTGTTCCCGCCCGGACGGCTGGCCCTGCTGTCGCTGGCGGCGCTGATCATCGCGGTGGCCGGGGCGCTGCTGCCGGCCAGCTGGGCCGCCCGGGCCCGGCCCGCCACGGCCCTGCGCACCGAGTGAAAGGCATAGCGTGGTCGGCGTGACGGAGGCGCCGGGGACCGGCCAGCGGGTGGTGATCGCCGAGGATTCGGTGCTGCTCCTGGCCGGGCTGACCAAGCTGCTGGAAAGCGCCGGCTTCCAGGTAGTGGCCACCGCCGGCGACGGCGCGGAGCTGGTGGCCGCGGTCGAGCGGGAACAGCCGGACGTGGTGGTCGCCGACGTGCGGATGCCGCCGACCTTCACCGACGAAGGCATCCGGGCCGTCCTGGTCATCCGGGCCCAGTGGCCGCAGACCGCGATCCTGGTGCTGTCCCAGTACGTAGAGGAGCGGTACGCCGCCGACTTGCTGTCCGCGCACACGCACGGCGTCGGCTACCTGCTCAAGGACCGGGTGGCCGACGTGGCCGAGTTCCTGGACGCGCTGCGCCGGGTGGCGGCGGGCGGCACCGCCCTGGACCCGGAGGTGGTGGCCCAGCTGATGGTGCGCCGGGGCGGCGACCCGCTAGGCAACCTGACCGACCGGGAGCGCGGGGTGCTGGCCCTGATGGCCGAGGGCCGGTCCAACACCGAGATCGGCGCCACCCTGGTCATCACGGACAGCGCGGTCAGCAAGCACATCAACTCGATCTTCGCCAAGCTCGGCCTGTACCCGGGCGACGCCGGGCACCGGCGGGTGCTGGCCGTGCTGCGCTACCTGGGCGCCGGCCCGGCGTGACCAGGCCGGCCCTTGACCGGCCCGAGACGCGGACCCGCTAATTTGTCTGGCGTGACCGGCCACATGCCGCCCGCCCCCGGCGTTGTCGCCACCCCCGGTGCCAGCGCCACCCGCGGCGCCGTCGCGGCCTGGGGCCTTTGGGACTGGGCGTTCTCGGCCTTCAACGCCGTGGCGACGACCTTCGTGTTCAACACGTACCTGTCGGGCAGGGCGTTCGGCAATCCCGCGCACGAATCCGAGCTGCTCGGCGTGTTCACCGCGGTCGCGGGCGTGTTCATCGCGGTCGTGGCCCCGGTGGCGGGCCAGCGCAGCGACACCTCGGGCCGCCGCAAGCTGTGGCTGGGGATCAACTCCGGTGTCGTCGTGGCCTGCCTGCTCGGCATGGTGTTCGTCCGGAACCAGCCGGGATACCTGTGGCTCGGCCTGGTCTGCATCGCGGTCGGGACGGTCTTCTACGAGCTGGCGTCGGTGTTCTACAACTCGCTGCTGCCGCTGATCTCAACGCCGAAGACCGTCGGCAAGATCAGCGCCTTCGGCTGGAGCATGGGTTACTTCGGCGGCATCGCGCTGCTGGTCATCATCCTGGTCGGCTTCGTCCTGGGCGGCTCCCACGGCACGGCCGGCCTGCTGCACATCCCCAAGGCAGGCGGCCTGTACGTGCGGCTGGCCATGCTCGTCGCCGCCGCGTGGGCGGTGGGGTTCAGCATCCCGGTGTTCTTCGCGGTCAAGGTGCCACCGCCGGCGGCCGAGATCGCGGCGGAGCGCACGGGGTTCTTCGCCAGCTACGGCGTGCTGTTCCGCAACATCCGCGGCCTCTGGCGGGCCAGCCCGAACACGATCAGGTTCCTGCTGGCCAGCGCCATCTTCCGGGACGGCCTGACTGGGGTCTTCACCTTTGGCGGCGTGATCGGGCACGTGGCGTTCGGGCTGTCCACGACCGAGGTGCTGGTGTTCGGCATCGCCGCGAACGTCATCGCCGGCATCGCCACGGTCTCGTCCGGCCGCCTCGATGACCGGCTCGGGCCCAAGCCGCTGATCGTGACCTCGCTCATCGGCATGAGCGTGTGCGCGATCGCCCTGTTCGCCGCCCGGGGCCTGGGTGCCAGCGCGTTCTGGATCTTCGGGCTGATCCTGTGCGCGTTCGTCGGGCCGGCCCAGTCGGCTAGCCGCTCGTTCCTGTCCCGCATCATCCCGCCCGGCCGCGAGGGCGAAGTGTTCGGCCTCTACGCGACGACGGGCCGCGCGGCGATCTGGATGTCACCGGCCCTGTACGCGCTGGCTATCGCGATCTCACCCGCCACCGGCACGGCCGCCCGGACGGCGTGGGGCATCCTCGGCATCCTGGTGGTCATCCTGGTCGGCCTGGCCGTGCTGCTACCGGTCAAACCGGGCCAGACCCTGCGCACACCCGTGCTGGAAGACACCGCCGCCTGACAACTGGCCCCTGACAACTGGTGCAATTCGCTCCCGCCAGGCAAAATCGAAACTAGCAGGCTGGGAGGGGTTGCGTGCTGTCGGCGTCTGAGCGGGACACGCTGCGGTTCCGCGACCTCGGCCCGGTCGATGTGGAGGAAGACGGGCAGGTCCGCGCGCCCGGTGGGCCGATCCTGGGCCGGCTGCTGGCGCGGCTGCTGGTTGATCCGGGGCGGCGGGTCGATGTCAGTGAGCTGGTTGACGCGGTGTGGGGGGACCGGGGCGCCGCCCGGTCGCCGTCGACGCTGGACTCGCATCTGCACCGGCTGCGCCGGTTCCTCGAACCAGAGCGGGGCCGCAGCGGGACGGCCGGGCGGCTGGCCCTCGAAGCCGGCGGTTACCGGCTGGTGGTCACCGCTGAGCAGATTGACTCGGTGCGGTTCGCCGCGCTGGTGACTCAGGCCGGTGAGTTGCTGGCGGCCGGAGACGCCGGCCAGGCGCTGGCCCGGGCGCAGGCGGCCCGGGAGCTGTGGCGGGGCCGTCCGCTGTCCCCCTGGAGTGACGAAGCGTGGGCGGCGGCCGCGGTCGCCAAACTGGAAGAACTCAACCGTCAGCTGACCGAGATCCTGGTCGATGCCCTGCTGGCTGGTTCTCATCCGGAGCGGGCGCTGGTCGAGCTGGAGCCGGTGCTGGCGGCTGAGCCGTTGCGGGAACGGCCGTGGGAGCAGTACCTGCTGGCGGCAGGCCGGGTGGGGCGGGTGCAGGACGCGCTGGCCGCCTACCGGCGGGCCGACCGGCTGTTCCGCGACGAACTGGGGATCGAGCCTGGGGCTGAGCTGCGCCGGCTACAGCAGATGCTGTTGTCAGGCGAAGCCACGCCGCCAGTCCGACGGCAGCAGATGCTGACATCGGGTCAGGCCACACCAGGGTCCCCGATCCGGGAGGGTCAGTCACCGGCCACGCCACCCCCGGTTCAGCCCGAGGTGCACCTGCCCCGGCGGCGGTCCCGGCTGATCGGCCGGGACCAGGAGATGACCGATCTCGCCTTCCGCCTGAGTGCGGCATCCCTGGTCACCCTGGTCGGTGTGGGCGGCTGCGGGAAGACCACCTTGGCCGTGGCCACAGCCGAGCAGGTGGCCACGGACTTCCCCGACGGGGTCTGGTTCGTGGACCTCACGTCGGCGCAGGACGGTGCGGGGGTCAGCGCCGCGGTGGCCTCGGCTCTCGGTCTGGCGGGCGACGGAGTGAGCGCGGCAGCCGACACGCTGCGGGCCTTCACGCAGACCCGGCGGATGCTGCTGATCCTGGACAACTGCGAGCACATCCTCGACCCGGCCGCCGAGCTGGTCGAAGACTTGCTGGTGGCCGGGTCGAGGATGGTGGCGCTGGCCACCAGCCGCGAACCGCTGGAGGTCGAGGGGGAAGAGCTGGTTGAGCTGGCGCCCCTGCCGGTCGGCGACCCGACTAGCTCCCCGGCGGGCGAGCTGTTCCTGGAACGGCTGGCCGAAGCCACACCCGATCGGCGGCTGACCGCGGACGACCTGTCTTGCGCCGCGACGATCTGCGCCGCCGTCGACGGGGTGCCGCTGGCCATCGAGCTGGCCGCGGCCCGGTCCCGCGCCTTCAGCCTGCCCGAGATCGCCGAGCAGGTCCGGTCCGATCCGAGCTCGCTGTCCCGGGTCGGCCGGAGCCGGGGCGGGCGGCAGAGCGTGCGATCCGCGGTGGACCGCAGTGTGCGGCTGATCAGCCCGGACGAGCAGGGACTGCACGCGGCCATGTCGGTGGTCCCGGGCCCGATGACCGCCCGGATGGCCGCCGCCCTGGCTGGCAAACGGCCCGGGGAGATCGAAGGCCTGGTCGCCGGGCTGGTGCACCGGTCGCTCTTGGTCACCGAAGGTCCGCTGCGGCCGGGCGGAGCCTCACGGTTCGCTCAGCTGGCCATCGTGCGCGGCCACGGCGCGCACGCGCTGGGCGAGACCGGCACCGAGGGGGCGGCTGGACGGCGGGATCAGCTGCTCATCGACACCGTGGTCGGCCGGCCCCGGATCGGCCTGACCGGTGAGGCCGAGTTCCACAGCGGCCTGGATGACGATCTGGCCGCCTTGCGGGCCGGGCTGCACCGGACGCTGATCGACCAGCCCAGCGCGGGCGGGGTGAGCCTGGCCGCGGGGCTGGGGCGGTACTGGTACTTCCGGGGGATGATGATCGAGGGCAGCCGCTGGGTCGAGGTGGCCCTGGCCCACCTCGATCTGGCCCGGCCGGTCGACGCGGCCATCTTGCACGCGGGCCTGGCCGCGGTGAACATCATGCGGAGCGACTTCCCGAACGCCCGCCCGCACCTGGACGCGCTGATCGTGGCGGCGGACCGCGCCACCGGCGAGGACCTGCTGCTCATCGGGGACGAGTTCGCCCGTCTCACCGTGCCGGTCTACCCTCGCGGGGAAGCCGGATTGCTCCGTGAGCTGGCTGATCAGGTCACCGCGATCGCCGACCGCACCGGCGATGCCAACAGCACGCTGATGGCCCGGGTCGCGACGCTCCGGGGCTATTCGCGGGCGACCGGCGAGCAGCGGGCCGAGGCCTCGGTCGTGCACGAGGCGGCGCTGGCCTCCGGTAACCGGTGGGTCGGCTGGGTTTCCGCGGGCGTCGCGGTGCGGGCCTGCCTGGCCGCAGACGACACCGACGCCGCGCTGGGGTGGGCTCAGCACGCCATGGAGGACTTCCTGGCCCTGGGGGTCAAGGCCAGCCCGCAGTTCGTCGAGCTGTACGGGGCTCTGCACGCCCGTCGCGGTGACTACCGCGCGGCGGTGCGGCTGCTCGGCGCGGCCCGGGAGCAGAACCGGCGGGCGGTGATGCGCTGGCCGGCCCGGCCGCAGACCCCGTCCATCCTGGAGGAGGCCGCCCGCCGCCTCGGCGCCGCCGCCTACGAGGAGGCCTGGCAGGCCGGCCGCGGGCTTCAGGTGGCCGACATCGCCCGTCTCGCTGCCGTCCCGGCCGCTGAACCCGCTGCCCGCTGAGCCTCGGCTGGCCTTACCGATGGCTGGCGGCCTCACTGGCCGCGTCGGCGGCAGCGCGGATGGCGGGACGGTTGGGCTTGCCCTGCTCGGTGAGCGGGATCTGGTCCACCGGCATCAGGCGCAGCGAAGCGGCGACCTCGGGGCCGTGGCCTTCGGCGACGGCGGCGCGGCTTGCCTCGATGTCGACGGCGCCGCCGGGCCAGGCTTCGGCGGCGGCGATCCAGCCCTGGCCGGGGTCGGCCACCAGCACGGCGTAGCGGACCGAGGGCTGGCGGCACAGCGTGTCCTGGAGCGCGACGGGGCTGACGCCGGACTGGCCGATGTCGACGGCCCGGCCCAGGATCTGCAGCATGTCTTCGCCGTCGAGGGCGCCGAGGTCGCCGCTGCGGTACCAGCCGCCGGTGAAGTTCTCGGCCTCCTCCACCGGGCGGTGCCGGTAGCCCTGGGCCATGGCCGGGGACCGGACCTCGATCGCGCCTGCGCGCGGGTCCAGGCTGCCGTCATGGCGGCGGAACCGGACGTCGACGCCGGGCTGGATCGGGCCCGCGCAGCAGAACCGGGACGGGCGGTCGTGCTCGGCCGGGGTGAGCGCGCTGACGATGCCGATCTCGCTGGCCCCGTAGGTGTGGGCGATGACCGGGCCGATGCTCATCCGGGCGCGGCGGCGCAGTACCGGCGCGGCCATGGCGCCGATATGGGTGAGCACCCGCAGCGAGGACAGGTCCCTGGTGGGCACGGCCGGGTCGTCCATCAGCCCGAACAGCTGCGGCTCGACCAGGAACAGGTGCGTGACCCGCTCGCGCTCGATCGCGTCCAGGGTGGCGATGGGCTCGTAACGGTCCTGCAGGATGACGGTCCCGCCGCCGAGCAGGGTCTGGTCGACCAGGATCTGGGTCAGGTAGGCGAGCTTGCCGTTGGCCAGCTGCCGCCGGTCCGGCGCCGGGGCCGGCACCGCGACGTTGGTGGAGTACGTGGCGAAGTCGCGGCGGCTGCCCTTGGGCACGCCGGTCGTCCCGCCGGAGGAGATGACCACGGCCAGGTCGCCGGGCTGGGCCCGGGGGGCCAGCGGCTCCGCGGACTGGGCGGCGGCCAGGGTGTCCAGCCGCAGCGGCACTCCCGGCACCGGCCCGACGGCGGCCACCGGCGCGGTGACCTCGTCCGGGAGCAGGCTCACCGTGTCGGGGAAGACCACAACCAGCCGCGGGTCGAACTGGGCCAGCATGCCGGCCCGGGTCTGGGCCGACGGGGGGACGGACAGGTACACCGCGGCCGCCCCGATCAGGTGCGCGGCGTAGCGGACGGCCAGCGCCTCGGGGCGGTTCGGGGCGATCAGGGCCACCAGGTCACCGGGGCCCACACCCTGGGTGTCCAGCACGCGGGCGTAGCGGTAGATCGCGGCCAGCAGCTCGGCGCCGGTCGTGCCGGTCCCGGCGGAGCGCAGGACGGTCCGGTCCGGCGTCCCGCCGAGAACGCTGACGAGAGAGTCGATGTAGCTGGTCACAGTCATGATCCTCAGTGTGCCGAATGCGCCGCGGCTGCTGCCAGCCTGACGTCTGTGGTCCGGTCGTAGATTTCGGGACTCAGGCTGGTTACTTGACGAGTTCGCGGTCGTAGCCGGCCGGGCTGGTGACGTCCGCGTCGCGGTGACCAGAGCTGGCCGGGCCGGAAGTGACCGGGCTGAGCGACTGGGCCCGCCGCCAGATCAGTTGCGCCTGGAAGGCCACCATGATCGCGATCATGATCAGGACCTCGCCGAAGCCGCCGTCGTCGCTGATGTGCAGGAAGTACGCGGCGGTGCCGATGACGAACTTGGTCGCGACGAGCCCGAGGAACAGGCCGATGGTGAGCGCGGTGCCCTGGCTGTACACGGTGCCGTCGGTGGCGGCCCACACCCGGGTCAGCCGGCCGCGCAGCAGGCCGACGCCGACGCTGAGCGCGATGCTGAGGACCAGCAGGCCCCAGGCGGTGGCGTTCTTCGGCATGTTCATCCCGCCCACGACCAGACCGACGATCGCGTAGATGATGGCCAGCTTGAAGCGCTGGCCCCCGACGACCTGATGCTGGCGGGACTGCTGATAGATCGCGTATCCGGTCAGGGCGAGCAGGATGACGATCTCGGTGGGCGACATGGCGCTGTCCTTTCTGCGGGGCCCGGTTCCGGGTTGCGGTTCCGGGTTCGTCCGGTTGGTGATCTCACTGTCGCGCGGGGGTCTCCAATCCCGCGCCAATCGCACTTCAAGCCGCGTTGGGGCAGGTCAGAGGGTCGGCGGGATGTTGACGTTGAAGCGGAACAGGTTGCCCGGGTCCCAGGCCGACTTGACCCGGCGGAGCCGGGTGAAGACTGGCTCGCTGAACGCCGTGCTGGCGTCGGCGGCGTGACCGTCCGGGGCGGCGGCGAAGTTGTACAGCATCCGCCCGCCGCTCCAGGGCCGCAGCTGCCGGTGCAGGGCCACCTGCTGGCCTGCCGCGGCGGCCTGGCCCGGGCCGGGGTAGGCCGAGGTGAACACGGTGAACTGAGCGTCGCGGTGACTGACCGCGTTGCCCCCGGCGGGCGGGCGGCCCAGCGCGCCGCCCAGGTGCCGGATCTCCAGCATGTGCGGTGTGGCCGGGCCGACGTGGCCGAGCAGGACGGCGGTCGCGGCATCGTCCCAGCGCGGCAGGATCGAGCTGCCGCAGCTGACCGGCTGCGGCGCGGACGGGTCGGCGTGGATCGAGCCGATCTCGCTGACCGGCAGCGGCCGCACCGTGTCGGCCAGGGGGCGGGTCACGGCCCGCAGCGGCGCGATCAGCGCCTCGGCCTGCGCTGGTGCGCCGAGGTAGGCCACCCGCAGGTGGGCCACGAACCGGCCCCGCAGCGGCGCCGGGACCGGGTCGATGTCGGGGAAGGTGATGAAGGCCAGGGACAGGCTGAGCTCGTCCGGCGCCACCGCTGTGCAGCGGCCGAACGCGGCCAGCAGTTCCGGCGCGGCCTGGCCGGGGAAGAACAGGCCGCCGCCGTACAGGCGGGGCACCGGCATCAGGTCGATCTCCAGCTCAGTGGTGACGCCGAAGTTCCCGCCGCCGCCGCGGATGGCCCAGAACAGCTCGGGCTCGGTGTCCGCGGTGACCTCCCGCGGCTCGCCGGTGGCGGTCACCACCCGCAGCCGCCGGACCAGGTCGGCGCTGTAGCCGTACCGCCGCCCGATCGGGCCGAGGCCGCCGCCGAGGGTGTAGGAGACGGCGCCCACGCCGGGGGCCGACCCGCACAGGGGGGCCAGCCCCAGCGGCGCGCACGCCGCCAGCACCGGGGCCCAGGTGGCGCCCGCGCCGATGGTGGCGGTGCGGCGGGCCGGGTCGACGGTGACCGCGGACATCGCCCGGGTGCCGATCAGCACGCCGCCGTCGGCGCCGGGGATCGTCCCGTGGCCGGTGGCCCGGACCGCCACGGGCAGGCCGTGGCGGGCCGCGAAGCCCACCGCGGTGCTCACATCGGCCTCGCTGGCCGCGCGGATTGCGACGTCCGGGGCGGGGATGGCGGCCAGGTCGAACCCGGCGCAGGCGGCGTCGAAGCCGGGGCTGCCCGGCCGGTAAGCCCGCCCGGCCAGGACCCGGTCGAGGGCCCGGTCGATGATGCTGCCATCAGCACGGTCGAGGGTGGAGGTGCTGGCCATGACGTTCCTTTCGGGGGCGGGGGCCGGATCGGCGGCCCGTTTGATCCCGACTGTGCGCCGGCCGTCTCCAGTCCCCCTTCAACCTGGCCCCGGGTCCGGCGGCCGCGGCCCCGCGCCGATTGGAGTGAAGTTGGAGTGCGGGCGGCCACCATGGCCGCATGAACGCATTCTTCAAAGACAGCGCCATGCAGTTCGCCACCGAGAACGCCCTGGGCGAGGCCTACTACCAGGCCACCGACGTGGGGGAGGTGCTGGCCACCATCGCCGGCGTCCCCAACGGCGACGCCAAGGCATGGGTGACGGCCTGGTCCGCCACCGCCGGCCGGCTGGCCGGGCTGGCCCGCGAGGCCGAGAGCAGCGGGCAACTGCGTTCCGCCGCGGCCCGCTGGCTGCGGGCGGCCAGCTACTACTCGCAGGCGTCGGACATGGCCGACGCGACCGGGACCTTCACCGAGCTGTGGGAGCAGCACCGCGACGCCTGGGACCGGTTCGTGGACGTGACCACCGCGATCGGCGAGGTCCTGATCGAGCGGATCAGCGTGCCGTACGAGGACACCACCTTGCCCGGTTACCTCTTTCACACCCCCGGCGCGGACGCCCGCCGGTGCCTGATCTACGTCAACGGCAGCGACGGCGCGGTGACCGGCGCCTGGACCCGGTGCGCCGCCGCCGCGCTGGCCCGCGGCTGGACCGTGGTCACCGTCGACGGCCCCGGCCAGAACGCCGCGCTGATCCGCCAGGGCATCCCGTTCCGGCCCGACTGGGAAGCCGTCCTCACCCCGCTGATCGACCACCTGGCCACCAGGCCGGATATCGACCCGGCCAGGATCGCGGTGCTCGGCCTCAGCCAGGGCGGCTTCTGGGTGCCGCGTGCGGTCGCCCACGAGCACCGGGTGGCCGCCGCGGTCGCCGACCCCGGGGTGGTCGACGTGTCCACCACTATGCTCCGGCACCTGCCCGGGTTCCTGCGCAAGACCCTCGACGCCGGCGATCGGGCCAAGTTCGACCAGGAAATGGGCTGGGGCCTGAAGTTCTCCGCCGGGGAGCGCACCATGCTGGCCTGGCGGATGCGGCCCTACGGCGTCAGCTCCTACTTCGACTTCTTCACCGCGGCCGAGCAGTACCGGCTCACCGAGTCCGACCTGGCCGCGATCCGCTGCCCGATGCTGATCACCGACCCCGAGCACGAGCAGTTCTGGCCCGGCCAGTCCGCGCGGCTGGCCGACGCGCTGACCAGCCCGGTCACGCTGCTGCCGTTCACCGCGGCCGAGGGCGCCGACGGGCACTGCGAGCCGCTGGCCGCCGGGCTGCGCGGCGAGCGGATCTTCGACTGGCTCGACCAGCAGGTGCCGGCATGACCGACATCGCGGTCACCTTCGCCCCGCCGGCCAGATCCGGAGGACCGATCATGAACACCTTCAGCGTGTGGACGTTCGACCATCCCGACGGCGCGGCCGGTGCCCTGCGGGTCATCGAGCGGCTGCAGACCCGGGGGCGGCTGGCCATCGACGACGCCGCGGTCGTGTCCTGGCCCGCGGGCAAGCACCGCCCGTACTCCTACCAGGCCGGCACCATCGACGGCACCGCCGCCCTCAGCGGCGCCTTCTGGGGGATGCTGTTCGGCGGGCTGTTCCTGATGCCGCTGGCCGACCCCGACCCCGACCCCGACGCCGCGGCGGCCAGGCCGGGCGGGCTGGCCCGGACCGGCCTGTCCGACGACCTGCTCCAGGAACTGCGCCGCACGATCACCCCCGGGACCTCGGCCCTGTTCCTGCTGGCGGGCAAGACGGCCCTGCACACCATTCGCGAGGGGGTCGAGTTCAGCCGCAGCGACCCGCTCGTCACCACCCTGGGTGCGGACCAGGAGAAGGTCCTGCGGCACGTGTTCGGCGCCGACGACGCCTACCCCGACTGGACCGAGTGAGGCAGAATCGTAGCCGGTGGGCCGATTAGGGGGTGCGTGCTGTCGTGTCGGGACAAGACACGCTACGGTTCCGCGACCTCGGCCCGGTTGACGTGGAGGAAGACGGGCAGGTCCGCGCGCCGGGCGGGCCGATCCTGGGCCGGCTGCTGGCGCGGCTGCTGGTCGATCCGGGACGCCGGGTCGACGTCAGCGAATTGGTCGACGCGGTGTGGGGCGACCGGGGCGCCACCCGGTCACAGTCGACGCTGGACTCGCACCTGCACCGGCTGCGCCGGTTCCTCGAACCCGGCCGGGGCCGCGGCCAGGCCACCGGGATCCTGATCCTGGAGGCCGGCGGTTACCGGCTGGCGCTGGCGGGCGAGCAAGCCGACTCGGTGCAGTTCGCCGCGCTGGTCACCCAGGCCGCCGAGCTGCTCGCGGCCGGGGACGCGGGCCAGGCACTGGACCGGGCGCAGGCGGCCCGGGAGCTGTGGCGGGGCCGGCCGCTGTCCCCCTGGAGTGATGAAGCGTGGGCCACCGCTGCCGTCGCCCGGCTGGAAGAGCTGAACCGTCAGCTGACCGAGACCCTGGTCGACGCCCTGCTGGCCAACGCCCATCCCGACCGTGCCCTGGTCGAGCTGGAGCCGGTGCTGGCGGCTGAGCCGCTGCGGGACCGGCCGTGGGAGCAGTACATGCTCGCGGCGGCCCGGCTCGGGCGGGTGCAGGACGCACTGGTCACCTACCGGCGCGCCGACCGGCTGTTCCGTGACGAGCTGGGCGTCGAGCCCGGGGCCGAGCTGCGCCGGCTGCAGCAACTGGTGCTCGCCGGCGACATCGAGCCCCAGGGCGCCCGGCTGGCCGCGGTGGCTGACCACGCGGCCGAGGTGGCTGACCGCGCAGCCGCGGTGCCTGACCGCCCCGGAGCTTCGGGCCAGCCGCCGCCGGCCCCGCCCGAGGTACACCTGCCCCGGCGGCGGACCCGGCTGATCGGCCGGGACGCGGAGCTGACCGACCTGGCCTGGCGGCTGAGCGCGGCGGCCACGGTCACGATCGTGGGTGCGGGCGGCTGCGGGAAGACCACCCTGGCCGTGGCCACGGCCGAGCAGGTGGCCAAGGACTTCCCCGACGGGGTCTGGTTCGTGGACCTGAGCTCCGTGCCAGACGCCGAGGGGGTCGGCCCGGCGGCGGCTTCCGCCCTGGGGCTGGCCGGAGACGGGCTGAGCGGCGCGGCCGACACGCTGCGGGCCTTCACCCGGACCCGGCGGATGCTGCTGATCCTGGACAACTGCGAGCACGTGCTCGATGCCGTGGCCGAGCTGGTCGAGGACCTGCAGGCGGCCGGGACCAAGCTGGTGGTGCTGGCCACCAGCCGGGAGCCGCTGGAGGTCGAGGGGGAGGAGCTGGTCGAGCTGGCCCCACTGCCGGTCGGCGACACGACCAGCTCCCCGGCGGGCGAGCTGTTCCTGGAACGGCTGGCCGAGGCGGCACCGGACCGCCGGCTGAGCGCCGACGATCTGGCCTGTGCCACCACGATCTGCGCCGCCGTGGACGGGGTGCCGCTGGCCATCGAGCTGGCCGCGGCCCGGTCCCGGGCGTTCAGCCTGCCCGAGATCGCCAGCCAGGTCCGGGCCGACCCGAGCTCACTGTCCCGGGTCGGCCGCGGCCGGGGCGGGCACCAGAGCGTGCGGATGGCCGTCGACCGCAGCGTCCGCCTGCTGGACCCCGGGGAACAGCAGCTGCACGCGGCGATGTCCGTGGTCCCGGGCCCGATGACCGCCGGGCTGGCCGCCGCCCTGGTGGCCCAGCCGCCGGGCGAGACCGAAGGCCTGGTCGCCGGGCTGGTGCACCGGTCGCTGCTGGTACCCGAGGGGCCGGCCGGCCGGGCCGGCCCTCACGGTTCGCCCAGCTGGCCATCGTGCGCGGCCACGGCGCCCACGTCCTCGGCCACGACGGGACGGAACAGGCGGCCGGCCGGCGGGACCAGTTCCTGATCGACGCGGTGGTCGCGCGGCCCCGGATGGGCCTGCCCGGCGAAACCGAGCTGCACGACCGCATGGACGACGACGTGGCCGCCCTGCGGGCCACGCTGCACCGGACGCTGATCGACCGGCCCAGCTGGGGTGGGGTCAGCCTGGCCGCCGGGCTCGGCCTGTACTGGTACTACCGGGGCCGGATGATCGAAGGCAGCCGCTGGGTCGAGCGGGCCCTGGCCCACCTCGAGCTGGCCCGCCCGGTCGACGCCGCCATCTTGCACTCGTCCGTGGCCGCGCTGTGCGTGCTGCTGGGCGACGTGGGCGCCAGCCGCCCGCACCTGGACGCGCTGGCCGCGGCGGCCGACCGGGCGGCCGGCGATGACCTGCTGTTCATCGGGGACGAGTTCGCCGCGCTCCTGGCCCCAGCCTTCCCGTTCGCGTCCCCGGACCTGCTCGGTGAGCTGGCCCGGCACGCGACCGAGATCGCGGACCGCACCGGCGACGCGAACAGCGCCCTGCTGGCCCAGGTGGCCTCGCTGCGCGCCCATCCCCGGGACGCCGGCGAGCAGCTCGCCCTGGCCGCGGCTCTGCACGCCGGCGCGCTCACGTTCGGCAACCGGTGGGCCGGGCTGATGTCGGCCGGCGACGCCGTGCGCGCCTGCCTGGCCGACGACAACGTCGATGCCGCGCTGGAATGGTCCCAGCGCGGCATGGAGGACTACCTGGCTCTGGGGGCCAAGGACAGCCCGCAGTTCGTCGAACTGCACGGGGCCCTGCACGCCCGCCGCGGTGACTACCGCTCGGCCGTGCGGCTGCTCGGCGCAGCCCGGGAGCAGAACCGGCGCGCGGCCATGCGCTGGCCCGCCCGGCCGCAGACCCCGGCCATCCTGGAGGAGGCCGCCCGCCGCCTCGGCGCCGCCGCCTACGAGCAGGCCTGGCAAGCCGGCCGCGGGCTGCACCTGGCCGATATCGCGGGCTCCGTGCCCGTCCCGGCCCGGTAAAGCCGCAACCGGAAAGCATTACCAAGTTATTACGGGGTTTTCGCCGCCCGAACGCGGTGATCAAGCCGCCCGTACCCGGGATTAGCTGGCCATTTAGCTGCGCCAGAGCGCGAAATGAGCGAGGCAATGCTGTGAATTCATCATCCCGGCACCGCCGCCCGCACAAAATCAGGCGGAGTGGACGGCACGCGGCACCATCGCAGATTCAGAATGTGGCCGACAAGGCGACCAAGGCCACCCCGGCCATGGCGCTCGCGGGTGTCCTCATCGCCGCCCCGCACGCCAATGCGGCCGCCGGGGCCGCGGTGAAGACCACCACGACGGTGGTGCAGGCCCGTACGGACGCCGTCGTCGTACGGGCGCAGGCCAGCGCGCAGGCGACCCGCCGCTACACGGTCCAGCGGGGCGACACGCTGTCCTCCATCGCCCAGCGGTTCTACGGCAGTTCGCGCGACTGGAACCGGCTGTATGCGGCCAACCGGTCCGTGCTGCGCAACCCGGACATTATCTTCCCGGGCCAGGTGCTGGCCATCCCCGGCCACCTGCCCGTGGCCAGCACCAGCCCGGCCAGCCACGGCGGCTCCACCCAGGTGACCACGGCATCGATGCTGAGCGGGACCCTGAGCTGCGGGGGCCTGGAGGAGCTGTGGGAACAGGCCGGCGGCTCATCGGGTGAGGCCGTCATGGCCGCTTCGATCGCCATGGCCGAATCGTCGGGCCGGCAGTTCGCCACCGGCGGCGTGGGGGAGCGCGGCTACTGGCAGATCAACCCGAACCACGGCTCGCTGTCGACCTATGATCCGCTGGGTAACGCCAAGGCGGCCGTCATCCTCTCCGATGACGGCCAGAACTGGTCCCCGTGGACCACCTTCACCAGCGACGCTTTCCGGGGACGCTGTTAAAAAGCAGACCCTGTTAAAAATAATGATTTTTAACAGGGTCAGCCGTGCCCGACGTCATTGGGCCAGGCGGACCGGGAGCGACTCCAGGCCGTTCATGAGGCTGACCGGCCGCCAGCGCAGTTCCGCCGCGGGGACCGCGAGGGAAAGTCCCGGGAAGCGGGCCAGCAGGGCACCGAGGGCGACCTCGGCCTCCATCCGGGCCAGGGGAGCACCCAGGCAGTGGTGAACGCCGTGACCGAAGGCGACGTGGCCGCTGGTGTCGCGGCTGAGGTCGAGGCGGTCGGCACCGGGGAACTGGGCCGGATCCCGGTCGGCCGAACTGATCGCCGGGAAGACCCACTCACCCGCCGGGATGTTCACGCCGCCGATCGGCACGTCCTCGGTGGTGAACCGGTCGTTGGCGTGGTTCACCGGGCTGGTGAACCGGAGTAGTTCCTCGACGGCCGCCGGGAGCAGCGACGGGTCCGCGCGCAGCCGGGCCAGCTCTCCGGGGTGGATCAGCAGGGCCAGCGTTCCGGAGGCGATCAGGTTGACCGTGGTGTCGAAGCCCGCCATGACCAGCAGGAAGACGGTGCCCAGCAGCTCACCGCCGGTCAGCGTGTCCCCGGCGCCGCCGGCGCCGTCACGGGCGAGGACGAGCGCCGATACCAGGTCATCGCCGGGCCCGGCCCGCTTGGCCGCGATCAGCTCGGTGAAGTAAGCGGCCAGCTCCCGCTCCACCCGCTCGTGCTGCGCAGGCTCGTCGTAGGCGTACACGGTGTCACGGATCCACTCGCGGTCGGCCACCGGGACACCGAGCAGCTCGCAGATCACCGCGATCGGCAGCGGGCGGGCGTACCGGTCGAGCAGGTCGATGACGTCGCCGTCACGCGCCGCCAACCCGTCCAGCAGGCCCGCGGCGATCTCCTCCGCCCGCGGCCGCAGCGCGGCCCGGCGCGCCGCGAACGGCTTCTGCACCAGGCGCCGCTGCCGGGTGTGGTCCGGCGGGTCACAGTGCAGCATGTGGTCGTTGATGCCCGTCGCCTCGCTCGGCCGGGTCCGGCCGCCACCCGGCCAGCGGTGGATGTCCCGGGCCAGCCTGGGATCGGTCAAGGCCATCCGCACGTCGGCGTAGCGGGTGACCATCCAGACCCGCCCATAGCCCGGCATCCGCACCGGGGCGACCGGCCGGGACTCGCGCAGCCGCGCGAAGAACCCGGCCGGGTCCTGGTGGTAGGCATCCTCGTCCAGGGCCATCGTCTGGTCGGCGTCGGTCACGTCCGACACCGTAGGCAGGCCGGTTGCGTGATCGCCAGCGGATTTCCCGGCCCGGCCGCTAGGCGGGGGCGGGGCGCGGCCAGTCGATCGGAAGGACGACGTTGCGGTCGGTGACGATGCCCGCGCCCGCGCCGCCGTCGGCCATGATCTGGTCGCGGTCCTGCCAGTCGTTGGCGGCGAGCTCACGGGCCAGCGCGGCCAGCGCGGCCGGGTCGGCCAGGTTCTCCTGACCGGCATAACTGACCGGAGCGGCGCTGTCGATCACCGTGCAGCCGAGGGCGAGACCCTGATCGGTCTCGAGCAGCTCAACGATGCGGGCCTGCTGCGGCCAGTCGATGTGCGAGGACGTGGTGACCTGCCAGAACCCGCCCGGTGCGCCGTCGTCGCGGACCGCCCGGATGGCGTGCGCGTGGGTGTGCCCGTTGATCCAGCCGACCACGCACGGGTAGCTGAGCAGCACGTCCTGCAGCTCGGGGCCGAGCACCCGGCGGCCCGCTCCCGGCGGGCGCCGGTCGTTGACCATCGTCTCCAGCGCATGGTGGCTGAACAGCAGCACCGGCCGGGCCGCGCAGCCGGCGAGCTCGGCCACCAGCCAGCTGAGCTGATCGCTATCCAGCGAGCCCTGCCAGCCGCCGTGCGGGTTGACGGTGTCGAGCACGACGCAGCGCACGCTGCCGTGGTCGAAGGAGTAGTAGGCGGTGCCCTCGTCGGCGTTGCGGCGGCTGTAACCGTGGCCGGCCGGCTGGCCTGACGTCCGGAAGTGCTCGCGGACGTGCTCGGCCCGGGTCACCGGGATGCGCGCCGGGTCGGGGGTCACCGTGATCCGCGCGCCGCTGGCCAGCTCGAGCAGGGCGTCGGCCTCGGCGGAGTAGAACCGGCTGAGCACCCCGGCGGGGTCGACGTCGGCCGGCGGGCTGACGAACTTGACCGAGCCGGCCGGTAGGTCGTGCAGCCAGCCGGTGGGCGGTACCGTGCCCTGGAGCATGTTGTCGTGGTTGCCGTGCACCGCGTACCAGGGCAGGCCGAGCCCGGTGGCCCGGAACGGCTGGCGGGCCGCGGCCAGCACCCCGGGCACCTCGGGAAATCCGTACCGGGTCCGGGGCAGGTCCGGGCCGCCGCCGTCGGGGTGCCAGTACCGCTCGTCCTCGGCCTCCGGCCCGGCCACGCCCTCGTAGCGCTGCGGATCGCCGGAATCCGGCCGCACCTGGCCGCCGTCGAGCAGGTCGATGTAGGCCCGCAGCTCGTTGCGCTGGCAGTTGTCGGTCGCATCGCCGGTCACGATGGCGAAATCGACCGGGGCGCCGGACAGCGGAGCCGCCCGGGTCTGCCGCACCGCCCGGACCATGGCCTCAGCCACCTGGTAGGTGAACAGCTCCTGGGCCCGGTAGCTGCCCACGATGCCGACCGCGTCCCGGATGGGAGAGTCGAAGTCGGAGTAGCGGTCGAGCAGTTCGGCCCGCCCCGGTGACTGGTGATCCATCACGTGGGTGTCGGACAGCTGGGCGATGACCAGCAGCGCCCGGGCCGACCGCCGCCAGCCCGCGGGCAGGCCGGTGCCGGTCAGATCGTCCCGGACGAGGTGCTGCTCACCGTCGGCGGCCACCAGCGGGCGGTAGCCGCCGGCTCCGGCTTCCCCGGGCACCAGGCGGCAGCGGTCGGTCGTCATAACACCATCTTCACCTGCGCAGACGTCGAGCCGGTGACGCACCGCTGAAAGTTTCAGTAGTAGATGACGCCGGGGACACCGCCGCCGGCGGCGATCGTGTCGCCGTCGATCGCGACGGACTTGGGTGAGGCCAGGAAGGTGACGACGTAGGCGACCTCGCGGGCGTCGATCATCCGGCCGACGAGGTTGCGGGCCGGACGGCGGGCGGCCTCCTGGCTCGTGGCCTCGGTCCTGGTCGTCCCGGGGTGCACGGTGACCACGTTGATGCCGTGCGGCGCGAGCTCGTCGGCGAGGTTCTTCGACATCGCCGAAACGGCGACGTTGCGCACCGAGCCGATGACCGAGCCCGACTGGCGCGCCGCCAGGCCCGAGACGTTGATGATCCGGCCCCAGCGGCCGGCGATCATGTAGGGGGCGGCCGCCTGGGCCACCCGCAGGTAGCCGAGCACCTTGACCCGGATCTCCTCGAACAGGGCCTCCCCAGTGACTCCGTCCCAGCGCGGCGCGGGCTGCTGGCCACCCGGCTGAGCCGCGGCGTTGACCAGAATGTCGATGCCGCCGAGCGCACCCGCGCAGGCCTGCACCATCGCCGCGACCGACTCGCCGTCGCGGGTGTCAACGCTCACCCCGACGACCCGGCGCCCCGACTCGCCCGCGAGCTCGGCCACGGTGGCGTCGATGCGGGCCTGGTCCCGGGCGGCGATCGCGACGTCGGCCCCCTCACGGGCGAGTTCCCGGGCGATCGCCTTGCCGATGCCCCGGCTCCCGCCGGTGACGAGCGCACGCTTGCCGGTCAGTTCGAGATCCATCGGGCTCCCTTCGCACGGTGTCAGCGGGGCACGCGGCAACTTACCGCGTTCACGGCGGAGAGGACTAGCGGGGCGGCGCTGGCTGCAGGCTGTCGTCATCGCGGGCCGGCGGAACCGGCTCGCACCGGCTGGCGCCGATGAGGGCGGGTGCGTGCCGCCAGATGAGACAGGCCAGCGCGCCCAGGGGGATGGGCGGCAGGTAGGTGACGGCCCGGTACAGCAGCACGGCCGCGGTCACCTGGACGCTGTCCGTGTGGCCGGCGCCCGCGGTCAGGATGCCAACCAAGCCCAGTTCGGTGATCCCGACCCCGCCGGGGGTGATGGGCAAGGCCGTGAGCAGGCGGATAAACGCGAACGCGGCCAGCGAGGTCTGCCAGGGCACCTGGGCCTGGGACACGCCGGTGGCGCGCAAGCACGCGAGCAGGACCAGCCACAAGGTGAGGTAGCTGGCCACGGTGGCGGCCGTGATCCGCCAGCCGCGCGCCCTGAGCAAAGCTCCGGCCCGGTCACGGAAACCCCGGAGCGCCCCGGCGACGTCGGCGGGGGGCGGCCGCCGGGCCAGCCGGGCGGCCACCGCCACGGGACGTTGCAGCGCGTGGCCCGCGCGGAGCGCGAAGGTGTCGCTGTGCAGGATAAGGCCGAGCCCGCCGACCATGCCGGCGAGCAAGGCCACGCCCACGGCCGCGGCGGTGATCAGCACGGCATCGGGCCGGGTGGCCGTCGCCATCACCAGCAGCGCGATGACGGGCAGGCCCAGCAGGGTGAAGACGTTCCAGATCCCCGTGACCAGGGTGTAGAGGACGTAATCGGCGGTACTGAGGCCCCAGCTGGAGAGCATGGCCCAGCTGATGCCCAGGGCGAGGGCGCCCCCGGCAGGCAGGGCGTTGGCGACCGCGTTGGAGCCGAGGCTTACCGCGGCCGCCTGGCGTATTCCGATCCAGGGGAGCACCGCGCGGATCGTGATCCAGTAGGCGGCCATGCTGGCTACGGCGGCCGTAGCGACGAGCAGGGCGTACGGCCAGGTCATCAGCTGAACGGTGGCCCATACGCTGCGATAGGACGCGACATGGGGCAAGACGAACCCGAATGCGGCCCCGATGAGGATGACCGTCACCGCGGTGCGCAGGACCTTGCGGCCGGTCCGGGGCCGGGCTCTTCCGTCCGCGGGCCGGGCCCCTGCCGGGCCCGGTTCAGCGTCCGGCACGCTGGCAGGCACCGGCGATGCCGAGAACGATCGACGCGATGATGCCCATACCAGCTCCCGGACGCAAAAACTCCGTCCTGCGCCGCTCCCGCCTTTTGACGGGGCAGCAGCCGAGGTCCGGAGCTATTGGCAGGCTACGCCTGCGCCGTACCGGTGTCGATGGCGCTGCCGCCGGGAGCTAGCTGGAGTGCTGGGCGGGCTGGGCGGGCTGGCGGAAGCGCGGCACGAACAGGACCGCGCCGCTGGCCAGGCTCAGCGCCGCGAACGTGAGCCAGATGCGGTGGTAGGCCGTGACCTCGGCCGCTCCGGCCGCCGCGCCGAGGAGGGCAACGAAGACGCTGATGCCGAGGACCGCTCCCATCTGGCGGAAGCTGGTGGCGACGGCCGACCCGAGCGCGAGCCGGGCCGGCGGGAGCGTGGCCACCGCGGCGCCCGACTGGACGGGCATGGTCAGCCCGATGCCGAGGCCGACGAGGAGGGTGGCAGGCAGCCACCGGGCAGCCCAGTCGGGCGACCCGCCGATGAGCAGCGCCAGGCTGACGGCCCCGGCCGCCCAGCTGATCGCGCCGGCCGCGAGCACCGGGCGGTACCCGATCCGGGCGGCCAGTTTGCTGGCCGGGCGGGCGATCGCGACCACGACGAGCGGCGCGGGCGCGGCGCCGAGGGCGGCCCGCAGGATGGAGTAGTGCCAGGCGGTCTGCAGGAAGATCGTGTTGCTGAGCAGCATCCCGTAGAACGCGGCCGCGAAGACCAGCGTGGCCGCGTTGACCACCCGGAACTGGCGGACCCGGAACAGCGCGAGGTCGACCACCGGCCGGGCGGCCGTGGCCGAGCGCCAGATGAAGACGGGCAGCAGCGCCGCGCTGGCGGCGAATCCGGCCACGACCCAGGGATCCGACCAGCCCCACGACGGCCCCTCGACGATCGCGAGGCTCAGCAGCGCGAGGACCGCCGCGATGAGCAGCGTGCCCACGGGGTCGGGAACGCCGGCCGCGTCCGGCTCGCGGAACTCACGCAGCAGGGGGATCCCGGCCACGATCATGGCCACGCAGATCGGCACGTTGATGAGGAAGATCCACCGCCAGGACGCGTACTCGGTGAGCAGCGCGCCCAGGGTCGGGCCGAGCGCGGCCGCCGCGGCGCTCATCGCGCTCCACGTGCCGATCGCGACGTGCCGCCTGCCGCCCGGGAACTCCGGCAGCACCAGCGCCAGCGAGGACGGCACGACCAGGGCGGCGAACGCGCCCTGCAGCGCCCGGGCGGCGATCAGCACCCCGGGATCCGGCGCCGCCCCGCACAGGGCGCTGAACGCCGCGAAGCCGCCGAGGCCGATCAGGAACAGCCGCTTGCGGCCGTACCTGTCCGCCAGCCGCCCGGACGGGATCAGCACCGCCGCGAAGACCAGGCTGTAGGAGTTCAGGACCCAGGACAGGTGCCCGGTCGTGGTGCCAAAACTCCGGCTGATCGTCTCGAACGCCACGTTCACGATCGTGGTATCCAGGAAGACCGCGAACGCGGCGACACTGCCGAGGGCGAGGATCCAGCCGGCCCGGCCGGGTGTTTCCCCGGCATCGGCGCGTGTTGCGATTTCCAACTGACTCATGCTGGCGATGGTACGAGTAGTCTGTTGGAAAAGACAACTCACTAAACCGGAGGCACGGATGGGGGAGTCCGCCGAACAGATGAGGGATTCTGCAGAGCGCAGGGGGGAGCCGGCGGAGCCGATCGTCATGGCCGAGCAGCCGCTCGGGGTCAGGCCATGCTCGGTCGCGGCCGCACTGGACATCCTGGGGGAGCGCTGGTCACTGCTGGCGGTCCGGGAGATCAGCTACGGGGTCCACACGTTCGCCAAGATCGCCGCCTACACCGGCGCCTCCCGCGACATCCTGGCCGACCGGCTGCGCAAGCTGGAGAGCGCCGGGATCATCGAGCGGCAGCCGTACAGCGAGCACCCGCCGCGCTACGAATACCACCTGACCCAGGCGGGCCGCGAGCTGTTCCCGGTCATGCTCGCGCTGCGCGAGTGGGGCGACAAGTGGGCAGTGGCGTCCCCGTCGACCGCGACCCGGCACGCCTGCGGCCACCTCCTGGAGGTCGACCGGGTCTGCCATCACTGCGGCGAGCCCGTCACCCGCGACACGGTGCAGGCCGTCCGGGCAGGCCAGTGACGAACGTGAGCGCAGCGCGGCTGCCTGACTTCAAGGCCGCGCCCAATCAGGGCAGCAACATCGAGCTGTACGAGGTGGAGAACCGGGCGCTTGACCCCGGCGGCCACGTGCTGGCCGCGATGCGGCTGCGGGCGCCCTGGGCCGGGCGTACCCTCCTGGACCTCGGCTGCGGCAGCGGATACTGGCTGGGCGGTTACGCCGCGGAGGCAGTGGAGGTGATCGGGGTCGAGCCGGACCCGCGGCTGGTGCCGCTGGCGGCCGCCCGGGATCCCCGCGCCCGCGTCCTGCACGGGTCCGCCGAGCACATTCCCCTGGCCGATCAGTCGGTCGACGTGGTGCACGCGCGGTTCGCCTACTTCTTCCGGCCGGGCTGTGACGCGGGACTGGCCGAGGTGATGCGGGTCCTGCGCCCCGGTGGCACGCTCGTCTTCATCGGCAATGACCTTCAGGTGGGCGAGTTCGCCGACCTGCTGCGGGCCGCGGCAGGGGCGCTCGTGCCCGCCGGGGGAGAGCAGACCGAGGCCTGGTGGGCCGAGCGCGGCGCCGACCGGACCACGGTGCGGAGTTCATGGCGGTTTACCACCAGGGCCGACTTCGAGGCCGTGCTCCGCATGGAGTTCCCGCTGAAAGTGGCCGATCCGTGGCTGGCCGCCCATCCCGGTGCCCTCGGCCTCAGCTACAGCTACGCGCTGTTCGCCATCGACAAGCCCGCCGGCCTGCTCAGTTGCGAGGCGTTGCCCACGGCGCGGCGGTACGCGACACCCGGTGGGAGCTGACGAGGACGGCCAGGATGATGGCCAGCCCAAGCGCCAGCGCGGCGCCCACGGTAACGAAGCGGATCAGCAACCCGCCGGCAATGACACCGACGGCGAAAGCCGCCAGGGCGAGTGCCCGGCGGATCAGCGTTAGGTCGCGGAGGCCGCTCGCGTGGTCGGTGACCGCGCCGGTCATCGTCAGCGTCAGCACCGTGGTCATCAGGTCAGGAACCTTGAGGTAGCGGATGAGGGCCAGCTGGCCGCCCATTGAGGCCGCGAGCAGGATCGTGATGACGGTGCGGGCACCGGAATCGAAATGGCCGTCGGTGAGCAGCGCGATCAGCGTGGCCGGCACGGCCAGGACGGCCTTGAACGCGGTGATATTCCGCAGCGCCCGCCCTCGGTGATTCCCCGAGCCCCGGCAGATCCGGGTCCCCGCGATCGCGCCGGCGAGGAAACTGGCCAGGGAGATGGCCGAGGCGGCCACCGAGAAGCCGCGGATACCAGCGATGCCCAATCCGATGAGCACGAAGTTGCCGGTCTGGGCGGCTACGAAGACGTGATTGAGGCCGACGATGCTAACGGCGTCGACCACGCCCGCCAGCGTGGTCAGAGCCAGGAGCAGCGCCGGCAGCGGCCCGTGCCGGTCGTCGATCAGCGCATCACGCAACGCCCCGCTGGTCGATGGCTGCCACCGTCTGCCGCGCGGAGCTGGCCGTTCACTCGTCACACCGATTGAGTACACCATTCGCGGCGGTAATGGGAGAGGCAGCGGTAGTGGGGGAGGCTGCGGTAGTGGGGGAGGATGTCACAGCTGTGGGCGAGGATCGCAACTAGGGGACATGGGCACTGAGGCAAGAGCACCGGTGAGGACGATGCGGCAGCGACCGGTCACGGTGATGACGCGGGCCCGGCCGCCAGGCTCGCCGCTGGAAGAATTCGAGCAGATCTACCTGCGCAACGTCGACGTCCTCATGGGCTACTTCGCGCGCAGATGCCGCGACCCGCAGATGGTCGCCGACCTGACCTCCGAGACGTTCGTCCGGGCCGTGGACGGCTTCGCCAAGTTCGACCCTCGCCGGGGATCGGACCGGGCCTGGCTGTTCGGCATCGCCGCCCACGTGTTCGCCCGCCACTGCGCCCAGTCGGCAGGCGGCCGGGAGGCGGTCGCGCGTCTGGGTGGCCACCGGCCGCTGGACGGGGACGAGATCGAGGAGCTCGCTGAGCGGATCGATGCTGAGCGCGACGGGCGGGCGCTCATGCGGCGGTGCGAGCAGCTGCCCGCGGTCGAGCGGGCCGCGATCGAGCTGGTCGACCTGGAGGGGCTCACCCCCCAGGAGGCGGCGGTAGCCCTCGGCGTCTCCCGGGTCGCATTTCGGAAGCGCTTGTCCCGGGCCAGGTCCCGGTTGCGGAAGGAGCACGAGAACAATGACTAGGTACACCGATAATCTCTGGGGCGATCTCGTGCGCGAGCACGGCGCGACGCTGGCGCACGCCGGCCGGCCCGAGCCGGGCCGGGCCGCTCTCCTCCGGCGTCCGCGCGTCCTGGCCGGCAGCACGCTCGCGCTGGCTGGTGTCGGTACGGCGCTCACGCTCGGCCTGACCGCGGCGGGCAGCACGCCCGCGTTCGCCGTCACCAAGACCGCCGATGGATCGGTGCTGGTGAATCTCAACCAGATCACGTCGCTGCCCCACGGGGGAAACAGCAAGCTCGCCGCCATGGGAGTTGGCGGCCTCGAGATTCAGATGGCGCCCGGGGTGGCCGCCGTCAAGGGCTCGGTCACCTGCACACGGGCGCCGGGTGCCCCGGGGCCGGTAGTGAGGATTCTCGTGGGTTCGGACGGCACGGAGGTCATCAAGGCGGGGTCCACCGGGGGCAACACGGGCGTGGGCACCTGGCACCTGGCCTCATGCCAAACCACCCGTCCCGTCTCGGGCAACACCGGCAACACGGGCGCCGGATGATCTGGTGAGGGTGCCGGCGGGGGGCCGGGCCGCTGCGTGGTGGCCGTGGCTGCTGGTCGCGGCCGCGACCGGATGGAACCTGGTCAGCCTGCGGGCGCTCACACTCCAGGTCACCTACCTGAACGACAGCTCGCTGCACGAGCAGATGGTGCGGTTCGCGACGGCGCAGCTGCGCGCCGGGCACCTGCCGCTGTCGAGCTGGTTCCCGTTCCTGGGGGAGGGGTCGCCGCAGTTCCTGCACTACCAGAGCCTGCCGGCGATGGTGACCGGGGTGGTGGGGCTGGCGACCGGGCCCGACGTGGCGTTCCGCTGGTCGCTGTACCTGCTCTTGTCGCTGTGGCCGGTCAGCGTCTACCTGTCGGCCCGCGCGTTCGGGTGCGGCAGGCCGGCGGCGGCCGCTTCCGCCGCGATGGCCCCGTTCCTGGTCAGCATCACCGGGGTCGGCTACGAGCAGCACGCCTACCTGCCGGCGGGATTCGGGGTCTGGACGCAGCTGTGGGCGTCGTGGACGCTGCCGCTGGCCTGGGGCTGGAGCTGGCGGGCGATCCGCGACGGGCGCGGCTACTTCGCAGCGGTGCTGCTGACCGCGCTCACCGTCGCGCTGCACTTCGAGACCGGATACCTCGCGCTCGCGGTGCTGCTCATCTGGCCGCTGATCGCGGGCAGGCCGCTGGTGGCCCGGTTGCGGCGCGCGGCGGTCCTGCTGGGTGGTTCGCTGCTCGCGTCGGCCTGGGTCATCGTCCCGCTCGTGGCCCAGCGGAAGTGGGCCGCTGTCAACGAGCCGCTGCGGGGGACCGGGCTGGTCAACGGCTACGGCGCGCGTCAGGTCCTCGACTGGCTGGTCACGGGGCAGCTGCTCGACCACGGCCGGCTGCCCGTCGTCACCGTGTTCGCGGCCCTCGGGCTCGTCATGGCCTGGCTGGCCTGGTCCTCGGACCCTGGCGGCCGCGCCCTGCTGGCCGCGCTGGCGGTGTGCCTGCTGTTCGCGTTCGGCCGGACGGCGTTCGGGTCGCTGGCCGACGTGATCCCGGGTGGGGCCGATCTGTTCTTCCGCCGCTTCATGATGGGCGTGCAGCTCTGTGCGCTGCTGCTGGCGGGCCGGGGAGCGGTGTGGCTGGCCGCGGGCGGCGTGCGGCTGTTCCAAGCCCGCGTCCCGCGCTGGCCGCCCGGCCTCACCCCGGCGGTGATGCTGGTGGCGGCGATCGCGGTGCTGGCGCCCGCGTGGCTTCAGCTCGGCAGCTACGACCGCCATGACGGTGCCGCGATCACGGCCCAGCGCCACGCGGACAGCACCGAGGGCGGCGACGTCGATCGCCTCATCGCGGTGATCGGACGCGGCGGGGGAGGGCGGACCTACGCGGGGATGCCGTCGAACTGGGGCCAGGGCTTCACCGTCGGGGGAGTACCCGTGTTCAAGTACCTGGAGAGCCGCGACGTCGACGAGGTCGGCTACACCCTGCGCACGGCGTCGCTGATGACCGACCCGGAGTACTTCTTCGACGGCCAGGACCCATCGGATTACCGGCTGTTCGGGATCCGCTACCTCATCCTGCCCGCCGGGAAAAAGCCGCCGGTACCCGCGCGGCTGACCCTGCGCTCCGGCCCCTACTGGCTATGGACGATCAACGGCGGCGGCTACATCCAGGCCGGCCAGATCGTCGGCACCCTCCCGGCGAACCGGACAAACGTCGGCACCCGCAGCGTTCCGCTGCTGCACTCCGGGCTCGCCGCGGACGGCGCCTACCTCGGTGTCCAGTACGGGTCTGAGAGCGGCGGGGATGGCCGCCTGCCGACGGCGCCACGCCAGCCCTCGGCCGGTGCGGTCAGCACGGAACGCGCCGATCTAGGTGACGGCCAGGCCGCGGCGGCGGTGCAGATGCGCCGTCCCGGAGTCGCGGTGCTCAGCGCCTCCTACGACCCTGGATGGACGGCCACGGTGAACGGCCGCCGCGTACCGACCCAGATGGTGGCGCCAGCGCTCGTCGCGGTCAACGTCCCCGCAGGCACCGACCACGTCGTGTTCCGTTTCCGCGGCTACGGCGACTACCCGGAACTGTTCGCGCTGAGCGCCCTCACCCTCGCCCTGATGCGCCGTCGTGCCGCTGTGCCTGCGGCGCGTGCGGCGGCGCCGTTCCGCTGACACGATCTGAAGACCGGCAAATATGACATCTTGCCTTTCCTCGAGTGAACCAGGGGAGTACCGGCCATGATCCTTCCGAAGGTCCGGGACCCTCGCCTGGTGACCATCCGCCGCGGCGGGACCCTCACTGATACCGATCACCGGCTGCTGGCTCTGTGGGCGGCCTCGTGCGCGGAGCACGTCCTTGACCTGTTCGAGTCGGCTCAGCCGGATGACTCACGGCCGCGTCAGGCGATCGAAGGTGCCCGCGCCTGGGCGCGGGGCGAGGTCGGGATGATGCAGGCGCGCGCGGCCGGCGGGCACGCCATGGGTGCGGCCAGAGACCTGCGTGGGCCAGCCCGGCATGCCGCGTACGCTGCGGGCCAGGCCGGGGCCGTCGCCCACGTCGCCGCGCACGAGCTCGGTGCGGCCGCCTATGCGATCAAGGCCGCGCGGGCCGCCGCGCCGGACGGCGGTGGCGAGGCGGCCGGGCGACTGGAGTGCCAGTGGCAGCGTGACCAGCTCCCGGGGGCGATTCGCGCGCTCGTACTGGACGACCAGCGGCGGCGGAACGACATCTGCTGGTCGGTATTTGACGGCTGGAGCCTGAGCTCGGCGGGACCCCTCAGCTGGTGTGGAGCACCCGGAAGCGGTCTGGTTGCGCCGGATCCCGATCCACGACCTGGACGGGCGCCCAAGCCCACTGCCAGACGCTGATGCCTGGCGGGCGGGAGAACCGGATCTGCCCGCGGGTGCCTTCGACGGCTACGCGCGGCCAGGACTGGGCCAGGCGCGCCCGGTCCGCCCCGTTAGAACGCAGCATGCCGGCCAGGACGGTGACCGTGTCGTAGCCCTCGAAGGCCACGAACGAGGGCGCTTCGGCCAGCCGCTCCTGCAGGGCCGTCCCGACTCGGGCCCCGAGCGGGCTGAGGCGCGCGGGCAGGTAGCGCAGGAACGGGATCCCGGCACCATCGTCGCCCAGCAGCCTCAGCCATCCGGCGAACTCCGGCTGCCCGGCCGGAGCACCGATCATGATCCCGGCCAGCCGCCGGTCGCTGCGGACCGACCTGACGATCGGGGTGGCCGGCTCCGGGTCACCGGCCAGAACCAGGACCGCGGTCACGCCATGGCCAGCGAGCTCGTCACACACCGCCGCAGGGCGAGCCCGCGCAGGTCGAGCTCGATGACGGTGCCACCGCGGCAGCAAGGTGGTCCCGGAGGATGCGGGTCCCCGACGCCCAGTACACACTCGGTTCGGCGGCCACGGCGATCCGGCGGTGGCCCGCGCTGAGGAGGAAGTCGGCGTAGATCCGCCAGCCGTGGGACTGCGCCGGGGCCAGGCGCGCGACCCATTCCGTTGGCGCTTCGGTCAGCGAGTCGAGGACCGCTGACGAGCAGAGGAACGGCAGGCCGAGGGCGTCGGCCTCGGCCGCCGCGGCCCGGGCGACGACGCTGTGATATTCGCCCGCCAAGGCAGCCACGCCCAGGCGGGCCAGTTCGGCGACGGCGGCCGCGGCCCGCTGCGGATCAGCGGCGGTGTCCCGTACCACCAGCTCGAGCGGTGTCCCGCCGATCCCGCCAGCGTCGTTGACCTCACGAACGGCCAGCTCGAGGCCAGTAAGCAAGTGCCGCCCGGCCTCGACCCAGCCCGGCCGGGTGAGCGGAACGAGAGCGCCGATCTGAACTGCTGATCCCATCGCCCGAACACTAGCTGGTTACAGAGAGTAGTTAGACTGATAATGCCGTGGGGGAGTACCGCCGGAAACCAGAGGAGATCGGCGAGTGTCCGCAACCCTGAAGCTGACGCACAAGACCATTGGTGCGGAGGTCCGCCGGGGCACGTACGACGCCATGGTCGACGGCAAGCGGGCCGGATCCGTGGAACTGAACGAGACCATCGACATGCCGGTCGAACCCGGACGTCACACCCTGCAAGTTCGCAACGGCCGGAACTCCAGCCGGACCAAGACGTTCAGCGTCGGCGACGGAGAAATCGTCAGCTTCCGCTGCGGCGGGAAGAACATCTTGCCGATCTTTCTCTTGTCCTTCGTCGTTCCCAGCCTGGCGCTCTCGCTCCATCGCGAGTAGGCCACTAAGGACCCCTCCCAGCTACTCCTACGAAGCGCCGATAATGCACATTATGTAAAGTAGCGTGGAGAGGGGCCACTCCCCGGGCTTCCCCGGGCTGAGGAACGTGGGCGGCAGAGGAACCTGGGCGGGCAGCGGTCGTCACGAGCCTGGAGCTAGTCCAGTCCCAGGGCGGCCGCGGCGGCGGGGATGCTGACGTAGTCGCGCAAGCGGACGATCTGGCCGTGGCGGGCCGTGAGCACGACGAGGTTCGGCAGCGCGAACTCGCCGGTAACTGGGCTGGCCCCGAGCGCTTCCTGCTCGACGATGATCGTGGCTGGGTCGCCGGTGTCGTGGATGGCGAGCGTGCGGTACCGCTCGTACTTCAGCGGGTAGGCCTTCCACCCGGCGGTGATCCAGTTCACGATCTCGTCCCGGCCGCTGAGCCGGGACGGCAGGCCCGGGCGGGTGAACGGGAACTCGTGCACCGCGTCGGCCGCGTACACCTGGCTCAGGTCATCGGCGGACTGGCTGATCGAGGCCTGGCGGAGACGCTCCAGGACCTCGCGGGCGCTGGCCGCTGGCTGGCCGAGCGCCGCTCGCCGGGCCGTCACCTTGCGGTAGCTGATCTTCCAGCCGCCGGGCTGGCGGGTGACGATGTCGTCGTAGGTGACGCTGCCCGCCGTGCCGTCGGCCTTGATGCCGATCCCCTTGGACTGGACCCGGGCCGAGCCGTCGTCGATCCGGGTGATCACGATGTTGGTGACGTCGTGACCGGCCGGGTTGGCTTGACCCAGGGCCAGCGCGGCCTCGCGGATGGCCGCGGGCCCGTGCAGCGAGCCGAGGCCGAAGTCGCTGAGGTCGTAGGTGACGTCAGCGGTGAACAGCTCCCCCGCCCGGTCCAGCTCCCCCGCATCGGTCAGATGGCCGTGCAGATTGATCAGGTCGCTGATGCCGATCCGGTCTTGTTCCGCCAGCGCCATGGGGGCGGTCCTCCATGCTCTGAGTCGCCGTACCAGTAAAGTGAGGCATAGTCCGGTTAATGGACACGGTACCGGACTGTGTCCCCGGTTAGCAACGGTGCGGTGATAGCGGATGCGGGCCGACGCCCGGCGTAACTACGGGCAGCTGGTCGAGCAGGCCCGGCTGACCTTCGCCGAGTCCGGCGTGGACGCCTCGCTCGATGAGATCGCCCGGCGGGCCGGGGTGGCCAGCGGCACGCTGTACCGGCATTTCCCGACCCGGCTGGATCTCATCGAGGCGGTGCTCGCGGGGCAGATGGCCGAACTGGTCAGCCTGGGCCGGGGGCTGCTGAGCGCCGAGGACGAATTCGGGGCCTTGTCGGTCTGGTTGCGGGCGGCGCTGCGGCATGCCCTGACCTACCGGGGCCTGTCGGCCGCGGTGATGAACTCGGCCCTCGACCGCGAGCGTGGCCTGGTGTCGGCCTGGCACGCGGAGCTGTTCGAGGTGGGGGCGGCGCTGCTGGACCGGGCCCGGCAATCAGGCGTGGTCGTCGCCGAGGCGGACGAAACCGACGTGCTCAAGATGGTCGGCGCTATCGCCTGGGCCGCCCACGACACCCCGGACAGCTCGGCCAGGCGGCCGTCTGCTCGCCCTGCTGCTGAACGGGCTGCGCCCCTAGGACCTCAGCGCTGGCTCTGCTCGGCCAGGTCCTGCAGGAAGCGCGGCAGGCGGCCGGCCCCGAAGTCGAAGTACCGTACCCAGCCCGGCGTGATCGCGATCCGGGCCATCTGGTCGTACATCGCCCGGCAGGCCTGCTCGAACTGGACCATGGCGTCGGCGTCCATGATCTTCCTGGCGCCAGCCAGGTACTCCTCGGGTACGCCGTCGACGATCTCGACGCTGGCGCGCCCGCGGATGGAAACCGACCGGGCCTGGTCCGGTGTCTCACCGGCCTCGATGGTCAGGGCGACATCCGGCCGGGCCTGCAGCGCCGCGACCTTGGGTGCCGTCGCGGCGGTAGCGACCACGACCTGGTCGCCGGTCCAGTAGAAGCCGATCGGGATCACCCGCGGGGTCCCGTCCGGGCCCAGGTAGGCCAGCCGGGTCATCGTGGCCGACGTGAGCAGCTCCTGCGCGCCGGGAATGGCCAGCTCATCAGCGATGTCATGCCGTTCCATGCGTGTCTTCCTTCCGTAGCGATTGGTTCAGGCGGGCGGCCTGCCGGGTGAGGTGGTCGCGCTCGGCCAGGTTGGTGGCGGCCCGGGCCGCTTCCCCGTACAGCCGGGCGGCGAGCACGGGGTCACCGGCCCGCTCCCACAGGTAGGCCGCTACCGCCGTATACCGGGGAATCGCCGGATCCACCTGTTCCAGGGCGGCCAGGCCGGCCCGGCCCCGTCCGCCTCCCCCACCGCGACGGCACGGTTCAGGCGGACGACAGGGTTGCCGGTCAGACGGTCCAGCTCGTCGTACCACTCCACGATCTGCACCCAGTCGGTCTGGTCGGCCTTCGGTGCGTCGGCGTGCAGGGCGGCGATGGCCGCCTGAGCCTGGTACTCGCCGAGCCGGTCGCGGGCCAGCGCCGCCTGCAGGATGGCCACCCCTTCGGCAATCAGCCCGGTGTCCCAGCGGGACCGGTCCTGCTCCCCCAGCGGCACGAGCGCACCACCGGGGCCGGTCCGCGCGGCCCGCCGGGCATGGTGCAGCAGCATCAGCGCAAGCAGGCCCGCCACCTCCTCGTCGTCGGTCACCGACGCCACTTGGCGGGTCAGCCGGATCGCCTCGTCGGCCAGGTCGACGTCGCCGCTGTAGCCCTCGTTGAACACCAGATACAGCACCCGCAGAACGGTGGCCAGATCACCGGGCTCGTCGAAGCGGACACCGGAAACGGTGCGCTTGGCCCGGCTGATGCGCTGGGCCATGGTGGCCTCGGGGACCAGGTAGGCCTGCGCGATCTGCCGGGTGGTCAGGCCGCCCACCGCCCGCAGCGTGAGCGCCACCGCGGAGGCGGGGGTGAGCGACGGGTGGGTGCACAGAAAGAGAGCCCCAGGGTGTCGTCGGTGCCCTCGGCCGGACCGGGCGCTGGCTCGGCCTCGACCCGGGCCTCGCGGGCCTGCCGGGAGCTCTCGGTCCTGGTCGCGTCCAGGAACTTGCGCCAGGCCACCGTGGTCAGCCAGCCCTTCGGATCCGCGGGCGGGCTGTCCGGCCACGTGGCCAGGGCCCGGACCAGCGCTTCCTGCACGGCGTCCTCGGCCGTCGCGAAGTCGGCGCCGCGACGGACGAGGATCCCGGTGACCGCGGGGATCAGCTCCCGCAGCAGCGTCTCGTTGACCTGGTTCTCGCTCACTCCACGACGGTGGGTGCGTCGCCCAGGAACGGGCGCAGCTCGAGCCATTCGTAGATCGGCTTGCCGTCCTGGCCCGGTGCGGCCGACAGCTCCCCGGCCAGTTCGACGGCCCGCTCGTACGTCTCCACGTCGATGACCATCCAGCCGGCGATCAGGTCCTTGGTCTCGGCGAACGGGCCGTCGGTGACCGGCGGCCGGCCCTCGCCGTCGTAGCGGACGAACGTCCCTTCCGGTGACAGGGCCTGGCCGTCCACGAACTCCCCCGTGCCTTCCAGCTTGGTCGCGAAATCACGCATGTACTGGATGTGGGCGTCGACCTCGGCCGGGGCCCAGCGGTCCATCGGCTCGCAGGGCCACCGGGGCCGGGTTGCCCCGGTAGTGCTTGAGCAGCAGGTACTTGGCCATGAGGGTCCTCCTTCGGTGCGGCGCGACCATTGTGGCGCGTCCACACCGGGGACGGTGCCGCCCGCGGGTTCTCGACATCACCTGGCGAAAAAATCTGTGGCCCTGGCCCTGGCCCCGGTGTACCCAGGGTCAGGGCCGCAGGCCCAGGAGCAGCGGTTACCAGTCGATCTCAGCCAGCAGGAGTTGAACTCAGAGGATGGTGACACCCTGGCCGGCCAGTGCCGCCACGGTGTCAGCCGGTGAGCCGTCGGTGATGACTGCGGCGACCGCGCTCAGCGGCAGGACCTGGTAGCGGGACGCGGCCCCGAGCTTCTCGGCGCTGGCCAGTACGTACGTCTCGACGGCCCGGCCGGCCAGGTGCGCTTCATGGCCGCCTCGTCGGCGTCGCCGGTGGTCAGGCCGTGCACGGGGTGGACCCCGGTGACCCCGAGGAAGAACAGATCCGCGGCGATGCTGTTCGCCGCCTCGGCCGCTGCGGCGCCGCAGGTGACGGCCGAGTGCTTGAACAACCGCCCGCCGAGCAGGAACACCTCGGCCCGCTCGTGGGTGAGCAGGGCGGAGGCGATGGTCGGGCTGTGGGTGATCACGGTGCAGTCGAGATCGGCGGGCAGGGCGTGCACGACGGCCAGGGTGGTGGTGCCGCCGTCGAGGATGAGCGTGCTGCCGGGCGTGATCAGCCCGGCGGCGCGCGCGGCCACGCGGCGTTTGCTGTCCGTTCGACGCTGGCCCGGGTGCCGTAATCGGCCAGGGCGGCGACGCGGGCACCGCTCCGCCGTAGACGCGCTCGCACAAGCCCGCGGCGGCCAGATCCGCAGGTCACGGCGGATGCTGTCCTCGGAGATGCCCAGCTCGGCCGCCAGGTCCTTGGCCACCAGGCTGCCGTCGGCCCGCAGCCGGGTCAGCAGAAAGTCGCGTCGCTCGGCCGCCAGCATGCGTACTCCTTCACGTGTTGCACGTTTATGCATGTACTCTACCGCTATGACTGACCGACCATTGCTCATCCTGATCGCCGGGCCGTATCGCTCGGGCACCGGCGACGATCCGGCCCAGATGGCCGCGAACCTGACCCGCCTCGAGGCGGCGGCCTGGCCGATCTTCGCCGCCGGGCATGTCCCGATGATCGGGGAATGGGTCGCGCTCCCGGTGCTGCGCTCGGCCGGCGCCACCGTCTTCGACCCGCTCGCCGGCCAGGTCATGTACCCGACCGCGCAGCGGCTGCTGGGACCACTGCGACGCCGTGCTGCGGCTCCCCGGCGAGTCGACCGGCGCAGATCAGGACGTCGCCATCGCCCGGCAGCGCGGGCTCCCGGTCTACTACCGGCTCGGGGACGTCCCCGCCCGCGAAGCCGGGACCGCGGCTTAGGGCTCCTCGGCCACCGGCCGCCACGTGACCGGGTCCACCACGTAAACCTCCTCCCCCACACGCGGGTCCCGGGCCTGCAAGAGGTGGAACGACGGCGAGAACGGGCCCCCACTCCACCACCGTGGCGGCCGCGCCGTAGACCGCCCGGACGACGGCGGGCGGCGCGGTCAGGTCGATGCGGGTCACCACACCGGCGTGGCCCAGACCGGGCCGGCCCAGGCGCCCGGTCAGCTGGAGATGAAAGTGGCCGCACAGCACGGCACGACGTCGCTACCCGAGATTGCGGCGGCCAGCTCGTCGCGGTTGCGCAGGCGGCCTTTATCGTCCACGGCGAGCTCGCGGTGTAGACCGGCGGATGATGCAGCGCGAGGACCGTCCCCGCGGGCGCCGGGTCGTGCAGGATGCCCGCCAGCGCGCCGAGCTTGGCCCGGCTCACGACACCGTGACCCGAACCGGGGACCAGGCTGTCCAGCGTGATCACCCGCAGGCCGCTGACCATGCTGATCGCCGCGCGCTCGTCGTCCAGGCCGTCGAGGAGGACGCCGGCGTCGGCGTCCTGGGCGTCACGGTGCCCGGTACCGAGCGCGGCGGTGAAGCCGGGCCGCCGGTCATGGTTCCCGGTGGTGTAGACGTGCGGGATCCCCGGCCGGCGGCGAACCGCGCGATCCGGTCCCGGACCAGGGCGCACCCCTGCGCTGAGCCGTCGTCGGCGATATCGCCGCTGACCACGACCAGGTCCAGGCCGGTGAGATGGCGGCAGTCGCGCAGGATCTGATCAAGGGAGGCGAGCGCGTCGACGCCGTCCCCGTCGATGCCGGTGGCGGTGGCGTGGGTGTCGGACAGGTGCAGGATCCGATCATGCTCACCATGCCATTGTGGTGACATGCGAATCGGGCTGCACGCGCTGGGCATCGGGACCGGTGCCCGGCCGGAGGTTATCCGGGCGGTGGCGACCGCCGCCGAGGCGGCCGGTTTCGCCACCCTGTGGTCCGGAGAGCACGTCGTGATGGTCGACGAGCCCGCTTCCCGGTACCCTATCCCCCGATGGCCAGATCGCGGTACCGGCCGCCGCCGACTGGCTGGATCCGCTCCTCGGCCTGAGTTACACCGCCGCGGTCACCAGCCGCATCGAGCTGGCTACCGGGGTGCTGCTGCTCCCAGAACACAATCCCGTGCTGGCGGCCAAGCAGGCCGCGACGCTGGATGTGCTGTCCGGAGGCCGGCTGACGCTCGGTGTTGGCATTGGCTGGTCGGCCGAGGAGTTCGCGGCCCTGGGCATCGAGTTCAGCCGCCGCGGGCCGCGCACGGCCGAGTACGTCGCCGCGATGCGCGCGCTGTGGGCCGACGACGTGGCCTCATACAGCGGCGAGTTCGTGCGGTTCGACGCGGTCCGGGTCAACCCCAAACCGGTGCGGGCCAGGCGGATCCCGGTGGTGGTCGGCGGCAACAGCGACGCGGCGCTGAAGCGCGTGGCCGCGTTCGGAGACGGCTGGTACGGATTCAACCTGACCGTCGACGCGGCGCTAGAACGGGCCGCCGCACTGGCCGGGCACTGCCGTCAGCAAGGGCGCAGCCTGGACGAGCTGACGGTGGCCGTGGCGCTGACCGACGGCAGTCCCGCGGCGCTGCCCGAGCTGGCCCAAGCCGGGGTCACCGAAGTCGTAGTGGTTGATTCGCCGCCAGCGGCCCGGGCGACGCCGCGGCCTGGGTCACGAACCTGGCCGCCCGCTGGAGCGCAGGTTCCAGCTAGGCCGAGCGGCCTGCCCGTTGCTGTGCTCTTGATGGTTTTGTTGTTGGCCTGGGGAGAGAGAATCCCGGCTTCTTGCTGTTATCAGACTAGTTAGAGGTCCCGGCCTCCTGCTCCCCCAGCTTCGGGCCGGCATCCGGTTCGGCACCGTAGTCACGGAGCGCGCCCGGACGCAGCGGCGCACCCAGCAGCTGGCTGACCAGGGTGCGGTGGGCGGCATGCAGGGTGCGGACGGCGGCGGGGTTGAGGCCGGGCTTGACCGGCGGCTGGCCGCCCCGGGGCGGCCCGGCTTGGTCGGCACCCACAGATGCCCCGGGTCGCTGCCCTGCAGCTCGGCGACGATCTCGGCCCGGACGCTGAGCCACCGGCTGAGGATCTGCACGGTGGCCTCGCTCAGCGGGCATGATTCCTCGCCGAGGTCGACACTGGGCCCAGCATCGGCTCCACGCCGGCGTCGCCGTCCAGGTGCAGGGAGCTGACCATGAGGGGCGCCAGCTCGGGGACGCCCTGGCCCGTGTCGGCCACGAGCGCCGCTACGGCCGCGGTCCGCAGGGTGGTGGCCGCGTTGGCGGCGGAGGGCCTGCGCACGGTCAGGTCGTGCACGAGCTGCTCGGTATCGCCCGGGGTCAGGTGGAACCCGCGGGCCGGCGGCGGGCTCTGGCGGCGATCAGGCCGCCCCAGGAACTGCGCGAACGCGTTGTAGGAGTCGACGCGCACGCGCATGGAGTTGGGCTGGGCCGCGCTGCGGGGCCGTAGCGGGTGTTACGGGTCCGCAGCTTGCCCTCGGCCGCGGCGGTAAGCCAGGCCTCGGTGCGCTCGGGGTCCATCAGGTCGCCCACCGTGAGCTGGTTGTTGCCGGTGGCCACCTGGGCGTGCTCCAGGTACTCGTTGAGGTAACGGCGCCGGATCCGGCAGGTGGTGGCGCTGAAGCCGCGGCGGCCCAGATCGCGGGCGAACTCGAACACCGCTCCCCGAGCCGGTGAGTCAGCATCCAGGACAGCCATAGGCCCGGCTCCCTCGGTGAGGTTGTGCGGCTGAGTGCGGCGCAGCACCAGGTGGCTAGCCCCGCTTCTTGCTGTTATCAGCCTAATCCGCGAGAACCGGCGGGAGCTGGAACGACACGCCGTCAGCCTTCGGGCGGGGTGGCGGCGGCCCAGATGCGCTCGAACTGGTCGCTCCAGTAGGAGTACCAGCGGTCGGACTGCTTGCGGGTGATCTCCAGGTGCATGCGCGAGGAGGTCGCCTCGTTGTGGAAGGCGTGGAATTCGACGATGAGACGGCCGCCGCGGCTGCTGGGGTCGATCGCCACCAGGCTGAAGCCGGGGTTGTAGGCCAGCAGCCGGTACTGGAAGCGGCCCGGGACCGGCCAGCTGGTGATGGCCTCCAGCTTGCCGATGGTGGCCTCGAGCGAGGCGCGGAACTTCTGGGTCGGGAAGTCCAGGGCGTCATCCAGCTGGCGGGTGGCCAGATCGATCGCGGCGTCCCGGGACGGGTCGAGCACCACGACGCGGACGATCCCGCCTGACCGGCTCAGCGGGCCGCCCCGGAGCAGCTCACAGTTGTGCGCGGTGAGCAGGTTGACGCCGCTCGGGGCGAAGATCCAGACTTCCCTGGCGTCGCGGAGCCGGTCGGCCAGCGGGATCGCGTCGAAGGCGAACCGGTCCCGCAGCAGGTCGTCCAGGCTGGCATCGGGGGCCGTCTCCGGGACCGAGATGCGCAGCACCAGCAGGCCCAGCGCGGCCAGCACCACCGACCAGCGCAGCTGGCTCGACCCGTAGCCGATCAGCGACACCAGGGCCAGCACGAAGGCCACGATGGCCACGCTGTAGACGTCGATGAACCGGCGGTCCCGCAGATCACGGCCTACCCGCCGCCACCCGGAGGCCACGATCTCACCGGCCCTGCGCGGTCAGCTCGGACAGCAGCAGCCGCATGGTCGCCATCTCGGCCAGGCCGCCGAGGTCGGGGTACACGTGGTAGCTGTTGATGCCCATCGAGTCGAGATCGGGCAGGGCCGGCACCGCCTCGCCGGCGGGCAGCACCACCTTGGTCAGGGCCACACCGGAACCGGTGTCGGTCACGTACTCCTCCAGGCTGGCGAACCGGGTGTGGGACAGGGTGAACTTCCCGCTCTGGTTCCTCAGCCGGACGTTCTCCAGGGCGGGCGCGGAGACGATCTCGACGCCCTGGTCCTGGACCAGACCGGGTTATCCAGGTGCAGGACCCAGAGCGCGACGTGACTGAACCGGTGGGGCAGCTGCTCCACGCACTTGCTGAACGCGAAGAACGCCGCGATGTACGGGCTGGTGCTCCAGTCCAGCAGCCGGGTGGGCAGGCCGTGGTGCTGGCCCAGCGCCCACAGCGCCACCGGGCGGCCGGCCAGTTCGTGCCCGGCCGCGTCCCGGGCGTGCCCGTGTTCGGCACAGCCGCGGCGCCACTGCTCGATCAGCTCATCCCAGACCCGCAGCCGCTGATCGGGGCCGAGGTAGCTGAACCGGCGGTCGAAGGTCGGTTCCAGTTTCCAGTCGGCGTTGCCCATGCCGCGGAACAGGTACCGGTCCGGGCGGAACACGCCATCCTCGAACAGCTCGCTGAACAGGTCACGCTTGAGTTCACGCCAGCTGCTGTAGGACAGATAGCGGATGACGGTCATGTCCAGCCGCCCGGACCCCGGTCCAGCTCTATCTGCTGAATGCCGCCGACCGCGTAGACCAGGCACGGGTGCAGCACGTAGGTCTTCACGTCCGGGGGCAGATGGAACTCATCGACGTCGCCGAGGGAGTAAAACCGCCGCCGGCCGAGGTAGTCCACGTACCCGAGCAGGCCGTTCTGCCAGAGCACCGAGGCCAGGTCGGTGGCGATGCCGTATTCCTGGCTGGCCAGATCCTGCAGGACGCCGAGCTCGGTCTGGGTGAACCGGTCGAACCGGACCGTCCCGACCAGGTCCCGGAGCTGTTCCCGCACGTCCTGGACGTACTCCCGGGAGCTGGTGAAGGTCTCGGAGAAGTCGAACTGGCCCGCGTTGCCCGGCATCTGGTCCGAGGAGACCTGGTTGGCGCACTGGGCGAGCTGGGAGTCGCCGAAGCGCTTGGCGCACCGCGCCACCGCGGCCCGGATCGCCTCCGCGGACACCGCGTCCAGCCCGTCCTGTTTGCGCCGCAGCACCTCCTCGGACAACTCGTTGCCGAGCGAGATGATGTCGCGGGGGATCATGCGGGTGTGGCTGAGCAGATAGTCCTCGATCGTCTCGATGCCGTCGACACTCGGCCAGTCGCCGTTGACCCCGAGCCAGTCGCGGATCGACGGCGGCCCGTCGGCCGGGCGGCGCATCAGCAGCGCGGGTGGCAGCCGTTCCAGCTTGTGCCGCAGCAGGTAGAGCAGGGATTCCCGATCCCAGTTCAGCACCCGGATATGAGGCTCGTTGTAATAGCGCGGCGCGTGCTCGGTGCGGAATACCGACGACATGACAATGTCGCGGACGCAGACGACGACGTGCAGCCGGCCGCCGATCTTCGGATTCCGGAGCATGCGCATGACCTGGTAAAACAATCCCTCCTGGCATTTGAGCCAGTACATCGGGGCGTGGCCGAATTCCTCATCCACCGCGTCCAGGTACAGGTAGACCGGCTTGCACTGGGCCAGAATCTCCCCTAGCAGATCCTCCAGATCGTCCCAGAGCGGATCGTCGAGGAAGGCGGACAGCTGATGGGCGGTCTGCCGCTCATTGATGATGTCCCGGACCTGGCTGTAAATGGACCGGGGCCGCAATGAGCTGCCGAGCAGCCGCCCGTAGGTCGTTTCGAGCTCTACGGCGTGCGCGTCGTCGAGCTGGTGCCGCAGCGCGGGGCGGCGCAGCAGGTGCGAGGTGAGCGAGCGCACGATAGCCCGCTCCCAGATCTGCATCCACTTCTCCACCAGTACCTGGCCCGAGTACCACTGGCAGGCCTTGATCACGACCTCGGTTTTGGGCAGGTCCTGCTGCGGCGGGTCGCTGTAGACCGAATCCTCGTGGGCCTGGAAGTCCTGCAGCCGCCGCAGATATACGGTCTTGCCCGCGCCGAGTTTCCCTACGATGACACGGACGGTTGAATCGCCGGCCTGGGTGGCCAGATGCCCATAGGCGGGATTACCGCCGAAGTCCACGAATTCGCGGATCACGTCGTCCAGATCGGCCCGGGAGCCATCGGGGTTGCCGAACGGGAACGGCCCGACCGTTACCGCCTTCCGTTTGCCGCTCATACTCCCCCTCGCCGCGGTCCAATCGGGCCCGTTAGGTTGCAGCTTTTCATAGGAGAAAGAGGGAGCCCAGCGGTAGTTAATACACATTTATAACAAGGGCCCTTGCCCCCTGGGGACCGGGAATGCCAGGCGGACCGGCAGACTGGGAGCATGCCTGATCTACCTGTGCAGTACTACGCGGGCCACGACGGCACCAAGCTCGCCTACCGGGAGCTGGGCCAGGGACGGCCGGTGGTGCTGATCCACGGCTACTTCTCCAACGCCATGACCAACTGGATCCGGTACGGCCACGCCGCCGCCGTGGCCGAGCGCGGGTTCCGCGTGATCATGCCGGACCTGCGCGGGCACGGGGACAGCGCCAAACCCCAGGATAGGGCGGCCTACCCGCCGGACATCCTGGCCGATGACGGGTTCGCGCTGATCGAGACGCTCGGGCTGACCGACTACGCGCTGGGAGGCTATTCGCTCGGCGGCCGGACCACGGTGCGGATGCTGGCCCGCGGCGCGGCACCGGCCCGGGCGGTGATCGCGGGTATGGGCCTGGACGGCATCGTGCACGCCACGGCCCGCAACGGGCACTTCCGCCGCATCCTGGAGAACCGGGGCAGCTGGGATCGCCGGTCCGCGGAGGGCAAGGCCGAGGCGTTCATGAAGAGCACCGGCGCCGACCCGGTGGCCGGGCTGTACCTGCTCGATTCGAACGTGGACACCCCGCCGGAGGTGCTGGCCGGGATCGGCCTGCCGGTGCTGGTGCTGGCGGGCGATGAGGACGACGATAACGGCACCGCCGAGGACCTGGCGGCCGCGTTCCCGCGCGGCCAGGCGGGCCGGGTGCCCGGCAACCACATGAGCGCCGTGGCCCAGCCCGACCTGGGCCGGGCCATCGCCGCCTACCTGGCTGCCGCCTGACGGGCCTCGGCTGGTAGGCCACTGGAGCGAGCCGTCAGCGCCGCGGCACTAGGCTGGCGGCATGCGAGTAGTGATCGCGGGCGGGCACGGGAAGATCGCGCTGCTGCTGGAGCAACTGCTCACGCAGCGGGGCGACCAGGCCGTGGCCCTGATCCGGAACCCAGCGCACGTGGCCGATGTGGAGAAGACCGGGGCCGAAGCCGCCGTCGTGGACCTGGAGACCGCGTCGGCAGGCGACGTGGCCGCCCTGCTGGCCGGCGCGGACGCCGTCGTGTTCGCCGCGGGCGCCGGGCCGGACAGCGGTGCGGCCCGTAAGGACACCGTCGACCGGGGCGCCTCGGTGCTGCTGGCCGAGGCGGCCGGGCAGGCCGGGGTGCGCCGGTTCGTGCAGATCTCCGCGATGGGGGTGGACCAGCCCCCGGCCGCGGGGACCGATGAGGTGTGGTCCGCCTACATCAAGGCCAAGTTCGCGGCCGAGGAAGACCTGCGGGCCCGGGACCTGGACTGGACCGTCCTGCGCCCGGGCGGGCTGACCGATGACCCGGGCACGGGCCAGGTCGCGCTGGCCACTCCCCCGCTCCCGCGCGGCAGCGTCCCCCGGGCCGATGTCGCCGCGGTGATCATCGCGCTGCTGGACGAGCCGCGCACCAGCGGCCAGACGCTGGATCTGATCAGCGGGGACACCCCGGTCGCCCAGGCCGTCGCGCACCTGGCCGGCTAGCTCAGGGCCAGAGCAGCCGTTTGGTCCAGGAGTCGTCGGTCCGCAGGTACTGCAGCCGCAGGTGCCGGCGCTGGTGATCGGCCTGCCAGAACTCGACCGTCTCGGCCGCCAGCGCGTACAGCGTCCAGTCGGGCGCCAGGATGTCAGGGTCGGCCTCGATCTTGGCCTCGCAGGCGCGGAACGCGTCGTCGAGGTCGGCCAGCTCGCCCATCGGCTTGGACTGCTGGCCGATCAGCGCCGCGGCCCGTGAGGCGGGCGGCCGGGCCAGGAAGTCTTCGGCGCTGGCGCGGCGGCCCGCCGATCCGGCCCGGCCGCGGATCCGGATCTGGCGGCCCTGCTGCGGCCAGTAGAACGAGGCGGCGGCGTGCGGGTTGGCCGCCAGGTCCCGGCCCTTTTCGCTGTCCGAACTCGAGGCGAAGTACCAGCGGCCGGTGTCGTCCACGTCCTTGCAGATCAGCACCCGGGACGAGACCCGGCCGGCGCCGTCGGCGGTGGCCAGCGTCATGATGTGGGGGCCGAGCATCTTGTCCTGGACGGCCGCGTTGAGCCAGGTCAGGAACAACGTGACCGGGTCTTCCGGCGCCGCTTGGACGTCGAATTCCGGCAGTTCTTCCGGGAACAGCGCCATGCCGCGCAGTACCTCTCGCATGTTCCCGGTGGCACCGGCCACGTGACCGCCCTCCTCAGTAAGTCAGGCGTCATTATCTGCCGTCCTTCCGGCCGGGGCCAAACCGAATACGGGGTCAGAGGGCACGGTATCCGGCCCCGCTGACCAGGTACTCCGGGGCGCTGGCCGGATCCGCCGCCACCGCGATCACGGCCGCCCCGACCTGGGCTGGGGTCAGGGCCGGCTGCAGGTCTTTGGCGTACACGTCCGGGGCGACGCCCTGCCGGGCGGCGTAGCCCGCGACCGCAGCCGAGCCGAGCTCGGTGGCCGGGGTCAGCTTCGGCAGCAGCGTGACGAACCGCAGGCCCAGGCCGGCCCGTTCGGACTCTGCCGCCGCGTAGTCGCGGATGTACCGGATGGCCGCCTTGGCGCCGGCGTAACCGCCACTGAGCGGGGAGCCGGCCAGTGCCGCCCCGCTCGACATCGCGACGACCACGCTGCCCGGGGCCAGCGGCGCGCGCAGTGCTTCCCTGGTCCAGGTGAACGCGTGCCGGGTATCGGTGTGCCAGTTGCGGCTGAACGTCTCCCAGGTCTGGTCGGGCAGCGGGGCCAGGTGCGGCTTGGCCCCGGCGTTCAGCACCAGCAGGCCGGGGCGGTACTCACCGAGCACGTCCCGGGCGAGCGTTTCGCTGGTGGCGTCGGCGGCGATTGGGACGAAACGGTCGCCCAGCTCGTCGCGGGTGGCGCGCAGTTCCGGCTCGCTGCGGGCGATGCCGATCACCTGGGTACCCGCGGTGGTGAGCGCGGCGGCGATGGCGCGCCCGAACCCGCGGCTGGCTCCGGTGACGACGGCGGTCTGGATGTAAGCGGACATGGACTCTCCTGGCTGATGCAAAGGTAAATCCCCGGTCCACCTCTAGACCAGCGGCGGCCCGGAAATCCGTCGCGCCGCGGGATATTTCTTCAGCCGCGGGCGGGAGTGCCGAGCCCGAGGTGCTCGGCCAGCCAGGGGCCGGTGATGCTGGCCGGGTCCCGGGCCACCTCCTGCGGCGGGCCCGCGGCGACGATGTGACCGCCGTCGGGGCCGCCGCCGGGGCCCATGTCGATGAGGTGGTCGGCCGTGCCCAGCAGGTCCAGGTCGTGGTCGATGACGATGATCGTGGCCCCGGCGTCCAGCAGGCGGTCGAACACGCCGACCAGGGTGGCGACGTCGAGCGGATGCAGCCCGGTGCTGGGCTCGTCGAAGACGTACAGGGTGCCGCGCTGGCTGGACCGCAGCCGGGACGCGATGCGCAGCCGCTGCGACTCACCGCCGGACAGCGACGGGGTCGGCTCACCCAGCCGGAGGTAGCCGAGGCCGACCTCGTCCACGGGCCGCAGGGCGGCCGCGACGCCGCGCTGGTCGCGGAACTGCTCCAGGGCGTCGTGCACGGTCAGGGCGAGCACGTCGGCGATGGTCAGTCCGTCGACCCTGACCTCCAGGGTGGCGTCGTTGAACCGGGCCCCGTGGCAGGTCGGGCACTCGACGTTGATGTCGGGCAGGTACTGCACGTCCAGGTCGATGCCGCCCAGCCCCCGGCAGGTCGGGCACTGGCCCTCCTTGGTGTTGAACGAGAAGTGGCCGGGCTTCCAGCGCCGGCGCCGCGCGTACGGGGTGTCCGCGAACAGCCGCCGGATCTGGTCGAACGCCCCGGAGTAGGTGGCCGGGGTGGAGCGGGCGTTCTGCCCGATGGGCGAGGCGTCGATCTGGACGACCTGGCGCAGGCCGGCCAGGTCCAGGCGCCGCACATGGCCGGGCTGGGCCGCCCCGGTCAGCTGGGCCGTCGCGGCCGGGATCAGGCTGTCCAGCACCAGCGCGGTCTTGCCCGCCCCGGACGGCCCGGCCAGCGCGGTCAGCCGGTGCACCGGGAAGGTCGCGGTGACGTCGTGCAGGTTGTACAGGTCGCTGACCTCGATCGTGATGTCGCCCTCGGGTCCGGCGGAACCGCCCGGGCCGTCGGCGCCGTCCGGCCGGTGGTGCCGCTTGACCTTCTTGGCCCCGGACAGGTAGGGACCGATGACCGAGTGCGGGTCGGCCTCGATCGCCTCCGGCGGCCCCTGGGCCACGATCTTGCCGCCGTGGGCCCCGGCCGCGGGCCCGAGCTCGATCACCCAGTCCGCGGTGCGGATGATCTCCCCCTCGTGCTCGACCACGACCACTGAGTTGCCGTTGGCGGCCAGCGCGGCGATGGTGCGGCGCAGCCCCTGCACGTTGCTGGGGTGCAGCCCCACCGACGGCTCGTCCAGGACGTACAGCATGCCGGTGGTGCTGGCCCGCACCGTCGAGGTCAGCTCGATGCGCTGCCGCTCCCCGGTGGACAGCGACGCACCGGACCGGTCCAGGGCCAGGTAGCCCAGGCCGACGTCCAGCAGCGGCGTCAGCACGCCGTCCAGCTCGCTGAGCAGACCCTTGGTCAGCCGCTTCAGCTCGCCGGGCAGCTGCGGGGGCAGCCCGGCGGCGAAGTCGCGCAGCTCGTCCAGCCGGAGCGCGCTGATCTCGGCCAGGTTCTTCCCGCCCAGCAGCGAGGTCAGCGCCTCGGGCCGCAGCCGGGTGCCGTGGCAGACCGAGCAGGTCCGGGTGATGAAGAACTTCTGCACCTGGCGCTGGGCCGGTTCGCTGTTGCTCTCCAGGTTGCGTTCGGCGGTGGCGATCGCGTTCTCGTAGGTGACGTTCAGCTCCACCTCCCGGTTCCGGCGGCCGGACCGGAACCGGACCCGGCGCTGGACCGGCTCGCCGTGCAGCACGATGTCACGCTCTTCGTCGGTCAGGTCCTTCCACGGCACGTCCAGGCGGACCCCCAGCTCACGCGCGGCGTACTGGTAGAGCCGGCGGGCACCCGCGTTCCACGGCAGCACCGCGCCGCCGGAGATGGACAGGTCCGGGTCGGGCACCAGCGCGGCCTCGCTGACCTCGGACCGGACCCCGAGGCCCTGGCAGGCCGGGCAGGCGCCGTAGGAGTTGAACGAGAACGACTCGGCGCTGGGGGCGTCGAACTCCACCCCGTCCACCGGGCAGGTGATCACCATGCGCTGGGTCTCGATCGACGGCTCGACCCGGTGGCCGTTCGGGCACAGGTGCGAGCCCAGCCGCGACATCGTCAGCCGGAGCACGTTCAGCACCTCCGACATCGTCCCCACCGTGCTGCGCGGGCCCGGGATCGGCGGCCGCTGCCGCAACGCCAGCGCGGGCGGCAGGTGGTCGATCCGGTCCACCTCGGGGCGCTGGGCCTGGCTCAGCCGCCGGCGGCTGTAGGTGCTCAGGCCCTCCAGGAACCGGTGCATGCCCTCGGCGTACAGGGTGCCGATGGCCAGCGAGGTCTTGCCCGATCCGGACACGCCGACCACCGCGACCGTCCGCCACAGCGGCACGTCGACGTCCACGTCCTGCAGGTTGTTGTGCCGCGCGCCGTGCACCCCGATGACGGTGGGCAGGGTTTCCGGCACGCCAAGATCACGAGTCGCCATACACGGCAAGATAAGGGCATGCCCCATCTCCTCTCACCGGTGGTCCCTCCTGGGCGGATCCGGAACCAGCTCCAGCCCACGCTCCGGGTCGGCGAGCTGACCGTCCGCCCCTGGCGGCCGTCCGACGCCGGCGCCGTGGCGGCCGCCTACGCCGACCGGGACATCCAGCAGTGGCACGGGCAGTCGATGACAGCCGCCGAGGCCGCCGCGTGGCTGTCGTCGTGGGCCGACCGCTGGCAGGCCGAGACCGGCGCGGGCTGGGCCATCACCCATCAAGGCGTGCTGGTCGGCCGGGTCGGTTTCCGGGCCATCAGCCTGCCCGAGGGACAGGCCGAGATCGCGTACTGGACCGTCCCGGCCGCCCGCGGCCGCAACATCGCGGCCCGGGCGGCCCAGGCCACCTCGGCCTGGATGTTCCAGTCGGTGGGCCTGAACCGGGTCGAGCTGAACCACTCGACGCTCAACGCCGCGTCCTGCCGCATCGCGCACAAGGCAGGCTTCCGCTACGAGGGCACCAAACGGCGCCAGCTACTGCACCCCGACGGGTGGCACGACATGCACCTGCACGCCCGGCTGGCCGACGACGAGATCGCCGGCTAGTCCTGGGCCGACCGGGCCTGGTCGGCCGGGCGGTCAGCCGCGGCGCCGGCCTGCGGGCCGCTGGCGTGCGGGCCGACCGCGGCCGCGCCCGCCGCATCGACCGGCGGAGACGGCAAGGATGTCTCGTCGTGCGCCATGGCCACCGGCGACTTGGCGATCTCGATGTAGCCGACCACGATCAGCCCCAGGCAGACGATCTCCGGGATCAGCCACCAGCCCAGCCGCAGGGTCTCGTGGAAGAGCATGACGCCGTAGACCGTGCTGAGCAGCGCGTCGCCGACGGTCAGCGAGGGCTGGGAGGCGGCCAGCGTGCCGGCCTGCAGCGCGTTCTGCAGCAGAATCAGCGAGCCGACCCCGGCGACGGCCACCCCGTACAGCTGCCAGGTCTCGAAGAACGCGACTATGCCGTGGTCGAGCGCGGCCACCGCTTCCTTCAGCAGCGCCGCGGTCAGTGCGTAGCCGCACGCGGCGGCCAGGCCGAGCAGCGCGGCCCGCGGCTCGCCGCTGAACCGCACGCCCGCCGCGATCAGCAGCCCCATGAAGCCGACGGTGGCGATCAGCGTCAGGACCCAGATCCCGGTCGAGGCTGAGTTCCCCCCGCCGCTGGGCTGAGCCGCGGCCAGGCCGGCGCCCAGGCTGACCGTGACCAGCGCCACCGCGGCCCAGGTCCTCGGGGCCAGCCGGCGGTGCCAGACCCAGCTGGACAGCAGCAAGGTGAGCGGCAGTTCCACGATGAAGATCGGCTGCACCAGGGCGATCGGGCCGGTGGCCAGCGCGCCCGCCTGGAACAGCGAGGCCACGATGACCATGCCGATGCCGGCCAGCCAGACCTTCCGCCGGGCCAGGTCGCGGAGCAGCGAAAACCCGCCCAGCTGCTTGGTCGCCTTGGTCTGGGACGCGGCCCGGCGCTGCAGCACCGACGCGCTGGCGTTGCTGGCGGCGGTCAGCAAGGCCAGCACGATTGAGATCACGACATAATTCCTACCCCCGGGTGGCCAAACGCTATCAGCCGGCCCAAAGCCCGACGCGGAAGGGAAGGCCCCGCCGCTGTGGCGTCTCCGCTTCGTTCACTGGTTGAGCCTTCAAGCCGCTTCTTGCTGTTATCAAGGCAAGGGCTCCCCTAGGGCCAGCTGCCCGATAGGCCTAATAGGCGGCACGCTTCTTGCTGTTATCAGCACCTCGGGGCCGTTTTTGTGCACTGTTCCGCTCTTGCTGTTATCACCGGGGCGACCCATGGCCCCGTGCGCTGGGACGTTGTTAAAGAATAAAAAGCATGCCCCGCGCCGCGAGCACCTCTCAGCTGCCGTTCAGCCCGGAGCCGCCGGAGGGCCGGGTGTTCGCGGGGAAGCGGGCCGTCCGCAGTACGGACGTCACGCCGGGGGGCCGGTTCCGGTTCGACGCGCTGGCCCGCGCGCTGCAGGACGTGGCCGAGGACGACGTGGCCGAGGCCGGCTGGCAGGCCCCGTACGGCTGGCTGCTGCGCCGCTGCGCGGTGACCGTGCACGGCTACCCGCAGTTCGGGATGCCCCTGACCCTGCGGACCTTCTGCTCGGCGACCGGGCCGCGCTGGGCCCAGCGCACCACCACCGTGGCCGGGCCCGGCGGTCCGCTGATCCAGGCCGTGGCCATCTGGGCCGCGGTCGACCGGACCAATGGCGCACCGGTGCCGCTCGGGGACGAGTTCTTCCGCCACTACGGCCCGGCCACGCAGGGCCGGAAGGCGTCGGCCCGGCTGTCGCTGCCCAAGCCGGACGCCGGAACACCCGGGCGGGACTGGCCGTTGCGGGCCACCGATTTCGACACCGCCGGGCACGCCAACAACGCCATCGCCTGGGCCGCGGTGGAGGACGTGCTGGCCGCCGGCCACTGGCGGCCCGCGGATCGCTGACCTCGGAACCACCGGCCGCCGGGGACTGGCTGCCCGCGCAGGCCGAGCTGGAGTATCACCGGCCGATGCTGCCCGGCGGCCAGCCCCGGCTGCTGGCCCGCGAGCAGGACCGCGGCGATGGCCGTGAGGTTTTCCTGTGGCTCACCGACGGGGGCGAGCGCCTGGTCTCAGGCCGCGCTCGACTCCCCGGCCTACTCGCCCGATCGACATGGCGCCCAGGTAGCGCAGCACGGCCAGCACCCGGCGGTTGTCGCCTTCGGACGGGGGCAGGCCCAGCTTGCCGAAGATGCTGGCCACGTGCTTTTCCACCGCACCACCGGAGATGAACAGCGCGGCGCTGATGCCGGCGTTCGAGCGGCCTTCGGCCATCAGGCCCAGGACGTCGCGTTCGCGGCGGGTCAGCGTAAACAGGGCCTCGGTCCGGCGGCTGGCCCGGAACAGCTGGCTGACCACCTCAGGGTCCAGGGCGGTGCCACCATCGGCCACCCGCTCCAGCGCGGCCACGAAGTCGGCCACGTCGGCCACCCGGTCCTTGAGCAGGTAACCAACCCCGGCCGCGTTCCCGGCCAGCAGCCGGGAGGCGTACCGGGTCTCCACGTACTGGGAGAACATCATCACCCCGGTGTCGCGGTGGTCCTGGCGCAGCTGCAGCGCGGCCCGCAGGCCCTCGTCGGTGTGCGTGGGCGGCATCCGGATGTCGATCACGGCCACGTCCGGCTTATGCTCGGCCACCGCGGCCAGCAGCGCGTCACCGTCGGCGACGGCTGCGCACACCTCGTGCCCGTGGTCCTCGATCAGGCGGGTCAGGCCCTCCCGCAGGACCACCGCGTCCTCCGCGATCACCACTCGCATCATGGCTCTACCCTCGCAGCTTCGGGGCCAGCTTCACGCGGTCATCGGCAGTTCGACGGTGACCTCGGTCGGGCCACCCGGCGGGCTGTCCACGCTGAGCTCGCCGTCGACCGTGCCGGCCCGCCGCCGCAGACCGGCCAGGCCGCTGCCGTCCCCGGCCCCGGCGCCGCCGATTCCGTCGTCGCTGACCTGCAGCCGGAGCGTCTGGCCCCGTTCGGCCGCGACGACCTGGACGCCGGATGTCGATCTTGTTGGCCTGGCTGTGCTTGATCGCGTTGGTCAGCAGCTCGGCCGCGCAGAAGTAGGCGATCGACTCGATCGCCGCCGACGGCCGCTCGGTGACCTCGGCGGTGACGGTGACTGGGATCGCGCTGCCCGCGGCCAGCGTGGCCAGCGCCTCCCCCAGGCCGGTGTCCAGCACCGGCGGGTGGATGCCGCGGACCAGTTCGCGCAGCTCGACCAGGGCTTCCTTGGCTCCCAGGTGAGCGGCGTCGACCAGTTCCCGTATCCGCCCCAGGTCATCCGGGGTGCCGTCGCGGCCGAGCTTCTCCTTGGCCATGCCCAGGTTCATGGCCATCGCGGCCAGCCGGACCTGGGCCCCGTCGTGCAGGTCGCGCTCCACCTGCCGCAGCAGCGCGGCCGAGTCGTCGACCGCCCGGGAGCGGGCCAGCTCCAGGTCACGGACCCGCTGGGCCAGCGTGCCCGGCCCGAGCAGGGAGCGGATCAGCCACCGGTCGACCAGCACCGCGCCCCGGGTCAGCCAGGGCGCGACCAGCAGCAGGGCCAGGCCGAAGGCCAGCACCCACCACGTGCCGGCCCAGGTGCTGGCCTGCACGTTGCCGCTGAACGGCGGCGGGGTGGCCGCGGGCAGGGGCCGCAGCGTCGTGCCCGCCGGGTGGCCGCGGAACAGCGGCCACCACACCGGGTAGGTCAGGTCGACGATGCCGCAGAGCCAGAAGCCCAGCCCGAAGTACTGCAGGGTCACCACGGGCAGCTTGAGCAGCAGGTAGCCGGTGGCCCGCCAGCCGGTGCCGTCGCGCAGCCGCGCGTCGACCCGCACGAAGACGCTGCCGGCCGGGCGGCGGAACGGGGCGGGCGGCATGACCCGGGCGTTCAGGAACCGGTCGGCCAGGCGACGGTGCCAGCCACCGAACCGCCGGGCCAGCCGCTGGTTCAGCACGACCAGCATCAGCCCGACCACCGTGCCCAGGACCGAGCCGGAGACGATCAGGCCGAAGGGCAGCAGTACCACCACGACAGCGAAGGTGGCCAGGCCCAGCGGGAGCGAGATCAGGCAGTACAGGGCCTCACGCCGGGCCTGCGCGGTGAGCGGCGCGCGCAGCGCGGCCCGGACGAAGGCAGCGGTCTCGCCGCGCAGCGACCGGCTGCGCGGCGAGACCGCATCCCCCGAGGCGAGGCTCATGACCCCATTCTCGGCGTCGGGCCGCGCATTGGCGACTTCAGCCATCCCGTCAGCGACTTCAGGCATCTCGCCGGGCGAGCAGGAACGCGCCCACCCCGAGCAGGATCGCGGCGTACAGGCAGAGCAGGCCCAGGCCGGCCCAGGGGACAGGTTGTGGGCCTCCGGGACGACCGCGGTGATGGAGCTGGCCGCGATCTGCTCGGGCAGGAACTTGGCGATGCTGTCCCGCACCGAGTCCGGCAGCGGCAGCAGCAGGAACGGCATCGCGAAGATGACCCCGACCGCGGCGGCGATCCCGCCCGCCGTGTGCCGGATGATCGCCCCCAGGCCCAGCCCGAACAGGCCGGACAGGCACACGTAGGCGCCCGCCATCATGACCGCGCGCAGCACGCCCGGGGTGGCCAGCGTGACGTGCGGGGCGCCGCCGTGCAGCACGGCCTCACCCGCGAAGAAGCTGATGAAGGCCAGCACCTCACCGGCGATCAGCGCCGCGCCGCCGAACACCGCGGCCTTGGCCGCCAGCACCAGCGGCCGCCGCGGCACGGCGGCGAACGTGGCCCGGACCAGGCCGGAGGAGAACTCGCTGGTGATCACCAGCACGCCCAGCACGGCGACGACCAGCTGGCCGATGATCAGGCCGGTGAAGCCCTGATTGGTGGGGTCGAAGCTGGCCTTGTCGGCCGCGGACATGTGGGCCCAGTGCCCGGACAGCGATGCTGAGCACCAAGATGGCGAAGCCGATCGTCGACACGGCCAGGATCGCGAAGCCCCAGCGGGTCGAACGCAGGCTGCGCAGCTTGATCCATTCCATCCGGGCGACGTTGGTGAACCCGTAGTGCCCCCGCGGGCCACGGGTCGTGGTCGGCTCCACGATGGTGGCGGTCATGACGCGCTCCCCAGGTAGTGGCCTTCACGGCCTTCGTAGTCGGTGACGCCGGAGGTCAGGGCCAGGAACGCCTCTTCCAGCGAGGTGGAGGTGGCGGACAGCTCGGCCACCGTGGTCTGGGCCAGCAGCCGGGCCTGCCCGATCACGATCAGGTCGGTGGCGGTCAGCGCCATCTCGCTGATCAGGTGGCTGGAGACGAGCACCGTGCGGCCGTCGGCGGCCAGCGACCGCAGCAGCGACCGCAGCCAGCGGATGCCCTCCGGGTCCAGGCCGTTCACCGGTTCGTCCAGGATCAGGACCTCCGGGTCGCCCAGCAGCGCGGTGGCGATGCCGAGCCGTTGGGCCATGCCGAGCGAGTACTTGCCCGCCCGCCGCCGGGCCGCCTGGGTCAGGCCGACGATGTCCAGCACCTCGTCCACCCGGCGGCCGGGCAGGCCGTTGCTGGCGGCCAGCGCGGCCAGGTGGGTACGGGCCGACTGGCCCGGGTGGAACGACTTGGCTTCGAGCAGCGAGCCGACCCGGCGCAGCGGCCAGCCCAGCTCGCGGTAGCCGCGGCCGCCGATCCAGGCCTGCCCGGCGTCCGGTTCGTCCAGCCCGATGATCATGCGCATCGTGGTGGACTTGCCTGAGCCGTTCGGCCCGAGGAACCCGGTCACGGTGCCGGGCTTGACCTCGAAGGTGAGCCCGTCCACGGCCACCGTCGGGCCGTAGCGTTTGGTGAGGCCCCGTACCTCAATCATGTCAACCTCCCGTTGCCTTAGGTGATGACGCTCTAGCGAGCGCTGTCTTTGAGCGAGCACTGCGTTCGCTACATCACGCTAGGGACGGAGGGCGGCGGTAGAACGTGGCTGACCCCCGGGTTGGGGCGGGGGTTTTCCCCCGGTGCGGCCGCCGCGGGGAGTGTCAGTCCAGGTCGAGGACGGCCTTGCCGCGGACCTGCCGGCCGAGCAGGGCGGCCGCGGCCTCACCGGCCTGCCGCCACGAGCTGCGCCAGCCGATCTGCGGGTCGAGGTCGCCTGCGGCCAGCAGGCCGGCCAGATAGGCCAGGTCCGGGCCGAAGCCCGCGCCCACCGTGAACAGCTCGAGGTGCCGGTCCCCGCCGTACTGGCGCTGCTCTTCGAAGTCGATCGTGGTGGGCTGCTGGGAGGCCTGGCCGATGCTGACCGCCCGGCCGCCCTGGCCGGTGTGGCTGAACGCCTCAGCCAGCAGCGGGCCGCCCACGTTTTCCAGCACGCCGAACACCGGCTCGCCCAGGTCGTCCAGGGACGTGATGACCTCGCTCGCCCCCAGGCCGGCCAGGCCCTCGCCGCGGGCCGGGCTGCCCACGGCCGCGATGACGTAGGCACCGGCCCGGGCGGCCAGCTGGACCGCGAACCGGCCGACCCCGCCGGAAGCGCCGGTGACCAGGACCCGGCGCCCCACGACCGGGCCCAGCCGTCGCAACGCCCGCAGCGCGGTGACCGCGGCCACCGGCAGCGCGCTGGCCTGGCCCAGGTCCACCGCAGCCGGGACGGCGGCCAGCTCACCGACGTCGACGGCCCGCTGCTCCGCCCACGCCCCGGCCCAGCCGAAGGTGACCACGCGGGTGCCCGGGGCCGGCCGGTGCCGTCGGCCGCGGCGCGCAGCACGGTACCGGCGGCATCCCAGCCGGGCACCTCCCCTGGTTTGCGCGACTGCTCCAGGTAGGCCAGTTCGCCGAAGTTGAGCGCGATGGCCTGCACCGCCACCAGCGCCTGGCCGTCCGCCGGCTCGGGTTCGGGCACCTCGCGCAGGGCGAGTCCTTGCGGGGCGGCGGGGTCGTGGATCAGAGCGCGCATAGTTCGCCTTTCAGTTGCCCGGTTCGGGGTGCCGTAACCGTTCGGGTGCCGTAGTCGTTCGGGTGCCGTAGCGGTCAGCGCGGCAGGCTGGCGTGCTGTTCCAGCAGCCGGCGGCTTCGGCGGCGGTCGCGGCCGGGAAGCCGAAGATCACCAGCCGGTCGGTGCCCAGGCTGGCGTAGTCGCGGGCGTCGGCGGCGGTGACCGGGCCGAGCGGCATGAACGAGATCTCCAGCCGTCCCAGCGCGGCGGGGCGTGCCACCGAGCCCGTGGCCTGGGCCAGGCCACGGAGGTGCTTTTCCAGGTCGCCGGGGCTGTCCCCGTTGCCGAACCAGCCGTGACCAGAGCCGACCGCGCGCCGGAACGCGGCGGGGCTGTGCCCGCCGACCACGATCGGCACCCCGTCCGGCCGCAGCGGCCGCGGGTAGGCGTCGACGTTGCTGACCCCGGCGTAGCGGCCCTGGTAGCGGCGCGGGCTGAGTCCACAGCGCGCGCATCGCGGCCAGGTACTCGTCGGTGCGCGCACCGCGCTCGGACATCGCCACCCCGAACGCGGCCAGCTCGGCCGCCAGCCATCCGGCCCCAACGCCGAGCCGGAACCGGCCGCGGCTCAGCACGTCCAGGCTGGCCGCCTGCTTGGCCAGCAGCAACGGGTCGCGCTGGGGCAGGATCACCACCCCGCTGGCCAGTTCCAGCTGGCGGGTGACCGCGGCCACAAACGCCAGGTGCACCAGCGGTTCCACCAGCACGGTGGAGGGCGGATTGGCCGGATCGGGTGGCTCGGCCGGCAGCACGACATGATCGGCGGCCCACCAGGACCGGTAGCCGAGTTCCTCGGCCCGCTGAGCCAGCCGGACCGCCTCGGCTGGGTCGGTCGCGGCCCGGCCGTTCAGCCCGTGAATCCCGAGCTCCACCTGCTGTCGCCTCCATCGCTCGTTCTCTGGGCCGTTCCTTCGGCCCACTTCGGGTCGTTCCTTCGGCCCATTCTGGGGCGGCCGACGGCGCGTGATCCAAGACCTTTTGCCATAACCTTTGGTTATGGATGTGCATGTCCGTGACCTGCGCTATTTCGTGGCCGTGGCCGAGGAACGGAGCTTCACCCGGGCTGCGGCCGAGCGGCTGTTCGTGTCGCAGCCAGCGCTGAGCAAGCAGATCCGCCGCCTGGAGGCCTCCCTGGGCGCGGAGCTGTTCGGCCGGGGCCCGGGCGAGGTGACGCTGACCGGGGCCGGGCGCGCCCTGCTCCCCCGGGCCCGCCGCCTGCTGGCCGACTGGGACCGCGCCCAGCACGCCGTGGCCGACGCCGCGGCGGCCGAGCACGCCGTGCTGCGGGTGGGGTTCCAGACCAGCATCGGCCGCGGCCTCATCCCCGGGGTCACCGCGGTCATGGGCGAGCTGCTGCCCGGCTGGACGCTGGCGTTCCGCCAGGTGTCCTGGGCCGACCCGACCACCGGGCTGGCCAGCGGGGACGCCGATGTGGCCGTGGCCTGGCTACCGCTACCGCCCGATGGCGGCTTCGCGTGGAAGGTCCTCACCACCGAGGACCGCTGGGTGGCGCTGCCGTCGGCGCACCGGCTGGCGGGCCGGGAGGTGATCCCGTTCGCCGAGCTGGCCGCGGAGCCGTTCATCGCCTTGCCCCCGTCGGCCGGGGCAGCGCGGGACTTCTGGCTGGCCACCGGCCAGCGATCCACGCCGGCCGGGTGGCGGCCGAGGCGTCGTCGGCCGAGGAGTCGATGGAAGCGGTCACGTCCGGGCTCGGGGTGGTGCTGCTGTCCGCCGGGAACGCCGGCATCTACCAGCGGGACGGGATCGCGTTCCGGCCGGTATCCGGCCTGCCGCCCACCGAACTGGCCGTGGTGTGGCGGGCCGGTGACCACCGCCGCGCGGTGCAGGTGTTCGTGGACGCCTGCTGCATCTGCACGGCCCGCGACGCGGAGGCCTGCCCCGGCTTACGGTGCGCCGGCTGAGACAATGCTCCGGCTAGACGGCGGCGGTGCCGATCATGCCGTTCCGGGTGACCAGGGCGGCCAGTTCTTCCTGGTCAAGGCCATCGGTGCCGGCGGCCGCACGGGGACGACCAGGTAGCGGATCTCGGCCGTGGAATCCCACACGTCGATGCCGGTCGCGGCGGGCAGGTTCAGGCCGAACTCGGCCAGCACGGCCCGCGGCTCGCGCACCGTCCGGGACCGGTAGGCCAGGCTCCGGTACCAGCTCGGCGACGGGCCGAGCAGCGACAGCGGGTAGCACGAGCACAGCGTGCACACGATCACGTTGTGCCGGTCCGGGGTGTTGGCCACCACCCGCAACTGGTAGTCGCTGGTCTGGGCACCGAGCCCCAGCTCCGCGGCCGCGGCCGACCCGTCGGCCAGCAGCCGGTCACGGAACTGCTCGTCGGTCCAGGCCCGGGCCACGATGCGGGCGCCGTTGACCGGGGAGGCGTCGGCGTAGAACCTGGTCAGCAGCTCATCGATCTCATCGTCGGTGGTCAGGCCGGCCGCGATCAGCCGTTCCTCCAGGCGGCGGACGCGGGCCGCGACCGGGACATCCTCGTGGTGCTCGTGGTGCTCGTGGGGCTCATGGGGCTCATGGGGCTCATGGGGCGAGGTCATCGGGCCTCCTCCAGGTAGCACTCCCACAGGTCGGCGATGACCGTGTGGCTGCCGCCCGGATCACTGCTGGCCGATCGCGCCCCCACAGGTCAGAGCCGCGGAAGCGAACCGCGTACACGGTCTCCACCCGCGGCTCGGCCCGGCCCCGGGCCACGTCGTCCGGCAGCGTCTCCGGTGCGGCCGCCGCCACCACCTCGCCGGTATGCCCCCGCAGGTAACGGGGCAGCCGGGTGTGATGATCGGGGTCGATGGCGCGAGCCCGCACGCGGCTGCCCGGCGGGAACCGCACCCCGCCGGTCACGCCACGCCCTTGCGTGCCACCAGCACCTCGATCGCTTCCAGCCAGCGTTCGAAGTACGCCGCGGCCAGGTATCGCTCCGGCGGGATGGATTCGATCGCGTCGCGCATCTCATCGCCGGTGAACACGCCGCGCCGCAGCAAGATCCGCTGCACCGCGAACACGTGCGCCTCCCAGTCCGCCCCGAACTGGGCGGGCTCGGCCGCGTCACCGGGATCTACCGGCCCGAAGCCGGTCTGGCCGCCCACGTCATGCACCCTGCTCATGATCGTGACGCTAACCGATACCGTCGGAATGTGACCAGCTTCCGCCATCCCGGCACCGTGCTCACCGACCACACGTTCGGAGTCCCGCTCGACTACGGGCGCCCCGACGGGGAGCAGATCGAGATCTTCGCCCGCGAGGTCGTCGCGGCCGACAAGGCTGGCCAGGCCAGCACCCTGCCCTGGCTGCTGTTCCTGCAGGGCGGCCCGGGCAACCGCTCGCCCCGCCCGATCGGGCGCGACGTCTGGCTGGACCGCGCGCTGCAGGAGTTCCGGGTGCTGCTGCTCGACCAGCGCGGCACCGGCCGGTCCACCCCGGCCAACCGGCTCTCCCTGGCCCGGCTGGGCAGCCCGCAGGCCCAAGCCGACTACCTGGCCCTGTTCCGGGCCGACAACATCGTCCGCGACGCCGAGCGGATCCGCCGCGAGCTGGCCGGCGGCGCGCCGTGGAGCGTGCTCGGGCAGAGCTTCGGCGGCTTCTGCACGGTGACCTACCTGTCCCTGGCGCCCGAGGGAATCAGGGAGGCGTTCATCACCGGCGGCCTGCCCGGCCTCGACGTGACCGCCGACGACGTCTACCGGGTCGCCTATCCGCGGGTCACGGCCAAGGTCAACGAGCACTACGAGCGCTACCCGGACGACGTGGACCGGGCCCGCCACATCGCGCGCCAGCTGGCCCGCCACGACGTCCGGCTGCCGGCCGGGATGCCGCTGACCGTGGAGAACTTCCAGGCTCTCGGCCACATGCTGGGCCTGAGCACCGGCAGCCACGAGCTGCACTACCTGCTGGAGGACGCGCTGACCGGGGACGAGATCAGCGATGAGTTTCTGTACCAGGCCGAACCTCACCTGAGCTACGCCGGCAGCCCGCTGTACGCGCTGCTGCACGAGGCCTGTTACGCCCAGGGTTTCGCCACCGGCTGGTCGGCGCAGCGGGTCCGGGCCGAGTTCCCGGCGTTCGACCCGGCGGTGGCGGTCGACGGCGACGACCCGCTCACGTTCACCGGCGAGATGATCTACCCATGGATGGTGCCGACCCGGTGCTGGCGCCGCTGCGTGAGGCCGCGGACCGGCTGGCCGAGCGGGACACATGGCCGCCGCTGTACCACCCGGTCCGCCTCGGCGCGAACAACGTCCCGGTCGCCGCGGCGGTGTACTTCAACGACATGTACGTGGACCGGGACGACTCACTCCGGACCGCGGTCGCCATCGAAGGTCTGCGGCCCTGGGTGACCAGGATACGAACACGATGGCGTCCGGGTCAGCCAAGGCAAGGTGCTGGACCGGCTGATCGCCATGGCCCGCGGCGAAATCTGACCTCGGACAGCGATGAGTCTGGCGGGTGAGCGTCGTCTGGGTGAGTATGGATCCTTCTTCGCCGAACGCGGCGACCGAGCCGTCCGTGATGAGCAGGACGCGCAGCCTGGTCAGCGTGGCGCACCGTCACCATGGCCACCCTGCCCTCGGCCGCCGACGAAATCCCCGGCCTGCTGGCCTGGCTGGCTACGCACGGGACCGAGCCCGCCGGGCCGCCGTTCATCAAGTACAACGTGATCGACATGGCGCGCGAACTGCAGGTCGAAGCCGGTGTCCCCGTCGCCGCGCCGGTGGCCGGTGACAACCAGGTGCCGGGCAGCCTACTGCCCGGCGGCCAGTACACGGCGGTGACCCATGTCGGCCCGTACGAGACCAGCTCGTGCCGGCCGTGCGCCGCCTGCTGGACTGGGCCCAAGGTCGGGCCTGACCTGGGACAAGCAGGACACGCCGGACGGTGAGCGATGGGGTTGCCGGCTGGAGATCTACCCCGTCAACCCGGCCGAACAGCCCGACCCGGGCAAGTGGGAGACCGAGCTGGTCTTCCGCCTGGCCGACTGACCGGAAGTTGCCAAACCGGCAACGCCGTTCGCCGCCGGTGGCCAGCTGGCGGCACGGTCAGCCCATGAACACCAGCCACCAGCACGGCCCCGGCCCCGGCCACGGGTACGGTCCCCCGCCCACCGGCCCCGACTCCGACCCGTCACAGTGGTTCACCCAGGAGTACTGGGACGACCGGTACAGCGGCGAGCCCATCTGGTCCGGCCAGCCCAACCCGCTGCTGGTCAGCTACGCCGATGAACTGGCTCCCGGCACCGCCCTGGATGTCGGCAGCGGCGAAGGCGCCGACGTGATCTGGCTCGCCACCCAGGGCTGGAACGCCACCGGGGCCGACATCTCGCCGATCGCGCTGCGGCGAGCGGCCGGACTGGCGGCCCAGGCTGGCCCGGCCGTCGCCGCGCGTATCTCCTGGCAGCAGGCCGACCTGCTCAGCTGGCAGCCACCGGAAGGCCACTTCGACCTGGTCTCGGCCCAGTTCATCCACCTGCCCCGGTCCGAGCGCGAGTCCCTGCACCGCCGGCTGGCCGCCGCGGTCCGGCCGGGCGGCACGCTGCTCGTGGTCAGCCACCACCCGTCGGACCTGGATACCGGGCAGCGGCCCCAGCTACCGGAGATGTTCGCCACCGGCGAGGAAATGGCCACCGTGCTCGCCCCGGCCGCGTGGGACATCGACACCGCCGAGCCCGGTCGTCAGGCCACGTTCACGGACGGCGAGACCTGCACCATCCACGACGCCGTGCTGCGCGCCGTCCGCCGCGCCTGACCGCCCCTAACCACAGCCGCCCCTGACCGCAGGCGCCCCTGACCGCAGGCGGCCCTGACCGGAGGCGGCCATCACATCAGGCGCCGGCCCGAGCATGCGGATCGCGTTGTCCTTCAGTACCTTGGGCCGTACGCCCGGCTTGAGGTCGAGCTGGTCGAAGTCCCAGCCATCGCTCCGGGGTCAGCAGCGGGTAGTCGGACGAACAGCGCCTTGTCCTGCAGCAGGGAGTTCATGTTCCGCACCAGCTGCGGCGGGAAGTACTTCGGCGACCACCCGGACAGGTCGATGTACACGTTGGCCTTGTGCGTGGCGATCGAGATGGCCGAATCCTGCCAGGGCACGGACGGATGGGCCAGGATCACGGTCAGCCCGGGAAATCCGCCGCCACGTCGTCGATCAGCATCGGGTCGGACAGCCGCAGCTTGATCCCCCGGCCGCCGGGCAGCCCGGCGCCGATTCCGGTCTGCCCGGTGTGGAACACGGCCTGGACACCCATTTCCTCGATCGCCGCGTACAGCGGGTACAGGCTGGGGTCGTTCGGGGCGAAGCCCTGCATGCTCGGGTGGAACTTGAAGCCCCGCGCGCCGTGGCCATCCACCAGCCGCCGCGCCCGGCGCACGGCGTCGGCCGGCCGCAGCGGGTCCACCGACCCGAACGGGATCAGCGTGTCGGGAGAACTCCGCCGCCCGGTCCGCGATCTCCTCGCTGGACAGCGCCGGGCGGCCCGGTCGCGGTGGTCGCGTCGATGGTGAAGATCACCGCGGCCATCAGCCGTTCCCGGTAGAACCCGGCCAGCCGGTCCACGGTCGGGGTGCGGTCCTGCCCGCTGTGGAAGTACGTCGGCCGACGCCTCCAGCAGCTCGCCGTCCATGCTGAAGTGGCCGTGGCCGTCGGATTCCACGTGCACGTGAACGTCGATCGCGGTCAGCGCGTCAAGATCGAGGGGCACGCCCCCGAACTTACGCCACCGCCATTGCGCCGCCCGCATCGGCCGGCCAAGGTCGGCGATGTGCCCCACGGCGGCGACCTGCTCTCCCCCGAGATCAGCGTGCGGGAAGGCGACCTGCTGTGGACGCCCAGCCCGGACCAGCGGGCGAGCGCGAACATCACCCGCTTCACCAGCTGGCTCGCCACCGGCCGCCAGCAGGAGTTCGCCAGCTACGATGCCCTCTGCGCTGGTCCGTGACCGACCTGGATGGCTTCTGGCAGGCGGTGTGGGACTACTGCGGGATCGAGGCGTCCACGCCCCCGGCCGCGGTCCTCGGGCACAGCGCACCATGCCCGGCGCCTACTGGTTCCCCGGCGCCCGGCTCAACTACGCCGGGCACATCCTCCGCCGGCGCCTGCACTGGGACGCCCTCCTGTTCGCCGGCGAGACCGTCCCGCTGGCGGCCCTGTCCTGGGACAACCTGGCCACCCAGGTCCGTATCCTGGCCACCCAGCTGCGTGCCCTGGGCGTACAGCCGGGCGACCGCGTGGCCGCCTACCTGCCGAACGTCCCGCACACGGTCATCGCCATGCTCGCCACCGCCAGCATCGGGGCGATCTGGACGAGCTGCTCACCGGACTTCGGCTGGCGGGGCGTGCTGGACCGGTTTCGCCAGCTCAGCCCCGTGGTGCTCATCTGCACCGACGGATACCGGTACGGCGGCCGCGACGACCGCTACGACGAGACCCGGCACATCGCGGCTGGCCTGCCCAGCCTGCGGCACATGCTCATACCACCTGCCCCTGCTCGACCCCGGACGCCAGCGGCCCCCGGCCCGGGACGCCACCAGCTGGGACGAGATCATGAGCGGCCCGGCCCCGCCCGCGGACGGCTTCCGGCTCGAGCAGGTGCCGTTCTCTCACCGCCGACCTTGGATCTTGTTCTCCTCCGGCACCACCGGCCTGCCCAAGGCCATCACCCACAGCCATGGCGGGATCCTGGCCGAGCAGCTCAAGCTACAGACGTTCCATACGGCCGCCTGCGCCCGGGCGACCGGATGCTCTTCTACACCACCACCGGCTGGATGATGTGGAACTTCCTGGTCAGCTCGCTGCTGCTCGGGGTGCAGCCGGTGCTGTACGACGGGAACCCCGGCTACCCGGGCCCGGACGTGCTGTGGCGGCTGGCGCAGGACGCCCGGGTCACGTTCTTCGGTGCCTCGCCCGCCTACGTGGACGCGCTGACCCGCGCGAAGATCGTTCCCGGCCGCCAGTTCGGCCTCGATCACCTGAACGCGGTCATGCTGGCCGGGTCACCGGTGTCGGCCGAGTGCAGCGCGTGGTCTACATCCGCAACGTCAAACGCGACCTGTGGCTGGCCACCGGGAGCGGCGGCACCGACACCTGCTGCGGGCTGGTCGGCGGTACGCCATGCTGCCCGTCTACGCGGGCGAGATCCAGGCCCGCCACCTGGGCGTGGCCGCCTACGAGTTTTAGCCCGGACGGCCGGCCGGTCACCTACGAGGTTGGCGAGCTGGTGGTGACCCAGCCCTATGCCGTCGATGCCGGTCCGGTTCTGGGGCGACGACGACGGGAGCCGCTACCGCGCGGCCTACTTCGAGCAGTTCCCGGGCCGCTGGCGGCAGGGCGACTTCTTCCGCGTCAACGGGCGCGGTGGCTGTTTTGTGCTCGGCCGCTCCGACGCGACCCTCAACCTGGACGGGGTGCGGATCGGCACCGCCGAGATCTACGCCGCGCTGGCCTCGGTGCCCGGGGTCGCCGACGGGCTCGTGGTCAGCCTGGACCGCCCCGGCGGCGGGTTCTTCATGCCGCTGTTCGTGAAGTCGACCCCGGGCCAGGTGCTGGACGGCCCGCTGCGGGCCGAGATCAGTCAGCGGCTGCGCACCCAGTACACGCCCCGGCACGTGCCGGACGCGATCATCGAGGTGCCGGACATCCCGGTCACGCTGACCGGCAAGAAGATGGAGGTCCCGGTACGCCGCATCCTGGCCGGCGCCGCGCCCGGCCAGGCCGCGAACCCGGACGCCATGGCCAACCCGGCCTCGCTCGCCGTCTTCGCCGAGTACGCCCGCACCCTGCCCGGACTCCGCTGAGCGGGCCCGCCTACCGGCGGGGGATGCCCCGGCAGCAGGTATCCGAGACCGCGATCATCGCCGCGCCCGCCGCGCGGATCTTCGCGCTGCTGGCCGATCCCGCCCAGCATCCGCTGATCGACGGGACCGGGAGCGTGCTCGCGGTCCAGGACGGCGGGCCCGAGCGGCTCACCCTCGGATCGAAGTTCGGTATGGATATGAAGATCGGCGCGCCGTACAAGATCCTCAACACGGTCGTCGAATACGATCAGGACCGCCTGATCGCCTGGCGGCACTTCTACGGTCACCGCTGGCGGTGGCAGCTGCGCCCGCTGGACGACGGCCCCAGCGGGGCCCGCTGCGAAGTCACCGAAACGTTCGACTGGTCGACCGCGCGGTTCCCGCTGCTGCTCACCCTCAGCCCGTTCCCGCGGCGCAACCGGCGCGGTATCGGGAAGTCGCTGGCGCGGCTGGCACATATCGCGGCCCCTCCCGGGCAGTGAGGCTCGGCAAGCAGCCACCAGGAATGAGCACGCGGCACAGCACTGATTAACGGGGCGGAGAACGGCAAGCTTATGAGCATCAGCTATTCCAGCGTCGTGAATACGCCGATCGACGAGGTTTTCGCGCGGCACACCCGCCCGGGCGCACTGACCCGGCTGGCCCCGCCGTGGGCAGCCAGTCCGCGTCGGGGCAGGAGGCGACCTCGCTGCGGGACGGCCGGGCCGTGCTGCCGCTTCCCGGGCGGGGTCCGCTGGGTGGCCGAGCATCAGAGCGACGGTTACGACCCGCCCCGGCAGTTCGTCGACCAGCTCGTGTCCGGCGGCCTGCCGCCGGCCACCCTGGTTCCGAAGGCACTGGTTCCGGGGGCCCTGGTTTCGAAGGCACTGGTCCAGGGTGGTGTCCTGGCGGCACGTGCACAGCTTCCACGACGCCGGCGGTGGTGCGACCCGGGTCGAGGGACGACCTGCAGACCAACGTGCCCGAGGCGGCGCTGCGGCAGATGTTCGGCTCAGGGCACCGCCAGCTGGCCGCGGACCTGAAGGCCCACCAGTGGGCCCGGGCCAAGCAGCCCGAGCCGCTCACCATCGCGGTCACCGGGTCCAGCGGGCTGATCGGCACGGCGCTGACCGCCCTGCTCACCACCGGCGGCCACCGGGTGATCAAGCTGGTCCGGCACCCGGCCCAGGGTGGCAAGGAGACGCCCCAGCGGCATAAAGACCGCAGCATGGCCGGCCCGGACCTGCTGCAGGGCGTGGACGCGGTGGTCCACCTGGCCGGGGGCGGGCATCGCCCGCCGGTTCACCGAGGCGCACAAGCGCGAGGTCCGCGACAGCCGGATCGAACCCACCCGCCGCCTGGCCGAACTGGCCGCGTCCACCGCCAGCGAGGGCTTAGCCGCTTCCTACCACTCTATTCTTCATCAGCGCGTCGGCCATCGGCTACGACGGCACCGACCGGGGCGACGAGGTGCGGACCGAGTTCAGTCCCCGCGGCACCGGCTTCCTGGCCGAGTGTGGTCGCGGACTCGGAGGCGGCCACCACACCCGGCCGCCGACGCGGGCCTGCGCACGGTGCTAATGCGCACCGGGATCGTGCAGAGCCCCAAGGGCGGCACCCTGCGGCTGCTGTTCCCGCTGTTCGAGGCGGGCCTGGGCGGCAAGATCGGCGACGGGCGGCAATGGCTGTCCTGGATCGGCATCGACGACCTGACCGATGTCTACCTGCGCGCGCTGGTCGACCCCGCCCTGTCCGGGCCGGTCAACGCGGTCGCACCGGACCCGGTGCGGAACGCCGACTACACCCGGTGACCCTGGGCCGGGTGCTGCTGCATCCTGCCGTGATCCCGGTGCCCGGCTTCGGCCCGCGGCTGCTGCTCGGCGAGGAAGGGGCCAGGGAACTGGCCGGGGTTGAAGCGAGCGGATCCGGCCCGACGCGCTGCTCACCGCGGGCCACACGTTCCGCTACACCCGCCTCGATCCGGCCCTGCGGCACCTGCTCTCGGCCACGTCCCCGGCTGGCCTGACCGCCTGCCGCGAGCCCGGGCGCCTCGGCCAGCCCGGGCCGTGAACGGTCTTACGCGTCGGCGATAGCGTCCGCGACGGTGCCGTAGACCGGGATCAGCTGGTCGGCCCGGGTCAGCTGCAGCACCCGGGCCACCGCGACCTGGGGCGCGGCCAGGGCGAGCACGCCACCGTGGGTGTCGAGGGCGCGGCTGGACCGCAGCAGCATCCGCAGCCCGGTGGAGTCCATGAAGCTCAGCTCGGACATGTCGACGATGAGCAGCCGCGGCTGCTGGTTCACGACCGACTCCAGCACCCCGTACAGCTCGTCGCTGTTCGTCGCGTCGACCTCGCCGGCCAGCACCACCACGGTGTACGTCGCCCCGGGAGACTCCGGGCGGGACACCGACGCCCTGAGCAGGCCCACGTCACTCCCTTTCCACCCGTACGTCATATTTAAAAAAAAAAAAAAAAAAAAAAAAAAAAAAAAAAAAAAAAAAAAAAAAAAAAAAAAAAAAGCACGTGTCATACACGGTAATGGTCAGGCCGACCCTCGGTGGCCCGCAGCCGGGCGGCCGTTATTTTCTCGGGGATGTACCGGGGGGGGGTTTTTTTTGGCCGGGCAGCCCGGCGGCTGAGTCGGCATTCTGCTCGCCCGGGACGGTGAGGTCCCGGCCTGTCCGCCCGGTAACGTGGCCCGGCGTGAGTGAAGAAAAAAAAAAAAAGGGGGGGGGGGAGAGGGGGGGGGGATGGACCCAGCGGCGGCCCCGCTGCCCGCCATCCCGGCGTCGGCCGGGGCCCTGATCTTCGACCGCCACGGGCGCCCCCTGCTCATCCTCAAGACGACGTACAAGAAAGGCTGGACCATCCCGGGCGGGGTGATGGAAGCGGACGGCGAATCCCCCTGGGAGGCCTGCCAGCGCGAGGTACGGGAGGAAACCGGCCTGGACGTCCCGCGTGGCCTGGCCGGGCCGTGCGTGGACTTCCGCCGGACCCGTGGCCCGGGCGGCCCGGCGGGATCCGGTTCCTGTTCGATTGCGGCGTGTTCGGCCGGACCGCGCTGGACGCGCGGGTACTCCAGCAGGAAGAGATCGCCGAGAGCCGGATCCTGCCCTTGCCCGAGGCGCTGCCCCTGCTGTCGAAACCGGTCCGCCGGCGGGTCCGGGCCGCCGCGCGTGCCTGGGGGGGCCTGATCTACCTGGAGGACGGCCGTCCGGTCGAAGGAGTGACCGCCGCGTGACCAGCCACAGCCTGCTGCCCACCCCGGGCACGGTGACCGACGTGTTCAAGCCGGGCGCAGGAGCCCGGGGGCTGACCATCGACCCCGGCGACACGGTGGTCGTGCGGTTCGCTGGACGCGTCGGGCCACCTGGAGCGGCAGACCACGCCCCTCCGGGCGAGGTCAAGCCGAAGATGCCCGGTCGCCCTCCGCGGGCACTGCCTGACCGGGCCGATCGCGGTGCGCGGCGCGCAAGCCCGGCGACATGCTGGCCCTGCGGCTGACCGGGGGGGGCGGCCCGGGCGAGTGGGGCTGGACGGTGGCCGCTCGCCCAGGACACCCCGGTTCACCCAGCGTCTCGGGCTGGCCATGGGGGGCCGCCCGCCTGGCTGCTGTGGGAGCTCGATGCCGACTGCGGGCAAGGGCTACGGCCGACTCGGGGCTTCCACCCGCGACGCTGGCCCCGTTCCTCGGCGTGATGGGGCTGGCCCCGGCGGAGGCGGGCGAGCACTCCACGATCCCGCCGCGGGCGTCGGTCGGGGGCAACATCGACTGCCGGGAGCTGGTGGCCGGGTCGACCCTGTTCCTGCCGGTGGCCGTGCCCGGCGCGCTGCTGTACCTGGGCGACGGGCACGCCGCGCAGGGCGACGGCGAGGTCGGCGGCACGGCCATCGAGTGCCCGATGACGACCGAGGCGGTGGTGGACCTGGTCACCGGGCGGCCGTCTCTGGCGTCGGTGCACGCCGGAGATGCCTGCCGGGCGGATCACGTTCGGGTTCTCCGCTTGACCTGAACGAGGCCATGGGCGACGCGCTGGACTGCGATGGTGGTCTGGATGCAGGGCATCTTCGGGCTGGACAAGGGCTACCTCGCTGGCGCTGGCCAGCACGTGCGTGGACCTGCGGGTGACCCAGGTGGCCAACAAGACGTTGGGGCGTGCACGCGGTGCTGCCCGCCGGCGCGCTACGTTGAGTCGGCATGAGCTATCGCCCGGGCCGACGGGATTGCCCGGAATGCCCGGTCAGACGTGGGAGCCTGGAGATATGACGGCGGGATCGATCGTGGTGAGGCCAGCAGAGACGCAGGCTGACCTGGCCGGGATCGACGCTGTCGACGTCTCGTACTCCACCGACCGGATCTACCGGGTGCGGCGCAGCCGGATGGCGTTCTGGCTGGAAGAGGAGCGGTTCGAGCTGCCGGTGGAGAAGGCCGACCTGCGGCCCGCGCTGACCGTTGTCCGACGGGTTGCTCGTGGCCTGCCGGGGCGAGGTGATCGTGGGGTACGGCGAGCTCACGGCCGGAAGCGTGGAACGGCCGGGCCCGGATCGACAACATCTTCGTGTCCCGGCCCAGCCGCGGCCAGGGCGTCGGCGGCCGCCTGATCGAGGCGCTGGCCGAACAGGCCATCCACCAGCCCGCCGCGCGCTGCCTGTGGCTGGAGACGCAGAACGTGAACTACCCGGCCGTGCAGTTCTACCTGAAGATGGGCTTCCGGCTGTGCGGGCTGGACGAGACGCTGTACCAGCCGGACGACCCGCAGCTGCTGCCGGGTGAGATGGCCCTGTACTTCGCCCGCGACCTGGAGCGCTGATGGGTCCGTCGCCCTCCCGCTCCCAGGGCACCCCCTCAGCCCCAGCCCCTCCCGGGCCCCAGCCGCCCCGCGACTCCTAGGGCCAGCACTGGTGCTGGGTGGTCAGGTCCGGGCTCAGCCATCGCCCTAGGCGGCCACGGCGGCGTGCTCCGCGCCCGGGAGCGCCCGCCGGAGCTCCTTGCGCGAGCTGATGCCGAGCTTCGGGAACACTTATGCAGGTGGTATTCGACCGTGCGCGGGCTGAGGAACAGCTGGGCGCCGATCTCGGGGTTGGTGTGCCCCTGGCGGCCAGCCGGGCGATCTGCGCCTCCTGCGGGGTGAGCTCGTCGAGCGTCTCGACGGTACGTTTGCGCACCGTCTCGCCGGTCGCCGACAGTTCGCCGCGAGCGCGCTCGGCGAATGCGTCGGCGCCCATACGGCTGAACATCTCGTGCGCCGCGCGGAGTTGCTCGCGCGCGTCCACGCGACGGTTCTCGCGACGCAGCCACTCGCCGTAGATGAGCCGGCTGCGCGCGAGCTCGACCGCCGCGCGGCTGCGGGCAAGCCGCTCGATCGACTCCCGGTAGAGGGACTCGTCGTCGCTCAGCAGCCCACGGCAACGCGCCTCGATGCCGAGCGCCCATTCTGTGCCGCTCGCCTGGTCGCTCGCTAAGCCGCTCGAGCGCCGCGGCGGCCTCCCCGGTCGCCCGCCGCGGACGCCGGCCTCGATCAGCTCGACCAGGGCCCAGCCGTAGTAGATGACGTCCTCGTGTTCGCAGGCCTGCGCGCGGCCGCGAGCGCCTCGCCGTAGTGGCCATGGCTGTTGTGCAGCAGCGCGGTGAACCAGCGCGCCGCCGAACGCCGAGCCCTCCCCCGCTCGGTCGCATTCCGCCGGCCCCATAGAGCAGCGTCGGCGTCTGCGCCTGATCGCCGCGCGCCGCGGCCAGCATCACCGCCCCGTACTTGAGCGGCGGGATCCCGGTCGCCTCGCGTGATCGAATCGACCTCGTCGATCAGCGCCGCAGCGGTGGCGAACGCCCCGGAATGGACGTTGAGGCGGCCAGGTAGTTGAGCGCGTTCGGGAGCAGGTGAGCGCGCCGGTCTCGCGCGCCACGCGCACGCCGCGGGTCGCGAGCACGTGCCAGAGCTCGTCGTCCCAGAGATCCTGGGCGAGGCGGCACGCCAGCCACAGCCACCGCCGATCCTCCCCACCGCCGTCAGGTTCGCCGAACGCGCGCAGCGCCCGCGAGAGCGGCGCGACGGCCGCCGCGTACCCGTCGGTGAACCGCGTCACGAGGGCGTCGAGGAGCGGGTCGGACGCGCCCGGGCCGGAACCCGGTTCGACCCGCGCGCCGCCTCAGCCACCTCGCGCTCATCCGGGCCGGTGCCGAGGCGCCCGGCGAACATCGCCGACGCGATCGCCTCGAGGTAGGTCTCCCGGGCCATCGCGGCGTCCAGGGGATCGAGCCGCCTGGCCGCCTCGAGCAGCAGCGGCGGCGCGTCGCGCCCGCGTCGGCTGGCGAACGCGATCTGCGCGCGCAATCGCTCCAGCCGCGCGCGCTGAAGGTCGTCGACCGGGCCGAGCTCGGCGGCGGCCAGCAGGTCGGACGCGGACGCGGGGTCGGCGACGTCGAGCTTCGCCTGGGCCGCGGCGAGCGAGCGCTCCACGCGCAGGGCAGGATCTGGCGTCAGCTCGGCGGCGCGCTGCAGGAACGCCGCGGCCGCCGACAGCCCCCCGGCGCCTGCGCCCGGTCGGCCGAGCGCTCCAGCTCGCCCGCGACCGCCTCGTCGGGCCCGTCGCCGCGCGAGCGCGATGCCACGCCCGGCGATCCGGGTCCAGCTGCGGTCGGTCGCGTCGGCGAGCGCCCGATGGACCTGGCGTCGCTCGGCGTGCGGGCGCGGCCCGGTAGGCGGCCGAGCGAACGAGCGGATGGCGGAACCGCACCCGCGCGCCGATCTCGACCAGGCCTGCCGCCTCGGCCGGTGCCGCCGCATCGGGCCCGATGCCGAGCCGCTCGGCCGCGCGCCACAGCAGCGGCACGTCGCCGACCGGCTCCGCCGCCGCCAGCAGCAGCAGCCGCCGGGTCTCGGCCGGGAGCGGCGTCAGCTGGCGCACGAAGCCCTGCTCGATGCGGCTGCGTCAGCGGCATCTCCACGGCAGCCCGAAGCCGCCCGCGACGCGCGATCGGCGTCCCCCCGCGAGGCAGCTCGAGCAGCGCGAGCGGGTTGCCGCCGGCCTCGCCGAGGATCCGGTCCCGCACGCGCGCGTCGAGCGGCCCGGGGATCGCCGCGTCCAGCAGCCGGCGGGCGTCGGTCGGCGGCCAGGCCCTCGATCACCAGCTCCGGCAGTCCCTCGAGCTCTGCTCGCGCCGGACTCGCGCAGCGCGAAGACCAGCCCGACCCGCTCGGCCAGCAGGCGCCGCGCCACGAACGCGAGCGTCTGCACGGACACCCGGTCGAGCCACTGCGCGTCGTCGATGATGCAGAGGAGCGGCTGCTCCTCGGCGGCGTCGGCCAGCAGGCTCGAGCACCGCCAGGCCGACCAGGAAGCGATCCGGCGGCGGGCCCGGCGCTCATGCCGAACGCCGTGTTCAGCGCGTCGCGCTGCGGGACCGGCAGCTGCCCGAGACGGCCGAGCATCGGTGCGCACAGCGCATGCAGGCCGGCGAAGCGAGCTCCATCTCGGACTCGACGCCCGCGGCCCGGGCGATCCGGCATCCCTGCGCGGCGGCCGAGGTGATCCAGCAGGGCGGTCTTGCCGATGCCCGCCTCGCCGCGCAGGACCAGCACCCGGCTCTGGCCCGCGCGTATCCGCGACGAGCCGGTCCAGCACGTCGCGCTCGCGGACACGGTCGAGCAGCCCCGCCCGTGAGAAGTGGGCATCCTGCATGTACAACCGCATTATCGCGGCAAGAGCACATCAGCCGCAGATCGAACGGCCCGCGGTGACGCCCTCACGATGCCGATCTGCTCATGACTCGCGATCCGACGCGCAGTGCTCCAAGATGCCTACGACGTCTCCGTGACGCCGGCATCCCTGGAAATCCCGCACAGCGCCCGCGCCTGATAACCCGGTCATCGAGCTGGCCCCGCAGACCGGCGGCCTCTCCATGGTCCTGCCCGAAGTTGCAGGACGCCGTCGGAGGACATGGCGATCTGCGGGTCATCGCCGGCGGCGCAAGAGGGTGACCAGCGGCCCCAGGCCGGCGGCTGGGAACGGCACCGGCGGACCAGCCGGCCGGCGGAATGTGCGCGCGCCGCCAAGGGTCGGCGAGCAGGGCCGGTGATCCAGCCGCTGGACACGAACGGCCATTCGGCGGCGAGCCCGCCGTGTAGGCGAGCAGCCCGTGCCAGGCAGAACCGGCCGTAAACGTGCCGTCGGCGGTGAAGAACGACGCGACGTAGCGGCCGCGGCGGACCAGGAAGTAGTCGGCCAGGTTGACCCAGACCAGGGGATCGAGATGACCAGCGGCCAGGTCCAGGGAATTGGTGATGTTGGGTCGCGACCAGTACCCGGCAGGCGATCGCCAGCCGCCATGGCGCGCACGAGGCTTCGCGACGGTCGACTGGGCCTTGAACCGCCGCCGCATGCCGCCGAACGCGGAGTCGAAACGTCCCGCTGCTAGCAGCGTTGAAAGTCCTTCGCGTCGATGAGCGAGACGGCCCGGGTCGCCACGCCCACGAACCTGATACCTGCCCGAGGGCGCCGGACCAGGCAGAGGGCGGGCAGCAGCGCGGCCAGGTACGCGCCGACCCGCGCCAGGTGAAGAACGTGGCCACCAGCCCGTTCCAGGCGAAGTACAGAACAGCCGTGGCCCGCTGGTCGCGGCGGGCGGGTCGCGGGTGTAGTCCGACACGAATGGTCCGTACGCCAGCATGTTGATGACCAGCAGCGCCAGACCCAGACGAACAGCCCGGAGGTCGGCTGGGCCCAGGTGGTCTCGCGGGCGGGCAACACACCATCTGCATCGCAGGCCCTGGGCGAACATGATGATCAGCGCGAACGCGCCCGACGACGACCGCGGTGACTGCATCACCCGGTGGATCCACCGGTACCCGAAGATGCCGATCACCACCCGCGGACAGCGAAGGTCGCGATCCACTCCCAGGATGACGCACTCATCAGGCCGTCGCCTGGGCCTGGATGACCAGACAGACGGCGATGTCCCGACGTTGATCGAGCAGCGCGCGGATCCTGACCGCCGTCGACCCAACTGTTCTCGGCTCTCGATCTGGTGTCCTTGGGCACGCCGCCGAGCCGGGGACCCTCGGTCGCGTGCAGCGCGATCGGCGGGGCGCCGATGAGTACGACGGCGATAGCGATAAGCGCCACAGAAGGTCAGCCCGATCGAGACGATGACCAAGCACCACGACGACGTTGAACACATTGACGGTTCTGCCGAGAAACCGAATCAGGAACTGATTGCCAGGGCTTGATGCCGCGCCAGCAATGCGTCGATGTGCATATCGACATACCGCAGCGTGACGTGCCGGTGCCGGCGACGACGATGCTGATCACCCTTTCCCCAGGAAAAACCAGCGCAACTGTCGCTGGCCGATCGCATCCGTGGGATTCCCTAGTGGCCTGAAGGGGACGCTCGGCGCGCTGAAGGCAACCAAGGGCCCCAACTCCCTTGCTGTGGGCGGCGACGAACTGGTAGCGCTTTGGCCGCTTGCTCGATGACCTGGGCGACCGTCTGCGGGTCGGCAATCATGGACAGGTGCCCGGCGCTTACCTCGGTGACTGGGCACCGGCCCGTTTGGCCATGAAGGTCAGCTCGGCGGCGGGATAACCCGGTCCGCGGTGCCGATCACCGCCCACGACGGGATGGTCTTCCAGGCCGGGGCCCCGGACGGTGCGGTGAAGGCGCTGGCAGGCAGGGGCCGCTGGGTCGCGGCGATGACCGCGGCCTGCTGCGGGCTCAGCCCGGTGGCAAAGCAGCCGGGAACCATGCTCGGCTTGATGTAGAGATCCACGTCGCAGGCTGGCGCGCCGGGGTAGGGCACCGCGTCGAAGATCTCGGCCGGGTTTCCCAGCAGGCATGATCCGGGCTGGGCGCCGGCCAGCTGCCGATGGTCTCGCCCAGGTCGGGGATGAACGCGTCCACGTAGACCAGCGCGTTGACCCGGGGATCGCCCACGGCGGCGTTGGTGATGACCGCCCCGCCGTAGGAGTGCGCGGCCAGGACCACCGGCTGCCCGGCCAGGGCCGGGTTCTGGGTGAGGAACTCATGCAGGTAGGCGGAGTCTTGCGGCAGCCCGCGCAGCGGGTTGGGCGGGGCGTACACGGTGAAGCCGTCCTCCTGCAGCTGCGGGATGACCGCGCTCCAGCCGGAGGCATCGGCCCAGGCGCCGTGGACGAGGACGATGGCGGGGGTCTGTTCGAACATGGCTGTCTCCGTCGTTGAGGTTCGGGATTGCTCACCAAGCAGCGTCCCTCCCGTGCGGGAGGCTCGCATCCGTCGGAGTCCCCAGCGCCGATACCCGGTGTGGTCCGGCGGACCCACAGGATCGATCGGTATATCGGAACGCGCACGACAGAATGGCGCGGATGTCATGGCCCAGGCACTGCGTGGTAAGATCGCGAGCGGGCGGTATTGGACCGGCTGCTGGACGAGGTGCGCGCGGGTGGAGCGGGTTCTGGTCCTGCAGGGCGAGGCAGGAGTCGGCAAGACGGTCCTGCTGGATTACGTGCAGAGCGCGCGCCTGACTGTCAGGTTGTCCGAGCGGCGGTGTTGAGTCCGAGATGGAACTGGCGTTCGCCGTCCTGCATCAGCTCTGCGCCCCCCTGCTGAACAGCCTGGAGCGCCTGCCGGACCCGCAGAGCGACGCGCTGAGCACGGCATTCGGCTTGGGCGAGGGGGCGGCGGCAGATCGCTATACCGTAGCCTCGCGGTACTCGGACTGCTGTCCGAGGTGGCTGAGGAACAGCCTCTGGTCTGCCTGGTCGACGACGCGCAATGGCTCGACCAGGCTTCTGCGCAGGCACTCGCGTTCGTCGCGCGCCGCCTGCTGGCGGAATCGGTCGCCATGGTCTTCTCGCTGCGGGAACCCGGCGAGGACCAGGACCTGCCGGGACTTCCGGAACTCGCGGTCACGGGCTTGAGCGACGCTGACGCCCACGCGTTGCTGGAGTCGGTAGTGCCCGGGCGGCTGGACGAGCGCGTACAGGACAGGATCGTCGCCGAGACGCGGGGGAACCCGCTCGCGTTGGTGGAGTTGACCCGCGGACTGACCGCGGCGGAGCTGGCCGGCGGGTTCGGCCGCCCGACACGCGGCCACTCGCGAACCGCCTCGAACAGAGCTTCCACCGGCAGCTTCGGTCGCTCCCGGACGAGACGCAACGGCTGCTCCTGACCGTGGCAGCCGAACCGGTTGGCGACGCTGCCTTGCTGAGGCGCGCAGCCGAGCAACTCGGGATCGCCGCCGGTGCCGCGCTTCCGGCCGAGTCCTCGGGGCTGATCGAGTTCGGAGCCAGGTGCGTTTCCGTCATCCCCTCGTGCGCGCCGCTGCTTACCGGGCGGCATCATCGCCTGACCGGCGGCGAGTACATCGCGCGCTGGCGGAGGTGACAGATCCAGACGCCGATCCCGGTCGCCGAGCGTGGCATCGCGCATATGCGGCGGTCGGTCCCGAGGAGTCGGTCGCCGACGAGCTCGAGCGATCAGCGAGCCAGGCGCAGGCCCGCGGTGGTGTCGCCGCGGCGGCGGCGTTCCTCGAACGGGCCACGGAGCTGACCCCGGATCCGGCCCGGCGCGCCGCGAGGGCACTGGCGGCTGCGCAGGCAAAGTTCGAGGCGGCCGCGCCCGATACCGCCGACGAACTGCTCTCCGTCGCCGAGCTGGGTCCGTTGGACGAACTGCAGCGGGCCCAGGCGGCACGGCTCCGGGCCCAGATGTCTTCCGCCGCAGCCGCGGGAGTGACGCCCCGGCGTTGTTCCTCGAGGCGGCCAGGGCGTCGAAGGGCTCGATGACGGGTTGGCCCGGGAGACCTATCTCGAAGCCTTCGGTGCGGCGATGTTCGCGGGCCAGCTCGGAGGCCAGCACGGACTCCGGGAGGTGGCCGAGGCCGTCCGGGCGGCGCCGCCCGGACCACAGCCGCCCGGCCGAGCGACCTCCTCCTGGACGGCATGGCAATGCGGTATCTGGAACACCAGGCGGTAGAGGCCGGGGGGCGTGCCGGGGCCGGGGAGGGGGGATGCCCGGGCGGGTGTACCCACCCTCCGGCGCGCCCTGGCGGCGCTGCGGGAGGAGAATCCGCGCGCCAGGGACGACGTCATGGGCCTGCTCCGGCTGTCGCCGATGGCGCAGTCGATGGCCGTCCACGAGGTGTGGGACTACGCGGGGTGGCGCGAGCTCTCCACCCGCTCCGTCCGGCTCGCCCGCGAAGCCGGCGCGCTCGCCGCCCTGCCCGTGCTGCTGGTCTACCTGGCCGGCGTTCACGTGTATGCCGGAGAGTTCGCCGCCGCCGCGGCGCTCATCGAGGAGGGCGACGCCATCACGGCGGCAACCGGCAACGCGTCCATGCGGTACGCCGCGCTTTTCCTCGCCGCCTGGCGGGGCGAGGAGTCCTCGGCGGTGCAGCTGATCGATGCGGCCATCAAGGACGCCCGGGCCGGGGCGAGGGGAGGGTCTTGGGTATGGCCGGGTACGTCACCGCCGTCCTGAACAACGGTCTCGGCCGCTACCCGGCCGCCCTCGCTGGCGCCCGCCTGGCCTGCCAGCACGATGACCTGGGTTACTTCAACTGGTCACTGGCCGAACTCGTCGAGGCTGGTTTCCGAAGCGGTGCGGTCGAGGAAGCCGCGGCCGCCCTCCGCCAGCTCGAGGAACGAACCCGGGCCAGCGGCACGGACTGGGCCCTCGGCGTCCTGGCCCGGTCGAAGGCGCTGCTCAGCGACGTCCACGCCGCCGAGCCGCTCTACCGCGAAGCGATCGAGCGCCTCGAGCGCGACGGGATCGTCATCCAGCTCGGCCGTGCCCACCTGCTTTACGGCGAGTGGCTGCGTCGGGTGAACCGGCGCCACGACGGCCGCGAGCACCTGCGCCTCGCCTACCAGACATTCAGCGGCATCGGCGCCGAGGCGTTCGCCGAGCGCGCTCGCGGCGAGCTGCTGGCGACCGGGGAGACGGTCCGCAAACGAACAGTCGAGAGCCACGACGTCTCACCGCCCAGGAGAGGCAGATCGTACGGCTGGCGCCGAGCGGCACACGAACCCGGAGATAGCAAGTCAGCTCTTCCTAGCTCCCGAACCATCGAGTACCACCTGCACAAGGTGTTCGCCAAGCTTGGCGTGAGCTCCCGCCGAGAGCTCCCGGTCGCCCTGCGAATTTGGAAGGGGCCAGTCCCCGCCGTAGTAGCTGGCCAACCACACCGCACCCTGCCGGGCCCGACTGGGTGTTGCACGGATCGAGCAACAGGGCGCGCACGCGACCGTGGTCCTCATCCAGCTACCTTCCGGCGGCCAGGAGAGGAATGTCCATCATGAAGATCGTCGTCATCGGCGGGACCGGGCTGATCGGTTCCAAGCTCGTCACCGACAAGTCGCGCGCACGGTCACGAGGGCCCGCGTCACCCGGCACCGGCGTCAACACCCTCACCGGCGAGGGCCTCGCCGGAGCCCTCGCGACGCGGACGTCGTCGTCGACGTGTTGAACTCCCCGTCGTTCGAGGACACCGCGGTAATCGAGTTCTTCGAGACATCGACCCGCAACATCCTCGACGCGGAGGCGGCAGCCGCGTGGGACATCACGTGGCGCTGTCGGTCGTCGGCGCCGAACGCAGCCCGACAGCGGCTACATGAGGGCGAAGATCGCGCAAGAGAAGCTCATCAAGAACTCGTCGATCCCCTACACGATCGTCCCGCCGCATTCTCGAGTTCGCCGTCCGATTGCTGACGAGGCCAGTGACGGGATACGGTGCGGGTCCCCCGGTGCTCATTCAGCCGATGCACCCGACGATGTCGCCGCCGCGTGTGCGACGTCACGCTCGCCGCTCCGCCGAACAAGACGATCGAGATCGCCGGGCCCGAAGCAATACGGATCGAGACTGGTCGCGAAAAGGGTTGCGCGCTACGGGGGACCAGCGCGTGGTGTCGCCGATCCTCAAGCTCGGTACTTCGGGGCCCGGCTCAGCGAGCCCATCCTCCTGCCGGGTGATGGCGCTCAGCTCGGCGGGACCAGATCGACGACTGGCTCAGCCACCAGGCGCGCGGCCCAGGCAGCGGACAGGGCCAGCACCCCCCAATCCCTTCCAGAAAGGACTCATCATGAAGATCGTCGTCATCGGCGGCGGACCGATCGGATCGAAGCTGGTCACCAAGCTCCCCCACCACGGCCACGAGGCGGTGGCGGCGTCGCCGGCCACCGGGATCACATCCTCACCGGCGAGGGACTCGCTGATGCCCTGGCCGAGGACCGTGGTCATAGATGCGTCAATCCGCCCTCCCTCCGACGACGCCGCGGCACTGGAGTTCTTGAGACCTCCACCCGCGATCTGCTCTCGGCGGAGGCGGTAGCAGGCGTCCCATCATGGCGCTGTCGGCGGTGGGGATCGAGGGCTGCGACAGCGTCTACTTCCGGGCGAAGAGCGCCCAGGAGAATGATCGAGAACTCGGCGATCCCGTATTCGATAGTGCGTGCGACGCAGTTTTTCGAGTTCTTGCCGAGCGTGGCGGACGCGGCCACCGACGGCAGCGTCGTCCGATTTGCACCGGTGCTGTTCCAGCCCGTCGCCGAGGAGATGCCGTCAGGCGGTCGGCAAGATCTCAGTGGGTCCACCGTTGAACGGGGAAGCTGAGGTCGCCGGGCCGAGCGGTTCCGGATGGACGAGTTCTTCCGGAGCGCCCTGGCCGCCCGCGACGATCCGCGAACGGTGGTCACGGACCCGCACGCGGTCTTCTTCGGAGGCCAGCTCGGCGAGCGAATTCTGCTGCCGGGCGCTGACGCGATCCCGGTGAGACCCGCTACCGCAACAGGCGGGCCCCCGACTGGCGATAACGCCGTCCTGCACGAGCTCGAACTCTACGTCAGGACTGAGCTAAGCCGACCGACCAGCCATCCCATGAGCAGGCCGTGGCGTACCGATCGAGGAGTGGCTGTCCGATCCGGCGGATCACCAGCGCTACGAAGCTAGCCTGCGCAGCGTTCTCGGGGCGGTCGAGGCCCTGGAAGCGGCTCCCAGCCGGAGGGGAAGGCTCGTGAACGATGCAGGTCACACGACAACACGTGGTTGACATCCTCCGGACAGCGGGGCTGCGGGAACTGGCCGAGGAGGCCCACCGTGTGCTATCCGACCCGATGAGTACAACCACGCGGAACGCTTTCTCGCCGAGTACGGCGTCACCAAGGACGGACTGATCAGCCCCATGGGAGGAAGCCCGTAGCCGCCGTCCCCCAACGAGCTGGACCCAGGAGAAAGGAAACCCCGATGCTAGTGACCGGCCGGCATCACCCCGAGGACCGCTGGACGGCCGCGTTCGGGCGGATCGCCGGGTACTCGTTCGCGGTGGCGGCGGTCACCGGGGTCCTGCTGCTGCCGTTGTTCCGCCCGTCGATGGCCACCGCTCGCCTATCGCGGCTCGTACCGGCTGCTGGACGGCGTCACCGATGAGCCGGGCGTACCAGTCCGTGCTGGCGATCAGCCTCGAACGTCACACGGCGGCCTGCTGATCCGGCAGGTGCCACCACTGGTCGGCGGACCTGTTCGTGGCGGCGATCTGCCTGCGGCTGCTGCGGGCGTTCTTCCGCGGCCGGTTCTCCGGCCGGGCGCGGCCGGGCTGGCTGATCTGGACGGCGCTGCTGCCGCTGGGCATGGTGGCGGCCTACAGCGGCACGATCCTGCCCGACGACGTGGCTGTCCGGCGGCAGCCTCAGCGTGATCACCGGCGTGCTGCTGTCGGTGCCGCTGATCGGCACGCGGCTGGTGATCTGGATCTTCGGCGGGGTGCCGCCCGGGGACCAGATCATCGGGCGCGACTACTGGGTGCACATCCTGGTCCTGCCCGGTCCTGACTGGCGCGCTGCTCCTGACCGGCCTTCCGGCCAGTCGCTGCGGTGGCCACGCCGGGTGCGGGTCGGATCCGCTGCTGCCGTTCACCTGCGCGGTGCTGGTCCTGCTGGGCGCGATCGCGCAGATCAACCCGGTGTGGCTGATCGGGCCGTCGCAGCCGGGCAGCATCAGCTCCGGTGCGGTGCCGGACTGGTACATGGCGTTCCTCGACGGCTCGCTGCGGATCATGCCGGCCTGGGAATTGCGGCTCGCCGGGCATCCGCTGGACCTCGGGGTGCTGATCGCCGGGCCTGGTCGTGCCCTGCCCTGTTCTTCGGCTGCCTGGCGGCCTACCCGACTGGCGGACCGGTGGGTCACCGGCGCGTGGCCGTCACGAGACCTGCTGCCACCCACGCCCGGCCGGCCAGGCGAACCGGACCGCGGCCGGCGTGGCCGGCCTGACCTTCTACTGCCTGCTGTGGGTCTCGCGGCAGCCAACGACCAGATCGCCTACCACCTGCACGTTGATCTCTTCACGGTCACCTCGGATACTTCGGGTCCTCGTGCTGGCCGGGCCCGCGCTCGCGTTCGCCGTCACCCGGGTCAGCTGCCATGTACGGGCCGATCAGCGGCGCGAGGAGGAACTGCACGGCCGGGAAACCGGGCGGATCGTGATGGACCCCCAAGGCGGCTACACCGAAATCCGGGAGCCAGCCTCCCGCTAGACCTGGAAGGAGACCCAGAGTCATGAAGAAGGCGACCAGCCGGCCGCGGCTGGCGAGCGCAGCGGCGCTCAGGCTGATCGGCGCCGCGGTGCGGAAGACCCGGCCGCCAGAACGCGGTGCCGATGACGTCGCTACCGCCGAATACCTGTACGTTCCCTGCGCCCGGGTCCGCTACTGCGGATCGTTGGCCGAGACGAGCCGCTGGGTCCTGGAGGTACCGGTCATCAGGAAGACGGCCAAGCGGATCTACTACACCAGCGACAGCTGGGACCGGATCGAGGCCGTGGTCAGCCCCGGCTGCATCAGCCGGCAGGAGTTCGAGGACGGTACCCCGGCCGGCGTGACCCCGATCCCCGGCGCCCGCCCCGGCTCGGCCGGCCGGCTGTTTTTCGCCACCCGCCGGGCCGCCGAGCGCCACCTGTATCGCGGGGAGCGCGAGCGAGCCGGTCAGGCCCGGCCGGACCCGCTGCTCATCAGGGAACTGCGCCACGCGATGGCCGACGCTCACCCCGACCGCGGCGGCACGACGGAACAGTTCATCGAAGCGCGTCGCCGCTATCAGACGGCGCGGCAGCCCGTACTGCGGTAACGGTCAGCTGCCATGACCGTTGTGCTTGGCCAGCAGCTCGGCGGCGTGGTCGGGCACGAAGTGCTGCAGGTCCCGGGCGGTCCGCTGGTAGCCGGTGGACGACGGCCGCTCGGGCAGGTGCAGCGAGGGCAGCTTGACCTTGTGGTAGGGGACCGTGCTGAGCAGGTGCGCGATCATGTTGACCCGGGCCCGCCGCTTGTCGTCACTCTCGACGACATTCCAGGGCGCCTCCGGGATGTCGGTGTGCACAAACATCGCGTCCTTGGCCCGCGAGTAGTCCTCCCAGTGCTTGATCGACTGGAGGCCATCGGCGACAGCTTCCAGCGCCGCAGCGGGTCATCCAGCCGGGACTCGAACCGGCGCTGCTGCTCTTCGTCGCTGACCGAGAACCAGTACTTGCGCAGCAGCACGCCGTCCTCGACCAGCAGCCGCTCGAAGATCGGGCACTGGTGCAGGAACCGGCTGTACTCCTCCTTGGTGCAGAACCCCATCACGTGCTCCACACCGGCGCGGTTGTACCAGCTCCGGTCGAACAGCACGATCTCCCCCGCGGCCGGCAGGTGCTCGACGTAGCGCTGGAAGTACCACTCGGTCTTCTCGCGCTCGGTCGGGGCGGGCAGCGCCATAATGCCGGCTACGCGGGGGTTGAGGTACTGCATCACCCGGCTGATCGTGCCGCCCTTGCCGGCCGCGTCCCGTCCTTCGAAGATCACCACGATGCGGGCGCCTTCGGCCCTGACCCACTCCTGCATCCTGACCAGCTCAACCTGCAGCCGGTACAGCTCGGCCTCGTACAGGCCGCGCGGCAGCCGTTCCGGCTTCGTGGCGGTCTTGGTGCCGTTCGCCTTGGCCATGGTCCCTCCTGCGGGGTGGTGCCCCCGGTCGCGTTCACCACTGTTCGCTAACTTAGCCCCATGCCGCCGGAAGACAAGATCACCGCGTTCCTGGCCGAGCCCCGCAACGTCATCGTGGCGGGCACCCGGGCAGATGGCCGCCCGCACGCCACCCCGAACTGGTTCTACTGGGACGGGGCGCATTTCTACGTGTCCACGACCAGTGACCGGGTCAAAGCCCGGCTGTTCGCCCGGGACCCGCGGGCCGAGTTCCTGGTCGACGACGCCACCGGATTCCGGTACGTGCTGCTCTACGGGACGGTGGAGGTCCGCCACGACCTCGCCGCTGAGCTGGATCACTTCCGCGCCATCCGGGTCAAGCACGGCCGGGAGGTCCCCGGCGACGACGAACTGCTGGCCGGCCTGCAAGAGGAGCAGCGGGTGATGCTGGTGTTCACGCCAGACCGCCCGATGTCGCAGTGGACCGCTCGCGGCTTCGACTAGCGGGCACGCCAGGTCAGCTTGGGCAGCAGCGGCCGGGCGGTGCGGTGCCGCAGGCACCCCCGCCACACGCCGAGGCTGTAGGCCACGTCGTCCAGCAGCCGGGCAGTGACGTAGCGGACCGGGTCCATCGGCGGGCGGCGTTCGGCCCAGCCCAGGATGGGCGGGGCCAGGGTCAGCGCGGCCAGCGGCAGCCGTAGCCGGGGCACGGCCACCGCGACCGGCAGCGCCACCGGCCACCAGGCCCGGGACAGCGTGCTGCCGAGCAACCGCCCGGCGGCGACCGTGCCGCCCGCCGCCAGCCGGGTGGCCACCGGCCAGGTCTGGTCACCGGTGAGCGGGGCCAGCCGGCGGGCCAGCAGGGCGGTCGCGGCAGCGGTGATCGCGGTGCCGATTACGGGCCGGCCAGCGGGGAGCCGAAGGCCGCGGCGGCCCACGCGGCGGCGGTCCAGCCGGACATGGCCACCGCGGGCAGCGTGCCGGGGTGCCGCAACTCAAGGGGTGCGGCGGACGTGCCGTAGTCCATCCGGCGCGCGAACCAGCGACCCAGCCGGACCCGGTGCTGGTGGGCCACGGTGGCGGCCGGTTCGTACCGGACCTGCCAGCCGCGGGCGGCCAGCCGCCACACGAAGTCGACGTCCTCCCCGACCGGCATGTGCTCGGCGAAGCCGTCCGCGGCGCGGGCCGCTCCGGTCCGCAGCACCAGGGCCGCGCCGGGGACGTAGGACACCTTGGCCCCGGGCCGGACGATGCTCGGGACCGCGCCCATGTCCAGGGTGGAGCTGACCCCTTCGTACTGCGCTAGCCAGCCCGGTGCCAGCCAACCCCGTACTGGCTGAATTGTGCTGGCTGGCTATGGCCCGTAGCGACCTCAGGCTCGTACGGGACGATGCGCGGCGCCACCGCGGCCACCACCGGGTCGGCGAAATGCGGCAGCAGCCCGTCCAGCCATCCGGGCGCGGGCACACAGTCGGAGTCCAGGAACGCCACCAGCGGGGTGTCCGACCGCGGCCAGGCCGGTGTTGCGGGCGGCGGCGGGCCCGCCGTTGACCGGCCGGTGCAGGCAGGCCGCGCCCGCGGCTGCGGCCACCGCGCCACCGCGGCCGGGTCGCGGGACCCGTCGTCGACGACCAGGACGCGGTAGCCGCGCAGGCCGCGCAGGCACAGGGTCAGCTCGGCGGTGCGGTCCCGGACCGGGATGACCACCGTGACGTCCTGCGGGCGGGGGCCGCCGCTGGGTACGGGCAGCGCGATCCCGGTCTCCAGCAGGCGGCGGGCCAGCGTCTGGGCGCCGGGCGAGTCGGCCACCGGCTCCCCGGCCCACCAGCCGGTCACGTGCCGGGCGCCGGCCGCCCCGAGCCGCAGCAGCCGGTGCGGGTACCCGCCCAGCAGGACGGTCCCGCCGTTCAGCGCGCGCAGCCCGGGCTCGGGCCGCAGCCGGAACCCCGCGGCGGCCGGTCCCGGCGGCCGCCCTGCCCGGCCGGCAGGCTTCACCGACCCAGGCACGGCGGCCGCGGCCGCTGGCGGCGCGCCGTCGGGGCCTGCGGCCGGTCCTGCTGCCATGAATGTCACCATAGAGGTATGACCAGGCGACGCGGAGCAGGCGGCTTTCGACGCCGGCCAGCCGTACGAGATGCACCCGCAGGTGGCCATCCGCCCGGAGAGCTTCGGCGCCCTGGCCTACCACTACGGGAACCGGCGGCTGGTGTTCCTCAAGGCCCCGGCCCTGGTCAAGGTGGTCGAGACGCTGGGCGACTTCCCCACCGCGGCCGACGCGATCGCCGCCCACGCACCGGACGCCCAGCGCGACTCCTTCTGCCAGGCGCTGGCCGGCCTGCTCACCTCCGAGGTGATCCGGGCCCGCTGAGGCTAGCCGCTGAGGCTAATCGCGCCGTAGCCGGTCACGACCGGCGGAGCACGCCGAGCACGGCCGAGCCCGCCGCCACGAACAGCGGCATGACCTCGAGCGGCGCGGCGACCGTGATCGTCTGCCCACCCTCGTACGTGGTCCCCGTGGCCACGTCGGTCCAGGTCCGCCCCTCCGGCAGGTAGACCGGCCGTTCGCGCAGGCCGTACTCCAGGAGCGGCGCGACCAGCACGTCCGGGCCGAACAGGTACTGGTCCTCGATCTCCCAGGCGTGCGCGTCCGCCGGGAAGTCGTAGAACAGCGGCCGGATCACCGGCGTACCCCGCTCGTGCGCCGCCACCATCTGCTCGGCCACATAGGGCCGCAGCGCTTCCCGGGTGCGCAGGCAGCCGGCCAGGATCTCGTACACGTCCTCGCCGAAGCTCCACACCTCGTTGGCCGCGCCGGAGCCGAGGACCTCGTTGAACGTCCGCCAGGTCTCGTTCCCCGGTGAATTCGTACGGCTCGCGGAACCCGTGCAGCCGGGTCACCGGGCAGAACACACCCCACTGGAACCAGCGCACGAGCAGCTCACGGAACTCGGGGTCGCTGCCGTCGCCGCCGGTGAACCCGCCGATGTCGGTGGTCCACCACGGGATGCCGGAGATCCCGGCGTTCAGGCCGGCCGCGAACTGCATGCGGAACGACTCGAAGGTCGAGTGCACGTCGCCGGACCACAGCAGGGCCCCGTACTTCTGGCTGCCCGCCCAGCAGCACCGGATCAGGTTGAGATCTCGGTCTGGCCCGCGGCCTGCTGGCCCTCGTAGAAACCCTGCGCGTAACCGACCGGGTAAAAGTTGCCCACCTTGAGCGCGGCCCGGCGTGGTAGCGGATCACGTCCCAGTCGTACTGCCCGCGGTGGGTCACCAGCTCGGGTTCGGCCTCGTCCAGCCAGAACACCCTGACCCCCTTGTCGAAGTAGTTCTCCTTCGCCCTGGCCCAGACGAACTCGCGGGCCTCGGGATTGGTGGCGTCGAAGAACACCTCGTTGCCCATGAATTCCATCTGGGTCCCGGAGCCCCGGTCGGTCCGGGCCAGCAGGCCGCGGTCTTCCATCTCGTCGTAGTTCTCGGAGTTCACGTCGACGGTCGGCCAGATCGACACCATCAGCTCGATGCCGAGCTCCCGCAGCTCGGCGATCATCGCCTCCGGGTCGGGCCAGAACTCGGGGTCGAACTTCCACTCGCCCTGCTGCGGCCAGTGGAAGAAGTCCGCGACGATGACCGAGATCGGCAGGCCGCGCCGCTTGTACTCGCGCGCCACGGCCAGCAGCTCGCCCTGGGTCTTGTACCGGAGTTTGCACTGCCAGAAGCCGGTGGCCCAGTCCGGCATCAGCGGCACCTTGCCGGTCGCTTCCGCGTAGGCCTCCTCGATCTGGGCCGGGGTGTCCCCCGCGGTGATCCAGTAGTCCAGCTGGGCCGTGCGGGACGCCTGCCACTCGGTGACGTTCTTGCCGAAGGTCACGCGCCCGATGGCCGGGTTGTTCCACAGGAAGCCGTAGCCCTGGCTGGACAGCGCGAACGGGATGCTGGCCTGGGAGTTGCGGTGGGCGAGCTCGAGCGTGCAGCCCTTCATGTCCAGCTCGGCGATCTGCCGCTGGCCCAGGCCGTAGATCCGCTCCCCGGCTTGGGGCCGGAAGCTCACCGACAGTTCATAGTCGTCGCTGCCCAGCACCGGCTTGTAGGCCCGGCCCGGGATCGCGATCGAGCTGGTCTCGGCGCCGCCGTCCTGGACCTGCCAGTACTCGCGCAGCAGCACCTCGCCGCGCGAGTTGGTGAACTCGAGCCAGCCGTACCGGTTAATGGTCGCGGTGATGCGCCCGTTGCTGATCCGGGCCGCGATGAACGCGTCGTCATCGCCCAGCGTGATCTCCGGCGTGCTGGGCCCGGGCGGCTCCAGGGCCCAGTCCTGGCCGGCCTCGATCGCCCGGCTGCGCGTGGCCCGGACCCGGAGGCTGTGCTCACCCCACGGCTCGATCCACAACGTCTCGCCGCCCTGGCGCCGGACCAGCCGGTCACCGTCCCGGCTCAGGTACTGCCTGCTCATGACTAGTTCCTCCCGGCTCAGCGCGACCGACAGGATGATCAAAGCATCCGCGCGAAAAGGTTTGCCCGGTGGGGTGGCCCAGTGGGTGGGGCTGCGAGCGGGGGGTTACGAGCCGAACGCGGCGTCGAACGAGGTCTGCGGCGGGTCGAAGTCGAAGCCGCGCAGGAATTCCAGCGCGCTCGGTGCGCCGGCCAGCCGGTCCATGCCGGCGTCCTCCCACTCGACCGAGACCGGCCCGGCGTACCCGATCGCGTTCAGCATCCGGAACACGTCTTCCCAGGCCACGTCGCCGTGCCCGGCGGAGACGAAGTCCCAGCCGCGGTGCGGGTCGCCCCACGGCAGGTGCGAGCCCAGGCGGCCGTTGCGGCCGTCCAGCCGCTTGCGGGCCTCCTTGCAGTCCACGTGGTAGATCCGGTCGGTGTAGGCGTCCAGGAACGCCACCGGGTCCAGGTCCTGCCAGACGAAGTGGCTGGGGTCGAAGTTCAGCCCGAACGCGGGCCGGTGGCCGACCGCTTCCAGCGCCCGCTTGGTGGTCCAGAAGTCGTAGGCGATCTCGCTCGGGTGGACCTCGTGCGCGAACCGCACCCCCTCGGCGTCGAACACGTCCAGGATCGGGTTCCACCGCTCAGCGAAGTCGCGGTACCCGGCCTCCACCATCGAGTCCGGGGTGGGCGGGAACATGGCCACCGTGTGCCAGATCGACGACCCGGTGAAACCGACCACGGTGTCCACGCCGAAAGCGGCCGCGGCCCGGGCCGTGTCGGCCATCTCAGCCGCGGCCCGCTGCCGCACGCCCTCGGGGTCACCATCACCCCAGATGCGGGCGGGGACGATGCCGGCGTGCCGCTGATCGATCAGGTCGCACACGCACTGCCCGACCAGGTGATTGGAGATCGCCCAGCAGCGCAGCCCGTACTTGTCCAGCAGCGCGTGCCGGCCGGCCAGATAGCCGTCTTCGTGCAGCGCCCGGTCCACCTCGAAGTGATCACCCCAGCAGGCCAGCTCCAGGCCGTCGTACCCCCACGAGCTGGCCAGCCGGGCTACTTCCTCCAGCGGCAGGTCCGCCCACTGGCCGGTGAACAACGTGAACGGGTGCGGCATGGTGTGGCCTCCGGGCTCCGGGACGTCAGGGGGACTGGATCTTGGTCCAGGCGCTGTCGTGGGCCGCGCTGGACGCCACCGCCTCCAGCACCCGCTGCACCTGGAGACCGTCGGCGAACGACGGCTCCGGGTCGTCGTCGCCGCCGATGTCGGTCAGCAGGTCGCGGGCCTGGTGCACGAACGTGTGCTCCCAGCCCAGCACGTGCCCGGGCGGCCACCAGGCCTCCAGGTACGGGTGGCCGGGCTCGGTAACCAGGATGCGCCGGAACCCGGCCGTGTCCTCGGATTCGGTGCGGTCGTAGAACGACAGCTCGTTCAGCCGTTCCAGGTCGAAGGCCAGGCTGCCCAGCTCGCCGTAGAGCTCGACGCTGAGCGAGTTCTTTCGCCCGGCGGCAACCCGGGTGGCCTCGAAGCTGGCCACGGCGCCCGACGCCAGCCGCCCGGTGAACAGCGCGGCGTCGTCCACGGTCACGGGACCGGTCGCGCCGTCGCCATTCCCGTTGCCGTTGGCCCCCGCCACCGGCCGTTCGGCGGTGAAGGTGGTCGTCAGCCCGGACACCCCGGTCAGATGCTCACCCGACAGATACTGGGCCAGGTCGACGGCGTGCGCGCCGATGTCTCCCAGCGCCCCGAAGCCGGCCCGCTCGGCCTGCAGCCGCCAGGTCAGCGGCACGGCCGCGTCGGTCAGCCAGTCCTGCAGGTAGGCCGCGCGGACGTGCCGCAGCGCGCCGATCCGGCCCTGCTCGACCAGCCGCCGGGCCAGCGCGATGGCCGGGACCCGCCGGTAGTTGAACCCGACCATGGACCGTATGCCGCGGCTGGCGGCACGGGCCGCGGCCGCGGTCATCGCCTCGGCTTCGGCCAGCGTGTTGGCCAATGGCTTCTCGCACAGCACATGCTTGCCCGCGTCCAGGGCGGCGATGGCGATCTCGGCGTGGGTGTCGCCCGGCGTGCAGATGTCCACCAGTTGCACGTCGTCCCGCTCGATCACCGCATGCCAGTCGGTCTCGGCGTGCCGCCAGCCGTACCGGCGGGCCGCGGCCCGGGTGGCCGCCCCGTCCCGGCCCGCCAGCACGGTCATCCGGGGCCGCAGCGGGACGTCGAACGCCTGGCCCACGGTGGCCCAGGCCCGGGAGTGGGCCGCGCCCATGAAGGCGTAGCCCACCATCCCGATACCGAGGTCTGGCGTATCCGGCTGGTTAGAGCGTGCGGGCATACGGATCCCATTCCTCGGGCAGCGGCGGCGGGACGATGAAATCCGAATCTATCGGCTCGAACGCGGTGCCTTCCAGTGAGGCCTGCACTGCCATCATCACCTCCAGGACGTGCTCGGCCAGCTCCCCGGACGCCCGCGGCGGCTGGCCCCCGCGCAGCCGCCGCGCCAGGTCGAGCGGGCCCAGGCCACGCCCGGCCGACGCACCCGAGGACGGGATCGTCTCCCAGCCGTCCCCTCCTCCCGCGTCGCCGCGGTCCCCGCAGCCCCGGTAGATGCGGATGTCACCGTCGAACCGGTTCGGGTCCGGTAGCGCCATCGTGCCCTCAGTCCCGGTGATCTCCACGAGCCCGTGCCGCGGCAGCGGTGAGTCGAAGCTGAACAGCAGCGAAGCGGCGCCACCGCCGGCGTACTCGACCAGCGCGCCGACGTGGGTGGGCACGTCGACCGGGAACTGGCGGCCGGCCTTGGGCCCGGAGCCGATGACCCGGGTGGCGGCCGCCCGGCGGCCGATCGCCGCCACCCTGGCCGCCGGGCCGAAGATCGTGGCCAGGGCCGAGAAATAGTACGGGCCGAGGTCGAACAGCGGGCCCGCTCCCGATTGAAACAAGAACTCCGGGCTTGGGTGCCAGCTCTCCGGGCCGGGGCTCTGCATCAGGGTCAGCGCCGTCTGCGGGGCGCCGATCGCGCCGTCGGCGATGAGCCGCCGCGCGGTCTGCAGGCCGGCCCCCAGCACGGTGTCCGGGGCGCAGCCCAGGCGGACCCCGGCCTGGGTGGCCTGGGCCAGCAGGGCCCGGCCGGTGGCCGGATCGGTGGTGAGCGGCTTCTCGTTCCACACGTGCTTGCCGGCCGCGATCGCGGCCGAGGCCACCTCGGCGTGCGAGACCGGCAGGGTCAGGTTGACCACCAGCTCAACACCCGGGTGCTCCAGCGCCTCGGCCAGCGAGCCGCAGGCGCCAATCCCGTACTTCGCCGCCTGGTCCTTGGCCCGGGCCAGGTCCAGATCGGCGCAGAACAGCACGTTCAGATCGGGGAACGAGGTCAGGTTGGGAAAGTACTCCTCGCTGACCGTGCCGCAGCCGACCACTGCGACCCCGATGGGTGCGCCCCCGGGCGATCCTGCCGCGCTCATCCTCAGCCCCCGTTCGGGGCGGCCGGCCCGAGCGGGTCAGCGGAGCCGGGCACGTCGGCCAGGCCGTGGTTGACCAGCCAGGTCAGGCTGTCCGCGACCGCCTCCATCACGTCGGTGGCGCAGGCGTCGAACTCGACCACGTTCCACTCCACCGACGGCTGGGCAGCCAGGATGTCGGCCACCGGCATCTTCCCGGCGCCGACCGCGGTATTCGGATCCTGCCTGGTCACCGGGCCGTCCTTGACGTGCAAGTAGCGGACGCGCGGACCGAGCCGGCCCAGCAGCGCGGGGACGTCCTGCCCGCCCACCGCCGCCCAGTAGGTGTCGACCTCCAAGATGACCTCGGGGTCGAGCTCCCCGGCCAGCACCTCCAGCGCGGGCCGGCCGCCGACGAGCGTGGACACTTCGTGGTCGTGGTTGTGGTAGCCGAGCCGCAGCCCGTGCTGGGCCGCGCGCTGGGCGGCGTCGTTGAGCTGGCCGGCTACAGCCAGGATCGCGTCCGCGTCGGCGAACCGCTCCGGCGGGAGGTACGGCACGATCACCGTGCCCGCCCCCACCGCGGCGGTCCCGCGGAACGCGGCCTCGGCACCGTCCCCGAAGGGCTGGGTGTGCACGCTGCAGACCGCCAGCCCGGCCTCGTCCAGCTCGGCCCGCAGGACGTCAGGGTCGGTGAGCACGTCGAACGGCTCGACGGTCCGGTAACCGGACCCGGCCAGCCGCCGCAGCACTTCCGCCCGGTCCCGGGCCAGCTCGTCCCGCATGCTGTACAGCTGCACCGCCACCGGCCGGTTCCCGCCCGCCACTGCTTCCGGATCGCTCATGCCCACCGTCCTTGGTTAGGGTCATGCCGATAACTTTTTTCGAAAAATTACCGGCATCGGCTTTGCTTAACGTACGTCCGGGTATTTGCTGGGTCAATGGCCTATTTGCGGGGAACCGGCGCTCCCTGGGACCAACGTCACGGTCCGGTTTCTGATGGTCGCCGAGCTGTTTCGGAGTGTAAATTTTTCGAAAGGAATACGTTATGGCCCGGGAGGCAGGCCGGAGCACGCTGACCGGGATCGCGGCCGAGGCGGGCGTCTCGGTCTCGACCGTGTCCAAGGTGCTCAACGGCCGCACCGACGTGGCCCCGGGCACCCGCGACCGGATCAGCCGGCTGCTGCGCAGCTACGGTTACCAGATCGTGCCGGGCCTGCGGTTCGGCCTGGTCGACCTGCTCATCGGCAGCCTGCACGGCCCATGGGCCGAGGAGCTCATCCGCGGCGCGGTGGAGGCGGCCAGGGAGGCCGGTCACAGCGTCGTGGTCACCCCGGTAAGCACCAGCGCGGACTTCAGCGACTGGCTGGAACGGGCCGCCCGTCGCGGCACCGACGGCCTGCTCAGCGTGGTCTACCTGCCCACTGCGGCCGAACGGCAGCGGCTGGCCGGCGCGCACATCCCGCTGATCATGGTCGACCCGCCGACTGAGCCCGGTAGCGACATCCGGTCGGTCGGCACCACGAACTGGCAGGGCGGCCTGACCGCCACCCGTCACCTGGCCGAGCTGGGGCACCGCCGGATCGGCGCGATCGGCGGCCCCGAACGGTTCTGGTCCGCCAACGCGCGGCTGGACGGCTACCGGACGGCCCTGATGCGGTCCGGCCTGCCGGTGGACGAGGACCTGGTGGTCCGGGGCGAGTTCGTGGTCCCCGACGGCCGGGACCTGGCCCACGTGCTGCTGGACCGGCCCGAACCGCCGACCGCGATCGTGGCGGCCAACGACAACCAGGCGTTCGGCGCGCTCCAGGCCCTGGGCGAGCGCGGACTGCGGGTCCCCGGCGACGTCAGCCTGGTCGGCTTCGACGACGCGATCGCGGCCTGGGCCACCCCGCCGCTGACCACCATCCGCCAGCCGCTGGGCGCGATGACCGCGGCCGCCTTCCGCATGCTGCGCATGGACGCAGACGGGGTCGCGGACCAGCCCCAGCACATGGAACTGGCCACCACCCTGGTCGTGCGGGAGAGCACAGCGCCGCCTCGGGAGACCCCGGGGCCGCCTCAGGAGACCACGGGGCCGCCCCGGGAGACCACGGGGCCACCCCGGGAGACCACGGGGCCACCCCGGGAGAGCTGACCTACTCCCCTGGCCCTGCTTCCCCGGGGCCGGTGCGGCCGCGCTGGTAGTGGCGGCGGGCTTTCATCCGGTTCCCGCACGTGGCCATCGAGCACCAGCGCGCGGTGTTGCTCTTGGTGCGGTCGATGAGGAACAGGTGACAGGCGCCGTTGGCGCACGGCCGCAACCGCCCCGGGCGGTGCTGGGTCAGGTCGTCCCAGGCCAGTACGGCGCGGACGGCCAGCTGGCGGTCGGGCGCCGCGTCGAGCGTCCAGTCCACGCGGCCATCGGCCAGAGCGGGTACCCAGGACACACCGTCCAGGAAGGGAGCCAGCTCGCCGGGCGCCTGCTGGCCGCGCACCACAGCCTGCAGCGCGTCCCGCACCGCCCGCGCCTGCCGCAGCTCAGCGTCGGTGCCGGCGCCGCCCTGGCTGGCCAGCCAGGACCGGGCCTGGGCCGGATCGGCCAGCTGGTCGGTCGGCGACCCGTCCACGACGGGGGTGGTGTTGAGCAGCGCCAGCAGGAAGTCCTCGCCTGCCGCCGGGTCCGCCATCAGTTCTCCCTATAACCGTCTTTCTTTATTTGACAGGTTAGCAGACGCCTGGTTCACTCCTAACCATCTAATCGTATTAATGAAGTTAGTACGACGCTGAGTTCACCAGCCGCTAGGAGGCCCCAGATGACCGCCGTTCATCATCGCTACGCCACCGTGGACGGGCAGCAGCTCTTCTACCGCGAGGCCGGGCCGGCGGACGCTCCGGCCGTGGTGCTGCTGCACGGCTTCCCGGCCAGCTCGTTCATGTTCCGCGAGCTGATCCCGCGGCTGGCCGACCGCTACCACGTGATCGCCCCGGACCATCTGGGCTTCGGCCTGTCCGACGCCCCGCCGGCCGATGAGTTCGGCTACACCTTCGACGCGCTGGCCGGCCTGACCGCGGGCCTGCTGACCCAGCTCGGCGTCACCCGGTACGCGATCTACGTCCAGGACTACGGCGCCCCGGTGGGCTGGCGGCTGGCGCTGGCCGACCCGGACGCGGTCACCGCGGTCATCACTCAGAACGGCAACGGCTACGAGGCCGGGCTGGTCGAGGCGTTCTGGAAGCCGATGCGGGCGTACTGGGCCGACCGGAACGCCGGCACCGAGGCCGGGATGCGGCAGGCCTTCACCCTGGAGGCGATCCAGCGGCAGTACCAGCACGGCGTCCCCGACCCTGGCCTGGTCAGCCCGGACGCCTGGCTGCACGATTACGTCCAGCTGTCACGGCCCGGCAACGACCAGGTCCAGCTGGCCCTGTTCGCCGACTACGCCACCAACCTGCCCCTGTACCCGAAGCTGCACGACTGGCTGCGTGATCGCCAGATCCCGGTCCTGGCCGTCTGGGGCCGCAACGACGAGATCTTCGGCCCGGCGGGCGCGATCGCGTTCGCCGACGACTCGGCCAACACCGAGATCCACCTGCTCAACGGGGCGCACTTCCTGCTGGAAAGCCACCTGGACGACGTGACCGCCCTCATCCGCCCCTTCCTGGAGCGGACCGCGTTTTAGCTACACCGTTTTCTAGCTACACCGTGCTGATGCGGTGGAGAACGTGCTGATCGCGCTGTTGCCCTCCTGCAGCTTCGGCACGGCGCCGGTCGCGTCGCCGTTGGCCAGGGCCGTCCCGGCGGCCGCGTAGGCGGCGGTGAGCGCCTTCCACGAGGCCCCGGCCACCGGCGGCACCGGCAAGGTGGCAGCGGCAATGGCGTCCGAGGTCAGCTTGCGCCCGGCCGCGGCCACCGCCTTGGCGTTGTCGGCCCGGGCGTCGGCCGTCAGCGCCCCGGTGTCGGCGTAGAGCGCCTTGACCGCGCTCGCGCCGCGCTGGTCCCAGGAGACCAGCTCCAGGCAGGGAGCCTGGGACGGGGTGGCGGCGCTAGAGCCCGCCGAGGCCGAGGCGGCCGATGTCGCGGCGTGCTGCGTCATGCTGGCACAGCCGGCCAGCGTGGCGACGAGGGCGGTACTGGCCAGCACGGCGCGGGCCAGCACGGGGCTAGCCACGCTGGGGCGGACGACAGCAGCCGGGGACTTCATGGGCACGCGGAATCCTTGATCGTGACAGCAACTACTTCAAGTAGCGTATCAACTACCAAGGGTAATAAGCGGGGTGGCTCGCCCTACCGTTTGGGCGGGAGCGAACGCGCGTAGGCGGTACCGCGCTCAACCCAGGGAATCAGCCCCGCGTCCGCATCGACCTCGGCGGCGCCAACCCGCAGCCACCCGGTCATGGGTCGCCCGCCCATCACCGCCACCGTGGCCCCGGTCGTCTCGGTGAGCCGCTCTGTTTCCGCCGGGTCGACGCGGACCAGGACGCCGCCCTGACCACTGGCCGAGATGGCCATGTTGCCCCCGATCAGGAAGGCCAGCCCGCCGAACATCTTCTTCTCAGTCAGGGTCGCGGTCAGCACCGGATCGCCGCCGATGATCATCCGGATCCGGTCGGCCAGTTCCTGGTCGTAGGCCATGGTGCGGAGCCTAACCGGCGGCACTGACCTTTGTGCGATATCTTGATATCGAGGTACTTTCTGGCCGGGCTCGGGTGATGGGAGCGGGACCGATGGCGGACGCGACCACCAGGTTCTCCGGCTACGCCGGCGACTACGACCGGGTGCGGCCCCAGCCCCCGGCCCTGCTGGCCGAGGTGATCAGCCAGTGGGCCGGGGTGGCCGCGCCCGAGGTCATCGACATCGGGACCGGCAGCGGCCTGTCCCTGCTGCCGTGGTCCGGCCGGGCCCGCACGGTCACCGGGGTCGAGCCGTCCGGCCCGATGCGGGAGATCGCCCGGCAGCGGGCCGCGGCGCTGCCCGACCGGCGGGCGTTCACCGTGGTCGAGGCGCGCGCCGAAGACACCGGACTGCCGGCCGAATCGGCCGACATCGTCACGGCCAGCCAGGCCATGCACTGGTTCGACCCCGAGCTGGCCCTGCCGGAGATGGCGCGGCTGCTGCGGCCGGGCGGGGTGCTGGCCGCCTATGACTGCGACTGGCCACCCTGCGTCGACTGGGAGACTGACGCCGCCTACGTGGCCTGCGAGGACCAGATGACCGGGCTGGAAATCAGCCGCGGCCTGCAGCCACCGAAGGCGGCCAAGGAAGAGCACGCCGCCCGGATGCGGGCCAGCAGCCTGTTCCGGTACGTGACCGAGATCGCGGTCCACCACCGGGAGGAGGGCGACGCGGACCGGCTAGTGGCCCTGCTCATCAGCCAGGGCGGCACAGTCGCGCTGCTCAGCCAGGGCGTGTCCGAGGACGAACTGGGCCTGACCCGGCTGCGCGAGGTGGCCGCCCGCCGCATCCCGGGGACGGTGCCGTTCTGGTGGACCTACCGGATCCGGCTGGCCGTCCGCTGACCAGCACACAAGCCCGGCAGAGCCGTTTGCAAGGCAAATAGTTGTGGTCTAACAACTTATTCCAGCTATGCTTGGGAGACGTGCGGAAATCGGCTGAGCAGGGACGCAAAACGAGCACTGGACAGGTGAACGGCAACGGGTCCTCCCGGGGTAATTCCCGGGAGCAGGACAGCGGCGGCCGCCTCAAGAGCGGCAGCTACAAGTGGGTGGCGCTGTCCAACACCACCCTGAGCATGACCATGGCCACGATCGACGCCTCGATTGTCATCATCGCGATGCCGGCCATCTTCCGCGGCATCCACCTGAACCCGCTCGCCCCCGGCAACATCAGCTACCTGCTGTGGATGATCATCGGCTACCTGCTGGTGCAGGCCGTGCTGGTGGTGACCCTGGGCCGGCTGGGCGACATGTTCGGCCGGGTCAAGATCTACAACCTGGGCTTCGTGGTGTTCACGGTCGCCTCCATCGCGCTGTCGCTGGACCCGTTGCTGGGGGGCGCCGGCGCGCTGTGGCTGATCGGCGGGCGCATCGTGCAGGCGTTCGGCGGCGCGATGCTGATGGCCAACTCGGCTGCCATCCTCACCGACGCGTTCCCGGCCAACCAGCGGGGCATGGCTCTGGGCATCAACCAGATTGCGGGCATCTCCGGCCAGTTCGTCGGCCTGCTGCTGGGCGGGGTGCTGGCCGCCATCAACTGGCGGCTCGTGTTCTGGGTCAACGTCCCGATCGGCGTGTTCGGCACGGTCTGGGCCTACCTGAACCTGCGCGAGGTCGCCACGACCCGGCGGGCCAAGATCGACTGGCTGGGGAACGTCATGTTCGCCCTGGGCGCCGGGCTGCTGCTGGTGGGGATCACCTACGGGATCCAGCCGTACGGCGGGCACCCAACCGGCTGGACGAATCCCTGGGTCCTCGGCGGCCTGGTCATCGGCATCGTCCTGCTCGTCGCTTTCTGCTACTACGAAACCAAGATTCCCGATCCGATGTTCGATATGCGGCTGTTCCGCATCCGGGCCTTCGCGGCCGGCAACCTGGCCTCGCTGCTGGGCGCGATCGCCCGTGGCGGCCTGCAGTTCATGCTGGTCATCTGGCTGGCCGGGATCTGGCTGCCGCTGCACGGCTACAACTTCATCGATACGCCCCTGTGGGCCGGAATCTATATGCTGCCGCTGACCGCGGGCTTCCTGATCGCGGGCCCGATCTCCGGCTGGCTGTCGGACAAGTACGGCCAGCGACTGTTCGCGACGGCCGGGCTGCTCGTGGCTACCGTCGCGTTCATCGGCCTGATGCTGTTGCCGATCGTCTTCCCGTACTGGATCTTCGGGGCCCTCATCTTCCTCAACGGAATCGGGTCCGGGCTGTTCGCCTCGCCGAACACGTCCGCGATCATGAGCAGCGTGCCGGCCAGTCAGCGCGGCTCGGCCTCCGGCATGCGCTCGACGTTCCAGAACTCGGGCATGGCGCTGTCGATCGGCATCTTCTTCTCGCTGATGGTGGCCGGCCTGACCAGCACGCTGCCCAAGACGCTGACCGCGGGTCTGACCGGCCAGGGGGTGCCGCTGGACGTCGCGTCCAAGGTGGCGCACCTGCCCCCGGTGAGCACCCTGTTCGCCGCCCTGCTCGGCTACAACCCGATCCACAACCTGCTCGCCCCGACCGGGGTACTCAACAAGCTCACCAAGCAGCAGGTCGGCGTGCTGACCGGCAAGCACTTCTTCCCGGACGTCATCTCGGCGCCGTTCCACCACGGCCTGGTCATCGTGTTCACCGCGGCCGCGATCATGTCGTTCATCGGCGCGCTGGTCTCGCTGCTGCGCGGCAAGCAGTTCTACTACCAGGAGCCCGGCGGCGCCGCTCCCGTCCCGGCGACGGTAACCGCACCGGCCCAGGACACCGCGGCGGCCAGCCCGAACGGGAACGGCGCCAACGGAGCTGGCACGCACGGGGACACCGCGCACCGGGGACACCGCGGGCGAAGACGCGGCGGCGCGGTCCGCTCGCGGCGGGCGCGGATAGCTTAGGCTGGCGTCATGCCCCGCTATGAGTACCGGTGCCGCGCCTGCGGCGACACGTTCGAGGTGACCCGCCCGATGAGCGAGTCGTCGGCACCGTCCGCCTGCCCGGCCGGGCACGACGACACGGTCAAGCTGCTGTCCACGGTCGCGGTCGGCGGCCGCAGTGCCGGCGCTGGCCCGGGCGCCGCGCCCATGGGTGGCGGCGGTGGCTGCTGCGGCGGAGCCTGCGGCTGCGGCTGACCCCGCGCCCAGCCTGCCCGCCCGGTCCTGACTGCGCCCGCCGTCTCAGTCCTGCTGGCGGGCGGCATGGTCAGTGACCTTCCCGCCCAGTGCTGGCCAAACGGTGCTGGCCGGACTGTGCTGGCCGGACTGTGCTGACCCGGACACCGGACAAGGGAGCCAGCCAGCGGGACAACTGCCGAAACGTCCGGGAAACACCGCTGTTATCCCCTGTAACCAGTTCGGAATACGCGCAGGTTAAGCTGCCAGCGTGGCCGACATCTTCGACGGGTATCAGCCCGCGGAGGCCTGGGACGAGATGTTCTCGGGACCAGGCGAGCCCCGTCCGTCCTACGCTGGGCTGATCAGCGCCCTGCAGCCGATGGATCCCGGGGAGCTGCGGTTCCGGGCGGACCAGCTGGCACGGGTGTTCACCGACCGCGGCGTGACCTTCGATCTCGGCGGCGAAGAACGACCGTTCCCGCTCGACCTGGTGCCGCGGGTCATCGACGCGGTCGAGTGGGACCTGATCGTCCGGGGCGTCCGGCAGCGCGTCTACGCGCTGGAGTCGTTCCTGGCCGACGTGTACGGCGACCGGCAGGTGTTCAAGGACGGCGTGGTGCCGTGGCGGGTGCTGCTGACCTCGTCCGGCTTCCACCGCGAGGTGGCCGGCCTGGTCCCGCCGAACGGGGTGCGGGTCCAGGTGGCGGGCATCGACCTGATCCGGGACGAGTACGGCCAGCTGCGGGTGCTGGAGGACAACGTCCGGATCCCGTCCGGGGTCAGCTACGTGATCGAGAACCGGCTGGCCATGACCCGGACGTTCCCCGGGCTGTTCGCCGAGCAGCGGGTGCAGTCGGTGGATGAGTACCCGGGCCGGCTGCTGGCCGCGCTGCGCGCCGCCGCCCCGGCTGGCGCGCACGACCCGGTGGTGGTGGTGCTCACCCCCGGCGTCAACAATGCGGCCTACTTCGAGCACGCGCTGCTGGCCCAGCTGATGGGGGCCGAGCTGGTCGAGGGGCGCGACCTGTTCTGCACCGGCAACCGGGTCTACGTGCGGACCACGCACGGCCAGCGGCGGGTCGACGTGATCTACCGGCGCGTCGACGACGACTTCCTCGATCCGGTCCTGTTCCGGCCGGACTCGGTGATCGGCTGCGCCGGGCTGATCAACGCGGCCCGGGCCGGGCAGGTCACGATCGCCAACGGGGTCGGCAACGGCGTGGCCGACGACAAGCTCATCTACACCTACGTGCCCGACCTGATCCGCTACTACCTCAGCGAGGAGCCGGTCCTGCCCAACGTCGAGTCCTACCGGCTGGACGACCCGGACGTGCGGACGTGGGTGCTGGGCAACCTGGGCAACCTGGTACTCAAGCCGGTGGACGGGGCGGGCGGCAAGGGCATCGTCATCGGCCCGCACGCGGAGGAGCGGACGCTGACCGAGCTGCACACCCAGGTCGCGGCCAACCCGCGCGGCTGGATCGCGCAGCGGCCGGTGAGCCTGTCCACCTCGCCGGTGCTGATCGGCGAGCGGATCGAGCCCCGGCACATCGACCTGCGCCCGTTCGCGGTCAACGACGGCAACGACGTGTGGCTGCTGCCCGGCGGACTGACCCGGGTCGCGCTGCCCGAGGGAGCGCTGGTCGTGAACTCCAGCCAGGGCGGCGGGTCCAAGGACACCTGGGTGCTGTCCAGCGACGGGCTGGGCGCCGAACGTCCCGATCCCCCGCCGTTCACGCCCGCCATCACCGCTCCGACCGGGCTGCTGGCCGAACGGCAGAGCATCTCCCTGCGCGACCAGGAACAACAACAGCAGTGAGCGGGGAACGCCATGAGTGACGCCTTGCTGAGCCGGATCGCCGAGACGCTGTACTGGACCGGCCGGTACGTGGAGCGGGCCGACGACACCGCCCGCACGCTCGACGTCTACGTGCACTACATGCTGGAGGACCCGGACGCCGACGAGGACGCCGACTGCCGGGGCATGCTGGCCATCCTCGGTGTGCCCGCCCCCGACGACGGCCCGATGGACATCGGGATGGCGCTGTCCCTGCTGGCCTACGACCCGAAGAACCCGAGCGCGATCTCGGGCGCGATCCGGGCCGCCCGGGCCGGGATGCGCAGCGTACGGGATGTGGTCTCCAGCGAGATGTGGGAGTGCCTGAACGTCACCAGCCTGGGGCTGAGCGCGCAGCGCCGGTCGGCCGACCGGCTGGGGCCGCACATGTACTTCCGGTTCGTCCGGGAGCGGGCGGCGCTGTTCTTCGGCCTGTCCGAGTCGACCATGAGCCACGACGACGCCTGGCGGTTCCTGATCCTGGGCCGCAGCCTGGAGCGGGTCGACATGACCGCCCGGCTGCTGCTGGCCCGGATGAGCGGGACCCGGCATCAGCTGGGCTGGCTGACCGTGCTGCACGCCTGCGGGGCCCACGAGTCGTTCATCCGCACCCACGGCTGGGCCAGCGACCCGTCCGACGTGGCCGAGTTCCTCATGCTGGACCGGCTGTTCCCGCGGTCGGTGCTGCACGCGCTGACCGAGGCCGAGGAGGCCCTGCGGGCGCTGGACCCGGGCGACGCGGACCGGTCCGGCACCGGCGACCCGGCCCGGCGGCCGATCGGGCAGCTGCGGACCCGGCTGGAGTACGCCGACCCGGGCCAGATCGAGGCCGACCTGCCCGACCTGGTCGAGTCGCTGCAGGCCGCCTGCCGGCAGGCCAACGAGGCCATCACCAAGCGCTACTTCGCCTACTCGGCCCCGGTGGCCTGGGCTCAGGAGGGCTGACATGGGCTGGCGAGTGGGCGTGGTGCACACGACCAAGGTCACCTACAGCGGGGCGGCGAGAGCCTCCTACAACGAGTGCAGGATGACCCCGCCCACCATGACCCGGCAGACCGCGCTGGCCACGTCGGTGCGGACGGGTTCGAACGTGCCGATCTGGTCCTATCGCGACTACTTCGGCACCACGGTCAGCTCGTTCGACATCCAGGAGCCGCACGAGGAGCTGCTGGTCAAGGCGAGCGCGACCGTGCAGACCAGCGCCGCGGCACCGGCGCCGGTGCCGCTGCCCTGGACCGAGCTGCGGGAGCGGGCCGCGGAGAGCTACGTGCTGGAGTACCTGCGTGAGACCCGGCGCACCACCATGGACGACGACGTGGTGGCGGCGGTCGGGGGCCGGGTAGCCGGAGCCGACCCGGCCGAGGCGGCCAGCGAGATCATCAAGTGGCTGCGGGAGAAGGTGTCCTACGTGGCCGGCTCGACCGGGGTGCAGACCAGCGCGCAGGAGGCCTGGGACGCCGGCCAGGGCGTATGCCAGGACATGGCCCACATCAGCGTGGCCCTGCTGCGGGCCGCGGGCCTGCCGGCCCGGTACGTCTCGGGCTACCTGCACCCCGACCCCAAGGCCGAACCGGGCGCGGCGGTGGCCGGGCAGAGCCACGCCTGGGCCGAATACTGGACCGGCGAGTGGGTGGCCTGCGACCCGACCAACCTGGCTCCGGTGGGCGAACGGCACGTGGTCATCGGCCGGGGCCGCGACTACGCCGACGTGTCCCCGCTCAAGGGCATCTACAGCGGGGCGCCCAGCGTGGCCATGGAAGTGACGGTGGAGGTCACCCGGCTGGCCTGACCGGGTTGACTGGCCGGGCTGGCTGCCTGGCCAGCCTCGGGCACAATGCATCCTCAGGGACCATGCACCCGACGGCCCCAGCCGCCCAGAGTGAGGACGACGTGACATGACCGGATGGCCCGGCAGGCCGGTGATCTACGAGATCAACACCGCAGTCTGGCTGGGCGACCTGTCGCGGGCCGCCGGGCGGCCGGTGACGCTGGCCGACGTGCCCGAACCAGCCTGGGACGAGGTGACGCCGGCCGGTATCGACGCGGTGTGGCTGATGGGCGTCTGGGAACGAAGTCCGGCCGGTCTCGAGCTGGCCAACGCGAACCCTGCGCTCCAGGCCTCGTTCGCCGATTCGCTGCCCGACCTGCAGCGCCGCGACGTGATCGGATCGCCGTACTGCGTGCGCCGGTACGTGGTCGACGCCGCGTTCGGCGGCCCCCGTGCCCTGGCCCAGGCCCGGGCCACGCTGGCCGCCCGCGGCGTCCGGCTGCTCCTGGACTACGTGCCCAACCACGTCGCGCCCGACCATCCCTGGGTGCGGAGCCACCCGGAGCTGTTCGTCAACGGCGACGAGGCAGACATCGAGGCCGAGCCGGCCAGCTGGATCCGGGCCGCCGGGCACATCCTGGCTTACGGCCGCGACCCGTACTTCCCGCCGTGGCCCGACGTGGTCCAGCTCAATGCGTTCTCGCCCGCCCTGCGGGAAGCGGCCACGGCCACCTTGGCCCACATCGCCGCGCAGTGCGACGGGATCCGCTGCGACATGGCCATGCTGATGACCAACCAGATCTTCGCCAAGACCTGGGGCGGCCGGGCTGGCCCGGAGCCGGACCAGGAGTTCTGGCCGGCCGTCATCGCCGGCCTGCGTGACCGGCACCCGCAGACCGTCCTGCTGGCCGAGGCCTACTGGGACACCGAGTGGACCCTGCAGCGCCACGGCTTCGACTTCTGCTACGACAAGCGGTTCTACGACCGGGTCGTCGGCCGCGACGTGTCCGGCATCCGCGATCATCTGCGGGCCGGCCTGGACTACCAGTCGCGGCTGCTCCGCTTCGGCGAAAACCACGACGAGCCGCGCATCGCCAGTGAGCTGCCCGGCGACGCCGAGCGGGCCGCGGCGGTGGCCATCGCGACCCTGCCCGGGGCCACCTTGTGGCATGAGGGGCAGTTCGAGGGCCGGCGGGTGCGGCCGCCGGTCTTCCTCAACCGCCGGCCCGCCGAGCCACCCGACCCTGACCTGGCGGCCTGGTACCGGCGGCTGCTGGCCACCGTGGCCGGCCATCAGGTGCGGGCGGGGGTCTGGCAGCAGCTCAAGGCCGGCGGCTGGCCCGACAACGATTCCTGCCGGAACCTGCTGGCCTGGTGCTGGTCCGACGGGCCGAGCCGGCACGTGGTGGTGGTCAACTTCTCCGCTGAGCCGGCCCAGGGACGGGTCGGGCTCAGCTGGACCGACCTGCCCGGGCGCAGCTGGACGCTCACCGACCTGCTCGATGACCGGATCTTCGAGTGGGACGGCGGCGAGCTCACCGCCCAAGGGCTGTTCGTCGACCTGCCGCCGTGGGGCAGTCACCTGCTTACGCTGCGCTGACGCATTTTCATGATCGCGGCCGGGTATGGGCCTGTTCGAGGTCACCGGGGCCCTCGCGATGCGGTCCGCCGGCACGATCACCAGGAGCATGACCATGGACAGTGCGAACGATCCCGTGCCCGACCCGGCCTCGCTGACCGCCGAGGAGCGGCGGCTGCGGGAGGCCAGGACCGGCGTTCCCTGGCGGGCCTGGGGGCCTTACCTCAGCGAGCGCCAGTGGGGCACGGTGCGGGAGGACTACAGCGACAACGAAGACGCCTGGTCCTACCTCAGTCATGACCAGGCGCGGTCGCGGGCCTACCGGTGGGGCGAGGACGGTATCGCCGGGATCAGCGATGACAAGCAGCGGCTGTGCCTGGCCATTGCGCTGTGGAACGAGCGGGACCCGATCATCAAGGAGCGCTTGTTCGGCCTGACCAACGCCGAGGGCAACCACGGCGAGGACGTCAAGGAGTACTACTTCTACGCCGACAACCTGCCCACCCACAGCTACCAGCGGTACCTGTACAAGTACCCGCAGGCCGAGTTCCCCTACAACGACCTGGTGACGGTGAACCGGGCCCGGTCCCGCCATGAACAGGAATACGAGCTCATCGACACGGGTGCCTTCGACGAGGGCCGTTATTTCGACGTCGAGATCGAGCACGCCAAGGCCGGCCCGGAGGACATCCTCTGCCGGGTCACCGTGCACAACCGCTCGGCCGCCGACGCGGCGCTGCACGTGCTGCCCACGCTGTGGTTCCGCAACACGTGGTCCTGGGGGCACGGCGAGCCCAAGCCCCGGCTGGCCCGGGTCGAGGCGGATCATCAGGTCGTCCGGGCCGAGCACCACAAGACCGGCCTGTTCTTCCTGCACGCCGAGCCGGACGCGGGCCTGCTGTTCTGCGAGAACGAGACGAATACGGCGCGGGTGTTCGGCACCGAGCCCGCGACGCCATTCCCCAAGGACGGCATCGGCGACCACCTGCTCCAGGGCGCGGACACCGTGAACCCTGCGGGCGAGGGGACCAAGGCGGCGGCGCACGTCCGGCTGGTCGTGCCGGCCCACGGGCAGGCCGCGGTCGTGGTCCGGCTCACCCGGGAGGGCCCGGAAACCCTGACGGCGCCGTTCGCCGACGCGGCTGACCTGATCGCGGTGCGGCGGGCCGAGGCGGACGACTTCTACGCGGCCATCACCCCGCCCACGGTCTCCGACGACGCTAAGTCGGTCATGCGCCAGGCGCTGGCGGGCATGCTGTGGTCCAAGCAGTGCTACTACTTCGACGTGGACCGCTGGCTGCGGGAGCGTCACGTCCACCCGCTCCGGGCGCCGACCCGCCGGGGCAGCCGCAACGAGTCGTGGTTCCACATGTTCAACCACGACGTGGTGTCCATGCCGGACAAGTGGGAGTACCCCTGGTACGCCGCCTGGGACCTGGCGTTCCACTGCATCCCGCTGGCCATGGTCGACCCGGACTTCGCCAAAAGCCAGATCGACCTGATGCTGACCAGGGAGTACCTCCACCCGGGCGGCCAGATGCCCGCCTACGAGTGGAACTTCGGCGACGTGAACCCGCCGGTGCACGCCTTCGCGGCCCTGTTCCTGCAGAACCTGGAGGCTGACCTGGGCCAGGTCGACCTGCCGTTCCTGCAGGAGAGCTTCTCGCGGCTGCTGCTGAACTTCACCTGGTGGGTGAACCGCAAGGATCCCAGCGGCCACAACGTCTTCGAGGGCGGCTTCCTCGGCCTGGACAACATCGGCGTGTTCGACCGCAGCGCGGCCCTGCCGACCGGCGGGCGGCTGGAGCAAGCCGACGGCACGGCCTGGATGGCGATGTTCAGCCAGAACATGCTGGAGCTGGCGCTGGCTCTGCTCCCGCACGACCAGAGCTACGAGGACTTTGTGCTCAAGTTCGTCGAGCGCTTCTTCTGGATCGCCGCCGCCGTCGATCCGCTCGGTGAGAATCCCGACGAGATGTGGGACTCCGAAGACGGCTTCTTCTACGACGTGCTGCGCCTGCCCGACGGCAGCGGCACACGGCTCAAGGTGCGTTCCCTGGTCGGCCTGCTGCCCCTCTGCGCCACCACCGTGATCGAAGCCGACCTGCTCGAGCGTTACCCGCAGATCACCGAGCAGGTGGCCCGGTTCCTCGAGCGCAACCAGGACCTGCTGGCCAACATCGCCGACCCGGCCGTGCCCGGGGCGCGGGGCCGCCGGATCCTGTCGCTGGTCAACGAGGACAAGCTGCGCCGCATCCTGGCCCGCATGCTGGACGAGGAGCGCTTCCTCGGGCCGCACGGGATCCGCTCGATCTCACGCTGGCACCTGGACCACCCCTACACCTTCGACGTGGACGGGGCGCAGTACCAGGTCCAGTACGAGCCGGCCGAGTCGACCACCGGGATGTTCGGCGGCAACTCCAACTGGCGCGGGCCGGTCTGGTTCCCGATCAACCTGCTGCTGATCCGGGCCCTGCTCCAGCACTACCGCTACTACGGCAACGACCTGCAGGTGGAATGCCCGACCGGATCCGGGACGATGATGACGCTGTTCGAGGTGGCGCAGGAACTGTCCCGCCGCCTGGCCAGCACCTTCCTGCGGGACGCCGACGGCCGGCGCCCGGTCTACGGCGGGACCACGCTGTTCCAGGAGGACCCGCACTGGCGGGACCACATCTTGTTCTACGAGTACTTCCACGGCGACAACGGGGCCGGGCTCGGCGCCTCCCACCAGACCGGATGGACCGGCCTGGTGGCCCGGCTGATCCAGGCCACGGGCCAGCTCGACGCCGACACCGTGCTCAATGACGAGCAGTGGCCGCTGGCCCGGCCCTACCGTCGCCTGGCGGCCGGCTCCGTGGCTGGCGTCACCACCGCCCGCGCCGCCCGCGGCGTGACCGAACCGGAGGTCCAGCCCGAACCGGAGGTCCGGCCCTGACCAGCTGGCCCTGACCGGCTGGCCCTAGGAGCTGGTGTTGTTAGCGGTGGCCTGGCTGCCGCTGAACGAGTTCTGGCTGGGATGCGGGACCCCGATGGCCAGCCCCAGGTCCTGCCACAAGCTGGTGGCGGGCTGGACGGCGCGCGGCTGGCCCAGGCCCTTGACCACCGAGCAGCCGGACGCATTCGCGGTGACCGGCGTGAACCGCTGGGTGCCCTCGACGAACGTGAGCTGGTAGCTGACGCCGTTGTCGTTCGGGCAGGCCACGGAGCCGGTCTGCGGCGGCAGCGCACACAGGCTCTTAGCCACCGTCTGGACCGTGGCCGCGCTGGTCACCACCTCGGTGGCGGGGAACACGAACTTGAGGTGGTTCTGCGGGAGCTCGTTCACCCGGTGCACCGTGAGGGCGGTCAGCTTCGGCACCGTGCTGCAGAGGCCGGTGCTGGCCTGCAGGGTCGCGCCACCGGACGGGGTGGCCGACTGGCTGGGCGAGCTGCTGGCCGGCTGGCCAGCCGAGGTAGGCGCCGGGGTGCTGCCGCAGGCCGCGACCGTGGCGGTGGCGGCCACCGCGGCCAAGCCGGTCAGGCTGGCCCAAGCGGTGCGGGTGGTCATGGGTCGTCTCCGTTTCCCGGCCATGGGCTCTGTCCTGGCCCCCCGGATGGCCGTATCCCCCATTAGACGCTCCGGCCGTCGGCCGTGGTTCCACTTTGGCCGGTCGGGCGTGGGCCCGGCTTGCGTCAGATGAGACATCGGGTCCGTCTCGCCTGGCACAGCGCCGGCCGCCCGAATCCCGTTGCCTGGAAGGTAGACAACGGTGACAGCGGAGGGCGAGAGACGATGACGATGCTGCTGACTGAGCGATGGCCGCCGCGGACCGCCGAGGCCGCGGACAGTGCGGCCGGAGACGGTGCGGCCGGAGACGGTGCCAGCGGGAACGGCGGCACGGCCCAGGTACTGCTGGCCGAGATGGCCGCGCTGATCCGGGACACCCGGCCGTACCTGATCGTGAGCGCTGCGGTCGCGGCGGCGGTGCTGATCGGCCTGGCCGTCGAGAGCACCACCTTGCCGGTGGGCCGGCCGGGGCCGGGTGCCGTGGCCGTCACCGCACTGTTCGCAGCGGTGGCGCTCTGCCTGCTGCGGACGCTGGCGCTGATCGTGCTGGCCGGGCTGCCGCTGGGCCACGCCCTGTCGCAGCAGCGGGCGTCGGCGGGCGCGCCGCTGGATCCCCGCGCCCCGTGGGCCAGCGTTCCCGCGCCCGAGGCGACATCCGAGCCCTGGGCCTGGGCCCGGGCCCACCTGCTGCTCAGCCAGGCCCGTTTCCGTGCGGACCGGATCCAGGCCGCCACCAACTGGGCCCTCATCACCACCGCCGCCTTCCTGGCCTGCACAGCCACCACGCTCCTGGCCCGGTGATTGCGGGGACCACCGGGCCAGGTCCCCGGCTCGATCCGGGCCCGGATCCGTCGCAATCTGTCCACGGGATTGTCGCGGGCCGGGCCGGGAGTCATGGTGGAGATAAGGGCTCGTGTGCGGTACCGCACTGACGACTGGGAAACATGGACGAAGAACGATCTGGGTTCTGGGACCAGCTCCGCCCGCATGACCAGGACCGGCTGACGGCCGCCGGCCGGATCGGCAAGTACCAGCCCGGGGTGGCTATCTGCCGCCAGGGTGAGCCGGCCACCCACCTGTTCGTGCTGGTCGACGGCATGGTCAAGGTGGTCACGGTGAGCCGGGACGGCGAGGAGGCCGTGCTCGCCCTGCGCGGCGACGGGGACGTCGTCGGTGAGTTCGCGGGCGAGCTGACCGGTTACCGCACCGCCACCATGTACGCCCTGGAGGACGTGCTGGCGGTGCTGGTCCCGCACCGGCGGTTCTCGGCCTACCTGGACAGCTGCCCCCCGGCCGCGCAGGCCTACCGGCGGATGCTCATCCAGCGGATCAGCGAGACCGCCGAGGGCCTGCACGCCCAGGCCACCACCACCGGGGCGCAGCGGCTGGCCCGGCTGCTGATCACGCTGGCCCGACGGCATGGGCAGCCCATCGAGCGGCAGGCCGCCGGACCGGAACGGGTCATCACGCTGCCGCTGTCCCAGGAAGAACTGGCCGACCTGGCCCTGGCCTCGCGGGCCACGGCCACGCGCGCGCTGGCCGACTGGCGCAAGCGCAACCTGGTCCAGACTGGCCACCGGCGGATCACGATCATCGACCCGGCCGCGCTGCGGCGCCTGGGCGGGCTCGACCCCTAGCTGGCCGGGCTTTATTGGCCGGGCTAGTTGGCCGGGCCCGGCGCGCCAGGATCAGGCTCCTCGGGACCGGCCAGGTGGCTGAGGATGCGATCCAGCGTGGCCAGGTCCGCGGCGGGCAGTTCCCGCACCGGGCGGGGCGGCGCGTTGAGGATCTCACTGGCCAGCCGGGCCTGCTCCAAGCCGGACGGGGTGATCGAGACCAGCTTGGACCGCCGGTCACCGGTGCGCACGGTGCGGACGACCAGACCCCGGCGCTCCAGGTCGTCCACGGCCACCGTGGTGTACGGGGGGTCGGTGCCGAGCCCGGCGGCCAGCTCGCGCATGGTCATCGGGCCGGCCGCGACCTGGCGCAGGGCCTTGGCCCGGATGAAACTCATGCCGAGCGCGTCGCACACCTTCTTGCGGCGGTCGTACCGGTCGAGCACCAGCGTGCGCATGGACTGCCAGGCCCGCGCGGCCACGTCGCCGGACGGGCCGGCGGACGCGGCGGGGGCGGCGGAAGGCTCCCCCGCGGAAGGCTCTACCGCCGGAGATACGGGGGCGGGACTAGTCATGGCACGCTCACCGGTGACCTTTCGTCGGCGGGCGACAGCAGGGCGGCGGTCCGGGCGGCGGTCCGCCGGGCCCAGGCGCCCGTGGTGACGATGGCGAGGACGAGCCCGATGGCACCGCAGACGGCCACGATCCACCACCCGGGGCGGCTGGCGTCCACGAAACCCGCACTCAGTCCTCCCTTGAGGTTACCGCTCAGCACCGAGCCCACCACCGCGACGCCGAGGGACTGGCCGATCTGGCGGCTGGCCGAAGCACACCCGGCCGCCACCCCGGCCTGCTCGCGGGGCATGCCGGACACGGCCGAGTTGGTGATGGCCGCGTTCACGAAGCCGGCGCCCGCGCCGAAGATCACGTAGGCCAGGAACAGGTAGGCCGGCGGTGTGGTGACGGTCAGCCGGGTCATCAGCAGCCCGGCCGCGATGATGAAGAGGCCGGACAGCACCATCGGGATGCGGGTGCCCCGGTTGGCCACGATCCGGCCGGACAACGTCGCGCACACGGCCAGCACCAGCGCCATCGGCAGCAGGTAGAGCCCGGAGGTCAGCGGCGAGTAGTGCCGGACGTCCTGCAGGTACAGCGTGTTCAGGAACAGGAACCCGCCCAGGGCGGCCATCGAGGTGACCGCGGTGGCGGTGGCGCCGGAGAACGGCGCGCTGCGGAAGAACCGCGGATTGAGCAGCGGCTCGTCCCGGTGCGACTCGTACCACACGAACACGGCCAGGCCCACGATGGTTAGGGCGAACAGCCCCATGATCAGCGGCGAGCCCCAGCCCCGGTCCGGGCCCTCGATGATCGCGTAGGTGAGCGAGGCCAGCAGCACGATCAGCAGCACCTGGCCCAGCGGGTCCGGCCGCCGGGCCCGGGGGGCTCGCGACTCGGGCACGAACAGGGCGCACAGCACGATGGCGGCGATGCCGACCGGGATGTTGACCCAGAAGATGCCGCGCCAGCCGACCGAGTCGACCAGGGCGCCTCCGGTCACCGGGCCGAGGGCCATGCTCAACCCGAACACCGCGCCCCAGACGCCGATGGCCTGGGCCCGCTCCCGCCGATCGGTGAACGTGTTGGTGATGATCGACATCGCCACCGGGTTGAGCATCGAGCCGCCCACGGCCTGCAGCATCCGGAAGCCGATCAGCCAGCCCGTGCTGGGGGCCAGACTGCAGGCCAGCGAGCCCAGGGTGAAGATGGCCAGTCCGGCCTGGAACGTGCGGCGCCGGCCGATGCGGTCCGCGGTCGAGCCGGAGAACAACAGCAGGCTGGCCAGGACCAGGGTGTAGGCGTCGATGACCCACTGCAGGCTGGAAACGGGTGCGTGCAGTTCGCGCGAGATCGACGGCAGCGCCACGTTCACGATCGTGCTGTCCAGGCCGACGATGAACAGGCTCATACAGCAGATGCCCAGCACCAGCAGGCGACGCCGGCGGCTGAGATCGGGCACGCGGTCACCTCACCGAAACTTGTGCTCCTATAATCATTGTTACTCTACAATTAATTAAGCGGTGACGTACTCCGCGTCTTCCCGCACCCCGACGAGATCTAGATCACGGCATTGATTTTTGGACAAAAACGGACACCCTGGGCCGTTTTCCTGCGACGAGACGCGTCCAAGGTCTAGATTTGTCCCACCTGTGAGGCACCGGGCTCCCCGGCCATGGAGCACTCGGATCCACAGGCTCAGATGCCGGGGGGTGGATGATGAGCCGGAGACTTCTCCAACTGGTCATGCCCGTCTTCCCTGACCGGCACATGTTCCGTCTCCACGACTCCGCCGTCGACCCTAACGCTCCCGGCGCCCCGCTCCCCCCGGTTGGCTCGCTGATCAGCGTGAACCGTGAGCAGCTGTGGGTCGGCAGCCTGCAGGAACAGCTCGACGTCCGGGTCGTCATCGAAGAGTGGGACGGCGCACCACCGCCGTTCGGCGACACCTGGCAGGAAGAGGCCAAGTGCCGGCTCTACCTGCGTGGCTACCTCAGCATCGACGCCGGCGCGGTGGGCAAGGCCATCCACGGGCTGCGGCTGGCCAGTGGGGTGGGCGACTACGCGGTCCGGGTCTACGCCAGCAACCGTGAGGAAGCCGCCCGCCGCTACGCCGAGCTGTACAACGCCTACCGCAACCCGCTGGCGGATGAGTTCCAGCAGGCCAAGCGGCAGCTGGAAGGGCTGGAGCGGTACCTCATCCAGCTCTGGCGCGAGTACTTATCGCCTCGGCGGCTCGGCACCGAGTCCAATGGTCACCCCAGCGCAGGCCGCGTGGGCGGTGCGCGGCCGGCCAGCCGGGTGCGCATTCCTGGCCCCCGGCCGCCCGTCTGACCGCGGCGCTAATCAGGCTGGGGCTCAGGGGCTGTTGACCGCCGCGGACGCGCCGGTGCCGGACTGCGCCACCGCGGGGGCACTCGGGGAGTGCGCGGTGCTGCTGGCCGAGGTGCGGGCAGACGGGCTGGTCTTGCCCGTGGCCGTGCGGGCCGACGACTGGGCCGAGGCGGAGGTCTTGCCCGCCGAAGACTGGGCCGCCGAAGACTGCGGCCGCCGAAGACTGGGCCGCCGAAGATTTGGCCGCCGAGGACTTGACCGGCTCGACGCCGATCTTGGCCTGGTCCGGGCCGCCGTTGACCGAGGTCGTGGTTACCGGATGGTTGCTGACGGTGCGGCCACCGGACCGAAAGGGCAGCATCGCGTAGACCATCAAGGACACCATGGCCACCACGACCACGGTGAACAGCGAGCCGATGACGCGGCCCCGGGTCGACCGGAGCACGCTGACCCGGCTCGGTTTCCTAAACGAGGTCAGGTCCGAGGCCAGGCCCGGATTCTCAGCGGCCAGCCGCCGCTCAATCTCGGCGAGCATGCGCTGCTCGTCCATAGACAGCGCCATAGCGCCACCTCCGCGTCGCACGCCGGTGGATTACCCCTTGATTGTCCCCCAGCACAAGATCTTTATCCAATTGTTCCGGGTTTGCCGTGCCCCTGTTTCCCGGGCTCAGCTTAACGCCGGACCAGCGTGTCGAACAAGTGATCGAGTTCGGCCGCTGGGTCGGCGGTGAGGCCAGTGTGCACCGGGCCGGGCTGGACGATCGTGCTGCGCGGGGCGGTCAGCCAGCGGAACCGCTCCCCCAGCGGCCGCCCGGCCAGCGGCCCCTCGGTGCAGGCCCTGGTGAACGCACCCAGTGCGGCCCGGACCGCGTCGGCGTCCACGCCGGGGTCGAGCGCCCGCAGCCGGTCCTCGTCGAGCTCGATCCGGGCGCACAGGTACCGGTACTGGTGGGAGTACACGATGACCCCGGCGTTGATCGTCTCACCGCGCTCGATCCGGGGCACCACGCGGATCAGCGCGTACTCGAACACCTCGGACCCAGTAGCGGCTCCAGGGCCGGCTTCGGTGGCGGTCCCGACGCCGGTGGCTTCCGGCGCGGTCATCGGCGGATCACCTCCGGCAGCACCTGGACCCGGGCCAGCAGATGCTCCACGTAGGCCGGGCCGGCCCGCTCGCCGAACCAGGCCGGCGGGACGAGCGCGGCCACCTCGGCCAGCAGCGCGGTGGTGATCAGCGGGGCCAGCGTCGCGTGCGCCTGCGCCACGGCGGTGGCCCGGTCGATCAGCACGTGCTCGCGCGCGTCGTACGGCCGGGCCGGATTGGCGGTGGGCCAGTTGTGGTGGAAGTACAGCGCGGCCCCGTGGTCGATGAGCCAGATGTCACCGTGCCAGACCAGCAGGTTGGGGTTGCGCCAGGTCCGGTCGGGGTTCTGCACCAGCGCGTCGAACCAGACCAGCTGGCTGGCGAACTCGGCGCCGGCCGTCCAGCCCAGCGGGTCGAACCCGGCCGAACCGGGCAGGAAGTCCACCCCGAGGTTCAGCCCCTGGCTGGCCTTCAGCAGGTCCTGGATCTCCGGGTCGGGCTCACTGCCCGGGATCCGCGGGTCCAGCTCGGCCAGCACCAGCTCCGGCACCCGCAGCCCCAGCCGGCGGGCCAGCTCCCCGGCCATGATCTCGGCCACCAGCGCCAGCGGGCCCTGACCGGCGCCGCGGAACTTCATCACGTAGGTGCCGAGGTTGTCGGCCTCGACGATGGCCGGCAGCGAGCCCCCCTCGCGCAGCGGGGTCACGTACCGGGTGACCGTCACCGTCTCCAGCATGCTGACGATTATCCCGCTTGAATCATTCGAACATACCTTTGCGCTGCTCGAACATAGATTCTATGCTCGGCGTATGCGATGGGATCACATGCGGCTGGACGAGCCCGAGGACGGCGCCACGCCCGGCGGCGAGTGCGGGACCGGCGACCAGCCCCTGTTCGCCCGGGGCGCGGTGACCCGCACGTTCGACACCCCGGGCTTCCGCGGCATGACCTTCTACGAGGTCCAGGCCAAGTCCATCGTCAACCGGGTGCCCGCCACCTCCCGCATGGCCTTCACCTGGACAATTAACCCTTATCGTGGCTGTCAGCATTCGTGTGTTTACTGCCTGTCAGGTGACACACCGATCCTGATGGCGGACGGCAGCACCAAACCTCTAGCGGACGTCCGCGTCGGCGACGCAATCTACGGCACCGTCCGTAACGGTTACTACCGGCGCTACGCGATCACAAAGGTCCTAGCGCATTGGTCTACGGTCAAGCCCGCCTATCGGATCACATTGGCCGACGGGACCCAGCTGGTGGCCAGCGGCGACCACCGGTTCCTGACCGAGCGGGGCTGGAAGCACGTGACCGGTGCGGAGCAGGGCCCGCTGCAGCGACCGTTTCTGACCGTCAACAACAAGCTGATGGGGACGGGCAGGTTCGCCGAGCCGCCCAAGGACACCGTCGACTACCGGCGCGGCTACCTCTGTGGCATGGTTCGCGGCGATGGCCTCCTGCGCAGCTACCGCTACGCGCGGGGCGAGGTTCACCGGTTCCGTCTCGCGCTGGTGGATGAGGAAGGCCTGAGCCGGACCCGTTACTGCTTGGGCACCTTCGGCATCGTGACGTCGGAGCGGACCTTTGCCGAAGCGCATGGCCAGCGGAAGGCAGTGCGGGCGATCTATGTGTCTTCATATGGCTCCGTCGAAGCGATCAAGCACCTAACTGCTTGGCCCGAGACACTTACGCTGGAATGGCAGAAGGGTTTCCTGGCCGGGATCTTCGACGCCGAAGGCAGCTACAGCCAGGGCGTTTGGCGAATCTCGAACACCGATCTGGAGATCATCGACGCGACCACCCGGGCACTGGCGTTTCTCGGCTTCGACTACGTGCTGGAGCCGTCAGGCCAACCGAAAGGGGTGGTAACCGTACGGCTGCGCGGCGGGCTCCGGGAGGTGCTCCGGTTCTTCCACACCACCGATCCGGCCATCACGAGGAAGCGCTTGATCGACGGTGTTGCGCTCAAGAGTGACGCCGAGATTCAGGTGGCGGAGGTCAAGCCGCTGGGCTTTGAAATGCCCATGTACGACATCGCCACCGGGACGGGCGACTTCATCGCCAACGGGGTGGTCAGCCACAACTGCTTCGCTCGCAACACGCACACCTACCTCGACCTGGACGCCGGGCATGACTTCGACTCCAAGGTCGTGGTCAAGGTCAACGCGCCGGAGTTGCTGCGCAAGAAGCTCGCGTCCGCCAACTGGCAGGGCGAGCACATCGCGATGGGCACCAACGTCGACTGCTATCAGCGGGCCGAGGGCAAGTACCAGCTCATGCGGGGCATCATCACCGCGCTGCGGGACGCGGCCAACCCGTTCTCGATCCTGACCAAGGGCACGCTGATCCTGCGTGACCTGGACCTGCTGACGCAGGCGGCCCAGGTGACCGAGGTCGGGCTGAACGTGTCGGCCGGATTTATCGATAAAGAGCTATGGCGGACCCTGGAGCCGGGCACCCCGAGCCCGGAGCGGCGGCTGGACGCCTGTAAGACGCTGACCGACGCCGGGCTGCGCTGCGGGGTGCTGATGGGGCCGATCGTGCCGTTCCTGTCCGACTCCCCCGAGCAGCTGGAGGCGGCCGTGCGCCGGATCGCGGACAGCGGCGCGGTCCACGTCACCCCGATCGTGCTGCACCTGCGGCCGGGCACGCGGGAATGGTACCTGCGCTGGCTGAACGACAACCATCCCGAGCTGGTCCGCCGCTACCTGCGCTTCTACGGCCGCGGCGCCTACGCACCCAAGGCCTACCAGAGCGAGATCTCCGGCCAGGTCCGCGAGCTGGCCAAGCGCTACGGAGTCGGCGCCACCAGCCCCGCCGAGGGCCGCCGGATCGGGCCGCCCGGTCTGGGGCCCGAGCCGGCCGAGCCAACGAAGCCGGTCCCGGCCGTCCCGGAGCCGCTGCAGCTCAGCCTGCTGTAGCGGCTCGCTGACCGCGGGCGGCCGCGCTCAGTTCGGGCTGGAGGCGTTCCAGGGCGAGCGCATCAGGCCCATGGCGCCGATCTCGTAGCCGCGGGTCGCGCCCAGCGGCGGCGAGTAGACGTGGATGCTGACCGCGGGGGCGAGCGAGGCGTTGGCCAGGTTGTGCACCTGGCGCCGGCCCATGCGCCGGGCCACTCCCTCCGGGACGTGCCGGACCTGGGTGAAGACCCCGTTCAGGACCGAGACGCGCTCTTCCAGCTCGCCCCGGGCCACCACCAGCACGCCCGACGTCCCGGCGTGGTCGTGCCAGCCGGTGGTCTGCCCCGGCAGCCACGACTCCAGCCACACGTCGTAGTCGGCCGCGCTGTACAGCCGCTGGTGCCAGCGGTTGTCCGGGTCCATGCGAACCAGCCGCTCCCACGCCCCAGGAGAGCCAGCGACCTCACGGGCGATCTCCTTCATCCGCGATCGGCTCAGGGGCTGGCGGACCAGTTCGCCCGCAGTCCGGCCCGCGGCCCGATCGGCGGCACTGTGGGCAACACTGTCGGGAAACCCGGCCAGGGACCAGCCGGGGAACTCGTTGAACTCGGCTGGGTCAGGATTGGAGCGCATCGGGATCCAGTCTGTGTCGGCTAATCGGGGTCGGGTAAAAGTCTATTAAGATAGTCGGATTAATAGAGATTAGACATCAAGCGTAGCTTCCGTCACCGTTGAGTCAACCCCCAGTGAATCGGAGTCAGCTGTCGGCGACCAGGGACGTTGGTCACCGGATCAGTCTGGTTCGGCTGTCCTTTCTCGCGGTGCTGACGTCACGTCCGTGGCGGCCGACCGAGCCGGGACGCCGCAGCCGTCGCGCCGTGTTCGCTGTCGTAAACTCAGCTGGCGTGACACGCAACCGGGACATTGGCCACGGAAACGGTGTGATGCCCGGTGGCCCGAGCCCGGAAACCCGGCCCGCGGCGGCAGAACCCGGCGGCCTCACGGCCCGCACCGTGCCCATCGCCGATCCCGGTGATCTGCTAACGGGGCTGCCGGACGCGCCGGTGCTGTCCTGGGTGCGCCAGGGCCGCGGCCTGGTCGGCTGGGGCGAGGTGGCCCGGGTCACGCTGACCGCGGGCGAGGACCGGTTCACCGCCGGGGAGAAGTGGCTGCGCAACCTGTTCGAGGGCGTCACGTGTGAGGACCAGGTCCAGGTGCCCGGCACCGGGCCGCTCGCGTTCGGCAGCTTCACTTTCGATCCCGCCTCGGACGGCTCGGTTTTGCTCGTGCCGCGCGTGGTCGTGGGCCGGGACGGCGCCGGTACGGCCTGGCTGACCACGATCAGCGATGGCGGCCAGGCGGCGGACCAGGCGCCCTGGCCCGCCGATGTCGCGCCGGCCCCGGAGCAGGACCGGCCGGCGGCCACGCTGCGCTGGCACGACGGCAGCCTGAGCGCGCCCGAGTGGGCGCACGCGGTCGACCTCGCGGTGGACCGGATCACCTCCGGCCCCCATGACCTGGCGACCCATGATCTGGCCGCACTGCGCAAGGTGGTGCTGGCCCGGGACGTGTTCGCGGCCGGCACCGAACCGATCGATCCGCGGGTGGTGCTGCGGCGGCTGGCCGCCCGGTACCCGGACTGCTACACGTTCGCGGTCGCCGACCTGGTCGGCGCGACGCCGGAGCTGCTCATCCGGCGCCAAGGACGCGAGGTCACCGCGCTCATCCTGGGCGGCACGCTGCCCCGCGGCACCCAGCCCAGTGAGGACCAGGAGCTGGGTGCGGCCCTGCTCGCCTCGGCCAAGAACACCGAGGAACACGAGTACGCAGTCGACTCGATCCGGGAGGTGCTCGCCCCGCTGTGCACCAGCCTGGTGATCCCGTCCCAGCCGTCGCTGCTGAAGCTGGCCAACCTGCACCACCTGGGCACGGCCGTGCGCGGCACGCTGGCGGCGGACCAGTCCGTGCTGTCGCTGGCCGACGCGGTGCACCCGCCGGCCGCGGTGTGCGGGACGCCGGCCGCGGTCGCGCTGGAGCTGATCCGCGAGCTGGAGCACATGGAACGGGGCCGGTACGCGGGCCCGGTGGGCTGGGTTGACGCTCAGGGCAACGGCGAGTTCGGCATCGCGCTGCGGTGCGCCGAGCTGACCGGCTCGCGGGCGCGGCTGTTCGCCGGCTGCGGCATCGTGGCCGGTTCGGACCCGGTGGCCGAGGTGGCCGAGACCGAGGTCAAGTTCCTGCCCATGCGCCAGGCGCTGGAGGGCTGACCGCCGCCGCGGCGGTGGCCGCCTGCTGGAGCCGGGTCCGCAGCTCCGCGGCGGCGGCCCGGCTGGTCTGCAGCTCCACCACCCGCAGCCCGGATCCGGCCAGCGCGCCGGCCAGCTCACCTGGGTGGATGATCCGCTGGTACGCCAGCCCGGCCGCCGCGGCCAGGCGCCCCACGCCAGCGCCGTGCGGGGTGCCGAAGACCCGCTCGAACGACCCGGGGAACGACGCCTGTTCGAGCGTGGAGAAGATGCCGCCGCCGTCGTTGTTGACCACGACCAGGCACAGGTCCGGCCGGGGCTCGTCAGGGCCGATGAACAGCCCGGCGCTGTCGTGCAGCAGGGCCAGGTCACCGATCAGGGCCACGGCCGGGCCGCCGCCGGCGGACTGGTGGGCCAGAGCCGCGCCGATCGCAGCCGAGGTGGTGCCGTCGATGCCGCTCGCGCCCCGGCTGGCCAGCAACCGGAGCCCGGTCCGCGGGGCCAGCTGCTGATCCAGGTCCCGGATCGGCATGCTGGACGCGGCCCACAGCAGCGCCCCGTCCGGCAGCGCGGCGGTCAGGTCCCGGGCCAGCCGCGGCTCGGATAGTCCCGGCTCGGCGTCCAGCAGCGCGTCGACCGCCTTGCGGGCGGCGGCGTCGGCCCGGTGCCACTCCCGCCGCCAGGCCGTGTCCGGACCGTCTGAGACCCCTGCGGCAGCCGGGGCGAGGCGGACGGCTGGGGCCACGTCGGTGGCGGTCCGGGCCGGGTCGTCCCAGCGGCCGGGCTGGGCCGCGATCACCACGTGCCGGGCCGACCGGGTTGCCCCGCGCAGCAGCGCGGTCTGCCCCCGGGACAGGCCAGGCCGTCCGGCCGTGACGATGACCTCCGGGTGGTGCGCGGCCAGGAACCCGGGCGCCGCGAGCAGGTACTGGTAGGCCGACAGCGCGTCCGGCCCGCGGCGGGCCCCGGAGGATGGCTCGGCCAGCACCGGCCAGCCCGCCTCGGCCGCCAGCGCCAGCAGCTGACCCGCGGTCTCGTCACTGAGGCCGTCCCCGCACACGACCAGGCCTCGTTCAGCCCACGGCAGCTCGAGCGCCGCGCCCGGGCCGGACGGCGTAGCGGCGAAGCGGACCCACGGCGCTCCCCCAGCCCGGCCGTCGAGCGCCTCGTCGGCCGGGGCGGGGGCCCGGTCGGGCACCAGCGGGTCGCGGAAGGCCAGGTTCAGGTGCACCGGGCCAGCCGGGCCGCCCGCCGCCCCGGACGCCAAGCCCCAGGCCCGGCAGGTCAGCGACCGCCAGTAACCCGCCTGGGCCGCCTCCGCCGCCGGGCCGGGCCGGTCCTCCGGCACCCCCACCTCGCTGAACCAGCGGACCGCGTCCCCGTACAGCTTGACCTGGTCGATGGCCTGGTTCGCGCCGGTGCCGCGCAGCTCGGGCGGGCGATCGGCGGTCAGCACCAGCAGCGGCACCCCGGACTCGCTGGCCTCGATCACGGCCGGGTGGAAGCTGGCGGCGGCGGTCCCGGACGTGCACAGCACGGCCGCGGGCCGGCCGCCGGCCTTGGCCAGCCCCAGGGCCAGGTAAGCGGCCGACCGCTCGTCGATACGCACGTGCAGCCGCAGGTCGCCGCGTTCGGCCCGGCGGTGGAACTCCATGGCCAGCGGCGCGCTGCGTGAACCCGGAGCCAGCACCACCTCGGCCAGCCCGCAGCGGATCAGCTCATCGGCCAGCGTGACGGCCAGTGCCGTCGAAGGATTCATCCGGCGACCTTCCTCAGAAGACCTGGCCGAGGTACCTGTCTCAGGAGACCTCGGCCAGGTAGGTGGCGGCGGCCTCGGCCCGGTCCCGCCACGGCCCGGGCTCGACCTCCCAGCGTGCCAGCTGCGCCGGATCCACGGCCGGCCGCCGCACCGGCAGCGCCCCGCGGTCCGCGGCCAGCGGCTCGGCGGTGACATCCCCGGTGAGCAGGCTCATCGTGCCCAGGCCGCAGGCGTACGGCAGCTCGGGCAGCGCAGCAGCCAGGGCCACCCCGGCGGCCAGGCCCACGCTGGTGTCGACCGCGCTGGACACCACCACCGGCAGGCCACAGGCCTCGGCGATCCGCAGCGCGGACCGGACCCCGCCCAGCGGCTGGACCTTGAGCACGACGATGTCGGCCGCGCCAGCCGCGCGGACCCGCAGCGGGTCCTCGGCCCGGCGGATCGACTCGTCGGCGGCCAGCGGCACCGAGGTCTGGCGGCGCAGCTCGGCCAGTTCGGCCAGCGTGGCGCAGGGCTGCTCGGCATACTCCAGGCTGAACTTGTCCAGCTCGGCCAGCATGCGGACAGCGTGCGGCACGTCCCAGTGCCCGTTGACGTCAACCCGGACCCGGCCCCCGGGGCCGAGGGCGTCACGCACTGCTTCGACCCGGGCGATGTCGTCGGCGTCGGCCTGGCCCGGTTCGGCCACCTTGACCTTGGCCGTGCCGCAGCCGGAGGACGCGGCGATCTCGTAGGCGCGGTCCGGCCCCACGGCCGGGACGGTCACGTTGACCGGTATCCGGTCCCGGGCCGGAGCCGGCCAGCCGGCCGTGGCCGCCTCCAGCGCGCTGGCCAGCCAGCGGGCCGACTCGCGCGGGCCGTACTCGGCGAAGGGGGAGAACTCACCCCACCCGGCCGGGCCCTTGATCAGCGCGCCCTCGCGGACGGTGATGCCGCGGAACTTGGTCGTCATCGGGATCGAGAACGCCCGCAGCGACCCCAGCAGCTCGTCCAGCTGGGCTTCGACCGGGACCGATGCCCCGCCTCCCGTTCCGCCGCCTGCTGCCACAGGACCTAACCTTACGTGCGTGGTTGAGCGTCCTTTGCATGCGGTTGTACTGCCCGTCACCGAGGCCGGCGGCCAGCTTCTTGAGCTGCTGGCGGCGGCGCTGGACGGCACCGGCCCGGCCGTGCTGCCGCTGGATCCGGACCTGCCGGCCGACCGGCTGGCGGCCATCGTGGACACGTTCGCGCCGGCCGCCGTGCACACCCCGGACGGGGTGACCCGGCGAGCGGCCAGCCAGGCCGGCCCGGACACGGCGGTGGTGATCGCCACCTCCGGGTCGACCGGGCCGCCCAAGGGGGTCGAGCTGAGCGCGGCCGCGCTGCGGCATTCGGCCCGGGCCACGCTGGACCGGGTGGGCGCCACCCCCGGGCAGCGCTGGCTGCTGTGCCTGCCTGCCACCCACATCGCCGGGATCCAGGTGCTGATCCGCTCGCTGGTGGCGGGGACCGACCCGGTGGTGGTAACCCGGGCCGACGCGGACGTGCTAGCCGGGTCGGGCTGCGCCCACGTGTCGATCGTGCCCACCCAGCTGCGGCGGCTGCTGGACGCCGACCCGGACGCGGCCTGGGCCCGGGGGTTCACCTCGGTGCTGCTCGGCGGGGCGGCCGCGCCGGCCGCGCTGGTCGATGGGGCCCGCGCGGCCGCAGTCCCGGTGATCACCACCTACGGGATGAGCGAGACCTGCGGCGGCTGCGTCTACGACGGCCGGCCGCTGGACGGGGTGACGGTGACCACAGCGGCCCCCGCCGACGGCGCCGACGGCGGGAGTGCTGGCGGGGCGGCCGGTGACGGCCGGATCCGGATCAGCGGCCCGGTGCTGTTCTCCGGCTACCGGGGGCGCCCGGACCTGACCGCGGCGGCGATGGACGGTGCGTGGTTCGTCACATCCGACCTCGGCCTGATCGACGCCGATGGGCGGCTGGCGGTCCGCGGCCGAGCCGACGACGTGATCATCACCGGGGGCGAAAAGGTCGTTGCGGGCGAGGTTGCGGCCCTGCTCGAGACCTGTCCCGGGGTCCGTGAGGCCGCCGTGGTGGGCAAGCCGGACGCCGAATGGGGTGAACGGGTCACTGCGGTGATTGTTCCGGACAACCCGGCTCAACCACCGACCCTCGATCTGTTGTGTCGGCATGTGCGGGAGCGTCTGCCGCGTTACGCTCTCCCCCGGGAGCTCGTTTTGCGGGCAACGATGCCGATGCTGCCGAGCGGCAAACCCGATCTAGAAACGCTCCGCCGGGAACAATCCCCGGCCGCGAACGTTAGTAGATAGTGCCCGCGAGAACGCAGAAACGCAGCGTCGCGGGCCCCTAGACGAAGGCGCCTGAAGGCGCCTGAGCTGAGCACGATGAACGGCGCGTTCATCGTACCCGTGTCAAGAGGAGAAGGAGGGAGGTGTCGCATGCCGCGGACCGCAGTCGCCACACCGGTCGGGACCACCTCGAAGGGGAACGGTGAGGCCAGCACCATGCGTGTGGACGACCTGATCCAGCGAGGGCGCAGCCAGGGTCACCTGTCTCTCTCCGAGCTACGGACTGCCTTCGAGCAGGCGGGCATTGCCCCCGCCGAGGGCCGTACTATCCTGCGTGAACTCGCCGAAGCAGGCGTCCAGATGGCCAACGAGCCGGCCAAGGGCAAGCGCACGGTGAAGGACCCGACCGCCAAGGCTGGTGCGGCCAAGGTCACTCGCCGGGCCAAGGCCGGATCGACCGCCGCCCAGAACGACGCCGACGCCGAGAGTGCACCCCGAGCCAGCACGGCCAAGGGTGCGATCGAGGTCGACGACGACGCGATCGACGCACAGGCCGAGAAGGTCGCGCTGGCGGAGGCCGGCGACAAGTTTGCCGAGGCGGACCTGGACGACCAGGGGCCGGCCATGGGCGACTCGGTACACACGTACCTGAAGTCGATCGGCCGGACCAGCCTGCTCACGGCTGAGCAGGAGGTCGATCTGGCCAAGCGGATCGAAGCGGGCCTGTTCGCCGAGCACAAGCTGGACAGCGAGCCTGACCTGGACGCCGACTTCCGCCGGGACCTCGAGCTGGTGGCCGAGGACGGCCACCGGGCCAAGGCCCACATGCTGGAGGCCAACCTCCGGCTGGTCGTGTCGGTGGCCAAGAAGTACACCGACCGCGGTCTGTCGCTGCTGGACGTGGTGCAGGAGGGCAACCTCGGCCTGATCCGGGCCGTGGAGAAGTTCGACTACTCCAAGGGCTACAAGTTCTCCACCTACGCCATGTGGTGGATCCGCCAGGCCATTCAGCGTGGCTTCGCGGACTCGGCCCGGACCATCCGGCTGCCGGTCCACGTGCTGGAGATGCTGAGCAAGCTGAGCCGGGTCGAGCGGGACATGCACCAGAAGCTCGGCCGTGAGCCCACCCCGGAGGAGCTGGCCGTCGAGCTGGACCGGACCCCGGACCAGATCGAGGAGCTGCTGCGGACCAGCCGCCAGCCGATCAGCCTGGACTCCACCATCGGTGAGGACGGCGAGACCAGCATCGGCGACCTGATCGAGGACGTGGACGCCCCGGAAGCCTCCGAGATGGTCGACCGCCAGCTGATGGCCGAGCAGCTGCGCAGCGCGCTGGACGCGCTGACGCCGCGGGAGGCCACGATCATGTCGATGCGGTTCGGCCTCTACGACGGCAACCCGCACACCCTGGACGAGATCGGCCGGGCCCTGGGCCTGACCCGGGAGCGCATCCGGCAGCTGGAGAAGCAGTCGCTGTCCAAGCTGCGTCACCCGAGCCGCGCCCAGCCGCTGCTCGACTTCGCCAGCTAGGCCAGCCCGCAAAGAGCCCCGTCGCCCACCCGGGCGGCGGGGTTTTGTGTCTGGGTTCCGGCCGCCGCCTCTTGCTGTTATCAGATCAACTGCTCAAGCGCTCCCCCTTGCTGGTATCAGGTGGGCGGGGAGGCCGCGAGGCGGGACGGCGGCGGACAATACTTGGGGCATGCCTGATTTTCGCTACGCCACCTTGCTCCGCCCGGTGACCGCGGCCGACGTGCCGCTGCTGCAGCGTTTCTCGATCGAGCCGGGCCTGGTCGGCCTGGACTGGGCCGGGTATCAGGACCCGGGGATCATCGCCCGCCAGTTCGCCGAGAACGGCTACCTGGGAGACGAGCGCGGCTGGCTGATGGTCGACGACGGCACGGGCGCCGGCGCCGCCGGGTTCGTGAGCTGGCGGGCCAGGAAGTACGTCAACGTAGGGCACTGGGAGATCGGAATCGCGCTGCTGCCCGAGCGCCGCGGCCAGGGACTCGGCTGGCGGGCCCAGGTCCTGCTGTGTGAGTACCTGTTCCAGCACACCCCGGCCTTCCGCATCGAGGCGGGCACCCACGAGGAGAACCTGGCCGAGCAGCACAGTCTGGAAAAGGCCGGTTTCCACCTGGACGGCGTGGTCCGGGCCATGGCGTACCAGGATGGCGAATACCAGAACGGCTACCTCTACAGCCGGCTGCGCAGCGATCCAGCGCCCGACCCAGCCCTCCCGCTTCCTTAGGTCACGGCCGTAGCCGCACGAACTCCAGGAAGCGGGACGCGGCCGGGGACAGCGCCCGGTCGGTCCGCCAGGTGAGGCCGACCACGCGCTCGGCGCTCTCGGCCGCCAGCGGGACGCCGGCCGTGCCGGACAGGCCGGCGAACTGGTCGGGCAGGATGGCGATGCCCAGGCCCGCGCCGACCAGGCCCTCCACCGTGGCCAGGTCCCCGATCTCGAACGAGACGCGGCTCAGCACCACGCCCTCGGCCGCCAGCAACTCGTCCAGCAGCGACCGGAAACCGAAGCCCGCGGGCACGGTTACGAAGGGCTCAGCCGCCACCTCCTCCAGCCGCACGTGGTGCCGGGCGGCCAGCCGGTGCCCGGCCGGGACGACCAGCACCAGCCGCTGCCGCTGCACCGGCAGCCAGCCGTGCGGCTCACCGGGCCGGGGTGAGATGACGGCCAGCTCGGACTGACCCGAGGCCAGGTCACGCAGGATCTCGTGGCCCGGTTCCTGGCGCAGCACCACCCGGACCCCCGGCGCCTGCTGGCGGAAGTCGTGCAGCAGAGCCGGCACCAGCGAGGTGGCCATCGAGTCCAGGAACGCCAGCCGGACCGTGCCGGTGTCCGGGTCGAGCAGTTCGGCCAGGTCGCCGCGCAACCGGTCGTAGCGGCGGGTGATGTCCCGGGCCGCGGCCAGCACCAGCTCGCCGTAGGGGTTGGGCTGCACGCCGGCCGGGTCGCGTTCGAACAGCCGGGTGCCCAGCTCGTTCTCGGCCCGGGCCAGCAGCCGGGACAGGGTGGGCTGGGTCGTGCGCAGCGCGACCGCCGCGTCGGTGACCTGCCCGTGCTCGGCCACCGTCAGCAGCCGGGCCAGGTCCTCAATCTGCACAGCCACCCATCATACGTACATCGCATCCCAGCCATAATTATGATGCATTTGACGTATCAGGCCAGCGCGGCGGAACGTTATTAAATGCGATCGGTTATCCGCAGTGCGGCCGACGGCGGCATTACGGACCGCGGTGGTCCGGGGCGGGGGCCAGCCGGGCCCGTGGGTTACCGCCCGGGTGAGCCCGGCTACCGGCGGATCGCGATCGCGCTGTTCGCGGCCGGTGTGGCCACGTTCGCCCTGCTGTACAGCACCCAGGCGCTGCTGCCCGAGCTGGCCCGCGCGTTCTCCGTCTCCGCCGCGGACGCCACCCTGTCGCTGTCGCTGACCACGGCCGGGCTCGGCGTGGCCCTGCTGTTCACCGGTCCGGTCTCGGAGGTGCTGGGCCGGACCCGGCTCATCCACACCTCGTTGCTCGCCGCCGCGGTGATCGGGCTGGCCTGCGCCGTGGCTCCCGGCTGGGACGCGCTGCTGGCGCTGCGGCTGGTGCAGGGGGTCGCGCTGGCCGGGCTGCCCGCGGTGGCCACGGCCTACCTGCGGGAGGAGATGCACCCCGGCGGGTACGCGCGCACGGCCGGCCTGTACGTGGGCGGCACCGCACTGGGCGGCATGAGCGGCCGCCTGGTCACCGGGGCCGTCGCGGATGTGGCTGGCTGGCGATGGGCGCTGGCCGCCGTGGCCGGGCTGGGCCTGGTCTGCGCCCTGCTGGTGCTGGCCCTGCTGCCGCCCTCGCGGAACTTCGTGCCCACCCGGGCCCGGCCGCGGCAGCTGGCCACGATGACCCGGCGGGCGCTGTCCGATCCCGGCCTGCTGGCCCTGTACGGGATCGGCGCCTGCGCGATGGGCGCCTTCGTTGCCGTGTACAACGCGCTGGGGTTCCGGCTCACCGCGGCCCCTTACCATCTGAGCCTGGGCGCCGCGGGCCTGGTGTTCTGCGTCTACCCGGTCGGCACGGTGACCTCGACGCTGGCCGGGCGGCTGGTCGGGCGGTTCTCCCGGCGCACGATGGTCCCGGCCGGGGCGCTGATCACGATGACCGGGGTCGCGCTGACCCTGCTGGGACCGCTGCCGCTGGTGGTGCTGGGGGTGGCCGTGATGACCGCGGGTTTCTTCGTCGTGCACGGGGTCGCGAGCGGCTGGGTCCCGGTCCGGGCCAGCGCGGGCGGGGTGGCGACCGCGCAGGCCGCGTCGCTGTACCTGTTCGCCTACTACCTGGGCTCGTCGGTGTTCGGCGGGCTCGCGGGCCGCGTCTGGTCCGTCGGGGCCTGGCCCGCCGTGGTGGCGCTGGCCCTGGCCCTGCTGGCCGTGTGCGGGGGCCTGACGTTCTGGCTCCGGCGGATCCCGGCGCTAGCATCGTGAGGTGAGTACCAGGACCCAGCGGCGCCGCATCCAGCGAATTTCCGTCTCCGATGATCCCATCGCGGGTGCCGCGGGACCGTTGGCCGGGGCGCGGGCTGATCTGCTGGCGGTCGAGGAGCCGCTGGAGATCCGGATCGGCGGCCAGCCGCTGACCGTGACCATGCGCACCCCCGGCGACGACATCGACCTGGCGGCCGGGTTCCTGTTCACCGAGGGCCTGCTGTCGCCCGCGGTCGATCTGCGGCAGATCCGCATGTGCGACGAGAACGTGGCCGACGCGACGCTGGAAGTGGCCGACCTGCCCTCGCCCGCCGAGCTGGAACGGGCCACCGACGCGCGGCGGGCCCAGCGAAAGGCTCAGCGGAACTTCCTCACCACCAGCGCCTGCGGGGTCTGCGGCAAGGAGAGCATCGACGCCATCCGGGTCCGCTCCCGCTACGACCTGACCGCCGACCAGTTGCAGGTCTCCCCCGTTGTGCTGGCCGGCCTGCCGGACCGGCTGCGGGAAGCGCAGCGGGTGTTCGCCAGCACCGGCGGCCTGCACGCGGCCGGGCTGTTCACCGCGGACGGATCGCTGGCCGTGCTGCGCGAGGACGTCGGCCGGCACAACGCGGTGGACAAGGTGATCGGCTGGGCCCTGCGCGCCGGGCGGCTGCCGCTGTCCGGCCACATCCTCATGGTCAGCGGCCGGGCCTCCTTCGAACTGGTGCAGAAGGCCGCGGTGGCCGGCATCCCCGTTCTGGCTGCGGTGTCCGCGCCGTCCTCGCTGGCCGCCGACCTGGCCGAGGAAACCGGTATGACGCTGGTCGGCTTCCTGCGCGGTAATTCGATGAACGGATACACCGGCCTGCAGCGGCTGACCGGGATAACAACTCCGGCCTGACCAGTCACGGGTGGTGTAAGGACACCTCCGGGTGGGGACGAAGCAGGTGTCCGTGCAGGCCCCCGGGGGGAGCGGCCATGAGGATCATGCCAGTAGCGGTCGTCGCCGCGGTGGCGTTCGTCAGCGGTGGCGCCGGCGCGCTAGGTGCGTCCTGGTTCACCGGGGCGCCCGCGAGCCAGCCCGGGCCGGTCGCCCTGGTAGCGGGCACGTTCGACGGGACCAGGCCATCGGTCATCCAGTTCTCCGGCGACGACGGCGACGTGGTCACCGGGATCCAGTGGTCGAGCTGGGGCCACCTGAGCGCGACCGGGCGCGGCACGGTCGGGCTGAACGACTGCACGCCGAACTGCGCCGAGGGCACCACCCGGTACGCGGCGGCCACGATCACGCTGTCCGCGCCGGACGCCAAGGGCGAATGGACGGTCATCACCGAAGCCGACAACGGGCGGACGACCACGTTCTCCCTGGCCGGGCACTGGGCCCAGGGCGCCATGTCCTGAGCGGGCCTGCCGCTGGCTCGGCCGCCAGGCGCATGGAGCGCGGCCATACCTCCGGTAATAGGTTGCGCCGAGTGTCTGGTGCCGGCACACTGCCGGAGGTAGGAGCCGACCACGGGAGGTACAGCACATATGACTATGGGCTTCCACGCCGCCGCGTCATCCGCGCGATCCTCCTGAGCCTGGATCTGCTTCCCTCAGCCTCCCCGGCTAGCACGGGCTAGAGCGGGACAGGCGGGTTTTCCAGCAGGCCTTCGTGTGGGACGCCGCGGCTGCAGCGCTTATTCGCCGCAGCTCCGCGTGGAGGTCTTTCGTCATGTCCTTTTTCCCTGGTGCGCCCCGGGTCCCGGCGCGTCCGGTCCGTCCTTCGTTCCGCGATCCGCGGTTCGCCTTCCTGCTGGCCGGCCAGTCCGTCAGCTGGGTCGGCAGCTGGGCCGCGTCCATTGTCCTGTGGGGGTTCGCCGCTTACCATTTCGGCGCCAGCCCCGAGGCCATCTCGGTCACGGCCCTGTGCTGGTCCGGTCCGCCCATAGTGCTCACGGCGTTCACTGGCCGTCTCACCGATCGGTTCGGGCCGCGAGCCATGCTGATCGTCGGCTACCTGTGCTCCGCCGCCACGTCGCTGGGGATGGCCGCCGCGGGATCGCTGATGTCCCTGGACATCATGGCGGCCGCCTGCGGTGCCGCCCGGGCGCTGTGCACCCCCGCGAGCAGCGCGCTCCCGGCGCGAGTCGTCGACCCAGGTGACCTGCTCGCCGCGAACTCGCTCCTCGGCGTCACCGCCGCCATCGGGCAGGTGGCGGGCCCGCTGGCGGCCAGCGTGCTCATGGCGGTCGCGGGGTTCCGCACGGCGTTCGCCGCCGATGCCGCCACGTACCTGGTGAGCGTCCTGGTCATGCTCCCGCTGCCGGTTCTTCCGCGGCCGCACGAGCCGCAGTCAGCCGGGGCAGCCGCCATGGGGCGCCCGGCCTGCGGGGTGCGGTGGCTGCGCCAGGCAACGGCGGGCGCGGTGCCCGTGGCCCGGGATCCAGGACTGCGCCGGGTGACGCTGGCCCGGATCGGGGTCATCTTCACGTCCGGGGCGTTCCTGGTCATCGAGCCGCTGTACGCCCGCCACGTGCTGAGCCGGCCACCGTCCCAGTTCGCGCTGTTCGAGGCGGCCATCGGCGCCGGGGCGATCGTGACCGGGCTGGCGCTCCCGGTGATCCGCCGCCGCCTGCCGGTGACCCGGCCTGCGCTGGAGGTCATGGCGGTGAGCGCGATCAGTTACGGGCTGACGGCGGCGCTGTTCACCGGCACCCCGTGGATTCCCGTCGCGTACATCGGCGCGTTCGCGTGGGGTGCCAGCGGCACGGTGTTCTACACGGTCGCGGCCACGACCCTGCAGCGGCTCGCCCCCGCGGGAACGCTGGGCCAGGTCGCGGGCGTGATCTCTACGGCCGAGTCGACGATCGAGAACCTCAGCATGCCCCTGGCCGGTGTCCTCCTGGCCGCCACCGGGATCCGGGCGGGCACGCTCATCCTCGCGGCGGCGGCCGTCGCGGCCGGTGCGGGGTGTCTGCTGAAGTAGATCAGGTTACAAACGGCGTCGCAGCGGTCCCGGCGGCGCGTGTGCCCGGGTGCACCGATCGTTCGTTCCGCGCCGGACCGTGCTGCTGAACGGAGACCCTCTTGACGGCATCGGCCCGGCACGGGCACGGATTAGCCAGTTAAGCGCGCTGTTCTGGGCTGGTCGCCCCGGCTCAGGTCGTTGAAGAAGGCTGCGATGTCGCGGCTGAGCAGGTCGGGTTCCTCGGCGGATGGGAAGTGGCCGCCGCGCGGCATGGGCGTCCACCGGCGGATGTTGTACAGACGCTCGGCCCACTCGCGGGGCGGCGTCCCGTCGTCAATGAACTGGTGACCAAAGACAGCTACTGCGGTGGGCACTGTAACCGCGTCGGAGGGACCCAGTTCGGCGGCTAGCCACCGGTTGTCCGCGTAGTCCTGGATGGAAGACGCGATCGTCTGGGTGGCCCAGTACAGGGTCACCACGGTGAGCAGGAAGTCGCGGGAGAAGGCGGCGTCGATGTCCCCGCCGGAATCGGCCCAGCCCCGCCACTTTTCCAGCACCCAGGCCGCCAGGCCAGGGGCGATCGTTGAGGCCGTAGTGACCGTCTGAGGCCGCGTCGACTGGATCGCGCCGTAGCCGCGGTCCTCCTCGCGCCACCGCTGGTACTGGGCCAGGTAGGCCCGCTCGGCGGCGGACAGCGGCCGTGACCCTGGCCCGGTATAGGGCGCGAGGTCCAGGTTGGACAGGTGAATGCCCAGCATAGGCGCTGGGTCATCCAGCGCCATAAATGTCGTGACGGCGGATCCGAAATCGCCACCGTGCGCCCCGTACCGCTGGTATCCCAGGCCGCGCATCAGGCGGTGCCACAGGCCCGCGGTAGACCGGAGGTCACCCCGGCCCGGGCGGCCTCTCGGAGAATCCGTAGCCAGGCAGGGAGGGGATCACCACGTCAAAGCCGGGCCCGCCGATGCCATGCGCGGCCGGGTCGGTCAGCCGCGGCACCAGCAGCAGGAACTCCGCGAAGCAACTCGGCCAGCCATTCGTCAAGATCAGCGGGATTCCCTGGCCGCTGCGGGCCCGCTCGTGCACAAAATGCACCCGGACACCATCGATCTCGGCCCGGAAGTGACCGAACCCGTTCAGCCAGCGCTCCTGCGCACGCCAGTCGAAGCCGTCCGCCCAGTACCCCAGCACGCTCCGCAGGTAACCGAGGTCCGTGCCGCGCTCCCACGGCGCACCCGGCGCCGCCCTTGGCCACCGTGTGCTCCAGATCCGCTCCCTCAGGTCGGCGAGGACCTCGTCGCCCACCCTGACATTGAACGGCTCCGCCCGGAAGGTAGTCACCCTGTCAGTTTCGCATTTGCACCGGCACTGCACGGCACCAGCAACAGTCGATCACGCCAGTTGAGAACCCAGAACGGCGGTTCCCGCGTCCGAGTGAGCAGGTCGGGTTCGCCTGCGGTCAGGTGGGTTTCCGGGTTCATGCGGCTGGTATGCCACCGCCACCGTGGCCACATCCTGTTCCAGGCTGGGGGGAAGGCTCATCACGTCAAGCAACGTGCCGGTAAACGCCGGATCCAGGAGCACATCACTAGCGGCCATCTCCATGACATCATCTTCGGCCCTTAGCCCTTCGACGGTCATCGAATCATCGCTGCTCGCTAAATCGGCAACGCGATACCGCCGATTACGCTGCTGTGACGGTGATGTCTACGGCAAGCGTCTTCGCGCTGGCAGTAAGCTGGAGACCGCGGGCAAACGCCTGGGTGCACGCGGGAACATCGAAGGCCGCCGACGCGCTTACCTAACTAACGCAGGACTTCGACCTCACGGCCGGCGGTGCGCCTGCTGCGGTTCAAGGAACGTCGCGGTGGCCCGGCGCAGGGCGAGAAGCAGTTCGGCCGAGATGCCCAGACCCGCCCATGCCTGGCTGGTTCTGGGGACAACGGCTTCCCCAGGGGATCCCAGGTCTTGCGCATGTCCTGCGAAGAATCCAGGGGCGCGGGAGAATCAGTCCGCGCTCGCGCGGCTAGCTGTGCGACGCCGCAGCCCTAGCAATGAGGAGAATCACTAAGTGCCAAGAGCTGACTTCATCGAGACCGAGGGCACCATTGCCCGGCTGCGCGGGCACGGTTTCTACACCGTGGTACTCGCCAACGGGCACGAGGTCCTCGCGAGGATGTCGGGACGGATGACGAAGAACCACATCCGCGTAATCCAAGACGACCGTGTGCTGCTGGAGATGAGCCCGGCAGACTGGTCGCAGGGCCGCATCGTTTACCGCTATAAGTGATTCACGCCCTTAGCCGGGGAACAAGGCCCGCTAAGCCACTCACTTTCCCGCGGGCGGCAGCGCCGCCCGCGGCGCGGGCCTGAGCGCCCTCTCCCAGCTGCATTACGTTCGATTCGGTGCGGCACTGACTAACCTCTTGAGGGCCAGCCGCTCAGCTGATGCGCTCGGCCAGCGAGACGATGATCCCTTCCGGCCCCCGGACGTAGGCCATCCGCCAGGCGCCCTCGTACTCGCCGATGCCACCGACCAGTCCGTAGCCCTCGGTCGCGGCCCAATGGACCGCCGCCTGCAGGTCGCTGACCTCGAAGGCCACACTCCGCAATCCCAGCTCGTTGGCCATGGCCGCCGGTGAGCCCGGCACGGAGCCGGGCCGCACGAAGCTCGAGAGCTCCCCTGACGCATGGGTTTATCTCCGATGATGGGCCCATGGAGTGGACCTTTAACGGCCGAGGTGATCGAGTGGCGCGGACCGGCGCCGTACCTGTTCGTGGCCATGACGCAGGAGGAAAGCGAAGACCTCAAGGAAGCAGCCCGCGGCCTTATCTACTGGGGCCAGGTGCCAGTCCACGTCACCATCGGCGACACCGAGTTCACCACGGCCCTGTTCCCCAAGGACGGGCGCTACCTGGTGCCCGTCAAGGTGGCGGTGCAGCGAGCGGAGGCGATCGGGGAGGGCGCGATCATTGAGGTCGTCCTGCGCCTTAACGCCGAGACGCCGGGGATGACGGCGCACGTCATCAGCGGCCGACTGCATGCCTGGCAGCAGGTGCTCTCACATCGTGAGGATTTCCAGGGGATAGAAGTGCCGGAACGTGAAGGCGGCCGGGCTCGGGCCGTAGCTGCGCATGGCCTTGAGCGGGTCCTCCGCCTCGGCGACGGTCGGTCGGTGACCGGCCGGAACCCACCACAGCACCTGGTAGGGCTCGACCAGCTGGTGAAACCACTCCCGGCGCCGCCGCAGGTAATCCATGTGCGGCGAGCGGTAGGCGAAGTTCCACAGCGCGTCGCGTGAGTCCCACACGGACAGGTTGACCATGATCTCTCCGCCGGCGAGGCGAATGGTGGTCGCGTACCCGCCGAAGCCGTCCGTCAGCCGCCATACGAAACCCTGGGCCGTGTCGGCGAGCCGGTTGACCGGATCGAGCGCCGCCTTGAAGTCCGCCATCTGCGGGTCGTCCATTGCGGCCCGCGGCCGCGCGACGTTGAGCTGAGCCAGGTGCATGTCCGTCATGGCTTCAGCACAGCACGGCGCCGTCTTCTATGTCAATCATATTAGTTTTTAGAGTCTTCGACCACGACGCAGCACTCGCCCGGCAGCGGGTCGAGCCGCACTCGCGCGTCGCCGCCGAGCAGCGCCTCGATAAGCGCGTGGTTCATCGCGCACACCAGCACCGGGAACTGCCCGGATAGCGCGTGGAACGGGCAGTTCCTTGACCTGATTTCTGTGCCATCGCGATACGGCCGGTAACCCCGCTCGGTGAGGACCACCACCGGTTCACGGGGGTCGGCCGGAAGACGCCGAGCGGCCGCTTTGAGCGCCTCTTCCGCGCCCGCCGCTTCCACCGCCTCGGCCAGCAGCATCGCAAGCCCCCGGAAGTCGCGCGGCGGCACGCTCGCCAAGAGCTCGCGCGCAGCCACCCGGTAGACCTTCGCGGGGCGTCCCGCCCCTGGCCCGGACCGGCCGGTCAGCCGGCGGTGCGACACCTCGAGCAGCCCGGCATCGACGAGCTTGTCGAGGTGGAATGCGGCGAGCGTGCGTGTCACGCCAACAGCGTCAGCGGCCTCGGCCCGGCCTACCTCGTTCCCTGCATCGGCCACGACAGTACAGGTCACGGCGCACCGGATCGGCCAGCGTAGCTATGACGTCCACCTCGCGCACGAGGTCACTCTATCGCCAAACGAAGTATCCGATAGAGCTGCCGGCCGGTTCGGGTCAGCCCGGCTGCGGGTGGCGCCTGTTTACGGTTGGGGCGGAAGGAGCAGAACTGCTGTCAGATGCTGATCTTGTAAGCATTACGGCCATTCCGGGGAAGAGAGCGCGAGATGACTACACCAGGCAGAGTCGTCTTTATTCATGGCCTGTGGCTGCACGCCAGCTCGTGGGGCCCGTGGCAAGAACTGTTCGCCGAGGCGGGCTACGCACTGGCGGCGCCGGGCTGGCCCGGCGACCGGACACGGTCGAGGAGAGCCGCCGGGACCCCAGCCGGGTAGCGGGCAAGGGAATGGACGATGTGGTCGATCACTACGCGGGATCATCCGCGGGCTTGAGGCCCCTCCGATCGTCATCGGCCACTCCTTCGGCGGCCTCATCGCGCAGCGACTGCTGGGCCAGGACCTGGCCGCGGCCGCGGTGGCGGTCGACCCAGCGCCGATCAAGGGCGTGCTCAGCCTGCCCGTTTCCGCGCTGAGAGTCGCCTCGATCGCGCTGCGCAAGCCAGCCAACCGCAACCTGGCGATATCGCTCACCCCGGAGCAGTTCCGGTATGGCTTCGGGAACGCGATTCCCGAACAGGAGTCAGCGGAGCTGTACGACCGCTGGGCCGTACCCTCGCCGGGCAAGCCGCTGTTCGAAGCCGGCGTGGTCAACTTCACCCCGCGGTCGCCGGCGAAGTTGAATACCGCGAACAAGACCGCGGGCCGCTGCTGATCACGGCCGGGGGCAACGATCACACTGTGCAGGCGTTCGTCTCGACGTCGACCCGCAAGCAGTACCACAAGTCACCAGCCATCACCGACCTCATCGAGTTCCACGATCGTGGCCACTCCCTGACGATCGACCGCGGCTGGCGCGAGGTCGCGCAGGCCGCGCTGGACTGGCTCAAGCAGCGATCAATCTGACCGCAACTACCGCGCCGATTGACGGTCGGCGCCACGCTAGACGAGGGCACGATGGCCTCGCGTGGCGCTGGCCGTCCTCGTTCGAGGCTCCGATGGGCGGACCAGAAAATCCTCGAAAGAAATCGGGGGTGGTGTCAGATAGGGGCCGGGGTGTTCGTAGCAGGGGTGATAGGCCGCCCACCGGGGGCGCCCCAGGAGGAGGGAACGCGATCATGAAACTGACGACCATGACCAGATCACATGATGGGGTGGTGCAGGGAAGGCTCCGCGTCGACCGAAGGGACGCAGTCGAAGGCGAGCGGTGGGCAATGTGGGGGTGGGCAGACGAGACCAGGGCGCTGATAAAGATACAGCGCGCCGGCGCCTCATGTTCGCCGGGATACGAGCTCTTTCAGCTCTGGGGAACAACCGACGAGCGCCGGGCCCACCGTCGGCGTGGCCTGGACAGGACGCCCAAGTACGTCGCATCGACCACGCTCACCGAGCCGAGCTGGGCCAACACGACCGTCCTGTCCGGTGATCTCGCGGCGGCCATCGGCGAGCTGAAGGCCAAGCCAGGCGGTGAGCTGCAGGTACACGGCAGCGGCACCCTGATCCGCTGACTGATGGCCAACGGCCTCGTCGATGAGATGACCCTGCTCACATGCCGGTGACCACGCCAGGGCACGCGGCTTTTCTGAACCGGCCGGACTGGCGCTTGACTGGTGAAACGCGAACGACGCCAAGGGGGTGGCGATAGGTTTGGCGCGGGGCTCGGTTGGAGGGATAGTAGGGGTGGGCTAGGGGGGGGGGGTGGGGGCCGTTGTAGATGATGGCCGGTGATGAAGCAGACCTGTCGATGAAGGAAGGGAAGGGGGGGTGTGGGGGTGATGGAGGTGAAGGGAAGCGGGGCTGTGGTAGGTGGGAGTGCGGTGGGGAGCTGGGGTGAGCGTTGAGTGATGGGGGGGAAAGAGAGTGGTGATGGGTATGTAGGAAGTTTATGAGGGTAGAGCGCGCTGTGGGTAGGGTGTGTGGTAGCGGAGGAAGTTGAACAGGCCGCGGCGACGAGTTGTTCTCGGCGGGTTATAGGACGGGCGCGGGGTTGAGCGACCAGGTGGTGAAGTGGGGGGGGGTGTGAGAGAGGGAGTGGGTACGGGTGTGAAGGATGTAGCAGGTGAACTGCGTTGGCGCGTAGTGAGTGGCGCACGGAGGTGGGAAGGTGCGTGATGGTAGTGCTTGCGGCCAGGAAGGAACTGAGAGGCTACGCTTGGCTTGGTGTGGTGGTGTTGTAGGTGAAGGTAGTGGCGCGTGGTGGATAGAGGTGGACGATCTGAGCGTGATGAGCGGCTCAGGGTGAATAGGGAGACAAGGTGGTGAGCTTCTTGCTGTTATCAGTCACTCTCGCTGCCTCACTCAGAGTTTGCTGGCTTAGCGCCTGCTGGCTTGCGCCATGCGGCCTGGGACATGGTTCCCTCATCGTGATTGATGGCCAATCAATCAGACCTCGTGCCTGCAGGACGACGGGTCTCGAATAAGGATATGGATGAGTGAGGTGAGAGAAGCATATGCGGTGGGGAGGAATGAATAAGGGGCGGAGAGTTGGTATGCGCAGCGCGCTGTAGCATGGGAAGCTAGAGAGCAGCTGGGTGACGCTGCTAGAGGAAAGAGCGGGTACGCTACAGGGGGGCACTGCTGGAAAGGGAAGGGTGCGGTAGAGCAGGTTGCGCGGCGTTGAGAGCAAAGCGCGCGGTAGTAGAAGACGGCTCAAGGTAGCGGTAAGGAGGGAGGCGGCACAGAGCTGATAGGAACATCACAAGGAATTGCGAGAGAGAAGAGGGGATAAAGAGGTACAATGCTGTTAGGGTATAAGGGCGGCAAGGCAGTGGCGCTCGGGACGGCGCCGCAGACGTGGCCATCTGCGCAGCGGGTTGGCGAACGTGGCCTGGAGTGAGATGTGCTGCTGACAGAGCAGCGGGTTGCGGTGCTGAGTGTTGATCACAGGCTGGCACGCCGCCAGCGCCTGTGCCGGGCCGAACTGGCGGGCGAGACGATGCGGCGGACGGGCCGGGTGAGACCAAAGATAAGAGATAATGGAAAGGTAAAGATAGCAAGGAGCAGCGGCGGTAGAGGTAAGCACACGCGAGTCTCGTAACGAGATAAGCGATATGAAATAGCTGCTAGAAGTGGTGGCACTCGGTCAGGCTGTGGTATTCGTAACGAAATAAGTAGCAGATAGGTAAGGTGCAGCTGACCTGTGTTCGTGCCGGTCACTGATCTGAAAGCGAACGAGGTTGTCACGGCCGGGCCGTAGGTGTAAAGAAAAAAAGAGGTAGAAGTAATAGTAAGGGTAGAGGAAGAAGAGAGAGATCGATCAAGGCTGCGGCCCTGGCCTGAACCCGGCTAGCCGAGGGTGCGGGGCAGGCCGAAGTGCGGCGCGAGCGTGGTCTCGAACCGGGTGATCTCGCTGATCCGGTCACCGGCGAGGGTGATCACTTCGACGCCACTGAGGTGCAGGGCCCCGGTGACCGCGTCGCGGCGGTACTCGCCCCAGGCTGGCTGCCCGTTCGCCCGGACGGGCACCAGCCGGGCGACCTGCCGCCGGTGCGCGGCGGTTGCGGTGAAGAAGCGGTGCACCGCCGCGGTCCCTCGGTACTCGAACGGCAGGGGCGGCATCCGCACCCAGACGTCGTCGGTCATCAGCGCGACGAGCGCATCGACGTCCAGGTCGGTAAAGGCCGCGACGAACCGGTCGACCAGCGCGCGCTCCTCCGGGCCGCCGGGCGGTGGCGGCGGCGGACCGGACGGGCGGGCCGCGTCCATCGTCGCCCGGGCGCGCTTGAGCGCGCTGGTGACGGCGTCTTCGGTGAGCCCGAGCAGCCGGGCGGTCTCACTCGCCCGGTAGCCGAGCACGTCGCGCAGCAGCAGCACGGCGCGCTGGTTCGGCGGCAGCAGCTGGACGGCGGTGACGAACGCGAGCGAGATCGCCTCGCGGGACTCGTACCGGGCCTCCGGGCCTGGCGCCTGATCGGGCAGCCCATCCAGCAGCACGTCCGGATAGGGCTGCAGCCACAGCACCTCGCCCATCCGGGTCGGCTCCGGCGGCGCTATGGGCAGCGGCGCTGCGGTCACCGGCCGTCGCCCGGCGGACCGCAGCACGTTGAGGCACCGGTTGGTGGCGATGCGGTACAGCCAGGTGCGCACGGACGAGCGCCCCTCGAAGCCGTCGAGGCCGAGCCACGCGGAAAGCAGCGTCTCCTGCAGCGCGTCCTCGGCGTCCTGCAGCGATCCGAGCATGCGGTAACAGTGCACCTGCAGCTCACCGCGATGCGGCTCGACCAGGGCGGCGAACGCGTCCCGGTCCCCGGCGCGCGCCCGCTCGAGCAGTTCCGCCGACATGTGGCCACCTCCATCTCCATCGCTTCCCTCTCGTCCTCTACCGACACCGGCAGCGGGCGGAACTGGTCGCTGCCGGCCCGACCAGTTCCCGGCCCGCGCCGGTGTCTGCCCCTGATGACCGCATCCACCCGCCGCCGAGAGCGGCAGAACGGAGAACGAAACAACATGTCCATGTCATCAGCCGCGGGCAGCCCAGGCGTCGCGCCGGCCAGGATCGCGAACGGCACGGTCCTGGTCACCGGGGCCAACCGCGGCATCGGGCGGGCACTGGTCGAGGAGGCCCTGGCCCGGGGGGCCAAGCGCGTCTACGCCTGCGCGCGGCAGCCGATGGCCCACCCCGACACGCCGGGTCACCCCGCTCGTGTTCGACCTCACCGACGCGGCGCAGATCCGGGCCGCCGCCGGCGAAGGTGGAGTCGCTCGACGTCCTCGTCAACAACGCCGGGATAGCGCAGTACGACGACCTCGTCGACCCGTCCGCCATCGAGCAGCACCTCGCCGTCAACCTGTTCGGCACGCTACGCGGTGACGCAGGCCTTCCTGCCGCTGCTGACCCGTTCGCGGGGCGCCATCGTCAACGTGCTGTCGACCGGGGCGCTGGCCGCCATTCCGATCATCCCGGCCTACTCGATCTCCAAGGCCGCCGCGTTCTCCATGTCCCAGTCGCTGCGCGCGCTGCTGGCGGGCCAGGGCGTCCGGGTCCACGCCGTGATGACCGGCCCCACCGACACGGACATGTCCCGCGGGCTGGACGTGCCGAAGGCCTCTCCGGAGTCCGTCGCCCGGGCCATCTTCGACGGGGTGGAGAGCGGCGAGGAGGAGATCTTCCCCGATCCCATGTCGGCGTCCCTGGAGCCGGGCTGGAATGGCGGCGCGGTCAAGGCGATGGAACGCCAGAACGCGGGCCTGGTCACGGCCGAACCCGTCGCGTCCTGAGGAACTGCTGATCGCGGCGGCCGGGTGCCGGGCGGCGGGCGGCCGGCGGGCGAACAGGGGGGGGGGGGGGGGCGGCGGCGCATACTGGACGATCATGATGTTCGCCAGCGTGGCCGCCACCGCGGCGGAAAAGCGGGTCAGACGTCCCGGAGACGATCTGGTCGACCCGGCCGACGTGGTCATGGACCGGGCGTTCACGGTGCCGGGCCCGCCCGAACAGGTCTGGCCGTGGCTGGTGCAGCTGGGCAAGCAGCGGGCGGGCTGGTACCTGCCGGCCCGGGCCGAGCGGTTCCTGCCCCGGTCCCGGCGCGCCGCGCGCACGGTCAACCCGGCCTGGCTGGACTTGCGTCCCGGCGACGTCATCCCGGACTACGGCGGCCGGCACGAGACCTTCGAGGTCGCCGCGATCACCGCGCCGAACTCACTGGTCTACCGGTCCCGGCGCGGCCACACCGACCTGACCTGGTCCCTGACCCTGGAACCGGCGCCCGGGCTGGCCCGGGGCTCCCGGCCCGCCGGGTCACACGCGGATCTTCCTGCGGCTGCGGATGGCTCCGGTCCGGCACCAGCGGCTGGCCCGCACGGCCGGCGAGCTGGTCGACCTGCTCACGGTGGCCGGGATGGCGGCCGGCCTGAAGGAACGCCTGTCCGCCGAGCCTTCGGCGAGCCGGGTTAGCTAACCGGGCTGGCTAACGGCCATAGGGCGCGGACCGCGTCCGGGACGGCGGCGACCGCGTCCGGTCCCAGCATGGTGAGCTGCAGGATGTAGCCGGCCATCATCGAGACCAGCGTCCGGGCGATCGCGCCCGCGGCCACCTGCCCCGGGAGCTGGCCCGCTTGCTGGTGCCCGGCGACCAGCGCGGTCAGCTCCTCGTTCATCCGGGTCAGCAGCTCCCGGAGCTGGCTGGCCAGGGACGGGTTGCGCAGGGCCTCGGCCCAGACCAGCACGGCCATGCCGCCCAGGTCGTCGGCCGCGTCCCGGGCCTGGATCAGGGCCATCAGGCCGGCCATGACCTCGCCCACCGAACGGCCCGCCGTCCCGGTGGCCAGTTCGTGGACCGTGGCCAGCACCTCGCGCATGTTCTCCTCGGCGATGGCCACGATCACCTCGTCCTTGCTGGCGAAGTACCGGTAGACGGCCCCGGCGGACAGGCCGGCCTCGGCGAACAGGTCCTGCATGGAGGTGGAGTGGAAGCCGTCCCGCAGGAAGCAGCGCCGGGCCGCGCCGAGGATCTGGTCGCGGCGGGCGTCCCGGTACTGCTGGGTGACCTTGGGCATGCCCTGAGCATACAAAGAAAACGGACGTTCGTCTTTACTTGGCTCGCCGGATATCTTAGGCTGAGATGAAAAGAGAACGTTCATTCTTTTATTTAACTGGTTCCGGCATCTCGCGGTGATGACCAGGGCCGGCGATCAGCGTGGCTCGGAGGAAGAAAGTGCGTAATCCATTGGCCAAGCACCCCTGGTGGCGTCAGCTGGTCATCGTGGCGGTGGTACTGCCGCTGATGATCGTGCTGGCGGTGCTGGCGTTCGCGTGGCCGAACGCCCGGCTCGCGCCGCGCAGCCTGCCCGTGGGCATCGTCGGCACCAGCTCGGCCAGCCAGCAGGCGGTGGCCGCCCTGACCCGCGCCGAGCCGGGCGGCTTCGACTTCTCCCTGTACGCCGACCAGGCTACGGCTAAGCGCGCCGTCGAGGACCGCGACGTCTACGGCGCGTTCGAGATCACTTCCGGCCACGTCACCGTGCTCGAAGCCAGCGCGGCCAGCCCGGCCGTGGCCCAGCTGCTGACCAGCACCGGCCAGCAGCTGGCCGCCCACCGCGCTCCGGCGGCGCCGGTCTCGGTGGTGGACGTGGTGCCGCTGTCCCGCAGCGACCCGCGCGGGCTGGTCCTCAGCTCGGCGTTGCTGCCGCTGACCATCTGCAGCATCATCATGGCCGCCGCCGTGGCCCTGCTGCTGCGCTTCCGCCCGGCCTGGCGGCAGATCCTGTCCCTGCTCGTGGTGTCGGCCACCGCGGGCCTGGGCGCCATCTTGATCACCGAGGGCTTCCTGGGCGCGCTGCCGCACGGGAACGGGACCAGCTGGGCCGCGCTGGCCCTGACCGTGCTGGCCGTCAGCGCCCCCACGGCCGGCCTGATCGCCCTGATCGGCCCGCTCGGCCTCGGCCTGGGCGCAGCCCTGATGATCTTCATCGGCAACCCGTTCTCCGGCGCCACCTCGGCGCCCCAGCTGCTGCCCACCGCGGTCAGCCACATCGGCCAGTGGCTGCCACCGGGCGCGGGCGCCAGCCTGCTCCGCAGCACGGCCTACTTCGGCGGCCACGGCGCCGACGGCCACCTGGCGGTCCTGATCGTCTGGATCCTGCTCGGCCTGGCCGCCATCGTGGCCGGCCACCACGCCCCGTTCCGCTTCGCCGCCAGCCGGCCGCCGCCGCGCGAACCGGCGACGCCATCGCTGGCCGACCGGGATCAGGGCGACTGGTTCACACCTGGCGAAGCCCATCCCCGGCACGCCCGGTCATCACCCAGGCCTGATCGGGCGTGGGGACCGTACCTCGTGCGGGACTAAACGGTTCCGGAGTCTGCGCGACCTAACCGTGTGAGGCTGCCTGATGGGGGGCGGCCCCTGCCGGTTGGCGCGGATGAGCGAGGGTGATCCGTGGCAACCTCCCGCTGGAGGTGCAGGTGAGTGCGGCAAGGATCCCGAAAGACCAGGTTGGGGAGCTGGCCGACTGTTTCGGCAGTTACGCCCGGGGGCTGTTCGGCTACGCCTGCGTGCTGACGCGTGGAGACCGAGCCCTGGCCGACGACCTCGTGCAGTCGGCGTTCGTGGCCGCGGCCGGGCAGTGGGTGACGGTGCGCGGCCTGGACGAGCCCCAGCGACTCGGCTGGCTGCGGACTACGATCGGCAACCTGGCCATCAGCGCGTTCCGCCGGAATTCGGCCTTCCGGGACCGCTTCGCCGCGGTGGAGGCAATTTACCGGCCGCTAGCCGCGGACACCCACGCGGACGCCCTGTCCGGCATGGCGTTGGAACGGTGCTGGCAGACCATGCTGGCGCTACCGCCGCAGCAGCATCTGGTGGCGGCGATGCGGTGGCTGTTCGCGATGAAGAACACCGAGATCGCCTCGCAGCTGGGCATTTCCGGTGGAACCGTGGCGGCGCACCTGTCGCGGTGCGGGCCAAGCTCAGAGCGGAACTCGGGCCCTCGATCCATTCGGTGCCGACGAGGAAGGAACATCGTGACCGCTGGTGAGAACGACGACGCCCGTGAGGACGGGCGTCTGGCCCGGGCCCTGGGCCAGATCGCCGACCAGCAGGTGGCGCGGTACGCCAGGACCTACGACCTGGACGACGGGCTGACCCAGTTTACGGACTGGCTCGATGAGCACTCGATCCCGGCATCAGGCAGCAGTACCGGCGTCACCGGGTCGTCACTGGCCAGGGCAGTCTGGCGGTGACGATCAAAACTGAGGTTGAGGCGATCGAGGTCGCGTTCCGGCCGATGTCTGAAGAGCTGGTCGCGCGCGCGGACGAAGCCGTGACGCAGTTGTACAGCAACCACTACCGTTCGCTGGTCCGGCTAGCGGGCTTGCTAGTCCGGGACGAGCCCACCGCGGAAGAAGTGGTGCAGGAGTGCTTCATCGCCATGCACGATCGCTGGCACAACCTGCGCGAAGAAGATAAGGCCCTGTCCTACCTCAAGCAGGCGGTCGTGAACCGGGCCCGTTCGGTTCTACGGCACCGCGGGTGGTGGACCGCAACGCACCCAAGCCTGCTCCCGACAGACCGAGTGCTGAACAGGGCGCCATCACCCTGCTGGAGCGCAGCGCCGTCATCTCCGCGCTCCGGGCCCTGCCGGACCGGCAACGGCAGGCCCTGGTCCTGCGTTACTACGCCGATCTGCCGGAGGCGCAGATCGCCGAGATGATGGGCATCAGCAAGGGAGCGGTCAAGAGCCACACCGCCCGGGGCATGGCGGCGCTGCGGGCCGTGCTGGAGCGGACGGCCTAGCGGTGGTCAGCCGGCGAACGTGCCCAGGGGCAGGCCGCGGACGCCCGGCTGGACGCGGAACAACGCGCCCGCCTGCGGCTCGGCGTCGTCGGGGAGGTGCTCCCGCGACGTGGTGATGAACAGCTCGTCCAGCCCAGGGCCGCCGAAGGCGCAGGCGGTGACCTGGCTGGGGGCAGCTCGACCACCTGGTCCAGCTGGCCCTCCGGGGTGTAGCGGTGCACGGCGTGGCCGCGGTAGATGGCGACCCACAGGCCGCCGTCGATGTCCAGGGCCATGCCGTCGGGGACGCCGTGATCGGGGTCGACGTGCACCAGCGGCCGGCGGCCGGACGGCAGGCCCGCGGCGGCGTCGTAGTCGAAGACGTCGACCCGGTGGGTGGGGGTGTCGATGTAGAACATCGTGTCGCCGGCCGCGTTCCAGGCCACGCCGTTGGAGATCGTCACCTGCCCGAACACCTCGCGGATCGAGCCGTCGGGGCCGAACCGGTAGAACGCCCCGCGCGGGCCGTCCTGGTCGTACGGCATCGACCCGCAGAAGAACCGGCCCTGGCGGTCCACACCGCCTTCGTTCATCCGGATCGTAGGGTCGGTGAACGCGGTCAGCTCCGGCCCGGTCTGCCCGTCGGCATCGATCAGCAGGAAGCCGTGCTCGACCGCGACGACCAGGCCGCCGCCGGCCCGGGGGCGCATGGCCGCGGCGACCGTGCCCACGTGCTGGCGGCCGATCGACCCGTCCGGAGCCATGGTCAAGACGTCGCCGTTCAGCATGTCGACCCAGCGCAGCACCCCGGCCACCGAGTCCCAGATCGGGCCTTCGCCGTGGTAGGTGCAGACGTCGGTGAACTGTTCCGCCTTCATCGCGGTTCCCCATCCGGCTGGTGACAGGCTCAGGTTACGCTCCGGGCGAGGCGAGGATGACATCGATGCCACGATCACTGGTTCTGAGCGGGGGCGGCCGGTACGCCGATCCCTGGCACCCGTTCGCCAAGACGTCGGCCCGGCTGGCCGACGTGCTCTGGTCCCTGGGTCACCGCGTCGAGGTCGCCGACTTCGTCGCGGACCGGGTGGCCGACCTGTCCGGGTTCGACCTGATCGACAGCGGTACGTCGGCCTGCGGCTGGCCCCGGGCCGACGCGCTGGGCCACGGCGTCGAGTCCTATGAGTCGGCCGGGCACCGCCGGCTGCTGACCCGCGCCGTCCAGTGGCTGACCGAGGGGGTCAGCTGATCTCGGTCGTGGTGATCATGCGCCGGGCACCCTCGATGACACGTTCCGGCCCGGTCAGCTCGACCGGCAGCACGATCGGGGTGTCCCGGCTGGACAGGCCCAGCCGGAGCTCGATCCGTCCCGGCTCGACGATCCTCGTGCGGGCCCGGCCGGTGAACGAGAACAGATCGGCGAGGAGCGTGAACCGGACCGTACGGCATGCGCCCGAGTCCAGCGTGACCCGCTGGTATCCGATGAGGGCGTCACCGGCCGGGTCACCTGGGCCACCGGGTCGTGCAGGTACACCTGGACCACCTCGGTGCAGGCCCGTGCGCCCACGTTCCGGATCGTGACCTCGACCGAGACCTCGGCTGTGCCATCGATGAGCAGCTCAGCGGGGCTCACGGCGGCCTCTTCCCACTGGAACAAGGTGTAGCTGAGGCCGAATCCGAACGGGTACAGCGCGGAGGGGTCGATGGAGCTCACCTTGGTCCGCTGAGCCAGCGCCGGGCCAAGGTAGGTCGCGGCTGTGCGCCCGCGTGCCGGGGCACGCTGACCGGCAGCCGCCCGGACGGGTTCACCGCACCGGTCAGTACCTGCGCCAGCGCGGGCCCGCCTTCCTGCCCGGGGAAGAACGTCTGCACGATCGCGGCCGCCCCGGTGAACCGGCCGAGGGCGTAGGGCCGGCCGGCCAGCAGGACCACGACGACCGGGACACCGGTCTCGAGCACCGCCGCCAGCAGCTGGCCCTGGACGCCCGGCAGGTCCAGATCGGCGGCGTCACAGCCCTCGCCGGAGGTTCCCCGGCCGAAGATCCCGGAGCGGTCCCCCAGCACCGCGATACAGACGTCGTGGCCGGCGGCCAGCTCGGCCGCGGCCGCGATCTCGCTGGTGTCGGGGTCATCCACTCCGCAGCCGGGCGCGTAGCTGACCGTGCTGCCCGCTAGCTCATCGCGCAGTGCGTCCAGGAAGGTGGGGATCGGGACGCCGAGGTCCAGGCCGGGATAGCGCACGCCCACGTGGCTGGGGAATAGTACAGCCCAGCATGGCGTGCGGATCATCCGCCCGGGGACCGACGACGGCGACCCGGCGGTGGCCGGTGAGCGGCAGGATGCCGTCGTTGGCCAGCAGCACGACCGACTCGGTGGCCACCTCCCGGGCCAGCGTGACCGCGGCGGCCGGGGCCAGGTCGGGGGCGGACGCGGACGGCTGCGGATCCCAGCCCGGATCGAGCAGGCCGAGCTCGCACTTCTGCCGCGGCACCCGGCCCGCCGCCCGGTCGACCAGGCGCTCGTCGACCTCCCCCCGGCCGGCCGCCTCGATGAGCGGCGGCCCGAAACACCGGCCGCTTGGCAGCTCGATGTCGACCCCGGCCATCAGGGCCAGGGCCGCGGCTTGTCCCGGCCCGCCCGCCACGCCGTGCAGCAGTTCCAGGAAGCTGATGCCGAAGTAGTCGGCGACGACGGTGCCGCCGAAACCCCACTCGTCCCGCAGGACACCGGTCAGCAGGGCCGGGTCGGACGCGGTCGGGACTCCGTCCAGGGCGGTATAGGCGTGCATGACCGAACGGGCGCCACCGAGCCGGATCGCCATCTCGAATGGCGGCAGCAGCTGGTCGGCGACCTGCCGCGGGTCGCGGTAGCGGGCGCGAGGTTACGTCCGCCCTGGGAGGCTGAATAGCCGACGAAATGCTCCAGTGTCGCCACCAGCCCGGCCGATTCCAGACCCCGGACGTACGCGGTGCCGACGGTCCCGACCAGGTATGGATCCTCGCCGATGGTCTCCTCGGTCCGGCCCCAGCGCGGATCGACCGTGACGTCCAGCACGGGGGCCAGCCCCTGGTGGAGGCCGGCTGATCGCATGCTCGCGCCGATCAAGGCAGCCATCCGCTCCACCAGCGCCGGATCGAAGGTGGCGCCCCAGGCCAGCGGCACGGGATAGATCGCGGCCTGCCAGGCCGTGAAGCCGGCCAGGCACTCGTCGTGCGCGATGGCCGGGATACCGAAGCGGCTCGCGGCCATCACGTCGCGTTGCAGCCGGGTCAGCCGGGCCACGCCGTCGCCGGCGTGAGCGGCCGCGTCCCGAACGGCCGGGTCAGCTGGCCCAGGCCGTTCGCGATCAGCTCCGGCCAGCTACCGGGCGGGCCCCCCAGGTCGTCCTGGTGTGGGGCCACCACGTCTTCGCCGCCCTCGCTGTCGAGCCAGACGCTGGACAGCTGGGCCACCTTCTCGGCCAGGGTCATCCGGGCCAGCAGGTCGGCCACCCGCTCGGCGGCCGGCCGCCGGGTGTCTCGCCAGCGCGGCCGCTCCTGGCCGTTCCTGGCCAGGTCCGGGTCCGGGCCTGGCGCGGGCGACGCGATCGCGTCGTCGGCGAGTGAGCTACCGGGCCGGTCCTGATCCACGAGCATCTCCTCACGTTGCGTGTCCGCACACAGGGCTTCGCCGCCGGGCCGCGCTCCTGCTCGGAGTAGATCCGAGCGGCACCGATCGTGTCAACCAATGTTCTCGTAAATTTCGGAGCGCGGTGCCCGCGAGACGCCCGCAAGCCGCGTGGAAGGGCGGCAGGCGGTGCGGATTCAGTGACCGGCAGGCGCGGTTGACTCCCGCACCACCAGCTCGGTGGACAGCTCGACCCGCCGCGTGGTCAGCGACCGGCCCTCGATCAGGTCGCCCAGCATGGACGCGGCGGTACGGCCCATCTCGGCCAGCGGCTGGCGGACCGTGGTCAGCGGCGGTGAGACCCAGCGGGCCACCGGCAGGTCGTCAAAACCGACGATGCTCAGATCCTGCGGTACCCGCAGCCCCAGCTGACGGGCCGCCTCGTAGACCCCGAGGGCCTGCTGGTCGTTGCCGGCGAAGACGGCCGTCGGCCGTTCCGGCAAACTCAGCAGCTCCCGGCCGCGGATGAACCCGCCCTCGTGCTGAAAGTCGCCGTGCCGCACGTACTCGTCCCGGAACGGGAGCCGGGCCCGGTCCAGCGCCGTGCGGTATCCGTCCAGCCGGGCCCGGTTGCACAGATAATCCGGCGGCCCGCCGATGGCGCCGATCCGCTCGTGACCGAGCTGGATCAGGTGGTCGGTGGCGGCCAGGCCACCGGCCCAGTTGGTCGTGCCCACGCTGGGCAGGTCGGCGTCGGGCAGGTTGACCGGATCCACCACCACCAGCGGGATGCCCTCCCCGCGCAGCTGCTTGAGCTGCGGAGCAGTCAGCTCCGAGGTGACCAGGATGACGCCCTCGGTGTCGTGGCTGGCCAGAGCGCTCGTCCAGCTGGCCGGGCGAGCGCTGCCGTGCCGGACGGCGGAGACGACCGCACCGGTGGCGCGCTCCGCGCACCATTCCTCAACCCCGCGGAGAATCTCCACCGCCCAGGGACTGTCCAGGCCGTTGAAGATGAGATCGATGAGCCCGGACCGGCGGCCGCGGCGGGCGACGCGGCGGGCGCCCGGCCGGTGGTAGTCGAACTCGCTGAGCAACTGCTCAACCCGGGCCCTGGTGTCGGCGGCGACGTCGGGGCGCCCGTTCACCACTTTGGACACGGTGGGCAGCGACACCCCCGCTTCCGCGGCGACGGCGGCCAGCGTGGCCCGGCGCCTCGGGGCTGCCGCTTGGGCCTCCGGTACGTCGTCCGTGCTGGTCACGGGCTTCTCACCTCTTTCGCGGGGCCCGCGCGCGTCACCGCCTGGCGGTTGCTCTCCGAAACCTTCGGATCGTTATCGTAGCCGATCCGGCTGACCGCACCCGCAGGTGACGGCGTGGTCATCGCCGTGGTTTTCGAATAAGCCGCCGCTAGGGCTGACCTCCGGGCGGTGCGGCCCCGGCTGGGCCGCCGCCGGAACTCGATCACACCCGGAGGTAACGGGCTGGAAACAAAGGGTTGATTCCCGATTAGGGACTACCTAGGATAACCGGCAATTCGAAACTTTCTGAATATTTCGAAGCCCCTGCACCCGGCCAGGAGGAAATCATGTCTCCGTCAACGAGGTCGAAGCTGAGATTTGCCCGCCACCGCTGGCCGCTGGCGGCAGCGGGGGTCGCCGCCGCCCTGCTCGCGGCCGCCTGCGGGTCGGCGACCGGGAGCGGTAAGCCCGGAGGGTCCGGGACGGCGAGCGGGACGTCCGTCACGGCCTGGATCGTCACCACCGGACCGAGCCCGGTCAACACCAAGATCAATAAGGCGGTCTCGGATTTCGAGGCTCAGCACCCCGGTGATCACATCACCGTCGACTACATCGAGAACCAGTCCTACAAGCAGAAGATCCAGCTGGCCATGGGGGCCAGCAACCCGCCGACCATCTTCTGGACCTGGGGCGGCGGGCCACTGAAGCAGTACATCGACGCGGGTGACGTGCAGTCCCTGGGCCAGCCCAGTTACGCGTCGAGCTTCCTGCCGTCCTCGCTCGGAGCCGTGACCTTCGACAGCAAGCTGTACGGCGTGCCGATCGAAGGCACCCAGCCGGTCTACTTCTTCTACAACAAAGACGTCTTCCGCAAGGCCGGCCTGTCCAGCTTCCCGTCCACCTGGAGCAGCCTGCTGGCCGACGTGCACACGCTCAAGGCCAAGGGCTACACCCCCATCTCGCTGGCGGAGGGCGACCAGTGGCCGGGCCTGATGTACCTGGAGTACCTGACCGACCGGATCGGCGGCCCGGGTGCGTTCGACGCCATCGAGCAGGGCAAGGCGGGCGCGTGGTCGAGTCCCGCGGTCATCCAGGCCCTGACCGACATCCAGCAGCTGGTCAAGGCGGGGGCGTTCCAGAGTGGTTACGACTCGCTCAAGTACAGCGGCGGCGGCTCCGATGCACTGGTCTACAGCGGCAAAGCAGCCATCCAGCTGATGGGCGACTGGGACATCTCCTCGGTTCTGGGCCTGAGCAAGAGCTTCGTCACCAGCGGCAACCTGGGCCTGGCCCCGTTCCCGGCGGTCGCGGGAGGCAAGGGCAACCCGTCCGACCTCGCCGGCAACACCGCGAGCTACGTCTCCATCGCCAGCCACGCCACGGCCAAGCAGAAGGCGGTGGCCGAGGCGTTTTTCGCCGATCAACTGGCCACCACTGGCTACGCCAAGGCGTCGGTCAGTGCGGGCGAAGTGCCGGTGATCAAGGGCGCGTCGTCGATGTTCAGCGGCCAGCAGCTCGCCTCCTACGACCAGACCATCTACTCCTCGGTGCAAAAAGCGCCGAGTTTCCAGTACTCCTGGGATCAGGCCCTCAGCCCGGCTGAGGCCACCACCATGCTCACCAACCTGGCCCAGGTGTTCGAGCTGTCCCAGACCCCCCAGAAGTTCGCCTCGGTCATGAACGCCGCGCAGGCAGGCGGGTCGTGACGGCAGCTGGGCACATCCGTCCGGCCCGGCGCCCTGGCGCCGGGCGGGCGGTACGGAAACGCAACGCCCCGGCCCAGCGCGGCCTGGCTCTGGCCGACCTCCTCGGCTTGGCCCCGGCTGTCGTCCTGTTCGGGATCTTCATCCTGGTGCCGCTGCTGGGCGCCGTGGTGCTCAGCTTCTTCCGCTGGAACGGACTGGGCAGCCCGCACTGGGCGGGCGGGGCCAACTGGGCCCAGTTCGTGCACGATCCCATCGCGGGCCAGTCGCTGGCCGTTACGGCCAAGGTGGTCGCGTTGAGCTGGGTCGTGCAGACCCCGATTTCGCTGGCGCTCGGCATGTTCACGGCGGGCCGGGCCCGGTACCGGTCGGTCTACGCGACGCTCTACGTACTCCCGTTGCTGCTGTCCACAGCGGGGATCGCGCTGATGTGGGAGGCACTGCTAGACCCCAACTTCGGCGGGGTGACCGCGCTGTCGCGATCACTGCACCTGGGGTTCCTGCGGCAGAACTGGCTCGGCGACGCCCACCTCACCTTGTTCGTGATCGTCGCCATCATCTCCTGGCAGTTCATCCCGTTTCATACGCTGCTCTACCAGATGGGACGGCGGCAGATCCCGGCCGTGCTGTACGAGGCGGCCACGCTGGACGGGGCGACCGGGCGGCAGCTGTTCTGGCGGGTCACGCTGCCCCAGCTGCGCTACACGATCGCCACTTCGAGCACGCTGATGGTGGTCGGGGCGCTGACCTACTTCGACATCATCTACATCATGACCAACGGGGGTCCCGGCTACACGACCCGGGTGCTGTCGCTGGATATGTACCAGGCTGCGTTCCTGCAGAACGAGTTTGGTTACGCCAGCGTGCTGGCCGTGGTCCTGGGGGTAATCGGGGTCGGCATCGCGCTGGCGCTGGTCCGGTTCACCGGCTTCGGCTCCATGCGCAGCCAGCAGGAGGGCGCCACGTGAGCCGGGTGGCGACAGCCAGCGGGGCGGCCGCCACAGGACGGGCGGCACCGGTGCCAGCCCGTCGGCGCGGCCAGGCCACGGGGCGGCCGGGACGGCGGCGTCACCTGCCCGTCGCCCGGGTGACCACGATCGCGGCAGCCACGGTGTGGCTGGCCGTGGTGCTGGGGCCGCTGTACTACATGGTGCTGGCCAGCCTGCGCAGCCAGGGAAGCTACCTGACCGCGAACCCGTGGCTGCCGGCGGGCGGCCTCAGCCTCGGCAACTACGGCACCGTGTTCGCCGCCGGGCTGGGCCGCTACCTGCTCAACAGCGTGCTCGTCACGGCGGGCTGCCTGGTGGTCACGCTGCTGTTCTCCCTCGCGGCCGCCTTCCGTGTGGTGCGGAATTCGACCCGGGGGGCGGCCGGGTCCTTCCGGCTGCTGCTGATCGGGCTGGCCATCCCGATCCAGGCCATCATCGTCCCGCTGTATCTGCTCATCTACCGTGCGCACCTGTATGACACCCTGGTCGCTCTCATCCTCGCCATGAGCGCGGCCGCCATCCCCGTCTCCGTACTGATCATGACGAGCTTCCTGCGAGACATCCCGCAGGAGCTGATCGGCGCGGTCCTGGTCGACGGGGGCAGCGAGTGGACGGTCTTCCGGCGGCTGATCTGGCCGCTGGCCCGGCCGGTGCTGGCCACGCTGGCCATCTACGACGGGCTGAACGTCTGGAACAACTTCATCCTGCCGCTGGTCCTGACCCAGAGCAGCAGCGTGTCGGTCCTGCCGCTCGGGCTGACCAAGTTCCAGGGTCAGTACGCGATCAACGTGCCCGCCGTGATGGCCGCCGTCCTGCTGTCCGTGCTGCCGCTGGTGATCCTGTTCGTGCTGATGCGGCGGCAGGTCATGCGCAGTCTGGGCGCCATCGCGGTGCGCTAGCGGGCGACGCCGGTGGCCAGGCGCCAGCCTTTGGCGGTGCTCGGGGCCTGGGCCAGGCCGCGGCGGCGGCGGAGGGACTCGTTGAGGGTGTTGAACAAGACGTCGACCAGGACCCCGAGGGCGAGGATCACGATCATGATCGAGATCACGCCGACCATGTCGGTCTGGTCCTGGTCGGCGGTCAGCAGGACGCCGATGGAGGCCAGGTTCGGCACGATGACCAGGAGCTCACCGGCCAGCAGGCCGTGCCAGGCGAAGGCCCAGCCCTGCTTGAGACCGGCCACGAACGACGGCAGCGCGGCCGGCAGGACCAGGCTGCGGTACAGCTCGAACCGGCGCAGGCCCATCGTCTTGCCCGCTCGCAGCAGCAGCGGCGGCGTGAAGTCCACCCCGGCGATCAGGCCGTTGGCGATGGACGGGGCGGCGGTGATGATGACCATGAACAAGATGGCGGTGGAGTTGTTGCCGAACAGGATGATCGCGAACGGGATCCAGACCACGGACGGGATCGTCTGCAGGCCGGTGATCAGCGAGCCGACCGCGGCCCGGACCGGCGGGACCCGGGCCACGACCAGCCCGACCACGGTGCCGACCACCAGGGCCAGTGCGAACCCTTCCACGGCCTGACGCAGGGTGAGGCCAATGGCCTTCCACAGCTGGGCGTGGTTCAGCTGGTTCCACAGGTCGGGGAACACCTGGCCCGGGCCGGGCAGGACCACGTGCGGCTTGATGTTGGCCAGGTAGGCGAGCTGCCAGATGGCCAGCACGATCACGACGGCCAGCGCCTTCGGCCACAGCGAGCGCCAGACCCTGGCCCCGATGTCCCCGGCGCTGGGCCGGGAACTGCGGCCGGAGCTGGAGACCTCGAGGTTGTCCAGCCCGGCCAGGGCCGCGGCGTCTTCGGTTTCAGCTGACATGCCGCATCACCTCTTCGTTCAGCCGGGCCTTGATCTCCAGGGCGCGATCCACCGTCTCACTGGATTCGAGGGCCCGCGGGCGCTCGCTGGTCACGTCGAAGTCCTCCAGCACGCGGCCGGGCCGGCTGCTGAGCAGCACGACCCGGTCGCCCAGCCGGACGGCCTCGCGGACCTCGTGGGTGACGAACAGCACGCTGAACCCCTCCCGCCGCCAGATACCCTCCAGCAGCTCGTGCAGCAGGTCGCGGGTCATCGCGTCCAGCGCGCCGAACGGCTCGTCCATCAGCAGCACGTCGGCGTCCTGGGCCAGCGCCCGGGCCAGCGCCACCCGCTGCCGCATGCCGCCGGACAGCTCGTGCGGCCGCTTGTCCGCGAACCCGGCCAGGTGCACCGAGTCCAGTAGGTCGCGGGCGCGCTTGCGCCGCTCGGCCCGGCCCACGCCGTTGGCCCGCAGCGGCAGCTCGACGTTCTGGACCGCGGTCAGCCACGGAAACAGCGCGGGCTCCTGGAACATGAACGCGACCCGCCGGCCGCCGGTGGACACGGTGCCGGAGGTGGGTGCTTCCAGCCCGGCCACCAGCGACAGCAGCGTGCTCTTGCCGCAGCCGGACGCCCCGATCAGGCAGACGAACTCGCCGGGGGCGACGGAGAGCGACACACCGTCCAGCGCCACCACCTCGGAATTACCCTTGCCGAAGGCCTTGGTGACGTCGGTGATCCGGACTGCGGCTTCGGCGCCGTCTTTGGTGATGGAGCTGGCCGGGGCGGGCGCTGGCTGCGCCTGCCCGTTCAGCCCGCTGCGCTGGCCGGTGGTGCTCATCAGGTACTCACCTCAGGATTTGACTTGCGACTCTCCGGCCGCCTGCAGCAACTTGTTGACGGGACCGAGGTCGAAGATGCCACTGAGGTTGGTGCTGGTCAGCAACCCCACGGCCTTGGCCTGCTGGGCATCGGTCGCCAGCGACGACGCGTCAGGGTCGTTGGTGAAGGTGATCTCCTTGAACGCGTCCGGCAGGACGCTGGACTTGATGCCCTTGCCCGACAGCGTGGTCAGCTCGGTGTTGGCCGAGGTCTGGGCGTCGCTGGGGCTGGACTTGATGTAGTCCTCAGCCTGGATGTTGGCCTTGAGCAGGTCGCTCACCACGTCCGGGTGCGCCGCCAGGAACTTCTGGGTCACGACCATGATGGTGGTCACGCCGGGCTGGGAGAACAGCACCTTGCCGCCGGCCTTGACCATCTCCACGTCGTAAGGGGACGGCTCCGAGGCACCGGCGATCTGCCCGGACTGGAACTGCAGCACCGCGTTGGAGTTGGGGGTGGTCGGCTTGATGGTGACGTCTCCCCCGCCGGTCGTCGTGGTGGCCAGGCCGTGCTGCTTCAGGTAGTAGCGAATGGCCACATCCTGGGTATTCCCCAGCGACGGGGTGTCGATGGTCTTGCCCTTGAGGTCGGCGGCGCTGGTGATGCTGGGCTTGACCACCATCGAGGCGCCGCCGGTGGCCACGCCAGAGATGATCTTGATGGCCGTGCCGCCGGACTTCTGGAAGGCGTTGATGGCTGGGTTCGGGCCCACGTAGGCCACGTCGAGCTGGCCGGCCAGGATGGCCGTCGTCTCCAGGGTGCCGGTGTTGTAGACCGTGGAGGTGAGCTTGTTCGAACCTAGATCCTTGGTGAAGTAGCCCTTCTGGATGGCGATCAGGGCCGGGGCGTGGGTGATATTGGCGAGCAGGCCGAGGCGGACGGTCACGGGTGCGCTGCTGGAACCGGAGCCACTGCTGCTACTACTGCCCGCGGAACTGGACGTACCCGACGACGACGATGATCCGCACCCCGCAAGGAGGAGCGCCCCCACCACGACCGCGCCAGCACTGGCGCCCAACAAAGGTCTGCGCATTAGTCTCTTTTTCTATCTGGTTACTAGGTAATGAGCTGGATAGTACTACATGGCTTTGAGCGTCAACTAAGTGCGACAACGCCCGCGTACGGGCCGTCAGCGGCCGGTCAGGAGCCGTCCTGCTGCTCCAGGTTGATGCCCTGGACCGACTTGAACTGGGACAGGCACTTGGACAGCCGGGCGATGTCGGCGTCGGAGGCCTGGTCGACCCGGAACCGGACGTCGTAGGTGCCGCTGGTGCCGTTGATGCTGGTCGGAATGGCTTCCGGGGTGGCCCCGGGGACCTTGCCGCAGGCGTCGCGGACCTTCAGCATGGTGGCCTGGGTGGTGCCGTCGGTGAACGTGACCACCGCTTCCTGCTGGCTCATCGCGGCATCGAACTTGGCACAGCCGGACAGCGGCAGGGTGGCCGCCCCGATAGCGGCCACCCCGACTGCGGCGGCCGCGGCGGTACGGACACCAACTACCCGGCGTAGTGCTCGCATGGGTCTCACCCTATCCGCGCCCGGGGCAAACCCGGCCGCCGACGCCGGCACACCGGTACGGTAGCCAGCAGGGAAACCGCAACGCTACTGAACTATTGAGTGGGGCACGTCCGCCGCCATGCCATCAACGCGCCACATCCTCATCGTCAACGGCCGCAAGGTGCGGCAGCCGGTCTTTATCATCGGCGCGCCGCACTCAGGTACGCATCTGCTGGCCCAGGCCCTGAAACGGTCCGACGGCGTGCACCTGACCATCGGCCAGGCCGCCGTGCTGCGGGTGATCTACGCCTTCGCCCGGCGCCCCTCGATCCACGACGGCCGGGGCGAGGCGGCGGCCTCGGTGCTGCGGGACGCCTTCGGCCAGGGCTGGCGCATCACCCCGCACGGCTGCATGGAGTGCGTGCCCGAGTGCCGGGAGGCGGCCGGGCTGGCCCCCGGCGCGGTCGGCCCGTGTGCCACCGACCGGGGCCTGAGCATCTTCGGGGACGCCAGCCCGGACCTGGCCTACTGTGCGGAGGCGCTCACCGACACGTTCCCGGACGCGCGGATCGTGCAGTTCATCCGGGACGGCCGGGACGTGGTGGCGTGCATGCTGCGGGACCAGGCCATCCTGTCCTGGTTCAAGCCGAGCTTCGCCAACCTGGACACCGAGTTCCCCAACCCGTTCTTCGGCGTGGAGACCGAGGAGGACCGGGAGCGGTGGCCCACCCTGTCCCTGGCGGGCAAGAGCGCGCTGCGGTGGCGGGGCGCGATCCGGCTGGCGGCCCGGCTGCGCCGAGAACTGCCCGCCGAGCAGCTCATCACCGTCCGGTACGAGACGCTGCTGGAGCGCCCGGCCGACACCGCCTCGGCCATCTCCGCGTTCGCGGGGGTGTCGCTGCCGGCCGCGGCCATCGTCGACTCCAGCCTGCCGGTGTCGATGCGCGCGGGCACCTGGCGGCGGGCCCTGTCCCCCGACCAGGCCGCCGACGTGGAGAACGTCGCGGGCGAGGAACTGCGCCGGGTCGGCTACGCCCTGTCCGGCGTCACCGCTGAACGCCACCGCTGAGCGCCATCACTGAGCGGTCCATCCGGGTCGCTAGGCGGACGGGGCCGGCTCGGCCCGCTCCTGGCCGGCGAACTGAGTGTGGTAGAGCTCGGCGTACAGGCCGCCGGCGGCCAGCAACTCGGCGTGGGTGCCACGCTCGGCGACCCGGCCGCTGTCGATGACCAGGATCTGGTCGGCGTCACGGATGGTGGACAGCCGGTGCGCGATGACCAGTGATGTCCTGCCCGCCAGGGCGGTCTGCAGGGCCCGCTGCACCGCGGCCTCGGACTCAGAGTCCAGGTGCGCGGTGGCCTCGTCCAGGATGACCACGGTGGGCGCCTTGAGCAGCAGCCGGGCCAGCGCGACCCGCTGCTTCTCCCCGCCGGACAGCCGGTAACCGCGGTCCCCGACCACGGTGTTGAGCCCGTCCGGCAGCGTCTCGATCAGCTCCCAGATCTGCGCGGCCCGGCAGGCCTGTTCCACCTCGGCCACGGTCGCGTTCGGCCGCGCGTACAGCAGGTTGGCCCCCAGCGTGTCGTGGAACAGGTGTGCGTCCTGGGTGACCACGCCCACCGCGTCGTGCAGCGAGTCCTGGGTGACGTCGCGCAGGTCGTAGCCGCCGATCCGGACGGCACCGGCGTCGGGGTCGTACAGCCGGGCGGCCAGGTTGGTGATCGTCGTCTTGCCGCCGCCCGAGGGACCGACCAGAGCGGTCAGCTGGCCGGACGGGGCGGTGAAGCTGACCGAGTGCAGCACGTCCCGGTTGGCGTCGGGCCGCTCGGGCACCGGCAGCGCGATCGACTCCAGCGAGGCCAGCGAGACCTCGCTCGAGTTCGGGTAGCGGAACGTCACGTCGCGGAGCTCGATGTCCGGGGCCGGACCGTCGGCCCCCGTGCGGGCGGCCCCGCTGGCGGCGGCCGTGCGCGGCAGCTCCACCGCACCGGGCTTGTCCTCGATCAGCGGCTTGAGGTCCAGCACCTCGAACACCCGGTCGAAGCTGACCAGCGCGGTCATCACGGTGACCTGCACGTTGGACAGCGAGGTGATCGGCGCGTAGACCCGGCCGAGCAGCGCAGTCAGCGCGACCAGCGTGCCGAGCTGGAAGGCGCCGTGGATGATCAGGCTGCCGCCCAGCCCGTAGACCACGGCGGTGGCCAGCGCGGCCAGCAGGGTCAGCGAAATGAAGAACACCGAGCCGTACATGGCGGTGCTGACGCCGATGTCGCGGACCCGGGCGGCCCGGTCGGCGAACACCTCTTCTTCTTCCCGGGGGCGGCCGAACAGCTTGACCAGCATGGCCCCGGCCACGTTGAAACGCTCGGTCATGGTCGAGCCCATGTGGGCGTCCAGCTGCATCGACTCCCGGGTGAGCCGCTGCATCCGGCGGCCGACCCGGCGGGCGGGCAGGATGAACAGCGGGATCAGCGCCAGCGCGATGAGGCTGACCAGCCAGGACAGGTAGAACATGGTGATCAGGATGGCGATCAGCGACAGCGCGCTGGACAGCACCGAGGACATGGTGGTCGTGATGGCCTGCTGGGCCCCGATGACGTCACTGTTGAGCCGGCTGACCAGGGAGCCGGTCTGGGCTCGGGTGAAGAACGCGACCGGCTGCCGCTGCACGTGCCGGAAGACCTGGGTGCGCAGGTCGTAGATGAGGCTTTCGCCGATCCGGGCGGAGAACCAGCGGTTGGCCACGCCCAGGAACGCGTCGAACAGCGCCACTGCGGCCAGCGCGCCCGCGATCGCGATCACGATGGCCTGGTTCCGGGGCAGGATGCCACGGTCGATGATCGCCCGCAGCAGCAGCGGGCTGACCACCGTGATCAGCGCGTCCAGGGCGGTGGTGACCATGAACGCGATGAGCGCGCCGCGGTAAGGGCGCGCGTAGGTCAGGATCCGGCGGACCGTCCCCTTTTTGAGCTTCTGATGGGTGATCGACGGATCCTGCCGGAAGGACCGGATCATCGTCATGCTCGCGCGGGCGTTGTACACGCCTTACCCAACCTCCGTCTCGCGGCTGGGCCTTCCCCAACCGCGTCCGCCGCGAGCGAACCAGCCCGCCAGTGCAGATCCCTACCAGGAGGCGGAGCCGCGGGCCCGCTGCAGCCTGGCCTGGACAGCCACCTCGGCCGCGGCCTGTTCCTCCAGCGTACGGCCCGGCGCCCCGAGCAGCAGCTCCTTGGTGGCCCGGGCAGTGTCGGCCGCGGGGGTGCACAGCGCGGCAGCCAGTTCGGCCACGGCCGCGTCCAGCCCGTCGGCGGGCACGACCTGCTGGGCCAGGCCCAGCTCGCGGGCCTGCGCCGCGGAGATGTTGCGGGCGGTGAGGCAGATCTCCAGGGCGTGCGGCAGGCCGACGAGGTCGACCAGCGGCTTGGTCCCGGTCAGGTCGGGGACCAGGCCCAGCGCGGGTTCCTTCATGCAGAACACGGCGTCGTCGGCGGCGACCCGCAGGTCGCAGGCCAGCGCCAGCTGGAAACCGCCGCCGATCGCGTACCCGCGCACGGCGGCGATCGAGACGATGTCCGGGCGGCGCAGCCACAGATACCCGGCCTGGTAGCTGGCCACGGCGGCCTCGAAGCCGGGGTCGGACGGGCTGGCCAGTTGCTCGCCCGGGAAGCCGTCCGGGCTGAACAGGCGCAGATCGATGCCGGCCGAAAATGACGACCCCGCACCGCGGACGATGACGACCCGGGTCGAGGTGGGCAGTGCGTCCCCGATCGCGGCCAGCCCGTGCCACATGGACGGTGACATCGCGTTCCGCCGCTCGGGCCGGTTCAGGGTGACGGTCGCGATCGCCCCGTCGATGTCGAGCTTCAGCCCTGCCGCCTCAGGCACCTCTGGGTCGCTGGCCATGCCGGTCTCCTCTCCGCGCCTTCTCTTCAGCTCTTCAGGAGACTACGGCGGTAGAGCCGGTTCAGGCCGATCGGGCTGGCTCCCGCGGGTCAGCGCTTGGACGAGGCCTTGCCGCGGGTGGCGCCGCCCCGGCCGCGCAGCTTAACCCCGCTCTCGCTCAGCATCCGGTGCACGAAGCCGTACGAACGCCCGGTGGAGGCGGCCAGCGAACGGATGCTCTCCCCCGCGTCGTACCTGCTCTTGAGATCGGCCGCCAACTTGGAGCGGTCCGCACCCGTGACCCGGGTGCCTTTCTTCAGCGTGTCGGCCACGTTTACCTCCCGTTAGGTAGAGTCACCGCTGCGTAACATCGCCCTTCGCCATGATCAGGCACCGCAGCCGGAATAGCTACCCGCATTGAGGTAAAACGATCATTATTTTCGCCAGCTGGGCCCGATGGCGGCAAGCTCACGCAAGTGACACCAGATCCTCAAAATCTTCGTTCCAGGCGTCCTCTACCCCATCCGGCAGCAAAATGACTCTTTCCGGGGAAAGGGCTTCAACTGCTTCCTCGTCGTGGGTCACCAGCACGATCGCGCCGGAGTAGGAACGCAGCGCGGCCAGGATTTCGGCCCGGCTGGCCGGGTCGAGGTTGTTGGTCGGCTCGTCCAGCAGCAGCACGTTGGCGCCGGACACCACCAGCAGCGCCAGCGCCAGCCGGGTCTTCTCGCCGCCGGACAGCACGCCGGCCGGCTTGGCCACGTCGTCGCCGGAGAACAGGAACGATCCCAGCACCGTGCGCTGCTCGGATTCGGTCAGTCCGGGCGCGGCCGAGCGCATGTTTTCCAGTACCGAGCGCTCGACGTCCAGCGTCTCGTGCTCCTGGGCGTAGTAGCCGAGCCGCAGCCCGTGCCCGGGGATGACGGTGCCGGTGTCCGGGGTCTCGATGCCCGCCAGCAGCCGCAGCAAAGTGGTCTTGCCCGCGCCGTTCAGGCCCAGGATGACCACCCGGCTGCCCCGGTCCACGGCCACGTCCACGTCGGCGAAGACCTCGAGGCTGCCGTAGGACTTGGACAGGCCGGTGGCGGTCAGCGGGGTCCGGCCGCACGGAACCGGCACCGGGAAGCGGAGCTTGGCCACCCGGTCCGCGTTGCGCTCCTCGGCCAGCCCAGACAGCAGGCGCTCGGCGCGGCGCTGCATGCCCTGCGCGGCCCGGGCCTTGGTCGCCTTGGCCCGCATCTTGTCCGCTTGCGCGGACAGCGAGGCCGCCTGCCGTTCGGCGTTGGCCCGCTCACGCTTGCGCCGCCGCTCGTCGGTCTCCCGCTGCTTGAGGTAGGCCGACCAGCCCAGGTTGTAGTAGTCCAGCTCGGAGCGGGTGGCATCGAGGTAGAAGACCTTGTTGACCACCGCATCCAGCAGCGTGACATCGTGGCTGATGAGCATCAGGCCGCCGCGGTAGCTGCGCAGGTGATCCCGCAGCCAGGTGATCGAGTCGGCGTCGAGGTGGTTGGTCGGCTCGTCCAGCAGCAGCGTCTGGGAGTCACCGAACAGGATCCGGGCCAGCTCCACCCGGCGCCGCTGCCCGCCGGACAGCGTGCCGAGCGGCTGGTGCAGCACCCGGTCGGGCAGCCCGAGGCTGGACGCGATCGAGGCGGCCTCGGCCTCGGCCGCGTAGCCACCCAGCACCGACATCCGCTCTTCCAGCCGGCCGTACCGGCGGATCGCGGCGTCGGCCCGGTTGCGGTTGGGGTCGGACATCTGCGTTTCGGCCTGGCGCAGTTCGGCCCGCAGGACGTCCAGGCCACGGGAGGACAGCACCCGGTCCACGGTGGTGACCTCCAGGTCGCCGGTGCGCGGGTCCTGCGGCAGGTAGCCGATCTCACTGCTGCGCCGGACCGTCCCGGCCGCGGGCACTCCCTCGCCGGCCAGCACCTTCAGCAACGTGGTCTTGCCCGCGCCGTTGCGGCCGACCAAGCCGACGCGGTCACCGGGCGCGACCTGGAAGCTGGTGTCATCCAGCAGCAGGCGCGCGCCCGCGCGCAGTTCGATCCCATGGGCCACAATCACAGCGAAACCTCTCCCCTGCCGTTCAACGCGATAAGACGGGCTGAAAGTCCACGCGGGCCGCGCCGATGCGGGCTCCTGGCGTGGTTCACCCGTTAAGCAAGCAGAGGGAACACGACGCTTAGTTTACCGGAACCGCGGGATTCGGCCGCCCGATTATTTCCGGGCCACCCGTGCACCGGTTCTCGACTACACAGAGCCCCCGACCCCTTACTATCCGTATCAGCGAACATATGAGCGAGCCGGAGCCGAGCGGGCCAAGACCGAAGGAAGAAGATGACCCCGACCCACGACGACGCGGTGGCGCACGCCCTGGCTGCCGCGGTCAAGGACAGCGACCGCATCAGCGACCTGCTCGACGAGCTGAGCCGGGGACGGCTATGGCTGCCGCTGCCGGATGACGGCGGCCCGGTGACCGACGGCTCGGCGGTCCAGCTGCCGACCGTGGTCTACCTCGGCTCGGAGTTCGTGCCCGCCTTCACCTCGGCCGACCTGCTGGCCAGCTTCGCCGGGGTCAGCAGCGGGGCCGGCCAGGACCAGGCCGTTACCGCGCCGGACCGGGCCTGGACGCAGGCCCCGGGGCCGTACGGCGGCTGGACCGCGCAGCGCGGCGCCCCGCCCGCCGTGCCCCAGCAGGCCAGTCCGGTGCTAACCACCCCAGTGCTAGCTGACCCGGTGCTAGCCGACCCGGCACCGGCCCGGCGCACGGTACCGCACGTGGTGGTGCCCACGGCCGAGCTGGCCCGGCGGATGCCGCCCGGCGTGGGGATCGCGCTCAACCCGGGTGCCGCGGCCAGCGTGCCCATCTACCCCGAAGGCGTGACCTACCTGGCCGCGGCCGAGTGGACCGCCAGTGACGTCCGGATCCGGCTGGGCCAGCCGCCGACCGAGCCGGAGAGCCTGCTGCGGGAGATCTCGGCCGGGCTACGGCCGATCCGGGCCGTCCGGTACGCCGCGCGGGCCTGGCTGTCCGTGCCCGGCGCGGGTGAGGGCCTGATCATCTCGGTCACCCTGGAAGACCCGGCCGGGCAGATGGCCCAGCAGGAGGTGCTGAGCGCGATCGCGTACGCGGCCGACGTGGTCGGGTCGAAGGCCACCTTCCCCATCGACGTGACGTTCCCCGGTGAGCACGTGCCGGACGACGTGGACCGGTGGATCGCCGGCCACGCCACCCCGTTCCATCTGCGCGCCTGAGGCGCCCGTCACCCGGCCGGGGTATCGTCCTGGGCATGCCCGACCCAGCACCCCGCCATGTCGTCACTGAGACAACGCGGCTGGTCACGGTGCCGTACGTACCCGAGATCTGGCTGCAGCAGGCTGAGGACCCGTTCACGGTGTGGGAGCAGGTCGAAAGCACAGCGGAGCGGGCCGAACTGCCCCCGCCGTTCTGGGCCTTCGCCTGGGCCGGCGGGCAGGCGCTGGCCCGCTACCTGCTCGACCATCCGGACCTGGTCGCCGGTCAGCACGTGCTGGACGTGGCCTCTGGGTCAGGGCTGGTGGCGATCGCCGCGGCCCAGTGCGGGGCCCGGCCGGTGCTGGCCGCGGACGTGGACCAGCTGGCCACCCAGGCCATCTCGGTCAACGCGGCGGCCAACGGGGCCCGGGTCCGGCCCGTACTGGCCGACCTGCTGGACGGGGACGGCGACGGGGCCGACGTCGTACTGTGCGCCGATGCCTTCTACGAGGAGGAACTGGCCGTGCGCGTGCTGGCCTTTTTGCACCGGGCCCGCGCGGCCGGGGCCCGGGTCTTCGTCGGCGATCCCGGCCGGGCGTTCCTGCGCACCGCGGGCTTCGTCCCGCTGGAGACGTACGAGATCCCGGTCACGGTGGCGCTGGAGGGCGTGACCAGCAAACGGGCCACCGTGTACGAGGTCACGGACGGCGGCTGAGCATGCCGGTCCCCCTGCCCACGCTGCTGTCCCAGGCGCTGGTGGCCTACACGATCGAGTTCGACAACGAGGCCGAGCACCGGATGCCGCACCGGACCACCCGCGGCCAGCCCGGCCAGCGTGGCGTGTGGCTGGTGTCGATGGCCATGTGGCTCAACTGCATGCAGTACGTCACCGGCCAGCCCATGCTGGTCACCGAGCTGGAGCAGCGGGCCCGGACCGGCACCAACCTGGACGGCATGCGGCGCTGGGGGTACGTGGTCCTGGAGTCGGAGTCCGGCGGCGATCCGAAGCGCAAGCCGAAAGATCTGACCATCCGGGCCACGCAGCGCGGCCAGGAAGCCCAGCAGGTATGGCGGCCGCTGGCGGCCGAGATCGAGGACCGCTGGCGGGACCGGTTCGGGGCGGCCGAGGTGGATCGGCTGCGCGCGGCCCTGGCCGCGGTGGCGGCGCCGATCGAGCTGGACCTGCCCGACTGCATGCCGATCCTGCACTACGGCCTGTTCCGCCCCCGGCGGCAGTGGGCTCACCGGCAGCCGATCGCCGAGCCTGACCTCCCGCTGGCGGTGCTGCTGGCCCGGGTGCTGCTGGGCATCACGGCCCGGTTCGAGCAGCGCTCGAAGCTGTCCCTGGCCGTGCACGCCAACCTGTTGCGGCTGCTGGACACCGACGGCGCGCTGGTCAAGGACCTGCCGGCCCGCAGCGGGGTGTCGAAGGAGGCCATCGCCATGGCCCTGGGCCCACTGACCAAGGCTGACCTGGCCGTGGTGGGGACGGCACCTGGAGGCGGCCGGTTCAAGGCGGTCCGGCTCACCGACCGGGGCCAGGAAGCGCAGTGGGCCTTCGCCGACTGGATGGGCCGGGTCGACACCGTGGCCGGCCAGCACTTCGGCACCGAGGCCATCTCAGGGCTCCGGGCGGCCCTGGAACCGCTGGCCGGCGACCCCGATGAAAGCGCGCACGCGCCGCTGATGGCCGGCCTGGTGCCGTACCCGGACAACTGGCGCGCCGACGAGCCACCCCGGCAGACGCTGCCGCACTTCCCCATGGTGCTGCATCGCGGAGGCTTCCCCGACGGCCGTTAGAGTCGGTGCGGAGGTGGGAGATGACCGGTGATTCGTCGTCGTTCGACGCACACGCCACGTCGTTCGAGGTGGCCGCGGCCAGCTACGAGCGGGGACGCCCGCCCTATCCGCCGGAGGCCCTGGACTGGCTGCTGCCAGCGGGCGCGCAGCGCGTGCTCGACCTCGGGGCCGGCACCGGGAAGCTGACCCGCCAGCTGGTGAGCCGGGGCCTGGACGTGGTGGCGGTGGAGCCGCTGGAGGGCATGCGGCAGCAGCTGAGCCAGGTGCTGCCCGGCACCCCGGTGCTGGACGGCTCGGCCGAGCACATCCCGCTGCCGGACGGGTCGGTGGACGCGGTGCTGGCCGCACAGGCCTGGCACTGGGTGACACCGGAGCGGGCCGCCCCGGAGGTGGCCCGGGTGCTGCGGCCCGGTGGCACGCTGGGGCTGGTCTGGAACGAGCGTGACGAGGAAGTGCCCTGGACGGCCGAGCTGGGGCAGATCGTCGAGGAGCAGGGCCGCAAGCTGGAAGCCGACGCGATGCGGGACGGGAACAACAGCACCGGTCCGCGGGTGGGTCCGCCGTTCGGGCCGCTGGAACTGCACCAGGTGCGCTGGGTGCACGACACCAGCGTGCCGGAGGTGGTCGACATGATCGCCTCGCGCAGCTACGTGATCTTGCTGCCTCAGGACCAGCGCGACCGCCTGCTGGCCGACGTGCGTCACCTGCTCGAAACCGATCCCGCCCTGGCCGGGCGGCCCAGCGTCCCGCTGCCCTACGTCACCTGGTGCTGGCGTAGCACGCGGCCATGAGCCGGAACCCTAGGACAAGCGCCCGTATTAAATATTGAATCCCAAGGCGCGGAGCTGCTCGCGGCCGTCATCGGTGATGCTCTCCGGGCCCCACGGCGGCAGCCACACCCAGTTGATCTTGAAGTCGTTAACCACGCCCTCCAGAGCCTCGCGGGCCTGATCCTCGATCACGTCCGTGAGCGGGCAGGCCGCGCTGGTCAGCGTCATGTCGATGGCGACGTTGCGCTCGGCGTCCAGCGTGATGCCGTAGACCAGGCCGAGGTCGACGACGTTGATCCCGAGTTCGGGGTCGACCACGTCGCGCATCGCCTCGAGGATGTCCTCGTTCTCGGAGTTTTCCGCCAGCGGGCCGGCCGGAGCCTCAGCCGCCGGCGTTTCGGTCTCTTCGGCCACGGGGGCCGTCGTGTTCTCGGTCATGATGAAAGTTCCGTTTCCTCATCGAGCGCTTGAGCGGTGGCATCTTTCCAGGCCATCCAGCCGAGCAGCGCGCACTTGATCCGGGCCGGGTACTTGGACACGCCGGCGAAGGCCACCGCGTCTTCCAGCACCTTCTCGTCCGGCTCGGCCGCGCCTTTGGACTGCATGAGCTCGAGGAACTCCTGCGAGATCGCCATCGCCTCGCTCACCGGCTTGCCGATGACCAGGTCAGCCATGATTGACGCGCTGGCCTGGCTGATCGAGCAGCCGAGAGCGTCGTACGACACGTCGGTGACAACCGGGCCGTCGTCGGCGTCCTTGAGCGCCACCCGCAGGGTGACCTCATCGCCGCACGTCGGGTTCACGTGGTGCACCTCGGCGTCGTACGGGTCCCGCAGCCCCTTGTGGTGGGGGTTGCGGTAGTGATCCAGGATGATCTCCTGGTACAGCGACTGGATCTGCATATGAGCCCTAGCTGCTTCTTTCCGCGCGTTATTTCCGTTGATACCGATTCGTCGCTCAGATCACGCCGAAGAACTTCTGTGCCTGGCGGATACCGTCGGCCAGGGCGGTCACTTCCTCGTGCGTGTTGTACAGGTAGAACGAGGCCCGGGTGCTGGCCTGCACGCCGAGCTTGCGGTGCAGCGGCCAGGCGCAGTGGTGCCCGGCCCGCACCGCGATGCCCAGCTCGTCCAGCACCTGGCTGACGTCGTGCGGGTGGACCCCGTCCACCTCGAACGAGATGGCCGTGCCCCGGTCGGCGGGCTGGTTCGGGCCCAGGATGCGCAGCCCGTCGATCTCCTGGAGCTGGGTCAGCGCGTCCGCCAGCAGCGACTGCTCGTGCTGGTGGATGGCGTCCAGCCCGATCTCGCTCAGGTAGTCCATGGCCGCGCTCAGCCCGGCCGCCTCGGCGATCGGCATCGTCCCGGCCTCGAACTTGTGCGGCGGCTGGGCGAACGTGGAGTGGTCGATCCAGACGGTCTCGATCATCTCGCCGCCGCCCAGGAACGGGGGCATCTCGTCCAGCAGCTCCCGGCGGCCCCACAGCGCGCCGATACCGGTCGGGCCGCACAGCTTGTGCCCGGTGAAGCCGACGAAGTCGGCCCCCAGGTCCTGCACGTTGACCGGCATGTGCGGCACCGACTGGGCCGCGTCGGCCAGCACCAGCGCGCCAACCGCGTGCGCGGCGTCGGCGATCTGGCGGACCGGGTTGACCGTGCCGAGCACGTTGGACTGGTGCACCAGGGCGACCAGCTTGGTGTGCTCGTTGATCAGCTCGTCCATGGCCGACAGGTCCAGGCGCCCCTCCGGGGTGACCTCGAACCAGCGCAGCGTGGCCCCGGTCCGCTGGCACAGCAGCTGCCAGGGCACGAGGTCGGAGTGGTGCTCCATCTCGGTGACCACGATCTCGTCACCGGGGCCGAGCCGGAACTGTTCCGGCGCGGGAAAACCGGCCGAGGCGTTGCTGAGCGAGTAGGCGACCAGGTTGATGGCCTCGGAGATGTTCTTGGTGAACACCAGCTCGGAGGAGTCGCCCGCGCCGATGAAGCTGGCCGCCTTGATCCGGGCCCCCTCGTAGGCCTCGGTGGCCTCCTCGGACAGCTGGTGGGTGGCCCGGTGGATGTTGGCGTTGTGCCGCTCGTAGAAGTCGCTGATCGCGTCGATGACCTGGCGCGGCTTCTGCGAGGTGTTGGCGCTGTCCAGGTAGATCAGCGGCTGGCCGCCGCGCACCTGCCGGTCCAGGATCGGGAAGTCCTTCCGGATCCGGGCCACGTCGAAGGTCATGAGGCTGCTCCCGCGGTGGCCTGCTGCTCCTTGATGAACTTCTCGTAGCCGTTGGTCTCGAGCTCTTCGGCCAGCTCCTGACCGCCGCTGCGGACGATCTTGCCGCCCACGAACACGTGGACGAAGTCGGGCTGCACGTAGCGCAGGATGCGGGTGTAGTGGGTGATCAGCAGCACGCCGTGGCCCGCGCCCGCGCGGAACCGGTTGATGCCCTCGGACACCACCTTGAGCGCGTCGATGTCCAGGCCGGAGTCGGTCTCGTCCAGCACCGCGATCTTCGGCTGGAGCAGCTCCATCTGGAGCACCTCGTGCCGCTTCTTCTCGCCGCCGGAGAAGCCCTCGTTCAGGTTCCGCTCGGCGAAGGCCGGGTCGATGGACAGGTCGGCCATGGCCTTGCGCAGGCTCTTCATGAAATCGCGCAGCTTGGGCGCCTCGCCCCGGACCGCGGTGACCGCGGTGCGCAGGAAGTTCGACACCGACACGCCGGGCACTTCCACCGGGTACTGCATGGCCAGGAACAGGCCGGCCCGGGCCCGCGCATCCACGCTCATGGCCAGCACGTCCTCGCCGTCCAGGGTGACCGTGCCCTGGGTCACGTGGTACTTGGGGTGGCCCGCGATCGCGTAGGCCAGGGTGGACTTGCCGGACCCGTTCGGGCCCATGATCGCGTGCGTCTCCCCCGCGTTGACGTCGAGGTCGACGCCGCGCAGGATCTCGCGCTGGGCGCCGTTCGCCTCCTCGATGTTCACGTGCAGATCGCGGATCTCAAGGGTCGCCATATCTCAGTTCTCCAACAGTGTTTCCGTAAAATCAGGTTTCTGTAAGACCAGAATCTTTTTAATAAGCTCAGCTGACTGCGACGTACACGTCGCCGTCCTCGGTTTTGACCGGGTACACCGGCACCGGCACGGTAGCCGGAGGCCCGGTGGGCACGCCGGTCCGTACGTCGAAGCAGGATCCGTGCAGCCAGCACTCGATCGTGTGGCCGTAGACCTCGCCCTCGGACAGCGGCACCTCGGCGTGCGAGCACACGTCGCGCAGCGCGTGCACCTCGTCCCCGGTCCGCACCACCGCGACCGGGGTGCCGTCCACGTCCAGGCCGAGCGCACCGTCCTCAGGTACGTCGGCCAGGGCACAGACGCGAACGAACGTGCGCTCGCCGGACGCCGTGCCCGGGGTAGGGGCGGAAGCGCCGGTGCTCATGCCAGTTCCGCCTCGACCACCTGCGCCACCCGGTCGCGGACCTCGCCGACTTCGATCTTGGCCAGCAGCTCGCCGAAGAAGCCGCGGATGACCAGGCGCCGGGCTTCGTCATACGGGATGCCCCGGGCCATCAGGTAGAACAGGTGCGTGTCCTCCAGCCGGCCGTTGGCGCTGGCGTGCCCGGCCCCGGTGATCTCACCGGTCAGGATCTCCAGGTTGGGCACGGAGTCGGCCCGGGCGCCGTCGGTCAGGACCAGATTCCGGTTGTACTCATAGGTGTCGGTCCCGGTGGCGGTGGCCTCGATCAGCACGTCGCCGATCCACACGCTGTGCGCCCCGTCGCCCTGCAGGGCGCCCTTGTACAGCACCCGGCTCTTGCAGTCGGGCACGCTGTGCTCGACGAACAGCCGGTGCTCCTGGTGCTGCCCGGCGTCGGTGATGTACAGCCCGTTCAGCTCGGCGTCGCCGCCTCGCCCGGTGTAGGTGACGGACGGGACGATCCGGACCAGGTCGCCGCCCAGGGTGACGACCGTGTGCGAGATCTTCGCGTCCTTGCCCAGCTGCATGTGGTGGTGGGACAGGTGCACCGTGTCGTCGGCCCAGTCCTGCAGGCTGACCACGCTCAGCGCGGCGCCGTCGGCCACCACCAGCTCGACGTTGTCGGCGTAGGTGGCGCTGCCGCGGTGGTCGAGGACCACGGTGGCCCGGGCCATCGGGCCCACGTCCACCACGGTGTGGCCGAACGCGGCCCCGTCAATGCCCTGACCGCGCACGGTGATCACGGTCGGCGCCGAGGTAACGGCCTCGGCGGGCACGCTGATCACGGTCGCCTCAGTGAACGAGGCGTAGGCCCGGGCACTGACCCGGTCCGTCGGCACGTACGTGGCACCGACCCGGGGGTCGCCGCGCTGGGCTTTCTCTACCTTGACTTCGGGAGCCGCGTCGATCTCGACGGTCACCGCGCCTGCGGGCAGCGGGTCGGCCCCGTGCAGGCCGCCCAGGCGGCGCAGCGGGGTGAACCGCCACTCCTCCTCGCGGCCGGTCGGGACCTCGAAGTCGGCCGGGTCGTACGAGGCGTGCTCGTGCAGCCGGGAAACGGGCGTGTCGGATTCGACGGCGCCCTGCAGCGCCGTCCCTGGGGCCGTCATCAGCCGACCGATCCTTCCATCTGGAGCACGATCAGCCGGTTGAGCTCGAGCGCGTACTCCATCGGGAGCTCACGCGCGATCGGCTCGACGAAGCCGCGCACGATGGTAGCCATCGCCTCGTCCTCAGTCATGCCCCGGCTCATCAGGTAGAACAGCTGGTCTTCGGAGATCTTGGAGACTGAGGCCTCGTGGCCCATCTCCACGTCGTCCTCGCGGACGTCCACGTAGGGGTAGGTGTCGCTCCGGCTGATCGTGTCGACCAGCAGCGCGTCGCACTTGACCGTGGACTTGGAGTGCTCGGCGCCCTCCTGGACCTGGACCAGGCCCCGGTAGGAGGTCCGGCCGCCACCGCGGGCCACCGACTTGGACACGATCGTGGACGAGGTGTTCGGCGCGCAGTGCACCATCTTCGACCCGGCGTCCTGGTGCTGGCCCTCGCCCGCGAAAGCGACCGACAGGGTCTCGCCCTTGGCGTGCTCACCCATCAGGTAGACCGCGGGGTACTTCATCGTGACCTTGGAGCCGATGTTCCCGTCAATCCACTCCATCGTCGCGCCCTGCTCGCAGATGGCCCGCTTGGTGACGAGGTTGTAGACGTTGTTCGACCAGTTCTGGATCGTGGTGTACCGGCAGCGGGCGTCCTTCTTCACGATGATCTCGACCACCGCGGAGTGCAGCGAGTCCGACTTGTAGATCGGCGCGGTGCAGCCCTCGACGTAGTGCACGTAGGCACCTTCGTCCACGATGATCAGCGTCCGCTCGAACTGGCCCATGTTCTCGGTGTTGATCCGGAAGTAGGCCTGCAGCGGGATGTCCACGTGCACGCCCTTCGGCACGTAGATGAACGAGCCACCGGACCACACCGACGTGTTCAGCGCGGCGAACTTGTTGTCGCCCGGCGGGATCACGGTGGCGAAGTACTCCTGGAACAGCTCGGGGTGCTCGCGCAGCGCCGTGTCGGTGTCGAGGAAGAGGACGCCCTTCTCCTCGAGGTCCTCACGGATCTTGTGGTAGACGACCTCGGACTCGTACTGGGCCGCGACCCCGGCGATCAGCCGCTGCTTCTCCGCCTCGGGGATGCCCAGCCGGTCGTAGGTGTTCTTGATGTCGGCGGGCAGGTCATCCCAGCTTTCGGCCTGCTTCTCGGTCGACCGGACGAAGTACTTGATGTTGTCGAAGTCGATCTCAGACAGGTCGGCACCCCAGGTGGGCAGCGGCTTGCGGCCGAACATGCGCAGCCCGCGGAGGCGCAGGTCCAGCATCCACTCGGGCTCGCTCTTCTTGCCCGAGATGTCGCGGACCACGTCCTCGGACAGGCCACGGCGCGCGGTCTCGCCCGCCGTGTCACTGTCAGCCCAGCCGAACTTGTACGTGCCGAGGCCGTCAAGCTTGTCCTGTGCGGTCGTCGTCATATGAAGAGCCCTCCGGACTCTGAAATGTTTTGGCCGTTCCCCTCGGACTCAACCGGGTCCGGGTTGTCTTGCTTCCCTGCCAGGGAGCGGCAGGTCACGTGGGTGGTGCAGATGCCGTCGCCGTGGGCGATGGTGGCCAGCCGCCGTACCGGGACGCCCAGCAGCCGGCTGAACGCCTCGGTCTCGGCCTCGCACAGCTGCGGGAACTCGGCGGCCACGTGCGCCACCGGGCAGTGATGCTGGCACAACTGCTCACCGCCGGAGCCGACGGCGGACTTCTCGGCCGCGGGTGCGGCCACGGTCGAGGCGGCGTAGCCGTCCGCAGACAGCGCGTCGGCCAGGGCCTGGACCCGCTCACCGGGTGGCGCGGCGGCCACGGCCGGGCCGTACCGCCGTTCCAGCTCGGCGACCTGGTGACGGGCGAACTCCTCGACCGCCGCCGGGCCTGCCGTGGTGGCCAGGAACCGCAGTGCGCTGCTGGCCAGGTCGTCGTAGGCGTGCTCGAACGCGCTCCGGCCCGCGTCGGTGATCGCGAACAACCGGGCCGGACGCCCGCGGCCCCGGCTGGCGTAGGTACGGGCGGTGCGGGTCTCGATGAGCCCCTCGGCCAGCAGGTTGTCCAGGTGCCGGCGGATCGCGGCCGGGGTCAGCCCGAGCCGGCTCCCGATGACCGAGGCCGTGGACGGCCCCAGCTCCAGGATCAGCCGGGCCACCCGGGCGCGGGTGCTGCGCTCGGAGTGAGCCTGTGCGGACAGGTCCCGGCGCACGGAACTGCCGGCCGCGGCACTGTGTGCCGCCGCCTGCTGCTCCGAAGTCGCTGTCCGCATGTTTTTCACAACACAAGTATGCCGTAATTAAGTCCGGTGATGCAAAGTTTACCGAACGCGGATGTGACGTAATTCCAGCGCCCCACGCCTCTCTTCGTTTTCGCTGGTCACAGGAGCCTCCGGCGTGTCGCCGGGCGTGACCCGAGGTCGCAGGCGGTCGCGGCCCCGTACGCTGGGCCCATGGCTGCCGTGTCCTCAGCTGCGGGGCGACCGGATGTGGCCGACATGATGGACGTCCGGATCCCGGCCGGCGGCAAGATGGTCGCGATCAGTGACCTCCACCTGCCGCCGCGGCGTTCCAACGTCTCCGCGCGGTGCTGCACGATGCTGGCCGCCCGGCTGGCCGAGATGGACGGCCCGGTGACCGTGGTGCTGGCGGGCGACATCATCGAGCTGCTCGGCTTCCCGGAAGCCACGGCGGCCGAGATCCTGCGCGAACACGAGGACCTGTGCACGGCGCTGGCCCGGGTCACGGCCCGCGGCGGGCAGGTCGTGTACATCATCGGCAACCACGACGGCGACCTGGCCTGGGACGTCAAGACGGCCGACGCCGTGCGGGAGATGACCGGGGCCGAGCTGGCCCTGGCCGCGAACGTGGTCCTGCCGGACGGCGGCAGGATCCGGGTCGAGCACGGTCACCAGCTGGACCCGTACAACTGCTTCCACGACCCGCGCAACAACCTGGACACGCCGCTCGGCCACCACATCGTGCGGGAGATCCTGCCCCGGATCGAGTTCCTGGGCCGGGGCTGGCTGGACGGCGCGCACGAGATGGCCGACCCGGCCGACTTCCCCTCGTTCGTAGGGTCACGGCTGGTGTACCGCAAGCTGATCCGGCACGCCTGGTGGCTGCTGCTGATTCCGGTCCTGCTGCTGCTCGCGCTGCGGGTGTCGGAGATCGTCGAGCTGCAGACGCGCTACCCGGACACCACGCGCTGGGTGCACGGGGCCCAGATCCTCGGCTACGGCGCGGTCGCGGACCTGATCGTGGTGGCGGCGATCATCGCGATCGTGTCCCGCCGCGCCTGGACCTCGATCAGCGCGCTGGCTCTGGCCGAACGGGGTTACGGCCAGAATCAGGCCGCCCGGCAGCGGGCCGCCGACCTGACCAGCGACGGGTACCTGGGCTTCTTGTCCGGGCACACCCACCATCCCGAGCTCAGCGGGTGCGGGGACGGTTTCTACGCCAACGCCGGCTCGTGCACCACCGTGGTCGAGGCCACCGCGACCCGGCTGGGCATGCCCACTGCGTACCTGCGGGCCCAGCAGCTTTCCTGGCTGGAGCTGACGGGCCCCAGGGCTGAGCCCGGAGCCGAACCGGAAGCTGGGCCCGGGGCTGGGCCAGGCGGGCTGCGCGCGGAGCTGCGGGCGGCCCGGATCGACCTGCCCGGGGCCACCCGGCTGGAGCGGTTCGGAGCCCGCGGACGGCACCGGTTCGCTGCCTCGCCGACCGTGGTGGGCTCGTGGCCCGGCGGCCCGGACTTTCCTGCGATGACCGCCGCGGCCGCCCCAGATACGACCGGCACTGATACGACCGGTCGTAGTACAAGTGGCGGTGCCGGCGCGGCGGCCGGGCGATAACGCCCATAGACTCGCGAGCGTGAGCACCGCCCCCGCCGTCGAAATCGCGAGCCTGGTGAAGCGGTACCGGCACGCGGTCGCGGTCGATGGGCTGACGCTGACCGCGGCCCGGGGTGAGGTCACGTCGATCCTCGGCCCCAACGGGGCCGGTAAGACCAGCACGATCGAGATCTGCGAGGGTTACCGGCGAGCCGACGCCGGCACGGTCCGGGTGCTCGGCCTGGACCCGGCCCGCGACGCCCGCACCCTGCGGCCCCGCGTCGGGGTCATGCTGCAGGCCGGCGGCGTGCCCCCGGCCATACCGGCCGGTGAGTACCTGCGCCTGCTGGCCCGGTTCCACGCGCATCCGCTGGACCCGGCCGGGCTGCTCAGCCGGGTCGGGCTGACCGAGGTGGCCCGCACCCCGTACAAGCGGCTGTCCGGCGGGCAGCAGCAGCGGCTGGCCCTGGCCGCGGCGGTCATCGGGCGCCCGGAGCTGGTGTTCCTGGACGAGCCGACGGCCGGCATGGACCCGCAGGCCCGGCACGCGACCTGGGACCTGATCACTGGGCTGCGCGCGGCCGGCGTGAGCGTGATCCTGACCACACACTTCATGGACGAAGCCGAGCGGCTGTCGGACCGGGTGGCCATCATCGACCGCGGCCGCCTGGTCGCGGGCGGCACCCCAGCCGAGCTGTGCGGCGGCGCGGGCCAGTTGCGATTCCGGGCCGAGACCGGGCTGGACACCGACGGCCTGGTGGCCGCGCTCCCGGACGGCAGCGCGGCCAAGGAGTCGCCGGCCGGGCACTACGTCATCGAGGTGCCGGACGGGGTCACCCCGCAGCTGCTGGCCTCGGTCACCGCCTGGTGCGCCGAGCACAACGTGCTGCCGACCAGCCTGCGGATCGAGAGCCGGACGCTGGAGGACGTGTTCCTGGAATTGACCGGAAGGGAACTGCGCTCATGAAGGGCCTGGGCTCGTGACCGTGGCCGAACCGGTCACGCCGGAGACCTTCGCCCCGGCGCCGGGGGCGGCGCCGATGCGCCAGATGATCCTGGCCCAGACGGCGATGGAAACCCGGATGCTGCTCCGCAACGGCGAGCAGCTCACCGTGACCATGGTCATCCCGCTGGCCCTGCTGGCCATGTTCAGCCTGGAGCCGCTGGTCAGCGTGGGCGGCGGCTCCCGCATCGACTTCCTGGCCCCCGGCATCATCGCGCTGGCCATCATGTCGACCGCGTTCACCAGCCAGGCCATCGCCACCGGGTTCGAGCGCCGGTACGGCGTGCTCAAGCGGCTGGGGGCCGAGCCGCTGTCCCGGGTCGGCCTGATCTCGGCCAAGACGATCAGCGTGATCCTGGTCGAGCTGCTGCAGGCGGCGCTGATCACGGCGATCGCGTTCGGGCTGGGCTGGAGCCCGCACGCCAGCGCGCTGGCCTTCTTGACCGTGCCGTTGCTGGTGCTGGCGGGCACGGCCGCGTTCAGCGGGCTGGCCCTGCTGATGGCGGGCGCGCTGCGGGCCGAGGCCACGCTGGCCCTGGCCAACCTGATCTACATCGCGCTGCTCGGCCTGGGCGGCGTGGTCTTCCCGCTGACCAAGTTCCCGGCGGCCGCCCACCCTTACCTCACCCTGCTGCCCACCGGGGCGCTGGCCACCGGGCTGCGGTCGGTGCTGGCCCACGCGGCCGGGGTCCCGGTGCGGGACCTGATCGTGCTGGTGGTGTGGGCCGTGCTGGGCATCGGCCTGGCGGCCCGCACGTTCCGCTGGGAGTGAGCACCGAGGCCCGCGATCCGGACGCGCGAGGCTCTCAGGGTTCGGGGGACTCTCGGGACTCGCGGGACTCTCGGGCCCGGGCGGGGCTCAGTTCCCGGGCGACGGCCGGATCGGCCGCCCTGGTGCTGGGCGGGATCGTCTCGACCCAGATCGGCGCGGGCCTGGCCGCCCGGCTGTTCCACCAGGTGCCCCCGGCCGCGGTGACCGGGCTGCGGCTGTGGGCCGCGGCCATCGTGCTCCTCATCGTCGCGGCCCGCGGCGTGACCGCGGCCGTGCGCGGGGTGGCCCGCCGCCCTCGGGACGGGCGGGCGGGAACAAGCAGAGGCTGGCGGGACGCGCTGGTGGTACTGGGCTTCGGACTCTGCCTGGGCGCGATGAACTTCGTCTTCTACCAGGCCATCGCCCGGATCCCGCTGGGGGTGGCGGTGACCATCGAGTTCCTGGGCCCGCTGGCGGTGGCGGTGGCCGGTTCGCGCCGGCTGCTCGACCTGGTCTGGGTTGGACTGGCCGCGGCCGGGGTGGTGCTGCTGACCAGCGGGGACACCAGTCAGCTCAACCTGGCCGGCATCGTGTTCGCCGCGCTGTCCGCCGCGGGCTGGGCCGGTTACATCCTGTTCAGCGTGGCCACCGGGCGCCGGTTCACCGGGGCCAACGGCCTGGCCCTGGCCATGATCGTGGCCGCCGTGGCCGTCACCCCGGTGGCCGCCGTGGCCGCCAGCTCCGCGCATCGCGCGCTCTCCCGGCCGTCCGTGCTGCTGACCGGGGCCGCCCTCGGGGTACTGTCGTCCGCCATCCCGTACGGCCTGGAGATGCAGGCCCTGCGGCGGCTGCCGTCCCGGGTGTTCGGCATCTGGATGAGCGTGGAGCCCGCGGTGGCCGCGCTGATCGGCCTGGCCCTGCTCGGCCAGCACCTGTCGGTGGCCGAGTGGGCCGCGGTCGGCTGCGTGGTCGCGGCCAGCATCGGCGCCGCCCGGGCCGCCCCCGCCACCTCCGGCGCGCCAGCCCCGTCCGGCGCGCCCGCCGTCCCCGCGCCACCCGCCGACTGACGGTTCCCTCGGGCTGCGCGCCGGGAGGGCGTCTCCTACGATGGGTAGTGTGCCCGCTCAACCCGCGTCCCCCACTGCACCGTCGCGCCCCGCGTGGCGGCGCGGCTGGGAGCTGATCTCCTGGCCCGTGCTGCGGCCGACCACCACCTCGCTGCGGTGGCTGGCCCTGGCCGCGGTGGTGGCCAACGTGGTCATCATGTCCACCGGGGAAGCGGTGCGGCTCAGCAAGTCCGGGCTGGGCTGCCCGGACTGGCCCGACTGCACCAGCCGGAGCCTGGTCGCGGCGAGCACGGCCGGGCAGACCACGCTGAACACCTGGATCGAGTTCGGTAACCGGCTGCTCAATTTCCCGCTGGTGGCCATCGCCGGGCTCACGTTCATCGCGGCGTGCTGTTACCGGCCACCGGGCTCGGACCGGCGGCGGAAGGACCTGATCTGGCTGGCGGCCGCGCTGCCGGGCGGCGTCATCGGCCAGGCCGTGGTGGGCGGGATCGTCGTCTTGACCAAGCTGAACCCGGCCTGGGTCGCGGTCCACTTCATGCTGTCGACCGGGATCGTCGCGGCCGCGGTCGTGCTGCACGTCCGTGTGGGCGAGGGCGACGGCCCGGCCGTGCCCGCCGTCCGCCGCGACCTGAGGATCATCGGGGCCACGCTGGTGGGCGCGGTGGCGCTGACGTTCGCCGCGGGCACCGTGGTCACCGGCACCGGGCCGCTGGCCGGGAACGCGGCCGCGCCCCGGTTCGACCTGCCGTTCATCGGGGTCACTCAGTTCCACGCCGACATCGGCTGGGTCATCGCCGCGCTGTCGTTCGCGCTGCTGATCGGGCTGCCGCTGTCGGGCGCGCCCCGGCCGGCCGTGCGCCGGATCTACACCATGGCCGGGCTGACCCTGGCCCAGGGCGCGATCGGGTACGCGCAGTACTTCAGCGGCCTGCCGGCCGGGCTGGTCTGGGTCCACGTCACGGTGGCGGTGGTGATCTGGGTGGTGACCGTGCGGCTGTACCTGGCCATGCGCGACCGCGGCCCGCGGCCCGCGGCGCCCCCGCCGGGCGACCCATCGGCGGAAACTCCTGAGGAGCTGCCGGCTACCGCTCCGGTCCGCGGGGCGTAGCTCCCCCGCCGGGCCCAGCCCCATGGCCGGGCGTGGCCCGCGGCATGACCGGGGTCGGTACCGCGGCCCGGTAGGCCATCGGCTGGGTGAAGGCGGAGGTGTCGGCGCTGGCCCCAGCTTCGGTCCAGGGCGTGGGCGGCGGGGCCGGCTGGCGGCGCAGGAACTGGCCCCGGGCCTGCTGCATCAGCGTGAGCAGTCCCTGCTGACCCTGGGCGAACTGACGGCGGCTGATCACGCCGCGCTCGGCCTTGCGGTGCAAAAGGGCCAGCTCGGTCGCGGCCAGCTGGTAGTCCCCCATGGCCGAGGCGGCGGGCAGGCCGCCGGTGGACCGGGCCCAGGTCCGGGCCGTACGCCGTGTCGGCAGCGAGCTGAGCATCCGGATGTCCCAGTCGGTGACGAGGCCGGTGCCTTCGTAGCCGGGCAGGTAATGCTGGATCAGGCCGACGATGCGCCGCCGGTCGGCCCGGATGACCTGGTACAGCACGCTCAGCAGGACGAGCAGGAACACGTAGGCCACCAGCGTGCCCACCAGGCCGAAGATAGAGAGCCCGTTCCACATCGCGTGCAGGCTCACCGCGGCCACCCAGCCCAGCGGCAGCGCCCAGTCCCGGTTGCGGTGCGAGGCCGCGTAGGCGGCGCCGATGCCGGTCATCGAGGTGAAGGTCGGGTGCAGGAACGGGGACAGCACCCCGCGCAGCACGAACGTGTAGCCGAGCAGCTGGGCCCCGCCGTGGACCGGGTTGATCTCGGCGTTGATGTAGTAGCCGATGTTCTCGGTCATGGCGAAGCCGATCCCGACCATGGCCGCGTAGACGATCCCGTCGGTCGGGCCGTCCAGCTCCTGCCGCCGCCAGCGCAGCAGCCAGACCAGGAACAGGCCCTTGAGCGTCTCCTCCACCACCGGCGCACCCGCCGTGGCCGAGACGTACTCACCGGCCGAGGCGCCCAGCGCGGGCTGGGTGATGTACTCCAGGCCCGCGGTGTTGATGATGATGGCGGCCAGGGCGGCGATGCCCGCGCCCCACAGGAAGCCGAACACCAGGTTGATGCGCGGCTCGGGCTCCAGCCGGTCGATGAACAGGACCACCGACACCAGCAGCGGCACCGGGGCCAGGGCCAGCGGCAGCGCGATGAAGAACGGCGCCGCGCTGTGGCCGGACGCCTTGGCCTCGGCCAGCTCGATCCCGAACACCAGCAGCACGCACAACGCGGCCACGATGATGCCGATGATGACCCCGACCCGGGCCCGGCCCGGGGTTCGCCCCTCGACCACCGCCCTCGGGTCGAATACCGGTGCCGGCGTCCCCATGACCAGGACCCTACTATCAGGCCGGTGGACGAAGCAGGTCACGCCGCGCCCAGAGTGCCGCCCGGAATGCCACCCGGAGTGCCGCCCAGGGAGGAGAGCCGGGAGATCGTGCGGCTGGCCGTGCCCGCGCTGGGGGCGCTGGTCTCCGAGCCGCTGTTCCAGCTGTGCGACGCGGCCATCGTCGGCCACCTGGGCCCGGCCCAGCTGGCCGGCCTGGGCGCGGCCGGGGCGGCGCTGGCCACGCTGGTCAACGTGTGCATCTTCCTGGCCTACGGCACGACCTCGGCCGTCGCACGCCGGATGGGCGCCGGCGACCTGACCGGAGCGGTCCAGCAGGGGATCGACGGCATGTGGGTAGCGCTGCTGCTCGGCGCGGGAATCGCCGCGGTCGCCGTGCCGCTGGCCGGGCCGATCGTGGGCGCGTTCGGCGCGTCGGCCGCCGCCACCGGGTATGGCACGATCTACCTGCGGATCTCCGCGGTCGGCATCCCGGCCATGCTGCTGGTGCTGGCCGGCACCGGCATCCTGCGCGGGCTGCAGGACACCCGCGCGCCGCTGGCCGTGGCGGCCATCGGCGCGCTGGTCAACGTGGTGCTGAACTACCTGCTGGTCTTCCCGGCCGGCCTGGGCATCGCGGGCTCGGCTACGGGCACCGTGATCACCCAGACCGGGATGGCGGTGGCCTACGCCACCGTGGCCGTGCGGGCGGCCCGTCGGTTCGGCGCCCACCTGCGGCCGGACTGGGCCGGCATCCGCGCCTCGGCCGGTGCCTCGTTCGCGCTGCTGGTGCGGACCGCGGCACTGCGGATCTACCTGCTCATCGCGGTGGGGATCGCGGCCAAGTCCGGTACCGCGGCGCTGGCCGCGCACACCGTGGCCACCAACCTGTGGAACACGCTCGCGCTGGCCCTGGACGCGCTGGCCATCGCGGCCCAGGCCATCGTGGGGCACGCCCTGGGCGCGGGCGACGTGGCCGGGGCGCGGCGGGCCACCGCGCGGATGTGCTGGTACGGCGCCGCGCTCGGGGTGGTGGCCGGGGTCCTGGTGGCCGTGGCCCGGCCGCTGTACGTGCCGCTGTTCACGCCGGACCGCAGGGTCCAGGTGCTGCTGTACGGGATCTTGCTGCTGGTGGCGGTGTACCAGCCGGTGTCCGGCGTGGTGTTCGTGCTGGACGGGGTGCTGATCGGCGCGGGTGACAACCGGTTCCTGGCCGTGGCCAGCATCGCCACCACCGCGGTGTTCGTCGCCTGCGCGTACGCGGCCAGCGCGGCCGGTCTCGGGCTGACCGGGCTGTGGCTGGCCATCGGGGTGTTCATGGTGGCCCGGCTGGTGGTGCTCAGCCTGCGGGCCCGCTCCCCCGCCTGGACCGTCACCGGCGCCCGCTGCTAGCCGGAGATCTCCCCGAGCAGCTGGAGCACGAGGGCCAGTGGCGGCCAGGCGGAAAGGCCCCGGCGGGTCACGGCGAAGGGCCGCTGCGTCACGTCCGGCTGGCCGAGCGGACGCAGCATCACGCCGCGGCGCACCGGGCGCCCGGTGGGCAGCAGCCCGACGCCCAGACCGGCCAGAATCATGTCCTGCACCAGTTCGAGGCTGTCCACGCGGTGTGTGATCCGCGGCTGGAAGCCGGCCAGCGAGGCCACGGTGCGGATCACCTCCTCATCGCCGCTGTTCCGCGAATTGACGATCCAGTCATGATCGGCGAACTGGCGGAAGACCTCGAGCGCGGTCCCGGCCACAGGGCCCTGGGCAGTCGGCGTGCCCAGGCCCCACGGCCTGGGACCCAGAGGCTGGGTGACCAGGCTGCGGTCGAACCGAGCTGGGGCGAGGTTGTAGTCGTAGGTCAGGGCCAGGTCGACCGCGTTCCCGGCCAGCAGGCCGAGCGCCTCGTCTGGTTCGTGCTCATGGATGCCAAGCATGACGGCGGGATGCCGCTGCGCCAGGAGCCGGACGACTGGCAGTACGGATTCGCGCACGGCGGTAGCGAACGCCGCCACCCGCACCATCCCGGCCGGCGTCGCCGTCGGGTCCAGGTCCAGCCGGGCGGCCTCGAGGGCAGCCAGGATCGTGACCGCGTGCCCCGCCAGCCGCTGCCCGGCCGGGGTCAGCCGCACCCGCCGCCCGTGCGGCTCTATCAGCCGGGTGCCCGCCTCCTGGGCCAGGACCGCTATCTGCTGCGAAACAGTGGAGGTGGCGACCTGCATGTTCTCGCCGACCTCTCGCATGGAACCGAGGCGGGATAGCTCAAGCAGCAGTTCGAGACGGCGCGGGTCCATGCTCTGATCATTCATGTTTGGTGAACGGTATGTCCATCAAATTCACGTGGACACGGACGATCCCCGTGACGTGTACTGGCGATCATGGTCAGCAGCTCGACGGCACCCCGCACCTCAGCCCGATCCGGCACCTTGATGGCTGTGGGCTCGATGAGCTGCGTTCAGCTCGGCCTGGCGCTGTCCGTCCACCTCTTCGGTGAAGTCGGCCCGCTGGGCGCCGCCTGGCTCCGGCTGGCTTGGGCGGCCGTGATCCTGCTGGCCGCCGTCCGGCCCCGGCCTTGGCGCTTCCGCCGCCCGGTGCTGCTGGCCACGGTCGCCCTCGGCCTCGCGACCGGCGGGGTGACCATGCTGTTCATGGTGGCCGTGAGCCGTCTGCCACTCGGCACGGCCAGCGCCCTGGAGTTCCTCGGCCCGCTGGGCGTGGCCGTCACCCGCGGCGGCGGCCGCCGGGCGCTGCTCTGGCCAGGCTTCGCCGCGGCCGGCGTGCTGCTGCTGACCCACCCGTGGCAGGGCCGTCTCAATCTGGTGGGCATCGCCGCCGCGCTGGGCGCCGCGATCTGCTGGGCCGCCTACATCATGCTCACCCAGGCGGTCGGGGACGAGGTGGCAGGCCTGCAAGGCCTGGCCGTGTCCATCGGTGTTGCGGCGCTGGCGACGACATTGGTGTCCGGATCGGCCGTCACCGGAGACCTGACGCCGCATCTGCTCCTGGCGGGTTTCGGGTTGGCCTTGCTGCTGCCGGTCATCCCGTTCAGCCTGGAAATGTACGCCCTGCGCCGGATGACGACCTCGGCCTTTGGCACCCTGATGTGCCTGGAGCCGGCTATCGCCCTGGTCGCCGGGCTGGCACTGCTCGGCCAGGTGCCCCGGGTCTGGTCACTGGCCGGTGTCGCCTTGGTCATCGCGGCCGGCCTCGGCGCGGAGCGGTCCGGCGCGCGCACCGTGCCTGGTCCAGCACGGCTAGAAGACGGTGAGATCCACCGCGAGTCGGCCGCGCACGCTGCCCACGGCAGCCATCAGCGCCCGCCGCTGACGCCGACCGTGAACAAATGATGTCCGAACGGTCAAAAGATTGCTACACGCCCCCAGCAGGCGGTCTCGTGCTCGGGCTGGCGCACCCGGAGGGATAGGCTCGATCATGTAATTGGCCCGCGGTTTGACCGGGGGGCTTTTCGCTTGTCCAGACCAGGGTAAGTGGGAGCTCGTGCCACGGCCGTACACCACGGTCCGCACGCCAAGAGAGGAGCCGTGACTTACCGGTGGCAAGTCAGCAGACGAACAAGCTCGAGTGGTCCGACCTCGACGAGCGCACCGTGAACCTGATCCGCGTCCTGGCCATGGACGCGGTCGAGAACGAGGGCTCCGGTCACCCCGGGACGGCGATGAGCCTGGCCCCGGCCGCGTACCTGCTGTACCAGCGGATCATGCGGCACGACCCGATGGACCCGGCCTGGGCCGGGCGGGACCGGTTCGTGCTGTCCTGCGGTCACTCCAGCCTGACCCTGTACATCCAGCTCTACCTGTCCGGCTACGGCCTGACCCTGGACGACCTCAAGGCCTACCGATCCTGGGGCAGCCTCACCCCCGGCCACCCCGAGCACGGGCTGACCCCGGGTGTGGAGACCACCACCGGCCCGCTGGGCCAGGGCCTGGGCAACGCGGTCGGCATGGCCATGGCCGCCCGCCGCGAGCGCGGCCTGCTCGACCCGGACACGGCCGACGGCGAGAGCCCGTTCGACCACCACATCTACGTGTTCGCCTCGGACGGGGACATGGAAGAGGGCCTCACCCACGAGGCCTCGGCCATCGCGGGAGTCCAGGAGCTGGGCAACCTGATCGTCTTGTATGACGACAACCACATCTCGATCGAGGACGACACCGTCATCGCCAAGGATGAGGACACCGCCGCCCGCTACGAGGCCTACGGCTGGCACGTCCAGCGGCTCGACTGGGACACACCGAAGGGCTACCACGAGGACGTCCAGGCCCTGTACGACGCGTTCGAGGCGGCCAAGGCCGAGACCTCCCGCCCGTCGTTCATCTCGCTGCGGACGATCATCGGCTGGCCCGCCCCGAACAAGCAGGGCACCGGCGCAGCCCACGGCTCGGCCCTGGGCGACGCCGAGGTGGCCGCGACCAAGAAGATCCTGGGCTTCGACCCGGACGTCAACTTCCCGCTCGACCAGGACCTGGTCGACCACGCCCGCCAAGTGCTCGACCGCGGCCGGGCGGCCCACGCCGAGTGGACCAAGGGGTTCGACGCCTGGGCCGGTGCGCACGCCGAGCAGAAGGCGCTGTTCGACCGGCTGGCCAGCCGCACGCTCCCGGACGGGTGGGCCAAGGCGCTGCCGGAGTTCAAGGCCGACCCCAAGGGCGTGGCCACCCGCAAGGCCTCCGGTGAGGTACTGAGCGCGCTGGCCAAGCCGCTGCCCGAGTTGTGGGGCGGGTCGGCCGACCTGGCCGGCAGCAACGACACGACGATGAAGGGCGAGCCGTCCTTCCTGCCGCACGACCGCGAGTCCAAGATGTTCCCCGGCAACAAGTACGGCCGGACGCTGCACTTCGGTATCCGCGAGCACGGCATGGGCGCGATCCTCAACGGCATCGCGCTGCACGGCGGAACAAGGGTCTACGGCGGGACGTTCCTGACGTTCAGCGACTACATGCGGGGCGCGGTGCGGCTGGCCGCGCTGATGCAGCTGCCGGTGACCTACGTGTGGACCCACGACTCGATCGGCCTGGGCGAGGACGGACCGACCCACCAGCCGATCGAGCACCTGTGGGCCCTGCGGGCCATCCCGCACCTGGCCGTGGTCCGGCCCGGGGACGCCAACGAGACCGTGGCGGCCTGGAAGCACATCCTGGAGAATCCGACCAACCCGTCGGCGCTGGCGCTGTCCCGGCAGAACCTGCCCGTCGTCGACCGGTCCAACGGCCTGGCCTCGGCGGACGGGACGGCCAAAGGCGGCTACATCCTGGCCGAGGCCGACGGGGACCCCGAGGTCATCCTGATCGCCACCGGCAGCGAGGTCCAGATCGCGCTCGCGGCCCGGGAGCAGCTGCAGGCTAGCGGCAACCCGACCCGGGTGGTCTCGATGCCCTGCGTGGAGTGGTTCGAGGAGCAGGACTCGGCCTACCGCGAGCAGGTGCTGCCGCACCGGATCAGGGCCCGGGTCTCGATCGAGGCCGGCGTCACGTTCGGCTGGCGGCAGTTCGTCGGTGACTCCGGCGCCTCCATCGGCGTCGACCACTTCGGCGCCTCGGCCGACTACCAGCGGCTGTACGAAGAGTACGGGCTCACCGCCGAGCGGGTTACCGCCACCGCCCGCACGGTCCTCGACCAGATCGGTGCCGCGAGCGAATGAAGTCCAAGGAAAGGATCTGAGGTCATGGCCTCGAAGGAAGACAATCTCGCTCAGCTGGAAGCCCAGGGAGTGGCGGTATGGCTGGACGACATCAGCCGTGAGCGGCTGCGCACCGGCAACCTTCAGCAGCTGATAGACGACGACCACGTGCTCGGCGTGACGTCGAACCCGACCATCTTCGCCGGCGCCCTGGCCAAGGGCGACGCCTACGACCAGCAGGCTCACGACCTGGGCATACGCGGCGTCTCGATCGACGAAGCGGTCCGTGACATCACCACCTATGACATCCGGTGGGCGGCGGACGTGCTGGCGCAGGTCTACGACGAGTCGCACCACCTGGACGGCCGGGTCTCGCTCGAGGTCGACCCCCGGCTGGCCAAGGAGACCGAGAAGACCATCGCCGAGGCGCGGGCGCTGTGGTGGATGGTCGACCGGCCCAACATGTACATCAAGATCCCGGCCACCCTGGAGGGGCTGCCCGCGATCACCGCCGCCACCGCCGAGGGCATCAGCGTCAACGTCACGCTGATCTTCTCGCTGGAGCGGTACAACGCGGTCATCGACGCCTACTTCGAGGGCCTGGAGAAGGCCGACGCCGCCGGGCACGACCTGAGTCACATCGCCTCGGTCGCCTCGTTCTTCGTCAGCCGGGTGGACACCGAGGTCGACAAGCGGCTGGACAAGATCGGCACCGACGAGGCCAAGGCGCTCAAGGGCAAGGCGGCCATCGCCAACGCCCGGCTGGCCTACGAGCTGTACGAGCAGCGGATCGACACCGACCGGTGGCGGGCACTGGCGGCCAAGGGGGCCAGGGTGCAGCGGCCGTTGTGGGCCTCCACCAGTGTCAAGGACCCCTCGTTCCCGGACACCATGTACGTGGTCGAGCTGGTGGCCAAGGACACGGTGAACACCATGCCGGAGGCGACCATCCACGCGACGGCCGACCACGGCGAGATCCGGGGCGACACGATCCACGGCACGTACGACGCATCCCGCAAGGTCATCGCCGACCTGGAGAAGCTGGGTATCTCCTACGACGATGTCGTCGCGGTGCTGGAAGATGAGGGCGTAGCCAAGTTCGCCGCGTCCTGGAACGAGCTCATCGAGTCGGTCAAGGGCCAGCTCGGTCAGCAAAAGTAACAGCGTTTCCGGGCCGGGAACCCGGCGGTTCCCGGCCCGGTCCGACCAAGTGTCCCGCGGGACCACCTCCGCGGTATCGCTGCCTGATGCACGCCACGTAGCGGAGGAACAGAGAGTCGTGAGCGAGTCTGTGACGGCAGGGCCGGGCAACCTCGGTGCCGCGCCCGCCAACCCCCAGGCCATCGAGGACCAGCCGACCCAGAACAACCCGCTGCGGGATGCGCGGGACCGGCGGATCCCGCGGGTGGCCGGCCCGTGCGTGCTGGTCATGTTCGGGGTCACCGGCGACCTGGCCCGCAAGAAGCTACTGCCGGCCATCTACGACCTGGCCAACCGGGGCCTGCTGCCCCCCGGCTTCTCGCTGGTCGGCTTCGCCCGGCGGGACTGGGAGCACGAGGACTTCGCCCAGCTCACCTACCAGGCGGTCAAGGAGCACGCCCGGACCCCGTTCCGGGAGACCGTGTGGCGCCAGGTCATGGAGGGCATCCGGTTCGTCCAGGGCGAGTTCGACGACGACCAGGCCTTCGACGCGCTGGCCGACTGCGTCTCCCGGCTGGACTCGGAGCGCAGCACCGGCGGCAACTACGCCTTCTACCTGTCCATCCCGCCCAAGGCCTTCCCCACCGTCGTGCAGCAGCTGAAGCGGTCTGGCCTGTCCGACCCGGACCGCTACAGCCCGCCGGACGGCCAGGAGGCCTGGGCCAGCCGGCGGCCGTGGCGCCGGGTCGTGATCGAGAAGCCGTTCGGCCACGATCTGAAGAGCGCCCGCGAGCTGAACGACATCCTGAACGCGGTGTTCCCGCCCGAGGCGGTGTTCCGCATCGACCACTACCTGGGCAAGGAGACCGTCCAGAACATCCTGGCCCTGCGCTTCGCCAACTCGCTGTACGAGCCGATCTGGAACCGCGGCTACGTCGACCACGTGCAGATCACCATGGCCGAGGACATCGGCATCGGCGGCCGGGCCGGCTACTACGACGGCATCGGCGCGGCCCGGGACGTGATCCAGAACCACCTGCTCCAGCTGCTGGCCCTGACCGCGATGGAAGAGCCGGTGGCCTTCGACGCCGACTCGCTGCGGGCCGAGAAGGAGAAGGTGCTGTCGGCCGTGCGGCTGCCGGCCGACCTGGCCACCGGTACTGCGCGCGGCCAGTACGACGCGGGCTGGCAGGGCGGCAAGCAGGTCAAGGGCTTCCTGGAGGAGGACGGCATCCCGCCGGACTCCCGGACCGAGACCTACGCCGCGATCCGGCTCGGGGTGGGCACCCGGCGCTGGGCCGGGGTCCCGTTCTACCTGCGCACCGGCAAACGGCTGCCGCGCCGGATGACCGAGATCGCGCTGCTGTTCCAGCGAGCGCCGCACCTGCCGTTCGCGGATACCGACACCCAGGAGCTGGGGCAGAACGCCCTGGTCATCCGGGTCCAGCCGGACGAGGGCGTGACCGTGCGGTTCGGGTCCAAGGTGCCGGGCTCGGCCATGGAGGTCCGGGACGTGAACATGGACTTCGCCTACGGCGAGTCGTTCACCGAATCCAGCCCCGAGGCCTACGAGCGGCTGCTGCTGGACGTGCTGATCGGTGACCCGCCGCTGTTCCCCCGGCAGGAAGAGGTCGAGCTGTCCTGGCGCATCCTCGACCCGATCGAGGACTTCTGGGCCGAGTACACCAAGCCGGATCCGTACCCGGCCGGCACCTCCGGGCCGCCGTCGGCGGACGCGCTGATGGCCCGCGACGGCCGCGCCTGGCGCCGTCTCTAACTCCGAAGAAGGACGACGACGATGCCGATCGACCTGACCGACACCACCACCGGTGCGATCTACGAGGCGCTCACCGATGCGCGCAGCCGTCTCGGCGGCGCCGCCCTGGGCATGGTGCTCACGCTGGTCGTGGAGACCGACGAGGCCGCCCAGTACGACGCGATGCGCGCGGCCAACGACGCGGGCCGGGAGCATCCCTCCCGGGTGCTGAGCGTGATCACCCGCCGCCCGAAGGCCGAGTCGCGGCTGGACGCCGAGATCCGGGTGGGCGAAGGCGGCCCCGGTGAAACGTTGCTGCTGCGCATGTACGGCCCGCTGGGCCAGCACGCGGACTCGGTGATCGCACCGCTGCTGGTGCCGGACGTGCCCGTGGTGACCTGGTGGCCGGGCAAGGCGCCCAGCGTGCCGTCGCAGAGCCCGCTGGGCGCGCTGGCCCAGCGCCGGGTCACCGACACCGCATCGGAGGACCAGGCTCAGGACGCGCTGGCCACACTGGCCCGCGCCTACAAGCCGGGCGACACCGATTTCGCCTGGACCCGGCTGACCTCGTGGCGGACGCTGCTGGCGGCCACGTTCGACGTGCCCCATCCCCCGGTGCTGCGGGCCGAGGTGCTGGCCGAAGCGGCCAACCCGAGCGGTGACATCCTGGCCGCGTGGCTGTCGGTACGGCTCGGTATCCCGGTGCACCGGGGCGTGTCCGGCGGGCCGGGTATCACCGACGTCAGCTTCGAGACCGAGGGTGGCCGGATCGGCATCTCCCGGCCCGACGGCCGGACCGCCACCTTGTCCCGGAGCGGCGAGCCGGACCGGCGGGTGGCCCTGCACCGCCGGGACCAGGCCGAGCTGCTGGCCGAGGAACTGCGCCGGCTGGAGCCGGACGACGTGTACGCCGAGTCGCTGGAGTGGCTGTTCGGCGACCACCGTGAGGACGGTGACGACGGCGGGTTCACGCTGCGCGGCCCGTCGACCGCGCGGCTGGCCGCCAACCAGGCCGCCGAGCGGCAGGCCACCGCGTACCCCGCGGACGAGCCCGCCGCCGGGCACGAGCCGTCGCCGCAGGACGCGGACGCTGCCGCCACCGCCGCCATGGACGCCGATCAGGGCCAGACCGGCGTCGAAGCCGAGCAGGAGATCCAGGAATCATGAGCACGCCGGAAGTCATCATTCACCGGGACGCCTCGCTGCTGGCCAACGCGGTCGCGGCCCGGCTGGTCACCCGGCTGGTCGACGCGGTGACCGCGCACGGGTCCGCGTCGCTGGTACTCACCGGGGGCGGGATCGGCACCGCGGTGCTGACCGAGCTGGCCGCCACCCCGGCCCGGGACGCGGTGGACTGGCGGCACGTCGACATCTGGTGGGGCGACGAGCGGTTCGAGCCGTCCGGCGACCCGGAGCGGAACGAGACCGGGGCCCGGGCGGCCCTGCTCGACCACGTGGACGTCGACCCGGCCCGGGTGCACCCGATGGCCCCGTCCGACAACCCCGAGGGGGACGACCCGGAGGCGGCGGCCGACCGCTACGCGGCCGAGCTGGCCCGGGCGGCCACACCCGAGGACCACGGCCCGGTCCCGTCGTTCGACATCATGCTGCTCGGCATCGGCCCCGAGGGTCACGTGGCGTCCCTGTTCCCGGGCCTGCCCGCGCTGTACGACGAGCGGTCCGTGGTCGCGGTCCGCGGCGCGCCCAAGCCGCCCCCGACCCGGATCTCGCTGACCTTCCCGTCCATCAACGCGGCCAAAGAGGTCTGGATCCTGGCCGCGGGGTCGGAGAAGGCCGGCGCGGTCTCGCTCGCGCTCTCGGACGACGTCGGGCCCAAGCAGGTCCCGGCGGTGGCCGCGCGCGGTCGCCAGCGCACCCTGTTCTTGCTGGACATGGAGGCGGCGGCCAAGGTGCCGGCCGGGATCGACCGGCGCGCCGCCCACTAAATAATCTTTTTAACAAACTCACCCGTGGCCGGTGCGGACGGGCCACCGGAAGCCGGCCGGAGCCGGCGCGGAGCTGATCGAAGCCGGTCAGGGACGGGCGGAGGCGGGCTCGCTGGCGGTCTGGCTGCTGGCCACCGCCGCGGCGGTGGCCTTGCGGGACACGCGCGGCTCGCGGGTGCAGGCCAGGCCGGCCGCCAGGCACGCGACCGGGACGGCGGCGAGCACGTACCGGTAGCTGAAGCCCGCGGTCAGCGGGGGGATCACCACCAGCAGCGCGCCCATGACCCACGGCAGCAAGCTGAGGCCGCCCCAGCGACGCCAGCGCAGCAGCACCCCGCCGAGGCCGATGAGCAGGATGCCGGCCAGCATCGTGCCCCGCAGGTAGAAGATATTCTGGTAGTCGATGATGAGGTACGACCACGGGGTGACCACCTTGGGCTGCCCCAGAGTCGGGCTGGCGTAGGAGATCACCGACGCCTTGTCTACCGGGTAGAAGCTCTCCCACCAGGGCACCGCGTCCACGGCGACGCGGAACCGGTACGACGGCCCGGATCCGGTCAGGTCGGACTGGCTGCGATCCCAGGTGAACGTGTGCATGGTGTCGTCGAACGCGACCCTGGCGTAAGCCTCCGGCTGGGCCAGGATCGCCTGCTTGGCGAACTTGCCCGCCGCGCTGTCGGCCTGGGCCGAGAAGTTGTGGCCGCGAGAGTACTTGTACAGCGGCGTGCTGGTGTCCCAGATGTATTGCTGGGAGTTGACCCGCTGTTCCGGCGGCTTGGGGTCGCACAGCGCCCGCAGGTCGCTGGCCAGGTTCGGCATCTGGGCGCACTCGGCGAACGAGCTGACCCGGCTGTACAGGAACGAGCCGCTGGAGCCGTCCAGCGCGTACTTGCCGTAGAAGCTGTGGTACCAGCCCATGTAGCCGACGATCGGCAGCAGGCCGACGATCAGCAGCGTCCCGGCCCGTTTCCAGTTCACCCGCCGGACCAGCAGCAAGACCGCCACGACGACCAGCAGTGGCTCGCCCACCGCCCGGACGAGCGTGGCGTAGCCGATCAGCAGGCCGACGACGCCGCAGGTGATCCAGGAGGGCTGGTCGGACCAGCACACCATCACCACGGCAATGGTGATGAGGAAGATGAACAGCACGTCCGACATGATCATGTGTTCGAGCTGCAGCTCGAACACGTCGAACAGCACCGGCAGCGCGGCCAGCGTCGCCCCCCACCACGGCAGCCCGCGGCGGCGCAGCACCGCGTAGATGCCCAGGCCCATGGCCAGTCCCATCAGGGCCTGCAGGGTGGCCAGCAGGAGCAGGCTGTGGAACGGTTCGATCGCCTGCAGGAAGAACGGGTACCCATTCGACCGCACCACGTCGGGCGTCCTGGTGACCGCGTCGATGACGTAGTTGTAGGAGTCGTTGAACCAGAAGATGGGCGGCCAGCCCAGGATCACCACGGCCCGCAGCGCCGCGGCGACCACCAGCACAACCGCGAAGGCCCGGTGACCGGCGATCAGCCGGCCCGCCCGGCGCAGTGGCGCGGTCAGCCGCCGGCTCCACGTCCCGCCGGGGTCATCGGAACGGCGGGGGCTATCGGGGCCACTGCGAAAGCCATCTGGCTGATCACCCGCCGGCGCGCCATCGGCGCGCTGTCCCTCAGCGGTCACATCAGCCAACAGGTCTCCCGTGGGTCAATTGGGGTCGTACCCCGACAGACGTAACGTCCAGGTAACCGCGCCTTCCGGATCTGCAGGCCTCAGCGACGCATGGTCCGGTTAAGACGCTACTAGATATTCGCTCCCAGAGCCGGATGCAGGTTCGAATCCATGCCTTTGCTCAGGCAACTGTCAGGCAACGGTCAGGCACTTGGCCGACTGTTCACTTCCCCGCAGCCCGTCATTTACCGTCCGGCAAATGTAACGAGCTTTGCGGGGGCTTGGGGTTCGGCGGCCGGCGGCGGCGCCAGCCGAACAGCCGCAGCGAGATGATGAACAGCATCACGATCGGGATGATCACCGCGGACGTGTGCGCGGCGGCCGCGATGACCAGCCACACCAGCGCGATCGGCAGCAGCGGGATGAACGGCGGCCGGTAGGCCTGCGGCCGGGCGGGGGTGACCGGCTCCAGCTTCGGCAGCGGCGCCCCCGACGCCTGCAGGTCGGCGCCGAGCCGGGGCTCGGACGGCAGGTCCGTGGTCAGCTTGCGCAGATCATCCCAGGTCTTCGAGGCGTAGGCCGCAGTCGTCCGCTCGTCGAACTCGTCCAGATCCAGTCGGCCGGCCGTGTACGCCTCCCGGAGCACCTCTACAGTGCTTTCCCGGTCGTGGTCCGAAGCGCGAATGCCGCCGTCTGTGGTCATATCCGGGCCTTCCCGTGGCCTAGCCCATGTAACTATTTAGCATACCCGCCGGATGGGCGGGCGTGACTGCGGCCTACCCCACGGCGTCATTCACAGCGTCCTCCACAGCGTCATTCACTGGCCTAGCGGCCCGGGACGGCCCCGTCGCTAAGATCGCGGCATGCCACCCGTCGCGCGGTTCCGCGCCCCCGAGGGCCATCTGATCGTGTGTGGTGACGACATGCTGGCGTTCCGCGTCGCCCAGGAGCTGACCACGCGGTACCGGGAGCGGGTCACCGCCATCCTGCCGTCCAAGCGCCAGGGTCAGGGCCCGCACATCGACCGGCTGCCCGGCGCCCGGGTGATCGAGCGGGACGAATTGACCAGCCAGGCGTTCACCGACGCGCAGATCACCTCGGCCCGCGCGCTGGCCCTGCTGCGCCAGGACGACGTGGGCAACTTCCACGCCGCGCTGCGCGCCCGCGAGCTCAACCCGGACATCCGGCTGGTGGTCGCGGTGTTCAGCCCGGGTCTGGGGGAACAGGTCCGGGCGTTCTTCCCGGACTGTGCGGTGCTGGTCGGCACCTCGATGTCCGCGCCGTCGTTCGTGGCCGCCGCTTTAGGCGAGCCTGCTCCGAGCCATGTGCGGGTGTCCGGGCGGACCCTGTTCGTGGCGCGGCGGGAGGACGCCGATCCCGCCCAGGTGCTGTGCGGCCTGGCCGCCCCCAGCACGTCCGGTGCGCCGCTGCTGCTGCCGCGCAGCGAGCAAACCACTGACCTGGTGCTGGCCGTGGCGGACGGTACGCCGCGCAACCCGCTGCTGCGCAAACGGGACCCGGCCCAGGCCACGGCGCGGATCCTGCGCAGCCTGTTCTGGCACAAGCTTGGCTTCGGCTTCGCCACCCTGTTCGCGGTGCTGGTGGCCGGGTTCTGCCTGCTGCTGGCGGCCACCGGCTACCCGTGGACCACGGCCCTGTACCTGACCATGCTGGACGCGGCGGGCGCGGCGCTGACCAACCCGGCTGCGGGCGGCGCGGAGAAGGTCGCGCAGGTCCTGCTCACGTTCGACGGCCTGGTGTTCGTGCCGTTCGTCACGGCCCTGATCGTCGGGGCCCGGCTGACCGGCTCGATCCGGGGCCGGCCGCCCGCCGCCAGCGGCCACGTGATCGTGGTCGGGCTGGGCAACGTGGGCACCCTGGTGGTGGCCCAGCTGCACGACCTAGGCGTTCCGGTGGTGGCCATCGACCGCGATCCGAAGGTGCCCGGGGTCGCGTTCGCCCGCCGCCTGGGGGTGCACGTGGTCATCGGCGAGATCCACCGGGAAGAGACGCTGCGCGCGGCCAGCCTGGCCTCGAGCATCGCCCTGGTCTCGGTGACCAGCAGCGACGAGGTCAACCTGGAGGCGGCGCTGCACGCCCGCGCGCTCCGGTCCGACCTGCGGATCGTGCTCCGGCTGTACGACGACGACCTGGCCGAGCGGGTGCAGAAGATGATCGGAAACACGGTCTCCCGCAGCGTGTCCTACCTGGCCGCGCCGGCCTTCGCCGCGGCCATGCTGGAGCACCAGGTGCTGCGGACCATTCCGGTGGGACGGCACGTCCTGCTCATCGCCGACGTCCAGGTCGAGCCGGACGCCGAGCTGGTGGGGCAGGCGATCGAGGCCGTCCAGCACCCGGGTGAGACACACGTGCTGGCTGTCCGCCGCCGCGGTACCGAGAGCTTCGACTGGTCGCTGGCCGCCAGCTACCGGATCGCGCCGCAGGACCGCCTGCTGGTCCTGGCCACCCGAGCGGGCCTAGGGATGACGCTCGCCCGCAACCGGCCGCTGGCGCCGCCGTCCGGTGGGACGACCCCCCTGGACCCCCCGTTACCCGCAGCGGTACTTGGCCCGGCGTCTGCAATCGACGTACAAATGAATATCCCGGCGTTGCGCGGCAAACCGTGACACGCCACGGAAAACACGGGGCCGGGGTATCGCGGACAAGGGGTCGGCAGCGTTACGCTCAGGGCAGATCTTCCGCCTGGTTCTGATGATCCAGGTGGGGATTGAAAAAAGGGATGTGGCGATGCCGCGGGCCGGGTTGTCTGTTCCGGCCGGAGGCAGCGGCCTTCTCTATTTGTATGGCCGCCCGGTAGCCCACGGCAGCAACCGGTGGGCAGGACGTGCCTTCCTTCTCCAGGAGGATTTCCGTGAGCGTCAACGACGATCGCATCACCGCGGAAGGCGAGCAGAGCACGGTGGCGGAGCCCGCCGCCGTGTCACCCATCGCCGATCCGGCCCCGCTCGGGCTGGCCGCTTTCGCCCTGACCACATTCTTGCTATCAGCGGCCAATGCGGGCTGGATGACAAAGGCCAGTGGCGACGCCTGGCTGGGTTATGCCTTCGCTTACGGCGGGCTCGCCCAACTGCTCGCCGGTATGTGGGAGTTCCGTAACAAGAACGTGTTCGGATCGACCGCGTTCGGCTCGTACGGCGCTTTCTGGATCGGACTCGGACTCTGGGAGCTGCTCGTGGCTCGCTCCCGGCCAGCTGGCGTACTTCCGGCCGTTTATGCAGGGCAAACCGTCAAGGACCTCGGCTGGATCCTGCTGGCGTGGGCCATCTTCAACACCTACATGCTGCTGATAAGCGCGCAGACGACCTCTGCGGTGTTCGCGGTGTTCCTGACCCTGGAGATCACCGAGGTCGTCCTGTTCATCGGCTTCTTCACCGGCAGCAGCGGAACCATCAAGCTTGGCGGCTATATCGGGATCGTCACCGCGCTCGTCGCCTGGTACACCTCGGCGGCCGGGGTGGCCAACGGACTGGGCGGACCGCTCAAGCTACCGGTCGGCCGGGCGCTGATCCGCTAATCAGATCTGGGTCGCTCACGTAGCGATCGCGGTCCCGGAGACTTCGGTCTCCGGGACCGCACGCGTATCGGGGTGTTTCAACCCACCGACCGCGCGCTAGCTGGCGCCGGTAGCGTAGGCGGGACAGATTTTCGCGCCGCCATACGCAAGGAGGGTTCGCCGATCTTGGTGCGGAGCGATGAGCGCCTACATGACCTGCACGAACTACGTCAGCACGACCTACACGAACTGAGCGTCCAGATGTCCCGGGTCAAGGAAAAGACACGACCGTGGAAGGAGACGATCGCCCTCATCCTGGCGATCGGCGCCGCGGTCGTGTCGCACAACGCGGACTCGATCTTCGATGACGTGGCGCGGCATTCCTTCAGCCACCTGCCCACCGTGCTGACCTATGTGTTCGCCCTGGTCTTCCTGGTGCTGGGCGTCGTCGCGGTGCTGGGGATCGCGGGCAAGACCCGGAACTACTTCCGGCCGCGGCTGGGGTCCTCGCACGCGGACATCATCCGCTACGCCATCGACCTGGTCGGCATCGTCACCGTCGTGGTGGTGACCCTGGACCTGTGCCGCGTCCCGGTCGCCCAGCTGCTGGTGGGCGGGGCCCTGACCAGCGTCCTGCTCGCCGTCGCGGCCCAGCAGTCGCTGGCCAACATCTTCGCCGGGATGGTCCTGCTCCTGTCGCACCCGTTCCACGTCGGCGACCGCATCCGGTTGCGGGCCGGAGCCCTCGGCGGCCAGCTGGACGGCACGGTCACCGAGATCGGCGTCACCTACATCCGCCTGGACACCGGCGAGACGATCATGTCCGTGCCCAACGCCCAGGTCCTGGCGGCCGCGGTCGGCCCCGTCCCCGTCGATCCGGATCCCGAGCAGCCCCCCGCCCAGAACAACCCCGTGTCCACGGGGCCCGCCGAGCCGCCCGGCACCGGCCATAGCTGAGGGGCCAAGCCCAGAAACACCGCCTTTAAGTGATCTTGGGCCCTAGACATCGGGCCCTCCGCGACGCATCCTGACCCCTGGCTGCTTTGGGTTTTGCTGGGGGGACCATGAACATGCTGCTGGAGCGCCTTGGCGCATTCTCCGCGCGACGCTGGTGGATCGTCATCATCGGCTGGGTGATCATCCTGGGCGGCTTGCTAATCGCCCACCACGCCGCCGGGGGCGAGTACGTCAACAACTACACCGTGGCCGGGTCGGACTCCTCGCTTGGGAAGGACCTGCTGAGCAGCACCTTCCCGCAGCAGGGCGGCTACGCGGGCCAGATCGTGTTCCACGCCAAGAGCGGCACGGTGGCGGCGCAGCAGAATGCGGTCGGCCAGTCCGTGACCAACGTGTCCAAGCTGCCGGACGTGATCAGGGCGGTCAACCCGTTCGCCTCGTCCAGCTCGGGCCTGGTGTCCAAGGACGGCACGATCGCCTACAGCAATGTCTCCTGGAGCGTGAACCCCAACTCGCTCGACACCAGCTACCTGGACAAGCTCAACCAGGCCGTGGCCCCGGCCAGGAGCGCGGGCCTGCAGGTCGAATACGGTGCCGGGGCCGGGCAGATCGGCAACGTCAGCCACGACCTGAAGTCCGAGGTGATCGGGCTGACGTGCGCGCTGTTGCTGCTGCTGTTCATGTTCGGGTCGCTGATCGCCGCCGCGATCCCGCTGGTATCGGCCATCTTCAGTGTGCTGTCCGGGCTGTCACTGCTGGGCGTGCTGTCCTCGGCGATGACGTTCCCGACCACCGCCCCCACCATCGCCACTCTGCTCGGCCTGGGTGTCGCGGTCGACTACGGCCTGTTCCTGGTGGCCCGCCACCGCGAGCAGCTGGACACCGGCATGGACGTGGTCACGTCGGTGGCCAAGTCTGCCGGGACCTCCGGGGCGGCGATCGTGGTCGCGGGAGGCACGGTGGTGGTCTCCATCCTCGGCCTGTACGTGTCGGGGGTGGCGTTCGTCGGGGCCCTCGGCCTGGCCGCGGCGATCGTGGTCGCGCTGAGCATGCTGGCCGCGCTGACCCTGGTGCCCGCGTTCATGGGCGTGGCCCGGACCAACGTACGCTCGCTGGCCAGCCGGGTGCGAGCCCGGCGGGAAGGGCTGACCGCGCGTGAGCAGGCGGCGCAGACCGCGGCGGCCACCTCCGCCCGGCACGAGCAGAGCGCGTTCGCCCGCTGGGGCAAGAAGGTCAGCGGCCAGCCGTGGCCGTGGGCCATCGCCAGCGTCATCGTGCTGGTCGTGCTGTCGATCCCGTTGTTCTCGATCACGCTGGGCCAGCCCGACAACGGCACCAACCCCACGTCCGAGAGCAACCGGCAGGCCTATGACCTGATATCGCAGGGCTTTGGCGTCGGCGTTAACGGCCCGCTGGTCGTCGTGGTCAAGCTGCCCAAGCAGTCCAGCCAGGACAACCAGCAACTGCTCAGCACCATGCAGCAGAACGTGAAGTCCACCTCGGGGGTGGCTTCGGTCTCCCCGGCGCAGGTCAACTCGGCTGGGACCACGGCCTCGTTCAGCGTGATCCCCACGACCCGGCCGCAGGCAACGCAGACCGAGCACCTGGTCCACCAGCTGCGGGATGTGGTCCTGCCCAAGTCGCACGTGACCAGCTACGTCACCGGCACCACGGCCGGGACGGTGGACTTCAGCGAGCGGATCACCAGCCGGATCCCGTGGCTGATCTTGACCGTGGTCGCCATCGCGTTCATCTTGCTGACCATGGCGTTCCGGTCCGTGGTGATCGCGGCCAAGGCGGCCGTGTTCAACCTGCTGTCGATCGGCGCGGCCTACGGGGTGATCGTCGCGATCTTCCAGTGGGGCTGGGGCGCCAGCCTGATCGGCCTGCACACCACGCTGCCCATCCCGGCCTACGTGCCGATGCTGGTGTTCGCGATCGTCTTCGGCCTGTCCATGGACTACGAGGTGTTCCTGCTGTCCCGGGTGCATGAGGCCTGGGTGGCGACCGGCGACGCGCACCGCAGCGTGGCCATCGGCATCGGCAGCACGGCCCGGGTCATCACCACCGCGGCCGCCATCATGGTGGTGGTCTTCGCCAGCTTCGTGCTCAACGTCGACCCCACGGTCAAGATGCTGGCCATCGGCATGGCCTTCGCCGTGCTGATCGACGCCTCGCTGGTCCGGATGATTTTGGTTCCGTCGGTGATGGCCCTCCTGGGTGAGCACGCCTGGTGGATGCCGCGCTGGATGGAGCCGATCGTCCCGCACCTGCAGCTCGAAGGCAGCACCGAGCCGCCCGCGGAAGTGGTGGTAGACCGTTCGGCGGAGGCCGAGGTCGTGCTGGAGGCCGAGGCGGTCCTCAAGGCCGGGACGCTGCCCGCTCCCCCAGCCACGGAACCGCCCACCCCGGAGCCGGTGCCGCCTGCGCCTGACCAGCAGGCCCCCACCCAGCAGGCCCCGGTCCAGGAACCCCTCGTGCCGGAAACCCCCGACCAGCAGACCCCCAAAAATCCAGAGCCCCCGCGCGCTGGGTAGCGCGCGGGGCCCGAAGCTAAAACGGCCGGTGCGGTGGTCTTTGTCCGGGGTGGGAGCTTTCCGGTCCGGTGGTGATCCTGCCCGGCTTCGGGCCGGGGGCTGACTTGTCGGTACGGGTGCCCCGGTCGGCGGCCTGGCCCACCGTGGCGCGTGGTTTCCGGCGCCGGATCCACCTGATCCGAAGCCTTCCTGGAGGACCGGCCCGATAACGGCGCGACGAAGGCGGTCGGCGCGAAGCGCTGCCGGTGAGGGGGCCGCGCGGGGGGTTCGGGGGGTCGTCCCCCCGATTAGCAGCCGAAATGCCAGATGGGAGCGAGTACGGTCTCGCGACCATACTGCTCCCATTGGCATTCGGTGTGGCGTCGCCTCCACGGCGAGTGGCACGACGCGGCTCCAGCCGAACGGTATTCCGCGAAGGCTTTATTGGTTGCGGCCCGGGGCGTTCAGCCACACCGAACGATTAGTGGAACACGAGGTGGTTCAGGTTCGTGAGGGCCGCCCCCGGTGGCTGCGTGGCTCGGGGCCGGGCTGGCCGTACGGGTGGGAGCCGCCGTGAGGCTCGTCCGGGTAGTTCGACTGGAACGGGTCGTCCGCGTAGCGGAGGTCCTCGTAGCCGCCGGCGTCGTCGACCGGGTAGCCCGGGGAGTATCCGGCGTCGCCGCCGGAGTAGCCGCGGTCCGGGTAGGCCTGATCTGGGTAGCTCTGATCCGGGAAGGCCTGGTCCGGGTAGCTCTGATCCGCCCGGCCGCTGTCCTGGTAAGACGGCGGCCGGTAGCTGCCGGAGCCGCCCGGGGAGTATCCGGCGTCGTCGCCGTACGGGGCGCTGCCGCTGTCGCGGTAGCCCGCGGACCGCGCTTCGTCGCGGAAGCTGGGTGAAGTCAGCGGGTCCTCGCGGTACGTCGGCGACGGCGAGAACGACGGTGCCGATGGAGCCGGGCCCGGCGGAACCTGGGACGGCGGAATGGGGGACGCTGCGCTCTGCTGGCGGTAGCCGCCGGACCGGGCTTCTTCGCGGAAGCTGGGTGAGGTCAGCGGGTCCTCACGGTAGCTGGGCGACGCCGGGGAAAACGACGGTGCCGGCGAGATCGGGGCTGGCGGGGGGTACACCGGATCCGGCGACGGCGCCCGGTAGCCGCCGGAGCCGAACGGATCAGTGGCCCGCTCCTCCAGCTCCGGGCGGCGGAACTCACCCGTCACGGGGGCGATGTGCTGGCCGGTGGCGTACTCGGCGAACGGCGCCACGGAGGTGTCACCGGATTGGCCCCGGCGGCCGCCGGGCAGGCCGGTCAGGCTCGGTACGTCGGTGGCGGGCTGGCCTGCCCCGCGCGGCCCGCGCTGCAGGGCCTCGGTCATCCGGGGCAGGTCCTCGATCGGCAGCCGGAACGTGCCGGTACAGGTGCCGCCCTGCCAGATGCTGAACACCGCCACGCCGGTGTCGGAGTACCAGCTCAGCCGCATGCTGCGCGAGCTGCCACGGACGTCGAAGAAGACTTCGCCGAGGCGGGGCAGCGGAGCGGCGTCGGAGGCGGACATGGAGTTCATGGTGGCCTCCACCTAGGTCTTTGTCCAGCTCGTTGGGGGACTTGGTGCAGCTGGGCCGAACCGCTGATCACAAGATGAACCGAATTACCGACCCGGGCTGCGCGGCCCAAAGCACTAATGGCATGATTGACGTCTGGCTCGTTCCGCGCCATCGCGAGGCAGCGACGTTGAAAAACGTGCATCGCCTGGCCGGGACAACGGGGATCGTGATGTTCGCGCCAGCCGGTCGCACCGACCTTGCATCGCCTAGTAACGCCGTTGTTTCCTGCACGCGCTCTGGCCCTGGCTGGGCCGGGTCTCCGATGGGAACATAACGGCGATAGTACGCGTTGGATGGAAGGACGGGCGGGTGGCCGTGTGCTGCACGAACCGTCTGCGTGATAGGAGCCTGACCTAAAGATGTCCTGCAAGCAAGTCTAAGAAACTATTAGAGGTGATTGGTCCCATGTCTCAGGTGCGTCGGCAGTCGGCCGTGCTTCCCCGGCCCAATTGGGGCTGGCAGGATGACGCCGCGTGCCGTGAAGAGGATCTTATCCTCTTCTTCGGCCCCGACGGTGAGCGCCAACCGGAGCGGGAGATCAGGGAGCGCAAGGCCAAGGCCGTCTGTGCCGAGTGCCCGGTCCGCACCGAGTGCCTCAACTACGCGCTGTCCCGGCCGGAGAAGTACGGCGTCTGGGGCGGGCTGAACGAGGAAGAGCGTGCGGCCGAGCGCCGCCGCCGGATGCGCCGGGCCAACGCCGCCTGAGCGCAAGCCTGGGTGGTAAGCCCTGGTTGGTCAGCCCCGGTTGGCCAGCACTGGTTGGTCAGCAAAGTTGAGCGAGTACGGGCCACGGACCTAGTGTCCGTGGCCCGTTTTGCTGGTAGGAAGGTTTCATGATCTGCGTCCCATGCCGGACCGCGCATCACGACGACTGTCCCGGCGGCACCTGGTGTGATTGCCAGCACCTTCCGCCCCGGCAGACCGCGACCGAGGCCGAGCCCACCCTGGGCTGGATCCGTCAGGGCTAAATTTCTGGCGGCGACGGAATAACGCCGTTTCACGCTGGTGTTCCGTTAGACGTGATGCCATACGCAGGCGCGGCCGCATGGACAGCCGGCGCATATGCGTGTGATGCTAGAGATATGACCGCTGTGGACCCCTTGCTCGTCGCGCGCAGGCATGTCGACCTGCTCCGCGTCCACAGCGCCATCTGTCTGCCTGACCGCTGACTCCGCCCGTTGATTTAGCCCGGGCTGTGTCGCGGACCGGGCATTTTTTATGGGCAGATTCCTGCCTCCGGTTCACGTCGCACGCTCGCAGAACCGAAGGACACGAGTTTTCATGCCCCCGAGCACGGCTCAGCGCACGCCCCGTCGCACCCGCGGCGAGGGCCAATGGGCGCTCGGCTATCGAGAGCCGCTTAACAAGAACGAGGAAAACAAGAAGAACGACGACGGGCTCAATGTCCGTCAGCGGATCATCGACGTCTACTCCAAGCGGGGGTTCGACTCTATAGATCCAGCCGACCTGCGGGGCCGGTTCCGGTGGTTCGGTCTGTACACCCAGCGCCGCCCGGGGATCGACGGCGGCAAGACCGCCATCCTGGAGCCGGAGGAGCTGGACGACCGTTACTTCATGCTCCGGGTGCGGATCGACGGCGGCCAGCTGACCAGCGAGCAACTGCACGTGATCGGCGACATCTCGCGCCGGTTCGCCCGCGGCACCGCCGACGTCACCGACCGGCAGAACGTCCAGCTGCACTGGATCGAGATCGAGAGCGTCCCGGAGATCTGGGAGCTGCTCGAATCGGTCGGCCTGTCCACCACCGAGGCGTGCGGGGACACCCCGCGGGTCATCCTGGGCTGCCCGCTGGCCGGGCTGGACACCGACGAGGTCATCGACGCGACGCCGCAGGTCGAAGAGGTGCTGAAGCGCTTCATCGGCGACCCGGCCTTCTCCAACCTGCCGCGCAAGTTCAAGTCGGTCATGAGTGGCTGCGCGGCCCAGTGCACGGTACACGAGATCAACGACATCGCCTTCGTCGGCGTTACCGCCCCCTCCGGCGAGACCGGGTACGACCTGTGGGTCGGCGGCGGCCTGTCGACCAACCCGATGATTGGCAAGCGCCTCGGCGCGTTCGTCCGGCCCGACCAGGTGGCCGAGGTGTGGGCCGCAGTGGCCTCGGTGTTCCGTGACTACGGCTACCGGCGGCTGCGGCACCGGGCCCGGATCAAGTTCCTGATTGCGGACTGGGGCCCGGAGCGGTTCCGCGAGGTGCTGGAGAAGGAGTACCTGGGGTACGCGCTGGCCGACGGCCCGGCGCCGGGCGCTCCGCGCGGCGGCGTGCGCGACCACGTGGGCGTGCACCCCCAGGGCAACGGCCTGTCCTACGTGGGGTTCGCGCCCCGGGTGGGCCGGCTGAACGCCGACGCGCTGGACGCCGTCGCCGACCTGGCTGACCGCTACGCCAGCGGCCGCGTGCGCACCACCACCGAGCAGAAAATGGTGATCCTCGACGTTCCGGCCGGCCAGGTCGCTAACCTGGTGGCCGACCTCGAGGCCGCAGACCTGCAGGTCAACCCGAGCCCGTTCCGCCGGCACACGATGGCGTGTACTGGGATCGAGTTCTGCAAGCTGGCCATCGTGGAGACCAAGGCGCGCGCCGTCGACCTGATCGGCGAGCTGGAACAGCGGCTGCCGGACTTCACCGAGCCGGTCACGATCAACGTGAACGGCTGCCCGAACTCCTGCGCCCGCATCCAGACCGCGGACATCGGGCTGAAAGGCTCGCTGGTCACCGGGCCGGACGGCCAGCAGGTGGAGGGGTTCCAGATCCACCTGGGCGGCAGCCTGGCCGGCGGTGACGGGTCGGCGTCGGGGTTCGGGCGCAAGGTCCGGGGGCTGAAGACCACCGCCGATCAGCTGCCGGACTATGTAGAACGGGTCCTGAGCCGGTTTACAGCCAGTAAGCAGCCGGACGAGACGTTCGCCCAGTGGACTGTGCGTGCGAGCGACGAGGAACTCTCGTGACCGGCCACACCGGCCGGGCTGTCCCGTTCTACTGCCCGTACTGCGGCGAGGAAGATCTCGAGCCGCAGGGAATCGTTGATGGGGATTGGCACTGTCGTAGCTGCACCCGCAGTTTCCAGCTACGCTTTGCCGGAATAGGAGCTGCACTGTGAGTTCCACGGCCACGTATGACGACGCTGTGCTGGAGGAACCGCACCGCATGGAAAAGCTGGTGGCCGAGGCGGCCGAGGCACTGGCCGAGGCCCCTGCCGGAGAGATCCTGCGCTGGGCGACGGACACGTTCGGTGACCGGATCTGTGTCACCTCCTCGATGACCGACGCGGTGATCATTCATGTGGCATCGCAGATCAAGCCGGGCATCGACGTGGTGTTCCTCGACACCGGTTACCACTTCCCCGAGACCGTTGGGACCCGGGATGCGGTGGCCGCGGTCTACCCGGTGAACCTGATCAACGTCACCCCGTCCCGCACGGTGGCCGAGCAAGACGCCGAGCTCGGGCCCCGGCTGTACGGCCGGAACCCGGACCTGTGCTGCTACCTGCGCAAGGTGGAGCCGCTGGAGCGGGCCCTGTCTAACTACGACGCCTGGATCACCGGCGTACGCCGGGACGAGACCGTCGAGCGCCGCGAGGCCAAGGTGGTCGAGTGGGACGGCCGCCGCGAGATGGTCAAGGTCAACCCGATCGTGAGCTGGTCGGGCAAGCAGGTCGACGACTATATCGCCGAGAATGGCATCCTGGTCAACCCGCTGGTCTACGACGGCTACCCCTCGATCGGCTGCGCGACCTGCACCCGCAAGGTGGCCCCGGGCGAGAACCCGCGCGCGGGCCGGTGGGCCGGGACCGGGAAGACCGAGTGCGGCATTCACCTCTGACCCGACCCGGGCCGGACGGCGGAACGCCGCCGCTGATCGCGGTCGCGCACGGCAGCTGCGATCCGCGCGCGGCCGCGACCGTCAGCGCGCTGCTCGACCTGGTACGCGAGCGCGCGGCCGCGGCCGGGTTCGGCCGCCTGGATGTGCGGGCCGCCTACCTGGGGCACGCGGCCCCGGCGCTGGGGCAGGCCCTGGCCGCCCTGGACCGGGACGCGGTGGTGCTGCCGCTGCTGCTGACGGCGGCTTACCACAGCAAGGCGGACATTCCCGGTGTGCTGCGCGAGGTGCACACGGCCCAGCCCCGGCTGGCTGTCAGCTACGGCCGGCCGCTGGGCCCGCACCCGCTGCTGCTGCGCGCGCTGGAGGGGCGGCTGGCCGAGATCCCCGGCGGCGGCCGGTTCCCTGGCGGCGGCCCGTTCGCCCCGCAGGAGACGGCGGTGGTGCTGGCCGCGGCGGGGTCCAGTGACCCGGCCGCCAACAATGTGATCACCGAGCTGGCCTCCGGCTGGCAGGCCCAGCGTGGCTGGCAGGCCGTGCTGCCCGCCTACGCCTCGGCCGCCGCCCCCACCCCGGCGGACGCGGTGGCCGCGGCCCGGCAGGGGGGCGCCCGGCACGTGCTGGTGTCCAGCTACCTGCTGTCCCCCGGCGTGTTCGCGGACCAGATCCGCCGGGACTGCCTGGCCGCGGGCGCGGACGGCGTCTCCCCCGTGCTCGGCGCCCGCCCGGAGATCGCTGACGTGGTGCTCAGCCGCTACGCCGAGACGCTGGCCGACGCTTCGGCCGCGGCCGCGGGCTGACGTCGCGTCCGCTTGCGGCTCACCGAGCCTGGGTACTCTTACGCCTGACGCCTGCGGCCCGGTACGGCTGCGCGACGTGAAGGAGGCGGATGCTTAGCTGGCCCGGGACGCCGTACCCGCTCGGTGCTACCTGGGACGGATGGGGCACCAACTTCGCATTGTTCTCCGAGGTCGCGACCGGGGTCGAGCTGTGCCTGTTCGCCGGGGACGGCACCGCGGCCGACACCCCGCACACCGAGACCCGGGTGCAGCTGACCGAGGTGGACGGGTTCGTCTGGCACGCCTACCTGCCTGGGGCGGGCCCCGGGCAGCGCTACGGCTACCGCGTCCACGGCCCGTACGACCCGGCCCGCGGACTTCGGTGCGACAGCTCCAAGCTGCTGCTCGACCCGTACGCGAAGGCCATGCAGGGCCAGCTCACCTGGGACGAGTCGCTGTTCTCCTACCAGTTCGCCGATCCGCGCGTCCGCAACACCACCGACAGCGCGGCCAGCATGCCGAAGAACGTGGTCATCAACCCGTTCTTCGACTGGGCCAACGACCGGCCGCCGCGCACCCCGTACCACGAGACCGTGATCTACGAGGCGCACGTCCGCGGCCTGACCCGGCAGCACCCGGACATCCCCCCGGCCCAGCGGGGCACCTACGCCGGGCTGGCGCACCCGGCCATCATCGAGCACCTGAAGCGGCTGGGCGTGACCGCGGTCGAGCTGATGCCGGTGCACCAGTTCGTGCCCGAGCAGGGGCTGGTCGGGCGCGGGCTGACCAACTACTGGGGCTACAACACGATCGGGTTCCTGGCCCCGCACAACCGCTACTCCTCGGCCGGCCAGCTCGGAGAGCAGGTCGGCGAGTTCAAGACGATGGTCAAGATCCTGCACGACGCGGGCATCGAGGTCATCCTGGACGTCGTCTACAACCACACCGCCGAGGGCAACCACCTGGGCCCGACGCTGGCCTTCCGCGGCATCGACAACGCCTCGTATTACCGGCTCGACGATCACGACAAGTCCCGGTACGTGGACTACACCGGCTGCGGCAACAGCCTGAACGTGCGGCACCCGCACTCGCTCCAGCTGATCATGGACTCGCTGCGGTACTGGGTCACCGAGATGCACGTGGACGGGTTCCGGTTCGACCTGGCCTCGGCCCTGGCCCGCGAGCTGCACGACGTGGACCGGCTGTCCACGTTCTTCGACCTGGTGCAGCAGGACCCGGTGGTGTCACAGGTCAAGCTGATCGCCGAGCCGTGGGACGTCGGCGAGGGCGGCTACCAGGTGGGCAACTTCCCGCCGCTGTGGACCGAGTGGAACGGCCAGTACCGGGACGTGGTGCGCGATATGTGGCGCGGCCAGCCCGGCACGCTGCCCGAGTTCGCGTCCCGGCTGAGCGGGTCGAGCGACCTGTACGAGACCAGTGGCCGCCGCCCGGTGGCCTCGATCAACTTCGTCACCTGCCACGACGGGTTCCCGCTGGAAGACCTGGTCAGCTACCACCACAAGCACAACGACGCCAACGGCGAGGGCAACCGGGACGGAACCGACGACAACCGGTCCTGGAACTGCGGGACCGAGGGGCCGACGGCCGACGCGGAGATCCATGAGCTGCGGGACCGGCAGAAACGGAACTTCCTGACCACGCTGTTTTTCTCCCAGGGCGTGCCGATGCTGCTGGCCGGGGACGAACTGGGCCGTACTCAGGGTGGCAACAACAACGCCTACTGCCAGGACAACGACGTGTCCTGGGTCGACTGGTCGCTGGTCGACGGGGCCCAGGACCTGATCAACTTCACCCGCACCCTGTCCACGCTGCGCCGCGAGCACCCGGTGTTCCGCCGCCGCCGGTTCTTCCGCGGCCGGCTGGCCACCGAGACCGCCGACAGTCCCGGTGACATCGTGTGGCTGACCCCGCAGGGCCGCGAGGTCACCGTCAGCTACTGGCGCGAAGACGGGGCCAAGGCGCTGGCCGTGTTCCTCAACGGCGACGCGATCAGCGAGCCCGACCCGCGGGGCGAGCGCATCAGCGACGACCGGTTCCTGCTGCTGTTCAACGCGGGCGCGGACACGGTCACGTTCACGCTGCCCGAGGTCCGGTACGGGGCTGACTGGCAGGTGTACATCGACACCTGCGGGCCGCAGATTCCGATCCTCCAAGCCGAGGTGTCCTCACTGACCGCGCGGGCCCAGCTCAAGGTGACCGGCCGGTCCGTGGTCGTCCTGTGCTCCCGGGCCGGGCGCACGCTCACCAGACGGAGCTGATCATGCGGGAACTTTTCCCTGAGCCGGTCGCTGATCCCGACGTGGCCCGGCTGTACGCCTACCCGGCCGGCGACCGGCCCTGGCTCCGGGCCAACATGGTGGAGAGCGTCGACGGAGCCGCCTCTGTCGATGGGCGGTCGGGCGGGCTGTCCGGGGACGCGGACCGCGCGATCTTCCGGGTGCTGCGCAGCCTGGCCGACGTGGTGATCGCCGGGTCGGGCACGGTCCGGGACGAGCACTACCGGCCCGCGCAGCCGTCGGCCATGATGCCAGGGCTGCGGGACGGCCGCAGCGCGACACCGCCCATCGCGGTCATCACCGGGACACTGGACCTGGACCTGTCCGCCAGCTTGTTCACCGAGGCCCCGGCGGACGCCCGGACCATCGTCATCACCAGCGAAAAGTGCCCGGCGGACCGGCGCAAGGCAGCGGCGGAGGTGGCCGACGTCCTGGTCGCCGGGACCGACCAGGTAGATCTTCCGGCCGCGCTGGATCAGCTGGCCGAGCGGGGGCTGCGGCGGGTGCTGTGCGAAGGCGGCCCGCACCTGCTGGCCCAGTTCGCCGCGGCCGGGTGCCTGGACGAGCTGTGCGTGACGGTCAGCCCGGTGCTGGGCGCGGGCGAGGCCGGGCGCATCCTGGCCGGCCCCGCACTGCCCGGCGGCCTGCCGCTCACCCTGGGTCACCTGGTCGAGGACCAGGGCTTCCTGCTCTGCCGGTACCTGAGCCGCTAGTCGACGGCGCGGGGCAGCAGGCCGCGTTCGAAGCCGGTGGCCACGGCGGCGGCACGGTCGTTGACGCCGAGCTTGGCGTAGATGTGCAGCAGGTGGGTCTTGACCGTGGCTTCACTGATGAACAGGCGGGTGGCGGTGTCGCGGTTGGAGGTACCCCGGGCCACCAGGGCCAGCACGTCCAGCTCCCGGTTGCTCAGCGGTTCGCGGGCGGGCGCCCGTACCTGGCCGAGCAGCCGCGTGGCCACCGACGGGGACAGCACGGCTTCGCCGCGGGCCGCGGCCCGCACGGCCCGCAGCAGCTCACTGCGGGGTGCATCCTTGAGCAGATAGCCGGTGGCGCCGGCCTCGATCGCGGGCACCACGTCGCTGTCGGTGTCGTAGGTGGTGAGGACCAGCACCCGGGTCTCCAGGCCCAGCTCGGCCAGCCGCTTGATCGCGGTGACGCCGTCCACGTCGGGCATGCGCAGGTCCATCAGCACCACATCCGGCCGGAGCGCGCGGGCCCGGGTCACGGCCTCGGCGCCATTGCCGCCCTCGCCGACCACCTCGAACTCCGTGGTGCTCTCGAAGATGCCGCGCAGGCCGTCCCGGACCACGGGATGATCGTCCACGATCAGCACCCGGATCGGATCACTCATCAGTTGCTTTCTCCGTCGCCGTAACGCCAGCCCGCGGGATGGCCGGGATGATGGCTGAGATCGCGGTGCCGTGGCCCGGCTCGGACTCGATGGCCAGGGTGCCGGCCAGGCGGCGGACCCGCTGCTCCATCCCGGTCAGCCCGAACCCGCCTCCGCTGCCGGGAGCACCGCGCTGGTCCGGCTCGAAGCCCGTCCCGTCGTCGCGGATGTCCAGCGACACCACGTCATCCATGTAGGACAGGGTGATCCCGACCCGGGACGCGCTGGCGTGCTTGGCCACGTTGGCCAGGGCCTCCTGGGCCACCCGCAGCAGGGTGACCTCGACCTCGGGATGCAGGCCGAGCACGGTGCCGGTGGTGGTGACGTTCGTGGTGACGCCGCTGTCGGCCGACCACTGCCCGGCCACGTCGGCCACCGCCTCCGGCAGCCGGGTGTTCTCCAGCGCCTCCGGCCGGACCGCGCGGACCGATCGGCGCGCCTCGGTCAGGCTGTCCCGGGCCAGCCGGGCGGCGGTGCTGATCCGGCGTTCCCAATCCGGGCCCGGGCCGGCCTGCTGGACCGCCTCGAGCTGAGTGATGATGCCGGTCAGGCCCTGGGCCAGCGTGTCGTGGATCTCGCGCGCCATCCGCTGCCGCTCCTCCAGCACCCCGGCCTCCCGGGCCTGGGTCAGCAGCTGGGCGTGCAGGCCGGTGTTCTCGGCCATCATCTCTTCGAGCTTGTGGTTGGCCTCGGCCACCTCACCGAGCATCTTTTTGCGCGCCTCGTTCTGGTCTTCGGCCTTCTGGCCCAGGTAGATGAAGGTGGTGACCAGCGTCGCGTTCAGCAGCGTGACGACCAGCCAGATCACCACGCCGGCCGCGGTGGGAGTACGGAAACCGCCCAGCTGAGCCAGCGCGGACAGGGCCGCGATCAGGATCAGGCCAACGTAGCGCAGCGGTCCCTGCAGGTACCGGAAGGCGTGCATGTACCCGATCCAGCAGAAGAAGCCGAACCACGGGCTCCGCGCCACCAGCAGGCCACAGCACACCACGAAGCCCGCGAAGTAAACGGACATCAGCACCGGCCGGGTGTGCCAGCTCCGGTGCAGGTTCACCCACCAGAGCACCCAGGCGGCCGTGGCCAGCTCCAGGGCCACGGTCCGGCCGACGTCGGCCAGGGTGGGGTTCTGGGTCAGCAGGTACGGGATCGTGGAGATGACCAGGAGAGCGAACGGGGCCAGCTCCAGGAACTTCTCCAGCCGTCGCTCCGGCTCATCGAGCTCGGCGTCTGGCCGCCGGGCCCCGGCCCCGGCGGCCACCCGCGGCGGCAGCTGCGTCGACATGTCAGTGTTCCCTCGATGGCTTCCCTTGGTGGTGCGGTACTTAATCCTGTCATTCCCAGCGGAAGAACCGGATGGCCAGCGCGCCGCAGACCACGATCCAGGCCACCAGCACCCCGAAGAACAGTCCGGAAGCCCAGTGGCCGGCCATGGCGTTCTGCACCGCCTGGACCCCGGAGCCGGTCAGGGTGGCGTCGCTGATGCCGCGCAGCCAGTTCGGCATCTCCGCCCGCGGCAGCCACAGCCCGGAGAAGAACATCAGCACGAAGAACAGCACCGCGCCGAGGGCGTTGGCCGCCTTGGCGGTGAAGCTGACCGACGCGACCAGCAGCCCCAGCGTGCTGGCCGCCGCCGCCAGCAGCAGGAACGACACGATGAAGGCCAGCGGTGCCCCGATTGAGGCGGTATACGCGCCTACCGCCAGGATGACGATCAGAAGTCCGGTGGCGATCTGGGCCCCGAAGGTAATGGCCACCTCGGCGGCCAGCAGGGCCTGCGGGGTGACCGGGGTAGTGAACATCCGGCGCAGCACCCCGCGCTCCCGGTAGCTGGTCAGCGTGGACGGCAGGAAGTTCACCGAGGTCATGATGATCATGAAAGTGATGATGATCGGCAGGTAGGTCTCCAGCACACTGATCCCGCCCAGCGCCTTGACGGGCTTGCCGGTCCCGGGGATCGCGCCCAGCACGATCAGGCCGACCACCGGGAACCCGATGCCCCAGAACAAGGCGGCGGGGGTGCGCCACAGCAGTTTCAGCTCGGTCAGGGTGAGCATGCGCCAAGCGCGCCCGCGTCCTGGTGTCACAGTCGTCGTTGCCATCGTCGTTGCCATCGTCACTGGCCCTTTCCGGTGAGTGCCACGAACGCGTCATCCAGGCTGGCCTGCTCGAGCCGCAGGTGCCGGGCGATGATCCCGTGCCGGATCAGCACCCCCATGACCGCCTGCAGCGCTTCCTCGTCGCCGGTCACGGCGAACTGATCGCCCTCCTGGCGCACCGTGTGCACCTCAGGCAAGGCAGCCAGCTCGTCCTCGTCCAGCGGACCTGAGGCGGTGAACCGGATGTACTGCTCGCCGCCGGCCCGGCCGGCCAGGCCGGACGGTGTGTCGGTGGCGATCACCCGGCCGCGGTCGATGACCGCGAGCCGGTCACACAGCCGTTCGGCTTCTTCCATAAAGTGCGTGACCAGCACGATCGTCACCCCGGTGTCGCGGATCTCGGAGATCAGGCCCCACACCTCGCGCCGGGCGGCCGGGTCCAGCCCGGTAGTCAGCTCGTCCAGCACGGCCACCTTGGGCGTGCCGATCAGGGCCAGCGCCACCGACAGCCGCTGCTTCTGGCCCCCGGACAGCTTCTCGAACGCGGTGTCGCGGCGGTCACCGAGGCCGAGCCGTTTGATCAGCTCGTCCGCGTCCGCGGGCTGGGAGTAGAACGACGCGTACAGCTCGAGCGCCTCGCGGACCCGGAGCTTGTCGGGCAGCTGGCCGTCCTGCAACTGGACCCCGACCTGCTGGCGCAGCTCGTCGTGGTCCCGCTGCGGGTCCAGGCCCAGCACGCTGATCCGGCCGCCGTCCGGCTTCCGCAACCCGGTGACGCATTCCACGGTGGTCGTCTTCCCGGCGCCGTTCGGGCCGAGGATGCCGAAGATCTCTCCCGCCTCGACCGTGAACGACACGTCGTCGACCGCGACCTTCGGGCCGTATTCCTTGTGCAACCCGCTGACTTCGATAACTGGCATAGCACTATGGTCACGGCCGGCCCGGGTCCCGGGCATCGCCCGCCGGGCCATACTTGGCGCCGCCCGGGTTGGAGCCAGGGATCAACCAGATGGTGGATGCCTCCATCAAGCCCTCGCCCTGTCGCGGCGCCTTTGGCTAATTCTGCTAGCTTATAACTAACGTGGTTAGCCACTTCACGAAGGACGTCATGATCGCATACCTGGGCTTCGCCGCCGCGCAGACGCCGGCCAATGCCTAAGTCCCGGCTCACCCCGGCGTCGGTCACCGAGGCCGGAGCCGCCCTGGTCGACGAGATCGGCTTCGCGTCGCTCAGCATGGGCCTGCTGGCCGAACGGCTCGGGGTCAAAACGCCCTCGCTCTACAAGCACGTCTCCAGCCAGGCCGACTTGGCCCACCGGATCGCCGTTCTGGCCATGACCGAGGTCAGTGAGGCCATCCGGGACGCAATCGGTGGCCGGGCCGGTAGCGACGCCCTCGCCGCCGGTGCGCAGGCGATGCGGATGTACGTGCGGGAACACCCGGGCCGGTACGCGGCGGGCAACGCGGCCCGCCCGACCGGGCCCGACGATCCGCTCATCCTGGCCGACGGCCGGGTGATCGCCTCCTGGGCGGCCATGCTGCACGGGTACCGGCTGGACTCCAGCCAGGAGATCCACGCCCTGCGGATGCTGCGCAGCATCCTGCACGGGTTCGCGACCCTGGAAGCGGCCGACGGGTTCCAGATCGACACGGATGTCGACGCCAGCTTTACCTGGATGATCGACTTCATCGATCACGGCCTGCAGGCCATCGCCGCCACCCGCACCGCCCTCGCCCAGTCACCATCCGACCATTGACGTGAACACCGCCGATGAACCCACAGATAAAAAGATCGAGCGGCATGCGAGCTGGGCCGAGCTGTTCTTCGACCTGGTGGCGGTGGCGGGCGTGTCCGCACTGGCCCATGTCCTCGGGTCCGGACTGGGTGCCGCGGCACTCGGTCTCTACGCGCTGCTGTTCCTGACTTTCTGGCTGTCGTGGACGACGTTCATGCTGTACAGCAACGTCGCAGCCGACCAGACTCGCGTGCTACGCCTGCTGATCGGGATGTTTGGCCTCGGGGTGATGGCTGCGTCCGTGCCGGGCGTGGCGCACACAGTGCTCGGGCACGGCGACAGCGTCCGTCCGCTGAACGTCTTTGCGGTCGCGTACATCGCCACGCGCATCTACGGGTCTCAGTCGTGGCGGCGGGGCGAAGTCCTGCTGGACTTCCCGGTAGCGCGGTACACGGTAGGGCTGCTGCCCTGGTTCGCGTCGATCTGGGTCGACGAGCGGTGGAAGCTCACGCTCTGGGCGGTGGGGGTGGGCCTCGACCTGCTGCTGGTCCTGGTGCTGTCCGGTAACAAGATCCTCGAGCAGCTCCAGGCGCGCTTCACCGCGCAAGCAGCTACCCGGCGCCGGCCCCGGCCTGGCGTTCGCGCCGGCGGGGAGGGACCGGTCATTCACGGGGTGTCGGTCGATCCGGCCCTCCTCTCTGAGCGGCTCGGACTCTTCGTGATCATCGTGCTCGGCGAATCGGTAGTGGAGATCGTCGGTGCCGCGAGCGGTGCGCAGTACAGCGTCGGCCTACTGACCACCGGAATCGCTTCCTTCGTGCTGCTGGCCGGCATGTTCGGCTTGTCCGTCGTATTCGGATACGCCGGCCTGCCGCACCTGCGAGCCGGGCGTATCCCCACCCGCGCCGCCCTTGGCCTGCACTGCCTGGTCACCGGCGTCGTCGCCACCGTGGCCGTATCGCTCTCCTCGGTGGTCAGGCACGGCTCCGATCCGCTGTCCGGCCAGACTCGCTGGCTGCTGTGCGGCGCGGTTGCGGCCTACTTCGCCCTCGGCGTGGTCACCGGCGTCGCCAGCCACAGCTCCGATCTGCAGCGGACGATCTCGCGGGTCATCACCGGCATCGTGGTCCCCCTCCTGCTTGGCCTGCTCGTCACCGGTGTCGCTGGCCGGACCCTGGTGGTCTACCTGGCCCTGGTGGTACTCGCCCACCTCTGGTTCGAACAGCGATTGGCACCAATCCAAGACCCCGTCGAGTTAGGCGCCCGGCGATAGCCTGACCCGGAACCCAGCCGGAAATCAGAGGAGCCCACGGTGGCGCTGCACAAGCAAGTCGATGTGGCCGATCAGGACGGCGAGCTCGCCATCAACCCGACCTACGTCCAGGAACGGGGCCTGCAGGTCCCGACCTACCGGATGCCGGAGATGGGCATGCTGCCCCGCACCGCCCTGCAGGTGGTGCGGGACGAGCTGATCCTGGACGGGAACGCCCGGCTCAACCTGGCCACGTTCGTGACCACCTACATGGAAGACGAAGCCACCGAGCTGATGGCCGAGTCGTTCGACAAGAACATGATCGACAAGGACGAGTACCCGCAGACCGCGGAGATCGAGCGGCGTTGCGTCAACATCCTGGCTCACCTGTGGCACTCCCCCGCCGGGGGCGACGCGGCCGGCTGCTCGACCACCGGATCCAGCGAGGCCTGCATGCTCGGCGGCATGGCCCTGCTGTGGCGCTGGCGCAAGGCCCGCCGGGCGGCTGGCCAGGACGCGACCAAGCCCAACCTGGTCATGGGGGCCAACGTCCAGGTCTGCTGGGACAAGTTCTGCCGCTACTGGGAGGTGGAGCCGCGCCAGGTTCCGATGGAGAAGGGCCAGCTGCACCTGACTGCCGACAAAGCGGCCGCGGCCTGCGATGAGAACACGATCGGCGTGGTCGCCATCCTCGGCTCGACCATGGACGGCAGCTACGAGCCGGTGAAGGAGATCAGCGAGGCCCTGGACCAGCTCCAGCAGGCCAGGGGATTCGACGTCCCCATTCACGTGGACGGGGCTTCGGGCGGTTTCGTGGCGCCGTTCATCCAGCCGTTCCTGGACTGGGACTTCAAGCTGGCCCGGGTGGCCTCGATCAACGCCTCCGGGCACAAGTACGGGCTGGTGTACCCGGGCGTGGGCTGGGTGGTGTGGCGGGATCAGGCCGCGCTGCCGGAGGAACTGATCTTCAAGGTCAACTACCTGGGCGGCCAGATGCCCACGTTCGCGCTGAACTTCTCCCGGCCCGGCTCGAACGTGATCGCCCAGTACTACAACTTCCTGCGGCTGGGCTTCAGCGGCTACCGCGAGGTGCAGCAGACCTGCCAGGACGTGGCCGTCTACCTGTCCTCGGAGATCGCCAAGATCGGCCCGTTCGAGCTGCTGACCGAGGGCAAGGAGCTCCCGGTGTTCGCGTTCAAGCTGCGCGACGACGTGACCAGCTACTCGGTGTTCGACATCTCCGAACGGCTGCGCGCCCGGGGCTGGCTGGTCCCGGCGTACACGTTCCCGGCCAACCTGCAGGAGACCGCGGTGATCCGGATCGTGGTCAAGAACGGCTTCAGCCAGGACATGGCCTCGGCGCTGCTGACCGACCTACGCAAGCAGGTCACGATGCTGGAGGAGCACCCGCGCCCGCCGGTGCCGCTGGCCGACGACAAGTACCGCGAGTCATTCCGTCATTAAGCGACGGTCATTTCGGGCTCGCCGCCTTCCTGCGACTCAGGGGCCAGCCCGGCGTCCTGCTCCCGGTAGAACAGCCGGTGCAGACCGGCGGCGATCACGCCACCGATTAGTGGCGCCACGATGAACAGCCACACCTGGCTCAGTGCCGTGCCCCCGACGACCAGGGCCGGCCCGAGGCTGCGGGCCGGGTTGACCGACGTGCCGGTGATCGGGATACCGACCAGGTGCACCACGGTCAGGCTCAGCCCGATGGCGATGGCCGCGGTGGCCGGGTTACCCGTGGACGAGGTGACCCGCAGGACCACGAAGACGAAGATCGCAGTCAGGACGACCTCGAAGATCAAGGCTCCGCCGACGCCGATGTGGATGAGCGAGCTGGCGCCCCAGCCGTCGGTACCCAGGCCGGTGGTCTTCCGGTGGTACACGGGTGAGGTGCTGAACGCGCCCCACAGGGCCAGCGCGCCGACGATCCCGCCGGCGAACTGCGCCACCCAGTAGCCGGCCGCATCCATCAGCGAGATGCGGCCCGTGAGCAAGGCCCCCATGGTGACGGCCGGATTGACGTGGCAGCCGGAGATGTCCCCGATCAGGTAGACGAGGGCCAGCAGCGTCAGGCCGAAGGCCAGCGCGGTCGCCACGACCCCGGCCGCCACGCTGAGACCGGTGAACTTGAACCCGAACATCAGCGTGGCCACGCCCACCGCGAAGAACACCAAGATCGCCGTGCCGAGGAACTCGGCCGCCAGCTTTCGGATCATTCACGCATCCCCTCGTCGCCCGGACCGACCCCAGATGAGTCATCCAGTCACAACTGCAACGCTACGTGCACCCCACACCACGCTCGCATCCGGGTTGACCTGCGCATTCGCCAGACCTGGTTAAAGACGCAAAAAGGCCCGGTACCAGTGATCACCAGTACCGGGCCTGCGGCGAGAAGCGGGCGGCGGGACGGACCCGACCTCAGCCTCCGCGCCTACCTGCGGATGCGGTTCAGCGCCTCTTCCAAGATGGCGGCGCCGTCGGTGTCGCTGCGGCGCTCCTTCACGTAGGCGAGGTGGGTCTTGTACGGCTCGACCCGCGGCGGCGCGGGCGGGTTGGCCTCGTCCGTTCCGGCCGGGTACCCGCACCGCGGGCACTCCCAGTTGTCCGGCACGGCCGCGTCCGACGCGAAGCTGGGCCGCGTCTCGTGCCGGTTGGCGCACCAGAACGAGATCCACACGCGGGGGGCGGATTCACCCCGCTCGGCCTCGCCCATCGGGCCAGCGCCTACCCTGCTGCCGCGGATGGCATTGCCACTGCTCACAGATCACCTCTTGGAATAACACACGAACGTCTGACGATCCGGTGCGGGAGCCGGGAAGGAAGAGCTAGTGAACAATCAGCAGGTTGAGGCCGATGATGCTCACAAACCATAGGATGCCGAAAAAAATGGTGATCCGGTCCAGGTTTCGCTCAACCACCGAAGAAGAGCCCAAGGTCGATGACACTCCGCCACCGAACATGTCGGACAAGCCACCACCCTTGCCCTTGTGCAGCAGCACCAGCAGGACCATCACCAGGCTCGTAATGATCAGGATGACCGAAACCCCGATGATCATTGCCGCTCGTTCCTTCTTCCCAGTCGAGCTGTTACTTCAGCGCCGCGCCGGCCGTCTCGAAGCGGACTATCTTCGCGAACTCAGCTGCGTCGAGGCTCGCCCCACCAACCAGGGCACCATTGACGTCCGGCTGGGCCATGATCGGCGCAACGTTGTCGGATTTAACCGACCCGCCATACAGGATACGCAGACTTGCGGCTGTTTCGTGGTCGTGAACCGCGGAAACGCATTCACGAATTGCCGCGCAGGCTTCCTGAGCGTCCTGGGGCGAGGCCACCTCGCCGGTGCCGATGGCCCAGATCGGCTCGTACGCGATCACCATGCTGGCCACCTGCTCGGCGGACAGGCCCTCCAGGCCGCCCCGGACCTGGCTCACGCAGTGGTCGACCTGCTGGCCCCGCTGGCGGACTTCCAGCGTCTCGCCGACGCACATGATCGGGGTGATCTCGTTCCGGAACGCCGCCTTGACCTTGGCGTTCACCAGCGCGTCGTCCTCGTGGTGGTGCTGGCGCCGCTCGGAGTGCCCGGCCAGCACGTAGTCGCAGCCCAGCTTGGCCAGCATCCGGCCGGACACGTCGCCGGTGTAGGCGCCCTTGTCCTCCGGGGACAGGTCCTGCGCGCCGTAGGCGATGCGCAGCCGGTCCCCTTCCACCAGCGTCTGCACGCTGCGCAGGTCGGTGAACGGCGGCAGCACGGCCACGTCGACCTTGGCGAAGTCCTTGTCGGACAGGGTGAAAGCGAGCTTCTGGACCAGCGCGATCGCTTCCAGGTGGTTTTCGTTCATCTTCCAGTTGCCCGCCATCAGCGGCAGGCCCTTGGTGTGCTCGTTCTTGCTCATGCGGGGTCTTCAGCCTCCAGGGCGGTCAGGCCCGGCAGCGTGCGGCCCTCCAGGTACTCCAGGCTGGCTCCGCCGCCGGTGGAGATGTGCCCGAACGCGTCGTCCGGCACACCGAACGACCGTACCGCAGCGGCCGAGTCGCCTCCGCCGACCACGGTGAACCCGTCCACCCGGGTGATCGCTTCGGCCACGGCCCGGGTGCCGACCGCGAACGCGGGGAACTCGAACACCCCCAGCGGCCCGTTCCAGAACACCGTGCTGGCGTCGGCCAGCTTGTCCGCGAACAGCTCACGGGTGGCCGGGCCGATGTCGACGCCCTCGCGGTCGGCCGGGAACTCCTTGACACTGACCACGTCGTGGTCGGCGTCCGGGGCGAAGTTCGTGGCCGCCACCAGGTCGACCGGCAGCACCAGGTCCACCTCGCGCCGCCCGGCCTCGGCGATGATCTCGGTGACCGCGCTGATCTTGTCCGCCTCGAGCAGCGACTTGCCGACCTCGTAGCCCTGGGCGGCCAGGAACGTGTACGACATGCCCCCGCCGATGAGGATCCGGTCAGCCCGGTCCAGCAGGTTGGCGATCACGCCCAGCTTGTCCGACGGCTTGGCCCCGCCCAGCACGACCACGAACGGCGTCTCGGGCGAGCTGGTCAGCCTGCTGAGCACGTCCACCTCGGCCCGTACCAGGTCACCAGCGGCGTGCGGCAGCAGCAGCGGCAGGTCGTAGACGCTGGCGTGCTTGCGGTGCACGGCGCCGAAGCCGTCACCCACGTACAGGTCGCCAAAGGTGGCCAGCCGCCGGGCCAGCTCCAGCCGGGCTGAGTCGTCCTTGCTGGTCTCGGCCGGCTCGAACCGGACGTTCTCCAGCACGGCCACGTCACCGTCGGCCAGGCCGGCCACGGCCGCGGCCGCGCCCTGCCCGGCCACGTCGGTGGCGAAGGCCACCGGCTTACCCAGCAACTCGCTCAGCCGGGCCGCCACCGGCGCCAGCGACGGGCCGCCCTCGGCCCGCTCGGCATAATCGCCGCCCTTGGGCCGGCCCAGGTGCGCCAGGATGATCACCTTGGCGCCCCGGGCGGACAGCTTCTCGATCACCGGCAGGCTGGCCCGGATGCGGCCGTCGTCGGTGATGCGAGGGTGGGCCGGATCCGACAGGTCCAGCGGCACGTTGAGGTCGGCCCGCAGCAGCACGCGGCGGCCGGCCACCTCCAGGTCGTCGATGGTCTTCATAGTCCTCAGTTGCCCTAGTAGCCGGATCCGCCCGTTAGCCCGTTAGCCCGTCAGGACAGGCGGGAGGCGACCAGCGCGGTCAGGTCGGCCAGGCGGCTGGAGTAGCCCCACTCGTTGTCGTACCAGCCGAAGATCTTGACCTGGTTGCCGTACGCCATCGTGATCGAGGCGTCGAACGTGCAGGAGGCGGGCGAGCCGACGATGTCGGTCGACACGATCGGGTCCTCGGTGTAGTACAGGATGCCCTTGAGCGGGCCCTCGGCGGCGGCCTTGTAGGCGGCGTTGACCTCGTCCTTGGTCACGTCCCGCCCGACCTCGACGACCAGGTCGGTGATGGAGCCGTCCGGCACCGGCACCCGCAGCGAGTAGCCGTCCAGCTTGCCCTTGAGCTCGGGCAGCACCAGCGCCGTCGCCTTGGCCGCACCGGTGGAGGTGGGCACGATGTTCAGCGCCGCGGCGCGGGCCCGGCGCGGATCCTTGTGCGGGCCGTCCTGCAGGTTCTGGTCCGCGGTGTAGGCGTGGATCGTGGTCATCAGGCCCTTGACGATGCCGAAGTTCTCCAGCAGCACCTTGGCCATCGGCGCCACGCAGTTCGTGGTGCAGGAGGCGTTGGAGATGATGTTGTGCTGGTCCGGGTCGTAGGTGTCGTCGTTCACCCCCATGACCACGGTGAGGTCCTCGTTGGTGGCCGGGGCCGAGATGATGACCTTCTTGGCGCCGCCGTCGATGTGCTGGTGCGCGTCCGCGGCCTTGGTGAACCGGCCGGTCGACTCGATCACGATGTCGACGCCCAGGTCCTTCCACGGCAGGTTGGCCGGCTCGCGCTCGGCCAGCACCTTGATCGACTGGCCGCCCACGCGGATGGTGTCGTCGGAAGCCGACACGTCCAGCGGCAGCTTGCCGAGCACGCTGTCGTACTTCAGCAGGTGGGCCAGGGTGGCCGGGTCGGTGAGGTCGTTCGCCGCCACGATCTCGATCTCGCCCGACGGGACGCGGCCGGCCTTGCCGATGGCCTCGGCGTTCACGGCGCGCCAGAAATTACGGCCGATGCGGCCGAAGCCGTTGATGCCCACGCGGATGGTCACAGCGTCGTCTCCTCGTTGATTGCTGTGTGGCCGCCCTGCCGTGCTACCCACGGCCTCCGGCCACCAAGTGACCCATAAGATTTCGCCCCTAGAGCCTATCGGACACCGCCTGCCAGGGATCCCCTGCAAGCGGTGTCCGATCCGGCACCTCCGCGCCTGATACGGCGGGGCGCGCAGACGGCAAACATCAGCCGCCTATGGTCTAGACCATAGGCGATCTATGTTCCCGCCGCAAACAAACAAAGCGTCAATGGGGACGGGTTAGACCCGATCAGGGCATGAGCATGTCGGGGGTCAGGTTGGCTTCGGTGTTGGGGAGGCCCTGCTCCTGGGCCTTGCGGTCGGCCATGGCCAGCAGGCGGCGGATGCGGCCGGCGATGGCGTCCTTGGTCAGCGGCGGGACGGCCAGCTGGCCCAGCTCTTCCAGGCTGGCCTGCCGGTTGGCGATGCGCAGCTTGCCCGCCATGGTCAGGTGCTCGGGGGCCTCGTCGCCGAGGATCTCCAGCGCCCGCTCGACCCGGGCGCCGGCCGCGACCGCGGCCCGGGCGCTGCGGCGCAGGTTGGCGTCGTCGAAGTTGGCCAGCCGGTTCGCGGTGGCCCGCACCTCCCGGCGCATCCGGCGCTCCTCCCAGGCCATCACACTGTCGTGCGCGCCCAGCCGGGTCAGCATGGCGCTGATCGCGTCGCCGTCCCTGATCACCACCCGGTCGACGCCGCGGACCTCGCGCGCCTTGGCGTGGATCTTCAGCCGGCGGGCCGCCCCGACCAGGGCCAGCGCCGCCTCGCTGCCGGGGCAGGTCACCTCGAGCGCCATCGACCGGCCGGGCTCGGTCAGCGAACCGTGGGCCAGGAACGCGCCGCGCCAGGCCGCCTCGCAGTCACAGGCGGTGCCGGACACGATCTGGCGGGGCAGGCCCCGCACCGGCCGCCCGTGACTGTCCAGCAGCCCGGTCTGGCGGGCCAGGTTGTCGCCGCCCTTGAGCACCCGCACCACGTACCGGTTGCCCTTGCGCAGCCCGCTCGGGGCCAGCACCAGCAGCTCAGACGCGTGCCCGTAGACCTCGCCGATACCGGCCCGGAGCCGCCGGGCGGCCGCTCCGGTGTCGAGTTCCGCCTCGATCACGATGTGCCCCGCCGCCAGGTGCAGGCCGCCCGCGAACCGCAGCATGGCGGACACCTCGGCCTTGCGGCAGCATGGTTTGACCACCGTCACCCGGCTGAGCTCGTCCTTAACTACCCCGGTCATCGCCATCGGCGCCACTCCCCTCCCCGAAAATCTCCGCGTACGCCCTAGCCAGCAGCAACGGATCATGCCTCGGTGTTCCGTCCGCCAGGGCTACGTCGGCCAGCACGACCCGGGCCCCCAGCAGGCCGGCCGCCTTCTCCAGGTCGGCCACGGTGTCGTCACCGTCACCACCGTGGCTCGCGGCGGCCGCGCGGTCCGCGAGCACCACGTCGAACGCCAGCCCCGGCGAGTGCCCAGCCAGTACCTCCAGGTGCTGGTGCGGCGAGAATCCGCCCGTCTCCCCCGGCTGCGGTGCCAGATTGAGCGCCACCAGACGACGCGCCCGAGTGTCCCGCAAGGCTGCGGCCAGCTCGGGCACCAGCAGGTGCGGTAGCACGCTAGTGAACCACGAGCCTGGGCCGAACACCACCCAGTCTGCCTCCAAGACGGCGGCCACGGCAGCCGGAACGGCCGGCGGGTCGTCCGGCATGAGCGATATCGACCGAACCCTCCCGGCGGTGGAGGCGCAGGCGTGCTGCCCGCGGACGCGGGAGATCTCCGTCGGCCGGTCCGGGTCGGCTCCTTCCACCTCGGCCACGATGTCCAGCGGCACCGAGGACATGGGCAGCACCCGGCCCTGCGTGCCCAGTAGCCGGCCCACCCACTCCAGCCCCGCCACCGCGTCGCCGAGCAGGTCCCACAGCGCGATGATGAGCAGGTTCCCCACCGCGTGCCCGGCCAGCTCGCCGTCGCCGCCGAAACGGTGCTGGACGACCTTGCTCCAGGTGGTGCCCCAGTCGTCGTCGCCGCACAGGGCGGCCAGAGCCATCCGCAAGTCGCCGGGCGGCAGCACCCCGTACTGGCGGCGCAGCGACCCGCTGGAGCCGCCGTCGTCGGCCACGGTCACGATCGCGGTCAGGTCCCCGCAGATCCGGCGCAGCGCCGACAGCGACACGGCCAGCCCGTGCCCGCCGCCCAGCGCCACCACCCGGGGCCGGGTGGTGTCCGGTTCGCTCCCCGCCGTCATTCGCGACCGAGGTCGCGGTGGGTGACCTGGACGTCCGTCCCGGCTTCGGCCAGCTTCCCGGCCAGGAACTCGGTGATGGCCACGCTGCGGTGCTTGCCGCCGGTACAGCCCACGGCCAGCGCCACGAAGTGCTTGCCCTCCCGCTCGTCACCGGCCAGCATCACCTGCAGCGCCTCCAGGTAGGCGCGCAGGAAGTCCTGCGCGCCGGGGCGGCTCAGCACGTAATCACGGACCGGCGCGTCCTGCCCGGTCATCGGGGCCAGCTCGGGGATCCAGTGCGGGTTGGGCAGGAACCGGCAGTCGACCACGAGATCGGCGTCGACCGGCAGCCCGTACTTGTAGCCGAACGACATGATGCTGACCCGCGGTCCCGCGGCCGACTGGGCGGCGAAATGGTCGCGCATCCGGGCCCGCAGCTCGTGCACGTTGAGCGCGGACGTGTCGAGCACCAGGTCGGCCACCCCGCGGACGTCGCGCAGCAGGTTGCGTTCGGCCCCGATGCCGTCCACGACCCGGCCGTTGTCCTGCAGCGGGTGCGGCCGCCGCACGCTGTCGAACCGGCGGACCAGGGTCTCGTCGGAGGCTTCCAGGAACACGATGCGCGGGGCGACCTTGCGGGCGCTGAGCCCGTCGATGGCGGACGACAGGTCGGTGGTGAAGGCCCGGCTGCGCACGTCCACCACGGCGGCGATCTTCGGCACCGCTCCCTGGGAGCGCTCGGCCAGGTCCACCATGGTGGGCAGCAGCCCGGGCGGCAGGTTGTCGACCACGAACCAGCCCAGGTCCTCCAGCGACTTGGCCGCCGTGCTGCGGCCCGCACCGGACATGCCGGTGATGACCACGATGTCCGGGCCGGTCTGCTCCTCGGCCTGGCTGTGCTCGCGCAGCTGGCTCACCGGGCCTCCTCCGGCTTAGCCGTATCGCTGGTGGTGTTGCTGCTGGCGGGGTTGCTGCTGGTGTTCCGGTGCAGGGCGGCCACGATCGTCTCGGCCAGCCGGGGCCCGATGCCGGGGACCTCGGCGATCTCGTCCGGACTGGCCGCGGTCAGCTTGCGCACCGAGCCGAACTGCTTGAGCAGGGCGGCCCGCCGGGCCGGTCCCAGCCCGGCGATGTCCTCCAGCGCGCTGGAGGTAAAGCCCTGGGACCGCTTCTGCCGGTGGTAGGTGATGGCGAACCGATGCGCCTCGTCCCGGACCCGCTGCAGCAGGTACAGGCCCTCGCTGCTGCGCGGCATGATGACCGGGAACTCCTCGCCGGGCACCCACACCTCTTCCAGCCGCTTGGCCAGCCCGCACACGGCGATGTCGTCGATGCCGAGGTCGTTCAGGGCCCGCCAGGCCGCGTCGGCCTGGCCCGGGCCGCCGTCCACGACCAGCAGGTTGGGCGGGTAGGCGAACTTGCGCTGCCGCATGGCCGCGTCCCGTTCGGCCTCGGTCAGCTCGGTCCGTTGCCCGCCACCCGGCCCTTCGCCCGGTTCGGATGCGTCCGGGTCGCCGAGCACGTCCAGCTCGCCGGTCTCCTCACGTTCTTCCAGGTAGCGGCGGAACCGGCGGGTGATCACCTCGTAGATCGAGGAGATGTCGTCGGTGCCGTCGTGGCCCTTGATGCTGAACCGGCGGTACTCGCTCTTGCGCGGCAGGCCGTCCTCGAACACGACCATGGACGCGACCACGTTGGTGCCCATCAGGTTGGACACGTCGTAGCACTCGATCCGCAGCGGCGCGTCGTCCAGGCCGAGCGCCTCCTGGATCTCGTTCAAGGCCTGGCTGCGGGTGGTCAGGTCGCTGGCCCGCCGGGTCTTGTGCAGCGCCAGCGACTGCCCCGCGTTGCGGGCCACGGTCTCCAGCAGGGCCCGCTTGTCGCCGCGCCGCGGCACCCGCAGGCTGACCGGGCCGCCGCGGCGCTCGGCCAGCCAGTGGGTCACGGTGTCCGCGTCCGGCGGCAGCTCCGGCACCAGCACCTCGCGCGGCACCCCACGGCCGGAGCCCCCCGGGCCGGAGTCGGTCACGTTCACCGACGTGTCCCCGTACACCTGGCCCAGGAAGTTCTCGACCAGCTCCTTGGTGGTCACGTCGTCCACTTTTTCCACGACCCAGCCCCGCTGGCCCCGGACCCGGCCGTCCCGCACGTAGAAGATCTGCACCGCCGCCTCGAGCGGGTCCTCAGCTAGCGCGATCACGTCGCAGTCGGTGCCGTCGCCCAGCACGACCGCCTGCTTCTCCAGAGCCCGTTCCAGCGCGCGGATGTCGTCGCGCAGCCGGGCCGCGCGCTCGAACTCCTCGGCCGCCGCGGCCTGGCGCATGTCGGCCTCGATGCGGCGGATGAACCGGGCCGTCTGCCCGGCCATGAAGTCACAGAAGTCCTCGGCCAGCTCGCGGTGCTCCTGCTCGCTGACCCGTCCCACGCAGGGCGCCGAGCACTTGCCGATGTACCCGAGCAGGCAGGGCCGCCCGATCTGCCCGGACCGCTTGAACACCCCGGCCGAGCAGGTCCGGACCGGGAACACCCGCAGCAGGGTGTCCACGGTGTCCCGGATGGCCCAGGCGTGCGAGTACGGCCCGAAGTAGCGGGTGCCCTTGCGCTTGGCCCCGCGCATCACCGTCACCCGCGGGTACTCCTCGCTCATCGTCACCGCGAGGAACGGGTAGCTCTTGTCGTCCCGGTACTTGATGTTGAACCGGGGGTCGAACTCCTTGATCCAGGAGTACTCGAGCTGGAGCGCCTCGACCTCGGTGCCGACCACCGTCCAGTCCACCGAGGACGCCGACGTCACCATCAGCTGGGTGCGCGGATGCAGGCTCACAAAGTCCGCGAAGTAGGAGTTGAGCCGCTGCCGCAGGGACTTGGCCTTCCCTACGTAGATCACCCGGCCACGCCCGTCGCGGAACCTGTACACCCCAGGTGATTCGGGGATGGAACCCGGGGGCGGCCGGTAGGTTGCCGGATCTGCCACGCAGTTACTCTACGGCCGCCCGGTGACGTTCGGGGCCGTGTCAGCCGGTGGCCAGGGTCAGGCCGCCGGAGACGTCCAGGACGGTGCCGGTGACGAAGCCGTTGCCGGCCAGGTAGAGGATGGCGCCGGCGACGTCTTCGGGTTGCCCGATCCGGCCGACCGGGGTCCCGGCGGCGTAGCCCTCGAACAGGGCGGTGCGCTGATCGGCGGGCATGGCTTCCCACCAGGGAGTCTCGACAACGCCAGGTGAGACGGCGTTGACCCGGACCGGGGCCAGCTCGGCCGCCAGCGGGGGGACCATGGCCTCGATCGCGCCGTTGGCGGCGGCCAGGCCGGCCGTGCCCGGAGCGGCCGAGCGGGCCGAGGCCGCGCTCAGGAACGTGACCGAGCCGTGCTGGCTCAGGTGCGGAGCCGCGGCCTGGACCACCCGCACGTGGGCGAAAAACTTGCCGTCGAACGCCGTGCGCAGATCTTTCTCGTCCAGGCCGACCAGCGGCCCGAGGGCCACCGCGCCGGGGCTGAGCGCCAGCACCAGGTGATCAACGGCCTCCCCGTCACTGAAGAACGCCGCCACCGCCTCGGGATCGGTGGCGTCCAGGGTCCGGGTCTGCACCGGCAGGCCGATCCGGGCCGCGGCCGCGTCCAGCCGCTCCTTGGACCGGCCGGTGATCACCACCTCGGCCCCCGCCGCCGCGAACGCGTGCGCCGTCGCCTCGCCGATGCCGTGGCTGCCGCCCATGACGTACACGTGCTGTCCCTGGAAGGACATGTTCCGCCTCCGTTGTCAAAATCATGACGTTATCGAGAATAGTGGTCTCGACAAATATCTTACCGAGACTGATGGTCTCGTCAAAATGTTATGCTGACGGCATGACCGAGGAAGGGGCGGCCGCGGCCCGCCCGCACACCGGGCGGCGGCGGAACGAGGCCGCCCGCGCGGCGATCCTGGACGCGACGGTGGACCTGCTGCGGTCGGGCGGGCTGAACGCCCTGACCATCGACGCGGTGGCTCAGGCGGCTGGGGTGGGCCGGCAGACGATCTACCGCTGGTGGCCGTCCAAGGGCGCGATGCTGGCCGAGGCGATGGGCCTGCAGGCGGCCTTGGTCGTGCCGCCGCACGACTCCGGGTCGTTCGAGACCGACCTGACCAGCTTCTGGGCCGACAGCTTCCGCAGCCTGCAAGATCCCGGGCTGAGGCGGGGGCTGCAGGACCTGGCCGCCGCAGCCCAGCACGACGAGCACGTGGCCGAGGCGCTGGCCGGTTTCACCGCCCAGCGCCGGGCCGCGCTGCGGGCCGTCCTGCAGCGCGGCGTGGACCAGGGGCACCTGTCCCCCACCGCCGACCTGGACATCCTGGTCGACCTGGCCTACGGCTTCCTCTGGTACCGCCTCCTGGTCGGTCACCGCCCCCTCGACGAGCAAGCCGCCCAGGACCTGACCACCAATCTCATCGCCGCCGGTCGTCGCGAGCCTGAGCGGGCTAGGGCGCGAAGCTGAAGCGCTCGTCGGCCACCGCGGCGCGCAGGGCGGCGGACGCGTCCGTGCGGACCGCATCGCCGTGCCCGAAGCAGGCGGTGTCCATGTCCAGGTCGGCCAGGGTGCGGAACGTCTCGATGGCCTGATCCCGGTCGACGTTGAACGGGCCGAGGATGACCTGGCCGGCCCGGTTCGTGGCCACGCTGTCGCCGGTGAACAGCAGTCGCTGGGCCGGGATGTGGATGGCGATGCTCCCGTCGGTGTGACCCGGTGCCCCGATCACCGCGGCCCCGCCGCCCAGGTCGATGAGGTCCCCGCTGACCAGTTCCTGGTCGACCCGGCAGGGCGGCGCCGGTGGCATGCCACTGGCGGCGGCCCCGATCTGCTGGTGCAGCGCTTGCTCCGCCGCAGTGATAACCGGCGGCGGCCCGGGCATCTCACCCCGGATGACCGGCGCGTCGGCCCGGTGAGCCAGCACCCGGGCGCCACTGCGGGCGGCCAGGTCGGCGGCCGAGCCCACGTGGTCCCCGTGGAAGTGGGTCAGGATGATCTGCCGCAGGCCGGACAGGCTCAGCCCCAACTCGCCGACCGCCCCCGCGATCGCGTCCGCCTGCCCCGGCGGGCCGGCGTCGATCAGGGTCAGCGAGTCCGTGTCCCGCCACAGATAGGCCTGCCCGACCACGAACCGGAACTGGTACAGCAGCCCCGGCAGTACTTCCGTCACGTCCATGATCATGAGCGTAGGGGCGGCAGCACCGCGCCCCGCCGATAATCGCCTCACAGCAGAGCGTTTCAGCTCGCGGCGTACGCGGCGAACCCGGAGGTCTGCCAGCGGGTCCCGTCGGGGGCGACGGCGAACGCTTCGTAGCCGTCCAGGGTTTCCACCCACTCACGGGCCGCCGGGCCCATCGCGAAGGCGGCGGTGGCGTAGGCATCGGCGCTGGTCACCCGGGGACCGGTCACGGTCACGCTGGCCAGTTCGGCCGCGGGCCGGCCGGTGTGCGGGTTGATGATGTGCGCACCCCGTTCGGCGGTGCCCGAGGTGGCCACGGCGAAGTCGCGCCCGGCCAGCACGGCGGCCAGCGTGCCGGGCCGGAGCGGGTCGGCGATCCCGATGCGCCAGGGCCGGCCGGGCTCCGGCTCACCGGCGCACTGCACGTCGCCGGCGCCGTTGACACTGACGCTGGGGTGACCCACGGCGGTCAGCATGGCCGCGGCGTGCTCGATCGACCAGCCCTTGACGAACCCGGACGGGTCGAACCGGCCTGCGGGCCGGTCGGTGAAGTAGCCGCCGGACAGCTCGCTCAGCACCGCGCACTGCGCGATCACCTCGGCCAGTTCCGGCGCACAGTCGGCCAACCCGGCTTCACCGCGGCCGAACCGGCTCACGTCGCTGTCTTCGCGGTAGGTCGAGAACGTCGTGTCGACCCAGTGCAGCCAGCGCAGCACGGCGGGCAGCACCGGCGCGGCCGCGGCGGGCACGTCGAACGAGAACACCGTGCCCATGACCGGCTCGGCGTGCCGCAGCCGTGGTCCCGCCGCCACGGCCACCTCCGTTCGTCCTGGCGCCCGTACCGGCATCAGGCCTTGTCCAACGCGCTCTGCAGCGACTTTATGTACCCGGCGCTGGTGTAGCTGGCCCCGGACACCGCGTCGATCTTCGCACTCTGCGCGGTCAGCGTCTCGGCGGTGAGCTTGGGCAGCGCGTTGCCGTCGATCTGCTGGCTGTTCTCACCGTCGTCGGTGTGCTGCAACACGGTGACCTTGGTGATCTTGCCCCCGCTGAGCGTGATCGCCACCTGAGACGGCCCGTAGGGCCCGTTGACCACCTCGCCGGTGACGAGCTTGCCGCCCGCCGTCGTGCCCCCGGTGGCCCTGCCCGCGGCCGACGGCGAGGCCGAGGGCGCCCCCGAACCCGCCATGCTGCCGCCCCCGGATCCGCCGGACGAACCGTTTCCGGCCGCGCCCGCAGATGATTTTGAACTGGTCCCCGCCGCGCTGACTCCCGCCGACGCGGGAGTCGCGGTATGCGAGCGGAACGACAACAGCAGGATCAGGCCGGCCACGGTACTGCCGAAAGCCAGGACTGCCCGGCGCATAGGCTCTCCGATCGGTGATGGGGCTCAGAACTCGAAGTTCTCGTGGTGGATGCGCCGGCGCGGGACACCGGCGGCCCGTAGCGCGGCGATCGCGGTGCCGGTCATGCCGGACGGCCCGCAGACGTAGACGTCGTGCCGGTGCAGGCCGGGGACCAGGTGATTCAGCCGTTCGGCCGAGAGCGGTTCCAGACCGAGCCGGTCCCGGGAGCCCAGGAGGTAGTGCACGGTGGCGCCGCGGTCGCGGGCGATGGCGTTCAGCTCGTCGGAGAACACGACGTCTTCGGGCCGGCTGGCCCGGTAGATCAGGGTCACCGGAGGGGGCAGCATGGCGAACATGGCCCGCAGCGGGGTGATGCCCACCCCGCCTGCCAGCAGCAGCACCCGGCGGCCGGTCCGCTCAGGGATGAACGCCCCGTAGGGTCCTTCGGCCAGCACGCGGGTGCCGGGGCTGAGCTGGGCCAGGGCCCGGCTGTGGTCGCCGCGGTCCTTGACCGTGATCCGCATGACGTCCGGCCGCGGCAGCGCGGACAGCGAGTACGGGTGCGAGGACCACCACAGGCTCCGGTCCAGGAACCGCCAGCGGAAGAACTGCCCGGGTTCGGCCTGGAGCTCGTTCAGGTTCCGGCCGCCGATGTAGACCGAGACCACGTCGGCGGACTCGCGGCGCACGCCGACCACGTGGAACCGGTGGTGCAGCGCGCTCCGCACCGGGCTCACCACCCGGTACCACAGCACCAGGGCCGCGACGGCGGAGTACAGCGCCGACCAGGCGAACCGGGCCTTCAGACTCCCAGCGAACGCGGCCCCGTCGGCGAACTGGTGGCTGAACGCCAGCCCGATGGCCAGGTAGGTATAGAAGTGCAGGTAGTACCAGGTGTCGTAGGACATACGGCGGCGCGCGGCCCGGGCCGAGACCAGGCCGATACCGACGAACAGCAGACCGGCCACGGTGGCCATCAGCACGTCCGGGTAGGACAGCAGCAGCGTGCCGGCCTCGCTGATCAGCCCCTCGTGCGCGCTGACCGCGTAGCCCCAGGTGATCAGCACCGCGTGGGCGACGATCACGGTGACCACGTACCGGCCGCCCATCGCGTGCCAGCGGGCCAGCCGGTCCGCCCCGACCCCGCGCTCCAGCGGCGGCAGCCGGGCCATCAGCGCGACCAGCACGACCACCCCGTACCCGGCCATCAGGCCGAGGATCCGGCCCGCGCCGGTCAGGTAGTCACCCAGCCCGTGCACGGCCGGGGTGTCACTCCACCACAGCACGAGGATGGCCAGCAGCCCAGCCCCGATGATGGCCAGCACGACCGCCGGCGTCGCCCGCGCGAAAGATGTTGCCCGGGTCACCCCGTGCGACGGCTGGAGCGGCCGGGACGCCACCGGGACAGTTCTTCGTTCAACCCCGAGCACGGCACTCCTCGGCCTCGGTCAGGTCACAAATCGGCTACCACCCATTGGTACGGCCCGCAGCCAGCCCGCACCCACCCAGCACTCAGCCCGTAACAACCCGTTAAGAATTGAAAGACTTTTGATCCACCCGGTGGCGGCCCGCTTCTTGCTGTTATCACCACGGCGGCGCCTCGGCGGGGTCGGGAAGGCCACTGAGACTGGGCAAACATTTGTTTATTTTGGGCTAGACGACCTGGTGACGGCGTCGTAGCGTCCGAAGTATGGCAGTTGCAGACGTTAACGGGCTGGATATTTCCTACGAGATCATCGGCGACGGCGAGCAGACGTGGGCGCTGACGCCGGGCGGGCGGTTCAGCAAGGACTACGGCGGGGTGCGCGAGCTGGCCGAGGGACTGGCCGCGACCGGGCGCGGGTACTCATCTGGGAGACCGAACTGCGGGGCGTCCAGCGTGTCGTTCCAGGGCTCGACCGATGTCTCTGCAGGCGGACACGCTGGCCGCGCTGATCCGGCAGCTGGATCTGGGTCCGGCGGTGATCGCGGGCGGGTCAGGCGGCTCGCGGGTGTCGCTGCTCACCGTGGCCCGCAACCCGACATCGCCACCGGGCTGGCCATGTGGTGGATCAGCGGCGGGGTGTTCGGCCTGATGGTGTTAGGCACAGTACTACTGCGGCGGCTCGATTGAGGCGGCCTGGAAGTACGGGATGGAGCGTGTGGTCGAGCTGCCCGAGTGGCAGGAGGTGCTGGAGCGCAACCCGGGCAACCGGGAGCGGTTCCTGGCTCTGGACCGCCACGAGTTCATCCACGGTCTGGAACGCTGGATGGCCGCCTACGCACCGCCTGTCGCCGGGCAGACCATCCCCGGCATCCCGGACGAGGACATCACCGCCGCGATCACGGTGCCGACGATCGTGTTCCGCAGCGGGGCGAGCGACCCCGCCCACCCGCGGGTTACCTCTGAAGCGGTCGCGGCCCTGATCCCCCAGGCCAAGCTGCTGAACCCCGTGGGGGGACCGCGAGTGGATCGAACGCGGGGAGCGGCGAGACGCCCCCGGCGAGTCCCTGTTCCGCAGTTGGCCCAAGCTGGTCAGCTGGCCGAGCGGCGACAGTGGCCGCCGGCGGGTGACGTCTCCCCTTTACTCGTCGGGCCAGTTGGGGGGGAGGACGGCGGCGTCGGCTCCCATTGCTTCGCGCAGGCGGGCGTGGAAGCTCTGGTGCAGTTCGGGGCCCCAGGCGTACTGGCTGGGGACCCGGACGGCGCTGAGCAGGATCTCGCGCAGGTCGCGGGCGCGGCCGCCGCCCTGCGCCAGCGGGAGCGCGGCCAGCGAGTACATCTGGTCCAGGGCGCCGAAGATCTCGTTGGCCAGCAGCGGGAGGGTGCCATAGAGGACGGCGGACTCGACGAAGTTTTCCCACCAGGTGGGCTCGGCGCCCTCTTCCTCGGCGGGCACCTCGTCGCCGCCGAAGGCCCGGCGCAGCCGGGTGCGGACCTCGGTGCTGACCGCGGGGTCGGGGTCCTCCAGGCCGCGCTGCCAGACGAGCGCGGCGTCGGTGTCCCGGCCCCGCAGCGGCAGCGTCCGGGCCAGCAGTTCGATGGCCAGCGGCACGATGCCACCGTCGCCGGACTCACAGCCCCGGGAGAAGGCGTCGATAGCCTGATCGAGGTAGCCCATGCCTTCAGCGACATAGTCGGCGGGGTCGGCTCCGGCCGGGTCTGCCCCCGGCCGGCTGGCCGCCCCGGCCAGTCTCTCCTCGGTCTCTTCCGGCCCAGGCGTCTCCACAGATGCGCCGGGCGGCTCCGGCCCTTCGGCAGTCATGCCCGGAAGACTAAAGGGCATCGGCGCGTACCGCCATACGGGGCCGGCCGCGCCACCGGACGGCCCCGTATGGCGGTACAGGCGCGCCGGAATTCTAGGAGAGCACGCGGCGGCGGAAGTTGCGCAGGCCGAGGGCGAGGAAGCCGGCGCCGAACGCGAGCACCACCGGATAGATGACGTACAGGTGCATGTGAGGGGCCAGCGTGAACGCGGCCCGCATGCCCTCGTTGACGTAGATGAGCGGGTTGATCAGGACCAGGGTCTGCAGCCAGTGCCACCCGCCCACCGTGACCGGCGCCAGCTTGGTCCAGGAGTAGTAGGTGCCGCCGAGGAAGGTGATCGGCAGGATGACGAAGCCGAACATCAGCCCGATGTTGCGGGGTTCGAAGCTAGTGCCCAGGACGAGCCCCAGGCCAGCCATGGCGATGGCGGCCAGCGGGACAAACGTCACGATGATCCACCAGTGCAGCGACAGATGGGCCTCGACGCCGGGCGCGTGCACGACCGAAGCGATCGGGAGCACGATGGCGGCCGACAAGATGCCCTGGGCCGCGCCGGACAGCACCTTGGCCATGGCCACCAGCCAGATGGGGCACGGTGCCTGCACCCGGTCTTCGATTTCCCGGGTAAAACCGAACTCCTGCGCCATGGCCAGCGCGATCGACTGCACGCCCTGGAACATGACCGAGATCCCGACCACCCCGGGCACGAGAATCGTCGCGAACGCGGATTCCGCGGCGGTGCCGTGCCCGCCGCCGATGCCCTGGCCAATCTTCGGGAAGACGAACAGGAACACGAAGCAGAGCAGGAACGGCTGAATCAGCGTGCGGAGCACGAACTCCCAGAAATGCTTGCGCAGGACCACGAGGTCGCGCAGCATGAGCGCGCCCAGCGCGGTCCAGCTTGCGGCGGCCACCGACCGGGTCGGGCCACCGCCGATCCGCTGGACCGGCACGTCCGGCGCTACAGACGTCGTCATCAGTCGCGCAACTCCCGCCCGGTGAGGTTGATGAACACGGTCTCCAGGCTCGGCTCGGCCACGGACACGTCGTTCAGGTCGAAGCCGCCCCGTTCCGCCGACAGCACGACCCGCGGGATCAGGCGGTCACCGCCCTGCAGGTGCAGTTCGACGCCGCCGTCCACCAGGCGCGTACGGGTCACGCCCGCCACGTCGTCGCTGAAGAGCTGGGCCAGCCGTTCGGTGTCGCCGGGGCTCTTGACCGTGACCACCGTGTCGGCGCCGATGCCCTGCTTGAGCGCCTCCGGGCTGTCCAGGGCCAGGATCTTGCCGTGGTCCATGATGGCGACCCGCTCGCAGAGCTGGTCGGCCTCTTCCATGTAGTGCGTCGTCAGCAGGATGGTCTGCCCCTGGCTGTGCAGTTCGCGCAGCAGATCCCAGAGGGCCAGACGGCTCTGCGGGTCGAGCCCGGCCGTCGGCTCGTCGAGGAACAGCACGGACGGGCGGTGGAAGATGGCCCGCGCCACCATGAGCCGCTGTGCCATTCCGCCCGACAGGGCGTACACCGACGCCTTGGCCCATTTCGACAGCTGGAACTGCTCCAGCAGCTGATCGGCGGTCTGGCGGGAGACCTTCGCCCCCATCCCGAACAGCCGTCCGTGGAAGTACAGGTTCTCCCACACAGTCAGCTGGCGGTCCAGGGTGTTCTGCTGGGAGACGATGCCGCTGAGCTGCTTGGCCAGCGCCGGATGCGCCGCGACGTCCACGCCGGAGATGAACGCCCGTCCGGACGTCGGCACCACGCGGGTGGTCAGCATGCCCGCGGTGGTCGTCTTACCCGCCCCGTTCGGGCCCAGCAGGCCCATGATTTCCCCGGACCGGACATCGAGGTTCAGCCGGTCCACCGCGGTGAAGTCGGCACCGGCGTAGATCTTGGTCAGATCCTCGGTATGGATCGCGACCGTGGAATCGACTGGCTGATGGGTAGCGCTCGTCGGCGCCTTGGCCGTGCTCATTGCTCCTGATCGTAGTCCCGGGGTTACTCGAACGCTTGCGGGGGCGGGCAGGCGCAGACCAGGTTGCGGTCCCCGTAGGCCTGGTCGATCCGGCGGACCGGCGGCCAGTACTTGGCCCGCCGGTCGGACGGCACCGGGTAGGCGGCCTCGGACCGCTCGTACGGGTGCTTCCACTCCGCTGTGAGCAGCGTCTCCGCGGTGTGCGGGGCGTTCTTGAGCGGGTTGTCGTCCCGGTCCCAGTCGCCGCTGGCGACCCGCTCGATCTCCTGCCGGATGCTGATCATCGCCTGGCAGAACCGGTCCAGCTCGGTCAGGTCCTCGCTTTCGGTCGGCTCGACCATCAGCGTGCCCGCCACCGGGAAGGACATGGTGGGCGCGTGGAACCCGTAGTCGACCAGGCGCTTGGCCACGTCCTCGACCGTGATCCCGGTCCGGGCCGTGATCGGCCGCAGGTCCAGCACGCACTCGTGCGCGACCAGGCCCTCGCGGCCGGTGTAGAGCACCGGGAAGTGCGAGTTGAGCTGGCGGGCGACGTAGTTCGCGGCCAGCACCGCGACCTGGGTCGCGCGCCGGAGCCCGTCCGCGCCCATCATCGCGATGTAGGCCCAGGAGATGGGCAGGATGCCCGCGGAGCCGAACGGTGCCGCCGCGACCGGGCCCACGGGGTCCCCCTCGTGGCCGGGCAGGAACTCGGCCAGGTGGGCCCGGACCGCCACCGGCCCGACGCCGGGGCCGCCGCCGCCGTGCGGGATGCAGAACGTCTTGTGCAGGTTGAGGTGGGACACGTCGGCCCCGAACGAGACCGGGGTGGCCAGGCCGACGAGCGCGTTGAGGTTGGCCCCGTCGATGTAGACCTGGCCGCCTGCGCCGTGCACCGCGTCGCAGACCTCGCTCACGGTCTCCTCGTACACGCCGTTGGTGGACGGGTAGGTCAGCATGATCGCCGCGACCTGGGCCGCGTGCGCCTCCAGCTTGGCCCGCAGGTCACCGAGGTCGATGGCGCCGTCGGAGCCGCACTTGACCACGATGACGCGCAGCCCGGCCAGGACCGCGCTGGCGGCGTTGGTGCCGTGGGCGGACTCCGGGATCAGGCAGATGGTCCGGTCGGGCTCCTGGCGGGAGCGGTGGTAGGCCCGGATGGCCAGCAGGCCGGCCAGTTCGCCCTGCGAGCCGGCGTTCGGCTGCAGCGAGACCCGGTCGTAGCCGGTGATCTCGGCCAGGGCCGACTCCAGGCCGTCGATCAGCTCGGCGTAGCCGCGGGCCTGATCGGCCGGGACGAACGGGTGCAGCGACGCGAACTCGGGCCAGCTGATCGGCTCCATCTCGGCCGCCGCGTTGAGCTTCATCGTGCAGGAGCCGAGCGGGATCATCGACCGGTCCAGGGCGATATCGGAGTCGGACAGCCGCCGCAGGTAGCGCAGCAGCGAGGTCTCGCTGTGGTGGGCGTGGAACACCGGGTGGGTCAGGAACTCGTCGTCCCGGAGCAGGCCCGGCGGCAGCTCGCTGGCCGGCTGCGACGCCAGCCGCACGTGGCTGGGCGCGCGGTCCAGCAGGGCCGCGGCCACCTCGGCCAGGGTCGTCTCGCTGGTCGTCTCGTCGCAGGAGATCTGGATCGCGCCGTCGCTGGCCAGGTACAGGTTGTACCCGGCCTGCTCGGCCCGGGCCATGGCCTCGCCTGCCGCGCCCGCCCCTTGGGGCAGCCGGACGCGGATCGTGTCGAAGAACTCGGCCGGGCCGACCTCGCAGCCCGCGTCGGCCAGGGTGGCGGCGAGCAGGCCCGCGCTGCGGTGCGCGTGCCGGGCGATGTCGGCCAGCCCGTCCGGCCCGTGGTACACCGCGTAGGAGGCGGCGATCACGGCCGGGAGCACCTGGGCGGTGCAGATGTTGCTGGTGGCCTTTTCGCGGCGGATGTGCTGCTCACGGGCCTGCAGCGCCAGCCGGTAGGCGGGCCTGCCGTCGGCGTCCAGTGACACGCCCACGATCCGGCCGGGCAGCTGCCGGCGCAGCTTGTCGCGGACCGCGATGTAGCCGGCGTGCGGGCCGCCGAAGGCCATCGGCAGGCCGAACCGCTGGGTGCTGCCGACCGCGATGTCCGCGCCGAGCTCGCCCGGCGAGCGCAGCAGGGTCAGCGCGAGCAGGTCGGCCGCGACGGCGGTCAGCGCGCCCCGCGCCGTGGCCGCCTCGATCAGCGGGGTCAGGTCGGGCCGCACCGCGCCGGACGCCCCGGGGTACTGCAGCAGCACGCCGAACAGCTCGCCGTCGGCGGGCGCGGCGATGGCCTCCGGGGTGACCGCGGTGACGACCAGGTCGATGCCGAGCGGTTCGGCCCGGGTGGCCAGCACCTCGATGGTCTGCGGCAGACAGTCCTCGTCGACCAGGAAGACGTGGCCCTTGCCGGTCACCCGGCGCGCCATCGTCATCGCCTCGGCCGCCGCGGTCGCCTCGTCCAGCAGCGACGCGCCGGACACCGGCAGCCCGGTCAGGCCGGACACCATGGTCTGGAAGTTCAGCAGCATCTCCAGCCGGCCCTGCGAGATCTCCGGCTGGTACGGCGTGTACGCGGTGTACCAGCCCGGGTTCTCCAGCAGGTTCCGGCGGATCACGGCGGGCGTGACGGTGCCGTAGTAGCCCAGCCCGATCATCGACGTGCGGACCTGGTTAAGGCCGGCGATGCGGCGCAGCTCGGCCTGGGCGCCGGTTTCGGACAGGGCCGGGGGCAGGTCCAGCGGGACGGCCGTGGCCGAGGGCGGTAGCGCCGCCTCGGTCAGCTCATCTAGCGTCGAGTACCCAATGGCCTCGAGCATCCGCTGCTGTTCGTCCGCGGACGGGCCGATGTGACGCCGGGCGAAATCCACCATCCAGGAGCCTCCTCGGGGGTCCGGGGGTCGTCCCCCGGGCCAACACTGCGGGCTGCGGCGAAGGTGGCCAAGGCCACCGAGCAGCATTACCCGCCTCGGCTCCCCCTCTGTCGTTACGGCCGCGTGGGCACGCCGTTAACTCCAGAGTTGCCTGTCCCGTCCAGTCCTGGCGCCTGAGAGGTTGCGGGGAACGTTGCCCCTTCGGCGCCCCGCGCTGGCTACGCGGGGACTCTCCCGGACGGTGTCGATGGCAATGCTGAGTCTACCCAAGAAGATCGCCCCCGCGTGGAACCCGCCCCGGCAGGCGTTGCGAGCGGCGGGCGCACCGGTGCGTTGGCGCCATCGGTCCGGTTATGGCCGGTACGTTGGCGCCATCGGTCCGGTTCTCAGCCAGCGCCGCAGGCCCGTAGGGCTGGGACCTGGGAGCGCCGGGAGCCGGAACGTTGCCGGGCGCGGAGGCCCAGGGACGTGCGAGCTTGTTAAAAGAAAAGCTGAGGGCTGATCGCCCTGGGAAGCGGGCCGGCGGCGCTCAGCCGACGGCGGCGAGGGGGCCGTGCGCAGGGCTCGGGGGGCGTCCCCCGGCAAGCACGATCAGGCCCGAGCGGCGATCTGCGAGCAGGGTCGGCCCAGGGAAGCTGATCAGCCGGTCTTGCTGGCGCGGCGGCGGGAGAGCTCGTCCGAGCCGACGGTGAGGAGGCCGTCTTCGGCGCGGACGGCGGGGAGCTCGGCCAGGTTGCCCTCGACTTCCTGCCAGACGCGGCCGAGCGCGATGCCGAAGACGCCCTGCCCGCCCGCCAGGAGGTCGACGACCTCGTCGGGCGAGGTGCACTCGTAGACGCTGACGCCGTCGCTCATCAGGGTGACCTGGGCCAGGTCGCGGGTGCCGCGGTCGCGGAGATGGTGCACGGCGGCCCGGATCTGCTGCAGCGAGATGCCGGTGTCGAGCAGGCGCTTGACCACCTTCAGCACGAGGATGTCGCGGAAGCTGTACAGGCGCTGGGAGCCGGAGCCGTGCGCCCCGCGGACGCTGGGCTCGACCAGCCCTGTGCGCGCCCAGTAGTCAAGCTGGCGGTAGGTAATGCCCGCAGCGTTACAGGCCGTCGGGCCGCGATAGCCCGCTCCATCCGCATCGGCCATGACCTCTTCTACCTGCTCACCGGCGTCAAACAGTGTGCCTTGCTCCTCGGCGTACGGGACTCCTGCTCGGCTGCTATCCGCCGGCTTGTCATCGCCCCTGGTTCCCGCCACGCCCACCTCCATCGCGAGCTGACCACCCTGGGTACTCGTCTCGAACCGTAAGCCGAGCCTGCTCATGGCGTCAACGATCCCACACGGCGCGTCGCGACATTCCGTTTAAGTCAGGCAAACCGGCCGGGGCCGAAGCCCCGCGGCAAGCCCTGACTTCTCCCCGCTACCAGGGATAACAGTGTCCCGGAACTACTCACTGTAAACGCTCAGCTACCGATCAGCCGGCGCGGCCGAAGTCTTCCGGGGAGATCGTGTCCAGAAACTCCCGGAACTTCTCGACTTCGTCTTCCTGCTCGTCGGGGATGGCCACACCCGCCTCGTCCAGGATCTCCTCGGCGGCGAAGATGGACGCACCGGTGCGCAGCGCCAGCGCGATCGAGTCCGACGGCCGGGCGCTGACCTCGGCTCCGTTGGAGAAGACCAAGTCGGCGTAAAAGATCCCGTCCCGCAGGGCGGTGATGTTCACCGTGCGCAGCTGGACGTTGAGCACATCCAGCACATCGCGGAACAGATCGTGGGTCAGCGGCCGCGGCGAGACCATGCCCTGCTGGGCGAATGCGATCGCCGTTGCTTCCACCGCACCGATCCAGATCGGCAGGTACCGGTCTCCCTGTGTCTCCTTCAGCAACACGATAGGGCTGTTCGATGGCATCTCGACTCGGACGCCGACGACCTCCATCTGCCGCACTACAGCTCCATCCTCACGCGCCGTTGGCACACCATCGCTGGCCGGCCACTCCCTTTGTCAAGGTACACCCGCTATCGACTCGAGGCCGAGCGCAGCCCACCCCCGACACCGTCCTCCCGGGGGGCCGGAGCAGTGGCCGGCGGGGCGGCTGGAGCGGCGATAACGCCACCCGCGAGTCCCGCTTCGTCGAGACCGGATTCGACCAGCGCGGCGTGCAGCCACAGGCTCAGCGTGGCGATCTGCCAGGCGTCCTGGGCGGCCGCGGCCCGCGCGCCCGCGCCGCGTTGCCGCAGCTGGGGGGCCACGAGCTGTTCGGCGAGGGAAATGTCACGCTCGGCGGCGGCCTTGATGCCGCGCAGGTTGCGGGCCGCGACGCCGAACTTGCCCAGCGCCGCGCAGGCCCGGGCCACCTCGAGCGCGTCGGGACCGTAGTGCCGCCCGGACCGGCGGATCAGGCCGTAGTCCTCGAGCTCAGCCAGGCGCTCGGCGTCGATCCCGGCCGCCTCCAGTAGCTCGGCCCGGGTCATGGCCGAGGCGTTCGTCCCAGTGCCGTCGCCGTGGCCGGAATGGGGCTGGCGGGTGGCCTCGTCCGCGGCCACGGCGGCGCCGAGCGCGGAGGCCAGCGTCTGCCGGGTACGCCGGCCGTCACCGTCCAGGGCGTCCAGGCGCTCCTTGATGACCCGCAGCGGCAGGTACTCGTCCCGCTGCGTGGTCAGGATGTACTGGAGCCGCTCCACGTCGGCCAGCGCGAACTGGCGGTACCCGGACCGGGACCGGGCCGGCTCGATCAGGCCCTCGGCTTCCAGGAACCGGATCTTGGACGGGCTGATGTCCGGGAACTCGGGCCGCAGCCGGGCCAGGACCTCGCCGATGTTCAACGACGCACCCTCACGCGAGGACGTCATGCGTAGTCCTGGGCGCCTCCGCCGCGGCGCTGGCCCTGCAGTCCGGGGTGCGTCATGAAGATGAGCCGGAACTTCCCGATCTGCACCTCGTCGCCGCTGAACAGCTCGGTCTCCTCGATGCGGTCCCGGTTGACGTAGGTGCCGTTCAGGCTGCCCACGTCCCGGACCGTGAACCGGGTGCCGGAGCGGTAGAACTCCGCGTGCCGCCGGGACACCGTCACGTCATCGAGGAAGATGTCGCTGTCCGGGTGCCGCCCGGCCGTGGTCAGCTCGCTGTCCAGCAGGAACCGGCTGCCGGCGTTCGGCCCACGGTGCACGACCAGCAGCGCAGAGTCGAGCGGCAGCGCTTCGAGCATGGCCGGGTCGGCCAGCGGCTCGTCGTTCAGCTCGGCGTCCAGGGCCTGGCCCCGGTCCAGCGAGATGATCGAGGTAGTCTCCCCCGAGCCTTCGGCGGCCCCGCGGACCAGGGCGGTGCCGCAGTTCGAGCAGAAGCGAGCATCTTCCGGGTTCGGACGACCGCAACGAGTGCAGTAAACGCTGGCCATAGCTCCGCCAGGCCTCCCCTCCATTGGCCACTCCCACTCGTCCGGCCCCGCGTCCGGGCTCGGGCTCGGAGCCTGCGCAGGCGGCGCAGAGTCGTGGGATGAGGGTTGCCAGGCTACCGGTGGAGAGGGCTGCCGGTCCACGCGCCACGCGAACAGCCGCCGCCAGCCCTTCAGACGCCACACCGCCGCTCCACCTCCGCCACACCGGAGCCCCGCCGAAACCCTCCGGTCCGGGCGTACCTAGTCAGTCCTTCACCATAGCGCGGCTTATGACGGGAGAAGACCAATCGCGGCCACCGCGTCCGGCCCGGCCATCAGTATTGACCACCCTGTTACTGATGGTGTTACTGGGGGCCCTACTGGCCGGCCTGCTCGACCACGGCGGCCCACTCGTCGAGCAGGGTCTGAGCGGTGTCCGCGTCGGTGCCTTCGGCCCACAGATGCGTGACCGCCTCGGCCGGGTCCGGCAGCACCAGTACCCAGCCAAGATCCGGCTCGACCACCCGCACGCCGTCAGTGAGGTCCACCTCACGGGTACCGGCCGCTTCGACCACGGTGCGCATCACGCTGCCCTTGGCCGCCCACGGGGTGGGCATCGACCGGCGCAGCAGGTGCGCGTCGGGAATCCGGGCGTCGATCTGGCTCAGCGTCAGCCGCGTCCGCGCCACCAGGCCGATGAGCCGGGCGAACGCGGCGATGCCGTCCACGGTGCGGGCGAACTCCGGCACCACGAACCCGCCGCGGCCGTCTGCGGCGAAGATCACATCCTCAGCCGCGGCCGCCTGGGTCAGCGCGTCCATCGACGTCGGGGTCCAGTTCACCTCGACGCCGTGGAACTTGCAGACCTGCTCGGCGACCCGGGTAGTGGTGACCGGCAGCGCCACCCGGCCGGTCTTGCGCTCGGCCGCGACCAGATCCAGCACCACGAGCAGGGCCCGGTCGTCGCTGACCATCTCGCCCTTCTCGTCCACGATGCGGATCCGCTCGCCCACCGGGTCGAACCGCACCCCGAACGACGCCCGCGAGGAGGACACCACCTCGGACAGGCGGCGCAGCCCGGCGCGGCGCTGGGCCACGGTCTCGGTCGGTGACACCTCGTCGAGCCGGTTGTTGATGGTCAGCACGTCGATGCCGATCCGGCCGAGCAGGTTCGGCAGCACCAGCGAGGTGGTGCCGCCGGCGCAGTCGGCCACCACCTTCATGCCGGTCTCCTGCACGGTGTTCATGTTCACGCAGCGGAGCAGCTCGCGGGTGTACCACTCCACCACGCGGGGCGGGTAGGTCAGCTCGGCGATCTCGCCCGGGAACGCGCGCCGGAACTCCTGCCGGGAGAACACCCGCTCCAGCTTGCGCTGGGCGGCCTGGGACAGTTCGGCGCCGCGCTCGTCCAGGAAGATGATGTCGATGGACTGCGGGTCCCCCGGCGTAGTACGCAGGGCCACCCCGCCGCCGTAATCGGTGCGGGCGGTCTCGAACCGCGCCACCGGCAGCGGCTGAGCCTCCAGGTCGACCACGTTGATCGCGCTGGCGTTCAGCGCGCTCTGCACGGCCCGCTTGAGCGTGCGGGCCGCCCGGGACACGTCCCGTGAGGTGGTGACGGTCGAGCCCTTCTTCAGCGTGGTGGCGTACGCGCTGGCCAGCCGGACGCACAGCTCCGGGGTGACCTCCACGTTGATCAGCCCGGACACGCCGCGCTGGCCGAACAGGGTCCGGCCCGCCCGGGACTCCCAGATCACGCTGTTGTTGACGACCGCGCCGGCTTCGATGGTCTTGAACGGGTAGACCTTGACCCCGGCGGACAGGTAGGCCTCGGGCTCGATCACGCACTCGTCGCCCACGACGGCCGACTCCTCGACCCGCGCCAGCCGCATGACGTCGGTGTTCTTGCCGATCACGCAGCCGCGCAGGGTCGCCCCCTGGCCCACGTAGACGTTGTTGTGCACCACCGCACGGTGCAGGAACGCGCCTTCTTTGATCACCACGTTGCTGCCGATGACGGTGTACTCCCGCACGTTCGCGCCGGCCTCGATCTTGGCGTAATCGCCGATGCACAGCGGGCCGGTCAGTACCGCCTCGGGATCAACCTCGGCGCCCTCGGCGACCCAGACCCCGGGCGAGACCTCGAACCCGGCGATGTCGGCCTGTACCCGCCCGGCCAGCACGTCGGCCTGGGCCTTCAGGTAGCTCTCGTGGGTGCCGACGTCCTCCCAGTAGCCGTCGGAGATGTAGCCGAACAGCGGCGCGCCCCGCTTGAGCAGCGCGGGGAAGACGTCAGCGGACCAGTCGACCGATTCACCCGGCGGGACCTCGGCCAGGACCTCGGGCTCCATTACGTAGATGCCGGTGTTGACGGTGTCGGAGAACACCTGGCCCCAGGTCGGCTTCTCCAGGAACCGCTGGATCCGGCCGTCCTCGTCGGCGATCACGATGCCGAACTCCAGCGGGTCCGGCACCCGGGTCAGCCCCACCGTGACCATCGCGCCCTGTTCCTTGTGGAACTGGACCATGGCGGTCAGGTCGATGTCGGTCAGCGCGTCGCCCGAGATGACCAGGAACGGCTCGTCACGCAGCGCGTCTTCGGCGTTCTTGACGCTGCCCGCGGTGCCGAGCGGCATCTCCTCGGTCGCGTACTGCAGGTTCATGCCGAAGTCTTCGCCGTCGGCGAAGTAGTTACGGACCAGGGCGGCCAGGAACTGGACGGTCACGACGGTGTCGGTGAACCCGTGCCGGCGCAACAGCCTGAGCACGTGCTCCATGATCGGCCGATTGGCCACGGGGAGCAGGGGCTTGGGCTGGTTGGCGGTCATGGGACGCAGCCGCGTCCCTTCGCCGCCGGCCATCACGACAGCCTTCAATGCTTACGCCGCTCCCCTCGGAGTATCGGCTGGGCCAGGGGCCGCTGGCAGGGTCAGGCGGCCGGTGAGCAGCATCCGGGTCTGGGCCAGGTAGAGGGCCGCCGCCCACCAGTACAACGCGGTGCCCCAAACGGCGAACGCCCACCCGAGGATCCGGGTGATCTCGCCCAGGTTCCCCGCGTACGTTCCGAGGAGCAGCAACGGAAATGCGTACAGAAGGCAAAGAGTAGCTGTTTTCCCCACAAAACTAACCTGCAGGGTGCCAAAGCCCAACTTCCGCTTGAGCAGTCCCAGCGCCCCGGCCACGATCAGTTCGCGCAGCGCCAGCAGGCCGAGCAGCCACCACGGAATGATGTTCCGCACGGCCAGCGCGACCAGCGTGGCCGCGATGTACAGCCGGTCCGCGGCGGGGTCGAGCGCCTCCCCCAGCTTGCTCTGCTGGTTGAACGCCCGGGCGATCTTCCCGTCCAGCCAGTCGGTGGCCGCGGACAGGATCAGCAGCGCCACGGCCCAGCCATCCAGGTGCGGGCCCAGCACCAGCCAGAGGAACACGGGCACGCCGATGAGGCGGAGGACGCTGAGGCCGTTGGGGATGGTGAGGATGCGATCGCGGCTGGCGTCAGGCGTCCCGGGAAGCCCGGGAGTCCCGGCGCTGGGAGTCCCGGGGGCTGGCGTCTCGGGCGGTGCGGCCGCCTCAAGGCGCGCCTCGTCGGCACGAGCTGGCTCGCTGCCTGCGGAAAGGCCGGCTTCGGCCGCGTCTTCTCCGCTCCCCCTACCGCCCCCACGGATCTGGCCCACGCCCGTGACCCTACCCGCCCACCCAGCGCGGTCCGCTGTCCGGCGTGGCCAGAACCGCTCTTCACCCAACGTGACCACAAATGTTCACGTCCCGGCCGCCAACTGTTCCGGAGGCCAGCACGGCCGATGTGCCAGGGGCGTGCGGGACTCACCGGGGCGGGTGTGCCGAGTGGGGCGCGACTGCTCATGCGGGTGACGACCCGTGCCCGGGCTCGCCAACGCACCGGCATCCTCGGCCTCGCTCGCCACACAAGCCCCGCGCACTGACCCCACTGGTGCAGTTGCAGGGATAATCCCTGCAGGCGCTCCAGTGGAGGCAAAGTCGGCATCGCCTGAGGCCTAAGTGACTCAAGAGGTGAGGAGCGCACCCGCGCACACGGGTGGCGGCCTGGCCCATGCCGTCGCCGGGAGTCGCCGGGAGTCGCCGGGAGAGGCCGGGCCCAAGGGGCTTCCACCCGGAGCCGGAGGCGCCCCCGCCGGAGGCACCGGGCCCCGAGCCTTCCACCATCCGGCTAGCGCGGCTGGTAGAGGGTGATGGTGAAGGCTGCGGTGACGGGGATTGGCTCGGGGAGGGTGGCGAGCCGGGTCCTGGTGGCAGTGGGGTCGGTGTGCCGGGCGGAGGGGCCCATGCCGATCAGGGTGGCCGCCTCGGTGGGGGTCAGGCGCAGGGGCACGGTCAGGTCGCGGCGGGCGGTGGCGGTGAAATACGGCCCGAGGGTCGCGGCCAGCCGGCTGTCCTTATGTTCGTCGACGGTGAGGAGATCGGCCGGGCCGACCAGTTCGGACAGATGACCTTCGGCCGGGGTGACGACGATCAGGGTCCCGCCGGGCTTGAGTACCCGGTGGAATTCGGGGCCGTTGCGGGGGGCGAAGACGTTGAGGACGAGCGATACCGCGCCCGCCCGGATGGGGAACGGCTGCCAGGTGTCCCAGCCGATAGCCCCGATGCCGGGAGCGGCCCGGGCGGCCCGGCGCAGCGCCGGGACCGAGACGTCCATGGCCAGGCCCACAGCCCCGGCGTCACCGCCGGCCCGCAGCGCGCCGAGCACCGTGGCCAGGTAGTACCCGGTGCCCGCGCCGGCGTCGAGCACCACGTCAGCAGAGGCCTCGGAGGCCAGGCCAGCGGAGGCCAGGTCAGCCAGCGCCTGGGCCAGCGGCCCGTAGTGCCCGGCGCCGAGGAAGGCGGCCCGGTCCGCCACCATCTCGGGTGTGTCAGCGGTGCCGGGGCGCGCGCCGCCGGGCATCAGGTTCACGTAGCCCTGCCGAGCGACGTCAAAGGCGTGCCCGGTGGCGCAGCGCAGCACCGGCCCGGTCAGCGTGAAGGAAGCCCCGCAGACCGGGCAGACCAGCAGCCCGGCGACGTCCGAGAGCAGGTCAGTCGCCCCAGACGTCCCGGGCCACGTCGACGATCAGGCGCAGCTTGGCCACTTCCTCGTCGTAGGTCAGCACATTGCCCTCTACGGTCGAGGAGAACCCGCACTGCGGCGACAGGCACAGCTGGTCCAGCGGCACGTACTGGGACGCCTCGTCGATGCGCCGCTTGAGCTGGTCCGGGTCCTCCAGCTGGCCGTTCTTGGTCGTGACCAGGCCGAGCACGACCATCTTGCCCTTGGGCACGAACCGCAGCGGTTCGAACCCGCCGGACCGCGCGTCGTCGTACTCCAGGAAGAAGCCGTCCACGTTGAGCTCGCTGAACAGCGCCTCAGCCACGAAGTCGTAGCTGCCTTCGGCGGCCCAGGAGGACCGGAAGTTGCCCCGGCACATGTGCGTGGTGACGGCCATCCCGGCCGGCTTGGCCACCAGCGCGTCGTTGATCTGCTTGATGTAGCGCAGGTGCAGATGCTCGGCGTCGTCGCCGCGCTCGGCGATCTCCGCCCGCTGGGCCGGGTCGTTCAGGTAGGCCAGGCTGGTGTCGTCGAACTGCAGGTACTGGCAGCCCAGCTCGCCGAGGCGCCGTACCTCGTCGGCGTAGGCGGCCGACAGGTCGGTCCAGAACTGCTCGGTGTCCGGGTACACCTCCGGGTCGATCGCGGCTAGGCCGCCCCGGTAGTGGACCATGTTCGGCGAGGGGATCGTGAGTTTGGGGATGGCCGACTTGACCTGGGACTGCAGGTAGGTGAACGCCTCGGAGAAGATCGTCTCGTCCACCCGCACCTGGCCGTCGATGCGCAGCGCCGCGAACCCGGCCTCGAGCGACCCGCTGGCATTGCGGAACTTGACCGCGATGTTGCCGGGCACCTTGGACACCCCGCCCAGTTGGTAGATGAAGTCCATGTGCCAGGACGCGCGGCGGAACTCGCCGTCGGTGGCGGACTGCAGGCCGACCTCCTCCTGCATGGCCACCACGTCGGTGATCGCCTCGTCCTCCACCGCCCGCAGGTCATCGGCGGACAGGCGGCCGGCCGCGAAATCCTCCCGGGCCTGCAGCAGGCGGGGCGGGCGCAGCAGGCTTCCCACGTGGTCGGCACGGAACGGCGGTGTAGCGCGCATGGGGACCTTCCTTGCCCTCGCCTTGATTTTTTGGCTGGCGGTACTTCGCGCGAGCATAGTCCCGGGCGGCGTCAGGGTCCCGGGCGGTATCAGGCCGGCTGGCTGGCCTCGCGGTCCCGGCGGGACGGCGGGTGATCCGCCTCGGCCGCCGGTATGGGCTGGCGCCTGACCCGCAGCGCGGCCACGGCCAGCAGGACCAGCAGGGCCAGGCCGCCCAGGATGTACGCGTTCCCGGTCAGGAGCTCATGCCCGTACCAGTGGTACTCAACGTATGAGGGCTGGTCGCCGTGCTGGTAATAGGTGAGCGGGTCGGTCTGCGGTGGCTGCCAGATGATGCCGAGCGAGAACGCGCCCAGGTCGGTCGGCTCGCTCCACAGGCTGCCCGGCCAGGCGCCGTACAGCGCGATGATCGCCACGCCCAGGGCGGCCCAGGCGGCGGCGTGCCAGCGCGAGGTCCGCCAGGCCCGCACGGCGTAGTGCCCGGCCACGGCGGCGGCCGGGGCGATCCACACCCAGTGGTGGTCCCAGCTGATCGGGGACAGCAGCAGGCCGGTCAGGGCCGCGGCCAGCAGGCCGGCCATCTGGTGCCCATGCCGGTCCAGCACGGCCGCGCTGACCAGGCCGACGACGCCGCAGATGACCGCGGCCACGGCCCACTCCTTGCCCGAGCCGGCGATGCTGCCGGACAGCCGGGCGATCAGGCCACGCAGCGACTGGTTGCCCGACCAGGCGGTGAACCCGGTCCGGCCCCCCTGGAAGAACAGGCCGTTGAACCACCACTTCACCGAGGCGTGCCGCTGGATGATGAAGCCGACCAGCACGGTGAACGCGAACCCGGCCGTGGCCACCGCCGCCTGCCGGTACTTCCGGGCCAGCAGCAGGTACGGGATGAACACCAGCGGGGTGAGCTTGATCCCGGCCGCGATGCCGACGCCGAAACCCTTCCACCACCGGCTGCGGGCGGTGTCCGGCTGGGTCAGGTCCCAGATGATCAGCGCCATCAGCACCAGGTTGACCTGGCCCAGGTACAGGGTGCGGATGACCGGCTCGGTCCAGAACACCGCGCCCGCGGCCAGCAGCGTCGCCCCGGCCCGGACCCGGCCCGAGTAGCCGAGGCCGCGGAAGGTGAACCAGAGCGCCGCGACCAGGGCCACGATGTTGACGGCGACGGACAGGTGCGGCAGCCAGCCCCACGGGACGAACGACACCACCGCGAACACGACCGCCGCGAACGGGGTGTAGGTGAACTTGAGACCCAGGTTGCCGTAACCACCCCACTGGTACAGCGGGGCGTAGACCTTCGGGTTGAAGTCGGGCCTGACCTCGCGGACGATCAGGCCGCCCGACCGGTAGACGGCCAGGTCGACCGGGTCCAGCGTCCAGTTGGCCGGATGGATGGCGGCGTAGACCACATACAGCGCGACGGCCAGGACGAAGGTGCCCGCACCAACGGCCAGCAGGGTACGGGCCGGGACCGATTTCACCCGGCAACCCTACCGGTTCTGACCACCCCGCGCCGGGCGTGCTACGACATGCCATAGTGGATGAGCAGCAGGCATCGTGCTAGCAGAAACCAGGGGCCACAGCACCAGGAGGTGAACCGGCCATCAGCGGAGTGCAGCAGCTGATCCTTTCCGGCCCGCTCATCCTGGCCGTGCCGATCGCCGCCGCGGCCGGCGCGATCACGTTCATCTCCCCCTGCTGCCTGCCGCTGGTCCCCGGGTACCTGGCCTACGCCACCGGCATGTCCGGCTCCGACGCCCAGGGCGCGAGTCCGGGCCGCCCCGCCCAGCGGATGGCGGGTACCGCCGCGACGGCGACCGCGGTCACGGCGGCCAACGGCCCGGCCGTAGCGGCCGGCGTCGTGGTCGATGACCCGCCGGCCGAACCACCGGCTCCGGTTCCGCCCGGCCGGGGCCGGACGATCGCCGGCACGATGCTGTTCGTCCTCGGCTTCTCCGCCCTGTTCGCGACCTATGGCGCGGCCTCCGGCAGCCTGGGCGGCACCCTGCTGGCCCACCACCAGACCGGCGTGACCCAGGTGCTCGGCGCGGTCACGATCGTGCTCGGCCTGCTGTTCGCGGGCCTGCTGGACCGGTTCTCGTTCGCGGGCCGGGTGCTGCGCCCGTCGATCCGGCCGCGGGCCGGGCTGGCCGGGGCGCCACTGCTCGGGGTGATGTTCGGCCTGGGCTGGACGCCGTGCATCGGCCCCACCCTGGCCACCGTGCTGGCCCTGTCCACCACCACGGGCACAGCGGCACGAGGCGCGTTCCTGGCCTTCATCTACGGCCTCGGCCTGGGCATACCGTTCCTGATCGTGTCGATCGCGTTCCAGCGCAGCATGCGGGTGTTCGGCTACGCCCGGCGGCACGCGCGCCTGGTGACCCGGATCGGCGGCGCCCTGCTGGTCGTGGTGGGCGTGCTCGAGGTGTCCGGGGCGTGGGCCTCGGCCATGACCTGGCTGAAGATCCACTGGATCGGCGGCTACCAGCCACCGCTGTAAGGGCAAGCCACGGTGCGGGCCACAGTCGGCTGCGGGCCGCTCTACCGGGCGGCGGGAGCGGTCTTGCCGTTGGCTCCGCGCTTGCGGCCGGCCCGGCCGGCCGGGGTGGCCGGGGCGTTCGGCGCGGGCTTGGCCGCGGCGGCGTTGGCGGTGGCCGCGGCCACGAGAGCTTCGAACACCCGCAGGTCGTCGCCCTCCTCCGGGTGCCACTGGATACCGACGGCGAACCGGTGACCCGGCAGCTCGAGGGCCTCGATGACCTGGTCGTCGGCCCAGGCCGCGGTGACCAGGCCGTCACCGGCCTGGTTGATGGCCTGGTGGTGCAGGGCCGGCACGAGGGCCTGGGCACCGAGCAGCTGGCCCAGCGTGCTGTCCGGGCTGAGCGTGACCGTGTGCTTGCGCATCTTGGCCGTGTCGGCCGCGTGCCCGCTATGGCCCACCGAATCCGGCAGGTACTGGATCAGCGTGCCGCCCCGGGCCACGTTGAGCACGTGCAGGCCACGGCCGATGGCCAGGACCGGCACGCCCGCTTCGATCGCCGCGCGCACCAGAGCCAGCTCGAAGCGGTCCCGGCGGCGGTCGGGGACGTCGGCCTGCTCGTGCGGATCGGCCTCGTACAAGGCCGGGTTGACGTCCGCTCCCCCGGTCAGCACCAGCCCGTCGAACGCCGCGACCAGCCGGGTCACGCTGTCCGGCGGAACCGGCGGCAGGATGACGGGCGTGCCACCCGCGCGTTCTACCGCGCGGGTGTAGGTCAGCGGAGAGAGCACGGCCTCACGTACCCAGTCGCCCCAGTGCGCGGCTTCGAGCTGACCGGTGATCCCAATGAGCGGGCGGGCCATGCCAAACCCTCCTGCGGTGTTGGTCGTGAATGTCCAACTGGCGGCTTAAGCGTTCCCTGCCCATCATGGTCCATCGGCGGGGGCCCGGGTCAGTGGCTTGCCAAAGTTCACCCCGAAGCCAGCTGGGCGGTTCGGCCGGCCCCGCCCCCGGTGCGGACGTCGGGCTGCGGCGGAAACTCACTTCCAGGCCCTAATCCTCGTAAACCGGACCGATCTACTTAATACCGTCAGGTCGGTTCAACGCATTTAATCCTAAAACGAAAATTGTTTAACGTCTCAAATTGGGACACAATTGATGTTATTGATGTCACACGGTATTTACGACGCTAATAGGCGTCGATTCTGGATCCTCTGGGTACCTTAAGACTGGCTTTGCCGGTATCTGTTGTCATTGCCGGTCAATCAGTGGGAGACAAGTGATGACATCCTCCAATGGCGGCGGATCATGGCCAGGCCACCCGGAGACACCAGCCGGGCCGCCCGCCACGGCCAACCAAGGCCCGGGTAGCCATCGGACCCGCCAGACCCCCGCCGACCTGGCTCAGAGCTTCTTCAGCGAAGACCTGGCGGCGCAGGAGCCGACGGCGGACACTCGCCCCCTGAGCCGGCTATTCGCCCTGATTGATCCGATTTCCGATTCGGCTATGACCTATTTTTACGGCCACCTCTTCGCGATCGAGCCGCAGACCCGGGCAATGTTCCCGCCCGCCATGGACGCGCAGCGGAAAAGGTTTTACCAGGCCCTGATGAGGATCGCCGCCAGTGACGACGAGGCCAGCCTGACCGTTTATCTCGAACGCCTGGGCCGGGCGCACCGTAAATTCGGGGTGCAGAAGGAGCATTTCGACGCTTTCCAGCAGGCGCTCGCCGCCACCTGGCAGCGCTACGCGCCGGAGGCCTGGACCGACGCGGCCGCGGCCGCGTGGGAGGCCCTGTTCGACCGGGCCAGCAGCGCGATGATCGCCGCGGCCGAACGGGACGCTGAGCAGTCACCGCCGTGGTGGCTGGCGGAGATCGTCGCCCACGAGAAACGCGGACCCGATCTGGCCGTGCTCACGCTGCAGCCCAGCCAGCCGGTGCCCTACCTGCCGGGCCAGCACATCAGCATCCAGACGCCACGCTGGCCGCGACTGTGGCGCAACTACTCGGTGGCCAACGCTCCCCGCGACGATGGCACCCTCACCCTGCACGTCCGCGCGGTCCCGGGCGGACTGGTCAGCACGGCGCTGGTGCACCACGTGGCCGTGGGCGACACCCTGCTGCTCGGAGCGGCGGCCGGGGCGATGACCGCGGACATCATGTCCGAGCGGGACGTGCTGTGCCTGGCCGGAGGCACCGGGCTGGCGCCGGTCAAGGCCATCATCGACGCGATGGCCGGCACCCCCGGGGCCCGCCGCCACCGCGAGATCGTGCTCTACTACGGAGCCCGGTACGAGGCCGAGCTGTACGACCTGGCCGACCTGCAGCACCTGGAGCGGAACTACCCGTGGCTGCAGATCATCCCGGTCGTCTCAGAGGAGGCTGCGCCGGACGCCATCTTCGGCACGATCCCGGACGTGGTGGGCCTGTCCAACTGGCGGGACCGCGACATCTACGTCGCTGGTCCCGATCCGATGATCGCCCGCACGGTCACAGAGCTGACGGACCGCGGCGCTCCCGAGGAGCGCATCCACTACGACTGCCCCCGGTTCAGCTAACACTGTTCTAGCCTGCGTCAGACCTTTCGCCAGCCAGGAACCCAGGCGCCGTCCTCGCGCACTTCGTAGTCCCCGAACAGGGCGGGCGCCTCGGCCCGCATCAGCTCACCGATCTTGCCGAACACCAGCCGGATCTCTTCCTCGGCACCGGGGTCGGTCCGCGACTCGATCGTGTGCCGCAGCGTGCGCACGTTGGCCGTCCACACCAGCCCGGTGGCCACCCCGTCCGGCGCGAACCGGCGCATGAACGAGGTCTTGTGCTTCTTCTCGTGCATCTTGGTGCCGTCGTCGTCCAGGCCGAAGTGGCCGGCCATCCAGCGCTGGAAGGCCTCCATCTCGGTCAGCAGCGCGCCGGCCCGCTTCATCAGTTCCTCGTCCTCGCGCGCCCACTCCGGGAACCAGAACGGGATGTCCGCGAGCCGGACGAACCGCAGCGACTCCTGCGACACTGCCGTGCCGGGCCGGTGCCGGACCAGCTCGTGGGTGAACACCCGGCTCACGTTGTGCAGCACGAACGTGAAGCTGATGTGCTCCAGCACCGAGCCGTGCGACTGGGCCAGGATGTTCTGCAGGTAGACCAGCTGGTCATCCCGCACCCGCCGGACGTTCGGGTTGAGCCCCGGCTCCCAGGACCGGTAACACATCTTGCCCGCGAACTCGGCCAGGTTCTGCGCGTCGTTGTCGAGCTGGTCGCGATCCAGCCGCTCGAGCCAGCTGCTCCCGCCCACCTCGGCCAGGTACTCCGCGATCATGTCGTAGTCGAGTTGCGGCCGTGCCACCAGCCGGATCTCGGGCTCCACGCTCCTCATGTCACAGCACTCTAACGGCCCGCCGCATCGCTGGCCGGGGAAGACACCCGGTCGCGGCACAAGCGCAGGACGTTGGCCACGACCTGGTGCCCGGCGCGGCCGGTGGCGGTGAGGATGGACTCGGGGTGGAATTGGACGGCCCAGCGGCCGGCCGCGGGATCCTCGATGGCCATGACCACACCGTCGGGGGTGGTCGCGGTGACCTCGAAGTCGCCCTTGACCTGCTCGGGCCGGGCGTAGATGGAGTGGTACCTGGCCCCGGTGAACTCGGGCGGCAGGCCGTGCAGCAGCTGGCCACCTTGAACCTGGACCCGGCCCGGCTTGCCGTGCACAGGCTCGGTGAGCAGGGACAGCTCACCGCCGGCGTGCTCCACCATGGCCTGCAGGCCCAGGCAGACGCCGAACGCGGGCAGGTGCCTGCGGTCCAGCTCGGACAGCAGGTCGTCACAGGCGAAGTCGGCTGGACGGCCGGGACCAGGCGACAGGACCACCAGGTCCGGGGCGTACTCGTCGAGCAGCGACGGCGGGAAGCCAGCCCGCAGCGTGGTCACCTCCGCCCCCTGCTGGCGGAAGTAGTCGGCCAGCGTGTGCACAAACGAGTCCTGGTGGTCGACCAGCAGGATGCGCAGGCCCAGCCCGGGAAGAGCACCCGCCTCGCCGGGCCCGGCCGGCGCGGCCGGGCCGGCCGCACCGGCATCCCCAGCGGTATGCACCGTCGCGTCCGCGTCTTTAAGGGTCTCGATCAGCGCCCGGGCCTTGATGTGCGTCTCGCGTTCCTCGGAGTCCGGATCGGAGTCGAACAGCAGCGTGGCCCCGGCCCGGATCGCGGCGATGCCGTCCCGGATGTGCGCGGTGCGCAGGGTCAGCCCGGTGTTCATGCCGCCGTCGAAACCGATCGCGCCGACCGCGCCGCCGTACCAGCGGCGGGGGGTGGCCTCGTGGTCCTCGATGAACTGCATGGCCCAGTGCTTGGGCGCACCGGTCACGGTCACCGCCCACATGTGGGTCAAGAACGCGTCGAGCGCGTCGAACCCGGTCTGCAGCCGGCCTTCGACGTGGTCGACGGTGTGAATCAGCCGGCTGTACATCTCGATCTGCCGGCGCCCGATGACCTTGACCGTGCCGGGCACGCAGACCCGCGACTTGTCGTTGCGGTCCACGTCCGTGCACATGGTCAGCTCGGACTCCTCCTTGGTGGAGTCGAGCAGTGTGCGGATGTTCTCCGCGTCCTCCAGCGGGCCCGCCCCGCGGGCGATCGTCCCGGAGATCGGGCAGGTCTCCACCCGGTCCCCGGTGACCCGCACGTACATCTCGGGCGACGCCCCGACCAGGTACTCCCCCTGGCCCAGGTTGAACATGAACTCGTACGGGGCCGGGTTGCGCTGCCGCAGCTGCTCGTAGAACGCGGACGGCCGCGCGCACCGGCCGTAGAACACGTGCCCGGGTACCACCTCGAACAGGTCACCGCGGGCGAACTTCTCCCGCGCCTGCGCCACGACCTGGGCGTAGGCGCCAGGCCTGGGCTGCTCGGGCAGGGCGCCGGGCGGCGGCGGAGTAGGCGGCGTGGTGCGCTCGGTCAGCCGCGGCAGCCCCTCGGTGCAGACCCCGTCCACGGTGAATTCGTAGCTGAGCCGGGTGGCTTCTTCCCGCTTGCGGTCCAGCACGTAGATCTCGTCCGGCAGGTGCAGCACCAGGTCACGCTGGTCGGCGGGCCGGTCCAGCCGCATCCGCACCGGCTCGAACTGGAAGGCCAGGTCGTAGCCGAACGCCCCGTACAGGCCCAGATGGGAGTCTTGGCAGCCGAACGCCGCGATGATCTCGCGGATCGCGCTGAACACGGTGGGACGGCGGCTGCGCTCTTCTTCGGTGTAGGCCCGGTCCGGCTCCGGTATGTCTACGGCCACGCTGGTGCCCGCGGCCCCCGCGTCCGCATCCTCGGTGCCTGCGTCCCAGGCGCCATCGGCGACGAGCGTGCCGGCCCGCTGCAGCGCGGCCGCGATCACCGGCAGCACCACGCGGCCCCGGTCGTTCAGGGCGCGGGCGCCGATACGCCGGCCGCGAGCGACGATCTCCACGCACGGGTCGGCGTAGGCGATGTGCCACCGGCTGTACCGGCCCGGGTACTCCATGCCGGAGCTGAGCACGCCGCCGCGCCGGTCGTCGACCGCGCGCGCGATCTCGGTCAGCCGGTCAGGGTCGAACGACCCAGCGGTGCGGGTGACCCGCACGCCGCCACCGGTTTCGAAGTCGGTTCGCACATCGGCCCTCTTGTCCACGTCGGCACCTTTATCCGGGCCCGGCCACGGCGGGAAAGAAAAACGACCGCCGAATGCGGGCGGTCGTCATGATCAACGAGTGAGCTGCAACGCCGCCTAGAGGGGGCGCCACCACTGCAGGCTCGTCGTACGCATGGGGGTGAGCTTAGCCGACCGGGCTGGGTGCCGCCACGGGGTATCTGGCCCGGGCCAAGCTAGGGTCGGCTGCGTGCGGGACTCGCGAAATCCCCGGTCGGCGCTAGGCGCCTGGTTCCGGTCCAGCCGCAGGATGCTCGCGGCCGAGCTGAGCCACGGCGGCTGGCTGAACTTCGGCCCGTTCCGCTGGTCAGCGGTGGACGTGCCGCGTGCGCTGCGGGCCGGGGTCGGGATGGTCACCCCGCTCGCGGTCGGCCTGGCCACCGGGCACCTGGAGTACGGCGTGTTCGCGGCGCTGGGAGCGCAGCCCGCGGGAATCGTCTCGTTCCAGGGCGCGTCGCGGACCCGGGTCAGTGCGATCACGCTGGCCGCGCTGGGCATGGCTATCTCCACCTGGGTGGGCGGCGTCGCCGCCTGGGCCAGCGGCTGGCTGCTGTTCCCGGCCGTGCTGGCGTTCAGCTACCTGGCCGGGCTGCTGGCCGCGCTCGGGCAGCGGTTCGGGGTGGTGGGCCTGCAGTGGGCCATCCAGCTGGTCATCGCCAGCGCGATCCCGCTGCCGCCGGGGGACGCCGCGGTGCGGGCCGGCCTGGTGCTGGCCGGTGGCCTCTGGCAGGGTGCGCTGGTCATCGGGGGCTGGGCCTTCGCCCGGGGCGGGCAGGAGCGAGCGTCGCTGGCCACCGGATACCGCGCGTTGGCCAAGTACGCCCACGACAGCTGCCTGCGGCCGATGAACGCCGCAGCCACGGCGCCCGTGCCAGCGTTGGACTCGGCCGAGGTCACTGACCCCAACCCGCTGCTGCGGGCGCAGGAGCGATACCGCTTCCTGCTGCTGCTCGAGCAGGGCGACCGGATCCGGGTCAGCCTGGCCGCCGTGGCCCGCTACGGGTCGCAGTGCGAGCTGCTGGAGCCCGCGGCCCGCGTCCTGGACGGGCTGGCCGACGCCCTCGACACCCGGCACGGTCATCGTGACCTGGCGCAGGCGCTGGAGGAAACGCTGGCCCGTATCAAGCTGCCCGCGGACGCGCCCTGGCGCTGGGCGGGCGCGGCCCTGCTGGGCGAGCTGCGCGGCGCGGTCCGGATCCTGCGGCGGCTGGACGACCGGGACGTCGGGCCGACCCCGGATCCACCGGGCCGGCCGGCCCACCGCTGGGCGGCCTGGCGTTCAAACGTCACCGCTGCGCTGGAGAACCTGATCGCCGCGGCCGGGATCTCGACCGAGGCGGGCCTGGCACGCGCTGCGGCTGGCCGTGGTAGCCGCGATCGGGGAGATCGTCGCCCAGGCGTCCGGTCTCCCGCACGGCTACTGGATCGTGCTGACGATCTTGATCGTGCTGCGGCCGGACTACGCCTCCACGATCTACCGGGGCGTGCAGCGGGCGGCCGGCACGATCCTCGGGGCCGGGCTGGGGCTGGCCACCGCGCTGCTGCTGCACGCCGGCCCCGCGTTGCTGATCGCCGCTGCGGGCGTGACGATGACCGTGTCCTATGCCGTGTTCGCGGTGAACTACCTGCTATTCGCGGTGTTCCTGACTGACTTCGTGGTCATCCTGCTGGCCCTGCTGGGCCAGACCGCCGAGCAGACCGTGGCGGCCCGGATCACCAGCACCGTGATCGGCGCCGCCCTCGCCCTGATCGGATACCTGGTGTGGCCGTCCTGGGAGGGTGAGTCGGCGCAGCAGAAGCTGGCCCGGCTGTTCGAGACCCAGGCCGCTTACCTGTCGATGGTGCTGCATGCTTACGTCCGGCCCGGCACCCCGGACCGGGCCGCCCTCGCCGCCGCGGCCCGGACCGCGCGCCGGTCCCGCACCGACGCCGAGGCGTCGGCCGACCGGCTGGCCGACGAGCCGCCGCAGCCTCCGCTGACGGCCCGGCTGGCCTACGGGCTGACCGGCATCGGCCGCCGGCTGGCCCACGCCTCACTCACTCTGGATGCGGCGCTGGAAACCACCCACCCCCAGCAAGGCCAGGTTCAGGCGGTCCAGCGGGCCCAGGTGGTGAAGACGGTCGACCAATTCGCCGACGGGGTGGAAGCGGCCGCCCGCGTGGTCGCCGGCTCCCTGCGCAGCCTGCGCCCCCCCGCCAGCATGCCGCCGCTGCGCGAGTTCCAGTCCGCCCTGTACCAGGAGTTCACCGCCGACCGCGACCTCCCGGGTGACGCCGCTCCCCCGCTGGGCACGGCCGGCCTGGATACCGTGCTGGTCAGCGCGACCGACGAATACACCGACGCCTTCGACACCGCCGCCGACGTCCTCCGCCACCGCCTCGGCTCCTGACCCAGCCGCGCAGCTGAGGCAGCCCATCGCGCGCGCTGATCGTCCCCAAAATGGAACCGCGCCCCACTTTCGGAATTTTTAATTTTGTGCTATACTGTAGCGTAGTTGGTCGTAACGTCAAGTTATGACTGCTTCGGGTCCAATCACCGCTCCCAGCATGACGGCACTGATGGCCGCCGCGGCGCGGGCCGCTCATCTCATCGTCGACTCCGAGCCGTGGATCTTCACCGACTCGCTCGCCACGGCCCTGCTCGGGGACCAGGCCGAAACGCTGCTCGGCTATCACCGCACCCATGGCCGCCACGAGGTGCTGGCGGGCGCGCGGGCCATGGTGACCACCCGCAGCCGGTACGCCGAGGACCGGCTGGCGCAGGCCATCGACCGTGGCGTCACCCAGTACGTCCTGCTCGGCGCGGGCCTGGATACCTTCGCCTGCCGGTCGCCCCAGGCGACGCAGGTCCGGGTCATCGAGGCCGACCACCCCGCTACGCAACGATGGAAACGGTCCCGGCTGGCCCGGGCCGGGATCTCGCCCCTGAGCGACGTCCGGTACGCGGAGACGGACCTGCAGACCGGGACGCTGGCCGCAGCCCTGACACAAGCGGGCCTGGATTTCACCCGCCCGGCCCTGATCAGCTGGCTCGGCGTCATCATGTACCTGGACCGGGACGCGGTGGCGGCCACGCTGGCCGCGCTGGGGCAGTGCGCGGCCGGCACCGAACTGGTGGCCGAGTACCTGGTGCCCGAGGACCTTCAGGACGAGCTGGGCCGGACCTACACCCGCCTGGTCGCGCCGGCCGCGGCCGAACAGGGTGAGCCGTGGCGGACGTTCCTGCGCCCGGACGAACTGCCCGCCCTGCTGGCCGGGCACGGCTTCACCACGGTGGCGAACGTCCCGCAGCGCGACGCGGTGGACCCGGTGCTGTGGGACCGCACCGACGCGCTGCGGCCGGCGGCCCTGTCCTGGCTGGTCCACGCCCGCCGCGTGGGTTAGATGGGCCGATGACAGAAGATGGGCCGGTGGCCACCGTCCGGCCGGAGCCGATCGGCACCTCCCGGCTGGTGCTGGTGCCGATCGAGCCCGGGCACGCGGACGAGATGGCGGCCGTACTGGCCGATCCGGCCCTGTACGCCTTCACCGGCGGCCGCCCGCTGACTCCGGCGGAACTGCGCGACCGCTACGGGCGCCTAGCCGCGGGCTCCCCCGATCCCCTGGTGACCTGGGGAAACTGGGTGATCAAGGTCCGGGAGACGGGCGGCCTGGCCGGCTACGTCCAAGCCACGATCACCGGTGCGGACGGCGCCGGGAACGGCCTGGTGGCCGAGGTCGCGTGGGTGGTCGGGCCGGCTTGGCAGGGCCAGGGACTGGCCATCGAGGCGGCCCGGGCGCTGGTCGGCTGGCTCGGCCGTCAGGGAGCGGGCGAGGTCATCGCCCACATCCACCCGGACCATCACGCCTCGGCTGCGGTCGCGGCGGCAGCGGGCCTGAGGCCGGCCGGCGACTGGCACGATGGGGAGCGGCGCTGGCGGCGGGTGATGGCACCCGCCGCATCGGGACCGTGACGGCTCAGGGAGGCCCGCGATGGAGACGGTGACCGCGGCGGCGTGGATCGACGCCCCGCCCCGTGCGGTGTGGGCCGTGCTCACCGATCTGGACCGGTACCCGGAATGGAATCCGCTGTTCCCGCAGGCGGCGGGCGACCTGGCCGTCGGGCGGCGGGTCACGCTGCGGAGCACCCGGGACGGTGGCCGCTCCACCACGATCCGCCCCTGGATCACGGTCGTGACGCCCGAGACCGAACTGCGCTGGGCGGGCCATCTGCCCGGCTCCATCCTGGTCGCCGGCGAGCACAGCTTCACGCTCAAGCCGGGCAACGGCGGCACGCTGATCATGCAGCGCGGCGCCTTCCGCGGTTTTATGGTGCGCTTTTCGGGCCGCGCCCTAGATCACGCCGAAGCGGGCTTCCAGGCGCTGAATGGGGCGTTGAAGGTGCGCGTCGAGACCAGCTGATCGCGCCCGGGCCAGGTGGTTTACCGTAATTCCAATGTTGATGCCGACTTATGTAATAGGGATATGCCGGTTGACATTTCAGAGTAAACCGGTTGACCGGCCCAGAACAGCGCAGTTAATCTAGACCACGCTTTCGGTAAATAAAACGCACATGCCGCGAGCTGCCTGCAAATGCACGTGCACCGATTTGTCCACCAGTGGCGCACAGGGGCCGTCACCGGTGGCGGATCAGTAGTCAGAAGCCGAAGCCTCCGGGCCGCCCGTTCCGGTCGGCGATCAGGCCGGCCAGCGTCGACAGCGCAATCTCCGGCGGCGTCCGGGAACCGATGTTGAGGCCTACGGGCCGGTGCACCCGGGCAATGTCCTCCTCCGGGACCCCGAATCCGATCAGCGCCGGGATATACGGCGCGGGATGACGCGGGTTGCCCATCACGCCGATCCAGCGGGCCTTCCCGGCCAGCAGGTCGCGCACGATCGTGTCCAGTTCCGGCCGGTGGTGGTCGGTCACCACCACGTCCGCCGCCGGGTCGACGTCCGCCACCTCGCCGACGATCGTGCGGCCCGGGGCGGCCGCCGCGGCGGCGCGGTCCGCGTCCGGTTCCAGCAGCACGGCCCGGAACCCGCAGTCCGCGCCGTAGCGGAGCAGGTAGCTGGCCACGGGTGAGTCGAACACGGCCACCAGCACCCGGGCCGCGTCGGCCGGGGCGGGTGCGCCGTGCGCGATCGCGTCCGCCGACGGGATGTTGTCCGGCCCACCGTGCGCCACCGCGCACGACGGGTCGATTTCACCGTGCGTCATGCGGCCAGTCTGGCACGAGCCCGGCACCCGGAGCGGGCGGGAAAGGCTGAGATTGTCGGCATCAGGGGGCAAACTGCATATAACAGGCTGGCCGCTCCGGGCGGCCGCGAAAGGTAGGGCCGCCGATGAAGATGGTCAAGCATGAGGTCAGCGCCTGGACCGTGGGCCAGCTCCGGAAGGCGCTGGACGGCTTCCCGGAAGACATGGCTGTCCGGGTCGCGCCGCTGGAAGAGCCGGGCGGCGACCTGGAGGCACCGCTTCAGGTCGTGATCAATTCGGAGGTCCGGCTGTTCGCCGAGGATCACGGTCCGCTGTCCCGCCGCGCACAGAACGGCGACGGCAAGGACTATGTGACGCTCGAGTGCGACTACCCGTCCGGCGATTACCCGCCGGGCGACTAAACCGGCGCTGCCTTAGACCGGCACTGCCCTCAGACCGGCACCGCTCAGAGCCGGTAGGTGGCGACGAGCTTGTCCATCAGGGCGTCCAGCCGCTCGTCGATCTGCTGACGGGCAAGGTCTTCGTCGTGCCAGCCGACGATCTCGCGGGCGCCCTGCTCGAACGGGATCGTGGCACAGAAGTCCGGCACCACCGTGCGCAGCTTCGAATTGTCGAACACCATCGAGTGCGCCTTGTCCCCGATCAGCCCGCTCCCCCACTCCGGGTCGGCGGCGGCGATCGCGTCCGACGGCACGTGCACGATGCGCGGCGTCACGCCCAGCGCGGCCGCCAGGGTGTGCGCGATCTGGTCCCAGGTCAGCACGTCGTCAGAGGTGATGTGGTAGACGTCACCGACGGTGCGCGGGTGGGCCAGCAGCGGGACGAATCCCCGGGCGAAGTCGGCGTGGTGGGTCAGCGTCCACAGCGAGGTGCCGTCGCCGTGCACGACGACCTCCTTGCCCGCGCGCATCCGGGCCAGCGCCGTCCACTTGCCGTCGAACGGGATCGAGGTCCGGTCGTAGGTGTGCGACGGCCGCACGATCGTGGCCGGGAAGTTCTCCTCCCGGTAGGCCTCGGTCAGCAGGCTCTCGCAGGCGATCTTGTCCCGGGAGTACTGCCAGTACGGGTTGCGCAGCGGAGTTGATTCAGTCACCGGCACCCGGGACGGCGGGGTCTGGTAGGCCGAAGCCGAGCTGATGAACACGTACTGGCCGGTGCGGCCGCGGAACAGCTCGATGTCGGACCGTACATGCTCGGGAGTGAACGCTACCCAGTCCACCACCGCGTCGAACTCCAGGTCGCCCAGCGCCGCGCGGACCGACACGGGATCGTGCACGTCGGCCTGCAACACGGCCGCCTCCGGTGGCAGCGGCCGGAGCTGGGTCGCACCGCGGTTCAGCACGTAGAGGTCGATCCCGCGCTCGACGGCCAGCCGCGACGAGGCTGAGCTGATGATGCCGCTACCGCCGATGAACAGCACCTTGAGGCTGGCCATATCGGACCCCTTTCTCCGCCTGGCCAGTCAATCACACCGAGGTCAGACCGCTCCCGGGGGCGGTAGCGGACCGTTTGCGCAATTCCCCTGTGCAATCCCACCGAATAACCGCGCTTTGGCCGAATGTCACTGTCGATGCTGCTACAGTCACCTTCGGTGACTAGCTGCTGCGTTAGGGGCTATGTTCGCCCCGGCTACTACGCCCCTTTCGGGGTAGTTCCGTGCCGGCGCAACGGCAGGTGACACAAATGTGCGGTTCGTGTCGCTTAGTACAAGGTGGCGCATCCGACGCATCGCCACCCTGCGGCCCAGGTTGCCGAGCAAGGAGATCAACGTGCACACTCCGCCGTCCAATATCGCCCCGGACCTGGACGCCGCGGACGAGGACTACCGTCGCGGCCACCGGTCGGCCCGCCGGCCCGGCCCACTGCGCCGCCTGTTCGGCCGGGGGACGGGCGACGACGACCCGTCGCTGGACTGGGCCGCGCCCGAGGCCGGCGGGCCCGACTGGGCCACCCCGGCCCAGGTAGACCTGCCCACCCGCGAGAAACCGCCGACGGGTTCGATTCCCACCTACCGGGCGCAGCACCGGTCCCAGGGACTCGGCCCCGGCGGGCCGCCGGACGCCAGCGCGGCCGCTCACTATCCCCTGGCCCAGTCGCCCGCGACCCCGGAAGCCCTGGGACCCGCCCCGCGCGTACCCAGCTTCACGCCCGCCGCGGGCATCCCCAAGGGTTTCAGTGGCCCAATGAACCCAGCGCCCGCACCGGCCCCGGAAGCCAAGCCCCCGCCGGCGGCCAAGTCCAGCGGCTCCAGCGACGGGGATGGCGACCTGCTGTACCGGGTGCTGGGCGGGCTGGCCATGCGCGACCTCACCCTGGTCGAGTCGCTGCTCCAGGTGGTCGAGAAGCTGGAGGGCAACGAGGAGGACGAGGGGCAGCTGGAGCTGCTGTTCCGGATCGACCACCTGGCCACCCGAATGCGGCGCAACAGCGAGAACCTGCTCGTGCTGGCCGGGCACGACCTTCAGGGCCGGGATCTCGAGCCGGTGCCGCTGCTGGACGTGGCCCGGGCCGCGATCTCGGAGATCACCGACTACAGCCGGGCCCAGATCTCCTCGCTGCCCGACGTCGAGGTGCTTGGGGTGGCCGCGGACGACGTGAGCCACATCCTGGCCGAACTACTGGAGAACGCGACGTCGAAGTCGCCGGAGAGCGCCACGGTCGTCATCCGGGCCGAACGGACCGGCGACGGCACGATGGTGATCAGCGTCGAGGACTCCGGCATCGGGATCCCGCCCGACCAACTGGCCGACATCAACCTGCGGCTGGGACGCACCCCGGTGGTCGACCCCACGGTGACCCGGCACATGGGGCTGTACGTGGTCGGCCGGCTGGCCCAGCGGCACGGCATCCGGGTCCAGCTGCGAGAGCGCCCGTACGGCGGCATCACCGCCAACGTCATCACCCCGAGCCGGCTGGTCCGCGCGGACGCCGAGGCCCCGCCGCGGACGGCACGCCGCCCGCCGGCGCCGTCCGCCCCACCCACTCCGGCCGCTCCGTCCCAGCCCGCGGCCGATGGCCCGGCTCCACCGCCGGCGCCGCGGTTCGCCCCAGCCGATCCGTCCATGCTGCCTCAGCGGACGCCCAGCCGGGGCATCCCGGCGGGCCCGCCAGCGCCCACCACGCCTGCGTCCCCGCCCCCGCCCCCGCCGCCGTCCACGCCCACGGCTCGGGCCGACCGAATCCGCGATGAGCTGGCCGACTTCCAGCTGGGCCAGCGGGAGGCGCAGGCCGCGGCGCCCAGGCCGGTGAGCAACGGAATTCGGCCCCGGGACGGTGAACAGGAAGACGGACCCAACCCGAACGAGGGCACGGAGGCGGGATCGACATGAACACGCTCAGCAGCGAGGCGCGGTCGCTGACCTGGCTGGTGAACAACTTCGTGACCGAAGTGCCCGGCGTGACGCACGCGATCGTGGTGTCGGCCGACGGGCTGCTGCTGATCGCGTCGGATGAACTGACCGGCGAACGGGCCCAGCAGCTGTCGGCGGTGGCGTCCGGGGCCCGCAGCCTGGCCGAGACCAGTTCCCGGCTGTTCGACCTGGGCGGCAGCAAGCAGACCATCGTCCGGATGGAACTCGGCTACCTGTTCGTGATGGCCATCAGCGACGGTTCCTGCCTGGCCGTGGTGGCCAGCTCCGGCTGCGACATGAAGGTCGTCGCCTACCAGATGACGTTGCTGGTCGAAGGCTCCGGTCATGTGCTGACCCCGCAGCTTCGGCGGGAACTGCGCACCGGACTCAGCACGGCCCCGGCCTCATGAGGGGGACGGCTATGGTGACGGGCCGGCTGGCCAGAAGCGCCCGCGTCCGGCCCTACGCCATCACCGGCGGCCGGACCAAGGCCCGGCTCCCGCTGCTGCTCGAGACGCTGGTGTCGGTGCCCGAGTACGACCGGGGAGCCCACCAGCTGCTCGTGGCCGAGTCACACGACATCTATTCGCTGTGCCGCTCCGTGCGATCGATCGCGGAAATCTCGGCCGGCCTGGACATGCCGCTGGGAGTAGTCCGGGTCCTGGTCAGCGATCTCGCCGATGACGGCCAGCTGCGCATCCATCCAACCGCCGCCAACTCCGGGGTGCCGGAACACATCCTGCTCGAAAGGGTTCTTCGTGGTCTCCAGACCATCAGGCACTGAGCTGTCCCCGTCGGCCATCTCCACCAAGATCGTTATTGCCGGCGGGTTCGGCGCGGGCAAAACGACGTTCGTCCGGTCCATCTCCGAGATCGAGCCGGTGACGACCGAGGCCCTGATGACCGAGGCCAGCCAGAGCACCGACGACCTGTCGGCCACGCCGGACAAGATCACGACCACGGTGGCCATGGACTTCGGCCGGGTCAGCCTGGACGAGGAGCTCGCCCTCTACCTGTTCGGCACCCCCGGCCAGGACCGGTTCTGGTTCTTGTGGGACGACCTGATCCGCGGCGCGCTGGGCGCGGTGGTACTGGCCGACCCGCGACGGCTGGCGGACTGCTTCCCGGCCATTGAGTACTTCGAAAATTCGCCCGACTCCCCGTTCATCGTCGCGCTCAACTGCTTCGACGGCGTCCTGCCGTTCGAACTGGACGACGTGCGATCGGCGCTGGCGATCGGGCCCGAGGTGCCGCTGCTCACCTGCGACGCACGGGACACCACCTCAGCGGTGTACACCCTGGCGGAACTGGTCCGGTACGCCATGAACTTCACCGGCCCGGTGCCGGTCAACGCCTGACGCAGTGGAGGTGGACCGTGGCGCGGAAAATACTCATCGTCGGGGCCGGTCAATCTGGCCTGCAACTGGCCCATGGGCTGCTTCAGCACGGCTACGAGGTGACGCTGATGTCCGCGCGCACCGCCGACGAGATACGCGACGGCCGGGTCATGTCGACGCAGGCCATGTTCGACGCGGCCCTGCAGCACGAACGTGACCTCGGGCTCAACTTCTGGGAAGCAGAGGCCCCGCACTTCGGCGGCATCGGGTTCAGCCTGGCCGGGCCGGACGGGAACCCGGCGCTGGACTGGGCCGGGCGCCTGGACGCCTACGCGCAGTCGATCGACCAGCGGGTCAAGATGTCGGGCTGGATGGAGGCCTTCGAGCAGCGCGGCGGGAAGGTCATCATCCACGGCGTGACCGTGTCCGACCTGGACCGGCTGGTGGCGCGGTACGACCTGACCATCGTGGCCGCGGGCAAGGGTGAGCTGGTCCAGCTGTTCGGCCGCGACCCGTCACACTCCCCCTACTCCGTGCCGCAGCGGGCGCTGTCCGTGGCCTACGTCCGCGGGCTGGAGCGGCGGCCGGAACGCGGCCGCCTGGCCACGGTCAACTTCAACCTCGTGCCCGGGGTCGGCGAGCTGTTCATCATGCCCGCGCTGACCACGTCCGGTCCCTGCGACATCCTGTTCTTCGAGGGGATACCGGGCGGGCCGCTGGACTGCTTCGCCAGCATCCGCCGCCCGCAGGATCACCTGCGGCTGACGCTGCAGCTGATGGAGAAGTTCGTGCCGTGGGAGTACGCGCGGGCCCGCAGCGTCGAGCTGACCGACTGGGGTGGCACGCTGTCGGGCCGGTACGCCCCGGTGGTCCGCTTCCCGGTCGGCTCGCTGCCGTCGGGCGGGATAGCGCTCGGCATGGCCGACGTGGTCGTGGCCAACGACCCGATCACCGGCCAGGGCTCGAACAACGCCAGCAAGTGTGCCGCGATCTACCTGGACAAGATCCTCGACCACGGCGACGGCCCGTACGACCAGACCTTCATGCAGGACACGTTCGCCAGCTTCTGGGACTACGCGCAGTACCCCACCACCTGGACGAACGCCATGCTGCAGCCGCCCCCGCCACACATCGTGCAGGTGCTGGGGGCCGCCAGCCAGCACCAGCAGATCGCCGACCGGTTCGCCAACGGCTTCAACGACCCGCGCGACTTCTTCACCTGGTTCATGGATCCGGCCCGGTCGGCCAGCTACCTGGAGACCGTGGCCGGCGCGAGGGTGTGACCCCAAATCTCGCCGCCGGGTGCGTGAACATCACGGCCGGCTCGTGTCCTTACTCTGTAGACCTGGGGAAGGAGTAAGGCATGAGCGCAGAAGCGAGCGAGCAGCCGGCTCGGGCGAGCGGTAAAACGGCCCGGGCGAGCGAGAATCTGGCCCGGCGTAGCCGTAACGAGCCCGGCACCTACCCGTCCGGGCAGCTGACCAGCGAGCTGGGGAACACCGCGGTCACGGACACGGTGGTGGCCAAGGTGGCCGGTATCGCGACCAGGGAGATGCCCGGCGTCTACGCGATGGGCGCGGGGATGGCGCGGGCCGTCGGGGTGGTCAGGGACCGCCTGCCCGGCGTGACCAGCACCAGCGTCACCCAGGGTGTGACCGTGGAGGTCGGCGAGCGGCAGGCCGCGATCGACCTGGACTTGGTGGTCGAGTACGGGATTTCCATCCCTGACCTGGCCGAAGGGGTCCGCCGCAACGTCATCGACTCGGTCGAGCGGATGTGCGGACTCGAGGTCACCGAGGTGAACATCACCGTCGGTGACGTGCACCTGCCCACCGACGACACTCCGGCCCCCTCGGACCCCTCGGCGGAGCCGCGCGTTCAGTGACCGTCGTCACTGACAAAGACGTACTTGAGGAACACCGTGTCTGAGGACGACCTGGACGCGCAGGAGCGGCGGGACTTCCGGGCCTGGGTCCGGACTCACCATCCCGACGCCGGCGGCGACTCCGAGGCGTTCGTGGCCGGGCTCACCGCCTGGCGCCGGCACCGCGACGCGGGCCCAGCTGTCCCAATGGACCGGCCCAGGGTCACGGCGTTCCGATCCCGGCACGGGATGTGGACGCTGGCTCGTTGGTGGCGCCGCCGCCGCGGCACGCGGCGGGTACACTAACCCGCGCGCAAATTATCGATAAATCGACCGGGCACTGGGTGGCGGACCAGCCGTGGTTCTGGCCCTCGGTGGCCGGTGCTGTGCGGGTTTCCTGCTCGCCCGTGCTGGCTGGCGACTTACTGGGGCTCGTTCAGCGACGGTCGACGTCGACGACCAGGATGGTGACGGAGGCGACCGTGAATCCGCCCAGCTCCCGCAGGGCATCCGCGACCCGGCGCTGAGCGTCGGCCGCCACATCCGGGACGGGACGGCCCAGCTCGATGGTCAGGGCAATCTCAACGGTGACGGCGGCATCGGTGATCTCGGCGCGGACGCCCGCGGTCGGGGGCAGGACGCCCCCGCCGGTCCGCCCGGCGAGGGCGCGCCGGCTCAGGCTGGCCGCCAGCGCGCTAATCGAGGGCTCGAGCCGGATCACGCCCGGCGTGCCCAGTGCGGTCAGCGCGGCGAGCTTCTCCGCGACCGGTGTCTCGGCGACGGTCCGCCCAATGTTCATGCCCTCTCCAGCCAGATGTCGACAACGGTGATGTCGATCCGCGCCGGCTCGAACCCGGCCAGCTCACGGGCGGCCGCCTCGATCAGCTCCCGGGCCCGCGCCACCGCAGCCATCCCGTCTACGCCGTACCGGAGGGCGACCTCCAGCCGGACCACGCACCAGCCCTCCGGACCGTCAGTGACCTGCTCGACCGCGCATGACCGGGCGGCCACACCGGCGGCCTGGTCGGCCGCGAAGCGCACCACGACCGCCGCGGCCTGGGCGGCGATCCGGATCGGCCCCAGCTCATTGTGCGCGAGCGGAACGAACGCGACGCGCCGGCGCTCGATGCGGACCGCGCGCATGATCCGCTCGGTCAGGTCGCGCGGTGGCACCACGTCGGCCTCGGTCAGCTCGCCGGTCGCCTCCCGCAGTGCACGAAACCCGGCGGAGGCGGCCTGGCAATGCGGGCATTGCAGTTCGTGCTCGTCCAGTTGGCCGATCACGACGTGCTCCCAGAGGATGGCTGCGTCCTGGCCGCAGGGCAGCGGGTAAGCGTCATCTACGTCCGCTATTGCCATGAGATCATCGCCTCCCCCAGTTCGGACCGGGCCCGGGCCAGCCGCCCGCGCACCGCCTGGGATGTGGTGTGCAGGATGCTGGCGATCTCCGCATAGGACAGCTCTTCCATCTCTCTCAGAAGCCAGCAGGCACGCTGCTCGGCGGTGAGCCGGTCGAGCGCGATCCGCAGGGCGGCCAGCCGTTCGTGGGCTTCGGCGCGCGCCTCCGGGGACGCGGCCGGGCTGGCCGCCGGGATGACTTCTTCGAACAGGGGGGTGACCGGCTTGCGGGAACGCAGGATGTTCAGGCAGCGGTTGGTGGCGATGCGGTAAAGCCAGGACCGGATCGCCTTGTCGTCGTGGATTTCCGGCAGTCGGCGCCAGGCCGTGACGAAGACTTCCTGCGTGACGTCCTCCGCTTCCCCGGTGTCGTACAGCATCCGTACGGCGAGCCGGTAAATAGGCCGCTGATAGCGCCGGACCAAGGTCTCGAACGCGTGCGTGTCACCGTCCCGCGCCCGCGCGACCATCGTGGCGTCGCTCAGCGGGTCGCCGGACAGCTCGCCGGGATCGGTCCCGTCGCCGGGGTCAGTCCCGCCTGTACCACCCGTACCACTTGTCTCGGCCCAGGGGTAAGGCTCGTACCGCGTGATCGCTATCCCCCTCTCATCTGTCTCAGGCTCTCGTGGCGCGCGGCGGCGGAAATCGCCCGCAAATCCTGCGTGACGACGCAGGTGGTCGGCGTGTCTTTACGGTGAGAAGGCCCGAGCTGAGGGAACGTTGCCGCAGTACCTGATAGACATCTGGGCACCACCGTAGACGATGCCGGTCCTACGACCAACCCACGCCAACCTGCGGAAAGGGAGATCAGCTGATGTCATCGCCATTCCATGACGAACCTGCTCCGGTTGGCACGTCATCGGCGTCATCCGGGCCAGCCGAAGATATCGCGGCCGCGGTCAGTGCCGCACCCGGGGTGGCGGCCCTGTCAGGTGGCCGTCTCGGTGGCGTCGGCACCTACCTGCCCGGCCGCCGCGTGACCGGCGTCGTGCTGCGCGACAACGACCTCGAGGTGCACATCGTCGGCCGCTACGGCGTCCCGGTGGCGGAGATCGCCGCCGAGGTCCGGCGCGCGGTCGAGCCCTACGCGGGCGACCGCACGGTGCACGTCATCGTCGAGGATCTGGCTTGACGAAGTCGCGGAACACCAGGAAGCGCATGGCGAGGTATATCCAGATGGCTTCGCACAGGCCGGCCGCGATCCGGGCCAGCTGGTACTCAAGGCCCAGCGCGGCCAGGCCCGACCCGACACCCAGGATGAACGCCAGGTAGTTGACCACCACGACACCGGCGTAGACCGTCACCTGCCGCCCAACCAGCCCGTGCGAGTGGAAGTTCAGCTTGCGGTTGAGCAGGTAGCTGACGCTGGTCGCGGTGCCGTAGGAAAGCGTGATGCTGAGCGGCACGGGCCAGTGCAGCACGCCGTGGAACACGGTCAGCAGCGACAGGTCCAGCGCGAACGTACAGCCGTTGATGGCCGCGAACCCGAGCAGGCTGGGCGCGATGATCGTGGACAGGCCGAACGGCAGGTGTCGCACCACCGCCGTAGTGGCCGTGGTGAACCATGTCGCCCCCGTAGGTGACATGGCCTTCAGGATCCCATCCCGACGCGGCCAGCAGCCGACACGGCGGCGACCACGCGGCAAACTGGTGCTAATTCTTTGCCCGCCGGGAGCTCAGGGTTCGCTGATCCGCGGCTGGGACGAGGCCGCACGGAACAGGGTCATCTGCATCGACGGGCTGAGGACCGGGTTGGCCAGCGTCAGCAGCAGCCGGCGCGAGGCGGGCAGGACCGACCGGAGAGCCCGGGGCGGCCGGGTGACCGTGGCCGTCTCGATCACCCGCAGGCCGAGCCGCTCCAGTGACCGCGGGTCGTCACACGCCCACTGCCACCGCGCGATCCCCCGGCGGGCGGCCAGCCGGTGTTCCCGCTGCATCATCTGCTGCGAATAGGTGTCGATGGCGATCAGCGCGGCGGGAAAGTTCTCCGCGATGGTGGCCAGCGTCCGCATCACATCCGCTTCGGTCAGGTACGCGAGCACGCCGTCGGACACGAAGAAGTACGGTCCGGGCATCTCCCGTACCGCCGCCAGCCAGCTGTCGTCCGCCAGCGACCCCGCCACCATCCGCCGCCGATCGGTATCGGAGAAGAATCTCCGCCGCAGCGCGATGGTGTCCGGCAGGTCCAGGTCGATCCAGTGCACCGTCCCGTTGTCGACCCGTTCGAACCGCGTGTTCAGCCCGGTGCCGAGCTCGACCACGGTGCCGCGCGGATGCTCAGCCAGGAACTCCCTGACCCACACGTCAAAGCTCGCGGTGCGGACAACCGTCGTCCAGCCACCGGCGCGACTGTACTTGGCACGGTCAAAGGCCACTGTCCCCAGGATTTCGACGGCTTTCGGATCCCGCAGGATCGGCCGCCGTTTACCCGTCTCCCCGGCCCGGCCCACCAGTGGGATGAAGAGCGTCTCCTGAACCTGTCCCAGCACGACCTGGTCCCTGTCGGCGGTCATGGAGCTCCTCCCGTCGGTCCGGCGCGTGGGCATACTACGACGCCGCCCGCCGATCCGACAGGAGTTAATGGGGGTTCGACCCTGCGCCAGTAACGCCTCCCGTGGTTATACGTGTGTTACGTATGGGGGCGGTTAGGCGAGTTTTGCTCGGGTATCGCCTGGTCGCCACCGCGCCGCGGTGCGGAAGGAGAGATGAATCGTGCGCCTGTTCAAGCGATCGAGGCCTACGGCGGACAGCCACAAGCCGACGTGGCGGGAACGCCGTGCGGCCGAGCGCACCGACAAAGCGGAAGCCAATCTCGAGCAGACCGAGCAGAAGATTCATGAGATCGCCGACCAGGTGCGGGCCGATCTCAAGCAATCGCGGTGATCCGGCGCTCGCGCGTCAGCTGATAGCGGAGGCCCGTCCCGGTTCTGGGCGGGCCTCCCCCTGATCCGCGAACGACTCTCTGGTGTAGCGAAGGAATTCCCGCAGCGCCAGGCTGGGCGCATTACTCCACACCAGGGCGAGCAGGCTGGGTGTGCCGACCCCGGCGACCGGCACCACGGTGAGCCGGTCGGAGTAGCTGACCGCCATGGTGGCCGAGAAGATCGCCACGCCCAGCCCCCGGGCGGCCAGGTCGGCCACGGCGGACGGCGCGCTGGCCTGGAGCGCGATGTCAGGCCGCAGGCCTTGCTCGGCGCAGGCTTGATCGAAGACGGCCCGGACCCCGGTGCCCACCGGCATGCTGACCACCGGGTAACCGGCCAGTTCGGCCAGACCGACCTGCGTGCGGCCAGCCAGCGGATGACCAGGCGGCACCGCCGCGACAAGGTTCTCACTGATGATGATCTGACCACCGACGCCCTCGGGCAGATCCCCCGCGGCACCGATCAGGGCCAGATCGGCGGAGCCGCAGCGCACGTGTTCGACCAGGCGGTCCGAGTGGTCCTCGGCCAGCGTGATCTCGATGCCCGGATAGGCCAGGTGGAACGCGGACAGGGCGTCGAACAGTGGGCCGACCGTACAGGCCGTGACCATGCCGACCGTGAGCTGGCCGCGGACCAGGCCGTTGACTTCATCGACCGCCTGCTGCAGGGCCTCGGCCGCCGCCAGCGCGGCTCGTGCGTGGCTGATGGCCGCCTCCCCTGCCGCGGTTAGGGCCACGGAGCGGCCGGACCGGTCGAACAGCTCCACACCGAGATCCCGTTCCAGCTGGCGGATCTGGGCGCTGATGCCGGACTGGCTGACGTGGGCTCGTTCGGCGCCGCGGGTGAAGCTGGCTTCCTCCGCGACCGCGATCAGGTACTCAAGCTGGCGTAGTTCCATAACCCTAGATTCTGGTTTCTAGAAGAACTATCGGTTGGACTTCTGATGGTACGACCAGTTGAATTAAAGAACACCCAAGCCACCTACTGACCAGCACGCTGAAGAGGACTGGTACCGATGATCAAGGCAGCAAAGCCCGAGGACCTGACCCGGCTGTTCGTCGAGGCGGCCAACCGCGGGGACGCGGCGGGCGTGGCCGCGCTGTACGAGGAGGACGCGGTGATGGCCTACCCGCCGGGCGGCCAGACGATGGGCCGGGCTGCGATCCGCGCGCTATGGGAGAAGGTGCTGGCCAACGCGCCGCATTTCGAGCCGGAGGCGCCACTGCCCACGCTGGTCAGCGGGGATATCGCGCTGACCGCCACCGTGGCCAAGGACGGCGCGGGCGCCCGGGCCCAGGTGGTCCGCAGGCAGCCGGACGGATCGTGGCTGCGCCTGCTCGACCAGCCGGAGTTCACCGAGCCCCGGGATTGACCGCGATTGACCACGATTGACTTCGAGCACACTCTAAGCGGGAGACTGGGCGTGTGACGTCTGCTGAACTGACGATTGGCGAGGTGGCCGAGCGCACCGGCCTGACGCGGCACACGCTGCACTACTACGCGCGGGACGGGCTGATGCTCGGTGTCGGCCGGGGCGGCTCGGGGCGCCGTCGCTATTTCGAGCACGACCTCGGCTGGATCGAATTGATCACCAAGCTCCGGCGACCGGCATGCCGATCCGCGAGATCCGCCGCTACGCCAAGCTGGTCCGGGCCGGCGACGGCAACGAGGACGAACGGCTGGAGTTGCTGCGAGCCCATCGTAAGCAGGTCCGCGTTCAACTGGCCACGATGGCGGCTTACCTCGACGCCCTTGAGATAAAGATCGGCCACGACACCGACGCGATCGAGGCCTGTGAGTCGCCGGACAGCTACCTCAATTCGCCGCGTCCAGCAGCTGACGCTGTTCCGCGCTGAGGTCCAGATTCACGGCGCCAGGCTCTCGTCGAGCTGTGCGACTGGGATGCCTCATGAGCGGCACGACCGGCAGTTCAGCGCCCGTCAGCCCGACCAGAACGACCTGGTTCGCGTAGCACATGTTCCTGCGCGCCTGTTGAGTGCTGCGAGCCGCCAGACTCCCCGAATGGTCGTAGGATGGTCGAGTTCGTTGACGGGCCGGCTGCAGGCCCCGTTGCGCAGGGGCGAATACGCCACCAGGGTCATGCCCGGCTCAGAGCGCAGGTAGCTGAGGATCGACCCGTCGGCGGCGCCGATCTCGCCGTGGTGTCGGGCCGGACGCCAGGAGTGGAGTGGGCCAGCTGAGCATGGCCGAGGTCGGTGGCGTAGGCCAGGGTGGCCCGCCGGGCCGCGACGTCGCCCGGCTGACCCGCTGCGCGCAGCAGGTGGCGAAGTAGTCGGTCCGCCGGCTGATGGCCCGGTCCAGGGCGGCGGGCACGTCGTTTCCTAGCACGACCAGGTCGACCCGGTCGATGTTGAGCGCGGCGGCCCTGCGACAGATAGCCATCGGAGACCGCCGGTTCTGGCCGCTTTCTCACCCCCGTCACCTGGTCGTCCCTGCTGACGCGGGTCAGCATGCCACAGCCCGGTCAGCGCCAGTCCACACCGGTATTCATAACGATCGGAGGCCCCCTGAACCTCGGAACGGTGAAAAAAGTTTGCGCCGATAGCGCGACGATTCGGCCGGGCCGGTGTCTAACTAAGTGGACGGTCCTGCCTGGAGGCTTCGCCGGGCCGTCCGTGACGCACCGAATTCAAGGCCGGCGTTCAGAAGCCGGCCATCAAGGAGTATGTCTGATGAGCGAGCCCACAGGATCCAGGACCGACCAGACCCAGTCCACCGCCAGCACGAAGGCCAGCCCCGCGACCCGGGACCGGCTCGCCACCGATGACGGGCAGATCACGGTGGCCGAAGGCGTCGTGCAGAAGATCGCGGGCAAGGCCTGCCGGGAGATCGCCGGCGTTCACTCCATGGGCGCCAGCGGCGCCCGGGCCTTCGGGGCGCTCCGGGAGCGCATTCCCGGCAGTTCCGGGCCGAACGTGTCTCAGGGCGTCGGCGTCGAGGTCGGCGAGACTGAAGCCGCGATCGACCTGGACATCGTGGTCGAATACGGTGTCGCCATCGCTGAGCTGGGGCGCAGCATCCAGCGCAACGTCAAGCAGTCGGTCGAGCGGATGACCGGCCTGCGCGTGGTCGAGGTCAACGTCGCGGTGGACGACGTGTACCTACCGACGGACGACGACGACCAGCAGCCCGCGCCCAGCCGGGTCGCGTGACCACTCCAGCACCGGGTGGTGTCGGAGAGAGCGCGGTCGTCGACGGGGTGGACGTCGACGCAGTGGCCGCCGAGGTCCGCGAATGTGATGGGGTGTCCGGGCTGGACGGAGGCCCCTACCACGAGGTCGCAACCTATCTGCCCGGCCGGACCGTCGACGGGGTCAGTGTGGCCGACGGCCGGGTTCAGGTGCAGGTCCGCTCTCGCTGGGGCGTCGAGGCGCCGCTGCTGGCCACGCTGATCAAGGTCACCCTGGCTCCCTTGGTCGGCTCCCGTCCGGTCGACGTCACGATCGCCGACATCGACGACCCGCCCGATTCGGGACCTGCGGCGCCAGGCCGCGCCCGGCGAACTCGCCAGTCGCCGGGCCTGCCACCCGCCTGATCAGTTCTCATAGTTTGTCCCTCTGTGTGGATGTGAATGATGAACCGTACGGCGCTAGCCACCGTGACCGGCCTGATCCTCGGCCTGGCTCTGGTGTTCGGTAATTTCGGCGACATGCTGATCGTGGCCCTGCTGGGCGCGATCGGTTACGGCATCGCCAAGGTTCTCAACGGTGACGTGGACCTTCAGGGGTGGCTGTCCCGCAGCCGCTACCGCAGATGAGCACGGCCACCGAGACGCAGCCCGGTACCGGTACGGACCTGGAACCGGCCGCCCGCGCGGGACGCAACGAGCTGGGCACCATCAGCATCGCTGACGGCGTGGTGACCAAGATCGCCGCCCGGGCCGCGGTAGAGAACCCGGACGCGGGGGCCGCGGTCGCCCGCATGCTCGGCCGTGCGGTCCCCGGGGCCGGGCACCTGGGCGTACGAGGGACCGACCTGGACGCGTTGCCGAAGACCACGGTCGACGTGGACGGGTCCAAGGCCTTCGTCAACATGGAAATCAGTGTCCGCTGGCCTGCGTCGGTTAATGACGTCACCCGGCAGGTCCGCCGCCACGTCCAGGACCGCGTGCAGGAACTGACCGGCCTGCAGGTCGACGAAGTACACATTGTGGTTTCCGACCTGGCCACTGACATCACGCCACCGCCCCGCGTCCACTGAGGAGGACCGACCATGCGCCTGCTGAACCGGCCACTGGCCTTCATCCTCGCCGCCGCGCTGGCCGTCGCGGCCATCATCGTGATCATCGAGGTCATCGCCAAAGGCGTGGGCCACGGCCCACTCGTACTGCACTGGACCACCTGGTACCACTGGGCCAAGAGGACCCAGTGGAACCAGACCGTCATCGTGGTCTGGTCGGCCATCTTGATCGTGATCGGGCTGCTGATTCTGATCATCGAGCTCAAGCCCCGCCGCGTCACCCGGCTGTCCCTGCGCTCCGATCAGCGGGCTACCGACGCCGCCGTGACCCGCGGCGGCCTGGCTGGCACCTTGCGCGCCGCAGCCACCCGGGTGGACGGGGTTTCCGCCGCGGCCGTGGTCGTTCGCCGCCGCCGGGCCCGCGTCTCGGCGACCGCGGCCGCCCGCGGGCGGCCCGCCACCGAAGCCCTCAACGAGCCGGTGACACAAGCCGTCCAGGACCGCCTGAGCCAGCTCGATCTGCGTCACCCGCCGCGCCTTCGGGTGCGGGTCAACTCCCGGAGCCGCTGATGCACGCCGACCGCACCAACCGCTTCGTCCTGACTCTGTTCGGCGTGCTTGTCCTGCTCATCGGGGCGGCTGGCCTGGCCGCCTCCGTCGGCGCGTTCGGCAAAAGCTTTTCCCATCGCACGCTGTTCGCCAACCGGGTCAGCACCTACATCGGCCACCACGGATGGGTCTGGTACGCCGCCGCGGCCGTCTGCTTTGTTATCGCCCTGCTCGCGCTACGGTGGATCCTCGCTTTGCTGATCTCCACCGACCGGGCCGGTGACATCCCCATCCCGGTGGAAATGTCCGACGGCACCACCATTCTGCGGCCCGCGGCCGTCATCGGTGCGCTCACGCGGGAAGTCAGCACCTACCACGGTGTGGACAATACCCACGGCCGGATCATCGGCGATGGCGCGGCGCCCGAGCTCGTTCTCGAGGTCACCGCCCGGCAAGGCGCCGACCTGCATGCCCTCTTCCAGCGCATCGAGACTGAAGCATTCGCTCATGCCCGGCAGGCACTGGACAAAGAAGACCTGCCCATCAGGCTCGACCTCGACGTCAGCCGCCGGAAGACGTGAGCAGAAATGCTCCGTGAATGTATGCCAACCCGCTGACACAATGCCCGCCCTGCTGACCATCGCGGCGACGGATCAGCCATCGCACACGCTGGTAAGCCTGGCCGGGGAATGCGACATCACCAACGCTCACCTGCTGCGGAAAATCATGACGGGCTACGTCCCGGCGGACGCGCGCCTAGCCGTCATCGACCTCTCTGGCTTGCGGTTCATCGATGCCAGCGGAATACACGGACTGGTCGATGCCCGCGACGTTCTGGCCGCGAGCGAGACGGCACTGGTTCTGGCCGCGCCGCAGCCGACCGTAGCCAGGATGTTCACCCTGACCGGCCTCGGCCAGCTCATTCCGGTATACCGTCACCTAGCGGACGCACTGCGTTAGCGCCAGCCACTACACGATCGCGGCGTCGACGTAGCCGAGATGGGCGCGGACGGCGACGGGAGCGAGTGAGCTGGCGGCCGGGGCGGCGGCGTCGCTGCTGAGCAGGTAGTGCGCGGCTCGGCCCCTGACCGACGGCTCGGCCCGCGACGCCCAAGGGTGGGCCGGGGCCGTCTTCGGCGTGGGCTCGACGTGACCACAGTCGAGCAGCCCAAGGGATGGCTGCGGGCACCTGTACTTCCTGCCCGTCCGGTTTCTGCACGACCAGATCACCCGGTCGATGATGACCGCGGCGGCCCGGCGCCAGCCGGCCGCGGGAGAACGCTAGGCCCAGGCTCGCAGGACCCGATCGATGGTGGCCTTGATCCGCTCGCGGGCGACGTCACGCGGAACGCCGGACATCAGCAGGGAATCGTAATCGGTGTCCTCGTGGCGTACCGAGGCCACCACAGCCAGCGTCATCGCCTTCTCGTCCAGCGACCTTCCGGCCGCCGACCGCCCCACCCGCCCGCTGCCCCTGAGGCTGGTATGCCCGGCGATCGCCTCGGCGCGCTGGGCTGGGCAACCGGGGAACAGACGCGTGATCTCTTCCACCATGCGCGGCCTGTAGCTCGACGTCCGAGTCAGCCCGGCGCTCCCGGTCACGCTCGCGGCGCCGCATCCGAGCGTCTTCGTCGGCCAGGCACTGCTGCTCCGCCTGCTCCAGCGCCTGCTCCTCGACCAGGATGCCCCGGCGTTGATACCGCTTGCGCGCTCGGTTCCACTGGACGACTACCGCCGACAGGCGGCTGGCCTTCTTCGCCCGGCGGGTGAGTGCCGCGTCGCCCGCCGGCAGGAACACCAGGTGGTCCAGGTCGGCGCAGGTCAGGCAGAGCGGGCCATCACCGTCCATGATCAGGAAATCCCCGGTGCCGCCGCACTCGGCGCAGGACCAGTCCTTGACCGGCTGCACCACGACCAGATCAGGCGGCTGCGGCCATGCGCTCTTGCTGCGGGGCCGACAGCTCAGCGGAGACCCAGTGAGTCCGCCAGGCGCATTCCGCCGCGGGATCACCGGCCGAGGTAAAGCGCAGTTGACGCCGGTCCCTGGTGGCGGCCACATAGTCGGTCTCGACCGGCTTCAGCGCGTTAGCTTCAGCCCAGCGCTGGAGGATGACCGGGAGCTGAGCCAGCTTGTCGTCGTGCACAGGCAGCAATGACTCCAGGTCCGGAACCCGGCCCTGCCGCCAGCGATCCACGTTGCTACTGGCCAGCCAGCCAAGACCGACGCACACGTCGGCGACGGTAACGAACTTGCGCCGGGCCAGCACCTCCCCGGCCGCGGTCACCACCCTGCGGTCCAGGTTCGTCCTGCTCACGCAAGTGAGGGTAATGCGTTGGGGCGGCCAGCCCTAGGCGTCGGGCGTGGTGATGTAGTGGCGGCCGGCCGGGGTGGTCCAGGTCAGGGTGCCGGGCCGGGGCTGATCGAGGCGCCAGCCTTCGGATTGTTTACAGCGATGGTGGTGGCGGCACAGCGGGGCCAGGTTGCATTCGCAGGTCCGGCCGTCCTGGTCGTAGGGCACCGTGTGGTCGAGGTCGCACCGGGTGGCCGGCTGCCGGCAGCCGGGCGCGGAGCAGGTGGGGGTCCTGGCGTTGATCAGGTGCTGGAGACGCCGGCTGGGCTGATAGTCCGGCTCCTGGTGTCGATGGTCGCAGGGGTCCTGGGCCAGTGGGTTGATCGTCACCGTGAAGGGGCCGGTGGGCCGGCCTCGCGCGCAGCCGTGGCCGAGGGCCCGTCCGTCGTCGCCGGTGACGGTGACGCAGAAGCGGGACGCGGGGTGGGCGGCCGCCAGCCCGGTCAGCTGGCGGGCCAGCTCCGGATCCACCGGCCCGAACCCGGCGACGTGACCCGGCGACCCGGGGATGGCGGCCAGCGGGATGGTCAGGTTGACCAGGGCGGCCAGCCGTGGCGCCGGGGCGGCGGGTTCGTGGGACGGGGCGGGTTCGTGGGACGGGGTGGGTTACGCTGGAGTCTTGGCCTAGGAGGGTGTCTAGGTAGGCGCGGGCCCGCAGTTCCTCCAGGGAACCCGGCAGGCCGGCGTCGCGCAGGGCGAGCGCGCGTTCGGTGATGCGCTGGTCCGCTTCCAGTACCTCGGCCGGTGGCAGGCCGAAGCCGCCCAGCGCGGCGGTGCCCGCGTCCTCCTGCCAGCGGCGGACCCGCGGATCCTTTTGCGCTTCCTGACGGCGCCGGGCGGCGGCTTCCGGGTCCACCGCGATCACCGCCCGGCTCACCGCGGCCCGCAGCTGGGCCGTGGTCTGGTCACCGGCGGCGGCCAGGATCCGCGCCTCGACCGCGCGAGCGTCCTCGTCGGACAGGACCCGGGTCAGGTCGGCGATGAGGCGTGCTTTGGGATAGTCGATGACCCCTTCGTGCAGGGCGCGGGCGGTGGCGGGCAGCCGGAGAGCGAGATCCAGGGCCAGGTCGAGGTAGGCGCTGGCCGTCCGGCCGGACAGGGTCAGCGCGGCCGCCACCTCGTCGCTGATGAACTCGCTCAGCTGGGCCGGGAACCGTCCGGGCGCGGCGGGCGCGGTCCGCTCGGCCGGGCGGCGGCGCGCGAGCTCGGCGATCGCCGCCAGCGTGCAGGCGGTGCACCACGACTCCAGCCGGCGCCAGGCCCGGACCACGCCGATCAGCTCGTCGTCGTTCAGCTCGGCCACCGGCCATCCGCGTGACCGCGTCGGCCAGCCGGGCCAGCGACCCACCCGGCGCGCACGTGTCGAGCGCGCCGCCCGCCTCGAAGCCGGAACCCGCGCGCGAGGTGGTCGGCACCGCCGTTGAGCTTGGCGGCGTCCGCGGGAGGAAGCCCGCAGATATCAGCTCTGCTGCCATACGAACATAGTATTGCTTTACATAGCTATTTTCCAGTTCTATCGAATAATTTTTCGAAATGGGCGCGTCATTGGCCGGGAGCCGGTCGGCTGGTAGTTCGTTTGCGAAGCGTTTCTCTCGGCCGCGGTTTAGGCTGCTCGGTATGGCGCGAAGTGAGAAATCCCGGCGGCCAGCATGGGCCAGGGCACGACGACAAACCCGGTCTCTGATCCGCCCGGTGAAACGGCCGGCGCCGTGGCGCCGCGGCTCGACCCAGCTGATCTGGCGGTCTGGGGCGGCTTCCTTGAGGTTCACACCCGGCTGATGCGGCTGCTCGATGCCGACCTGGTGGCCACCCACGGCATGGCCCTGGTCGAGTACGAGGTGCTGTTCAAGCTTTTCATGGCCGGCGGCCAATTGCGCATGTCTGACCTGGCCCAGGTGGCCATGCTCAGCCGCAGCGGTCTGACCAGGATCGTCGGAGTGCTGGAAGCGCAGCGCCTGGTCCGCCGCGTCTCGTCTCCTGGCGATGGCCGTGTCCTGATCGCCACCCTCACGGCGGCCGGGCGGGCCCGCTTGGCCGCGGCGCGCGAGACGCATGCGGCGAATGTCCGGCGGCTGTTCCTGGCCCCACTCGACCAGGACCAGAAGCAGGCCATCGCGGCCGGCTGGCAGAACATCCGTGTCGCGCTCGATCAGCACGACCGGGTACAAGCCAGCTGAACTGGCGCGGCCGGGCGCGGGCCGGGTCTGCGGGCGCTTGCCTCGCCCGGGGGGCTGTGCCAGACTCGCCGCAGATAGTTCGCTAACGAAATATCTGCGGCTGGCCAAATACGGTGGTGGCGCCATGGCGCCTGGGAGGGCTTCATAGTGGACATACGCTGGCCCGGATTGCCCTACGAGCAGCGGGCGAAACCCGGGACACCTTGCACCTGTGGACCCAGGTCATCGGCAAGGTCAAGCTGGCGCTGACCCCGTTCCTCAACGAGTGGTGGAACGTCGCCCTGACCCTCACCTGCCGGGGCATGACCACCGGCCCGATGCCGTCCGGCCCGGCTGACCTCCAGATCCGTTGGCCGGGTCATACCCCCACCCTCCCGCTTCAGCGGCCGGCCTGCCCCTCACCTGCGCAGCCCGATCCACCGCAGGCCCGGTGGGCGCCCGGCCGGCGAGTTCGTCCTGCCGTGGGACGAACTGCTCGCCCGCACCGACCCGGACGCGGCTGCGCTGGAGTTTTTCACCAGTACCTACACCCGCACCACCGCCCTGGCGGGATGGGACCACTCCGCGCTTGAGCTTCCCCGGATCCCGAAAGAGAGGCATCCTGATGTCCATCCTCCCCATCGTCACCCCGGCCGGCGAGGGCGACGCCCTGCAGTTCAGCCCCACTGAACTGCTCGTGTGGAAGGCCACCCAGGCGACCACCGGCGCCTTCGATCAGTTCGAGCTCACCGCCCAGCCGAACCACACCGGGGCGCCCCTGCATCGCCACGCGAGCGTCGAAGAATGCTTCTACGTGCTCGCAGGAGCGTTCCGGTTCGCCGTGGCCGCTCCGAGGTCATCGCCGAACCGGGCAGCTTCCTGTTCGTGCCGCGCGGCACCGCACACACCTAGACCAACGCCGCGGAGACGGCCTCGACCATGCTGCTCACCTTCGTGCCCGGCGGCATGAAGCCGTTTTTCGACGAAGCCGCTCCTGTCATGCACGCCCACCCCCTCGACCTCGACGCGCTCACGGCCATCAACGCCCGTCACGCCACGACCGTGGTCGGGCCACCACTGCCCCCAGGCCCCGGACCAGCCGACCACCCCGTGCGGTGAACGCCTACGACACCGCCGCGTGGCAGAACTTCTTCATCGCTGAGGTAGGAGCGGCCGCCGCCCTTACCGGCTTGCTCTTCGTCGCCGTCTCGATCAACCTGAAACAGATCCTCTCCTTCCCCAAAGTGAATGCCCTCGCCGCCGAACTCTGTCCCTGCTGCTGCTCGTCGTCGCCGTCTGCAGTCTCGCGCTCGCCCCGCAGCCCTCCGAAGCTCTCGGCATCGAGGTCATCATCTGCGCCTTGCTGGATGTCACTCGCGGTGCTGCGCGTCCAGCTGCGTCATGGCCCCGACGATCCAGCCGACACCCGCCTGGTGGTCGGCCTCCCGGATAGCCAATGTCCAGCGACCCGCCCTGCTGTTCCTGGCCGGGCGGTATTACCCTCACCGTCCAGCACGGCTACGGGCCGTACTTCATGCTGGCGGGAACGCTGACAGCTTTCCTGGGGGCCGTCTAGAATGCCTGGGTTCTGCTCGTCGAGATATCCGCCAGACCCCGATCCCCCGGACGCGGGCTTGATCGGCTCATGCCTGATGGGCGCAACCGGTCTGACTATTCATTTAATTGACCAACAGGCGAGGGCGCCGGTGAAGGCGCCGACGGCGAGGTCGGCCAGCATGGCCGGGGACAGCTGGGCCCGCTGATCGGCCCGGAGGGCGAGCCAGTGGACGACGGCGGCGTCGATGTAGCCAGGGTGGGCCCGAACGGCTACCGGGGCGAGAGGGCTGGCGGCCAGGGCCGGACGGGCCGCGGCCAGGCCAGCCTGGATCCGCCAAGCGATGTCGGCCCGGACATTCGACGATGGCGGCGGCTTCGGCCGATTAATCCCGCCGCGCAGCAGGGACAGGAAACCGGCCCGGTGGGCCAGCGCGTAATCGGCGTAGAAGCGGACGCGTGCCGAGCCGGTCCAAGGAGGGCGGCCCGGCCAGGTCGGCCAGCCCGGCCCGGATGGCGTCGGCCGCGGTGGCCAGAACGGCCAGGTAGAGCGCCTTTTTGGTGCCGAAGTGGAAGATGATCAGCGGGGGTGAGACCGCGGCCGCGGCGGCGATGTCGGCGACCCACACGTCCGGCGTAGGGGTGCCGCGGTGCAGGTCACCGGCGGCGCGCAGGATGGTCGCGCGGCGCTCGTCGGGGACCATCCGCCGTGCACCGTGACCCGTTCGCTCACGCGCCGGCGCTGGCGGGCCAGTTCCAGAATGGCCCAGCCGTGCGCGTCCAGCACACCGGATGCGGCCGCGTCGTCGCTGCCGAGCAGGTAGCGCGCCGCCCGGCCCTGCAGGTCGAAGGACACCTTGTCGGCCGAGACGTTGAGCAGGACGGCCAGGTCCGGGCCGTCGCCGGGGTGGCTGGCCCGGTAGGCCAGGGCCTCGTTGCGCACGGTCAGGACCTCGGTGGCGGCGCGAAAGCCGAGGATGACGGCGCCGGAGCCCGATCAGGTCCTTTTGTAGGCGAAAGGTCGGCCAGCCGTCCGGGGCCAGGCCGTCCGGGGAGTCGGGGAAGGCGGGGCGGATCTCGTCGTCGCCGCCCGCGCGGTCGTACTTGACGCCGGCGAACGCCTGCTCGTCGCTGGTGTAGACCGACGGCGTGAAGCTGGCGACGGCGAACAGCACGGCCAGCGCGTGCGGCAGGTGCTCGGGATCGGTGAGCTGGCTGGCCAGCCGGGTGACGTCGTGATTGCCGACGAACGTCTGCGGCAAGAACGCGGCCGCGAAGTCGCGTGCCGGCTAAGCGTGTGGGCCAGCTCGAAGAAGTTGCGGTCGTTGAGCGAGCTCCAGATTCCCTTCCACAGCTCGTACTGGGTCACCGAGTCCAGGCCGCCGTCGCGCACGGCCGCGATGTAGTCGCCCTGGATCACCTCCCCCACCAGCCAGGTGTCCGGGTGGGTGGCCCGCACCCGGCCCGTCACCGCACGCCAGAACGGGGCCGGCACGGCGTAGGCCGCGTCCAGCCGCCAGCCGGACACGCCCCGGTCCAGCCAATGGGTCATCACGCTGGTCACATAGTCCTGCACCGCGGGCTCGTCGTGATTGAGGGCGACCAGCTCGTGGTGACCCTCGAAGTCGCCGTAGCCGAACCCGTCAGGATCACCGTCTGCGCTATCGGCGCCGTCGGCGTCGAAGTCGAGCCGGAACCAGGGCGCGTAAGGCGACGCGCGGCCGTGCGCGAGCACGTCCTGGAACGGCCCGAATCCCCGGCCGACGTGGTTGAACACCCCGTCCAGCAGCAGCCGCACGCCGCGAGCCTGGCACTGCTCCACCAGGTGGCCGAAGTCCTCGTCGGTGCCCAGCCGCGGGTCGATCCGGAAGTGGTCGACGGTGTCGTAGCCGTGCGTCTCGCTGGCGAAGATGGGCCCGAGCAGGAGGCCGTTGCAGCCGAGATCAACCAGGTAGTCCAGCCACGCTTCAATTCTGGTCAGCGGCCCGGGGCCGGTGAAGCTGATCGTGTGCAGCTGCCACCAGATCGCGTGCTCGGGCCAGTCCGCCATCGGTCCCGCCTCCTGCTGAATGCGTGTTCAGCAAGACTAGCGGGTCACGTCAGTGCCTTGGCCATCCTGGCGATGGCCTGGTCGAGGATGTCGGCGCTGGTCGCGGATAGTTGAGGAGCGTGCATAGCCGGAGCCCGGCGTACCGAATCGAGGGCCTGGTTCCAACGCCACCCTCCCGTCGGTGAGAAAGCGCTCGCGCGCTACGTCACCGGGGCCGACGGCGTTGCAATCGATCCACGCGAGAAATGTTGCCTCGGGCGGATGCCATGTCAGCGCGGGCAGCTGGCTCACTCAGCAACAGTCCGAGCTGGCGGCGGCGCTCATCGAGGTCCAGGGGGGGGAGAAGGTCGTCGAGCCACCCCTCGCTGTCAGCGAATGCTGCGACCGTCGCGAGGACGCCGAAGTGGCCGACGCGCCCACCGCGCGTAGGTGGCAGCCGTGCCACCACGCCGGCCATGTCTGGCGACGCGGTGACGATCGCCGCGCACTTCAAGCCGGCAAGGTTCCACGCCTTGCTCGCTGACAGGGCAGGCTGACCGCGATCTCCGCAGCGCCGGGCACGGTGAGCAGCGGAGTGAAGCTTCCCCAGGGAGGACGAGCGGGGCGTGGATCTCGTCGCTGATCAGCGTCACGCCGTACTTGTGGGCGAGCGCCACGAGCGCGGTCAGCTCCGCCTTGGTATGCACTCGCCCGACCGGATTGTGCGGGTTGCACAGAATGAACACCGCTGGATGGCTGGCAAACGCACGTTCCAACGCGTCGAGGTCAAGCCGCCAGCCGGCGTCGTCGTGCGCAAGCGGCGCCTCACGTCGCGTCAGCTTCGCTTCGGCGACCCAGTCGAAGAACGGCGGGTACACCGGCGGGCTGATCACGACGGCGTCGCCGGGCTGGGTCAGCAGCCGAAGCAGCTCGACCACTCCGACCCCTACGTCAGTCGTCGCTGTCACCTGCGAAGGTTTCAGCTCCCAGCCCCAACGACGCGCGGCGAAGCCGGCAATGGCGCGTCGCCGACGTGCGGCGACGGAGATGAGCATATCCGGTGTCCGAGCGTTTTCGACCGCCTGTTGCAACGCGACTGTGATCGGCGGCGCGAGTTACGTGAAGTCCATCTCCGCCACGGCCAGCGGGAGTACATCGTGGGCGTAGGTCTGCCACTTGGCGCTGCGCCGCTGGCGAAGCAGGTCGAGCGGGTCGATAGGCAAGCCGCGGTGTCCAGATTCCATGCGTTTTACCTTGCCTTAATGACGTTCCCACGGCCAAGGGTGCCCGGGTCAGCTGTCGGGTTCCTATTAGCTGACGTAGTTTGCTAGCATGCTTGCTGTGGGCGATGAGGATGTGAAGCAGTTCAACGTGTACCTGCCGCTGGGGCTGATCAAGCAGGTCAAGCACCGGGCCATCGAGTCGGAGATGTCCCTGTCGGCGCTGGTCGCCGACGCGCTGCGGGCCTACCTCGATGACGCCCGCGGCACCGAAGCAACTTCCGGGAAAAGGTGAGCTGACATGACGACCGAGGGCATCGAAGCGGTGTTCCTGACCACGCACAACTGGGGCAAGGCGGCCAAGTTCTTCCAGGGGCTGGGCTATCGAGCTGGAGTTCGACACCGGGCACTCCTCCGGGCAGCTGCGCAACGGTGACGGGCCGTACCGTGTTCATCGCCGAGGTGCCGGAGGATCAGGCAGCCCGACACCAGGATCGTGCTCAAGGTGCCCGACGCGGACGCGTTCCAGGCCGATCCCGATGGTCGAGGTGGTCACCCCGTTCGAGGACACCCACTTCGGGACCAGGGAGATGACCGTCCGGGACCCGGACGGCCGGCTGTGGAGCCTGCAGGCTCCGGGCAAGAGCTGAGCGCTCATGGCTGACGACCAGCGACCGTGGCTCCCGGACGGCACGGCGGTGCGGGTCGCGCTGTGGCGGGCGATGCACGTGGAGGCCGATCCGCCGCCGCACGTGCTGGAGGACGAGATCGGCCTGCGGCTGGCTGATCCGGGCGACGGCTGGCGCGACCGGGGCGACATGCACCCGGACGGCACGCGGACGTTCCGGGCCAGCATCGTGGTGCGGTCCCGGTTCGTGGAAGACCTGGTCCGAGACGAGGCCGGCCCGTGGGGTCACGTCAGTACGTGCTGCTGGGTGCCGGGCCTGGACACCTTCGTGCAGCGGCGGCCGGACCTGGCCGCCCGGCTGACCGTGTTCGAGGTCGACCGGCCCGCCTCACAGGCCTGGAAACGACAGCGCCTGATCGAGCTGGGTTACGGCGTCGCCGATGGGCTGCGGCTGGTCCCGGACGACTTCGAGACGGACGGGTCGTGGTGGGCCAAGCTGGCCGCTGCCGGGTTCGACGCCGCCCGGCCGGCCGTGGTCCCTCGCTCGGCGTGAGCATGTACCTGACCCGCGAGGCCAACCAGGCCACGCTGCGCCAGCTGGCCTCACTGGCGCCGGGCTCGACCGTGGTCATGACGTTCCAGCCGCCGCTGGAGCTGCTCGATCCGGCCGAACGCATCGGGCGCTCACTGGCCGAGAACGGTGCCCGCGCGTCGGGGACCCCGTTCATCAGCTTCTTCTCCCCCACCGAGATAGCAGGAGCTGGCCCGGGAGGCCGGGTTCGCCGAGGAACGGCACGTCCCGGCGACCGAGCTGAATCAGCGCTACTTCAGCGGGCGGGACGATGGCCTGGGCACCTCTAGCGGAGAGGAGCTCCTGGTCATGGCTACAGGCCCAGGTCCCGGCCGACGATCTCCTTCATGATCTCGTCGTGCCGCCGTAGATGGGCTGGACCCGCGCGTCCAGGAAGGCCCTGGCGACCGGGTACTCCATCATGTAGCCGTAGCCGCCATGCAGCTGGACGCATGCGTCGATTACCCGGTTCTGCACCTCGGTGGCCCACCACTTGGCCTTGGCCGCCTCGACCGGGGTGAGGTCCCGCGCCCCAGGGGACAGCCGGTCCACGTAGGCCGCGTCAGGTCGAGCTCGGTTTCTATCTCGGCGAGCACGAAACGGGTGTGCTGGAAGTCCCCGATCCGCTGGCCGAACGCGGTGCGGTGCTGGGCGTAGGTCACTGCCGGCGCGGATCGCGCGCCCTCGGCGACGCGGAGCGATCGACAGCGTTCGGCGGAAGGTGGTGCCTCAGGTGCCGGATCCGTCGCCGTCGGCGCCGAGCAGTTTGCCTCGGGACGCGGACCTCGTCGAAGAAGAGTTCCGCGGTGTCCTGCGATTCTGCCCGATCTCTAGGTGCGGCCCCGGGTGAAGCCGGGCTTGCCCGTCCACCACCAGCAGGCAGAACCCGCGGTGGCCAGCCGTGGGGTCGGTCCTGGTGACGACGATGACTAGGTCTGCGTGGATGCCGGAGGTGATCAACGTCTTGGACCCGTAAAGCCTCCAGTCGCCGTCGCGTTCGGCGTGGTGCGGACCCTGGCGAGGTCGCTGCCCGTTCCTGGTTCGGTCATGGCGATGGCCCCTATAGGTGGCCGGATGCGAACCGGGAAGCCAGCCTGCTGCTGCCCCGGGGTGCCAGGGAGATCAGGTACGGCGTCACGATGTCGTCGTGCAGCGTGAAGCGGGGGGCCCGGCCCGCCAGGGCGAGCTCCTCCGTCACGACCGCGTGAATCTGTAGTCGGGACGCCCCCGCCGCCGAACGGCTCGGGGACGTTGAACCCGATCACGCCGTGCTTGCCCGCGGCCCGGTAGACCTCGCGGTCGACGATTCCGGCGTCCTCCCAGGCCTGGGCGTGGGGGGCGACCTCACGAGCGAGGAATTCGCGGACCACTCCGCGAAACTGCTCGTGTTCTGAGTCGAAGACGGTGCGGCGCATACGGCGCGGCAAGAGCAGCTCGAGCACAGTGGCGTTGGCCTGGCCGCCGCCCTCGCACATGGTCTGGCAGGCCGTAGCGGATGCCGTTGTCGCGCATGTGGTGGACCAGCGTGGTCATCAGCCGGGCGCCGCTGCCGCCCAGCGGGTGACCGAGCGCGATCGCGCCGCCGTTGGCGTTGAGGACCTTGGGGTCGGCGCCGGTCTCGGCCAGCCAGGCCAGCGGGACCGGGGCGAGGGCCACCGTCGACCTCGAACGCGCCGATCTGGTCGATGGACAGCCCGCTGCGTTCCAGAGCCTTGGCCGTGGCCGGGATCGGCGCGGTCAGCATGATTACCGGGTCGGAGGCGGCCAGCACCGCGGTGTGGATGCGGACCAGCGGGGTCAGGCCCAGTTCGGCAGCCTTGGCGCTGGTGGTGATGAGCAGCGCGGCCGAGCCGTCGCTGATCTGCGAGCTGTTGCCGGCGGTGATGACCCCGTCCGGGCGGAAGGCCGGCTTCAGCCCGCCCATGCTCTCCACCGTGCCGCCGCGGCGGATGCCCTCGTCCTTGCTGACCTGGGTGCCGTCGGGGGTGGTGACGGTGACGATCTGCTCGTCGAACCGGCCGTCATCCTGGTGTGGCGGCCGCCTTCTCGTGCGAGGCCAGGCTGAACTCGTCGAGCTGGGTCCGGAAACAGCTTCCACTGGTCGGCGATCATCTCGGCGCCGACGCCCTGGTTCGGGGCCACCCCGTCGTAGCGGGTGCGGAAGCCCTCCCCGAACGGCCAGGCGCCGTTGACCGACGCCCCCATCGGCACCCGGCTCATCGACTCGACGCCGCCCGCGACCACCACGTCGTACTGGCCGGCCAGGACCCCGGCCGCGGCGAAGTGCACCGACTGCTGGGAGGAGCCGCACTGGCGGTCGACGGTGACCCCCGGCACCGACTCGGGCCAGCCCGCGCCGAGCACGGCGTTCCGGCCGATGTCGAAGGTCTGCTCGCCAACCTGGCCGACACAGCCCCAGATCACGTCGTCCACCACCGCCGGGTCGAGCCCCGTGCGCGCGGCCAGAGCCTGGAGCACCTGCGCGGACAGGTCGACCGGATGGATCCCGGACAATCCCCCGTTGCGCTTGCCGACCGGTGTCCGCACCGCCGCCACGATTACCGCATCACGCACTGAGCTGCCTCCACCCTGCTGACGTCTCTTACCTCCCACGATATGCCCGGCGAGGCGCAGACGATAGAACTGCTACTGGCAGCTAGCCAACCGGAAGGGAACCCGATGGCCGACGTCCTGGTCGAGCAGCGGATGCGGATCCTGATCATCACCATCAACCGGCCGGAGGCCCGAACGCCATCGACGCCGAGGTGGCCGACCGCATGGCCGCGGCCCTGGACCAGCTCGACGCGCACAAGGACCTGTCGATCGGCATCTCGACCGAGCAGGCGGGACGTTCTGCGCCGGCATGGACCTGAAGGTGTTCCTGCGGGGCGAGCAGGTCGCGTTCCCCGGCCGCGGGCTGGCCGGGCTGACCCAACCGCTACCGAAGAAGCCGCTGATCGCCGCGGTCGAGGGGTACGCGCTGGCGGGCGGGTTCGAGCTGGCGCTGGCCTGTGACCTGGTGGTCGCGGCCGAGAATGCCAAGTTCGGGATCCCCGAGGTCAAGCGGGGCCTGATCGCCGCAGCCGGCGGCCTGCTCCGCCGACCCCGCCGCATCCCGCAGAACCTGGCCATGGAGTACGCCCTGACCGGCGACTTCTTCTCAGCCGCGACGCGCAGCGGACGGCCTGGTTTACCGGGTCACCCCACAGGGCGGGGCGCTGCCGCCGCGCTCGAGCTGGCCGAGCGAATCACCGCCAACGCGCCGCTGTCCATCGCGGCGACCAAGGAAGTGATCGCCGAGTCGGCCGACTGGACCACCGAAGACATGCGGGGCCAGCAGCAGGAGATCAAGCAGCCGGTGTTCGGCTGGGCCGATGCCCGGGAAGGCGCGTCCGCTTCGCGGAGAAGCGCGCGCCGGTCTGGCGGGGCGAGTGACCGTTCCCGACGCCCCAGGTGACGAAGACTTCGGCCTGCCGGACCTGATGGCGGTGCTCGACCTGGCCGCTGGATACGCAGCTGTTCCGCAGCCAGCCCACCGCCCAGCCCGGGTTCCGGCTGTTCGGCGGCCAGGTCGCGGCGCAGGCGCTGGTCGCGGCCGAGCGCACCGCCGCCGACGGGGCCCGCGCCCACTCGCTGCACGCCTACTTCCTGCGGCCGGGCGACACCGGCCGGGCGGTGGTGTTCCGGGTCGACCCGCTGCAGGACGGCCGGACGTTCAGCCGCCGCCGGGTGACCGCGATCCAGGACTGCTGGCCCACCTCGGCGCCGGCGGCGCCCTCGCGTCGACCACCGACCGGGCCACCACCGACTATCAGATCAGCCCGCCCGTCGGTCCCGACCCGGAGGACTGCCCGCCGATGGTGTGGCGGCGGCGGGCCACCGGCATCCGGCCGGACCGGCCGTTCGACCTGCGCGCGGCCATCGGCCCGGACGCCGGGAAGCCGCACTTCTCCGACGATCTCTGGTTCCGCACCCGCGGCCGGTGGGGGAAGACGCCGGGGACGGAGGCGTGATGGAGTGGGGGCCGGTCAGCCGGACCGCGATCTTGACCTACGTCAGCGACCTGACCTTCGTGTCGGGCATCCTGCGCCCGCTCGGCCGGCCCGAGGCGCCCCGCTGGAGCCTCGCCTCTACCACGCGATGTGGTTCCACAACGAGCCCCGGCTGGACGACTGGCTGCTGTTCACCAAGTCCACCCCGGCCAGCGGCGGACTGCGGGGCCTGGCCCAGGGCAGTACTTCCACCGGGACGGCACGCTGATCGCGACCATGGCCCAGGAGGGCCTGGTCCATCACTGACGCAAGGGGCAGGGATGACGGGTCCACTTGACGGGCTGCGGGTGGTGGAACTGGCCAGGCTGGGCCCGGGACCGCACGCGGCGATGGTGCTGGGTGACCTGGGCGCCGACGTGGTGCGGGTGGACCGGCCCCAGCCGGGGTTCACCCTGGCCGCGGACCGGCCCGACTACCTGCTGCGCAACCGGAGGTCGGTGGCCGCGGACCTGAAGACGGGGGCCGGCCGGGACCTGGTGCTGCGGCTGGTCGCCCGGGCCGACGTGCTGCTGGAGGGCCTGCGGCCCGGCGTGGCCGAACGGCTGGGCGTGGGCCCGGAGCAGTGCCACGCCGTCAACCCGGGCCTGGTCTACGGCCGGATGACCGGCTGGGGCCAGGACGGCCCGCTGGCCGCGCGGCCGGCCACGACCTGAACTACATCTCGCTGACCGGAGCGCTGCACGCCATCGGCCGGGCCGGGCAGCCGCCCGCGGTGCCGCTCAACCTGGTCGGCGACTTCGGCGGCGGGTCGATGTTCCTGGTCACCGGGGTGCTGGCCGCGCTGTGGGAGCGGCAGCGGTCCGGCCGGGGTCAGGTGGTGGACGCGGCCATGGTGGACGGGGTCAGCGTGCTGGCCCAGATGATGTGGGCCTTCCGCGGCGCCGGGACGTGGACCGACGACCGGGGCGCCAACCTCCTCGACGGGGGCGCCCCGTTCTACGACACCTACACCTGCGCCGACGGCCGCTGGATCGCGGTGGGCGCGCTCGAACCGCAGTTCTACGCCGCGCTGCTGAAGGGGCTGGGCCTGGACGGCGAGGACCTGCCGCCCCAGCTGGACCCGTCCGGCTGGCCGCAGCTGCGAGCCCGGTTCACCGCGGTGATCGTGACCCGCGCCCGCGACGAGTGGGCCGAGGTGTTCGCCGGCACCGACGCCTGCGTCACCCCGGTGCTGTCGTTCGGCGAGGTCAGCGCCCACCCGCAGATGGCCGCCCGGGACACCATCATCACCGTCGGCGGCGTCGAGCAGGCTGCTCCGCGCCCCGGTTCTCCCGTACCCCGGCGGCCGAGCCGACCCCGCCCCGCCCGCCGGGAGCCGATCTTGAGGCGGTGCTAGCCGACTGGAAGGCCTGACCGAACTGATGAAATCTTGTACCCGGGCAATTACTCCATACCATCTCCATCTGCCGCAGACAGGACCTTCACGCCGCTGTAATGAGTTAGACCACATATCCCAGGCCGGGTAGGCGGAGGACGCCTAAGCCGGTGAGGAGCGGAACGGACATCGGGGGTACCGTTCGGGCTAGCCCTCACCGGCGGCGCCGCTCCTAGACCGGCCTGCCCGGCCTGGGAGACTATGGTGGCGTAGTGAAGGAAGCGGAGAGGCCGGGACACCGCGGCTCACGGGCCGGACGGGCTGGACGCGGCACCCGGAACACCGGGCGGACGGCCGTCCCCGGCGCCCCGGGACAGCTGGTGGACGTGCCCGAGCGGGGGGACCGCCAGTGAGGATGGCGGCCCGGACCGGCGGATGATCGAGGCGCTGCGGCTGGTCCAGGAACGGATCACCACCGCCAGCCCACCGGACGACATGGTGGCCGACACCGCCGATACGCTGGAAAAACTGGCCGCCACCCTGGCGCCGTTCGAGGTCGAGGAGGGCCGAGCAGGCGCGCGTACCCAGTCCAATTGCCGGGGCGCGGCCAGGCGCTGGTGCCGCTCATGCAGCTCGAGGAGTGGGACGGTCAGCACGTGTCGGCGCGCTTCACGCTGGGCCGGTTCTACCTCGGGGCGGGCGGCGCCGCGCATGGCGGGGTCCTGGGCCTGGTGTTCGACGAGCTGCTGGGGCGGCTGGCCAACACCGGCCGGGACCGGTCGCGGACGGCGTACCTGCACGTGAACTACCGCGCCATCACGCCGATCGGGCCGGAACTGAGGGTGTCGGCGCGGGTGGACCGGATCGAGGGCCGCAAACGGTTCCTGACCGGCACGATCCATCACGGGGACACGCTCACCGCGGACGCGGAAGGCCTGTTCGTCGAGCTGCGGCCCGGCCAGCCCTGATCCTGGCTCGCCCTGGTTCTGGTTAGCCCTCCGCGGGCGTGAACACGGCGATGAGGTAGGCCACCCCGAACGGGGCGTCGGCGTAGAGGATGTCGGTGGCCGGGCGCTGGGCTGGGCCCAAGGCGCCGGCCAGCACCTGCCAGGCGGGCCGCCCGGTGGCCATCAGGTCCCGGGCCAGGGCGGGGTCGACACCGGCCAGGGCGGCCAGGTCACCGGCCCGGACGGCGTCCTCCACCGCGGTGTCGAACGGGACGGCCCGCTCATCCAGGTAGCCGGGCGCGGACGTGCTGCGCCGGGCGCTGCCGTCCCCCATGGCCAGCATGGCCGTGGCACCGGTGCCGGTGGCGGTGGCGGTGACGGCCCACTGGGCCCCCAGCGCAGTGCAGGCCCGGGCGGGCTCGTGGCCGGCGACGGCCTGCAGAACCCGGCGCCCGGTGTACCCGGCCTGGTCGAGCAGGAGCGCACCCAGTCCGAGCGAGAGCGGCAAACCGGCCCGGCCTCCGGGGCCAAGGGCCGGGGCGTACGGGGACAGGTCCGGGCGGCTCTCCGGATCCCATTCGGCGGTCTCGGCGGCCGGGCCGACGACCACGATCACCTCGGGATCGGCCCGGACCAGCTCGGCCACGGCCCGGGCGCAGGCGTCCCGCAGTTCGGGCAGCACCAGGTCACGCCCGGTCAAGTCGCGGGCCAGCAGCGGCGGGGCCGGGCACAGCGCCGCGCGGGTGATCAGGTCAGGCCCCGGATGATCCGGGCCGGGGCCAGGTCGCCCTTGATCGCGGCCACCATGTCCAGCGCCTGGCGGGTCTCGGTGACCTGGCGGGCCCGGAACACCCGGGCCCCGAGCCAGGCCGCGACCGAGGTGACGGCCAGCGTCCCGGACAGCCGCTCTTCCAGCGGCACGCCGAGGGTCTCGCCCACGAAATCCTTGTTCGACACGGCCAGCAGGACCGGCCAGCCGGTGGCGGTCATCTCGGCCAGGCGGCGGGAGATCTCCAGGGAGTGCCAGGCGTTCTTGCCGAAGTCATGCGCCGGGTCGATGAGGATGCGGTCGCGGTCCACCCCGGCCTGCTCGGCCCGCTGGGCCAGCGTCAGCGTGCGATCCAGGACGTCCGCCATGACGTCGGCGTAGGCGGCCCGGAAGAGCCGGGTACGGGGCAGCAGGCCGCCGGCGTGCGAGCAGACCAGCCCGGTGCCGAACTCGGCCGCCACGTCGGCCAGCTTGGGGTCCCAGCCGCTCCAGGTGTCGTTGAGCAGGTCGGCACCGATCTCGCAGACGGCCCGGGCCACCTCGTGCCGCCAGGTGTCGACGCTGATGACCAGATCCGGGTAGGCCGCGCGGACCGCCTCGATGAACGGGACCGTACGCCGGATCTCCTCGGCCACGGTGACCTCGTCGGCCGGTCTGGCCGGGACGCCGCCCACGTCCACGACGTCGGCGCCTTCGGCCACCACCGTGTGCACGCGCTCCAGGGCGGCGCCTTCGTCCCAGGTGATGCCGGGCCGGTAGAACGAGTTGGGGGTGCGGTTGATGATGGCCATGACCAGCAGCCGGCCGGGCTCGAACTCCTGAGTGCCGAGCCGCAGCGGCCCCGGTTCACGGTGCGCGGCGGCCCCGGTTACGCGGTCGTCCATGCCCGCATTCAGGCCGACCCGTACACGGGGATGTGCGCCCCGGACACCGCGTCCGAATCGTCTTCGACCAGGAACCGGATGACCCGGGCGATCCGGGCCGGTGCGACCCAGCTGGAGTAGTCGGCGCCGGGCTGGGCGGCCCGGTTGGCCGGGGTGTCGATGACGCTGGGCAGGATCGTGTTGACTCGCACCCCATCCTGCTTGTACTCCACCGCCAGCGCGTCGGCCAGGGCCATCACCGCGGCCTTGCCGGTCACGTAGCCGGCCGCGCCGGAGAACGGCCGGACCGCGGCCCGGCTGGACACGCACACCACCGATCCCCCGCCACCCGCGATCAGCTCGGGCAGCGCGGCCTGGATGGTCAGGTAGGCCGGGCGCAGGTTGAGGCGGACCAGCCGCTCGAAGTCATCGACCGGCGTCTCGTGGACCCGGCCGCCGGTGGCGAACCCGCCGACCAGGTTGATCACCGCCCGCAGCGGGGCGTCCGGGGCGCCCGCGGCGCGGGCCACCGCGGCCGTGGCGTCGCCGGGGTGGACAGGTCGGCCCGCACCGTCTCCAGCCGGGGCTCGTCCGGCAGCCGGGCCGGTTCCTTCTCCCGCGTAACCGGCACCACCACCCGCCAGCCCGCGGCCAGCAGTTCTTCTACTACCGCGACACCAAGGCCGCCCGAGCCACCCGTGACAATCGCCGACGCTTTCATCTGGTTTCCCTCCGCAGTTCCCGGGCGATGACCATCCGCTGGACCTGGTTGGTGCCTTCGAAGATCTGCGGCACCTTGGCCTCCCGTAGGTAGCGCTCGACCGGGAAGTCCCGGGTGTATCCGGCTCCGCCGAGCACCTGCACCGCGTCCGTGGTGACCCGCATGGCCATGTCCGTGGCTACCAGTTTGGCGACCGACGCCTGCCGGTGGAACGGCAGGTCCCGGTCCCGGCGCCGGGCCGCGTCCACGTAGGTGGCCCGGGCCGACTCCACCCCGGCGGCCATGTCGGCCAGCATGAACTGCAGGCCCTGGAAGCCGATGATGGGCTGGCCGAACTGGCTGCGGCCCTTGGCGTACTCCACCGCCTCATCCAGCGCCGCCTGAGCCAGCCCGACCGCGCAGGCGGCGATGCCGAGGCGCCCGGAGTCCAGCGCCTCCAGCGCGATCTTCAGTCCCTGGCCTTCGGTCCCCAGCCGCCGGGTCACCGGGACCCGCGCCCCGTCCAGCAGCAGCTGCGCGGTGGGCGAGCCGGTCAGCCCCATCTTGTGCTCGAGCGCGCCGAACCCCAGGCCCGGCGTGCCCGCGTCCATCAGCAGGCAGCTCACGCCGCGGCCGCCGTCGTCGCTGGTGCGCACCATCACGGTGTAGAAGTCCGCCTGGCCCGCGTGCGTGATCCACGCCTTGGTCCCGCTGACCACGTAATCGTCGCCGTTCCGGACCGCGCGGGTGGACAGCGCGGCCGCGTCCGAGCCCGCCTGCGGCTCGGACAGCGCGTAGGCCCCGAGCAGGTCTCCGCCCAGCTGGCCTGGCAGCCACTGATCACGCTGCTCGTCGGTGCCGAACCGGGCCAGCGCGAAGCACGACATCGTGTGGACCGACAAGCCCACGCCTACCGTCATCCAGGCCGCGGCGATCTCCTCCAGGGCCTGCAGGTAGACCTCGTAGGGCACGTCGCCGCCGTCCCAGCGCTCCGGGTACGGCAGGCCCAGCAGCCCGCTCTGGCCCAGCAGCTTGAACTTCTCCCGCGGGAACCGCCCCTCGGCCTCGTACTCGCTGGCGATCGGCTTCAGCTCTTCCTGCGCGATCTCGTGCGCCAGCGCCACCAGCGCCTCGGCCTCGTCATCGGGCAGCATCCGCTCAACAGGCATAGATCAACGCTAGCCCTGGCCGTCAACGCCCGTCATCAGGGGCGGCTCAGGTCAGCTGGCGGCTGGTCCCGCTGCTGGTCTCGCGGCTGGTCCTGGACGATGGCCACCGCCTGCTGCTGGGTGAGCTGTGAGCCGGCAGAAAATGCCTGATCGAACTGGCTCGCGCCCAGACGCTGACGGAGCTGGGCCACCAGCTCGGCCTCCTTTTTCCGCAGGTGCGGCCAGGCCGACAGGCCGACTCGCTGGCGCAGGCCCTCGGCCGAGCCTTCGAGCCGCGCGGCCCGGTCCAGATCGCCGTCGGCAAAGGCCAGCCAGGCGTACCCGACCAGGCACATGGCCACGAACTGGGTGCTGCGGGCGGCCAGGCTCACCTCCAGCGCTCCGGCCAGCAGCGCCGGAGCCTCATCGCGCCTGCCCTGCAGGACGGCCAGGATGCCCAGCTGCGCGCGGGCGCCGGCCGCGAGCCAGTCACCAGCCCGATCGGCCAGGTCGCGCGCCTCGCTCAGGTGCCGCATGGCATCGTCGTAGCGGCCCAGCGCCGTCTCCACCGAGCCGGCGGTGAACCCGGCCATGGCGGTGAAGACGGGTTCGTCCTGGCCGCGGAACTCCTCCAGTGAGAGCGTCGCTTCCCGCAGCATCCCGTCCAGGTCGCCGGGAATCGGCACGGCCCACGCCATGGCCAGCCGGGAGGCCGCGTGCAGGAAGGGATCGTGGATCTCATCCAGCAGCGGCGCCAGGTACTGGCGGGCCGTCAGCGCGGCCGAGTCATCCCCGGTGTCGACTGCGGTCACGGCGGCCGCCCACACCAGCTCGGCCCGGGGCTGCGGGTCCAGCGTGCCCGCCGTGGGCAGCAGCTGCTCGACCCAGGACCTGGCCTCACGCTCGTGGTCCCGCAGCGACCAGAACAGCCACAGGACCCGGAACAGGTGCGGCAGCGGCCCCGGGTCCTGGGCCAGGTACCAGCCCACCGCCGCGGCCAGGTTCCCCGCGTCGGCGTCCAGCCGCTCCAGCCACTCGCCCCGGCCGGCGCTGCGCAACGGCCGGTCGGCCTGCTCGACCAGGGCCCGGTAGTAGTCGGCGTGCCGCCGCTCGATCTGGCCGGCGTCGGCCCGGGCCGCGAGCTGCTCGGTCACAAACTCCCGGACGGTTTCCAGCATCCGGGTCCGGGATCCGCGCTGGCTGCTGTCGCTGTAGATCAGGCTGTGGCCGGCCAGCTGCTCGGACAGCTCCAGTGCCTGGTCCTCATCCATCGCCGCGACCTGGGCCGCCGCCTGGATGGTCCAGCCGTCGACGAACACCGCGGTGACCTCGAGCAGCGACCGCTCGTCAGCGGTCAGCAGGCCTACGCTCCATTCCACCGTGGCGCGCAGGGTGCGCTGGCGCTCGGGCAGGTCCACTGCCCCGGTACCGAGCGCATCCAGCGACCGGGCCAGCCGGTCCAGCAGCACGGCCGGCGCCAGCAGCCTGGTGCGGGCCGCGGCCAGCTCGATGGCCAGCGGCAGGCCCTCCAGGCGACGGCAGATCTCGGCCACGGCCGCCGCGTTGTCTTCGGTCAGGGCGAAGTCGGGACGCACCGCCCGGGCGCGGTCCGCGAACAGGGCCACCGCCGGCCAGGATCGCAGTTCTTCCAGCGATACATGGGCCGGGTCGGCCGGTACGGGCAGCGGCCGCACCGGATATTCCCGCTCGGCGCGTAGCCGCAGCACCGTGCGGCTGGTGGCCAGGATCGCCAGCCGCGGGCAGCGGGCCGGCAGTTCCCCCAGCTCGCGGGCGACCTGGACCACCTGCTCCAGGTTGTCCAGGATCAGCAGCCAGGCCCCGTCGCCGAACGTCTCGGCCAGCGCTTCCAGCGGTGAGCGCGTCCCGGTCAGGTCGGCGCCCGCGGCCCGGCCGATGGCGGTCAGCACCGAATCGGGGTCGGTGACCGTGTCCAGCGGAACGTACACCGTGCCCGCGGTATACCGGTCGCGCAGCCGCTGGCCCAGCGCGACCGCCAGCCGGGTCTTGCCCACCCCGCCCGGCCCGGTCAGCGTGACCAGGCGCACGTCGGGACGCTCGATCAGCTGGGTCACCTCGTCGATGTCCTGTTCCCGCCCGAGCAATGACGTCATGCTCACCGGCAGCGGGCGGAGACCGTGAGCGCCTGCCCGGGCTGGCGTCACGGCGGCGTCCTGGCCTGCGGCGGCTGCGGCCTGGCCGGCCGCGGCGACGGCGAATCGCTCGCTCAGCAGCACGGCCAGATCGTTCTCCACTAGGCGCTGCAGTTCAGCCGCGTCGGTGAAGTGCTGATAGGAGAGGCCGCCGTCGTTCCTGATCCGGCCGAGCATGTCCGCCAGCCTGGGCTCGCGGTCGGGGGCCGGCCCCTTGACGTACAGCAGCTGGGGCAGGCCCGTGGCCAGCCGGTATTCGTCCTCGAGGCCGGAGATCTGCTCCCCCGGCGCGACCCAGCCGTAGCTCTGCCAGTAGATCCCGATGAACACCTGGCTCTGGGCTAGGTAAGCGCGGTAGAGGTCGCGGGGCGGATGCGGCCGGGCGCCGAATTCGAACATCACCGGCACCAGCCGCAGCATGGCCACCGCGTCCCGCACCGCCCGGCGCTCGGCAGCCAGCTCTTCCAGCGTCGAGCTCACGAACACCCGGAGCCGCTGGTCGGGCGTGTTGATGACTCCGGTCTCGCTCACGCGGCCAGGTTACTTACCCGGTCAGATCGGGCCGTGGCCGGTCGCTTTCTAGTGGTCGTCGAGCCCGGTCAGCAGACGCAGCAGGGTCCCGCGCAGCGCCTCGAACTCGGCAGGGCCGGTCAGGCGGCGGCCCAGCGTTCCTCCACCCGCTCGGCCGCCGCGTGCGTGACCGGCGGGACCGACGCGCCGCGCTCGGTCAGGAACACCAGCCGCGAACGCTGATCCCCGGGATTCTCGCGGCGCTCCACGTAGCCGGTGCGCTCAAGCTGGTCGACGGCCTGGGCCATCGACTGCTTGCGCACCCGGGCCAGCTCGGCCAGCCGCGAGACCGCGATGCCCTCCGGCGGCACGAACGGGAACACGTTCGCGGCCCCGGGCCGGATGTCGCCGAACCCGGCCTCACGCAGCGCGGTATCGATGTCCTGCGCGTAGTGCTGGTAGGCCAGCCGGAGCAAGAGCCCGATCAGCGGGTGTTCGGGAAAACCTGTTTCCATGGATAGACAGCCGCCTGTCTAAGTGCTTACAGTGGACAGGTACCTGCCGATCATAGAGAACGGAGACTGTCATGACCACTCCCCCCGCCGTATACGGGCAGTTTGGCCAGGCCCTGGCCTTCAGCGAGCGGACGATGTCCGCCGTCCTGCACGACCACCTGGCTCAGCGCGGCATCGAGCCTGGGACTTGGTACGCCCTGAAGCTCATCGCCATCCGCAGGCCGGGGTTGTCGCGCCAGGACCTGCGACGTGACCTCGAGGAGTCGCAGAACGTGGCCACCGCCTCGGTAGCTGGGCTGCTCAGCCGGCTCGAAGCCGAGGGGCTGATCCACGGCGACAGCAGCGTCGACCTGACCGCGCAGGGCGAGGCCCGGTACGAGAGCCTGCGCGAGTACGTCGGCGGCCCGACCGTGCGGCTGCTGAGCCACTTCGACCTCGGCGACATCGAGACCACCGTCCGGACGCTGCAGGCCATCACCAGGCGCGCTGCCGACGAGGCCGCCGCCTCCGCCGACCAGCCGGGCTGACTACGAGGGGGAGGTGAGCATGAGTGGTGAAAAAGGTTTAGTTGTGGGGAGGCAGGGACGGTAGTATGGGGATGCAGGAAAGCGGTGTTTGTGATGAGGGCGGAAGCTCGGTGGTGCATATGGCTGGTATGGTGTTGCTATCGAGCAGCTGAATCTGCTGCCGCTGTTCGATGCGGTGTAAGGCAGCTCGGCGGGAGCGCTTAACGCAGCGTGGCTGCTCTGCGGCCGGGCGGAGAAAACAATGCATGCGTGGTGGGATCCGACGTGATGCGAGGGACGATCGATCCGAGGCGGGCATTGCGCCGCCAGCCGGTCGTGGACACGCGCTTCCTCGTCTACACCGTCTACACGGAGATCATGATCATGGGTTTACAGGAGATTCTTGACAGCTCGATCGAGTTCCATCCGCTGGCGACCGACGCCTGACGGGCGAATCAACCGATCTTCACCCTGCATCCATGACGAGGCCAGCTTGCAGGCTGCGCTCGCGCCACGACGGCCATGCCTTTCATGACCGGCGAGCCGGTCGAGATCGGGGGGCGCCGATTCGTCGACGCCGGGGTGAGCGAGTCCGTCCCCATCCGGACACCGCTCGCCCAGAGAGCCACGCACATCGTGGCTCTGCGCACGAAACGAAGCGATGGGCCGATAACCCCGCCGACTCGCCTGGAGCGCCTGGTCCTGAGCCGGTGGTTCGCCCGGCACGCGCCGGGGGCAGCCGCGCCGTGGCTGAACCGCGTGGCGGTCAGAGGAGAGGAAGAGCGCCTGCTGACATCAAGCCCGGCGATCCTGCAGATCCGCCCGCCTCTTGGCAGCGGGGACGTCGGGCGGACCGAACGAGGCGAAGCCGTGCTGCGCGAGGCAGTCCGCACCGGCCGCAGGCGGCCTGGGACGTGCTGGCGGGCTGTGTGGCCGAGCCTTAAGGACGGCGCGAATGCGGCGGAGCGCTTCGTCCTGGCCGAGGGCGCCCGCCACCTGGGCTAGGTCAGGGCTGCGGGGCGTGCCGGTGAGCAGGACCCGGATGACCTGGGACGCTTCGCGGATGGAGCCGGGGTAGGCGTCCGGGTCCTTCTTGTAGGTCTTCGCGTTGGGGGCGAAGCCGAGCTGGGTGGCCAGCTCGCGGATCTGGTTGAACCACTCAACGTCCGGGCCGGGTGGCTGGTACTGGTCAGCGAACGTCGAAGCCACCCGGCGCACCAGGTCCGGGGCCAGGCCGCCGAACCGGTCATCGGCGGGGTCGGTCACCGGCTCGAAGATCTGCGGGAAGAAGTACCCGTACACCGGGCGGAAGTCGGCCCACCGGCGCAGGTCCTTACGGGGGTTGGGCACGTCCACGCGCTCGATGTCCAGGGCGCGGCGGGCCAGGTCAAGCTCGGCCGCCAGCGCCTCGCTCAGGGCCGGGTCGTAGGCCTCGGCCCAGGTGGCGACCTGGCCCATGATGGCGTCGGCGGGCATGGTGGCGATGTAGTCGGCGCTGATGTCGTCCAGCTTGACCAGGTCGACCAGGGGGCCGGCCGCGTTGAAGCCGGACAGCTCGATCGGGGCGGCCAGCGCCTCCGGCAGCGGCAGCTCCGCGAGCCGCCCGTTGGCCAGGCCGCGCAGGTAGTACTGCACCGCCTGCGCCGGGTAGCCCTGCTCGATGTAGTAGCCGACGCTGGCTTCCGCGTCCTTGCGCTTGGACAGCTTGCGGCGGCTGCTGCCGTCCTGCTTCATCAGCGGCGCGACGTGCGCGTACCGCACCCGGTCGAAGCCGAGCGCGTCGAACAGCTGCAGGTGCAGCGGCACCGAGGACAGCCACTCGTCACCGCGGACGACCAGGCTGATCCGCATCAGGTGGTCATCGACGGCGTGCGCGAAGTGGTAGGTGGGCAGCCGCAGGGGCTGGTCACTGCTCTTGAGGATGACGGCGTCGTTGCGGTTGTCGTCCGCGCTCAGCTCGCCCCGGATCGCGTCGGTGTAGCTGACCCGCCCGCCGGACAGGCCTGGGGACCGGAACCGCACCACGTACGGGTCGCCCGCCGTCAGGTGCTCGCCGACCTGCTCCGGCGACGCCTCCCGCCAGATGGCCCACTTGCCGTAGTACCCGGGCAGCGCGCCGGCCGCCCGCTGCCGGGCGGTGATGTCCTCCAGGTCGGCCTTGGTCGAGAAGTCCAGGTAGGCCCGGTCCTGGCGGAGCAGCTCACGCACGTAGGTCAGGTAGATCTCGGCCCGGCTGGACTGCACGTACGGGCCGTAGTGGCCGCTCAGGTCGTCTTCAGTCGGGCTGATCGTGAAGTACGTCAGCGCGTCCGCGAACTGGTCCACGGCCCCTTCGGTGATCCGGGCCTGGTCTGTGTCCTCGATCCGCAGCACGTACTGGCCACCGGACCGCTGGGCCAGGTCGGCGTCGATCATCGCCACGTACACCCCGCCGATGTGCAGGTAACCGGTGGGGCTGGGCGAGAAGCGGGTGACCACCGCCGACGGTGGCAGGTCGCGCGGCGGGTATCGCTCCTCCCAGTGCTCCGGACCGGGCAGGTCCTCCGGGAACAGCGAATTTATGACGGCTGGGCTGATCATGGGCAGGCTGGCTCCATCGGGAACGGGCGACGAGCCAGCCTACCGCGTGCCCGGCTGGTGACTGGCGGGCTACTTGCCAGGCATCGTTCCTCTCGGTGCTTAGATCTGGCCGCCGGCGTCGATGACGTGGGTGATGCCGGTGATGTACCGGCCCGAGTCGCCGACCAGGTAGAGCACGGCGTTGGAGATATCGGACGGCTCGACCGCGACGATCGGGAGCTTGTTCAGCGTCCGCGCGGCCACGGCGAAGTCGTCGTAGGTGGGGTTCTCCAGGTCCGGGCGGAACAGCCGGTAGGTCGGCTCGTTCAAGATCATCGGGGTGGCCACGGTCGTGGGGTGCAGCGTGTTGACCCGGATGTTGTGCGGCGCCAGCTCCTTGGCCAGCACCCGCATCAGCCCGATCAGGCCGTGCTTGGCCGCGGTGTAGTGCGCGATGTTCTCGTTGGTGGTGATCGCGGCCAGGGAGCTGGTGATCACCACCGACCCGCCGCGGCCGCCCGCAACGATGTGCGGGACGGCGGCCTTGATCGTCTTCCACTGGCCGGTCAGGTTGATGTCGATCATCTCGTTCCAGGTCGCCTCGTCCATCTCCAGCGTGGGCGCCATGCTGGAGATGCCGGCGTTGGCCAGGACGATGTCGAGCCGCCCCAGCTCGGCGACGCCGCGGTCCACCGCCTCGGTCAGCGTGGCCAGGTCGCGGATGTCGGCCTGGCTGGCGATGATGCGCCGGTCCAGGGCCTCGACCTCCTTGACCGTCTCGGCCAGGTCATCGGGGGTGGCCATCGCATACGGCACGCTCTCGGCCTGCCGGCACAGGTCCACCGCGATGATGTCCGCGCCCTCGCGGGCCAGGGTGATGGCGTGGCTGCGGCCCTGGCCGCGGGCCGCACCGGTGATGAAGGCGACTTTGCCGTCGAGCTGTCCCATCTGGGTCTCCTTACGTGTGAACAGCCTGTGCGTGATTCAGCCGTTCGGGGTGTGATTCAGCCGTCGAGCAGCCAGCCCGGCAGGCACTGGATGAGGGCCTCGACCACCTGATCGGGGCTGGTGGCCGGCTCGGGATCGGCCAGCCAGGCCCCGATCACGCTCAGCACGCCGCCCGCGAGGAACTGGGCGGTGATCCACGGGTCGGCCTCGGGCGGGCGCGCGTCCATCGGCTCCAGAGCCTGGACGGTCCGCTCGGCGAACGCCTCCGCCACCGCACTGACCAGCTGCGGGGCGGCGCCGGGACCGAGCAGCCGGGCGTACGCGGCGCGCTGCTCCCCGACGAAGCTGACGATCTCGCGCAACGCGCGGCGGCTGGCTTCGGTCCCGCTGACGATGTGCTCTGACCTGAGCGCGATGTCGGCGCTGCTCACCACGTCGAACAGCTCGCTCAGCGCGTGGATGGCCAGGTCCTCGGGTGAGGCGAAGTGCTCGTAGAACGACGTCCGGTTGACGCCGGCCGCCCGGGTCAGCGCGCTCACCGACATGTTCCGCAGGTCCGGTTCCCGGATCGCTTCGTGGAACGCGGTCACCAGCTTCTCCCGGGTCCGGACCGCGCGCGGGTCGGTGCTGCCGGTCTTCGGGCGCTGATCGGGAAGTCCGCCGTCCATGTCGTCACCATAGCTCTAACGGACACCTGTCGTCGAATTTGACTTGACGGGCCATCCGGGACATAAACTGAGTACTCAGTCAGGACGAAACCGCAGCTCAGAGGTGATTGTCATGAGTGATGCAGGAGGCCGGGTGGCCGGCAAGGTCGCGCTGGTGACCGGGGCGGCACGCGGCCAGGGCCGGGCGGACGCGCTGCGGCTGGCGGCCGAGGGTGCGGACGTGATCGTGGTCGACGTATGCGCGCCGCTGCCCAGCGTGCCGTATGACTCGGCCACGCCGGAGGACCTGGCCGAGACCGTGCGGCTGATCGGGAAGACCGGCCGCCGGGTCATCTCCGGGATCGTAGATACCCGGGACCTGGACAAGCTGCGCGGCATCGTCGACGACGCGGTGACTCAGCTCGGGCGGCTGGACGTGGTGGTGGCGAACGCCGGGATCTGCGTCCCCAAAGCCTGGGACCAGACCACCCCGCAGATCTACGAGGACACGATCAGCACCAACGTGACCGGCACCTGGAATACGGTCATGGTCGGAGCGCCGCACCTGGTCAAGGCGGGCGGCGGCTCGGTCATCATCATCAGCTCCGCGGCGGGCCTGAAGGTGCAGCCGTTCATGATCCCGTACACCACCAGCAAGTTCGCGGTGCGCGGCATGGCCAAGGCGTTCGCGGCCGAGCTGGGCAAGTACGGCATCCGGGTCAACAGCGTGCACCCGACCGGGGTGAACACCCCGATGGGCAGCGGCCGTATGCAGGAGGAGATCGGCACGGCGATCGCGAGCTATGACCGGCTCGGCGCCATGTTCATCAACATGCTTCCGGTGGACGGTACCGAGCCGGAGGATGTGGCGGACACCGTGCTGTTCCTGGCCTCAGACGAGTCGAAGTTCATCACCGCGCACGAGCTCGCGCCGGACGCCGGCGTTACCGAGTTCTGAGATACGGGGTTCTGAGATGGCAAGTACCCGAGACTGGTTCGAGACCATCGCCGAGGCCCAGCGGCGCGCCCAGCGCCAGCTGCCGCGCGGGGTCTACCTGGCCCTGGTGGCCGGGGCCGAGACCGGCCAGACGATGAACGAGAACATCACCGCCTTCTCCCGGCTCAAGCTGCGGCCGCACGTGGCCGACTTGCCCGCCCAGCGGGACCTGGCCACCACGGTCATGGGGCTGGACGTCAGCTTCCCCGTGATCTGCTCCCCCACCGGCGTGCAGGCCGTGCACCCGGACGGGGAGGTCGCGGTGGCCCGGGCCGCGCAGGCGGCGGGCACCGCGGTGGGCCTGTCCTCGTTCGCGTCCAAGCCGGTCGAAGAGGTCGGCCAGGTGACCGACAAGCTGCTGTTCCAGAGCTACTGGGTCGGCAGCCGTGACGACATCCTGGCCCGCGCCGAACGTGCCCGGGCCGCCGGGGCCAAGGGCCTGATCGTCACCCTGGACTGGGTGTTCGACTCCCGGCGGGACTGGGGCAGCCCGTGGATCCCGGAGAAGCTGGACCTGATGGCCATGCTCCGGTACGCGCCGCAGGTCGCGCTCAAGCCCTCCTACCTGGCCCGGTGGATACGCAGCGGCGCGCTGCCGGATCTGGGCGTGCCGAACCTGGGGGCGCAGGAAACCAAGGACATCCCCACGTTCTTCGGCGCCTACGGGCAGTGGATGGGTTCGACGCTGCCGACCTGGGAGGACCTGGCCTGGCTGCGCGAGCAGTGGGGCGGCCCCTTCATGATCAAGGGCATCACCCGGCCGGACGACGCCCGGCGGGCGGTCGACATCGGCGCCACTGCGATCTCGGTGTCCAACCACGGCGGCAACAACCTGGACTCCACCCCGGCCACCATCCGCTGCCTGCCCGGTGTGGCCGATGCCGTGGGCGACCAGATCGAGGTCCTGCTGGACGGCGGGATCCGCCGGGGCAGCGACGTGGTCAAGGCGCTGGCCCTGGGTGCCCGCGCGGTGCTGATCGGCCGGGCCTACCTGTGGGGCATGGCCGCGAACGGTGAGCGCGGCGTGACCAACGTGCTGGAGATCCTCCGGCAGGGGGTCAGCGAGACCCTGCTGGGCCTGGGCAAGTCCTCCGTGCGCGAGCTGTCGCCGGACGACCTGATCGTGCCGGTCGGCTTCGTCATCGACCACAAGATCTGAGCCCGGTCCGGACTTGTCTCGTGGCTGACCAGCTCGATATCGACCCGTGCCAGTCTGATGATGGCCTTTCGGCCCGCGAGCGGATCCTCGCCGCGGCGATGGGGCTGTTCGCCGAGCGCGGCTTCGACCGCACCTCCACCGCGCGTATCGCCGCCGCCGCCGGGGTCCCGCACGGCCTGATCTTCTACCACTTCAAGACCAAGATGGACCTGCTGCTCGCCGTGATCAGGGCCGACCGGTCGGCCCTGGACGAGGCAGTCCCCCCGCTGGCGGCGGGCACCGCACTGGAACCGGCCGTGGCGGCGCTGTGGGAGCGCATGTCCGCAGTGCTGGGCGAGCCGTCGGCGGTCCGCAAGATCATCCTGCAGGAGGCCGGCTCACACCCGGAGATCCGGGCGCGGGCCCTGGAATACCAGGACCAGATCGCCTCGATGGTCGCGGACTACCTGGCCCGGGCGAGTGCGTCCGGTAGCCCGGGGCCCGAGCACGAGGCGGCAGCCCGCCTGCTCACCATCACCGCCGGGCTGGCGCCCCTGGTGGGCGAGCCCAGCGTCGCCGTCATCCCGCCCGCCGACCTGGCCGCCCTGATCGCGACCGGCCTGAGCTGATTGTCCCAGGTGGGGTCCGGCGCGATCGGCCCCGGCGGCCAGAACAGCTCATCAAATTCGGCCACCGGCAGGCCGGTCCGGCCGCTAATCTCTCGGGCGAGCGTCGACTTGCCCGCACCGCCGCGGCCGAGGATGACCACTCGCCTCACCCGTCCATGATGTGCCGGGTGATTCCGGTCCGGACGCATATAACACCTTGATATCCCGGTATGTCGGTCGTTGTATGCCTGCCCCGGACCCGGCAGAGTGATCCCCGGCGATTCGTCGTGGCAGTAAAGCAGCACGCCACAGCCCTTTTCATACCCCCACACAGACACCAGGAACACGATGGATCACGTCCTGATCACCCGCAGGCTCACCCGGCTCCCCTCCGCGGCCGCGCGCCCGTTCGTGCTGTTCGCCGCCCTCTTCATGTCCGGGGTCATGGCCGGACTGCACCTGATGTCCGGGCTGCGCCGGTTCAAGCCGGGCGGCTCAGCCTCGTCGGCCACGATGACCCCCGACGAGGCGGCTGAGTCCCAGTCCCAGGCCACAGCCACCACCGAGCAGGCCACCATGGGGCTGGCCGCCATCGGGCTGGCCGACACTGAGCTGGCCGCCGCCGAGCTGGCCGCCGCCGAGCAGACCTCCGCCGGGCAGGCCGCACCCGCGGCCGAGCCCGCGCTGACCGCCGAGCTGACCTGCGAGCCGACGATCCCGACCGTGCCGGTCACCTTCACCCTGCCGAGCGAGGTCGGCGCGGGCGATGTGGCCCTGTGCGCGGACTTCAACAACTGGACGGCGGGCAGCATCCCGCTGAGCCGCGGCGGTGACGGCGCCTGGCAGGTCACCGTGCCGCTCGAGCCGGGAAACACCTACCGCTTCCGGTACCTGCTCGACGGCCGGCGCTGGGAGAACGCCTGGCAGGCCGACCGCTACGAGCCCAACCCGTTCGGCAGCGACAACTCCGTGGTCATCGTCGACTGGCCCGAGTTCGAGCTGGCAGCGGCCTGACCTCCGGCGGCTGGCAGCGGGGTCACGGCAGCGGCTTCTCCAGCACGGCGAAGTAGAGGTCGTCGCGCAGCGGGCGGGCGTAGCGGGGGTCGGCCGGGAAGGGACGGGTCTCGCCGGTGCGGCGGAAGCCGCGGCGCTCGTAGTAGGCGATGAGCTTGTCCTGCTGGGCCAGCACGGTCATCTCCAGGCGTGTGGCCGCGAACGCGGCCACGGCCTGACGCTCGGCCTCGGCCATGAGCTGACGGCCGAGGCCCGCGCCCTGGGCCTGGGGCGAGACCGCGAAGGTGCCGAAGTAGGCCAGGCCGGTGCCCTCGTTGCGGAGCTGGCAGCAGGCCACGATCTGGCCCGTGTCCGCGCCGCCCAGCAGGCCGACCAGCAGGACCGAGCCGCCGGCGCTGATCATGGCGAGGACCTGGTCGCGGCTGATCCGCTCCCCTTCGACCAGATCGGCTTCGCTGGTCCAGCCCGCGCGGCTGTCCTGGCCGCGGTAGGCCGACCGGATCAGGTCCGTCAGCACGTCGGCATCGCCCGGCCGGGCCGGGCGGATGCTGACGCCGGTCATTGCGGGCGCGGGCCGAGCAGGTCCCAGCGGTTGCCCGCGACGTCGCGGAACACGACGACCTGGCCGTAGCGCTCGGAGCGGGGCTCGCCGACGAACTCCACGCCGTACTTGGCCATCCGCGCGTACGCCGCGTCGAAGTCGTCGACCCGGAGGAAGAAACCGACCCGGCCGGCGTGCTGGTGGCCGACGACGGCCTGCTGGTCCGGGCCGTCGGCCTGGGCCAGCAGCAGGCCGGTGGCGGCGCCGGGCGGGCGGACCACGACCCAGCGCTTGGGCCGGCCGCCCACGGTGGTCTTGTCCGGGGAGTCTTCGGCCAGCTCGAAACCCAGCCCGTTGACGAAGAAGTCGATGGCCCGGTCGTAGTCGTCGACGACCACGGCGGTGTGTTCCAGGTACATGCCGACCAGCCTAGGGCGGACGGCCGCGGGCGCGCCTTCCTGTGGTAGCGCGGCGCAGCCGGGGCGGTGTCCCTCACTGGTCATGGCGCCGCACTCGGGGCAGACCAGCGAGGCAAAGCAGACCAGGTCACCGCCCTCCGGCTCCTCGTCCGCGTCGTAGTCGGCACCCATACCGGCAGCGTAGCCGCACATAATCCGGTGGAACAGGGATACGTAGGGGGCGTGACAGGCTCAGTGGAACCACCAGAGGAAATTGAGACCGGCGGTCTGGGGACACCCGTGGCGCCCGGAACCGAGGAGCTGGAGACCGATGAGGTCCCGGACGAGATGCTGGCCGAGTTCTCGTCGCTGACCACGCCGTACTGCTGGGTGATCACCGAGGACTTGATCGCCCGCTACGACGGGGCGGAACCGTCCGCGGTCGGCAAGGCCGGGCCAGACGAGGCGGTGGCCGACGATGTGCGGGAGGCGCTCAGCACCGGCCGGTTCTTCCGGCTGGCCGACGAGCGCGGCCGGGCGTTCGCCATCGGCCGCCTGTACGACCCATCCGGGGAGAACGAGCAGGCCCCGCTGGACGACTTCGGCCGGTCCGCCTGGGACGCCGAGCGGATCGAGTACCGGCTCGAAGGTCAGTGGCAGCCAATCTAAGGCCGGCAATCTAAGACCGGCGATCTAAGACCGGAGTAACCCGGTCAGGCCGACAGCGGGGACCGGGAGTCAAGCTCGGCCACGCGCACCTGCAGATCCCGCAGGGCCGCCGCGGCGTGGAGCGGGAACGGTTCGGCGTGGTCCGCTCCCAGCCAGCGCTCAAGCGCGATCGAGAACGCGAGCAGCCCCACTTCCGCCCCCAGCCGGGCGGTCAGCTCGTCGGCGCCCCGCATCCGCAGGGCGGCGCTGATCGACCGGGCGATCCGGGCGTGCTTGAGCAGTCCCCGCTCCTGCACTTCGCTGTTGGTGGCGAGCACCCGCACGCGCTGGGCCGCCTTGGCCCGCTGCCGCGGGGTCATCGCGACCCCGGCGGCCGCGAGCGCGGCCTGCAGGCACTCGGTGAGGGTCGCGTCCGGGGCGGCGGCCCGGATGCCGTCGGCGAACAGCCCGGCCAGCACGTCTTCCCCGCCGAACAGGACCTCCCGCTTGTCGGCGAAGTGCCGGAAGAAGGTGGCGCGGTTCAGGCCGGCGCGATCCGCGATCTGCGCGACCGTCGTCTCCTCGTAGCCGTTCTCGACGAACAGGTCGAGCGCGGCCGTCTCCAGGCGCTCGCGCGCGTCCGGTGCCCATCTGCTCACCGGCCCAGCATAGACGATGCGACCCAGTCGCATCGTGGTGTTAGAGTGATGCGACCGGATCGCATCAGGCGCCGGCCGCGGCGTCGCCGCCGCGCAGCTTCATCACCCACGGCACGACCAGGAGACTTCCATGCGCATCTTCGTCACCGGCGCTTCCGGCTGGATCGGCTCGGCCGTCGTCCCTGAACTCATCAGCGCCGGCTACCAGGTCCTCGGGCTGGCCCGCTCCGACACCGCCGCCCGCACCGTCGCCGGCCTGGGCGCCGAGGTGCTGCGCGGCGACCTGAACGACACCGACGTGCTGCGCGCCGGTGCCCTCAACAGCGACGGCGTCATCCACCTGGCCTTCGTCGTGCCCAGCGTGACCGCGGCGGCGACGCAGACCGACGCCAGGGCCATCGAGACGTTGGCCAGCAGCCTGGCCGGCTCGGGCCAGCCCCTGGTGGTTACCGGCGCAACGCTCGTCACACCCGGCCGGTCCGCGACCGAACGCGACGAACTCATCGCGGCCGGGCCCATCGCGGCCCGCATCACCAACATGCAGGCCGCGCTGGCGGCCGCGGGCCGGGGCGTCCGCTCGTGCCTGGTCATGCTGCCCCGCTCGGTGCACGGCCAGGGGGAACGTCACGGCTTCATCCCCCAGCTCATCGCCACCGCCCGGGCCAAGGGGGTCTCGGGCTATATCGGCGACGGGTCCAGCCGCTGGCCCGCCGTCCACGTCCGGGACGCCGCGAGCCTGTACCGGCTGGCGGTCGAGCAGGCCCCCGCCGGGGCGGTATTCAACGCGGTCGGCGACGAAGGCGTGCCCGTCCGCGAGATCGCCGAGGCCGTCGGCAGGCACCTGAACCTACCGGCCCGGTCCCTGCCCGCCGAAGAGTTCGGCGGCATGCTCGTGCCCCTGCTCAGCACCGACATGCCCGCCTCCAGCACCATCACCCAGGAGCTCCTGGGCTGGAAGCCCACCCACCCCGGCCTCATCGAGGACATCGACCAGGGCCACTACTTCAGCTGACCAGCCCCGAGCTAATCGCCCGGGCGCCAGGACGGCTGGCCGGTCTGCTGGTCGAGCAGCGGCCGGGCCAGCACGGTGTCGTAGATGATGCGCAAGGTGGCGATCCGGCCGTCCGGGGCCAGTTCCAGCACGTCCACGACGTCGAAGCTGGTCCGGGCGCCGGCCGCCATCAGCCAGTCGTAGCGGAACCACAAGGTGACCAGAGGTGTCCCGCCTTCGGCTGTGCCCTGGGCGACACCCTCCAGCGTGAGGCTGGACTCGGTGGTGGCCCCGAACAGCTCGGGAAAGAAGCCGGCGGCCGGCATCGGGCCGTACAGCGGCGAGTGCACCTGCCCGTCCGCGGTAAACAGAGCCAGCATCGCCGCCAGGTCGGCGCGCCCGAGGGCGCCGAGGTAGGTCCGGGCCAGCTGTTCCGGCGTCACGTGGTCTCCTTATGCGCGGGGATCACGCTAACAGCGGGCCTCACACTCCCGTTTCGGCGGGCAGGCGTCCTGAGCTGACCGCGGCGGCCAGGGCGGCATGGTCGCGTTCGTTCTGGTCGGCGTAGGCGGCGGCGAAACGGGCCAGGGCCTGGTCGAAGACGTCCGAGGTGCCGAGGTAGGCGGCAATCGCGATCCGGTCCCCGGACCGGGCGTGCGCGCGGGCCAGGGCCTGACCGCACAGTTCGCCGTAGCGGTGCATCATGCCCGGCCGCATGGCCTCGACCGGCAGCGAGTACTTCCAGTCCCGCAGCTGGCGGATGTAGCAGTCGCCGACCCCCTGGCCCGGGTTCTTCTCGGCCGGATGCCAGCCCAGGAAGATGTCGCTGGTGGCCTGCATGAGCTCCTGCCCGGCCACCGCGCGTTTGCCCTGACTGAGGTAGCTGCTGGGGCCGGCGAAGCGGCTGAGGACCGAGGTCGTGGCCTGCTTGACCTGAAGGATCAGCAGGTCGCCGTCGTCCCGGCCGGTGAGCAGGATGATCCAGCAGCCCATCCCGACGCTGCCCACGCCCACCACTTTGAGCGCGGCGTCGGCGACTTGGAACCGGTTCAGCAGGTGCTGGCGGTCCAGCGGCAGCGTGCGCCGGTAGACGGCCAGAATCTTCTCGATGCCCGGCTGCGACCCGGCTGCGCCCGGCGCACCGGGCAGGTCGGCCACCGGGACAATCAGCGGCGGCTCGTTGACGATGCGCGGCTCACCGTGCACCGTGTGCACGAGCTTCTTGACCGACTGCCGGGCGTCGCGGTTCTGCAGCCGGGCCAGGTCTTCCCGGCTGAGCTTTCGTTCCCGCTGGCCCATCAGCTTCTGGTACTGGGTGCCCAGCTCATCCAGTTCGGCCTCCGCGTACCAGACGGCCAGCTCCGGCTGGCCGGCCAGCCTGCGCATAGTGGTGCGGTACCGGGCGACCGCAGCCTGCACGGCCCGGCGGCGCTGAGCCGTGCTGGCCCCGGTGTCCCGCCCGGCCACCTCGATGCTGGTGGCCAGCCGCTTGACGTCCCATTCCCAGGGGGCGGGCAGGGTCTCGTCGAAGTCGTTGACGTCGAAGACCAGCCGACGTTCGGCCGAGGCGTAGACGCCGAAGTTCGACAGGTGGGCGTCCCCGCAGGCCTGCACCCGGAGACCGGTCGCCGGGGTGACGGCCAGGTCGGTGGCCATGATCAGCGCCCCGCCGCGGAAAAAGGCGAAGGACGAGGCCAGCATCCGGCCGTACCGGATCGGCAGCAGGTCAGCAATCCGGCCCTCGCCCTGCTGTTCGAGCAGGGCGACCGGGTCCGGCCGGTCCGGGGCCGGCTCGAACACCGCGTGGCTCGCTCGTGGCGCGGTCTTGCGCGCGGCCTTACCGCGGGCACTCCGCTCGTGTGGGGTCATCAGGGGCCTCCTTCTTCCTGGGTAGTCACCGCGGGCGGGCCGACCGGCCCGGGCCGCCACCGAATCCCGAGCGTGCCCTGGGCCGCCTGCCGGCCGAAGTTCCCGCCGCCGGGGCCGCGCAGCACCCAGGCGATGCCGACCGCGACGGCTGCCCCCGCGGCCGGGCCGACCAGGTAGACCCACCAGGCGGTCCAGTCCCCCGCCACCAGGGCCGGCCCCAGCGAGCGGGCCGGGTTCATCGACGCACCGCTGACGGGGGCGCCGATCAGCCCGGCCAGCGCGATGAAGCTGCCCACCCCGAGCGCGGCCAGCGCGCCCACCTGCTGGGCGCCCGACGCGGTGCCGAGGATCACGCTGACCAGGCCGGTGGTCAGCACCAGTTCCCAGACTATGGCCACCGGGGCGGAGATGCCGGCCCCGGGCAGGGTCAGGCCCGCATGGCCGTGCCGCCCGAGCAGGGCCCGCAGCAGCAGCGGCGCCAGCACCGCTCCGGCCAGCTGGGCCAGGATGTACATGGGTACCCGCCGCCAGGGGAAGTCGCCGCGCAGCGCGAAGGCCAGGCTGACCGCGGGGTTGAGGTGCGCGCCGGAGACCGTCCCCATGAACAAGATGACGGCCATCACCATCAGCGCGGGCGCGACCACCTGCGCGGCGGCGGGGATCACGTGGCCGCCGAACCGCGCGTTCACCACCCCGCCGCCTGCGGCCACGAAGACCAGGAAGAACGTGCCCAGGAACTCGCTGAACAGGCGCCGTCCCTCGTACTGGCTGTTCCAGAAGTCGAACTGCCGGGCGAAGGCGTTCGGGCGATCGAGCGTCATGGTGTCGGGGTCTCGCACTGGCGGCATAGCCCAGCGTAACGTCCGGGGATCGGCCGCAGCGGGGCACGGCGGCTGCGTACTCTCTCTGGCTATGGGTGACGTTCGGGGGCACGGCTACATTCGGGGACACAGAATGCGGGGACACAGCTATCGGCGGTCCCGGTGGGCCGCGGGGGCCTGTGCGGGGATGGTGGGCCTGGGGGCGCTGCTGAGCGCGTGCAGCAGCGGGCCGGTCCCGCAGACCACGGCTAGCGCGTACCTGTCCGACTGGGCCAAGCAGGACTGGTCCGGGATGCAGCAGCTGGTCAGCCAGCCACCCGCGAACTTCACCGCGGTCAACCAGGCCGCGTTTACCGGCCTGACCGTGCAGAAGGCCAGCTTCACCGCGGGCACCGTGACGACCAAGGGCAAGGCCGCCCGCGTTCCGGTGACCGAGAAGTTCCAGCTCCGGGGGCTGGGCACGATCACGCTCACGACCACGCTGCGGCTGGTGCAGACGGACAAGAAGTGGCTGGTGCGCTGGGCGCCGTCCACGATCACCCCGAAGCTCGGCCCGGCCGACAAGCTGGCTCTGCAGACCACCTGGCCGGCCCGGGCCGCGATCCTGGGCGCCAACGGGCGGGCCCTGACCACCCAGTCCAACAACGTCACGGTCGGCCTCGAGGGCAGCAGGATCAAGGACACGACCACGCTGACCAAGGCGCTGGTGGCGGCGGGCGCGACCCAGCAGCAGGCCAGCAGCGCGATCTCCGCGGCGCAGGCCCATCCGTCGTTCTTCGAACCGGTCTTCACCGTCAGCCAGGCCCGCTACGAACAGCTCAAGCCGACCCTGTACCCGCTGCCCGGCACGGTGTTCGAGTCGTCGGCGGCCCAGCAGGCCATCACCTCGGGCCTGTCGTCCGGGATCGTCGGCACGGTCGGGGCGGTCACCGCTCAGGAGCTGAAGGACCTCGGCGGCGCCTACAACGCGAGCAGCGTGGTCGGCCAGACCGGGCTGGAAGCCTCGGCCGAACGCCAGCTGGCCGGGACGCCGACGGCGGTGGCCGAGGTGGTCACGGCCAAGGGCACGCACGTGGCCACGCTGGCCACGCTGCCCGGCAAGCCGGGCACGCCGGTGAAGACCACCATCGACCCGACCGTGCAGGCCGCGGCTGAGTCCGCGCTGGCGGCCAAGACGCCCAAAGGCAAGAGCTCCGCGCTGGTCGCGGTGGACGCCGGCACCGGGAACGTGCTGGCCGTCGCCAACACCAACGCCGGCGGCTACGACCAGGCCGTGCTGGGCGGTTTCCCGCCGGGCTCGACGTTCAAGGTGCTGACCTCGACCGCGCTGATCGAGGCGGGGCTCACCCCCTCGTCGGCGGCAAGCTGCCCGACCACCACCACCGTGGACGGAGAGGTGTTCCACAACTCCGACGGCGAAGGGCAGGTCAGCGACCTGCTGCACGCGTTCGCCGAGTCGTGCAACACCGCGTTCATCGGGCTGGCCACCAGCAAGCTGAAGGCCCCGGACTTCCCGTCGGTGGCCGCGGCCTACCGGCTGGGCAAGACCATCCAGATGGGGACGCCCGCCTTTGCCGGCTCCGTGCCGCTGCCGACGGACCAGGCTGACCTGGCTGCCACCTCGATCGGCCAGGGCAAGGTGCTGCTGTCCCCGCTCAACCTGGCCATGGTGGCCGCGGCCACCGACACCGGCACCGTCCGCGCTCCGCGGCTGGTCACCGGGGCCCCGGACGACACCGCCGCCACCTCGGCGCTGCCGCAGAACGTGATCACGGACCTGCACCAGCTGATGGCCCAGGTGGTCTCGACCGGCACCGCGGCCGGCCAGGGCCTGCCCGGCGGCACCTACGCCAAGACCGGGACGGCCGAGTACGGCACCACCAACCCGCTGAAGATCGACGCCTGGCTGATGGGGTTCAAGGGCAACGTGGCTTTCGCGGTCCTGACCGTCGACTCTCCCGGCAACGGCGGCCCGACCAACGGCCCGATCGCGGCGCAGTTCCTCGACCACATGTAGCGTTCACCGGGTGGAAAACTTCGAGGTAGTCGTCCTGGGGGCGGGTTCGGCCGGCGAGTACGTGGCGGGGAAACTCGCCGACGCCGGGCGGACGGTGGCGCTGATCGAGAAGCTCCGCGTCGGCGGGGAGTGCCCGTTCGTGTCGTGCGTGCCGAGCAAGGCCATGCTGCGGTCGGCGCAGGCCCGCGGCGACGCCGGGCGGCTGGTCGAGCTGGGCGGCACGTCCGCCCCGGTAGGGCTGGGAACGGACGATGCCGCGTTCCGCACCGCGACCGCCCGCCGCGACGAACTGGTCAGCGGCCGCCACGACGCCGGCCACGCCCAAGAGGCGCAGCGGCGCGGGGTGACGCTGATCCGCGGCACCGGCCGGGTGACCGGCCCCGGCCACCTCAACGTAGATGGCCGCGAGATCGGCTACCGCGACCTGGTGGTGGGCACCGGTTCCGAGCCCGCCGTCCCGCCGATCGGCGGCCTGGACACGGTGACCGCCTGGACCAGCGACCGGGCCCTTTCTGAGCCGGACCGGCCCGCGTCCGTGGCCATCTTGGGCGGCGGCCCGATCGGGTGTGAGTTCGCGCAGATCTACACCGGGTTCGGGGCCGCGGTGACCGTGATCGAGTCCGCCCCGCGCCTGCTCGGCGCCGAGCCCCCGGCCATCGGCGACGCGATGGCCGGCGTGCTGCGCGACGGCGGCGCGCACGTCCGGGTGGGCGCGGCGGTCAAGGCGGTCGAACCGGCCCCGGACGGCGCGACCCGGATCGTGTTCGAGGACGGCCCGCCGCTGGAAGCCGAGCGGCTCATCCTGGCCGTGGGCCGCAAGCCGGTCACGGCCGATCTCGGCCTGGACCGGCTCGGCATCGAGCCGGATGCCAACGGCGCGCTCGACGTCGACGCCTACTGCCGGGTCCGTGGCCACCAGCACGTGTGGGCCGGCGGCGACGTGACCGGCATCGCGCCCTACACCCACGGCGCCGACTATCAGGCCCTGGTCATCAGCGACAACCTGCTCGAACGGCGGCGGAAGGCCGACTACCGGGCCATACCCCGGGTTGTGTACACCTGGCCGCCGATGGCCAGCGTGGGGATGACCGAAGAGCAGGCCCGCGTGGCCGGGATTGACGTCGTCACCGCCACCGGGGATCTGTCCGGCCTGGTCCGCACCCACACCGACGGTGCTCCCGGCGGCACCCTGATCCTGGTCGCGGACCGGGCCCGCGGCATCCTGGTCGGCGCGGCCGCGCTCGGCCCCGGCGCTGACGAGTGGATCTCCGAGGCCAGCGTGGCCATCCGGGCCGAGGTGCCGCTCGCGGTCCTGGTCGACGTGGTGCACCCGTTCCCCACCTACGCCCAGAGCTACGAGCAACCGCTGCGCGACCTCGCGGCCCAGGTCAGCAGCTAGCGCACTGCGGGGGTGAGACCGTGATCGCCCAGCACCTGATCGCCTCGCACCAGCTGGCACTGCACCAGCTGGGACTGCACCAGCTGGGACTGCACCGGCTGACGCTGGAGGACCCCTACCTGGGGCTCCAGCTGCTCGGCACCGTGGCGTTCGCCGTCTCCGGCGCCGCGGTCGCGGTCCGGGCGGACATGGACTGGCTGGGCGTCGCGGTCCTGGCCACGATCACCGCGATCGGCGGCGGGACCCTGCGCGACCTGCTGCTGGGCCGGCTGCCGGTCAACTGGGTCCAGGACCCGTGGCCGGTGTGGGTCGCCCTCGGGACCGCCGCCGTGGTCATCGCCGAGGCCTACTGGCATCCCCGCCAGGCGCCGGATTCGCTGCGGATGGTGCTGTGGGCGGACGCGGCCGGGCTGGCCGTGTTCACGATCACCGGGACCGAGCTGGCCCTGGACTCCGGCATCTCCGGCCCGGTCGCCGTGCTGCTGGGGGTGCTGACCGGCACCGGCGGCGGGGTCGCCCGGGACGTCCTGGCCCGGCAGCGGCCGCTGGTCCTGGCGGGCCAGATCTACGCGCTCAGCGCGGTGGCCGGGGGCGCGGTGCTCGTGCTGCTGACCGACTCCGCGGCCCCGTACGAGGCCGCACGCTGGGCCGGGGTGGCGGTCACCTTGGTCCTGCGGCTGCTGGCCATCCACTACTCCTGGGCGTTGCCGCCCATCCCGGGCAGGCACCCAGAAAACAGTTGAGTTTGTTCAAATTATGATGCTGATATGAGCCTCCTCGGTGATCGAACCTTCCGGCTGTCGGATCGCTACGAGCTTGAGGAAGGCGCGCTCTACCTGTCCGGGTTGCAAGCCCTGGTCCGGATCCCGATCGACCAGTTCCGGCTGGACCAGCGAGCCGGCCGCCGCACGCAGACGCTGATCGCCGGGTACGAGGGGTCGCCGCTGGCCGGTTACGACCTGGAGATCGGGCGGCGGCGCACGCTGCTCGGGGCGCACGGGGTGGTGCACCGGCCGTCGGTCAACGAGGAACTCGGGGCCAACGCGGTCCAGGGCTCCCAGCTGGCCTCGGCCTCGGCCGACAAGACCTGTGACGGCGTGATCGGGATCTGGTACGGCAAGGCGCCTGGCCTGGACCGCGCCACCGACGCGCTGCGGCACGGCAACCTGGGCGGCGCCGACGCCACCGGTGGCGTGCTGGTCATGGTGGGCGACGACTCGGTGGCCAAGTCCTCGACCGTGCCCAGCAGCTCCGAGGTGGCGATCGCGGAGCTGGGCATGCCGGTGCTGGCCCCGGCCGACCCGCAGGACGTGCTGGATCTGGGCCTGCACGGCATCGCGCTGTCCCGGTTCTGCGGCCTGTTCACCGGGTTCAAGCTGGCCACCAACGTGGTCGACGGGTCCGCGTCGGTCCAGGTGGCCCAGGACCGGATCACGATCACCGAACCGGACCGGACCGTGGACGGGACCGAGTTCCGGCACGAGGTCTCGGCCAACTTCCTGCAGCCGAACCTGACCCAGCTGGAGACCACGCAGACTGGGGCGCGGCTGGAACTGGCCCGGCGGTACGCCTACGCCAACGGCCTGAACCGTATCGAGGGTGACCCGGCGGCGCGGGTCGGGATCATCGCGGCCGGAATCAGCTACCTGGACGTCCGGCAGGCCCTGCAGCTGATCGGCATCGGCCCGGACGAGCTGGCCAGCTCTGGGGTGCGGCTGCTCAAGCTGGGCATGGTCTCGCCGCTCGAACCGCGTATCGTCACCGAGTTCGCGCGCGGCCTGGACGAGATCGTGGTGGTGGAGGAGAAGCGGCCCTTCATCGAGCTGGCCACCAAGGACCTGTTCTACGGGCAGCCGGACGCGCCGCTGATCAGCGGGCGCCGCACGCCGTCGGGCACGCCGATGCTGCGCACGGCCGGGGACCTGCCGCCGGACGTGATCGCGGCCGCGCTCGCGCCGCGGATCATCGCCCACGGGGAGCATCCTGCCGTGGAGGGCTGGCTGGCCGGCCGCCACGTGGGACGGCGGACGCTGGAGCTGTTGCCGATCACCGCGCGGACCCCGTACTTCTGCTCCGGGTGCCCGCACAACCGGGGCACCCAGGTGCCGGACGGCTCGCTGGTCGGCGCGGGGATCGGCTGCTCGACGCTGGCCGTGCTCATGCCCGAGGAACGGTTCGGGAACATCATCGGCTTCACCCAGATGGGCGGCGAGGGCGGCCTGTGGGTGGGCATGGAGCCGTTCGTCCGCCAGTCGCACCTGCTGCAGAACATCGGGGACGGGACGTTCCACCATTCCGGCAGCCTGGCCGTGCGGCAGGCGGTCGGGACCGGGGCCCACATCACGTTCAAGCTGCTCTACAACGGCGCGGTGGCCATGACCGGCGGCCAGCAGGCGGTGGGCAAGATGCCGGTGCCGCGGGTGGCCACGGCCCTGCTGGCCGAGGGGGTCCGCAAGGTCATCATCACCACCGACGACCCGCACCGGTACCGGCGGGTCCGGCTGCCGCGCGGCGCCGAGGTGCGGCACCGGGACCAGCTGACCCAGGTCCAGGAGGAGCTGGCCGCCATCGATGGGGTCACCGTCCTCATCCACGACCAGGAGTGCGCCACCGAACTGCGGCGCAAGCGCAAGCGCGGGCTGGTCCCCGAGCCGGCCCAGCGGGTGCTGATCAACGAGCGCGTCTGTGAGGGCTGCGGCGACTGCGGGACCAAGTCGAACTGCCTGTCGGTACAGCCGGTGGACACCGAGTTCGGCCGCAAGACCCGCATCCACCAGGCCTCCTGCAACAAGGACTTCTCCTGCCTGGACGGGGACTGCCCGTCGTTTCTGACCGTCAAGCCCGCTAAAGCGGGCAAGCCGGGTAAAACGGTCCAGGCCCCGGCCGGTGAAGAGCTGCCGGAACCATCGGTCCGGGTCCGGACGGACGAGTTCAACATGCGGATCACCGGGGTGGGCGGTACCGGCGTGGTCACCGTGGCCCAGGTCATCTCCACCGCGGCCGTGATGGCCGGGTTGCAGGTCCGCGCCCTGGACCAGATGGGCCTGGCCCAGAAGGGCGGCGCCGTGGTGTCGGACATCCGGCTGTCGCCGGAGCCGTTCACCGGGGCGAACAAGCTGACCCCTGGCTCGTGCGACCTGTACCTCGGCTGTGACCTGCTGGTTGCCGCGGACGCGGTGCAACTGGCCGCGGTGTCGCCGGACCGGACGATCGCGGTCACCTGCACGTCGCGGGTGCCGACCGGGGCCATGATCGCCAGCACCGCGGTGGCCTTCCCCGACGTGACCGAGACGGTGGCCCGCATCCACGGGCTGACCCGGGCCGAGCACGGCGTGGCCGTGGACGCCCGGGCCCAGACCAGCGCCCTGCTCGGTGACGACCAGTTCACCAACGTGTTCCTGGTCGGAGCGGCGGTGCAGGCCGGCGCGCTGCCGGTCCCGGCCCGGTTCATCGAGGAGGCGCTGGAGCTGAACGGGGTGGCGGTGGAGAAGAACATCGCCGCGTTCCGGGCCGGGCGCCGTTACGTGATCGATGGACCTGGGGTTGACGAGGTCGCTGGGTCGGACGTTGAGGCGCTGATCCAGCGGCGGGTGGCCGAGCTGACCGCGTTCCAGAACGAGAACTACGCCGCGAGCTACGCCGCGCAGGTGCGCGTGGTGGCGGAGGCCGAACGCGCCGTCCTGGGGGCTCCCGGCGAGCTGACCAGTGCCTACGCCCGGCACCTGTTCAAGCTGATGGCCTACAAGGACGAGTATGAGGTGGCCCGGCTCTCGCTCGACCCCGCGCTGGGCGAGACCGTCGAGGCCCAGTTCGGGGCGGGAGCCCGGTACTACTACCGGCTGCACCCGCCGGTGCTGCGTTCCCTCGGCCTGAAGAAGAAGGTCACCCTGGGCCCGTGGTTCCGGCCGGCCTTCCGCGCGCTGTACGCCAGCCGCGGCGTGCGCGGCACGGCGCTGGACGTGTTCGGCCGCACCGAGGTCCGCCGGACCGAGCGGGTGCTGCCGGGCGAATACCGCGCCGCGGTCACGGCCGCCCTCCCCCGGTTGTCGGCGCAGACGCTCCCGGCCCTGGTCGCGCTGGCCGAACTGCCGGACATGGTCCGCGGCTACGAGGACGTCAAGCTGGCCAACGTGGCCCAGTTCCGCACCGCGCTGGCCGAAGCCGTCCGCGAGCTGAGTTAGCTGGGCTGAGCTGGGCTGGGCTGAGCTAGGAGTGGCGGCGGCGCCGTTGCCACCAGCGGCGTGAAGGCCTAGCGGGAGCAGGTGTGGCGTCGGGGGTGGCTGGCGCCTGCGGGGTCGCAGCGGACTGATTCATTCGGGCCTGGTGCCAGGCGGCGACGGCCTCGTCCTCGCGGACCAGGGGGACGGGGATGGGCGGGTCGCCGGCGCCGTTGCGGCGCCAGTCCAGGATCCGGGTGTTGAGCTCGGCCACGGACTCGCGGACCTCCTGCTCGGAGCGCAGTCCGAGCTGCCCGGTGGTCAGCCGCTCGGACTCGCGGCGCAGCCGGAGCGGGGTCGGCAGCAGTTCCTCGGTGGGCACGCCTTCGCGTTGCAGCTTGTCCCGCAGCCAGGTCTGGGTGAAGTCACGGTCCTGGCGCCGCGGGATCGGCTTGCCCGCGCCGGGCAGGTTGTCGAAGACGCCGCGCCGTTCCGCGTCGGCGATCTGCTGGTCGATCCACGAAGGAAAGCTGTGCTGGGGCGGTCTGCGTTCAGTCATTTATTAATGAAGTATCCACTGCCCGGGGTCTGAAACTCGTGCGGAGCCGGCCCGGCCTACAGTGGCGGAGTGACCGATATGGACGCCGTGGCCGAACACATCCTGGGCACCTACGACACGATCACCGTGGTCGGCGCGAGCGGGGCCCCGGCCAAGGCCGCGCACTACGTGCCCGCGTACATGCAGCAGCGCGGCTGGCGCATCATCCCGGTCAACCCGTACCGGGACGAAATCCTGGGCCAGCCCGTCTACCGGACGCTGGCCGACGTACCGGAGCAGGTCGGGTTGGTGGACGTGTTCCGGCCACCGCACCGGGCCCCCGACGTGGCCCGGCAGGCGGTCGCGGCCGGGGCGAGCGCGCTGTGGCTGCAGCTGGGCATCGCCTCGGCTGAGGCGCGCGCCATCGCCACCGCCGCCGGGCTGCTCTACGTGGAGGATCGCTGCCTCATTGTCGAGCAGCGCCGGACGGGTCTGACCGCTCCGGCTCGCTGACCACCTGCAGGGTGCGCAGGCTCGGATCGGCCGCGTAGGCGACCCGGCCGCCGTCGGCCAGCACGGCGCGCAACGCGGCCACGATGTCCGCGGTGACCAGTTCCCCGGGGGCCAGCACCGGCACGCCGGGCGGGTAGGGCGCCACCAGTTCCGTGCTGACCCGGCCCGTGGCGGCGTCGGCGGGCACGGTCTCGTGCGGGGCGAAGAACGCGTCCCGGGGCGGCAGCACCACCTGCGGGGCCAGTCCCCAGGCCAGCCCGGGGGCCGGCTGCCGCGGCGCGGACCGGTGCCGTTCGATCGCGGCGACCAGGGTCTCGGTGAACCGGGCCACGTGCTCGGGCTCGTCGGCCAGCGTGACGATGGGCACGATCGTGTCCCGGTCGGCCATCTCCACCGGCATCCCGGCCGCGATCAGCTCCGCCTCGACCCGGTGGCCATGGGCCCCGGTCCCGGCCAGCAGGACGACCAGCTTGCCCGGCTCAATGTCCGGGCCGTCCAGCACGGCCAGCCCCGGGACCGCGGCCAGCCGGGCCCGGGCCGCGGCCACCGCGGCGAGCAGCCGTCCGCTCAGTGCCTCGCCGTCCCGGGCCAGCAGCTCCCGGGCCGCGTCGATGCTGGCCAGGATGGTCCCGGCCGGGCTGGTGGTGTGGGTCGCCTCGAAGGCCCGGTCCAGCCGGGCCGGGTCCAGGCGGTCGGTCCGGGCCAGCACCAAGGCGCCCTGCGTCCAGGCCGGCAGGGCCTTGTGCGCACTGGTCACCATGGCGTCCGCGCCGGCCGCCAGCGCGTGCGGCGGGAAGCTGGGATGAAAGCCGAGGTGCGCCGCCCAGGCCGCGTCCACGATGAGCGGCACGCCGGCCGCGTGGGCCGCGGCCGCGTGCCCGGCCAGGTCCCCGGTGGTGCCCACGTAGGAGGGGTCACCGAGGAACACCGCCCGCGCCCCGGGGTGCTCGGCCAGCGCGGCCCGGACCGCGGCCACCGGGACGGCGCGCGGCAGCCCGGAGGCCGGGTCGACCTCCGGGCGCACCCACACAGGGCGCAGCCCGGCCAGCACCAGCCCGAGCAGGAGCGACCGGTGCAAGGTCCGGCTGACCACCACCTCGTCCCCCGGGCGGCCCACGGCCAGCGCCAGGGCCTGGTTGCCGTGGGTGGACCCGGCCACGGAGAACCGGCACCAGTCCGCGCCCCACAGCCGGGCGGCGCGCTGCTCGGCCTCGGCCAGCAGCGCGTCCGCGTGCTTGATCGTGTCCAGGCCGGCGTACAGCGGGACGTCGCCGGCCACCACCGCGCCGGTCAGGTCGGGTCGCTGCTTGTGCCCGGGGATGCTCATCCGCGCCGCGTCGCCGCTGCCTGTGGCGCTGGCCCGCAGCCAGGCGTCCAGGAGCGGCGCCCCGGATCGCAGCCCGCGCGGATCGCGGGGATCGTGCGGGTCAGCGCCGTCGGGAACTTTCGGTGCCACGGTGCTGGTCATCTGCCCAGTGTGCCCGATAGCTTCTCCGTGACAGCCCGCCGGGGAGGCTCCGCATGCCGCTTGATCCGCAGTTCCGCACGATCCTCGACCATCTCGAGGACCAAGGGCTGCTGCCGCTCGTCCGCGACGACGCGGAGCAGACCCGCGCGCACTACCGCGCGCTCAGCTTCAGCCGGCGCGGCGCGCAGTTCGTACCCGAACCGGTCGCGTCGGTGGCGGACCGGCGGTCGCCGGGCGGGGTGCCGGTGCGGGTCTTCGAGCCGTGTGAACCGCGCGGCGGCACGGTCGTCTACCTGCACGGCGGCGGCTGGGTCATCGGCGACGTCGAAACCCACGACCCGCTGTGCCGCCGCGTGGCCAACGTGACCGGCGCCCGGGTCGTGTCGGTCGGCTACCGGCTGGCCCCCGAGCACCCGTTCCCGGCCGGCCTGGACGACGCCGAGCATGTGCTCCGCTGGATCGGCGAGGAGTGCGCGGACGAGCCGGTCGGGGTGGCGGGCGATTCAGCCGGCGCGTCACTGGCGGCCGGGCTGGCGCTGCGGGCCCGCGACCGGGAGATCCCGCTGACCGCGCAGCTGCTGTTCTACCCGGCGACCGACCCGTCCATGGCCAGCAAGTCCCAGGCCGAGAACGGCCGGGGGTACTTCCTGACCGGGGACGACATGACCTGGTTCTACCACCAGTACCTGCCCGCCCTGGGCGACGCCTCCGAGCCCGAGGCGGGCCTGGCCTACGCCGAAGCCAACCTGGCCTACGCCAACGTCAACCGGGTCGCACCCGCCGTGGTGGCCACGGCCGAGTTCGACCCGCTGCGGGACGAGGGCGCCGCCTACGCCGACCGGCTCAGATGCGCCGGCGTGCTGACCGAGTACGTGCCCGGGCCCGGCCTGATCCACGGTTACGCGGCGTTCCTGGGGGTTGTGGACGCCGCGGACAGCACCGCCACCGAAGCCATGGAGATCTTCGGCCGCATGCTCCGCAGCTGACCGCGTGTGGACGGGGTACTGGGCGGGCCCGGCGCGGCCGTGCTCGCGATTTTCGGCCTCGATCGTCATCGGGTCACCGTGCTCAGCGACGTCCCCGGCGGCAACGCGAACTGGCTGGTCACCGACGACGCCGGGCACCGGCTGGTGCTGCGCCGCCACCACGGCGAGGCCACCTTCGAGGATCTGACCTGGGAGTACGCGGTGCTGCGGCACCTGGCCGGTGCGGGCTGGAACGTACCCGCGCCCGTGGGCGAGCTGACCGGACACCAGGGCCGCTGGTACGGGCTGACCCGCTACGTCGCTGGCCAGCCGGTCCGGCCCGAAGGCCCGGCCGAGCAGGCCGAGCGCGGTCAGGTGCTGGCCCGTCTGCACCTGGCCCTGCGGGAGCTGGGCGACCGGATCGGCCCGCGTCCGGGCTCGCGACCTCAGCACACCCACACCACCGTGCAGGCCAGCTTCGACTGGGACGGGTCCGTCCTGGCCCTGGCCGCGGCCAGTCCCCGGCTGGCCGACTGGGCTGTCGCCGCGGCGGATGAGGCGCGCAGGGCGCTGGACACGGCCGGCGCGGCGGGCTTGCCGGTGATGGTGGTGCACGGCGACTTCGCCGAGTGGAACGTGCACTACACCGGCGGCCACCTGACCGGGGTCGTCGACTTCGGCCTGGCCCACCTGGACTCACGCCCGTTCGAGCTGGCCATGGCCCGCACCTACCGGGCCCCGCAGGCGGCCGTGGCCTACCGCGCCGAGCTGGCCCGGCTCGGCTGGCCGCTGCGGCCGGGGGAAGAGGCTGCCATCGAACCGGTCTACCGGGCCGTCCGGGTCGGGCTGGCGTCCTGGCCCATGGAGCAGGGGCGCCGCACCGGGCGGTTCGACCTGACCGCCATCGAGCGCCAGCTGTCCCGGTCCGGGACCTTGCCACCCTGATCAGGGCGCAGAGGTCCGCAGGCGGCTGCGGGCGGAGGAGGACTCCGAGGCCGGTACCAGGCGCCCGGCTTTGCCCAGCCCGAACGGCGGCATGTTGCCGTAGATGGCCTCGTATTCGCCCGCCCGGACCAGGTACGTCTCGTGCCAGATGCCACTTCGGTCGCTGGTGCCGACCCGCTTCCAGTAGCGCCGCCAGACGTCCAGGTGCGGGTCGTCCTGGTCCCGGGCGAACGCTTCCAGGTGCTCGAACGACCGCCAGTACTGCACGACGGTCGTCAGGCCCAGGGTCTGGAAGCCCAGCAGGCCCTTGTCCGGGTCGGCCATCAGGTATTCGAGCATGTGCTGCATGCCGCGGCGACCGCCGAAGTCGAGGAACGAGCGGTACAGGTGAAGCTTGCTGCCGAAGCGGGGCCCGATGAGGAAGACCACGAAGTCCCCGTCGATCTCGGCTCTCATCCGGCGCCCGGCTATCTGAGTCATCGCCACTCCCCCGGGGTGTGCGGGCCCGCGATCAGGTGCGGGCCTTGGTCAGAGGTACTGGCCCTGGCCTTCGGTTTCGCGGGACACCCACTCCACGGCCAGGATGTCGGCCGGGTCCAGCACGTTCCACCCGTCGTCGCGGGTGGTCTCGATCAGCCCATCCGCCCGTAGCTGCACGTTGAGCAGCGGATGCTTGTCGTCGTTGAGGGTCCAGCGCCCGCTCAGCCCGCGAACCACCAGCCTGACCTGTCCCTGCTTGCCCAGCACGGGCTGCAGAAGATCAACCACCACTGAACCCTGCACAGGCTCAGCCTACGCCGTTAGGGTCGGCCCATGCGGATCTGGCTGATCGGCTTCGGCACCGTGGGACAGTGGCTCGGCCGGGTGCTCGGCGAGCAGGTCAGCGCGCTGGAAGCACGCTATGGCCTGGCCCCGCGCGTGGTCGGGATCGCCACCGGGCACGACGGGTTCGTCTACGCGCCGGACGGCCTGGATCTGGCCGCGGCCCGGAGCGCAGCGCAGGCCGGGCGGCCGCTGGCGGAGCTACCCGGGACCCGCCACTGGTCATCGACTCTGGACGGACTGGCCGCGACCGAGGCCGATCTGCTCGTCGAGGTGTCGGCCAGCCCGCCCGAGGACGGCCAGCCTGGCCTGGCCCACCTGCGGGAGGCGCTGCGCCGCCGGATACCGGCGGTCACGTCGAACAAGTGGCCGGTCGCCCTGGATGGGGTGGCCCTGGCCGCGCTGGCCCGCGACCAGGGGGTGCCGTTCCGGGCCGAATCCACCGTCATGTCGGGTACTCCGGTGCTGAGCACGCTGACCGAAGGGCTGGCTGGGGCCCGTCCGCTCGGGGTGCGCGGCCTGCTCAACGCCACGGTCAACGACATCTTGACCAAGATGGCCGGCGGCCTGTCCTACTCCGACGCGCTGGCCGCAGCGCAGGACGCCGGGCTGGCCGAGCCGGACCCGGCTGCCGACGTCAGCGGCCTGGACGAGGTGGCCAAGGTGATGATCTTGTCGGCGCTGGTGTTCGGGCGGCAGCTGACCCGGGCCGACGTGAGCTACCGCGGCATCGACGCCCTGCCGGACGAGGCGCTGGGCGAAGCCAGGGCGGCGGGCGGCACGCTGAAGCACGTGGCCACCCTGAGCTTCGCCGGATCGGGCGCCGAGTGGGTCGGCACCGGCGCGGTCAGCGCCCGGGTCCAGCCCGAAGCCGTCCGCCCCGATGACCCGCTCGCCGGGGTCGACGGCGCGGTCAACGCGCTGGTCTGCCGGGCCGAGCCGGTGGGCGAGGTGACGATCACCGGCCCGGGGGCGGGGCCGGAACTGGCCGGGCAGGGCGTGCTGAGCGACCTGATCGCCGTGGCCCGCTGGGCTCAGCGCTGACTCAGCCCTTGCCGGGGTTGAAGATCTGCACTGGGTCCAGGGCCTGCCGGACGGCGGTCTGCATGGCGACCGCCCCGGGGTCGAGCTCCCGCAGCATCCCGTCCCGCTTCAGCAGGCCGACGCCATGCTCGCCGGTCACCGTGCCGCCCACCGCGATCGCCTCGGTCAGCAGCTCGTCGAACGCGGCCTGGGCCGCGGCGCGGGCCTCGTCGTCGCCGGCCGGGGTGATGATCAGCGGGTGCAGGTTCCCGTCCCCGGCGTGCGCGATGGTGGCGATCTGCACCCCGTGCCGGGCGCCGATCATGGCGACCTGCTCCAGCATGGCCGGCACGGCCGAACGCGGCACGCAGACGTCCTCGGTCAGCACCGGCCCGAGCCGCTCGAACGCCGGATAGGCCAGCCGCCGGGCCTCGAACAGCGCCTCGGCCTCGGCGTCGTCGGTGGACTGTTCCACCCACAGCGCACCGGTGTCGGTCATGGTCGCGGCGATGGCCGCGGCTTCGGCCGCCCCGGACTCGCCCGGCGTGTCCACCCGGGCCAGCAGCATCGCGCTGGCGTCCGCGTCGATGCCCAGGTGCTTCCAGTTCTCGACCGCCTCCAGGCAGGACCGGTCGAGCAGTTCCAGCACGGCCGGGGTCAGCCCGCGCCGGGTGATCTGGGCCACCGCCTGGCCCGAGCTGACCAGATCGCCGAACGCCGCCACGACCGTGCGCGGGGTGGCGGCCAGCGCGGGCCGCAGCCGCAGCGTCACCTCGGTGACCACGCCCAGCGTGCCCTCCGCCCCCACGAACAGGCTGACCAGGTCCAGCCCGGCCACACCCTTGGTGGTGCGCCGGCCGAGACGGACGGCTTCGCCGTAGCTCACCGGGCCGCCGACGACCGCGCGCAGGCCCAGCACCCAGTCGCGCGTCACCCCGTACTTCAGGCAGCACAGGCCGCCCGCGTTGGTGGACACGTTGCCGCCGATCGTGGACCAGGGCGCACTGGCCGGGTCCGGCGGGTACCACAGGCCGTGGGCGGCCACCGCCGCCTTGACGTCGTCGTTGACCGCGCCGGGCTGCACCACGGCCAGCAGGTTGTCCGGGTCGATCTCCAGGACCTGATCCATCGCGGCCACGTCGAGTACCACGCAGCCCGTGACCGCGTTGGCCCCGCCGGACAGGCCGGTCCCCGCCCCGCGCGGCACCACCGGGACGCCCAGCTCGGCGCAGGTACGGACCACGTGCTGAACCTCGGTCTCGGACCGGGCCCGCACCGCGGCCGCGGCCCGCCCGGTCGGCGCCCATTCGGCCTCGTCGTGCGACAGCGAGGCGAGCACGTCCGGGTCCACCACGATCCGGTCGGCCGGCAGCACGCGGCCCAGTGCCTCAATGACCTGGGCCTCAATGACCTGGGCCTCGGCCGCCTGGTTGGTCACAGCACCTCCGAAAGCAGCTCCGCGGTGGCCTGGGCGCCCGCCGGGCTCATGATCGACGCGGCGTGATCGACACCCGCCACGGTCTGCACGCTGACCAGCGGGCCCGGCGGCCCCAGCGCGTCGCGGAACTGCGCGATGGCCGCCGGCGGGTAGGCCGGCGGGCTGTCCGGCCCGGTACTCCACTGCGCGGTGAGAAGCCGGGTCGGCACCGTGAGCTGCTGCCACTTCGAGGGACCGAAGAAGATATCGGTGGCGTCCTGGATCAGCGCGTCGGCGTTCAGCCGGACCCGGGACCCGGCCAGGTCGTGGGCCAGGTAGTCCAGCAGCAGCGGATCGGCCGGGTCCAGCAGCGGCGCCGTCTGCTCGACGAAGAACCGGGTGTAGTCCTGCACCGAGGGCCAGTCCCGGTCCAGCCGGGCCAGCCGGTCGCGGAAGATCACGGGCACCGCCTCAGGGGTCAGGCCCGGCGGGGTGGCCATGGGGAAGCCGCCGTCCACCAAGACCAGGTCGGTGACCCGGTCCGGATAAGTGGTGGCCAGCTCGACGGCGACGAAGGCGCCCATCGACATCCCGCACACGGGCACCGTGTCCAGGCCCAGGTGGTCCAGGACCGCGATCAGGTCAGCGGCGTGCTGGGCCACCGACGACGGGCCGGAGACAGCCACGCTGTCCCCCCGGCCGCGCAGGTCCGGGGCGATCAGGCTCAGGCCGGGGCGCTGAGCCCGCAGCCAGTTCCACAGTTTGCGCTGGCTGCTGATCCCGTGGATGGCCAGCAGCGGGCCTCCTCCGGCGATCACGTGCTCGACGGCCAGCGACCCGCCCGGTACACCGACCGCGATGACCTCGATGGAGGCTTCGCTGCCTGATTGCATACCAACGACCCTAAGCGCTGGTCAGCACCGTGGGGAGCGCCGTACCCCTGCGCGAGTACCCGCCGGCTGACTAACCTGGGCGGGAACGTTGCGCCGACACACTGTGGGAGACAACCGTATGAGCACCGAGAAGCCCGAAGTCGACTTCCCCGGTGGCGAGCCGCCGGCTGAGCTGCAGATCACCGACATCAAGGCCGGTGACGGCGCCGAGGCCAAGGCGGGCGACACGGTGCAGGTGCACTACGTCGGCGTGGCCTACTCGACCGGTGAAGAGTTCGACTCCAGCTACGACCGCGGCGACCCGCTCGAGTTCCAGCTGGGCGTGGGCCGGGTCATCGCCGGCTGGGACCAGGGTGTCCAGGGCATGCGGGTCGGCGGTCGCCGCCAGCTCGTGATCCCCCCGCACCTGGCCTACGGCGACCGGGGCGCCGGCAACGCCATCGCGCCCGGCGAGACCCTCATTTTCGTCTGCGACCTCGTCGGCGTATAGGGACTCTGTCCGCAGCCTCCGTCCGCTTCGCCGCGGCCGGAGACTGCTGCGTCCCCACGTGTATCAAGCACGACCTGAGCGCCTCCGGCTGAAGTAGAGCCGGCCGCCTACCACGGCCCGGTGTGTGCCGTTGGGGGGCCGGGATGCGCCGGTGTCTGCTGGGGCTAGTGATCGCGTCCGGCCTATGGGGCGGCGCGGTGTGCGGGACGAAGTACGCCCTGGCTGGCTTCGGGCCGGTGACGCTGCTGGCCGTGGCGCTGACCGCGGCCGCGGCCGTGCTGTGGGTGACGCTGCTGGCCCGTGGCTACCGCGCGCCGCGCACCTGGTGGCTACCGGTCCTGCTCGGCCTGCTGGAGCCGGCCCTGGCCTATCTGGCCGACACGCTGGGGCTGTCGCTGACCAGCGCGGTGCACGGGGCGCTGCTCAGCGGGCTGGAATCGGCGGTGGTGGTCACGCTGGCCGCCATCCTGCTGCGCGAGACGGTCAGCACCGCCGCTGGCCTGGCCGTGCTGATGGCCCTGGCTGGCCTGGGGGTGCTGGCCGGCACCGATGGCGGCCCCGGCACCGCCGTAGGCGACCTGCTGGTGGCGGGGGGCGTGCTCAGCGCCAGCCTCTACACGATCGTGGCCAAGCGGTTCGGCGATGACTCCGATCCGCTGTCCCTCACCACGTGGCAGTTCACGGTGGCCGCGGTAGCCACCGGCGGCACGATGACCGCCCGCTGGGCCACCGGCGCGGAACGGCTGCCCGCGGCGGTGCCGGCCCGGTTCTGGCTGGCCGCGGCGCTGGTCGGAGTGGCCGGTTACGCCGTCAGCTTCCTGCTGTTCAACTCGGTGATCTCCCGGGTGAGCGCGACCCAGGCCGCGGTGGTGCTCAACCTGATCCCCGTCTTCGCCTTCACCGGCGCGACCGTGTTCCTGGGCGAGCGCGTGACCCGCGGCGACGTCCTCGGCGCGGCCCTGGTCGGCTTCTCGGTGGTCTACTTCACCGTCGCCGACCACCGCGCGGCCGCCCGGCTCACCTAGCCGCCCGGCTCACCTAGCGGCGGCGGCCGGAGGTGAACCGGGCGAGTCCAGTGGGCGGTTTGGGCCTTTGGTCTCTGGTACGCCGATCAGTGGCGCGTATCGTCCGGGGCAGCCAGGGATCTCTTCACCTGCCAATGGAGGCAAACTATGGCCACTCCCCCCACGATCCAGCAAGGCTCGACCGGCGACACCGTCCGCTGGGCCCAGTACCTGCTGACCCGCCTGACCCTGAGCTACACCCAGATCGACGGGACCTTCGGCACGGTGACCAAGGCCGCGGTCGAGAAGTTCCAGACCGAGAAGAAGCTCAGCGTGGATGGCATCGTCGGCCCCAAGACCTGGGCCGCCCTGGGCGGCGACACCGCCGAGCCGCCGACGCTGGCCAACGGCTCCAGCGGCTCGGTGGTCGAGAAGCTGCAGGATTCCCTGAACAAGGGCCGCGGCACGTTCGCCCCGAGCACCAACCCGGTGCTGACCGTCGACGGCAAGTACGGCGCGCAGACCCAGACCGCAGTGACCGGGATCCAGAAGGAAGCCAAGATCAGCGCGGACGGCGTCGTGGGCCTGGGGACCTGGGCCATCCCGGTGCAATCGGCCGGCGACGCGCTGGCCAACTGGTGCGGCGTGCGTGCCCCCGGCACCAGCAGCTGACCCAGCCCACCCCGGACGGGCCGGACGACCGGAACGGGCTGAATACCGTGTGCGAAAACTGTCGCTATGGTGACAGTTTTCGCACACGGTAATGGGGCCCGCGACGCTTCAGTCCCGCCAGAACCACCAGGAGGTTAGGTTGACGGGGTGACCGTGATCGTCGTGCCCTACCACCAAGATGAACGGCTGAGCGATGGGGTTATCCCGCTGCCGTTGACCGGCGACGTCCGGGTGCTGGCTCCGGAGCTGCCAGAAGGCGACATCTGGCACCGGCTGGCCGCGCTCGACGACGCTGCGGCGGACCAGATCGCCGCGGCCGTGGGAGACGGTGGGCCGGCGGCCGTGGTGTCTGGCGACTGCCTGGTCGCGATGGCCGCGCTGGCCGGGGCGCAGCGGGCCGGTGTCGATCCCGGCATCGTCTGGTTTGATGCGCACGGCGATGTGCACACCCTTGACACGACGACCTCGCATTACCTGGGTGGACTGGCGCTGCGGCTGATTCTCGGCGCACATCCTGAGCTGCTGACCCGGCCGCTGGGCCTCCAGCCGGTGGCCGAGGGCCGAGCCCTCCTGGTGGGTGCCCGGGACCTGGACCCGGCCGAGACGGAGTACCTCCAGACCAGCGCGGTGCGGCGCCGAGAGGTAGCCGACCTGGATGCCGCGTCTTTGCCGGATGGCCCGCTGATCGTGCACGTCGATCTGGACGTGACCGATCCCGCCGAGCTGCCTGGCTTGCTGTTCCCGGCGCCGGGCGGGCCGCCGGCGTCCCAGGTAGTCGCGGCGGTCCACCGGATCCTGGCCACCGGACGGGTCACCGTGCTCGACATAGCCTGCCCGTGGCACCCGACAAGCCAGGACCAGGTGCAGCAGGCCCGCGCCGGCCTGCTGGACCAATTGGTCGGGGCCGTCAGACGCCGGTGATGCTCGGCTGGCCGTTTTCCAGGTGGCCGACGAAGCGCTGCGACCAGGAGGCGTCGGTGCTGGCCGTCACGGTCAGGTCGTACCAGCCGCCGGAGCCGTGCAGCGGGTCCGCGTTGTACACGGCGTAGCGGGGCCGGTGCACGGTGTAGGTGCGCGGCTCGGCCTGGCTGTAGGCGTTGGCCGTGACCGTGAACGTCACCTCCGCCTGGCCCAGGTTGGTCAGGGTCAGCCGCAGGCGCGGCCCGTCGGCGAATCCCATCTCGATGTACTCCACGCGCGCCGACAGCCGCGCGCCCGCCGCCGCGGTGTCGCCGGTGAAGCGGCGCAGGAAGCGGTTCGGCCCGGTGACGGTGATGTCGTACCTGGTGTCACCGGGCGAGGCACCGACCGGGGCTGTCCCGGTCTCGGTGTGGCTGTAGGCCGACGGCTCGACCGTGTACTGGCCGGGGAACCCGGCCGGGTAATCCGCCAGCGAGGGCACGTCGGCCAGGTTGTTGTAGACGGCAAAGTGGCTCGCCTTGCGCACGTGCGGGCCGCTGTTGCTGAAGGCCAGCTGCGCCCTCACTGCCCCGGCGGCCGTGCTGAAGCCGGTCAGGTTGGCGTTCGGCTGTACCGGCAGCGGGCGGGCCGGCTTGGCACCCGGCTCTTGCGGGGGCATGGCGTTAGTGTCCGGCAGGGGGACGTACTTTGTCTCCCCGATTAGCGGTCCAGCGGCCGGCAGGTCGGGCAGGCCGTACACCGGAGCTGCGAAGTCGAACGCGCCGGTGAGGTCGCCGCAGACCTTGCGCCGCCAGACGCTGATGTTAGGAGAGACCGCGGGCTGGCCCAGTGCGGCGGTCCACTTCTCCAGGAACTGGATCACCGAGGTGTGGTCGGCGGTCTCGGAGGTGACCCAGCCGCCACGGGTCCACGGCGACACCAGGATCAGCGGGACCCGGAAGCCGAGCCCGGCCGGGGCGGGGGCGGGGGCGGTCAGGCCGTACTCGGCCAGGTCGGTGCCGCCGACGAACTCGTCCTTCTCGCCGGGGGCGGGCACGGGCGGCGGGACGTGGTCGAACTGGCCGTCGTTCTCGTCGTAGTTGACGATGACCAGCGTCGAGTTGAACACGTCCGGGTCGGCGTGGAGCGCCTTCAGGATGGCGCGCAGGAAGTACGCGCCGTTGCTCGGTGCCGTGACCGGGTGCTCGGAGAAGAACTGGTTGCCGACCACGTAGGAGACCTGGGGCAGCTGGCCCGCCAGGACGTCGGCCTTGAGCGCGGCGGCGATGTTGTCGGCGTTCTGCGTCTCGACGCCGGTGTCGGTGCTGATGTCGGCCACGCCGTTGGCATACAGCGGGTTCGACGGGTCAGGCACACCGGGCTTGCCGGTCTCCGGATCGGTCTGGGTCGGGTCCAGCTTGGCGAAGGTCGCGAAGTAGGGCGGGGCGTTGTCGCCGTAGTCGTCGGCGCAGTGGTAGGTCCGCCAGGACACGCCCGCGTTCTGCAGCGTCTGGACGTAGGCCGGCCAGGTCAGGAAGTTCCGCTGCAGGTTGCCGCCGCCGTCGTAGGCGACATGCGGGGCGGTGCCGCCGTAGCCGGGGTGCGACTGGTCGGCGTTGATCGTGCCGCTCATCAGGTAGATGCGGTTCGGGCCGGTCGCGCTGATCACCGAGCAGTGGTAGTCGTCCCCAACCGTGTAGGCGTCGGCCAGCGCGTAGTGGAACGGCAGGTCGTCGCGGGTGAGAAAGCCCATCGTGGTCGGGCCAGCCTTGGCCTGGATCCAGCCGTTCATCAGCCCGCCGTACCAGGCGCCGTGCTGGGTCAGCCAGCTATGGTCGGTACCGCCGTAGTTGGCCGCGCCGAGTTCCGCGTTCGGCGGGACGGCACCCTGCCATTCATCGGTGCCGCTCAGCCGCCACGGGTACTGGCTGGCCGCGCCGACCTTGGGCATGTCGGGCTGCTGGAAGACCGAGTTGCCACCGGGCAGGGTGATCGTGGACCGGTCACCGAAGCCGCGCACCCCGCGCATCGAGCCGAAGTAGTGGTCGAAGCTGCGGTTCTCCTGCGTGACCACCACGACGTGCTTGATGTCGCGGATGTCCCCGTACCGCTGCCGCGGGCCGGCCGCTCCCCCGCTGAAACCCTGGCGGGACAGGTCGGACATAGAGATGACCTCCAGGTCGCCCGAAAACGCACGCGCCAAACTGGAGGATTCGCCGTTCAGCTATGGAACAGACGATCTGCCCGCGAACACCGAGTGAATAAGTAATGACCGTCCGGGCGGTCGCAGCCAGGCACGACCCGGCCTGCGGCGTCTCTTAAGCCACGTCAACTTCGGCGACTTGGCCATCCGACACTATGAGCCTGCGCGTGACAGAAACCGACTCCAGCATCCTGCGGTCGTGCGTCACCAGAAGGAATGTCCCGGGGTACCCGTCCAGCGCCGACTCCAACTGCTCGATGGCGGGCAGGTCGAGGTGGTTGGTCGGCTCGTCGAGCACGAGCAGGTTCACCCCGCGCGCCTGCAGCAGCGCAAGTGCGGCCCGGGTCCGCTCCCCTGGTGACAGCGACGAGGCGGAACGGAGCACATGGTCCCCCTTCAGACCAAACTTGGCCAGCAGGGTCCGGGTCTCGTCCGGGGCCTGGGCGGGTACCTGCGCGGCGAACGCCTCCAGCAGCGGCGCGGGACCGTCGAAGAGCGACCTGGCCTGGTCCACCTCGCCCACCGAGACCCCGGACCCGAGGGACGCGGCACCGGACGAGAGCGGCACCCGCCCGAGCAGCGCACCGATCAGCGTCGACTTGCCCGCTCCGTTCGGCCCGGTGATGGCGACCCGGTCCGCCCAGTTCACCTGCAGGTTCACCGGTCCGAGGGTGAAGTCGGCGAACGACACGACCGCGTCACGCAACAGTGCGGCCACCGTTCCCGAGCGCGGCGCCGCCGCGATCGTCATCCGCAGTTCCCACTCCTTGCGCGGCTCGTCCACGGTCTCGAGCCGGTCGAGCCTCCGCTCGGTGATCTTGATCTTGCTGGCCAGCTTTTCCGTCCGGTTCACCTGTGCCGAAAGCCGGTTCTTGTCCTTGTCCGGAGCCTTGGCCCGGGCCTGCCGCACGCCCTTGTCCGCCCAGCTGCTCTGCATCCGCATCCGGTCGGTCAGGACCGTCTTGTGGTCGTCGTACTTCTCGTAAGCGTCCTGCGCGTGCTGCTGGGCGATCGCCCGCTCTTCCAGGTACGCCAGGTACCCGCCGCTATACAGGTGCACCGACTGCTGCGCCAGGTCGAGTTCGAGCACCTGGTCCACCGTCCGTTCCAGGAAGGCCCGGTCGTGGCTGACGAGCACCGTCCCCGCCCGCAGTTTCACGACGAAGTCTTCCAAGATGGCGAGCCCCTCGATGTCCAGGTTGTTGGTCGGCTCGTCGAGCAGGAAGATGTCGTACCGCGCCAACAGGAGCGACGCGAGATTCGCCCGCGCGGCCTGCCCGCCGGACAACGAGGTCATCGGCGCCTCCAGCCGCACGGCGAGCCCGAGCGAGGCAGCAACCTTTGCGGTTCGCTCCTCCAGGTCCGCCCCGCCCAGGTTCATCCACCGGTCGAACGCCTCCGCGTAAGCGTCGTCCGCTCCCGCCTTCCCGGTCTCAAGTGCGGCCGTCGCCGCGTCGAGTTCAGCGGCAGCACCGGCCACCCCGGTCCGCCGCCCGATGAACGCGAGCACGCTCTCGCCCGCCCACCGCTCCGGCTCCTGCGGCAGGTAACCGACGGTTGCTGTCCCCGGGTTCAGCGAGACAGACCCGGCATCGCGCTCCGTGTTGGCCAGCACAGTGTCGTCCAGCCCGGCGAGCATCCGCAGCAGGGTGGATTTCCCTGCCCCGTTGGCACCGACCAGCCCGATCACCTTGCCCGGTGAGACCACGAGGTCGGCCCCGGAGAAGACCACCCGGTCCGCGTGCCCCGCGGACAGGCCCTTAGCCGTCAGTACTGCATTCACCCGAACTAATCTAGGCCAGCTGGCCGGCAGGACCGGCAGATAGCTACCGGACGGGGAGGCCGGTGACGGCGCGGCCGATGATCATCCGCTGGATCTCGCTGGTGCCTTCGAAGATGGTGAAGATCTTGGCGTCGCGGTGCCAGCGTTCGACGGGGTATTCGCGGGTGTAGCCGTTGCCGCCGAGGATCTGGATGGCCTGCTCGGTGACGCGGACGGCGGTCTCCCCCGCGACGAGTTTGCACATCGAGCCTTCGGCGCGGGTGAACGGCTTGTTCTGGCGGGCCATCCAGGCGGCGCGCCAGGTGAGCAGGCGGGCCGCGTCGACCGAGGATTGCATGTCGGCCAGCATGAACGCGACGCCCTGGTTCTGGCCGATGGGGTGGCCGAACTGGACGCGGTCGCGGGCGTACTCGGTGGCGTATTCGACCGCGGCCCGGGCCACGCCGACGGCCATCGCGGCCACGCCGGGGCGGGACGCCTCGAACGTCTTCATCGCGGCCTGCTCGCCGCTGCGGCCACCCTCCCGGACCCGGGCCAGCCTTATGTCGAGCCGGTCTTTGCCGCCGACCAGGCAGCTGCCGGGCACCCGCACGTCGTCCAGCAGGACCTCGGCCGTGTGCGAGGCGCGGATGCCGTGCTTGCGGAATTTCTGCCCCTGGGACAGGCCCCGGGTGCCGGGCGGCACGATGAAGCTGGCCTGGCCGCGGCTGCCCAGCCCGGGGTCGACCGAGGCCACCACGATGTGGACGTTGGCAATGCCGCCGTTGGTGGCCCAGGTCTTGGTGCCGTTCAGCACCCACTCGTCCTTGGCCTCGTCGTAGAGGGCGCGGGTGCGGATCGCGCCCACGTCGCTGCCCGCGTCCGGCTCGGAGGAGCAGAACGCGGCCAGCTTCACGTCACCGGGTGAACCGAACATCTGCGGCGCCCACTCGCCGATCTGCTCGGTGGTGCCGTTGCCGACCAGCGAAACGGCAGCCAGGGAGCTGCCCACCAGCGACAGCGCGATGCCCGCGTCGCCCCAGAACAGTTCCTCGAACGCGACCACGATGCCGAGGCCGGTGGGCTCGAACGCCTGCTGGGCGAAGAAGTCGAGCGAGTACAAGCCGATCTTGGAGGCTTCCTCGAGGATCGGCCACGGTGTCTGTTCGCGCTCGTCCCATTCGGAGCCCGCGGGGCGGATGACGGTGGTGGCGAAGTCGTGCACCCAGCTCCGCATCTCGCGCAGATCCTGGCTGAGCTCCAGAGTGAACTGATTCGGCGTCTCCGGCGTATCTGGTCCGGTGCTCATGCTGCTCCTGCTGCTCCGCGCGACTTAAGTTACTCAAGGGTAACACTGGTGAGCATGGTCGTCACCAGGTCGGCGAACTGGCCGAGCTCGGGCATGGTGCGGTGCTTGTGGTAGGCCAGCGCCACCATGCGGGCCGCGACGTCCTGCAGCGGGACGTAGCTGACGTCGTCGCGCCGGTAGAAGTCCGCGAGGCCTGCGGGCAGGACGAAGACGCCCGTGCCGAGCGCGACTCGCTCCAGGCTCTCCTCGATGGTGGGGCGGCGCTGCCGGTCCGAGGCTGGCGCTGGCGACGGTACGGCGACCGCCCCGTGCCACTCCGGCACCTCGTCGCCCACGGCGGGTCGGTCGAGGCCAGAACGTCCCAGGCCGGAACGTCCGCGGGCAAACCGACGGTGGTGCTGGTCCACGGTGCGTTCGCGGACTCCAGCAGCTGGAGCCAGGAGATCCAGTTCCTGCAGGCCAAGGGGTATCCCGTGGTCGCTGTGGCCAACCCGCTGCGCGATGTGGCGTCCGACTCGGCCTACCTGCTCAGCGTGCTCAAGACCATTTCCGGGCCGATCGTGCTGGTGGGGCACTCCTACGCAGGTTTCCCAGTCAGCGCCGCAGCCGCGGCGGACAGCCAGGTCAAGGCGCTGGTCTACGTGGCCGCCTACATCCCGGAAAAGGGTGAATCCCCGGGCGACCTGACCGACAAGTTCCCCGGATCGTTGCTGCAGGGCAGCAACCTCGTGGAGCGCGCGGAGCCGGGCGGAACCGACATCTATATCAATCCGGCCGATTTCGGCGAGGTCTACGCCGGCGGACTGACCAAGAGCCAGATCGCGGTCGCGGCGGTGACCCAGCGCCCGATCACCGCGTCCGCGCTGGGCGACCCGGCCACGGTGAACCCGCCGGCATCGGTCCCGAAGTGGGAGATCGTCGCTCTGGAGGACAACGCGATCCCGACGCAGGCCGAGATCTTCATGGCCAACCGGGCCCACGCCCACATCGTCACGACACACTCCGGTCACGACGTCCCGGCTGCGCGCCCGGGCGTCGTGGACAGCACCATCGTGCAGGCGGCGCAGTCGGCCGGCTGAGGCAAGCAGCCGCAGGCCTCCCGCCGGACGCGGCGGGAGGCCTGCGGTTCAGCTGGTGGCGTGGCGGTCGAGGAACTCGTAGACGTCGGCGTCGTCGACGCCGGGGAAGATGCCGGCCGGGAGCGCGGACAGCACGTGCGAGTGGGCCCGGGCCGACGGCCAGGCCATGCCCTCCCAGCGGGCGGCCAGATCGCCGGGCGGGTGCTTGCAGCAGTCGCCGTCCGGGCACCCGGACCGCATCCGCAGCGAGGTGTCCCGGCCGCGGAACCAGCGGGAGTCCTCATACGGCACACCGAGGGTGATGGCGAAGCCGCGGTCGGTGCGCGGATCGACCTGGGAGACGCAGAAGTAGGTGCCAGAGGGTGTGGCCGAATACTGGCAGTACGGGGAGAACCGGTCCGGGGCGCTGAACACCTGGCGGCCGGCCCACTTGCGGCACATCCGCTGGCCCTCGATCGCGCCGGACGGGTCCGCCGGGAACGACAGGCCGTCGCACTCATAGGCCTTGTAGATCACGCCACCGGAGTCGTTCTTGGTGAAGTGGCAGGGCATGTCCAGGTGCCGGGTGGCCAGGTTGGTGAACCGGTGCGCGGCCATCTCGTACGAGACCGAGAACGTGTCGACCAGGTCCTCCACGGCCAGGTCGCGGGCGTCCTTGGCGTCGGCCAGGAACCGGACGGCGGCCTTCTCGGGCATCAGCACGGCGGCGGCGAAGTAGTTGCTCTCGACCCGCTGACGCAGGAAGTCCGCGAAGTCGCGGGGGGCCTCGTGGCCGAGCAGGAAGTGACCCAGCGCCTGCAGCAGCACGGCGCGGGGCGAGTGGGTGCCGACCGGCTCCTGCTTGACGTAGATCCGGTGATTGCGCAGGTCGGTCAGGGACCGGACCGACCGGGGCAGGTCCTGCACGTAGCGGACGCCGAAGCCGTGATGGCTCATCACCGAGAGCAGCATGCCCTGGGACAGCGCGCCGCCACCGTTATAGCCCGCGGGCTGCAGGGCCTGGTCGGCGATCCGCTCGATGTCGGGGAAGTAGTTGGCCCGTTCCCGCATGGCCGCCCGTAGCTCAGCGTTGGCCAGCCGCGCTTCCTCGGGGGTGGCGGTGGGCTTGGCCCGCTGATCGCGCAGCGCGCCGGCCAGCTTGACCAGGTGCTCCAGCACGTCGGTCGGGACCCGGGTCCCGACCTTCAGGTGCGGCAGCCCGAGTTCGGCGTAGGCCGGGTCACGCTGGGCCTCCTCCAGCGCGATCTCCAGCTGCGCCCGGTGGCTGGGGGCCTGCCGCCGAAGCAGCTCCTCCACCGGCACCGACAGCGCACGGGCCAGGTCCTCCAGCACCGACAGCTTCGGCTCCCGGCGGCCGTTCTCCAGCAGGGACAGCGCGGACGGGGCCCGGCCCACCCGCTCGCCCAGCTCGGCCAGGGTCAGGCCGCGGGAGCGGCGTAGATGACGCAGTCTCTGACCTAGCGTCATAAGGTCTAGACCATGGTCTTGCGTCAACTTCGATGATCCTTCTGACATAAAAACCAGCTTATCTTCTCGTTAGATAAATTTCAGCGTTTCTTTCTACCTATGTTACTGGTCAGTAGGCTTTTACCGGGAGATGCTCGGGATGAGGCGACCGGAGTGGAGCCCAGATAGGAGGCGGAACCGACATGACCAGCATCAGTGAGCAGGCCAGCCAGCTGCAAAGCCAGTGGCAGGAAGACCCCCGCTGGGCAGGCGTCCAGCGGACGTTCACGGCCCAGGACGTCATCAGGCTGCGCGGATCGGTGCAGGAGGAGCACACGCTGGCCCGGCTGGGCGCGGAGCGGCTGTGGCGGCTGCTGCACCGCGAGGACTACGTGAACTCACTGGGCGCGCTGACCGGCAACCAGGCCGTGCAGCAGGTGCGGGCCGGTCTCAAGGCCATCTACCTGTCCGGCTGGCAGGTGGCGGCGGACGCCAACCTGTCCGGGCAGACCTACCCCGACCAGAGCCTGTACCCGGCCAACTCGGTGCCGCAGGTGGTGCGCCGGATCAACAACGCGCTGCTACGGGCGGACCAGATCACGTTCTCCGAGGCCGCCGACGCCAGCATCGACGGTGACGGCGAGGCCGCCGACACCCCGTACTGGATGGCCCCGATCGTGGCCGACGCCGAGGCCGGCTTCGGCGGCGTGCTGAACGCCTTTGAGCTGATGAAGTCGATGATCGCGGCCGGCGCAGCCGGCGTGCACTGGGAGGACCAGCTCTCGTCGGAGAAGAAGTGCGGCCACCTGGGCGGCAAGGTGCTGATCCCGACCGGTCAGCACATCCGCGTGCTTAACGCCGCGCGGCTGGCCGCGGACGTGTGCGGGGTCCCCTCCCTGGTCATCGCCCGCACCGACGCCCACTCGGCCACGCTGATCACCAGCGACGTGGACGAGCGGGACCGCGAGTTCACCACCGGCGAGCGCACCGCCGAGGGCTTCTACCGCACCCGGACCGGCCTGGAGCCGTGCATCGCCCGCGGGATAGCCTTCGCGCCCTACTCCGACCTGCTGTGGATGGAAACCTCCACGCCGGACCTGGATGAGGCGCGGAAGTTCGCCGAGGGCGTCAAGGCCGTCTACCCGGACCAGATGCTGGCCTACAACTGCTCGCCATCATTCAACTGGCGGCGGCACCTGGACGATGCGACCATCGCCAAGTTCCAGAAGGAACTGGGCGCGATGGGCTACAAGTTCCAGTTCATCACGCTGGCGGGTTTCCACGCCCTGAACCACTCGATGTTCCACCTGGCCCAGGGCTACGCCGCCAACGGCATGCCCGCCTACGTCGAGCTGCAGGAAGCCGAGTTCGCCGCGGAGGCCAGCGGCTACACCGCCACCCGGCACCAGCGCGAGGTCGGCACCGGCTACTTCGACCAGGTGGCGTCGGCCATCTCGCCGGAGTCCTCGACCGTGGCGCTGGCGGGCTCGACCGAGAGCGAGCAGTTCACGAAGGCGTGAGCTGACACCGCGTGAGCTAATCCGCCCCAGGACCCGTACCCGCGGAGCCGACCGCCCGGCCGGTTACCGCGAGTACGGGTTCTGCTCTTGGGTGGGCGGATACGGGTTCTCCGCGGGCGGGAACGGGCTCTGCTGGACCGTGCTGGGCGAGGTCGGGAACTCTTGCGTGTTGAAGAAGTGGCCCTGCTGGGTCACCACGGTGTCGTCCGAGGTCAGCAGCTCCGATTCGGCCGCGGCGGGTACGCCGGCGGCGGGCATCGCCACCCGGCGGCGCCAGCGTGACGGCACGAACAGCGGAACGACCATGGCCAGCCCGGCCGCAGCCAGTAGCCCGTTGAACAGCAGTGCCTCGAAACCGAGCCCGTACGGGCGGGTCCGCAGCGGGATCAGCTGCACCGCCTGGTGCACGCGGGCGAGATAGAGGCCAGTCAGCGCGAGCAGAGCCAGCCCGGGCAGGCCGGCGGCCAGGGGCGAAACCCACGGCACCGCCATCAGCAGCCCGATGAGGAGTCCGACGGCCAGCAGCGCGGCCAGCGAGAACAGGACCTGGTGGTTGTGCAGCAGCGAGCCACCGCCGGCCGGCAGGCTGGCTTGCGGCTCGTGCGCGGTGGGCACCTGGAGCAGGCGCAGGTATGCCCAGCCGCCACCGAAGAAGATCGCCAGGGCAGTGACGATGGCGAGCACGATCCCGGAAAAGTGCCGCATGTCTATCTCCCTTCGTCGCTACCGAGGCTAGCGCCGAAGGGAGCCGCCGGCCCGGTAGGAACTGACTCGTGTCCCCACCGGCCTGGTAATTGGGCGGTTATCCTGCGAACTCTTCTGGTAACAAAGGCTCAGCCGGGTCACAGTTGCCCGCCAGTATGATTCTCCGCGTGTCACTAGACGGGATATTCGGGGCGCTAGGTTCCTTCGCAGTTAAGTTCCGCTGGTTCATCCTGGTCGCGTGGGTCATCGCCGCGGTCGCGGTGCCGCGCTTCCTGCCGTCGCTGGCCAGCGTGACCCAGGGGAACAACGCCAACTTCCTGCCGGCCAGCGCGCCGAGCCAGCACGCCACCGACCTGGCCAAGCCGTTCGGGGTGGGCACCCTTACGCCGGTGCCGGTGCTCGCGGCGGCCAGCCAGGGGAAGCTGACCCCGGCCGACGTCACGTGGCTGGGCACGCTGGAGAAGGAGCTCAAGAGCACGCCCACGGTGGACAAGGTCAGCGACCTGGGCCGGTCCGCCGACGGGCAGGCGGAGCAGCTGCAGGTGCTGTCCAGCGTGAGCCAGGGCGACGCGGACGGGCTGACCACGCTGGTCGGCAACCTGCGCGCCGCGATCGCCCGGGCCAGCCCGCCGTCCGGCCTGCAGGTCCACCTGGCCGGAGCGGTCGCGATCCAGGTCGACCAGCAGAAGAAATCGGGGTCCACCGGCAATGAGGAGGAGGCCATCTCGGTCGTCTTCATCCTCATCCTGCTGCTGCTGATCTTCCGGTCGCTGCTGGCCCCGCTGATTACGCTCTTTCCCGCGTTCATAGCGGTGGCGATCTCCGGGCCGCTGGTCGGTGAGGCGGCGCAGGCGGGCCTCAAGGTCTCGCAGATCGCGCAGCTGATGCTCATCGTGCTGGTGCTCGGGGCGGGCACCGACTACGGGCTGTTCCTGGTGTTCAGGGTGCGGGAGCTGCTGCGGGCCGGCCTGCCGCCCAAGGAAGCGGTGCAGCAGGCCCTGATCCGGGTGGGCGAGTCGATCTCGTTCTCCGCCCTGACCGTCGTGGCCGCACTGCTGTCTTTGCTGGTGGCCACGTTCCAGATCTACTCCCAGCTCGGCATTCCGCTGGCCATCGGCATCGGCGTGATGCTGCTGGCCGGGCTGACGCTGCTGCCCGCGCTGCTGGCCATCTTCGGCCGGGCCGCGTTCTGGCCGACGCGGACCCGCGCCGGGACCGGCGGGATTGGGGTGTGGGGACGGGTCGCGGGCCGGATCGTGAAGCGGCCCGCGGCCGCGCTCATCACCGGCGTGATCGTGTTCGGCGCACTGGCCACCGCGGTCACCGCGTACCAGCCGGCCGGTTTCGGCGGCACCCTCAGCGCTCCGGCCGGCAGCGACTCCGCGGCCGGGCAGGCCCTGCTGGCCAAGCACTTCCCGGCTAGCAGCGCCAACCCGACCAGCTTGATCTACAAGCTGAAACAGCCGGTCTGGGACGACCCGCAGACGGTAGCCACGGGCCAGAAGGTGATCACCCAGAGCGGGCACTTCACTGAGATCACCGGGCCGCTCGACCCGGTCGGCGGGGTCACGCTCACCCCGGCCCAGTTCACCGCGCTGCACGCCGAACTGGCCCCGCTCGGGCCGGCCGCCAGCCTGCCCGCCACCCCGCCCGCGAACGTGACAGTGTCGGAGTCCGCCTACCAGCTGTACCGGGCGACCGCGCCGTACGTGAGCGCGGACGGCCTGACCTTCCAGTTCCAGACCAACCTGACGGCGGGTGACCCGTCCAGCACGGCGGCCATGAACGCGGTCCCGGCGCTGCGGCAGACCGCGGCACAGGCGGCTTCGGCCATGGGCGCCGTGGACTACGGGGTGGGCGGCGAAGCGCCCGCCTTCTACGACATCAGCCAGATCTCCGACTCCGACCTGCTGCGCGTGATCCCGATCGCGATCCTGGTTATCGGGGTGCTGCTGGCCCTGGTCATGCGCAGCCTGGTGGCGCCGCTGTACCTGATCGCTTCGGTCGGCCTGTCCTACCTGGCCGCACTGGGCCTGTCCGTGCTGATCTTCGTCAAGCTGGCCGGGGACGGCGGCCTGACCTTCATCTTGCCGTTCCTGATGTTCGTGTTCCTGCTAGCCCTGGGTGAGGACTACAACATCCTGGTCATGTCCCGGATCCGGGAGGAGGCCCACCACTATCCGCTGCGGGAGGCCGTGAGCCGGGCGGTGGGGGCCACCGGCACCACGGTCACGTCCGCAGGCATGGTGCTGGCCGGCACGTTCGCCGTGTTCGCGGTGGTCGGCGGGCGCGGGTCGGGCGGCAGCCAGATCCGCGACGTAGGTGTGGGCCTGGCCCTGGGCGTGCTGATGGACACGTTCGTGGTGCGCACCGTGCTGGTCCCGGCGACCGTGGTGCTGCTCGGCCGGTGGAACTGGTGGCCTTCCCAGCTGTCCCGTCAACCGGCTGACCGGCCCGGCGACGAAGGCCACGACGGAGGCGGCGTGGGCAGCGATGTCCCGTCCGCACCCGAGGCCGAATCGGGGCCCCCCGTCGCACCAGAGGCGGAACCGGGCAAACCGGTGGTCTCCCCGCCTCGCTGAGGACGATGCCCGGCATGAATCCCGAGGTGAACTCGGGACATGCCGGGCAAGGTGCTGGCCAGATGGCCCGCGGACGGCCAGACTCGTGCCGGGAGCCTAAGTAAGCCTCCAGAGACGGGAGGCCAGCATTAGGGTACGACCGGTACTCCAATGCGGCCCCGGCGGTCAGGCCCAGCAGCCCCCCGGACACGCGCGAAAACGGAAGGGACGCCGATGCAGGAACTGCGCTTCGTCGCGGTAAGCGAAGATGGCAGCTATGCCGTCCTCGCCATCCCGGGACGAAGCGGGCGTTTCATGCTGCCCATCGACGACCGGCTGAGAGCGGTCGCCAAAGGCCAGTTTTCCCGGCTCGCCCAGTACGAGATCGAAGTGGAGAATCCCTTGCGCCCCAAGGAGATCCAGGCCCGAATTCGTGCCGGCGAGACGGTCGAGGAGATCGCGGACGCGGCCGGAATCCCGGTCGAGAGAGTCCGCTGGTTCGAAGGCCCGGTCCTGGCCGAACGCGGCTACGTGGCCGAGCAGGCCCAGAGCGCGTCCGTGCGGCGGCAGGGAGACTCGACGCCCGGGCCGCGGCTCGGCGAGATCGTCGGCGAGCGTCTCACCGAGCTGGGCGCCGACCCCGAAGACGCGCAGTGGGACTCACGTAAGCACGGCGACGGCAGCTGGCAGGTTCAGCTGGCGTTCCGGGCCGGCGGCCGGCTGCACATCGCGGAGTGGCTGTTCGACCCGCGGCGTCGGCACGTGGCCCCGGCTGACGACAACGCGGCCCGGCTCTCGCTGCCGGATACCGAGCTGCCACCGCCCGCCCCGGGCTCGCTGACCGCGGCGACCGTGACGCCGATTCGGCCCCGGCCGGACCGGCAGCCGTTCCCGCCCCAGCGATCGATGCCCGGCTCAGCGTCGGCCGCGGCGCCCGGTTCGATGCCGGAACCGCCCGAGGAGCCTGCCGAGGAGAGCGTGCCCGAGCCCGCCCGGGTCGCGGCCCAGGCCGCATCCCGCGGTGGCCCCGCCGCGCCGATTCCGCCGCGTCCGCCGGCCGTCCGGCCGCCCGCGGCTTCGACGACGGCCGAATCCCCCTCCGCGTCCGCTCCGCCGCGGCCGGCGGCCCCGCAGCGGTCCGCTGGCCCATCAGCCACTGCCCCTTCGGCTGCGCCCGCGGCCCAGCGCAGCGAGCCCGCGGCCGCGCCCCAGGACCAGCCCCAGGACCAGCCAAGCCCAGCCGCCGCGGAGCAGCGTCCGGCTGAACAGCGACCGGCCGAGCCGCCGGCCCGCGGCCGGGGCAAGAAGGCCGGCCAGCGCGGCCGGCGCGCCTCGGTCCCGTCCTGGGACGAGATCATGCTGGGCAACTCGCGGCAGCCCGATTAGACCTCACCTGCGCCGGATCCGCCTGCCGATCGGGTCCCCCGGTCCGGCCGGACGGACATAGGATCGGGCACCGGAAGCCGCGCGGCTTCCGGTCACGGGCGATCCGCCCGCCGGGCGTACCCGGGCAGGCGACGGCGAAAGGCAGAGGTGACGGGCAGGTGAGCCGGTTTCCCCGGGCAGGTCACCGCACCCGGGCCGGAGCGACCGTGGTGGCCGTACTGATGCTGCTGCTCAGCGGCTGCGGGGTGGCCACCACCACGGGGCTGACCCCGGACGCCGTGTCGACCATGACCGTCACCAGCGCCGCGTTCAGCCAGGGGCTGCTGCCGCAGCACTTCACCTGCCGCGGGGGCGGGGCCAGCCCGCCGCTGGACTGGTCGGGCGCGCCGTCCGGCACTAAGAGCTACGCGATCGTGATGGACGACTCGGCCGCCCCGATCACGCCGTACATCTACTGGATCGTGTTCAACATCCCCGAGGCGACCACCGACGTGCAGGCGGCCCAGCTGCCGCCCGGGGCGGAAGTGGCCGACAACAGCCTCGGCAAGGCCAGCTACGATCCGCCGTGCCCGGACTCCCCGGGGCACGGTTACCGCTTCACCGTGTACGCGCTGAATTCAACGTTGAACCTGGCCAAGGGGGCGTCGACGCTCACGGCCTGGCAGGCGATCGCCAACGCGGCCATCGCCCGGGGCCGGATCACGGCCCGGGCGAACCCCTGACCCCACTGGTCCCGTTTAGGGCAGATGCCCGAACGGAGCCGAAACTTTCCCAAACTTCTGACACTGTCCGAGCTGGTCCGCGAGAATCGAACTTCGGGGCGACCAGGCGTTAACCGGTCCAGGGCGCTAGCGACAACGAGGGCAGGTCCGCGTCAATGGCCGCGCGTGCCTCGCTAGTGCCGCCCAGGTGGCCATGGTTTGTTGGGTGGTGAAATGACTCTGCTCGTGGTCCTCGGGGTCGTGGTAGTCGTCACGATTCTCGCGGCCCTGTTCCTCAGCCTGAGGTCGGGACGGAACCGGGACGGTGCATCCGCCGCCGGCGCCGTCGGCAACCGTCAGGGCAGAGGCGGGAGCAGGTCGGAGAGGTCGCCGTCGCTGGCCGACCGGGCCAGGTCGATGGCCGGCCGGGGCAAGGACGACGAATACCCAGGTCGCCGGCAAGCTGGCCGCCGCCATGATGGTTTCGACGATGACTTCGGCTCGTCGCGGCGTGACCCCCGCGGTCCGGGCGGTGGCCAGGACCGAAGTGGTCTGGTCGCCAGCGGGACGGGACGGCGGCAGGGCCGCGGGCGTCCCGGGGAGGGATTCGACGACACCGACCCTGCGTTCCGGGCCGGCTATGGACGCGACACCGCAGACTACGACGGATACGACGCCTCGCCGTCCGGCCCGCTGCCCACGGAGGCTGGCACCGAGGTGTTCGGCTCGGGCGGTTACGGCACTCAGGAACCTCCCGGCCGGTCACGGCCCCGGGCTGGCCGGGGCGCAGCCCCGGGGAGCTACCCTGAGCCGGGCCGGGACGATTACGGTCAGCCGGAACCTGGTTTCGGTCGGCCGGAGCCGGGTCCTGGCCGGAGCGCGCACCCGGCGGCCGCAGCGTATGACTTCGGCGCCGAGCAGGGTGGCCCCACCGCTGACTTCAGCGGTCCGGGCCAGGAGGCTGGCCCGGCCCAGGACGCGGACGAGGACACCGGGCGCGGTGGACGCCGCCGGGTAACGGACCGGATCCAGCGGCCTCGGCTGCGCCGGGACAAGTCCGACTTCGATAATGACCCGTGGCCGTCGTACGACGAGGATGACGGCGCGGTCCCTGACGAAAAATACTGGTCGGACATTTACTCCGACCGGCCACTGTCGACCACCGCGCGGCCCGCGCACGCGGCTGCCGACGCCGACCAGGGCTGGGGCGAGCCCGCGGCTGATGCCGCGCCGCCGCAGGCCGACCCGAACGCCCACCAGGGCCGGGGCCGACGGCGCCGCCGCCAGGACGACGCTCTGGAGGCCGGGACCGAACCGCGCCCCGTGGCCTCGCCCGACCCAGGCCCTCGCTCAGGCACGGGTCCGGGCGCCGGCGGAGGCCGGCACGGGGTGCCGCGTCCGTCGCGCCCGGCCGAGGACCCACTGACCAGCGAATCCTTCTCCCGGCACGCCCGGGAGGCCACCGACAGCCGGTCCTACCGGGGCTCGCGGGCCGCAGGTGACCCGAACCGGCCGCCGTCGCGCGGCCGGCCGGATCCGGCCGGCGCCGACACCCAGGCCATGCGCCCGGACCCGCGCGGCTACGGCCCGGATCCGCTGTCCGGCCCGAGCCCGCTGTCGCCCCGGCCCCCAGCCGGCGGCCGGGGGGCACCCGGCAGCGGTGGAGGAGCACCCGGCGGCGGCCCGCCTGCCGTCCCCGGTGGGCCAGGCAACGGCTACCCCGGTGGCCCTGGTGGCCCCGGCAACGGCTATCCGGGCGGCCCGGGCAACGGCCAGCCACCGGCCGGACGCCGTGACCCCTACGCCGACAACGGGTACCGCAGCGGCGCCGGCCCGGAGCCCGGGTACCGCAATGGTGCCGGCCCCGGCGGCTACCCCGACCGCAGCGGAGGCTACCCGCCGCCCAGCCGCGGCGGCGGCCGCCCGCCGGGGCCAGGTCCGGGCGGCCCGGCTGGGTCTCCCCCACCGGGCCCGGGCTACCCGCCGTCCAACGGCTATCCGCCCGCCAACGGCTACCCCTCGGCCAACGGCCGCCCGCCCGCGCCGGGGGGACGGCCCGGTGGCGGGGCACCGCGCCGGGCGCGGCCCGCGCTGCCGGGCCCAGGCCAGGGTTCCGGGACGGGTCCCGCACCGCGCCCAGCACCCAATTCCGGTAGCCGGTCATCCGGCCCGAACGGCCCCACCGGTCCGATCGCCCCAGGTGGCTCGAACGGCGCCAGCGGGCCGAACGGACGGCCCGGCTACGGCCCCTACCAGGGCAACTCCTACCCGGGGGCGCCGTCCGGCGGGCCCGGGTATCCGGCCCGGCCGGCTTACCCGGGCGGCGGCTACCCGGACCAGGGCCGCCCCGCCGCACCGCCGCTGCCCCCAGGCCCACCTGGACCCCCCGGGCAAGCCGGGCCCGCCGGGCCGCCCGCGCCGGGTGGTCCAGGTGGCACGGGTGAGCACTCGCGAGGACGGCGCGGCACCGGCCGGGACGGCGGTCGCCGCCGGCCCGACGACGGCTACGACGAGCCCTACCGCCCCGGCGACCCCCGCTACTGAGCAGGGTTCACCGTGCCCCGTACCCGGGCCGGCCCGGGTACGGGGCACGGTGACCCACGGGGCATGCTGGCCTCATGCCTGAGGGAGATACGGTCTTCCGCGCCGCGACGGAGCTGCGCGGGGCGCTGGCTGGCCGGGCACTGACGCGAAGCGACTTCCGGGTGCCCCGGTACGCCACCGTTGACCTGTCCGGCCAGACCGTGACCGAGGTCATCCCCCGGGGCAAGCATCTGCTCATCCGGACCGACGGCGGGCTGAGTGTGCACACGCACCTGAAGATGGAAGGACGGTGGCGGGTGCGGCCCGTCGCCGAGCGGCTGCGGGAGAGCTACCGGATCCGGCTGGTGCTGGCCAACCGGGAGTGGCAGGCCGTCGCCTACGACCTGGGCATCACTGAGATCCTGCGCACGGACGCCGAGGAACAGGTGACCGGCTACCTCGGGCCTGACCTGCTGGGGCCGGACTGGGACCCGGATGAGGCGGCCCGGCGGCTGCGCGAAGACCCGGACCGGTCCGCCGGCGAGGCCCTGCTGGACCAGCGGAACCTGGCCGGGATCGGCAATGTCTACAAGTCGGAAATCCTGTTCCTGCGAGGGATACGGCCGTGGCGGCCGGTCGGGAAGATCAAGGACGTCGACGCCCTGGTGAGCCTGGCCCACCGGATGCTCGACGCGAACAAGGACCGCGTGGAACGGGTCACCACCGGTGTGCCGCGCCGCGGTCAGCAGGTCTGGGTGTACGGCCGGAAAGGTCAGCCCTGCCGCCGGTGCGGCACCCGGATCCGCCAGGCCGAGCTGGGTGAGCGGGTCACCTACTGGTGCCCGTCCTGTCAGCCCGACTGATCTTCCTCGCCGTTTACGCGGTCAGCGAACCTGATAGCGGGACGTCGCAAAGATCAATTGGGCGTAGGGCAAACTGGCACCATGACCCTGGACATGCCATGACCAAGCAGGCGACGCCCCCGCCGCCGGGCGACAAGCCATCGCCCTCGGCCCCGCCGCCCCCGCCGACGTGGCGTCACTGGCTGTGGCCGGTGGGGATCTTCGCCGCGCTGGTGCTGTGGATCGTGCTGCCCGCGGCGCACTCGACGCCCCAGGTCTCGCTGAACTACTCCCAGTTCCAGTCCAAGCTCGTCGCTCACCAGGTCAAGTCCCTCGACCTGGCCCAGAGCGGCCAGACCAGCACCGGCATACTCACCGACGGGAAGCATTTCACCACGGTGGTGCCCTCCCAGGCCGGTTCCTCCCTGCTGACCCAGCTGGAGACAGCGAAAGTCCAGGTCACCGCGACCCAAACCGGCGCCTCGTTCGGCTCGGAGGTGCTGTCCTGGGCGATCATCATCCTGCCGTTGCTGCTGTTCGGCTTCCTGTGGTTCCGGCTGTCCCGTAACGCCGCGGGCGGCGGGGGGCTGCAGGGCGTCATGGGCGTCGGCAAGTCCCGGGCCAAGGTCTTCGATGCGGAGAAGCCCAGCACCCGGTTCTCCGACGTGGCCGGCTACGACGGGGCCAAGCGGGAGATCAGCGAGGTGGTTGACTTCCTCAAGGAGCCCGACCGCTACAAGGCGGTCGGGGCGGTGCCGCCGCGCGGCGTGCTCATGGTCGGGCCGCCCGGCACCGGCAAGACGCTGATCGCCCGGGCCGTGGCGGGCGAGGCCGAGGTGCCGTTCTTCTCCGTGGCCGGCTCCAGCTTCGTGGAACTGTTCGTGGGTGTGGGCGCGGCCCGCGTCCGTGACCTGTTCAGCGAGGCGCGCAAGCGCGCCCCCTGCATCGTCTTCGTGGACGAGATCGACGCCATCGGCCAGCGCCGGTCGGGTGGTCAGGTGTACGCATCCAACGACGAGCGCGAGCAGACGCTCAACCAGCTGCTGGCCGAGATGGACGGCTTCGACCCGGCCACCGGGGTGGTCGTGCTGGCCGCGACCAACCGCCCCGAGGTGCTGGACCCGGCGCTGCTGCGCCCGGGCCGGTTCGACCGGCAGGTCACCATCCCGCTGCCTAACGTGAGCGAGCGGGCCGCGATCCTGACCGTGCACTGCCGCGGCAAGCAGGTCGATCCCGATGTGGACCTGAAAGCTGTGGCCCGGGGTACCCCGGGTTTCTCCGGCGCCGACCTGGCCAACCTGGTCAACGAGGCCGCGATCTTCGCGGTCCGGGCCGGGCGCAACATCATTACCGCGGTGGACTTCGACGGGGCCAGGGACCGAGTCCTGCTCGGCCGCCGCGAGGACTCCAACGTGCTGCTGCCCGAGGAGAAGCAGTCGGTGGCGGTGCACGAGGCCGGGCACGCGCTGGTCGCCGCCCTGTCCCCGCTGGCCGATCCGGTGGCCAAGGTGACGATCCTGCCCGCGGGCCAGGCACTGGGCGTCACCGAGCAGCTGCCGCTGGTGGAACGGCACCTGTACAGCGAGGACTACCTGAACCAGTCGCTCGCGGTGCGGCTGGGCGGCCGGGCCGCGGAGCTGGTCAAGTTCAACCAGGGGTCGACCGGGGCCTCCAACGACCTGGCCTCGGCCACCGACCTGGCCACCCGCATGGTGCGGGAGTTCGGCCTGTCCCCCGCCCTGGGCCCGGTCGGGTACCCGAACGGCGGGGCCATGTACCTGGGTGGCGGCGGCGAGGCCGTGTCCAGCCGGCCGTTCTCCGAGTCCACCCAGGCCGAGATCGACCGGGAGGTGTCCCGGCTGCTGCGGGAGGCCGAGCAGCAGGCCGTCGCGTTGCTGAAGGGCCACGAATCCCAGCTCGACCAGCTCTCCGGCCTGCTGCTGGAGCAGGAGACTGTGGGCGGTGAGACCGTGTACGAGCTGGTGGGCATCAAGCCGCCGGAGCGGATCGACGACGCGGCCACGGTGGCGCCGCGCCGCGCCGCCGCCGGGAGCCAGCACGTCGCCGATAGCGACCACGTCGCCGCCGGAGATCACTAGCACCCGGCCGCGCCCGTGGCGGAAGGCCCGGCCAACTGAGCCGGAGGCGTGGGCTCAGCCAAGCGGCTGAGCCCACGCTAACCGTTCCCTGAATTCACACATAGTCGAACAGGAAACCCTTGACGGCTGTTGACTACGCCGTTAAGTTACACCATTAAATAAGTCTTGTAGCAACTACCTTACGGCTCTCCCCGCCTGGGCAGTGGCGTTGGCATGCCCAGGTGCACGTCCACTCCACGGCATTGCTGCCGCCACCACCAGGAGCCGCGCCATGCGCTCAGTCCGCCATTCCCGCCCGCAATCCCGCCTGTTCAAACGCACGCTGTGGTCCACGGTATCGCTGGCCGTGGCGGCGCTGCTGGCGGCCCTGGTGCTGCCCGGTGCCGCAGCCCGGAACCCCGCCACCACGGCCAGGACCACCGCCGCCACCTGCGGCACCACCAACCTCGCCCTGAACAAGACCGCGACGGCGTCCTCGACGGAGAGCGGAGCGTATCCGGCCTCGGACGCCGTCGACGGCAACACCGGCACCCGCTGGTCCAGCGCGTTCTCCGACCCCCAGTGGCTGGAGGTCGACCTCGGATCGAGTCAGTCGATCTGCTCGGTCACGCTGAACTGGGAGGCGGCCTACGCCTCCGCGTTCCAGATCCAGACCTCGGCTGACGGGTCCAACTGGACCTCGATCTACTCCACCACCTCCGGCACCGGCGGCACCCAGAACCTGACCGTGACCGGGACCGGCCGCTACATCCGCATGTACGGCACGGCCCGCGCCACCGCCTACGGCTACTCGCTGTGGGAGTTCGGCGTCTACGGCACCAGCAGCGGTGGCGGCACCACGCCGACCGGCTGCACGGGCCAGTCCAACACCCCGAACTTCGGGCCGAACGTGGACATCTTCGACCCGAGCATGTCGGCCTCCAGCATCCAGTCCACGCTGGACTCGGTGTTCAACACCCAGAAGCTGAACCAGTTCGGCACCCAGCGCTACGCCCTGCTGTTCAAGCCGGGCACCTACAGCGCCGAGGCCAACATCGGCTACTACACCTCGATCCAGGGCCTGGGCCAGAACCCGGACGACGTGACCATCAACGGTGACGTCACCGTCGACGCCTTCGACGGCACCGGGAACGCCACCCAGAACTTCTGGCGGTCGGCCGAGAACATGGCCATCAACCCGTCCAGCGGATCCGACCGCTGGGCCGTGGCTCAGGCCGGGCCTTTCCGCCGGATGGACGTGCACGGCGGCCTGGAGCTCTACCCGGCCAGCTACGGCTACGCCAGCGGCGGCTACATCGCCGACTCCAAGGTCTCCGGCCAGGTGTCCTCGGTGTCGCAGCAGCAGTGGTACTCCCAGGACAGCAACTTCGGGAGCTGGAGCGGCTCGGTGTGGAACATGGTGTTCTCCGGCGTCACCGGGGCACCGGCCCAGAGCTTCCCCAGCCCGCCGATGACCACGCTGGCCACCACCCCGACATCACGGGACGTGCCCTACCTGTACGTCGACTCCTCCGGTAACTACCACGTGTTCGTGCCCTCGCTGCGGACCGGCGCGTCCGGTGCGAGCTGGGCCAACGGCTCGACGCCGGGCACGTCCGTGCCGATGAGCCAGTTCTTCGTCGCGACGCCCTCGGACACCGCGGCCCAGATCAACTCGGCCCTGGCACAGGGGTGCAACCTGTTCTTCACCCCCGGCGTCTACAACATCAACCAGACCATCAACGTCAACAACCCGGACACCGTGGTGCTCGGCGTCGGGTTCCCGACCCTGATCCCGCAGAACGGCGTCAACACCATGCAGGTGGGCAACGTGAGCGGCGTCCGCATCGACGGCCTGCTGTTCGACGCGGGCACGACCAACTCCAACGCCCTGCTGACCGTCGGCACGTCCGGGTCGACCACCAGTTACGCCAGCGATCCGACCTCGGTCCAGGACACGTTCTTCCGGATCGGCGGCGACATCGCCGGCCAGGCCACCAACAGCCTGGTCGTCAACTCCAGCAACACCCTGCTCAACGACATCTGGGCCTGGCGGGCCGACCACGGTAATCCCGGGACCGTCGGCTGGACCACCAACACCGCGGCTCACGGCCTGGTGGTCAACGGCAGCAACGTGCTGGCGACCGGCTTGTTCGTCGAGCACTACCAGCAACAGCAGGTGGTGTGGAACGCCAACGGCGGCGAGACCATCTTCTTCCAGGACGAGATGCCCTACGACCCGCCGAACCAGGCGGCCTGGATGGACGGGTCGAGCGATGGCTATCCCGCCTACGAGGTAGCACCCTCGGTCACGTCGCACCAGGCGTACGGGATGGGGAGTTACTGCTACTTCAACGTCAACCCAGCGGTAGTCGCGGACCATGCGTTCGAGGCACCCAACGCCTCCGGCGTGCAGTTCCACGACCTCCTCACCGTCTCCCTCGGCGGGGTCGGCGTGATCAACCACGTCATCAACGAAACGGGCGGAGCTACTCCGTCCAACACCACCCCGGTCGACGTGACCAGCTACCCCTGAGGTAGCGACCGGCCAGAGCCGGCCCGCGCGGCACCTCCCCGTGCGGGCCGGCTCTGCACCGCCCGGCCGCGGCGCGTGTACCAGGCGGTCCAGGCGGCGCAGAGCGCGGCCAGGATGGCCAGGGCGGTGAACGCGCCGATCCGGCCGAGTGGGCCGTTCAGCCCGTCGACCAGGTAAGGGGCACCGAAGCCCACGTAGGTCAGGGCGTAGTAGCAGGCGACCACCGCGCCATGCTCATGGCGGTCAGCCAGCCGCTCGCACTCGCGCAGCCCGGACACCAGGCACTGGCCGTAGGCCAGCCCGCACAGCACGGCGCAGACGACCGCGCCGGGGCGGCTGGACGAGGCCACCACCGCGGCGGCCAGGCCCAGGCCAGCCGTGGCGCAGACCAGGCCGGACACGTTCCCGGCCAGCCGCAGGCGGGTCTCGAGCCGGCGGGCCACCGGCTGGATCGCGATCCCGCTGGCCACCGCGACCGCGGTCATCAGCCCGGCGAATCCGACCGACAGGTGGCCCGCGCTGGTCACCTCCTCCGGCAGCACCACGAAGGCCAGCGATGCGATCGCGAATACCCACGGCGCCGCGGGCGCGATGGCCAGCCAGAAGCGCGCCGACCGCACGGCCTGTGGCGGCCACACACGGCCCCCGGCGCCCGGGGTGGGTGCCTGATCAGAGCCGGCCCCCTGATCAGAGCCGACAATGTGCGCCCGTCCGGCCGTTTCCGGCGCGGGCCAGAGCACCAGCACGGCCAGCAGCCCGATAATCAGGTGCGGCAGGTACGGCAGCACGAGCGGATGCGGTGCCCACTCGGCCAGCGACGCGGCCACGGCCGGGCCGACCGCGAACCCGGCCGACAGAGCGACCGCCGACCGTCGGGCGCTGGCCGCCGGGTCATCCGACAGCTCCTGCACCCAGGCCGTGGCCGAGCCGAAGACCACGCCCGAGCACAGCCCGGCCAGCGCCCGCGCGGCGGCGATCACCGGCAGCGAGCGCGGGCCCAGCATGAGCATCAGCGTGGCCAGCGGCGACAACATGACGAACGGCAACACGACGGGGCGCCGGCCGATCCGGTCCGACACCGGTCCCCCGATGAGCAGGCCGGGGATCAGCGTGGCCGCGTAGATCCCGAACAGGCCGGCCAGCACCCCGGCGTGCAGGCTGAGCGCGTGCCGGTACTCGATCAGCAGCGGCGAGAACTGGTTGGCCCCCCAGCCGACCGCGAACATCGCCACCGCCACGCGGCGCCAGCTGCCCGGCAACCGCTCCTTCCCCGCGACCACGACCGCTGCCATTCCCCCAACCTAACCCTTAACAAGGGTTTTACTGGTGAGGCATCGCTCACACACCCGCCCAGTTCAGCGAGCGGCGAGCTCAGCGGAACGGATTGATGACCCGGACCCCGCCGTAATCCTGGCCGTCGCCCAGGTCTTCGGACAGCACTTCGGCACAGCCCAGTGTCCGGGACGCTTCGATGATCGCGGCGTCCCAGTACGACAGCTGGAACCGCTGGCGCGTGTCCAGGGCCACCATCACGATCGCGCTGGTGATGTCCTGGACCGGGAAGCGGCGGAACGACTCGATGAGCCGGACCGCCTGCTGATGGCTGATGGGGTCCGGCCTGCTGGCCCGGGTGGCCTGCACGTAGAACTCCTGCAGGACCTGAGCCGACAGGGCCAGATCGCGCTCGGCCAGGATCTCACCGGCCCGTTTGGCCTTGTCCTGCTCTGCGGGATCACGGGAGATCGCGTAGAGCAGGACGTTGGTGTCAACGAACCGCACGATCATGGACCTCGTCGCGACCAAGCCGATCAGCCGCGCGGAACTGGCCTATCTCGGCCTGCACCTCGTGCTGCAGCATCTCCAGCCGCGCGAACTCTTCCTTCCACCCGGACAGCCGTTCGAGATAGGCGACGACCAGGGCGCTGACCGACGTGTCACGCTGAGCGGCGGCGATCCGGGCGTTCCGGTACACATCGTCCGGCACCGAGACCGTGATGTTCTTCACAGTTTCACCGTAACACAGTTTCTGTGATCGGTTCCGGGTCGGTGGCGGGGGGCTCGCCGATGACGGGCTGGCCGATCATAGGGACGTAGTAGAGCCTGAATCCCTAACGAAACAATGCTCAGCGTCCCGGTTGGCCGTATCGGGTGGCAATCAGCACGGTCGAATTCATTTCCTCGCTGGTCTTGACCCGGGTGCCGAGCCCGGCCGCGCGCAGGATCTCCCGGGCCGGCTGGGCCTGCCGCTCGCTGACCTCGCTGAGCAGGCTGCCACCCGGGGCCAGCCAGCCGGCCGCGGCCGCGGCCACCCGGCGCAGCAGTTCCAGCCCGTCGCCGCCCCCGTCGAGGGCAACCCGGGGCTCGTACAGCCGGGCCTCGGGGGGCAGCAGCTCAAGCTCGCCGGACGGGATGTACGGCACGTTGGCGGTAAGGATGTCGACCCGGCCCCGCAGCGAGCCCGGCAGCGGGCCGAACAGGTCGCCCTGGTACACCCGGCCACCGACCGGGGCCAGGTTGCGCTGAGCGCACCGGACCGCCACCGGGTCCAGGTCAGACGCGTGGACCTCGGCGTGCTCGGGGGTCTCGGGATGCCTCCCGGCTGCAGTGTGGGCCCGGTGTCCCTGGCCGTGACTGAGACCCCGGGCCACGGCCAGGCCCAGCGCCCCCGTCCCGCAGCACAGGTCGAGCACCACCACCGGCGCGCCCGGCCGGGCCGACTGCCAGCCGAGCGTGATCGCCTGCCGGATCAGGAACTCGGTGCGCCGCCGGGGCACGAAGACCCCCGGCTCGACCGCGATCCGCAGCCCGCAGAACTCGGCCCAGCCGAGGATCTGCTCCAGCGGCAACCCGGCCACCCGCTGGCCCACCATCGCGGTCAGCTCGGCGTCCGTCCCCGCCGACGAGACCAGCAACTGGGCCTCATCCTCGGCGAACACGCATCCGGCCGTGCGCAGCGCGGTCACCACGGCGGAATAGTCGGTGGTGGTAAACGATACGGTCACAGGAGCACGTTACGCGGACGGGACGACCACGACGGCCTGCACCGGGGCGGCCGCGGTGCCCCGGTGAGGTTGGCCACGTTTTGCTTCCGGTTATCGCTAATTAGCTTGCTTTCGCCTGAACGGTGCCTAAGAGTTGACTCATGGATCGCCGACGATTCATGACGGGGATAGGTCTGCTGGCCGCGGGGGGCGTGGCGGGTGCGAGTGCCGGATTCGAAGCGGAGCCGGCCATCGCCACCGAGGGCCCGACGGCCCGGACCGCCGTGCCCACGGGGACGGCAGCGCACGCGGCTACGGTGACGTTCCGGACCGCGCCCGTCGGACGCTACCTGGCCCTGACCATTGACGACGGCCCGACGGCGCGATGGACCCCGCAGGTCCACCGGCTACTGGCGCAGCACGGGGCCAAGGCCACGTTCTTCGTGGTCGGTGAGCGGGCTCAGGCCGACCCGAGCATTGTGCAGCAGGCGTTCGACGCCGGGCACGAGCTGGCCAACCACACCTGGGCCCACAAGGACCTGACCCAGCACGATCAGGCCTTCGACACCGAAAGCCTGGAACAGACCCACGAGCTGCTGACCAAGCTGACCGGCCGGGCGCCGACCCTGTGCCGCCCGCCCTACGGGCGTATCGACAGCGTGGGCCTGAACGTCTGCACCAGCCTGAACTACGACGTCCTGCTGTGGTCGGGCCACATCACCGGCAGCAACGCCGAACGCAACGTGACCAAGGTGCTCGGCGACGTCTCCCCCGGCAGTATCGTCCTGGCTCACGACGGCGGCCCCGAGCCCAACCAGACCCTCATGCAGCAGCTGGACCGCCTGGTCGGCAGCCTGAAGGACGCCGGCTACCAGCTGGTCACGGCCAGCGAGCTGCTCGCCCTCCCGGCCCGCCCGACGGCTTAGGTACACCCGCGCCTCAGGCCAGCAGGCGCTCGGCCAGCAGGACGGCGCCGATGACGATCATGGCGGCGCCGGAGACGCGGGCCAGGGCGCGGGCGGCCCACGGGCGGGAGACGAGGATGGCCTGGACGAAGGCGCCCAGGCCGAGGTAGAACGCGCCGCAGCTCAGGGTGAAGACCACCCCGAGCAGAGCCAGCTGCCCAGGTAGCGGCCAGCTTCCGTGCCGGTCGGCGAACTGCGGGAGCAGGGCCAGGAACAGCAGCAGCCCCTTCGGGTTCAGGCCGCTCACCCCCAGGCCCTGGACCACCGTGGCTGAAGTGGCTGAAGTGGTGGAGGCGGACTGAGTGGCGTGGGTGGCACGGGTGGCGTGGGTGGCGCAGGCGATGGGTTCCGGACGGCGGGCCAGGCTCATCACGCCCCGCCAGATCAGGTAGCTGCCGCCGACGAGGGTCAGCATCGTGAGCGCGACCGGCGAGCGGGCCACCAGGGCGCCGACGCCCAGCGCGACCACCACGGTCAGGCCCGCGTAGCCGAGGACGAGGCCGGCCACGGCGGGGACCACGGACTGACCGCGAAGCCCGGCGCCGACCACGAAGGCCCAGTCCGCGCCGGGTACGGCGATCAGCAGCGCGCACACTCCCCAGAACGCCAGCACGGAATCGAGGGCCATCGGGCCACCTCCCCCGGGAGAAATTGCTTAATTAAAAAATATCGATAACCCCCTCGAAAGTGTTGCTAAGTATTTCCCGCCAAGGGTTCATCTTTGGAAGAATTGACCTCATGGATGCCGTTGACCGGAAGATTCTTGCCGCCCTTCAGCAGGATGGCCGGCTGACCATCACCGAGCTGGCTGGGCGGGTCGGGCTGAGCGTGTCGCCGTGCCATCGCCGGCTGCGCGAGCTCGAGCGCAGCGGGGCGATCCGGGGTTACCGTGCCGTGGTGGACGCCGATGCCCTCGGGCTGTCATTCGAGGCGCTGGTGTTCGTGACCATGGGCCGGGAGGACCGGGAGACGTTGCTGGCCTTCGAGGAGGCGGTAGCGGCCATTCCCCAGGTCGTGCAGGCGCAACGGCTGTTCGGCGATCCGGACTACCTGCTCCGGATCGTCACCGCCGACCTGGCCGCCTACCAGCGCCTGCAGGACGATCAGCTGACCTCGCTGCCCGGCGTCCAGCGCATGACCTCCACCCTGGTCATGAAGCGCATCGTGCACGACCGCCCGTTGCCCGCCTGATGCTCCGACGGAAAGGCCCTGGTCATGCTGGTTCAGCTCGCTACCATCCCCGGCCGCGATGACCGGCCCAACGAGGACTTCCCGGGCGCGCTGCCGGACTGCGCCGTGCTGCTGGACGGGGCGGGCGGCCCGGCCGAGATGCCGAGCGGCTGTGTCCACGGCACCGACTGGTACGTGCGCCAGCTCGGGGTGCGGCTGCTGGCCTGGATGGGGGGCCGCCCCGGGGATGCGCTGACGAGCCTGCTGGCCAAGGGGATCGCCGAGGTGTCGGCGCTGCACGCGGGTAGCTGCGACCTGAGCGCGCCGGGTACCCCATCGACCACGGTGGTGATGGCCCGGCTGCACCCGGACGGGATCGAGTACCTGGTGCTGGGCGACTCGACGCTGCTCATCGACCGCGACGGGCGGGAGCCGCTGGTCATCACCGATCAGCGCATCGAGCAGGTCGCGGTGGCCGAGCAGGCGGCGATGAACGCGTTGCCCACCGGGACCCCCGAGCACTTCGCGGCCCGGGTCCGGTACGTCGGCCGGCAGCGGGAACTGCGGAACCGGCCGGACGGTTACTGGATCACCAGCGCCGACCCGGCCGCCGCCGGACAGGCCTACACCGGAATGGAGGCCGTGGACGGGCTGCGCTCGGTCACGCTGCTGTCGGACGGGGCGACCCGGTTCGTTGAGTTCTCCCTCGGGGACTGGTGTGAGCTGCTCGCGCTGCTCGGCACCGCGGGGATCAACAGCGTGTTCGACCGGATCCGCGCGGCCGAGGCGGACGATCCTGATGGCGCCCGGTGGCCCCGGGCCAAACGGCACGACGACGCGGCCATCGTGCACTTCTCCTCAGCTCAGCTGGCCTGGCGCACCGTATAGGTCAGGTGGGTGGCGAACGGGGACTTGACCACGCCGGCCTGCTCCAGCTCGATCGGGCCGTCGCTGACCCGGCCGCCGAGGTGGTCGAACAGCGGCCTGCCCGCGCCGAGCAGCATCGGCGCCACGTGCAGGCGGAGCTCGTCCACCAGACCGGCCGCCAGGTACTGCTGGATCACGTTCGCGCCGCCGCCGATCGCGACGTCCCGCTCCCCCGTCGCCGCCCGGGCCTGGGCCAGCGCGCTCTCGATCCCGTCGGTGACGAACGTGAACGGGGAATCGGGCGTCAGCCCAGCGACACCGAGATGTCCGCGATGACCTTCCCCATAACCTGCCTCCTGTTCCTCCGGGCTGATGTGCCCCGGCGCTGTGAAATCATTTCAGGGGGTAGAACGACGCTGGGCGCCTTGGGTCATCGGTGACGGTCAGAGCAGGCCGGCCGCGACCGCGATGCCGACCCCGATCAGAACGACTCCGCCGAGGATCTCGCCGCGGTCACCAACGTGGGCGGTCAGGCGATGACCCAGTTCCAGTCCGAGCAGGGACAGGGCGACGCTGACCGCCCCGATGACGATGGCCGCCACCGGCAGGCTGACGGGCACAGTGCCGAGGGCGAAGCCGACCGCGAGGTTGTCGACGCTCAGGGCCAGCCCGGTGATCAGCAGCCGCCCGAGCGGTTGCGGCTCGGCCTGAGCCCCGTCGCGGGCGGCCCGGAGAGCCTGAATCAAGCTGTAGATGCCGGTGGCGATGAGCAGGCCCGCACCGAGCCAACGGGTGGCGTGCCCAAGGGCCCCGGCCGCCCCGCGCCCAGCCAGCAGTCCGATGATCGGCAGGCAGCAGGGCGAGCATGCCGCCACGGTAGCGATGATCAGGGCACGATGACGATGCGCTGGTGGCTGCTGGTGTCTTCCCAGGCGCCGGCCACGTCGGACAGCGGGACGGCCCTCGCGTCGACCCGGAAGGCGCCGCTAGTGATGGCGGCGGCCAGGTCGGACAGCTCGGCCACGATGTCCCGGGTCGGCACCGAACCCTGCCCGCTGCCGACGATCTGCAGGCGCGCGGCCCGCAGCGCGGCCGACGGGATGGACGCGGTCGTCCCGGCCATCGAACCTATCTCGATCCAGCTCAGTGGCTGGGCCCGGTCGGTGCGGGCGGTGACCACGGCGGCCATGGCCTCGGCGGTGGGCGGCCCCCACAGGTAGTCGATCACGACGTCGACGTCGGCGGCGGCCTTGGCCAGCTCCCCGGAGTCGAGCGTCACGGTCACGTCGGCCCCGAGACCGGCCAGCGCGGCCAGCTTTTCCGGCTGCCGGCCGGCCCCGATGACGTGGCTGGCGCCGAGGTACCTGGCCACCTGGACGGCCAGCCGCCCGGCGTTGCCGGTCGCGCCCAGCACCAGGACGCTCTGGCCGGGCTCGAAGCTGATCCGCCGCCGCAGCGCGACCCACGACGACATGGCCGGGTTCATGGCCGCCGCGATCGCCACCGGGTCGGCCCCCTCGGGCAGCACGACGCTGCGGCGCAGGTCGACGACCGTCCGCTCGGCCATCGCCCCCATCGTGGTGTCCTCCAGGACGAAGTACCGCAGCTGGCCGTCCGGGGTCCTGGCCACGCCGTCCACCCCCGGGACCAGCGGAAGGTCGCCGGAGCTGGTGTAGTGCGACCCGTTGGCCTGCGACCGGACCCGCGGGTGCAGCCCCACGGCGAGGACATCGGCCACCACCTCGTCCCGGTCCTGCGTGGTGGGGGTGGGGAACTCTCGGTAGGCCGGGGGCGAGCCGAACGCGGTGACGACGGCTGCGTGCATGGTTTCTCCCGTTATTTAAGTGGCAACACGAACCAACTTAGATGGTATTACGAACTAAATCAAGCTAGGATGGGTTCATGAGCACAACTGCTGACCAGGAGCCGGCCTCGGCTGGCCTGGAGCCAGTCCCGGCCGACCTGCTGGACAACCTGGTGCTGACCTCGTTCACGGTCATCGCGCTGCTCAGCCGGACCGCGGCCGAGCACGAGCTGTCGCTGACCCAGCTGCGGATGATGGCCATCCTGCGGGACCGGACTCCGACCATGGCCGACCTGGCCGATTTCCTCGGCCTGGAGCGTTCGTCGGTCAGCGGCCTCATCGACCGGGCGGCGCGGCGCGGGCTGGTCCAGCGCACGGCCAGCCGTTCCGACGGACGCGCGGTGCAGGTCAGCCTGACCCCGGACGGCCATCGCCTGGCCGGTCAGGTCACCGGCGAAGTGGCGGCCCTGATCGCCCCGATGACCAGCACCCTCAATGGCGGCGAGCAGAAGCGCCTGGCCCAGTTGCTGGGCAAAATACTGGAGTAAATGCCGCGGTGAAGACGATCTCAGCCGGCGTCCTGGCGTCCGGCTCGTTCGGACTCGGCGGTGCGGCGGAAGCCTTCCATCTCCATCGTGATGTTCTTCACCGTGCTGCGGCCGGTCAGGGCGCCCGCCACACCGGACAGGGGCCCGCGCAGGTCAAGGCTGAGGGTGATCACCGACCCCTCGCCGTCGGGTGCCACGGCGTGGACGCCGATGATCGTCACCAGACCGGCCTTCGACTCCCAGGTAAAAGAGCGGCCCGGCTCCAATTCCGTCACCCGCCAGCGGGCCTGGCGGCCGGACGACTGCTTGACCGTGGCCTCGCTGCCCACGGCCAGCGGCCCGCTGTCCAGCCGGCGGACTTCGCTCAGGCTCTTGGTCAGTTCGGGCCAGCGTTCCACGTCCACGAATAGGCGCCACACATCGTCTGGTGGCGCGTCGGCATGAGTACTTACCCGTTGTCCCATATCTAATGATGTACCATTTGGTACATGGATGAGGCAACCCCGGGGTCGGTTCCTGTGGCCGCCCCTGAGGCAACCACTGCGGCCACGCCCAAACAGAAGCTGCTGGCCGCCGTGGTCACCGTGGCCCTGACCGGGGGGATCTCGGATAAGAGCCTGCGCGCCATCGCCGAGGCAGCCGGGACCAGCCACCGCATGCTCATCCACCACTTCGGCTCCCGGGAGCGGCTGCTGGTCGACGTCATCCGGGAGGTGGAGGAACGTCAGCGCACCGTCCTGGCCGAGATGATCGCCGACCCCGCCGACCCCGCCGACCCCGGCGACCCCGGCGATCCCGATGAGGAGCCGGCCGCCCGGGAGATGCGCATGTGGCAGCACCTGCGCAGCCCGGAACTGGCGCCCCAGGAACGCCTGTTCTTCGAGGTCTACGGCCAGGCGCTGCAAGGACGCGCGTGGGCGCGCCCGCTGCTGGACGGCATCGTGGAGAACTGGCTCGGCCCGGTCGCGGGGATGCTGGCGGCCGCCGGCATCGACCCCGAGACGGCGCGCACCGCCGCCCGGCTGTGGGTGGCCGTAGGCCGCGGCCTGCTGCTCGACGTCCTGGCGACGGGCGACAACGACGAGGTCGACGCGGCCATGCGGTTTTTCGCGGACATGATGCTGGCCACCTTGCAGGCCCGTCTGAGCGAGTCCCCGGCGGAAAACCAGTAGGGGTTCGGGATGGCCGGGCCGTAACCTCGCCGGGTGACAGACTCGGGGATCTTCGACGGTTTCGCGCGTACGTCCGCAATCGTGGGCGATCTGATCGGCTGGATAGGTGGCGACCAGTGGGCGGCGCCGACCCCGTGCACGGAGTGGAGTGTGCGCGATGTCGTCGGCCATCTCGTCGGGATGAACCTCGTGCTGGTGGCGATGTTCGAGGAGGGCCCGATGCCCGAGCGCGGGGTGGACCGTCTCGGTGCCGATCCGGCCGGGGCCTTCCTGCGCTCCGCCGCCGCTCTGCAGGCCGCGGCCGCGCGCCCCGGGGTCCTGGAGCGGAGCCAGGCCACGCGGATCGGCTCGGCCACCGGCGCCGATCGGCTGCAGTGGCGCGTGGTGGATCTGCTTGCGCACGGGTGGGACCTGGAGCAGGCCACTGGCCTGGCGGCTGACCTGCCCAGCGATGTCGCCGAGCAGGCGCTCACGTTCGCCCAGGCCCAGTTGCCCAGCCAGCCACGCGCCGGGCGGTTCGCCGATTCACAGCCGATCGGTGACCGCGCCCCGGCCATCGACCGGCTGGCCGCGTTCACCGGCCGCCCCGTTCCGTGGAAGCGGCCGGCCGCCTGACGACAAGCGCGATGACTTCTCCGAACGCGCTGTATCAGATCGGCGGCGGGTTCCTCCGGGGGTTACGGGGGGCCGGGAACCAGCCACGGCTCCGCACGCCGTATTCAGAGTTGAGCCGATGGGAGAAGTGCCTTGCCGTACAAATATGGTCGTCGCGCACCCAAGAACGCGCCCGCGCTGAAGCTCAAGAGCTTCCTAGCCAGCGCGGCCCCGAGCTATCCGGCAGACGAGGACTACCTGGCTAAGCTGAGCGACTGGCAGATGCTCGGCAACGACGCCGCCGGCGACTGCAACGCGGTCACCTGGGCCAACATGCGCCGCCTGGTCACCGCGACGCTGACCACGGAGAACTACCCGAGCCAGGACCAGGTCTGGCAGTTCTACCAGACGCAGAACCCCAAGTTCGATCCCAAGGGCACCAAGGACACCGACGGCCCTGGCAGCCAGTACGACCAGGGCATGGACGTCCAGACCGGGCTGGAGTACCTGCACAGCACCGGCGGCCCGGACGGGGTGAAAGCGGTCGCGTTCGCCCAGGTCAACCACACCAACCTCGGTGAGGTGAAGGCGGCCCTGGCCATCTTCGGCGGGCTGTGGCTGGGCATCGAGGTACTGGACGCCAACCAGGACGAGTTCGGCAAGGGCGAGGCCTGGACCGACGTCAAGGGTTCTCCGATCGACGGCGGCCACGCCATCCTGGGCGGCGGCTACACCACCAGCGACATCAAGTTCATCACCTGGGCCAAGGAGACCGAGTTCGCCAAGTCGTTCTGGAACGGCGTGGTCCAGGGCAACCCGCTGGTCGAGGAGGCGTGGGTCGTCATCTGGCCGGAGCACCTCGGCACGACCGGGTTCGAGCAGGGCATCGACCAGGCCAAGCTGGCCGCCGACTACCAGGCGCTGACCGGCCAGCCGCTATCGCTCGGCCAGTAGCAGAGCGGCGCGCGGTTCCTGTCGCGCGCGGTTCCCGCCGCGCGGTTCCTGCCGGGCCCCAGCCACTGGTGTGCGAGCACCGGGCTGGGGCCCGAGCCGTGCTGGGGCTCAAGTCGTTTGCGTATTGATCGCGACGCTGTTGTGATGATTCGCGGGGCGGCAACGTAGCGGGGGCCGGCAACACAGCGGAGGGTGACGTGGACGGAAACGGCGAATCAATGGACACCCTGGCGGTCCACGGCGGGGAACGACGCCCCGGGCCGGACGGCTCCGTGGTCTTCCCGATCTTTCAGGGCACGGTGTACGAGGTCGACCCGGGCACCGAGTACCACGACCTCAAGTACATCCGGCTCAACTCGACGCCGTCCCAGAACTACCTCCACGACAAGCTCGCGGCGATCGAGGGGGCCGAGGCCGCGGTGGCCACGTCGTCCGGAATGGCCGCGGTGACGACGATCCTGCTCAGCCTCATGAAGACCGGCGACCACCTGCTGGCCAGCGACTGCCTGTACGGCGGGACCCATGATTTCCTGACCGAACACGCGGCCGACCTGGGCTGGTCGTTCAGCTTCGTGGACGCCGGGCGGCCGGAGACCTGGGAAGCAGCGCGCACCGAGCGGACCAAGGTGTTCCTGGTCGAGACGATCACCAACCCGCTGATGCGGGTCGGGCTCCTGGACCAGGTGGCGGAGTTTGGCCGGCGCGAGGGGATCGTCACGGTCATCGACAACACGTTCGCGTCGCCGGTGAACTTCCACCCGCTTCAAGCCGGCTTCGACGTGGTCTTCCACAGCGCGACCAAGTACCTGGGCGGCCACTCGGACCTGGTGGCCGGGGCGATCATGGGCCGCGCGGACGTGGTCGAGCGGGTACGCAAGACGCTCAACCTCTTCGGGGGCTCGCTCGATCCGCACGCGGGTTTCCTGCTGGCCCGGGGCATCAAGACGCTGGCGCTGCGAGTGCAGGCCCAGAACGCCAACGCGCTGGCGCTGGCCCAGTTCCTGGAGAACCATCCCGCGGTGGCCGCGGTGAACTATCCCGGCCTGGTCTCGCATCCCGACCACGCGCACGCGGCCAAGCTGCTGTCCGGCTTCGGCGGCATGCTGAGCCTGCGGCTGCGCGGCGGCGACCAGGCCGCGCAAACCCTGCTCGACGCGGTGACCCTGGCCTACTCGGCGCCGAGCCTGGGCGGCGTGGAGTCCCTCATCACCCGGCCCGCCACCACCTCGCACGCGGGCATGAGCCGCCAGGACCGTGACCGCCTCGGCATCACCTCAGACCTGGTCCGCATCAGCTCGGGCATCGAAGGGACCGAGGACCTGGTCAGCGACTTCGCCCAGGCCCTGGACAAGGCCGGCACCTGAGCTTCACGGCCGCCCGGTGATGGTCAGTGCGTCAGTAGGTGCACGACCAGGACGAGGAGACCGAGGCCCAGTATCAGCTTGAGGGCGACGATAGCGCCGCCGGCAACGATGGTGACCAGCCAGCCTCGCCAGGTCCTGGGCCGCCGGATGTGCCTGAGGCCGGGCCAGCGCCCAGGGGTCCGCCCGGTCACTGGCCGGCCGGTGCCGCGGGGACGCCGGCAACGTCGAGGGGTACGGCGGAAGCGGAGATCTGCACGAGAGGGCTCCTCCGGTTAGCTGAACTAGTCATGGGCTAACATCTTACGTTGTACATTGTACTGCGTATAACAAGGGATCTGCGGGAGGATGGCCCCATGCCTACCGAACGAAGCAGTGGCGGGGACCCGGCCCGCACCCTGCAGCTGCTCTGGCAGGAGGACGGCGGGGCCGACTCCCGGCGCGGACCGCGCCCGGGCCTGAGCGCCGGCCAGGTGGCCGCAGCCGCGATCGCCCTTGCCGATGGTGATGGTTTGGGCGCCGTCACCATGCGCGCAGTCGCGAACGCTCTGGGTGTGGTGCCGATGTCGCTGTACACCTACGTGCCCGGCAAGGCCGAGCTCTTGGACCTCATGCTCGACACGGCCTACCGCCAGATGCCCCGCGACGATTTGTCCGGCCGGCCGTGGCGCGAGCGCCTGGCCGTCATCGCCCAGCAGAACCGTGACCTGTTCAGCCAGCACCCATGGATCGCCGAGGTCGCCACCAGCCGGCCCCCGCTCGGCCCCGGGCTCATGGCCAAGTACGAGTACGAGCTGCGGGCCTTCGACGGTCTGGGACTCGACGACGTTGAGATGGATACCGCGCTCACCTTCCTGCTCGGCTTCGTCCAGGCCGCCGCGCGCTCCGCCGCCGACACAGCCTCCGCCCGGCAGGACAGCGCGATGAGCGAGGAGCAGTGGTGGGCCGCCAACGCCCCGCTGCTGGCCCGGGTCTTCGACGAGACGAAGTACCCCACCGCCGCCCGCGTCGGTGCCGCCGCAGGCGCCGCCCACGGTGCGGCCTATGACGCCGGCCACGCCTACCACTTCGGCCTGCAGCGTGTCCTCGACGGCCTCGGCATCCTGATCGATACCAGCGGCGCGCGCTAGCCCGGCGGTCCTACCCACTACGGGCCCGTTCGGATCCGGCGGGTGGCGGGCCTCGGTAGCGGGCGTTTATTTGGTTGCCGGGTTTGGTGCGGGGTGTCAGGCTTCCGGCGGGGACCGCGACGGAGGATGCCGGGATGGCTAGTGAACAGCTCGAGACCATACGTGAGCTCGTAAGCGGCGCTGACCTGGGCACCCTGACGCTGCCGGAGCGCCGCGCCCTGATGGATTCGGCCAGCAGCCCGCCGCCCGCGGGCACACGGGTTGATCCGGTGGACGCGAACGGCGTACCGGCCGAGTGGGTGGTTGCGGCCGGGGTGACGGCCGAGCGGGTGCTGCTGCACTTCCCCGGCGGCGCCTACCACCTGGGCTCGCCCGCCCGGCTCCGGGGGCTGCTCGCGCTGGTGTCAGCGGCGGCGCAGGTGCGGGTGCTCAGCGTCGGCTACCGCCTGGCCCCCGAAAACCCGTTCCCGGCGGCGGTCGAGGACGGGCTGGCCGCCTACCGCTGGCTCATCGCCAGCGGCACGCCTGCCCGGCAGGTCGTCATCAGCGGTGACTCCTCCGGTGGCGGGCTGGCCCTGGCGGTGCTGGTGGCCCTGCGCGACGCGGGCGACCCGCTGCCCGGCGCGGCCGTCGTCATGTCGCCGTGGACCGACCTCGACCTGAGCGGCGAGTCGATGCGCAGCCGGGCCGACATCGATGTGCTGCTCACGCCGGAGGGCGCGCGGGAGGCGGCGGACTGGTATCTGGCCGGCCAGGATCCCCGTCACCCGTATGCCTCGCCGCTCTACGCCGACCTGCACGGCCTGCCCCCGATGCTGATCCAGGCGGGCGACGCCGAGATCCTGCGCGACGATGCCACCCGGTTCGCCGCGGCGGCGCAGGCCGCGGGGGTCGACGTGACGCTCGAGATCTGGCCGGAGATGCCGCATGTCTGGCACGCGTTCGCCGGGCTGCTGCCGGAGGCGGACGAGGCCGTCGAGCGGATCGGCCGCTGGCTCCGCGAGGACCGGCCTGTGGCCTAGCCGCCGGGTGCCTAGTCGCCGGGCGTCGAGGCCTGGGCGGCCGCCCGCGTCACGGCCACGATTCCGGTTTTGCCCGGTGGCAGCATGGGCCTTATGAAGGTCACCACCTGGTCGCTGCAGATGCTCCGCCCCGCCCTGCCGCCGCCACGTCCCTTCCCCGAAGACGTTCGCCTTGACCGCGCCACCGGCATCGCCCCGGAGTACGCCCGATTCCTGTATGGGCTGGTCGGGGGCGACTGGTACTGGACCGACCGGCTCCCGTGGACACGCCAGCAATGGGCCGATGAGCTCGCCGTCCCGGGCACGGAGTTCTGGATCATCTACCGCGAAGGCGTCCCGATGGGCTACGTGCAGCTCCAACCGGTCGCCCAGTCCGACGGAACGCAGGTTGAGATCCGCTACTTCGGCCTCGCGCAGCAGGCCATCGGCCGTGGCCTCGGTGGGCCTCTGCTGGAACACGGCATCGCCGCCGCCTGGTCGCTGCCCGAGCGTTCCGGCCTGCCGCCGACCACGCGCGTCTGGGTTCACACCTGCACCCTCGACGGCCCCGCAGCCCTGGCCAACTATCAGGCCCGCGGGCTGGTCGTGTACGCCGAAGAGACCACCGAAGAGATCGTGCCCGCCCACTCCCCGGGCCCATGGTCGGCCACGACCGGGGCGCCGTGACTCCGCCGGCCGTCCGTCAGCTGGCCGGACGGCTGGACGAGCTTGGCTGGGTGACCGAGCTGCTGGTGGCCGGTTCCCTGGCCACTGGGGATTACGTCCCTGGTGTCAGTGATCTCGACCTGGTCGCCCTGACGGGAGGCCCGGTCGGCCCGGCACGGCAGGAGGTCCTGGCCGGCCTGCACCGGGAGCTGGATCAGGGGGGCGCTCAGGGACTGGACCTGGGCTGCGTGTATGTGGCCTCGGGCAGGCTGACCGACCTCGGGGCCCTGCACCCGACGTGGACCCACGGATCGCTGGTGCAGCGCAGCCTGTCGGGGGTGACGCGAGCCGAGCTCGTCCGGTACGGCTTCGCCGTCCTGGGCCGCCCGCCCGCCGCTGTGCTGCCGGAGATGACCGACGATGACGTCCGCCGCGCCGCGCGAGCGGAGTTGTGCGGGTACTGGGCCCACGCCGCGCGCCGGCCGCTGTGGTGGCTGAACCCGGTGATCGCGGACCTAGGCCTGACGTCGATGGCCCGCGGCCGCCACGCCCTGCGGACGGGCCAGCTCCTGACCAAGACCCAGGCGATAGAGCAAGCACACGCTCCGGCCTGGCTGAAAGGCCAGCTCCGCGCCCGGCGCCAGGGCCAGCCGGTCCCCTCACCACGGACCCGGACCGCCCTGATCGCCTGGCGCGATGCCCGGCGCACCGTAGCCGCCGCCCGTCACGGCGCGTCGGCTACAGATGCTTGAGTGTGAGCGGCCTGGTGCTCGTCGCCGACCGATCAGACTGCCTGGTCAGGTCCCGCTCGCTCCCGTCCGCCGGACAACTGGCCAAGAAGTTGAATGCCTCCGCGGATGGTGACCCGGGCTCCGCCATGTAGGCGAAAATCTCCAGACCGGGATCGCCGGCCACCGCGAGTCTGTCGTACCGCAGAGTGAGGTCGCCCACGACGGGGTGATGGAAATACTTCTCCGCTTTACGATGCAGGCGCACGTTGTGGGTGGCCCACAACGCGGCGAACTCCTCGCATTGCGTCGAGAGTTCGCCGACGAGATTGGAGAGGTCGCGGTCGAACGGATAGCGTCCGGCTTGCGTTCGCAGAGCGGCGACGCATTCTTTCGCGGTCCGGTTCCAATCGGCGAAGAAGTCCTTGGCCCGCGGGTCGAGATAGGTGAAGCGGGCCATGTTCGCGGGCGCGCCTGATTCGAACATCGGCGCGTAGAACGCTCGCCCGAGATGGTTGACGGCCAGTATGTCTTGGCGGCTGTTGACGATGAACGCGGCGGCACCGGTCATCGCGTCGATCATCCACTCGATGCTCGGGCGCACAGTCCGCTTGGCCGGGCTGCGGCGCCTGCCGGTGGCCCTGTCTTTCGAGGCGCGAGCCAGGTCGAAAAGATGCACCCGCTCGGCCTCGTCCAGGCGGAGCGCGCCCGCGACCGCTTCGAGGACACCCTCTGAAACGCCCGCCAGGTTGCCGCGCTCCATCCGGTTGTAGTAGTCGACGCTGACCCCGGCCAGGGTCGCGACCTCCTCGCGCCGTAGTCCTGGGACCTGTCGCGGTCCGTAGGAGGTGAGGCCGACCTCGTTGGGAGTGATCTTCGCGCGCCGCGACGTGAGGAAGTCCCGTACCTCGGCCTTTGTGTCCACGGCTTCGAGACTAAGCCCGCAGCCGAGGTAACGGGGGTGCCCTGTCAGTACATGGACAAGGCCGTCCTCTCACCCTGCCCCGGAACCATGCTTCCTTGGAGGAGCGCTGAAATCGGTCCGCCCCTGCCTTGAGGGCGACCACCAATACAGGAGGACGAATATGCAGATCACCAGGAACGGGCTCAAAACGACCGCTGGCCCCGGCGACTGGTTCGCCGGGAACGTCTACATCGACGTCGTCAGCACGCCGTCGCCGTCCTCGCGAGTCATGGGCGGAGTCGTCCACTTCGCGCCGGGAGCCCGTACGGCGTGGCATACCCATCCTGTTGGCCAGACGATCTTCGTCACCGAGGGGATCGGCCTATGCCAGCGCGAAGGAGGACCAGTCGAGGAAGTACGGCCGGGTGACCGCGTCTACTTTGAGCCGGGCGAGAATCATTGGCACGGCGCCACACCTGAGCGCCTCAACACGCAGATCGCCTATCAGGAGTCCGACGAGTCCGGCAGCCATACCATCTGGGGGCGTCATGTCACCGAGGAGGAGTATCCAGGCTAAGTCCGGGATCTTCCCGGCCGATCGCGAGGTCCGCTGAGACGCAGCTCAGGGCCTTGGGTGGCGGGCGAGTCGGCCTGTAGGCCGGGTTCTGTGCACCCGCTTGCGCGGGCCGACGGCCATCCATCTGGGACTGCCGTTGCCGACAGCCTCGTGCGGCCTACCCGCGAGCATCGGGCGGGCCGCCCTCGATCGCTCGCGCAGGAAGCGGTGTCACAAGGATCGCTTCCCTTTTGGCCTTGCTCCGGGTGGGGTTTACCTAGCCGCCCAAGTCACCTTGAGCGCTGGTGGTCTCTTACACCACCGTTTCACCCTTACCTCCCGCGGCCGGAGCCGGGGAGGCGGTTTGTTTTCTGTGGCACTGTCCCGCGGGTCACCCCGGGTCGGCGTTACCGACCACCCTGCCCTGCGGAGCCCGGACCTTCCTCGCCACACACACCGTGCAGCGCGGCCGCCCGGCCGACTCGCTCGCCACCCCAAGGGTATTCCCCCGGCGGCTCTCCTGGGGCCCACAGCTTCACCTAAGTACACCGGGCCCACTGGAGCACCTGCAGGGATAATCCCTGCAAACGCTCCAGTGAGACCTGTGGACCGCAGCCACCGCCCGGGAGGTGCAGCGCGCTCAGCCGGGACCGTTAGGGGGTGGTTACTTCGGTGCGGTTGGGCAAGTCGGCCTCGGCGCCCTCGGGGGACGGGTCCTCGCCCGGGCCACGCCGCGAGGCTGGGGAGGCGAAGGCCAGCCCGGCGGCCAGGCAGGCGAATGGCACCACTGGCAGGACGTAGCGGTAGTCGAAGTCGGCCACCATGATGGGGAACACCAGGATGACGACGGCGCACACGAACGGCATCTTGGACGGGCCGTCCCGCCAGCGGCCGAGGCGGAAGCGGCCGTTGCGGCGGTAGACGCGGATCAGGGAGCCCAGCCCGAGGAACAGGATGACCCCGAACAGCGGGCCGTACAGGTAGAAGATCCGCTGGTAGCCCGACATCAGCTGGTCGAACGGCTTGACCGTGCGGCCGAGGCCCTGGCGGCCGTAGGCCCGGATGTCTTGGCTCGCGGTCCCGCCCTTGATCCAGGTGTGGTGCGGCGGCACCCAGATGGGCTTGGTGTGGAAGTAGTAGTCGTAGACCGTGCCCGCGCTGGGGTAGTCGTAGCGTTTCCAGTCCACCGACAGCACGACGCCCTTGACGATCGCGTGGGCGTAGGCCAGCGGCTGGGCCTTCATCGTGTCGAGGGCGAACTCCCGCAGGACCTTGTTGCCTTTGACGCTGACGGGGCCGCCCGGCACCTCGTGTACCTGATTGAGGTGCCAGACCAGCGAGCCGGGCGGGGCGCGGTCGGCAATCGGCGTCTTGATGCACAGGTAGCGCAGATCAGCGGGCGGGTCGATCTTCGCGCAGTCGGCGAACGAGGACACCCGGCCGTACAGGTAGAAGCCCTCGGAGTTGGTCAGGGCGAAGTTGCCCCAGATCGCGTGGAACCAGATCGCGTAGCTCAGGATCGGGACCGCGCAGCCGACCACGATCGCGGCCAGCGGGCGCCAGCCCAGCCGCCGCCAGAGCACGGCCAGGAAGAAGATCACCGGCAGCAGCAGGCCGCCACTCCAGATCGTGCAGGCGTAGCCGGTCAGCAGCCCGGCGAACAGCACGTTCCGCCAGGACGGACGGCGGTTCCACAGCAGCAGTGTGGCCGCGGCGAACATGCAGAACTCGAACAGCAGGTCGGCCATGACCATGTGCTCGAGCTGGATCTCGAACCCGTTGAACAGGATCGGCACGGTGGCCAGGGTGGCGATCCAGGCCCGGACCCGGGCCCGGCGCAGCAGGGCGTACAGCATCAGCGCCATGGCCAGGCCCATCAGGTGCTGGGTGATCATGACCAGGGTGAAGCTGTGCAGCGGCTCGAGCGCCTTGAGGTAGAGCGAGTAGCCGGTCGTCTTGCTCAGGTTCGGCTGCAAGCGCAGCGCGGCACCGATGTAGACGTAGGTGTCGCCCTGGAAAACGAGCAGACCGGGATAGCCGAGCACCGTGACCAGCCGGACGATCGCGCCCGCAGCCAGGGCCAGCGTGAACAGCTTGTTGCTGAGGATCGCAGCACGGAACCGGCTCAGCCGGGACGCCCGGGCGGGCGCGGCGGGCGAGCCCTCAGGCACCTCGTTCTGCACAGGCGTGATCCTATCGGTCATCCGGGGTCGTAACCGGCAAAGTCACCGAGCCCGGCGTGGCCGTTTCCGCCGGGGCGGCCGAAACCGCCGGGCTGGACTGGGCCACGCCCGCCCAGCGCTCCAGCTGGGCCACGAAGGCACGGGCGTCGTCCGGCCAGCGCAGGAATTCGGCCGCACCCTGGTGACCGCGGGTGCCCATGGTGTCCCGCAGGGCCAGGTCCTGCTGGAGGGCCTGCACCGCCGCGGCGGCCGCGCCGGGATCGTTGAACGGGACGATGAACCCGCACTCGCTCCGCTCGACCAGGCCGGCCGCAAGCGGCAGCGGCGTGGTCACGATCGGGACGCCGCGGGCCATGTACTCGGCGACCTTGGTCGGCATCGAGTGGCGGAAGTTCGGATCGTCCTGCAGCAGCGACAGGCCGGCCAGCGCGCCGTCGGTGATCAGCATGGCCTCGTCGTTGGGCAGGTACCCGTGCCAGCGCAGGATCCCCGCGTCCCGGGCGGGCTCGATCACCGCACGGGCCTGGGCGTCGGCCGAGCCGACCAGCTCGACCGTGATCCCGTGCGGGTGCACCAGCTCGGCCAGCGCGACCATCTCGGCCGCGCCGCGGTCGGGTGAGATGTGGCCGACGTAGACCACCCGGGCCTGGCCGTCGTACGGCGCGGGCTCGTCGGGCACGTAGGTGGTGTTGGGCACCACCGGGTGGTCGCCGTCGAAGCGTTCGTTGTACCCCGTCTCGGCCAGCAGCAGGTGCAGGTGCTGCTCGGCCAGGCCTTCGGCCCGCAGCACGCCGCCCGCCGCGGCCCGCCGCAACGCGGGCGGCAGCCAGGCCTTGGTCCCGAGCGCGGCAGCGGTGTCCTCGTGCACGTCCCAGACCGTCGGTGGCCGATGGCCGATCAGCGGCAGGACCAGCAGCAGCTCCGGGTCGTGGACCAGCAGCAGGTCCGCACCCGGGGCCCAGCGGGCCAGCTGACGCCGGGCCGCGCGCAGGGCCCCGAGACGCTGGCGTCCCACCGCCCGCGGCACGTCCACCGCTTTCACCTCGGGCCACGGGGTCACGCCGCAGGCACGGAACGGCGCGATGTAGGCGACGTCGTGCCCGGCGTCCAGCAGGGCGCGGATCTCCCGGTGCAAGATCCGGGCGTCGGCCGGATGGTGCACCACCGTGCAGACGACGACCCGCATGGGCGCTACAGCGTCTCGGTGTTAGGCCCGGCGGCGCCGAGGGCGTCCAGCTTGCCCCTGGTGTCCAGGAACAGCTTGGCCGAGGCGGCGAGCTGGGGCAGGTCGTACTCGCTGTGGTTCTGCAGCAGGATGACCACGTCCGCGGTGACGATGTCGGTGTCCAGGTCGGTGACCCGGCGTACCGGGCGGCCGTCGATGGCCCAGGCCGGCACGTGCGGGTCGTGGTAGGACAGCACGGCGCCGCGGGCCAGCAGCCGGCGGGCGATCGGCTGGGCCGGCGATTCACGCTGGTCGGCGATGTCCTGCTTGTAGGTGACGCCCAGCAGCAGCACGTTGGCCCCGTTCAGCGGCTTGGCGTGCCGGTTCAGCAGCTCGGCGGCCCGGTCGACCACGTAACCCGGCATCCGGCTGTTGATCTCCTGGGCCAGCTCCACGAACCGGAACGGGTAGCCCAGCGTGCGGACCTTGTAGGACAGGTAGTTCGGGTCGATCGGGATGCAGTGGCCGCCGACCCCCGGGCCCGGGTAGAACGCCTGGAACCCGAACGGCTTGGTCGACGCGCACCGGATCGCGTCCCACAGGTCGACGCCGAGCTCGTGGCAGAACACGGCCATCTCGTTGACCAGCGCGATGTTGACGTGCCGGTAGGTGTTCTCCAGCAGCTTGGCCATCTCGGCCTCACGCGGTCCCTTGGCCTCGACCACCTGGTCACAGACCTTGCCGTAGAACCGGGCCGCCGCCGCCGTGGCGTCCGGGGTCAGGCCGCCGACCACCTTGGGCGTGTTGCGCAGCCCGTAGACCGGGTTGCCGGGGTCGATCCGCTCGGGCGAGAAGGCCAGGTAGAAGTCAACCTCGGCGTTCAGCCCGGATGCCTTCTCCAGGATGGGCCGGACCACCTCGTCGGTGGTGCCGGGGTAGGTGGTGGACTCCAGCACGACCAGCATGCCCTTGCGCAGCAGCCGGCCAGCCGTCTCGGACGCGGCCCGGACCGCAGTCAGGTCGGGGCCGTCGGCCTCGGAAAGCGGGGTCGGCACGCAGATCACGATGGTGTCCGGGTCGCCGACGGAGGTTTCGTCCGAGGTGGCACGGAAACCGGCCGCCAGCATCTTCTGCACGTCGGATTCGGAGATGTCGTCCACGTGCGACCGGCCGTCGTTCAGCAGGTCGACCACACCCTGGCCGATGTCGTACCCGACAACGTTCAGGCCGACGTTGGTCGCCTCCCGAACCAGTGGGAGGCCCACGTAACCGAGCCCGATAACCAGCAGATCGACCTGCATCGACTGCGTCCCTTCGCCATTAACTGTCATCCGTGCGTTCATGTGGCGGCGCCGAGACGTTCGTAGGCTGCCCGGTAGATTGCCGCGTTGTGTGCCCAGGTCCGGTCCCGGGCCACCCATTCACGTGCGTTCGCCCCGAGTTTGTGCCGAATATCTGAACTGTAGAGCAGGGGCTCCATGGTATCGGCAAAGGACACGGGATCCCCGGAAGTCGCGAGAGCGCCCGTCACTTCCGGCCGGATGATCTCCCGCAGGGCGCCCACGTCGCTCGCGACCACGGTCAGGCCGCTGGCCATCGCCTCGACCGGCTTGAGCGGGGTGACCAGCTGGCAGACCCGATCGCTGGTGCGCGGCACCACGAACAGGTCCAGCAGCGCGTGGTACCGGCGGACCTCCGACATCGGCACCCGGCCGGTGAAGATCGCGGTCCCGGTCAGCCCGAGCTGCCCGGCTTGCCGCTCCAGAGCCGCCCGTTCCGGGCCGTCACCGACGATCAGCGGCCGGACCGGGACGCCGCGGCTGCGCAGTTCGGCCACGGCGGCCAGCAGCGTGTCGATGCCCTCGTAGCCGACCAGGTTGGACACCACCCCGGCGACCTGCTCCCCCGGCCGCAGGCCGAGCTCGGCCCGCAGGGCCGCCGCGTCGGGCAACGGCCCGAGGAACTCGTCCGACACCGCGTTCGGGACCACCAGGACCTTGGCCGGGTCAATCCCCCGGGCCACGATCTCCTTGCGCATGACCTCGCCCAGCGTGACGACCAGGTCGGCTTCGGCCATGCAGCGGGTCTCGGCCTCCCGGCTCAGCAGGTAGAAGTCGCTGCTGGCCAGGTCGGTCCCGGGCAGCGGCACCGGAACCACGCCGTCCCGCACGGCTCCGGACCCGGCGCCGGTGCCCGCCGCACCCGCGCTGCCCGCCGCCCGCTGAAGATCTTTTTCATTAACTGGTTGCGACGGGGCCGGGCGGCCCGCGTCCTGCGCAGCCGGATCTCCGGGATCGCCGCCATGCCGCGACAGCCAGGTCTCCTCCCAGAAACCGCGGGCTTCGTAGATCACCGGCAGGCCGAAGTCCTCCCGCAAGGCCAGCGCGAGCTGGCCGTTCAGGTGGTTGCTGGCCGCGTGCAGCACGGCCGGGCGGAGCCGCCCGGCCAGCCGGGCGGCCAGGTCGTGGCCCAGGCTGGCCGCGGCGTCGGCTCGCGGCGGCAGCCGGTACGGCAGCAGCCGGTGGTACGGCACGCCGTTGACCAGGGCGACCCGGCGGCCATCGAGGTGGCCCTGGGCCACCGGGAAGCCGGCCTTGGTCACCACGTGCGGATCCAGGCCGACCTGCTGCTGGGCCACCGCGATCTGCTGGGTGCGGACGGTGTAGCCGGCGTTGGTGGTCGGCAGGGCGTCGGTGACCAGGTGCAGCACCCGGCCCGGCTCGGGCTGGAACGACCCGCGCCGCCGGGGTAGCCGCTCGGACCGCGGGATGCCCTCTTCCAGCAGGTACAGCTCGCCGCTGAGGGTGCCGAGGGCCTTGGCCTGCTTGCGGCCGGGCACCCCGTCCAGCGCGGCCACCCCGGCCCGCAGCCGGCCCTCGCGGCCGGCCAGCCGGGCCAGCAGCAGGGCCCGGGCCGGGTCGGCGGTGGGCATCCGGTCCAGGGCCCGCCGGGCGGCGTCCGGCCGGTCGACGGCCAGCGCGAACGCGGCCAGCCGCCGCGGCGTGGTGTGCAGCAGAGCCAGAGCCTGTTTGCGGTCACCGGAACCCCAGGCCACGGTGGCCCGGCCATAGGGACCCGCCCACTTCAGCCACGGGCGTACCCTGCCTGGTAGCACGCGCCAGCCCAGCAGCAGGGCGCGGACGGGATCTTCGGTGACGTGCCGCCACATGACCGACGCCGCCAGGGCCAGGACGCGTGGCGACACGCGGAGCTGATGAGGGCGGCCGGCCGGCTGGGCGCGGTGAGAGGATCGCGACGTCACGTCGGCGAATGATACTTGCCCACACCACGCAAAGGACGGAACACCAGGCAATGCTCGCACCCATCACCCATGTGCTCGGGGCCCGGCCGAACTTCGTCAAAGCCGCCCCGGTGATCCGGGCGCTGGCCGCGCTCGGGAACCGGCAGCGCGTGGTCCACACCGGCCAGCACTACGACGAGCGCCTGTCGGACGTGTTCTTCGTCCAGCTCGGCCTGCCCGAGCCGGACGTCAACCTGGGGGTGGGCTCGGGCAGCCACGCCCAGCAGACGGCGGCGGCCATGACCGGCCTGGAGCAGGACTTCACCGAGCACCCGCCCGGCCTGGTGGTGGTGTACGGGGACGTGAACTCGACCGTGGCCGCGGGCCTGGTCGCGGCCAAGCTGCAGATCCCCATGGCCCACGTGGAGGCCGGCCTGCGCAGCTTCGACGAGACGATGCCGGAGGAGATCAACCGGCGGGTCACTGACCAGCTGTCGTCGCTGCTCTTCGCGACCTCGCCCGAGGCGATCGGCTACCTGGCCAACGAGGGCCGCCCGGTGGACGCCATCCACCTGGTCGGCAATCCGATGATCGACACGCTGATGGCCAACCTGGACCGGTTCGACACCGCCGCGGTCCGGGCCGAGCTGGACCTGCCGGAGCGGTACGTGGTGGCCACGCTGCACCGCCCGGCCAACGTGGACGACCCGGAGATCGCAGGCGGCCTGGTCCGGGCGCTGCACGAGATCGCCGCCGTGATCGACGTGGTCATCCCGGTGCACCCGCGGGGCCGGGCCGTGCTGGAGGCGGCCGGGCTCAGCTCGCACCGGGGCGTCCACGCCGTTCCCCCGCTGGGATACCTGGAGTTCATGGGCCTGGTACGCGGCGCGGCCGCGGTCGCCACCGACTCCGGCGGGGTGCAGGAGGAGACCACGCTGCTGCGGGTTCCGTGCCTGACCGTGCGCCCGAATACCGAACGGCCCATCACGATCACCCACGGCAGCAATAGGCTCATCACGTCCGCCGAACTGGCCTCGGCCGTGCTGAAGGCGTGTGACGACGGGCCGTACACCGGCGAATTGCCGCCGCTGTGGGACGGCCACGCCGGACCGCGCATCGGGCGGATCATCACCGACTGGCTTGCCCGCGACGGCTGAGGAGACCTTCCCCAACCATGACCGAGAACGACGAGAAGGCCGATCTGGCCCTGACCGTGTACGCCCCGGACCTGGACGAGCCGGACGAGGCCGGCACCGGCGGGGCCAGCGATCCCGCCACCACCGCGAGCGGGATAGCGCTGGCCGCAGAGCGGGACCGGCTGGCCCGGGCGCTGCGCGACACGCACCGGCAGCTGGCCACGGCCGAATCGCAGCTGCAGGCCATGAAGCGCTCCGCCACCCTGCAGCTGGGCCAGGCCATCGTGGCGGCGGCCAAGCGCCCGTGGATCGGCGGCCCGCGGCTGCCCAAGCACCTGTACAAAATGTGGCAGGAAGGCCGCGCGGTGCGGTCGGCGGCGAGCGCCATGGACGGCGGCTTCCGCTCTGAGGACGAGGCCCAGTGGGCCAAGATCCTGGAGGACGCGGGGGCCGGCGCGGCCGGTGACCGGTTCCTGGCCGGCTACACGGTGCCCGGCCTGGCCTGGTCCTCGGCGACCCGGGCCGACAACCAGGACCTGGGCGACGGGCTGGTCGTGGCGGGCGTGCTGACCGACACGAGCTGCGCCGCACTGGCCCCGGACACCACCGCCGAGCAGCTGCTGCCGCACGACGCACCGTTCGTGCTGGAAGGCTCCGGCGCCGACCTGGTCCTGATCGAGGCGGCGGCCCTGCTGCCCGGGGGCGCGTGGGCGCACGCGGGCGACCCGGCCGCCACCGACCGGGGGCGGCGGCTGGCCGACCTGATCGATCTGGCCCGCGCGCTGGGCAAGCCGGTCATCTTCCTGCGTAACGCGCCCTCCTACCTGATGCCCTACCTGGACTGGCTGGGTGACTACTGCGACACGGTGGTGGACGGCGGCCTGGGCGTGCAGCTGGCCCGGTTCAACCCCGTGGACCTGCCGGACCGGCGGGACCAGGCCCCGGTGTACGCGGCCGAACGCGACCAGCGCGAGGCCCCGGCCACCAAGCGGCAGCTGGACGAGCTGACCGAGGGCCACGGCAGCCCGGGGACCCCGGTCCGGGTCATCGGCCGGCCCACGTGGCGGACCGCGCCCGCGGTCTACCGGGAGCACGGGGTGTTCCTGGCCGCGACCGTGGGGCAGGCCCGCGAGCAGGAGGCCTGCGGCGCCCGGGTGGTCCGGGTGACCGAGACATCCGGCCCGGAGCTGGCCGCGGCCATTGCGGCCGGGCCGCGCAGCATGGCCGAGATCAAGGCGGTCCTGCACGATCTGTTCGAGACCCAGGCCACGCCGGTGCGGCTGGCTGAGCTGGCGCGCCGGGTGGGCCTGCCGTCGCGGCCGGTGCCGGGCCGCCGGGTGGCGGTGCTGGCCGGGCTGCGCGATGCGGCCGACGCGAGGCTCCTGGCCGATAGCCTGCTGAGCCAGCGGCTGCGGCCGGCCGAGGTTGTGGTGTGGGGCAGCGGCGCGGCACCCGGGTCGGCCGGGGCCCTGGACCGGCTGGCCGCCGAGGGCGTCACGGTCACCGTGGTGGCCGGCGACGGCCTGGCCGCCGCCGCGCGGCGGGCTACCTCGCCGTGGGCCGCGGTGTGCGAGCCGGGCACCAGCTACCCGCCGTCCTGGCTGCTGGAGCTGGTGTGCGCGCTGGAGTGCTCGCGCGCCGACGCGGTCGGTTACGTGCCCGGGGCGGACTACGTGTTCACCGAGGCCCTGGACCCGGCGATGGCCCGGACCGAGCTTTTCCGCGACGGAGCGCCGCCCCAGTCGGCCTGGGCCCGGCGGGGCCTGCGGCTGTTCGCGGTGTCGCCCGGCCGCGTGCCGGCCGCGGAGCCAGGCAATGGGCCAGCCAACGAGAAGGAGCACGTGTGATGTCCGCGCGGTCGGCCCTGGTGTACGGGGACGTCAACCTGAACCTGATCGACGGCTCGGCGGTCTGGGTCCAGTCCATGGTGCTGGCGCTGGCCCGGGCGGGCTGCACGGTCACCCTGGTGCTGAAGGCCCCGGTCCAGACCGACCGGCTGCTGACCCCATTGGAGGCCGAGCCGGGGGTCACCATCCGGCGGCCCGCCGAGGAGGAGCTGCTGGCCGGCATCGGGGCCAACGGGCTGACCCCGAAGCAGGCGTCCGAGGTCCTCAGCGCGGTGGACGCGGAGCGAGCCAGCGGTGACGGCCGCCACGACATCGTGGTGCTGCGCGGCCGGCGGCTGGTCGACCAGGTCGTCACCGACGAGGACTTCGGTGGCCGGCTGTGGGCCTACCTGACCGACATCCCGCAGTCCATCCCGGCCATGACCCCGGACGCGGTGAGCTGGCTGGCCGGCGTGGCCAAGGCGTCGGCGTACGTGCTGTGCCAGACCGAGGAGCTGCGCTCCTTCCTGGAAGGCAGCGTGCCCGAGGCTTGCGGTAAGTGCGTGCTGTTCCCGCCGGTGGTGCCGCCCGTGCCCGACGCGACCGGGACGCCGGCCGAGCCCAGCGGGGTGCTCCGGCTGGTGTACACGGGCAAGTTCGCGCCCCGGTGGAACACCTACGAGATGACGCAACTGCCCGGGCTGCTGGCCCAGCGCGGGGTCCAGGCCGAGCTGCACATGGTCGGCGACAAGATCCACAACGACCCGGACGATCCCGGGTATCACCGCCGGATGCGCGACGCGCTAGGCGAGCCGCCCGCGGCCACCGGTTCTGACGGCACGGCCGTCGCACCGGGCGCCGCACCCGCGGTGCCGGCCAACGGGGTGGTATGGCACGGCGGCCACTCCCGCGAGGGCGCGATGCGGATCGCCGCCTCGGCCGACATCGGGCTCGGCTGGCGGCACCCGTCCCTGGACGCCAGCCTGGAGCTGTCGACCAAGGTGCTGGAGTTCGGCCTGCTCGGGCTGCCGGTCATCTTGAACCGGACGCCCATGCACGAGGACCTGCTCGGCGCCGACTACCCGATGTTCGCCAAGGACCTGGACGACGTGGTGGCCATCGCCGAGAGTGCGGCCGCCGACCCGGCCGTGGTCAAGCTGGCCGCCAGCCGGACATCGGCCGCGGCCGCCGGGTACACGCTGGACAAGGCGTCGGGACGGGTCCGCCGCTACCTGGACGACGCCTTCCCGCGCATTGACGTCTCCCCCGGCACCAAGACGGTCAAGGTCGCGGTGGCCGGGCACGACCTGAAGTTCATCACGCCGCTGCTGAACTACCTGAGCCAGCAACCCGGCCTGGAGGTGCGGACCGACCACTGGATCTCGCTCGGCGAGCACGACGAGGCCGCCAGCCAGCGGATCCGGGACTGGGCCGACGTGGTCATCTGCGAGTGGTGCGGCCCGAACGCCATCTGGTACAGCCACAACAAGCGCAAAGGCACCCGGCTCATCATCCGGCTGCACCGATTCGAGTTGTTCGCTCGCTACCCGTACCGGGTCATGATCAAGAACGTCGACCAGGTGGTGTGCGTGGACAAGTACTACGCGCAGCTCACCGCGGAGAAGACCGGCTGGCCGGCCAGGAAGATCCTGTCGCTGCCGAACACGGTGCAGGTCAGCCAGCTCGACCGGCCCAAGCTGGACGGGGCCCGGTTCAGCCTCGGCCTCATCGGCATCGTGCCGTCCCGCAAGCGGCTCGATCTGGCCCTGGACGTGCTGGAGGAGCTACGCCGCGACGACGAGCGGTACCTGCTCAACATCAAGTCCGGCATGCCCTGGGACCATTGGTGGATCTGGCAGAAGCCGGAGGAACGCGGTCACTACGCGGCGGCGCTGCACCGGATCCAGCGGTCTCCGCTGCTGCGCGGGGCCGTCGTCTTCGACCAGGCCGGCCGGGACGTCCCCGCCTGGCTGCGCCGGATCGGGTTCGTGCTGTCCACCAGCGACGACGAGAGCTTCCACGTCGCCCCGGTCGAGGGCATGGTGTCCGGTGCGGTACCGGTGGTCCGGCCCTGGCCGGGCGCGGAGACCGTCTACGACACCCGGTGGATCCACCAGACCACGGCCGACATGGCTGCGGCCATCGCCGCGCTGGACACCGAGGAGAAGTGGCGCGAGGCCGGCGCGGTAGCCAAGGCCGAGGCCATCGAGACCTACAACCCGCGCACGGTGTTCCCGACCTGGTACCGGCTGATGACCGAGGATCTGCCGCCGGCCAGCTCGGTGGCGCGGTTCTCGCTGCCGGGCATGCCCTGACCCGCGCGACATGTATTTCACCCTGGCCGTCTCCGCTCCGGACGCCGCCACCTGCGAGGACCTGACCCAGCGCGGCTGCGCCGCCGACCCCCGGGCGCTACCCGTGCCCGGGCCGGCCCGGGTGGCCTGGCGCGCCCCGGACGGCCGGGCGGCCCTGCTCACCTGGGGTCCGGACGCGGCCGAGGGAGTCCTCCGCTCGGCTCCGGGGACGATCCGCGCCGGTGACGAGGCGGGCGGCACGGTGACCGCTTCGACTGGCATCACCCGGGTCGACCCGGTCTACCTGGCCCGCACCGGCCGCGCCGTGGTCCTGTCGGACCGGGCCAGCTGGGCGGCGGCCGTGACCGGGCGGATCGGGAGCCCGGACCCGCTGCTGTACGCGGGGCTGCTCGGGCCCGGGTACCCGCTGGGGGCGGTCACCCCGTTCGCGGGGGTCCGGGCGCTGGCGCCGGGCGCGTCCGGCCGGGCCACCGGGGGCGTGTTCAGGCAGGCGCGCCGGCCGCCACTGAGCGAACCCGGCGCCGGCGGCCAGGAGGGCGCCCAGCGGCTCGCCGCCGCGCTGGTCGAGGCGGTCACCCCGCTGCGGGACGCCGGCCGGCCGGTGGAGCTCAGCCTGACCGGCGGGAAGGACAGCCGGCTGATCGCAGCCGCGCTGGCCGAGGCCAAGGTGCCGACCCGGGCCCGGACCTACGGTTTCGCCGACCACCCCGACGTGGTGGTCGCCGCGCAGGTGGCCCGGGAGCTGGGCCTGGACCACGAGGTGGCCGAGCCCAAGACCTCGCAGGACGCCGGGGCCACGGTCCAGGAGGTCGACGTGCTGGCCCGGCTGCGGGCCGGCGTGCTGGTGGCGGACGGCATGCTGTCCGCCTTCGAGAACGTGGGCCGGCCCGACCCGGACCCGGCCGTTGCGGCCATCGCCATCGGCGGCCACGGCGGTGAGCTGCTGCGCGGCGGCTACGCCAAGATCATCGCGGGTTCGGCGGCCCGGCGGTCGGCGGCGTCGGCCGAGATGTTCCGGCGGCTGACCATGCGCCGGGTGCCGCTGCTGCGGCCCCGCTGGCGGGCCGCCTATGTGGCGGGACTGGCCTCGTGGGCCGCTGCCGTGGCCGCCCGGCCCGGCCCCACACTGGACGACTTCTACCTGGTCAACCGGGCGGGCCGGTGGTCAGCGGCGGCCCGGCAGGCCTACGCCATCCGGTCCGTGCTGGCCCAGCCGTTCTTCGACGACCAGGTGGTCAGGGCGGCTCGCGCCGTCCCGCTGGCCGAACGGCTCGACGACCGGCTGGTGCGCGGCGCGATCCGGGCGCTGTACCCGCCGCTGGCCGACCTGCCGCTGGCCTCCGACCAGTGGAAGTGCCCGCCGGCCGTGGCCCCAGTCACCGCTGCCCCGGCGTCGGCGCCAGCCGGTGGCCGCCGGGCCCGTTTCGACTGGCGGCGCAGCTACGGGGACGAGGTGGCCGTGTTCCTGCGCGACTATGTGCTCAGCACCGGGACCGACGGCGGCCTGTTCGCGACCGTCAGCCGCCCCGCAGCGGAGAAGCTGCTCCGCGTCCCGCACACCGACCCGGTCACGGTCTGGGCCCTGGCCACCCTGGCCACGCTGTGCTCAGGCGACTGGCTTAACGCCCGCCGGGACACCGGCCAGACCTTCGCCATCCCCGTCCCCAGCTAGCTTGGCGGGCGGTAACGGCCGGCTCAGCCGCGGCCGTAGCGGGCTTCGGCCCGCCAGAAGTAGATGATGCCGAGGACCGCCGCGAAAACCGCCCAGCCCACGCCGGCCACCCACAGCTCAGACGTGGTGACCTCGGGGTGGCAGAACGCCTGGGCGTGGTATTCGGTCAGGTGCGCGTGGAAGGCGGCGCAGATCTTCGCGTTATACGGCTCGGCCCCGGGTGCGTTGGTGCGCTGGCTCTTCATCACCGAGAGCCGCATGAGCGAGATGTACACCGCGGCCGGGTTCAGCTGCAAGAAGTCCTTGGACCACTGCGGCAGCACGGCCGGGAGGCTGGCGATGGAGTACATGACGCCGCAGAAATAGCGCCACACCCGGGTCAGGAACGGCACCAGCTGGCTGACGTCGTTCAGCTCGGCGCCGATCCGCGAAATGATCAGTGCCGCGCCCACATTGAACGTCGACTGCAGCAGCAGCACCGGTACCGCAAGGAACCAGTACCAGGTCAGTGGCTCGCCGTAGCCGAGCACGAATATCACCATGACCACCATGGACAGCAGCAGCTGCTGAAGTTCCACGATGGTGTAGGCCAGCGGCAGCGACGCTCGGGGGAACTGCAGGGCCCTGATCAGCGACAGGTTGTTGTGCATCACCCGTGAGCCGGTCAGGATCGACCGCTCGGTGAAGGTGAAGATGAACACCCCGATGACCAGGTAGGGGATGTAGTGCTCGATCCCCCGGTTGGCCTTGAACAAGATGCCGAAGATCAGGTAGTACACCGCGCAGTTGAGCAGCGGGGTGAGCACCTGCCACACCTGGCCGAGCCGCGCGTCCGTGTACATCGACACGTTCCGGGCGGTGGCGTAGGTCAGGATGAAGTGCCGTCGCTGCCACAGCTTGCCGAGGTACTCAAACAGCCCAGGCCGCTCGGCGCTCGGCCTCAGCCCAGCGTTGGCCGCCAATTGAGCCAGCGGCTCACTCGGCAGCGGCGCGACGACCTTGGTGATGCCTTCGGCGTTCGCCAGGCTCCCAGGGGCGCTGAGCTGCGAACGATCAGCCATAAATAAGGAATCCTTTGTGACCCGGAGCACACATTACCGGCGCCGAGCAGAGGCCGGGCGCCAGCCGACATTACCGTACGGCCCGCTGAACAGGGCACTACCGCAAGTGGCCGGTATCGTTCAGTGACCTAACTACCGCCGGGCCGTCGCTGAACCAGTGGATCTCGTTCAGCGCTCCCACGTCCAGGTATATCCGGTACATGGCGGCCGGCGGGGCCAGCAGCGCCTCGGTCAGCAGCGTCTTGATCGGCGTCACGTGGCTGACCACCAGCACGGTGTCGCCCGCGTAGCGGTCCAGCAGGCGAGCCTGAGCCCGCCGCACCCGGATCCCGGCCGCGGCGAAGCTTTCGCCGCCGGGGGGTGCGACCTCTGGGTCGCCCAGCCACGCGGTCACCTCGTCCGGCCACCGCTGCTGGGCCTCGGCGAAGGTCAGACCCTCCCAGGCGCCGAAGTCGGTCTCGCGCAGGTCGTCATCCACCACCACCTCCGCGCCGATGGCCGCGGCCACCTCGGCCGTGGTCTGCTGGGCCCGCCGCAACGGTGAGGTCAGGATCACATCGACCCCGCCCCGGGCGGCCAGCCGCTCCCCCGCCAGCTTGGCCTGACGGACACCGGTCTCGGTCAGCTCGATGTCGCCGATGCCCGCGAAGCGCCTCTCGGTCGACAGCGGCGTCTGCCCGTGCCGCAGCAGCAGCGTGATCGTCGGCTGGCCCGTGGCCGGGCCCCAGCCTGTGCCGGACGCCGGCCTAGGGTCCAGGCGGCTCCCCTCGCTCCCCTGGCTCCTGGGCCGCCCGGCCGCGGCGTCCATCGCCTCGTTGGCGAGGCGGTCCGCGTCCTTGTTCTTCTCCCGCGGCACCCACGTGTAGGAGACCCGGGGGAAGGAGCGAGCGGCTTCGGCCGCGGTCTGCGCGAGCGGCTTCATGTCCGGGTGCTTGACCTTCCACCGGCCGGACATCTGCTCCACGACCAGCTTGGAGTCCATCCGGACCTCGATATCGGCCCGCGGGTCGATCTCGGCCGCAGCCCGCAGTCCGGCGATCAGCCCGTTGTACTCAGCCACGTTGTTGGTCGCGGTGCCGATCGACTCGGACCGCTCGGCCAGCACGATCCCCGTATCCGGGTCGCGGACCAGCGCGCCGTAACCCGCGGGCCCGGGGTTGCCACGCGAGCCACCGTCCGCTTCGACGATGAACCTGGGCATCAGAGGCCGGATTCGGCGGTGCGCACCAGAATGCGGCGGCACTCCTCGCAGCGGACCACTTCGTCGGCCGGGGTGGCGCGGATCTGGTTCAGGTCCACGGTGTGCAGCGTGAGGTGGCAGCCCTCGCAGCTACCGCGCCGCAGCATGGCCGCGCCCACCCCCTGCTGGGCCCGCAGCTTGTCGTACAGGGTCAGCACGTCGGCGGGCACGTCGGCCGCCACCTCGGTCCGGTTGGCCTCCGCCTTGGCCGCCTGCTCGCCGATCTCTTCCAGCGCGGCATCGCGCTTGGTGGTCAGCTCGGCCGACTGCACGGTCAGGTCCTGCTGCTCGGTGACGAGCTCGGCCCGGCGGGCCTCGGCGGTCTCGCGGCGCTCCATCGCGTCCAGCACGACCTCTTCCAGGTCGGACTGGCGGCGCAGCAGCGACTCGACCTCGGACTGCAGGTTGGACAGCTCACGGGCCGCCGATACCTGACCGCCGTCCAGCCGGGACCGGTCGCGGTCGATCCGCTGCCGGACCTGCTCCACGTCCCGTTCGGCGCGGGTCTGCTCCCGGCCCAGGTCACTGAGGTCGGTGTCGGCCATCACGATGCCGTCCCGAAGCTCGCCGATGCGAGCGCCGATCTGCTCCAGCTGGGCGATTTCCGGCAGGGTCCGGCGGCGGTGGTCGAGCCGCCCCAGCTCGGCGTCCAGATCTGCCAGCTCGAGCAGGCGTAGTTGTGCTTCGGGAGATGCTTTCACGCGCCCCACGTTAGCCCCACCCTGGGGCGCTGTCGCATGGTAGACATGCCGCCATGGAGATCCCGCGGGTCAGCCGGCCCTACATGCCGGGCTACGGCATCGCGGGTGCCGATCAGGGCCGCGGCCTCCTCGACTGGTCGTGGGCAGCCCAGCGGCTGACCGAGGCCCGCAACTACTGGGTCGCGACCGTCTGGCCGACCGGCCGGCCCCACCTGATGCCGGTCTGGGCCATGTGGGACGACAGCATGCTGTGGTTCTCCAGCGCCGTCGGCTCCCGCAAGACCAAGAACCTGCGGGCCGACCCGAACTGCGTGATCACCACCGACGCCTCCGACCCGGTCATCATCGAGGGCCAAGCGGCCACGGTCACCGAACCGGCCCGGCTGCAGCGGGTCATCGACCTGATGAATGCCAAGTACGCCACGCACATCGAGGTCAGCTTCCTCGACCCGGCGGTGAACGCGACGTTCGGGGTGCGGCCGCACCGGGTGTTCGGCATGCAGGACGCGGATTTCACCGGATCGCCCACCCGCTGGGTCTTTGAGGATTAAAACAACGGTAGTTTTGGAATCCGGGAGCGCTTCGCGCCCGTATGACTGGTTGTCGCGGGCCGGCCGGCGGCGCGCACGGCAACTGGAGGGATCGCGAACCCTTACACACCCGGTAATTCCGGGGGGAAGTCGTCTTCGCCTGGCCTGATCGCCCGTGGCCGCCGGGACATCTACGGCGCTGCCGCCGGCGTACTGACCGCCGCCGTGGCCATGGGCATCGGCCAGCTCGTCTCCGGCCTGACCGTCCGCCAGGGCGCCCCGTGGGCTGTGGTCGGCGAGGCCGCGATCAACCTGGCGCCGCCGCCGGTGAAGAACTTTGCCATCTCCGCCTTCGGCTCCAACGACAAGAACGTCCTGGTCGCGGGCATCCTGGTCGTGCTGGCCATCTTTGCCGCGGTGGTCGGGGTGCTGGCCCTGCGGCGCCTGGCCTACGGCTATCTCGGCCTCGCCATCTTCGCCGCGGTGGGCGTGGCCGCCGCGATCAGCCTGCCGAAGGCCAACCTCGGCTGGGCGGCACCAACCGTCTTCGGCGCCCTGGTGGCCGCGTTCTTCTTGACCAAGCTGACCCAGCGGGCGCTGGACGCCACCGCCACCGCCGTCGCGATCCCGCCCCCGGCCGCACCGGAGCGGCCCGGCGCACAGGCCCCGGACACCGAAGCGGACCCGGAAGCGGATCCGGCGGCGGACCCGGCGGCGGGCACTGACGACACTCGCCCCGGTACGGTCAGCCCGGCCTCGGCGTCCGCGTGGACCCGGTCCAGCACGCAGGACCCGGCGGGCGAGGTCGATGACCTGTGGACGCCCCGTGATCCGGCGCCCGTCGGCCCACCGCCGCAGACCTGGACCTACCGGTCACCGGACCGGGCGACGCGACGCCGTTTCCTGGTCGCCAGCGGGGCGGCCGTGGGCACCACCGCGGTGGCCGCGTTCGCCGGCCGGGAGCTGAACGCCCGGCAGAGCGTCACCCAGGCCCGCTCGACGGTGCGTCTCCCGAAGGCGGCCGACCCCGCCCCGCCACTGCCCGCCGGGGTCAACCTGAACATTCCCAACCTGAGCCCGTACGTCACATCGAACTCCAGCTTCTACCGGGTCGACACCGCGATCGTGCTACCCCAGGTCGACCCAGCGAGCTGGCAGTTGCGGATCCACGGCATGGTCGAGCGGGAGATCTCGATCAGCTTCGCCCAGCTGCTCCGCCGCCCGCTGATCGAGCACTACGTGACCCTGACCTGTGTCTCTGATCCGGTGGAAGGCCCGTACATCGGCAACGCGAAGTGGCTCGGCGCCAGCCTGGCCGACCTCATCCGCTCGGCTCGCCCCCGAGCCGGGGCCACTCAGCTGCTCTGCACCTCGGTGGACGGGTTCACCTCGGGCACGCCGATCGAGGTGGTGCTGGACGGCCGTGAGGCCCTGCTCGCGGTGGCCATGAACGGGACTGCGCTCCCGGTCGAGCACGGCTTCCCGGCGCGGATGGTGGTGCCCGGCCTGTACGGGTACGTCTCGGCGACCAAGTGGGTCACCGACATCAAGGTCACCACCTACCAGGCCGAGGTGGCGTACTGGACCCAGCGGGGCTGGTCGGCCCAGGCCCCGATCAAGACCGAGTCCCGGATCGACGTGCCGTTTGGCGGGGCCTCGGTCAAGCGCGGCCGTACCGCCATCGCCGGGGTGGCCTGGGCCCAGCACCGCGGCATCGACGCAGTCGAGGTTCGCGTCGACAGCGGCCCGTGGCAGCAGGCCACCCTGGCCGCGGTACCCGGCGTCGACACCTGGCGTCAGTGGGCCTATTACTGGGACGCGCCCCCCGGCAACCACGTGATCGAGGCGCGCGCCACCGATAAGACCGGTTACACGCAGACCGCGAACCAGGCTCCCCCCGAGCCCAACGGAGCCAGCGGCTACCCCTCCATCCAAGTCACCGTCAAATCCTCCTAACCCCCCCGCGAGCCCAGATCCCCGCCCCTCCTGATCCGGCTCTCTCCCCTATGCCCGATGGCGCCATTGGGCGCGCCCTGGTGTGCCCAATGGCGCCATCGGGCATGCAGGTGGCCGAGCGTGCCCGTCGATTTGTCGTTGGCTCATGTGACGCTGCGAGGCATGAACTTGCCAGCATCATCGGGCGACGGCCAACTCGCGGACCTGCTGCGGCGCCAGCACCACGTCATCGGGCGCGACCAGGCTCTGGCCTGCGGCTTGACTCGCGGGCCGCTAAGTCACCGTCTCCGCGCAGGTGGCCCCTGGCAGAAGCTCCTGCCTGGGGTGTACCTCGCGGTAACTGGAGCGGTTTCGCCCGACCAGCGCGAGATAGCGGCGCTGCTCCATGCGGGACCCCGCAGCGCCCTCACCGGGATGGCCGCCCTGAGGCACTACGGCTTCCAGTTGCCGGAGGCCTACCCGATCGACGTGGTGGTGCCGGTGGACGTGCGGCGGCAGGGCACTGGGTTCGTCCGGGTACAGCGGAGCGAGCGAATGCCAGCAGACGTATGTGCCGAGGGTGAGATCCGCTTCGTGCTGCCTGCCCGGGCGGTGGCTGACGCGGCGCGGCGCATGCGAAGCGCCCGGGAGGTGCGAGTCCTGATTGCGCGGACGGTGCAACGGCAGCGATGCACGATCGAGATGCTCACCATTGAGCTTGAACAAGGGCCAGCCCAGGGATCGGCGTTCTTGCGGGCGGCGCTAGCAGAGGTGCGGGAGGGGATTCGGTCGGGGCCGGAGGGGGATTTGCGGGTGCTGCTGCGGCGGGGACGGCTGCCGATGCCGATGTTCAACGCACGGCTGTACGACGAGAAGACGCTGATCGCGGTGGCGGATTGCTGGTGGGAGGACGCGGGAGTGGCCGCGGAGGTGGACTCGCGGGAGTACCACTACTCAGCGGAGGACTGGCAGCGCACGATGCGCCGGCACGACCGGCTGGTGGCGCGGGGCGTGCTGGTCCTGCACTTCACCCCCGCCCGGATCAGGGCCGAGCCTCAGGCCGTGGCGGCTGAGATCCGCTCGGCCCTGATCGCGGGACGTGACCGGCCGCGGCTGCCGATCAGGTGTCTGCTGGCCGTGGCGTGACCGGCGGGTCGGCCGGGTGCAGGTAGCGAGCGAAGACCCGGCGTTCCAGCAGCGTCCAGGTCGTGGTGGTCAGCAGGCAGAGAACACCGGCCAATGGGAGGAAGGCCGCGAAGACCACGGTGAGCAGCGGCGTCAGGCGGGCCAGCCACGGGGACGACGCGACTGCCGACCCAGGAGCCGGGGCGCCGGCCGCCAGGGAGCCAGCCGCCGGGGACAGCGCCGCCGCGGAAGCCGGGAACAGCCGGCGCGAGACGCGGACGGCCAGGTAACCGGCCACGATCAGCAGAGCGAACAGCCCGGCGAAGACAGCACCCTGCCCGCTCAGCGGTCCGGGTGCGGTCAGCCAGTGGGCACCGAACAGCGCGGTGAACAGGTGGTGCCGGAGCAGGGTGTTGGGCGCACCCCCGACGGTGCGGGAGCGGAACAGCAGGTACATCACCGACAGCAGCGGCCACTGCAACAGCAGCGGCAGGTAACCGGCGAACATGCTGGTGCCGTGGTCGCGGTACAACGCCCTCGCCTCGCGGGTCAGGCGGTCCGGGTCGCCGCGGTGCCGCTGGCGCAGCGCCTGGAGCTGCGGCGCCAGGCGGCTCTGGGCCACCTGGCCGCGCAGCGCGTAGTAGCTGAGCGGCAGCAGGAGCAGGCGGACGGCGACGGTGGACGCGGCGATGGCGACGGCGACCGCGAGGCCGCCGGTCAGCGGCGTGAGGGCCGCGGCCAAGGTGGAGACAACGTAGTACGCGGCGTCAACGGGGACGCCAAAGATGGTGGACATGACAAACCCTCCAGCGGGCCAGCTCGATCGATGGGGTGCTGGAGACGGCCGTGATCACGACAACACGTCACAGTTGCCTCTTGCTGTTATCAGACAAGAGGCCGGGGCTAACGGGAGGCCAACGTTGGGCCAGCCAGCGCCGACGCGACGGGTAATCAGGCCGCCGGAGCGGCTGAAGGTGCACGGGGCCGGGGCCGGCCCGCGGCGTCGGGGTCGCACTGCCGGAGGAACGCCGCCGACCAGGACTTCTCCTGCAGGCCCGCGGCGCGGCCCCGCAACGGGGCGGCGGTGACAGCCTGGGCGATCCGGGCGCCGGCCGCGATCGTGACCGCGACCAGACCGGTCAGCACGGCGGCCAGGACGGCCGCGCTCAGGATGGTCAGGCCGGCGGGCCCGGCCGGGCCCATGAAGATGAGGCCGGTGACGTGACCGAGGAACGTGATCAGCGCCAGCGCGGCAACGCGAATCGCGGGCATGGCCACCTCCTCGGTCAGGACCAGGTTACGCCGGCAGCCAGGCCGCCAGCGCGCAGTTAGGCCGCCAATGCGGCGACGGCGGTCAGCATCTGGTCCACGTCGTGCCGGTTGTTGTAGTGGACCAGGCCGGCGCGGACGGCGCCGCCGGAGTCGCGCAGGCCCAGGACGCCGGTCAGCTCCCAGGCGTAGTTGTGCCCGTGCCAGACATTGACCCGGTGTTCGGCCAGGTAGGCAGCCACCTCGGCCGGCGGCCGGCCGTGCACGTTGAAGTACGCGGTCGCGGTGCGGTGCGCCGCCTTGCCGTACGTGGTCACGTGGCTCAGGGCATTAAGGCCACCGAGCAGGGTGTCGAACAGAGCCTGCTCGTAGTCGTGCACGGTGGTCATCGAGGCCAGGATGCGCTCGCGCCGGGTACCGAAGCGCTCGCCGCCCAGGCTGGCCAGATGGTCGACGGCCGCCGTCACTCCGGCCAGGTCGGCGTAGGCCGGGGTGCCGTATTCGAACCGTTCCGGAATCGTTTCCGGGGACGACGCCAGCTTGTCCGGGTGCAGGGTGTCCAGCAGCGCCGGATCGGCGATGACCGTGCCGATGTGCGGGCCGGACCACTTGTAGGCGCTGGTCGCGTAGAAGTCGGCCCCGAGGGCGTGCACGTCGACCGGGACGTGCGGCGTCGCGTGCACACCGTCCACGTATGTCAGCGCGCCGACCTGGTGCGCGATAGCCGTGATCGCAGCCACGTCGGGCCGGGTGCCGAGGATGTTGCTGGCCGCCGTGACCGCGACCAGCCGGGTCCGGTCGCCTACCAGCGTGGCGTACTGCTCCGCGGGCAGCTCCCCCGTCGATATGTCGACTTCGGCCCAGCGCACGGTCACGCCGGCCCGGGCGGCCGCCTGCAGCCAGGGCCGGACGTTGGCGTCGTGGTCCAGCCGGGAGACCACGATCTCGTCCCCGGGGCCCCAGGTATCGGCCAGGGTCCCGGCCAGGCGGTAGGTCAAGGTGGTCATGTTCGGGCCGAGGATGACGCCGGCCGCCTCCCCGCCGACCAGGTCGGCGACGGCCTCCCGGCAGCCGTTCACGATCGCGGTGGCCCGGTGGCTGGCCGGGAAGGCCCCGCCGGCATTGCCGATCCCGCCCCGGGCGGCCGCGGCCACCGTGTCGATGACGGCCTCCGGCACCTGGGTACCCGCCGCTCCGTCCAGGTAGGCGTATCCGTCGCGAAGGGCCGGGTAGGCGGCCCGCACCGTCTCTACGTCAAAGGTCACGCTAGTCATGCTGGCACTGATGGCTCAGGCGGGCCAGTGCGGGTCGCGGCCGAACACGGCCAGCAGCGTCTCCCACACGTCACCCTCGACCGGGGCCGCGACCAGCAGGCCCGCCGCCTCGGCCGGGCGGAGCTGGGGCGACCCGGCCCACCAGCCGTCGAAGACCAGCTCCGGGTCCGCGGGCCGGTAGTCCATGCCCAGGGAGCGGGCCAGGTCCCAGGCATGCACATGCCACTCCCCGCAGGCCACACCGGCCATGGCGCCGACCGTAACCACGGTGCCGCGATAGCCGTGATGCGGCCGGTCCCACACCGGCGGGACCAGGGCGGCGTAGGAACGAGCCGCTTCGGCGAACGCGGCAATGTGCTCCGGGGCGGGCACGTCGGGCAGTTCGGCCAGTTCGGCCGCGTTCTGGCGGGCCTGCTTGCGGGCCAGCGTCGCGGCGGGAAGACCGGTGCCCATCAGCCGGGCCAGCCGGCTGTCGGGCGCGTCGTCCAGATACTCGTGATAATCGTCGGCCATGCAGCGCAGGTGCCCGGCGATGTCCGCGGCGCGCCAGTCCTCGCACGGGGTGATGGCCGCCCACTGGGCAGCGGTGAACCGGGCTGCGATCTCACAGATGATGGTGACGCCGTCACGGTAAGCAGCCAGACCCGGACCAGGCGACCAAGCTGTCATCGGCGACCATCGGCGTAGGCGCGCGTCACGGTTCCTCCCTGGCCGAGAACCGGGAGCCGGTACGCGAAGCTTCCGGGGGAGCCAGCGTGCCAGGTTTGGCCGACCCAGACAAGCCAGGCACCGTAACGATCCGCACGCATGTCCGGGATGTCGTCCCAGGTGGGCACGGTGAGGTCGACAGCAGGAGCAACAAGGCCAGCAACACCGCACCGCTGCGGGGGATGCCATGCCATCCGGCGGGTGAGATGCGCGTACGCTTAGCCCGGGCTGACCGCCGCCACCTCGGGTGGGGGCGCTGGCCCGGTACCGGACGGCCGTCAGGGAAAGGGCACGGCGTGAAGAAGCGGCAGCAGGCCAGCACCGAGGCGCTGAACAAGCACGCGGAGGACGTTGCGCTCGCGGGCAAGTTCGACGAGCTGTTCAAGGATGCCCAGCAGGCCGAGATCAAGCTGCGTGAGGCCCAGGCCCGGCGCGCCCCGCTGATCGAGCAGCGCCCGCTGGCCGTCGCGCTGGATTCGGCCCTGACCGCGGTGATGCGCGCGGCGTACGCGGCTCAGCGAGCCGAGATCGGGCCGCTGGGCTACGACGACCGGATCTACCGGCGCAAGGCCATGGCCCGCCCCGCAGTGCACGCACTGACCGGCGAGGCCGAGCGACTGCTGACCCTGCGCGAGAACCACCGGCTGAACGGCATTCCGCCGCGGCCGTTCGAGCCCGCCGTCTGACGCTGACTGACCCGGCTGACCCTGGCTGACCCGGATCCGGTTTTTTCCCCTGGGCCCGGCTGTATCAGCGCCCGGGGTCGCGCGCTCTGTACTGCAGGTGGGTGATTCAGGATGGTGCGACACGCACCGCGACCTGCGTGTTGGCCAGTTGAAGCGCACGCCGGGCGGCACCGTCCTACAGTGATTTTTGAACCCGCGGCGCGCCGGGGACGTTTAAGTAGGTGCCAGCGGGAAGCGACAACTAAAAGCTCTGGTCCGCTACGGCCAAAGCAGCGGACCAGAGCAACAGGCCAAGGCAGTGCACCTGGGCAGTGGACCAGACCAATTTCGGGTGTCTCTCTTGCGCGAGCCGGGGCCCGGGAGCACAGTTGGTCTAGAGCAAGTGGTCTAGGCCACTGAGTCCGGGAGGCGGCCGGCCGCCGCCAGCAGGCCCGGAGCAGGGGCGTAATGACTAGGCCACGCGGCGTAGTCACAAAATGCCATAGAGGATAGCCCACCGGAAGCTACAAAAGGCTCTCCGGAAAACGGTTAGAAAGAGCCATGTTGCCGCCGCACTAGCTGCGGCACACTAACATGTGAGTCAGAACACGCATGTATATAAGCTGCAAGGAGGCACGTCATGTGCCAACACACGCCGATGTGTCCGGAAGCATCCGCTCCGGACCGCGAGGCGGCTCGGACGCTGGCCAGCCACCCCGATCAGGGCTGGAGCCTGCTCTGCAATGGAATCGTGATTTTTGAAGACACCGGTGAGCTGCTGCCGGGAGGCATGTGCATCGACCCGCACAGGCCCACTGACCTGGTGTTCAAGACGACGTTCAGCTCCGGGCACCCCGGACACGCCCCCGCCGCCTAAGACGGCCGGGGCTTTTTTCTTAAGTTGTTCCGAAAGATCACTGAAGGTATTTGGGACGGGGCCGAGGTCACCGTTCGAGGGATGGTCACAAAACCGCATCGGCCGCCATTGCCGTGCAATAAGATCGTTACCAAAGGGTGAATACTATGCGCCGCCCTCGTTCACAGGCGGTCACCGCACCCCTTTGGCTCCCGTTTTACGGGGTCGCTTAGCCGGCCCGGTTCCCCCGGGCACCAGGAACATCACCCCAGATAGCCATGCCGTCACCGCTTCGGTCACGGCAGCGGGCTTTTTCGAAAGCGCATGAGTCTCGCCTTTCAGCACAACGACTGAAATTGACTCACACGCCGGTGGGATCCCAAACGGGTCCCGATCCCCGTTCAGGACCAGAACCTGCGCGCCGCCCGCAACCCCCGCCCGCAGCTCCGCGGACCGGTCGGGCGGAAACGTGGCCGTCGGATTCCCCCGGCTCCGGCGAGCCGGTGGCTGGAGCGGGAACGCCAGCGCGAGCACTCCGCGAGCCCCGACAGCGGCCGCGGTACGGCACGCCACCCGGGCCCCGTTACTCCGCCCGCCTACGATGAGCGGCGCAGGAGCAGTCGAGCGCAGCCACGTCATGATCTCGATCCAGGCTTCGTCCTGGCGCTGGGCCGTACCGGGTGCGCGGGCACCGCGTACCCGGTACGGCTGGGTGACCAGGGCCACCGCGCCGCCGAGCTGCACCGCTGCGTCCCGGGCCGCGAGCAGGTCCGGCGCCTGCACCGTCCCGCCCGACCCGTGCGTCAGCGCCAGCACGAACGCCGGGCGGTCCGCGGCCGTCGCCCAGCTCACCAGGGCCGGTCCCTGGCCGGTGCTGACCTCGATTGGCGCTTCGGGGCCCACCGGCGTCAGGCGTTCAGCAGCTTCTTGAGGAACTGGCCCGTGTAGCTTTCCTCTACCTCGGCTACCTGCTCGGGGGTACCGGTGGCGATGATCGTCCCGCCACCGGAGCCACCCTCGGGACCGAGGTCGATCAGCCAGTCGGCGGTCTTGATCACGTCCAGGTTGTGCTCGATGACGATGACCGTGTTGCCGGTGTCGACCAGTCGCTGCAGGACCCCGAGCAGCTTGCGGATGTCCTCGAAGTGCAGGCCGGTCGTGGGCTCGTCCAGCACGTAGATCGTCCGCCCGGTCGCCCGGCGTTGCAGCTCAGTGGCCAGCTTGACCCGCTGGGCCTCACCGCCGGACAGGGTGGGCGCGGGCTGGCCCAGCCGCACGTAGCCCAGGCCCACGTCCACCAGCGTCTTCAGATGGCGGTGGATGGCCGGCACAGGTTCGAAGAACTCGGCCGCCTCCTCGATCGGCATGTCCAGAACCTCGGCGATCGTCTTGCCCTTGTAGTGCACCTGGAGCGTGTCGGTGTTGTACCGGGCGCCGTGGCAGATTTCGCAGGGCACGTACACGTCGGGCAGGAACTGCATCTCGATCTTGATCGTGCCGTCGCCGGAACAAGCCTCACAGCGGCCGCCCTTGACGTTGAACGAGAACCGGCCCGGCTGGTAGCCGCGGATCTTGGCCTCGGTGGTCTGGGCGAACAGCTTCCGCACGTGGTCGAAGACCCCGGTGTAGGTGGCCGGGTTGGACCGCGGGGTGCGGCCGATCGGCCCCTGGTCGACGTGCACCACCTTGTCCAGCTGGTTCATCCCGGTGATCCGGATGTGCTTGCCCGGCACCGTGCGCGCGCCGTTCAGCTCCTTGGCCAGTGCGTTGTACAGGATCTCGTTGACCAGCGTGGACTTGCCGGACCCGGACACGCCAGTCACCGCGACCAGGCAGCCGAGCGGGAACGAGACGTCGACGGTGCGCAGGTTGTGCTCGGTGGCCCCCTTGACTGCGACCTGGCGGCTCTTGTCCGGCTTCCGCCGCGCCTCCGGCACCGCGATCGACGCCCGGCCGGACAGATAAGCGCCGGTGAGTGAGCGCTCGTTTTCGATCAGCTCTTTGACCGTCCCGGACACCACGACCCAGCCGCCGTGCTCGCCGGCGCCGGGGCCGATGTCCACCACCCAGTCCGCGGCCCGGATGGTTTCCTCGTCGTGCTCGACCACGATCAAGGTGTTGCCCAGGTCGCGCAGCCGCAGCAGCGTCTCCAGCAGCCGGGCATTGTCCCGCTGGTGCAGCCCGATCGACGGCTCGTCCAGCACGTAGAGCACGCCAACCAGGCCAGACCCGATCTGGGTGGCCAGCCGGATCCGCTGCGCCTCGCCACCGGCCAGCGTGGCCGAGGCCCGGTCCAGGCTCAGGTAGTCCAGCCCCACATCGAGCAGGAAACCCAGCCGGGCGTTGACCTCCTTGAGGATCTGCGCCGCGATCTGCCGGTCCCGGTCGGACAGGTTGAGGTCCAGCATGAGCTTGGCCATCTCGCCGATCGGCAGCCCGCAGATGTCCGCGATCGTCCGCTCGTCGATGGTGACGGACAGCGCGATCGGCTTCAGGCGGCTCCCCCGGCAGGCCGGGCACGGGACCTCGCGCATGTAGCCGGCGAACTTCTCCCGGCTGGAGTCGCTCTCCGCCTCCGCGTGCCGCCGCTCGACGTACGGGATGACCCCTTCGAACTGCGTGTAGTAGGAACGCTCCCGGCCGTAGCGGTTCTTGTACCTGACGTGCACCTGCTGGTCATAGCCGTTGAGCAGCGCGTTCCGGACCTTGGCCGGCAGCCGCTCCCACCGGGTGTCCTGGCGGAACCCGAGCGAGTCACCCAGCGCCTCGACCAGCCGGGCGAAGTAGTCGCTGACGTGCCCGCCGCTCCACGGCGCGAGCGCACCCTCCTCCAGCGTCTTGGCCGGGTCGGGCACGATCAGCTCAGGGTCGACCTCCATCTTGGTCCCGAGACCGGTGCAGTCCGGGCAGGCGCCCCACGGAGAGTTGAACGAGAACGAGCGCGGCTCCAGCTCATCGAACGACAGGTCGTCGTACAGGCAGGCCAGGTGCTCGGAGTACATCCGCTCCCGGTGCGGGTCGTTCTCGGGCAGGTCGATGAAGTCCAGCACCACCACCCCGCCGGACAGGCCCAGCGCGGTCTCCACCGAGTCGGTCAGCCGCCGCCGCGCGGTGTCCTTGACCGCGAGCCGGTCCACGATGACCTCGATGTCGTGCTTCTCGTACTTCTTCAGCGTGGGCAGGCTGCCCGCAGCGGCATCGTCCAGCCGGACCAGCTGGCCGTCCACCCGGGCCCGGGAGTACCCCTTGGTCTGCAGCTCGCGGAGCAGGTCCGCGTACTCCCCCTTGCGGCCGCGGACGACCGGGGCCAGCACCTGGAACCTGGTCCCTTCCTCCAGCTCCAGCACCCGGTCCACGATCTGCTGCGGGCTCTGCCGCGCGATCGGGCGGCCGCAGATCGGGCAGTGCGGCTTGCCCACCCGGGCGTACAGCAGCCGCATGTAGTCGTAGATCTCGGTGATCGTGCCGACCGTGGACCGCGGGTTCCGGCTGGCCGCCTTCTGGTCGATCGACACCGCCGGGGACAGCCCGTCGATGAAGTCAACGTCGGGCTTGTCCATCTGGCCCAGGAACTGCCGCGCGTAGGCCGACAGGGACTCCACGTAGCGGCGCTGACCCTCGGCGAAGATCGTGTCGAAGGCCAGGCTGGACTTCCCCGATCCGGACAGCCCGGTGAACACGATCAGGGCGTCTCGCGGCAGATCGATCGAGACGTCCTTGAGGTTGTGCTCGCGTGCGCCGCGAACGAGAAGTCGGTCAGCCACTTGGCTCTCTGCTCTCTCTCAAGGCTCAACAGGCTCTGGCGGAAGGTGCTGTCACGTGCCGCATCGACGCAGCTCGCGGGGGTAGGCACAACGCCACTTCAATGCTAGCCACGGGGTCTGACAAAACAGACCGCTTCCCGATGGCGCCCGTCTGCGGGTGTCAACACCGGCCAGGGATGGCGTCTTCCCTGCCGGTCAGCCGGTAATCACAGCGACCACAGTGGTTCCCGGGGCGAACGTGCCGCGCTGGGCGTGGGCGTACAGGCCGTACAACATCTTGGCCACGTACACCCAGTCCAGAGTGAGGCCGTGCCGGGCCCCGAACCCAGCGATGAACGCATCCAGCTCCGGGGTGCGGCGGGCGAAGCCGCCGAAGTGGAACTCGTCGTCGATCTGCCAGGCGCCGCAGGGGCCGCCGAACGCCTCGTCCTGCAGGACACGGACGGCGGCGGGCAGGAAGCCCGCGCCGCCGCGCAACGCGGAGAAACCAATGGCGCGCTGGCCCTCGCGCAGGCCCGCGGCCACGCCGGCCAACGTGCCGCCGGTCCCGCACGGGACACCCAGCACGTCGAACGGGACCGTGATCTCGGCGACCAGTCCGGCGCAGCCCCAGGCGGCCAGGGCGTTGCTGCCGCCTTCGGGGAGCAGGTAGAAGTCACCGAACCGCTGGTGCAGGGCCCCGGTGATCTGCGCCGACGCCTTGCGGCGGTAGCTGGCCCGGTCCAGGTAGATCAGCCGCATGCCGCAGCCGGCGGCGTACCGCAGCGAGGGGTTGAGCGGCCGGTGCTCCTCACCCCGGATGACGCCGATGGTGGCGAACCCGTAGATCGCGCCGGCCGCGGCCGTGGCCCGCACGTGGTTGGAGTACGCGCCGCCGAACGTCAGCAGCGTCCGGTAGCCGCCCTGCCGCGCGGCCTCGAGGTTGTGCGTGAGCTTGCGCCACTTGTTGCCGGGCAGCTCCGCGCTGATCAGATCGTCGCGTTTCAGGATCAGCCTGAACCCCGCGTCCCCGAACCCCGGGTCAGTGATTTCCTGCAGCGGCGACGGCAGCCGTGGTGCCTCAGCCATGCCGTGGGGCCTCAGCCATAGGGTGAACAGCCTATGCACTTCGCCGTGCCGCCCCGGTCATCCCGGCTGGTCCCGCTGGTGAGCGCGCTTGGCTATTACGAGAGCACGCTGCCCGCGGGCCAGGACCGGGTGCTGCCCGGCGGCGGCACGGGGCTCATGGTCAACCTGTACGAGGACGAATTCCGCACCTACCACGGCCCCGGTGCCACGGCCGTGCGGCGCGCTCCCGGGGCGGTACTGACCGGCGCGGAGGACCACGCGGTGGTCATCGACACCGCGGACCAGCGCCGCGGGCTTTCGGTCACGTTCACCCCGGCCGGGGCGGCGGCGTTCTTCGGCCTGCCCTTGGGAGAGGCGGCCGGCCAGCTCGTCGGCCTACCCGAGCTGTGGGGCCGGGACGGCGCGGTGCTGCGGGACCGGCTGCTCGACGCGGCCGAACCGCGACGCCAGATCGCCGTGCTGGAGGAGGTAATGCTCCGCCACCTGACCGGGCCGTTCCTGCACGGTCAGGCCATTGGCCACGCCGCCATCGAGCTGGGGCGAGGGCGCCGGGTCCGGGACGTGGGTGCAGAGCTGGGGCTCAGCCCCCGGACGTTCACCCGCCGGTTCCGCGACCACACCGGGCTGACACCCAAGCGGTTCGCCCGGATCCAGCGGCTGCAAAGGCTGCTGGCCGCGGTTGAGCCCGCGCTTCCCGTGGACTGGGCCCGGCTGGCGGCCGAGCACGGGTACTGCGACCAGGCCCATCTCATCGACGACTTCCGGGAGCTGACCGGGGTGACCCCTGGCGCCTACCGGCCGCGGTCGGCGGCCGAGCGCAACCACCTGCCGGTGGCCTGACGCTTTTCGCCAATCCTGGCCGCCTGCGCCCACGTAGGCTCGGCCCACCCGCGTGGACACCACACCAGGAGGAACCCGATGCCGCCGACCAGCCGCCACGGCAAGGTCTGCTACCTGCAGATCCCGGCGGCCGACGTGGACACGTCGGCCCGTTTCTACCAGGAGGTCTTCGGCTGGTCCCTGCGCCGGCACGGGGACGGGAAACTGGCCTTCGACGACACCATCGGCGAGGTGAGCGGCATGTGGGTTGAAGGCCGCGCGCCGTGGGCGGGCAGGCCGGGACTGATCATCGACATCATGGTGGACGACGCTCAGCGAGCCGTAGCGGAGATCGTGGCGCACGGGGGCGAGATCGTCCAGCCGATCGGCGGGGATGCCCCGGAAATCACCGCTCTGTTCCGGGACCCGGGCGGCAATATCCTGGGCATTTACCAGGAACCCGGGCAATGAGCTCCGTGCACGCACAATGGGCCGACGGGTGATTGTAATTAATTGGTTGCAATGGGTGTGCGCTAGAACAAGCGCCTCCGGGCCTCGCTGCGTACCATTGGCGCGTGACTTACACCGGGAATGTGACGGTCGGCGGACCGTCCGACACGCGTGAGATCGACGGCCTGACCGTGACCAAGCTGGCCGTCGGCCCGATGGATAACAATGCTTACCTGCTCCGGGACACGGGCACCGGCGAGGGCCTGCTCATCGACGCCGCCAATGATCCCGCCCGCGTGCTGGAAATGATCGGCGACACGCCCATCACCTGGCTCGTGACCACCCATCGGCACTGGGATCACTGGCAGGGGCTGAAGGACGTGCACGCCGCCACCCAGGGCGTGGTGGTGGCGCAGACCCTGGACGCCGGCGAGCTGCCGATCCCCGTCGACGACGATCTGTCCGACGGCGACATCCTGCGCTTCGGCGACGCCGCGGTCTCGGTGATCCACCTGCGCGGGCACACCCCCGGCAGCGTGGCCATCCTGTACGACGCCGAGGGCCGGCTCGCGGACACGCCGCACCTGTTCACCGGGGACTCGCTGTTCCCGGGTGGCCCGGGCAAGACCAACAGCCCCGAGGACTTCACCTCGCTGATGAACGACCTCGAGGAGCGGGTGTTCGGGCCGCTGCCCGACACCACCTGGGTCTACCCCGGCCACGGCGCCGACACCACCCTGGGGGCCGAGCGCCCGCACCTGGCGGAGTGGCGCGCCCGCGGCTGGTGACCAGCCCCGCTCACAGGCTCCGCAGGGAGCCGGTGGCCTGACCCACGGCCGGGGCCGCCGCGTAAGCGGGATGCGGCGGACCCGGCCTGGCCTAGCGGCCGCCGAGTGAGCCGTCAGGTGCCGGGTCCCCCGGCGGGCAGCCGCAGCTGCGCCGGAGGACGAGCTCGGTCGGCAGGGTCTCGGCTCGGGGCGGCTCGGTGCTGCCCTCGATGCGCTCCATCAGCCGGGCGGCGGCGCGCACGCCCAGGTCCCGTACGGGCTGCCCGACCGTGGTGAGCGGCGGCTCCACCACCCGGCCGGGAAAGATGTTGTCGAAGCCGGTCACCGCGACGTCTTCGGGGACGCGGATACCGGACCGCTGCAGCTCGCGCATGACGCCGATTGCCATCTGGTCGTTGGCGCAGGCTACCGCCTCGGGGATGGCCTCGCGGCCGAGCAGCACGCGGGCCGCGGTGCGCCCGCTGGCCTCGGAGAAGTCGCCGCCCGGGACCACGTCGACGGTGCAGCCGGGCACGTCGCGCACGGCCGAGGAGAACGCGGCCAGGCGTTCCACCGCGTCGGGAGCGTCCGGTGGGCCGCCGACGAAACCCAGCCGCCGGTAGCCGTGACCGGCGGTCAGGTGCCCGGCCAGGGCGCGCATGCCGGCCGGGTTGTCGACCCGGACCACGTCCAGGCCGCTGTCCCCCGGCGACCCGGCGATCGCCACCACCGGCAGCCGCCGGGCCAGGGCCCGCAGCTGGGCCGGCCCCAGCGCGTCCTCCACCACCAGCAAGCCGTCCACCTTGCCGGACAGGGCCCGGATCCGATTGTGGAACTGCTCACCGCTGGGCCCGAATGACAGCAGCAGCGAGGTGTCCGTGCCGCGCAGCACCGCCTCGACCGCGTGCACCACCACGTCCACGAACAGCAGGCCGTCGCGCTCGATGTCGGTCTCGTTGACCCCGCGTTCCAGGGCGACCAGGCCGATGATCTCCTTGCGCCGCCGGGACAGACCCTGGGCTGACGCGTCGGGGACGAAGCCGACCTCCTCGATCACGGCCAGCACCCGGTCCCGGGTAACCGGCCGGACCAGGTCTGAGCCGCGCATCACGCGGGATACCGTGGCCGTCGAGACGCCGGCCAGGCGAGCCACGTCGTACACGGTGGGCATCAGAAGTGTCCTTGCGTTACATAGTCGTCAAGCGGGTACGGGCATGGTCAGGAATAGTTGTAAGCGGTTACATCTTGGTGTTGGATTGTGATGGTAAAAGGGGATACCAGCGGTGTCAATGCTGCCCAGGGGAACACGGGCCAAACGACTGATCGAGGAGAACCGATGAGCCAGGGGCGCGACGCCTTCCCGGAGGGCTTCCTGTGGGGCGTTTCGACGGCGGCCTACCAGATCGAGGGGGCGGTGGCCGAGGACGGCCGCGGCCTGTCCATCTGGGACACGTTCAGCCACCAGCCGGGCGCGACCACTAACGGCGACACCGGGGACGTCGCCTGCGACTCCTACCACCGGATGGACGCCGACCTGGACCAGCTGGCCCAGCTCGGCGTGAGCGGTTACCGGTTCTCCATCGCCTGGCCGCGGATCCAGCCGGACGGCAGCGGTGCTCCCCTCCAGGCTGGCCTGGACTACTACCGCCGGCTGGTGGATGGGCTGCTGGAGCGCGGGATCGCGCCACTGGTCACGCTCTACCACTGGGATCTGCCGCAGCCGCTGCAGGACAAGGGCGGCTGGGCCACCCGGGACACGGCCGACCTGTTCGCCGATTACGCCGCGACCGTGGCCGGGGCCCTCGGTGACCGGGTGCCGCGCTGGATCACGCTGAACGAGCCGTGGGTGGCGTCCAGCATGGGGTACCGCAGCGGTGAGCACGCGCCGGGGATCAGCGACCCGGAGCAGTACGTGGCGGCCGTGCATCACCTGCTGCTAGCGCACGGCAAGGCCACCGCGGCCATCCGGTCCGCCGTACCGTCCGGGCCCACGTCCTCCGGGCGGCCGGCCGAGGTGGGCATCACGCTGAACCTGGCCCAGGTCTACCCGGCCGACCCGGCCGACCCGGCCGACCGGGAGCTGGCCGCCGACATCGACGCCGACCTGAACGCAGTGTTCCTGGACCCGCTGACCCGCGGCACCTACCCGGCCCGGCTCGGACCGGGTCAGGCCCCCGGGCCCGGGCTGATCCGGGACGGCGACTTCGCCACCATCGGTGCGCCGGTCGACTTCCTGGGCGTGAACTACTACGCACCGCACATCGTCGCCGTGCGCGAGGACGGCATCTTCCGGCGCGGCGACATCCCGATGCCCCGGCGGCCGGGCGGGACGTTCGTGCAGCCGGACCACCTGCCGGTCACCGCCATGGGCTGGCTGGTCGATCCCAACGCCCTGTACGACCTGCTGCTCCGGGTGCACGACGACGCGGGCGACCTGCCGCTGTACATCACCGAGAACGGGGCGGCCAGCTACGACTATGTCAACCCCGACGGCGTCGTGGAGGACCCCGAGCGCATCGCCTACCTGCACGGCCATCTGCAGGCCGCCCGGCGTGCGATCGCCGACGGGGTACCGCTGCGCGGCTACTTCGCCTGGTCGCTGATGGACAACTTCGAGTGGGCCCACGGCTATTCGAAGCGGTTCGGGCTGATCTTCGTCGACTACGGCACCCAGCGGCGCATCCCCAAGCGCAGCGCCGGGTGGTTCTCCGAGGTGGCCCGGACGAACTCGGTGCCCGCCCTGGATACCTAAGTCAGCCCTGGGCTTCGGTGACCGGCTGCGGGAGGCCGCTGAGCTCACCGTAGATGGCCAGCGCGGCTTCGACGGCCGCGTTGACCGAGGGCAGCGCGCGGGCCCGGTCCCGGGCGGCCTCGGCCAGCCGCCCGGCCAGGGCCTGATCGGTCAGCACCTGGCGCACGGCCGCGGTCAGCGCGGCCGGGTCGTCCGGCGGGACCAGCAGCGCGCCGTCCTCGCCGGTCAGGTCGGGGGTGCCGCCCGCCCGGGTGGCCACGATGGGGCGGCCGGCCCGCAGCGCCTCCTGCAGGATGAGCGGCTGGCCCTCCCACCGGCTGGGCAGGGCGAACAGGTCGGCCGCGGCCAGCAGCGACGGCACATCAGCGCGCTGGCCGAGCAGGATCACGGACGGGCCGAGCGCCGCGGCCGCCGCGGCCAGTTCGGCCTGCAACGGACCGGAGCCCGCGATGGCCAGCAACGGCACCGGAGACAGGTCCTGCCAGCCACGGGCGGCCTCGATCAGCGTGCCGAAGCCCTTCTGCGGGGCCAGCCGGCCCGCCGCCAGGATCAGCGGCCGCTGCTCGGTGCCCAGCTCACGCCGGACCGCGTCCGGGCCACCCTCACCCGCCGGGCCGCCAGAGCTAGCCGGGCCGCCCGGTGCGGCCGTGGGCGCCGACGGGGCGTCCGGGTCGTAGGGCGGGACCAGGGCGCGGCGCACGTCGCGGGCCCCAGCCCCGCGCATCCGGTCCTCCAGGTCGCCCGAGACGCACAGCACCACGGCCGCGCTGCGGGCGACCAGGAATTGCAGGCCCTGGTAGACGGTGGCGTTAGCCCCGCTGGACGGGGGCGCGTTGTGCACCGTGACCACCAGTGGCAACGCCGAGCGCGAGGGACGGAGGGCGAGGCTGAGTGCGAGCGCGGCCAGCGCGCCGGCCCGCAGGCCGTGGGCGTGCACCACGTCCGGTTGCTCCCGGCTCAGGATCCGGCGCAGCTGCAGCACGGCCCGCCCGTCCCGGACCTTGGGCCGGTCGCCGAACTGGACGGTCTGGTAACTGGGGAAGTCCGGCGCGTGCTCGGCCGGACCGCAGACCAGGGTGGGCACCCCGCGCGCCGCGCAACCCGCGGCCAGCATCTGCACGTGCCGCAGGGTGCCCCCGGCGGTGGTGCCGAGCACGAATGCGACCTTCACGAGGCCTCTCCTCCGGCGGCTGATCCCCCGGCGGCTGGTCCCCCGGCGGCTGGTCCCCCGGCGGCTGGCGGGCGGCCACGGCCTGCCCGGCTGAGCAGGCGGCTGGTCACGGCGCGCAGGTCGCCGCCGTCAGTCAGGAACGTCACGGCCAGAAACGCTACCGTGGCAGCGGCCGCGGCCAGCACGGTGACCGCCGCGTTGGGCCCGATGCCGTGCACCGGCAGACCCGCGGCCACGCCGGCGCCGGCCGCGGCCCCGGCCAGGCCACCCCCCAGCCCGGCCAGCCCGGCCCGGGGCAGCCCGCGCAGCGCGGCCCGGCCCAGCGTGCGGCGCACCGCCACGATCAAGGCCAGGCCCGCCGCGGTCAGCCCGATCGTGGTGCCCAGGCCGAGCGCGGGCACTACCCAGTCGCGCGGCACGAACGGCACGATGGCCAGGTTGGCCACGATGACCAGCAGCCAGCCGCCGGCCATGGCCACCGCGGTGATCCGGTTCCGGCCGGCCGCGTACAGGATGCGGGACAAGATGGCGGTCAGCCCGTACCCGACCAGGCCCGGCGCGAACAGTGCCAGCGCCCCGGCCAGCTGGCGGGCCTGGGACGTGTCGTGGCTGCTGAACACCCGGGCCAGCGGCAGGCACGCACCGGCCAGCACCGCAGCGCCCAGCCAGGACATCAGCAGCACGGCCCGGCTGGCGGCGGCGCTGGTGGCCCGGAACTCGCCACTGCCGGAGTCCCGGGCACTCAGCAGCGGGAACGAGCTGGTGGCCACGGGCACGGCCAGCCCGGCGTAGATGATGAAGAACACCTGCCAGCCGTAGCTGTACAGCACGAGCGCGCCGTTGCCGCCGCGCGCGTTGGACAGCACGATCGCGGCCACGGCCGACAGGTCCTGGGCGATCAGCGTGAGCACGCCGGCCACGGCCAGCCGCCGGACCCGGGTGGCGACCCCGTCGGGGAACCGCAGCACCGGCCGCAGCCCGAGCCGGAGCCGGGCGGTCGGTACGGCCCCGGTCAGCGCCAGCGCCGCCACCCCGGCCGTGGTGCCCAGGGCCAGGGCCAGCTCGGCGGTGGCCGGAAGCGCGCCGGGCCGGTTCTGGAAACCGTGCCCGAGCGCCCCGAACGCGGCGTAGGCGGCCGCCACCACCACGCTGGACAGGATCGGGGCCAGCGCTGGGGCGGTGAACCGGCGGTGCGACTGGAGGATGCCGAACAGCACCACGGCCAGCCCGTACAGCGGGATCTGCGGCGCGAACGCGATCAGCATCTGGGCGCTGGCGGCCAGCGTGGCTTCGTGCGCGCAGCCCCGGGTGGCCGGGATCAGCAGCGAGGTCAGCGGGCCGGCGATCAGCGCGACCACCGCGGCCACCGGCACCAGGAGCAGCAGGGCCCAGGTCAGCAGGGCCGACGCGATCTGCCGGGTCTGCGCCGCCCCGTCCGGCCCGCGGGACGCCGGGCCGGCCAGCACCGGGACCACGGCGCTGGTCAGCGCGCCGCCCAGGACGATGTCGTAGATGATGTTCGGGACCTGGTTGGCCGTGGTGTAAGCGGTGCCGACGCAACTGGCCCCGACGGTGTGCGCGAACACCAGCTGGCGGCCGAATCCGACCACGCCGGAGGCCACGGTGAGCACCCCGATGACCGCGGCGGCCCGGCCCATGCCCCGGCCCGGCTGCCGGGCGGCCCCTCGCTCGGCCGCCGGCGCTGTCACGGGGAGGGCGGTACAGCCAGGCCGGAGATGTGGCGGTCCCCGTGCCCGTGGCCGTTCCCGTTCAGGCCGGGCGATCCAGCCTGCGCGGGCACGGTCGGATGTCCAGCCGGCGACGGCGCCGCGTTCTTGCGCACCAGCCCGCTGGCCGGGCTAGCGGCGTGGGCCGGACGGCGGCCGAGCATGTCCAGCCAGTGCAGCGGCGGGGTGCGCTGGATGACCTTGGTGAAGCTGACCACCTCACTGGCCGCGGTCAGCGCGGTCACGCCGGCCAGCAGCGCGAGCCGGCTGCGCCGCGACAGGCTGCCCGCGGCGGCTGTGCCGAGCATGGCCCCGAGCGCGTTGGCCCCGGCGTCGCCGAGCATGGCCCGCTCACCGAGATCTTCCGGCAGCAGCGCGGCGGCGGCACCGAGCGGCACGGCCACGGCGCACGTGTGGGCCGCACGCCCCCGGCTCAGCTGGCTGATACCGAGCGGGAGCCCGGCGGCCAGCGCCACCTTGATGGCCCGGCCCGGCCGCAGGTCGAACAGATTGAGCAGGTTGGCGCAGCCCGCGACCAGCGCGGTGTTGACCGCGACATCGATGGCCGGGCCGCCGGTGAGCGTGGCGGCGGCGACCCCGGTCGCGCCGATTCCGCCCAGCTTGACCGCGCCGGTGGTGATCTCGCCGTGCGCCAGCGCGCCGAGGTGCCCGCGGAACCCGCGCTTGGCCCCGGACCCGGCGATGTCGTCGTAGCCGCCGAACGCCCCGGCTCCGGCGGCCGCGGCCACCAGCGCGAGCCGGGTGCGGGTCCGCAGGCCCGGCGCGGCCAGCGCCGCCGCGGCCCCGGCCAGGGCAGCGGCCGGTCCTTCCAGCAGCGTGACCGGCTCACCCCGGTGGTTGGTCCGGGTCCACTGGGTGGCGCCGCCCGGCGGCTTGCGGTTCAGCGACGTGTACGCGGCCCGGGCCGCGGCCGCCGCGATAACCGCCGTCGTGGCGGAGGCCGCCGCGCGCCGGGCGTAAGGCATTTACTTCCCCTTTGAGGACTTTGCAGAATTCGCAGAGTTAGTCGGGACGCTCGCGGTCGGCGCCGGGCTCGGTCCCGCGGAGTTGGCATTGGACTGGGTACCGAAGCTACCGGGCTTCTTCCCGTTCATCTGCTGCTCCAGCGCCTGGACGACAACGATTTGGCCAACGACGGAGTCGGCGTTGTCCACCGTGGAGGCGTCGTTGGCGGCACCGCTGGAGCGGACCGCGGAGATCGCACTGCCCTGGCCGGAGGCGGCGGTCGGCCCGGCCACCACCGTGGCCTGGCTGCTGGTGCCGAACTCCTGGGCCAGCGCCACCACGGCCTGGTTGGCCGGATCGGAGGTGCCGCCCTGCGGGACGGAGTTCGGGGCCACGATCACGGCCAGCGTGGCGCCGGACGACGGCTGGCCGCTGACTGTGATGAACTGCCCGGCCGAGTAGCTGGACAAGATGGTCTGGGCGGTCTGGGCACTGACTGAGCCGTTCCCCGAGCCGTTTTGAGAACCGTTGCCGGAGCCGCCCTTGGAGTTGCCGGAGCCTGAACTGGAGCCCTGCGAGACCAGCGCGCTGGCCAGCACCTGGGCCGCCTGCTGCTGCGGGCTGCCGTTGACCAGCGTCACGCTGGCCGGGGCGACCCGCTGGGTGAGCTGGCTGAGCAGGCTCAGGTTGCTGGCGCTGGTGTCAGCGAACTTGGACGACAGCGCGACCTGGCCGCTGACCGTCGCGCCCGCGTCGCTCAGGCTGGTCTTGATGCCGTTCACCACGCTGCTAGACGCGCCGGGGGCGGTGATGATGACAACCTTCTTGCTGTCCAGCAGGTGCTTCAGCAGCACCGGCTGGGCGGCCGACGCGAACTGGCGGTCACCCTGGACCTGTTGCTGCAGGGCGCTGTTCTCGTTATCGGCCGCTTCGAGCTTGGTGCTCAGCGCGCTCGAGGTCCGGTCCAGCGCGGACAGCGCCGCCCCGCGCAGCTCGGTCGAGCCGAGCACGATCCCCACGGCCAGGGCCAGGAAGACGGCGACGATGGAAACCAGGTGGTAACGAAAATCAATCACGTGAAAAGTCCGGTCAGCCAGGAGAAGAACGAATGCCACGTTGCTTCGAAGTATCGGATCAGGATGGGCTCAGCGGGGGAGGCGGCCACGGCGACGAACACGGTCACGGCAGCGGCGAGCGCGAGAACGACGAGGGACCAGCTGGAAATCCGGCTCCGGTAGAGCCGGCTGACCCCCTTGGCGTTGACGATCTTGGTACCGACCCGCAGCTGGGTCAGGAACGTGCTCGCCATTCCCGACCGGCCCTTGTCGAGGAACTCCTCAAGGGTCCAGTGGGTACCCACGGCGACGATCAGGCTGGCGCCCTTGCCGTCGGCCAGCAGCAGGGCCACGTCCTCGCTGGTGCCCGCGGCCGGGCAGACCGCAGCGGTCAGCCCGAGCTCCTTGATCCGGCTCAGGCCCGGGGCCCGCCCGTCGGCGTAGGCGTGCACGATGAGCTCGGCCCCGCACCGCAGCGTCTCGTCGGTGACCGAGTCCATGTCACCCACGATGGCGTCCGGCACGTACCCGGCCTCCAGCAGCGCGTCCGCGCCGCCGTCCACGCCGATCATCACCGGCCGGTACTCGCGAATGTAGGGCCGGAGCGCGCCCAGGTCCTCGCGGTAGTGGTAGCCGCGCACGACGACCAGGACGTGCCGCCCGTCCATCCGGGTGTGGATGTCGGGCAGCGCAATCCCGTCCACCAGGAGCTCGTGTTCCCGCTTGAGGAACTCCATGGTGTTGGCGGCGAACGCCTCGATCTGGGTCACGATGCCGGCCCGGGCCTCGGCCATCATCGCGTCGACCGACTCCGTGGTCTGCGGCGTCCCCTTGGCCACGACCTGCTCGCCCACGTACAGCGTGTCACCGTCGAGCCGGACGGTGGCGCCCTCCCGGACCCGGCTGAACACGTCCTGGCCGACGTCGTCGACCAGCGGGATGCCCGCCTCCATCAGCAGCTGCGGGCCCAGGTTGGGGTAACGGCCACTCATGCTCACCGCGGCGTTGACCACGGCCGAGACTTTCCGGCTGATCAGGGCGTCGGCGGCGACCCGGTCCAGGTCAACGTGGTCGATGATGGCGATCTCGCCGGGCAGGAGCCGCTTGGTCAGGTTCTTGGTCCGCCGGTCCAGGCGCGCCGGGGCGACCACCCCGGGCAGCTCGTTGGGCTTACCGCGGTGGATGAGCGGGATCCGTACGGACGGCACCTTCATCGTTGTTCCATCCTGCCAGAGCTCCCGACCACACGCCGTCATCTCACTAATTACGGCGTGTCATCAAGCACGTACGTTCCGTGCGATGAGCGGGGTCTCAGATCCGGTCTTCAGACAGCGCCCCCCGTACAGCCCCGGCCTGACCGTCACTGCGTCCTGCTTTCCATAATGAATGACGTTTGCCACTGCTTTGCGCTCCGGCGCCGGGTAGGGCTGACGGGTGGCAGGGTGAGAGCACGGCCACCACCGGTGGCAGCACCGGCCAACAAGGAGGCACTCCGTGACAGAGCAGGTCAGCGATCAGGTCCGGCTCACCTCGCTGTCGCACGGCGCAGGCTGCGCGTGCAAGCTGCCGCTGGCGGCGCTGGATCAGCTGATGGCCACCCTCGGCCCGGGCACGGGCGGGCCCGGTGCACTGACCGCCGCCGCGGGCGACCTGCTGGTCGGTGCGGCCGAAGGGGACGACGCTGCCGTGCTGCGGCTCGACGACGACCGCGCGCTGGTGCTGACCACGGACTTCTTCACCCCAATCGTGGACGACCCGCGCGACTGGGGGCGGGTGGCGGCGACCAACGCGCTGTCGGACGTGTACGCGATGGGCGGCCGCCCGGTCATCGCGCTCAACCTGACCGCCTGGCCCGGGCAGACCCTGCCGATCGAGCTGCTGGCGCAGGTGCTGCGCGGGGGCGCCGAAGCGGCCGCGGCCGCGGGCTGCCTGGTGGTGGGCGGGCACACCATCGACGACCCGGAGCCCAAGTACGGGCTAGCCGTGGTGGGCATGGCTGACCCCAACCGGCTGATGACCGTGGACCGGGCCCGGGACGGCGACCTGCTCGTGCTGACCAAGCCCATCGGGACCGGCGTCATCGCCACCGCGCACAAGCGCGGGGCGGCCCCGGACGAGGTGCTGGCGAGCGCGGTCGACGCCATGACCACGCTGAACGGCCCGGCCAGTGAGGCCGCGCTGCGGGCCGGAGTGCAGGCCGCCACCGACGTGACCGGGTTCGGGCTGCTCGGGCACCTGCACCGGATGCTGCGGGCCAGCGGGATGGCCGCCGAGGTGTGGGCCGACCAGGTGCCGCTGCTGCCGGGAGCGGCCCAGCTGGCCGCGGCGGGCTTCATCTCCGGCGGCACCAACGCCAACATGTCCTACCTGTCCGCGGTGACCGACATCGATCCTGACACCGACCCGGTGACCGCGGTGCTGCTGCACGACGCCCAGACCTCCGGCGGCCTGCTGATCGCGGTCCCGGCCGCCGACGTGGATGCCCTGCGTGCGGACCTGCGCGCCGCCGGGACCGAGGCGGCCCTGGTCGGCACGGTCCAGGCGGGCGAGGCGGGCCGGATCGAGGTCCGCGCCACCACGCTCGGTTGACCAGTCACGGGGAGTGACTCTGCCGCCACGGGAATCCGCAGCGAGGCGCGCTCGTTGTTGACGGGTAACCAGCACGTGGCCTTCAGAACGGCGGGTAGTCCGTTTTGTCAGACCCCCCGTTTACGTTCGGCCTGAGATGTGTGCTCTCTTCAGACGGACGGGGTGACCGTGAACTGGCTCGATGATTCACCGCGGGATGGCGGCCTGACCGAGGGCGAAGCCGAAGCCCACGTGCACGGCATCGCCTTCAAGACCGGTCCTCCGAGCCGCGTAGGCGTCGAGCTTGAGTGGCTCGTCCGCGATGCCCGTGACCCAGCACTTCCCGTCCCGGCCCGGCGATCGTTCCCGGCCGTAGCCGATCTCACCGCACCAGCCGTTCTTCCCCACCCAGCCGCGTTGCCCTCCGGTGGCATGTTGACCACGGAGCCCGGCGGCCAGCTGGAACTGAGCTCCGCCCCCGCCGACAGCCTCGGCGAGTGCGTCACGACGGTCCGCCAGGAGATGACCACCCTCCGGGACGCCGTCGGCCGCGCGGGCCTCTCTCTCCAGGGCTACGGCTACGACCCGATCCGCCCACCACGCCGCGTGCTTGATCTCCCCCGGTACGCGGCGATGGAGGAGTTTTTCGATCGCAGCGGCCCATGGGGCCGCCAGATGATGTGCAATACGGCGTCAGTGCAAGTCTGCCTGGACGCCGGCCAGGACACCGCGGCCACCGGCGGGTACCGCTGGCGGTGGCGGCTGGCCCACCAGATCGGCCCGGTGCTGGTGGCCGCCTTCGCCAACTCCCCGCTCCGGCAGAGCCGCCCGTCGGGCTGGCGGTCGACCCGCCAGGAGGTCTGGGCCCACCTCGATCCGGGCCGGACCCAGCCACCCCCGGACGGGGACCGCGACCCCCGGGACACTTACGCGGACTACGCGCTGGACGCCGAGCTCATGCTGGTCCGGCGCGAGGGCTCGCCGTCCTGGACCGCGCCACCCGGGCTGACGTTCCGCGGCTGGCTGCGGGGCCAGGGAGAACGCCGGCCGACCCTGGACGACCTGACCTACCACCTGTCCACCTTGTTCCCGCCGGTCCGCCCGCAGGGCCACCTCGAGCTGCGGATGATCGACGCCCAGCCCGGGGACGACGGCTGGGTGGTGCCCGCCGCCGTGGCCTGGGCCCTGTTCGAGGACCCGCAGGCCGCGGAGACCGCCATGGCGGCGGCCGAGCCGCTGGTGGCCAGAAACGGCCAGCACGGACCCAACGGCACGTCGCACGGGAATCCGTGGCTGCGGGCGGCGCGCGAAGGGCCCGCCGATCAGGAGATCGCCCGGGCCAGCCAGCAGTGTTTCGAGGCGGCCGACGCCGCGCTGTGCCGGGCGGGAGCCCCGGCCGACATCCGCCATTCGGTGGCTGAATTCACCGAACGCTACGTGCTCAGACGCCGATGTCCAGCCGACGATCAACTTGAGGGGATGCATTGATGGCGTCACACGACACGCCCACCGGCAGTGCCACCACTCCGGCCGAGACCACGGTCACCGCGGAGAGCCTGCGGGCGGAGCTCGCGGCCGCGCTCACCGCCGCCCGGGACCGGACCGTCTCGCTGACCGACTGCGTGGGCGAGGACGACCTCGTCCGCCAGCACTCACCGCTGATGTCCCCGCTGGTCTGGGATCTGGCCCACATCGCCAACCAGGAAGAGATGTGGCTGCTGCGCGCGGTGGGCGGCCAGGACCCGATCCACCCTGAGATCGACCCGCTGTACGACGCGTTCGAGCACCCGCGGTCTGAGCGGCCCACGCTGCCGCTGCTGCCGCCGCAGGAGGCCCGCGGCTACGCCGCCACCGTGCGGGGCCGGGTCCTCGACCTGCTGGAGCGGGCGCCGTTCAGCGGGCGGCGCCTGGTCACCGGCGGGTTCGCGTTCGGCATGATCGTCCAGCACGAGCAGCAGCACGACGAGACGATGCTGATCACCCACCAGCTGCGCAAAGGCGTAGCGGTGCTGACCGCGCCACCGCCCGCTGCCGCGCCCGCGGAAGCGATCAGCCTGCCGGCTGAGGTGGCCGTCCCCGGCGGCCCGTTCACCATGGGTACCTCGGACGAGCCGTGGGCGCTGGACAACGAGCGGCCCGCGCACACCGTGCCGGTGGCGCCGTTCTTCATCGACACCACCCCGGTGACCAACGCCGCCTACCAGGCGTTCATCGCCGACGGCGGCTACGACGACCCGCGGTTCTGGACCCCGCAGGGCTGGGACCACCGGCAGCGCGCCGGGCTGATCGCCCCGATGACCTGGCGGCGGGACGGCGGCCAGTGGGTCCGCACCGCGTTCGGGGCCACCGAGCCGGTCACGCCGGCCGAGCCGGTCCTGCACGTGTGCTGGTACGAGGCGGACGCCTACGCCCGCTGGGCGGGCCGCCGTCTGCCGACCGAGGCCGAGTGGGAGAAGGCGGCGCGCTTCGACCCGGTGACCGGCCGGTCCCGCCGGTTCCCGTGGGGCGACGACGCACCCACGGCTGACCGGGCCAACCTGGGCCAGACCCATCTGCGCCCGGCCCCGGCCGGCTCCTACCCCGACGGTGCGGCCCCGTGCGGTGCCCGCCAGCTCATCGGCGACGTGTGGGAGTGGACCTCGAGCGACCTCCTCCCCTATCCCGGCTTCGAGGCCTGGCCGTACCGGGAGTACTCCGAGGTGTTCTTCGGCCCCGAGTACAAGGTGCTGCGGGGCGGGTCGTTCGCGGTCAGCCCGGCCGCCTGCCGGGCCACCTTCCGTAACTGGGACTACCCGATCCGGCGGCAGATCTTCGCCGGCTTCCGCACCGCCCGGTCGGCCACCGCGGAGGCCTTCTGATGTGCCGCCACCTGGCCTACCTGGGCCCCGCCGTGATCCTGCGCGAGGCGATCATCGACCCGCCGTACGGCCTGTACCGGCAGGCGTGGGCGCCCCGGATGATGCGGAACAGCGGCACGATGAACGTGGACGGCTTCGGAGCCGGCTGGTACGCCGACGGTGACCCGGTCCCGGCCCGCTACCGGAACTCCGGGCCGATCTGGGCCGACCCGTCGTTCGCCGACCTGACCCGGGTCACCCGCAGCGGCGCGCTGCTGGCCGCGGTCCGGGACGCCAGCGCCGGCACCGAGCCCAGCGCGTCGGCCACGTCGCCGTTCGGCGCCGACCACTGGCTGTTCAGCCACAACGGCGCGCTGGCGGGCTGGCCGGGCACGGCGGCCGGGCTGGCCGCCACGCTCAGCCCGCTGGAGCTGCTCAACCTGGACGCGCGGGTGGACTCGGCGCTGCTGTGGGCGCTGACCCTGAAGCGGCTCCGCGACGGTGCCGCCCCGGACGACGCGCTGGCCGCGGTGATCGGGCTGCTGGATGCGGCCGGGGTGACCGGCCGGTTCAATTTCCTGCTCACCGACGGTCAGGTGATCGCGGGCACCACCGCCGGGCACACGCTCTTCTACCGCCAGGGGCACGACGGCGGCGCGGACAGCATGACCGTGGCGTCCGAGCCCGCCGACGAGGACCCGGCCTGGACCGAGGTCCCGGATCGGTCCCTGGTCAGCGCCACGGCCAGCGACGTGAAGGTCCGGCCGCTGCCGGTGCCGCCCGAGGTCACGGCGGACAGCGCCGAGCGCGTCCAGCACGGCAGCTTCCCCGAGGGCATGGCCGCCACGTCCAGTCCCGACGGAAGGAACCCTGGTCAATGACGACTTCGCTGCACGTCGAGCGCCGTCTGCCCGCCGATTTTCTGGCCGATTCGCTGCGCGCCGACGCGCTGGCCGGGCTGACCGCCTCCCCCAAGTCGCTGCCGCCCAAGTGGTTCTACGACGCGGCCGGCAGCGAGCTGTTCGAGAAGATCACCGCCTTGCCCGAGTACTACCCAACCCGCGCCGAGCGGGAGATCCTCCAGTCCGCGGCGCCCCAGATCGCCGCGGCCAGCGGCGCCGCCACCCTGGTCGAGCTGGGCTCCGGCTCCTCGGAGAAGACCCGGCTGCTGATCGACGCCCTGCGCCAAGCCGGCACGCTGCGCCGCTACGTGCCGGTGGACGTCAGCGAGCAGGCGCTGCTCGCGGCGGCCACCGCCCTGTTCAGCGACTACCCCGGCCTCGAGGTCAGCGGGGTGGTGTCCGACTTCGAGGAGTACGTCGGCCTGCTCGGCGTTGGCGACGACGGGGCGGGCGATGACGGTGCGGAGGGACCGCGGCTGATCGCGTTCCTGGGCAGCACGATCGGGAACCTGCTCCCCGCCCAGCGGGCGTCGTTCCTGGCCCGCATCCGCTCTGGGCTGGCCGATGGCGACGCCCTGCTGCTCGGCACCGACCTGGTCAAGGATCCGGCCGTGCTGGTCTCGGCCTACGACGACGAGGCCGGCATCACCGCCGCGTTCAACAAGAACGTCCTGTCCGTCCTCAACCACGAGCTAGGAGCCGATTTCGACCCCGATATGTTCGAGCACGTCGCCCGCTGGGACGCCGGGCAGGAATGGATTGAGATGCGGCTGCGCGCCACCAGCCCGCAGACCGTCCGGCTGCCCGCCATCGACCTCACCGCCGAGTTCGCTGCGGGCGAGGAGATGCGCACCGAAGTCAGCGCCAAGTTCCGCCGCGAGGGCGTGACCCGGGAGCTGGCCGCGGCCGGCTTCACCCTGGACCGCTGGTGGACCGACCGCCAGGGCCGCTTCGGCCTGTCCCTGGCCCGCCCCGCTTGACCAACCCCACCGTCACGTTCGTCACAGTCACTGCACCGCCGTCACTTTTGTCACCGCAGCGCCGGCGACCCGTCACAGGCCGCCGGCCGTGCGGGCGGAATATAAAGCAATGCATGCCAATATGAGGCATTGCATGCGTAATCGCAGGTCAACGGTGCCCTACGGTATGCAGTTGTGGTGGATGATCAAGGCCCGGACATCGTGCACGAGGGTCCCAAGACGATCTACGCGCAGATCGTGGACTACGTCGAGGCGCACATCGAGTCCGGCGAGTGGCAGGCCGGCCACCGCCTGCCCTCCGAGCGGGACATGGCCGAACGCTGGGGCGTCGCGTACCTCACCGTCCGCCGGGCCATGGCCGAGCTCCGCAAGAAGGGCCTGATCGTCAGCGTCCAGGGCCGCGGCACCTACGTCAAAGACCCCGAGGACTGACACCCGGAACCCGGCTCGCAAGGTTGCTTGGTTAGCCTGCGGAGGTGGACGGTAACGGGCGGCTGGGCATGCTGCACTGGAACATCCATTCCTGGAAGGACGACCGGGGGGCGCCGAACGAGGCCGCCGTCGAGGGGCTGATCCGGGACCTGCGGCCGGACGCCGTTTCCCTGACCGAGGTCAGCACGGCGTGGGGCGAAGCGGGACCGCTGAGCGAGATCAGCGAGCGGCTGGGGTACCGGTGGGTGTTCGTGCCCGCGCTGGAGTACCGCGGGTCGCCCGCGACCGAGGGGTACGGGAATGCGCTGCTGACCCGGCTGCCGATCCTGGGGGTGCAGCAGTGGCGGGTGCACTCGCCCGAGCGTTACGTCAACACCGAGCCGACCGAGCCGCGGACGGTGGCGCTGGCCCGGCTGGATGTGGCCGGGACCCCGGTCTGGGTCGGCAGCACGCACCTGCCCGCCAGCCGCGACGACGAGCGGGCCACGGCACTGGCCCGGCTCGGGACCCTGCTGAAGCAGCTCGGTACGCCCTGGCTGGTGTGCGGGGACTTCAACACGCGCGCGTCCACCTGGCGCGACGACCTTCCGGCCGGGGTGACGGTGGTCCCCCGCTGGCGCCGGGCCACGTTCCCGGCCCGCCATCCCGTCCGGGCCATCGACTACGGCCTGGCCTCGACCGGGCTGCGGACGCGGGGACGAGTGGTCAGAGCCGGTGGATCGGACCACCGGGCCATCTTCGTCACGGCCGCCCTGGGCGGAGCAGCCCCACCCCGTCCGCCCCGCGCCTGACCGGCGAGCCCGGTCAGCGCAGCGCGGCGATGGCGCAGCCGCCGATCCCGGCCAGCACGATGCCGGCCAGCACCTTGTGCGCCTGACGGGTGCCCGGTTCGGGAACGCGGAAGACCCAGACCCCGACGCCTGCGTTCACCACCAGGCTGAGCTGGGCGATCGTGAAGCCTGTGCCGGTGCCCACCCGAGCCACCAGGCCGAGCAGGGCCAGGTTGCCGATGCCGAACAGGACACCGGCGCCGAGCAACGCGCTCGTGGCGCGGACGCCCAGCTTGACTGGCTCGCCTGCCGGGAGAGCCAAGGCCAGGGCGGCGCCCAGGATGCCCAGCGCGAGCGGGAAATCGCTCACCTGGGCCGGAACCGCGGCCCACTGCGCCGGCACGAAATAACTCCCCCACAAGACCCCGGCCCCGACCGCCCACAGCAGGCCGGCCCGCGCCGAACCGGTCGGCCGGCCGGATTGGGCGGCCACGGCCGACCGCGGGGACGGGGAATTGGGGCCACCGGTGGGGCCCTTCCGGGAGCCGGCGATCAGCAGTACCCCGGCCACCACGACCAAGAACGCGACGCCGAGCACGGCGAATCGCGCCGCGGAGAAGCCGTCCAGCTCGCCGAACAGCAACGCGCCCCAGGCGAACGCGACCACGATGTTGAGCGGCGTCCAGGTCCCGGCCGCTCGCGCCAGCCCGATCGTCCGCGACGCCTTGAGCACGCAGTAATTGCCCCCGGCCCACACCACGCCGCCGATCAGCGGCAGCCAGAAGTCCCGCCAGCTGAGCACCGGGCTGGCCCCGCTGACCAGCAGAGCTATCCCGACGAAGACGACGTTGCCGATGGCCACGTAGACGATGCGGGATCGCTCCGGCGTCCCGGGCAAGAGCTGGGCCAGCGGAATCCAGATGCCCAGCGCGGCCACCGTGATCACCGCGAGCAGCACGGTCACGGCTGAGCTTGGTTCCTAGCCATCCCAGCATCTTATCCTCGCCCAACGAGGATATGTAAGCAGGTGCTTGGTCAGGGGGTGGGTGGTTCGGTGCGGAGCCAGACGGCGGTATCGGGAGGGAGCACTCCCCCGCTCAGCCGGTGGCTGGCAGCCAGGATCTCCCGGTGCGGGGGAAGCTCGGCCGGGCCGTCGGACACGTTGATCATGACCGTGACGTCGGTGCCGCGGCGAAAGCACAGGACGCCGGCTGGGCCGGGGAGCCAGGTGAAGCTGTCGGTGGCGAACGCGGGCTCGCGGTGCCGGACCGCCAGCACGTGCCGGTACAGGGACAGCATCGAGTCCGGGTCGGCCGCCTCGGCCTCGGCGGTCAGGCCGGACCAGGCGGGCGGCTGCGGCAGCCAGGTCCGCCCGCCGCCTGCCCCGCTCGAGCCAATCGCGTCGGCCAGGAAGCCGAACGGCGGCTGGTCGCCGGACCAGGGCAGCGGCACCCGGCAGCCGTCGCGACCCAGGTGGGCGTGGCCGGACCGCTGCCACATCGGGTCCTGGCGGTCCTCATCGGGAAGGTCTTCAACCTCCCACAGGCCGAGCTCCTCCCCCTGGTACACGTAGGCGGTGCCGGGCAGCGACAGCGACAGCAGCGCCGCGGCGCGGGCCCGCCGGGTGCCCAGGACCAGGTCGGTGGGCTCGCCGATGCGGTGGCCGGGCCGGTCGAACGAGGTGTCGGCCCGGCCGTAGCGGGTGACGTTCCTGATCACGTCGTGGTTGCTGAGAACCCAGGTGGCCGGGGCGCCGACCCTGGCGTGCGAGGCCAGCGTCGCGTCGATGACCGACCGCAGCTCGGCACCGTCCCACGGGCAGCGCAGGAAGTCGAAGTTGAACACCGTCTGCAGCTCGCCGGGACGCAGGTAGCGGGTGGTCCGTTCTACGTCGGGCAGCCAGACCTCGCCGATCAGCACCCTCATCCCCGGGTAGCTGTCGGCGATCCGGCGCCAGGCCCGGTACACCTCGTGCACTTCGTCCCGGTCCACGAACGGGTGCACACCGGCGTCTGCGCCAGCCGAGCCTTCGGGGCCGTCCGGCTCGTAGTCGGCCATGGCCGGGTCCTTGGCCAGCAGCACGGCGGAGTCGATCCGGAACCCGTCCACGCCGCGGTCGAACCAGAACCGCAGCACGTCCTCGAAGTCCGCCTGCACATCGGTGTTGGCCCAGTTGAAGTCGGGCTGCTCCGGGGTGAACAGGTGCAGGTACCACTGGCCGGGCTGGCCGTCCGGGTCGTCCGCCCGGGTCCAGGCCGGGCCCCCGAACTCCGAGGTCCAGTTGTTCGGCGGCAGCTCGCCGTGGGCGCCGCGGCCGGGGCGGAAGATGAACCGGTCCCGCTCGGGCGAGCCGGGCGCTGCGGCCAGCGCGGCGGTGAACCACGGCTGGACGTTCGAGCCGTGGTTCGGCACCACGTCGAGGATGATGCGGATGCCCAGGTCGTGAGCTTCGGCGATCAGCTTCTCGGCCTCGTCCAGCGTGCCGAACATCGGATCGATGGCCCGGTAGTCGGCCACGTCGTAGCCGGCGTCGGCCATCGGCGAGGGGTACCACGGGTTGAACCAGATCGCGTCGACGCCCAGGTCAGCCAAGTAGGGCAGCCGCGACCGGACTCCGGCCAGGTTGCCTACTCCGGTTGCGCCGGTCCGGCCGAGCGAGCCCAGCGAGCCCGATGGGCCTGGCGAGCCCGGCGCGCTGGGGCCGGCCGCGAAGCTGCGCACGTAGACCTGGTAGATGACCGCGTCACGCCACCAGGGCCTGCCCGGTGCTGCCGGGACGGGCGCAACGGACGGCGGAGCCAGAGTGTGATCGCTCACGGGCGTTTCGTTCCTCCGATCAAGATGGGACGGTCTGGGCCTGCGTGCCTCAGCCCTTCACGCCCCCTGCGGTCAGGCCAGCCATGATGTTGCGCTGGAAGAACAGGAAGAACACGATCGTCGGCACGCAGGCGATGGCCAGCGCCGCGATGAACACGTCCTCCGGGATGCCTTGGCTCAGGTGGTACAGGCCGACGTTGATGGTCTGGGCCGACGGGTTGCTGAGCACCAGCAGGGGCCACAGGAAGTCCTTCCACACGTTGACGGCGGCGAAGATCGACACCACGCCGATGATCGGCCGGGAGATCGGCAGCACCACCCTCCACAGGGTCCGGAACGGGCCCGCGCCGTCCAGCGCGGCGGCGGCCAGCAGGTCAGCCGGCACCGAGTCAAAGAACCTTTTCAAAATAAAGATATTGAATCCGTTGGCTACCGACGGCAGCCAGATCGCCCACGGCGTGTTCAGGATCGACGTGTGCAGGAAGGGCAAGCTGTTCGCGGTGAGGTACTGCGGCAGTACCAGCACCGTGGCCGGGATCATCATCGCGGCCAGCATGGCGAACAGGATCACATTGCCGAGTATGGGCCGCAGCTTGGACAGCGCATACGCGGCGGCCACGTCGAACACCACCTGAAACACCAGCGCGCCGCCCGCGTAGACGAGCGTGTTGAGGATCAGCCGGCCCAGACCGAGGTCGTTCCAGGCGGTGACGTAGTTGTGGGGCGCAGGATGGGCCGGGATCAGGCTGGGCGGGGTCGCAATGACCTCGGACGGGGATTTCAGCCCGCCCGTCACCATCCAGTACAGCGGGAACAGGAAGATCGCCGCGAACAGCGGGATCAGCAACCCCAGCACGATCCAGTAGACGATCTTGCCGCGGCCCCGGCTGAGCTGGGCCGGTGAGATCAGCGTGCGCGGCCCGGATTCGACAGCAGCCATGGCTTACCCTTCCTCGCCGCGGCGGGAGAGCCAGAGATACGCGCCCGCGAATCCCATCAGCACGACCAGCAGCATGATGCCGAGCGCGGCGGCGCTCCCGTAGTTGTTGAACGCGAAGGCGTAGTTGTAGATCAGGTAGACGACGGTGGTCGTGCCGGACTGGCCGCCGGTCAGGATGAGCGGTTCGAGGAACACCTGCATGGTCGCCACGATCTGCAGCATCAGCATGAGTGACAGGATCAGGCGGGTCTGCGGGACGGTCACGTGCCAGACCCGGCGCAGCAACCCAGCCCCGTCGATCTCGGCCGCGTCGTACAGCTCACCCGGGATGCCCTGCAGTGAGGCCAGGTACACCAGCACCGCGGCGCCCATGTTGCTCCAGGTGGAGAAGAGCACCAGGCAGAGCAGAGCGATGTGCGGAGACTGCAGCCACTGTGAGGTGGGCAGGCCCACGGCGTGCAGCACGGCGTTGAACAGCCCGCTGTTGTCCGGGGTGTAGAACCACTTCCACAAAAAGGCGGCCGCGGCGGGCGGGATCATCACCGGCAGGTAGACCAGCAGCCGGAAGTACCCGCGCCAGTGCCGCAGTTCGTTGAGCACGACCGCGGTCACGAACGGGATGGCGTACCCGAACACCAGGGCCAGCCCGGCGAACAGGGCCGTCGCCCGCCACGCGCCCCAGAAGCTGGGGTCAGCGATGATGTGCCGGTAGTTCTGCCACCCGACCCAGGTGGTCTCGCCCGCGAAGTTGGTCTTCTGGAAGCTCATGACCACTTCGCGGATCATCGGGTACCAGGAGAACAGCGCGAAGCAGAAGATGCCGCCGATCAGGAACACGTAGGCGCTGGTGTTGTCGCGGACCTTGCGGGTGGACCGGCGCCGGCCCCCGGGGCGGCTGGCTTCCGGGCCCGCCACCCGCCGGCGGCGCGCTCCGGCGCCTGCCACATCGGTCACTCTGGTCGCGGCCACGGTAACCACCTCTCGCGCGACGCTGGCCGACGGTGCCCTCCCGCCCCGGCCGTGACGGCGGGGCGGGAGGGCACCGGGCGGCTCACTGCTGGTTAGCGAGGATGGAGTTGACCTGCGAGGAGAACGTGTTCAGCAGTTGCTGGAGGTTGGGGTTGCGCTGGGTGAGGACGCCCGCCATCACCTTGTCGCCCTGGGCGTAGATGGCCTGGGCCTGTGGCGGCTCGATCTCGTTCTTCATGTTCGGCGCGGCGTTCAGGTAGGGCGTGAAGTTCGACACCGGGATGGTCGCGTTGCTGTCCTCGTCGGAGGTGGTGCTCTTGGCCACCGACGTGCCCGCGGTCCAGATGTTCGGCTCGGGCAGGCCGACCGGCTGACCGGCCGCCTTGGCCCGCGCGAAGTTGAACTGGCCCGCACCCGGGGTGAGGAACTCGAAGTTGAGGAACTTGATCCCGGCCTGGATCTGGGCCGGGGTGTCCTTCTTGTTGAACATGTAGCCGTCGCCGCCGAGCAGCGTGCCGCCGTTGCCGGGCATCGGCCCCTCGGCCAGGTTGGCGTACGCGGACCCGTACTCCTGGTGGATGTAGGTGACGTTGTCCGGGGCGGCCACGTACATGCCGAGCTTGCCCGAGCCCATCAGCTGCGGCAGGTCGTTGTACTGGAGCAGTTGCTTGGACCCCATCGAGTTGTCGGTCCAGCGCATCGCCTGCAGGTTCTTCAGCAGCTGCAGGCCGGTGGCGTTGTCGAAGGCGGCCTTCTGGCCGTTGACCATCGTGCCGCCGAGGGAGTACATCTCGGCGGTGAAGTGCCAGCCGCCCACGTTGGCCGCGCTGTAGTCGCCGTACCCGACGATGCCGCCGCCCAGGGCGCTGATCTTCTTGGCGTCGGTCCGGACCTGGGCCCAGGTGGTCGGCGGCTGGTCCGGGTTCAGGCCCGCGCGCTGGAACAGCTGCTTGTTGTACAGCAGGCCCAGGGTGTAGTTCGACACCGGCACGCCGTATAGGTCGCCGCTGGAGCTGCCGCCCTGGCGGTACAGGTTCACCAGGTCGGACTGGATGTCGCCCAGGCTCTTGACCTGGCTGGCGTACTTGGAGATGTTCGCCGCCTGGCCGGAGTTGACGACGTTGGCGGCGTCGGTGAAGTACGTGTAGAAGACGTTGTCCGTCTTGCCGCTGGCCAGCTTGGCGTCGAACGTCGTCGGGTCATCGCACGGGTTGGTGTCGTCGCCCACCACGGTGACGTTCGGGTTGGCCTTTTCGAACGCCGCGATGTCGTCGACGAAGAACTTCCGCTGGGCCGCCTGGGTCTTGGGCGGCTCGCAGCCCACGGTGATCTTCACGGGCCCGTTCGTGCTGGACGAGGTGCTGCTGCTGCCACCCGAGCTGCAAGCGGCGACGGACACCGCTCCGGCCACCGCCAGGGCGGCCACGGCCGCGAATCGGGTGGTGTGATGCAGGCGCGCCGGGCCTGCGTGGTCCTGCTGGGCCGGGCCTGCTGCGTCCCGGCGGCCCGGGCTGTTGCCAGTTTCTTTCATGGGCACCTTCTACGTTGATGGGCCTGACCTGCCGCACGATGCGCGGCCCCGTAAGCGATCAAGGTCTCCAACCCGCTGCGGCCGCCCACGGTGTGGTGGCGATGACGCTACATCTGGCTCCAGATCAATGCAATATCTGAATAAGATTTTGCAAAATAACGACATAATAACGTCGGAGTTATCGCAGGATGCGGGCTGGCGACGACTCGCGTGTCCGGAGTGCGGCCTGGTGTCCGCATCGCGGCCCGGCCCGGGCTTTCAAACGGACCCGGGAGCTGGGGCCGGAAACCGGGGCCTAGCGACACCGATGGGCGGCCATTGCGGGCGGCGAGTCGTCCCGCGTGAGGAGACGGGGGTGGGTCAGGCGACGCGGGCGGTGGAGCCGCGGACGACCAGTTCGGGCTCGAAGAGGAGTTCTTCGGGGGCGACCGGGACGCCTTCGATCTGGTTGACCAGCATGGCCACGACGGCGCGGCCCATGGCCTCGATGGGCTGGCGGACGGTGGTCAGCGGCGGGGCGGTGCAGGTCATCAGGGCCGAGTCGTCAAAGCCGACCACCGAGAGGTGGTCCGGGACGGCCAGGCCGGCCCGGCGGGCGGCGCGGATCGCCCCCAGCGCGAGCTGGTCGGAGGCGCAGATGATGCCGGTGATGCCCGCGTCGATGAGCCGGGTGCCGGCCGCGTGACCGCCCTCGATGCTGAACAGCGCGTGCTCCACCACGACCTCGATACCGGCTCGCTCGCACTCGGTGGCCAGGGTCGCGACCTTGCGACGGCTGGGCATGTGATCGACCGGGCCGACGATGGCGCCGATGCGGGTGTGGCCCAGCGACCACAGGTGGCCAAAAGCCTGTTCGACGGCCACCACGTCGTCGGTGGACACGCGCGGGAAGCCGAGCTGGTCGACGGCCGCGTTGACCAGCATGACCGGGACACCGCGGTCGTGCAGCAGCCGGTAGTGGTCGTGCGGCGAATCGTCCTCGGCGAAGTGGCCACCGGCGAACACCACCCCGGACACCTGCTGCTGGATCAGCATGTTCACGTACGCCGCCTCGGACAGGCCACCGGCCGTCCTGGTGCACAGCACGGGCGTGAAACCTTGCTGCGCCAGCCCGCCGCCGACCACTTCGGCCAGCGCGGGGAAGATCGGGTTTTCCAGCTCCGGCAGCACCAGCCCGACCAGCCGGGCCCGGTCGCCGCGCAGCTGGGTCGGGCGCTCGTAACCGAGCACATCCAGGGCGGTCAGCACGGCGGCCCGGGTCGATTCGGACACCCCGGGGCGGCCGTTCAGCACGCGAGACACGGTAGCCTCGCTCACCCCCGCTTTGCGCGCTACGTCACCCAGCCTCTGTGCCATGCTGCAAGCTTACGGCAAGAGCCGTCATTTTCTTGCAGTTATTTCAGCGGCGTGGCCGTTGGCGGGCGGTCAGGAGTCGCGTTCGCGGGCAGCCAGGTCCAGGAGCTCCTCGGCGTGGGCGCGGCCGAACTCGGAGTCTTCCAGGCCGGCCAGCATGCGGGACAGCTCGCGGACGCGGCCCGCCTGGTCGAGCCGGCTGACACCGCTGCTGGTGACGAGGCCGTCGTTGGCCTTCATCACGACCAGGTGGTTGTCGGCGAACGCGGCCACCTGGGGCAGGTGGGTGACCACGATGACCTGGGCCAGACGCGCCAGCCGGGCCAGTCGCCGGCCGATTTCGACCGCGGCCTTCCCGCCCACGCCCGCGTCCACTTCGTCGAAGACGAACGTGGGTACCGGGTCGGCGCCGGCGAAGACGACCTCGATGGCCAGCATGACCCGGGACAGCTCACCACCCGACGCGCCCTTGTTCAGCGGGAGGGGCGGCGCGCCGGGGTGGGCGGCCAGCCGGATCTCCACGTCGTCGGCGCCGTGCGGGCCGGGCTCGGCCAGCGGGCGGACCACCGCGACCAGTGACGCGTGCGGCATGGCCAGCGCGGTCAGCTCGGCCGTCACGTCGCCGGAGAAACGCTCGGCCGCGTCCTGGCGCAACGCGCTGAGCTGGCTGGCCAGCTCGGTGACCCGCTCGGCCAGCTCGGCTTCCTCCTGGGCCAGCCCGGCGATCCGGTCGTCGTCGCCTTCCAGCTCCAGCAGCCGGGTGGCGGCGGGTTTGGTCCAGGCCAGCACCGTGGCCAGGTCGCTGCCCGGGTCGATGGCGGGGGCATCTTCGGGGGCGTCGCTGGCCGCAGGCGAGGCGGCCAGCTCGGCCGCGGCCCGCGGCCCGTAGGCCCGGACCAGCCGGCCCAGCGCGGCCCGGCGTTCCTGTACTGCGGCCAGCCGGGCCGGGTCGGCGTCCAGCGCCTCGGTGTAGGAGGCCAGCTCCCCGGCCACGTCGGCCAGCAGGTAGGAGGCTTCGGACAGCCGGTCGGCCAGGCCAGCCAGCGCCTGGTCGTGCTGGCGCACGGCCTCCAGCTCCTGCCGGGCCCCGCCGACCAGCGCCGTCGCGTCCGGGCGCTCGTAGGCGCCCGCGGACGGGTCGCCCAGCAGCGCCTCGTGCGCGGCGGTGGCCGCGGCCCGCAGCGCCTCGGCGTTGCTGAGCCGCTCTTCCTCGGCCCGCAGCTGCACGTCCTCGTCCGGGGCCGGGTCGGCCGCTTCAATCTCGGTCAGGGCCTGGCGCAGGCCTTCGGCTTCGGCGATCCGCTCGCGGGCCTGCTCGGTCAGCTCGGTCAGCTCGGTCCGCGCGTCACGGTGCCGCTGGTAGGCCTGCTGGTAGTCGGCCAGCACGACGGCCAGCTCGCCGCCGGCGTAGGAGTCAAGGGCCTCGCGCTGCCGGCCCGGCCGCAGCAGCTGCTGCTGGTCGGACTGGCCGTGCACCGCGACCAGGTCGTCGGCCAGGTAGGTGAGCAGCGACACCGGCACCGAGCGGCCGCCGGCGTGGGCCCGGGAACGGCCTTCGGCCGACACCGAACGGCTGATGACCAGGGCCGCGCCGTCGTCGTCGAGCTCGCCGCCGGCCTCGTCGACCTGGCGGGCGACCTTGCCGTCGACGTCGATCGTCAGCCGGCCTTCGACCACGGCCCGCTGGGCACCGGGCCGGACCCGCGCCGGGTCAGCCCGGCCGCCGAACAGCAGGCCGAGCCCCGTCACCACCATGGTCTTGCCGGCGCCGGTCTCGCCGGTGACCACGGTGAATCCCGGGGACAGTTCGAGCACCGCGTCGTCGATAACTCCGAGCCCGGTGATCCGGACTTCCTCAAGCATGGCCGTCAGCCCGTCTCCTCTGTACCGTCAAGTTCCGCGTCGGGCCTGCCACCGAGCCGGCTCCCTCGCCAGCCTTTCACTGGCAGGCCGAACTTGGCCACCAGCCGGTCGGTGAACGGGGCGCCACCGTCGTCGGTGGCCAGGCCGCCGTCCGCCTCCGCGCTCACCCCGTGCAGCCGTGCCAGCCGCACCGGGAGCGCGCCGCGCCGGACCTCGACCCGTGCCCCTGGCTCCAGATCGACCATACGGCGGCCGTCGCACCACATCACCGCACCGGGCGACGGCGCGCCGGCCGGTTCTGCCGTCAGGTCCGGCCCCGCGGCCGCCGGACCGCGGCTGCTGCCCCCGATGACCTCGATGGCCAGGACCGAGCGGGGCGAGACGACCATCGGCCGGGCGAACAGCGCGTGGGCGCTGATCGGCACCATGAGCAGGGCCTCCACCTCGGGCCACACCACCGGGCCGCCGGCCGAGAACGCGTACGCGGTCGAGCCGGTCGGAGTGGCGCAGACCACGCCGTCGCAGCCCCACCGGGATAGCGGCCGGCCGTCCACCTCGGTCACCACCTCGAGCACCCGTTCCCGGGCTGCTTTCTCCACCGTGGCTTCGTTGAGAGCCCAGGTCACCGCGATCGGCACGCCGTCGTACAGCACCTGGACGTCGATCGTCATACGCTCTTCGACCACGTAGTTTCTGGCCACCACCCGGTCGACGGTGTCGGCCAGGCCTTCGGGCTCGGCCTCGGCCAGGAAGCCCACGTGCCCGAGGTTGACCCCGATCAGCGGGGTGCCCGCCGGGCGGGCCAGTTCGGCCGCGCGCAGCAGCGTGCCGTCCCCGCCGACCACGATGACGATCTCCGCGCCCTCGGCCGCGCGCGGGCCGGCCGTGACTTCCTGCACGCCGGCGCAGGCCAGGTCCCCGGCCTCCGGGGTCAGGACCCGCACCGTCAGGCCGGCCTCGATCAGCCGGGAGACCACTTCGCGCGCGCTGGCGAGCGAGTCTTTCCGCCCGGTATGCGCCACGACGAGAGCCGTCCGTCCGCCCCCGGCGTTGCCTTCACTCATCGTTGCTGTGTGCCCCTTCACGGTCCGGTTCAGTGCGGTCCCTCCGCGATCGCCTGGCGCAGGTCTGCATCGTCGAGCGGTGGGCCGCCACGCCGCAGCCACACGAAATACTCCACGTTGCCCGCCTGCCCGGGCAGCGGGCTGGCCGTCACACCGAGAACGCCCAGGCCGAGACCGGCCGCAGTCTGGGCGACCGCGCTGACCGCTTCGGCCCGAAGTCCAGCATCGCGCACGACGCCACCTGCTCCGACCCGTCCCTTACCCACTTCGAACTGCGGCTTGACCATGAGCACGAAATCGGCGTCGTCGGCCGCGCTGGCGACCAGGGCCGGCAGGACCAGCGAGAGGGAGATGAACGACAGGTCGGCCACGACCAGGTCCGCCCGCCGCCCAGCTGCGGTGGTGGCCTGCTCGGGCTGCAGCGACCGGACGTTGACCCGGTCCCGGACTGTGACCCGCGGATCGGTCTGCAGCGACCAGGCCAGCTGGCCGTACCCGACGTCGACCGCGACAACCTGGGCCGCGCCCGCCCGCAGCAGCACGTCGGTGAAGCCGCCGGTGGAGGCGCCCGCGTCCAGGGCGGTGCGGCCCGCCACGGTCAGGTCGCCGAACGCGGCCAGGGCCCCGGCCAGCTTGTGGCCGCCGCGGGAGACGTAGCCGGGGTCGCCGTCGTCCTCGCCGACCAGGATCGGCGTGTCCCGGGTCACCTGGGTGGCCGCCTTGGCTGCGGCCTCGCCGTTGACCGTGACCCGCCCGGCGGCGATCAGCTCCGCGGCTTGCTCGCGCGAGCGGGCCAGCCCGCGCCGGACCAGTTCGGCGTCCAGCCGGGCCCGTGGCGCTCGCGGCGCCTTACGGGTGGTGCGTCCGGTCATGGCGTCCCGGCGGTGCCCTGGGTGTCCCCCGGGCTCAGCTCGCCGAGGACCTCGCGGAGCCGGTCGTGCACCTGGCCCAGGATGGCAGGGTGCTCCCCCAGCGGCGCGTCGTCCAGCCGGCCGAGCTGCGCCACCGCCTCGTCCACCCGAGTATCCCCGGTGCCGTTGAGGCCAGCGAGATTCAGGCGGACTATGTCGCTCATGGGGCTGGTGGGGTCCGTGGGGGTTACGGGGCTAGCGGGATTGGTGGGGGCAGCGGGACTGGCGGGGTTTGAGGGACTGACGGGTCTGGTGGGGCTCATGGAAGGCCCGGGTGGGGTGGTGCCGTCGGTCGTGTCCATGCTGCCCCTCAGTTCGTCGGCGCTCGGTGTGCGCTACCCTCCGCCATGAACGCTACCGTCCCGACGATCGTGGAAGGGGAGCCGCGATGGCGACTGCCGAGGAATGCCAGCAGGCTTTTGAGAGGCTGACGGCCCGGCTGGCCGACCTGGACCCCGGCGACCGGGACGCCTTTTTCAGCGGGCGCTCATTTTCCTGCCAGGTGCCCGACCTGGACGTCACGTTCGTGACCCGGTTCGGGCCGCAGGGGGCGGACCCGGTCCACCTGGCCGCGCCCGGGGACTCGCAGGCCGACGTGCGCCTGACCGCCAGCAGCGACACCGTGGTGGAGCTGGCCGGCAACGTCTCCGCGTTCCCCCGGGCCTGGCTGAGCGGGAAGGTCAAGGTCCAGGCGAGCATGCGCGACCTACTGCGGCTCCGCAAACTGCTCTGACGGCCCCGGCTGCTCTGGCTGCGCGGGGCCAACAGGCTGGCCCCGGGACCGCCGCAGCCGGTGGATCCGCATCGCCAGCATGGCGATCAGGGCCAGGAACGCGAGGACGAGCACGGCGGCAGCCACCGCGTAGCCGGTGATGCGGGCCACGTTCCTGTGCACCACCTGGATCGGGCCCGGGCGCGCGAACTGCGCGTTGGCGGCCAGGCCGGGCCGGGCGGGCGCGGCGGCCAGGCGGGCCGCCGCGGCCAGCGCGGCGGACGCGTCGACCTCACCGAACCCGGTGCCGGGACTGTAGCCGCCGCGTGGGCGGTGGGTGGCGGAGGAGGTCATGGCCAACTCCACCTGGACCGGGGTTAGCCGCGGATAGCGGGCCCGGATCAGCGCCGCCACCCCCGCCACCTGGGCGGAAGCGGGGCTGGTGCCGTCGGCCTCCAGGTAGCTGTCGCCGGGCCCGGCGCCGATCACGTTCACGCCGGGGGCGGAGAGCACGACCGAGGAGTTGTCGTCGGAGAACACGGCCCGGTCCCCGTTCAGGCTGACCGCGGCCACGGCGATTACGCCGGGGAACGCGGCCGGGTAGCTGAACGGCGTGTACCCCTGCTGGGCGCCGCCGTCGTTGCCGGCCGCCGCGACCACCACCACGCCGTGGGCGGCCGCGTAGTCCAGCGCCGTGCGCAGGTTCTCGGTCGGGGCGACGCTGCCCAGCGACATGTTGATTACGCGGGCGCCGTGCTGGACGGCGTACCGGATGCCGATGCCGACCGCGTTGTCGCTGGCGGGCTCGTTGGCGAACGAGCCGAAGCCGGGCTCGCTGTCGTCCAGGATCACCCGCACGGAGAGGATGGTGGCCGCGGGCGCGATACCGACCACCCCGGACCGGCGGCCGGTCCCGCTGCCGTGCCCGGCGATGAGTGAGGCGATGTAGGTCCCGTGCAGGTGCGGCGGGTCGTACCCGGACGGGTCGGCCCCGAGCGTCTCGTCTGGTCCCGTGGTCACCGAGCCGGCCAGGTCCGGGACGGAGGCGTCCACCCCGGTGTCCAGGACGGCCACGGTGACCCCCTGGCCCCGGCTCTGCGGCCAGGCCGCAGCGGCGCTGATCGCGCTGAGCTGGGGCTGTTCGGCGGTCCTGATGTTGTGCACGGTGATGGCCGGGCCGCCGGCGGTGAGCAGGCTCGCGGCCAGTCCGGCCACGGCCATCAGGCCGGTCAGCACGACCACTCCGGGCGGTGACAGGCCACGGTGACCGGCTGGCTCAGCGGCGTGCCGACGTCCTCAGCCAGCTGCCCGGCCGGTTCGAACGGGGTCGAACGCCGCTGGCCGGTGGGGCCGGCCGGGCGGCCGTCCGCGTAGCCCGCCACCGTGAGCACGGCGTAGGGGCCGTCCTGCCGGCTCAGCGCCGCCTGCCGCGCCGCGTCGTCAAACGACGCCGTGTCCGTACCGGGGAAGGCGGCGGCGTGCAGCCCGCGGACCGGGCGCTGGGCGGACTTGTAGCCGGCCAGGAAGGCGGCCGCCTGCCGCGGGGTGGGGAAGGCCAGCACGCCGATGGTGAACACCACCCCGCCCAGCTGGTCGAGGTAACTGGCCCGCAGCACCGTCCGGCAGCCGTCGCGGCGGGCGGTTTCGGCCACCGTCGGGTCCAGCGCGGCGGCACAGCTGCGGGCCGGGCTGATCCCGGCCCGGCGCGCGGACTCCCGGTTGGACAGGTCCGAGTCGTAGGCCAGCGTGGCCGGGAACAGCTGGCCGGCCGGTTCGCGGGCCCACCGGCTGGCCACCCCGAGGGCGGCGGCGGCGGACGTTTCGGCGGCCGTAGGTTTGCGGGTCAGCTCGGTGTGGGCCCGGGTCGCGGCGGCGATCCCCGCGACCAGGCAGATCACGGCCAGCACCGTGACCACGGCCGTTACTCCCCAGTGGCGGCGGGGCCCCGGCGAGCCTGGTTCGCGGCCGTGAGGGTCGGGTGCGCGGCCGTCCCCCGTCGGTGCCGCCATGCCCCGATCGTAGAGGTCAGGAGCCTCGGTCAGAGCGGCAGGGCGCGCTGGCGGAGCCAGTCCGCGAACTCGGTGGCCACAATCCGCTCGTTGCTGGTGCCCTCGGCGGCGGCCGAGGCCAGCCAGAGGATGGGTGGCCCCATGATCTCCGGCTCCAGCAGCGCCAGGCCCGGATCGCCGTCCGGGATCATGCCGGTCCGGGTCGCGCCGCCGGGCAGCAGCACGTTCACGGTCACACCGGTGCCATCGAGGTCGGCGGCCATGATCCGGGACAGCGCCTCGGCGCCGGCCCGGGACGGCCCGTACGGCACGAAGCCACGCCGGGTCATGGTGGCGTGGTTCATGGAGACGTTGACGATCCGGCCCCGCCCGGCAGCCAGCATGAGCGGCGTGACCTCCCGGGCCACCAGGAAGTACCCGGTCAGGTTGGTGTCGACCACGGCCCGGAAGCCATCCGGGCTCACCCGCCAGAACCCCTGCGGCTCGGTGGTGAACCGCGGGTTGACCGTGCGCATGCCCAGCCCGGCGTTGTTGACCAGCAGGTCGATGGCACCCAGCCGGTCGGCCGCGGCCTGGACCGCGGCCGACACGGACGCCTCGTCCCGGGTGTCCAGGCCCAGGCCGGACGCGCCGGGCAAGGTGGCGGCCACCTGTTCGGCGCGGGCCGCGTCCCGGCCGGTCAGCACCACGCTGGCCCCGGCGTGGGCCAGCGCGGACGCCATGGCCAGGCCCAGCCCGCTGGTCCCGCCGGTGAGCAGCACCCGCCGCGCGACGATCTCGGCCCTGGAACCCTCGCTGTCTGCCATGCCAGCATGCCTATCAGAGCGGACTCCGGGGCGACCGCCGGCCCCGGACCGTCGGACCAGTTAAATATCGATTAATAGACTCCTACCGGTTGAAACGCTCCAGGACATGACTGAAGTCCCAGGTGTTCTGGGCCAGGCCCGAGCACGTGCTGGCGCCGACGGTGCCGGGGCAGCCGCCGTTGTCGCGCTGGATGGCCCAGATGGACAGCAGGGCCAGCCCGTGGCTGCGGGCGAAGTTCAGCACCTGCTGAGCGTCGGCCAGCTGGGTCACCTCGGTCCCGCCCGGGTAGTCGTCGATGCCGGGCATCAGCGTGATGCCCTCCAGCGCCCACCGCTGGGCCGAGCTGGCGCGCGGGTAGACCGACGCCAGCTGCGTGTGCGCATTTTCGGCCGCGCTGATGGCGTCGGCCCCCATGGCCAGCGGGCTCGGCTCGCTGGCCAGGTAGTAGTCGAAGGTCATGATGTTGACCACGTCGACCCGGGTACCGGTGGCGGCGGCGCTGCGCAGCACGGCCAGGTCGGTGGCGGTCAGCCCGGTCGGCTCCACCGGCAGCGTGTACTGCACCTGCAGCGGCTGGTGCCGGCGCGCGGCCCACTGCTCGACCAGCTTGACGGCCTGGTTGCGGCGGGCGATGCCGGCCGTGTTGGTCAGCGAGTCCCCTTCCACGTCCATGTCGAGCCGGGTCACGTGGTAGGTCGTGATCACCGCCTCGTAGTCAGCGGCGATCGCGTTCACGTCCGTGCAGGAGTCGGCGATCTCGGTGTTGGTCGTGTCCGCGGTGTAGCCGCCGAAGCTCGGGATCACGTTGCCGCCCCGGCGCTGGAGGGAGGCGATATCGGTAGCGAACGTGTTGCCCGGTATCGGATCGGATGTGTCGCCATTCCAGGTCAAGGCGCACGACCCGGCACTAGCCGTCTGAAGGAACGCGATCGTTTCGTACGGGGAGCCGGACTGCTGGGCGCTGGTGGCGATGCTGCCGCTCAGCCACGACTCGTAGTAGGGCGCGTACACCTGCCGAGGCCAGCCTCGGTAGGGCACGGCGGCTGGGGCCCTCGTGGCGGCTGGGGCTTTCGTGGCCGCGGGTGCCTGGGTCTGGGCTTGGGCGACGGCGGCCTGACTGGCTCCGACCGTGGCCGCCGCCACCAGCGCCGCACCAGAAGCCAGCCATCTCAATCGCGAACGGCTCATCGCTTCCTCCTCAGATCCCCCATTACCTAATTATTAAGAAACTTTCCTTACATAAGCACTGGGCGAAGTGAGGGTCAAGGGGCGGAGGGTGCGCAACCTGACGCCCGCTCGCTTGTGAGAAGTTTCACGAGTAGGGGGCCGTGGTAGGCGCCGCGCTAGGTCGCGGGCACCCGGCTAGCGTGTGCAAAAACTGTCATTCCAGCGACGGTTTTTGCACACGATATTTTGGCGAGCCGCCGCCATCCGCTGATGCTTTCGGGGACGGGGACGGTCAAGATGGGGGCATGGGAGACCTGATCGTGCTGCGGCACGGCGAGACCGAGTGGAGCCGGGACGGACGGCACACGGGGCGGACCGATATTCCACTGACGACGGCTGGGGAGGCGGCGGCGGAACGGCTCAAGCCCGCGGTGGCCAAGCTGGACGTGGTGGCCGCGTTCAGCAGCCCGGCGAAACGGGCGCGCCGGACGGCGGAGCTGGCCGGACTGCAGGACGTCACGATCGACCCTGACCTGTGGGAGTGGGATTACGGCGGCTACGAGGGCCGGACGACCAAGGACATCCAGGCCGAGCGGCCGGGCTGGTACCTGTGGCGGGACGGGGTGATCCCAGGCGACGCCGAGCATCCCGGGGAGACCATCGAGCAGGTCGCGGCGCGGGCGGACCGGGTGCTAGCCACGACGGCGCCGCTGCTGGCCCAGGGGAACGTGGCCCTGGTCGCGCACGGGCACATTTTGCGGGTGCTGACCGCGCGTTACCTGGAGCTGGCGCCGGACGGGGGGCGGCTGTTCGCGCTCGCTACCGGGACGATCTCGGAGCTGGGCACCGAGCACGACGAGCCGGTCATCGACAGCTGGAACGTGCCGCCGTCCGTGGGCTGATACCGAGCAGGCATGGCCTGAGGCTGGCAGGGCCTCTGGGGCTGGAGTGGCTAGCGGGGCCCCTGGGCACTTAGGCCTGGGCGGGTTTCCTCGGTGATCCAGTTCAGGTAGCCGGCCGAGCCGCGCAGGATCGGGACCGCGATGATCTCCGGCTCGTCGTAGCTGTGCCGGTCGGTCAGCAGCGCGACCAGCTCGTCGTACCGGTCGGCGGGCAGCTTGAGCATGACCAGCCACTCCTCGGCCCGCTCGATACCGTCGTCCCACCAGTAGGTGCTGGTCATCGGGCCGGCCACCTGGGCGCAGGCGGCAAGCCGGGACTCGACCGCGGCCCGGGCCAGCTCCATCGCTTCCGGCCGTGAATCGGTCGTGGTCTGTACCTGCAGGAAATCCGCTGACGAGCCGCTCATCACGCCGCCCTCCGCTGCTATGGCCATGATCGTACGCCGCTAGACTTCGTGGCCGTGCAGCTCGTCCATTCCGGCAAGGTCCGTGACCTCTACGCCGACCGAGAAGATCTCATCCTGGTCGCCTCGGACCGGGTCAGCGTCTATGACGTGATCCTGCCGACGCCGATCCCCGACAAGGGCAAGATCTTGACCCAGCTGTCGCTGTGGTGGTTCGGTCAGCTGGCGAGCGTGGTGCCGAACCACGTCATCTCGGCCACCGACGTGCCACCGCAGTGGGCCGGGCGAGCGATCCGGTGCCGCCGGCTGGACATGGTGCCGGTCGAATGCATCGCCCGCGGCTACCTGGCCGGGCTCGGCCTGGCCTCCTACCGGGAGACCGGGACGATCTCGGGGGTGGCGCTGCCGCCCGGGCTGGCCGAGGGGGCCCAGCTGCCCGAGCCGGTGTTCACGCCGACGACCAAGGCGGCCGAAGGGCACGACGAGCCGCTGACGTTCGAGGAGACCACGCGCGAGGTGGGCCGGGACGTCGCGGCCGAGCTGCGGCGGATCACGCTCGAGGTCTACCGGCGCGGCGCCAGCCTGGCCATCGAGCGCGGGGTGGTCATCGCCGACACCAAGCTGGAGTTCGGGCTGACCCCGGACGGCTCGATCACCCTGGCCGACGAGGTGCTGACCCCCGACTCGTCCCGGTTCTGGCCCGCGGACCAGTGGCAGCCGGGCCGGCCGCAGCACTCGCTGGACAAGCAGTTCGTGCGCGACTGGTCGGCCACACTGGACTGGGACCGGACCCCGCCCGGGCCGCCCATCCCCGAACAGATCGTGGCCGCGACCCGGGACCGCTACATCGACGTGTACCAGCGCCTCACCGGAGAGACCTGGCCGGGCTAGCTCCTGGTTTCTCGCCTAGCTGTCCTGGGGCGGGTGCCAGCGCCACTTGCTGCGGTCGCCGGGCTCGGCCACGACCTGGTTGCGGATCGTGCCCAGGCCGTCCACAGTGACTTCGATCGTGCCGCCGGGCTCGAGCCAGACCGGGGGCGTGCGGGCGTAGCCGACGCCGCCGGGGGTGCCGGTGGCGATGACGTCGCCGGGGCGCAAGGTGGTGAACGAGGAGTAGAACTCCACCGTGCTCGGAATGTCGATCAGCATCTGGGAGGTCCGGGCCTGCTGCATGACCTCGCCGTTCAGCTTGGTCGTCAGCGTGGTGTCGAGGATGTTCACCTCGTCCGGGGTGACGATCTCGGGGCCGATCGGCATCGAGCCGTCGAAGTTCTTGCCCGGGATCCACTGGCTGGCGGCGCGCTGCCAGTCCCGCGCGGAGGCGTCGTTCAGCACGGTGAACCCGGCGATCGCGGCCATGGCCTCGCCGGCCGGGATGTACCGGCCACCAGCGCCGATGACGATGCCGACCTCGCCCTCGTAGTCGTAGCCGTCGGTGAGCGCGGGGACGACCAGGTCGGCGTAGGGGCCGAGGACGGTGGCCGGGCTGCGCATGAACACGTTCGGGAACGTGGGCAGGTCCCGGCCGCCCTCGGCCACGTGGTCGGCGTAGTTCAGGCCCAGGCAGTGGATGACCCGGGGGGTGGGCACGGACGGGCCGAAGTACCGCTCCTCGTACTCGCGGCCCTCCCCCGCCGCCGCGCTCTGGGCCGCCTCCAGCCCGGCCGGGCCGTCGTCGAGCAGGGCCTGCAGCGTGGCGTACCGGTCCTGGCCGGTGGCCTGGGCCACGTCGACGTAACCGCTGCGGCCACGGACGTGGAGGCGGGGACCGTTGGGCGTGTTGATGGTGGCGAGCCTCATGGGGCACGACGTTACCAGCAGGCTCCTTCGCCGCAGCCGGCGCCAACGACTGAGGACGTCGGCGCTGGTGCGGGGGCCGCGGGAGCTGGTGTGGTGGCCACGGGGGCTGGTGTGGTGGCGGCGACCGGTGCGATGGTGGTGCTGGTGTGCGCGGCCGAGCCCGAGCTGTGGGAGGACGTGCCGGAGCTGGCCGGGACGCCCGAGCCGTACCCGTAGCCCCCCGAGCCCGCCGTTTTGGTCGGGGTGGCCGCCATCCCCGCCGACGAGGCCGCGGTCAGGGTCGAGCCGGTGATGGCGTGCCACACGCCGCCCGCACCGTTGCCGGTGGTGTCGCCGGGGGCCATGTCTTCCTTGTAGGTGTAGAGCGGGTAGCCGTTGTAGGTGGCCTGGATGGCGCCGCCCGCGTCGGTGACGTCGCCCAGTTCGCCGGCGAACTTGACCCCGGGCGCGGCCACCGCCTGGCCCAGGACCGCCGGCCAGGCGGTCAGGCAGGCGCCGGTGCAGGTGGACGGCCCGTCCTTGGTGTCTTTGGAGTACCAGTAGAGGGTGTCGCCCTTGGCGTCGGTGAGCACCTTGCCGATCGTGGTGCTCTTGATGGTCAGGGCGACCGTCTTGGCCCCGGTGCCGCTGGTGGTGCCGGCGCCGGACATCGCCGACGAACTCGGCGTCGCGCCCATGCCGGAACCGCTGTAGGCGGCGCCGGCGTTGGGGTTGGTGGCCGAACTACCGCACGCCGCCAGCAGCAGCACCAGTGCCAGCCCGCCCAGCCCGCCCATTCCGGCACCGGCCCCCGTGGCAGCCCATCCGTGCTTGCGCATCACACGTCTCCTTCGCGTCGATCCGCTCGATGTCACTCAAGCGGTCACGCGGTGGCGCGGTGCGCGGTTCATACTCTCTTAAGGACTTTGGGCCGCGGTAAGAACTTCGTCACTCGCAGATGCGCTGGCTCAGCCAGGCCAGCGACAGCGGGTAGCGGTAGTCGATGCCCATGTGCGTCGCGTCGAACAGCTCGAACTGGATGACGTGGTCGCCGACGCCGATCTCGCGCAGGGTCTCGCGGAACGCCTTGGCCCCCAGGTCCAGGAACCATTCGTCGCGGGTGCCGGCGTCGATCCAGATGCCGCGCTGGGCGCCGAGGGCGTCCGCGTATTGCGGGGCCATCCGGATCGGGTCCCAGTCCAGCCAGCGCTGCCACACGTCCGGCCGCAGCTGGCCGGTGTCCGGCTCGAAGGGCAGGTCGACCGAGCCATCCTTGTTGGCCGAGAAGCAGGCCGAGACGCCGAGCAGCATCAGCAGGTCGTGGTCGGCCGGCTTGGTGAACGAGGGCCGGGACTGGAAGTCGTCCCACCAGCGCCAGATGTCGCCGTCGTAGTCGCGCAGGTGCCGGGTGGCCTTGGCGAACTCCGGGATGTAGGAGTACTCGTACAGCGCGTCGCCGGAGTGGGTGGCCAGCGCGCCGAACAGGTCCGGCCGCAGCATCGGGGTGATCATCGCGCCGAAGCCGCCGCTCGACTTGCCGGTGATGGCCCGGTGCGGCGCCGCCGCCAGCGTGCGGTAGTTCGCATCGACCCAGGGCACGATCTCGTCGCACAGGTAAGAGTGGTACCGGCCGGTGCCGGGTGAGTCGACGAACTGACTGCCGCCGTACTTCGTCCAGGCGTCCACGAACACGACCAGCGCGGGCGGGGCCTCACCCCGGGCGAACACGGCGTCGGCCGTCTCCGGGAACGGCTGCCGGTAGGGCGAGCGGTTGCGCCACATGCTGAGGTGACCGGTGTAGCCCTGGATGACGTAGACGACCGGGTAGCGGCGCCCGGGGTCATCGTCGTACCCCGGCGGCACGTACACGAGCAGCGGCCGCTCGTACGGGTCACCCAGCGGGTTATCCCGCAGGATCTCGCTGGTGACCACGTGCTCGTCGAGGCGTCCGGCCAGATCTGCCGACCAGGGCAGCATCACGTCTCCTTATGCGTCGATCCCCCGGGCCCAGCATGCCGCAAGTGCGCAGGAAAGCCGAACCGGCGGTGAGCGGGCTGGTGCGCCGATCACCAAGCAGCGGGGCTCACCCGAGCAGCGGGGTCAGGTGGGCGGTGAGTGCCGCGGTGACCGGGCCCGGGGTCTGGTAGTTGGCCAGATGGGCGGCGCCGCGCACCACGGTAAGCGTGGCCCCGGGGATCGAGGTGGCCAGCAGCGCGCTCTGCCAGGGTGGGGTCGAGGGGTCTTCGGCGCCCGCGATGACCAGCGTCGGGGCGGTGATCGCGGTGATCGCCTCGCGCTGGTCCATGGTCGCGATGGCCTCCGCGCAGCCCGCGTACCCCTCCGGGTTGGTGCCGGTGAACATCGCCGCGACCGGCGCGACCGCCTCCGGGTGCTGCTGGGCGAAGGCGGCCGGGAACCAGCGTCCCGTGGTCGGTCCCACCAGCGTCCCCAGGCCCTCGGTCCTGGCCGTGGCCGCGCGGTCCTGCCACATGGACGCGGGCGGCATGTAGGCCGCGGTGCAGCACAGCGCCAGGCGGGTGATGCGGTCCGGCGTGTTCGCGGCCAGCCACATCCCGACCATCCCGCCGAGGGAGACGCCGCAGTAGGCGACCTGGTCCAGGTCGTAACGGTTGAGAACCTCAAGCACGTCGGTGCCGAGCTCGGCGATCGTGTACGGGCCGGCCGGAGCCGGGGACTGGGCGCCGGCCGGGCCATGACCGCGGAACTCGAACCGCAGCAGCCGGAACCGGCGGCCCAGCCGGGCCGCCTGCGGGTCCCACAGGCCCTGGTTGGTGCCGATCGAGGTGCCCAGGGCTACCACCGGCGCCCCGTCCGGGCCCGTCAGCGTGGCCGCCAGCCGCTCAGACATCGAAGAACACGGTTTCGCCGTCGCCCTGCAGCCGGATGTCGAACCGCAAGACGGTGCCGGGGCCGGTGGGATCGCCTGGCTCGGCGGGCTCAGCCAGCTCGGCCGGCTCGGCCCGGGCGATCAGCGTGTCGCGCAGGCCGGCGTCGCCGATGGACACCAGGACCGGGTCGGCCTCGTTGGCCGCCGGTTCATCGGGGAAGTACAGCCGGGTGACCAGGCGGTCCAGCAGGCCGCGGGCGAACACGGTCACGTCCAGGTGCGGCGCCTCGGTGGCTCCCTGGCCGGCGTCCGGCGCAGGCAATGGGCCGGGCTTCAGCGTGACGATCCGGTACGAGCCGTCCGGTGCGGTCGGGCACCGGCCGAAGCCACGGAACGAGGCATAACCGGCCGCCGACGGGCCGCGCGGGTCGTCCGGGTGGGCGAACCGGCCCGCCGGGTCGGCCTGCCAGGTCTCCACCAGCCCGTCCGGGATGACGTTCCCGGCCCCGTCGTACAGGCGGCCGACGATGGTGATCGCGCCGGGCGTGTCCGCAGGCACCACGAACGGGCCGTCCGGCCAGGGCAGCCGCATGGCGAAGAACGGCCCCACGGTCTGCGACGGGGTGATCTCCTCCGTCATTCGCCGTCCACCTCCGACTCGAACACAGTCGACTGGGGGCCACGCAGGACGATGTCCCAGCGGTAGCCGAGGGCCCACTCGGGCTGGGTCAGATCGATGTCGAACTCGGCCACCATGCGCTGGCGGGCCTTGGGGTCCGGCACCGAGTTGAAGATCGGGTCGATCGGCTGCAGCGGGTCGCCCGGGAAGTACATCTGGGTCACCAGCCGCTGGGTGAACGCCCGGCCGAACAGCGAGAAGTGGATGTGGGCCGGCCGCCAGGCGTTGTGGTGGTTGCCCCACGGGTAGGCGCCGGGCACGATGGTGATGAACCGGTAGTTGCCGCCCGCATCGGTCATCGCGCGGCCCACCCCGGTGAAGTTCGGGTCCAGCGGGGCCGGGTGGTGCTCACGGGCGTGCCGGTATCGGCCGGCCGCGTTGGTCTGCCAGATCTCGACCAGCGTGTCCGGGATCGGCCGCCCGCCGGAGTCCAGCACCCGGCCGGCCAGGATGATCCGCTGGCCCTGCGGTTCGCCGGCGTGCTGCATGGTCAGGTCGGAGTCAGTCGGTGAGATCAGGTCCGCGCCGAGCAGCGGCCCCGTCACCTCGGTCAGCCGCTGCGGCAGCAGCACCAGCGGCTGTTTCGGGTGGCGCAGGGCGGTCGACCGGTACCCGCTGGAGTCCAGCGGCGGGTGCACGCCACGGGGGCGGCCGTAGGACGGCAGCACCAGGCCGCCGGGGCTGATGTCTGCGGTCATGGCTGGGGTTCTGCTCCTTCGGTGCCGGTCGAACCTTGGTCGGTCTCTTTTTCATTTTTAATGTCGTCCAGGACCCGCTGAGCCACGGCGAAGGCCCGGTTCCCGGTGGGGACACCGGCATAGATCGCCACCTGCAGCAGGACCTCGCGGATCTGCTCCGGGGTCAGCCCATTGCGCAGCGCGGCCCGGACGTGCATGGCCACCTCACCCTCGTGCTGCAGGGCGGCCAGCACGGACAGCGTGACCAGGCTGCGCTCGGCCCGGGACAGGCCGGGCCGGGCCCAGATGTCGCCCCAGGCGTACCGGGTGATGAGGTCCTGGAACGGCGCGGTGAACGGCGTGGTCCGGTCCACGGCCCGGTCGACGTGCTCGTCACCCAGCACCTCGCGCCGGATCGACATGCCCCGCCGCAAACGTTCGGCATCGTCCATAGGGTCAGGTCCTTTCGTGGGCAGCCAGGCTTTCGTGGGCGGCCAGGGCGGCGTCGGTGAACTCGGCCGCGGCTCCGAGGTAGTGGGCCGGGTCCAGCGCGGCGTCGATCTGGTCCGGGGTGATCCCGGCCGCCTCCAGTTTCTCGGCCGACTGACGCCGCTCAAGCAGCACGTCGCGCAGCGGCAGCCCGGCCGAGACCGCACGGGCGGCGGCCTCGGCCACCAGGTCGTGCGCGGCCGCCCGGCCCAGCGTCCCGGCCAGCAGCGAGGTGACGTGCTCGGCCAGCGGCAAGCCCCCCGCCGCCCGCAGGTTGGCGCTCATCCTGACCGGGTCCACGATCAGGCCGCCGAGCAGGTCCGCGGCCCAGGACGCAGCCGAGCCGGTCAGCGTGAGCAGGTCGGCCAGCGGCTCCCACTCCGCGTGCCAGGCCCCCGCGGCCCGCTGGTGCTCCTGCTCCCCCGCCGCGGCCAGCGTGGCCAGCAGGCCGGGGGCCCGTTTGGCGCAGCCCAGGATGGCCACGGCCGCCACCGGGTTCTGCTTGTTCGGCATGGCCGAGGAACCACCGCGGGCCGGTGAGCCGCCGCCCTCGCCCGGCTCGCCGCCGGGTCCCTCACGGACCTCGGCCACCTCGGTCTGGGCCAGCAGCGTGACGTCGCGGGCGATCTTCGACAGCACGGAGTCCACCCCGGCCAGCGCCGCGGCCAGGTCCAGGATCCGCAGCCGGCTGGTGTGCCACGGCAGCAGTGGTGCGGGCAGGTCCAGCTCCTGCGCCAGCAGGGCCAGCACCCGGGGACCCCGGTCGCCCAGCGCGGACAGCGTGCCCGCCGCACCCCCGAACTGGACGGCCAGCCGCTGCGCCGCGACCCGGGTCAGGCCCGCCTGGGCCTCGTCCAGCGCGTTCAGCCAGCCCGCCGCGACCAGCCCGAACGTGATCGGGACGGCCTGCTGGAGCAAGGTCCGGCCGATCATGATCGTGGAACGGTGCGCGGCCGCGAGCCCGGCGGCCCGCTCGGCCGCGGCGGCCAGGTCGGCGCCGATCACGTCCAGGGCCCGGCGGGCCAGCAGCATGGCCGCGGTGTCCACGATGTCCTGGCTGGTCGCGCCGCAGTGCACGGCCCCGGCCGCCGCGCGGGGCACCTGCCGGGCCAGGGCCCGGCTCAGCGCCGGGGCCGGGTTGCCGGTGAGCGCGGACAGCTGCCCCAGCTCGGCCAGGTCGAAGTTCTCCGGCACGGCCGCCGCGGTCACCGCCGCCCCGGCGCCGGCGGGCGCGATCCCGGCCCGTTCGGCCGCCCGGGCCAGTGCGGCCTCCGTGTCCAGCATGGCCCGCAGCCAGGCGAGGTCACCGGCGTCCACCCCGCCGCGGCTGAAGACGCCGCCGAACAGGACACCGCGGCTCCGATCGTTCTCGGCCATGATCGGCTGCTCCTTCCGGTCGTACGCCGACCACCCTAATGGGGATCGATCAACTTGCCGTTGCCCTTGTGGTTGGGGCAAGGATGGTCAGCTGAGAGCCGTCAGCAGGTGAGCACTCACCCACCCAGGACAGGTTGAGTCCTACGTCTAGATCGTGCCCCTGCTGGCTGGTGAGGTCTCCGTCACAGCTGGTGGGATGTCGTGCTTCGAGCACTGATCCATTAGGGAGCTGCCGGGTCCTCGGGCTCGGGACTGGCGCGGATCGGTGAGAGGAGCCTGATGATCTTTGCTGGTGTGGACTGGGCGGAAGCTCATCATGACGTGCACATTCAAGATGAGCAGGGCAAGCGCCTGGGTGGTGGCCGGCTGCCGGAGGGAGTGGAAGGAATCGCCCGGTTCCACGAACTCGCCGGCGCCCACGCTGAGGAGCCGGGCGCGGTGGTGATCGGGATCGAGACCGGCCGGGGCCTGTTCGTGACCGCGCTGGCCGCGGCCGGGTACCAGGTGTTCGCGGTGAACCCGATGTCCACCTCCCGGTACCGGGACCGGCACTCCACGTCCGGGGCCAAATCCGATCCCGGCGATGCGAAAGTGCTGGCGGACATGGTCCGCACCGACCGGCACAACCACCGCCCGGTCGCCGGGGACAGCGATCTGGCCGATGCGGTCAAGATCCTCGCCCGCGCCCACCAGTCGATGATCTGGACCCGGCGGCGGCAGGCGAACCAGCTGCGTTCAGCGCTGCGCGAGTTCTACCCGGCCGCGCTGGCCGCGTTCGATGACCTGACCAGCGGCGACGCCATCGAGGTGCTGCGCGCCGCGCCGGAACCGGCCCGCGGCGCGGCACTGTCCCAGACACAGATCACCGCCGCGCTGCGCCGCGGCGGCCGGCAGCGCCGCATCAGCGAGCGGGCCGCGGTGATCCAGGCGGCGCTGCGCGCCCCGCAGCTGATGCCCGCACCGGTGATCGCGGCCGCAATGGGCGCATCGGTGGCCGCGTCGGTCTCGGTCGTCGCCGAGCTCACCCACCAGATCAGCGGGCTGGAAGAACAGCTGGCCGCAAATTTTGAGCAGCACCCGGACGCCGCGGTGGTCCGATCCCTGCCAGGACTGGGGACTATCCTCGGCGCCCGGGTGCTCGGCGAGTTCGGCGACGAACCAGGCCGCTACGCCACCGCCAAGTCTCGCAAGAACTATGCCGGGACATCACCAATCACCAAAGCCTCCGGCACGAAACGGATCGTGCTCGCCCGCTACGCCCGCAACCAGCGCCTCGCTGACGCCATCTACCTATGGGCCTTCTCCGCGCTCAGCACCTCACCCGGCGCCCGCGCCTGCTACGACCAGCGGCGGGCCGCCGGCGACACCCACCACCAGGCCCTGCGCGCCCTCGGCAACCGCCTCGTCGGCATCCTGCACGGCTGCCTGGCACACCACAGCCCCTACAGCGAGACCACCGCCTGGGCCCACCACCCAACCCCCCAGACCACCCAGGCCGCTTGACACCTTCCAGCCGTGGGATGTCTAGACGGGGCCCCGGCACAGGGTGGGACGCGCGGGCGGTCAGGCGTAGGGTCGGCAGCATGAACGCGTCTGCACCAGATCCTGCACTGGGCCCAGCACCGGGCGTGGGCGGCCCCGGGCTGCCCCAGGAACGCCGGGTTATCACCGAGATCCCTGGTCCGGCGTCACGTGAACTGCTCGAGCGCCGGCAGCGCACCGTGGCCCGGGGCGTCAGCCACGTGCTGCCCGTCTTCGTCACCGCGGCCGGCGGCGGGGTGCTGGTCGACGCGGACGGCAACTCGCTCATCGACTTCGGTTCCGGCATCGCGGTGGTCTCGGCGGGCAACGCCGCGCCGCGGGTGGTGGAACGGGTCAGCGCGCAGGTGGCCCAGTTCACCCACACCTGCTTCATGGTCACGCCGTACGAGGAGTACGTCGCGGTCTGCGAGGAGCTGGCCCGGCGCACGCCCGGCGACCACGAGAAGCGATCCGTGCTGCTCAACTCGGGGGCGGAGGCGGTGGAGAACGCGATCAAGGTCGCCCGGCACGCGACCGGCCGCCAGGCGGTGGTGGCGTTCGACCACGCCTACCACGGCCGCACCAACCTGACCATGGCGCTGACCGCGAAGAACATGCCTTACAAGCAGGGGTTCGGGCCGTTCGCCGGGGAGATCTTCCGGGCCCCGATGGCCTACCCGCTGCGCTGGCCGGGCGGGCCGGAAGCGTGCCGGGCCGAGGCGCTGGACGTGATCAAGGGCCTGATCCACACCCAGGTCGGCGAAGAGAACGTGGCCGCGGTCATCATCGAGCCGATCCAGGGTGAGGGCGGGTTCATCGTGCCGCCGCCCGGATTCCTGGCCGGGCTGGCCGAGTTCTGCCGCAGCTACGGCATCGTGCTGATCGCGGACGAGATCCAGACCGGGTTCTGCCGCACCGGCGACTGGTTCGCCTCCGAGCACGAGGGCGTGGTGCCGGACCTGATCACCACGGCCAAGGGGATCGCCGACGGGCTGCCGCTGGCCGGGGTCACCGGCCGGGCCGAGCTGATGGACGCGGTCCACGTCGGCGGGCTGGGCGGCACCTACGGCGGCAACCCGGTGGCCTGCGCCGCCGCCCTGGGCGCGATCGAGACCATGGAGGCCGAGGACCTGCCCGGGCGGGCCCGCCACATCGGCGACATCATGGTGCCGCGGCTGACCAAGCTGGCCGAGGCCAACCCGCACATCGGCGAGGTCCGGGGCCGGGGCGCGATGATCGCGATCGAGATCGTGCAGCCGGGCGGGATCGAGCCGGACCCGGCGACCGCGGGCGCGGTGGCCAAGGCCTGCCACCAGGCCGGCCTGGTCGTGCTGACCTGCGGCACGTTCGGGAACGTCCTGCGGTTCCTGCCGCCGCTGGTGATCGGGGACGCGCTGCTGGAAGAGGGCCTGTCCATCCTGGAGGACGCGTTCGCCGCGGTGTGACCTTCTGGCCGGCCGGCCCCGCGATACTGGGATCATGGCGGGCCGGGCGCGAGACAAGACTCAGCGGGTAGCCGTGCACCGGGAGGTGGCCGACGGGCGGCTGGCGGAGCTGGTGCCCGACCTGGATCGCGCCGGCTCGTGGCTGCTGTACCTGGGCGACGCGCCGCAGTCCCAGGTCGACCTGCACGACCCGCAATACCTGGAGTTCGAGTACATCCAGCGGATCGCGCACCTGCTGGACACGGTCGCGCCCGCCGGTGCGCCGCTGCGCGTGCTGCACCTCGGCGGCGGCGCGCTGACCCTGCCGCGCTACGTGGCCGCGACCCGGCCCGGATCCAGTCAGCTGGTCGCCGAGTACGACGCCGCGCTGATGGACCTGGTCCGGGAGCACCTGCCGCTCGGCCGGGCCCGGCACCGCATCCGGGTCCGGATCGGGGACGCGCGCGAGGTGCTGGCCTCGGTCGCCCCCGGCCGGTTCGACGTGGTGATCAGCGACGTGTTCGCCGGGGCCAGGACACCACCGCACCTGACCACGGTCGAGTGCGCTCAGCTGGCCGCGCGGGCGCTGACCGCGGACGGGGTGTTCATCCAGAACGTGGCCGACGGCCCGCCCCTGGGCTTCGCCAAACAGCAGGCCGCGACCGTAGCATCGGTCTTCCCGTACGGCCTGCTGGTGGCCGAGCCCGCCGTGCTGCGCCGCCGCCGGTTCGGCAACCTGGTGCTGGCGGCCAGCCGGCGCCCGCTGCCGGCCGCCGAGCTGAGCCGGCTGGCCGCGGCCGACCCGTTCCCGGCCCGGGTGCTGGACGGCGACGACCTGGAGCGGTTCGTATCGGGCGCACGCCCGGCCACCGACGCCACCGCCCAGCCCTCGCCCCTGCCCCCGCCGAGCGTGCTGACCGGCCCGGCCGAGGTCACCGCCCGCACCGACTAGCGCCCGCGCCCGGTGACCCCAGATTCTGGTGCTGCGGGCAATTGCGGGGATTTGTCCGCATCACGCAGCGCCGAGCCAGGTCATCCGATAATCTGCTTGACCTCGGGAAAGGTGTTGCCGGCGGAGGAGCCTCGCATGGACATGCCGCCCCCCGGCTGGTACGAGGACCCCGTCCAGACGGGGACTCTGTTGCGCTGGTGGGACGGGACGCAGTGGACGGTGCACACCGCCCCCCTGGTCCAAGCGCCCAACCCCGCCCGCCACGAGGAACAGCGATCGCAGGCTCATGAGCCGGTCGCCGCCTTGGCCGCTCCCGCGCTGCCCGATGTCAGGGACTTCGCCGCCGCCCCGGCGGACGACGAGGTATCGCTCACCGAGTGGTTCGACAGCATTCCAGATCAGCAAGCTGTCGCGTTGCCGGGACGGGGCGGCGAGAACTCGACCCAGGTGCTGGACGGGACGCTGTTGCCCGCCGCGGTGGCGGCGACGCCGGCCGGGCACGGGGCCCGGAACACCGGCGCGCTGGCCCGGCTGGGCTGGCGGCGCAGCGCCCCGGTCACCGAGGAGAACCTGCCGCTGGTCGAACGGACCCAGTACGGCGGCATGCTCCGGCGCAACCGCAGCCGGCTGATGTGGATGGTGGCGCTGGGCACGGCCGTGGCCATGCTGATCACCGGGGTGCTGGTCGGCGTGTTCGGCTCGTCCACGGCCCCGCACTCCAAGCCGGCCGCCGCCACCCGGCACCCGGCCGCGACCCACCGCGCGACGCCGTCAGCGTCGGCGACCAACGCCCCCTCGACCACCGCCACCACCGGCACTCCGGTGGCCGACACCGCGTCCGGCCTGTCCTACGCGCTGCTGGCCGCGCCGTGGCAGCCGGGTTGCCCGGGCAGCCTGAACAACGCCGTGTTCGCCTGGTCGGCCGGTGAGAACGCGGTGGCGGGCCCGGTCCCGGCGGCGGGCAACAGCCCCTGGTACGCCAGCGCCTGCTCCGGCCTGCTCCCCCAGCAGTACGCCTACACCAGCACCGCGGACCTGCCCCAGACGGCCATGAACCTGGTCAGCGCGTTCGACACGGCCTACTTCGCTTCGCTGCCGCACGTCCGGGCGACCGAGGAGAACAACCCGCTCCAGGTCAGCGGGCACCCGGGCTGGCTGGTGGAGTTCCAGATGACCTACCAGAACGCCGCCGGCCAGGGCCTGGCCTGGCAGACCCAGATGGGCGCGGTCGTGGTGGTGGACCGGGGGGCCGGGCAGCCCCCGGCCGTGCTGTACGTGACCGTCCCGAACAACCTGGGCACGGCCAACATCGGGGTCATCCTGGCCTCGATGCAGCTGGCCGCGCCGGGCGACACGGCCGCGCCGCCGGCCGCCACGGCACCGGCCGCCACCGTGCCCGCCGTACCTGGGGCTCCGCCCGCCCAGGGCACCCCGGCGGCCCAGGACGCCGGGGCCACCCCGGGCGGGGTCAACCCTTAAGCGGAGCGGCCCGGCGCTGTTTCACGGGCGGTAGTCGGCACCGGGGCCGGAATTCGGTGCTGGGCCGGGCGAGATGTTGGCGATGCGGGTGGCCACGGTGACGAGGCCGGCTACGGAGGCGGTGTCTTCGGGCCACCAGGCGAGCGCGACGCGGCAGGGTTCGAGGTCGCGGATACGGACGAAAACGACACCGGGCCGGCTGTAGTAACGCGCGGCGGCCATCGCCGTGACGCTGATGCCGGTTCCACTTGCGACCAGGTGTAGTTCGGCTTCGAAGGTTGCCGCCTCAGCGACGACGGGTGCTGGCGTGGAACGGTACTCGGCGAGGATCCAGTAGTCGCGCCACGGTCCGAGCGACGGAGGGGCGGCGATGATCGGCTCGGGCAGCAGGTCGGCGACGGAGACGGTTTCCCGGGTGGCGAGTTCGTGTCCTTCGGGCAGGCAGGCGACGCGTGCTTCGCGGGCGAGGTCGACGGTGAGCAAGCCCGCCAGACCGATGGGGGGCCGCACGACGGCTGCTTGAACATGGTGATCTCGGAGCCCGCCGCTGGGTTCGCTGAAGTCGTATTCCTCGGTCTGGACCCGGAGATCGGGATGTTCGGCGCTGAAGGTGCGGAGCAGGGTGGGAACGACGTCGAGTCCCGCGCCGATCGTGTAGCCCAGTCGCAGGCTGGCCCGGGGCGGTTGAGCCGTCGCGCGCGCGGCTTGGATCGCGCGCTCGAGGTCGGCGAGGGCACGTTCGGCCAGCCCGGCGAATACGCCACCGGCCGGGGTGAGCTCGACCGAGCGGGTGGTGCGGGTCAGCAGCGTGTAACCCAGCGCGTGTTCCAGCTGCTTGATGGTTTGACTGAGGTAGGGGGCCGACACATGCAGCCGTTCGGCCGCCGCGGTGAACTTGCGTTCCTGGGCGACGGCGAGGAACGCCTCGATTTGCCGCAACGTGATGTTGGAGGTAGCTGACAGATCGGGCTCCCCTCACGCGGATCGCCCGTATAGGGCCACGCTAAGTACTATGTCATTTTTTCTACATAGTAATGGCAGAAATACGACATTCTGCTGGGCAAATTCCGAGGCTAATGTAGCAGCCACCTAACAATGCAAATCGTGATCAAGTTCACGTTTCTCGCGAGGGGTGGTATTTGGATGGCATCAGCACCGGCTAGATCGGATGTCGAGCAACAGTTGTCCGACCCGAAGGACGTTGGCGACCTTCATCAGTTTGGTTACGCTCAGTCGCTGCGCCGGACGATGGGCCCATTTGCCTCGTTCTCAGTGGCGTTCTCGATGGTCAGCATCACGACCGCGATCTTCTTCCTGCTACCGAGCCTGTTCGGCACGAGCGGCGCGATCGGAGTGTGGCTCTGGCTGCCGTGCGCGGCCGGCGTGTTCTTGGTCGTCTTGGTGTATTCGCATCTGGCCGCGCGCATCCCGATCACCGGGTTCGCCTATCAGTGGAACAGCCGGCTGATCAACCCGCACTATGGCTGGTTCACCGGATACACGGCGCTGCTGGCGTTCATCGCCGGTACCGCCGCGACCGCGGTCGCGCTGGCGACGGTGTTCGCGGGCGACATCTGGTCGCACCCGACTCACGGCGACATCGTGCTGCTGGCCACGGGCGCGATGGTCGTGGCCGCGGTGATCAACATCGTCAGCATCAGGCTGGTGAGCGCGGTGAACAACGTCGGGGTGTTCTTCGAGATCGTCGGGTCGGTCGTGGCCGCGCTGCTGTTGCTGGTCGGGGTGGCCTTCTTCCACCACAAGGCGGGCTTCTCGATCCTCACCTCCGCCGAGCGCACCAACCACAACTCGCTGTGGTACGGCTTCATCCTCGCCGCGCTGCTGCCCATGTACTGCTTCATCGGGTGGGAAGGTGCCGCCGACCTGGCCGAGGAGACAAACGACCCGCGGGCCGTCACGCCGTACGCGATGATGCGGGCCAACCTGGTCTCGATGGGCGCCAGTGCTTTGATGATCGTCGGCTTCCTGGTCGCCATTCCCTACAGCGTGGGCGAACTGCTGGGGCAGTCGAAAAACCCGCTCATCTACATCTTCCAGAGCCACTTCGGCGTCATCGCGGCCAACGTGCTGCAAGTCGTCGTGTTCCTGGCGATCTTCTCGTGCGTGCTGGCCAACATGGTCGTCGCCACCCGGCTGACGTTCGCGCTCTCCCGGGACCGGATGCTGCCAGGGTCGTCCGTGCTGGGCAGCGTCAACAAGACCACCCGCACCCCGATCGCCTCGATTCTGCTGGTGGCGGTGGTGGGCATCGGTGTCAACATGCTCTCGGCCGGCATCGCGGCGAACGTCGTGTCGATCTGCAGTGTCGCCTACTACTTCGTCTACATGCTCACCGTGAGCGCGGCCCTCTACGCCCACTTCACGAACAAGATTCCGGCCCACCGGGCCGGTGACTTCACCCTCGGGCGGTGGTTCGCCGTCGTCGCGGTGTCCGCGCTGCTGTTCACGATCGGAGTGGCCGTGATCGCTCTCGCCCCGCAGGAGGGTCACATCGCCGCCCGTTACCTGCTCGGTGCCGAGGTAGTCGGCCTGCTCTGGTACCTGCTGTACCTGCGCCCCCGCCTGACCGCCCGCAAGGTCGGCATCTATCGCGAGATCGCGCCGGCCGACACCGCCGACCTGGTCGTGCCGGTCTCACCGGTCGCGCCAGAGCAGTCCTCCGGCGTCTGAACGTCACTGGCCCGCCCAAGGAGGCATTGATGGCCACGAAAACGCACGCCCTGATGATCGACACGCCCGCGCGGCAAGAGTTCTTCGATCTGACGAAGGAGTTCGAGGAGTTCGTGGGCGGCAGCGGCATCACGAATGGCCTGGCGGTCGCTTACACGCAGCACACGAGTTGCTGCGTCCTCCTGCAAGAGGAGTCCGAGGACACCACCTACTACGGCGATCAGTACATCCTCCAGGACACGCTTAACGTCCTCGCGAAGATCGCCCCGCCGACCCGGCACGAGAACCAGTATCTCCACCCCGGCCCGATCCACATCCGCAATGCGGCTGAGCTCCGTGACGAGCTTCCAGCTTGGGGGCTGAACACCGATGGGCACATCATCTCGTCCATCCTCGGCCGCTCGGAAACCGTTCCGGTTCACGACGGCCGCCTGGTGCTCGGTGAATTCGGGCGCCTCTACTTCGGTGATCTCGACTCGGTCCGGCCCCGCCAGCGGATGGTCCACTTCCAGGTCATCGGCGACTGAGCATGATCGTGTACGCGGTCGACCTCGGCACGACCAACGTCAAGGTCGCGCTGTTCGACGAGCGACTGCGGCGGCTGGCCCTGATGCAGGCGCCGGTGACGTACGACCGCAAGGGCGCACGCGTCGAGTTCGACCCGCAGGGCCTGTTCGATCTCGTCGTCGAGCTGGTGCAAGGCTGCGGTAACCAGTATGGCGACACGGCCCGGCACCACGCCGTCATCGCCATCACCGGGCAGGCGGAGTCCCTGGTCCTGCGCAACGCGGCGGGCGACCTGGTCCGGCCGGGCATCTCCTGGCTGGACGCGCGGGCCACCGCGGAGGCCGTGGAACTGGCCGAGAAGTTCGGATCGGCGCAGGCATTCGCCATCACCGGAGAACCCGAAGCATCGGCCACGTGGCCCGCCGCAAAACTGAGATGGCTGGCCCGGCACGATCCCGACGCCCTCGACCAGGCCCGGGCGGTCCTGATGGTGAAGGACGACATCATTTTCCGGCTCACGGGGGTCAAGGCGGGCGAGGTGACAACGCGCGGGTTCACCTACTTCTACGACGTGCCGGGGCAGCGCTACTGGCCAGAGATGCTCGACTTCTGCGCCGTCCGGGCCGAGGCGCTTCCCGTGATCGTCGACGCCGGCCAGAACGTGGGCCCCGTGGTCGCCGAGGTGCTTGACCGGCTGCCGCCCGCCGCGAGCTACCGGGTCAACGCGGGCGCGCTCGATCACTTCTGCGCGATGGCCGGCACCGGCTCCTACGCACACGGGGTGGTGAGCGAGTCGGCCGGCACGGTCCTGTCGCTGTCCATGCTGGCGCGCGGCTGGACCTTCGACCCCGCACGGCGCGTGTCCTTCCACGCGGGATTGCGACCCGGCGAGATCCTTCTGTTCACCGGCGCCGACAGCGGAGGAGTGGTCCTCGACTGGTTCCGCGACACCGCTCTCGGCAGCATGCGCTACGAGGAGCTCGAGGACCTGCTGCAATCCCGGCGGTCCGCGGACGCACCCATCTTCCTGCCCTACCTCACCGGCGTGAACCCGCCCGACTACTCCGCCACCGCCAAGGGAGCGTTCCTCGGCATCGACCTCCAGCACGACCAGGCCGACCTCGCGCACGCGGTCGAGGAAGGCCTCGCCCACCTGCTGCGCCGGAACATCGAATACCTCGCGCCGGACGATGACGTGACCGAGATTGTCTCGACCGGAGGCGGCGCGGCCTCGCCCTACTGGAGTCAGCTCAAGGCCGACGTCTGCGGCGTGCGGGTCCTCGTGCCACGCGAGCAGGAAGCGACCTGCCGCGGTGCTGCGGCGCTGGCCCTGGTCGAGCACGGTGCCCTCGGCAGCCTCAGCGACGCCGCGCTGCTCAACCAGCCCGAGGTGGTCACTTACCGGCCGTTGAAGACCGACGCGGCCACGGCGCGATACCAGCTGTTCGAGACGTATCTCGCCCGGCTGTACCCGAGCACCAGCTGAAGGAGGAAGCACGTGAAGCTCAGCTGCTCATCGCCCATGGTTCCCGGGCAGAGCCTGACCGAGAAGGCGCAGAACCTGCGGACGTGGGGCTATGACGCGCTGGCGGTGTTCCAGCCGTACAGCGAGTGGACGGATGAGCTGCGGGAGGAACTGGGGTCGCTCGAGCAGCGGACCGGCGTCCGGCCCGCCGAGTTCGTCTTCATGGACGCCAGCTACGGCAACGCCATGTCACCCGACGACGAACTCCGGAACCGGTGCCGCGCCATGTACCAGGCCGCCGCGACCATCTGCGGTGAGATCGGGGCGGTGACCGAGATCGAGTACCAGTACGGCCCGCAGGATCCGATGCCGTTGTTCGATCCCTACCAGCAGCTGAGCCAGGATCAGGCGGGTAGCTTCACCGCGTTCTACCGGCAGGTACTCGACCTGGTGGCCGGCACACCCGCCCGGGTGCTGCTCGAGCCCATCAACCGGTACGAAAGCCGCTACCTCAACCGCATCGCCGACAACATCCGCATCATCGACGCGGTCGCGCATCCGAACGCCGGGCTCTTGCCCGACACGTTCCACATGTCGATCGAGGAAGCGGACATGGGGCAAAGCGCTGATTCAGGCGGGCCACCGCATCGCGCACGTTCACCTCGGTGACAGCAATCGCCTCCTGCCCGGCCACGGCCTCCTCAACTGGCCCGACATCTTCGGCGCGTTGAACACGGTGGGTTATGACGGCTACGTCAACCTCGAATGCTCAACGACCGGGGACCCGGCCGTGACCCTGCCCGCGACCGCGGCCTGGCTCCGTGACCTCGCCCAGGGCTGAGCCGACCGGGTTGTCCGGACCCTTTTTTGAGATCGGGCCGAAGAACCTGCTCCGCCGAACCGAACTTGAGAGTCTGGCCCGCGCGGCGGGCGCCGCTGGCGCTGACTACGGTGTCCGGGTCATCCTCACGGTACCGACCGCGCTCATCGCGCCAATTTACGACCTCCGCAGCGGCGTCCTCCCCTTTGCCCAGACCATGGCGCCGGACCGGCCCGGGCCCTCCATGGGCCGGGTCATCGCGGAAACGCTCGTCGATGCCGGAGCCGCGGGCGTCATGCTCAACCACGCCAGCAACCCCCTCGACCCACCGACACTCGCGGTAGCAGTCGAACGCGCTCGCTCAGCCGGCTTGCAGACCATCGTCTGTACGGACACCGACGCCGAGGCCGTACACGTCGCCCAGCTCGGCCCGACCGCGATCCTGCTGGAGCCGAGCGCGCTCATCGGCACCGCCGGACGCAGCTCACGAGACTGGATCGCCCCCGCCAACGAAGCGGTGCGCCGTGGCGCTCCGGCGGTGCTGATGATGCACGCGGGCGGAGTTTCCTCGCCGTCAATCGCCGCAGCCATCATGGCCGCCGGTGCGGACGGAACCGGCTCGACCAGCGGGGTGATCGGCGCGGCCGACCCGCTCGCGGCCGCCCGGTCGTTCATCGCCGCCACCCGCGCCGGCTGGGACCGGCTCCATCAGCGGTGACCGGAGCCGGTCACCCCAACCGTCAGAACCGACACACGAAGGAGAAACACCAGTGATAACCGACCTGAACGGACGGACTGCTGTCATCACGGGGGGAGCACGCGGGATTGGCCTGGCCGTAGCTCGCTCACTAGCGGCGGACGGCGCGAAGATTGCCCTGCTTGATCTGCTCGACAACGTCGCGGACGCGGCGAAGCAGATTGCGGCAGAGTACGGCGTGGAGACACTGGGTCAGCAACTCGACGTCACCGACCAGGACGCGACCGTCGCCGCCTTCGATGCGGTCAGCAGCCAGCTGGGCGTTCCGCAGGTGCTGCTGACCGCAGCGGGCATTGAGATCAACGACGATTCGGTCAACGTAACGGCCGGCGAATGGCGCAAAGTCATCGACGTGAACCTGGCCGGGACGTTCTTCGCCGCCCAGGCGTTCGGCAGCGCGCTGCTCCAGGCCGGCCTGCCCGGAAGCGCCATCCTCATCTCGTCGATGTCCGGAGTCATCGTGAACGTGCCGCAGTGGGCCGCGTCGTACAACGCATCGAAGGCGGCGGTCGCCCACCTCGGAAAGTCCCTGGCGGTGGAGTGGGCACCGGCCGGCATCAGGGTGAACTCGGTCGCTCCCGGGTACGTCCTCACCGACCTGACGGAACGCATCATCGATCAGCAGCCGTCGCTGCGCGATGAGTGGATCGCCCGCATTCCGCTGGGACGCATTGCCACCCCGGATGACCTGTCGGGACTGGTCAGCTTCCTTGCTTCCGATGCATCCAGCTATCTCACCGCACAAACAATCGTCATTGACGGCGGCTACACAGCGGTTTAGGCGTTGACCGGGAAGCCCAGGTTGACGCCACCGTGGCTCGGGTCGAGCCAGCGGGACGTGACGACCTTGCCCCGGGTGTAGAAGTGGACGCCTTCGGTGCCATGCATGTGGGTGTCGCCGAACAGTGAGTTCTTCCAGCCGCCGAACGAGTAGAACGCCATCGGCACCGGGATCGGCACGTTGACGCCGACCATGCCGACCTGGATCTCGGACACGAACCGGCGGGCCGCGCCACCGTCATTGGTGAACACCGCGGTGCCGTTGCCGTACGGGCTGTTGTTGACCAGCTCGACCGCCTCGGCGTAGGAGTCGACCCGGGCCACGCTCAGCACGGGACCGAAGATCTCGTCGTCGTAGGCGCTGTTGCCCGGGGCCACGTGGTCGAGCACGCTGGGGCCGAGCCAGAAGCCCTCGGACTCCCCGCCGATGATCGGGTGGGCCCGGCCGTCGACGGCCAGGGTGGCGCCGTCGGCGACGCCGGAGTCCAGGTAGGAGGCGACCTTGTCCCGGTGCGCCCCGGTGACCAGCGGCCCCATCTCGGCCCGCTCGTCGGTACCCGGGCCGACCCGCAGCCGGCTGATCCGGGTGCGGATCTTCTCGATCAGCTCGTCACCGACCGGCTCGACCGCAACCAGGGCGGAGATGGCCATGCAACGCTCTCCGGCTGAGCCGAACCCGGCCGACACGGCCGCGTCGGCGGCCAGGTCCAGGTCGGCGTCGGGCAGCACCACCATGTGGTTCTTGGCCCCGCCCAGGGCCTGCACCCGCTTGCCCGCCTGGGTGCCCTGCTCGTAGACGTAACGCGCGATCGGGGTGGAGCCGACGAAGCTGACCGCGGCCACGTCCGGGTGGTGGAGCAGCCCGTCCACCGCGACCTTGTCCCCCTGCAGCACGTTGAACACGCCCTCGGGCAGGCCGGCCTCGGCCCACAGCTGCGCGATCAGCGTCGAGGCGGAGGGGTCCTTCTCTGACGGCTTGAGGATGAACGTGTTGCCGCAGGCGATGGCGATGGGGAACATCCACATCGGCACCATGGCCGGGAAGTTGAACGGAGTGATGCCCGCGACCACACCGAGCGGCTGCCGGATCGAATAGGAGTCCACGCCGGTGGACACATTCTCGGAGAACCCGCCCTTGAGCAGGTGCGGGATGCCGCAGGCGAACTCGACCACTTCCAGGCCGCGGGCGACCTCACCGGCCGCGTCGGAGGCGACCTTGCCGTGCTCGGCGGTGATCAGCGCGGCCAGGTCCTTGATGTGGTTGTGCACCAGCTCGCGGAACGAGAACAAGATCGCGGCCCGCTTGGACAGCGAGACCTTCCGCCAGGTCTCGAAGGCCGTCCTGGCCGCAGCGACGGTTGCTTCCACCTCGGCCGGGCTGGCGAAGTCGACGTGCCCGCTGACCTGGCCGGTGGCCGGGTCGTAGACGTCGCCCTGCCGCTCGGCGGTGCCGTCCCACGGCTTGCCGCCGATCCAGTGGGTGATGTGCTTACCGGGCTGGGTCCCAACAGATGTCACTGTGTCTCCTCGCTGACGGCCTTCAGGGCGTCGGTCAAGATGGTCAGGCCTTCGCGGGCCTCGGGCTCGTTCAGCGTGAGCGGGGGGGCCATCCGCAGCGTGTTGCCGTACAGGCCGCCCTTGCCGATGAGCAGCCCGCGCTCGCGGGTCTCCTCCAGCATGCGGGCGGCCAGCTTCGCGCTGGCCTGGCCGGTGGTGGGGTCGACCATGTCGAGGGCGAACATCAGGCCCTTGCCGCGGACCGCGCCGGCGGCCGGGCTGGCCGCGGCGGCCGCGCGCAGGCCGGGGATGATGATCTGGCCCAGCGCGGCCGCGTTGGCCTGCAGGTCGTGCGAGAGCACGTAGTCCAGGGTGGCGCTGGCCGCCGCGGTGGAGACCGGGTTGCCGCCGAAGGTGGAGACGCCGTTGCCGCGCAGCCCGTCCAGCAGGTCGCCGCGGGCGACCACGCCGCCGATCGCGAACCCGTTGCCCAGGCCCTTGGCGAACGTCATCGCATCCGGGGTGACGCCGTGCGCGCCGATGCCCCAGAAGTGCTCGCCGGTGCGGCCCCAGCCGGTCTGCACCTCGTCCGAGATGAACAGGATCCCGTGCTGGTCCAGCACTTCCTTGTACGCGGCGAACAGCCCGTCCGGGGCCATGGTGAAGCCGCCGACGCCCTGCACCGGCTCGGCGATCAGCGCGGCCACGTCGGCCGGGTGGGCCGCGGTGGCGAGCACGTTCTTCAGGTCGGCCACGCAGGCCTCGATATAGTCCGCGTCGGACATCCCGGCGAACGCGGGCAGGTTCTGGTCGGCGCCGTGCAGGTAGTGCACGCCGAACGGGGACAGCGACGAGGGCTTCCAGCCCGCGTTGCCGGTGATGGCCACCGCGCCGAACGAGCGGCCGTGATAGCTGTTACGCATGGCCAGCACCTGGTCGGCGCCGCGGGCCGTGGTGGCCAGCAGCAGGGCCGTCTCGTTGGCCTCGGTGCCCGAGTTGGTGAAGAACACCTTGGCGTCAGCGATACCGGACAGCCGGGCGATCTTCTCGGCCAGCTCGACCTGGTTGCGGATCAGGTACAGCGTCGAGGTGTGCACCACGCCCGAGGACAGCTGCCGCTCGACCGCCTCACGGACCTCAGCCACGTCGTAACCGAGCATGTTGGTCAAGATGCCGGCGAAGAAGTCCAGGTAGCTGCGCCCGCTCGAGTCGGTGACCCGGCAGCCCTTGCCGCCGGTCAGCTCGATGGGGTCGTCGTAGTAGAGCGCAACCCAGTTGGGGATGACCGCGCGGTGGCGGGCGTAAAGATCAGCCATACCTACCAGTGTGCCGGTGGGCGGCCAGGCCATCGGCGTACATAATGTAAGCAGATCGCGGTAATCGCAAACAGTCTGTCAGGTGGTGATGCGGGTGCTGCCCACGCTGGCGGACGTGCTGGAACTGGAGGCCGTGCGGCGCGGCCGGCCGCAGGTGCTGGCCGGTCACGCACGGCTCGGGGTCCCGGTGCGCTGGGTGCACGCGATCGAGCAGACCGACGCGGCCCGGCTGCTGCACGGCGGTGAGCTGGTGCTGAGCACCGGCATCGCGCTGCCCGACGACCCGGACCCGCTGGCCTCCTACGCCGCCGACCTGGCCGCGGCCGGCGTGAGCGGTCTGGCCGTGGAGCTGGGCCGCCGTTACGACCGGCTGCCGGACGCGCTGGTCACCGCGGCCGAACGGCATGGGGTACCGCTGATCGCGTTCCGGCGCGAGGTCCCGTTCGTGGCCATCACCGAGACCGTGCACGCCATGATCATCGACGCGCAGCTGGACGAGCTGCGGCGGTCGGAGCGCGTGCACGAGACGTTCACCGAGCTGTCGGTGGCCGGGGCACCGCCGGAGGAGATCGTCCGGCAGGCTGCGCTGCTGGCCGGCCGGCCGGTCATCCTGGAAGACCTGTCGCACCGGGTGCTGGCCCTGTCCCCCGCGGGCGCCGACCCGCGGGGGCTGCTGGCCGGTTTCGAGCACCAGGCCCGGGCGGTGTCCGGGCCGCGGCGGACGTTCTACGACGAGGCGGCCGGCTGGCTGGTGACCATGGTGGGCGCCCGGGGCGAGGACTGGGGCCGGGTCATCCTGGTCACTGAGGGGCCGGGTGGTTGGCCGGCCGGGTCCTCGGCGGCCGGCGGCCTGGCGGCGGACACCGTGCTGCTGGAGCGGGCGGCTAGCGCGCTGGCCCTCGGGCGGCTGCTGACCCGGCAGCAGGAGAGCCTGGAACGGCAGGCGCACCGCACGCTGATCAGCGCGATCGTGGAGAGCGCACACGCCGACCCGGAGGAAGCGGCGGCCCGGGCCCGGGCGCTCGGCGTCCCGGTCGGCGGCCGGCAGCTGATCGCGGTCATCGTCCGGATCCAGGACGCGGGGCCGGGCATCTCGGCCCACGCCCGGATCGCCGAAGTCACCGAGGCGCTGGCGGACGCCTGCCGCCAGCGACGGCTGCCCGCACTGGTCGGATCGCTGGATGACGTGCGGGCCGGGGCGCTGCTGTCCCTGTCCGCGCGAGCCGACGCCGACACCGAACTGACCGCGCTGGCCACCCGGCTTGGGACGCAGCTCCGGCTCAGCGGCGAGCCGTTCGTGCTCGGAGTCGGGTCGGCCACGGAGACCCTGCGCGACGTCCGCCGCTCGTTCCTGGAAGCGCGCCAGGTCGGCGACGTCGCCATCGGCCGGCCGGAAGACCGCCCGTTCTACCGTCTGCCCGATATGCGCCTGCGCGGGCTGCTGCACCTGCTGCGCGACGACGCCCGGCTCCAGACCTTCGCCGAACGCGAGCTCGGCCCGCTGCTGGCGGCCGACGAGGCGCACGGCACCGACCTGCTGTCCTGCCTGGCCGTTTACCTGGAGACCGGGGGCAACAAGGTGGCGGCGGCACAAAGCGCGCACCTGGCCCGCCCCACCTTCTACCAGCGGCTGCAGCAGATCGAGCGGATCCTCGGGGTGCATCTGGACTCGGCCGAGTCGCGCACGTCGCTGCACGTGGCGCTGCTGGCGCAGCTCGCGAAAGCCGAAGGCTAGCGGCTGAGGCGAATGCGAACACACGGGCTGAGGAAGGTGGTGGTTCCTCGATCTGCGGCGCGCAGGGTGAGAGTGACGCGTGCAACAGGAAGTTCTGCGACTCTGTCCCAGAGGTGCAGCCGAACGCGAGTGCCGTTGGCGGGGCCGGTATGAGCCGCCACGCACCGCGCCGACCAGCGGCCCGCGCGGAGAAACATGCCGACTGATGCCGCCGCGGAACAGGTTGGCCGCGGCGGCATAGCCATCGTCACGTCTTCGGCCAGCATGGCCACCACCGCATCGACGTCGTTGCGCTCCCAGCGGCGACGTATGCTTCACTCAACAGCTCAATGCGGCGTCACCTAGAGAGCGCAGCGTAGTGCTGGCTTTGCTCAGGCAGCGGTTCGTCCACGTCTTATGCGCGGCTGCAAGGCGCTGTCGACGGAGACGGGCGTCGTCGAGCGCCGCGGCGGTTTCGCGGGCCGAAAGCCGAGCGTCGCGGATTATGAGTGCGGCGCGCTGCCGTGAGGGCAGGTGCTGGAGCGCCGCGATGAATGCGAGCTAGACGCTCTCGCGCTGCTCATAGCGGGCGTCAAGGCGGCCAAATGGTCGCCAGCGCAAGCGGTCATCCGGATAGGGTTCCAGCCACACGTTTCGGTCACTGGCCGGCCAGGCGTCGTGAGGGTCGGCTTCGGGAGAGTAGTAGATCGGGAGCACTCGTTTGGGACGACGCTCGATCGCCCTGAGGCAGGTGTTCGTCGCGATCTGTAGAGCCAGGAGCGGAGCGAGCTCCGGCCCTCGAACTGTGGGAGGGGCGACAGGCGCGCAGCAGCGCCTCTTGCGGGATCCTCTGCGTCCGCCGCAGAGCCGAGCATCGGTAACAGTGGGCGTCGAGCTCGGCGCGGTACGGCCCGATAAGCTGGACGTAGGCGTACTCGTCACCGCGCCGGGCGGCCTCGAGCAGCTCGCGCTCGCCGCCAGTGCTCGCCCGATCCTGATCAGTGGTGGGGAGCTCAAGGTGAACGACGGGCCTGGGGGCTGACAGATGCATGCTCACCTACCTTCTGATCCGCGCTCGGGACGGAATCCATCGGTGCCGGGGCAAATTTTCCGCCGGTTCTGGGCCAGCGGGGACCGTCTTGTGGTTGATGAGGGTGGCGGCCACGGGCAGGGCGAGGAGGGCTATCGTTCCGCGACCCAGAAGGCCCAGTGGAAGCCGCCGGTCAGCGCGACGCCTGCGGGCGTCCTTCGCCGAGCAGGGTCTTGATGAGCACGGTGGCGGCCGACGATGGATAGCGAACGATGGCGCCGAGCTGCTGGGAGGTGTTGAGCAGACCGAGGCGAGCCCGGCTCCGGAGCGGACGCCGCGAGCGCCGGCGATGGAGATCGGGACGAAGGCGAAGGCCGTGCGAGCCCACGACGAAGAACGGCCCGCGCCATGGCGCTCCAGAAGTGCGCCTGCACGGGCACCTCCGTCGCCCACAGAATGCCCCGCCGATTAGTGCCATACCCAGACGCCAAGCACCGGCCGGCTGAGATGCGAGTGACGAGCATCTGGGAGAGCCCGGCGAGCGCGACGAAGTGAGCGATGTGGCCAGCCAGGCCACCCCGGCCTGGAGGGCCGAGTAACCCAGCACCTGCTGCATGTAGAGGGTGCCGATGAAGATGAAGGCGAAGAAGCTGCCGCCGAGCAGGAACCCGGTGGCGTTGGCCACCGCCACCGTCCGTAGCCGGAAGATCCTGCAGCGGCAGCAGCGGCGCCTGGACGCGCAGCTCGATGAGCACGAAAGCAGCGAACAACGCCACCACCACGACCAGTAGCGACGGAAAGCTGTGCTGGGCACCTGATCCGCCGCTGGCCAGGGCGTTGATCGTAGACGCACATCAGGCGGCCGGTCACGGTCTGCGGCAAAACAGGTCAAAGGGCCGGACCCTCGAGCCGGCTCTCGGGCACGATGCGCGGAGCGAGCAAGAACGCTGCCGCCCCGATCGGCACGTTGAGGAAGAAGATGCACTGCCAGCCGCGTAGCGGGTGAGAAGACGCCGGCGATCAGGCCGAACGTCGCTCCACCGTCGCTCCGATACCGCCCCAGAGTCCGAGCGCTTGTTGCGCTCGGCGCCCTCCGCGAACATGTTCATCACGATCGAGAGCGCCGCCGGCAGACGACAGCCGCGCCGACTCCCTGCAGCAAGCGCATCGCGATCAGGAAGCCAGGCGCTGGTCGAGAGTCCGGCGCCGAGCGACGCGGCGGTGAACACGCCGAGGCCGAGCATCAGGACCGCCGACGACCGAGCAGGTCTGCGGCGCGGCCGCCGAGGAGCAGGAAGCCGCCGAAGGTGATCGCGTACGCGGTGACGACCCACTGCAGGTTCGATTCGGAGAAGTGAAGGTCGCGGCCGATGGTCGGCAGCGCGACGTTGACGATGGTGAGGTCGACGATGGTCATGAAGAACGCGACGGCCAGCACGGCGAACGCGCGCGAGCGGTGGATCTGGGGAATCGACTTGGTGTTCATCTGCCTTCCTGAACGGCATAGATGACGGCAGGCGAGCCAGTCGCGGTGTTCAGGGGTAGTGATCCGGCGAAACGCCGCGATCCATCGCTGGCACCAGACAGGTGCGCAAGGGGGCGCCGCTACGCCGGCAACCGGGTCAGAAGGGGCCGGGTGGGCAGGTCAGCCGCGGCGGGGCATGAACGCGAACACGATGGCGCCGAGCACGAGGTAGCCGACCGCGCCCAGGCCGAACAGGATGACACCCGCGAGGCCGCTGACCGTGAAGGCGACGATCAGCCCGGCGATGAGCAGCACCGCCAGCACCAGCCACGTCAGGACGATCCAGGCGCGCAGCCGCCGGGTGCGTATCGACAGGTTGGCCACGGCGGTCAGTCCGCCAGCCGAGCCGGGAAGCCACCGGTGGCGACCGGTCCCCAGGACGTGGGCGTGATGCGGAGCAGCGACTTGCCCTGGCGGGCCATGGCCTGGCGGTATTCGTCCCAGTCGGGGTGCTCGCCGGCGATCGCGCGGTAGTAGTCGACCAGTACCTCGGCCGCCTCGGGCATGTCGATGACCTCGGCGTCGCCGTCGACCTGGATCCAGGCGCCGCCGAAGTCGTCGGACAGGATCAGCACGCTGGCCTGCGGGTTGCGGCGGGCGTTACGGGTCTTGGCCCGTTCCGGGTAGGTCGACACGACGATCCGGCCGGCTTCGTCGACGCCGCAGGTGACCGGTGAGGCCTGCGGCCGGCCGTCGGCGCGGGCGGTGATGACGATGGCGTGGTGCCGGGGGCGGATGAAGTCGAGCAGCTCGTCCCGGCTGACGCTGGTGTTGGTGGCGATCTGTGGGCTCACCCAACTCAGCCTATCGCCGCCGCCACCTCACGCTGGGCCGCTGGCTGCTGCCGCCTCACGCTGGGCCACGTGGTCGGCGGCCGAGGCCAGGCCCGCGTGATAGAGCCGCAGGTCGGTCGCGCCCGCGGCCAGCACGGCCTTGGCCTTGGCGGGCAGTTCGCCGGTGTCCGCCCCCAGGGCGGCCACCGCGGGCAGCGTGGCGATGACCCGCCGCCCGGGCGCGACCGCCGCCGCTTCCTGGGCGGCCGAGGCCACCGCGGTGGCGGCCGGGCCGGCCGGGCCGGGGCAGGCCAGGATGACCCCGTCCGCACCGGCCGGGCCCAGCAACGTAGTCAGCTCGTACCCGGGGTTCGACCCCGCCTCGGCCGGGTCCGGGTGGGCGTGCACCAGGATCTGCTGGCCGGGGGCGGCCGCACGCACCGCCGCCACCACGTGCTCGAGGAATGTGGCCGACGTGGCCGCCCGGACCGAACTCAGCGCCCTGGCCAGCTCCGGCGGGACGACGGAGCCGCCGTCCAGGGCGGCCCGGACCGCGGCCGCGATGGCCTCGGAGTCCGCCCCGGCCACCCGCAGCGTGGCCGCGCAGTTCGCGCAGAAGCAGGGGTCCAGCAACTGGAGAGCCGGGCCCGCCGGCGTCCCACCGGTCTTGTCGTGGGCGCTGAGGTGGTCGTAGCCGTACCAGCCGCAGGCTTCCAGTTCCACGTCGGCCACGACGTCCAGCGCGGCGATCTCGGCCGCCAGGGCGGCCGCGTACTCGGCCACGGCCGGCGAGCCCGCGCACAGCGCCCAGGGGTAGGCGTCACCGAAGGCGTTGTGCACCGCGCACTCGGGGTGCGCCGCGGCCAGGCGGCCGTTGTGGGTCACCACCACCCAGGCGTTGACCTGCAGCCCCGCCGCACGCAGCGCGTCGGCGGCCCGTTCGAACGAGCCCACCTCGGCCGGGTCCGGGCCGGCCGGGCGCAGGTGCGCCCTGGCCCACCGGGCCGGGTCCGGCCGGTAGTAGACGGCCGCGTCCCGGGTCACGATCCGGTGCCCGGGATGGAACGGGGTGACCGCCCGCACCGCGTGGTAGGCGGCGGCCAGGGACACCTCGGTGACCCCGAGCGCGGCGATCCGGTCCGCGGCGCCCGGGTCGCCGTCCACATCCCACGGGTACAGGTACGCGGCGACCGGCACGGGCTCAGCCCGCGGTCTCGGCCGGCTGCCCGGGCAGGCCAGCCGGCAGCAGCTCCTTAGGCAGGCCCTGGTAGGCCACGGGCACCAGCCAGCGCCGGATCGCGGTCGAGCCGACCGAGGTGGTGGCGGGCGCGGTGGTGGCGGGGTACGGGCCGCCGTGGTGCTGGGCCGCGTTGACTGCCACCCCGGTGGGCCAGCCGTTCCACACGATCCGGCCCACGGTGCGCTCGAACACCGCGACGACCTGCCGGGCCGTGACCAGGTCGGCGCGGTCGTCCGGGTCGCCGTGGACGCTGCCGACCAGGTTGCCACCCAGCTGGGCCAGGACGGGCAGCAGTTCCTCGGGCGAGGGGTAGGTGATCAGCAGCCCGGCCGGGCCGAACCGTTCCTTGGCCAGTATGGGCAGGTCGCCGGCGAACTCCGCCAGCGTGGTCGCGAACAGCCGCGGGGTGGCGGCCCACGGCCCCTCACCGGTCGTGCCGGCCGCGACCGACGTCACCGCTGGGTGCGCCTCGATCTCGGCCAGGGCCGCCTCGTAACCGGAGTGGATGCGCTCGGACAGCATCGGTGCACCGCTGGACCCGCTGACCGCGTCGGCGATCGCGCCGCGCAGGTTCTCGTCCCGGGCCGGTACGAACAGCAGGCCCGGGTTGGTGCAGAACTGGCCTGCGCCAAGCGTGAGCGAGCCCGCGTACCCGGACGCGATGTCCGCCGCGCGCTGGGTCGCCGCGCCGGGCAGCACCACCACCGGGTTGACCGCGCCGAGCTCGCCGAAGAACGGGATCGGCACCTCGCGGTCGGCGCTGATCTTGGCCAGGGCCAGGCCGCCACTGGTGGAGCCGGTGAACCCGGCGGCCGCGATGTCCGGATGGTTCAGCAGGCGCAGGCCCGCGTCGACCCCGTGGACCAGCGCGAACACCCCGTGCGGCGCGCCCGCCTTGGCCAGCACCTCGTGCGCGATCTGCGCGGTCAGCTCGGAGGTGTTCGGGTGACCCTCGTGCGCCTTGACCACCACCGGGCAGCCCGGCCGCCAGCGCCGACGCGGTGTCACCGCCCAGGACCGAGAACGCGAACGGGAAGTTGGACGCGGCGAACACCGCGACCGGGCCGATCGCGTGGCTGATGCGGCCGATTTCACCGATGCCGCCCCCGGCTGGAGAGTCCGCGACGTCGTGGTAACCGCCGTCGCGCAGGACACCGGCGAACAGCCGCAGCTGGCCCGTGGTCCGGCCCACCTCGCCGGTCAGCCGGGTCTCCCCCAGCGCGGTTTCCGCGTCGGCCAGGGCGACCAGCTCTGCGGCCCGCTCATCCAGCGCGTCGGCCACCGCCTCCAGCGCGTGGGCCCGTGCCCCGTCGTCCAGGGCTGCCCAGGCCGGCAGGGCCTCGGCCGCCGCGGCGACGGCCGCGTCCACGTCCGTGTCGGTCGTCTCCGCCACCGGCTCACCGGTGGGCTGGCCCGTCCGCGGGTTGTACCCCTGAATCATCAGCATCCCTTCGTTATCGTCACGTTATCCGGCATTGGGGTCAAAGTTGCGGCCCTGCTTGGCCAGGAACGCGAAGTCGCAGCCCTCGTTGGCCTGCGTGATCTGGTCGGTGAACAGGACACCGTAGCCGCGCTCGAACTTCGGCTCGGGCGGCTGCCACTGGGCCCGGCGCGCGGCCAGTTCCTCGTCGGTCACCTCCAGGCGAAGCTCCCGGGCGGCGGCGTCCAGCGTGATCAGGTCGCCGGTGCGGACCAGGGCCAGCGGGCCGCCGACGAAGGACTCCGGGGCCACGTGCAGCACGCAGGCCCCGTAGCTGGTGCCGCTCATCCGGGCGTCGGAGATCCGCACCATGTCCCGTACGCCCTGTTTGAGCAGGTAGCTGGGGATGGGCAGCATGCCGTACTCGGGCATGCCAGGGCCGCCCTTGGGTCCCGCGTTGCGCAGCACCAGAACCGAGTCGGCGGTGACGTTCAGCGCCGGGTCGTTGATGGTCTTCTGCATCTCGCTGTAGCTGTCGAAGACCACCGCCGGGCCGGTGTGCTTGAGCAGCCGCGGCTCGGCCGCGATGTGCTTGACCACCGCGCCGTCGGGGGCCAGGTTGCCGCGCAGCACGGCCACCCCGCCCTCGGCCGACAGGGCCTGCTCCGGGGCGCGGATGACGTCGTCGTTGTAGACCTCGGCTTCGGCGATCTGCTCACCGAACGTCCCGCCGCTGGCCGTGGGCCGGTCCAGGTGCAGGGCGCCGGGCACCGTGGCCAGCTGGGCCAGCAGCGCGCGCAGGCCGCCGGCGTAGTAGAAGTCCTCCATCAGGTGGGCGCCGCTGGGCTGGATGTTGGCCAGCACCGGCACCCGCCGCGAAATCTCGTCGAAGTCGTCCAGGGTGAGCTGCGACGCCGGCCCGCCCGGCCATGGCCACCAGGTGGATCAGCGCGTTGGTCGAGCCGCCCAGGGCCAGCACGGTGGCGGCCGCGTCCTCGAACGCCTCCCGGGTCAAGATGGTGGCCGGCCGCAGGTCGTCCCAGACCATCTGCACGATCCGCCGCCCGGTGGCCACGGCCATCCGGTAGTGCGCCGAGTCCACCGCCGGGATCGAGGCGGCCCCGGGCACGGTCATGCCCAGCGCCTCGGCCGCCGAGGTCATGGTGGACGCGGTGCCCATGGTCATGCAGTGCCCGGGCGAGCGGGCGATGCCGGACTCGAGGTCGGCCAGCTCGCAGTCGCCGATCAGCCCGGCCCGCGCGTCGTCCCAGAACTTCCACTGGGCGGTGCCGCTGCCGACGGTCTGGCCGCGGTAGTTGCCGCTCAGCATCGGCCCGGCGGGCAGGTAGATGGCGGGCAGGCCCGCACTGGCCGCCCCCATCAGCAGCGCCGGGGTGGTCTTGTCGCAGCCGCCCATCAGCACCGCGCCGTCGGCTGGGTAGGAGCGCAGCAGCTCCTCGGTGTCCATGGCCAGCAGGTTCCGGTACATCATCGGGGTTGGCTTCTGGAACGACTCGGACAGCGTGGCCACCGGGAACTCGATCGGGAAACCACCCGCTTCGAGCACGCCCCGCTTGACCTGCGCGGCCCGTTCCCGCAGGTGCATGTGGCAGCCGTTCATCTCCGACCAGGTGTTGAGGATGGCGATGATCGGCTTGCCCAGGTGCTCGTCGGGCGCATAGCCGAGCTGGCGCATCCGCGAGCGGTGGCCGAACGCCCGCAGGCCCGACGTCCGGTCGCTGCCGAACCAATTGAAGCTGCGAAGCTCCTCAGGCGTCTTGGTCACGAACGGCTCTCCTCCAGGTTCCAGGACCGCAGGATCTCGGTCACGGCGTCGCGGGTTTCCTTGGGCAGCACCCGGCTGGGTGGCCGCACGTCCCGGCCGCACAGGCCGAGCTGGGCCAGCGCCTCCTTGACCACGCTGACGTTGTCGGCGGATCCGCCGGCCGCGCGCAGGTCCTCGAACGGCCGGATCAGCTCCCAGGTGTCCATCGCGCCGCCGGCGTCGCCGGTCCGCAGCGCGCCCAGCAACGACAGCGACACCGAGGGGCTGACGTTGGCCAGCCCGGAGGTGAACCCGCGGGCGCCGTAGGCCCAGTAGCCGGGGGCGTAGGGCTCGGCCAGCCCGGCCAGCCAGGTGAACCGGTCCAGGCCGGCGTCCCGGGCCACCGCCCCGAACCGGGCCGCGTCCTTGACCCCGTACTTGACCCCGATGACGTTCGGGCTGCGCGCCCCCAGCTCGCCGATCTGGGCCCCGGTGACCTGCTCGCTGCGCACGTAGAGCACCACGCCCAGGTCGGGCACGGCGTCCGCGATGGCCTGGTGGTAGTCGACCCAGCCCTTCGGGCGCCTGGTACGGGTGCACCGGCTGGTGGATCATGATCAGCTGGGCCCCGGTGTCCTGGGCGTGCCGGGCCGCGTCGATCGCGCTGGCGGTGTCGTGACCCACGCCAACCAGCACGTCGGCGTAACCGCCGAGCTCCCGGCCTCGCCATGGGCGGCGCGGACCGCGTGCTCGGTGGCCTGCCGCGCTTCGGCCGGAGTGAGCGCGTAGAACTCGCCGGTGTTGCCGTTGGCCGTGATCACGGTGATCCCGGAATCCACCACCCGCCGGATCAGGTCGGTATAGGTGCCCCACTCGACGCTGCCGTCAGGCCGCATCGGCGTCACGGGGATCACGACCACCGTGGCCAGTGCGTCCTTCAGCCGCGCGGTGGTCGCTTCGTCAAGTGCCATCAGTACTCCCGGTCACGTGGGTGCGCGCTCACATAGCAACCGTAAGGGCGCGGGCCGACGCGTGGGAGCCCGGGGAGGGTGTGCCTCCCCGGGCTCCGGTCGCTTGCCCGGTCGGTTGCCCCGTCGGTTACGCCGTCGGCTACGCCGGGCTCAGCCGGCCAGGCGCCAGCCGGTCAGGCCCGGAGTGGGCGCGGCCCAGTCGGCGGGCGTCCTGGTAGATCCGGTGGTCGGTGCCCTGGGCGTAGACGAAGGTGGTCGGAATGGTGGCCAGGTCCTGGGTGAAGGCGGCGGGACCGGTGCTGAGCCGGCCGCCCATGGAGTGCCAGCCCGGGGTGTTGGCGATGAAGCGGTGGTAGTAGCCGGCGTCGTTGGTGCCGCGGACGAAGCCGATCAGCGCGGCGGGCTGGCCCTGCGCGGCCAGGATGGCGGTCAGCGCGGGCGAGGAGTTGGTGCGGCCGCCGGCCGGGTTGAAGCCGGTGACACCCGGCCCCTCGACGTAGAGCTCGTGGTTGGTCCCGGTCACCAGCGTGTAAGGGCCGTCACCGTACACGTAGGCTGCCGCCGGGCCGGTGCCGGCCAGCAGGTTGCCGCCGAGCGAGCGCCAGGCGCCCCAGCCGCCCGTGCTGTGCTGCCGGGTCCACTCCGCACCGTTGCTGCCGCGGGCGTAGACCGAGTATTCCTCGGGCGCCGGGCCGGAGACCGCCGCGGACGGGCTGGACGTGATCGTGCCGCCGAGGGACTGCCAGGCGCCGCACGTGCCGGACAGGGTGCAACTGCTCTCCCACAGATGGCCACCGGGGCCCTGGCCGAAGATAAGCACGGTGCTGCCGTTGCCCATCAGCCCTGGCGCGCTGGTCAGGTGCCCGCCCGCTGAGGTGAGCGACCCAGTGGCCAGGTTCCGCAGCCAGACCGAACCGCCCGCCGCGGTGTAGCCGACCACCCGGGTGGAACCGGCCAGGGTGGCGCCCGGAGCGATCCCCGCGGCCGGAGCCGGCGCGGTCGCCGCGGTCGCGGTCCCCGCGGCCAGGACCGCGGCCAGGCCGCCGCCTGCGATGGTGGCGGCCAGCGCCCGGGTGGCCAGGCGCCGCCCCCGCGGCGCTCGGCGGTTGAACTTCGTGATCATCACGTTCCCCTTTGATGTATTTCAGGACGGCCCCCGCCGTCCTGTCCGCTTCAGGGTGCGCGAGCGGCCCGGGGCCAGCAAGGGGAGCGCTCCCCAAGGGGGGAAGGGGGGGACGGGGAAATTCGCTGGCCAACCAAACGGGCGGCGCGGCAGTCTAATCAATGTGGTTGAAAACGGGGATTCAGTGGCAAACCAGACAGATCCGCTGATCGTGATGTACGGCCCGCGTTCCTGGCGGGTCCGGACCGGGGAAACATTCACCTTCGGCCGCTCGAAGAAGTGCACGGTCGTGCTGGACGAGGCCGACCGGGGACTGTCGCGGACCGCGGGCCGCCTGCAGTACCGCGACGGCGCCTGGTGGGTGCAGAACGACAGCCGCGCCTGTCTGCTGTTCGTGACCGGGGATCGCGGTTTCCGCGCCGACCTGCCCCCGGGCATGGCCATGCCGCTGCAGCAGTGGCACGCCAAGCTCCGGCTGACCGGCGGGGCGGGCCACTACACGCTGCTGGTCCGCCTGCCCGACGAGAACCTGCCGGACGAGGACGACGCGCCCGGGCCGCTCCCGGTGACGGCGGTGCCCACGGACTCACGGGCCATGACCAGCGTGCGCAGCCGGCCCCGGCTGTCCGATTCGGACCGGCTGATCCTGGCCGCCCGATTCGAGAAGTACCTGATCTGGCGCTACCCGGGGGTGGCCACCCCGTGCACGGCACGCGAAGCGGCCGAGCGCATCGGCTGGGGCCAGCACGCCGTGGTCAAGCGGTGCGAGAACATCCGCGAGCGCTACGCCCGCCTGGGCGTGCCCGGCCTGCGCGGCCCGCGGGCCCTGGAGGAGCTGGCTACCCTGCTCATCTCCACCGGGGAGCTGACCGCCGAGGATCTGCGGCGCCTGCCCGCCCAGGCATTGCCACCCCGGACGCGGTGTCCGCTGAATCAGCTCGGGCAGATAGGTCGAAGGCACCGAATTTTTTGCTGGCCACCCCACCGGTACCGGTAGAACCCCGGCAGCAGCACGCTGATGACCACCGCGCCGGCCACGGTGGCCAGTCCCCCGGCCAGCGCGCTGATCCCTGGGGTGGTGAGCGAGCCCAGCGTGCCCGCTTCCAGGTTGCCGAGCTGAGCCCCGCCCGCGCCGACCACGAAGTCGCTGGCCATGACCCGGCCGCGCAGCGGTTCCGGGGTGACCTCCTGCAGGATGGCGCCGCGGAACACGACCGTAAACGTGTCGGCCGCGCCCGCCACAGCCAGCAGGGTCAGGGTCAGCCACAGTGAGCGGGCCAGCGCAAAGCCCGCGAACGCGCCACCCCAGATGGTGACCGTGATCAGCATGGCGCGGCCGGGCCGGGCCAGATGCCGCAGCGGCCCGGACAGCGCGGCACTGACCAGGCCGCCGGCCCCGATCGCCGCCGTGAACAGGCCAAGGGTGGCCGGGCTGCCGCCGAACCGGGCCGCGTTGATGGCCGGGAACAGCGCGATCGGCAGCCCGAACACGGTGGCGTTCAGGTCGGCCAGGAACGCCCCGGCCAGCGGCGGGCTGCGGCGGATGAACCGGGCTCCTTCGGCCGCGGCACGCCAACCAGGCCTGGCCGCGGTCTGGGGCGGCAGGGCGGGCAGCCGGATGATTCCGTACAGGGACGCCGCGAAGCTGATCACGTCGATCAGGTAGCAGGCCGGCAGGCCGAGGTGCGGGGCGGCGGTGATAACCCCGGCCAGCGCCGGGCCGACGACCAGGACGACCTGGAAGCTGAGCCGGATCAGCGCCAGCCCGGCGGTCCGCTGCTCGGCCGGGAGCAGGCTCGGCACCATCGCGGCCCGTACTGGCCAGTCGATGGCGGCCACCGCGGACTGCAGGGCGACCAGCGCGTACAGCAGCCCGGTCACCCGGAGCCCGGCGAAGGCCTGGGCCGCCAGCGCGGCCGACACCGCGGTCTGCACGCCCCCGGTGATCAGGGCCAGCCGGCGCCGGTCCATCGCGTCGGTGATCGAGCCGGCCAGCAGCCCCACGGTCAGCAACGGGATCACCTGGGCCAGGCCCAGCGCGCCCACCGCGAACGAGGAGTGGGTGAGCCGGTAAACCTGCAAGATGACGGCGAACGAGGTCAGCGCGCCGCCGATGGCCGACAGCGTGTTGCCCACCCACAGCCGCCGGAACGCCGCCGACCGCCTGAGCGGCTCGACGTCAATGAGCAGCCGGAACCGTCGGGGCACAACGCAGCACTATCCCCGCGCTGTGTCCCGACGGCAACCAGTTAATGGGCGCCGAGGGGCCGCAGCACGGCGGGTCAGTCGGCTTTCTTCTCCTTGTGGCCGCCGAAGCCAGACCGCATGGCCGACAGCACCTGGCCGGTGAACTTGCCGTCGCCGCGCGACTCGAACCGCTCGTACAGGGCCGAGGAGATGACCGGACGCGGGCACGCCGGTGTCGATGGCCGCTTCCACCGTCCACCGGCCCTCGCCGGAGTCCGACACCCGGCCGGTGTAGTCGGACAGGTCCGGGGACTTGGCGAACGCGTCGGCGGTCAGGTCGATCAGCCAGGAGCTGATCACCGAGCCGCGCCGCCACACCTCGGCCACCTCACCGACGTCGATGTTGTACTTGTAGGCCCACGGGTCACGCAGCGGGGTGGTCTCGGCGTCGATCTCGTCCATGTGGTCGCCGGCGTCGGCGTGCTCGATGATGCTGAGCCCCTCGGCGATCGCGGCCATCATGCCGTACTCGATGCCGTTGTGGACCATCTTGACGAAGTGCCCGGCGCCGTTCGGGCCGCAGTGCAGGTAACCCTCGGCCGCGGTGCTGCGGTCCTCGGTCCGGCTCGGGGTGGGCGGGACCATGCCCACGCCGGGGGCGATGGTCTTGAAGATCGGGTCCAGCCGGGCCACCGGCTCGTCCTGGCCGCCGATCATCAGGCAGTAGCCGCGCTCCAGGCCCCAGATGCCGCCGCTGGTGCCGCAGTCCACGTAGTGGATGCCATCGGCCTGCAGTGCCTTGGACCGGATGATGTCGTCGCGGTAGTAGGAGTTACCGCCGTCGATGATGATGTCGTCCGCCGCGACCAGCGGCTTGAGCTTGTCCAGCGTCTGCTCGACCAGGCCGGCCGGGATCATCAGCCAGATGTTGCGCGGCGCCTCCAGCATGTTCACGAACGTGGCCAGGTCGGTCGAGCCCTTGGCCCCCTCGTCTTCCAGTGCCTTCACCGCGTCGGCGCTGATGTCGTAGACCACGCAGTGGTGGCCGTCGCGCATCAGCCGCCGGGTGAGGTTGGCACCCATCCGGCCCAGCCCCACCATGCCCAGCTGCATCGGCTTGTCAGTTGCCATCGAAGTCAGCTCCCATTACTTGTTCTTCAGCGCGCGGTACTTGCGGATCAGCGTGTTGGTCGAGGAATCGTGCTGGAGGTCGGGCTCGGTCTCCGACTCCAGCTCGGGGATGATCTGCTGGGCCATCACCTTGCCCAGCTCGACCCCCCACTGGTCGAACGAGTCGATGTCCCAGATTGTCCCCTGGGTGAACACGCTGTGCTCATACAGCGCGACCAGCGCGCCCAGCACCCGGGGGGTGATGACCTCGGCCAGGATGGTGTTGGTGGGCCGGTTGCCCTCCATCACCCGGTGCGGCACGACGTTGTCCGGCGTGCCCTCGGCCCGGACCTCTTCCTCGGTCTTGCCGAAGGCCAGCGCCTGAGCCTGGGCGAAGACGTTGGAAGACAGTTTGTCGTGGTGGTCGCTCAGCGGGTTGAGCGTCTTGCCGAACCCGATCAGGTCGACCGGGATCAGCACCGTGCCCTGGTGGATGAGCTGGTAGAAGCTGTGCTGGCCGTTGGTGCCCGGCTCACCCCAGAACACCGCACCGGTGTCGTAGTCCACGTGCTGCCCGGTCAGCGTGACGTGCTTGCCGTTGGACTCCATGGTCAGCTGCTGCAGGTAGGCCGGGAACCGCTTGAGGTACTGGTCGTACGGCATCACGCCGTAGGTCTGGCTGCCGAAGAAGTCCCGGTACCACAGGGCCAGCAGGCCCATCAGCACCGGCAGGTTCTGCGCCAGCGGCGCGGTGCGGAAGTGCTCGTCCATCTCGTGGAACCCGGCCAGCATCTCGTCGAACCGGTCCGGGCCGATGGCCACCATGGTCGACAGGCCGATCGCGGAGTCCATCGAGTACCGGCCGCCGACCCAGTCCCAGAACCCGAACATGTTGGCCGTGTCGATGCCGAACTCGCTGACCTTCTCGGCGTTGGTCGAGACGGCCACGAAGTGCTTGGCCACCGCGTCCTCGCTGCCGAGCGCGGACACCACCCAGTCGCGGGCCGAGTGGGCGTTGGTCAGCGTCTCCAGCGTGACGAACGTCTTGGAGGAGATGATGAACAGCGTCTCCGCCGGGTCCAGGTCCCGGGTGGCCTCGACGAAGTCGGTGGAGTCCACGTTGGACACGAACCGGAACGTCATGTCCCGGTCGCTGTAGTGCCGCAGCGCCTCGTACGCCATCACCGGCCCGAGGTCGGAGCCGCCGATGCCGACGTTGATCACGTTGCGGATGCGCTGGCCGGTGTACCCGGTCCACTCCCCCGACCGGATCCGGTCGGAGAAGTCCCGCATCCGGCCCAGCACCTCGTGCACGTCGGCCACCACGTCCTGGCCGTCCACGACCAGCTCGGTGCTGGCCGGCATCCGCAGCGCGACATGCAGCACGGCCCGGTCCTCGGACACGTTGATGTGCTCGCCGCGGAACATGGCGTCCCGGCGCTCCGCCACCCCGGACTCCTCGGCCAGCTCGACCAGCAGCCGCAGGGTCTCGTCGGTGATCCGGTTCTTGGAGTAGTCGAGGTACAGCCCGGCCGCCTCGGCGGTCAGCCGCTCACCGCGCCCGGGATCCTCGGCGAAGAGGTCGCGCAGGTGCCGCCCCGCGATCTCGTCATAATGGCGCTCCAGCGCCTGCCACGCCTTCCGCTCCCGTAGCGGCGTCACGGCCATGTCTCCTCCTTCGTCCGGGCCCACCCGGTCGGCACCGTTGCCCCCGGAACCACAGTGCTCCGTCGAGAGCATTTCATGCGCTTGTCAACGGAAGATCGCGGCCCAGCGCCTTGGGGCGGAAATTTTTCTTTAACAAACTCCCGCGGCTAGGAGTCGAACCCCAGGCCGAGGTGGTCGAGGGTGCGGAGCCAGAGGTTGCGCCGGCCGGCGTCCCGGTCGGCCCGGGCCAGCGAGGCCCGGGTGAGCTGGACGACCGCGGTCCGCGCGGGCTCGGGCGGGAACGGCACCGGCCGGGACCGGACCAGCTCCAGTTCGGTCCGCTCGGTGGGCTCGCCGGACAGCAGGTCCAGCACCACGTTGGCCCCGAACCGGCTGGCCCCCACCCCGAGCCCGGTGTGCCCGCAGGCGTAGGCCAGCCGGCCGCCGAAGGCGGTGCCGTAGAACGCGAAGAACCGGCTGCAGGTGTCGATCGCGCCGCCCCAGGCGTACTCGAATGTCACGTCCTCCAGCTGCGGGAACGTGGCGAAGAAGTGCTCGGCCAGGCGGTGGAAGGTCTGCGGCCGCTGGTCGTGGTCGCGCCCCACCGTGCCGCCGGTGAAGTAGACCGCGTCGTAGCCGCCCCACAGGATCCGGTTGTCCGCCGTCAGCCGGAAGTAGTGGAACTGGTTGCCGCTGTCGGCCGCGCCCTGCCGGTGCCGCCACCCCACGCTGGCCAGCTCGGCCGCGGACAGCGGCCGGGTGACGAGCACGTAGTCGTAGACCGGCACGAAGTAGCTCCGGATCCGGCGCAGCAGGGCCGGGTAGGCCCCGGTGGCCAGGACCACTTGGTTGGCCTGCAGCTGGCCGGCGGGCGTGGTCAGCGCGATGCCGGTCCCGTCGGCGTGCATCGCTCGCACGGGGGTGTGCTCGTAGATCCGCACGCCGGCGTCCAGGCAGGCAGCCCGCAGCCCGCGGGCCAGCCGGGCCGGGTCGACCATGGCGCAGGTGTCGCGGTACCAGCTCCCGCCCAGGAACGCCGGCGAATCCAGCTCGGCCCGGACTCCGGCCGCGTCCAGCTCGGTCACCTCGTGGCCCAGCGCCCGGGCCGCCGCGGCCTCCTCGGTCAGCCCGTCGAGCTGCCACGGCGCGGTGGCCACGGCCAGCTCCCCGGTCATGGCGAAGTCACAGTCGATCCCGTGCGCGGCCACCGTCGCGCCGATCTCGGCCAGGTTCTGCGCGCCCAGCTGCTCCAGCCGGGGCATGTCGTCGGGGAACCGGCTCAGCCCGTTCCCGATCCCGTGCGTGAGGCTGGCCGAGCAGAACCCGCCGTTGCGCCCCGACGCCGCCCACCCCGCCGTGCTCGCCTCGACCAAGATCACGTCCGCGGACGGATCCCGCTCCCGGGCCAGCAACGCCGTCCACAACCCAGAGAACCCGCCACCCACCACCACCAGGTCAGCCCGCTGCTGGCTGGTCAGTGGATCGGCTGGCTCAGGGGCGCCGGGCTGACTGGTCCAGAACGAGCGCGCCCGCGCCCCGGCCAGCGCCCGCTGCGCATGCTCCCGGGCCGCGTGGTCGGCCAGCTGGGCCGGACGGTTCCGCATCGCGCCGAATCTATCGTGCGCCCCCTGCACCCACTCATCCAGCACACACACCGGTCAGCCGAGCCCCGGACTTGATCTGCCTCCACCAGCGGGGGTCCCTTGTCCTGTCGAGACCCGCGAACCGCCTCTTGCTGTTATCACCCTGGCGTTTAGTGCCCGCTTCTTGCTGTTATCACCCAGAGAGGTTTGAAGCCGCCTCTTGCTGTTATCACCGGGGATGGCGACCGGGCTCGGCGTTCCGCCTGTACCCCGCCGCCCCATCCTGCCCCTTCATCCCGCATTTATATCGCGTCACTCCGATGACATTTCGCGACGCTCAGCGTGCGTTTGCGTGGAGCGTTTTCAGTAATTACTAGCGATTTCCGTTTTCCCTTTCCATATTAAGCGCCGGTTCGATATAATGTTCGTATTACCGTTGATCAGATGGGCGGTGAAGCATGTCGGCGGAGCTTACGTCCGGCGAATACAGCGACCACGATTCGCTGTTTATGGGAGCGCCGGAGGTTACTCGGGCTGGAGTCGCTTGCCCGCCCGAATACGCCAATGTGCCCACCAGCGAGCTGTTCGCGCAATGGACGCCCAGCGGCACGAGCGCGCCGCTGCGAAGTCTCGCCCCAGGCTCCCTTATTACTCCTCTCTTCTCTGCAGGCCGATGGTGCCGTCTCCATCGGGCTCTGGGTTGGACTCAGGCGGCATCCTCGACGTGTGCCTGCCAGGCGGTTCGCTGGCTGGCCTGGTCGACGCCGCTGTCCGTGACGGCGGCCTGGCCGAACTGGACGACGACGAGCTGATCGGCGTGCTGCGGGCCTGGCGCCGTCTCGAATCGTGGTGTAGCTCAGGCAGCTTGGCAGCCATCGCCGAGCTGGCCCGCCGCCGCCCCGCAGAGCGAGCCGCTGCGGCGGCCTCGCCAGGGTCATTCCCAGAGCACCTGAGTGAGTTCATCGGCGACGAGATTGCGGCGGCTCTGACCCTGACCACCCGTACCGCCGACGCTTACCTGGGGCTGGCTCTGGACCTGGCCACCCGGCTGCCCGGGACGGCCCGGGCCCTGCATGAGGGAGTCATCGACTACCCCCGGGCCCGCCTGATCGCCGACCTTACCCGCGTGCTGTCCGACGAGGACGCCCGTGCGGTGGAGGCCCGGATCCTGCCCGCGGCCGGGCAGCAGACGACCGGGCGGCTCCGCGCCGCGGTGGGCCGGGCCGTGTTGGCCATCGACCCCGCCGCCGCCACCAAGCGGCGCGAGGAAGCGCAGAAGGATCCCCGGGTACGCCGCTGGCAGGAAGACGCGGGCACCGCCGCGCTGGGCGGTTACGGGCTAACGCGGAGTGCTGGAAGCCGACCAGCGCCTCACCGATCGCGCGCTGGCCCTCCGCGAGCCCGGCCGGCCTGGCTCCCTGGAAGAGCTACGCGCCCGCGCCTACCTGGACACCCTCCTCGGCCAAGACTCCACTCCCCGTCAAAGTTCCACCCCAGCCAGGACTCCGGTCCGGGCCAGGGCCCCCGCCCCGCCCAAGGCCGGCACCACCTGGCCGCGCGGGTCAGCCTGACCGTGCCGCTGCTGACCCAGCTTGGGCTGGCGGCCGAGCCGGGCGAGGTCGCCGGGTTCGGGCCGGTCGATCCGGCGCTGGCCCGGGACCTGACCACGCTGGCGGCGGCCGACCCCGCGGCCCGCTTCGGCGTGACGTGACTGGGGCGGCGGGGCAGGCCATCGGGCACGGGTGCATACCCGGGCGTCCGCCTGATCTCGGCCGTTCGTCCGGCTTCACCGTGACGATCAGCCCGCTGGCCGGCGACCGCTGCGACCACCGCCACCAGGAATCGGCGTACCAGCCCAGCCGCAAGCTCCGGCACCTGATCGAGGCCCGCCACGGGACATGCTGCGCACCGGGGTGCGGGCGAGCCTCCGCTCGGTGCGACCTCGACCACACGGTGCCGTACGGCCAAGGCGGCCGGACCTGCGAGTGCAACTTGGCTCCGTTGTGCCGCCACCACCACCGATGCAAACAATCCGAGGGCTGGCAGCTGGAACAGGCCGCTCCCGGCCAATTGCGGTGGACCACTCCGAGTGGCCGGATCCAGCTGACCGCACCCACTCCCTAGCCCATGGGGCGGGCACAGAGGTAACGTGGCAGTGGCAGCAGCGCCTGCCTGCTTCCGAGTTACCTGCGGCCCGCGCCGGGGTGACGACGAGGACAAGGGTCTATTGACTCGCGCCATTCTTTTCGTCTGGTCATATTCGCCTGAGCGAGCAGACGCGGGCCGCCTCGCCGGGAAGAAGAGATCATGACGCAGAACAAAGTACAGAAGGCTGCTATCCGCCGGCGCATGGCCGAGACCGGCGAACCCTACGTGGTCGCCCGCCGCATCGTCCTCGGCGAAGCCAGCGGAGCCGGCCATCGACGCTGAGCCCCTCGAGGCGCAGGATGCCCCGGTCGCAGGAGGAGTGGGGCGGTACAGGGGGGTGCAAAGCTGGGGGTGCGGCGGGACGGCGGGGACGCCGGAGGCGGCCGACGGGGCTGACGCCGGAGGAGCAGTACGTGCTCGAGGCTCGGGCGGCGGGGGTTGGCGCGGAGGAGATTGAGAGCCAGACGCTGGTGTACCGGCTGGAGGCGGCGGCGGATCGGGCTCAGGAAGCCGCGGAGCTGGCCCGGATACGGGCCGATGAGGCCGAGCAGCACGCCGAGGAGGCCGAGGAGAGAGCGGGGCTGGCCGAGGAGGCGGGAGCCAAAGCCGAGGAATGGGCCGAACCACCAGCCAAAAGCGGCTGCTCCGAGACCGTGCCGCGCAGCTTCAGGAACCCTCCGAGCGGGCCCGGCTGCCGGGCCGAACAGGCGGAGGAGGTGGCGGTCGCGGCTGAGGAGCGGGCTGAACTGGCCGCCGACGCGGCGGACGAGGCCGCGAACGCGGGCGGGTTCCCTAGGCAGGCAGACGATGACCACCTGCGCGTCTCGGCGGACGAGGGGTTCGTGCCGCCGGTACCGCCCGTGCCACCTGTGCCTCCGCTGCCGCCGCGGGCGGCAAGGCCGCCTCGGCCGCCTGCGCCACCTCGCTGACGCGAGCATGTGGGTGACTCCGCACACGTGGGGCCTGGGCAGTGAGGACGTCATTAAATAAAAAATGCTGGGGAATGGCGTTGACCCGGGGTCCCCCCTCAAGAACCCCGGGCCGCGACCACCCATCCCAACTACGCATTTATAACTCATTAACGTGAGTTGACGGGGATGAACCGGCGGGTAACAATCCGCGCCGGAAGCTACTCGCCGATGAGGACATGACGTGCTTGATGCGCGTGTAGTCGTCGAATCCGTAGGCGGAGAGGTCCTTGCCGTAACCGGAGTGCTTGAAACCGCCGTGCGGCATCTCCGCGACCAGCGGGATGTGGGTGTTGATCCACACGCATCCGAAGTCCAGGTTCTTCGCGAAGCGCATCGCGCGGGCGTGAACCTTCGTCCACACGCTCGAGAAAGGCCGTATGCACGCCGTTCGCCCACTCGGCGCCTGCTTCTCGTCGGTGAACTTCTGCACCGTGATGACCGGGCCGAAGATCTCGTTCTGGATCGCGTCATCCGCTTCGAGTCCGGAAACGACGGTGGCCTCGTAGAAGTACCCGCCGTCCCCGGGCGGTGTCCGCCGAGCTCGACCTTCGCGTGCCGGGGAGCGCGCATGATCCCTACACCCGTTCGAGCTGATTCGCGTTATTCACCGGACCGAACAGGATGTCGTCGCGAGTCCGGCGCGCCCGTCTTCGTGCCTCGGCCACGTCACCACCGCGGCGACAAACTCGTTGTGCCCGTTCCGACCAGCACCCGCGTGGCCGCGGTGCAGTCCTGGCCGGCGTTGAAGTAGCCGGCCGACGCCGATGCCCTCGGCGGCGGCCCCGATGTCGGCGTCGTCGAAGACGATGACCGGGGCCTTGCCGCCGAGCTCAGGTGGACGCGCTTGAGGTCGTCGGCGGCGGCCTTGGCGACCTCCATGCCGGCGCGCACCGACCCGGTGATCGAGACCATCTGCGGGATCTTGTGCTCGATCATCGCCCGCCCGGTGTCGCGGTCGCCGGTGACCACGTTGAGCACCCCGGCGGCAGGAACTCCCCCGCGACCTCCGCCAGCAGCAGCGTGGCGGCGTCGTGTCCGACGGCTTGAGCACCGTCGTGTTCCCGGCCGCGATCGCGGGCGCGATCTTCCAGACGGCCATGTTGAGCGGGTAGTTCCAGGGCGTGACCTGGCCGACACGCCGATCGGCTCGCGGCGGATGAAGGAGGTGTGGTCCTTCATGTATTCGCCCGCCGACTTGCCCTCCAGGTTGCGCGCCGCGCCGGCAAAGAACCGGATTTCGTCGACCGAAGGAGGCATTTCGTCGTTCAAGCTAAGCGCGGGGCTTGCCAGTGTCTCTGGACTCGAGATCGGCAAATTCGTGGGCTCGAGCCTCCAGCGCGTCCGCAATCCGGACAGCGCCGGTGGCGTTCGCCTGGCGTCGTCTCCCCCACACCTCGAAGGCAGCGGCCGCCGCGGGAAAGCCGTGTCGACGTCCTTCTTGTCGAAAAACGGGAAGCGTGTCCGTAGGTGTCCTCGGTCCCGGGATCCACAAGTCGAATGGAACGGCCGGGTATCCACGACTTCGCCGTTGATGAAGTTCTTCCTGGCTCGCTCATCGTCAACACTACTGATGACCCTATGGGATCACCTTCGCTCTAGGGCCTCTAGGTCCTGGTGATTGACAGGGGAAAACTTGCGGTAAAGCATGGGAATGCTGCTGTTCATGCGCGTGAGCGACGACACGCTGCCGAAGAAACGAACCTGCCCTCAGGACGTCCCGCCCCAGGGTCCAGCCGGGGCTGCAAGCTCGATGACGTGTCAAAGGCCCATCGTCGAACAGCTCCAGGGGGACGGCAGGCGGTCCTATGCAGAAATCGGCAAAGCCGTCGGGCTGAGCGAGGCCGCGGTGCGACAGCGAGTCAGAAGCTTGGACGCCGGCGTCATGCAGGTGGTCGCCGTCCCCGACCCGATGCCACTCGGTTTCTTCCGCCAGGGCATGATCGGTTCTGTGCGACGGCGACATCGTCGCGGTCGCGGACGAGCTCTCCGCGGTCGCGATCGACTACGTGGTGCTCACGGCCGGAAACTTCGACCTCCTCGCCGAAATCGTGTGCCAGAACGACGACGACCTCATCGAGCTGCTCAGAAGAAGATTCGCGCCATCCCCGGGCGTCCCAATGCACGGAAACATTCGTCTACCTCAAACTGCGGAAGCAGTCTATACAACTGGGGCACGAGATGAACATGACCACCTGAATTCGCGACGCCGAACTCCAGCAGATGGCGAAGACCACCTCTGGATGCACTTCGCGCGGATGTCATGGAAGATGGCGGAGGCGTTCCGATGATCGTGGGCGAAGCGGCCACCACATCTTGGAGAGGCAAGCGCTATTTCGACGGCCTTCCGGCCTGTTCGTCGTCAACGCCGGCCACGGGCGCCGGCTCGCTGAGGCCGCGGCCAAACAGGCCGAGGAACTCGCTTCTCTCCGATCTGGTCGTACGCGCATCCGGAGGCGATCGAACTGGCCGACCGGCTCGCCTCCTTTGCTCCCGGCGATCTCATCCGTGTCTTCTTCTCGACCGGCGGCGGCGAAGCTGTCGAGACCGCGTTCAAGCTCGCGAAGTACTACTGGAAGTTCAGGTTCGTCCGACCAAGCACAAGGTGATTTCCCGCGCGGTCGCGTATCACGGCACCCCGCAGGGAGCCCTTGCGATCACCGGCATCCCCGCCATGAAGGAGCTGTTCGAGCGGTACGCCGGCGGTTTCCGCGTGCCGAACACGAACTACTACCGGGCGGAGGAAATCGGGGCGACGGATCGAGGCGTTCGGCCGCTGGGCGGCCACTCACTGGATCGAGAAGATCATCGTGTTCGAGGGCCAGAAACGGTCGCAGCGATTTTCCTGGAGCCGGTGCAGAACAGCGGCGGATGTTTCCCACCACCCCCCGGATACTTCAAGCGCGTACGCGAGATCTGCGACCAGTACGACGTGCTTCTCGTCGCTGACGAGGTCATCAGGGCTTCGGTCGCATCGGCAACTCTTCGCGTCACGCTACGATTTCCAGCCGGACATGATCACCTGCGCGAAGGGCATGACCAGCGGATACTCGCCGATCGGCGCGACCATCATCAGCGGGACCGCTATACGAGCTTCAAGCACGGAACGACGGCGTTCTATCACGGGTACACGTTCGGCGGACATCCGGTCTCTGCTGCGGTCGCCATCGACAACCTCGACATTTCGAGGAGGAGAAACTGGTCGAGAACGTTCGACGAGAACTCTTCCCTCCACGCCCGAGCGGCTGAAGGACCTGCCGATCGTCGGCGATGTACGCGGTGACCGATACTTCTTCGGCATCGAGCTCGTGAAAGACAAGGAGACCAGAGAAATGTTCGACGACGACGAGTCAGAGCGCCTGCTGCGCGGCTTCCTGTCGAAGGCCCTGTTCGAAGCGGCCTCTACTGCCGAGCGGATGACCGCGGCGACCCCGTCGTGCAGCTCGCCCCGCCACTGACCATCGGGCCGAGGAATTCGACGAGATCGAGGGAATCCTGCGAAACGTTCTGACCGAGGCGTGGGAGCGCCTCTGAGGTGAGCGGCCTGAGGTAGGCGTCAGCCGGATACACGACGGGGCGGAACGCCGCCACCCACCCGAGCCTTTAACTATTTGTAGCCGACGGCATACCGACTGCTTAACCAGCCGTTAACCCGGCTTGCCGTGACGGTAAACAGTGCGCGGTTCGCATGTTTTGGGGCCCTTAGGCCCGTTGACTCTTGTGCCTGCTGTGTGACGGTAGTTGATGGGGGCAGCGCAAGGGGTGCTCGCCCCCGGATGGGGAAGGGGACCCGCACACATGCGATCGACAGATGCCGGGCAACGGCCCGCAGCCTGGGCAGTGAGAGTGACCGAATTGACGTCGAAGCGCGCCCGGCGGCTGGCGGCCGGGGTCACGGCCTTGGTCGCCACATTGGGCGTCGCGGGGTTGGCGATTATCCCGGCCACCACGGCCTCAGCGGCGCCGCCGCCGCCGGCCAAAGGCATCGAGTCCGGGGGTCTCGGCGGCGACCTCCGGGGTGAGCCTGTTCTACACCGCCGCCGACGGCACCGTGTGGACGGCGTCCGCGGGCGGCACACCGGGCACGGCGACGCAGGTCAGCAACGGCAAGGTGGCCGGCGCGGTGCTCGGCCATTACGGCCGGTACGTCGACGATCGTGTTCGGCACCGGCAGCGGCGGTGCGGTGTGGACGGCCACCCGGACCAGCGGGAAGTGGAGCAACTGGGCCTCTATCGGCGGCAACGTCAGCTCCACGCCGGGGGCGGTGTTCCAGGGTCCGAACGTCGCCGATTACGCGGTCTTCGCCCGCGGTCCGAGCGGCGCCGTCTGGGGCCGGGACCACACGTCCGCCGGGTGGGGCGCCTGGCACAACGGACGGCGGCAACCTGCTGGCCGGCACCGGGCCGTCGGCCGCCGCGGCCATCAGCGGTACGTACCTGCTGGTCGTGGGGACCAACCACCAGCTGTACATCTCACACGCCGGCGTGAGCGGCTTCGTCGCCTCGGGTGGCCTGACCAACTCGAGCCCGGGGCTGACCAGCGTGCCGGGCGCCCTGGTGGGCTTCGTGCGCGGCACCAACAACGTGGCCTACTACCACAAGTTCCTGGCACCGACACGGAGCTGGCACGCGATCGGCGGCGGTCTTCAGCTCCCGGGCTCGCCGGCGGCCGCGGTCGGCGCGACGACCTACGCCTTCGGGCTGGCCCACGACGGGCTTGCCGGGCCATGGGACTGGACCACGCTGTCCACCCCCAGCTGAGCGGGCTCGGGTGAGGTTCACGGGCTGGCGCGGCCTGATGCGCTCATTTCGCCTGGCCGGGGACCAGCGCGGTAGCCCGGCCGGGCGAGTTCAGTGACGATCCTGAGCGGCCGGGCGGCACGGGGGTCGGAGCAGGGCCTCGCGCGTCCCGGCCGGGAACAAGGCTGTGATCAGCGCCCGAACCCGCCACCGCAGCGGCCGCCGGTCTGCCTGGCCGCGTTGAACAACCCGCCCCCAGCCCCGCCGGCCCCGCGGGAAGCGCGTCCAGCAGCGAGGCGCCGGGATGGCAGGGCGAACCCAAGCCCGGCACGGGCCGGGATAAGCGCCATCTCCAGCGTGGGCCGGCCGGGGGGGAGGCCAGCGGGATCATCCCAGCGTGCTCGTGCTCAGCCCGAGCCGGAGCGGCAGCTGGTGTCCCCACCGCGCCGCCGCGCGGGCGGAGGCAGGCTCGCCACCGTCAGCAGTCCCGTCATCGGCAGGAAGAGCAGGCCCGCCCCGATCGCGGACTGGCCGAGCACCCGCTGGAAGTACAGGCTGAGCACGAACGCGATGCCGTAGAAGGCGACGTGATCGAAAAGCCGGTCAGCAGGCAGGCGGCGACGCCGGCGAGCGCAGCAGCGGAGCGGCACCATCGGCTGCCCCGCCCTCGACTCCACGACGACGAACGCGTGGCCGCCAGGACGCGACCCCCAGCGCGGCAGTCACGCCGACGAGGAAGCCGCCGCGCCGCCCGATATCGCCCCGCGAGGCCAGCGCGGCCAGCCCGAAACGCCATCGCCTGCCCCGGCAGGTCCAGGGGGGCCGCCAGCCGGTGCGACCGGGGCGCGCCGCCCGCCAGGGCCAGCGTCACCGCTCCCACGGGAAGGTTGATGAAGAAGTTCGCCCGCCCATCCTCCGGCCGACGTCAGGATGCCGCCGGCACCGGGCCCGCCGCGATCCGGCCGCGCCACCGGAACCCCACACGGCGACCGCCCGCGCCGCGCGGCGGCTCGTCGACGCCTGCCGGACCAGCGAAAGCGACGCGGGCAACGTCACCACCGCCGCGCACGCCTGGACAACCCGGGCGCCGATCAGAGCCCATAGCTGGGCACGAACCCCACCCGGCCGACGCAGCGATCGACACGGCCAGGCCGCCGAGCACCGGCGCGCGGCGGCCGGTCCGATACCGACCGGCCGAGATCAGCAGCGCCGCGAACCGCACGTATAGCCGTCCAGCACCCATTGCAGGCCGTCCGTCGCCCCTACAGGGAGTGCCCGATCGCCGGCAGCGCCACGTCACCGCGGTGGCGTCGAGGCAGATCATGAAGAACCCGAGGAGCGCCGCGGCCAGGGTCAGCCCACGCCGAGACGGCGTGCCAGGGTCCGGCGCGGAACACGCGGTCCCCTTCACCTCAGCGTCGGTCATGCCCCGAGCCTGCGGCGGCCCGCGCGGCGCGACGGGCCACCCGGCGCGATGCGGCGGGGCGTCGCCAGGGGGGGAGTGACACGGCCCCCCATCGACCGGGTTTTCCAGACAATCGTTACATGCCGGACCAGATTCCCGACGGGCGAGCGTGGACCGGCAGGCGTCGACCGAGCTTGGGCCTTCCTGCGCGCCCGGCGCGAGGGCGTCCGTCCGCAGCACGCGGGCTTGCCATCCGGCGCCGGCTCACGCGCGCGCCCGGGCTGAGACGCGAGGAGATCGCGACGCTGGCCGGGGCCAGCATGGGTACTACGCGCGGCTCGAACGCGGCCGGAAGACGAAGCCGAGCCCGCGGTCGTCGACGCGCTGGCCCGCGCGCTGCTCCTCGAGGAGAGCAGGCGAGTACCTGAGTCGCTCGCGGCCCAGGCGGCCCGCCGGGCCCCGGGTCCGCCGAAGCCCCCATCCCGCGCGGTCCGCCCCCCCCTCGGCATACTGTCACAGCCTGCGCCCGAACCCGGCCTACCTGGCCAGCCGCACCTACGACGTGCTGGCGGCCAACCCCGGCGGCGCTCAGCTCCATCACGGCCTGCTCGACTGGCCGCCCAGGCAGCGCAACACGATCAGGTACACGTTCCTGCACCCGGCCGCGCGGGAGCTGTTCCCGGACTGGGAGCAGAAAGCCCGCGGCTGCGTCGCCCAGCTCCGTGCCATCGCCGGCAGCGACCCGGACGCGACCGATCTGGCCACGCTGGTGGGGGAACTGCTGGTCAAGAGCCCGGACTTCGGCCGCCTGTGGGGACGGTACGAGGTACGGCGGGAGGCGCGGGCGACCAGGTCTTCCGGCATCCGCTGGTCGGCGCGATGACGCTCGCCCACGAGACCCTCGACGTGAACCGGGCCGACGGCCAGCGCCTGATCGCCTACCTAGCCGCGCCAGGCACCCCCGATCACGACGCGATGGTCCTCCTGGACCGGGTTGCAACGCCAGCCCCGCTGGGGCCGGTGAGTTAACCGCGGCCGGTGTCCTGGCGGAACTGCGCCTTGGTCTCGTCGTCGGGCGGGTAGGTGCCGCGGATGCTGGCGCCACCCGCGACGCGGTGCTGGAGCCAGGTTTCGAGCTGGTCGCGGTCCCAGGTGCGGGTGGCGACGTCTTCGGCGACGGAGGCGGGGATGACGACCACGCCCTCGGCGTCGCCGACCAGGACGTCGCCTGGTTCGACCAGGATCCCACCACAGCCGATGGGCAGGCCGAAGTCAGCCGGATGGTGCAGCACAGAGCTGGTGGTCCCGTGCGTCCGGCCGCGTAGGACGGGAAGTCGAGGGTGGCGATGGCCGGTGAGTCGCGCAGCGCGCCGTCGGTGACCAGGCCGGCCGCGCCCCGGACCATCAGCCGGGTGGCCAGGATGTGGCCCAGCGAGGCCGCGCCGAGCTGGCCCCGGGCGTCGATGACCAGGACCTGGTCGGGGCCGACGGTCTCGACCGCGACCCGCTGCGGGTTGGTCCAGTTGTCGTACTCGACCTGGAAGTCGAGGTCCTCGCGGGCCGGGACGTAGCGGAGGGTGAAGGCGTAGCCCACCATCCGCCGGTCCGGCCGCAGCGGCCGGATCCCGGCCATGAACGTGTTGCGGAAACCGAGCTTGAGCAGCTCGCTGGTCAGGCTGGCGGTGGAGACGTCGTGCAGTTTGCGCCAGGCGTCAGGTGAGAGTTCCACGCGGCCCAAGCTACTGGCCTGGGGCCACGGTGGCGGACCCGGCGGCGCCAGCCCCGGCCCCGCCGGTGGCGGGCGCGGTGGCGCCAGGGGTCGAGCCGAACGAGGGGACCGAACTCGGGCTCGGCGTCGGGGTCCAGGTCGATGTCGTGCTCGGGGTGGGCGAGGACTGCGCCCCGCCGGTTGCGCCGACGCTGCCCGGCGCGGTGCCGCTCTGCGTGGGCGTCGGGGTGGTGGACGGCGTGGAGGTCGTCCTGTGGCTGCCGCCGAGCGTGGTGCCGGTCTGGTGCCGGTTCCACACGCTGGCGGAGATCGGCCTGCCCGTGCCCAGCTCGATGAAGGTGATGGCGACCAGGGCCGCGACGAACACCACGGCCGCGGTGGCCACCGTGACGACCCAGGCCGGGCGCCCGGCCAGGAACTTCGGGCCGCGTCCGGGCTTGCTGTGCCGCCCGTCGCCGGCGCCGCCGCCGGAGCCAGAGCCGCCGGAACCAGGGCCACCGGAACCGGGGCCATCGGGGCCGGGGCCACCGTTGACCATGGTCCCGTCGCCCATCCGCACGGTGCCGTAATGCGCGGTGTGGGTGGGCTGGGCGTCCTGGCGGGTGGGCTCGGGGTCCTGGCGGGTGGGGCCAAGGTCCTGGCGGGTGGGGTCGGGACCCCAGCCGGGCTCGGCCTGAGTGGGCTGGGCCCAGCCCGGCGCGGTCCGGCGGGCCTGTTCCCAGTCGGCGGCGGTGTAACTCCGGCCGTACCCGTTGCCGTTCCCGTTGCCGCCGCTGGCCGGACGGTCCGCGCGGGTGGCGTCGTCGGCCCGCGGGAGTCCGCCCGGGGGATGTCGGCCCGGGTGGCATCCGCCCGGGGGACGCCGGCCCGGGGAACGCCGTCGTGGCGGGTGGGTCGCGAGTCACTGGCCACCGTGCCGGTGGGGGTCCACTGGCGCGCGTGCTCCACGATGACCGGAGCGACCTTCTCCTTGGTCCGGGCCAGGTAGTGCTTGTACACGGCAAAACCAGCCGTGCTGACCCCGGCGCCAATGGCGGTCCCGAGGATTGTCCCGCCGTCCCCGATATAGGACGTCAGGACGGCGCCGGTCACAGCCGCGCCCATGCTGGAGACTAGCTGAACCGTGCTGAGCTCGATGCCAGGCCGGTCGCTCATCATCCCCCTTCGCGCAGTGTTGGGTACGTTCGGCGGTCCGGCTGCCCGGGCTCCGCGATGAACCCGGCACTTCTTGTCTACCCCGCTCGGGGGGACTGGGCATGGCAAACCGGCCGATGCGTCGCCGCCCACCCTATGCGGATCCAATAACGTCAAGACCGTGACGAACGCTAACGAATTCGAGGTGCTGGTCCTCGGGTCCGGGGTGATCGGGCTGACCACGGCCATCACCTTGGCCGAGTCGGGACTGCGGGTCGGCGTGCGAACCGCCAGCCCGCCGGGGGCGACGACCTCGGTGGCGGCGGGCGCGGTGTGGGGCCCGGTGACCTGCGGTCCAGCGGAGCGGGTGCGCGGCTGGGCCCGGACCGGCCTGGCCGTCTTCCGCGAGCTGGAAGCCGATCCGGCGACCGGCATCGTGACCCGCACGGGACGGGAAGTGTCCCGCGTCCCGGCTGACCCCCCACCCTGGCTTGACCTGACCGATGGCCTGGAGGTTTACCGCGAAAGTGAGCTGCCGCCGGGGTTCGTGTGCGGCTGGCGGTACCGCGCCCCGGTGATCGCCATGCCGGTCTACCTGGACTACCTGGTGGCGCGGCTGGAACGGGCCGGGGTCACGGTTGATGTGAATCCCATCACGTCGCTCACCGAAGTGAAGGCTGGTGCCGATGGGGCATTCTCGGCGCCGGTGATCGTCAACTGCACCGGGGCGGCGGCCCGGCACCTGGTCCCGGACCCGGCGGTGCACCCGATCCGCGGCCAGGTCGTGGTCATCGCCAACCCGGGCATCGACGAGTTCTACATCGACCACAGCAGTCCGGTCCCGGAGGTGATCTACCTGTTCCCGCACCGGGACACCGTGATCCTGGGCGGCACCATGGCCGACGGGGACTGGGACACCGAACCACGGCCTGAGGTGGCCGAGCGCATCCTGGCCGACATCGCCGCGATCGAGCCGCGGGTCCTGGACGCGCCGGTGGTGGCCCACCGGGTCGGGCTCCGGCCGGCCCGGCCCGAGGTCCGGCTGGAGGCCGAGCCGCTAGCGGACGGGCGGGTGCTGTGGCACAACTACGGGCACGGCGGCGCGGGGGTCACGCTGTCGTGGGGCTGCGCCCGCGAGGTGGCGGCGGGGGTGCTGGGTCAGGCGGGGGTGCTGGGTCAGGCGGGGGCGCTGGGTCATGAGTGACCTGGACGGGCGGACGTTCCTGGTCACCGGGGGCAACACCGGGATCGGCCTGGCCACGTCCCGGGCCCTGGCCGGCCGGGGCGGGCGGGTCTACCTGGCCTGCCGGTCCCAGGCCAAGGGCGAGGCCGCGGTGGCCGCGCTGACCGCGCAGACCGGCTCGGATCAGGTCCAGTACCTGCCGCTCGACCTGGCCGACCTGGACTCGGTCCGGCGCTGCGCGGCCGACTTCCTGGCCCGGGACGAACCGCTGCACGTGCTGATCAACAACGCCGGCGTGGCGGGCCACCGGGGCCTGACCAAGGACGGGTTCGAGCTGCAGTTCGGGGTCAACCATCTCGGTCACTTCGCGCTGACCACGGCGCTGCTGGACCGGCTGGCGGCCAGCGCACCGGCCCGGGTGGTGACGGTGGCCAGCGACGCCCACTACTCGGCCACCGGCATCGACTTCGACGCGGTGCGGCGGCGCACCGCGCACCTGGCCGCGATGCCGGAGTACTCGGTGTCCAAGCTGGCCAACGTGCTGTTCAGCCAGGAGCTGGCCCGCCGCACGGCCGGGCGCGGGATCACCACGTACGCGCTGCACCCGGGGGTGGTCGCCTCGGACATCTGGCGCCGGGTGCCGTGGCCGGTCCGGCCCCTGGTCACCCGCCGGATGCTCACCACCGAGCAAGGGGCCAGGACCACGCTCTACTGCGCCACCTCGCCCGACGTGGCCGGGGTCACCGGCCGGTTCTACATCGACAGCCGCGAGGCCGAGCCGAACCGGGCGGCGACCCCGGAACTGGCCCGGGCCCTATGGGAGCGCAGCCAGGCTTGGGCCGCTGTCTAGGGTGGTGGGCATGGAGATTGGTTTCGGAGCACCGGTGGCGGGAGCGTGGGCCACACCCAGGGATCTGGCCACCTTCGGCGCGCAGGCCGAAGAGGCGGGGTACGCGTCGCTGTGGACGTTCCAGCGGCTGCTGGTACCGGAGGACACTCCGATGGACCCGGTGTACCAGAGCGTGCTGGACCCGATGGTGGCGCTGGGCTTCCTGGCCGCCGGCACGTCCTCGATCCGGCTCGGTGTCGCGCTGCTCAACCTGCCGTTCATCTCCCCGGGCTACCTGGCCAAGCAGGCCACCACGGTGGATGTGCTGTCGAACGGGCGGCTGGACCTGGGCCTGGGCATCGGCTGGCTGCCGGAGGAGTTCACGCTGGCCGGCGCGTCGATGGCCCGGCGCGGGGCCCGGGCCTCGGAGTATGTGGCCGCGCTGCACGCGCTGTGGAGCCCCGGCCCGGACGGCTTGTCCCGGTTCGACGGCGAGTTCTACACGGTGCCGCCGGGACGGCAGCAGCCGACACCGGTGCAGCAGCCCGGGCCGCCGGTCATCCTGGGCGGCATGTCCCGCCCGGCCATGGAGCGGGCGGGCCGGATCGGCGACGGCTGGATGACGTCCAGCCGGGCCGACCTGACCCGCATCACCGATGACATCAAGATCGTGCGCTCGGCGGCGGCGGCGGCCGGGCGCGATCCGGATCGGGTCCGGATCGTCTGCCGGGGGGTGGTCCGCGCCGGTGAGGAGGTCAGGAACGACCGCGGCGAGCGGCGGCTGCTGTCGGGTCCCTACGACCAGATCCGCGCGGACGCCGAGTGGCTGGCCGACCGCGGGGTGACCGAGCTGTTCTACGACCTGAACTGGGACCAGCTGGTCGGTTCCCCCGACGTCGACCACGCCGCGGCCGTGGCCCGCGCGGCCGAGATCATGGCCGCCCTGGCTCCGGCCCGGTGATTACCGTCGCAGACGCCGAGCTGGCGGAGCTGCGAAACAGGCTGGCGGCGACCCGCTGGCCGCAGCCGTACCCCGGGACGGCACCGGGCGACTGGACCGGCGGCACCGCCGCGGACGAGCTCCGGCGGCTGGTCTCCTACTGGGCGGCCGGCTACGACTGGCGCCGGCACGAAGCCGCGATCAACGCTCTGCCCTGGGGGACAGCGGACCTGGCCGGAGCGGGCCTGGCCGGAGCGGGCCAGCCGGTGTCCTACCTGCGGTTCGACGCCGAACAGGGCGGGAACCTGCCGCTGGTCCTCACCAACGGCTGGCCCAGCAGCTTCCTGGAACTGGTGGGGCTGGCCCGGCGACTGTCCACGCCGTCACGCTGGGGCGGTGACCCGGGCGGCGCGTTCACCGTGATCGTGCCCTGCCTGCCCGGCTTCCCGTTCAGCCCGCAGCCGCCGGCCCTGCCCGGCCCGGTGCCCACGCATGAGTTGTGGCATCGGCTGATGCAGGACGAGCTGGGGTTCACCCGGTACGGGGCGCACGGCGGCGACCTCGGCGCCGGGACCACGTCGCTGCTGGCTCAGGCCCATCCGGAGGCGGTGGCCGGCATCCACCTGATGTCGGTGGCCGATCCGGCCGCCTACGACCCGGCCACGCTGACCGCCGCGGAACGGGACTACCTCGGCCAGGTCGCAGGCTGGTTCACGGCCGACGGCGCCTACGAGCACCAGCAGATGACCCGCCCGATCACGCTCAGCTATGGTTTGGCCGACTCCCCGGCCGGGCTGCTGGCCTGGATGGTGGAAAAGTACGAGGCCTGGAGCGATCACGGCGGTGACCTGTCCTCGGTCTTCAGCGACGACGACATCCTGACCCAGGCCTCGCTGTACTGGCACACCAACTGCATCGCGACCTCGTTCCGGCCGTACTACGAGTACGCGCGGGGCCTGACCGAGCGGGTCAGCCGGGTCGACGTACCCACCGCCGTCGCGGTGTTCCCGAAGGACCTGTCCCAGCCGCCGCGCAGCTGGGCCGAGCGCACGTACCACGTGGTGCGCTACACCGAGATGCCGCGCGGCGGCCACTTCGCCCCGCACGAACAGCCGGAATTGCTGGCGACCGACCTGGCCGCGTTTTTTGGCCCGCTGCGGTTATCGGGGCCTGCGAGTCAGCCGGGTCGGACTGGTCAGCTGGGGCGGGTGGCGGAGATGCCGCCGTCGACGTCGATGATCGCGCCGTGCAGCATCTTCGCGTCGTCGGAGGCGACGAAGGCCACGGCCGCCGCCACGTCCTCGGGCTGAACCGGGACCCCGGCCGGGGTGGCCGCGGTCAGCTGCTCGATCACGTCTTTGGCGGCCTCGTTGCCGGGGGTCAAGGTGGCGCCCGGGGCGACGGTATTGACCCGCACGCCGCGGGGCCCGAACTCGGCCGCCCAGGCCCGGGTCAGCTGTTCGTCGGCGGCCTTGGTCGCGGTGTAGAGGGCGGCGAACGGGCTGCCGGTGCGGGCCATCCAGGATCCGATGTTCACGATCACGCCGGAACCGCGGCCGGCCATGGCCGGGGCCAGCTCGGCCACCAGTACGTGCGGTGCGCGCACGTTCACCGCCAGCATCGCGTCCAGGTCGGCGTCGGCCAGGTCCGGGGTCACGGTGGCCGGGTAGAGGCCGGCGTTGTTGACCAGGATGTCGACCCGGCCGCCAAGTGCCGCGGTGGCCGCGGCGGCGAAGGCCCGCAGGCTGGCGTAGGGGCCGGCCAGGTCGGACGGCACGAATACCGCCCGGCCGCCGGCGGCCACGATGCCATCCACTACGTCGCGGCCCCGGGCAGCGTCCCGGCCGGACACCGCCACCGTGGCTCCGTCCGCGGCCAGCGCGCGGGCGATCGCCGCCCCGATACCGCTGGTCGAACCGGTCACGATGGCCGTGCGGCCCGCCAGCCGCGGGCGAGTCTGGTTTGCAGTCGTCATGGTCCCGTTCTACGGTCCGCGAGCGGCGCCAACCAGGCCAGGCTGAACCTGGGCACGAGGTGACCACCCAGATCCGCCGGCGGCCGACCGAGCATGAGGTTCGTGACCTCCAGGCCGGCCCGGCGTCCTGAGCTGGGTGAATACCTCCGCGCTCGGCGAGACCGCATCACCCCGGCGCAGGCGGGCATCGCCGCCTTCCCCGGACCCCGCCGCGTGCCGGGGCTGCGCCGCGAGGAACTGGCCATGCTGGCCGGGGTGAGCACCGACTACCTCAGCCGCGTCGAGCAGGGCCGCCAGGCCCACGTCTCGGTGGCCGTGCTGGACGCGCTGGCCCGGGCCTTGCGGCTGGACGAGACCGAGCACGCGCACCTGCGTGACCTGGCCGCGCCCGCGGCCCGGCCCGGGCCCGGGCCGGGCGGGGCCCGCCAGCGTCCCGATCCGGGGCTGCTGCGGCTGATGACCGCTCTCGATCATCTGCCGGTGCTGCTGCTCGGCTACCGCGGCGACGTGCTGGCCCAGAACGCGCTGCTGGAGACGGTGCTCGGCCGCCCGTTCGGCGAGGGCACGTCGTTCACTCGCTTCCTGTTCCAGGACCCGCTCGCCCGCCAGCGCATCATCAACTGGGAGATGTTCGCCGCGGCGTCGGTGGCCGCGCTGCGCCGCGAGGTGGGCCGCCGCCCGTACGACGCCGCGCTGCGCCGCCTCATCGATGACCTGCGGGCCGATCCCCAGGTCGACGCCTGGTGGCATGACCACCGGGTCGTCGACTACTCCTCACTGGTCAAGAACATCGACCATCCGGTCGCGGGCCACCTGCGCTTCGAGGTGGAGACGGTGTCCGCGCCGCTGGACCCAGAACAACGCCTGGTCGTCTACACGGCCGAACCCGACTCGCCCACGGCTCGGGCCCTGCCCCTGCTGGCCAGCTACGGCACGGACGCCGGCCCCGGTGCGGGCGCCGACGTGAGCATGGGGTCGGGGGCGTCGAACCGGGCGGTCACCACCGACTGACCGCTGGCCGCGGCGGCCATGGCTGGCCGGTACGTGCCTCGCTGCGCGTGCAGGAAGGCCAGGATGGCCGACCGGCCCGCGGCCGAGGTGGCGCTGAGCTGAACGCCGCGCAGCGGGACCGCGGGGCTGGCGCCGGGCGGCGCGTCGTCGAAGGCCACCAGCTTGAACGGCCACTGGGACGACAGCACCGACAGGTTGGCCAGCAGGCGAGCGTCGACGCGGCCCTCCAGCAGGTCATGCCGCGCGGCCGGGGTGGCCTGGACGGTCCGGTTCCGCAGCAGCTGCTGCCCGGCGGACCGGGCCGAGGCTTGCTGGGCGCTGACGGCGGCCTCCAGCGCCACCACGCCGTCGGGGGCGGTGGCCCGGACCTCGACCCGGTTGGCGCCCGAGCCGAAGCCCGCCAGCACCAGCGGCGCGTAGACCGCGGCCAGGCGGCTGCCGAACTCGCTCGCGGACGGCTGGCGTGCCGATCACCACCCCGGAACCGAGCGGGTCGCGGAAGGCCGGGCCCAGCGTCATCAGCCGGGCGGCCGGGAAACCGTCCCGCCGGAGCTGCCCGCACGTGGCCGGGTCGCAGGACACCACGGTGCCCGGGCTCACCTGCTGCGCGACCCAGGCCGCGGCCCGGGCCTGGTTGGCGGCGGCCGACGCGGGCGGCCCGGGGCTGGTCACCGCCATCGCCGCCAGCGTCACACCGGCCACGCCCGCCAGGGCGCCGAGGGCGCCCAGAACGGCGGTGCGGCCCCGCCGCCGGCTCGGGCCGGGTCGCCTCGCGGGCGATGGCTTGGGCCGCGCGGCCCGGCCTGGAACGCGGGCTCGGCCTGGAACGCGGGCTCGGCCTGGAACGCGGGCTCGGCCGGGCTGGGCGCCTGAACGATCACCACCCCGAGCGGAGCGAGCTTGGTGGCCACCAGGTAACGGACGTTGGCCGCGGTCACCTGCCGGCCGAACTCCGGGCTCACCCGCTCGGCGACCACGTCCGCCGCCGCCGCCGCGCCGTTCCCTTGCACCGCCGCTTCCGTGATGGCCACAGCCACCAGGTACAGCAACCGGGACAGCTGGATAATCTGCCCGTCACTCCGGCGGACCAGGAACCGGGGCTCGGCAAACTCGTCGCCCTGGTACTCACCCAGCAGGCTCAGTCCCGCCGCGGGCCGCAGCGGCCCGATGACCGCCTCGCCCAGATGGCTTGGTTCGCTCATATGGGACATTCGGAGCCGCACCGGAGGCGGATTGGTGCGTTTTGTAACTACTTTGCGTGATATGCACTAGACACTGCGCGCGATGTCCTCGCGGTGGGCGATGGCGGCGGCTTCGGTGCGGCTGGCCACGCCGAGCTTGCCGAGAATGTTGGACACGTGGACGCTGGCCGTCTTGGCCGAGATGAACAGCTCGGCCCCGATCTCGCGGTTGGAACGCCCGGCCGCGATCAGCCGCAGCACCTCACGCTCGCGGGTGGTCAGCGCGGACAGCGCGGCCCCGGTGCCGTCGGCCGCGCCCCCGGCCGCGGGCGCCCCGTCGGGGTGTGCCCCCGGGTCGTCGAGCCGGGCCCGCCGGGCCAGGTCGGCCAGGGCCCGCCGCAGCGGCGCGGCCCGCAGCCGGTCCGCGATCTGCGCGGCCAGGTCCCACTGCTCCTGGGCCGCCGCCCGGTCGCCCGCCTGGGCCAGGGCTTCGGCCAGCCGCCAGCGGGTCCGGGCCACTTCGTAGACGTACAGGGGGCCGAACCCGTCCAGCACCGACTCCCAGGCCGCCGGGTCGTTCTCACCGCGGGCGCGGGCGAATTCGGCCTCGGCCCGGGCCAGCCAGCCCCGGCCCTCGGGCCCGAGCACCGCCCGCGGCCGGAACGCGGCCATCGCGCCCCGGTGAGCCATGTCGATCAGGATCCGCGCCGCCTCGACCTCTTCCTCGGCCCGGGTCAGGTCCCCGGCCGCGCGAGCGTGGGCGGCCCGGTCCGCGTGGGCGCTCACGCCGATCGCCACGGGCCGGATCACGGACGGCGCGTAGCCGTAGTGCTCGTCCAGGTCGCCCGCGATCGTGGCCTTGGTCTCGGCCAGGGCCAGGTCCGTGTCGCCCAGCCACAGCGCGTGCTCAGCCAGCATGGCCCGGGCCATGTAGGCGCACAGCTTGTCCCGGTGCCAGATCGGCTCCAGCCACACCCGCCGCTCCGCCACCACCGCGTTGCCCCGGGCCACGTCGATGAACAGGGCCATCGCCGACAGCACGGCCTCGGGCAGCGTGGCCACCCGCACCGCCCACTCGTTGGACAGCTCCTGGGCGTGGTCCCACTCCCCCTGGGCGTAGTGGGCCTGGAAGTGCAGGTGCTGCACGTCCAGGCCGTAGGGAGCCAGGGACAGGCCGGTCTCGTCGGCCCGCCGTACTCCCTCATGCGCCACCCGCGCGGAGTCGATCAGGTCACCGCGCTCCAGCTGGGCGCGGGACAAGATGGTGGCCGCCCGCAGCTCGACCCCCAGCACCTGGGCCTTACAGGCCTGGGCGTAGGCGGCGGTGAACAGCTCGATGGCCTCGGTGTCACGGCCGGCCCGCTTGGCCACCGAACCCAGCGTGACCAGCGCGTCGGCCTCGATCGACGAGGAGTCGGCGGCCCGGGCCGCGGCCCGGGCGCGCTCGGCCCACTCGGCCGCCGCCTCGTCCTCGAACCCCATGTCCAGCAAGGTGGCGGCGTAGGTCGCGGTGGCCCGGGCCCGTTCCCAGGTCGGCGGCTGCTCAGGCAGCGCGTCGATCGCGGCCCGGGCGACCTGGGTGGCTTCCTGGACCGACTCGTAGGTGTCGTCCTGGAACAGGTAGTAAGCCAGCCGCTCGCCCACCCGGGCCACCAGCACCCGGTCGGTCCCGGCGTCGAAGCTGTCCCACAGCGCCTGGAGCTGGTGCACCGCGCGGGTCACATCACCGCTGGCCGCCGCGCCGTTGGCCGAGTACAGCACCAGCTGGCCGCGGGATATGCCGCCGCGCTCCTCGGCGTCGGGGATCCGGTCCCACAGGGCCAGGGCTTGGTCGTAGTGCCGATGCGCCTCGGCCGGGGCGCCCAGCTCCTCGGCCTCGGCCCCGGCCCGGATGGACGCGGCGTAGGCGCCGGGGATGTCGTGGCTGGCCAGGTAGTGGTGGGCCAGCTCGGCCGCGGTCCCGGTCTGGTTAGCCAGCCGCTCATCGTCGGCCAGCAACCCGGCCAGCACCCCGTGCAGCCGGGTCCGCTCCCCCGGCAGCAGGTCGGCCTCGACGGCCTCGCGCAGGAGCGCGTGCCGGAACGAGTACCCGTCACCGTCCGGGACCAGCAGCTGCTGGGTCACGGCCTCGCGGATCGCGACCTCGTACTCGGCCAGCGGCAGCCCGGAGGCGGCGCGGATCAGCTCGTCGTCGGCCCGGCGGCCCGCCACCGCCGCCGCCCGCAGCACCCGCTGGGCCGGATCGGAGAGCCGCTCGACCCGGCTGAGCAGGAGCGCGGCCAGGTCCTCGGGCAGCACGCGGCGCCCGCTCCGCTCACCGGAGCCGACTTCAAGCAGCTCCTCGGCGTAGTAGGCGTTACCCTCGGCCCGGCTGATGATGCTGTTGAGCGCAACCGCGTCCAGCTCGGCGTGGCGCATGCTGGCCAGCGCGGTCAGGTGCTCGGCCAGCGCCGCCGGGGTCAGCGGGCCGAGCCGGATCGCGGTCACGCTGGGCAGCCGCTGCAGCTCGGCCGTCACCGGCCGGAGCGGGTGCCGCCGGTGCAGATCGTCGGTGCGGTAGGTGCCGATCAGCGCCACCCGCTCGGAGCGCAGCACCCGGGACAGGAACGTCAGCAGGTCACGCGTGGACGCATCGGCCCAGTGCAGGTCCTCGAACACCAGCAGGACCGGGGCGTCCGCGGACAGATCGCCGAGCAAGCCCAGCACGGCGCCGAACATCTGCTGCCGGGCCATGCCGACGCCGTCGGAGTCGGAGGCCACGGCCGTCTCGCCCTCGGGCAGCAGCCGGGCCAGCGCCGGCTGGGCCGCCAGCGCCTCCAGCAGCCGCGGTGACGTCTGCGGGGCCTGGGTCGCGTTCCGCAGCGCGTCGGCCAACGGCAGGTAGGGCACGCTCTCGCCCAGCTCGGCGCAGTGCCCGGACAGCACGGTGAAGCCTTCGGCCGCGGCCCGGCGCGTCACCTCGGTCACCAGCCGGGTCTTACCCACGCCGGCGTCGCCACTGACCAGTGCGACCACCGCCTGGCGGGAGGCGGCGTCGTCGAGCAGCGTGAGCATGCGGGCGAGCTCGCCGTCCCGGCCGACCAGCCGGCCCCACGTCCCCCAGGTGGCCTCCTGCAACATGCCCTGAGTATCGCATCAGGCCCGGACATCTCCCGACTCATTAAGCTGGGGATCATGAGCGAGCTGCGGGTTATTCGGGGCGGGGAGCTGTCGGCGGGCACGGCGCAGACCGCGGGGATGCAGCGGTCCGCGGCCATCTCCGGTGACATCGTCGGCGCCCGGGAGCTGTGGATGGGCCGGACCGTGGTGCTAGCCGGCGCGTCGTCGGGCGACCATCACCACGGCGAGTCCGAGACCGGCATCTACGTGGTCTCCGGCCACCCGGTGTTCGTGTTCCGGGACCCGGGCAGCGGCGAGATCACCCGGCTGGAGACCAGCCCGGGCGACTACGTGTGGGTGCCCCCGCACGTGCCGCACCGGGAGGAGAACCCGTCCCCGGATACCGACGCGGTGGTGGTGATCGCGCGCTCCACCCAGGAAGCGATCGTGGTCAACGTCCCCGCCCTCTGACCGCGGTGACCCGCCGCCGGGCGGTATCCGGCTTACTCATCGCCGGGCTGGACCCGGCGGTTGCGCTTGATCGCGCTGCGGCGCCGCTTGTCGGCCACGCGCCGTTCCTTGGCCCGGCGGCTGGGCCGGGTCGCGACGCGGGGCGCGGGCGGCGGCGCGATCGCCTCCCGGATCAGGTTGGCCATCCGGCCCCGGGCCGCGCGCCGGTTGAGCAGCTGGCTGCGCTGCTCGGACGAGACCACGGTGAGCACGCCGTCCTCGCTGACCCGGCCGCGCAGGTTGTCCAGGGCCCGCACGCGGGCGTACTCGGGCAGCGCGGGCGAGCGCCCGATGTCGAACGACAGCTCGACCCGGGTGTCGGCGGTGTTGACGCCCTGGCCACCGGGCCCGGACGAGCGGGAAAAGCGTTCGTGCAGCTCACCAGCGGGAATCACCAGCCAGCTGTTGACGCGCAGATCATCGGCCACGGCTACGGCAGAGCGGCGACCAGTTCACGGACCGGCTTGCGGCGGCCAGTGTAGAACGGGATCTCCACCCGGGTGTGCCGCCGGGCCTCGGCGCCGCGCAGGTGCCGCATGAGGTCGACGATCCGGTGCAGCTCGTCCGCTTCGAAGGCCAGGATCCACTCGTAGTCGTTGAGGGAGAAGCTGGCCACCGTGTTGGCCCGCACGTCCGGGTACTCGCGGGCCATCATGCCGTGCTCGGCCAGCAGCTTGCGGCGCTCGCCCGGGTCGATCAGGTACCACTCGTAGGAGCGCACGAACGGGTACACGCTGACGTAGTTCTTCGGCTCTTCGTCGGCCAGAAACGCCGGGATGTGGCCCTTGTTGAACTCGGCTGGGCGGTGCAGCGCCATCGCCGACCAGACCGGCTCGCTGGCCCGGCCAAGCCGGGTCCGCCGGAACCGGGTGTAGATCTCCTGCAGGTCATCCGCGGTCGGGGCGTGCCACCAGATCATGTAGTCGGCGTCCGCGCGCAGGCCCTGCAGGTCATAGCAGCCCCGGGTGACCGTGCCCTTGCCCGCGGCCTGGTCCAGCAGCTCGGTCACCTCACGGGCCACGTCCTCGCGGGCGCTGCCACCCGCCGCGTCATCCAGCGCGGCCCGGTCGGTGACCCGGAACACCGACCACATCGTGTAGCGGATCTGCTCGTTCAGGTCCCGCGCCCTGGGCCGGGCTCCCGGTCCCCTCGCTGGGCCCCGCGTCGTCGTTGGCAGCCATGACCCCATTGTCGGTCACACCACGGCCAGCCCGATCCGGCGGGGTCACCCGGGGATTGATCTCATCGTTGATTTAACAAAGTCCCGGACCCGCTGAGCGGCCGAGTCGGCGGTGGCGATACAGGCGGGGATACCGATGCCGGCGTAGGCCGCGCCGCAGACCGCCAGGCCGGGCTGGGCGCCGACCGCCTCACCGATGGTGGCCACCCGGTCCAGGTGCCCGACCGTGTACTGGGGCAGCCCGCCACCCCAGCGGGTGACCCTGGAGTCCACCGGCGGCCCCTGCGAGCCAGTCTGGTCGGCCAGCTCGGCCGCGGCCAGCGCGACCAGGTCGGCGTCGTCACGCTGGAGCACGCCCTCCTCCCCGATCCGGCCGATCGAGCAGCGGACGATGTCGATCGGCTCGCCGTCGGTCCGCCCGCCGCCGGGCCGCTCGGCGAGGTGCGGCCATTTGATCGTGGAGAACGTGACCGCCTTGACCGCCCGGCCCTCCACCGCGGGCACCAGGTAGCCGCTGCGGAGCGGGCCGCCTCCGCTCTTCGAGGCAGCGCCCTGGGCGGCGGGGAAGCGGGAGCGCGGGTAGGCCAGCGTGACGATGGCCATACTGGCGTATTCGATCGCGGCCAGCGCCGCGGCCGCCGCCGACGCCCCGGGCACCCCGCTCAGCAGGCGGGACGCGGGCCGGGCGGGCAGGGCCAGCACCACCGCGTCGGCCTGGATCTCCTCGGGGTCCGCGGCCGACCCGACCACTAGCCGCCACCCGGTCGCGGTGCGCGTCAGCTCCCGGACTCCTGCGCGGGTCCGGACCGTCGCGCCGGAGGCGGCCGCCACCGCCGCGGGCAACGCACCCAGCCCATCGGTCAGCGTGGTGAACACCGCCGGGCGCGCGGGCGCGTCCGCCCCGGGCCGGGCCGGCGGCGCGGGCAGCAGGGACCCCACCGCCTCGGCCAGCGACCGGTGCGACCCGGCGGCCGAGGCCAGCGGGCCCAGCGTGGCCTCGAACGACAGCTCCTCCGACCGCCCGGCGTAGACCCCGCCGAGCAGCGGGTCGACCAGCCGGTCCACCAGTTCGGGCCCGAACCGGGCCCCGACGTAGGCGGCCACCGGCACGTCGCCGTCGCGCGGGGTGGCGGGCAGCTCGAGGTCCTGCCGGGCCCGGGCCAGCCCGGCGGCCGACAGCACCTCGCTGGCGGCCAGCCCGTCCAGGTCCGCGGGCACGCCCATGAACTGCCGGGACGGCAGCGGGTGCAGGGCGCCCCGGCTCCAGATGGCCGAGGCCGTGGTGCCGGGCAGCACCAGCCGCTCCCCCAGGCCAACTGCACTGATCAGGTCGGTGCCCTCCGGCCGGCGCCGCAGGAGCGCCTCAGCTCCCGCGTCCACCGAGACCCCGGCCACCTCGGAGGCGGTCAGCTTCCCGCCCAGCCGCGGCGACCCCTCCAGCACGGTGACCTCGACCGGCTCGTCACGCAGGAAGTACGCGGCGGCCAGTCCCGCGATGCCGCCGCCCACGATGACCACATGCGGTTTGCTCACCTGGACAGCCTAGGGTTAGGAACATGCGGGTTGATATCTGGAGCGACGTGGTGTGCCCCTTCTGCTATGTGGGGCGGGCACGGTTTGACAAAGCGCTGGCCGGCTTCGACGGCCGCGACGACGTGGAAGTGGTCTACCACGCCTTCGAGCTGGATCCATCCTGGCCACGCGGCCAGACCATGCCGACCATGGAGATGCTGGCCACCAAGTACCAGCTGTCCCCCGCGGACGCCGAGGCGGCCGAGAGCCGGGTGGCCGGGCTGGCCCAGGCCGAGGGGCTCGGCTTCCGGGCCGACCGGGTGCTGGGCAACACGTTCGACCTGCACCGCGTCCTGCGCCTGGCCGCCGACCAGGGCTTCCAGCACCGCTTGCTGGACGCGATCTACCAGGCCTACTTCGGCCAAGCGGCCGACGTCTTCGACCCGGACGTGCTGGCCAAGCTGGCCGAGGGCGCCGGGCTCGACCCCGGCGATGTCCATCAGGTCCTGGACTCCGGCGACTACACCGCCGAAGTGCGCGCGGACGAGGAACAGGCCCGTCAGCTGGGCATCAACGGGGTGCCGTTCTTCGTGCTCGACGGCCGCCTGGGCGTATCCGGCGCCCAGTCCACCGAGACCTTCACCGAAGCCCTGCGGCAGGCCGCCAGCGCTTAGGCCGGCACGGCGCTTAGGCCGACATACGGGTGACGGCCATCATCGTGGCCTGGATCAGGGCGATCGCCGTGCGCCGGCCGTCCTCCCCCACCCCGTAGACCTCGCCGCGGCAGGTGGTGATCGTCCGCCCGGCCCGGATCACCTGGCCCACGGCCACGAACTTCGGGAGCGAGGCGGGGGCGATCAGGTTCAGGCTGAAGTTGACGGTGAGCACGTCCCGGTCGGCGGGCATCAGCGTGTAGGCCGCGTACCCGCAGGCCGAGTCGGCGATCGTCGTGATCGCACCGGCGTGGATGAACCCGTGCTGCTGGGTCAGATCGGGCCGGTTGACCAGCCCGAGCTCGCAGTAGCCCGGCTCCAGCCGTTCGACCGTCACCCCGAGCGTGGTCAGCATGGTCTGCCGCGCGATGCTGGCCCGGACCCGGGCGTCGATCTCCGGGGCCAGGACCGCGGGCTGGCCCGCTTCTGATGCGGTCACAACGTCTCCTCAATGCAGGGCGAGACCGACCAGGATGCCGATCGACATGATGGCCGCTCCCAGCAGGACATTGCGGCGCACCAGCCTCAGCACGGGCAGACCCGTCAGCCACGCGGCAAAGCAGCCCGTCAGGCCGAGGGCGATGAGGATGATGACAAATGTCACGGTCAACCGGTCATGCAACGGGAGCCAGCGCATCGCAGCCAGCGGAACAGCGGCGCCGATCCCGTAGGACAGGCCCGCGGTCACCGTGGCCGGTACCGCCTCGCTCTTCGACCCCAGTTTCTCCAGACGCAGCTCCGCGTCAGCGTGCGCGGCGACCGGATCGAGTTCGGTCAGCGCCTCGGCGACCTGGCGAGCTAGTCGCGGGTTCAGACCCTTGGCCTCATAGATTCCGACTAGTTCCTCCAGCTCACCGGCTGGATCGGCCTCGATGCTGGCCCGCTCCTCCTCGAGCAGCGCGCGGTTCACCTCCCACTCGGTCCGCACCTCGGTGTAGCGGGCCCCGGCCACCGCGGATCCCCCAGCGAGGATGACGGCCGTACCGGCCAGCAGCAGGGTCCTGGTCGACGCACCGGCGCTGACGAAACCCTCCGCGATGCCCGCCGCCGACGTAATTCCGTCGTTGACGTCCACAATTGATGCTTGGGCGTGCGGGCGGAGGGCTTTCAGCGAGTCCCTGACCATGCTGCCGCGTACCCAGTTCACGAACGTTATTGAACCATCTGCGCTCACGATGGGCTGACGGGCGCGGGACAGGCCGGGGATCAGCGGGTGGTGGCTTCGTGGACCAGGTCGGTGAGGCGGGCCAGCTGGTCGGGGTTGGTGTCGGGCAGGACACCGTGGCCGAGGTTGAAGATGTGGCTCTCGGCCGCGCGGGCCCGGGTCAGCACGTCGCGGGTGCGGGCGGCCACCACGTCCCAGGGGGCCAGCAGGACGGCCGGGTCCAGGTTGCCCTGCAGGGCGGTGCCGGCCGAGACGCGGGTGGCGGCTTCGTCGAGGGGGACGCGCCAGTCCACGCCGACCACGTCTGCGCCGGCGTCGCGCATGACCCCGAGCAGTTCGCCGGTGCCCACGCCGAAGTGGATGCGGGGCACGTCGTAGGCGGCCAGGGAGGCGAAGATCTGGCTGGTGTACGGGGAGACGAACTCGCGGTAGTCCGCCGGGGCCAGGGCCCCGACCCAGGAGTCGAACAGCTGGACCGCGGCGGCGCCGGCGGTGGCCTGGATCTCCAGGAACGAGGTGGTGATGGCGGTCAGCCGCCGCATCAGGGCGTGCCACAGGACCGGCTCGCCGTACATCAGGGCCCGGGTCTTGTCGTGGTGGCGGGACGGGCCGCCTTCGATCAGGTAGGACGCCAGCGTGAACGGGGCTCCGGCGAAGCCGACCAGCGGGGTGGTCCCGAGCTCGCCGACCAGGGTCGCGACGGCCTCGGAGACGTAGGGGACGTCACCCGGCTCGAGCGGGCGCAGCTGCTCCAGGTCCGCGGCGCACCGCACCGGGCTGTCCAGGACCGGGCCGACGCCGGGCTTGATGTCGATGCCGACGCCCACTGCTTTCAGCGGGACCACGATGTCGCTGAACAAGACGGCTGCGTCCACCGGGAAGCGGCGCACCGGCTGCAGGGTGATCTCGGTGATCAGGTCCGGCCGGGTACACGACTCCAGCATGGGGACGCCCGCCCGGACCTCCCGGTACTCCGGCAGCGAGCGGCCGGCCTGCCGCATGTACCAGACCGGGGTGTACGGCACCGGCTCCCGGCGGCAGGCGCGCAGGAACGGCGAATCCTTGGCGAGCACACCTGGGATCGTATCCGTCGCGGATAACGGACACGCCGCGCAACCTCCCGCGCATTGTCGTACACCCGTGCCAATATCAATCCCAGCCCCCGTGAAGTCGCGCCGAAGGAGGTCACAGGCAGATGAGCCAGATGCCCTGGTACTGTCCCGGATGCGCTGCGGAGCAGCTGTTCGAGCAGTTTCACGAAGCGTCCGGGAGTTGCCCGGACTCCCCGGACGGGCACTGCCCCGAATGGGCCTGCTGCACATGCGGAACTGCACTGATTGTCGGCTTCCTGCCGCAGGAAGGGCCGTTCCGCACCGCGGTACCGCGTAATCCCGGCCGGGCGGCATGACGCTTTTGACGCAGCGGATCAAGCCCGTCAGCCTCGGCAATAGCGCCAGAATTCGCACGAGAAAGCTGCGGGCGCGGCATACGCTCTGTATATGAGATCGGCCGACGGGCCCATCCGGCCACGCCGGGCGCCTGATGAAGCGCCACCCGATGAGGGGCAGGCCGTCGACCTGGCGACGGCCGTGTTCAGCTCCGCGCTGGCCGCGTTCCAGGCCGGATTGAAGGAGCAGGGCTCGCTGCGAGCCGAGTTCTCCTTCGAGGACGTGCCCGCACCCAAGAAGCTGGCCCCGTTCGCGGCGGCGACGTCGGCCACCGTGGAGCGGGACGGCGCCGAGATCGCCTGGGGCCGGCTGGTGCTGCTCTACGACCCGGTGGGACACGATGGCTGGCCGGGCTGCTACCGGCTGATCAGCTACCTGCGAGCCGAAGTGGACCAGGAAATCGCGGCCGATCCGATGCTGTGCCAGGTCGGCTGGGACTGGCTGATCGAGGCGCTGGAGGCCCGCACGCCCGGGTACGGGAGCCCGAGCGGTACCGTGACTCGGGTGACCACGGAAGGTTTCGGCGGCAAAGAGAGCGAGCCGCCGGTGTACGGCTTCGAGCAGCGCGCCTCGTGGTCGCCGACCGCGCCCGCCGGACCAGCCACGGCGGCCAGGGTGGGCGACCCGGCCGCGCTGGACATCACCGCGCACGTGACCGCCTGGTGTGACTCGCTGGCCGCCGCGGCCGGCGTGCCGCCGCTGGCGCCGGGCACGCACCGGCTCCCGCCGGGCCGGACGGCGGAACCACGCCCGCGGCGGCGCCGGTGACCGCTGAGCGACAGCCCGCCCCGGACCAGGGCGAATCCGCCGACAGCGGGCCCACAGAAATCGACATCGAGGCCACGGACGTCGACCCGGAGGCCACCGAGGTCGTGCCGCTGCTTGAGCCGCGCGACGGCCTGCCGCCGGTGGTGGAGAGCGCCGAGGCGCTGGAACGGGCCACCCAGGCGCTGGCCAGCGGGACCGGGCCGATCGCGGTCGACGCCGAGCGGGCGTCAGGCTACCGCTACGGCCACCGCGCCTACCTGGTGCAGCTGCGCCGGGCGGGCGCAGGCACGGTGCTCATCGACCCGATCCTGTGCCCGGACCTGTCCGGCATCGACGCGGTCCTGACCGATGTCGAGACCGTGCTGCACGCCGCGTCACAGGACCTGCCCTGCCTGTCCGAGCTGAACTACCGGCCCCGGCTGCTGTTCGACACCGAGCTGGCCGGGCGGCTGCTCGGCTTCCCGCGGGTCGCGCTGGGCACGCTGGTCGAGACCGTGCTCGGCCTACACCTGGAGAAGGGGCACTCGGCCGCCGACTGGTCCACCCGGCCGCTGCCGGTGGATTGGCTGCGTTACGCCGCGCTGGACGTCGAGGTGCTGGTCGAGCTGCGGGACGCGCTGGCCGAGATGCTGGTCGAACAGGGCAAGCTGGACTGGGCCGAGCAGGAGTTCGCCGCGGTGCTGTCGGCCGCCCCGCCCGCGCCGCGGCCCGATCCGTGGCGCCGGACGTCCGGCATCCACCGGGTCCGCAGCCGTCGCAGCCTGGCCGTGGTCCGGGCGCTGTGGGAACAGCGGGACCAGCTCGCGCAGGAGCTGAACCTGTCCCCAGGGCGGGTACTGCCGGACGCAGCGATCGTGGAGGCGGCCCGGTCCCTGCCGACCAGCAACGGCACGCTGACCAAGATCGGCGGGTTCACCGGCCGGGTGGCGCGCAAGCACCTGCCCGAGTGGCTCGGGGCCATCCGGCTGGCCCGCGCCCTGCCCGAGAGCGCGCTACCCGACACCGGCGGTAACGCGGTGGCCAGCGGGCCGCCGCCCACCCACCGCTGGGCCGAACGGGACCCGGCAGCCGCGGCCCGGCTAGCCGCGGTACGGGCCACCATCGCCGAGCTGGCCGAGCGGCACACGATGCCGACAGAGAACCTGCTGCCCCCGGACGCGGTCCGCCGGATCAGCTGGGAGCCGCCCGACCCGCCGGACCCGCCGGCGGTCGAGGCGGCGCTGAGCGGTTTCGGGGCCCGCCGCTGGCAGGTCGAACTGACCGCCGGGCCGATCTCCGCGGCCATCGAAGCGGTGGGCAGCCCTCAGCCTGATACACCATGAGCACGCCGGAGCTGCCGGGGATCTTCGGTACGCTCGCGCCGATCCTCAACCACTACGGTTACCTCGCGGTGGGCGGACTGGTCCTGGTCGAGGACTTCGGCATCCCGGTTCCCGGCGAGACGATCCTCATCGCGGCCTCGCTGTACGCGGGGGCGGGCAAGCTGAACGTGGTCGCGGTCGGCGTCATCGCCTGGATCTGCGCGGTGCTGGGCGACAACATCGGCTTCGCGATCGGGCACTTCGGCGGCCGGCGGCTGGCGCTGAAGTACGGCAAGTACATCTTCCTGACCCCCAAGCGGCTGGACCAGGCCGAGCAATTCTTTGACCACCACGGCGGTAAAATCATCGTGGCGGCGCGGTTCATCGAGGGACTGCGCCAAGCCAACGGGATCGTGGCCGGCATCACCGGCATGCACTGGAAGCGGTTCATCCCGTTCAACGCGCTCGGGGCCGCGCTGTGGGTCGGCCTGTGGGTCAGCGTGGGCTACCTGGCCGGTAGCCACATCACCACCATCTACGAGCAGGTCACCCGGTACTCGCTGTACGTGCTGATCGCGCTGGCGGTGGCGGTCGTGGCGCTGGTGGCCTTCCGGGTGCGCAAGCACCGGCGGACCCGGCGGGCCCGGGCTGAGTCCGCCACGGCCGAGACCGCCACCACCGGGGCGCAGGCCGAGTCGGCCACAGCCGAGGCTGATGCTTCTGAGGTTGCCGAGGCTTCTGAGGTTGCCGAGACTCCCGAGGTGGCCGAGACTCCCGAGGTTCCTGCGGCGCCTGAGGCTGAAGCCTCGGTCAATAACCCGGACAAGTCGTAGCGTTCCATCCCGGCCAGCACCGACTCCGCGGCCTGCAGCACCCAGAAGCTGCCCTTGCGCAGCGACGGGTCCGTGGGCGGCGGCGCGTTCAGGTACTCACAGGCGACGGCCACGATGTCCGGGATGTTCTCCCGGTGGGCGCAGATGACGGTCGGGATCCCGTCCGCGAGCAGGCGGCGCACCGCACTGACCACTTCCGGATGGGTGTCCTGGTCAGCTGCTGTATCCGAACCGGAGGGGCGCGGCAGCATGAGCGCGGGCTCCGCTACCACCGGCGCTCCGACGTGCCCGGCGTAGGGCTCGATGGTGGCCAGGCAGCGGGCCGCCGGGGAACTGACCACCCGGACGGGCCCGAAGCAGCCGAGCAGCGACACCAGCGTCCGCGCCTCCGACTGGCCCTTGAAGTCCAGCGGCCGGAGCAGGTCGTCGCCGGTCCAGTCCTTCTTGTGCCCGGCCGAGGCGTGCCGCAGCACCACCAGCGGGACGGTCCGGTGCGGCCACCGCGCGAAGTCGTTGAGCACGCTGACGTCAGTGGCGTAGGACAGCCGTTCGAAGGCCCGCGGCAGCGGGAACCAGCGCACATCGTCGACCTCGTCGTTGGGGACGAACGGGGCCGGCTGGCCGGGCCGGGCCGGCTCGGGCGCGGCCCAGAACTCCACCCGCTTGGGGCGGCCGCCAACGAGGTAGTGAACGGTCTCCAGGCGGCGGCCGACCAGCAGCCGGAGCCCGGCCTCCTCGGCCACCTCGCGGATCGCCGTCTCCGGCAGCTCCTCCCCCGGCTCGCGTTTGCCCTTGGCCAGTGACCAGTCGTCCCGCCGCGGGCGGTGGACGAGCAGGACCTCGGGCCCGTCCGGGCCGCGGCGCCACGGCACCACGCCCGCGGCCTCGATCTCCGAGAGCGCGGACAGCGTGTCAGAGCCCGGCTCGCCGCGGTCGTCAGCCATCGGCGGACCGCGGGCGCCGGTCCCGGATAAGCCCGAACTGGATGTCCCGCAGCCGTTCGCCGTCCGGGGCCAGGTTGTGCCGGCTCCAGGTGCCCTCGCCGTCCAGCCACCAGGACGCGGTGCCGTCGTCCATGCCCAGGTCCATCAGCCTGCGCAGCTCCCGGCAGTGCCCGGTGTCGCCGACCCGGACGATGACCTCCACCCGCCGGTCGAGGTTCCGGTGCATCATGTCCGGACTGCCGAGCCACACCTCGCCGGCCCCGTCCGGATCGGTGTCGGCGCCGTCTTCCGCTGGACCTTCCGTGCCGAACGAGTAGACCCGCGAATGCTCCAGGAACCGGCCCAGGACGCTGCGCACCCGGATCGTCTCGGACAGCCCGGGCACCCCGGGCTTGATGGCCGAGATGCCACGGACCCACAGGTCGATCGGCACGCCAGCCTGCGACGCCCGGTACAGCGCGTCGACGATCACCTCGTCGACGACCGCGTTGCACTTGAACTGGATCCGGGCCGGCTTGCCCGCCAGCTTCCGCTCCGCCTGGTGGGCGATCCGGCCGACCAGGCCCGCCCGCAAGGATTCCGGGGCGACCAGCAGCCGCCGGTAGGAGTCCTGGCGGCTGTACCCGGTCAGGTGGTTGAACAGGTCGGTGGCGTCCTCGCCCACGGTGGGGTCCGCGGTGAGCAGGCCGAAGTCCTCGTACAGCCGTGCCGTCGACGGGTTGTAGTTGCCGGTACCGATGTGGCAGTACCGGCGCAGCGACCCGTCCGCCTCCTCGCGCACGATCAGCAGCACCTTGCAATGCGTCTTCAGGCCCACGAACCCGTAGACGACGTGGCAGCCCGCCTCTTCCAGCTTCCTGGCCCAGGCGATGTTGGCCCGCTCGTCACCGCGCGCCTTGATCTCCACCACCACCACGACCTGCTTGCCCAGCTCGGCCGCGTCGATCAGCGCGTCCACAATCGGCGAGTCGCCGCTGGTCCGGTACAGGGTCTGCTTGATGGCCAGCACGCCCGGGTCGGCCGCCGCCTCGTCGATCAGCCGTTCCACGCTGGTGGTGAACGAGTCGTACGGGTGGTGCACCACCACGTCCCGCTCGCGCAGCGCGGTGAAGATGTCGGTGTCCTTGGGGATGGCCGACGACGAGGGCACGAACGGCGGGTAGCGCAGCTCGCCGATGTCCAGGTCGGCGATGGCGGTCAGGCCGGACAGGTCCAGCGGGCCGGGGACCCGGTACACCGCCCGCCGGTCCACGCCCAGCTCGGTGATCAGCCGGTCCAGCACGTCGCTGGACATCGAGTCCTCGACCTCGAGCCGGACCGCCGGGTCGAAACGACGCCGCAGCAGCTCGCGTTCCAGCGCCTGCAGCAGGTCCTCAGTGATGTCCTCGTCGACTTCCAGGTCCCGCACGCGGGTGACCCGGAACGCGTGATGCTCGACGATGTCCAGACCCGCGAACAGCTGGGTCAGGTGGGCCGCGATGACGTCCTCGATCGGCACGAACCGATGGGGTGAGACGGCCAGGAACCTCGGCAGCAGCGGCGGCACCTTGACCCGGGCAAACATGCTCGCGCCGGTCCGCGCGTCGGCCACCATCACGGCCAGGTTGAGGGACAGGCCGGAGATGAACGGGAACGGATGGGCCGGGTCGACCACCAGCGGGGTCAGCACCGGGTAGATGCGCTCACGAAACAGCTCGCGCAGGTTGTCCCGCTCGCCGGAGGACAGCTCCTTCCACCGCAGGATCTCGATGCCCTGGGCGTTCAGCGTGGGCAGGACCTGCTCGCTGAAGCAGGCCGCGTGCCGGGCGGTCAGCCGGCCGGTCAGCTCCAGGGTCCGGTTCAGCACCTGGCCGGGGAGCTGAAGGCTGACCCCTTCGACCGGCAGCCCGGCCGCCATCCGGCGCATCAGGCCTGCCACCCGGACCATGAAGAACTCGTCCAGGTTGCTGGCGAAAATGGCCAGGTAGCGGACGCGCTCCAGCAGCGGGACGGTGTCGTCCTCGGCCAGCTCGAGCACCCGCTGGTTGAAGCGCAGCCAGCTTTCCTCACGGTCCAGGTACCGGTCGGGCGGCAGCGGGCCCAGCTTCGCCTGGCTGACCACCTGGTCGACCGCCTCCAGGCCGTGCGCGGTCAGGCGGTCCGGCGGCGGCGCGTCCGGGTCCGGCCGTCTGGCCGACCCGTTCCGGTGCGCGGGCGCGATCCCCTCGGGGGCGTCGCGGTTCGCGGTCACCAGCGGCATGGCGTCATGGATCTGGCCGTTGGTGGCCTTAGACCTGGTTTCGGCCGCCGGGCTGATATCGATGTCCCCGTCTCGGGTCGCCTTGCCGTCGCTCATGCTCCCATTGTCACAGGCCGGTCAGATACGGAGAACCCCCCGGCTGGGTGTGACACTCCGTATTCGTTCAGTAAGCAGATGTACTGAGAGTGATAAGCCCGAGCCGGATAACAGGCGCGGCACGCCGGCCACGCCGACCAGCCGGATTGCCTATCATGTGCGAGTGCTCCCAGGTGAAGAAGGCTCAGCGGACCCAGAACAGGCACCAGCCACGGAGGCTCCCCCGCCACCGCTGCCGGACGATCTGGTCCGGCCACAGCCCGGCCAGGGCAGCGTCGCGATAGCGCCCCCCGGGGAAGGACCGGGGTACTGGGCGGGCGGGCCTTCGGCGGTGGCGGCGGACGGGGAGATCTTTCTGTCCTACCGGCTGCGCCGGCCCCTGGGCCACGGGCGGGGCTACGCGGTCGCGGTGGCCCGGTCCACCGACGGTGAGCACTTCGAGCCGCTGACCATGATCTCCAAAGACGAGATGGACACCGACTCGCTGGAGCGCCCGTTCATGGTGCGCACTCCGGAGGGCACCTGGCGGCTGTACCTGAGCTCGGCCACTCCCGGCACCAAGCACTGGCGGGTGGAGGTGCTGGAGGCGGCTCACCCGGCCGAGTTCAGCGCCCGCACCCGGACGATGGTGCTGCCCGGCGACGCCAAGAAGGGCGTCAAGGACCCGGTGATCGTCCGCCGCGATGACGGCTGGCACATGTGGGTGACCTGTCACCCGCTGGACGACCCAGCCGAGACCGACCAGATGGTCACCGAGTACGCGACCAGCCCGGACGGCCTGGACTGGGCCTGGGACGGTGTGGCTCTCAGCGGCCGGCCGGGCTACTGGGACTCACGCGGGACCAGGGTCACCGCGGTGGTGTTCAGCGGCGGCACGATCGTGGCCTACTATGACGGCCGCGCCAGCGCGGCCGAGAACTATGAGGAGCGGACCGGCGTGGCCACCGGCACCCAGCCGACCGTCCTGACCCCGGTGGGGGCCGACCCCGTGGCCGCGTCCCCGTACCACGGCGGTGGCCTGCGTTATCTGGACATCCTGCCGCTACCGGACGGCCGTCGGCGCCTCTACTACGAGATGACCCGGTCCGACGGCGCGCACGAGCTGCGCACCGAATTGCGTTAGCCGCCTGGCGCCTCGGCTTTGTCCGGCGCCGCGGGCCGCGGGCCGGGCGCCGGCTCGATCGGGCGGCCGTTCCGCGCCTGCGTCTGTCCCTGCGGCCGGGCGCCGACCAGACCGCCGGACCGGTCCCGCGGTGCCCGCCAGTCGCTGAAGTCCGCGCCCAGCACTTGTTCCAGCAGTTCCAGGTCGGCTTCGAACCGCGGGATGAGCGCCTGCCGCTGCTCCCAGCTGAGTGGCTGCCGCTCCCGGCTGTGCCGCTGCAGGAACCGTTCCAGCCGGCCGGTCACCGCGTCCCAGGCCGATCCGGGCAGGAACCGGCCCACCGCGGCGCTGGCCCGGAGCAACTGGGCCACGGCCCGGTGCGACAGCGTGGCCTCCGGGTGCGACGTGACGTTCTGCCGCGGGATCTCGGTGATCACGCCCTGCTCCACGCCCAGAAAGGCGAAGATCTCGTCCAGAGTTTTGGCCGGCTCGTCCACCAGCTGGCGGTACCGGATGACCAGCACCTGGTCCCGCGGGAACAGCGAGAACACGTGCTCGAGCTGCTCGCCGTACCGGCTCAGCCCGGTGTAGTGCCAGAACGAGGCCCAGCCCGCGTCGATCCGCCGCTGTTCCTCGGCGCAGGCCTGGACGAAATCGCCAATGGGTTCCAGTCCGGCCGACCACAGGTGCGTCCAGTTGGAATGGGACCGCTCCACCGGGTCCCGGACGATCGCGATCAGCTTGGCGTCCGGGATGGCCTCGCGGATCCGGCGCATCGCGTCCGGGTCGTACATGTACAGCGGGGTCGACTCGCCGCGCAGCGTCCCGGGCGGCGCCGCGTCGAACAGCGCCTCATAATCGGCCCGGCGCCAGACGTGCTCACGGTAGGTCTGCACGTCGCCCGGGCCACCCCGCGCCGGCGGCGGTCCGTCGGTGAGGAAGTGCTTGGGCTCCTTGATCGGCGACATGTACAGCCCCGGGTGCTGGGCCAGGGCGGCGTGCAACGCCGTCGTGCCCGCCTTGGGCGCACCGATCACCAGAAAGTCCGGCAAAGCCACCTGGGGCCTCCTCGTCGCGGAAGACTCTGCCCGGCCGGAATAACAGATTATGTCGGTTGTCTAAGTGGGTTGCAGGCGTGGGGTTATCACCACGCGGCGGCCGGGCCAGTCCGCCAGCTGTCTGGCAGAGGGTATTACCCCGATCGGCGATCGGTGAACCGCAGCCGGGCAGTACGGTCTTGGAGGTGGACGAAACCGCTGGGCCCCGCCGGCTACCTGAGCGTCACCCGGGCGGCCTACGACACGGTGGCGGCCGACTACGCCGGCCTGCTGCGGGACGAGCTGGCCGGCCGTCCGGTGGACCGGGCCGCGCTGGCCGCGTTCGCCGAGCTGGTGCGGACCGCGGGGGCCGCGGGGGCCGCCGGGCCGGTGGCCGAGGCGGGCTGCGGGCCGGGCCGCATCAGCGCGCACCTGTCCAGTCTCGGCCTGCAGATCTTCGGGGTCGACATGTCGCCCGGCATGCTGGCCGTGGCCCAGGGCTCACATCCCGGCCTGAGCTTCACGCGGGGTTATATGTCCGCGCTCCCCGTGGCCGACGGCGCGCTGGCCGGCCTGGTCGCCTGGTACTCGATCATCCACACCCCGCCCGAACGGCTCGCCGACGTGTTCACCGAGTTCGGCCGGGCCTTGCGTACCGGCGGTGAGCTGCTGCTCGCCTTCCAGGCCGGCGACGAGCGGGTGCACCTGCACCAGGCCTACGGTCACGCCATCACCCTGGACGCCTACCGGCTGCCGCCGTCCTGGATCGAGGACCAGCTGACCGCGGCCGGGCTGATTACTCACACCCGCATCCTGCGCGACCCCGGCCCACGGGAGACGACGCCCCAGGCCTACCTGCTGGCCCGCCGGATCAGCCCAGGTGAGCCCGGACCTCGGTCAGACGCCCGGTGAGGAAGGCCCGTTCGGCCTGGTTGCCGGTCAGGGCGAGGGCCTCCTCGTAGGCCTGCGCCGCCTCGGGCCAGTGCCCGAGCTGGCGCAGGAAGTCGGCCCGGGCCGCGCTGAGGTAGCCGTAGGTGGCCAGGGCGGGGTCGGCCAGGATCGGCGCCATCGCGTCCAGGCCGGCCGCCGGGCCGTCCCGCAGGCCGATCGCGACGGCCCGGTTGAGCTCGACCACCGGCGAGGGCCAGAGCCGGCGCAGCACGTCGTACAGCGCGGTGATCTCGGCCCAGTCGGTGTCCGGCCAGGTCGGCGCCTCGGCGTAGGTAGCGGCGATCGCGGCCTCGACCGCGTACCTGGTCGGCGCCCCGCGCCGCAGGGCATCGGTCAGCAGCGCGGTGCCCTCGCTGATCAGCTGCCGGTCCCAGCGCGTGCGGTCCTGCTCCGAGAGCAGCAGCAGGCGGCCGTCCGCGGACACCCGGGTCTGCGCGCGAGCGTCGATGAGCAGCAGCAACGCCAGCAGGGCGCTGATGTCAGCCTGGGTGGGCATGAGCAGGTGCAGCAGGCGCGCCAGGCTGATCGCGCTGTCGACCAGGTCCCGGCGGGCCAGCCGCGGCCCCTCGGGCGCGGTGTGCCCGGTGGTGAAGATGAGGTGGACGACCTCGAGCACCACGCTGACCCGCTCGTCCAGCTGGTCCGGAGACGGCACCCGGTAGGGGATATGGGCGGCGCTGATCTTCTTCTTGGCCCGGGTGATACGCGCGGCCATGGTCGGTTCCCGGACCAGGAAGGCCCGGGCCACCTCGGCCGTGGACAGGCCGCACACCAGCCGCAGGGTCAGCGCGATCTGGGCGTCGCCCGACAGCGCCGGGTGACAGCAAGTAAAGATGAGCCGGAGCCGGCCGTCATCACCGAAACCGGTCTCGGGCCCCGGCTCGGTCTGTTCCGGGACCAGCAGCGGCATCGCCCGGCGGAACGCGGACTCCCGGCGCAGCACGTCCCGGGCCCGGTTCCGCGCCGTCGTGGTGAGCCAGGCGCCGGGGCGATCGGGGATGCCGTGGTCGGGCCAGGCCCGCAGGGCCTGCTCGTAGGCGTCCTGCGTGCACTCCTCGGCCAGGTCGAGGTCACGGGTGAGCAGGGCGGTGGTGGCGAGCACCTGGGTCCAGTCGCGGCGGTGCGCTTCCGCGACCGCCGCGACCACCCCAGGGCCCGGCTGATCAGCCGTGGTCCACCACCGGCCGGATCTCCACCCCACTGTGGCGGTGCTGCACCTCCGGCAGCATCGACGCGGCCTTGATCGCCCCGTCGAGGTCGGACGCTTCGATCACGTAGTAACCTCCGAGCGCTTCCTTGGTCTCCAGGAACGGGCCGTCGGTGACGGAGATGCCGCCGGAGCCGTCCGTGCGCAGCGTGGTGGCGGTCGACTCCGCTTCCAGCTGCGCACCGTCAACGAGCGCCGAGCCCGCCGTAGCCGCGAAGGTCCCGTGGGCGGCCATATGGGCTTCGGTTTGCGCCGGGGTCATCGCGTTCCACTGCTCGGTTTCACCGAAGATCAGGAGCATGTACTTCGCCATAGCTGATGTCCCATCGTGTCCGGGCCCGGCGGGCCCTGCTATCCATACGACGACTGGCGCGGGGCGCTAATCGACAGCAGGCGGTCAATTTCTGCCGCCCAGATGGCGGGGGCCAGCGGGTGGACCTGCTGCTGGACGATCGAGCCGAGCAGCCACGACAAGAGCGCGTTGGCGGCCGGGGCCGGATCGGGGCCGGGACGGCCGGTGGTGTCCGGCAGCTGGGCCAGCAGCTCACTCAGGAGGTCGCGAACGGCGTCGAGCATGGCCGCAACCGGCGCCGGGGCCTGGCGGCGGCTGGCCGCGATCCAGTACTCGAACCACAGGTACGCCGCGTGGGGCTGGTCCGCGAACGTGTCCAGGTAGGCCTGCGCTACCGCGTGCAGGCGCCGGTACGGGTCGCGATGTTGCCTGGCCACCTGGCGCAGCGCCACCAGCATGGCCTCGACGTGGGCCGCGACGGCCAGGTCGATGATCTCGTCCATGCTGGCGAAGTAGTAGTTGATCGCGCTTTTGGTCAGCGGGCTGGCGCCGGCCACGGCCCGGGCCGTGCAGCCGGCCAGCCCGTCGCGGGCCAGCACCTCCCGCGCCGCTTCGATGATCTGGCGCCGCCTGCTGTCCTGGTTCGGTGAGATCACGGCCCCGGTGCGCACGGGTCGACTGTAGCCCAGGCGGGACAGCTGACCTAGTAATTGGGACAGTTGTCCCGTAAGTTGGGACGTTAGTCCTGGTCGAGGAGCCAGTGGGGCGGCGACGTCATTAAAAATGAAGGAGCGTCATAGATCGCCAGAGGCGCAAAGATCTCATTCGCACGATGATTAATGAGGTCTTCAACGCGGGGCGAATCGACCGGCGGCCGGAGTTCTTCGCCGCGGGGATGCGGGCCGAGGCGGCCGGGCTGCACCAGTTGCTGACCGCGGCGTTCCCGGATCTGCGGGTCCGGATCGATGACCTGATCGCCGAGGAGGACAAGGTGGCCGCCCGGCTGCTGTTCTCGGGCACGCACCAGGGGCCGTTCCGGGATTTCGCGCCGACCGGGGCACCTAGTCAGCTTCGGCGCGATCCGGATCTACCAGCTGGCGGACGGGAAGGTCACCGGCAGCTGGGCCTATCAGGACTCGCTGGGCTTGGTCCAGCAGTTGCGCAGCTGATCCGGGTCCGCCGTGTAGCCGATGAAGTCGTCCACCCGTTCGATGCGGATCAGGACGTGCCCGGTGCTGCGTGCGTGGTTCGCGCGACGATGCCGGCCAGGATGAAGGCTAGCTCGGCGAGGCGGCTGAGCATGGGATGGTGGTCGGCGTCCAGGGAAACGGCTGTGGCCTACGCGAGTGCGGCCATTGCTCTGGCCATCTCCGCGAGCAGGGCCGCGTCCCGTTCGCACACGAAGTACGTTGCGGGTTTCGCGCCACATGGGTGACGTCTTCGCGGGCCGTGGCGATCTCGGTGACCGGCACGCCGCTGCAGGAGTGTCCGACCAGGACGAACGGTCCCGATAGCTGGTCCAGTACGGCCGCGACGGCCGCGGATGGGATCTGGGCCAGGTCGAGATACAGGCCATTAGATCGCCGGACGGTACGCGCTGATGTGGCTGGATCGGCGGCAGCCTGCTCAGTACTGCGGTTCGTAGGTCGTCTTCACGATTTTCGAGAACGTCTTGACCGCGGCGAGCCGCAGCTTGGCGGCCTGGCCGTCGCGGAAGAACTGCTTGCCGCTCCCGGCGAGGACGGGATAGACGGACAGGTCGATCACGTCGATCAACTGGGCTCGCAGCAGCGTCTCCCCGAGGAGGCCGTGGCCGAAGATCAGCAGGTCTCCTCCTTCCTGCTGCTTGAGCCGGGTCACCTCGGCGACGGCGTCGCCCCGGACAAGGGTCGAGTTGTCCCAGTCGGCGCTGCCCAGCGTCGAGCTGAAGACGTATTTCGGGATGGCGTTCAGGCGGGCGGCCCAGGGGTGGACCCTGCCGCCCTCATAGAGCTTCGCGAAAATCTGGTAGGTGCTACGGCCGAACAGCATCGCATCGCACGCCGTCAGCAGACCAAGACCGTCGCGCACGTAGGCGTCGTCCTGGTATTCCATGAAGCCCCGGACCACGGACTCATCGAAGACGCCGTCCGCCGAGACCAGGGTGTACTCGATCACATTCCGCATTTCGCTGTTCCTTCAGATCCGGGCCGGCGGCACACCGGCACTTGCTGTCACTGTCACCGTCACTGGAGGTAGATCCCGGCTGACCCGGAAACCGGGCGGCCCGGAACCGCCCAGTTTGCGTCCCGCGCGGGGTCTTTACTGCTGGGAACCTTGAGACGTACCGATTGGAGACCGGTGTGAAGTGAGTACGGATCTGCTGACCCGGGCCCGGGCTGGCGACCAGGAGGCGTTTCGCCAGCTTGTCGAGCCGTACCGGCTCCACCTGCAGCTGCACTGCTATCGCGTCCTCGGGTCCGTTCACGACGCGGAGGACGCGCTGCAGGAGACCTTGCTGTCCGCCTGGCTGGGCCTCGGCGGCTTCGAGGAGCGTGCTTCGGTCCGGACGTGGCTGTACCGGATCGCCACGAACTGCTGCCTGAAGGCGCAGCGCTCACGACGGCGGCGCCAGAGCGTGGGCAGCTCAGCGTCCTGGCCTGACCTGCCCGAGCCGACCCGGCTCGGGCAGGTGCTCTGGCTCGAGCCCTACCCTGACCTCTTCCTCGATCAGCTCAAGGACACCTCCCCCGGGCCAGAGGCGCGGTTCGAAGCCCGGGAAGCCGTCTCGCTGGCCTTCGTGACCGCGTTGCAGCTGCTGCCGCCCCGCCAGCGTGCCGTGCTGATCCTGCGCGACGTGCTGGGATTCCGGGCCCGCGAGGTGGCGCAGGTCCTTGACTCGACCGAAGAGTCGGTGACCAGCGCCCTCAAGCGGGCCCGGGCTACGCTGCAGCGCGAGCTCCCTACGTCACAGGAGCGCGAGCAGCCCCCGGCGCCGGGCTCCGCCGCCGAGCGGAAGCTTGTCGAGCGGTTCACCGCGGTCTTCGAGGCCAAGGACGTCCACGGCATCGTCGGCCTCCTGACCGAGGACGTCTGGCTGACCATGCCCCCCATACCGCTCGAATGGCAGGGTCGCGACCTGGCGGACCGGTTCCTGACCGCGACGGCCACCTGGCACGCCCCGCCTAGGCTGGTCGCGACCCGGGCCAACGGCCAGCCCGCGTTCGGCCTCTACGTCCGCGACCCGCAGACTCCTGTCGCGCACGCGATCGGGCTGCTGGTCCTCACCTTGGCGGGCGACCGGATCGGTGCGATGACGCGATTCGACACCAGCATGCTGGCCTACATGGGGCTGCCACGAACCCTTCCGGACTGAGGAGACGCCTGATCTTCTCAGCCCGGTCGATGGCCTCGCTCCGGCCTAGAGGCCCCACTCCTGGCGGAGGGTGGCCAGGACCTGGTGGAAGTCGGGGAACGTCTTCTTCACGCAGTCGGGGTCGTCGAGGACGATGCCGGGGGTCCGCAGGCCGGTGACGGAGAAGCTCATCGCGATGCGGTGGTCGCCGTGGCAGTCGATCGTGGCGCCCTTGGGGTCACCGGGCCAGATCTCGATCCAGTCGGGACCGGTGGCGACCTCGATGCCGAGGCGGCGCAGGTTGACCGCGCAGGCTTCCAGGCGGTCGGACTCCTTGACCCGGGTGTTGGCCACGTCGACGATGCGGACCGGGGCGTCGGCGAACGGGGCGATCGCGGCCAGGGTCGGCATGGTGTCGGAGATGTCACGCAGGTTGAACTCGGCGCCGTGCAGCCTCCCGGTCCCGGTGACGGCCAGCCCGTCCGGCCAGAACTCCACGGTCGCGCCCATCCGCTTGAGCACCCGGGCGAAGGCCACGTCCCCCTGCAGCGAGTCGACGCCCAGGCCGGGCACCAGCGCGGTCTGCCCGGTGATCGCGGCGGCGGCGAAAAAGTAACTGGCGGCCGAGGCGTCCGGCTCGATCGAGAAGCTGCGGGCCGCGTACCCGCCCGGCTTGACCGTGAACGTGTCGCCGTCCCGGGTCACCTTGGCCCCGAACTGGCGCATCATCCGCACCGTCATCTCCACGTACGGGGCGGAAACCATGCCGGTCACGGTGATGGTCAGGCCGTCGCGGGTCAGCGGGGCCGCCATCAGCAGCGCGGTCAGGAACTGGGAAGACACGCTGGCGTCCAGCGTCACCGCTCCCCCAGCCAGTCCGTCCGAGGTCACGGTGAGCGGCAGGTGCCCGTCGGCGCCCTCGGAGGTGACGGTCACGCCCAGCTCGCGCAGCGCGGTGACCATCGGCCCGACCGGGCGCCGGCGCAGCTGGGCCGAGGCGTCGAACCGGTACGTCCCGTGCCCGGCCGCGGCCAGCGCGGGCAGGAACCGGGCGGCGGTCCCGGCGTCCCGGCAGAAGACCTCGGCCGAGGTGGCCGGCGGGCCGCTGGGGCTGCCCATGACCACCACGTCGCCGCCGGAGCTCTGCACCTGGTAGCCGAGCTCGGTGAGCCCGTCGGTGAACGCCTCGGTGTCGTCGGAGAGCAGCGGCCGCTGCAGATAGCTCAGCCCGGAGGAACAAGCGCCGAGGAACAGCGCCCGCGCGGTGATCGACTTTGACCCCGGAATCCTTACCTCAGCCACAACCAGCCAGCCTAGCGTGTCAGCTCAGGGCGAGATCAGCGCAGCGCGGCTTCGATCTCGTGGGCCATGGCCGCCTCCCCCAGCGCGTTGGGGTGCAAGGGCAGGGCGGCCGAGGTGGGGATCAGGCCTTCCACCCACTTGGTGCCCGCGCGCTGGCAGGCGTCGTGGCCGATGCCCGGGGTGTAGGTGTCCACGAACGTGGCCCCGGCCCGGGCCGCCTGAGCCTTGAGCATGGCGTTGAGTCCCGTCTCGACGCCGCGCAGGTAGGGCAGGTCACCGCGGGCGACGGTCACCTCGGGCCAGCAGCCGTTGCCCCGCACCGGCAGGATGTCCGGGTAACCGACGACCAGCAGGCGGGCGTGCGGAGCCCGCTGCCGGATGGTGGCCAGCGCCGCCGCGACCTGAGGCGCGGCCTGGGTGATGGCCTGGGCCAGCTGGTCGGTGCCACCCTTGGTGTAGTGCTGGCGGCACGGGTCGCCGTTCAGACTGGTCAGGCTGAGCTCTCCGCAGGTGGCGGCGATCCCGCTGAAGCCGATGTCGTCGCCGCCGATCTGGACGGTGACCAGCTGGTCCGCGGCGGACAGGGCATCCAGCTGGGCCGGGTTGGCCGGCCCCCTGGTGTGCTGGGCCTGGCTCAGGTCGCGGGTGGTGGCCCCGAAGCAGCTGGCGTTGGTCAGCTTGACGGCGGTGCCCAGCGCGGCCGCGACCAGGTAGGGGTAGTCGGGGGTGGAGCGCTGGCAGGCCCGGTCGCCCGCTCCGGTCAGCCGGGGCGACAGCGGGGTCGCGGTGTAGGAGTCGCCCAGCGCCACGTACGGACCCGAGGTGGCGCTGGGGGCCGGGCTGGGTGCGGCGGCCGGGGCGCCGGCGGCCGGCGGGGTCGCTGCGGGGGCCCGGGGATGCGGGGACGTCGTTGATTTCGATGATGAACAGGCGGCCAGCAAGACCAGCAGCAGCACGCCGGCGATCAGGGAGCAGGAGCGGCGCGCGGTCACCCCCACACGGTACGCGGGCGGTGGGCCAGCTCCGGGGCTAGCTGCGGGTGGCGAAGTCCTTGCCCCGGATGAGCAGCAGGGACAGGACCCCGGCGGCCAGCGCGATGATCGCCGCGATGAGCAGGATGCGGTTGAGGCCGGAGGCGAACGCGCCCCGGGTGATCTGTGCGGCGGCCTGCCGGGCCTGAGGCGGCAGCTTGGCGATGAGCCGGCTGACCTCGCCGGACTGGACCGCGGCGGCGATCTTCGGGCCCTGGTGGGCCAGGCTGGCCTGCCGGGCCACCTGGCGCACCACCTCGCTCTTGACCTGGCTGGAGAACAGCGTGCCGAGCAGCGCGATGCCGGTGGCGATACCGACCTGGCGGAAGGTCGAGTTGATACCCGACGCCATGCCGGCCTTGGCCGGCGGGACGACCCCGACCGCGGTCGAAGCCAGCGGCGGGTTGACCAGGCCGACACCGATGCCGCCCAGGATCATGCCCGGGATGAGGTGGGTCCAGGCGGAGTCCGCGTTGAGTCCGCGCATGAGCAGCAGCCCTACCCCCACCAGGATCAGGCCAGGCCCGATGAGCAGGCGGACCGGCACCTTCGACGACAGCCTGCCGGCCACGGTGGAGGAGACCAGGATCCCGCCGGACAGGACCATGACCCGGACACCGGTCGCCAGCGCCGAGTAACCCAGGATGTCCTGGAAGTACAGCACCAGGTAGAGGAGCATCGCGAAGATCGAGGCGCTGAGACCGAACGCGGCGATCGAGCCGCCGCTGAACGTGGGCAGCCGGAACAGCGTCAGGTCGAACATCGGATGCTTGATGACCAGCTCGACGAGGGTGAACGCGATAAGCAGCAACGCGGCCAGCGCGAAGCAGCCCAGCACCAGACTGTTGCCGAACGACTTCTCGTTCGACTCGATCAGGCCGTAGACCAGGCTGGCCAGAGCCACCGTGAACAGCACGAAGCCGATCCAGTCCGGGCGGCTGGCCTGCGGGGACCGCGACTCCGACACCTTGAGCGTCGCGATGATCACGGCCGCGACCCCGAACGGCACGTTGACGAAGAAGATCCAGCGCCAGGACAGGCCGGAGGTCAGCAGGCCGCCCACCAGGGGGCCGATGGCCACGGCCAGGCCGGTGACCGCGCCCCAGACGCCGAACGCCGTGCCGCGGTCCTGGCCGCGGAAGGCGTCGGCCAGCAGGGCCAGGGAGACCGCGAACATGACCGCGCCGCCGATGCCCTGCAGGGCCCGGGACAGCTCCAGCATCAGCGTGCTGACGGCGAAGCCGCACAGCACCGAGGCGGCGGTGAAGATGACCAGGCCGACCAGGTACATCAGCCGCCGGCCGAACATGTCGGCCAGGCTGCCCGCGGTGAGCAGGAACGCGGCCAGGGTCAGCGCGTAGGCGTCGACCACCCACTGCAGGTCGGAGAAGCTGGAGTGCAGCGCGGTCTGGATGTCGGGCAGGGCCACGTTGACGATCGTGATGTCCAGCAAGAGCATGAACGTGCCCAGGCACACCGCGACCAGCGTCCACCACTTGTTCCCGCGCTGGGTGTTCTCGTGCTGGGGCTGGTGACCGGACTCGTGCTGATGGTCGCGCGACCCGCCCTCGTGCTGCCCGTGCCCGTCCCGCGCATGGTGATGCGGTTGTGGTCCGGGCTCGGACAGATCTTCGTGGGCTTCGGTCACGGCACGGCTCCAGGCTCCAGGTCGCGGTCAAAGGTTTTCGCAGGCTGGCATGGGTGCCGCCGCATCTCAGGTTCTGTCCTGAAAGCGTCGCATGTAACAGGTGACCTGGTGTGACCGCCCCCCGCACAGGCGTCGCGGGCCGGTGAGCGCGCGCTGGCCGGCGACCGCGGGCGGCCCGGCCTGGCGTGGCAGCATCGGGCGTGCCGGGCCCCTGCCACCACTGAGATGGTCGGAGAAGCCGCAGCTGAGTGTGGGAGAACCTGCAGGTCAAGGCGAGATCTGTGGCGAAGGGGGCCGGCAGGTTAACGGAAGATGTCGCACCGCTTAACCCTTGACCGGAACTTAGGCCGGGGTCTTGCTAGCGACCTGACCACCGTGAACTCTTACAGGCGTGACGAAAGACGTGATTATCGTATTGGTCGTAATAACCGCGTTGGGGTTCGACTTCACCAACGGCTTTCACGACACGGGCAACGCGATGGCGACCTCGATCGCCACTGGCGCGCTCCCGCCGCGGGTCGCGGTGGCGATTTCCGGGGTACTCAACCTGGTAGGAGCGTTTCTCTCGCTGGCTGTCGCGGCAACCATCGCCAACGGACTGGTCCAGACCGCCGACGTCACCGTGACAGTGGTCTTCGCCGGCCTGGTCGGCGGGATCATCTGGAACCTGGGCACCTGGCTCTTCGGCATCCCGTCGAGTTCATCGCACGCCCTGATCGGCGGGGTGATCGGCGCGACCATCGCCGCGGCGGGCGGCGACGCGATCAAGTGGAAGGGCCTGTTCTCCAAGGTCATCATCCCGGCCGGGCTGTCCCCGATCATCGCCCTCGGGGTCGCGGCCATCGGGACCTGGCTGATCTTCCGTATCAGCCGGAACCTCTCGGAAGGGACCCGTACCCACGGCTTCCGCATCGGCCAGATCGGGTCGGCGTCGATGGTGTCCCTGGCGCACGGCACGAACGACGCGCAGAAGACCATGGGCGTCATCACCCTGGCGCTGATCGCGAACGGCTCGCTGCCCGCCGGGCTCCCAGGCGCCGTTCTGGGTCATCCTGTCCTGCGCGCTGGCCATCAGCATCGGCACCTACACGGGCGGCTGGCGGGTCATCCGCACGCTGGGCAAGGGACTGGTCGAGATCGACCCGCCGCAGGGCATGGGGGCCGAGTCCGCCTCGGCCGCCATCATCCTGCTGTCCAGCCACTTCGGTTACTCGCTGTCCACCACCCACGTCGCGACCGGATCGATCCTCGGCGTCGGCGTCGGCAAGAAGGGCGCCGACGTCCGCTGGAACGTGGCCGGCCGGATGGCCACGGCCTGGTTGTTCACGCTGCCCTGTGCGGCCCTGGTCGGGGCCGGCTGTGAGGCGCTCGCGAAGGCCATCCACGGTCTCCCGGGCGTGCTCGTTGCCCTGGCGATCCTGATCGCCATCGCGACGCTCGTGTTCATCCGGGCCCGCAAGAACCGGGTCGGGCACGACAACGTCAACGAAGAGTGGAGCGGGTCGGTCGCTCCCGAGCGCGAGCCCGCCGCAGTCTGACAGCAGAGGAAGAAGAAACCATGAACGACTGGGTCAACTGGCACGCTCTGTGGCAGATCGTCGTCCTGGGCCTGGTCTGCGGGGCCGGGCTGCCTGCCCTGTTCGCCGTCGGCCTGGTCGCCCTGAACATGTCGGGCAACCGCGTTCAGACCGCCGGCGCGGGCGGGGGCGGGGGCGGCGCCACCGAGTCCGACGACAGCCAGGTCTACGGGGGCAACCCGGTCGGCCTCGTCGCGGCCTGTCTCTGCTTCGCGATCGTGCTAGGCGCGATCGGGTACGGCATCTACCTGATCGTCGCGAGCAGCCACGGCAGCTAACCCTTATCGTCTCGGCGCCCCGTCCCCGCGAGGGCCGGGCGGCACAACATAAAACAGGAGCCCAGTCCATGCCGTTGTCGTCGTTCGCGCACTCGATCCTCAGCTGGCTGAGAGCCGGCTACCCCGAAGGACTTCCGCCCACCGACTACATCCCCCTGTTCGCCCTGCTGGGTACGCAGGTGACCGACGAGGACCTGCACGCCATCGCCGACGATCTCGCCAGCGAGAGCGATCCGGAATCCGCGGCCGCGATCAAGAAGGCGATCGCCGACGTGACGAACGTGCAGCCGAACGATTACGACGTGGCCCGGGTCCGGGCGCGGCTGGCCGCGGGCGGCTGGCCACTGGCCCGCCCCGACCAGTTCAGCACCGGAACTGCCTAGACACTGGCATCGAGAGACACTGAGGCCATGCCCCTGCCCTACGTTCTGCAGTTGGTCATCAGCTGGCTCCGGGCCGGCTACCCCGATGGGGTGCCCGCCACCGACTACATCCCGCTGTTCGCCGTGCTCGGTTCCCAGCTGACCGACGTCGAAATGCTGGCGATCGCCGACGAGCTGGTAGGAGAGAGCGACCCGGATTCGGCCGCTGTGATCAAGCGGGCCATCAGCGAGGTCACCCACCAGAAGCCGACCGACGCCGACGTCAACCGGGTCCGGGCCCACCTGGCGGCCGGCGGCTGGCCGCTGGCGCCGGTCGAGCCGTCCGCGGCTGAGCGCGCGGGTGGGGCGTCCCCCGGCTAGGGTTCGGTGGGCCAGCAGGCGGCGAACAGCGCGTCCCGGCCGTGCAGCTTGACCCGGTCTCCGCGCCCCAGCGAGCGGGCCAGGTCGGCCTCGGCCGCCTCGACCAGCAGCCACTCCTCATAGCTCACCGGCCGGATGCCCTTATCGGCCAGCATCTGATCCAGGGCGGTCTTGCCGTCCGGCGCCCCATCGGTGGCGGGGTCCTGGCCGTCGGCGGCCGGGTAGCGGAGCATGCCCGGCCGCGGCAGCGGCACGTCCACCGCCTCGTCGCCGAGCAGGTCGGCCAGCAGCGAGCGGACGGTCTCGGCCGCGTCGGACTTGTTCGTGCCGATGACGCCGGTGGGGCCGCGCTTGAGCCAGCCCGACACATACTCGCCGGGCAGCGGCGCGCCGTCCGGGCCGAGCACCCGGCCCTGGTCGTTCGGGACGACCGCGTTCCGCTCGTCGAACGGCACGCCGTCCAGCGGGACGCTCTGATAGCCCACCGATCGCAGCACCATTTGCACGTCGAGCGTCTCCAGCTCGCCGGTGCCCTGGAACACCCCGTTTTCGTCCAGGCGGGTCCGCTCGAGGGTCAGGCCGGTGACGTGCTCGTCGCCGGTGATCTCCACCGGGCGCAGCCAGAACCGTAGCGTCAGCGTCCGCGCGGGCCCGTCCGCGGCGTGGCCTTCGCCATCGGCCCACTTTTTGATCATGACCATGTTGCCGCGGACCCGGCGGTCGGACTCGGCCAGCTCGGCTCCGGTCCCGCTCGCGTCGAAGGTGTCCAGGGCAGCTTCCCCGGCCGGGACGGCGACCTCGACCCCGGCCAGCTCCCCCAGCTCGCGCAGTTCCTTGGTGGTGAACTTGGCGTACGCCGGGCCTCGCCGGCCGATCATGTGGACCTCGCGGACCCCACTGGCCTGCAGTGCCTCCAGCACCGGCTGGGACACGTCCGTGGTGTGCAGGTCGGCCGGGTCACGGGCCAGGATCCGGGCCACGTCCACGGCCACGTTGCCGACCCCGATGACGGCGACCGACTCGGCGTCCAGCGTGAACGCGGCCGGGTCGACGTCCGGGTGCCCGCAGTACCAGTTGACGAAGTCGGTGGCCGCGTAGCTGCCGGGCAGGTCCTCGCCGGGGATGCCGAGCCGCCGGTCCCGCATGGCGCCGGTGGCGTACACCACCGCGTCGTAGGCGGACAGCAGGTCGGCCCGGGTCACGTCCTGGCCGAAGTGCACGCCGCCGATGAACCGGACGTCCGGGCTCTCCAGCACCTTGCGCAGGTACTCGGCGATTGACTTGATCGACTTGTGGTCCGGGGCGACGCCGTAGCGGACCAGCCCGTACGGCGTCGGCAGCCGGTCCAGCACGTCCACCCGCACCCGGACCGGGTCCGGGAGCGCGGCGGAGTGCTTGACCAGGGCCTCCGCCGTATACAGCCCGGCGGGGCCAGAACCGACGACCGCGACATTCAGCACGTTGGCAGCCACGCTCCCGACGTTACTGCCCTTCGGTCGGCTGGCGCACCTGCGGATTTTGCTCCGGGACGTCGGCGGGGGTCCGGCGGGCCACCGCCTCGGTCAGCTGGCGGGCCAGGTGCTGCGGGGTCAGCCCGACCTCCTCCAGCACGTCGCTGCGGTCGCCGTGGGTCAGGAACCGCTGCGGCAGCCCGAACGTCTTGACCGGGGTGTCCACGTCATGGTCGTGCAGCAGCCGGGCTACCGCGTCACCGAAGCCGCCGGCCCGGCCGTTGTCCTCGACCACGGCCACCAGCCGGTACTGCCGGGCCGCGCCGATGATGGCCTCGTCGACCGGCTTGGTCCAGCGAGGGTCGACCACGGTCACGCTGATGCCGTGGTCGGCCATCCGCTCGGCCGCGGTCAGGCACATCATCGCCATCGGGCCGGCCCCGAGCAGCAGCACGTCGCGGACCGCTGTGCCGTCGGGCTGCTCGGCCTCGGGCTGGCGGAGCACGTCCATGCCGCCGAGCTTGGCCACCGCTTCGACCTCGTGGCCCACCGTGCCCTTGGGGAAGCGCACCACGGTCGGCCCGTCGCTGATCGCGATCGCCTCGTTGAGCAGCTCGGCCACCCGGGCCGCGTCCCGCGGGGCGGCGATCTTCAGGCCCGGCACCACCTGCAGGATCGAGCCGTCCCACATCCCGTTGTGGCTGGCCCCGTCGGGCCCGGTCACGCCGGCCCGGTCCAGCACCAGGGTCACCGGCAGCTGGTGCAGGGCCACGTCCATCAGCACCTGGTCGAACGCCCGGTTCAGGAACGTCGCATAGATCGCCACCACCGGGTGCAGGCCGCCCATGGCCAGCCCGGCCGCGCTGGTCACCGCGTGCTGCTCGGCGATGCCGACGTCGTAGACCCGGTCCGGGAACGCACGCGCGAACGGGCCCAGGCCGGTCGGGTTGAGCATGGCCGCGGTGATCGCCACCACGTCCGGGCGCCGCGCCCCGATGACCGCCAGCTCCTCGCCGAAGACCTGGGACCAGGTCTTGCCGACCACGCCGGGCACCGTCCCGGGCCGGGGTGCGCCGGGCACCTGGTGCAGCCGGTCGTCCTCGTTCTCCTCGGCCGGGGCGTACCCGAAGCCCTTACGGGTGATCACGTGCACCAGCACCGGGCCGCCGTACTCCTTGGCCCGGCGCAGCGCCTGCTCGACCATGGCCTCGTCGTGGCCGTCGATCGGGCCGACGTACTTCAGCCCCAGGTCCTCGAACAGCACCTGAGGCTGGAGGACGTCCTTGAGGCCCTTCTTGATGCCGTGCAGCGTCCCGTACACCGGCGGCCCGACCACCGGGGTGCGGGACAGCGTGGTCTTGATGTAGTCGAGCACGTTCTCGTAGCGCTGGGTGATGCGCACCGTGCTCAGGTGGTTGGCCAGGCCGCCGATCGTCGGCTGGTAGGACCGGCCGTTGTCATTGACCACGATGACCAGCCGGGAGTCGTCGCAGACCGAGATGTTGTTGAGCGCCTCCCAGGCCATCCCGCCGGTCAGCGCGCCGTCCCCGATGATCGCGACCACGGCCCGGTCGGTCTCACCGCGCAGCGTGTACGCCTTGGCCAGCCCGTCAGCGTAGGACAGGCTGGTCGAGGCGTGGGAGTTCTCCACGACGTCGTGGTCGGACTCGGCCCGGCTGGGGTAACCCGACATGCCGCCGCGCTGCCGCAGCGTGCTGAACTCCGCCTGGCGGCCGGTGAGCAGCTTGTGCACGTACGACTGGTGGCCCGTGTCGAAGATGATCTTGTCCCGGGGCGAGGCGAATACCCGGTGCAGAGCGAGGGTCAGCTCCACGACGCCGAGGTTCGGCCCCAGGTGCCCGCTGGTGCGGATCACAGTCTCGATGAGGGCATCGCGGATCTCGCTGGCCAGGACCACAAGCTGTTCCTGGCTGAGGCCGTTCAGGTCTTCCGGGCCTGCGATGGACTCCAGCAGGGTCACGTTGGTGCGCTCCTCGTGTTCCGGGGGCCGCATGGGACGGCAATTCACCGAGTCTATTTGCGGCGCCTACGGGACGCGCGCGACACCCGGGCTAAGACTGACGGGCGTGTCGCCTAAGGCTGGTCCCCTTCGGGCCCCAGACGCTCCTCCAGCCTTTCCAGCCGCTCGGCGAACGGCTGCAACTCCCGCCGCACCGCTTCGCGGAGCATGGTGAGCATCTGCCCGGCCCCGGGCTGGCCGGGCTGGTTCGCCTGGCTGGCCGCCTGGACCCGCGCCTGCTTCGAGGCATTGATAGCTGTATAGCCGGCCAGCGCGGCTGTTATGGCCCGGCGCACCGGCCGGGAGTCGGCGCCGAGGTCGCGCAGCGCCGCGCCGCCGGCCCCCTCCGTCTCGGTGGCCAGGCCCAGCAGCAGGTGTTCACAGCCGACGTAGTTGTGCCCCAGGCTGATCGCCTCGGTCACCGCTAGTTCGAGCGCGTTGGCGGCTGGCCCCGAGAAGCGCAGAGCTCCCCCGCTGGCACCAGCACCAGCGCCGGTGTCGGTATCGGTATCGGTGTCAGCGGGGGCCGCGGACGTTGCCGCCGCTTCGGCCGCGGCGGCGGTCACCCCGGCCGCAGCCAGCGCCTGGCCTATCGCGGCCGGTTCGATCTCCATGCTGGTCAGGACGACCATGGCCAGGTTGGTGTCGTCGGCCAGGAGACCGGTCAGCAGGTGCTCGGTCCCCACTGTGTCCGAACCGCTCGCGCGGGCCGACCGCACGGCCAGCCCCACCGCCGCTCGTGCCTTGGCGGTGAAGTGGGCCATCCGGCCCGCCGGGTCGTCCGGGGGCACCTGGCCCAGGGTGGCCTGGCGGATCGCAGTCACCCGGCGCACTGACGCCTCCAGCGCTCGCTGGCAGATGGCCGACACCGGCACGCCCATCTCCTTGACCGCGTCGGCCAGGTCGTCGGGCAGGTACACGTTGATCTTCGGCACCACAGCTCCTCCCAATGGGGTTACAGAGGGGTTAGTTCCTCTGTTCTACCCCCATTGGGGTTACAATACAAGGCCGTTCACCGGCATGCGCCGGGCCGCCGGCGGGTCCGGCCGCTCGGGGGTCGGGCGCTCGGGGGTCGGGCGCTAGGCGAGCTGGGCGGCGGCGGTGACCTCGGCGACGATGGCCGGGCCTGGCTCCCAGAGGGCGGCCTGAGGCTCTTCGGCCGGGTTGGGCTGCCCGATGGCGCGCACCGGGATGACGTCGGTCATGTGCCCGGACCGGCCGAAGCTGACCACCGGCCGCGCCAGCGGCTGCGGATCGGCCAGGCGCCAGTGATAGGCGTTCGGGTCGGCCCACTCCCCGCAGTCGCAGCTTGCCCCGTCGACGGCGGCCGAGCAGACGTCGGCCAGCGTCACGATGGCCACGATGCCGCCGATCGCCGCCACCGGATCGTCGGGGTCCCATCCGGCAAACCACAGCAGCGGGCTTTCCGCGGCGTCCAGATCCACCCGCATCGAGGCGTAGATCGCCACCGGCCCCCGGTAGGACGGCGCCCATGTCCGGTTTTCCACCTGTTTGCGGCCGCGCGCTATCGCCCATGCCCACGGCTGGCGCACGCTAAGCAGCTGCACGTTACCTCCATCGACCCCTACCGGCGGGATACGTGCTCCGCACCGGCCCCCGTGTTCTTCTTGTGATTATTTGTACTCCGCTGACGGCCGAGTGGATTGCGACAACGGCTAAGAAATCCGTGACGAATTGTCATAGATTGCGCGCGGCCTGAATGTCCAGCCGACACGCCGCGTCGCACGCGGAAATCGAGGGCTTTCAGCAGGTGTCAGCGGGGCAAGGTGTCCGTGGTGGCGAGGTTCCCGTGGTGGTGCCGGGCCGGGATCATCCGGTCCCGTCCCGCCAGCAGGCCCACGGTCAGCTCCACGGCACAGACCGCGAGCAGCAGCACGATGGGAACTGTCCAGCTGCCGGTGGCCGCGCGCAAGAACCCTACCGCGAGCGGACCGGCCGCTGAGACCAAGTAGCCCACCGACTGGGCCATCGAGCCCAGCGACGCGGCCGTGACCGGATCCGGCGCCCGGGCCACGGTGAAGAAGATGCCCAGGCCGAGCGAGGCGCCCTGGGCCGCGCCCAGGATCAGCACCCAGAACACCGCCGACCCGAGCGGGGCCCACAGCGACCCGGCCAGCCCGGCTGCGGTGACGGCCACGGCCGGGGCGACGATGACCCGCTGGTCCGCGAAGCGGTGGGCCAGCAGCGGGATCAGCAGCGAGGTCAGCAGGTTGCCCAGCCCCATCACGGCCAGCAGCACGCCCGCGGTCCCGGCGCTTTCGCCCCGGTCGCGGAACAGTTCCGGCAGCCAGGACACGGCCGCGTAGTAGAGCAGGCTCTGCAGGCCCATGAACGCGGTCACCTCCCAGGCCAGCGGATACCGGTACACGCCCGCCCGCGCCGGGTCCGCGGGACCAGGCAGGCCGTCGGAACCAGGCGGAGCCACGGCGGCGGCCGGGCGCGGCGGCGGCCCGTAGCGGAGCTGGGTGGTCCACATCAGCGCGGCGGCCAGGGCGGGCAGGCCCCACAGGCCGAGCGTCAGCCCGACCGAGCCACCGGACGCGTCGAACAGCGGCACGCTGATCAGCGAGGCGATCACCGCGCCACCGGACAGCGCGGTGAGGTAGATGCCGATCAGCAGGCCGGCCCGCTCGGGCCAGCGCCGCTTGATCATGCTGGACAGCAGCACGTTCATGATGGCGATCGAGCCCAGGGCCAGGATCGAGCCCGGGAACAGCAGGGCGCTGGGGAAGGCACCGCGCAGCAGCAACCCCGCCGATACGCCGAACAGCGCACCGAACAGCACCCGCTCGTCGCCGAACCGCCGGCTCAGCCAGGCCGCTATCCCGGAGAAGACCCCGAAGCACAGCACGGGGGTCGCGGCCAGCAGGGTGATGGTGGCTGAGGACAGGTGGAGCTTGGACTGCAGTTCGGGGAAGACCGGCGGCAGGCTGGTGATCGCGGCGCGCAGGTTGAACGCGAGGGCCGCGATCGAGACCACGAGCAGCGTCGCTTCCAGCGACCGCCGGGCCGGACCGTCCGTCGCCGGAAAATTAGCCATCGTCCGGTCAAACTACCGAAAATTCTGCGGCCGGGGAAAGCCGCTACGGCCGCAGCAGCAGCTTGCCGGTCGTGCGCCGGGCAGCCAGGTCTTCGTGGGCCTGCGCGGCATCGGCCAGCGGATAAGTGGCCCCGATGCGGACCGTGAGCTCACCCGCGGCGATCCAGCCGAACAGGTCGCGGGTCCGCCCGAGCAGCTCCTCGCGATCGGCGATGTAGCTGGCCATGGTCGGGCGGGTCAGGTAGAGCGAGCCGCCGTAGTTGAGGCGCTGCGGGTCAAACGGGGGAACCTGGCCGCTGGCCGCCCCGTACAGGACCATCGTGCCGCGCGGGCGCAGCGCGGCCAGGCTGTCGTCGAACGTCGTCTTGCCCACGCCGTCGTAGACCACGTGCGCCCCGCCATCCGAGGTGACGTCGGCCACCGTCTCGAGGAACGTCTCGTAGCCGGCCACCCGGTCGGCGCCCGCCTCGCGGGCCAGCGCGGATTTCTCCCCGCCCGCGCCACCGGAGGTGGTGGCCACCACCACGCCGCCGCGCCGCTTGATCATCTGGGTCAGCAGCAGGCCGACGCCGCCGGCCGCGGCGTGCACCACGGTGACGTCGCCCTCGCGGACCGGGTAGGTGCTGACGCACAGGTAGTGCGCGGTGATGCCCTGGAGCATGACCGCGGCCGCGATGTCCAGGCTGACGCCGTCCGGCACCGGGACGGCGCGGGCCGCCGGGATGACGGCCTGCTCGGCGTAGCTACGCGGCACCCCGGCCCAGGCCACCCGGTCCCCCACGGAGAACTCGGTGACGTCGGGAGCCACCGCGGTGACCGTGCCCGCGCCCTCGGCCCCCTGCACCACCGGGAACTCGGCGGGCTTGTAGCCGCCGACGCCCTGGCGCTGGTAGATGTCCATGAAGTTGACCCCGGCCGCGGCCACCTGGACCACGACGTGGCCCGGCTGCGGCTCCGGGTCGGGATGCTCGACGAACTTCATGACCTCGGTCCCGCCGAGTTCCTCGATGATGATCGCACGCATGCAGGTCACGCTCCTTACTACTGGACTACTGGTCAGGCACTACTGGTCAGGGCTCGATGACCGCGTTTCCTGGCGGGATCGGGTGCGCCCCCGCCGGCAGTCGCCGGGAGAGCAGTTCCTCCCGGATGGCTTCCAGGTGCGACAGCTGACCCGCGGCCGGGCTGGTGCCGCCGGAGACCGGCACGGTGACCCCGGCCAGCACGTCGTCGGTGCGGGCGGCGGTCAGCGTCAGCACGTCACCGAAGGCGGGCGCGGCGGCGTCCCGGGCGGTCAGCGCGGGCAGGCTCCAGCGCTGCTCCACGGTCTTCAGGATCGAGGTGTGGTCCAGCGGAGCGCCACCCGCCGGGACCCGGTAAACCGTGCCCGGCGCGATGAGCGGAGAGACCAGCACCGTGGGCACGCGCACGCCGAACCGGGTGAAGTCAAAACCGAACTCCCCGGCCGTGTTGTCCGGCGGGGTGGCGCCCCAGGGCGGGGCCACGTGGTCGTAGCAGCCGCCGTGCTCGTCGTAGGTGAGCACGAACAGCGTCTGGGGCCAGCCGGGCCCGCTGCGCAGCGCCTCGTAGACGTCGTGGATGAGCTGCTCGCCCAGGGCCACATCGTAGTTCGGATGCTGGCTGTTGCCGGTCGAGCTCCAGCTCGGCTCCAGGAACGTGAACGGCGGCAGTGTGCCCGCGGCCGCCGCGGCCTGGAAGTCTTTGAACAGCCCGAAGTGGGAGGCGTCGGCGCCGGCGATGTCGGTGAACGTCTCCTTGGTCAGCGGGGTAGCGTCGTAGCCGTAGATGGCCCAGCCCAGGTTGTTCGAGTTCAGGAGCCCGAAGATGCTGGGTGAGGTGAACGTGTGCGTCTTGTCGTCCAGATGACCCTGGCTGGTGCCGGCGCAGGTGAACGCCCGGTTCGGCATGGTCTCGGTCGGCGCCGCGGAGAACCACTGGTCGCAGACCGCGTAGCCCTGGGCCAGCGCGGACAGCACCGGCAGCGCTCCGGGCGTGAAGCAGCCCATGATGTCCTGGTCGGTGGTGCCCGCCACGATGGCCCACTTCTCGGTGGTCTCCCAGCCGAGGGTGTAGGAGTAGTCGGTCACGTAGCCGTTGACCGGCGCGGTCTCGCCCGCGGACGCCGGGCCGGCGTCGGTGCCGTAGAGCTGCTGGTTGGTGGCCAGATAGCCCTCGCCGGGGTCGGCGCCGGGCATGAAGTAGGCGTTCGGGGTGGCCGGGGTGATCTGGTGGACCGGCACGGCCGCGCCGGACGAGTCCGGGTTGGACTCCCGGCCGGTCAGCCCGTCGAACGGGTGCCCGGCCGGGGACACGTTCCCGGCGTCGCGGTACAGATAGCCCAGCATGTGATCGAACGAGCGGTTCTCGAGCATAAGGACCACCACGTGCTGGATAGACCCGAGCCCGTGGCCGGCTGCCGTGTCCACCACGCGGGGAGCTACTTGCCCAGCAGGGAGCGGAGCACGTACTGCATGATCCCGCCATGACGGTAGTAGGCCGCCTCGCCCGGGGTGTCGATCCGGACCTTGGCCCTGAACTCCTTGCCGTCGGCGGTCACCGTGACCTCGCCGGGGACCGCACCGGAGTTCAGTTCCTCGATCCCGGTGATGTCGAACGACTCGTGCCCGGTCAGGCCGAGCGATTCCACCGAGTCTCCCGCCGTGAACTCCAGCGGCAGCACGCCCATGCCGATCAGATTCGACCGGTGGATGCGCTCGAACGACTCGACCAGCACGGCGCGCACGCCCAGCAGCGCGGTGCCCTTGGCCGCCCAGTCACGCGAGGACCCGGAACCGTACTCCTTGCCGCCCAGCACGATCAGCGGGATGCCGTCGGCGATGTACTGCCGGGAGGCGTCGTAGATGCTCATCTGCTCGTCTTCGGGCAGCTTGGTGGTGACCCCGCCCTCAGTGCCCGGCGCGAGCTGGTTACGCAGCCGGATGTTGCCGAACGTGCCGCGGATCATCACCTCGTGGTTGCCGCGCCGGGACCCGTAGGAATTGAAGTCCTTACGGGGGATGTCGTGGTCGTTGAGATAGATCGCGGCCGGGCTGCCGTTCTTGATCGCGCCCGCGGGCGAGATGTGGTCGGTGGTCACCGAGTCGCCCAGCAGGGCCAGCACCCGGGCGCCGTGGACGTCACTGACCGGCTCGGGCTCGTCCGGCATGCCGTCGAAGTACGGCGGCCGGCGCACGTAGGTCGAGTGCTCGTCCCAGACGAACGTGTCGTCGCTCGGCACGTCCAGGCCGCGCCACCGGTCGTCGCCCTCGAACACGTCCGCGTAATCGTGGGAGAACATCTCGGCCGCCACCGCGTCCCGCACGATCTCGGCGATCTCGGTGGGTGAGGGCCAGATGTCGCGCAGGTACACCGGCTGGCCGTCGCGGCCGGTGCCGAGCGGTTCGTTGACCATGTCGGTGTCCATCGAGCCGGTCAGCGCGTACGCCACCACCAGCGGCGGGGAGGCCAGGTAGTTCATTTTGACGTCCGGGTTGATCCGGCCTTCGAAGTTCCGGTTGCCGGACAGCACGGACACCACGGCCAGGTCGCTGTCGTTGACCGCCTGGCTGATCTCCTCCGGCAGCGGCCCGGAGTTGCCGATGCAAGTGGTGCAGCCGTACCCGACCAGATTGAATCCGAGCTTGTCCAGGTAGGGCACCAGGCCGGCCCGCTCGTAGTAGTCCATGACCACCTTGGACCCGGGGGCCAGCGTGGTCTTGACCCAGGGCTTGCTGCTCAGGCCGGCCTCGACCGCCTTCTTGGCCAGCAGGGCCGCGCCCACCATGACCGACGGGTTCGACGTATTGGTGCACGAGGTGATGGCCGCGATGACCACCGAGCCGTGGTCGATGGTGACCTCGGTGCCGTCCGCCATCGTCACCGGGGTGGGCGTGGAGTGCAGTGGGTGTCCCTCCTCGGCCGGCTCACCCGGGTCCTCGTCGGCCGCGGTGTCGCCGGGCTGGTCGGCGACCGGGTCAGAGGCGGGGAAGGTGTCGGCCACTCCGTCGTTGGGCTCCGGGTCGGCCACGTAGTTGCCCAGCACCGCACGGAAGCTGGTCTTAGCGTCGGTCAGCGCGACCCGGTCCTGCGGGCGCTTCGGCCCGGCGATCGACGGGACCACGGTGGCCAGGTCGAGCTCGAGCTCCTCGGAGAAGACCAGCTCACGGCCGGGGTCGTGCCACAGGCCCTGCTCCTTGGCGTAGGCCTCGACCAGAGCGGTCTGCGCCTGCGACCGGCCGGTGAGCCGCAGGTAGGTCAGGGTCTCGTCGTCGATCGGGAAGATCGCGCAGGTGGAGCCGAACTCGGGGCTCATGTTGCCGATCGTGGCCCGGTTGGCCACGGGCACCGCCGCCACGCCGTCCCCGTGGAACTCGACGAACTTACCCACCACGCCGTGCTTGCGCAGCAGCTCGGTGATGGTCAGCACCAGGTCGGTGGCGGTGGCCCCGGCCGGCAGCTCACCGGTCAGCCGGAACCCGACCACCTTGGGGATCAGCATGCTGATGGGCTGGCCCAGCATGGCCGCCTCGGCCTCGATGCCGCCGACGCCCCAGCCCAGGATGCCCAGGCCGTTCTGCATGGTGGTGTGGGAGTCGGTGCCCACGCAGGTGTCCGGGTAGGCGCTGGTGCTGCCGTCCTCGTCCTTGCTCATCACCACGCGGGCCAGGTACTCGATGTTGACCTGGTGCACGATGCCGGTGCCGGGCGGTACGACCTTGAAACCGTCGAACGCCGACTGGCCCCAGCGCAGGAACTGGAAGCGCTCGGAGTTGCGCTGGAACTCCAGGTCCACGTTGCGGCCGAAGGAGTCTGGGCCGCCGAAGAAGTCGGCCACCACCGAGTGGTCGATGACCAGCTCGACCGGGACCAGCGGGTTGATCTTGGTCGCGTCGCCGCCGAGGGCGGCCATACCCTCGCGCATGGCGGCCAGGTCGACCACGGCGGGCACCCCGGTCAGGTCCTGCATGATGACCCGGGCCGGGGAGAACTGGATCTCGGTGTCCGGCTCGGCCTTGGGGTCCCAGCCCGCCAGGGCGCGCACGTGGTCGGCGGTCACGTTGGCCCCGTCCTCGGTGCGGAGCAGGTTCTCCAGCAGGATCTTCAGGCTGAACGGGAGGCGCTCGGCGCCTTCGACGGCATCAAGGCGGTAGATCTCGTACTGCTTGTCCCCGACCGTGAGCGTCCCGCGGCTGTCAAAGCTGTTCCCGGTCATCGTCGTGAGCCTCCTTGCCCATGTCCGGAGCTGGCCTCGTGGCCGTATGGCTGCCCGGCTCCGGCTGCGTCATCACCTGTTCAGCGTCTCAACTTACAGTATCTCGATATCAAGCTATCCAGCAAGGCACCTAGTTACTGACGGGTAATTAAGATCCGTGGACGCCGAGCAGGAAGCGCCGCCAGAAACGGCGGGTGCAGACCCCGCGCAGCCACACCCGCAGCGGCACGTCCGGGGCCTGGTGGATACAGCCGTCCAAGCCGGGCAGCAGGCAGGTGCCGCTGCAGTCGCCCCAGCAGTGCGGGCAGTGGTGGGCCGGGAACCCGGACATGCTCCCATTCTGCTCCGGCGCTAGGGTCAACCGCGACACTCGCGGGCGGCCGGCCTGCGAGTCCACGGCCGAGGAGGCGCTGCTCATGCGGTTCGCGATCAAGACACGCCCCGAGCACACGACCTGGGAGCAGATGCGGGACATCTGGGTGGCCGCGGACACCATCCCGTTGTTCGAGTCGGCCTGGAACTGGGATCATTTCTACCCGCTGACCGAGCCCTTCGACGGGCCGAATCTGGAGGCCTGGACCTTGCTGGCCGCGATGGCCCAGGCGACCCGGCGCATCCGGATCGGCTGCCAGGTCACCGGCATGATCTACCGGCACCCGGCGGTCCTTGCGAACATGGCCGCGACCGTGGACATCATTTCCGACGGGCGGCTGGAACTGGGCCTGGGCGCGGGCTGGAACCAGATGGAGTGCGACGCCTACGGGATCGAACTGCCCCCGCTGAAGGAGCGGTTCGACCGGTTCGACGAGGGTGTGGAGGCCGTCGCCTGCCTGCTCAGCCTGGAGACCACCACGCTGGCCGGACAGTACGTCAAGCTCACCGGCGCGCGCTGCGAGCCCAAGCCGCGGCAGCACCCCTATCCCCCGATCACCATCGGCGGCCGCGGCCGGACCCGGACGCTGCGGACCGCGGCCCGCTGGGCCGCGCAGTGGAACCTGCTGCCGGAGAGCGTGGACGACTGGCGGGAGCTCAAGCAGGTACTGGTCGAGCACTGCGACCGGATCGGGCGCGACCCAAGCGAGATCACCTGTTCGGTCAACATCCGGATGGACCAGGGCATCGAGCCCGCGGTCGCGCTGGCCTCGGCCTACCAGGACGCCGGCGTCGACCTGGCCATCATGAACCTGCCCCACGCGGCCAAGCCGGATCTGCTGGCCCCGCTGGCCGACGCGCTGGCTCAGCTGGGCTGATCGGTCTGGGTCGCCTGGGGGTGACCCTTGCCGATTCCGGTTTCCCTGAAGTAATCGGAGATCAGCTCGCGCTGGCGGGTCATCAGCTCATCGAAGTGCTTGCCCACGTTGTCGTCGCCGATGGCTTCGACCGTGAGGTAGAGGTCCTTGATCTTCTCGAGCTTCTCTGCTGAGGCGCCCGGCGGAGCCGGGGCCAGCGTCGCGCGCGGTTCCGTGGCCGCATCCGTTGCTCCGGGTGTGCCGGGTGGGCTGAACGTAGCGGGCGGGCCGGACGTACCGGGCTCGCCTAGCTCATCCCGCTCCCCTGGCTCAGCTGGCTCTTCCGGCTCAGCAGGCGAGGAACTGCTCGGCACGAAGTCGCTCAGCTTGGGCTGGCCCGGCGGCGGCTCGAACGGCCCGCGGAACGGCTCGGTCCTGGCCCCGGTGTTGGGGTCGTCCGGAGCCACGTAGGCCTCAGGCTCGGCTCGGTTGGGCACTGCCGCCGGCTCGGCCGCGGCGGTCGCGGCCGGTTCGGCGGGATCGGCCGGCTCGGCGGGTGGAAGTGGCTCAGCCGACTGGGCGGGCTCGGCCGGCTGAGCGGGGTCGCGTGAGGGGGCGGGCTCGGCCGGTGGGGTTGGCTCGTCTGGAGCGGAGAAGTACACGGCTGGGTCTACGGCGCCGACGGGCTCGCGGTAGGCGGGCGGGTGGTAGCTGGCCGGCTCGCCCGGGTCGCGGTAGGCCGGCGGCGCAGTGCTGGCCGGGACGCTATCCGCCGGGACACTGTTCGTTGCGACACTGTTCGATGCATAGCTGTCCGGCGGGTAGCTGTCCGGGATGACGTAGGCCGACGGTGCGGCACCGGCGTCGGCGTACCCCGCCGGCTCGCGCTCGTCGTAGTCCGGTGGGCCGGCCGGGCTGGCGTAGCCGTAGGCGTCGTCGGCCACGTCGTAGCCATCGCCGTAACCGGCGTCGCCGTAACCGGCGTTGTTCTCGTAGCCGGTGCTGTTGTCGTAACTGGTGTCGCCGTAGCCGGTGCTGTCGTAGCTGGCGGGCTCGACGTACCGGCCGGCGTCGTCGTAGCCGCCGCCGTCACGGTCGTACCGGTCCGGGGCCGCCGGCTCGGCGTTCGGGGCCGGACGAGCCGGTGCGGCGTACTGGGCCCGCGGGTCACGGTCGCGGTACGCGGCCGGACGGGGACCGTAGCCGTCCTCGTCCTCTGGCCCGGGATACCGGTAGCCCGGATCCTGGTACCCGGCCTGGCCGGGCGGCGGGTAGGAGTAATCAGGCTGGTAGTCCGGCGGCGGGCGGCGACCGGGCGGCGGCCCGTATCCCGGCCCGGGCGCGTACCCGGCCGGCGGCTGGCCGCCCGGCGCCTGCGGGTAGCCGCGCGGGGGGCTGGCCGCCCGGAGGCTGGCCGCCCGGCGGCTGCGGGTAGCCGCGCGGAGGCACCGGTCCCCGGTAGCGCGGATCGTCAGCGTCCGGGTAGCGGCCACGGCTCTGGTCGTAGCCGCGCGGCTCCTGGTCGCCGGCGACCGGGATGGGGCCGGTGGCGAGCAGGCCACCCCAGGGTGCGTCCGGGCTGGGCTCGGCCGCCCCGGACCCGGAATGGGGGACAAACTCCTCGCCGTCGCTGACCCCGTAGGCGTAGCCCTGATCGTACGGCTGCGGCCCGCGGTACCCGGCGGCCGGATAGTGGTCCTGCGGGTAGTAGGTAGAGGGCGGCGGTCCGGCCTGGTAGTAGCCCTGGTCGGCGGGAGGGTAGTACCCGGGCCCGTAAGCGGGCCCGGCGCGGTACTCCGGCGGCGGCGCGTACGGCGGCAGCGGCTCATACCCGTCGGCCTCGTCCGGGCCGGGATCGACCTCGGAGTCGGGGCCGGGCGGGTAGGCCGCACCGGCCTCGTACCCGGCGGAGGCTCCGTGGGTCGGGCCGTAGTCCGGGTGGTGCGGCCCGTACTCCGGAACGGCGCCGTAGTCCGGGCCAGGGTACGGCCCGCCGTACGCGGCCCGGTCACCGTAACCGGCCTGGTCGTAACCGGGCGCGTAGGCGTACCCGGCCTGCGGCGGATACGGCGGCGCCGACGGGTAGCCAGCGGGCTCCTCGAACCCAGGCCCCGCGGTGTCGTACCCGCGCGGGTCGCCCTCGTCCGGCGGTCCGCCGACCAGGCCGCCCGGCGAGATCACCGAGGTGGGCTGGAGGACATCGTTGTTCTTGCGAAAACGCGGTGCATGCGGCCCCTGCGGCCCGGGTGCCCCCTGTGGCCCGGCGGGCCGGGCCGAGGCGGCCTCGGCGCTCCGGTGGTTCAGGTCGTCCTGGTCGGCGTCGCCGGGCGCGCGGCCACCGGAGTCGCTGTCGTCGGGCGCAGCGTAACCGCCGCGCAGCGGGTCGTCCCGGTACAGTCCTTCGTCGTAGGCGTCTCCGGCGTAGTCACGGCCGTCGAAGGGGTCGCCCTCAGGGCGATCATCCTTGCGCCGGCCGGGCCGGAAACGGCTCACGGCTGGATCCCCCCGGGCAGCGACAGGGACCCCGTGACCGCCAGGGTCACGAGGACCCGTTCTCTCCCGGCGGAGACGGAGCCAAGACGCACCCAACCACGATCGCATTGCCGTTAATAGAGGTGCAAGCCAAATCCGCAGGTCGATACATTGACGCTGTGACCGACCAAGCCAGCAAGGCCGACAAATTCCTCGCCCAGCACGGGGGCCAGGCACCACTGCTCATGCCGAACGCCTGGGATGGCGGTTCCGCCGTCCTGCTTGCCTCCCTGGGCTTCGAAGCCATCGCGACGACGAGTTCGGGCTTCGCGGCGACGCTGGGACGCCTGGACGGCGGCGTGACCCGCGACGAAGCCCTGGAGCACGCGGCCGTCATCTCGGCCGCGGTCAGCATCCCGGTCTCGGCCGACCTGGAGAACGGTTTCGCCGACGACCCGGACGGGGTAGCCGAGACGATCCGCCTCGCCGCCGGAACCGGGCTGGCCGGCTGCTCGGTGGAGGACTTCACCGGACGGGCCGACGACCCGATCTACGACCTCGGCCTGGCGGCCGAGCGGATCGCCGCTGCCGCCGAGGCGGCCCACGGCACCGGCTCCCGGCTCGTGCTCACCGCGCGGGCCGAGAACTTCCTGCACGGCCGGCCCGACCTGGCGGACACCATCACCCGGCTGCAGGCCTACCAGGACGCGGGGGCCGACGTGCTCTACGCGCCCGGGCTGACCCGGCTGGACGACATCCGGGAGGTGGTCACGTCGGTCGATCGCCCGGTGAACGTGCTGACCATGGCCGGGACGCCGGAGGTGGCCGAGCTGGCCGCCGCCGGGGTCCGCCGGATCTCGGTCGGCGGGGCGTTCGCGTTCGTGGCCTTCGGCGCGCTGGCCGACGCCGCGCGGGAACTGCGCGACCAGGGCAGTTACGGGTTCCTGGGCGCGGCCCGAGGCGGCCGGGACGCGGTCCAGGCCGCCTTCGGCCGCTAGACCTGAGGCAGCACGTCGGCGGCGACCAGCTCGAGGTGGTCCAGGTCGCTGAGGTCGAGTACCTGCAGGTAAATGGTGCCCGCCCCGGCCCGGCCGAACTCGCCGATGGTGTCTACCACCTGGGCCGGGGTGCCGGTGATACCTCGGGTGCGCAGGTCCTGCGCGCTCCAGCCGATGGCCGACGCCCGGCGGGCCACCTCGGCGTCGTCCTTGCCGCAGACGACCGTGTGCGCAACCGAGAACCGCATCGAGGCCGGGTCCCGGCCCGCCTCGGCGCAGGCGTCCCGCACCCGGCCGAAGCTGGCCTCGGTATCGCTCATGGGCCGGAAGCCCAGGTTGAACTCGTCGGCGTAGCGCGCGGCCAGCCGCGGGGTGCGGCGCGGGCCCGCGCCACCGAGGATCACCGGCGGCCGGGGCCGCTGGGCCGGCTTGGGCAGGGCCGGTGCATCAGCTAGCTGGTAGTGCGTCCCGGCGAAGGAGAACGTCTCCCCCTCCGGCGTCTCCCACAGGCCGGTGATGATGGCCAGCTGCTCCTCGAACCGGTCGAACCGCTCCCCCACGCTGGGGAACGGGATGCCGTAGGCGGTGTGCTCGGGTTCGAACCAGCCGGTGCCCATGCCGAAGTCGACCCGGCCGCCGCTCATCTGGTCGACCTGGGCCACCGCGATGGCCAGCGGCGCGGGCAGCCGGAAAGTAGCCGCGGTGACCAGCGTGCCGAGCCGGATCCGGCTCGTCTGCAGGGCCAGTGCGCCCAGCGTCACCCACGAGTCGGTCGGTCCTGGCCGGCCGTCCCCGTCCATGGCCAGGAAGTGGTCGGACCGAAAGAACGCGTCGAAGCCCAGCTCCTCGGTGGCCAGCGCGACCCTGGCCTGGGTGGCGTAGTCCATCCCCTGCTGCGGCTCGATGAAGATCCGGAGTTTCATGGGGCCATCCAAGCACGGGCGGCCGGGCCGGCCGGGCCCGGCGTCACCCGGTGACCAGGGTGGCCAGGCACTCGACGTGGTGGGTCATGGGGAAGGCGTCGAAGGCCCGCAGGGCTTCCAGGCGCCAGCCGTGCGGGAGCAGCAGGCCGATGTCACGGGCCAGGGTGGCCGGGTCGCAGGAGACGTAGGCGATGCGCCGCTGGCCCCCGGGCGCGGGGGCGGGACGGTTCAGGTAGTCGATGACATCGCGCGCGAGTCCGGTGCGGGGCGGGTCCAGGACCGTGAGCCGCGCCGGGGGCAGATCGGTGACGCGGCGGGCCAGCACCTGGCCGGCGTCGCCCTGGTAGACGGTGGCCCAGGGTGTCTCCCGCAGGTTGCGACGGGCGTCGCGGACCGCGGCCCGGTCGGCCTCCACCCCGGCCACCGAGCCGTCCGGGCCGACGGCCGTGGCCAGCACCCCGGTGAACAGCCCAGCCCCGCAGTACAGGTCCAGCGCGGTGTCGCCCGGCTGCGGCTGCAGCGCCTCCAGGACCGCCGCGACCAGGGTGTCCGCCAGGGCGGGATGCACCTGCCAGAACCCGCCCGCGCTGACCCGCCAGGTCCGCCCGGCGGCCCGCTGGGTCAGGTACGGGCGGCCGCGGAACACGGTCATCCGGCCCCGCACCGGCCCGAGCACCGCTTCGGCCGGAATCTCGTCCCGGCCCGCGGGCGGCCGGCCGCCGGTAACGATCACCGCCCGCTCGGGGCCACCGGTCCCGGTCGCGGCCTCGACCGACCGGGCCCGGGGCCAGCGCCGCCGGGTGAGGCCCAGGTCCCGGATCCGCGGCTGGGCGATCAGGCAGTCGTCGATCGGCACCACGTGGTGCGACCGATGGGCGCGCAGGCCGGCCAGGCCGTCCGGGCGGACCGCGAACGTGACCCGGGTCCGCCAGCCCAGTCCCGGTTCCAGATCCCCGGGCCGGTCACCGGGCAGGGCCTCCACGGTCACGGGCCATTCGATGCTGGCGATGCGGCGCAACTGCTGGGCCACCACGGCGGCTTTGAGCTCGCGCTGGGTGGGCAGCGACGCGTGCTGCCAGTCACAGCCGCCGCAGCCGCCCGGGTGCGCGTACGGGCAGGGCGGCTCAACCCGGCCCAGCGCCGGGGTCAGGATCTGCACCGCGTCGGCCCGCGCGAACCGGGAGGTCACCTCGGTGATCCGGGCTCGCACCCGCTCACCGGGCAGCGTGTGCCGGATAAACACCACCGGGCCAGCGCCGTTGGGCCCGTCCAGGCGGGCTACGCACCAGCCGCCGTGCGCCACTTCGCCGGCCACCAGTTCGACCTCGTCACCAGGCGCCAGCACCGGCATATCCTCTGGGGGCATCGTCTTTCTTTCTGGATATGCCGGCCGTGTGTCGCAACCGCCGTCCTGAGGGCATAACTTTGGCGATGCGCATCAACCTGGAAGGACGGCCGTGCATATCGTGATCATGGGTTGCGGACGGGTCGGGTCAACCCTCGCCCATATTCTCGAGGACCGCGGCAATTCCGTCGCCGTCATCGACCAGGACCCTGAGGCGTTCCGCAAGCTCCGGGCGTCGTTCAAGGGTAGCCGCGTCACGGGGATGGGATTCGACCGGGACGTGCTGATCCAGGCGGGAATTGCCGAAGCCGACGCGTTCGCCGCGGTCAGCAGCGGCGACAACTCCAACATCATCTCGGCCCGGGTGGTGCGCGAGTCGTTCGGGATCGAGCGGGTCGCGGCCCGCATCTACGACCCCCGGCGGGCCGAGGTCTACCAGCGCCTGGGCATCCCGACCGTGGCCACGGTCCGCTGGACCGCCGACCAGATGCTGCGCAAGCTGCTGCCCGAGGGGGCCGAGCCGCTGTGGCGCGACCCGACCGGCAAGATCGTGCTGGCTGAGGTGGCCTTCTCTGAGCGCTGGCTGGGTGAGAAGGTCAAGGCGGTCGAGATGGCCGCGGGTACGCGCATCGCTTTCGTCGACCGGCTGGGCGAGGCCATGGTGCCGACCCTGGCCACCGTTCTGCAGGAGGGCGATGTGCTGCACGTCATCGCCCAGGAAGACGAGCTGGACCGGATCTCCGAGGTCCTGTCCGCCGGGCCCGAGGGAGGCCGCTGATGCGGGTCGCGATCGCCGGAGCCGGGGCGGTGGGCCGGTCCATCGCCGGTGAGCTGCTGGAAAACGGGCATGAAGTCCTGCTCATCGACCAGTCGGCCAAGTCGATAAAGGCCGACAGCCTGCCCGGCGCCGAGTGGCTGCTGGCGGACGCCTGCGAGATCAGCTCGCTGGACGAGGCGGCCCTGCACCGCTGCAACGTGGTCATCGCCGCCACCGGCGACGACAAGGTCAACCTGGTCGTGTCGCTGCTGGCCAAGACCGAGTACGGGGTGCCCCGGGTGGTGGCCCGGATCAATCACCCCAACAACGAGTGGCTGTTCAACGAGTCGTGGGGCGTGGACGTGGCCGTGTCCACGCCGCGACTGCTGTCGGCGCTGGTCGAGGAGGCCGTCAGCGTCGGCGATCTGGTCCGGCTGATGACGTTCCGGCAGAGCGAGGCCAGCCTGGTCGAGCTGACCATGCCGCCCGACGCTCCGCTGATCGGGCAGCGTTACGGCGATATCGACTGGCCCGCCGACACCGCCCTGGTGGCCATCTTGCGCGAGGGCCGGGTCATCGTCCCGCAGCAGGACGACCCGCTGGAAGCCGGCGACGAACTGCTGTTTGTGGCCAGCCAGGACGTGGAGGACCAGCTCGCCGAGCTGTTGTCCAGCCGCTGACCGCCGGGCTGGCGAAACGATGAGCTGGCGCTTCAGCTGGCGGCGAGGAACTCCGGGGTCAGCTCGTAGCGCGGGTTGAACATGGTCGCGCGTCCGCGGCGGACCGCCAGCCGGCCTTCCGCCGCCACCGTGCTGCCGGGCTCGATGCCGGGGATGGTGTCCCGGCCGAGCCAGACGAGCTCGATACGGCCCCGATTGGGCGGCTGAATCTCCGCCTCGAGCGCAGGCATACCGCCGATCCGGTCATGCCGGATGCTCTGCACCGTTCCTGTGATCTTGACACGCGGCCGCTCCGGCCGCTGCTCAGCACGTATAGGGCTCCCCATGGAACCACGCTATCGGGGCCGCGTTACCGGCGTATTACCGCGCGTTAATTCGCCGGTCAGCGTGTCTCGGTGAATTCCGGGCCGCGCTCGTACGGGTTGAGGTCGACCTGGTACGGAGGCTGATCCCCGGCGTCGTCAGCCGCGCTCTGCGCCGCCTCCTGGGCCGCGGCCTGGGCCGCCGCCTGCTCCTCGATGGCCTGCTGGATCTCGGCCGGGAGGCGGAGCTCGAGCATGTCGCGGGGCGGCATCGGGTGGTCACCCCGGACCACCACCACGTCGCTGAGGATGTCCTCGAACGGCTCGGCCGGCTCGGTACCGTCGGCCGCGGCCCCGATGATCAGGCCGCGCAGCAGCCAGCGGGGACCATCGACGCCGATGAACCGCATCGGGACCGTACCCGCGGCGGGGTTACCGGGCTGCATCGGGACGTGCGCGAACATCTCGGTCCCGAACGGACCCTCGGTCTCCTGGGCGGTGGTACCGACCGAGGCCAGCTCGGCCGCGATTTCCGGCCTGACCTCATCCCACAGGCCGGCGCTGCGCGGCGCCGCGAACGCGTGCACCCGCAACTCGCTCTGGCCGCTCTTTACCGACACCCAGATAACCCGCTGGCCGTCCGTGGCCAGCTCGATCTGCTGCATGGGCATGATCGGGACCAGCACGCTGCCGAAGTCGGCGCGGTCCCGCACCGGGAACGCGTCGTCGGCGTCCCACGGGCCTCCAGCCAGCCCGTTCGCGGACAGGCCGGGTGCCTCATGGGCATCAAACCCGTCGCTGGTCTCCTCGTCGTCTGCCCAGTCCTCGCCGCCGGTGGCATCCGCCCCGGAATACTCGGCCTGGTCCGCGTCCTCGCGCCGACGCCGACGGAACACTTCGCACGCTCCTTCGTCTGCTCCCCCCAGGATGGGTCACCCGGGAGTTACCCTGCAACAGCCGATGTAACGGGTTCACGCTACTCGGAGCCGAGGGCATTTAGGCCAGGCTTGCGGTGGCCGCATGCCCGCCGGTGGACCCGAACCCGCCCTCGCCCCGGGCTGATCCGGGCAGCTGGTCCACTTCGTGGAACCGCACCGGCGCCACCTGCTGGATGACCAGCTGGGCGATACGGTCGCCGCGCCGGAAGCTGACCGGGGCCTGGTGGTCGGTGTTGAGCAGCGTCACCTTGATCTCGCCGCGGTAGCCCGCGTCGACCGTGCCCGGCGCGTTGACGATCGTCACGCCGTGCCGGGCGGCCAGGCCGGAGCGCGGATGGACGAAGGCGGCATAACCGGCGGGCAGGGCGATAGCCAGGCCGGTGGGCACCAGGGCCCGCTCCCCCGGGCCCAGGTCCACGTCCTGCGCCGCGTACAGGTCGCACCCGGCGTCGCCGGGGTGGGCGTAGGACGGCAGCGGCAGGCCGGGATCCAGCCGCTGGATCAGGACGTCGGCAACCTCGGACGGCTCGTGGGGCCCAGTCATGCCGGTGACCTTACCGTGGCTCAGGTCCAGGCTCGCAATCATCGGCCGCGAGTGCGGCCGCCGGTGCGGGCGCCTCAGTCCCAGGGCCCGACGCCGGGGCGGCGAGCAGCACCGGGCGGCGCAGTTCGGGGACGGCACGGTTGATCGCGGCCGCGATGGGGACGGCCACCACCGCGCCGGGGATACCGGCCACCACGCTGCCCACGGCCAGGACCAGGATCACGGCCAGCGGATGCAGCCGGACGATGCGGCCGACCACCAGCGGCTGCAGCAGGTGGCTCTCCAGCTGGTCCTCGCCTATGAATACGGCCAGCACGATCACCGCGGCGATCCAGCCCTTGGTGACCAGCGTCAGCAAGATGACCAGCGCCCCGGCGAACAGCAGCCCGACCAGCGGGATGAACGAGGACAGGAAGACCAGCACGGCCATGGCCGCGACCAGCGGTACCCCCACGATGGCCAGCGTCGCCGCGATGACCACGGCGTGGGTCGCGGCGACCAGCACCGTGCCTCGCATGTAGTAGATGACCGCGAGCCAGGCGGCCCGCCCGGCCCGGTCGGCCCGGACCGAGCCGTCCCGGCCGAACGCCCGGATCAGCCAGGACCAGATCCGCTCACCGTCCTTGAGCAGGAAAAAGGTTACGAACAGCATCAGCACGACGCCGGCCAGGATCTCGACCACGATCTCCCCGCCGGTCACCACGGTGCCGGCCACCACGGTCTTGTGCTGGCTCAGGTAGGTCGTCACCTGGTCGGACAGCTTCTGCAGGCTCGTCGTCTTCAGGTGCAACGGCGGCCCGGCCATCCAGGTCTGCAGCTGCTTGGAGGTGTGCCGGACCTGGCTCTCCAGCGTGGGGTACTCGGCCTGGACCCGGACTGTGACCAGGGTGATCGTCCCGGCCAGCACGATGACCGCACCCAGCAGCGTGCACCAGGTGGCGGCCAGCATGGGCAGTCCGGCCCGGTGCAGCCTGCCGGTCAGCGGCTGCAGCAACGCGGTGAGCAGCAGCGCGGCCAGGCACGGCACCACCACCACCGTGAGCCGGCCCGCGACCAGGAAGATCAGATACACCACGACGGCCACGAACAGCAGCCGCCAGGACCAGGCTCCGGCCGCCTGCAGCCAGCGCGGCACCAGGGCCGCAGGCGCGTCCGGCGGGCCAGGCGCGGCCGCCGGGACGTGCGCACCGGGCGGGTAGCCGCCGGCCTGGCCGGCTGCGGGGTCGGGCAGCGAGTCGTCCACCGGGTCCCGGTGGGCCGCGGCCCGGCGGGCCTGGGCGGTAGCCAGCAAGGTGCCAGCTCGTTCCCGTATCTTCTGGCCGATGCCCCTGGCCGACCACCCCGCCATGGAAGCCATCTAACCAACTACGGTTGAGCGCATGCGTGATTACCGTGAACGGCTCGCCGTGCCGGCCGCGTGGTGGGTGCTGGGGGTGCCGGTGATTCTGCTGCTGGGCGCGTACGCGATCTATGCGAACCTGAGCGGCCTGATCGTCGTGATCGTCTACGTCGTGTTCACGGTGGGGTACGTCGCCGCGCTGCTGGCCTGGAGCGCCGGGGTGATCGAAGTGACCGGCGGGGCACTGCGGGCGGCGGGATCGGTGCTGCCGCTGGCCCGCGTCACCTCGGTCCAGGCGCTGAACGAGGAGCAGGCCGCGGCCATGCGCGGCCCGCAGGCCGACCCGGCCGCGCACATGCTGATCCGCCCGTTCCTGAAGTCAGCGGTCTATCTGGAGGTCGACGACCCGGACGGGCAGGTCCCGTACTGGCTGATCGGGACGCGGCGGCCGGCCGAGCTGGCCGCGGTGATCGAACGTGGCCGCACGGCCACGCCGGCCAGCGTGGAATGATCTGACGATCCGGTTTGGAGGAAACACTGGCATGTCAGACCAGCGCACAGACATAGTGACCAGAGTGGCGGGGATGGCGGCCGCGTTCGCGGCGGCATTCGTGGCCCGCAAGCTCATAACGTTCGTGTGGACCAAGACCACCGGGAAAGAGCCTCCGGTCAGCCCGGAGGACCCGGAAGTCGGAATGAAAGAGGCGCTCGGCTGGGCGGTCGTGACGGGGGTCGGGCTGGAAGCCGCCCGGCTGCTCGCCACCCGGGCCGCGACTAAGCAGGTACGCGCCTATCAGGCAGGACAGATCAGCAAAGCCGACGAGTAGACCGAATCAACCGGGAGCGCGGCGGCAGATGCCCAAGCGCTCCCGGTATCGGGCCCCGTTTTCTCCCCGTTGACCGGCAAGAGGCGCAGCGACTATCGCTGGCCTCAGGCGGCACACTCCCGGCAGACGAGCTGGCCGCTACGCTCTTCAGCGAGCTGGCTGCGGTGGTGCACCAGGAAGCAGCGCGAGCAGGTGAACTCATCCGCCTGCCGCGGGATGACGCGGATAGCCAGCTCTTCGCCCGACAGGTCCGCACCCGGCAGCTCGAGTCCCTCAGCTGCCTCGTCCGGGTCGATGTCGACCGTGTTCGACGACTGATCCATCCGGCGGGCCTGCAGCTCTTGCAGGCTGTCCTCGGTCAGGTCGTCGTCTGTCTTACGCGGGCTGTCGTAATCAGTAGCCATGGTGGTTCTTTCCCCCTCCACACGTTGTGCGCCTCTTCGTCGCGCGGGTGTAACGCTCAGAAGACCGTAGTTGTGCCCGAATCCGGCGGGGAATTCTGTCACGTTTGCCAGCCAGGCACACGCAGCGCGCCGGGTGCTGTGCCGTGGAGGGTGTGACGTGCATCGCACCTCCGCTTCTGCGTGTTCTCACGGCCGGATCCGCCAAGGCCACCTGGTTCAACGGGCCGCCCGTGGCACGGCTCCGACCGCCGTCGGACGCGAAGTGTACAGGCATCAAAGTCCTTTGCACGACAGGGTTCGCCATGGGGTTAGCGCATTGTCCGAAGAGGTATGCCCAGGTGGCTCAGATCTCACTCCAATTCCCCTATTCCGCCGGCGTTACCGGGTTTAGCGCGAAGCTGGCCGGGGGTAGGACTCGGCACACAATCCGCGTGTTCGACCGAAGGGAGTCGCATGGGCGAGTTTGCTGCCACTCTGCAGGTTCGTCTGAGGGAAGCTCACGCATCCCTTCGAGCTGCCCTAGCCGCCGGCGACGCGGACCTCAGCGATACCCACCTCGACGAGATCGAGCACCTGCGCGGGATCGCCGCCGCGCACGGTATCGCGGAGCCCGCCCTCGCTTAACCCAGGAACTTCCGTCGGAGGGGCCACCCCATCCCGGGTGACCCCTCCGACGCGTCCGAGCGTCGCGAGCACTTCGCGCCGCTGGAGCAGTTGCAGGGATAGTCCCTGCAACTGCTCCAGCGAAGCACTTCCGCTTACTCCGGGTCGGCGTCCCGTTCGGGGTCCAGGGCGGTGAGGGCTTCGATCAGTTCTTGGTAGAGGCCCGGGCCCGCGGCGACGGTGAAGGAGGGGCTGGCCGGGCGGCCGCCCAGGCCCGTGACGAGCGCGCCGGCTTCTTCGGCGATCAGGCCACCGGCGGAGTAGTCCCAGGGGTTCAGGCCACGCTCGTAGAAGGCGTCGAGGCGGCCGGCGGCGACCGAGCACAAGTCGACCGCGGCCGAGCCGCCGCGGCGGATGTCCCTGATCCGGGGCAGCAGGGCACTGACCACCTGGCCCTGGACGCGGCGGCGGCCGGACAGGTAGCCGAAGCCGGTGCCAACCAGGGCCTGGGCCAGCGGCACGCCACGGTTGCAGCACAGCGCGGGGCCCGCTGACCCACGCTGGCCCTCGGCTGGGCCGCTCCGGCCCGCAGCCGTGGCCTGGCCGGTGGCGTTGCGCACGGTGGCGCCATGGCCGCGGGCGGCCAGGTAGGTCTCGCCGCGCAGCGGGATGGCGACCACCCCGGCCACGATGACGCCATCGACTTCGGCGGCGATGCTGACCGACCAGTCAGCCAGGCCGTACAGGTAGTTGATCGTGCCGTCGAGGGGGTCGACGACCCAGCGGGCGGCGCCGGGCCCGGCCGTGCCCCCGATTTCGCCGCCCTCCTCCCCCAGGATCGTGTCACCGGGGCGGGCGGCCAGGATGCGCTGGCGGATGAGCTGTTCGGCGCGGCGATCCATCTCGGTCACCACGTCGGTCAGGCTGGACTTGGTCGCGGCGACCTCGGGGCGCTGCTGAGCGCCCTCCTCGGCCAGCAAGGTGGCGGCGGCGGTGGCGGTCTGGTCGGCCAGGGCCAGCAGTTCCTGCGGGTCGGGGACGCCTGGGCCTGGGCCGGGGCGGCCGGGGGCGCTGGAGGCGCTGGAGGCGCTCACGCGGCGGCTCCGGGGCGGCTGAACACGCAGCAGCCGGGCGGGCACTCGTCGGCCGGCGGTCCCAGCGGGCCCAGCGCCGCCCGGGCCGCGTAGGGCCGGTCCTCCAGGCGCTCGCGCACCAAATCGACGACCAGCTCCCGGAACTGCGGGTGGTACCAGGGGGTGGCCGCCCGGGCCAGCGGCAGGCCCAGCTCCCGGGCGGCTTCGGCCGCCTCGGTGTCCAGGTCGTGCCGGACCTCCATGTGGTCGGAGACGAAACCGACCGGGATGATCACCGCGCCGGGCGCGTCCTGCTTGGCCAGGTCGCTCAGGTGGTCGACCACGTCGGGTTCCAGCCACGGCTGGCTGGGCGGGCCGCTCCGGCTCTGGTAGACCAGCTGCCACGGGCGGCGCGGGCCCGGGATCCGGTCCGCGATCAGGCGGCACGCCTCGGTCAGCTCGGCCACATACCGGCCGCCGGAGCCGGGTACGCCCCAGCCCGCGGGGGGCCCGCTGGCGTCGGCCATCACCTGGGGCACGCTGTGCGCGGTGAACACCAACGGGGCCCGGTCACGAGCCTGCGGCGGCAGCTGCTCCAAGGCGGCGCGCGCGCCCGCGGCGAACGGCTCGATGAACCCCGGGTGGTTGAAGTACCGGCGGATCTTGTCGATCCGCGGCGCGCCCGGGCCGACCTCCGCCCGGGCCCGGTCGAGGTCGTCCAGATACTGCCGGCAGCTGGAGAACGAGCTGTAGGCCGAGGTGACGAAGGCCACCGCGTGGCGGACGCCGTCGGCGGCCATGGCCGCCACCGTCTCGGTCAGGTACGGGTCCCAGTTGCGGTTGCCCCAGTAGATGGGCAGATCCAGGCCGGCCGCCGGGAAGTCCGCGCGCAGCGCCTCGAGGAGGTCGCGGCACTGCTGGTTGATCGGGCTGACGCCGCCGACGGCGTAGTAGTGCTCCGCCACCGCGGCCAGCCGCTCGTCCGGGATACCGCGCCCGCGCGTGACGTTGCGCAGGAACGGCATCACCTCATCGGGGCCCTCGGGGCCGCCGAACGAGACGAGCAGGAAGGCGTCGTAGTCGGGCATGGATCCATACAATCAGCCGCCCCGATATGCCCGTGCCCCGGTCGGGGCCAAGGGTTAGAGTCCTCGGGGAGGACAACCGGGTCATGACGGACGTACGCGAGCGGCGGCGCGGCCGGCTGACCCGTAATCCTTACGCCGAGATCTTCCGCATCCCTGGCGCCTGGCGGTTCTCCGCGGCCGGGGTCATCGGCCGGGTGCAGATGTCGATGTACGGGCTGGGCACGGTGCTGCTGGTGGCGGGGGGGACCGGGCGGTACGGCGTGGCCGGAGCGGTCGCGGCGGCGGGCTCGCTCGGCTCGGCCTGCTGCGCCCCGCAGGCGGCCAAGCTGGCCGACCGGCACGGTCAGCGAGTTGTGCTGCTCCCGCTCGTGACGGCGTTCGCGGTCACCGTCGCGGCGCTGATCGCGGCGGTGGAACTGCACGCGCCGGACTGGGTGCTGTTCATCCCGGCCGTATTGTCGGGGGCGAGCATGCCGTCGCTGGGCTCGATGGTCCGGGCCCGGTGGAACAACCTGCTGGCCGACTCTCCGCACCTGCACACCGCGTTCTCCTTCGAGTCGGTGGCCGATGAGCTGGTGTTCGTGCTCGGCCCGGCCGCGGTGACGCTGCTGTCGACCGAGATCTTCCCGGCGGCCGGGTTGCTGGTGGCCACCGTGGTGTGCGTGGCCGGGGTGCTGTGGTTCGTGGCCCAGCGGGCCACCGAGCCGCCGCCGGGAGGCGTCCCGATCCGCTCGACGTCGCAGGAGGGGTCCCACCGGCGGGGGCTGGCCGCGCCCGCACTGATCGTCCTGGTGCCGGTGTACGTGTTCCTGGGCGCGATGTTCGCGTCGATCGACCTGAGCACGGTCGGGTTCGCGCAGCACTTCGGGCACAAGGCGCTGGCCGGCTTGATCCTGGGGACCTACGCCCTGGGCAGCGCGACCGGCGGGCTGTGGTATGGCTCGCGGACCTGGCGCTCCCCCATCGAGCGCCGGTTTGCGATCACGCTGGCGCTGACCGTGACCGGCGTGGCCACGTTCTGGGTCCAGCCCAGCCTGCTCACGCTGGTGCCGGTCATCTACCTGAGCGGGATGACCATCGCCCCGACACTGATCGCCGGGTTCAGCCTGGTGCAGGCCCAGGCCCGGCCGGGCCGTGGCACCGAGGCGCTGACCTGGCTGAGCACCGGGATCGCGGTCGGTGTGGCCACCGGATCCTCGGTGGTCGGGTTCGTGATCGACGCGCACGGGCCGCGCGCGGGGTACGTGTTCGCGGCCGGCTGCGGCGCGGCCTGCCTAGCGATCTGCCTGGCTGGCCTGCGGCAGCTGCGGGAGCGGTGAAGGCGGGCGTCAGCCGGCGGACTGGGCGTACTCGCCGGCGATGGCCAGCACCTCGTCCACGTACCAGCTGGCGTGGTTGTAGGCGAAGATCGCGTTGTACAGCGACTGGCCGCCCTTGTTTCCCCCGGCCGCGCACAGGTACTCGGCCGCGCTGGGCACCGCGTCGTAGGGGTTCATGATGTTGGGCGTTCCGGTGTCGCCGAAACCATCGGTCCCCCACTGCTGCCAGGTCGACGGCAGGAACTGCATAGGACCGAGCGCGCCGGCGCTGGACGCGCCGACGTTGGCCCCGTCGCCGCTTTCCACCTCGCCGATCGCGGCCAGTACGGTCCAGGACAGCCCGGGGCAGTACCGGGCCGCGGACGCCTTGTACAGCTCCAGGTAGGTGGTGGGCCGCGCGCTGGACACCGTGGTGTCCACCGGGAGCTTGGTCGATGTGCTGGCCGTGGTCCGCTGAAGGCTGATGACGTGGCTGCTGTTCCCGGTGATCTGTTTCACCTTCTGCACCAGCGAGGTCAGGTTTTCGGCCGGCGCGTTGATCAGCACGCCCAGGTCGGAGACCAGCCCGAGCCGGCCGGCGATCGTCTTGTTCACCACCGCGTCCACGCCCGGCACGCTGAGCGCGGCCGACCCGCCGAACGTCAGCGAGGCCTGGCGGGCCGCGACGGCCGGGTAGGCGTGGCCCTTGACCACCCCGAGGGTCCGCTGCGCGGCGGTGGACGTGACGAACTGCCCTTGAGACAGGGCCTGCCACAGGGCCTGCTCCGCGGCGGTGGTGGGCGAGGTCCAGGAGCGGAACTGCCCCGGGTTGACGCCGATCACGTTGACCCGCTTGCCGTTGATCTTGATCGCCCCGCCGCTCACGCTGAGCACGGCGCGGACACCGCTGAGCTTCTTGATCTTCGGCAGGTCGGCGGCGGGGATCCCGGTCTGGATGACGGCCAGCACGTCCGGCGCGACCAGCTGACGGGGCAGCGAGGTGGCGGCCGTGGTGCTCGTGGCGGGCTCGGTGACCGTGGCCTTGGGGTGCGGCGACTGGCCTGCTGCCCCGTACGGCACGACGATGACCGAGGCGCCAGCGACACCGGCGTAGCCGGTGCCCGTGGCCACCACGGCACCCAAGCCGACGATGGCAGCGGTCACGCAGAGCCTGCGCCAGATCACCCTTCCCACAGTTTGATAACTGTAGCTGGCCCATGCGGGCAACTGAAGTCTCAGGGTCCTAGCTCGGCACCTCGAGCTGGACGCGGGCGATCTGCTCGGCCATTGGCGCCAGCTGAGCCCGCAGTTCGTTATGCCGGGCGGGCCATTTCGGCCAGCCTAGTAACAGACGTTGATGTGGATCCGGGCCGCCTCGGGCGGGTGGATCAGGGCCTGCCGGGTCTTGGCGTCCGCGGGCCGGTGCAGGACCACGTAGCCGTCGTCGGCGAAGACCTGACGGTAGCCGTGGGCCTTCAGGTAGGCCACGTCCTGGGCCTGTTGCTGCGGAGTGCAGAACGGGAAGTCCAGGCCCTTGGTGTCGGCCACCACCCACGGCGCCCACCGTGGCGTGCCGTCCAGCAGCAGCACGGTGTCCCGGCCGGACAGGTGCGGTCCGACGTTGTTGGCCGCCTCGACCTCGACCCCCGAGGGCACGTGGGCCACGGCCCGATCGGCCGCAGCCATCCGCGAGTTGACCATGTAGTACTTGGGGTGCAGCAGCTGCCCGAAGGGCGAGAACGGCACGTAGACCAGGGCCGCGATCAGCACCAGCGACGCCCAGATCGTGGCCGGCGGCCAGTCCCGGCCCCGGACCGCCGGCAGGTGCCAGCCCGCCCGCTGCCACCAGCGCTGCAGCCGCGCGGCCCCGTCCACGGCGGCCAGGAACATGATCATCACGATGAACGCGTTGTACTGGAACTTGGCCTGCCACCAGAGCGGGTAGCCGGAGGCCAGCATCCGCTCGGCCAGCAGTGGCACGGCCGCCAGCACCAGCGGCGAGGCCAGCGGCAGGAACGCCAGCGGGGCCAGCAGCCCGATCATCGTGCGGACCTTGACCCCCGGCGTGACCAGGACGTGCAGCGCGTGCAGCGGGTGGGTCGCGATGTTCCCGGCGGCGGAGCCCACGGTCGGGCCGAACTGCCCGTAGGCCCAGTAGAACGTGGCCGAGCCGCCGAACGCCGGGATGAGCTGGTGGCTGGTCAGCCAGGTCGCGGCCAGCCCGCCGGCCACGAACCCGAGCCCGGTCCAGCGCCGCCGGGTCAGCAGCAGGTAGACCCCGTAGCCCGCCACCAGCAGGCCCATGTCCTCCTTGACCAGCAGCAGGGCCACCGCGGCGGCGATCGCGGGCCAGCGCCGGCCGGCCTGGAACCGTTCGGCCATCACCGCGGTGAGCACCGGCACGAACGCGACCTCGTGGAAGTCGAACGTCACCGCGGCCATGATCGGCAGCGACAACGCGTAGGCGGCGGCCACAGCGTAGGCCGCGAGCGGGCCGAGCTGGCGGGCGGTGAAGGCCCACAGCGGCGGGATGGCCAGCGCGAACAGCACGCCCTGGCCCACCAGCAAGGTGGCCGGCCCGTCGTGGATCCAGTAGAACGGGGCCAGCACGGCCAGCAGCGGCGACCAGTGGTCGGACAGCAGCAGGAAGTGCGCGGTGCCGCCGTCGGCCACCCCGCGGGCAATCGAGACCGGCGCGCTGAAGTGCGCGTAGCCCCGGATGCCCTGGTCGAAGATGACCAGGTCGAACGTGCTGGACAGGAACCGGCGGAACCGGATCAGCGCGTCCGTCACGTAGACCAGGGCCGCGACCACAGTGAGGATCGTCACGCCGCGCCAGTGGCGGCGCAGGCCAGCGGCGGGCGGCCCAGTGCCGTCCGACGCCGCGGCAGCAGCCTCGGGCACGCCGTCCGCCCGGGCACGGGCGGCCTGACTCCTCACCGCTGGAAGGGTAGCAGCGCCGCAGGTGGACCCGGGTTGATCACCGGCACCTGGCCTGAGTGCCACCGTGCCGCGAACCGGAAGGCTAGTCTCTTTATATGACCCACGAGGGAAGCCACGGCCCGGGTGTCCCTGGAACAGAAGAGAGCCGCCCGCGACCACCATCGCATGGGGGCGGTGTGCCCGCCCGCGACCGCGAGCTTCGTGCTCAGGGCCGGGCCACGGTCAAGCGGCTGCTCGACGCGGGCATGATCGAGTTCGAGGAGCGCGGTTTCCACGGCGTCCGGGTCGACGATGTGGTCCGCCGGGCCGGCATCTCGCACGGCACCTTCTACCTCTACTTCTCCAACAAAGAGGACCTGTTCAAGGCCCTCCTCCAGGACGCCCTGCGCGACATGGAAGTGGTGGCGGGCGATTTCCCGGTCGTGACCCGGGACCAGGCCGGCATCACCGTGCTGCGGCGCTGGGTGCGGACGTTCTTCGACGTGTACGCGGCCCACGCCACCGTGATCCGTATCCTGAGCCAGGCCGACCTGGTGCCCGAAGAGGTCTACGGCGACGGCCTGCAGATGCTGTTCAGCATCTCCGAGGCCATGACCACCGGCATGACCGTGGCCTCCCGCAGCGCGGGCCAGCAACCCGAGCACGTCGAGCTGACCGCGGTCGCCTGCCTGATGATGCTGGAGCGCATCAACTACCTGCTGAGCGCCGAGGTGAAGCTCCCCATCGACGAGATGGCCAACCGCATCGCCGACATCATGTTCGCCGCGTTCGGCCCCTCCCCCACGTTCTGACCGCTCTCCCGCCTGCTGAGGCGGAGCGCGAGGGCGCTAGGGCGTGCCGACCCGGGACGGGTCGAACTCCAGCACCTGGGTCAGCCGGATGTTGTTGCCGGACGGGTCGCGGAACGACGTGTCAATGCCGTACGGCTGGACGGTGGGCGGATCGTTGAACGTCACGCCCCGCGCGCTCAGCTCGTCGTAGACGGCCTGGCAGTCGTCGGTCTCCAGGAACAGCGTGCCGCCGGCCCCCTTGGCCACCAAGCCGGCCAGGGCCTCGCTGTCGGGCGCGTCGAGCATCGGCGGGCCCGCCACCGGCATGAGCACCAGCCCCACGTCGTCCTGGCCGGCCGGGCCGACCGACAGCCAGCGGAAGTTCCACGCTTCCATGGTCACGTCGGAGCGCACCTCCCAGCCCAGCGTCTTGGTGTAGAAGTCCAGGGCTACATCCTGGTCGTGCACCCAGAACTGAGTGTTGGCGATCTTGATCATCGATTCTCCCCGGTTGTGAAACGCTGATGTTGCGAAGCGCTGATGGTGATGTTGTGCAGCGCTGACGAGAAGAACCCTACGAACGGGCCGCCGTCCCGTCTTCTCGAAACGTGCGGTTCTGCGGCCGGGCGAACGCCATGGCCACGCAGCGGGGAATCCGCACCGCCCGCGCGGCGCAGGGCCAGGACCGGCGGTAAGCGGTCGGCGAGCAGCCGTAGACCCGGGTGAAGCTCGTCGTGAACGAGCCGAGGCTGCCGGCTCCCACCGCGAAGCACACCTCGGCCACCGGCCAGTCGGTCACCCGGAGCAGGGCCGCCGCGCGCTCCAGCCGCCGGGTCAGCAGGTACCGGTGCGGGGGCTCGCCGAATACGCGGCGGAACTCCCGGCTGAAGTGGGCCGGGGACAGTCCCGCGGCCCGGGCCAGGTCGGCCACGGTCAGGGGCTCCGCGAACCGCGCATCGGCCAGGTCGCGGGCCTGCAGCAGCTGGCGGGCGAGCCCTGGCGCAGTCATCCATCCAGCGTACGGCGATAGCATCCGGCCGCAGCGGGCACACTCTAGGGCGTGCGATTTCTTAGTAACGAGGTCCCGCAACAGGACCTGACCTATAACGACGTATTCATGGTGCCCGGCCGGTCGGCGGTGGCGTCCCGGCTCGACGTGGACCTGGCCACCAGCGACGGCAGCGGGGCGACGATCCCGCTGGTGACCGCGAACATGACCGCGGTGTCCGGGCGCCGGATGGCCGAGACCGTGGCCCGGCGGGGCGGTCTGGCCGTGCTGCCGCAGGACATCCCGGTCGACGTGGTGGCGAACGTCGTGACCTGGGTCAAGTCCCGGGATCTGGTGCACGACACCCCGATCACGCTGGGGCCGTCCGACACCACCGGCGAGGCGCTCAGCCTGCTGCCCAAGCGGGCGCACGGCGCGGTGATCGTGGTCGAGGGCGGCAAGCCGGTCGGGGTGGTGACCGAAGCCGACTGCCAGGGCGTGGACCGGTTCACCCAGGTTCGCCAGGTCATGTCGGCCAAGCCGGTGACGATCCCGGCCGGCACCGACCCGGAGCACGCGTTCAACCTGCTGCATGAGGGCCGGCACCGGCTGGCCCCGGTAGTGGACGAAGCCGGGCGCTGCGTCGGCATCTTGACCAGGACCGGGGCGCTGCGCGCGACCTTGTACCGGCCGGCCGCGGACGAGGCCTGCCGCTGCGGGTGGCCGCCGCCATCGGCGTGAACGGCGACCCGGGATCGCGGGCCAAGCTGCTGCTGGACGCGGGCGCGGACATGGTCGTGGTCGACACCGCGCACGGCCACCAGGACAAGATGATCAGCGCGCTGCGCCGGGTCCGGGAGACCTGCCCGGACGCGCTGGTGGCCGCGGGCAACGTGGTCACCGCGGCCGGCGTGGCCGACCTGGTCGAGGCGGGCGCGGACATCGTCAAGGTCGGCGTGGGCCCCGGCGCGATGTGCACCACCCGGATGATGACCGGCGTGGGCCGGCCGCAGTTCAGCGCGGTGCTGGAGTGCGCCACCGAGGCCCGGCGGCTGGGCCGCCACGTGTGGGCCGACGGCGGTGTCCGGCATCCGCGGGACGTGGCCCTGGCCCTGGCCGCGGGGGCGTCCAGCGTCATGATCGGCTCCTGGTTCGCCGGCACCTACGAGTCGCCCGGCGACGCGTTCCGCGACGCCGACGGCCGGCTCTACAAGGAGAGCTTCGGCATGGCGTCGGCCCGGGCCGTCCGGCACCGTAGTGCCGGCGACTCCCCCTTCGAACGGGCCCGCAAGGAGCTGTTCGAGGAGGGCATCTCGACCGCGCGGATGTACCTGGAGCCGCGCCGGCCGGGGGTGGAGGACCTGATCGACTCGATCGTGGCCGGGCTGCGCAGCGCCTGCACCTACGCGGGCGCGCGCAACCTGGACGAGCTGTACGAACGGGCCACGATCGGCCTGCAGAGCGCGTCCGGCTACAGCGAGGGCATGCCGCTGCCCGCAGGCTGGTAGCCCGGCGGCTGAGTCCCGCCCGCGGTCCCGCGCCCGCGGCTCCCCCGCTCCCCGGCTCTGTGGCTCAGCCGGCGGCCGGGGGCAGCCCGGTCGCCCCGGCTGCCTCCACGGCGGTGTGGGCCTTGCTCTCGGTCTCCTGGGCGGGCGGCGGCCCGGTGACCGAGGTGCTGGCCGCCTCGGCTTCGGCTTCGGCTTCGGCCGCGCGGGCCAGGACCTGGGCCGTCTCGGCCCCGGCCGCGGCGGCGGCCCAGCGGCCGATCCGGTCGGTCAGCTCCGGCCGGCAGGCGGTCTCGGCGTGACCGTAGCCGGGCAGCAGCCACAGTTCCTTTGGCTCTTGCGCGGCCTGGAAGATTTGCTGCGCGTGCTCGACCGGGAAGTAGGGGTCCTGGTCTCCGTGCACCACCAGTAGCGGGATGCCCTGGATCCGCGCCGCCGCCTGGTCCGGCGGCACCGGCACCGGGTCCCACGGCTCGGGCAAGATCCGGGTGTCATAGGCCTTCCTGGTGATCAGGCGGCCGACGCGGTGCTCGACCGCGAAGTGCACGCGCCGCATGCGCTCGGTCCCCCGGTAGTACCACCAGCCCGGGCTGCTGACCGACACCACAGCGTCCAGGCCGCCGCCGACCAGTCCGGCGTACCGCAGCACGATCGACGCCCCCATGGAGAACCCAACCGCGGCCACCCGCTGGTACCCGAGTTCGCGGGCGTAACCGACGACCACGTCGAGGTCGCTGATCTCCTTGTCGCCCATCGTGGACAGGCCGCCGGACCGGCCGTGCCCGCGGAAGTCGAAGGCCAGCACCCCGGCCATCCGGTTCAGCCGGGTGGCGATCTGCCAGACCGCGGGCCGTTGCCAGGACAACGTGAACCCGTGGGCGAGCACGATGGCAAGGTCGCTGTCCTGAGCCAGATGGACGGTGTCGATCGGGACGCCATCGTCGGTTACCAGGGTCGTTGCCTTCGTCACCGGTTCAGCCACGTATTCCATTGTGCGGGCCAGCACCGGTCCACCGTTACCGGGGACCGGTGCTGCTGGGGACCTAGGTGGCGACGTTTCAGGCCGGGACGACGTCCGCCCCTGGCACCGGGGTGGTGCCAGGGGCGGACGCTACGTGCGGGGTGGTACCGGTTAGGTGTCTTCCGACCTGGCGATCGGCGTCCGCTCCGGTGAGGGTGGGGTGGAGGTTTCGAGCGGTGGTTCGGACGCCATGCCGGAGCCGGCGGCGACGCGGACCAGATCCTCGGAGGGGTAGACCTCCTCGCCGTGCACTGCGACGTCGCCGATCTCCAGGTCGGCGTCGGGGATGCGCAGCTTCATGAACAGGCCGAGGACCCGCAGGATGATGAACGTGACCAGCCCGTCCCAGACGATGATGGTCAGCGCCGCGCCGGCCTGGATGGCCAGCTGCTTCGGGTGACCGTAGAACAGGCCCGCGCCGCTGAAGCCCGCGTTCTTGCCCAGGCCCAGGTACTCGATCATGTTCGGGTCGGCCAGACAGCCGGTGAGCAGACCGCCGAACAAGCCGGCGATGCCGTGCGTGTACACCACGCCGAGGGCATCATCCACCTTGTTGAACGGCCACACGTAGCGCGGCAAATAGGTCCAGGCCACCCAGACGATGGCCGAGCAGACGAAGCCGATGATGATGGCCCCGAGGCCGTTGACGAAACCGGCCGCGGGGGTGATACCCACCAGACCACAGATCATGCCGTTGAGAGCGCCGAGGAAGGTTGGCTTCTTCTCGGAGCTCAGGAACATGTCCATGAAGATCCAGGTCAGCATAGCCACGGCCGTGGCCAGGTTGGTGTTGACGATCGCGGCCGAGGCGTCCGCCCCGGCGAAGTACGGGTCACCACCGTTGAAGCCGTTCCAGCCCAGCCACAAGATGCCCGCGCCGAGCGCGACGAACATCAGGTTGTTGGGTATGGCCCGTTCCCGGTCCCGCGCCAGGCGAGGACCGATGACCGCGGCCGCGACAAAGCCCGAGGTACCGGCGGCCAGGTGGATGACGTAACCACCGGAGAAGTCCAGCGCGCCCTTGCCGGCCCAGTAACCGCCACCCCAGATCATGAACGCGTTCACGCAGTAGGCGAACGTGATCCACAGCGGTACGAAGATGCACCACATCCGGAAGTTGACCCGGCCGAGCACGGCGCCGATGAACAGGATGGGAGTGATCGCCGCGAACACGAACTGGAAATAGACCAGCGAGGCCTGCGGGAATCTGAATTTTGGCATCAGCCCGTCTAGCAAGGGGACGTTGGCTTGGCCTTGCAGAGCGTTATGGCCAAGCACGGTCCCAGGTATGCCGACAAATGTGCCGATCCACTTGTGACCGAAGGCCATGTCGAAGCCCCAGAGGACCCAGACGACCAAGACCAGGCCGAAGGTGGTGAACACCATCATCACGGTGTTCATGGCCCACTTTTTTTGCACCAGACCGCCGTAAAGGACGGCCAGTGCGGGAATGCTCATCAAACCGACGAACGTGGCGGCTGTCATCTGCCAGGAGTTGTCCCCGGCATTCAGCCATGTTGCGTATGGAACCACTGCTCTGCGCCTCCAGGGGGGCTACCTTGGAAGGGCCATTCGGGTTTCCAGGGGTCTCCCCCAAGGGCCCATACGGACCCACCCCGGCCGCTCCGGTGTCTTTCACGGAACGACTCCAGGTTTCCCATGGGCTGGTTTCCGGCTCATTTCCCGTTTGTTACGCGGCCGGTAACGCATCAGGTCAGCGGCCCGTTCATGTTTCGCCCGTGTGACGAAACACTGGACGAGGGTCCCGGAAATGCCCCATAGACCCCATTCAGCCCCAGAGCAGGTCAGCCATTTCAGCTCCCGTACCGCGGGGCGAGCACTGCTTCTGATCGGACCCGGGTCGGGCATCGCCCCACGTCAGAGGCGGATCGGCCCATCGGACAGCAGCAATTTCCGCCTCCGCCGGCGCGGTCGCTAACCGCCAGCGCGGGTCGGCCAAGCCGGCCCGGCACTGACCGGCACCGACCGACACCGTATGTCACTTTCCCGTAACGGTCGCAGCGGTAACCCTTGAGGAAGGTATAGGGACAGACGTAGCCTTCAGGACACGCCGGAAAGCGCTTACCGCTCGTCGGCGCGGGACCCGGCACAGGCGCCGGGTTCGGGGCCCGGCACAGGCGCTGGCCCAGGGCTCGGCACAGACGCCGGGCCGCTGTCCGGAAGGAGTCAGCCCGTGGACGCGGAGACGACGGAGAACGCGGGCAACGCCGCGCGCCCCGCCCCTTCCGCACCTGCCACCCTGGACGTACCTCCCACCCGAGACGCTCCTGCCCCAGTGCGGGCGGTCGCCGACCCGGCCAGCGCGACCCTCGGCCCGGTGGGGGCCAGCCAGGCCCCGACCATCTACGACGTAGCGCGGGCGGCCGGGGTCTCGATCGCGTCGGTCTCGCGGGTGCTGAACAGCCAGCGCAACCCGCGCCCGGAGACCCGGGACAAGGTGCTGCAGGCCGTGGCCGAGCTGGGGTTCGTGCCGGACGACGCGGCCCGGGCCCTGAGCGCCCGGCTGAAGGAAGTCGCCGGCGTGATCATCCGGCTGCCGTGGACGTCGCGGGACCCGGAAGACCTGTTCGCCGACGAAGAGGACAGCCTGCAGTTCCCCGACATGATCAACCGGGGCATCGCCGAGGCGGCGCAGCGGCGCCGCTTCGACATCCTGGTGCGGTCGGTCGAGCTGGACGAGCACGACCCGGGAGGCCGGATCCTCACGCTGGCCCGCAAGAGTGACGGCATCATCCTGCACGACCGGGTCCTGGACGCGGAGCAGCTGGAATGGCTGGGCCGGCAGGTCCCGGTGGTCACGCTGGCCGCGGAGGCCACCTCGCTGACGGCCAACGTGCGCAGCGACAACGCGGCCGGGATGCGGGACCTGGCCGGTCACCTCCTGTACGACCACGGTTACCGGACGATCAGCTACATCGGCGGTCACATCGACAGCCCGGACAGCATCGCCCGGTTCGACTCCCTGGCCGCAGAGGTCGCGAACGCGGGGGCGACCCTGCTGGACGGCCCGCAGTGGCAGGGGAACTACACCGCGGGGGGCGGCGCGCAGGTGATCAACAGCCTGTTCGACCGCGGGACGCCAATGCCGAACGCGATCGTGTGCGCGAACGACCAGACCGCCATCGGCGTGCTCTACGCCCTGGACCGGCACGGCGTGCGGGTCCCCCAGGATGTGGCGGTCACCGGGTTCGACGACATTCCGGTGGCCCGGCATCTGCAGACCCAGCTGACCACGGTCCGCCAGCGCATCAGGGAACTTGGTGCCACAGCCTTCGAGGTGCTCTATTCGATGATCAACCACGAGACCCCCGCGATGCGAGACGTGGTGCTCCCGACCACGCTGATCCGCCGCCGGAGCTGCGGCTGTGAGGGCGGTGATCCAGCATGATCCCCCTGTCGCGGAAGATCGCCGTATACGTCATCACGGCCTGGGTGGCCATCACGATCAACTTCCTGCTCCCCCGGCTGATGCCGGGCAACCCGATCCAGACCATGATCGGCAAGCTCCAGGGCCGGGTCACCCCGCAGATGCAGAAGGCCATCCAGCTCCAGTTCGGGATGGGCCTGCACCAGGGGCTGTGGTCGCAGTACTGGAGCTACTGGGGCCAGCTGTTCCACGGCAACCTGGGCCAGTCGATCACGCTGTCCGCTCCGGTCAGCACGGTGCTCGGCCAGACGCTGCCGTGGACCATCGGGCTGCTGGGCGTGTGCACGGTGATCAGCTTCGTGGTCGGCACCCTGCTCGGCATCGCGCTGGGCTGGCGGCGAGGTTCCTGGCTGGACGGGCTGCTGCCGACATCCACCTTCTTCCAGGCGGTGCCGTACTTCTTCCTCGGCACCGTGCTGCTGCTGGTGTTCGGCAGCAACCTGCACTGGTTCCCGGTGCTCGGCAACTATCAGCGCGGGCTGACCCCCGGGTTCAACTGGGCCTTCATCTCCAGCGTGATCCGGTACGCCGAGCTGCCCGCCATCACGATCGTGCTCAGCTCGATCGCGGGCTGGATGCTCGGCATGCGGAACATGATGGTCACCACCATGGACGAGGACTTCGTCCTGGTGGCCCGGGCCAAGGGACTGCCCACCCGCAAGGTGGTGACCTACGCGGCCCGGAACGCCATCTTGCCCAGCATCGCGAACTTCTCCCTGGCCATCGGGCTGATCGTGTCGGGCGCGCTGCTGGTCGAGCTGGTGTTCAACTACCCCGGCGTCGGCAACCTGCTGCTGCAGGCCGTGCTCAACCAGGACTATCCGCTGCTGCAGGGGATCTTCCTGGTCATCACGCTCACCGTGCTGGCGGCCAACCTAATCGCCGACTTCGTCTACGTCGCTCTGGACCCCCGCGTCCGGCTGGAGGCCTGAGGCTCATGACCGTCCACGCCGACGACCTGGCCCCCCTCCCGGCGGGCCAGCTCACTCCCCCGGTACCAGTCAAGGGCAAGGTGACCCGGGCGATCCGGCTGCCGCGCAACCCCAAGGTCATCGCCGGCCTGGTCATCATCGCGGCCTTCGCGATCTTGACCCTGGTCGGGCCCTGGGTCGCGCCCTTCTCGCCCAACGACAACTCGTTCGCGCAGAACCTGCACCCGTCGGCCGCGCACTGGCTCGGCACCAGCAACCTCGGCGCCGACATCTTCTCCCAGCTCCTGAACGGGGCCCGCGCCACCATGGTGGTCGGGTTCATCGCCGGGCTGGTGGCCACCGTGCTGTCGGTCATCATCGGCATCACCGCGGGTTACATCGGCGGCGGCACCGACGAGGGGCTGTCGCTGACGGCCAACGTGTTCCTGGCCATCCCCGGGCTGCCGCTGCTGATCGTCCTCCTCAGCTACCTGCCGGCCGCCGGCCGGTCGAACACGCTGCTGATCGGCGTGATCATCGCCATCACCGGCTGGGCCTGGGGCGCCCGGGTGCTGCGGGCCCAGACCCTGTCGGTCAAGCGGCGAGACTTCGTCGAGGCGGCCCGGATCATCGGCGAGAGCCGGATCCGGATCATGTTCTCCGAGGTGCTGCCGAACCTGGTGGCCATCGTGGCCTCCTCGTTCCTGTTCACCATGCTGTACGCGATCGGCACCTACATCGCGCTGGCCTACCTCGGCGTGACCAGCACCTCGGTGTGGAACTGGGGCACGATGCTGTACTGGGCCCAGAACAGCAACGCCCCGCTGACCGGCGCGTGGTGGTGGTTCGTGCCCCCCGGTCTGTGTATCGCCCTGGTCGGCATGGGGCTGGCCCTGCTGAACTTCGGCGTGGACGAGTTCATCAACCCGCGGCTGCGGGCCGCGGGCCTGTCCAAGAAGGGCATGCGCAAGGCCGGGTTGCCCCGGCACCCCAAGCTCGGCCTGACCCCGGTGGTCAGGAACCGGCCCGCCTCGACGGCCACGGCGGCGACCGCGGCCGGGCCCGCGAAGGTGGCCCGATGAGCGCCGGCCACGTGGTCGCCCCGGTGACCGCGAGCGACGGCGAGGTCAGCCGGCAGGCGCACCAGGGCGACCCGGTACTGGAGATCCGCGGGCTGTGCGTGGACTACGGGTGGGGCGAAGAGGCCGTGCACGCGGTGGTGGACGCCAACCTGACCCTGCGCCGCGGCCAGGTCCTCGGACTGGCCGGGGAGAGCGGCAGTGGCAAGTCGACGCTGGCCTACGCGGCCACCCGGTTGCTGCGCGAGCCCGGCGTGATCACCGGCGGCGAGGTGCTGTTCCACTCCCACCCGAACGCGCAGAGCGGCCCGGACGCGATGGCGGGCACCGCCGACCTGCTGGACCTGAACGAAGGCGACCTGCAGCGGATCCGCTGGTCGGAGATCTCGGTGGTCATGCAGAGCGCGCTGAACGCGCTCAACCCGGTGGCCACCATCGGGGCCCAGATCGAGGACGTGCTGAAGGCCCACCGGCCGGACCTGAACCGCGCGGGCCGCACCCGGCGGGCCACCGAACTGCTGGAGATGGTTGGCATCACCGGCGACCGCCTGGGCAGCTATCCGCACGAGCTGTCCGGCGGCATGCGCCAGCGCGCCATGATCGCGATGGGCCTGGCCTTGGAGCCACAGGTCGTGATCATGGACGAGCCCACCACCGCGCTGGACGTGGTGACCCAGCGCGAGATCCTGGAAGAGCTGATCCGGCTGCGGGACGAGCTGGGCTTCGCCGCGCTGTTCATCACCCACGACCTGTCGCTGCTGATCGAGCTGGCCGACGAGATCGCCGTGATGTACGCGGGCCGGCTGGTCGAGCGGGCCGGGTCGGAGTCGCTGTTCCGGGCGCCACGCCACCCCTACACCTACGGGCTGCTCAACTCGTTCCCGCCCATGCATGGGGAGCGGAAGGCGATGACCGGGATCGCCGGGACCCCGCCGGACCTGCGGTCGATCCCGTCCGGGTGCGCGTTCCACCCGCGCTGCCTGCACGCCATGGACCGGTGCTCGGTGGACGTGCCCGAGCTGGTACCGCTGACCACCGGGCCGGTGCCGCGCGGCCGTAGCCCGCGCGAGGTGGCCTGCTGGCTGCACGACCCGCAGTCCCCGCACGTACCAGCGGAACTGGCCCAACCTGATCCAGCACTGGCCGATCCAGCCGATCCCGTAGCCGCCCGGGCCGCCCGGGCCGCCCGTGACGCCCGCGACGTCCCGGACGGGCCTGCGGCCCAGCAGGAGGGCACGTCATGACCCAGACCGCGTACGACCCGGTCTTTCCCGGCACGGCCGCGCCGGTGCTGGAAGCCCGCAACCTGACCAAGCACTTCCAGGTCCGCCGGGGGCCGCGGTCCCGGTCCGCCGTGCACGCGGTGGAGAACGTGTCGCTGGCGCTGCCCCGCTCGGCGGTCACCGCGGTGGTGGGCGAGAGCGGGTCCGGCAAGTCCACGCTGGCCCGGATGCTGGCCCGGATCATCACCCCCACCGCCGGCGAGCTGCTGCTGGACGGGCAGCAGGTGCCGATCGGCCAGCGGAAGCGGCAGGAGTACGCGCGGCGGGTCCAGCTGGTCCTGCAGGACCCGTTCGCCTCGCTGAATCCGGTGCACTCGATCCGGTACCACCTGGCCCGGCCCCTGAAGATCCACCACATGACCGACGGGGACCTGGACGGGGCCATGGATCAGCTGCTGCGGCGGGTGGCCCTGGACCCGCCGGGCCGCTTCATCGACAAGTACCCGCACGAGCTGTCCGGTGGCCAGCGGCAGCGCGTGGCGATCGCCCGGGCGCTGGCCGTGCAGCCGGACGTGCTGCTGGCCGACGAACCAGTGTCCATGCTCGACGTGTCGATCCGGCTCGGCGTGCTCAACCTGCTGGCCGACCTGCGGGAGAAGTCCCAATTGGCCATCTTGTACGTCACCCACGACATTGCCTCGGCCCGGTACCTAGCCGACACGATCGTGGTCATGTACGCGGGTGAGCTGGTCGAGTCGGCCCCGAGCACTGAGCTGACCGACTCCCCCGCCCACCCGTACACGCAGCTGCTGCTGTCGGCGGCGCCGGACCCGGCCCGGCCCGAGCCACCGTCGCTGGCCGGCCGCGGCGCCCCGCCCAGCCTGGTGTCACCGCCGCCGGGCTGCCGGTTCCATCCGCGGTGCCCGCACGCCATGGCGGTGTGCCGGGAGCAGCGGCCGCCCACCGTCGCCGTCTCCCCGGGACACAGCGCAGCCTGCTGGCTGCACGCCAGCGACCTGAGCCCGGCCCAGGCCAAACCGCTCAACGGCCAGGCCAAGCCGCTCTCGGCGGCCACGCCGACCGCCGGGCGGGCTACACCACCATCCCGTACGGCCGAGCCATCCAAGGAGGGCTGATGAGTTGACGCGCCGAGTGATCGCTTAGCCCGATCCTGCTTCCGCCCCGGGCGGCAGCCTCGGCGACCGGTCGTACGCCCGGCCGGCCCGCATCGAAATACCAGGCGAAAAGACCCCGACACGGTCAACAACGCTGGCCGGTGAAGAACCGGCCGGGCAATTTGGAGTTTAGAGCAATGAGTCACAGATACCTGAAGGGCATCGCCGCAACGATGGTCGTCGGCCTGGGCGTCGCGGCCTGCTCGAGCGGCCACAGCGGCAACTCGAGCAGTTCCGGAAGCGCCAAGACCACCTCCATCACCGAAGAAGCGGTCACCGGCGTCACGTTCATCAAGAACTTCAACCCGTTCGACGTGAACTCGTTCGCCTCTCAGGTGGACGCCAAGTCGCTCCTGTACGAGCCGCTGTTCGAGTTCGACGCGCTCAAGCCCGGCGTGATCCACCCGATGCTAGGTACCAAGTACGCCTGGTCCAACGGGGGCAAGACGCTCACCGTCACGCTGCGCTCAGGGCGTGAAGTTCAGCGACGGCCAGCCTTTCACCAGCGCCGACGCCGCCTTCACGTTTAATACCATCAAGTCCAACGCGGCGGCCAACTACAGCGGCCTTCCCACCATCACCAGCGTCTCGGCCCCCGACGCGAGCACGCTGGTGCTGAACTTCCAAGGCGGCCCAGTACGCGAACCTCTTCGCCATCCTGGGCAACACGTTCATGGTCCCGAAGCACGTGTTCTCCTCGCTCAGCAACGTGGCCACGGCCTCGGTCGCCAACCCCGTCGGCACCGGGCCGTACGTGCTGAAGTCGTTCACCACCCAGCAGGTCACGTTCACGGCCAACCCGAAGTGGTGGGGCGGCAAGCCTGCGATCACCCAGGTCAACATCCCCTACTACTCGGGTAACACGGCCGCCACCACCGCGCTGGCCGCGGGCCAGCTGGACTGGGCCGGAAACGAGATCCCCAACCTGAAGCAGCTGTACACGAGCAAGGACCCGACCAACAACCACTACTGGTTCCCCGGCGGCAACACGGTGACGCTGTGGGTCAACGTGGCCAAGGGCGGCCCGCTGGCCGACGCCAAGGTCCGCCAGGCGATCAGCGCGGGCATCAACCGCCAGCAGCTGTCGAGCAAGGGGGAGTACGGCTACGAGGCCCCGGCGACCTCCTCCAGCGGGCTGACCCTGCCCGCGCAGCAGCAGTTCCTGGACCCTAAGCTGGCCAACGACCTGTCTCCCACGGCCGACGCGAGCAAGGTGTCCTCGATCCTGACCGCAGACGGTTACAAGAAGGACAGCAAGGGCATCTGGGCCAAGAACGGCCAGGAGATCTCGTTCTCGGTCGAGGACCCGACCGCGTTCACCGACTACTACGCGGACGCGCAGCTGATCGCCGGCCAGCTCAAGGCGGTCGGCATCAACGCCACCCTGGACGGCGTGGCCGCGCCCGCGTGGTTCACCGACACCCAGGACGGCAACTTCCAGACCGCCGTGCACTGGGGCGGCGGCGCGGGCGGCACCTCCGACCCGTACCCGTTCGGCCAGTACCAGTACTGGATGGACAACACCCTGTCGGCCAAGGTCGGCGCCAGCGCGGCCTCGAACTACGGCCGGTACAGCAACTCCACGCGCCCAGGCGGCCATCACAGCATTCGAGAACACCAACGACACGAGCGCGCAGCAGGCCCAGCTGAACACGCTGGAGAACCTGGAATCCACCGAGATGCCAACCATCCCGCTGATGTACGGCGCGGACTGGAACGAGTACAGCACGGCCAGGATCACCGGCTGGGCCACTCAGTCCAACCCGTACATGGACCCGGCGCCGGACGACCCGGAAGTGGGCTACATCCTGACCCACCTGAAGGCCGCCTCGTAAGTGACGAACCGCAATGACGAGCGGGCTCCGCGCCTCGGCGCGGAGCCCGTCCCGTCTTCTCTGGAACCGGCCCGGCCGTCGCTGGCCCTGGACGAGAAGATCCGCCTGCTCACCGGGGCGGACAACTGGCGTACCGTGGCCGAGGACCGGCTCGGCCTGCGGCCGCTGGCCATGTCCGACGGGCCCGCCGGGGTCCGCGGCGTCGTCATGGACGAGCGGACGCCATCGTCCAGCCTGCCCTGCCCGTCGGCCCTCGGCGCGACCTGGGACCCGGCCCTGGTGGCCGAGGTCGGGGCGGCTCTGGGCGCCGAGGCCCGGGGCAAGGACATCGACGTCCTGCTCGCTCCCACCGTGCACCTGATGCGCACCCCGCTCGGCGGCCGCGGGTTCGAGTGCTTCTCCGAGGACCCCGTGCTCACCGCGGGTATCGCCGCCGCCTACGTGCGCGGCGTGCAGAGCGCCGGTGTGGCCTGCGCGATCAAGCACTACCTGTGCAACGAGTCGGAGACCCAGCGCTGGACCTACGACGTGCACGTGGCCGGGACCGCGCTACGCGAGCTGTACCTGGTGCCGTTCGAAGCGTGTGTCCGCGACGCCGGCGTGGCCGTGGTGATGGCCGGCTACAACGCGGTGAACGGGGCCACGATGACCGAGAACACGGCGCTGCTGACCGGTGTGCTCAAGGACGAGTGGGGCTTCGCCGGGGTCGTGCTGTCGGACTGGCACGCGGCCCGCAGCACCGAGGCCACCGCCCTGGCCGGGCTGGACCTGGCCATGCCGGGACCGGATGGGCCGTGGGGCGAACGGCTGGCCGCCGCGGTGCGAGCCGGGCGCGTGCCGGAGGGGCTGATCGACGACAAGCTGACGCGGCTTCGGCACGTGGCCGCTCAGGTCGGTGCCCGCGAACCCAGTGGACTGAGCTCATTTTATATAAATAATGGCGTGACCGACGGGCTTGAAGGGGCCCGTGCGGCCGGACCAGCCGATCCGGCCCTGCTCCGGCGGGCCGCGGCGGCCGCGTTCACCCTGGTGCGCAACGAGGACGGGGCGCTCCCGCTGGAGCTGACGGGCCCCCGCGGAGTCCGGCGGCTGGCCCTGATCGGGCCGAACGCGGTGCACCCGGTCAGCCAGGGCGGCGGCAGCGCCGCGGTGCCGCAGGGCAGCCTGTCCACTCCTGGAGACGCCCTGCGCGCGGCGCTGGACAGTATGACCGGTGCGACCGGGCAGGCCGAGCTGACGGTCGAGCCCGGCTGTGTCACCTGGGAGGCCGTGCCGCAGCCGGAACCGTCCGCGCTGACCGATCCGGTCAGCGGCGGGGCCGGCGTCCGGCTGGAGTTCCGCGCCGCCGGCGGGGACCTGCTGGCGGCCGAGCACCGCAGCGCGACCATGTTCACCTGGTGGGAAGGCCTGCCGGACGGGGTGGGCTGGGGCGGTGACGGCCGGATCCTGCTGCGGACCCGGTTCCGGGCCACCTCGGACGGCCCGCACCTGATCGGCGCGGGCGGCGTCGGGCAGCTCACGCTGACCGTGGACGACAAGGTGCAGGCCCAGGGCCGCACCCCGATCCCGGCCGACCCGGTGGAGGCGATGGTCCGGCCGGGTGAGGTCCGGGCCACCGTGCCGTTGCGGGTCGGGCAGGTCGTCGAGCTGGAGGTCTCGCTGCTGCCGGAGAACTGGAAACAGGGCCCGATCTCGATCCGGCTCGGGGTGGTACCGGCCCCGGACGAGGACGCGCTGCTGGACGCGGCAGTGCGGGCCGCCGGTGATGCCGACGCCGCGGTGGTCGTCGTCGGCTCCGGGCCGGCCGCCGAGAGCGAGGGCTACGACCGGCCGGGCCTGGCCCTGACCGGGCGGCAGGACGAACTGGTCCGCCGGGTGGCGGCGGTCAACGACCGGACGATCGTCGTGGTCAACGCGGGCATGCCGGTGCTGACGCCGTGGGCGGATGACGTGGCCGCGGTGGGCTGGGCCTGGCTGCCCGGGCAGGCCATGGGCGACGCCCTGGCCGACGTGCTGCTGGGCCGGGCCGAACCCCGTGGCCGGCTGCCCGTCACGCTGCCCGCAGCCGAGGCCGACTGTCCTGTGCTGCACGCAAATCCGGTGGACGGCGTCCTGCGCTACGACGAGGGTCTGCTGATCGGCTACCGGGGTTTCGACCGGGCCGGGACCGAGCCCCGGTTCCCGTTCGGGCACGGGCTGGGCTACACCACCTGGGCCCTGGACTCGATGGCCACAGGCGAGGCGGCCGGGGAGAACCTGGAGGTCACGGTGGTGGCCCGGAACACGGGATCTCGCCCGGGGCGGGACGTCATTCAGGTGTACGTGGCTCCCCCACCCGGTGGTGACCCGAGCCGTCCCGTGCGGACGCTGGCGGGATTCGCGTCCGTGACCGCAGCGCCCGGGGAGACGGTGGAGGTACGGATCGCCGTCCCGGGCCGGGCGTTTGCCCGGTGGGACGAGGCCGCGGATGGCTGGGTCTACCCGCCCGGTGAGTACACGGTCTACGCCGGGCACTCCTCGCGCGACCTGCCGTTGTCCGTCCAGGTGGTGCGGACCTGAGGATCAGTTGGACCCTGTTTAGTTGGACCCTGTTTTAGTTGGGCCCTGTTTCAGTTGGGACTGTACGGGGCGTAGCGCAGGTCGGGCGCGGGGCGGGCGGTGAGGGTCTGCAGCATGGTGGTCTCGCGGACCAGCATGGCCCGCTCCGCGGTCAGGCGGCTGAGCGAGTCCGGCTCGGCCAGCAGCGCCTGCCGGTCCGGCAGATCAATGATCATGGACGCCGCGACCAGGTAGGACAGCAGGACGGGTTCTTCGGGTACTTCGGGCACGTTGACCTGGGCCAGGCCCTGGGCGGTGAGCACGTCCAGGTAAGCCTGGAAGGCCTCGGCCACCAGGTGCGCGGCCCGGCCGGCCGCGGCCGAGTCGCCCTCGTCCTCGGCCAGGAACTCGACCTCGCCCTGCAGGTAGGCCCGGGACTCATCCAGGGCGTCCAGCCGGAACCGCTGGGTGCCCACGGCGACGACCTCGTAACCGCCGTCGTCGTTGCCTTCGGTCTCGCGCAGGGTCGCGGTGCAGCCGACCTCGTACAGCGAAGAGACGCCTTCGACGCCGGTCTCCCGGCCCTTCTTGATCGCGATCACGCCGAACCGGCGCGGTTCCGGGCCGTCGAGCAGGTCCCGCACCAGCTCCTTGTACCGGTCCTCGAAAATGTGCAGTGGCAGCAGCAGGCCGGGGAACAAGACGGTGCCGAGCGGGAAAAGCGGCAGCGTGTCGGTCATGCCGTGACCTTATGCCGATTGTGCTTCGCCGGCTACATCTGGGTAGATGGGGCTCACCGGGAAACCAGCCGGAAACAATCTGGCGCTAAGGATGGAACCGTGCAAACGCGGCGTATAGGAATTGGGTGCGGCTTCACCTACGTGGCGGAGGTCGAAACCCCGGTGGTGTTCCACATCCAGCCGCGGGCAGCAGCGCAGATCACGCTGACCGATCCGCAGCTCGACGCCGACCCGGCGATGACGCTGCACTCCTACACCGACCTGTACGGCAACCCGTGCACGCGGGCCATCCTGCCCGCCGGGCGGTCGCTGGTCCGGTACGCCGCGGTGGCCACGGTGCCGGACGCGACCGAGGACGCCGACGAGGACGCCCCCGAGTGCCTGCCCGGCAACCTGCCCGACGACACCCTGCTGTACACGCTGCCCAGCCGGTTCTGCCTGCCTGACCTGCTCGGCGACGAGGCCTGGTCGAAGTTCGGCGGCCTGCCCCCGGGCTACCGCCGCGTCCAGGCCATCTGCGACTACGTGAACGAGTACCTGACCTTCGCCTACGGCAGTAGCACCGCGACCTCCACCGCCGCCGACGTGTTCGAGTCCGGGCGCGGGGTGTGCCGGGACTTCACCCATCTGGCCATCTCCTTCTGCCGGGCGCTGAACATCCCGGCCCGGTACGTGTTCGGCTACCTGCCGGACATGGACGTTCCCCCGGACCCCGCGCCGATGGACTTCGCGGCCTGGATGGAGGTCTGGCTGGGCGACCGCTGGTGGACGTTCGACCCGCGGAACAACATCCGGCGCAAGGGCCGGATCCTGATCGGCCGCGGCCGGGATGCCTCCGACGTGGCCATGGCCACCACCTTCGGCGGCCCGTTGCTGGAGCAGATGGTCGTCCAGGCCGAAGAGGTCGCCGGCTAGCGAGGCTGGGCCGAGGGCCCGGGCAGTCCGCTCGCGTGCGGGGCGGGGCGGTCGCGGCGCAGGACGGCCAGCAGTTCCTCGTACGGGCCGATGAGGAAGGCCTGGTCGCCGTCGCGGAAGCGGGTGCCGCGGCGCGGCGGGTGCTCCAGTAGCTGCTCGTCGGCGGCGCGGCGGATGGCCAGCACCCGGGTCCGGGCCGACAGCTCGCTCATGGCCAGGCCGTTCAGGCCGCCACCGGGGCTGACCACCATCCGGGCCACCAGCAGCGGCTCGTCGTCGGCGTAGAACGTGCTCAGCACGTCCAGGCCGAGCGCGGCGCCGACGAACCAGGGCGCGGCCAGCGCGGCGGTGGAGCGGACCGAGGAGAAACCGAAGTTGTGCCGCACCGACCGGGCGAACGGCGAGTCGAACATCCGCAGCACGACCGGGACGTCCCGCCACCGGTCCCCCAGCTGGTCCCGGACGGCCAGACCGGTCTCCAGGTTGGCCAGGTCGTCGCTGGTCACCACGGCGACGGCGGCCGCGTTGGGCAGGCTGGCCGCCTCCAGCGTCTGCGGCAGGGTGGCGTCGGCGATGATCACCGGCACGTGCAGCGCCCGGAGCTGGCCCAGACGCCGGTTGCCCTCGTCCTTGTCCACCGCCACCACGTCCCGGCCCGCGCTGACCAGGCGGTCGATGACGCGGGTGCCGACCGTGCCGAGGCCGATGACGATGACGTGGCCGGACAGCCCGGTGATCCGCTGGCGGCCGAGGGACTCCTCGATCCGCCGGCTGACGATCATGTTGGTGAGCATGGCGAAGAACACGGCCACGAACGTCGCGCCCAGCAGCATGAGGCCGATGGCCCCGGCCATCAGCCACGGATCCTGGCCGCGGAAGCTGAAATCGCCGTAGCCGACGGTGGTGACCGTCTCCACCGCGAAGTAGGCCGCGGACAGCAGCGAAATGTGCCGGTGGTGGCCGCTCGGGGTGGGCAGCCAGTAGGCGGCATGCAGGGTCAGTGTGGCCGCGACCAGCACCAGGATCAGCGCGGCCAGCGCGGTGGCCATCCGCCAGTCGGCCGCCGCGCGCAGCAGCGTCATGACCAGCAGCCGGGCCCGGTGGCGGAGCCCGCGCTGGCGTGAGTCCTCCGAGCGCCGGATCTGGCCCCCGATCCCGGCAGCACGCAGTTCGTCCGGGGTGCCGAACACCGTAACCTGGTCGCCCCGGACGACGGGGTGATCGCGGCCGGGGCAGACCACCGCGTCGCCGTGCGCGGGCTGCACGGCGATCGGGGCCAGCGCTCCGTACAGCTCGCGCAGGGTGGCCGAGCGCGTCGCCATGGTCCGGGCGGCCAGGAACCGCTCGCCGTCCAGGGCGATCTCCTGCAGCCCGGACTGCAGGCAGGCCTCGGCGATGGCGGGCGCGGACAGCCCGGCCACGTCCAGCACGGCCACGTTGATCTGGGCCAGGGCCCGGCCGACGGCCGGGTTGGCCAGCTGAACCACGACCCGCACGTCGGCCCGCAGTTCCCGGGTCAGCAGCGCGGTCTCCAGCGTCTGCAGGTCATCTTCCAGCACGCAGATGACGGCGGCCGCGCCAGCCAGGCCCGCCTCCATCAGCATGGCCGCCGTCCGCGAGCTGGCCGGCAGGTGCGGGACACCCCACCCGGCGAGCTGCCGGGCCAGCGCCGGGTCGGGCTGGTCGTCGACCACCACGGCCGGCACGCCGGACACGTTGAGCTGCTCGACGATGCGCAGCCCGACACTGTGCAGGCCGCACACGATCACGTGTCCCTGCCAGTCCGCGTATCCGCCCGTCACCTGGGCATTGTCTTCTCCTTCGATGACGCTGATGTTAGCGGCGCGTATGCGGTAGGTGAGACCCGTCGGGTAGGCGTGGGTCATGATGGGCCGGTGGACTTCGAGCCGTACCGGGGTGAGCTGATCGCGTACTGCTACCGGATGCTGGGCTCGGTCCACGACGCTGAGGACCTGGCCCAGGAGACGATGCTGCGGGCCTGGCAGGCTCGCGACCGCTACGACCAGAACCGGGCCTCGGTTCGCACCTGGCTATACCGGATCGCGACCAACGTCTGCCTGTCCGCGCTGACCGGGCGGGCGCGGCGGCCGTTGCCGTCCGGGCTGGGCGCCCCGAGCCAGGATCTCGCGGCGCCGCTGACTCCCTCGTTCGACATCCCGTGGCTGCAGCCGTTCCCGGACGCGCGGTTCGATCCCGGGATACGAGCCGGGCTGCGGCTGGCGCTGGTGGCCGCGATGCAGGTCCTGCCGCCCCGGCAGCGCGCGGTGCTGGTGCTGAGAGAGGTGCTCGAGTTCAGCGCGGCCGAGGTTGCCGGGCAGCTCGGGACCACGGTCCCGGCGGTCAACAGCGCCCTGCAGCGGGCCCGGGCCACGCTGGCGCAGACCGGCGGCCTGGAGGAGGTGGCCGAACCGGGCGACCCCGGGACGCGTGCGGTGATCGAGCGCTACGTCCAGGCGTTCGAGGCGGCCGACGTCCCGGGGCTGGTACGGCTGCTGGCCGACGCGGCGGTGCTGGAGATGCCGCCGGTGCCGCTGTGGTACCGGGGCCGCGGCGATTACGGCCGGTTCATGGATCGCGTGTTCAGCCTGCGCGGGCCGGGCTGGGCCGTGCGGCCGCTCACCGCCAACGGGCAGCCCGCGCTGGCCGCCTACGCGCCGGAACCCGGCGGCGGGCACCGACGGCACAGCCTCCAGGTCTTCACCGTGGCCGGCGGCCTGGTCACCAGCAACGTGGTGTTCGCTGATCCAGGGGTGTTCGACCTGTTCGATCTACCCGAACAGATTTCTTTCGGTCAGATGCGCCCGGTGAAATGAGTCCGGTGCGATGAGTCCGGGCGGTGCCGCCAGTACGTACCGGCGAGCATCGACCGAAGGGAACACCATCGTGAGCGTCATCGTCATCGAGTTCATCACCTTGGACGGCATCGTGTCCGACCCGGACGGGTCCGGGGGCACCCCGGCCGGCGGCTGGGCCTTCCGGCACGGCCCCGAGGCAGTCGCCGGGGACAAGTTCCGCCTCGGCCGCGTGCTGGACGACGGGGTCATGCTGCTGGGCCGCAGAACCTGGGAGCTGTTCACCAAGATCTGGCCCGGGCGCGATACCCCGTTCGCCCAGCGCATGAACGCCGTGCCCAAGCTGGTCGTCTCCGGCACGCTGACCGACGCCTCGGCCTGGGCGAACTCCCAGGTCGCGGCCGACCCGGTCGACGTGGTGCGGCGGGAGCAGCGCGACGTGATCATCACCGGCAGCCTGAGCGTCGTGCACCCGCTGATCGCCGCGGGCCTGATCGACGAGTACCGGCTGCTGACCTTCCCCACCGTCCTCGGCACCGGCGAGCGGCTCTTCCCGGCCGGTGGCCCGCCCGCGCACCTGGAGTTGCTGTCGGCCGACCAGTCCGGCGCGGCCATCCTGGCCCGCTACGCCCAGGCGGCCGGGTAGCTGAGATTCCGCAGCTCCAGCGGGGCCGGGCTCCTGAGCTGTGCGGGGAACCGCCAGCCCTGGATGTCTGCTTCGCTGGAGCGTCTGCAGGGATAATCCCTGCAGACGCTCCAGTAAGAGTGGGGGCGTGGTAGTTACGGGGGGGTGTCGCGGTGGAGGCCGGCGGCGGCGTACTCCGCGAGCAGGTCGCTGACCGACAACCCGCGGTGGGCGGCCTGGGCGGCCAGGGCCTCGGCCAGGTCGGCGGGGAAGACGACGGTGCGGCGGACGCAGTCGTCACCCTCCCAGGCTTCGCCGGCGGGTTCACCCGCGGACTCAGACATGCTCGCTCCTTTCCAGCGCGCTGGCTGCCGAACGGGCCGCCGTACCGGCCGGTGGCAGCGGCACGTACCGGCGCAGGACCCGGTCGCTGAGCAGGCCCAGGCAGCTGAGGTTGGGGAAGCCCGGGCCCTGCGCCAGCCCCGCCAGCATGGGCAGGTGCAGCGCCGGGGCGAGCCCCGCCACCGACAGGTCCACGTCGATCAGCTTTTCCAGCAGCTCGCCGCCGAGCGCGGTAGCGAGGCGGGCCCGCGCCGCCGGGCCGAGCAGGGACTCGAACCAGCGGGATTCGAATCCGATGGCCACCACCACGAAGTCGTAGGCCACCTTCTCCTGTTCGGGGCCGTACTCGGTGGTGAGCACGATCTGATGCTCGCTGGCCTCCATGGCCACGGCCCGGCCCGCCAGCGTGCGGAACCGCCGCGAGGCGTTGAGCACCGCCTCGGCCTGCACGGAGAACACGCCACGGTCGGTGCGTTCGAGGAACTCGCGCCGGTGCACCTCGGCCAGGGCGGGCCAGTCGCCGGGGTCGGAGTAGAACCGGTTCTCGGCGTAGCTCTCACCCCGGGAGTAGAGCACGCCGCGGCTGGTCACCACGTCGACCGTGGACCGTTTGTGGGCCCGGCGCAGCAGGTCGATGACCACCGAGGCCGCGGTCTCCCCGCTGCCGATGACGCAGATGCTCTGGGCCAGGTGCGGGCCGGGGCGCGGTGTGTGCTGCCAGTAGGCGCGGCCGGTGGTCAGCCGCGGATGCGCCAGCGGCTGCCCGGGCACCTGGATCGGTGGCCCCGTCCCGGTGAACACCACGCCGTCCGCCCACAGCTCGGACCCGCCGGACAGGTCGAGCCGCCACTGGTCCCCCATTGTTTCCAGCGCCTCAACCTGCGCAGTGACCACCTCGGCTCCCGCCTTGGCGGCGGCGTCGCGCAGGTAGAAGCTCCACTGCCGGTGCGTGGGACGGAGCCTGCCGCGATCGACCCAGTCGGCGTAGACGCCCCGCTCGATCAGGTGCCGCTGAAAGCCAAAACCGGCCATCGCCCCGGTGACCGCGGCCGAGGCATCACCCCAGCTGTCCGGGTAGGGGAAGCCGATGTCCTTCTCCGGCGGCGTGCCCAGCGGCAGCAAGCCGGACGTGTAGCCCTGCCGCCCGGTCCAGTTCCCGGCCACCGGCCCGGGGTCGATGAGCACCACCCGGGGCGCGACCAGGCCCGCCGCGGCCAGGGCCCGCGCCTTGACGGCGATGGCGATGCCCTTCGGGCCCGCGCCCACCACGGCCAACGTCGGCATACCCGCGAGGATAACCTCCGCCCGCCCGCGGCGACGGTTTCGTAGGCGTCCTGGCAGAGCTCGGCGATCTCGGCCCAGTCGGGCTCGCCGTCGAGGCGGACCCCGATCCAGCCGCGGCCGCCGACGTACGGGGGGCGGAAGATCCGGTCCGGCTCGGCCGCGATCAGCTCGGCCTGGGCGCCGGGCGGGGCGGCACACCACAGGTGCGGGAACTGGTTCTGGTGATGCCCCTGAGCCCACAGCGTGGCGAACGATTTCTTGTCGCGGATGTACCAGGTCGGCGCGCTGTGGCTGGGACGCTCGGTGACCTCGGGCCAGGCCAGGCAGATGCCCCGCAGCCGCTCGGCCAGATCTTCCACCGGATCCGCGGTCATCGGCACCCCCCAGGCGTTATTCGGCGGTCTGGGCGTCCTCCAGGCTGCCGTACACCGGAATGTACTGGTCGGCGCCGGTGAGTTCCAGGATGCGGGCCACCACGGGCTGCGGGGCGACCAGGGCCATCGTGCCGCCGCGGACGTTCAGCACGGTGCGCACGCTCAGCAGGACCTGCATGCCGGTGGAGTCCATGAAGGCGAGCCCGGACAGTTCCAGGATCATCCGCCGGGCCCCGCGGGACACCTCGGAGGTGAGCACGTCGCGGAGCTGCCGGCCGGTGTGCAGATCGCACTCCCCGGCCAGGGTGACCAGGGTGTATGCGGGCTCAGCGGTCACCGAGATAGTGAGCTCGTCCACCCGACTCCCTCCAGACAACGACAGGCGGGCAGGCGGCCGGCCAGCTAAGCGTCAGGCCATGTTAGGGCTTGGCGAACTCACCGTCCAGGTTTTGACGGGCACGTTTTGCCCGCTATGCGAGGCCGCCGAAATCACGCTGCGGAAGGCCGCCGCATCACGCTCCCGGCAGGTTGACCAGGTCGGCCAGGGCGGCACGGTGGTGGCTGGAGGTGCCGAAGCCGATCGAGTCGGCCTTGGCCCGCTTGAGGTACAGGTGGGCCGGGTGTTCCCAGGTGAAACCGATGCCGCCGTGCATCTGCACGCACTCCTCGGCGGCGTGGACCGCGACGTCGCCGCAGTGCGCCTTGGCCAGCGCGACCGCGACCGGGGTGTCGTCGTTGCCCTCGGCCAGGCAGGCCGCGGCGTACCGGGCCGCCGCCCGGGCCTGGGTGATCTCCACCCACAGGTCGGCCAGCCGGTGCTTAAGAGCCTGGAACGAGCCCACCGGCCGGGCGAACTGCCGCCGCTCCTTCACGTAGGCCACGGTCAGCTCCAGGCACTTCTCGGCCACCCCGAGCTGCTCGGCGGCCAGCCCGGCCGCACCGGCCAGCAGGGCCAGCTGGAACGCGTCCTCGGCCCCGGAGCCGGACGCGATCAGCCGGGCCTCCGCGTCGGTGAACTCCACGTCGCACAGCGGCCGGGTCATGTCGAGCGAGCTGACCGGGGTCCGGCGTACGCCCTCGGTGCGGGTGCCGACCACATACAGGGCGTGCGGCACGCCATCGGCCGGGACCAGGAGCAGGTCGGCGTCGAGCGCGTCGGCCACCCCGCGGACCTCGCCACGCAGCCGGGCGGCGCCGTTGCTATCGCCGGCCCGCGGCGCGGACAGCCGGGCCGTGCGGGGAAAGGCGTCGCCGGGTGCGGTGGTGAACCCGACGGCCAGCGCGGCGGTTACGTCACCGCGGGCCAGCTCGGCCAGCAGCTGGTGGTTACCGGCCTCCAGCAGGGCCATGGTGGCCACCACCGCGCTGCCCAGGTACGGGACCGGTGCCACCGACCGGCCCAGCTCCTCGGCTACGGTGGCGGCCTCACGGAACGTGGCCCCGGCGCCGTCGTCGTCCTCCGGCACCAGCAGCCCGGCGCAGCCCAGGTCGGCGGCCAGCGCGTGCCACAGCGCGGTGTCGCCGCCGGTCCCGCCGCTGCCGTCGGCCCGGGGCAGCACATCCTCGGGCTTGCACCGGGCCGCGAGCAGCGAGCGGACGCTGTCCCGCAGTTCGGTCTCGGTCTCGGTGTAGAGCAGGTCCGGGGTACGGTCGGCGGCGGCCTGCTCCGCCGCTTCCAGGTCCGCGGTGCTGGTCATCGGGGCAGGTCCTTCCAGGGAACGTCTTTGTCCACCCGCGGCTCGGAGGGCAAGCCGAGGACGCGTTCGGCGATGATGTTGCGCAGCACCTCGGAGGTGCCGCCCTCGATCGAGTTGCCCTTGGCCCGCAGGTACCGGAAGCCGGGATCGCGGCCCAGGAACTCGGCGTGCGCGGGGCGCCGCATGGACCAGTCCCCGTACCGCAGGCCGTCCGCGCCGGCCAGTTCCACGTCGAGGCCGGAAATCTCCTGGTTGAGCCGGGCGAACGTGACCTTGGCCGCCGACCCCTCCGGCCCGGGCTGGCCCGCGGCCAGCTGCTGGCGCAGCCGCAGACTGGCCAGCCGGGCCACCTCGGCGTCAGCCCACAGCCGCAGCAGCCGGTCGTGCAGCCCGGGGCTGCGCCGTTCCGGATGGTCCCGCCAGGCCCGGGTGACCAGGCCGATCATGCCGCCCTCGCGGGGCATCCCGGCCCCGCCGATGGCCACCCGCTCGTTCATCAGGGTGCCCTGGGCGACCTTCCAGCCCTCCCCCACCTGGCCGATCCGGTCCGTGTCGGGGATACGGACGTCGGTCAGGAACACCTCGTTGAACTCGGCCTCACCGGTCAGCTGCCGCAGCGGGCGGACGTCCACGCCGGGGTCGGTCATGTCGCAGACGAAGTAGGACAGCCCCTGGTGCTTGGGCACGTCCGGGTCGGTGCGGGCGACCAGGATGGCCCACCGGGCCTGGTGCGCCAGCGAGGTCCACACCTTCTGCCCGTTCACGATCCAGGCGCCGTCGCCGGCGCGCACGGCCCGGGTGGCCAGCGAGGCCAGGTCGCTGCCCGCGCCGGGCTCGCTGAACAGCTGGCACCAGATCTCCTCCCCGGTCCACAGCGGGCGCAGCCAGCGCTGCTGCTGCTCGGCGTTACCGAAGGCCAGGATGGTCGGGGCGGCCATGCCCAGCCCGATGACCTGAATGCCCGGGTCGTTGGTCGGCGCCCCGGCCGCGGCGAACGCCTGGTCGGTCACGGTCTGCAGGGCCCGCGGCGCGCCCAGGCCACCGCGGCCCTCCGGGTAGTGCACCCAGGCCAGCCCGGCGTCGTAGCGGGCCCGCAGGAAGTCGAGCCGGGGCGTGGTGGACGGGTCGTGCGCGGCCAGGAAGTCCTTGACCTTGGCCCGGATGTCGTCGGGGGTCAGCGCCGTGTTGCCCAGCGCAGGGTTGTTCAGCACAACGGACCGCCCGCCACGTAGATGACCTGACCGGAAACGAACCCTGCACCCTCACTGACCAGGAACGAAACGGTGTGCGCGACGTCATCGGGCACGCCGACACGGCGCACCGGGATGCCGGCCGCGGCCGCGTTCTTGAAGTCCTCGAAGCCCATGCCGACCCGGGCCGCGGTGGCCGCGGTCATGTCGGTGGCGATGAACCCGGGCGCGACCGCGTTGGCGGTGATGCCGAACTGGCCCAGTTCCTTGGCCAGGGTCTTGGTGAAGCCCTGCAGCCCGGCTTTGGCCGCGGAGTAATTGACCTGGCCCCGGTTGCCCAGCGCGGAGCTGGACGAGGTGTTCACGATGCGCCCGTACTTGGCCGCGACCATGTGCTTCTGGGTCGCCCGGGTCATCAGGAAGCTGCCGCGCAGGTGCACGTCGATCACGGTGTCCCAGTCGTCGTCGGACATCTTGAACAGCAGGTTGTCCCGCAGCAGGCCGGCGTTGTTGACCAGGACGGTGGGGGCACCCAGCTCGTCGGCCACCCGGCTGACGGCCGCCTCGACCTGGTCGGTCTTGCTCACGTCGGCGCCGACCCCGAGGGCGCGGCCGCCCGCGTCGGTGATCTCCTTGACCGTGCCCAGGCAGGCCTGCTCGTCCAGGTCCAGCACGGCGACGGCCATGCCGTCGGCGGCCAGGCGGCGGGCGACTCCCGCGCCGATGCCGCGCCCCGCTCCGGTCACGATGGCAATTCGCTGTGTCTCCTGCGACATTCGCGTCCCTCTCTGATCCGGGTGGTACCCGCGCCGACTCTGCTTATCTACCGGGCTTAGCGACTGGGCTTATCTACTGGTCAGTATCTAACGACCGAACCTGATTCTGCTATTGCCCCCTGGTCAGCCGGAAAACGTAGATGTCGCCGGTGTCGTAGATGACCTGGTAGTGCAGGCCGGGGTGCTGGCTGGCCACGAACGACGGGATGTTGGCCGGCTCGGGCGAGTAGCCGCTGTCGGTGCCGTCGAACACGATGTACTGGGTGCCCGGGTTAGCGGTGTTGCCGATCCAGAACGTGTCCGTGCGCGCGGCCAGCGGCGCCAGCAGGTCCAGCGTGGTGATGACGGTGGCGCCGTCCGGCACCCGGGCCATGGCCGCGCGCATGTCGGCCTGGTGGCTACCGAGCCGGTAGGTGCCCGGCTGCCACAGGCCGCTGAGCGGGAACTGGAAGATCAACGCGACCGCGATGGCCAGCATGGCCGCCGCGCTGTGCCGCCCGATCGTGGTGGCCAGCGCCGCCCGCCAGTCGGCCAGCGGGCCGGACGGGGGCGCACGGTCCGGGTCGGACTGCGCCGCCCGGATCCGGGCGATGGCGTCGATGGCCGCGAGAAACAAGATCGTCATCGCGGTGGCGTTGTAGTGGTACTGCGTGCCCCAGAAGTTGGCGTTGGTGGCCAGGAAGCGCAGCACGATCGACGGCAGCGCGATCAGGGCCAGCGGCGACCACAGCGCGATGAACGCGGTGGGAAGCAGCAGCATGAGCACGGTCTGCAGCTTGGTCGGCCAGGCGGTGAAGAACTGCCGGACGGTGGTGCCGACGCCGAAGCTGCTGCCGGGGCTGAGCGTGCCGCCGTCGTTCCAGTACAGGTAGTGGTGGACCGGGTTGAAGTGCGGGATGATCACGGCGATGGCCAGCACCGACCAGGCAATGCCCCACGCGACCAGGAACTGGCCGCCGATCAGGGCGGTACGGACCGACGGCCGGGGATCGTCCCGCCACAGGCTGATCACGATCATCACCACGCCCAGGGCGGCGACGGTGAACCCCTGGTCCTCTTTGACGAACACCAGCGGCAGCGCCCACAGCACCGCGTTGCGGTAGCGGCCGCGGATCAACGCGGCCAGCGAGAAGGCCAGCAGCGGCAGGGCGAAGGCGATCTCGTGGAAGTCGAAGTCGATCATCTGCTGCAGGCCCCAGGAGAGCCCGTACGCCGCACCGATGGCCGCACCCGCCTTGCGTCCCAGCTTCTCGGCCGCGACCCAGGTCACCGGGAGCACGGACACCGCGGTCAGCACGGCCTGGGCCACCAGCAAGGTGATGGGCGACGGCGCGAGGAGGAAGAACGGCGCGACCAGCGCCACGATCGGCGAGAAGTGGTCGCCCAGCAGGTTGAACCCCGCACCGCGGATGTCGGCCACCGGGGCGTGCAGATGCGCGTACTGCTTGACCTGCTCGGTGAAGATGCCCAGGTCCCACGAGGCCGGGTTGAACTGCAGGTACCGGAACAGCGACAGCACCAGATAGACGACGAACACGAAGCCGGCGATCAGCCAGGGCATCCACCAGGCCGGGCGGTGCGGCCTCCGGAGGCGCAGCCCGCGTCTTGCTGTTATCAGCGGTTCAGGCTCAGCGGGCAGGCCGGCACGCGCGCTGCCGGGCGCTTCGGCAGCACCGTCGTTCAGCCCGTTCTCCGGCATCGCACGCAGCCTACACGGGCTGAGCGGGACCGCCGAGGAGTCAGCCGGTGGCGACGTCCAGCAGGACGGCGGCGGCGGCCCGGGCCCGGGCCGCCGCATCCTGGTCGCGGTCGATCCGCGCGGCCCAGTTGACCCCGTCGTAGAGCAGGTGGAGCTGGGCCCCGAGGGTGGCCGGGTCGGCCACGCCAGCGTCGGCGGCCAAGCCGGTGAACAGCGTCCGGATCCAGCCGCGAAACTCCTGGGTGACCTGCTCGGCCACGCTGCCCCGGCTGGACTCGGCGGTGGCGTTGGCGAACGCGCAGCCGTGATAGCCGGGCTGGGCAATCGAGTCACCGAGCGCGTCGAAGACGCCGAGCAGCTTGTCCCGCGGGGTGTCAAAGCGGGTCAGCCACTCGGTGATGCGAGCCCGCCGCTGGTCGTACCTCCGGTTCAGGTAGGCCCGGACCAGCTCGTCCTTGCTGCCGAACGTGCTGTACAGCGAGGCCTTGGCCACGCCGGCCTTCTCGATCACGCGGTCGATCCCGACGATGTGGATGCCCTCTTCGTAGAAGAGCTCATCAGCCGCGTCCAGCAGCCGTTCCCGGGCTGAGGGGCGCCGCGCAGTACTGGTGCTCATGGATTTGACAATACCAGACCGGTCTGTCTACCTTGGAACCACAGCAGACAGACCTGTCTGTTCCCGTCAGGCGACCGCACGTCTGGGGAGTCAGACCATCGGGAGGCTAATTAAATGAAGGCACCACGACTGCCTCGTACGGCGGCGTTCTACCTGCTGGCGTCGATCATTGTGGCCTTCCTGGCCGGGTCCAGCGCGCCGACCCCGCTGTACGCGGTCTACGCCGGCCGCTGGGGCTTCTCCCCCATCACCACCACGATCGTGTTCGGGGTGTACGCGCTGGCCGTGCTGACCGCGCTGCTGACCGTGGGCTCACTGTCCGACCACGTGGGCCGGCGCCCGGTGCTGCTGGCCGCCCTGGCGGTCCAGGTCGTAGCCATGGTGGTGTTCATCACCGCGGACGGCGTGCCGCAACTGCTGGTGGCCCGCATCGTGCAGGGCCTGTCCACCGGCGCGGCCGCCGGGGCCATCGGGGCGGGCATGCTCGACCTGAACAAGACCCGGGGCACGATCGCCAACGCGGTGGCCCCGATCACCGGGACCGCGGCCGGCGCGCTCGGCTCCGGGCTGCTGGTCCAGTACCTGCCCCAGCCCACCCACCTGGTGTACCTGGTCCTGCTGGGGGTGTTCGTGCTCCAGGCCATCGGGGTGCTGCTGATGCCGGAGACCTCCAGCCCGGCTCCGGGCGCGCTGGCCTCGCTGCGGCCTCACTTCGCGGTGCCCGGGCCCGTCCGGCGACCGCTGCTGTTCGCGGTGCCTGCCCTGGTCGCGGTGTGGGCCATGGCCGGGCTGTACGGCGCGCTCGGGCCCGCGCTGGTCAAGCTGGTCTCTGGTTCCGGCTCGGTCGTGCTCGGCGGCTTGTCCCTGTCCTTGCTGGCCGGCAGCGGAGCCGCGGCCGTGCTGCTGCTCCAGCGCCGCAGCGCCCGGCAGCTCATGCTGACCGGCAGCGGCGCGCTGCTGGCCGGGATCGGGCTGACCCTGCTGTCCGTGGGCACCCGGTCGACGGCCGGGTTCTTCGTGGGCACGGCGATCGCCGGGGCCGGCTTCGGGGGTGCCTTCCAGGGCGCGATCCGCTCGGTGGTGCCGCTGGCCGCGCCGCACCAGCGGGCCGGGGTGCTGTCCGTGGTCTACGTGGTGTCCTACCTGGCCATGGGCCTGCCCGCGGTCATCGCCGGCGTCCTGCTGGTACACGAGGGCAACCTGGTCGTCACCACGGTCCAGTACGGGGTGGCGGTCATGGTGCTGGCCGCGCTGGCCCTGCTGGGCACGATCCGGTCCACCCGCCCGGCCGTGGCGGCCCGGCCCGAGCGCGACGAGGTGATCGAGCCGGAGCAGGCCCGGGAGATGCGCGCCGCCCAGCGGGTCTGACCACCGGGAGTCTGATCATCGGCGCCTGCTGCTCTACGCGAGCAGCAGGCGCCGCTATTTGAGCAGCAGGCGCCGGATCCGCCGGCTGGCCACGTACAACCCGGCCAGGCCCATGACGGCGAGGTAGGCGACGTTGCCCAGCAGGGCCGAGCCGGGATGGCCGAAGGCCAGGCCGCGCAGCAGGTCCACCGCCTGGTACAGCGGCGTGCACTCCACCACGATCTGCAGCGCCCGCGGGTACACCCCGAGCGGGAAGAACGTGGTCGAGAACAAGAACATGGGCAGCGTGGCCAAGATGATGAAGTCGAAGTCCTTCCAGCTGCGCATGTAGGTGGTGGCGGCCATCCCGATCCCGGCGAACGCGAAGCTGACCAGCAAGGAGGCCGGCAGGGCCAGGATCAGCCAGGGCGTGGTGGCCAGCCCCAGCGCCGCCAGCACGATCAGGAACAGCACCGCGTACATCAGCCCGCGGGTCAGCGCCCAGGTCACCTCGCCCACGGCCACGTCGACCGGCCCGAGCGGGGTGGACAGCGCAGCGTCGTAGACCTTGGCGTACTTGAGCTTGTGGAACACGTTGAACGTGGAGTCGTACACCGCGCCGTTCATCGACGTGGTGGCCAGCAGCGCGGGCGCCACGAACTCGGTGTACCCGACCGGCTTGCCGCCAGGCCCGTTCACCGTCCCGACCAGGTGCCCCAGGCCGACCCGCACCGACAGCAGGTAGAACAGGGGCTCCAGGATCCCGGTCACCAGCAGGATCCACAGGTGGCGGTAGGCGCGGGCGTTCCGCTCGACCAGCGACAGGCCGGCCCGGCCGGGCAGCCCGGGCAGGGGCAGCCACTGCAGCGACCCGCCGGTCGTAGTGGCGGTCGCCGTCGGGGCAGCCCGGGCGGGCGCGGGGGCGTTACTCATAGAGCCGCTTGGTATAGGTCCGCTGCGCGGCCACGCAGCCCGCCAGGGCCAGCACCAGGAGGTAGCCGACGTGCACGGCCGTGCCTCCCAGGTCAGCGCGGCCCAGTGCGAGGGAGCGGCACAGCGCCACGCCGTGCCAGAGCGGGGTCACGTAGGCGACCGGCTGCAGCCAGCCCGGCAGCTGGCTGATCGGGAAGAACGTGCCGGAGAACAGGAACAGCGGCACCATCACGAACCGCATCAGCACGGCGAAGCTGACGTCGGTGGTCCGGGTCACCGACCACGCCATCAGCCCCGGCGCGAACGCCAGCCCGGTCAGCACGGCCGCCGGCAGCGCCAGAATGGCCAGCGGCGAACGGACCGCGCCGAACGCGGCGATCACGGCCAGGAAGATCCCGCAGGTCATGAACAGCCGCAGCGTGACGAACAACAGGTGGCCGCGGAACACGTCGGCCGGGCGCAGCGGGCCAGCCGCGGCGGCGAAGTAGTTCTGTATCCATTTGACCGAGCCGAGCACCGGGTACATGCCCTCGCCGAACCCGGTCTGCATGGCCGTGGCGGCCAGCAGCCCGGGTGAGATGAAGGCCAGGTAGGTGACCCCGCCCAGGCTGGCCGAGCTGTGCCGGTTGACCAGCGTGCCCAGGCCCGCGCCCATCGCGCTCAGGTAGAGCACCGGGCCCAGCACGCTGGAGATCACCGAGCCACGCCAGGTCCGCCGGTAGTTGGTGAGCCAGTACCGGAACTCGCGGATGGCGAAGCCCCAGGGCTGGACCGCGCGGCCGCGCCCGGTAGCCGCCGGAGCGGGCCGGGCGGTCGTTGGTGCCGCCATCAGTCCCCCAGCTGGCGGCCGGTCAGCCGGAGGAACACGTCCTCCAGCGTGCTGCGGCGGGCCAGCGAAGTGATCGGCTCGACTCCGAGGGCACGCGCCGCCTCCAGCGCCTGGTCGCCGTTCCGGGTGTAGATGAGCACCCGGTCGGCCAGCACTTCTTGCCGCTCGGACTGGAGGGCTGACTGGAGGGCAACGAGCTTCTCCGCGGCCTGCTGGTGGTCAGAGGGGTCGAAGCGCAGCTCCAGCACCTCAGGGGTGGAGTAGCGCTCGATCAGCTGCCGCGGCGAGCCCTCGGTCACGATCTTCCCGGCGTCCATCACCACCAGCCGGTCACACAGCTGTTCGGCCTCGTCCATATAGTGCGTGGTCAAGATCAGCGTGACACCGCGCTGCTTGAGCCGGAACAGCCGGTCCCACACGATGTGCCGGGCCTGCGGATCCAGCCCGGTGGTGGGCTCGTCGAGCAGCAGGATCTCCGGGTCGTTGATCAGGGATCGGGCGATAACCAGGCGCCGCTTCATGCCCCCGGACAGCGGCTCCACCTGATCCTCGGCCCGGTCGCTGAGCTGCACGAACTCCAGCAGGCTGGCGGCCCGCTCCCGGATCACGGCCCGGGGCAGGCCGAAGTACCGGCCGTAGACGATCAGGTTCTCCCGGACGGTCAGCTCGATGTCGAGCGTGTTCTCCTGCGGGACCACGCCCAGCCGGGCCCGGATCGCGGGCCCGTCCGCCACCGAATCATGGCCCAGGATGGTGAGCTCACCGCTGGACGGCGGGGACACGCAACCGACCATCCGCATGGTGGAAGACTTGCCCGCGCCGTTCGGTCCGAGGAACCCGAACGCCTCGCCCCGGGCGATGCCAAAGTCGATGCCGGCCACCGCCGTGAAGTCCCCGAACCGCTTGGTCAGGCCGCGTGCGCGCACGAGTAGGTCCAGCTGGTCAGGGTCCGGCACCCTGGCGACGTTACCCGGCGTCTCTGACAATTTAATAACCGTTTTCTGCCCTGGGCCGGTGTTACTAAGGTTCGGGGGGTAACCTCAACAAGCGTTCGGCACGGGGGTTGATGATGCGGGAAGGGACCGTTTACCTGGTGAAATACATCAGTGACATTTACCGGCGCTTCACGGTGCTCATTCACGAGGTCCTGAAGTTCGCCATCGTCGGCGGCATCGGCTTCGTCGTTCAGATCGGTGTGACCGACGGCCTGCACCTCGGCCTGGGCGTGGGCCCGGTCAGCGCGACCGCCATCGGCTACGTCATCTCGGCCGCCGTCACCTTCCTCGGCAACCGGCACTGGGCGTTCAAGCACCGCCAGGGCAAGGGCCTGCGGCACGAGACGCTGATGTTCGTGTTCCTCAACGCCATCGCCCTGGGCATCCAGGAAGCGGTCGTGGCCATCGTGCATTACGGCATGCACCAGACCGGCGGCGTGGCCTTCAACATCGCCACCCTCCTCGGCATCGGCCTCGGCACCATCTTCCGGCTCTGGTCCTACCGGAAGTTCGTTTTCCTCGAGGTGGAGGAAGCCCCCTCGCTGGCCGAGCAGATCAAGCCGGTCGTCACCGGCCACGGCGAGGCCCACGGCGACGTCGGCTCGATGTCCGGCCCCGACTCCAGCTCTAACTCCCAGAGCTCCCAGGGTTCCCCGGGGGATCACGAGCAGAACGGCGAGAGCCGCCGCCCGGAGCCTTCCATCGGCCGAGCTAGTCCTTAGTTCTTGATCCCTTAGTTCTTGGTCAGAGCCCGTCCACCCCGGGTGGACGGGCTCTTTCGTTGCCGGGTCGCGCTTCAGGCCGGGTCGCGGGGGTCATGGGCTCAGCGTTCACCCGAGGGCCAGAACCAGGCCGGCTGCGACGAGCAGCCCAGCCGTGAGCCCGTGGATGCCCAGCGCGGTAGAGAGCTTTCCGCCGTTGGTGAGCACGATCACGGCGTCCGCCGTCGGCGTGAGCGCCGCGGCGATCAGCGCCCAGCCGAGCGCCGTGCGACCGGCGGCGGCCCAGACCACGAGCAGCACCGCCCCGGAGGTGATGTCGCGGACGCCCTTGATCTCGGTCAGGGCGCGGACATTGCCTGCGGCGACCCCGTAGGCCAGCGTCGCCTGGCGAGGTTGCAGGAGGAAGCGGCTGCCGATGGCGATGATGGCGGCACAAGCGGCGAGCGCGACCAGCAGGGCGGCGAGATGCATGGTGAGGGGTCCTCTCGGGATTTATTGTCTATCAACGTTATATAACGATGCTACCCTATGGTCATGTCTCCTAGACCGGCTCCAGATCTCGACCTGAGACGCGACCAGGTCATCCGTGCCGCCCGCGACCTCGCCGAGTCCAGCGGCTGGCCCGCCGTCACCATGCGCCGCCTCGCCGGGGAGCTCGGCGTCACCCAGCCGGTGCTCTACTCCGCCTTCACCAGCCGCCAGGCGCTCATCGACACGGTGGCGCTCAACGGCTTCGATGACCTCGCCGCGGCGCTCGAAGCCGTGGACGCCTCGCCCAAGGCGCGGATGCGCGCCTACCTCGACTTCGCCGCCGCCCACCCTCGGGTCTATGAGGCGATGTTCTCGCTGCCCTCGGGGCTGGCCTTCGCGGCCGGCGGCGACACCCCCGAACCGCTCCTGCGCGCGTTCTCGGGCATCCGCGACGCATTCCCCCATGCCGACGAGACCCAGGCAGAAGTCGCCTGGTCAACGATGCACGGACTGGCCACCCTCCAGGCCAGCGGCCGCCTCCGCCCGAGCCACGTCCAGGCCCGGCTCGACCTCGCCCACCGCATGCTCACCCTGCCGGAGACCTAGTGATGCGCTGGTCAGACCATCTCGTACCCAATCAACCGCAGCAAAGGGAGTCCCGTAATGACAACTCGCGAAGTTTTTGACCGCCACCTGCGCCATGAGCTCGACGGCGACCTGGACGCGATCCTCAGCGACTACGCCCCGGACGCGGTGGTCGCTACCCCTGAGGGCATCGGCTCGGGGCACGACCACATCCGCAAGAACTACGAACGGGTTCTTCCGCTCATCGGCTCGCTGGAGCTGACGCCCTCAGTCCAGGTAGAAGGCGAGGTCATCTACCTCACCTTCCGCGCCCACCGCGACGGGAAAGATGAGCTCCTGGGAACCGACACATTTGTGATCCGCGACGGCCTTATTCAGATGCACACCTTCTACGCCCACGCGCCGAGCCCGACGGCCGGCGACCAGTCGTGAGCGTCCGCGGCCCATCGTTCGGTGCTGCTATGGCCAGCAGCGAGGATAGGCGCGGTGCTCACTAGGAGCTGCAGCCGGTGCCTTCGGGGACGAGCTGGAGGTTCTCGGCCAGGACGGTCTTGGCCTGGGCCTGGGTCAGGACGCCGACCGAGACCAAGCGGCCCACCACGTGGACCTCACGGTTGCGGGCGTTCTGCGGGTTGGTGCGCGGGTCGTCGGCCGTGGGGGCGTTGACCACGCCGGCCAGGAACGCGGCCTCGGGCCAGCTCAGGTTGGCGGGCTCGACGCCGAAGTAGCCGCAGCTGGCCTGGCGGAGCCCGTAGTAGTTGTTGCCGTAGTAGGCGATTTCGGCGTACATCTGCAGGATCTGCGCCTTGGTGTAGTGCAGGTCCAGCTTGACCGCCAGCACGACTTGCTCGGTCTCGACGGTGAACCCGGACCGCCCGCTGGTGTAGAGGTTCTTGGCCAGTTGCTGCTCCAGCGTGCTGCCGCCCTGATCGGCGTGGCCGGTGAGGTTGCCCCAGACCAGCCGGGCCACCGCCAGCGGGTCCACGCCCGGGGTGGAGTAGAACCGGTGGTCCTCGGTGGCCACCAGCGCCTGGGTGAACCGCGGCGGCGGCTGCACCCCGGGATAGCTGATCCCGTGCGAGACGGCCTGCTCCTGCACCAGCGCGGGCGCATTGCTCACCGACGGCGTGAAGACCCAGAGGCCGCCGAACACCACGGCCAGCGCGATGATCAGCACAAGGAGCGTCTTGGCCAGCCGCCGCGGCCAGCGCCGCCCCGTGCGCGCCTTCGCTCTGGGCCGGGCCTGGGCTTCGGTGCGGGGCGCGCGGCCCGTGGCTCGCGGCGGTACGGCCGGGTGTCACCACCCGTGTCCTCGTACCACCCGTCCGACCCACTGGACCAGGAATCCCGCGACGTCCCGAACACGCTCACTTGTGCAGTGCCTCCCGTGCCCGATTGGACGCCACCCGGTGTGGCTCCGGCTTGTTACCCGTGGACGAACGCGTTACCCGTGGACGAACGCGGCATACCGCCGGATGCCCGCGTTCAAATCTAGGTCGTTGACATCATCTTTAACGGACTGCGACCCGGCGTGTCGTCCCCGGGCAGACGACCTTCCAGAAACCTGGAGCATCACGTGCCCGCTCTGATCACCGCCGGGCAGCCGCCCGGTGTCACCCCTCCATTACACCGCGTTGCGCACCGTGCCGGGCAGGCTTGGCCATTGCCAGCGTGGCCCCGGCAGGTCGCGCACTACGCTAAGGTAAGTAAGCCCGCTCAGGCGGGTGTGTGCGTCAGCGCACCGGGACGTGGCCCAGCTTGGTAGGGCACTTGACTGGGGGTCAAGGGGTCGCGGGTTCAAATCCCGCCGTCCCGACTGGTCAGAGGGTTTTGATCTTCCTCTAGACGGTCAGTGGGAGCCAGCCTGGGAGCCAATGGTTTCTCGGGTTGGGCTCTACGCCAACTTCTTAACGTTGGCCTCGAGGATCCGGTTCATGGCCGTGGCGCCCTTGGTGAGGGCGGGCCGGATCTCGTGCCGGTAGACCGTCTCGGTGACCGACGTGCTGCTGTGGCCGACGAGGTCGCTGATGTCCTCCAGGCGGACGTCGTGGGCGCTGAGGATGGACACGAACGAGTGCCGTAGCTCTCTGGGGGATCCACTCGGGGCCGAGCCGTGCGGCCTTGGTGATCTTGCCGAACTCCTTCCGGACGTGCCAGCGGTCGAGCGGGGTGCCGTCTTCGCGGCAGAAGACAAGGTCGTGTTCCTGCCAGCACTCCCCCGCGGCGAGCCGTTCGGCGGCCTGGCGGACGTGGTGGGTGCGGAGTGCCTGGACGGCGCGGGTGGGGAGCTCCAGGACGCGGCGGCTCTTGCGGGTCTTGGTGTCGCCTCTGGCGCGCACGGAGCGGTAGACGGCCACGGTGCCAGCGTTGAGATCGACCTCGCTCCATTGGAGTGCTCGGGCTTCCTCGGTGCGGACACCGGACAGCAGGGACAGCACCACGTAGGCGGCGAGCCGGTGGGTGCCGGACTCGACGGCCTCCAGGAGCATGACGGCCTGGTTGAGCGTCATCGCGTTGGATGGCCGGCCTTCCTGGCCCTCCGGCACGTCGACCAGGCTCGCTACGTTGCGGCGGACCTTGTCGCGGGCCTGGGCCTGGCGGATCGCCCGCTCGAGGATCGAGTGGATCAGGCGGAGCGTCCGCGCGGACAGTTCTTCGGCGCGCTCGTCCAGCCAGTCGTCCAGGTGGTCGGCGGTCAGTTCCTTGAGCTTGATCCCACCGATCTGCGGGATCACGTTGTGGTCCGCGAGCGAGCGGTAGTTGTCGATAGTTGTTTGGCCCGTCCCTTCAGTCCCTTGGCCAGGAAGTCGTTCACGGCGTCTTCGACGGTGTACTTCGCGTCCGTCGTGACGCCGGCTTCCAGGTCGGCTACGGCCTCTTTCAGCTTGTCTTTGACCTGGGCCTTGGTCTTGGCTCTGCGTTTGACGCGCTGGCGCCTGCCCTTCGCGTCGAAGCCCAGGTCGATGGCGCCTCGGTAGCCGTTGCCGTCTGGATAGATCGAGCCTTCGTACTCACCGATCATGATCTTGGCCATCGGCTTCCTCCTCTGCCGCCAGGCGGTTTGCGTCCTGGCCGGCGTGCCCTGGCCCGCGTTCGAGGCGTACCACCGCGGTTCGTGGTGGCCAGGGCTGGCGATCGTCCGTCGCCGACATTCCTGGCAGTGTGCAGCCAGTGCCGTCATACGGCTACCGCGTATCGGGACGTTGTGGAGGACTTCTACGGACGTCCCAGCGAATGAAGTCGTCCTTGCGCGCCGCACATAGTTGTGATCTAGGATGCGCGCATTACGGGCAGACGGCTACGAACGCACAGGCAGCGAGTGAGCCGCCCGGGCGAGGTCATAAAGCGCGCAGCTCTCTCCAGATATCAGCCGGGTCGGAGCTGATCAGCGCGTACAGACCCCCGCCGTCCCGGTTCACGGCCTCGATGCACAGGTGGCCACTGGTCCACACCTGGACCGCGAACCCCCAGGCCGGGAACTCGCGCCGCAGCGCCTCCGCCTGGAGATAGAAGCGGACGCTCTCGGAGAACGGCAGCCCGGTCGTCACGGCGCAACCTCCCGCGGGACGGGCTGGTCCTGATAGTCCCGCAGCAGCAACTCACGGAGCCGGTCGGGGCTGTCCGCGTTCAGCAGCCTGCCGTTGTCGCGCCGACGCGCCACCCATGTGCCCCATGCCCCCGCGATCCCGTACGCCGACCCCCAGGACCACTGCAGCCGGCCCAGTGCGTCGGCCGGTGGCTCATCCACTGCCACGTCCATCGTCTCCCTCGCCGCTCGTCACCGTCGCGGTAGGACCCACGCAAGCAGCGCGCCCTCTAATCTGCAACCTTTCACTTTGAAAATCCGTCTGGAATCGTTAAATTCAGTTACTGCATTGCGGAGCAAATGCTGGAGTGCTTTCAAATCGCGGATTTGCTAGCGTTCAAACTGCAAGACCAAGGGAGCGATCGAGGATGGCGACAACGGAGACGACCGGTTCAACCGTGCCCCGGCGGCAGCTGGGCCGCTACCTGCGTGACCTGCGCAACCGCCAGCACATCACCGTCAAGGCCGCTGCCGAGGAGATGGAGTGGTCCGAGACCAAGATCTGGCGCATGGAGACCGGCCAGACCTCGCTCCGGTCGCACGACGTCGCCCTGATGTGCTCGCTGTACACCGCGCCGCCGGACATCACCGAGGCCCTGATGGGCCTGGCCAAGGAGACCAAGGCCCGAGGCTGGTGGCACGCCTACGGCGACGTCATCCCGGAGAACTTCGACCTGTACCTCGGCTTGGAAGAGGCCGCGTCCAGCCTGTCCTGGTACGAGGCCGAGCTAGTGCCCGGCCTGCTCCAGACCGATGGCTACGCCCGCGCCGTCATCTCGGCGGACAAGCCCGACACCGACTCCGCGGAGATCGAGCGCCGCGTCCAGCTCCGGATCGAACGCCAGGCCCTCATCCGCGCGCAAGGCCGCGCCGCTGGAGCTGCGCGTAGTGCTGAACGAATCGATCATCCGCCGGCCAGTCGGCGGCCGGGAAGTCATGGCCGACCAACTCGACGCCTTGGCCGCGGCGGCCGACCTGCCCAACGTCTAGCTGCGCGTGGTGCCGTTCACCGCCGGCCTCCACTACGGCGTCATGTCCGGCCCGTTCGTGCTCCTCCGGTTCTCCGCCAACGGCGACGGCCACGACAGCGAACCGCCCACCGTCTACGTGGACGGATTCACCGGAGATCTGTACCTGGACAAGCCCGCCGAGGTCGAGCACTACTCCGACGCCTTCGAGAGGATCTGGGCCGCCGCAGCCAGCGAGGCCAGCTCCACCCGCCTGATCCACCAGGCCGCCGAAGACTTCCGATCGACAGGGAGACGATGAAATGGACACAGCTGCCGCTCGCCATGGCGGAAATCGACCTACAGCAACAGCAACTCCAACTGCGTCGAGGTCGCCAATCAGCCCGGCGCAGTCGCCGTCCGGGACACCAAGGACGCGGCCGGCCCAAAGCTGGCCGTCCCGGCCGGCACCTGGCGCGCGTTCACCCGCCGCGTTAAGAGGATGTAGCAGGATCTGGCCGATTACACCCTGGGACGTCTTTAGATATCCAACGGAGATGTTAGTCAACCTCCGCAGACAGCCGCGCGTCCCACAGATGAGTTGTCTCCGCGACAGGAGTATCGCGCGGGCGGCGAAGCCGAAACGGTTCGCCGTGCGCCTGCGCTTGGGTGCCCTCGCCAGCCTCTGAACTGGCTGGCTTTGGATAGAGGAGTGCTCGTGCCGAAGTGGTTTCGCCGGTTTGGCGACATCCCCGGAGTCGTCTATGAAACGCCCGATCAGATCGACCGGGGTTCGCTGCCGGGTTGCGACGACGCCCCGGAAAACCAGCCTTGGGATCAGACCGGGGAGACTCTACGGTGGCCGTCGGGCGACGGTACCCGTGGAGGGTCGGCCTCACCAGTGCATTACCGTGCCTTTGCCGGGGCGCCCGATCAACGGGAGGCGCCCGTTGAGGCAATCGTCCGGAACGTTAATGAGGGTCTTGAGTTGCCGGGCGAGGCCGCTGACTATCACTTCCTGATCCAAGGCTCAGTCGAAGTTCTGTGGGGTCGCCGACGCAAGGAACCTGCCATTACTGAGCACGTCGAGCGGCTTTGCAGACTTGATGTCGCACTCATCCAGGCGGATCCTGATGCAGCCAGCGACATCGTCGACAGAGATCGGCGTTATTATGCAATCACAAGCCTCTTGCATCTGATCGAGCTCTATGAGGACCGGGGCGACGATACCGAGGCGCTGAAAGTCGCTAAGATCGCTGCAGGCTTCGGGCAATACGAGGAAGCCCGGCAGCGGCTGCTGTGGAAGACCGGCGTCAGGAAAACCGAACCGGTCCCCGAGCCGATCAAAATTCCGCCCCAGCACCCAAACGGGTCCCAGCCAGCCATCCATCCATGGTCCGATGGCCGGATCAGCGACTGGGCATTCCGGTCCGGCGAAGCGGATGGGCCATTTGCCGGTAGCTGGTCCCGCCAATTCGGCTGGTGGGACGACTGGTGCCAGCGCCGGTTTGACGAGCTCTGGACCGGTGAGGCTGATCGAGTCGCCGACGATCTGGCCGACGAATACTGGTTTCACTGGCCGTGGCTGATCGGGAAAGCCCTGCCCACCAGCGCTCCGAACGCCTACGCGCGCATCATGGATTTCGCGCGTGACGAGCAGCGACCCGGCCCTGCTCACGTGGAATTGAACCCGGACGTCGTCCCCGAGCTGATTGCGACTATCGGGGCCTTTCGCCTCGTTCGGCACCGCCGGACCTGGCAAGAACCCGCAGCCGCGGTCTGCCCAACGTGCGGGCAGGATTTCTGGAACGGCGACGTGCAATCATCAGCTATCCAGGCTTTCGGCCCGGTCCGTTATTGCATGGACTGCTTGTCTCAGATCCGCTTTGGCGACCCACGGCCGTCTTGGTCTCGCCAAGAGATCAAAACTGCGCTGTGCAGCCTCCGGGACGCGTTCGGCGCAATCCCGGCGCAGAGCTTCTCGGTAGGCCGGGTACCGCACGACGGTACGCCCGAACAACGTGACCAGCGGATCCGCGCGCTACTGGCTATGCCACCCGTCGACACTATCAAACGGGTTCTCGGCGCAAAAGATTGGCTAAGTGCACTGCGAGCCGCCGGGCTCGTCGGAGAGACCTGGCGCCCATCCCGCGGGACTTGGTGCCACGCCAACGACGGTCACCGGTGCCGGTCTCTCCTGGAAAAAGCAATGGATGACTGGTTTACGGCTAACGAGATTTCTCATGAATGCGAACCCAGATGGCCCAGACATCCCGAGTTCAACCCGTCGGGAGCAAAGCGGGCTGACTGGCTGCTCGACGACGGCACCTATGTCGAATGCGCCGGAATGCTACAGGATAAGGACTACGCGAAGAAGATAACACTCAAGCAACATCTGGCCAAGGATCTCGGACTATCGCTGATCGTCGTCGGCCCAACCGACATGCACCGGCTGAACCAAATCTTTGCTGAACGGATCCGCAAGTAGTCTGACCTCGCTGGCATGGACGCACGGCCGAACATCACTATCCAGGTCATCCCCTTCAGCGCCAGGGCGCATATCGGGTCGCAGGGGGCCTTCATCGTCGCCGAATTCGCCGACACTCCCCCGGCGGGCGCTCCTGGCCACGGCCGCTGATGGGCAGACAATCGAGGACGCCTCAGCGGCCGCCAGGGCACTGCTCACGTTCGATAACCTCAGGTCCGAAGCCCTACCCCACAAAGCTTCCAGGGAGCAGATCCAACGACTGGCGGAGGAACGATGGACATGACCCCGCCCGCTTGGCGTAAGTCCAGCTACAGCGGCAGCAGCGGTGACACTTGCGTCGAGGCCGCCAGCTCGGCACAGTCGCTGTACGGGACACCAAGGACCCGAGCGGCCCATCCAGCCAGCCACCTGGCGCGCATTCACCCGCCGCCTCAAGAGCACGTAGGTCGATCTAGCCGATCAAGCCCAAGGGGTGTCTTCAACTCGCAGCATCCCTTTTCAGTAGGTGTACCATTCTCGACATTTAGACTGAATTAGGCCGTAAGGCGACACTGGGAACGATTTATACCGGTTCAGTCATGCCGCAGGAAACCCGCCGAAAGCGACACCCTGGTACGCAATCCCACGAAAATGATCTTGCTAACCGCAAACTGACGCACTGCCATTGTCTTAACTTTCCTGAAATCGCCAGACGCCGCCGGTACAGTCGCGGTGGTCGGGGGCTTACCTGGCCCCAGCAGAGGGGGCTAGTCGGCGATAATGGCCAGCAATTGGGCTCGGTTTTGGGCAGTTGACCTCCATGTGCATACGCCCGCATCAGGCGATGCCAGGGACGAAGATTTCGGGACTGCGGCAGACATCGTCCAAAAGGCGCTCGACGCCGGGCTCGATGCCATCGCCGTGGCGGACCATAACACCGCAGCGTGGTGCGCTCAGATGGCACAGGCGGCTGAGAGCACTGACCTAGTCGTCTTGCCTGGTTTCGAGCTCAGCACACCCCAGGGGCATCTCTTGGGTATCTGGGAGCAGGGAACCGCCTCATCGACCATCGAGGATGTTCTCATCCGGGTCGGGATTGAGCGCGCCTACTTCGGCGACATGAACGTCATAGCGTCGAGGAGCATATCCGAGTGCGCTGCAGAGATCCGGGCCATGGCTGGTGTTGCGATTGCAGCCCACATTGACAAGGAACGCGGCATCCTCACGCAGCCAGTTCAGACACATGTGAACCAACTCTTGGCCGATCCGAGGATCTCAGCGTTCGAGTTTGTGCGCGCGGAAACACCGGCCAGGGTCGCCGCGAAGCTCGGCGGGACCCGATTCCCAGCTCTGCTCCAAGGTTCGGACGCCTACGACGCAGCGCTAAGCCGACACTCCGCGACAGGGATCGGGGTCCGCCGCACATGGATTAAGGCTGCCAGGCCAGACTTGTGCGGGCTCCGCTACGCGCTAGAGGACCCGGATCTGCGGGTGACACTGTTTAATCCCACGGTTGCCGCGCCGCACCCGACGATTGACTCAGTCTCCATCTCGGGTGGGTTCCTCTCAGGTGCTTCACTCGAATTCAGCCCTGACTTGAACTGCCTCTTGGGCGGCACCGGCGCCGGCAAGTCATTGGTGCTTGAGGCGCTCCGGTTCGTCCTCGACCAGCAGGTCGACAAGGTGCTGTTCGCTACCATTCGCGATGAAGTTGACCGGCGGCTGGAGTCCGCCCTCTGCGAGGGCACGGAAGTGGCGGTCGAGATCAGCGCGTTGTCCGGCCGCTACCGCGTCAAGCGAACGTACTACTCGGCTGGCTCCAAGCCGTTGGTTCAGCAGGACGTCGAAGGCGAGTGGGTACAGGTCGGTCATACCGCATCTAGTCTTATGGCTATCGCGGCCTTTTCCCAGGGCGAGATACTTGAGTACGCCAGGCAGCCAGCTGGCCGGGTAGGTCTGGTGGATGCGAAGCTCGACCTGACCGAGAGCGACAAGCGCATCGCCAGCACTGAGTCCAAGCTGCATGTAAACGGTGCCGATCTGATCGCCGCTCGCCGCAAGGTCCAGACCTTGACCGAACAGGCTGGTGAGGCAGAAAGACTCAAGGAACGAGAACTAGCGCTGTCGGCGCTTTTCGACGGCGATCTGGTTAAGGCTCAGGGACTATGGGCTACCGAGCAGGCCGCTATGACCGTCCTGGCTGAGGCGGTCGACGCGATCCGTTTCGACAGACCGGGTTCGCCGGAACCAGCCACGCCCAAGATGAAACCCGAGCACGACGCACTGTTCACACGGATTCGGGCCGCCCAGGACGACTTCAAGACTGCCGTCAACGAGGCCGAGAAGCAGGTAACCGCTAGCCTTGCCAGTCTCAAAACTGCCGTGAAGAAGGTTAAGAGCGAGCTCGACGCAGAGTTCGAGAATTTCAAAAAACAGCTCGACGAGGCTCTCGAGAAATCAGGCGATACCTCACTTGCGAGACTGCGGCGCGAGCTGGAGACTGTCCAGACCAACCTGAGCAAGGCCGAAAGCGCCGCTCAGACGCTGAAGAACGAAGCTCAGCCCGAGCACGACCGGCTAAGCGAAGAGCGCGAGACGCTCTTGGCTGCGCTGAAGCAGGCACGCGATGACCGGCGCATGCTGCGCAGGGCTCGCGTAGAAGAGCTCAACAAGAAGATGTCGGGCTTCGTCAAGATCGACATACCGAATAAGGGAGATACAGCCGAATTTCGGCAGGCGCTTAGTGTCCTCAAGGTCGGTTCACACCTACGCGAGCAGGTCCTCGACCTCATCGCCGACAATGTGCGGCCATACAAGCTCGTTCGCGCCCTCTGGAGCGGTGATATGTCGCATACGGGAACCCTGCCCCAAGGCGTGGCGGCGACGGACATTTCCCGCCTGCACACTAACGTAGCCGATCGCGATCTCTGGCAGTTGCTACTCGATGCCCAGTTCATCGACACTCCCGATGTCCTGAACGTTAAATTCCGAAAGCCGGAAAGCCAACAGTACGCCCGTATTGAAGACCTGTCGCACGGACAGAAAAGCACCGCAATCCTCGTAATTCTGCTCGCGGACGGGGAGAACCCAGTACTTATAGACCAGCCCGAGGACGCGCTTCACGCGCCGTGGATCGAGGAATATCTCGTTGACCGGCTCCGCGATCTCAGAGGTACGCGCCAGTACATGTTCGCAACTCGCAGCCCAGGGCTCGTGGTGAGCGCTGACTCTGAGCAACTGATCACCATGCGCGCTACTGCCGACAACGGCGAGGTTGAGGCATGCGGCTCGCTCGAGCGCCACGACCTTAACAGACTGGCACTTCACCACCTCGAAGGCGGCAAGACTCCGTTCGCGCGGCGAACCCGGAAGCTAGAAGTTTCGCTGACCGATGCGAACACTTGATGCCACGACTGACACCACGGCAGAATACGACACATTGGCATCAGTGCGGGACTTATGGTAAGCCAGACCCCGGAAGTGATCCGTCAGTCCAAGATTCATACCGTTTTGCGCTGAATCGGCCTTGGCCTGGCAGCTGCCGAGGTTCAACCATTATAAGTCCATCCGCATCATTGTTTAATGCTTGAGGCGATTAGGCGGCCTGATTAGATGGAGAGCGACAGTACATCCGTGACCCCTAGCACCGATTTGTCAGCAAACTGTGTCGGCAGAGTACAGGGCCTGCTGGATTCCACCCCTCTGCTATGGCATGTCGCGGTGCAGGACACGGCTTACCTCCAGCTTGATGATGTTGTTGTAACGGTTCGTGATGTACCCGGCCGCGGTTCGGTCACGACTTCTGGAATTGTCACTGATGTCTCCGCGCGGCACGAAGGCGCTAGCTTCGGCAGCGACGTGTTTCTCATATCAGACGGGATACTCCCGCCGCGGTTCAGGAGGTCGCCGAGGTTACGACCACCCGGGTCGACCCGGAGCTCTACGTTCCGCCACGGCCTGGGGAGACAGTGCGCCGGGCCACCGGCGCTGAACGCGCCCGGGCATTGTACTTCGACCAGATGGAACACCGAATTCCTGCGGGCTCCGGCCGCGATGGCGAAACTATTTATATCAATACGGAGTTCGTTGACGGGACTCGCGGCGCACACATATCAATCTCCGGAATTTCGGGGGTCGCCACCAAAACCTCATTTGCGCTATTCCTGCTGCATGCTATTTTTCGCGGGGACGCTCTGCGTAATTCGCACAATGCCAAAGCGCTTGTCTTCTCGGTCAAGGGCGAGGACCTGTTGTTCCTGGATCAGCCCAACCGCCGTTTGTCGGGTCCGGATGGAGATGCAATACGCGAGGATTACGCCCGTCTTGGCCTTCCGGCTGAGCCGTTCGCCTCAGCCGCGTTCTATGCTCCGCCGACTCCAGGAGACCGGACCGGACGTCCCAACGTAACCGGCAGGACCAGTGGCGTCACGGCATTCTGGTGGACCCTGCAGGAGTTTTGCGCCCGGCAGTACCTGCCGTACGTGTTCGCTGACGCCGAGGATGACCGGCAGCAATACACGATGGTTGTCAACAACGTCACCAGCCGCCTGGCCCGGGAGGTCCAGCCAGCCGGTGAGGACGGCGCGGTAGCGATCGACGGTGCCGTCTGCCGGACCTACAGTGATCTAGTCGACCAAATTGCCGACCTGGTGACCGATGACGCCACGATGGCTTACTGGGCGGGCAATGGAATAGGCATCGGCACGATCAATGCGTTCCTGCGGCGGCTGCGATCCAGCCAGCGAGCTCTCAACGATTTGATTCGCGGCGACTTGCCGGACCCGTCTGGCACCAGCGGCCCCGCCGGCGCGGTCCGAGGCCGGGAAATCACCACCGACGGTCAGCAAGTCACCGTGATCGACCTGCACAATCTGCCCGAGCGTGCGCAACGCTTCGTCGTTGGCGTCGTACTGGCTGCCGAAACCGCCCGAAAGGAGGCAGCGGGGCCAGGCAGTCTCCTGTTCACCATGATCGACGAACTCAACAAGTACGCGCCGCGCGAGGGGTCCAGCCCGATCAAAGAGGTACTACTCGATATCGCCGAGCGCGGGCGCTCGCTAGGCATCATCCTCATTGGGGCACAGCAGACCGCAAGCGAAGTCGAACGAAGAATTATCGCCAACTCATCCATCCGGGTTGTGGGCCGCCTGGACGCCGCCGAGGCGACCAGGCCCGAATACGGATTCCTTCCGGCAGGCCAGCGGCAACGGGCCACTATTGCCAAGCCCGGCACCATGTTCATCTCCCAGCCGGAGATCCCGGTCCCGCTCGCGGTCGATTTCCCCTTCCCTGCCTGGGCGACGCGTGAGGGCGAAGCCGACACGGCCACGATTCGGGCCCCAGGGTCACCAGAGAATGAAACATCAGTGTCACCGGGGCGCATGCTGTCGCGGGTTCCTTTCGCCCCTGACGATGACCAGCCGCCATTCTGATGCTGCCCGACACATCGATATCAATGACGTGCACGGCCCCGATCAGGATCGCTTTAACTACAGCGACGGGCAAGCTCAGGAGGCCATCATGAAGTTCCTGCACACCTCCGACTGGCATGTCGGCAAGACTCTCAAAGGTCACAGCCGCCTTGACGAACAAGAAGCGGTCCTGAGCGAAATCGTCGGGCTGGCCAGAAAGAATCAGGTCGACGCCGTCCTAATCGCCGGTGACCTGTACGATTCCGCCGCGCCCAGTGCCGACGCGCAGCGCGTCCTCATCAAGACGCTGCTGGCCCTCGCCGACAGCGGGGCAGAGGTCATCGCCATGGCGGGCAACCACGACTCACCTGGCATGCTCGACGCCTACCGGCCACTTGCCGAGCACGCCGACATCACTTTGATCGGTCAGCCCCGCGCCGCCGACCGCGGTGGCGTCGTCACCTTCACTGCCCGAAGTACCGGTGAAACCGTCAACGTGGCCGTACTGCCATTTCTGTCACAGCGCTGGGCGATCCGGGCCGCCGACCTGCTGACCCAGACTCCGGCCGAAGCCGCCAGCAGCTACGACCAGCAAATCCGGGAATTGCTCGCCCACCTCAAAACCGGATTCACGGCCGACGCGGTGAATTTGGTCATGGCCCATCTCACCGTCTCCGGAGCGGTGCACGGCGGCGGAGAGCGTGCCGCGCAAACCATCTTCGAGTACTGGGTGCCTGCTTCTGCCTTCGGGACCGAACCGCACTACGTCGCGCTCGGTCACCTCCATCGTCGCCAGACCTTGCCTGCGAGCTGCCCTGTCGCCTACTGCGGATCGCCCATCTGCGTTGACTTCGGCGAACAGGACAACACCCCAGTGATCGTCCTGGTGGAGGCCACACCAACTACTCCCGCTCGCGCCATCGACTTGCCAATAAATGCCGAGCGCCGGCTCCGGACCGTCCGTGGCACCATCGACGCGCTCGCGGCTGTGGCCGAGGAATTCGGCAATTCGTTCCTGCGCGTGTATGTGACCGAACCGGCGCGCGCCGGGCTACGTGATGACGTCCTAGCGCTGCTGCCGAATGCGCTGGAGATCCGTATCGACCCAGAGTTCGCCGAAACTGTCAGCGCCGCTAGAGCTGCGCCCAGGCCCAACCGATCACCGAGTGAGCTGTTCAGCGACTACTGCGCCCACAGGGGTGTCGATGACGCTCGTGTCCGGGCCTTGTTCGACCAGTTGCACGATGCGGTAACCGGCGCCGACGACGCCACGCTCAGCGAGGGGACCGACGCCTGATGCGCCCCATACGCCTGGACATGGACGGGTTCGCCTCGTTCCGAGACAAGACCATCCTCGATTTCACCGACACCGACTACTTCGTTCTTGTCGGCGCGACCGGTGCGGAAAGTCCACAATCATCGACGCGATCACCTTCGCCCTTTACGGCACCGTGCCGCGCTGGAACGACCAGCGGATAATCACCCCTGCACTCGCTCCGACAGCCACCCGAGGCGTCGTCCGGCTTATTTTCGACGCCGATGGGCAGCGTTACGCCGTCGCCCGCGAAGCGCGCCGGAGCAGCAGGAAAACCTCGCGCGTGTCCATGCACGCCTCGCGCCTTGAGCGACTGCATGACCCCGGCGAACTTGATGGCGAAGGCGACGTGCTCGCGGCCGACTCCGAAGTCACAGGAGCCATTGAACACCTGCTCGGCCTCAGCTACGACCACTTCACTCGTGCGTCGCTCTGCCACAAGGCGAATTTGCTCAGTTCCTGCACGCCAAGGCCAGCGAACGGCAGGACATCCTGTCCAGCCTGCTCGGATATCAGCTTTATGACCAGCTTCAGTCACGCGCCAACAGTCTCGCCCGCGACAGACGGGCCAGGGCAAAGCGCTGGAGGAGACCCTCGCTACCTACGTCGACGCCACCGAACAGCAGGTGAGCAAGCTCGATAGCCGCGCCAGCCAGCTGACCCAGTTGCAGACCTGGCTTTGCAACGTCGGGCTCGTGAACCTGGCAGAGGCCGCTCAAGCGGTCACCGACACCAGTGGCCGTCTTACCGAACTGACCACCCAGCAGCAGGTCCTGGCCACCGTCCAGGTACCGCCCGACGTCGGTTCCCTCGATGCGCAACTCGCCTCCGTAACGGCGCGCTCGCTGAAGCGGCCGGGATTATCAGGCTGCAACGACATTGGAAAATAAAGCTGCACAGAAAGTCCGGATTTTCCGGCCTCGGCATGAGCTCCTCGCGTTGCGCCAGCACTGGGAAGAGCTCGCCAAAGCTGACTCCGATCTACCCGGCCTCGGAACCGAGGTAAACGAGGCAAAGATCGCCCACAGCCAGGCAGAGGAAGCGACGGCGCGGGCCGAGCAGACTGCTGAGCAGTCGCGAATAGCTTCCGATAAAGCCGCAGCCTCGGCGGATCGGCCCTGCAGGCCGTCGGTTCGGTGTCCGAGCAGGTTGCTGCCCTGGCCGCTATCGACATGCCCGATGACTTGGGGGAACTGAGCACCGCACTCGCCGCCCTGCGCACGCGCCGGCAGGAACTGCAAGCCGAGACGGACACTGCCGAGGACGCCTACGCCACGGCCAGTGCTGTGCTGCAGTCCGCACCCTCGGAAGCCGCACTCAGCGCCGGTAGGCAGCTCTCGACTGCCATCCACAATGCCCTGACCACCGACCAGGCTAGCTGGGATCAACGCGACGAAACCGCCAGCGCGCTTGCCGCAGCAGACGCTTCAGCCGTCACCGCTGCCGCCACACTCAAGGAGGCCCATACTGCCCTGGAAGAAGCCCGGCTTGCCGACGAAGCCGGAGCCTTGCAGGTCCACTTGATAACCGGCCAGCCGTGCCCGGTCTGCGAGCAGCCGGTCGCTACCATACCCGCGGGGCACGACACCAGTCACATCGCCACTGCGGAACGAGAGCTCAATGCTGCCCAGTCCAGTTCCAACCAGGCGGCGAAGAAGCATGCCGACCTAGACCGCAGGTACCAGGCAGCTACCGCAACGCGAGCCGAGACGTTGCGGCATGTTGACTCTGATCGCGTTAGCTTGTGCACTGCTTTGCGCGATATCCGTTCCGCTGATGATCAACCCCAGGCGACGGCCGGTCCCGACGCGGCGACGCTTCTGACGACGCTCAGCAGCCCGATAACCCCCAGCGTCACCCGTGACGATCTCAGCAAAGCCGCTGCCGCCGCCGCGCAAGCTCAGCATCTGTTCAGGGCAGCTCAAGAAAGCCGCGCGGCATTGCAGCAAGCAGTGCGCGCCGCTGATACTCGCAGAAGCAACGCCAGCGGCGCCCGCCGCGCTTATGACCGGGAGAGCGTCGAGCTGGATGGCCGCAGTCAGGCTGCCCGGCACAGCGCTCCAGAAGGCCAGAGACACTGTCGCCAGCCTCGGCGCGCCCAGTGCCGATACCGCCGATCTGACTTCGGCCTGGGAATCCCTGACGCGATGGGCTTCCGCCGAACACGCCACCCGGGACGCTCAACTCCCCGCGCTGCGCGAAGCGGTGTCGTCCGCGGCCAAGGCCGCGGACGCAGCGGAAGCAGAGCATGCTCAGGCTTCCCGCGATCTGAACCAGCTCCGGGAAAAGCAGCACACTGCCGCGACCGAGCTTGCCCGGCTTACTCAGATCCGCAACCAGCTAGTGATACGCCAGCAGGATCTGAGGGCCTTGGTCTCGGCGCAGCCGGATAGCGAGGAGGTCGCAGGGCTTATCGCCGAGCTGGATAACCTTGAGACAGCTGCTAACACGGCGCGAGACGCCCTCTCCGAAGCCCGCCATGCTCACGCCCAAGCGCAGGAGACGGCGGACGCAGTCAGTTTGCTTGCCCAGGAGAGCCGGACGAAGCTGGGCGCCATGCGGGATCCACTGATTCAATATGGCGCGCCGACGATAACTGGGGACGCTCTCGCCGCGGCATGGGCCCAGCTTGACAGCTGGGCCAAAACAACGCGGGAAGCACTCGTCACCGATATCGCCAACACCAGAGACGTTGCTAACCGTGCCGAGGTGAAATATCAGCAGGCCGTCACAGCGCTCAACAACGCCATCGCACAGGCCGAACTGCCATTGCCGAACGTGGGTATCTCGGCTAACGATCTCCACACTGGCGTCATTCGAGACGTCGCCGATTCGGTCGCGACCGCCCGCAGTGCTGCTGAGAACATCGCTGGCCGGTTCCACGAGCGCGAGCGCTTGGTAGAGCAGAAAGACGCGGCAACGGAGCAAGCGCAAGTCGCCAGCACCCTCGCCAGCCTGCTCCGCTCGGATGCCTTCCAGGCGTGGCTGCTGGAGAGCGCCCTCTCCTCCCTGGTCGCCGATGCCTCCGACCTGCTCCTTGAAATGTCGTCCGGACAATTCGAACTGCGGGTTCGCAATAAAGATATTGAGGTCATCGACCATAATGATGCTGACTCGACCCGGCCAGTTCGAACGTTGTCTGGCGGAGAAACGTTTCAGGCATCTTTGGCACTTGCGCTCGCCCTCAGCAGGCAGGTGTCAGCCCTCGCGGCGTCGGGCGCTGCCAAGCTTGAATCGATCTTCCTGGATGAAGGTTTCGGCACCCTGGACGAAACCAGCCTGGATGTCGTTGCGGCCACACTAGAAAACCTGGCCGCAACCGGAGAACGGATGGTTGGTGTCATTACGCACGTTTCTTCTCTCGCCGACCGAATACCAGTTCGCTTCCAAGTCACCCGTACCGGGGCTAAATCACATATCGAGCGGATCAGCGCATGACTTATCCCGCACCGCCGACAGCCGCCAAGGCAAACCGGGAGATGAAATTCTCAGTCGATGCTTGGGACGTAAGTTATGGTACTGCCCTAAATCTTGAGGAAGAGGATCTGCCTTCCTCTGTCGCTCGAGTTGAAACAGACGTAGAGGTACCCGCAAGTCAATGGGCCCCCATCCCAGTGCGGAGCGACGTGCCGCATCCGTCCACAGTGTTGTTCGTTGATGGAGTCCGCCGTATCGACGCTCGCGTCTGGATCGACGACTCGCCCGTGATCGGTAACGGTTCTTTGAACTCAGGTCAGGTGTCGACCGCGTCGATGGCGGTGTGCGCCTCCTACGCTGCCGGAGTCGTCTGCTGCTGCGAGAACGCTGGTCGCCGGCAGGCGCACCTGCTTACCGAAGAGATCCGCCGGGGCTTGTTCACCACCGCCCCCCACGCCACCAGTATTGCGACCACAGCCGGTACCTATCAAGCTCGGCACACGGTCGGCAAAGACACTGTCCCCCTGGGGCTCACTCTCTCCAACGCACTGCAGCAGGCTCTGGGAGAGATCGAGGTAATTACGGCCGCAGCCGCTCGTTCGTCACTCTCCCAGGCTGCGGAACACGCCGAATTCATGCCTCACGACGGGCACCGATTCAACGACGACTTGCTGGTTATCGACGGACCTTTGCGTAACCGGACTCATCTATCTCGGGCAATCGGATTTATCAAGAGTCACCGGGCTGGTTACCTTCCACCTGAGCTGAATCAGGTCGTCGCCTCGCTCACCGCAGGGGAACGCACGCCCGTATTCTTGATGGGCACCTCATGGGAACGCCACGCCTGGTACCTGCGACTGCCGTCCACTCCCGATGTGCCTGGCGCACCTTGGGCGGGGGTCGTACGCTGCGAGGCAGCGACCGATCTGTCGGTCACCCAGCTCACTGCGCTAGCAAACCTGTCTCAGGCTGTACTGTGCCGCTATGCGTCCGTCGCCTACAAGGATTCCCGTGCTCCACAAAATTTGACCCCGATCGCCGGGCTGGAGAAAACACTCCGGCACCGGCTTGGCGATACGAGGGTTCTTTACCGTGCGCTATGCCAGGCGGCTTACTAGAGGTTCGTCAGGCGTCAGCTCATCAGCAGAAAGAGCGGCCGCGGCACGCCAGGCTCCGGGGCAGTCAAGGGCACGATGGGCGTAGTCGACGGCCAAGAGATTGTCTTCGATCCAGTCGTCATATTTGGCTGTTGCCTTGTTCGCAATGCCGACGGCGAGCACGACTGGATCGGCAGGTCCCGCAGCGGCGAGTCGCTGAAGATGGCCTCGCACGAGATCAGTAGTGGCTTTGGACACCGTGATAACCAAGCCATCATCGCTGGCATCAAGGCCTGCTGCGCACAGCTGGGCAACTAGCGTCGTCGTGGCAGGGCTGCCAGCCCAAGGGAAAAGCACCGTATCCTGGCCTGCGTAGAGGATGCCATGGTCGGCTAGGCGGTAGCGAGCGTAGGCAGCCCTTGCTTCGCTGAGCAGGCTAACCGCGGCGGCGGATAGGTAACCCGGATCCCTTTGCGATGCGAGCACTGAGCGCATTTCGGCTCGGACTCGGTCATGTACGCCAGCAGCGCCTCCGCCGAAGAGAGGTGGCCGACCGCCGGCCGCTGGCGCTACTTCGACTATTTTGTGAGTGTGGTCGATTGAGGAGACTTTCCAGCGCCGACCGCCGAACACCAGAAGCACGCCAACGTAAAGCGTACGGTCCACTGGGATAGCGCCAAGCTGACGGCCGTTCATGAACAGCCGGTATTCTTCGGCGGCCGCGAAGGCTGCGTAGAAGCTGTAGTGGTTGACGGTACGCTCGCCGATTGACCCAAGCAGCAAGGTGCCATCTGAGGCCTGGCAGAGGACGTCATTGGTGCCTAGGCCACGAAGTAGCGTAACGAACTGTGTCTGCGATACCGCGGTAAACGGGCTTCCTGGCCCGCACAATGCGTCGTAGGCCGCTACGGCGGTGACGCCGCCGTGCTGGGCGATAGCTGACAGCAATTGCTGGATCAGCGTGGAGAAGTGAGGTGCGTCCTGATCGGGCGGCTCGCACCATCCGGCCAGCAAGAGATTCAGGGTCGCGATGCTCTGGATAAGTTCGGAGCGAAGCTGGTCAGGGAGCGACAAGCGCTGATCGACCGCTGGCTCGGTGATGTAGATGCGCAAAATGGCGGGTTCGTCTCGTCGGCCGGAACGGCCTAGGCGCTGACGAAGCGCCGCCACGGACGGTGGTGCGTCTACCTGGGCGACTGAATGGACGCTGCCGATATCGATGCCCATTTCCAGGGTCGTGGTGGCGACAGCGGTTGTGGGCCGCCCGGAGTCTTTCAGGGCGGCTTCGACATCTTCTCTGAGCTCTTTGGACAGGCTGCCGTGATGAGGCAGGAATTCGTTTGGTACTCCGGCTGCCTCGCTCATGTCACGCAGCCGGGCCGCAAGTAGTTCAACCCGCGACCGAGCGTTGGCGAATACGAGGTTGTCGTTACCTCGCAGCGCCCGGTAAAGGTCAACAGCGACTTGCTGATCATCCGGCTCTTCATCGTCTTCGTGGCTAGCCTGTGCCGGGCTGCTTAGATAGCCGCGGACTTGCACCGCTATCTCCTGTCCGCCCTGAGCAGAGCAAATGCACTGAACTGTCGCTGCCTCACCGGGGCGCAGCGCATCGGCGGCTAGGCTCATGTCGCCGAGGGTCGCTGACAGCCCGACGCGGGGCACCCGGCGGCGGATGGCAAGCTCCACGCGGTGCATCAAGCTGCGCAGCTGCGCACCTCGCTCGGTGCCGAGGAATGCATGCAATTCGTCAACTACCATGTATTGCAGGCCTGCGAGTAGCGAGCCGACTGCCCGGCCCCGCACAACGAAGAGTGCCTCGAGAGATTCCGGCGTAATGAGCAGAATTCCATCTGGGTGCTTCAGAGCCGCAGACTTCTTCGAACCCGGAACATCACCATGCCAGCGATGGACTGGGATATCGAGCTGCTCACACAAACTGGACAATCTATTGAACTGATCATTGATCAAGGCTTTAAGCGGTGCAACATAGAGGACGCGGATACCCGGCTCTGGGGGTGCGTCGGTGGCCAGACGCGAGCAGATTGGCAGGAAAGCCGCTTCTGTTTTCCCGGCGGCCGTCGCAGCGGCGATGATCACGTCATCGACGCCAGCGAGCAGGACCGGGATGGCAGCCTCCTGAGCATCGCGGAGAGATTGCCATCCCTGGTTGTACACCCATCGGCGGACCGGTGCGGCCAGCAAGTCAAAGGCTTGACTTGCCGCAGGTGGACCGCTAGAGACGGAAGGTGGTGAGCTCATCGTCGGTGCCGCCGCCTGGACGCAATACAGAAACCGGCGCAAGCGCATGGCCCCCGTCGGCGTCGTCAGCAAGAGGCTCAAGGTCTGGATTGCGCTCGGTGACCAGCTCGATCTGGCCGACAATGCTGCGCCAATCGGCTTCTGGATTCTGGTCGAGCACGGCGAGCAGGTTAAGAAATTCCTTGATAGTGGTCCGTGGGGTCCGGAAGTAGGCGTCACCGACACGGTTAGCGCAGTGAGCCATAAAGGCAGGCAGTGCTTCGTCGGGAATCAGATAACGCGACGGGTCGCCGCCGGCGTAGACGTGTCTCAGCTTGCCCAGTAGCACGTACATGTCTTCGGGCGTGAGATTCGGTAGCCGCAGCACAGGGCCGGTATGGTCCGCGAGCCCACCGACCGCGAAGCTGTTCTCCGCAAGGCGGCTGCGGAGCGCGTCGTAGCTGTACAGGCCGCGCCGCGTATCCATCAGCAGTTCAGACGTGCCGCTGAACACGACACCGAGCCCGGCTGCTCGGCCCTGCAGGCAGTCATTGACCATACGCAGCACCTGCTCGTAGTTACCGTTGCGCGCCACGGTGTTCGCGAGCTTGTACAGGTTGACCATCTCATCGATGCACACGATGAGGCCGCTGAAGCCGGCCAAGCGAACGAATTGGGCTAGCAGCTTCAGCGAGTCGTAGACGTTAGCGTCATCGATGATGGTGCGAACGCCGAGCGCTTTGCGGGCGTCGGTTTTGGTGGAGAACTCGCCGCGCAGCCACCGGATCGCATCAGCCATCAGTTGGTCGTTGCCAGTGTCATGACCGGCCCAGTACTCGCCAATGACCTGGGCGAAGTCATAGCCGCCGACCATCTGCGACAGGTTCTCAAGCCTGTCCGCGATGACCGCACCGGCGCTGACACCACGACTGCGGGCAGCGGACTGCGCGGTGGTGACGAATCGGTCGACGACGCCCGGCAGGGCACCGCCGTCAGGAGTCGAGCGGGTCGCGAGATTCCGCATCAGCTCGGCATACAGTCCGCGGGCCAGGCCGCTGGTTGATTGCAAGCGCCGGTCTGGGGTCAGGTCAGCCGTGGCTGTGACGAGCTTTTTCTCCGCCGCGATCGACGCGGTCAGGCGAAGAAAGAAGGTCTTCCCGGCGCCGTAATCACCGATCACGAACCGAATCATCGACCCGCCGTCCGCGACCCGTTCAAGGTCATGGGCAATGGCAGCCACTTCATCGGCCCGGCCCACCTGGATGTGCGCGAAGCCTCGCGGCGGGACGACGCCTGACCGTAGTGAGCTGATGATGGAGTCACGGTCACGCGGCCGCAGCCGCAACGGCGCCACGGGCGCGGGGTCGGTCATCCCAAAATCTCCTTAAGGGCGTAAGGGTTGATCTCAATCGGGTCGGTGCCCTCCCAGACCGGTTCACCGACGGTCTCGAAGGCGACTTCATTAATGATCTCGAGCGCGCCATCGGGCAGCAGGCCAAACTGCATCGCGATAGCCTCCAGGTCACCACGGGACCAACTCGGCTTCTCAGCGAGCTTGCCCAGGAAAGTACGGTGCGGTGCATCTAGCGCAACCGCACCCTCATTTCGGTTGTCCCGGACGTCCGGGACAGAAGAGACGGCCGACTGGGCCGACGTGTCGTCATCTGCGAAGATCTGCGCAAGGTAGGACGATGCTCGCACGGATTCTGCCATCCGGGCCTCGATCAACTGTGGATCCAGGACCACGGTGGCGACGTTGTGATGCTCCTCGGGTTGCGTACGCGGAATTGCGTAAGGACGAGATGGCGCGCCTGCCGTCCGCAGGCGTGCCAGGTTCTCATCGTCGGTGACGTGAAGCTGGCCATCCACAGCCGATCGTGAAAGACCGAGGGCATCAAACCAGCGCGTCAGGCGATCGGTCTTCGCGTGGGCGACACTCCCACCTGAAGCAGCCAAAGCCCACAGCAGATCCCTTACATCTCGTCGCTGAGCCTCAGGAAGCTGGTTCACATGCTCGCGCAACGCCTCGAAGGCGGGCGGCTCTGCAAGAACCCACATCAGATGCGCCCGCAGGCGCTGACGCTCACTGTCAGTCAGGCCGGGAGCCAGAATCACCCGACGCTCTAGCACATCCCGCTCAGCTGGTGCAAGCCTGCCATCGATCGAGGCAACTGACGCGCTGAGCTGAATCAATGTGACGGCGGCCGCGTACTCGTCACTCGGAGTACTAATGCGGTCCACCGCATGACGGAACAGTACGACTTGCACGTGGCCCGTTGCCGCCGGGCCGCCGAACCTAACATCCGGTTCCATCCCGATGCCGTGCGGTTCAAAGGCGCGGGCTAGAAGCAGAGCGTCTGATTTCCCCGCCCAGTTGCGGGCCGTTGCTGCCGACCATCGCGCCTGAAGCTCCGCGGCGGCCACTGTCGCGAATTGCAACCGCTCTAGTGTGTCCTGAGCCCAACTCAGCATTCCTTGCGCGGCCGCGGCTATCGGGCTCTCGATCCTGTCAGGAGGCGGCGCCGAGGCGGCAGCCGTCCCGGCGGTATCTGCTTGCGGTTGAAGGGAGCGGCTCAAGGCATCAAGATCCGCACGAACCTCACCGGCCAGATCGCGGAGCTTAGCCGATTCGGTCTGCACCGCTTGCAGGTATGCCGTGGCCTGCACCGTCTGCCGCTCAACGTGGGCCAGCTCAGCTTCGACGGCCGAGAGCCGTGCCCGCAGCTGTGCCTGAGCCCGCTCAATCTCCGCGGTGCGCTCAGCCACGTCCGTTCCCATCGGGGCCATCAGATGCTCGCGTGGCTGTTCACTCTCGCCGACCAGGGCATCATGCGCCTGGGCCTGATCCCGGCTAGCTCCCGGGACGACATCCAGTCGGTTGTGACTGTCAAACCGGCCGACCTCTTCGTCCAGCGCTGAGTGGAGCGGCCCGGATGCTGGTCCTAGAGGGAGCGAATGCTCAGCGCTGACAGTAGGTGTATGGACCTCGGGGACGATGTCGACTGCATCGTCCGAAATTTCCCTGCGGTGTTTGCCTCCCGTCTCCAGCGATGTCGCGGCGGGGTCAGGATCATCGGCAAAGCGAGTAGTAGCCCACGTATCGTCAACCCACAGCTGCCATCCTGGAGGAGGTGCTGGCCATTCAGGCGGAGGCCGCCATCCCGGGGTCGGTACCCAGCCCGGCGGTGGGGTAGGCCAGTTCGGCGGTGGATTGAACCGGTATCCCATCCCCATCTCGCAACCCGCCAGTGCGGCCTCAGACAACCCCCCGTGTCCGATACGAAGACCACGGCATTAGGTGATTATGCACCTATAAGGCGAAGCGCCGCAGCACAATCAGGCAGTACTCGGGCACACGAGCACGCGAGGCATGCATGCGTGCGTTCAGCCACGTGGACGATCTACCGTGCGTCAGTTCGCTTCCGGTTACATGAACTGCCAGTCCCGGACAGCGCCACCTCGGTTCGCCCTGTACATGAGTCCGACGATACCGCCGACATCAGGACGAGGACCGAAAGTCATGATAAGTGACACAAACTCCTTTAAGGTGCTTTGATTCGCCATTAGCTAACAGCAGTAAATAATTATGATTACCGACGTTGCTGTAACTCGTGGTAGACGCCTCAGGCCTGTATAGGGCCGAAAAATAGCCGGGACGTCGCTTCCTACGTCTGCCAGGTAGCGCGGATGGATCCTCCCCGCTAGTCTTCCGCCGACGGCAGGAGGCCAAATGGGGTTGTTGGACCGCCTGAGAGGCGGACACGGTGAATCTTCGCGGCACGTCGAAGTGGAGGCGACCACCCAGCCGGTGTCCTTGCTGGATGGGCATGATGATCTTGAGGTTGTCGGCGAGAGCTGGTATCAGGACGTTCTGTGGCGCCTGTCTGGCGGAACTGTTGGAGACCGCATCCGTCACGACATTGTGGCTGTGCTAGTGCCAGAGCCGACAAACCCGCACGATACAAACGCCATTTCCGTTCAGATCGGCGGCCACATTATCGGCTATCTGTCCCGGGCAACTGCGCAAGAGTATCTACCAGGCCTTCAGCGGCTGATGTCTGTGCGCGCCAGTCATATCGGCCTACGCGGCGTCATTGTGGGCGGCGGGTATTACGACGATGGGCCAGGGCGCCTGGGAGTGTGGCTGGACCACAATCCTGCCGACTTTGGTATCAAGCCAGCCTCCACGCCGACGCCGCCGGGGCACTCAAGTGCCGACGGTGTTATGCGAACCGGCTTTACCGAGGCCTGGCTTACCGATGCCGAGGATGACTCGTATGACCTGTCGTGGTTTAACGACCTCCCGGAGGCTGACAGGCCCGCGATTGCGAAACTCCGCGCGTTGCTCGCTCGCGATCCCGATCTCATAGATCGCCACTTCCAGTTCGCTGAGCTGGAGGCACGGCTATACCGGTCACGTGTCCTGTATGAGTCAGCTCTGGCCGAATATGATGACGCCTGCGAACGCCATGACGCGGAGATGGACGGCATCTGCGCAGCGTTTATGGCCAAGTGGGGCAAGATCCCGTTGCTGGATACGTACCGCCAGATGGCAATACGCCAGCAGAAGAAGCAAGACTGGCAGGCCTGTAAGTGGTGGGCTGAACGCGGGCTGACGTTGTACGGGCAAGGCGCGGCACGGGAATCGGCTGTCGAAGATCTCGTCAAGCGCCGTAACCGAGCAATCGCGAAACTTGATGGGGCTGCCAGGCCAGAGAGCCGGGTTCGGGTGGAACGCCGCCAAACTACCGTGGTGGCCAGAAATCCGACGGAGGGCATGGCCGGTTCGGTCGGTCAAGATGGCGAGCTTGAAGTCCTTGTCTGCCAGCAATGCAATCGCCGCTTCGAGCGCATGCGAGTCCGCGGCCGCAAACCTACGCTTTGCCCGACATGCCGCACGATAGCTAAAGCTTGACGAGGATTTCTGGCTTAGCCGCATTGTCGTAGCGGCAGTCGGCGGATGCGATGAAGCGGCCGCCGATGTCCAGGATATCGAGTCGTTGTTGATCTTGGTTGGTCTGGGAGCCATGGGAGCCAGAAACGGGAGCCAACGCAGGTCGACTCCCCCAGACTGGCCGCGACGCGCTTAGGGCGTTGTCGCAGCTAGCAGGCTCTTTGGCCGACTCCCTCGGACCTGGCCAGACGGGGCGTTCCTGCCTGGGGATCAAGGGGTCGCGGGTTCAATCCCGCCGTCCCGACTGGTCAGAGGGTTGAAAGGTCTCTCTAAACGGTCTTCGGGAGCCCAGGGTTTCTCGGATCAGGCTTACGTCGGCTTGCCGGCGTTCGCCTTCAAAATGCGGTTCATGGCCGTGGCGGCCTTGGTGAGGGCGGGCCGGATCTCGTGCCGGTACACCGTCTCAGATCGCTGATGTCCTCAAGGCGGACATCGTGCGCGCTGAGGATGGACACGAACGAATGCCGTAGCTCGCGAGGCGTCCAGCTCCCGCCGAGCCTCGCGGCCTTGGTGATCTTCTGAACTCCTTCCGCACGTGCCAGCGGCCCAGCGGTGTGCCGTCCTCACGGCAGAACGAGATCGTGCTCTTGCCAGGTCTCCCGCGTTGCTGCGCGCGCTGCTCTCAATCCGGGGCGGAGGGGCGGAGAAGCCGGGAAGGCGCCGTCGTCGCGTTATCGCGGCTGAGCTCGAACACGGTCCTGTCACCCACGCTCAGGTTGCGAACGTCGTCGCGGACCGCCGCCCTCACCGAGCGGCTCCCGCCCTCGGCGTGCAGGGACAGCGTCAGCTGGTCGCGGGTCAGCGTCACCTCGATCGGGGTCTGCCGGAACTGCATCGAGAACGACAGGCCGCCGAGTTGGCCCGGGAGCCGGGGATCGAAGCACAGGACGCCATCGCTGATATAGGTGCCCGCGTAGCTGCGCTGCACAAGGTCGAGCGTCCCCGCCATGACACCCATATGGATGCCTTCCTTCGTCGTGCCACCCTGAACGTCCTCGGCATCGCTGCGCAGCGCGACCAGGAACCGTTCCCATGAGCTCTCCGGGTCGATGGCGGCGAGGACCCCGGCATGGGTGACGAAACTCAGCGTGGAGCCGTGCGAGGTGCGCCGGTCGTAGTATGCGACGTTCCGCGGCACCGTGTCGAGACTGTAGCCGTACCCGAGCCGCCCGAAAATCTCGCGTAGCTCCTCGTCCCGGAACAGGAAGAACAGCATCACCGTGTCGGCCTGTTTGGTGACTTTGTAACGGTTGGGATCCTTACCCTCCGCATGCAAGATCCGGTCGAGCCGCTGGATGTTGCCGTACTTGGCCCGGTACGCATCCCAGTCCAGCTCCTCAAGGTCCCCATAGCCCTCAAACTGGCTGATGATCCCGTCGTCGTGGAACGGGACAAACATCCGGCGGCTCATGTCCCGCCACACCGTCAGCTCGTCGTCGCCGATGCCCAGCCGCTCGCGCAACTCCTCCGCTCGGCTCGAGGGGAGCAACGCCAGCAGCTTGCCAGCGACATCGCACAGCCAGGCCACAAAAACGTTGGTGTACGCGTTGTTCCGCAGGCCGCCGTCGGCCGCATCCGGGTACTTGTCGTGGAACTCGTCTGGGCCCATCACGCCGTGGATCTCGTAACGCTCGCGCTCGGGATTGAAGTGCGCGATGGACGCCCAGAAACGGGCGATCTCGAGCATCATCTCCGCGCCGTAGTCACGCAGGAACGCCTGGTCATCCGTGGTCTGGTAGTACTGCCAGATGTTCCAGAAGATCGCCGCGTTGACGTGCCGCTGGTTGTGGCTGAGGTCCGGCTCCCAGAGGCCGGAAACGGGGTTGAGGTGGACCCGCTGTGTCTCCTCAGTTCCCTCGCTGCCGCTCTGCCACGGGAACATCGCGCCCCGGAATCCTGCCCCCCGCGCCGCCTCCCGGGCCTCGCCCATCCGGCGGTAGCGATACATCAGCAGCCCTCGCGTGACCTCCGGCAGGCGGACGTTGAAGAACGGGAACGCGTAGAGTTCATCCCAGAACACGTGCCCGCGATAGGCCTCGCCGTTCAGGCCGCGGGCGGGCAGGCCGGCGTCCAGGTCGGCGGTGTTCCGGGAGCAGACCTGCAGGACATGCGCGATATGCAGTCGCAGCAGCAGCTGGACGCTCTCCTCCCCGGACACTCGCACGTCACATACCCGCCACAGCTCCTCCCACGCCGCGGCGTGCCGCTCGAACGAGGCGGCGAAATCAGCGTGCCGCGCCACGGATGTGGCCGCCTTCACCAGCGTGTCGCTGACCGCCGGGTCCCGGGATGTGTAGAACGTCACCATCTTCTCGATCTGCGTCGCCTCGCCCTGGCTTACGTCGAAGGCCAGGACCTGCTGGATGTAGTCCTCCATCTGGTAGAGCCGCCGCTCGACCTGAATTGGCCGATCGCCGCGGAACACGCGGGCGCGGGCTGCATGGCTGACGTACAGGTTCGACTGCCGGGTCTCGGTCTTCAGCGCGATAACCTCAGGCCCGAGCGTCCGCGGGCCCACAGGGTTTAGGTGGCGGCCCTCCAGCTGCCGGTAGCGGGCGACCCCGGCGTTGCTCACCCGGCCGTCGATCGCCGTGACCACCTCGACGCGCCCCGACCAGTTCCCCGGGACGAGCGTCCACTCGATCCCTCCGTGATGGGCGCCGGCCATGCTAACGAAGCGGCGGCTGTGCAGCGTCGTCTCACGGCCCTCATGATCACGGAACGAGAGGTGGCGGATCACAGTCGCCAACCGCATGTCAAGTTCATGGCGGTAACCGAGCAGCTCCACGTCAGCGAGGCGGATCACGTCCCCGCCCTCGATACGCAACTGGAGGACCAGCCAGTTCGGCAGGTTGACAAGGTCCTCGTTGAGTACGGGCAGCCCGCCCAGGATCGTCGTCTCGCGGTTGTAGCCGCCATGCACGTAGGTGCCGGGATAGTGCACGCCGTCGGCCTCCTCCCACTCGGCCGCGCCGCGTGCGCACAAGTAACCGTTGCCCGTCGAGGTCAGCGCCTCGCGAATGCCCTCCGCCCCGGGATCAAAGCCGTCATATGCGAACAAGAAACCGTCCACGACACCTCCTGCCGGCCTAGCCGCCTTCGCGGTCACCGACGGCGGGCCGGCCGCGCCGAAGGTGTACCCATTCCACTGGTTCTGCATGTGCCCGACGGAGGCGCCAATGGATACGGCCCCCAGCGCGGCAGCGAAGCCGTCCTCGATGATCAGCCAACCGGAATCCGTACCGCCGGGAGTTCAGGAAAGTTCCTCCTGCGGTCGAGGGCCGTACGCCGCAAGGAGCTGCCGCTCGGTTTCCTCTCGTGACAGGTAGACGTTCAGTTCCGCGCCGGTGCAGCGCTGAGCGCCCATCGCGTTCCCGTACTGGCAGGCCACGATGTAATCCCGGTAGGCGAGGTAGCCGTAGGCCAGCCCCGCGGCGAACGAGTCGCCGGCACCGGTCGTGTCCACGACATGCTCCACCTCGATGCGATCCACGAACTCCTCGGCGATCCCGCCGGAGTCGTCCCGGCAGAAGACCACGCAGCCGCGCTCATCAAGGGTCACGCATACCGCCCCGACACCGCGGTCCAGGCAGTGACGTGCTAGGTCGCGCAGTTCTTCATCGCCCAGCCGGGGCGGATCAGCCGTCACCTCCACCGATTGGGCGAGCCACGCCGAGCTCGCTTCGTCAAGGTTCATCTTCAGGATGTCGATGTACGGAAGCCATACGTCCCGGTCGGCCCACACCCGCGGATGGCGCTTGCCGCTGCGGGTCAGCGTAATTGCAGGGCCGTGGGCGTCCAGCACCACGGTTGCCCGGCTGTGCTCCTTGATGTGCCGCAGCGTCGGCTGCCCCACCTCGTAGTCCGTGATCGGGACACAGACGAACACATCGGCGTCGAGCACCTGGTCGACGTCGGCCGGCAGGATCGGGTTCATGAAACTCGCCTGCCGCTCGACGCGACGATTCTGGTCAACATAGCGCAGCTCAACGACGTCCCCCTGGTCGGCCGCCGACGTTATACCGGAGGTGTCGATATTCGGGAAGGATCCCAGGATCTGCTTGACCGGACCCTCGTCTCGCTGACGGACGTGTGATATCGGGACGATCGTGTCGCCAGCATCCAGCAGAGCCGAGAGGGCAACCGCCGTATATATGACGCATCCGTACTTCTCGAACCGCTCACCGGCATGGGTCACCACTTGGTCGCGAGGGATCGGCCCCAGCACCGCAACCTTACGACTCCCCCGGCTTTTCATGTCATTCATTCACGGACACCTCCGGCGACATGCGCTCATATGGTCCTCCAGCTAGTCAACAACACGCCGTCTGACAATTGCAGCCCAGGCCAGTGGCGTTGGCCAACACTTGAGAGTTGTGCGCCCAGGTCCGGCTCGGCGACCCTGGGCGCCTGGCCGAGCGCCCGGTTCACCCTGGCGGCGCCATGCAGGGCGGCCTGAACTTCCCTAACACGGAAGAGGTCGCGGCGTCTGATCTCGTGGCGGTACACGGTCTCAGGGACCGACGTGTTGCTGGGCCCAACCAGATCGCTGATGTCCTCGAGCCGGACATCGTAAGCGCTGAGGATGGGCACGAAGCAGTGCCATAGCGCGCGGGGTCAGCGCACCGTCCGCCGCCGCAGGGCACCAACGGCGTTCCAACGCAGCGCCCCGGCCAGGTCGCGGGCGTGCTCGGTCATCGAGTAGTCGGGCTGGCTGTCTACGTCGCGCAGGGCCCGGTCCAGGTCCAGCCCGTGCTGTTCGAGGACGATCGAGAAGTCTCGCCGCATCGGGCCGAGCTGGTCATAGCCAAACGAGCGGTAGATGCGCGGGAACTGGGACCGGTAGAGCCGGACCCGTTCATGCAGGCCCGATGAGTGCGAGAGCGGGTTCTTCGGCCGCTTCCGTACGTACTCCGGCAGGATGTCGGCGAAAGCGTGCCGCAGGATCCACTTGTCCTGCCCGTCGTGCTGCTTCAGCTCAATCGGCAGCCGCATGGCTAGCCGGACCAGCGCGAGATCGAGGAAAGGCACCCGGGTTTCCACCCCCTGGCCCATGCTGGTGCGATCCACCCGCTGCAGCTCGGTCCGCCCCAGGTTGTGCAGCTTGTGCTGGAACAGCCGCTGCCGCAGAACCGGATCGGGCTGCCGGTACATCTCATAGCCGCCGAACAGCTCGTCCGAACCATCGCCGCACAGCACGACCTTGACGCCGCGGCGGTGCACGTGGTCGAACAGCCGCCGGGAGATGACCGCGTTGATGATGTCGCCGTACTCGGTCAGCTCGGACATCCGGATGGCCTCCCGGACGTCGGTGTACCGGATGCTGCCCGGGGCCAGTTCAATGACCTCGTGCTCGACGCCGAGGTCGCGAGTCACCCGGCGGGCGTACGCCACGTCGTCGCTATCGGGTGCCCCGATCGTGAACGCCACACAGTCCGGGTGCTGGTCCCGCACGTGCAGCAAGGTCAGCGTGCTGTCCAGGCCACCGGAGAAGATGACGCCCACGGTCAGGTCAGTGTCCAGCCGGACCCGGATGCTGTCCTCCACCGCGGCCCGGACCAGCCGGGTCGCCTCGACCGGATCGGTGATGGGCTCATCGCCGTCGCCGATGGTCAGCAGGTCAACGTACGCGCTGACGGCGGGATCGGTGTCCGGGGCGCCCCAGCCGTGATGGCCGGGCGGGACTTCGCTGATCCGGCCGCCCGCCGGGACCAGCGCCTTGAGCTCGGATGCGACGTGCAGATGACCGTGCTGCCGGGACCAGTAGAGCGGTTTGACCCCTAGCGGATCGCGGGCCAGGTAGACCCGGTCCCCGGCCCGGTCGGCCACCGCGAACGCGAACTCGCCGCGCAACTGGTGCACTGCCTGGTCGCCCCATTCGAGGAACGCTTCCAGGACCACCTCGGTGTCGCTATCGCTGCGCAGCTCGTGGCCGCGGGCGGCCAGGTCGGCCCGCAGCTCCCGGAAGTTGTAGATCTCGCCGTTGTAGCAAACCGCCCACCGGCCGTCCGGTGACTGCCACGGCTGGACCGCCCGTTCCCGGTCGACGATCTTCAGCCGCTGGGTGCCGAGCAGGTGCCGGTCATCGCTGAGCGTCTCGCGGACATCACCGCGCGGTGCGATCGCGTTCAGCATCTGGTCGAACAAACCCGTATCCGGAGCCGGCCCCACGATCAGGGCGATACCGCACATACCAATTCCTCTCCCGGCCGCGCTAGCGGCCGGCCAGCTGGGCATCGTAGGCGGCCTGAAGCTCGCCGCGGGCGCGGGGGCTGACGCACAGGTGCCACACCTGGCCCTCGTCAATGACGTTGATCTGGCCCGCCTCCTGCCGTTCCAGCAGCAGCCGGGCCAGCGCCCCGCCCCGGTCAAAGCGGCGGAACCACTGCATCTCCACGTCGCAGGCGTACCCGGCACAGTGTGAGCTGGGCAGGACGGCAGCGTAGCCGAGAGACCGCAGCCGGTGCTGATGCTCGGCGCTCCGGACCAGGCTGGTGACCCACAGCCGGGGCGTGCCGGCGGGCAGCGCCGTGGCCAGGTCCCGGGCCAGCTCGTTGAGCAGCGCGACGACCACCGGGCGCGACCGGGTGAACCGCAGGCCCGCCGTCCGCGGCTTCAGGTCCGGCAAGGCCTGCCGCCGGGCCCAGTCCCGGGCCCGGCCGGCCAGCCCGGCCGGCTGCTCACGGTACTGAAACCCGAGCGCGGCGGCGGCCTTCAGCGGGGGCAGATCGACCAGCTCGGCCGACTGGGTGACGTCGGCATCGGCGCCGAAAGGCATGGTTTCGCCCCACCACATGGTGTCGATCTGGGAGAGCAGGATGATGCGGGCGAAGGACCATACGTCGCCGGTACCACGGTCGCTGGGCCGGAAGCGGCCCAGCTCAGCGGCCAGGTACTCCGCAGCCGCGCCTGCCCCGCCGCTCAGCTGGGACAGCACCGGCGCAAACTCGCGGTGGACGAGACGCTCGCCGACGAACGCGCCTACCGCGGAAGGCTCGGCCGAGCCAAGCGTCCTGCTCGCCTCCGTCACCAGGTCATCGACGGCGGCCCGGTACCCAGCCAGCTGGGCCTCCGGCGCGATCAGTGCGCCCGGGCCTGGGAAGTCCGGCTCCGCGCGCTGACTCGCAGGCCTGGAGTGCTTGCCCATGTCCTCCCCCTGGCACCGGACCTGTCCCTCGTCGCGGCGGCGCGATCATGGCCCACCAGAGCCCAGCGGGATGCGCCGTCGCCGCACGCCGGGCACCATTGTGTATCACTGCGACCCGATGCATCCGCAAACACGCCAAGAATCCACTGTGTGCTCTGCGCCGCGTGGTGAAGGCGATGACACACTCCGGCACGCACGCCCAGCCAGATCAACCCGTTCTGCGCACCCCCGGGCGGATCCGGTCAGTGAGGCGTCCGCCCCAGGGAGGACCACTCTCGTTGCGGGAGCCAGGAACGGGAGCCAACGCCTATCGACTCCTCCAGACTGACCCCGACGCCATTAGGGCGTTGTTGCAGGTGAGAGGCTCCGCGGCCGACTCCCTCAGACCTGGTCAGACGGGCGTTCCTGCCTGGGGTCAATGGGTCGCGGGTTCAAATCCCGCCGTCCCGACTGGTCAGAGGCAACTTGAGATCATGAAGTTGAACTCTGAGTTACTAATTGAGTGACTACACGTTAGATCGGGCCTGCGGGATTCAGAACGCGACCGGCAGGCTGTTCAGCACGCGGGAGTTGGCCTTGCGAATGTCCCAGTCCGGCTCGCGATCGACGAGCCGGAGGTCCGGCATCCGCTCGAGAACCGATCGGAACACGATCTCACCCTCGGTGCGGGACAGCGGCGCACCGACGCAGAAGTGGATGCCCTGGCCGAAGGCGAGGTGTCGATTCGGGGTGCGCCAGATGTCGAAGCGGTCCGGTTCGGCGAACTGGTCCGGGTCGCGATTCGCGGCGCCGAGCATTTGGAATGCCGTCTGGCCGGCGCGCAGCGTGCGCCCGCGCAGTTCGGTGTCGCGCGTGATGACCCGTGGCTGTCGGGCGACCGGGCTCTCGTAGCGCAGGATCTCCTCGATGGCCGGGATCACGAGATCGTGATTGGCGCGTAGCTCTGCCCATTGCTCGGGGTGGCTGAGCAAGGTGAAAAAACCGTTCCCGACGAGCGAGGTCGTCGTCTCGTGCCCGGCGGTGAGCAAGGTGATGCCGGTGTTGACGATCTCGTCGTCGGTCAGTGCCTCGAGCCCGCCACCGGGTACGGCCATCAGGCTCACGAGATCCTCACCGGGATCGCGACGACGCCGTTCGATCAGGTCGACCAGGTAGGTCCGTGCCTCCGCCAGGGCCTGCTGCGCGGCCAGCAGCACGGCGAGCGGAGGTTTGTTGACTCCCTGGAAGGCGAGCAACCGGTCGGCCCAGCGGCCGAAGGTCGGTCCGTGGGAGGCCGGGACACCGAGCAGCTGCGCGAGCACCGTGACCGGAACGGCGAAGGCCAGGTCGTTGATGACCTCCATCGTCCCCCGCTCGACGGCCCGGTCGAGCAGGCCGTCCACAATGGCCTGGATCTGCGGACGCATCGCGGTGATCACTCGCGGGGAGAGCGCGCGCAGGACGAGGCGGCGCAGGCGCGTGTGATCCGGCGGATCGGAGTGCAGCAGACCCTTGGTGCGGTAGTGCGCTTCGAAGCCGGCCAGCTCCATCCGCTCGTCGGCGGGCAGGTGCTCGGCCGCCTTGCCCAGGCGCCCTTCGTTCGAGTAGGCCGGGACGTCCTTGAAGCCGGTAACGACGTCGTCGTAGCGGGTGAGCAGCCAGCCTCCGATCGAGTCACTCCAGTGCACCGGGTCGGTCTCGCGCAGGTGCGCGAGGGCCGGATAGGGGTCGCGAACGAAAGCGGGCGACACGAGGTGGTCCTCGAGCTGGCGCGAACCGGTCGAGGCTGGTCGCTGCATCGTCACCTCGTGTGTGGTCAGATGTACGGGCGCGCAGATCGCTAATAGTGTATTGTCAACAAGTAACAATACGCAACCATGCGGGAGGCGCCGTGCCCGTCCCGACCTCGGCCACGCCGGGCTTCGCCGGTAGCCCAGAGTCCCGTCGAGCCGAGCTACGGGCCCGACGTACGTTGCCGCGCCCGGCCGAGTACACGACCCGCGGTCGGCTGATCCACGGTCCCACGCCCCCCGGCGGCTCGACGCCATCGGATCGGACCGGCGACCTGAGCCCGGACGAGGTCGCCGAACTGGCCCAGCTGATCGCCGACGGGCGCCTGCGCCGGCACGCCGTGGAGCTGCCGGCGCGGCTGGGCGCTCGCTCCTGGACGTCGGTCGAGCAGGTGCTGTTCGAACTCGAACGACGCCTGGGTTGGACGCCGGCAGGCTGGAAGGTCGGGGCGGCCAGCATGGAGGTGCGGCGCGCGGAGAACATTCCGAGCCCGTCCCCCGGACGAATCTTTAGCCGCACGGTGTTCGACAGTCCGGCCGCGCTCGAGCCCGAGCTGTTCGTGAACTACCGGCTCTGCGAGTGCGAGTTCGCGTTCGAGCTCGGGGTGGACTTCCCAGTCCGGGACGAGCCGTACTCGGAGGACGAGGTGCGGGCTGGCATCGCCACCCTGGCTCCGGTCATCGAGATCGGCGACTCGGTCTTCACCGACTGGTACTCGCTCAGCGGCTACTTCGGCGGGATGTACGACAACGGGGGCAGCGCGGCCCTGGTGGTCGGCCCGCACACCGCCGACTGGGCCTCGATCGACTTGCCGAACGCCGGCCTCGACCTCTACCTCAACGGCTATTACATCAAGTCGGGCACCGGAGTCGAGGCGATGGGACACCCGATCACCAGCCTGACCTGGCTGTTGAACTGGGTCCGCGAGCGAGGGCGCCCGGTCCGCCGGGGCGAGATCGTCAGCACCGGCACATGCACTTCGCACTGCTTCGTCGCTCGCGGTGATCTCGTCAGCGTCGACTTCGGCGAACTCGGACTTGTGGAGGCTTACTTTGCCTGAAGACGAGACGTCCAGCCCGCCAGCGAGATGATCTCGGCTGCAAGGTCGGAGATGGTTCGGTCGTCGGCGCCCAGGCGGTGGACCCAACGGGGAGCGCGCTGGTTAAGCTCGCGGGCCATTGAGGAGCCTTGCCCTCTCACGGGACCTAAGCGATCTCGTGAATGCGGCGAGCGTTATACACCCCGCAGGGCAAGAACGCGTCGCCGCCGATCTCGATCTCGAGGACCCGCAAGGCCGCGTGCCATCGATGGCTCGATCGTTTACTTCTTGGGGGTAGACCAGTGGGCGCCGTCAGCCGTTGACGTGTGCCAGCGCTTACCATCCGTACCGTCACCGGCGAGGACGATGGTGCCTTTCCACCATCCGGGGGCCTCAGATTTGACATGGAAAGTTGCGGCGCCGGCAAGTGCCGGTTCGGATTTGGATGGCGCTGACCAGTGCACGCCGTCAACCGTGGCCGTATACCAGGTTTTGTTGTCCGTCCCAGTGCCGGTGATTGTGACTTGCCCAGCCCACCAGCCAGGGGCATTTGTGGTGACATGGTAGTTGCGGACACCGCCCCAGCCTAGTGATGCCAGCTCATTCATTGTGCCGTCGTACTGATTACAGTCACATGTGCCGATACCCGGGACATTGTAAGCGTCGGAGAACTGCCACAGGATGTGAGGGGTGGAAGGTTCAGAGGAGCCATAGTCAGCGATCCACTGGACTGGGAGAACGCCGGCTCTCCCACCGAAGTCAAGGCCGGTGTACGTCCAGAGATAGTCAGTAATTTGCGACCCATAAAGGGCAATCATCTCGTTGTACCAGCTAGTGAGCATAGACTTGCCGCCCTCTTCGAAGTCAGCGACAAAAACTTCACCGTTCCGGATGGGGCCAACCAGATTATGGAAAGCTTGAGCTTGAGAAGTACCAGACTGGCTGGACACGAGATACTGATAGATACCCAGGAATCTGATACCGGCGGCGTGGAGATCAGCCCTGCGGGCACCGCCGTACCAGGCACCGTCAACATGGGCGTCACCGTACAAGGCACGTATCATGATGCCCTGTGACCAGGCAACGTAGGCTGCATCGTCAATATCAGGCTGATACTCTGATACGTCAGCGAGACGGATGCTCACAGTTATACTCCTAATGTTCGGGTACCACTCGTGAGGGCGATTCCTGGCGTTTCACCGAGAAGCCCGCCAATCTCTTCGTGCCTTCTATACGTTCTTCGCCGTCCTCTGCCCTATCCAGAAAGATGCGATTCCCCCGGGTACCAAATCTTGTCCCGCGAATATGCTTTATTGCCGATCTAACCGCGGACGCGGCCGCCTTGACAGCGCGCGTCTGGCATCCGCGCCGGCATCCGGAAAATTTATCCCAGCTCCCCGAATCATGAATAACACTCTGGGAAGCCTATTCCGTCGCAGATCTCGGATACAAGCCAGTGAGCCTTTTCATCCTGCGTCCTTCCAGCCCGGCGGCGCGCATCAGCCGGACGACGCGGCGTTGGCTCCCGCGGGTGCCTGGCTTAATCGCCATCCCCGCCGTGGCCGAGCAGATCGGACGCTCGTTTGGCCGCATCCACCACGACGGGAACCAGGGCACGCAGGCGCTGCCGCGTGCCTCGCTGCATAGGCACCGAGAGCGCGATGCTTGCGACGACGGCTCCGTCGGCGTCAAAGATCGGCGCGGCAACCCCGGCTAGGCCGCTGGTGCCTTCCTCCTGGCTAATCGACCAGCCGTTCTTGCGGATACGCTTCATCTCCAACTCGAGCTGGTCGTGATCGGTGATCGTCTTATCGGTCACCTGCTCGAGTTCCTCGCGTTGCGCGGCCCGCAGCAGGTCATCGTTGAATGCCAGCATCACCTTGCCGGCAGCGCCGATGTGCAGCGGCACTGCCTGGCCGACATATGTCTGCGGTCGCACCGGCAGCATGGTCGGAATTACCTCCACACAGATCCGGAACCTGCCTTGCGGAGTAAAGGCGCAGGCGGTTTCCTCAGTGGCATCACGAAGGTCTTGGAGGATTCCGCTGAGTAGTTGATTGAGCGGCCGGGCCTGCTTGGCGATGGCAGCCCATTCGAGCACCGAGCGCCCGATGCTATAGGTGTCACCGCTGCGCTCGAGGACGCGCTCGGCCACCAGGTTGGTGACGATGCGCTGGCAGGTCGTCATCGGCAGGCCGGTCGTCGCCCGCAGATCCTGCAACGTCAGCACCGGCTGCTCGTGGGAGAAGGCGCGCAGGATTGCCACGGCCTTGCGTAGCACGAGCACGGTGCCCTGGCTGCGGGGGCTCTCGATCTGGTCGGAGGCCCCTCCGCGATCGTTGTCATGCAGCACGGTTATTGTGCTGGAACCGCCCCGCTGGTCCATTACGTGTGGTCCTATCGTGTTGTCCGCCATCGGTTGAGGCGAGACCTGCCCCCGGTGCCGGATGTTTCCGCCGACTCGCTTCGTTCTGCTGCCTGATGCTCGAGTTGAGCCGATGGCGCTCGTTGACGGCAGGTCGATGACCCTGTCCATATCGCGACAAGCCGACCAGTGCGTGATGTTGCCCAAAGGGCAACCAATAGCGGGCTATGTGCCGCTGTCCGCGGAGCAAAGCTCACTGCTGCGGACACCCTCGATCTCTGCGGCGGTAAACGCAACTAATGATAGGGCATCAGTTCGAGTGACTCGCCATAGGCGGCTCACTCCTGATCCGGGAACAAAGCCGTGCGTGCGGCCACCACTCCGGCCGCGCTGAGCTGGTCAATCTCCGTCTGGCTGCGGCCGAGTTGACGCAGGATGGCCGCAGTGTGCTCGCCCGGATCGGGAGCGGGCCAGCCCGGTGACGCTTCGAACCCGCTGGCTCGCATCCGTGCCATGCCTTGGCGCAGTAGCCCCCATGTCGGGTGATCCCATTCGATGATCAGGCCCTCGCGGCGGGCCCAATCAGCTGTGAGCAGATCACGGGGTGTCCGCTCAGTCGCCGTCGTGACCCCCCGATCGCGCAGCAGGGCTGCCGCCTCGGCGCTGCCGCGGCTGCGTACCTCGGCTGGGGTGGCCTGGCCAGGATCTGTCCTTATCCAGCCGTCGGCTGTGCGCAGGCATACCGACTCATCCACCGGGCGAGCCAGCGCCGCCTCGCTGGCGATCGTGCCCAGCTGCAGGAAGGTCGCGGAGCGGGCCAGGCTGGCGCGAACCTGCGCCGGGGCACCGGTGCGGTCGCGCCGCAGCACGGCCAGCATCACGCCAAAGGCCGCGAGCAGTCCAGTGGCGTAATCGTTGACTGGCACCGGTACCGCCCTGGGCCGACCGTTACGCTGCCGCCCCACCTGCATGCCCGAGCCGGCCTGCGCATTGTGCTCCCAGCCCGCCCGCGGTGCCCAGTCGCTGTCAAAGTCGAAGGCATTCATTGATCCGTAGATGAGGTCCGGGTGGGTCTCCCGCAGCGCCTCGTATCCGAGCCCGAGCTGAGCGATCTTGCCTGCGCGGAAATTCTCCAGGATCACATCGGCGCCAGCCGCGAGCTCGCGGGCGAGCTCGCGGCCATCGGCGCTCTTGAGGTCGATCAGCATAGAGCGCTTGCCCCGGTTGACATCGAGCCAGCCGTAGGAGCTGACGGCCCGCCCGGGCGAGTCGACCTTAATCACGTCCGCCCCGAGTTCAGCCAGCGTCCGGCCGCAGGTCGGGCCGGCCAGGATGATGCACAAATCCAGCACCCGCACGCCGCTGAGCGGCATATCCGCACCCTGGCCCGGCAGGCCGGGCCAGCTCATGTCTCGCTGGCTGCCGCCCGGGCGGCCGGATGCCTGCGCACCTGCACCTGCGCCTGGTCCCGCGTTGCCGGCCGGGCGAGCCTCGGCGCTGATGGTCACGGCCGGCCCAGTCAGCCCGTCCGGCGCGCCGGCTCGCTCTCCTGCGCTGCTCACGATGCCAGCCCGGGCTACCTCGCGCTCGCGCCGCCATTCGTCGTGAGTGCGGCACATCGTGCAGGCGCCCCCGGCCTCGTTGAGCACTCGTTCCCATTCCAGCGCGTCTCGCTCGAGAAACGCTGCCGCAAACCGGTCCCGCCACATCTGGGTTTCGGCTGGAGAGGCGAGGCTGGTGACGCCCGCGGCTGCACTGGCCGCCCACTCCGGGCGGCCGATCACCTGGCACAAGATCGTGGCGAAGTGCGCGAACGTGCCGTGGCTCTGCACATACCGCCCGTCCCGGCACTCATAGATATCGGAGATGGGCAGCTTGGGCAGGCTGAGCGGGTCAATGAGCTCTGGCCGTGTAGGGCTGACGAGGTTGCGGCCGATCACGCTGACACCCGCGGACAGCAGTGGTACCTCGATCCGGGCGCCCTGACCGGTGGCCATCCTGGCCCGCAGCGCGGCCGCCAGGTAGATCGCGGCCCAGATGGCTGCGTAACCGCTGGCGATGCCGAGCGGCTCAGGCTCAGGCTCGCCGACCGGGTCGGCCACGCGGTTGAGCCCAAGCTCGGCGTCAATGAGGGTCTCGGCCGAGGGCGGAAGTGCCGCCGGAGCATCCGGCGGCAAGCCGGAGAACAAGCAGTAGAGGCCACCGGCCGCCACCAGCCGGGTCGCCTCGGCGCCGGTGAGCGAGCCGACACCCGGCCCGGCGGCTCCCTGCGCCCCGCGGTCGGCGTCGATCACGATGTCCGGGTCAGCGGCGGCCCGCCACCCGGCAGACTGTCCGGCCGAAACCACGCTGACCTGCGCGCCCTGGTCGGCCAGCAGCCGACCGGCGAGAAGCTCGCTGCGGGTTCGCCCGAGCACGACGACCTGGATGCCGGCCAGCGCCGGTCCGGCCGGCCCCGTCGCCTGTTCTGAGGATGTCCGTGCGTCCGTTGTCACGTACGCTCGCCTCGTTTCCTGGAATCTCTAGCCTGGGTCGTCAACGAACTGCAGCACGTCGGCGGCCAGCTCGTCCGGATGCAGGAAGTACATGCCGTGCGTCCAGCTGGGATAACGGCGCAGCTGGGCGCCGGGAATCAGGGCGGCCAGCTCGTCCTGCGCTCCGGCCGACAGCGAGGTGCTGCGGCCGGGCGACAGCATGAGGGTGCGAGTGCGTACCCCGCCGGCCCACCGCGTCAGGTCCACGTCGGGCTCGTGCATCGCCCGCCACATCGCCACCGCGACCGGCACCGGGGTGCGAGCGAACTCGCTGGCGTACTGCTCATCCCGCTCGTCACCGAACAGATCTCCGGTCATCTCCCGGCTCTGCAGCCACCACTGCTTCAGGCCCAGCTCGCTCAGGGACTCCTCGGGGCTGCTGGCGCCCGGCGATTTCGAGCGGGGGTCACCATCGGCGGGTCTGCTCGGGGTCGATACCAGGTTCAGCGTGGCGATGCGTTCCGGGTCACGCGCCGCGATGACCGTGCCAATCAGCCCGCCGGTCGACTCACCCACGTAGTTGACTGAGGTCAGATCCAGAGCGCGGATCAGGGCGTGCACGTCGCTGACAAGATCTTCGAAGCTGAAGCTGACCTCGCCCGGCGGCAGCGCGCTGTGACCGCAGCCGCGCAGGTCGACCCGGATGACCCGGTGCCTGCGGCTGAGCGGTGGCACCCAGTCTTTCCAGAACCAGCCGCTGCGGGCCAGGCCGTGGACCATCAGGAACGGGCCGCAGTGAGGCTCGCCCGCTGGCTCCTCGTCGGTCACGCGCAGGTTGGCACCGTTGACGTCAATCGAGCTCACGAGCATCCTCCGGGTCGGTGCTGCCGGGCGGGGCGGTGGTAATCGCGCTGCCGTCCTGCCCGCCGACGGCCCAGGTCGCCCGGGGTTGGCCGAAGTAGGCCAGCCGGAGCGCTTCGCTGCCGGCCATCTCATCCGGCTTGCCGGAAAAGATGACTTCACCGAAGTCCAAGGCGGTCACGTGGTCAGCGAGCGCCCCGACGACCTCCATGTCATGCTCGATCAGCAGCATGCTGATGCCGTGATCGCGGGACAGCTCGGCGAACAGGCTGGTCATGTGCATGCTCTCGCCGCGGGACATGCCCGCGGTGGGCTCGTCGAGCAATAGCACCCGCGGCCGAGCGGCCAGCACAAGGGCCAGCTCCACCCGCTTGCGGTCGCCGTGTGACAGCTCGCCGACCACCTGGTCGTGCATCTGAGCCAGGTCACATACCTCGCTGGCGTACTGCACGGCTTCCCGCTCGGCGGGCCGGGCCGGGCGGAAGGCAGACAGGGTCCGGCGACGGGAGCCGGCGGCCGCAGCGACGGCAATGCTCTGCTCCACGGTCATCTGCTCGAACAGGTGGGCGACCTGAAAGGAGCGGCCCAGGCCGGCGCGTACCCGCTTCCATGGCGGCCAGCGGGTGACGTCGGTGCCGTTCAGCCAGACCCGCCCGGCGGTCGGCGGGAACACCCCGGTCAGCACCTGGAGCAGGGTGGTCTTGCCGGCTCCGTTCGGCCCGATCACCGCGTGCACGGAGCCAGGTTCAAGGTCCAGGCCGACCCCGCTGAGCGCAGTGAAGCCGCCGAAGTTCTTGCGGATGCCCTCCAGCCGCAGGACCGGGGGCTGGTCAGACGATCCCATGATGATCTCCGGTTCCGGGCTCGGGAGCCCCGGCGGGCAGCAGTATCTGCTCGAGCAGGGCCGGGTCCTCCTGCAGCTCGCGGACCGCGCCGTTCCAGATGATCCGGCCGGCCGACATGCCGATGGCGTTGTCGCAGAGCGCGGCGATCATCTCCATGTTTCGCTCGATCAGGATGAGGGTGCAGCCGGTCTCCTCGCGCAGTTGGCGGACGCCGTCGATCAGCCGCTGTACGGCCACCGGGGCCAGCCCCTCGCCCGGCTCGTCGAGCAGGAGGTAGCGCGGCACGCGCATGGCCGCCCTGGCGATGGCCAGAGCCTGCTGCTCGCCGCCGGACAGTGTCGTCGCCAGCTGGGCCGAGTGTGCTTCCAGGAACGGGAACAGGCCGAGCACCCGCTGAACGTCGGACTTCCAGCTCCGGGATCCGAGGGAGGCGACGCGCAGGTTCTCCACGACGGTGAGCGGGAAGATTCGCCGGTCGTCAGGGACGAAGGCGATGCCGTGGCGCTTCACCACCTCGTCGGTGGCCATCCCGGTCACCCGGACGCCATCCACGAGCAGGTCTCCGCGTACCTGCACACCGAATCCGTTGACCACCGAGCGCAGCAGCGTCGTCTTGCCCGCTCCGTTCCGGCCCAGGATGGCCAGCGCGGATCCGGTGGGCACGGTCAGCGAGATCTCCTCCAGCGCGCGATGCCGCCCGTAGTAGACATCGAGCATGTCGGCGACGATCCCCGCCGACGGGACGGGTGGCCGTTGGGTGGTCGCGGCGCGGTGGCCGCTGAGCCGGGTCATGCCTTCCGCTCCGCGGCGACCGGGCGGCCGGGCGGGCCGGCGGCTGGTCCCGGCGGGCGGGGCGGGCGCAGCCGGTCCGCGATCGGCAGGGCCGACAGGCGGCGGGCCACCAGCCGTGCTCCGGACACGGCGGCCGGGACGACGCCGTCGGGCATCAGCAGGAAGATGGCCAGGACGATTAGCGAGACATACAGCTGACCTGTCTTGGCGGTCAGGCTAAACGCGTAGAGCACGCCACCGTAGATTGTGGCGCCGACGATGGGACCGATCAGCGTCCGCATGCCGCCGAGAATTCCGGCCAGGATCGGCGCGGCCCCGGCGACCCAGTAGAACATGCTCGGGTCGACGCTGCCGTAGGTGACCGCGTACATCGCCCCGGCGATGCCGGCCAGACCACCGGAGATCAGCACGGCGATGCCCTTGTACCGGTTGACCGGAGCCCCCAGCGTCTCGACGCGCACCGCGTTCTGCCGGATGGCCGACAGAATGCGGCCATATGCGGAACCGCGCACGGCGTACAGGACGATGGTGACGACGGCGACCAGGATGGCCAGGAACCAGTAGAAAGCTGTGGCGTTGTTCAGGTCGATGCCCAGCAGAGTGCCGCGGCTCACTCCGGCGTAGCCGCCTGAGCCGCCAACGTAGCTGGTCCCCGAGACGAACTCATACACCGTCTGGCCGATAGCCAGCGTCAGCAGGCCGAACACGAAACCAGTCTGGCCGCGGACGAGGAAGACTGTCAGCGACGAGCCGACCACACCCGCAGCGAGGCCTATGAGCAGCAGGAGCAGGATGTTCTGGATGCTGGCGTTGATGGACAGCCACGCCACCAGGTAGCCGGCCGCGCCGTAGAACGCCTGATTGCCGAAGGTGGCGACGCCGCCGAAGCCAATGGAAAAGCTCACCGACTGTGTGTAGAGGATGGCCACCAGGATCCCGGCGGCCGGGAACAGGTCCTGGGCCGGCATCACCTGCCCGCAGATGGCGATCAGAGCCAGCCAGCCCACGGCCGCGCTGGAGCAGCGCTGCCAGCCCGCCGGATTCCAGTTCGCCGGATTCCAGCCCGCTCGGGTCATATCTCGATCACCGCCGCAGCCGAGCCGAACAGGCCGTACGGTCGCACAGCCAGGAAGATGATCATGGTTAGGAAGATCGCGTACGGCTCGACGTTCTGCACGTAGGCGGCGGTGAACGCATCGACTAGGCCGAGCACCAAGCTGGCGATGACCGCGCCACCGAAGCTGCCCAGGCCGCCGATGAGCACCACCGCGAAGGCCAGCACGATGTAGTCGGCGCCCAGGTCGCTGCTGACCTCGACCAGAGGCGCGATCAGCGCGCCGGCCAGGCCCGCCAGCGCGCAGCCGACCGTGAACATCACCCAGAAGACCCGCTCGGACCGCACGCCCAGCGCCGCGGTCATTTCCCGGTCCGCAGCTACGGCCCGCACCTCCAGGCCCATCCGGGACCTGGTGAGCCACAGTTGCAGGCCCACCACTACGACGACGGCGACGGCGATGATGAAGATCTGGTAGACGAGGATGTCGACGCCGAACACCGACAGGTGACCGCCCAGGCGCCGGGGAGTGTTCACGCCGAGCGGGCTGACGCCCCAGATCTGCTGCGCGATGGCCGCGATGACCAGGAATAGGGCGAAGGTCCCCAGCAGCGAGCGCAGGCCGTCGAACTGGTACAGCCGACGGTAGACCACCCGCTCGGCGACGATACCGGCCGCGGCGCAGATCACCGTGGCAGCGGCGATCGGCACGATGATGGTCTGGCCCTGGCCCCAGGACACGCTGGCGCTGTAAGCAACGAAGGCGCCGAGCAGAAAAAATCCGCCGTGGGCCATGTTCAGGATCCGCATGGTGCCGAAGGTGAGCGTCAGGCCGGTCGCGATGACCAGGAGCAGCATCCCCTCTGCTAGGCCAGGGAGGATCGGCAGGAAGATCTGCGTACCCAGGTGCGAGCTCATGCCATCCGCCCCCCGCCTTCGGCCGGCCCGGCCCGCCTGGTCAGCCGCTCAACAGCCAGGATGTGCCGCAGGTAGAAGTGAATGCCCGCCTCCCAGGTAAAACCCATGCCACCCATCACCTGGATGGCTCCTTCGACGACCTCGCGGGCCAGTGCCACGGCCAGCCGGACGCCCCGCTGGTAGTCGCCGGGCACGGTGTTGGCGGCCCACAGCACGGCCGTGCGAGCCAACTCCAGCCGCTCGTACATATCCGCGACGCGGTGCTTGACCGCCTGGAACTCGGCGATGCGGCGGCCGAAGGCGACGCGCACGCCTGCATAGTCGAACGCCGTCTGGAATGCGACGGCGCTGGCGCCGACCGCCTCGGCCGCCCATAGGACCGAGAGCCGGGCGTGCACTTCGCCGCCCGCCCCCTGGTCCGCGCCTTGGTCCGGGCCGGCAATACCCAAGGGAAGCGACGGGGCGAAGTCATCGGTGGCGAGGGCAGCCGGCAGGTCCCCCAGAACCGGTTCGCCGCCGGCCAGCCCGTCCGCCGCCGCCGACCAACTGACGTACCGAGCGGGCTTCCCCGGCAGCGGCACCAGCCACGCTCCGCCGCCGGGAACGGCCGTGGTCAACAAGTCGGTCGGTGTGGCTGCGGCCCGGATTGCCGGGATGCCGCGCAGCACTAGCGCCGGTGTAAGTGGCAACGGGATGAGCCGGCGTCCCCACGCCTCGGCAAAGGCGGTCAGATCCGGCAGGGTCAGCGCACTGCCAGCTTCAGGCACCGCCAGGTCGAGCCACCCGCCATCGGCGATGGCAGTCCACAGGGCGGTGCGGTCAGCGCGGAAGTAGTCGTCGGCGACGACCGATCCGCGCAACTCGCGGGCCAGCATGTCAGCAAAGGCGGCCGCCAGCTCCCAAGCCTGGTCCGTAACGACGCTCGGCATCAGCCTGCCGCCATCCTGGGCATGCCCAGCACCCGCTCGGAGATGATGTTGCGCTGGATTTCCGAGGTGCCCGCCCAGATGGTGGTGGAGCGGGAGTACAGGTAGACGTCGCGCCAGTACTGGCGGTGGGCCTCGCAGCCCAGGTCGTAGCCGAAGTGCGCAATGTCCTGCCAGAGCTGGCTCCAGTAGAGCTTGAGCACTGACTCCGCCCCACGCGCGTCGCGGCCCATCGCGGCCTCTTCCACGCAGCGCACCACGTGCCACCAGACCAGCTCCAGCCGGCTGGCCAGGTCGGCCGCTCGCTGGTGCTGCTGATCACCGGTCTCGCCCTGGCACTCGTAGGCCTGCTTCAGGTAGCCGGAGACCTCCAGGTAGCGGCGCATGGACTGGTAGACCCCCCGCTCGCGGGCCAGGGTCCAGCGGATCAGGCCCCAGCCCTCGTTCTGTTCCCCGACCCGGTCGGTGACCGGCACCACGGCGCCGTCGAAGGTGACCTCGTTGAAGCCGCTCGCACCGGTGATCTGCCGGATCGGGCTGACCTGCACGCCGGGCTGGCCCATGTCCAGCAACAGCAGGCTCAGGTTGTGATGGACCGGAGCCTGCTTGTCGGTCTTGGCCAGCAGCCAGCACCGGTTGGACAGGTGAGCATGGCTGGTCCAGGTCTTCCGGCCGTACACGCGATACTCGTCGCCGTCCCGCTCGGCCAGGGTGGAAGCGGCCGCCAGATCGGACCCGGCCTCCGGCTCGGAACTGCCCTGACACCAGATCTGCGAGCCGTCCAGCATCGGCGGCAGGTAGGCCGCGCGCTGCTGCTCGGTGCCGAACTCGATCAGCATCGAGCCGAGCATGTGCTGGGTAAACCGGCTGAAGCCGTCGGGAGCTCCGGCCCGGGCGCATTCCTCGTAGAAGATGACCTCCTCCACGACGCCCAGGCCCCTGCCGCCGTACTCGGCCGGCCACGACAGGCCTGCATAGCCGCCCTCGTACAGCAGCCGGTCCCAGCGTTGCCCCAGCGCTACGCTGGCATCGCTGCCATGGCCGCCGGCGGCCGTCGCAACCAGGCCGGGCAGCGCTCCCGACAGCCAGTCGCATAGCTCCTGGCGGAATCTGATCGCATCGCGATCATCGAATGTGGCAGCTGTCATGCCGTGTCCTCCGCGTCCACGATGGCGAGGGCGTCAGCGGCGACGACGCCCTGCTGGCCGGCGATTAGCGGGTTGACCTCGACCGTCCTGCAGTGCCGCAGCGAGCCGACAGTGAACTCCACACAGAGGGCGACGATGGCCGGGCGCGCGGCCGCCAGCGCCTGGCTGGCCAGCCCGCCACGGTCCAGCGATGCGATCGCGGCGTCGGCGGCGCGGCCCGGGTCACGCTCGTCGATCAGCTCCAGAGCATGTCCTCCGACCGCCTCGGTGAGGACGCCGCCCCACCCCAGCACGAGGTAGTCGCCGTAGACCGCGTCCCGCGACAGCCCGACCATGAGCTCAGGCCCGAACGCCATCTCCGCGACCAGCACGCCGCCCAGGTCGGCGTCGGCCACTCCGGCCTTCCGGGCGCCGCTCAGCACCTCGCCGGCGGCGGCTGGCACCTGCGCCGGACCGGGGACACCGAGCCGGACACCGCCCGCTGCCGCCTTGTGGGCCAAGCCGGACGCGATCACCTTCACCGCGAACGGAGGTCGCAGGGCCGCGGCCGCGGTCCGGTCAGCAGAGGTGCCCAGCTCTCCGAGACCCAGAGTCAAGCTGCGGGCCACCGGGATGCCGGCCGCAGCCAGCAGCCGCAGCGCCCGCTCTTCCTCCAGTACCTGACCGGACCGGGATCGGCTCTTGAGGCGAGAGCCGCCCGCGGCGGGATCTAGGCTGTCCTCGGCGGCTCGGTGATCACTGGCCAGCACCGAACGCAGCGCCCGCATGGTCGGGGCGACGCCCTGCACGATGGCCATGTTCGGGGGCAGCTCCTGCTGCTGCTCCCGTGCCCATGACGTCCAGCGCTGCGGCGCCGAGGTTGCGATTACGACGGGCACGCCACTGGCTGCCGCCAGCCGGACATGCCGGGACAGTGAATCCCGGTGGTAGCGCCGGGCGGGCGAGGAATCAGGGAGGCTGACGCTCCACGGGATCAGCACCGCGCCGACACCCTGGTCGTCGTGGATTAGCCCGTACGCCCGGTCCACGGTGGCCGGGTCATGTGCCCCCGCCGTCAGATCGACGGGATTAGAGACATGCGCGCTGGTGCCGCCTACCTCAGCCAGGAACGATTGTGTCGCCGCACTGAGCACCGCGAGCGGCACGTGCTCGGTGCTGGCCAGGTCGGCGGCGATCGCGGTGGCGCCGCCGGATGGCTCGATGATCGCCAGTCCTTCGCGGGCGGCTCGCGGCTTGCGGCGGGCCTGGTCCAGGCGCAGCACGTTGACGGTACGGACCAGCCCGGCCAGGCTATCGGCGCGGATCACGCCGTGGCGCCGGAAGAACGCGTCCACCAACCGGTCGTCGCCGCCGATGGTCCCGGTGTGGGAGACGGCCACACTCGCTCCGGCCGCCGAGACGCCAGCCCGGACGGCCACGACCCGCTGCCCGCTGTCCGCGGCCGTGGCCAGCGGCCCAGTGAGCTGAGCCAGGTCTGCCGCCGTGGCGAAGCCCTCGAAGTAAACGCCAACCACTTTGGTGTCCGGGCGGCTGAGTGCGTAATCCAGCGCCGCGGCCACCCCGAAGCGAGCGCCGCTGCCCACCGCGGCGCACCAGTCGACGCCGAAGCCCTCGTCGCTGGCGGCGCCGAGCATCGAGCTGAGCAGCGCACCGGACTGGGAAACGAGGCTGACACAGCCGGTGCGCAGATCGGCGGGCAGCGGTGGCCCGAAAGCGCACAAGCCGGCCCGGAAGTCAGCGGCGCCGAGCGAGCTAGGGCCGATGAGCAGGGCGTCGCCCTGCACGGCGGCGGCCAGCTCGCGCTCAAGGCGGCGGCCCTCGGCTGTACCGGTCTCGCTGAACCCGTTGGCGTAGACGATCACCAGCCGCGTGCCGCGCGCAGTGAACTGCCGGGTCAGCCGGATGCACTCAACCGGGCCGACCGCCAGCACCAGTACTTCCGGGACGTCGGGCAGGTCGTCGGTGCTGGCGTAGGTTCCGTCGCCCAGGGCCCCGGCGTGGCGCCGGCTGACGAGCCAGATCTCGCCCGTGGCCCCGTAGGCCCGCAGATTGCGCGGCAGCCAGTCGGTGGCGATGGCGCCGGGCCGAGCGCCGACCAGGGCCACGCTGCTGGCGGCGGTGACCGGCCAGCCGCCGGTCAGCTGCGGCTCGGCAAGCATGGCGGCCTCCTTTGGCGCTGCGCTGGATCTGTCCTGGCTGGCCGAGCGTGCCCGCGCCCTGCTCCCTGGGCTGGGAGCGGGCACGCCCGGGCCGGTTTTAACCGGCTGGGTAGGGAGCGCTGCCGACGAGCGTGGCGCTCTGCCCCACGTAGTGCAGGAAGTGGAAATCGGGGTTGCCCTGGTGGGTTTTGGCGTCGATGGTCACCGGGGTCGCCTGGGTTGCGGTGTAGGACAGGCCGGCCATGGCCTGGCGCACCTTGTCCGGGTCCGACGACTTGGCCTTCTTCATCGCGGCGACCAGTGCCTCGATCGAGCCGAACACCTGACCGGCTTCCGCGCTCGGCTCGGTGTGGTACTTGGCCTTGAACGCGGCCCGGAATTTCTCCGACAGGCCACCGCTGTTCAGGTAGGTGTAGTCCGACGCCACGTAGACGCTGGGCGCTCCCGACCCGAAGGTAGGCAGCTCCGTGGTGTAGGCCGGCCCCGACGTAGTGAACACGGCGCGGTATCCGGTAAATAGTCCTTCCGGGCCGCCGATCTTCACCGCAGAGGTCAGTGCTGGGCCGAACGTCGAAAGGTCCAGCAGCGATGTCTGCTTGGCGTCACTGCTGCGGTGCGCGATGAGGGAGGCGACGTAGGAGGCGGCCGAGGTCGCCGTGATCGAGGCCAGCACCGTGTTGCCCGAGGTGACACCGCACCCGGACTTCAAGCCCGTGTTCACCGACTTGAGCTGGAACTGGCCGAAGTCGTAGTTGGGCGTCATGTGGTCGACAGTCTTGATACCGGCGAAGTTCTGGCACATCCACTTGGTGAAGGCCTCGATTTCCGGACCAGCCGGGCCGTAGGACCGGAAGTACCACGGGTTCACGCCCGCGCCGGTCAGGTCGTCGGTCGCGCAGCCCGCAGGCAGCTGCACGACCTTCAGCGACGCCAGCAACGGAATCATGGCCGCGCACTCGGGGGTGGTATTGCCCGCCACCGTCAGGTGAATGCCGTCACCCGACAGCGTGCGCAAGGCGGTGACCGCGCCCGAGCCGGTCGCCTGGTCATCGGCTTCCTTGGTCTGAATCTTCTGGCCGAGCACGCCGCCGGAGGCATTGACGAGCTGGACGGCGATGGCCGCGCCCTGCGCGTCGGGCGCACCCAGGCCGGCGTCCGCCCCGGACAGTGGCGCGATGAGGCCAATGGTGATCGGTCCCGAGGAGACTCCCGAGCTGCCCGACCCGGATGACCCGGATGACCCCGAACTGCTGCCGCAGGCAGCGAGGGCAAAGGTCGCCACGGCGGCGACGCCAATCATCAGCGACCGGCCGTACGGCCATCTCCGGCCGAACCCGGTTCGTGCCTTACCTGACATCATCGATGGCTCCCTAACGTTATGAGCTAAAACAAGTCCTGTGCCTCCGGAAATGCGCTGCGGGGTGCGCGCTCTGGATTGCCGTACGGTAAATCCGTTCGTTAATTCGTCCGGCTGAGATATCCGCCTAGGGCAGATCCCCGGCCAGCACCCGGCGGGCTATCGTGCGCCGCAGGATCTCGCTGCTGCCGTCGGCGATCTTCAGCCGGCGAGCCTGATGCCAGCCCTTGTACAGGCCAACCTCGTTGGTCATGCCCATCCCGCCGTGGATCTGCATGGCCCGCTCGTAGACCCGGTAGCACGCCTCGACGCAGAAGGCCTTGGCCATTGCCATCTCGGCGACCGCGCGTTCGCCGCGGTCGAGCCGCTCCCCCAGGTCCAGGGCCATCAGCCAGGCTGCGTGCACATCCATGGCGCTCTCGGCGAGCTGGAAGGAAACGCCCTGGTACTCAGCGATGGGATGACCGAAGGTGACCCTGATCTTGGCGTAATCTGCCGCCTTCTCCAGCGCCCACCGGGCCAGCCCCACGCTGCGGGCCGCGTTGTAGGTGCGGCCGATGCTGACGCCTCCCATGGCCAGCCGAAAGCCGCCATCAAGGTCGCCGACGAGGGCCGTAGCTGGGACCCGGACGTCGGTGAAGGACAGGATCGCCTCGTTGCCGCCAAACTCGCCCATCAGCCGGATGATCGAGTCGATGGCCACACCGTCGGTCGACATAGGCAGCAGGAAACAGCTAACCCCGCCCTTTCGCTGGGCCTGCAGCTCCGGGTTGGTGACGGCGAACAAGAACACGTAGTCGGCGTAGGGCGAATTCGAGATCCATTGCTTGGTGCCATTGATGACCCACCCATCGCCGTCGCGGCGGGCTCGAGTGGTCATCCGCCAGGCGTCCGAGCCGGCGTCGGGTTCGGACATCCCGAAGCAGGTGCTGATCGTGCCGTCGACCAGGCCCGGCAAGACCTGCTCGCGCAGCTCGGGCTGCATGTGCGAGCACAAGAAACTCGGGCCCGAGGTCCAATGCGAAAGCACCTCGTAGGGCAGGTCGTAGACCGGGCCGTAACGGTGGTGGAGCCGCTCGTACGCGCGGACCATCATCGCCGATCCGAGCCCTCCGCCGCCGATGTCGGGCGGGCAGAAGGCGGTGAAATAACCGGCCTCGGCCGAGGCCGAGCGCACCTTCTTGAACAACTCCACGACTTCCGGGCTGAAGCCGCCATTCTCCCCGTACAGCAGCTCGGGCGAACGGAATATCTTCTCGTTTTCTTTCTCGAGCGGAATTACGAAGCTGTCGACGAACTGCACAAGACCGCCGAGGAATTCTTCGGGCGTTATCTCGTCGCTGGAAACTGTCATCAGCCTGCCGTGCCTTCCTGTCCGGTAACGGTGCGCGCGATGCCGGCGACGACCGAATCAGGCAGCTGTGCCTGCTGCGCGGCAGCCACTGCTTTGCACTGACGGTGAATCTCGGCCACCTGATCGTGAGTTGCCTCGATGCCAAGCTCGTCGAGCTTGTCCCAGACCGTGTACGGTCCGGTCGTGGCCGAGACGCCGAGATGGCGGGTGTTGCCCACCGTGGACGGCGTGATCGCGAAGTGGAACAGCTCGTCGATCTTGAATTCCTGGGCATACTCGTCACCGGTGGCGCCCACGTCGAAGACCTCGGTCCCCACCAGCGGCTGCAGCGGCCGGACCGGCTCGCCCGTGATGTCGGCCACCGTGTGCGAGACGGCCGTCAGCCGCTCCAGGTCGATTCCCGTAGGCACGCCGTACAGCGCCTCGAGGGCACAAGCCGTCTCAGCTAGGTCAGCCTGCGCCGGCCCTTCGGTCAGCCCGTTGACCGAGACCTCCAGCACGCTCGCGCCGCCGCGCGCACCGGCCAGCGCGCAGGCGGTCGCCAGCCCGAACATGTCGTGGCTGTGGACGCCGACCCGCAGGCCGGGCGCGACGGCGGCCGAGGCCTGCGACAGATAAGCCCATCCTTCCGGGGACAGCGCCGAGGCGTGATCGCCGAAGGTCACGTCGCTTGCTCCGGTCGTGAGCGCGGCCTTGGCGAACTCCTCGACATAGGACCGCCGGGCGTAGGTGATCAGCGCCAGGATGATCGAGACGTTGATTCCGCGCTCCGCGGCTGCCTCGCCCAGGACGCCCAGCTTGGCGAACTGGTCCGCAGGACCGTGCGGGAAGTTCAGGTTCTGCCAGTCCCGGCCCGTCCACGCCCGGTGGTAGACGGCGCCGGCCACGGCAGCGACGGCCTTGCCCAGATAGGGCCCGATCCAGACCTGGACCGAGTCATAGCCTGCGTCCGCGGCCATCGCGATGTCCTCGGGCGTATTGGCGCCGCCGTAGCACAGCCGGGTGCTGGCGTTCACCGAGTGCGCGAAGTCAGCCTCGCGCTTCATCTCATCGAGCGTGTGACCGCGGCGGAATGCCGACGTGACGATCTCGGAAACGCCCGCGCCGGCCAAGGCGCCGATGATCTCCAGCCGCTGGTCCAGCGTCAGAGAGACGCCAAGCTGCTCGACTGTGCGGAGCGTGATGTCGCGCAGCGACACCTCAGACGGGAAGCCGGTTCCGACGACCGCCGGATCCCGGTTGAACTCGCTGACCATCCAGCGGCCCGGCTCGTAGGCACCGGGCGAGCGGAACTCGTCTAGGGCCGCGCGCATCTCCGCCACCTGGGCGTCGGTGAACACGCGCTGCCGGGCCGGTACCCAGGCCGGCCTCTCCTGCTCTGCAGTCATCATTCCTCCGCTACGTTGCGGACGATCCCGGCCCCCGGCCTGCTGGCAGATCGCCTAACAGATCGAGCACCTGAAACATTGCCCAGGTCATGGCCATTTCCTCGCTCGGCTCAGCCTCCCGAGGAAGGCGGGAGCTGCGCTGAAATGCGACCCACGTCGTGGATCGTAGCTCCACGATATGGAATTCGACAAGACCCAGGATCTTGACATCCCGCTCCCGGCTGAGGGACGCTCGGCCCAGCAGAGCACCATCAAGCAGGCTCGCAACGTTCCGGGAAACCTTTCGCCGGCGGCATCCGCCGCAGGGCGATGGCGCATGCCCGCCAACCGCGCCCGCGCTCAGGAGGAGCTGGTACCAATGACGGCGACAGACGAGGCGACCGGGGCACTTGCGGGCATTACGATTCTGGATTTCAGCCGGATTCTGGCTGGCCCGTTCGCGACCCAGATCCTGGGCGACCTGGGAGCGACCGTCATCAAGGTCGAGCCGCCCGGCGGTGACGAAGCCCGCAGTTACGGCTCGGCCGACGTCGCCGGTCGCGTGGCGGTCACCCCGGGCCAGATGGGTCCGGTGTTCGCATCGTTCAACCGCAACAAGAAGTCGATCGCCTTGGACCTGAAGTCGCCGGCGGGACTCGAGGTAGCTCGTCGACTCATCACGCGGGCCGACGCGCTGGTGCACAACTTCCGGACCGACGTGATGGAAAGCCTGGGCATCGGCTACGAGAGCGCCCGGCAGCTCAACCCCGATCTGGTCTACTGCGCGATCTCCGGATTCGGTGCCGTCGGCCCCGACCGCCGCAAGTCCGGCAACGACCTGATCTCCCAGGCCCACAGCGGGCTGCTCAGCTTCACTGGTGAGCCGGGCCGCGATCCAGTCCGCTGCCCGGTCTCCATCGGGGACCTCACAGCCGGCCTGTACGCCGTGATCGGGGTGCTGTCGGGCCTGCTGTCACGCGAGCGCGGCGGCACCGGCCAGAAAGTCGAGACGTCGCTGTACGAAGGGCTGCTCAGCCTGATCAACTTCCACCTGACCCAGTTCCTGATGACGGGCTTCCTGCCGCAGCCCATGGGCACCCAGAACAAGATGGGCCAGCCCAACCAGGTCTTCCGGGTCGCCGACGGCTGGCTCGCCGTATCGGCGGTCAACGACAAGATGTGGCAGGCGTTCTGCCGCGGCATCGGCACCCCGTGGCTGTCCGCCGACCCGCGCTTCGCGCGCCTCGCCGACCGGTACGCCCACCGTGAGGAACTCATGCACGAGGTCGCTGAGATCGTCCGCGACATGTCGCTGGCCGACTCCATCGCGCGGCTAGAGGAGCAAGGCGTCGTCTGTGCAGCCGTGCGCAACCTGGCCGAGGTTGCCACCGACCCGCAACTGGCCGAGCTCGGTGCCATCGTTGACGTCCGGCATGGCGACCAGCAGATCCCGGTCGTGGCCAGTGCGCTGCACTTCAGTGCCACTCCGCCGCAGATCCGTTCGGGGCCGCCGGGACTGGGCCAGGACTACCCGGAGATCCTGGGCTGGCTCGGTTACGACCAGCAGCAGATTGGCGGGCTGGCCGCCTCAGGTGCCCTCGGCCCGGCCGCTGCCGCGTCGCCCGCAAAGACCGCCTCCGAGGCGGCGCGATGACCGCCCCCGCCCCCGCCCAGCCGGCGCCGGGGCGCCGGGAACCGCGATCCGGTCCTTCGAAGATCCGCGGGTGGAGGAGTTTCGGGCCCAGGTCGCCGAGTGGCTGGCCGCGAACGTGCCCGAGGCCTGGGCGAACCGCTTTGACCTGACCGAAGAGGAGCGTACCGCCATCCGCCGGGACTGGGAGCGTACGCTCTGGGCAGGCCGGTACACCGGGATCAGCTGGCCGGAGAAGTTCGGCGGCCGCGGCCTGGGCCCGATCGAAGAGCTGGTCTTCTTTACCGAGGCCGGCCGGGCTCATGCCCCCGAGGAACTGAACGTCATCGGCAAGCACGTCGCCGGCCCGAGCATCGTGATCAACGGCACTGACGAGCAGCGGTCCCGGTACCTGCCGCCCATCCTCAGCGGCCAGGAGATCTGGTGCGAGGGCTACTCCGAGCCGGACGCCGGCTCGGACCTCGCCTCAGTGCAGACGATCGCCGAGCCGGACGGCCCGGACACCTACCGGGTGACCGGCCACAAGATGTGGACCAGCAACGCGCATATCGCTGACCGATGCTGGCTGCTCGCTCGGACCTCACGTGAGCTGCGCCGTCATCACAACCTCAGCATGTTCCTGCTGGACATGCACCAGGAGGGCATCACGGTGCGGCCGATCCGCCAGCTCACCGGCGAGGCTCATTTCAACGAGGTCTTCTTCGACGGAGCGCGGGTATACCGGGCCGACCTGGTCGGGGAGGAACATGAGGGCTGGCGGCTGGCCACCCTCCGCGGTCAGCGCGCGGGGCGGCAGGTGATCGTCGGCGCACTGCGCCGGCACATGCTGATCTCCGAGTGGCTCGACACCCTGCAGCACTGCGTGGCTGGTCGTCCCGCGACCAGCCGCTACCGCGAGCTTGCGACCAAGGCGACCATGCTCAGCTGGCAGGTGGCGCGTGGTACCGACCTGCTCGCCCGGGACGAGGACTGGTTTCCGGTGACCTCGGTCCTGCAGATGTGGTGGAGCCAGCTTATGCAGGACATCACGGCCTGCGGCCTAGCCCAGGGTTGCGCCGAGCATCGCGCTTTCTGGCGCGGGCTGCATCTGGAAGCCCTGGCCGCCACGATCTACGGCGGCACATCGCAGATCCAGCGCAACGTCGTGGCCAGCCGCGTGCTGGACCTGCCCCGGGAAGGAAGCCGCCCATGAAGGTGACCGCAGCCGCCGACTTCCTGCCCGTGGCCACCGAACTCGGGGGGCTGGCCGCCCGGTATGCCGAGCGCGGCGAGGTCGGGCCGCCCGCCAGCTCGGCCGACAACGCCTGGACGGAGCTGACCGCAGGCGGCTGGCTAGGGATGGGGCTGGAGACTCCGGGCGGCCCGGGCCTGCTGGAGCTGGCCGAGGTGGCCAGGGCGTGGGGCGCCCACCTAGTCCCCGTGCCCTTCATCACCACCATGCTCGGGTGTCGCTGGCGTTGCTCGGCCGAGCTGGCCGCCGAAGGGCAGGCGATGACTTGCGCAATCAGCACCCCCGCCGGACCGCTGGCGCCGTTCGCGGGCTGGCCTGGCATCGACATCCTCGGCGGGCCACGGCTGATCGAACTGCCGGCCGAGGACTTTGCTCCGTCGCTGGCCGCCGGGATCTGCGATGCACCTTCCCGGCTGACTCCGCAGGCCAGCCGGGAGCTGGCTACCTTGTGGGCGGCCGAGGCCATTGGCGGAGCGCAGGACGTGCTGGATCGCTCGGCGGCCTACGCCAAACAGCGCAGCGCCTACGGGCACCTCATCGGGAGCTACCAAGCGGTTGCGCACATGCTCGCCGAGATGCACCGAGACACCCAGTTCGGATGGAGCGCGGTGGTCTGGGCCGCGCAGGGCGGCCCGGACGCCGTCGAGGCCGCGCAGGCCGCCATCGGCTTGGCCGCCGATGTCATCCGCGGCGGCATCCAGGTGCACGGCGGCATCGGCTTCACCTGGGACCTCGGCTTGCACCGGTATCTGCGGCACGCCATCGCCCTGGACGAGCTGACCGCCGGGCTGACGCGGTGACCGAGCCGGGGCCGCAGCGGGCGATGAAGCTTGGCGTGCAGCTGGCCAACTGGCGCCACGGCATGCCGGAGATCGGCGACTGGCTGGTCAGCGAGGCCGAGGCGGCCGGGATCGACTCCATCTGGACCTCCGAGTCTTACGGTGGTGACGCGTTCACTCCGCTGGCATGGTTGGCGGCGCGGACCAGCCGGCCGCGCCTCGGTGCCGGGATCGCGGCCATGCCCGCACGTACGCCGGCGGCCACGGCGATGACGGCCATGACTCTCGATTACCTCAGCAACGGCCGGCTCGTTCTCGGGCTCGGCATATCCGGCCGCAGGGTCGCCGAAGGCTGGTACGGAGTCCCGTACGGCAAGCCCCTTCAGCGCACGACCGAGTACGTGGCGCTGGTGCGCCAGGCCCTCGCCCGTGAGAAGCCGCTGAGCTTCAGCGGCAGCTATTACAGCGTGCCCGCGGCCGGCGGCGGGACGGCCGGGTTGATCTCCTACCTGCACCCGCTGCGTCCCGCGCTACCGGTGTACCTCGCCGCCCAGGGCCCGAAGAACATCGCGCTGGCCGCCGCGATCACCGACGGGCTGATCACGGGCTTCTTCGCCCCGCGAGCCAGCGACTACTACGCCGCCGCCATTACCGAGGGCCTCGGCCGCCGACCGGCTGGCGAGCAGGACCGGCCGTTCGAGGTCGTGGCCATCGCCGACGTGGTGATCGCCGACGACACTGCCACTGCGGCGACCCAGCTGCGGTCAAAGATGGCGTTTTACATCACTCGGATGGGTCCACCCGGCAGCAACTACTACTACAAGACCTTCTCTCGGCTGGGTTACGAGGCCGAGTGCGACCGCGCGCTAGCGGCTGATGCCCACAGCGGCGCAGCCGCCGCGGCCGCCCAGGTCACTGACGCGATGGTGGCCGATGTAGCCCTGATCGGGCCCGTCCGGCGCATCCTCGAGGTCCTGCGCGAATGGGAGGCCTCGGTCGTCGACACGCTCGTCCTGCGCGGATCGGCGGCCGACGTCGCTACCGTCGCCCAGGCCTGGCTGGCCTAGCCGCGCATTCCCATGACCACCGCGACAAAGCAAAGGAGACATCGATGAGTGACGACCTGGTTCTGTTTGAGGTAGCCAACGGCGTGGCGACGGTCACGCTGAACCGGCCCGAGAAGCTCAATGCGACGACGCAGCCGATGATGCGGCGGCTGGATGACATCTTCACCGAGATCCCGACCCGCCAGGACATCTCGGTAGTGATCCTCAGGGGCGCCGGGCGCGCGTTCTGTGCGGGCCATGACGTCGGTGAGCGCATCGCCAAGCCGCCCTTCGCGACCGGCGACCCGCTGATCAACGAGCAGCGCTGGGTCTACAGCTCACTGCATAACTACCGGACCTGGCTGTGGGACATCCCGCAACCCGTCATCGCTCAGGTCCACGGCTACGCGCTGACCGTAGGCCTCGAGCTCGCCATGCAGTGCGACCTGGTGTACGCCGCCGAGGACACCAAAATGTGCTGGCGCCCGGTCAGCGGCTCGGGCCGCTACATGCACATGTGGCCGTGGCTGATCGGCGTACGCCGGGCTAAGGAGCTCCTGTTCACCGGCCGCTACATCGACGGGACCGAAGCCGCTGAGGTTGGCATGATCAACGCAGCGCTGCCGCTCGAAGACCTGGATGCCCACGTGCGCTCGGTCGCCGAGCAGATCGCCCGGGTACCGCTGGCCTTCCTGGCCCTGGAGAAGCAGGCCACTAACAAGGCCTTCGACCTCATGGGGGCGCGTGAAGGACAGGAGTACGCGGCGACGGTGCATGCCATGTGCCACCGGACCGAAGACGGAATCAAGATCACGGACGAGACTTACACCGATAACTGGAAGGAGAAGATCGCCGAGCGGGACCAGCGGTACGCGCAAGCATGAGCCGGCGCAACGGCGAAGACGCAGTGCCTCCCGGCCTGTTCCGGCCCCCGGCGGCTACCATCGTCGGTTTCAGCGAGTCGTCGGCACCAAGCCGGACGCTGCTGGCTAACCTGCGCCGCGCGGACTGCCAGTTCGACGGGCCCATCCACTTGGTCAACCCGGCCCGCGCGGCCCGCGGCGAGGACGGCTATCTGGCATCGGCTCGGGACATCGCCGGGCCACTCGGCTTCGTACACGTCATGCTCACCGGCGAGACGGCAGTCAGCGCCGTACAGGAGCTGAGAGGCGACATCACCGCGGTCGCGGTCTACGGCGGCGGGTTCGCCGACGCGGGTCGTGAAGACCTGGAGCAGGAACTAGCTAACTGGTCGGCCCAAAATCCGACCGGGCGCCGGGTGCCGTTGCTCGGCCCGCAGTCCATGGGCGTCTACCGGTTCGGCGCCGATACCCAGTTCTGCGGGATTACCGGGCCGGCGCCCGCGACGGCCCGGCCCGGGCCGATCGCCTTTGTCTCGCAGAGCGGGGCGTTGGTCGGCGCGTTCTTGCGCGCGGCGTGGTGCAAAGGGCTAGGTGTTGGCTGCGCGGTCTCGATCGGTAACGGTCGTGGCTTCTCGTTCGCCGACGCTGCCGTGGCGGCCCTGGCCGAAGAAGAGATCACCGTCGTCTGCGTGTACGTCGAGGGCGTCGCCCGTCTCGCCGACCTGGCGGTCGTCGGACGGTACGCGGCGCGGCAGGGCAAGGTCGTGCTGCTTGCGGTGGGCGGGGAATCGGCGGGCGGCCGCTCGCTGGCTCAGTCGCATACCGGCAGTCTGGCCACCGATAGCGCCGTAATCCGCGGTGTGGCCCGCCAGTACGGCATAGTCCAGGTAAACAGCGTCGAGGAACTGCTGTGGGGCGCACAGGCCATCGAGCGGGCCGGGCCCGCCATTCTGGACCGGGGCCGGGGCGATGATGTCGCGCTGTTCGGGCTGACTGGCGGCGGCGTGATTCTGGTCGCGGACGCCCTCGGTCGCCGCAGCGTCCCGCTGCCCCCGCCGAGCCCTGGCGTTGCCCGCGCCATCGGCCGGGTCGTCGGGCCGGGCCGTCTGCTCAATCCGTTCGATGGCGGCGCCGCCGCGCTGACCCAAGGCGCCAGCCTGACCGCGCTGACTAGTGCCTACTGCGGCGATCCGCGCTATCGCATAGTGGCGTGCGTGGCCGGCATGGGCCTGCCGCCACCGACACCGAACCACGTCCATCTATATGACGCGCTGGCCGCTGCATGTGCCCGCAGCGGGAAGACCGGGGTGCTGGTCTCCCCGCTGCCCGACATCACCAGCGGCGCCTGGGACGCCGAGGGCCTCGTGGTGGCCCGCGGCATCGAGGAGGGTGCGATCAAGATCCGCGTGCTGCGCGAGGTGGCGCGGCTGGGCGCGGCAGTCGGCCGCCGGGCTGAGGCCAGCGCGGCAAGCGGCGCGGGCAGCGTGGACGGTGCGGCTAGCCGGAGGACGGCATGACGACCCACAGCGGCGCTATCACCGGCGTGGCCGGACACGAGTTCCTGGCCGCTCTGCCGCTGCGGTTTCCCTGGTTGCTGGAGGTGAGCAGCGATGCCGATCGCGCGGCGGCACCGGGTCAGGTCGTCAGCTTTCCGGTCGTGATCAAGGCCGAGGGGATCGCGCACCGGCAGCAGGTCTCCGGTGTTTGGCGGGACGTGCCGGACGCCCGCACGGCCGCGCTGGTACTGGAGTTGTATACCCAGTCCTTCGGCTACCCGCTGAGCCTGGCCGAACTGATTCCGCACGATCGGGAGTTCGTCGTCGGCTGGCAGCGCCGGGCGGCGAACGAGGACGTCTTGATGTTTGGCGAGGGGGGTAGTGACGTCGGTGGGGCGGTGGAATTCCGCCTGATGCCGCAGACCCGCCGGGAGGCGGCCAGCCTCGTTCGCGAGCACGTCGCCGACCCGGCCCAGCTCCGTCGGCTGACCGGCCTGGTCCTCGCCCTCCAGGATCTGGTCGCCGCGCTCCCCGCGGCACCCGGCCGCGGGCCAGGAGTGGGCGGCAGCGAACCGGTGACCGAGATCGACCTTAATCCCGTCACATTCGACGCAAGCGGCGAGCTCATCGCCCTCGACTGGAAGGTCTTCCGGGGTGACTGACATGAATGGCAGCAGCGGACGCACCGACAGCAACCCGCCGGGCCTGCGGGAGCGGCGCGATGGTGACGTCGTCGAGCTGGCCCTGGACCGGCCGCACCGCCGCAATGCGCTGACCGCCGGGTTGGTCAGCGCCCTGGCCAGCCGGCTGGTGGGGCTGGCCGCAGAGGGAGTCCGGGTCTGCGTGCTGGCCGGCGGGCCACCGGTGTTCTGCGCCGGCGGCGACCTGACGGACCTGAACGCAACGGTGGAACAGGGCACCCTGGCCATGAGCGAGGTTGTCTACCAGCACTTTCACCGGCTGGTCACGACCATGGCCAGCGTTCCCTTCCCCATCGTGGCCGCCATTGACGGCGCGGCACTGGGCGCTGGCCTCGATCTCGCCCTGTGCTGCGACCTGCGGGTGGCCAGCACGCGATCGACCTTCGCCAGCTCATGGATCGGGGTCGGACTGGTGCCCGGCATGGGTGGCGCGCACCTGCTTACTGAGGCCGTGGGCTCCGCCCGCGCGCACGAGATGGTGCTGCTCGGCGAACCAGTCGATGCCGGACGCGCGCTCGACTGGGGACTGGTCACCAGGGTCGCCGAACCGGATGACCTGGCCGAGATCACGGCCGGCATCACGCAGCGGCTAGCCGGGCTGCCACCGATCGCCCTGGCCCGGAGCAAGGCTACGCTGCGGCGCTCCGCCGGCCGCGGACTGGCCGAGGAGCTGGCTGCACTGGGCGCGATCCAGGCCGGCCTGCTGACGGGACCTGAATTCCGGGACCGGACGGCCCGCTTCCGGCGTCCCGCGCCCGCCGGATGACGGCCTCCGGCTCCGGCGTCGTCCGCGTCGCCACCCGCGGGGCGATCGCGCACATCGTGCTGGACCGGCCGGCCAAGCGAAATGCCATCACCCCGCAGATGGCCACCGCGCTGGAAGCGGCGGTCGACCGGCTGGAGAGCGACCCGGCGCTGCGGGTCGGCGTCCTGTCCGCCGAGGGCGACGTCGCGTTCTGCGCCGGCGCTGACCTCAGCTATGTGGCGCGCGGTCAGGGCGGCGCGCTGGCCACGCGCCGCGGCGGATTCGCCGGCTTCGTCCGCTATCCGCGCCGCAAGCCGGTCATCGCTGCGGTGCACGGATACGCGGTAGCGGGGGGCATGGAAATCGTGCTGGCGTGCGACCTGGTCGTCGCTGAGCGAAGCGCCCGGTTCGCGCTGCCGGAGGTAACTCGCGGCGTAGTCGCGGGCAGCGGCGTGCTCCGGCTCTCCAGCGTTCTCCCCCGCGCCCGGGCCCTGGACATCATCTTGACTGGACGAACCCTGGGCGCCGCGGAAGTTTCCGGACTAGGACTAATCAGCCGGCTTGTTGACACTGGCCAGGCGGTGCCCGCGGCGCTCAGCCTGGCTGCGACTATCGCATCCAATGCCCCGCACGCGGTGCAGGAGAGCCTGCGGCTCGCCAACGCCGCAGCTGCCGGGCCGTCCGCGCGGGCCTGGGAGCTCGCCGCCGAGATCTCCCGGCAAATCCGGGCGACGGCTGACGCCACGGAAGGCGCACGCGCCTTCCTCGACCGCAGGGACGCCACATGGACCAACCAGCAGTGACCGCCCGGGGCGGCGATGCCCGGCCAGCACCGGACCGGAGCTGGACCGACCCTGGCATATTCGCCGTTGCGCCCGGAGTGCACCGCATCCCGTTGCCGCTGCCCAACGACGCCCTGCGGGCGGTCAACGTGTATGCGATCGAGGACGGGGACACCCTCGTGCTGATCGACTCGGGCTGGGCGCTGGCCGAGGCGCGAGCTCAGCTGGAGGCCGCGCTGGCCAGTCTCGGCCGTGAGCTGGGTGACGTGACACGGTTCCTGATCACGCACGTGCATCGCGATCACTACACCCAGGGTGTGGTGCTGCGCCGCGAATTCGGCACCCGCCTCAGCCTCGGCATCGGCGAGCGGCCGTCGCTGGAGCTGTCGGTCAGTGGGCGGCATATTCGCCTGGAGGGTCAGGTAAGGCGCCTGCAGCGGGCCGGGGCGGCACCGATCATCAGCGCGCTACGGGCCGTCTTCCCGGCTCAGCCGACGACTCAGATCTGGGAGCTGCCCGATGACTGGATCGCCGGAACCGATGGCATCGCCCTGCAGACTCGGGTGCTGACCCCGCTACCGACGCCCGGGCACACACGCGGGCATTTGGTTTTCCGCGACGAGGCCGCGGGGCTGCTGTTTGCCGGTGACCACGTGCTCCCGCACATCACGCCGTCGATCGGGTTCGAGCCCGCCCCCACTGCCAGCCCACTGGCCGACTACTTGCAGTCGCTGCGGCTGGTGCGCCAGTTGCCCGACACCGCGCTGTTGGCCGCGCACGGGCCGGTCACTGACAGCGTGCACGCCCGCATCGATGAGCTGCTCGCACATCACGCGGCCCGATTGGATTCCTCGCAGCGTGCTGTCGAGCGCGGCGCCGGTACTGCCTACGAGGTGGCGCGCCAGCTCAGCTGGACACGGCGGGAAAGGACCCTGGATGACCTGGATCCCTTCAATCAGATGCTCGCAGTGATCGAGACCGCGGCGCACCTCGACGTCCTAGTGATGCAGGGCCGGCTCGCCGCAGAGACGAGCGACGGGGTCGCGGGATACGGGGTTAAGTATTGAGGCATCTGCAGCAGGTCGGCGAGGCGTCGACGTGACGTGCTGCATGAAGTTCATCGTCGACGCCGTCGAGCAGGTTCCCAGCTGGCCGCCGCCGACCCGACTGTGTCATCTCTTATATGACATAGGAATGGCCTCGAAACCTGTTTCAGGGTTCGGGGTCTTTTGCTG
>CAWHZI010000009.1:0-308168 GCA_963833835.1 uncultured Actinomycetes bacterium
AGGCTCATTTACGGGCAGGCTCAGCCGGCCGGGTGCCGCCGGGCTCAGGCGGCCGGGTGCCAGCCGAGGACGGGGCCTAGCTTCCGGGCCATGTCGGTGAGGATCTGCACGTAGTCCTCGTGTTCGAAGGTGAACGGCAGGGCGAATGCGACTTCGGTGACCTCGCGGAAGCCGGCGTGGGCGTAGAGTTGCTCGGCGATCTCGTCGGACGTGCCAATCAGGTCGCGGGCGAACAGCATCCGGGCCGGCCCCTGCGGCTGGGCGGCGCGGGGGGTGCGCGCGGCCACGTAGGCGGCGTACTTCTCCCGCTGGGCCGATGTGGCGCTGTCAGTGGGGATGACCACCAGCCCCTGGGACACCCGGGCGGTCGCGCCGTCGGGGTGCGCGGCCCGGAACGCCTGGATGTGGGCGTACTGGATCTCGGCGAAGTCCCAGTGCTCCCCGGCTGGCGCCGGCTCCTCGGCCCGGACCACACTGCTGGTCAGGAAGTTCATGCCGTGTTCCCCGGCCCAGCGGGCCGAGCTCAGCCCGGCCCCGCCGTACCACAGCCGCTGACGCAGCCCAGGTGAGTACGGCTGCACCCGGTCGGAGAACTCCTCGAAGCCCTGGGTGCCCCGGAACTGGGCGGCGCGATCGCCGTCGACCAGCCGCAGCAGCCGTTCGACCCGCCGGTAGCTGAAGTCCTCGAGTTCGCCGGTGTCCGGGTAAAGCGCCTCCCGGATGTCCTCGTAGTTCCGGGGCGGCCCCACGCTGATGCCCGGGTTTATCCGGCCACCAGACAGGATGTCCACGGTGGCCAGGTCTTCGGCCAGCCGCAATGGGTTCTCCCAGCCGAGCGGGGTCACCGCGGTACCCAGCTCGATCCTGCGGGTCCGCTGCGACGCCGCGGCCATTATCGCCACCGGCGAGGAGATCCCGTACTGCAGGTGCCGATGGCGCAGCCAGGCGCTGTCGAAGCCGAGCTGCTCCCCCAACTCGATGACCTCGAGCGTGCTCTGGTGGCCCGGCCCCGGATCATCCCCGTCGAACAAGCCGATGGTCAGGAACCCGAGCCGCTCCAACGCGACCCCCGGTACCGGCATACGGTTCTCCCTTACCCGCGAGCAGCTGGCTACGGGGAAACGCTACAGGTCGTCGTCTTCCCGCCCGACCGGCGCATGGGGGTAGCGCAGGCCGCTGATCTCCAGGTACAGCTGTTCGGGATACGGCAGGTGGCGAACGCGGGGCAAGAGCCGACGGCCGCCACCGGACCGGGCGGCGAGCGACCCGTAGCCGAGCAGGCGGCCCGGGATCGTCCGCCGGAACTCCAGGCTCTCGATATCGCGGAGAGGGATCTCGGTCACCGTGCGGACCAGCGTGCCCCGGATGATCAGCATCCGATGACTGGTGATCACGAAGTACGTGCCAGGCCAGCCGGCGATCCGCCGCACGCAGTCCGCGGCGACCAAACCGGAGGCGTACCAGACGACATCGGGACGATCCGATCGCTGGGCCAGCTTGACCGCCGCGGTCAGGACGCCGGCCAGGGCGACACCCGGCCCGACCATCGACACCGGATGCATGCGAACCGTTATGACCTGGCGTTCGTTCGGCAGCAGATACCGGTTCACCGAGTTGGGAACGGTGTCCGCTGACGGGGCCAGCTCCATCTGCGCCTCCCAGGCCGTCGGCCCACTCCGACGATGGTTGCTGCCAAGGTACTCGCAACCCTTACTGGAGCGGGAGTTCCGGCCTTCGTGGGTGGCGGTGAAGTGTCACAGGGCTTCGTAGGGCACGCTGGGGTCGGCCAGCCGGACGGCGTTGACCCCCCAACCCGCGGTTATGCGCGGCTTGATCGATTCGACGACGTCCCAGACGTTGACAGTCATCGCGGCTTTGATGCGGCCGTAGGCAAGCCAGAATGCGACGAACTCCCGGCTGGCCAGGTCGCCGCGCACGACTACCTGGTCGTAGAAGCCGTTCGAGGTGTGCCCGACGTATTCCATGCCCAAGTCGTACTGGTCGCTGTAGAAGTAGGGCAGTTCGGTGTACGCGGTGGGCTGGCCGAGCAGGGCCGCGACCGCGACGGCGGGTTGCTTGAGCGCGGTGGCCCAGTGCTCGACCCGCACGCGGTGGCCGAAGACGGGGTGGTCGTGGTTGGCAATGTCGCCGACGGCGTAGATGTCCGGGTCGCTGGAACGCAGGGAGGCGTCGACCAGCACGCCGTTGTCCAGGTCGAGCCCGGCCGATTCGGCCAGGGTCAGGTCGGGGGCCGCGCCGACCCCGACGACGATCGCGTCCGCCTCGATCGTGGTGCCGTCGCTGAGCCGGGCGCCGACGGCGTGGCCGTGGCTGGTGGTGATGGCGTCGATGCGGACGCCGAGCCGGAGGTCCACCCCGTTGGCCTGGTGCAAGTCCGCGAACACCTGCGCGAGCTCGGGTCCGAGCACGCTGAGCAGCGGCAACTCGGCTACTTCCAGCAGGGTTACCGTGGTGCCGGCCCCGCGGGCGGCCGCGGCGACCTCCAGGCCGATCCATCCGCCGCCGATGATGATCAGGTGCTTGCCGTCACCGAGGCAGGCGCGGATCGCGTCCGAGTCTTCCCGGGTACGCAGGTAATGCACGCCTGCTGCGTCCGCACCCGGCAATGACAGACGCCGGGGCCGCGCGCCGGTGGCCAGGACGAGCTTGTCGTAACCGATGGCGGCGCCATCGGCCAGGCCCACCCGGTGACCAATGGCGTCGATCGTGGCGGCCCGGGTGCCCCGTCGCAGGTCGATTCGGTGGTCGCGGTACCAGTCCTCCGGGTGGACGACCGCCTCGTCGAAGGAGGCTTTGCCGATGAGATAGCCCTTGGACAGCGGCGGCCGCTCGTAAGGCAGATGGGGTTCTGCGGCGAGCAGGGTGACATCGCCCTCGAATTCCTGGGCGCGCAGGGCTTCGGCGGTCTTCGCGCCGGCCAGCCCACCACCGACGATGACGACGTGCCGCGGCGTGCTCATCCGATGCTCCTCACTGGCCGGACGCGGTGCGATTCAGGGCGGTGTCCAGCTCGCACGCGAGGTCGCGCCAGGCCGCGTCGAACTTGCTGATGCCGTCGACTTCGAGTTGGGTGACGACGCTGTCGTAGTCCACCCCTACGGCGGCCAGCCGCTCGAGCACTTCATGGGCCTGCGGGTAGGTGCCGTGGATGGAGTCAGCCGGGACCACGCCGTGGTCGGCCACCGCACGCAACGTCGCCTCCGGCATGGTGTTCACCACATCCGGGGCGACCAGGTCGTCCACGTAACGGGTGTCCGGGAAGGCGGGGTCCTTGGTGGAGGTGGACGCCCACAAGGGGCGTTGCGGCCGGGCCCCGGCGGCCGCCAGGGCCCGCCATCGGTCCCCGGCGAGCATCTGCTCGTAGCGCTGGTAGGCGAGCCGGGCGTTGGCCACCGCGGCCTGCCCCCTCAGCCGCTTGGCTTCCCCGGTGCCGATCTTGTCCAGCCTGGCGTCCACCTCGGTGTCGACGCGGGAGACGAAGAACGACGCCACCGAGGCCAGGCCGCGCACGTCGTGCCCGGCTCGCCGGGCCTGTTCCATGCCGTCGAGGAAGGCGGTCATGACCTGCTGGTAACGGGCCAGCGAGAAGATGAGCGTCACGTTGATGCTGATGCCCTCGGCCAGGCACGCGGTGATCGCCGCGAGCCCCTGCCGGGCCGCGGGGATCTTGATGAACAGGTTGGGCCGGTCCACGGCCCACCACAGCGCGCGGGCCTCGGCGATCGTCGCGGTGGTGTCGTGGGCCAGGCGCGCGTCAACCTCGATCGAAACCCGGCCGTCCACCCCGGCGGTGGCCTCGTACACCGGGCGCAGCACGTCGCACGCCCACCGCACATCGAACGTGGTCAGCGCCCGCAACGCCTCCCCGGCCTCCACCCCGCGCGTGGCCAGGTCGCGCAGCTGGGGCTGGTAGAGCTCGCGCTGGCCAATCGCCTTGGCGAAGATCGACGGGTTGGTGGTGACGCCGGTGACGTGCTGCTGTTCGACCAAGGTGGCCAGGCTGCCGGAGGTGAGCCGCGCCCGGCTGAGGTCGTCCAGCCAGATCGACACGCCCGCCTCGGTGAGCGCGGACAGACGGTCATTCATGCCATCACTCCGGCCAGGGACAGAAATTCCTGCCGCGAGCGGGGATCGGTGCGCAGCGTCCCGAGCAGGGTGGAGGTCACCGTGCTCGATCCGGTTGCCTGCACGCCCCGCAAGGTCATGCAGGAGTGCTCGGCCGACATCACGACCCCGACCGCCCGCGGCGTCAGCTGGTCCTGCAGCCAATCGGCCACCTGCTTGGTGAGCCGCTCCTGGGTCTGCGCCCGGCAGGCGAAGTGCTCCACCACCCGGGCCAGTTTGGACAGGCCGAGGATGCGATCCCCGGGCAGGTAGGCCACGCAGGCGCGGCCGGTGAACGGCAGCAGGTGGTGTTCACACACTGACCGGAACGGAATGTCGCGGGCCAGGACCAGCTCGTCGTAGCCCTCCTCGTTCGGGAAGGTGGTCATCTCGAATGGCCGGGGCGTGAGCATCTCCGCCCAGGCCCGCGCCATCCGCCCGGGGGTGGCCCGCAGGTGTTCTGAATCAACGGTGATCCCCAGGGCTTGCAGGAAGTCAGCCGCGGCCGCTTCGGCGGCGGCCAGGTCTATGCCGCCGACTGGGCCGGCTGCCCGCAACGGCCGCGCCGCCACGACCGGCCGCAGATCAGGATGGAGCGATGTGACTGTCATCCACTGCCTACCTCTATTGCGAATGAATATTATTTTTAGACTGGTCCGCTCGCCGTCTATTTGTCAAATTTTGTTAGTGATAGAGTTCGCGGTGTGGAGACGAGCCGGGCCGAGCCGAGCGACCTGTTCAGCCTGTCCACGCTGGCCGATCCGGTCCGCCGTCAGTTGTACGAGTACGTCGCCGCCCAGGATTGCCCGGTGCGCCGGGATGGCGCCGCCGAGGCGGCCGGGGTCAGCCGTACGCTCGCGGCTTATCATCTGGACCGGCTGGCCGAAGCTGGCCTGCTGGCCACCAGTTACGCCCGCCCGGACGGGCAAACCGGGCCCGGCGCCGGGCGGCCGGCCAAGCTGTACCAGCGAGTCCAAGACGAGGTGTCGGTCAGCGTCCCGCCGCGCACCTATGGCCTGCTGGCTCAGTTGCTCGCCGACGCCGTGGCCGGGGACGAGTCCGGTGGTGTGCGCTCGGCGCTGATGGCCGCGGCGGAAAACGAAGGGCGGAGGGCCGACGAGGCCGGCACCGACCTGCTGAAAGCCCTACGGCGACGCGGTTACGAACCCACCGTCACCGACGACGGCCACGTCGACCTGCGGAACTGCCCCTTTCACAAACTGGCTCAGCGCCATGTCGAACTGGTCTGCGGCCTCAATCAGGCGCTGCTGCGCGGAGTTCTGGTCGGCTGCGGCCAGAACCCGGACCGGGCCGAGCTGGCCCCCCGTACCGGCCGCTGCTGCGTCACCATCCGCCCCGCCAGCCGGGATGGCGCCAATGATCACGTCGGCCCTCAGCCGTCACAGCCTCGCTAGACCAGAGGGAGTTTCATGCCTTCGTGCGAAGGGACGAAGCCGAGGCGTTCGTAGAAACGGTGCGCGTCGGAGCGGGATTTGTTGGTGGAGAGCTGGACCAGGCCGCAGCCGCGGCGGCGGGCTTCGCCGACGGCCCAGGTCATCACGGCCTGACCGAGACCATGGCCCCGGAGCCCGGCCGCGACCCGGACGGATTCGATCTGGGCGCGCACGGCGCCCCGATGAGACAGGCCGGGAAGGAACATCAGCTGCAGGGTGGCGACGAGGCGGCCGCCGCCTTCGGCCACCACCAGCAGCTGCGCGAGATCACGGTCGATGGCGTCAAACGCCTGTTGATAGGCGGCCAGGTCGGCCTCGGTCCTGATCCCGTCGCGGGTCGCGCCCAGGTCGTCGTCGGCCAGCAGGGCGACGATGGCCGGCACGTCGGTCCGCGTGGCCCGGCGCAGCACGACAGGCTGCGAGCCCTGGTCCGGCGAGTCGAGGCCGGGTGAGCTCAGGTCCAGGGTGGCGAGCGTAGTCATCGCTCCAGTGTGCCCCGGCGAGCCCGGGGCCGGCCCCCGACGGCCCCGGGCTCACGACCTTCGCCGGGTGCGGCAACCCGGCGACGGGCCAATGTCACGACGCGCGGGTGAGCTTCAGATAGGTCACGCCGTTGTCGTAGAGCTCCGCGTCCGCCCGGTTCCAGCGGCCGGGGGGCACGTCATCGCCGAAAAGCCGCGGGCCGGCCGCGCGGGTCACCGGGTAGACGAACAGGTGCAGCTCGTCCACCAGGCCGTCGGCCAGCAAGGCCCGGACCAGGGTGGCGCTGCCGCTGACGTACAGCCCGCTGGCGCTGTCGTCCTCCTTCAGGCGCTGGATCTCCTTGGCGTCGTACGGCCCGATGATCTGTGAGTTGCGCCAGGTGGTCTCGGTCAGCGTCGAGGACACGACGTACTTGATGGTGTCGTTGAAGAACGGCGCCCCCGGGTCGTCGTCGACCGTGCGGGTGGACCAGGCGGGCTCAAACATCTGATAGGTCGTCCGCCCCAGCAGGATGCCGTCGCTGGCGCTCACGAACCGCCCGATCGCCTCGCCCATCCGCGGGTCGAAGCCAAAGTCGGCGGTCCACGACGGAGCGTCGATCACCCCGTCCAGGCTGATGAACTCGTGCACCCGGATTGGTGCCATAATCCCTCCCTGCTTCGTTAGCCGGATAGACGGACTGCCCCGATCGTGGTCAGCCTATTCGGCGTGTGGTCCTCCAGTGTGGTCCAATCAACTGGCCATATCGAGGTCCAATTTCGGCCGGTCGGAGTAGTTTCTGAACCATGGACCTGGATGTCGCGTTCCAGACTGGGGTTCCGCTGCGCCGTCAGCTGGAAGACTCACTACGGGTCGCGATCCGGTCCGGCCGCCTGGGGCCGGGCTCGTTGCTGCCGCCCAGCCGGGACCTGGCTCAGCAGCTGGGCGTGTCCCGCGGGGTGGTGGTGGGCAGCTACGCGCAGCTGGCGGCCGAGGGATACCTGGCCGCCCAGCGCGGGTCGGGCACCCGGGTGGCCCGGCTGCCCGAGACCGGGAGCCCGCTGCCGCGTGTCCCGCGGCCGGCGGCCCAGCGGTTCCGGTACGACCTGCGGCCCGGGCAGGCCGACTTCCATGCCTTCCCCCGCGCCCGCTGGAAGGCGGCCCTGCTGCGGGCGCTGCGGGACCTGCCCGACAACCGGCTGAGCTACGCCGGGCACCGGGGCATCCCCGAGTTGCGGGCCGCCATCGCCGGGTACCTGGCCCGGATGCGGGGAGTGGTGGTCGAGCCGGACCAGGTCGTCGTCTGCTGTGCGGCGTCCCAGGCCCTGACCGTGATCTGGGACGTGCTGCGCCGCCGCGGCGTACGCCGGGTGGCGATCGAGGATCCCGGTTGGCGCTGGCAGCGCTACACCGCCGAGCACGCGGGCCTGGAAGCGGTCCCGGTGCGGGTGGACGCCGACGGCCTGATCGTCTCCGAGCTGGCCGCGGCCAGAGTGGGCGCGGTGGTGATCACGCCCGCGCACCAGTACCCGACCGGGGTGGTGATGACCGCGGAACGCCGGTCCGCCCTGCTGGCCTGGGCCCACGAACGGCAGGCGCTGATCATCGAGGACGACTACGACGTCGAGTACCGGTTCGGCCGCGAACCGGTGGCGTCCCTGCAAGGCCTGGCCCCGGACCGGGTGATGTTCGTGGGGACGACCAGCAAGACGCTGGCCCCGGCGCTGCGGCTGGCCTGGATGGTGCCACCCAGCGGGCTGCTGGACGAGGTGGAGCAGGTCCTGCTGGTCACCGGGGTGACCCCACCGACCCTGGACCAGCTGGCCCTGGCCACGTTCATCGGGGACGCCGGGCTGGAGCGTCACCTGCGGTCGATGCGCCGGCGCTACCGGGTCAAGCGGGAGATCCTGGTCGACGCGCTGCACACGTATCTGCCCGCGGCCCGGATCAGCGGCACCGCGGCCGGCCTGCACCTGCTGGCCCAGCTTCCAGAGGGCACGGACGAGCGCGCCGTGGCGCTGCGGGCCCGTGCCGCCGGGGTCGGCCTGCACGAACTGCACCGGCACTGCACCGCGCGGGCGCCGTTCCCCCCGGCCCTGCTGCTGGGCTTCGCCCTCCCGGGCGAGTCCGACCTGCCCGCCGCGGTCCGGCTGCTGGCCGAGGCGGTGCGCTAGCCTCCGCAGCATGACCGTGACGCGCATTCAGCCCAGCCAGGTGGAGACGTTCAGCTTCGACTGGGGGACGATGAAGTGGTTCGTGTCCCCGGTGACGATTCCCGGAGCCGCGAACTCCCAGGGTGAAGTGATCATCAACCCCGGCCAGGGCCACGTGAGGCACCTGCACGCCCAGGCCGACGAGCTGATCTACGTGATCTCCGGGACCGGCACCCAGACCGTCGGGGACGAGGAGTTCCCGGTGGCCGAGGGCGATGCGGTCTACATCCCGATGGGCACCCTGCACTCGACCATGAACACCGGCTGGCGGACACTGCGGCTGATCGTCACCTACACGCCGGGCGGTGAGGAGCAGGCCCTGACCGGGCTGCCCGACTTCACCCGCCACCCGGCCGGCGAAACCGTGAACTGGCAGCGCCCCTAGCCCTATGGGCAGCCGTCCGGAGATCATTTAATGTCGTGAGAAAAGGGGTTTTCCCGGGGCGGAGGCTCGATGACGCGGCAAGGCCAGATCCTCCAGGTCATCGAGCGCTACATCGCCCGGCACGGCTGCTCCCCCAGCAACCGGGAGATCGCGGCCGCGGCCGGGCTGAAGAGCGCGTCCTCGGTCCTGCGGCACCTCCAGCAGCTCAAGGCCGACGGGTACGTGAGCTACCAGCCCGGGGTACCGCGCACCGTCCGGGTCCTCCCCCGCCCGGCGCCGGACGGGGTCGAGCAGGTGCTGGACGCCAGGGACCCGGACCAGGTGGTGTGGGCGCCGTTCGTCGGCCTGGGGTCCGCCGCGATAGCCACCGGCGGCGAACGGCTGTTCCTGATGCGGATCGCCGACAATTCAATGAGTAAGGCGGGGATCCGCCCCGGAGACTGGGTGGTGGTGCGACAGCCGGGCGAGCAGCTCCAGGGCCGGAACCTGGTCGGGGTGCTGCATCCCGTCTGATCTGCCGAGGGCTAGGTTGGATGGGTGGAACATCGCACACTGGGAACTCAGGGCCTCGAGGTAGCCGCCATCGGTCTCGGCACGATGGGCATGACGATGGCCTACGGCGCCGCCGACGAGGCCGGCGGGATCGCGACCATCAAGCGGGCGCACGACCTCGGCGTCACGCTGCTCGACACGGCTGAGCTGTACGGGAACGGCACCGGGAGCAACGAGAAGCTCGTGGGCGAGGCCGTGGCCGGCTTCCGCGACGACATGGTGCTGGCGACCAAGTTCGGCTTCGTGCTGCCCCGTGGCTCGAACCCGGACCGTCAGCTCGACAGCCGCCCCGACCGCATCCGCGTGGTGGCCGACAACAGCCTGCAGTACCTGGGCACCGACCACATCGACGTCCTGTACCAGCACCGGGTCGACCCGGACGTGCCGATCGAGGACGTGGCCGGCGCGGTCAAGGAGCTGATCGACGCGGGCAAGGTCCGCTATTTCGGGCTCAGCGAGGCCGGCCCGGACGACATCCGGCGTGCGCACGCCGTGCAGCCGGTTTCCGTGCTGCAGACCGAGTACTCGATCTTCGAGCGGGCGGTGGAAGAGGAGATCCTGCCCACCACCCGGGAGCTCGGTATCGGCTTCGTGGCCTACTCGCCGCTGGGCCGCGGCTTCCTGACCTCGGAGGTCAAGCCGGCCAGCACGTACGGCCCGGACGACATGCGTAGCGTTGACGAACGCTGGCAGCCCGGCAACTACGAGCAGAACGTCGCCGCGATCGAGCGGCTCACCGAGCTGGCCCGGGGCAAGGGGGCCAGCGTGACCCAGCTGGCGCTGGCCTGGCTGCTGGCCCAGGGCGACGACATCGTGCCGATCCCCGGTACCCGCAGCCCGGACCGCCTGGCCGAGAACGTGGGCGCGGCCGACGTGACGCTGAGCGCGGACGACCTCAAGCTGGTAAACGAGATCCTGCCCGGCGGGTCGTTCGGGAGCCGCTACCCCGCGGCGCACATGCCCTCTTGGGAACGGAGCTGAGCGCGCTTACTGGACCGTGCTTACTGACTGGGCTTACTGGACCGCGCTTACTGAACGGTGACGGCGCAGGCGGCGCGGCCGCCCTTCTCCAGGTAGCGCTGGTGGTACTCCTCGGCCCGGTAGAACGCCGAGGCCGGGGTGAGCTGGGTGACGATCGGCCGCCGATGCGTGGCCTGGGCGGCGTCGCGGGACTCGATCGCGGCCGCCTGCTGGGCCTCGTCGTGGAAGAAGATGGCCGAGCGGTACTGGCTGCCGAAGTCGAAGCCCTGACGGTTGCGGCTGGTCGGGTTGTGGATGTTCCAGAACGTCTGGAGCAGTTCGGCGTAGCTGACCTGCGCCGGGTCGAACCACACCTCGACCGCCTCAGCGTGGCCGGTGCGGTGCCCGCAGACCTGCCGGTAGGTCGGGTCGGTCGTATGGCCGCCGGTGTAGCCGACCGCGGTCCGCAGGACCCCGGGGATCTGGCGGAACTCCGCCTCGACCCCCCAGAAGCAGCCGGCGGCGAACGTCGCCCGCTCCGCTCCGGCCGGGCCTTGCCCCTCGAAGGGCGGGGCCGACGCCGGGCGGGTCCGGTCTGAGTTCCTGAGCTTCAGCACGTCATCGCCCTTCCTGGTCGTCGGCCGACGCGGGCTCGAAGGCCAGCGCGGCCGAGTTGATGCAGTAGCGCTCGCCGGTCGGGCGCGGGCCGTCGTTGAAGACGTGGCCGAGATGCCCGCCACAGCGGCGGCAGAGGACCTCGGTGCGGCGCATGAACATGCCGTGGTCCGAGCGCAGCTCGACGGCCTCGGCGACCGCGGGCTCGAAAAAGCTCGGCCAGCCGGTACCGGAGTTGAACTTGGCGTCGGAACGGAACAGCTCGCTCCCGCAGCCCGCGCAGGTGTAAGAGCCCGTTTCCTTGTTACGGAGCAGCGCGCCGGTAAATGCCATCTCGGTGTGGCCATGACGCAGCACGTTGTACTGCTCGCGGGTCAGCTCCCGCTTCCACTGCTCGTCGGGCTTCTGAATCTCAGCCGTCGGCTCCTGGGCACGGTCCTTGGTGCGGTCCTTCGCGCGGAACATCGATTTCTGCCTTTTCTCTTGGCTCCTGTACGTTGTATAACAACGAGCCAGGCCCAATCGATGCCGGTCAGATCTGGCCGATGATGTGCTTGGCGTAGGTGTCCAGGGTGGCGTCGGCGTCGTCGTGCATGAGGTAGACGCTGAAGTTGTCCGCGCCGATCTCGCGCAGCTCCCGCAGCCGGTCCAGGTGCGCCTCAACCGGCCCGAGCAGGCAGAACCGGTCCACCACCTCGTCGGGCACGAAGTCGGTGGTGGGGTTGTCCGCCTTGCCGTGGTGGGAGTAGTCGTAGCCCTCACGGGCCTTGATGTAGTCGGTCAGCGCCCGCGGGATCGTCTGCCCCGAGCCGCCGTAGCGGCCCACCAGGTCCGCGACGTGGTTGCCGACCATGCCACCGAACCAGCGGCTCTGGTCACGCATGTGGGTCAGGTCGGTCCCCACGTAGGCGGGCGCGGCGACACAGACGGTGACGTCGGCCGGGTCCCGGCCCGCCGCCACGGCCGCGGCCCGCACGGTGCCGATCGTCCAGCGGGCGATGTCCGGGTCGGCGCACTGCAAGATGAAGCCGTCGGCTTCCTCGCCGCACAGCTTGAGCGCCTTGGGACCGTAGCCCGCCATCCAGATCTCGAGCTTGCCGTTACGGACCCAGGGGATGCGGACCGGGGTGCCGTCGTAGTCCACCTCACGGCCCTCGGCCAGGTCCCGGATAATCCGCATGGCGTGCGACAGGGTAGCCAGCGAGGCCGGCTTGCGGCCCAGCACCCGCAGGGCCGAGTCCCCCCGGCCGATGCCGCACACCGTGCGCGGGCCGAACTGGTCGTTCAGCGTGGCGAAGAGCGAGGCGGTGACCGACGGATCGCGGGTCAGCGGGTTGGTCACGAACGGGCCGACCTTGACGTTCGAGGTCTGCGCGAGGATCTGGGCGTAGACGACAAACGGCTCCTGCCACAGCACGTGCGAATCGAACGTCCAGACGTGGCTGTAGCCGCCCGCGTCGGCCCGCCGGGCCAGGTCGATGACGCGCTGGGCCGGCGGGTCGTTCTGCAGCACCAGTCCGATGTCCATTTTCCCCCTTTAACTGAGGTACTGGCAGGTGCCCCTGGCCAGGTACTTGCCGCGTCCCGCGGATCCGTGCCACTCCCCGTCCTGGATCAGGATGTCGCCCCGGGACAGCACGGTCTTGACCTGGCCCTGCACCTCGCGGCCCTCGTAGGCCGAATAGTCCACCGCCATGTGATGGGTCGCCGCGGAGAGCACATGCCGGGCGTTCGGGTCGTAGATCACGATGTCGGCGTCGGAGCCGGGCGCGATCGTGCCCTTGCGCGGGTACAGCCCGAACATCCGGGCCGGGGTGGTCGAGTTGACCTCGACCCAGCGGGCCGGGGACAGTTCGCCGTCGGCCACGCCCTGGTGCAGCAGGTCGATCCGGTGCTCCACCCCGGGGATGCCGTTCGGGATCTTGGAGAAGTCGCCCCGGCCCAGCTCCTTCTGCTCCTTGAAGCAGAACGGGCAGTGGTCGGTGGACACCACGGACAGGTCGTTGCTGCGCAGCCCGCGCCAGATGTGCTGCCAGTGCTCCTTGGGCCGGACCGGCGGGGAGGCCACGTACTTGGCTCCCTCGAAGTCGGGCTTGTCCAGGTCGTCCTGGGACAGGTAGAGGTACTGCGGGCAGGTCTCGGCGAACACCGGGGCGCCGCGGTCCCGGGCCTCGGTCACCGCGTCCAGTGCGTGAGAGGCCGACAGGTGCACGATGTACAGCGGCGCGCCGGCCACCTGGGCCAGCCGGATGGCCCGGGCGGTGGCCTCGCCCTCCAGCTCGGGCGGCCGGGTGCGGCCGTGCCAGCCCGGGTCGGTGTGCCCGGCGGCCAGCGCCTGCCGGACCAGTTCGTCGATGGCGATGCCGTTCTCGGCGTGCATCATGATCGTGGCGCCGTTGCCCGCCGCGCGCTGCATGGCCCGCAGGATCTCGTCGTCGGTGGCGTAGAACACGCCCGGGTAGGCCATGAACATCTTGAAGCTGGTCACGCCCTCGCCGACCAGGGCGTCCATCTCTTTGAGCGTCGTGTCGTTGACGTCGGAGACGATCATGTGGAAGCCGTAGTCGATGCTGGCCTTGCCGCTGGCCTTACCGTGCCAGGTGTCCAGCGTCTCGGTGAGCGTACTGCCCTTCTTCTGCACCGGGAAGTCGACGATGGTGGTCGTCCCGCCCCAGGCCGCGGCCCGGGTGCCGGTCTCGAAGTCGTCTGCGGCGAACGTGCCGCCGAACGGCATTTCCATATGGGTGTGCACGTCGATCCCGCCCGGCATGACGTACAGGCCGGCCGCGTCCAGGACGCGGTCGGCCGTGCCGGCCAGGGTGTCGGTGTGAGCGGGGTCGAGGAGCGCGGCGATGGTCTCTCCGTCGACGAGCACGTCGGCGGGGAAGGCGCCGGTGGCCGTGACCACCGTGCCGCCGCGGATCAGAGTACGCATGATGATCTCCGGGACGGTGCTGGTGGGAGCTGGTTAGAGGGGGGCGGGATCAGGGCTGGGTCAGCTGGCCGTAGGAGTCCGGCCGACGGTCCCGGTAGAACTGCCACTGGTGCCGGACCTCTTCCAGCAGGTCCATGTCCAGGTCGCGGATCAGCACCTCGTCGGCGTTGTCCGAGGCGGTGCCGCCCATGATCTGGCCGCGTGGGTCGGCGAAGTAGGACTGACCGTAGAAGTCGTCGTCGCCGAGCGGTTCGACGCCGACCCGGTTGATCGTGCCGACGAAGTACTCGTTGGCCACGGCGGCCGAGGTCTGCTCCAGCTTCCACAGGTACTCGGACAGGCCGCGGCTGGTGGCGGACGGGTTGAACACGATCTTCGCTCCGCCCAGGCCCAGGGCACGCCAGCCCTCAGGGAAGTGCCGCTCGTAGCAGATGTAGACGCCGATCTTGCCCACCGCGGTGTCGAACACCGGGTAGCCCAGGTTGCCCGGCCGGAAGTAGTACTTCTCCCAGAACCCGTTGACCTGCGGGATGTGGTTCTTGCGGTGCTTGCCGAGGTAGCTGCCGTCGGCGTCGATGACCGCCGCGGTGTTGTAGTAGACGCCCTCCTGCTCGACCTCATACACCGGCACGACGAGGACCAGGTTCAGCTCGCGGGCCAGGTCCTGCATGAGGCTAACGGTGGGGCCGCCGGGCACTTCCTCGGTCCAGCCGTACCACTGCGGATCCTGCACCTGGCAAAAGTACGGGCCGTAGAACAGCTCCTGCAGGCAGGCCACCTGGGCCCCCTGGCTGGCTGCCTCACGCAGTGCGAGAACAGCATTTTTAATCATGGATTCTTTGTCGCCGGTCCACTTCTGCTGGATCAGCGCGGCGCGGACGGTGGTCATGACAGCTCCTTCGGTCTTAGCTGGGCAGCTCGGCGAGGATCGCGGCGCTACGGGACAGGCCGAGCCGGGTGGCGCCCGCCTCGACCATGGCCAGCGCGTCGGCGGCCGAGCGGATCCCGCCCGAGGCCTTCACGCCCAGCCGGGGCCCGACCGTCCGGGCCATCAGCGCGACCGCGGCGGTGGTAGCCCCGCCCGCGGGGTGGAACCCGGTTGACGTCTTGACGAAATCGGCTCCGGCGCTCTCGGCCGCCTGGCACGCCGCGACGATGGACTCGTCGTCCAGCACGGCGGACTCGATGATCACCTTCAGCACAGTCGGGCTGGGGATCTCACCGCGGACGGCGGCGATCTCCTGTTCCACGTCCTTCCACCGCCCGTCGGCGGCCAGCCCGAGGTTGATGACCATGTCGACCTCGTGCGCCCCAGTGGCGGCGGCGATGCCGGCTTCCTGGGCCTTGAGCCCGGCGCTGTGGGCCCCGGAGGGGAACCCGGCCACGGCGGCCACCCTGATCTCCTGGCCGGGGAGCGCCTGGGCCGCGGTGGTGACCAGCGTGGGTGACACGCAGACCGCGTACACGCCGAGTTGGCGGGCCTCGGCGCACAGCGCGGCCACGTCGTGCGGAGTCGCTTCGGGGGCCAGCAGGGTGTGGTCGATCATCTCGGCCAGCCGGCGGCGAGTCAGGGACTCGGTCACAGGTGCAGCACCTCCGATACTTCCTGACGCAGGTCAGCCAGCCGCCGGGCCGCCTGAGCCCGGAGCGGGCCCGCCGTTCCCAGGTCGTCCTGGTCCGCGACGGGCAGCACTACCTGCAGGTAGATCTTCACCTTAGGCTCGGTGCCGCTCGGCCGGATAGCCACCCTGGTCCTAGCGGCGGCGCGCCAGATGATCGCGTCGGACCGGGGCAGGGTCAGCGGGTCCTTGGTGCCGTCGGCATGGGATCGCAAGCCCAGCCCGAGATCGTCCACGGCTTCCAGGGGCTGGCCCAGCAGCGACAGCGGCGGCGCGTTGCGGGCGGCGGCCAGCAGCGCGGCGCCTGCCCCTGCGTCGGCCGCTGGGTCGGCCTCCGGGGCCGCGCCCGGGCCGCCGGACAGGTCGACTGAGAACTGGCTGGTCGCGTACAGGCCGAACCGCCGGGCGATGCCGTTCAGGACCCCGGTCAGCGTCTGGCCGCGGCTCCGGGCCTCCGCCGCCGCGGCCGCCAGCACCAGCGCGGCGGACATGCCGTCCTTGTCCCGCACTACGTCGCTGACCGCGTAGCCCAGCGCCTCCTCATAGCCGAACAGGAACTGATGGCCGGGTGGTACCGCCGGGTCGTCGGCGGCCCGCATGATCCACTTGAAGCCGGTCAGCGTCTCGGCGTACCCGGCCCCGGCCGCAGCGGCCAGCTCACCGAGCAGGCCGGCCGACACGATCGTGGTGACCAGCAGCCGCCGGGCCGGGTCGGTGGCGTGCCGCAGCAGGTGGTCGCCGAGCAGCGCACCGATCTCGTCCCCGGTCAGCACCCGCCAGCCGGAGCGGGTCTCCGGGTCGGGGAGGGCCACGGCCAGCCGGTCCGCGTCCGGGTCGTTGGCCAGGGCCAGGTCCGCCCCGGTGCGGGTGGCCTCGGCCAGCAGCAGGTCGAGGGCGCCCGGCTCTTCCGGGTTGGGCTTGGGCAGGGTCGGGAACGCGCCGTCGGGTTCAGCCTGTTCGGCCACCACGGCGGGCTCGGCGAACCCGGTCTGAGCGAACGCCCGCAGGGCGGTGGCCAGGCCCACGCCGTGCAGCGGGGTGTAGGCGATCCGCAGCTCGGTCCGCTCGCCTTCGCCGCCGGGCGGCACCGCGGCCGTGATCGCGTCCAGGTAGGCCCGGGTGACCTCGTCCCCCAGAGCCTCGCCGGGCGGGCCGAGCGGCAGGTCCAGCAGCGGGCCCGCGGCCGCGGCGGCGGCCGCAATGCCGGTGTCGACGGGCGGCACGATCTGCGCGCCGTCGGTCCAGTAGACCTTGACCCCGTTGTCCTCCCGGGGATTGTGGCTGGCGGTGACCATGACCCCGGCCACCGCGTGCAGGTGCCGGACGGCGAAGGCCAGCACGGGCGTGGGCACTGGGCCGGGCAGCCGGAGCACCGCACGCCCGGCGCCGGTCAGCACGGCTGCGGCCTCGCCGGCGAACTTCCGGGAGCCACGGCGGGCGTCGTAGCCGATCACCACCGGGCCGTCCTGATCCGGGACGGCCTGGTTCAGGTAGTGAGCGAGTCCGGCTGCGACCCGGCGCACGGTGGCCCGGTTCATCCGGGCGGGGCCCGCGCCGAGTGGTCCGCGGATCCCGGCCGTGCCGAAGGTCAGCGGCTCGCCGAACCGCTCGGTCAGCGCGCCGGTGTCGCCGGCCCGCAGCAGGGCGGCTAGCTCGGCCCGGTCCCCCGGATCCGGGTCATCTGCGATCCAGGCCTGGACGCTGGATCGCAGCCGGCCGAGATGTTGAGTGGTCAGTGGTCAGCCTCGCTGTCCGGCGATGAGGCGTGACGACCTGGCGCCCGCCGTACCGAAATCATCGTCAGCCCCCAGTAGAGAATGATGGCCACCGCGAACCCGACCACCCAGTTGTAGTTGTAGAGCGGTTTCAGGGCCGGGATCAGGCCGGTTTCGGGGAAGGGCCCCTCCCCCGGAGCGGACCAGGCCCCGCCCACGGCCAGCAGCGCCCCAATCGCGAGCGCGACCACCGCGCGCCAGTTCCAGCCACCGTTGTACCAGTACAGGCCGTGCGGACGGTAGAGGTCGACCAGCCGCAGTTCCGTGTTGCGGATCAGCCAGTAATCCGCGATCAGCACGCCCGCGACCGCGCCGAGCAGGCCGCCGTAGAAGCCGAGCCAGACGTAGATGTAGACGTGCGGGTTGGTCAGCAGCCGCCATGGCTGGATGAGGACGCCGATCACCCCGGTGATCAGGCCACCGGTACGGAAGCTGACCAGTTTGGGCAGCAGGTTGGAGAAATCGTAGGAGGGACTGACGGTGTTGGCCGCCACGTTGACGCTCAGCGTGGCCACGATGATCGTGAACAACGCGAACGCCACGACTACGGGGTTACTGAACTTGCCGGTGAGCTGGATCGGGTCCCAGATCGGCGCGCCATAGATCTTCTCCGACGCCGCGGTGATGAACACCGCCAGCAGCGAGAAGAAGGTCATCGTGGTGGGCAGGCCGAGCACCTGGCCGACGGCTTGCTGCTTCTGGCCACGGCTGAACCGGGTGAAGTCCGGCATGTTCAGCGACATCGTGGACCAGAAGGCGATCATGGCCATCAGCGAGGGGAAGAACACCGGCCAGAACCGGCCGCCCCAGCCCAGCTTGGGCGGCTGGGACAGTACCGCGCCGAAGCCGTGCGCCTTGATCGCGATGTAGATGAGAAGGGCGATCGCGGCCACCAGGACCAGCGGGGCGGCCCAGTTCTCGAACCGGCGCAGCGTGTTCATGCCGCGCACGATGATGGCCATCTCCAGCACCCAGAAGATGCCGAACGACAGCCACTGGGTCCACGGGTAACCGCCCCAGGCCGGGCTGGCCGCGGTCCAGCCGTGCCCGGCGACCGCGCCGACCAGCGTGTAGAAGGCCTCCCCGCCGATCCAGGTCTGGATGCCGAACCAGGCGCAGGCGATCAGCGCGCGCAAGATGGCGGCCAGGTTGGCCCCGCGCAGCCCGAACGAGGCCCGCGCGAACACCGGGAACGGGATCCCGTACTTCGTCCCGGCGTGGCTGTTGAGCAGCATCGGGACCAGCACGATGAGGTTGGCCGCCGCGATCGTGATGACGGCCTGGACCCAGTTCATGCCCACCGCGATCAGGCCGGAGGCAAGCAGGTAGGTGGGGATGTTGTGGGACATCCCCACCCACAGTGCCGTGTAGTTGTAGGTCGTCCAGGTCCGGCGGGCTAGTGGCAAGGGAGCCAGGTCGCCGTTGGCGTATCCGCTGTCCGCGATTTCTTCGTTGGTAGCCAGAGTGACCCGGCCGTCGGGGTGGTGGACTTCGTCAGCGACCGGCGACGTCACCATGTAAGCGCCTCCCTGCTGCGGGTAACGGGGAACACACCGTGACCCACAGCGTCTATCCAGTTATCACCAACGTCAACCTTCAGGAAACGCCCAGCCTGGTGAGGTGATGAGCGGCGTCAGGCGTGCAGCCGGTCGAGCACGTGGTCGATCTCAGTGGCCGTGTTGAACAGGTGCACGGACAGGCGCAGGTTGCCTTCGCGGTAGGCGGCGTCGACGCCGGCTTCGGTGAGCTGCCGGTGCCGGGCACTCGTGCTGCCGTCGCGGCGGCCCAGCACGATCAGGGTGGACCGGGTTGGCCCCGTGCGAGGGCTGATGAGCTCGTACTGCCGGGTGTCCAGCCCGTCGAGCAGCCGCTCCACCAAGCGCTGGTCATGGTCGGCCACCGCGCTGACGCCGGCGTCGAGGAACAGCTGCAGCGCGGCGATCCAGGGCAACGTGCTGGCGAACGCCGCCGGACAGAACACGTCGAACGCGCGCACCCCGAGGTCGTCGCGCACCGTGGTACCACGCATCTCGTCGAGGCCGCGGCCGGTCTGCATGGCCAGCCAGTACGCCTGCTGCGGGCGCAGCCGATCCAGCAGGTCCCGGTGCAGCCAGGCGAACCCGGTGCCGTAAGGACCGCACAGCCACTTGTAGCCACAGCACACCACGGCATCGACCGGGGTGACCGCGACGTCGATCGGCCGGGCGCCGAGCGCCTGAGATGCGTTCACGATCAGCAGCACCCCGGCCCGGCGGCACACCTGCGCCAGCCCGTCCAGATCCAGCGTGCGGCCAGTGAACGAATCGACCCAGGTCACCGCGACCAGCCGGGTGCGGGACCGGATCTCGGCCGCCAGCTGCCCGGGGGTCAGCAGGCCCGCCGCCGGCCAGACGGCGCGCACCTGGACCCCGAGTGGTTCGAGCCGCCGCCACGGCAGCACCGTGGCCGGATAATCACCGTCGATGGTGAGCACCTCGTCGCCGTCGTGCCAGTCCAGCCCATTGGCGATCAGATGCAGGCCATACGAGGTGCTGTTGCCCAGCACAATCTGTTCCGGCGATCCGCCCACCAGCTCCGCGAGCAGGCCGCGCAGCCGTTCGGGCACGTCACGGAAATCGTCGTCGCGGATCAGGTGCGGAGCCGCCTTGAGGTGGGCCGCGTGCTGGGTGGCGGCGACGGCGGCGCGCGGCAGCGGGCCCTGATGGGCGGTGTTCAACCAGGCCCGGCCGCCGAACGGCCCGAACTGGGCTGCCGCCTCGCGCAGGGCCAAGTTATTAGTCCTTCGACAGCGCGATCTGGACGTCGGCCAGGCGGAACGGGTTGCTGACCTGGTACCGGGCGGCCTGCTCGGGCTCGTCCACCTCGACGAACTCGGTGATCAGGCTCTTCTTGACCGCGAACACCGCGTCGGAGTCGATGTATTCGCTGTCGTCGACGAAGATGTGCGTGGTCAGCGTCCGGTAACCATCCGCGGCCACGATGAAGTGGATGTGCGCCGGGCGGTACGGGTGCCGCCGGGTGGCGGCCAGCAGTTCCCCGACCGGGCCGTCGGTCGGGATCGGGTAGTAGCTGGGCACGATCGTGCGGAACCAGAACCGCCCTTCGGCGTCCGTGGTGAACAGGCCGCGGCCGTTACCGTCGGGCTGCTTGTCCGGCTCCTGCACGTCGTAGGCGCCATGGTCGTTGGCCTGCCACACATCGAGGGTCGCGCCCGGCAGCGGGCTGCCGTCCGTGCCCACCACCCGGCCGATGACCACGCACGGCTGGCTCCCGCCGACCAGGTCGATGTTGGCGCCGAGCGCCCGCTCAGGCGAGCTGGTCATGTGGAACGGGCCCAGCACGGTGGACTGGGTGGCCCCGGCCGCGCCGCGCTCGCTGATCGTCTCGACCAGCATCGAGATGCCCAGCACGTCGGACAGCAGGATGAACTCCTGCCGGACGTCGGTGCACTTCTGGCCGGTGGCGGTGAGGAACTCGATCGCCTGCTCCCACTCCGCCAGGCTGGGTTCCACCTCGCGCACGGCCGCGTGCAGGTGCCGGACCAGGCTGTTCAGGATGGTCCGTAGCCGCTCGTCCGGCGTGCCGGCGAAGCTCTCGATGACCGCGTCCGCGGCGCCTTCTTCGGTGAAATCGGTGGCCATGCCCCGAGGCTAGGCCCTCCCCGCGAACGGGGTCACGTGAGGTGCCGCAGTTTGTCCGGGTTGATCACCGACCTGATCGCCACCACCTGCCCGTCCAGGACGTCGAACGCCACCACGCCGACCGGGTTACCGGCGTGGTCGTAGGCCAGGACCCCGGGCTGCCCGTTGACCTGCGAGGGCCGGATCTCCGACGCCCAGCGCGGGAACTGCCGGACCAGTCCGCGCAGCAGCCGGGCGACCTGCTCACGGCCGTGGATCGGGGTGCGGGCCGCGGGCGCCTTGCCGCCACCGTCGCCGTACATCACGACGTCAGGGGCGAGGTGCTCGATGAACCCCTCCAGGTCGCCGCCGCTCACGGCAGCCAGGAACCGGTCGGTGAGCTCGGTGCCCTCCTGCCGGGAGGCCTCGAACCGCGGACGGCCCTCGTCGATGTGCCGCCGGGCCCGGGTGAAGATCTGGCGGCAGTTCGGCTCGGACTTGCCCACGGCCTCGGCGATCTCGGCGTAGCCGTAGCCGAACACCTCGCGGAGCAGGAACACCGCCCGCTCCACCGGGGACAGGCTCTCCAGCAGGACCAGGAACGCCAGCGACAGCGAGTCGGACATCTCGGCCCGCTCGGCCGGCCCGGGCGCGGGGTCCGTCACCAGCGGCTCGGGCAGCCAGGTGCCCACGTAGGACTCCCGGCGTACCCGGGCCGAGCGCAGGTGGTCGATGGCCAGCCGGGTCGTGGTGGTGGTGACGAACGCCTTGGGCGACTCGACCAGGGTCCCCTGGCTGGCCGCCCGGTAGGTGCGGATCACCGCCTCCTGCACGATGTCCTCGGCGTCGCCGACGCTGCCGGTCATCCGGTAGGCGATCGAGAACATCAGCGGCCGCAGCCCGTCGAGGTCGAGGTCCATGACTCAGGCCGCCTTGTTCCTGGCGGCCCGAGGGCTTACGGCTGGGGTGCCGGCGGCCGTGGTAGGGGCCGGCAGGCCGAGGCCGGAAGCGAAGCCCTGCCGCCAGCTGGGGTAGGCCAGGGTCCAGTCGAGCTCGCGCCGCGCCTTGGCGTTGGACGAACCGCGGTTCTGCGTCATCATGTGCACCACCGACTCCCCCGCCAGCAGCCGCCCGGCCCAGGCGGGCAGCCGCCACGGCGCCCGCGCGCCCAGGCAGGCGGCCAGGTATGGCAGCCATTCAGCCACCGGGGCGGGCTCGTCGTCAACCGCGTTGTACAGGCCGGGCGCGCCGCGCAGCACAGCGGCCGCGGCGGCCGACGCGGCGTCGGTGACGTGCGTGAACGACCAGATGCCGGTGCCCCCGCCGACGACCGGCAGCCGGCCTTTCCGCACCAGCCCGGCCAGGTCGTCGCTGGCCCCGGGGCCGTACAGGATGCCGTACCGCAGCACGAGACCTTCGGGCACTCCGGCCGGGACGGCCTGCTCGAGGTGCTGGATGGCGCGCAGGCTCTCGGTCATGCTGGCCGGCGGATGCGGGTCGAACGGGTCGTCCTCGGTCTTGACCGGGCCGCCGACGGGCTGATTGGGCCAGCCGGTGAAGCTCTGGGCCACGAACCGCCGGGTGCCGGCGGCGCGGGCCGCCTCGAGCAGATAGTCGGTGCCCCGGCTGCGCAGCTGGTTGGTGACGGCGAACGTGCGGTCGAAGTGCCGCAGGTCGCTCTGCCCGGCCAGCCCGGTCAGCTGGTGCACGATCACGTCGGGCCGGGCAGTAGTGACGGCCTCGATGGTCGCGGCCCGGTCCAGCCCGTCGGCCACGACCGGCTCGGCGCCGAGCTCCTTCAGCTGGGCCGTCTTACCCGGCGACCGGGTGGTCGCGGTCACCTGATGACCGGCCGCGGTGAGCATCGGGATCAGGCCGCGCCCGACCACTCCTGTCCCGCCGGCGACAAAGACTCGCATGGTGACTCCTCTCCTTGTAGTCACCCGGTTTGACGAGGGAGCGTGCCGGGCTGTGACACTCCAGGCCCCTTACTTGTGAAAAGTTTCACGAAGAGGCCGGGCGGTGATGCAGAAGGGATGACGAAGGCAATGCAACATTGCGACCTTCTAGGGTCGGCAATGTGGCATTGCGCGGCTAGGGACCTGGGGCGGACGGCCGGGCGTTACTCCGCGGCGGCGGGCGCTTTGGGCGAGGCGTCGCGGGCCTCGTTGCGGTAGCGGGCCGGGAGCGCGGCCGTCAGGCCTTCGGCGAACAGCGGGATCTTCCACAGCGGTGGGATGTCGGCCGTGATGCCCTCCAGCTGCATGACGACGCCGACACTCATCCGGACCAGCCGGCGCGCCGCGGTGAACATGATGAAGGCCAGCGGCAGCTCGGCCAGTGCGGCCGAGGCCACGCTCTCCCAGATGTTGCGGGTGCCGATGTCGAGGATCACGTCGAACCAGGCATCGCAGCACAGCAGCGTGCCGGTGACGGTGAGCAGGATGATCAGGGCCTGGCGCTCGCGCCAGGCGGCCCAGGCCGTGGCGGCGAACGCGCCCAGCAGCGCCAGGTCGAAGCCGACCCAGGCGCCGCGCCAGTGGCCGGCGGTGTAGTGCTTGGGCAGGGTCAGCATGAGCACGGCGATCCAGGCCGCCAGGACAACACAGGAGCCCATGGACAGGAGCAGCGCGACCCGGCGCCGCCACCGGGATCGATTGTCGCGCAGCACGTGCGGCTCGTCGATGGAGGTGAGGAGGCGGGCCAGATGCCGCCGATCCTCCCGGCTCATCCGCCGCAGCTCGGCCTCGTCTATCACACTCTTTATTAAAGAATGCGCTCTTTAAATATTCCTGAGTGCCTTCCTTACTTGCCCTGAAGCTTGGTGCTGACCTGCCGCAGGATGCGCGGCCGCGGCTGCGACGTAGGCTGGCAGGGTGAACGATGAGCTGGTCTTTGCACACGTTGGCTTCGGCGCAGCGGCGGTCCCCTACCAGGCGGCCTGGGACCTGCAGCGGGCCGTGCACCAGCAGCGCGCGGACGGGGAGATCCCGGACACCTGCCTGCTGCTGGAACACGAGCCGGTCTACACGGCTGGCAAGCGGACCGAGCTCTCGGACCGGCCCATCGGGGACGCGGGCGCCCCCGTGATCGACGTGGACCGGGGTGGCCGGATCACCTGGCACGGCCCGGGGCAACTGGTCGGGTACCCGATCATCAAGTTGCGCGAGCCGGTCGACGTCGTGGGCTACGTCCGGTCTCTGGAAGACGCGCTGATCCGGACCTGCGCCGACTTCGGCGTGCGGGCCGAGCGGATCGACGGGCGCAGCGGCGCCTGGGTCACCGGCGGCGGCCGGCCGGACCGGAAGGTCGGCGCGATTGGGGCCCGGGTGGCCCGGGGTGTGACCATGCACGGCTTCGCCCTGAACTGCGACTGCGACCTGGGCTGGTTCGGCCGGATCGTGCCGTGCGGGATCAGCAACGCCGGCGTCACCTCGCTCAGCGCCGAGACCGGCCATCCGGTGACGGTAGCCGAGGCCCTGCCGGTGATGGAGGGTCACCTGGCCGAGGTGCTCGGCCACGGAACGTTCACCATCACCGAGGACGTCGAGACCCTGGCCAGCCCGGCGCCGATGACGACGGGCGTGTCGGCCGCGCTGACCGCCGGGCTGACGGCCGCCCAGTAAACGGGTCCCAGTAAACGGCGGCCAGGAAACGGCGGCCAGGAAGCAGCACAGCGAGGTAATCGACCACGTTTTCGAGTCGGGGTCTGCCTATCGTGACCGGCAGCGGCTATCCTGAGGTCATGACCGCCGAGCAGACCGCCACGCTCCGGGCGCCACAGCAGGCGTACCGGGGGCGGCGCACGCTCGTGGCCGCGGACCTGGCCGGGCTGCACGGGCCCACCTCCGGCCCGGTCGAGCTGCCGTTGCGGCTGTTCTGGTATCCCGATCGCCTGTTCGACCTGGATGCGCCGGGGATGCTGGACTGGATGTACCAGACCGTGCTGCGCGAGGCCACCCAGCCAGAAGACCTCACCGCGTTCCTCGACGGTGACACGCTAGTGGCGCGCTGGCCCGAGCTGTTCCTGCCGCGCCGTGTCCGCGCGGCCTGGGAGGACCAGCACCCGGCGCTGCGGGCGGCCTCCGCCGCGACCGCGGCCTAGACCAGGGCCCGGTCCCGGTCGCCTGATGCCGATCAGCGGGCTGCAGCGCGAGGTTGCGACCATCGCCCTGCGGGTGGCGGCCCAGTACGGCTTCGCCCTGGCGGGCGGGAACGCGCTGATCGCGCACGGAGTCATCGACCGGCCCACCGAGGACGTCGACCTGTTCAGCGACCAGGAAACCGGGGTCATGGCGGCCGCGAAGGCGGTGGAAGCGGCGTTGCGGGCGGCCGGATTTTCGGCCGAGCGGCTGACCGGGACCGACGACCTGGGCGACATTTTCGAGGGCATGGGCGAGGGCCTGACGGAATGGCTGATCACCGGCCCGGCCGGCCAGCAGACCATGCTGCAGATGGCCTACTTCGACCGGACTCGCGGCCCGGTCACGATGGACGTTGGCCCGGTCCTGGACATCGAGGACCTGGCCGGCTGGAAGACGGTGGCACTGGCCAGCCGGGTCGAGCCCCGCGACTACGTCGACACGGCCGCCGTCCTGCGGCACTACACCGCGGCCGAGCTGATCGCGCTGGCCCGGCGGCTGGACCCCGGCCTGACCGAACGGGACTTCGCCGACGCCGGCCGGCAGCTGGACCGGATGCCTGATGGCCTGTTCGCCCGCTACGGCCTCACTCCCGCCGACGCCGCCGAGCTGCGGGAGCGGTTCAGGACCTGGCCGCGGACCGTCTGAGGGTGCGCCGTCAGGCGGGCGGGTCCGGGTTCGCAACGATGCGGTCAGGCGCTGCCCGGGGTCGTCGGGTTGTGCTGAGCGGTGGCGAAGACACCACGGGACACGGTGCCGTCGGCCAGCTTCCAGGTGGCGGAGACGCCGGGGCCGCGATGTTCCTCCCCCGCCCGGAGGATGCGGTTGATCCAGACGGTCAGGCCGCCGGCCAGCTGGAGTTCGGTACCGACGGCCGTGCTGGCCACCACGGCCGATTCGGTGACGGGCGCCGCGGCGACGGCGGGCGGGCCCATGGTCACGCTGGGGTCAGGGGTGTTGCTCTCGCTCTGGGCCTGCGGCTCGGCGGCGCCCTGGAGGAGCGCGACGAGCTGGGCGACCAGGACCGGATCGTAAGCGCCGTCGTAGACCCAGCGGCGGCCGAGCACCCCGTGCTGGCTCGTGCCGATCAGGCCATTTCCCGCGCTGGGCAGTTCGCTGCCCCGGTACGTGAGCGGCACGTGGTAGCTCGTGCCGGTGGCGGCGTCGGTCACCACCATGAACTCCAGGCCGACTGCGCCGCTGGGGTCATCGAGCCGGAAGCCGCCCATCCGGGCCAGATCCGGAGCCCGGCCGGCGTCCCGGAACCACGGCTGGCCCGGCAGCCAGGCGGACAACAGTTCCAGCTTGGTCGGCGTCAGCGTGGTGTGGTGGATGACGGCCATGGCCCGCACGCTAGCAGCGGCCCGGCCGGCCAGGGCTCAGCGGGCCTGCTCCTGATAGGAGGCGAACTGGTCGAGCAGGCCCTGCGGGGCGTCGTCGGCGAACAAGATGGCCATGTTGGCGGCGGACTCGGCGGCCGAAGCCTCGCTGCGCGGGAACAGGGTCTGCTCGTACGCGGCCAGGGCAGCTTCGGTGTTGCCGGGGTGCGCGGCCAGGGCCAGGCCCAGCTCGGCCCCGTCGAGCATGGCCAGGTTGGCGCCCTCGCCCGCGAACGGGGACATCAGGTGGGCGGCGTCGCCGAGCAGCGTGACCCCCGCGATCCGGTCCCAGCGGTGGCCAACCGGCAGCGCGTGGATCAGTCGCGGGATCAGCGCGGTGTCCGAGTCGGTGATCAGCGCCTGCAGGCTCGGGTCCCAGCCGGTGAACTCCTCCCGGACGGCGGCCTGGGCCGCGCCGCGGTCGGTGAAGTCGATACCGCCAGCCCAGTCCGCCGGGACCCGCAGGCCCGCGTAGGCGTGCAGGCTGCCGTTGGGCTCACGGTGGGCCAGGAAACCCCGGCCCGGGCCCAGGGCGAACAAGATGCCGCCGCCGACCACTGCGGCGCTGGCCGGGTGGCGCGTGTCGGCGTCCAGCAGGTCAGCCTCGACGAACGAGATGCCGGTGTACTCCGGCTGAGCGGGCGAGACCAGCGGGCGCACCCGGGACCAGGCACCGTCCGCCCCGACCAGCAGGTCCGTGGTGAACGTGGTCCCGTCAGCCAGGGTGACCTGGTGACGCCCTTCCCCCGCGGGGCGGGCGGCGGCGACCTTGGCTCCCCAGTGCACCACCTCGCCCCTCGGGCCCGCAGACAGGGTGGCCAGCAGCAGATCCCGCAACTGGCCCCGCTCGACCTCGGGGCGACTGCCGTCGCCCTCATCCGTCTCCTCCATCCGGACCGTGGCCCGCGAATCCAGGATCCGCATGGCCTCGCCACCCGGCATGATCAGCTTCTGGAACTGGCCGAACAGCTCGGCGGCGTGCAGCGCGACCTGGCCGGACTCCTCGTGGATGTCGAGCATGCCGCCCTGCGCACGAGCGTCCGGCCCAGCCTCCAGCTCGAACACGACGGCCTCGATGCCGTGGACGTGCAGCACGCGGGCCAGAGTCAGGCCGCCGAGACCAGCACCGATGATCGCGATCGGGTGATGCGTGGTCATGACGCACCCCCTTCCGGGGCCGGGGTGGCCACGATGCCGTTGATCAGCGCCCGGAAGCCCCAGGACAGCCGCTCGCCCGGCTCGCCGGAGACCAGCAGGCCGGCCAGCGCGGCCACCTGCGGGTGGGTGGCGGCCGAGGTGGTGCGCACGGTCTCGACCAGCGCTTCCCACTCGTCGTCGGCGTCGAGGGACTCCTGCCGGGTGGCGTGCTCGGCCGCGGTCGCGGTACCGAACTGAAGCAGGATGTCCAGGCCCCAGGCGGCCTGCCCGGATGGCACGCCGCCCTCGGCCAGCAGGGCCAGCAGGGACTCGACCAGGTTCAGGTAGTTCTCGCCGTGGGGCCGGGTCACCAGGGCGGACCGGGCCAGGCTGGGGTGCTGGAACAGCATGACCGTGTAATCGGTCAGCACCTTCTCCAGCCGGGCGCGCCAGTCACCGGTGGCCGGAGGCGGTGGGATCGTGCCCAGCAGCCCGTCCAGGATCGCCGCGTGCAGCTGGGCCGTGTTGCGGAAGTACACGTAGAGCGAGGCCGGGCCGGTATCCAGGTCCTGGGCCAGACGGCGCACGGTGACCTTGGGCAGGCCTTCGGCCTGCATGATCGCGACGGCCGCGGCCACGATGCTGGCCCGCGTCAGCGCGGGCTTGGCCGGGCGGTCCCGGCGGCTGCGTGGTTCTCCCGACTGAACTCTCATACCGACAGGTTATACGAACACGTTCGGAACAAACAGGTTCGTCGCGAACTTGATCGTAACGAACATGATCGTTACGATGTTGTCCCGGTTGCGCCCTGCGGGCCCCAGCGGTTCTCACCCTTTGGGGGGTTATGCCTAAGGCCTGGAGCGGAACGATCTTAGAGCAGGCGCAAGTCGACGGCCCGCTCGATCGCCTGCGAGCGCGATGTCACCCCGAGCTTCTGGTAGACCGACCGCAGATGAACTTTCACCGTGTTACGCGAGATGTAAAGGGTCTCGGCCATCTGCAGATAGGTACTGGTCGGCAGCAGCTTGAGGATACGCAGCTCAGCCACGGTCAGCGGCTCGGCGAGCCCGCGGCCGGGCCGTGAGCCGGACGGCTGGGCGGCGCGCATCTCCACGGCCGCGGCGATCAGCTGCTCAATGAACGGATCCTGCCGCAGCTGCGGGGCATGCTCGACCAGGTAGCCCGTCACCTGGGGGTCGGTGGTGACCACGGTGTTGAGAAATCCCCCGAGCCGTGCGGCCTGCAGGACACCGGCCACGATGCTGGCGGTCGCGGGGTCATCGCGCTCAATCGCGGCGGCGGCCAGCAGTACCTGGCGCACCAGCGCGCGCCGCGGCGTCAGCTCATCCAGTGACCCGGCCTGCAGGTGTACCTGCGCGGCGCCGTGATCGCCGGAGGCCAGCGCGATCCTGGCCAGCAGTAGGGCCCGGCGGGCACCGGACAGCCTGCTGGCCAGCTCGGCCGGGGTGCGCGGGTCGCCCAGCGACAGGCGCAGCAGTGCTTCCAGCTCATCGGCCCGGGCCAGCAGCTCCGAGCTGGTCCCGTCCAGGATCGGCCGGGCCGCCTCGACGGCGGCCAGCGCGCTGCGGACCTGCCCGCGGGCGGCCCAGATCGCGGCCCGGTCCAGCAGCGCCAGGAACTCAAAGGCAGGTCGCCGGCGCTCCGATATCGACAGCGCCTGCTCGGCGAACTGCTCGGCGGCGTCGAGCTCGCGCCGCTCCAGCGCCAGACCAGCCAGGGCACGCAGATGATCCACGGCGAAGAAGTGCTGGCCGAATCCCAGCCGCTGCGCCGCCCCATCGGCGGCCTTGGCCGCCTCGGCGGCCTGGGCCAGGTGGCCGGCCTCGGACCAGGCCAGGGCCTGCGTGCCCGGCACCACGATCTGCTTGATCGGCTCGCCGAGGGCAGGAATGGCCAGGGTCAAGGCGGCCTCGCGCGCAAGGGCTTCGCCGTCCTCCAGCCATCCATAGACGCGCAGCAGGACCACCGGCAGACCGGCCGTAACGACCTCGTCGGTGAGCTGCGTCCGCTCCAGAATGGCCCGGGCGGCGAGGGCCTGATCGATGGCCTCGGCCAGCCGGCCGAGTTGCCCGCAATAGTTCGATCGCAGGACCGCGAGCTGGGCCGCCAGCCTCGACTCGGGCGGGATAGGCGGCTGAACGCGCTCCAGCAGGTCGAGGTATTTGCCGCCCTGGACCATTTCCCCTGATATCAGCAGGTCGGCGGCCATGCCCAGCAGCCGGTCCGGGGCACTGGCCAGCAGGGTGGGGTCGATCTTGCTCACATCGAGCGGTGCGGGCAATGCCGGGTTGTTCATGAAGTCGGCCGCGACGCGGTCCCGCAACAGGGCCAGGGCCCGGTCGGCCTGCCGGGCCGCGAGGAAGTGCCGGGTGGCCCGCCGGATCTCCCCGGTGGCCTCGAACCATTCGCCGGCGCGTAGCTGGAGCGCCTGCTCCCGGGCCGGGTCCCGGGCTCGCAGCTCGGCGCGCAGCACTTGGCGCACGAGCTTGTGATAGCGGAAGCTGGTCCGCTCATCGTCCAGCGCCACCAGGAACAGATTGGCCGCATCGATGCTGCGCAGTAGCGTCGCCGCGTCCGGTCTCCCGGCCACGACCGCGCACACGTCCGCGGTCAGTTCGCCCAGGATGGAGGTGTCGAGCATGAACCAGACAATCTCCGGGGGCTGCTGATCAAGGACTTCAGCTACGAAATACTCGGCGATCGCGTGGCTGCTGATATCAAGTGCCCGCGCCGCCCGCGCCGGGTCCCGGGCGCCGCGGAGCGACAGCGCCGCCATCTGCAGCGCGGCCGCCCACCCCTCGCTGCGCTGATGCAACAGCCCCAGGTCAGCCGGGGCGACCTGCACGCCGAGGTTCGCCAGCAAGCCAGCGCTCTCAGCTAGCGAGAAGTACAGGTCACGGTCCCGCAGCTCGCGCAGTTCACCAGCCATCCGCAGCCGGTGCAGCCGCAGCGGCGGGTCGACCCGGCTGGCCAGTACGAGCTGGGCGTTCTGGGCCGGCCAGCGCTCGACCAGATCGGTCATGGCCCGCGACACCGCCGGGGCCGCGTAATGGAAGTCGTCCACAATGATGGCCGACCCTGGGGGCAGCTTCGCGGCATCGTTGGCGAGCGAAGCGGTGACGTCGGCCGATACGGCGCCGTCCATCGCGAGCAGATCGGCGGCATCGGAACCGAACTCCCGCTCCACCGCCTGCGGGGCTTCGATGAACCCGGTCCAGAAGCGGAGCGGGTTGGCGTCGGCCCCATCACATGACAGCCAGGAAGTCACGCCAGGCGGCCGGGTCTCGGTCCAGCTCGACAGCAGCACGCTCTTGCCCGCGCCTGCCGAACCCACCACCACGGTCAGGCGCTGGCCAGACCCCGCCGTCAGCTGTTCGTGCAACATCGATCGGGCGACCAGCGCGGCAGGCAGCATCGCCGGCCGGAACTTCGCCAGCGCGAACCGCAGATTCCGTGACGCGACGCGCGCGGCCGCTGCGTCTTCTGTCACCAACTGTCCCCCAGGTGGTTTCCCTGCTGCCGCCTAATCCTAGGCCGCAGTAAATCGGCCGGCCATACCGCCCATTCCGAGATAACCCTCCAACGGGTGGTGACGCCGACGCAGCCGGCAAACACGCTGACAGCAGGTAAGAAGCAGCAGATCGGAGGGCGCATTCCCGATGCAATCGCAGACCTACGAAATCACCTTCACGGGTCAGGCCGGCACCACGGTGCGGGCGGAATTCGACGACTGCGCGGTCACCGTCGGCCCGGGCACGACAACCCTTCGTGCGGAGCTACCCGATCAGGCCGCTCTGGTCGGGCTCGTCCAGCGGATCACCGGCCTCGGGCTTGAACTCGTCCACCTGCGCGTCGTGGGCCCCGCCACGCCTCTCGCGATGTCTCCTCCCGGCCCAGGTCGTGGTCATGTCTAGAGCCAGCGACCCGATCCTGACCGCGAAGATAACGGCACCGGGTGTGCCGGACTGGGCCGTCCCGCGCCAACGGATCACCGAGCTGATCGCCCAAGGTACGCGATGGTGCCCGCTGACCGTCCTGACCGGTCCGGCTGGCACGGGCAAGACGATGGCCCTGGCTTTGTGGGCGGCGGCCGAACCGGGACCGGTGACCTGGGTGAGCCTGGACGAGTTCGACAACCGGCCCCGGGTGTTCTGGTCCTACGTCGTGGCGGCGTTGCGCCGGTCCGGTGTGGCCGTTCCCAGCCCGCCCGGCACGTGGGGCCGGCCGGGCGACGATGTGTTCTTGCTGCGATTGGCGGCTGAGCTGGCGGTCCAGGACCGGCCGGTGACGCTGGTCCTGGACGACCTGCACCTGCTGGCCGAGCCGGCGGTGCTGAAGGGGCTTGACTTCCTGCTGCGGAACGTGGGGGCCGGGCTGCGCCTGGCGGCGACCTCGCGGATGGATCCGCTGCTGCCGCTGCACCGCTATAGGGTGGCCGGTCAGCTGGCCGAGATCCGGGCCAGTGACCTGGCCTTCGGCGTCGATGAAGCGGGCCTGCTGCTGTCCCGGCACGGCTGCACGCTGACGACGGACATGGTAGAGAGCCTGACCGAGCGTACCGAGGGCTGGGCGGCCGGCCTGCGGCTCGCCGCGATCTCCCTGGGCGCTCATCCCGACCCGGGCCAGTTCGTCACGGAGCTGGCGGCTGAGAACAGCGCCCTGACCGGCTATTTGGTGGACGAAGTGCTCAACGCCCAGCCGCCTGAGGTCCGGGACGTGCTGCTGTGCACATCCATCCTGGAGCAGTTCAGCGCCGATGCCGCCGCATCGCTGACCGGTGACGAACGGGCCGCAGACATGGTGCGGACCCTGGCCCACGCGAACGCGTTTGTCCAGCCGGTGGGGTCCGGGTGGTACCGCTACCACACTTTGTTCGCCGAGGTGCTGCGGCTGAAGCTGCGGCGCGAGTATCCGGGGCGAGTCGCTGAGCTGCATAGGCGGGCCGCCCGGTGGTACGCCCAGAACGACCTGCTCACCGACGCGGTACGGCACGCCGCCCGGGCCGGTGACTGGCCGCTCGCGGCCGAGATGGTCATCGATCAGCTGGCGATCGGCCAGATCATCGAGCCCGGGGCCGGTCGGTGCCTGGCCGAGGAGTTCGCGGGTATGCCCTCCGGCCAGGCCTGGACCGGCCCGCAGCCGCACCTGATCCTGGCGGCGGTGGCTCTGTCCGCTAGCCAGCCTGAACGGTGCGCCGTCGCGCTGGATACCGCGGACAGCATCCTGGAGCGTTTTCCTGCTGATCAAGGGGCCACTTGCCGACTGGCCGCCGCGGTTATCCGGCTCACGGCCTCCCTGCGCGCCGGAGACCCGCTGGTGGCGGCCTCGGCGGCCAGCTGTGCCGAGCTCATGCTCAGCAAGATCCCAGGCAGAAAGCTGGCCCAGCACCCCGATCTGACCAGACGTGTGCGGTCCGGCCGTTGTGCCGTCGAGCTATGGTCCGGCGATCTGGGCGAGGCCGCCCGTGTCCTGGAGGCAGAAGCGGCCGCCGCAGCCGCCGGCGGCGGGGAGTACGAACCAGCCGACTGTGCTGCGTATCTGGCCCTGGTGGAGGCTTTGCGCGGCCGGCTTCACCGCGCTGCGGGCCTGGCCCACCAAGCCGCCCGTGCGGCGGACGAGCAGCAGCCGCAGGGCCAGAACCCGAATCCCGCGGCCCTGGTCGCGCTCGCCTGGGTGCATTTGCAACGCTGTGAGCCGCAGGAGATGCACAGCTGCCTCAAACGGGCGGACGCCGCCCTCGGAGTAAGCCCGGACAAGCTGATCGGGGCAGCGGGCTGCCTGGTCGCCGCGGGCGCGGCCCTGGCCGACGGGCACGCCGAGGCCGCCGCGCACATCATCACCCGGACCCGATCCGGATGGCCCGTTCCGGCTTGGCTGGACCAGCAGCTGAACCTGGTCGAGTCCCGCGCCTGCGCAGCGGCCGGCGACACCCAGGCCGCGCTGACCGCAGCCGAACGGGCCGGCGGCGCCACCACGCTGGAGGCCGCGGTCACCTTCGCGCACGCCACGGCGGCCGCCGGGGACCGCGAGAGCGCACGGCACGCTCTCGCTGCCTTGGTCGCGGCGGATAGCAGCGCACCAGATCAGATACGCCTGCAAGCGTGGCTGATGGACGCCCAGCTCAGCTACACCGACGGCGATTTTGCACGTAGTCGCAGGTCGCTTGCGGCCGCGCTCCGGCTGGCGGAACGTGAGCAGCTCAGGCTGCCCTTCGTGGCGGAGCGTAGCTGGCTTAGGCCGCTGCTACGGCGTGACCCTGAACTGGCTGCCGCCCACCGGCGCCTGCTCGCCCCGGCTCTGGGCCACGAGCAGCTTCCGCCTCCCCGGAGAGCTTCAGATCAGGCCACGGTTCTGGTGGTTGAGCCGCTCACCGAACGCGAGCGGGAGGTGCTGATGCACTTGTCACGCATGCTGACCACGGCCGAGGTCGCCAGCGAAATGTATATCTCCGTCAATACCGTCAAGACCCACCTCAGGAACATCTACCGCAAGCTGGCGGCGGATCACCGCAGGGAAGCGGTCCACCGGGCCCGCCAGCTCAAGCTGATCTGATCCGGCGCTGATCAGCTGGCGGACGGCTCGAAGTAGTGCCCGTGGTCCAGATCCACCGGCACGCCGGTCCCGCCCGACCTGATGGCCGGCCTGCAGCAGCTCGGGGCCAACACGCTTATGACACCGGGTGACATCAGCTAGTCTGGCGGCATGGGTCGATGGCAGCCGGATGCGGCCGGCCAGACCGAGCCAGCCAGCCCGAGGGTGCCGGTCAGACCAGGGCGGCGTAGCCGGGCTTGATGACGGTGTTGATGAGGTCGAGGCGGTCGTCGAAGTGCAGGAACGCGCTCTTCATGGCGTTGATCGTGAGCCACTGCAGGTCGGCCCAGCCGTAGCCGAACGCCTCGGTCAGCGCGTGCAGCTCCGACGACAGCGTGACCCCGCTCATCAACCGGTTGTCGGTGTTGACGGTGACGCGGAAGTTCAGCTCCCGGAGCAGGCCGATCGGATGCTGGGCGATCGACGGGGCGACGCCGGTCTGGATGTTGGACGTCGGGCATAGCTCGAGTGCGATCCGGCGGTCCCGGACGAACGAGGCCAGCCGCCCCAGCGAGGCCGTGCCGTCCGGGTCGGCCTTGATGTCGTCGACCAGGCGGACGCCGTGGCCGAGCCGTTCCGCGCCGCAGAACTGGACCGCTTCCCAGATCGACGGCAGCCCGAACGCCTCCCCGGCGTGGATGGTGATGTGGAAGTTCTCCCGCTGCACGTACTCGAAACTGTCCAGGTGCCGGCTGGGTGGCCAGCCCGCCTCAGCCCCGGCGATGTCGAAGCCGACCACGCCCAGATCCCGGTAGCGCACGGCCAGTTCGGCGATCTCCAGCGACCGGGCCGCGGTCCGCATCGCGGTGAGCAGGGCCCGGACCACGATGCCGCGGCCCTGGCTCCCCCGCCGGAAGCCCTCCAGCACGGCCTCGACCACCTGGTCCAGCCGCAGCCCGCGGTCCAGGTGCAGCTCGGGCGCGAACCGGACCTCGGCGTACACGACGCCGTCGGCGGCCAGGTCCTCGGCGCACTCGGCCGCCACCCGGGTCAGCGCCTCGGGGGTCTGCATGACCGCGACCGTGTGCCGGAACGGCTCCAGGTACAGCTCCAGGTGCCCGCGCCGGGCCGCGCCGGTCATCGACCGGGCCAGCGCCTCGGGGTCGTGGCTGGGCAGCTCGCCGTACCCGATGGCCTGGGCCAGCTCGATGATCGTGGCGGGCCGCAACCCGCCGTCGAGGTGGTCGTGCAGCAGCACCTTGGGCACGGCCCGGATCTGGTCGAGAGTCAACGTCATCCGATCATGGTACCGCGCCCAATTTTCGTTTACATTTTCCGCATTTGGTCCGATTGACGGCAATTCTTTATCGCCCCGCCGGAGGCTCCCTTTTTATTTTAAAATGTTTCCTCCGCAGTCAACTTTGCGATTCAGTGCGGCGTCACACGGGGAAGAGCTTCTTGCATTTATTTCCCCGAAAGGTGTCACTAATGATCAAGAAAATTGGCGCACTGAGCGGCCTGATGACGGCCGGGGCCATCGCGGTAGCCGCGGCGGTCCCGGCCAGTGCCAGCCAGGTCGGCGCGGCCAGCGTGACCAGACCGGCCACCAGCGCGAACCCGGCCCCGGGACCGTCCGGCTCGTCGGCCCAGTACACCGCGGGGGCGCCTGGGTACGGCGCCACCGACAGCAACGGCTTCGGCCAGGCGACCGAGACCACCACTCTGGTCCGGGACGCCGGCCTGTTCAGCAGCAGCTACCAACCGTTCGTCACGCTGGAAAACAGCACCAGCAGCACGGTCACTCCCGAGGTGGAGCTGATCCCGACGGCCACGAGCAGCTCCGCGCCGGTCGACTCCTGGTATCCGAACGGCGACGCCGGAAGCGCAAGCCCCACGTCGTTTTTCTGGATTCAGCCCACCAGCTCAGGCACGGCGTACATGACGATCGCCGACCACGGCAACGGAGATGAGTACCTGGCGTCCCTCCCGTACAGCACGGCCACCTCAGGCGCGCTGGCCATCGCGCACCTAGGGGACGTATGGCTGGCGGCCTATAACGGCCAGACGTTCACCGCACCGAGGCGACCCGAGGATCTGAACTCGTTCACGTCGGTAACGCTCACCGACACCTCTGGGCACACCAGGCCGCTGGGCGGCTGGACGCACTTCGAGCGGATCATGACCAGCGACGGGACAGCCGAGGGGAATACCGAAATAGTTCCCGGCCCGCTTTCCTTCGACGGTAAGTCGTTCGGCCTCACCGTGAAATAAGCCTTCCCGGCAATAAACCGGGCTGACGGGTCAATTCCGCCCCCTGCGACCCGTCAGCCCGGTTTCCGTCATTTCTGAATTACTCAATCCGCCGCACCTGATGATCAGCAGAATTAGGGTCGGCGGGCTGACGCGTCGCCTGCGGCCCAGCTATTTCGTATACGGGTTGGGCGGCAGCGTGCTGCTGCTGGTGATCGACTGGTACAGGTCATAGTCGGTGACACCGGTGCCACCGGTGGACCGGCTGGCCGGGGTGACGAACAGCGATTCCAGCACGGTGCCGGTGGCGGGGTCCTCGAACGTGGAGGTGGTCTCGCCCTGCGGGTTGTCGACCCGGCTGATCTCGGTGGCGGGGCGGCCGCTCAGGTCCCGCGCGTGGGTGCGGACGGTCACGCCGGGAGTGCCGGCGAGGACCTTGTACAGCGCGGACCGCAACGACGGCGGCACCAGCGGATTCCACAGCGTGTCGGTGGCCTGTTCGAAGACCAGGTCGTTGGCGGTGATGCCCGCCTCGGCCTGCGCCGCCGCCTTCTTCTTCTCCCGCAGCTTGGCCGGCAGCGTGCTCAGCTGCTGCTGCAGCTCCTTCTCCGCCGCGGCATTCTGCTGCTGGGCCTGGGACAGCAGCAGCGCGCGCAGCCGGGCCGGGTCGATGGGCCAGCCGGCGAACTGGGCCGTGGTCGGTGAGTCGTGCTTGGCCACCGGCAGCTCGCTGGAGACGCCGGCACCGCGCTGGTAGGTGTAGACATCGCCGGTCTGACGGTCGAGCACGCTGGTCCGCTTGATCCCACCGCTCTGGGTCTCGGTCAGCTCGACGTACCGGCCGGCCGCTGCGGGTGCCGCGGCCGCGGCGGCGCTCAGCTGGTAGAGCACGTGCTGTGCCGCGGTCAGCCGGGCCGGGGTGGCGCCGGGCTGGGACCGGGCGGCGCCGCCCTGGCCGGCCACGACCACGCCAGCCACGGTCCCGGCCGCGGCCCCGGTTACGACCGTGGTCACCGCGCGGTTGCGCCAGCGGCGGCGGCGCTGGCGGGCCAGCACCCGCGTGGTGACCGCGGGCGAGGCGTGCAGGTCGCCGACGGCGCGGCCCATCAGTTCACGCAGGAGGTCTTCGTCAGTACCGGGCATGATGTTCCTCTCGGATCGGGCTGGGGGCGAACAGCGCGATGAGGCCGGGCTGGGCCCGGAGCTGCGCGACGGCCCGGGACGCGGTGCTCTTGACCGTCCCGGGCGAGATGCCGAGCAGCTCGGCGACTTCGTTCTCGCTGCGGTCGTCGAAGTACCGCAGCACGACGATCGCGCGCTGCTGCGGGGTCAGCGTGCTCAGCGCGGCCAGCAACGCCGGGCGGAGCTCGACCGCGGCCACCGGGTCACCGGACCTCGGGTCGCCGCGATCATGCCCGCTGACCAGGCCGAGCGGCCGGGGTCGCCGCTTGCTGGCCCGGGCCTGGTCGATGACGATGTTGTGCAGCACCCGCCGGCAGAACGCCATCGGGCTCTCGACCCGGGCCCACCGCGCGGCCAGCCGGTGCAGCGTTTCCTGGTAGACATCCTCGGCCCGGTGCACGTCCGAGGTGAGCAGGGTCGCCATCCGCAACAACGCGTCCCCCGATTCGGCCACGAAGCCTTCGAAGTCCCGCGTCTGCTTTCTGTCCACATGTTCCCCTGACGGTCGGTGTCACCCCCATAGACGACCGCCGGCCCGGCCACGTTGAGACCTCCGGTCAACCAGGTACGGGGCAACGTGGACGTCGACGGGGTGCCGCACAAGTAGAGCGGCTCAGCAGGGGGCGTCCTCGGCCCCGGCACAGGGATCTTCGTGCCCGGCACAGGCCCGGCCCGCCTCTTCCAGGCCGTCGATGATGCCGTGCGCCGCGGCGGTCAGAGCGTCCAGCTCGGGGCTGGTCAGCCGGTCGATCACCAGCCGCCGGACCGCCTCGACGTGGCCGGGGGCCGCCGCCTGCACGACCTGCCAGCCGCTGTCGGTCAGCCGGGCCACGGAGGCCCGGCCGTCATTCGGGTCCGGTTCACGCCGCAGCCAGCCGCGCTGTTCGAGCCGCTTGGCCACGTTGGACAGCCGGGACAGTGAGCCGTTGGACAGCCGGGCCAGCTCGCTCATCCGCGCGGTGTGCTCCGGCTCCATCGACAGTGAGCTGAGCACGAGGTACTCGAACAGGGTCAAGCCGGAGTCCTGCTGCAGCTGAGCGTCGAGCGGCCCGGGCAGCTGCAGCATCAAGGCCGCTATGGCTCTCCAGGCGTCCTGCTCCGGGCCGGATAGCCAGCGCGGTTCGCCCGTGCTGGCCTGGGTGCTGGCCTGCGGGCGGGCCTGCGTGCTGGCCACCGCGTCCGGGCTTGCCGTCATAGTGCCGAGCATACTTCCCCGGGAATACTTCAAGCATGAAGTAAGCTGTGCTACGTTAGTTCACGCTTGAAGTAATCACCTGCCGCCCCCTGAGGAGTCCCGGCCATGACGCTCTACCGACTCGACGCCAGCATCCGCGTCGACGGATCCGCCAGCGGCGAGCTCGCCGACATCGTCGAGCAAGAGTGGCTCGCCGCCCATCCGGGCGACACCATCGTCCGGCGGCACCTGGGCACGGACCCCATCCCGGCCGACGCCTGGCCGCTGGCGGTCTCGACCATGCAGACCCCGGAGCAGGACCGTAGCCCGCAGCAGCGCCAGGCGGTGGCGCTCGGGGCCACGCTGGTCGACGAGCTGCTGGCCGCGGACGCGATCGTGCTGGCCGTGCCGCTGTACAACTTCGGCGTCTCCCAGCACATCAAGGCCTGGATCGACCTGGTCGTCACCGACCCGCGGGCCGGCGCCGGCGGTCCCCCGTTGCTGGCGGGCAAGCCGGTGGTGCTGGCCACGGTCCGTGGCGGCGCCTACGGCCCGGGCACCCCACGCGAGGGCTGGGACCACTCCACCGCATACCTCGCGCACTTCCTCGGCACCGTGTGGGACGCGGACCTGACCGTGGTCGAGCGCGAGTTCACGCTGGTCGGGGTCAACCCCGCGCTGGACGCCTTCACCGATCAGGCCGCCTTGATGCACACCGACGCGCTGGCGGCCGCGCACCAGGCCGGCCAGGCGCTGGCCGCTGCGGGCGCCCCGGAGGCGGAACTCCCGGTCAGCTCGCACTAGGGCCCAGCTGAGATCGCGGGACGCGGGCGGCCCGGTAACAGGGCGTGCAGTCCGTCGAGCACCTTCTGCAGCAGGCCGGTGTCGCTGAGCGGCCCGGCCGGCGCCTGCGCTCGCACCATCACCAGGCCGTCGTTGACCAGGTCGGCCAGCAGGACCCGGACCAGGCCGAGCGGGATCGCGGTGGCCGAGGCCAGGTCGGCCACGGTGATGGGCCGCCGGCACAGCTGCAGCAGCTGGCCCCGCTCGGGCGCGGCCGGGTAACCGTCGGCGGCCTGGCCGGTGCGGACGACGTAGTCGATGAGGTCGAGCCGGGCCTGGCCCTGCGGCCGGGTCCGGCCACCGGTCAGCATGTAGGGCCGCGCGACCGGACCGGCGTCGGCGTCCACCCATCGGCTGTCGTCGGACTTCATGGCCCCGGCTTACCTGTCTCCGTCTCCGGCACCGAGGTTCGCAGGTCAGTCCCCAGATGCTGGCCCAGCCGTTTGACCAGGACCGTCATCTCGTACGCGACCTGGCCGGCGTCGGCTTCGGGATCGGCCAGCACGGCCAGGCAGGTGCTCTGCCCAGCGTTGGTGATGAACAGCAGCGCCGCATCCATCTCGATGATCGTCTGCCGGACGTTGCCGCCCCGGAAACGCTGACCCGCCCCGCGGGCCAGGCTCTGCACGCCCGCCGCGAGCGCGGAAAGGTGCTCGGCGTCCTCCCGGGCCAGGCCCGGCGAGGCCCCCGTGACCAGGCCGTCGGCGGAGAAGATGACCGCCTGCTGGACGTGGTCGACGCTCTCGGTCAGGTTGGCCAGCAGCCAGTCCAGGCCGCCCGCGGTCCCCGCCCCGGTCATGACCGGTCCTCCCCCGCCTCGGGCTGTTCGGCGGCGGCCCGGCCGCTGCGCCAGCCCCGCTGCACGGAGGAGATCAGCGACCGGGCCTGCTCGGCCGACCGCTCCCCCGCCACCTGGCCGTCCGCCTGGGACGGGGCGTCGCCCAACGTCCTGGCGCCCGCTGACCGCCGACCGGGCTGGGCTGCGACCTGGACGCCTTTGCTCACGGGTGGGGCCTCGCGGAGCTGCGGGGCCAGGCTGGCCTGGCGGGTGCGCCGGGGCAGGTCCTCGGGCGTGGCGGTGGCAGTGGCGGTAGCCGTAGCGGCGGCGGCGGACCGGGCGCTGGTCACGGCGGGCATCGGATCCAGGTCCGGCCAGGGCACCGTCTCCGGGTACGCGGCCAGCTCGCCCCGCCCGGCCCCCATCCCGGCCGGCACCACCAGCTCCTTCGGGATCAGCACGATAGCCGCCACCCCGCCGTACGGGGAGGCGCGCAGGGTCACCCTGATCCCGTGCCGCTCGGCCAGGCGGCTGACCACCAGCAGGCCCAGCTGGTCGCTGTCGGCCAGGTCGAACTCGGGGGGGCGGGTCAGCCGCCGGTTCAGCTCGTCCATGGTGGCGGCCGGGATACCCAGGCCGCGGTCCTCGATCTCCACGATGAAGCCGCTGGCCCCCCAGCCGGTCATGACCTGGACCCGGGTGTTCGGGGGCGAGTACAGCACGGCGTTCTCGATCAGCTCGGCCAGCAGGTGGGTCAGGTCGGCTACGGCCGTCCCGGCCACCAGGTCGTCGGAGTCGGCCACCAGGTCGACGCGGACGTAGTCCTCGGTCTCGCCGGTGGCCCCGCGCAGCACCTCGATGACCGGGATCGGCTTGCTCCAGCGGCGGCCGGGCGCGGCGCCGGACAAGATGATCAGGCCCTCGGACTGGCGCCGCATCCGGGTGGTCAGGTGGTCCAGCCGGAACAGCTGCGCCAGCGCATCCGGGTCCTCGGTCCTGCGCTCCATCTCCTCCAGCATCCGCAGCTGCCGCTGCAGCAGCGACTGGTTGCGGCGCGCGAGGCTGCGGAAGATGTTGCTGACGCCCTTGCGCAGCTCGGCCTGGCCGACGGCGGCGCCCACCGCGGTGCGCTGCACGGCGGCGAAGCCGTCCGCGATCCTGGCCACTTCCAGCGTCGAGGGGCGCAAGGTCAGCGGCGGGGCCTCGGCCGCCACATCGACGTCCTGGCCCAGGGACAGCCGCCGGACCAGGCTCGGCAGCCGCTCCTCGGCCAGTGACCGGACCGAGGAGTTGAAGCCGGTCAGCTCCCGGGTGAGGCGGTTGCCGAACCGCAGCAGGAGGAAGGTGACGATGAGAATCGCGGCCAGACCAGCCCCGCCGACCAGGATGAGCCGGAGCAGGATGGTGTGGCCGACGTGCGTAGAGCTGGCCGTAACGGATGTGAGGGCGACCTGCTCATACCCGCCGTACGTCTTCAGGGCGGACCCGATCTCCGCCTGCCAGGCCGCCGGGCTGATCGGGAGCCGGGTGCCCGCCCCGCGGTTCGCGATCTGGTCTTCCAGCGCGCTGAACCGCTGATAGGAGGGCGAGGCGTAGTACGGCCGGAAGGGGTTGGGGCTGAGCTGCCACGACTGGGGCGAGTTGATCGTCTGCATCAGGAACCGTTGCTCGTCCAGGGCCTGGACGAACTGCCGGTACTCGGCGGGTGACATGGAACCCCCGGCGGTCAGCGCGCCGCCGACCACGGCCGCCTCCCGGCCGATCATCTCCACCGCCTGGCCCGAGGCGATCACGGCCTCGCCCTGCTGGTAGAGGGGGACCGAGGTGTCACTGACCAGCTGGGTACGGATGTACTGGAAGTACACGTCGACGATGCTGTTGTAGCCGGCGAACGCGGCCAGAGCGGTGAGCTGGCCCGCATCGACCTTGGCCCGGATGACGGGCAGCTGGCTCAGCTGGTTCTCGAAGGTCCTGGCCGCGGCGTCGGCGGGCGCCCCGCCAACGCCCTTCGCCCCGGCCAGGCCGGTCCGGAGCGCCGACAGCGCGGCATCGGTCGTGGCCCGCTGGGCGTCGAGCGTGGTCCGCGGCAGCGCGCCGTGCGCGCTCTGCCAGGCCAGGGTGTCCGAGCGCTCCTGGGTCAGCTGCAGCAGCAGGGCCTGGCTGGGCGCCTCGAGCTGGCGGTTGTCGGTCTGGCCGTTGCGCGAGGCCAGGTAGGGCCCGATGGTGGTGACCGCGGCGTAGGCCCACAGCCCGACCAGCGCGACCAGCGGGATGGTGAGCAGCACGGTCATCGTGCGCCGGATCGGCCGCGGATGACCTTGGGCGGGCGGGCGCAGAGGGGAACGGACCAGCGACGGTCGGCGATGTTCCGGGCTGTGCACGATTCCCGCGCCCTCATGAGCAGTTGGCACCCGGCTCATTGCATTCCCTGTCGTCGTCGAACAGAAAAAGGGCACTATGGCAGAAACCGCGCACAGCACGAATCAGCGAATGGCGATTCACCAGTCGGTATTGACTCGCATCCGGGCTGGCCCGGCCTTCAATGCGGGTTTACATTAGCGTGTTACCAGGACGTAGCCGATAAAAAGCCCATAACGGGCCGACTACGAAAATGGCGCCAAGCGCGTATTCGGCGGCTGCGGGCGCGGGACGCTGAACAATTGCGTCGACCGGGCGGTCCAGAATGGCCCGGCGGACCCGTGGTTCCGGCCGCTCACCGGGCTGTCGCAGCCGCGACGGACCAAACCTGCACAGCCACCAGCCCCGGGCCGCGCCGGTAGGGCGGCTCGCCATACGGTGGGGCGGTGGTTATGCATGAAGGGCAGTTGGCGGTTTCGGTGGGGGTGGTGCGGGGGCTGGTGGCTGGGCAGTTTCCTGGGTGGCGGGGGCTGGACGTGCAGGCGGTGGAATCGGGCGGGACGGTTAACGCGATCTTCCGGATCGGGGACGAGCTGGCGGCGCGGTTTCCGCTGGTGGCGGCGGAGTATGGGCCGGTGCGCGCGCAGTTGGAGGCCGAAGCGGCGGCCGGGCGCGAGCTGGCCGGGCGGACGCCGTTCGCCACGCCGGAGCCGGTCGCGCTGGGCGAGCCGGGCGCCGGGTATCCGCTGCCGTGGTCGGTGCAGACCTGGCTGCCGGGGGTCACGGCCACCCAGGTTGACCCCAGCGGATCAGTCCCGTTCGCCCGCGACCTGGCCAACCTCATCACCGGAGTTCGGGCCATCGATACCTGCGGCCGCGTCTTCACCGGTTCCGGCCGGGGTGGGATCCTGCGCAGTCATGAAGAGTGGGTGCAGATCTGCTTCGACCGCAGCCATGGCCTGCTCGACGTTCCCCGCCTGCGGGCGCTGTGGTCGGTCATGCGGGACCTGCCGCGCGGCCCGGGTCCCGACGTGATGAGCCACCGCGACCTGATCCCGGGCAACGTCCTGGTGTCCGGGGCGGGTGACCGGGCCCGGCTCTCGGGCGTGCTCGACGTCGGCGGGCTGGGGCCCGCCGACCCGGCGCTGGACCTGGTCGCGGCCTGGCACCTGCTGGCCGACGGCCCACGGCAGGCCTTCCGCGAGGCCCTGGGCGGCGACGACCTCGAGTGGGCCCGGAGCCAGGCGTGGGCCTTCGAACAGGCCATCGGCGCGGTCTGGTACTACACCGGCACCAACGCGCCGATGGCCGAGATGGGCCGCCGTACGCTGGACCGCATCCTGGCCGCTAGGGCGCGGTCATGTCCGGGTTGAGCCGGACCAGCCGGGCCGTGCTCGTGTCGTCGAGCTCGGCCACGGATTCGCGTGACTTCACGAAGTCCGAGAACGAGCGGTAGCCCAGCGCCCGCTCGCTGAACGACGGATCCATGCGCCGCATCTGGCTCTTCACCGCCGAGCTGTGCAGCCAGTCGGCGTCATCTTTTTCCTGGCCGAGCCGGAGCGCCCGTTCCAGCAGCCTGGTCGCGACCAGCTGCGGGTCCTCGGCGTCCGCCTCGACCTCGTTGTCGGCGTCGTTATCGGCCTCGGCATCGGCATCGGCATCATCGGGCACCGCGGTCGCCGACCGCTTGCCGCGGCGCGAGGCCCGCGTGCGGGTGGTGCCGCCGGACTCCGCGGTTTCGGCGGGTTTCACAGGTTCGTCGGGCAGGCTGATCCCCGGCAGCGCATCATACGTAACGAGTTCGTCGCAGGCGGCAGCGAGCGACCGGCTGGTTGAGCCGGCTACGCCCACCCCGACGACGTACCGGCCCAGGCGCCGGCAGCGCTGGGCCAGCGCGATGTAGTCCGAATCACCGGCCACGATGACCACGTGGGTCAGGTCGGGCAGCCGGAACATGTCCTCGACCGCGTCGACGGCGAGCCGGATGTCGGCCCCGTTCTTGGCGTAGGCGGCCGCGGGGAACAGCTGCACCAGGTCCACCGCCCGGCTGACGAGCTGCCCCCGGTAGTCGGCGTTCACCGGGGCCGACCAGTCCGCGTAGGCGCGGGTCAGCACCAGCGTGCCGAACGACGAGGCGAAGTCGATGATCGCGCCGACGTCGACCGTGGCCCGCCGGAGCTTGTCCGCGACCTCCGATTCGGGCGCCCGGTCGACCTGGCTGAACCCGCGCACCTTGTCCCGCTGGAACTGGCTCCGGCCGTGGACCTGGTCGTAGCGCGAGATCACGATGTTGTCGAAGTCGATGTAAACCGCGACACGCGTGCCGCCCGGGTCGTTCATCGCTGCCGATCCTTGTGGGCCTGCCAGGACGCCTTCATGGGGCCATCCTCTCGCACCCTCAGCTGACGTTGCGCTTACTCGGGACGAGCAGGTGCGGATCGACGTCCACGTTTTCGAGGCCGAAGCTGATGATCCGCCGGGGATGGATCCGGATGATCGCGCCGGAGTTTCCGGCGGCGTCGATCGCCTCCCCCATCCCGCGGATCTCCAGGCACCGGACCCGCCACGGGTCAACCGAAACAACGTCGTCGACGACGAAGGCCACCTGGCCGTTGGCGGCGACGTTCCGGTACTTCCGGCTCGCGGCCATGTTGTAGCCGGCGATGTCGATGACGCCCAGCTCGGGATCGCAGTGAAATCCGACCGGGCTGACCTGAAGCGTCCCGCCGGGCTGGGCGGTCGCCAGCCGGCCCAGCCGCTGGGTGGCAAGGTAGTCGATCTCCGCCTGGGTGAAGGTCATGGTGGCTCAGACTACGGACACGGCGCGATCGCTGACTAGAGTCGCGGCATGGAAAGGGCGGCCGACAAGCGGCCGGCGGTGGACATCGCGGTCACTGATCCGCGCGAGCCTGCGGCCCGGCGGTGCCTGCAGGCGTACTTCGGCGAGCTGGCGTGGCGGTTCGATGACGGGTTCGACCCGGGGCTGAGTATCCCGGCGGACGACACGGAGCTGACGCTGCCCGCGGGGCTGCTGCTGGTGGCCACGGTGGCCGGGGATCCGGCCGGGTGCGGTGCGCTGAAGTTCCACGTGCGCGACGGCGTCGCTGAGGTCAAACGCATGTGGGTCTCGCCCGCCGTGCGCGGCCTTGGTCTCGGGCGGCGGTTGCTGGAGGAGCTGGAGGCACAGGCCGCCCGGCACGGCGCCCGCCTGCTGCGGCTGGAGACCAACCGCAACCTGACCGAGGCCATCGCCCTGTACCGCGCGGCCGGTTATGCCGAGGTGGCCGCGTTCAACGACGAGACCTACGCCCACCACTGGTTCGAAAAGCAGATCTAGGCGCGATGACTTTCGCGGCGGGCGGCGGTCTGCCAGGCGTTGGACTACGGACTCAGCTTCGGGAGGCGTTATGACCGACGAGACGAAGGCGCCGGCGGTGACGGACCGGGCCAGCTGGCAGGCTCAGCTGGATGAGCTGCGGGTGCGGGAGAAGGCGCACACGCACGAGGGGGACGCGATCGCGGCGGCCCGGCGGCGGCTGCCCATGGTCGAGGTCGATGGGTCGGTCCCGGTGACCGGGCCCGACGGCCCGGTACCGCTGCGGGACGTGTTCGAGGGCCGGCACCAGCTGATCGTGTACTTCCACATGTGGCACGACAACCAGGCCGCGCCGGACCAGTGCGAGGGGTGCACCTTCTTTAACGGGCAGGTCCGCGAGCTGGCCTACTTCCACTCCCGTGACACCACCTACGCCACGTTCTGCCAGGGTGCCTACGCCGAGAGTGTGGCCTACCGCGATTTCATGGGCTGGGACGTGCCGTGGTACTCGGCCCGGGACTCGGCCGATGCCCTGCTGGCCGGACGCTGGTTCGGCATGCAGGTGTGCTACCTGCGCGACGGGGACCGGGTCTTCGAGACCTACTGGACCAGTGGCCGCGGCGCCGAGGTCATGGCCCCGGCCTACGGGCTGCTGGACATGACCGTCTACGGCCGCCAGGAAGCCTGGGAGGACTCCCCGGCCGGCTGGCCCCAGCTGCTCGACGTCCGCGGCGGCCAGTTCCGGACCGATGGCCGGCCCACCGCCCAGTGGTCCCGCCTGGCCGCCGGCCGCTCCGACGAGCTTCAGGTGCCCGGCCGGTAAGTTCCCGGCCGACAGGCCCGCCGAATACTCCGCCAGCCATTCGGCGAACGTCTGCCGGCCGCGCGGCCCCGGGCCGGCCGGCAGCAGGGCGCCGCGGGCGGTCAGCTGGCCGGTCCGGCCGGGCAGGCGGACCGGGACCACCAGGCCACGGCGGCCGGCCACGGGCATGAGCTGGCGGACCAGGGCGGGCAGCCCGTGGACCTCGGGGCCGGCCAGCTCGGGTGCGTGCCCCAGGGCCGGGCCGGTGGCCAGCGCGAGCAGGTGGCCGGCCACCTCCCGGGCGGCGACGGTAGCGGCGGGCCCGGCGGGCACGGGCACGACCGGGCCCTTGATCCGGTCCAGCAGCTGAGCCGGGAACTCGTGGAACTGGGTGGCCCGCAACACGGTCCACGGGACGGGCCCGCCCTCGATCAGCTCCTCCTGGCGGAGCTTGCCCGCGTAGTAACCGGTGGGTACGCGGTCAATGCCGACGATGGACAAGGCAACGTGGTGCGGCACCCCGGCGCCAGCCTCGGCGGCCAGCAGGTGGCCGGTGACCGTGCTGAAGAACTGGACGGCCCTGGACGGGCTCAGGGACGTGGTGTTCGATACGTCGACCACGGCGTCGGCGCCCTTCAGCGCGCCGGCCAGGCCGGTACCGGTGACCAGATCGACGCCGGCCGACCGGCTGATCACCACGGTCTCGTGCCCAGCGGCCCGGGCCGCCTCGACCACGTACCGCCCCACTACCCCGGTCCCGCCCGCGACCGCGATCCGCATCCTCTTCGCTTCGCTCATACCCTGAAGACGAGACACCCCCGGGTTAAGTGACGGCCCGGATCAGCGAGGCGAAGGAGATGCTCGGCAGTGGCTGGTGACGAGGCGGCGATCACGCCGGACGACATCGAGCGGGCGTACGGGACGATCCGGCCTTACGTGCGGCGGACGCCGGTCCTGCAGGTCGACCCGGGCGATCTGAGTGAGAGCCTGGGCGGGGACGCTGCGCCACGGCTGTCGCTCAAGCTGGAGCAGTTGCAGTGCGCCGGGTCGTTCAAGGCGCGCGGGGCGTTCGCCAACCTGCTGCTGCGGGACGTGCCCGCGGCCGGCGTGGTGGCGGCGTCGGGCGGGAACCACGGCGTCGCCGTGGCCTACGCGGCCCACCGGCTCGGCGTGCCGGCCAAGATCTTCGTGCCGTCCATCTCCTCGCCCGCCAAGATCGAGCGGATCCGGCGGCTGGGCGCCGACCTGGTCGTCACCGGGGACCGCTACGCGGACGCGCTGGTGGCGGCCGAGACGTGGACGGCCACCTCGGGCGCGATGAGCGTGCACGCGTTCGACCAGCGCGAGACGCTGCTCGGGCAGGGCACGGTCGCGCTGGAACTGACCGAGCAGCTCGGCGGGCGACGCGACCGGCTGGACACCGTGCTGGTACCGGTGGGCGGCGGCGGGCTGATCGGCGGGATCGCGGCCCGCCTGGCCAAGGACGTCCGCGTGGTCGGGGTCGAGCCCGACGGCGCGCCGACCCTGTTCCGGGCGCGGGAGCAGGGACACCCGGTGGACGCCCCGGCCGGAAGCATCGCGGCCGACGCGCTGGCGCCCCGGCGGATCGGCGAGCTGGTGTTCCCGATCACCCAGAACTACGTCGACGATGTGGTTCTGGTCGACGACGACGCGATCCGCGCGGCCCAGTCCCAGCTGTGGCAGGCGTTCCGCATCGCGGCTGAGCTGGCCGCCTCGGCCGCGGTGGCGGCCCTGCTCTCCGGTGCCTACCGCCCGGCGGCCGGCGAGCACGTCGCGGTGGTGATCACCGGGGCCAACCTGACCCTCCCGGAACTGGGCCGGTGATCCGGTCAATGATCAGTGGGCTGACGGCTGGCGGCTCGTCACCCACCTCGATGGCGCCGGCCAGGGCGGCGTAGGCACCGGCCAGGACGGCATCGCGGTCGGCCCGCAGCTCCAGCAGCGGCTGGCCGGCTTCGACCCGCTCCCCCGGCTTGGCGTGGCACAGGATGCCGGCCGCCGCGCTGACCGGGTCTTCCTTGCGGGCGCGGCCCGCACCCAGGCGCCAGGCGGCCACGCCGACGGCGCGGGCGTCCAGGCGGCGCAGCCAGCCCGACGCCGGGGCCGGCACCATCTCGGTGACCACGGCGCGGGGCAGCTCCGCGTCAGGGTCGCCGCCCTGGCCCGCGATCATGGCCCGGTAGACGGCCAGGGCGCGGCCATCGGCCAGGGCGGCGGCGGGATCGGCCTCGATCCCGGCCAGCGCGAGCATCTCCCGGGCCAGGGCCAGGGTGACCTCGACCAGGTCCGGCGGCCCTCCGCCCCGGAGGACGGCCAGCGACTCCTCGACCTCGAGCGCGTTGCCCACGGCCCGGCCCAGCGGGACGTCCATCGCGGTGAGCAGCGCGCTGGTCCGCACGCCCTGCTCGGTCCCCAGCGTGACCATGGTCTGGGCCAGCTCACGGGCCGAGTCCAGCTCGGTCATGAACGCCCCGTTGCCCACCTTGACGTCCAGCACCAGGGCGGACGTGCCCTCGGCAATCTTCTTGGACATGATCGAGCTGGCGATGAGCGGGATCGACTCGACCGTGCCGGTGACGTCACGCAGCGCGTACAGCTTCCGGTCGGCCGGAGCCAGGCCGGCCCCGGCGGCGCAGATCACGGCGCCCACCGTGCTCAGCATGGAGGTCATCTCGGCCGGGGACAGCGAAGCCCGCCAGCCGGGGATGGACTCCAGCTTGTCCAGCGTGCCGCCGGTGTGGCCGAGACCGCGCCCGGACAGCTGCGGCACGGCGGCTCCGCAGGCCGCGACCAGCGGAGCCAGGATCAGCGACACCTTGTCCCCCACCCCGCCGGTGGAGTGCTTGTCCACGGTGGGCCGCCCGACGCCGGACAGGTCCAGGCGTTCCCCGGACGCGATCATCGCCGCGGTCCACTCGCGCAGCTCGGCCGGGGCCAGGCCGCGGAAGAAGATGGCCATCAGCAGGGCCGACATCTGCTCGTCGGCGATGTCACCCCGGGTGTAGGCGTCGATCAGCCAGCGCACCTCGTCGCCCGACAGCGTCCCGCCGTCCCGCTTGACGTGGATGAGGTCGACGGTGGCCGGCGCCGGCGCGTCAGCCACGATCGGGCAGATCGGTCCGGGTGAACGCGGACGGCAGCAGCCGGTCCAGCGGCACCGGCCCGTCCTCGGTGTCCACCAGCAGGTCAGGCCCGCCCGCCTCCATCAGCACCTGGCGGCACCGCCCGCACGGGAGCAGGATGGCGCCGTCCGGGGTGCGGACGCTGACCGCGGTGATCGTCCCGCCGCCCGACGCGTGCAGGGCCGAGACCAGCCCGCACTCGGCGCACAGCGTCAGCCCGTAGGACGCGTTCTCCACGTTGCAGCCGACGATGACCCGCCCGTCACCCACCTGGCCCGCCGCGCCGACCTGCAGTTTCGAATAGGGCGCGTGCGCGTTCGCGGCCGTCTGCGCGGCCAGCGTGCGCAAGGCCGGCCAGTCGATTTCCACTCGCCATCCACCTCCGCCCGCGGCCATTAAGGCCGGACTTTACTTCTGCCAGAGAACGATAACAGCGCAGGTGAGGTGGGAATCTCCGGCGTCGGCCCGGCGTCCCTCAGCCGCCTCGGAGACGGCCCGATTGCGATTTGGCAACGTGTGTAAAGCCGGGACCTCCGCTCCTTCCCGGCCGGGCACATCAGGGCTAACCTGCGATGATCCAGACGCTTGAATCATCACGGCGCGCAACGTTGGAAAAGGCCAGCGAGGGGATGCGCGGGTAAATATCGGGTCTCTACCGGCCCGTATCAGCGTGAGGTCCCGGGGGGCGACTGCCCACGAACAGGCGGCAACGGTGCCCCGCGAAACAGGAGGTAACCAGTGAAGAAGACCCTTGCGGCCAGCGCAGTGCTGACCGTAGCGGGCCTGCTCGCCGCGGCGTGCGGCAGCAGCACGTCGAATTCGAGCGGTTCCAGCTCGGCGTCGGCTAAGGCCAGCTCGACCGCTTCGGCATCGACCGCGGGTAAGTTCCTGGGCTGCATGGTGACGGACACCGGCGGCATCGACGACCGGTCGTTCAACGCCTCGTCGTGGCAGGGCATGCAGGAGGCGGCATCCGCCAATCCGAGCAAGATCTCGGTGAAGTACCTGCAGTCGACCACCCAGAGCGACTACACGCCGAACATCAACACGTTCATCGGTGACAAGTGCGGGATCATCGTCACCGTCGGCTTCCTGATGGCCCAGGCCACCCAGACCGCCTCCAAGGCCAACGCGAGCAGCAAGTTCGCGATCGTGGACAACTCCTACACCCCGGCGCTGACGAACGTGGACGCGCTGCTGTTCAACACCGTCCAGGACGGTTTCCAGGGCGGCTACCTGGCGGCGGGCATGTCCAAGACCGGCAAGGTGGCCACGTTCGGCGGCGAAAAGCTGCCCACCGTGACCATCTACATGGACGGCTTCTACGACGGCGTGCAGTACTACAACGCCAAGCACGGCACGCACGTGTCGGTGCTGGGCTGGAGCGAGAAGACCCAGAACGGCTCGTTCACGGGCGACTTCACCAACCAGACGAACGGGCAGAACCTGACCCAGACGTTCATCACCGAGGGTGCGGACGTCATCTTCCCGGTGGCCGGCAACGTCGGCCTGGGCGCGGCCAAGGCAGTGCAGAACGCGGACGCCTCGGCCGGCAGCCAGAAGGTCAACATGGAGTGGGTGGACACCGACGGCTGCATCAGCGCCGCGCAGTACTGCAAGTACTTCATCACCAGCGTGACCAAGGGCATCCAGCCGGCGGTGAAGAACGCGGTGGTCACGGCGTCGAACGGCAGCTTCAAGGGCGGCAACTACATCGGCACCCTGGCCAACGGCGGGGTGACGCTGGCGCCGTACCACGACTTCGCCAGCAAGATCCCGGCGGCTCTGAAGGCTGAGGTGATCGCGCTCAAGGCCGGGATCATCAGCGGGCTGATCCCGACACCGACGAAGGCCCCCGTTTCGTAAGTCAGGCCTGATCGTAGAGTTTCCCGGCCCGGGACCCACGTCCCGGGCCGGGTACTCATGTCAGAGCAGGACCGTAGAGATGAGGCAGGCAGTCGGGTGAACCTTGAGCTGCAGGGCATCACGAAGCGCTTCGGCAGCCTCGTGGCCAACGACCACATCGGCCTTTCCGTTGCTCCGGGCACCATCCATGCCCTGCTCGGTGAGAACGGGGCAGGCAAGAGCACACTGATGAACATCCTCTACGGGCTCCTCCAGCCCGATGAGGGGAAAATCCTGATCGACGGCAAGCCGGTCACGATCCATTCGCCGCGGGACGCGCTCGCGCAGGGCGTCGGCATGGTGCACCAGCACTTCATGCTGGTGCCGGTGTTCACCGTGGCCGAGAACGTGGCCCTGGGTAACGAGCAGACCAAGCCGCTCGGGTGGCTGGACCGCCGCCGGATGCGGACCAAGGTGCGCGACCTGTCAGAGCAGTACGGGCTGCGGGTCGAGCCGGACGCGCTGACCGAGGACCTGCCGGTCGGCGTGCAGCAGCGGGTGGAGATCCTCAAGGCCCTGGTCCGGGACGCCCAGGTGCTGATCCTGGACGAGCCGACCGCGGTGCTCACCCCGGGTGAGACCGAGGACCTGTTCCGGATCATGCGGGAGCTGCGGGCCAGCGGCAAGGCCATCGTGTTCATCTCGCACAAACTCAAGGAAGTCCAGGCCATCGCGGACACGGTGACGATCCTGCGCCGCGGCCAGGTGGTCGGCCAGCGGCCACCGAGCACGAGCGAGGACGAGCTGGCCGCGCTGATGGTGGGCCGCAACGTCCAGCTCCGGGTGAGCAAGACGGCGGCCAAACCGGGCCGGATCGTGCTGGACGTCAAGGATCTGGTGGTGCCCGCGGGTCACGCGGACCTGCCGGGCGAGGAGCACGCGCCCGCGGTCAACGGGCTGACGTTCCGGGTCCGGGCCGGGGAGATCCTCGGCATCGCCGGCGTGCAGGGCAACGGGCAGACCGAACTGTGCGAGGCGCTGATGGGCCTGCTGCCGGCCACCTCGGGCTCCGTGCACCTGAACGACCGCGACATCACCGGGATCACCCCGCAGGCCCGGCTGCGCGGCGGCATCGGGTACATCCCCGAGGACCGGCAGCAGGACGGGCTGGTCAGCTCGTTCCCGGTGTCGGAGAACATCGTGCTGGACACCTACGACCGGAAACCGTACGCGTCCGGGCTGGCGCTCAACCTGACCGCGATCCGGGAGACGGCCGAGCAGCGGGTCAAGGAGTACGACATCCGGACCCAGTCCATCACCACGCCGGTGGGCACGCTGTCCGGCGGCAACCAGCAGAAGGTCATCCTGGCCCGCGAAGTGGGGCGGAAGGTCACGCTGCTGATGGCCAGCCAGCCAACCCGCGGCCTGGACGTCGGCTCGATCGAGTTCGTGCACAAGCGGATCATCGAGGAACGGGACCAGGGCGTGGCCGTCCTGCTGGTCTCGTCCGAGCTGGACGAGATCTACGCGCTGTCCGACCGGATCGCGATCATGTACGAGGGCCGGTTCACCGGGTTCCGGCCGCCGGACGTGCCGGTGGAGGAGCTCGGCCTGCTGATGGCCGGCATCGACGGCCCCGGTACGCCCGAGGTCACTGAGACCGCTGGGATGCGTGAGTCGGCCGAGGCGGTTGAGGCCGCTGAGGAACCTGAGGGCCCTGGGGCAGCTGAGGGCCAGCTGAGGGTCCTGGGGCAGCTGAGGAACCTGGGGCCGCTGAGGGCCCTGAGGCGGAGGCGAAATGAGCGAGTCAGCGCCCGCCCCGGCCGCACCGCCGGATTCAACCCCAGAGGGCCAGCCGGAGCAGAAGCCCTCGTTTGGGCGGGCCATCCTGGACGCGGTCGTCGAGGGCAACTCGGTTGTGGTCACGATCTTGGCCTTCGTCGCCGCGATCGTGCTCGGCGGGCTGCTGATCGCGTTCACCACGCAGAGCGTGCTGCACGCCTGGGGCGACTTCTTTTCCAGCCCGGGCAACGCGATCGCCCAGGCCTGGGACGCCGCGTCCGGGGCCTACGTGGCCATCTTCGAGGGCTCGATCTTCAACCCGCACACGGTCGGTGCGCTGTTCCAGCAGGCGTCGATGGCGACCGCTCTGCACGACGGCGCACTCAGCGCGGTGTTCTACCCGCTGTCAGAAACCTGTGTCCAGGCCACCCCGCTGATCCTGGCCGGGCTGTCGGTGGCGGTCGCGTTCCGGGCCGGCCTGTTCAACATCGGCGCCCAGAGCCAGTTCATCGGGGGCGCGATCCTGGCCACCTGGCTCGGCTACGGGGTCAACCTGCCGGTCGTCATCCACGTCGTGGTCTGCGTGATCGGCGCCTTCGTGGGCGGGGCCGTGCTGGGCTGGGTCGTCGGGCTGCTCAAGGCCCGGACCGGCGCGCACGAGGTCATCGTCACGATCATGCTCAACTACATCATGGCGTATCTCCTGGCTTACCTGCTGGGCAAGCCGAAGCTGCTGGGGAAGCCCGGCTCCAACGGCCAGCTGATCAGCCCGACCATCGACAGCAACGCGCACCTGCCGCTGCTGTTCGGCACCCACCTGCGGATCAACGCCGGGTTCCTGCTCGCGCTGGCCTGCGCGGCCGGCGTGTGGTGGCTGCTGAGCCGGAGCACGCTGGGCTTTGAGTTCCGCACCGTCGGCGCCAACCCGAACGCGGCCCGCAGCTCCGGCATGAGCGTGACCCGGACCTGGATCCTGGTCATGCTGATCGCCGGCGGCCTGGCCGGCCTGTCCGCCTCCACCGTCATCCAGGGCACCGACTTCAGCCTCAACTTCCAGAGCTACGGCACCTACGGGATCGACGCGATCACGGTGGCGCTGCTGGGCCGGTCCCGGCCGGGCGGCGTGGTCTGGGCCGCCCTGCTGCTCGGCGCGCTGCACGCCGGGGCCCCGCTGATGCAGGCCTCGACCCAGGTCCCAGTCGACATCGTCCAGGTCATCCAGGCCCTGATCGTCATGTTCGTGGCTGCGCCGCCGCTGGTCCGAGCCATCTTCCGGCTCCGGGCCGCGCGGGCACGCGGTACCGGCCAGGTCCTGTCCAAAGGATGGAACTCATGACCACGCTCGCCGTCGCCGGACGGAGCTCGCTCAGCATCGGCCGCCGCTGGGTCGCGCCCGCGACCTTCCTGCTGCTGGCCCTGATCGACATCTTCTACTTCGCTCACTACGCTCACCCGGGCGACGCCACGCTGGCCTTCTCCCAGCCGTTCGCCAAGGTGACCGTGCCCAACCTGTCGCTGCCGGGCAAGCAGACCGCCTACGCGATGGGCGCCGCGTCGATCGTGCTGGCCGTGGTCCGGGTATTCGACATCGGCAAGGTGTGGCGCCGGGTCACCATCGGGCTGGTGCTGTTCTTCTTCGTGATCGCCCTGCTGTGCTGGGCCTACGCCGGCTCGACCAACACGTTCAACGTGATCAACCTGTTCCAGGGCACGCTGGCTGACTCGATCCCGCTCATCCTCGGTGCCCTGGCCGGCTGCCTGTGCGAACGGTCCGGCGTGATCAACATCGCGATCGAGGGCCAGCTGCTGCTGGGCGCGTTCGCCGGGGCGGTCTTCGCCAGCGCGTTCGGGGTGCTGTGGCTCGGGATCATCGCCGGGTCCGTGGCGGGTGGCCTGATCGGCTTGCTGCTGGGCGTATTCGCCATCACCTACCTGGTGGACCAGGTCATCCTGGGCGTGGTGCTGAACGTGTTCGTGTCCGGGCTGACCGGCTACCTGTACGACAAGCTGCTGGTGCCCTACGCCAACACGCTGAACTCGCCGGGCACCTACCTGCCGATCAAGATCCCGCTGCTGGGCGACATCCCGATCATCGGGCCGGTGTTCTTCGACTCGACCCTGTTCCTGTACATCACCTACATCCTGGTGGCGGCGGTCCAGGTCGGGCTGTTCCAGACGGCCTGGGGGCTGCGGGTGCGGGCGGTCGGCGAGCACCCCACCGCCGCCGACACGGTCGGCATCAGCGTCAGGCTCACCCGGTACCGCAACGTGGTCCTGGCCGGGCTGATCGCCGGCATCGGCGGGGCGTTCCTGACCATCGGGTCGGTCGGGTCGTTCGGCAAGGACATGTCGTCCGGCCGGGGCTACATCGCGTTGGCCGCAGTGATCTTCGGGCGGTGGACTCCGCTGGGCGCGGTCGGCGCGGCCCTGCTGTTCGGCTTCACCTTCGAGCTGCAGTCGATCCTGTCCACGATCAACGTGCCGATCGGCTCGTACTTCCTGCTCATGGTGCCCTACGTAGCCACCATCATCGCGGTGGCGGGCCTGGTCGGGCAGGTCCGCGCTCCGGCCGCCGACGGTCAGCCCTATGTGAAGGCCTGAGTGTCTGATAGGACTGGCGGCGTGGACCAGGGGGATGACGGGCGGGATCCGTACGCGGCCGCGGCCAAGAGCGCGGAGCGGCTGGCCGCGCTGACCGGGGTCGACCGCTACGACGTGGCCGTGGTGCTGGGATCAGGGTGGGCGCCGGCCGCCGCGGCCTGCACCAGTGCCCTGGACGCCATCATGACCGAAATTCCCGTGGCCGAGCTAGGCGGTTTCGCCCAGCCCACCGTGGCCGGGCACGCGGGCACGGTGCAGTCGCTGATCACGGCGGACCTGCGGGTCCTGATGTTCCTGGGCCGGACCCACCTGTACGAGGGGCTGCCGGTCAGCGCGACCGTGCACGGCGTCCGCACCGCGATCGCGGCCGGCTGCCGGGTGGTGGTGCTGACCAACGCCGCGGGCGGCATCCGCGGCGGCTACTACGTCGGCCAGCCGGTGATCGTCCGCGACCACCTGAACCTGACCGGGCGCTCGCCCCTGTCCGGGCCGGAACCGCCGCCGGGGTACCCGGCCCGGTTCGTGGACCTGACCGAGGCGTACTCACCCCGGCTGCGGCGGCTGGCCCGCGAGGCCGACCCGGCGCTGGGCGAGGGCGTCTACGCCGCGCTGCCCGGCCCGCACTACGAGACGCCGGCCGAGATCGCCATGCTGCGGACCATGGGCGCGGACCTGGTCGGGATGTCCACGGTGATGGAGACCATCGCGGCCCGCCACCTGGGCGCCGAGGTGCTGGGCATCTCCCTGGTCACGAACCTGGCGGCCGGCCTGACCGGAGAACCGCTCAGCCACGCGGAAGTCATCGAGGCCGGGCGGGCCAGCGCCAGCCGCATGGGCGCCCTGCTCGCGAGCGTGCTCCCGGGCGCAGTGAGCTTATTAATAATATTTAAAAGGTAGCTGGCGCTCGGGGTCCTAGGCACTTTCGAGCTGGCCGTAGGCGACGGCGGCCTCGCCGGCCAGCGCCGGCGTTGTCTTCGATCAGGCGCCGGTTGACCTCGACGCTGCGGCCTTCGCTCAGCTCATCCAGCAAAGCCAGCACGGCCGGGGTGACGGCCTGGCCGGACCGGTGCTCGCGGCTGACCTGCGCGACGGCCTCGTCGATCAGCGGGTCGATGTCGATCCCGCCGACCGGGGGGCGGGCCAGCAGCATCCCGCCGCCCGGGTTGAGCTGCCAGTGCGCGGCGCAGATCCGGGCCAGCTCGGACGAGTCGCTGACCGTGGCCGACACCGGCGGCCCGCCCTCGGCGGTGTAGAAGCGGGGCAGGGTCTCGGTCTGCCAGCCCAGGACCGGGATCCCCAGCGTCTCCAGCAGTTCGGCGGTCGCGCCCACGTCCAGGAGCGACTTCGGCCCCGACGACACCACCATGGCCTCGGTCCGGGCCAGCTGCAGCAGATCACTGGAGATGTCGAGGGTCTCGGCGAAGCCGCGGTGCACCCCGCCGATGCCGCCGGTGCCCATGAACCGGATGCCCACCTGGCGGCACACGGCCATCGTGCCGCCCACGGTGAGCGAGCCGATCGCCCCCTGGGCCAGGCAGGCGGCCAGGTCGCGAGCCCCGACCTTGCGGGCCGACAGACCGGCAGCCGAGAAACGCTCCAGTTCGGCCGGGGACAGGCCGATGTGAATGGCACCGTCCAGTATCCCGGCCGTGGCCGGGACGGCGCCGGCCGCCCGGACCCGGCGCTCTGACTCGATCGCCACGGTCAGGCCCCGGCCACCGGAGAAGCCGTGCGAGACCAGCGTGGTCTCCAGCGCCACCACCGGCCGGTGCTCGCGGAGCGCGACGGCGACCTCCTCCGACACTCGGGTGTACACGGTCACGGCATCGCTCCCATCTTCGACACGGCCCGCGCGGCCGCCTGCAGCCCCAGCTCAATCCCGCCGACCAGGTAGCCGGCGGCGAAGGCGTCACCCGCGCCGGTGGAATCGACCGGTTCGGCCGGCGCCGCCGGGTAGGCGCCAGCCGCGGTGCGGACCCCGCGCGGGCCCAGCTTGACCACGGTCTCGGCTCCCGCAATCGGCCCGACCAGCTCGGTCTCGGCCTCGGTGCCGAAGATCACGTCCGGCCGCAGCGCGGTGGCCAGCTCGCGAAACTCCTGCACCCCGAAGGCCTCGATGGCGGCGGTGGATGACAGGTCGAGGCTACGGTGCGGCACCCGCTCGGCCGCGGCCAGGGCCACCCCTCGCACCGGCCAGGACACCAGGCTGTAGGCGGGGAGGTGCAGCCAGCCGCAGTCCGCCAGCCAGCCCTCTTCCAGCGCCGCGAGCTGCGGCCCGACGCCGCGGTCGGTGAGCATGGAGCGGGACCGGCCGCGGTCGGACAGCGAGACGACGACCCCCGTCCGGCCGTCCAGGGCGGGCCCGGCGAGGTCGACCCCGCGGCCGGTCAGCTCGTCGGCCACCAGCCGGGCCGCCGGGTCACTGCCCCAGGCCGCGATCAGCCGGGCCCGGCCGCCGAGCCCGGCGATCCAGGCCGCCACGTTGGCCGCCTGCCCGCCCACGCCCACGTCGGTGCGGGCCGGGGTGTCGGTCTCCTGCGCCACCGGCCCGGACAGCTGCACCACCACGTCCAGGTGCGCGTCGCCCAGCACGCAGATCGTGGTGCCCGGGCCGGGCCAGCCTGCTGCCATGGCGTTCATGATCGCAGCCGGCGGAAGGGCCCTGGCCGGGGAGGGACGGGCGGAACGTAAGCTGAACGGGTGGTAGTCGCACCTGAGGGGCGGCGGATGCTGCGGCTCGAGGCCCGCAACAGCCAGGTCCCGATCGAGAAGAAGCCTCCGTGGATCAAGACCAAGCTCCGGACGGGGCCCGAGTACACCGAGCTGAAGAACCTGGTGCGCCGGGAAGGGCTGCACACGGTGTGCGAGGAAGCCGGCTGCCCGAACATCTTCGAGTGCTGGGAAGACCGCGAGGCGACGTTCCTCATCGGCGGCGACCAGTGCACCCGGCGCTGTGACTTCTGCCAGATCGACACGGGCAAGCCGCAGCCGCTGGACCGGGATGAGCCGCGCCGGGTGGCCGAATCGGTGGCCACCATGGGGCTGGCCTACGCCACCGTCACCGGCGTGGCCCGGGACGACCAGCCCGACGGCGGGGCGTGGCTGTACGCGCAGACCGCGCGGGACATCCACGCGGCCGTGCCCGGCTGCGGGGTCGAGCTGCTGATCCCGGACTTCAACGCGGTGCCGGAACATCTGGCCGAGGTGTTCAGCGCACGGCCCGAGGTGCTGGCGCACAACATCGAGACCGTGCCGCGGATCTTCCGCCGCATCCGGCCCGGGTTCCGCTACGAGCGGTCCCTGGACGTGATCACGCAGGCCCGCGCGGCGGGGCTGGTGACCAAGTCGAACCTGATCCTGGGCATGGGCGAGGAGCGCCATGAGGTCAGCGAGGCCATCACCGACCTGCACGCGGCCGGCTGCGACCTGCTGACGATCACGCAGTACCTGCGGCCTTCGCCGAAGCACCATCCGGTGGAGCGCTGGGTCAAGCCGGAGGAGTTCGTCGAGCTGCGCGAAGAGGCGCTGGCGGCCGGGTTCGCCGGGGTCATGTCCGGGCCGCTGGTGCGTTCCTCGTACCGGGCCGGGCGGCTCTACCGGCAGGCTGTGGAGCAGCGCGCGTCCGCTACGAGCTGATCAGCGGGAGGCGGTTTCGCTCCGCGGGTCAGAAACCCTTATCCTGCCGTCCATGGCGAAGCAGCAGAACACCGACGACGAGGCCACCCCCGGGCGCATCAAGCAGATGCGCATGGTGGCGGGCCTGGTGCACAAGGCCAACCCGCGAGCGCTCCCGATCGTGATCGGCAGCGGCCTGGGAGTACTGGTCGTGCTGGTCGTCGTGGGCCTGCTGATCGGGCAGGCCGGTTTCCTGATCCCGCTGGGGGTCCTGGGCGGCATCCTGGTGTCGTTGTTCCTGTTCGGCCGGTTCGCCCAGACCGCGCAGTACTCGACGATCGAGGGGCAGCCCGGCGCGGCCGCGGCGGTGCTGCAGAGCATGCGCGGGAACTGGACGGTCACGCCGGCCATCGCCGCCAACCGGAACATGGACGTGGTGCACCGCGCGGTCGGGCGGCCGGGCGTCGTGCTGGTCGGCGAAGGCTCACCGAACCGGCTGCCCAGCCTGCTGGCCGCGGAGAAGAAGCGCGTGGGGCGGGTCGCGTTCGATGTCCCGGTGTTCGACTTCCAGGTCGGCGACGGCAAGGGCCAGGTGCCGCTGCGGCAGCTGCAGAAGAAGATTATGAAGCTGCCGCGCGACCTCAAGGGTCCCCAGGTCGCCGACCTGAACTTCCGGCTCAAGGCGCTGCCGCAGTCGCTGCAGGCGCCCAAGGGCCCGGTGCCGCGCGGCGGCCGCCAGCCCAAGATGCCGAGGCCGCGGGCGCGCTGAGGGCAGGCCTAGATCCGGACGACGATCGTGTTGGCCGCCTTGTCGTGCAGGCCGCGCCGGTCGCTGTCGATGACCAGCGGCGGCACCACGGCCAGCAGCAGGATCGTCCGGACCAGGCCCCAGCCGAGGCCAACCGGCTTGCCGTCCAGCCGGGCCACCCGCATGCCGAGCAGGCGCTTGCCCAGCGTCGTCCCGGTCAGCGCGGTCAGGATCCAGGTCTCGCCCGCGAAGAAGGCCAGCGTCCAGTACTGCGAGTGCAGCAGGCCGGTGGCGATGATCGCGCACACGATCCAGTCGATGAACAGGGCGACCAGCCGGCGGCCCATACCGGGGACCGAGGTCGGGCCTTCTTCAGGCAGTCCGAACCGCTCGCCGGGGTACGCGGAGATCTGACGGGTGCCTGCGGGGGACGCCGGGGCGGCCTGGCGCGAACCGGCCAGCTGTTCTTCGGCCACGTCACCACGGTATCGCTCGCCACCACCCGGTTGGCCATGGCCTGCCGGGCACCGGCTGGGCACCGCGGCCGGCCATGCGTAACATGTGCGAAACATAAGAGACACGGCGTGGAAATTGCCGGCGTCTAGCGTCCAAGTCGCGTCGACTAACGAGTGCCGATGAATACGAATATGCCCGGCCAGGGAGGGTTAATGTTCCAAAACGCCGACGAGGTGCTGAGATTCGTCGCGGATGAGAATGTGCAGTTTATTGACGTCAGGTTCTGCGACCTGCCAGGAACCATGCAGCACTTCACGGTGCCGGTCGAGGTCTTCGACGAGGACGTGTTCACCAACGGCCTGATGTTCGACGGCTCCTCGATCCGTGGCTTCCAGGAGATCCACGAGTCGGACATGCTCCTCCTCCCGGACCCCTCCAGCGCCCAGCTCGACCCGTTCCGGACCTACAAGACCCTGAACCTGACGTTCTTCGTGCACGACCCGCTGACCCAGGAGCCGTACTCCCGGGACCCGCGCCAGATCTCGCGCAAGGCCGAGGAGTACCTGAAGAGCACCGGAATCGGTGACACCGCGTTCTTCGGCCCCGAGGCGGAGTTCTACATCTTCGACTCGGCCCGGTTCGAGACGGCACCGAACGCCGGGTACTACTACATCGACTCGATCGAAGGCGCCTGGAACACGGGCAGCGAGGACGGCGGCAACAACCTCGCGCACCGGCCCCCGTACAAGGGCGGCTACTTCCCGGTCCCGCCGATCGACCACTACACCGACCTGCGCTCGGAAATGACGCGGATGCTGATCGATTCGGGCATCCAGGTCGAGATGCAGCACCACGAGGTGGGCAGCCCCGGGCAGTCCGAGATCAACATGCGGTTCGGCTCGCTGCTGGAGACGGCCGACCGGCTGATGCTGTTCAAGTACATCATCAAGAACGTCGCCGACAAGAACGGCAAGACCGTGACGTTCATGCCCAAGCCGGTCATGGGCGACAACGGCTCGGGCATGCACTGCCACCAGAGCATCTGGAAGGACGGCTCGCCGCTCTTCTACGACGAGGTCGGCTACGCCGGCCTGTCCGACCTGGGCCGCTACTACATCGGCGGCCTGCTCAAGCACGCGCCGTCGCTGCTGGCGTTCACCAACCCGACGGTGAACTCCTACCACCGGCTGGTGCCCGGTTTCGAGGCCCCGGTCAACCTGGTGTACTCGCAGCGGAACCGTTCGGCCTGCGTGCGGATCCCGATCACCGGGACCAATCCCAAGGCCAAGCGGATCGAGTTCCGCGTGCCGGACCCGTCGGCCAACCCGTACCTGGCCTTCCCGGCCATGCTGATGGCGGGCCTGGACGGCATCAAGAACAAGGTCGAGCCGCCGGAGCCGGTGGACAAGGACCTGTACGAGCTGCCGCCGGACGAGGCGCTGGCCATCGCGCAGGTGCCGGGTTCGCTGGATTCGGTGCTCGACGCGCTCGAGGCGGACCACGGCTACCTGACCGAGGGCGGCGTGTTCACCGAGGACCTGATCGAGACCTGGATCGACTACAAGCGCACCAACGAGATCAACCCGATGCGGCTGCGCCCGCACCCGCACGAGTTCGAGCTCTACTACGACGTGTGAGGCCTGGCTTGAGGTCTTAACCGACGTCGGCAGGGGCGGAATCATCGGGCATCAGCCCGGGGGCTCCGCCCCTGTTTCGTGGCCCCGAGCGGAGAGCGTGCCAGACGGTGAAGGCGCCGGCCGCGGCGATGGCCATGCCGATCGACATGGCGGTGGCGGAGTCGCCCGCCAGGGTGACCAGGGGGCCAGCCAGGCCACCGACGGCGTACTGGGCACCGCCGAGCAGGGCCGAGCCGGCTCCGGCCGCCTCGGGATGGTTGAGCATGGCCAGGTTGGTGGCGGTGGGGATGATGATTCCCATGCTGGCGACGCAGACGAACAGGAAGGGCAGCACGGCCCAGGTCGGCGCGCCGGCCGCCACCACCGCGCACAGCCCGGCCGCTCCGGCCAAGGCGATCGCCAGGCCCGCCCCCAGCAGCCGCGACGGCGGGAACCGGCGCAGCAGGCGGAAGGTTGATGTCCCGGCGATGATGATGCCGACCGAGTTGACCGCGAACATCGCGGAGAAGGCGCTGGTGCTCAGGCCGTAGTCGCGCTGCAGGATGACCGAGCTCAGCGAGAGGTAGATGAAGAGCATCGCGCTGGCCAGCACGAGCGCGCTGACGGCCCGGACAAACAGCCGATCGGCGACGAGGGCGCGGACCAGGCCGACGGTGCCGCGCAGGCCCGCCGCTTGGCGGCGGTCAGCGGGAAGCGACTCCGGCAGGAACAGCGCGGTACCGGCCAGCAGCAGCAGGCCGGCGCCGGTCAGGACGAGAAACAGGCCGCGCCACGACATCACGTGCAGCAGGATGCCGCCGGCCACCGGGGCCACCGCGGGGGTGACGTTGGCGATCAGGGCGACCACGGCGAACGCGCGGGCCAGGGCTTGGTTGTCGTAGAGATCGCGGACGACGGCCCGGGCCAGCACCAGGCCCGCGGCACCGCCGAACCCCTGGATCAGCCGCAAGATGACCAGAGCGGTGATGCTGGGCGCCACCGCGCACAGCAGCGCGGCCACCGTCCACAGGCCGACACCGGCCAGCAACGGGCGCCGCCGCCCGAACCGGTCGCCGAGCGGGCCGAACACGAACTGCCCGATGGCCAGGCCGGCCAGGCAGCACGAGACGCTCAGCTGGGCGGCGCCGTCGCTGGTGTGCAGGGTGGTGGCCACCTGCGGGAGGGCGGGCAGGTACAGGTCGAGCGAGAGCGGGCCGAACGACGACAAGCCCCCGATCACGGCCAGGCGGGCCGCCCGGCGGGTGCGGTCCGCCTGGGTGCGGACCGGCTGGGTGCGGTCCGGCTGGTAAGCCACAATGGCGAACCTTAGCGGGCGCCGTTGCGGCGGGCTGAGCCGCCGGTGGCCAGGCGCATCAGGTCGGTGTCCAGTTCGATGGCGGGCTCGTCGGCGGTGCCGGTGGTGCCGAACTCGTGCTGGTAGCTGGACCAGGACTCGTCCCGGACGGCGCGGGCGAAGCCGCTCTCCATCAGCAGGATCAGCTCGCGGACGGCCCGGTCGACGCGCTGGTTGAGGGCGGGGTCGGCCCAGTCCTCGGGCGCCGCGAACAGCGACGTGGGCACGGCCAGGGCGCGCAGGTAGGCAAACAGGGGGCGCAGCTGGTCATCGGCCACCAGCGCGTGCCGGGCGGTACCGGCCGTCGCGGCCAGCACGACCGGCTTGGCGATCAGCAGGTCGTTGTCCAGCACGTCGAAGAACGACTTGAACAGGCCGCTGGCCCCGGCCTTGTACACGGGGGTGGTGACCACCAGGCCGTCGGCCGCGCCCAGCGCGTCGATGGCCTGGCGCAGCCGGGGCGAGATCAGCTGGGACACCACCGCGCTGGTGATGTCGGCGGCCAGCTCGCGCAGTTCGATGACGGTCACGGTCACATCGTGGCCGTGGCGGGCGGCCAGGGCCACGGTGCGGTCGGCGATGCGGTCGGCCAGCAGCCGGGTCGAGGACGGGTCGCTGGTCCCCGCGCTGACCACCGCGAGCCGGAGGGTATCGGTCACTTCAGATCCTTGTCGTGGGCTAGGGCCAGCTTGCGGCACAGGGCTTCGAGCTGGCCGAGTTCGTCGTGGGTGAGGCCCGCGGTCATGGCCCGGGCCACGGTGCGGGCGTGGCTGGCCCCCGCCTGCCGCTGGACCGTCCGGCCCGCCGCGGTGAGCGAGAGCCGGACGCCGCGGCCGTCGGCCGGGTCGGTGCAGCGATCGACCAGGCCCCGCTCCGCCAGCCGGTCCACCAGCCGGGACAGGGCGGGCTGGCTGAGCAGGACGTGCCGGTTCAGCTCGGACAACCGCACCGGCTCGGGGCACTTGGACAGGGTGTAGAGCACGTCGTACTCGCGCATGGACACCTCGGACCAGCTGTCCTCGGCGGCGTATTCGCGCATCAGCGTGCCGTACGCCGCGAGCAGCTGCTCCCAGGCGTCGTTGGCGAGCTGAGTCATCACGCAGCCGTTTCCTGGGTGTCCTGGTAGGGCGAGCCGCCGGTGACGTTATCGCCCCGGTTGGCGTTCGGGCGCGGCTGGCGCGGCGCCTCGTCGCCGTACTTGGCCCGGACCAGGCTGGCGTGGGTGGGCGCCTCGGGGGTCTCGGGGTCCTGCCGGGCGGCGATCTCCTTGCGCAGCACCGGGACGACCTCCTCCCCCAGCAGGTCGAGCTGGTTCAGCACGGTCTTCAGCGGCAGGCCGGCGTGGTCGACCAGGAACAGCTGGCGCTGGTAGTCACCGAAGTGCTCGCGGAAGGTCAGCGTCTTGTCGATGACCTCCTGCGGGCTGCCGACCGAGAGCGGGGTGCCGGCCATGAAGTCCTCCATGGTCGGGCCGTGCCCGTAGACCGGGGCCTCGTTGAAGTACGGCCGGAACTCGTTCTTGGCGTCCTGCGAGCGGCGGGCGATGTAGGCCTGGCCGCCCAGGCCGACGATGGCCTGCTTCTTGGTGCCGTGGCCGTAGTGCTCGAAGCGCTGCCGGTAGAACCGGATCAGCTGGATGTAGTGCTCCTTGGGCCAGAAGATGTTGTTGGCGAAGAAGCCGTCGCCGTAGTACGCGGCCTGCTCGGCGATCTCGGGCGTGCGGATCGAGCCGTGCCAGACGAACGGGGGCACGTCGTCCAGCGGGCGCGGCACCGAGGTGAAGCCCTGCAGCGGGGTGCGGAACGAACCCTCCCAATCGACCACGTCCTCGCGCCACAGCTGGTGCAGCAGGTTGTAGTTCTCCAGCGCCAGCGGCAGGCTCTGCCGGATGTCCTGGCCGAACCACGGATAGACCGGGGCGGTGTTGCCGCGGCCGAGCATCAGGTCGACCCGGCCCTTGGCCAGGTGCTGCAGCATCGCGTACTCCTCGGCGATGCGGACCGGGTCGTTGGTCGTGATCAGCGTGGTGGCGGTGGACATGATCAGCCGCTTGGTGGTGGCCGCGATGGTCGCCAGCAGCGTCGTCGGCGCCGAGGAGAAGAACGGCGGGTTGTGGTGCTCGCCGATCGCGAACACGTCCAGCCCGACCTCGTCCGCCTTCTGGGCGATCTGGACGATCCCGTCGATCCGCTCCGCCTCGCTGGGGGTCTGACCGGACACCGGGTCCCGGGTGATGTCGCTGACCGAGAAGATCCCGAACTGCATAGCTATCTCCTTAGCTTCCCGCCTCGCAGGTCCAGGGAAGGTATATGCGTTTGCATCTATCTCCAACCAGGGTGCTCCCCGGTCTATTCCGCGCGGGGAGGGCGGCCAGGCGCCCGGGGGACCGGAACTCTGCGTCAGCAGAGTTTTACTTTCAGTGTTCGAGATGGCACTATGACGTGATACTTAGGGTAATCATCTGAGTACGGGGGATGAACTTTGGCGCCCATGATCATTGAAGACGTGGCCGTGGTGGCGGTGATCGTCTTGTTCGCTTGGCTCGTGCCCGCGCGCCAGAACGGCATCCCCGGTCTCGGCGGGCGCGGGCGGATTCCGGCGCACCGGACGCCGGCGCACCGGGCGCCGGGCCGTCGCGCACCGGGGCGCGCCGTGCTGGCCGACCCGACGGCGGTGACCGAGACCCAGCCCGGGCCGATCAGGCCCCGCCCGGTGCCCGCGGCCGAACGGATCGGCCCGGCCGACGCAGGCGCCGGCTCGCGCGGGCGCAACCGCGAGCAGGAGGAGCGCGTGCTGGCCGAGCTCGACAAGACCTGGGCCCCCGGGTACGCCGACCAGGTGGCGGCCCAGGTGCGGGAGCGCAAGGGCCGCAGATAGCCCGGCCCGGCCGACCCCTCGGGCCCCAGGCGTGTGTCAGGACGGGACGACGCCCGGGCACCGCGTGCGTAGGCTCCATTCATGGGGTTGAGTAGGGGTGTGGACGAGTACGACACCATCGAGCGGATCGATGCGTTTTGTGACGCGGTGCCGCAGCGCCGCGCGCGGGCCGAAACGATCGGCCCACTGGTCCTGTTCGTCCCCACCGGCCCCAGCTGGCCGTACTACGCGCGCCCGGCCCGGCGCGGGGGCGGCGGGGGCGGGGGCGGAGCGCGTCCGGGCATCACCCCGGCGGACATCCGGGCCGTGCGGGCCCGCCAGCGCGAGCTATTGATCCCGGAGTCGTTCGAGTGGATCGACGAGGCGGCGCCGGAGATGACCGCGGCCGCGCCGGACGCCGGGCTGGCGGTCCGGGCGCACCCGCTGATGGTGCTGGGCACGCTGACCCCGCCGGCCGTGACCGATCCCGGCATCTGCGTGCGGATCGTCTCGCCCGATGAACCCGACCTGCACCGGGTCTGGACGGTGCCCGCGGTGGCGTTCGAGCACCCGGGGACGGCCGTCGGGCTGGCGGGCGCGATCGAGCGGGACAAGCTCGCCGCCCAGCAGGATGAGAGCACCACGGCCATGCTGCGCGAGCGGCTGGACTCGGGTCAGTCGGTGCTGGCCGCGGCGTTCGACCGCGACGGGCCGCTGGGCGCGGGCAGCTGCCAGGCCCTGGCCAGCGTGGCCGAGATCACCGGGGTCGGGGTGCTGCCGAGCGCCCGGCGGATGGGCCTGGGCAGCGCGGTGACCGCGGCCCTGGCCAGCGACGCCCAGCGTCGTGGCGTGCAGACGGTGTTCCTGGCCGCCTCGGACGACGACGTGGCCCGGATCTACGCCCGGATCGGTTTCCGGCGGGTCGGGACCGCGATGATCGCCGAGCCCGACGCGATCTGAGGGTGGCGGGTGCGGATCAGCGCGGCTGGGGTCAGGCCGGCCAGCTGGACGGTTTCCCGGGTCAGGTGCGGCTGGTCGGCGTAACCGCTGCTGACGGCGGCCTCGGCCAGGTCGGTGGCGCCGCCCGTGGCGTCGACGAGCGAGACGAAGCGGCGGAAGCGCAGCACGCGCTGCAGCATCTTGGGGCCGTAGCCGACCGCGGCCTCGCAACGGCGGCGGAGCTGGCGGGGACTCAACCCGACCTCATCCGATACGTACTCGGTGCGCGCCGCCGGGCTGGCCAGCAGGTGGCACGCGCGCCGCACGGCCCGGTCGGCGGAGGTGGCTTCGGCCAGCTGGCCGGCCAAGTGGGTGAGGCGGCCCACCGCCTGGTGCGGGTCGAGGTCGGCGGGCAGGGCCCGGTCCAGTTCGGGCCGCAGGTCGGCCAAGTCGACGCGCTGGTCCCGTAGTTCGCTGAGCGGGACACCGAGCAGGCCGCCGCCCACGCCGGGCCGGAACCGCACACCCACCAGGACCAGGCCCGGCTCCGTCGGGACCGGCACTGGGCCGGTGTCCGGGCCGGCCACGAACGCGCCGCGCCCGTGCTGCCAGATGATGTCGGCGCAGCCGTCCGGCAGCACCAGCGTGTCCGGCTGGACCGGCGGGCTGAGCTCGGCCGGGATGCGGCTGGACCACAGGCAGGCCAGGGCGGAGCGGAGGGCGGGCGGTGCCGCCCACTCCCGGTATCCGGCCGCGATACCCACGTCTCCCAGGATGCCACGTCGGGCACGCTGCCTGGCGATGCCCGAACGGGCGATGGCCGTTTCCTTCAAGACAGCGGACTGCCCGGTGCGGTGAGATGGTGGCCATGGCGACTCCAGACGTGGAAAAGGCAATCCAGTTCCTGGCCGCGAACGCGCGGGTCATTGACCAGCGCCGGTATGAGCGGCTGTTCGAAGGCGGCGCCGCACAGCCGGTGCGGGACGCGCTGGCCGCCTACCGCAATGGCGACGGCGGGTTCGGGTACGCCCTGGAACCGGACGGCCGCGCCCCGACCAGCGAGCCGATCGCGGCTGAAGTGGCCCTGCACCTCATGGACGAGACCGACGTCTGGGACGCCGACATCGTGGCCGGGGTGCTCGGCTGGCTGGCCGCGACCGCCCCAGCCGAAGGTGGCGTCCTGTTCGTGCACGACGGCATGGCCCAGTGGCCGCACGCGCCGTGGCTCGTACCCGACCAGGGGCCCCGGGGGGTGGACGGGGCCCCGCCGGCCTCGGACATCCAGACCGGCCTGATGGCGGGCACCCTGCACAAGCGCGGGGTCCAGCACCCGTGGCTGGACGGCGCCACCGAGGTCATGTGGTCCCGGATCGACGGGCTGACCGAGCCGACCCCGTACGGCATGGCCGGGATGCTGCACTTCCTGCAGTACGTACCGGACCGGGACCGGGTCGAGCAGACCATGGCCCGGTTCCGGCCGCTGATCCTGGACAGCGGCATCGTGACCCTGGACCCGGATTCGCCCGGCGAGGTCCACTCCCCGCTGAACTACGCGCCGCTGCCGGACTCCATCGCCCGGCCGTTGTTCGACGAGGCCACGATCAAGGCCCACCTGGACCACCTGGCCGGCGGTCAGCTCGAGGACGGCGGCTGGACGTTCAACTGGCTGGCCTGGTCCCCCGCGGCCGAACTCGAATGGCGCGGCTCCCTGACCGTCGACGCCCTGCGGCTGCTGCGAGCCAACGGGCACCTGTGACGCGCACCGGCCGCTCTGCCAGGAGGTGGAAACCCCGTTCACTGGAGCAGCTGCAGGGATTATCACTGCAACTGCTCCAGTGAGGGCCGGGCGCCTGACGTTAGCCGTAGAAGAGGCGGTCCATGACGGTGCGGGCGCGGCGGGCGGCGCGACGGTAGTCCTGGACCAGGGCCTGGCCCTCGCCGGGGCCGTAGCCGAGGATGCGGGCGACGGCGCCGAGCTCGTGGTAGGCGGTGGGCAGGGTGTCGCCGGCGGTGCCGCGGACCAGCATCACCGCGTCCCGGATACGGGCCGCGAGCTGCCAGGCCTCGGCCAGGACGGCGGCGTCGGGCGCGTTGATCAGGCCGGCCTCGCGGGCAGCGGCCAGGGCGGGCAGTGTCCGGGTCGTCCGCAGGCCGCCCACGGCGAAGCCGTGCCGGAGCTGAAGCAGCTGGACGGTCCACTCGACGTCGGACAGGCCGCCGGGGCCCAGCTTGACGTGCAGCGCCGGGTCGACCCCGCGCGGCATGCGCTCGCCTTCCATCCGGGCCTTGAGCCGCCGTACCTCGCGGACACCGTTCTCGGCGATGCCGCCGTCGGGGTACCGGAACTCGGCGATCACGGCGGTGAACTCGGCGCCCAGGTCGCCGTCCCCGGCGACGGGCTCGGCCCGCAGTAGCGCCTGGGCCTCCCACGGCAGCGACCAGCGCCGGTAGTAGGCCAGGTAGGAGGCGAGCGTGCGCACCAGCGGCCCCTGGCGTCCTTCCGGCCGCAGGTTCGCGTCGACGACCAGCGCCGGGTCGGGACCGGGCAGCGTCAGCAGCCGGCGCATCTCCTGCACCACGGTGAGCGCGGCCTTCCCGGCCGCGCCCTCCTCCGCCCCGGGCAGCGGGTCGTGCACGAACATCACGTCGGCGTCGCTGCCGTAGCTCATCTCGTGGCCGCCGAACCGGCCCATGCCGATCACCGCGATCCGGGTCGGCAGCGGGTGACCGCGGTCCGCTTCGAACTTCCTGATCGCCGCGGCCAGCGCCGCGCCGATGCTGGCCGCGGCGACCGCGCTCAGCGCGTCCGCGGTCTCGGCCGACCGGATCATGCCGAGCAGGTCGGCCACGGCGATCCGGAGCAGTTCCCGGCGCAGCAGCGAGCGGACCGCGCCCACCGCGCCTTCGGCGTCGCCGTGGCGGCGCACGGCCGCCTCGGCCTCGGCCCGCAGCGCCTCCAGCGACCGCGGGACCAGCTCGGTGTCGTCGGCCAGGATCGCGACCGCTTCCGGCGCCCGCAGCAGCAGGCCCGCCGCGTACCGGCTGGAGGCCAGCACCCGGGCCATCCGCTCGGCGGCCTTGGTCTCGTCCCGCAGCAGCCGCAGATACCAGGGCGAGTCCCCCAGCGCGTCGCTGACCTGCCGAAACGCCAGCAGCCCGGCGTCCGGCTCGGCGGCGTCGGCGAACCAGCTCAGCAGCACCGGCAGCAGCGTGCGCTGGATGGCCGCGCGCCGGGACACACCCGCGGTCAGCGCGTCGATGTGCCGCAGCGCCCCGGCCGGGTCGATGTAACCGAGTGCCTCCAGCCGGGCCTGGGCCGCGGCCGGGGTCAGCCGGGCCGCCTCGCCGGGCAGCCGCGCGACCGCGCTCAGCAGCGGCCGGTAAAACAGCTTCTCGTGCAGCCGCCGGACCTGGCGGGCGTGCTGGCGCCAGAGCTCGGTGAACTCGGTGGCCGGGTCGGTGCCCGCCGGTACGGGCTCCCGCGGCTGGCCGCTGCCGGCCGCGGCGGTGCGCAGGGCCCGGCCCAGGCGCCGCAGCACGGTCTGGTCTTCGGGCAGGGTGTGGGTCCGGCTCAGCCGGTAGAGCTGCAGCAGGTGCTCGACCTGGCGCAGGAACCGGTAGGCCTCAGCCAGGTCGTGTGCATCTTCCCGCGCAACGTAGCCGCCTTGGGCCAGCGCGGCCAGAGCAGGCAGGGTGGACGGGCTGCGTAGCGTCTCGTCGGTGCGGCCGTGTACCAGCTGCAGCAGCTGGACCGCGAACTCGATGTCGCGCAGGCCACCGGGACCGAGCTTGATCTCCCGCAGCGCCTGGTCCGGTGGCAGCGTCCTCTCCACCCGGCGGCGCATGGCCTGGACGTCTTCGACGAAGTTCTCCCGCTGCGCAGCCTGCCAGATCAGCGGCGTCACCGCGTCCGCGTACTCCTGGCCCAGCGGCATGTCGCCAGCCGCGGGCCGGGCCTTGAGCAGCGCCTGGAACTCCCAGGTCTTGGCCCACCGGTCGTAGTAGGCCAGGTGGCTGGCCAGGGTCCGGACCAGCGGGCCGTTGCGGCCCTCGGGCCGCAGGTTCGGGTCGACCGGGAAGACCATGCCCTCGGCGGTCACCCGGGAGCAGACCTTGATCATGCTGGTGGCCAGCCGGGTGGCGGTGCGCAGCGCGGCGTCGATGGCCTCCGGGGTGCTCTCGCCGTCATCGGTGGCGGGTGGGCCGGCCACGAAGATCACGTCGACGTCGCTGGCGTAGTTGAGCTCGCCGCCGCCGCACTTGCCCATGGCGATCACGGCCAGCCGGGCCGGCGGGGAACCCGCGGGCAGCTGGGCCCGGGCCACCGACAGGGCGGCGCACAGCGCGGCGGCCGCGATGTCGGCCAGCTCGGCCGCGACCTGATCCACCGTGACCACGCCGGTCAGGTCGCGGGCGGCCAGGTGCAGGATGTGCCGTTTGTAGGCGGCGGTCAGCGCGGCGGACGGGTCGGTGCCGTTCAGCGAGGCCAGGTCGGAGACCGGGTACTCGTCCAGCGGGTCGCCTTCCACGGCACACACCAGCGAGGCCCGCAGCTCGTCCGTGGTCGGCCGCCGCACCCCGTCGGCCCCGCGCAGCAGCAGGGCGTCGCCCGGGTGCCGGGACAGGTGGTCGGCCAGCCCCACGCTGGAACCGAGCACGGCGATCAGCCGCTGCCGGAACCCGGGCTCGGACCGGAGCGTGGCCCGCAGGTCGGCCGCGTCGTCGCCGCGTTCGACGCCGGCGATCCGGGCCAGCCCGGCCAGCGCCAGGTCCGGGTCGGCCGCCCCGGCGATCGCCGCCAGCACGGTCTCGTCCCGGCCCTGAGCCCCTGGCGCACCCGGGGCGCCCGGCCGCTCCCCCGAGTCGACGTCCAGCCGGAGATCGGATGTCACCAGCTGTGCCGCCCGCGCGGGGTCGGCGAAGCCGAGCCGCACGAGCCGGCCGACCAGGGTCGTTCGCCGTGTCCCGCTCACCGAGGTGCCGCCCACTGTGCCCACGCCTTGACCGTAATACGTGGGCCTGGCGGTGTGGTAGGCAGGAAGCATGACCGAGCTCATCCCCCGCACCGTCCTGTTCGGCAACCCGGAGCGGACGTTCCCGCGGCTGTCCCCCGACGGCAGCCGGCTGGCCTGGATCGCCCCGCGCGACGGCGTGCTGAACGTCTGGATCGCGCCGCTGCGCGCGGACCCAGGTCAGGACGACGCGGTGGACTGGGCAGCGGCGCAGGTTGTCACCGACGACCGGGACCGCGGCATCCGCATGTTCACCTGGGCCCACGACGCCCGGCACCTGCTGTACATCCAGGACACCGGCGGGGACGAGAACTGGCGGCTGCACGACGTCGACCTGGAGACCATGCAGCGGCGGGATCTGACCCCGTTCGCCGGCGTGCAGGTGCAGCTCATCGCGGGGAACAAGAAGTTCCCGACCGAGGTGCTGATCGGCCTGAACCGGGACAACCCGCAGCTGCACGACGTGTACAAGCTGGACCTGCTCACCGGCGACCTGACCCTGGTGGAGAAGAACCCCGGGTTCGCGGGCTGGGTGGCCGACGAGGAGCTGGCGATCCGGGGCGCGTTCGCGCCGCTGCCGGACGGCAGCATGAACCTGATGGTCCGCGACCAGGCCGGGTCCGAGTGGCGCGAGCTGCTGTCGATCCCGGCCGACGACGTGACGGCTAGCGACGTGGTGAGCTTCAGCGAGGACGGCCAGAGCCTGCTCGTGATCACTCCGCTCGACGCCAACACCAGCCGTCTGCTCCGGGTGGACGTGGCCACCAAGGCCATCGAGGTGCTGGCCGAGGACCCGGAAGCCGACGTGGACGGCGTGGTGCTGCACCCGGACACGCTGGAGCCGCAGATCGTCACCGTGGTCAAGGACCGCACCGAGTTCATCGTGCTGGACTCCACGATCGAGGCCGACCTCAAGGCGGTCCGGGCGCTGCACCCTGGTGACCCGTCGATCAGTGGCCGCGAGCACGCCAACTCGCCGTGGCTGGCCGCGTTCACCAACGACGCCGGGCCGGTCGCGTACTACGTATACGACCCGGCGGCGCACACCGGCCGGTTCCTGTTCGACGCCCGGCCGGAGCTGAACCGCTACCAGCTGGCGGCCATGGAGCCGTTCAGCTTCACCTCGCGAGACGGCCTGACCATCCACGGGTACGCCACGTTCCCGCCCGGGGCCGACCGGACGGACCTGCCCGCGGTGCTCGATGTGCACGGCGGGCCGCAGGTCCGCGACGAGTGGGGCTGGAACCCCGAGGCGCAGTGGCTGGCCAACCGCGGTTACCTGTGCGTCCAGGTCAACTACCGCGGCTCCACCGGGTACGGCAAGGACTTCGTGACCGCCGGCGACCACGAGTGGGGCGCCAAGATGCACGACGACCTGATCGATGCGGTGGACTACATCGTCGGCCAGGGCTGGGCGGCCCGGGACAACGTGGCCATCTACGGCGGTTCGTACGGCGGGTACGCGGCCCTGGTCGGGGCGGCGTTCACCCCGGGCGTGTTCCGCTGCGCGGTGGACATCGTCGGGCCGTCGAACCTCAAGACGCTGCTGGAGACGATCCCGCCGTACTGGGCTCCGATGATCGCCCAGCTCTACAAGCGGGTCGGCAACCCGGAGACCGAGGCGGACTTCCTGTGGTCCCGCTCACCGCTGTCCCGGGCGGCCGACATCCGCATCCCGCTGCTCATCGCGCAGGGTGCCAACGACCCGCGGGTCAAGCAGGCCGAGTCGGAGCAGATCGTCGCCGCGCTGAAGGACGCCGGCATCGACTACGAGTACCTGCTGTTCCCGGACGAGGGCCACGGCTTCGCCAAGCCGGAGAACCGGCTGAAATTCTACGCCGCCGCCGAGCGCTTCCTGGCCCGTTACCTGGGCGGCCGGTTCGAGGAGTAGCCCTGCTGCGCTGAGCGGTTTCGACCCTTTTAGGGCGATTCGCGACGCTACCGACTGATTGCTACCCTGCAATTGCATTTCGCAAAGTGCGCGTGGGCGGTAAGTCTTTTCGCATCATGCGAAAATGCATGATTGAACGATTCAGCTTGGCTCCATCGGGCAAAATTCGAGGTGATGAGCGAGATGGCTGCCGCCAGTCCCCCGTTCCATCACCGACCGCAGCAGCGGCCGATGACGAGCTCGTGGGCGCTGCGGACACACCTGGAGCTCGGCGCCCTGCAGGGTGCCGTGCCGTGCGCACGGCTGCACGCAAGGCACATCCTGTGGGAGTGGGACCTCTGCGACCTCGACGAATCAGTCGAGCTGATCGTATCGGAACTGGTCACCAACGCCGTGCAGGCTTCAGCCGGTCTGAGCAGCCAGCTGCCCGGCTACGAGCACGAGAGCGTGGGCCTGCCCACGGTCTGGATGTGGCTGACGTCCGACGGCCGCCAGATCATGGTCGAAGTGGGCGACAGCAGCCCCCGAACCCCGGTCAGCAGCAACACCGAGCTCGACCTCGAAGGCGGCCGCGGCCTCCTGCTGGTCGATACGATCAGCGAGTGCTGGGGCTACTACTTCCCGTCCGACGAAGACGACGGCCAGCGCAAGAACATCCAGAAGGTCGTCTGGGCCGTCATCGACCGCCCCTGAAGGTGGTGCCGGAACCGGCGGCGAACGCTCATTTCCGGAAATACCTGGGCAGCTAGATACGCCGCAGGACGGAGACGACTTTGCCGATAATTTTGGCGTCGTCACCAAGAATGGGCGTGTAGCGCGGATTGTGCGGGATGAGCCACACGTGGTCCTCAACCCGCTTGAACGTCTTGACCGTGGCCTCGGCCTCCTCCGTGCCCTGACCCTCGAACGTGGCCGCGACGATGTCGCCGTTCTCCGCGTCCTCCTGGCGGCGGATGACCACCCAGTCCCCGTCGGTGATCGCGGCGTCGATCATGGAGTCGCCCCGGACCTGAAGGATCAGATGCTCGCCCTCGCCGACCAGCTGCTTGGGCAGCGGGAACGTGTCCTCGATCAGCTGCTTGGCCAGGATCGGGCTACCAGCCGCGATATGACCGACCCAGGGCACATAGGCCGGCTCCTGCGACGGGATGTCGAACGCGGGGACGGCCGGCTCCGGCTGGCGCCGCGGCGGCGGTGAGCCCTCCTGGGCCACGGCGGCGTCGGGGGCGAACGGGTCGGGCGGCAGCAACTCCACCGTCCGCGGGCGCCCCCGGTCGCGGTGCAGGTACCCCTTCTCCTGCAGGGCCTTGAGGTGGTACGCGACGCTGGACGTGCTCCGCAGGCCCACCGCGTCCCCGATCTCGCGGATCGACGGCGGATAGCCGCGCTGGGCCACCCCCGTACGGACAACCTGGAGCACCTGCTCTTCACGGCTGCTCAGCATGGTTTCCCCCTTGACAATCGCCATCTAGCACGAACGGTATCAGTATGGAGACAGCGGGTTCAATACTTTGTTCGAATGATGAAAATCCAGGCTGACGTCGGCGGGAAAGCGCGGCAGGCGGCCAGCGGGGGGCGGCCGGGATCGAGACCAGCGCGGTCTGGTAAGTGTTCAGAGTCGATGGGCGATGGGACGGAGGGGCTATGACCGAGCTGAGCGTGCCGAGCCAGCTTCCGGCGGGAGCGACGCCGGAGGGGGACGGGATCGCCGTGGGCGACGGGCCGGTCCGGGTGGATCTCTACATCGATTTCCTGTGCCCGTTCTGTAAGCGGTTCGAGCTGAGCACCGCAGACACACTGGCCGCGCTGATCTCCGAACACCGGGCCACGGTGGTCTACCACCCGATGAACTTCCTCGACGAGGCGTCGACGACCAGGTACTCGACCCGCGCGTCGGCCGCTTCCGGGTGCGCCTCTGACGGTGGGCGGTTCGTGGAGTTCACGCACCAGTTGTTCGTCAGCCAGCCACCGGAGGGCGGCGCCGGCCTCAGCGACTCCGAGATCGCCGAGATCGCGGCGACCGCCGGGGTCGATCAGGCCGCGTTCTCGTCGTGCGCGGGCGAGGGCCGCTACCAGGAGTGGCCCACGTTCGTAACCTCCCGCGCGGCCCAGGCCGGCGTCGGGGGCACCCCGACCGTCCTGGTTCAGGGGGCCGACGTCGAGCCGGACGCGGAGAGCCTGGCCGCCGCCGTGCAGCAGGCCCAGGACAAGCTCTGAGCCAGCGCTGAACCAGGTCAGGCCGCCCTGATCGGGGCAAGGGTCGAACTTGTCTCATTCGTTCCCTTGAATGATTCGCCTTTACCTGGATAGGTTGGGCACGTGCCCGCACCGGAGGTTCCGACGCCCGCCGATGAGCTGCGCCAGTCCGGCCTGCGAGTGACGGCGGCCCGCGTGGCCCTGCTCGAGACCGTCCGGGATGGCGACCATCTCGGCGTCGAGGCGCTCGCCACCCGGGTGCGCGGCCGCCTGGGTCACATCTCCCTGCAGGCCGTGTACGAGGCGCTGCACGCGCTCACCGCGGCTGGTCTCGTCCGCCGCATCGAACCGCCCGGCAGCCCGGCCCGGTTCGAGGGGCGGGTCGGAGACAACCACCACCATCTCGTGTGCCGTTCGTGCGGCGCAGTCGCCGACGTCGACTGCGCGGTCGGCCACGCACCCTGCCTCACCGCATCCGACGACCACGGCTTCTCGATCGACGAGGCCCAGGTCATCTTCTGGGGCCTGTGCCCCAACTGCTCGACCGCCCGCAGTTCCTGAGATCGCCAGGAAGGCCAGAGATCTTCTAGGAAGGATTGCCATGTCCGAGAACCATGATCCGATCATTGCCGACGGTGAAACCCCTGAGGTTGCTGAGGAGACCGGGGGCGCAAGCGCGGAGGGATGCCCGGTCGTCCACGGCCGGGTCGACCCGACCCAGGGCGACCCCAACCGCGAGTGGTGGCCGAACCGCCTCAACCTGAAGATCCTGGCCAAGAACCCGCCCGCCACCGACCCGTACCACGGTGAGCTCGACTACCGCGCGGAGTTCCAGACCCTGGACCTGGCCACGCTGAAGGCCGACATCGCGGCGGTGCTGACCAACTCCAGGGACTTCTGGCCGGCCGACTTTGGCAACTACGCCGGGCTGTTCATCCGGATGGCGTGGCACGCCGCGGGCACCTACCGTCTGGGCGACGGCCGGGGCGGGGCCGGCTCGGCCAGCAGCGCTTCGCGCCGCTGAACAGCTGGCCCGACAACGTCAGCCTGGACAAGTCCCGGCGGCTGCTGTGGCCGGTCAAGAAGAAGTACGGCAAGAAGCTGTCCTGGGCCGACCTGATCGTCCTGGCCGGCAACGTGGCCCTGGAGTCGGGCGGCTTCCAGACCTTCGGCTTCGCCGGCGGCCGAGTGGACGTGTACGAGCCCGACGCGGACGTGTACTGGGGCAGTGAGACCGAGTGGCTCGCCACCGAGCGCTGGGGCTCCGACGACAAGTTCGAGGAGCCGCTCGGAGCCGACACGATGGGCCTCATCTACGTCAACCCGGAGGGCCCGGAAGCCAGCGGCGACTTCCTCGCCGCGGCCCGGCACATCCGCGAGACGTTCGGCCGGATGGCCATGAACGACGAGGAGACCGTGGCGCTGATCGCCGGCGGCCACACCTTCGGCAAGACCCACGGCGCGGGCCCGGCGGAGAGCGTCGGCCCCGACCCCGAGGCCGCACCGCTCGAGGACCAGGGTTTCGGCTGGAAGTCGACCTACGGCACCGGCAAGGGCGCGGACACCATCACCAGCGGGATCGAGGTCACCTGGACCTACCACCCGACCCGGTGGGACAACGAGTTCTTCCACATCCTGTTCGGCTATGAGTGGGAGCAGTTCCTGTCCCCGGCCGGGGCCAAGCAGTGGCGGCCCAAGGACGGCGGCGGCGCAGGCCTGGTGCCGGACGCGTTCGGCGACGGCAACCGCGAGCCGCGGATGCTGACCACCGACCTGTCGCTGCGCTACGACCCGATCTACGAGCCGATCTCGCGCCGGTTCGCCGGTGACCAGGCCGCCTTCTCCGACGCCTTCGCCCGGGCCTGGTTCAAGCTGACCCACCGCGACATGGGCCCGCGGGTCCGCTACCTCGGCCCCGAAGTCCCGGCCGAGGAACTGATCTGGCAGGACCCGGTGCCGGCGGTGGACCACGAGCTGGTCGACGCCGCAGACATCGCCGGCCTGAAGCGGGAGATCCTCGCCTCCGGTCTGGCCGTCTCGCAGCTGGTCTCGGTCGGGTGGGCGTCGGCCTCGACGTTCCGCGGCAGCGACAAGCGCGGCGGCGCCAACGGCGCGCGGATCCGGCTGGAGCCGCAGAGCGGCTGGGAGGTCAACAACCCCGACCACCTGGCCTCGGTGCTGCGCACCCTGGAAGGCATCCAGCAGTCGTTCAACTCCACCGCGACCGGCGGCAAGAAGATCTCGCTGGCCGACCTGATCATCCTGGCGGGCAACGCCGGGGTGGAGAAGGCCGCGGCGGACGCAGGCGTCACGGTCGAGGTGGCGTTCACCCCGGGCCGCACCGACGCCACGGCCGAGCAGACCGACGCGGAGTCGTTCAGCTACCTGGAGCCGAAGGCGGACGGGTTCCGCAACTACCTGGGCAAGGGCCTGCGGCTCCCGGCCGAGTACCAGCTCATCGACCGGGCCAACCTGCTCACGCTGACCGCGCCGGAGACAACGGTCCTGGTCGGCGGCCTGCGGGTGCTGGGCGCCAACTACGACGGGTCGAACCTCGGCGTGCTCACGGACAACCCGGGCACGCTGACCAACGACTTCTTCGTCAACCTGCTCGACTACGACACCACCTGGACGCCGACGTCGGAGGATGCCGCCTTGTTCGAGGCGCGCACCGCTGACGGCACGGTCAAGTGGACCGGCAGCCGGGTCGACCTGGTCTTCGGGTCCAACTCCGAGCTGCGGGCCATCGCCGAGGTCTACGCCGAGGACGACGCCAAGGAGAAGTTCGTCAACGACTTCGTGACCGCCTGGACCAAGGTCACCAACCTTGACCGGTACGACGTCAGGTAACACGAAGTAGTTAACGGCGTCCCGGCCGGCCCCGCGTGGGGCTGGCCGGGACGCTTTTTATGCCTGGGTGTTACGTTGCCCGGGTGCGCATAGGGGTCTATGTCGATGGGTTCAATCTGTATTACGGCGCGCGCGGAATCTGCGGGCGCGGGACGCCGGGGTGGCGGTGGCTGGACCTGCGGGCGCTGGCGACCAGTCTGGCCCGCAGCCACCGGAACTGGCCCGACGTGCAGATGCACCGGGTCGTGTACTGCACGGCCCGCATCGACGCGGCGACCAACCCGTCGGGGGCGCATGACCAGGCGACGTACCTGAACGCGCTGGCCGCGGCGGACAGCGTGGACCTGATCGAGTACGGGACCTACGTCTCGCACGTGCGGACCGCGCCGCTGGCAACCCGGGACGAGCAGGGCCGGCCGCAGGTGGTGACCCCGGAGTGGCCGGTGATGGTGCAGGACGGGCGGGGCGATCCGGTCCCGGGGGCGGTGTTCATGGTCTCCTACGCCCACCGGGAGGAGAAGGGCTCCGACGTCAACCTGGCCACGCACCTGCTGCTCGACGTGCTCGGCCAGCAGGTGGACGGGGCCATGGTCATCTCCAACGACAGCGACCTGAAGCTGCCGGTCGAGCAGGCGCGGCGGCACGTCCCGGTGGCCATCATCAACCCGTCCCGCAGCTACCTGGCCGGTGACCTGCGCGGCGAACCGGACTTCGGGGCCGGGCGGCACTGGTGGATGCGACTGACCGCCGCGGACCTGAAGGGCCATCAGCTGCCCGATCCGGCGGGCGAATTCCGTAAGCCGGAAGGCTGGTAGCCGGTAGCTGGCAGCCAGGCGGGGACGGTACGGCTGGTAGCTTGCGGATCATGTCTGTGCCATGGCCCACGCTGTCCTATCCGCAGTGGCAAGCGACGTGCGACACGCTGCACGCGCATACCCAGGTGCTCGGCAAGCTGGCGGCGAAGCTGGCCCCGCCCGAGCCGCAGTTGCAGCACGCGGCGCTGCGGCTGACCGCGCGCGGCTGGGAGACGCTGCCGCTGCCCGCCCCGAACCGGTCGGGGTCGCTGTCCATCCGGCTGGATCTGCACACGCACGAGGCGGTGGCCGAGCACAGCGACGGGCGAACCGAACGCGTCCCGCTGACGCCCAACCGCCCGGTGGGCGACGTCACCCGGGCCGTGCTGGCCGCGGTGCGCGGGCTGGGCGGCGAGGTGGATTTCGACCCCGCCCCGCAGGAAGTGCCGTGGACGGTGCCGCTCGACGCCGACGACGAGCACGCCAGCTACGACGAGGGTCAGGTCGCGGACTACTTCGCCGCCGCGACGCAGGCCGCGCTGGTGCTGGCCGAGTACCGGGCGCCGTTCCGCGGCCGTTCGACGCCGGTGAACGCGTGGTGGGGGTCGTTCGACCTGGCCGTGAGCCTGTTCTCCGGCCGGCCCGCGGAGCCGCCGTCGCAGGACTTCATCATGCGCAACGCGATGGACGCCCAGGAGGTGGCCATCGGCTGGTGGCCAGGTGATCCCCGGCACGGCCAGGCCGGGTTCTACGCCTACGCGCACCCGGCCGTGGATAACTTCTCCCAGGCCACGCTGGCGCCCGACGCCGCGCACTGGGACGGGGACCTGGGCGAGTTCGTACTCAACTGGGACGACGTGCGCACGGCCGAGGACCCGCACGCGGCGGCCGTGGACTTCGCGCGGTCAGCGTTCCAGCACGCGTGCCAGGTCTGTGCCTGGGATCCGGCCCTGGCCGCCACCGCGAACGGCACTCCCCCGCCGGTCCGCTAGCCGTGGACGAGCAGTTCGGCGAGCTGACCCGCCAGCCCCTCATCACCACGCGCTTCGACGGTTCGAGCACCGCCGATGAGGTGATCGCCGGCGTTGACCTGAGCGGCCTGCGGGCCGTGGTCACGGGGGCATCGTCCGGGATCGGAGCGGAGACGGCCCAGGTCCTGGCGGTGGCGGGGGCCGAGGTCACCCTGGCCGTCCGCGATACCCGGGCCGGTGCCCTGGTGGCGGACCGTATCGCGGCCTCGACTGGGCAGGACCGGCCCGCAGCGGGCCGGCCCACCGTGGCCCGGCCTACGGTGGCGGCCGTCGACCTGGCCGCTCAGGGCAGTGTGGCCCGTTTCGCGCGTGATTGGGACGGCCCGCTGCACCTGCTGGTCAACAACGCCGGCCTGGTCACCGGCGGCCTGGAGCGGACCGAGGAGGGCTGGGAGCTCCAGTTCGCCACCAACCATCTGGGTCACTTCGCGCTGGCCTTTGCGCTCCATGACGCCTTGGCTCAGGGCGCCCAGGAACGGGGCTCCGCCCGGATCGTGTCACTGAGCTCTACCGCGCATATGCGCGCCCCGGTCGACTTCGACGACATCCACTTTGTACGCCGGCCCTATGACCCGCAGATCGCCTACGCCCAATCGAAGACCGCGAACTCGCTGTTCGCGGTCGAGGCGACCAGACAGTGGGCACCGGAGCGCATCGTGGCCAACGCGGTGAATCCCGGCGGGATCAAGACCGGGCTGCAACGGAACTTTTCGCAGCGGCAGCGGGAATCGCTCGACGCCGCGGAAGCCGCCGGCGTCTTCACCTACAAGACCACCGGGCAGGGTGCGGCGACCACCCTGGTGGCGGCCACCGCTCCAGAGTTCGAACGAACCGGTGGGCACTACCTCGACGACTGCCGCGAGGCCTACACCGTGCCCAACAACGCGGAGCTGGCCATCCACCCCCACGGCGTCAAGGAATGGGCTCTCGATCCGGAGGCGGCCCGCGCACTCTGGTCAGTCTCGCTGGCGACGCTCAGCCGGTGAGCCCGGCCGGTGAACGCTCCCTGATAGCCCAAGGTCAGAATCCGATGGCTTCGCGGAGCAGCAGGATGGTACCGCGCCCAGGGCGCGGTTCCGCGTTGAGGATGAGCACGCGGTTGATGGCACTGGGCTGCCCATACGCCCGCAGGGCGCGGTCATTTTCCAGCGGCAGGCAGTGCTCTTCGACGCGGCGCAGCGCCGTGCTCAGGTCAGGAACCACCTTTTGCGCCCCGACGATCCAGATGGCGCGGGCGGAGCCGCCGGCGTAGCCGGGCAGCTGGCTACCGCTGCCCGAAGCGATCACCAGGGAGCCGGTTTCTGTGACCGCGGCGACGCTGCCCAAGATGACGTCGGGGCTGGCCAGCAACCGCCGGATCTCGTCCAGCTGGGTGGTGCGGTCCATAGCCAGGGCGCGCCGCCGGATGGCGTCATACCGTCCGCTGTCGTTGAGGTCCGCCTCGATGCCGGACAGGCGCAGGGTCTCGCTGGCCCCGGTGAACACGCTGGCGCCCGCGGGAATCAGGTCGTTGATGCGGGTCCGTGCGGCGGCGGCGTCATCGAGGATTTCGACGGCGAAGTTCCTGGCCGTCAGCGCGGCGGCCGTCCGTTCCAGGCGCGGGGCAGGTGCCGGGTCAGTGAACGGCGTGGCCGGAATCGAGGTCGTCATCGTGCCTCCGGGCTGATCGTGATCTGTTGGTCTCAGCAGTTCGACCAGACGACCCGCCGGAGTGTGAGGCGGCGCACCTGCCTCACATTCCGGGGCGCTGCCGGGTCGAAGTGATGAGGCAGCAGTAGCGAGGAGGGAGCCGGGCTTGGACGCGATCATGGGCGAGCGGCGGCAGCTGATCAACCTGACCTACCGGCTGCTGGGCTCCCTGGCCGAGGCCGAAGATGCCGTGCAGGAGACCTACGCCCGCTGGTACGCCATGTCCGGGCCACAACAGGACGCCATCGAATCGCCCGGCGCCTGGCTGACCACGGTGGCCAGCCGGATCTGTCTCAGCCTGCTCGGCTCGGCCCGGGTCCGGCGGGAGACCTACGTGGGCGAATGGATCCCGGAGCCGCTGCCCGACCGTACGGAGTGGATGACCGGGCGGCCGGGCGGCAGCACTGACCCGGCGGACCGGGTCACGCTGGATGAGTCGGTCAGCATGGCCTTCCTGATCGTGCTGGAATCGATGACCCCGGCCGAGCGGGTCGCGTTCATCCTGCACGACGTGTTCCGGTACCCCTTCGCCGAGGTGGCCAAGATCGTCGGCCGCACCCCGGCGGCCTGCCGCCAGCTGGCCTCTTCGGCTCGCCGCCGGCTCGGCGGCGCGCAAGCGCCCGCGACCCCGAGGGCCCGGCAGGCCGGCCTGGTCCGGGACTTCAAGGCAGCCTGGGAAGCCAAGGACATCAACGCCCTGATCGGCCTGCTCGACCCCGGCGCCAAGGCGGTCGCCGACGGCGGTGGCCGGGCCGTTACCTTCCTGCACCCCATCGAAGGCAGCGAGCAGATCGCCCGCGCCTGGGTCGAAATTGCCAACCGGTCGCTCAGCACCATGACGCTGATGGAGCGCACGGTCAACGGCAGGCCTGGGCTGGTGGCCCAGCAGGACGGCCGCACCCTGACCGTGTTCGCGTTCGACGTCGCCGGCGACCGGATCAATCGCATCTGGGCCGTCCGCAACCCCGAGAAGCTCCGCCACTGGACGGCAGCCTGAGGCGGATCGGGTCAGCTGGTCGCGGTAGGGAGCCAGCGTTCGACGCTGCGGACGTAGGCCGGGACCAGTTCGGCCTCGGCGCGGTAGCGCAGGACCAGGTCGGCGGCCTGGGCGCGGTCGTGGCCGCGGAGCCGGAGGACCGCGTAGGCGACCATGACCGAGCGGTGCATGCCGGCCGTGCAGTGGATGAGCACGACGGCCTGCGGCTGATCGTCCAGGACCCGGGCCGCGAAGCAGGCCGCCGGCGCCCAGAGGGCGGGGCGCTGGCGCAGGCCGTGGTCCTGCATGGGCGCGTGCGCGACCTGGGCGGGGCCGAAGGCGGCCCGTTCGGCGGCCAGGTCACCGGCCCACCAGACGTCCAGCCGGGGGCGGCAGTTGACGACGTGGGTCACGCCCTGGTCGGCCAGGCGGGCCACGGCCGCGGCCGGCGGAACACCGCTGATCGCGATGCGCTCGTCCCCGATCCAGCTCAGCGCCAGACCGGCCTCTGGTCCGGGCGCCTCGTGCGCGTATGACCAGCCTGCGCGCACGTTCCGCAGCACATTCATCCCGTCCTCCGGTACCCACGGTAGGACACCCCGGACGGGCTTAGGCGGCTCGGTCATGGTTCCTCCCGATGGTCGCGGGTAGCCTCCGGTGATGGGGACTGGGGACGCGACGGGCGGACCGGTCATACCGCCTGGGGTGGAGCAGCCCCGGCGGTACCGCCCGAGGCTGCGGTACGAACTGATCGGCTGCGGGCTGAACGGACACGAACTGCTCGGTACCGACGCGGCTGAACTGCGGCCGCAGGACGACTTGTTCGCCCGGCAGTTCGGCGGGCTGCGCTGGTACCGGTGCCTGCGCTGCGACTCATGGCTGGCCCTGACCCCGCCGGTCAGCCCGGCGACCCGGTTCCCGCCGGAGCGGGCGGAGGTGAGCCCGCCGCTGCGCGGCCGCCCGCTGCGGGACAAGTACGTGCTGCGGCTGATCGCGGTAGACCGGCTCATTCACTTCCTGGTGCTGTCCGCACTGGCCGCGGCGATCTTCCTGTTTGCCAGCAATAAGGCCGCGCTGAACGCCGACTTCACGAAGATTCTGAATGATCTTCAAGGCGGCCTCGGCGGCCCGGTCAACTCCGCCCACGGCATCGTGCGCGAGCTGCAACGGCTGTTCGCGATCAGCACGAACAACCTGTACCTGCTGGGCGCGGCGGTCGCGGTCTACGCCGCGCTGGAAGGAACCGAGGCGGTCGGGCTGTGGATTGGCAAACGCTGGGCCGAGTACCTGACGTTCGTGGCCACGATCGTGTTCATCCCGTACGAGGTGGACGAGCTGACCAAGGGCGTCTCGGCGCTGAAACTGGTGACGTTCGTGATCAACGTGACCATCGCCGTCTACCTGGTGTGGGCCAAGCGGCTGTTCGGCGTGCGCGGCGGCCGCCGGGCCGAGGACGCCGAACGCGAGCGCGACTCGGGCTGGGAGGCCATCGAGCGAGCCACCCCGGTCCCCGGGCCAGCCCCGGCTCCGGCTCCGGGCACCCAGCAGGCCGAGACCGGCCCGGCGCCAACCCAGTCGGATTAGCCGACCAGAAAACTAGCTGGTCAGGATGCCAGGGCGGCGAGAGCGCGCGCGTTCCGGACCGCGTGGGCGTGGCCGTCATTATTAAAATAAATAAATACATCGCGGCCGCCGTCGCTCCATTCGCGGCAGCGGTCCGCCCACCAGCGCAGGTCAGCGTCGCTGTAGGAGCCGGCGTACAGGTGCTGGTGGTCGGGGCCGTGCAGGCGGGCGTAGGCGAAGCTGGCCGTGACCCGGAGCAGGCAGGGCAGGCCTGCGCCGCTCATCACGCAGTAGGCGGCACCGTGCGCCTCCAGCAGGGCCAGCACGTCGTCGTGGTGCCAGCTCGGGTGCCGGAACTCGACCGCCAGCCGCAGCCACGGCGGGACCAGCCGCAGGAAGTACTCCAGCCGGGCATCGTCGCGCGGCTGCCCGGGTGGCAGCTGGACCAGCAGCACGGCGCGCCGGTCGCCGAGCTCGTGCCAGCCGTCCCGCAGCCGCTCGATCCACGGCTCCGGGCCGTAGAGCTTGCGGCCGTGGGTGAGGCCGCGCGGGGCCTTGACCGACAGCAGGAACCCGGGCGGGAGCCGGCGCCGCCAGGACGCGAACGCCGCGGGCCGGGGCCAGCGGTAGAAGCTGCTGTTCAGCTCGGCGGTGCGGAACTGCGCCGCCGTGTAGCGGGCCAGCCGGTCTCGGGGCGGCAGGCCGGGCGGATAGAGCTCGGGCTCCCAGTGGTCGTAGCTCCAGCCTGAGGTGCCGACGTAGACGGTCACCGGGAGTCAGGGCCGGGTCTCGGCCAGGTACTGGTCGATGAGGGAGCGGAAGTCCGGGTCGGGGGTCAGGCCCAGGCGGGCGGCGCGGTCGGCGCGCATGCCCCGGGGCCAGCCGGAGGCGATCTGCTGGATGACGGGGTCGGGCTTCCAGTCGATCAGCGCGGCGACCTCCGGACCGGCCGCTGCTTCCAGCGCGGCGACCATCTCCCCCACGGTGACGTTGACCGCGGGCAGGTTGACCGCGCTGTGCCCGCCCCAGGTCTGTTCGTCGGCCGACGCCGCCCGCAGGATGCCGCGGATCGTGCTGGCCGGTGAGGCCAGGACCACGCCGGTGTCCGGGCTGACCGGGCAGATGGCACGCTCGCCCGCCAGCGGCTCGCGGATGATGCCGGAGAAGAAGCTGGAGGCGGCGCCGTTCGGCCGCCCGGGGCGGACGCTCACGGTCATCAGCCGCACCGTCCGCCCGCGCAGGTAGTCCTTGCGCGTGTAATCGGCCACCAACTGCTCGCAGATGACCTTCTGCACGCCGTAACTGGTCTGCGGGTTGGGTGCGGTCTGGTCGTCGACCACGTCCGGCATCGGGTGGTCCGGCGAGTCGCCGAACGCGGCGGCCGAGCTGGCGAACACCAGCACCGGGCGGGTCTGCGCGGACCGGACCACGGCCAGCAGGGCCTCGGTCGTCTGCAGGTTGGCCCGCATGCCGAGGTCGAAGTCGGCCTCACACTCCCCGCTCACCGCCGCGGCCAGGTGGAAGATCACGTCGGCCGCCACCGTGGCATCCAGTCCCTGACCACCTGGGCCGAGCAGTTCAAGCAGGTCACCTTCGATCCCGGTGACCAGCGGGTGGGCAGCCAGGTCCGGCGGCAGCGGCGCCCGGTCGGCCAGCACCAGCTGGCTGATGGGCTCGGCGGCGTGGCCGTCCACCGCGATCGATCCGGTGCTCAGCAGCTCACGGGCCAGGCGGGCGCCAAGGAACCCCGCGCCCCCAGTAATCAGTACGTTCACCATTAAAGTGATCTTAGGCGCGGAGTTACCGCTGGGGCGAGGGTGGAGGTGCCGGTCAGTTGGCACGGAACAGTTTGCCGTCAGCTGACGACGTCCTCGCCGCCCAGCCACCACCCCGCCGCGACGACGAAAACGTCCGGGCGTCGATCCGGGCGCTGCGGGCCGACGGCCGGCTCCTGCTAGGGGTCCTGGACGACGACCCGACCGGATCCCAGGCGGTACACGACGTGCAGGTCGTGACCGTGGAGGACGAAGACGCCTACGGGTCCGCGTTCGACGGGCAGGCCGGTACGTGTTTCGTCCTGACCAACACGCGGTCGCTGGACGAGGCGGACGCGGTCGCGCTGAACGACCGGGTGGCCCGGGGGCTGCTGGCCGCGGCCGAGCGGCGGTCGGGGCGGGTCCAGCTGATCAGCCGGAGTGACTCGACCCTGCGGGGACATGTATTCGCCGAGGTCGGCGCGCTGCAGGCGGCGTCGCGGGCGACGGGCGGACGGGGCTACGACGGGGTGCTGCTGGCGCCGGCGTTCCTGGAGGCCGGGCGGCTGACCGCGGGTGACATCCACTGGGCCCGGCTAGCCAATGGACTGGTGCCGGTGGGCGAGACCGAGTTCGCCCAGGACAAGACGTTCGGCTACGCCTCCTCCGACCTGCGTGACTTCGTGGCTGAAAAGAGCGGCGGCGAGGTCAGCCGGGACGACGTGCTCAGCCTGAGCCTGGCCGACATCCGCGAGGGCGGACCGGAGCGGGTCCGCGACCTGCTGTCCGGGGTGCGGGACGGCCAGTGGGTGGTGGTGAACGCGACCGAGTACTCCGACCTGGACACGGTGGCCCTCGGGGTGCTGCTGGCCGAGCAGGCCGGGCGCACGTTCGCGTTCCGGACCGGGCCCTCGTTCGTCCGGTCGCTGGCGGGCATGGGGCCCAAGGCTCCGCTGCGCGGCGCCGAGCTGTTCCCGGACGGCCCTCCGGCCGGGCACGGGCTGGTGGTGGTGGGGTCGCACGTGGGGCAGACCAGCCGACAGGTCGCGGCGCTGCAGGCCCGCGGCGAAGTGAGGTCGGTCGAGCTGGACGTGCCCGCGCTGCTGGCCGGCACGGACGTGGTCGCCGCGGCGGCGGCCCAGGTCAAGGCGGCGCTGACCCGCTCCGACGTGGTGCTCTACACCAGCCGGACGCTGGTCCCCGGGCGCGACCGCGTGGACAGCCTGGCCATCGCGCGCACGGTGTCGGCCGCGCTGTCCGAGGTGGTCCGGGACGCACTGGCATCCGGGCCGGCCTGGGTGGTGGCCAAGGGCGGGATCACCTCCCACGATGTCGCGGTGCGGGGCCTGGGTATCCGGCGGGCCGAGGTGGCCGGGCAGCTGTTCCCCGGGGTGATCTCGGTGTTCCGGCCGCTGGACGCCGAGCCCGAGGCCATCGGCAAGCCGTACGTGGTCTTCGCCGGCAACGTCGGGGACGAGGACACGCTGGCCGACGTGGTGGCGATCCTCACCGACGACGGCCCCGGCGACAACAGAGAAGGTGCATAGATGCGGGTCGGCTGGCTGGGGCTGGGAGCGATGGGCGCACCGATGGCGGGCTGCCTGGCCCAGGCCGGGCACCCGGTAGCGGCCTACGACGTGATGCCGGGACGGGTTCCGGACGGCGTGATCGAGGCGGCCTCGGTGGCCGAGGCGGTGGCGGGCGCGGACGCGGTCGTGGTCATGGTGGCGACCCCGGACCAGCTGGAGCAGGTGCTGGCTGATGCCGCGGACGCGCTGGCGGACGGGCAGACCGTGGTGGTCATGTCGACGGTGGGGCCGGAGGCAGTGGTGGCGGCCGCGGCCCGGCTGGCCGCGATGGGTGTCGCAGTGGTGGACGCCCCGGTCTCGGGCGGGGTCGCCCGGGCCACCCGCGGCGACCTGCTCATCCTGGTGTCCGGTTCACCGGAAGCGGTGGCCGGGGTACAACCGCTGCTGGACACCCTGGCCCGCAGCGCCCCGGTGGTCGGTCCCTCCCCCGGCGACGGCCAGCGCATGAAGCTGGTCAACCAGCTGCTGTGCGGGGTGCACATCGCGGCCGCGGCCGAGGCGCTGTCGTTCGCCGAGAGCCTCGGGCTCGATCCGGGCGAGTGCTGGAAGATCCTGCGCGACGGCGCCGCCGCGTCGTTCATGTTCGACGACCGTGGCGCCCGCATGGTGGCCGGCGAGTTCGGCGACGTGCGCAGCGCGCTGGACATCTTCGTCAAGGACATGGGCCTGGTCACCGGTGCGGCCGACGAGGCGGGGGCAGAGGTTCCGCTGGCCGGGGCGGCGCGGGAGCTGTACCAGCGTGGGCACGACCTGGGGCTCGGCCGTCAGGACGATTCGGTGATCATCGAGGTCCTGCGCGACCGCTGACGGACTCTCCTGAACCAGAGTCGTGGGGTGAACCAGGCCCCATGTCAGGGTGGGGGTCATGGGTGTTCCTGACACTGAGGTCCGAGGGGTCGGCGCGGGTAGTACCGAGCCGGCCCTTCGATTTCTCATCGACTGGGTGGTGGGCGGCAACGAGGGCGAGGCGCGGGCCTATCTGGCCGGTCACACCGAGCCGGAGGGCGCCAGCCTGATCGCCACCCGCGGAGCCGACGTCGCCGGTTACGTCGCGATCGTGTGGGAGTCCAATTACGAGGGGTTCCGGAGCCGGGGCATCCCGCTGCTGCACCAGATCATGGTGGCCGAGCCGTTCCGTCGTCGGGGCGTCGCCACCCGGCTCATGGACGCGGCCGAGCAATTGGCCCGCGACCGGGGCGTCGCCATGCTGGGGATCACCGTCGGGCTGTTCGACGAGTACGGTCCGGCCCAGCGGCTGTACGCGCGGCGCGGGTACGTCCCGGACGGCCGGGGTGCGTGCCGGGACCAGCGGCCGCTTTCCGGGGGCGCGCGGGTGACGATGGACCACGATCTGATCATGTGGCTGACCAAGGATCTGGCCCGCTGATTGGTTGGGCTACTAGCATCGCCGGGATGGCCAACTTCGGAGACTTGCAGAACGAGATCTACCTGGCCGGGCTGTCCGGTGTGCTGCCTTCGCTGCCGATGTCGTTCGCGGAGCTGGAGCGGCGGGCGGAGCTGGCGCTGCCGCCGGGCACGTGGTCCTACGTGGCGGGCGGAGCCGGCGACGAGCACACCCAGCGCAGCAACCGGGCCGCCTTCGAGCACTGGGGCCTGCTGCCGCGGATGCTGCGGGCCAGCGCCGACCGGGACCTGTCGGTCGAGCTGTTCGGCACCACATTCCGTACGCCGGTCTTCCTGGCCCCCATCGGCGTGATCGGGATCTGCACCCAGGACGGCCACGGTGACCTGGCGGCGGCCCGCGCGGCCGCCGCAACCGGGGTGCCGATGGTGGCCTCGACGCTGAGCCAGGACCCGCTGGAGGACGTGGCGGCGGAGTTTGGTGAGACACCAGGATTCTTCCAGCTGTACTGCCCGACCGATCCGGAGGTGGCCGCCAGCCTCGTCCACCGGGCGGAAGCGGCTGGCTACCGCGGGATCGTGATCACCCTCGACACCTGGGTCACCGGCTGGCGGCCACGGGACCTGGCCACCTCGAACTTCCCGCAGCTGCGGGGCCGCTGCCTGGCCAGTTATTTCTCCGATCCCGTGTTCCGGAGCCGGCTGCAGCAGCCGCCGGAGGAGGACCCGGGCGCCGCCATCTTGACCTGGGCGCTGATGTTCGGGCGACCGCTGACCTGGGATGACCTCGCCTGGCTGCGCTCGCTGACCGCGCTGCCGATCGTGGTCAAGGGCATCTGCCACCCAGACGACGCCCGCCGGGCCGTCGACGCGGGTATCGACGGCATCTACGTCTCCAACCACGGCGGCCGCCAGGCCAACGGAGGCCTCGCCGCGATCGACTGCCTGGCCGACGTGGCCGCGGCGGTGCCGGACGTGCCGGTCCTGTTCGACTCCGGTGTCCGCTCCGGCTCCGACGTGGTGAAGGCGCTCGCGCTCGGCGCCACCGCGGTCGGCATCGGCCGGCCCTACGCCTACGGGGCCGCGCTGGGCGGCACCGACGGCATCGTGCACGTGCTCAAGACGATCCTGGCCGAGGCCGACCTGCTGATGGCGGTCGACGGCTACCCCACCGTCGCCGACCTCAGCCCAGACGCGATCCGGCGTTGCTGACCATGGTGCGGGCGACGGCGTTCACGGAGATGCTCGGGGTCCGGTACCCGATCGTGTCGGCGCCGATGGGCGGGTCGGCGGGCGGGGCATTGGCGGCAGCCGTGTCGAACGCGGGCCAGCATGGACGAGGCCCGGGAGGCGGTGGACCTGGGGGCCGACGTGATCGTGGCGCAGGGTACGGAGGCGGGTGGGCACGGGGCGCGGAACGGGCGGTCGACGCTGCCGTTCGTGCCCGCGGTGGTGGATCTGGTGGCGCCGACTCCGGTGCTGGCCGCGGGCGGGATCGCGGACGGGCGCGGGCTGGCGGCCGCGCTCGTGCTCGGGGCCAGCGGGGCGGTCATCGGGACCCGGTTCCAGGCCACCGCCGAGGCGGTGGTCGATCCGGCGGCCAAGAAGGCGATCGCCGCCGGGCGGGCCGAGGACACCGAGCGCAACAGCATCCTCGATATCGCCAGCGGGTCGCGCTGGCCGCTGACCTACACCGCCCGGACCCTGGGTCACCCGGTCCTCGATCAGTGGCGGGGCCGGGAGACGGAACTGGCTGCCGATCCCGAGGCCCAGAGCCAGGCCCGGCAGGCCTACCGGGACGCCGTGGCCGCCGGTGACGTGCCGCCGCAGCCGGTCTGGGCTGGGGAGGCGGCCGACCTGATCACCGACCTGCCGCCGGCCGCCGAGGTGGTTTCGGCCCTGGTCCGGGAGGCCGAGCAGGCCCTGTCCCGTGCGTCCGGCTGTAGCTGACGGCTATGGCGGGGTGGCGGCGGTGCTCCTCATCGCCTCAGGAGGCCAGCTCCTCGCGGTCCGCGGGGACGATGCGGGCCGCGAGCTGGTTCCGCAGCTGGGTGAGCCGGGCGATCTCGGCGTCCAGCGCCGCGATCCGGTGCTGCACGATCCCCGCGGTCCCGGCGCAGGCTTCCCCGTGCCGCGGCAGCTGGTCGCTATCGAGCAGGTCCAGGCGGTCGGCTGCCCGCCGGACGTCGGCCACGGTGAGCCCCAGCTCCAGCAGCTGGCGAATCACCCGGAGCCGGCGCACGTCCTGCGGGCCGTACACCCGCTGCCCGGCGGCGGTCCGGTGCGGCGGCGGCAGCAGGCCGTTTTCCTCGTAGAACCGCAGCGCACGAGGGGTGGTCCCGGCCGCGGCCGCCGCATCGCCAATCCGCATGGAAACCTCCGCATACCCGGGCGACCAGTTAATAAAAATCAAAGCGCAACGATAACCGCACCCTGATAGCGGCCTGCCACCACATCCTCCAACGCTTGCGGCGCCCCGGCGATGCCCGGGATGAGGGTGCGCGGGAAGCGGATCTGGCCCGATCGCAGCCAGCCGGCGAACCGCTGGCGCCACTCGCGCACCAACGCGGGATCGTGGCCGCCGCTGTAGCCCTTCAGCGTGAGCTGCTTGACGATGAGCTGGAAGGAGTCCAGCTCGACGGCGGAGGTGGTGCCGTTACCCGGGCCGAGCTGCCCAGCCAGCGAACCAATCAGGGCGATCCGGGCGCGCGGGCGCGCGGTCGCGATGGCGGCCTGCAGGTCCTCAGCACCGACCGTGTCGACCACGACGTCCAGGCCGCCGGGCGCGGCCTTGGCCAGCTGGTCGGCCAGCGGCGCCGCACCCCGGATGACCACCGCGTCGTAGCCGAGCTCGCCGGTCATCCAGCTGGCCTTGGCGGCTGAGCCGGTACTGCCGATGACCCGCCGGGCGCCCAGCAGGCGGGCGATCTGCCCGGCCATCGAGCCGACCGAGCCCGCGCCGCCGGAGACGAAGACCGTGTCGCCGGGCCGGACCGGCGCGACCTGGTTCAGCGCGGCGTAGGCGGTCGTGCCCTGGGCCAGGTAGGCGGGCGGGTCGGGCAGGTCGCCGTCGACCGGCTCGCATGCCGCCGCGTCGACCACGGCGTACTCCCGCCAGCCGAGCATGTGCAGGACGAGCCCGCCGGGCTGCAGTCCGCTGGCCGCGGGCGCGCTCACCACCTCGCCGATGGCCGGGCCGATGGCCGCATCACCCGGGTTCAGCCCGGGAAACGGCGCCCCCGGAACACTGCCGGCCAGCAGGGTGCGCAGCGCCGCGTACACGTGGAAGTACCGGTTCCGGACCAGAACCTGGCCCGGGCCGGGGACCGGCACCGGCGCTTCGGCCACGGTCAGGCCGGGCCGCTGCGACGACCCGGCCGGTGCGGCCGCGACCAGTACTTCGAGGGCGGTGGCGGGGATCTCGGGAGTTTCGGACATCCGCGTTCCTCACAGCTGATTATTAATGGGGCGCAGACACGGTAAAACCTGACCCGCACGGCAGGGGCAAGCCCCGCGTCGGCCGTCGGCGGCCCAAAATCCGGCTGGACTGGTGAACCGGCGGCGGCTCGGGCGCAATAGAAGAGCGATGGACGATGACGAGCTGGTCGCCGCGGTGGCGGCTGGCGATGATACGGCGTTGCGTGAGCTGTTCGGGCGGCACGCACCGTGGTTGGCGGCACGGCTGCGGGAAGTGCTGCCGGCGGCCGACGTCGAGGACGTGCTGCAGGAGACGTTCCTGGCCGTGTGGCGGGGAGCACGGAGTTATCGGCCGGAGGCGAAGGCGGGCGGCTGGATCTGGGGCATCGCGCGGCGGCAGGCGGCGCTGCTGCTCCGCCGGCGAGGGCCGGCCCAGCTGCCGCTGCCGGCCCTGGTGACGGCCGACGGTGTTACCAACGGGGTCGCCGCGGATCCGGCGGAGGCCGCCGCGTCTCGGGCCGATCTTGAGCGGGCGGTCGCCGCGCTCGGGCCGGAGGGCAGCCCGGTGCGGGAGATCTGGCGGCTGGTGTACGTGGAAGACCGGCCGGTGGCCGAGGTGGCCGCGCTGATCGGGGTGCCCGCGGGCACCGTGAAGAGCCGGGCGCACCGGGCCCGGCAGCTGATGCGGACGGCACTGCGGCGCGGTGCGGCCACGCGGGAGGGAGAGGTCCCATGACGGGCGGTTTCAGCAACACCGGGACGGAGCCGGAGGCCGCACCGCCGGACGTCGACCTGGACCGGGTGTGGATCGGGGTGGCCGCGCAGGTGTGGCGGCGACGGCCGGGACCGCTGGAACAACTGGCCGGGCGGCTGCTCCGGTCGCCCGGTCTGGCCCGGGCGCTGGTGACCACGCCGTCGTTGCTGGCCGGCTGGGTCATCGCCAGCGCAGTCGTGCTGGCCGCCGGGGCCGCGGCCACGCTGAGCACCGGCACCCCGTACGTGGCGCTGCTCGCCCCCGCGGTGGCGGGGGCCGGCATCGCCTACGCCTACGGGCCGGGCATCGACCCGGCCTGGGAACTGTCGCAGAGCATGGCGGTCAGCGACCGGATGGTGCTGCTGGTCCGGGCGCTGGCCGTGTTCGCGCTGAACGCGGTGCTGGGCCTGGCCGCCTCGGCCGCCTCCGGGGCTGCGGCCGCGGTGACCTTCGGCTGGCTGATTCCTATGACCGCGGTCTGCGCCCTGGCCCTGGCCGCGGCCACCCTGAGCCGGTCGCCGGTAGTGGGCGTGGCCACGGGCCTGGCCGGCTGGGCCATCACGGTGCTGGCCGCCCAGGCCGCCGGGGGGCTCACGCCTACCATCACCGGCTCCGTTTTGATCCCGCCTTACCTGGCCTGCACGGCCGTCTGTATCGCGATAGTGCTGTACGCCACCCGGCTCCCGGGAGGGACCACACGATGAACATCGAACTGACCGACGTGACTCGCCGTTTCGGCGCTACCCAGGCCGTGGCCGGGGTGAGCCTGGAGGCCGGGCCCGGGGTGTTCGGGCTGCTCGGCCCGAACGGGGCGGGCAAGACCTCATTGCTGCGGGTGATGGCCACGGTGCTGCCGCCGTCCTCGGGGCAGCTGCGGCTGCTCGGCCGGGATCCCGGCCAGCACGGTCCCCGGCGGGACATCCGGCGCCGGCTCGGCTACCTGCCACAGAACCTGGGCTACTACCCCGGCTTCACAGTGGCCGAGTTCGTGGAGTACTTCGCGCTGCTCAAGGACATGCCGCCGGGCCGGGTGCCGCAGGCGGTGGCGCTCGCCATCGAGCGCGTCGGGCTCGGCGCCAAGGCCCGGGCCAAACTGCGCACACTGTCCGGCGGCATGCTGCGGCGGGCGGGCATCGCCCAGGCCGTGGTGAACGACCCGGAACTTCTGCTCCTGGACGAGCCGACCGCCGGGCTGGACCCTGAGCAGCGGGTGGCGTTCCGCGGCCTGTTGCGGGACCTCGGCCAGCGCGCCACCGTGGTGGTCTCCACCCACCTGGTCGAGGACGTCGGCGCCGCCTGCGGGCAGGTCGCGCTGATGGACGCGGGGAAGATCGTTTTCTACGGCACCCCGGCCGAGCTGGCCGCCCGGGGCGAGGGCACCGGCGCGGCCGGGGACGCGCCGCTGGAGCGTGGCTACAGCGCGGTGCTGGCCGCCGCCCGGTCCGGGCTCGCGGTGGGGTCGTGACCGCCGCCACCGCGGCCCCGGCGCGGACCCGGCGACCGTACGCCCGGACCGTGGTGCCGGCTACCGCGGCCCGGCTCCTGCGAATCGAGCTACGGCGGAACGCGATGCCGTACGTGCTTCCCCTGATCGCGGTGCTGTTCTGGTTCGACTCCTACCGGCCCAGCACCGCGATGCCAGCCCTGTGGGTGCTGCGCACGTTCTGGAACATGGGCCAGGGACACACGATCATCGACTTCGGGCCGTTCGTGGCCGGAGTAGCGGCCTGGATGGGCTCGCGGAACGGCCGGCGCGCGGTGGCCGACCTGACCACCACCACGGCCCGGCCTCGCTGGACGGCGCAGCTCATCACGTGGGCCGCGACCGCGATCTGGGCGGCCGGGGCCTACCTGGCCTTCGTGGGCGTGATGTTCGCGGTGTACGCCGGCCAGCACGTGCAGGGCCAGCCGCCGTGGTGGTGGGTGGCGGTCGGCGCAGCGGCGGTGGTTGCGTTCAGTGCGGCTGGATTCATGGTCGGTGCGTTCTTCCCGAGCCGGTTCGCCGCTCCGCTGGCCGCGTTCGGCGGGTTCCTGGCCATGATGATGTCGTCGCAGACCGGGTTCAGCCACACCAGTGGCTGGGCGTGGATCCTGCCGACCAACTCCAACGGAAACTTCCAGCCTGATTCGGGGATGCTCTACCCCTACCTGCCGGACCTCCCCATCGCCCGCATCATGCTGCTGGCGGGCCTGGCCATCACCTTTCTGGGGCTGAGCGGGCTGCCCGCGGCGGCAGGCGGACCGCGGCTGCGACAGGTGGCGGCGGTGGTCACCGTAGCCGGGCTGGCCACGGCAGGAACGGCTATCGGCCTGGTCAACACGGCCCGGCTCGGACCGCATGGGGTCGTCATCCCGGCGCTGCACGACGCGGCGAACGACCGGCTGAGCCGTTACACGCCGGTCTGCGTCCGCGCCGCTGGACAGCCGGTCTGCCTGAACCCGGCTTACCGGTCCGAGCTGCCGGTCGTGACGGCGGCCCTGGTCCCGGTCATGCGCGAGTGGGCCGCTCTGCCCGGCGCGCCCGTCCGCGCCAGCCAGGTGCCCTCGGTCTACAACCCCACCGATGGGCAGGGCGGCCAGACCGTGACCATCACCGGCCAGCCGCCAGTGCTGGGCCTCCCCCTGGGCGCCCTCGGTATCGACGGGGCGTTCGGCTGGACCGGCGGCCAGGTCGCGGACCAGCTGCGGCTGCTGGCCGTGCACGCCTTCGTGGGCGGCGGCGACGGCGCCGGCACCTCGGCGCAGCAGGCGGTGCAGGCGGCGCTGCTGCAGGACGCCGGCGTGCCGATCGCCAGCCAGCCGAAGCTGAACGCCACCGTCGGGCTGCCGTCCTGGGCCACGCCCGCAGCCAACCCGGCGACGGGCCCGGTGTATGAGGCGGCCCGGCGGTTCGCTGCGCGGCCGGCGGCGACCCGGCACGCCTGGCTCGCCTCGCACCTGGCCGCCTTGCGGTCCGGTCAGCTCACGCTGGCGCAGCTGCCGTGACCGCCGCCGATGTCCAGGATCCGGCGGCCGGTGCTACGCCGGCGCCGGCGCCCCGGGCGGCCCTGGCCCCGCTGCGGCTGGCCTGGCTGTTCGCGGTCAGCCGCCGTGTCCCGGTCGCGTTCGGCCTGCTGCTGGCCCTCGGTGCGCTGCTGTGGTGCGCGCTGCACTGGAGGTGGAACATCGCCGGCGGCCCGGCCGCACAGGAAGTCATCCCGCTCACGGTCGAGGCCGGGTCTGCTTGCATCATCGCGGTCAGCACCTACGGGCCGTTCGGCGAGACGGAGCAGGCCACCGGCCGGTGGCTTCCCTACCTGCGGCTGGGGGCGGCCCTGATCCTCAGCGCGGCGGCGTTCGGCGCGCTGGCCGCGGGCGGCTCGGCCGGGGCCCTGCCCGGCGGAGCCGGCGTGCTGCTGCGGGACCTGGCCGGTTTCGCCGGCCTGGGCTTGCTCTCCGCGGCCGCGCTGGGCGGGGCGTTCGGCTGGACCGGCCCGCTGGCCTACCTGCTCGTCACCGAGGTGGCGCTGACCGGGAACCCGACCACGCCCTGGGTCTGGGCCGGGCGGCCACCAGCCGACCTCGGTGCGGCTCTGTGCGCGGCGGTGGTGTTCGGGGCCGGGGTGGGGGCGGTCGCCGTACTGGGCACCCAGGGTGTGAGACGGTCAAACGATCACGCCGACGTCCTCGTACGCTTATGTACAAGGACGTACAATTGCTAGCATGACATCGATGACGGTTTCGGAGGCGCGGGCGGCGCTACCCGAGCTGCTGACCCGGGTCGAGGGCGGCGAGGAAGTGACGATTACCCGGCACGGGCGGCCGGTGGCTGTCCTGATCAGCCCGGGCTCACTGCACAGCCGCCGGGCGGGAGAAGCGCTGGACGATGCGGCTCGCCTGCACCAACTGGTCGCGGAAGCGGCGGCCACTCCGCTGCCCGGCGAGGCCGGCCTGAGCGCCGAGCGGGCCGAGGAGCTGATCAGTGAGATCAGAGCCACGCGAGACGTGAGGTAGTGGACGCGTTCGACGCCGACGCGCTCATCTACGCGGCGGTCCCCGGTCATCGGCTGGGCCGGGGAGTGGCCGCGTTGTTCCGGTCGGCCGACCTCGGCACGACGGTGGGGGCCGGTTCGGTACTGCTGCTACCCGAGGTGCTGAGCAAGCCACTGCGCGACCACGCCACCGACGAGGTCCGCATCCTGGCCGGGTTGCTGTCCCGGCTGGACCTGCGCCCGGTGGACCGGGCGACCGCGGAACTGGCGACCGTACTGGCCAGCAAGTACCGGCTGAAAGCGACGGACGCCACCCACCTCGCCACCGCGGTCAACGTCGGCGCCGACCGCTTCATCACCAACAACCAGCGCGACTTCCCAACCACGATCACCGAGGTGACGATCACCTACCCGGCCGGCCTTCGGTAGCGGCTAGCTTTGCCGGGCAAAGTTTCTGGGTCGGGGCCTTGACTTTGCGGCGCAAAGCGCGCTTAGCTTTGAAGTACAAAGTTAAGTGCTCCCCGGTGAAAGGCCGAGAAGCGCTCTGCGGCGGGAGGCCGAGATGAGCGACGACACCAGCATCAACGGCGGCGCGGACCCGGACACGGGGACGCTGGTGGGTTCCCTGGATCAGGGGGGCGTGCTCGGGCCAGAAGAGGCCGCGGCCATCATGCGGGAGCAGGATGAGCGCGCGCAGCAGGCGTTCCGGATCAGCCACCGGGGCGCCTTCGCGGCCTGGGGGATACTCATTTTCCTGGCCTACGGAATCACGTGGCTAGCCGTCCGCCACGAGCAGCCGGTGCACGGACCCAATCCGGTCGGTTACGCGGTGGCGACGCTCCTCTGGACGGCGGCCGGGCTGGCCGGGAGGGCTGAGGCCCGATCGGACGCGGGCGTCGGCGGTGTCTCGGTGTGGCGGCGGCGCGTGCAACTGCTGGCGCTCGTGGCCGGGCTGGCCGCCATGTTCGGGTTGGAAGGCGCGCTGTACCGGGCGGGAGCGGGACGGCCCGTGCTGGTCGTGTTCGAGGCGACCACGCCAGTACTGGTGCTGGCCCTGTTCTACCTGACCAGCAGCGCGCTATGGCTGGACTGGCCGCTGTCCGGCCTGGGCCTCTGGCTGGCCGTGGTCGCGGTCGGCGGCGCCTTCGCCGGACCGGCCGGGGTCTGGGCGGTGGACGCGCTGGCCGTGGGCCTGGCCTACCTGTTCATGGCGGCCTTCGAGCCCCGCCTGCGCCGGGCGGCTGGGTCCCGCCTGCAGCACTCATGAGGGAGACCCATGAGTGACAATGGGCTCGATCCGGTCATCCACGCGCCGGCCCGGCTGCGCATCGTGGTCACGCTGGCCGCGCTACGCAACGGCGACAACCTGTCCTTCACAAAACTGCAGGACATGATCGGGCTGACTCCGGGCAATCTCGTTACCCACCTGCGCAAGCTCGAGGACGCCGGCTACGTCACCACCCACAAGAACGGCAGCGGCGTCACCGCGCGGACCTCGGTCGAGCTCACCCACGGCGGGCGGGCCGCGCTGGATCAGTACACCGCGGTCCTGCGGGACCTGCTGGACTCGGCCAACGGGTCGGCTCCGGACGCGGGCAGCTGAACCGGGGTCAGCTCAGGTGGGTCTCGTCGGTCAGGATCAGGTGCGGTTTGCGGGCCGGGTCAGAGGCGCTGCGGTCGAAGCGGACCCGCGCGTGCCGGCCGTCGAAGTCCAGGGCGGCCAGCATGTTCGGGAACCACGGGCCCTTGGTGATCCGCCAGCTGAGCTGGGGAGCGGGCACCCGGGCCAGCCGGGCCAGCGTGGCCCCGATCATCGCGCCGGCGCGAGAGGTGACGATCCGCTGCAGTTCGCGGAAGTTGTCCGGCAGCAGGTTGTGGATCGGCGAGCAGACCAGCTGGTAGATGGCGGTGGGCGAGGTGACGCCGTCGGGCCGGGCGACCTCGGCCAGGTAGCTGTGGTGTACGTCGCCGCCGAGGATGGTGACGGTGGCGGGCGGCTTGCCATCCGCCCCGCAGGCCAGGCCGGTGAGCAGCCGCTCGAACAAGGTGAACGAATGACCGAACGCGGCCCAGTGCTCCAGGTCACCGGCCCGGCGTATCCGCTCGCCGATGGGGGCGAAGCGCTGGCCCCAGGCGCCGGCGCAGACGGCCTCGTTCCACGCCTCCACGTCGTGGATGCCGCGGGACAGCAGCACCGGCAGCGAAGTGGCCAGGACCACGTGGTCCCAGTCGCCCGCCACTGACTCGGTGACCCACTGCCATTCGGTGTCGCTGACCATCTGCCGTGGCTGGCCGAGCACCCGGTCACTGCGGGCGTCGATCACCACCAGGCGGACCTTCCCGAACGTGCGCCGGTAGCTCCACTGGACGCCCGCGGGTGACTCGTCGGCCCGCTGGGCGAAGTCGCGCAGCACGGCCGCCGCGTCGGGCGACTTGCGCACGTCACGCCACAACTCGTCCCGGGCCAGCTCATCGGGTGACAGGTTGCCCAGGTGCTGATAGAGCCAGTAGCTCATGTAGGCGCCGTCGATCCGATCCCGCCACCACGGCTTGGCCCCGAAGTCGCGGCGCCACGCGGCAGAGGTGTTCCAGTCGTCGTGGACGTCGTGGTCGTCGAAGATCATCGCTGACGGGACGACCGACAGCAGCCAGCGCACGGCCGGCTCGCTCCACGCCTCCCGGTATAGGAAGCAGTACTCGGTGAAGTCCGCGACCTCGGTGCCCGGCGGCTGCGCCGGGTCGCGGCGCTCGGAGATGAACTGCCTGGTGGCCGGGCCCGCCTCATCCGCGTAGACCTGGTCACCGATCAGCAGCATGATGTCGGGCCAGCGGGCCGGCGGGGCCTCGCGCAGGTCGAGGGCCAGCGCACCGAGCGCGTCCGCCCCGTGGTCCTGATCGTGCCGGTCCCGCCGCCAGCGCCGCGGCCGGCTCAGCTCGGCGATCCGGCAGGACCCGAACACCATCCGCAGCGGGCGCTCGGGATCCACGGTCCGGATCACGCTGGCCGGGAACGGGGTGTCCGGCTCCGGCCAGCGGACCGTGCCGTCCAGGGTGACCTGGTACTCGTAGGCCCGGCCCGGTTCGAGCCCGTCGATCACGGTCAGGGCGTAATGATGCCCGGCCACCTCGAACGTCGGTGTCTGGTGGCCCAGAATCGCCACCCGGCAGGACCGGTCGGTCTCGACCCAGATCGTGGCCGCGGTCTCGCCGACGTAGCGCAGCAGCGGGCCCAGCACGAGGACGGGTGCTTCCCCGCCGCCATCGGTCATGGCGCGCAGCGTATCTCGTCAGGTGTAGGTGCCCACGGCCGCGGGCGCGACGGCCTGGCGGGTGCGGCGTGGCTTGGCGAACAGCCATCCGCAGATCACGGCCAGCGCGACCACGAAGACGCAGTAGATCCAGAACACCGCGGTGACTCCCTGGCTGATGGTCAGGCCCAGCTGCGACGCCTGGGCACTGGAGATCCCGAACTGGGTCGGGGACACGGCCTCGCCCAGCTGGGCCAGCGCCGAGATGGCCTGGGCCACCATCGGGATCAGCGCCCCGGCCAGGAGCACCGCCCCCAGCCGGGCCGGCCGCCACAGCGCGGCGACCGCCGCCACCAGAACCAGGGCCACCATCACGGCCACGTCGCCGACGATCACGGCGGCCGGATTGGAGAAGGCATTGCCCGCGGTCAGCGTGTGCACGGTACCGCCTGCGGTCCGCAACGTGTAGCTGTCCCAGGACGGCGCGAACGTGATCGCCGTTCCGATCGCGGCCACCACGGCCAGCGACACGGCCAGGATCGCCCGGCGGGCGACCGGGTTCGACCACCGGCTGGACCGGGCCGGCTGGTACGCCCCGTAGGCGGTGTTCGGCGGGTAGGGCGGGGTGGCGGGCACCGGTGAGGTCCACAGGCCACCGTGCGGCGGCACCTCGGTCGGCGCGGCGGGCCCTGCGGTCTCCGCGGCCGGCGCTGTGGTCTCTTCTTCGGACTCGCGCTCCGCTTCGGGCGTAGCGGCCGTGGGGACCTCGGGTGCTTCCGGGGCGTCCGAGGGTGACGGGGCCGCTTCGGTGGGCTGCATCTCGGCGGCGGGTGAGAACTGGGCCGCCGGAGCCGGAGCCGGAGCGGCTTGCGGCGCCGGAGCAGCCGGGGCTGGGGTGCCTGGGGCGTGAGCAAAGGTCGAGCGGAGCTCGGTCACCGAACGGCGGAAGGACCCGGCCCCCAGCGGCAGCGCCACCACCGAGCCGGCCGCGCAGGCGAGCCAGCCGATCAGGCTCAGGGCCAGGCCGGCCCCCATCAGGTGCGAGCCGCCGGCGATCACCTCACCAGCGTCGGAGAAGAAGAAGCCGAACGTCACGACGCTCAGGCCCAGGCTGAGCAGCACGCCGACCCGGAGCCGGGCCCCGCCGAGCAGGATGAGAACCAGGCTCGCGGTCCAGCCCGCGAGGTAGAACACGTGCGGGATGACCTGGGAGGCCTGACTGGTCAGGCTGGAGCCGGCCAGGTAGGAGGGGAAGAGCCCGGCGAGCCCGCAGATGATCCCGGCCGCGAGCAGCCCGGCGGCCAGCAGGGCGCGGGTGCCCAGGTGGCCTGCGGCCTGGCGTTGTTGCTGCTGCTGCGGGCTGACCATGGCGATGCTGCCCGGCACCTCGAGCGCGTTGTAGCGCGCCCAGGCGCCCTGCCAGCCGTCCGGGGTGTCGGGCCACCACTCGATCGACGGCGGGCGCGGCGCACCCGAGGGCCAGATTCCGTAGAAGCCTGACCCGTGCCCGAGCTCGAAGCTCGCTCCCCGGTACAAAATGATCTCGTTCTCCGGCACGTTCGCGGCCCTTCCTGGTGTGCTGCTCAGCTAGTCAGTCCTGTTCCCCCGCGGTCAACCATAGGAAGCCGTGCTGCACATCGACTGAACAATCCCTGAGATGTTCCTGACCCGCCTTCGGGCGGCGGCGCATCCCTACGGCGCGAATCAGCTTGGAGTGAGCAGCTCGATACGGCACTTAAGTCCACTGGCATTGGCCAGCCGCTTGTCACCGGTCAGCAGGGTCACACCCAATGCCTCAGCCAGCGCCACATATGCCGCGTCGTAAATAGTGACGTTGTCCCGGAGTTGCCAGCAACGGCTGATCAGCGGGCGGTGGGGCGCTCGCTCAAGCGGCAGTGTGCCGAGGTCGTCTAGGGCCAGGGCTGCGCGCCGTGCGCCAATCGCCCCGCGTAGTACATGGCGACGCAATACGGAGGCGACCTCAAGATCGAGCAGTTCCGGGGCACTCAGTCGTTCCCCTCGCAGCCGGGCCCGGGCGGAATCACCATCCCGGGCGTCATCGGCGAGGGCGACGACCACCACGCTGGCGTCAACGACGATCACGGTCGGACCGGATGGACTCGACGGCCGACTCCAGCGGCATGGAACCGCCGGACCGCCCACCGGCCCGGTCCAGAACTTCATCCAAGGTGGGCTCGCTGGCGGCATCGATCAGCCACGCCCGCAAATACTCCTGAAGCGACTGGTGCGCGGCCGCCGCGCGCTGACGCAAGATCGCGTGCGTCTCCTCTGGAACGTCCTTGATCTGTACGCTTGTCATGGCGCCATTTTAGCGCCAGTGGCGCCAAAGTAATAGCAGGAGCCGACAGCCCGCCGCCGTGGGTGCGGGGGCGGCTCGCTTAGGGTCGGAGTGACAGCGGCGGTGACAGAGGAAGGGACGCGTCCGTGTTCGAAGGGGTATACGCAGCGACGACCACGCCGTTCCGTGATGACGGCTCGGTGGACTATGACCTGTTCGGCAAGCACTGCGCCTGGCTGGCCGACGAGGGGGTAGCGGGCCTGACGCCGAACGGCTCGCTGGGTGAGTACGAGACGCTGACCGAGGCCGAGCGGGCCCAGATCGTGACCGTGGCCATCGAGGCGGTCGGCGGCCGGATCGCGGTCGTGCCCGGGGTGTCCGGCAAGTCGGCCGGGGAGGCCACCCGGTGGGCCGAGCAGGCGGCCGAGGCCGGCGCGGCCGGGGTGATGTCGCTGGCGCCGACGTCGCACAAGCCGACCGACGACGAGGTGGTGGCCCACTTCACCGAGATCGCGCGGGTCGGGCTGCCGATCATCGCCTACAACAACCCGTTCTCCACCCGGACCGACCTGACCCCGCCGCTGCTGGCCCGGCTGGCCGAAATCGACCCGGTCCGGGCGGTCAAGGAGTTCTCCCAGGACTCGCGCCGGATAGCCCAGATCCTGGAACAGGCGCCGCGGCTCGAAGTCATCTGCGGCTGCGACGACACGCTGGTTGAGGCGGTGCTGCTCGGCGCGACCGGCTGGATCGCCGGCTACGTGAACGCGTTCCCGGCCTCGTCGGTGCGGTTGTTCGACCTGGCCGTGGCCGGGGACTTCCCGGCGGCGATGGAGCTGTACCGGACGCTGCTGCCCGCCCTGCGCTGGGACGCCGATCCGCGGTTCGTCCAGGCGATCAAGATCGCCCAGGACGAGGCCGGCCGGTACGGCGGCCCGGTGCGGCTGCCCCGGCTCCCCCTGCCGGCCGACGAGGCCGCGCAGGCCCGGGCCGTGGCCCAGGCCGCCGCGAGGGCCTGATGCGGGCCCGGAAGGTCTTCTCGGCGGTCGACAGCCACACCGAGGGCATGCCGACCCGGGTGATCACCAGCGGCCCGGGGGTGCTGCCCGGGGCCACCATGTACGAGCGGATGCAGCACCTGGTCCGCGAGCGGGACGACCTGCGCACCCTGCTCATGTACGAGCCGCGTGGGCACGCCGCGATGTCCGGCGCGATCCTGCAGCCGCCGATCCGGCCGGACGCGGATATGGGCGTGGTGTTCATCGAGGTGTCCGGGTGCCTGCCGATGTGCGGGCACGGCACCATCGGCACCGCGACCGTGCTGGTCGAGACCGGGATGGTCGAGGTCACCGAGCCGGTCACGGTCATCCGGCTGGACACGCCGGCCGGGCTGGTCGAGGCCTCGGTGGCGGTCACCGACGGCCGCGCGACGTCGGTCACGATCCAGAACGTCCCCTCCTTTTTGCAGCTACGGGACGCGCGGGTCAAGGTGCCGGGGCTGGGCGAGCTGACGCTGGACGTGGCGTTCGGCGGGAACTACTTCGCGATCCTGCCCGCGGCCGACGTCGGCCTGGCGGTGCAGCCCGAACGGCACGACCAGATCGTGGCCACCGGGCTGCAGATCATGGACGCGATCGCTGAGCAACTGACGATCACCCATCCGGACAACCCCGCGATCAACGACTGCCGCCACGTGATCTTCACCGCACCAGCGCAGGGTGATCTGCCCGCGCGGGCCGCGGTGGCCATCCACCCCGGCTGGGTGGACCGCTCCCCCTGCGGGACCGGCACGTCGGCCCGGATGGCCCAGCTCGCGGCGCGCGGCGAACTGGCCGTCGGCGAGGACTTCGTGCACGGGTCGCTGATCGGGACCACGTTCACCGGGCGGCTGGTGGACACGACGACAGTCGGCGGTTTTCCCGCCGTGGTGCCGACCGTGCGCGGCCGGGCCTGGCTGACCGCGATGGGCCACTACCTGCTCGACCCGGACGACCCGTTCCCGGCCGGCTTCCTGATCGGAGAGCGATCCTGAACGACGCGCTGCCACCGTCGGCGGATGCGGTCGTCATCGGCGCCGGCCTGGTCGGCGCGGCGACCGCGGCCGCGCTGGCCGCGACCGGGCGGCGGGTCGTGGTCGTCGACCGGCGCGGGCCGCTGGGCGGGACCACGGCGGCGGGTGAGGGCAACATCCTGGTGTCGGACAAGCTGCCGGGGCCGGAGCTGACGCTGGCCTTGCGCAGCGTGGCGTTGTGGCGCTCGCTGGCTGGTGAGACTGCTGAGGCTGGGCCGGGGCTTGAGTTCGAGGCCAAGGGGGGTGTGGTCGTCGCGCACGACGGGGCGCAACTGGCGGCGTTGCGGGAGCTGGGCAGGCAGCAGGCCGCGGCCGGGGTGCAGGTCACGGCGCTGGATCCGGACGGGCTGCGGGAGGCGGAGCCGCGGATCGCGTCGGGGCTGGCCGGGGGCGCGTTCTATCCACAGGACAGCCAGGTACAGCCGATGAAGGCGGCGCTGGCGTTGCTGGACCGGGCCCGGCGGGACGGGGCGCAGGTGACGGGCGGGACTGACGTGCTGGCGCTGGATCGCGGGCCGGACGGGGCGGTGGCCGGGCTGGTGACCAGCCGGGGCCAGGTCGCGACGCCGGTGGTGGTGAACGCGGCCGGGCCGTGGAGTGGCGAGGTCGCGGAACGGCTGGGGACATCGGTGCCGGTGCGGCCGCGGCGGGGGCGGATCCTGGTCACCGAGCCGCTGCCGCCCGCGGTGATCCGGCACAAGGTGTACGAGGCGGACTACGTGGGCGCGGTGGTGAGCGATTCGGCCGCGCTGCAGTGCTCGGCGGTGGTGGAGGGCACGGCCAGCGGCACCGTCCTGATCGGGTCGAGCCGGGACGCGGCCGGGTTCTCGGCCGCACCGGACCCGGCTGCGCTGGCCGAGATGGCCCGCCGGGCGGTGCAGTTGTTCCCGTTCCTGGCCGCGGTGCGGGCCATCCGCAGCTACACCGGTTTCCGGCCCGCCTCCCCCGACCACCTGCCGGTCATCGGGGCGGACGCGGAGGTGCCGGGCCTGTTCCACGCCACCGGGCATGAGGGGGCCGGGATCGGGCTGGCGCCGGCCACGGCCGAGCTGATCACCGCGCTGGTCGCCGGGACCGCGCCGCCAGTGGACCCGGCGCCGTTCACCCCGGCCCGGTTCGGATTGGAGGCTTCGGCTGGTGCGCACTGAGCTGCGGGCCGACGTGGCCGTGGTGGGAGCGGGGCCAGCCGGGATGGCCGCCGCGTTGGCCGCCGCGGACCTGGGAGCGCAGGTCGTGCTGGTGGACGCCGGCACCGCGATGGGCGGGCAGATCTACCGGCAACCGGCCACGGCGGCCGCGGCGGCCGGGCCGAGCGTGGGACCGAAGCTGCCGCGGCGGCTGGGCCGGGTCGTGGGACATCTGGGGATCCGGCATCTGCCGGGAACCATGGTGTGGCAGGCCATCAAAGTGACTGATGAGGCTGACGGTGAAATTGGGGTTGATGGGGTTTTTGGGGTTGGCGGGGCGGAGTTTAGGCTCTGGCTGACTTCGGCGGCGGGGCGGACGGAGGCTGAGCGCAGCCAGCCCGATCAGCTACTGGTCCGGGCCATCGTGGTGGCGACGGGGGCGAGTGAAATCGTGCTGCCGTTTCCGGGGTGGGAGCTGCCCGGGGTTACGACCGTGGGGGCGGCGCAGGTGTTGCTGAAGGGGCAGGGGGTGGTGACCGGGCGCCGGGTGGTGGTGGCCGGGTCGGGACCTTTGCTGCTGCCGGCGGCGGCTGGGCTAGCCGAGGCTGGGGTGCAGGTTACGGCGGTGCTGGAGGCCAACACGGTCACTGCGGGCACGATGGTCCGGGGCGCCCGGCTGGCCCCATTTTCTAAAAAGGTCAGCGAGGCCGGGGGGTACGCACGGATTCTGGGGCGGCACCGGGTGGCGGTACGAGCCGGTTATGCGGTGACGGCGTGCCAGGGCGACGGGCGGGTGGAACAGGCCACGATCAGCCGGGTGGACCGGGACTGGCGGCCGGTACCGGGAACCGGGCGCCAGGTGCCGGTGGACGCGGTGCACGTCAGCTTCGGATTCAGCCCGGCGCTCGAACTGGCCCGGCTGCTGGGGTGCGCGGACCTGCCCCAGGCCGGGCGGCCGGCCGCGGCCACCTGGTGCGACGCAGACCAGGCGACGTCGGTGCCAGGAGTGTTCGCGGCCGGGGAGACGACCGGGGTGGCCGGGGCGGACGTCGCGGAGCTGGAAGGCTATGTCGCGGGCGCGGCGGCCGCGCGGCACCTGGGCCTCCTGGCCTGGGGACCATTTAATAAAAAAACCAGCCGGGTGCGGTCGGCCCTCGCACGGGCCCGGGACTTCGCGCGACGCTTGGACGCCGTGTATCCGTGGCGGCCGGGCGGGCTGGACTGGCCGCGGGCGGACACGCTGGTGTGCCGGTGCGAGGAGGTGCCGTGGGCCGCGATCGGGGCGGCGGTGGCGGACGGCGCCCGGGATGTGCGCGCGGTCAAGGGCGTGACCCGGTGCGGGATGGGTTACTGCCAGGGCCGGGTGTGCGGGCCCGCGCTACAGCAGGCCGTGGCCGCGGCCACCGGGCGCGGGCTGTCCGCCGTCGGTGACCTGGGCACACGCCCGCTGATCAGCCCGGTGACGCTGGGCACGATCGCGGGCAGCGCACCGCATCCGAGGACCTAGAGCGTGGGCAGGTAGCGGTCCAGCTCGTACTCGGTGACCTGGCGGCGGTACTCGTTCCACTCGGCCTGCTTGTTGCGCAGGAAGAAGTCGAACACGTGCTCACCGAGGGTCTCGGCCACGAGTTCGCTGTCCTGCATGACCGCGATGGCCTCGCCCAGGTCGTGCGGCAGTGGCTTGATGCCCATGGCCCGGCGCTCGGCCGGGCTCAGCGCCCACACGTCGTCCTCGGCGGGCGGCGGCAGCTCGTAGTCGTCCTCGATACCCTTCAGGCCCGCGGCCAGGATCAGCGCGTAGGCCAGGTACGGGTTGCAGGCGGCATCGAGCGAGCGGAACTCGACCCGGGTCGAGTTGCCCTTGGTCGGCTTGTACATGGGCACCCGGACCAGCGCGGACCGGTTGTTGTGACCCCAGCAGATGTAGGCCGGTGCCTCGCCGCCCGCGCCGGCCGACAGCTCGGCCGCGCCCCACAGCCGCTTGTAGGAGTTGACCCACTGGTTGCAGACCGCGGTGATCTCGGCCGCGTGCCGGAGCAGCCCGGCGATGAACGCCCGGCCGATCTTCGACAGCTGCATGTCGGCCCCGGGCTCGTAGAAGGCGTTCCGGTCGCCTTCGAACAGCGAGACATGGCTGTGCATGCCGGAGCCGGGGTAGTCGGTGAACGGCTTGGGCATGAACGTCGCGTACACGCCCTGCTCGATCGCGACTTCCTTCATGACCAGGCGGAACGACATGATGTTGTCGGCCGTGGTGAGCGCGTCGGCGTAGCGCAGGTCGATCTCCTGCTGGCCGGGGCCGTCCTCGTGGTGGCTGTACTCCACCGACAAGCCCATGCTCTCCAGCATCATGATCGACGTCTTGCGGAAGTCGTGGGCGATGCTGTGCGGGGTGTGGTCGAAGTAGCCGCCGTTGTCGATCGGCTCGGGCCGCTGCCCGGGCTCCGGCTTCCCCTTGAGCAGGAAGAACTCGATCTCGGGGTGGGTGTAGAAGGTAAACCCCAGGTCCGAGGCCCGGCCCAGCGCGCGCTTGAGTACCCAGCGCGGGTCGGCGTAAGAAGGCGTCCCGTCGGGCAGCAGGATGTCGCAGAACATCCGGCCCACGCCCGGCGCCTCACCCCGCCAGGGCAGCAACTGGAACGTCGACGGGTCCGGCTTGGCGATCATGTCCGCCTCGTACACGCGGGCGAAACCCTCGATCGCCGATCCGTCAAAGCCGATACCGTCCGCGAACGCGCCCTCCAGCTCAGCCGGAGCGACCGCGACGGACTTCAGGTAGCCGAGCACGTCGGTAAACCAGAGCCGGACAAACCGGATGTCCCGTTCCTCGAGCGTGCGCAGCACGAATTCTTGCTGCCTGTCCACGCCTCTCACCTTAGACGCACCCCGCCAATTCCTTGCCTCCCGTTCGCGTTCTGCCAGTGTGCCGTGTCGTTGTTTCGGCAGAGTTACGCCGGCGTTCGTCGGGCCGGTCAGGTTCTTTTTCTAAGTGTATAGACGGGAGGTATACACCCGGTTTATAGTCACAGCATGAGCGTTCCGCTGACCCTGCTGGGCTTGCTCGAACGGGAGCCGAGCCACGGCTATGACCTGAAGCGCGACTACGACACGTTCTTCGGCCGGGACAAACCGCTGCCCTACGGGCAGGTGTATTCGACGCTGGGCCGGCTGGCCCGGGACGGCAAGGTGATGGCGGGCGAGGCCGAGCCCGGCGCCGGGCCGGACCGCAAGCGCTACGTGATCACCGACGCCGGGGTGACCGAGTTCGAGACCTGGCTGGCCCAGCCGGCCGAACCCGAGCCGCACCTGCAGACGCTGCTGTTCACCAAGGTCGTGCTGGCCCTGATGCTGGGCCGGTCGGCCGGGAGCTACCTGGACGCCCAGCGCGGCGCGCACCTGCAGCGCATGCGCGAGCTGACCGAGCTCAAACGGACCGGCGAGCTGGTCGATTCGCTGCTGGCCGACCATGGGCTGTTCCACCTGGAGGCCGACCTGCGCTGGATCGACATGACCGCGGCCCGGCTCGGCCCGCTGAGCGAGGCCGTCCGCCCAGGTCAGCCAGCCGCCCAGCCGGAAACGGGGGGCTCGCGATGAACGCGATCGAAGGACGGGAGCTGTTCCGCTCGTTCGGGGCGACGCCGGCGCTGCGCGGGGCCACCGTGTCGGTGGCGGCGGGCGAGATGCTGGCCATCATGGGGCCGAGCGGCTCGGGTAAGTCCACGTTGCTGCACTGCCTGGCCGGGATCTTGACCCCGGACCGCGGTGAAGTGTGGTTCGGCGGGCAGCGGATCGACACCCTGGGTGAAACCGCCCGCAGCACGTTGCGGCGGATGCGCTTTGGGTTCGTGTTCCAGTTCGGGCAGCTGGTGCCGGAGCTGACCGCGGTGGAGAACGTGGCCCTGCCGCTGCTGCTGGGCGGCACGCACCGCAAGGCGGCGCTGGCCCAGGCCCGGCCGTGGTTCGGGCGGCTCGGGCTGGACGGGCTGGAGGAGCGGCGGTCGGGCGAGCTGTCCGGCGGCGAGGCCCAGCGGGTGGCGCTGGCCCGCGGACTGGTGGCCGAGCCCGAGGTGCTGTTCGCGGACGAGCCGACCGGGTCGCTGGATTCGGTCACCGGCGAGCACGTGATGGAGCTGCTGACCGCGGCGACCCGGGAGCGCGGCACCACGGTCATCCTGGTTACGCACGAGCCACGGGTGGCGGCCTACGCCAACCGTGAGGTCGTGGTGCGCGACGGCACGGTCGGGTACCTGACAGCTGCGGGGGCGGCCAGGTCCACTGGTGCTGATGGGGGTCCTGGGGAGGGAGCGCCGTGATCCGGCTCGGGTTGAGGCTGACCCTGGCGGGTGGCCGGGAGGCCGCGATCCGGCTGGTCGTCACGGCGGCGGCGGTGGCCCTGGGGGTCATGCTGCTGCTGGCCGCACTGGCCGGGATCAACGCGGTCAACGCGCAGAACGGCCGGTACGCCTGGCTCGGTAGCGGGGCCGCGTTCGATCACCCCCAGGCGGCCGACACGGTGGCTCACGACCCGATGTGGTGGGTGCTGAACCCCGGCTTCGTCGACGGTCAGCTCCTCGGGCGGGTGGACGTGGCCGCGACCGGGGCCCATCCGCCGGTGCCACCGGGGATTCCCCGGGTGCCGGGCCCGGGCCAGTTCTACGCCTCCCCGGCGCTCACCCGGCTGCTGCACGACCACCCGGCGAGCGAGCTGGCGGACAGGTTCCCCGGCCACCAGGTGGGCACGATCGGAGCGGCCGCGCTGCCGTCGCCGAACTCCCTGCTGGTCATCGTGGGCCGCACCCCGGCACAGCTGGCCCACCAGCCCGGAGCGCGCGAGGTGACCAGCATCCAGACGATCCCGCCGAGCAGCTGCAACGGCGAGCAGTGCGTGCTCGGGGTGGGCATCGACGCCAGCGGCATCGATCTGATCTTGTCCTGCGTGGCCGCCGGGCTGCTGTTCCCGGTGCTGATCTTCATCGGCACCGCGAGCCGGCTGTCGGCCGCCCGCCGGGAGCAGCGGTTCGCGGCCATGCGCCTGGTCGGGGCGACACCGCGGCAGGTGTCGGCGGTTTCCGCCATCGAATCCGGCGTGGCCGCGATCCTGGGCACGGCGGGCGGGTTCGGCCTGTTCTACGCGCTGCGGCCCGCCATCGCCGCCATCTCGTTCACGGGGGCGCCGTTCTTCACCAGTGACCTGTCCCTGAACCTGGCCGACGTCCTGGCCGTGGCGGTGGGTGTGCCGGTAGCCGCGGCGGTGGCCGCGCTGATCGCGCTGCGCCGGGTCCAGGTGTCCCCGTTGGGGGTGACCCGGCGGGTGGCGCCGAAGCCGCCGCGGATCTGGCGGCTGATCCCGCTGCTGGCGGGCCTGGCCGAGCTGGCCGTGATTGTTGGTGTCGGCCGCCCGCCGACCACGGCCGGCCAGATCCGGGCCTTCCTGCCCGGGTTCCTGCTCCTGCTGGCCGGGCTGATCGTGGCCGGGCCGTGGCTGACCATGGCCGGCGCCCGGCTGATGGCCCGGCGGGCTCAGCGGCCAGCTCCGCTGATCGCCGCCCGGCGGCTGGCCGACAACCCCAAGGCCGGGTTCCGCGCGATCAGCGGGCTGGTCGTGGCCCTGTTCGTGACCAGCGTGACCGTGGGCATCATCACCACGATGGCCGATTACCGGACCGGCCCCACGGCCACACCGCAGGTCAGGAACACGGTGGTGGACAACTTCCAGAACCCCGGCAGCGGCAACCCGCAGGCCGTCCCGATGCCCGCGGCGACGCTGGCCCGGCTGCAGTCGACGGCCGGGGTGCAGGGCGTGACGCTGGTGCACACCAACCCGCTCGGGACGAGCGTCGTGGTCCGCGCCCACGGCCAGGGCTTCATGTCGCCGGCTGGGCTGGCCTCCTGCGCCCAGCTAGCCCGCACCCCGGTGGTAGGCCGCTGCACCGCTGGGGCCCAGGTGGCGTCGGTCCCGGTGCAGGGCATCGACGAGTTTCAGGCCAGCCAGACGTCGACCGTGTGGCTCGCCGCCGGGCTGCCGGCCAGCCGCCTGGACCGGCTGCCGGTCACGGCGGTCGTGGTGGCCACGAACGGTGCGGCCGCGGTCAACCGGGTGCAGACCGTGCTGGCGGACTTCCACCCGTTCCTGGCGGTGCCCCAGACGATCGCCGAGACCAACGCCTACAACTCGGCCAACCAGACGCTGATCATGGAGCAGCAACTGGCCGACGTGATCATCCTGGCCAGCCTGCCCATCGCCGGCTGCGCCCTGGCCGCGAGCGTGGTCTCCGGGCTGACCGAGCGGAAGCGGCCGTTCAGCCTGCTCCGGCTGGCCGGGACCCCGCTGGGCGTACTGCGCCGGGTGGTCACGCTGGAGAGCGCGGTGCCGCTGCTGGTCGTGGCGGTGCTGTCGATCGCGGTCGGGTTCGGCGGGGCCGAGCTGTTCCTGCGGGCCCAGCTGGGTTACACGCTGCGGCCGCCCGGGGTGGGCTACTACGGCATCGTGGTAGCCGGGCTGGTCGCGGCGCTCGGCATCATCGCGGCCACGCTGCCGCTGCTGAAGCGGGTCACCGGGCCGGAGGTCGCGCGGAACGACTAGCCGGGGCGGTCAGGGTGGGCCTACGGCGGCCAGGCGGTCGACGCCGACGCCGCTGATGAGCAGCCGCTCCTTGCTGCTGGCCACCAGCTGCTGGGTCCAGTCGGTGAAGCCGCCGTCGCCGATCTCCTCCAGCTTGCTGCCGGTCGTGTTGCTGCCGGTCTGGGCGTTGACCTTGAAGCAGAGGTCACGGTAGTAACCGCGGCCGGTGGACCGGGTGTGGTCGAGGACGATCACCGCGGCCGTCCCGTTGTCCTGGCCGCCGCTCAGGTCGCCGGTGACGGCGGCGGCGATCTGCTCCCCCGCCTCTGACAGCGGGGTCAGCGCGAGCTGGACGTAGCGGAGCCGGGCCGCGGCCAGGCTGGCCACCGCGAACCGCAGGTGCTCGGCCAGCGCCCGCCGCTCGAACCGGTAATCGCCCTCGTCGCGACCGGCCGTGACCAGCCCGAACAGGCCGAAATGAGCCTGGGCCCCGGCCCCGAACAGCTGGGCCCGGACGACCCGTTGCAGGGCCCCCAGCCGCACAGTCGCGGTGCGGTCGTGGACCCGGCGCACCGACGCCTCCAGGGCCAGCGCGTTGGTCGGGTCGGCCGCGACCTCACAGGCCCGGCTCGTGGTCAGCACCTTGTCCTGGCTGACCGTGGCCAGGGCCGAGTGCGCGCCGAGCGGCACGACCGGGGCCAGCGTCAGCATCTCGACGTCGGCCGGCAGGCAGGCCAGCAGGGCTTCTTCGGCCCGCCGCAGGGCGTGCCACGGCGTGTGACCGGGGGTGGTGAACCGGTCGCGGGAGTACCGGCGCCGGACGCTGGCCGGGGTTTCGCGGGCCGCCCGGAGCCGGGCCACCTCCAGCATGACGCTGGTGAAGTCGCTGCCGCTGAGCCCGGCCAGACGCTGGACGGTGTCGATCCCGCCGATCGCGGGCAGCACCCGGGCCAGGGCTGCCGCGTGGCGGCCCGGTCCCCCGGTCGTGCCACCGGTGGGGATGCTGTTCGTCATACCGTGAGCTTGCCTTTTTGCCGCCGCCGTCGCACTGGGTTTTTACGCCGAGTGGGACGTGATCACGGAGCGCATCTGGAATCATCCCCCCGTGACCTCCCGTACTTCGATCTCCCTGTGGTCCGCCACCGGGCTGGCCGTGACGGCCCTGGCCCTGGCCGGCTGCGGCGGCGCGTCGAACACCGACCGGCCCGCGGCCGCGGTCAGCTCGGCTACGGCGTCGCCGCTGGCGCGGGCCACCACGCAGAGCCAGTGCCAGGGCCGGCCGGATTCGTCCGGGGACATCCTGGTCCGCATGACCACGAACGGGCAGCCCGCCACGACCCAGCAGCTGGGCGGGGCATGGAGCTGGGACACCAAGACGAGCACCTGCGAAACCCCGGTCGATGCGGTCATCGCCACCGCGCCGGCCAACGCGGGCAACTGCACCCAGGTCGCGTACGCGGCCAGCAACCCGGGCTACAAGCTCACCGTGTCTCCGGCCCCGGCGCTGAAGAAGGTGCTCGCCTCGAAGGGGCCGGCCTGCTGAGGCGGAGGTGCAGTCGCTGCTCCAGCGGGCCCGCCTAAGCTAGAACTGTGCCGAAGCTGCGGATTGCCATGGCCCAGGTCAATGCGACCGTGGGCGACCTGACCGGGAACGCGGACAAGATCGTCGAGTGGACGCGCCGCGCCGGGCGGCAGGGTGCCCAGGTGGTGGTGTTCCCGGAGATGATGCTGACCGGGTACCCGGTGGAAGACCTCGCGCTGCGCGGGTCGTTCCTGAACGCGTCCCGGGCCGCGGTGCGCGAGGTGGCGGAGCGGCTGGCGGCCGAGGGCCTGGGCGGGATCGCCGTGGTCACCGGCTACCTCGACCGGAAAGAAGGCGTGGCCCCGCGGACCGGGCTGCCCGCCGGCGCGCCGCTGGACGCCGCCGCCCTGCTGTACGGCGGCGAGGTCGTGATCACCACGGCCAAGCACCACCTGCCCAACTACGGGGTGTTCGACGAGTACCGGTACTTCGTGCCGGGCGATTCGCTCCCGGTGTTCCGGGTGAGCGCCGACGGAGGCCAGGTCGACGTGGCCATCGCCATCTGCGAAGACCTGTGGCAGGACGGCGGCCCGGTCGCGGTGACCCGGCAGGCCGGGGCGTCGCTGCTGGTGGTGCCCAACGCGTCGCCGTACGAGCGGGGCAAGGACGACCGGCGCGAAGAGCTGTGCGCGCGCTGCGCCGGGGTGGCGGGCGCGGCGCTGGCCTACTCCAACATGATCGGGGGGCAGGACGAGCTGGTCTTCGACGGCGGCTCGATCCTGGTCGACGCGGACGGGAACCTGCTGGCCCGAGGGCCCCAGTTCGAAGAAGCGCTGATCGTCACCGACCTGGAGCTGCCCGCCGCGCCGGAGGGTCTGCCGCACGACGGTGAGCGGGTGGACGCGGGCGACGGGACCATGATCACCATCCGCCAGGTCGAGCTGGACCCGCCCGCCGACGCCACGGCGAGCGCGCAGTGGCCGGCCATCGAGCATGAGCCGCTGTGGCCCTCGCTGCCGGACTCCGAAGAGGTGTACAACGCGCTGGTGCTCGGGGTGCGGGACTACGTGCGCAAGAACGGCTTCCGCACCGTGATCCTGGGGCTGTCCGGTGGCATCGACTCCGCACTGACCGCAACCATCGCGGCCGACGCGCTCGGCCCCGACCGGGTGCACACGGTGCTGATGCCCAGCCGTTACTCCTCCGACCACTCGATCAGCGACGCCGAGGACCTGGTCCGCCGGCAGGGGCTCCATTCGGACACCGTGCCGATCAAGACGATGGTCGACAGCTTCGAGGCCGCGCTGAGCCCGGCCGGATTCCCCGAGACCGGCCTGCCCGCGGAGAACCTGCAGGCCCGGGTGCGCGGCATGATCTTGATGGGGCTGTCGAACGCGCACGGGCACCTGGTCCTGACCACCGGGAACAAGAGCGAGCTGGCCGTCGGCTACTCGACGCTGTACGGGGATTCGGCGGGCGGCTTCGGGCCGATCAAGGACGTGTTCAAGACGCTGGTGTGGGAGCTGTCCCGGTGGCGGAACACGCAGGCCGAAGCCCAGGGCCAGACGCCGCCGATTCCGGAGAACTCGATCACCAAGCCCCCCAGCGCCGAGCTGGCCCCGGGCCAGCAGGACACCGACTCGCTGCCGGACTACGAGCTCCTGGACGCGCTGCTCGACGACTACGTGGAGCAGGATCTGGGCTCGGGCGACCTGATCGCCAAGGGGTACGACGCGGACCTGGTGCAGCGGGTCATCATGCTGGTCGACCGGGCCGAATACAAGCGCCGCCAGTACCCGCCGGGCCCCAAGATCAGCCAGAAGAACTTCGGCCGCGACCGGCGGCTACCCATCACCAACAGCTGGCGTGAGCCCCCGCCCGGCCAGACCAAGGCGCCAGCGCACTCGGTACCGGACGAGGAACCGCCGAAGCAGCTGGGGGCCCGCTAGGACCGGCGGCTGAGGTCGGCGGCCAGCAGGTCGAGCAGGGCTTGGGCGGGCCCGGTGGGCGGATGGGTGGCCGCGGTGACGGCGCAGATGTCGCGGCGTAGCGGCGGGTCGATGCGGATCACCGAGACGTGGCCGGCGACCGCGCGCAGGCTCATCGGCGGGACCACCGAGATACCGAGCCCGTGCTGGACGAGTTCGGCCAGGTACTGCATGTTCCGGGCTTCGCAGACGGTACGCCGGGCCAGTCCGGCGCCGGCGCAGGCGACGTCGATCTGGGCCCGCAGCGCGGAGTCGGCCCGGTAATCGACGAACTCCCGGTCACGTAGGGCCGGGTCGCCGAGCCCGATGCTGGCCCGGCGGGCCAGCGGGTCGTGCTGCGGGACGGCGAGGACCAGGTCGTCGTGGCCGATCTCAACCCGGGTCAGCCGGGCCGGGTCGGTGGGACCGTCGATGAAGGCGATGTCCAGCTGGGCGTCGGCGGTTGCGCGGGCCAGGACCGGGGCGGCGTCGTGGCTGAGCCGGATGGTGACACCGGGGTGGACGTGGTGCAGGCCGGCCAGCAAGACCGGCAGGTCGATCACCCCGAGGGTCTGGATGGCCCCGACGTGCAGGTCACCGCGCAGGACGCCGCGGACTCCGGCCACGGCGTCGCGGCCCTCGTCGGCGGCGGCGAGCGCGCGGCGGGCCGCGGGCAGGAGGGCATGGCCGGCCTGGGTGAGCAGCACGCGCCTGCTGTCGCGGACGAACAGCGCGGCGCCGACCTCACGTTCGAGCGCGTGGACCGACGCGCTCAGGCTGGACTGCACGACGTGCACCCGGGCCGCGGCCCGGGTGAAGTGCAGTTCCTCGGCCACCGCGACGAAGTGCGCCAGCTGCCGGAGTTCCATGAATCGAGCCTATCAATCTTGATCATCGGATCTAGCTGTTGGACCGATGCCTGGGCCCCGGCCGATGCTGGGTGCTCCATAACCCGCAATTTTTAAAGGAGAACGATGTCCCCCAGTTCAGCCCGTCTGTACCCGCCGCTACTGGTGCACGCCGATGAGGCCGAGCGGCTCGACCTCATCGGGCACGTGCTGCTGGCCGACAGCAGCGCCACCGCCGGTGCCCTGAGCAGCCATCGGGTCGCACTCGGCCGCGGCGCCGACGGCGCCGTGCCGCACCGGCACGACAACTCGTCCGAGCTCTTCTACATCCTGGACGGCGTCTTCGACCTGCTGGTGGCCGACACCATCGTGACCGCACGGGCCGATGATCTGCTGGTCGTCCCGCCGGGCACGGCGCACGCGTTCGCCGCCCATCACGACTCGGCCGCCGAAGCGCTGATCGTCATCACTCCCGGCATCGAACGATTCGACTACTTCCGTCACGTCGTCCGGCGCCGGGACGGCAGCGAGCCACCTGAGGTGCTGCTCGGGCTGCAGGACCGCTTCGACACCCATTTTCTCGACAGTCCCGCCTGGCAGCGCGCCCGCGCGACCGGTTGACCCTATTAAAAATGAAGATCGTCGGTTGCCGGGCTTCAGTCGGCCGGGCACGGCGGTAACTTCGTGTCTGGATTCGCCGATCCCGGCGAACCAGATGGGAGCTGATCAAGCGTGGACCTGCCCGAAGGCCTCATCGCCCTGCTGCGCCAGCCCAGTCCCTGCTTCCTGGCTACCGTGATGCCCGATGGCTCACCCCAGATGACGCAGACCTGGGTCGACACTGACGGCGCGCACGTCATCATCAACACCGTTCAGGGCTCTCAGAAGGTCAAGAACATCGAGAGGGACCCACGGGTGGCGGTGAATGTCTCCGATCCGTCCAGCCCGTCCCGCTATTACGCAGTACGCGGGCGGGTCGTCAATGTCACCACGGAGCGCGGCGCGGAGCACATCGAAACCCTCGCTCAGCGCTACCTGGGCGGTCCATACCCCTGGTACGGAGGCCGCGACCAGGTCCGGGTCATCCTCAGCATCACCGCGCACTCGATCCACAGCATGGGGTAAGGCGGGCGCCGGATCGCGGCCCCCGGGCGGCCTCGACGTCCGGTCTGCTTCAGTCCACGACCGCGCCGCCGGTGAAGTTGATCTCGCTCGCGGTGATGGTGCGGGCCCAGTCGGACGCGGCGAAGGCGGCGATGTTGCCGACCTCGTCGTAGCTTGGCAGGTGGCTTGCCAGGAGGCCCGCGGTACTGGGCGCTTCGCGGCGCTCAGCCGGGCGGATCCGTCTCGGTTCGCGTCGCCGGGGCCCGCGCCGTCCTGCGGCTGGTCGTGTTCGTCGTACCCGGGTGAGCCCGGCGAGAGCAGCCAGCTCACTCGCACGCCGTGCGGCCCGAACTCGGCCGCCAACTGGCGGCAGAGCCCGGCGAGTGCGGCCCAGGCGACATGGGATCCGCCGAGCAGCGGGATCGCCTCCCGGCCGCCCGCCATCACGAGGATGACGCCGCGGCCGCGGCGGGTCATGTGGCCGCCCACGGCGAGGGCGATGTTGAAATGCGCGGTGACGGCTTTCGTGACCGGCCGCAGGAAGTCCTCGAACTGCATCGCCAGCAGCGGCATGCCCTGGACGTCGTCGTTGGAGATGGCGTTGAAGCAGATGTCAATGCCGCTACTGGCGGCGACGTCGTCGGCGTGCTGCGCGACCGCCGCCCGGTCAAGGACGTCGACCTGCGCGACGTGCGCGGTACCGCCGTCCCGCCGGATGCGCTGAGCGACTTCCTCCAGAGTTGCCCCCGTACGGCCGGCGAGATGCACGTCGGCGCCCTCGCGGGCGTAGGCGCGCGCGACTGCGGACCCGACCGCACCGCTGGCGCCGTAGACGATCGCGGTCTTGGTGTCGAGCAACATGAAACTCTCCCATCGGTTATCCGGCCCATACGCGAACCGAAGTTGTCAGTGTTACGGGCCGGTGCCCGGCTCAGCGCCCGGGCGCAGGTGACGGAGCCTGATCACGGCGAGGACGGCGGCACCGAGCAGGACCGCGGCGCTGACGGCGAAGGCCGCATGCAGGCCCTGGACGAAGGCCTGGCGAGCCGCGTGGACCAGGACCTGCCCCGATGGGCCAGGGAGCCGCCCGGCCGCCGCCACGGCACCACCGAGGGTGTCCCGGGCGGCCGCTGCGACTCCGGGCGGGATCCTGGCCGACCCGGCGGCGAGCTGACTGCGATAGACGCTCGTGCCGATGACACCCAGGATTGCGATGCCCAGCGCACCGCCGAACTCGGCGCTGGTCTCCGATAGCGCCGACGCCGCCCCGGCTTGCTCCGGTGGTGCGGCCCCGACGGCCAGGTCGGCGGCCAGGGTGTCCACCGGAGCCAGCGCCAGCGAGAACACCACCGACCCGGCGACCAGGATCCCCAGGCCGTTGGTGCTGCCGAGTTGGGTGAACAACCCCAGGCCGGCTGCGGCCAGCACCAGCCCGGCCCCCATGACGAAGGCCGGGCGGACCCGGCGGGCCAGCACTGGCGTCAGCATGGACCCGAGGATGTACCCGGCTGAGGAGGGCAGCATCCACAGGCCCGCCGCCAGCGGCGACAGGCCCAGCACCAGTTGCAGGTACTGGGCGATGAACAACAGGGTGCCGAATCCGACGAAGAAGCTGAGCACGTTGGTGGTCAGCGCTGCGGTGAAGGCGGCGGAGCGGAACAGCCGCAGATCCAGCAGCGGGTCGGCCAGCCGGTGCTGCCGCCGGACGAACACCACGGCGGCCGCCAGGCCGGCCACGATGGACAGGGCAGGCGGCCAGCCTAGGGCGCCCCGGGTGAGCTGCGTCAGCCCGTAGATGACCGCCAGCACCGCGGCCACCGACAAGGCCGCGCTGACCAGGTCCAGCCGGCCCGCCTGGGGGTCACGGAACTCCGGGAGCAGCAGCGGCCCGAGCACCAGCAGAAGCGTCATCACCGGCACCGCCAGCAGGAATACCGAGCCCCACCAGAACCACTCCAGCAGCACCCCGCCCACCAGCGGCCCGACCGCGCCACCGGCCGAGAAGCTGGTGATCCACACCGAGACGGCGACCGTCCGCTGCCGCGGGTCAAGGAACATGTTGCGGATAAGCGACAAGGTCGAGGGCGCCACGGTCGCCCCGGCCAGCCCGAGCAGGGCACGGGCCGCGATCAGCATCGACGCGCTGGTGGACCAGGCGGCCAGCACTGAAGTGGCACCGAATGCCGCCGCGCCGATCATGAGCAGCCGGCGGCGGCCGATACGGTCGCCGAGGGTACCCATGGTGACCAGCGACCCAGCGGCCACAAACCCGTAGATGTCGACGATCCACAGCAGCTGGGCGCTGCTGGGCCGCAGGTCCTGGCTGAGATGCGGGACCGCCAGATTCAGGACGGTGAGATCCATCGCGTACAGCAGGCACGGAAGTGTGAGCACGGCCAGGCTGATCCACTCTCGCCGCCCCGCCTGCGGAGTGATCGTCATCCGTTCCTGCCTCCCTCGTCCCGGCGCCGGCGCCGCACGCCCCAGTCTGCGATGACCGCCTGTCGGTCGGCTGTCGGCCTGCTGCCGGTGAGGCCCGCGCGGCAAACGGTTCGCCCGCCCGCGTCCGTGCATCGCGGGCTATTCTGACCGGGTGCGTTTCGGCGTGCTCGGGACGCTTGCGGTGTGGACTGAGGACCGCAGGCTGATCGCGGTGCCCGAGGTCAAGGTCCGTGCGCTGCTGGCCGATCTCCTCCTGCACCTCGGGCAGCCGGTTTCGGCGGACCGGCTGATCGACGACCTGTGGGGCACCGAGCTTCCTGTCCATCCCGGCGGCGCCTTGCAGTCAAAGGTCAGCAGGCTGCGGCAGGCGCTGGAGAACGCCGAGGCGGGCGCCGGTGAGCTGGTGGCATTCCGGCCGCCGGGTTATCTGCTCCAGCTTGACGGCGAGGCGGTGGACGAGCGCCGGTTCTCGGCCCTGGTGGAGCGGGCCGGCGCGGACGGGGATCCCCGGGACCGGGCGGCCCTGCTGGCCGACGCGCTGGCGTTGTGGCGGGGCCCGCCGCTGGCGGATTTCACCGACGCGATGTTTGCCCAGCCGGCCATCGCGCGGCTGGAAGAACAGCGGCTAGTCGCCCTGGAAGAGCAGGCCGAGGCCCGGCTGGCGCTGGGCGAGCACCACCTGCTCGCCGGCGAGCTGGGCGAGCTGGTGGCCGGTCACCCGCTGCGGGAGCGACTGCGCGCCGCGCACATGCTCGCCCTCTACCGGGCCGGGCGGCAGGCCGACGCGGTCCACAGCTACACCGAACTGCGCGGGCAACTGGCCGGCGACCTTGGCCTGGATCCCGGGCCGGACCTGGCCGCGCTCCATCAGGCCATCCTCGAACAGGCCCCGGGCCTGCAGGGCGTGCACGCTCCGCCCACCTTGGCGGCACGCCCGCGGACCAACCTTCCCGCCATGCTCACCGACGTGGTCGGCCGGACGGCAGCGGTCGCCGAGGTACGGGCGCTGCTGAACGAGCGTCGGCTGGTGACGCTCACCGGGCCGGGCGGGGTGGGCAAGACGCGCCTGGCCCTGGAGACAGCGGCCCAGGCGGCTGATGCCTTCCCCGACGGCGTCTGGCTGGTCGAACTGGCCGGGACCGCGCGAGCTGAGGCTGATATGCCCGCAGACCTGGTCCTGGCCGTCCTGGGCATCAGGGACGACAGCGCGATGGACCCGGCCGAACACCTGGCCGACGCGCTGCGCACGAGCCGGATGCTCTTGATCCTGGACAACTGCGAGCACCTGATCGACCAGGCCGCCAGGCTGACCGCCCGGCTCTTGCGGGCCGCTCCTGAGCTGCGCGTCCTGATCACCAGCCGGGAGCCCCTCATGCTGGCCGGCGAAGTCATCTGGGCCGTACCGCCGCTGGAGCTACCGGGCCCGGCCTGCTCGGAGCCCGGCGCATTGGCTGAGTCCAGCGCCGCGCAGCTGTTCGTCAGGCGCGCCGCTGAGTCCGTGCCGGGTTTCCGCCTCGACGACGCCAATGCCGGGGCCGTCGCGGCGCTGTGCCGGCGGCTCGACGGCATCCCGCTGGCCCTGGAGCTTGCGGCGACCCGCGTCCGGGCCCTGGGCGTACACGAACTGCTGGACCGGCTCGATGACCGGTTCCGGCTGCTCGTCACCGGGCACCGTGACGCTCCGCCGCGGCAGCAGACCCTGTGGGCCGTCATCGACTGGAGCTGGGAGTTGCTCACCGGACCGGAACGGCTGGTGCTGCGCCGGCTGGCGGTGGCTGCAGATGGCTGCGCCCTGGACGCCGCGGAGACGATCTGCGCTGAGCAGGACCTGGACGTGACGGGGCTGGTATCCAGGCTGACGGACCGCTCCCTGGTCATGGTCACGGACGGGCCGGACGGCCGCCGGTACCGGCTGCTGGAGACCGTCGCTGCCTACGGCCTGCAGCGCCTGGACCAGGCCGGGGAAGCCCTCCAGATCCGGGAGCGGCACCGGCGCTACTATGCCGATCTGGCCGAACGCGCCGGGCCGCACCTTCGTGGCCAGGACCAGCGGTACTGGCTGACGCGCCTGGACGCCGAGACCGCCAACCTGCGCGCCTCGCTCGAGGCCACGATCACCGGCAGCGACGCCGCCGGCGCTCTCCGGATGGTCAACGCCCTGGCCTGGTACTGGTTCCTGCGCGGCCGGCTCACCGAGGCCCGGCGTGCGCTGGATCAGGCTCTTGCCCTCGGCCGCGGGCCCGACGCCGCACGGGTCACCGCCACCGCCTGGCGGGCTGGCTTCACCACCCTCGCCGGAGAGCGCGGTGGCCCGGCCGCGCCTCTTCATCTCGCCGGCCTCGACGACCCCGTCATGCGGGCCACGCTGGAATGGTTCCACGGTTTCGCCGCCTCCGACTTCGGTGACCCGTCCGTGGCCGAGGCCATGGTCGGCCGGGCGCTGGCAGGCTTCCGCGCGGCCGGCGAACGATGGGGAATCGCGGCGGCGCTCAGCACCCGGGCCAAGCTGGCGATGATCCGGGGCAACCTCACCGCGGTGAGCGACAACGCCCAGCAGAGCCTGGCGATCTTCCGTGAGCTCGGTGATCGGTGGGGGCAGCTGCAGGCCATCGAATGGCTGGGCGCGGCGCAGGCCGCAACCGGAGACCACGCGCAGGCTGGACGGCTGCACCGGGACGGACTGCACATCGCCGAAGAGCTGGGCCTCTGGCCGCAGGCGGCCGATGCCCTGTCGTGGCTGGGCCGCAGGGCGCTGCAGTCCGGTGACCTGGCCCAGGCCCGTGAGCTCCTCGAACGGGCCCTGCGCCTGGCGGCCGGGCAGAGCTATCAGCCCGGGCAGGTCTTCGCCGAGATCGGCCTCGGCCAGACCGCGCGCAGGGAGGGCAAGCTCGATGCCGCCGAGGCTCACCTGCGCGATGCGCTGCAGACGAGCCGGCGGATCGGCTCCGAGCCCGACGTGGGCCGCATGTTCTCCTTGTCAGAACTCGGATTCATCGCCGAGCAACGCGGCGACCATGTGGCCGCGCACTCATTGCACCTGGAATCCCTGACCGCAGCGCGGGAACTCGGCGACCCCCGTGCCGTGGCGCAAGCACTCACCGGACTGGCCGGTGCCCAAGCCCTGGGCGGCCTGCCTCACCAGGCCGCCCAGCTCCTGGGAGCCGCAGACACGGCCTGGCGCTCGGCCAGCGCCGGCCCGCCGGATGACAGGACCGACATCGATCGCATCGCCGCCGTGACCCGGCGAGCGCTCGGCGAGACCGCCTTCGCGGCCGGATTCCAGACCGGTCGCAGGCTGGGACCACAGCAGGCCGCGTCCCTGTTACAGAGACGGCCTGCGCGCGGTCAGCGCGGGGCCAGGCCGAGGAGGAGGCTGTCCACCACGCGGGTGGCGAACTCCTCGTCGTGCGGGACGATCTCGCATCGGCCGCGGGACATGGCCGCGCCGGTCAGGGTGAGCATGGCGACCTCGACGTCGAGGTCGGGGCGGATCTGGCCGGTCTCGATGCCGCGGCGCAGCACGGACCGGATGATGTCGCGCCGGGGCTCGACCACGGTCTCGGCGTACCGGGCCATCAGCCGCGGGTACTTCTCGCCCTCGCCCAGCAGCAGGGTGTACTGCCGCTGCCGGGCCGGGTCCACGGCGTCCTGGCTCATCACGGTGACCAGGGCGGTCAGGTCGTCCCGGACCGAGCCGGTGTCCGCGTCCGGCAGCGGGCTCTTGAGTGAGCCGAGCGCGGCCAGCAGCAGGTCTTCCTTGTTGTGCCAGCGGCGGTAGACGGTGGCCTTGCCGACGCCGGCCCGGGCCGCGACCGCCTCGACGCAGAGGCCGTCGGGGCCCTTCTCGGCGAACAACTCAAGCGTGGCCTCGATAATGGCCTGCTCGGCGCGTTCGCTGCGCGGCCGGCCCGGACGGCGGCCGGTAGCCGCGGAGGCGGGCCCGCGCAGGCCCGCCTCCTGGTCCTCAGCAGTGAGGTCAACGGCTGTGGTGGTCATAACGCCATTATCGCTCTCCACCCGGCGACCTGGCGGAGAGGTTCTCCTGCCAGACGTCGAGCGCCTCGAGGGGGTCGACCCGGTACGGCTGGGCGCCGTGCCGTTCGACGTCATACGGTTCGGTGGCCACATCGAGAGCGGCCTCCACCCCGGCAGGCGTCGCGGCCTCGAGAGCCGGGACGGATTCGGCCGGAGCGGCCTCGACCGTGGTGTCTGCGGCGGGCCGGGCCAGGCCCGGCATCCAGCGCAGCACCACGAGCGCGCCGGCCAGCGCGATCACCGCGGCCACGAGCGTGGTCACGCGCATGGCGCTGACGAAGGCGTCGTTAGCTGGGCCGAGCAGGAAGTTCCCGGCCGAGCCGAGCTGCGCGGCCACGGCCTGCGTGGCCGAGATGGAGCCGCCAGCCGCGCCCCTCGTGGCGGCTGGAAGGCTGGCGAGCGTCGGGCTCATCGTCTGGTGGTAGGACTGGGCCAGGATCGAGCCCAGCACAGCCACACCCAGCGCGACGCCGACCTGGCGCGCGGTGTTGGTCAGCGCGGAACCGGCGCCGGCCCGCTCCCGGGGCAGTACGTCCATGACCGCGGACGTGGCGGCCGGCATCGCGGCACCGATGGCCGCTCCCTGGATAAAGAACAGCAACCCGAGCAGCCAGATCGGGGAGGTCGTGCTGAGCAGCACGTACCCGGCGAGCGCGGCGGCCATGACGAACATGCCGACCGTCCCTACGACCTTCGGCCCGTACCGCCGGACCAGTGCGGCGCTCCGCGGGGACAACAGCAGCTGTCCGACCGCGAACGGCACCGTCATGAGGCCCGCGTCAAGCGCGCTGTAGCCCCTGACGTTCTGCAGGTAGAAAGCGGTGAAGAAGAACACCCCGCCCATGCCGAAGAAGACCAGGCCGAGCGCACCCACCGACGCTGAGAGACGGCGGTCGCGGAACAGCCGGACGTCCAGCGCCGGGTGACGGGTCCGGGACTCATGCCAGACGAAGACCGCGAGCACGGCCAGGCCAGCCACAATGGGGCCGAGCACCCCGGGGTGCACCCAGGAGCCAGCGTCGCCGCCCTGGACGATCCCGAAGACGACCAGCACGAGGCCCGCGATCGACAGCAGTACACCGACAATGTCGATACCGGCTCGCTCGGGGTTCCTTGACTCAGGAACCAGCACGGCGACAGCAATCGCGCCGGCCACCGTGACGGGCACATTGATCAGGAAGACCGAGCCCCACCAGAAGTGGGCCAGCAGCACGCCGGCCAGCACCGGTCCGATGGCGAAGCCGATTCCGACCGCGGAGGCCCAGATGCCGATGGCCTTCGGCCGCTCCTGCGGCTCGAAGACGTTGGAGATGATCGACAGCGTCTGCGGCATGACGGCGGCACCACCGAGGCCCATCGCCGCGCGCGCGAAGATCAGCTGATCCGGCGAGCGGGAGTAGGCCGACAGCAGCGAGCCGATCCCGAACAGCACCAGGCCGATCATGAGCATGCGCTTGCGGCCGATGCGGTCGCCGATGACCCCGAACGTGAACAGCAGGCCCGCGAAGACCAGGGTGTAGGAGTTGATGGCCCACTCGAGCTGGCTCTGGCTGGCGCCGAGGCCGGCGGGAAGCGGCTCAGCAATCGTCTTCAGGGCGACATTCAGCACGGTGTTGTCGATGACGATGGCGAGAAGGCTGACGATGAGGACGCTAAGAATTCCCCAGCGCCGCCGGTAGATGGTTGACGTATCCATGACGCCTTTCGCAACGAAACGAAGAACTGGTTTCCCGCCGGAGCGGGAAGATCACGCGCGGTGCGGTGGTTGCGGCTACCGAGGCGTCATGGCCTCGGTGCCACCGCATGCGCTATCGATACGGAACAGGACCGTATCGATATCCATTCCCCCGGCTCGGGTGAATTTTTCCCGTCGAGCTTTCGTTGCGTTGCGTCACAACGCGCAGAGCGCCGCTGGCGTTGAGACGCCGCGGCGCTGTGCACGCTAGGTTCCCTGAGACCCCTGTGCTCAGGGAGATTCAAAGGGCCGGCTCCCCGGGCCGGCCGGCTCACCCGGTTCAGTGTTCCGGAGTGTGGTGGGTCCGGCGGCCGCGGCGGGCGAAGGCCACGACGACCAGGACGATCACGGTGATCCACAGCCAGCCGCCGAAGGCCCAGGCGGCTGCGTGGCCGGCGATGCTGAGCACGACGATGGCCGCCACGATCAGCAGCAGCGGGCGGGCGACGCGGCGCTGCGGCACGGATCCAGCCGCGCGGCCGGTGACGCGGCCGCCGGCCGGGGGCAGGCCCGCGCCGCCCGACGCCTCGGTGGACGGCAGGTCGGTGAGCAGGCCGTCCAGGTCGTGGTAGGTCTTGGCGCCCATGGCCTGGCTGAGGCGCTCGTCGAACTCGGCCTGGTCCAGCCGGCCGTCGGCGAAGTGCCTGCTCAGCTGGTCGGCGACGGCCTGGCGTTCGGCGTCGGAGACCCGGAGGTCGGACGGGGCCCGGCCCGGGCCCAGGAGCCAGGTTGGGGTGCGGAAGTCGGACATGGGATTGGTCTCCATTTCTGGTGCGCGATTCTGATGCGCGGTCAGCGAGCGCTGAACGAGTCGATGAAGTCGGCCGCCACGGACTGCCGGGCGCCCTCGTCGGGGATGAGCAGCCAGCCGGCCAGGTAGAGCGGGACGCCGGGGCCGGCCACGGCCAAGACGGCCAGGACGATCCGGACGATGGTCGGGTCGACGCCGAAGTAGTCGGCGACACCGGCCGCGACGCCGGTCAGCATCCGGCCGCGGACGGGCCGGATCAGAGCCGGAGTGTCGGCGTAGGACGGTCCCTGCGGGTCCGTGGTGTGGTCGGTGATCTGCTCGGTGGTGTCCTGCGGGTGGTTCGTGGTGGTTTCCATGACTCCAGAGTGCGTCCGGAGGGGGCCTGCGCACATCGGGGAGTGCCGCCAGCCGGTCCCCCATATCTGCGGCCCGGATATGGGGGTGTATCCCTATGGCCGGTCCCCCAGGAACCGGGACACAATGATCAGGTGGAGCCACCTCTCGCCGATCTCACGGAGCCGGAACACGGCCGCCGGCGGGGCCGCGTGCGCCACCGGGACCGGCCCCATCGAGGCCTGCTCCGGCACGCCCCCAAGCTGACCGGGCCGATGCGGCGGAGCCGTGAGGACCGGATAGCGGGCGGGGTGGCGGCGGCGGTGGCCGCCCGGTTCGGCCGCGACGTGATGCTGGTCCGTATCTTGTTCGCGCTGGCCGCGCTGCTGACCGTGGGGATGCCGCTGTACGTGGTGATGTGGCTGCTGTTGCCCATGGAGGGCGATGACGGCTCGATCGCGGTCCGGGCCCTGAAGGACCGGCGCGGCATCGGCCAGGCCATCGCGCTGGCTACGCTGCTGGCCGCGTTGTTCGTGGTCATCTCGCTGCTGGGGGCCGGCTGGGCCAACGGCTACGCCTGGGCCATCGTCACCAGCGCGGCCGGGCTGGTGCTGATCTGGCGGAACGCGTCGGCCGAGGAGCAGGTCCTGCTGCGTCAGGAGGCCGAGCCGCTGATGGCGCTGACGTCGCACAACCGGCGCAAGGCCACGGTGGTGCGGATCGCGGTGGCGCTGGTGCTGGTGATCGCCGGGCTGAGCATTCTGCTGTCCGGGCACGTCGGGGTGGCCACGCTGCGGCCGCTGGGCGGCCTGATCCTGGTCGTGGCGGCCATCGTGATCCTGCTGGGACCCTGGTGGCTGCGCGTGGCCCGGGACCTGATGCTGGAGCGCCAGGCCCGGGCGCGGGCCGAGGAACGCACCGAGATCGCCGCCCGGGTGCACGACTCCGTGCTGCAGACGCTGGCGCTGATCCAGCGCAACGCCGACCAGCCGGCCGAGGTGGTCAAGCTGGCCCGGGCTCAGGAGCGCGAGCTGCGCTCGTGGCTGTTCGAGGGCCGGGCGCCGGGCGAGGCCCACGGCGAGTCCACTACGATCGCCGAAGGCATCCGGCAGATACAGCAGGACGTGGAAGAGCGGCACGGCGTGCCGGTCGAGGCCATCACGGTCGGCGACTGCGAGCTCGACGACCAGCTGAAGGCATTGCTGGCGGCGGCGCGGGAGGCCACCGTCAACGCGGCCAAGTGGTCGGGGGCCGAGGTCGTGTCGGTCTTCGCCGAAGTCGAGCCGGACGAGGTCTCGGTCTACGTGCGGGACCGCGGCCGCGGCTTCGACCCGGCCGAGGTGCCGCAGGACCGGAAGGGGCTGGCCGAATCGGTGCAGGCCCGGATGACCCGGCGCGGTGGCACCGCGGTGGTGCGCAGCGTGAAAGATGAAGGGACTGAGGTGACGCTGCGGATGCCGCGCACCACCGGGCCACGGCAACCGAGTCGCGCATGACGGGCCCACGGGTGTTCATCGTCGACGACCACGGCCTGTTCCGGGCCGGGGTACGGAGCGAGATCGGCGACCACGTGGAGGTCATCGGCGAGGCCGACGACGTGCAGCCCGCGATCGCCAAGATCGGTGAGCTGCTGCCGGACGTGGTGCTGCTGGACGTGCACCTGCCCAGCGGAGGCGGCCAGGCGGTGGTGAGCTCGGTCAAGGCCGACCACCCTGAGGTGAAATTCCTGGCCCTGTCGGCGTCTGATGCCCCGGAGGATGTGATCGCGGCCGTCCGGGCCGGCGCGCGCGGCTACGTGACCAAGACGATCTCCACCGGCGAGCTGGTCGACGCGATCCGGCGGGTCGCGGACGGCGACGCGGTGTTCTCCCCCATGCTGGCCGGGTTCGTGCTGGACGCGTTCTCCACCCTGCCCGGCGCCGAAACGGCCCAGCGCCCGTCGTTCGACCCCGAGCTGGACCAGCTCACCAGCCGGGAACGGGAGGTGCTGCGGCTGATCGCCCGCGGCTACACCTACAAGGAGATCGCGCGCGAGCTGTTCATCTCGGTCAAGACCGTCGAACACCACGTGTCGTCCGTGCTGCGCAAGCTCCAGCTGTCCACCCGGCACCAGCTCACCCGCTGGGCCACCGAGCGCCGCCTGGCCTGAGCCGTTCACGCCTTGACCGCGGCCAGGCCGGCCAGGGCCTGCCGGCGGCGGCCGCGGCCGGACTCGACCAGGGGACGCAGGTAGTCCGTCAGCTGGCCGGCTTCGTCGCGGTCCAGGGCCTGGCCGAGGACCTGGCCGAACGTGGGCAGCAGCGGGTTCGGGGCCATCCGCAGGAACCGGTCCCACGGGCACGGCGGCCGGGGGGCTTGCACGTCGACCCGGACTTCCAGGTGGATCTGGCCGAACCCGGCCGCTTCGGCCAGGTCGAGCAGGTCCCAGTCGTCGAAGCTGAGCAGCGGGTCGCCGCCTCCAGCCGGGCCAGCCGCGGCGGCCACGGCCGTGTAATAGGCGCTGAGCTTGGCCGCGATGGGCCGCACCGGACTCAGGTCGTAGCCCAGGTAGAAGCCGCCGTCGGCGGGCACCGGGGTGATCGGCTCGACCAGCACGGCCCGCCCCCCGGGACGTAGCACCCGGTGGAACTCATGCAGCGCGGCGGCTTTGTCGGCCACGTAGACCAGCACCGACCGGGTGGTGACCACGTCGACCGAGGCATCCTTCAGGCCGTTCAGGTCGTCGGCCGACGCCTGCAGGAAGTCGCTCCGGTCCAGCAGCCCCTCGGCGATGACGGCGGCCTGGCAATGCCCGAGCAGATCCGGCGCGACGTCAGAGAAGATGACCTGGCCCGCCGGACCGACCCGGTCCAGGGCGCCGTAACCGATCAGGCCGGCGCCGGTGCCCACGTCGAGCACCGTCTCCCCCGCGCGGATCTGGGCCCGGTTCAGCAACTCGTCCCGCAGCGGATACAGGAACGTTGACAGCAGATGCTGTTGTCGGGCGTCGTCGCCGGTGCGGCTGTCCACCAGCCACCGGCGCCAGCGATCCTCGGGCTCGGTCATCTGCGCCACCTCCAGCCGGCGGCGAGCGGGCAGGAACGCCGCGGCCGGATATTCGGGGTATGGGAGGTCCGGCTGAGCGGCCAGGACGGGGACCGTCTCGGCCATGGACGGGGCAGCCGGCACGGCCGTTAACGGGGGGTGCGGGTCGGGGGCGGGGCGCTCGCGGATGGCGACGCACGCCACGGCGCCCAGCAGCAGGAGGGTGATCGGGACGGCGAGGGCGAAACGCATCGCGGTGACGTAGGGGACGTGGGCGGCCAGGCGGTTCTGCAGGACGGCGAGTACCACCACGCTGCCCAGCGCCGAGCCGAGCTGGCGAGCGGTGTTGAGCACGCCGGACGCGGCCCCGGCCAGTGCCGGGTCGACGTCCCGGGTGGCGATCGTCTGCATCGGGGACATGGTGAACCCGACCCCCAGGCCGGTGATGACGTACCCGGGCACCAGGTCGTACCAGTGCGAGGACGGCCCGGCCACCAGACAGATCGAGATCAGCCCGGTCGCGTACAGGGTGAACCCGATGATCAGCAGGTACTTGCCGCCCTGGTCGGCCAGTTTGCCGGCGAACGGCGCAGAGAACCCGGACGCCAGCGAGGCCGGGGCCATGGTCAGGCCGGCCTTGATCGCGCTGAACCCGAGCACGGTCTGCAGGTACAGGGTCAGCGGCAGCGCCATCCCGACCAGGCCGACGGAGATAACCACGCTGACTCCTGCCATCAGCGCGTAGTTGCGGTCGGCGAACAGCGTGAACGGCAGCAGCGGCCGGCGTTCCTGCCGCAGCGCCTGCACGAGCACGAAGATGACCAGCAGGGCCACCCCGGCCACGAAGATCAGCGGAATGCTGACGAACGACCAGACCGTGCCCCAGCCGCTGCTCTGCCCTTCGACCAGGCCGTAGGTGATGGCGACCAGGCCCGCGCTGGCGATCAGCACGCCCGGCAGGTCCAGCGGCAGCCGTTTCCCGCTGCGCACGTCCGGGATGATCGCCGTGGCCAAGATGATGGCCACGATGCCGAGCGGGACGTTGACGAAGAAGATCCAGCGCCAGCCCATCCAGGTCACCAGCACACCACCTACGGTCGGGCCCGCGATCGTGGCCAGCGCGGCGACGCCGCCCCACACACCCAGCGCCGCGCCGCGCCGTTCGCGGGGGAAGATGGCGATGATGATGGCCATCGTCTGCGGCATCGCCGCGGCGGCTCCGAAACCCTGCACCACCCGGGCCGCGATCAGCTCGGTACCGGTCTGGGACAGCCCCGACGCCGCCGAGGCCAGCGTGAACACGGCGATGCCGATGATGAACAGGTTCCGCCGGCCGCGCAGGTCACCCAGCCGGCCGGCGGTGATCATCAGCACCGCGAGCACGATGACGTAGGCGTTGATGACCCAGCCGATCTCGGCCAGCGAGGCGTGCAGGTCACGCCGCATGTCGGGAATCGCGATGTTGACGATCGTGAGGTCGAGCAGGGTCATGAAGAACCCGAGGCTCAACGTCAGCAGGATGGACCAGTCGCCAGCGCGCCGCCTCGCGGGTGCCACTATCGCGCTCCTCGTCCGTGCTCACCTACCAGCACGGGCGAGGAAGCCGGTTGGTTCAGCCGGCCAGCATGACCTCAGCCTGCTGGACCAGCCCACCGTCGCCGCTGACCGCCACGGCCAGGTACAGCGAGGCGAACTCCCCGGCCAGCTCGACGGTGACCATGGTCGATCCGTCCCCGGCCCGGAACGCGCCCGGACGGCACGAACCGGCCCACGCCGCCGCCATCCGCAGCCGGCGCACGGTCAGCCCGATGTCCAGGGACGGGGCGGCGGGCAGCGACTCCGGCCAGGCGGGCGCCCCATTATTAATGAAATCAATCAGGCCAGCCACGGCGCTGGCCAGCGGCGACCCGGTCGCGGGCGGTACGGCCAGAATGAACGACTGGACCCGGGGCGGCTGCTGCGGCGTGAGCCGGATCTCGACCTGGGCGGTGCCGTGATCGCCCGCCACCCACCAGCGGCAGTGCGCGGGCGTGTCGGATTCGGCCGGGCGGCTGGTGTCCTCGTGCAGGCCGCCAAGCCGTTCGCGGATCAGGCCGACCCGGCGGCGGCGTTCGGCCAGCGGCTGGTCCAGCGCCACGTTGCCGGAGAACAGCTTGGCCGCGGCGGCGTCGTCCCAGGACTCCATCAGCTGGCCGATCTCCTCCCGGGCGGCGACCGTGGCCGGCCACGGAGCCGGGGCCGGCGCCAGGGCCAGCGCCCGTTCGGCGTGCGGGGAGCCGCCCTGGTAGCCGTGGCCGGTCCCCTGACCGGCCCCTTGACCGGCCCCTTGACCGGCCAAGCGCCGGGCCCGCTGCCCGAGCACGGTGGTCAGCAGCCGGGCGGCGAGCTGCGACACCGGGGCGTAGGTGCTGTTGCCCAGCGCGATCACGCCGATGCCGGTGGCCGGGTGCCAGCGCATGTTGCTGCCGAAGCCCGGGTAGCCGCCGCTGTGGTGCACGATCCGGCCCCACACCGGATCCTCGTCGATGAACAACCCGAACCCGTAGCTGCCCGGTGCCGGGGAGGCCGCCAGCGGCGCGGGCCCGCGGACCCCGGTCGCCACCTGCGGGAGCTGCATCTCGCGGCGGCCCGCCCGGGCCAGCGGGTGCGGGCCGCCCGCGCCCTCGTCCCCCGGAGGCCAGGCGCCGGCGAAGCCGCTGACCCAGCGGGCCAGGTCATGCACGCTGCTGAACACCCCGCCCATCGGGGCGAACGCGCCGTACGGGGCCACCGGGAGCTCGGCCCAGCCGGAACCCTCGCGGCGGTGCCCGGCGGCCAGCACGTCGGGCGCGAACCGGTCCGCCTCGTAACCGGTCTGGGACATCCCCAGCGGATCGAGCAGCCGGGCCTTGATCACGTCCGCGTAGGGCGTGCCGGTGACGGCGGAGATGACCCGGCCCAGAATCGCGTAACCCAGGTTCGAGTACTCGAACCGGGTACCGGGAGCCCAGGCGAAGCTGACCCCCTGGGCCAGAAATTCAGCAAACTCCGGCAGCGGTGTGCCCTGCTCGCGATCCCCCCACGGATCGTCGGTCGGGAAGCCCGCGGTCATCGTGAGCAGGTGCCGGATCCGGACCCGCTGGGCGTCCGGGGTGACCGGTGCCCAGCCCTTCAGCTCGGGCACGTACTGCTCGGCCAGGTCGTCCAGGCCCAGCGCATCCTCGTCCCGCAGGGTCAGCACCATGGTGGCGGTGAAGCTCTTGGTCATCGACGCGATCCGGAACACCGTGCCGGCGTCCGGGACGGGACCGCCGATCCGCGCGGTCCCCAGTCCCCCGGCGTGTACCAGCTGACCCCCGGCCACGACGCCGTAGGCGATACCCGGCTGGGCGCCGCGCTGGGCGTAGCTCGCCACCAGCGCGTCCACCGCCTCCAGATCCGCGCTGGTCAGCTCGTCCATGCTCGCCCTCCCGAAGGTCGCCGAGTGCCCAGTGTCTCAGCATCGGGGTCTCGCCATGGCGGGCGCGCCGGACCTGGGCCGGGCCGGTAACACGGATATGTCGCAGAGGTTTCAATAACTGCCCGGCGCATGTCATCATCTGTGTGTCCGGGGACGCCGCAGGGGCGCCTCGAGACGTGGAGGTTCTTCATGAATCTGCAGCCAGAAGGCTCACACGCGGCCGCTACCGAAGAGCGGACCAGCAGCAAGAGCCCAGAGCCGCTCTACGGCGGCGCGGCCGGACGACGCGTCACCGTCCGCGACATCGCGGCGGCCAAGGCCCGCGGCGAGAAGTGGCCGATGCTGACCGCTTACGACTCGCTCACGGCGCACATCTTCGACGAGGCCGGTATCCCGGTCTTGCTCGTGGGCGACTCGGCCGCGATGGTCGTGTACGGGCACGAGACCACGATCCCGGTCACGCTGGACGACCTGATCCCGCTGACCGCGGCGGTGGTCCGCGGCACCAGCCGGGCCATGGTCGTCGCCGACCTGCCGTTCGGCTCCTATCAGGCGTCTTCCCGGGACGCGCTGGGTGCCGCCACCCGGTTTCTCAAGGAATCCGGCGCGCACGCCATCAAGCTGGAGGGCGGCCGGCGGATCGCCCGGCAGGCCGAAGACCTGGTTGCGGCCGGGGTACCGGTCATGGCGCACCTGGGCCTGACCCCGCAGTCGGTGCACGCCTTCGGCGGCTACCGAGTGCAGGGCCGCGGCGAAGATGGCGAGCAGCTGTTGCAGGACGCCAAGACGCTGGAGGCGGCGGGGGCGTTCGCGGTCGTGCTCGAGTGCGTGCCGACGCCGCTGGCGGCGCGGGTGACCGAAGCCCTGTCCATCCCGACCATCGGCATCGGGGCCGGCCCGGACTGCGACGCGCAGGTCCTGGTGTGGCAGGACATGGCCGGCCTGTCGCCGCGGACGCCAAAGTTCGTCCGCCAGTACGCCGACGTCGGTTCGGTGCTGCGCGACGCGGCCACCGCCTACGCCCAGGACGTCAGGTCCGGCAACTTCCCCGGCCCGGCCGAGTCCTACCGCTGACACGCGCGGTCCCCGGCCCGGTGTGACCGGGCCGGGGGCTGGCTCGGTGTGACCGGGCTGGGGCTGGCTCGGCCGGGGTCGCGCGGGTGTGATCCGGGCGGTGGCCGGCCTACATTGGGAACATGTACGTACCCGCGCACTTCGCCGTGGACGACACCCAGGTGCACGAGTTGCTCGCGCACCACGGTGCCGCCGATCTGGTCACCGTCACCGACCAGGGCCTGCTGGCCACCATGCTGCCGTTCGTGTTCGACCCCGGCGCGGGACCGCACGGCGCCCTGCTCGGCCACGTGGCCCGCAACAACGACCAGTGGCGCGTGCCCGCCCGCGGCGAGTCGCTGGTCATCGTGCGCGGCGGTGCCGACGCCTACATCTCCCCCGGCTGGTACCAGTCCAAAGCCGAGCACGGCCGGGTGGTGCCGACCTGGAACTACATCACGGCCCACGTGTACGGCAACCTGGTCGTGCACGACGACCCGGTGTGGGTGGAAGACCTGGTTCGGCGGCTCACGGCTAAGCACGAGTCACGGATGGACCGGCCGTGGTCGGTGGATGACGCCCCGGCGCCCTTCGTGGCGGGCCAGCTCCGGGCCATCGTCGGCGTCGAACTGGCCATCACCCGCATCGAAGCCAAGGCCAAGCTGAGCCAGAACCGCCCCGAGGCCGATGTGGTGGGCGTGGTGGCCGGGCTGCGAGCCCAGGGCGAGGACCAGGCCGCGTCGGACGTGGAGCAGGCCAACCGGGAGCGGCTTCCTCGTTAGCGGCAAGCGTCGGGTTTTGAGGGCGATGCTTGTCGCGACGGTGCTTCTTGCTGTTATCACCGGGAGATGGAGGGTGGAGGGCAGAGGGCAGAGGGATGGCCTACCGCGTCGCGACATGACAGATACGGATGACCCCTGACCGTAGCGCCGAAGCTTCTTGCTGTTATCAGCGCAGGGAGCGGCTCAGGAGTCCCGGAGCATTACCGTGGTCAATTCCTGCTGTTATAAGACAGTTTTTGCACACGATGCGCGAGTGAGTCATGGGCGGGAAGCCCTTGGGGCGCGTGGGCTAGGTGCGCGATACCCGCGGCCCCTACGCCGTGTCACGGGGTTGCGGCTCCACTGGAGCAGTTGCAGTGATAATCCCTGCAACTGCTCCAGTGAGCCCAAGGCGCGGGACTCTTGGGGGGTGTGGGGCTGGTGACAGCGCTGGGACGTTGGGGCGCGGACGCTTCTTGCTGTTATCACCAAGGTGCCCGGGTGGTGATGGGTGCCCGGGTGGTGAAGGGTGCCCGGGTGGTGTTAGTGGGGGCCCGGGTGGTGTTAGTGGGGGTAGGTGCCGCCGTCTATGGAGATGACCTGGTTGGTGACGTAGGCGTTGCGGAGGACGGACAAGGCCAGGTCCGCGACTTCGGCGGGGAGACCCAGGCGGCCGATAGGGACGCGGCGCGCCAACTCGGCCGGGTCGCCGGGCAGCATGGCGGTGTCGGCGATCAGGGCCGGGGCCAGGCCGTTCACCGTAATTTTGTCCGCGGCGAAGCGGGCGGCCAGGTAGTGGATCAGCCCGTGCAGGCCGGCCTTGGACGAGCCGTAGTGCGGCCCCACCATCCCGCCGGTGAACCCGGCCACCGAGGACATGAACAGAGCCCGGCCGAAGCCGCGGTCCCGCATCCCCGGCAGCACCCGCTGGGCCAGCAGGAACGGCGCCCGCAGGTTCACGGCCAGCGTCTCGTCGAACTCGGCCGTGGTGAGCTCCTCCAGGGTCCGGCGCTGGCCCACTCCGGCGTTGCTGATCAGGAGGTCGATCGGGCCGAGAGCCGCTTCGGTGGCGTCGACCAGTTCGACGGGGGCGGTCGGCGAGCTCAGGTCGGCCCCGAGGGCCACGGCGCGGCCCCCCTGATCGGTGATCTGGCCGGCCACCTTCTCCGCGGCTTCGCGCCCGCGGCTGTAGTGCACCGCGACCAGGGCGCCTTCGGCGGCCAGGGCCAGGGAAACGGCCTGCCCGATGCCGCCACTCCCCCCGGTCACCAGGGCCACTCGCCCCCGGAACGCCTCCGCGGGCTCGGCGATCGTCACCGGGCGGGGCCGCTCAGGCCGGGTAGGGGTCGACGGTGACGCTGGCGCGGTCGGGGTAGAAGGCCACGTAGTTCTTGATCTCGGACACGGCGGCGTGCGGCTGCTCGTAGGTCCAGATCGCGTCGGTGACGGTGCTGCCGTCCGGGGTCTCAACGCTGTAGTAGCTGGCGTCGCCCTTGAACGGGCAGTAGCTCGCGGTGTCGGTGCGGCGCAGCAGCTTCTGGTCCACATCGTCCAGCGGGATGTACTGCACCGCCGGGTAGGTGGACTCCTGCAGGGTCAGCGCGTGGTCGGAGTTCGCCACCACGGTGTCACCGACCCGGACCACGACCCGACCCTCAGTGGGCTCGATCGTGATCGGGTGCTCGGCGGTGGGCTCCAGGACCGGTCGGGACATTGCCGTCTCCTCAGGTTGATCGAAACAGGCTGGTAGGACCTCGGTACGTACTCAGCGCCAACCGGCCAGCGCCGCCATCTGTTCCGGTCACCCGGCGGTCACCCGGCCTTGAGGACGATGACCGGGTGCTGGCTGGGGTCGAGCCAGCGCATGATGGTGACCATGTTCTGTTTGGACACGGTGACACAGGCCAGGGTGGCGGCGCCGTTGTCGACGTGCAGCCAGATGCCGCCGCCGGGCCCCTCGCCCTTGGGCTCGGCGGTGCTGGAGACCGGGGATCCGGCGACCCGGTTGAAGTCGATCGCGACCACGTAGTCGAACACGCCGACCGTGCTGTGGCCGAGGAAGCGGCCGTTGGTGCGGAAGTAGGAGGCGTTGTGCTCATAGGGCTCGCTGGTGCCCGGGTTGGGCAGGCGGCCGCCCGCCGCGGTGAGGGAGTAGACGCCGGTGGGGGTCTTCAGGTCCCCGGACGTGCGGTGGGCCGACCAGCCGTGCTCGCCGTTGTGGCCGGGCATCGAGGTGCCCATTTGGCGCCAGCCCGCCGCCGTCCGGGTCCACAACGTCACCGTGTTGGTGGTGCTGGACATGGATGGCGCCCGGACGATCACGGCCTGCCCGGACTTGGCCGGTACCTCCTGGGCCAGCAACGCGGACGCCCAGGCCGGCACCGTCTGAGCCGAAGCCGAAGCCGACGCCGACGCCGAAGCCGAGGCGGTGGCCTGGGTCCACGGGAGCAGCGCGTTACCCGGGCGCGGGCCGGGTGGAGCGGCCGCCCGGGACGCAGGCAAGGAAGGTGACAGCGGAGACGCGGACGCGATGGTAGCGCCGGCGCAGCCTGCAGTCAGGATGGCCAGGGCCGCCAGCGAGGACGTGCCGACGATCAGCCGTCCCCAATTCGGGGGCATCGGGGGGGTCACAGCGCTAACACCTATCCACGCTGGGCGGAATTAAGCCGACGCCGCTCTCAGCGCTGGCAGCACTTCCTTGCCGATCATCGCGATAGCAGCCATCGGGTCGGTCGACATGACCTGGATGGACACGGTGTCCGCGCCGACGTCGGTGACCAGCGGCCGGTAAGCCTCGACCAGGCCGGCCGCGTCGGGGACCACCGTGTAGCTGCCCAGCACCTCGGACCGGTCCATCTCGTCGGCCCGGTAGCGCAGCTCGGCCGGGTCGGCGGTCTCCAGCCGTCCGGGGGCGCGCAGGCCCCGCATGGCCGACAGGGCCCGCCAGGCCTCGTCCGGCCCGCCGGCCAGCACCGTCCACCGGGTGGCCAGCACCCGCTGGGTGCGCCCGCGGGCGGCCGCGGCCTTGCGATACGGCTCGATGACCTTGTCCACGGTGTCGGCCGGGTCCTTGACGCTGGTGATGAGACCGTCGGCGTATTCACCGGCGAACGTGGCCGACTTGGGGCCGCCCGCCGCCATCAGCGCGGGCACCTCGCCCACCGGCGGCGAGTACAGCTTGGCCGAGTCGGTCTTGTAGTGCTCGCCTTCGAAGGTGAGCTTCTCCCCGGCGAACAGCCGGTGGATGATCTCGAGCGCTTCCTGCATGCGCTCCTGGCGGCCCTTGTAACCCGGGAACGACCAGCCCAGCGGGCGCTCGTTGATGGCCTCGCCGGTACCGAGCCCGAGGATCAGGCGGCCGCCGGACAGCCGGTCGGTGGTCGCGGCCATCTGGGCCACCAGGGCCGGGTGGTAGTGGAACAGCGGGCAGGTCACCGCGGTGCCGAGCTGGACCCGTTCGGTCTGGGCGGCCACCGCGCCCAGCCACGACCAGACGAAACCGGCGGCGGACGTGTCGTCCACCCAGGGATGGAAGTGGTCCGAGCCGAGCACCATGTCGAACCCGGCCTCTTCGGCCGCGATGGCCTGGTCGACCAGGGCTTCCGGCTGGTACTCCTCGTGGCTGCAGAGCCAGGCGAACTTCATGGCTTCGACGCTACCAGTGTGCTGGGCGGGGTCGATGGGCGGCGGGAGGCCAGGCGGAGGCCCAGGATCTGGCCGGCCACGACCACGGCGATGCCGGCCCAGACCTGGGGGCGGGGCACGGGGCCGCCGAGCAGGATTCCGGTGATCGCGGCGGCCACCGGGGCCACGCCGGTAAGCAGGCCCGCCCGGCCCGCGCCCAGGCGGGACACGCCGGTGTACCAGAGGACGAAGGCCACCGCGGTGACGGCGACGGCCAGGTAGCCCACCGCCAGCCAGTCGTGCAGGGTCAGCCGGGTCACGGCTTCCGGCCCCTCGCGGGTCAGGCCGAGCACGGCGAATATCGCCGTGGCGATCCAGGTGGTGTGGACCGACACCCCCCAGGGGCCGTGGCGGCCCAGCACCGGCACGGCCAGCAGGGTGAAGGCGACCTCACAGCCGAACACCACCGCGGCCCAGCCCAGGCCGGCCGCGTCGGTGCGGCCCAGGCCCGAGATGAGCGCGGCCCCAGCCGTCACGACCAGCGCGGCGGCAACCATCGCGGGCCGGGGCCGGGAGTGTTCCAGCAGCGGCCCGCCCACGGCCAGCAGCGGCGGCACGCAGGCCACGGCCACCCCGAGTACGGCCGGTTCGGCGTGGTGTGACCCTTGGACCAGGCCGACGTTGAACAGCACCAGGCCGGTGGCGGCGATGCCGGTCAGCCACAGCCATTCCGCGCCCCGGGGCCGGACCAGCCGCCGCCCGGCGCGGCGAGCAAACACCACCAGCAGCAGGCAGGCCGCGGCGTACCGCACGGCCTCGGCGGTGTACATCGGCGCCCCGGCCAGCACGCCGGAGACGGCCACGCTGCCACCCACGAACACCATGCCGGAAATGCAGCAGAGGACGGCCCGCCCGGTCCTGGCACTGGCCGCCGGGTCGCCGCCGACGACGCCGGGCCGGCTGGCCGGGACACCGGCCGCGGATGTCGGGACGCCGGCCGCCGGGTGGGCACCGGGGGCGGCGGGCAGGTCGGGCTCGGAGAGCGAAACGTCGGTCACGTTCTCCGACGTTAGCCACAGGATGGTTTATTAAATAGAACCATTCCATCCCGGCCATAATGGACCAATGACTGATCTGGGTGCGGGCGGCGGGGCGGACGGGACGACTGGGTCTGGCGGGGCGGACGGACGTGAGGACCGGGTGGCCGCCGGGGCCGACCTGCTCCAGCTGGACCGCTCGTCCGCCCCGGCCCGCGGGCTGACGAGCTGGCTGGCGGCGGAGCTGCGGGCCGGCATCCGGGATGGCCGGCTGCGGCCCGGGACGGCGCTGCCCGCGAGCCGGGTGCTGGCCGACGACCTGGGTGTCTCCCGCGGCGTGGTGGTCGAGGCCTACCAGCGGCTGCGGGACGAAGGGCTGGTCAGCGGACGATCCGGGGCGGGCACGACGGTGTTGGCCACCACCGGCCTGCCCAACACCCGGATGCCCGCTACCGGCCTGCCGGTCGCCACCCCGGCCAGCCTGGCCACCCAGGCCACCGCCGACCCGGCCACCGCCGACCCGGCCGGGCCGTACGACGGTCACGCGCCTACGGACCCGCTGTCGCTGCCGCGGCGGTGGGGCGCGGACGCGGAGATTGACCTGTCCCCCGGCGTGCCGGACCTGTCGGCCTTCCCGCGGGCGGCCTGGCTGCGGGCGGAACGAGCCGTTCTGGCCGAGGCGAGCGCGGCCGATCTCGGTTACGGCGACCCGCGGGGCAACGAGCCGCTGCGCGCCGGGCTGGCGGGCTGGCTGGCCCGGACCCGGGGGCTGCGGGCCGGACCGGAGGAGATCGTCGTGGTGGCGGGCGTGGCCCAGGCCCTGGCGCTGCTGGCCCAGACCCTGCGGTCGCGCGGCCACACCCGGATCGCGGTGGAGGACCCCGGCTCCCGCGGCACCCGGGACGAGCTGGCCCACTGGGGGCTGACGCCGGTGCCGGTCACGGTGGATGGCGACGGCCTGGACGTGGCCGAGCTGGCCCGCACCGACGTCGCGGCGGTGGCGACCACGCCCGCTCACCAGTTCCCGACCGGGGTGGTGCTGTCGCCGGAGCGCCGCCGCGACCTGCTGGACTGGGCGGCCAGCGGCGGGCTGATCATCGAGGACGACTACGACGCCGAGTTCCGCTACGACCGGGCGCCGGTCCCGGCCATGCACGCGTCGGCGCCGGGCCGGATCGCCTACGCCGGCAGCGTGTCCAAGACCCTGGCCCCGGGCATGCGCCTGGGCTGGCTGGTCCCGCCGCCCGAGCTGTACGCCGACATCGTGCTGGCCAAGCACGCCAGCGACCTGGGGGCCCCGGCCCTGCCGCAGCTGGTGCTGACCCGGCTGATCACCAGCGGCGGCCTGGAGCAGCACATCCGCCAGGTCCGCATCCGCCAGCGCCGCCGCCGGGACGCCCTGCTCGGCGCGCTGCGGGTGGCGCTGCCCGAGGCCCGGGTCCAGGGCATCCCGGCGGGCCTGCACCTGCTGGTGACGTTCCCGGACCGGCACGAGCGGATGGACGACAGCAGCCTGGCGGCCAGGCTGCGGCGGGACGGGGTGCTCGTGCACGCGCTGTCCCGGCACCGCGAAAGGCCGGGGCCGCCGGGCCTGGTCCTGGGGTACGCGGCGCATACCCCGGACCAGCTCCGGGAGGCTGCCCGCCGCATCGCCCGCGCTGTCCGTGCCAGGATGGACAGGTGAACCGGGACGAGGTCGACGCGCTGCGGGCGCTGCTGGCCCCGACCGGCTGGCCCGACCGGGCCCGTACGTTCGCTCACGCGCTGCGGGTCTCGACCACCCACCGGGGCGGCCTGCTGCTGGTCGGGACGCCGGCCGAGGAGCCGTGGCACCTGGCCGCCCACCTGGACGACGAGGCGCGCTTTTCCGGCCTCGATGAGCTCGCCCCGACGCTGGTCCGGTGGGACCCCCAGGCCGACGCCCCCGAACACCTGCGGGTCGGCCTGGAGCGGCTGGAGGCCGCGCGGCGGGGCGAGACGTTGTTCGTGGTGACACCGGAGCTGGCGCCGGTGCCGCTGCTGGAGCGGGTGGAGTCGGCCCGCCGGACCGGGGCCACGATCCTGGCCCTGAACCAGGGCGATCCCGAGCTGGACGGGCTGGCCCACGAGACGCTGATCGTGGCGCCGGAGGCCACCGCGCCGGTGTCGTTCGCGGTGGCCCAGCACCTGGTCAGCGCGGCGGCCGGGGAACGGACTGGCTCACGCCGGGGCGTCCGGCAGCGGCTGGCCCAGCTGCTCGACCTGGTCAGCGGCCCGTCCGCCTGAGGCGGCGTCGAGCCCGGCCACGCGGGCGCGCCGGTCGCGGATCAGGGTGACCGCGGCCACCAGCATCAGCAGCATGATCCCGGCCGCGACCAGGAAGGCCCGGTCGAACCCCGCCGCCAGCGCGCGGGAATAGCCCACCGTGGTCCTGACCCGCATGGCGTGGTTCGCGACCACGGTCCAGGCCGCGGTGCCCAGCACGGCCAGGCCGATGGAGCCGCCCACCTGCCGGGTGGCGTTGAGCAGGCTCGAGGCCACGCCCGAGTCGGCCTCGGCCACGTCCGACAGCGCGACCAGGGACATCGGCACGAACAGCAGCCCGAGGCCGGCCCCGGTGACCAGGATCGGCCCGAGCAGGCCGCCCAGGTACGAGCCGTGCTCGGTCAGCCGGGACATCCAGTACAGGCCGCCGGCACTGATGGCCGTGCCCGCCAGCAGCAGCGGGCGGTGACCGGTGCGGGACACCAGCCGGGTGGAAGCGATCGAGGTGACCAGCACCGCGACGGTCAGCGGCAGGAAGGCCAGGCCCGCCCGGAGCGGGGAGTAGCCCCACACGTCCTGCACGAACAGGGTCAGGAAGAAGAAAACCCCGAACAGCGTGGTGCCGACGCCCAGGCTCATCAGGTTCGCGCCGGCCCGGTTGCGATCGCGCAGCAGCCGTAGCGGCAGCAGCGGGTGGCGGGTCCGCGCTTCGATTCCCACGAAGGCGATCAGGGCCGCGGCGCCGACCGCCAGCGCGGCCACCACCTTGGCGTCACCCCAGTGCGAGGTGCCATCCTGGCCGGTGGCGGCGTTGGACAGCCCGTAGACAAGCGCGGCCACGCCACCGGTCCCGGTGATGATGCCGGGCAGGTCGAACCGGCCGGGCCGGCGCCCGGTGGCGGGCAGCACGACCCGGGCGGCCAGCGCGCCGGCCAGGCCGATCGGCACGTTGACGAACAGCACCCAGCGCCAGGACACGTAGCTGACCAGCAGGCCGCCCGCGAGCAGCCCGACGGCGCCGCCGGCCACGCTCATCGCGGAGTAGATACCCAGCGCCCGGTGCCGGGCGCGCCCGGCCGGGAACGTGGTGAACACCAGGGCCAGGGCGGTGGGGGTCACGATGGCCCCGCCCGCCCCCTGGACGGCCCGGGCCACCAGCAGCTCGGCCTGGGAGGTGGCCAGGCCGCCGGCCAGCGACGCGGCCGAGAACAGCAGCAGGCCGATAATGAACATCCGGCGGCGGCCGAGCAGGTCACCGGCCCGGCCGCCCAGCAGCAGCAGGCCGCCCAGGGTCAGGGCGTAGCCGTTCACGACCCACTCCAGGCCGCTGTCGGAGAACCGCAGGGCCGTCTGGATGTGCGGCAGCGCGACGTTGACGATGGTCGCGTCGAGGATGACCATCAGCTGGGCCGTGGCGATGACCAGCAGGGCCACGCCCGGGTGGTGGCTGCCGACTCTGGTTGAAGTCTGCTCGGTGGCAGAAAGGGTGGTTGGCATGTCATCGATGCTGGCCAACCGGGGCGCTTTCGTCGCCGGCCAGCGGAACCGACTTTGGCCTAGGCAGCGGGGATGCGGCCGGGGGGCCACGTACTACCGGGGAAGTAGGCGGCGATTGCTACCTCGGGCCGGCGCGCAGCCGGGACCAGGCCCGTACGCTTCGGAACATGGGCAGTGATCACCGCAGGAACAAGCTCCACGCGGCCGGATGGATAGTGGCCGTGGGCGTCATGGGCGTGGCCTCCTACACCTGGCAGCTGCACCTCCGCGAGGTCGAGCAGCGGGCCGAAGAAGCCGAGCGGACCCGGGACGAGGTGGCCCGGCGCCGGGCCGTGGAAGAACGGCTGCGGATCGCCCGCGAGCTGCACGATTCGCTGACCCACAGCATCTCGGTGATCCAGATCCAGGCGGGCGTGGCCGAGCACCTGGCCCGCAAGCGCGGCGAGGACGTGCCGCCCGCACTGGCGGCCATCAAGGAGGCGGGGGCGGACGCGGCCCGGGAACTGCGGGCCACGCTCAGCGTGCTGCGCAGCACCGAGGACAGCGACGGCAGCGGGCTCGGCCAGCTGGAAAGCCTGGTCGCCCGGGCCCGGGCGGCGGGACTTCCGGTGACGGTGACGGTCGACGGGGCGCAGCGCCCGTTGCCGCCCGAGGTGGACCAGGCCGCGTACCGGATCGTGCAGGAAGCGCTGACCAACGTGAGCCGTCACGCCGGCCAGGCGCACACGTCGGTCCGGCTGCAGTACTCCCCCGAGTCGCTGACCGTTGAGGTCGACGACGAAGGTCAAGGCGACGGCCGACGCCGCGAGGGCCGGACGGCCGGCCCGGGGCTCGGGCTGCTGGGCATGCGGGAACGGGTGTCCGCGCTCGGTGGCCGCCTGCACGCCGGGCCGCGGGACAGCGGCGGTTTCCGGGTGCAGGCCGAGCTGCCCGCCCGGCTGGCCTCGTGATCCGGATTCTGCTGGCCGACGACCAGCCGCTGATCCGCAGCGGTATCCGGGCGCTGCTGGAAGCCGAGGACGACATCGAGGTGGTCGGCGAGGCCGCCAACGGGCAGCAGGCGGTGGCGCTGGCGGCCGAGCACCGGCCGGACATCGCGCTGGTCGACATCCAGATGCCGGTGCTGGACGGGCTCGGGGCCACCCGGCAGATCGTCGCGGACGAGCGGCTGGCCAGCGTGCGGGTGGTGATCTTGACCAACTTCGGGCTGGACGAGTACATCTTCGCCGCGCTGCGGGCCGGGGCGAGCGGGTTCCTGCTCAAGGACACCCAGCCGGAGGAGCTGCTGCAGGCCCTGCGGGTCGTCATGGGCGGTGATTCCCTGCTGTCCCCGGCGGTGACCCGCCGCCTGATCAGCGAGTTCGTCGCCCGGCCACCGGACGCGATCGCCGCGACGGGGATGGAGACGCTGACCAACCGGGAGCGCGAGGTGGTGGCCCTGGTCGCGCACGGGCTGTCCAACGACGAGATCGCCGCCGCCCTGGTCCTGAGCCCGACCACGGCCAAGACCCACGTCAGCCGGGCGATGACCAAGCTGGGGGCCCGCGACCGGGCCCAGCTGGTCGTGTTCGCCTACCAGGCGGGCCTGGTCGCGCCGCGCTCGGCCGGGCGCCCGTCAGCCGGCCGCCGGGCGTCTGGCGCTCGCCGGCCCCGGCCTGGACAGTTAGGTTAGGCTAACCTAAGCTGTGGCGATGAGCGAATCTACAACTAGCGTGGCGGGCCGCGTCCGGCCGGCCCGCCCGCAGGCGGTTCTCACCGTACTGGGCCGGGAGCGGCTCAGCCCGCACACGGTAAGGATCACCGCCGGTGGCCCCGGGTTCGATGCGTTGCGCATGAACGAGTTCACCGACAAGTACGCGAAGATCCTCTTCGCTGACCCCGGCCTGGGGCTCACTCCACCCTACGACCTGGCCGCCCTGCGGGAGTCACTCCCGCCCGGCCGGCAGCCGGTGACCCGCACGTACACGCTGCGGCGGGCCGATGTAGAACGCCAGCAGGTCGCGGTCGACTTCGTGGTGCACGGCGACGAGGGGATCGCCGCGCCGTGGGCGGCGCGCGCGGAACCCGGCGACGTCCTCACCTTGTCCGGTGCCGGCGGTGCCTACCGTCCAGATCCCGACTGCGACTGGCACCTGTTGGCCGGGGATGAGTCGGCTCTGCCGGCGATCTGCTCCGCCCTGGAGGCACTGCCCGGTGACGCCCGCGGCATCGCCTATCTCGAGACGTCCGACCCCGGCGAGTACCTCGATGCAAAGCCCCCCGCCGGCATGGAGATCATCTGGCTGCAGCGGCCCGAGCCCGGCAGCCGGCCCCGGCTGCTGGCCGACACGCTGCTGGCCGGTCCCTGGCTTTCCGGCCGGGCCGACGTGTTCGCCCACGGAGAGCGGGAGTCCATGAAAGCGGTCCGGGCCGCCCTCAAAACCCGCCTCGGTGACGGTGACCAGCTATCCCTGTCGGGTTACTGGGCATCGGGACGGACGGAAGACGCGTTCCAGTCCGAGAAGCGCCAGCCGATCGGGAAGATCTGAGGTCTTAGCTGTCGAGGCTGAGGACCATGGTGGGGCGGTCAATCACGTGATCGGCGCGCAGCGGACGGACCGCGGTGCCGATGGCGAAGAACTCGGTGGTGTGCGAGCCCCAGGTGTGGCTGTGCTGGCGTAGCTGAACGGCGGTGATGCCCTCGGCGTGCAGGGCCTCGGCTTCGGCCTGCATCCGGCTCATGGCCAGCTCCCGGGCGTCGTACAGGGCCTGGGTGAACTGCTCGATCTCCACGTTGCGGCCGATGTTGCCGAGCATGCTGCCCATCCGCTGGTGGGCGATGTGGTAGACGCAGGTGCCCATGACCATGCCCAGCGGCGCGTACCCGGCCCGGATCAGGGTCCAGAAGTCCTGGCCGGACAGGTCCGAGGTGAACGGCTGGTTCTTGTTGTTGCGCCACTGGGTGACGCCCCCGCCGCCGGCGCCGTCTTCGGCCTTGACCGCGGTGCCGACCGCGATGAACTCGGCAATGTCGTTGCCGAACTCCTTCATCTCCACGTCCAGCCGGACCCCGACGATGCCGTCCGCGCCCAGCGCGTCGGCCTCGGCCTCCATCCGGGTCATGGCCAGCTCCCGGGCGTGGTACATGGCCTGGGACAGCACGTCCAGCTCCTGGTTCTTGCCCCAGCGGCCGATCTGCAGGCCCACGTGGTAGATCGAGGTGCCCAGCACCAGGCCCAGCGGGCGGAACCCGACCTCCCGGACGAGCAGGAACTCGTTGACCGACAGGTCGGAGGTGAAGATGCTGCCCTTGCGGCCCGGCTGCAGCTCGGCGAGGCGCCCCACAGCGTCCGCGGGCACCCCCGCCGCGCTGAGTTCCGCGGCCTCGGTGGTGTTCTGGTCCGTCATCGGAGTTCTCCTACCGTCAGATCCGCACCCGCGCGGCCTGCCTGCGCTGCGGGTCCAGGGATAGCACAGCTATGGTCGGCTTACCTGGCGAGGCCTGGCCCGCCGAGAAGCGCACGATCGAGGTGCCGATGATCGTGGTCTCCACGATGTGGTCACGACGGCCCTCCTGCATGGGGCACTCCCGCTCGCTCACCCGCATAGTCATGTCGGCGATCACGACCCCTTCGGCCCCGATCCGCCGCACGTCCCGCTCCAGCTGAATCCGGGCGTCGTGCCGCCCCTCGTGGACCAGCTCGGTGTAGCCGGTGACCTCGGCGTTACCCGAGTTCCACCGGGTCTGGCCCACGGTCAGCCAGTCGTCGTGCCGGGCCGCGACCGAGATGCCCATGGCCAGGCCGGCCGGGACAAAGCCCCGGTTGATCAGCTTGGCGAAGTCCTGGCCGGACAGGTCCGAGGTGAACGGCTGCCGCGGCGGGGACGCGCCCGGAGCCCGGACCGCGGTGCCGATGGCCTTGAACTCCAGGCCGCCCGCCGGGAACGGGCCGATGGTCAGCTTGACCCCGACGATGCCGTGGCCGCCCAGGGCGGCACACTCGGCGATCATCCGGTTGATCGCGGCGTGCCGCGCGTCGTACATGGCCTGCACCAGCGGGGCGAACGAGGACTGGCCGCCGCGGCTGGAGGTCTGGACCACGCTCCGGGCGGGCCCGAACGCGTTCGGGCCCGGCGTAGTAGCCGGTCCAGGCGCCCGCGCAACCGTAGCCGCCGGTGAAGCCGATGTTGTAGACCGCGGCTCCGAGGACCTGCCCGACGGGCTCGAAGCCCACGCCGCGGATCGCGATGAACTCATCGGCCGACAGGGCCGAGCCCCACGTGCCGCTCTGGCGGATCTCCGCCATCCGCGCGGCCGCGGCCGGCGGCAGCCCTGACCGGCGCGCATCTTCAGTCACGGGCGCACCTTTCTCACAGTCCCTTTACGATACTCGGCCCTCTATGCGGCCTGGCCGTCCGCTCTGCCGCCGGTCAGTCCTCGTCGTCGCCGCCTTTGGCGTCCCACTCCCGGTTTCGTTCCTGCGCAATTTCCAGGGCGCGGCTGGCTTCCTCCCGCGTCGCGTAGGGCCCGAGCCGGTCCTTGCCCCGGGTGGGACCGTCGTCGTCCTCAACGGTGTTGCGCGTGAGGCTGTACCACCAACGCTGCTGACTAGTCATGGACAGTAGACTCGCAGAACATGGCGACAAAGCTCCACCCGGGCGCGAGTTCGGCGTACCGCCCGGTCCCCGACCGGATCCCGCGACCCGAGTACGTCGGCCAGAAGCGGCCGCGGCTCGGCGAGCCGGACGTGAAGGACGCCGACACCATCGCGCGCATGCGGGTCGCAGGCAAGATCGCCGCTCAGGCCCTGGCCGAGGTGGGCCGCAGCGTTGTGCCCGGCATCACCACCGACGAGCTGGACAAGGTCGGGCACGACTTCCTGGTCGCCCACGACGCGTACCCCAGCACGCTCGGCTACCGCGGCTACCCGAAGTCCCTGTGCACCTCGCTCAACGACGTGATCTGTCACGGCATCCCCGACGGCACGGTGGTCCAAGACGGTGACATCGTCAACATCGACATCACCGGGTACATCGGCGGCGTGCACGGCGACACCAACGCCACGTTCCTGGCCGGGAACGTGAACGAGGAGTCCCGGCTGCTGGTCGAGCGGACGCACGAGGCGATGATGCGCGGCATCAGGGCGGTGGCCCCGGGCCGGCCGCTGAACGCGATCGGGCGGGTCATCGAGTCCTACGCCCGCCGGTTCAACTACGGGGTGGTCCGCGACTTCACCGGGCACGGCATCGGCACCACGTTCCACTCCGGGCTGATCGTGGCCCACTACGACGACCCGGACAATGACTTCGTGATGGAGCCGGGCATGACGTTCACGATCGAGCCCATGCTCACGCTGGGCACGATCGACTACGACCTCTGGGACGACCAGTGGACCGTGGTGACCAAGGACCACAGGAACACGGCCCAGTTCGAGCACACGATCCTGGTCACCGAGGACGGGCACGAGATCCTGACCCTGCCGTAAGACGGGGCGGCAACCGGGAACTCAGCGATGCGGGTGACCCGGTTAAATAAAATAAAAACGACTATTAATAACGGCCCGCGGCGAAGAGTTTCGCCGCGGGCCGTTGTTCCGTCGATCTGGGCCGATCTAGGCGTCGCGCCGGCGGAACAGGATGTACCCGGCGATCAGCACTATGGCCGTGTAGCCCAGGAACACGCTGAACTCACCCAGGCCGGCCATTCGTGCGCCGCCTGGGTGGTCCGCCAGATGGCCGCCCCGCCTTCGGACGGCAGCCAGCGCATGATGTCGTTGTTCCACGAGCTGGGCAGGAAGTTCACGATGATCGGCACCACGAACAGGACGCCGATGGCGATGCTGATCGCGGCGGCGGTGTGCCGGACCAGCGTGCCGATACCGAGCGAGAACAGTCCGCAGGCGGCGATGAACAGGCCGCCGCCGACCACGGCCCGCAGCACGTGCGGGGCCCCCAGCGTGGTGCTGATGTGCACGGACGCGGTGCCCAGCAGGGCCTGGCCCAGGAAGAAGGCCACGAAGCTGGCGATCTCGCCGATGACCAGGGCCACGACCGTGAACACCAGCGCCTTGGCCAAGAGAAACACGCCGCGGCGCGGCATGGCCGTCAGCGACGTGCGGATCATCCCAGTGGAGTATTCCGCGGTGATGGTCATCGCGCCCAGCACCACGATCACGAACTGGCCGAAGAACAGGCCGACCAGCGCGTTCGACGTCGGGTCGAACCCGGCCTTCTGCGAGGCCGAGGCCTGGTTCCAGTGCGAGCCGGTCAGCCAGCTGACCAGGGCACCGATGCCGATCGTGATCACGAACAGCACGATCATGGTCCAGTAGGTGGAGCGCACCGACCGGATCTTGGTGACTTCGGAACGCAGCGTGCCGCCCAGGCCCGCGCGGCCCTTGACGGGAGGCAGCGAGGGCGGGCGGGTGCTTTCTGTGGTTACCGCGGCCATGTCAGTTCGTCCTCCCCGCGTGCTCGTTCTCGGTCTCCTGCGGTGGCGGTGGCGCGGCCGGGATACCCGCCGACGCCACACCTGCGGCGTCCCGGCCGGGCTGCACGGTGGCCTGGTACTCCACGCTGTCCGCGGTGAGCTCCATGAACGCCTGCTCCAGCGAGGCCCGGTGGGTGGACAGTTCGTGCAGCCGGACCCCGGCCCCGAAGGCGACGTCGCCAACCTGGTCGGTGGTCATGCCCTGGACGACCAGAGCCTCGTCGCCGCCGCTGGTGGCGGTGCCGCCGGCCGCCGCGACCGCCTGGGCCAGCGCGTCCACCTGCGGCGTGCGCACCTTGACCGTCCCGGTGGAGTTCTCCGCGATGAACTTGTCGATCGTCGTGTTCGCGATCAGCTTGCCCCGCCCGATCACGATGATGTCCTGGGCCGTGCTCTCCATCTCCGACATCAGGTGGCTGGACACGAAGACCGTGCGGCCCTCGGCGGCCAGCGCCTGCATCAGGTTCCGGATCCAGCGGATGCCCTCCGGGTCCAGCCCGTTGACCGGCTCGTCGAAAATCAGCACCTGCGGGTCGCCGAGCAGCGCCCCCGCGATACCGAGCCGCTGGCTCATGCCGAGGGAGAAGCCCTTGGACCGCTTCTTGGCCACCTCGGTCAGGCCGACCAGCCCGAGCACCTCGTCCACCCGCCGCTTGGGGATGTCGTTGGTCTGGGCCAGGCAGAGCAGGTGGTTGTAAGCGGAGCGGCCGCCGTGCACCGCCTTGGCCTCGAGCAGCGCCCCCATCTCGCGCATGGGGTAGTTCAGGCCGCGGTACCGCTTGCCGTGCACCATGGCCTCACCCGACGTCGGGTTGTCCAGACCCAGGATCAGCCGCATGGTGGTGCTCTTGCCAGCCCCGTTCGGGCCGAGGAACCCGGTGACCTTGCCCGGCTCGACCGCGAACGTCAGATTGTCGACGGCGAGCTTGTCGCCGTATCTCTTGGTGAGGCCCCGTACCTCAATCATCAAGATTCCCTTCGTGCCCCTGAGCGCGCGTATATGTATCCACCGTAAGCATGCACGGTCGTGAGTGCGCAGTGCCGTCCATACTCACCCTGGCATGACAGATGTCATGAGGCATCGGCCCACGGGGTGATTTCGGTATGCACCGAATGGATGATGCGACCCTACTGGGCGGGGTGAGCGCACAGGTGGACGCTGACCGTGTACCCGTCGCTGGTGTTGACCGCCCGGCGGGGCTGGCTAGCGCCGTGCACGCGGACCCGGCCGGGAGTGAGCGGGCTGGTGCCGTGTTCGGTCAGTTCACCCGCGACCACCGTGATCACGTCGCCGCGCTCGCCGGTTTCGGTGGCACTGCCGGCGGCGGCCGGGGGCAGGATGGTCAGCCAGGCGCGGTACGGACCGTCCAGCGGGATGTCCACTACGACGGTCTGCCCGGGGTCGAACCGGACCAGGTGCCACCAGCGCTCCGGGGCGCCGGTGATGAGCTTGAGCTGACGGGCCAGGTCGCCGACGGACAGCCGGGTCACGGCGGCGGGGTCCGGCGCGAGGAGCCCGAGCGGCTCCATCAGCTGAGCGATCTCCGGGGCCACCGAAACGTCGGGGTTCACGAGAGCAGTTCCTTCGTGGTGTCGTGGTTCGCGACCCCGGGGACGTGGGGGTCAGCGCCGAACGAGAGGCGTCAGCGACAACAACACGAAGAACACAGACCGCAAGCGCCCACGGCGGCGCGACGACGTGCGTCGTCGGCCGGGGGCCTCACGTGGCGGTCCATGGCGTATAGGACAGCGCATCGACGCCCCGGTGTCAAACGGTTCGGCCGAACCCGCAAGCGGCCGGGTGGCGGGAGTGGTCAGGCGGGCGTTTTGGCCGATCGGCGGTGTGGGCGGTACCCGCTTGGGGTAGTCGGCCGAGAACTTGAGCATGTACACGATGATCACCACGGGGATGGCCGTGCCGAACAGCAGATCGGGCAGGCGATGGCTACCCGTGCTGTGCTCGATGATGACCGCGGCGATGAGGCGGGACACGCCCAGCGCGACGATGGCTGCCCCCCAGCCCGCGCTCAGCACCCGGTTGATCTGCTTGAACGTAGGGATGCGCATTTGCGGTGGCAGGGACCGCATAGCGCAGCGCTGCGGGGTTGGTTAGCTAGATGCGGACCCGGTCAGGGGCCGGATGGCTGGTCGCGGCTTTGCCCGGTCGGCTCGCCCCCGCGCTGCCCGCCCGGCCAGCCGCAGCATCACCGGTCCCGCCGCAGAGCTGATTCCCGGGCAGATCCGCGCCCGCCGCGGCCGTCCCGGCGGGGCTGGCTATCAACACGCTAGCCACCACCGGGCCACGACTATCAACCCCGGCGGATGCGCGCTGGTGCGCAGCGAATCTAGCGTCAATGTCATGCCTCAACCGTCGGTGAGGCGTGACGGGCGTGACGCTCGCGGAGGCATTCCACAAGTTGCTACACCGGAGAGAAGCATGTGTCAGCATCAGCCGCGGTGCCCGGAATGGCCCGCACCTGACCACCTCGCAGCGCGGATAGTAGCCGGTCAGCCCAGGCAGGGCTGGAGCCTGCTCGGCAACGGCGTCATCCCAGTGCGATCGCGCAGCTGAGGTGCGGAGAGATGAGAACTGGGGCAGCTTCTGCAGAGCAGTCCGATGAGGTGCTGCTGGCCGGCCTGGGCGCGGGCGATCCCGACCTCGCGGTCACATTCGTGAGACGGTTCCAGCGGATCGTTTTCGGCGTTGCGCAGGCCGTTACCGGCGACCCGGCCACCGCCGAGGACGTCGCCCAGCGTGCCTTCGAGCAGGCGTGGCGGCACGCGCCGGTGTATGACTCAAGACGCGGCTCCGTCCGGACGTGGCTCACCGCGATCACGCGCAACCTGGCGATCGACACCGTCCGCGCCCGAGCGGCGGTGCCGATGGACCCGGCCGACCTGCCGATCGTCCTTGCCGCTATGACCGACGAACCCGGAGCGGGTAACGGTCGCCCGCGACAGCGCGGAACGGCTACGGCAGGCCCTCGCCGGGCTGCCCGCCCGGCAGGCACGGGCGGTGGCGATGGCCGGGGTCTACGGCCTGACCGGGCGGCAGGTCGCCGATACCGAGGGGATTCCCCTTGGTACGGCAAAGACGCGGATCCGGGACGGTATGCAGAAACTGCGGGCCGCCTACCTTCCGGAGATAGCAGCCGGCCATGAATGAGCACAACGACGTGACATGCCCAGACCCGCATGACGTGGCCGCCGAGCTGGCGGCGACTGCCGTGGGGCTGCTGCCAGCCGGGCTCGCTGGGCCGGCTAGATCGGCTCGCCGTAACCCGCGGCGGTGACGTTTGGACCAATCAGTTCGAGAGGGCGGAGAGGGCTTGCTTGACGGCGTCTTCGGTTACGTTGTCGCGGGACCAGGCGGCGGCGCACAGGGCACGCAGGCCGTCGATGCGGTGGCCGTCGCCGGACAGGTCGAGCCGGTCATCGGCCCAGCGGGCGGTCCAGCCGCCGCAGCCGAAACCGCCCGGGCCCGAGCTGACGGCGGGGTGCGGCTCGACCAGGCCGGCCAGGTCGTCGGCGATGAAGCTGGGGCGCTGGTTCGGCGGGGCCAGCACGGCGCCAGCCGGGTCGGTCACCCCGGTCAGCACGAGCAGGCTGTCCGCTCCCACCCGCTGGGCCGCCTCGATGTCGGTGTCGAGCCGGTCGCCGACCACCAGCGGGTGCTTGGCCCCGGTCCGGATCACCGATTCGTGGTGCAGCGGCGGCTCGGGTTTGCCCGCGATGACTGGCGTCTGCCCGGTGGCGGTCTTGATCACCTGGAGCAGTGAGCCGTTGCCGGGCGCGATGCCGCGGGCGTTGGGGATGGTCAGGTCGCCGTTGGTGCCGACGAACAGCGCGCCCGCCCGCACGGCCAGGCCGCCCTGGGCCAGCGCGGAGTAATCGACCTGGGGAGCGAAGCCCTGGACCACGGCGGCGGGCTTGGCGGCGGCGGTGGACACCGGGCGCAGGCCCTGTTCGCGCAGCGCGACCCGCAGCCCCATGCCCCCGATGACCAGCACCGGCGCACCGGCGGGCAGCCGCGCGGCCAGCAGCCGCGCGGCGGCCTGGGCCGAGGTGACCACATCCGAGGGCTGCGCGTCGATGCCGAGGCCGTTCAGCACGTGGGCCACCGCGGCCGGAGTGCGGGAGGCGTTGTTGGTCACGTAGGCCAGGCGCATGCCCTCCTCGCTGGCCTTCTGCAGCGCCTCACGGGCGCCGGGCACGGCCTTGCCGCCGATGTACACCACGCCGTCCAGGTCCAGCAGCGCCACGTCGTAGCCGCGGCACAGGGGCTCGTCGCTGGCGCGCGGAGCTGGGGCCGCCGGCTCGGTGTCCGGCTCCCTGTTCGGCTCGGTGTCCGGCTCGCTCAATTGTCCTCCCGGGTTTCGGCCGGGCCGGTCTGGCCCGCCCGGGCCGGGCCGGCCGGCCCGCCCGGGAGTGCAGCGTAGCGCGCACCTGGTGCAGGGCATCGGTGTAGTGCTTGTGATCCGGGCGCATGGCCGCCGCCAGCGCCAGGTACTCGGCGGCCGAGGCCGGGTCGCCGGACCGGGCCAGCGACAGGCCCAGGCCGAAGTGGGCGTAGTCGTCGGCCGGGCTGGCCTCGACGATCAGCCGGAAGTTGCCCGCCGCCTCGGTGTACTGCCGGGCGTCGAATTGCGCCCGGGCCAGGGCCTCGCGCACGCTGCGGGAGCTGGGCTCGGCGCTCGCGGCGCGCTGCAGGATCTGGGCCGCGGCCGCCGGGCTGCCCCGGCTGAGCAGCTCCAGGCCGCGCTGGTACCACTCGAACGGGTCGCCATCTGGACCGTCGGAGCCAGCGTCAGCGGGCCACTCGGGGCCCGGCCGGGAATCCTGATAACCGTTCGGTCCTTCTGACATGTGTGCAGACCCTTCCGTCCGACCCTCAGCCAGTGCGCTCATCCGGCCTCGCGCTGGCGCCATTCCATGCGGTCCGCTTCGACCCCGATCGGGTCAGCGGCCTCGCCGATGTGACCTCCCCACCGTATGACGTCATCGGCCCGGGCATCGTGGCGCGCCTGCTGGCGGCGGAACCGCACAACATCGTTCGTCTGATCCTGCCCGGTGCCGGATCGCCGCAACCACCGAGCGGCCCCGCGGCCAGCGCGCTGGCCGCAGCCGAGCTGCGGGACTGGCTGGAGTCCGGGGTGCTCCGGCCAGACCCCCGGCCCGCGCTGTACGTCTACGAGCAGAGCGTGCCGGACGGGGACGGCCCGGCGCCGGATGGCTGGGCCCCGGATGGCTGGGCGGTGGTGCAGCGCGGCCTGGTCGGGGCGCTGCGCCTGGTCCCGCCGGGGTCGCCGGCCGTACTGCCGCACGAGGACGTGATGCCGGGCCCGGTCGAGGGCCGGCGGGAGCTGATGGCCACCACCCGGGCCAACCTGGAGCCGATCTTCCTGCTCTACGACGGTTCTGACGGGCCCGCGGACGGGGGTCTGGCCACGGCCACGGCGACGGCGCTGGTTGACCGGGTGGCCGGCACCCGGGCGCCGCTGCTGGCGGCGGTGACCGACGACGGGACCCGGCACCAGCTCTGGGCCCTGACCGACCCGGCTGAGCACGCCGCGGTCGCGGCCGACCTGGCCGCCCGCACCGCGCTGATCGCCGACGGGCACCACCGGTACGCGGCCTACCTCAAGCTGCAGGACCAGGAGCGCGGCGCGGGCCGCGGCGACGGGCCGTGGGATTACGGCCTGGCTTTTTTGGTCGACTCGGCGGCGTACCCGCCCCGGATCGGCGCCATCCACCGGGTGATCCCCGGGCTGACCCCGGGCCGGGCGGCGGAGATGGCCAAGGGCGCGATGCGGGTGGAGCGGCTGGAGCGGGTGGCGGCGCCGGGGGCCAGCGCCGACGGCGCCCTGGGCCAGGCGGTGACCGCGCTGGCCGAGGCCGGGCGGCACGGCCCGGCGTTCCTGCTCACCAACGGCAGTGAGCAGTACCTGCTGACCGGCCCGGCCCCGGAGCGGGTGGCCGAGGCCATGCCGGCCGGTCATTCGGCCCGCTGGCAGCGGCTGCCCGCCTCGGTGCTGCGCGAGCTGCTGATCCAGTCGGTGTGGGGCCTAGCCGACGCCGAACCGGACGTGCTGGTGATCCATGGCGAGCCCGCCGCCGCGGTCCAGGCCGCGCGGGATGCGGGCGGGACCGCGGTCATCTGCAACCCGGAGTCGGCCGCGGACGTCCGGGCGGTGGCGGAGAACGGTGAGCGGATGCCGCGCAAGTCGACCTCGTTCGGCCCCAAGCCGCGTACCGGCCTGGTGCTGCGAGAATGGGCCGATGAGTGATGAGGCGGCGGCGGGGATCACACCCCTTGGTGACGACGTGTTCCAGATCGACACCAAGATGGCGGGCTATTCCGGCATCACGGCCGGCTACCTGATCCGCTCGGACCGGCCGTGCCTGGTCGAGACGGGTACCGCGCCATCGGCGCCCATCGTCCGGGACGCGCTGGCCGCCCTCGGGGTCGGCGCGAAGGATCTGTCCACGGTGGTGGTCACGCACATCCACCTGGACCACGCGGGCGGCGTCGGTGACATCGCGCAGATGTTCCCGAACGCGCGGGTGGTCGTGCACACCAAGGGCGCCCGTCACCTGGCCGACCCGTCCCGGCTGATGGCCAGCGCGCGGATGGTCTACGGCGACGCGCTGGACGGGCTGTTCGGCACGCTCGCGCCGACTCCGGCCGACCGGATCGAGACCGTGGAAGAGACCGGCGTGGTGAACCTGGGCGGCGGGCGGCGGCTGGACAGCCACTACTCCCCCGGCCACGCCAAGCACCACGTGGGCCTGCTCGACTCGGTCACGGGCGACCTGTACGTCGGCGACGCCGCCGGGATGTACCTGCCGGAGACCGGCGACCTGCGGGCGGGCACTCCCCCGCCGGACTTCGACCTGGAGACCGCGCTGGCCTCGGTTTCCCTGTTCGGCGCGCTGCGCCCGGAGCGGCTGCTGTTCAGCCACTACGGCCCGGTCGGCGCGGTCCAGGAGACGCTGGAGCGGTCGGCCGAGGAGATCAAGGTCTGGGTGGAGGAGACCCGCAAGGCGCACCGGGAAGGGCTCGACCTGGACCACGCGGTGGCTCTGGTCCACGAGCGCACCAAGGACCGCTACGCCGGCCTGCGGCCCGGCGGCGACGAGTACGCCGGGGAAAAGCTGATGCGGCTGAGCGGCACCGAAGCCAACGTGGCCGGCATCATGCACTGGCTCGATAAGGCTGACTGACCCCCTCTCGTCTCCCCGGAAAATGGTTGGCCCCAGAGGCGGGCGGGAGACGACAATGCGGGGGCGGGAACGGCGGGCACCAGCCCGCCCGTACCAGCGAGCCAACGCCGGGAATCTGAAGGAGTCAGTCATGCGAGGAGCGTCCGTGTCCATCGAAAAGCAGCTCTGGGCTTGTTCGGAGGATGGGTCGCTTGTCTCGCGGAACACTGAATTTGGGAATACTCGCACATGTTGACGCCGGTAAGACGTCGCTGACCGAGCGGCTGCTGTATTGCGCCGGCGTCGTCGACGAACCGGGCAGCGTGGACGAGGGCACGACCCGGACAGACTCGCTGGCGCTCGAGCGCCAGCGCGGCATCACGATCAAGTCCGCGGTCGTCTCGTTCACGGCCGGCGGCCACACCGTCAACCTGATCGACACGCCCGGCCACCCGGATTTCGTGGCCGAGGTGGAGCGCGCGCTCAGCGTCCTGGACGGTGTCGTGCTGGTGGTCTCGGCGGTCGAGGGGGTCCAGCCGCAGACCCGCATCCTGTGGCGCGCGTTGCAGCGCCTGCGGGTCCCGACGCTGTTCTTCGTCAACAAAATTGACCGCCGCGGCGCGAGTGACGAACGCGTGCTGGCCGGCATCGCCGAGCGGCTGACCGCGGCCATCGTCCCGATGGGCTCGGTGCGCGGGCTGGGCACCCGTGCGGCCACCTTCGTTCCGGCTGAGAGCCCGGGGCGGCTCGCGGAAGTGCTGGCCGAGCACGACGACGCGGTCCTGGCCGCCTACCTCGCCGGGGCGGCGGCGATACCGGGCGGCTGGCTGCATCAGAAGCTGGCCGGGCAGGTCAGGGACATGCTCGTCCACCCGGTGTACTTCGGATCGGCCATCACCGGCACCGGCGTCGATGCGCTGCTGCGCGGCGCGAGTGCCCTGCTGCCGGCCGCGGACGGCGACCCGGACGGCCCGGTCTCGGGGCGGGTGTTCAAGGTCGAACGCGGGGCGGCCGGGGAGAAGATCGCTTACACCAGGATGTTCGCGGGCACCGTCACCGTCCGGGACCGGGTGCGGTTCGGCCGCGGCACCACCGGCAAGGTGACGGCGATCAAGGTGTTCGCCGACGGCGCGGCCCAGCGCCGCGATCAGGTGACGGCCGGCCAGATCGCCACGCTGTCCGGCCTGGCTGGGATCCAGGTCGGCGACGGCGTCGGGCGGGCGCCCGGCCGCGTGGACGAGCACTACTTCACGCCGCCGACGCTGGAGACCGCTGTCGTGGCCCGCGATCCGCGCGACAAGCCGCGGCTGCACTCGGCGCTGACCGACCTGGCCGAACAGGACCCGCTCATCAACGTCCGCCAGGACGACCGGCGGCAGGAAATCTACCTCTCGCTCTACGGCGAGGTGCAGAAACAGGTCATCGACGCCACCTTGACCACGGACTACGGGGTACGGGCGGCCTTCCGGGAAACCACGCCGATCTGCGTCGAACGGCCGGTCCGCACCGGCGAGGCCGAGGAGGTCCTGCACGCGCCGGGGAACCCGTTCCTGGCCACGCTGGGCATCCGCATCGAGCCAGCCGCGGCCGGGTCGGGCACCAGCTTCCGGCTCGACGTCGGCCACCAGGCGGTGCCGCTCTACATCTACAAGAACGTGGAGAGCTTCGCCGCCGCCATGGAGCAGTACGTCACCGGCACCCTGCGGCAGGGCCTGCGCGGCTGGCAGGTCACCGACTATGCGGTGACCCTGTTCAGGTCGCAGTACAGCGTGCCCGATGGGCCCCCGGCGACCCGCGGCCCGCTCAGCAGCCCGCAGGACTTCCGTAAGCTCACCCCGCTGGTGGTCATGGCCGCCCTGCAGCGGGCGGGCACGGTGGTGTGCGAGCCGGTGCAGCATTTCCGCCTGGACGCCCCGGCCGACACCCTCAGCGTGCTGCTGCCGGTCCTGGCCAAGCTACGCGCGGTCCCCGAGGTGTCCGTGACCGCAGACTCCTGGTGCACGCTGGAGGGAGACGTCCCGGCGGCCCAGCTGAACGAGCTGCGCCAGCAGCTGTCGCCGCTCACCCGGGGCGAAGGCGTCCTGGAAACGTCGTTCGGCCACTACCAGCCGGTCCGGGGTCCGGCCCCATCCCGGCCGCGAACCGACGACAATCCGCTCAACCGCGAGGAGTACCTCTATCGCGTCACCCGGCGCGGAGTCGGCTAGTCCTCCGGATCGTCCGGATCGTCCGGGTCCTCCGGGTCCGCCGGGTCGTCGTCCTCGAACTCCTCGAGGTCCTCCAGCACCACGCCACCGAGCTCGTGCACCCGGTCGGAGGCGTCGGTCTCACCGTCCGGGTCAGCGGCGGCGGCCTGTTCGAACCACTCGCGCGCCTCTTCGTCGCGCCCGGCCGCCAGCAGCGCGTCGGCGTAGGCGTAGTACAGCGGGGCCGACCAGGCCCGGATCTTGCCGTCGGTCAGCTCGGGCACCTGAAGCACGACGACCGCGGTTTCCGGGCGTCCCTCATCCCGGCGGATTCCGGACTCCACGATCAGCAGCTCGATCTGACTGGCCCGGGTCAGCTTGCCCGCCTCCGGGCTGTGCACCAGGGCCAGCGCACGGTCGAGCCGCCCCAGCGCCCGTTCGGCGTCGGCCATGACCGGCAGGTAGGTCTCCCGCCCGGTCAGCCGGCGCGCGGCACGCAGCTCGGCCAGGGCTTCGGCCCACTTGCCCGCGCGGTAGGCGGCCAGGCCGGTGACCTCACGCACCACCCCAACCCGGGCCGCGAGCTCTCGCGCGACCTGAGCATGGGCGTAGGCCCGTTCGGGGTCATCTTCGAGCTCAGCCGCGACCAGCCGGCGCGCCACCACCTCGGCCAGGTCGGACGGCAGCGTCTTCAGCTCGGTCCGCGCCTCGGCCTGCAGCAGATCCGCGGTGGCCTGGTCCGGCAGCGGAGGGTAGCCGCTCCGGTCGTTACGTTCGCCCCGGTCGCGGCGGTCGGGGCGGTCGGGGCCCTGGGAGCGTCCCTGCGGGCGGGCGGCGCCCGGCCCGTTGTCCCGGGGGCGGTACGGACGGTCGGGGCGGTCAGGGCGGTCGCTACGGAAGGGACGGTCCGGGCGCCCGGGACGGTCGCTCCGGAACGGGCGGCCGGAAGATCCGGGGCCCGAGGGCCGGCCCGTGCTGTTGGGACGGCCGGCGCTGCTAGGCCGACCCGCGCTTGTGGGGCGGCCGGTACTACTGGGGCGACCTGCGCCGGCGGGGCGGCCGGGGCGGTCGGAGTAAGACGACGAGCCGCGGGGGCGGTCCGGACGGTCGGAGGAGTAGGACGACGAGCCGCGCGGACGGTCCGGACGGTCGGAGGAGTAAGACGACGAGCCGCGGGGGCGGTCCGGACGGTCGGAGGAGTAGGACGATGAACCGCGCCGACGGTCGCCGCGGTCGGAGCGTTCCTGGCCCTCGGGACGGCTCTGGCGTGGTGGCCCGTCCTGGCGCGCAGGCCGATCCTGGTACGCGGGGCGGTCGTGGCGCTCAGTGCGGTCTTGGTACGCGGGGCGGTCCTGGCGGGCGGGACGATCCTGGCCCGCCTGACCGTCCGGCCGATCCTGGCGTGGCGGGCGGTCGCGCCAGTCCTGACGGTCCTGGCGCGGTGGGCGGTCAGCCCGGTCACCGGATCCGCTGGGACGGTCGCTGCGGTACGGACGCCCGGAACGGTCGTCGCGGGCGCCCGGCCCGCCGGGACCGCTCGTTCGGCTCGGGCCACCAGAACGGCTCGGGCCACCAGAACGGCTCGGGCCACCAGAACGGCTGGGGGCACCAGAACGGCTCGGGGCACCAGAACGGCCCGGGGCGCCGGAGCGGCTGGGACCACCAGCGCGGAACGGCCGGTCAGAACGATCGCCGGAACGCTCGGAGCGGCCGGGACGGTCATCGGAGTTGCTCGGGCGGTCGTCACGGTAGGAACGGCCGGGGCCACTGGGGCGGCCAGGTCCACCGGAGCGGCTCGAGGCGCCGGAGGGGCTGGGGCCACCCGAACGGAAGGGGCGGTCAGGGCGGAACGGGCGATCGGAGCGCTCGTCGGAACGCTCGGGACGACCAGGCCGGAAGGGGCGGCTGGGGCGGGACGACGAGTCTGAGTCGCTGCGCCGGTCGGGGCCGTCGGCCGAACCGGGGCCGTCGGTCCGGCGGGGACCTCCCGAACGGAAGTCGCCCGTGCGGGGCCCTCCGGTACGGGAAGACGAGCTGCGTGCCGGCCGGTCCGGGCGATCGGGGCGGTCGTCGTAACCGCGCCGGTCGGGACGCCCCGGGCTGTCTGAACGCCCGGTGCCTCCTGAACGCGCGCTGCTGCCCGGACGACCGCCGTAGGCCGGGCGCCCGGTACTGGACGAACGGGCCGAGCCACCGGAACGCCCAGTGCTGCTTGAACGATCGTTTCCGCCTGAGCGGCTAGAGCCTCCGGAGCGCTCGGGCCGGTCCTGGCGGTCCTGGCGGTCACTCCGCGTGCGGCGATCGCCTCCGCCACTAGTACCGCCACGAGGCACCACCGCTGGTACCGCCGGTACGGTCACGGGCCCCACCGTCGCCAGCTGCACCACGCTGCGGGGCCCGGTCATTGCGGTTGTCCCGGTCACCGCCACGCGACTCAGCCACGGTGCCACCTTTCCACGAGATCGCCGGGGCGGCCAGCTCGGCCGTCTGCCCAGTGCCCAACTACTTAAAGGCACAACTAATTGAGCACGCAAAATAAGAAGGAGGCTGCTCGACCCTTTCGGGGAGCAGCCTCCTTCAAATATGCCCGGCGGCGTCCTACTCTCCCACGCGGTCCCCCGCGCAGTACCATCGGCGCAGAAGGGCTTAACTTCCGGGTTCGGAATGGGACCGGGTGTTTCCCCTTCGCTATGGCCGCCGAAACGCTATGGAGTTATCGGTCGTACCTTCGGTCACCAGTGAATGAACACCGTGACCGGCTGGTTTTACCGACCGTGCCTCGGGAACCGCATAGTGGACGCGAAACAAGATAAGTAGTAAGTAGCCAAGCCTCTCGGCCTATTAGTACCGGTCAGCTCAACACGTTGCCGTGCTTCCACCTCCGGCCTATCAACCCAGTCGTCTAGCTGGGGGCCTTACCTGGTTAACCCAGAGAGAGACCTCATCTTGAGGCGAGCTTCCCGCTTAGATGCTTTCAGCGGTTATCCCTTCCGAACGTAGCAAACCAGCCGTGCCCTTGGCAGGACAACTGGCACACCAGAGGTTCGTCCGTCCCGGTCCTCTCGTACTAGGGACAGCCCCTCTCAAGTCTCTTACGCGCGCAGCGGATAGGGACCGAACTGTCTCACGACGTTCTAAACCCAGCTCGCGTACCGCTTTAATGGGCGAACAGCCCAACCCTTGGGACCTACTCCAGCCCCAGGATGCGACGAGCCGACATCGAGGTGCCAAACCATCCCGTCGATATGGACTCTTGGGGAAGATCAGCCTGTTATCCCCGGGGTACCTTTTAGCCGTTAAGCGACGGCGCTTCCACATGCCACCGCCGGATCACTAGTCCCAGCTTTCGCTCCTGCTCGACATGTCTGTCTCACAGTCAAGCACCCTTGTGCACTTACACTCGACACCTGGTTGCCAACCAGGCTGAGGGTACCTTTGGGCGCCTCCGTTACCTTTTGGGAGGCAACCGCCCCAGTTAAACTACCCACCAGACACTGTCCCTGATCCGGATCACGGACCCAGGTTAGATATCCAGAACGAACAGAGTGGTATTTCACCGATGACTCCACAAACACTAGCGTGCCTGCTTCACAGTCTCCCACCTATCCTACACAATCCGACCCAAACACCAATGTCAAGCTGCAGTGAAGGTCCCGGGGTCTTTCCGTCCTGCTGCGCGTAACGAGCATCTTTACTCGTAGTGCAATTTCGCCGGGCCCGTGGTTGAGACAGTGGGAAAGTCGTTACGCCATTCGTGCAGGTCGGAACTTACCCGACAAGGAATTTCGCTACCTTAGGATGGTTATAGTTACCACCGCCGTTTACTGGCGCTTAAGTTCTGAGCTTCGCGACCCGAAGGTCACTAACCCGTCCCCTTAACGTTCCAGCACCGGGCAGGCGTCAGACCGTATACGTCGTCTTGCGACTTTGCACGGTCCTGTGTTTTTAGTAAACAGTCGCTTTCCCCTGGTCTCTGCGGCCACACTCAGCTCAAAGAGCAAGTCTTATCACCGAACATGGCTCCCCTTCTCCCAAAGTTACGGGGATAATTTGCCTAGTTCCTTAACCACGGTTCACCCGATCGCCTTGGTATTCTCTACCTGACCACCTGAGTCGGTTTAGGGTACGGGCCGCTTAGACGCTCACTGCGAGGCTTTTCTCGGCAGCATGGGATCACTCACTTCGCCACAATAGGCTCGGCATCAGGTCTCAGGCTCATGATGTGCGGATTTGCCTACACATCGCCCTACACCTTTACTCCAGGACAACCATCGCCTGGTAGAGCTACCCTCCTGCGTCACCCCTTCAGCTTGCCTACTACCAGCTCGGGTCGCAGCCGCGGCCTCGCCGTCCCGAAGGACTAAGAGGCGTTGGGTGCTTAGCATTACCGGATTCAGCATGGGCGCGTCTACGCGGGTACGGGAATATCAACCCGTTGTCCATCGACTACGCCTGTCGGCCTCGCCTTAGGTCCCGACTTACCCTGGGCGGATTAGCCTGCCCCAGGAACCCTTGGTCATTCGGCGGAGGGGTTTCTCACCCCTCTTTCGCTACTCATGCCTGCATTCTCACTCGTGTAGCGTCCACGGCTGGATCACTCCGCCGCTTCACTCGCCACACGACGCTCCCCTACCCATCCGCGCACCTGGACTCTCAACGCTCGGGCCGCCCTGAAAACAACCGTCACCGGTCCGAAGACCAGGTCAGGCCGAATTCTCAGCCGCCTCCACAAAAGAAAGCCGAGCTAACGCGCGAATGCCACAGCTTCGGCGGTGTGCTTGAGCCCCGCTAAATTGTCGGCGCGGAATCACTTGACCAGTGAGCTATTACGCACTCTTTCAAGGGTGGCTGCTTCTAAGCCAACCTCCTGGTTGTCTGTGCAACTCCACATCCTTTTCCACTTAGCACACGCTTAGGGGCCTTAGCTGGTGATCTGGGTTGTTTCCCTCTCGACTACGAACCTTATCGCCCGCAGTCTCACTGCCACGCTCTCACTTACCGGCATTCGGAGTTTGGCTGACTTCAGTAAGCTTGTAGGCCCCCTAGGCCAACCAGTAGCTCTACCTCCGGTAAGAAACACGTGACGCTGCACCTAAATGCATTTCGGGGAGAACCAGCTATCACGGAGTTTGATTGGCCTTTCACCCCTACCCACAGCTCATCCCCCAGGTTTTCAACCCTGGTGGGTTCGGTCCTCCACGCGGTCTTACCCGCGCTTCAACCTGGCCATGGGTAGATCACTCCGCTTCGGGTCTACAGCATGCGACTATGACGCCCTATTAAGACTCGCTTTCGCTACGGCTACCCCTCACGGGTTAACCTTGCCACACACCGTAACTCGCAGGCTCATTCTTCAAAAGGCACGCGGTCACTTCACGTCAGCAGAGCTGACACGCTCCCACGGCTTGTAGGCACACGGTTTCAGGTACTATTTCACGACCCCTCACCGGGGTGCTTTTCACCTTTCCCTCACGGTACTTGTTCACTATCGGTCACCAGGGAGTATTTAGGCTTAGGAGGTGGTCCTCCCGGATTCACACGGAATTTCTCGGGCTCCGTGCTACTTGGGATCCCGCTCGGGAGTCGTACAGGTTTCGCGTACAGGGGTATCACCTACTGTGCCGACGCTTTCCAACGTCTTCGGCTACCCATACGATTTCTTACTCCCTGCCAGATCAGCAGCTCTGGCTGAACGGTCCCGCTACCCCGACCACGCAACGCCTGCCGGCTTTAACACGTGATTGGTTTGGCCTCTTCCGCTTTCGCTCACCACTACTCGCGGAATCGCGGTTGCTTTCTCTTCCTGCGGGTACTGAGATGTTTCACTTCCCCGCGTTACCTCCACCTGCCCTATGTGTTCAGGCAGGGGTGACGAGCAATTACGCTCGACAGGTTTCCCCATTCGGAAATCCCCGGATCAAAGTCTGGTTGCCGACTAACCGGGGCTTATCGCAGGCTCCTACGTCCTTCTTCGGCTCCTGGTGCCAAGGCATCCACCGTGTGCCCTTAGTAACTTGGCTACTACAGATGATGCTCGCGTCCACTATGCAGTTCTCAAAGTACGGGCGGTCCCGGCACCCAGACCGCCGCGTACCCCGGTAACCACACCAGCTGGCAGAACCAGAAAGTGTGACCGGGGCCGTTCGGCGGAATGCCGGTCCAGTCCAGAAGGACAGACCCAAACAGCGTCTGCTCCCTCAGGACCCAACAGCGTGCCCAGCCAGCTCACCCCCGCGGCCCGCGTTCCTCCCGCACAAGTGCAGGTGTACTAACGACGTTGGCTGATGAAACCAGCTGAATAACCAGTGCTCCACTAATGAGCAGGCTGCCCCAGGACATTCGCCTGAGAAACAGCCAATGGACGCCCAGTCAAAGACTGAACGCCAGTTGCTCCTTAGAAAGGAGGTGATCCAGCCGCACCTTCCGGTACGGCTACCTTGTTACGACTTCGTCCCAATCGCCGGCCCCACCTTCGACGGCTCCCTCCCACAAGGGGTTAGGCCACCGGCTTCGGGTGTTGCCGACTTTCATGACGTGACGGGCGGTGTGTACAAGGCCCGGGAACGTATTCACCGCAGCGTTGCTGATCTGCGATTACTAGCGACTCCGACTTCATGGGGTCGAGTTGCAGACCCCAATCCGAACTGAGACCGGCTTTTTGGGATTCGCTCTACCTTGCGGTTTCGCAGCCCTTTGTACCGGCCATTGTAGCATGTTTGCAGCCCAAGACATAAGGGGCATGATGACTTGACGTCATCCCCACCTTCCTCCGAGTTGACCCCGGCAGTCTCCTATGAGTCCCCGGCATTACCCGCTGGCAACATAGGACGAGGGTTGCGCTCGTTGCGGGACTTAACCCAACATCTCACGACACGAGCTGACGACAGCCATGCACCACCTGTGACCGGCCCTTGCGGACACCCCATCTCTGAGGCTTTTCCGGCCATGTCAAACCTTGGTAAGGTTCTTCGCGTTGCGTCGAATTAAGCAACATGCTCCGCCGCTTGTGCGGGCCCCCGTCAATTCCTTTGAGTTTTAGCCTTGCGGCCGTACTCCCCAGGCGGGGCGCTTAATGCGTTAGCTGCGGCACGGAATCCGTGGAAGGACCCCACACCTAGCGCCCAACGTTTACGGCGTGGACTACCAGGGTATCTAATCCTGTTCGCTCCCCACGCTTTCGCTCCTCAGTGTCAGGTAAGGCCCAGAGAACCGCCTTCGCCACCGGTGTTCCTCCCGATATCTGCGCATTTCACCGCTACACCGGGAATTCCATTCTCCCCTACCTACCTCTAGTCTGCCCGTATCCACTGCAAGCTCGGGGTTAAGCCCCGAGTTTTCACAGCAGACGTGACAAACCACCTACGAGCTCTTTACGCCCAATGATTCCGGACAACGCTTGCGCCCTACGTGTTACCGCGGCTGCTGGCACGTAGTTAGCCGGCGCTTCTTCTGCAGGTACCGTCACTTTCGCTTCGTCCCTGCCGAAAGGGGTTTACAACCCGAAGGCCTTCATCCCCCACGCGGCGTCGCTGCGTCAGGCTTTCGCCCATTGCGCAATATTCCCCACTGCTGCCTCCCGTAGGAGTCTGGGCCGTGTCTCAGTCCCAGTGTGGCCGGTCGCCCTCTCAGGCCGGCTACCCGTCGTCGCCTTGGTAGGCCGTTACCCCACCAACAAGCTGATAGGCCGCGAGCCCATCCCTGGCCGATAAATCTTTCCACCGCAGCCGATGTCGGCCGAAGTCATATCCGGTATTAATTCCGGTTTCCCGGAGCTATCCCAGAGCCAAGGGCAGGTTACTCACGTGTTACTCACCCGTTCGCCGCTCGAGTACCCCGAAGGGCCTTTCCGCTCGACTTGCATGTGTTAAGCACGCCGCCAGCGTTCGTCCTGAGCCAGGATCAAACTCTCCGTTGAATGCTTTATATACAACCGCCGGCCATCCCGAAAGACAGCAACGCAGCGGACTGTAAACACTCGAGAGTGCCTCACCAACCAAGCCCCGAAAGACCAGATCAGCTCAGCGATCTTGACATATAAATCCGTTGATGAAGAGACCCCCAATAAAGGAAGCCACCCCACCGACGGGGGTATGTGCTTAATGCACTGGCTTTTAGCACGCTGTTGAGTTCTCAAGGAACAGATGCACACCATCAGCAGACTCTCATCCGCCTCCAGGGCAACTACTCTAACTTACCGGACCCGATCCTTACTGTCAACTAAGTTACGAAGAACTTTTTGTCAGCTAGGAAGGCGATCTGCCCGTCCAAGACTGTCGTCACCGGGCTTCCGCGATCACGAAAAGCCCGCCGGTTCGATCGTCCTGGGGTTCCCCCGGGTATCAGGCCCGCCGTCCGGCGTCCCGTCCCCCGTGGGGCAAGAAGAACTCTAGAGATGGACGAGGCCCTCGTCAAATCGAGGAAGCGCACTGGACCGGCCCGGCACTGGGCCTACGCCCTGCTCCGGTGTATCCGCCGAGGTCAGCGGCCTCGGACCGCGCTACAGCGCCCCGAAAATCTCCTCAGGAATTCTTCTAGGGCTGGGTACAGGGCCCCGGATGGGGCTCATCGGCCCACTCATCCCCGGCCGAGCTGTTATCCAAACTTCGCCCCACCGCTAAGGGTGGAGGGCGCCCCGGCGCCCAGGTCCTGCCCGCCTTGGCCAGCTGCGGCGTCGTAGCCTGGGGCGTGCGCGCCGAAGACGTGATCGCGGTCCTGGACATGCTGGATGGGGCCGGGGTTCGTCATTGGGTGGGTGGCGGCTGGGGCGTCGCGGCCCTGACCGGGCGGCAGACCCGGGAGCACCGGGATCTTGATCTGGCCGTCGACGCGAGGGACCTGGAGCGCTGCTGGCCGGTACTGGGCCAGCTGGACTACGCGGCCGAAACGGACTGGCTGCCGGTCCGGATGGAGCTGCGGGCACCGGGCGCGCGCTGGGTCGACGTGCATCCTGTCCACTTCGACGTGGACGGTCATGGCCGGCAGTCGGACCTGGACGGCGGGCACTTCGACTATCCACCTTCCGCGTTCACCACGGGGTCGATCGGCGGCCGCACCGTCCCCTGCCTATCTGCGGAGCAGCAGCGGCGGTTTCGGACCGGGTACGAGCATCGCCGGCAGGACATCCATGATCTGGCCGAGCTCGATGCTCTCCAGCGTAAGCAGAAGCCGCCGACGTGATGATCGCAGTTGGTTAGCTGTCGGTGCAGGTGGGCCAGTGGTCTGCTGCCCACTGTGGCCAGCCCGGCCATCCTGCTGGCGGGGCGGGGATCTCGCCGCCGTCGAGTTCGGCGGCGTCGGGCACCTGGAGTTGCTCCCGCCACTCGTCCATATCGGCTTCGGTAATCGGGAAGGTCTGGTGCGGTGCCGTTTCCTGGCGGTGTGCGATACGGGCAAGCTGGATGTCTTTGCCCACCGGCAGGTAGAGGACCTGGCATGCTGCCCCGGCCGACCGGGCCAGCCAGCGCAGGGCCGACCGTTCATCGCGGCCCCAGAGCCCGTAGTCGAGCACGACGCTGGTCCCCAGCCGCAGCGCCTGCAAGGCGACCGAGATGAGCCGGCCTTCGAGCACCCAGCGCTTGCCGCCGGCCATCGAATCCGCGAACAGCGGGATCATCCACTGGTCCGGGGTCAGCCGCAGCGCCCGGTGCGTTGCGGCGAGTTCTTCGGCCCGGGTGGTTTTCCCGGCCGCGGGAAGCCCGACCATCAGGACCAGGGTGGCGGCACGTGGGTCCTGCGTGAGGGCGGGCCCGGCGGCGGGCGGGCACGGGAATGGTTCTTCGCTCGGTGAACCGGAACGCTGCGACGCAGACATGACTCTCCTGATCAGGCAGGATGAGCCGGCAGCACGGGAACATGCGCATGACGGCCGGCAGGACACTGATCCGGCGGTACGTCCTGGCACTGCCCCCGGTAGGGGCCAGGCAATGAGGCCGCGGTGACGGCAGCCTCGCACCGCCGCTAAGCGGCGATGTCGGTAGTCATGGCAGCACAGCAACCCATGCCTTCACCATAGCCCGGCAGCGCCGGCGGCGATCCGTGCCGTGACGTTTCGCAAGTCGGCAGTGGGGTCAGGAGTCGTCGGGCAGCAAGGTGAGGCGCTCGCCGCGGCGGAGGTGACGGGGGGAGATGACCTGGAAGTCGCGGCGGTCCAGCGTGGCGACTTCGCGGACGTCCAGGCGCTCGGCCAGCGCCACCACGCAGGCATCCACCACCTGCAGTTGCAGCGATCGGGTGGATGCCGGGTGTGGCGCCGGGGTTGTCGAGGTCTTCAAGCACGAAGACCAGGCCCTTCGTTCCGCGCGCCGCAGCTCCGCACCGACCGAACCGATGCGCCCTGGCCGCCATCATGCGTCCCGGCGGTCCAGCAGCGTCCAGGCGATGGCGTACACGACGGCGACGAACAGGCACATCACGCCGAAGCCGGGCCACGGCTGGAGGGTGTGGGCGGCTTGGTAGACGGTGGCGAGCTGGCCCCCGGCCTGGGTCGGCCAGAACTCGGTGACCGGGTTCCGCCACGAGTCCGGCAGCGCCTGGGCGATCCCGGGCAGGACGAACAGGACGGCGATCATGCAGGCGATGGCGGCGGCCGGGTGCCGGATCAAGGTGCCCACGGCGACGCTGAGCACCGCCAGGGCGGTCAGGGCCAGCCCCGCTCCCACCACCGCCCGGGCTACCCCGGGATCGCCAAGCGCCGCGTGGGGGGCATGGCCGCTGATGAGGGACTGGCCCACGAAGAACGCCACGAAGCTGGTGGCCTCGCCCACGACGAAGGTCACCGCGGCGAAGACCAGCGACTTGGCGGCCAGCAACCGGCCTCGCTTCGGGACGGCGATCAGGCTGGTGCGGATCATCCCCGACGAGTACTCGGAGCTGATGCAGAGCACCCCGAGCACGGCGATGGCCAACGTGGCGATGCCCATCCCGTCCAGGCTGAGCGCAGTCGGGTCCCAGCTCAGCTTGCCGGAGACGCTGCTCTTGGCGTAGCCGTGGGCGGTGGCCGCGCTGATGGCGGCGCCCAGGCCGATGCCGAGCACGACGGTCACGGCCAGCGCCCAGAATGTTGACCGGACCGAACGGAGCTTGGTCCACTCCGAGCGCAGCACGTCACCGAAGGCGGCTGGACGGAGGGCCGCCCGGTGGTCCGGGCCGGTGCGGGCGATCGTAACCTCGGTCATCGGGTCGCCCCCGCCGCCTGGTACTCCACGCTGTCTCTGGTCAGTTCCATGAACGCCTCCTCTAGCGAGGCCTTGACCGGGATGAGCTCGAACAGGACGATGCCACGGGCGGCGGCCAGCGCCCGCATAAGGGTCCGGACCCAGTGGATGCCGTCGGGGTCGAGGCCGTTGCTCTGGGCCAGGCAGAGCAGGTGATCGAAGGCCCGGCGGCCGTCTACGGTGACCGAGCCCTGCGTCGGCGCGTCGAGGCCCAGGATCATCCGCATGGCGGTGGTCTTCCCGGCGCCGTTCGGGCCGAGGAAGCCGGTGACCAGGCCGGGCCGGATGGAGAAGGAGAGGTCGTTGACGGCCATGGTGGCGCCGTAGCGCTTGACCAGGTTGCAGGCTTCGATCATCGGTCTACGGCGAACGGGAGGGCCATGTCGCGGTAGGGCTCCTCGGTGCCCAGTGCGCTGGCGAGATAGGTGATCCGGAGGCCGAGGTCTTCGGGCGTGAGGGCAAGACGATCACCCTCCTGCTCCTGCTCCTGCTCCTGGGCCCACGCCTCCAGTGACTCGCCAGCGAGCTGCCAGTGCACCGCCTCGTCCCCCGCATCCGGTAGCCCGACGAACGCCTCCAGATGCGCCGGCTCGGTTCGCAACGTCAGCTCGGGATGGTGCGACGCGAGAGATTCCGCTTGCGCGGTAGGGACTGGCGCACACCATTCGATCGGGCCATCGCCGTCGGCGTTCACCAGACCCCACCAGATGCAGAACGTCGCGCCTTCTCGTCCTTCGATCTTCGGGAGCGGGCGCTCGCGCAGAATCGCGATGAACTCCTTGCCGAACGCCCACATTTCCTGCTCGTCGACCTTGCGCTTGAGACAGAGCAGGCTCCGCTCGGGTATCTCCCGTGCGGCGACTTCGAACATGGCGAACCTCTTCCCGCTCAGTCGGCTGACGAGGTAGTCGGCCAGCTCGCGCCGCGCGTCGTGTGCCGCCTCGGCGTCGCGCCAATGCTCGGCGATGCGCGTCGCCACATCGGCCGGATCGCACGCGAGCAGTTCCTTGATCACCGCGAGCGGCAACTGCAACTGGCGCAACATCACGACCAGGCGCGCCTGGTCGAGCTGGGCCGTGCCGTAATAGCGATAGCCAGACGCCTGATCGACGCGCGACGGCACCAGCACCCCGCGCTCGTCGTAGAGCCGGAGCGCCTTCAGTGAAAGGCGGGACCGTCGCGCGAACTCGCCGATGCTGATTTCTTCCACGCTGACTCCCTCGTCGCCGGGCCGATCCGGCCCGGCAAGGTGAGTGTGCGGTCTTCCCCAAGGTGAGAGTCAAGGCTGTCGGCCGTCGGCGCGACGAAGGCCGGCAGTGGGGTCAGGAGTCGTCGGGCAGCAAGGTGAGGCGCTCGCCGCGGCGGAGGTGACGGGGGGAGATGACCTGGAAGTCGCGGCGGTCCAGCGTGGCGACTTCGCGGACGTCCAGGCGCTCGGCCAGCGCCACCACGCAGGCATCCACCACCTGCAGTTGCAGCGATCGGTAGGTGGTGAGCAGCTCGGCCATCCGCCGGTAGTCGTACGGGGTCGCCTCGATGACCCGCAGCTCGTCGTCGGCGATCGCGGCGCAGAACTCGGCGGCGAAGTCAGGGCGGCCGCGGCGCCGGGGATCGGCCAGGAGATGGCAGACCTCGGTGACGGCCAGAGACGGGATCACCAGCCGGGTCCAGTTCCGGGTCAGGAACTCCGCACAGCGGGTGTGGTCACGGTCGGCCCGGTTGAAGGCGGCCACCAGTGGCCCGGTATCGCACAGGATCACGCGGACGCTGCTCCGCCGGTCTCTTCGCGATCGGGGTAGGTCAGATACGTGTCATGGTTACGGCCCAGATCCGGTGGCCCATTGAGCGCGCCTACCAGCGCGGCCAGATGCCGCGGCAGCCGCGGCGCCTCGTCCTGAGGGTCGCTGGCGGCGTCCGGCTCGGCCTGCTCGGTCATGAGGGCAGTGTAGCAACGGCGACAGCGCAAAATAAGAACGCAAAATAAGAAGGAGGCTGCTCGACCCTTTCGGGGAGCAGCCTCCTTCAAATATGCCCGGCGGCGTCCTACTCTCCCACGCGGTCCCCCGCGCAGTACCATCGGCGCAGAAGGGCTTAACTTCCGGGTTCGGAATGGGACCGGGTGTTTCCCCTTCGCTATGGCCGCCGAAACGCTATGGAGTTATCGGTCGTACCTTCGGTCACCAGTGAATGAACACCGTGACCGGCTGGTTTTACCGACCGTGCCTCGGGAACCGCATAGTGGACGCGAAACAAGATAAGTAGTAAGTAGCCAAGCCTCTCGGCCTATTAGTACCGGTCAGCTCAACACGTTGCCGTGCTTCCACCTCCGGCCTATCAACCCAGTCGTCTAGCTGGGGGCCTTACCTGGTTAACCCAGAGAGAGACCTCATCTTGAGGCGAGCTTCCCGCTTAGATGCTTTCAGCGGTTATCCCTTCCGAACGTAGCAAACCAGCCGTGCCCTTGGCAGGACAACTGGCACACCAGAGGTTCGTCCGTCCCGGTCCTCTCGTACTAGGGACAGCCCCTCTCAAGTCTCTTACGCGCGCAGCGGATAGGGACCGAACTGTCTCACGACGTTCTAAACCCAGCTCGCGTACCGCTTTAATGGGCGAACAGCCCAACCCTTGGGACCTACTCCAGCCCCAGGATGCGACGAGCCGACATCGAGGTGCCAAACCATCCCGTCGATATGGACTCTTGGGGAAGATCAGCCTGTTATCCCCGGGGTACCTTTTAGCCGTTAAGCGACGGCGCTTCCACATGCCACCGCCGGATCACTAGTCCCAGCTTTCGCTCCTGCTCGACATGTCTGTCTCACAGTCAAGCACCCTTGTGCACTTACACTCGACACCTGGTTGCCAACCAGGCTGAGGGTACCTTTGGGCGCCTCCGTTACCTTTTGGGAGGCAACCGCCCCAGTTAAACTACCCACCAGACACTGTCCCTGATCCGGATCACGGACCCAGGTTAGATATCCAGAACGAACAGAGTGGTATTTCACCGATGACTCCACAAACACTAGCGTGCCTGCTTCACAGTCTCCCACCTATCCTACACAATCCGACCCAAACACCAATGTCAAGCTGCAGTGAAGGTCCCGGGGTCTTTCCGTCCTGCTGCGCGTAACGAGCATCTTTACTCGTAGTGCAATTTCGCCGGGCCCGTGGTTGAGACAGTGGGAAAGTCGTTACGCCATTCGTGCAGGTCGGAACTTACCCGACAAGGAATTTCGCTACCTTAGGATGGTTATAGTTACCACCGCCGTTTACTGGCGCTTAAGTTCTGAGCTTCGCGACCCGAAGGTCACTAACCCGTCCCCTTAACGTTCCAGCACCGGGCAGGCGTCAGACCGTATACGTCGTCTTGCGACTTTGCACGGTCCTGTGTTTTTAGTAAACAGTCGCTTTCCCCTGGTCTCTGCGGCCACACTCAGCTCAAAGAGCAAGTCTTATCACCGAACATGGCTCCCCTTCTCCCAAAGTTACGGGGATAATTTGCCTAGTTCCTTAACCACGGTTCACCCGATCGCCTTGGTATTCTCTACCTGACCACCTGAGTCGGTTTAGGGTACGGGCCGCTTAGACGCTCACTGCGAGGCTTTTCTCGGCAGCATGGGATCACTCACTTCGCCACAATAGGCTCGGCATCAGGTCTCAGGCTCATGATGTGCGGATTTGCCTACACATCGCCCTACACCTTTACTCCAGGACAACCATCGCCTGGTAGAGCTACCCTCCTGCGTCACCCCTTCAGCTTGCCTACTACCAGCTCGGGTCGCAGCCGCGGCCTCGCCGTCCCGAAGGACTAAGAGGCGTTGGGTGCTTAGCATTACCGGATTCAGCATGGGCGCGTCTACGCGGGTACGGGAATATCAACCCGTTGTCCATCGACTACGCCTGTCGGCCTCGCCTTAGGTCCCGACTTACCCTGGGCGGATTAGCCTGCCCCAGGAACCCTTGGTCATTCGGCGGAGGGGTTTCTCACCCCTCTTTCGCTACTCATGCCTGCATTCTCACTCGTGTAGCGTCCACGGCTGGATCACTCCGCCGCTTCACTCGCCACACGACGCTCCCCTACCCATCCGCGCACCTGGACTCTCAACGCTCGGGCCGCCCTGAAAACAACCGTCACCGGTCCGAAGACCAGGTCAGGCCGAATTCTCAGCCGCCTCCACAAAAGAAAGCCGAGCTAACGCGCGAATGCCACAGCTTCGGCGGTGTGCTTGAGCCCCGCTAAATTGTCGGCGCGGAATCACTTGACCAGTGAGCTATTACGCACTCTTTCAAGGGTGGCTGCTTCTAAGCCAACCTCCTGGTTGTCTGTGCAACTCCACATCCTTTTCCACTTAGCACACGCTTAGGGGCCTTAGCTGGTGATCTGGGTTGTTTCCCTCTCGACTACGAACCTTATCGCCCGCAGTCTCACTGCCACGCTCTCACTTACCGGCATTCGGAGTTTGGCTGACTTCAGTAAGCTTGTAGGCCCCCTAGGCCAACCAGTAGCTCTACCTCCGGTAAGAAACACGTGACGCTGCACCTAAATGCATTTCGGGGAGAACCAGCTATCACGGAGTTTGATTGGCCTTTCACCCCTACCCACAGCTCATCCCCCAGGTTTTCAACCCTGGTGGGTTCGGTCCTCCACGCGGTCTTACCCGCGCTTCAACCTGGCCATGGGTAGATCACTCCGCTTCGGGTCTACAGCATGCGACTATGACGCCCTATTAAGACTCGCTTTCGCTACGGCTACCCCTCACGGGTTAACCTTGCCACACACCGTAACTCGCAGGCTCATTCTTCAAAAGGCACGCGGTCACTTCACGTCAGCAGAGCTGACACGCTCCCACGGCTTGTAGGCACACGGTTTCAGGTACTATTTCACGACCCCTCACCGGGGTGCTTTTCACCTTTCCCTCACGGTACTTGTTCACTATCGGTCACCAGGGAGTATTTAGGCTTAGGAGGTGGTCCTCCCGGATTCACACGGAATTTCTCGGGCTCCGTGCTACTTGGGATCCCGCTCGGGAGTCGTACAGGTTTCGCGTACAGGGGTATCACCTACTGTGCCGACGCTTTCCAACGTCTTCGGCTACCCATACGATTTCTTACTCCCTGCCAGATCAGCAGCTCTGGCTGAACGGTCCCGCTACCCCGACCACGCAACGCCTGCCGGCTTTAACACGTGATTGGTTTGGCCTCTTCCGCTTTCGCTCACCACTACTCGCGGAATCGCGGTTGCTTTCTCTTCCTGCGGGTACTGAGATGTTTCACTTCCCCGCGTTACCTCCACCTGCCCTATGTGTTCAGGCAGGGGTGACGAGCAATTACGCTCGACAGGTTTCCCCATTCGGAAATCCCCGGATCAAAGTCTGGTTGCCGACTAACCGGGGCTTATCGCAGGCTCCTACGTCCTTCTTCGGCTCCTGGTGCCAAGGCATCCACCGTGTGCCCTTAGTAACTTGGCTACTACAGATGATGCTCGCGTCCACTATGCAGTTCTCAAAGTACGGGCGGTCCCGGCACCCAGACCGCCGCGTACCCCGGTAACCACACCAGCTGGCAGAACCAGAAAGTGTGACCGGGGCCGTTCGGCGGAATGCCGGTCCAGTCCAGAAGGACAGACCCAAACAGCGTCTGCTCCCTCAGGACCCAACAGCGTGCCCAGCCAGCTCACCCCCGCGGCCCGCGTTCCTCCCGCACAAGTGCAGGTGTACTAACGACGTTGGCTGATGAAACCAGCTGAATAACCAGTGCTCCACTAATGAGCAGGCTGCCCCAGGACATTCGCCTGAGAAACAGCCAATGGACGCCCAGTCAAAGACTGAACGCCAGTTGCTCCTTAGAAAGGAGGTGATCCAGCCGCACCTTCCGGTACGGCTACCTTGTTACGACTTCGTCCCAATCGCCGGCCCCACCTTCGACGGCTCCCTCCCACAAGGGGTTAGGCCACCGGCTTCGGGTGTTGCCGACTTTCATGACGTGACGGGCGGTGTGTACAAGGCCCGGGAACGTATTCACCGCAGCGTTGCTGATCTGCGATTACTAGCGACTCCGACTTCATGGGGTCGAGTTGCAGACCCCAATCCGAACTGAGACCGGCTTTTTGGGATTCGCTCTACCTTGCGGTTTCGCAGCCCTTTGTACCGGCCATTGTAGCATGTTTGCAGCCCAAGACATAAGGGGCATGATGACTTGACGTCATCCCCACCTTCCTCCGAGTTGACCCCGGCAGTCTCCTATGAGTCCCCGGCATTACCCGCTGGCAACATAGGACGAGGGTTGCGCTCGTTGCGGGACTTAACCCAACATCTCACGACACGAGCTGACGACAGCCATGCACCACCTGTGACCGGCCCTTGCGGACACCCCATCTCTGAGGCTTTTCCGGCCATGTCAAACCTTGGTAAGGTTCTTCGCGTTGCGTCGAATTAAGCAACATGCTCCGCCGCTTGTGCGGGCCCCCGTCAATTCCTTTGAGTTTTAGCCTTGCGGCCGTACTCCCCAGGCGGGGCGCTTAATGCGTTAGCTGCGGCACGGAATCCGTGGAAGGACCCCACACCTAGCGCCCAACGTTTACGGCGTGGACTACCAGGGTATCTAATCCTGTTCGCTCCCCACGCTTTCGCTCCTCAGTGTCAGGTAAGGCCCAGAGAACCGCCTTCGCCACCGGTGTTCCTCCCGATATCTGCGCATTTCACCGCTACACCGGGAATTCCATTCTCCCCTACCTACCTCTAGTCTGCCCGTATCCACTGCAAGCTCGGGGTTAAGCCCCGAGTTTTCACAGCAGACGTGACAAACCACCTACGAGCTCTTTACGCCCAATGATTCCGGACAACGCTTGCGCCCTACGTGTTACCGCGGCTGCTGGCACGTAGTTAGCCGGCGCTTCTTCTGCAGGTACCGTCACTTTCGCTTCGTCCCTGCCGAAAGGGGTTTACAACCCGAAGGCCTTCATCCCCCACGCGGCGTCGCTGCGTCAGGCTTTCGCCCATTGCGCAATATTCCCCACTGCTGCCTCCCGTAGGAGTCTGGGCCGTGTCTCAGTCCCAGTGTGGCCGGTCGCCCTCTCAGGCCGGCTACCCGTCGTCGCCTTGGTAGGCCGTTACCCCACCAACAAGCTGATAGGCCGCGAGCCCATCCCTGGCCGATAAATCTTTCCACCGCAGCCGATGTCGGCCGAAGTCATATCCGGTATTAATTCCGGTTTCCCGGAGCTATCCCAGAGCCAAGGGCAGGTTACTCACGTGTTACTCACCCGTTCGCCGCTCGAGTACCCCGAAGGGCCTTTCCGCTCGACTTGCATGTGTTAAGCACGCCGCCAGCGTTCGTCCTGAGCCAGGATCAAACTCTCCGTTGAATGCTTTATATACAACCGCCGGCCATCCCGAAAGACAGCAACGCAGCGGACTGTAAACACTCGAGAGTGCCTCACCAACCAAGCCCCGAAAGACCAGATCAGCTCAGCGATCTTGACATATAAATCCGTTGATGAAGAGACCCCCAATAAAGGAAGCCACCCCACCGACGGGGGTATGTGCTTAATGCACTGGCTTTTAGCACGCTGTTGAGTTCTCAAGGAACAGATGCACACCATCAGCAGACTCTCATCCGCATCCAGGGCAACTACTCTAACTTACCGGACGCATTCCCACCCGTCAAACCAGAGCCCTTAATGGATTCTGGGAAACAAGTGGGCGATCCGCCCGACCTTCGAAACCTTACCCGACTCCGGATGGTGCTTGTGCACGTTATCCGAAATTGAATTGTCCCGATGGTCCCGAGGGAACCGATTTGCCGAAAGGCATTCGATCCCAATCCGGGCCGCAGTTCAGGCGCCGTTTCCGGCTCCGTGGTGCGGTAGTCCTACCCTACACGCCAGCAGACCTGGTTCGGACACTGTTGGCCATGTAGAGGGGTATAACTTCACCGCCCGTGCGGATATTCCAGACCCGGGGATCCGAACCGTACGGAAACGGAATGCCGTCAGGCCAGGTGGACGTCGACGGCGCCGACCGTGCGCTTGCCCCGGCGCAGGATCAGGTACCGGCCGTGCAGGAGGTCAGCCCGGGTCGGGACGGCGTCCTGCTCCGTGACCCTGGTGTTGTTGAGGTAGGCGCCGCCCTCGGTGACGGCCCGCCGGGCCGCGGATTTGCTGGCGGCGATGCCGGTGAGGGCCATCAGGTCGGTCACGGGCGGTAGGGCCTCGTCGGGGTCGCGCAGGAAGACCTCGGTGTGCGGGACCTCGCTGGCCGCGTCGGCCAAGGTGGACTGGTCGACGTCGTGCAGGTCGCCCTGGCCGAACAGAGCCCGGCTGGCCGCGATCACCCGGGCCGTGGCGTCGGCGCTATGCACCAGCTTGGTGAGGTCTTCGGCCAGCGTGCGCTGCCCGGCCCGGGCCTGGGGGCGCTCGGCGGTCTGGCGCTCTAGGTCCTCGATCTCCTCCCGGGACCGGAACGTGAACACCTTGAGCAGGCCGGGCACCTCGGAGTCCCCCACGTTGAGCCAGAACTGGTAGAACGCGTACGGGCTCATCAGGTCAGGGCTGATCCAGATGGCGCCGCCCTCGGTCTTGCCGTACTTGGTGCCGTCCGGCTTGGTGATCAGCGGGGTGGCCAGGGCGTGGGCCGAGCCGCCCTCGGCCCGGCGGATCAGGTCCACGCCGGCCACCAGGTTGCCCCACTGGTCGCTGCCGCCGATCTGCAGCGCGCAGTCCTGGCGCCGGAACAGCTCGAGGAAGTCCATGGCCTGCAGGATCTGGTAGCTGAACTCGGTGTAGCTGATCCCGCCCGCTTCCAGCCGGGCCCGGACCGACTCCCGGGCCAGCATCTGGTTGACCGGGAAGTGCTTGCCGATGTCGCGCAGGAAGTCCAGCACCGGCAGGTCGGCGGTCCAGTCCAGGTTGCTGACGAGCACCGCGCGGTTCGGGATGTCACCGAAGTCCAGGAAGCGCTCCAGCTCGCCCCGGATCCGGTCCACCCACTTGGCCACGGTCTCGCGCGGGTTCAGCACCCGCTCGGCCGACTTGCCGCTCGGGTCGCCGATCAGGCCGGTGGCCCCGCCGACCAGCCCGATTGGGCGGTGGCCGGCCAGCTGGAACCGACGCAGGGTCAGTAGCAGCACAAGGTTACCGATGTGCAGGCCCGGCGCGGTCGGGTCGAAGCCGCCGTAGAGCGTCACGGTCCCGGACGCAAGGGCCTTACGCAGGTCCTCCAGATCCGTGGACTGCGATATGAGCCCACGCCAGGTCAGCTCGTCGATGATGTCGGTCACGGCTGAATGCTGCCACCTTCGCGGCCCGGAGTGGTAACTGTTTGCGTTCCCGGCCGTTTCCTGGGGACGGCGCGGCGGTAGGCGGAGACCGTGAGATCGCCGTCGATCCAGAACCGCCAGGGAAAATCGGCCGCCTGGGTCACCCCGACCCGGGGCCCGCTCCGGATCGTGCCGGCCTCGGGCGCGTCACCCGGGCCCGGCCCGCGCATGCGTACCGGCGAGTCCTCGGTACACACGTCGGTACCGTCGAACCGGCGGTCGATGGCCAGCACCTGGCACAGCAGGGCCGGCCCCCGGGCCAGCTGCAGCTCAGTGCGGGCGGAAGCCCGGCGGGTCCAGGCCACCTCGGCCCCGTCCACCACCTGACCCGCCCGCAGCAGCACGGCCTCGGCCGTCCCGGCGGGCTGGCAGACCAGGTTGACGCAGAAGTGCAAGCCGTAGATCTGGTACACGTAGGCGTACCCCGGCGGCCCGAACATGACCTGGTTGCGGCCGGACTTGCGGCGGTAGGCGTGGGAGGCGGGATCGGTCTGGCCGCTGTAGGCCTCGACCTCGGTGATCCGCACCGCGACCAGCCCGGCCGCCGTGTCGGTCTCGAGCACGCAGCCCAGCAGGGCCGGAGCCACGTCCAGCGCCGGCCGGTCGAAGAACTCCCGGGCGAGTATCAGCTCGTCGCCCAGGCCGCGTGCTGGTCAGCCAGGTTCCGGAGCGCGACGAGCTGCTCGGCGACCCGGGCCGGGGCGGTGCCGCCGCGCTGCTTGCGGGCCTCCAGGGCGCCGCGGACGGTCAGCACCTGGCGGACGTCGGGGGTCAGATGGGGTGAGACCCGCAGCAGGTCCTCGTCGCCGACGTCTTCCAGCTCGACGTCGTGCACCTGGCACCAGACGACCAGGTGACCGACGATCTCGTGGGCCTCGCGGAACGGCACGCCCCGCTGCACCAGGTACTCGGCCAGGTCGGTGGCCAGGGTGAAGCCCGCGCTGGCGCTGGCCGCGACCCGCTCGGCGTGCAGCCGGAACGTGCTGATCAGCCCGGCTACGGCGGGCAGCACCAGCAGCAGCGTGTCGACCGCGTCGAACACCGGCTCCTTGTCTTCCTGCAGGTCACGGTTGTAGGTCAGCGGCAGGCCCTTGAGCGTGGTCAGCAGCCCGGTGAGGCCGCCGATCAGCCGCCCCGCCTTGCCCCGGGCCAGCTCGGCCACGTCCGGGTTCTTCTTCTGCGGCATGATCGACGAGCCGGTGGCGTAGGCGTCGTCGATCTCGATCCAGCCGAACTCCTGCGAGGACCACAGCACGATCTCCTCGCCGAGCCGGGACAGGTGCACGCCGATCAGCGCGGCCGCGAAGCAGAATTCGGCCGCGAAGTCGCGGTCGCTGACCGCGTCCATGGAGTTAGTCGTAGCCGCGGCGAAGCCCAGCTGCTTGGCCAGCTCCGCGGGGTCGAACGGCAGCGATGAACCGGCCAGCGCGCCGGCGCCCAGCGGGGAGATGGCGGCCCGCTTGTCCCAGTCCCGCAGCCGGTCCGCGTCCCGGGCGAAGGCGTGCACGTGGGCCAGCAGCTGGTGGGAGAACAACACCGGCTGGGCGTGCTGCAGGTGGGTGAAGCCGGGAGCGGCCACGTCGGCGTGCCGTTCGGCCTGGCCGAGCAGCGCGGTCTCCAGCTCGGCCAGCCGGGACACGATCATGCGGACGTGGTCCCGCAGGTACAGCCGCAGGTCGGTGGCGACCTGGTCGTTGCGGCTGCGCCCGGCCCGGAGCTTGCCGCCCAGGGTGCCCAGCCGTTCCAGCAGGCCGCGTTCCAGCGCGGTGTGCACGTCCTCGTCGGCCGCGGTGGGCCGGAAGCTGCCGTCCCGGCAGGCCTGGTCCAGGTCGTCCAGGGCCTTGAGCATGGCGTCCCGCTCGGCCTCGGTCAGCAGCCCGGCGCCGAACAACGCGCGGGTGTGGGCCCGGGAGGCGAGCAGGTCGTACGGGGCCAGCCGCCAGTCGAACTGGACGCTCACCGACAGCCGGGCCAGCGCGTCCGCCGGCCCCGACTCGAACCTTCCGCCCCACAGCCGGGTCGGGGGCGCGCTTGAAGCTTCTGTCACGTTTGTCTCAGTCCCTCTTGTAGTGCCGCGACGGAACCCTACCGGGTCAGCGCCGGCGCTCGGCCAGCGCGAGCAGCTGAGCCGCGAGGGCCTCGCCGCCCGCCGGGTCGCGCGCGATGACCAGCACGGTGTCATCGCCGGCCACGGTACCGAGAATGGACGGCCAGGCCGCGTGGTCGAGCACCGAAGCCAGGAACTGGGCCGCACCGGCCGGGGTCCGCAGCACGACCATGTTGGCGCTGGCCTCGGCCGAGATCAGCAGCTCGGAGGCGGTCCGGGACAGCCGCGGCCGGGACGCGTCCGGTTCGCTGCCACTCCCGGCACCGCCGCCCGCGACGCCGCCGGGCCGCGAACCCGGGCCGCCGGGTTCTTCGGGCAGCGCGTAGACCAGCGATCCGTCGGCCGAGCGGACCCGGACCGCGCCGATCTCATCCAGGTCGCGGGACAGCGTGGCCTGGGTGACGGGCATCCCCCGCTCGGCCAGCAACCGGGCCAGCTCCTCCTGGGAACGGACCGGGCGGTCGGCCAGGGTGGCCGCCACCCACGCCTGCCGGGATGCCTTGGTCCCGGGCCGGGTCACGGTCATCTCGCCTGCCCCGCCTGGGTCTTCGGGGTCTGCGTCTCCGTGGTCTGCGTCTTCGAGTTCTGGCCCAGCAGCCAGGTCAGCAGCGCCTTCTGCGCGTGCAGCCGGTTCTCGGCCTGATCCCAGACCCGGCTGTGCGGGCCGTCCAGCACCTCGGCGCTGATCTCCTCGCCCCGGTGGGCGGGCAGGCAGTGCAGCACGATGCAGTCCGGGGCGGCCAGATCGAGCTTGGCTTTGTCCAGGGCGTACGGGGCCAGCATGGAGGTCCGCTCGGCCTGCTCGGCTTCCTGTCCCATCGACGTCCACACGTCGGTGGCGAGCACGTCCACCCCGGCGCAGGCCTGCGCCGGGTCGTCGTACCAGCGCACGCTGCCGCCGGTCTCGGTGCCGATCTCGGCCGCCGCGGCCAGCACCGCGGGGTCGGGCCGGTAGGCCCCGGGCGAGGCGATCCGCACGTGCAGGCCGGCCGTGGCCCCGCCGAGCAGGTAGGAGTGGGCCATGTTGCTGGACCCGTCGCCCAGGAAGGTCATGGTCAGGCCACCCAGGGCGCCCTTGGCTTCGGCGATGGCCTGCAGGTCGGCCAGGATCTGGCACGGGTGGAAGCTGTCGGTCAGCGCGTTGATGACCGGTACCTCGCTGGCCGAGGCCAGGGCAGCCAGCCGGTCCTGGCCGAACGTGCGCCAGGCGATCGCGGCCACCTGGCGGCTGAGCACCCGGGCCGTGTCCTCGACCGTCTCGCCCCGGCCCAGCTGCGTGCTCTGAGACTCGATGACCAGCGGGCTGCCGCCCAGGTCGGCGACGCCGGTGGCGAACGAGACCCGGGTCCGCAGCGACGGCTTGTCGAACATCACCGCGACGGTCTGCGGGCCGGCCAGCGGCTTGCGCGCGAACCGGTCCGCCTTCAGCAGCGCAGCCAGGTCCAGCACCTCGGCCTGTTCGGCCGGGTTCAGGTCGTCGTCACGCAGGAAGTGCCGTGGTGCCGGCCGGTGGGCCGGCCGCCGGGCCGCCCCCTGGGCCCCCGGTGGTGCCTGCCCCGCGCTCATGCGGCACCCCGGGCGGTGGCAACGTCGTTAAAAATGCTGGGCAGGGCGCCGAGGAAGTCAGCTATTTCCCCGGGGCCGATGATCAGTGGCGGCGCCAGCCGGATCGCGTTCGGCTGCACCGCGTTGACCAGGTACCCGGCGCGGCGGGCGGCCGCTTCCACGTCCACGGCGGCGTCCTGGGCCAGCACGGCGGCCAGCCACAGGCCCTGGCCGCGGACCCCGGCCAGCAGCGGATGGCTTATCGCGCCGATGCCGCTGGCCAGCTGGGTACCCGCCGCGGCCGCGTTAGCCAGCAGGCCGTCGGATTCGATCGTGGTCAGCACGGCCAGAGCGGCGGCGCAGGACACCGGGTTGGCCCCGAACGTCGAGCCGTGATCACCCTTGCCCAGTACCGCGCCGTAGGACCCGAACCCGACACAGGCCCCGATGGGCAGCCCTCCCCCAAGCCCCTTGGCCAGGGTGAGCACGTCGGGGGTGACGCCTTCGGCCTGGTGGGCGAACCAGTGCCCGGTGCGCCCGATGCCGCTCTGGATCTCGTCCACGACCAGCAGCGCGCCGGCCGCGTCGCAGGCGTCCCGGGCCGCGCGCAGGTAACCGGGCGGCGGCGGGACCACGCCGGCCTCGCCCTGGCACGGTTCGAGGAACACGGCCGCGCAGTCCGGGCCGACTGCGGCCCGCAGCGCGTCCGCGTCCCCGTACGGCACGAAGCGCACCTCGATGCCGAACGGCGCGAACGGTTCGCGGATCGAGGCCTTGCCGGTCAGCGCGAGAGCCCCCATGGTCCGGCCGTGGAACCCGTTCTCGGTGGCCACGTAGACCGGCCGGGCTTCTTTCTTATTCTGCTTTTCCCAATACCGGCGGACCAGCTTGATCGCGGCCTCGTTGGCCTCGGTGCCGGAGTTGGCGAAGAACACCCGGGCGTCGGCCGGGCCCTCGGACCCACCCAGCAGAGCCAGGAGCTTTTCGGCCAGATCGATCTCCGGCTCGTGCAGGTACAGGTTCGAGGTGTGGGCCAGCGCGGCCACCTGCAGGCTCACCGCGCTGGTCAGCGCGGGATGGGCGTGGCCCAGCGCGCTAACCGCGATCCCGGCGAACAGGTCGAGGTAGTCACGGCCGTCGGCGTCCCACACCCGGCAGCCCTGGCCGCGGACCAGCGCGACCGGGGGCAGCCCATAGTTCGGCATCAGCGCGGCCGCGTAGCGTTTTTGCAGTACGTCCGTGGCGGTCACAGTGTCTCTGCCTCCTTATCGGGCACGACCATGGTCCCGGTCCCGGAGTCGGTGAAGATTTCCAGCAGCACGGCGTGCGGCTGCCGCCCGTCAACCACGTGAGCCTGCGGCACACCGCCCCGGACCGCGGTCAGGCACGCGCCCATCTTGGGGATCATCCCGCTGCTCAGACCGGGCAGCATGCCCTCCAGCTCACTCGCGCCGAGCTGGCTGATCACCTCACCGGTGGCGGGCCAGGTCCGGTACAGGCCCGGCACGTCGGTCAAGATCATCAGCTTGGCCGCCCCCAGGGCCACGGCCAGCTCGGCCGCGGCGGTATCGGCGTTGACGTTGTAGACCTCGCCGTCCTCGCCCCGGGCCACGCTGGACACCACCGGGATCCGCCGGTCGGCGATGAGCGCGCGGATCGCGCCCGGGTCCGTGGTCTCGATCTGGCCGACCAGCCCGATGTCGACCGGCTCGCCGTCCACGATCGCGGCCTTCCGGCTCGCGGTGAACAGGTTGGCGTCCTCACCAGACATGCCGACCGCGAACGGGCCGTCCCGGTTGATCAGCCGGACGATGTCCTTGTTGACCTTGCCGGTCAGCACCATCCGCACCACGTCCATGGTCTCCGGCGTGGTGACCCGCAGGCCCGCGGTAAACGTGGACTCCAGGCCGAGCCGGTCCAGATGCTCGGTGATCTGCGGGCCGCCGCCGTGCACCACCACCGGCCGCAACCCGGCGTAGCGCAGGAACACCAGGTCCTCGGCAAACGCCAGCCGGAGCTCGTCGGAGGTCATCGCGTTGCCGCCGTACTTGATGACCACGGTCCGGTCGTGGAACTTGATCAGCCAGGGCAAGGCCTCGATCAGGGTTTCCGCCTTGGCTTCGGCGCTGCGGCGGCTGACCTGGCCGTTGCGCCCCGTCAGGTTCTCTGTCAGGTTCTCCGTCATGTCGAGTAGGCCGAGTTCTCGTGGACGTACTCGGTGGTCAGGTCGGTGGTGAGGATGGTCGCGGTGTGCGGGCCGGCGGACAGGTCGACGGTAATCGTGACGTCCCGGGGCGACATGTCCACCTTGGACCGCTCGTCGCCAGCGCAGCCGTTCCGGCACACCCAGATCCCGTTGATGGCCACGTTCAGGCGATCCGGCTCGAACTCTGCCGCCGTCGTGCCTACGGCTGAGACCACCCGGCCCCAGTTCGGGTCCTCGCCGGCGATCGCGCACTTGAGCAGGTTGCTGCGGGCCACGGCCCGGCCCGCCTCCACCGCGTCGTCCTCGCTGGCCGCCCCGATGACCTCCACCATGATCATCTTGCCCGCGCCCTCGGCGTCCAGCTGGAGCTGGCGGGCCAGGTCGGTGCACACCTCGGTCAGCATCGCGGTGAAGTCGGCCAGCTTCGGCGCAGCACCCGAGGCACCGCTGGCCAGCAGCAGCACGGTGTCGTTGGTCGACATGCAGCCGTCGGTGTCCAGCCGGTTGAAGCTGACCCGCATGGCGTCTCGCAGCGCGGCGTCCAGGTCGGCCGGGGGCAGGTCCGCGTCGGTGGTCAGCACGCACAGCATGGTGGCCAGGGCGGGCGCGAGCATCGCCGCACCCTTGGCCATGCCGCCGATGGCGTAGCCGGAGGCGCCCTGGTTTTCCCGGCCCTGGTTCTCGCGGCCCGGGTTCTCGCGGCGGAAGCTGATCTTGACCACGGTGTCGGTGGTCCGGATGGCGTCGGCCGCAGCCAGGCCGCCGCCCCGGGAGGCCTGGGCGACGCAGGCGTCCACCGCGGGCAGGATCTTGTCCATCGGCAGCCGCTCGCCGATCAGGCCGGTGGAGCAGATCGCCATCTCCCCGGCCGAGTCCTCCAGGGCCGTGCCGAGCTGTTCCGCGGTGGCGTGGGTGTCCTGGAAGCCCAGCGGCCCGGTGCAGGCGTTAGCGCCGCCGGAGTTCAGGGCCACCGCGCGGACCCGGCCGCCGCTGACCACCTGCTCGGTCCACCGCACGGGCGCGGCCTTGACCCGGTTGCCGGTGAACACGGCGGCCGCGGCGCGGGACGGGCCGTCGTTGATGACCACGGCGACGTCGCGGTCACCGGAGGCCTTCAGCCCGGCGGTGACGCCGGCGGCGCGGAACCCGAGCGGGGCGGTGACGCTCACGGCGCGACTCCCAGGGCGGTCAGGCCCGCCGTTTCCGGCAGGCCGAGCATGAGGTTGGCGTTCTGTACGGCCTGGCCCGCCGCGCCCTTGCCCAGGTTGTCGATGGCCGACACGACCACGGCCCGGCCGGCGTGCGAATCGGCCACGACCTGGAGGTGGGCTGCGTTCGAGCCGGCGGTGGCGGCGGTGGCAGGCCACTGCTCCTGCGCCAGCAGGTGGATAAACGGTTCACCCTGATAGAAGCGGGCGACGGCCTCGCGCAGCTCCGTCGTGCTGCTGTCCTTGACCAGCCGGGCGGTGCAGGTAGCCAGGATGCCGCGCGGCATCGGGGCCAGCGTGGGCGTGAACGAGATCGTGGCCTGGGGGCCGGTCCCGGTCTCGATTCCCGTCCCCGGCAGGACCGACTGCAGAGCCTGCTCGATCTCCGGGGTGTGCCGGTGCACGCCGCCCACCTTGTAGGCCGACACCGAGCCCATGACCTCGCTGCCCAGCAGGTTCGTGGTGGCGGACCGGCCCGCGCCGGAGGTGCCGGAGGCGGCCACGATCACGATGTCCTCGGGCGCGGCCAGCCCGGCGGCCAGCAGCGGGGCCAGCGCCACGATCGACGCGGTGGCGTAACAGCCGGGTGAGGCCACCTGGCCCGACGCGCTGATCGTCGCGCGGGCGCCGGGCAGTTCGGGCAGTCCGTAGGCCCAGGTGCCGGGGTGGTCGCCGCCGTAGAAACGCGCCCAGGCCTGCGGACTGGACAGCCGGAACCCGGCCCCGAGGTCAACGATCCGGGTGTGCTCGGGCAGTTGCCGGGCCAGCGTGGCCGCCTCTTCGTGCGGCAGCGCCATGAACACCAGGTCGGACCCGGCGAAGGCGTCCGCCGTGGTGGGCCCGAACGTCCGGCCGGCCAGCGTGATCAGGTTGGGGTGGACCGCGGTGACCGGGGCCCCGGCGTTGGAACCCGCGCCGAGGGCGCCGATCTCCAGGTCCGGGTGGGCGGCCAGCAGACGGAGCAGTTCCCCGCCCGCGTAGCCACTGGCCCCTGCGACCGCGACTCGTGCGCCCATGTCGCGTTAGCCTCCTGGTTGGCTGAGATGGTGGCGGGGAATGCATCCCGGGCGTGGCGCCGGGCGCTGAGCTTGTATGCAAAATTATGCAGTGTTGCGATAAATTATGCAAACGATCGGCGTGCAGGCGGTCGTCGGTGCGGCTTTGGTGGTGCGGCCGGTTTGCCTAGAGGTACGGGGTTCGGATCCGCAGAGTTTGGGTGAGCGCGACTGAATACATGGAGTGTCGAGTTGGACACTTAGCGCTACGCGCGCCATGATGGGCGCACTGTCTGATCCCGATGCGGAAGTCTGCCCTGATGCGCGCCTGGTTCCTGATCATGATGGGCCTGGCCGTGGGTCTGGCCGCCGGCTGCGGGACGGGGCGCGCGGCTCCCGGGACCACCACCTCGAACGCCGCGGCGACGTGCGGGCGCACCCTGACCGGGGTGGACATCGCGGTGATGGTCAGGATCGGCCGCGGCTCCGTGTCGTGCCCGACCGCGAGGCCGTGGGCCTGAGCGCGGGGTGTGTGACGGGGTGCGCGGCGTCCGGGACCACCGCCTCGGACGCCATCGCGACGTGCGGCCGTACCCTGACCGGGGTGGACGTCACGGTGGTGGTCAGGATCGGCCGCGGCTCCGTGTCCTGCCCGACCGCGATGACCGTCGAGAGGTCCTACGCCGCGCTGATCCGGGCGGGCGGCCTGCGCGGCAACGGCGGCGGCGCCCCGGTCTCCATCCGCGGCTGGACCTGCCAGGGCTACACCAGCGCCGAGACGCCCAGACGGAGCGGGTCTCGGCCTGCGTCAAGGGCCGCGCGCAGATCTTCACCGCGCTCCCGCCGACGCAGCTCAGACCAGCACCGACGCCCCGCCCGTCCCGGCCTGAGTCGCTGGGCTGGCCGAGGAAGCTGGGTACGCCGCGGACCCGAAGTCATCGGCCAGGTCATAAGGTATGGCGCAGATGCTCTGGAAGAGTTGGACGACGATCCCGGGGCGCCGGGCCCGCGGGCGTCGCCCGCGAGTTCGGCCCGAACTGGTTCGCGACGGTCATGGGCACCGGCATCGTCGCCGTGGCCGGGGCGGAACTGCCGGTCCGCGTGCCCGGCCTGCGGGTGTTCGCCACCGTGGTGTGGGTGCTGGCCTCGCTGCTGCTGATCGGGCTGATCGCGGGCTGGGCGGTGCACTGGGCCCGGCACCCGGCCCGGGCCCGCGGTTACGCCGCGGACCCGGTCATGGCCCAGTTCTGGGGTGCGCCCCCGAAGGCGCTGATCACGGTGGGGGCGGGAACGCTGCTGCTCGGGCCGAGCGTGCTCGGATCGGCGGCGGTCGGCGTGGACTGGGTGCTGTGGAGCGCGGGCGCCGCGCTCGGCCTGGGGACCACGGGCTGGATCCCGTACCTGATGATGACCCGGCACGAGATCGGGGCGGACGCGGCGTTCGGCGGGTGGCTGATGCCGGTGGTGGCGCCGATGACGGCGGCGGCCACCGGCGCGCTGCTGGTCCCGCACGCGCCCGCGGGTCAGCCGCGGCTGACCCTGCTGCTGGCCTGCTACGCGATGTTCGGCATCAGCCTGCTGGCCACGCTGATCATCGTTCCGCAGATCTGGTCCCGGCTGGTCCAGCACAAGGTGGGCGCCGCGGCCATGGCGCCGACGCTGTGGATCGTGCTCGGCCCGCTCGGGCAGTCGGTGACCGCGGCCAGCAGCCTGGGCAAGGACGGCCGGGTGTGCTGCCTGCCCCGTACGGGACCGGCGCGGCCGTGGCCGGCCTGCTGTACGGCGTCCCGGTATGGGGGTTCGCGATGCTGTGGCTGGTGCTGGCGGCCGCGATCACGGTGCGCACCGCCCGCACCGCCGGCGGGCGGCTGCCGTTCGCCCTGACCTGGTGGAGCTTCACGTTCCCGGTCGGCACCTGCGTCACCGCCACCATCGCCCTGTCCGCCCGCAGCTCCGACACTGTGCTGCGGGACGTGGCCGTGGTGCTGTACGTGCTGCTGGCGCTGGCCTGGCTGGTGGTGGCGATGAGGACAGTGTTGTTTGCCCTCGGCCGTCAGCCGCGCAGCTCGGCGCCGACGCGCTCTCCCGCTTCGGCCACGGCGGCGTCGCGGACCTCCGCGACCTCGGCCGCGGTGAGCGTGCGGTCCGGGGCCCGGAAGCGCAGCGCGTAGGCCAGCGACTTGCGGCCCTCGCCGACCTGCTCGCCGGTGTAGACGTCGAACAGGCGGACATCTTCCAGCAGCGCGCCGTCACCGGCGGTGGCCGCGCCCGCGCGCAGGGCGGCCTCGACGTCGGCCGCGGGCACCGCGGCGTCGACGATCAGGGCCACGTCCTGGGCGGCCAGCGGGTAGGACGACAGCACCGGGGCCTGCACCGGACCGGACCGTTCCGCCGCGGCCAGCACGGCCGACATGTCCAGCTCCAGCGCGCTGGTCCTGGCGGGCAGGCCGAAGGCCTGGATGACCCGCGGGTGCAGCTCGCCGGCGTACCCGGCCAGCCATTCGGTCTGCTGGGAGCCGTCGCCGGCCTGGACGAAGATCGCGGCGCAGCGGCCCGGGTGCCAGGGGGCCTGCCCGGTCGGCGCGCACGTCCACGCTGACCCGGCAGATCCGGCCGATCTGGCGGGCCACTTCGACGGCGTCGGCCCAGCACTCGTGACGGCCCTGGCCCCACCAGCCCGGTAGCTCGCGGTCGCCGGCCAGCACCGCGCCCAGGTGCAGCGGCTGGTCGGGCAGCGCGGCCTCCAGCGCGGTCAGGTCCTCGAACGACGGGCGCCCGGTCCACGGGCAGCGACGGCGGCACGACGCGCCCGCCGGGCCGGGTCAGGTAGACCAGCCCCAGCTCGAACAGGGCGACGTCGGCGAAGCCGCGGCCGATGTTGCGGTTCAGTACCCGGAACAGGCCGGGCAGCAGCGTGGTCCGCAGCAGCGGCTCGTCGTCGCTGAGCGGGTTGGCCAGGGCCAGCATCTGCCGCCGCGGGTCTTCGGGCGGCAGCTGCAGCGCGTCCGCGTCGGCGGCGGACACGAACGGCGCGGCCAGCACCTCGACGTAGCCCGCGCCGGCCAGGCCGCGGCCGACGTCCCGGCGCAGCCGCTGGCGGGTGGTCAGCCCGCGCCCGGCGAAGGCCCGGGGCCGCCGGACCGGGACGTTCTCGTAACCCTCGAGCCGGATGACCTCCTCGGCCAGGTCGGCCGGGTCGTTCAGGTCCGAGCGCCAGGACGGCGCGGTGACGGTGAGCACCTTGTAGGCGTGGTCGTGCTCGGTGGCGCAGCCGAGCTGGCGCAGCCGGCGGGTCACGGTGTCCAGCCCGTAGACCACGCCCGCCACCTGGTCCGGGTAGTCCTCGGTCATCGAGACCTGGGTGGGCGGCACGTCCACCGAGGCGTGCTGGCAGCCGGGCACGATCGTGCCGCTGCCGAGCGAGGCCAGCAAGGCCACCGCCTTGGCCGAGGCCCGCAGCGGAAGCTCGCGGTCGACGCCGCGCTCGAACCGGTACGACGCTTCGCTGTGCAGCCGGTGGCGGCGGGCCATCTTGGCCACCCCGACCGGTGAGAAGTGCGCCGCCTCGATCAGCACGTCGGTGGTCTCGTCGCTGATCTCGGTGGTCAGGCCGCCCATGGTGCCGGCCAGCGAGACCGCCCCGGAGCCGTCGGCGATGACGATGTCGCCCGGCTCCAGCGCCCGGGTCACGTGGTCCAGGGTCTCCAGCCGCTCCCCCGGCTCGGCCCGCCGGACCTCGATGGCCCCGGTGACCTTGGCGTTGTCGAAGGCGTGCAGCGGCTGACCGAGCTCGAGCATGAGGTAGTTGGTCACGTCGACGGCCAGCGAGATCGACCGGACGCCACAGCGGTTCAGCCGGACCTGCATCCACAGCGGCGTGGGCGCGCCGGGCCGGAAGTCGTGCACCGAGCGCAGCACGATCCGGTCGCAGGCGGACGGGTCGGCGATGGCCACCGCGCGCACGGCGCTGGAGACCCAGCCCAGGTCGCCGCCGAGACCGGCGTGCGCGGGCAGGCCGGAGTCGGCCGGGTCGGTGAAGGTCAGGCCGAACGCGATGGCCAGCTCGCGGGCCACGCCGCGCACCGACACGCAGTCACCGCGGTCGGGGGTGACGGCGATGTCGAACACCTCGTCGCGCAGGGAGGCGTAGGTGGCGAAGTCGGCGCCGAGCGGGGCGGCCGCGGGCAGCACGATGATGCCCGAGTGGTCGTCCCCGATCCCCAGCTCGTCGGCGGCGCAGATCATGCCCTCGGACAGCCGGCCGTAGGTCTTGCGGGCCCCGATCTCGAAGCCGCCGGGCAGCACCGCACCCGGCGCGGCCAGCGCGACCTTGTCCCCGGCGGAGAAGTTGGTCGCGCCGCAGACGACCCCGAGATTGCCCTCGCTGCCGAGCGCGTGCCCGTCCTCGGTGGCCATCCGGCAGTACCGGATCGGCTTCTTGAACTCGGTCAGCTCCTCGACCGACAAGACCTGGGCGACGACCACGCCGGAGATGTCGTGGCCGACCGGCTCGACCGACTCAACCTCCAGCTTGATCGAGGTGAGCACCCGGGCGATCTCGGCCGCCTCGACCGAAGACTCGATCGGCGCGTACTCGCGCAGCCAGGACAGCGGAAGTTTCATGGTCAGATCTCCGTCCCGAAGGCCCGGCTGAACCGGACGTCGCCCTCGGTGGTGTCGCGGATGTCGGTGACGCCGTGGCCGATCATGAGCGTGCGCTCGATGCCCAGGCCGAACGCGAAACCGCTGTACCGGCTGGGGTCGATGCCGCAGGCGATCAGCACCCGCGGGTTGACCATGCCGCAGCCCGCGATCTCGATCCAGCCCTGCGACCGGCAGACCCGGCACGGCTCGCCACCGGGCTCGGTCGAGGCACCCCGGCACACGTGGCACTCCATCGACACGTCGCCGGACGGCTCGGTGAACGGGAAGTAGTCCGGCCGGAACCGGGTCCGCAGGCCCTCACCGAACATGGCGTCGACGAACGCCTGGATCGCGCCGCGCAGGTCGGCCATGGTCAGGCCCTCGTCCACGGCCAGGCCCTCGATCTGGTGGAACACCGGGCTGTGGGTGGCGTCGAGCGCGTCGGCCCGGAAGCACCGGCCCGGGCTCACCACGTACAGCGGCAACGGGCGGGACAGCATGGAGCGGATCTGCACCGGCGAGGTGTGCGTCCGCAGCACCACGCCGGACCGGCCCGAGCCGCCGGTGCCATCGCCGGCGTCCTTGGGCCCGGCCACGAACAGCGTGTCCTGGGACTCGCGGGCCGGGTGGTCGGGCGGGAAGTTCAGCGCGTCGAAGTTGTACCACTCGGCCTCGACCTCGGGACCCTCGGCGACCTCGTAGCCCATGGCCACGAACACGTCGGACAGCCGGTCGGCGGCCATGGTCACCGGGTGCCGGGCGCCGCCCGGGCGCCGGTCCCACGGCAGCGTCACGTCAACCGTCTCGGTCAGCAGCACCTGCTGATCCCGGGCGGCCTCGAGCTCGGTGGTCCGGTCGGCCAGGGCCTGGCGGACCGCGCCGCGGGCCGCGCCGACCCGCTTGCCCGCCTCGGCCCGGGCCTGCGGCGGCAGCGCGCCGATCTCCGCGTTGGCCAGGGTCAGCGGGGCCCGGTCACCGGTGTGGGCGAGCCGCGCCGCCTTGAGTTCGTCGAGGTCACCGGCGGCGCTGAAGGCGGCGATCGCCTCGTCGCGCATCCGGGTGACCTCCTCGGGCGACAACGGGGTCACCTCTACGGGGTCGTAATTACTGCTGGGTCCGGACATCGGGCCTTCCCTTACGGGCCGTGCGATCAGTACAGGTCTGGTGGTGGTGCTGGTTCATGCCGATTTTTAACCAGGTCAACCGGTGCGTGAGCCACCGGTCGCCGCTCGGTCACGGCGCACAGGGCAGTTCGCCCAGGATGGCCCGCCCGGGGTGGCCCGCGGTCCGGCCGGCTCGCTCAGGCGAGCGGAGTCCCCGCGGGCATGGTAAATCGGAACTCAGCGCCGCCACCGGGCGCGCGGCCCACCGTGATGGTACCGGCGTGCGCTTCGACCAGGCCTTTGACGATGTAGAGGCCGAGGCCGGTACCGCCGCGCCGCTTGCCCCGCCAGAACTGCCGGAACACGCGTGAGGCGAGGTCGGGAGCGATCCCCTCACCCTCGTCCTGCACGGATACCGCCACGACGTCGCCTCCGGCGGCTGGCTCTACCACAACGGTTACGGTACCAGCCCCGTGACGGACCGCGTTCTCAACCAGGTTGGCCAGGATCTGGTCCACCTTGTCCGGGTCGAGCCAGGTCTCCGGCAGGCCGTCGGCCACCGAGAGCCGGAACCGGTCCTCCGGCTCGCCCGCAGCGACCCGGCCGGCGATGATCTTGCGGGCCCGTTCGGGCACATCGACCAGCTGGCGATGCACCTCGAGGCGCCCGGATTCGATCCGGGACACGTCGAGCAGCTCGGTGATCAGCCGGGTGACCCGGTCCGCGTCGGCGTTGACCGTCTCCAGCATGACGAGCTTCTGGTCCTCGGTGAACCGGTGCCACTTGGCCAGCAGCGTGGCGGTGAAGCCCTTCACGCTGGTCAGCGGGGAGCGCAGCTCATGGGCCACGGTGGAGACCAGGTCGGCCCGGCTGCGCTCCAGCCGGGCCCGCTGCCCGGCGTCGTGCAGCGAGACCACCAGCCGCCGCACGTCGCGGCGGCGGCGCGGCTCACGCACGTAACGGACCACGACCAGCACCTCGGTGCCGTCGGCCAGGAACAGCGGCCGCTCCGGGTGCCGGGTGCGGGTCTGCAGGCCGTGGTAAGGGTCGGTCAGCGCCCACCAGTCACGGCCGTCGGCGTCGCGCAGCGGCAGGATGTCGAACAGTTCCTTGCCCAGCGCCTCGGCCGGGTTCACCCCGGTCAGCTGGGCGGCGGCGGTGTTGAACACCGTGACCTGACCGGTCTCGTCGGCCACGACCAGACCGTCGGGGAGCTCATCGGCGATGACGAGCCAGCCGGGCACCTCGCCCGCCGCCGCGAGCGCGTCGGCCGGCAACGACCGGTCCGCGCCGGGGGGCTCGCCGGGCCAGCCCAGTGCCGCTCGGCTCGTCATGTGACACCCACTCCTGACCGTTACCGTTTCGTGTAACGGAAATGTGATGAGACTCTAGCGTGCTCGTGTTTCCGGACAGCCCCGCACCTGGAGAAATCTTGGTCAAGCAGGGCGAAAAGCCCCAGACGTAAGCGTTTCGTCATTTCGTGCCCGCCGTGGCCCCCCGCTGGGCGCGGGCGCTGGCGTAGAGGCAGACGGCGGCGGCCGTGGCCAGGTTGAGGCTCTCGGCCCGGCCGTAGATCGGCACCGCGACCGACTCGTCGGCCAGGGCCAGCACCGCCTCGGGCATCCCCCAGGCCTCGTTGCCGAAGACCCACGCGGTCGGGGCGGCCAGTTCGGCCGGGGACAGGTCGTCCAGGGTGCGCCCGCCGCGCGCGTCGGCGGCCAGGATGCGCAGGCCCACGGCCCGCAGCGCGCCGGCGGCCTGCTCCAGCCGCACCCCGGCCACCAGCGGGACGTGGAACAGGCTGCCGGCCGAGGCCCGGACGGCCTTGCCGTTGTAGGGGTCGACCGAGGCGTCGGAGAACAGCACCGCCTGGGCGCCGGCCGCGTCGGCCGCCCGCAGCACGGTGCCCGCGTTACCGGGGTCGCGCACGCTGGCCAGCACGGCGACCAGGGCCGGTGGCCCGGAGGACGCATTGCGCCCGTCGGGCCCGTCGGGCCCGTCGGAGCCGTTCAGGGCCTGGTCCAGCGGGACGTCGACGAAGCCGCAGACCGCCAGCAGACCCTGCGGGGTGATGGTCTGGGCCAGCTCGGCCATGACCTCGCCGCTGACCAGGTGCACCGGGATGCCGGCGTCGGCCATGGCCGACACCAGGTCGGCGTGCCGGGCCCGGGCCTCGGCCGTGACGAACAGCTCGGACACGGGCGCACGGCTGTAAAAAGCCTCGGAAACAGCTTGCGGGCCTTCCGCCAGGAAGGCCCGCGCGCGCTGCCGCAGCGCCCGTTTGGTCAGCCGCCGGGCCGCTTTGAGCCGCGGGCTGCGGACGCTGGTGTACTCCGTGCCGCTGCCGTCAGGCAGCGGCACTTGCCTCTTCCGGCAGGTTCTTCCTGGCCACCTCGACCAGGGCGGTGAACGCAGCCGCGTCGGACACGGCCAGCTCGGCCAGCATCCGCCGGTCGACCTCGACCTCCGCGGCCTTCAGACCCTGGATGAAGCGGTTGTAGGTGATGCCGTTGGCCCGGGCCGCGGCGTTGATCCGCTGGATCCACAGCCGGCGGAAGGCGCCCTTGCGGTCCTTGCGGTCGCGGTAGGCGTAGGTCATCGAGTGGAGCTGCTGCTCCTTGGCCTTGCGGTACAGCCGGGACCGCTGGCCCCGGTAGCCACTCGACCGCTCGAGGACGGTACGGCGCTTCTTGTGGGCGTTGGTTGCCCGCTTGACGCGTGCCATTTCTCTATTTCTCCTTCAGCTCGCGAGCGGGTTACTTACCCAGCAGCTTCTTGATCTCGCGGCGGTCGCTGGGGGCGACTTCCTTGGGCCCGGCCAGCCGGCGCGTCACCCGCGACGACTTGTGCTCGAGCAGGTGGTTCTTGCCAGCGCGGCGGCGCATCACCTTGCCGGTACCGGTCAGCTTGAAGCGCTTCGCGGTGCCACTGTGGGTCTTCATCTTCGGCATGGTCGCCGTCGTCTCCTCGGTTAGCGCGCCCGGAGGCGCGTTCCTTACGTGCGTGCGTCACGGAGCCGCGCCTGGCACCTATGTGTCAGGCGCGGTTCGTGTGACCGTCAGCTAGTCGAGACCTGCTCGCCTTGCTGCCGGCCTCTCCGATCCGCCGTTGGCCCGTCGCGTCGCGGAAGCGGCGGCGACGGCACGGGGGCCGGGTACGGGCCGGGCTGGCGCCCGGTCCGGGGTGGTCTGGGGTGTGCGCTCAGCCTGAGCTGCGGGAGCGGGCTGAGCAGCAGGAGTGGGTCGCGCCGCGGGAGCGGGTCGCGGCGCCGGCCTGGGCCGAGCTGCGGGAGCGGGCCGAGCAGCAGGCTCAGGGCGAGCAGCGGGCTCGGGGCGGGCCTGGGCCACGGGCTCAGGCTGCGGAGCGGGCTCGGGCTGCGCTTGCGCAACAGGCTCAGGCTGCGGAGCGGGCTCCGGCTGGGCCTGGGCAACAGGCTCAGGCTGCAGAACGGGCTCCGGCTCCAGGTCAGGCTCCGGCTGCGGAGTGCGATCGACCTGCGGAGCACGCTCGGCGCGCTCGGGGTGGGAGCGCTGAGCTGGCTCGGGACGCTCCGGCCGGGGGGTATCAGCCTTCCGGCGGTGCGGGCCGATGACCATGGTCATGTTGCGGCCGTCCTGCTTGGCCGAGGTCTCGACGAAACCAAGCTCCTCGACATCCCCCGCCAGACGCTGCAGCAGCCGGAACCCGAGCTCGGGCCGGGACTGCTCGCGTCCGCGGAACATGATGGTCACCTTGACCTTGTCCCCCGCCTTGAGGAACCGCTCGACGTGGCCCTTCTTGGTGCCGTAGTCGTGCGGGTCGATCTTGGGCCGGAGCTTGATCTCCTTGATGACCGTCTGGGCCTGGTTCTTGCGTGATTCCCTGGCCTTGAGCGCGGACTCGTACTTGAACTTGCCGTAGTCCATGAGCTTGGCCACTGGGGGGCGCGCCGTGGGCGCGACCTCTACCAGGTCGAGGTCGGATTCCTGAGCCAACCGGAGTGCGTCGTCGATCGAAACGATGCCGACCTGCTCACCGGCTGGTCCGACGAGCCGGACCTCGGGAACGCGGATGCGCTCGTTGATACGCGGTTCAGTGCTGATGTGACCTCCTGAAGTCCCATCCCTGCCCGCGGAGTTTCCGCCGGCAGACTGCCTGTCTGTCTCAGCCTGCGGAGTCTCCCGGCCAGCGAAAACCGCCTAAGACGAGAAAACCCCGCACGCCATGCATGCGGGGTGGCCACCACGGCGGGCATTCGCCCCGCATCACCACTGTGACACCGGGTGCCCGCCGACGCCAGATCCAGGTGGTACCCGAGTCCCGTTTAGCGCGGGATCCGGGTGCCGCTTATCCGGCTTGACCTGCCAGCCCAGGGCCGGCGAGGTGGGAGGTGGCGCCTCCGCTTGCCCGTCCAGTGCTGCCGCACCGGACTAGTCGTTGGCTAAGAGTAACAACAATTTGGCCGTAGCCCGAATTCCTTGGCTCAGCTGGCGGTAATCCGCTGCCTCCATTGTATTTGACGTCAGCGACTGACATCGACTAGAACTAGTGATGACAGCAACTGACATCGAGTTGTGGCTCAGTGGGTCTGGAGGCCTGTTAAAAATGAAGATCTTTGTTACCGGCGCGTCGGGCTGGATCGGATCCGCCGTCGTTCCCGAGCTTATCGGCGCCGGCCACGAGGTGACCGGGCTGGCCCGCTCCGACGCCTCGGCGCAGGCCCTGGTCAAGGCGGGGGCGCAGGTCGAGCGCGGGACCATCGACGACCTCGACATCCTGGCCAAGACGGCCGCCGCCTCCGACGGCGTCATCCACCTGGCGTTCAAGCACGACATCGCGTTCACCGGCGACTTCGTGGGCGCGGCTACCGCGGACCGCACGGCGGTCGACACGTTCGGCGACGCGCTGGCCGGCTCGGGCAAGCCGTTCGTGATCGCCTCCGGCCTCCTCGGCCTCACCCCCGGCCGGGTGGCGACCGAACGGGATGGGCTCACCCCCGACTCGGGCGCGGGTCACGGCGAGGGCCCGAGCGCCCGGCTGGCCACGGCCCAGGCCACCTTGGCCCTGGCCGACCGCGGCGTCCGCTCGTCCGTGCTGCGGCTGCCGCCGACCGTGCACGGCGACGGGGACAACGGTTTCATGACCGCGCTGGTCGGCCTGGCCCGCCAGCACGGTAACGCCGCCTACGTCGGCGACGGTTCCAACCGCTGGCCCGCGGTGCACCGCCTGGACGCTGCTCGCCTGTTCCGGCTGGCGGCCGAGAACGCCCCGGCCGGCTCGGTACTGCACGCCGTCGGCGACGAAGGGGTGCCGATCCGGGCCATCGCCGAGGTCTTCGGCCAGCAGCTCGACCTCCCAGTGGTCTCCGTCCCGCCCGAGGACGCCGCGGAGCGGTTCAGCTTCCTGGGCGGCTTCATCGCCCTGGACAGCCCGGCCTCGGCCACCATCACCCGCGAGTTGCTGGACTGGCAGCCGACCCACCAGGGCCTGATCGAGGACCTGGAGCAGGGCCACTACTTCCGGTCCTAAGTGCTGGCCGGCCGGGGTCCCTTGGAGCTCCGGCCGGCTCTGGGCTGGGCTGGCTGGCTTCTTGCTAGCTGGTTCTGGCTGGCTGGCTTCTTGCTGTTATCAGTTAGCGGTTCGGGTTGTTTCAATTATGCGGGGTTCGGGTTCGCTTCTCGGACCGGTGGCTTCTTGCTGTTATCAGCCGCGGAACCAGGTCGGGGCGGAGCTGTTTCAGGTAGCGACGGGCCTTCGGGGTGTGCCAGAAGTTCGAGACGATCTTGATGTGGTCGGCCGCTTCGATCAGCGGGATCGCGTTCTCGATGTTCTCCCAGGTCGACTGGCTTTGGGTCTCGGTCACCAGCGGGCCCGTGTAGCCACGCTCTTCGCGGGCGTAGCGGGCCATGAGGTCGGCCTCGGGCACGACGCTGGCGACCGGGCCGCCGCACAGCACCAGCCGGGACGGCCCCAGCTCGGGCTGACGGGCCCGCAGTCCGAGGCGGACCCGCCAGCGGTTCACGACGTTGGCCCGGCGGCCGCGGTTCCGGAACCCCAGAACCACGACCGCTTCGCTGGACACGGCCTAGTTGAGCACGCGGCGGCTGAACGTCCGGGTGCCCAGGTAGCCGATGACGACCGCGCCGCCGACGAGGACGAGCAAGACGGCCCAGTCAGCCAGATGGCCGACCCCCGGGGTGAGCACCGAGCGCAGGCCCTCGGACATGTACACCATCGGGTTGAACAGCACGGCGATCTGCAGCCACCGAATGCTGTGCAGCGCCGACCAGGGGTAGTAGACGCAGCCCAGCATGGTGGCGGGCAGCAGGATCACCGCGAACAGCATCTGCATCTTGCGCGGGTCCATCAGCGTGCCGAGCAGCAGCCCCAGCGCTGCGGTCAGCATCGACGCCGCGACCAGGATCAGCCCCAGCATGAACCAGTTCGTCACGTGCGCGTGCGGGCTCTGCCCGGAGGCGTGCACGAACAGCACGATCGGGATGACGATCAGCGCGCCGACGAAGGCCTGCACCGCGCCGGCCACGATCTTCTCGAACGCGAGCACGCTCAGCGGCACCGGAGCCAGCGCCCGGTCCTCGATCGTGCGCTGCCAGGAGAACTCCATGACCAGCGGGAACGTGGTCCCCATGATGCCCTGCATGAGCAGCATCGAGGCCATCAGGCCGGGCAGCAAGATGGTGGAGAAGGTGGTACCGCCGCCCCGGGCCGCACCGGCCTCGAACACCCCGGCCGCGCCGATCTTGGGCATCACGTAGGTGAACACGAACACCCACAGCAGCGGCTGGACCACCGACCGGACGAAGGTGGACGGGGCGTTCCGGCCGAGGACCCGGAACTCGCGGGCCAGCATGGCCACGAACGTCCGCCACGTGGTCGGGTGCGGCACGGGCGCGCCGGTGATGATCGCGACCGTGCGTTCCGAGGCGGCCCCAGCCGAAGACGCCGTAGCACCGGGAGTGGCACCGGGCGCCGGGGTGGGGGCACCAGGCGGCGGGGTTGACGCCCTGCGCGACGGGGTTGAGGCCCCAGGCGACGGCGTTGGGGTGGTGGTGGTCATTCGCGGTACTCCCGTCCCGTCAGGGTGAGGAAAACGGTCTCCAGGCTGGGCTTGAGCTGGGCGGCGTCGCGTACGGTCAGGCCCGCGCGCCCGCCCGCCGTGATCAGCTCGCCGAGAACGGCGCCGGGGTCCCGGGCAAACACCCGCACCTGGTCCCCCTCGATCTCCACCTTGCTGACCTCGGGCCGCTCGTCCAGCGCGGCCAGCACGTCCAGCGTGGCGGCGGCCCCGTCGTACCGGACCGTGATCACGGTGTCCGCGCCCGCACCCTGCTTGAGCTCGTCCACGGTGCCGGCCGCCAGGACCAGGCCGTGGTCAACGACCGCGACCCGATCGCAGAGCGCCTCGGCTTCTTCCATGTAGTGCGTGGTCAGCAGGATGGTCTGGCCTTCGTCGTGCAGGGCCTGCAGGGTGTCCCACAGGTTGACCCGGGTCTGCGGGTCCAGCCCGGCGGTCGGCTCGTCCAGGAACAGCACGTCCGGCCGGTGCACCAGGGCCCGGGCGATCATCAGCCGCCGGGCCTGGCCGCCGGACAGGTCGGTGGCCATGGCGCGGCGCCGGTCGGTCAGCCCGAACGCGGTCAGCAGCTGGTCGGCGCGGCGCAGCGCGTCCCGCCGGCTGAGGCCGAAGAAGCGGCTCCGGAACTCCAGGTTCTCGGTCACGCTGAGCTGCATGTCCAGCGTGTTGTTCTGCGGCACCACGCCGATCGTGCGCTTGACCCCGACCGGGTTGGCCACCACGTCGATGCCGGACACCCAGGCCCGGCCCCCGGTGGGCAAAATCAGCGTGGTGAGCATGCCGATCGTCGTGGATTTGCCGGCCCCGTTCGGGCCCAGCAGGCCGAAGAACTCCCCCGGGGCCACATCCAGGCTGATGCCACGGACGGCTTGCACGTCGCCGCGGGAAGTGGTGTAGGTCTTCTGCAGGTCTTCGGTGCGGATCGCGGCGGCGGGCCGCACTGCGCCCGGGTCGGCTGAATTGGCTGAGCTGGCCGGGTCGGGCGGGTTGGCCTGTGGTGCCTGCACGGTGGACTCGGTCACGTACCGCGCTCCTTCCGGATCAGGGTGCTGAACCGCTCGATGGTGTCGATGAGGAATTTGCGGATCGCCGGCTCGTCGGCTGGGTCCACGTAGTCGAAGGCCCTCTGCCAGCGCGGCCCGACCTCGGCCAGCGTCTCGATGAGTTTGTCCATCCCGCGCTCGGTCACGAACAGCCGGACCACCCGCCGGTCGGTGAAGTCCCGCTCGCGCCGGACCAGCCCGTCCCGGACCAGCGTGTCGACGACCGTGGTCACTGTGCCCGGTGTCGACCAGCCCCGCGCCGCGACCTCGCTGGACTTCAGCCCGTTCCGGGCGGCCAGCACGCGCAGGACGGCCAGGCCCGCGCCGGAGATCCCGGTGCCCTGCACAGACTGCCCCCAGAACGTGCCCATGGTGCGGGCGGCCAACGGGAGCAGCTCGGGCAGACCCGCGTCAGCCGGAATTTCCGCGCCCTCGTCGCCCCAGGCCCAGCCCGCCTGCTTGGATCGCTCGACCGCCGACTGAAGGTTGTCGCCTACCAAGCCCGACCCCGGCCCAGTCGGCCCCGGCCCAGTTGGCGCCTGGGTGGCTGACGGCGGGGTGGCCGGCGCCTCGGTTGTCGGCACCTGGGTTGTCGGCACCTGGCTGGGGGGCGGGGTTGTAGGCGCGGGGGTTGGCTCCGATGCGGGTGGCTCGGGGGCGGGTTCGGCGGTCACTGGCCCAGGATGGCTCCGCGCTGGTTCGGTGTCAAATTATTTGAGACCGAACTATTCGAGGTCCAAGGGTGTCGGCGGGCGGGCGGTGGACTCGGGTGGGACGGGATGAGACGAGGGGGTTGGGATCCAGGTGGGACGGTGGGGGCGTACCGAGTGGGGTGACTCGGGTGGGACGGGCGAGGGCGGGCCTAGTGGGGTGACTCGGGTGGTGGGACTGGGTGGGGCGAGGGGACGAAGTGGGACAGGAGAGACCCAGGTAAGGCGGGTGGGGATGGATCAAGTGGGCGGGTGGGACCACTGGGGTGTGCGCGTGTCGGGACTCCAGCATCGTGCGCAAAAACTGCTGCTATGGCGACAGATTTTGCACACGGTATTTGTGGCGGGTCAGAGGGCGGCGGAGCGGCGGTCCAGTTCGGCTTGGCCGGCGGTGCGCATGGCGTCGAGGGGGGCGGGGTGGCCGGTCATCAGCTCGAACTGGCCGACGGCCTGGTGCAGGAGCAGGTCGAAGCCGCCGACGACGGTGGCGCCGGCCTTCTGGGCGGCCCCCGCCAGGCGGGTGGGCCAGGGAGCGTAGACGACGTCGAAGACGTGGGGTGGGACGGGCTGGTCCGCCTCGATCTTCTCGGCCAGGAAGTCGGCGGCGCCGGCCGGGACGGTGGAGATGAGCAGGTCAGGCGTTGGCGCCCGGCCGATCGCGTCGGCCAGCGGCAGGAGTTCGACCTGGACGCCGAGGAGATCCGCGACGGCCAGCAGGCTGGTGGCGCGGGCCGGGTCACGGACGGCCACGGTGACCGTGCGCAGGCCGGTGTCCCGCAACGCGGCCAGGGCCGAGCACGCGGTGGCGCCGGCGCCGAGGACCACCGCGGCCGACGGCGCCGTCACTCCGGCTTCGGCCATGGCCGCCACCATGCCGGGCACGTCGGTGTTGTAACCCTGGCGGCGACCCTGGCTGAACACGACCGTGTTGGCCCCGCCGACCTCGGCCGCGACCTGATCGGTGGTGTCGAGCAGCGGCAGCACGGCCCGCTTGAGCGGCATGGTCAGCGACAAGCCGGCCCATTCTGGGCCGCACGAGGCGACCAGGGCGGGCAGGCCGGCCTCGTCGCACTCGATGGCGGTGTAGGTCCAGTCATCCAGGCCAAGCGCGGCGTACCCGGCCGCGTGCAGCACCGGGGACAGCGAGTGGGCGATCGGCGACCCGAGGACGGCGGCTTTCATCGGGCCCGATGCTATCGGCCTCAGTGGCCGAGGTTGTGCTGCAGTTCCTGGCGGAACTGCTCGAACTGGGTCTGGCTGGAGGTGAACTGGGTCAGCCCGGTCTTCGGGTTGGTCGTCACGAAGTACAGGTCGTTGCCCGACGACGGGTGCAGGGCGGCCTCGATCGCGGAGTGACCCGGGCTGTCGATCGGGCCCGGCGGCAGCCCGGCGAACTTGTAGGTGTTGTACGGCGAGTTGCTCTGCAACTGCGCGTTGGACGCGATGATGCCGAACGTGTTCAGCCCGTACATCACCGTGCTGTCCAGCTGGAGCTTCATGTTCTTGTTCAGCCGGTTGTAGATGACCCGGGCGATCCGCGGATAGTACGAGGTGTTGCCGCCTTCGGCCTGGATCAGGCTGGCCACGGTGATGACCTGACCGGGGGTCAGATGCGCCGCAGTCGCGGCCGCGGTCAGGTTGTCGCTGTCCGCTTCCTGGTTGAACCGCTGCACCATGGTCTTGAGCACGTCGGTCGCGGTCTGGCTGGGCTGGACCTCGTACGTGGCCGGGAAGAGGTAACCCTCGGCCTTGCCGTTGGCATAGGCCGGCAGGCCGAGCGTCGCGGGTTGCTTGAGCGCCTGCTGGTAGTCGGCCAGCGGGATGCCCGAGTGCGCGCCCAGCTGGGTCTGGATCTGCGTCAGCCGGAGGCCCTCGGGGATGGTGATCTTGTCCTGGATGCGCGCCGCCGGGTTGAGCAGCAACTGGTAGGCCAGGGTCGCCTTCATGTGCTTCTTCAGGCGGTAGAAGCCGGGCTCCAGGGTGCTGGTGCTGGTGCTGTGCTCGGCGGCGATCTGGAACGACCGCTGGCTGGCCACCACGCCCAGCGTGACCAGGCGCTGGGCGACCTCGGTGGCGGTCTGGCCGGACTGCACCTGGACGATCGCCTGACCGGTGCCGCCGGTGGTGTAGTCCGCCGGGTAGTAGCGGCCCTGGACGAAGCGGTAGACGTAAAACCCGCCCACCCCGACCGGGACCAGCAGGACGATCAGGATGATGACCAGCGGGATCACCCAGCGGCGGCGGCGCTTGCCGCTGCTGCCGCCGCCCCGGCCGGACCGGCCACCACGCCCCCCGCGGCCAGAGGCGTCACCAAGGTCGTCGTACTCCTCGTCGCGGCGGCCACCGAGACCGGGCACGAACCGCTCGTCGTCCGCGTAGCCGTCCTCGCCGTCCCAGGGTTGCTCCTGGTCCGCAGGCGTCTGGCCGCCGGAGGCGAACCGGCCGGGCCCGGCCACGTGCTGGGCATAGCCGTCGCGCTCGGCGTAGGGATCGGCGGGGCCGGCGTAGCCGTCCTGGTGGCCGTAGGGGTCGCCGCGGTCCGCGTAGCCGTCCTGGTCGGCGTACGGGTCACCGCGGCCGCCATAACCGTCGCGCCCGTCGAAGTCGTAGTCGTCGGGCTCGCGGCCCGGGCCCCGTCCGCGGCGGCCCGCGAAGCCCGCGGGCGGGCCGTAGGCGGCGGTGTCATCGAAACCAGGCGGGAACGCCTCGTCCCGGGGCACGAAACCGGGCTGGGGCGGGCGGCCGTCCGGGGCCTGAGGTGCCCGGGGGGCCGGCGGGACCGCCGGGTTTTGAGGGGTCCGGGAGGCGGGCCGGGCCGGGGAGGCTACCGGGGCAGTCGGGTCTTGAGGGACGCGGGAGGCGGGGCGGCCCGACGGGGTGGCCGGAAGCCAGGGGTTTTGCGGGTCCTGGGAGGCGGGGCGGGCCGACGAGGCTGACGGGTCCTGGGGGACGCGGGAGGCTGGCCGGGTCGACGGGGCCACTGGGGCAGTCGGGTCCTGCGGGACGCGCGAGGCGGGGCGGGCCGACGGGGCTGGGGGACGCCGGGGCTGGCGGGTCCTGGGGGACGCGGGAAGCTGGACGGGCCGACGAGGATGGGGGGAACGCCGGGGCTGAGGGGTCCTGGGGGATCCGGGAGGGCGAGGACGGGGAGGACCCGGGTGGGGCGCCTTGGGGGTCGGGACGGCGGCGGCGGCCGGGGCGGGGGGTGGTGTCGCCGGGCGGGGCGTCGAACGAGCCTTGGGCCTGCTGGGCGTAGGGATCGCTGGCGGGATCCGGGGGGCCGTTGCGGCGGGCGCCCTCGTAGGAGTTGGTGAACCAGCCGGAGTCGGCTGGGTCCGTCGAGGGCCCGGGGGCGCCGGAGTGGCGTCCGGGCCGGTCGGCCTGCGGCCGCTCGGCCGCCGGGCGCCCGGCTGGGAACTCCCGCCCGGGCTGAGTGCCTACGTTGTCGGGGGGCAGGGTGAAGTCCGGGCGCGGGCCATAGCGGGAGGGCCAGCCACCCTGGCCGCCCTGACCCGGGCCGATTTGACCTGGGGCGCCCTGGGCCGGGCCACCATGGCCGTTCTGGCCCTGGCCATTTTGACCCTGAGCAGCCGTATCAGCGGCCGACGGGCGCGCGTGTCGGCGGCCGCGGCCCGCGTCGCCGCGATCTTCCGGCGGATAGCTCATGTGGTCTTCCTGCCCCCGCTGGGGACGAGTTCACCCGGCGGGCTGCCGGTGGCGCGCTCGCTGTCCAGCGCGGCCTGCAGCAGCACGGCGGCCGCGGCGGCGTCGACGATGCCGCGGCGGGCCTTGGCGTTCTTGCCGCCCTGGCGGAGCACGGCGTGGGCCGTGGTGGTGGTGAACCGCTCGTCGAACAGGCGCACGGGTACCGGCGCGATCCGGTCGGCCAGGTCCGTCGCAACCTCACGCGCGGACGTCGCGGCCTGGCCCTGCCGCCCGGCCAGCGTGGTCGGCAGGCCCACGATGACCTCCAGGGCCTCGTGGGCGGCGGTCAGGTCGGCCAGCCGGTCGAGGTCCCCGCGGCCGTGCCGGATGACCTCGAGCGGGCTGGCCAGCACGCCGTCCGGGTCGCTGCGGGCCACCCCGACGCGGACCGAACCCACATCCACGGCCAGCCGGACGCCCGGCCTCACCGGGGCAAACCCGGGCTGAGGCTCGTGGGCTGGCGCCAGAGCGCAGGCACGAGACACACAGGACACCATGCCATCACGTTAACCTGCCGGCCTAGGCGTCGTCCCTCAAAGCATCCCGAACCGACGCAAAGGCCCCTTCGATACGGCCAGCGCCAGCTCCGTCCTCTCCCGGGCCGAGCGGCGCGCCGCCACCCTGGGCCACGTCGGGCTTGCCGCCGCCGCCACCGCCGAGGGTCCGCGCGGCCACACCGACCAGCGCCCCGGCGGCCAGCTTGCGGTCGCGGGCCGCGTCGTTGACCGCGACCACCACCACCGGCCGGTCCGTGGGCACGCCCACCACCATCACCACGGCCGGGCGGTCGACGGGCATCCGGCCCCGGATGTCCAGCGCCAGCTTGCGGATGTTGTCGGCGTCGGAGCCGTCCGGGGTGCGGTGCGCGACGAAGGCCACGCCGCCCACCTCTTCCGGCCGGGCGGCCAGGTCGCCGGCCACCTCGAGGAGCTGGGCCGACCGGACCCGCTGCAGCTCGCGCTCGGCCTCCCGGAGCCGGGTGACGATGGAAGAGATCCGCTCGGGCAGTTCCTCACGCCGGGTCTTGAGCTGCTCGCTGATCTGGCTGACCAGGATGTTCTCCTTGGCCAGGAAGCGGAAGGCGTCGATGCCGACCAGCGCTTCGACGCGGCGGATCCCGGAGCCGATCGAGGCTTCGCTGAGCAGCTTGATCAGCCCGAGCTGGCCGGAATGCGCGACGTGGGTGCCGCCGCACAGCTCACGGGAGTAGTCCCCCACCTCGACCACGCGCACCTCCTCGGGGTACTTCTCCCCGAACAGGGCCAGCGCGCCCATGGCCCGCGCCTCGTCGATCGAGGTGTGGAACGCCCGCACGTCGAGGTCGTTGATCAGGACCTGGTTGACCTCGTCCTCGGTCTCGCTCAGCACCGAGCGGGGCACCGCACCGGGTGCGGTGAAGTCGAACCGCAGCCGCCCGGGCGCGTTCTCCGAGCCGGCCTGCGCGGCCGCGTCGCCCAGCGCGCCCCGCAGGGCCCGGTGCACCAGGTGGGTCGCGGTGTGCGAGCGCGAGATGGCCCGCCGCCGGTCCACGTCGATCTGCGCGAGCGCAGGCGCGCCCACGCTGATCTCACCGCTGCTGACCTTGCCCCGGTGCACGATCAGGCCGCGCAGCGGGACCTGGACGTCGAACACCTCGACCTCGCTGTCCGGGCTGCCGCCGGAGCCGGCCACCCGGATGACGCCGCCGTCCGGCAGCTGGCCGCCGCTCTCGGCGTAGAACGGGGTGCGGTCCAGCACAACCGAGACCGCTTCGCCCTGCCGGGCGGACTGGACCGGCAGGTCGTCGACCAGCAGGCCGACCACGGTGGCCTCGCCGGAGAACCGGTCGTAGCCGGTGAACTCGCTGGCACCCGCGCGCTCGCGCAGGTCGGCCAGCACCGAGATGTCGGCGTTGCCGGTCTTCTTCTGGGCTGCGTCGGCCTTGGCCCGGTCGCGCTGGACCGCCATCAGCCGCCGGAAGCCTTGCTCGTCGACCGACAGCCCCTGCTCCTCCGCCATCTCCAGGGTCAGCTCGATCGGGAACCCGTAGGTGTCGTGCAGCTGGAACGCCTGCTCGCCGGACAGCCGGATGGACTTCTTGCGCCTGGTCTCCTCCATCGCCGCGTCGAAGATCGCGGTGCCGGTGCGCAGCGTGCCGAGGAACGCCGCCTCCTCCGCGTCCAGCACGGTGTGGATGTTGGCCGCGTCGCGGGTCAGCTCCGGGTACAGCGGGGCCATGGCTTCGATCGCGGTGGCGCCCAGCTCGTGCAGGTAGTGATCGTCGCTGCTGGGGCCGCGCCCGCCGCCGCCGCGCTGGCCGCCGGCCAGCATGCGCAGGTTGCGGATGCTGCGGCGCAGGATCCGTCGCAGCACGTAGCCGCGGCCCTCGTTGCTGGGAAGCACCCCGTCCTCGACCAGCATGACCGAGGCGCGCACGTGGTCGGCCACGACCTTCAGCGCGACGTCGGATCGTTCGTCGACGCCGTACCGCTGCTCGGTGAGCTCGGACGCGCGGTCCAGGATCTTGTAGGTGGTGTCGACTTCGTAGATGTTGTCGACGCCCTGCAGGATGGCCGCCATCCGCTCCAGGCCCATCCCGGTGTCCACGTTGCGGAACGGCAGCGGGCCCTCGATGTCGAAGTCGGTCTTGCTGCGGAACGCGCTCAGCTGGTCCTGCATGAAGACCAGATTCCAGACCTCCAGGTAGCGGTCCTCGTCCGCCTCCGGGCCGCCCTCCTTGCCGTACTCCGGGCCGCGGTCGTAGTAGATCTCCGAGCACGGGCCGCCGGGGCCGGGCACGCCCATGCTCCAGTAGTTGTCAGCCAGGCCGCGGCGCTGGATGCGGTCCTCGGGCAGCTTGACCACGTCGCGCCAGATCGAGTAGGCCTCGTGGTCGTCGGGCAGCACGGTCGCCCACAGCTTGTCCTCGGGGAAGCCGAACCCGCCGTCGTGCTCGGAGCGGGTCAGCAGCTCCCAGGCGTACGGGATGGCCATGTCCTTGAAGTAGTCGCCGAACGACCAGTTGCCCAGCATCTGGAAGAACGTGGCGTGCCGGGTCGTCTTGCCGACCTCTTCGATGTCCCCGGTGCGGACGCACTTCTGGACGTCGGCGGCACGCTTGTAGGGCGGCGTCTGCTGGCCGAGCAGATACGGCTTGAACGGCTGCATCCCGGCGATGACGAACAGCACCGTCGGGTCGTCGGCGACCAGCGAGGCCGACGGCACGATCGTGTGCCCGTGCTGTTCGAAATATCCCAGGAAGCGGCGCGCAATCTCTGCCGACTCCATCAGCGGCCATCCTTCACATAATCGGGAATGGACCGCGGCCGCTCCGCGACGGCCAGCGGTTACCAGTTGTTCATGGCCAGGGTAGGGCCTGGCTAGTCGTCCTGCCGATTCATATACAGGTCCATGCCCTCGCGCACGTCGTGGGCGAACCGGCCCGCCGACCGCACGCCGGACACGGTGGCCTTCTGCGCGCGCCACGCGGCCCGCGAGGTGCGCCAGGCGGTCCGGGTGGCCGACCACGTTGGCGCCGGCCCCGCGGTACGGCGTGGCGCGTTGGACACAGCGGAGGCGGGAGTCTGTTGAACCGGATGGGCGGAAATGGGAGCGGACCCGGGCTCGATCGCCCGCGGCGGCCAGAACGGGCCCGCCGTGGACACCGGGCGTTCGCCCGTCACGCGAACCTGCACGGCCCGGCCCACGGCGGTGGCACGCCGGTACCCGGCGATCCCGGCCGCGGCCCCCATCGACAGCCAGAACGCCCGCCGGATCATCGCCGGTCTCCAGTCGCAGCCCGCGGGCGGTCCACGTCCGCGCTGGGCGCCTTGGGGCTGGACGGGATGGCGTTGGCGGGCACCGCCTGCCCGTCCCGGCGCAGCGAGACCGCGTGCCGGACCCCGTACACGACGGCCGCGGCCCGCCCGGCCGGCCCGGTGGCGACGGCCCGCCCCAGCCCGGCCAGGGCCGAGATCTGGGCGCTGAGCTGGGACATGCCGGTGTTCAGCTCATCCATGCCGTCGGCCACGGTGCTGGTGGCGTCCAGTTGCTCGTGCGCGCGGTCCACCGCGGCCTGGGCGCGGTCGAACACGCTGTCGCTGCGCGTGCTCAGATCGGCCAGCAGCCGGCGAGCCTCGGTCAGCACCCGGGCCAGCCGGATCAGGACGTAGATGGCCGCACAGACGCCTGCGGCGAAGAAGAAGGCGGCGACCAGCGCGGCCACATCTCCCCAGTTGACCATGCGTATTCCTTCAACAGCTTCGTTCGGACGGCGGGCGGGTGCGCGTCTGGCCGACCCTATCGCGGGGAAGTTCCGCCTGGCCTGCGAAGGATGGCGCGGATCTTCCCGGCGCGTTCGGCCACCCGGGCCTCGTTACCGTGCCCAGTGGGTTCGTAGTAAACCCGATCGGCTACTGAATCAGGAGCATAACGCTGCGTCACGACTCCTTCGTCGAAGTCGTGCGGATACTTGTACTCTTCGCCATGGCCCAGGGTCTGCGCCCCGGCGTAGTGGGCGTCCCGCAGGTGCGCGGGCACCGGCCCGATCAGCCCGGCCCGCACGTCGGCCGAGGCCTCGCTGATGGCCTTGATGACCGCGTTGGACTTGGGCGCCAGGGCCAGGTGGATCACGGCCTGGGCCAGGTTGATCCGGGCCTCCGGCAGCCCGACCATCTCGACCGCCTGGGCCGCGGCGATGGCGACCGGCAACGCGGTCGGGTCGGCCATGCCGACGTCCTCGCTGGCGTGCACGATGACCCGCCGGGCGATGAACCTGGGGTCCTCCCCCGCCTCGATCATCCGGGCCAGGTAGTGCAGCGCGGCGTCCACGTCGCTGCCGCGGATGGACTTGATGAACGCGCTGATCACGTCGTAGTGCTGATCGCCGCCACGGTCGTAGCGGACCGCGGCCCGGTCCACGGCCCGCTCGAGCACGGCGGAGTCGATCAGCCCGCCCTCGGCCATGCCGAGCGCGGCCGCCTCCAGGTAGGTCAGCGACCGCCGGGCGTCACCCCCGGCCAGCCGGACCAGGTGGTCGAGCGCCTCGTCGTCGATCCGGACGCTGTCGTTCAGGCCCCGCTCGTCGCTGATCGCCCGCAGGATCACGCCGCGAATATCGTCGTCGGACAGCGAGGTCAGCGTGAGCAGCAGGGACCGCGACAGCAGCGGGCTGACCACGGAGAAGAACGGGTTCTCGGTGGTCGCGCCGATGAACGAGACCCAGCGGTTCTCCACCGCGGGCAGCAGCGCGTCCTGCTGGGTCTTGCTGAACCGGTGCACCTCGTCGATGAACAGGACGGTCTGCACGCCGCTCATGCCGAGGTCCCGGCGGGCGGTTTCGACCGCGGCGCGCACGTCCTTGACCCCGGCGGTGACGGCGGACAGCTCGACGAACTTGCGCCGCGTGACCTGCGAGACGACGTAGGCCAGCGTGGTCTTCCCGGTCCCCGGTGGGCCCCACAGCAGCAGCGACATCGGTGCGTCGTTGTCGATCAGCTTGCGGAACGGGGTGCCTTCCCCGGTCAGGTGCTGCTGGCCGACCACTTCGTCGACGGTACGCGGGCGCATCCGCACCGCCAGGGGCGCCGCAGCGGCGGCCGCCTCCGCCTCCGCGTCATCGAACAGGCTGCCGGAGTGGGGCGCCTGGCCTCCATAGGTTCTGGCCACACACTGACAGTAACCGACTCGCGCACCAAATCGTTACATCGCGGGGAGTTCCACGATCGTGTGTCGGTTTCGGCTGGCACGGGGGTTTTGGGGGTCCTGAGCGGCCGCCGGGCGCTGCTGGCGCTTCTTGCTGTTATCAACTTTAGCCTGAGGTGGCGGAGCATACGGAGGCGATGGGGTCAGCGGAGCGGGACGCGCTGTGGACTCCGGTTTGGCTGGAGCGTTTGCAGGGATTATCCCTGCAGCTGCTCCAGTGAGACGGGAGTCGGCACTCAGTCGAGACACGGACTGCGAGCCTGCTGAGATCTGGACGGCAGGCTCTCAGCGTGGGGACTCGGGGTGAACGGCCTCGGTGTTGGGCCTGGTGAGGGTGTGGAGGATGGGGCGGAGGAGGTTGGTGATCTCCTCGGGAGTAGCGGCGTCGAGGCCGCCGGTTTTGAGCAGGTGCCGGTCGACTAGGACGCCGAGGATGATCGCGCTGATCAGGGCGGCGCGCAGGTCGGCGTCGGGGGCGGGGATCGTGCCGGCCAGCTGAGCCCGGTAGCGGATCGTCCGCTCTCCCACGCTGTGGGCGGCTTCGGGGTGGGTCAGCATCGAGCGCAGGTTGGCCAGCGACTGGACCGGCTCGGTCTCCAGTGACTCGGCCAGCTGGGCGAGAACCTGCTCGGCGACCTGGCTGGGTGAGCCCGGCCAGGTCGAACGAGGGACGCGGGCCGTGGGTCACGCGTTCGAACAGCTGCTGTTTCGAGCCGAAATAGTGCATGACCAGCCCGGCGTCGACCCCGGCGGCCTGGGCGATGGCGCGGATGGTGGTCCGCTCGTAGCCCGAGGCGACGAACAGCTCGGCCGCGGCGGTCAGGATGCGCGCCTCGGTGCGGCGCCGCTGCTCGGCCCGGCCGTCACTGCGCGGCGCCGGATCCGTGGGTGGCCCGGTGGCTGGTTCGGGCGCATCGCCGGGCGGCCCGGCGGTGGGGTGGGACATGGGCAGTGATTCTACAAGCGTTGACCAATCCGCCCGTTCGTTCTACGCTTGTTCAATCAACGCTCGTTGAACGAAGGGATGTGTGATGACTCCAGCTCAGGTGCTCGAACGGCGGCGCCGAATGGTGATCGACCAGGACATCGAGGGTTTCATCGCCTTGTTCGCGCCGGACGGGGTGATGGAGATGCCGTTCGCCGAGTCTGCCCTGCCGGGCCGGCTGGAGGGGCAGGCCGCCATCGCGGAGTTCTCCCGCCGGGCGGCGGGCGGCTTGCGCTTCGACGACTTCGAGAACGTGGCCGTGCACGAGACCGGCGACCCGGAGGTGGTGATCGCCGAGACCGTCACCCGGGCTACGGACGTCGCGTCGGGGAAGTCGTTCGTCGCGCCGTCGATCCAGCTGTTCCGGATCCGGGACGGGAAGATCCTGCTGTTCCGCGCCTACACCGGGCCGGCGGCGGAGGCCGTGGCCGGGTAGCGGACGCCGTCGGCCCGGCTCGCGGGTGAGCCGGGGCCGACGGGCGACGGGGCGACGGGGCGACGGGCGTCGGGGCGTGTTTCGGTTAGGTGGTGGTGGATCCGGGGTCGGTGGGGGCGGCGGGCTGGCCGTCGGGCTGGGTGCCCGCGGGCTTGGCCGCCCGGGGCTGGGCGTCGATGCCGGCTTCCTTGCGCTGCGCCGCCGTGATGCGGGTGGGGGCGCCGGTCAGCGGGTCCAGGCCGGAGGCGGCCTTGGGGAACGCGATGACCTCGCGGATGCTGTCCTGACCGGCCAGCAGCATGATCAGCCGGTCCCAGCCGAATGCGATGCCGCCCATCGGAGGCGGCCCGTACTTGAACGCCTCCAGCAGGAACCCGAACTGCGAGTTCGCCTCCTCGCGGGTCAGCCCGATCACGTCGAACACCTGCTGCTGCATCTGTGACTGGTGGATACGGATCGAGCCGCCGCCGATCTCGTAGCCGTTGCACACCACGTCGTAGGCGTCGGCCAGCGCACCGCCGGGCTCGGCGGTGAACTTGTCGGCCCATTCGGGCAGCGGCGCGGTGAAGGGGTGGTGCACCGCGGTCCAGCCACCCTCGCCGGTCTCCTCGAACATGGGGGCGTCCACGACCCAGGTGAAGGCCCAGGCCGTGGGGTCGATGAGGTCGCAGCGGCGGCCGATCTCCAGCCGGGCCGCGCCGAGCAGCTCGCGGGCCCCGCGCGGGGTGCCGGCGGCGAAGAAGATGCAGTCCCCCGGCTGGGCCCCGGTCGCCCCGGTCAGCCCGGCCCGCTCCGTCTCGGACAGGTTCTTCACCACCGGGCCGGACGTGGCCAGCTCGCCGTCCGGCTGCACCACCACGTAGGCCAGGCCGCGGGCCCCGCGAGCCTTGGCCCAGTCCTGCCAGGCGTCCAGCTCGCGCCGGGTCTGCGCCGCACCGCCGGGCATCACCACCGCGCCCACGTACGGGTTCTGGAACACCCGGAACGAGGTCTCGGCGAAGTAGTCGGTCATCTCGACCAGCTCGCAGCCGAACCGCAGGTCGGGCTTGTCCGAGCCGTACCGGGCCATGGCGTCGGCGTAGGTTATCTGCGGCAGTGGCAGCGGGATCTCGTAGCCGAGGATCTCCCGCCACAGCCGCTGCACCAGGGCCTCGCCCACCTGGACCACGTCCTCGCGGGTGACGAAGGACATCTCCAGGTCGATCTGGGTGAACTCGGGCTGGCGGTCGGCCCGGAAGTCCTCGTCACGGAAGCAGCGGGCCAGCTGGTAGTACCGCTCCAGGCCGCCCACCATGAGCAGCTGCTTGAACAGCTGGGGCGACTGTGGCAGCGCGTACCAGTTGCCCGGGCGCAGCCGGACCGGGACCAGGAAGTCGCGCGCACCCTCGGGGGTGGACCGGGTCAGGTACGGCGTCTCCACGTAGGCAAAGCCGTGGTCGCGCAGCACGTCGCCGATCAGGTAGGTGGCGTCCGAGCGGATCCGCAGGTTGCGGGCCATCGGCTCGCGGCGGATGTCGAGGTAGCGGTACTTGAGCCGCACTTCCTCGTTCAGGTCGGCCGGGCCGCCCTCGATGGGGAACGGCAGCGGCTCGGCCTCGCTGAGCACCTCCAGTTCCGCGACGTCGACCTCGATCGCGCCGGTGGGCAGCTCGGGGTTCTCGTTCCCGGCGGGCCGGGCCCGCACGGTGCCGGTGATCCGCACGCAGAACTCGGCCCGCAGGTGGGCCGCCTCCTGGTTTTCGGCTGAGTTGGCCTCGGCCGGGTTGCCTTCGCCGCGCCACACGACCTGGACGATGCCGCTCACGTCGCGCAGGTCGATGAAGACGACACCGCCGTGGTCACGCCGCCGGGCAACCCAGCCCGCGAGCACGACGGTCTCACCGGCGTTCGACGCGCGGAGCGTCCCGGCCTCATGGGTGCGGATCATTCAGCTTCTCGCTTTCGCATTTTTTGCATTTAACGGCCGTCGCGGCCGGTCAGAGTCCCCGGGCCGGGCCACGCTGCGGCGTGAGCCCGGTCAGGAAGGGATTGTTGCGCCGCTCGGCGCCGATCGTGGTGCCGGGGCCGTGCCCGGACAGCACAATCGTCTCATCGGGCCGCGGCAGGCAGACCCGGGCCAGGCTGGCCAGGATGGTCTGATAGTCGCCACCGGGCAGGTCGGTCCGGCCGATCGACCCGGCGAACAGCAGGTCACCAGAGAGCATGGTGCCCGCAGGATCGTCGACGTCCTCGATGCCCGAGGGCAGCCGGAACGTCACCGAACCTGGGGTGTGTCCCGGCGCGTGGTCGACCACGAACTCCACGCCGGCCAGGGTCAGCGTCATGCCGTCGGTCAGTTCGCGCACGTCGTCGGGCTCGGTGAAGGTCAGGCCGCCGAACAGCTGCTGCTCCGCGCCTAGCGGCAGGCCCCGCGCCGGGTCGGACAGCAGCGCCCGGTCCTCCGGGTGGATGTAGGCCGGGATGTCCCTGGCCCCGCACAGCGGCGCCACCGACCAGATGTGGTCCAGGTGCCCGTGGGTGGCTATGGCGGCGACGGGCTTGAGCCGGTGCTCGGCCAGGATCTGATCGATGCCGTCCAGCGCGTCCTGCCCGGGGTCCACGATGACGCATTCCTCGCCCGCCGCGGGCGCGATCACATAACAGTTCGCCGCGAACGCCCCCGCGGGGAACCCGGTGACAAGCACGGTCGTCCTCTCTGATGGAACACTCGGCAAGTTTTGCGGAACGAGCCGGGTTGGCCCGGGATAATGCCGTCCTCAGCTTTCGCGGCATGCCACGGTTTTAGCGACACTGCGGCACCGGTACGCGACCACCCTGCTCGAGGGGTGACCCGTACAGGCTACCGATCCCGGCGGCACGGCTGCGAACCGATAACGGCGGTACCGCAGAAACGGCTATCCAGGTACGATTCGCGAAGATTCCTGATGGCGGGACCGCCGCCACCATATGAGGAGGACCAGACCGGTGGCGGGAAAGAAGGATCGTGAGCGCCAACTTGCCCGGGAGCGATTGGCACGACAGCAGGCGCGCCGCACCCAGCAAGCTCACAAGGCGCGAGTGCGCGCGATAATCACCGGGGCGGTGTGTGTGGTAGCAGCGCTGGCCGTAGGCGGGTACTTCCTGTTCGGCACGGGTGGCGGTAAGTCCGCCGCCGCGACGCCGTCCACGAGCCCGTCGGCCACGGCATCGGCGTCAGCGACGTCGTCGGCCGCGGCGGTGTCCGAGCCTGCGCACAGTTGCACCTACACCAAGAGCGGCACGGCCGCCCGCACGGTGAAGCTGCCGTCGGCCACGCCCGACTATAAGGGGACCTACCAGACCACAATCGTCACCAACCGCGGGACGATCGTCATCGATCTGGCTAACAGCAAGGCCACCTGCACGGTCAATTCGTTCGTGTCACTGGCCAAGCAGAACTACTTCAGCAACACCAAATGCCACCGGCTCACCACGAGCGGGATCTACGTGCTGCAGTGCGGAGACCCGACAGGTACGGGTGAGGGTGGCCCAGGTTATGCATTCGGAAACGAGAACCTGACCGGGGCGAAGTACACCGCCGGAACAGTGGCCATGGCCAATACCGGGGCAGCCAACAGCAACGGCAGCCAGTTCTTCCTCGTCTACAAGAATTCGTCGTTGCCGGCCAGCTACACGCCGTTCGGCACGATCGTGCAGGGCCTGCCGGTCATTCAAGCCATCGCTAAGGCCGGAAGCAACAACTCCAATGGCACTGGCGACGGCGCTCCGAAGGAAAGCGTCGTCATCAAGAGCGTCATCATCAAGCAAACGTGATGCAGACTAGCGATCAGAACGGTGTTGGATCCGGAAGGGCCTGATTTTCCGGATCCAACACCGGGCCAGCACTACCAGGAGGTTCGCCGTGACCACCGCCAATCATCCGTGGGGCCGGGTTGATCCCGACGGGACGGTCTACGTGCGCACCGCCGAGGGCGAGCGAGTAATCGGCTCGTGGCAGGCGGGCAGCCCGGAGGAGGCGGTGGTCTTCTACCGGCGCAAGTACGAGTCGCTGGAGACCGAGGTCACGCTGCTCGAGCAGCGCCTCAGCTCCACCGACCTGTCCCCGGCCCAGGCGCAGGCCACCGTGGAGCGGCTGCGCAAGACCGTGACCGGGGCGAACGCGATGGGCGACCTGGACGGGCTGTGCGGCCGGCTGGACAAGCTGGGTGGCGTGGTCGGGCACAAGCGCGAAGAGGTCAAGGCCCAGCGCGAGCAGGCCCGGCAGAATGCGCGCGGGATCAAGGAACGCATCGTGGAGGAGGCCGAGCACATCGCGGCCGAGGCCACGCACTGGAAGAGCAGCGGCGAGCGGATGCGCGAGCTGCTCGAGGAGTGGAAGACCGCCCCGCACGCCGAGCGGGCGGTGGAGGCCGTGCTGTGGAAGCGCCTGTCGGCCGCGCGTAACGCGTTCACCAAGCGCCGCAAGGCCTATTTCGCGACCCTGGAGGAGCAGCGCGAGGAGATCCGGGTCCGCAAGGAACGGCTGGTCGCGGACGCCGAGTCGCTGGCCACCTCGACGGCCTGGGGCCCGACGGCCGGGACGTTCCGTGACCTGATGCGGGCCTGGAAGGCAGCCGGGCGGGCCAGCCGGGAGGTCGAGGACGAGCTGTGGGGCCGGTTCAAGGCCGCCCAGGACCAGTTCTTCGCCGCCCGCGCCGAGGCCCTCTCGGAGAAGGAATCCGAGCTCCGCGAGCATGCGGTGGCCAAGGAAGCCCTGCTGGAGCAGGCCCAGGCCCTGCTGCCCGTGACCGACATCCGTTCGGCCCGGGCCGCCCTGCGCGGCCTGCAGGAAAAGTGGGAGCAGATCGGCGGGGTCCCGCGCGACTCCCGCGACCAGCTCGAAGGCGGCCTGCGCAAGGTAGAAGACGCGGTGCGCAAGGCCGAGGACAACCAGTGGCGCAAGTCCAACCCCGAGGCCATCGCCCGGGCCGAGGGCACCGTGACCCAGCTCCGTTCGGCCATTGAGCAGCTGGAACGGCAGCTGGCCAAGGCCCGGGACAAGGGCGACGCCAAGGCCGAGCGTAACGCCCAGGAAGCCCTGGACGCCCGCCGCTCCTGGCTGGAAGAAGCCGAGCGGACGCTGGCCGAGTTCAGCGGGTAGAGGGCGGGTCTACGGGGCGGGTCATCCGCCACTCGGCATGGACGTTCGGCACGGCGCTCATCCTGGCATCCGCGGGGCGGCGGGGCATCCGGTTTCCGCCTTGGTGGCGGCCGCCGTCCTGGCCCCAAATAATGGGGGCAAAGGTAACTTTCCTCCCCCTCTTTGGGGGGTAAAGGCGCCATTGCCTACCTACGCGGGCTGAGCTTGCGGGACCTGCGGGGTCGGGCCGGAGCTGCGGGGTTGATGGGCCTGGGCGCTAGTTTGTGACGCGGTAGACGTCGTAGACGCCGTCGATGGCGCGGACGGCGCGCAGGACGTGGCCGAGGTGCTTGGGGGCGCCCATCTCGAAGGTGAAGCGGCTGACCGCAACCCGGTCGCGGGTGGTGGTAACCGAAGCCGACAGGATGTTGACGTGCTGATCGGACAGGACCCGGGTCACGTCGGACAGCAGGCGGGTGCGGTCCAAGGCCTCGACCTGGATGGCGACCAGGAACACCGAGGCGTCGGTGGGCTCCCAGTGGACCTCGACCATGCGCTCGGGCTGGGTCTCGACCAGGTGGATGAAGTTCACGCAGTCGGTGCGGTGCACCGAGACCCCGTTGCCGTGGGTGACGAAGCCGCGGATCTCGTCGCCGGGGACCGGGGTACAGCACTTGGACAGCCGGGCCCAGACGTCGGAGGCACCCTCGACGACCACACCGGAGGCGCCGGTGGCGCGCGGCCGGGTGGCCTCGACCGAGGTAGGCAGGGCCGCCTCGGCCATGTCCTCCTCGGCCCCGGCCAGGCCGCCGAGCGAGCGGACCAGCTTGGCTACCACCGACTCGGCGCTGACCCGGCCCTCGCCGACCGCGGCGTAGAGCGAGGTCAGGTCGGTGTAGCGGAGGTCGTGCGCGATTGACAGCAAAGCGTCCGCGGTGACCAGGCGCTGGACCGGGAGGTTCTGCTTGCGCATGGCGCGGGCGATCGAGTCCTTGCCGGACTCGGCCGCGGCCTCGCGGCGCTCCTTGGAGAACCACTGCCGGATCTTGTTGCGGGCCCGGGCGCTCTTGACGAACTGGAGCCAGTCCCGGCTGGGCCCGGCCTCCTGGGCCTTGGAGGTGAAGATCTCCACCGTGTCGCCGTTATCGAGCGTGCTCTCCAGGGCGACCAGCCGGCCGTTGACCCGGGCCCCGATCGTGCGGTGCCCGACGTCGGTGTGGATGGCGTAGGAGAAGTCGACCGGGGTGGCCCCCTGCGGCAGCGCGATGACCTCGCCGCGCGGGGTGAACACGTACACCTCGGCCGCGGCCAGGTCGAACCGCAGCGACTCGAGGAACTCGGCCGGGTCGGTGGCCTCCCGCTGCCAGTCCACGAGCTGGCGCAGCCAGGCCATGTCCGGGCTGCTGCCGTCTTCCTTGACCCGGTTGCCGAAGATCGACTCTTCCTTGTACTTCCAGTGCGCGGCCACGCCGTACTCGGACCGCTTGTGCATGGCCCAGGTCCGGATCTGCAGCTCAACCGGGTTGCCGCCGGGACCGATCACCGTGGTGTGCAGTGACTGGTACATGTTGAACTTCGGCATCGCGATGTAGTCCTTGAACCGCCCGGGCACCGGGTTCCACCGCGCGTGGATGGTGCCGAGCGCCGCGTAGCAGTCGCGGACCGAGTCGACCAGGACCCGGATGCCGACCAGATCGTAGATGTCGTCGAACCCGACGTTCCGGGCGATCATCTTCTGGTAGATCGAGTAGTAGTGCTTGGGGCGGCCGGAGACCGTGGAACGGATCTTGGTCTCGCGCAGGTCGCCCGAGACGTGCTCGATGACCTCCTGCAGGAACACGTCCCGGCGTGGGGACCGCTCGGACACCAGCCGGGCGATCTCGTCGTAGCGCTTGGGGTACATGGTCGCGAAGGCCAGGTCCTCCAGCTCCCACTTGATCGTGTTCATGCCGAGCCGGTGGGCCAGCGGAGCGAAGATCTCCAGCGTCTCGCGCGACTTGCGCTCCTGCTTCTCCCGGGCCAGGTAACGCAGCGTCCGCATGTTGTGCAGCCGGTCGGCCAGCTTGATGACCAGGACCCGGATGTCACGGGACATGGCCACGACCATCTTGCGGACCGTCTCGGCTTCGGCCGAGTCGCCGTACTTGACCTTGTCCAGCTTGGTCACGCCGTCGACCAGGGCGGTGATGTCCTCACCGAAGTCACCGCGCAGCTCGGCCAGCGAGTACGGGGTGTCCTCCACGGTGTCGTGCAGCAGAGCAGCGCTGATCGTGTCGGTGTTCATGCCCAGCTCGGCCAGGATCGTGGCCACCGCGAGCGGGTGGGTGATGTACGGGTCGCCGCTCTTGCGCTTCTGGTTGCGGTGCCAGTAGGCGGCGACGTCGTAGGCGCGCTCGATCAGCCGCACGTCCGCCTTGGGGTGCGTGGCCCGCACGGTCTTGATCAGCGGTTCGAGGACGGGGTTCACCGTGGCCACGCGCTGCGCTCCCAGTCGGGCCAGGCGGCGGCGCACGCTGGTACCGGACGCCGGCGCAGCGGCGGAACCGGCGGCGGACGGTGTGGAGCGGGGGCGCTTCGCCTCGCCGGCCTCAGGTGGGTCGGCGGGCTTGGGCGCTTCGGCAGGTTCGGGTGCAGGTGCGACATGGGTGGCCTGGCTGGTCTGGGCGTCGACGGGCTCGGGAGCCGGGTCGGGATCCGATTCGGGGCTGTCCGTCTCGGGCACGGTCCGGCTGGGCACGGTACCGTTCGCAGCTACCTCGGCGGTGTCGTCCGGGCGTTCTGTGCCGGGTGCGTCGGTCGGGGCGGCTTCGCTTCCGGTCGTGCTGGCTGATATCACCTCGCTGGCCACGCGCGCTCCTGTCCTCTGCCGTTGAGTAAGTCTACCGGGGCGCGTTTACAAAGGTGGCAGGCCTGCAAGGGTCAGACTGTGTGCAACCTCCCAGTACCAGACAGTGCCCATTGGGGCGCGTGTGGCTGGAGCGGGGCGCGGATTAGACGGTGAGGAGGGCGGTAAAGGGGAGGTCGCCCAGGCGGGCGCGGCCGTTGAGGAAGGCCAGCTCGAGCAGGACGACGACGCCGGCCACGGTGCCGCCGGCCCGGCGGACCAGGTCGGCGGTGGCCAGGGCGGTGCCGCCGGTGGCCAGCACGTCGTCCACGATCAGCACCTGGTCACCGGGGTCGAAGGCATCGGTGTGCACCTCGATCGTGGCCGTGCCGTACTCCAGCTGGTAGTCCTCGCGGTAGGTCTGGGCCGGCAGCTTGCCTGCCTTGCGCACGGGGACGAAGCCGCAACCGAGCCGGGTGGCGACCGGAGCGGCCAGGATGAAGCCGCGGGCCTCGATCCCGGCCACCTTGTCGATCGCGCCGTGCCCGGCGGCCAGCGCGTCGATCACCGCGGCGAAGGCCGGGCCGTCGGCCAGCAGCGGGGTGATGTCCTTGAACGAGATGCCGGGCTCGGGAAAGTCGGGCACGTCCCGGATGTGGCTTTTGATCAGGTCGTCCAGGGAGCCATCAGCCTGGGTAGGCAAGGGGGGCTGGTGGGCGGGCTGGTCAGCCACGAAGTGTTACCGCCGCTTCTTCCGGTTGGACGCGGTACGCCGCTGGGCCGCAGTGGAGCGCCGGGGCTGCTGCCGGGACACCGAACGGGTGCCGTCGGAACTGCCGGTCCCGCTGCGGGTGGTGATGGTGGGCCGGCCCTCGGTCTCGCCCGGCCCGGTGCCCGCGGCCGTGTCCGGGCCGGTGGCCGGGTCCGTCTCGGCGAAGTCGGTCAGCTCGCCGTCGGGCGCGGCGGCCTCGTCCGCGCGGGCAGTGGCCCGATCGGCGGCACTGGCCGCGCCCCGGGTGCCACCGACCCCGACCGTGGCGCCGGTCCGGGTCGCCCGGCCGGCCGTGCGCGGGCTGGCCGCCCGGGCCGCGGCGCGGGCCTTCAGCTGCTTCATCTTCGGCTCGCGTTCCTTCAGGTCGGCCAGCACCGGGGTGGCGATGAAGATCGAGGAGTAGGTGCCGGACAGCATGCCGACGAACAGCACCAGGGCCAGGTCGGACAGTTCGCCCGGCGGGAGCAGCACGGTGCTGGCGATCAGGATCGCGGTCACCGGCAGCAGCGCGATAAGTGAGGTGTTGATCGACCGGACCAGGGTCTGGTTCAGGGCCAGGTTGGCCGCGTCGCTGTAGCTGGTGAAGCTGGTGCGCTGGTTACCGCCCGCGGTCAGGCCGGCCGTGTTCTCCCGGACCTTGTCGAACACCACCACCGTGTCGTACAGCGAGTAACCCAGGATGGTGAGCAGGCCGGTGATGGTGGCCGGGCTGACCTGGAACCCGGCCAGCGCGTACACGCCCACCGTGATCACGATGTCGTGCAGCAACGCGACGAGGGCCGCGGTGGCCATCTTCCACTCGAACGCGATCGACAGGTACAGCACGATCACGATGAGGAACGCGATCAGCGCCTCGAGGGCCTTGGAGGAGATCTGGCTGCCCCAGGTCGGGCCGACGAAATTGGTGCTGATCTGCGACTGGGGGATGTTCAGCTCTTTGGACAGCGCGTTCTGGACGTGCTGGGTCTGGGCGATGGTCAGCGGCGCGGTCTGGGCCTGCCACTGCGCCTGTTGGCTGACGCCGGCCTGCTGCACGGTGGACGTGCCCCCGCCGCCGTCGGCCACCGCCTTCTCGACCTGGCTGATGGTGGCGTTGGGCGCCTTGACCGTGAAGATCGAGCCACCCTTGAAGTCCACGCTGAAGTTCAGCCCGCGGACCGCCAGCGCGACAATCGCGATGACCACGATGCAGCCGGAGATCGTGTACCAGAGCTTCTGCCGGCCGACGAAGTTGATCGAGACGTCGCCGCGGTAGAGCCGGCCGCCGAGGTCGCCCAGGCGGGACATCTCATGCCTCCCTTGAGGTGGTCCGCGTGGTCCGCCCGGGCCCGGAGGTCCCGGCGCGGCCGCTGGTGCGGCCCGTAGTGCGGCCAGTGGTGCGTTCAGTGCGGCGGGGCACCCCGGAGCGCCACGGGGCCCGGGCCCCGAGCCGGGCCGGATCGAGCCCGGACCACTTGTGGCCCTGGCCGAAGAACTTGGTCCGGGCCAGCAGGGTGACCACCGGCTTGGTGAACAGGAACACCACGATCACATCGATCAGCGTGGTCAGGCCAAGGGTGTAGGCGAAGCCCTTCACGTCACCGACCGCGAAGATGTACAGCAGCAGCGCGGCCAGGAACGAGACCGTGTCCGAGACCAGGATCGTGCGCCGGGCCCGGCGCCAGCCGCTTTCCACCGCGGCCCGGAGCGTGCGGCCGTCCCGCACCTCGTCCCGCAATCGCTCGAAGAACACCACGAACGAGTCAGCGGTGATGCCGATGGCCACGATCAGGCCCGCGATGCCGGCCAGCGACAAGGTGTAGTTCTGGTACTTGGTCAGCAGCACGATCGCCAGGTAGCCGATCAGCCCGGCGATGAGCAGGCTGGACACCGACACGCTGCCTAGGCCGCGGTAGTAGAGGAACGAGTAGATCACGACCAGGATCAAGCCGATGCCGCCCGCGATCAGGCCCGCGGTGAGCTGGCTCCTGCCCAGGCTGGGCGTGATCGTGATGGTTTGGACCACCTTGAAGGTCAGTGGCAGCGCGCCGAACTTGAGCTCCTGGGCCAGCTGGGTGGCGGCGGCCTGGGAACCGAGCCCGGTGATCTGAACCTGGCCGCCGGGAATGGCCTCGGTGGTCTGCGGGGCCGAGACCACGTTGCCGTCCAGCACGATCGCGGTCATGGACAGCACCGCGTCGTCCGCGTTGGTGCTGGCGTTCGGGGTGTACTTGCTGGCCTGCGTGGCGGTCAGCTTGCCGAACGCCTTGGTCGCCTTGCCGTTCAGGGTCAGGTTGACCACCGGCTGGTTGCTGGTGGTGTCGATGCCCGCGGACTGGGCGGTGACGTCGGTGCCGAGAATGACCGCCTTGTCCAGCACGTACTTGGTGCCGTCCGAGCCACAGGCCACGGTCTGGATGTTGGGGTTGTCCCACTCCGGCTCGGTGTAGCCGAGCTTGGTCTTCCAGGTGTTGAGGTCGCTGCAGTCCATCTTGTCGAAGAGCTTCATGGTGGCCGCGTCGACCGCCGCCGGATTACCCGCGACGGTGGTCGCGCTCGGGCTGGCCGGCGCCGACGCACTGGGCGATGCGGACGAGCTGGCCTTGGCGCCGGCGCTGCTGGTGGCCTGGGCTGACGGGCTGGGAGAGGCCGCCGCGTGCTTGATGTAGGCCTTGGTACTGGCCGAGGGGGACGCGCTGGACTTGGCCTTGGCCGCGGGACTGCCGCTGGCCGACGGGCTGGCACTGGGCGTGGCCGACGCGGACGGGGTGGTCGTCGCGGTCGACGAACCCGCCAGCAGCACGGCCCGGAACCGCAGCTGAGCGGTGGTGTCCACGGTGTTGATCAGCTGCTGCGAGCCCTGGCCGGGGGCCGTGACCTGGATGTCACTGGACCCCTCCTGCTGCACGCTGACCCCGGTGTTGCCGGAGGCGTTGACCCGGTCGTTGATGATCGCCACGGCGGTCTTCATGTCGTCCTGGGGCGGGGTCTTGCCCTTCTCGGTGACGGCCCGCAGGGTCGCCTGAGTGCCGCTAGACAAGTCGAGACCCAAGCCGACCTTGAAGTCGCTGTGCCACTTGCCGGGACTGCCGATGTTCGAACCGACGATGCCGATCAGCATGACCACAATCAGCGCGGTCAGCAGGGCCAGCGCGCGCCCTGGTCTCGAGCCGCTCTTCCTAGGCGGAGCCACTTGTCTAGTCGTCCCTCAGTCGTTCCCTACGGAGCCGTCATTGGCGCCCGTCATTCCTTGGCGGCGGTGCCCTCGGTCGTGACCGTGCCGTGGCCATTGGCCTGGGCCGTGTCCGCCTTACCGTTAACGGTCAGGTCCTCGCCGTAGTTGCCGGCTGGGACGGCAGCCTCTTCGTGCTCTTCGTACGTCTCGTTCTCGATGTGCTCGTCGTGGTCGGCGGTCTCGTCGTCTTCTCCGACCCCGTCCTCGTCGGTCTCGTCGTCCACCGTGCTGGCGTCGCCGATGACTTCCATGACGGCGCGCTTCATGTACCGCACTTCGACGTCCGGCGCGATCTCGAGGATCAGATCGTCACCGTCCACGGCGACCACGGTGGCGTACATGCCGGCCGTGGTGCGGACCCGCGCGCCCGGCTGCACCGAGCTCTGCTGCTGCTGGGCCTTCTGCTTGCGCTTTTGCCCCGGCCGCATGACCAGGAAGTACATCGCGCCGATAATGATGATGATGAAGATGATGAACGTGGAGCCGCCAGACGACTTAGCCGCTGCGGCGCTAGCAACGATCCCCATGCGCGGGGCACCTTTCCGGTTGGGTTCAGCGGGTCGGCCAGGCCAGGCTCGCGCCGGAGCCGGAGTTACCCGGATCCCGCACGAGGCGGCGGCCAGTGGCCAACTGCCGCAGTGTAGCGACCCGTCGACCACCCACCAACAGGCTACGGCGTTCAGGCCGTGATCGTGACCGCACGGCGACCTTCGGCCCCGGCCCTTTTAGTCAAACAATGTGGCCAGGCCGGGGCCAATGGTGCCTGCGGGAGGGGTGAGGCCCAGGTGCTCCCAGGCGGCCGGGGTGGCCACCCGGCCGCGGGGCGTGCGGGCCAGCAGACCCCGGCGGACCAGGAACGGCTCGGCCACCACCTCCACGGTCTCGGCCTCCTCCCCCACCACCACGGCCAGCGTGGACAGGCCCACCGGGCCGCCGCCGAACCGCCGGACCACCGCGTCCAGCACGGCCCGGTCCAGCCGGTCCAGGCCCTCCTCGTCCACCTCGTACAGCTCCAGCGCGGCCCGGGCGATGCCGCGATCGACCACGCCATCGCCGCGGATCTCGGCGTAGTCACGAACCCGGCGCAGCAGCCGGTTGGCGATCCGCGGCGTACCGCGGCACCGCCCGGCCAGCTCGACCGCGCCGTCCTCCCGCAGGGTCACCCCGAGCAGCCCGGCCGACCGCTGGATGATGACCTGCAGGTCCGCGGGCTGGTAAAAGTCCATGTGCGCGGTGAAGCCGAACCGGTCGCGTAGCGGCGCGGGCAGCAGCCCGGACCGGGTGGTCGCCCCGACCAGGGTGAACGGCGCGATGTCGAGCGGGATCGCGGTCGCGCCAGGGCCCTTCCCCACCACCACGTCGACCCGGAAGTCCTCCATGGCCAGGTAGAGCATCTCCTCGGCCGGGCGCGCCAGCCGGTGGATCTCGTCGATGAACAAGACCTCGCCCTCGGCCAGCGTGGACAGCACCGCGGCCAGGTCCCCGGACCGCTCGATGGCGGGCCCGCTGGTGATCCGCAGCGGCATGCTCAGCTCGGCCGCGATGATCATGGCGATGGTGGTCTTGCCCAGCCCAGGCGGGCCGGACAGCAGCACGTGGTCCGGGGGCCGCCCGCGACGCAGCGCGCTCTCCAGCACCAGTGACAGCTGGTCGCGGACCCGGTGCTGGCCGACGAAGTCGGTCAGCCGCTTGGGCCGCAGCGCGCTCTCGATGGCGCGGTCGTCCGCGTCGGCCAGCGGGGAGACGACGCGGCCGGCCGGGTCGTCGCCCGGCTCGGGCTGGGAGCGGGCGCGGGCCAGCGCCTCAGCTTCCTGGGCCGCCAGGTCGCTCTCGTTCACAGGCGGCCCCTCGCCGTACCCAACGTTGACCCGATCGCCGGGCCCATCACTGTCGCTCATCATTGGGCCCATCATTGGCGGCTCAGCTTCTTCATGGCCGCGCGCAGCACGGTGGCCACCTCGGCGGACTCCGGCGGTACGCCCTCGGCTTCCAGGTCGGCCGCCACCGCCTCCACGGCCTGCTCGGCGTCCCGGGCGGGCCAGCCCAGGTTGACCAGGCCGGACTGAGCCTGCTCGCGCCAGGACGGCGGGGCCGCCAGGTACGCGCGGGTGCCGTCCAGGGGCACGTCACCGGGGACACCAAGCCGGTCCTTGAGCTCCAGCACGATGCGCTGCGCGCCCTTCTTGCCGATGCCCGGCACCAGTTGCAGCGCGTCCAGGTCCCCGGTGGACACCGCCCGGCGCAGCGCGTCCGGGCTGTGCACGGCCAGCATGGCCAGGGCCAGCCGCGGCCCGACCCCGGAGGCGGTCTGCAGCAGCTCGAAGACGTTGCGCTCGTCGTCGCTGCCGAACCCGTACAGGGTGAGCGATTCCTCCCGCACGATCAGGCAGGTCGATACGTGGGCTTCCGCACCCGGCCGCAGCGTGGCCAGCGTGCCCGGCGTGCACTGGACGCTGAACCCGACCCCGCCGATCTCGATTACCGCACCGTCCGGGGCGACCCCGGCGACCGTGCCTCGCAGGTGAGATATCACTGCTGCCTCCCCGGATAGATCGGATTCGGCCGGGCTTTAGCGGCCCAGCGCGCCTGGCCCCGGCCCGGGCCCGCGGCGGTCAGCTCGGTCAGCCGGGATCGGCCGCCGCCCCGCCACAGGTGGCAGATGGCCAGGGCCAAGGCGTCGGCGGCGTCGGCCGGACGGGGCGGATCGGCCAGCCGCAGCAGCCGCGTCACCATGGTCGTGACCTGCTCCTTGCCGGCGCGGCCGTTGCCGGTCACCGCGGCCTTGACCTCACTGGGGGTGTGCAGGGCCACCGGCAGCCCGCGCCGGGCCGCGCACACGATGGCCACCGCGCCCGCCTGGGCCGTGCCCATCACGGTCTGGACGTTGCGCTGGCTGAACACCCGCTCCACCGCCACCGCGTCCGGCTGATGGGTGGTCATCCAGGCCTCGAACATCTCCTCCAGGGCGAGCAGCCGCTGGCTGATTTCGTCGTCGGCCGGGGTCCGGGCCACGCCCACCTCGACCATGGTCAGTGTCCGGCCCGGAGTGCCATCGACCACGCCCAGGCCGCAACGGGTCAGGCCGGGGTCGATGCCGAGGACCCGCATCGGGCGCTGGGAGTAGCTCAACGCCATGGCGCCTCCATCGGGTTGGCAAACACTGTGGCCGAACATCTGTTCGGGGTCGAACTTACCGGATCAGAAGTTGTCCAGCAGGTAGGACGCGCCGCCGAAGGCCCCGTCGAGTTCGCTGTCGGCCACCGGGTCGCCGCCGGTGGCCAGCCCGGCCAGCCGCAGCGAGGCCATGGGCGTGCCCGAGTACAGAGCGGCCAGGCCGCGTACCCCGATGGTCAGCGGCCGGGTCGCCTCCGGGTGCCGGACCAGCGTGCCCCGGCCGCCGGTCACGGACAGCTCCCACAGGCCCGCGTTGTCCGCGCGGGCCTCGTCCTGGATGTACAACGGCAGGCTGAGCTGCACGGACGCCGGGAAGCCGCGGGCCGCGATGGCGCCGGCCACATCGACCAGTCGCAGCATCCACATGTCGCGGTACGTCAGCCGCGTGTCCGGCTCCCGGGTCAGCCAGAACACCGGGTCGCCCGGGCCGACCCGGGCGGTCACGGTGTCGGCGATGGAGGAGTGCGAGGCCACGATCGACCACAATTCGCGGACGGTCCGCTCGGTGGCGGCGATGATCCGCTCGATGTGGATCTCGTCGCCCGGGCGCCAGCGGTAGGCCAGGAACCCGTCCGGGGCCAGGTAGGAGAACAGTTCCGGGTCATCGAGCCAGGACGCGACCGACTCGGCGTCGCGGGTGTTCGGCCCGCAGTGGCGGCCGAGTTCGTGCACCCGGCCCACGACCTCGATCACGCGATCGGCGTCGCCGGGGGTGGCCCGGGCGAACGGGGCGGCGTGCTCGTGGCGGCCGGCCCGTCGGCCAGGGTGCCGGCCGTGTTCCGGCTGATGTCGGGAACGATCAGGCTGCGCAGGGTCCGGGCCGGCAGTGAGATCCGGTAGTCGCCGCCTCCCAGCTCCCAGCCCAGGGACCGGTAGATCGGGGTGGTCGCGGGATAGAGCACCGAGACCGGGTAGCCGCGGCGGCCGATCTCGGCCAGCACCTCAGTCATCAGCGTGCGGCCCACGCCCTGGCCGCGATGCTCGGGCGCGACCATCACAGCGGCCACGCCGGCCATCGGCATGGACCGGCCGTGCCACCACTGGCGCATGTCGTGCCAGCGGGCTGAGGCCACCAGCTGGCCGCCGGCGAAGGCGCCGAAGACCCGGTGGCCAGCGATGGCCTGGTCGGTCCGGGCCCGTTGCCGGGCCGGCCCGGCCGGGTCGTGGGGCACGGCGCCCGGCCCGAATGCGCGGTGGGCCAGATCGGCCAGCGCCGCCAGGTCGTCGTCCGGGCCGATTTCGCGGATGTCCGCGCCAGTGCGCGGAGTCAGATGCGTTGCCACAGACAGCAACGCTACGACCAGCGCCGCCGCTGCGTCATCCCGGGCAGGCGGTCAGCCCAGCTTCTCCATGATGTCGTCGGACACGGAGTAGTTGGCGTAGACGTCCTGGACGTCGTCGGAGTCCTCGAGCGCGTCGATGACCCGGAATACGCTCCGGGCATGGTCCTCGTCGACCGGGATCTCCATGGTCGGGACGAACGCGATGTCGGCCGACTCATAGTCGATGCCGGCGTCCTGCAGCGCGCTGCGCACCGCCACCACATCGGTGGCCTCGCTGGTCACCTCGAACGACTCGCCGAGGTCGTTGACCTCTTCGGCCCCGGCATCCAGCACCGCACCCAGGAGGTCGTCCTCGGTGACGCCGGCCGTCTTGCCGACGATGACGACACCCTTGCGGTTGAACAGGTACGACACCGAGCCGGGGTCGGCCAGGGCCCCGCCGTTACGGGTGAACGCGACGCGCACATCGGACGCGGCCCGGTTCCGGTTGTCGGTCAGGCACTCGACCAGGACCGCGACCCCGCCGGGGGCGTAGCCCTCGTAGGTGATGTTCTCGTAGGTGGCGCCGCCGGCTTCCTGCCCGGAGCCGCGGCGCACGGCCCGGTCGATGTTGTCGTTCGGCACCGAGCTCTTCTTGGCCTTCTGGATGGCGTCGTACAGCGTCGGGTTACCCGCCGGGTCACCGCCGCCGGTGCGCGCCGCCACCTCGACGTTCTTGATCAGCTTGGCAAACAGCTTGCCGCGCTTGGCGTCGACCACTGCCTTCTTGTGCTTAGTGGTCGCCCACTTGGAGTGGCCGCTCATGTCGTTCCCTTCACGATGTCAACAAAAAGCTCATGGATCCGCGGGTCGCCGGTCAGCTCCGGATGGAAGGACGTGGCCAGGAGGGGACCCTGCCGGACCGCGACGATCCTACCGGCGCGCTCGTCCGTGCCGAGGATCTCGACCTCATCGCCTGCCTGCTCGACCCACGGTGCACGGATGAACACCGCCCGCAGCGGCGGCCCGGCCATCGAGGTCAGCGAGATATCGGACTCGAACGAATCGACCTGGCGGCCGAACGCGTTGCGCCGGACGGCCATGTCGATCCCGCCGAACGTCTGCTGCCCGGGCACGCCGTCGACCAGGCGGTCCGCCAGCATGATCATGCCCGCGCAGGAGCCGAACGCCGGCAGGCCGGCGGACAGCATCTTACGCAACGGCTCCATCATGTCGAAGGACGTGGCCAGCCGCCACAGCGTGGTCGACTCGCCGCCCGGGATGATCAGCCCGTCCACGGACTCCAGCTCGTCGGGCCGGCGCACGGTGGTGGCCCGGGCGCCCGCGGCACCCACGGCCCGCACGTGCTCACGGACGTCGCCCTGCAGGGCCAGAACGCCGATCAGGGGCGGAGTTTGGAGGTAGGGCACGGGAGTCCTTCGGGCATGGCTGAAGACGGCTTCGATGGGGATCCATCGGTCATAACGCCGGCTGAGGTGCTCTTTCTTCCTTTAACAGGGGCGCTCGGGCGTTGCGTCCCGGCCCGTGCGCGGTCTACCAGCCCCGGCTGGCGTAGTGCTGCTCGGCCGGCAGGGTGTCCAGGTTGATCCCGACCATCGCCTCGCCGAGGCCGCGCGAGACCTTGGCGATCACGTCCGGGTCGTCGTGGAAGGTGGTGGCCTTGACGATGGCCGCGGCCCGCTTGGCCGGGTCCCCGGCCTTGAAGATGCCGGAGCCGACGAACACGCCGTCCGCGCCGAGCTGCATCATCATCGCCGCGTCGGCCGGGGTGGCGATCCCGCCCGCGGTGAACAGCACGACCGGCAGCCGCCCGGCCGCGGCCACCTCGGCCACGACCTCGTACGGGGCGCGCAGGTCCTTGGCCGCGCTGAACAGCTCTTCCTCCGGCAGGGAGGCGAGCCGGGCGATGTCGCCGCGGATCTGGCGCATGTGCCGGGTGGCCTCGACCACGTTGCCGGTGCCGGCCTCGCCCTTGGAGCGGATCATCGCCGCGCCCTCACCCAGCCGCCGCAGCGCCTCACCCAGGTTGGTCGCGCCGCACACGAACGGGACGGTGAACTTCCACTTGTCGACGTGGTGGGCCTCGTCGGCCGGGGTCAGCACCTCGGACTCGTCGATGTAGTCCACCCCGATGGCCTGCAGCACCTGGGCCTCGGCGAAGTGGCCGATCCGGCACTTGGCCATGACCGGGATGGAGACGGCCTCGATGATCCCGTCGATCATGTCGGGGTCGCTCATCCGGGCGACGCCGCCCTGGGCGCGGATGTCGGCGGGCACGCGCTCCAGCGCCATCACCGCGACCGCACCGGCGTCCTCGGCGATCTTGGCCTGCTCGGGCGTGACCACGTCCATGATCACACCGCCCTTGAGCATCTCGGCCATGCCCCGCTTGACCCGGGCCGTGCCGGTGGCGGCGGACGTGTCGGGGCTGTAGTTGCCTGCGGAGTCGACGGTGGACACTTCAAACCTCACTTGCTCGGGAAGCGGTCAGCTATACGCCCATGGTAGGTGTCATCCGGCCAGACGTTGCATGTCGGCCCCGGCCCCGTCGTCATCCTCCATCGCCAGCGAGTCGTCCATCTCGAAGAATTCCGGCAGCCCGGCCTTGCCGGCCAGCCGCAGCACCCGGACCAGCGGCTTACGCCGGGCCTCCCGGGTGACGGCCACCGCGGTGTTGTAGAACTTGCGGGCCACCAGCACCTGGTGCGCGGCCGCCTCCAGCTCGGCCAGCAGCACCGCCGCGCTGTCCTGGCCGGCCAGCGAGGCCCGGACCCCAGGCTGGGCGAAGGCGGCCCGCAGCGCCCGGGACAGGTTGCTCTGGGCCAGCTCGGTCTGGGCCAGCCTGCGGGGGGCCAGCTCAAGCTGGGACAGCTCGACTGAGGCTGGCTCGCTGTCGCCGCGGGCCTCGAGCGCGGCGTCGGCCAGCAGCAGGCTGGTGGCCGGGTCCAGGAAGCCCGAGGAGGCCAGTTCCAGCACGACCGAGCTGCGCCGGACCAGGGTCACCTCCAGGGCGGCGCGGGCCGCTTCGAGCCGGGTGTGCATCCGGTCCAGCCGGCCGGCCCGCCAGGACACGTAGACGCCGAGGAACAGGACGATCGCGACGACGATGACGATGTCGGTGATGGTCATGTCCCGGTCTCCGGTTCAGACGACGGCGGCCGCACGCCACTGTCCTACCAGCCGGCGCAGCTCCCGGCGGCTGTGGATGCCGTATTTGCCGTAGATGTTGCCCAGGTGATACTCCACCGCCTTGCGGCTGACGAACAACTCGGCCGCGATCTCCGGGTTGGACAGGCCCTTGCCGACAAGGTGGGCGACCTCCGTTTCCCGGCTGGTCAGCTGCAGGTACGACTTCTTTTCGGCCGCGCGGCTGCGGGGCAGATGGCAGGCAGCCAGCTCCTGGTCGGCCTGCTCGGTGAACGGGGTAGCCCGCAGGGCCGCGAACAGTCTGCGGGCCCGGCCCAGTTGCTCGGCCGCGTCGGCCCGGTGGCTGGTGCGCCGGAGCAGCCGGCCGTGGGCCAGCAGCAGCCGCGCGGTGTACACGGGGCTCTGGCCACTGGCGGGGCCGGGAGCACCTGCGTAGATCGCCAACGCCTGCTCGGGGTCGCCCTGCTGTTCGGCCAGCCAGCCGCGCAGCCAGGCCAGGGCGGTCCGCGGGAAGCTGGCCGGGCCAAACTCCGCCTGGGCCCCGGTCGCCTCCAGCTGGTCGAGCACAGCCACAGCCGGGCCGGTCTGGCCCGAGCCGATCAGGCCCTCGGCCAGCAGCGGCCGCCACAGCACGCCATGCAGCTGGCTGCGTTCGTCCACCGCCGAGTCCTGCTGCCAGGGGCCGAGCGCGTCGGCCATGCCCAGGTAGTCACCGCTGCCCTGGGCGGCCATGGCCTGGGCCATGGCCGCGTACACCCGCTCCTGGGTGTAGTCCACGCTGGTCGCGGCGGCGACGGCCAGCCCGGCCTGCCGTTCGGCTTCGGCGACCAGGCCCCGCCCGGCCGGGACGCAGGCGGCGGCCAGATGCAGCAGTGGGAGCTCGAAGCGGCGCTGGTCGATCGAGGCCGCCGACAGGCCCTGCTCGGCGGTGAGCAGCACGTCGTCCCAGTGACCGGTCAGGTACTGGGCCATGGCCAGGTAGAAGTAGGCCCGCAGGCCGAGGCTGGGGGGCGCGCCCCGGTTGATCATCGCGACGCTGACGGCCAGATCGCCCAGGGCCGGGCCCAGGTCGCCGGACAGCAGCCGCAGCACGCCACGGTAGGACAACGCGTCGACGTCGGCCGGGCTGACCTGCGCGGGGTCGGCCTTCAGGTAGGCCAGCTCGGCCAGGCCGTGGCGTGGGCTGAGGGCCTGGGCCGCGGCCGCCGCGACCAGGGTCCGGGCCCGGGCCGTCGCGCTCTGATCCAGCACACCGGTGGCCAGGGCCTGCCGCCCCAGGGCCATGCCCCGTTCCCCGTCGCCGACCAGGATCCGGATCGCGGCCAGCCGGTTAGCGGCCATCGCGGCTACCGGCCGGCTGCGCGGGTCGGCTCCGGCCTGGGCCAGCGTCTGCGTGAAGTGCGACTCCGCCTCGGTGAACTGGCCGGCCGTGAACGCCATGGTCCCCAGTACGCAGCTGCGCAGCGCTGACGGGCGAGCCGCCAGCACCGCCGGGCGCAGCGCCGCGCCGCGGGTCTCGTCGGCCAGGGTCAGGTGCAGGGCAGCGGTCAGCAGCCGCCGCTCGCGGTCGGGCTGGGCCGGGGAGATGTCCGAGGCCCACTGCAGATGGGTCCCGGCGATGATGAGGCGGCCCTGGCCGGCCTCCCCGGCGGCCAGGCGCTCCAGCTGGGCGGCCAGCTCCTCGTCCGGCTGGTCCAGCGCGGCTACCCGGTGCTCCCAGGATGCCTGCTCGCTGACCACGGTGGCGGCCCGGCCGTGCAGCTCACGGCGCCGGGTCGGTGTGATCTGGGCGTAGATCGCGTCCCGGACGAGCAGGTGCCGGATCTGCACCGGACCGCTGGGCTCGTCCGGCCACCAGTCCACCAGCGCGGCCGTCACCGCGGGCTCGATGGCGACGGTGGGCGACCCGATCTGCGCGGCCTGGCCCAGCTGGGCCACGGGCATCCGCAGGTTCAGTACGGCCAGCATCTCCATTATGGCCTGGGTGTCCGGCGGCAGGCCGCGCAGCTGGCCGCCGATGACCTCGGCCAGCGACCGCGGCAGCGTGAGCTGACCCGGCAGCGTGAGCTGACCCGACGGTGTGAGCTGACCCGGTAGGCGCGGGTCGAAGCCGGACCCTTCGGACAGCAGCGTGTGCAGGTAGAGCGGGTGCCCCCCGGTGCCCAGATACAGCCGTTCGATGGCCTGATCGTCCAGCGGCTGGCCCGGCAGCCCGGCGGCCAGCTCGGCCACCTCGTCCCGGCCCAGGCCGCCCAGCGTGAGGTGGATCTGGTGCTCCATGCTGGCCAGCAGCCGCTGCGCGGCCTGGTCCAGCTGGCTTCCCGGCCCCCGGTAGGTCAGGACCGCCGCGACCGGGTCCACCGACAGCCGCCGCAGCGTGAACGTCAGCGCGTCGAGCGACTTGCGGTCGGCCCACTGCAGGTCCTCGACCAGGATGACCGTGGGCGTCGCGGTGGCCAGCTCACCGACCACCTGCAGCAGCTGCGCGCCGACGGTGAAGGCCGAGGCGGCCGGGCCCGCCCCGGGCAGGATGGCCGGGACCGGTCCCCCGGCGCTGCGGAACAGCTGGTCGGCCAGGCCGAAGTCCAGTTCGGCCTCGGCCTGGTCGGCCCGGGCCGACAGCACCCGCACGTCAGCCAGGGCCTGCCGGGCCAGCGCGCTCTTGCCCATCCCCGGGTCACCCTCGATGGCCACCAGCCACGGCTCGCCGCCCGCCACCTGACGGAGGGTCTCCGCGATCTGATCAAGCTCGGCCACCCGTCCGACGAACAGGTCCTGCGCCATCAGGTGGCCACCGCAACGGCGTTCGCGCCGAGCACGACCGTCTCGTACACGTTCACCACGTCCTTGGCCACCACGCTCCAGTCGTAGCTGCTGACCGCAGCCGTGGCCGCCGCGGACAGCACCCGGCGGCGGTCCGGGTCGTCCAGCAGCCGCCCGGCCGCCCGGGCCAGATCGGCCGGGTCCTCGTTGGCGAACAGCTCACCAGCCCGGCCGCCGCGCAGCACCCGCCGGAACGCGTCCAGGTCGCTGGCCACGATCGGGGCGCCCGCTGCCATCGCCTCGGCCAGCACGATGCCGAAGCTCTCGCCGCCGGTGTTCGGCGCGCAGAACACGTCGACCGAGTGCAGCATGCGCACCTTGTCGTCCTCGCTGACCTGACCCAGCAGCACAACCCGGTCCCGCAACGCGGCCGGCACCTGGTCCAGCGCCTCGGCGGTGTCACCTGGGCCGGCGATCAGCAGCCGCAGGCCCGGCCGCTCGGCGCCGAGGATCGCGAACGCTTCCAGCAGCACCGACAGGCCCTTGCGGGGCTCGTCCATCCGGCCCAGGAACCCGATCGCGCCGCCGTCACCGGGCCAGCCGGGCAGCGGTTCGGTCGGGACGGCGTAGCGGCGGGTGGCCACCCCGTTGGGGATCAGCACCGCGTCCCCGCCGAGGTGCTCGACCAGCGTGGTGCGGGCGGCCTCGGACACCGCGATCCGCCCGTTGATCTTCTCCAGCGCGGACCGGAGGATCGGGAGGGAGTAGTGCAGCACCCGCGATCGCGGTATGGACGTATGCACGGTGGCCACGATCGGCCCGGAGGCCACCCAGCAGGCCAGCATGGACAGGCTGGGCGCGGTCGGCTCGTGTACGTGCAGGACGTCGAAGTTGCCCTCCTTGACCCAGCGGCGCACCCGGTTGGCCGACAACGGGCCGAACGAGAGCCGGGCCACCGAGCCGTTGTACGGCACCGGCACCGGGCGGCCGGCCGATACCACGTAGTCCGGCAGCGGCGTGTCCTCGTCGGCCGGCGTGATCACCGACACCGAATGGCCCAGCTCGACCAGGGCCTCGGTCAGGTCGCGGATGTGGGACTGCACCCCGCCCGGTACGTCCCAGGTGTAGGGGCAGACGATGCCGACGCGCATAATCCACCGTTCCCGGCGGGCGGCCCAGCGGAGTTGACGGCCTCATTAATACCGGAATTCGCGGCGGGCAGGCGACGGGGATCCAGGTCGCTGATGAACACCCGCTGGAGCATGTGCCAGTCCTGCGGGTGATCGGTGATGCCCTTCTCGAACGCCGTGGCCAGCTGCTGGGTCATGACGGCAGCCTTCTCCTTGCGGGTGCCCTCGGCCGGTACCGGAATGTCCGGGCTGACGTTCGCCACCCACCCGTCCTCGGTGAACCAGAGCGTGACCGCGCGCAGCGAGGCCTTGGTCTGGATGGCCAGCGCGGCCGGGCCCGCCGCCATCCGCGCCTTCTCACCGAAGAAGTCCACCTCGACGCCGGACTCGGTGAGGTCGCGGTCGCACAGCAGGCAGACCATGCGGCCCTGGCGCAGCCGCTGGGCCAGGGTCCCGAACACATTCGGGGCGCCCGTCAGCGGCAGCACCTCCATGCCGAGGCTCTCGCGGAACGCGACGAACATGTCGAACACCGACTCAGGTTTGAGCCGTTCGGCCACGGTGGTGACCTTGATCCCGCGGCCGGCCAACAAGGCCCCCGCGACCTCCCAGTTGCCCATGTGCGGCAGCGCGAAGATCATGCCCTGGCCCGCGGCCGCGTCGGCCAGGGCCTGCTCGCCGACGGCGTTGACCACCATGTCCCGCTGGATCTGCTCGGAGGTGATGGTGGGCAGCCGGAACACTTCCATCCAGTACCGGCCGTAGGAGCGCATCCCGGCCCGCGAGACCCGGCGCAGTTCCTTGCCGGTCGTCTCCGGGCCGAGCACCCGCAGCAGGTTGTTCTCCAGCGTCTGCACCCCGTGGCCCTGGCGGCGCCAGGCGATGTTGGTGGCGGTGTCGAATCCCCAGCGGGCCCAGGACTCCGGCACGCGGCAGATCACCTTCCAGGCCAGCCGGTACCCCGTGCTGACGAGCAGGTCCTTCACTGGTGGCACGATTTTCCCTACTCGATCGTGTGCGCCGCGGGGGCGCTCCCCGTTTCGGTCTGCTCGGCCGCCTGGCCGTCGGTGGCGGGCAGAGGGGTCGCGGCTGGGGGCGTCGCGGCTGGGCCCGCGGTGGGCTTCACCGCCAGGCCCTGGTGCACCGCGACGATCCGCTGCCCCAAGGTGATCACGCTGGCCACAGCCAGCGCCCACAGGCCGATGGGCAGGATGTACGGCACCCCGAGGCCGGACAGGCCCACGGCGACGAACGTGACCACCATCCGCTCGGGCCGTTCCGCGATCCCCACGTTGGCCGTGGTGCCCAGGCCTTCGGCGCGAGCCTTGACGTACGACACCAGCGCCCCGGCCACCAGGCAGAAGAGCGACAGGGCGGCCAGCAGCTGGTTGTGACCACCGCGCACGAACCAGACGGCCAGGCCGGAGAAGACCGCCGCGTCCGCGAACCGGTCCATGGTCGAATCCAGGAACGCGCCGAACTTGCCGCTGGTGCCCTTGATCCGGGCCAGCACCCCGTCCAGCATGTCGGTGAACACGAAGAACGTGGCCACGAGGGTGCCCCAGAACAGATGCCCGGTCGGGTAACCCCACAGCACGCTGGCGGCCAGGCCCACGGTCCCGGTCACGGTGACCATGTTGGGCGTGATCGGGGTACGCGCCAGCGCTTCACCGACCGGGGTCAGCAGGCGGGTGAAGAAGGGGCGGGTCCCGTTCAGCATGGCCGTTTGATCCTACTGTCGCTCGGGCGGGGCTGGCGCCGCCCCGGGCCAGCTGGTTGGGGCCGGATTCCCGTCCGGCCGCCCGGTACACCTCAACGCCGCCTACTGGTAACCCGCTTGATTCACCACGGGGGTCTTGTGGTAACGCAGCCCGCGGGTTAAGCCTGACTCTACGGGCAGCAGCGCAGCGCCCGCTGACGTCAGGAGGCGACGTATGGCCGACACGACAGGTACATCAGGGGCCGCCGGAGGCGTACTAGCAGGCCAGCCGGGCCGGATACGAAACGTCGCGCTGATCGGTCACTCTGGAGCCGGGAAGACGACCCTCGTAGAAGCCCTGCTGGCCACGACCGGCACCATCCAGCGCCCCGGCCGGGTGGAAGAAGGCACCACGGTCAGCGACTTCGACGAGATCGAGGTCCGGCAGCAGCGTTCGGTCAACCTCACCCTGTCCCCCATCACGCACGCCGGCATCAAGATCAATTTGCTCGACACCCCGGGTTACGCCGACTTCACCGGCGACCTGCGGGCCGGGCTGCGGGCCGCCGACTCGGCCCTGTTCGCGGTGCCCGCGACCGACGGCGTGGACGGCCTGACCCGGATGCTGTGGGAAGAGTGCGCCCGGGTCGGCATGCCGCGCGCCGTCGTGATCACCAAGATCGACCACCAGCGGGCTGACTTCGACGCCGCCCTGGCCGCCTGCCGCGACGCCTTCGGCGAATCGGTGGCCCCGCTCTACCTGCCGGTCTCCGACGGCGAGGGCAGCGGCGCCCGCGGCCTGATCGGGCTGCTGTCCCAGAAGCTGTTCGACTATTCCGGCTCGGCCCGGGCCGAGGCCGCCGTGCCGGCCGACTACGCGGACCAGACCGAGCTGCTGCGGGGCGAGCTGATCGAGGGAATCATCCAGGAAAGCGAAGACGAGTCGCTGATGGAGCGGTACCTGTCGGGCGAGCAGATCGACCCGAAGGTACTGATCGAAGACCTGGAGAAGGCCGTGGCCCGGGGCAGCTTCTACCCGGTGCTGACCGTGTCCGCCACGCGCGGGATCGGCCTGGCCGAGCTGCTCGAGGTGATGACCCAGGCCTTCCCGTCGCCGGAGGAGCACCCGATGCCCACCGTGACCACGCTCGACGGCAGCCCGGTGGAGGAATTGTCCTGCGACCCGGCCGGCCCGTTGCTGGCCGAGGTGGTCAAGACGACTTCGGACCCATACGTCGGCCGGGTCAGCCTGGTCCGGGTGTTCTCCGGCACGCTGCACGTCGACGCGGGCGTACACGTGTCCGGGCACGGCCGGGTCGAGCAGGGCCACGCCGACCACGACACCGACGAACGGGTCGGCGCGCTGACCTGCCCGCTGGGCAAGCAGCAGCGGCCGGTCACCGAGGCGGTGGCCGGGGACATCTGCGCCGTGGCCAAGCTGGGCACGGCCGAGACCGGCGACACGCTGTCCAGCAAGGAACAGCCGCTGCTGATGGAACCCTGGATGATGCCCGAGCCGCTGCTCCCGGTCGCGGTCAGCGCCAAGTCCAAGGCCGACGAGGACAAGATGGCCCAGGCCATGGCCCGGCTGGTGGCCGAGGACCCGACCCTGCGGCGGGAGAACAACGCCGAGACCCACCAGCAGGTGCTGTGGTGCATGGGCGAGGCCCACGCCGACGTGCTGCTGGACCGGCTGTCCAGCCGTTACGGCGTGGCCGTGGAGACGTCCGAGCTGCGGGTCCCGCTGCGCGAGACCATCGGCGGCAAAGCCAACGGCCTGGGCCGCAACGTCAAGCAGAGTGGCGGCCACGGCGAGTACGCCATCTGCCACATCGAGGTCGAGCCGTTGCCGGACGGTGACGGCTTCGAGTTCGTGGACAAGGTGGTGGGCGGCGTGGTGCCGCGCCAGTTCATCCCGTCGGTAGAGAAGGGCATCCGGGCCCAGATGGAGCTGGGCGTGACGGCCGGCTACCCCATGGTCGGGGTCCGGGTCACGCTGTACGACGGCAAGGCCCACTCCGTGGACTCCTCGGACATGGCGTTCCAGAAGGCCGGCCGGGCGGCGTTGCGCGACGCGGTGGAAAAGGCCCAATCCGCGCTGCTGGAGCCGGTGGACGAGGTGGCGATCCTGGTCCCCGACGACTACGTCGGCGCGGTCATGTCCGACCTGTCCTCCCGGCGCGGCCGGGTGCTGGGTACCGAGCCGGTCCCGGTCGGCCGGACCCTGGTGCGGGCCGAGATCCCCGAGCTGGAGATCACCCGTTACACCATCGATCTGCGCTCGGTGTCCCACGGAACCGGCTCGTTCACACGCTCCTACCTGCGCCACGAGCCGTTGCCCGCCCACCTGGCGGCCAAGATCACCGAAGGGGCCAAGGACGGTTAGGGTCTCGGCCTAGCTTCGGGCTAGCTCCGGCTGGACGGCCGGGGCTAGCCCGCGCCCGCGTCTAGGGGGAGGCGCTGGTGGTACTTAACCTGCGTCCAGGGGCAGGCGCTGCCACTGGTTGTCGAACTCCAGGCCGCTGCGCTGGAACAGCTGAGTCACCGGGCAGCGCCGCTCGGTCTCCGACACCAGGCGGGCGAACTGCTCCTCGGTGGCGTCGGTCTCGACCGTGGCGCGGACCGACACCCTGTCGAAGTTGGCGTTCCCGTCCGCCCCGGCCACCAGCACGCTGGTGTCCAGGTCACCCTGGATCTCGAACGTCCAGTCTCCCAGGCGGATGCCGAGGTCCTTGGCCACCAGGGCCGCCGTGACCTGGTTGCAGGAGGTCAGCGAGCCCAGGGCGTAGAACAGCGGGCTGGGCGCCTCGTCCTTGCCCCCGAACGCCGGGTAGGCGTCGGTGCTGAACTTGTGCCCGGGGTCGCCGCCGGTGGTCAGATGCTGCGCGGTCCCCGTCCCGGTCGCACTGACCACAAACGGAACCACCGAAGTCTTTGGAGTCGCCATGCTGGCAAATCTACTAATCCAGTAGGAATTGTCAACAAGTGTGGCCCCTGGGTCTGGCGAAGTGCAGGATGGGCTGGCGGGGGACAGCGCGGGGCGCGGGTTAGCCGGTGGGCCAGGCTTCGGCTAGGAGCTTGCGGGTGTCGCGCAGGAGCTCGGGCAGGACCCGCGTCTGGCCGACGACCGGCATGAAGTTCGTGTCGCCGCCCCAGCGGGGCACGATGTGCTGGTGCAGGTGGGCCGCGATGCCGGCCCCGGCGACCTGGCCGAGGTTCATGCCGACGTTGAAGCCCTGGGCGCTGGACGCGGTGCGCAGGGCCCGGATGGCCCGCTTGGTGTGGTCGGCCAGCTCGGCGGTCTCGTCCAGGGTGAGCTCGGTGTAGTCGGCCACGTGCCGGTAGGGCACCACCATGACGTGGCCGCCGTTGTAGGGGTACAGGTTCAGCACCGTGTACACCAGCGAGCCCCGGGCGACGATGAGGCCATCCTCGTCGCTCAGGGTCGGGATCCGGTCGAACGGGCAGCCGTCACCCGCCTCGGTGCCGGACGGCTTGTTCTCGCCCCTGATGTAGGCCATCCGGTGCGGCATCCACAGCCGGGCGAACGAGTCCGGGATACCGACCCCGTCCTGGGGCTCCGTGGGCCCGGTCATACCTGGACGCGGTCGCGGACGGCGGCGACGATCTCGTCCACCGCGGCCTCGATGGGGACGCTGTTCTTCTGGGTGCCGTCCCGGTAGCGGAAGGACACCGCGTCGGCGGCTATGTCCTCGTCCCCGGCGATCAGCATGTACGGGACCTTCTGGCGCTGGGCGGAGCGGATCTTCTTCTGCATCCGGTCGTCGCTGGCGTCGACCTCGACCCGGATGCCCCGCTCACGCAGCCGCGAGGCCACCTGGTCCAGGTACGGCACGTGCGCGTCGGCGATCGGGATGCCGACGACCTGGACCGGGGCCAGCCAGGGCGGGAAGGCGCCGGCGTAGTGCTCGAGCAGGATGCCGAAGAACCGCTCAATCGACCCGAACAGGGCGCGGTGGATCATGTACGGGCGCTGCCGGGAACCATCCGCGGCCTGGTACTCGATGCCGAACCGGCCCGGCTCCTGGAAGTCGACCTGCAGGGTGGACAGCTGCCAGCGGCGGCCGATCGCGTCCTTCACGTGCACGTCGATCTTGGGCGCGTAGAACGCGCCCTCGCCCTCGGCCACGGTGTAGGGCAGCCCGGACTTGTCCAGCGCGGACTTCAGCGCGGCCTCGGCCTCGGTCCACTCCTCCGGGGTGCCCACGTACTTCTCCGGGCGGGTGGACAGCTCGGCCTCGAAGTCGGTCAGCCCGAAGTCACGCAGCAGCCCGACCACGAAGTCCAGCAGCGAGGCCAGCTCCGGGGCCAGCTGCTCGACGGTGCAGAAGATGTGCGAGTCGTCCTGGGTGAAGCCGCGGGCCCGGGTCAGGCCGTGCACCACGCCGGACTTCTCGTACCGGTACACAGTGCCGAACTCGAACAGCCGCAGCGGCAGCTCCCGGTAGGAGCGACCGCGCGAGGAGTAGATCAGCACATGCATCGGGCAGTTCATCGGCTTGGCGTAGTAGTCCACGCCGTCGATGTCCATCGGAGAGAACATGCTCTCCTTGTAGAAGCCCAGGTGGCCGGAGCGCTCGAACAGCTCACCCTTGGTGATGTGCGGGGTGTTGACGAACTGGTACCCGCCCTCCTCGTGGCGGCGCCGCGAGTAGTCCTCCATCACCCGGCGGATGATGCCGCCCTTGGGGTGGAACACCGGCAGCCCGCTGCCGATCTCGGTCGGGAACGAGAACAGGTCCAGCTCGGCGCCGAGCTTGCGGTGGTCGCGCCGCTCGGCCTCGGCCAGCATGGCCAGGTACTCGTCCTGCAGCGGCCGGGACTCCCAGGCGGTGCCGTAGATCCGCTGCAGCTGCGCGTTCTTCTCACTCCCCCGCCAGTACGCGCCGCTGCTCCGCATCAGCTTGAACGCCGGGATGAAGCGGGTGGTGGGCAGGTGCGGGCCGCGGCACAGGTCCTTCCAGATGACCTCGCCGGTGCCGGGGTTCAGGTTGTCGTAGATGGTCAGCTCGGACCCGCCGACCTCGACCGACTCGTCGGCGTCCTGGGGCTCGGAGCCGCCCTTGAGCCCGATCAGCTCCAGCTTGTACGGCTCGCCGGCCAGCTCGGCACGGGCGTCGCCGTCGCTGACCACCCGGCGGGAGAACCGCTGGCCCTGCTTGACGATCTGCCGCATCCGCGACTCGATGGCCTTGAGGCTGTCCGGCTCGAACGGCTTGTCCACGTCGAAGTCGTAGTAGAACCCCGCCTCCACCGGCGGGCCGATGCCCAGCTTGGCCTCGGGGTTCAGGTCCTGCACGGCCTGGGCCATGACGTGCGCGGTCGAATGGCGCAGGATCGCGCGGCCGTCCGGGTCGCTGATCTCGACCGGCTCGATCACGTCGCCCTCGGCCACCGGGCAAGCCAGGTCGCGCAGCTCGCCGTTGACCCGGGCCGCGATCACCGCGTGTGCACCGGGCTGCTGGTCGCCCAGGCCGGCCTCGGCCAGCGCCTGCCCGGCCGTCGTGGCCGCCTCGACCACATGCTCGCGTCCGGCGAGAGTGATACGAAGCTGCTGGGTCGACACGGCGGTACTCCTTGGCGCGGTTACGGGATGAGCGGGGACTTGCCCTGTCCCGATGCTATCGGTGCGCGCCGGGTGGCGTGTCAGCTCCGCAGGCCCGCCAGATCGAGCAGATCGGTGAGGATCTCGTCGTAGTGGTGGTGCTCCAGACTGAGGTGGCCCTCGCCGGGCAGCAGGTGGACCCGGGCGCCGGGCAGGTGAGCGCCCAGCCACTGACCGTGCGCGAACGGCACCATGCGGTCCTGGTCGCCCTGCCAGACCGCGACCGGGGCGGGCGGGTCGTCTGAGTCGGGCACTCCAGTGACCGGTGAGGGGTTGCGGCCGAACTCGAAGCCCCAGTCACTGGCGAACGCCATGTCGTCCTCGTACCAGCCGGCGATACCGCGGGCCACCGCGGCGCGCAGGGAGGCGGCCATATAGTCGGCGTACTCCCCGGTCAGCACGGCCTTGTCGGCGTCGTCGATCAGGCCGCCCAGGCCGGTGATGATGTCGCCGCCGGTGATCGCGCCCAGCGCCGCCGCGCCCTTTTCCAGGAACGCGGTCAGGTCAGCCGGGCTGCTCTCCGCCGCGCCGAATTCCTCGATATTCTCCGGGCCCATCCCGGCCAGCCAGTCCAGGCCCTCGGCGTCACGCGGCGCGACCCCGGAGATCGACGCGGCCGCCAGGCACCGGCGGGGCAGCAGGTAGGCGCAGGCCAGGGCGTGCGGGCCGCCGCCCGAGGTCCCGTGGGTCACGAACGTCTCCGCGCCCAGCGCGTCCAGGACCTCAGCCACGTCTTCGGCCACGTTGGCCACCCGGCGGCCCGGTCGCGGGCTGGACCGGCTGTAGCCGGGCCGGGCCAGGTGGATGACCCGCAGGCCGTGGCTGACAGCCTGCTCGGTGGGGGGGTCGTAAGGCACCAGTCCGCCGCCGGGCGTGCCGTGATGCACCACGAGCGGCAGCCCGCCGGGCGGACCAAGGGCCAGGACTTCGACGTTGCGGCCGTCCGTCAGGGCGATGGTCAGGCGCTCGGTCTGCATGTCGTGATCCTCCTACCGGGCCGGGTTGGAGTAAACCCGGTCCGGGCTGAGCAGGACGGCAGCCCGCCGCTGCGCCGCCATCACCTGGTCGTAGGCGTCCCAGTCCTCGTGCGTGCCGCCGGCCGCGGTGAAGATCTCGCGCAGCAGCCGCCGGAGCCGGTCCGCGTCCACCCCGGGTTGCGGGTCGTCCGGGCCGGCCAGCTCGACCGCGCCCTCGGCGGTGGCCCACTCCCAGCCGGCCCGGATGGTCACCGTGGCCCGGGGCCGCTCGCGCAGGTTGTCCAGTTTGCGGGTGCCGCCGCGGACCACGAAGCCGACCACCGGAGCGCCGGTCAGCGGATGATCGAGCACGCCCGCGTTGACCACGGTGGACTGGATGGTGTGGTCCGGGCGCGAAGTGGACACGGTCACCAGGCCGTGCTCGCGCGGGACCAAACGGCTGAAGCCGGAAAGATCGGTCACGGCCCCAGTATCTCCCGCACCTGACGCGCGATCTCAAGGTCTTCCCGTGCGGCGATGACGAACGTACGGACGCCGGCACCCGGATCGGTGATGTCGGTGTCGCCGGCGGCACTGGCGTTGCGCGCGGCGTCCACGCTCACGCCGAGGAAACTCAGCCCGGCCGCGGCCCAGCGCCGGATGTCCGGCGCGTGCTCCCCCACTCCCCCGGTGAACACCAGCGTGTCGAGCCCGTTCAGTGCGGCCGCCATCGACCCGGCCAGCCCGCACAGCCGGTGCAGGTACACCTCCAGCGCCAGTCGCGCCCGCTCGTCGCCGGCGTCCGCGTCCTGCAGGACCTGGCGCATGTCCCCGGTGCCGGCCAGCCCCTTCAAACCCGAGTCGTGCTCCAGCCGGGCGCTCAGGTCGGCCGGCGCGATCTGGGCGTGCTCGGTCAGCCACAGCACCAGGCCCGGGTCGACGGTGCCGGACCGGGTGCCCATGACCAGGCCTTCCAGCGGGGTGAAGCCCATCGTGGTGTCGACCGACCGGCCGTCCCGTACCGCGGCCAGCGAGGCACCCGAGCCCAGGTGGCACACCACGAGCCGAGGCGGGGTGCGGCCGGTCAGCTCGCTGACCCGCCGGGTGGCGTAGGCGTGCGAGAGACCGTGGAAGCCGTACCGCTTGATCTGCCAGCGCCGCCGCCAGTCCTCGGGCAGCGCGTAGGTCGAGGCGGCCGCGGGCATGGTGGCGTGAAAGGCGGTATCGAAGCAGGCCACCGCGGGCAGCCCGGGCAGCGCCTGGCTGACCGCGTCGATGCCCGCCAGTGACTTGGGCTGGTGCAGCGGGGCCAGGTCGGTCAGCTGGTCCAGCTTGCCCCGGACAGCGGCGTCCAGCCGGACCGGCCCGGTGAACTCGCTGCCGCCGTGCACCACCCGGTGCCCCACCGCGTCCGCGGTCCGGGCGTCCAGCTGGTCCAGCTCGCGCGCCACCTCGTCCGCGTCGAACTGGCCGCCATGGGCGGTCAGCTCCTTGGCCCCAGCCAGCTGATCATCGTCGTCCAGCAAGCTGAGCTTGAGCGAGCTGGAGCCGGCGTTGACGACCAGAATGCGCATCAGTACGGCCAGGCCCAGTTGGTGATCTCCGGGGCGTCCTCGCCGTGCTCGCGGGTGTAGGCGACGGCCTTCAGCCGCTGGTCGGTCATCAGCTGGCGGACGTGCCCGGCCCGGGTGGCCAGCCCCGGCACCCGGTCGATCACGTCGATGACCAGGTGGAACCGGTCCAGGTCATTGAGCCGGACCATGTCGAACGGCGTGGTGGTGGTGCCGCGCTCCTTGTACCCGCGCACGTGCAGGTTGTCGTGACCGTGGCGCCGGTAGGCCAGCCGGTGGATCAGCCACGGGTAACCGTGGAAGGCGAAGATGACCGGCCGGTCGACCGTGAACAACGCGTCGTATTCCGGATCGGACATGCCGTGCGGATGCTCGGTCTCCGGCAGCAGGCGCATCAGGTCGACCACGTTGACCACCCGGACCTTCAGCTCCGGCAGATGCTGGCGGAGCAGGTCGGCGGCGGCCAGCGTCTCCAGCGCGGGGATGTCGCCGCAGCAGGCCAGCACCACGTCGGGCTCGCCGGGATTGTCATTGCTGGCCCACTCCCAGATCCCGGCGCCCCGGGTGCAGTGGATGATCGCGTCCTCCATGGACAGCCAGTTCGGCTGCGGCTGCTTGCCCGCCACGATCACGTTGACGTAGTTCTGCGAGCGCAGGCAGTGGTCCGCGGTGGACAGCAGGGTGTTGGCGTCCGGGGGCAGGTAGACCCGGACGATTTCGGGCCGCTTGTTCAGCACCACGTCCAGGAAGCCCGGGTCCTGGTGCGAGAACCCGTTGTTGTCCTGGCGCCAGACCAGCGAGGACAGGAGGTAGTTGAGCGAGGAGATGGGCCGCCGCCACTCGATCCGGTTGCAGGCCTCGAGCCACTTGGCGTGCTGGTTGAACATCGAGTCGACGATGTGCACGAACGCTTCGTAGCAGTTGAACAGGCCGTGCCGGCCGGTGAGCAGGTAGCCCTCGAGCCAGCCCTCGCACTGGTGCTCCGACAGCACCTCCATGACCCGGCCGGTGGGGGCCAGGTCGTTGTCCCCGGGGATGATCTCGGCGTCGAAGACCCGGGTCGTGGCCTCGAATACGTCCTGCAGCCGGTTGGACGCGGTCTCGTCCGGGCCCATCATCCGGAACGTGGCCGGGTTGCGCCGGATCACGTCCCGCAGCCAGCCGCCGAGCACCTTGGTGCCCTCGGTGGCGCCGGTGCCCTCCTTGACCGGGACGGCGTAGTCGCGGAAGTCGGGCAGGTCCAGGTCGCGGCGGAGCAGGCCGCCGTTGGTGTGCGGGTTGGCGCTCATGCGGCGGCCGCCCGCCGGGGCCAGCGCGGCCAGGTCAGGGACCAGCGTCCCGTCCGGTCCGAACAGTTCCTCCGGCCGGTAGCCGCGCATCCACTCCTCGAGCTGGCGCAGGTGCTCGGGGTTGGTCCGCACTTCCATGAGGGGCACCTGGTGGGCCCGCCAGGTGCCCTCCACCGGCAGGCCGTCGACGACCTTGGGGCCGGTCCAGCCCTTGGGCGTCTGCAGCACGATCACCGGCCAGCGCGGGCGGGACCCGTCCCCGCCGGCGCGGGCGCGATGCTGGATGGCCGCGATCTCGTCGGCCACCGTGTCCAGGGTGGCGGCCAGCTGCTGGTGCACCAGGTCCGGATCGTCGCCGGCCACCCGGTAGACCCGGTAGCCGTAGCCCGTGAGCAGCGCGTCCAGCTCCCCGTCCGGGATCCGGGCCAGCACGGTCGGGTTGGCGATCTTGTAGCCGTTCAGGTGCAGGATCGGCAGCACCGCGCCGTCCTGGGCCGCGTTGAGGAACTTGTTGGAGTGCCAGCTGGTGGCCAGCGGGCCGGTCTCGGCCTCGCCGTCGCCGACCACGCACACCGCGATCAGGTCCGGGTTGTCGAATACCGCCCCGTAGGCGTGGGCCAGGGAGTAACCCAGCTCACCGCCCTCGTGGATGGAACCGGGGGTCTCCGGGGCGGCGTGGCTGGGGATGCCACCCGGAAAGGAGAACTGGCGGAACAGCCGGCTCATCCCGGTCTCGTCCTGGGCGATGTTGGGGTACAGCTCGCTGTAGGTGCCCTCGAGGTAGGTGTTGGCCACGATCCCCGGGCCGCCGTGGCCGGGCCCGGTCACGTAGAGCATGTTCAGGTCCCGGGCCCGGATCAGCCGGTTGACGTGGGCGTAGATCAGGTTCAGCCCGGGCGTGGTGCCCCAGTGCCCCAGCAGCCGGGGCTTGATGTGCTCGGGCCGCAGCGGCTCGCGCAGCAGCGGGTTCTCACCCAGCAGGTAGATCTGCCCGACGGACAGGTAGTTGGCGGCCCGCCAGTACGCGTCCAGGTTCTTGAGCTCGTTCGCGGTCAGGGGGCCCTGCTCGGTCACCGTCACGGCTTCTCCTCATGGTCCCGGCCGTCCCGGCGAGCCTATTACCGGTAGTTGCTCCACAGCGGGCCGGTGGCACGCCATTCGGCGTCCCAGGCGGCCATCCTCCGCCGCTGCAGTATCCGCCAGATGACCAACGCCGAAACGCCGAGCAACAAGGAGAAGCCGAGCACGGCCAGCAGGCCGGCGAAGAAGGCCTGGTGCGCGATCTGCGGCCGGGCCAGCGGCGGATCGGTCAGCTGGCCCGACGGGCCGGTCCAGACGCTGACGGTGGCCCCGGTACGGACCCCGGCCGGGGTGGTGACCTGGCCCGTGTGCGACGTCCCGGCCTCGCTCCAGCGGACCGGGACCTGGGCCAGGTAGACCGCACCGTAGGGGTTTTCCTGGGGCCGCGGCACGCCCTTCAGCACCACGGCGCTGACCTGGTGCCAGGCAGCCTGCTCCGCGCGCGCCGTGGCCACGCCCCCGTCCCACGACCACCGCCCGACCCCGAGCGCGAGCAGCGGTGTGGCGATCAGGAACACGGCCAGCAGCGAGAGCGCGGCCATGCCCTCGAGCCGGTCCACCGGGCGGCGGAGCGGGTTGTGGTCGGGCCGCAGCCCGTTGACCGTCCGGGCCCACCATCGGACGTGTGGTGCCCGGCCGCCTCCCAGCGCCGTCATCCTTCGCCACCTGCGCATCGCTGCCCAGCCTCCGCCGTCGGGAACTTTCGCTTCTTTCCTTACCCGCAGTTGCGGAAGATAACTGGCCGAACCGACACGAGGAGGGTTACCGTTTGCCGGTGGACAGGGGACCGCAGGCCGCCGGGGTGTCGCTGGCCACCGGCGGATCGCTGGCCGACGAGAACGCCCGGCTGTACGAAGAGGCACAGCGCCAGCACCGCTGGCTGCAGGCCAGCGGCGAGGTCGCCACCAGCCTGCTGTCCGGCACCGACCCGCGGCAGGTGCTGGCCGCGATCACGGCCCAGGTGCACGAGCTGTCCGGCGCCGACCTCGTGGTGGTGGCCCTCCCCGAGGACGGCGGGCGCCGCATCGCGATCGCCTCGGCCGTGGGCGACGGCGCCGACAGCGTCGTCGGGCTGGTGCTGCCCGCCGACCGCTCCCTGGCCGGCCAGGTCCTGGCCACTGGGACGCCGGTGACGGTATCGGATTACCTGGCCGACCCGCGGGGGGCCGAGGCGGCCCGGGACCTGATGGGTCACATAGGCCCGAAGATGATCTTCCCGCTGGGCGCGCCGGGCAACGTCCTCGGCGCGCTGAGCGTCGGCCGCCGCCGGGGCGGGCCGCCGTTCACGCCGGCCACCGCCGACGTCATTGCCTCGTTCGCGGCCCAGGCCGGGGTCGCGCTCGAGCTGGCCGCGCGCCGCTCGGACGCGGAGCGGCTGTCGCTGTACGAGGACCGGGACCGGATCGCCCGCGACTTGCACGACCTGGTCATCCAGCGGCTGTACGCCACCGGCATGGCGCTGGAGGGTACGGTCTCGATGATCGTCGTGCCGGAGGTGGCGGACCGGGTCCGCAACGCCGTCGACGCCATGGACGAGACCATCAAGGACATCCGGGCGACGATCTTCGCGCTGCAGGCCCGGGCCGATAGCCCGGCGGCCAGGCTGCGGCCGGACATCGTGGGCATCGTGGACGAGATGGCGGCGATGCTCGGGTTCGCGCCGTCGCTGCGGCTCGGTCACGGGCTGGACCACGCGGTCGGGCCGGAGACGTCCGAGTACCTGCTGACCGCGCTGCGGGAGGCATTGTCGAACACCGCGCGCCACGCGAAGGCGACCAAGGTCGAGGTCAGCGTGGAGGTGGACCAGTCGGATCAGCTCGTGCTGCGGGTCACCGACAACGGGACCGGGATCCCGGCTGGCGTGCACCGCAGCGGGCTGCGCAATCTGGCCCAGCGAGCGGGCATCCTGGGCGGCGTGCTGGAGCTGGGCCCGGCCGCCCAACCGGGCGGCGGCACCGCGCTGGTGTGGCGGGTCCCGCGGATGACCGCCTGAGGACAGCTCAGCCCGACGGTGGCGTGGTCGCGGGCGCAAACCCGGTCCAGCGGAGTCTGGGCGGAAGGTGCGCGGCGTCGTTGAAGCTGCGGCGGTCTGTGCCGCGCGCGCTACTCGCGGGGGCGGTCGCGGTCGCTGAAGACGCGGGCAGCGTACGCGGCGGCCTGGGTGCGGCGCTCCATGCCGAGCTTGGCGAACAGCGCGGACACGTAGTTCTTGACCGTCTTCTCGGCCAGGAACAGCTGCTCGCCGATCTGCCGGTTGGTCAGGCCGTTGCCGATCAGCTCCAGGATGCGGCGCTCCTGCCCGGTCAGACCCTCCAGCGGGTCCTTCTTGCGGGAGCTGTCCCGCAGCCGGGCCATCAGCTGGCTGGCCGCGCCGGCGTCCAGCATCGACTGGCCCGAGGCCACCGTCCGGACCGCGCCGACCAGGTCGGTGCCGCGGATCTGCTTGAGCACATAGCCCGACGCCCCGGCCATGACCGCGTTGAACAGTGCCTCATCGTCGCCGAAGGAGGTCAGCATGAGGCAGGCCACCTGGGGCAGCCGCGACCTGATCTCCCGGCAGACGGTGACCCCGTCCCCGTCAGGCAGGCGCACGTCGAGGATGGCCACGTCCGGCTGCAGCGCCGGGATCCGGGCCAGCGCGGACGCCGCGGTGCCCGCCTCCCCGATCACGTGGATGTCTGGCTGGGCCTCCAGCAGCTCACGCACGCCGAGCCGGACGATCTCGTGGTCGTCCAGCAGGAAGACCCCGATCGTCTTGTCCCCGGGTCCCACATCGCTCATTGCAGACACCATAGCTTCTGGAACGCTCAAGGGCGCATAGCGATCAGTAATTGACATGGAACTACCGGTTATTTCGGGCGGCGGCGGTTCTCCCGGTCCGGGCGGCCGGTGGTGCCGTCGGTCAGGCCGGCCCGGCGCAGGGCGTCGGCCATCGCGCCGCTGGCCGGCGGGGTGCTGGCGGCCGGCTGCCCACCGCGCGGCTCGCTCTTGCGCGGCTCGCTCTTGCGCGGCTCGCTCTTGCGCGGCTCGCTCTTGCGCGGCTCGCTCCTTGCGCGGCTGGCTCTTGCGCGGCTGGTCCTGGCGTGGCTGGCTGCCCCGGGGCTGATCCCGGCGAGGCTGGTCTTTACGGGGCTGCTCCTTGCGGGGCCCGGTGGCCGTCCGCCGGGCCGGGGTCTCCTCGTCGTCGAGCCGCAGGGTGAGGGAGATCCGCTGGCGCGGGATGTCCACGCCGAGCACCTTGACCCGGACCACGTCCCCGGGCTTGGCCACCTCGCGCGGGTCCGAGACAAAGTTCCGCGACATCGCGGACACGTGCACCAGCCCGTCCTGGTGCACGCCGATGTCGACGAAGGCCCCGAACGCGGCCACGTTGGTGACCGTGCCCTCCAGGACCAGGCCCGGGGTCAGGTCGGCCAGGGTCTCCACGCCGTCGGCGAAGGTCGCGGTGCGGAAGGCGGGGCGCGGGTCGCGGCCGGGCTTTTCCAGCTCGCGCAGGATGTCGGTGACGGTCGGCACGCCGAACCGGTCGTCGGCGAAGGTCTGCGGCGCCAGCGTGCGCAGCAGCTTGGTGTTGCCGATCAGGCCGGGCAGCGGTGTGCCGGCCGCGGTCAGGATGCGACGCACCACCGGGTAGGACTCGGGGTGGACGCTGGAGGCGTCCAGCGGGTCGTCGCCGCTGGTGATGCGCAGGAACCCGGCGGACTGCTCGAATGCCTTGGGACCGAGCCGCGGCACGGTGGTCAGCGCCTGGCGGCTACGGAACGCCCCGGTGCTGTCGCGGTGGGCCACGATCCCGTCGGCCAGCCCGGCGCTGATCCCGGACACCCGGGCCAGCAGGGGCGCGGAGGCGGTGTTGACGTCCACCCCGACCGCGTTCACGCAGTCTTCGACCACCGCGTCCAGGGAGCGGGACAGCTTGCCCTCGGAGATGTCGTGCTGGTACTGCCCGACCCCGATCGACTTGGGGTCGATCTTGACCAACTCGGCCAGCGGGTCCTGCAGCCGCCGCGCGATCGAGACCGCGCCGCGCAGCGACACGTCCATGCCGGGCAGCTCGCGGGAGGCGAAGGCGGACGCGGAGTAGACCGACGCGCCGGCCTCGGACACCACCACCTTGGTCAGGTTCAGCTCAGGGTGGGTCTTGATCAGGTCCGCGGCCAGCCGGTCGGTCTCCCGGGAAGCGGTGCCGTTGCCGATCGCGATCAGCTGCACGCCGTGGGCCGCGGCCAGCCGGGCCAAGATGGCGACGGACTCATCCCAGCGCCGGCGCGGCTCATGCGGGTAGATCGTCTCGGTCGCGACCGACTTACCGGTGCCGTCGATCACGGCCACCTTGACGCCGGTGCGGAAGCCCGGGTCCAGGCCCATGGTCGGGCGGGCCCCGGCCGGAGCGGCCAGCAGCAGGTCGCGCAGGTTGGCGGCGAACACCCGGACCGCCTCGTCCTCGGCGCGCTGCCACAGCCGCATCCGCAGGTCGACGCCGAGGTGCACCAGGATCCGGGTGCGCCAGGCCCAGCGCACGCTATCGGCCAGCCAGCGATCGGCCGGGCGGTCCCTGTCTAGCAAGCACTGCGCGACCCCGAACCGGCGGGCGATGGCCTCCTCATACAGCGAAGGGCCCTCGGCCGCGACCGCTTCCGCGCCGGAGTCCATGGTCAGGTCGAGGATCTCTTCCTTCTCACCCCGGAAGGCGGCCAGGATGCGGTGCGACGGGAGCCGGGTGAACGCCTCGGCGAACTCGAAGTAGTCGGCGAACTTGGCCCCGGCCTCCTCTTTGCCCTCGCGGACCCGGGCCACCAGCTGGCCCGCGGACCACATCCGCTCCCGCAGTTCGCCGATGAGGTCGGCGTCCTCGGCGAACCGCTCGACCAGGATGGCGCGGGCACCCTCCAGCGCGGCCGCGGCGTCGGCCACCCCGCGCTCGGCGTCCACGTAGTCCGCCGCGGCCTGCTGCGGGTCCCGGTCCGGCTCGGCCAGCAGCAGGGTGGCCAGCGGCCCCAGGCCGGCCTCCCGGGCGATCTGCGCCTTGGTCCGCCGCTTGGGCTTGTACGGCAGGTAGATGTCTTCCAGCCGGGCCTTGGAGTCGGCGGCCATGATCCGCCCCTCCAGCTCCGCGTCCAGCTTCCCCTGCGCGCTGATCGACTCCAGGATCGCGGCCCGGCGTTCGTCCAGCTCACGCAAGTAACGCAGCCGCTCCTCCAGCGTCCGCAGCTGCGCGTCGTCGAGGGTGCCGGTCACTTCCTTGCGGTAGCGGGCGATGAACGGGACCGTGGCGCCGCCGTCGAGCAGGCCCACCGCCGCGGTCACCTGCTCGGTCCGGACGCCGAGCTCCTCGGCGATCCGCCGGCTGACCGGTGCGGGCTGGGAAACCGTGGCGGTGGGCGGTGTGGTCACGTGGCTCCGCTTTCTGGCTGACGGGTGGACGGGCGCGGGTCAGGAGCCTAATTGACCGGCGGGCACCGCGCGGCCCCGTCAGCTCGGCGTCTTCTTTTCTGATTAATTAAGTGTTAAATTGTTGATCTTCTCATACCCGCCCAAATAGCCCATCGGTCCAACGACGGAACGTGTCGGAGGCAGCGGTATGTCCCCTTCATTAATTCATCGTCCCTTCCTGGCGCGGCACCGTGCCACCTCTCGCATCGGCCGGGTCGTGGCCGTGCTGGCCGCCACCGGCGCGGCGGCGCTCGTCGCCGTGCCCGCCGGGGCCCTCACGGCGCGCCCGGCCCAGGCCAGCCGGACGGCGGCGGCCGCGTCCTGCCCGTGGGTCAGTTCCTCCGCACCGATCTCGCAGCGGGTGGCCCAGGTCATGGCCCAGATGACCATCCCCAACGAGATCACCATGGTCGAAGGCCAGGGCACGACCAACCCCTACGTGTTCTACATGGCCGGGATCCCGAGCCTGTGCATCCCCAGCATGGGCGAGGAGGACGGCCCGAACGGTGTGGCCGACGGCTTGACCGGGGTGACCCAGCTGCCGGCCGGAGTCGCGCTGGCCGCGACCTTCGACCCGTCGCTGGCCAGCCAGTACGGCCAGGTCGTGGGGAGCGAGGAGGTCGGCAAGGGGGCCGCGGTCAACCTGGGCCCGACGATCAACATCGACCGGGACCCGCGCTGGGGCCGCTCGTTCGAGACCTACACCGAGGACCCGTACCTGAACGCCTCGCTCGCGGTCAGCGAGATCGACGGGGTGCAGCGCACCGGTGAGCTGGATCAGGTCAAGCATTACGCCGCCTACAACCAGGAGACCTACCGGAACACGGCCCAGGACGACGTGATCGTCAGCAACCGCACTCTGCAGGAGATCTACCTGCCGGCCTTCCAGGCCGCGGTGCAGGACGCCGGGGCGGCCTCGGTGATGTGCTCGTACGCGGTGATCAACGGCGACTTCGCCTGCAACGACAAGTTCACCGAGACCACCATGCTCCGCGACGCCTGGAACTTCCCGGGCTTCGTGACCTCGGACTACGGCGCACTGCACAATGTCGACGGCGCCACCGACGGCACCGACCAGGAGCAGCCGTTCAGCGACTTCTTCGGCCCCACCCTGCAGGCCGACGTTGAGAACGGCACGATCCCGCGGTCCACGCTGAACACGATGGTGCAGCGGATCCTGACCGAGATGTTCCGTTTCAACCTGATCGCCAAGCCGCTGACCGGCACGACCTCGACCCCCGTGACCACCCCCGCCCATCAGGCGGTCGGCACGGACGTGGCCGAGACCGGCACCACGCTGCTGAAGAACTCAGGCTCGGTGCTGCCGCTGGCCAGTGGCGGTTCTGGACGTGGCCGTGATCGGTCCGGCCGCGTCGGCCGCGGTGACCTACGGTGGCGGCGGCAGTGCGGCCGTGCTCCCGTCGGCCACGGTCAGCCCGCTGCAGGGCCTGCAGGCCGCGGCCGGGTCGGGCACCCCGGTCAGCTACACCCAGGGGCTGCCGACCGACACCTCGATACCGGCCATCCCGCGCGGCCAACCTGTCCCCCGCGTATGCGGCGACCCCGTTCGGCGGCAGCTTACACCGGGACGCTGACCGCGCCCGAGACCGGCACCTACGTGCTGGCCATCACCAACGACTGTGGCTGCTACACGCCCACCTACCTGACCCTGGATGGCAAGCAGATCATCGACGACCCGAGCACTCCCCCGGTGCACACCTACTCGGTGGCGGTGAACCTCACCGCGGGCCAGACCTACACGGCTCGGGATCTCCGGGGCGTCGTCCGCGCTGACCTGGGGCACGCCGTCGGCGCTGGCGCCCGGGCTGACCGCGGCGGCGGCCGCGGCCAAGTCGGCCAAGACCGCCGTGGTGGTGGTCTCGGACGACACCGAGTCCGAGGCCACCGACCGGCTCAGCCTCAACCTGCCGTCGGCGCAGGACGAGCTGATCGCGGCGGTGGCGGCGGCCAACCCGCACACGGTCGTGGTGATCAACGCGGGCGCCCCGGTGGCCATGCCGTGGCTGAACCAGGTCGCGGGGGTGGTCGACGCCTGGTACCCGGGCCAGTCCAGCGGCACCGCGCTGGCCAGCGTGCTGTTCGGCCAGACCGACCCGAGCGGGCACCTGCCGGTGACGTTCCCGGCCAGCCTGGCCCAGGTCCCGGCCTCGACCACGGCCCAGTTCCCCGGGGGACGGGACCACGGTCCAGTACTCCGAGGGCCTCGATGTCGGTTACCGGTGGTACAACACAAAGGACATCCAGCCGCTGTTCCCGTTCGGCTACGGCCTGTCCTACACCTCGTTCAGGTACCGCGGGCTGCAGGTCACGCGGGCGGCCCGGGGACGCAGGACGTCCAGGTCAGCGCGACCGTGACCAACACCGGGCACCGGTCCGGCGCGGACGTGGCCCAGCTGTACGTGACCCTTCCGGCCTCGGCCGGTGAGCCGCCCCGGCAGCTGAAGGGCTTCCAGCGGGTCAGCCTCCGGCCCGGGCAGTCCGAGCGGGTGCGGTTCACGCTGACCCCGGCCGACCTGTCCTGGTTCGACACCTCGGCGCCGGGGGCCAGCGCCACCGGTGGCGGCTGGAGCCAGTCTGCGGGCGCCTACCAGGTGTACGTGGGCGACTCGGCCGCGCTGGCCAACCTGCCGCTGCACGGCGGGTTCGTGGTCACCTCCACGCCGGGCGCCCGGCAGGTGTCGGTCAGCGCGCCGGCCACGGTGACGGCCGGGAAGCCGTTCACGGTCAAGGCGACGCTGACCGCGGCCGGGGACCAGACGCTGCGCGGCGTGCGGATCTCGCTGCAGCTGCCGCAGGGCTGGACCGCCCGGCCGTCGTCGGGCTCGGCGGTGTTCGGCGTGGTCGCGGCCGGGGCAGGCCCCATCGGCCACGTTCACGGTGACGCCGCCGTCGTACGCGCCCAGCAGCGACCAGGTGGTGCACGCCACCGCTGAGCTGGGCGGGTCGGACACCCGCGAGGCCGGGCTGACCGTCACCGTCGGCGGCTGATCCATCGCACGGCGAGGGGCGCCCGTCAGCCTGACGGGCGCCCCTCGGGTGCTGCGCTGCGTTAGTGGCTGGCGACCGGGTTGGGAGCCGGGCCGGCCCCGCCCAGCGGGCCTTGCTTCGCCTGCTCGTCGAAGAGCTGGATGATGTCCTCGACCGGCAGCCCCTTGGTCTCGGGCAGGAACTTCCAGATGAACACGATGGCCAGCGCACACAGCCCGGCGAAGACCACCAGCACGCCGCCGAGGCTGATCGCGTTCTGGCTGACCGGGAAGAGCTCAATGACCAGGAAGTTGGCCAGCCAGTCGATCATCGCGGCGAAGGCGGCCGCCTGGCCGCGGACCGCGGTGGGGAACACCTCGCCCTGCAGGGTCCAGCCGGTGCCGCCGACGCCGACGGCGAACGAGGCGATGAAGCCGTCCAGGCCGATCATGATGACGACGAGCCGGAACGTACCGGACGTGAAGGCCAGGCCCGCCGCAGCGATCAGCGCGAACACGATCATGCCGGTGTAGCCGCCCATGGACAGCTTGCGCCGGCCGAACTTGTCGATCCAGCGGAAGCCGAGGTAGGTCGAGGCCACGTTGACCGCGGTCATGATCGCGGTCACCTCCACGCCGGCCACGGTGGTCTTCACCAGCGAGGCGTGCGCGCCGGCGAAGATCGGCCCGAGTAGGTGCGGCCCGTAGTAGAGCGGCACGTTGATGCCGGTGATCTGCTGGAAGATGAAGAACACGCAGACCACGACCAGGGCCCGCCGCACGCCCGGGGTCCAGTTCTTGCGGCGCTGCTCCTTGCTTCCGCCCTCGACGCGCTCGACGGTCTGGGCGGCGGCCTGGATGTCCTCGTCGCTGACGTCCTTGACCCCGAGGATGCTCAGGGCGGAGCGGAGCTGATCGTACTTGCCGTGCCGCAACAGCCAGCGCGGCGACTCCGGCATCGTGGTGCGCAGGGCCAGGCCGAGCAGGGCGGGCACCGCGCCGAGGCCGAGGACCAGCCGCCAGCCGACCGAGGCGGCCGAATTGGGCCAGACCCCGAAGATGAGGAGGGCGACGAGGTAGGCGACCAGGATGCCAATCGTGATCATCCACTGCTGCAGCATCGACAGCCCGCCACGCCGGTCCTTGGGGGCGTACTCGGCGATGTAGGCGGTGGCGATGGCCGAGTCGGCCCCGATGGCGATGCCGATCAGCGTGCGCGCGATCAGCAGCACGGCGGCGTCGGGCGTCACCGCGGACAGGATCGAGCCCACCGCGTAGATGCCGGCGTCGGCGATGAGCAGGCCCTTCCGGCCGAAGCGGTCGGCTATGGGTCCGGCCAGGATCGCGCCGGCCGCCGCACCGAGCGAGGCGCCCGACACCAGGTAGCCCTCGGCCAGCCCCTTCAGGTTGTAGGGCACGAAGTTCAGGGCCGACCCGATGTTGGAGGTGTCGTAGCCGAACAGGAACCCGCCCAGCGTGGCCAGCAGCGTCAGCCGGAACAGGAAGGCGGTGGATTTCTGGCCGTCCAGCGCGGTGAGCACGCTGTTCCCGGCTGATCTGGTGGGCTGTGCCATACCAAGGCTCCCTTGCTCTCAGTCACGATGGCTAACCCCTCATTCCCACCAAGAAGCGCCATGAACGTAACAGCCGTCACTTCTGTGCAGGCGGGATGAGCGCGGGAGAATGGGTCCAGCCGGAATTCAGGCCGTGAAGGAGAGCACCAGGCGGTCGGAGACCGGCCGGAAGCCGAGCCGCTGATACAGCGCGTTGCTGGTCGGGTTGGCCAGGTCAGTGAACAGCACCACCTCACGCGCGCCCGCCGCGCGCGCGGCCTGGCTGGTCGCGACGGTGATCGCGCCGCCGTAGCCTTTCCCGCGCTGGGCAGGCGGGGTGTAGACCGGGGCGACCCGGGACATGCCGCCGACCACCGGGGTCCGGGCGGCCATGGACATTAGCTCGCCGTCGGTCTCCCACACCAGCAGGCCACCGTAGGCCAGGCGGCTGTCGACCACGGCCGGGCTGGCCGGGAGCGGGCGGGGGCCGCCGTTGGCCTCGTGCTGAAAGGCGCTCGGTCCACCGGGTCAGCAGCTCACGGTCCCCGGCCGTGGCCACCCGGGCCCGGCCCCGCGGCGGCGGAGCGGGCGGTCGGCTCGGCCAGCCGGAACAGACGCTGACGCTGGAACACACGGGCGATGTCAGGCCCGCCGGGCCCGCGGTGCGGCACCACTCGGTGGCGAAGGCTTCGGCGGCCGCGGGACGCCGTTCACGCCGGCCAGGAGCCTGCCCTGGCGGTGGAGGGTGGCGGCCAGGGCGGGGCAGCTGGCCGCCGTTCGGTCATGGGGCCGAGGACGATCGGCATGCCGGGGGTGTGAACGAAGGCGCCGGCGCCGGTGCCGGGGTTCACCAGCCGAACAGGGGTCCGGTCGGCCCCGGTGCGGCCGGGTGCGTGCGGCCGAGGAGCCCGGAGACGGTGGGCGATGGTCAGCAGGAGGGTGTTCTCGACCGGGTCGCCCTCCAGGTAGAGGCCCGTCTCGGCCAGGAACTCCCCGGCGTCGGTGGTGGTGGGCCAGCTCGCCCATGGTTCGCCCGGGCCATCGTCACCTGCTTTTCCGGCCCGCCGTCACGTGCTTTCCGGCCGCTCGGCGGTGGCGGGGCGGGTGACCTGACCCAGGAACAGCGGCAGGCCGGTGGCGGTGTCGGTGATCGCGAACAGGAACGGCCGGTCGACGGTGAATGGGATCGGCTCGGGTTCACGGCGCAGTGCCATGGCCCGCATCCCGATCGCGGTCGCGGCGGCGGCCTCGGTGCCCTGTTCGTCCACGTCGATGTAGGCCTGGTGCACGACCGCGCCGATGAGCAGCCGTTCGGCAGTGGTGATGCCGGTGAAGTCGGCCGCGCCGGTGAAGGCGTCCTGGACGCCCAGCTGGCGCAGCACCGGGATCAGCTGGGTGCTGGTCCGCTGGCGGAACTTCGGCAGGGCCACGGCCACGCTCTGCCGGTCCGCACCGGCCAGCAGCGGCCCCAGACCAGCCCGGTCGTCGCCGAGCTGGCTGGCCAGCCCGGCCAGCGGCCCGTCGGGCAGCACGATCGCCATGGCCAGCGGCAGGTCCTCATACGGCAGCAGCACCGCCTGGTAGCCGTCGCCACGGACGTAGGGCAGGCTGGCGGTGCGGTGCATCATCGCGACAGTGGTCGGCTCGGCCCCGCCGCCCGGGTGGAACGGGGCGTCCCGGGTCGCCGTCGCGGTGAACGGGAACGCCCAGCGCGCCTTGAGGTAGACCGCGTTGGCCAGGACCAGGCGGGTGGCGGCGGTGACCGCGTCCCGGCCCAGCAGGTTGGTGATCTTGCCCGCCGTCTGCCCGGCGATCAGTTCGTTGATCGCGGCCCGGGCCTGCTGCGGGGCGCCGCTGAAGTCGGCTTCCTCGACGGCGGCCGCCGCCACGTCCTGCACCTGACGGGTGTAGCTGGGCTCCAGCGGCAGTCCGGCCTGGACCCACAACGTATTGGGAGCCCGGAGCATGGGGCCGGCGTTCGCGCCAGCCTTCTGGATCACTTCGGACAGCAGCCGCAGGCCGGTTTCCGCACCTCCGGCCGGGTCGGTCTGGTCGAGGTGCAGTGCGGCCGCGAGCTGCTCGGCTGTGCTGCCCCGGGCCCCGAGCAGCGCCAGTTGCAGGGCGGCCGCGATGCTGGCCGGAGAGAACACCAGGTCCTGGCCGTCCACCGCCAGCCGCCGGTACAGGTCGAGGCCGAACGCGTCGGCAGCGACCGCGGCCGCCGAGCGTGCGCCGGGCTCTTTTCGGTCACCGGATCGTGGGTCATGCCACCCTCCTCCGCCGCTTCGTTCCATCAGACCACGCCCGCGGCGCGGACCCGTACCGCCCCGGCCCTCCGGACACCGGCCGGCCCCGCACTATGCCTTATCGGCAGGAAGTGCCTTTACCCGAGTCAAATCATCGCGGCCACTGGCCGCGCACCACTGCCGCCTCGTATTGGCCATTAGCTAACTTAAATAGAAATCAGTTTTCGCGATTCACAAGAAACGTTTTCCCTGCTGGGCCTGCTATGGGATTGCACTGCCGACCCGGGAATGGCCAACCACGCCACGTTGTCCGCCGTTGTCAATGCGCCAGGACAGGCCGGGAAGCTGGCCCGGGTGCTGGCGCTCCCCGGCCCGCCGCGGGGTCCGGCGCGGACGTCTCGGCGTTGCCGGGCTAGGGGTGCCGGGGTGGCCATCAGCGGCCCGCGGTCCCGGCCGGCCGCCTGGGTCAGCTGCTCCGTTGGTGCCAGTGTGACGAAAGGGGTGCATGGGGTGCGTGGGGTTGGGAGTGCGTGGGAGCGTGGGGTGTGGGGGTTGGGGTGTGGGGGTTGGGGTTGCGGGTGCGTGGGCTCGTCGTTGCGGGAGTCATCGTGGTGCGGGGGGTCGTTACGAGGGGCGGATTTCTCGCGGGGTGGAGTCCTCGCGGGCGCGGAGTCTCTGGTGAGGCGCGGTGGCCTCAGGGTGCGGAGAACTCGCGAAGGGCGTGTTCCTTGTGAGGCGGGCGGCCTCGGCAGAGTCAAGGGCCTCATGAGGTGGGGAGTCCTCGCGGGGTCGGAGGTGGCCTGACGAGGCGGGGAGGCTCACGGGGTGTGGGAGCCCTGAGGGGGGGGAGTACTCACGGCAGGCGGAGGCTCTCCCGGGCGCGTGCGGCAGCGCGCCTGGCCACGAAGGCGGTTCGCTGGACCCGCCTGGGTGCCATCGATCGCGCGGCCAGCAGGGCATCTACCTGCGGTAACTGCGTTTCATCGGGGTGGCCTGGCGGCGGGGCGTGCCTGCCGAGCCTCGCTGCGCAGTTGCCAGCGGAGCCTGCCGGACGGGTTGCCTGCGGAACGGCTCCGTCGTGGTACTGGGCCGCACTGGCCAGCCCCCGCCGGGCCAGCTCTGGCCACGGCCGGTCAAGCTGCCGCCTCGGTGACTGGCGGGCCGCGGTGTTGGTCAACGTCCCGGGCCGGGCATGGTCCGGCCGCTCAGGCCGACGCCGGCGAACGGGCCAGCCGGGCACCGGACCGGCCCCTTCGATCGGCGCGAGGCCCGGCCTCCGACGAGATGGGATGGGGGGCGGATTAAGCCGTGGCCGGGTTACGAGGTGACCGGGAAAGCTGAAACCCAGATCGATTAATTGGCTTATGGCCGCTTAGAGACCCATTTAGTCCAGCTGACCATCGCGCGGCGCAGCTTCGCACATTTGCGGCTGACCTGGACATTCGCGGTGGCCAGGAACGGTGCAGAGCCAGAAAACGGCTGATGCCCGCCGGCTGGTGCAGGCCCGGCGGGCATCGGAGACTTCGACCGTCACAGCCGTAGGTCGGGCACGACGGGCTGCGGACCGTCCGGCTGGGGGGGGAAGCCAGACGGTCCGCAGCCGGGCGTGACCTGGCTGCGTTGCGGAAACCGGCTGACGCCGGGTAAGTCCGTGGCATGCGCCGTTCTCGAAGCCCCACTGTGTTCTTGAAGCCACACTGCGGGCTGCAATGCTTTGCATGCGCTCTATTTATTTAACCACATTCGCGTGATGAGTCGGTACGCTACTCCTGCGTAACTACGACTGCAACCTGATCAACGCGAATTTTACGAGGGCGATTTCCGGCCCGATTTTCTTAGCACGACCGGCACACTAGGGCTGATGTTTTTGTCACCGAGTGAGTCGTAGCGACGGCGCAGGTCAAACCAGATCGGGTCAGGCTATCTCTTACGGTCAGTAACGGAGTTATGGTCACCCTGTAGCCAGAAAGTACCGTGTCAGCCCTACGCGGCCCGTCTGCCGGGTCTAACGTCTGACGTGTGCCAGGTCAGCCGGGCGGTACGCCGGCGGGGACGGAGCCTCAATGACGACGCGGACCACCAAGCCCAGCGAGGACCACGGCCAGCCGGACGAGATTCCCCCGGGACTGGCGGACAAGGTCCTGCGGCCCGAGCTGCCCAGCCTGGCCCAGGAGATCATCCTGGCCCTCCGGGAAAAGATCCCCGAGTACGCCAAGCCGATGGACGGCCCGTACGGCGAGATCATGCGCACGGGCGTGGAACAGACCCTGACCTCGTTCGTGGACTTCGTGGCCAACCCGGCCACCTCGCTGGCCCACCGCGACGAGGTGGCGCGGATGCTGGGGCGGCACGAGGCCGAGGAGGGCCGCAGCCTGGACTCGCTGCAGGCCGCCTACCGGGTCGGGGCGCAGATCGGCTGGCACCGGGTCATGGAGGTCGGCCGGGCGGGCGATCTTTCCTCTGCGGTCATGTCCCAGCTGGCGGACGCGCTTCTGGGCTACATGAACGAGCTGGCCGAGCTGTCCTCCCAGGGTTATCGCGAGGCGCGGGCCGCGACCGCGGAGGAGCAGCAGGTGGTCCGGCGGCGGTTGCTCCAGCGCATCCTCGACCGCGACCAGCCGATCCCGCACCGGGCGCTGGTCGACATCTCCGAAGAGGCCAACTGGCCGCTGCCGGACCAGGTCACCGCGGTCGCGGTGCAGGCCGCGGCGGCGGGGACGCCAGCCGATAGCGACGAGCCGGCGGCTCCGTCCGGTCCTGGAGGCCCGGCGGGTACGGGCGGGCCGGTGCCGCTGACGGCCGAGACTGACGTGCTGGCCAGCCTGGACGACGGACAGCCGCACATGCTGATCCCGGGCGAGGCGGGGGTAGGCCGGGAGGCTGCATTGGCGGCCCGGCTGGGCTCGCGGCGGGCGGCGATCGGGCTGACCGTGCCGCTGGCCGACGCCGCCGACTCGCTGCGGTGGGCCCGGCAGGCGCTGGCCCTGGCCGAGACCGGAGCCATCGACGCGGGCCAGATCGTGCACAGCGAGGACCATCTGGTCACGCTGTGGCTGATGTCCGACAGCGCGCTGGCCGAGCAGATCAGCCGGCGTCAGCTCGGCGCGCTGGACGCGCTGACCTCCCGCCAGCGGGAGCGGCTGACCGAGACGTTCGGCGCCTGGCTGGAGACCCGGGGCACGGCGTCCGAGATCGCCGACCGTCTCCAGATACACCCGCAGACGGTCCGCTACCGCATCCGCCAGCTGGAGCGCACGCTGGGCGACCGGTTCGGGGACCCGGACACCCGGTTCGCGATGGAGATGGTGCTGCGGGCCATGCAGGTGCGCGACCGGGCGGCCGGCCTCAGCAGTGGCTGAGGCTCACCAGTGGTTGAGGTGCAGCACGTCGTCCAGGGGACGGCGGGGGGCGGGGCGGAACGTCTCACCGGTGTAGTAGGCGGTGGGGATGAGGACGCCCTGCCGGACGTTGCTGGGCAGGCCGAGGATCTCGGCGGCTTCCTTCTCGTAGGCCAGGTGCAGGGTGGTCCAGGCCGTACCCAGCTCCCGTGACCGCGCGGCCAGCATGTAACTCCAGGCCGCGGGGAGCAGCGAACCCCACAGGCCGGTCTGGCTGGCGCCGGCCTTCCACTCGCCGGCGACCTCGATGCAGGCGATGACCTGGACCGGGACATCGCCCATGTGCTGGCCCAGGTAGGCCGAACTGTCGCGGATGCGGCGGATGGCCTTCCCGGCGGCGGAATCGGCGGCCGGCGCGCCGGGCGCCTCCATCTGCTGGCTGCGGATCTCCAGGTACTTCTCGGTCGACCGGCGGTACAGGTCACCGATGGCGCTCTTGGTCTCCGGATCGGTGATGACCAGCCAGTGCCAGCCCTGGGAGTTGCTCCCGCTCGGCGCCTGGAGCGCGAGGTCCAGGCATTCCCTGATCAGCTCGAGCGGGACCGGGCGGTTCAGGTCGAGGCGCTTGCGGACGGAGCGGGTCGTGGTCAGCAGTTCGTCAGGAGTCAGCGGCAGTACAGTCATGATCGACATGGTTTCATGCCGGCCCGGGGCCGGTGGACGCGGCGGACAATCTGGGCACCCGGGTTACCTCTACACTGGTGCGACCATGTTTGGCCGAACTAATCCCCTGGACCGGCGGCTGACCCGCCGGCAGAAGCTCGTGATGGCGATCGCGGGCAGCACCGTGCTGCTCGTGCTCCTCGGCCTGGGTATCTGGGGCGCGGTCGCGCCCGACTCCTACAGCCAGTCCGGCAACGGCTGCGTCAACGTGAACCTCCCCGGCACCACGGGTGGCGTGACTCAGCACTTCTGCGGGACCAAGGCCAAGCAGTTCTGCCGGTCATCCTCGGTGCAAGGCCAGAGCCGGATCGCGGTGCTGTCCCGTCGCCAGTGCCAGCTGGCCAGGCTGCCGCGCGGCTAGATCCGGCGCAGGGCGGTCAGGGTGGTGTGACGCCGGCGCCGGATCAGGGTGCGCAGCGTGCTGGCGTCCTGGTAGCCGACGGCCAAGGCGATGGCCGCGGGTGTCTGATTCGTGGTGCGGAGCAGGAAGGTGGCCTGCTCCAGGCGGGCCTCCTGCACGAAGCGGATCGGTGACATGCCGAGGGCGGACTGGGTGGCTCGCTGCAAGGTGCGCTCGCTGACGCCGATGGCGCGGGCGGCGGCGTCGATCTGGATCGAGCCGTCCAGGTGCTCGCGGATGTAGCGCTCGAACGCGGCGATGGTGGGATCGCCCGCCGCCAGCAGGGCCGGGAGGGCCGCGGTGGACTGCGACGGCCGGTCGCCGATGACCAGATAGCGGGCCACCAGCTCGGCCAGGCGCCGGGCTGCTCCGGTGCACCAGCGACAGGGCCAGGTCGATGTGGGCGAACGCCGCGCCCGCGGTGGTGACGTTGCCCGCGATGGCCAGGGCCCGGGAGTCGTCCAGGTCGACCCGGGGGTAACGGCCGCGGAACGCCGGGCTCAGCCACCAGCTGGTGGTCGCGGTCAGCCCGTCCAGGACGCCCGCCTCGGCCAGGAAGAACGTGCCGCTGCAGGCGGCGGCCAGGCTCGTGCCGGCCTCGCACAGGGTGGCGATCGTGGCCAGGAAGTCGTGGCCGCGCACCGAGTCGACGATCTCGGCCGGCGGCCGCAGGCCCAGGGCGGGCATCACGGCCAGCTCGGGCACGCGCGCCGGGTCCTCGCGCAGCTGCGGCCACGGGGTGGTGGCCAGCTGCAGGCCGTGCGCGGTGCGGATGCTGGTGCCCCCGCTGACCGCGGTGACCTCGAACGGAGCGGCGGGCAGGCCCGCCTGGGCGCTCAGCGCGTTCGCGGTGGCCAGGATGTCGAGGACCACGGTCAACCCGGAGTCGAACATCCCGTTAACCGTCAGCACCGCGACTCGCATGGCGGAAACGGTATCAAACGTGTCGGGTCCGCCAGCAGATCGTCCCGGCAGCGGGGCAGAGGACGGGGACAAACTTCAAGGGAGAGGAACTGCATGCGAGCGCTGGTTTACCACGGCCCCAAGAAGGTCTCCGTCGACGAGGTGCCGGACGCCAGGATCGAGCGTCCGACCGACGCGCTGATCCGGGTGACCACGACCAACATCTGCGGCAGCGACCTGCACATGTACGAGGGCCGCACCGACGTGGAAGAAGGCAAGGTCCTCGGCCACGAGAACATGGGCGAGGTGATCGAGGTCGGCAGCGGCGTCGACCGGGTCAAAGTCGGCGACATGGTGTGCCTGCCGTTCAATATCGGCTGCGGGTTCTGCAAGAACTGCGAGGCCGGCCTGACCGGCTTCTGCCTGACCGCCAACCCGGGTAACGCGGGCGCAGCCTACGGCTACGCCGACATGGGCCCCTATAGCGGCGGCCAGGCCGAGTTGCTGCGGGTGCCCTGGGCCGACTGGAACGCCCTGGTGCTGCCCGAGGACGCGCGGGAGAAGCAGGCCGACTACGTGATGCTGTCCGACATCCTGCCCACCGGGTACCACGGCACCGAGCTGGCCCAGGTCGGCACGGGTGACTCCGTGGTCATCTGGGGCGCGGGACCGGTCGGCCTGATGGCCGCCCTGTCGGCTCAGCTGCGCGGGGCCGACCAGGTGCTGGTGGTCGACCGGCAGCCAGACCGGCTGCGGCTGGCCGAGAAGATCGGCGCCACCCCCGTCGACGACTCGGCCGGTGACGCCGTGCAGCAGGTGCTGGACGCCACCCGGGGCGAGGGGGCCGACAAGGGCGTCGAGGCCGTCGGCTACCAGGCCCACGACCACCACGGCCAGGAGAGCCCGGGCCTGACCATCAACAGCCTGATCCAGGCGGTACGTCCGACCGGCCGGATCGGCGTCGTCGGGGTGTTCGTGCCCGAGGACCCGTCGGCCGAGGACGACCTGGCCCAGGAAGGCAAGTTCGCCTTCGACTTCGGCACGTTCTTCTTCAAGGGCCAGGCGATGGGTACCGGCCAGGCCAACGTCAAGCAGTACAACCGCGGCCTGCGCAACCTGATCCACCGGGGCAAGGTGCAGCCGAGCGTGATCGTCTCGCAGGAACTCAGCCTGGACCAGGCGGCCGAGGGCTACCAGCGCTTCGACGACCGCGAGGACGGCTGGACCAAGGTGCTGCTGCATCCCTGAGTCACGGGATGCCTTATTAAATCGAAAAATTCATGGAGGGGAACACCATGACTGAAGTCACTGCCCATTCTGGCCTGCTGAAGAACGTCAAGGTGCACGTGGAGGACACTGGGGGGCCCGGCCGGCCGGTCGTGCTCATCCACGGCTGGCCGCTGTCGGGGGAATCGTGGGCGCCCCAGGTGCCCGCGCTCTCGGCGGCCGGCTACCGGGTCGTCCGCTACGACCGCCGCGGCTTCGGCCGCAGCGACAAGCCGCTCACCGGTTACGGCTACGACACGCTGGCCGACGACCTGGACGGGGTGCTGACCGAGCTCGACCTGCACGACGTCACCCTGGTCGGGTTCTCCATGGGCGGCGGTGAGGTGGCCCGCTACATCACCCGGCACGGTCAGGACCGGCTGCACAGCGTGGTCTTCGCGGCCGCGGTGACGCCGTACATGCTGCAGGGCGCCGACAACCCCGAGGGCCCGCTGACCAAGCAGCAGGCGGCCGAGATGACCAAGGACCTGACCAGGGACCAGGACGCGTTCTACGACCAGTTCACCACTGGCTTCTTCTCGGTCGACGGGAAGCTCCAGGTCAGCGAAGACGAGCGGCAGGAGGCGCTGGCGCAGGCCGGGCAAGCGGACAAGAAGGCCGCGCTGGCGTGCATGGCGTCGTTCGGCACGACCGACTTCCGCGAGGACCTGCCCCACGTGACCGTGCCCACCCTGGTGCTGCACGGCGACGGTGACGGCACCGTCCCGTTCGAAGGCTCGGGGAAGCGCACCCACGAGGCCATCGTCCAGTCCCAGCTGCACGTCATCCTGGGTGCCCCGCACGGCTGCAACGTCAGCCACGCCGAAGAGTTCAACCGCACGCTGGTCGATTTCCTCAGCGTCTGAGGGGTCGGGCGGGCTCGCCAGCCCCGAATCGGAAGCGGCCTACAAGGCCGACTTGCCGCGGACTACGGGGTTGGTGAGCTCGCCGATGCCGCTGATGGCCATGGTGATCTCGTCGGCGGCCTGGAGGGTGAAGGGGAGGTCGGGTACCAGGCTGGTGCCGGTGGACAAGATCACGCCGGCCGGGAAGTCGTCTTCGCGGAACAGGTAGCTGGCCAGCTCGGGGATGCGGCGGCGCAAGCCGGACGTGCTCGACTTTCCGTGCCAGGCGACGGCGCCGGCGCGGGTGATGGTGAGCTCCATGGCCAGGTCGTAGGGGTCCGCGATCTCCCAGGCAGGACGGATCCACGGGCCGACCGCGCAGCCGCCCAGGTAGATCTTGGCCTGCGGCAGGTAGAGCGGGTTCTGGCCCTCGATGCTGCGGGAGCTCAGGTCGTTGCAGATGGTGTAGCCCGCCACCTCGCCGGCGTAGTTGAGCACCGCGGCCAGCTCGGGTTCGGGGACGTCGATCTGGGAGTCGGCCCGGACCGAGACGGCCCGGCCGGGGCCACGGACCCGCCAGGACGCCGACTTGAAGAACAGCTCCGGGCGCTCGGCGGTGTAGACGCGGTCGTAGACGTCAGCCGATTCTTCGCTCTCGATGATTCTGGCGTCGCGGGAGCGTTCGTAGGTGACGCCGGCCGCCCAGACCTCGGTGCGGCCGTCGATGGGCGCCAGCAGTTCCGCGCCGTCCAGCGGGACCTGGTCCGTGCCGGGGCTTTCCAGCAGGTGACGCAGCTCGCTCACCGGCAGCGCCAGCAGGTCGGCCAGCGCGGGCGAGCCGGGCAGCGTGGTCACCGTGCCCGCGTCCTCGTCGAGCACGCCAACGTGTGGCCCGTCCTGGCTTGCACCGCTTTGGCTAGCACCGCGAAACCTGATCAGCCGCATCTGCGCCTCCTCCCGGAGAGCCTAACGTTCTGCTAGCGGGAACAACGAAGACAGTGGATGCCATGACGAGGAGGTCAGGGTGAGCGTTGTGGTGGTGACCGGGGCGGGCGGCCTGCTCGGGCGGGCGATCGCCCGGCGGCTGGCCGTGGACGGGCACGCGGTGGCGGTGGTCGACATCGACGCCGACGCGGTCGAGCTGACCCGCAAGGACGTCGCGGCGCACGGCGGCGCGGTCCGGTCCTGGACCCTGGACCTGCGCGACGCGGACGCGGTGACCGAGATGTTCGACATGGTGGCGCTGCAGTCCGGCGGCACCGGGGTCCTGGTCAACAACGCCGCGATCTACCCGAGCACCCCGTTCCTCGACGTCACGCCGGCCGAGTACGACGACGTGCACGCGGTCAACCAGCGTGGCTACTGGCTGTGCGCGCAGGCCGCGGCCCGGCAGATGATCCAGACCGGCGGGGGCTCGATCGTCAACATCGCCTCGATCGTGACCCACGGCGGCTGGTCCGGGCTGGCCTCGTACGCGGCGTCCAAGGGCGCGGCGGTGTCGCTGACCCGGGCGCTGGCCCGCGAGCTGGGCCCGCACAACATCCGGGTCAACACGGTCTCCCCCGGCGCGTTCATCACCGCGGCCGACGAGATCCGCGACGACCCGGCGGCCTACCAGGAGTTCGTGCTGGGCCACCAGGCGCTCAAGCGGCGTGGCACCCCGGAGGAACTGGCTGCGGTGGTGTCGTTCCTGGCCGGTTCGGACTCCTCGTTCGTGACCGGCCAGACCATCGAGGTCAACGGCGGCTGGGTCATGTCCTGAGCGCCTAGCGCAGGTGCGGGGCGGTCACGCGCTACGCTCCCCGCATGCTGCCTGAGCTGCTGAAGGAATGGGAGAACTTCGCGGTCATCACCGGGAGCGCGGCCGGGGCGCTGACCGGGCTGCTGTTCGTCGCGGTGTCGCTCAACCGGGACCGGATCGTGGGGCACGCGGGCCTGCGGGCCGAGGCGGCGCAGACGCTGGTGCTGTTCATCCTGGCGCTGCTGCTGACCGTGCTGCTGGTCATCCCGGGCATGTCGGCCACGACGCTGGGCGTGGTGCTGGTGGCGGTGTCGCTGGCGGCCGGCTTGACCCTGATCATCCTCGATCGCAACCAGCCCGGCCGGACCCGGGATGAGGCGCGCGGCCGGCCGAGAACGAGCGACGGCGAAAAGCCGAAGTTCTCGGATCTGAGCGCGGAGGACCAGCTGTACCGGCTGGTCGACGTGACCAGCCCCAACCTGTTCTCGGTCCTGTGCGTGACGATCGCCGGCTGCCTGCTGCTGGCCGGAGACAACGGCTTGTACTGGCTGGCGGCGGCGGTGCTGCTGGCCCTGGGCGGCGGGGTGGTCAACGCCTGGCTGTTCCTGACCCGCGCGCCGGCCAGCGACGCCGGGACATGATAGGCATGCGGGCATGGGAGTTATCGAGGTCACCGCCGAGCGCATGGTGAACGCCCCGGCGGACGCGGTGTTCGGCTACATCAGGGACATGAACGTGCACCCGAAGTTCCTGCCGCCCGCGTTCTCCGACTTCCAGGTCGAATCCGGCGGCGTCGGACCGGGCACCGTGGCCAGCTTCAAGGTCACCGCGGGCGGGCGCACCCGCGAGTACCGCATGACCGTGGACGAGCCCGAGCCCGGCCGGGTACTGCGCGAGTCGGACAACAACTCCAGCCTGATCACCAAGTTCACCGTCACGCCGCGGGAAGGGGACCAGCACGCGGTCTCCCACGTCGTCATCTCGACCACCTGGCAGGGCGCCGGCGGGGTCGGCGGCTTCTTCGAGCGGACCTTCGCGCCCCGGGCCATGAAGGCCATCTACGAGGACGAGCTACAGCGGCTGGACGCCTACGCGCGGGAGCAGCAGCACACGTAAAAGCTCGGATCCTTCCTCCGGAAGGCTCGTTCAGGGCGGACTGCCGGATCTGGCGGTGCTGATGGCGGGTGGCGCGCAGCTCGGAGTCCGACGCGACCGCCCCTCCCCCGCCACCGGTGCAGTTTGATCCATGGCCGGTTATCTACCGCGCCGCGCCGCAATTATCCCAGCTCAGCGGCTCGGGTCGCGGGCTTGCTCAAGGGATGGCGCTCCGTCCTCGCGGCGTATCCCTCAAGAAGTACAGGACGACGGCGACCGGTGCGGTGGCGGGCCGGCACCCCCGTAACCAGGCCCGCCACCGCGTCGACGTCCCAGCGTCTCCCTCCCATGGCGCTGGGCCGTCATCGGTCTCAGCGGTACGGAGGGGATACCGGGCGGTCTGATACACCCGGATTTCTGAAGTCTTTTTGAGGGGTCGGGGCTGCTTGCCCGGCGCGCGCCGGGCTGCTCATGATCAAGCCATGGGACTGTTGCCGGAACGAGTCGTACTGGTCAGCGGGGGCACGCAAGGACTGGGCGCGGCGATCGCCCGGGCCGCGGCCCGCGAGGGTGCCGCGGTGGTGGTGTCCGGCCGCCGGCCCGAGCCCGGGGAGAAGCTGGTGGCCGAGCTGCGGGACGCAGGGGCGCAGGCACACTTCGTCGCGGCCGACGTGGCCGACGTGGCCAGCGCGCAGGCGTCGGTCGTGGCCACGGTCGAGCGGTTCGGGCGGATCGACAGCCTGGTCAGCGCGGCCGGCCTGACCAGCCGGGGCACGCTGCTCGACACGACCCCGGAGCTGTTCGACCAGCACGTGGCGGTGAACCTGCGCGGGCCGTTCTTCCTCATGCAGGCGGCGGTGCAGGACATGGTCCGGCGGGGCGCCCCGGGCACGATCGTCAACATCATCACGATGTCCGAGCACGGCGGCCAGCCCTACCTCGCGCCTTACGTGGCGTCCAAGGCCGGCCTGGCCGGGCTGACCCGGAACGCGGCGTACGCCCACCGGTTCGACCGGATCCGGATCAACGGGATCGACATCGGCTGGACCGACACCGACAGCGAGGACCAGACTCAGCGGCGGTTCCACGGCGCCACCGACGGCTGGCGGGAACGCGCGGCCAAGGAACTGCCGATGGGCAAGCTGGGGCAGGTCGACGAGATCGCCGATTTCGCGGTGTTCCTGCTGTCCGACCGCAGCGGCGTGGTCACCGGTTCGGTCATCGACTGGGACCAGAACGTGCCGGGAGCGCACGACTGAGACTGCTGGAGCACGCGACTGAGACTCGTGGTGCGCGTCATACGACACGCAGATCGATTCTTGGGCCAGCGCTCGGGAGACCCTCAGCCGATCTGGTAAATTCCTGGCCATCGAAACGCCAAAAATCGTTGCAGATACGGCCACGCAGCGGTGGTCACGGCGCCGTTTCATGGGCGGGATGGCGGGTCTGGCCGCACTCGGATCGTTCGCCACCGCGTGCGGCACCGGCTCCGGGACGCCGGCGGCCGCTCCCCCAGCGGGCACGCCCACGGCGGGCCAGCGGGCCACGCGGACCCAGGCGGCCGGCCCCGGCCCCAGCCGCGGCACAACCCCGGCGGGGGTCGACGAAGAGCTGCTGGCCCAGCGTTACGGCCTGCGGCCGTTCACGCCCGCGCCGGCGCCGCCCGCGGTCAAGCCGGTCACGCTGAGCGCGTCCAACCCGGCCGTGTTCTCGGATGTGCCGATGACCGAGAAGGTCGTGTTCGTCACGATCGATGACGGCATCGAGAAGGAACCTGCGTTCATCCAGATGGTGAAGGACTTCCAGATCCCGCTCACCATCAGCCTGGCCGACGTGCTAATCAAAGACGACTACGCCTACTTCGAGAAGCTGTACGAGACCGGCTTCGTCTCCATCCAGAACCACACGGTGACCCACCCGCTGGACATGCCCGCCCTGCCGGCCCAGCAGCAACTGGATGAGGTCTCCGGCCAGCAGCAGAAACTGCACGCCGAGTACGGGGTGTCGCCGTACATCTTCCGGCCGCCCGGTGGCAACTACAACGCGACCACGGTGGCCGCGGTCCGCCAGGCCGGCCTGAAGGGCATGATGCTCTGGAAGGAGACCATGCAGATCTCCGACATGGAGTACCAGACGCCGGCGCATCGCCTGAGCCCCGGCGACATCATCTTGTGCCACTTCCGCGGCCCGGCTCAGCTGGACGGCGAGACCATGGTGCGGATGATGACCCGGATGTACCGGCACATCCAGGATCAGGGCTTCACCGTGGCCGACGTGACCAAGTACGTCTAGCTGGCGGCGATGATGGGAAATTGATGGATTTCAGAGGTTGCCGGCCCGGCTCAGAGGCCTAGATTCAAGGCCATGAGCACCTCAGCGACGGCCACGTCCCGCGGCTGGTACACCCCCGGCGACGCCCGGCTCAAAGACTTCCGGGCCGAAGTGGAGCAGGCCACCGACCTGACCGCCTATCCCGGTGCCGACCTGGTTAAAAACAATGTCCTGATCTACGGGCAGAAAGTAGCCGAGCGGTCGGCCACCGAAGCCGGCCGGCGGGAGCTCCAGGCCGAACTGGCCCGGGCGCTGCTGGAAGGCCCGGGCGTCGTGGTGTTCGCGGGTGCGTTCGATCCTCGGGTGGTGGACCGGGCCAGCGAGGTGTTCTGGACGCTGATCGACGAACAGCGGGCGTCGGGCGCGGCCGCCGGGGACCATTTCGCCCGGCCCGGCAGCAACGACCGGATCTGGGACGCGCTGGACAAGCTGGCCCTGCGGGCGCCGGAGGTGTTCGCCGACTACTACGGCAACGACGTGGTCGCGTTGATCGCCGAGGCCTGGCTGGGGCCGGCCTACCAGGTCGCCTCGCAGCTGAACGTGGTCAACCCGGGCGGTAAGGCGCAGGTCGCGCACCGCGACTACCACCTGGGGTTCATGGACCAGGCGCAGGCTATGGCCTACCCGGCGCACGCGCACCACCTGACGCCGGCGCTGACCCTGCAGGGCGCGGTGGCGCACTGCGACATGCCGGTCGAGACCGGGCCGACCATGTACCTGCCGCACTCGCAGAAGTACGGGCCCGGTTATGTCGCGTTCCACTCCCCCGAGTTCACCGAGTACTTCAACGAGCATTACGTCCAGCTGGCGCTGACCAAGGGCGATGCGGCGTTCTTCAACCCGGCGCTGTTCCACGGCGCGGGCACGAACCGGTCGGCCGACGTGAAGCGGATGGCGAACCTGCTGCAGATTTCGTCGGCGTTCGGCCGGGCCATGGAGAGCACGGATAATGCTGCGGTCAGCGCGGCCCTGTTCGGGACGCTCAAGCAGCGCTGGGCGGCCGGCCGGGAGCGGGAAGTGCGCAACCTGATCACGGTGGCGGCGGAAGGCTACGCGTTCCCGACCAATCTGGACCGGGACCAGCCCATCGGCGGGATGACCCCGCCCACGCAAGCCGACCTGCTGGCTCGGGCCGTGCGCGAGGGGTGGGACGACCGGCGGCTGCGCAGCGAGCTGGCGGCTCAGCTCGAGCGGCGGGTGGCCTGGCCTTCGTAGGTGTAGCTGGTGGAGGGCGGGCCGGGACGGTAGTAGGTGTCCAGCTGGTTCAGCTCCAGGCCGCTGGCCCGGATGAGCTGGTCGATGGGCCGGGTGAGCTGGCAGCCGCCGAAGATCCGCTGCTGGAATGGCTCCAGCCGGTCCTGCCTGCGGGCCACCTTGGGATCGGGCGCCCGGCCGTGCTCGACGAAATGCAGGGTGCCGCCCGGGCGGAGGATCCGGCGGACCTCGGCCAGGGCCTGGGCCGGGTCGGGAATCGTGCACAGGGTCCAGGTGGTGAGCACGGAATCGACGCTGCCGTCGTCCAGCGGGATCCGCTGCGCGTCCAAGCCGATGTACTCGACCGGCACCGGGCTGGCGGCGACCCTTTCGGCCGCGAGCTTGCGCCCGGCCGTGGCCGGGTCGAGGGCGTAGGCCCGGGTCAGGCCGGGCGGGTAGAACGGCACGTTGAGGCCGGAGCCGAAGCCGATCTCGAGCACCTCGCCGGTGAGGGTCGACGCGACCCGGGCGCGCACTTCGTGGGTGTCCCGGGCGCGCATCATCACGTCGATGAGACGGGGCAGGATGTGGTCCCCGTAGAAACTCATTTGGACAGTCTGGCATTTCAGGCCACTCTGGTGTGAGGGTCAGTCCGGCATCGGGGGCGGACTGGCATCAGCAAACGTTCGCACTTGAGATATGTCTTGACTTGGCACGCGGTTGTGCCCGATAGTTTCTGCCAAACGGGGCAGCAAGACCAGTTGACTGACGGGGATCACCATGAGCAGAGCTCGGGCCATCATCACCTTTGCCAGCGGACGCCGGGCCAAATGGGGCGTGGTCGTCTTCTGGCTGATCATCGTGGCCCTGGCCGGGCCGTTGTCCGGCAAGCTGACCGGGGCGGAGAAGAACGACTCGTCGTCCTGGCTGCCGGCCAAGGCCGAGTCGACCCAGGTGCTGAACCTGCAGTCCAAGATCCAGTCGCCCAACATCTTCACCGGGGTCGTGGTGTATGACCGGCCGTCCGGGCTGACCAGCGCGGACAAGGCCAAGGCCGCGGCCGACGTGGCCCAGTTCAAGGGCGTGGCCGGCGTGGTAGACGCGCAGGTGGCCGGGCCTATCGTCTCCCAGGACGGGAAGGCGATCGAGACCCTGGTGCCGGTCAATCTGGGCTCGCAGGGCTGGAACAAGGCCTCGGGGGTGGCCACCAGCCTGAAGGACATCGCGCGGGCGAACGATGCCGGGCTGTCCGTGTACATCGCCGGTCCGCTGGGCAGCGCCGCAGACTCGGCCAACTCGTTCAAGGGCATCGACGGCACCCTGCTGATCGCCACCCTGCTGGTGGTGATCGTGCTACTGCTGATCACCTACCGCAGTCCGACCTTGTGGCTGTTCCCGGTGATCTCCGCAGGCATCGCCCTGGTCAGCGCCGAGGCATTGATCTACCTGCTGGCGCGGGCAGGCCTCACCGTCAACGCCCAGAGTGCCGGCATCTTGTACGTGCTGGTGTTCGGGGCCGGGACGGACTACGCCCTGCTGCTGACGGCCCGGTACCGGGAAGAACTGCGCCGGCACGAAGACCGGCACGAGGCCATGGCGCTGGCCATGCGCCGGGCCGGGCCCGCCATCATCGCCAGCGCGGGCACCGTGATCCTGGGCCTGCTCACGCTGTCGTTCGCCGAGCTGAACTCGACCAAGAGCCTGGGCCCGGTGCTGGCCATCGGCGTGGCCGTGGCGCTGCTGTCGATGATGACCCTGCTGCCCGCGCTGCTGCTGATCTTCGGCCGCAAGATCTTCTGGCCGGTCAAGCCCACGTTCGGCTCACCCGAGCCCACCAACCGGGGATTCTGGGCCCGGGTCGGGCGCCGCATCGCGGTCCGGCCGCGGGTGGTCTGGGTCGTCACCGCGCTGATCCTCGGGGTAATGGCGCTGGGACTGACCGGGCTCAAGGCCAGCGGGCTGACCGCGGCCGAGTCGTTCGTCGGGCACCACCCTGATTCGGTGGTGGGGCAGACGGTCCTGGCTGAGCACTTCCCGGCCGGGGCGGGGCAGCCGGTGGTCGTGGTCTCTCATACGGCACAGGCCGCGGCGGTGGAGTCCGCATTCAAGGGCGTGCCCGGGATCACCGGCGTGACCCGCCTGCCGGTGACCAGCGACGGTTACACCTTCTTGCAGGGCACGCTCAAGTCGGCGCCGGACAGCCAGGCCGCCTACACCACCATCGACCAGACCCGGACGGCGGTGCACGCGGTGCCGGGGGCGCACGCGATGGTCGGCGGCAACACCGCGGTCACCCTGGACATCGCGCACGCGGCGGACCACGACCGGAACCTCATCATCCCGATCATCCTGCTGCTGGTGTTCGTGATCCTGGGGCTGCTGCTGCGGGCCATCGTCGCGCCGATCATGCTCATCGCCACGGTGGTGCTGTCGTTCGCGGCGTCGCTGGGCGTGAGCTCGCTGTTCTTCAACCACGTGTTCAACTACGGCAATGCCGACAACTCGTTCCCGCTGTTCGTGTTCGTGTTCCTGGTCGCGCTGGGCATCGACTACAACATCTTCCTGATGACGCGGGTCCGCGAGGAGGCGTCCCGGCACGGCCCGCGGCGGGGCGCGCTGACCGGGCTCTCGGCCACGGGCGGGGTCATCACCTCGGCCGGTCTGGTGCTGGCGGGCACGTTCGCCGCGCTCGGCACGCTGCCGGTCACGTTCCTGGCCGAACTGGGCTTCGCGGTGGCGTTCGGCGTACTGCTGGATACGCTCGTGGTCCGGTCGGTGCTGGTGACGGCGCTGAACCTGGATCTGGGGCGCTGGGTGTGGTGGCCGAGCAAGCTGTACCGGGAGCCGGTGCCGGAGGAGCTGGAGGTGCGGGGAGAGCCGCGGGACGATCCTCGGCAGGAAGAGCCGACGGCGGTGTCGTAACCGCCAGGCCGGCCGGCGGTGCCGCAGCCGCCAGGCCGGCCTCAGGCCGGGTCTCTCCAGGACGCTTTCAGCTCGGTGACGCAACGGTCGCTCATGTCACCGGTTCGCCACGTGACGTCCGGGCTGTCGAGCATGAGCTCCGGAAGCAGCGGCCCTAGCTCCTGGAAAACAACGGCCGCCTCGACTCGGGCGAGCGGGGCTCCGAGGCAAAAATGCGGGCCCCGCCCGAACGCGAGGTGGCGATTGTTCGTGCGGGCGACATCGAACATCGCGGCGTTCTCGAATATCGCCGGGTCCCGGTTCGCTCCGGCCAGATGCAGGATGACGGAGTCGCCCGCCCGGACTGCGGCGCCGGGCAGGGTCAGGTCGGCCTGCGCCAGGCGGGATGCCATCGGTATCGGGCTCTCATAGCGGAGCACCTCCTCGACGGCAGATTCGATCAGTTCGGGCGCCTCGGACAGCCGCTGGGCCTCGACCAGCTTCTGGGCCTGCGCCGGGTGCGTCATCAGCAGGTAAAGGCCGTTCGCGAGCATGTTGCGGGCGGTCCCGTATCCCGCCGCGAGGAAGAACACGGACAGGCCGATGAGCTCCTCGTCGGAGATCGTCCCTTCGTCCGCGGAATCCACCAGCCTAGTGAGCAGGTCGTCGGCCGGACGCTTCTGCTTCTCCCTGATCAGAGCACGGAACATGTCCTCGAGCGCTAGCCAGCTCCCGTTGGCTCGATCGACCATCTGCTGGGTATCGGCGTTCCAGGACGGGTCAACCCGGCCCGCGAACGGACCCACCTCGCCCGTCCAGCGGTTAAATTGCTGCGCTTGCGAGTCGGGTACGCCGAGCGCCGCGCAGATCAGATCCAAAGGAAGCCGCAGCGCGAACCGCTCGAGAAGATCGACGTGCTCCTCACGGCGCATCTCGGTAATGGTTTCCCGGACGTAGTCGGTGATCCATGGCTGGAAGGTGACCGCGAGCGCCGGATTCAGCATGGTTCGAGCGAGCTTGCGCAAGCGCGAGTGCTTCGGCGGTTCGGTGAAGCCAAGCCAGTTGCAGATGTGGGCGATCAGCGATTCATACCCGGGATGCAGGTCATCGGGGATCCCGCGCGCGTTGATCTCCGACCGGTCGCTGCCGAGCTGCGGATGCCGGAGGGCAGCCACGACATCGGTGTAACTCGTGACCACCCAGGCCTGGAGGATCGGGCTCCAGTGCACGGGAGCGACCGAACGCAGTTCGTCCAGCAGCTCATACGGCTGGTCCAGCTCGACCCGGCAGAACGCCTGATAGGCCGGGGTCGCTAGCAGACTGGGCAGCTTGGGCAGCGACTGATCGGTGAGGTCTGGCACGCGGCTGGCTCCCGTGGCTTCCGTGGCTCCCGTGGCTCCCCGCAGATGGCTCTCAGCAGAGAGATGATCTTCAAACTGTTAACTATGAACATGTGACACCGCGGTCGTGCTGTCAATCCCGACTCCGGTCGCGGCGAGCAGCGCCCACTTCGCCACCCGCTTCTGGCTGGCCCCCCGGCGGGGCGCGTAGCGGGTGCGGGCGATGGCCATGGCAGCCAGCGCACAGCCTGCGCCACGAGGATCGGCCAGATCGTCCAGCAGGTTCCGGATACCCGGGCCGTAGCTGACCTCCGTCATGGCCTGACCGAATTCCGCCGGGCTCATGGCCTCGGGAGTGCCGCACCGGTAGCGAGCCTGGACCACCAGGCTGGCCAGGGCGGCCGAGTGGGTGACGTCAAGGAAGACGTCCAGCCAGGTGGCCGGCAGGTCGGGCACTCCTGCCAGCGGCCAGAGGCAGCACACGCCGAAATCGATCACCTGCTGTCCAGTCAAGGACTCCGCCGGAGGTGCGCCCGCGGGCAGCGCATAACTAGCCGCGCCCAGGGCCAGCAGTTCCCTGATCCGGGCCTTCACCGGGCGCTTGAACTCCCCGTCGCAGGCCTGGCCGATGGAAACCAGGGCATCCCGGTACAGCCTTATCTCCCGCTGGCTGTAGCCGATGTCACCCCGGCTCACGAGGGCGTCATAGTTCTCGATCAGATGGCCGATCCACTGCCGCAGGCGCGGAAGATCCAGCGGCGTTCGCCCCTCGTAGTCCATCAGCTCCCCCGGTGTGGTGACACCTCCCCGGCGGGCCGGGGCGTTGGCCTTGGTGACAATCTGTATTGATGATTGACACTCTGTAGTCGATGGGGACGCTATCGGACTGGGACGCGGGGTGCAGTAGTTAGTTCCTAGACGTGACCTGGCGGAGGCGGGAGCCTACGGGGCGGGCGTAGCCAGCGGGGTTTCGAAGTCCAGGACGATGCGGCCGCGGACGCCGCCGGCGGCCAGACGGCGATGAGCCTGCGCCGCGAGCCGGGCCGGCATGACCTCGCCGACCCGAAGACTCAAGGTGCCGTCTTCGGCAAGATCCCGGAGCTCCTCCAGCAGCGCGGTATCGGTCACCGACCCGAACGAGGAGATGGGATGGACGGCGATGCCACGCTCGGCCGGACCATTCCAGCCCTTCAGGCTCGCTAGTGCTCCCCCGTCGGCGAGCGCCGGAAGCGCGGCGGCGTCCAGGTTGGCTCCGTCGACCAGGCCAGGAACGCCGCCCGGGACCTGTTGGCGGATCTCGTCGGCGTACTCCGCGCCGCGGGCGACGACATGATCGGCGCCGAGCGCGAGCACGGCGTCGGCGCTCTCCAGTACGGCGTCGGCGATCACGGTCAGGCCCCGCGCCTTGGCCAGCTGGACGGCGTACCCGCCGACCGCTCCGGCGGCGCCACTGATGGCGACAGGTTGACCTGTGCTGAGGCCGAGAGCGTCCAGGGCCAGGTGGGCGGCGACCGCGTTGAGCAGCAGGGTGGTTGCTTCGGCGTCGGTAGCGTTTTTCGGGGCGCGGACCACGGATGCTTCGCTGGCTACGAGCTGCTCGGCGTAGGTTCCGCCGTGGGGACCCATGGGGACGACCAGCATGATCACGCGGTCGCCGGCCGACAGGCGGCCGCTGGTGCCCGGGCCCAGCTTGTCCACGACGCCTGCGGCGTCCATGCCGGGGATGTAGGGCGGCTTCCGGTCGGCCAGCTGGGCCACGCGGCCGCCTGCGCGGAAGGTGACGTCGGTGGGGTTCACCGCGACCGCGTGGACCCGGATCCTTAGTTCGCCTGGGCCGGGTTCGGGGGTGGGAAGATCGACTACTTGCAGGACGTCCGGTCCGCCGAACTCGGTCAGGCCGACGGCCTTCATGGCATGCTCGGAAGCTCAGTCACGGCATAAGGATTTCAGCTCGACGGTGGCGCGGGTATCCGCAAGCTGACTGCACCGACTTTCGGGGGCCAGTGCGGTCTGGGGGAAACTGGCGAAAATGTCGGTGGGCTCTTCTAGCGTGGCCGCTGTGGAAGGTTCGGGAATTAAGTCGCCGCCGGTCGATAGCGCCCGGCAGGGCTTGTTCCGCTACCTGACCGCGGACGAGGCCGCCGACTATGTGGCGATCATGGACCTTTTCGCGGCCACCCTGCTCACCGACCTTTCCGCCGCCGAAGTGAGCACGCAGCTCTCGGAGCGTGGCGTGAGCGTCGACCGCGATGTCGCCGAGGCCCGGTGCCGTCAGCTGGCCGCCTGGGGCAACCTGATGCCGTCGCTGCGGGACGCGAAGGTGAGCACGGTCGCGGAGTACCTGCGTTCCCGTTCCCGGTACCAGGTGTCCAAGCTCGGCGGGCGGCTGCACCGTGAAGCGGTCGCCATCCTGCACGCCAGCGACGGGGCCCGCGAAGTGGCCCGCGAGCTGCTCGGCCAGATCGTCCAGTCCCTCGACCGCGTCCTGGTCCTGCTGGGCCGCGATGAGATCGACGCCGACGCGCTGGCCGGCGAGGTCACCACGGTGTTCGGCAACCAGCGCCTGTTCACCGACAGTGTGCGGGACTTCTACGCCTACCTGGCCGGAGTGCTCAGCCGCTACGACCTCGGGGGCGAGGAGTACGCGCACTTCAAGGAGCTCCTGCTCGTCTACATCGACCTGATCACCGCAGACGTCAACCGGCACGCCCCCGCGGTCGCCCACCGGATCGGCCTGGTCCGGGCGCAGATCATCCCGCTGCTCGCGGCGCTGGCCGACCTGCCCGGGCTCACCCTGCCGGACGGCTCACCGGTCGAGCGAGCCCAGGGGCGGACCCACTCCGACTGGGAAGAACTCGCGTCCTGGTACGACGCCACCCATGGCGCCTCGGGCCCAGAGCAGCTCCGGGCGGCCGCCGGGCAGGCGCTCGGGCAGCTCATCACCAACGCCAAGCGCCTGCTCGACTCCTCAGGGACCGGATTCTCCCGCCGCGCCGACTTCCTCCGGCTCGCCCGCTGGTTCGCGGCGGCGGACGACGACGGCGCCCACCGGCTCTACGCGGCGGCGTTCGGGGCCTACCCGTCCCGGCATCTGCTGCTCGGCCCGGAAGAACCCGATCCGCGGATCGGGCCCACGACCTCCTGGTGGGACTCCGATCCGGTGCACGTCCCGGTGTCGCTGCGGGAACGCGGGGACCGGGCGATGCGCGGGCGCACGTCCCGCGTGCCCGACCCGGCCGCGGACCGGCTGCGGCTGACCGCCGAAGCCCAGCGGGAAACCGAGCACCGGCAGGCGGCCGCGGCCGAGCTCGCGCTGACCGGCTCGCTGCACGGCGCCACCATCTCACCGGCCGCCCGGAACCTGCTGCTGGACCTAGTGGCCGACCTGCTGGCCCGGAACCGCGACGACACCGTCGACCACGACGTCGGCCTGCGGCTGCGCGCGGTCCCGGGCCCGGACACCGTCGTCACCAGCTCCGACGGGACCACGACGTTCGTCGGCCTCAGCCTGACGGTGTCGGGCACCGCCGAATGGGCGCCGGGCGAGAGCGCCGCGCGGGAGGCCGCGCTGTGACCAGCCCGCGGGTCTCCACGGCCGGGCTCGACGCCGGCGAGCGGCGGATCGCCGCCCGGCACCTGCTGTCGTCGCCGATCCTGACCGCCGCCCACCAGCCAGCCGAACTGGACCTGGTGCGGCGTCACGCCCCGGCGCTGAAGTCCATGTTCGCCGGTCAGCTCGGGTACACGCTCATCGTCGAGTCCGGGTTCGCGCGACTGGTGAAGGCGCGGTTGCCGGCTTCCGCGCCGCTCCGCCCGGCGCGGCGCGCGACCGACGACAGCCCTTTCACCCCCGGCACCTACGTTCACCTGGCGCTGGTCTGCGCCGCGTTGCTTGCGCCTGGTGCCGGTGAGCAGATCCTCATCTCGTCGCTGGTCGACCAGATCCGGGCCGACGCTGCCGAGCAGTCGGTCCTGGTCACCGACGGCATCAGCGACCGGCGGCAGCTTGTGACCGCCCTCAAGCTGCTTGCGGCCTGGGGGGTGGTGGCCGAGACGGACGGATCGCTCGCCGCCTGGGGTGAACGTCGCGAGGACGAGGCGCTGCTCAGCATCAACCGCCCGCTGCTCATCCACCTGCTGCCCAGCCCGCTGCACCAGTTCGCGACGGCCGAGGACACCTGGTCACAGCTCTCGGCCGAGCCGCCGCGCCGCCGGCTCCGGCAGCGGCTGGTGGAGAACCCGGCCGTGTTCCGGGCCGAACTGCCGGACGACGAACTCGACGTGCTGTCCCGGGAGCGGAACGAGCTGGCCCGGCAGCTGGATGAGAACTTCGGGCTGGTGCTGGAGGTCCGGGCCGAGGGCGCGCTGGCCTACGATCCGTCCGGCGCGCTCACCGACCTCGATTTCCCCGGCAGCGGCAGTACCAAGCAGGCGGCGCTGCTACTCCTGGACGAGCTGACCACGGTTCTGCAGCCGTCCGCCGAATCGGCGGTCCTAGTCGACGGCACCCCCTGGCCCGCCGCCCTCGCGCCCTGGCCGCAGGTCGACGCGATGCTCACCGAACTGGCCGCCCGGCACCGGAACTCGTGGAAGACCGTGTACGGGGAGTCCCTGGACACGCTGCGCGCCGACGTCGTGGACCTGCTGGAAGCGCTGCGTCTGGCTCGTCCGGTCGATGAAGGCCTGGCCATCTTCCCGTTCGCGGCGCGGTATCAGCCGCACGTCCGCACCCAGCCTGCGCAGGCGGATCAGGCTGCCCTGGAGGAGATGCCCGGATGAGCCAGCCACGTCCGCCCCGCCGCTTCGACGAGCGCTGGCGGCTGTCCCGCGCCGGCATCGTCAACGTCTGGCACTACCTGGACAACGAGTTCGACCTCAGCGGCGGCCGGATGATCCTGCGGGGCACGAACGGGTCGGGCAAGTCCCGGGCGCTGGAGATGCTGCTGCCGTTCCTGCTGGACGCCGACCGCCGCCGGATGGACGCCACCGGCGCGGCCCGGGTGAACCTGGACGAGCTGATGCGAACCGGCGCCCAGGGCCAGTCCAACCGCATCGGCTACCTATGGCTGGAGCTGACCCGGCCGGATGAGTACCTCACCGTCGGGGCGCTGGTCCGGCACAGCCAGTCCGCCAGCACGACCAAGGTCTGGTACTTCACCACTCCCCTGAGGGTCGGCAGCGGGCTGCAGCTCATGTCGGGGATGCGGGAGCCGCTGTCCCGGGACGCCCTGACCGAGCTGATCGGCGCCGAGCGCATCACCGATTCCCCCAGCGTGCACAAGGAACGGATCCGCACCGAGGTGTTCGGGCTGGGCGGCGACGCGGGCCGGGACCGCTTCGACGGGCTGCTGCAGTTGCTGCACACCCTGCGGGCGCCGGACGTCGGTAACCGGATCGACGAAGGGCGGCTGCCACAGATCCTGCTGGAGTCGCTGCCTCCGCTGCACGACGAGGCACTGGCCCGGGCGGGTGAGCAACTCGACGGCCTGACCGAGACCCGCGACGCCCAGGAACGGCTGGAAAACTCGGCTCAGCGGGTGGCCACGTTCCTGGCCGTCTACCAGCGGTACGCCGCGGAGACGCTGCGTTCTGTGGCCCGGGACACCGTGGGCGCCGCCGAGGCGGTGGTGGAGGCCGACGCGAACGCGGAACAGCGGGCTTTGGAGCTGGCCGGCCTGGAGGCGGAGGCCGGGCGGCTCCAGGGGCAGGCTCAGCAGCTGGCCGAGGAGCTTTCCGAGATCGACGACGTCCTGAAGGCGATCGAATCCCGGGAGATCTTCAAGACCGCCGATGACCTCGTCCAGCGCGACCGGGCCGAGGCGGCGCTAGCGGCGGCGGCGGATCAGGCGCTGGCCGGGGCGGAGCGCGAGCGGGCGAACCACGCCCGCGCGGTCGACGACGCCGGGCGGGCCCTGAGTGAGCTGCGGCAGGCGGCTGAGGACGTGGCCGCGGTCCTCTCGGCCGCACGGGAAAGCCTGGAGGCGGCGGGGCTGCCCGCCGGTGGCCTGCCCGCCGAGGTGCGCACGATCGAGCAGGCTCCCGCACCCGCGAAGGTGCTGCTGCGTACCAGCCGCGACGGCGACCAGGAGCAGATCACCCGCCCGGCGCCGGCCCGGGCCGAGATCGTCCCCGGCGATATTGACGGAGCGCGGCGGCTGGCCACGGCCGCGGCCGGGAGCGCAGGCGAACGGCTCGCGCTGGCCGAACGCCGCCTGGCTGAAGCCCGGCGGCTGGCCGAGTCCCAGCAGCAGGTTCTGCGGGTAGAGGCGGAAGCGGACCAGCTGCGGGCGGCCGCCGACGATGACGACCAGGCCGCGGCCGGCCAAGCGGCCGACCGGGACTCCAAGGCCGTTGCTCTCGCCCAGGCGTGGCGTGCGTGGACGCAGGACCCAGGCACCGGCGAGCTGCTCGGCGAGCTGGATTGGGCCACGCACCCGGCCATCGGCCCGGTGCTCCTCGACGCCGAGGCGCTGACCGGTGACGGTGACAGCTCGCGGGACGGCCCGGAACTGGACGAGCTCGACCAAGCGGCCGGGGAGGTGGCCCGCCCGGCCCGGGCCTTGATTGAGGCCGAACGGACCCGCCTCGAGCTGGCCGACGACCGCAGCCGGGAACGGGAAGAGGCACTCAAGGGCGAACGCGCGGACCTGGCGGCGGCGCGGGACCCGCAACCGGCCGATCCGCCGTGGCTGGCCCGGGACCGCGCGGGTGAGCCGCTGTGGCGCTGCGTCGACTTCACTGGCCACCTCGACGCAGCGGGGCAGGCCGGGCTCGAAGGGGCGCTGCTGGCCGCGGGCCTGCTCACTGCGGTCATCCAGCCGGACGGTGCGCTGGTCGCCGCCGACGGTGAACTGCTGGTCAGCCCGGCCAGTGCGGCGAGCCCGCGGCCGGCCCGGGCCCTGTCAGCGGCACTGCGCCCGGACCCGGCCGCCCGGCTGCCCGTCGAAACCATCGGCACCGTGCTGGCCGGCATCGGCCTCGACGACCGCACCGCCGCCACCACCGTGGCCGCGGACGGCCGCTGGCGGAATGGGCCGTTGCGGGGACGGCACGTCACCGACCGGGCCCGGCACATCGGGGCGGCCGCCCGGGCCGCGCACCGGCAGGAGCGGATCGCGCAGATCGACGCCGAGCTGGCGCAGCTTCGCACGGAGGCCGGGCTGCGGGCGGAGCAGCGTGCCGAGCTGGACCGCCGGCTCGGCCGGATCGACGTGCTGGTCCGGTCCGCTCCCCGCACGGCCAACCTGCACGCCGCCCGCCGGGTCGCCGCCGAGGCCGTGGCCCGGGCGTCCCGCAGCGCCATCCGCGCCGCGCGGGAGACCGACCGCGCCCGCCAGCTGCGGGCCCGGTGGGTGACGGAGATGAGCACCCACCAGGCGCAGTGTGCCCACCATGGATTGCCGGCCGAGACCGGGGCGCTGAACGATACCGTGACCGCGGCCCGCCGGGCGCAGGAGAAGAGCAGCCAGCTGAGCCAGGAGCTCATGCGCCTGGCCGAACGGGCGCGGCGCCATGACGAGCAGCTGCAGCGGTCCGGGGAGGCCGCGGAACGGCGGGACACCGCCGAGCAGGCGGCGGACGAACGCTGGGCGCAGTGGCACGCCACCGCGAGCGAGCTCGCCGCGCAGCACGAGGCGATCGACCTCCCGCTCGAACAGGCCAAGGCCGAATTGACTCAGACCAAGGCGGCGCGGCAGCACGCGTACCGCGACCAGCAGGCGGCCTACAAGGCCGCGACCGAGCTGGGCCCGCGACTGGGTGACGCCCGCCGGCTCAGCCTGGACGCCGTGGAGAACGTCCGGGACCGGACGACCGGGATGGCCGCCGCGGCTCAGCGGTTCAACTGGTGCCTGACGCGGCCGGGCCTGGCCGCCGCGGCGGCGGCTCCCGCGACGGCGGCGTCGGAGGCACCGGCCCGGATCGTGCACCCGGAGCAGGTCGGGGATGTCCGGTCCGCCGCGCAGGCGGTGCTGACGGCGGTGCCGTCGCCGCGCCAGCCCGCGTCGCTGAACACGGCATCCAACGCGTTCCGGGAGTTCGACCGCGAGGTCTCCGGGCAGCTCGACGTGCGGCAAACCATCGACGACGGCGTGCTGCTGGTCGAGGTCGCGGGAGCCGGTGACGACCACACGCTCACCGGGGCGGCCCGGACGCTCGCGGCCCGGGTCGAAGACGGCCGGGCCGCGCTGAGCGAACGGGAGCGCGCCGTGTTCACCCGGTTCGTGCTGGGCGGGGTGGCCGAGGAACTCCGGCGCCGGGTCAACCAGGCCGACCGGCTGATCGGGGCCATGAACGCCAGCCTGCGGGAGATCCGCACCAGCAACGGCATCGGCGTCCGGCTGGGCTGGAAGCTGCGTGAGGACCACGCCACCCTGGGCCGCATCCTCGAATTGGTCGCGACCTCGGACGCGGTCCGGTCCGAGGCGCAGAACGCCGAGCTGACCGACCTGCTGCGGGAACGGGTCGAGGTGTTCTACGCCGCCGACCCCAGCAGCGGCTACGCCGCGCACCTGGCCGCCGCGCTGGACTACCGGCACTGGCACGAGGTCACCGTGACCATCCTCGGCCCTGAGGAGGGGCAGCAGCGCCGGCTGTCCCGGCGGGCGAAGCTGTCCCAGGGCGAGACTCGCTTCGTCTCGTACGTGACCTTGTTCGCCGCCGCCGACGGCTATCTGACCAGCCTGGGCGACGGTGGCCGGGCGCTGCGGCTCATCCTCCTGGATGACGCGTTCGCCAAGGTCGACGACGGGACCGTGGCTGAGCTGATGGGGCTGCTGGTGTCGCTGGATCTTGACTTCGTGATGACGGGGCACGCGCTGTGGGGGTGTTTCCCGGAGGTTCCGCGGCTCGACGTGTACGAGGTGCGGCGCAGCGACGGCAGCTCGGCGGTGACGACGCACGTTCACTGGGACGGGCGGAACCGGCACCTGCGCACGGCATGACCGGGCCCATCCCGGCGGGGTTGCGCGAGTACCTGGCGGCGGCGCCGCTGCTTCCGTTGTGGGCGTCTGTTCGGGAACGGCTGGAGCGCAACGGGCACGCGGTGCAGGGATCTGTCGTGGTGCCGCTCGACGACGACGGCGCGGACCGGCTTGCTGGCCTGCTCGGGAGGCCGGTCGGGGCTGGGGCGGCCCGGGTGCGGCTGGCGGAGCTGGATGCGGCGTTGCGGGCCAGCGCGGCCGGGCGTGGGCTGCTTGCCGTGGTGGCGGAGCTAACGGGCGGGGCGTTGCGGAACCGGCCCGCTGAGCGGGAGGCCGTTCGTGCCGGGCGGCAGGAGCTGTGGGGCCAGCTTGATCAGCTGCTGATCAAGCATGGCCTGACCGGGCGGGACTGGGTGCCGTCGTGGTCGGAGTGGCTACGGCGCAGTGGTGTGCTTACAAGGCTCCCGGCTGGTGCGGCGAGGGTCACGCTGACGACGACGGTCCAGGTGCTCGCGCGGGTGCTGGGCGAGGCCCGGGTGCTGGATGAGGCCCGGGTGCTGGGTGACGCCGAGTTGCCGATCGGGCAGTTGTCGGTCGGGCTGGCTGAGCTGGCCAGCGAGGTTACCGGGGACGCGCACGGGCTCGACGATGGCGTCCCCGCCGCGGCCCTGGTGCTGCGGGCCCTCGCGTTCACCCTGGACTGTGCCCCCGCGGGGTCGGCGGCGGAGCGGCGGCTGCTGTGGCAGCGCGTCGGGGTGGCGACCGATGAGATCTCCGGGACCGTGATCACGTGGGGATTGCGGCCCCCCGGCGCGGACCGGTGGTCAGCGATGATGCGGGAGCGGGCTGACCTGGGGCTGGTGACGCACCTGACCGTTCATGAGCTCCAGCGGGCGGGCGACCTGGCGCCGGCCGGGGAGATCGTTCATGCGTGTGAGAACCCTCAGGTGCTGCAGCGGTTCGCGGCGGCCGGGGTGGAGCGGCCAGTGGCATGTTTCTCCGGGAACCCGGCGGCCGCGGGGACGGTGCTGCTCGGGCGGGCCGATGTGCGGTACCACGGGGACTTCGACTGGCCGGGGATCGCGATCGCGCGGCGGGTGTTCGAGCGGGGGGCGCTGCCGTGGCGGTTTGGGCGGGACGATTACTCCGAGGCGGTGGAGCGGCTTCCGGCGGCCAACCGGCTCGGGCTGAGCGGGCGAGCCGAGGCGACGCCGTGGGACGAGGAATTGGGCCGAGCTATGGCGGCGGCCGATGTCGTGGTGCACGAGGAAGCGATCGTCGAGGTGCTGCTCGGCGACCTCCGGTAGCAGCGGCTGCAGCCGTTCGCTTGGCTCGGCGAGGTCACGAAGCGGGCTTGCTCCAGGCGGGCCCGCCCAGCTGGCCGACCGGGGCCTGCCGGTCCTGGTAGCCGAGCGCCGCTGACAATCCGGACGACGCCTCGAACAGCAGCGCCAGCGCACGGGTCGAGGACACTTCATCGAAGCGGATGACCGGCACGGACACGCTCATGGCCGCGATGACCTCTCCCCGCAGATCCCGGATGGGAACGGCCACGCACCGCACCCCGATCGTGTATTCCTCTTCGTCGGTGCCGTAGCCGGCATCACGGATGGTCTGCAGCCGCCGGTACAGGGCGGCCCTATCGGTCAGCGTGTTGTCCGTGAAACGTTCGAGCGTGACATGCCCGAGAAGACGCTCGAGTGCCGCCTGGTCCAGGTCGGCCAGCATCACTTTGCCGACGCCGGTGGCATGAGCAGGCAGGCGCCGGCCGACCGCGGAGGCCAGGACCAGCGCCTGCTGGCCGTCGACCTTGTCCACGTAGATGTTGTAGCGGCCGTCGAGGACGCTCAGCTGCACCGTCTCGTCGAGCGCGTCGCGGATCCGTTCCATGAACGGGCGCGCCCGGGTGGGAAGGCTCTGAGTCCGGAGGTAGGCGTTACCTGCCTCGAGCGTGCGTATCCCCAGTCCGTAACTCTTGGACGGTGAGTCGTAGGTGACCCAGCCGCTTTCGGTGAGCGTGGACAGCAAGCCGTGAAGACTGGAACGAGGCAGGTCAAGAGCCAGCGAGATTTCGGTGAACGTCATCCGCGACTCACGGCTGGTCATCAGGGCAAGGATGTCGAGCGTGCGCTTGGCAGACTTCACGGCCGGAATGGACACTGCGCGATCCTACTCAGGGATGTAATGAAGGATGCCGCTGCGGCCGGCCGGCCGTTCACAGCACATCGCACGAAGACACGGCCGGGGTGCCGCTGCCCGCCGGGACCGGAGCATCCGCGGGGAGAAGTTTCTGGCTCTTAAGGTCCTCCCAGAGATCAGCGGGAATGTCCGCGCCGAAACCGGCAACGGCTTGATTGACCTGCTCAGCGTCGGTTCCCCCGAAGACGACGGCGGCGACGGCGGGATGAGCGGCCGGGAACTGGAGGGCCGCGGCCGGCAGGGGCACCCGCGACCGGTCACAGGCTTCCTCCAGGCGCGCGATCCGGTCGCGGGTCGCGGCGTCGACCGAGGAAAGGGAACCGGGGTCGCGGTGGCGGACTCCGGTCGCGAGCAGCCCGTGGTAGAACGCCGCACCGATCACGACACGGATACCCGCCTCGTGGCAGCGCGCTAGTTCGGTGGGCAGGATTTCCTGATCAACGAGGGTGTAAGGACCGGCGACGAGGAACAGGTCCAGTTCGAAGCGGTCCAGCATGTCGGTGATGGTGCCCGCCCGGTTGACCCCGGCACCGATGGCGCCGATCTTGCCGTCGGCGCGCAGATCGTGGAGGGCGGCGAAGCCGCCGTTGACGAGTTGCCCGAGCCGGGCCTGATAGCTGCTCTCGGGGAAGTGGTAGTGGTGGTCCAGGTCGTGGATCAGCAGCATGTCAACTTCCGGGAGCCCCAGGCGCTGCAGGCTGTCCTCGTACGCCCGGATGATGCCGTCGTAGCTGTAGTCGAAACGCACGTCGAACTGGAGCGCATCGACCCACGGATTGCGCTGCAGGCCTGGGCCGTAGCGTGCTGGCCATGGCTTGAGCAGCCGGCCGACCTTGGTCGACAGGGCGTACTCCGACTTGGGCTTGTCGCGCAGGAACTGCCCGACGCGGTGCTCGCTCAGGCCCACCCCGTACCAGGGGGCGGTATCGAAGTAGCGGATACCGGCATCCCAGGCCGCCTGCAGGGCAGCCTGGGCGTCGGCGTCGGTCACGGAGGTGCCGAGATTGCCGATCGGTGCGCCGCCGTAACCGAGCCGGGTGAGCTCGACCGGGCGGGGGCCGACGCAGGCGCGGTGCGTGTGGTCCATCGGGTCCCCCTAGGCCTGCGGCAAGACCAGGATCTTGCTGGCCGGGTTGTCCCCTCTGGCCAGGCCGGTGAAGGCGTCCGCGCTGCCGGCGAGGTCAACCCGGCCGTCGATGAGCTGCCCGAGTTCGTCCGGTGCGGTGCCGACCCACTGGGCGGTGGCGCGGAACTCCTCCCAGCTGTAGCAGAAGCTGCCGACGATGCTCCGCTCCTGAGTGGAGACCTCGTAGGCGCGCAGCCTGAGGTCGGCCTCGCCCATGCCCACCAGGACGATGGTGGTACCGGGCGCGGCGGCCATCAGGGCCGAATCGAGGCTGGCGCTGGACCCGACGGCGTCGACGACGACTGACGGCGGGCCGCCCAGGGCTTCGGTGACCGCACTGGTTTCTTCCCCGGTGGTTTCTTCCGCGCTGGTCAGATCCAGGGCGACCGCACCGAGAGTTTCGTTGAGCTTGCGCCGGGAGGCGCTGGGTTCGGACACCACGACCTGCGCAGCCCCTTCGCGCCTGGCCGCGAGGACAACAGCCTGCCCGACGGGGCCGCCGCCGATCACCAGGACCCGCTCGCCGGGGCCGATCCGGCCACGGTGAACAGCGTGGTAGCCGACGGAGAGCGGCTCGATGAGGGCGCCATAGTCAATGGGCATCGTGTCCGGCAGCGGGATCACGTTGGCGGCCGGGGCGAGCATCTTGTCGGCAAAGGCAGACGACACGGCGGGATCCACGCCGATGACGGACTTGTTCGGGCAGGCCTGCTCGGCGCCGGCGCGGCACTGCGCGCACGTTCCGCAGCTCATCACCGGGTTGACGGTCGCGACCGCCCCCACCTCCAGGCCGTACTCGGGACCCACACCATCGCCGAGGGCGAGCACCCGCCCGACGGTTTCATGTCCCATGACCTGCCCCACCTGCCGCCGGCCGGTGGTCCCGGTGAACCCATGGATGTCGCTTCCGCAGATTCCCGTCGCGTGAATCTCCAGCAGCACCTGTTGGCCGGCCGGGACCGGGTCAGGCCTTTCGGCGACCACCAGCTTCCACCAGTCGTCCAGTACCAGCACTCGCATGGGAGCCCTTCCTTCGCTCATCGGCCCAGATCGGCCCTGATCTTCCGCCTGTCGAGCTGGGTCGCTGTTCAGCGCGAGTTCATATACATGAACTTTGTGTCGCCTACTTGAACAACCCAATCCGGGATTATACGCTACGGGACACCTCGGTAAATACCGCAAAGAAAGGGCCAACCTTCAGCACCCGAGGGGTGCCGGGAGTTTTGTGGGGGCTGGTTATCGGCCGCCCATTTATGCCCGCCGAGGCGAGGAGGCAGACAATGATGATGCCGGCGGATCAGGCTCAGCAATGACGACGTCCAGCCATCCGGTGCTCGCCGCGGAGCACATCGCCCGGAGTTTCGGCGCCGTCGCCGCGCTCCTTGATGCATCGGTCAATATCGAGGAAGGTCAGATCCTCGGGCTGGTCGGCGACAATGGCGCTGGCAAATCAACTTTGATCAAGATTCTGGCGGGCGTCGTCACCCCTGATTCCGGCCGGATCACCCTCGATGGGGCGGACCTGACCCATAAGGGGCCGCAGGACGCACTCAATTCCGGCATCGAAACCGTCTACCAGGATCTTGCCCTGGTCGACACGATGACCGCCTACCAGAACGTGTACATGGGCCGTGAGGTCCTGGCCAAGTCACCGGCCCTGCGGCTGTTCAACAAGGTCGATGACCGGGCGATGCGGCGCGGGGCGCGTGATGTGCTCGACGACCTCGGCGTCAAGATCCCGTCGGTCAATGCGAATGTCAAGCAGATGTCCGGCGGCCAGCGCCAGTGCCTGGCCATTGCCCGGGCGGTGCTGTGGGGGCGCCGTATCGTCATCCTGGACGAGCCGACCGCTGCCCTTGGCGTGCATGAATCGGAGCAGGTGCTCGAGCTGGTTTCGCGGCTCCGCGAGCGGAAAATCAGCGTCATCCTGGTCACCCACAATATGCAGCATCTCATGCAGGTCGCTGATCGCGTGACCGTCATGAGACTAGGCCGGACAATCGCCAATCGCAGCGTAAAGAGCACAACTGGCGAGGAGATTGTGGGCCTCATCACCGGCGCCCTTCCTCCGGACGAGGAGATGGCGGGCCCGGCGGACGGCGGTAATTCCGCGGAGACAGCCGCGGATTCGCCCCCGCCAGTCAGCCGATTATCGGCGCTTGGGCAACGGAGCTCAATTGAAAGGACCACCATGCGCTACAAGTCATGGCCGAAATACAGAGTATTGGGTGCCGCCGCATCATTGATGGCCATCGTGCTGGCGGCCGGATGCAGTAGCAGTTCCGGCGGCTCCACCAGCGCCAGCAGCTCCAGCGGGTCCGGGTCGACCGGCAAAGCTGTGGCCGCGAAGAACTTCAAGGTGTGCATGGGGACCGGCGGCCAGCAGGGCCTGGACTGGACGATCGGCCAGGGCCAGGTGCTGCAGTCCATCGCCCAGAAAGAGGGCTGGCAGTCCGTCATCCTCAGTAACAACAACTCGGCGTCCACGGCCGTCAGTAATGTCGGCGTGTTCATTCAGGACAAATGCAACCTCGTCGTGGAGTTCAACGGCCAGCCGTCCTCCAACCCGGTCATGGCGCTCAAGCTCTCCGCGGCCAAGATCCCGGCCATCACCTACGACATCGCCCAGAAGGGCTGGTACTTCGTCGGCATCGACAACCTGAAGGCAGGGATCGAGGGCGGCGAGATGTTCGGGCAGTGGATCAAGCAGCACTGGAACTGTGATCCGGATGCCGTCGTGGCCAGCCAGGGCTATAACGCGGGCATCGTCAACACCCAGCGCACCGGCGGCATGGTCACCGGCGTGCTCAAGGTGTGCCCCAACATCCCGAAGAGCAAGATCATCAGTATCAACGGCAACGGCCAGGTCAGCACCACCCTGCCGCTGGCCCGGGCGCTGCTCGCGGCGCACGGCAGCTGGAAGAAGATCGCGGTCGTCGGGATCAACGACAGCGGCGTGGTGGGTGTCCTGCAGGCGGCCCAGCAGCTCGGGCGCTTCACGGACACCTACGGGTGGGGCCAGGACGGGAGCCTGATCACCGGCACCAACGTCAACTCGCACCTGCTCGGCAGCGTCGAGTACTTCCTCGAGGGCTACCCCGAGAACGCGCTGCCGGTCATCAAGTCCGTCGAGGCCGGGCACGCCGTGGCGGTGAAGGACAACACCACCGGCAACAACCCCACGATCGTGGTGAAACCGTGCCCGGTGACGGCCGCACAGGCCCAAAAGCTACCGGATTTCAACGCCCTGGTGGCCAAGATGAAGGCGTCTGCGCCCGGGACCACCGAGTACTCGCTCTTCTGCCCCAGCAAGTAATCCCATGAGCCAGCAACCGAACATCGCGGGGTACCAGCAGGCGGCGACGCCTGCTGGTACCGCCCCGCCCCCGGACGGCCCAGCTGGGCGGGCCGGGCCGGCGGGGCACGGGAGGACCCGGGAGCTGCGGGTTCTCCCCGAGGGCGTCTTCACCGCCGCGATCTTGGCCGGCGTGTGGATCCTGCTCATCGTGGCGTCCACGATCTACCGGGGCAATTTCCTGTCCCGGGAGACCGTGCTGTCGGTCGCGTTCACGATGGCGGTGGCAGGGGTGCTCACGGTCGGGCAGTCGCTGGTGACGATCAGCGGCGGCGTGCTCGACCTGAGCATCCCCACGCTGCTGATCCTGCCGGCCTGGATCATGGCGACGCTGCTCACCCGCGGCTACAGCCTCTGGCTCACGCTCCTGATCGGCCTGGCCGTCGGGACGGCGTGGGGATGCCTCAACGCCGCGATCATCGTGTTCGGCAAGCTGAACCCGATCATCGTCACCCTGGGCACCAACTTCGCCGGGGCCGCCATCCTCGGCATCTACGTCCAGAACGCCGTGGTCCCCGTGCACTCCGGCCTGTCCACCTGGGGCAAGGAGTACTCCCTGGGGCTGCCCAACGTGTTCTGGGTGATGGCGGCCATCGTGGCGGCCGCCGGCTACCTGCTCCCCCGGACCCGTGTCGGCCGCCGGGCGCTCGCCGTCGGCGGCAATCCGCAGGCGGCGAAGATGCGCGGCATCTCGCTGCGCAAGACCCGGTTCGGGATCTTCATGACCGCCGGGCTGCTGGGCGGGGTCGCGGCCATCCTGTTCACCGCCTCGCAGTCGACGTTCGTCTCCTCCGACGGCACCACCTACCTGTTCCTGACCATCGCGGCCACCCTGGTCGCGGGTATCGGGCTCAGCGGTGGCTACGGCAACCTGTGGGTGACGTTCCTCAGCGTCGGGCTGATCTCCACCATCCCGACGTCGCTGGCCTTCTTCGGCGTCCCGTCGCTGTGGCAGAGCGTGCCGTCCGGCGTCATCGTCATCATCGCCGTCGCCATCGACGGCTACCGGCGGAAGAGGTCGGCCCGATGAGCGCCACACTCCCGGCCCCGCCGGGCACCCAGACACCGGGCCGCCCACGGCGGGACGCGATCGTCGGGGTCATCAACAGCCCCATCGGCAGCATCGCGATCACGCTGCTGGTGATCGTGGTCATCGGGGTCAGCTGGATCGGCCGCAGCTTCATCACCGGCAGCAACCTCAACATCTTGACGACGAACATCGCCGTCCCGCTGCTGCTGGCGACGTTCTCCGCGTTCGCTCTGCTGGCCGGGGTCGTCGACCTCAGCATCGGCTCCAACGCCGGGCTGAGCGCGAGCATCTTCGCCTACCTCGTGCTGCATCACTGGAGCCCGTGGCCGGCGGCGCTCGTCGTGGCCGGCGTGGGGATCCTCATCGGGGTGGTCAACGCGTCCGTGGTGGTGGGCCTGGGCGCACCACCGATCGCGGCCACGCTCGGAATGCTGGCCACGCTGGCCGGGCTGCAGATGGTGCTCAACGGCACGAACAACAGCCTCACCGTCCTCGTGCCCAGCCTCTACCACTTCGCCAACCGCGACGTGGGCCCCATACCGCTCGTCGTCATCCTGCTGATCGTCCTGGTGATCGTCGCGGTCTACGTCGTCACCATGACCCGGCTCGGCCGGCACATCCGGGCCGTGGGCGGCGACGAGCGGGCGGCCACCCGGGCCGGCATCTCGGTGCCCAGGATCCGGGTGGGGTCGCTGCTGCTCAGCGGGCTGGGCGGGGCCGCGGCCGGGATCCTCTACATCGGCCAGCTGGGCGGCACGACCAACACCCTCGGCAGCGACCTCGTCTTCCTGGTCTACGCCGGGGTCATGATTGGCGGCTACAGCATCATCCGCGGCGGCGTCGGTAACCCGGCCGGGGGCGCGCTGGGCCTGCTGGTGATCGCCGGGGTCACCGACATCATCGCGGTCAAGTCGATCAACACCTATTACACCGACGTGATCGTCGGTGTCCTGCTCCTGCTAGCGGTCTACTTCGACCGGATCAGAGGAGGCGACTCCTACGAGTGAGTCACGCACGGATCAGCCAGTAAGCCCGGCTCGCAGCCTGGGCGATCTGGGCGGCTTGGGCTTGGGCGACCTGGCCGGGGTGATCCCCATCCTGGTCACCCCGTTCACGCCGGACGGCGGCGTGAGCCTGGAGGACCTGGACCAGCAGCTGGGGTTCCTGATCGGGCCGGCGTGCGCTGGGCCGGATTCGGCTTCGGCAGCGAGGTGCACCGGCTCGGGGAGGCCGAGCTGGCCTCCCTGGTCACGCGGGCGGTGGTGACCTCCGGCGGCCGGCTCGGCATCATCGGCAACGCCGAACTGAGAAGCGTGACGGGCGCGATCGAGCAGGTCCGCCGGGTCCAGGCGACCGGGGCGCAGCTCGCCATGGTCCGCCCCGGTGGCCTGGACGGGGTCGGCCAGGAGGACCTGTTCGACGCCTTCGCGGCCGTCGCGGACCAGGGCGGCCTGCCGATCATCGTGCAGGACGCCCCGCAGAACACCGGGGTGCAGCTGGCCCCGGCGACGCTCGCCCGGCTGCTGGCCGAGGTTCCGGGCGTCGCGGCGCTCAAGATCGAGCCGGCCAACCCGGCGCGGAAGATCGAGCTCGTCGCGCAGGAGCTGGGCGGCGCGGGCGGGACCATCATCGGCGGCGCAGGCGGCCAGGAATATCTCTGGGAACTTCAACGTGGCGCCTCCGGCACCATGCCCGGCCCGGCCCATCCCGAGCTGTTCGCGGCCGTGGGGCGCCTGCACGCCAAGGGCGACCGGGACCAGGCCCACCAGCTGATGGCCCAGGCCATGCCGCTGATGGCCCTGGGCAAACGGGATATGGACACGTTCTTGTTCGTACAGAAATACGTCCTGATGAAGCGCGGCGTGCTGCGCAACACCGGCCTAGGCCGGCCGCACCGGGATCTCGATCTCCACCTGCCGGGCGAGATCGACGAGCTGCTCGACGCGCTCGCGCTGCTGGAGCTTTTCGGGCGGTGCCGCGATGCCGGGCTCTGATCACGGGGGGCCGGGCTCTGATCGTCCGCGGCGGATCGCCGACTCCCACCACCACCTGTGGGATCTCGGCCAGAACCGTTATCCCTGGCTGCAAGGTGAGCCGGAGGATCCCGGCGATCCCACCGGGGTCGGGATGCTGCAGCGGGACTACCTGGTGGAGGACCTGCTGGCCGACACCGAGGGCCTGCCGCTGATCGCCTCGGTCCACGTCGAGGCGGCCCATGACCCGGCCGAGCCGGTCCGCGAGACCGCCTGGCTGCAGTCGCTGACCGACAAGACCGGGTTCCCGACGGCGATCGTGCCCGCCGCCGTCCTGGAAGCCCCCGATGTCACCGATGTGCTGGCTGCTCACCGCGAGTACCCCGCGGTCCGGGGGATCCGGCAGATGCTGGACCGCAACCCCGTCACCGGCGCCTCCGAGGAGACGGCCCTGATGGACGACGACGCCTGGCGGCGAGGCCTCGGCCTGCTGGCCCCAGCCGGCCTGTCCTTCGACCTCCAGGTACTCCCCTCGCAGCTGGAAGTGGCGGCCCGCCTGGCGGCCGACTTCGGCGAAACCGTGTTCGTGCTCAACCATGGCGGCTACCACGTCGCCGCATCGCCCGAGCAGTATGAGCTCTGGCGCACCGGCGTTGCGCGGCTCGCCCATCAGCCCAACGTCGTGGTCAAGGTATCCGGCTACGACGCGGTGGACCCGTCCTGGGCCCAGCCCGGTTACGTGGACTACGGGCTGACCCTGCTGGATGCGTTCGGCGTGGACCGGGTCCTGTTCGGGAGCAACTTCCCGGTCGACCGCAGGACGATCAGCTACCGCGACCTGGTGGACGCCACGCTGTCCGTCACCCAGCAGCTCACCGCGGACGAGCAGGACCGTTTCTTCTGCCGCAATACCGCCCGGGTGTACCGCATCGATATCCCGACACAACTCTCTTAGGGCGCTCTCTTAGGACCGGAGGAGCATCGTGAAAATTTCCGACATCACGATCAAGACATTCCGCTCGCACGCGGACCGCTGGGACGTCGGTCATGCCCAGTTGCTGCCGAACGTAGAACTGCGGCAGACCGTGCTCTCCATCCACACCGACGACGGTGTGGCCGGGCACTACTTCGGCGGCGGCTCTCACGGGGACGCGGAAGGCCTCAATGTCGTCGACCAGAGCATGATCCTGGGCCGGATCAAGAGCCTGTTGCTCGGATGCGACCCGCTCGACCGGGAAATGATCTGGAAGTGGCTGTGGGTGGCCAACATCCCGGAGAACGTGGCCAGCACCGTGGACAACGTCCTGTGGGACCTGGCCGGCAACGCTGCGGGCCAGCCCGTCTACAAGCTCCTCGGCGGGGCCCGCGACCGGGTCAAGGCGTACGCGTCGACCTATCCGAACATCGGCAAGCCGCACGTCTACGCGGAGCACGCGCTGGAGTGCAAGAAGAAGGGCTACCTCGCCTACAAGATCCACCCGCACTACTTCTGGGACCCCGAAGCTGGGCAGCCCACCCCCGGCCGGCCTTCCAACATCGCCGCGGACATCGAGACGATCCACCTGGTGCGGGAGGCGGTCGGCCCGGACTACGTGCTTATGTACGACCCCTGGGGCACCTACATGTCGCTGGAAGAGGCGATCAAGGTCGGCCGGGAGCTGGAAAAGGCTGGCTACTACTGGTACGAGCACCCGATGCCGGAATACCGGGTGGAAAGCTACGTGCGGCTGTGCCGCGAGCTGACGATCCCCGTGCTGTCGCCGGAGATCGCCGCGGGAGGCGTGTTCACCCGGGCCGAGTGGATCCTGCGCGGCGCGAGCGACATGAGCCGGATTGACGTCAACCGGGGCGGCGTCACCGGAGCGCGGAAGACGGCCATCGTCAGCGAGGCTTTCGGGGTCCGGTGCGAGATCCACATGTCCGGCTTCGGCAACCTTCAGGTGCTGGGCGCGACGTCGGAAGACACCTCGGAGTACTACGAGAAAGGGCTGCTGGCCCCCGGTGTCGACTATGAGGGGTCGCATCCTTATCTGAATGCGGTCTGCGACGTCATCGACGCCGATGGATACGTGTCACTGCCGCCGGGCCCGGGCATGGGCTACGACATCAACTGGGACTACATCGACGGCAACCTCCTCGACGCCGGCGTCCCGAACCAGCGAGGCTGGTAGCGGGAATGCGTGAGGCGTGCGTGATGCGGCTCAAGCCCGGCAACGAGGCCGTCTACCAGGAGAAGCACGACAACATCTGGCCCGAGATGCTCGAGGTGATGAAGCGGACCGGCATCCGGAACTACTCGATCTACCGGCACGGTCTGACGCTGTTCGCTTATCTCGAGCGCGATGAACCGGCGGCACCCGATGCTGCGCCCGATCCGGTGGTGCTGCGGTGGTGGAAGATGATGGAGCCGTACATGGAGTGCAACCCGGACGGATCGCCGCGGCAGGAGCCGGTCGAGGAGATGTTCCACGCCGACTGAAAGGACTGGGCGCCCGGGTCCCCCGGTAATCGGCCGGGGATAATGGCGACCTCGTGTTCCTGGCGAATGCGGGAAACGAGGAGGTCGGCATGATCCGCCGTGACGCGCTGTCGGAGTACGTCCGGGCATCGCTGTGGGTGCTGCCCACGCTGTCGGTGCTGGCCGCCCTGGCCGCCGGGGCGCTGCTGTCGGCCGTCAACGTCGGGGTGCACTCGCCGCTGGCGTTCCAGGGAACGCCCGACGATGCCCGCAACCTGCTGATCGGCATCTCCGGGACAATGGTGACGGTCATCGCCCTGCTGCTGGGCCTGGCGGTGGTGGCGCTGCAGCTGTCTTCGACCCAGTTCTCGCCCCGGCTGCTGCGCAACTTCCTGCGCGACCGGCCGAACCAGATCGTCCTGTCCGCCTTCGTTGCGACCTTCGCCTACAGCGCGGCCGGGCTGTACACGGTCGGCGTGTCCGGGGGCAACCGTACCGCTAGTTTCCCCCGGCTGGCGGTGAGCGGCTCACTGGTGCTGCTGTTCCTCAGCCTCGGCCTGCTGGTGTTTTTTGCCGACCACCTGGCGCACTCCATCCAGGTCGACACGATCATGGACAAGGTGCAGCGCACCACCGTCACGGTGATCGAGCATGGGCTGCTGACCGGGGGCGAGGACCCGCCTGAGGTCCCGGCCGGGGCGACGGTGGTCACATCCCGGCAGTCCGGCTACGTGCAGGCCGTGCACTGCAGCGATCTGCTGGCTCAGGCCGCCAGGTATGGGGTGTGCGTGCGGCTGCGGGCCAGGATCGGTGAGCACGTGGTGGCCGGGACCACGCTGGCGTGGATCTGGCCTGTGTCGCCCGTCTCGCGCGGCGGTCCCGCACCGGACCTGCGGCGGTTCGCACCTGTCCTGGAAAAGTGGGTGCGGATCGGGTTCGAGCGCACCCTGGAGCAGGACGCCGCGTTCGGCATCCGGCAACTGGTCGACACGGCGTGCAAGGCGCTGTCCCCCGCGGTCAACGATCCCTACACCGCCGTCCAGGCGATCGATCACCTGTCGGTGATCTTCTGCGTGCTGGCCCAGCGGCCCCTCGGAGATCACGTGGCCCGCCAGCCCGGTGGGGCGGCGGTCATCGTGCCCGGGCGGCGGTTTCCTGAATACCTCGCGGTGATGTGCGGGCTCATCCGCCGCTACGGCGCGAGCGAGCCCACCGTGGCCGGCGCACTACTCCGGCTGCTCGCCGCCTGCGCCGGCGTGGCCGATGGCGATCCCGAACTCTGCACGGCGATCGAGGAGCAGGCCCGCCTCATCGTGGCCGACACCGAACGGGAAGTCCCGCAGCCGGCTGACCTGGTCCCGGTCCGCGACGAAGCCGAAGTGGTGCGCTTGGCTCTGCTCGGCCAACGGCCCTCGGCACTTTGACCAGCCTGCTCCTGCCTGCGCGCCGCTGCCTGCGCGCTAGACCTGGATGGCGAGCAGGTCGCCGAGGTGGCGGTCGATCTGGGGCATGTAGGTCGGGGCGACGCCGAACAGGCCCAGGTGCCCGAGGACGTCCTCGACCACCCGCAGTTCGCTGCCCTTGATCAGCTCCTGCTCGGGCGCGCAGTCCCGGACCGGGAACAGCAGGTCCTCGTCGATCGGCATGACGAAGGTCTTGGCGGTGATCCGGTCCAGGGCGGCGGCCAGATCACCACCGGTGTGCCGGGCCACGTCGCCGCGCTGCCACTTCCAGGACTGGGTGAGCAGGTCGTCCGGGTCCATGGGGGCAAAGTAGGGCTCGAGGAAGCCGGTGATGAACTCCTCCCTGCTCCCGAAGTCGAGGGCGCGCCAGACCTCCTGCTTCCAGAACTCGGTCGAGAACCCGACCACGGCCCAGATGTGGGCCTGGCGCTTCAGGCCCGCCTCGACGTCGGCGTTCGAGGCGTAGTCGCCGCCGTTCCAGCCCGGGTCGGACCAGGTCGCCTCGCGCATCGTCTCGGCCAGCAGGAAGTCGTGCGGGGTGTTCTGCGCGGTGCCGGCGATCGGGGCCGCCCGCAGCACCTGGTCGGGAAACCGCACCGCCCACTCATACGTCTGCTGGGCGCCCATCGAACCGCCGGTGACCAGGGCCAGCCGCTCGATCCCGAAGTGCTGGCGCAGCAGCCGTTCCTGGGCCACCACGTCATCGCCGATCCGCACGTGGGGGAACTTCGACATGGCCAGCCCGGCGTTGGCGCCGTCGGCGTTGTGCGGCGAGACGGACAGGCCGCTGCCGATCTGGTTGACCGCGATGATGAAGTACCGCTCGGGGTTCAGGGCATGTTCCGGGCCGACGTAGACGTCACGCCAGATCTGGTGGGTGCCCGAGTACCAGGTGGTGATCAGGATGGCGTTGTCGCGGGCCTCGTTCAGCTCGCCCCAGGTGGTCACGGCGAGCTGGCAGTCCGGGATCGAGCCGCCCTCTTCCAGGTCGAGCCGCCCGACGCTGATCAGGTCGTAGTCCCCGTGGAACTCGTGCGTGTAGAACGGGTTGTCGATGCTCATGCTGATGCTCCTGCCGGGTCAGGCTGTGATTCGGCGCTGAAGGTGAAACCCTCGTAGTCGTGTTCGGCGATCTCGTCGCACTTGGCCCGGTAGGGGCCGACAAAGTCGAGGCTGGGCAGAAACACCCGCGGCTTGCCCGGGATGTTGGCGCCCATGTACCAGGTGTCCGCCGTCGGGAACAGGGTGCCGGCGGCCTGCTCGGCCACATGCGCAACCCAGTCGTCCTCGGCCTGCTTGGTCGGCTCAATGAGCACGGCGCCGCGCTCGCGCATGTCGGCGATGATCCGGCCGATGAACTCCACGTGCTGCTCGATCGAGACCGGCATGTTGGACAGCACCGACGGGCTCTGCGGTCCGGTGATGGTGAACAGGTTCGGGTAGCCGTAGCTCATCAGGCCGAGGTAGGTCTTCGGCCCCTCGGCCCAATTCTCCCGGATGAGGCGGCCGCCGCGACCACGGACGTCAATGCGGCTGAGCGGACCGGTCATGGCGTCGAAGCCGGTGGCGTAGACGATCGCGTCGAACTCGTACTCCGTCCCGTCATCCAGCCGGACCCCGGCCGGGGTGATCTCAGCGATCGGGGTGGCTTTGACGTCAACTAGGTGCACGTTGTCCCGATTGAAGGTCTCGAAGTAGCCGGAGTCGAGCGGGTTGCGCTTGCACCCGAACGGATAGCCCTTGGGGATCAGCAGCTCGGCGGTCGCCGGGTCGTTCACCTTCTCCCGGATCCGGTCGTGCAGGAACTCACGGACCTTTTCGTTGGCCTCGTCGACGAAGAAGATGTCGCCGTAGGAACCCAGCCAGATGCCGAAGCCGCCTTCGTCCCAGCGCTGCTGGAGCGCGTGGTAACGCTCCTCGGGCGGGGTCTCCAGGGCGCCCTTCTCCTCGAAGTACAGCTCGAACCCGAAGTAGGAGCTCCGGACCCGTTCCCGGATCCCCTCGTAGTCGGCCTTGCGGGCCCGGCGGACCTCCTCGGGCACCGGCCCGTTGTTGGCCGGGACGATGTAGTTAGCGGTGCGCTGGAACACGGTGAGGTCGGCGGCCTGCTGTGCGATCAGCGGGATGGACTGGACCGCGCTGGCGCCAGTGCCGATGACCCCGACTCGCTGGCCAGCGAAGTCCACGCCCTCGTGCGGCCAACTCCCGGTGTGGTAGCTGTCCCCGCGGAAGGAGTCGATCCCGTTGAACTTCGGGGTGTTGACCGCGGACAGGGATCCAACCGCCGAGATCAGGTACTGGGCCGTCACCGTCTCGCCGGTGTCGGTGGTGATCGTCCAGCGACCGGTGTCCTCGTTGAAGGTGGCCGCGGTGACCTTCGTGTTGAACTGGATGTCCTTGGCCAGGTCAAAGCGGTCGGTCACGTGCTCCAGGTAAGAGCGGATCTCCGGCGCTTCGGGGTACCGCTCGCTCCACTCCCACTCCTGCCACAAATCCTTGTCGAAGGAGTAGCAGTAGATGTAACTGTCGGAGTCGCAGCGTGCCCCCGGGTAGCGGTTCCAGTACCAGGTCCCGCCGACGTTACCGCCGGTCTCGAAGACCTTGACCGCCAGCCCCAAGTCGTCGCGCAGCTTGTGCAGCATGTACAGACCCGAGAATCCGGCGCCGATGACGACCGCGTCGACGCGATCGGGAGTTGTTTCCGGCATCGCTGCGTCCCTTTCGTCGGCTATGGGACTGCCGGTAGTGTCCGTCGCGGGCGGCCCGGAGGCCTTGGACGTGGGTGCGCTGGTGTTGGACAAACGTGCTCGGTTGGACCGTGCAGCAGAAACTTTGTGACCTGGGTCACGACGTTTATGATCGAAGGCAGGCCCCAAAGACGGGGAGGCCTCAATGACGATGAGCCTGATCGTTCCGGACGAACTTCCGACCTGGGTGCCGGGGCGGCCGACGGTCCGCAGCCCGGATCAGGGCTGGCCCGGTGTCTCGGTCCGCGGCTACCGGTACGCCGGCTCCGACGTGATGGTGCCGCCGATGCGCGATTACATCGTCGTCGCGTACCTGCGCGGGGTCACCTCGATGCGCCGTCAGGTCGACGGGGAATGGATCAGCGAGACCTTACGGCCGGGCGACGTCTCGCTGCTGACCCGCGCGGCCGAGTCGCATTGGGTCTGGCCCGAGGACATAGAGGTCGTGCACGTCTACCTGACCAAGGACGAGCTGACCGCCACCTGCCGGCAGATGTACGACCGCGACGTCGAGGACGTCGCCCTGCTGGACGAGGTCAAGGCGGACGACCCCGCGATCCACGCCGCGGCCATGGCGATCGCGCGGGAGGCGGCCCAGGGTGGGGCGGGCAGCCGGCTGCTGGTCGACTCGCTGTCCTGCCAGCTCGCGGTGCACATCCTGCGCCGGCACGCGCACGTGCTGTTCCGCGAGGTGGACACCGGCGAGGGGCTCACGTTCCGGCAGGAGCGCACCGTGCGGGACTACGTCGACGCTCACCTGGGCGAGAACATCTCCCTGAACGACCTGGCCGTCTCGGTGGCGCTGAGCCGGTTCCACTTCGCCCGGATGTTCCGCCAGTCGGTAGGGACCAGCCCGCACGAGTACGTGCTGCAGCAGCGGCTGGAGCGGGCCCGGACCATGCTGAGCCGGACCAACGCTTCGCTGATGGAGATCGCGGGCTGCTGCGGGTTCGCGGACCAGAGCCACATGAACCGGGTGTTCCGGAAGCGGGTGGGGCAGACGCCGGGGCAGTACCGGACTTCGGCCGACCGGTAGCGTGGCTGCCGCCTGATCTTTGAGGCAAACGCTGAGGTCCAAGGGGATCAGATGACGGACGCTGCGGCCACGGCTACGGAGACCAACCGAGAGATCATCAGCCAGGCCTTCGACGCCTGGCAGCACGGAACCGGCTACATCTCTGACGTGTTCGCCCCCGACATGATCTGGCGGATCGAGGGGCATTCGGCGGCGTCGAAGGAGTACGGCAGCAAGCAGCAGTTCGTTGATGAGGTGCTGGCGCCGTTCGGGGCCCGGTTCAAGGTGGACGAGCCGTTCCGGCCGGTCACGATCCGGGGTGTGTACGCCGACGACGACACCGTGATCTGTCTGTGATCATGAGGCTGGCCGACGGTCTCGTGGTCGACGGGACGGCGTTCTACGACAGCATCTCGTTCAATGGGCTGTGGGAACGGGTGCAGCCCAGGTAAGCGGCGGGCCGCGGGGCTGGCGGGGCGGCGGGTGGCGGGCTCGGTGGCGTGCGGCAGGATGGGTGGGCAGCATGATCGCTGGAAGTCAATCAGCTCACCGAGGAGTCATTGCATGTCGAAGCCACCGCTCCCCCAGGCCGCCATCGAGATGCTGGCCAAGCCCAACCCGGCCGTCATCGCGACCCTGCGGCCGGACGGCCAGCCCGTGACCGCGGCGACCTGGTACCTGTGGGACAACGGCCGGATCCTGGTCAACATGGACGAGGGCCGCAAGCGGCTGCAGCACATGCGCAACGACCCCCGGGTCACGCTGACCGTGCTGGCCGAGGGCGACTGGTACAGCACCGTCACCCTCATCGGCCACGTCAGCGAGTGGCGCGAAGACACCGACCTGTCCGACATCGACCGGGTGTCCATCGCATTACGGCGGCAACCCGTACCCGACGCGGGACCGGGGGCGGTTCAGCGCCTGGATCGACGTCGACCGGTGGTACGGCTGGGGATCGTTGAAGGAGAACGATCAGGCCT
>CAWHZI010000010.1:0-527275 GCA_963833835.1 uncultured Actinomycetes bacterium
AACGCTGTCCTTAAGATGCGGTCCAGGGCTTGCGTGCCCGTAGCGTGCCCGATTGGCTGCAGCGGGGGTCCGTCGAGGGTGGCGGCGGGGAATTCGCCGAAGCGGTCGCGGTAGGCGCGGGCGAAGCGGCCGAGGTTGGTGAAGCCCCAGTGGTAGGCGATATCGGCGACTGAGCCGTGAGCTTGGGTCAGATCGTCGTGGGCCCGGTCCAGGCGGACCTGGCGCAGGTAGCGCATGGGTGTGGTCCCGTGCCGTTCCTGGAAGCCGTATTGCAGGCTGCGTGCGCTGATCCCGGCCAATCGGGCCAGGTCAGCCACGCTGTAGCCGCGATCGGGAGCGCGCTGGATTTCGTCGACGACCCGGTCGATTGCGGTCTGCGGGGCGCGCTGGCGGGGAGCGTCCGCGGCGAGTTGGTCGGTGTAGGAGTGCACCTGGGAGATGAGCAGGCCGGAGATCAGGCTGCGTTCCAGCGATTCGAGGTGCCGCAGTTCCGCGGCGCTGCGGGAGGCATCGGCCGATTGCAGTAGGGCCGACAGGATCGACATCCACCGGCGGCCAGCCCCCTCGTCGACCGGGAGAGCCAGGCGGAAGTCGATCGGGTTGACGACCGGGCGGCCGAGCAGGCCCGCGAGTTCGTGTTCTACTTGCGTCCGCGGGAACTTGATTGACAGTTGCGCGGCGTCGGCGTCCCACCGGGGCAGCTGGGTGTGCCGGTCAGGGCTGAAAACGGCGGCCACCCGGGGGGACGCGATCGCTTGCTGGTCTCCGCATCGCGAGGCGACGGTCCCGCTGAGCACGACGTTGACGTGATAGGCCGATAGGTCGCCGGGGTCAACGCTGGCTGTTGTCCCGAAGCGGACGTAGCCGATGGTGGTCAGTGTCATATGGATCGCCGAGAGCCAGGGGTCACGCATGTCCGGGTCGCGGTCTAGAGCTTCGACCCGGGCCGGGTAGAAATGGCTGTTCAGGGTGTCCCGGAAGAGCCCGAAGTCGGGCGCGGCGACCTCGTTGGGCCGTTCGAGGAAGGCCTCGACCGGCAGAACCATCGGTTCCGCCACACGATGACGCGCCGATGTTTCCCCACGCATCCGGCACCTCCTTCGCCGCCGGTAGCGAGCTTGTGGCCTGGGTAAAGCGTAGTCCTATGCGCCAGCAGACAGCTGTTTCGTCTGGCGGGTGCGTGAAGTGGCTGCGGCCGTGCGCGAATCGTCTCGGTGCTCGCTGGACCCGCGCGTAGCGTCACTGGCACCTGTGACGGGTGTCACGCGGACAAGGAAGGCGCGGTGACGCGGGTGGACGAACAGCCAGCAAAGGACCTGGATGCGGATGTGGCCGTGGTCGGCTACGGGCCGGTGGGCCGCATGCTGGCCCTGCTGCTCGGCCAGCGCGGCAAGCGGGTGATCGTGGTCGAGCGCCAGGCCCGCGCGTATCCGCTGCCGCGGGCGGTCCACTTCGACGACGAGATCGGCCGGATCCTCCAGTCGGTCGGAGTACCTCCGGACTCGATGCCCGACGTGGTTGGCCCCTATGACGACCTGTACGAGTGGCGGGCTGCTGACCGGAAGCCGCTGCTGCAGCTGGACTGGCGCGGGCTGGGCCCGTCGGGCTGGCATGTGAGCAACTTCTTCTACCAGCCAGGACTGGAGGCGATCCTGGACGCGAAGGTCCAGGCGCTCGACACGGTTCAGGTGCTGCGCGGCTGGAAGGCGGTAACCCACCTCGAAGACGCGGACGGGGTCACACTGGAGCTCCAATCGTCCACCGACGAACGGCGGACGATCACCGCCCAGTACGTCGTCGGCGCGGATGGCGCCAGCAGCCTGGTCCGGTCATGGATCGGCTCCACGGTCACTGACCTGGGCTATTTCCACGACTGGCTGGTCATCGACCTGCTGATGCACGCCCCGCTGGAAAAGTTCGACTTCTCCCCGCCGGCCTGGCAGCTGTGTGATCCGGCCCGGCCGACCACCCTGGTTCCCGGCGGCCCGGGGCGGCGGCGGTTTGAGTTCATGCGCCTGCCCGCCGAGACGGTCGAGGAGCTCAACGCCGAGGAGACCACCTGGCGACTGCTGGCTCCGTGGAGGATCGGCCCGGCCGCGGCGAATCTGGAACGGCACACCGTCTACACCTTCCAGGCTCGCTGGTGCGACAGCTGGCGCCGCGGTCGGCTGCTGCTGGCCGGGGACTCCGCCCACCTCATGCCGCCCTTCGCCGGCCAGGGCATGTGCTCGGGGCTGCGCGACGCGGTCAACCTGGCCTGGAAACTCGACCTCGTTCTCGATGGCCGGGCTGGTGACCACATCCTCGACACTTACGGACCCGAACGCGCTGAGCATGTCCGGCACTTCATCGAGGCATCGATGCAGCTCGGTGAAGTCATCTGCCTGCCCGACCCGGTCGCCGCGGCCCAGCGGGACCAGGCCATGCAGGCGGACCTGGCTGCCGGTGCTGAGCAGCCGCCCCGTCCGCTGCCGCGCCTCGGACCGGGCCTGCACCGCGACGACGCCGGAGGCGGCCTGCTCTCCATCCAGGCCGAAGTCGACGACGGCACCCGGCGGGGCCTGTTCGACGATGTGGTCGGCCCTGGCGGCGTGCTCCTGCTCGCCGATCCAGACCTGCGGATCCATCTCGGTGAGAGTGAGCAACTGCTGGCTCAGCTCGGCTGGAAGGTAGCCGCGTTCGCCGCCGAGCCCGGTGAAGGGCAGCTGGCCGACACCACTGGCGCCTACGCGGCCTGGTTCGGTGAGCTCGGCGCCGTCGCCGTCTTGGTCCGCCCCGACCTCTACCTCTACGGTGCTGCAGCCGACGCCAGCGACCTCACCGCTTTGCTCGAGCACCTTCTCGCCGCGCTGCGTTCCCCGGAGAGCGCACCCGCCCGGGACCATCCGGCAGCCACGGCTGGCGGCTGAACCCAGCCGCCGATCAGCATCGTCTCCGTCGCCTGTGACTTCAGAGAGGAACGTCATGACTCACGAAACCGAACCATCTGCGCCGGCTGCGGGGTGGCAGCGCCCGATCGTGCCATCCGAGGGAGAAAAGGACTTCCTGGACGAGCACCCCTTCGACCTGCAGCGGTCCGCTCTCCCGGACTCCGTCTTGGTTGAGCAGGTCACCATCGCGATGCGCGACGGCATCACCCTGGCGGGAACACTGTTCCGCCCGCAGGATGAATCCGCGACGGTCCCAGTGATCGCGACGGCGACCCCCTACGGCAAGGACCGATACGACCAGTGGGACTACTTCCGCGACGCCCCGGCCGGGAACGTCCCCGGTGGCGGGTTCTACATGGGGACCGTACGCGTCTCGGACCACACGGCCTTCGAGGCACCCGATCCCGGCTACTGGGTGCCCAGCGGCTACGCCGTGCTCCTGGTCGACCTGCCCGGCCTCGGTGCGTCGCAGTCCAACCCGGCCGCCGGCATCGGGCACCAGGAACGCTGGGCGGATGTCATGTCGTGGCTGGAAGCACAGCCCTGGTGCTCGGGCCAGGTCGGGATGAGCGGCGTCTCGGCGCTGTGCGCCACGCAGTGGATCGCCGCCATGGGCGACGCCCCGCCCCAGCTGAAAGCCATCATCCCCTGGGAAGGGTTCAACGAGCAGGGACCCGGCGGCGGGTACGGGGGGATTCCCGAGACGGCCTTCCCCGCCTGGATCGGCGGGGTGTGGGTCGGGCCGAACATCAACCCTGACGCGCCCGGCCCGGAGCCGTTCCTGTTCGACTGGAAGCACGACCCGTCCACCATCCGGGTACCGGCCCTGGTGTGTGCCAGCTTCTCCGACCAGGAACTCCACTCCTGGGACACCTTCGAAGCATTCCGGCTCCTCGACAGTGACGACAAGTGGCTGTACACGCACCGCCGCCAGAAGTGGGGCGCTTTCTACGGCGCCGACGAGCTGGAGCTGCAGAAGCGTTTCCTGGACAAGTTCCTCAAAGGTTCGGGCGGCGACCTCAGCGACGTGCCCCGGGTGCGCCTGGAAATCAACGAAAGCCGCTTCGCCTACAGCGTCAAGGACGTATCCCAGTGGCCGCCGGCCGAGACGCGGTACCGCGAGCTGTATCTCGACGCCCAGACTGGCTCGCTTTCCCCGCAACCCCCGGCGACGGCCGCTTCGGCGACCATCACGCCGGCCCCGACCACTGATCCAGTCAACCGGGCCGTCTTCGACCTCGTCTTCACCGAGGACACCGACGTCGTCGGTAACAGCGTGCTGCACCTGTTCATCGAGGTCGAAGACAGCACCGACGCTGACCTCTTCGTCGGGGTGGAGAAGCTGGACACCGACGGCAACGAGGTCTACTTCTTCAGCGCCTCCGGCGGCAACGCCAACGGCCCCGTGACCCGCGGCTGGCTCAGGGCCTCCAAACGCGCCCTGAACAAGGAACGCTCTACCGACGCCCGCCCAGTGCTGTCCTACGCAGCCGATGAGCCACTCACCCCCGGTGAAACCGTCCAGGTGGACATCCCTCTGATGCCAACAGCCACCCGCTTCCGAGCCGGTGAGACCCTGCGGCTGGTCATCCAGTCATGGTCCGACCCCGGCCAATGGGAAGGCGGCGAGACCCGGCAGTGGGACACCATCCAGACGGGACAGACGCTCCTTCACACCGGCCCTCAGTCCCGCGCCCGCCTGCTGCTCCCCACCCTCGGAACCGGCGAACACCCCGAGCCGTGACGCACGCGTGCCCGTGGCGTGCCCGATCGGACGGTAATCAGCGGTGAATCCCGGTCACCGACGGGCACGCCACATGGCCTCTTACCTGCGGCCATCCAGGTCAGGCGTCTGGGCCAACGATCTTTGCAAGCAGGGGGTCAGGGGTTCGAGTCCCCTAAGCTCCACTCCCACCAGGCAAAACGATGTTCGTGCGAAGTGCTACTGCTGCGCCGTGCCCGCTGCGTGCCCGATGGGTAGCACCATCTGGGGCGTCCGGTCAGTGCAGCATCGTGGCCATAGCTCGCTGAAGCAGGTCGAAAGCTGCGTCGTCATCCCACACGGCTTCGCTGTGGCGCCAGGCGATGTAGCCGTCCGGGCGAACGAGAAGGGCTCCGGCTTCGTCGGTCCCGCGGGCGCGGGACCAGTCGTGGTAGAGGTCTTCGGTGCCTTTGACGCCGATCACGACGGTGCGCAGGAACGGGAGTTGGAGCTTGTCGGCCGCGGCGATCCAGGCCTGACCAGCTAGGCCGGTCACCAGGGAGAACTCGCCTTTCTGGGTGACGTCCAGGGTCGAGACCTTGTGGCCGGTTTCGTCTACGAGCCAGACGTGCGGGATCTTGGCGCCAGGGCGGGTGGTGGCTTGCAGGTACAGGCCGCGGTCGCGTTCCCAGACTTCCTCACCAGCGGCGGGGTCGGGGATGACGGCGCAGGATTCGTAGCGCTGGTTGAGCTCGGTGCCGTGGGCGTTGAACTCGGCGTTCTTGAGCTCGATGGCGGCGATGAGGGCTTCGCGGGCCTTGACCCCGTCCGGGCTGGGGTCGCGGAGCTTGGCCAGGCCCGCGGCGACCGGATCGGCCTGGCCGTCGGTGCGGAACGCCTCGTTGATGGGGCCGTACTCGAGGCGGGACCGGTTGGCGCGGTCGACGATCTGGGCCCCGACTGGGGCCCGTTCACTGGAATAGGACTCCAGCAGCTTCGGCCCGGCCCAGCCTTTGACCACGTAGGCGAGTTTCCAGGCCAGGTTGAAGGCGTCCTGGATGGAGGTGTTGGAGCCGAGGCCGCTCGATGGCGGGTGCCGGTGCACGGCATCTCCGCCGCAGAACACCCGGCCCTTTGAGTACTGGGTGGCCCAGGCCTGGTTGATCTGCCAGGTGGTGACGTTCTCGACCTCGACCTCGACGTCGGGGTCACCGATCATTTCCCGGATTCGTGGCAGGACCGTCTCGGGCCGAAGGTCGGGTTCGGGGCCGTTGATGTCGTAGCCCCAGCCGGCGATCCACTGGCGCCAGGGCCGGATCGCGCGGAAGGTGCCCATGCCGATCTCGCCGAAGCCCGCCCCGGGGGTCATGATCCAGTGCAGGATGCTCGGCCGGTGCGCCACGTACCGGGTGAGGTCGGCCTTAAACAGCGTGTAGATGGTGCCGGCGCGGCCCATGACGCCTTCGATCGGCAGTCCCAGTTCATCGGTGATCTGGGATCGGGCGCCGTCCGCGCCGACCAGGTAGCGGCTGCGGACGGTGTATTCGTGGCCGTTCAGCCGGTCGCGCAGGGTGGAGGTGACCCCGGACTCGTCCTGGACGTGGCTGAGGTATTCGGTGCTGAACATGACTTCTGCGCCGCGGGCCGCGGCGTTCTTGATCAGGACCGGTTCCATGTAGGGCTGGGGGATGTCCAGCAGCGGGCAGGGGCTGCCCTGCAGGTAGTCGCTGGTGCGGCTTTCCCCGGTGCCCCAGGTGCGCAGCCGGGCGACTTCCTGGCCCGCGAGGCTGGTGGTGAACACGGTGTCGCCCATCAGGTTCCACGGTGTGCCGACCGCGGCGGCTTCGGCTTCGACGTCGAGGTCGCGCAGGACTTCCAGGGCTCGCTGGTTGGTGATGTGGGCGCGGGGGCCGTTGGACAGCCAGTTCCACTTGGTGGCCACGCGGACCCGCACTCCGTAGGTGGCCAGGGCCAGGGCGCAGGTGGCGCCGGTGGGGCCGGAGCCGACGATCAGGACGTCCGTGTCGAAGTCGTCGCTGGTCATGCCGGCACCTCCGCTGGCTGCTGCTGGCCGGCCTGGTCGCGGCGGGCGATCAGGTCCAGAGCGACGTCGATGATCATGTCTTCCTGGCCGCCGACCAGGCCGCGGCGGCCGACCTCGACCAGGATGTCGCGGGTGTCGATGCCATAGGTGGCGGCGGCGCGTTCGGCGTGGCGCAGGAAGCTGGAGTACACCCCGGCGTAGCCGAGGGTCAGGGTTTCCCGGTCGACCCGCACGGGCCGGTCCTGCAGCGGGCGGACCAGGTCATCGGCTGCGTCTTGCAGGGCGAACAGGTCGCAGTGGTGCTGCCAGCCCTGGATGTTGGCCACGGCGATGAGCGGCTCGATGGGGCAGTTCCCGGCTCCGGCGCCCATCCCGGCCAGCGACGCGTCGACGCGGGTGACGCCGTTCTCCACTGCGACGACGGAGTTGGCGACGGCCAGGGACAGGTTCTGGTGGGCGTGGATACCCAGTTCGGTGGCCGGATCGAGCAGGTCCCGGTAGGCGCGGATGCGGTCGCGGACACCGTCCATGGTCAGGCGGCCGCCGGAGTCGGTGACGTAGACACAGTGCGCGCCGTAGGACTCCATCAGCTTGGCCTGCCCGGCCAGCAGGTCCGGCGGGGCCATGTGGCTCATCATCAGGAAGCCGGACACGTCCATGCCCAGCTCGCGGGCCTTGGCGATGTGCTGGGCAGCGATGTCGCCCTCAGTGGCGTGGGTGGCGACCCGGACCGAGGTGACCCCGAGGTCGTGGGCGCGTTCCAGGTTCTCGATGGTGCCGATACCCGGCAGCAGCAGCGTGGTGAGCCGGGCGTTCTTGACCGCGGCGGCGACGGCGCCGATCCACTCCTCGTCGGTGTGGGCGCCGGGGCCGTAGGTGAGGCTGGCGCCGGCGAGACCGTCACCGTGGGCGATTTCGATGGCGTCGACCCCGGCCGCGTCGAGGGCCGCGGCGATGACGGTGACCTGCTCGAGGGTGTACCGGTGCCGGACGGCGTGCATCCCGTCCCGCAAGGTGACGTCCTGGATGTAGACGGCGGGCCCGGGCCCGCCCTGCTGGGTGGTGTTCACTGCGATGCCTCCGCGGGCAGCGCCCCGGTCCGCTGGGCCTGGCCGGCCAGCCGTTCGCCGACCCGCAGGGCGGCCGAGGTCATGATGTCCAGGTTCCCGGCGTACGCCGGCAGGTAGTGGGCGGCACCCTCAACCTCGAGGAACACGCTGACCTGCGTGCGGTCGGCGGGTTCGAGGTCCGGGTTGAGGGTGCGGGTGTGCTCGGCGGCGTCCAGGTCGGTGAACTGGATCTCCTGCTTGAGCCGGTAGCCGGGCACGTAGGCGGCCACGTCGGCGACCATCTGGGTGATCGAGGCGGTGACTTTCTCCCGCGTGCCCGCGTCCAGCCGGTCCGTCAGGCACAGCACGGTGTCGCGCATGATGAGCGGCGGTTCGGCCGGGTTGAGCACGATGATCGCCTTGCTGCGGGCGGCGCCGCCCACCTGCTCGATGGCGGCCCGGGTGGTTTCGGTGAACTCGTCGATGTTGGCCCGGGTGCCGGGACCAGCGGACTTGGAGGCGATGGAGGCGACGATCTCCCCGTAGTGGACCGGGGTGACTTTGCCGATCGTGGCGACGACCGGGATGGTCGCCTGGCCGCCGCAGGTGACCATGTTGACGTTGGGTGCGTCCAGGTGCTGGTCCAGGTTGACCGCGGGCACCATATATGGGCCGATGGCTGCGGGGGTCAGGTCCACCAGCTGCTTGCCCAGCGGCGCCAGCACCGCGGCGTTGGCGACGTGTGCCTTGGCCGAGGTGGCGTCGAACACGATCTTGATGTCGTCGAACCCGGGCAGGCTGACCAGCCCGTCGACGCCACCGGCGGTGGTGGCCACGCCCAGGCGGCGGGCGCGGGCCAGCCCGTCTGAGGCCGGGTCGATGCCGACCATGGCGGCCATTTCCAGCGTGCGGGACAAGCGGATGATCTTGAACATCAGGTCGGTGCCGATGTTCCCGGAGCCGATGACGGCGACCTTGGTCTTGGTCATGTCGTGGTCCTCGCGGGGTCGGTGGGGCTGGTGAACGATGCGCTTACCGTGCCGGCTCCGGCGACGGCCGCGGTGAACGCTGAGCCGGGCGTGACGGGCACCATTGGGCCGAGTGCACCGGACAAGACGATGTCGCCGGCGCGCAGTGGTACGCCGAGATCCCGGGTGGTGCTGGCCAGCCAGGCCACCGCGGCCAGCGGGCTGCCCAGGCATTCCGCGGTGGTCCCGGATGAGACGATCTCGCCGCCGGACGACATGGTCATCTCGGCGCCGGTCATGTCGACGGCGCTTAGCGGCACCTGGTGGCCGGCGAGCACGAACAGGCCCGAGGAGGCGTTGTCGGCGACGGTGTCGGTGATGCTGATGTCCCAGCCGGTGATCCGGCTGTCGACGATTTCCAGGGCGGCGGTTATGTACGCCGTGGCGGCGGCCACGTCGGCTTCGGTGACCGCTGGCATGTCGAGGTCCCGGTTCAGCACGAAAGCCAGTTCAGCCTCGATCCGGGGCTGCAGCAGCCGGGTGATGTCGATCGGGTCGTCTCCGGTGCAGCGCATGTCGCTGAGCAGGACACCGAAGTCGGGCTGGTCGACGCCGAGCTGGGCCTGGACTTTCGGGTTGGTGAGGCCGATCTTGTGGCCTACGACCCGGGCCCCGGCCGCGCGCCGGTTGGCGATGATCTTGGCTTGCACCGTATAGGCGGCGGTCAGATCGCCGGCTGGGAGCACGTCGCGGACCGGCGTGCACGGTGTGCGCTGCTGCTGGGCGTTGTCCAGCCGCCAGACCGCCGCAAGGACGGCGTCGTCGCTTATGGCCACGGTGGTCATGCCGCCTCGCCGCCGAGGAACCCGAGAACGAGGGAGTTGAAGACCTCCCGCTGCTCCCACTGCGGCCAGTGCCCGGCCCCGGTGATGTGCTCGAACCGGCCACCGCGAATTTTCTCCGCCATGTCCATCCCGGCCGCGGCCGGGCCGGACGGGTCGTTGGACGTCCACACCACCAGCGCTCCGTGCGGTGCGGCGGCCAGTTCCTCGTCGGTGATGAGGTTGCGGCGGCGGATCTCCGGGTCCTGCAGGCACAGGATGTGCCGCATCGACTCGGCGAACCCGGGCTGGGCGTAGATGGTGCGCCGGATCGCCACCAGCTCGTCGGTGACGGTGGCGGGATCGGCCATCAGCCATTCCAGCCGGGCGCGGATCCGCTCATCGGTCGGGTCGTCGGCCGCAGCCTGGGACAGCGACCGGATACGCTCCATCACCTCCGGGCGGGCCATGGTGCCACCGGGGGTGTTCAGGACGAGTTTGCCGGTGCGGTCCGGATGGGCGGCGGCGAACTTCACGGCCACCCAGCCGCCGAGCGATTCGCCGTTCAGGTGCGCGGTGTCCACGTCCAGCGCGTCCATCAGGCCAGCCAGGTGCCCGACGTAGTCGGGCAGTTCCAGGTCGGCGGTGGCGAGGGTGGTGTAGCCGTGGCCGGGATAGTCGTAGGCGATCACCCGGTACCGCTGGGCCAAGGCCGGGATGTTGTGCGCGTAGGCCTCCAGGTGGCCGCCGGTGCCGGGCATCAGGATCAGCGGCTCACCGTCGGCCGGGCCGGCCTGCAGGACCCGGGTCCGCCACGGGCCGACCTGGACGTAGCTGATCGCGTGCGGGACCGCGGACAGGGCGACCCAGACCGGGACGTCGCGGGTGGCGGTGGGGGCCGTCATGTGTTCACCGTCGCGCCGGACAGCGCCTTGGCCGCCTCTTCCACGGTGGTGATCTCGGCCAGCAGGCCCAGTGAGGCGATCGAGGCGTCGTGGGCGCCGGGGTCGGCGGCGCTGCAGGCGTCGGCGACGATGACGGTGCGGTAGCCCAGGTCGCTGGCCTGCCGGGCGGTGCCTTCCACCGAGGCGTTGGTCGCGACGCCGGCGAACAGCACGGTGTCGATGCCGCGTGAGCGCAAGATGGCGTCGAGCTGGCTAGCGGAGAAACCGCCGACCCGCTGGTGCGTCACCACGACATCGCCATCCTGCGGGGCGAGCTGCGGGACGATCTGCGCCTTCTCGCTGCCCTCGACCAGGCACTGGGTCTGGGCGACCATGCCCAGCAGCGGCGAGTTGGCCACCAGGTCGGGGTAGCCGGGCTGCCAGGCGACCCGGGTGTAGACCGTGGTCGCGCCGGCGGCCCGGGCGGCGTCCAGCAGCGTGGCCAGCTGGCCGATGACATCTCGCTCGACGGCCTGGGCAGCGAAAAAGCCGCCGAACGCGCCGTCGGCGAACACGACGTCGGGCTGCATGTGCACCGCGATGACCGCGGTACGCGACGGGTTGAGTTCCATGGTGATCTCCTGTCGTAAGTGGGTCGCGGGACCGTGGTCAGGCGTGGGCCAGGATGGAGGTGCCGATGTCGTTGACGTCGCGCTCGGCGGTGAACGGGTTGGACAAGAACACGCTGACCAGGTCCACGCCGTTGTCGAGCATCAGCTGGGTCTGCTCGCGCAGGTCGGCCGGGCCGCCGTACATGCACCAGTAGTCGACGAGCTGCTTGGTGATCAGCGGCTTGTGGGCTGGGTCCAGGCCGCGCAGGTACCTGGCCCAGGTGTCCAGGTAGTGCGGCTGGTCCGCGGCGGTGGGGTCCCCGAGGTAGGCCATCGCGGCGTTGGTTGAGGCCTGGACGATGGACTCGCCGAGCTCGTCGATGTGCTCGTTCATGAAGCCGGCGTTGGTCAGGCAGCTGGAGATCGGCCCGGATCCGAAACCCTCGGTGATCGCGTCTTCCCAGGTCTCGCCGTTGCGGAGCTGGTAGAACCAGCTCAGCGAGATGAGCTTGACCGAGCCTTCGGGCCGGCCCGCTTCCGCGACCGCTTTGTCCAGCTCGCGGCGGACCAGCTGGATCATCTCAGGCTGCGGGCCCAGGCAGTAGATGACGGCGTCGGCCAGTGCGGCCGCGGCTTTCAGGCCCCGGGGGCCGCCGGCAGCCATCCAGATCGGGACGTCCTTGATGTCGTACCAGAGCCCGTTGGGGTCGAGGAACTCCACCTCGGTTTCCTGGTTGAGCCAGCGGTGCGTAACCCGCTCGCCGCGCAGCAGCCCCTGGGTCACCTCGACCGAGTGGGTGAGCTCGCGGATGGTCGCGGGCCGGTTGCCCATCGAGCGCAGCGCGTTGTTGGCGGTGCCGATGCCCAGGAAGGTGCGGCCCGGGGCGAGCATGTTCAACGTGGCGACCGAGTTGGCCGTGACCGGGGCGATGCGGGTCAGCGGGTTGGTAACCATCGTGCCCAGGTTGATGGTCGACGTCTTCTGCGACGCCAGCGCCATCTGCTGGTACGGGTCGGAGAACAGCAGCGGGCCCTCACCCACGCCGAAGTGGGTGACCCCCAGGTCCTCGGCTTGCTTGATCAGGTCAACCTGGTCGATCTTGGCGCAGGTACCGATACAGAAATCCATGTGACGCTCCTTCGCGCTCCGGGCTCGGCCGCGGAGATGGTGAATGCCCTCAGGCCGGGATCGGCAGGGCGGTGGTGACGGCGAACCCGGCGATCCAGTCCGGGATGGGTTCGTAGAAAGAGGAATGGACCCGGTACGGTCCGGTGGCCCCGAGCGCGGCGTAGGCCGCGATCGAGGTCCTGCTCTCGTGGGCGGAGTGGCCGGCCTGCTCGGTGAACCAGTCCGTGGACCAGCTGTCGATCTGCTCCAGATCGCCCGAGGCGAGCGCGGCCAGCAGGTTCTGGTCCCATTGCGGGTTCAGCGGCTGCATGGTCGACACCCCCGCCGCGTAGTCACGCCCGGCCTGAATCACCCGCATCTGGCGACCGGCCCGCTGCTCGGGGGTGAGGTGACGGCCCTCGGAGATCAGCTGGGCGGCGACCTCGGGGGAAGCGCCCTCCAGGGTCGGGACGGGCGGGTCGTGCGACAGGCCGCCAGAGGCGATAAACAGCACCCGGCGCCCCAGCGCCGCCGCGGCCTGGCCGATCGCGTGCCCCAGCAGCCGGGACCGGCGGACCGGGCCCAGTGGCTGGGCGACGCAGTTGATGAACACCGGGACCAGCGGCACGCGGTCAATCCCGCCGAGCAGCACTTCCAGCGGCTGAGCGAAACCGTGATCGACGTACATCCGCTCCGACAGCGTCACGTCGATTCCGTCGGCCAGGACGGCCCGGACCAGATGCCAGGCCGCGTCGTGATCGACCGACAGGGAACCGGTCGCGGTGTCATAGTCACCGACCGACTGGGCCGCGGCGCCGATACAGAACGGCGGCATCATGTCGTAGAAGAAGCCGTTGTAGTGGTCCGGCCCGAACATCACGACCAGCTCCGGCGAGAACCCGGCGATGAAAGCCCGGGCATCACTGAAGGCCGCGTTTACCCGTTCGCGGGTCGCAGCCGCGGGCTCCGTGAAGTCCATCAGCGGCGAGTGGGACATCGTGACCAAGGCGGACGGCATGAGAACTCTCCCTCGAGTCTCCGCAACTGGCATGCTAGCGTTCCAGTTAACATAAGCGCGGGTCCCGGCCTACATCAAGGGGTCGCGTGAAGATTTATCCGAGCCCAAGGCGAGCTCACCGGCTCGAGGAGGTGCGTTTCGCCGTGAACGCAGCGGAACACTGCGCGGCTAGGCTCCACCCATGACCTCAGCCGCCTGGAGTGAGCGCCCCGCCCCGTCACCGGGCGTACGGCCCGCCGCCGTCTCCTCCGGCCGGCGCCTGGCCCCGGTCGTGTACGACCTGCTGAAAGAGCGCCTGCTCGACGGGGAGTACCAGGCCGGAGAACGGCTGTCGGTCGAGTCGCTCAAAGCCGAGTTCGGCGTGTCCAAGCAGCCGGTCATGGACGCGCTGCGCCGGCTGGCCACCGCAGGCCTGGTCGAGATCATTCCCCAGGTGGGCAGCCGCGTCCCGGTCTACAGCGGTGCCGACGTCAGCGACTTCTTCACGATCTTCGGCGGCATGGAAGGGGCGGTGGCCGGAGTCGCCGCCCAGCGATGCACAGACCAGCAGATCGACAAGCTCGCGGCCGTCAACGACGAGATCAACGAGCTCGTGGCCAACCCTGACCCCGCGGCTCGCGCCCACGGCTACCGGCTGCTCAACCGCCGTTTCCACGGCGTCATCCACGAGATGGCCCACTCACCCGTCGTGGCCGAGCTCAGCCACCGCATGTGGGACATGTCCGACCTGCTGATCAACACCAGCGGCGTCCCCCAGCCGCTGGCCTCGGCCGTGTCCGACCGCCACGACGACCACCAGGACATCATCAGCGCCCTCCGCGACCGCGACCAGGCCACCGCCCGCACTGCCATGGACAAGCACATCGTCGGCACGGTCGCGATCATCAACACCGAAGCCCGCGCATCAGGTTGACCCGAGCTTGCAGCGCTTGCCTGACGGCGCCTTGAGCAGATCGGAAGCTCGCCGATAACTACCACACGCAGCATCTGTGGCCGTGAACTACGGCCCTGGCCCGACGGCCCATCGCCGGGGTCGCTGGTGACGCTGGCTTGGTGGCCGAGGGCGGCTTTGATGATGGCTGGGGCGTCGTCGCTGGTCAGGCCGGTGAACCGGACGCGGGTCAGGCCGGGTCCGTCGACGGCGGCGACGCCGTCGTCGGGGCAGCCGACCAAGCATTGGAGGTTGCGAACGGAGAGGTCGGCGCTAATAGCCGAGGAGATGGCGGCGGCCAGTTCACGGCCGAATTGGCCGCTTCTGCGGCGGTCGTAGCGGGGGCAGGTACGGCAGATCAGCAGGGTCATGGGCGGGTGCCTTAGTCAGGATGTGCCCGCGCCGCGCCGGGCGTTACGATACCCGGCGCGGCGCACAGGCTAGGTCAGGGCCGCTGTTCGACGAACGGCCTCGGTGCTGAACTGGTGATCAGCTCGTCCTGGCTGGGCGGCGGGGCGTCCTGGTTGCCGGGCTCCTTGTGGAAGCGGCCGTCCTTCATGATGTAGTTCAGCTTTTCGTGGTCCTGCAGGATGCGTGATGTCGTCCAGCGGGTTGCCGTCGATCAGCAGCAGGTCGGCCAGGTAGCCGGGCTGGACCTTGCCGAGCTCGTCCGGGCGGAGCATGATCTCCCCGCCCCAGGCGGTGGCGGAGATGATGGCTTCCATCGGCGTGAAGCCGAGCCGCTCGACGAAGTGCTGCAGGTCGCGGGCGTAGGTGCCGTGCGGGGTCCAGGCAAAGCCGTAGTCGCCGCCGGGCAGGACTTTGATGCCGCGGCGGTGCATCTCACGCAGCCCGGCCTCGGCCATCTCGAGTTCTTTCTTGTAGCCGACGGCTTCGGCTGCTTCCTGCGGGAACCCGAACGCTTCGGCCTCGTACAGGGTGGCGATGAGCCAGTTGATGCCGGGGGCGACGAACACCCAGTCCTTGTTGGCCTCGAGCATGTCCATGCCGTCGGCGTCGGTGAAGCTGGCGTGGTAGATCACGTCCACGTGGTTGCGGACTCACTTATTGACGTCGGCCTGCCGACTGGGCCATACCCGCTGCCGCGGCGGTGGGCATCGGTGACAGGCGGCGGAGCACTGTTCGTCGGAGAAGTAGGAGAACCTCGGCCCTCTGGGTGCCGGTGATCTCCTTACCGGTCATGGACAGCTTGATCTGTCCACCCCAATATCGACAGTCGCGACCGCAGGCGCATACCCTCGGGCCCATCGGTCAACTTGGAGATCGACTTGATCAGCGCGCCGCCGGTGACCGCGATCTCCGGGCCGTTGGCCAGGTAGCGCGGCCCGGGGAACCGGCAGGCGTTGATGGCATCGCGGCACACCACGTCCAGGCGTTCCTTGGCCGAGGCGGCGCCCAGGCACATGGTGTAGCCGGAGTCGATGTAGGTGCGGGCCGATTCCAGGCAGAACAGCAGGTGCTCCTCGACCGGCATGGTGCCGAGCCCGTCCAGGTCAGCGCTGTTGTTCCAGCTGAAGTGGGTGTGCGCGTCGCACAGCCCGGACATCAGGGTGCGGCCGCAGCCGTCGATGACCCGCGCGCCGGAGGCAGCGGACGGGTCGACCGTGCCTACGGCGGCGATCCGGTCGTTCTCGACCAGCACGTCACCGGGGTAGGGCTCGGCGCCGGTGGAGTCGAGGATGGACACGTTACGGAACAGGATCCGTTCTGGCTGGACGGGCATGGGTGACTCCTTCGTCGCTTACAGGAACTTCAGTAGCTGGTCGGTGACCTCGCGGGCCGCCTCCAGGGCGGTCCAGTGGCCGATGCCGGCGATGACCGTGACGGTGGCCACGCCGTGGCTTTCGGCCAGGGCTTCGCTGACGGCCGCCGGTCCGGTTTTGTCGTCGCCGCCGGTGATCAGCAGCAGCGGCAGCCCGGCCGCGACGGGCCCGGGATCACTGGCGCCGGCCAGTGCCTCGCAGTTGCGGGCGTAGCCTTCGGGATCCTGCCGCATGATCAGTTCGCGGACGAACGCGGCCACTTCGGGCTTGTCGCGGCGGGTGGTCTCGGACAGGGCGTTGGCCACCACACCCGGGGCGACCGCGGCGGTGCCTTGCTCACGGAGCAGAGCGGCGCGGTCCTGTTGGGCCTTGCGGACCGTGTCGTTGGGCGGGGCGACCGCACCGAGCAGGGCGAGCTTGCTTACCCGGCCGGGGTAGCGGGCGGCCAGGTCGCGGACGATCAGGGTGCCCATCGAGTGCCCGGCTACGGCCGCGGAGTCGATGCCGAGCTGGTCCAGGACGGCGATCAGGTCATCGGCGTGGGACTGGATGCTGATGCCGTCGGCCAGCGGGGACCGGCCTGCGCCGGCGCTGTCGACCCGGATGACCTTGAACCGGTCGGCCAGCGCGTCGGCCTGGACCTGATAGAAGTTTGTCGTGCCGCCTAGGCCGTGGACGAGAAGGACGGCTGGGCCCTCTCCGTCGATCTCGACGGCCAGTTCGCGGTTGTTGCGGGTGGTGAGCTGCATGAGTCCCTTTCCCGGCCGGTCAGCGACGTGGCTGCGGCCGTGCAATAGCGAGGTCCGGCTGGTCAGGCGATGCGGTTGCGGAGCGTGCCGAGCCCGGTGATGGACACCTCGACCAGATCACCGGAGACGAGGAACTTCGGCGGGTCGAACCCGATCCCGACCCCGGCCGGGGTGCCGGTGGCGATGATGTCGCCGGGCAGCAGCGTGATCCCGGCCGACAGCGTTTCGATCAGCTCAGGAATGTCGAAGATGAGGTCCTTGACCGGGGCGTGCTGCCGGCGTTCGCCGTTCACCCAGGTCTCCACCTCCAGCGTCTGCACGTCGCCGATCTCTTGCGCGCGGACTCGTACGGCCCATCGGGCAGTGGGTGTCCAGCGACTTGCCGAGCACCCACTGCTTGTGTTCGCGCTGCAGGTCCCGGGCGGTGACGTCGTTGATGATGGTATAGCCCCAGAGTGCCGAAGGCGTTGCTGCGGCTGATGCCGCGGCCGAGGCGCGCCGATGATCACGCGGAGCTCACCTTCGTAGTCCAGTTCGCTGGTTACTCCGTGGTGCGGCTCGATGTCGTCGAAGGGGCCGGTCACCGACGTGGTGGCCTTGGTGAAAATAATCGGCTTATCCGGCAGGTCCTCGGACTTCGACGGGGTGTCGTAGCCGCTGCGGCCGAACTCCGGCCAGCTCGTATTTCTATGCCGACGGCGAAGATGTCCCGGACCGGCCGCAGCGGTGCCCGCAGCTGCACCGACTCCAGCGGTACGGCGGGCAGTGACGGCAGCGCGTCGGCCAGCATCTCCCGGCAGCTGTCCCAGCCCCCGATGGCCGCGACCAGATCGGTGCCGCCCAGCACCTCGGTGGCGTCGTGCAGCACGCCGTGCTCCGGATCGGCGATCCCGGCCCGGTCGGCGGACCCGGTAGGGAAGAACCAGTCTTCATCGGTAATGCCAATGGAACCAGTGCGATCAATCTTCGTAAGACCAGATAGGCATCGTCAAACCTAATAACACTTCGAGAGAACTCTTTTTACGATTCGGAAGATACATTGGTCTTGATAGGTCATATCGGTAGAGTGGAACGGTGAAAACCGTCGAGCAGGCGCTGCGCGCCATGCTGCAGCAGCAGACCGCCAGCGGCTCCTGGGGCCGGGGGGAAGCTGCCGACAGAACGCGACCTGGCCGGGCAGCTCACGGCCCCCCGCAGCGAGGTCCGCCGTGCGCTGGCCCTGCTGGAACAAGATGGGCTGATCATTCGCCAGGTCGGCCGGGGCACGTTCCTGACCGAAGTGGCTAGCCACCAGTTCAACGGGGCGCCGCCGGACACCAGCCCCGCGGAGATCATGCAGACCCGGCTCCTCATCGAGCCGCCCGTCGCCATGCTCGCGGCCCGGCTGGCCAACCAGGCCGACGTGGACCGCATCACCAGGCACCTGGACGCGGGCGGCCGCAGCGACAGTTACAGGAGTTCGAGCGGCAGGACGCCCAGTTGCACCGGGCCATCGCCTGATCCGCCACAACGGCTCCCATTAAACACTTTGATGTAACTTCCGCAGCCGATGAAGTGCCTAAACCGACTCCCCCGAGTCGGGGCGAGGTGCCGGCAGAGACGATCGTCAGGCTGGACACGGGACCGGATAGCTGCCTGGACGACCTGGGTCCTCTTGTTAACAGCTGGCCAGCACTAGCTCGCCGCGTCGCTCAGGCCGCAGAGGGCGACCGTGCACTGTCGAGTGCACGGTCGCCGTTGTCAGGGGAAGATCCGGTCCATGACATCAGCGCCGTGGACGATCACCGGCGGACCTGCTTTCGGTAAATCGTCTCTGTAGTCGTCGTGCTGCTGTGGCCGACCAGGCGCGAGATGTGCTCGATCGGCATGTCGGCATCGGAGAACAGTGAGACGAAGCTGTAGAGCAGCTCGCGAGACTCCACTCGTAGGGATCAAGCCCGGCCGCCTCCAGCACCACACCTGGCCTGCTCAGACGGCCTGCAGCGGACCGGTGCGGATTAGGCAATCCTCCTAAAATCGGAAGTGTTACCCCGGCGGCCGGTGCGACAGGCGAGACGCAACGCGGTCCATAAGCCGCACCCGGTTACCTGCTGGCGCCGACTACGGCCATGAGCGGCCTCCAAGCAGAGCTACGGGTCGGGACAGAAGCGCCTCAGGCAGTGATCACCGTGAGACCCGCGCTATTCGGCCAGATGCCGTTTTAGGGCCTCGTGAAAAGCGTCAGCCGATTCGACCTGTTCCAGTTCAGTCGGCAGCTCGATCTCATAGGCCTTTTGGCCTGTTCCGGCAGTGAGTGCGACGACAGGCTGGCCTTCCTCAGCGCGCTGGCGGACCGTGCCTAGTACGTTGCCGACCAGATCTGTGACTACGATAATCTTCACGGTATTCCTCGAGTCAAGTAAACGGAAATGACAGTCAAGCGAACAACGCAGATCGTTGCAGTGTCACCAGGGTGCTTGGGGATTGGTTATCTGGCCCCACACGACCTCTAGATCGAAGGTAGCAGTGATAGCACTCTCACTGCGCACCAGAAACTGATAGAAGACCTCGGTACCTGGGTTCTGCGGAGGTGGCCCCGTCGGTGCGTTACGACACTTCGCTGTATCGAATGTGACAAGCTTAACCTCTCCGCTCTGGTGAGATCTCGGGTCGGCCGTGAAGATTACAGGCCCATGATTAGGGCCAACGTTCCGAATGTTCTGCCAGGAATAAGTTACGATCAGTGTGGCGCCGGATGCGATAGTAAACCCGAATGGCTGGTGAATATAGACGGCCATTTGACACTCCCTTCGATATGCGGCCTTGACTCTTGCCACCTTCCTCGATTGAGCTTTCTGTGCTGACAGCGAGCGGTATCCGAATTAGACTGCTCTCAGCCGGCAGTCCATCAGCCACGATGCCTGGATGCCTCACCCGCTGGGGGTGAAGCTAGCACCGCGGCGAGTTTGTGAATGGGGCTGCGCGTCCGCAAGTTGCTCTTGGTGATCTGGTGCGGCTTGAAGACAATCGTGACGGCAACAACAGCAGGGTCCCCTGGTGGGTGAGTAACTAACTGAGTAACCACTGCCACAGACACCAGCGGACGCCAGAGGGCGTCCACGGACGGTGTAGGCAGGTCAGACGGGGCAAGAGTGGTGGTAGGCCGCATCGAGCGTTGGCTTCGGGACGAAGAGGCCACCCAACGGTGACACCCACAGCTGACACCAACGAGCCCGGATATTGGCGGACGCGGCCAGACCAGCAAAGGCTGTCCGCCGAGGCCACAGACCATGTGGGACACTCTGCGCGGATTTTGCAAGCAGGGGGTCAGGGGTTCGAGTCCCCTAAGCTCCACCTGGTACAACGTTCCGGCCCGGATCGTGAAATGGGCCGTTGACCACCATTCCTGACCACAGTGCCGGTTCATTCGGTGCCGCCGAGCAGCTTGTTCAGCTTGGTGATGGCGTCAAGGGCACGCCCTTCGGGCGCGCCAGCCGTCCGGCCTGGCCGGAGCGGCCGTGCGGGACGCGAGGTGACGAGGGAGCGGTTAGGCCAGGGATGAGCCGCCAGGGCCAGTGCGGGATGCGGCAGGGGACGCGCTTACTCCGGGGCGGCTTCTGCCGCGACCTGCGGTGCGGTAGCCCACCGGTCGCGGCGCACGCCGCCGGTCGGCACCCTCGCACCCGCAGGCAGGCGGTACAGGCGGCCAACGCTCCCCGTGACCGTGCCGCACGAGCTGGGCCGCGCCGTCCTCCACGCGCCGGGCATCCTGTCACCGCGCAAAGATCCGGCACCTATCGGGAGGACGGCGGAGTAGATGGAGGCTGCTTCACCTGGCCGCTTCCGGCTTAAGCTCGCTAGTACTAGGTGGACGTCACTTGAATAGGCTCGCGCTAATGACCGACGGCGACTGGAGGGATGGCGGGTTCAGGCAGCGTCGGCCCTCCGTGGAGACTCTCGCCTGGGTTGCGGCGTCGATGGGTCGGGGCAGTCGCATCGTTGGCTATCGCCGATTGACCGGTGGCGTCTGCTCCGCCGTCAATCGGCTGACTGTCGAGCGACGTGGAATGCGAACGTTCGTCGTTCTGCGGCAGTACCCGGGCGGGCTTGGCCTGCAGGGGAGCTTGGAGAAGGAGATCGCCAACCTTGGTGTGGTGGCGGGAAGCGGGCTCCCGGTTCCGGGCATCCTGGCTACTGATGTTGCTGGTGCTTCGACGGGGGGCGCGCCATCGTTGCTGATGACACGGTTGCCGGGGCATGTTCACCTCAATCCGGCGGAACCTCGGTCGTGGATGACGAGGATCGCCGAGCTTGCTGTATTGCTGCATTCCCTCGATCTCCCCGCGAAGATGTTCCGACCTTGGACGGATTCTTGGATCGCTCCTCTAGACGGGTTTCAGGTGCCTGCCGGCGCACAGAATCCGGCTGTGTGGAAGGCGGCGTTTGGTGTCATGGCGGCGCCGCCGCCAAAGGACACTGCCGTCTTCCTGCACGGTGATCTCCTGCCTGTCAACATGCTGTGGTCGCGCGGGAGGATTACTGGACTGACCGATTGGAACGGCATCCATCGGGGGGCGCGCGCGATTGACGTCGGGCACTGCCGGCGATACCTGGCGGCGCTCTACTCGCCCGAGTGGCCGGAGCAGCTTCGGTCGCTCTATGAGTCGATCGCCGGAGTGACTCTCGATCCGTGGTGGGACCTGTTTGCCCTGCTGCACCATGACGACAGCCAGCCGAAGTGGATCCGCGGCCAGGTCGCTGGGCGCCGTCCCGTCGATGTGCCCGGCATGACTTCCCGGGTCGAGGTCGCTATCGAGACAGCGCTACGGCGCCTCGGATAACTGCGGGTCAGGGGTTCGAGTCCCTTAAGCTCCACTCCGACCTGGTAAAACACCGTTCTTAAGAAGCGCTGTTGCGGTGCCGTGCCCGCTGCGTGCCCGATCGCTTCCTGGCGCCGCGTCAGCGGGCGATGGAAACTGCCAGCGAAGCTGCCGCCAGAACGAAGTACCCGACCGTGGTGATGACGTGACGGTGCTCGTGGGCGCGCAGGTGCACTCCGATTGCTCCCACGAAGAACAGCACGAGTCCGGTTGCGGCCGCGATGCCGATGTACGGGACGCCGACTAGCCCGAGCAGGAGGCCTGCAGCGCCGGCGACCTTGAGCGTGCCGAGTGCCGGAAGCCAGGAGGCTGGGACACCGACTCTGACCGAGTTGGCCAGTGCGAAGTTCGCCTGGGTGAAGTCGGCCATGGCGGCGACCGTGTTGGCCACGATCGCGGCGACCGTGATGAATGCGCAGACAACGATGACTGACATGGCCGTCCCTCCGTCTGGTGGTCGTGGGCTGCTGGCGGGAAGGTCTCCGGCGGTGGTGCTGTTCCACGCTGGCATATCCGTCGGCTGTCCTGTGGTGAGGGCGATCTGCGTGACCGGGCGCTGGGTGGCGCTCATGACCGCGGCCTGTGCAGCAGGCGCGTCGGCTGCGAACTGGTGGGGGAAGACATCCGGCCGGATGGCGAACTCCGTACCGCCGGACGTGATCGGATGGGCGTCCAGGGCCTGGCGTCGGCGAACTCCTGTGCCGTCGGCTCAAGAACGTGATTGCTCATGTGGCTGCCTTTCTGGGTCGTTACCAGCCGAGACAGGGTGGCCGGGCAATCTGTGACAAGTGGGCGGCGATGTCACCTCGTCGCCGGCGTTGATGTTCGCGGGGTTGCCGGCTCACGATGGGACTCATGCGGTAGCGGACGTCGACCGGATGGGGCGAGCGGTGAAGGATCCAGGAGAGAGTCCGGGGTCGGTGGGCGTGGAGGATCTCGAGGGGGCCGTAGCGGTCTTCACGAGCCTGCGTCCCCGCCTGTTCGGCATTGCCTATCGCATGCTCAGCAGCGCCAGCGAGGCCGAAGACCTGGTGCAGGAGGTCTGGCTGCGGTGGCAGAAGTATGACCGCAGCACAGTGGACAATCCGGCCGCGTTCCTGGCTACCACGACTACCCGGCTGGCCATCAACACGCTGCAGTCCGCGCGGATGCGGCGCGAGACCTACATCGGGCCGTGGCTGCCCGAACCGGTCGACACCAGCGCCGACCCGTACCTGGGCGCCGAACGCGGGGAGGCCCTGGAGTTCGCGGCCCTGCTGCTGATGGAAAAGCTCACCCCCAACGAACGCGCCGCCTACGTGCTGCGCGAGGCGTTCGACTACCCGTACGGGCAGATCGCCGGCATCCTGCAGCTGGCCGAGCCCGCGGTGCGCCAGCTCGTCAGCCGGGCCCGTAAGCACGTGACGGGGGAGCGGCGTGCGCCGGTGAGCGCGGTCGCGCAGCGGGAGCTTCTGACCTCGTTCATCACGGCGGCCCAGTCTGGTGACATGACCGCGCTGGAGCGGCTGTTCGCGGCCGATGTGACCAGCCTGTCGGACGGCAATGGGGCGCACCAGGTCGCCCGCCAGCCAGTCGTGGGCGTCATGCGCGTGGCCAGGTTCCTGACGACGATCGCCACGTGGTTCTGGGAAGGTACGGACGTGCGGTGGGCGACCACGAACGGGCAGACCTCCGCCGTGCTGGTGCGTGAGGGCGCCGTGTACGGCGTGCTCACGGTCACCGCATCGGCCGAGGGCATCGACCAGGTGCTCTGGATGGTCAACCCCGAGAAGATCGCGGCGATATCCGTCCCGGCCTGACCGGCTGCGTCACAAATCAGTGTGCTGAATGGTCATAGCGGACGATCGCGAGGGAACAGAGGACCAGGTGTGCACGATTCCAGCGGGGTTCACCCCCGGCGTCGGGTATGCCTGACCGGCATGACGAGGTTGTGCGCAGGTTCGCCGAGGCTTGCCAGGTCGGAGACGTCGCCGCGCTCGGGTCGGTACTGGACTCCGATGCCATCGCCGTATGCGACGGAGGCGGGCTGGTTCCCGCCGCGCTAGGGCCGGTTCATGGTGCGGAGGACGTCGCCCAGCTGGTCGAGGTCCTGCTGTGCGGGCAACCGGACGCTGAGCTGACCGTTGAGGCCGTAAACGGCCGCGCCGGGCTGGCGCTGCGCCGCGCCGGGCGGGCGGTCGCGGTGGTCGGCGTCGCGGTGGCTGACACCGAGGTCGCCGTCCTGTGGATCGTGGTCAACCCGGCCAAGCTGGGTAGCTGGCATCGTGAGAGCTCCTGACGGGGCCCGCACGACTGACACCGTGCGGGCCCGGCAGAATCAGTGGACGAGCCACTCGCGGTAGGTGGTCTTGGCGATGACGGCGCCGTCCTTGGCGATCAAGGCGTCCCCGGTGGCGGCGGCGAACATACCGGCGCTGTCGTCAGTGACGACGGTGCGATGGTCGCCGTGGGCAGCGAGGGTGATCTTGCCCAGCTCGTCGAGCGGGAAGACCTCGGGTCCGGCCACGTTGCGCGTGCCCTGCAGTGGGGAGCCCACGCTGACCTCGGCCACGGCCCGGGCCACATCAGCCGCGGCCATGGGCTGGATGAGCGTGTGGGGCAGGCGGACGGTGTTCTCGTCGGCAGTCCAGGACAGCACCCCGTCCATGAACTCGTAGAACTGCGTGGCGCGGACGACGGAGTACGGCACCGGACCGGCCTTGAGAATATCCTCCTGCAGCACCTTGGCCCGGTAATAAACCAGGCCCGGCACCAGGTCAGCGCCCACGATAGAAAGGATGACGGCGTGACCGACGCCGGCCTCCTTGGCCGCGGAAAGGAGGTTGTCCATCGTCTTCTGGAAGAACGCGGGCGAGGCGTCGTCGAAGGTCGGCGAGTTCGTCAGGTTGACCACGACGTCGGCCCCTTTCAGCGCCTCGGGCAGGCCCTGTCCGCTGAGCAGGTCCACACCGGTGGACGGTGAGTGCGGCACCGCCTCGTGCCCGCCCGCGTTCAGGATCTTGACTACCTGTGACCCGATGAGCCCGGTCCCGCCGATGACAGCGATCTTCATGTTCCTGACCTTTCGTTGTGTCTTGTTCTGAGGGATGCGGGGGTACCTTCCGCACCCGCTAGGACCGGGCAGCCGCGCGAATTGTGACGGGGGGTCGTCTGTCACAGGCTCTAGGGCTGCCCTGTCGTAGCTGGCGTCGGGATCCCGACGACCCGGCGGACAGGAGTTTTGCCATGAGCACCCCGGTCGGCGATCACGCCTTCCTGCACGAACTCGAGGTCAACGTCAGTACCGAGCTGACTCTGGCCAGGACCCGCCAGCCAGAAACAGGGGCGGCCGGCGAACCAGTTGAAGAACGGGTGCCCGACCCGGACGCCCAGCGCTACGAAGTTCGCCTCCGCTCCCTACTGGGCGCCGTCGAGGCTCTGCAGCGACCGGGAAGCAGGGCCGGCGAGCGATGAAACTCACGCGGCAACACGTAGTTGACATACTGCAAACAGCGGGGCTGAGGGCCCTGGCCGAGGAGGCCGGCCGGGCGCTACCTGACCCGGTCGAGTACGACCACGCGGAGAACTTTCTCGCCGAGCGCGGCATCACCAAAGACGGACTGATCAGCCGCCGGGGAGGCAGCCCCTGACCCGCAGCCGACCGCCCGCAGCATGCGCCAGCCAGGTACCCAGCTATCTGGAGGCGGCTCCGCTCAGCACCACACGGCGGCAGGATGACACGTCAGTTCTGTTCCATCAGGACAAGGCCGTGCTGACCGTCAGGGTGACGGCGACCCCGGCGGCACCCGCGGACAGGAGAGTAAGGACCACGCCGCGGCGCAAGGGGAGCAGGAGCAGGAGAGCCCCGGCGAGGACGGCGTATTGCCAGGGGTGGCTGAGCGCACGGGTGAGCGGGATGGCCGAGCCGTAGATGGCGCCGATGGCGGCGGGGCCGGCGCCGCCGAGGAAAGCCCGGGCGATGCGGTTGCCGCGGATCTGGTCGAACCGGTGGGCGCCGAGCAGGATGAACGCGAAGGACGGGCTGAACGCCACGACGGAGGCGAGGATGCCACCGATCAGGCCGGCTGCGGCGTAGCCAACGACCGCGACAGTCTGGACGACCGGACCGGGGGTGATCTGGCCGAGGGCGACGGCGTTGAGGAACTGGGCGCCGGTCATCCAGTGGTAGTGGCTGACCGCATCGGATTGCATCAGCGGGATGATGACGAACCCGCCGCCGTACGACAGGGCCCCGACCTTGACCGCGACCCAGGCCACCGACAGCAGGACCCCGCTGCCGAGCGCGCCGGCCGCGAGCATCGGGGCCACGGCCAGGCCGGGCAGCTGGGTGCCGCGGTGGGGCCGGGGGCCTAGCGCCAGGGCCAGTTCGGCCAGGCCGCAGCCCAGCAGGACCAGGACCAGCCAGGGACCGAGGATGGCCGAAGCGGCGGCCCCGGCCACCAGATAGGCCAGCCAGCGGGCGCTATTCCGGCGGCGTTGCCAGCTCGCCGCGGTCAGCCCGGTGCCTGCATGAATCGCCACCGCGGGGACGGCGGCCCCGGCACCCGCGCCCGCCCCGAGCACCCACCGCGGCGGGGACGTGCCGAGGAACAGGGAGGCCAGCACCAAGATGACGATCAGCCCGGGCACGATGAACGCGACCCCGCCCGCGAGCGCACCAAGCCGGCCGCGCAGCCGCCAGGCGCAGAAGATGGCGAGCTGGGTCGAGGCCGGGCCGGGCAGCAGGTTGCAGACCGCCACTGTGTCCTCGAAATCCTGCGCATCCAGCCACTGGCGGCGCTGCACGCACAGGTCGCGCAGCAGCCTGATGTGCGCTGGGGGGCCACCGAACCCGATGCAGCCGATCCGGCCCCACTCACGCACGATCGTGGCCAGCGATACCGGCCCAGGTGGTTCGCCCGGGCCGGTCATCACGCGGCCCGGTCCGGCCGGGCGCCGATGCCCGCGAGCAGGTAGCCGATCCTGGTATCGAGCTCGGCGGCGACCTGGCGGAACGCGGTCAGGGTGGCCTGGTCATCACCACCGGACGCGGCCGGGTCCGGGATGCTCCAGTGAATCTGGCCGGAGCGCCCGGGTTGGCCAGGGAACTCCGGGCACACCTCACGCACCTTGTCGCACAACGTGATCACGTAGTCGAACCGCTCCGCCGCGAATGTGCTCAGGTGCTTGGAACGGCGGTCACCGAAGCCGACGCCTAGCTCCCGCAGCACCCGGGCCGCGTGCGGATGGACCGGTTTGGGGTGGCTGCCCGCGCTGAACGCCTCCACCAGGCCCGCAGAGCGGGCCGCAGCCAGCGCCTCGGCGATCTGGGACCGGCCGCTGTTGCCGGTGCACAAGAACAGCAGCCGCGCCGGGCGGCCCCGTGGCCTCGCGGCTGACGGTGCGGCCGGGGCGGCAGGAGCCAGCTGAAGCCCCGGGTGCAGCGACCGACCGGTCGCGGCGAGCAGCTCGCTGAACCTGTCCAGCACGACCGTGTAGTAGAAGTCGCGGCCATCAGCCGAGCTCCGGCGAGCCACCACCAGACCCGCCGAGCGCAACTTGCCCAGATGGTAGGAGACCAGGCTCTGCGGCCGGCCCACCAACCCCGTCAGCTCCCGGACGTGCCGGTCACTGCGGGCCAACTCGCGCAGCAACTGCCACCGCACCGGCTCACCGGCCAGCCGCAGGAACTCCAGCGAAGCTCCCGCCGGGTCAGTCCGCCGATCAGCCACGAACCGAAAGTACATCAATCTGGATTGATCGAATAGATACGGCGTTCACACAGCGCCGCAAGCTTGTCGCCAACACCGGCAGGCTCGGCGTGGCGGGCCACTCAGGACGGCTGCGACAGCCGCGCCTCGGGCAGGCCGGGCTCAAATAGCTCCACCGGGTTGCCGGATGGGTCCTCGGCCAGGATCTGCCTGCCGCCGACGCCGGTGATGATCCGGTTCCGGAATCGCACGCCCCTGCCCTGCAGTTCGCTGACCGTGGCGGTCAGGTCGGATACCTCGATCGCGAACCTGTTCCAGCCGCCTGGCTCGGGGATGCTGCCGTCGGGCATCGCCTGGCCTCCGCCCGGGCCGTTTCCCGGGGCGCTGAGCAGCAGGCGCAGGTCGCCCCGCGACAGCATGGCAAACGCCGGTGCCGGGTGCATCACCTCAGCGAAACCCAGATTGTCCCGGTAGAAGGTGATCGCCGCATCGACGTCGTTGACGATGTAGCGCACGCTGACCGTTGACATCATCTTCCCTCCGCATCGCGTCTATAGAACGTAACCGTTTCACAGCGATACGTCAACGTTGCATAGATGTATGCTGTGCAGCGCTGACTTGACGATGACGCGGGACGGATCACTGTGCGGGCAGAGCGAGGTGTCGACCCCCGGATCGAGCGTTCCCGGCAGGTAATCCTGCGCGCAGCGCTCAGTGAGCTCGGCGAGGCCGGTTACGGTGCTTTCACCATCGAGTCGGTGGCCGCCCGGGCGGCCGTGGCCAAGTCCACCATCTACCGGCACTGGCCCGACAAGATCAGCCTGATAGCAGACGCGTTCGAAGCCGCCCACGAGCATGCCGCACCGTCCGTAGAAGGCCTGACCAACCGTGAGGGCTTGCAGTGCCTGCTGGGTCACGTCGCGGAGGTGGTCGTCGATTCCATATATTCGTCGTGCATTCCTGCCCTTATCGAGGGCGCTGAGCGCGACCCGCGGCTGCGGGAGTTCCGTCACCGGTACTCGGCGCTTCGCCGCCAGTCTCTGGCCGCCCTCATCGCGCGCGGTGTGGCTGAGGGAGAGTTCCGTGCCGAAGTGGACCCCGAGCTCGCAGCGCAGGCGCTTCTCGGCCCTATCTTTTACCAGCGGCTCATGACCAGCGAACCGCTCGACCCGAGCCGTGTCGGCGACCTGATCGATCTGGTTCTGGGGCCATAGGCCAGGGACTCCCCCGTGCCGTCAAGGCGTCTCCCCGACGCTCCGCCCGCGCTGTGCGGCGGACGATCGGCGGCATGTCAGCGGCCTTCCTTGATGAGCGTGGCGTACCGGTCCAGGTACAGGGGCCAGCCTTCCGCGCCGTCTACACCGCCGGTGATGGCTTCCCAGCCGGGACCGTGCCGGTCGATGTGCCGGTGCTCCAGCTCGACCCGCGTGCGGGTGGGCGATTCGGCGTAGAACCGCACCTCCACCTCGCTGGTCTGAGCCGGGTCGGTCTCGATCGTCCATTGCGGGCTGATGTCCCAGCTGAATACCACCCGGTCGGGCGGGTCGAAAGCCAAAATCCGGGCCCAACGGCACTCGCTGCCGTCCGCGGCCCGGTCCACGATGGCGCCGCCGACGCGGGGCTCGAACACCGTCTCGGTGATCGGCGCCCCGAGCAGGTTGTGCTCGGGCGGCTTGAAATCTCCGAACCGGCCGGTGAACACCGAGAAAGCACGCTCGATCGGCGTGTCAACCACGACTTGCTTGCGGACCGTCATTGCCTCGGTCTGAGCCATCACGCCTCCTCGGTCGGCGCTTCCGCGGCCTCGGTGTACCCGGCCAGCGCCCGCTGCCAATAGGTGTCGAGCTGATCCCGCAACGCTGCCAGCGCGGCCGGGTTGAGCCGGTAGATGCGGCGCGTTCCCGCCGCCGTGTCCTCCACCAGGCCAGCGTCCTTGAGGATTTTCAGATGCTGAGACACCGCCGATCGGCTCACCGGCAGCCCGGACGCCAGCTGCCCCACCGCCTGCGGTCCCTCGGCCAGGCACGCCACGATGGCAAGGCGCGTGCCGTCGGCCAGCGCCCCCCACCGGTCAGCATCTCGGTCAGCATTCACTAACCGTTAGTATTTACTAACCAATGCATTGAGGTCAAGGCACTAAGTACCTCGATCGGCCGCCAAATGGGTGACCAGGGACTGACCCCAGCGGGGCCTACGATGGGCGCAGGCAGACGGGAGCAGCGATGAGCGCTCAGGCCGAGACGTCAATCGGTGAGACGGGCGAGAGCGGGTGCTGGTGCTGCGGTCGCGATGCCTCTGAGGAGACGCTGGTTCGCCTTGGCAATCACCCTGAGGTCGGCGTGTGCCTTGACTGCGTGGGCTTTCTTGGGCGCAGGGCCAGGGACCGCGAGGCGTCCCTCATGCGTGAGCGGCTGAGGGGTGTGGCGGACTCGATCCGCAATGAGGTCACGGCCCGTGAGTGGCACAGGCGCCCGGTCATCGGCCCGGTGCTGCGCTGGGTTGGCCTGCACGCGCCCTGGTAGCTGCGCGTTTTGAAGCTGGGAGTCAAGGCTGGTCACAGAGCCGGTCATACCCAGGCGGTCGGCGTCTTCCTCGGTCGTCACGACCTGTCGGGTGATCTGAAGGCCGGCCCTATCGTGGGCCAGCTCGGATATCCGGGCCGCGAGGACTGCTGCATTCGGGCAGTCCGGCACTTGCAAGATCTCCAGTTTCATCGCCCCTCCGGGTGTCTCGTGACTACCGGTCATGCTTGGTAGCATGCCTGCTGTACCGCACTGGTAGCGGCCTCCGTCATCTCGCGTTCTGCATTTTCGTGCCGAGGAGGTCGCTGATGTCAGCTATCAAGGTGCGCCCGTTCCATCGCAGTGACCGGGAGCAGCTCACCGGGCTGGTGAATGCTCACGCCGGAGCAGTGCTGCCGGGCATGAGCGTGTCGGCCAGCACCGTCTTGTCCGCGCTGGAGCGGCAGCCGGGTGAGTTCATCGAGGATCCCTGGGTCAGTGAGCGGTTGACTCTTGTCGCCTGGCAAGGTGACCGGATCGCCGCCGCCGCCCATCTGCTCCGGTACTTTCCCGACGAACGGGCCGGGGCCTCCGTGCGGGATGCCGGGGAGATTCACTGGCTGGCGTTCTGGCCCGAGGCACCGGCCGCCCACATTGGGCACACGGAGGTCGTCTACCTGGCCAGGGTCAGCGACCTGCGGCCCCCGCCGAGGCTCCCATCGCAGACCTGTGCGCGCGCCGCTCGGCCGGGATGAACGGAACCCGCCTGTCTGCCATGCTCGGCCAGGACACGATCGGCTTCATCGAGGTCGAGATATTTGACGACCAGGAGCGCCGGTCGCGGCACGGCAACTGGGCCGACATCGGCAACCTCCAGGTGGCCGAGGCCTACCGCCGCCAGGGCGTGGCGACGTGGCTGCTCGGCCAGGCCGCCGACTGGCTGGACCTGGCTGGTGTTGGGCGCCTTCTTGATTACGCCTGGCTTCAGGGCACCGACCCTGGTGGCCTGGACCACGCGGGCTACCGGGCATTCCTCGCGGCGGCCGGGTTCCGCGAAATCACCCGCACCCGGCGTGGGTGGCGCCGGGCAGCCACCGGAACAGGTCACCGTCAACCCAGTCCGGGAACGTCATAGCTGCACGCTAGCCTGCTGACATAACCGCCCCGCGGGACATGGGCCCGGGAGGAGACGACACGGTGGACAGCAACGACCCCGTAGCCACAGCCGCCGTACACGCGATCCGCACGGGTGACACCACGTCACTGGCCAGCCTGCTGAGCCAGCATCCCGGCCTCGCGTCCGAGCAGATCCACGAGTCCCGGACACCGCTGCACGTGGTCACGGACTGGCCTGGCTACTTTCCCGCAGGCCCGGCCACCGTCCGCCTGCTCATCGAGGCAGGCGCCGACCCCAACGTGGACTCGGGAGGAAAGCAGCCCGAGACGCCGTTGCACTGGGCAGCCAGCAGCGACGACGCCGACGTCGCCGATGCGCTGATCAGCGGCGGCGCCGACCTTGAGACGCCCGGCGGGTCGATCGGCACCCCGCTGGACAACGCGGTCGGCTACGGATGCTGGAACGTCGCCCGCCTTCTCGTCCAGCGCGGCGCCCGGGTCGACAAGCTCTGGCAAGCCGCCGCCCTCGGGGTTATGGCGCGCGTCGAGGAACTCCTGGCCGCCACCCCGCCTCCGTCAGCAGACGACATCAACGAGGCGTTCTGGCAAGCCTGCCACGGTGGCCAGCGCCGGACCGCCGAGCGCCTGCTGGCCAGCGGCGCCGACCTCGGCGCAACACCCGGCTACAGCGACCAGGCACCCGCCGAGGCAGCCGCCGAACCGGGTACTCAGCGAGAGAACCTCGTCACCTGGCTGAACGACCAAAGGGCCTAATCAGACGCGGTGACGACGGGAGGCAGAGCACCGGCCTTACGACAAGCCGGTGGGTCAGCCGTATTGCACGGTCAGAAACAGCGGTACGAACGCGCCTTCGGCATTACCGATGACCATCAGCATCAGCAGCAGGCAGGAAACGGCCGACAGGACTCCGGCGCACAGCATCAGCGGGCGGCTGATTTTCCGGAACGGTTCGCCGGCTCCGGACTGACGGATGAGCGTTCGCCAAAGAAACACGGTCAGCGTCACGAATGCCACGAGCAGAATGCTGCAGATGACGGCCTTGGGTCGTTGCCACGCGAGACGTTCATCGATCGCATGCTGGAGTAGCGGTGAGATCTGGGCGCTGCCGGACTGGAGCCACGTCTCGCCGACCCGGGAAAAGGTCGTTCCGGAAAGCGTCTGCCGAGGGTTGACCACGCTGGTCACATTCCCCCAGAAGACCGTGGCCATTATCAGGCCGAGGGCCAGGCTCACAGCCCCGAAGGAGAAATAGCTCCGCCGCTCGAACGTGCGGCGGCGCGCCCGTTTGAATCGCACCCATGAAAACACGGAAAAGAGCAGCAGGAGGAGCGTGAAAAGGCCGCCGACGACGAGGAATACGACGTGGAAATTCCGGTCGGCGGTCAGGAGTTGGTCGTAGGCTGGGCTCGTCAAGAATTGCATGGATCCGACCGTACGGAAAGCGCGCTGAGAAGGCCTCGGGCCCAGTGATGATCTTTATTCTGGGCTGGTCTCCCGCCTGCGGCGGAGGCCTCCGTACCCGGGCGGAGGGGTACTCCTACCAAAGGAGGAGGCGAAGTTCAGCATGGGGTGGGACGCATTCCGGCGGCCGATTCCCTAGGCTCGCCGATATGACGCTTCGGCAAGTGATGGCGTGGTGGCACGCCTGGTCGTCGGACGGTCCGCGTCCCACCGCACCGGGCCGGGCCGCGAGCCGGGCCGCAGCGGCGATCGGCCGGCACGCCATGGCGGTCGACGCGGTGCTAGCGGTGGTCGTGGCGGCCGGGACGGTGCCCCAGCTCTCCTACCACGCCACGCACTCGGACCGGCGGCTCGGCGCGCTCGTGCTGTTCAGCGCGCTGCTCGTGGTCCCGCTGAGCTGGCGCCGGCGATTCCCGCTCACGACGTTTGCCTTCGTGGCGATCGTAGCGCTGGCCCAGTGGCTGGCCGGGGTGCAGCTGGCGGCCGACCTGGCCCTGTTGATCTACCTCTACACGGTGGCGAGCCGCTATCCGATGCGCGTGGCGATCGTCGCGGTCGGCGTGGCCGAGGTGGGCGCTCTGCTGTCCGCCGTCCGCTGGCCATTGACCCGGTCGTGGCCCTGGACGTTCGTGCTGCTGTCCGGTCCGGTCGTCGCCGCCGCGATGCTGGGGGCCAATGTGCGGCACCGGCGCAACGCCCTGCGCGCCCTCACCCAGCGGGCGGTCCAGCTGGAGCGAGAACGCGACCAGCAGGCCACGATCGCCGCGGCCGCCGAACGGACCCGCATCGCCCGGGAGATGCACGACGTGGTCGCCCACAGCCTGTCCGTCATGGTGACGCTGTCCGAGGGGGCCGTCCGCAAGCAGGCCGCCGAACCGCAACGGGCCGGCGAGGCGATGCGCCAGGTGTCGGTCACCGGCCGCCAGGCCCTCGGCGAGATGCGCCTGCTGCTCGGCGTACTGCACATCGAGCAGGCACCGGACGACCGCCATCCCCAACCCGGCATCGCGCAGCTTGACGACCTGCTCGATCAGGTCCGGTCGACCGGCCTGACCGTCGCGTCGGCCGTCACCGGTACGCCCACCGAAATGCCGCCCGGAGCCGAGTTGACGGTTTACCGCATCGTGCAGGAAGCCCTGACCAACACGCTCAAGCACGCGACCGGCCCCCGCCGGGTCAGCGTCGCCATCACCCACGGGCCCGGCTTCGTGACCGTCGACGTGCACGACGACGGGGCTCTCCCAGTGGGCCGCCCGAGCGCCGGCCACGGCCTGGCCGGCATGCGCGAACGGGCCGCGGTCTACGCCGGCCAGGTCAGCGCGGGGCCCGATCCCAGCGGCGGATGGCGCGTCCGCGCCAACCTGGCCCTGCCGATCGAGGCCGCGGCGAGCGGCAGCGCCCGATGACGATCCGCCTGCTCCTGGTCGACGACCAGGCTCTCATCCGGATCGGCTTCCGGATGATCCTCGAGGAGACCGACGACATCGACATCGTCGGCGAGGCTCCGGACGGGGCCGAGGCGGTCCGGCTGGCCGCCGAACTACGCCCGGACGTGACCCTCATGGACGTCCGCATGCCCGGGGTCGACGGGATCGAGGCCACCCGCCGGATCGTGGCCCGCGACCCGGCGGCCCGTGTGCTCATTCTGACCACCTTCGACCTCGACGAGTACGCCTTCTCGGCGTTGCGGGCCGGCGCGAGCGGGTTCGTCCTCAAGGACGTGCCGGTCGACGAGCTGGCCCGCGCCATCCGCTCGGTGGCCAACGGCGACGCGGTCGTCTCACCGCGGATCACCCGGCGCCTGCTCGACGTCTACGCCGCCCAACTGCCGGACCCGCCGACCGGCACCACCGGGCGCGGCCAGGCGGCCCTCGACCAGCTCACCCCGCGCGAGCGGGAGGTGCTACGGGCGGTGGCGGCCGGGCTTTCCAACACCGAGATCGCCGACCAGCTGGTGGTGTCGGATGCGACGGTCAAGACGCACGTCGGCAGCGTCCTGGCCAAGCTGAACCTGCGCAACCGCGTGCAGGCCGTCATCTTTGCCTACGACATCGGCCTCGTCCGGTAGCGGCGCCGAAGGTGCGGCGCAGGTCGTTCACCCAGGCGTCGGGGTTCTCCCAGGGGATGAAGTGGCCACCATGGTCGTGGACGTTGACGTTGACGTGGTTGAACCAATCGGCCTGCGGGCCGGTCTTGAATGCGCGGACGCGCTCGTTGGCGGTGTGGATGCCGGGCGGGTTCTCGTACATGACGAAGGTGAGGCCGACCGGAGCCTGCACGACCGGGGTGCGGTCGTGGGCGGGTGCCCAGGGGTAGCGGTTCGCGTTGGCGTAGTAGCGCATCGACGTGGCGATGGAGTTGTTCACCCAGTAGATCGTGGCGTGGGTGAGCAGGTCGTCTTTGGTGAAGACGGACTCGAGGTCGCCGCCGTTGTCGCTCCAAGCGTTCCAGCGCTCCAGCAGCCAGGCGAGCAGGCCGGCGGGTGAGTCGCTCAGCCCATGGGCCAGCGTGGCACCGTCGAGCATGTGCACGGCCAGGTGCGACGCCGATCGGTGGTCCATCTCGATGATGCGGGCGCGGACGTCTGCGGGCTGGTCGTCGGTGAGGGGCCGGTTCCGGGCGAGGTCCCAGGCGCGGGGGCCGGTGAAGAAGTCGAGTGGCAGTCCGGAGCCGATGTGGATGCCGTACAGCTCGTCGGCATATTTGTGGCCGAGCTGACTGGAGATGATCCCGCCGATGTCGCAGCCCCCGGCGGCGTACTTCTCGTAGCCCAAGGTCTCGGTCATCAGGGTGTGCCAGAGGTCGGCGACCTTCCAGAAGTTGACGTCCGGAAAGCCGGTGAGCGGGCCAGGGAAACCGAAGCCGGGCAGAGACGGCACGATGACGTCGAACGCGCCGGCGGGGTCGCCGCCGAACGCGGCCGGGTCGGCGAGCGGGCCGATCACCTTCGACCAGTGCCAGAACGTCCACGGCCAGCCGTGGGTGAGGATCAACGGGATCGGGCGGGGGCCGCGGCCAGGGTTGCGCATGAAGTGTACCGGGACACCGGCGACGTCCACCTGGTAGTGCTCGTAGGCGTTGATGGCGGCCTCAGCCTTGCGCCAGTCGTAGCCGTCCCGCCAGTAAGCCACCAGCCCACGGAGATAGCGGTCCGGCACGCCGTAGGACCAGTCCTCATTCCCCTCATCCAGCGGCGGACGAGTCAGTGTGAGACGGGCGCGCAGGCCATCGAGAACATCGTCGGACACATGGATCGGGGTGGGCTCCAAGGGGAAGGCGAGCGGGGTAGTCATCCGTCGTTCCTTATTAGGTGAGGGCCTGCGCCGAGACCGTACTCCGATGGATGCCATAGACCCAAGCCAATTTGCCGGCCCGCCGACGGGCCTCATCTTCCCAGCCGGCAGTAACGCGCAGGATGACAGCTAGCGGACTAGCTGCGGGCGGCGGTGACGGGGTGGATGCGGCCGTCGGTGCTGGTCAGGGGCTGGCCGGTGCCGCCCCAGCGGAGCTGGATCAGCTCGGCCGCGATCGAGACGGCGGTCTCTTCCGGGGTCCGGGCGCCCAGGTCCAAGCCGATCGGGGAGCGCAGCCGGGCCAGTTCGTCCTCCGTCAGACCTGCTTCCCGTAGCCGGGCCAGGCGGTCTTCGTGGGTACGTCGGCTGCCCATCGCGCCGATGTAGCCCGCGGGGGTGCGCAGGGCGACCTCCAGCAGCGGGACGTCGAACTTGGGGTCGTGGGTCAGCACGCAGATGACGGTCCGCTCGTCGACGTCGGCGCCGGCCAGGTAGCGGTGCGGCCAGTCCACGATGACCTCGTCGGCGTCGCGGAAGCGGGCGGTGGTGGCGAACACCGGGCGGGCGTCGCACACCGTCACCCGGTAGCCGAGGAACTTTCCGGCCCGCGCCACCGCGGCGGCGAAGTCGATCGCGCCGAACACCATCAGGTGCGGTGCCGGGGCGAAGCAGTTGACGAAGACGGCCAGCTCGTCGTGGCGCCGTTCGCCGTCAGTGCCGTAGTGGCGCACGCCGGTCTGGCCCTGGGCCAGCATGCCGCGGACGTCGTCGTCGATCGCTTCATCCAGCCGGTCGCCGGCGCCCAGCGATCCGGCCGCGTCGCCGTCCCCGTAGATAACGCGGCGGGCACCGATCCGGCCCGGCCCGCTGATCACTGTGGCCACGGCCACCGGCTCGTCCCGCGCCACTGCGGCGGCCAGGTCACCCAGTTCGGGGAACAGCTCCCGGCTGACCGGCTCGACGAAGATGTCCAGGATGCCACCGCAGGTCAGGCCGACCGCGAAGGCGTCGTCGTCGCTGACCCCGTAGGTCTGCAGCACCGGCTGGCCGCTGGCCACTACCTCGCCGCACAGCTCGTAGACGGCGCCTTCGACGCAGCCGCCGGACACGCTGCCGACCACTTCGCCGTCCGCGGAGGTGGCCATCGCCGCACCGGGCTCACGCGGTGCGCTGCGGTACGTCCGCACCACGGTGGCCAGGCCGAAGGTTGCCCCTGCGTCCCACCACTTCATGATGTCGTTCAGGACGTCGCGCACGTGACCACCCCAGGCTTCGGTTACACGTTAACAACCGTACCCCGGGCCTGCTTATTCGACGATCTTCGAGACCGAAACGGCCAGGATGCGGGCCTGGAGCGCTTCGGTCCGGCTCAGCTGAGCGCGGCCAGCAGGTCGTCCAGGGCGTCCAGGTTGTGCGCGCTCACCACGGCGTCGCAGAAGGGCCACGCGGCGGCCATGCCACCCACCTCGGGACGGTAGCGCGGGGACTGGGTGCGGGGGTTGGCCCATACGATCCGGTGGGCCAGCCGGTCCAGCCGGGCCATCTGCTGCCCGAGCATCTCGGGATCTCCTGTGTCCCAGCCGTCGGAAATGATCAGCACGACCGCGCCACGGGCCATGCCGGGGGCGCCGTAGCGGTCGTTGAACTCCTTGAGCGCGCCGCCGATCCGGGTTCCGCCGGACCAGTCCGGGGCCGCCTCGCCCGCCTTGACCAGCATGGTGTCCGGGCTGGCGGCAGACAATGCCGGAGTGAGCCGGGTCAGCCGGGTGGCGAAGCTGAACAGCTCGGGTCGGCTGGCACCGCGCTGCTGCGATCGAGCCCCTTGCGACTGGGCGCCATAGAGGACGTACATGAGCATGAGCAGGGCCCGGGCGTAGGGCTCCATGGAGCCGGAGATGTCGCACAGCACGACCAGCCGGCGCGGCCGCACCACCCGGGCCTGGCGGGACAGCTGGATTACTTCACCGCCGTAGCGCTGGGCCTGGCGCATGGTCCGGCGCAGGTCAGGCCGTTTCCCTTTGCGCGGTCCCCGGTACCGGCGGGTACGCCGCGGCGGGATGGCCAGCGTCAGCTCCCGCATGAGCGAGACCAGCTGGTGGAGCTCGGCCGGGGACAGCTCGGTGAAGTCGCGGCTGCGCAGCTGCTCGGCGGCCGACGCCAGCTGACGCAGGGCCTGGCCTTCGGGCAGGTCCTCGCGGTCGTCGCCGGACCTCGCGCCGGCTTCGGCGAACTGCCTGCCGGACGTGAGGCTGCCAGGCTCAGCGGAAGACGAGGCCGGCATGTCATCGGCGTCGGAGCGTGAAGATAGCGACGGGATCGGCGGCAGCTGGGCCCCGAACGGCGAGCGGCCGCCGAAGATCGCGGTGAAGACGCGGTCAAAGGTGGGCAGCTGGCTCGGGCTGGACACCATCGTGGCCAGGGCGCAGGCCCGGAAATCAGCCACTGACGAGGCGTTCATGACCGTCAGGGCCCGGGCCAGCCGCTCGCATCGGTCCGGCCCGACCGGCAGCCCCGCGGTGTGCAGAGCCACCCCGAACGCCGCCGCCGTGGCACCAATATCTGGCGTCACGGTCTTTGGCGACTTCGGGCGCTCAGTCAACGGCTGCGACCACCGGAGCCAGCCCGGCCTTGCGCACGGTCTCCTCGTCCTCGGGATACTTCAGTACCGTGCTCAGCGTCTGGCTGGCCACCGGCACGGTCAGGTCCTGCGCCCCGAAGACGCCGACGGCGAAGGCCCAGGCGATGGCCTCGGAGATGCCAGGGGGCTTGGTCAGGTCCAGGGCCCGTAGCCGCTGCACGGCCGCCGCGATCTGGCCGGACAGGCGCTCTCCCGAAAGCGGCACCCGGCGCCGGATGATCTCGGTCACCTGGGCCGTGTCCGGGTAGGCGATCCAGTGGTAGAGGCAGCGCCGCTTGAGCGCGTCGTGCAGGTCCCGGGTCCGGTTCGAGGTGAGCACGGTGACCGGAGGTAGCAAAGCCTTCTGGGTGCCGAGCTCGGGGATGGTGACCGCCGATTCGGCCAGCAGCTCGAACAAGAACGCCTCGAACTCATCGTCGGCCCGGTCGACCTCGTCGATGAGCAGCACCGCGGGCCGCGGGCCGGGATGCAGCAGCGCCGCCAGCAGCGGCCGGGACAGCAGGTATTCGTGGGTGAACAGGTCCTGATCCCGGATGCGCTCACCCGCTGCTTCAGCCAGCCGGATGGCCAGCAGCTGGCGCGGGTAGTTCCACTCGTACAGCGCTTCGGAGGCGGATATGCCTTCGTAGCACTGGAGCCGGACCAGCGGCGTGTCCAGCGCGCTGGCCAGCGCTTTGGCTGCCTCGGTCTTCCCGACGCCTGGTTCGCCCTCGAGCAGGATGGGCTGGCCCATCCGGACCGCCAGGAACAGCGCCGCGGACAGCTGGTCACCGGCCAGGTAGCCAACTTCCCCCAGGGCCTCCGTCAGCGCTCCGGCCTGAGGAAACCGGACGTCGAGATCATCAGTCACAAAGGCCGAGTCTATCTGCGGCATCCTGCGCGCCAGCGCGTGCTATCCCAGGTCAGGACCCGGCTGGTAGTCTCAATGTGACGACCGATCTCCGCCGGAAAGGCACGTATGACCGCCGAGACCACCGGTGCGCTGCCGTGGCCCGATCAGGGGTTCCGCGGTGTGCGGCGCTTGGTCCGGCCGGTGGTGGGAGTGCTGGCCGACGGGACCCCCTACTACGCCCCGATCGGCGAGATCGTCTCCGACGGCACTACCGTCACTTGCCATCTGTGCGGCCGGTCACTGAAGTCGGTGGCCGCTCACCTGCGCGTACACGGCTGGACCAAGGTGGCCTACTGCGAGACTTTCGGCCTGGAACGAAGCCAGCCCCTGGAGGGCAGCGAGACCAGGAAGCGCCGGGCGGCGTCGTTCGCATCCCGGCTGATCTTCGACCCGGCCATCCGGGCGGGCAGCGCGGCGGGCCGCCAGCGCGCAGCCGCTGGTGAGCTGACCCGGGATGCGGCCCGGGCCAGCACTGGCCGTCCGCTGCCGGAGCAGCGCCGCCGCAAAGCTTCCCGGGCCGCGGCCGCCGCGTCCAGTGAGGCGACGGTACGGGCCAACCAGGAACGTGCCGCCCAGCACCGGGCCGAGGTGGCTGCCCGGGTGGCGAGCGAGCAGGGCTATCCCACCCTGGGTGCGTACGTGCAGGCCCGGGCGGCCTCGGGGGCCAGCCTGGCCGCGATCAGCCGGGAAGCCGGGCTGAACAAGGACTGGCTGCACCGGCACCTGGCCGAGGTTGACCCGGCGGTCGCGGCGGCGATCCGGCCAGCACCAGCCGGCCGGGACAGCCCCCGGTGGATGCAGGCAGTGAGCGCACTGGGCTTTGCTGACGTGTCCAGCTACCTGCGTGACCGGCACCTGGTCCAGCACCAGACCGTCAGTGCGATCGGTGCCGAGCTCGGGATGTCGAACCACGCGGTAACCGCCGCGCTGACCAGGCACGGCCTGGCCCGCACCGCGCACGCGGGCAGGCGGAACGCCGTTCAGGAACGGGCGGCGCGGGTGGCCGCCGTCCTCGGCGTGGACAGCGTGCCGGGTTACGTGGCTGAGCGCCGGGCCGCAGGCTGGACCTGGCAGGCCATCGCGGCCGAATGCGGCCAGCCTGCATCCTGGCTCCGCCGCCAGTCCGCCCTTCCCGGCGTCTGACGTCGCTACCGATCGAGCAGGTTAGCGGCGGCGCCAGCGGCGCCAGATCAGGACACCAGCCAGTGCGGCCAGCAGTGCTCCGGCCGGGGCCGCGATCCGCTTGAGCACCGGCAGGCCGGCCACCTGCAGCAGGTTGAGCGAGTCTTCGGCCGGTGCCGGTGCCGGTGCCGGCGCGGGCGTGGTACTTACTGGGGTGCCGGCGGTCGTCGGCTCGGCGTCCGCGGTGGCCTGCACAGTGGTCTCGGGCACGGCTGGCTCCGGAGCGGAACCGTTCCCGGTGGCCAGCATGTCGGCCAGGTTGTTGGCGAAGACGCCGATCAGCTTGGCGCTGACGTCAGCCATCACGCCCCGGCCGAACTGGGCCGGGCGGCCGGTCACGTTCAGCGAGGTGTGGACGGTCACCTCGGTCTGGTCGCCCTCGCCGTGCAGTTCGGAGCGGACCGTGGCCGCGGCGGTGCCCGCGCCGCGGGTCTCTTTGCCGGATGCCTCCAAGGTGACGACTCCGGCGTCCCGGTCCCGTTCGGTGAACCGGGCGGTGCCGGCGTAGGTCATCGAGACCGGGCCGAGCTTGACCTTGATCTTGCCCTTGATTTCGTCGCCCGCCACCGAGTCGAGGGTGGCGCCCGGCATACAGGGCGCCACCCGCTCGACATCCAGCAGCACATCCCACGCCTGGTCCTCAGGGACCGGGACGGTGAACGAGTGCTCTAGTTCCATTCGCTAGATCCTAGCCGCCGCGGCCAGCGCCCTTCCGGTCAGCACCCGGGCCAGATGCCGCCGGTAGTCCGGCGCTCCGTGCAGGTCGCCGGGCGGTTCGGTGCCCTCGTCGGCGTGGGCGGCAGCCTCGTTGAGCGCGGCCCGGCTGGCCTCCGCTCCGCGGGCGGCCTGCTCGGCGGCGGTCGCCCGGACCGGGACCGCGCCCATGTTGGTCAGCCCGATCCTGGCCTCGGCGACCGTGCCGTTGTCCCGGCGGACCAGCGCGGCCACGGCGACCGTGGCCCACGACTGGGCGGTGCGGTGGAACTTCTCATACCGGTAGCCCCAGCCCGGGCCGAGCTTGGGGATCCGGATCGCGGTCAGGATCTCGTCCGGCTCCAGGCTGCTGGTCAGGTAGTCGACGAAGAAGTCCGCCGCCGCGACCTCCCGCTCGCCGCCCGGGCCCCGCACGATCAGCGTGCCGTCCAGGGCCAGGATCACGGCGGGCAGGTCACCGGCGGGGTCGGCGTGGGCCAGGGCGCCGCCCAGCGTGCCCCGGTGCCGGACGGCCGGGTCGGCCACCGTGCTGGTCGCCTCAGCCAGCAGGCCCGCGTGCTCGGCCACCAGCGGGTCGTGGACCAGCTGGTAGTGCGTGGTCCGCGCCCCGATCACCAGGGCGTCCCCGCTATCCCGCACGCCGCGCAGCTCGTCGATGCCGCCCACGTCAACCAGCACCTCGGGATAGGCCAGCCGCAGCCGCAGCAGCGGCAGCAGGCTCTGCCCGCCCGCGATGACCTTCGCTTCGTCGCCGGCGTCGGCCAGCGCCCGCACCGCATCGTCCACGGTGTCCGGGCGCACGTAGTCGAACTTGCCCGGGATCATGAGGCACTCCCACTCTGGTCGATGTCGCCGATACCGGCCGGGCTGTTGCCCTGGGTCTGGTCGCTGCGCCGGGCCTCGTGCTGCTCGGCCGCGCTGGCCTGCTCGCCGCCCCGGGCGCCCTGGACGGCGCGCCACACCCGCTCAGGCGTGCACGGCATCGTGATGTCGTGAATGCCGAACGGCCGCAGCGCGTCCACGATGGCGTTGACCACCGCGGGCGTGGAAGCGATGGTGCCTGCCTCGCCGACGCCCTTGGCCCCCAGCGCGGTGTCCGCCGGGCTTTCGGTCCGGCCCGTCACGTAGGACGGCAGGTCGCTCGCGGCCGGGACCAGGTAGTCGGCCAGTGTGGTGGTGACCAGGTTGCCATCGTCGTCGTAGACCGCTTCCTCGTACAGGGCCTGGGCGATGCCCTGGGCCAGGCCGCCGTGCACCTGTCCCTCGACGATCAGCGGGTTGACCACCTTGCCGATGTCGTCCACGGCCACGTACTTGCGGATCTTCACGAACCCGGTTTCGGTGTCGATCTCGGTTGCGCACAGGTGGGTGCCGTGCGGGAAGGAGAAGTTCTCCGGGTCGTAGGTGGCGTCCGCGTCGATGCTCGGCTCCACGCCGTCCGGCAGCGCGTGCGCGGCGAACGTGGCCAGGGCGATCTCGGCGATGCTCACGCCCTTGTCCGGGTCGCCCTTGACCGTGAAGCGTCCCGGCGTCCATTCCAGGTCGTCAGCGGACACCTCGAGCATGCCGGCCGCGATCGGCTTGGCCTTGTCGATCACCTTGCCGCAGGCCGAGACCAGGGCCATGCCGCCGACCGCCAGCGAGCGGGAGCCGTAGGTGTCCATGCCCTTGGGTGAGACCTGGGTGTCGCCGTGCAGCACCCGGATGTCCTCGAACGGGACACCGAGCTTGTCGGCCACGATCTGGCTCCAGGCCGTCTCGTGGCCCTGGCCGTGGGCGCTGGCTCCGGTGACAACCTCCACTTTCCCGGTGGGCAGCATCCGGATCGAGGCGTGTTCCCAGCCGCCCGCGCCGTAGGCCAGCGAACCCAGTACCCGGGAGGGGGCCAGGCCGCACATCTCGGTGAACGTGGACACGCCGATGCCGAGCTGGACTGGGTCGCCGCTGGCCCGGCGCGTGGTCTGTTCCGCGCGGAGCTCGTCGTAGCCGAACAGTTCCTTGGCCTTGGCCGTGGCCGCCTCGTAGTTACCCGAGTCGTAGGTCAGGCCGGCGATCGTGGTGAACGGGAACTCTTCGTGCTTGATCCAGTTCCGCTCGCGGACCTCGAACGGGTCCAGGCCCAGCTGGTCGGCCAGCTCGTCCATGATCCGCTCGATGGCGAAGGTCGCCTCGGGGCGCCCGGCGCCGCGGTAGGCGTCGGTCGGCATCTTGGTCGTGAACACGCCCCGGCAGCGGAACGAGTAACCGTCCATCTTGTAGATGCCGGGGAACATGAAGGCGCCCAGCAGCGGCACACCCGGGGTGACCAGCATCAGGTAAGCGCCCATGTCGGCCAGCAGGTCCACGTCCAGGCCGCGGATCCGGCCGTCGTTGTCCGCGGCCAGCTTGATGTACTGCCACTGGTCCCGGCCGTGGTGCGTGGTCATGTTGCCCTCGGACCGGGACTCGGTCCACTTGACCGGCCGCCCCAGCTTGCGGGTGATCAGGAGGGCGAGCACCTCTTCTGCGGTGACCTGCAGTTTGGACCCGAACCCACCGCCCACGTCGGGGGCGATGACGCGCAAATTCTGCTCCCCGATGCCGGTCACCAGAGCCAGCATGACCCGGAGCACATGCGGGATCTGGGTGGCTGACCACAGCGTGAACTCCCCGCCCACGTCGGAGGCCACGACCGCGCGGGGCTCCATCGCGGCCGGGATCAGCCGTTGCTGGCGGTAGGTGCGCTCCATGATGATCGGGGCGTCGGTGAACGCCGAGTCCAGGTCGCCCTGCTGGAACAGGAAGTCGAAGCTCTGATTGCCTGCCTCGTGCACCTTGGGCGAGCCGTCCTTGATGGCGTCCCTGATGTCCAGCACCGGCGGCAGCGGGTCGTAATCGATCTCGATCGCGTTCAGTGCGTCTGCGGCCGCGTACCGGTCCCGGGCCACCACGCAGGCCACGGCTTCGCCGACGTAGCGCACCTCGTCGGTGGCCATCGGCGGGTGGTCGGGGATGATGATGTCCGGTGTGACCGGCCAGGCACAGGGCAGGCTGCCCTGTTCGTCCGCGAAGTCCGCGCCGGAGTAGGCGGCGATCACGCCGGGTTCGTCCCGCGCCGCGCTGACGTCCACCGATCTGATCTTGGCGTGCGCGAACGGGCTGCGCAGGAAGGCCACATGCAGCATGCCGGGCAGCTTGATGTTGTCGGTCCAGTTGGTCTGGCCCGTGATCAGCCGCTCGTCCTCCTTGCGCAGCCGGGCCCGGCCCAGCTCGGCGACGGGTGCCTCTTCGGTCGTGGTCACTGGTTCACCCCCGCCTCCGCGGCGCTGCGCACGGCGCGGACGATGTTCTCGTAACCGGTGCACCGGCACAGGTTGCCTTCCAGGCCCTCCCGGATCTCCTCGTCAGAGGGATGCGGGTTTTCCCGCAGCAGGTCCGCCGCCGCCAGGATCATGCCGGGCGTGCAGTACCCGCACTGCAGGGCGTGCGACTCGTGGAAGGCCTGCTGCAGCGGGTGCAACTGCCCGCCCTCGGCCATGCCTTCGATGGTGGTGATCTGCGCACCGTCGGCCTGGACGGCCAGCACGGCGCAGCTCTTGACGGACTCGCCGTCCATCAGGACCGTGCACGCGCCGCAGTTGGAGGTGTCGCATCCGATGGGGGTACCGGTCTTCCCGACGACTTCCCTGAGGTAGTGGACGAGCAGCAGCCGCGGCTCGACGTGGTCCTGATATTTGACGCCATCCACTGTGACGGCGATCTCTGCCATGGGTGAATCCCTCCCCAGGAATTGGGCCTGAGAGTCAATTTAGGGCCGGCGGCCCCGTTACACCAGTATCGATCTGAAGCAGTCACTCGGCGGTGGCTGCGTCCGGCCCGGCAGCTAAGGCGGGCTCGGCACCAGGGCGTCCAGAAAACGGATGGTGGCCGACGCGGTCTCGTACCGCCACATCAGCAGGGTGCGGTCGAAGCCGGTAACGGCGGCGATCCGGTCCCGTAGCGAGTCGGCGATCGGAAGCAACTGGGCCCGCTGAGCAGTCAGCAGGTTGTGCGGGTCGGTACCGGAGCGGTTCATCAGGGCCAGCTTGACCAGCAGTTCAGACCGGATGTCCCGCATGTGCTCGACCGGCTGCTGCTGCCATGACCGGGCGGCCTCCTGGCCGGCGTCGGTGGCCTCGACCCTCAAGCGGACCGGGCCCTGGTGCGAGAATTCCTGTCCCGCCGAGCGGATCAGGCCGAGGTCCAAAAGCCGGTCCAGGGACCGGTAGACCACACCCCGCTGCACATGCCAGATCTGGCCCAGTTCACCATCCGGGCCCACGGCACGGCTGACGGCATTGCCGTGGGTGGGTCCCTCGCAGATCACGCTCAGGACGATCCATTCAGACCTCGACAACGGTGGCTCTTGGGCCGAAACCATCGTCACAGCGTATTGGCTGGCCAGAACGCCGGCTAGCCGTGTCCCCTTGTCCCGCTGAGACATCTGCTTGGCGTGCATAGTGTGGATGAAAGGACGGAACATCAGCCTGGGCCGGAGGTGACGTGGTGCTGACTGACTCGTTCGGTCGCGTGGCCACAGACCTGCGGATCTCGCTGACCGACCGGTGCAACCTGCGCTGCACCTACTGCATGCCGGCCGAAGGACTGGACTGGCTGCCCCGGGCCGAGCTGCTCACCGACGACGAGATCATCCGGCTGGCCCGGGTCGCAGTCACTCGGCTGGGCGTCACCGAGATCCGGCTCACCGGCGGCGAGCCGCTGCTGCGCCAGGGACTCCCTGGGCTGGTGGCGCAGATGGCTGCGTTGCGGCCCCGGCCCGAGGTCTCGCTGACCACCAACGGCATCGCTCTAGCCCGGCTGGCCGAACCACTGCATGAAGCTGGGCTAGACCGGCTGAACGTCTCCCTGGACACCCTGTCGCCGCAGGTGTTCAAGCAGCTGACCCGGCGCGACCGGCTAGGCGACGTCCTGGCCGGTCTGGCCGCCGCGGCCGCCACCGGGCTGGCTCCGGTCAAGGTCAATACGGTGCTGATGCGCGGTATGAACGACCACGAGGCACCAAGCCTCCTGGCGTACTGCCTGGCCCACGGCTACCAGTTGCGGTTCATCGAGCAGATGCCGCTGGACGCCCAGCACGGCTGGGAGCGATCCCAGATGGTGACCGCCGACGAAATCCTGGCCGCGCTGTCCGCGAGCTACACACTCACCCCGGACGACCTGGCGGCCCGGGGTGCCGCACCGGCCGAGACCTTCCTGGTCGACGGTGGCCCGGCCAAGGTCGGCGTGATCGCCTCGGTGACCCGGCCGTTCTGCGGCGCCTGCGACCGGGTCCGGCTGACCGCCGACGGCCAGATCCGCAACTGCCTGTTCGCCCGGACCGAATCCGATCTGCGCACGCCGCTGCGAGCCGGGGCCAGTGACGAGGAGATCGCTGAGCAGTGGACCCGGGCGGTCGCGGTCAAGCTGCCCGGCCACGGCATCAACGACCCCGGTTTCCTGCAGCCCACCCGGCCAATGTCCGCTATTGGCGGCTGACGCTAGGCCGGCGCGATTTCGACCCTGGTGTCGGAGAACGTCGGGGCGTTGCCCAGGTCGGCGAAGGCGAACGGGTTGACCGCGTTGACGGTGGAGTGGCCTTTGGCGTTCTTGCGCCAGGCGCCCATCGGGGCCATGAGCACACCGGCGGCGATGTCGTCGGTGACCTTGGCCAAGGCGACGAACTGTCCGCGGTCGTTGAACACGCGGACATCGTCGCCGTCGGTGATGCCGCGTTCGGCGGCGTCGTGGGGATGCACGTACACCGCCTGCTCGCCCTGGACACGGCGTTGGGCGGGCTGGTCGGCGGCGCTGGAATTGAGGTAAGCGTGGGATTTGGGCGAGATGAGGCTCAGCCGGTAGCCGTTCTCGCCAGTCTCACGCGGCGGCACATAGTGCGGCAGCGGATCGACGGTGCCACCGGGCTGGTACTCATTGGAGCCCTGCCGGAACAGCGGGACCACGAAGTTACCCGCCTGCTCGGCCAGCGAGGAACGGAACTCGACCTTTCCGGACGGAGTCGGGAAGTTTCCTTCGGCGTGCGGGGCGTACTCGTCTGGCGATGGAAGGTTGAGCCGGGCCCAGCCGCTCTGGCGCAGCGAGTCCAGCGTGATGCCCTCCATGGCGGGGGCGGACCAGTCGAACGCTTCGGCCATCATCTGCTCGTCGGTGCGGGTGAAGCAGTCCTCGGTGAAGCCCATCCGGGCCGCCAGCTGCCGGAACAGCTCGGTGTTGGAGATGGCCTCACCGACCGGCTCGACGGCCGGGGTGTTCAGCGTGACGTACAGGTGGCCCCAGCTGAACATGATGTCGTGCTGTTCCAGCTGGGTGGTGGCCGGCAGCACCAGGTCGGCGTAGCGGGCGGTGTCGGTCATGAAATGGTCGCTGACCACGGTGAACAGGTCTGCCCGGGACAGGCCCGCGATCATCTTGTCCTGTTCCGGGCAGACCACAACCGGGTTGGAGTTGTACACCATCAGCGCGGTGATGGGCGGGTCCAGCTCCATCTCCCCGGTCAGAGCGCGGCCCAGCAGGTACTGGTTGACCACCCGCGTCCCGGGGGTCGCCAGTTCCGGGTGCATCATGGCGGGCCAGTTCACCGGGAACGCCCACAGCGGCAGTTGCAGCAGGCCGCCGCCGACCTTTCGCCAGGCCCCGGTCAGCGCGGGCAGGCAGGCGATCGAGCGGACCGTCTGCCCCCCTCCGGCCTGCCGCTCGATGGCCACCCCGATCCGGATCATCGACGGCTGGCTGGTGGCGTACTCCCGGGCCAGGGTGCGGATGTCCTCGGCCGGGATGCCGGTCTGCTCCGACGCCCATTCGGCGGTGTACTGGGTGACCCGTTCGGACAGTTCCTCATAGCCGACGGTGTGGTCACGGACGTAGGCCTCGTCCGTGAGCCCTTCGCCGATGATCACGTTCATCATGGCCAGCGCGAGCGCGCCGTCCGTGCCGGGCCGGATCGGGATGTACCAGTCAGCCCGGGCGGCCGTGCGGTGCCGCATCGGGTCGATCACCACGACCTTGGCCCCGCGGCGCTGCGCCTCAGCCACGAACGGCCACAGGTGCAGGTTGGTCGAGATCATGTTGCAGGCCCAGATGACGATGTACCGGGAGTGCACCAGGCTTTCCGGGTCCACGCCGGCGGTCGCGCCGATCGTCATCGTGTAGGCGGTGCAGGCCCCGGAATCGCAGTAGGTCCGCTCGGTGATCGTGGCCCCGAGCTTGTTGAAGAACGGGTCGCCCACGTTGAGGCCGTTCAGGATGCCCTGGGTGCCCAGGTAGCTGACCGGCATGATGGTTTCGGGACCGTGCTCGGCGATCGAAGACCTGAAGCGGCCGGCGATCTCATCCAGCGCCTCGTCCCAGGAGATCCGGGTGAACTGGCCGCTGCCCTTCGGCCCGGAGCGCCGCATCGGGTACAGCACCCGGTCCGGGCTGTAGGTCTTGTCGATGTAGTTGTTCACCTTCACGCACAAGCCGCCGCGGGTGAACGGATGATCCGGGTCGCCCCGCATCTCCACCGCGCGGCCGTCGCTCACCTGGATCAGCGTCGCGCAGGTGTCCGGGCAATCATGCGGGCATGCCCCGCGCACGGTCGTTGTCGCCTGCTCATCCACGGTGGCAGTCATGAAGTCTCCTCGGGCCAGCCGTTATTTGCTTAAGCCCGCAGTATCCGTCGGATAAAGCTCTGCGACAATGCCACCACTGTTCGATTTAACACATATTTAAAATTCGCCGATAAAGGCGTAACCGCAGGTCAGGCAGATGATGATGTTGTCTCGCGGGGACAACCGGGGATGGTCAAGCGACGTGCCGTTACCTAATCTGGGCCAATGAATGAGGTCGCGGGCACCCTTGCCAATGCGATGCTCACGACCCCGGTGAGGCACCCGCTGGACGCCACCGTCCGCGAGATCCGTGAGTTTTTCAACGACGATCATGTCCATGCCGCGCTGATCGTCGGACCGGCCGGATACCTGGCTGCCGTGGTGGAGCGTGACGACATCCGCCACAGCCAGGGCGCCGATGCCGCCGCAGCGCCGTTGGGGCGACTCGCGGGCCGCACCGTGCCCGAAGACGCCAGCCTCGCTGAGATACAGCGGGCCATGAACGCGACCGGGAGGCGGCGGGCCGCGGTCGTCAGCAAGGACGGGCGGCTTCTCGGCCTGCTGTGCCTGAAAGCCAGCCGGGCGGGATTCTGCTCCGAAGAAGACGTTCACGCCCGTGCCCCGGACGTAGCTCGCGATGCCGTCCTGGCCGGCGCAGACAGCGACTGAACCGGTCGGACTTCGGTGCTCGGGCCGGGATGGACGCAGGCTGCGGCGTTCGTGGCTGCGTTCGTGCTCGCGGCGGTGGCCACACCGGCTGGCATCTCTGGTGCGGTGCTGCTGCTGCCGTTCCAGGTGAGCGTGCTCGGAACACCGAGCCCGGCCGTGACGCCGACCAACTTGCTCTACAACGTCGTGGCGACGCCAGGAGCGCTGTACCGGTACTGGCAGCAGGGCCAGACCGGTGGGCGGCTGGCGGTCCTGCTGATCGCCGGCACACTGCCGGGCGTCATCGCCGGGTCGGTGATCCGGGTCGAGCTGCTGCCTGGCTCGCACGTGTTCGACCTGGTGGTCGCGGCGGTCCTGCTTCCCCTGGGCTGCTGGCTGACGCTGAGCCGCCCGGCCGGACGCCAGGATCCCGCCCGTCCGTACCGCCAGATCCCGGTACCGGCCCTGGTAGCCATGGCCGCGGCGGTGGGATGCGTCGGCGGGATCTACGGGATCGGCGGCGGCTCGATCCTCGCGCCGGTGCTGATCGGATCGGGGCGGCCGCCGTCCGAAGTAGCCCCGGCCGCACTGGCCTCCACGTTCGTCACGTCGGTGGCGGGAGTGATCACGTTCACGGTCTTGTCGCTGCACGCGCACGCTCCGGTCGCCCCGGACTGGCCCACCGGGCTGGCGCTGGGAGCGGGCGGTCTGGCCGGCGCCTACCTGGGCGCCCGGCTCCAGTCCCGGCTGCCCGACGTGGCCATCCGCCGGATCGTCGGGGTCCTGGTCATCGCCATCGGAGCCCGGTACCTGTGGACCGGGCTGGGCTGATCATCGGCCAAAAATTGCCTCGAACCGGAAATGATTACAGTGTTACACTCCCGCGCATGGGGGAGACGCCGACGCTGTATGAGTGGGCCGGGGGCCTGGCCATCGAGCGGATGATCGACTGCTTCTACGACCGGGTCGAGCGCGATGACCTGCTCAGCCCGCTGTTCCCCGGCGGGGTCGGCGCCGCTCACCGCGAGCACGTCACCACCTGGTGGTCCGAGGTCTTCGGCGGGCCCGCCGAGTACACCGAGAAGCTGGGCGGCTATCCGGCCATGCTGGCTCACCACCGTGACTTGAGCATCACCGCCGATCAGCGGTTCCGGTTCGCCTCGCTGATGAGCCTGGCCGCCGATGACGCCGAACTGCCCGCCGACCCCGAGTTCCGGGCCGCCCTGGTCGGCTACCTGGAATGGGGCACCCGGCTGGCCATGCACAACTCCCAGCCCGGCGCCGACATCGTGCAGAAAGCCCCGGTACCGCACTGGGGCTGGGGCGTCGCCCCGCCCTACCAGCCCTGACCCTCCCGTAGCGACGAGCTGGAGCAATCAGCCGGTCTGGTGCTGCAGCGCCCGCTCGGTGAGCACGCGGGCCAAGTGCTGCCGGTACTCCTGATCGGCGTGGATGTCCTCGCCCGGCTCTGTGCCTTCGGCGGCTAGCGCGGCCGCCTCGGCCACGGCCGCCCCGGATGCCAGCGCCTCTTCCACCGCCGAGGCCCGCAACGGGGTGCTGCCCATGTTGGCCAGCGCGACCCGTCCGGCCACGGCCGCGACCCCGACGATGGCCCAGTCGTTGGCCCGGCGGGTGAACTTCTGGTAGCCCCAGGGCTCGTCCGGGCGCCGGGGGATCCGGACCGCGGTGAGCATCTCGTCCGGCTCCATCGCGGTCTCGAAGTACCCCACGAAAAAGTCGTCCACTGGCACCGTCCGGTTCCCGGCCGGTCCCGTCAGCTCCATCGAGCCGCCCAGCGCGGTCAGGGCCAAGGGCAGATCGGCGGCTGGGTCGGCGTGCGCGAGGGAGCCGCCGATCGTCCCGCGGTGGCGGATCTGCGGGTCGCCGACCTGGGCCGCAGACCAGGCCAGCAGCGGGGCCTCGGCCCGGACCAGTTCGGAGCCGGCCACGTCGGCGTGCCGGGTGGTGGCCCCGATCACCAGGTCGTCGCCGTCGATGGCGATACCGGCCAGCTCGGTCAGCTGGCCGATGTCGATCAGCACCGAGGGCACGGCCAGCCGCAGCTTCATCATCGGCAGCAGCGAGTGGCCACCGGCCAGCAGCTTGGCCTCGTCGCCGTGCTCGGCCAGCAGGTCCAGCGCGTGCCCGGCCGAGGTGGCCAGCTCGTACTCGAACGGCGCCGGGATCACTTCACCACCTCCGCCGAAGAATCCAGCATGTCCGCGGCGGCCAGGACGGCCCGGACGATGTTGTGGTAGCCGGTGCAACGGCAGAAGTTGCCTTCCAGCCCCTCCCGCACCTCGGGCTCGGTCGGATGCGGGTTCTCGGCCAGCAGGCCGGTGGCCGCCATCACCATGCCCGGGGTGCAGAACCCGCACTGCAGGCCGTGCTCCTGGCGGAACGCCGCCTGCACCGGGTGCAGCTCCCCGTCCCGGGCCAGGCCTTCGGCCGTGATCACGTCCTGCCCGGCCGCCTGCACGGTGAGCACCGTGCACGACTTGACCGACTGGCCGTTCAGCAGGACCGTGCACGCCCCGCACGAGGTCGTGTCGCAGCCGACGTTGGCCGCTCGCAGGCCGAGCACGTCCCGCAGGTAGTGCACGAGCAGCAGCCGGGGCTCGACGTCGTCGGATCGCTCCTCGCCGTTGACCGTGAGCTGAACCTTCACCGGGTCTCCTTTGCTGCCTGCAGCGCCCGCCAGACCCGCTGCGGGGAAGTGGGCATGTCGATGTGCCGGACGCCGAGATGACTGACCGCGTCGACGACCGCGCTCTGCACCGCCGGCGTGGACCCGATCGTGCCCGCCTCCCCGATGCCCTTGGCTCCCAGCGGGTTGTAGGGGGTGGGGGTGGCCATGTCGGCCAGCTGGAAGCTGGGCACCTCGGTGGCGGACAGGAACGGGTAGTCGGCGAACGTCGCGGTGAGCAGGTTGCCGTCCGCGTCGTAGACGACTTCTTCCAGGAACGCCTGCGCCGCGCCCTGGGCAATCCCGCCGTGCCGCTGGCCCTCGGCCAGCAGCGGGTTGACCACGGTACCGGCGTCATCGACGGTGATCACCTGGCGCAGCGTTACCTTGCCGGTCCCGGTATCTACCTCGACCACGGCCACGTGCGCGCCGAACGGGAACGTCGGCCCGGGCGCGCTGAACACCGACCGGACGAACAGCCGCTCGGTCTCGGCCAGGCCGGCCAGCGGCACCGCGGCGTCCGGGTCACCGGCCACCGCGAACTGGCTGTGGCTCACATCGAAGACCAGGTCGTTCGCGCTCACCTCGAGCTTGTCCGCCGCGCGCTTCCGGGCCACCTCGATCAGCTCCAGCGAGGCCTGCCGGACCGCGGCGCCGCCCTGCTGCAGGCTGCGCGAGCCACCGGTGCCGCCCCCTTCGGGGATCAGGTCGGTGTCGCCCCACTTGACGGTGATCTTGTCGATGGGGATGCCCAGTTCTTCGCTGGCCAGCATGGCCCAGACGGTCTCGTGCCCCTGGCCGTGCGGGGAGGTCCCGGTCAAGATGGTGGCGGTACCGTCCGGGTGCACCTCGACTGTGCCGTTCTCGTTCGGGGCGCCGGCCTCTGAGCCACCACCAGTGATCTCTACGTAGCAGGACACGCCCACGCCGAGCTGGGCGGTCTCGGCCGCCGCGCGCCGCTTGGCCTGCTCTTCCCGCAGGCCTGTGTAGTCCGCCGCGTCCAGCACCTTGTCCAGGGCGGCCTCGTAGTCACCGGTGTCGTACACCGCCCCGAACGCGGTCGTGTGCGGCTCGGTGAACGGGGGCAGCAGGTTCTTCCGCCGGACCTCGGCCGGGTCCATCCCGATCTCCGCCGCGAACAGGTCCATCGCCCGTTCGATCGCGGCCGTGGCCTCCGGGCGTCCGGCACCGCGGTAGGCGCCGATCGGGACGGTGTTGGTCAGCACCGCGACGGCGGCCGACTCGGCCCGCGCGATGGCGTACGGTCCCGGCGTCATCAAGATCGTCAGAGACGGCAGGATCGTGCCGATCTTTGGGTAGGCGCCGCAGTCCTGGATGACTTCCAGCCGGTAGGCCTGCACGGTCCCGTCCCGGGACCCGCCGATCGTCACTGTCTGGCGCTGGGCCCGGCCGTGGGTCATGCCAGCCAGGTTCTCGTTCCGGGTCTCCACCCAGCGGGCGGGCCGGCCCAGCTTCCTGGCTACCAGGCACACCAGCCCGTGCTCGGGGTCGGCTCCGAACTTCGCACCGAACCCGCCGCCCACGGCCGGGGTGACGATCCGTACATCGGCCTGGTCCAAGCCCAGCATCGAGGCCAGGCTGGCCCGGGTGCCCTGCGCTCCCTGGTTGGGGATCCACGCGGTCACCCGCCCGTCCTCACCCCAGGCCGCCGCGGCGGCCCGGCCCTCCATCGGGGCCGGGGCGACCCGCTGGTTTTCGATCGTCCGCGAGACCACGGCCTCGCAGCCGTCGAACAGGTCGGGGTCGAACTTGGCCGGGTCGCCGAAGGTAGCGGCTACGTTGGTCCCGGCTGCCGGAAAGAGCCGCTCGGCGTCGTCGCGCAGGGCGTCCGACATGTCCACCGCGACCGGCAGCGGGTCGTAGTCCACGTCCGCGAGTTCGGCTGCGTCCTCGCCCTGGTACTCCTGCTCGGTGACGATGACCGCGACCGGCTCGCCCGCGAACCGCACTACGTCCCGGGCCAGCAGCGGCTGGGTCATGTCCTGGTTGATGATCGACATCATCGGCTTCAGGTCCGGCACGTCGGCCAGCAGGTCGGCGGCCGCGTAGGCGGCGATCACTCCGGGAGCCTCCCGGACCGCGCTCAGGTCGACCGAGTTGACGCGAGCGTGCGCGATGGGGGACCGGACGAAGAACACATAGCAGGCGCCATCCAGCCGCTCGTCCTGCACGTCCTCGGTGTAGACCGCGCCACGGGTCAGAAAAGCCGGGTCCTCTATCCGCACCACGCGGGTCCCGAGAATGCTCACGCTTTCTCCCTTCAGCCAGCTAGTTCCAGCCTAGCCAAGGTCGTCAGCTATCTGGAGGCGGCTCCGCTCCGCGCTGCGGGCCCCGCGTATTGCTTAATTTAAGTGTGGTGGCGCTCCTGGTCGTAGCGGTCGCGCTCGGGCTGAACAACTTCGGGGCAGCGATCGCCATCGGGGTCAGCGGCGTGGACCGGCGCACCGAGATCAAAGTGGCCACGGTTTTCGGCTTGTGCGACGTCGTGATGCCGGCCACCGGGATGCTCATCGGCACCGGCCTGGCCGGCCCGCTGGGGTCCGCTGCCCGCTGGGCCGGCGCCGGGATACTGTTCGTGACCGCGGTCTGGGGACTCATCGAGGCCCTACGCGGTGGCGACGACACCCCGCAGGCCTGGCACGGGTGGCGGCTGCTGGTCAGCGGGGCTGCGCTGAGCCTGGATGACCTCGCGGTAGGACTCGCACTCGGAACGGTTCGCTACTCGATCGTCTTGGCGGTAGCCCTGTTCGGGCTCATGAGCTTCGTTATGTCGATCATCGGGCTGAAGCTGGGCGGGAAGCTAGGTACGGCAGCCGGCGAGCACGGCGAGGTCGTGGGCGCGATCGTGCTGATCGGCATCTCTGGCGCGATGGCGATGGGCTGGCTGTTACCCGGGCGGCTCGGCCGCGGCCGCGTCAGGTGCAGTTGCACCGTGACAAGTAATATGGGTCGATGACCACCCGAGGTTGTACTCAATGCGGGCGGGCTTTCGCGCCGCGCCGCGAGCACGCCCGGTTCTGCACGCCAGGGTGCCGGGTGGCCTGGAATCGTGACCACCTGACGGACGCCACCGCCGAGGAACGCGCGCTGGAATGGTCGCTGACCGGGATGCGTGACGTGATCGAGCGGCTGGCGGTGCACCAGCCCGCGGACGCCGAGGCGGCCTTCGAGGCGGTCGGTGAGGCGGTGTGGTGGGCCACCATCATCGACGCCCGGCTGATCCGCCAGTACATGGACGTCTACGACGCGATCCTGGCCGCCCATCCCCAGGCTCAGCATCCATTGATCGAGGGCACGCTGACGGGTCTGCGGTTCGTCCGGAACCAGCTCAGCGAGGACTGGCCGCAGGCTGCCTTCATCGAACCGCCCGCGCGAGGGGGGGATGGGGCGGCGATGACCTCGGCCTGGCGATGGGCCCACCTGCCCGAACCAGGGCTAGCGGCCATGCCCATCCACGTTCAGCCGTGGGAAATGACCCGCTATCAGGCTTATCAGGACTGGCTGGCCGGAAATACCGTGGGCCGTGTGTTTCAGCGGGCCGCTGATTTTCTGAATCTGGCCGGCGGCCGGGCTACCGCCGGCGCCCCGGCCGGCTCTCGCTGACCGGCCGCAGTCCGTCAGTTTGGCGCAGGCCCAGCGAGGTAACGCACCCGGGTGGCTACGTTGACGGCGTGGTCCCCGAGGCGTTCATAGGACCGCGCGACCAGGGTCAGTTCCATCGTGACCGGCACCGTCATCGCGCCCGAGGCCAGTTCCGCGATCAGGGCCGCATGCAGTTCGTCTAGTTCTTCATCCCGGCCGGCCAGTGCATCGGCCGTGGCCCGGTCCCGCTCGTACCAGGCGTCAGCGGCCTGACGCCACATGCTCGCGGCCAGGTCACCCATGCGTTCCACGAGCATGCGGCAGCGAGGCGACAGGCTGGTGCTGAGGCCGTGGTGGCCGCGGGCGGCGATATGCACGACTGAGCGGTGGGCGCGCTCGAAGTCGCGGGCGATCTTGAGCACCGACAGCAGGAACCGCAGGTCCGAGGCGACGGGGGCCTGGCGCAGGATCTCCCAGCTGATTCGCGCTTCCATCTGCGGATAAAGGGCATCGATAGCCTGCTGGTGCCCGGTCAGGGCGGGCAGCGCTTTGCCGTCGCCGTTCAGCAAGGCAGCGGTCGCCTGGGGCAGATCGTCGGCGATCATCGCGAACAGCTCGATGACCTCGGCCTCGATGGCCTCCAGCGTCCGGTCAAATTCCCGGCGATACCCGGCCATGGGCACAGCGTATCGGCGCGATCTCTGACCGCGGGATCCCCGCGGCGAGCTCGGCCAACAGGTCTGCTGGTGCGTCAGGCGGCAGTTGGCTCGGCGGCGTCGCGGATGACCTGTTCGGCGGCGGCGATGACTCCGGCTTCGCCGGAGATTTCTTCCAGACTGCGGCCGGCCGGTTCGGGCAGCACCAGGGTCAGCAGCGCACCGAGGGCCGAGACCCCCGCGGTCAGCAGCAGCGTGCCGCGCAGGCCCAGCGAATGCTGCAGGACGGGGAACAGGAACACGCCGATGAACGCGCCGAGTTTCCCGATTCCGGCGGAGATGCCGTGGCCGGTGGCGCGAATCCGGGTTGGGAACAGCTCGCCGGGCAGCACGAACGTCGTGACGTTCGGGCCGAACTCGGTGAAGAAATAGCTGATCCCGTAGACCAGCAGGAACGGGGCCACCATCGTGGTCATCCCGGGCACCAGCCCGATCACGGCGAAGCAGGCTCCCATCATGATGAACCCGATGAGCTGAAGCCGCCGGTGCCCGATCCGGTCCATCTTGGCGATCGCCAGCGCGTAGCCGGGAACCGCGGCCACGACGAAGATCGCGAGCTGGATGGCGATCGTTGTGGTCTGGGAGGCGTGCGGGGAGATCAGGCCGATGATCTGCGGGGTGGAGATCGTGTTGCCGTAGTAGGCGTAGTCGAGCAGGAACCAGCAACCCGCCGTCCCAGCGAGCAGCACCAGGAGCTTGCGGCTGGCCAGGAACGCTCCCAGGCCCACGGCCTCATCCGCTGTCTGGGCGCGGGGCTGGGCCCGGTTGGCCGGCTTGGCCTGGAAGCGGGGCGGCTCGGGCATCTTGCGGCGCAGCCATACGGCGGCGGCCGCGGGAATGGCACCGACGCCGAGCAGGATCCGCCAGGTCGCGCCCGGGCCGGCGCCGCCGCCCAGCAGGGCGAGGGCGAGCAGCGGCCCCACCACCAGGCCGACGGCCTGGGCCGAGAAGACCAGCCCGACCATCCGGCCGCGGTTGCGGTGGTCGGCGTACTCGCTCATCAGCACGGCGCTGACCGGGTAGTCGCCACCTACGCCGAAGCCGAGCAGGAACCGGAACGCGATCAGTACAGCCAGCGACGGGGCCAGCGCCGACCCGACCGCCGCAATGACCATCAGCGCGGCCGACATCCAGTAGACCCGGGTCCGGCCGACCTTGTCGGCAATCCGGCCGAAGACCAGCGCACCGAGGAACGCAGCCCCGAGCATGACCGCGTTGAGCATCGCGAGCTGGCCGGTATTGAGATGCCACTCGGTCTTCAGCAGCGTGGAGACGATGCCGATGACGAACAGGTCGTAGGCGTCGGTGAAAAAGCCCATCCCGGAGACCAGCAGTGCGCGCTTGCGCAGTCCCCGCACGGACGCTTCGTCAGCTGGTCCGGCCAGGCGTGAGGTCCGAGTCTCGGACACTGGCAATCCTGTTCATCTGTTGTAAAGCTGCCGCCCGTTGCGACAACCGGCTGGGTATGCAGAGTCCCCGCACCAGGAAAGCTACGCAGGCCATACGACTCGCTGCCGACTTGCAAATGAACGGAACATGAACGAGGCAAGTCTTCCAGGCGAAGCCATCAGCCATCGGCCTATATCTGAAGGCATAGCCGGAGGGGATATGTGGCCTGCGGGCAGATGCCTGCCGGTGGAACGGTCCGTAGCGTCCAGGTGGTCAGTAGCCAAGGAGGCAACATGACCGCCACCGTCCGCATCACAGCCGCGCAGTTTCCGGCCCTCCAGCCTCTATCCGGCAGGAGAAGTGAGTGAATAACGCAACCCGGGTACGTCAGCGGGTGCTCGCTCTTTTCCTCCCCACCGCCGCCGTGCTGTATATCAGCGGGGAGGCACTCAGTCCCAAAGGCACTGACCAGGTACTCGACACGACGGCCACCGCGCTCAAGGTACTGCCCATCGCGGGCCAGCACCCGGCCCAGCTTTACCTGGCCAGCTTCCTGGTCCTGCTCGGGCTCGGGGCACTCGCCGTGTCGTATGGCGCGATCGCCACGCTGGTCACAGGCCGCGGTTCACTGCTGGCTACCGTCGCCGCGCTGATCGGGGGGCTCGGCGCCTTCTGCGGAGCTATTTTCAACGTGGTCGTCTATCCCGGCCTCGCCGCCGCCGCTACGGCGCACGTACCTCCGGACGCTGCCGCCAAGCTGCTGGTGACCGAGTCCAATTCCGGATTTGGCCAGGCATTCCTCTACGTCTACTTTGCGGCCGAGTTTCTCGCGCCGCTGCTTATGGGAATTGCCCTCTGGCGGAGCCGCACCGTCCCGCGCTGGCTGGCGGTCCTGTTTTTCGCCGGCCTGGGAGTCGCCCAGCTAATGGGCTCCTACGGACCCATCGTCGTCGTGTTCATGCTGCCGTTTGCCGCAGCGATGGTTCTGCTGGCCGTCCGGATCTGGCGGGCCGCCGCACCGGCCAGCCAGAGGCCCACGGTGGAGCCGGCCAGCGTACCGGTCTGAGAATTTCCTTCGCGGCAGCCTTCCTGGCCTGCAAACCAGATATCCGCTCTTTGTGCCTATGCCTAAGGACCTAAACCACCGGAAATGTGCGGTCTCGGGATAGATGACCCCGAAAGCCGCGGTGCGTAGCGTCCCTTTCATCAGCTGCGAATGACGAAGGGAAACAGGATGATCGAGATTAATGGCCTGACTAAACGATACGGGGACAAGACCGCCGTAGACCAATTGAGTTTTGTGGTGGAGCCGGGCGTGGTGACCGGTTTCCTGGGCCCGAACGGAGCAGGTAAATCCACCACGATGCGGATGATCGCCGGCCTGGACCGGCCGACCAGCGGGACGGTGCGCGTCAACGGCAAGCACTACCCCGGGGCAGCCGCCCCGATGTCGGAGCTCGGCATCTTGCTGGACGCCAGGTCCGTTCACCCGGGACTGTCGGCCCGCAACAACCTGCTGGCGCTGGCCAGGACAGCCGGTATCGGGCGCCGCCGGGTGGACGAGGTGATCGAGCTGGCCGGGCTGGCGGCGGTCGCGGGAACGCGGGCGGGCGGCTTCTCCCTTGGCATGGGACAGCGCCTGGGCGTGGCCGCGGCGCTGCTGGGCCAGCCGCAGACCGTGGTGCTGGACGAGCCGGTCAACGGCCTGGACCCGGACGGCGTGCTCTGGATCCGGCTGCTGCTCAAGTCGCTGGCCGCCGAAGGGCGGACGGTTCTCGTTTCGTCCCATCTGATGACCGAGATGGCGCAGACCGCGACCCGGCTGGTGGTGCTCGGCCGCGGCCGGCTCATTGCCGAGACCAGCGTCGAGGATTTCACCGCCCACGCAACCGCGGCCGGCGTCCTCGTCCGCACCCCCGAAACCGTGCGCCTCGGCCAGGTACTGGCCGCTCCCGGCGTCACCGTGACCGATGACGGAACGGACCTGCTGCGGGTCTCCGGTGCTACCGCCGAGCAGATCGGAACGGCGGCCTGGCGGGCTCAGCTGCCCGTCTACGAGCTCACCCCCGCGCACGCTTCGCTGGAAGAGGCATTCATGCAAGTGACCAAGGACAGCATCGAGTACCACGCCGGAGCGACGCGATGAGCGCCGTCATGGCGGCAGAGATCGCGCCCGCTCCCGCAACAGTGGCGGGACCGGTGACCGCCGCACGCGTCATCCGCTCCGAGTGGACGAAGCTGCGGGCGCTTCGTTCGACCCGGTACTGCGCCCTGATCACGGTCGTGCTGATCGTCGGCCTGGGTGCCGCGATCACGGGGTCAGGGACGCCGTACCGTATCTCGGCGGCCAACCCGGCCGCGGCCGGTGTGTCGGTCAGCCTGGTCGGTATCGTGATCGCCCAGCTGGTGCTGGGTGTGCTCGGTGTGCTGACGTTCAGCGGCGAATACGCCACCGGAATGATCCGGGCCACGCTGGCCGTCGTGCCATCCCGGCTGCCGGTGCTGTGGGCCAAGCTGGTCGTGCTGGCCGGGCTGGTGCTGCCGTTGAGCCTCCTGGCCGTGGTGGCGGAGTTCTTCGTCGGGACGACCCTGGAGTCCGCCCGCGGCGGTTCGGCGATCACGCTGGCCGACCCGGGGGTGCTGCGGGAACTGGCGGGCGCGTCGCTGTACCTGGCCGTCACTGCTTTCATCGGCCTGGGCCTGGGCGCGCTGCTACGCAGGACCGCGGCTGGCCTGTCGGTGTTCGCCGCGGTGTTCTTCGTGCTGCCGATCATCGCGGCCTACCTTCCGCACCAGATCTCGGGATTCGCGCCCTACCTGCCATCCAACGCTGGCGGGGCCATCTGGGGAGCCGGGAAGATTTTCGGTGGCCACCAGCTCGGTCCGTGGACCGGCTTCGCGGTCCTGTGCGGCTACGCGGTCGTGCTGGTCGGCCTGGCCGCCTGGCAACTGCGCCGCCGCGACGCCTGACCATCGGGAAAGGCTGCGAGGATACGAATATGTCCTTCTGGACACCGGTCGAGAACCCAGGGACGCGCCCGCCGCGTTCCTGGGCCTTCGACATCGGATGCGCTTTGCTCGCCGCGGTGGCCTCCTTCTTGACCTTTTCGTTCGCCCAGACGGCGCATCCCGCGCACCCCCCGCTGGCGGCCAGCCTGGCTGTCGCGGTCCTGACCGTCCTGGTGCTGTCGCTGCGCCGGGTCTGGCCCGGCCCGGTGTTCGGCGTCGTGGTGCTGACGGCGGCGGTACTGGCGCAGTGGCCGGTCCGGGGCACGCTGTTCCCGGTGGCGCTGGCCATCGCCCTGTACACCGTTGCGGCCACACTGAGCCGGAGGGCGGCGTTCGTGGCGGCCGCGCTCGCGCTGGCGGCCGAGGTCCCCGCGGCCGGCCAGGGCGGCTGGAACGACAGCTGGCTGGCCGTACTCTACGAGCTCACCGCGACCGCGGCGGTCCTGATCACGGGCCTGTACGTGAGTACCCGGCGGGTCTATCTGGCCGAGCTGCGCGACCGGGCCCTGCGGCTCGAACGCGAACACGACCAGACCAGCGCGCTGGCCGCGGCGATGGAGCGGGCCCGCATCGCCCGCGAGATGCACGACAGCGTGGCTCACCACCTCACCGTCATCGTGGCGCTGTCCGACGGTGCCCTGGCCGCGGTCACCCGCTCGCCGGACCAGGCCAGTGAGGCGATCCGGGGCGTCTCGAGCACCGCCAGGGAAGCGCTGGCCGAGACCCGGCGCCTGCTCGGCGTGCTGCGGGCCGATGGCGGTCCGGAACTCCGGCAGCCGCTTCCCGGCCTGGCCGACCTCGAGGGCCTGTTCATCCGGGTCCGGGCGGCCGGCCTGCCGGTTCGGTACGAACGCAGCGGGCCCCCCGGGGACACGCCGCCCGGCATTCAGCTGGTCATCTTCCGGCTCGTCCAGGAGGCCCTGACGAACACGATGAAGCACGCCGGCCCCGGCGCGAGCGCGGCCGTCCGGCTGCAGCTCACCCCGGGCGAGGTGCACGTCGAAGTCGAGGACGATGGCGTCGGCAGCCCCGGAGTACCCGGCGCGCCCGGCGGCGGCCTGACCGGGATGCGGCAACGCGTCGGCGCGTTCGGCGGCGAACTGACCTGCGGCCCGCGGCAGCCGCGCGGCTGGCGGGTCACCGCCCGCCTCGATCCGGGCCACGCGGTGGCACCATGATCAGCGTGCTCCTGGTCGACGACCATCCCCTCATCCGGATGGGCTTCCGCCTGGTGCTCGACGCCGAAACCGACATCGAGGTGGTCGGCGAGGCTGGCGACGGTACGGCAGCCGTCTCCATGTGCTCCGCGCTACGCCCCGACGTCGTGCTCATGGACGTCCGGATGCCTGGACACGACGGTATCGAGGCGACCCGCGCCATCGTGGCCGCCGGGCTGCCGTGCAAGGTGCTGATCCTGACCACCTTCGACCTCGACGACTACATCTATGCCGGGCTACGAGCCGGCGCCAGTGGGTTCCTGCTCAAAGACACACAGCCCGCTAGCCTGGTCGCCGCCATCCATACCATCGCCGCTGGCGACGCCGTCCTCGCGCCGACCGCCACCACCCGCCTCGTCCGCGAGTTCGCCACCCGCCCACAGCCCGGACCACCGGGCAGTCATCCCGGCGCCCAGCTGCGGCAGCCCCTCACCAGCCGCGAGCAAGACGTCTTCGCCCGTATCGCGACCGGCATGTCCAACAGCGAGATCGCGGCCAGCTTGTTCCTGTCGGAGGGCACGGTGAAAATTCATGTCGGCCGGATCCTGGCCAAGCTCGGCCTGCGCGACCGCGTCCAAGCCGTGGTCCTCGCCTACGAATCCGGGTTGGTAGTTCCCGGGGCGGCTCCACCAGAGGAACTCAGCTAGCCGCCGATACTGGGAGTGCGAGCGGTCAGGATAAGTGTCCGGTCCTGGTCCGTGGCGCCGACGTCTCGGCGGAAGCACCGCACGGGTGCTCAGCCGAAGGAGAGCAATGAAGTACATGATTTTGATTAATGCGTCCCAGCAGGACTACGACGCGATGACCGGGCGGCCCAGCAGCGAGCAGCCCGGCTGGACGCCGGACGACTTCGCGGCGCTGGGCGCGTTCATGGAGTCCTTCAACAAGGACCTGGCCGAGTCCGGGGAACTGGTGGACACGCGGGGCCTGACCGCCCCGGCGCATGCCCGGCGAATTCAGCTCCAGGAAGGCGTCCCGGTGGTGACCGACGGGCCGTACGCAGAAGCCGAGGAGGTGCTGGCCGGCTACTGGATCGTCGAATGTGACAGCTTCGACCGGGCGACCCAGATCGCCTCCCGGCTGACCGATGCTCCCGGACCGGAGCACCTCCGCTCCCGCGCGTTCGCGGACGTGCGGCCGCTGGTCGATTCGCGGGACGAGCTGTAGATCTGACGCCATGCCGCCGCCCGTGCCCGAGGACCTGCTGCGCCAGCTGGCCCCGCAGGTCCTCGGCGCGCTGGTGCGGCGCTTCGGGCACTTCGACACCGCCGAAGACGCGGTCCAGGAGGCGCTGCTGGCGGCGGCCACCCAGTGGCCCGCCGAGGGGATCCCCGCCAGCCCACGCGGCTGGCTGATCACGGTCGCCTCCCGGCGGCTGACCGATCTGCTCCGCGCCGAACAGGCCCGGCGGCGCCGGGAGGAAACCGCCGCCCGCCAGACCCCACCCGGCCAGTGGCAGTACCCGGACGCTGACGCCCTGGTCGCCGCAGCCGATGACACGCTGATTTTGCTGGTCTTGTGCTGCCACCCCGCGTTGTCCCCGGCGTCACAGATCGCCCTCACCCTGCGGGCGGTGGGCGGCTTGTCCACGATCGAGATCGCCCGGGCCTTCCTGGTGCCGGAGTCGACCATGACCCGGCGCATCACCCGGGCCAAGCAGACGGTCAAGGAGAGCGGGGCCCCATTCGCCCTGCCGGCCGGCCCGGATCAAGCCCGGGGGCTGGCTATCGTCCGGCACGCGCTGTACCTGATCTTCACCGAGGGCTACGCCGCCACCTCCGGGTCCGGGCTGATCCGCCCGGACCTGTCGGCCGAGGCGATCCGGCTGGCCCGGATCCTGCACGCGCTGCTGCCCGATGACAGCGAGGCGACCGGGCTCCTGGCCCTGATGTTGCTGACCGACGCACGTCGCCCGGCGCGCACCGGTCCGGCCGGGGAGCCGATTCCCATGGCCGACCAGGACCGCAGCCGCTGGGACGCCGCACTGATCCACGAGGGGGTGGCGCTGGTCACCAGCGCGCTGCGCCATGGACCGCCCGGGCCCTACCAGCTGCAGGCGGCGATCGCGGCGATCCACGACGAAGCAGCGTCCGCGGCGGCCACGGACTGGCCGCAGATCGTCGCCCTGTATGAACTGCTGCTGCAGGTCTCCGACAATCCGGTGACGGCCCTGAACCACGCCGTCGCGGTGGCCATGACCCGCGGCCCCCGCGCCGGGCTGGACCTGCTCGCGGGCCTCGAAGGCGACCAGCGGATCGTGGCCGGGCACCGGTTCCACGCCGTCCGGGCCCACCTGCTGGAGATGGCCGGGGACCACGCGGCCGCCCGGCACAGCTACCTGGTGGCGGCCAGCCACGCGGGCAGCCTGCCGCACCAGCGTTACCTGAACGCCCAGGCCACCCGGCTGAGCGAGATGGACTACTGGGAGGAGTAGGGCAAGGCGGCGTAGGCGCGGTACGGGCGGATGCGGACGATGAGCCGGTGCGCTCCGGGCTCTGGGGGTGGCGTCGCGCCGCCCATGTGGAGGTCGTACATCACCTGATGGAACGCGCCGTCCGGGTCGTCGATGACTTCCGCGGTGCCGTAGATCGTGGCGTAAGCGCTGTCCGTGGCCCCGGCGGTGAGGCTGTGCAGCAACAGCGTCACTCGCGGGTCGCGCAGCATGTTCGTTGTCTTGCGCCGGCCTCCGATCGTGCTGAACAGGATGTCACCACCATCGGGTTTGACGAAGATCACCGACAGCTGCGCTGACCCGTCGGCGTTGGTGGTGGCCAGCACCGACAGGTGGGGACCGCCGAGGATCTGCCGGGCCGCTTCGAGGGCCCGGTCAGCAGGCAGCCCTTTCCTGAGGGTGTCCTCGTAGGCCGGTGCGGAGTCAGCGGGTGCGTCATTGTGTGATGTAGTCATGCCGTATTGACCTGCGGACGACCTGCTGAGAATCGGGTGCGACGATTTTTTCTGGCCGGCCGAGTCAGAAGGGTTATGGTCATGCCCGAAGTAGACGCCGAGCAGTTCGCGGCCGCGACCTCGCGCTACCGAAGAGAGCTGTTCGCTCACTGCTACCGGATGACCGGGTCTGTCCAGGACGCAGAGGACATCGTGCAGGAGACCTACGTCCGCGCCTGGCAAGCGTTCGGCCGCTTCGAGTGGCGGTCGTCCGTCCGGACCTGGCTGTACCGGATCGCCACCAACGCCTGCCTCACCGCACTGCAGCGCCGACCGCGGCGGCCATTGCCCTCGGGGCTCGGGCCACCGTCGTCTGACCCCTTGGCCCCGCTGCGGCCAGAGCCTCCGGGCGTGCGCTGGCTGGAGCCGGTCCCGGATCACCTGGTGACCGGCGATGCGGGCGACCCGGCCCGGGTCGTCACGGCCCGGGAGAGCGTCCGGCTGGCTCTCGTGGCCGCGCATCAGGTCCTCCCGCCGCGCCAGCGGGCGGCCTTGATCCTCTGCGACGTGCTCTCTTTGACCCCGGCCGGTGCAGCTGAGGTGCTCGCCGTCTCGGTCCCAGCCTTGAAGAGCCTGCTGCAGCGCGCCCGCGCCCGGCTGGCCAAAGTACCGCTCAGAGATGAGGACCTGGCGGAGCCCTCCGACCAGGGTGCACGCCGCGTGCTCGACCAGTACATGGCCGCCTTCGCGCAATCGGACATGGCCGCCCTTGAGCGTTTGCTGGCCGAAGACGCTGCGCTGGAGATGACCGGCACCACGACCTGGTTCTCGGGCAAGGCCACATGCGTCCCGTATCTCACCGCTTTTGCCATCGGTTCCCCCGGCGACTGGGAGATGGTCGCTCTGCACGCCAATGGTCAGCTCGGCGCGGCCGCCTACCACCGCGGTGACGACGGTAGCTACCACCCGTTCGCGATCGTCGTCCTGGCCACCACGGCCACTCACCTCAAACGCATCTCCCTGTTCACTGACCCAGCACTGTTCACCCACTTCGGCCTGCCCGTTACGCTGCTGTGAGTCCCAGGCGGCAAGGGAGAGGTCCGTGTCCGGAGCGTTCGAACGGCTCAGCCACGTCCTGCCGGAAGAGTCGGCCGTAAACGAGCGAGGGCAGCTCACCGTCGGCGGCATCCCGGTCGTGGACCTGGCCCGGCGGTACGGGACTCCCCTTCACGTCATCGACGAGGCGGGTCTGCGCCGGCAGATGCGGCGGTACGTGGACGGGCTGGCCGCACGGTGGCCGAACTCGGAGGTGCTGTTCGCGTCGAAATCCCTGCCGATCGTGGCCATGTACGCGGTCGCGGCCTCGGAGGGCATGAGCATTGACGTCGCCGGCCTCGGCGAGCTCATCATGGCCATCGAGGCGGGTGTCCCGGGAGCCCGCATCTACCAGCACGGGAACGCCAAAACCGATGAGGAGATCGGCCGCGCGGTCGAGTACGGCGTGGGCACGATCATCGTCGACGGCCGCGACGACCTGAACCGGATCGCCGCGGCCCTGCCGGAGGGCCGCCGCCAGGGTGTGCTCCTGCGCGTCATCCCGAACATCGACGCCGACACCCACGAGTCGCAGGCCACCGGCGGCGACACCGCCAAGTTCGGGGTCACGCTCGAGCAGGCGGTCGAACTGGCGGCGGAGCTCCGCGGAGGAGACAAGATCAGACTCGACGGCCTGCACGTCCATATCGGCTCACAGATCGTGCAGACGGCCCCGTTCGGGGAGGCGGTGCGCCGGGTGTCGGCCGTCGGCGAGTTTCCCGTCTACGACATCGGCGGCGGCCTCGGGGTGAACTACGTCGAGACCGACTCCGCGCCGAGCGTCGACGCCTACCTCGACGAGGTGGTCGCCGCCGCCCAGGCGGTTCTCCCTGTGGGGGCCAAGCTGCTGATCGAGCCGGGCCGCTCGATCGTGGCCCGGGCCGGTATCACCGTCTACACGGTGACCACGGTCAAGACGACCGGACGCACGTTCGTCGCCGTCGACGGCGGCCTGGCCGATCACCTGGATACCGCGCTCACGGGCCAGCGGTACAGCCCGATCCTGGCCGATCGGGCCAACGCTGAACCGGGCAGCACGGTGCAGCTTGTCGGCCGCCAGTGCGAGTCGGGCGACCTGCTCGTGGACCGGGCCGAGCTCAATACCCCCGCCGTCGGCGACACGGTCGTCCTGGCCGCGACCGGGGCCTACTCGTACACCCTCACGAACAACTACAACGGTGCGCGCAAGCCGGCCATCGTGTTCGTCGCGGGTGGACGCGACCGGCTCGCCGTCCGGCGCGAATCCTTCGCCGAGTTCCTGGCCCTCCACGATGTGGCCAAGGAGCACGACTGGTCGTCACCGATCACGCAATCAGCCCCGCTCACCTAGGCGCTCCGGGAAGCTGCTGCATGAGGTGGCCCAGGAACGAGAGACGGCCAAGCGATGATCGTCATGCCGCCTATGCCGCCCGAGCAGACCGCCTCGTGGCTCGGCGTCCTCGACCTCTACGACCACCTGGGCCAGGACTGCGAGCGCGCCCGGCCCCGCCCGGAGGTGCCGGTCAGTAACTGAAGGTGGTCGCCCCTTCGTCGCCGATCCACTCCCACATCTGGACGGTGCCAGCCAGTTCCGCGTTGGGCAGGAGTCCGCCGTTGTCGAGTCGCTTGGCGTTGAAGCAGATCGGGCAGACCATGAACTGGCCGCCGGCCTTCTCATACCGGGCCAGCAGATCCTGCAGCGGTGGGCAGCCGTCGCAGGCGACGCCCGCCGCCACGCCTTCCATCGCGAGCCGGACGGCCTCCTTGGTCTGGAACATCAGCGTCGGCCGCCCGGACTCGGCCGCGCCGACCGCGACGAGGAACGCCACGGTCACCTTTTCCGAATCCTCCAGGCCAGTGCTGAGACTGATCACTGCTTTGCCCGCCATCGTTTTCCCTCTCATCCCGGTGCCGGCCGCGGGACGGCTGCCCCTTGGCCTAGTTAGCACGATCGTTCGTTCTTAATGACAGTACGAACGATCGTGCTAAGTTGTCAACGATGATTCCAACTGCCGAGCAGACCCCGCGGGCCCAGCGGCGCCCGCGCGCCGACGGGGAGCGCACCCGCAGCGCGATCTTGCACGCCGCCGTGTCGCTGGCCACGGTGGACGGGCTGGAGGGCCTGTCGATCGGGCACCTGGCCGCCGCAATCGGGATGAGCAAGAGCGGCCTGTACGCGCACTTCGGCTCGAAGCAGGAACTACAGCTGGCCACCGTGGAAGAGGCGGGGCGTAACTTCACCGACGAAGTCATCCGGCCCGCCCTGGCCGCGCCGGCAGGCCGGGCCCAGCTCGCCGCCGTGTGCGAGGCATTTTTCGGGCACCTGCAGCGCCGCACCTTCCCCGGCGGATGTTTCTTCGCCGGGGCCGTGCTGGAGATGGGTACCCGTCCGGGCCCGGTCAAGGAGGCCGTCGCTGACTTCCAGGCCGGGTTCGTGGACCTGATCCGCGGCTTCGCCGCCACCGCCATCGAGCAGAACGAACTTGCTGCCGGTGACGATCCCAGCCGGCTCGCGTTCGAGCTGAACGGCATCATCCTGGCCACCGACGCCAACTTCGTCCTGCGTGACGACCCCGCCGTCCTGGACCTGGCCCGCCAGATCGTGCGGCGTCGGCTGGGCCTCGTCGACGACGGCAACCGACCCGGCCATAGGCCCCATAGCACGGCAGACCCGGTCTAATCTGGTCGTCAGGAGGCCGCGTTGAGATGCTCCAGGTGTCTCTGTTCGGGGAACAGGCCATCACTGACGATGGGACGGGCCGGGTCCGGACCCGATCGTCCCGGACGGCTGCCCTGATCGGCTTCCTGGTCACGCACTCCGGATCGCCTCAGGCCCGGCAGCGTATCGCCGGGTTGTTCTGGCCGGACTCGACCGAAGCACAGGCGCTGACCAACCTCCGCCGTGAACTGCATCAGCTGCGCCAGGTCCTGGGTGACGAGCCTTCCCTCCTGGTGACCTCCAGGGACCTGTGCTGGCAGGACACCCCGACGTGCCGCGTCGACGTGCGCACCTTTGACGTTGAGCGCCAGGCTGCCCAGGCTGCGGGCCGCAGCGAACAGCAGGTCCTCACGCACGCGGCCAGGGCGGTCGCCCAGTACAAGGGCGACTTCCTGCCTGGCGCTTACGACGACTGGCTGCTTGAGGCCCGGGCTGAGCTCGAGCGCCAGTGTGTGGAGCTGTGCGACCTGCTGGGCCAGGCCCAGGCCGCCACCGGTGACCTGGCCGGAGCCGTGCAGTCGGCCCGGCGGCGGATAACGCTGCAGCCGCTGGAGGAGACCGGTTACCGGACCCTGATGCGGCTGCAGGCCGACCTCGGCGACCGGGCCGGCGCACTGAGCACCTACCACCACTGCGCCTCGGTGCTGGAACGCGAGCTTGGCGTCACCCCGGACCCGGCCACCCGCCAGGCCGTCGCGGGCTTGCTGGCCCGCAGCGAGCCGGCATCTGCTGGTGGCCAGGGGGCGGAACTGGCAACCGGCCGCCCCGGCCGGGCCGCGGGGCAGCTCGTCGGCCGGTCCCGGGAACTGAGTCTGCTGAAGGGCCTGTGGCAGGCAACTGCGGCCGGCCACCCGGCGCTGGCGCTGGTCCGCGGCGACGCCGGGGTGGGGAAGACCAGGCTGATCGCGGAGGTCGCCGGGATGGCGCGGGTGCAGGGCGCCGTGGTGGCCAGCACCCAGTGCTTCGGGACGTCGGGGCGGCTGGCCATGGCCCCGGTGGCGGACTGGCTGCGGAACCCGGCGGTCCAGGCGGCGGCCGGGGAACTGGACCCGGCCTGGCGCACCGAAGTCGACCGGCTGGTGCCAGCCAAGGGTCACGAGAACCCCGCGGCCGGGTCCGGGGTCATGGCCGATGCCTGGCAGCACCATCGCTTCTTCGAAGGTCTCGCCTGGGCGCTGCTCAGCGCGGACCGCCCGCTGCTGCTGGTCCTGGAAAACCTCCAGTGGTGCGACCAGGAGACGCTGGCCTTCATCACCTTCTGCCTCGGTCTGGACTCCGCCGCCCAGATCCTGGTGATCGGGTCGCTGCGTGACGACAGCCCCGACGAGGATCACGAACTGGCGGGCTGGATCACGCGGATGCGGGCCTCCGGGCTGCTGACGGAGCTGTCCCTGAGCCCGCTGGAGTCCGCCGATACGGCCCGGCTGGCCGAGGCGATCTCTGGCCGTCCTCTGCCGGAGGCCGACGTGCAATTGTTGCAGGCGACCACCGGTGGCTTCCCGCTGTACGTCACCGAGGCGGTGCGCGACGGCGTCGACCAGGGCGCTGCGCCGCTGCCCGGCGGCGACCTCGCGGCCGTGCTGCGCAGCCGCCTCAGCCACCCGAGCACCGCCGTGCAGGAGGTGACCGACCTCGCGGCCGCGGTGGGCACCAACTTCACCCTCGACCTGCTGACCGAGGCCAGCGACCTGGACGCCGACGTCGTGGTGGAGGCGGTCGACGAGTTGTGGCGGCGGCGGATCGTGCGGGAGTTCGGCGACGGTTACGACTTCTCCCACGACCTGCTGCGCGAGACCGCCTACGCGCAGATCAGCCCGCCGAAACGCTGGCTGCTGCACCGCCGCGTCGCCCAGGGGCTGGAGCTGCTGCACGCCGACGAGGCTGACGCCGTGTCCGCCCAGCTGGCGGACCAGTACGCCCGGGGCGGCCGGCCGGGACGGGCCGTGTCGTACTACCGGCGCGCCGCCGACATCGCCGCGGACCGGTTCGCGCACGCCGAGTCGATCCGGCTGCACCGCCGGGCGCTGTCGGTCGTGCTGGCGCAGCCGCCGGGCCGGGACCGCGATTCCCGCGAGCTCGAGCTGCTGGAAGCCATGGCGCCGCCACTGAACGCCAGATTCGGCTACGCCTCCCCCGACCTGGAGCAGGCGCTGGAACGGGCCGTCGCCCTGGCGGAGTCGCTGGGCCGCAAGAACTCGACCCTGACGGCCATGGCGGCGCTCTCGGCGACGCGATTCGTCCAGGGGCGCATCGCCGACGGGTATCAGATAGCCACCCGCACCCTGGCCCTGGCCGGCCCGGACTCCGAGCAGAGTGGCCCCGCCCGCTTCGTCGTGGGGTGCTCCGGCGTCAGTCTCGGCAAGCCGGCTGAGGCAGTGCGGCACTTCGAGTTCGCGGCCGGGCTGGCCAGCGGGACCGTGCCCATGAGCACGGGCCAGCGGCCCGACGTGCACGCGATGGCGTATGCCGCACATGCCCACTGGCTACTCGGCCATGACGAGGAAGCCCTGTCCAGCTGTCACCGTGCCCTGGCCCTGACCCGGTCCATCGATCATCCGTACATGCTGGCGATAGCCCTGGCCTACGGGAGCATGCTGCACCAGATGCGCGGTGACCTGCCCGCGCTCCAGGAGACTCTGGCCGAGCTGCGGGAGCTGTGCGAGCGGTACGGGTTCGCCTACTACCGGGAGTGGGGGCTGATCCTGGACGGCTGGTCCCGCGGAGGCGAACCCGGCCTGCAACTCGTCCGCCTCGGCATCGACAACCTCAAGGCGTCTGGTTCGCTGACCCGCATGCCCTACTGGCTGTCGTTGCTCGCCGACCTCCAGGCCCGCAGCGCCCGGGCCGATGCCGCCCGGGCCACGCTTGACGCGGCGCTCGCCACGGGGCGGGTCCACGACGATCTGTGGTGGCTGCCCGAGGTGATGCGGATGCGCGCCTGCTACGACGAGCGGGACGCCGCCACCGCACGGCTGCGCTCAGCCGTTCAGCTGGCCACTGCCCACGGGAGCATCGCGCTGGTCCAGCGCTGCGAGCGGGACCTGGCCGGGCGCAGCTGACCGTAATAAATCAGCGTTCGGCCGCGTAGCCGGCCGTTGCGAACGGCACCGAACGCTGGGCGAACGGTCCGGGTCCTAGCTTCGTGATGCCCTGACCGTCAGGGTCGCGAATCCGAAAGGGATCCCATGAGTACCGCTACGGCCGGACTGGCCACCGAGGACTATCAGCAGCTGGGTGCCGCTCTGCACGGCGACCTCATCGCACCGGGAGATCCCGGCTACGACGAGGCCCGCGCCGTCTACAACGCCATGATCGACAAGCACCCGGCGGTCATTGCCCGCTGCCGGGACGCCGCCGACGTCATCACCTGCGTGCGATTCGCCCGCGAGCACGGGGCCGAGGTCGCCGTCCGGGGCGGCGGCCACAATGCGGCGGGTCTTGGCGTGGGCGACGGCGCCCTGGTCATCGACATGTCGCTGATGCGGAGCACCACCGTCAATCCAGACGACCACACAGTCCGGGCTGACGCCGGGTGCACCTGGTCCGACGTGGACCACGCGACCGTCGCGTTCGGTATGGCCACCCCGTCCGGCTTCATCGCTTCCACCGGCGTCGCCGGGCTCACCCTCGGCGGTGGCATCGGCTATCTGTCCCGCCGCTTCGGCCTCACGGTCGACAATCTGCTCGCCGCGGACGTGGTCCTGGCCGACGGCACCTTCGTGACCGCCAGTGAGAGCTCGCACAGCGACCTGTTCTGGGCCCTGCGCGGTGGCGGCGGGAACTTCGGCGTCGTGACCTCGTTCACGTTCCGCTGCCATGACATCGGCGAGCACGGCACGGTGATCGGCGGCCCCGTCTTCTATGACTTCGCCGACACGGCCGAGGTGATGCGCTGGTACCGGGAGCTGATCCCGTCGCTGCCGGAGGAGCTGAGCGGCTGGATCGCGCTGCTCACCATCCCCCCGGTGGCACCGTTCCCGGAGGCCTTGTGGGGCCGGAAGGCGTGCGGCATCGTCTGGTGCTACACCGGCCCGCACGACCGGGCCGATGCGGTGCTGGAGCCGGTGCGGAGTTACGGGTCGCCGCTCCTGGTGGGGATTGCGCCCATGCCGTTCACCATGCTGCAGAGCGCGTTCGACGGCCTGTACCCGGCGGGCCTGCAGTGGTACTGGCGGGCGGACTTCTTCAATGAGATTTCCGACGCGGGCATCGAGGTCCACCTCAAGTACGGGGAGCGGCTGCCCACCGGCCACTCCACCATGCACCTGTACCCCATCGACGGTGCCGCCAGCCGGGTGGCGCAGGGCGACACCGCCTTCGCCTACCGGGACGGCGGCTGGGCCGGCGTCATCGTCGGCGTGGACCCGGACCCTGCGAACGCGCCCCGCATCTCACAGTGGACCCGGGACTACTGGGAAGAACTGCACCCCACCTCGGCCGGCGGCGCCTACGTCAACTTCCTGATGGACGAGGGCCAGGACCGGGTCAAGGCCTCCTACCGCGGCAACTACGACCGTCTGGCCCAGGTCAAGCGCCGCTATGACCCGGACAACTTCTTCCACATCAACCAGAACATCAAGCCTGTCAGCGACGGTGCCCCGGCTCAGTCGTCCAGCTGAGGACAGCCCGGGCCTTCGGTCAGGCCCGGGTGATGTCCCGGCCCGGCATCGGCTCGGCCAGCGCGGCTCGCCAGGCGGGCGACCCGAACGGGTCGGAGAAGTACTGCGTCTCGTGCGCTACCTGCTGGTCGGCGAATTCCATGATGCTCACGGAGTAGGAAGGCGCGCCGTCGTAGGTGATGATGCACTCGCTCACCCACAGGTTCCCGTGACCGGTGATCCGCAGCACGGTGAAGTGGCGGCTGGCCGGGTGCCCGCCGCGCTGGGCCGAGATCGTCGCGCGGCCGCGGAACCGTTCTCCCGACTGGGGATAGTCGAGGATGCCGTCGGTGGCGTAGATGGCGTGCTCGGTTTCGTTGTCCCCGCGTTCGGAGGCCTGCCAGTGTTCCTCGATCGCGGCCCTGGTCCGGGTGTCAGGATCCATCGCCTTGCCCTTCTTCGGACGCGCTATTTACCCGCGCGCTGTTGGCTGGCGCGCTGTTCGCCGGTGCGCTGGCGCCGCGCGATGAGTTCGTTCTCGATACGGCGCAGGGCCGCGTTGACGACGTCGATCGTCTCGGGGTCGTCCACGGTCCCCTCGAGCGTCCGGCTCCAGGTCTCGCGCAGGTTCTGCAGGTTCTCCTGCGCCCGTCCGGTGGGGTAGAGCTGCACGCCCCGGGCGTCGCGGGTATCGACATCGCGGCGCACGAGCCCCTTTTCCTCCAGGCCGTGCAGCGCCCGGCTGAAGTTGCTGGAGGGGAGCAGCGTCGCCTCCGACGCCGCCCTCGCGGAGGTGCCCGGATTCCGGTCGATGAAGCGCATGACGGCGCTCTCGACCGGGGTGCACCAGTCGGGTGAGTAGCCGGGCGAAGCGCGGATCTGCCGTCCGACCGCGAGGATCAGGTCCGCGAGGTCGAAGAGGCGGTCGGCCTCGTCATCGTTCACGCACCGAGCATATCTTTGCTATCGAGAGATAGGTGTCTCATGATAGCTATCAAATGACAGTCATCGAACGATGGGAGAAGCGGGCTGACGGTCGTTGCTGGTCGGGAACCAGGCCCGGCGGCTTGCCCTATGTGTGGCCTATGTGCCAGAGTCCCCCGGAAGTAAACAGTGTCCGAAAAGTAAACAGCGTCGATACATGTCAGGAGGCCTGCCGTGACCACACCACCCAGCGAGAGCCCAGCCCGGGAGCGTAGCCGCTTCAGCCGTTCACTGCCGGTGATTGCTGGGTCCGTGATCGCCGCGGCCGGTCTGGCCTTTGGGTCGCTGAGCGTGGCCGGTGCCTCGACCGGGCACCAGCCGCCGTCCATTGATCAGCAGGCCGCGAAGGTCAAGGCGCAGGACGCTTACACGCCGGTGAACGGCAACACCGAGATGAACGTCAACGTGCTGGAAGACCAGATCGAGCACTACTACGGCTCGGCCAGCGCCACCTTCCCGGTCGTCGGCCAGGTCACCATCCCGTCCAGCACCAGCAACTACGCCAAGCAGATGAAGCAGATCGTGGCCAACGCCGAGTCCTACCTGGCCTGGGCCGCCCACCGCCCGCACGGCCACGGCAAGCCCGCGGTGGTGTTCGACATCGACGACACGCTGCTCAACACCTACGACTACACGCTGGCCGAGCAGTTCGGCTTCACCTCGGCCTCCAACGCGATCTGGATCAACGCCGCGGCGTTTCCGGCGGTGTTCTACATGCCCCAGCTGGTCAGCTACGCCTCCAGCCATGGCTACGCGGTCTTCTACATCACCGGCCGCCCGCAGTCCCAGACCGCGGCCACGATCAAGGACCTGACCAGCGCGGGCTACGCGGCACCGCCGGCCGGGCACCTGTTCCTCAAGCCGTCCACGCCGCCGTCCTACCTGCACTGTGCCGCCGCGCCGACCTGCACCACCATCGAGTACAAGTCCGGCACCCGCAAGTACATCTCCAGCCAGGGCTACTCGATCGTGGCCGACTTCGGCGACCAGTACAGCGACCTGCTCGGCGGCGACGCCGGCCACCAGGTCAAGCTGCCCAACCCCATGTACTACCTCCCCTGACGACCATGCGGAGGGTGCGGCCCGGCCAACCGGCCGGACCGCACCCGGCTCGTCTAGCTGGCGCGTTCACCGGCGGGGCCAGGCCTGGGTCGCCGTGCTCAGCCTGGCCGCTATGTCCTCCACCGAGTCGAGCTGGCCCGCAGCTACGGCCATGACGAGCTGGTAGGCCTCGTCATTGGTCAGGATCAGGCGCCGCCCGTTGACGCCATAGAAGGCGATGACCGCGGCCAGGGCGAGCCGCTTGTTGCCATCGATCAGGGCATGGTTGCGGGCCAGCGAGTGCAGCAGAGCCGCGGCTTTGGCATCCAGCCCCTGATATGCCTCGTCACCGAATGCCGTGGCCCGAGGACGTGCCGCGGCGGACTCCAGCAAGCCGTAATCGCGAACGTCTGGGTCGGTGCCGATGGCGCGTCTGGCCACGTACAGCAGTTCCGCAGACGTCAGGTAGATCACTGCCCGAGCCGCTCCAGGGCTTCGGCGTAGCGGGGCAGTTCCTCATCCAGAACCCGGTCCAGCAGGTCGGCGCGGCTGTGGCCCTCCACGTACTCCCGGATAGCCTGGCGAACCACCTCTTGCATCGGGCGATGCTCCAGCTCAGCACGCCGCCGCAACACCTCGGTCTCGGCATCGGTCAACCGCAACGTCATCGCCATACTCACCATGGTATCAACTCTGATACCAGAGCCCTTCCTTCTCTATGCCGGGAGGACGCATCGGCCACCCTGATGGTCAGCGCTCCGGGGTGACCGGGGGCAGCGGAGACTGCCCGGCGGCCATGCCGGCGGTCCAGCGGTCTTCGACCTTGCCGGCCCGCCAGTAGATGAGGGCGGCCACCCAGACCAGGACGAACATCGCGGCGATGCAGAACCCGGCCACGTTGATGTTGAAGTTGGCCATCAGGTTCCAGAACGCGCCGTGCAGGTGGACCTCGCTGGTCAAGATGCCGAGGATCTCGATCGTGCCGATGATGAACGCGGCGCCGATGGACAGGCCGGTGATGACCAGGTTGTAGTAGACCTTGCGGACGGGGCGGGCGAAGGCCCAGCCGTAGGCGAAGTTCATGAACGCCCCGTCCAGCGTGTCGAACAGCATCATGCCGCCGGAGAACAGGAACGGCAAGGCCAGCACCGCGAAGTAGGGCAGCCCCTGGATGGCGGCGTAGGCGGTGGCGGCCAGCAGCACCACCTCGGTGGCGGTGTCGAAGCCGATCCCGAACACCAGGCCGACGAAGTACAGCTGCCAGGTGTGGTTGATGGAGCGCATGAAGCGGCCGAAGAACCGGTACATCAGCCCGCGGGCCTGCAACTGAGCTTCGAGCTGCTCTTCGTTGTAGGTGCCGTTGCGCATCTCGCGGAACACCTTGAAGATCCCGGCCAGCACGATCAGGTTCAGCACGGCGATCAGATAGAGGAACCCGGCCGACAGCAGGGTGCCGATCGCGCCGCCGGCCGTCTCGTAGGCCGAGTTCGGGTTGACCACGGCGCCGAACACGGCCCGGGCCGCGAACGTGATCCCGACGCCCACCGCCACGACGACGGTGGAGTGGCCGAAGGAGAAGAAGAACCCGGTGCCCAGCGGGCGTTTCCCGTCGGCCATCAGCTTGCGGGTGGTGTTGTCGATGCAGGAGATGTGGTCCGCGTCGAAGGCGTGCCGGAACCCCAGGAACCAGGCCGTGATGGCCACCCCGAGCCCGACGCCAAGCCCCCGGCTGCCGCCCTCGCCCCGGTAGTCGAAGTGGTGCGGCATCACGTACAGGATGTAGATGCCCCAGCCCACGATGTTCAGAGCCACGATGAAGACGAGCATCAAGCTGAGGCGGCCCCACTCGCGCGCCGCCAGCGCCGTGCGGATGACGTGCAGGCGCGACCTGACAGCCGAGTCTGGCATGAACCGCCCTTCGTCCGAGGACTGGTGTTCACCGGACGGGCCAGGCCAGGCGACCGGACTCATCCCCTCGGAGGGGCTTGACCGTTGCGGGACAGTGCCGGGCTCTCACCGGACTTCGCTGGCGGACCGTCAGTCCCGGGAAGCTCCGGGACCACCTGCAACGTACAAAGGGGGCATGACGCAGTCAAGTCTCAGCAGATGATCAGGTATTTACCTGCGGGGGCGATGCGGGACGCCGGCCGGTTACGGCTGAGCCAGCAGGTCGGCCACCGGGCTGTCGGTGAGCCGGTAACGGATGACCCGGCCGTCTCGTTCTGTGGTGACGACCTCGGTGGCCCGCAGGTAACGCAGGGCCTGGGACACGGTGGTGTCGTTGAAGCCGGTGGCGGCGGCCAGGTCCGACACGCTGATCAGGCCGGTGGCCTTGATGCAGGTCAGCAGGGTGAGCCGGGTGGGGTCGCCGAGGATGGCGAACGCCCGGGCGCGGGCCTGGATCACCTCGGCCGGGCCGACGGCGGCGATCGCCTGGCACACACGCTCCTCATCGATGACCCGATGGCCGGATCGCTCAGCCGGAAGCAGATGCACGACCCCACTATGGCATGGGGTGTGACACCTGATCATCCAATCAGTGGCTGATCCAATCAGAGGTAGAGGGTTGACGGGGCGCCGGGCCGCACGTAGCGTCCGAGGTGCGTGACGGCGCGAGGAAGCTGGTGTAAGCCCAGCACGGTCGCGCCACTGTGAGCCAGGCATTGGACCTGGTAAGTCAGACACTTCGCCGTCACGACGCCGCCCAATTCGAGCAGGGACGCACGATCCCTGAAGGAGGCCTCGCCCACATGGCGACCATTCCCGCTCCCGGCACCCACCCCAAGCCGAAGGTCACGGTCTCTCCGGAGGCCCTGTCGAGGACCCGGATCGCCCTGATCCTGGGCATCACGGTGCTGGTGGCGCTGGGTATCTACTACTTCGTCGGCATCGACGAGGGCATGACCTCGGTGTTCGGCAAGACCATGGTCATCCACGAGTGGGTGCACGACTCGCGCCACTTCCTCGGCTTCCCCTGCCACTGACGGGCAGGCCGAGCCACCCATGGAAATCCGCATCATCGGCCGCGGCGCGCTGGCTGGCGTCTTCGCCGGCATCCTCGGGTTCGTCTTCGCGCGAATCTTCGCTGAACCCGTCATCAATAAGGCCATCGCCTATGAGTCCGGCCGCGACAGCTGGCTAGCCCTGCTGAACAAGGCCGCAGGCCGGCCGGTCGCCCCGGATGGGCCGGAGATCTTCTCCCGGACCATCCAGTCCACGGTCGGCATCGCCACCGGCATCATCGCGTTCTCCGCGGCCATGGGTGCCCTGATCGCGGTGGCCTACCTCTGCATGCACGGCCGGTTCAACGTCCGGCCGCGCAACCTGGTCTGGATGATCGCCGCCTTCGGGTTCTTCGGGGTCTACCTGCTGCCGTTCGTGAAGTACCCGGCCAACCCGCCCGCGATCGGGCACACGTTCACCATCGGCACCCGGGCCCAGCTCTACCTGGTCATGGTGGCCGGCTCGCTGATCCTGCTCGGCCTGGCCGTCTGGACCACCCGCCGGCTGGCGCCGCGGTTCGGGATGACGGGCGCGGTCGTGCTGTCCGCGGTCGGGTTCCTGGTCATCTACGGAGTAATGATCGGCCTGCTGCCCTCGCTGGGGAACCTGAGCGCCAACGTGGCCAACGCCGGGCAGTTCGGCTACGCCCGCGCCGCCACCGAGACCCCGCAGGCGATCACCAACATCCTGTCCGTCCCGTTGCACATCAACGGCAAGACCATCGCCCCGGGCCAGGTCGTCTACCCGGGCTTCGACGCCGACGTGCTGTGGAAGTTCCGGTGGTACTCGATCCTGAACCAGCTGCTCATCTGGACCACGATCGCTCTGGTCTTCGGGTACCTGCTGGACCGGTTCCTGCAGCCGGTCATGCCTGAGCTGCAGGCTGACGAGCCGGACCGCGAGCCAGCCGGGACGGCGTCGTAACCACGGAATCGACCTGAACGGGTCATCGGCCGGAGCGCACCCAGACGTCTTGGACGAGCTGGCGGCGCTCGGGCCCTTTTTCGCCGTCGAGACCCATGAGCCCGGGGCCGACCCGGCACCACCGTGGCGGCCGCTGGCTGAGCTGGCCGAGCCCGCGGGGCTGCAGTCCCGGATCGACACCATCCGCGGCGCGCTGGCGGCCCGGTCCGGCGACCCGGCGGACGGGATCGAGCTGCGGGTCGCGGCCTCGGTGACCCAGCTCGGCCTGGTGGCCCGGGTCGTCGCGCCGGCCCTGGCCGCGCAGACGGTGCGGCAGCCGCTCGACCTGCGGCTCGGCGGCTTGTGGTGGCAGGACACGCTGGGCGGCCCGCTGCCCCTGTCGGTGCCCGAGCCGGCCGTCGGGCCCACCGGCTGCCCGGCCGGCGAGCCGCTCGGCCCCCCGATGGCCTCGCTGTTTGGCGAGGTCATCACCCCGATCACCGCGGCCACCACGGCGCTGGCCCCGGTCTCGGACCGGGTGCTGTGGGGCAACGTGGCCTCGGCCGTCAACGGTGCGGCCGGTCAGCTTGCCCGGGCTCGGCCGGATCTGGCCGCCGCGGCTTGGGCCGCAGCTGCGGCGTTCTTTCGCGACCCCCGGCTGAGCACCGAGCCGGGCCCACCCGGGCGGTCGTTCCGCCGGTCCAGCTGCTGTCTCATCTACCGGCTGGCCCCCGGCAAGAACGGCCCGGTCTGCGGCGACTGTGTCCTGGGCGGGCGCCACTGACCCGCTGGGCCCACCTGCCCGGTCAGGGTAGGGGCGGGACGGTCTCCGGTATCGCGTGCGGGCCGATGGCGGCACGGAGGGCGGCGGCGTCCTGGCCGGGTGGGACGCCGAACAGGCGGCGGTACTCGCGGCTGAACTGGGTCGGGCTGTCGTAGCCGACCAGGTGCCCGGCGCCGGCCACATCCTCCGGCCGGGAGACCAGCAGGGTGCGGGCCTCCTGCAGCCGGATGCGCTTCTGGAACTGCAGCGGGCTCATGGCCGTGACCGCGCGGAAGTGCCGGTGGAAGGCGGACGGGCTCATCCGGGCCAGCCCGGCCAGGTCGGCGACCCGCATCGGTTCGGCGTAGTGGTCGCGGATCCAGCCGATGGCCCGGCTGACGTGGGACAGGCTGCTGCCGGCCAGACCGATCTGGCCGACCATGCCGGCGTGCGGGCCGGTGAGCAGGCGCCAGAGGATCTCCCGCTCGATCAGCGGGCCCAGCACCGGCGCGTCAACGGGGTGATCGAGCAGTCGCAGCAGCCGGGCCGTGGCGTCGAGCAGTTCGGCGCTGGCCGGGCCGGTGGCCATCGCGGGCGGGCTCTGCGCGCTGCGGGACCGGGGGACGGCCGGCGTTTCCAGCAGCAGCGGCGCGATGGCGGCCGGCCGCAGGACCAGCCCCAGGGCCAGGGCCGGCCGCTCCGGGCTGGCGTCGAGGAAGTGGCCCGTGACCGGCAGTTCGGCCGTGACCACCAGGCACTCCCCGGCCCGGTACTCGTGCACCTGGTCACCCAGCAGCAGCCGCTTGCCGCCCTGGGCCATGATGACCAGCAGCGGCTCGGTCAGCGCGTGGTCCAGCGGGTCGGTCTCGATCCGGGACAGCCGCAGCCCGTCGACCGCCGTGACCCGGTCCGGGCGGGCGTGAGCGCCGATGAGGTCCCGGATCTCGGACAGCAGCGCAGCAGGGTCACGCACCGCACCACACAACCATTTATAAAAATATTTAACAAGGTCAATCCGGTCTGACTCGGCAGGATCAGGCAAGACACTGAGTGGATCGGCCTACCGGCGACCGGGGGCCGAGCGCTTCGATGGAGATGACCGTCCCGGCCACCCAGAGGAGCACCGTCATGCCACTCGACCACTACGTCACCCTCGGCCGCTCCGGGTTGCGGGTCAGCCCGTTCGCGCTCGGGGCGATGACCTTCGGCCAGGATCCGCCCGGCGCGGGTTCCAGCGTCGAGGAGTCGGAGAAGATTCTGGCCCGCTACCTGGACCAGGGCGGGAACTTCGTCGACACGGCCAACTTCTACACCAACGGGCACTCGGAGCGGATCCTGGGCGACTTCTTCGCCGCGCAGCCCGGCCGGCGGGAGCACGTGGTGCTGGCGTCGAAGTTCTTCGGCAACATGTTCCCCGGCGATCCCAACGGGGGCGGGGCGGGCCGCGGCTCGATCACCGCCCAGCTCGAAGCCACCCTGCGCCGGCTGCGCACCGACTACCTCGACCTGTACTACCTGCACAGCTGGGACCGCAGCACTCCGATCGAGGAAACCTTGCGCGCGCTGGACGACCTGGTGCGAATGGGCAAGATACGGTACGTCGGTTTCTCCAACGTCCCGGCCTGGGTCACGGCCCGGGCCCAGACGCTGGCCGAGCTGCGGGGCTGGACCCCGCTGATCGCGTTGCAGGTCGAGTACTCGCTGCTGGCCCGCACGGTCGAGGGCGAGCTGGCTCCGCTGGCCGACGGTGGCGGCCGAGCTCGGCACCACTTCGGCCGCGGTGTCGCTGGCCTGGCTGCGGGCCCGCCCGGGCACCGTCGTGCCCATCGTCGGGGCCCGCCGCCTGGAGCACCTGGAGGCCAACCTGGCCGCCCTGGACGTCACCCTGACCCCGGAGCAGCTCCAGCGGCTGGACGAGGTGTCGGCCCCGGAGCTCAACTACCCGGCTCCCATGCACGGGGCGCTGCGGGCCATGCTCCAGTTCGCCGGCACGACCGTCGACGGCGAGACCTCCGCCGTGTACCCGCCGCTGCTGGAGAGCGACGTACGCTACTGAACGTGTACGGGAAAGAAGTGCCGAAGACGGGTCTGCTGCGCTACCTGCGGGAGCAGCGGTGGGTCGCACCGGCCGTGGTGCTCGTCGTGATCGGGGTGTTCACGCTGACCGCGCACGGCCCCGGGCATCACCCCGCGCTGATCTGGGCCGGGATCCTGCTGTGCGCGGCCGGGGTGCTGACCGGAGTGGTCGGCTACCTGAGCCAGCGGCCCGGCCGCGGCAAGGACGAGGGCAGCCGTCCGGCTTGACGGCCCGCCCGGCTTGATGGGCCGGTCAGGCCTGGCGGTCAGCGAGCCGAACTGATCAACGTGTGCGGCGCAAGGTCAGGACCAGCGGTCAGGCGCCGTTGCCTGAACCGCTGGCCGGTCAGGCGAGCGTGATTTTCCCGTTGGCGATCTTGATGTTCTTGGCCGGCAGCGGCTTCGGGGCCGGGCCATGGACGACGTGGGCGTCCGTGACGCTGTACTTGCTGCCGTGGCAGGGGCAGTCGATCGTGCCGTCCGCAATCTTGTCCACGGTGCAGCCCATGTGGGTGCAGATCGCGCTGAAGCCCTTGAACTCGCCCTTCGTGGGCTGGGTCACGACCACCTTTTCCGCGGTGAAAATTTTCCCGCCGCCGACCGGGATCTCGCTGGTGGTGCCGAGTGCCGTACTGCCTCCGGAGCTGCCGCCCGCGCCCGAACCGCCGGACCCCGACGTACCTCCGCTACCCCCGCCGCAGGCGGCCACGGCGGCGGCCACGCCCACCACGCCGATGCCAGCCAGGGCGCCGCGCCGGGTGGTTTCCACAGCCGTGCGGGATTCGTCCGTCACTGAGTGACCTCCATAAACGTTGTGAGCTGCCTGTATGTCCCCGTACTACGGTCCGCAGGCCGGATGGGATTGCCCCCGCCGGATCACACTCGCCCGGAGGATGTCACGTTTCCGGCCGGCCCGGTGTCAAGGTGGTGACACCGGCAACGAGGGAACGAGACCGATGAACGACACGGATGCGCTGGCCGCCGCCTTCGAGGACCACCGGGCCCACCTGCGCGGGGTGGCGTACCGGCTGCTCGGCTCGATGTCCGACGCCGACGACGCGGTGCAGGAGACCTGGCTCCGGCTGACCAGCGCCGACACCAGCGAGGTGGAGAACCTCGGCGGCTGGCTGACCACGGTGGTGGCCCGGGTGGCGCTGACCATGCTGCGGTCCCGCCGGCGCAGGCCTGAGGAGATGACCGGGTCGGACTGGCCCGACCCGGCTGACACGGCCGTCCCGGAGGACGAGGTGGTGCTGGCCGATTCGGTCGGCCTGGCCCTGCTGGTGGTGCTGGACACCCTCACGCCGGCGGAACGGCTCGCCTTCGTACTGCATGACCTGTTCGCCATGCCGTTCACCGAGGTCGCGGCGGTGCTCGGCCGCACGCCGGAGGCGGCCCGGCAGCTGGCCAGCCGGGGCCGGCGCCGGGTTCGCGGGGCGCCCACTCCCGATCGGGCCGCCGACCTGGCCCGGCAGCGGGAGGTGGCCACCGCGTTCCTGGCCGCGTCCCGCGGCGGGGATCTCGGAGCCTTGGTCGCGGTGCTGGACGAGGACGTGACGCTGACCGCTGACGCGTTCGCCACCCCGGCCGGGAAGCCGGAGCGGCGGCAAGGCGCCCAGTCGGTGTCCCGGGGTGCGCTGGCCGCCGCGACCCGGGCCGGGTACTCCCGGCTCGCCCTGGTGGACGGGGATGTGGGCATCGTGTTCGCCCCGGCGGGGCAGCTCCGGGTCGTCCTCAAGCTGACCGTCAGCGAGCAGCGGAAGATCACCGCCATGGACGTGATCGCCGACCCGGACATGCTCCGCCGGCTGCGGCTGGCCCTCCTGCCGGAGTAAAGCGGCCGCGGCCCCGTGGTCAGCTGGCGCGGGTGTCGAACGCGTCGCGGGCCGTCGCGACGTCAGAAATGTGCTTCTCGGACCACACCACCAGGTCGTTGACCAGCCCGAGCAGGCTGCGGCCGAGGCCGGTCAGTTCGTAGTCGACCCGCGGCGGGATCACGGGGTAGACGGTCCGGCTGATCATCCCGTCGCGCTCCAGGGCCCGCAGGGTCTGGGTGAGCATCTTGGGGCTGATGCCGTCGATGCGCGTCGCCAGCTCGCTGTAGCGGAGCGGCCCGTCGGCGAGCGAGGCCACGATGAGCACGCTCCAGGTGTCGCCGATCCGGTTCAGGACCTGGCGGCTGGCGCAGTCCCTGGCGTACACATTGGGTTCCACCACTTAACTATCCCGCAGGTAAGTACTGCACTTCAAGGTGCCTACTCTCTTTTAGGAAGTAAGCGCGGAGCAGGGCCGTTGCGGGATACGTCGGCCGAACTGCGGCCGTGCCATCGCAAAGGAGTGACCCATGACCATCGCCGTCACCGGCGCGACCGGACCGTTCGGCCGGCACGCCATCGAGGCCCTGCTGGCCCGCGGCGTCCCCGCGGACCAGATCATCGCCGTCGGCCGCGACCAGGGCAAGCTCGGCCAGCTCCGGGAGCTCGGGGTCACGGTACGAAGCGCCGACTACAACGACCCGGCGTCGCTGCGGGCCGCGTTCGCAGGTGCGGACCGGCTGCTGTTCGTCTCCGGCAGCGAGGTCGGCCAGCGCATCGCGCAGCACCAGGCCGTGGTCGACGCGGCCAAGGACGCCGGCGTCGGCCTGGTGGCGTACACCAGCGCGCCCAAGGCCGACACCTCCGACATGGGGCTGGCCGAGGAGCACCGGGTCACCGAGCAGGCCCTGATCGCCTCGGGGCTGCCGTACGTCTTCCTGCGCAACAGCTGGTACCTGGAGAACTACACCGGCCAGCTGCCGGTGGTGCTGGAGCACGGCCTGATCGGGGCGGCGGGCACGGGCCGGATCAGCGCCGCGACCCGGGCCGACCTGGCCGAGGCGGCGGCCACGGCGGTGGCGGGCGAGGGGCACGAGAGCCGGGTCTACGAGCTGGGCGGCCCGGCGTTCACGCTGGCCGAGCTGGCGGCCGAGATCGCACGGCAATCCGGCCGCGACGTCCGCTACACCGACCTGTCCGAGGACGGTTACGCCAAGGCGCTGGTGGACGCGGGCGTGCCGGCCGCGATGGCGGCCGTGCTGGCCGACAGCGACCGGGCCGCGGCCCAGGGTGCCCTGTACGTGGAGGGGAACGACCTGGAAGACCTGCTCGGCCGCCCGGCGACGCCGTGGCGCGAGGTGATCGGGCAGGCGCTGACCGCGCTGGGCGCATTGCCCACGCAGGCCTGACGCGCGGGGCCGTCGCGGGGGTTATCGGCGGGGGTTAACCGCATGGCGAGCGCCGCCGGGGCGCGCGTACCGTGCTGTCATCGGGTTACCGCAACGATGTGGAGGCGGTCATGGCGGCACACTGGAGCGATCTCAGCCCGCGGACCCGGCGGCTGCTCATCGCCGGGGCGGGGGCGGAAGCCCTGCTCAAGCTGGCGGTGCTGGTCGACCTGAGGCGCCGCCCGGCCAGCGAGGTGCGGGGCCCGAAGCGGGCGTGGGCGCTGGCCATGGTGGTCAACTCGGCCGGGGCGATACCGATCGCCTACTTCGCGCTCGGGCGGCGCCGGCGCGGCTGACGGGCCGGGGTCTCGGCGGCCAGGTCCAGCGGGAGCCGGGACGGCGGCTTGACCTCGGACAGCCGCAGGTAGGTGACCAGGCGCTGGCCGCCCCGGGTGGCCAGGCCGGCCAGCACCTGCTGGAGTTCGGCCACGTCCCGGGCGACCACGCTGAGCAGGTAGTCGGTCTCGCCGGCCACGATGTCGGCCGAGATGATCTGCGGCACCGCGCGTACGTGGTCCTCGAAGATCCGCTCGGACCGGGCGTCGTGCCGGGACAGGGTGGCCATCACGTACAGCTGCAGCGGGAAACCCGCTGCGGCCGGGTCCAGTTGCGCGCTGATGACCCGGATGACGCCGGACTCCTTCAGCCAGCGGACCCGGTGCAGCGTAGCCGCAGGTGACAGCCCGACCAGCCGGGCCAGCTCCACGTTGGTGGAGTCGGCATCTTCCTGCAGCGCGGTTAGCAGCTTCACGTCAACTTCATCAAGTTCAACGGCCATAACACTTAATATTAGTTGGCTGACAACGTTAGTCGACCAACTTTCAGTTCGCAGATGGCAAAATGTATGCATGAACAACAACCGCCGCCTCTCCATCGCCGCGCTGGCCGCTGCCGGGATGCTGTGGGGCACCACCGTGCCGTTGTCCAAGCTCGCCCTGGCCTGGCTGCCGGCCGGCTGGCTGACCGTGGCCCGGTTCGGCCTGGCCGCCGCGGTCCTGCTGCTGATGACCCGCCGGAACGCCTCCCGGACCCGGAACGCCACCCAGGCCCAGGCCCGGGCTGGGCTGCGGCGCGCGGGCACGCCGCTGGTGCTGGTCTCCGGGGCCATCGGGTACGGCGGATCGGTGATCCTGCAGAACGCCGGCGTCGCGCTGACCAGCGTGACCCACGCCGCGCTGCTCATCGGCGCGGTGCCGGTGCTGGTCGCGGTGATTGCCGCGGTCTGGCAGCGGTCCGTGGCCCCGCCGGTGGCCTGGCTCGGGTTCGTGGTGTCGCTGGCCGGGGTCGGCCTGGTCACCGGCGGGCGCGGTGGCGGGGCCTCGACGGCCGGCGACGGCCTGGTCATGGCCTCGCTGCTGGTCTCGGCCACGTTCACCGTGGCCCAGAACCGGATACTGCGCGACCGGGACCCGATCGCGGTCACCGCGGTGCAGTTCCTCGGGGCGGCCGTGGCGGCCCTGCTGTACTCCGTGGTCGTGGAGGGGCTGCCGCCGGTACCGCACGCGGCGGGCCCGGTCCTGGCCACGCTGGCGCTGGCCATCTTCGGCACGCTGGTCCCGTTCACCCTGTTCGCCTACGGTCAGACCCGGATCTCGGCCGAAGCGGCCGGCGCGTTCCTCAACCTCGAACCGCTGGTCGGCGCGCTGGCCGGGGTGGTGGCGTTCGGCGACCCGGTCGGCCCGCTGCAGGAGGCCGGGGGCGCGACGATCGTGATCGGCATAGCCTTGAGCTCGATTCCGCTGCTGGGCCTGCGAAACGGGAGGGGGCGCGGTGCGCCGGATGGAAGCGCGGGAACGGCGAGCCCGGCTGGGCCTGCGGCACCGGCTCGCGCCGGAAGCACGGGCGGGCGACCCGCCCGAGGCGGCGCGCTCGCTGGTCGCGGTGCACAGCACCGACCCGTCCTCGGTCTACGTGGGCCTGCTGAGCCGGATGGCGGGCGGATCCCTGTCCACGGTCGAGCACGCGCTGTACCAGGACCGGACGCTCATCCGGCTGCTGGGCATGCGCCGCACCGTGTTCGTGACCACGCTGGACCTCGCGGCGCTGATCCAGGCCGCGTGCGGCCGGGCGGTCGCGGCCCGGGAACGGCGCAAGGTCGTCGGGTGGCTGGCCGAATCCGGCGCCGCCGAGTACCCAGACGGCCTGGGCGCCCCGAGCGGCCCGGACGGCCCGGACCGCTGGCTGGCCGAGGTGGAGCAGGCGGCGCTGCGGGCCCTGGTCGCCCGGGGTGAGGCCACCGCGGCCGAGCTGGCCGCCGACGATCCGCGGCTGAAGACCGAGATCGTGCTGTCCCGGGGCAAGGACTACCAGGGGCGGCAGAACATCAGCAGCCGGGTGCTGTTCCTGCTGGCCGCGCAGGGCCTGGCCGTACGGGGCCGCCCGCGCGGATCGTGGACCTCGCACCAGTACCGCTGGTCACCACTGACCCTGTGGTGCCCGGACGGGCTGGCCGACTGGGCCACCGAGGACGCCGAGGTCGAGCTGGCCCGCCGCTGGCTGCAGTCCTACGGGCCGGCCACCGCCGACGACCTGCAGTGGTGGATGGGCTGGACCAAGACACAGACCCGGCGGGTGCTGACCGGGCTGCGGCCGGCCGAGGTCGACCTGGACGGCGAGCCCGGCATCGTGCTGCCCGATGACCTGGCCCCGGTAGCGGAGCCGGAGCCCTGGGTGGCGCTGCTGCCCGGCCTGGACTCCACCCCGATGGGCTGGCAGCGCCGGGACTGGTATCTGGGCGGGCACGGGCCGCGGCTGTTCGACCGGACCGGGAACGTCGGGCCGACCCTGTGGTGGGACGGCCGGATCGTCGGCGGCTGGGCCCAAGACCCGGATGGCCAGGTCGTATGCCGCTTCCTGGAGGACGTGGGCGCCGACGCGGTGGCGGCGGCCGACGCGGCCGCGGCCCGGCTGACCACCGTGGTCGGTCCGGTCCGGCTCACCGCCCGGACCCGGGGCATGACCTGGCTGGAGCAGGAGCTGGCGGGCAAGTAGGCCGCGCCACGCGCCGGCGCCGGCGGCCTCCGCGGCGTCGGCCCCGCTCAGAAGCGGTGCGTGGTGTGGGTGAACGTGCCCTGGCCGAACGCCAGCACCTTGGCCGGGGCGACGGAGTAGACCAGCACCGGGAAGTCCCCGCCGGCGTGGAAGAAGGACCCGTCCCGCACCTCGAAGTTCCAGCGGCCGTCCCACTTGGCCGTCCAGGCCTGGGCCAGCGCGTGGAGCGTCGCCTCGTCGCTGACCGGGACGGCGTCGCCCTCGACCACCACGTCCAGGCCCTCGTCCCAGCGGCGGTCGGCCACGGTCAGCAGCACGTGCGGATTGTGCCGCAGGTTGACCGCTTTCTGCTCCTCGGTGCCGGTGCAGAAGTGCAGCGCGCCGTCCTGCCACACGGTCACCAGCGGCGTCTGGTGCGGCCGCCCGTCGGCCCGGACCGTGGTGAGCCAGGTCAGCTCGGCCGTCTCCAGTACCGTGCGGGTCTGTTCCCAGCTGGTGGCGGTGGCCTTGGGTTCGCTGAACCGCTCGTCCAGGCTGGTCTGGGGCGTGGTCATCGGATGGCCCTTTCGTTAGTCGTGTGCCGGTCGTGAGCCTCGTCCCGGGTAGACGGCCGGCTGGCCGCCAATTCATCGCCGGCCGACTACTGTGGGCCGGGTGCGGGTAGCGACGTGGAACGTGAACTCGGTCAAGCAGCGACTGCCCCGGCTGCTTCCCTGGCTGGACGAGCGCCGGCCGGACGTGGTCTGCCTGCAGGAGACCAAGCTGGCGGACGCCGCCTTCACCGAGCTGCTCGGGGCCGAGCTGGCCAAGCGGGATTACCAGGTCGCGGTGCACGGCGAGCCCCGGTGGAACGGGGTGGCCATCTTGTCCCGGGCCGGCCTGGATGACGTGGTGACCGGGCTGGCCGGCGCCCCCGGGTTCCCGGAGCCGGAAGCCCGGGCGGTGGCGGCCACCTGCGGCGGGATCCGGGTCCACTCGGTGTACGTGCCCAACGGCCGGTCGCCCGGCTCGGACCACTACCAGTACAAGCTGGCCTGGCTGGCCGCGCTGACCGAGGTGGTCGCGGCCGGCCCGGACGCGACGCTGGTGTGCGGGGACATGAACATCGCGCCGGCCGACGCGGACGTGTTCGACCCGGCCGCCTTCGTGGACCAGACCCACGTCACCCCGCCGGAGCGGGCGGCACTGGCCCGGCTGGAGGCACTCGGCCTGCACGACGTGGTCCGGGACCGCTGGCCGTCCGAGCAGGTGTTCAGCTACTGGGACTACCGGGCCGGGATGTTCCACCAGAACCTGGGCATGCGGATCGACCTGGTGCTGGCCAGCGATCCGGTGGCGCCGCGGGTCCGGGCGGCCTGGGTCGACCGGCAGGCGCGCAAGGGCACCGGCCCGAGCGACCACGCCCCGGTCATCGTGGACCTGGACGAGGCGCCGGGCGGGGACATCGGCCCGATGGTGCCACCGCCGTCGGCCCGGGCGCCGAAGCGCCCGGTCAAGCTGCCGCAGTCACCCTGACGCGAGGCCCCGCACCCTGAGGCGGGCCCCCGCGTGGACCGCCCCAGGGATCTGATCGCCGCCGGGCTGTGACCGCCGGACTGTGCCGACGGTCAGGGGCTGACCACCAGCTTGTTGAACTTGAAGCCGAGCCAGGGCTTGCGGCCACCCGCGCGGAGCCGGCCGCGCAGCATCGGCCCCCACTGGGAAATCCGGCCGTAGCCGACCAGCAGGAAGGCCACCGGGTCGGCGGTGATCACGCAGTCAGCTGAGCCGGTAGCGGGACCGACGGTGGCCGTGCCGTCGTCGATCACCAGCTGGTAGCGCAGGTCGCCGCCGAACCGCAGCTCGTACCGGGCCTGCAGGCCGCGGGCCTGGTCACGGTTGAGGTAGGCGGGCAGCACGGCCACCGCGCCCGGGATGACCAGCCGCGCGTCGGCGGCCTCGATGGGCCAGGGGCGGCCGGCCGAGCGGGCCAGGTCCAGTCCGTGGATGAGCTGCTCGCCGAGCACGATGGCGGCGACCGCGGCCGGCGTCATGGCCACCCCGATCGGGCTGCCCACCTGGGCGCCCGGCGGAGCAGTCTCGGCGGCGGCGATGAAGGCGGGCATGGCCCTGGTCAGCTCGGCGGCCAGCCGGTCCAGGCTCCGCTCGGGATATTCGTCCAGCTGGCGCTGGTTTTCGGCGGTACCGAGTTCGGCGGCGGACGTGGCGCCCGGCGCCGCGACCGGCCCCTGGCCGGCCACCACGCCGGTGTACGTCCGCAGGTCGGCCACCACGTGCGCGGCGAGCTCGGCCGCCGTCCAGCGCAGGCCGGGCACAGGTGCCGCCGGGTTGGTGACCTCGCGCATCAGCTGCGCCAAGCGCTCCGCCGCCGCAGGCAGTGCGGCCGCGGCGGGGATGGTGTCGTGGGTTGTCCCGTGGTCAGGTGCAGTGACGTGATCGTTCATAACGTTGCCCCGTGATGTAGTATCGTTCACTGACATAACGAAGTTATCTGAAATGATGAGCAGGCACAAGACACTTAAGACGGGATACACAGGGGAAGTGCCACCAGCCAATTCGCCCGCCGGGCCGCTACCGGAGTCTGCTGGGACGCCGCCGTCCCTGCGGGCCGAGCAGGTCGCGCAGACCCGGGCCGCGCTGGTCGCGGCCGGCCGCCGCTTGTTCGGGCGCCAGGGCTTCGCGGCCACGTCGGTGGACGACGTGGCCCGGGAGGCGCGCGTCACCACCGGCGCGCTCTACCACCACTTCCCGAACAAGACCAAGCTGTTCGAGGCGGTCTTCGAGCAGGCGCACACCGAGCTGATGGAGGCGTCGGTGCAGGCCGCGATGGGCGCGCCGGACGAGCTGGAGCTGCTGGCCCGGGGGTTCGAGGCGTTCCTGGACAGCGCGCAGCAGCCGGAGCTGCGGCAGATCGTGATCGTCGACGCGCCGGCCGTGCTGGGCTTGGCCCGCTTCACCGAGCTGGATGAGAAGTTCGCCTACTCCGAGATCGTCTTCGCCTTGGAGAGCGCGGTGAACGGGGGGCGGCTCGAGGTCGACGACCCGCCCACGCTGACCCGGCTGCTGCTGGGCGCGCTCACCCGCGGGGCCATGCTGGTGGCGAACTCCGAGGAGCCGGAGCGGACCCGCCAGTCCGTGGCCCGCACCATGCGCGCGCTGCTCACCAGCTTCGCGCCGCGGCGGGATTAGCTCCCGGCCCCTGCCGGGTCAGGCGGGCTGCATGCCGCCCAGCGTGAGATCCCGCATCCCGCGCAGCGGCGACAGCAGCAACCACAGGCCGGATGTACAGCCGCCGATGACCGCCAGCCACAGCACCGCGTGCACGCCGATGGCGCTGCCCAGCGCCCCGGCGGCCAGCGCGCCGAGCGGCAGCGTGCCCCAGTTGATCCAGCGCTGGGCCGCGCTGACCCGCCCGCGCAGCCGCGGCGGGCAGGTGGCCTGCTGGTAGCTGACCAGGTTGATGCTGCACAAGGTGGCACCGAACGTCCAGGACACCCAGCCCACCGCGAACAGCAGCACCAGCCACCCGGGACGGGCCAGCGGAATCAGCAGACCCGGCAACGTGAAGACGGTGATGGACAGCCAGCTGAGCCGGGCCGAGCCGATCCGGCGGGTGAGCGGGCCCGACGCCAGGCCGCCGGCCACCCCGCCCACCGCGCCGAGCGCCAGCAGCACCCCGACGTAGGCGGGCCGCAGGTGCACGGTGCGGACCAGGAAGACCGGCCCGAGAGTCTCGACCATGATCACGAAGAAGTTGGCCGTGCCGCTCCATACGGCGGCGCGCCACAGCACCGGCTCGCGCAGCACGTAACCGAGCCCCTGTCCCAGCTCCGCCCGGAGCCGCAGCCGGACCGGCCCGGGACCGGGAGCACCGGTGTCCGCTGGCTCGGGCCCGGCCCTGGGCTCCGGCTCGGCCCCCCTGATGAGCAGCAGGGTGGCCGCGGACAGGACGTAGGACACCGCGTCAGCGATCAGGGCCAGGGCCGGCCCGAGCAGCCCGACCAGCAGGGCCCCCAGGCCCGGCCCGGCGACCTGCGCCACCGACTGGGTAGTGGTGAGCTTGGCGTTGCCTTCGAGCAGCTGACCGGGGCCGATCAGCTCGGGCAGGTAGCTGGTGTAGGCGACCAGGAAGATCGCCCCGCACGCACTGGAGACCAGCGCGACCAGGTAAAGCTGGCCCAGCGTCAGGACGCCGGCGGCCTGCGCCGCGGGCACCGAGCCGATCGTGACGGCCAGAACCAGGTCGCAGCCCAGCATGAGGCGGCGCTTGCGGACCCGGTCGGCCAGCACCCCGGCGGGCAGCGAGATGAGCAGGAAGGCGCTGGTCGTGGCCGTGGCCAGCAGGCCCACCTGGAAGGTACTGGCCTGGAGCAGGACGATGGCCACCAGCGGCAGTGCCACGATGGTGACCTGCGAGCCGGTCTGGCTGGCCGTCTGGCCGCCCCACAGCAGCATGAAATTCCGGTGCCGCCACAGGCCGGCCGTCATCCCGGCTCGTCGTCCATCACGTCGGAGGGTTCGAGCCGCATCAGGTCGTCCCGGCCCCACAGCCGGTCCGGCTCGGACGACAGCCGGAACGCGTGCCGCAGCCGGGCCCGGTCCAGGTCGTTGCGGACGCTGCGGGCGTTGGAGAACCGAGGGTCGTCCATCTGCCGGGACAACTGCTGCTTGAGTACGGCCTCAGCGTCCGGGGACAGGTAGTAGTTCGACTGGCCGAGCATGACCTCGCCGATCGACAGCAACTCGCCCAGTTCGTAGTCAACGAAGTCGAGGTGGTGGGCGATCCGGGAGCTCATGCCGGGGTTGGAGCTGAAGAACTCGTCCATCCGGTCCTTGTAACCGGCCAGGATTACGACCAGCTTGTCCCGGTCGTTCTCCATCACCTGCAGCAGGATGCCGACCGCTTCCTGCCCGAAGTCGTTCGGGTCGTGCTTGTTGTACAGGTAGTAGGCCTCGTCGATGAACAGCACGCCACCCATCGCCTTGTCCAGGACCCGCTTGGTCCGCGGCGCGGTCTGCCCGATGAACTCGCCGATCAGGTCGTTGCGCATGGCGTGCACCAGCTGGCCCTGCTCCAGATAGCCCATCTGCTTCAGCAGGCTGGCCATCCGCAGCGCCACCGTGGTCTTGCCGGTGCCCGGCGATCCGGTGAAGCACATGTGCAGGTTCGGCCGGGGCGCGTCCAGCCCGAACCGGCGCCGGGCCCGGTCGACCAGAAGCAGCGACGCGATCTCGTTGACCTTCTGCTTGATCGGCGCCAGGCCGATCAGGTCGTCCTCCAGCGCGGCCAGAACGCCGTCGATGCCGGTCGCCTCCCGTTCGGCGGCGAGGGCGATGCTTGCTTCCGGGGGGAGCAGGTTGTGGTCCGGGTCGCCGCGCCGGGCCCGGCGCTGGACCCGTTTCTTAGCTTGCTTCGATCCAAACGAGATGATGCGGTCCATATCTCGGGGCGGAATCATCCGTATGCCCTTCCCCCGTGGTAGCGCCCACTGCCGATAGGTCTGAGATTATGACCGGATGTCAAGACTGAGCCGGGCTTGGCGGCGCCGGATCAGGCTGGCCGCCGAACCTCCGGCCAGCGTGAGCAGCCCGGCCACCAGGAACGATCCGATTGAGGCGGACATCCAGCTGGCTGGGGTAAAGCCGATCTGTTGCCGGACCCAGGTCCAGGCCGACACCCACCAGGACAGGTAGCCCGGGTTGATGAGCTGGTAAACGATGAAGCCGGCCGCCCAGGGCAGCAGCATCGGCCACCGCGACCGGGCCTGCTCGGACATGTCCCAGTGACCCCTGGACAGCAGGAAGAAGTCCACCGCCAGGACCGCGAACATCGGCACGAACACCGAACCGAGCAGGTCCAAAAAGTTCTCGTAGTCGGCGATGTTCAGCAGCAGCGCCAGCCCGGTCGCGAGCCCGGTGATCACTATGGCCAGGATCCGGCGGTCCCACAGCGGGCGCAGGTTCTGGGCCGACACCGCGGTGGAGTAGATGTCGGCGAACGACTGGTCCAGTTCGCGCGCGGCCAGGATCGCGAACGCCACCGCGCCCAGCGGCAGCGCGATGAACGCCCCGTAGATGTCGTCCGGGTTGCGGGCCACCGTGACCAGGGCCAGCAGCCCGATCACGTAGCAGAGGATCTGGGTGATGCTGTAGCCGATCATGACCCCGGCCAAGGCCGACCGCTCCGACCGGGAGTGCCGCATGTAGTCCGCGGCCATCGGCGCGAACGAGATGGCCACCGCGACCACGGTGTCGGTGGCGGGCCAGAAGCCCGACCAGGAGCCGTGGGCCAGCGGCGGCAGCGGGTGCCGGGCCAGCTGGACCAGCAGGTACACCAGCACCGCGGCCACGACCACGGCGGCGTAGCGCCGCAGCACCCGGATCGCGCCCAGCGGGTACACGGTCAGCAGCGCGGTGATCAGGCCCGCGATCAGCACGTACCCCCATTGGGGCAGGGCCGGCGCGACGATGTGGGCGGCGGTCGCGATCGTGACCAGCTCGAAGATGCCCCAGCCGACCAGCTGCAAGATGTTGATGCCCGTCGGCAGGTATGACAGCCGGGCCCCGAACAGCCCGCGCAGCAGAACCATGGCCGGCGCCCCGGTCCGCACCCCGGGCAGCCCGGACACGGCCACGCCGAGGGTTCCCAGCACCGTGCCCAGGATCAGCGCGGTGCCCGCCGCCAGCAGGGACAGCTCGGGGGTGCCGGTGCCGCCCGGCTGCAGCACGAACAGGGCGCCGGTGAAGCCGAGCAGGCTCACGCCCAGGTTGCCCCACAGCCCGAGCTGGTCGGCGAAGCTCAGCGACTGCGGCACCGGTTCGGCCAGCGTGCGGGGGGCCTCGGATCGGCGGTCACCCGGGACGGTGGTGAACTCCCCGGCCGCGGGCTGTGCGCTCTCGGTGGTGGGGCTGGGTACAGCGGTCACGACGCCTCCCTACGCCGGCATTACCCGGTCAGGTTCGGACGGTCGGTGGCGCCGTTGGATCAGCCACCCTCTCAGCCCGGTTGGCCCGAGCTCCCGTGTACTTGTCCGTTTGATGCTACGTGCTGCCGCCCGGGCTCACCGCCGGGCCCCAGCTCAGACGTACACTCGGAATATGCCTGAGCTGCCCGAAGTCGAGGCACTGGCCACGTTCCTGCGCGATCGGGCCAGCGGCCACGCGGTGGCCCATGCCTACGTCGCGGCGATCTCCGTGCTGAAGACCTACGACCCGTCGCCAGCCAGCCTGACCGGCCTGGTCGTGGGGGACGTGACCCGGCACGGCAAGTTCCTCGATCTCTCGCTGGCCCCGGCGGGCGGCGGCGACGCGGTGCACCTGATCGTCCACCTGGCCCGGGCCGGCTGGCTGCGGTGGCGGGAAGAGATCCCGCCGCAGCCGCCCCGGCCCGGCAAGGGACCGCTGGCGTTCCGGGTCATCCTGGACGACGAGTCCGGCTTCGACCTGACCGAGGCCGGCACGCAGAAGCGGCTGGCCGTCTACCTGGTCCGCGACCCGATGGATGTGCCCGGGGTAGCCTCCCTCGGCCCGGACCCGCTGGACCCCGCGTTCACCGCCCAGTCGCTGGGCGAGCTGCTGGCCGGCCGGCGCACGCAGATCAAGGGTGTGCTGCGCGACCAGCACATCATCGCCGGGATCGGCAACGCCTACTCCGATGAGGTGCTGCACGCGGCGAAGATGTCCCCGTTCAAGATGGCGTCCACGCTGACCCCGGACCAGGTGACCAGCCTGTACGAGGCCATCATGACCACGCTGAACGACGCCTCGAAGCGGGCGTCCGGGCTGGCCGCCGGCGACCTCAAGGCCGAGAAGAAGACCGGCCTGCGGGTGCACGGCAAGACCGGTGAGACCTGCCCGGTGTGCGGCGACACGATCCGCGAGGTGTCGTTCGCGGACTCGTCCCTGCAGTACTGCGCGACCTGCCAGACCGGCGGCAAGCCGCTGGCCGACCGGCGGCTGTCCCGGTTGCTGAAGTAGGGCCGCCGCCCCGCGCGCCGGCGCGGCACCCCGTAGCATCGCGGGGTGAGCAGAACCGTGTTTGTGACCGGAGCCAGCGCCGGGTTCGGCGCGTCCATCGCCCGCCGCTTCGCGGCCGACGGAGACCGGGTGGTGGTGTCCGCCCGGCGGGCCGACCGCATTGACGAGCTGGCCAAGGAATTCGGCGATGCGGTGCTGCCGGTGACCTTCGACGTGCGGGACCGCGACGCCGTGGCCGCGGCGGTGGCCGGACTGCCGGCCGAGTTCGCCGAGATCGACGTGCTGGTCAACAACGCCGGCCTGGCCCTGGGACTGAAGCCAGCCCAGGAGGCGGACCTGGACCAGTGGGACCAGATGGTCGACACGAACTGCAAGGGGCTCACCTACTGCACCCGGGCCATCCTGCCCGGCATGGTGGCCCGCCGCCGTGGTCACGTGATCAACCTGGGCTCGATCGCCGGCACCTACCCCTATCCGGGCGGCAACGTCTACGGCGCGACCAAGGCCTTCGTGCATCAGTTCAGCCTGAACCTGCGGGCCGACCTGCACGGCACCGGAATCCGGGTCACCAGCGTGGAGCCCGGCCTGTCCGGCGGCACCGAGTTCTCGGTGGTCCGGTTCGACGGCGACCAGGCCCGGGCGGACCAGGTCTACCAGGGTGTCCATCCGCTGGGGCCGGACGACGTGGCCGAGGCCGTGCACTGGACCGCCTCACTCCCGCCGCACGTGAACATCAACGTGGTGGAGATGATGCCGGTGGCGCAGAGCTTCGGCCCGCTGCCGGTGGCTAAAGATCAGCAGTGAGCCTGGCCGTCACGGGCCCACCTCACGGGCCCGGCTCATGGGCCCACCTCAGGGGTGCCGTGCGGTGACCTCGTACTCGTAGAGGGCGAGGTTGCTGTTGCGCTTGCGGATGACCGTGGTCCGCACGCCGGTGAAGCCGGCCGAGCTCAGCAGTGAGGCGTACCAGCGCTCGGCCGGCACCACGTGCCCGTAGAACGTCGAGTTGCCGATGATGTAGCTGGCCGTGCCGCCGCTCCTGACGTGCCCAAACGCCGCACTGAAGTGCGCGGACATGTCGTGGAAGTACTTAAGCACGTAGGTAGCCAGCAGCGGCCCGTGCTTGCCGCCGTCGCGGACGATCAGCGCGGCGACGGCCCGCAGTTCGTCTTCGATGGCCGCGACCGGCGCGGCATGGCCGGCTGGCGCAGCGGGGTCGGCTGGCGCGGTGACGGGGGCGGCCGGTGTCCAGTCGTGCAGCCGCGAGGTGGCGATGCCCCAGGTGCCGCCGATCGCGGTCCAGTCCAGCTCGCCGGCGTCGCTGGCCTGGTCCAGGAAGCGCAGCCAGTACATGTAGGGCCGCAGCTCCCGGATGTAGGACATCCGGTTCACGTACGGGGGCGAAGTCAGCAGCAGGTCGCATGGCGGTAGCCCGGCCGCGCCCAGGTCGCGGGCGTCGCCGGGGACGACCCGGCCCGAGCCGGGCAGCCCGGTCTCCGCGCCGGCCAGGATCTCGGCCGCCTCGGCGGTGAACCGGCGGATGACGTGATCGTCGTCCGGCGCAGGGGCCGGCCCGGTCGCGAACGACATGCTCTGGTGGTTGAACGACGCGTTGCTCACCTTGATCGCGGTCCGGCAGAACGCGATGCTGACCAGATCGTGGGCCGGTCCTGGCAGTTCCGCCTGATCCAGGACATGCCGCAGGGCCTTGAGCGCGGCCAGCGAGCCAGGTGACCACCACCGGGCGATGTTGTGCAGGTTCGGGGCCCACAGGCCGGCCGCGTCGCGCGCGCACTCGGCCGCCTGATCGGCCAGGCCCGGGACCAGAGCCCGGGTCTCGGCCAGCAGCCCGGCCGGGTAGCTGGCTGCCTTGACGTTGCCCAGCCAGACCAGGAACGGGTTGACGTCGACCGCCTGGCCCACGCCGCCGTGCTCGGCGGCGGCCAGCACCGTGGTCCCGCTACCGGAGAAGGGATCGGTGACGACCGCGCCCGGCGGCAGATGGGCGGTCCGTTCCCGGACCAGGCGCACCGAATAGGCCGGAGTCAGCCGGAGCCAGCCGTGTCGTCCGGCGTCCGCGTTAGCCCGGTGCGTAAGATACGAGTTCTGCCGCGCGGCAGCCCGTTCGCGGGTATTCACCGGCCGGGCCACCACGGGGAGAGCGTAGCGGCTGGCCAGCCAGGATGTGGCCGTCCGACCCGTCGGGCCAGACAGGATGGACTGCGCCGGACCAGCCGTGGGGCGCACTCGGGCCCCGCGCCCCAGCCCGCTATCAAGCGAACAATGGTCCGCTTGATGGCATTGTTACTTGCTTAGAAGCAAATTCCCACCCGAAGACGGGAACGTCCTTGGCAAGCTGGGCGTTGCAGATGAGACGGCGGGCACCGCACCAGAACGGATCTCCGTCCGCCACGGGGTTGTTAGACACAGACGTAACGTGAGTTATACCGGTTGAGGTGATCGTTCCATGTCCAATGTACGGCGGCCGTCGGCTCCGCTTGCTCGGCCCAATTGGGGCTGGCAGGACGAGGGTGAGTGCCGGAACGATGATCTGAGCCTCTTCTTCGGGCCGGACGGTGAGCGCCAGCCCGAGCGGGACATCCGCGAGCGGAAGGCCAAGTCCATCTGCGCCTCCTGCCCGGTGCGGCTCGAATGCCTGAACTACGCGCTGACCCGGCCGGAGAAGTACGGCACCTGGGGCGGCCTGAACGAGGAAGAGCGCTCAGCCGAGCGCCGTCGGCGGATGCGCCGGGCCAACGCGGCCTGAGTGCTCATCCCTTCCGCTGCTTCAGGTAGCGCAGTGTTTTAGATAGCGCGGTGTTTTAGGTAGCGCAGGGGCCACCGGCAGTCGGTGAACTCCTGATCCAGGTACCCGGCCAGCCGGGTCTCGAAGTCGGCAGCGCTGGCGAACGCCGCGATCGCCTGCTCGACGGCTGACGGCCCGGCCAGGCCGAACGCCAGCGGGCGTACCGCGTCGGCATCCGGCGGGCTCTGCTCCTCCCAGCCCGGCATGGTGTCCGCCTGGCCGGCGGCCGGCCGGGGCGCGGGGGCCAGCCACTTCGGCTCCTGCTCCGGGCACATCCACATCCCCTGGGTCACCCGGGCCCGTATCGCCGTGCCCACGTGGGACGCCAGCGCGGGCCCGCTGACCCGGGCCCGGATCAGCGGGGCCCGCGACGCGACGGCCGCGTCCACGGCGTGCGACAGGGCACAGTCCCGTAGCCGGGCCGGCAGCTCCTGCAGCAGGTGGAGCAGGGTGGCCCGCGGGATCGGCATCGGCCACCCGGTCAGGTGGGCCAGCACGGAGAACTCGGCCCACAGGGTGACCCCGGGATGGCGCTCAGCCGTGCGCTGGGCCGCCCGCATTTCGCGCAGCGTGCACGGACTGGCCACGCACTCGGCGCCGCAGGTGACACTGCGGACCGTGGCCACGGTGGCCGGGCTGGCCTCATTCTGCGGGCCGGCCCTGGCTTCGCGGGCCGTGCCGTCCGGCATCTTGACCAGGAGCGGATGGTCCATCCCGTCCGCGGCCACGGCAGCCTCCCCGGGCCTCAGCGTGACCAGGAACCGGGACTGGGCCGGGCTGAGGTTCATGGTCGCGCCCACCGCCTCGCGATCGTCGGCGGCGGGCAGCCGGTGCACGATCTTCACCGCTGTGTTCTTGGTGACGTCCGGGATGAGCCGGGCCGGAATCTGCTCGGCGATGATGATTCCCTCGCCGTAGGCGCGGACCTCGGCCAGCAGCCCGGCGAACAGCTCGACCGCGTGCGCGGCCGCACCGCCCGCCGCCTCTGGCCGCCGGAGCAGCCGGTGCGCCTCCTCGAACACGGTCAGGTGCCGCAGGCCACCGCTTGGCCCTGCGGGCCCGGCCAGTCTCAGGTGCTCCACCAGCCGCAGCAGCACCGTGCCCATCAGGAAGGCCTTGTCCCGGTCGTCGCCGACGTCCTCGATCTCCAGCACCACGTTCCGGCGCAGCAGCCGGCCGAAGTCGATCGGGTGACCGCCGTCCAGGAACCGTCCCGTGGTGCCCAGCCGCAGGCTGGCCAGCCGCACCTTGATGAAGCCGAGCACGTCGGCGCTCATCTCCGGGCCGTAGCCGATGCCCTGCACCACCTGCTCGGCCGTCCGCTGCAGGTCGGCCAGCCGCGGATAGGCGGGGGCCAGGCCCGGCGTGAGCGGCTCGCCCAGGGCCAGGTCCCATCCGGCTTCTTCGTACACCCTGGTCAGCGCGGCGCTGAGCACCTGAGGGAACGGCTCCTCGGACTGGAACGCGGCCAGGAACAGCGCCCGGACCAGGTCGGCGTGGGTCTGCAGCGGGAACCGCCGCCCGTGGCCGTCGGTGGCGGGCTCCAGCGGGTTCAGCCCGGCCGCCACCGCGTCCGCCTCCCCGGGCCGGATCCGCACCACCTCCGCCCCCGATCCGGCCAGCCGCGCCGCCATCAGCCGGTATTCGGCCTTGGCCGGCTCCACCACCAGCCACGGCACCCCGGCCCGGCTGGCCGCCTCCAGCAGGCCGCGCACGGTCTGCGACTTGCCGCCCCCGGTCGCCCCGCACACGAACACGTGCCGGTTCAGCGAGTCCAGCGGGACCTGGAGCGACCCGGCGGCCATCCGCTGCCGGTCCAGCACCTGACCCAGCCGGATGCTGACCGCCCCGTCCGCCGGCCCCTGGTCGGCCGCTTCCTGGGTAACGTCGAAGTCCGGCCGCAGCGTGAGCCGGAGGCCAGGTATCTCCCGCTCCGGGGTCCGGGCCAGCGCCGCCAGCAGCACGGTGCTGGCGTGAAACGGCGACTGTGGCTCCACCTCCCCGTACAGATCGGCCAGGTCATCGGCTGGTTCCGCCGGGCCGACGGCCGCCGCGTCCAGCAGCGCGCGGAAATCACCCGCCGCGGGCGCGGCCGGGGTCAGCGAATACGGCAGTCCCTGCAGGTCGGCCGAGGCACACACCAGACCGGCGATCCGCGCCGCCGCGGCCGGGTCGGTGCCCCCGGCCAGCAGGTGCACCCGCCACATCCCGGTGGACCGCCCCTGGCGCAGTTCGGCGTGCCGGTCCCGGTGCCGCCGCGCCTGCACGTCCTGCTCGGGGAACCGGTCGGCCATCCTGGCCGCCAGCCGTTCCCGCCGGGCCTCATCGTCGGCCAGTCCTTGCAGTTCACCGGAGATCACCGGTTCGGCCACCACGATCCAGCCGAACGGCCCACCCCAGGCCGGCAGCAGGCATTCCTCCAGCGAGGGCGCGGCCTGATCCCGGTCCCCGCCGCCCGCACCGGCGGCGGACACCACTAAGCCGTCGCTGATCCCGCCGATCGCCCGCCAGCAGGCCAGCCCGGCCATCGCCCCGGCCGCCGCACCGGGCCCCAGCACCCGGCCCCGGCCCCCGCCCGGCAGCGCCAGCACCACGTCTGTCCCGGACACGCTGCCGGCCAGCACCGGCCCCGCGGCCAGGACCCGCACGGCGTCGCCCGCCCGCTCACGCAGCCAGCCGAACGCCACGGTTCCCCCGGCGTGATAGGCCGCCACCAGCGCCGCCGTCCGCTGCGCCCGGCCCGGATCCCGTTCGCCCCCGGGCCCGTTCTCACCCTCGTCCCGCCGCGGAATCTCCGTGATCTGGTACGTCTCCAGCCCGCACAACCGTCGCCAGGCCGAGGTCATCGCTACTCAGCCCACCGCTGCCGGAAGCGTTCCACCAGCGCCGCCGCCTCCTCAGCGCTGATCTCCACCAAATCGGGCCCGAAGTTCTCGCCCCGCTCCCATTGGTAGATCTCCGAGCTGCGTCCCCATGTTAGATCTCGGCGCAAAGACTCATCCATGCGGCCGTCGGGCGTCATTGTGCGGCGTGCGAGTCCGGACGGATCGGCAAGAGAGCGCCCTTCGCTCAGCACCGCGTAGTACTTAATGTTTTCGGCCATGGTCAATACCTGGATTTTCGATAGTCGCGGATCTCATTCCAGCGGTCGGGGATTTCCAGCGAGCTGCTCACCGATTGCTGGTAAGCCCGGAGCCTCTCGACATCTCCGACCGGCGTGTCGGGATCTATCGATCCTTTCGTAAGTTTCGTGGGTTTGCTGCTTGGCCTCCCAGCTCTGGGGCGTATGGAATTGGACCTCGAACGGATTGGCCGGTGTGCGGATCATGCCAGCGGCTGTTCACACCCTTGTACTCTTCGCCGTCCCAGCGATTGGCCAGCGCTCGTTAGCTCGTAACCATCGCCGATCAGGCTCGAGCATGCCCGCTCGAGTTTGATCCGTGTAATGCAGCGGGATCAAAAATGAAGGTGTACCTGATCCCATCGTGGATCTCGTTGGCTAGTTCTCCGACAGATGCGATCCGGTCGCTGTTCGATCAATTTGGCTAGCTTTTCTTTGAAGCGGTCGGGGGATTTCAGGGCGAATTTCTCGGTGTCGGGGATCAGGGTGCCGTGGTCGAGCTGGGCTTCGACGCGGCGGAGGGCGGGCGTGAGGCCGCGGCCGTCGTAGGTTCCGTCGGGGTGACGGCCTTCAGCGGTGCGGCGCGCGGCCAGTTGCTGGTCTGCGACGTGGTTGGCGGGAGGGTCGAGGCGGAGGCTCTTCCAGGCCCAGCCGCCGTCGGCGGTGGTGTGCGCCTCGTCCGCGGCCCGCGGGACGTCGGGTGCGCGATCCGCGGTGCGGCCGGCGGCGTACAGCTCGGCGCGGGTGCGTGGCTCGTCCGGCGGCGAACCGGGCGAGCCCACGGGATCGTCGGCGGGGCTGGGTGCCTCGCCGGCGTCGGCGGGCCGGTCGGTTGCCATCGGGTGTGATGCTCCCGGAACGTTCGGGGGCAATGTGCGGCAGAAACAGTCATCCGCTCATTGCACGGATACCTTAGCCGCGCGGTTCGCCAGAAACCGGCCAGAGCTGGTCAGAGAGGGCCGGCCAAGACGGGTCAGCGCCGGCGGCCGCTCAGATCAGCGTCCGGACGGCGGCCTGTCCCGGAGCGCGGTCGCGCCAGCCCCACCAGCCGAAGAGGCACAGCGCGATGAAGCCGACGGCGGCCAGCAGCCGCGCCCACGGGGACACGACCTCGCCGACGACGTTGATGGCGTCGTTGACCCAGACCGGGATGGGGCCGGGGACACCGGGCAGGTAGACCGGCGCGGTCAGGATCAGGCGCCCGAGTACCAGCCAGTCCAGCCGGGACGCGGGGTACACGGCCAGCAGGCAGATCGCCATCACGTCGTACCAGGGCCGCTGGTAGGACCACACCAGCAGCCAGGCCAGGCTGAGAGCCAGGGCCGGGCTGAGCGCGGGCAACTGCGGCGTGCCGTCGGGGAAGCGCAGGAACGCCAGGATGGCGACGGCCAGGAACGCGACCGCCGCGATGGCGGTGAGGTGCGGCGGTACCAGGAAGGCGCCGAACGCGGTGTAGCCGAACGGCCGGTAGAAGATCTGGTACATCGTGTCCCAGGTCGTGGCCGGACCCCGGCTGACCAGCACCGAAACGGCCGGCGGCCGGCCACCGCGTAGACCGGGGCCAGGACGAGCAGGAATCCGGCCGCCGCCGCGGCCAGCGGGGCGACCGACCGGCGCGCAGCCCGGCCCACGCCACCCAGCGCAGCCCGGCCCACGCCACCGAAGGCGGTCCGGCCTGTTCCCTCCGGCTCGGCTCCGCTGGCCCCGGCCAGCCCGGCCCAGAGCACGCCCAGGCCGAACGCGGCGTAAGGGATCTTGATCGCCGCCGCCACCCCGATGCACAGCCCGGCCAGCAGGAACCGGCTCAGCGTCGGCCGCTGGGCCAGCCGCTCGGCCGGCCGGGCCACCAGGTGGCCACCCGGCTGGCCACCCAACTGGCCGTCCGGCGGGCCGGTCCGGATCCGCAGCAGCAGGATCCCGAGCAACCCGAACGCGGCGGCCAGGCCGTCGATGTGCCCGCTGGCCACGATCTCCCACAGCAGCAGCGGGTTGACCGTCCACAGCAGGTGCGCGCGCAGGCGGCGGGCCGGGTCCGACCGCAGCGTCCGGTCCAGCAGCAGCACCACCACGCCGAACGCGATCGAGTTCCACAGCTTCAGCCAGAACGTGATCCGCGCCATCGACGTGCCGCCGAGCTCGGCGGCGGCCCATTCCTCGGCCGTGGCCGCCGGGCCGTAGACCGACACGCTGGTTTCCCAGGTGGGCGGGATCCAGCGGCCGATCGGGTCGCCGGACTGCTTCAGCTGCAGCGGCGTCAGCACATACGGGCTGTGCCCGGTCGCGGCCATCCGGCCGTTGGCCGCGTAGTCCAGGATGTCGGTCGACCCCGCGGCCGGCAGCACGGTGAGCAGGCCGACGACGATCACCGCGAAGGCCGCGAGGGCCCGGACCGATGGGCGGGCCCCGCGGGTCACGGCCATCAGCCCGGCGATGACCCCGATGCCGCCGGTTGCCACCGCGGCCCACAGGGCGAAGGTCAGTTGCGCGGCCGACGGGTGCAGCCAGATCCACCACGGGGGACCGGCGGCGGGCCGGGGCATGTTGACCACCGACAGGCTGGGGCCGGCCAGGGAGACCGCCACCATGACCGCGACCGAGGCCACGATGCCGAGCGCCGCGACCCAGCCCAGGATCAGCCGCAGCCGGTCCGGGGCGGGCTGGTCACGGACCTGGGTGCCCGGTGGGATCGACGTGGCGACGGGCGCGTCGGAGTAGCCCGGACCGGCCGGCCGATCGTCACCGTTCGCGCTGCTCAACTTGCCTGCCCGCCCGATCAGGATCGACGCCGATACGCATCGAACGTACCGGATCGGGCCGGCCCGGGAACGTCAGGGCGAGGAACCCCGGGCCGGCGGCACCCGGGCCGAACGCCCGGTCCGGCACTCCCCGGGCCAGGAAGGACCGGCGGCAGGACTGCCGGCGCGGATCACCCCCTCCGGGATCCGCGGCCCGCCGCCGGCCCACCCCACTGCCGCGCAGCCTGGTCGAGGCGGGATTGCCGCGTCAGCTGAGCTCGCAGCGTCTCCGTGTCGTCCGCGTCGATCGTCATGACCCGGCCTGTGCCGAGGTCGTCGCGATCGAGCACGGCCCCGGTCCGGGTCGCCCACCAGCGGCCCGCGCTGCTCGGCCAGACGTGCCAGCCAGGAAACTGCGCCTCCAGTTCGGCTGCCGCCTGTTTCCCGCCTGACATGACCGCTCCCTCCGGCACCACGGCTTCTCCGGCACCGCTGGCTGCCGCCGGTCAAGCAGACGGTCGAGACGACGGTCAGTGCCACCACCAGCCCCGGACATAACACATGTCACGTGGATGACACGGATGGATTCGCTCCGTAACTTCCGTATACAAAATGGTGGGAGATGCGGATCGTGTCAAGCTGAACGCATAATGTTCCGCGGGGGACGTCTGGCCCGGAGGTGCACAACCGTGCAGGAACGCCCCGCCTACCTTCTTGTGGCGGATGAACTGCGTCAGCAGATCCAGTCCGGCCAGTATCCGCCGGGTGCGCGCCTGCCAACCATGGAGGAGCTGCGCCGGTTCTACGGGGTGTCCGAGATCGTCATCCGGCATGCCGTATCGCTGCTGCGGCAGGAGGGCCTGGTCGAGACGCGCCGCGGGGGCGGCACGGTGGTGCGGGCCCGTCCTGTCGTCCGGCGGCGGGCGATGGAACGCTACGCGGTCGACGCCCGCCAGGCGCGGGAGCGTTACGCCGGCGGCCCGGGCACCTCGTTCACCGGGGATCACGCCCTCAACTGGCGGGACTACCGGCTGACCGCCCGGCACTCCGAGGTCACGGCGGACGAGGAACTGGCCGCGCTGTTCGGGACCGAGCTGGGCACGGCGCTGCTGCGCCGGCACTTCGTGTTCTACGCCCGCGGTGAGCCCGAGCAGATCAGCGTCAACTTTCTGCCGCTGGAGCTGGTGGCGGGCACCCCGGTGGCGGACCCGGCGCGCGAGCCGTGGCCGGGTGGCACGCTGGCCCAGCTGGCCTACCTGGGCCACCCGGTGTCACGGGTCGAGGAATCGGTCAGTGCCCGGATGCCGACCGAACCGGAGGCCCAGACCCTCCAGGTGGGTCAGGGGGTGCCGGTGTTCGCCGTCCTCCGCCGCCTGATCTCCGGCGACGACGTGCTGGAGGTGTGCCGCCACATCGTGATTCCGGCCGACCGGGTCGTGCTGGAATACGGCATCGACATCCCGGCCGCCGGCTCGGCCCAGTCGGCGACCCCCCTGATTTAGCGCGCTCTCGCTGCCCCGGCCGCGAAGACCGGTTCGCGGTGGTTGCGGGGCCGCGGGTGATGAGGTTGCGGGGCCTGTGAGCGAAGAAGCCTACGGGTCCAAAGTGAGGGTTGGGGTTGGAGAGAAAGGCCGAGACCCTCGACGGAGGGCGTTAAATACCGTGTGCAAGGCCACCTGTCCCGGGCCGGCCAGGTCAGCCGAACGTGCCCCAGCGCACACCAAAACGCGACGCGGCGCACCGAGCATTTCGCTCGTGCGCCGCGTCGCGCAGTGGCCCCGCTGGGGGTTAGGGCTGCTTGACCCGCCCGTTGGCCTCGGCGTCCGCGGCGGTAGCCGTGTCCGCGGCGTCCTCGGCCTCCTCGCCCGGGTAGGGCGGCGGGGGCGGCGGCTGCCGCCGGCGCAACACGATGGCCACGCCCGCACCGGCCGCGGCCAGCACCGCCAGCCCGACCGCACCCGGCCAGCCCAGCAGCCGCCGCTTCTTGGGCGGATCGACCTTCTTGGCCGTGGCCTTGAGGGCGGCGGACACCTTGGGTGCCACCGTGTCGGTGACCGCCACGGCGGCCTCCTCCAGCTTCGGCGCAGCCCAGACGCGAGCGTCGCGGACGCTCTGCTCGACGGTCTGGGCCGCCGTCGCAGCGACCTGCTTGCTGACCGGCACAACCTGGGCGCTGACCTGGGCGGCCACGTCCTTTGCCTTCGGTGTGACCTGGGCGGCCACGTCCTTGGCCTTCGGCCCGACCTGGGCCGCGGCGTCGCGGGCCTTGCTGCGGGCCACCACCGCGGCGTCCTGGGCACGGTCCTTGGCGAGGTCAGCGGCGTCCTGCGCACGGTCGCGCGCCAGGCTCGCCGTGTCCTTGGCCCGGCTGCGAGCGGCGTCCTTTGCCGCCGCCGCGGCCTCCGAGGCCTGCGACGCGGCGTCTGACGCGGCGTTCTTGGCCTTCTTCGTCTTCATAAGCGACACAGTTGACCTCCTGCTTATGATCTCGAGTCAATCAGTTCCCGTGACCAGCAACCTCAATCCTCTAACCACAATAGGCCTGCAGAGCCCTGCGGCCGGCCACGCGATATTGCTTGTACCGTGGAAGGGCGCGCCGGGCCAAGCCGGCTCGCGGAAAACGTAGGGACAAGTCAACCGGCCCAGTCGCCGGCTATGCGAGGATTCCCGGCATGACCAACACGCTTACCGCAACACTTAACACCAACCAGGGCCCGATCAAGGTGCGGCTTTTCCCGGACCAGGCCCCGGAGACGGTGCGTAACTTCGTGGAACTGGCCGAGGGCAGCCGCAAGTGGACCGACCCCCGGACCGGGGCGGAGACCAGCGACCGCCTCTACGACGGCACCATCTTCCACCGCGTGATCCCCGACTTCATGCTCCAGGGTGGTGACCCGCTCGGCACCGGTACCGGTGGTCCGGGCTACAAGTTCAAGGACGAGATCCACCCCGACCTGGCCTTCAACCGTCCCTACCTGCTGGCCATGGCCAATGCCGGCCCCGGGACCAACGGCTCGCAGTTCTTCATCACGGTGGCACCCACGCCCTGGCTGACCGGCAAGCACACCATCTTCGGTGAGGTCACCGAGGGCGCCGACCTCGTGCAGCGCATCAGCCAGACCAGCACGGACCGGCGGGACCGTCCGACCCAGGACGTCGTGCTCGAGTCGGTGACCATCGACCGCGACGGGGCCTGAGGCACCAACCGTGACCACTCCCGCTTCCGGGCAACCTGAGACCGGGCCCGAGGCCGGGCCTGAGACCGGGTTCGAAGCCGGTCCGCCGGTCAACGGCACGTCAGGTGCCGGAGGCGTGCCGACCTGTTACCGGCACCGGGGCCGGGAGACGTATGTCTCATGCTCGCGCTGCGGGCGCCCCGCGTGCCCGGACTGCCTGCGGGCCGCCCCGGTGGGGCAGCAGTGCCTGGACTGCGTCCACGGCCGCAGCCCAGAGGCGGGCCCGCAGGCGCGGCAGCCGAGGACCGCGTTCGGCGGCCGGGTGACGACGGGGGCCGCCGTCACCTGGTCGCTGGTCGGCATCAACGTCCTGCTCTACCTGGCCGTACTGGCCCGGCCCAGCATCGCCACGAACCTGGAAATGGTCGGCTACGCCAACGACGGCCGCGGCAACGCGATCGGGGTGGGTGCAGGCCAGTGGTACCGCCTGCTCACGTCGGCCTTCGTGGCCCCGTCCGGGGGGACCCTCGGTTTCGCCGACATCTTGTTCAACATGTGGGCGCTGATCGTGGTCGGGCCTCAGCTGGAGCACATGCTGGGCCGGCTCCGCTTCCTGGCCGTCTATCTGCTCAGCGCGCTCGCCGGCGGGGTTTTCCTCTACTACCTGGTCGCGCCCAACCAGCCCGCGCTGGGTGCCTCCGGTGCGGTATTCGGCCTGTTCGGGGCCTGGTTCGTGGTGGCACGCAAGCTGCGGCTCGACAGCCGCGGCATCCTCTTCCTGATTGCCATCAACCTGGGCCTGGGCTTTGTGGTCAGCGGGATCGCCTGGCAGGACCACATCGGTGGCCTGATCACCGGCGCGCTGATCACCGCGGCCTACGTCTACGCCCCGAAGACCCATCGTTCCCTGGTCCAGGCCGCGGCCACGGCCGGAATGCTGGCCATCCTCATCGCCGCGACGGCGCTGTGGAGCGTCCACCTCGGCCTGCCCGCCTTCTGAGGCCGGCTACCGCCACTGGGTGGACAGGACCACCCCGGCGATGATCAGCACGAACCCGATCACCAGGTTCCAGAAGCCCAGCACGGACATCCCGGCCAGGCCGCCGTTGGTGATGTAGTACAGGGCGATCCAGACCAGCCCGATGACCAGGCACGCCACCATGGCCGGGGCCAGCCACGGCGGGCTGACCTTGCGCCGCGCCGAGCGCGGCGGCGGCGTGTACACCGCCTTCTTGCGGACGCGGGACTTCGGCACCGTCATCTCCTGAGCTGGATGGCTGTGGCGTCATCGTAGTAGGTCACGGGCGTTGGTGTTCCCGGGGCGGGCATGGTCACTAGACGCTAGTATCTAGCGACGTTCGGTAATCATCCCCGTAAATCACCTCAGCGATGTGGGTCAACCGTGCGAACCATCATCCGCGGCGTGGGTGAGCTTCTGGTCACCCTGGGCGCCGTTGTTCTGCTCTTCGTCGCGTACCTGATGTGGGGCACCGCGCTGCGGGCCAGCAGCGCGCAGCACCAGCTCAGCTCCGAGCTGAACCAGCAGTGGGCCAGCGCCAGTGCCGGTGCCGGTGGAGCGGCCCACCGGCCAGCCCGGCCGGAGCAGCTGGCGCTGGTCACCGGGCAGCCGTTCGCCTACATCCGGATCCCGGCCTTCGGCGCACGCTGGCGGTTCACCATCATCCAGGGCACCGCGCTGGCCCAGCTGAACGTGAGTCCCGGTCACGTGCCGGGCACCCAGCTCCCCGGGCAGATCGGCAACTTCGCCGTAGCCGGGCACCGGGTCACGGCGGGCAACCCGTTCTGGAGCCTACCCTCGCTGAAGAGCGGCGACCTGGTCTACATCGACACCAAGCTCAACACCTACACCTACCGGGTGACCGGCCAGCAGACGGTGCTGCCCACCGACACGGCCGTGGTCGACCCGGTCCCCGGCCATCCCGGCCAGCACCCCACGCAGCGGCTGATCACGCTGATCACCTGCAACCCGGCCTGGACCGGCACCCACCGGGTGATCGTGAGCGGCAAGCTGATCTCGGCCGCGGCCCGCACCGCGGTCAGCGGTTAGGAGACGCAGATGTACGGATGGCTGTGGCGGTCACTGCCCGGAGGGCCCGGGGTCAGGGCGGCCTGGATGCTGCTGCTCGTGCTGATCGCCGTGGCGGCGCTGTGGTTCGGGGTCTTCCCCTGGCTGCAGCTGCACGTCCCCGTGGACGGCAGCTCGATCAGCAACGGCTGACGGGCCAGCCAGAATCAACGGCTGACGAGCCGGTCAGGCCCGTCAGCCCTTCTTGTTGTTGCCGCCGCCCCCGCCGCCATTGCCATTGCCATTGCCGTTGCCGTTTGCCGTTGCCGTTACCGCCGCCACCGAAGTTGAAGTCGCTCGCACCCGGGCTCGGGCTGCCGCCGAACGGCTGGCTGGCGCTGGGGCTGGGCGACGGGCTGGGCGGCTGGGCCGCGACGTAGATCGTGACCGTGGCCCCCTGAGCCAGCGAACTGTTCGGGGCCGGTGTCTGCTGGAACACGTCGCCGGGCTGGGCGCTCGACGGGCCGGTCACGGTCTTGGTGTTCACGGTGAACCCGTCACCCTGCAGGATCGTCTGTGCGGTGGAGGCCGAGTCACCGACCACGCTGGGCACCGTGACTGCTCCGCCCGAGACGTAGATGGTGACCGTGCTGCCCGGGCTCACCGTCGAGTTGGACGGCGGGGACTGCTTGGTCACCGTGCCCTTGGCCGCGGTCGAGGTGGCGTCGGAGACCTGTTTGACGTTCAGGCCCTTGCCGGTCAGCGTGCTCTGGGCCGTGGCCGAGGTCTCGCCCACCACGTTCGGCACCGTCACCTGCTGCGGGCCGGTCGACACGTACAGCGTGACCACGGTGTTCGCGGGCACGTTGTTGCCCTCGGTCGGGTTGGACTTGATCACGAGGCCCTTGCCCACGGTCGAGTTGGCCTGGTCGACGACGCTGGACTTCAGGTGGGCGTTGGTGATCGCCTGCTCCGCCTTGGCCTGGGTCAGCCCGTTCACCAGCGGCACGCCGTAGGTCTTGCCGCCGCCGCCGAACAGCAGGTACGCCAGCGCACCGACCGCGCCCAGCACCACCAGCAGTCCCAGCACCCAGAGCAGGGCCCGGTAGCTGCGCGGGGGCGGCTCACCGCCGTCGGTCTGGTCTCCGTACTGGTAGGGCGGCACGGCCGTGGTCGGGTTGGCCATCATCGTGGCGCCGCCCATGGCCTGCGTCCGGTTGTAGGCGTCCAGCCGGGGAGCGGCGACGGCCATGCCGTTCATGGCGCGCTGCACGTCCATACGCATCTCGGCCGCGCTCTGGTACCGGTCGTTGGGGTCCTTGGCCATCGCCTTGAGCACGATCGCGTCGGCCCAGGGGGGGATGTCCGGGTCCACCACCGACGGGGGGACCGGGTTCTCCCGCACGTGCTGGTAGGCGATCGCGACCGGCGAGTCGCCGGTGAACGGCGGCCGCCCGGTCAGCAGTTCATACATCAGGCAGCCGGTGGAGTACAGGTCGCTGCGGGCGTCCACCCGCTCGCCCCGGGCCTGCTCCGGCGACAGGTACTGCGCGGTCCCGATCACCTGCGCGGTCTGAGTCATCGTGGCCTGGTTGTCGCTCATGGCCCGGGCGATGCCGAAGTCCATCACCTTGATGTCGCCGTTGCGGGTGACCATCACGTTGCCGGGCTTGATGTCGCGGTGCACGATGCCGGACTGGTGGCTGTAATCCAGCGCGCCCAGCACCCCGTCGATGATCTCCAGCGAGCGTTCGGGCAGCAGCCGGTGATCGGACTGCAGCAGGTCGCGGACGGTCCGGCCGTCCACGAACTCCATGACGATGTACGGGACGGGGATACCGGTTGCCATGTCCTCGTCCTCGCCGGTGTCGTAGACCGCGACGATGGACGGGTTGTTCAGCGAGGCCGCAGACTGGGCCTCCCGGCGGAACCGGGCCTGGAACGTCTGATCCCGGGCCAGGTCGGTCCGGAGAGTCTTGATGGCGACGACGCGGTCGAGACGGATGTCGTGGGCCCGGTAGACCTCGGCCATGCCGCCGCGCCCGACGACACCGTCGAGCTCATAGCGACCACCAAGCAGCCGTGGCTGTGTCATGTCTCGCACTTTGCCAAACCATCCCGCGTTGTCTCATTCACCGGGCCCCACCATTGGAGCTAGGTCTTCCCTTGCGTGCCGGTGCCGCCGCCACCACCGCCACCACCGCCACGACCGCCGCCCGGTTGCGACGGTGTCGGCGACGGTGTCGGCGTTGGTGTAGCCGGTGGCGTAGGCGAGGCCGGCGGCTTGCCCGTCGGCGGGGCCGTCGGCTTCTTCGTCGGTTTCTTCGGTTTAGTTGTGGACGGCGAGATCCTCGGAGACGGGCTCACTATGCTGCCCACCCCCACGCCACTCCCTAGAGTAGGCGCAGCGCTCGTGTTGCCGACCGAAACCCGGGACTGCGTGGGTGTCGGGCTGGGCTTCGCCGGCGCGCTGATGCTCGAGGCCGGGGCCGAGGAACTCGCCGGGGTTGCGTTGCCCGCGTTGTCCAGCGGCCGGTTGGACAGCAGGATCGCCGCCACCGTGCCGCCGATCGCGGCCACGGCCACGCTCACGCCTGCGGCCAGCAGCGCGGACCGCCGCCGTCGCCCGCGATTGCCATTGCCGCCGTGGCTGGTGTGGGCGGGCGGCCGGGGCGGCGGAGTCGCCGCGGCGGCCAGGCCCATGTCGGCCCGGGTCAGTGCGGCCCCCAGGCGTGGGTCGGTGCTCTCCTCCGCGCCGGCCCCTCCCGCCGCCGTCGACCGATGTTGCGGCCAGCAGCGGATCGTCCAGCAGGGGATCATCCAGCGGCCCGGCCGGGTCGGGCGAGCTGGGCAGCGAGCTACGCAGCTGCCGGGCCCGGTCCGCCACCCACCGAGCGCTCTGCGGCCGCTCCTCGGGCGCCTTGGCCAGCATGTTCATGACCAGCTCGGCGACCGGCGCGGGCACGTCGTCCGGCAACGGCGGCACCGGCCGGTGCATGTGCGCCACCGCGATCGCGACCGGGGTCTCCGCGGTGAACGGCGGCTCACCGACCAGGCATTCGTAGGCCACGACCCCGAGCGAATAGATGTCCGAGGCCGACGTGATCGTCCCGCCGGTGGCCTGCTCGGGTGAGACGTAGCTGGCCGTGCCCATGACCATGCCGGTCTGGGTCAGGTGGGACGCCTGCGCGGCCCACATGGCCCGGGCGATGCCGAAGTCGGTGATCTTCGTGGTGCCGTCGCTGGTGACCAGCAGGTTGCCCGGCTTGATGTCGCGGTGGACGATGCCCGCCTCGTGCGCCGCGGCCAGCGCGTCGGCCGACTGGCTCACGATGCGCAGGGTGTCACCGGGGGACAGCCGCTCCTGCCGGGCGATCACCGCGGACAGCGGCTCGCCCTGCACCAGCTCCATGATCAGGTAGGCGCCGCCGGAGGGCAGGCCCGCTGCGGCTTCCTCGTTGCCGGTGGTCTCGCCGTAGTCGAAGACCTGGGCGATGTTCGGGTGGGACAGCGAGGCGGCGTACCGCGCCTCGGCCCGGAACCGGGCCCGGAACGCTTCGTCGAGGGCGTGCGCGGCCGACAGCAGCTTGACCGCCACCGCACGATCGAGCAGCTCGTCGGTGCCGCGCCACACCTCGCCCATGCCGCCCACCGCTATCCGGCCGCTCAGCCGGTAACGTCCGCCCAGCAGGTGATCGTTCACCCGTTCTCCAGGTACGCCTTGAGGACGCTGACGGCTATAGGGGCAGCCGCCGCAGCGCCGTAACCGCCGCCCTGAATGATGACGCCCACCGCCATGGAACGGTTGCCGTTACTGGCAAAACCGGTGAAAACCGCATCATTCAGGCCGCTGTTGTTGACGCCGTTCTGTGCCGTTCCGGTCTTGCCCGCGATCTGGACCCCGGGGATGGCGTTGTTGATGGCGTTGGCCGTGCCGTCCGGCTGGCTGACCACATGCAGCATCATCGTCTTGATCTGACCGGCCACGGTGGTACTGACCGGCACGTTCTGCACCGTGGGCGAGGCCGAGTCGATGATGCTGAGGTCGGCCGCCTGGACCTGCTGGACCATGTACGGCCGCATCAGCTTGCCGCTGTCGGCGATCGTCGCGGACAGCATGGCCTCCTGCAGCGGGGTCACGGTGTCGTCCTTCTGGCCGATGGCGGACATGGCGGCGAAGGACAACGCCGGCTCCAGCGGGAATCTGCTGGCCACCACCGGGAGGGGAATGGTCAGGTTCGGGTCGTTGAAACCGTACTTCTCGGCTTGGCTCTTCAGCGCGGCCGAGCCGAGCTGCATGCCGATGTTGGCGAACGCGGTGTTGCACGACTCGGTAAACGCGGTGTCGATCGTGGCCTTGCCGTTCCCCAGCGTGCCGCACGCCTCGCCGTCGTTGTTGATCAGCTTGGTGCTGCTCTGCGGCAAGGTCAGGCTGGTCGGCGCGTCCACCAGCGTGCTCGGAGAGGCCTGGCCCTGGCTGAACAGGGCGGAGCTGGTGACGATCTTGAAGGTCGACCCGGGCGGGTAGGTGGCGCTGGTGGCCCGGTTCAGCAGCGGCTGGTTGGGGTCCTTCAGCAGCGCCTGGTCGTTCTTGTTCAGCTGGGTGCCGTCCAGCACGGCGAGCTGGTTCGGGTCGAACGACGGGTAGGAAGCCAGGGCCAGGACCTTGCCGGTCGACGGGTCCAGCGCCACCACCGCGCCGGACTTGCCGAGGGACTTCAGCGCGCCCCAGGCTGCGTTCTGCGCCTTGGAGTTGATCGTGAGCTGGACCGTGGCCCCCTTGCGGGGCTTGTTCGTGATCATGTCGATCACGTTGCGGACGGCCAGCGACGAGGAGTTACCGGTCAGCACCGAGTTCTCGGTCTTCTCGATACCGCTGGCCCCGTAGAGCGCGTCGTAGCCGGTGACCGGGGCGTACTCCTCCCCGTATGGGTAGACCCGCTGGTACTTGTAGATGCCGCCCACGGCCTTGGACTTGGCCACGACCACGCCGTCCGAGGTCTCGATCTCGCCGCGCTGGTACTGGAACTGCGCGGCGAAGGCCCGGGAGTTCCCCGGTTTGCTGCTCAGGGCGCTCGCCTCGAACCCCTGCAGGTAGTTCACGTTGGCCAGTAGCAGGACGAACATGATCAGGACGGCGATGGAGATCCGGCGCACGGCACGGTTCACGACAGGTTCACCACCTGGGTCATGCCCTCGTCCTGGATCGGCTGCGGTGGTGGCCGCCGGGCCGTGTCGCTCAGCCGCATCAGCAGCGCGATCAGCATCCAGCTGCCGAGCAGCGAGGAACCGCCCTGGGCCAGGAACGGGGTGGTGATACCGGTCAGCGGGATCAGCCGGGTGACCCCGCCCACAATCACGAACACCTGCAGGGCCAGCATGAAGGCCAGGCCACCGGCCAGGATCTTGGCGAACGGGTCCTTGACCGCGAGCGAGGTGGCCAGGCCGCGCTGCACGATCAGGCCGTACAGCAGCAGGATGGCCATCAGACCGGTCAGCCCGAGCTCCTCGCCGAACGCGGTGGTGATGAAGTCGCTCTGCACCAGCGGGGTCAGGTACGGCTGGCCGGCCCCCAGGCCCTTGCCCAGGATCCCGCCCGAGGCCATCCCGTACAGGCCCTGGACCAGCTGATAGGCGTTCCCGTACGGGTTGTTCCCAGCGAACGGGTGCAGCCAGATGGTGAACCGCTCGCCGACGTGAGCGAACAGCCTGCTGGCCGCGAACGCGCCGCCGACGAACAGCAGGAAGCCGATCAGCAGCCAGGACGTGCGCTGGGTGGCGATGTACAGCATGGCCACGAACAAGCCCATGAACAGGGCCGACGTGCCGATGTCGCTCTCGAAGACCAGCACCAGCAGGCTCACGGCCCACACGCCGAGCACCGGACCCAGGTCGCGGGCCCGCGGCAGGTCGATGCCCAGCACCCGCCGGCCGGCCAGCGCCAGCACGTCCCGCTTGGCCACCAGGTAGCCGGCGAACGAGATGGCCAGGGCCAGCTTGGCGAACTCCTCCGGCTGCAGCGAGAAGCTGCCCAGCCGGACCTGGATCTTGGCCCCTTGCACCTCGCTGATGCTGGCGGGCAGCAGGGCGGGCAGCGCGAGCAGGATGATGCCGACCAAGCCGAAGAGATAGGTGTAGCGCTGCAGGACTCGGGGCTCGCGGAACAGGACCAGCACGGCCACGAAACAGCCGATGCCGACGGCCGAGTAGAAGACCTGCAAGGTCGCGGCCGACGAGCTCAGGGTGCTGATGACCTGGCCGGGGTTGCCGTTGCGGCCGGACTCCTGCAGCCGGTAGATCATCACGATGCCCAGGCCGTTCAGCGCGGCGGCCAGCGGCAGCAGCAGCGGATCGGCGTACGGGGCCCACCGCCGCACCGCGAGATGGGCGATGGCCAGCAGCACCACGAAGCCGACGATGTACTCGACGACGCCCGGCGGCACGGTGCCCTTGAACCCAAGCCCGACGTTCACATAGGCGAACGCGACCAGCAGCACCGAGAACACCAGCATGAGGATTTCGGTGCGGCGGCGTCCACGTGGCATCGCCACTTGAGGTTCAGGAACGCCGCCGAGCGTCGAATCATCCGACGTCGCGACGCTGCTCACGACGTACTCCTCGCCGTCGGGCTGGGCGACGCCGGGTGCGTGGCGGACGGGGACGGGGATACGGGCGGAGCCGCGACAACCGACACGCCGAGCGCAGCCGCCCCGGGGCAGTCGGTCGGGACGGTCGGCTCGGGCGATGCGGACGGCTTCGGCTTCTTGCTGGCCTTGGCCGCCGCGACCGCCGCGGCCTGCTGCGTCACCCAGTCGTTACGGGTGCCGTAGGCGGTCTTGCACACGGCCGCTTGAGACTGGAGCTGGCCGACGATGCGGTGGGCATCGCTCAGGTTCGTGGCCGTGATCGTGCCCCGGACCATCTGCAGTTCCTGCGGCGGGACCTGCGCCTCGGTCAGGGAGCTCCGCGAGTACACGCTGGACAGGCTGACCCCGGCGACCCGCTGGTTGACCCCGCGGAAGATCGTCACGTGTCCCTGGCTGGTACCCACGTAGTACTGGTGCTGGGTGTACTCCCAGGCCCCGTAGCCGCCGCCGATCACCACCGCGGCCAGCACGACGAGCGCCATCGTCACGATCGGCCAGCGCCGCCGGTGCCGGCGGGCCCGGTGCCCGCTGCGGGACTGGCCCTCGGTGGCGGCCCAGTCGTCCGGGTCGTCGTCCTCCTGCTCGGCATCGGCCCAGCCGCCCTGCGCGGTCCGCCGCTCGTCCAGCATGACCGGGGTCTGCGGTGCGGTGTGGGCCAGCATCTGGGCCCGCCCGGCCGGGCTGTCGCTGCGCTCGAGCAGGCTGAGGTCGGCCGCGTTCCCGTGCGACGCCGCCCCGGCCATGATCGGCTGGGTGGTCAGGGGCCGGGACTCGGTTTCGTCGTCGACGACGTCGGCCATCACCACCGTGATGTTGTCCGGGCCGCCGCCCCGGATGGCCAGCTCGATGAGCTGCACCGTCACGTCGTCCAGGTCTTCGATCGTGCTCAGCGTGTGGTGCAGCGTCTCCGCGCTGACCACGTCGGACAGGCCGTCCGAGCAGAGCAGGTAACGGTCGCCGAGCATGGCCTTGCGCATGGACAGGTCCGGCTCGGCCTCACCGCGCCCGTCCAGCGCGCGCAGGATCAGCGAGCGCTGCGGGTGGGTGGCTGCCTCTTCCTGACTGAGCCGGCCCTCGTCGACCAGCGACTGCACCAGCGAGTGGTCGTGGGTGATCTGGTAGAGCTCACCGTCGCGCAGCATGTAGCCGCGGGAGTCACCGATGTGGCACAGTGCATAACCCTGGCCCGCCCACAGCATCGCGGTCAGCGTGGTGCCCATGCCCTCGACGGCCGGGTCGGCCGACGCCATCTGGTGCAGGGTGTCGCTGGCGGAGTGCACCGCTTCTTTGAGGGAACCGAGCAGGTCACCACCGCGGACCGAGCCGCCGTCCAGCGCCGCCACCGAGGCGATCGCCACGGCGCTCGCCACCTCGCCGGCGGCATGGCCGCCCATGCCGTCCGCGACGGCCAGCAGGCGGGGGCTCGCGTACGCCGAGTCTTCGTTCCCCTCGCGGAGAAGACCGACGTCGGAGCGTACCGCGTAGCGGAGTGCAAGTGTCATCTGCGAAGTTCCAGAACGGTCTTGCCGATACGGACCGGCACGCCAGGCGGCACCGGAGTCGGTCGCGTCACTTTCTGGCGATCCAGGTACGTGCCGTTGGTTGAACCGAGATCCTCAACGATCCACTGCCCGTCCTGCGGGAAGATCCGGGCGTGTCGGCTAGAAGCGTAGTCGTCGTTGAGGACGAGCGTAGCGTCATTTGCCCGGCCGAGCGTAATTTGCTGCTCGCTGAGATCAATGGTCGTTCCCTTGAGGGCGCCCCCCGTCACCACGAGCGTATGCAACTGCCCGCGGCGTGATTTCTGAGGCTTGCCGTTCGGCCGGGGCAGGGGCCGCGGCGCAGTCGCCTGCCGCCGGGCGGCCCGCGACCGGCCGGCCGAACTGCCGGAGAGGTCCGTGCGGACCACTCCGATCGCCGCGATCACGAACAGCCAGAGCACGGCGAGGAAGGCCACCCGGATAAGGGTGAGGGTGAGTTCAGTCATCCCAGTGAGATGTTCCTGCCTGAAGCGTCAGTAGCTGCTGTCCCTGCGGAAGACCAGGGTGGTGCGCCCCAGGGTGATCTGCATGCCATCGGTGAGGACCACATGCTTGATGGGTTGACCGTTGACGAACGTGCCATTGGTAGAGCCTAGGTCGACCAGGACCACTTCGCCCCCCTCAACCCGCAACTCCGCATGATGGCGGGAAACGCCCGGGTCGACGAGCCGGAGGTCACAGTCGGTGCCCCGGCCCAGCAGAGTGGTGGCCGTGACCAGATCGTAGTTGCGCTGCTGGCGTCCGCCGCCGTTCGGGTCATCGGTCGAAACGATCAGCCGGGGGCGGCCGCCGAAGTCACCGCCGCGGGGCTGGGGCAGGTCGCTGGCGGGCTGGCGGATCTCGCCGCCTTCCACCGTGGAACCGCGGATGACGCCCGACCGGATCCGGAACGTGCCCGTGGTCAGGTCGTTCACACCCTCGAACCGCATCCGCACCGGCCCGACGAATGAGTAGCCCTGCTCCTTCGCGTAGTCGCGGGCCAGGTTGGCCAGCTCCACGCCCAGGCTGTCGGCGTACACGTCGAGGCGGTCATGGTCGCTGTCGGCCAGCTCGACCACGAAGTCGTTCGGCACCAGCGTTCGGCCCTGCGCCACGATCGCCGCCCGGTCATCCATCTCGCGCTGCACGGCGCTGGCCACCTCGACCGGCTGTAGCTCGGACTTGAACGCCCGGGCGAAGGCCCCCTCGACCATGCCTTCGAGCCGTCGCTCGAAGCGCTGCAGAACTCCCACCGTGACACCTCCCTTCGGCAACTCGCCTCTGATCGTATCCGGGGCATGAGTGCACTCGGGGTCGTGCTAACCTTCTTTCTCGCACCCGGGCGGGTGGCGGAACGGCAGACGCGCACGGTTCAGGTCCGTGTGTCCGAAAGGACGTGAGGGTTCAAATCCCTCCTCGCCCACAGAGTGCCAATGGCCAGCGTATGAGCAAGTTCAGCTTGCTTGCCGCTGGCCATTCGCTTATCCGGGCCCGGGCTGTCTTCTGATCCGGCGGCCCGCCTTTGTACTCGCCTTCGCGCTCGTGCTTTCCCTCGCGCTCGCCCTCGCTTTCCCCGGGGCTTTCCAGATTTCTGGAACTTCTCCCGCGGCCTGCTCCAATTAATAATCTTGCACATACGATAAGCGTAAGCATACTTTTGTGGGGAAAGCTGGATCACGAGGGGAGCGGACGTAGATGGATGTCGATGAGCTGAACCGGATACGGGACCTGGACCGGGTCGCGGTGCTGGCCGCGGCCGAGGTGGCGTGCCGGATCCGGCCCGCGGACCTGGACCGGGCGACGCCCTGTGACGGCTGGACGCTGGCGGACCTGCTGGCCCACCTGAGCGTCCAGCACCGCGGGTTCGCGGCCGCCGCCCGGGGAGAAGGCGGCGACCTGGCCGTCTGGGTCCCCCGGCCGCCCGCGCCCGACCCGGTGGCGGACTTCCTGGCCGCCACGGCCGAGGTACTGACCACCTTCGGCGCGGACGGGGTAGGGGTCGCCCCGTTCCGGCTGCCGGAGATCAGCACCACCATGGAGTTCCCGGCCACCCAGGCCATGAGGTTCCACTTCATCGACTACGTGGTGCACGCTTGGGACCTGGCCCGCTCGACCGGGACGGGGACCGGGCTGGACCTGGACCAGCCGGTGCTGGCCGCCGCCTGGGAAGTAGCCCAGCAGGTCCCCGACACCTCCCGTGGTCGCCCGGACTCCCCGTTCGCCCCGAAGGTCGCGGTGCGGCCGGGCGCGCCTCTCCTGGACCAGATCGTCGCCACCCTGGGCCGCGCCCCGTCCTGGAAGCCGCCCGTAGCCCCCAAGCCGATTGCCCAGGGGGCAATCACCTAGGGATTAAGTCGTCCGCGGCCTACCCCCTCGCCACGTGCGTCACGTGAGTCGTAGCAGTACCGCCAGCCCCACGCCTCAGGGTGGCAATGCCGCATTGCCTGCCTCTTATCTAGGCAATGCGGCATTGCCATGGAGGGACCGCCGGGGCAGCGGGACTCTTGTGATGGCTGGGGCGCTTGCGGCTCGGGAGCATCGCCCCTGTTGGGCTCGGGCTCTTGACCGCGGCCCGCACCGTGGACGGCCCGGCCGGGGTGGAGCCGCGACTCTTCGGCTCGCCAAGCGAAACTGTTACTCAGTGTGAGTAAGTCGACTCTTGACAGTTCGAATATTAATTCGATACTGGTTGACTATGCGGGGTCAGATTGCGCAGGTCACGGGGCTTTTTCACGGAGAGCGCGAAGGCTTCTCGCGTGGGGTCGAAGGGCTGCGGGCTGGTAACTCTGCGTCTCCCGCCGGTGCGGTGCCGGGTACCTCGGTCCTTCCCGTTCTGCCCGCGCTGGCTGGCCTGCTGCCGGGCGGAGGGCTGGCTCGCGGGTCGGTCCTGTCGGTGGAGCAGCCCGGCCTGCTGTGCCTGGCCCTGGTGGCCGGGGCATCCGCCGCGGGTGCCTGGTGCGGGGTGGCCGGCCTGCCCAGCCTGGGCGTGGTCGCGGCGGCCGGGATGGGGGCCGAGACCACCCGGCTGATGCTGGTGCCCGAGCCGGGTCCGGGCTGGCCTCAGGTGGTGGCGTCGATGCTGGAAGCGTGCGAGGTCGTGGTGGTCCGGCCGGCCGCGCCGCCGTCGGCGCAGGCCCGGCGCCGGCTGGAGGGGGTGCTGCGGCGCGGCGGCGGGGTGCTGATCGCGGCCGGGGCCTGGGACGGCGCCCCGGTGCGGCTCCGGGTCACCCAACGGTCCTGGGCCGGAATCGGCGACGGGTACGGGAGCCTGCGAGGCTGCCGGGCCGAAGTGGTGGCCGAGGGTCGCGGCGCAGCCCACCGCCCGCGGCGGCAATGGCTGTGGCTACCCGGCCCGGACGGCACGGTGACCCTGGACGAAACGGCGGCCGCCGCCCGCCCGGCCATACCCGCCTGGGCCGCGGGCGGCGTCGATCCCCAGGCCGGGGCGGACCTGCTCGCGGCCTCCGGCCCAACCCTGGCCGGCACCGTCCTGGCCGGAGTGGCCCGGTGAGGGCCGGGGGCGCCGCCCGCCCGGCCCGGATCCTGGCCGTCTGGTGCCCGGACTGGCCCGAGGAGACGACGGACAGTTCTGACGCCCGGGCCTTCGAGCAGGTCGTCACGGCGGTGGAAGACTTCTGTCCGGTGGTGGAGGTGGTCCGGCCCGGGCTGTGCCTGCTCAGCGCGCGCGGGCCGGCCCGGTACTTCGGCGGCGAGGAGGCCCTGGCCCGCAAGATCGCCGCCGCCGTGACGGCCCGCGGTTTCGCCTGCCACGCCGGGGTGGCCGACGGCCAGTTCGCGGCCTGCCTGGCGGCCCGGGCCGCCTGCCCGCAGCATGCGGCGGTGGTGGTGCCGCCCGGCGGCACGCGGTCGTTCCTGGCCCCGTACCCGGTCCACATCCTGGCCGCTCCGGGCCAGTCCGGGCGGGCCCCATCCAGGCTGAACCAGCACAGTCCGGCTCAGTCCGGGTCGGCTCAGTCCGGGTTGGCCCAGTTCGGATCGGCCCTCCCGGCCCAGCTGGTCCGGCTGGGCATCAGGACCCTGGGCGACTTCGCCGCGCTGCCGGCCCGGGATGTGGCCAGCCGGTTCGGGGCCGAGGGCAGCGCCACGCAGCGGATCGCCCGGGGGGCCGAGGCTCGCCGCCCGGCCGCCGGGACAGTGCAGGCCGACCTGTCTGTCACCAGCGAGTTCGATCCGCCGGCCCTGGCCGAGCCGGTGGTGTTCGCGGCCAAGAACCTGGCCGATCAGCTCCTCGCCGGGCTGGCCGCCCGCGGTCTGTCCTGCGTCCGGATCCGGGTCGAGCTGACGGCCGGAGCGGGCCGGACCGAAGCCCGGCTGTGGCGGCACGACGGCCTGCTGTCCGCCCTGGCCATCGCGCAGCGGGTGCGCTGGCAGCTGGACGGCTGGCAATCCGCCCCCACGAACTCCAGTGCCACAAAGACCCCAAAGACATCAAAGCCACCGGATACCTCAGAGCCCTCACCAGATGGTGACGACGGCAGTGGCGGGATCACCCGGCTGCGGCTCGTACCGGACCAGCTGGTCCGGTACGAGGGGCGCCAGCTCGCCTTGTGGGGCGACGACCTGGTCCGGGACCGGGTGGAACGGGCGGCGGTGCGGCTCCAGGCCATGCTCGGGCACGAATCGGTGACGCATCCGATGCTGGCCGGCGGCCGGAGCCCGGGTGACCGGGTGGTGCTGGTGCCGTTCGGCGATGTGCGCGAGGCCCGGCTGCCCGCGGACCGGCCGTGGCCTGCGGGCATCCCGCCGCCCGCCCCGGCCACGGTGTACCCGGCGCCGCTGCCGGCCCAGGTGATCGACGCTTCCGGGGCGCCGGTGACGGTCACCGGGCGGGCGGTGGTGTCCGCGTCCCCGGACGCGCTGACCGCCGGGGACGGCCCGTGGCTGGCCATCACCGCCTGGGCCGGCCCGTGGCCGGTGACCGAACGCTGGTGGGACAGCGGGCACGCCAGCCGGCGGGCCCGGTTCCAGCTGGTCACCGGGGACGGCATCGGCTGGCTGGCCGCCGTCGAACAGGGCCGCTGGCAGATCGAGGCCCGCTACGACTGAGCTGCGGAACCCCTACGACTGAGCCGGGAAGAGGCCATGGGCTGGGAGAACCCGCCGGTCAGCTGGCGCGAGCTGGAGCGGCGGCTGTCCTGGAACGTGACCCGGCTGCCACCCGGGCCGGAGCGAGGCCGGCCCGCCCGCCGCGCCGGGGCCGGAGCTCAGGACGACCCGCCGCCCGGAGCCGAACTACCCGGAGCCGAACCGCCCGGGACCGAGCTGCCTTGGGCCGAGTTGCACTGCCATTCCTCCTACAGCTTCCTGGACGGGGCGTCCAGCCCGGGCGAACTGGTGGGCGAGGCGACCCGGCTCGGCCTGCGGGCGCTGGCCGTCACCGACCACGACGGCATGTACGGGGTGGCCCAGTTCGCGCAGGCTGCGGCGCGGGTCCGGGCCGAATCCGGGGTGACCCTGGCCACCGTCTTCGGCGCCGAACTGAGCCTGAATGGAGCCCGGAACGGCCCCCAGCAGAAAAGCCCGGAACGAGCCGGGTCACCGGATCCCGGCGGGCAGCACCTGCTGGTGCTGGCCCGGGACGCCGATGGCTATAAACGGCTGTCGGCGGTGATCAGCGCGGCGCAACTCGCCGGGGGTGGCAAGGGGCGGCCGGTCTACGACCTGGACGCGCTGGGCCAGGCCCACGACGGGCGCTGGGTGGTGCTGACCGGCTGCCGGAAGGGCGCGGTGCCCGCCGCCCTGGCCACCGGTGGCCCGGCGGCGGCGCTGGCCGAACTGCGCGCGCTGGCCGGTATGTTCGGCCGGGACAACGTGCTGGCCGAGCTGACCTTCCACGACCAGCCCGGCGACGACGAGCGGAACGACCTGCTGGCCGGGATGGCCCGCGCGGCCGGGGTCGGCGTGGTCGCCACCGGCAACGTGCACTACGCCACGCCCGCCCGGGCCCGGCTGGCCGAGACACTGGCCGCGATCCGGGCCCGGCGCAGCCTGACCGAGATGGACGGCTGGCTGCCCGCCGCCGGCGCCGCCTATCTCCGGTCCGGGGCGGAGATGAGCCGCCGGCTGCGCCGGTTCCCCGGCGTCCAGCAGCGGACCGTGGAGCTGGCTCAGGCCTGTGCGTTCGGCTTCGGGGACCTGGCCCCGAGACTGCCCGACTTCCCGGTGCCCGCCGGGTACGACGAGATGTCCTGGCTGCGCGCGCTGGTCGCGGAACAGGCGCCGAAGCGCTACGGGCCACCGGAGGCGGAGTGGCAGCCCGGGGCCTACCGCCAGATCGAGCACGAGCTCGCCGTGATCGGCGAGCTCGGGTTCCCCGGGTACTTCCTGCTCGTCCACGACATCGTCCGGTTCTGCGAGAACCAGCACATCCTGTGCCAGGGTCGCGGTTCGGCCGCGAACTCGGCGGTCTGCTACGCGCTCGGGATCACCAGCGTGGACGCGGTCCGGCACGGCCTGCTGTTCGAGCGCTTCCTGTCCGCCGGGCGGGACGGGCCGCCCGACATCGACCTGGACATCGAGCACCGCCGCCGGGAAGAGGCGATCCAGTACGTCTACGACCGCTACGGCCGGGACCGGGCGGCCCAGGTGGCCAACGTGATCTCGTACCGGCCGCGGCTGGCGCTGCGGGACGCGGGCCGGGCCCTCGGCCACCCGCCGGAGGAACTGAACGCCTGGTCCCACCGGGCCGGCCCCGGCGAGGTGGCCGGCGGCGACGCGGGCGTGCCCGGCGACGTGGCCGCGCTGGCCGGGCAGTTGCAGCGGCTGCCGCGGCACCTGGGCATCCACTCCGGCGGGATGGTCATCTGCGACCGGCCAGTGAGCGACGTCTGCCCGGTGGAATGGGCCCGGATGCCCGGCCGCAGCGTGCTGCAGTGGGACAAGGACGACTGCGCCTACGCCGGCCTGGTCAAGTTCGACCTGCTCGGCCTGGGCATGCTGTCGGCCCTGCACGACTGCTTCGACCTGGTTGAGACGCACTACGGGCACCGCTGGACGCTGAACTCGATCCCGCAGGAGGACGCCGGCGTCTACCGGATGCTCCAGGCGGCGGACACCGTGGGGGTGTTCCAGGTCGAGTCGCGGGCCCAGATGTCGACCCTGCCCCGGCTGCGCCCGGAGAAGTTCTACGACCTGGTGGTGGAGGTGGCGCTGATCCGGCCCGGGCCCATCCAGGGTGGCTCGGTCCACCCCTACCTGCGCCGCCGCGCGGGCACCGAGGAACGGCTGATCCCGCACGAGTCGATGAAGGGCGCCCTGGACAAGACCTACGGGGTGCCGCTGTTCCAGGAGCAGATGATGCAGCTGGCCATCGACTGCGCGGGTTTCACCCCGGCCGAATCGGACAAGCTGCGGCAGGCGATGAGCTCCAAGCGGGCGCCGGAGCGCATCGAGGAACTGCGCCAGCGGCTGCTGGACGGCATGGCCGCCCGGGGCATTTCCGGTGAGGTGGCTGAGGACGTCTACCAGAAGATCCTGGCCTTCTCCAGCTACGGGTTCCCCGAGTCACACGCGATCAGCTTCGCCTACCTGGTCTACGCCAGCGCGTGGCTGAAGCACTATTACCCCGCGGCGTTCACCGCCGCCCTGTTGCGCAATCAGCCCATGGGGTTCTACTCCCCGGCCAGCCTGATCAGTGACGTCCGGCGGCACGGGGTCGAAGTACACGGCGTGGACGTCAACATCAGCAGCGATCTGGCCACCCTGGAAGGCAGCAGCGTGGGACAGCCGGCCATCCGGGTCGGCCTGCGCGGGGTCCGCCACCTCGGCGCGGACACCGCCGCGGCGGTCGCCGCGGGCCGGCCGTACCGGGACCTGGAGGACTTCGCCCGCCGGACCCGGCTGTCGCCGCCGGCCCTGGAGGCCCTGGCCGCCGCGGGCGCGTTCGGCTGTTTCGGCCCGGGACGCCGGGAGGCGATGTGGGCCGCGGGGGCGGCGGCGGCCATCCGGCCGGCCCAGCTGCCGGGCAGCACGCCCGGGCTGACCGCACCGGCCCTGCCCGCCATGACCCCGGTGGAGGAGACCGTGGCCGACCTGTGGGCCACCGGGATCTACGGCACCCACCCGCTGGTGCACCTGCGATCCGGGCTGGACGCCGCCGGCGTGCTCACCGCGGCCGGCCTGGCCACCACCCCGGCGGGGGGCCGGGTCGTGGTCGGCGGCCTGGTCACCCACCGGCAGCGGCCCGAGACCGCGGGCGGGGTGGTGTTCATGAGCCTGGAGGACGAGACCGGGATGGCCAACGTCATCTGCCCGCCGCACGTCTGGGCGCGCTACCGCCGGATCGGCGCGGAATCGGGCGCACTGCTGGTGCACGGCCGGGTCGAGCGCACCGAGGGGGCCACCAACCTGGTCGCGTCCCGGCTGCAGCGGCTGCGGGTCGCCGCCGCGCCGCCCAGCCGGGATTTCCGCTGACTGCTTTATTAATTAATGGTGGTCTTACCGATGCGGGGTGAACGAGGTCGAGCAGCTACCCGCGTGGTGGCCCGAGGCCACCGAGACCGACACCGTCACCTTGTAGCCCGGGGTCGCGTCGCTGATGCGGTAGGCGATCTCGGCGTCGCCCTTGGCGTTCGCCTTGGCCGTGTGCTTGGTGCTCGTCGTCCTGTAGTGCGCCACGGTGGCTACGGACGCACGCCCCGCGGTGACCACCCACACGTCCACCGTGGAGTAGTCCTTGGGCTTGCTGTTGCTGACCCAGGTGCGGCAGGGCAGCTTGGCCGTGTGGGTCACGGCCGGGGCCGCGCTGGCGCTGACCGCCGGGGTGGCCACGGCCAGCAGAGCCGTTAAGGGAGCCGCCAGGACCAGGGATGCACGCGTCAGCTTCATACCGCTCCGTTTCGGGGTAAATGACCGATTACAGTCAGATCATCACGCTGCGGAGCCATTTGGCCCCCGTATCAAGACGCGCTGATCGCCGGGGCGGTTGACGTGATCAGGGCACAGTGTTGTCAGGGCACGACGATGACCGGGCAGCTGGCGTGCCGGGCCAGCCAGCTCGGTACCGAGCCGCTGATGCGCCGCCAGCTCCGCGACGGAGCGCCGATGACCAGCGCGTCCGCGTCCTGCTCGGCGGCGATGGCGGCCAGCTCGCGAGCCGGGCTGCCCCGGCGGGTGCGCACGTGCACGTCGAGGCCGGTGGGGTCGGCGGTCTGTTCCAGCTCGGCCCGCAGCCACTTCTCCAGGTCGCCGCCGTGCTCGGGCAGGGCGATCACCTGGCCGGTCAGCGGTTCGCAGTACATGCCGGTGGACGACACGTGCACGATCAGGAGGGGGCGGCTCAGCCGGCGCGCCACCCCGGCCGCGTAGGCCAGCGCGTTGCGGCTGCACGAGGAGCCGTCGTAACCCACCACGACCGGATGATCGAGCCGGGCATGGCCGTGCTGTTCCGGCCCACGCCGTCGTTCCGGCTGGCCCGGAGGGGGATAAGACTCTGCCTGGTCCAATGTCCGCATCCTTGCGGGAACCGCGCCGCACGTTCGGTGGCCCCGGGTGGAGCCCTAGCTGATGACTCCCGGAGGAGCCTTGTTACTCGAACGTATGCCCCTTTAACGGGTCAGTCATTCCTTCATTTATTTGTTACTGGGCAAGCAACTACCTCAGCGCTGGCCAATTGCTGACCTGGGACGGCCCGGCGATGGCACCATGAGGGGGTGGTGATGGAGCCAGTGGAGGTCACGGGCCGGTTCGACGCGACGGCCCGGGCGGTGATCGAGTGCGCGGCCGACGCGATCGTCGCGGTCGACACCGATCGCACCGTGCTGCTGTGGAACCCGGCGGCGGAGCGGATGTTCGGCTGGACCGCGCCCGAAGTGGTCGGCCTCGAGCCGCCGATCATCCCCGAGGAGCTCAAGGCCGAGCACAACGCGGTGCTGGAGCGGGTCCGCGGCGGCGGCCAGATCTCGTTCGCGACCCGGCGCATCCGCAAGGACGGCAGCGCGATGGACGTCCGCATCGACACCAGCGCGCTTCTCGACGTGGGCGGCGACGTGACCGGCTGGGTCAACGTCTGCCATCAGGGCGGCGAGGACGACGTGGCCCGGCACTACATGGCCGAGCGGGCCCGGGTGGTCCGCCGGCTCGGTGACGTGGTGGCCGACATGAACGCCCAGCGTGACCTGGGCTCGGTCCTCGACCGCATCGCGGCCAGCCTGCGCGAGCTGACCGGGGCCGACGCGGGCGGCTTCGTGATCATCGAAGACAACCAGCTGCGGCTGGTCAGCACGTCCGGGCTGCCGGAGCGGCTGCGCGGCCGCACCGCCGACCTGCCCACCAGTCTGGTCGGCGACCTGATGCGGTCGGGCAAGACGGTCATGATGACCACCGGCGACTCCGGCGGCTTCGACGACCTGATCTGGTCCGCGCTGCCCGGCCTGCACACGATCGCGCTCAGCCTGTCGCACGTAGGGGAGCGTCCCTACGGCGCGCTGTACGCGCTGTACAGCCGGCGCAACCTGTCCCACGTCGAGCTGGAACTGCTCGAACTGCTGGCCGGGCACGCCGGCGTGGCCCTGACCAACGCGATGGCGTTCGAGGAGGCCCTCCGCCAGCGGGCCCACGAACGCGCGGTCATCGACGGCAGCGCGGACGGCATCGCCGTGCTGGACGGCGCCGGCCTGGTCCGGCAGTGGAACCCGGCCGCGCACCGGCTCACCGGGGTGGCCGCCGACGAGGCGATGGGCAAGGCGCCACCGTTCCCGCAACCGGAGCCGGGGGCCAAGCTCACCCACCGGCTGCCCAGCGGGCAGTGGCTCGACGTGCTGTGCACCGCGCTGTCCGGCAGCGACGAGCGCGTCATCGACTTCCGTGACGTGACCGCGGCCAAGGAACTGGAGGAGGCCAAGGACCTGTTCCTGGCCACCACCAGCCACGAGCTGCGGACCCCGATCACCGTGGTGCAGGGGTTCGCCAGCACCCTGGCCCAGCGCTGGGACCAGCTGACCGATTCCGACCGGCGCGCGGCCGTGCAGACGATCGCCGAACGGGCCGGCTCGCTCGGCCGCCTGGTCGAGCAGCTGCTGCTCGGCTCACGGGCCGGCGCGGACCAGCTCCCGGTGCGCAACGGGTCCTTTGACCTGGCCGGGCTGCTCCGGGCGGCGGTGATCGCGTTCCAGCCGCTGTCGGAAAAGCACACGCTGAGCGCGGATATCCCCGCTGACCTGCCCGCCGCCTACGGCGACACCATGGCCACCGACATCATCGTCGGCCAGCTGCTGGAAAACGCGTTCAAGTACTCACCCCAGGGCGGTGAGATCGTGGTCCGGGCCCGGGCCACGGCCGGCCGGATCGAGGTCACCGTGGAAGACCACGGCATCGGCATCGCCGACGGCGACCACGAGCGGATCTTCGAGCGCTTCTTCCAGGGCGAGGCCGGCGACCGCCGTCGTTTCGGAGGCATCGGCATCGGCCTGTTCATCGTCCGCCGCCTCGCCGTGGCGCAGGGCGGCGAAGTGGACGCCCGCTCCCGCGCCACCGGCGGCACGATCATGCGCCTGGTCCTCCGGGACGCTGCCGCCGTCCCCGCTCCCACCCCGGCCTGAGAAGGTCAGACGGGCTGGCGGGTGCGGCGGTCGCCGCCGGAGGCTTTGAGGTAGGCGTCGATGATGCCGGGCACGTCGTCGCCGTCCATGATGATCTCGCCACGCTCGAGCCAGATGACGCGGTTACAGGTCTCCTCGACCTCGGCCAGGTTGTGGGCGACCAGGAACACGGCGCCCGATTCCTGCCGCAACTCCTCGATGCGCTTGTGGCTCTTGGCCCGGAACGGGGCGTCGCCGGTGGCCAGGGCCTCGTCGATGAGCAGCACGTCGTGGCTCTTGGCCGAGGCGATGGCGAAGCGCAGCCGGGAGCCCATGCCGCTGGAATAGGTGCGCATGGGCAGGTCGATGAAGTCGCCGACGCCGGAGAACTCCACGATGTCGCGGTACCGCTCCTTGACCTCGGCCGGGCTCATGCCCATGGCCAGGCAGCCCAGCACCACGTTCCGCTCGCCGGTGAGGTCGTCCAGCAGGGCGGCGTTGACGCCCAGCAGGGACGCCTCGCCGGTGGTGTAGACGGCACCCTGCTCCGGGGGCAGCAGGCCCGCGATCGCGCGCAGCAGGGTCGACTTGCCGGAGCCGTTCCGGCCGATGATCCCGACCGCGTCGCCGCGGTTGGCTATGAAGGAGATGCCGCGGATGGCGTGCACCTCGCGGAGGCCGGGCCGGTTCTGGCGGCGCAGCAGCCGCATCATCGCCGTCGCCGCGGTGCCCTTGCTGCCGCCTGCGCCGTAGACGCGATAAACGATGTGCAGGTCGTCCACGACGACCATCGGGTCAGCCACGGCCATACCTCGCTCTCGCGTCTCGGGATACCGCCAGCCTAAGGCTTTGACGGGACCGGCGTGTCACGGCGTCATCCGTCGGTGTGAATACGAGCTGTCACATTATGTGGCCCGTTTTGAGCGCGAGGCCGAGACTGCGGCCGTTCTTTTCCCATGCTGGCTACAAAATGTGACCGTTACGGTTTCCAGAACTCTCGCGCGGGGCATTTTCGCCAATACCGGGTTCGTTTGATCATGGGCGGAACAGGGGCACGAGGAGGTGAGTACGTCGGCCGTCGTGCTGCTTCCGTACACCCCGTCCAGCGTCGCGGTGGCCCGTCGTGACCTCGTCTCAGAATTGGCCGCGGCAGGAATCCACGAGCAGGCGGTGGGTGACGCCGCCCTCGTGGTCAGTGAACTGCTCAGCAACGCGATCCGGCACGCGGCCCCGCTGACCGGCGCGCAGGTCCGGGTGACCTGGTCCCTCGACCACGACGCGCTGCGGATCGCGGTGAGTGACGCCGGCGACGGCCCGCTGCCGCGGGTCACCGAGCCCGCGCCGGGTGCGCCGGGTGGGCGCGGCCTCGGCATTGTGGAGACCCTGTCCGACCGCTGGGGGGTGCTGCGCGAGGACGGGATGACCACGGTGTGGGCCCAGCTCACCGCTCCGCACCAGCCGTCCAGGCGCGTGACCCGAGTCCCACCAGCAGAACACTCTGTAGTCGTGGAATAACTCTGCGTTGAAGCAGTGATAACTGTCCCCCGAGTGCGCGCACGGGTTCCGATGCCCGGCGGAGGGCACCGCGGGGGGAAACCATGCCGGGTGGCCACGGGACAGACACGGAGGTCGGCCGGCTGCGCACGGTCCTGGTCCATCGGCCCGGCGCCGAGCTCAGCCGCATCACTCCCGGTAACGCAGCTACGTTCCCGTGCGGCCGGGTGCCCTGGCTGAGCCGGGCCCAGGCCGGCCAGGCCGTTTCGTTCGAGCGGCACGTCGCGACCAGCGCCCGGCTGGAACAGCCGGCCTGGAGGTCACCCGGGTGCCCGGCAGCGAGCTGGGCAGTGCCCGCGGCGGCCCGCGCAGCCTGACCTGCCCGGTCAGCCGGGAGCCGGTGACCTCGGGCCCGGGCGCCCCGATCAGGGCAGGTGCATAGCAGGGGGACGCGGATGACGGTATGGTTCGCTCGTGGAACTCAATGTCTCGAGCCGGTCCGCCGATGATCACACCATCGTGATCGTGGCGGGCGAAATCGACCTGTACACCGCACCGCGGCTGCACCGCGAGTTGGTGGACGTACTGGCCGACGACCGGCCCGCGCGGGTGATCGTTGACATGTCCGGCGTCGTGTTCTGCGACTCCACCGGCATGAACGTGCTGCTGTCGTCGCTGCGCCGGGCCAAGGAGCGCGGTGGCCAGCTCGAGCTCGCCGCCCCTCGCCCGGGCGTGCGCAAGATCCTCCAGGTCACCGGGCTCGACTCGGTGTTCACCGTCCTCGACGAGTCCGTCGTCGCCTCAGGCCAATAGCCGGTGCAGTAGCCGATCCAGCAGGCGGTCCCGCGGTAAGCCCCAGTCCACGCGGCGCGATGCCCTAGGATCGGGCCCATGCCGAACGGCGATGTAGCGGTCGTCATCCCCGCGAAAGACGAAGCTCAGCGGATCCGTGCCACCGTGCGCGCAGCCGCCGAGCTGCCCGGCGTGGACCTGGTCGTGGTCGTCGACGACGGCTCGGCCGACGGCACCGCCGCGGTCGCGCGCGACGCCGGCGCCGTGGTCACGCGGCACACCAGCAACCGGGGCAAGGCCGCGGCCATGGAGACCGGCGCGGAAGCGGTCCGCCTGCTCGACCAGCAAGAGGACCGGAAGATGGCGCGCCACCTGCTCTTCCTGGACGCGGATCTGGCCGACTCGGCCGCCTTCGCCGCGCCGCTGACCCAGCCCGTGCTCAGCGGCGAGGCCGACATGACCATCGCCGCCTTCTCGTCCACGGTCAAGCTGGGCGGGCACGGCGTCGTGGTCGGGCTGTCCAGCGCGGGCACCCGCCGGGCCATCGGCTGGTCCCCGGCGCAGCCGCTGAACGGTCAGCGCTGCCTGACCCGGGCCGCGTTCGAGGCCGCCCGCCCGCTGGCCGCGGGGTTCGGGGTGGAGACCGCACTCACCATCGACCTGGCCCGCCAGGGCCTGCGGATCACCGAGGTTGAAGTCCCGCTGGCGCACCGGGCCACCGGTACCGACCTGCGTTCCCAGCTGCACCGGGCCCGGCAGCTCGCCGACGTCGCGAGGGCGCTGGCTACACGGCGATGACCCAGCGGCCGGTCCCGGGACCGCGGCCGGCCAGTGCCAGTTGGGCCGGTGCCGGCCGGGCCGGTCTCGCGCTGACCGGCCTCAGCGTCGCGGCCACGTTCACCGTGGCCGTGACCGGGACCTCGGTCATGGAACCGCCGCTGCCAGGACGGCCGGGACAGCCGCCGTGGGCGTTCGAGGCCCACCTGTCGCCCTATCTGGCCATCGCGCTGACCGCGGTGGGCCTGCTGGCCGGGACGGCCGGGCTGGCGCTGACGCTGGCTGCGACCCGGCGCGGCTGGCGGCTGCCGGTCCGGGCGCTGCTGCTGGCCGGCCTGCTGGCCGCGCTGGCCCTCACCCTGGTCCCGCCGTTCGGCTCCTCCGACCCGCTCAGCTACGCCGCCTACGGCCGGATCCTGGTCACCGGGCACAACCCGTACGTCGTCGCGCCGGACGTGCTGGCGCGGATGGGCGACCCGGTGGCCCGGGCCGTCCAGGACTGGAAGAACACCCCGTCGGACTACGGCACGGTGGCCACCGCCGGGCAGGCGCTGGCCTCGTTCATCGGCGGCACCTCGGCCCGGCTCACCGTGCTCGTGCTGTCCGTGCTCAACCTGGCCGCGTTCGCCGGCACCGGGCTGATCCTGCACCGGCTGTTCCGCGGGGACCGGGCCCGGCAGGCGCGCGCCGCCCTGTTGTGGACGGCCAACCCGTTGCTGCTCCAGGTGCTGGTGGCCGGCCAGCACGTCGACAGCCAGGCCATCTTCTTCGGTGTGGCCGCGGTCGCGGTGTTCGTCCGGCGGGTGGCGGGCCGCCCGGTGCGCCAGGCCGCCTGCTGGGCCGCCGCGGCCGGAGCGCTGGCCGGGCTGGGTTTCGCGGTCAAGATCACGCTGGCGCTGGTCGGCGGCGGCCTCGCCCTGGCCGTGCTGCAGTCCTGCTGGTCGCGCTGGCGGCGCCTGATCGCGATCGAAGCGGGCCTGGCCGTGGGCTTCGCGGTGGTGGCCGGGGCCGCGCTGGCGGCCGGCGGTGCGGCCGGCTTCCGCCAGACCGTCCAGGCCAGCAGCATGGTCTCCATCGGCTCGCCGTGGCGGGTCATCCGGACCCTGCTGCACCTGATGATGCACGAGTCCACCGCCGATGACTTGGTGAAGACCGGCGCTGCATTGCTGGCGGTGATCCTGGCCGTCCTGCTGTGGCGGGGGTTGCCAGGAGGATCGGCGTGGACCGCTAAGCCGTGGAACATCATTAATAAAAAGGCCTCACGGCGGGACGGTGCGGCCGCTGCGGCGGTCACCGGAGCCAGCGCAGAGCCAGCCGCCGACAGCGCCGAGGCGACCGTCATGGCCGGGCTCGCGGGGCGGGGGGCGCTGGCGTTGTCGCTGGCCTGGCTGCTGGCCTGGCCTTACGTGCTGCCGTGGTACGACGGGCTGGCCTGGGCGCTGCTGCCGCTGATCGCCGCGTCCAGCCTGGATTGGCTGCTGCTGGCCCGGACCGCGGCCCTGGGCCTCGGCTACCTGCCCGCGCGGGCGGCCGGGGTGGTCATACCGCCCGGGCTGGGCTGGCTGCAGTCGGTGGTCAGGACCGGGGTGACCCCGGTCATCCTGGCCCTCGTGATCGTGTGGCTGATCGTGACCCTGCGGCGCCCCCGGGCGGGAACGGGTGAACCGGCCGGGCCGATGGTGCCCGCGGCCGCCCCGGACGCGACCGGCCCGGAACTGGCTGCCCCGGACGCGACCGGCCCGGAACTGGCGGCCCCGGAGCCGGCTGCGGACGGGAGGGCGGCCCGATGAAGCCCGGCGCCTGGGCCGACCGGGCCCGCCGGGCTCCGAGGTGGCTGAGCGTGACGCTCGGCGTGCTGGCCTGGGCCGCGGCGCTGGCCGCCATCTTTCCCATCGTGCACGGTTACCTGACCAACCCGCCGGACCAGCGGCTGGTCGACCTGGACGTGTACCGGACCGGCGGCCTGGCCGTGCTGCACGGGCAGCCGCTGTACAGCGTGCTGACCCAGCCGCCGCAACTGCTGCCGTTCACCTACCCGCCGCTGGCCGCGATCTTCGCCGCCCCGCTGGGCATGATGTCGTGGCCCGCGGCGCAGGTGGTCTGGGTGGCGTTCGTCTACGTGCCGTTCGCGGTGATCATCTGGTACTCGTTCCGGCCGCTGCTGACCCGGGCCGGACCCTGGCGCGCGGTGCTGTTCGCCGCGTTGTTCTGCGCCGGCGCCTACCTGTTCCCGATGCAGGACGAGATGCGGTTCGGCCAGGTCGACGCGGTCCTGGCCGCGCTGGCCGTGGCCGACTGCGCGGCGGTGAAGCCCCGCTGGCCCCGGGGCGCCCTGGTCGGGCTGGCCACCGCGGTCAAGCTGGTGCCCGGGGTGTTCATCATCTACCTGTGGGTCAGCGGGCGACGGCGGGCGGCCGGGACCGCGGCGCTGGCCGCGCTGGCCTGGACGCTGGGCGCGTTCCTGCTGCTGCCCAAGGACTCGGTCACCTACTGGACCAGCGCGATCTTCGACTCCGGGCGGCTCGGGGACAACGCCGGCACCGAGAACCAGTCGCTGCGCGGGCTGCTGCTCCGGTTCTTCCTGCCCGGGCAGGCCCCCGGCGTGCTCTGGCTGCTGGTCGCGGTCGCGGTCGCGGTGCCCGGTTTCCTGCTGGCCCGGCGGCTGGCCCGGCAGCAGTGGCAGATCGCGGGCATCGCGGTCACCGCGCTGCTGCTGGTGCTCGTCTCCCCGGTGGCCTGGATCCACTACTTCCTGCTGGTCGTCCCGGCCATCGGCGCCCTGGTCGGAGACGGCCGGCGGCTCAAGCGGGTGCTGACCGCGGCCGGAACGGCGGTGTTCTTCGGGCTGACCGTGCCCTGGTGGGGGAACTCACTGCTGGGTGACACCGCGGTGCCCCGGGTGATCAGCCGCCTGGTCGAGGGGTCGTTCGGGCTCGCCGCCATCGCGCTGATGGTGATCATCGCGCGGACCAAGATGACCGGGGCGGACCGCGAGCCCGTCGCCGGGGACGACGGGTCACCTGGGTCGCCCGAGTCGCCCGCCGAACCGGGCGACGTTGGCTCGTCTCCAGGCCTGGACAGATTGTCATCCGACGTCCGGATGGTGACTCGCCGCTAGCCCTCGCTAGCCTCCGCTAGGAATCTCTAGCAATTTATAGCGCTGACGCTAGGCAGCTGAATAATTCGGCAGACCACTAGCATCAGAGGCCTATGACCAAGCGCTACGCATACCTGGGCCCGGAGGGCACGTTCACCGAGGCGGCCCTGCGCACGCTGGCCGGGACCGAGCCGACCGAACCGGTGCCGTGCGCCACGATCCAGGCCGCGCTGGCCGCGGTGCGGACCGGGGCGGCCGACCGGGCCGTGGTGCCCATCGAGAGCTCGGTCGAAGGCGTGGTCACCGCCACCCTGGATGACCTGAGCGCCGGCGGCGACCTGCTGATCCGGGCCGAGCTGCCGCTGCCGATCGCGTTCGCGCTGCTCGGCCGGCCCGGCACCCGGCTGTCCGACGTGCGCACGGTGGGCGGGCACCCGCAGGCTCAGCCCCAGTGCCGGCGCTGGCTGGCCGAGCACCTGCCACAGGCGGAGTGGGTCCCGGCCGCGTCCAACGCCGAAGCGGCCCGGCAGGCCTCGGAAGGGAAGATCGACGCCGCGCTGGCGGGCGCGTTCGCCGCCGCCCGGTACGGGCTGGACGTGCTGGCCCCCGACATCGGTGACCGGAAGAACGCGGTCACCCGGTTCGTGGTGGCCGGCCCGCCCGCCCCGCTGCCCGCCCCCACCGGCGCCGACCGGACCACGCTGGCCGCGTTCCTGACCACCAACCACGCGGGCGCGCTGTCGGAGATCCTGACCGAGTTCGTGGTGCGCGGGGTCAACCTGACCACGATCCAGTCCCGGCCCACCGGCGACCGCCTGGGCCGGTACTACTTCTTCATCGACTGCGAGGGCCACGTGGCCGACGCCCGGGTCGGCGAGGCCCTGATGGGCCTGCGCCGGGTCTGCGCCGACGTCCGGTTCCTGGGCAGCTACCCACGGGCCGACAACGGCCAGACCGAGGTGCCGCGAGGTACGTCGGATGCCGACTTCGCCGCCGCGGCGCAGTGGCTGACCCGGCTCCGCGGCGATCACTGACCACCGCGGAACCGGTTCGCCTCAAGGGTGCGGGCCGGCCTTACAGATAGGGGCCGGAGGCGCCGGGGCCAGGTTGGCCGGGGCGGCCCGGGTCCTCGACGGTGCCGGGCATCATCTGCGGGGACGCCCCGGGCGGCAGCGCGCGCCGCATCTGCTCCAGCTGGGCCCGCGCCGCCATCTGCTGCGCGAACAGCGTGGTCTGGATGCCGTGGAACAGCCCCTCCAGCCAGCCGACCAGCTGAGCTTGGGCGACCCGCAGCTCGGCCTCGCTGGGCACCTCGTTCTCGGCGAACGGCAGCGACAGCCGTTCCAGCTCGTTGACCAGCTCGGGCGCGAGCCCGTCCTCCAGCTCCTTGATCGAGCTCTCGTGAATTTCCCTCAGCCGGGCCCGGCTCTTCTCGTCCAGTGGCGCCGACCGGACCTCTTCCAGCAGCTGGCGGATCATGCTGCCGATCCGCATGACCTTGGCCGGCTGCTCCACCATCTCGGTGACCGACCGCTCGTTGATCTCCTGCTCGCCGTTCTCGCCGACCGGAGAGGCTTCGATGGGTACCCCGTCCGGGCCGACCACCACCACGTTGGGGTGGTTTCCGGAGTCTGCGTTCATCCCGTCCATCTTCCTAGTGTCTCGGACTACGGAAGTGCTCTGGTCATTTCACCTCACCAGCAGCACCTTGCCGGTGTGGCCCCCCTCCTCCAGCAGCCGGTGCGCCTTGGCCGCCTCGGCCATGGGTACCAGCTCGTGGATGACCGGGGTCACCGTGCCCGCGCTGACCAGCGGCCACACCCGGTCGATGACCGCGGCCACGATGGCGGATTTCTCCGCCACCGGCTGGTTGCGCAGCGTGGTGGCGTGGATGCTGGCTCGCTTGGACTGGAGCAGGCCGAGATCGAGCTCGGCCCGGTTGCCGCCCTGGCGGCCGATGATCACGAGCCGGCCCTCGGTGGCCAGCGCGGCCAGGTTACGGGCCAGGTAGCTGGCGCCCATGATGTCCAGGATGACGTCGGCGCCGTGGCCGCCGGTGACGTCCTTGACCACCTCGACGAAGTCCTCGTCCCGGTAGGAGATGGCCACGTCGGCGCCGAGCTCCCGGCAGCGCTCCAGCTTGGCCGGGGACCCCGCGGTGCAGATGACCCGGGCCCCGAGCGCCTTGCCCAGCTGGATCGCGGTCGTGCCGATGCCGCTCGCGCCCCCGTGCACCAGCACGGTCTCCCCGGCGTGCAGCTGGCCCACCTGGACCAGGTTGGAGTACACGGTGCAGGTCGTCTCGGGCAGCGCGGCCGCGTCCACCACGCTCAGGGCCGCCGGCACCGGCAGCACCTGGCCCGCCGGGACCGCGACCTTCTCCGCGTAACCGCCCCCGGCCATCAGGGCACACACCTCGTCGCCCAGCTGCCAGCCGGTGACGTCCGCGCCGGTCGCCACGATCCGCCCGGAGACCTCCATCCCCGGGTAGGGCGGGGCGCCCGGCGGCGGCGGGTAATGACCCTGGCGCTGGAGCAGGTCGGCCCGGTTCACCCCGGCCGCGGCCACGTCGATCAGCACCTCACCGGGGCCGGGCTCGGGGTCGGGGACCTCTTCCCACTGCAGTACTTCCGGCCCTCCTGGCTCAGTGATGACCACGGCCCGCATATGAACTCCCGGTGTTGTCATTCCCCGTCCTGGGCAGAACGGTGGGTGATGAAGCACTAGCCCTGTGGCAACCACTATCAGTGGCTTAGGCTTCCGCTGTAACAAACCGGACCAAGCATGACAACCGACCCGGTGGGTACCGGGCTGACAGTTTCTACCCGACATTGGGGGCTCGACCTGTGGCGACAGATGACCGCGACAAGCCTGCTGACGTGGCAGACTCTGCCGGCGCGGCGGCCGGCGCGCGTGATGACCTGGCCGCGGGAAGCACGGTGCCCAGCGAAAACGAGACCAACGGGCGGCCGCTGAACGGGACGGCCAACGGTGCGGCCAATGGGGCGGCGTACGGGCCGGAGGGCCGGGCCGACGGCGGTGCGGAGGGTGACGCCGGCACCGAGGTGGGCGACGCGGACGATTACGAGCCGTATCTGCCGCCCGGGCCCAACCCGTTTTCCTCCGTTCACCCACAGGGCACGCCCGCGCCCTACCGGCCGCTGGGTGGCAATGGATCGCTGGGGAGCGCCGGGCCGCTAGGTAGTAACAGGCCCGTGGGCGGCGATGAGCCGCTGGGTGGCAACGGTGCGTATCCGCCGCCGTACGACCGGGACCCGTGGTCCGCCGACCGGGCACCCGCCCCGCCAGAGTCGGCCGGGGAGCGTGAACCGGGTGCTCGGCGGGAGCCGGAAGGGGAGCACGGGGCGGGAGCTGGCACTGGGTTCGAGGCTGAGTCAGGGGCCGAACACCTGCGTGGGGCGGGTGAGACGGCCGAGCCGCCTGCGCCGCCGCATCCCGGGGTGTCGCCCTACCCGCCGCTGCCCAGCGACGAGTTCGACGGCGGCCGGGGAAGCCAGCCCGGTTACGGCAGCGCCTCGCCCTACCCGGCCTACATCCCCTACGGCCCGGACGACGAGATCGCCGACGACGCCCTGACCGACTACGGTCTGCCGTCGCCGCAGTCCTACGGTTACGCCCCGCCCCCGCCGCTGGCCGAACCGCTGCCCGACGTCGGGGTGCCGGAGCCGCGGTTCGCCCCGTCGGCTCCGTCGGCTCCGTCGGGTTCCCCAGCGCCTCAGGCCCCACCAGACTCGCAGGCCTCTCCAGCCTTCCCGGCTTCGCAGTCCTCGCAGTCCTCGCAGACCTCTCCGCCCCCGTCGACTCCGCAGGCCCAGGCCCCTTCAGCCCCGCAGGCCCCATTGGGCTCGTCGGGCTTGCGAGGTCCGCAGGCTCCAGCCTCACAGGTCTCTTCAGCCCCTCAGGCCCCGCTAGGCTCGTCGGCCCCATCAGGCCCATCGGCCTCGTCGGCCCCTCAGGCCCCGGTGTACCGGGACGGCGGGCCCGACGACGATGATTTCCGGGACCGGGCCTACCGCGACCGAGACCGTGACCGCGACGGCGGCTTCCAGGACGGCGGCTTCCAGGACCGCGGCTTCCAGGACGACGATTCCCGCGGGGCTGAGTTCCGGGGCGATGACTTCCGGATCGATCCGTTCCGGGTGGGCGAGCCCGGCGCCCAGGACACCGGCTACCGGGACGAGCCAGCGTCGTCCGTGAGCGGCCGCCCGGCGAACGGCTTCCCGGCCGAAAGCGACCACCCGGACGACGAAGACGTGTCGCCGCTCGACGTCGGGTCCGACCGTGACCGCCTGGCCGGCGGTCATCGGCGCGGTCTCGGGAGCCCCGGACAGCACCGGGCCACCTCCGGTGACGCGGGCCTACGCGGTGCGCCGCCGCCCACCGGCCTGCCCCAGCCCGGCCTGCCCCAGCCCGGTTTGCCCCAGCCTGGGGCAACGCCGTCGGGACCTATGCGGCCCGGACTGGCCCCGCCTGGGCTGGCGCAACCTGGACCGGCCCAGCCTGGGTTGGCCCCATCTGGACCGGCCCGGCCTGGAGTGGCCCCCGCCCGTAACCCGGCCGCGGCTCCGCCCCTCGGGCGGCCCGTCGCCCCACCGGAGCGCTCCCAGCCCGGCTACCCGCCCGCCGGGCCACCTCAAGGCGGAGCCCAGCGCGGCCCGATCCCCGGCATGACCGGGCCGGGTGGCCTGCCGCCGCGTCCCGGCCCGGACAACGACGAGTACGACCAGGAGCCCGCAAGTGATCCCGGGCACGAGACGTCGGACAGCCTGACCGCCGAGGCGCTGCTGCATGGCAAGCGGATCGCGCCGGGCGCGGGCTGGCGGCGCACGGTCTACCGCGCCACCGGCGGCCTGGTGCGGGTGGGCGAGTCAGCCGGCATGCAGCGCCGCCGCGAACTGGTCTGGCGCGCCCGCACCCCGGTGGCCGGCGGCCACCACCGGGTCGCGGTGATGAGCCTCAAGGGCGGCGTGGGCAAGACCACCACCACGGTCGGGCTGGGGGCCACGCTGGCCAGCCTGCGCGGCGACCGGGTCATCGCGGTGGACGCCAACCCCGACCGCGGCACGCTGTCGGACAAGGTGCGCCTGGAAACCTCGGCCACCGTCCGTGATCTGCTGAACGAGCGCCAGCAGGTGCACCGCTACGCCGACGTGCGGGCGTTCACCTCCCAGGCCTCCAGCCGCCTCGAGGTGCTGGCATCCGACCGGGACCCCGGAGTGTCGGTGGCGTTCAGCGACACCGACTACCGCGATGTCGCGCGGGTGCTCGAGCACTACTACTCGATCTGCATCACCGACTGCGGTACCGGCCTGCTGCACTCGGCCATGACCGGCGTGCTCACCCTGGCCGACCAGATCATCCTGGTCAGCTCCCCGTCCGTGGACGGCGCCCGGTCGGCCAGCGCCACCCTCGACTGGCTGGACGCGCACGGCTACGGCGACCTGGTGCGCAACGCCGTCGTGGTGCTGTCCACCGTCCGCCCGCGCAGCAAGAGCACCGTGGACCTGGATCGCCTGGAACAGCATTTCGCCGCCCGCTGTCGCGACGTGGTGCGCGTCCCCTACGACGCCCACCTGGAAGAGGGTGCCGAGGTCGAACTGGAGCAGCTCAGCCCGGCCACCACCGAGGCCTACCTCCGCTTGGCCGCCACCGTCGGTGACGGTTTTGCCTGGCCCCGCCGCACCCTGAACCGCTCCGCCGCTCAACAGCACTGATCCGGGGGCGCGGGCTGAGCCGCGGGCAGGTCACGAATACCTCGTTGCAGCATTTGCTCGTGCGGTGACAACCTCGTGGAGAGGTGCTGAACTGGCTGAGTCCGATGGGAGTAGAACGCGATGGCGCAGCAGTACGACGAGATCAGTGATCGACTGGCGGAGTTCATCGCGGCCCAGCACATGTTCTTCGTGGCGACGGCAGCGTGTGAGGGGCGCGTGAACGTCTCGCCGAAGGGGCTGGACGCCCTGCGTGTCCTCGGGCCCAACCGGGTGCTCTGGCTCAACGGCACCGGCAGCGGCAACGAGACCGCCGCGCATCTGCTGGACGTCAACCGGATGACGCTGATGTTCTGCTCGTTCGAGCGTAAGCCGTTGATCCTGCGGCTGTATGGCACCGCGACGGAGATCCAGCCCGGCCAGCCGGAGTGGGATGAGTTCATCGGGCTGTTCCCGCCCATGCTCGGCGCCCGGCAGATCTTCGACATGAGCGTCGATCTGGTCCAGACCTCGTGCGGCTACGGAGTGCCCTTCATGGAGTATGCCGACGACCGGCCGCTGATGGGGCAGTGGGCCGAGAAGAAGGGGCCGGACGGGCTCGAGGAGTACCGCCGGGCGAAGAACCTGACGAGTATCGACGGCTTCCCGACCGGGCTGCGCGTACCGGACGCTCTGCCCGCGCCAGCCCAGTAGTGCACCGCATCGCACAGGCAGCACAGGAGTAGGCGGTGTGAGAGGCTAGAACCGGCGCTGGGCCGCGCAAGCGGACCCAGTTGCTGGGAGGGCTCGCCTAGTGGCCGATGGCGGCGGTCTTGAAAACCGCTAACAGGGGTGACTCTGTTCGTGGGTTCGAATCCCACGCCCTCCGCTCTTGCCATCGGATCGTAGCGGGGTGCTGGTGGCCGCGAGCCAGGCGCAGCGCCGTCATCGCCGCAAGTGGTGCTCAGCTGCGCCCAAGCGGATAGCCCGGCCGGCCTAACCGGCCGGTGGTGCGGCGGGAATGTCGGGCGCCGGGCCGCTATCGGCAGGCAGCTGGCCTTGAGTCGCCTGACCGTCCGCAGCCTGTGGTTCGGCGACCCACTGGGTGCCGGTTTCGTCGCGGAATGCGGCGATGGCGGCGGCGATGGTGGGGAAGAAGTGGTGGGGGTCGATGGTGCGGGTGAGTCCGTAGCGTTCGATCTTGGCCCGTACCGGGTCCTTGAGTTCGGCGAACACCAGGCTGATGCCCTGGGCGTTCAGCGCTTCGTCGAGTTCGGTCAGCATGTCGGCGGCGGTGGTGTCCACATCGGTCACTGGCTCCGCCGCGATGAGGATCCATGAGGGCTTCGGCTCCGCCTTGGCCAGCCGCCTGATCTCGTCGCGGAACGTGGTGGCGTTGGCGAAGAACAGCGGACCGTCGAACCGGTAGATCACTAGGCCAGGCAGATGTTCGGCCCCGGGGTAGAAGTGGATGTCGTGGTAGCCCTCCACTCCCTCGACGCGTCCGAGCACCGCGGCGTAGGGCCACCAGGCGCGCCGGAAGACGTTGAGGATGGACAGCAGGACCGCGATCGCGATGCCAGGCAGGACGCCGAGCAGGGCGACGCCGAGGAAGGCGGCGATGGACAGAAGGAACTCGGCTTTGCGCTGCCGCCACAGCCGCACCGTGGCGGGGATGTCGGCCAGGGACAGTGCTGCCGTGATCACGACCGCGGCGAGGGCTGGCTGGGGCAGGTTCCGGAACAGGCCCGGGACCAGAACGATCATAAGAATGATCAGGGCAGCCCCGGTCACGCCGGCGAGCTGCGTCTTCGCGCCGGATCGTTCTGCCACGGCGGTCCGCGACCCGCTGGTGCTGACCGGGAACCCCTGGAAGAGACCGGCAGCCAGGTTCGCCGCGCCGATGCCGATCATCTCGCCGTTGCCGCGGACTTCCTGCCCGGTGCGGGCCGCGAACGCCGACGCCGTGGAGATCGTGTCGGCCAGGGAGACCAGGGCGATCCCCAGTGCCCCGGCGAACAGGGGCCCGAGATCGGACAGGCGGACGGACGGGATCGTGAGGGGCGGGAAACCCTTGGGGAGCACCCCGACCAGGCTGACGTCGTGGTCGGCCAGGTGAAAGACCGTGGTCGCCACGATCGCCAGCACGACCGCGATCAGCACGGCCGGGACCTTCGGCAGCCACCGCTGCAGCACCACGATCAGCACGACCGCGGCGATCCCGACCGTGGCCGCGGCCGGAACCGCATCGCCATTGGCCAGGCCCTTGACGAACCCGGTGATCTCCTGGATCAGGTCATCAGCCTCGACTTTGAACCCGAGCAGCTTCGGCAGCTGCCCGATCAGGATGGTCAGCGCCAGGCCGTTCATATAGCCGATCATCGTCGGCTTGGAGATCAGGTCGGCGATGAAGCCGAGCTTCGCCACGGCGGCCAGGATCATGATCGCCGCGACCATGAGCGCGAGGACCGACGCCAGCGCGACCGCCCGCTTGGCGTCGCCGTTGGCCGCGATCAGCGGCAGGATCGTCGCGGCGATCATCGGGCCCAGGGAGGAATCCGGGCCCAGCACCAGGATCCGTGACGGGCCGAACGCGGCGTAGCCGAGCAGGCACAAGATGGACGTGTACAAGCCGGTGATCGGCGGCAGGCCCGCCAGTTCCGCGTACGCCATGCCCTGCGGGACCAGCAGGGTGGTCAGCACCACCCCCGCAATGACGTCCTTCAGCAGCCACCGTCGGCGGTAGGACGAGATCACCTGGAGCCCCGGGACCCGCTGAAACACAGACACCCCCAAGGGCCCTGGTCGTAAGGCGTAATGGCAATTTGGCCTGCCTGGGCAAAATTGGCATCACCCTCACCGGGTGAGGGCGCGCGCGCCGGAGCAGGCGATCCTGGCTGAATGACTTCCCGCCCAAGGCCAGCCGTCAGGTCCGCCGGCCTGGGCCGCCCGAGGTAGGCGACATGGCCAAGCATAAGCAACACGCTTTGGCGGATCAGGTGTCACCGCGCGCAGCGCGGCCGGAGACCGAAACTGGCCCGCCTCCAAAGATGAAGCGCAAGGAATACGAGCGGGAGATGAAGCTCCTGCACGGTGAGCTGGTGGCCATGCAGGAGTGGGTCAAGGCGTCGGGCGCCAAGATCTGCATCGTGTTCGAGGGCCGGGACACCGCCGGGAAGGGGGGCACGATCAAGCGGATCACCGAGCGGGTGAGCCCGCGCGTGTTCCGTCTCGTTGCCCTGCCTGCCCCGACCGAGCGTGAGAAGTCGCAGATGTACGTCCAGCGGTACCTCCCGCACTTCCCGGCCGCCGGCGAGGTGGTGATCTTCGACCGCAGCTGGTACAACCGGGCGGGCGTTGAGCGGGTGATGGGCTTCTGCACGCCCGAGGAGACCGAGCGGTTCCTGGAACTCACCCCAGGGGTCGAGAAGGCTATGGCCGATGACGGGATCCTGCTGCTGAAGTACTGGCTCGAGGTCAGCGCCGACGAGCAAACGCGGCGCCTCAAGAGCCGCATGAACGACCCACGGAAGGTCTGGAAGCTGTCGGACCTGGACCTGAAGTCCTACCGCCGCTGGTACGACTACTCCAGGGCCCGGGACGCGATGTTCGCCGCGACTGACACCGCGTGGGCACCCTGGTACATCGCGCGGACCGATAACAAGAGGCGGGGCCGGCTAACATCATCAGCCACCTGCTCAGCCAGGTCCCCTACGAGCCGCTCACCCCCCGGGACGTCACGCTGCCCCAGCGGCAGGCAGCCCACGGCTACGTGCAACCGGACCTGCCGCTGCAGTACATCCCGGCACCCTTCTAGGCCGCCAAGCGGAGAGGGCGAACGCGGCACACGGCACACGGCACAAAGGCGACCGCGTGCCCGTGTCGGGGGACGAGAGTAAGAACGTTAGGCTGGCCGGCCGTCGGGCCCGTCGGGCGCCCGCAGAGCGCGGATCGACGCCTCGAAGGCAAAGAGGCGGCTGCGGACGACCTGTGCAGACCGCCCGTCGGCCCCACCGGGAGCGCGCTCGGCCTCCATCGCAGAACGAGCACCCTGCAACGACGCGATTACGTCAGAGACCCGAGCATGCTCGTCCTCACCAGGGGCTGCGTCACGCAGCTCGTACAGCGTCCGCATCAGGTCATCAGCCCGGCGCTGGATGTCGAACCACCAAGCGACGGCATCAGCGGCCGCGAGCGCGCTGGGTGTCTCCGCGGCACGCATGGAATCGTAAAGAGCCGTGCTTTCCGCGTACGCGTTGACGACGCCGGACTGCCACTTGGCCGCGGCGGCGGATCGGCGGCCGGAGACCCGGACGACCCCCACGATCAGGGCGATGAGGGCTAGGGCGCCGAGCCCGATCCATAGCCAGACATAAGGAGAGGTGGACCCGCTACCCGCAGCCGGTGAACTCGTTGACGGCGCAGCCGCGGCGGGTGCGACAGCGCTCTGAGTAGCCGATGGCTGGGCCGCGGCCGATGGCTGGGCCGCGGCCGATGGCTGGGCCGCGGCCGATGTGCTCGGGCTCGGCGGCGTGATGCTCGCGCTCGGGCTCGGCGGCGTGATGCTTGCGCTCGGGCTCGGCGGCGTGATGCTTGCGCTCGGGCTCGGCGGCGTGATGCTCGCGCTCCGGCTCGGCCGCGGCAAGCTAGCGCTTCGGCTGGGCGAGAGGCTGGCAACCACCCCGCCGCTGCCCTGCCCGCAAGCGGCCACCAGGAAGCCGATGAAAAGGGCCACTGCCGCGAGCAGCAGGCTCTTAATCAAGCGCCGCATTGGGATTCCCTCGCGCACTGTTTACGAGCCAGGACATTATGGCCAATTTTCCTTCAGACCGGATCATGGATCTTCACCCATGATGGGTGATTTGCTGCGATCGGACCGCGGACGGGAATCATGCAGCTCTCAGCTCAGGGCACGCTGTCCAAAGGTCCTCGTAGGCTGAAATGGTTTGATATGGCGCCGTTCAAGCGGTCCGGGTCGGCCGCAAGGCCCCCGCATGTTGGCCCGGCGGACGCTCGGCCCAGCCGCCTTGACGACCAAAAGCGTGGGCCCCAAAATTGGGCTGCTTCGTCCCCGTCGGCGGCTAAGGAACCTCATGCCGCCGAGCGACCGCCGGGTTGCTTGCCCGGCGGTCGCAGCAGAATCGGCAGAGCCAAGACGAACAAGGTGAACGACGTCAGGATCGGCCACAGAATCCCGTAACGGCTCAGGGACGCTCCCACCGCGGCGCCGACGGTGAAGATCACGATGGACACACCGCGCCGCATCGCGTGGTGATTGTCCCCGCCTGCCAGGGCGGAATCCGCGACCAGGTAGGCCATCGTCTTGGTCATGGCGTTGGTGGCCAGGTCGAGGATCCCCCAGCGGCGGATGAGAACGTTCTGCATGCCCATCGCGACGGCGAGTATCCCGATGACCAGGTATCGGGCCTGCCCGGCCGGTCCGGGGTGGGTCAGCGCGATGACCACCGCGGCGACGCCGATCAGGCCTGCGTCGCTGGCAAAGCCAATCCGCCGCCCGGTCTCCCCGTCCCGTCGTACCAGCCTGCCGCCGGCCGCCGCCCCGGCCGCAAAGCACACCAGAGCCACCACATATGGCAGCAGGTTGCCGGGCAGGAGCGATGTGAGCCTGGGGACCCCGTGCGTGCCCAGGGTGAAGGCCAGAAAGACGATATTGCCGTTCATGGTCTCGGCAAAGACGTGACCGAGCCCCAGGAAAGTGGCCGCGTCGAGCATCCCGCAGATCGCGGTGATCGCACCGACGCCGGCCATCAGGGGCAGTCGCGGAAAGAATGGGAGCCTGGCCGCCAGGCCGGTCGGGCCCGGGCTCTCAGGCGGTGCGTGTGGTTTGAGTTGCACGGTCATTTTTCGCCGCATTCCTTCCTGTTCCAGAGGGCGGGTCAGGTCAGGACTTCAGCCTTGGCCGCTGGGAGTTCATCGGTCTTGCGGCTGGTGTCCGCTGTATCTGGCTTGCTGGTGTGGCGGCCCAGCAGGAGGAAGACGGCGACGGCAGCCAGGGCGGCCGCACCGGCGGCGGTGTACAGGGCGATGTGCACGCCGTCGATGAAGGCGGTGTCGGCCTTGGCTGCGACCGGGCCGCCGATGTGGGCGGCGATGGCGACGGAGCCCTTGGCTTTTCCGAGCACGGCGGCGGGGACGCCGGGGACGGTGAGGTGGGCCCGGTAGATGGCGGTCATGATGCTGCCGATGACGGCGATGCCGATCGCGCCGCCGACCTCGCGGGACAGGTCGTTGATGGCCGAGGCGACACCCTGCTCGGCCGGGGGCAGCGCAGTAGTGATGTTGCTGGTCGCGGGGGTCATGGCCGCACCCATGCCGATACCGAGCACCAGGAGCCCGGCGGCCAGCTGCCAGTAGGGGGTGGTGTGGCTGAGCTGGGCGATGACCACCAGTGCCACGGTGATGAGCAGCAGCCCGGCGGCGCACATCCGGCGGGCCCCGAACCTGGCGGCCAGCGTGGGGGCTAGGCGGGCGGTGGGCAGCATGGTGGCGGCCATGGGCAGCATGCTGACCGCGGCGATGAGGGCGGAGTCCCCGCGGATGATCTGCAGGTACTGCAGGAACAAGAAGATGAAGCCGTAGAACGCGAAGAACTGGATGAAGATCGACAGGCTTCCTGCGCCCAGCCGGGGGTGGGTGAACAGCCGCGGGTCCAGCATCGGGGAGTGTTCCCTGAGCTCATAGACGATGAACCCGGCCAGGAGGATCAGGCCGAGGCCGAAGCCGGTCAGGGTCTGGGCGGACAGCCAGCCCTCGGTAGGGGCCTGAATGACCGAGTACACCACGGCGACCAGAGCCAGGATGGAAAGTACGGCGCCCCCGCGGTCCAGCCGCCGAGCGCTGGGATCGGCTGATTCGGGCACGAACAGCAGGGTGCCGATGATGGCGATGACGGCCAGGGCGACGTTGAGGCCGAAGACCGACCGCCAGGAGAAGAACTCCAGCAGGACGCCGGCGCCCAGCACGCCGAAGATGGCGGCGCCGCCGGCGACCGCGGCCCAGATGCTGACCGCCTTGGTGCGCTTGGCCGGCGGGAAGGTCCCGGTGATGGTCGACAACGTGGAGGGCATGACCAGGGCGGCGCCGAGCCCGATCACGGTCCGCAGGGCGATCAGCTGGCTGGCACTGGACACGACCATGGCGATGCCTGACCCGGCGGCGAAAATAGTGAGCCCGGCCAGCAGTGTGCGGCGGCGGCCGAACCGGTCTCCCAGCGCACCGGCGGGCAGCAGGAACGCGGCGAAGACCAGAGAGTAGGCGTCGATGATCCAGGACAGCTGCGTCTGCGAGGCGTGGGTGGCCCGGGCGATGGAGGGGATGGCGACGTTCAGCGACGACATCGCGGCCATCACCGCGGCCAGGGCGATGCACACCACGGCGGTGACCGCACCATGGCGGACGGTCCGCCCCGGTGCGGAAGACTGGGTACTCATTTGGGTCTCCTCGAAAGCTCACGTAGGTCTGTGCGGTAGACCCACCGTCGCCCGAGCCAAGAGCAAAATCCCTAGGGAGACTCCCTAGTTTGGTTGGTACACCAACCAGCTAGGGAGCAATCAGGAGAAGGCGGAAGTCATGCCGGATCGTCGTGAGAGCCTGATCGAGGCAGCGATCGCTGCTGTTCGGGAGGGCGGATACCCTGCGCTCACCCAGCCGAAGGTGGCCGCACTGGCGGGCATGTCCCAAAGTCACCTGACGTACTATTTCCCGACCCGCAGCGATCTGGTGAAGGCTGTCGCGGAACGCATTGTCCGCACCCAGCTCGAGCGGCTCGACGCCCAGGCGGCTCCGCTGTCGCGGGAGGCCGCGATCAAGAACGTCACAGCGCTGGTGATGGCGACGGGCACGACGCGGGTTTTCATGGCCCTGGTGCTGGCCGCGGAGGCTGAACCAGCGGCGAGGGTGGCGCTCGGCGAGCTGGTAGCGGGCATGCGCCAGCGCGTAACGTACCTCCTCGCCGCCCTGTCGGGGGACACCGGGAGCCCAGAGCGGATCTCAGCGCACGCTGCCGATGGGCGGCTGTTCCATGCGGCAGCGGTCGGCGCCACCATTTTGTCGCTCACCGAGGGCGAACAGGCGGATAACGAGGCCACGGCGCAGATGCTCGCGCATCTCCTGGAGATCCTCACCCAGCCTCAGGGAAGTTAGGTCGGCCGGCGGCGCGGCGAGGGCTACCGGGAGCTTGGTTCCGCTGGCCGAGGCGGACGGCGCGGTCCAGGTCGGCGGCGTAGGCGGCGGGCGAGAATGAGGTGCCGATGCAGGACTGGCTGGGTCCGGCGATCCAGCGCCTGGTCGACGGCTGAACTGGTCCTGGATCACCACTCAGAAATCCTTCTCTTATACCGGGCGGAAGCTGACCGGTATTAGTCGTAGCGTCTTTCTCATCAGGGGTTTTACGACTGAGGAGGGCACTATGGAGTTCGTCTCGATCCGCATGATCACCGAGGATGTCCAGCGGCTGGCCGGTTTCTACGAGCAGGTCACCGGCCTGCCGGCCACGGTGGCCAATGAGAACTTCGCCGAGCTCAGGACGGCGGCCGGCACGCTGGCCATCGGCAGCGCGCGGACCGTGCCGGTGTTCGCGCCCGGCGCGGCCCGGGCCGCGGACAACCACTCGGTGATCATCGAGTTCCTGGTCGACGACGTGGACGCGGTGTACGAGAAGCTGGGCGGCCTGGTCGATGACTTCGTGAACCAGCCCACCACGATGCCGTGGGGCAACCGCTCGCTGCTGTTCCGCGACCCCGACGGCAACCTGGTCAACTTCTTCACCCCGGTCACTCCCGAGGCCAGGCAGAAGTTCGGCCGCTGACCGATCTTCAGCAGGCCACGCCGCGTAGGCCCGCACCGCCGCGGGCCCGCGTGCTCGGCGGGCTCGCGGCAGCGCCGAGGTCAGATGATCTGCCAGCCTTCGGTGAGGACACCGATGGTCAGTTCACGGAGGGGGCCGAGGAGGTCGCCGTCGGCGATCTGGACGGCCCGGCCGTCGACGACGATCTCGTAGACGGGTTCGCCGGGGTGGGGGCGGTAGGGCGGGGGAACGTCGAGATGAGCCTGTTCGGCCAAGCTCTCCCATCGCGCAGCGTCATGGCGGTTGGCGGTGTCCACCATCGCCCGGCGAATGCTACCGTCGCCGTTGACCTGCGTGACTTCGCATTTCATCGCCTCATTTTGCCTGAAATAGTTGGAACCGGGCCATCACCAGAGAGTAATCATTAGCTGGTTATGTTACGGATCGTGCCGCCACGTGCGGTTATCTCCGGGCTGATCTGTCTCGGCCTGCCCCCGCGCGGCTCAACGTCCCCGGCGCCACCACCCGCAGGCCCGACCGATCGCGGGTACGACAAAGAGCGCTCCCGCCGTCCGGCGGAAACGTCTCCAGTGGACGGCAATCCCCCCGGGGCCGGAGCCCGTAACTAAGGGAAACAGCTTGAAGTTCTGCGCAACATCAGAAGGAGTTTCCCTCGTGAGCACCGCCGTCCGCGTCCATTCTGGCTCAACAGCACGCAAACTGCTAGGTGGTGGCGTAATTTTCGGCGCCGCCGTCGCCGTGGCCGCCTGTGGTGCCTCGGCCGGTACGTCAGCTTCCGGGTCCGGTTCGAGTGCCAGCCCGAGCTCGGCCGCAAGCAGTGCCTCCGCCGGAGCCGCCGGGGCTACGTCGTCCTCCGCCGTGACCGTGAGCACGAAGAACGTGCCCGGAGTCGGCACCGTGCTGGTCAACGGCAAGGGACAGACCCTGTACCTGCTGACCTCGGAAAAGGGCGGCAAGATCACCTGTACGGCGAGCAACGGCTGCACCCAGGCCTGGCCTGAGACCACCCTGCCCAGTGGCACCACCGCGGCCAAGGCCGGCACGGGGGTCCAGTCCTCGCTGCTCGGCACGGTCAAGGGCGCCACCGGTGCGATGGAAGTCACCTACAACGGCTGGCCGCTGTACACGTTCGCCGGCGACTCCGGTGCCGTCGGAGTGGCCCACGGCCAGGCGCTGACCAGCTTCGGCGGTACCTGGTACGTGCTGAACGCCGCCGGTAACCCGGTGACGGCCAAGGCGACCAGCGCCAACTCCAAGTCCAGCTCCAAGTCCAGCTCCGGTTCCGGTTCCGGTGGCTCCGGCGGATACGGGTACTGAGCCATGACCTCCGACACGAACCACGCGAAAGAGGATTCCGGTATGACCAGCACTAATCCGGCCAGCGCGTCGCACGCGGCGCCCGCCGGCCACGCGGCGCTCTCGCCCCGGAAGCTGCTCTGGGCCGCGAGCTGGGGCCCGGCCAAGGCGGCCCCGCCCGCGCTGCGGTGGGCGGCCAATGTCGTGGCTGTGGCCGGGGCGGTCTTCGTGCTGCTCTCGGCCCTCATCCACCTGAAGATTTACGGCAATTACGAGCACATCTCGATCATCGGGCCGCTGTTCCTGGTCCAGGGGATCGTGGGCATCCTGCTCGCGCTGGCCCTCGGCGTGTTCCGCCGCCTGGGGCTGATCCTGGCGGGCGCTGCCTTCTGCATCGCCACCGCGGCCGGCCTGCTCCTCAGCGTGAACTTCGGCCTGTTCGGGTTCAAGGACAGCCTGCTCGTCCCCTACGCGAAATCATCGCTGATCGAGGAGTTCGTGGGTGGGGCCGTGCTGCTGATCGCGGCCGCGCTGGTGCTGGCCTCCCGGCCGTGGCGCCGGCTGCCGACCGGCGACGCCAGGCGGGCATGACCGCCGTCGAGCTGACCACAGGGCTGGCCATGGACCTGACCGCAGGCCCGGCCGTGGGGGAGGCGCGCCGGGGAAGGTCCCAGGGGAAGGCGGCCCGGGAAAAGTCTCCCGCGAATAAGGCAATCCCCTGGACCGGCCCGCGCGTATCAGACAGTGTGCAGAGGATGGGAATCCCAGCCGACCGTCTGCCGGACGAGACGCTCCTAGCGGGACTGGGCACCGGGGATGCCGAGCTGTCGCTGGCTTTCGTACGGCGCTTCCAGCGGGTGGTGTTCGGCGTCGCCGTGACCGTGCTCGGCGACCCGACCACAGCCGAGGACGTCGCCCAGCAGACGTTCGAACGAGCTTGGCGGCACGCGCAGGTCTTCGACACCCGGCGCGGGTCGGTACGGGCCTGGCTGTCCACCATCGCCCACAACCTGGCCGTCGACGTGCTACGGGCCCGCACATCGACGCCGGTGGACCCCCAGGACCTGCCGGCCCTGCTGACCGCGATGACCGACACCCCGGAACGGTTCGCGGTGGCCCACGACAGCGCCGAGGGCCTGCGCCGGGCGCTGGCCGATCTGCCGCCCGGGCAGGCTCGGGCGGTCGCGATGGCGGGTATCTATGGCATGACGGCACGGCAGATCTCCGAGGCCGAGGGAATACCTCTCGGCACGGCGAAGACTCGGATCAGGGACGGGATGGAAAAACTCCGCTCCGCTTACCTCCGGGAGGATGTAGGCGATGAGTGAGCAGAACGAGATGAGCTGCGGCGAGTTTGCCGACGTGGCGGCCGAACTGGCTCTCGGGGTGCTCACCGGCCGCGAGCGGGCTCAGGCCGTCGCCCACCTGGACGAGTGTGATTCCTGCCGTGAGCGCATCCGGCAGCTGTCGCTGACCGGGGAAGAGATGCTTGGGCTGCTGCCCAGCCGGGAGCCGGCCGAAGGTTTCGAGTCCCGGGTGATGGGCCGGCTCGGCCTGGCCACGCCCAGTCAGGCCAGTCAGGGGCCGCCCAGTCTCGCCCGGCCCGGCCTGGCCGCCGTCGGCCTGGGCGGCGAGCCGGGCCCGAAGGGCCAGCGGAGCCCGAAGCGCTGGACCCGCCGGATGCTGACCGTGGCCGCGGCCGCGCTGGCCGTGGTGGCCTGCGGTCTCGGCGGCTGGGGGCTGCGCGGGGCAATGGCCCCCTCGGGTGGTGCTCGTGGCACCACCGCCGAGGCGCCGCTGCGGGAGGCTGCGCTGCTCACCGCCGCACACCAGGCCGAGGGGAAGGTCTACCTCTACGACGGCAGCCCGCGCTGGCTGTACATGGCCGTCGACACCCACGGCAGCAGCAACGACAGTGTCATCTGCCAGCTGGAGACGCGCGGTGGCGGCACCATCACCATCGGATCGTTCCGGCTGGAGGGCGGTTACGGAGCCTGGGGCAGCCCGGACCCGATCGCGGCGAGCCAGGTCACCGGGGCCCGGCTCACGACGCTGAACGGGACGGTCCTGGCCACGGCCAGCTTCGTCACCAGCCACTGACCGGCGCCGGGTCCGGCCCCGAATGGCCCGGGCCGGGCCCGGACGCCCAGGTCCAGGTGGCCGAGTAGTCTCGCCGGTATGGGAAGCGACGTGCTCCCGCCGTTCGGGGTCTCCGAGGCGCTCGGCCGGTGGCAGTGGGCCCCGGTCGTCACGGTGGCGGTGGTCCTGGTGGCCGCGGCCTACCTGTGGGGCGTCGTCCGGGTGGCCCGTCGTCATCCGGCCCGGCCGTGGCCCAAGTGGCGCACCGGGGTGTTCCTGGGCGGCCTGCTGATCATCGTGCTGGCCACCGAGAGCGGCATCGGGACCTACGACGACGTGCTGTTCTGGGACCACATGATCCAGCACCTGCTGCTGATCATGGTCGCGCCCGCGCTGCTGGTCGTCGGGCGGCCGGTCACCCTGCTACTGCACGCCAGCCGGAATCCGCTGCACACGTGGACCATACGGATCGTCCGGTCCCGGGTTGCCGCGGCGCTGACCTTCCCGGGGTTCGGGATCGCGGCCTACGCCGCCACGATCGTCGTCACCCACCTGACCGGGTTCATGAACCTGGTGCTGACCCACGAGAACGTGCACAACGCCGAGCACGCCCTGTACCTGGTGGTCGGCTATCTGTACCTGCTGCCGCTGATCGGCAGCGAGCCGATCCGCTGGCGGCTGTCCTACCCGGTCCGGATGATCTTCCTGTTCATCGCCATGCCGGTGGACGCCTTCACCGGGGTCGCGCTCGGTTCCTACTCCAGTGACCCGTTCCCGGTCACCTCGGGCATGCGCAGCCGGACCTGGGGCCCGAGCCCGCTGGACGACGTGCACATCGGCGGCGCGGTGATGTGGGTCGGCGGCTCGGCCATCATGTTCGTGCTGATCATGTTCACCTTCCTGGCCTGGACCCGGCAGAGCCAGAGCGTGGACAGCCGGGGCTGGCTGGAGACCGCGCGCCGGGCCAATCTGGAGCAGCTCACGGCGTCGCACCAGACGGTCACGGCCACTGCGCCCGGAGCCAGGGCCGCCCGGCCCCCATCCGACATCGACGAGGACGAGGACCAGCTGGCCGCCTACAACGCCTTCCTGGCTCGCATCAACCAGGGCGGGCACCCGCCGCCGTCCTGACGCGGGGCCGGCCGGCCGCCCGCCCGATTCGGGCCAGTATGCGCGACACGCCGGTAGCGCTGTCTACGAAAATCTAAGGATTGCGCTAGACCGCGTCATAGAGTCCGATGCGTGGACCCGGTACGGAATCCCTACGCCCCCGGGGCGGGCCAGCGGCCCCCCGAGCTCGCCGGGCGCGATCGCGAAATCAGCCAGTTCGAGGTGGTGCTGGAGCGCGTCGCCCGCGGCCGCCCCGAACGCAGCATGGTGCTCACCGGCCTGCGCGGCGTGGGCAAGACCGTGCTGCTGAACACGTTCCGCTCGATGGCCATGCAGCGGCTGTGGGGGACCGGGAAGATCGAGGCCCGGCCCGAGCAGTCGATCCGGCGCCCGGTGGCCGCGGCCCTGCACATGGCGGTGCGGGAGCTGGCTCCGCGGCATCGCGCACCGGACCGGATCGAGTACTTCCTGTCCGTGCTCAAGGCGTTCGCGCTGCGCGATGCGCAGGCCCCGAAGGGCAGCTCGGTCACCACCCAGTTCGGCATCGACGTCCCGGCGGCGCGGGGCCGGGCCGACTCCGGTGACCTCGAGATCGACCTGACCGAGCTGTTCTCCGACGCCGCGACGGTGGCGGCCGACCTGAGCGTGGGCATCGCGCTGTTCATCGACGAGATGCAGGACGTGCCCGCACCCGACATCTCGGCCCTGTGTGCGGCGTGCCACGAGCTGTCGCAGAACGGCGGCCCGCTCATCGTGGTCGGCGCCGGGCTGCCGCACCTGCCGTCGGTGCTGTCGGCCAGCAAGAGCTACTCGGAGCGGCTGTTCCGCTACGTCCGCATCGACCGGCTGGAGCGGACCGCGGCCGACCTGGCCCTGCTCGCGCCGGCCGAGCGGGAGGAGGTCACGTTCGAGCCGGGCGCGCTGGACGCGCTGTACGCGGCGGCGGACGGCTATCCCTACTTCGTGCAGGCTTACGGCAAGGTGACCTGGGACGTGGCCACCGGCAGCCCGGTCACGGCCAACGACGTCCGGGTGGCCGCGCCGGAGGCCGAGGGTGAACTCGCGGTGGGCTTCTTCGGCAGCCGGTACGAACGCGCCACCCCGGCCGAGCGGGAGTACATGCGGGCCATGGCCTCGCTGGGCGATGACCCGGTGCCCACCTCGGCGGTGGCCGATGAGCTGGGCCGCAAGCCTTCCAGCCTGTCGCCCGCCCGCGACGGCCTGATCAAGAAGGGCCTGATCTACAGCTCTGAGCGCGGCGTGATCGCGTTCACCGTGCCGCACTTCGGGAAGTTCCTGCGCTCCCAGCCGGTCTGAGCCTGCCTCTTCTTGGCTCCTCTAGGTGTTTCTAGATTTTCTTTAATAAAGCATTAGAACGGGGCAGAGCTTCGATGGCGCGCCTGGACACCGCCCCGGGGCTGGGCGTCCAGCCGGGCCCGGGCCCCGTGGCGGTGCTGGGACTCCAGGCCGGCCGTCGGGCCGAGAGCCCGCTCGTCCAGGCTGGCCCGGGCGCCCAGCCCGGCCATCGGGCGGCTGACGTCCAGGTCGGGCAGCGGGCGTAGCCGCCCAGGCCCGGGCACCGGCAGGCTGGCGGGCCGCTCCGGGACGGGGCTGGACTGCGGCGCGCCGGTGAGGATCTCGTCGGTCATCGCGTCCAGCACGGCCACCCGGATCTGGGGCCGGCGTGACCGCAGGCTGACCGCGAAGACGAGATCGACGGAGCGTTCGCCGGTTTCGCCGGGGTAGAGCAGGTAGCGCCAGCAGCCCTCGCGCCAGATGTCGGACGGCGCCGCGTCGGTAACCAGGCCGGCGTACCGGCGCCAGGGGGGCTGCCGGTCAGCGCGGCCAGGGTCCGGTCCACGCTGATCCGCCGCACCTCACACGGCTCGGAGTAGCCGAGCCGGGCCAAGGCTTCGCCCAGTTCCGGTGACAGCGCCGCCAGCAGCAGCACCTCGGCGACCAGGGTCACGACCCACAGCGTGGCCGCCTGGCCCGAGGCCGGCATCTGCAGCGGCGGCCCGCCCACGGTCACGACGGCCGCCACGGCCAGTACCGCGGAGCGGGTGATCGTGCGGGGCCCGACCGGGGTCACGCTCAGGTCGCCGAAACAGCCGCAGCCCGCGTCGGGGCGGCGTTCCCGCAGTTCGATCAGTGCGCCCACGGCGATCAGGAACAGCAGGCTCACGCCGGTGCGCACGACCGTCGCGGGCAGCCCCCGCCCCAGCCTCCCGGCCGTCACGATCAGCGCGATGCCCAGCCCGAACTCGGTGGCGCACATAGCCATCGCGATCGGCTGGCGCAGCCGGAGCGGAAACAGGGCCGTCGGCCCCAGGCCCACGGCCAGGTCCCGGCTCTTCAGCACCCGTATGCCCTTGGCCCCGCACCCGCCCAGCAGCATCACGGCGAGCAGCGGGATCTGTACCTCCCGGATCGCACCGAATACCAGGCCGGGTACCGCACTGGGCATCGTCAGCCGCCAATCGTGATCGTCGCGTTGAAGCATCCGCGATCGAGGTCGCCGCCGAGGTCGACGAACGCGGACATGGTCAGGTCGGCCACCCGGCCTCGCGGTGACGTGCCGCAGGTGACGCACCGGTCGCAGAACAGCCGGGCCGACGCCCCGCAGCTGGTCACGGGCAGGTCCCGGGCCCGCTGGGCGCAGTCGTTGCGGATCCGCAGCATGCTGCCGAGGGACAGGTACGGCAGCCGGACGCAGCCCGGGCCCACCAGGTGCGGGTCGACCGCGAACTGGTCGGCGTGGTACGCCTCGGAGCACGACCCGTGGTCGCCGGCGGCCGGCGGGTACCGGGGGTCAGGCTGGCCTGCCCCGGTGCGGGCCAGTGACGCCCGCGTGTGCCGTCCGGTGTGGCCGCGCCCCGCGTCGGCCGCCAGGCCGAGGTCGTCCGGGGCCGGTGGCAGGGTGTGTCCTTCGCACCCGGTCTCCGGGTCGAGCGCGGGGTAGGCCAGGCCGATCAGGTCCTCGGGCTCCTCGCCGGGTTCGTGCCAGGTCGCGGTGCCGCTGATCGTGTCCGGAATGTGGCCGCTGATCAGCGGCGGGCTGGGCGGGTGGTCGGCCCGGTACGGCGGTTGCGAGGTGGCCGGGATCAGGCCCTCCAGGAACCCCGGGTGCCGCAGGCCGATGACGTCCACCAGATAACCGGGCTGCAGGCGCGGGAATCGGACCTGGATCCGGCCGCTGGCCTGATCCGGGATGACCAGGATCTTGCGTCCCTGTTCGGTTCCCTCGTCCACCAGCAGGGTGCCGGCGTCACGCTCCACGATCGTTCCGGTCACGCGGCCGATCTCCGCCCATATACGGTCAGCGATCATGTTCCGGACATAATTGCGTTTAACAATTGCCCTATCGCCTTGCCTGAGCGCGGCCGGGGCGACCGGCCCCCCGCGCCAGGCGGCCGTGGAGGCGGCCAGGGTGAGCCGCTCTTCGCCGGCCGCAGTCTGAAGAACCAAGATGTGTGGGCTAACATCGAGCACAGTACCGATAACTGCATGTGTTCCGCTGCTGTTCACGGCGTATGCGGTATCAGGCGTAAGATCATCATCACGCGCACTGGCCGAGCCGAAGACGGCCGCCTTGAGCAGCCGCCGCCGGGCAAAACGTGCGGAACCAATGGCGTCCGTGGCACTATCAGCGGACGGGCTATTTCCGCGCAGACTACGCACTTGCCCCCCATGGGATTGCATTGCCGTCTCTTGACGATGCTTACTGTCAGTGGCCTGCGTCAAGCGAATCGGCAACCTTTCTGGAACGTTCACGCAGAGGTACCGGTTGCTTTTTTCGAAACTGTGTCCGAACCTCGGCGGGCTACCCGTCTGTTCTCTGAGTAATCACGCGAGTGCGACGTGTGCAGGTGCATGGGCGGCTACTTTCGGTAACGTACGGCTATCGGCCCCGGGAACCGGCCGCGCGCTCGATGCGGGGGCCCGGCCCGATGTGACGGGCGCCGCATCCTGGCGTGGTGCCCTCGTGCGTGCTGTGGGAATATCAGCGAAATAGCCACGAGGAGGTGGGCCGTGCGCAGCACGATGATGGATGTCCCGCTGACGGTCACGTCGATCATGCGGTACGGCACCATGACATTCGCCGCCAAAGAGGTCCTGACCAACACCGGGGACGGTGTCCGGCGCCGGACCTACGCGGAGACCGCCCGGCGGTGCGCCCGGCTGGCCAACGCGCTGAACCGGCTCGGCATCGACGGTGACCAGCGGGTCGCCACCTTCATGTGGAACAACGCCGAGCACCTCGAGGCGTACCTGGCCATTCCGTCCATGGGCGCGGTCTTGCACACGCTCAACATCCGGCTGGCGCCCGCGCAGGTCGGCTACATCGCCAACCACGCGGAAGACGCCGTGGTCATGGTGGACGCCTCCCTGATCCCGGTGCTGGCCCAGGTGCTGCCGCACACCGAGACCATCCGGCACGTGCTCGTCACCGGGGTCAGCGGTGAGTTGCCGCCGGAGGCGGCGGAGCTGGCCGGCCCGGGACGCGAGGTGCACTCGTACGAGGACCTGCTGGCCGCCGGACCCGACTCCTACGACTGGCCCGCGCTGGACGAGCTGTCCGCCGCCTCCATGTGTTACACCAGCGGCACCACCGGCAACCCCAAGGGCGTGGTCTACAGCCACCGGTCGCTCTACCTGCACGCGCTGGCGCCGTCCCTCGGCAATTCGTTCGCCCTGTCGGAGCAGGACCGGGTGCTGGCCATCGTGCCGATGTTCCACGTCAACTCGTGGGGCTTCCCGTTCGCGGCGTTGCTGTCCGGGGCCACCATGATCATGCCGGACCGGCACATGCAGCCCGCGGCCATGGTCGACCTGATCGAAGCCGAGCGGCCCACGATCGCGGCCGGCGTCCCCACCATCTGGCAGGGAGTGCTCCAGCACGTCCGCGCTGACGGTGGAGACCTGTCATCGCTGCGGCTGCTGGTGGCGGGCGGCTCGGCCGTGCCGCACGCGCTGATGAGCGCCTACGACGACCTCGGGGTCAAACTGGTCCAGGCCTGGGGCATGACCGAGACCTCGCCGCTGGGCAGTGTGGCCAATCCGCCCGCCGGCGTCACCGGCGCCGCGGCCTGGCCCTACCGGGACAGCGCGGGCCGGTTCTTTTGCACCGTCGAGGCCCGGCTGACCGGGGACAGCGGCGCGGTGCTGCCCCGGGACGGCGAGGCGGTGGGCGAGATCGAGGTCCGCGGCCCCTGGGTCACCGGGGCCTACTACCTGGACGACGACCCGCAGAAGTTCCACGACGGCTGGCTCCGTACCGGCGACGTGGGCACCATCGACCCCGAGGGATTCCTGCGGATCAGCGACCGGAGCAAGGACGTCATCAAGTCCGGCGGCGAGTGGATCTCGTCGGTCGAGCTGGAAAACGCCCTGATGGCTCACCCCGACGTGCTGGAAGCCGCCGTCATCGGCGTGCCCGACGACCGCTGGGGCGAACGCCCCTTCGCCTGTGTCGTCCTCCGCGAGGGCGCGGACCTCCCGGCCGAGCACCTGCGGGACCACCTGGCCGCCAGCGTGCCCCGCTGGCAGCTCCCCGAGCGCTGGGCCTACATCGACGAGGTGCCCAAGACCAGCGTGGGCAAGTTCTCCAAGCGCCTGATGCGCGAGGCCTACGCCCAGGGCGAGTACAAGATCATCAAGCTGGCCTGATCGGCGGCAGCGGCCCGGCGGCAGCAGTCCGGCGGTGAACGGCCGGCCAGAAAAGCCGCACTGCGCCATCCCGGTTGGAGGAGGTGGGCACGGGCGATACGCTGGTTCGCGAACCGGTGGATCGCGGTAAGCTGTCGCGCACCGCCGTTGGAGGCTTCGCCTAGTCCGGTCTATGGCGCCGCACTGCTAATGCGGTTTGGGTTTACCGCCCATCCGGGGTTCAAATCCCCGAGCCTCCGCGCGACTCAGCAGCGGCTCTGCCCCCTTGGGCAGAGCCGCTGTTTGTGTCTCCGCGCCTGGCGGCGCATCACGGTGACGGACGGGGTGACGTACGTGGCCGGCTACGTGGACGTGGTGCGATGCCCGTAGGCCCAGGGTGGCCAGACCGGGCGCCATCCCGGTGACCCAGACCGAACTAACGCCGCGGACCGGCTAGGACGACTTCACCTGCTGGCCACCGAGCTTGCTCGCGATGCCCTGGAGCATCGGGCCGGCCGGCTCGCTGCCGCCGGGGGTGACGGTCGCGGCCCAGCCGCTGCCGGCCGCGCAGCAACTCGACGGGGGCTGGCTGGCGATCCAGGTGTTCCGGTCGGCCGTGCCGCCGAAGGTCGCGATCTCGACGGCCGCGCCGCCGGGCAGCTCACAGTCGATGTCCTGCTGCGCGTTCGAGTCCTGCGGGGCCTGGGTCACGTTGCCGCATCCGATTTTGGCCGCCAGAGAGGAAGCCGCGGGACCGCCGCTGCCACAGGCGGCGAGCCCGGCGGTGACAGCCAGCATGAGGGCCGGGACCGCGGCGAGCATGCGGAGCTTCATCGCCCCACCCCTTCCGGGGAACTTCCTTAACCAGGCATAACGCAAAATTCGCGCCCGCGGACAGTAAATGATCAAGTCCGGGGCGCTCTTTTTCGAAAGGATCGGGTCCGGCCACAGCGAGCGCCTGGCCGGACCCGATCCGTGGTCACGCAGGGAACGCCCGCCGGGCGGGGCGGGAGGCTAGCCCGCGGCCCAGCGCAGGGTGAAGCTGCCCAGCGTGTAGCCCAGCGCATTGACCGTGGGCTGGATGAAGTTGTTCCTGATGATCTGCGACGCCTGTGATTCGGCCGTGCTGATCAGCGGCCGGGTCACCGACGACACGTGGCCGACGCGGTAGAACGCTTCCTGCTGGGCCTGGTCGTACACGACCGACGGGGCGAACTGGGGCTTGATCAGGGCCCCGCAGCCCAGACCCGGATAGGTCCAGCTGTGCGACGTGCTCAGCGGCTTGGACAGCGTGTTGTCGATGGAGACGTCGTGCACGTTCCGCGGCAGCTGAGGTGGTGGGAGCACCATCGCGATGCTGACCCGGCCCGGCTGACCTCCGGCCGGGCGGCTGAGTACCTGGAGCTGGTAATGCCCGGCGGCGGCCGTCCACCACGACGGCCCGGGGTTCAGGTTGACCGTCGCCGACGCGTGGCCGACCGCGTAAAACGTGCTCGAGTACCAGCAGGGCCACGGGCCGATGTTCTTGGACACCTTGTGGGTGAACACGAAGTTGAAGTTCTCGGTGCCGAGGGCAGGCTTGGAGATGCCCTCGATCTTCTGCAGCACCCACGGGCCCAGCTCGACGTTCGAGGTGGTGGGGGCCGCGCTGACCGCCTGCCACGGCCAGCCGAAACGGATGTGCGGCAGCTGCACGTTCAAGCCGAGCAGGTGCAGGCCCGCCGACAGCGCCATCATGACCACCGAGGCCACCGCACGCCGGAACACCAGCCCCACCAGCACGAGGAACACGCTCCACTTGACCCAGCGGGGGATCCAGCTCCGGCGCGGCCGTCCGGGCGGCGGGAACTGGGGCGACGGCCGTACCTGGGTCCAGCCGTCCGGGCCGCGGCCGGCGTCCCAGCCCGGCGAGCCGGCCGCCTCCCTCGGCTCGGCCTGCGGAGCCGCTGCGGCCGCGGGCCCGTGCAGGCGGTACGTGCTATCCGCCGGCCGGCGCCGGGTGGCCGGGCCACCCCAGCCGCCGCCCTGGGCCCCGGCCAGGGCCGCCTCGTACCGGGCCAGCCGCCGCTGGTGCAGCGCGCTCAGCAGCAGCAGGATGATTCGGGCCATCGGGTCACCTGGGTTTCTGCTCGCAGCGGTCACAGGACGATGGCCGGGTAATCCAGGCTCAGCACCACCGGCACGGCCCCGAAGGCACGCCGGTACTTGCTACCGGGCTTGTCTGGCGCGTTCGGGTCAGCGATCTTCGGCCACCGCATGTGCATGAACTGGTCCGTGAGGCCCTGCACGGAGTAGGGGAACTCCATGGCCGAGGTGCTGTGCTGGCGCAGCAGCCCACCCCAGCGGTAGGCCGCGAACACGTTGGCCAGCTCGAGCACGGACAGCGGCAAGGGCGCGGTCAGGTCGATGTCGTACACCGCTCCGGCCAGGGTGATCAGGTCGTGGGCGCTCTGGGTCAGCGCCTCGGACTTGGTGAAGAACACCGTGCCGTCCGGGTTCACCGTGCCGAGCTTTTCGCCCCGCACCGGCGAGTACCGGGGATGAGCGTCACACTGCATCCAGTCGCAGGCGGCCAGGACCTTCCACGACAGGCCCGCGCTGGCCGCCACGTCCCGGTAGACGTACTCGGCCCGGCTCAGCGGCTTGCGGGCCGAGGACAGCAGGGCGTTCTTGACCGGTGTCGGCAGCTCCGGCTGGTACCGCGGCGCGGCCCGCCGGGCCTTCGGGCCGGGAGCCTTCCGCTTGACCACCTTTTTGGCCGCGGGGGCCTTGTGGGCCGGCTGGTAGACCGCGGTCAGCTCCGCGTCCGTGACCGGGGCGGACGAGCTGACCTCGGCCGACGTGCTCGCCTCGGCCGGGGACCCCTGGGCCGCGCCCGGACCGCCCGCGGTGCTGGAACCGGAGCTCGCCACGGCGGGGACACCCGGGATCTGCGCCTCGCCGGGCGAGGTAGCCGCTCCGCCCGAGCTGGCCGCGCCCGAGGTGCCTGAGCCGCCCGAAGTGGCCGAGGCACTCCCGCCGCCCAAGGTGGGAGCGTCGCCCGAGGTGCCAGTGTCGCCCGAGGTGCCTTCGCCGCCCAGGGTGGCCGAGGTGCCATTGTTGTCCGAGTCGCCAGCAGCGTTGCCGGTGCTGGCGGAACCTGCGGTGCCGGTCCCGTCGCCGGTGCCGCGCCGTGCCTGACGTGCCCGCCGAGGCGACCGGGGCCGCCGGCGAACCTGCGGCCGGTGCCGTCGATACCCCGGATGACCCGCCGGATGGGCCGGAGGCCGATGCGGCCGGCGTCGGGGCTGTGGTGGCGGCGGCCGGGGCTGGCGTGGCCGGAGGCGTACTGGTCCGGGCCGAGGGGGAGGACGAGCCCGAAGGTGCGGCCAGGCTGGGCGACGTCGCCTTGACTGTGGGCCGGGTCGTGGTTTTCGTCCTGCTGGCCGGGTGGGACTGGGTGGCGCCGTGCGGCTGGGACTTGGGGCTGGCTGCCGGGGCCGGAGCCGAGCTCGACCCGGCCGCACCCGATGCCGCCGGGCCCGAGGGGCTGGACGTGGCCGAGGCGTCGTACCGGTACAGGTTGTACTGGCGCATCAGGTTGATCAGGCTGGTCCCGTAGGCCGGGTCGGTGGCGTACACACCGGTCAGCGCGTTGGCGAACGAATTGGGGCTCTGCTTGCTGGCCATCGCGGCCGAGTACGAGCCGCTCTCCGCCAGCAGCTTGCCGTGGTCATCGATGCTCTCGGCCACGTCGTGGTAGGCCCGGAACTCGGCCGTTATGTTGACCGTCTGCCCGTCGTACACCTCCTGGGTCGGCAGCGCGACGCTGCCCGCCGGGCCGCTGCCCTTGATGCCGAACAGGTTGTGGTCCTCGCTGGCCAGCGCGCTCTGGCCCCACCCGGACTCATCGATGGCCTGGGCTATGGTCACCGCCGCGGGCACACCGTAGGTCTGCTGGGCCGCGATCGCGCCGGGGGCGATCCGGTTGATGAACGCCCGCTGGGCGGCCGAGCCCGGAGCCGCCGTGGCCGAACTAGCCGAGGTCTCGTGCCGGCCGTAAGACGGCGAGCCGGCCGCGGACGGGCTCTTGGCCTTCGGCGAGCTCGCCCCCGATGCCTTCGGCGTGGGCAGACCGGGGATGGAGGCGGAAGGCTCGGTCTGGGGCTGGGCGGGCGTCTGGGCCTGGGCAGTGCCGGTGGACGCCGGGGTCGCCGAGCTCGATGTCCCGGAGTTCGACGACGCCGGGCTTGATGACACCGGGCTTGATGACACCGCCTTCGACGCTGCCGGGCTGGCTGAGGCCGCACTCGACGAAGCCGCGGCCGCCGCTGGCGGGCTCGGTGACGCGGGGCTCGACGTTGCCGGAGCCGCCGCTGGTGGGCTCGACGACGGGCCACTCGACGCCGCCGAACCGGCCGGGATGCCCGGGATGGAGGCGGCCACCGACGAAGCCAATGCCGACGCCGAGCCGGACTCGGCCGAGCCCGCTGAACGGGAACCCTGCTGAGCGGCCAGGGTGCCCGGAATGGCAGCTAGCGCCTCCTCGGCCTGCTGGTCGTCCTGCGGCGTGGCCGGGGTGGCCTGCTTCTTGGCGGCTGCCGCCCCGGCCGCCGCCTTTCCCTTGCTGGCCGAGCTCGTGCTAGCCGAGCTCGCCCCGGCTGACCCCGTCCTCGCTGCGGCCGTGGCCGCCGCGGGCAGGTCCCCGTTGCTCACGAAGCCTTGTACCCCCTCAGAGCTCAGCGAGCGCGAGTACTCGTGCGCGTTGACCGAGAAGTTGGGCAGCGAGTCGCCACCGATGGTCGACAGCACGCCACCCGAGTAGCCGGTGACCACCTCGACGTGGTTGTCGAACAGGACCCAGTCGCCCGGCAGCGGCTGGTAGCTGCTGCCCAGCGGGTGCCAGCGCTGGTGGGCCTCGGCGTCCTGCACGATCGATGTGATGCTCAGCGAGTCCGAATTAGGATCGACGCGGGCGTCGACCCAGTCGTGCAGGGGCCACGGGTAGGTCGTGCCACCGGTGACCCAGCTCTCCTTCCCGGCCAGCTGGGCGCCCAGCTGCAGCGTCATGCTGGCGAACGCGGCGCAGGACTGGCCGTGGTCGGCGCCGTCCGTGCTGTCCTGCTGCCAGATCAGCGCCTCCATCTCGGCCGGCGCCTTGGTCTCGGCCAGCTTGGCGTAGTAGCTGGCCACCTTGACGATGGCCGAGCGGACGACCGACTCGTCCGACGCCGCCTGGCCGCTAGCGGGCTGGGCCGCCTGGTCCAGCGCGGTCAGCGTCACCGGGACACTGGCCGGTGAGGCCAGGTGCGCCGGCGTCCCGTGAGCGAAGGCGAAGCCGGTGATCGCCCCGCTGGTGCCCAGGCTGACCAGCGCGGTCGCCTGCTGCCACCACGGCTTGCGAGGGGGTTGCACAGATTCACCTACTTCCGGAGTCGGGTCAGCCGGGCGGCCGCCGCGGTCGCGACGGCCGCTCTTGGTGGGCCGGTCAGAGTCTGGTCTTGGACAGGTTCTTGACGATGGCCTGGACCTGCGCGGCACCCGGGTCGCCGGAGTTCTCGTACAGCACCTCGGCCGCGTCCGCCTGCTGGGCGGTGGCGCCGACGGCCCACTTCTTGTAGACGTCGGCCACCAGCGCGCCTTGCTGCTGGCTGGTCTTGACCGGCTTGGCGCAGACGCTGGGGAAGCCGGCCCGCGAGGTCAGCTCGGCCGACCCGGTGTAGCGCAGGCAGTTGGCCGGGTAGCTTTCCAGACCGGGCTGGATGCTCGGGGCGCCGTTGGCGCCGATCGCCGACGCGCCCCCGATGATGTTGTCGATGGCCCGCGCGGCCACCTGCAGGCTGTCGATCGGGTTCAGCGGGTTGTACGGGTGGTGCAGGTTCAGCGACCACGCGACCTCAGCGCCCTGGGCCGGCGTGATCGGCTCGAGCCCCTGCCGGCCGGTCTTGGCGTCGTTGAACTGCGGGTTGTTCTCGCTGGAGAGCAGGGAGAAGATCCACAGGATCTGCTGCGTCTGCTTGGCGCAGGCAAAGTTGACCTGGCCGGGCTCGGACATCACGTCGGGGTTCCCGCAGGCCGTGGTGATCTCCGACTTGACCGTGGCCACGCTGGCGGGCCAGGTGGCCCCGCTGCTGAGCACGATCGTGACCACCACGATGATCACCACGATGAGGGCCGCGCCCGCCCCGATGAGGAACTTGCGCTGCCGCCAGCGGCTCGGCCGGTAGGCGCTGCCACGGCCCTGGTTGACCAGCAGCTCGGTCCGGTCCGGGCCCGCCGGGGCGCGGCGGCCCCGCCCGGGCCCGTCCACCGCCGGGATCCGGACCGGACCCGCGGCCGGCCCGGGATGCTCGGGGACGGTTCGCAGCGCGGTGGCCCGGGCCGGATCCCGCAGCTCGTCCAGGTCGTCCAGGGTCAGCTGATGGGTGTCGTACAGCCGGCTCAGCTCCGGATCGCGGGCCAGGGCGGCCGCGGCGAGTTTGCGCTCAAGGTCACGCACCATCTTCACAACGGCCTCCTCATCGGGTTGGCTGGGCAGGAGGTCACCGACGGCGCCGTTGACGACGGAATCGCCACCCGTATGCCCTCACTCATGCAGGTAATTAGAACACATGTGCGATGAAACCTCAATCGGAATGTCGGACCCAAGTGCTAGGGGAACACAAGTTCGACTGAGATGCATTCCCTTCGGGTAAATCTCCCTCAAACGGGCAGCTCACCAGGGCCGTCGCGGACCGTGCCCGGCTGGTCGCAGCGGGCCTCTCCGGCGGCCGGCGCGAGGCCGCTGCGCCCGGCCGGGCCGGGGCCGATCGGTTAAGCTCGGGACCGCTCAGCGCGTATGCGCGACGGAACGGGGAGAGCGCTCTCATGGGCACTGGACCGCATGCGGCCCGGCGGCCGACCCTGGAACATGTGGCCAAGGTGGCTGGGGTCTCGCGGGCCACAGTGTCGCGCGTGGTCAACCGGGTCGAGTCGGTCGACCCGGACGTTCGCGAGCTCGTGGAGCGGGCCATCGCCGACACCGGCTATGTGCCCAACCGGGCGGCCCGGTCCCTGGTCACCGGCCGGACCGGGGCCGTCGGCCTGGTGGTGTCCGAGCCATGCCGCGTTCCGGCGGGCGGCCCGCTGGTCAGCAGCGTGTACGCGGACCCGTTCTTCGGGCGGATCGTCTCCGGCCTCCTCGGCGAGCTGGGACCGCGCCGGGTCCACCCGCTGCTCATCCACGTGGACTCGGCGGCGGCCCGCGACGAGCTGCTGGCCCGGCTGCGCCAGGGCGACGTGGACGGCGTGGCCCTGGTATCGGTGTGGCCCGACGACCCGTTGCCCGAGTTGCTGGCCAGTTCCCGTGCACCGGCCGTGCTGTTCACCCGGTCCGCGCGTCCCGCGCCGGTCAGCTACGTAGACGTCGGGCACCGGCAGGGTGCACGGCTGGCCGCTGGTCACCTCAGCGCGCGCGGCTGCCGGCGGGTGGTGACCATCGCCGGGCCTGAGCACCTGCCCGCGAGCCAGGACCGGCTGGATGGCTTCCGGGTGGCCATGGCCGGGCACGGGCAGCCGGACGTGCCCAGCGTGACGGGCGGGTTCACCGTGGCGGGCGGTGGCGAGGCGATGAACCGGCTACTGACCCAGGTGCCCGACCTGGACGGCGTTTTCGCGGCCAACGACCTGATGGCCCAGGGCGCCCTGCTCACGCTGGCCGACCACGGCCGCCAGGTCCCCGGGGAGGTTGCGGTCATCGGCTTCGACGACAGCCCGGCCGCGCTGGCCTGCCGCCCGCCGCTCACCACGGTCCGCCAGCCGGTGGAGGAAATGGCGGCCGAGGTGGCCCGGCTGCTGCTGGCCCGGGTGGACGACCCGGGCCTGCCACCCAGTTCGGTCATCTTCGAACCGGCTCTGGTCGTCAGGGAGTCGGCCTGACGCTCTGCCCTCAGCTAATTACGTGGCCGCCGCCCCATAACAGGTGAAGGCTGGGGCCATGCGCGACTTCCGCTTCAGCTGCAACGTGTTCGGCGTCGGCTCCCGGGCGGACTTCGTCCAGTACTGCCAGGACGCGGAGCGGTTCGGTTACTCCACCCTGTTCACCGCCGACCACCTCGGGTCCCCGGCGCCGTTTTCTCCACTGGTACTGGCGGCCCAGGTCACCGAGCGGCTGCGGGTCGGCACGATGGTGCTGAACGTGCCGTTCTGGAACGCTCACCTGCTGGCCCGGGAGGTGGCCACGGCCGACGTCCTGACCGACGGCCGGTTCGAGCTGGGCCTGGGGGCAGGCCACATGAAGTGGGAGTTCGACGCCGCAGGCATCGCCTGGCCGACGCTGCGGGAGCGAGTCGGCGTGGTGGCGGCCACCGTGGACGAGCTGGAGCGGATCTTCCGCCGGGGCGGCTATCCCGAACGGCGTCAACTGGAGGCCTCAAGCGGCCGGGCGCCGCTGAATCCGATCCAGCGGAGCGGATTCAACGGCACCGGACCGCCGCTCATCATCGGTGGCACGGGCGACCGCATCCTGGCGCTGGCCGCGCAGCGCGCCAACACCGTGGCCGTCGGCGGCCTGATGCAGGCGCCGGGCCAGCCACCCGGGACCTTCTTCCTGCAGAGCGCGGCCCAGGCCGACGAACGGGTGGCCTACATCCGGGCCCAGGCCGGTGACCGGGCCGATGACCTGGAGCTCCACGCCCTGATCCAGATGGTGGTGGTGACTACGGACCGGCGCGCGGCCGCCGAGCAGGTCCTGGCCGAGGACGACCTCAAACTGACCGTGGACGAGGTCCTGGAGACGCCATTCCTGCTGTTCGGGACGGTGGCGGAGATCGCCGCCCAGCTGGAAGAGCGGCGGGAGCGCTTCGGCTTCAGCTACCTGACCGTGCACGCGCCGTACATGGCGGCCCTGGCGCCGGTTATCGAGCGGCTCGGCGCGGCCTGACCCCTCAGCCTTTGTCCATCCGCGGGAACGTGACCTCGTTCAGGATGACCCGGATGCCGGCCGCGACCGGGATTGCGATCAGCGCGCCGACGATACCCAGCAGCACGCCGCCCAGTAGCACCGCCACCAGGCTGACCACGGCTGGAACCTGGACCGTGCGGCCCATGATGCGGGGCACGATCAGATAGTCCTCGGCCAGCCGGTACACGACGTAGAAGATGAGCGTGGCGATGGCCACGGGCAGCGACACGGTCAGCGCGATCAGCGTGACGATGAACCCGCCGACGGTGGACCCGATGACCGGGATCAGGTCCAGGATGGCCACCAGCAGGCCCAGCAGCGCGGGGTAGGGGATGCCGAGGATGATCATCCAGATGAACGTGCCCAGGCCGGCGATGGCCGACGTCAGCACGTTGCCCAGCACGTACCCGCCGACCTTGACCGTGATCTGGTCGGTGATCAGGATGACCCGCGGACGGCGCGAGTGCGGGATCAGCCGGTAGAAGAACAGCTTGATGCTGGGCAGGCCGGCCAGGAAGTAGATGGTCAGGACGATGATGCCCAGCAGTTCAGAGAACGTGCTCAGCACCAGCTCGCCGGCCCCGAGCACCCCTCCGGCCAGCGACGACCCCTTGCTGGTCAGCAAGCTGGTCACCTTGCTCTGGAGGTGGTACTTGTCGTTGAGCTTGCCCAGCTCGGAGTTGTGGTTCTGCAGCTGCTTGACGTACGTCGGCACCTTTTGCACCAGCGCCGTCGTCTGGGCCGTCAGCGGCGGGATCGCCGTAGCCAGGAAGATCCCGATCACCGCGGCCACCGCGAGCAGCACCACCACCACCGCGGCCCAGCGTGGCCACCCCTTGCGGGTCAGCCAGCTGACCACCGGGTCCAGGCCGACCGCGATGAACAGCGCCAGCCCGACCACGATCAGGACGGTTTTGGACCGGAGGAACAGCTCGACCAGGCCGAAGGTCACCGCGACACCGAACGCGCCGGACATCCCGATCCAGAACGGCGATCGCCGGTTCACCTGCCGGCCCGGTCGCCCCATGCCGCCGCCGGACTGATCGGCCATCTCGTGGGCGGCTTCGACCGCCTCCTGCACCCGGCTCTCGGCCTCGTCCGTCTGCGTGCCGAGCTGATTGGCCGATCCCTTGGCCGACTCACCTAGGTCGGCCGCGTCCTGCTCCGCCTCGCGCGCGCTGGCGGGCGGTTCGTCCTTGGTCCGGGCATCACCGGTCCTGGTGTTGCCCTCGCCCGGGTCGATCACGCTCATCGCACCTCAGCCAACACGGAAATCTCCCCTTGCCGGCCCGCCGGCGGTATCGCTGCCATCGCTGGCAGGCATGCTCTCGGCCGTCTCGGCCACGTCAGTGCCGGGCCCGTTGGCCCGGGCCGGGTCCTGCCCGGACGGGTTCCCCGTGGGATCGTATTTATCCGGAGATTGACCGTCCGTGTGTCCAGAGGATCCTTTATCCGGTTCTCCTCGTGACATCATGCCCGATACCGCCTGGCGCATGGCCCGCAGCCCGGCCCCGCGCGGCACCTTGAGCGAAGCGTAGGCCAGGGCCCCGGCCGGGATCGGCAGCCAGAAGTTGACCAGGCGCCAGACCAGCACGCCCAGGGTGGCCACGTTCCTGGTCAGGCCGAAGCTGACCAGCAGCAGCGGAGTGACCGAATCGACCACGCCCAGCCCGGCCGGGGTGACCGGCAGCGCGCCCGCCACGTTGGCCACGCCGTAGGCGGCGAACAGCTCAACCGGGTTGACCAGCCCGCCGAATGCGGCGATGAAGCACCACAGCGAGGCGGCATCCAGGATCCAGTTCATGGACGCCCACAGCAGCGAGTCCCGCAGTACCCCGCGGTCCCGGGCCAGCGACTGGAAGTTGGCGCTGGCATCCTTGACCGCCTGCCCGAACCGGTCGCCCCAGCCGCGGGGGAGCCTGCGGCCGATCGCGTCCACGATGCGGGAGGCTCGGTCGGTGCCGCGAGTGACGCCCAGGATGAGCAGGCCCACCGCCAGCAGCACCAGCGCCCCGACGATCGCCACCGTGACGTAGATGGGGTGGAAGCCTGCCAGCGGGATCGACACCACCAGCGAGAGCCACAGCAGCACGTTCAGCACCACGGTCGAGCCGATGCCCTTAGCCGCCATCATCACGCCGGCGTCAGCGCCCGAGATCCCCTCGTTGGTGAACAGCTTGTAACCGATGCCCGCGCTGCCCAGGGTGCCCGCCGGGATGACGTGCGCGACCGCCGCCGCCGCCATGTCGATGCGGAATAGCGTGAACAGGCTCGGGCGCCCCTCCGGCCGCAGCAGGGCGCGGGTCAGCAGGCCGTAGCAGAGCAGCGATAGTGCCTCGAGCACCAGGCCGGCCGCCATCCAGTAGCCGTTGACCCGGTTGAGCAGGTAGAGGTCCTTGCGCGCCCCGGTCAGCTCGGGCACCACCAGGTACTCGACGATGAGCACGATGATGAACAGCACCACGCCGCGGCGCAGCGGCTTGACCAGCAGCGGAAGCCAGCCCTTCCAGCCGCGCGGCCGCCGCGGTGGCGTGGGCGACTTCAGGCCGTCATCATCCCTCGTCACATAAAACGTCTACCCCAGAAAGGGTGCAGAACGCATTGGGGTTAGCCCCAACAGCGCTGGCCCGCCCAGGCGAGGAGACGTTCGGTCACGCTCAGGGCACCAGGGTGGCGTAGGCGATGATGTTGCTGAGATAGTGCCCGGTCGTCGAGTCAAACGTGCCGCCGCAGGTGATCAGGCGCAACTCGGCGTCCGGCGTGGCCCCGTACACGATCGAGGTCGGGAAAGCGGCCTTCTGATACTCGTCCACCCTGGTCACGTTGAAGACGGCCACCGACCCGTCGGCCCGCGTCACGTACACGCGATTACCGGGTTTCAGATTGCGCAGCCAGTAAAAGACGCCCGGTCCCTTGTAGGAGTCGACGTGCCCGGCGATCACCGCTGAGCCGACCGAACCCGGCCGCGGGCTTTCGGTGTACCAGCCGGCCACGGCGGTGGTCGACGGCACCTGCAGGCTCCCGTTCGCCTGCAGCCCGAGGTGAATGAGCGAGGTCTTCACGCCGATGGCCGGGACGGTCAGCGAGACCGGCAGCGCAACCTGCGTGACGCCGGAAAGCCCGCCCGGCGCCTGTGCGGTCTGGTTGGGCACCGGAGTGAACCTGGGCGCGGCTACCGTTGACGGCTTGGCCGGCAGGTGTTTGTCCGGCGCCTGCCCGTGGCTCAGCGTCAGGCCCGTCACCCCGGCGCCCACGGCCAGCAAGCCGACCGTGAGCGCCGCAGCGGACAACAACCGCTTGCGCGGCATTTTCACTGGGCGGCCCCGGTGCGGGTGCCCCGGGTGCGGCGCAGGCTGGCCCAGCCGGCCAGGGCCAGCAGACCTCCGGCGACCATCGTCAGGAGCCACGGCAGGGAGTTCGCCGGGCGGGGGGCGGTGCCACCGAAGCCGGTGGCCGCGCCGCCCGAGGCAGCGACCTGGCTGCCGGCCGCGTCGGTCAGGTTGTCGACCTCCAGGCCGTTGGACCCGTCCAGCACGACGATCGTGTGCACGGTGTCCGCCGCCAGCGACGCGGGCGCGGACGTTTCCCCGCCGGACGAGCTGAACTTGACCGTGTCAGTGCCGGCCGGGAGGGCCTTGTAGCCCGTGGCCGAGCCGAAAGCGAGCTTGCTGGCCAGCGTGTCCGACCCGTAGGTCACCGTGACCTGGTGTTCCTTGAGCGAGGCCTGGATGACCCGGACGAGCGACTTGCCCGCCGGAGCGCTCAGCTCATCGTTGAACACCTGCAGCCGCAGCCCGGACGCCGGCCCGACCCCGGCCACCGTGTAGGACTTGCCTGCCGTGACCGAGAAGCTGGTCGAGAGCACCGGCGCGCTCGACGGTGCCGCGCCGGCGGCGCGCATGGCCACCGTGTACTGGCCGGCCTTGACCGACATGTAGTCCGAGACGTTGCCGTAGGACACGTGGTGCAGGATAACCGGGTTGGCCGTACTGCCGAAGGCGTACATGTAGACGTCCACGGCGGGGGTGTTCGGCGACAGGTGGGCGCACCGCACCCAGCCGGTCCCGGTGGCCGCGGTCGAATTGGTCGCCGCGGAGGCTGACACCGCCGGAGCCACGGCCGTGACCAGCGCGACCAGGCCTGCGATCAAGCCGGTCAGCGCCGAGAATCTGAACATACGCGAAAGAAATCTCACTGGTCTCACCTCTCATTTTTCATGAAAATGCCCCCCCGGAGGGAGCAGGAAAGACGCCCGGGAGCCACGGTCCCACCCGCTACCGGGCGTCTCGTTAAATCAGGAATTACCGCCGGATAGTAGTCCCGGCTGATCGGGCGCACCGAACTCGATGCGCAGAGCGGACTGGCCGTTGGCCAGGTGGACGATTTCGGCGTTCGCCGGGCCGTACGGCTTGCTCTGCGCCTGCGCCTGACTGAGGTCAGCGGCGAGCGCGGCAATACCGGTCTGGCCCGGCGCATCGACGATGGTGACCTGGCGGTACAGGACCGGTGCTCCCGGCCCGGTGTCACCGAACGAGCTCACGTCGACCGTTCGCTGCGAGAGCAGCGCGGCCAGCGTAACCAGCAGGCGGGAATCCACCTGGCCGGACTGGATCTGGCTGGCGCCCTGCGCGCCAATGTGGAAGCCGTTACGCAGTAGCTGCGTGCCGGCAGTCTTGCGATCCGTTAGGTCTTTCCGCTCCGCGGACTGGAACGCCGCGGCGCCGAAGTTGGCTACGGCGCGCACGTCCACCCGGCTGGCGCCGGTGCCGAAGCTGGCGATCAGCTCGGGGGCGTACTCGCCGACCAGCTGGCTGCCGAACTGGCTGCGGACCGAGGCGGTGGCGACCACCACATCCGCGCCCAGTGGATCCGTGGCGGTGGGCTGGATGCTCATCAGCCGCGACGCTGCCACCCCGTCCGACTCCAGAGTGGAGCAGGTCAGCGGGTCGCAGGCGATGAGGTCACTTGACGTGACCTGCTGGGCGATCCAGGTCGCGGCCTGCGCGCGCGTGGCCTCGGCCGCCGACAACGCGGCACTGTTACCGGTCTGACCCCCGGTACCGCTGGTCGTCTGGCTCTTGCTGTCATGGCTCAGCACACCGGAAAGCTGCAGCCCGGCCAGCGCCAGGATGACCAGGACCAGCACAAACGCCACCAGCGGCCAGCGAATACCGCTGCGGCGCCCGGCCGGGGTGGTGGTGCCGCCGGCCGCTGCGCGGCCGGCCCGGCCCGAGCCGGCCGGGCGGCCGAGCCGCCGGCTGACCCACAGGCTGATCGTGGTGCCCAGCACCTTGGCCCAGGACGGCTCGCGCGTGGGAGTGGCGGCCAACCGGCGCGGGCTCTCGGTGGCAGGCCCGGGGGAGGACGTGGCGGGGGCGGTTAGGCCGGGCACCACACTGTCCGTTTCGGCGGCGGTCTCGCGATTCCCGGGCGGTCCGGCGGGTGCGGAACGGCCGACGGAGGTGGACTCGTCACCCGGCGTGTTCGTGGCCGGAGAGGGCGATGGAGTAATTGTCACACCATTAGGTGCGGGCGACGTGGATCGCTCCGGGGACGCCCCACCGGCCTGGCCCGGCTCGCCCGTCTCAGCCGGCTGGCCCGCCTCACTCGCTTCGCCAGTCCGGCCCGGCGCGCCGACGGTGTCCGCGGCAGGAACGGAATCGCTGGTGGGGGAAGGGTTTTCGTGGCCCGTGGGGACCTGAGCGTCGCCGGTCGCCGGGGCAGGAATGACTGACGGCCGCGCGGCCTCCGGATCAGCGGAGAACCCGCTGGCCAGGAGAATATTTCCGCGCGGTACGGGATCGCGCTCATCGTGGCGCATGCCTGCTACCCCCACCGCCGCCGGCAGCCAGTGCGGCTATGTTCCGACATCTCAACACACAGTGTTACGTCATTTCAACCTAAATCGCCATTTGCGCACGGTTCGATACCCATCGTGACGAGTCGACCAGGGAGCATGCGCACGCTCTTATGGGGTTGGCTGACCGGTCGCCCGGCGCAGGCCCCGCTGGCATTGACGTCAATGTCAATGCTGGGAGAATGGGCCCCATGCCCGCGACACTGTGGTCGGTGCGGACCGGACGGGACCGGCTGGACAGCCAGACCCGAGCCGCCCTGATCACCGCGGCGAAGGGCGCGTTCTCCGAGCTCGGTTACGCGCGCACGACGGTGGCCGACATCACCGACCGGGCCGAGGTCTCGCGGGCCACCTTCTACGTGTACTTCGCCTCCAAGGACGACGTGTTCCGGGTTCTGACCGAGCAGCTCAGGGACGAGTTCCTGGAGGCCCAGCGGGCTCGCGCGGCCGATCGTGACGACCCGGTCGGCGTGGCCACGGCCGCGGTCACCGACTTCGTGGACGTCTACGCGGCCAACCTGGCCTTCATCACCGTGCTGGAGCACCAGGCCCTGACCGATCCGCAGGTGCGGGCGCTGTGGCAGGGGATACGGGAACGGCTGCTGAAGCGGGTGGTCCGGTTCGTCCGGACCCTCGTCGCCGATGGGGTGGCCCACCCGCTGGCCCCGCCCGACATGGTGGCCACGGCCGCGTCCGGCATGGCCGTTCGGTTCGCGCCGCTGATCGCCGCGCGGCCCGCGGACCGGGACCAGATCATGGACCATCTGATGTGCTTGTACCTGCAGACGCTGGGCATTGACTCACAGCCCCGGATGGGGCGGACGGAGGAGCCATCGTGACCAGAGCGGCCATGGGTGCCGTGGTGACCGGAGGCGGCAGCGGGATCGGGCGCGCCCTGGCCCGGCGGCTGGCCGCGGGCGGGTCCCGGGTGGTGGTCAACGACATCGACCCGGATGCGGCCAAGGCGGTGGCGGATGAGATTGGCGGCCTGGCCGCCCCGGCCGACGTCGCCACCAGGGACGGGGTGGCCGGCTTGGTCGCGGCGGCCCGCGACTACCTGGGTGAGATCGACCTCTACTGCTCGAACGCCGGCATCGCGGCCGCCGGTGACATTGACGACGAGGGGCCGGCCGCGGCCGAAGTGGACTGGCAGCGCTCCTGGGACGTCAACGTCATGGCCCACGTGCGCGCGGCCGAGCAGTTGCTGCCCGGATGGCTGGCCCGGGGCGAGGGCCGGATGGTCATCACCGCCTCGGCGGCGGGCCTGCTGACCATGCTCGGCACCGCGCCGTACTCGGTCACCAAGCACGGGGCGGTCAGCTACGCGGAATGGCTGGCCGCGACCTACGGGCACCGCGGCCTCAAGGTGCACTGCCTGTGCCCGCAGGGGGTACGCACGAACATGCTGTCCGACGCCGGGCGGGCCGGGGATGTGGTGCTGCGGGAGTCCGCGATCGAGCCCGAGGCCGTGGCCGAGGCGGTGTGGTCGGGCATCGCGGACGGGCGCTTCCTGATCCTGCCGCACCCCGAAGTGGCGGGGTACTACGCGCTGCGGGCCGGCGACACGGACAAGTGGCTGCGCGGCATGAACCGGTTGCAGCAGCGCATCGATACGGAGCAAGGCTGATGAGTGAACTGGGAGGCACGCGGTGAGGGCATGGCAGGTTCATCAGTTCGGTGAGCTGCGGGATGTGCTCACCCTCGCCCCCGACGTCCCCGATCCCGAACCTGGCCCGGGCCAGATCTTCGTGCGCGTCCTGGCCGCGCCGGCCAACTTCCCGGACATCCTGATGTGCCAGGGCGGCTATCAGGTCAAGCCGCCGCTGCCGTTCACCCCCGGGGTGGAGCTGTGCGGCGAGGTGGTCGCGCTCGGCCCGGGGGTGACCGGGCTGACTCCCGGTGACCGCGTGGTCGGCACGGCCGCCCTGCCCGCCGGCTCGTTCGGCGAGGTGGCGATCATGGACGCGGCGTCGGCCTACCCCGCGCCGGAAAGTTTCGACGACGCCGAGGCGGCCGCGTTCTTCATCAGCTACCAGACCGGCTGGTTCGGCCTGCACCGCCGGGCCCGGATCGCGCCCGGTGAGACCCTGCTCGTGCACGCGGCGGCCGGCGGGGTCGGCAGTGCCGCGGTCCAGCTGGGCAAGGCGGCCGGGGCCCGGGTGATCGGGGTGGCCGGTGGCGAGCACAAGGCCGCCGTGGCCCGCGAGCTCGGCGCCGACGTGGTGATCGACCGGACCACCGAGGACTTCGTAGCGGTAGTCAAGGAGGTCACCGAGGGCCGCGGAGCCGACGTGGTCTACGACTCCGTGGGCGGGGACGCCTACGACCGGTCCACCAAGTGCATCGCCTTCGAGGGCCGGATCCTGGTCGTCGGCTTCGCCAGCGGCCGGGTCCCCACGCCGGCCCTTAACCACGCGCTGGTCAAGAACTACTCGATCGTCGGGCTGCACTGGGGGCTGTACGCCACCAAGGACCCTCAGTCCTTGCGTGACGCCCACGACGAGCTGCTCAAGCTGGCCGCCGCTGGTGCGATCAAGCCCCTGGTGAGCGAGCGGCTCGGACTGGCGGACGTCGTCGCGGGCCTGGAGCGGCTGGCCGCCGGCCAGACCACCGGCCGGCTGACGTTCCTGCCCTGACAGAGGATACGAGTATGACGATGAGCGAGACGGACGTCCCGGGCTTGGACCTGGCTGCGTTCGGGACCTACTTCGGTGCCGCGCTGCCCGGGACGATCGACGGGCCGCTCCGGGCCAGCGTGCTGCCCGGCGGCAAGTCGAACATCACCTACGACGTGACCGACGGCGAGCACCACTGGGTGGTCCGGCGGCCCCCGCTGGGCCACGTTCTGGCCACCGCGCACGACATGGGCCGCGAGTACCGGGTCATCAGCGCGTTGTCCGGAACCAACGTCCCGGTGCCGGAGACCCGCCTGCTGTGCGAGGACCCCGCCGTGATCGGGGCCCCGTTCTACGTGATGACCAAGGTCGCCGGGACCGCTTACCGGACCGCGGCTCAGCTCGAGGCGGTCGGGGCCGAGCGGACCCGGGTCATGGCCACCAGGATGATCAACACGCTGGCCGACCTGCACGCCGTCCAGCCCGCTGCGGTCGGGCTGGCCGACTTCGGCCACCCGGAAGGCTTCCTCGGCCGTCAGGTCCGCCGGTGGAAGCAGCAGCTGGACGCCTCGCGCAGCCGCGATCTGCCCGGCGCCGACGAGCTTCACGCGGCGCTGATCGGCCGGGTGCCGGCCGAGTCCGACGTCGCGATCGTGCATGGCGACTACCGGCTGGACAACCTGCTGATCGGGGACGGCGACCGGGTGACCGCGGTGCTGGACTGGGAGATGGCCACCCTCGGTGATCCGCTGACCGACATCGGGCTGCTGCTGGTCTACCAGGCGCTGGCCCAGATGGAGACGGGCTACGCCGTGGCCGACGCGGCCATCGCGCCCGGCTTCCCCGACGCGGCCGAGATCACCGACGCCTACGCCCAGCGCAGCGGCCGGGACCTGTCCGATCTCGGTTTCTACCTGGGCCTGGCGTATTTCAAGATCGCGGTCATCTGCGAGGGCATCTACTACCGCTTCACCCAGGGCCAGACCCTGGGTGAAGGCTTCGGGGACGTAGGCGCCGCGCCCGAGCCGCTCATCCAGGCTGGCCTGGCCACGATGAAGGAGTACTCCTGATGGAATTCGGCTTCGACGACGTCACCCTCAAGCTGCGGGACAACCTGCTGGCCTTCATGGACGAGAAGGTCTACCCGGCCGAGCCGGTGTTCGCCGAGCAGCTGGCCGAGCTGACCGACCACTGGGCCTGGACCCAGGCGCCCATCCTGGCCGAGCTCCGGGCCGAGGCGCAGGCCCGCGGGCTGTGGAACCTGTTCCTGCCGGGTGAGCACGGGGCCGGCCTGACCAACCTCCAGTACGCGCCGCTGGCCGAGATCACTGGCCGCAGCCTGAGCCTGGCGCCCCCCGCGCTCAACTGCTCTGCGCCCGACACCGGGAACATGGAGGTGCTGGCCGGATTCGGCACCGAGGAGCAGCGCAAGACCTGGCTCCAGCCGCTGCTGGACGGCGAAATCCGGTCGTCGTTCGCCATGACCGAGCCCGACGTGGCCTCCTCCGACGCGACCAACATCTCCACTCGTATCGTGCGCGATGGCGACTCCTACGTGATCAACGGGCGCAAGTGGTGGATCAGCGGGGCCATGAACCCGGACGCGAAGATCTTCATCGTGATGGGCAAGACCGACCCGGACGCGGCCCGGCACCGCCAGCAGTCGATGATTCTGGTTCCCCGTGAAACACCGGGCCTGACCATCAAGCGCGGCATGCACGTGCTCGGCTACGACGACCACGAGCACGGCGGCCACGCCGAGCTGGAGTTCCGCGACGTCCGGGTCCCGGCCGGCAACCTGATCGCCGGGGAAGGAGACGGCTTCGCCATCGCCCAGGCCCGGCTGGGCCCGGGCCGCATCCACCACTGCATGCGCTCCATCGGCGTGGCCGAGCAGGCGGTGGAATTGATGTGCCAGCGCGCCCTGGCCCGCACCGCGTTCGGCAAGCCGCTGGCCGAGCAGGGCGTGATCCGCAACTGGATCGCTGAGTCCCGGGTCAAGATCGAGCAGCTCCGCCTGCTGGTGCTGAAGACGGCCTGGCTGATGGACACGGTTGGCAACAAGGGAGCGCACGGGGAGATCCAGGCCATCAAGATCGCGACGCCGGAGACGGTGGAGTGGATCCTGGACAAGGCCATCCAGGTGCACGGGGCCGGTGGCCTGTCCCAGGACTTCCCGCTGGCCGCCGCCTTCGCCGGCATCCGCACCCTCCGCTTCGCCGACGGCCCGGACGAGGTGCACAAGAACTCACTGGCCCGGGCCGAGCTGAAGCGCCACACCGCGCCCGCCGCCGGCTAACCCCCCACGGCAAGCCCCATGCCGTCCCCGCCGGCGCCGCGTGCTTTCCCCTTGGGGCGACACCCCGCGTTCCCCTTGGGGCGACACCCCGCGTTCCCCTTGGGGCGACACCCCGCGTTCCCCTTGGGGCGACACCCCGCGTTCCCCTCCGGGGCGACACGCCGCGTCACCGTCACCGTCGCCCCGTGCCTGCCCGTCGGCTCGCGTGCCGTCCCCGCCCGCGCCGATCCGCGCTGTACATCCTGCGCCTTCGGGCTCTGTCTGGCGGGCCTGCGGAGGCCTACAATACGCGAATACGCTCTCGGTTAGAGCTATTAGGAGGCGGGATGCCAGGTCAGAACCGGTGGGTCGTCGTCGGCGTCGACAATGGGGGCACCGCCAACAACGTCACCGCGCTCGATGCCGAGGGCCACTTCCTCATCGACCGCATGGCCGAGATCCCGAGCTACGTCCGGCAGGGACCAGACAAGGCGGTCCAGGCCCTCGTCGATTCGGTCGACCACGTGCTGGAGCTAGTGCACCTGCCCCGGTCCGCTGTCCGGGCCGTGGGCCTCGACACCCCGGGGCCAGCCAGCCCCACCGGGGTGCTGTCCTCCCGCGGCGCGACCAACTTCCCCGCCCCGGAGTGGTGGGGCTTCGACATCCGCAGCGCCCTGGAAACGCAGCTGGGCCTGCCGGTGATCTATAACAACGACGGCAACGCGGCCGCACTGTACGCTCACCACGCGCGCTACGGTGGCGAGTCGGACCAGCACAGTTCGGTCTCCGCGATTGTCGGCACCGGCCTGGGCGGGGGCGTGGTCGAGTCCGGCCGGGTCGTCGGCGGCGCCGCGGGGATGGCCGGCGAGCTCGGGCACGTCCCGATCCCGATGGAGGGACTGCTGGAGGACGGGCAGCCGATTCCCGCCTGTAACTGCGGCCAGCTGGGCGACGTCGAGAGCGTCGCCTCCCTGACCGCGATCGAGAAGAACCTGCTCCCGTACTGGCTGACCCGGTACGAAGGGCACGACCTGGGCCGGGACGTCCCGCTGGGCAAGGCGGCCAAGCTGGTCCGCGGCTACGGCGAGGACTCCGACGAGATGGCGCTGAAGATCTTTGAGCAGCAGGCCATGGCGCTCGGCCGGTTGTTCACCATCGCGGCCAACTTCACCGACCCCGACGTCTATTTTGTCGGCGGCGGCGTGGTGGAGACGGCCCCCCGCTTCCGCGACTGGTTCCTGTCCCGGGTCCGCGAGCACTCCACCCTGCGCGTCGAGCAGTCATTGGTCGCCGGGTTCGCCCTGGTCCCCGACCTGGACATGGCCGGTGCCCGCGGCTCGGCCGTCGCCGCCCGCGACTGGCTCCTGCGCGGCTGAAGCACGTACCCGTTGGCGCCTTTGGGCAAGCTCCAGTGTGCCCGAAGGCGCCATTGGGCTTGCTCGGTGCGAGGGGACCCGGCCGGTGACGCGGCCTTTGTGGCGGGTGTGACAATCGTGACGCCTGGGGCCCGGGGCCTGCGGCCTGGGGCTGGAGTGGCGGGACTCCGCCGGGAGGGCGTTGGGCGCGGCCGGGGAGGGCCAAGCTCCGCCAAGGAGAGCGCTGGGCTCGGTGGGGCTGGGCGGGAGCGTCAGCTGGGGCGGCGGGAGCGTCAGCCGGGGCGGCCGGAGTATCAGCGGCGGGCGGGGACGCCGGCTGGGGCCGGGGCGGCCGCAATGTCAGCTGGGGGCCGGGGCGGCCGCGACGTCAGCTGGGGGGCGGGATGACGACGACCATGGTCAGCTGGACGGGGTCGGCGGCGTCGTTGGTGTAGCGGTGGGGGCGGCCGGCCGGGAAGCGGGCGCACTGGCCCGGGCCGATCTCGTGCCGCTCGCCTGCCACGGTCAGGGTCAGTGTGCCACTTTCCACCCACACCATCTCGCGGGTGGCCGGGGCGTGGGCGTCGCCGCCGAAGGTCTCGCCCGGCTGCAGGGTCCAGCGCCAGAGTTCGGCGGCCCAGGGCGGGTCGGTGGCGCCCAGGATGGTGCCGGTGCCGCCGGACGGGCCGCGCCATAGGGTGCGGCCGCTGTCCGGCGCCGAGACCTGCACGGCGGGTTCGCCGCCCACGTCGACCAGCCGGGTGACAGGTACGCCGAAGGCGTCCCCGATCCGGGCCAGCGTGGCCAGGTTGGGGTTGGAGCGGCCCTGCTCCAAGGCGACCAGCACGCCCTTGCTGACCCCGGAACGGGCGGCCAGCTGATCCAGTGACCAGCCGCGATCCGCGCGCAGCGCCTGCATGGTGCGGGCCACGGCGATCGTGACATCGGGCGGTTCGGTCACGGTAGTGGCTCCCGGCTTGCGGCTGGAACGGTGGGACGGCTGAAGGCCGCACGGTCGGTATAGTGAACTACTTAGTACTATATTCCGACCGGACGTACCTCTGCCCGTACGCTCGGCCGGCTGGCCGCGCCCACGCGCAGGAGGGAACGACCCATGGGCACGATCCTGGCACTCACCGCCGCCGTCCTGTACGGCTCGGCCGATTTCCTCGGCGGAGCCGCCGCCCGCCGGGCCCGGCCCATCTCGGTGCTGGCCGTGACCACCACGGCCGGGGCGGCGGTCGTGGTCGTGACGGCGCTGTTCATCGGCCTGGCCGCGATCGGGGGGCACGGCCCGAGCGCGCTGACCAGCCTGGGTGGCGGGGCCGGGCTGGGCTGGGGCGTGGCCGGCGGGGTGGCCGGTGTGTCCGGGCTGCTGCTGTTCTATCTGGGTTTCTCGGTCGCGCCGATGAGCGTGGTGGCCCCGGTGTCGGCGCTGGCCTCCACCCTGCTCCCGCTGGGAGTGGCGGTGGGGCAGGGGGAGCGGCTCAGCCCGGCCGTGATCGCGGGCGGCCTGATCTGCCTGGCCGCGGTGGTCCTGGTCAGCCTGGAACGCCGCCCGGACGGCACCGAGGGTGGACAGTCCCTGGCTTACCGGCTGCGTGGCCTGGGGTACGGGCTGGCCTCGGGTGTCATGTTCGGCCTGTTCTTCTTGTTTCTTCGCAACGCGGGGACCACTGGGGTGCTCTGGCCGGTGGCGATCGCCCGGACCACCGGCGCCGTGCTCGCGTGCTGCGTGGTGCTGCTGGCCTGCGGACCGCGCGGCCGGGCGATGTTCGGTGCGGCCGGCCCGGGTGGCGGGCTGCGCGCGGTGCTGCCGATCGCGCTCGCGTCCGGGGCCGTCGACGCCTCGGCCAACGTCTGTTACGTGCTGGCCACGAGGGATGGGCTGTTCGGCATCGCGGTGGTGATCACGGCGCTCTACCCCGGGATGACCGTGCTGCTGGCGCGGTTCGTGCTGGGCGAGCGGATGCGGCTCATCCAGCAGGTTGGTCTGCTGCTGGCGGGCCTGGGCGTCATCCTGGTGACCGTGTGACCTGATCCTGGTGACCGTGTGAACTGGTCTCAGCGCACCCAAACCCGTCACTTACAGTAGCGGCCAGCAGTGAGACTCCTACGACGAGAAGATGGAACTCCTCATCCAGTCGCACGAAATATCGGGGGGGACGGCGGCGCGACTCAGAGGTCGTCGTCTTCGTCTTCTTTCTTGCCGGGGAAGATGAGCCCGCACACCTCGAGGTAAAGCTGCTCGGGGTACGGCAGATAGTCCACCACCCGCAGCGCCTGCTCCTGGCCGGCCGACTCCAGGATGAACTCACCGTACCCGAGCAGCCGTCCCAGCGATGAGCGCTGGAAGCTCATGTCCGTCACCTTGACCAGCGGCATCATGGCCACCTTGCGGGTGACGACTCCGGTGGCCAGCAGCATCCGGCGCGAGGTCACGATGAAGTAGTCCTGCGACCACTCCCAGACCTTGAACACCAGCCAGATCAGCGGGATGGCCCAGGCGATCCACACGAAGCCGACCAGAGCCGCTTCGTGGCGGCCGACGGTGGTGCTGATGACAGCCGCGATGACCAGGCCGATCAGGACGACGACGATGGGCCTGAGCAGGACGGCTGGGTGCTTGCGGACCGTAATTACCTGATGCTCGTGCGGCAAAAGGTATTTATTGACGGCGTTGGGAACGGTATCGGTTCCCGGCACCAGCCTCATAATGCCGCCTGGACGTTAGCAGTAAGACAGCTCACAGAGAGCTCAGGAATTCAGAGAAACCGCGCGCCACAGAGGAAAGGAAGTTACCAATGTTGTTGATGATGTGCGCAGCGCCCGTCGGGTCTTTGATCACGAAAAACAGGATGAAGGCAATTATGGCGTAGCCGAGGAGTTGCTTCGGTTTCACACGCGCCTCCCTGGACGCTTGCCCAGTCTATTTTGCCGCCACCATAGCTTAACCTACGGTGCTCCGCCTACCAATGATCACTGAACGTAACCCTACAAGGCGCGCTAGTGCCGCGTCAGGGTGGGTCCCGTCAAGCAGGGATCTACCACTTTGCCAGCATCGACCCTGAGTCAGCCGTACTTCCCGGCCAGCGGCGTGGCGGCCGGCCGGGGTCCGCGCGGGCGCGACAGCACGGCCCAGGTGACCTCGGGACTGGCGAAAGTGTGACCGTATGAAGCGATATCCGTAACCGGATCGGGCCCGGCGGCCTTGCGGGCTCGCTCGCGACCGGGCTAGCGACTGGGCTTACGGGCGGGCTTGCGCAGCGCGCTCCGAGGCCGGAAGCTGCGGTTATGCGGAATCGGCAGTTTGGCCGCCTGGGGACCCGCCATCTGGCAGCATTCCCCCCGTGCACAGAATGCTTGCGGAATGACGATGACCGAGAGCGCCACTGATTTCGCGGTCATCGCGTACCTCGAGGATGACCGCTGGGAAGCGGAAGTCCTCCCCGCGATCTTGACCGAAGACCTCAGTGGCCTCCTCCAAGCGTTGCGGCAGCAGCCCAGCGTGGGCAGCACGATCGGCTTCGTCGGGGTGGGCGACGACTTCTTCATCGCCATCCGGCTGACGGGCGCAGAGGCCTCGCTGTTCCTGTCCGACGTGACCGCCGCCGCGGACTGGCCCGTGGCCGCGCAGGTGCTGCACATGCTCGACATCCCGGTGCCGGATGACGAGGACCTGGATCAGGTACTGCCCGCTGGTGACCTGTCCATCTTCGCCGACATGGGCTTGGAGGAGTGGGAACTGTGCGCCATCGCCGGTGACCTCGACCTGTTCCCGGACGAGGCGGTGGCCAGCATCGCCGGGCGGCTGAAGTTCCGCGAGCCGATGGAGCGGGCTCTCGAAGTCGCCCTCGGCCCCTGAGCCTGTTCCGGCCCCCGCCCGATGAGCACCGCCTGATGAGCACTGGATATGAGGCTCAGTTCGCGCCCGCGATGCGGCTGGCCCTGGCCGATGCAGCCGGGGCAGCCGCCACGTTGGATCCCGGGGCCGCGGACGTACCGGTCGGCGCGGTCGTGCTGGACCCGGCGGGCGCGGTCATCGGCCAGGCGGCCAACCGGCGCGAGGCGGACGGCGACCCGACCGCGCACGCCGAGCTGCTGGCCATCCGGGCGGCAGCCCGCCACCGGGGCGAGTGGCGGCTGACCGGCTGCACGCTGGTGGTGACGCTGGAGCCCTGCACGATGTGCGCGGGCGCGGTGACCCTGGCTCGCCTGGACCGGCTGGTCTACGGGGCCGACGACGCCAAAGCCGGTGCGGTGGGCTCGCTCTGGGACGTGGTCCGGGACCGGCGCCTGGCCCACCAGCCCGAGGTCATCGGGGGCGTGCTGGCCGCGGACTGCGCGGCCCTGCTGCGCAACTTCTTCGCCGCCCGCCGATGACCGGGCGGGCCGCGTGCAGGGAGCGCTGCGGTCGGGTAAGCTCACCCGCGGTGGAGTCGCGTAGTGGCCGAGCGCGCACGCCTCGAAAGCGTGTGAGGGGGCAACTCCTCCGTGGGTTCAAATCCCACCTCCACCGCTGAGCAGAACCGACGGGGGCGTCGTGGCCCGGCTTCGACGCGTGCGCGGGCTCGCTCGTACCCCGCCACGTGATGGCCGGCTCCCTGCGAGGTGAACATATGTTTGAACCGCAGGGCATCGCATTCTTCGTGCTATTGCTGCTGATTTTCGCGGGCCTGCTCGTTTGGCTGGCCGTTACCAAGCAAATAGCGTTTCGAGTTCTCGCGGCCTGCTTGGCCTTTATCCCGGCGATGCTGTTCGGTGTAGCGGCGGTCAACCGGTACTACAACTACTACCAAACCTGGGGTTCAATCAAAGCGGACTTCACCAACCAGGGAGTTGCCTCCCAGCCGCAAGTTCCGCACCTGGCCGGGAAAGACGGCAGCACAATCTCCCGGCTCGACCTTTCCCCGCAGGCGCGATCCGAGGCCACCCAGACCGGCTATTTGTTCGAAACCGTGGTGAAGGGCAGCCTGAGCGGGATCTCCCGCACGGTCTATATCTATCTGCCGCCGCAGTACTTCCTGGCCCGGTACGCCAACTACCGGTTCCCCGCCATCGAGCTGCTGCACGGCTCACCGGGCAACCCGGAGCAGTGGATCGACCCGATGAACATCCTGCCCACGCTGGACGGCATGACGGCCATCCATCGGGCCGACCCGGTGGTGCTGGTCATGCCGGACACCAACGGCGGCCAGGACTACTCGCTGCAGTGCCTCAACGCGGTCGGCGGGGTCAAGGACGCCACCTACGTGGCGCAGGACGTGCCCAACTTCGTGGCCGCCAGCTACCGGGTCCAGCCGCCGGGCCGGGCCTGGGCCCTGGCCGGCCTGTCCGAGGGCGGGTTCTGCGCGGCCAACCTGGCTCTCAACTACCCCACCCGGTTCGGCTTCGCCGGCGTGATGAGCGGGTACTTCGCCCCGCTGGACAACCAGGTCCCGAAGCGCGGCCGGGCGGGAGCGCCACCCGTGTACACGGTGCCGTTCCACGACCACCCGGGGCTGCTGCTCAAGAACACGCCGGACGAGTACATCACCAAGATGTCGCCCGGCACCATCATCCCGCGCTTCTTCCTGGCCGCCGGGGCGGACGACACTCAGGACGTGCAGGCCGCAGAGAGCTTCCGGCAGGAGCTCCAGCTCTACCAGGCCCAGGTCCCGCTGGACCTGGTGCCCAACTCCTCACACGATGCCAGCGCCTGGCGCGGGGCGGAACGCCCGATGCTCAGCTGGATGACGCCCCAGCTGGCGCACGAGGCCGCGGTGGGCGACGCCGCAGCGGCGGCCGACCGGGAGCACGCCGAGGCCGAGGCCCGGGCCAAGACCAAGGAAAAGGACAAGGGGGCCGGCCGCAAGACCGGTGCCACCGCCCTCCCGACGACCCGCAAGTAGGCCGGTCACCCAGCCCCGTCACCCAGCCCGGTCAGCTGAGCCCGTCCTCCGGCCCGCCCGCCACCGGGGTCCGCGGTCGCAGCCGCCGGTCCAGGGTGGCCGCCCCGGCCGCGATGCCGAGGAACAGCAACGAGACCCAGAAGCAGTTGAGCACGGTCTTGCCGTAGCCGAGCCGGGTCACGTCCACGAACGGATACGGGTACCAGTGGATGACCGCGCCCCGGATCAGCGTGAACGCCAGCCAGGCCAGCGGGTAGATCGGGGACAGCCAGGCCGCCTTGGCCGTGGCCTGGCCGCGCGGGCCGGCCAGCAGCCAGCCGACCACGGCCAGCACCGGCACCACCGTGTGCACCAGCTGGTTGGCCAGCTGGTGGTACCCAGCCAGCGTGAGCAGGCCGGACAGGGCCACGTGGTAGACGATGCCGGTCACGGTGATCGCGACCAGCGCGATCAGCCGGAACGTGCCGAACACGAGCGACGACCGGTCGAGCCGGATCGCCAGCAGCAGCGTGGTCGCCCCGACCAGCAGGTTGGCCTGGATGGTGAAGAACGCGAACGTGTTGAACCCGCGCTCGGTGCCGGTGGGGAAGTGTCCCGTGCTGTGGACGGCCGAGACCACGCTCAACGCCACCCCGGCCACCACGCACAGGGCGGTCACTCCGAACCACACCCGGGCCCATTTCGCTGGCATCGGGCGATCGTAGCCGGTTAGGCGAGCCAGCCCGGCCGGACCAGGCCGCTCTCGTAGGCCAGCACCACGAGCTGGGTGCGGTCCCGCGCCCCGAGCTTGGTCATGGCCCGGCTGACGTGGGTGCGCACCGTGGCCGGGCTCAGGTAGAGGCGCCCGGCGATCTCGTCGTTGCTCAGGCCCCCGGCCACCAGCGCCATCACCTCCCGCTCCCGGTCGGTCAGCACGGCCAGGTCGGCGGTTCGCGAAGGTTCCTTGGCCCGCGCGGCGAACTCGGCCACCAGCCGCCGGGTCATGCCGGGGGAGATCAGCGCATCGCCCGCCGCCACCACGCGGACCGCGGTGACCAGATCGGCGGGCTCGGTGTCCTTGACCAGGAACCCGCTGGCCCCGTAGCGCAGCGCGTCGAACAGGTACTCGTCCAGCTCGAACGTGGTCAGGATCAGGATCCGGACGCCGGCCAGGTCGGAGTCGGCGGTGATCTGCCGGGTCGCGGACAGCCCGTCCAGACCGGGCATCCGGATGTCCATCAGCACCACGTCCGGCCGCAGCGACCTGGCCTGGGCCACGGCCTCGGCGCCCCCGGCCGCCTCCCCGGCCACCTCGATGTCGGCCCGCGCGCCGAGCAGGGCCCGGAAGCCCGCCCGGACCAGGGCCTGGTCGTCGGCGATCAGGACCCGGATCACGGCGTACCCCCCGGAGCGGTGACCGTCTCCTCCCGGGCGGCCGGCCCCGCACCGGCCGGCCCCGCACCGGCCGGTGCCGGCAGCCACGCGGTCACCGCGAACCCGCCGCCGGGCCGGGGACCGGCCGTCAGGCGGCCACTGAGCGCGGCCGCACGCTCGGTCATCCCGGCGATGCCGCTCCCGGCCCCGCTGACCCCGATCCCGGCCGCCCCGTTCCCGGTCCCGCCAGCGGAGCGCGATCCCGAAGTGCCCCGGCCGTCGTCCAGGACCTCGACCGACACCCCGCCGGCCTGATAGCCGAGCCGGACGGTGGCGGTGGCCGGCCCGGCGTGCCGGGCCACGTTGGTCAGCGATTCCTGCACGATGCGGTACGCGGCCAGGTCGACCGCGGCCGGCAGCGGCCGGACCGGCCCGCTGACCTCGGTCCGGACCGGGATGCCGGCCGCCCGGGTCAGCTGGCACAGTTCGGGCAGCCGGGCCAGGCCCGGCGTGGGCGCGGTGGGCGGCTGCTCGTCGGCCTGCCGCAGCGCGGCCAGCATGGACCGCAGCTCGTCCAGCGCCTCCCGGGACACGGATCTGATCGCGGTCAGGGCGGCCCGGGCCTGCTCCAGATCGGAGTCCATCAGGTCCAGGCCGACCGCGGCCTGCACGCTGATCAGGGAGATGTTGTGCCCGATCACGTCGTGCAGGTCCCGGGCCATCCGCAGCCGCTCCTCGCTGGCCTGCCGCTGCGCGTCAACCACGCGCGTGGCCCGGGCCTGGGCCAGCCGCTCCCGGCGCAGCCGGACCGCCTCGGCCGCGACGACCAGCACCGCCAGCCACGCCCCGAGCAGCAGCGCGAACGTCAGCGAACCCACCGGCCGGCCGAAGGCCAGCGGCCCGAGCCAGACGGCGGCGGCGTAACCGGCCACGATCGCGGCCCAGGCGGCCCTGCGGTGCCCGCCCACCGCGGCGCCGAAGAACGCCACCACCAGGCTGAGGTTGGCCGCCGGTGACGTGAACGGCGGCAGCGTGACGGCCAGCGCCGTCCAGAGCACGGCCACCGGGTGGGCCCGCCGGACCGTGAGCGCCAGCGGGCCGGCGGCCAGCAGCAGCCAGCCGAGCAGGCCCAGCTGAGCCACCGAATGGTGACGCTGGACCCCGAACGTCCCGGCCACCTGCAGGGCCAGCACCAGGACGGGCACGGCGAAATCGCGCCGCCAGTCCAGGCCGCGCGGCCAGTCCAGGCCGCGCCGCCGCTCCAGGTACGCACCGAGGTGGTTCATCGTGGCCCAACGTAACGCCGGGCCGCCGCTCGCCGCGTCGGCCGCGAGGCGGCTGCCGGGCTGCTCTCCCGGGCGTAGCCGCCACCGCCGGGCTACCGCTCCTGACGTAGCCCAGCGGCCGATGACCGCCCGACGACGGATGACACCCGGCCGTCGCAGCATCGATAGGGACAGCGGTCAAGCCGGCCGCACACGACGAAGGACGGTACCCATGGCCACCATCGAGCTCGACGGGCTGACCAAACGCTTCGGGGGCCTCGTCGCCGTGGACCACGTGAGCTTCACCGTGGACCAGGGCACGGTCACCGGTTTCCTCGGCCCCAACGGGGCGGGCAAGACCACCACGCTGCGGATGCTGCTCGGGCTGGTCAGCCCGAGCGAGGGCACCGCGATCATCAACGGCTACCCGTACCGCGAGCTGACCGAGCCCCGGCACGTGGTCGGGGCGATGCTCGAGTCGTCCGGCGCGTACCCGGGCCGGACGGCCCGCAACCACCTGCGCATCGAGGCCCTGGCCGGCGGGGCGCCGAGGTCCCGGGTGGACGAGGTGCTCGAGCTGGTCGACCTGACCGCCGGGGCCGACCGGCGGGTCGGCCAGTTCTCACTGGGCATGCGGCAGCGCCTCGGCCTGGCCACGGCGCTGCTGTGCGACCCCGAGATCCTGATCCTGGACGAGCCCGCCAACGGGCTGGACCCCGAGGGCGTGCACTGGCTCCGCCGGCTGCTGCGCGGCCTGGCCGCCGAGGGCCGGACGATCCTGGTCTCCAGCCACATCCTGGCCGAGGTGGCCCAGACCGTGGACGACGTGGTCATCCTGGACCACGGCCGTCTGGTGACCCAGGCCCCGCTGGCCGAGCTGACCGCGGCCAGCGGCGGGAGCCTGGAAGACATTTTCCTGAACCTGACCAGCGACCAGGGAGCACTGCGATGACCAGGGGAATTCGTACCGAACTGCTCAAGCTGTCCACCATCCGGGTGACCTGGGGCCTGCTGGCCGGCGCCGCCGCCCTGAGCGCGCTGTTCGCCTCGCTGGAGGCGTCCCGGGCGGGTAACGGCAACAGCGGCGTGCCGCCCATCACCACCGCCACCGGCCTGCTCACGGTGACCACGGTGACCGGGTTCGGCCTGCTGCTGGCCGCCGTGCTCGGCGTCATCTCCGCGACCGGCGAGTTCCGGCACGGCAGCGCGACCCTCACCTACCTGGCCACGCCCAGCCGGACCCGGGTGCTGGCGGCCAAGGCCGTCGCCGCGGCCTGCTTCGGGGCCGGCTTCGGCCTGGTCGCCGCGCTGGTGTCGGTGGGCATCGGGGTCGGTGTCGCGGCCGGGCACCCGGGCGGTCTCGCCCTCGGGGCTGGCATTCTGGCCGGGCACGCGGCCGGGGCGGTCCTCGGCGGCGCGCTGCTGGGCGCGCTCGGGGTGGCCGTCGGCTCCCTGGTCCGTTCCCAGCTGGCCGCGGTCATCGGGATCTTCGTGTGGGCGGTGGTGATCGAGTCGCTGCTCGGCGGCCTGTTCACCGCGATCCGGCCCTACCTGCCCTACACCGCGGCGACCACGCTGGCCGGCACCCAGCTGGGCGGGGCCGCGTTCGGCCCGGCCCACGACCTGGCCGGCCACGGCCCGTTGCCGTTCGTAGCGGCGGCGGCCCTGATCGCCGCGGTGACCGGCGCCGTGGCCCTGGTCGCGGCCCGGACCACCGTGCCGCGTGACATCACCTGACCGGCGCCACGCCCGCCGCACCCGCCTGGCCGCCACCGGCCAGGCGGGTGACGCTGTCCGGGACTCCGATGCCGTGGCGCAGGCCCGGGGACGGCTCGGGGGCGCCGTAGGACGTGTGGAGCGGGATGGCGCCGGCCCAGACGTCGAGCTCGGCGTCGGGCGAATCGTCGTCGTCCGGGCCGCCGGAGCGTGCCTTCACCGACGCCTCCTCGATTCCCACGGCCAGGATGACGGTGGCGCTCAGCTCCTTGCGGTTCGGCCTGCGCGCCTCGGCCCAGCGGCCCGGCAGCAGCTTCTCGGTGAAGGCCTCGAACGCGGCCAGCCGCTCGGCCGGATCGTCGACCGGGCGGAACCGGCCCAGCACCACCACGGACTCGTAGTTGGCGCTGTGCTCGAACACCGAGCGGGCCAGCACGATCCCGTCCAGCCGGGTCACGGTCAGGCAGGCCGGGACCCCGCGGGCCAGCGTGCGCATGGCCCGGCTCCCGGTCGACCCGTGGATGTAGACCACCGCCCCGGACCGGGTGTACAGCATCGGGATGCAGTACGGCTGGTCGCCGTCGGCGAAGGCCACGTGGGCCATCAGGCCGCGGTCCAGCGCCGCCTCGATCGTCGCGCGCTCGTAATGTCCCTGCTCGGGGATGCGCCGCACCCGCACCCGGCTGGAGATCGGTTCGTCGGCCATACCGCCCACTATGCGGGGTCTGCGGTCAGCGGGCTATGCGGGGTCGGCGATCAGCGTGGCCAGGCCGTCCAGCAGCCGCTGCAGGCCGAACTCGAAGATCCGGTCCAGGCTGAAGTCGTACTCCTGGCTGATCAGCTGCTCGAACATCGGGAACTGGCCCGGAGCCAGGATCGAGCGGAGCTGCGGCTCCTGCGTGTCCAGCCATTCCTCGCTGTTGAGCCCGCTGACCGCCTCGGCCTCCGCCTCGGACTCGAGGTTGACCGCGATGCCGCGCACGTAGTTGACCAGGGTCAGGTAGGCGGTGAACATCGCGTCCAGGTCCAGCCCGTGACCGTCCAGCGCGGTCAGCACCCACTCGGTGTAGGGCAGTGCGGCCGGCAGGGCCTGCGGCCGCGTCAGCGACAGGGCCGACGCCAGCCACGGGTGCTGGCCGAACATGGCCCACAGCGTGCGGGCGGCCAGCTCGAGCCGGGCGCGCCAGCCGTCGGGCGGGTCCGGCAGATGCGACCGGGCGAACACCGTGTTCATCATCTGCAGCACCAGGTCGTCCTTGTCGGCCACGTGCCGGTACAGCGACATCGGCGCGGCACCGAGCTCGGCCGCGACCCGGCGCATGGACAGGGCGGCCAGCCCCTCGGCGTCGGCCACGGTGATCGCGGCGGCCACGATGCGCTCGGCGCCCCCCGGCCCGCGATCCGCGGCCGGCCGCACCGGGCCTGGGGCCGGCCGCACCGGGTCTGGCCGGCCCGCGGCCGGAGGCTGGCGCGGCGGGACGGCGGGGTGCCCGCTGACCACGGTGCCGACTCCCGGCATCGGCTGGACCAGCCCCTCCTGGCGCAGCGTGGCCAGGACCCGGGTCGCGGTGGCCATGGCCACGCCCCACCGGGCGGTGATCTCCCGGGTCGACGGCACGCGCTGACCCGGGGCCAGTTCACCGCGGGTGATCCGGCCCCGCAGTTCGGCCGCGATCCGCGCGTACGGCGGTGTGGCGTCCATCGATCCTCCTCGGTTCCGGAGCTCAAGTGTACTAGTGCGCTGACCGCCGGCCCCGTCGCAGGCCAGCTGGTCCTGACGGCTCGGTGGCCCGGGACTCCCGCTCTGCCGGCGTCATAGTGCACTAGGGCGGCCAACGTCGTTCACGTGCGAGTTTATTAATTAAAAGGTTGCTATGGGTTGTGCGTACTAAGTACGCTGCGGGTTATGGAGAACAAAGACATCCTCATCTCGGGGGCCAGCATCGCCGGACCTGCCCTGGCGTACTGGCTACGCAGCCAGGGCTTCAACCCCACCGTGGTGGAACGCGCCCCGGCGCCCCGCCCCGGCGGCCAGGCCGTCGACCTGCGCGGGGCCGGCCGTACCGTGGTCCAGCGGATGGGCGTGCTGGACCGGATCCGCGAACTCAGCCTGGACCAGCGCGGTCTCGCCGTGGTCAACACAAGGGGCCGCCTGGGCGCGCGCATGCCTGCTGACCTGTTCGGGGGCGAGGGCATCGTGTCCGAGATCGAGATCCTGCGCGGTGATCTCGGCCAGGTGCTGTACGAGGCGTCGCGACCCGGCACCGAGTACCTCTTCGACGACACGATCACCGGGCTCGACCAGGACGGGACCGGCGTCACGGTCACGTTCGAGAAGTCCGCTCCCCGGCGGTTCGGCCTGGTGGTCGGGGCCGACGGGCTGCACTCGGTGGTGCGGTCGCTGGCCTTCGGGCCCGAGCCGGCCTGCGTCCAGCCGATCGGCTGCTACACGGCCTGGTTCACCGCCCCGGCGGGGATCGACCTGGACGGCTGGTTCCTGATGCACCGTGCCCCCGGGGGCCGGGTCGTCTCGGCCCGGCCCGGCCGCCGCCCGGGCGAGATCAAGGCCGGTTTCTCCTTCCGCTCGGCCCCGGTCGACTACGACCGGCGGGACATCGCCGGGCAGCAGGATCTGCTGGCCCGGCGGTTCGCCGGGGTGGGCTGGGAGGCGCCCCGGCTGCTGGCCGCGATGCGGGCCGCGCCGGACTTCTTCTTCGACTCGATGGGTCAGGTCCGCCTGGACCACTGGTCGGCCGGGCGCACGGCGCTGGTCGGCGACGCCGGGTACTGCCCGACCCCGCTGACCGGTCTGGGCACCAGCCTGGCCCTGGTCGGCGCCTACGTGCTGGCCGGTGAGCTGGCCGCCGCCCGGGGTGACCACCGGACCGCGTTTGCCCGGTACGAGGAGGTCATCCGGTCCTACGTGACCCAGAGCCAGAAACTGCCTCCGGGCGGTGCGTCCGGGTACGCCCCCGGGTCCCGGGTCGCTGTCGCGCTCAGCAACGCGTCGATGGGCCTGATGAGCCGGTGGCCGGTCCGGCTCCTGCTGGCCAGGCAGTTCAGCAAGGCCGGCGACATCGACCTGCCGGACTACGGGACTGCCGGGACGGCCGCGGCGGCCGGGGCCGGATCAGGGCGTGGCGCTGGCCGAGGCGGTGGGCTCACCGGGGACCGTCTCCAGTGACTGCCAGGGCGAGGCCGACGAGTTGGTCGTCCCGCTCTGCGGTGTGGTCCCCTGGTTGTTCCACTTGGCCTGGTACGGCAGGCCGGCGTAGAGGACCCGGGTCCCGGCGTGGTACTCGGTCGTGATCGACCAGGCCGGGTAGGTCCCGGTGGCCGGCCGGGCCGTGGCCGGGGCGTGGTTGCCGGGCAGCACCGGTCCCAGCAGCTGCCAGGCCGACTGCCACGAGTACTGCATCTGCGTCTGCGGATCGTCGCCGGTGCTGTACCACTTGGACTGGTAGATCTCGCCGTCCTCGGCCACCTTGTAGCCGCTGGGGTAGTCGGCGGTGGCCGACCACTGCGGGTACGGGGCGTCGGCCGGGTTCGTGTTGGCCACCGCGGGCTGGACGTCGCCCGCGGCCGAGGTGGCGGTGGCGGTGCCCTTCAGCCCACCCAGCACCTTCGAGAACTCCAGGTTCGACTGGGGGGTGCCGCTGCAGGTGCTGGAGAGCAGCCCGGTCTGGGGGAAGGCCGAGCCGCACTGGCTGTCCCGGTTGACCGACCACATGGAAACCCGGCCCAGGTGCTGGGCCGAGGCGAAGGAAGCCAGCCCCTGGGCGTTGGCCACGGTGAAGTTCTCCCCCCGGATATCGTTCTGGCCGATCATCACGGTGGCGCCCATCCGCTGCCAGATCTGCTCCGGCCGCAGCTCGATGCCGTAGCGGGGATACAGGTCAGCCAGCTGGGCGTGGGTGGACTGCAGCGCGCTTTCGACCGGCTTCAGCATGCCGGTGCCGGCTGCGGGCGCCGGGCCGAAGTCCATGGTCATCACGTTGATCCCGGTGATCGACACGTGCGCGCGCAGCATGGCCTCGATCACCGACAACGCGTTGCCCTGCAGGCCGGACGGTTCCACCGGCAGGGTCAGCCAGACCGCGAGCTTACGGTGCGCGTTGCGGGCCGTCTGCTCGAGCTGGGCGATCGCGTCCGCGCGGCGCTGTTCGGCGCCGAAGTTGCTCAGCGCGGCGCCCTCGATGTCCAGGTCGATCGTGGTCAGGTCGTAGCGGTCGATGACCGACTGGTAGGCCAAGCTCAGGCTGGCGGCGCTGGTGCAGGCCACGTCGAGGCTGGTGTGGGCCTGGCCGCCGAACGAGACGATGGGCTGGGCCCCGTCCTGCTGCACCTGGGCGATGCGTGAGCTCATGGCCAGGGACTGATCGGCCTGGGCCAGCGTGTAGGCCCCGCCCCAGCTGGGGTTGCAGCCCGCGCCGGGAGCGGCGACCACGAACCCCAGGACCGTCTGCCGGGCCGCGTCGGCCGACGCGCTCTGGAACTGGTAGGTCGGCGTGAGCGTGACGTCGGCGTAGGGCGCGAACCAGGTCTGGCGGGTGACCGTGGCCGCGGTGATGACCCGGCTCTGCACCGCGGTGTAGCCGCCGTAGGTCGCTCCGGCCAGCACCACGATCGCGACCAGGACCCGCAGCAGCGAGAGCTTGCGTCCCGGCGTGGCCTCGGCCGGCTCGCGGGGCGGCGGGACGGTGCGGCTGGGTGGCCCGGTCCGCCGCCGGCCCCCGGTCCGCTGGTCCGGCTCCTCGAAGCCGACCTCCAGCACGGACCGCCAGTCGGCCTGCGGCGCGGCCTGCTGGTCCGCGTGACGGCGCAGCCGCCGCCGGCGCCGCGGCCCCTGCTTGTACAGCAGCGACGTGGCGTGGATGAACCCGTCCACCACTGAGTTGCGCAACCCGATGAACGACTTGGCCGCGTAGCAGGCCAGCACCACGTTGAGCGCGGCGTAGGCCATGTTCTCCACCCGGTCGTGGCGGTAGGCGAAGTAGAAGGTGGCCCCGGCCAGCGCGATCAGCAGGTAGGGCGCGATCACGAAGAACGGCGGCACCACGGTCCGGTTCCGGACCTTGGGCGTGCGCGCGAACGCGGCTTTGGACGCCGTGATGCCCTGCACGACCGAGGACATCGTGCCGGCCAGGTTCACCGGCAGCAGCACCAGGTTGAAGCCGTAGATCCGGAGCACGTCGAGGCGCTTGTAGCCGCAGTAGCGCAGGTCGCTCGCCATGGCCAGGAAGTACGGCAGCGCCAGCAGCCCGAGCAGCGGGCTGATCAGCGTGGCGCTGAACGGGAACGCGAGCAGGATCAGCAGGCTGGCCGAGCTCCAGCAGATCGACGCCATGTAGTTCCAGCGCAGGAACAGCTCACCGAACCGGGTCCGCTGGCCCTTGGACTTCCGGGCCCGCGACTGCCGGTGCAGCTTGGGCAGGATGAGCAGGCCGCCGTTGGCCCACCGGGCCCGCTGGATGCACAGCGAGCCGAAGTCGGGCGGAGTGGCGCTGTAGCTCAGGCGTTCCGGGTAGTTGTGCAGCCGCCAGCCGTGCACGCCCATGTCGATGGTGGACTCGGTGTCCTCGATGACCGTGCGGTCCCGGATGTAGTGCCGGATCTTCCAGTCGCCCACGTAGGACGTCTCGGCGATGTCGTCCAGGGCCCGCTTGCGGATCACGGCGTTGGCCCCGACCCAGAAGGTGGCGTCGTAGTAGGTCAGGCCCTGGTGGACGATGTGCTGCAGGTCGGTGGACGCGCCCGCGATCCGTTCCAGCCGGGTCGCGGACCCGGGGAACGCGCTGTACGGCGTCTGCGCGATGGCGACCTCGCGGTACTCGCTCTGCTCCATCAGGTGGACCAGCCGCAGGCAGTACTCCGGCAGCAGCACGCTGTCCGCGTCGAGGGTGACGACGTAGTCCGGGTCCGGGATGTTGACGTCGCTGTAGGCGGCGGGCGACGGGACGAGGGCCATCCCCGTGACCGTCCGCTTCTCCCGGTAGGTGCCGCCCATCAGGCCCATGTAGCTGTTGAGGTTCATGGCCTTGTTGGGCTCGTGCGACAGCGACACATAGCGCTTGCGCTCGAAGCTGGAGACGTCGGCCCGGAAGGTCCACACCAGCCGCCGGAGCAGCCGCCGGAACATCAGCGGCTCGAGCACCACTCCCTCGCCGGCCGATTCGAGCAGCGCTTCCTTGATGGCCCGCAGCGACCGGGCCAGCCGCAGGATGACCTCATTGACCAGGAAAACGTCGGTGTGGTCGACGATCTCCTGGTCTTCGGCCAGGTTCTCCAGCCAGGTCGCGGCCTCCTCGTAGTACTCGGCCAGGGTGACCATGGCCGCGACGCCGAGGGGCGAGTCGCTCTCGGTGGCCAGCTCGAACGAGTGCAGGGCGCGGGCGAACCGGGTGGCGGGCCCGCCCAGCAGCTGCTGGATCTGCCGGGGCAGCGCCCGGGCCGCCTCGAGCTGATCCCGGGCCTGCTGGTTCTTCGGCGCGAACGGGTCGTCGATGAGCAGGACGATCCGCTTGTCCGGGAACTCCTGCAGCGCGGCCGACAGCATGGTGCTCCGGATGACCCGCGCGTCCTCCTGGTAGGACGGGATGATCGTGGTCAGGCTGGGCGCGGCGGTGTCGTAGAACTGGTCGAGGATGGCCCGGCTGGACCGGTGGTGGGTCCGGGTCCGGTAGAAGAACCCGAGGCGGGCCAGCAGGTAGGCCAGCGCGGAGACGGTGAGCAGGCTCACGATGAGCAGGTAGAGGACCTCTTCCGCGCGGTCCACCGCGGTTTCGTGCCCGTGAGCGAAGAAGTCGTCGAAAAACCAGGTGACCAGGTAACCCAGCCATGCCGCTACGGTCACGATGATGGCCAGCCGCCCCATGGCGACCCGCCGGTCGCTCACCGGCCTGGGCACCATCTCCATCGCCCGGGTGCGCCGGTCGCGTCCCCACTGCTGGCGACGGCGGGGGGCCTGCTCGCCGGGGTCGTCGCGGTCGCCGTCGGGCGTGATGATGGGCAGGTCGGCGGTGTCGGCCGCCGCGTTGGCGCGGTAGGCCGCCGGGATCCGCAGATCGGGCATGGTGTGCTCGATCCGGTAGACCGGGATTTCCGCGTCCGGGGTAGCCGAAGGCATTCCCCACCACCCTCAGGGTTGAGACCGCCGGGCCCGCGTGAACGCCGGGCCCGCTGACCGGGCCACGCGGTTCCCCCCACCTGCAACCCGATAGTTGACGCTTTGATCAAGGGGTGGGTTGTCCAGGTAAGAATTGACTACTCACGGTTACGCCGGAATCCTGCCCGTCTACCCGGAACAGGACGAAAGGCCTGCTCGGCCCGGGTGCAACGGGCGGCGAGAAAGAGCCCGGAAAATCTGTCGATTCAGGCCGGAACGTGACGCAGCGGAACAGAGTTCACCGTCTGTGTAACGTCGGTCACATTGGGCCCGGCGTAGGCCGAGGCGTCGCGCAGCACCGCCAGTTCGACGACGCGCTGGCCAGGGTCCGCCCCCATATGATCCAAAGGGGGAAAAGGAATGAGGAGGACGACGTGCCAATCGCCACGATCAATCCCGCCACCGGCGAGACCGTCAAGACCTTCGAGGAGCTGAGCAGCGCCGAGATCGAGGTCCGCCTGGCCACCGCCGCCGCCACCTTCGCCAGCTACCGGCTGACCGACCTGGAGACCAGGGCGGGCTGGATGCGCCGGGCCGCGCAGATCCTCGACGACGAGCGTGATGACATCGCCGCGATGCTGACGACCGAGATGGGCAAGACCCTGACCGCGGCCAAGGCGGAGGTGGCCAAGTGCGCCACCGCGTGCCGTTACTACGCCGAGCACACCGCGGAGTTCCTGGCCGCCAAGCCCGCCGACGCCACGGCCGTGAACGCCAGCCAGGCCTACGTCACCTACCAGCCGCTCGGGCCGGTGCTCGCGGTCATGCCGTGGAACTTTCCGCTCTGGCAGGCCATGCGCTTCGCCGTCCCCGCCCTGATGGCGGGCAACGTCGGCCTGCTCAAGCACGCCTCCAACGTCCCGCAGTCGGCCCTGTTCCTGGCCGAGCTGTTCAGCCGGGCCGGGTTCCCGGCCGGCGCGTTCCAGACGCTGCTGGTCGGCTCGGGCGCGGTCGAAGGCATCCTGCGTGACCGCCGCGTGGTCGCCGCCACCCTGACCGGATCCGGCCCGGCCGGGCAGGCCGTGGCCGCGGTGGCCGGCAGCGAGATCAAGAAGGTGGTGCTGGAGCTCGGCGGCAGCGACCCGTTCGTCGTCATGCCCTCGGCCGACCTGGCCGCGGCGGCCAAGACGGCGACCACGGCGCGCTGCCTGAACAACGGCCAGTCCTGCATCGCGGCCAAGCGCTTCATCGTGCATACCGACGTCTACGACGAGTTCGAGCGCCTGTTCACCGAGCAGATGTCGGCCCAGACCGTCGGCGACCCCATGCTGGACGGCACCGACGTGGGCCCGCTGGCCAGCCGCCAGCAGCGCGAGGACATCGAGGAGCTGGTGGCCGACGCCGTCGGCCAGGGCGCCCGCGTCCTGTGCGGCGGCACCGCCCCCGACGGGCCCGGCTACTACTACCCGCCGACCGTGCTGGCCGGGATCACCCCGGGCATGCGCCTGCACACCGAGGAGGCCTTCGGGCCCGTGGCCACCCTGTACCGGGTGAGCGGCATCGACGAGGCCATCGCCCTGGCCAACGTCACCGAGTTCGGTCTCGGCGCCAACGCCTGGACCAACGACGAGGCCGAGCGGGCCCAGTTCGTCCGCGATCTGGAGGCGGGGATGGTGTTCATCAACGGGAACGTCACCTCGTACTCCCAGCTCCCGTTCGGCGGGGTCAAGACCTCGGGCTTCGGCCGCGAGCTGTCCGGCGAGGGCATGCGCGAGTTCTGCAACGCCAAGTCGGTCTGGGTCGGCGCCTGAGCGACGTTCCAGCCGGCCGGTCTGTGCTGCCACAGCGATTCCTGAAAGAAATCCGGGCGATGGTGTCGGATCGGGGCGGAGGCGTTCGTAGCAGGGGTGAGCGGCCGCCCGCGCGGAGCGCCCCCAACCCACAGGAGATGATCTGCGATGCAGTACCTGGTTTCCGTGATCAACGACGCGGACGACCTGGCCACCCCGGAGGAGATGGCCGCCATCGACGTGTTCAACGACCGGCTCCAGGCGGAGGGCCACTGGGTCTTCGCCGGCGGCCTCGGGTCGACCAGTTCGGCCACCGTCATCGACAACCGGGGCGGAGAGACGATGATCACCGACGGGCCCTTCCTGGAGTCGAAAGAGCACATCGTCGGCTTCTGGGTCATGGAGGCCACCGACCTCGACGTGGCGCTCAAGCTCGCCGCCGAGGGGTCGAAGGCCTGCAACCGGAAGGTCGAGGTGCGGCCGTTCCTGGCTGAACCGGCGTGACCGACGTCCGTGCCGCGATCACCCAGGCCCACCACCAGGAGTGGGCCCGGGTCGTCGCCTCCCTGACCAAGCGCTTCGGTGACCTCGACATCGCCGAGGAAGCGGCGGCCGAGGCGTTCGCGACCGCGGTCGAGCGGTGGCCGGCCGACGGCGTGCCCCCCAGCCCCGGCGCCTGGCTGACCACCACCGCCAACCGCAAGGCCATCGACCGGATCCGGCGCGAGCACAAGCGCGGGGGTAAGCACCAGGAGGCTCAGTTGCTGTACGACGACGCCGCGCCCGAGCCTCCCGGCGCCATCGGGGACGAGCGGCTCCGGCTGATCTTCACCTGCTGTCACCCGGCGCTCGCCATGCAGGCCCGCGTAGCGCTGACGCTGCGCATGGTCGGCGGTCTGACCGTGCCCGAGATCGCCCGCGCCTTCCTGGTGCCGGGGACCACCATGGAGCGGCGGATCACCCGCGCGAAGGTCAAGATCAAGGAGGCTGGCATCCCTTACCGGGTGCCGTCCGCGGCCGACCTCCAGGGACGCCTCTCTGGCGTGCTGGCCGTCCTGTTCCTCGTCTTCAACGAGGGCTATCTGGCCACCGGCCCCGGCACCGATCCCATCCGGCACGACCTGACCACCGAGGCGATCCGGCTCACCCGCCTGATCCGGGCCCTGCTGCCGGAAGACGGTGAGGTGGCCGGGCTGCTGGCGCTGATGCTCCTGACCGAGGCCCGCCGCACCGCCCGCGTGTCAGCCAGCGGCGAACTGGTCGCCCTGGACGAGCAGGACCGTGGGGCCTGGGACGCGGCGCTGGTCGCCGAGGGGCACCAGCTGGTGCGCGAGCGCCTGGCCGCCGGGGTGGCTCCGGGCCGCTATCAGATCCTGGCCGCGATCAACGCCGTGCACACCTCGGCCCGCGACGCAGGCGCCACCGACTGGTCGCAGGTCGTCGCCCTCTACGACCAGCTCGCCCGGCTCGACCCCTCGCCGATCGTCGCCCTCAACCGGGCCATCGCGGTGGCCGAGCTGGACGGCCCGGACGTGGCGCTGGCGGCCGTCAACCGCCTGGGGGAGAAGCTGGCCGGTTATCACGCCTACCACGCGACCCGCGCCGACCTGCTGCGCCGGATGGGCCGCAGCCAGGAATCGCGCGCGGCGTACGACCAGGCCATCGAGCTGGCGGGCAACCCCGCCGAGGCCACCTACCTGACCCGCCGCCGCGGACAGCTGAGATAGGGCCGATCGAGAACGGCCGTGGCCGGTTCGTACGTTGAAGCCTGCTGAGCAGGATGGCGGAGGATGAGGGATTCGAACCCTCGAGGGGTTGCCCCCAACACGCTTCCAACCCTGCTGGCCACCGTTCACCCCGGTCCAGGTTCGTACGTGACCAGCCTTGCTGTCCTGAGGGCGGTGCTGGTGCCGATCTCCATCCTGTAGCTCCTCTGGACGGAAACTCGCCCACCGGCAGTTGTCACGGTCACCTGTGCCGAGAGTCGCCCGCGGAGCTGCCAGGAGATCCGGCACGGCCCTCGCGCGCCCGGATCGCGGCCTGGGTACGGTCGGTGACCTGGAGCTTGTCCAGCACGCGGGACACGTAGTTCTGGACCGTCTTCAACGACAGGCCCAGCGCACGCGCGATCTGCGCGTTGCTCGATCCCTCGGCGATCATGGCGAGGACATCTCGCTCGCGGTCGGTCAGAGAGCCGTCGCGCGCGGCAGGCTTGCGGCCGACGGCCGAAGCCAGGATGCGCGCTGCGATGCCAGCGCCGAAGACCGCGCCGCCGCTGGCTGCGGTGCGCGTGGCTGCGGCGATCTCCTCACCGCTCGAGCCCTTAAGGATGTAGCCGGCGGCACCCGCGCGCAGCGCAGCGAGTACCGTCTCGTCGTCATCGACCATGGTGAGTGCGAGGACTCGGGGTCCTGAATCGACCGCTGTCAACCGTCTGGTTGCCTCGACGCCCGAGATGCCCGGCAGGTTCAGGTCCATGAGCACGATGTCGGGGCGCAAGGCCTCGCCCATGCTGACCGCTTCCTCGCCTGTTGTCACGACCCCGACCACGGTGAAGTCCGATACCCGCGAGAGCGAGGCCGCCACGCCTTCCAAGAACACCGGGTGGTCGTCGACAACGAGGATCGTGATCACCCGGCCGCTCCGGATTTAAGACCAGGTACCGGTAGCGCGGGCGCCGTGGCGCCGATCCCCGGCAGCGGCAGCGTCGCAGTGATCGTCGTACCGCTGCCGTCGCTCCGGATCGCCAGTGAACCCCCCAGCTCCTCCGCACGCTCCCGCATACTGATCAATCCGTACCCACCCGCGTGCCCGTCACGGCGCGTCTCCCCGTCCCCTCGCGCCTGCCCGTCGCCGTGCGGGCCGTCTGGCTCGGCCACCGAGAACCCGCCGCCATCGTCGCTGACCTCGGCGACGATAGTGCGGTCACGCACCAGGATCGCGACCCGGCAGGACGCGGCACCCGAACGCCGGACCACGTTGGTGACGGCTTCCGAGATGATCCGGTACAGCGCTACCTCGACCGCGGCTGGCACGTCCGGGAGCAGGTCGGCGACGTCGACATCGGCACTGATGTCGGCGGCCGTGGCGAGGGCCAGGACAGCCTGGCGCACGGCCGGTCCGAGCCCGAGGTCATCGACTGCCGGCGGCCGCAGGCCCTCGACGAGCCGCCGGACATCGACGACCGCAGCCTTTATGTCGTCGCGTATCGCATGCAAGTCCTCGACCGCGGCCTCGGGCTCCGTTAGCACGAGCGCCCGAGCGTTCTCGACCTTGAGCATGAGCCCGGCAAGCGCGGGCCCGAGACCGTCATGGAGGTCTCGGCGCAGCCGCCGACGTTCCTCCTCACGAGCGAGAACAAGCCGCTCCCGCGCGCGCCGGAGGTCCTCGGTCAGCGCCCGCGCGTGCAGCAACAGCGCAAGCTGAGCGGCCAGGTCCTCCAGCACGCGCCGGTCGGCGGGCCGCAGCGGAGTCGTGGGCTCGGTATAGAGCAGGTCACCTGCCCGTTCGCCGTAAGCCATCAGCGGCACCACCACGTGGGAATGGCCGTTCCCGCCCGCCACCGAACCCGCCACGACCGTTCCTGTGGCGTCGCGGAGCACAGCCTTACGGAGCCCGAGCGTGTGGTGCAGTTCCGTGACGACGTCGGCGAGCAGCAGATCGGGAGTGGATGCCGCGGCGATCCGCGGGCTCAGGCCCGCGAGGACCGCATAAGGCTCGCGCCATTGCCCGTAAGTGACCCGGTTGGCGGCCTGGGCAAGAGCGGTTCGCAGCGGCGCGAACGAGACCGCGACGACCGCGGTCCCGAGCCACGGCAGCCACCGAGCGCCAGTGGCATTCAGCATGGCGCCGACGCCCACGATGATCAGCGCATAGATGGCCACGATCGAGGCCGCCAGCGCTCCCCAGACAATCGACCGGTTAGCGACGGTAGCCAGATCAAACACGCCGCCTGTGAGAATCGCGATCGCCGTCGCGATTGGCAGAGGCAGCGTGCTCGCCGCGAACAACCAGGTAGGCCATCCCGACCCGAACGCGGTCGGGATCACGATGACCGGCAGCGCGGCCGCGATGGCGAACGTCAGCAGCTGCCGGCGCAGCGCCGTACCTCCTCGCCGCCAGCGGGACACCATTCCGGTCACTGAGCCCACCACCGTCGCCACCGTCAGCGGCAGGCTCAGCGCGCCGAGCAGGTTGGCCAGCGAGCCCACCGCGCCGGCCAGGTGCAGCGGGCTATGCCAGCCAGCGGCCTGCAGCTCGAAGTTTTCCGCGTGCGGGTCCAGGGCCACGCCGAAAAACGTCGCCACGAGGCTGCCGGCCAGCGTCCAGCCGAGCCACCGCCAGCGAGGTCCCGGCAGGTGGCCGTCGGGGAAGAATGCGGGCACCGCCACGGCCGCGGCGCCCCAGCCGACCGCCCGCAAGGCCGAGCCGCCAATGGCGAGCCAGTCCGCTCCCGGCACGGTGCCGGGAGCTGCCACGATTCCGCGGACCGCGACGTCAAACATGCCCTCGCCGACTCCCCACGCCGTGGCAGCGGCCACCATGATCCAGCCGACGCGGTTGTCCGGCCGGGCCAGTGCCAGCACGCATCCGGCCGCCGCGATCAGCACGATAGTCGCAGGCAGCGAGACCACGGCAAGCGGGCCTCCTCCGGTGCCGCCGGCCCCGCCCAAGCGGCCAGCACGGCGCCGGCCACAGCGATGGTGACCGCCACGATTGGAGCCGCGACGGCCACCGCAGATCGGCGAAGTGGCTGCATATCGCTGATCGTGCCACTTGCCGTATGGCTCATGACAGTCCTGCTGCCACCCTGCCTGCTGACTGGCTGTCGTCAGCGGTCGCCAGTGAACGGCGCGCCGGGCCGCGCAGCAGCACAACCCCGAGCATGATCATCCAGGCGAACCCTACGAGTGTGCCCAGGTTCAGCTGGGCCGGGCCGGTGCCGGACACGATGTTCGCGGCGCCGGCCACGATGCTGATCCAGGCGGCCCACCGCGGCAGCCGCCTGCTCGCCAGGCCGGCCCCGCCGATGGCCAGCGCGCAGACGCCGGTCGCCCCGGCTGCGATCAGGTCGGAGAACTTGCTGATCATGTTGAGCCCGGCGACCGTGTCCGCCCCGAACCCATGGGTAGCCGCGTAGTAGGCCGCGAAGGCGGCGGCGTACGAGCCGACGAGCGTCACCGCCGCGGCAGCCGTGCCGGCGGTAAGGATCAGGGCCGAGGCCCAGCCAGCTCCCTCGGTCCCGCCGCGCAGCAGGCGGGAGATGAGCGTGAAGGCGGTCAGCAGGAGCAACGATGCCATGGTGACGAGGATGGCGCCCGCGTACATCTTTCCGGCGGGGACGCCGGAGTAGAGGCTGGTGACGGAGGCGGCCGAGGCCCCGAAGGCGGGCGAGCGCTGCTGCGAGTACCCAGCCAGGAGCAGGACGACGTAGGCGATGCAGAATGCGCCCGCGACGCGCCACAGACGTTTCATGGGGTGTCCCTTCGATCAAGGTGATCCGTGTGACACCAGGGTCCGCGCCGCCCTTTCCCAGCCAGAAGAGTGCGAGTTCCCACCACCCCGGGAAGTTATGGCCGGGACTCCGGCGGCAGGCACATTCCGCGACTCGAGCGGTCACGCACGTATCGGATTCTGCACCAGCACGATTCGGCGGCGTGCTGCCCACAGTTCAGGACTGTCCGCGATGCCCGTGACCACGCACGACAGCGGCTGCTCTTTCGCGCGAAGGCTCCGCCCGAGCCGCGCAATTGGGCTCCGAACAATACCGTCGGCGGGTATGGGTTTCCTGCTAAATGCAACGCATAGTTGCAGATCACGATGGGCGGAGGATGAGGGATTCGAACCCTCGAGGGGTTGCCCCCAACACGCTTTCCAAGCGTGCGCCATAGGCCACTAGGCGAATCCTCCGCGGGCTAGCTTACCGTGACCGCGCGGCCGTCGGGACGCATCGCGTCGCAGATCTGCGACGGCTTCCTGGTGGCAGTTCGGCGAGGACGGGCGAGGACGGTCCGGGGCGTGGCTAGACTGTCGGAAGTCCCCCGCGCGGCGTGCATCCTGCCAACCCCCCCAGGGCCGGAAGGCAGCAAGGGTACGCGGGCTCTGACGGGTGCGCGGGGGACCCTTCCCGTCCCAGGGGACGGTCGGCGCAACCCCGGGCTGGCGAGGATGGAGTCATGGCAGAAGCTCCCCCGAATCCGGTGCCGCCGGAGGCGGCCGGGACCGCCGCCCCGGTGACTCCCTCCGGGGCCGCCGCCGGGCTGGCCCTGTACCGCAAGTACCGGCCGGCCACGTTCGCCGAAGTCAAGGGCCAGGAGCAGGTCACCGAGCCACTCCGGCAGGCGCTGCGCAGCGGCCGGATCAACCACGCCTACCTGTTCAGCGGGCCGCGAGGCTGCGGCAAGACCTCCAGCGCGCGCATCCTGGCCCGTTCGCTCAACTGCGTGCAGGGCCCCACGCCGGACCCGTGCGGGGTCTGCGACTCCTGCATCGCGCTGGCGCCGTCCGGGCCGGGCAGCATCGACGTGATCGAGATCGACGCCGCCTCCCACGGTGGCGTCGACGATGCCCGTGACCTGCGGGAGCGTGCGTTCTACGCGCCGGTGGCCGGGCGGTTCAAGGTCTACATCATCGACGAGGCGCACATGGTGACGCAGCAGGGCTTCAACGCCCTGCTCAAGCTGGTGGAGGAGCCACCGCCGCACCTCAAGTTCATCTTCGCCACCACCGAGCCGGAAAAGGTCATCGCGACCATCCGATCCCGGACGCACCACTACCCGTTCCGGCTGGTGCCACCGGCCACCTTGCGGCGGCTGCTGGAGGACATCCTGGTCAGCGAGGGGGTCAGCTTCGACCCCGACGTGCTGCCGCTGGTGGTCCGGGCCGGGGCGGGCTCAGCCCGGGACTCGCTGTCCGTGCTCGACCAGCTGGTGGCGGGGTCGGACGAGGCCGGGCTGACCTACGAGCGGGCCATCGCCCTGCTGGGCTACACCGACGCCACCCTGCTGGACGAGATCGCCGACGCGTTCGCCGCGGGCGACGGCGCCGCGGTGTTCCGCGTGGTCAACCGGATCATCGAGGGCGGCCACGAGCCGCGCCGGTTCGCGGCTGATCTGCTGGACCGCTTCCGCGACCTGATCGTGCTGGCCTCGGTGCCGGACGCGGGGGAGACCGGGCTGCTGGACGCGCCGCCGGACCGGCTGGACCTGATGGCCCGGCAGGCCGAGCGGTTCGGCATCGCCAGCCTGACCCGGGCGGCCGAGCTCGCCAGCGATGGCCTGGACCAGATGCGCGGCGCGACCTCGCCGCGCCTGCTACTCGAGCTGATGTGCGCTCAGGTGCTGCTGCCCACGGCCAGCTCCGATGACAAGGCGTTGCTGGCCCGGCTGGAACGGCTGGAGCGCGGCGGCACGTTGCTGGCCGGTTCGGCCCCGGCCGCGCCCGTGGCCGCGGTGGCTCCGGTCGCTCCGCCTCCGGCCCCGGCCGCTTCGGGTGTCCCGGCCGCGGCGCCAGCCGACGCGGGCCGCCCGGCTGACCCGGGTCCCTCTCGCGCCCCAGGCACCTCCGCGGCCTCAAGTGCACCCGTGGCCCCTCCCGCCCCTCCTGCACCCGCGGCTCCGCCCGCCCCTCGGGCCCCGGCGGCCTCAAGTGCCGCTGGCGGCTCGAGCGGATCGGGCGGGTCGGAGAGTCCGGCTGGCTGGCCCGGAGCGGGTGCCGTCCCGCCGCCGGACGCGCCGCCGGCCGCCGCGGCTCCGCCCGCACCGGCCGCCACATCGGCCCCCGCGGCCGGTCTGGGCTCGGGGCCGGGCGCCAGCGCCCAGGCGGTCAGCAACAACTGGCAGGCCATCCTGGACGCCATCAAGCGCGAGCGCCGGGTGGCCTGGATGCTGCTCAGCAACGCGTCCGTGTTCTCGCTGGACGACAACATCCTCACCCTCCGGTTCGCCCGGGACGGCGACGTCAAGGGCTTCACCAGCAGCGGCTGCGACGCCGATCTGCAGCGGGTGCTGTCCGCCCAGTTCGGCCTGAACGTCAAGATCAGGGCGCTGTCGGGCCACGACCCGGCCCTCGCCACGGGCGGCGGCCGGTCCCGGCCGGACGCGGGGCCGTCCCGCCCGGCCGCCTCCGGCGGGGCTCAGCCCGCACCCGGGGCCGGCTGGGGTTCGCCCGGGCCGGGCGACCAGGCGACCCGGAGTCAGGACCGTCCCGCGGGCCAGGACCGCTCCGGCGGCCAGGACCGCGCTCCTGGTCAGGATCGATCTGGCGGCCAGGGCCGTCCGTCTGCGCCGGACCGTCCCGCCGGGCAGGACCGCGGGCCAGACCGCCCCGCCGGCCAGGACGGGTGGCCGGCCGCGGCCGTTCCCGCGGCCCCGCACGGCGCCGCCGGCCCGAGCAGCACGACCGCCCCGAGCGGCTCCGCGGGCCCAGGCTCAGCCGCCCCCGGAAGCTCAGCGAGTCCGGGCCGTCCCGGGCCCGGAGCCGCCGCCGCGCCCGCGCCTACCGACGCTTCGTGGCCGGACGACTCCTGGCCGGCCGACGACTCGGCCCCGGACGGCCCGGACCTGGACACGCCCGGGGCCCGCGGTGCCCAGGGCACACCGGGCGCCCCGCGCGGTCAGGCGGTCCAGGGAACCCCCCGGAGTCAGGACAGCCCGAGCCCGAACGGTGGCCAGAACGGTCACCGCGACCAGGGTGGCCGCGGCGCGAACGGGGCCGGCTTCGCCGACGAACTGGACATACCCGACGCCGAGGACATGGCTTCACCCGGCCAGACCGAGATTACCGGGATGGACCTGATCCAGCGTGAGCTGGGCGGGAAGATCATCGGTGAGATCGAGGACTGAGCCCGCCGGGATCGGGGACTGACCTACGGACCGGCCTACAGCCGGATCGGCCCGGGGCGACCCCCATCGCACCGTACTTAGTGTTCGCCTCAGGCCGTAGGCTCTCCAATTGACGCTGACAACACCCAATGGGGGCAACGTGAACCCTGACGGCCAGCTAGATATGCAGCAGTTGCTCGCCGCAGCCCAGCAGATGCAGGAACAGCTGATCAACGCCCAGCAGGAACTGGCCGACACCGAGGTGTCGGGGACCGCCGGCGGCGGCCTCGTCACGGCCCGGGTCAACGGCCAGGGTGAGCTGGTTGATCTGACCATTAAGCCAGAAGCGATCGACGCGAACGATCTCGAGGAGACCGCGCAGACCATCGCCGACCTGGTGCTCGCCGCGGTCCGGGACGCGTACAGCCGCGCCGGGGACCTGCAGCAGGAGAAGATGGGCCCGTTCGCCAACGCGCTCGGTGGCGGAATGCCGGGTCTGCCGGAGATGCCCGGCATGGGCGGCCTGGGTACCCCGGGTGCGGCCAGCTCGGGCGGCCTGGACCTGGGCAGCTTGGGACTGCCCGGCACCGGTGAGCGACCGGACAGCGAGTGAGCCGAGACCGCCGGCCGGGCGGCGCGATCGAGGGAAACAGGGACTGACGTGTACGAAGGGGTCATCCAGAACCTCATCGACGAGCTCGGCCGGTTGCCCGGGGTCGGGCCGAAGGGCGCCCAGCGGATCGCCTTTCACCTGCTGGCCGCGGACCCCGACGAGGCCCGCAAGCTCGCTGCGGCCCTGGTGGAGGTCACCGAGCGGGTGAAGTTCTGCCGCACCTGCGGGAACGTCGCGGAACAGGACCAGTGCCGGATCTGCCTGGACCAGCGCCGCGATCCGTCCGTCATCTGCGTGGTCGAGGAGCCCAAGGACGTCGCGGCGGTGGAGAAGATCCGCGAGTTCCGCGGCCGCTACCACGTGCTGGGCGGGGCGATCAGCCCCATCGACGGCATCGGCCCGGAGGAACTGCGGATCAAGGAGCTGATGACCCGGCTGGCCGACGGCACGGTCACCGAGCTCATCCTGGCCACCGACCCCAACCTGGAGGGGGAGGCGACGGCCACCTATCTCGCCCGGCTGCTCAAGCCCATGGGGTTGCGGGTGACCCGGCCGGCCAGCGGCCTGCCCGTGGGCGGTGACCTGGAGTACGCGGACGAGGTCACGCTGGGGCGGGCCTTCGAGGGACGGAGGTTGCTGGATGTCTGACACGCCGGCCGGCTCAGCGGAGCCGGAAGAGGGCGCGCCAGGGCCGGACCTGAGCCCGCTGGCCGATCAGATCGCGGAGAACGTCCGGCTGTTCCTGGACGGGATCGAGCGGCTGGCCGCCGGCGACGCCGGCGACGAAGCCGTCCCGCTGCTGCTGCTCGAGGTGTCGCAGATCCTGCTGGCCGGAGCTCAGCTCGGCGCGACCACCGACGTGATCCTGGCCGGCAACCTGGAGCCGGAAGTCGGCGACGACCCGGACCTGGACGGGTTCCGGGCCGGGCTGGCCCGGCAGCTGCCGGACTGCGACGACTACGCCGAACTGTTCGACCCGTACGCGGACACCCAGGCCACGCCGTTCCAGCTGTCGGACGACATCGCGGCGGTGGCGGCCGACCTCATCCACGGGCTCAAGCACTACCGGGCCAACCGCAAGCTCGAAGCCCTGTGGTGGTGGCAGTACTCCTACTTCAACCACTGGGGCACCCACGCCGGGGCGGCGCTGCGGGCGCTGCAGTCGGTGGTGGCACACGCCCGGCTGGACGTGGCCGAGGAGCGCACGGTCCTGTAATTGGATTGTGATCGGCCGGCCGGGGCTGGATAAACTCTGGGCGTCCCCCGCCCCGCAAGCTCGTGAGGAGTGCGCTGCCCGTGGCCCTGGTCGTGCAGAAATACGGTGGCTCATCGGTAGCCGACGCGGACGGCATCAAGCGGGTGGCGCAGCGGATCGTGTCGACGCGGAAGGCCGGCGACCAGGTGGTCGTGGTGGTCTCGGCGATGGGCGACTCCACCGACGAGCTCATCGACCTGGCCAACCAGGTGAGCCCGCTGCCGGCCGGCCGTGAGCTGGACATGCTGCTCACCGCGGGGGAGCGGATCTCGATGGCCCTGCTGGCCATGGCCATCGCCAACCTTGGCTTCGAGGCCCAGTCCTTCACCGGCTCCCAGGCCGGCGTCATCACCGACTCCACGCACGGGAAAGCCCGGATCATCGACGTGACGCCCGGCCGGATCTCGAGCGCCCTGGCCGGGGGCGCGATCCCGATCGTGGCCGGGTTCCAGGGCGTGTCGCAGACCACCAAGGACATCACCACGCTGGGCCGGGGCGGGACCGACACCACGGCCGTCGCGGTAGCCGCCGCGCTCGGCGCCGACGTCTGCGAGATCTACACCGATGTCGACGGGGTCTTCACCGCGGACCCACGGATCGTCCGGACCGCGCGGAAGATTCCGCGGATCAGCTACGAGGAAATGCTGGAGATGGCCGCGTGCGGAGCCAAGGTGCTGGTGCTCCGGTCGGTGGAGTACGCCCGCCGGTACGACATGCCAATCCACGTCCGGTCCTCCTTCAGTAACAAGACCGGCACCTGGGTCACCGGGCACGCGGGCGAGAAGATGGAAAGCAGCCAACTGAGCACGGTGCAAGCGGGTGCCGGGCAGAACGCGGAGGAGTCCGGAGTGGAGCAGGCGATTATCTCCGGGGTGGCGCACGACCGGAGCGAGGCGAAGGTCACTGTGGTCGGCGTGCCGGACCGGATCGGCGAGGCGGCCGGGATCTTCCGCGTCATCGCGGACGCGGGCATCAACATCGACATGATCGTGCAGAACGTCTCGGCCGTGGCCACGGGCCGCACCGACATCTCGTTCACGTTGCCGCGTGATGATGGCCAGACCGCGATGACCGCGCTGCGCGGGCTGCAGGAGAAGATCGGCTTCGAGTCGCTGCTCTACGACGACAGCATCGGCAAGATCTCGCTGATCGGCGCGGGCATGCGCTCCCACCCCGGCGTCACCGCGACCTTCTTCGGTGCGCTGGCCGAGGCCGGGGTCAACATCGAGATGATCTCGACCTCGGAGATCCGCATCTCGGTCGTGGTGGGCCAGAAGGACGTGGACGAGGCGGTCAACGCCACGCACAAGGCGTTCGACCTGGACGCCGGCGAGGTCGAGGCCGTGGTGTACGGGGGGACCGGGCGATGAGCGCGAAGCCGACCCTGGCCGTGGTGGGCGCCACCGGCGCCGTGGGCACGATCATGCTGGACCTGCTGTCCACCCGCCAGGACGTCTGGGGCGAGATCCGGCTCGTCGCGTCGCCGCGTTCGGCCGGGCGGACGCTCCGGGTCCGAGGCCAGGAGATCGAGGTCCTGCCGCTGGCCGAGGACGTCTTCGACGGGGTCGACGTGGCCATGTTCGACGTGCCGGACGAGGTGTCCGGGCAGTGGGCGCCGGTGGCCGCCGCGCACGGCGCCGTGGCCGTGGACAACTCCGGCTCGTTCCGGCTGGATCCCGAGGTCCCGCTGGTGGTGCCCGAGGTCAACCCGGCCGAGGCGGCCAACCGGCCCAAGGGCATCATCGCCAACCCGAACTGCACCACGCTGTCGCTGATCGTGGCGGTGGCCGCGCTGCACCGGGAGTTCGGCCTGCGGGAGATGTCGGTGGCCTCCTACCAGGCGGCGTCCGGGGCGGGCCAGGCCGGCATCGACACGCTCTACGCCCAGCTCGACAAGGTGGGCGGGACCCACGCCCTGGGCCAGCGCCCCGGTGACGTCCGCGCCGCCGTGGGCGACCTGGGACCGTTCCCCGCGCCACTGGCCATGAACGTGGTGCCCTGGGCCGGGTCGGTCAAGGATGACGGCTGGTCCTCCGAAGAGCTGAAGGTCCGCAACGAGTCACGCAAGATCCTCGGCCTGCCGGACCTGCGGGTCTCAGCCACCTGCGTCCGGGTGCCGGTGATCACCACCCACTCCGTCGCGGTGCACGCGGTCTTCGGGCGGGAGGTCGAGCGGGCGCACGCGCAGCAGGTGCTGCGGGACGCGCCCGGTGTGGTGCTCATCGACGACCCCGAGCACGGTGAGTTCCCGACGCCCGTCGACGCGGTGGGGACCGACCCGACCTGGGTGGGCCGGGTGCGCCGTTCCCTGGACGACCCGAACGCCCTGGAGCTGTTCGTCTGCGGCGACAACCTGCGCAAGGGCGCCGCGCTGAACACGGCCCAGATCGCCGAGCTGGTCGCGACCGAGACCGTCGCCACCGCCTGATCGAGGGCGCCGCGCCCGCCGCAGAAGTTGCCCATTTGGCGGATTTGGGCGGTTCGTAACCGGTATAACGGTTCCGGGCGGGGGACGCGGCGAAGGAGGAACGTGTCCCCATTCTCGGGCGATTGCGGCCCGGCCCCGGACCGGGCGCCTGGCCGGTACCGGCCGAGCGGTGACGGTGTCCCGCAGGCGATGACGCTGGTCACGATCGTGGCGATGGGTCAGGGCTGACCCCGATGAGCGCGGCGCCGAAGCGCCCGTGCGGATGAAACGGGCGAACACGATTTCACCGGATTTTAATATATCGATTCGTGCCCAACCCGTGATCAAACCTGCTACGGTGTCCATTCGAATGGCATAGGTGCCATATCCCGCTTTATCGCTCGGCCGATTAACCGCACCAATCGTGCGTCGCCCTTGGCTCTGGATGGATCGTCACGGTCTTCAGGAGGACACGTCGTGACAACGACCCGCACCCGCTCGCGGGACCGCAGGGACTCACGTTCCTCGGCCGCCAGGGAGGGTGCAGAACGCAGGCCGGTCATCCTGGTGTCCGCAGCCATCGTCATTGTGCTGCTGGCATTTGGCTTGGCCGTGACGTCTGCCGGTCATGTCGTGCTGGCTGCATCGCAGCATTTCCTGCTCAAGTACAGTGGCGTATTCGCTCTGCTCGCCCTCACGGGGTCGGTCTGCATGGGCGTGATCGCCGCCGACCGGATCGTGATGACGCCCGGGCACCGGGTACTGGCCCAGGCCGTCCACCGTGCGGTTTCGTTCGGCGCGCTGGCGTTCCTGGTCATCCACATCGTGCTGGAGATAACGGCCAGGCACCTCGAGGAATCAACCACGCAGCATGTGCATATCCTCGACGCGTTTATCCCTTTCCTTTCTCAGTACCGCACTTTTTATATGGCCGAAGGCACCATTGCTTCGGACATTATCGTGCTGCTGGTCGTTACCGGCATTATCCGCCGGCGGTTTACGGCAGGCGGCCATGCGTGGAAATGGCGCGCCATTCATTACTCGTCCTACGCGGCCCTGATCCTCGGTGTCCTGCACGGTCTGCTGGCCGGCCGCCAGGCGATCGGCTCGTTCGTGTACTGGAGCTACGGCATCGTCATCGCGCTGGTCGCGCTGGCGGTGCTGGTCCGGATCCTGGCCGCCTCGCTGAGCTCGCGGGAAGCGGTGAAGTCCGCGTCCGCGCAATCGGACCTGAGCCGGGCAGGCGGACCGTCCATGCCGGCCCGGGCCGCGGCCCTCGGCCTGATGGGCCAGCTGGCCGGGAACGCGCCGTCGGCCGCAGCGAACTGGGCTCTTCCCGGGACCGGAGCGCCGGGCCTGGGTGCCGTCGGCGCCCTGACCGGTTCGATGCCCCCGGCCGCCCCGTGGCCCCCGGCCGCCCCGTTTCCGCCCGCTGACCCCTTCCCCCCGGCCCCGCGCCCGATCGCGGCGCTGCCCGGCGCGGGCCGGGCTCCCGGCCGCCCGGGTCCTGGCCCCCGGTCCCAGCCGCCGTACGGTACGGGTCCGCAACCCGGGTACGGGACCGGCCCGCAGCCGGTCTACCCGCCGGGCCCTCCGCCGGGTTACGGACCGGGGCCGCGTCGTCCGGACGCCTCCGGCCCGCAGCCGGTCTACCCACCCGGCCCCCCGCCGGGCCGGGCCACCGGCCCGCAGCCTGGCCCTGGCACCGGCCCGATCCCCCGAGCGGGCACGGGCCCGCAGCCGCGCATGGGTACCGGCCCGATTCCCCGCAGCGCCACCGGCCCCATCCCGCGCGCAGGCACGGGCCCGATTCCACGCCCCGGCACGGGCCCGATCCCACGCCCCGGCACCGGCCCGCAGCCGGTCTACCCCCCGGGGCAGGACGGCTACCGGCCTGGTCCGCCGCCCGGGCCCCGGCCAGCACCTCCGCCCGGGTACGGCCAGGACGCGCGGGAGGCCGCCTACCGGCGGGACCCCCGCTACCAGCCGCCAGACCCCGGATACGGGCCGGGCTACGACCCCGGACCGGCCCGGCCGCCGTACGAGACCAGCAACCCCTACGAGGCAGCGGGCTCTTACGAGACCAGCAATCCGTACGGACCCGGTGCCCCGTATCCGCCTGTCGCGCCGTACGACCGCGACCCCTACGCGCCCGGCCCTTACCAGCCCAGCCCCCGCGGGGACTACGACCCGGAGCACGGTTACAGGGCACCGCCGCCCCAGCCCGCGCCCGGGTACCCGGGCAGGTACGCGGACCCGTCACCGGCGGCTCCGCCCCGGCCGGGACGCCGGCGGCGGCCCACCGGCACGAATGTCCACGAACAGACGGGACCGATTCCCCGGATGCCCTCCTCCTACGGCGGTGACGAACGACGATGACCTCCAACTCCGGGATGAACTCCGGTGCGGCGCGACCGGCCGCCCCGGCGATCATGCGGATCGGGGCCGCCCGGCTGACGGCCGGGCTCGACCGCTACCCGCGACTGGACCTGGAGGCCCACCGGGATCTGTTCGGGCGGCTGCCGAGGCTGTCGGACGCCGACATCGTGGCCATGGGCCAGCAGGTCGACCTGCGCGGCCATGGTGGTGCGGCGTTCCCGTTCGCCCGCAAGCTGAAGGCGGTCATCGACGCCGCGCACAAGAAGGACCAGCCGACCGTTGTGGTGGTCAACGCCACCGAAGGTGAGCCCGGCAGCTTCAAGGACAAGATGCTGCTGATGCGGTCGCCCTACCTGATCCTCAGCGGGGCTGCGCTCGCGGCCGAGGCCATCGGGGCGGAGGAGATCGTGATCGGGGTGGCCAGCAACGAACTGGCCAACCGGTCGCTGGAAGCGGCCGTAGCGGCCGAGCCGGGTCTGCGGGACCTGGTGCGGATCGTCGAGGTGCCGGACCGGTTCATCTCGGGGGAGAGCGGTGCCCTGATCCGGGCCATCAACGGCAAGACCCCGATCCCGCCGGGCCACAAGGTGCTGGCCGCCGAGAGCGGGGTGGGCGGGCTGCCCACCCTGCTGTCCAACGCCGAGACCTACGCCCAGCTGGCCGTGCTGGCTCTGCTGGGTCCGGAGCGCTACGCCTCGGTCGGCATGCCCGAGGAGCCCGGCACCGTCCTGCTCAGCGTGAGCGGGTCGGCCGCGCGCCCGGCCGTGGTCGAAGTTCCCACCGGCGTGCCGCTCGGCTCGGTGCTGGACATCTGCCAGGCTCCCGCGGGCGACGGCGTGCTGGTCGGCGGCTACCACGGCATGTGGCTGACCGCGGACCACGCCTACGTCGTGCCGGTGTCCCGGGCCGGGCTGGAGGCGGTCGGCGGCACGCTCGGCGCCGGCATCGTGCTGCCGCTGGGCGACGGGACCTGCCCGCTGGGCGAGGTGTCCCGGATCGCGAGCTACCTGGCCGGTGAGTCGGCCGGGCAGTGCGGGCCGTGCAAGCTCGGCCTGCCCCGGATCGCGCGGGCGCTGGCCGCGATCGTGGACGGCTCGGGCGGCATCGAGGCCCTGGATGTGGCCCGGCGTTCGGCCGCCGCCGTGGCCGGGCGCGGCGCCTGCGCGCACCCGGACGGCACCACCCGGTTCGTGCTGTCCGCGCTGGACGTGTTCACCGAAGACCTGGCCGCGCACGTGTTCCATTCCTCCTGCGGCCGCCCGGTCCGCGGCGTGCTGCCGCTGCCCACCGGCCCGGAGGTGCAGGCCCAGCAGCGGCTGGTCGTGGACTGGACCCGGTGCCAAGGCCACGGCCTGTGCGCCCACCTGGTCCCGGAGATCGTGCACCTGGACAGCACCGGTTTCCCGGTGATGCTCGACATCCCCGTGCCGGACTGGCTGGCGAAGGATGCCCAGCAGGCGGTGGACATGTGCCCGGCGCTGGCGCTGCGGCTGGCCAACGTGCCACCCAAGCTGAGCCGGGCGTCCACGCCGGTGCCGCTGCCGATGCCGGTCGGGCGCACCGCGCTGATCGGCGGCGGCCCGCCCGGCCCCGGCGGCCGAGGCGGCCCGCGTCAGATCACCGCGTAGCCCGGGTGGACACTGACGGTGTGGAACAGACCTTCACCGTCCAGCAGGCGCGGGACCTGATGCCGGCCGTGCTCGCGCGGGCCAGCCAGCTGGTGGCCGTGCGGGCCGACCTGGCCGAGTTGCAGGCCGACCTGCGCCGGGGCCTGCCGTCCCCGCTGGGTGGCCTGCCCGAGGCCAAGGGCCTGGAGGCCAGCCTGGGCGAGCTGGTGGCCTGGTTCCCGGACCAGGGCATCGAGATCAAGAGCTTTGCGCCGCTGCTGCTCGACTTCCCGGCCCTGTTCGGGGCGGAGCCCGTGCTGCTCTGCTGGCTGGAAGGTGAGACCGAGCTCGGCTGGTACCACCGGCTGGACTGCGGCTTCCCCGGCCGGCGGCTCATCCCGGCCGGCGCCTGACCCGGTCCGGGGGTGTGCGTCCCCGGTCGTCAGGCCTGGTCAGACGTCGGCCAGCTCCACGTCGATGGACAGTTCTGTCTCCGGGCCGGCCTCGAGCAGCAGAGTGTCCACGTGGCCCGCGGCCGCGATGTCGCCGTGGGCGGCACGCAGCACATCCACCGCGGCCGCCGGGCCGTGCACCCGGACCGTGCGGACCGGGGCGCGCATGGACTGGCGGGCCTCGGACTTGGCCTTGCGGATGGCGCTCATCACCGCGGCCGCGGCGGCGATGACCTGGGTGCCCGCGTCCCCGCCGCCCGCTGCGGGCCGGTCGCCGGCGCCGGGAGCGGGCCACGGGCTGGTGTGCACGGAGTCGTCGTGCCACCAGGACCAGGCTTCCTCGGTGGCGAACGGCAGGAACGGGGCGAACAGCCGCAGCAGCACGGACAGGGCCCGGCGCAGCGCCAGCCGGGCCGACTGGGCGGCGGGGTCGGACAGCCCGTGCTCGTCGGCGTAGGCGCGCTGCTTGACCAGCTCCAGGTAGTCGTCGCAGAACGACCAGAAGAACCGCTCGGTAGCCTCGAGCGCGCTGGTGTACTCGAAGTCGCGCAGGGCGGCGGTGGCCTTGGCCACCACCTCGTCCAGGGACGCCAGCATGGCCCGGTCCAGGGCCTCGGTGACCTCCGCCCCGGGCCCGGGCTCGGGAAACCCGAGCACGAACCGGCTGGCGTTGAGCAGCTTGGTCGCCAGCCGCCGGCCGACCTTCATCTGGCCCTGGTCGAAGGCGGTGTCGGTGCCGGGCCGGCCGCTGGCGGCCCAGTACCGCACCGCGTCCGAGCCGAACTCCTCCAGCAGGCCGATCGGGGTGACCACGTTCCCCTTGGACTTGCTCATCTTCTTGCGGTCCGGGTCCAGGATCCAGCCGGACAGGGCCACGTGCCGCCACGGCAGCGTCCCCGACGACAGCTCGGACCGGAGCACGGTGGAGAACAGCCAGGTGCGGATGATGTCGTGGGCCTGCGGGCGCAGGTCCATCGGGTAGGTCAGCGCGTAGCGTTCCTCGTCCTCGGCCCAGCCGCACACGATCTGCGGGGTCAGCGACGAGGTCGCCCAGGTGTCCATGACGTCGGGGTCGGCGGTGAAACCGCCCGGCCGGCCGCGCTGGTCCTCGGTGTAACCGGGCGGCGAGGCCGACGATGGGTCGATCGGCAGGGTGTCCGCGGTGGCCAGGATCGGCGCGGCATAGTCCGGCTCGGCCACCGCGTCCAGCGGATACCAGACCGGGAACGGCACGCCGAAGAACCGCTGCCGGCTGATCAGCCAGTCGCCGTTCAGGCCACGCACCCAGTCGTCGTAACGGGCCTTCATGTAGGCCGGGTGCCACTGCAGCTCGGCTCCCCGGCGCAGCAGGGCGTCGGCGTGCGCGACCGAGTGGATGAACCACTGCCGGCTGGACACGATCTCCAGCGGCTTGTCGCCCTTCTCGTAGAACTTCACCGGCCGGGACACCGGCCGCGGGTCGCCCTCCAGGTCGCCGGACTCGCGCAGCAGACCCACCACCCGCTCCCGGGCGGTGAACACGGTCGCCCCGGCCAGCTCCTGATAGGCGGCGCGGCCGTCCGGATCGTCCAGCCCGGCCGGCGGGTCGGCCAGGATCCGCCCGTCACGCCCGATGACCGTGCGGGTGGGCAGCTTGAGCTCGCGCCACCACTGGACGTCGGTCAGGTCGCCGAACGTGCAGCACATGGCGATGCCCGCGCCGCGGTCACGCTCGGCCGCGGGGTGGGCCAGGATCGGCACCTGAACCCCGAACACCGGTGACGTCGCGGTCTGGCCGAACAGCGGCTGGTACCGCTCGTCGTCCGGGTGCGCGATCAGGGCCACGCAGGCCGGCAGCAGCTCGGGCCGGGTCGTCTCGATGTCGACTGTGCCCCCCATTGGGCCGCCCGCGGGCAGGTGGAACCGGATCCGGTGCCAGGCTCCGGCGTGCTCCCGGTCCTCCAGCTCGGCCTGGGCCACGGCCGTGCGGAACCCGACGTCCCACAGGGTGGGCGCCTCGGCCTGGTACGCCTGGCCGGTCTCCAGCAACTGCAGGAACCCCAGCTGGGACAGCCGCTGGGCGTGCGGGCCGATCGTGGTGTAGGTCATCGACCAGTCGACCGACAGGCCGAGCCGCCGCCACAGCCGCTCGAACGCCTGCTCGTCCTGGGCGGTCAGCGTCTCGCACAGCTCGACGAAGTTACGGCGCGAGACGTCCACGGGCCGCTGGCCCTTGGCCGCGGCGGCGGGCACGGCGGAGCCCGGGTCGTACGGCAGCGACGGGTCACAGCGGACGCCGTAGTAGTTCTGCACCCGGCGCTCGGTCGGCAGCCCGTTGTCGTCCCAGCCCATCGGGTAGAACACGTGCTTGCCGGACATCCGCTGGAAGCGGGCCACGATGTCGGTATGGGTGTAGGAGAACACGTGCCCCACGTGCAGCGACCCGCTGACCGTGGGCGGGGGCGTGTCGATGGAGAACACCTCGGCCCGGTCGGCCGACTTGGGGAACCGGTACAGCCCCGCCTCGTCCCATACCTGCGCCCACTTCACGTCGGTGCCGTCCAAGGACGGCCGCTCCGGCATGTCGGGCGTGGTTTCTGGCACCGGTTTCGACTCCTCATGGGGGGCGCAATATTGGGGCGCAACGAGCTTCCACAGTAGCGTCCCGTCCCAGGTCCCAGGAGGATTAATCACGGCCAGCGACGGAGTGTGACCCACCCCCGATTGCGCGTCCGGCCGGCAAGTGTTCTCCTGGTAGGAGCCAGCTAGCTGCCACCTCGGAAACGGGGCACTTGAATGCCGATGTCAGAGTACGAGCAACGCCGCTGGCGTGAGCTGGAAGCACAGCTCGCCCAGGAGCGCAGGCTCGTCGCGCTGGCGCGCCGCCTGGGGGCGGTGCGCACCGAGCCTCGTCGCCCGGAGCCAGCCCGGACGCGCGCCAGGATCCCGCCACGGACCTACGCCTTGTGGGGATTCGGCGGCACCATCGGCCTGGTCCTGGTCCTGCTGGGCGCAGTGACCCACAACGCGATGATCAACACGGCCGGGGTCGTCGTCCTCACCGGATCGCTGGTGCTGGTGGGCGTGGCCCTGATCGCGGTCGGTCTCACCCGCTCCCGCCGCGAGCACCTCGACGACCGCGAATGGCAGTCACCGCCCCCGCGCCTGTGAGGTCCGCCGGACCGGTTCAGGTGCTGGCCAGCACCTGAACCGGCAGCCGCCCGGTGATCGTAGTGCCGCACCCCGGCTGGGAGCTGACCACCAGCGCGCCGCCGTGCGCGGCCAGCCGGTCGGACATGCCCTCCAGCCCGGAGCCGGACCGGTTTCCGGCCGGGAAGCCCTGACCGTCGTCGCCGATCGAGAACTCCAGCGTGCCGGGCCGGCCGGTCAGCCGGATGGTCACGGCCGAGGCCCGGGCGTGCTTGGCCACGTTCTGCAGAGCTTCCAGGGCGCAGAAGTACACGGTGCTCTCGGCGTCCTGCGGGTACCGGCCGACCTGGTCCGCCTCGAGCTGGACCGGCACCGGGCACTTGGCCGCCTGCGTGCGCAGCGCCATCACCAGGCCCCGATCGGCCAGCAACGGCGGGTAGATGCCGCGGGCCAGGTCCCGCAGGTCGGCCAGGGCCGTCTTCAGCTCCGCGGTCAGCTCGGGCACCAGTTGCCGGACGAAGGCCGGGTCGTCGGCCGCGTCGGCCAGCAGGCCCAGCTGGATGGTCAGCGCGACCAGCTGCTGCTGGGCTCCGTCGTGCAGGTTCCGTTCGAGCTTGCGGCGTTCGGCGTCCTGGGCTTCCACCAGCCGCCGCCGGGACGCCCGGAGCTCGTCGATGGTGGCCCGCAGCTCCGCGGTGAGCTGGGCGTTGCGCAGCACCAGTCCCGCCTGCGAGGCCAGGTGCCGCAGCAAACCGTCTTCGGCGCTGGTCAGTGCCTCGTTGGGGGGTTTCTCTAGGGTGATCGCGCCGAGCGTTTCTGTCCCGTGCCGGACCGGCACGATCCGGGCCGGCGGGTTGGCTGGCGGCAGTTCCGTGCCGCTGTCCAGCCGGATCGGGGCGCCGGGCTCCGCGCCGGGGGGCCAGGCCGCGAGCGGCCGCAGTTCGGCGCCGACCCGGATCCAGGCCCCGGCCCGGACCGCCCCGGCCGCCCCGGCCAGCAGGGCCAGCATCCGGTCCAGGGCGCTGGTCAGGTCGAGCTGGGCCGCCATGTCCGCCGCGAAGTCGGACAGCACCTGGTACGGCGTGGCCCGCACCCCGTAGACCAGCCGGTTGGCCAGCTGCCGGGCCCGCTCGCGCAGCGGCTGGAACAGCAGCGCGACGGCCACGGCGGCGGCGATGGTCAGCAGCGGGCCGCTGCGGTGTCCCGCCAGCGTCCCCAGGCCGAGCACGATGCCCGCGTACACCGCGGTGACTCCCGCCGACAGCAGGGCGAACAGCAACGCCCGGCTGATCAGCAGGTCGATGTCGAACAGCTGGTGCCGCAGGATCGCGACGGTCATGGCCCCCGGGATGACCAGGAACACGATGAGTGGCTGGAGGCTGTAGGCCACGGTGACCACGGTTGCGTCCGGGTGCCCGGCCGCGATGGCCAGCAACACCACCAGCTGGCAGGCCAGCACGCCGCCGATGGCCAGGGCCAGCCACTTCATCTGCTGCCGCAGCCGCTGGTCCCCGGTGCGGTACCGGATCACCAGCGCGACGAGCGTCGGCACCAGCAGCACGGCGAACACCACGGCCAGGCCGTTCAGCGTGCCCAGCTGGGCCCAGCTGGAGAGTGGCCGGGCCACCGGATCGCGAGCGGGTTGGCGAACTTCAGCGAGATTCCGCCCGGAGCGGGCAGCGCCACCTGCCGCGGGCTGATGACGAACGCGGCCAGCGTTACGCCGATCAGGGTCAGGCTCGCGACGGCGGCCGGACGCCAGCGCGGCGACGGCAGCCGGCCAGACGGGAACAGCAGGAAGATCACGGCCAGCCCGGTGCTGGCGAGCACGAAGGCACTTTCGGCCAGAGCCCCGATCGCGGCGGGCGCGGGCAGGCCGGGCAGCGGGCCGGCCACGCCGGCGATGGCGTAGGCCGAACCGGCCGTCAGCAGCGCGAACGCGGCCCCCTCGGCCACCATGAACCAGCCGATGAGGTTGCGCGCCCGGCGGACGATCAAGGCCCCCAGCGTCGCGTAGGCGATGGCCCCGGCGAAGGTGCCCAGGTTGTCCACGGCGTCGCTCAAGGTCATCTTGTCCCAGGCCACGCCGGTCAGCACCGCCCCGGCCAGCGACACCACCAGCACCACCAGCCAGGCGGCGGTGACCGCGCCCGCGCCCTGTGTGGGGTGCACGGCCCGGAGCCGCGGCTCTTCCCTGATCCCGGGGGAGTCTGGAAGGATCCGTGGTGTCCGGGCCGGCCTGGTGGGGGAAATTATGCTCGGGTCTTCTGGTGCCATGTCACCTGCTTGTGCGGGAGCCGGGGTGCGCGCTGACCCCAGCCTGCGGCTGGGCCTGGCCGGGCGACAGGACGAACGCTCCCCGAGCACTCCCCGTTTCGCGTGGCCGGCCGTCCCGGGGTAGCGCGGTGTCAGGGGGGACGGGATCCTTCGGCGAGCTGCTGCGGCGTCGCCGGCAGGCGGCCGGGCTGACCCAGGAGGCCCTGGCCGAGCGGGCCGGGGTCAGCGCCAAGGCCATCAGCGACCTGGAGCGCGACCCGGACCGGACCCCGCGGCTGGACACGGTCGTGCTGCTGGCCGACGCCCTCGGCCTGGACCCCGCGGAACGTCAGAGCCTGCTGGCCGTGGCCCGCCCCGACCCGGGGTCAGGGTCCGGGCCGGTTCCCGGGCTCGCGCGGGCGATGCTGCCGCGGCCGCTGACGCCGCTGATCGGGCGGGCCCGCGCGGCCGCGGCCGTGGTCCGGCTGCTGCACCGGGGCGGCACCCAGCTGCTGGTGCTCACCGGCCCGGGCGGCGTGGGCAAGACCCGGCTGGCCATCGAGGTCGCCGGGCGGGTGGCCGCGGACTTCGGGGACGGCGTGGTGTTCGTCGACCTGGCGCCGCTGCGCGACCCGGGCTACGTCCTGCACGCGATCGCCCGGGAGCTCGGCGTGGACGAGCGGGACGCCACCCCGTTGCCCAGCCTGCTGCAGGCCGCGCTGCGGGACCGGCGGGTCCTGCTCCTGCTGGACAACTTCGAGCACGTGCTGGGCGCGCGGGACGACCTGCTGGCCCTGCTGGAAGCCTGCCCGTCCGTGGTCATGCTGGTCACCAGCCGGGTTGCGTTGCGGGTCCGGGCCGGGCGGGAGTACCCGGTCGTCCCCTTGGAGCTGCCGGCCGGTCCGGGCGAACTGGCGGCCTCGGCGGCGGCGCAGCTGTTCCTGGACCGGGCCGGCGCCGCCGGGGTCGAGCTCACCCCGGACGGAGCCGACGTGGCCGTGGCCGTGGCCGGAATCTGCCGTCGGCTGGACGGGATCCCGCTGGCCCTGGAGCTGGCCGCGGCCCGGCTGCCGGTGCTGTCCCCGGCCCGGCTGCTGGAGCGGCTGGACCGCCCGCTGCCGGAGCTGACCGAGGGACCGTACGACCTGCCGTCCCGGCAGCAGACCATGCGCGACGCGATCGCCTGGAGCTACGACCTGCTGAGCGGGCCGGAGCAGGCGCTGTTCCGGCAGCTGTCGGTGTTCGTGGGCGGGGCCACCCTGGACGCGGCGGCCGCGGTCTGCCCGGACGGCCCGGAGCTGCCCGGCCCGGAGCTGGATGGCCGTGGGCTGGCCGCCCCGGGGTTGCAGGCCCTGGGGTTGGAAGCCCTCGGGGTTGGAAGCACTGAGCGGGGTGATGGCGGCCAGCCTGCTGCGCCGAACGGATGCGGCCGGCGGCGAGGCCCGGCTGACCATGCTGCTGGGCCAGGTGCACCTGGCCGGCGGTGCACCGGAACCGGCCCGCGCCGTCCTGGCCGAGGCCGCCGCGCTGTTCCGGGCCACCGGGAACATGGTCTACCTGCCATGGTGCCTGGAAGGCCTGGCCGCACTGGCCGCCGCCGACGGGGACTTCACGCAGGCCGCGCTGATCGCCGGGGCGCGCGACGCGCTACGGGCGCAGACCGGCATCGCGCTGCCGCCCGTGTATCCGGCCGGCGACGAGGGGATGCTGGTCACTGTGCGGGACCACCTCGGCGAAGCGGAGTTCTCAGCCGCCCGGGCGCGGCTGGCGGGCCAGCCGCCGCCGGTGATCATGGCCGCGGTCTTCGGCGGTGCTGGCCCGGAGCGGGAGGAAGACCCATGAGTACCCAGCTGCGCAGGCTGCTGGCCAGCAACTTCGGCCAGCTGCGGTACGAGCCGACCGCGAAACGGATCCGGGCCGAGCTCGGGGGCCGGACCGTGGTCGACACCACCGGGGCCGCGCTGGTCTGGGAGCCGCGCCGGGTGGTGCCGTCCTACGCCGTGCCCCGCTCCGACGTGCACGGCGACCTGGTGCCCGCCGCGGCCGACCCGGCCGACCCGGCCGGCGACCACCACGGTTCGGCCCGGCTGGCGGGCCTGCCCGTGCTCGGCCCGCGGCCATGTTCACCGGCGACATGGCCCGGGTGGTCCCGCTGGCCGACGAGAGCCTGGCCGCCGCGCGGGCCTCGCAGGACCAGCTGCTACTGGCCCAGGTGCTGTTCTTCCTGGCCTGGGTGGCCAGCAACAGCGGGCAGCCCGGCCCGGCCGAAGCCCTCGTCACCGAGGCGCTGGGCCTGTTCGCGGAGCTGGGTGAGACCGGCGAGCACGCCGAGGCCCGGTTCGTCCTGGGCACGATCGCCATCTTCACCGCCGACTACCCGCGGGCCGTGGATCACCTGGAGCGTGGCCTGGCCGAGCGGCGGGCCCGCGGCGACGAGCACACCGCGGCCCGGCACCTCGGCGGCCTCGGCACGGCTCTGCTCAACTTGGGTGACCTGGCCCGGGCGCGGGCCGTGCTGGCGGAGAGCCTGGTCGTGGCCCGCCGGTACGACGACCGCTGGAGCTCGGCCATGTCGCTCATGCTGCTGGGCCAGGTGCACCTGGCCGGCGGTGCACCGGAACCGGCCCGCACCGTCCTGGCCGAGGCCGCCGCGCTGTTCCGGGCCACCGGGAACATGGTCTACCTGCCATGGTGCCTGGAAGGCCTGGCCGCACTGGCCGCCGCCGACGGGGACTTCACGCGGGCCGCGCTGATCGCCGGGGCGCGCGACGCGCTGCGGGCGCAGACCGGCATCGCGCTGCCGCCCGTGTATCCGGCCGGCGTACGAGGGGATGCTGGTCACTGTGCGGGACCACCTCGGCGAAGCGGAGTTCTCGGCCGCCCGGGCGCGGCTGGCGGGCCAGCCGCCGCCGGTGATCATGGCCGCGGTCTTCGGCGGTGCTGGCCCGGAGCGGGAGGAAGACCCATGAGTACCCAGCTGCGCAGGCTGCTGGCCAGCAACTTCGGCCAGCTGCGGTACGAGCCGACCGCGAAACGGATCCGGGCCGAGCTCGGGGGCCGGACCGTGGTCGACACCACCGGGGCCGCGCTGGTCTGGGAGCCGCGCCGGGTGGTGCCGTCCTACGCCGTGCCCCGCTCCGACGTGCACGGCGACCTGGTGCCCGCCGCGGCCGACCCGGCCGACCCGGCCGGCGACCACCACGGTTCGGCCCGGCTGGCGGGCCGGCCCGTGCTCGACCCGCGGATCCCGTTCGCCGTTCACACCGCCGAAGGCCTGGTCGTCGACCTGGACGCGGCCGGCCAGCACCGGCCCGCGGCCGGTTTCCTGCCCGGTGATCCGGACCTGGCGGGCCTGGTCGTGCTCGACTTCGGAGCGTTTGACGCCTGGTACGAGGAGGACGAGCGCAACGTCTCCCACCCCCGGGACCCGTTCCACCGCATCGACGTGCTGCCCAGCTCGCGCCGGGTGCGCCTGGAGCTGGACGGTCAGGTGCTGGCCGAAAGCTCCCGGCCGGTATTGCTGTTCGAGACCCTGCTGCCGACCCGCTACTATCTGCCCCGCACCGACGTCACGGCCGAGCTGGCCGCCAGCCCGACCCGGACCTGGTGCGCCTACAAGGGCCAGGCGTCGTACTTCTCGGTCACGGTGGCCGGACGGCCGGTGCCCGACCTGGCCTGGACCTATGAGGACCCGCGGCACGACGCCAGCCAGGTCCGCGACCTGATCGCGTTCTTCGACGAACGCATCGACGTCGTGGTGGACGGCAGGCCCCAGCCCCGCCCGGTCACCCCCTGGTCCGACGGCTGAGACGGGGAGCCGTGGCACATCATTAAAAATAATTATTAACAGGTACCTCCCCGAAGGCGGAACCGTCCTGCGGGCTTGTGGGCCCAGAACAGCGCGTGTCAGCCTGAGCGGGTGACCCCGACGATCCGGTACTGCGCGACACCGGCGGGCCGTATCGCCTACTCGACGCAGGGCAGTGGGCCGCCGCTGCTGTGCGACGCGGGCTGGGTGACGCATCTGCGCCAGCAGCTGGACCTGTTCTCCTTCGGTGCCTTCATCGGGGGCCTGGCCGAGCGGTTCACCGTCATTCGCTACGACAAGCCCGGCTGCGGCCTGTCGGACCGGGACGCGAGCTGACCTGTCGTTCGACACCCAGGTGGCGGTGGCGCTGGCCGTGGCCGACGCGGCGGGCGCCCGCCGGTTCCGGCTGTTCGGAGCCTCCCAAGGGGGCCAGCTCGCCGCCACGATAGCGGCGCGGTTCCCCCAGCGGGTCGAGGCGCTGGCACTGTTCGGGACGTGCGCCAGCGGCGCTGACCTGGCCCCGGGCCAGGTCAGGGACTCGATCGTGGCCCTGGTCCGGGCCCACTGGGGCCTGGGCTCGAAGATGCTGACCGGCATCTTCCTCCCCGAACCCAGCCGCGAGGAGGTCGAGGCGTTCACCCGGTCTCAGCTGGCCTGCGCCTCGGCCGCCGTCGCGGCCCGGATGCTCGAGGTCTACTACGAGACCGACATCAGGTCGCTGCTGCCCGCGATCACGGCCCCCACGGCCATCCTGCACCGCGAATCCGACCCGGCCACGCGGTTCGCGCTGGGCCGCGAGATCGCCTCGCTGATCCCCGGGGCGGAACTGATCCCGCTGCCCGGGGCCAGCCACCTCTTCTACCACGGCCGCTGGCCGGAAACCCTGGCCGCGACGCTCGAGTTCCTGGGTGGCGCCGACGACCCGGAGCCGCGGCTCACCGAGCGGGAACTCGCGGTGGCCACGCTGGTCGCCGACGGCCTGACCAACCAGGCCATCGCCACGCGCCTGGCCATCGCGCCGCGGACCGCGGAAGCGCACGTGGAGAACATCCGGCGCAAGCTGGAGGTCCGCTCCCGGGCCCAGATCGCGACCTGGGTGACCGAGCGCCGCCTTCGCCCCGGAGCGCCTAGGTAGTTCGACCGGTACCGGGGCCCGCGCCCGGCGGTGCGGGCTGGAAACACCGGCGCGGGGTCGGTAGTTCACCCGATTGCCGCGCCCGGGCGGCGATCCTAGCGTCGAAGTATGTCCTGCCCCGTAAAGCCTGACCGCCGTCCGGCGGCCCGTTCCGGAGCCGTCCGGGCGGCTCGCCCGGCCTGCCCGGCTAATCCTCGGGTACGCGGTCGCCGTGTACCTGTTCTTCCTGGCCGTGCTCGGCTACGCGGCCGGCTTCTTCGCCGACGTCGGCGTGCCCCGGGGCATCGACCAGGGCCCGCGCTCATCGGCGGCGGTCGCGGTGGCGGTGGACGCCGCGTTGCTGCTGCTGTTCGCGGTCCAGCACACCGTGATGGCCCGGCCCTGGTTCAAGCGCCACTGGACCCGGCTGGTCCCGGTGCCGGCCGAGCGGGCGACGTTCGTCCTGGGCGCGACCGCGGCCCTGGCCCTGCTGCTGTGGTGCTGGCAGCCGGTGGGCGGCACGCTCTGGAGCCTGTCCGGCCCGGGAGCCGACGTCGTCCTCGCCGTCTACGCGGCGGGGTGGCTGCTTGCGATCAGCTCCACCTTCGGCATCAGCCACTTCGACCTGTTCGGGCTGCGCCAGGCCTGGCTGGCTGCGCGCGGGGCCAGCTACCGGCCGCCGCCCTTCACCGAACGGGGTCTGTACCGGCGCATCCGCCATCCGCTCATGGCCGGGTTCGTGGTCCTGTTCTGGGCCGCGCCCACGATGACCGTCGGGCATCTGCTGTTCGCTGCCGCCGCGACGGGCTACATCCTGCTCGGCATCAGCTTCGAGGAACGAGACCTTAGGCGCTCCCTCGGCCCGGACTACCGCGCCTACGCGGCCCGGGTGCCCGCCCTGATCCCCACTGTTCACATTGCTCACAACGCTCACAAGGAGAACTGATGACAACCCCAGCCGTACGGGTGGGCGTCTTCCCGCCCGCCGACCTGTTCGACCGCGATCCGGCCGCGGCCCGGGCGTATCTCACCCTGCTCAGCGACGCAGGCCTCGACCACGTCTGCTGCGCGGATCACGTGAGCTTCTTCTCCGGTGCGGGCTTCGACGGGCTCGTGCAGGCCGCGGCGCTGACCCAGCTGCACCCCACGCTGGAGATCTACTGCGGCCTCTACCTGCTGCCGCTACGCCATCCGGTGCTGGTCGCCCGCCAGCTGGCCGACATCGAGCGGCTCGCCCCCGGGCGCCTGGTCCTCGGCGTCGGCGTCGGCGGCGAGGACCGCCACGAAGTCTCGATCTGCGGGGTGGACCCGGCGACCCGGGGGCGGCGGATGGATGAGTCCCTGACCATCGTGCGCCAGCTCCTGACGGGCACGGCGGTCACCTTCCACGGCCAGTTCTTCGACCTCGACGACGCGGTCATCGCGCCCCCGGCCGCGACGATCCCCATCACCGTCGGCGGGCGGTCCGACGCGGCGATCAGGCGGGCGGGCCGGCTGGGCGACGGCTGGCTGGGCATCTGGAACTCGCCCCGGCGGTTCGCCGCCGCCGTCGAACTGGCCGCGCAGGAGGCCGCCCGCGCGGGGCGGAGCAACCCGCCCGGGCGCCACGCCATGCAGGTCTGGTGCGGGTTCGCCGACTCCCGGCCGGCCGCGCGCGATTGCCTCGCGTCGGCCATGCAGGGCTTCTACCAGCTTCCCTTCGAACGCTTCGAGCGTTACTGCCCGTACGGCACCCCGGAGGACATAGCCGAGTACCTCGCGCCCTACGTCCAGGCCGGCTGCACCGAGTTCAACCTCATCCCGCAGTCACCCGACCGCGACCTGGCCGTAGCCGGCCCGGCCGCCGTCCGGAAGCTGCTCGGGCAGCTCTGACGCGGACGGCGCGGGCCGGTCGGACGATGGCCTGCCGGGCGATGGCCTGGCAGATGACGAACTCGATCCCGAGGGTCGAGGTGACGATGGCCATGATCAGCGGGAGGCTGACGTTGTTCGCGGTGAAGTCGTGCTGGACGAGCATCTGGTAGATGTGCTCGGCCGGGGCCGCGTATCCGATGATCGAGGCGGCGAGAACGACGGCGAGCTTGCCGGCCAGGTCGGTGCGCTTGCCGTGGACGATGATCGCGGCGACGCCGATGGCCAGGCTGGCGAGGGCGAGCCCGGGCTGGAGCGGGTGCAGCGCGAAGGTGAGGATCTGCCCGATGCCGACGCCGTAGAGCAGGTAGTTGTTCAGCACGATGCCGCTGACGTCCGCCGTCGTGAACGGCCGCCGCAGCCGCCCGATCTGGACGACCGCGACGATGAGCCCCACGATGAATGCGAGGGTGAGCAGGTTGTCCTGGCGGACGGCGATCATCTGAGACGTCACGGCGGTTCCCCCGGGTCGTAGCTCGGTCGGTCGGTGCTGATGGACCAACTGTCGCGCGAGCCGAGAGCAAAATCCCTAGAGCAACTCCCTAGTTCACCTCCCCAGGCCACCCCAGGCGCTCGGCTTGTGGGCCCAGAACAGGGCGTGGCCGCTGTCGCCCTCGGGTACGAACTCTTCCTGTTCGACCGTCAGGCCGGCCTGGGTGATCCACGACCGGTAGGTACCGGCGTCCGCTTGGCTCCACCACATGGGCGCGCCGCCGCCGAGCCAGTCCTCCTGCACGCCGGTCCAGGCCCAGTAGCCGGTCGTGGCCACGAACAGCCCGCCGGGCCGCAGCCAGGAGGCGATCCGTTCCAGCAGCGGCGGCTGATCTTCCAGCGGCAGGTGGATCAGGGCGTAGAAGGACACCACGGCGTCGAACGAGGCCGCATCGAAGTGGACGGTGCTGGCGTCGGCCCGGACGAACGTCGCGCCGGGCACGAGGTCCCGGGCCCGGCGGACCTGCACGTCGCTGAGGTCAACGCCGGTGACGTGGTAACCCGCCGCGGCCAGGTCACGGGCCACCGGCAGGCCGCTGCCGCAGCCCAGGTCCAGCACCGCGCCGCCTGGCGGCAGCCGGTCGCCCAGCTGGTCGAGCCACGGCCGGTACTTGGCCGCGCCGCCGGAGGCCTGGTCGTAGCGGACCGAGACCGCGTCATAGCCGCGCCGCACGATGTCCTTGAATGTCTCACCGGCCACGCTGCTGGACGGTAACCCGGCCCGGCCCAGTCGGCAGCAACGGCATTTTAGGAGCGCGGTGCTGCGGCGGCAGCCAGCCGGGCGGGCATCAGATCGCGGTGGGCTGACGCCACTGCTCGACGAAACGCCGCAGCTGCTGGCGCCCGTGCAGCCCGCACTTGGCGTAAATATTGCCCAGGTGGTACTCCACGGCCTTACGGCTGATGAACAGCTCCGCGGCGACCTCGGGGTTGGACAGGCCCTTGCCGACCAGATGGGCCACCTCGGTCTCCCGGCTGGTCAGCGCGAGCACAGTCTGTTCCTTGGCCCGCTCGAGCCGGACGCTGGGTGCCGTGCAGCCCGCACTCGGCCAGCTCCTGCTGGGTCCGGGCCAGGAACGGTTTGGCCCGCAGTGCCAGGTACACATCGTTGGCCCGGCGCAGGCGCTCGACCGCCACGCGCCGCTGGCCGGTCCGGCGCAGCAGCCGGCCGTGGGCCAGCAGCAGCCGGGCCACGTACACCGGGCTCTGCGGGTCGGCGGCCGACTCGCCATCGGAGTAGATCTCCCGGGCCCGGTCGGTGTCGCCCTGCTGCTCGGCCAGCCACCCTTGCAGCCAGGCCAGGGCCGGGGCCAGCCAGCTGGTCTGGCGGGCGTTTTCACGCAGCTGGTCCAGGACGACGGCGGCCGGCTCGGCCTGGCCCGAACCGATCAGGCCCTCGGCGAGCAGCGGCCGCCAGAGCGCCGCCAGGGCCCGGGTTCTGGCATCGGTCGCCGCCTCGTCGGAGTAGGGCACCAGCGCGTCGGCCATCCCCAGGTAGTCACCAGCCGCCTGAGCAATCAGGGCCTTGGCCAGCGCCGCGTACAGACTCTCGTGCGAGTAGTCCAGGCTGGCGGCGATCTCGCTGGCCAGCCCAGCATGCCGTTCAGCTTCCTGGGTCTGGCCGCGGCTGGCCGGCACGCACGCCGCGGCGAGGTGCAGCAGCGGCAGCTGGGAGCGGCGGGCGCGAATCGCGGCGGCGGAGGAAGCCTGCTCGCTGGTGAGCAGTGCGTCGTCCCATTGTCCGGTCAGGTACTGAGCCAGTACCAGGTAGGCGTACGGCGTCAGGCCCAGCGTGAGCGGGGCTCCCGCGCGGGCCATCGCCAGTCCGGCGGTCATGTCGGTCACGGCTGCGGCCCAGGTCTCCGGCCAGCATCCGCAAGAACCCCCGGAAAGCCAGGCACTCGGCGTCGAGCGGACCGATACGCGCCGGGTCGGCATCCAGGTGGCCCAGCTCGGCCAGCGCCGCGGTGGGGCCGGTCACCTCCAGGACACCCAGCGCGACCTGGGTACGCGTGCGGCTGGTGGCGAGCGCGCCGAGGCATCCGGTGTCCAGCGCCCACCGTGCGGTGGACAGCCCCTTCTCCCCGGCTCCCATGAGCAGGTAGGTGCCCCCCAGCGTGCCCGCGATCAGCGCGGCCAGCGGCCCGTCATCCGGGTCGGCCCGCGCTTGGGTCAGCGCCTCGGCCAGGTACCGTTCCGCCTCGGCGAAATGCCCCCGGCCGGACGCCATCCGCCCCAGCAGGAGGCCACGCAGCGGGGTAGGATCCGCCGCCTCCACGGCCGGCCGCAGAGCCATCCCCCGGGACTCCTCCACCAGCATCAGGCGCAGGGCCGCGGTCAGCAGCCGCCGTTCCCGGCCGGCCCGGTCCGGGGAGATATCCGAGGCCCACTGCAGGTGGGTGGCGGCCAGCGTCACCCGGCCGTTGTCCGCCTCATCGGCGGCCATGCGCTCCAGGTCAGCGGCCAGCTCCTCATCCGGCTGCTCCAGGGCGGCCACCCGATGCTGCCAGGACGCCGACTCGCTGACCACCAACGCGGCCCGCCCGTGCAGCTCGCGGCGCCGGGCCGCCGGAATGCCGGCGTAGATGGCGTCCCGGACCAGCAAGTGGCGCAGCCGTACCGGGCAGATCGGCTCCTCGGGCGACCAGTCCACCAGGCCTGCGGCCACCGCGGCCTCGATCGCTGCGCTGGGCGAGTCGATCTGCGCGGCCTGGCCGAGCTGAGCCAGCGGTATCTGGATGTCCAGGACCGCCAGCATCTGCAGGATGCCCCGGGTCTCCGGCGGCAGCGCCCGCAGCTGGTCACCGATGGCCGCGGCCAGCGACCGGGGGAGGGATAGCCGCTCCGGAGCCCGGGGACCAAAGCCGGACCCCTCGGCCAGGACCGTGCGCAGGTACAGCGGGTGCCCGCCCGTCCCCTGGTGCAGCCGCTGCACGGCTTCGGAATCCAGCGGCTCCGCCATGGCGTCGGCCATCGCCGCGACATCGTCCAGGCCCAGCCCGCCCAGCGGGATTTCCAGGTAGTTGTCGATGCTGCGCAGCATCCGCTGAGCCGATTCGGCCAGCCGATCGCTTGGCCCGCGGTAGATCGCGACGGCGATGACCGGGTCGACCGACAGCCGCCGCAGCATGAACGACAGCGCCTCCACCGACCTGAGGTCGGCCCACTGCAGGTCATCGACGACAATGGCCACCGGTCCGGCAGCCCCGAGTTCCCCCACGGCTTCGAGCAGGCGCGCGCCCACCGCAAACGATGAAGCGGAGGGGCCGTTGGCATCGGCCGCCAGAACGGTCCCCGAGACGTCACCGGCCCGCTGCAGCAACTGGTCGACCAGCCCGAAATCCAGGTCGGCCTCGGCCTCAGCGGCGCGCGCCCACAACACCTTCAGGCCCATGGCCGCGGTCAGGCCCCGCCGCGCCAGTGAGGTCTTGCCGGTCCCCGGATCCCCGTGGATGCTCACCAGCCACGGCTGGCCGGTCGCCGCTAGGGCGGCAACTTCCGCCACCTGCGCCAGCTCGGCCACCCGGCCCACGAACACATCCAGCGGCACCTGCCGCTCCTGCACCCGCCCCCACCCCGTTCTCGCCGCAAAGCCGAAAACCTGGACAAACAAGAGACTAACGGCCGGGTGAGCCGCGGGCCAGGCTGCGGCCCAGGTCCGGGGCTACTCGATCCAGCGGCGGGCCGCGTCGAACGTGTCCGACGGGGTGCGGTTGAACGCGATCGCCGCGTCGGGAGCGTGGCGGCGGACCAGATTGAGCACCTGCTCGAACAGGTCGAGCTGACTTTCGTCCCGCACGCCGCCGCCGATGACGACGCATTTCCAGGGACGAGCCTGCAGGGCCGCGGTGACGACGGCCAGCACGTCGTCGCTCCCGTCCAGGCCGAACAGGCACGTCTCGACGCCGACGCCGTGCTCAGCGAACCGGGCCATCCCCACCTCGATCGCCTCAGCGACCGGCTTGGGGTCCCAGGGCCCGGGGACCCGGTACGGGTCGAGCCCTATCACCAGGACCTGGGGTATCGGTGCGGCCATGTCCACCTCCGGGGACCAAAGCACCGTCAAGCCCGCTCGCTTCCGGCTAGCTCCCGGAGCTGGCCCGTGGCGAAAAATGAGACCATGGCGAAGATCAAGGCCAGCTAGCTTCATGGCACCGCTGCCAAGAGGGAGGATCCCTGATGCCCAAGGGATACGTGATCTTCACCGAGGACATCCACGACCAGGATCAGATCGACGCCTACGCGCAGAAGGCCATTCCGACGATCGTGCAGGCGGGCGGCCAGATCATCGTGGTCGACGATGCCCCCGAGCAGATCGAGGGCGACTGGCACGGTACGCGGACCGTCGTTCTCGAGTTCGAATCCGTGGAGGCCGCGCGCAACTGGTACCAATCGGCCGAGTACCAAGAACACGCACCCCTGCGCCACGCGGCCGCGGACAACAAGGCCGCGATCGTGGCCGGTTTCGAGATGCCGGCCGGCTGACCTGGTACTGCCGGCTCCGGGGCGTCGGCGCCTCTCAGGGCGTTGATGATTCCCGCGGGAACAGGGCCCTGACCTCCTCCGGGTCGGGCCCACCGGGTCCGATGACGACAACGGCGTCATCGAAGCCGGCCCGGGCGTAGCGGTGGAGGACCTCGCCGGTGGGTTCGAGGTCGTCCCGGCGGTCCAGCGGGATGGCGCAGACGATCGCCCGCCGGCCGCCGGCGGCCCGGTAGCGCTCGTGGGCGGCGATGATCTGATCCGGCGTGCGGCGGTACCCGGAGGCCAGCCAGCCGTCGAAGTCCCGCGCGGCCCGCTCGACGTTGGCGCCCCACGAGCCGAGCAGGAGGGCCGGCCTGCCGCCGGCCGGGGCGGCGGGGGTGAGGACGGCGTGTTCGTCCCGCCCGTGCGCGAGCAGGACCCGGAGCCGGCTGGTGTTGCGGTGGAAGGTCGCGAAGCGAGTGGCGTAGTCCCGGTCCAGCGTGGCGAAGTCGGTCTCGGTCGATCCGGGGCTGACCCCCAGGGTCAGCCGGTCGCCGCACACCGACATCAGGGAGAGCACTCGATAGGCGAGGTCGGCCGGGTGGTAGAGCGGGACCTGAACGGTGGCCGTGCCCAGTTCGACGTCCTGGGTGGCCGTGGCCGCCGCCGCGAGCGTCACGAACGGGTCCGGAACCAGTGACCCGCGCCCGATGATGAGGGGCGTCCACAGGCTCTCGAAGCCCGCCGTCACCAGGCGGTCAGCCCAGGGGGCGACCGCATACGGAGGCGCATCGGACAGGTGGGCGAGCGTCGCACCCAGGCGCACGTGTTCTCTCGGCCGTTCTTCGCGGCTGTTCTCGGCTTTTGTTCTCGGTTGTTCTCCTCGGCTGGGATCAGGCCGGCGAGGTGAACCGGTCCGACCCGAACCGCTCGTACCATCGCAGGGCGTCGGGGTCGTCGATGGAGGCGATGTTGGCCGCCTTCTCCAGCGGTGTCCCGCGCAGCAGCTTCTTGATCGGGACCTCGAGCTTCTTGCCGCTCAGGGTGTGCGGCACCGCGGGCGCCTCGACGATCTCGTCCGGGACGTGCCGGGCGGTCAGCCGGGTGCGCAAGGTCGTGACGATCTCCTGCTTCAGCTCGTCATCCAGCGCGTGCCCGGGGGCCGGGACGACGAACAGGCCCAGCCAGTAGCCGTCGTCGGGCAGCTCCACGCCGATCACCAGCGTCTCGGAGATCTCCGGGATGGTCTCGAGCACGTCGTAGAAGTCGCTGCTGCCGAGGCGCACGCCCTGCCGGTTGAGCGTCGAGTCGCTGCGCCCGTGCATGGAGACGCTGCCATCGGAGTGCATCGTCACCCAGTCTCCGTGCCGCCACACACCGGGCCAGGTGTCGAAGTAGGACTCGGTGTAGCGCACCGCGTCCGGGTCGTTCCACAGGGATACCGGCATCGAGGGCATGGGCTGGGTGACGACGAGGTCCCCCACCGTGTCGACCACCGGGACGCCGTCCTCATCCCAGGCCGCGCAGTCCACGCCCGCCAGCCGGCCGCCGATGCGCCCCGCTCGCACCGGGGCGTATTCGTTGGAGCCGACGAACGAGCCGCTGATGTCCGTCCCGCCGCTGGTCGAGTCGATCCGCAGGTCCGCGCGGACGTGCTCCATGACCCAGCGGTAGCCGTCGGCCGGCAGCGCTGACCCGCTGACCATGAGATGCCGCAGCCGGCTCAGGTCATGCTCTCTGCCGGGGCGAGACGCCGGCGGTGGCCGAAGCGGTCACGACCGCGGCGCCCATCAGCATGACGTCGGCCCGGGTGCGGGCCGCGACCTCCCAGACCGCGCCCGCCGGGTAGCCCGGGCTTCCTTCGTACAGCACGATGCTCGCGCCCTGGGTGAGCGCGCCCAGCTGCATGTTCCACAACGCCCAGCCGGTGGACGAATAGGTGAACATGCGTTCCCCGGCCCGCAGTCCGCAGTACAGCCCGGACCATTTCGTGCCCTCCAGGGTGATCCCGCCCTGGCTATGGACCAGGCCCTTGGGCAGCCCGGTGGTGCCCGAGCTGAACAGCACCCACAGCGGGTGGGAGAACTCGACCTGTTCGAAGACGAGCGGCTCGCTGCGGGCCAGCCCATGTGGGCTAGCACGTGTCCCACGCCGTCGAGCCCGGGGGAGGGGGGCGGTCGCTGAAGGCGTAGGGGACATGGACGAACCGCTGGAGCGTCGGGAGCTTGCTCGCGCAGCTGCGCGACGACGTCGCCGCGGTCGATCACCTTGCCGTTCCAGTGGTACCCGTCCGCGGCGATCAGCACGGTCGGCTCGAGCTGGGCCAGCCGCCCGATGGTGCCGTCCGCGCCGAAGTCCGGGGAGCAGCACGCCCACACCGCGCCGACGGCCGCAGCGGCCAGGCAGCCGATCACCGCGTGCTCGGTGTTCGGCAGGTAGGCCGCGACCCGGTCACCCGGGCGCACTCCGGCCGAGCGCAGCCAGGCCGCGGCCGCCGCCACCGATCGGCGCAGCGCCCCGCGGGTGATCTCGCGCGCCGGCTGGCCGCCCTCCTGCACGCACACCAGCGCCGTGGCGTCGTCGGCCCCGTGGCGCAGGGCGTGCTGGGCCCAGTTCAGCCGGGCGCCGGTGAACCAGCGAGCGTGCGGCATCGGATCGGCGGTGCGCACCTGCGTCCACGGCGCCGAGAACTCGACCTCGTAGTAGTCGACGATGGAGCTCCAGAACTGGTCCAGGTTCTCCACCGACCAGGCCCACAGGGCGTCGTGGTCGGGGAACGGGCGCCCAGCCCGGCCTTCCAGCCAGTTCAGGTACTCGCGCAGCGCTGACTTGTCGATGCGGTCCGCGGTCGGGCTCCAGAGCATGTCGGTCATCTGCGCCGCGCATTGTACGTGTATCAACGACGACGCAGCCGGGGTGCCATGGGTTGACTGTAAAGGGGCCTGGTGACGATAGGTACCGGCCGGGCGTCAGTTGATCGAGCGTTGAGATGGGTGCGTCATAGTGATGGGCTAAACGGAGAACGCCGCCCTGCGATATCCAGGGGCGTCTCGAGGAGGCCGACCGATGAAGCTCGCTCTTTACCTTCCGAACTTCCGCGACGAGGTGACCGTCAAGGAACTCGAGGACCTCACTGCCCTGGCTGAGGACCTCGATTTCGACTCCGTCTGGACCCTGGACCGGGTCTGCGTTCCGGAGGCTTCTGACCGCGTGGAGCTGCAGTACCCCTTCGGCATGATGACCGACCTTCCGAAGGCCCTGCCGGTCATCTCACGGGGCAAGTGGTTCCAGGGCATGACGTTGATCCCGTGGCTGGCCGCGAAGACGACCAAGGTCCGGATCGGGATGAGCATCATCGACACCCCGTACCGGGCTCCGGGCGTGCTGGCGGCTGAGCTGGCCACGCAGGACCACCTGGCCAACGGACGGCTCAACGTCGGCATCGGCTCCGGCTGGATGCCCGAGGAGTTCGCCGCGGCCAGCGCCACGGACCTGTTCCCGCGCCTGGCACGCCCACGTGCGCGAGACGATCGAGATCATGCAGGGCATCTGGTCCAACGACCTGTTCGAGTACCACGGTGAGTTCGCGGACTTCCCGCTGGCCGGCTTCGGCCACAAGCCGCTCCAGCCGGGCGGCCCGCCGATCTACTTCTCCGGATTGAAGGACCCGAAGCGTTCGGCCAAGCGCATCGCCAAGTACGGCCTGCAGGGCTGGATCGGCATCCAGGACTCCCCGGAGGACATCAAGCGCTGGAAGGGCGAGATGGAGCGCGAGCTCAACGAGCTCGGCCGGACGTTCCCCGACAACTTCGACATGTGCAGCATGATCTGGTTCGTCATCACCGACGAGCCCATGGACCAGACCCCGGCGGGCAAGGGCACCAACCTGCTGGCCGGTAGCGCCCAGCAGATCGAGGACATCCTCAAGCGCTACAAGGAGGCCGGCCTGACCATGCCGCTCCTGTGGCCGCCCTTCCGTGACGTCCCGACGTCGAAGACCCTCGATGACCTGAAGCGCCTGACCGAAGAGATCATGCCCAAGGTCAACGCGGCCTGACCCTCCGAGCGCCTTCCCGCCCCGGACTGGTGGCGGGAAGGCGCGGCCCGATCGCCAACGCGCGATGTCTGGCACCGTACGCTCGGAGCAGAAGACGCCGGCCCGACAGAGGGGAGGCCGGGTCGGAATGACAGACGTCGATACCCAGGCGGACATCGAACTTCACTCCGGCGATGGGCAGGTGACGGTCAGTGTCCCGCTGACCGGGGCGGTGACCGGCGAGTGGCTTCGGTGCTATCAGCAGCTGGCGCTGGCGACGAAGCTGCCCGCAGCTGTCCAGGCCCGTCAGGACCGGGCCTGGATGGTGGTCAGTGTGCCGGCCACCAGCGACCAGGGGGAAGTCACGGCGGCGATGGACGCGGCCCGCGCCCTGATCGCCGAGGCCGATGCGGCTGAGCGATCGCCCGCCAACGCGAAGGTGGAGGCCAGCGTCCGCGATTGGTGGGCTGGCCGGCAAGGAAACGCTTCCTCCAGCCCCGTAGCCAAGCCCGGAAGCGTGCGGGCCGAGGTCGAGGCCGAGGTCAAGGCCGAGCAACGCTGGCCGATGGCCTGCACGCTGGTGCTGGCGCTGGCCGTGCCGCTGCTCCTCCCGCCCAGGTTCAGCCTGGGTCCGCCCTGGGCCGTCCCGGCGGTGGAGGTACTGCTGCTGGCGGCCATCATCGTCATCGATCGAGGTCGCATCGACCGCCGGTCAGCTCTTGGCCGGGTGCTGTCCCTGGTCCTGGCCGCGGTGCTGATCGCCGATGCGGTGGGGGTCAGCGGCCGGCTGGTCGTCGACCTCATCGAGGGCGGTCCGGAAACCAATTCGGCCGCGGACCTGCTCAAGACCGGCTTTCTGGTCTGGCTCTACACGATCATCGCCTTCACCCTCCTTTACTGGGTGCTGGACGGCGGGGGTCCGTAGTGCGTTTCCTGGCGCCGCGGCAGTATCCCGACCTCGCCTTCCCCCAGCAGCTCAGCCCGCAAGCAGCCCGCCCGGGCTGGCACCCAGAATTCTTCGACTACCTCTACCTCGGCTTTACCGCCGCCACCGCGCTCAGCCCGACCGACGTCATGCCGCTGGCCCGGTGGGGCAAATTTGCCATGACGGTACAGGCGGTCGGCTCCCTCATGGTTCTGGGACTGGTGATTGCCCGGGCCGTCAATATCCTGAAGTAGCCGCCATCACTTCAGGATCCATGGCCGCTTCAGGGTCACCTCGGCTGCAGGCACGTGGCCGCTCCCGTTCCGCTCCCGAAATCGGACACGCATCTTTGGGCGAGCGGCCATTGCGCCGGATGGACGCTGGAGCGAGGAAAGGGCGACGAGCCATTGAGCATTGACTCCGGCGTGGCGACGGCATCATGGCATCCGCAGCCCCGGGCGGCACCGAGCTCCCTACCTTGTCGAGCAGCGAGTTAGGGATCAGCAGGCGCTCGGCATCCGAGTGCTCCCGGCCGCGCCGCAGACCGATCAGCTACCGCAGATTCGCTCCGTGCGCGGGCTGCGGGACGCTGCGGAGCCGCTCGCGCAGCGCCTCCAGCAAACCGGGCAGATCGGGGGCAACGGCGAGGTCGTCCAGAGTGGATGCGGGGAGGAAGCCAGAGCCGGCGATGCCGCGCAGGGCACCGAGCAGCGGCGTCCAGAAGCCTCCGGCGTCAAGGAAGCCGATGGGCTTGGCGTGGAATCCGAGCTGGCGCCAGGACCACACCTCGAAGATCTCTTCCAGGGTGCCGAGACCGCCGGGCAGGGCAACGAAGGCGTCGGCACGCTCGGCCATGAGCGCCTTGCGCTCGTGCATCGAGTCGCACATGAGCAGCTCCGTCAGCCCTTCGTGCGCCCACTCCCGTTCGACCATGCTGCGCGGCATGACACCGATGACCTCGCCACCCGCCTTCAGCGCGCTGTCCGCCACCACGCCCATCAGGCCCCGGCGGCCACCGCCGTAGACGAGACCGATTCCCTGCCGGGCCAGCTCGGTGCCCACGCTGGCGGCCACCGCGGCGTGCGCCGGGTCGTGTCCGCTGGACGCGGCGAGAAAGACGGCGAGACGGCGCATGAAGATCCCCGGAAACGGTTGTGGCAGACCCTTCGGTCTGCCACGGGCACTCCGGCGCTGACCAAAGCTTTTCCTGCGAGGAGAGTCCGTGGGATTCACCCTCGGCTTCGATCGGGTCGTTATGGCGCACTTGGCGATCTTGTGCCTTGGGTGCGGCGGTGAGCACGGCTTGCTGACCAGGGGCGGCATGCGATTGTCGGCGGGGCCGGGTAGCGTCGGGGTTACGCCGGGGGAAGGACGGTAGGCCATGTGCGGTCGGTACGTATCGGTGGCTCGCCTGAAGGAGCTGCAGGAGCACTACGAGGCCACCGGTGCCGGTGACGGCATGGAGCTGGCCCCCTCCCATAACGTCGCCCCCACCAGCAAGATCTACGCGGTTCTGCAGCGCGGCCAGGCGGACGGGGCCGGGGCGCAGCGTCAGGTGCGGGCCGTGCGGTGGGGTCTGGTGCCGGCCTGGTGGAAACCAGGCATCGACCCCAAGACCAGCAAGCAGAAGACGATGCCGACGCTGCACAACGCCCGGGCCGACAAGGTGGCGGCCGCCCCGTCGTGGCGCGGCCCGTTCGCCAGGCGCCGGGCGATCATCCCCGCCGCTGGCTACTACGAGTGGCTGCCCACCCACGATGGCGACGGGAAGCCGTTCAAGCAGCCGTACTACATCCACCCGGCCGCCGGGCTGCTGTCGTTCGCCGGGCTCTACGAGCTGTGGTCCGACCCGGCCAAGGATGAGGACGACCCGGACCGGTGGCTGTGGTCGGCCGCGATCATCACCCACCACGCCACCTGGCTGGCCGGGGTGATGAACGACCGCACCCCCGTGATCCTGCCCCCGCAGCGGATCGGCGCCTGGCTCGACCCGGAACTCACCGACAAGCACGCCGCACTGGAACTCATCAGCGGGATCGAGCACGAGCCCCTGCAGGTCCGGGCCGTGTCCACCGCGGTCAACAAGACCGGGCGCGGCGGATCCCGCGGACCCGAGCTGATCGAGCCGATCGGCCAGCACGGCGACCAGCCCCTGCAACTGGCCCCAGCCTGACCACCAACCCGGCCGGCTCCCGGCCTCTCCCGCGGCCCCGACGGCCGCGCAGCAGGCCCTTCCCCAGCTGCAAATCGAATCTGCGCATACGGCTCCGGAGGCCGAAGCGGATGACGGGCAAACTCCAAGCTGACCTGATCGAACGCTGCTACATGTTGACCGTCACGATACATGTTGAACTGCACCTAGGAAGCGTTCCGACTTATTACGCATCATGGTCTGAGCAGTGCTTCAGTCGCCACCGTCACGGTCAATGTCGGTGCCGTCGGCGACCTGGCGCTGTTGGCCTGGCCGTCACGGGATCAGGGCGATCTTTCCGCGGGTGTGGCGTTTCTCTACCTCGCGGTAGGCATCCTGGACCGAGTGGATGGGGTAGGTTTTGGCGATCGGAAAAATGAGAAACCCGTTGGCGAGCAGGCTGAGCAGCTCACCCAGGACGTCAGTTCCCTTGGCGCTGCTCCAGCCGTCGGCCTTGACCCCGTATTTCCTGCCCGCGTAGGGGTCGACGAGGATGACGACGTGGTCCTTGGGCAAGCCCAGTTCTCCGAGGGCGAGTTCGACGTAGCTGTTGCCAAAGGTGTCGATGAACTTGGTCACGGGCTTGGGCGCTGCTTCCCGGATGCGGTTAGCGACACCTGCGCCGTATGTGACGGGGATGACGCCGTGTCCAGACAGCCACTCGTGGTTGGGAGGACTCGCGAGCCCGATGACCGTCGCGCCGGTCCGCTTGGCCAGCTGGCTGACGATCGAGCCGACCCCGCCAGCCGCGCCCGACACCACCACGGTGTCCGCTGCGGTCAGCGCGGCCGCCCGCACGCCCGCGTAGGCGGTGGCCCCGGCGGTGTAGATGGAACCCGGCGACTTCCCACGAGAGGTTCGGCGGGCGCCGGACCGCGTGGTCGGACTCCACGAGGACGTACTCGGCCTGCGCGCTGCGGGTGAACGTGAACGCGACAACTTCGTCTCCGACGGCCCACGGGCCCCGCGTCCTCGGCCGACCTCTTCGATGACGCCGGCCAGGTCGTAGCCCTGCCCCGAGGGAAAGACCGCCGGGAAGGCCGCGTGCAGGCCGCCTTCGCGGATGAATGCCTCGCCGGGGTTGATGCCGGTCGCCTTGACCTTGAGCAGGAACTGCCCTGGGGCTGGGACCGGCCGGTCCACCTCCATGACCTGCAGCACATCGACTCCGCCGTACTTGCTGTACCTGACTGCTCGCGGCATGGTGCGTCCTTTCGCTGGCCGGGCGCCGAAGGCCGATCCAGCCGTCGCTGCCTTGGCCTGCCGCTGAGTGCGTCAGGCGTCAGCCCGCAGACCGCCGCCCATTTGGCTGGGGTTACGCGTCAGCCGAGACCGGGCGGCGGTGCGCTTGCGGATCGCTTCGGTCAGCACGGGGGTGATCTCGAGCAGCTGCTTCTGCTGTTCGGGCGGCAGGTCCCCGAAGACCTTGCCGATGTCGGTCTGGTGCTGCTGCCAGCTCAGCTTGAGCTGGTCCGCTCCCGCCGTGGTCAGGGACACGACCGTGCTCCGGCCGTCCTTCGGGTTGGGCCGCCGCTCGACGAGCTGGTCGGCGCCCAGTGCCTCGACCAGGTCGGTCACCCGGCGCTGGGTCACGCCCAGCGCCCGGGCCAGGTCGGTCATGGTCTGGTCGCCGCCGCACTCGAGCGCGTGCAGCAGGCGCATCCTGATGTAGCTGACCGAAGTGGTCGGGGTGCATGCGCTGGTCCAGTGGCCCCAGGCCGGGCCGAGCTCGGTAAACGCGGCCACGAGCGCATCGAGCCGCGCCTGGGTGCTTTGCCTGACCATGACAACTACTGTACCTCGCCACTTGTTGACCGCCGTCTGACGCGGCAGGCCCGGGGCTATCCGGGCTGGCCGCCGTCGACTTTGAAGTTCTCCCCGGTGATCCACTGCGCGCGGTCGGAAACCAGGAAGGCGACCGCCTCGGCGATGTCGCGGGGACCCCGGCCCGGCCCATCGGCAAACTGGCGCCCAGCGCGGCGGCGGTGGTGCCCATCGCGTTCGCGACCTCTTCCAGGATGGCGGTCCCGCCGGGAGTTTCGACCGAGCCCGGGGTGACCGTGTTGACGCGGATCTTCGGGGCCACGCCTGCCGCCAGCCGGCGCCGTAGACGTCGAGCGCCGCCTTGGCCGAGGCGTAGTGGAGCAACGGCGGGGCGGCCATCACGGTGGCGTTGGAGGAGATGTTGACGATCGCGGCGTGCCCGGACTGCTGCAGCGCGGGCAGCGCGGCGGTGGTCATGCGGACCGCGGACAGGAAGTTGATGCTGAGCGAGTCGAGCCACTCCTCGTCGGAGATGTTCCCGTCGAGGTGCACGCGGGCGGCGCCGGCGTTGTTGACCAGGATGTCCAGGCCCCCGAGCGCCTGCAGAGCCTGCTCGACGGCCGAGCTGGCCCCTTCGGCCGTCCGGAGGTCGGCGGCCAGGAACGTCGACGTCTTGGGCGTGTCGTCGGTGCGTGAGCGGGAGACGGTGACGACGCTTGCGCCGCCGTCGATCAGCCGCTGGGCCACGGCGGCACCGATGCCGCGTGACCCTCCGGTGACCAGGGCCCGGCGGCCGGCGAACTCATCTGGGATGGAGCTGGTGGGTGTGTACATGCTGGCGAGTCTGCCACAAAATGCTGAACTGCGCTAGTATTTACCGTAGAGCGCTAGTAATTTCAAGGGTAGCGCGAGCAGTCTCCAAATCATACATAACTGCAGTTCATGAGTACTAGGTCACCCAACTGGCGGCTAGCTTGACATCCTGGATACCGCCAGTATCTAATGAATACCGCCAGTATATTTAAAGGGTGTCGGTTGCGAGGCACCAGAACCCAGCTCCCGCGACGCGCGGGCTGGCGGCGCCCAGGAGGAGCAATGCGGTTCGGGACCATCGGCGCTGGCTCGATCGGCCAGGCCATAGCCAGCCACCTGGTCAAGGCCGGCCACCAGGTCGTGCTGGCTAACAGCCGCGGCCCGGCGAGCCTGCAGGCCCTGGTCGCCGGGCTCGGGCCGCTGGCATCGGCCGGAACCGTGCCGGAGGCGGCCGCGGCCGACATGGTGTTCCTCGCCGTCGGGTGGCCCGACCTGCGGGCGGCGCTGAGCGGGCTGCCCGACTGGGGCGGCCGCATCCTGGTGGACACCACCAACCAGTTCGACTACCTGGACGGGACTTTGCAGCCGGTCGACACGATGAAGTCGTTCGGCATCGCGACCGGGTCGGAGGTGGTTGCGTCACTGGCCCCCGGCGCCCGGGTGATCAAGGCGTTCAACACGATGTACGTCGCCTACATCGCCCCCAGCCCACGTCATGCCGCGGGGCGGCAGGTGCTGTTCTACGCTGGCGACGACCCAGCGGCCAAGGCGGACTTCGCGGCCACGTTCGGCGACGTCGGCTTCGCCCCGGTCGACGTGGGCTCGCTGCGCGCGGGCGGCCCGCTGATGCAAGCTCCCGGCGGGCCGCTGTCGGCCCTGCACGTCCTGAAGCAGGACTGGGAGCAGAGCGCGTGCCTGACTACGGACACCGCCTTCAGTTCGCCACGTTCCCCGAGCCTTCGGCCACCCCGTCCCTTGGCCCGGTCGACCTCGCCGCGCTCAGCGAGGAGTGGGGATACGACCTCGTCATGTTCCAGGACCACCCCTACCGGCCGGAATACCTCGACGTCTGGACGCTGATGAGCTGGGCTGCGGCCCGCACCAGCCGTATTCACGTCGCGCCGAACGTCCTCAACATGGCGATGCGCTCGCCCGCGCTCGTCGCGAAATCGGCTGCCAGCATCGACCTCCTGTCCGGCGGGAGGTTCGAGCTGGGCCTCGGCGCGGGATTCTTGTGGAACGAGATAGCGGCGATGGGGTTCCCGCGTTGGACGCAAGCCCAGGCCATCACCGCCCTCAACGAGGCGATCGACGCCATCCGGGTCACCTGGAACACCGGCACGGCCGGCCCGGCGCGGGCAGGCGGTACCTACCATCACGTCGACGGCATGCCGCCCAGGCCGGCGCCCGCCCACGACATGCCCATCTGGCTCGGCGCCTACAAACCCCGCATGCTCGGCCTGACCGGCCGCAAAGCCAACGGGTGGGCCGCGATGCTGGGCCGCGTCCAGAGCCGCGCCCAGTGGCAGGCGGCCAGCGCCGTCATCGACGAGGCCGCCACCGAAGCCCACCGCGACCCGGCCGCCATTCGCCGTATCGCCGGCCGCTTCGGCCGCGGCGGCGGGTTCTTGCAGGGGCCGCCCGCACAGTGGGCCGAGCAGCTGCTGCCCAGCGTCATCGAAGACGGCGTCGGCACCTTCATCGTGGTGACGAGCGACCGCACCGATCTCCAGCGGTTCGCGGCGGACGTCATCCCGGCCCTGCGCACCGCCGTCGCCGCCGAGCGCGGCCATTCCGCCGCATCCTGACGGCCTGACGCCCCCTGGGTATCCGTGGGCCAACGCTGGCCGGATGCCCGGCAGCAGCCGATGGCGGCGAGATCTCCGCCCCGGCTGCGGTTCTGCCCAGAGCGGACAAAAAACTGGCGGCCTTCAGTAAAAACTAGCGGGGTTCAGTATATGTTGGCGGTATTCAGCATATGCTGGGAGCGGCCCTGCTCACGGGGACCGCCCGCGAATCGATCGGAGTCAGCATGTCCGTTCAAGGACGCCCCGAAGCTGAGGCGCAGGACCAGCCGCATCCGCCCGGAGTCCTGGCCGCAGAAGCCGAACCAGTACGGGCCGACCCGCACTACGCCCGGCGGTGGCTGGTGCTGGCGGTCGTGCTGACCGCCCAGGTGATGATCCTGCTCGACGGAACCGTGGTGAACGTGGCGCTGCCGTCCGCCCAGCGTGCCCTCGGGTTCAGCGACGCAGCCCGCCCGTGGGTCATCACCGCCTACGTGCTGGCCTTCGGCAGCCTGCTGCCGCTCGGCGGCCGGCTCGCCGACGTCGTCGGACGCAAGACGATGTTCATGACCGGTCTCGTCGGCTTCGCCCTGGCCTCGGCCGTCGCCGGTGCAGCCCCGAACATCGGGACACTGCTCGCCGCGCGGGCCGTGCAGGGCGCATTCGCCGCCGCGCTCGCCCCCGCCGCCCTGTCGCTGCTCGTGGTGACCTTCACCGACCTGAAGGAGCTCAACAAGGCATTCGCGATCTTCGGCGCCGTAGCCGGCAGCGCCGGGGCGATCGGGCTGCTGCTCGGCGGCGTGCTGACGGACTACGCCAGCTGGCGCTGGTGCATGTACATCAACATCATCTTCGCCGTCATCGCGGGCGCTGGCGGCCTCAGCCTGCTGCACAACTCGCGCGATGCCAACCGGCCCCGCCTGTCGATCCCGAGCACCATCCTCGGCTCGGCCGCGCTGTTCGGCCTCGTCTTCGGCTCGGCCCAGGCCGAGACCAGCGGGTGGGGCGCCGCGGTCACCATCACGTCGCTGGTCGCTGGCGGCGTTCTGCTGGTCATCTTCGTGGTCCTGCAGAAGTACGAGAAGCACCCGCTCATCCCGCTGCGGGTCATCGCCGACCGTAACCGGGGCGCGGCCTACCTGGCGCTCTTCCTCACCTACGGGGCCATGTTCGCCGTGTTCCTGTTCCTGACCTACTACATCCAGGACGTCAAGGGATACTCCCCGATTATCACCGGCGTCGCGTTCTTGCCGATCCCTGTCACAATCGGAGTGGCCGCCACCATCACCCAGGGCCTGCTGCTGCGGCACCTCACCATGCGCACCATCGTCTCCGGCGGGCTCATCCTGGCTGCCGCCGGAGCCGTCCTGCTCACCCGGGCCGACGCCACCAGCAACTACGCAGCCTGGCTGCTGCCCAGCATGATCCTCATGGGCATCGGCATCGGCTCCGCCGGTGTCGTCGCCATCGCAATCGGCCAGCAGGGCGTCGAACCCCGGGACGCCGGCACCGCGGGCGCGATGAACAACGTCGCCCAGCAAGTCGGCTCCGCCATCGGCGTCGCCCTCCTGTCCACCCTTGCCGCCACCGCCACCGGCCACTACCTGACCCACCACCCGGCCGGCGCCCGCAACACCATCGACGCGACCGTGCACGGCTTCGCCATCGGCTACTGGTGGGCAGCCGGCCTGTTCTTCGCCGCAGCCGTCCTCGCCGGTGCGCTGATCCGGCCCGGCACCCGCATGGACCACACGCAAAACTGACCCCGCAAGCCAACCTGACGGCAGTGGCGGATCGGCCGACTCGATCCGCCACTCCCGCTTGGCCGATACCTCTCCGAACTTGCGGTTGAACGCAATTAACAGCGCGCCTTGCGGCCGCCTAAGTCTGCGCTCCCGCTGCCAGGCCAGTTTTAGCAGCTAGCTGACCTGCCAGCGGTCCACTCGCTCCCAAAATCGGACATCGGAAGAGGCAGCAATGCAATTCCCAGGCCACCAGAAGGTAGGTGACCTGCGTATTAGTTGGTCGGGGTGGGGAGATTTGAACTCCCGGCCTCTTCGTCCCGAACGAAGCGCGCTGCCAAGCTGCGCCACACCCCGCAAGCCGGGCGCTATGCGTCCGACCGCTCGCAAAGTCTAGCGGATGGCGGGAGCCGCTGCGCACGCCTGCCGACAAGGCGCGGCCAACGGCTCCCGCCGACGGGGGCCACGGTCGTTCGTGGCGGCCAGCGTGGCGGAACCTGATTAATCATGGAAAAAGGAGGTGACGGATTGGGAGCAGTTCTCTTGCCACCGACGCCCACGTGACGGGCGCCCACGTGGCGGCGGCTGCGATGATGCCGGGCATGACGCTGCTGCTGTCCCGGTCGGACCTGGAGCAGTTGCTGGACGTCCGGGCCTGCCTTGAGGTGCTCCGGCGGAGCTTCCTGGCCGCACCGTCCGCCATCGTGCCGCAGCGGATCCGGACCGACCTGCCCGGGCCGGGTACGGCCACGGTGCTGCTGCCCGGCCTGGTCCCGGACATCCCCGCCTACAGCGTGAAGGTCAACGCCAAGTTCCCGCGGTCGCGGCCGGCCCTGCGCGGGCTGGTCGGCCTGCACGACACCGGCACCGGCGAGCTGCTGGCCGTGCTGGACTCGGCGACGGTGACGGCCTGGCGCACCGGTCTGGCCGCGGCCCTGGCCACCCACGAACTGGCCCGTCCCGGGGCGGGCGCGGTGGCGGTCATCGGCGCGGGGGCCCAGGCGGAACTGGTGCTGCGGGGACTGGCCGCACTGCGCTCGTGGCAGCACCTGACCGTGTATGACCCGAACCCGGAATCGGCGGACCAGCTGGTCCGGCGGTACCGGGCCAGCGCGGTCGCGCGGGCCGTCAGCGCACCGGAGGCGGCCCGTGCGGCCGGCCTCGTGATCGTGGCCACCTGGTCCCGGGAGCCGCTGCTGGACGTGGCCGACGTGCCACCGGGCAGCCACGTCACCTCACTGGGCGCCGACGAGCCGGGCAAGGCCGAACTGTCGCCCGGCCTGCTGGCATCGGCCCGGGTCTTCGTGGACGACGTTCCGCTCGCGCTGACCAGCGGCGCGCTGGGTACCGCCGGGCTTCCGGCCGAGACGGCGGCCGGGACACTGAGCGAGGTGCTGCGGGGAACGGTCCCCGGCCGCCGGACCGAGGCCGAGCGCACCATCTACACGCCGGTCGGCCTGCCCGGCCAGGACCTGGCTCTGGCCTGGGCCGCCTATCAGCAGGCCCGCCGGGCCGGCCGCGGCCTCGAGTACGACTTCCTGGCCTGAACCAGCGCTAGGCCCGGCGCTACTCGGCCGGGCGGGGGACCAGGGTGAGCATGGTGGCTTCCGGGCGGCAGGCGAACCGGGCCGGGGCCCAGGGGGAGGTGCCCAGGCCGGCCGAGACGTGCAGCCAGGCGCGGTGGCCGTCCAGGGCGGGTTCGCCTGCCGCGGGGTGCTGGTGCAGGCCGCTGACCCGGTCCCGGTCGATCTCGCAGTTGGTGACCAGGGCGCCGTAGCCGGGGATCCGGAGCTGGCCGCCGTGGGTGTGGCCGGCGAACAGGATGTCGTAACCGTCGGCGGTGAACCGGTCGAGGACCCGGGGCTCGGGGGCGTGCATGATGCCCAGCCGCAGGTCGGCCGCGGGATCGGCCGGCCCCGCGACCCGGTCGTAGCGGTCGCGCTTGAGGTGCGGGTCGTGCACGCCGGCCACGGCGATGTCCAGGCCGCCGGCCTTGACCCGGCCCCGGTGGTTGTTGGCGTCGAGCCAGCCCCGGTTGGCCATGGCGTCACCCAGCTTCTGCCAGGGCAGGTCCGGGTCGTGCCTGGGGTACCGGCGCGCGCTGGTCTCCCACAGGTAGCGGGCCGGGTTCTTGGGCCGTGGGCCGTACAGGTCGTTGGAGCCGTACACGAAGATGCCGGGCCGGTCGAGCAGCGGGCCGAGGCTGTCCACCAGGGCGCGGACCGCTTCGGGGTGGGCGATCGAATCCCCGGTGTTCACGACCAGGTCCGGCTCGAGCCGGTCCAGGTCAGCCAGCCAGGACATGAGGCGCGTGCGCCCGGGCGTCAGGTGCACGTCGGAGATGTGCAGGACCCGGATGGGCGTGGTGCCGGGGGCCAGCACCGGTACTTCGGCCTGGCGCAGCGTGAACCAGTTGCGCTCCACGATCGACGCGTAGGCCAGGGCACCGGCGCCGGCCACGGCCGCGCCTGCAGGGAGGAAGACTCGTGCTCGCACCCACCCATGGTGCCATGTCAGGGAGGATGGTTCTCATGGCTGAACTGAAGGAACGGCTCCGGACCGACCTGTCCGCGGCGATGCGGGCCCGGGACCGGGTCCGGATGCGGACGCTGCGCAGCGCGCTGACCGCCGTCACCAACGAGGAAGTGGCCGGTAAGGCCGCCCGCGAACTGTCCGACGACGAGGTGCTGAAGGTCCTGACCCGGGAGGCCAAGAAGCGCCGTGAGGCTGCCGAGGCGTTCGGCTCGGCGGGCCGGGATGAGCAGGCGGCGGCCGAGCGGGCCGAGGGTGAAGTGCTGGCCGGTTACCTGCCCGCTCAGCTCAGCGACGACGAGCTGGCGCGGCTGGTGGCCGAGGTGATCACGCAGACCGGCGCGTCCGGGATGCCGGCCATGGGATCGGTCATGAAAGCGGTCAACCCGCAGGTCGCGGGCCGGGCCGAGGGCGCCCGGGTGGCGGCCGAGGTACGCAAGCAGCTGACTGCCGGATCTTGATCGAGTGTCATTCGCCCAGGTGTGGGAACAATTCCCGCTGGCTTCAACGAAGTAGCCGCCTACGGAGGGAGACACGAGCATGGCCGGAAAGTTTGTGCTCAAGAAGGGTTCCACCGGCAAATTCCATTTCAACCTGGTGGCGGGCAACGGCCAGGTGATCGCGACGAGCGAGGCCTACGAGAGCAAGTCGGCCGCGCTGAACGGGATCGAGTCCGTGCAGAAGAACGCGCCCGACGCCAAGATCGAAGACGAGACCGCCAGCTAGCCCGCGTCCGGTTTCACGTCGGCCCGCGCTCCCCGTCAGGGACCGCGGGCCGATGTGGTGCGCGGCGGATCAGGATGGGTCCGGGTTGATGCTGCGGCGGCGGTGCGGCTGGCCCTTCTCTCCGTACGGGTAGTCGGGCGTGTCCGGCTCGCTCGCCTCATCCAGCAGCCGGGTCTCTTCCCTGGTCAGGGGCCCGGTCGCGGCGGCCAGGTTGTCGTTCAGCTGCGCCAGCGTGCGGGCGCCGAGGATGACTGAGGCCACCGCGGGCCGGGCCAGCAGCCAGGCGATGGCGACCTGGCCCAGCGAGCTGCCGCGCCCGTCAGCGACCTTGCGCACCGCGTCCAGGACCTGCCAGTTCTGCTCCAGGTGACCACGGTCGTTCCATTTCTTCATGCCCTCGTCCGGCTGTTCCTTCAGCCGGGTTCCGTCGGCCGGGGCCTCGCCCCGCCGGTACTTGCCGGTCAGCCACCCGCTGGCCAGCGGCGACCAGGGCAGCAGGCCCAGCCCGGCCGCCTGGCAGGCCGGGACGATCTCCCATTCGATGGCCCGGGCCAGCAGGTTGTACTGCGGCTGCACGGCGACCGGGCGTGACAACAAGCCACCCGCCTCGGCCAGGTCGACGTACTTCTGGATCTGCCAGGCGGTGAAGTTGGACAGCCCGACGTAGTTGATCTTGCCCGCGTGGACCGCGTCGTCCAGGAAGCGCAGCGTCTCCTCCACCCCGGTCAGCGGGTCCCAGCCGTGCAGCTGGTACAGGTCGATCGTGTCGACCTGCAGGCGCCGCAGCGAGCCGTCGAGGGCCCGGGACAGGTGCTGCCGGGACAGGCCGTGGCCGTTCGGGCCGGGGCCGGCCGGAAAGCGGCCCTTGGTGGCGATCACCACCGAATCGCGGACGCCGGGCCGGGCGCTCAGCCAGCGGCCGATGATCTCCTCGGACCGTCCGCCCACGTAGACGTCGGCGGTGTCGATCAGCGATCCACCGACCTCGGTAAACCGGTCGAGCTGGGCGAAAGACCCCTCCTCATCGGTCTCCTGGCCAAACGTGAGCGTGCCCAGGGCCAAGGCCGAAACGGCCAATCCACTGCTGCCCAGCAGGCGGTACTCCATCTCAAGTCCTCCGGTTACGTCGTGACTGCTGTCGCGCTCACCAGCCTGCCCTACGCCAGGCCACGGGCCCGCGCGGGGCGGCCGCGCGCGAGCCGACCGCTCGCGCGGGCCGACCGCACCGGATCCTTACTCGGCCCGGAGGAGCCGGCCCGGTTGGACCCGCGCGGCCAGCAGGGCCGGAACGACGGCCAGCAGGTTGGCCGCAACGACCACCCCGACGGTCAGCACCCCCACCAGCAGGGGCGGAACCACCGCTACCGGGACCACGCCGAAGTTGGTCGCGAACACCCGCCACAGCAGCCTGCCCGCGGCTATCCCGGCCGGGGCACCGACCACGATCCCGGCCAGGGCCACCGTCGTGGCCTGCCAGCAGACCGCGACCGCGATCTGCCGGCGGACCAGCCCCAGCACCTTCAGCAGCCCGGCCTCGTTCCGGCGCCGGGCCACGCTGACCAGCAGCAGGTGCAGCAGGGTCGCCGCCCCGAACAGCGACAACGCCACCCCGAACAGCAGCGGGAAGTTGACCGACTGGCCGAAATTGATCAGGACGGTCGGCTCGGCCGGCCGGGTCGAAAGGCCCCGGTACTGACGGATATGACGGGCCAGCGCGGTGTCCCCGGCCGGGCCCGGGGCCGCCCGGACCAGCACCACCGTGGCCAGGCCGCGGGTGATCCGGCTCTGGCAGGCCGCCTGGCCAGGTCCGGTCGGGCACTGGGCGCTGGTGAAGGCGCTGGTGGTCATCACCGCCCCCTGGCCCAGGCCGCCCGTGCCGGCGTTCAGCGAGGCTCGGCCGATGACCCGGAAACTGGTCTCGTGCGGCACTCCGGCCGGATCGGCCACCCGGACCCGCACGGTTCCGCCCAGCCGGGCCCCGGTGGCGCGCATGGTGGCCACCCCCAGCATGATGTCCCGGTCGCCCCGGGGCAGGCGGCCGTCCACCGCCGACAGCAGGGCCGGGCCGCGGACCGGCGTTACCGCCACCGTCCGGACGTGCCGGCCGTTGACGTTGACCTCGACGAAGGCCCCCAGCGTGATCTGGGTGATGGCCTGATCCCGGCGCAGGCCGTCCAGCAGCGGCCCGTTGACCTGGGCCTGAGAGTCCGGTTCACCGTTGTTGGCGAAGTAGGCCTGGAATGGTGCGCCGTACAGCTCCGGCGAGGAGACCAGGTGAGCCAGGCTGGCGCCGAAGACCGCGGTCGCGCACAGGGCCGCGACCGCGGCCATGGTGCCGGCGATGGCGGTGCCCACCGGCGGCCGGTCCCGGCCGCGCTCCAGCGCGTGGCTGATCCCGATCAGGGCCGTGGCCGGCAGCCCGGCCCGGGCCGCCGCCCGGCCCGCCGCCACGGCCAGCGGCGACGTTTCGCGGGGCGGGCGGCTGCGCAGCAACCGGGCATCCCGCGCCGCGGGCCAGACCGACACGGCGACGACAGCGGCCAGCACCGCGAGCGGGCCGAACAGGAGCACCACGGGATCGGCGTAGATCCGGCCCGGCGCGGAAACCGCGAGCCGCGCTTCACCCACTGGGGTCAGCGGGGACACCAGCACCATGGCCAGCCCGGCCCCGCCCGCACCCGCCACGCCGACCAGCAGCCCGCGGGCCAGGCCGACCAGCGCGAGCTGGCGCGGGCGCAGGCCCAGCGCGGACAGGGCAGGATGATCGGCCCGTTCGGCGGCCGACTGCCGGGCCATCGCCTGCCCGATGACCGCCAGCGCGGCCAGTGCGGCCAGGATGGCCAGCACGTACCAGCCGGTGACCTGCGGCCGGATCGAGGCCTGCACCGCGTCCGCCGCGGAGTCCAGATCGTAGGTGCCGTAGATGTCGAGCGAGCGGAACCGGCTGTCGGAGTCGGCCAGCCCGGCGGCACCGTTGCTGAACCGGACGTAGTAGGTCCGCAGCAGCGCCGCGCGCTGGTTGACCGCCGCGGCCAGAGCGGGGGTCGCGTAGAGGTCGTAGTGCGGGCTGGAACCGGAGGGAAACTCGCTCTCGGCGGCGACGATCCCGACCACGCGCAGCACCGGGCGCAGCACCGGCGACGGATCGGCCGGTCCGCCGCGCAGCTGAGCCGGGCTGCCCAGCTGGGGGCGGAGCACCGAACCGACCCGCACGCCGTTGTGCTGGGCCAGCGTGAAGGACGCCAGCACCTCGCCCGGCTGTGACCGGTCCGGCATCCGCCCGGACAGCAGCGACACCATCCGCGGCAGCTGCCGGGGCGGCACCTCGTTGATCAGGAAGTTCTCGGTGTCGATCGGCCGGTGGCAGGAGTCGCAGCGAACCGGCCCGCTGATCGGGACGGCCACGGGTGTCACCGACGCGGCCCGGGGCAGCCGGGCCAGCTGCGGCAGCGGCTTCCCGCTGTAGACGATGGCGTCGTAACCGTGCCGGCTGGTGAACCCGGGGAACGCGGCCGCGGTCCGGCTGGCCGCGGCGGTGGCGGCCAGCACGGATCCGCCCGCCAGGGCGATCAGCCCGCTCAGCACCAGCCAGGACTTCCAGTGCTGCCGGAAGCGGCCACGGAGCACCAGGGCAACAGCCCGCATGCGCCCTCCCCTCCGCACGGTCCCCTTAGGATCCTCCGGGCCGGGCGCAGCGCCAAGGGGGCCAGCTACCAGGTGGAGTAGGCGTGTTAGCACCCCGGTCGCCAGTAGCATCGGCAGGGCATCAGCTACGGATACGGAGGAGTACGTCATGGCGTCCCAGCAGTTCGAGCCCCCCTCTGGCACGAGGGATTTCCTCGCGGGCGATCTGCGGGTACGCGAGCATGTGTTCGCCGTCATCCGTGACGTCTTCGAGCGGTACGGGTTCGAGCCGCTGCAGACCCCGGCCTTCGAGCGGCTGGACACGCTGACCGGCCGGTACGGCGACGAGGGCGACAAGCTCATCTTCAAGATCCTGCGCCGGGGCGAGCACGAGGCCAGCGGCGAGACCGACCTGGCCCTGCGCTACGACATGACCGTGCCGCTGGCCCGGGTGGTGGCCGCGTACGGCTCCCAGCTGCCCATGCCGTACAAGCGGTACGCGATGGGCCCGGTCTGGCGGGCCGACCGTCCCGGCCGCGGCCGGTTCCGCGAGTTCGCCCAGTGCGACCTGGACATCGTCGGGTCGACCTCGGGGCTGGCCGACGCGGAGGTGGTGTGCGCGATCGCCGACGCGCTGGGTGCGGCCGGCGTCGGTGACTACACGATCCTGATCAACTCGCGCCGGGCCCTCAACGGGCTGCTGCAGGTGTACCGGGTCCCGGCCGAGGTTGGCGCCCAGGTGCTGATCACCCTGGACAAGCTGGACAAGCTCAAGCCGGACGAGGTGGTCGGGGAGCTGGTGGACGGCCGGTCCCTGGACCCGGCGACGGCGGAGGCACTGGTCGCGGACCTGACCGCGCCGGACTCGGTCGACCGGCTGCGCGCGGCCCTGGCCGACGACGAGGAAGGCCGGGCCGGGCTGGCCGAGGTGGACCGGGTCATCGAGTCCGCGACGCCGGTGGCCGGGGCGCCCCGGCTCGCGTTCACCCCGCGCCTGGTGCGCGGGCTGGGCTACTACACCGGCATCATCTTCGAGGCCGTGGCCGACGGGATGCCCGGCTCGATCGCCGGCGGCGGGCGGTACGACCACCTGATCGAGTCCCTGGGCGGCCCCAGCATCCCGGCCGTCGGCGGTTCGCTGGGCGTGGAACGGATCATCGGGCTGCTCAGCGCCGAGGCCGTCACCGCCCCGCGGCTGGACGCCGCGATCACGGTCATGTCCGACGGCGACGCGGGCGCAGCCCAGGCCGAGGCGGAGGCGATGGACTTCGCCGCGCGGCTGCGGCACGCGGGCCTGTCGGCCGAGGTCTACCTGGGCTCCAGCCGCAAGCTGGGACGTCAGCTGAAGTGGGCCGCGGACCGCCGAGCCCGGTTCGCCCTGATCTACGGGCAGCAGGAGCGCGCCGCGGGCCTGGTCACGGTGCGGGACATGGATTCCGGCGACCAGCAGCCGGTCGCGCCGGACCAGCTGGCCGGCATCGTCGGGGCCGGACAGGTCTAAGGCCGGGCGGGCTCAGAGGGCCGGGCGGGCTCCTCAGGGCCGGACGGCTTAGGGCCCGGCCTGGCCGCCCTGAGCGTCACTCCTCGCGGGCGAACAGGGCCAGGGGTGAGATCAGCCCGGTAGCGCCGGGGGTGACGAACGCGGTGGTGCCGGCGTTGGTCGGACCGTTGTTGGCCGGGCCGCCGTTGTTGCCGCCGGTGCCCCCGGTGCAGAAGTTGAAGATGCAGGTCGTGGTGCCCGTGTTGCCGGGGCCTCCGTTACCGCCCTTCCCCTTGCCCTTACCTTTGCCTTTGCCCTTCCCCTTGCCCGAGTCCTTCTGCTTCACGGTCTGGCCGTCACCCTGGCTGTTCAGCTGGCTGCTGTCCGGCACACCGACGAAGCCCACGTCCCGGCCCAGGTTGGCGTGCTCGAAGCTGAGCTGCCAGGTGTGGCCGGGCGCGTCGGCACCGAACATTTCCGAGTCGCAGGCCTGGCCCTCGCCCGAGGCGTGGTAACAGGCTCCTGCGCCCGTCATCTCCTCCGGGGGGTTGGGGTGATACACCGACACGTAGGCGGCCAGGGTGGGCGTGTAGCCGCCGAACGCGGCGTAGAAGGAGTTGTTCGCGGTACCGGTCTTACCGGCCGCGACGCGGTCCAGGCCCAGCCCGGCGCCGGTCGCGCCGGGGAAGTTCAGCACGCCCTGCAGGATGTAGTTGACCGCGTCGGCGATCTGCGGCGAGATGGCCTGCCTGCAGCCGGCCGACGGCACCGGCAGTGAGGCGCCGGTCAGGCTGACGATCTTGCTGATCGCAATCGGCTTGCAGTACTTGCCGCGCGCGGCCATGGTCGCGTAGGCCCCGGCCATCTCCAGCGGCGAGGTGACGACCGAGCCCAGGGTGAACGAGGTGATGTTGTCGGCCGACACGCCGCCCCTGCCCGGCGAGTCCAGTAGCGGGGTGCCGTTAGCCCAGGTGATCCCCAGGTTGGCCGCCGTCTTGACCACGTTGCACAGCCCGACCTTTTGCTCCAGCTCGCCGTAGAACACGTTGATCGACAGGGCCGTCGCCGTGTAGAGCGAGTAAGTGGTCGATCCGCTGGAGGAGTTCTCGTCGTTCTGAACCGGGAATCCCTGGGGGAGGGGCTGCCCCTTGCAGTTGGTGTACCCCTGCACGGTGGTGTTGTCCGGCACGGTGGCCGTGTAGCCGAACGGTATGTTCTGCTCCAGCGCGGTGACCAGCGTGAACAGCTTGGACGAGGAACCGGTCTGGATGCCCTGGCCCCCGCCGTAGTTGGTGTTTACGGCGTAGTTGATCGTGGTGCCGTCGCTGCCGTAGGGCCGGTTCTCGGCCATGCCCTCGATCTTGCCCGTCCCCGGCTGGATCATCGCCTCGGTGTCGGCCTCGTGGTAGGCGTTGTACTCGTGGCTGTTGTTGGGCAGCGTGTAGTTCACCGCCTCGGCCGTCGCCTTCTGGTCCTCCGGATCCAGCGTGGTGTAGATCTTCAGGCCGCCGGTGGCGAGCAGCTTGGCCCGGGCTTGGGCGGTCTTGGCCACCGTGGTGTCCTGCAGGAAGACCTGCTCCACGTAGTTGCAGAAGAAGGCGGAGTCGCCCGCCACCGTCTGGGTGCACCCGTTCTGCGGCATCGCGTGCGTGACGCCCAGCGGGGTCTTCTCCGCCGCGGTGGCCTCGGCGCTGGTCAGCACGCCGGTCTGCACCATCCGGCCCAGCACGATGTTGCGCCGGGTGAGTGTGTCCGTCGGGTGCAGGTACGGGTCGTAGCCGGTGGGGTTCTCCACCATCCCGGCCAGCATCGCCGCCTGCGGCAGCGTGAGCTTGTCCGGCGAGGTGTCGAAGTAGGTCTGAGCGGCGACGTCGATGCCGTAGGCGAGGTTGCCGAAGTAGGCGTCGTTCAGGTAGCCGGTGAGGATCTGCTGCTTGGACTGCTCGTGGGCCACGGTGATGGCCAGCCGCAGTTCGTGCAGCTTGCGGGACAGCGTCTCCTCGTAGGCCGCCTGGGCCTGCTGGGCGTTGGGTGCGGTCAGGATGAGCATGTTCTTGACGTACTGCTGGGTGATGCTGGAACCGCCCTGGACCGCCTTGTGCTGCAGGTCGTTAATCAGGGCCCGCAGGGTGCCCTTCGGGTCCAGCGCGCCCTCGCTCCAGTACCGGTTGTCCTCGACCGCCACGACCGCCTTGCGCATGTTCGGCGAGATCTGGTCGAAGGTCACCGGCTCCCGGTCGATGCCGGACGCGGACGCGCCCTTGCCGCCGTTCACGTCGTAGATGTAGGCCAGCAGGTGCCCGCTGTTGTCGTCGATCTCCGAGCGCTGCGGCAGCGTGCCGAACGTGGCCGAGGCAGGCGCGGCGGCCTTGTTGGCCTGGTCCCGCAGGACTACGCCGGTGGTGGCCACCACGGGCAGCGCCATGGCCGCCGCGATCAGGCCGCCCACGGCCGAGACGGCGATGAGACGGCCCACGATGCCGGTCTTGCTCACGATGTTCCCAGTCAGCACGGCATCAGGGTACGTGCCGAACGGCGCACGCACCCCGCGGCTTGCGGAAACGGGACCTTACGGCGCGGCCTTCGGTCAACGGGACGATCTTGTACTTTTCTTTCGTATGGTGGCCAGACGGTGCTAAACGCCGCCGAAGGTGACTAGCCGCTCCACCCGGTATGGCCCAAGAGGACTATTCCGTAAATGGGCACTGCGGGGCCTTGGCAGCGACCCCCGATCTTCCGTAGGTTGCTTTATCACGAACCGGTAACCCGGATCCGTATCTGCGGATCTGGCCGCAAGACCTCGCCATCGAGCCATCGACCGTCCATGTACGCAGTACGCGACGATCAAGAGGAGTGGGCACACATGTGGATCACTGACTGGACCACACGCGCCGCCTGCAAAGGAACCGACCCGGACGAGCTGTTTGTCCAGGGCGCAGCGCAAAACCGAGCCAAGCTGATCTGCCGGGGCTGCCTGGTGCGGACCGAATGCCTGGCCGACGCACTGGACAACGGCATTGAGTTCGGTGTCTGGGGCGGCATGACCGAGCGGGAGCGGCGTGCGCTGCTACGCCGGCGTCCCGACGTGAAGTCCTGGCGCGAGCTGCTGGAGCAGGCTCGTGACAGTTACGAGCAGGATGTGGACGACGTGGACGACTTGGTGGCGAGTTGATCCACTAGCCCGGTTCCGGTTTGTTGGCGAGGCTTGAACCGATCGTGCGCAAGCCCTTGAGGTCGTGGACGTCCTCGGGCTGCGCGGCGACTTCGGTCACAGGGACGGTGGGGTGGGCCGCAGTGAAGTGCTCGGCCACCCGCCGTTCCCTGGCCGCCAGTTGCATCCGCTCCGCGTGCAGCCGCAAAACCCCGGCGGCCAGCGCATAGCGCGGCGGTTCGGCGTCCCCCGCCGGATCGGCCCCCGCCGCTCCGTTCCCGTTCCCGTTCTCCAGCGTCTCCGCGGCCGCCAGGCTGCGGGCCGCGGACAGCTTGGTCGCTGCGGGCACGTGGACGCGGTTGAGAATCAGTCCCGCGAGCGGCATCCGTTCCCCGGCCAGCCGCTCGACGAAGTACGACGCTTCGCGCAAGGCGTCCGGTTCGGGCGCGGCCACCACGAGGAACGAGGTGCCCGGCGTCTGCAGCAGCCGGTACGTCGAGTCGGCCCGCTCGCGGAAGCCGCCGAACATCGTGTCGAACGCGGTCACGAACGTCTGCATGTCCTTGAGTACCTGCGCGCCGAGCACCTTGGTCAGCGTGCTGGTCACCAGCGAGAATCCCGCGTTCAGCACCTTCATGTAGGACCGGCGGGGGGAAGCGGGCGCGGTCAGCAGCCGGATCAGCTTGCCGTCCAGGAACCGGCCCAGCCGCTGCGGCGCGTCCAGGAAGTCCAGCGCGGACCGGCTCGGCGGCGTGTCCACCACGATCAGGTCCCACTGGTCGGTGCGGTGCAGCTGGCCCAGCTTCTCCATGGCCATGTACTCCTGCGTGCCCGCGAAGCTGGACGACAGCGACTGGTAGAACGGGTTGGCCAGGATCTGCGCGGCCCGGTCCGGGTCGGCGTGGGACTCGACGATCTCGTCGAAGGTCCGCTTCATGTCGAGCATCATGGCGTGCAGGCTGCCGCTGGAGGAGAAGTCCACGTCGACCGGCCGCGGGATGTTGTCCAGGTAGGTCAGGCCCATGGACTGGGCCAGCCGCCGGGCCGGGTCGACGGTGAGCACGACCACGTGCCGGCCCCGTTCGGCCGCGCGCAGGCCCAGGGCGGCGGCGGCGGTGGTCTTGCCCACCCCACCGGAGCCGCAGCAGACGATGATCCGGGTCCGGCGGTCGTCGATCAGCGCGTCGGTGTCCAGCCGGGGCGGCGCGGGTTGCGGTTGCGGGCTCATCAGGCCGCACCCTGCTCGCGCAGCACTTCGGCCAGCCGGTAGAGGCCGCCCAGGTCGATGCCGTCGGTGAGGTCGGGGAGCTCGTAGCGTGGCTGCCCGGCCGCGGCGAGCTCATGCTGCTCGCGCTCCTGCAGGGCCACGTTCCTGGCGTGCTCGGCCAGCTCGATGCTCAGCCCGGCCGCCAGGGTCTGGATGTCGGCCAGCCCGGCCGCCTTGAGCCCGAGCGCGATCTCGGCCTCGTCCACGTGCCCGGCCGCCGCGGCCCTCAGGTCCGCCTCGGGCACCCCGCCCGGGCGGACCCGGTTGATGAAGACCCCGCCCAGTTGCAGGCCGCCCAGGGCGCGCAGCTCGGCGATGCCGTCCAGGGTCTCCTGGACCGGCATCTCCTCCAGGGTGGTGACGAAGTGCACCGCGGTCTGCGGCGAGCGGATGACCCGGGCCACGGCGTCGGCGTGCGTCCGCACCGGCCCGACCTTGGCCAAGCCGGACACCTCGACCGAGACGTTGAGGAAGCGGCCGATCCGGCCCGTGGGCGGTGCGTCCATCACCACGGCGTCGTAGACCTCGCGGCCTGCGGCTTTACGCCGGGCCGCCTCGGTGGCCTTACCCGTGCGCAGCACGTCGGACAGCCCGGGGGCGATCGTGGTGGCGAAGTCGACCAGGCCCAGCCGGGTGAGGGCCTGGCCGGTGTGCCGCATCCCGTAGAACATCTCCAGGTAGTCCAGGAGTGCGCCCTCCGGGTCGACGGCCAGCGCGTACAGGTCACCACCGGGACGGCCGCCCTCGGCTGGCCCGATCCCGACCTTGCGCTCCGCGTACGGCAGCGGCGGGCAGTCGAACAGCCGCGCGATCCCCTGGCGCCCCTCGACCTCTATGAGCAGGACCTTGCGGCCGCCGCGGGACAACGCCAGAGCGAGGGCAGCAGCCACCGTTGTCTTGCCGGTACCGCCCTTACCTGTGACGACGTGCAGCCGCACGCCTTCCCAGTCCGTGTCCCTTGCTCTCATCACTGCGAGGCTATCTCCGCCCAGTGATTGTTAACGACGCCCTCTTGGTGGCAGCGCACATATTCGTCACTAGTCTGGTGTGTAAGAGAGAGGTGATCCGTGTGGTCGCAGCACTCGTCATCATCATCGTGCTCCTGATCATCGCTGGCCTGACCGCCGCCGGTCGTAGCATCCGCGTGGTCCAGCAGTACGAAAAAGGCATCATCTACCGCTTCGGGCGCGTCCTGCCCGAAGTGCGGGGCCCGGGGCTGCACATCATCCGCCCCGTCGGCGATCGCATGCAGAAGGTCAACATGCAGATCGTGGCCATGGCCGTGCCCGCTCAGGACGGCATCACCCGGGACAACGTGAGCGTCCGGGTCGATGCGGTGGTCTACTTCCGGGTGGTGGACCCGATCAAGGCCACAGTGAACGTGCAGGACTACATGTTCGCCATCGCCCAGCAGGCCCAGACCTCACTGAGGTCCATCATCGGCCAGTCCGAGATGGACCAGCTGCTGGCCGAGCGGGAGTCGGTCAACCGGGAGCTGCGCCGGGTCATCGACGAGCCGACCGAGGCCCCCTGGGGCATCCGGGTCGAGCGGGTCGAGGTCAAGGACGTGTCCCTGCCGGAGGGGATGAAGCGCTCGATGTCCCGCCAGGCCGAGGCCGAGCGGGAACGGCGAGCCCGCATTATTACCGCCGACGGTGAGTACCAGGCCTCCAAGCGCCTCGCGGCCGCGGCCAACGTCATGGCCCGGGACCCCGCGGCCCTGCAGCTGCGCCTGCTGCAGACCGTGGTCGAGGTGGCGGGGGAGCGCAACAGCACGCTGGTCATGCCGGTCCCGGTCGAGCTGCTCCGGTTCTTCGACCGGATGACCCCCGGGGCGACCCGTCCGGCCGAGGCGAGGCCGGAGGAGCCCGAGGACCTGGGCGACGCCGAGGTAGCCGAGGCCGAGGCCGAGATCTCCATGGCCCACGTTGCGGCCCTGGAGGACAGCGAGGTTCCGCCGGTACCCGAGGTCGAGCCCGTTCCCGATGTGGTGCCCGAGCTGCCGTCCGCGGCCGCCGAGCCCGACCTGGCGCCGCTGCCGGAGCCGGAGGGCCTGCCCAGCTCGGAGGTCCCGCCCCCGCCGGCCAGTACCGCCCCGGCCAGTAGCCCGGCTGATGCCTTCTCAGCCAGCCCGGTCTCGGACAGCCCGGTCTCGGACAGCCCGGTCTCAGACAGCGCGGTCTCGGACAGCGCAGTATCGGACAGCGCCGTCTCAGACAATGAGGCCACGGCCAGCCTGCCGGTCGTCGACCCGGCCATCACCGACAGCGTGGCCAACGGCACTGCCGATGGGGCCATCGGCGGGGTGGCCGACGAGTCGCCCGTCCCGGCGGCCCGCAAGCCCCGGTCCACCACGCCGCGTAAGCCGCGCACCCCGGCGGCTGAGCGCAAGCCTCGGGCGACCGGGGAGAGCACGCCGAAGCAGGAGGCAGACCGCTAAGGTCATTCCCATGCAGAAGTGGGAGTACGCGACCGTGCCGCTGCTGGTGCACGCGACCAAGCAGATCCTCGACAACTGGGGCGACGACGGGTGGGAGCTCGTCGCGCTCGTCCCGGGTCCCAATGGCGAGCAGCTCGTGGCCTACATGAAGCGGCCCAAGGGATGACCGCGCCCGGAACGCCCGAGGAACGGCTAGCCGCCCTGGGCCTCACGCTGCCGGAGGTGGCCCCGCCCGGCGGTGCCTACGTGCCGGCCGTCCGCACCGGACGATACGTCTACACCGCGGGCCAGTTGCCGTTCGTGGACGGCAAGCTGCCCGCCACCGGCAAGGTCGGCGCCGAGGTCACGGCCGAGCAGGCCCACGACCTGGCCCGGCTCTGCGCGCTCAACGCCCTGGCCGCAGCGGCGGCCGAGGCGGGCGGGCTGTCGGCCATCACCCGGATCGTCAAGGTGGTCGGGTTCGTGGCCAGCGCGCCCGACTTCACGGCCCAGCCGCAGGTCATCAACGGGGCCAGCGAGCTGCTCACGGAGGTCTTCGGCGACGCGGGTAAGCACGCCCGCAGCGCGGTGGGGGTCGCCGTGCTGCCGCTGGACACCCCGGTCGAGGTTGAGCTGATCGCTGAGGTGGCGAGCTCCTGAGCGAGTTCCGCGTCTCACCGGAGCTGGCCCGCCGGGCCCGGGACATCCAGGACGGGCGGGTCGCGCCGTTGGTGCCGCGGGACGCCGCCACCGTCGTCCTGCTCCGGGCCGCACCGGGCGATCCCGAGGTGTACCTGCTGCGGCGGCTGAGCTCGATGGCGTTCGCGCCGGGAGCGTACGTCTTTCCCGGCGGGAAGGTCGACGACCGCGACGCCGACGGCGGGCACGGCTGGGCTGGCCCGCCACCGGAGCAGCTGGCCCCGGCGCTCGGCGTGCCTCCAGCAGGGGTGGCCGCGCTGGTCCGGGCGGCGGTCCGGGAGACGTTCGAGGAGTGCGGCGTGCTGCTGGCCGGGCCTTCGCCGGACTCGGTGGTAGCCGAGGTGACCGGCCCCGAATGGGAGGCGGACCGCCAAGCCCTGTCGGACGGCTCGATCTCGCTGGCCGAGCTGCTCGTCCGGCGGCAGCTGGTGCTGCGCGGTGACCTGCTCCGGCCCTGGTCACGGTGGATCACCCCGGAGGCCGAGGCGCGCCGCTACGACACCCGGTTCTTCGTCGCCGTCATGCCCGCGGACCAGCACGCCGCGGGTGGCACCGGGGAGTCGGACCGGGCCACATGGCTGTCTCCGGCCGCCGCGCTGGACGCCGCCGCCACCGGGGAAATGACCATGCTCCCGCCGACCGCGGCCACCCTGAGCGAGCTGGAGGCCTGCCGCAGCATCGCCGCCGTCATGGCGGCCAAGCGCCCGATCAAGCCGCGGCGGCCGGTCGTCCTCCTGGACGGCGACCGGGCCTGGCTGAGCATCCCGGATGGTAACGATGACGACTGACGGCCCCGGCGCGGGGACCGACGGCTCCAGTGCGGGGACCGGCGGCCCCGGTGCGGCGGGGATTGACGGCTCGGGCTCGGCCCTGGCCCTGTGCGTACTGGCGCCCAACCCGTCCCCGATGACGCTGGACGGCACCAACACCTGGCTGATCGCCGCCCCGGACTCCACGGTGGCGCTGGTGGTCGATCCCGGCCCCGACGACGAAGGTCATCTGCGCCGGGTCGTCCAGCAGGCCGGGCAGGCCGGCCGGCGGATCGCCCAGATCCTGCTGACCCACGGCCACGACGACCATTCGGCCGGGGCCCGGCGGCTGGCCGAGCTGACCGGCGCGCCGGTCCGGGCCGCCGATCCGGCCCACCGGCTCGGCGCCGAGGGTCTGGGCGACGGGGACGTGATCGAGGCGGCCGGCAGTGAGCTGCGGGTCATCGGCACGCCGGGGCACTCCCGGGACTCGCTCAGCCTGCTGCTACCCGAGGACGGCGCCCTGCTGACCGGCGACACCGTGCTGGGCCGGGGCACCACGGTCATCGCCGGCGGCGACGGTTCGCTGACCGACTACCTGCGCTCGCTCGACGCGATGAAGTCACTGTCCGACCAGGGGCTGCTGCGGGTGCTGCTGCCGGGCCACGGCCCGGTGCTGCCCGACCCGGCCGCGGTGCTGGAGTACTACATCGCGCACCGGGCCGAACGGCTGGACCAGGTCCGGGCGGCGCTGGCCGCCGGTGACCGGACGCCCGCCGAGATCGTGACCCGGGTCTACACGGAGATCCCGGCGGCCGTGCGCCCGGCGGCCGAGCTGTCGGTCCAGGCCCAGCTGGACTACCTGGCCGACCGGGGAGAGCTGCCCCCGTCTGCTTAACGGGCGCGCTTGCGCAGCCGCTCGGAGTCGACGATCACGACCGAGCGGGCCGAGATCTGCAGCCAATTCCGGGCCGCGAAGTCGGCCAGCGCCTTGTTGACCGTCTCCCGGGAGGCCCCGACCAGCTGGGCCAGCTCCTCCTGGGTCAGATCGTGGTGGACCTGCAGCCCTTCGTCCGTCTGCTGGCCGAACCGGTTGGCCAGGTCGAGCAGGGCCTTGGCCACCCGCCCGGGGACATCGGTGAACACGAGGTCCGCGGTCACGTCGTTGGCCCGGCGTAGCCGCTGGACCAGCGCGCGCATCATGTGCAGCGAGATCTCGGGCCGCTTGCGCAGCAGCGGCAGCAGCGCGTCGTGCGGCAGCACGGCCAAGACCACTTCGGTCACGGCGCTGGCACTCGACGTGCGCGGCCGCGGATCGAACAGCGACAGCTCGCCGAACATCTCGGCCGGCCCGATCACGCTGAGCAGGTTCTCCCGGCCGTCACCGGCCGCCCGGGTCAGCTTCATCTTGCCGTCGAGCACGACGTAGAGGCTGTCCCCGCCGTCGCCTTCCTCGAACAGCCGCTCACCGCGGTGCAGCTTGAGCTGGCTCATCGTCTGCCGTAGTTCGCGCGTGCCATCTTCGTCCAGCGCCTCGAACAGCGGCGTCCGCCTGAGCACGTCTCCGGCGTTCTCCACCGGTCCCTCCTCTTACTAGTGCCCTCTTAGTGTGGCCTATCCACCCGACTTGATGCACCGCGGGGGACTAAGGGCGTCCAGAGGAGGCCGACACAAGGTACGCCACGAAGCGATGGTCGCTACTTTCCGAGGTCATCCGATTACATTAAGTCTCTCACAAGCGACTATCAGGGAAGCATGATCGATTCCGGGGGACGGGATGGCTGACGGGCCAGGGGCTTTCTTCAGCGTGCGCAAGGTGGTGTGGAGTGCGGCGGTATGCGGTCTGGTGGCCGCGACCGGGCTCACCGCTGAGCCGGCGCAGATGACACTGGCTGGCCACCCGGTGCCCAGTGCGGGTCAGGTCCAGGCCGCTCAGCAAAAGGTGAACCAGCGTGCCGCCGCGCTGGGAAAGCAGGAGGAGCAGCTGGCCCAGGCCAACGCCAAGCTTACCGACCTGCAGAACCAGGCCGAAATTCTGACCGAAAACTACGACAAGGCCCAGGTTTCCGAGCAGCAGGCGCAGTCCGCCTACACCACCGCGGAGAAGAAGCTGGCCGCGGCCCAGGGGGCCCAGCTGAGCAGCCAGCGGGCCGTGGGAGCGCTAGCGGCGAACGAGTACGAGACCCAGGGCGGGTTCGACCCGATGGCCGCCATGCTGGGTGACGCGCACGGCGTGACGGCCTACCTCAACCAGGTCGGGCTGGGCGAGGTCTTCACCGGCCGCCGGACCGACATTCTGGCCAAGAACAACGCCGACAGCGTGGTGTCCAAGGTGTTCCGGTCAGAGGCCAGCACCGCGCTCAAGCAGCGCAAGGCGGCCGCCCAGCAGGCGGCGCAGCTGAAGACGGCGGTCCAGACCGCGGTGGCCACGCAGCTGAGCGCGGTCCAGCAGACCAAGTCCGTCACCAACCAGCTGTCCGGCGCCCTGGGCAGTGCCAAGAACCACGCGAACCACCTGGCCAACCAGCGGGCCGCCGCCCTGGCGGCCGCGGCGGCCAAAGCGGAGGCGGCCACGGCCGCGCGGGCCGCGGCTGTGGCCCGGGCCAGCGGTGGCTCGTCCAGCCCAATCTCGCCGCCCTCCGGTCCGGCGGCCAACTCGTCCCTGGGCGAGATCGCGGCCGACTTCGCGCTCAGCCAGATCGGCAAGCCGTACCAGTGGGGCGCGGTCGGCCCCAGCACCTACGACTGCTCCGGGCTGGCCATGGTGGCCTGGGCCCACGCCGGGGTGTCGATCCTGCACTACACCGGTGACCAGTGGGACGAGGGCACACACGTGCCGCTGAACGACATGCAGCGTGGTGACCTGGTGTTCTACGCCACCAACAACGCCGACCCGGCCACCATCCACCACGTCGGCATCTACATCGGCGGAGGCGAGATGGTCGACGCCCCCTACACCGGCGTGGACGTCCGCATCGACAGCATCCACCAGCCCGGCGAGCCGATCGGCGCCGTCCGCCCCTGAGGCGCGCCGTCTCGGGCTGGCCGCCTCGGGCTGGCCGCCTCGGGCTGGTCCCTCAGGGTCGGCGGGTGAAGTACCGGATCGGGTGGGCCAGCCAGTAGAAGTTGAGGTCGTAGCCCCAACCGAAGGCCTTCGGCGTGAACAGCCGCCGGTCGTCCGGGTTCCACATCCGTGCCTGAACCCGTTCGCCGGTCGGCTCGCGCAGGTCGTAGGGCATCTTCAGGAAACGGCCCTGCTCGGGCGGGACCGGGCCGGCCGGTTCGGGGTCCTGGCTGTGCTGAGCTGAGTCAGGCATCTTTCCTCCTCCAGATCCAGGTCAAAGGCCTGGGTTGGTGGGTGGCGGCCCGAAGGACCGATCGTCGACCAGCCCGGGGGGCAGGAACAGCAGGCCGGCCACCCGCCCGTCGCGGCGGTAGCTGATCCGGCCCATCCGCTCGCCGGCCTCGAAGAACAGCGGTGTGTCCACCACGGTCAGGTCGCCCGCCTGGTAGACCGACGGTTCCCCGTGCCGCTCGTACTGGCCGGCCAGGCCGATGACCTGGGCCCAGGCCGCGGCCAGCCCGGGCGGATCCAGCCTGGCCGCCACCGCCGCGCCGAACTGGGCGCAGACGTCAGCCCAGCGCCCGGCGGTCAGGTCGGCCAGCAGCTGCCCGGCCCGTTCCCGCGCCCCGGGGAAGGCCGGCTCCATCGGGCGGCCGGTGCGCGGGTCCGCCGGGCGCCCGAAGCGCTGGAACGCGGCCTGCCGGCTGGTGCCGAGGATCTGGCCGATCTCGGCCCAGGTGTGCCCGGACTGCCGGGCCCGGGCCACGGTGGCCGCGAGTTGCTCCTCCGCGCTCCGGGCCAGTCCCTGAGCCACGGTGATCGCCTCCAGCGCGCCGCTGTCCGGTGTCTCCGGCACGTTGTCAACTATCCCTTGACGTCCATCCTCTGTCAAGCTCGTATTTACGTGCTGAGCAGGGTCGGGCGGGCCGCCTGTCGAGTGCAGGGCAGGCGAGACCGGCGGGGCCGACTCAGGGCCGACCCAGTGCCCGGCGGTGCCGCGGCGCGCTGACGACGGGCTGAGCTGCGACAGGTAGCGTCGCAAAACCGTCGCTTCCGCCCCGGCCCCGGCCCCGGCCGAACCGGGAGTACGCGTCCGCAGGCCTCACACCGGCCCGCCCGCTCAGCCTCGGCCACCGCACCTCCCGTATTACGTGCCGACAGCACGAAATACTAACGCCTAAAACGTGCCGAAGTAAGCCTCATTTTTAATAAAGTCGCCGAATGGCCGGTGCGCCCACCCGTGCCCAGCCTCAGCCCTGCGAGCCTCAGCCCTGCGAGCCTCAGCCCTGCGAGCCTCAGCCCTGCGAGCCTCAGCCCTGCGAGCCCCAGCTGTCACACCTACCTCGTGCGCCTTCCTGCAGCACAGCTTGCGCTCAGCTCAGGGGCCATCCGCGTCCCCATGCCTGCGGCGCCCGCGTCGCTATGTCCCGGGCACTCGCGCCTCCTCGGGTCCCGGGCACCCGCACCTTGCCTTGGGCCGGGGCGCCCACATCTCCCGCGCCCAGAAGTTGCGCCATCCGCCCCGCGCTGCCTCACCACGAACCCCAGATGTCGCACCGCCCCCACGTGCTCGAGGACCCAGCTTCCTGGAGCATCTGCAGGGATAATCCCCTGCAGATGCTCCAGTGGGGGCATGGCGCACATCCTCCAGGTGCGGAAGTGACGGGTGAGGTGGTGGGCTGTTCTCGGCCTCGTAGCCAGGCCGTAACCGGGGGCCCATCCCCCCCAGCCGCCACACCAACCTCAGCGGTGGAGGTGTCATCGCTTAACTGGAGCAAGTCAGCAATAGCGCTGAGTCTGCTCCAGTTAAGTCGCGGGCCCTCGGCTCGTGAGGCACACGAGGCTGGTGGGGACGTTGGTGGCACCCTCGTGACGGGTGTCGCCAGGCTGGTCCGCGTATCCCGCGTGTTTCTGGCCCACGATGGCCTGCGAGGGGACGGGGGAGTGGGTCAGTAGCCGGTGGCCTCGGCGCGTTTGCGGGAGGCCTGGATCTCGGCCTCGGCGGCGCCGCGATCGGCCCAGGCCGCGCCCTCGACGGACTTGCCCGGCTCGAGGTCCTTGTAGACCTCGAAGAAGTGCTGGATCTCCAGCTTGTCGAACTCCGGGACGTGGTAGATGTCGCGGAGGTGCTCCCAGCGCGGGTCGCTGGCCGGGACGCAGAGGATCTTGTCGTCGCCGCCCTTCTCGTCGCGCATGCGGAACATGCCGATGGCCCGGCAGCTGATCACGCAGCCGGGGAACGTTGGCTCGTCCAGGATGACCAGCGCGTCGAGTGGGTCGCCGTCGTCGCCTAGGGTGCCCTCGATGAAGCCGTAGTCGTCGGGGTACCTGGTGGAGGTGAACAGCATCCGGTCCAGCCGGATCCGCCCGGTGGCGTGGTCCATCTCGTACTTGTTGCGCTGGCCCTTCGGGATCTCAATGATCACGTCGAACTCCACGATGCTGCCCTCACACCTCACGGGGTTGATGGTTGACTCGATTGTCCCCCGCCCCGCCGCACCTGGCGAGCCGGGCCTAATTCCTACCATCCTGCACCGTGAAAGGTGGACGTGCCGTGCTGCGCAGCACCCGGGGCGTGGCTTTGCTCACGCTGGCCCTGATCAACGTGTTCACGTTGGTCGCGGGCGTGACCCTGGTGCGCGTGCTGCCGAACCGGCTGGCCATGCTCAAGCCGGTCCGGGTGGCGGACCGGGGTGACGTCCAGGCCAGCCCGGTCCTGAGCACCACCAGCGGCGCCACGCTGCCGACCAGTTCCGGTCTGGACGGCGCGCTGGGCAGCGTGCTGTCTTCGGCCGCGCTCGGCCCGGGGGTGGCCGCCGTGGTCGCGGACCAGTCCGGCCAGGTCCTGTGGTCCCGCAACGCCAGCCAGCAGGGCACGCCGGCGTCGACCCAGAAGGTGGCCACGGCCGTGGCCGCGCTGGACGTCCTCGGGCCGGACGCCCGCTTCACCACCAAGGTCGTCAGCGGCCGGGGGGACCGCATCGTGCTGGTCGGCGGCGGTGACCCGACCCTGGCCGCGGGGTCCCCGCCACTATCGGACTATCCGCAGCCTGCGACCCTGCAGTCGCTGGCGGCCAACACGGCCAAGGCGCTGAAGGCCGCGCATCGCACCCGGATCCAGCTCGAGTACGACGCCTCGCTGTACACCGGGCCCGGGCTGGCTCCCGGCTGGCCCGAGACCTACGTGACCACGGGCGACGTGACCTCGATTACCTCGCTCGAGGTGGACCAGGGACGGCTGACCACCAGCGGCACCCCGCAGGACGCGGACGACCCGACCAACTACCAGGCCCGGTCCAGCGACCCGGCCGCGGTGGCGGCCGAGTCGTTCGGGGATTTCCTCACCGCCGACGGCATCACCGTCGCTGGCGATCCGTACACCGGCACCGCCCCGTCCGGAGCGGCCACGGTCGGCTCGGTCAGCTCACCGCCGCTGGCGGCCATCGTCGAGCAGATGCTGCTGGAGAGCAACAACGTCATCGCCGAGAACCTGGCCCGGCACGTCGCGATCGCCACCGGTCATCCGGCCTCGTTCGCCGGGGCGGCGGCGGCCGAGACCGCGGTGCTGAGCCGTCTCGGGGTCAAGACCGGCCTGACGCTGGTGGACGGCAGCGGTCTGTCGCCCGAGGACAAGATCGCGCCCGCGGCCCTGGTCCAGTTGCTGGCCCTGGCCGCCTCGCCGCAGCATCCGGGGCTGCGGGCAGCCGTCACCGGGCTGCCGGTGGCGGGCTTCGCCGGCACGTTGTCCCAGGGTCAGAGCGTGTTCGGGGACATCGGCGGATCGGCCCGCGGGGTGGTCCGGGCCAAGACCGGCAACCTGTCCACCGTGGCCGCCCTGGCCGGCCTGGTGGCCGACCGCGACGGGCGGGTGCTGGTGTTCGCCTTCAACGCCGCCAGCGTGCCCGCCGCCGACCTGCAGACCGCCGCGAACTCCCTGAACGACGCGGCGGGTGTGCTCGCCTCCTGCGGCTGTCACTGACCGGCGCCACCGACCATCAACGGCCAAACGGCCCCAGCCGGCCGGCGCTGACCGGCCCTTTCGCAGCGGCAGTTGGTCAATTCGCCACCGGGCTCCGATCACGTCGCGCCACAACGTACGGTGGGAGGGTGAGCAACGGGCAAATGATCGACTGGGACGTGGCGGTATCCACCGGGACCCGTTTTGCGCGTCCAGGCCCGCAAGTGAGCCTGGCCGAAGCACGGCAGACGGTGGCGGAGCTGCGAGAGCTCTCCGTGGCCGTGGAACGGCCGGTGCGCGAGGTGACCAAGCTGCAGAGCAAGGTTGCGCCGGGCAAGGTCGCGGTGGTGGACCGGGCGGGCTGGATCCGGGCCAACGTGGACGGGTTCCGCGTGGTGCTCGACCCGCTGGCCGAGCAGATGCGCCAGCGCACCCCGGCCGCGTCGGCCGGCGGCCTGGTCATGGGCGTCGGCTCCCGCATCAGCGGGGCCCAGGCGGGGCTGATCCTGTCCTATCTGTCGTCCCGGGTGCTCGGGCAGTACGAGCTGTTCCTGCCGCCCGGTTCGGGTGACAGCGGCGAGGAGCCGGTCGGCCGCCTCACGCTGGTCGCGCCCAACATCGTCATGGTGGAGCGGGAACTGCAGGTCAACCCGCGGGACTTCCGCCGCTGGGTCTGCCTGCACGAGGAGACCCACCGGGTGCAGTTCACCTCGGTGCCCTGGCTGCGGGCCTACGTTCAGGACCAGATGAGCGAGTTCCTGCTCGCCTCCGACCTGGACCCGGGCGCGATCCTCAGCCGGCTCCGGGCCGCCGCCGACGCGGTGGCCGGTGCGGTGCGCGGCGGAGACGGCGAAAGCCTGGTCGAAGCCATTCAGACCCCGCGTCAGAAGGAGATCCTGGCCCGGCTGACCGCGTTGATGACGCTGGTCGAGGGCCACGGCGACTACGTGATGGACGCGGTCGGCCCGCAGGTCGTGCCGTCCGTGGCCGAGATCAGGGAGAAGTTCAACAGCCGCCGCCGCACGGCCGGCCGGGTGGAGCAGACCGTCCGGCGGCTGCTCGGCATCGACCTGAAGATGAAGCAGTACGCGGAGGGGTCGCGGTTCGTCACCGCGGTCGTGGACGAGATCGGCATGGACGGGTTCAACCAGATCTGGGAGTCGCCCGAGACCATCCCGACCATGGCCGAGATCAACGACCCCCGGGCCTGGATCACCCGGGTGGCCAGCGCCTATCTGCGGCCCGCCGCGCTGCCCGCGCCGGAAGGCCGCGAGACGGTGACGGGCACCGGCCCGACAGGCCCGGCCACCCCGGCCAGCAGCAATGGCAGTAACGGCAGCACACAAGCCCCGCCGCAGGCCGAGGACATCAGCCTGGAGGAGTACCTGCCGCCGGCACCTCCGGCCGCCACTCCGCCAGCCGCCACGCCTCCGGCCGCCACGCCGCCGCCGGCCGCGAGCACGCCCACCCCGCCGCCCGCGCCGTCACCGGCCGGGCCGCCGTCGGCGCCCGCTGAGCCCCCGGCTTCGGCCTTCACCGAACCCCCGGCTCCGGCGCCTACGGACCCGCCGGCCTCGGTCTTCACCGAACCGCCCGGCCCGGCGCCGGCCGAGCCACCCACGTCAGCGTCCGACGAGCCGCCGTCGGCGCCCGCCGACCCCCCGGCTTCGGGTTTCACTGACCCGCCGGCTTCGGCGTTCACCGAGCCTCCGGCGTCCGCGTCGGCCGAGCCGCCGGTCGAGCCGAGCCCGTTCACCGAGCCGGGCCCGGTCACCCCGCCGGCCGGCGACAGCGACTCCGCCGATGAGAGCGATCGGCCCGGCCACTAGCCGGGCAGAGCTACGTCACGGAGCCAGCCGAACATGGGGGGCCCGCACCCGGCCGTGGCGGAGATCCGCACCGCGGTCCGGGTCGGCCTGATCGGCCTCGACCCGGGCGACTTGGTCCTGGTGGCCTGCTCGGGCGGGGCTGACTCGCTTGCGCTGGCCGCCGCGCTGGCCTTCACCGCGCCCCGGCTGCACCTGCGGGCCGGCGGCGTCACGGTCGACCACGGGCTGCAGCCCGGCTCGGCCGACCGGGCCCGAGCGGTGGCCGCTCGCCTGACCACGCTGGGCCTGGACCCGGTGGTGTGCACCACGGTGACGGTCCCCGGCCCCGGCGACGACCCGCACACCGGGCCGGAGGCCGCCGCCCGTACGGCCCGGTACGAGGCCCTGGACGCGGCGGCCGGACAGACCGGGGCGGTCGCGATCCTGCTCGGGCACACCCTGGACGACCAGGCCGAGACGGTCCTGCTCAGGCTGGCCCGCGGCTCCGGCGCCCGCTCGCTGGCCGGCATGCCCGGCCGCCGCGGCCGGTACCTGCGGCCGCTGCTGCCGGTGCGCCGGGCCACGACCCTGGCCGCCTGTGCCGCGCTGGACCTGCCGGTGTGGGACGACCCGCACAACGCCGACCCCCGGTTCACCCGGGTCCGGGTCCGGCACGAGGTGCTGCCGGTGCTGGAATCCGTGCTCGGCCCGGGGGTGGCCGAGGCGCTGGCCCGCACCGCCGGGCAGCTGCGTGACGACGCCGACGCGCTGGACGCCCTGGCCAGTGCCGAAGCCGGGCAGGCCGAAGCCGGCCGAGCCGAAGCCGGGCAGGCCGATGGCGAGCCCGCCGAAGCCGGGCCCGCCGGCGGCAGTCTGGAGGCCGGTCGGCTGGCTGGCTTGCCGGCCGCCATCCGGACCCGGGTGCTGCGCCGCGCCGCGGTCGCGGCGGGCTGCCCGGCCGGCTCGCTAACCTCGGGTCACGTGCAGCAACTCGGCGCGCTGGTGACAGGATGGCGCGGACAGCGGTGGGTCGACCTTCCCGGCGGCGTGCGTGGGTTCCGGCGGGATGGCCAGGTGCGGTTCACCCGAACAGATCGACTGACCGGACCGCAACAGGAGGATGACCGTGGACGCGGGCGACCTGGGAACGGACCTGAAGGAAGTACTGATCAGCGAGGAGCGGCTAGCCCAGCGGATAGCGGAGCTCGCCGCCCAGATTGACGAGGACTACGCCGGCCGCGATCTGCTCATCGTCGGCGTGCTGAAGGGCGCCATCATGGTCATGGCGGACCTGGCCCGGGCCATGCACCTGCCGGTCCAGATGGACTGGATGGCGGTCTCCTCGTACGGATCAGGCACGCAGTCCTCCGGCGTGGTCCGCATCCTCAAGGACCTGGACACCGACATCTCCGGCCGGCACGTGCTGATCGTCGAGGACATCATCGACTCCGGTCTGACCTTGTCCTGGCTGGTCGGGAACCTGCAGTCGCGCGGCCCGGCGTCGGTCCGGGTCTGCACGATGTTGCGCAAGCCGGGAGCGGCGCGGATGCGCGATGTCGAGGTCACCTACACCGGCTTCGACATTGGCGACGACTTCGTGATCGGATACGGGCTCGACTACGCCGAGCGGTATCGTAACCTGCCCTTTATCGGGACTCTCGCCCCCCACGTCTACGGGGGGAACAGAACCGAACCGCAGAAGCGTTGACCGGGCAAGGTTAAGGCAAGGCGGTCCCGCCGGCGGTCGGCGGGACGTGAGGCTGGTCAGGAGGGAACGGCCCCTCGCCAAGGGGGTCGCTCGTCGATGGATTCAAAGCGCTCATTCAGGATGCTGGGGCTGTTCGCCTTGGCGGTGCTGGTCGTGGTTGTGCTGTTTAACCTGGCCAACTCCGGTAGCTCGTACCAGCAGGCTGACACCTCGCAGATCGTCAAGCTCATCGACACGGGTCAGGTCAAGTCGGCGAAGATCACCGACAAGAACCAGACCATCCAGGTGACGACGAACAGCGGCAAGCAGCTGCAGGCCGACTGGGTCAGCGGGCAGGGTCTCACCCTTCAGCAGGAACTTCAGAAGCAGTACAACGCGGGCAACCTCCCGCAGGGTTACACGGTGTCCATACCGTCCAGTGACTCGATCTGGAGCGTGCTGCTCTCGTTCATCCCGTACATCATCATCGCGCTGTTCTTCTTCCTGCTGCTCAGCCAGATGCAGGGTGGCGGCTCGCGGGTCATGAACTTTGGCAAGTCCAAGGCCAAGCTGATCACCAAGGACACGCCCAAGACGACGTTCGGGGACGTGGCCGGAGCCGACGAGGCCATCGAGGAGCTCCAGGAGATCAAGGAGTTCCTGCAGAACCCGGCCAAGTTCCAGGCCATCGGGGCCAAGATCCCCAAGGGTGTGCTGCTCTACGGCCCGCCCGGTACCGGTAAGACGCTGCTCGCCCGGGCCGTCGCCGGTGAGGCCGGCGTGCCGTTCTACTCGATCTCCGGCTCGGACTTCGTGGAGATGTTCGTCGGTGTCGGTGCCTCCCGCGTCCGTGACCTGTTCGAGCAGGCCAAGTCCAACGCCCCGGCCATCGTCTTCGTGGACGAGATCGACGCGGTCGGCCGGCATCGTGGCGCGGGCCTCGGCGGCGGTCACGACGAGCGCGAGCAGACCCTGAACCAGATGCTGGTCGAGCTGGACGGGTTCGACACCAAGGGCGGCGTGATCGTGATCGCCGCGACGAACCGGCCTGACATTCTGGACCCGGCCCTGCTGCGCCCCGGCCGCTTCGACCGGCAGATCATGGTGGGCCAGCCCGACCTGATCGGCCGCAAGGGCATCCTGCGGGTGCACGCGCGGGGCAAGCCCATCGCCCCCGACGCCGACCTGGACGTCATCGCCCGCCGGACCCCGGGCTTCACCGGCGCCGACCTGGCCAACGTGATCAACGAGGCGGCGCTGCTGACCGCCCGGGCCAACGGCAAGCAGATCAACATGGCGGCGATGGAAGAGGCGATCGACCGGGTCATGGCGGGCCCGCAGCGCAAGAACGCGATCCTGTCCGAGAAGGAACGGAAGATCATCGCCTACCACGAGGGCGGTCACGCCCTGGTCGGTCACGCGATGCCCAACGCCGACCCGGTCCACAAGATCACGATCATCCCGCGCGGCCGGGCCCTGGGCTATACCCAGTCCCTGCCGACCGAGGACAAGGTCCTGGTCACCCGGGCCGAGATGCGGGACCAGCTGGCCATGCTGCTGGGTGGCCGCACCGCCGAGGAGCTGGTGTTCCACGAGCCCACCACCGGGGCCGCGAACGACATCGAGAAGGCCAGCGAGGTTGCCCGCGGCATGGTGACCCAGTACGGCATGAGCGAGCGGCTGGGTGCGCGGAAGCTCGGCAGCGGCGACAGCGAGCCATTCCTGGGCATGGAGCGGTCGCACGGCCGGGACTACTCCGAGGAGATCGCGTCGGCGATCGACGAGGAGGTGCGCGGGCTCCTCGAGTTCGCCCACGACGAGGCCTGGTCCGTGCTGGTCGAATACCGCGACGTGCTCGACAACCTGGTGCTTCAGCTGCTGGACAAGGAAACCCTGTCCCGCAAGGAAGTGCTCGAGGTCTTTGCCACCGTCCAGAAGCGGCCGCTGCGCGGCAGCTACACCGGCTACGGCAAGCGGCTCCCGTCGGACCGGCCGCCGGTCCTGACGCCCAAGGAGCTGACGCTGGCCGCCGCGTCGGAAAACGGCAGCGGGACCAACGGCTCGGCCATCAGCGGCAACGGCAACGGTCAGGCGCTGGGCTTCAACCCGAACGGCGGGACCAGCGAGCTGCCGGGCTCGTCGTCGACGGGCGATGAGTAACGACCTACCGCCGGAGGTCGACCAGCCCCGGATAGAACGGGCCGTACGGGAGATCCTGCTCGCCATCGGCGAGGACCCCGAGCGGGACGGGCTGGCCGACACTCCAGCGCGGGTGGCCCGCGCCTACGTGGAGCAGTTCGCGGGGTTGCGGCAGCGGCCGGAAGACGTGCTGACCCGGGTCTTCGACGCCGATCACGACGAGATCGTGCTGGTGCGCGACATCGAGCTGTACGCGACCTGCGAGCATCACCTGGTGCCATTCTTCGGCGTGGCCCACATTGGCTACATCCCGAACGAGAAGGGCCAGATCACCGGCCTGTCCAAGCTGGCCCGGCTGGTTGACGTGTACGCGCGGCGGCCGCAGGTGCAGGAGCGGATGACCAGCCAGATCGCCAACGCGCTGGAGACCGTGCTGGAGCCGCGCGGCGTGATCGTGGTGATCGAGGCCGAGCACTTGTGCATGTCGATGCGCGGGGTGCGCAAGCCGGGCGCCCGGACCGTGACCTCGGCCGTGCGCGGAGTGTTCCGGGACAGCGCGCGGACCCGGGCCGAGGCCATGAGCCTGCTGCAGGGCCGGCGCTGACCAGCCGGTTCCCGGCGGTGTCGGTTTTGCGGTGGAACGAAATCCGGCCGCCCGCCGTCTTTGGGGGTACGGTGGTTAAAGTCGCCGGATGGGAACTTGAACGGAAACCCCAGGCATAGGCGAGATAATCATTCCGGACGAACGAATTTATTATTCAACGTTCGTGCCCGGAGTCCGATCGTCCGTGACTACGCTCCATTTACGTGAAACCGGGGCCTGGAACACTTTGTTATGAGTAAAAGCGACACGGCGGAGACCGTCGCTCAGGCAGCTGCTGACGACAGCCTGTCCGAGCATCCCTGGCTGGCAGCCCGCCGGGGGCAGCGGCGGTGGGTCCCTTCCATCGCCGCTCTGCTGTGTCTGCTGATCGGCCTGTCCGACGTCCTGGCCATCTTCTCGCCCGGCTTCCACGCCCGGCTGCACCGGATCAACACCTACGTTCCCGGCACGCTGACCAACGTGGCCCGCAGCGCCGACGTCATCGTCGGCCTGCTGTTGCTGCTGCTGTCGCACGGGCTGCGGCGGCGTAAGCGCCGGGCCTGGCAGGCCGTGCTGGCCCTGCTGGTCCTCGACATCGCCATCCATATCGTCCACTTCCGCACCATGCACATCCCGACCACCGCGGTGGCCGTGATCCTGCTGGGCACGCTGCTGTACTTCCGCCGCGATTTCTACGCGGTCGGTGACCGGCGGACCCGCTGGCTGGCGTTCTGGGTGTTCCTCGGCCTGGCTGTGGCCGACATCGCCATTGGCCTCGGCTACCTGTCGGTCAGCGCCCTGGCCAGCAGCTATTCCTTCCCGACCCGGCTGCTGGACGTGACCTCCGAGGTGTCCGGGGTCACCGGTCACATCCTGTTCGTCTCCGAAGCGAGGGCCGACCTCTACCACGCCATGACCACGGCGCTCGGCGTGTTCACCCTGGTCGTCACCGCCTATCTGTTCCTCCGTCCGGCCGAGCCCAAGGCCCGGCTCGCACCGGTGGACGTCGGCCGCATCCGGCAGCTGCTGGCCAAGTACGGCGACCGCGACTCGCTCGGCTACTTCGCGCTGCGCGACGACAAGAGCGTGATCTGGTCCCCGACCGGCAAGGCTTGTGTCTGCTACCGGGTGGTGTCCGGGGTGATGCTGGCCGGCGGTGATCCGCTCGGCGACCCCGAGGCATGGCCGGGGGCCATCCAGGCCTTCCTGGACCAGGCGGCCATGCACGCCTGGGCGCCCGCCGTGATGGGCTGCAGCGAGCTGGGAGCCGAGGTCTGGTGCCGGGAGGGCGACCTGACCGCGCTGGAGCTCGGTGACGAGGGCATCGTCAACGTGGCCGACTTCAGCCTGTCCGGACGGCCGATGCGCAACGTGCGGCAGATGGTCTCCCGGGTGGCACGCAACGGCTACACCGCCGAGGTGCGCCGGGTCGGTGCCGTCCCCCAGGCCGAGATCGAGGGCATCCTCCAGGTCGCGGACTCCTGGCGGGGCAGCAACACCGAGCGCGGATTCTCCATGGCGCTGGGCCGGGTCGGCTCGCCGGGCGACGAGGACTGCGTGATCGCCACGGCCATGTGCGACGGCACGTTGCGGGCCGTGCTGCACTTCGTGCCCTGGGGCAGCGACGGGCTCTCCCTGGACCTCATGCGCCGGGACCGGAGCGCCCAGCCCGGCCTGAACGACTTCCTGATCGTGGAGGCCATCAAGGCCGCGCCGGATCTGGGCGTCAAGCGCATTTCGTTGAACTTTGCGGTATTCCGGGCGGCTCTTGAACGCGGTGAACGCATTGGCGCCGGACCGGTGCTGCGGGCCTGGCGGTCAATTCTGCTTTTTCTGTCTAAATGGTTCCAAATCGAATCGCTGTACAAATTCAACGCGAAGTTCAATCCGGTCTGGCAACCCCGCTTTTTTGTTTTCCCGACCGCAAAGGACGCCCCCCGTATCGCGCTGGCCGCGCTGGAGGCCGAAGCCTTCCTGGTCTGGCCGACGCTGGAGATCCGGCGCCTCGCGCGCCAGCTGGGTCTGGGCCGGGTGCGGCGCCGGCTGCGGCGGTCCATCCGGCGACGGTGACGGCCGCTCACTAGGCCCCGCTCACTAGGCCCCGCTCACTAGGCTCTGTGTCATGAGCAGCTCCGCCGCTTGGCACCCCGTCCCGGGCCATCAGCTGGCTGGGCTGCCCAGCGAGCCGCGCTGCCTGGTCATGGGGGTCATCAACGTCACGCCGGATTCGTTCTCCGACGGCGGTGAGTGGCTGGGCACCGAGGACGCGATCGCGCACGGGCTGGACCTGGCCGCCCAGGGCGCGGACATCGTCGACGTCGGCGGGGAGTCGACCCGTCCCGGCGCGCAGCGTATCCCGGCCGGCGAAGAGGTCCGCCGGGTGCTCCCGGTCATCACCGAGCTGGCCCGGGCGGGGGTGCCGGTCAGCGTGGACACCATGCGGGCTTCGGTGGCCGAGCTGGCCTTGGAGGCCGGGGCCCGGCTGGTCAACGACGTCAGCGGCGGCCTGGCCGACCCGCACATGCCCCGGCTGGTGGCCAAGGCGGCCGTGCCCTACGTGGTCATGCACTGGCGCGGCCACAGCCACGACATGAACTCCCGCGCCACCTACCGGGACGTGGTGGCTGAGGTACGCGATGAGCTGCGGCAGCGCGTGGACGCGGTGGTGGCCGAGGGCGTAGACCCGGCGATGATCATCCTCGACCCGGGCCTGGGCTTCAGCAAGCTCAACGAGCACAACTGGCGCGTGCTGGCCGCGCTGCCCGAGATCGCCAGCCTCGGCTCGGCTGCCGGGCGGTCACACCCGTTCCCGGTGCTGGTCGGAGCGTCGCGCAAGCGCTTCCTGGGACGGCTGCTGGCCAGGCCGGATGGCACGCCCCGGCCGTTCGCCGGGAGCGACGACGCCACCGTGGCCACCACCGCGCTGGCGGCGGCCGCGGGCGCCTGGTGCGTGCGGGTCCACCGGGTCCCGGCCAACGCCGACGCGGTCCGGGTCGCGGCGGCCTGGCGAGCGGCAGGCCCAGCTGGAGACAGCCCAGCGGAGACAGCCCAGACGGAGAAAGCACCGATGGATCAGATTGAACTGCGCGGGCTGCGCGTCCGCGGCCGGCACGGCGTGCTGGCGTTCGAGCGCCGTGACGGCCAGGACTTCCTGATCGACGCCGTGCTCAGCGTGGACACCCGGCCGGCCGCGGCTACCGACGACCTGACGCTGACCGTGGACTACGGCACGCTGAGCGAGCGGCTGGCGCAGATCGTCGCGGGCGAGCCGGTCCAGCTCATCGAGACGCTGGCCCAGCGGCTGGCCGCGGCCTGCCTGGACGCGCCCGCGGTCCAGCGGGTGCGGATCACCGTGCACAAGCCACAGGCACCGATCAGCCTCCCGTTCAGCGACGTCGCGGTGACCATCACCCGCGACCGCCCGGTGCAGGCCGTGCTGGCCCTGGGCAGCAACCTGGGTGACCGCCGCCACGAGCTGCAGCAGGCCGTCGACCAGCTGGCCGCCACCCCCGGCGTGCGGGTCACCGCGGTCTCACCGGTCTACGAGACCGACCCGGTGGGCGGCCCGGAGCAGCCCGACTACCTGAACGCGGTGGTGCTGGCGCAGGCGTCGCTGCCCGCCGCGGACCTGCTGCGCCGCGCCCACGCGATCGAGACGGCGGCCCGGCGGACCCGGGAGGTGCGCTGGGGCCCGCGCACCCTGGATGTGGACATCATCGCCTACGGGGACGAGCTGAGCGCGGACCCGGTGCTGACGCTGCCGCACCCGCGAGCCCGGGAGCGCGCCTTCGTGCTGGCACCCTGGCGGGACGCGGATCCGGACGCCGAACTGCCGGGGTACGGGCCGGTCGCGGAGCTGCTGGCCGGGCTGCCCGACCAAGGTGTACGGCGGCGTGATGACATAACGCTGCGACGGCCGGCATAGCCTGGCTGCCGTGGCCGGACAACACGCGGCGGTGCGCCCATGACCCCAACCCGCCTGCGGACCCTGTTCCTGATCGCCGTGGTGGTGGCGGCGGTGAGCTGGCTGCTGCTGCACGCCGCCTACGGGTCGCTGCCGCCGTTGCCCTGGACCATGGTCCCGGCCCTGATCATCGCGGCCGGGGGAGAGGTCATCACCGGCCGCGGACTGCAGGCCCGCATCCTGCACCGTCCCGGGGCCAAGCCGGTGCCGCCGCTGCAGGTCGCGCGGATGGTGGCGCTGGCCAAGGCCAGCTCCCTGGCCGCTGCGGTGATCGGCGGGGTCGCGGCCGGCTTCGCCGGGGCTGCAGCCGGCTCGCTGCCGGCCCCGGCGGCCCGTCACGACGTGTTCACGGCCAGCAGTACCTTCGTGGCAGCGGTGGCGCTGGCCGTGGCCGCGCTGTACCTGGAGCGCTGCTGCCGGGTCCCGGAGGACCCGGACGCCGCGCGCTACGTGCCGCCGCCGGCACCTCCGACGGACCCCTTCCACTAACTAAAGACACCGACTAACTAAAGACCTAAAGACACCGACGAAAGAGCGCTGAGAACGAGACGAGATGGACGCTGAACATCCGGCCCGGCTGAAGGTCGGCATCATCGGGCCCGGCCGCGTGGGCGCGGCGCTGGGGGTCGCACTCACCCAGGCCGGCCACGAAGTCGTGGCCGTGGCCGCGGTCTCCGACGTTTCGGTGCAGCGCGCCCGCGAGCACTTCCCGGAGGCACCGCTGGCCGAGCCGGCCGGGGTGGTCGAGGCGGCCGATCTGGTCCTGCTCACCGTGCCCGACGACGCGCTGCCCGGCCTGGTCAACGGCCTGGTGACGCTGGGCGCTCCGGTCCAGGGCAGGCTGCTGGCTCACACCAGCGGCCGGTACGGGATCTCCGTGCTCGACCCGGCCACCCGGCGAGGGGCGCTGCCGCTGGCCCTGCACCCGGTGATGACGTTCACCGGGCGCAGCGACGACCTGCAGCGGCTGCGCGGCATCAGCTACGGCATCACCACCCTGGAGCAGCTCCGGCCGGTGGCCGAGGTGCTGGTCATCGAGATGGACGGCGAGCCGGTGTTCATCGCCGAGGAGCACCGCGACCTCTATCACGCCGCGCTGGCCAGCGCGGCCAACCACCTGGTCACGCTGGTCACCGAGGCGTGTGACCTGTTGCAGATGGCGGGGGCGGCGAACCCGGCCCGGATGCTCAGCCCGCTGCTGTACGCCGCGCTCGACAACGCGCTGCGGCTGGGCGACGCGGGCCTGACCGGTCCGGTGGCCCGCGGTGACGCCGGCACCGTGGCCGGTCACCTGGCTGCGCTGCGCAACACCGCGCCAGAGGCCCTGCCCGTGTATGTGGCGCTGGCCCGCCTGACCGCGGACCGGGCCCTGGCGGCCGGGCTGCTCGCCCCGCCCGACGCCGAACGGCTGCTCGACGTGCTGGCCGGGGCGGACCGGTGACGGGTCCATCGGCCGCGCCGGCCCAGGCGGCGGCAGACTCGGCCCTGGTCACCACCCGCGCCGAACTGGCCGCCGCGCGGGCCGGGCTCAGCGCGCCGGTCGTGCTCGTGCCAACCATGGGCGCCCTGCATTCCGGTCACCGTATCCTGCTGCGCCAAGCGTCCGAAATTGCCGGGCCATCGGGCTCGGTCGTGGTGTCGATCTTCGTCAACCCGCGCCAGTTCGGCCCGGCCGAGGACCTCGGCCGCTACCCGCGCACGCTCGGCGACGACCTGGCCCTGTGCGCCGACGAGGGTGTCGCGCTGGTGTTCGCGCCCGCGGTGGCGGAGGTCTACCCGGCCGACCCGATGGTGACCGTGGACCCCGGTCCGGTGGGCCGGGTGCTGGAGGGTGAGTTCCGGCCCGGCTTCTTCGGCGGCGTGCTGACCGTGGTGCTCAAGCTGTTCGAGCTGACCCGGCCGGACGTGGCGGTGTTCGGCCAGAAGGACGCCCAGCAGCTGACCCTGGTCCGGCAGATGTCGGCCGACCTCAACCTCGGCGTCGAGGTCGCGGCCGTGCCCACGTTCCGCGACCCGGACGGCCTGGCCGCCTCCAGCCGCAACCGGTACCTGTCCGCCCCCGAACGCACGGTGGCGCTGACGCTGCCCGCCGCGCTGGAGGCGGGCCGGGCCCGGGCCGGGGACGGACCGCAGGCGGTGCTCGCGGCCGCCCGCGCCGTGCTCGACCCGGCCCCGCTGACCGTCGACTATCTGGCCCTGGTCGACGCCCAGACGTTCGAGCGGGCCGGTCCCGGTTACACCGGGACGGCCCTGCTGCTGGTCGCGGCCCGGGTCGGGGGCACGCGCCTGATCGACAACGTGATCGTCGGGTTCGGGAAGTGAGGTAACAATGCTGCTGGCGATCGACGTGGGCAACACCAACACGGTGCTCGGCGTCTTCGACGGTGACCAGGTGATCGAGCACTGGCGGATCGCCACCGTGCCGGACCGGACCGCCGACGAGATCGCCGTGGTCCTGCGGGGCCTGCTCGACCAGAGCGCGGTCATCAAGGAGCAGACCAACAGCGGCGGCGACGGCATCACCGGGATCGCGCTGTGCTCGACGGTGCCGTCCGTTCTGCATGAGATGCGGGAGATGTGCCGGCGCTACTACCGCGAGATCCCAGCGGTGATCGTGGAGCCGGGCGTGAAGACCGGGGTGCCGATACGCATGGACAACCCCAAAGAGGTCGGCAGCGACCGCATCATGAACTCGCTGGCGGCCGTGCACCTGTTCGGCGGCCCAGCCATCGTGGTGGACTTCGGCACCTCGACCAACTTCGACGCGGTGAGCGCCCGCGGTGAGTTCGTGGGCGGGGCGCTGGCCCCCGGCATCGAGATCTCGGTCGACGCGCTGTCGCGCCGGGCGGCCCAGCTGCTGAAGGTCGAGCTGACCCGGCCGCCCCGGGTGGTGGGCAAGAACACCGTGGAGGCGCTGCAGTCCGGGATCGTCTACGGGTTCGCGGGCCAGGTCGAGGGCATCGCCCGCCGGATGGCCCGCGAGCTCGCCCCGGACGACCCGGACTCGGTGACCATCATCGCCACCGGCGGCCTGGCCACGCTGGTCATCAACGAGGTCAGCGTCATCGACGCGCACGAGCCGTGGCTGACCCTGATCGGCCTGCGGCTGGTGTTCGAGCGCAACACCACCCCGGAAATCGGTGTGCCTGCCACTGACCGGCCCCGGTAGCCTCAGGCGGGTGAACGACAACCAGCCCCTGGGCCCCCCCGACGAACGCGATCTCCCGGAGCAGACGCGGGTCCGGATGGCTAAGCGGGAGGCCCTGCTGGCTGAGGGCCGCGACCCCTACCCGGTCGGCTACCCGCGCACGGCGGTCATCGCCGAGATCCGGTCCCGGTACGAGGGGCTGCCGGCCGACACGTCCAGCGGGGACGAGGTCGCGGTGGCCGGCCGGGTCATGCTGTCCCGCATCGGCGGCAAGCTGTGCTTCGCCACCGTCCGCGACGGCACCGGCGACCTCCAGGTCATGGTGTCGCTGGCCAAGGTGGGCGACGAGGCGCTGGCCGCCTGGAAGCGGGACGTCGACCTCGGCGACCAGATCGGCGTGCACGGTGAGGTGATCACCTCCCGCAGCGGCGAGCTGTCGGTGCTGGCCGATTCGTTCGCGGTCATCAGCAAGAGCCTGCGGCCGCTGCCGGAGAAGCACAGGGGACTCAGTGACGTCGAGTCGCGGGTCCGGCAGCGCTACGTCGACCTGATCATCAACCCCGAGGCGCGCCGGCTGGCCCGGCTGCGCAGCGACGTGGTCTGGTCGTTGCGGGACCAGATGCACGACCGCGGCTTCATGGAGGTGGAGACGCCGGTCCTGCAGGCCATCCACGGCGGGGCCAACGCCCGGCCGTTCATCACCCACGGCAACGCCTACGACAGCGAGCTGTACCTGCGGATCGCGCTCGAGCTGTACCTGAAGCGGCTGATCGTGGGCGGGATCGAGAACGTCTTCGAGATCGGCCGGGTATTCCGCAACGAGGGCGTGGACGCCACCCACAACCCCGAGTTCACCATGCTCGAGGCGTACCAGGCCTACGGCGACTACGACACGATGGCCACGCTGACCCGGGAGCTGATCCAGGGCGCGGCCCGGCACGCGCTGGGCACGACCGTGCTGCACCGGGCCGACGGCACCGAGCTCGACATCGGCGGCGAGTGGCGCTCGGTCCCGGTCTACACCGCGGTCTCGGCCGCGCTGGGCGAGGAGATCAGCCCGGACACCAGCATCGACGCGCTGCGCAAGCTGTGCGCCGCCGCCGACGTCCCGGTCGAGCCGAACTGGAACCACGGCCAGATCGTGCTGGAGATGTACGAGCGGCTGGTGGAGAAGCAGACCGTCGAGCCGACGTTCTACCGTGACTTCCCGGTCGAGGTGTCCCCGCTGACCCGCGCCCACCGCGACGACCCGCGGCTGGCCGAGCGCTGGGACCTGGTGGCGTTCGGGGCCGAGCTGGGCACGGCCTACTCGGAGCTGGCCGACCCGGTGGAGCAGCGCAAGCGGCTGACCGAGCAGTCGTTGCTGGCCGCGGGGGGCGACCCGGAAGCCATGCAGCTGGACGAGGACTTCCTGCGCGCGCTGGAGTACGGCATGCCCCCCACCGGCGGCGTCGGCGTCGGGGTCGACCGCATCATGATCATGTTCACCGGCCTGTCCATCCGGGAAACGGTCCTGTTCCCCTTCGTCAAGCCCGACGTGCCCGGCGCCGGCCAGGCGGGCGCGCCCGCGCCCGACAGCGAAGCCACCTCGTAATCCGCCCCCGCGAGTCACAAGTGATCCGGGGGGGTGATTTTTTAGCCACCTCCCGGCTCCGCCTGGTGCGGTGGCAATGTGGCATCGCGACGCTAGAAGGCAGGCAATGCCACATTGCCTGCTTACGGGCGCGGGGCGGGACAGGCCGGGGCGGACAGGGCCCCGGGGGGCCTACTTGACGCGGACGGCGCCTACGAAGATGCCCCAGTTGATCTTCTGGACCATGACGTCCTGGCCGAAGGAGGGGGCGTCGACCATCAGGCCGTCGCCGAGGTACAGGCCGACGTGGCTGATGTCGGCGTAGAAGAACACCAGGTCACCCGGCTCGAGCTGGTCACGCGAGATGTGCTCGCCCTCGGTCCACTGGTCGCCGGTGAAGTGGTCGAGCTGGATGCCCTCCTGCTCGTAGGCCCACATGACCAGGCCGGAGCAGTCGAACTCGCTGGGACCCGCCGCGCCCCAGATGTACGGGTCGCCCCGGCGGGTCAGGGCGGCGTCCAGGGCCTTGGCCCCCACGCTGCTGCCGCCGGGGATCGTGATGTTGGGGTAGCTGCCCGTCTGGTTGAAGACCGCCATGGCCTGGGTCATGGTCGAGCTGTTGACTTTGTTGACCTGGGCCTGGATCTGCTTGGTCTTCGCGTTCATGGAGGTTTCCAGCGCGGTGACCTTGGCGATCTGCTGCTGCGCGGTCTCGTTGGCCCGCTTGTCCGCCGCCTCGGCCTTGGACAGGTCGGCTACCCGGGTCCCGTTCGTCTGATCCAGCTGCTCCATGATCGAGGCCTGGTTCAGATACTGGTCCGGGTTGTTGGCCGTGAGGATCTGCAGCGTCGGGTCGTAGCCGGCGTTCTCGTAGCTGGCCGCCGCAATCCGGCCGACCGTGGCCTGGCTCGCCTTGAGGGCGGCGCTGTCGGCCGCCGCCTGCTTCTGTGCCTTGCTCGCGGCCGTCTTGGCCGACGAGAGCTCGACCCGCAGGCCGTCGTACTGCTCGCTCAGCGCGTTGATCTGGTACGTGAGCTGCTTGGCCTGGGCCACCAGGGAGTTGAGCGACGGCGACTTGGCCGCGTCGCTCGTGGCGGCCGGCACCAGCAGGGCCAATGCGGTGGTCGCGCCCGTGACCAGCGCCGCCGCACGCCAGGAGCGGGACACGGTGGCCCTCACCCGCTCGGGTGAGAATCTCCGGGTGCCCTGCACACCGTCGGCTGAACGCCGCACAGAAGGTCTCCTCTCGCGGACAGCCTGTGACATTGGTGCTATCCGGGTCAGTCATCGGCCAGCGGCTGCTGGCACGGCCATCTATCTGGGGCGACAGCGAAGCACATTATTGGATACGCGAACGACCTGCCAACCGGAACGGCGCAACTGTTCCCGTGTTTTTAGACACGTGGACAATTCCGGTCAACCCGGACCGCAAATCGCCGGACCGCGTCGGCCGACGGCTATCGTGGATCCGCCATGGGATACACGGTCAGGCAGGCGCGTACCGCTGACGTACCGGGAATCCGGGCCCTGGTCGACGCCAACGTCTCCTCTGGGCGGCTGCTCGGCAAGGCCAACGTCACCCTGTACGAGGACGTCCAGGAGTTCTGGGTCGCGGAGCAGGACTCCGACGGGCTGATCGCCGGCTGCGGGGCCCTGCACGTGCTGTGGGAGGACCTGGCCGAGATCCGCACCATCGCCGTCCGCGACGACTGCCAGGGCCACGGCCTCGGACACCAGCTCGCCAACGTCCTGCTGGACCGGGCGCGCGAGGTCGGGGTGCAGCGCGTGTTCGTGCTCACCTTCGAGGTGCGCTTCTTCGCCAGCCTGGGCTTCACCGAGATCTTCGGCACCCCGGTCGCCCCGGATGTGTACCACGAACTGCTGCGCTCCTACGACGAGGGCGTGGCCGAGTTCCTCGGCCTGGACTGGGTCAAGCCCAACACCCTGGGCAACACCCGGATGCTGCTGCACCTGCGTTAGCTCACAGGAGGCGGAGCTGCCGGTCCGGGGCCGGGCGCCGGGCCGTTTCGGCCCGGCTGAGCAGGGCCGGGTCGATCGAAGTCAGGAACGGTGACGCCCCCGTGGACCGCCCGCGGCCGGGACCGTCCGGGCTGGCCGCACCGCCAGCGCGCCCGCGGGAGGCCGCGTAGCTGAGCAGCAGCCGGCTCCGGGCCCGGGTCATCCCGACGAACAGCAGCCGTCGTTCCTCAGCCGTATCCGCGGACGGCGCGCTCCCGGGCCACTGCAGCGGCAGCAGGCCGCGCTCGCAACCGGCGATGAACACCACCTCGAACTCCAGGCCCTTGGCCGCGTGCAGGGTGAGCAGAGTCACCGCGTCGGCCCGCGGGTCCTGCGCGTCGGCCTCGGCCCCGAGCGAGATCTCGGTCAGGAACTGCTCCAGGTCGTCGCCGCAGCGGCCGGCGAGCGGGGCCAGCACCTCGCCCGCGGTCAGGATGTCGACCGATTCGGCGCCGCGGGTCAGCGCGGTAAGCCGGCTGACGGCCGCGCGTAGCTGGCCGGCGATGTCCGTGCCGGGTGCCACCTGGTCACCCGGAGCGGCCGTGTCGCCCGGGGCGGCCTGGTCGCCGGGCGAGGCCAGCCGCAGCTGGCGGACCAGCTCCCGCACGCCGGGGCGGCGGGCCAGCCGGTCGTGCGAGCCCTTCTGGGCCGGCAGCCCGGCCCGGTTCAGCGCCTGCAGCAGCGGCGCCGTCTGCGCGTCGGTGCGGTACAGCACGGCGATGTCGGACAGCCCGAGCGTGGTGTGCCGCTGACGGGAGTCGGCCCGGCCACTGTCGAGGGAGTGGAACGACGAGCCGCCGATGAGCCGGTCGATCTCGGCCGCGATCCAGGTCCCTTCGGCCTGTTCGCTGGGGGCCTCGTGCACCACCACCGGTGGGCCCGCGACGAGCGGTGGGCCCGCGTCCGCAGCGGTCCCTGGGTGGCCGGGGCGCCCACGGGCGTGCAGCTTCCGGTCCGGCACCAGCGTGGCCGGGGCGATGGCCTGGACCGCGGCCTTGACCACGGTCGGGCTGGACCGGTAGTTGCGGGTGAGGTAGACCGTCCGCGCGCCGGGATAGTCCGCGCCGAATCGCAGGAAGAAGCCCACGTCCGCGCCGCGGAAGCCGTAGATGGCCTGGTCCGGGTCGCCGATCACGGTCAGGCCGTCGCCCGCCCCGGCCAGCAGCCGGAGCAGCTCGTACTGCCACCCGTCGACGTCCTGGTACTCGTCCACGCTGATCCGCGGCCAGCGCTCGCGCAGCGCCGTCAGCACGTCCGGGTGGTCGGCCAGCAACTGGACGGCCCTTGTGATCAGCTCGTCCACGTCGAGCAGCCCGTCGAGGGCCAGCTCGGCCCGGAACGCGGTCTGGCGGGCCAGGAACTCCGGCTGCTGCTCCGGCCGGGCCGGTTCCCCGGCGGCCAGTGCGGTCAGCAGGCGGCGGCCGTCGCGGTCCGAGCCCGCCACATGGATGGCGGCCTCCAGCCGGGCCGCCTCGTCCGCGACCCGCACGTCCTCGGGTAGCCCGGACTCCTGGGGGTACTCGGTCAGCAGCCGCAGCGCCAGCCCGTGGAACGTCGTCACGGTGGCCGCCGTGTCGCCTGGCCCGGCCGGGTCGCCGGGCCCGCCTGCGACGCCCGGGCCGCCGGGTCCGGCCAGCAGGCCCGATCCGGCCAGCACCGCCAGGGCGGCCAGCCGGTCACGCATCTCCCCGGCCGCGCGCCGGGTGAAGGTGATGGCCAGGAATTGCGCGGCCGGCCTTCCCTCCGCCGCGGCCTGGTAGGCGATACGGTGCGTCAGCGCCCGGGTCTTCCCGGTGCCAGGCCCGGCGATGACCATGAGCGGTGCCCCGGCCGGCGTGATCACCGCGGCCCGCTGCTCGTCATCCAGGCCGTCCAGCAGCGCCGGGGCGGTCGCCGCGACGCCACCGTTCGACGTACCGGCCGCGGAGGCCCCTGGTGTTGCTGGGATTGTCGGGTTTGATGTGGTCACTGAGTCTGGTGGGGCCGGCGAGCTCGGTGGGTCTAGCGGGTCCAGTGGGGCTGCGGCAGGCACCGCACCTGCGGCAGGCACCGCATCCGCGGCAGGCACCGCACCTGCGGCCGGCTGCCTGGCCCGAGCCAGCGTGCACCGGAGCTGGTTCAGGTAGGTCGAAGAGCGCCTCGGCCCGGTCGAGCTCGCCGGGCTGGAACAGCCGGACGTGGCCGTACTCGCCGTCGTAACCCGCGTCCTTGACCACCTCGCCGCGGCGGAGCCGGCTGATCGCCTCGCCCAGCGCGCTGCCGCCGACGCGGCCCAAATCATCGGTAGGGACCCGCTGCAGGATGGAAAGTTCCGGGCCAAACGCGGCCACCAGCCGGTCAATGAGGCGATAAACGCTCTTGCTCTTAGGGCCCACCGAGAGGATCTCGCCAACAATTTCCGGTAGCTGGACGAGATTATTGAAGCCCGCGGCGCCGTCGGGCCGGTAGCCATCCGGGCGATCCGCGAGTTCGGCGACACGATGCAGAACCCCGACCGTAAGCGGTTTATGGCACTCGGGACAGAGTCCATCCCGCTCCCTTGTTTGCTGCGGATCAAAGCGGATCCCGCACTTACGGTGACCGTCCAGGTGATACTTGCCTTCTTCGGGATAGAACTCGATCGTTCCGGCCAGGCCGTCTCCGGTGCGCAGGGCATCGGCGATCGAGAAGTAGTCCATGGCCGCGGAGAAAGTGGTGGCCTCCCGGCCCAGCATGGGCGGGGAATGAGCGTCTGAGTTACTGACGAGGCGATAGCCGTCGAGCGACGAGCACATCCAGTTCATACTCGGATCGGACGACAAGCCCGTCTCCACCGCGAATATTTCTCCGGCCAGATCGCCGTAACAGTCGGCGACGGCGTCGAAGCCGGAACGCGAACCAAGAACGGCGAACCAAGGTGTCCAGATATGTGCCGGAACCAAGTAGCAGCCGGGGCCGCCTTCCAGCGTGATCTCGAGCAGGTCACGTGAGTCAAGACCGAGGATGGGCCGGCCGTCAGAAGCGAGGTTGCCGATCCTTGCCAGCGTCGCGGTGATCCGGTCTGCGGCCTCGAAGCTGGGCGCGTAAATCAGATGGTGCACTTTACGGGTTCGGTCACTGCGCCGGTAGATTGTGGAGATCTCTACCGAGAGCATAAAACGCACCGGCTGGTCACACGCTGCAGGCACGCGCAGCCGCAGATCTCTTTCCAGATCGGGCCGCAGCCGCAGCAAGCCGGGCTCCGCAGGCACCAGAGTTTCTTTCAGTTCTGCGGCCCAAGCGGGATGAGTGAAGTCGCCGGTGCCGACGACCGTGATGCCCTTGCGCCAGGCTCCGGCGGCCAGATGCGGGATGTCGCAGTCTTTACTGCAGGCGCGGGAAAACTTCGAGTGGATGTGTAGATCGGCGTGGAACATTGCCGTTTCTCATTCCCCTCTCACCCGGCCGCCGGGGGGACGACGGCCGCGTTCGATCCTGCCACGTCAGATTCGCGTCTCAGCCAGAACGCCCAGGCGGCACCGGGCCGCACCGGGACGTGCGGCCGGGCCGGCCCGGCCGTGGTCCGCTGCGGCCACGCCGCTGCACCGGCGCTGACCTGCATGGAAGCTTCTATAAGAGGGGCAGGTCCACGTCGCGGCGGGTAACGGGACAGGGGCGACTGACCATGCGCGACAATGGAACCGGGACAAGACGGCCACGGATTCCACCGTGTGGCGGGGGATATCCAGGGCCGTCCGCACCCGGCGGCCGGGCCGCGGCCCAGGGCAGCCGGCCGTAACGCCGGAAGTCGCAGTGCACGCGGCGGCCCGGCAAAACTGCATCTCGGGTCGGGTGGATTTAGACGGGCCGCAGTAGCGGTCCACATATGAGTCCGTCACAATCGATTTCATACACTTGCGTTAAGCACATGCACGGTGGCAGAGCGCAGCGGCCCACCAGCGGATGTGTAAAAACGGTAGAGAGGAAGCGTCTTGTTGAACGATCTGGCGGCGCTCACTCCACCAGCGGTTGTTTGCGCCGCGTTCATCGTCGGGCTTGTCCTGTTGTTGCGCCGTGAGATGGCACCGAAGCGTAGAGTGCAGCAAGGCGCCCGCCGCGAAGCCGATATTTCCGGCAAGAACGGAATTATCGACGTCAACGAGGCGCCATCCGCCGTCCGCTCAGATGAGAACGCAGTGGGGAAGCCAGCGGGAAACGGCGATGAGCCTGATCAGGCAAGACGATCATCGGGCGATCACGGTTCGCCGCACTAAATCTTTGCGGACAGGAACTAGATCAGGGCCGCCCTGCGTTGATGCTGAGGCTGCACTTAGAATCGCCTCAGAGTTACCGAGATCACGCTCGGCACGGCAATCGGCATGGCGCTGCCGGTAATGCTAACTGCCCACTCAAGCCCTGATTACGGAGAGTTACATCGGGCGGTTAAGTAGTATCAGCCCCTGCTGGAACCGGACATCCTGAGTTCGCCGTAACACGCCAATCTTGTTGACCTACCTGAATTGGCAACGGCAACATGGTGGGTATATCTTCAGTATCTGAATATGTGTGATCCACAGAAGGGCTGGTTCCATGGCACAGAAGGTTCAGGTGCTTCTCGTTGACGATCTTGATGGCGGAGAGGCGACCGAGACCGTATCGTTTGGTCTTGATGGCAGCTCGTACGAGATCGACCTAAGTTCGGCCAACGCGGACAAGATCCGCAAAGAGCTGACCCTCTACATCGATAAGGCTCGTAAAGTAAGTGCACCGGCGCGCCGTCGCCGTCCGCGCACCGGGCCCGGCCGTCAGCGCAGTGCGGAAATCCGCGAGTGGGCGAAGCAGCGCGGTTACCACGTCAACGAGCGTGGCCGCATTCCCGCGTCGATCGTTTCCGAGTACGAGGCCTCGCACTAAACGCAGCTTTCACGGGACGGGGCTCCTGCCGCCCCGGCGGCCTTCCCTTTCAGTGGCCGCTCCACCTGGCCGTGGCATCGGCCGGCCTGCCGGCCCACCGGGCATCGCGCTCCGGCGGGCCCCAGCCCTTCACCTCACCGTCTCGGTGCCACCGTCCAGCACGGACGTCACCGGCTGCCTCGGGCAAGCTCTCCGCTATGGGCGGAGGGCTTGCCCTTTTTGCTGCCGCCCCGTTGGGGCGAACGGGGCTGGTGTGGCCAAAGTGACCGAAGTGGCCAAGGCGACCAGGGCGGCCAATTTGGACTTGCCGGGCGGGAGCGGCCAGTGTGCCATCGACCGGCCCGGAACGGCCGGATGCGTCCCACCCGGCTTTGGTTTCCTCGTGTGAAGTGGGGTAGCGCCTCAGCGTAGTTATCGCTGGCAGCGTCCGCAGTCCGATCTGCCGTTCGCTTCCGGCGTAGCGGGAACACCACAAGGCGTTCACGGGGTTTGATGGGATGAACGTGACCCATCCGGGGAACTTTTAACGTAGGACCTACGGCACAAAGGCGCACCGCTGGGCACGCGGCTACCATGCGGACAAGCAGGGCAATCGTTCGCGCACCTGCTTGGACCGCGCTGTGAGGAGAGCAACGATATGTTCGAGAGGTTTACCGACCGAGCGCGGCGGGTTGTGGTCTTGGCGCAAGAAGAAGCCAGGATGCTCAATCACAACTACATCGGTACCGAGCACATCCTGCTGGGCCTCATCCACGAGGGTGAAGGCGTGGCGGCGAAGGCCCTGGAATCTCTGGGGATCAGTCTCGAGGCCGTTCGCCAGCAGGTCGAGGAGATTATCGGCCAGGGACAGCAGGCACCCTCGGGTCACATCCCCTTCACCCCGCGGGCCAAGAAGGTGCTGGAGCTGTCGCTGCGCGAGGCGCTGCAGCTCGGGCACAACTACATCGGTACCGAGCACATCCTGCTGGGCCTGATCCGCGAGGGCGACGGGGTCGCCGCGCAGGTTCTGGTCAAGCTGGGTGCTGACCTGAACCGGGTCCGCCAGCAGGTGATCCAGCTGCTGCACGGGTATCAGGGCAAGGAGCCCGCGTCGGCCGGCACGTCGGCCGAGTCCGCTCCGTCCACGTCGCTGGTGCTGGACCAGTTCGGCCGCAACCTGACCGCCGCCGCGCGGGAAGGCAAGCTGGACCCGGTCATCGGGCGCGAGAAGGAAATCGAGCGCGTGATGCAGGTGCTTTCGCGCCGGACCAAGAACAACCCGGTCCTGGTGGGTGCGCCCGGTGTGGGCAAGACCGCCGTGGTCGAGGGTCTGGCCCAGAAGATCGTGCAGAGCGAAGTGCCCGAGACGATCAAGGACAAGCAGCTGTACACGCTGGACCTGGGCGCCCTGGTCGCCGGGTCGAGGTACCGCGGTGACTTCGAAGAGCGCCTGAAGAAGGTGCTCAAGGAGATCCGCACCCGGGGCGACATCATCCTGTTCATCGACGAGATCCACACGCTCGTCGGGGCCGGTGCCGCGGAGGGCGCGATCGACGCCGCCTCCATCCTGAAGCCGATGCTGGCCCGGGGTGAGCTGCAGACGATCGGCGCCACCACGCTGGACGAGTACCGCAAGTACCTGGAGAAGGATGCGGCGCTGGAGCGCCGGTTCCAGCCGATCCAGGTCGCGGAGCCGACGATCTCGCACACGATCGAGATCCTCAAGGGCCTGCGGGACCGGTACGAGGCGCACCACCGGGTGTCCATCACCGACGGGGCCCTGGTGGCCGCGGCCCAGCTGGCCGACCGCTACATCAGCGACCGGTTCCTGCCGGACAAGGCGATCGACCTGATCGACGAGGCCGGTTCGCGGATGCGCATCCGCCGGATGACCGCTCCGCCGGACCTGCGGGACTACGACGAGAAGATCGCCCAGGTCCGCCGGGAGAAGGAGTCGGCCATCGACTCCCAGGACTTCGAGAAGGCCGCAGCGCTGCGTGACAACGAGAAGCAGCTGCTGGCCAAGAAGGCCACCCGGGAGAAGGAGTGGAAGGCCGGCGACATGGACGTCGTGGCCGAGGTGAACGAGGAGCTGATCGCTGAGGTCCTCGCCACGGCCACCGGCATCCCGGTGTTCAAGCTGACCGAGGAAGAGTCTCAGCGGCTGCTGCGGATGGAAGATGAGCTGCACCGCCGGGTCATCGGCCAGAACGACGCGATCAGGGCGCTGTCTCAGGCCATCCGGCGGACCCGGGCCGGCCTGAAGGACCCGAAGCGTCCCGGCGGTTCGTTCATCTTCGCCGGTCCGTCCGGTGTCGGTAAGACCGAGCTGTCCAAGACGCTGGCCGAGTTCCTGTTCGGCGACGAGGACGCGCTGATCCAGCTCGACATGAGCGAGTACATGGAGAAGCACACCGTCTCGCGGCTGTTCGGCTCCCCGCCCGGCTACGTCGGGTACGAAGAGGGCGGCCAGCTGACCGAGAAGGTTCGCCGCCGGCCGTTCTCGGTGGTCCTGTTCGACGAGATCGAGAAGGCCCACCCGGACATCTTCAACTCGCTGCTGCAGATCCTGGAAGACGGTCGCCTGACCGACGCCCAGGGCAAGACGGTGGACTTCAAGAACACCGTGATCATCATGACCACGAACCTGGGTACCCGGGACATCTCCAAGGGTGTGTCGGTCGGGTTCGCCAAGGCCGATGAGTCGCACAGCTCGTACGAGCGGATGAAGAGCCGGGTGCAGGAAGAGCTCAAGCAGCACTTCCGGCCGGAGTTCCTCAACCGTGTCGACGACATCATCGTCTTCCACCAGCTGGCCCGCGACGAGATCTTCACGATCGTGGACCTGATGGTGGGCAAGGTCGATGAGCGGCTGAAGGACCGTGACATGGGTCTGGAGCTTCGTCCGGGGGCCAAGTCGCTGCTGTCGGAGCGCGGTTACGACCCCGTGCTGGGCGCCCGGCCGCTGCGCCGTACGATCCAGCGCGAGATCGAGGACTCGCTGTCGGAGAAGATCCTGTTCGGGGAGCTCCGTCCGGGTCAGATCGTGATCGTCGACGCTGATGGTGAGGGGCCGACGGCCAAGTTCACCTTCACCGGTGTGGCCAAGCCCGAATCGGTGCCCGATGCCCCGCCGGCCGAGATCGAGTCGGCTAGCAGCGGCGAAAGCACCCCGCAGGCCTAGCCAGCCCACCGGCCGGCTCAGCCCGGCCGAAAGCACCAAAGACGGCGCCCAGACCGCCCAGCGGTCTGGGCGCCGTTTCGTTCAGGCCGGCCGGGCTAACGCAGGCAGGGCGTACTGCCCGTCGGGCAGCGCGTCGACCAGGCCGTCGGCGACCAGGCCGTCCAGGGCCCGGGCCCGCTGCAGTTCGACCGGCCAGACCGCGTCCAGGCGGCTGGCCGGGACCGGCCCGGTGGCGTCCCGCAGCACGGCCAGCAGGCGGCCCCGGCACTGCCGGTCGGTGCCCTCGTAGCGCTGGCCCACCGGCCGGACCGCCGCGGCTGGGCGGCCCGCCTGAAGCCAGCTGCAGTCCGCCGCCACCGGGCACCCCTCGCACCGCGGCCGGGCCGCCGTGCAGACCAGCGCGCCGAGCTCCATCACCCCGACGGCCCAGCGGGCGGCCACCTCGGGCTCGTCCGGAAGCAGCGTCTCGGCCAGCCGCCACTCCGCGGCCGACACCGTCCGGCCGGGAAACTCCGCCCCGGTGACCAACCGGCTCAGCACCCGCCGCACGTTGGTGTCCAGGACCGGGTGCCGCTGCCGGTAAGCGAAGCTGGCGATGGCGGCCGCGGTGTAACGCCCGACCCCCGGCAGCGCCAGCAGCGCGTCGTAGGAGTCCGGGATGACCCCGCCGTGCTGCTCGGTCACGATCCGGGCCGCCTCGTGCAGCCGCAGGGCGCGGCGCGGGTAACCGAGCCGCCCCCACTGCCGCACCGCCTCTCCGGGCGGATCGGCGGCCAGCGCCGCGGGGGTGGGCCAGCGGGAAAGCCACTCCCGGTACGCGGGCAGCACCCGGGACACCGGCGTCTGCTGCAGCATGATCTCGCTGACCATGACCGACCAGGCCGACGCCTCCGGAGCCCGCCAGGGTAGGTCACGGGCGTGACCCGCGTACCAGCCGAGCACCGGTTCGAGATAACGGCTTGTCATGACAAGGCTCGATTATCGCGCGCCCGTGCGCGGTTTGCGGGCCGGGTCGGCCGGCATGTCGCCGTGCCGCACGCAGGCCCGCGAAGAATACTGAGCCTATGGATCCGAACGCACAACGTGGCCGAGGTAACCGGAACCCCGGAGCCGACGCCTACTGGCAGCGCCGGTTCTTCACGCTGATCGGTGGACTGGCCGTGATCGGCCTGCTGGTCTGGGCCGTCTCTGGTGTAGCCAGCGGCGGTAAATCGTCCAATTCCGGCTCCAGCGGCCCGGCTGCGGCCGGCTACACCAGCTCCGCGGGCACGCCGTCGCCGGCCGTGCCGGCGACCTCCGCCCCAGCCAGCCCGTCACCGAGCCCGTCCGCCTCGCCGTCGCCTTCGGCCTCGCCGTCCGCGTCGGCCACGAAGCCGGCTTCGGCCCAGGCGTCCGCGAAGGCCAGCCCGGCCCAGGCCGCGACCACCGCGTGCCCGGCGGCCGACCTGGTGCTGACCCTGGTGGCCAGCCAGAGCAGTTACGGCCCCAGCGTCGACCCGTCCTTCCAGCTCGACATCGTGTCGACCAGCAGCGCGAACTGCCTGCTGGACACCGGCGCGGCCGGCCTGAAGCTGGTCGTCAGCCACGGCAGCGCGACGGCCTACGACTCGGCCGCCTGTGCGAGCGGCGCCACGCGGCACGTCGTCAGCCTGCGCCGCGGTGTCCCCGTGGTCACCTCGATGGGCTGGGACAAGCACGAGACGGTCAACGGCTGCTCGGCCACGGTGATGGCCGCGGCCGGCCGGACCTACGGCGCGGTGGCCCAGGCCGGCGGAGCCCAGAGCCCCCGGGTGTCGTTCAAGCTGGCCGCGGCGCCCGCGTCCAGCTCGACCAAGAAGGCGACGGCCAAGTCAACCTCGGGCGCCTGACCCGGAGCCTGCGCTGCGCCTGACCCGGGGCGGCGCTGGGCCTGCCCGGGGCCTGCGCTGGGGCCGCGCTCAGTCGGCCAGCGCGGCGGCGATGGCGTGGCGGACGTCTTCGACCTCACGCACCTCCATCAGGCCAGTGAGGCCGGTCAGACCGTCGGGGCTGGGCACCGCGGCCAGCGGCCGCCCAGGCCGGTCGTGGTCGCGGGGCGGCCCGGTGGGGGCGAGGCCACCGACTCCGGCCGGCACGATCGCGCGGCGGAAACCCATCCGCTCGGCCTCGGCCAGCCGGCGGGGGATGCCGCTCACCCGGCGGACCTCGCCGGCCAGCCCGACCTCTCCGACGGCGATGACGCCGGCCGGGACGCTCAGGTTCGACGTCGAACTGGCCAGGGCCAGCGCCAGGGCCAGGTCGACGGACGGCTCGGTCAGCCGGACACCGCCGACGGTGGCGGCGTAGACGTCCTGGCGGCCGAGACGGATCTCGGCGTGGCGCTGCAGCACGGCCAGCACCATGCCCACCCGCGATCCGTCCAGGCCCGAGACGACCCGGCGCGGCATGTCCAGCACGGACGGGCCGACCAGCGTCTGGACCTCGGCCAGCAGCGGCCGGCGGCCCTCCAGGGTGACCGTCACGCAGGTGCCGGGTACGGGCTCGCTGCGCTGGGACAGGAACAGCCCGCTCGGGTCGGGCAGCCCGATCAGCCCGTACTCGCCCAGGTCGAAGCAGCCGACCTCGTCCGTGGGCCCGTACCGGTTCTTCACCGCGCGGACCATGCGCAGCTGGGAGTGCCGGTCGCCCTCGAAGTGCAGCACCACGTCGACCATATGCTCGAGCGTGCGCGGCCCGGCGATCGACCCGTCCTTGGTCACGTGGCCGACCAGGATCGTGGCCAGCGCGTGCTCTTTGGCCGTGGCCATCAGCGTGGCCGAGACCGCACGGACCTGGGTCACCCCGCCCGGTGCGCCGTCCACCCCGCCGGCCGAGATCGTCTGAACCGAGTCGATGACCAGCAGGTCCGGCCGGACGGTCTCGACGTGGCCCAGCACGGCGGACAGGTCGGTCTCGGCCGCCAGGTAGAGGTTGTCGCTGACCGCGCCGATCCGGTCGGCCCGCAGCCGCACCTGGGCCGCCGACTCCTCACCGGTGACGTACAGCACCTTGCGTGAACCGGCCACCAGCGCCGCCGCCTCCAGCAGCAGCGTCGACTTCCCGACACCGGGCTCGCCCGCCAGCAGCACCACCGCCCCCGGGACCAGGCCACCGCCGAGGACCCGGTCCAGCTCGTCCATGCCCGTCGGCCGGGCGCTGGCCGCCTTGGCGTCGACCTGGCCGATCGGCACGGCCGGCGTGCTCACCGGGCCCGGCCCGACCCCGCGGACCCCGGCCCGGACCAGCCGCGGGACCCCGGCCTCCTCGATCGTCCCCCAGGCCTGGCATTCGCCGCAGCGCCCCACCCACTTCGGGGCCTGCCAGCCGCACTCCGAACAGCGGTATGCGTTGCCCGCCGATGACTTCGCCATGGCTGGCACATTAATGCTGGGCAGTGACAGTCTGGCGGAACGCGAGCCGCCACGCCGGATGGAACAATCCGGCCCGGCATCAAACTAAGCTTGCTCGACGGAACCCGGTGCAGGGTTCCGTGGAGGGCAGGACATTGAGCGAGGCTGAGCGGGTGGCCAGGACGCCCGTCGTGCTGTCGACATCGTCCGTCTACCCAGACAGGACGCCCGACGCCTTCGAGGCCGCCACGCGGCTGGGCTACGACGGGCTCGAGGTCATGGTCTACACCGACCCGGTGAGCCAGGACGTCGACGTGATCAGCCGGCTCATCGACTATCACCAGCTCCCGGTGCTGGCCGTGCACGCCCCGAGCCTGCTGCTGACCCAGCGGGTCTGGGGCCGGGAGCCGTGGGAGAAGCTCCGGCGGTCCAAGGACCTGGCCCAGCGTCTCGGGGCCAAGGTCGTGGTGGTGCACCCGCCGTTCCGCTGGCAGCGGGACTACGCGGTGGACTTCGAGACCCGCCTGGCCGAGATGGAAGCGGAGACCGACATCGTCTTCGCGGTGGAGAACATGTTCCCGCTGCGCGCCCGCGGCCGGGAGATCGTGCCGTACGCGCCGACCTGGGACCCGACCGAGATCGACTGCGCCCACGTGACCCTGGACCTTTCCCACGCCGCCGCGTCCGGCTCGGACGCGCTGGCCATGGCGGACGCGCTGGGTCCCCGCCTGACCCACGTGCACCTGACCGATGGCACCGGGGTGCAGGTCGGCCCATTCCCGGACCAGCACCTGGTCCCGGGCCGCGGCAGCCAGCCCTGCGCCGAGTTGCTGCACCGGCTGGCCGCGGACAACTACCCCGGCATGGTCGTGCTCGAGGTCAACACCCGCTCCCTCAGCCGCGACGAGCGCCTGGCCGACCTGGCCGAGTCGCTGGCCTTCGCCCGCGAGCACCTGACCCACGTCCCGGCCCACTAGCCGAGTCAGCTTGGGCCGTCCAGTGACGCAGCCACGTCGGGGTGCTTGCTGGCCGTTTGCAATTGCAAGCACTGTCGCCGATACTGGGGGCATGCCTCAGGTATCGATGAACTCGATCGGGGACTACATCCGCGAGCAGCGGGAGCAGGCGAAGATTTCGCTCCGCCAGCTTTCCCAGGCCGCGGGGGTCTCCAACCCTTATCTCAGCCAGATCGAGCGCGGGCTGCGCAAGCCCAGCGCCGAGATCCTGCAGCAGATCGCCAAGGGCCTGCGGATCTCGGCCGAGGCCCTGTACGTGCAGGCCGGCATCCTGGAGGACCAGCCGGCCGACTCCGGCGTGCGCTCCGCCCTGCTGGCCGACCCGGGCCTGTCCGAGCGCCAGAAGCAGGTGCTGATCGAGATCTACGGGTCGTTCCGCAAGGAGAACGCGGCGGCCGAAGCGGACGGCGCGCCGGTGGCGGTGCTGCCCTACGCCGGCGCGGCCGAGGTTGGGCCGGGCCTGGCCGAGGCCGAGACCGAGCCCTGGCTGCCCGAGGCCGAGGCCGAGTTCGAGGCCAGGCCGCCGGAGGAGGAGCGTCCGGGCCGTAGCGGGCGGGCCAGCCGGCGCGACGGCACCTGGGCCGCGGTGACCGACGACGCGACCGATACCGGCCACAACGGATAGCGTGGGTGCCGTGATCCTTGGTGAGGCCTTGACGCCGCTAAACGTGTTCTTCGCCGTGCTCACGATCGCCGCGTTCCTGTTCGAGGCGTGGGCGTTCATCGACGCGGTCCGCCGGCCGGCCACGGCGTTCACGGCGGTGGGCAAGCAGACCAAGCCGATCTGGCTGATCATCTTGGGCGTGGCCATGGTCGTCGGCCTGGGTTACGCCTTCTACGTGCGGGGCGCGTCGGTGACGTCGATCCTGCCGGTGGCCGCGTTCGTGGCCGCCGCGGTCTACATGGCCGATGTGCATCCCAAGGTCAAGGAGTTCAAGACCGGTAGCAGCCGCTCCGGTCCGTACGGACCCTGGTGACCGGCGACCTCATTAAAAATGGATTTAATAGGCCCGGCCCGTGAGTACCCGCAGCTAGTTCGGCAGGACGAGCAACGCCACCGGCACCACGACGATGAGGGTGGCGGCACAGCAGATCCCGAACCGTACCGCCGCGGGCGGCGGCGGTATCGGGGTCATGATCCGGGTCACCCGGGCCGTCATCTCGCCCTCGTGGGCGGCGCCTGAGACGGCCAGAGCGCCGTCCGGGGCGCTGTCCGCGCCACCGCAGCCGGCCGTGCCGAACCGGGCCAGCGCCCCGGCCAGGGCGCGCGCGGGCCGCGCCCGCAGGGCCCGGTCGTCGGCCAGCATCTCGATCAGCAGGGCTACCGACTGGTGCGCATCGGCGCAGATCTGGGACCAGCCGAAGGCCCGGCGCAACGCGGTGAACGGCAGCACGACCAGGTCGTGACGCTCGCGCAGGTGAGCCCGCTCGTGGGCCAGCACCGCGGCCAGCTCGGCCGGGAGCAGCAGGTCCAGGGCGCCGACGCTGACCACAATCTTGGAACGCAGCCCGGGCAGGCAGTAGGCCGCGGCGGCCGGGTGGTCGACGACCAGCGCGCCGGGAGCCTTGGGGTCGCCCCGGCCCAGCAGCGCGAGCAACTCCCGCTGCCGCCGCCGGGCCCGGACCGCGGTGATGGCTGACGCGGGCAGTACCCAGCACAGCTGAGCGAGCAGCGCTAGTCCCAGCACCAGGCTGGCCAGCCGCAGCAGCACGGGAAGGATGGGCTGGCCCGCGGGGAACAGGGCACCGCTCGCAGACATATGGGCGACCCGCAGCACACCGTTGGCCACACTGGAGGATCCGGCGGGCAAACCAACCTCGATCAGCGCGCCGACTGCGGCGAGCCCGCCGCCCAGGCCGAGCGCCTGCCACAGCAGGATGGCAGCCCCGGGCGACCGCCGGGGCCACCGGGCCGCTCCCAGTGCGGCCGAGCCTCGTACACAGCCGATGGCGACGACGGCCAGCAGGGCCGCGTCGGCCGGTCCAGTCATTAGCCCCCGCCGCCGCCTTCAATTTCGTCCAGAGCACCACGTAGTGCACTCGCCTCTGCCCCGGATACCAGCTTGGCAAACCGGGCCAGCGCGGCCGAGCGGTCGCCGGTCTGGTCCAGCGCGGTCAGCATCAGCTCGGTCACGTACGCCTCCCTGGTCGCGGCGGGCCGGTAGCGCCAGGCGCGGCCGTCACGTTCGCGCCGGGCGAAGCCCTTCTTGGCCAGCCGGTCCAGCACGGTCATGACGGTCGTGTGGGCGAGGTCGCGTTCGGTGAGTTGTGCGCTGACTTCACGGACCGTGAGTGACTGGGGCGTCCCCCAGAGTACGTCCATGATCGCGCGTTCGAGGTCGCCAAGCCGGTTCACAATGGCCACTTTACCCACGGGAGTTGGCGGCGAACCGCCCATAGCACGCAGACGGGCCGCCGCCGGGCCAAGCGCCGCGGAGTCAGCTTCGATCACGTTTCTTCCCGGGGATTCGTCGTCCAGCCATGACCATAACCGTGGGTGAGATTACCCAGCTACCCGCCGCTGCGCTGGTCAATGCGCGGAATTGTGTTCAGGGTCGGCGAACCGGGCGAACGCCTGCAGGTTGGCCAGGCTCTCGCCGTTCTTGGCCCGCCAGGCCCACTCGCGCCGGATGGCGGAGGCGAAACCCAGTTCCAGCGCGGCGTCGAAGTTCTCGTCGGAGTAGCTGAGCACGCAGCCGAGGATGCGGTCGACCTCGGCGGCCGAGATCGCGGCCAGCGGCAGCCGCCCGACCAGGTACACGTCCCCGACCTGGTCCACGGCGAAGTGCACGCCGTAGGTGCGGCCGTTGCGCTCCAGCAGGAACCGGTAGAACTGCTCGTGGTTCTCGTCCGGCCGCCGGCAGAAGAACGCCTCCACGTGCAGGCTGTGCCGGCCCGCGATCAGCCAGGTCATCGTGGCCAGCTTGTGCTCGCCGGCCAGCTTGACCAGGTAGGCGCCGGGGCTGGGCTGCTCGGACGGCAGGTCCAGCTCGGTCAGGGCCGCCTCGATGGCGGCCGTGGCCGCCACCGTCTCGGCCGGGGTCTGGGTCACGCCTCCACCGTAGCCCGGGCCTCGTCAGACCGGCTTTCGTCCATCGCCCCGGCGTAGACCCCCAGCAGCTGGTCGACCGAAGCCGACCAGCCGAACCCGGCGGCGTGCCGCAGCGCGCCGGCCGACATCCGGTCCAGCGTCGCCGGGGACGCGGCCAGCCGGCGCAGCACGCGGGCGTAGTCGGCCGGGTCGTGGCTCTCGACCAGCAGGCCGGACGCGCCGTGCCGGACCGCGGTACGCAGCCCGCCCACCGCGGCCGCCACTACCGGCGTGCCGCAGGCCTGCGCCTCCAGCGCGACCAGGCCGAACGATTCGGAGTAGGACGGCACGGTGACGACCGTCGCGGCCCGGTACCAGTCGGCCAGCTCGGACTGGGCGCACGGCGGCTCCAGCCGCACCACCCCGGAGATGCCGAGCCGGGCGGCCAGCTGGGTCACCATGTCCGGGTCGTTGCGGCCCAGCCCACTGGGGCCGCCCACGAACACCACCGCCAGCCGGCGGGCCAGCGCCGGATCGTCCCTGACCATCCGGGCCACCGCGTGCAGCAGGATGTCCGGGCCCTTGAGCGGCTGCATCCGCCCGGCGAACAGCAGCATCACCGCGTCCGCGGGCACGCCCAGCGCCCGGCGGGCGGCCTGCTGGTCGCCGGGCCGGAAGACGGACAGGTCGACCCCGGGATGGACGGTCTTGACCCGGGACGGATCGGCGCCGTAGAGCTCGATGAGCTGACGCCGTTCCTCCGCGGTGTTGGCCACCAGCCGGTCCGCGGCCGCCACCACCTCGGCTTCACCCCGGATCCGGGTGTCCGGCTCGGCCGAGTCGCCGGTGGCCAGGGCGGCGTTCTTGACCTTGCCCAGGGTGTGCATGGACTGCACCAGCGGCACCCCCCAGCGCTCCTTGGCCACCGCGCCCACCTGGCCCGACAGCCAGTAGTGGGCGTGCACGAGGTCGTACCGGCCGGGCGCGTAGGCCGCCTCGATGCGCAGCGCCTCGAACGTGAAGTGGCAGATCTGAGCCGGGATGTCGGCCTTGTCGAGCTCCTCGAACGGGCCCGCCGTCACGTGCCGGACCAGTACGCCCGGGGCCAGCTCGGTGACCGGCGGGGCGTCACGGGAGACCGCGCGGGTGAAGATCTCGACCTCGGTGCCGCGGGCGGCCAGCCGCTTCGCCACCTCGACCACGTAGACGTTCAGGCCTCCGGCGTCGCCGGTTCCTGGCTGGTCGAGCGGTGACGTGTGAATACTGATCGTCGCGATCCGCCTCGGGACGCTTCGCGGCACGGGCAAGCACCTCCGACTCTGCAACCCCGGCGTTCTGGCCGATGTTCCCACCTCACCTGGGCTCATGCCCGGGGCTGGCCCCAGGGCAAATCCCAGGGCAAATCCCAGTGCAGTCCTCCGTCCAGGGTCGGCCGATAAGCTCGAGCCATGGAAAATCTCGTGCTGCTCCGCCATGGTGAGAGCGATTGGAATTCCAAGGGACTTTTTACCGGATGGGTGGATGTGCCCCTGTCCGGGACCGGAACTGACGAGGCCCGCAACGCCGGCGGGCTGCTGCGCGACGCGGGCATCCGCCCGGACCTGCTGTACACGTCGGTGCTGACCCGGGCCATTCAGACGGCGAACATCGCGCTGGAGACGGCCGACCTGCTCTGGTTGCCGGTGCGCCGGACCTGGCGGCTCAACGAGCGCCATTACGGCGCACTGCAGGGTAAGGACAAGGCCCAGACCCGGCAGGAGTTCGGCGACGAGCAGTTCATGACCTGGCGGCGGTCCTACGACGTGCCGCCGCCGCCGCTTGACGACAGCGACCCGCTCTCTCCGGCCAGTGACCCGCGGTACGCCTTGCTCCCGCCGGACCTGCTGCCCCGCACCGAGTGCCTGAAGGACGTCCAGGAGCGGATGCTGCCCTACTGGTACGAGTCGATCGTGCCCGAGCTGGCCGTGGGCAAGACGGTGCTGATCACCGCGCACGGCAACTCGCTGCGGGCGCTGGTCAAGCACCTGGACGGCATCAGCGACGACGAGATCGCCGGGCTGAACATCCCCACCGGCATCCCGCTCGCCTACGAGCTGGACAGCGACTACCTGCCGGTGAAGCGGGGGGGCCGTTACCTGGACCCGCAGGCGGCCGCCGAGTCGGCCGAAGCGGTCAAGAACCAGGGCCGCTGAACTGTTCTTTAGCTGGCCCACTCTTTAGCTGGCCCACCTAAACCAGCCCACCTAAACCAGCACTGTGCGGATGGGGCGTGAGGAGCGCCCCTCCGCCAGGCGGCAATCAGGCGTGCGCGCAAGAAATCGTAAATGTCCGGATAATGGACGCGTGGGAAACAGTCCGGTAATAGTCGCACGTCACAGGCCCCTCCCCGTGGTGCCCGGCACGGGGCCGTTTACGATCAGGTGTGTGGGCCTGAGCTGTTCCGATGCAACGCCGCCGGTGACAGGCGGCGGGGTTCAGTCGTATAGGGAGCAGCAATGCCGGTAAGCGCGCAGACGGTCAACGGTGAGTGGCGGGAGACCGCCTGCCCGGCGGCCACCCCATTGCCACCAGGCATCGCGTCGGTGCTGTCGGTGCTGTCCTCCTCGGCCGTCGTCCTGGATGCCGAGGATCGCGTCCTGCAGGCCAGCGACGCGGCCCGCTCGTTCGGCCTGGTCGAGGGCGAGGCGCTGATGGCGGGCGAGCTGCTGGCCCTGGCCCGGCAGGTCCGCCGGGACGGCGAAATCCGGGAAGGCGAGTTCGAGGTCACCCCCGGTGGAGGCATTGGCGGAGTGACCAGTTTCGCGGTCCGGGTCGCGCCGCTGGGCGGCGACGTCGGCTGCGACGGCCTCGTCTTGGTGCTGGCCGAGGACCAGAGCGAAAGCCGGCGGGTCGAGGAAGTCCGCCGGGACTTCGTGGCCAACGTCAGCCACGAGCTGAAGACCCCGGTCGGCGCGCTGGCCCTGCTGGCCGAGACGGTCGAGGACGCCGCCGACGACCCCGACGCCGTGCGCCGGTTCGCCGGGCGGATGCGCCAGGAGGCGGCCCGGCTGACCAACCTGGTGCAGGACATCATCACGCTGTCCCGCATCCAGGCCGCCGAGCCGGTGCCCGACCCGACGGCCGTACCGCTGGACGCGGTGATCGCCGAGGCCCTGGACCGGTGCCGGATGAAGGCCAACGCCCGCGGGATCGCGCTGGCCGACGTGGGCGACCGCGGCCTCGGCGTGCACGGCGACGAGGACCTGCTGATCACGGCCATCCGCAACCTGCTGGAGAACGCCGTGGCCTACAGCCCGGAGCGGACCCGGGTGGTGGTCACCACGCGCTGCGCCGGGGACCAGGTGGAGATCAGCGTGGAGGACCAGGGGATCGGCATCCCGGCCCGGGACCTGCAGCGGATCTTCGAACGCTTCTACCGGGTCGACCCGGCCCGCTCGCGCGCCACCGGCGGCACCGGGCTCGGCCTCGCAATCGTCAAGCACGTGATGGCGGCGCACGGCGGGACCGTGACCGTCCAGAGCGTGGAGGGCGCAGGCTCCACCTTCACCATCTCGCTGCCATTGCGGAGTACCGATGCCAGCTCAGGCTCTGACCAGCACGCCTAGTGCGCGCACCAGTTCGTCGGGAGGCACCCCAGTGACACGTGTGCTCGTGGTCGAGGACGAGGAATCGTTCAGCGACGCGATCTCCTACCTGCTGCGGAAGGAGGGGTTCGAGGTTGCCGTCTGCGCCACCGGCCCGGACGCGCTCAGCGCCTTCGACCGCACCGGCGCGGATCTGGTCCTGCTCGACCTGATGCTTCCGGGCCTGCCCGGCAGCGAGGTGTGCCGGGCGCTGCGGTCCCGGTCCAACGTGCCGGTCATCATGCTGACCGCCAAGGACAGCGAGATCGACAAGGTCGTCGGCCTGGAACTGGGCGCGGACGACTACGTGACCAAGCCGTTCTCGTCGCGGGAGCTGGTGGCCCGGATGCGCGCGGTGCTGCGGCGGCGCGGCGAGCCGGACGAGGTGACGGTCTCGGCCATGGAGGCGGGTCCGGTCCGGATGGACGTGGACCGGCACGTGGTGACCGTGCGCGGCGGCCAGATCCAGCTCCCGCTCAAGGAGTTCGAGCTGCTGCAGGTGCTGCTGCGCAACGCCGACCGGGTGCTGACCCGGATGCAGCTCATCGACCGGGTCTGGGGCGCTGACTACGTGGGCGACACCAAGACCCTGGACGTGCACATCAAGCGGCTGCGGGCCAAGATCGAGGCCGACCCGGCCAACCCGCGGCACATCGTGACCGTCCGCGGGCTCGGCTACAAGTTCGACTCCGCCGCGGCGTAACGGGGCGCGCGGCCCCGGGCTCCGGGCCCCTGCTTCGGGCCCCGGCGGCGTGCCCGGGGCCCTCAGCTTCGCGCTACGGGGTGGTGCTGGGCGTGGGTGTCGCGCCGGCCGGCGTGGACGCTGACCCCGACGCTGACGTGCTCGGCGTGGCGGTGCCGGCCGGGCTGGTGGCCCCGACGCTGACGCGCTTGGTGGCGCTGGGCACCGGCGCGGGCGGCGAGAAGGTCGAGTAGTAGGTGGTGCGGCTCTCGACCGGCACGCTCAGCTCCACCGACCCCGCGTTGGAGAAGGTGAGCAGCACCGTCACCGTCTGGCCGCTGGCCAGTGGCTTGGTCAGGTTGCGCAGTACGACCTTGGGCTCCGGGCCGCTCAGGTCGGCCGAGCTCTGGCCCGGGACCGTGATCGAGCCGCCGGCCAGCTGGACGGATTTGGCCACACTGGCCGCGTCGACGCTGATCAGCTTGTCCGCGCTGTCCCCGCCGTTGTACACGCTCAGGAACATGCTGGCCGAGCTGCCCTTGGCCAGCGGCGCGCTGCCCTGGCCGCCCAGGATGAAGGCGTCGGAGACGGTCACCGCGCCGGCGCTGCCGTAGGCGCCGCCCGCGGCCGGGTGGAACTCGAGCTCGGGAGCGTTGGTCCCGGCCTCGCATCCGGCGAGGATGGGAACGACCAGAGCGACACCGCCAATCATCAGACGGCGCAGCAGTTTGCTGCCGTGGCTGCTGCGGATCACGGGCCGGCCTCCTCAAGGCTCGGGACAGTCAGTACTACGGGACGTCGGAAATCGTAGCGATCCCGGGCCCGGCACCGTCCAGCAGGGCGGCACCTATCGTCAGGTCGGCCAGTTAGGTCGAACGGTCAGGTCGGGGTCGGCACCACCGAGGCGGCCGAGCCTGGCTGGGGCGAGGCCCCCTGGCCCGTGGTCCCGAGCTGCCGGAGCCGGCCCTCGAGCTGGAACTGCCCGGCGACCAGGTTCCGCCGCACGGAGGTGGTGGCGTCCGCCTGAACCAGCACGATCGTCAGCCCGGCAGGATGGTACGCGGCGCCGAGCACGTTCGTGGCGTCTTTCACCGCTACGGCCGTGCCCAGCCCGGCCGTCCGGGTCAGCTGGGTGACGTCGGTCATGCGGTCGGCCGTGCCGACAAAGTACACCCGCCGGACCCCGGCCCGCGCGGCCTGCGTGGTGACCTGCTGCACGGCCTGCTGGCAGCGGCAGCCGCGCGGCACCAGCACCAGCACCGCGCGGACCAGTCCCCGGACCGCAGTGGCCTTGCCGTCGACGTAGACCGTGCCCAGGGGCAGGCTGCTGGCCTCCGTGGCGGGCCTGGACGGGCTGGCCTGCGAGCTGGTCCCTGAGGTGGCTCCCGAGCTGGCCCCTGGGTTGGCCGAGTGCGACAGCACGGGCGCGGCGGCGGGGCTGATGCTGAACACCGACAGCAGCGTCCCGGCCAGCATCGACAGCGCGACACAGCTCGCGATCAGGGGCAGGATCGCGCCATGCTGGTGCAGCGGGCCGAGCAGCCGGGCCCAGCGCGCCCGGCGCCGCAGCGCCCGCCGCTCGCGGCGGTACGCGAGCACTTCACGATCGAGCTCCCGGGCGTCGTCCGGGATGTCGACGTCAACCGGGGGCAGGCCACCCTCGTCCCGCCCGGGTTCTCCGCCAGGGTTCACACGCTCGCACCTCTCCAGCGTGGGTCTCCCACGTCACTACTAGTATGAAACTAAATAGTCGCTGTGGCCCACGAGCGCTGCCTGTTTCAACGGATACCAGGTGCTGCCGGCTGGTGACGCATTGCTAAGACGGGACCCCATCCGCGTCCTGCGGCTGGCCTTGAGGCAATTCCGGCCCGCCGAAATTGTCCTGATGACCTGGCCTTATGGGGTAAAGGCCATTCAATCAGCCTCCGCCGACGTGGTAAGATAGCCTTCAGCGGAAGGGGTACTTGCCACATGTCTTTCAAGGTCGGCGATACCGTCGTCTACCCCCATCATGGGGCTGCTCGCATCGAAGCGGTCGAGACTCGCACGATCAAGGGCGAGGATAAGACCTATCTGGTCCTCAAGGTCGACAAGGGTGACCTGACCGTACGCGTCCCCGCAGATAATACGGAGCTCGTCGGCGTACGTGACGTTGTTGGCCAGGAAGGGCTCGAGCGCGTGCTCGAGGTGCTTCGCGCCCCGCACACCGAGGAACCTACCAACTGGTCGCGTCGTTACAAGGCCAACCTGGAGAAGCTCGCCTCTGGCGACGTCAACAAGGTGGCCGAGGTCGTCCGTGACCTCTGGCGCAGGGACAAGGAGCGCGGTCTGTCCGCCGGCGAGAAGCGCATGCTCGCCAAGGCGCGGCAGATCCTCGTCAGCGAACTGGCCCTGGCCGAGAAGACCAACGAGGACAAGGCCGAAGCGCTGCTGGACGAGATTCTCGCCTCTGGTCCGCCACAGCCTGTGCCATAGCGACAACAGCGGCCGCCCGGGGCATTTCGGCCCGGATAACGGCCTGCGGGACATCTACAGCCCCGGAACCCGGCAGGGTTCCGGGGCTGAGTCTTTTCCGGCTGCCATAATTGCGCCGTTGCATTCCGTGCCCCGGCGGGCGGGTTATCAATTAAGCGATCGGACACCGGTAATGACTGAATCAGGGCGCGGGGTGGGCCTGCCCCGGGTAGGTGTCAGCGGAGGTCTGCCCCGGGTAGGTGTCGGCACCGACGTGCACCCGTTCGGCGCCGGCCGGGTGCTGAACCTGGCCGGCCTGACCTGGCCGGGCGAGACGGGCCTGACCGGCCACTCCGACGGCGACGTCGCCGCGCACGCCATGTGCGATGCCCTGCTGTCCGCAGCCGGCCTGGGCGACCTCGGGGCCCAGTTCGGCACGTCCCGCCCCGAGTGGGCCGGCGCCCGCGGTGTAGCGCTGCTGCAGGAGACACTGCGCCTGGTGACCGAGGCCGGCTTCGCGATCGGCAACGTCTCCGTCCAGGTCATCGGCAACCGCCCCAAGATCGCCCCGCGCCGCGCCGAAGCCGAGAAGGTCCTGTCCGAAGCCCTGTCCGGCGCCCCCGTCAGCCTCTCCGGCACCACCACCGACGGCCTGGGCCTAACCGGCCGCAGCGAAGGCCTGGCCGCGATCGCCACGGCCCTGATCGTCCCCAGGTCCTAGCGGCCACCTGCAGGCAACGGGGAGCCGACCTAACCGGCACCGCAGCGGGAAAGTGGCGGGTCCAGGGGGTCAGTCCCCCGGACGGCGGGGCGTGCTGCGGACTCGCTCAAAGCGGTTGGGCGCGGGAGTTTCCGGGGGCGTGCTCTGCGCCGACGGGGTTGGTTCCTGGTCGGGCTGGTCTTCGTGGGCCAGTTCGGCTTCGGTCACAGGCAGTTCGGCGCTGGCGGCCGGCGGCTTGCCCTTGGCGGCCGGATCTGCGGCGACCAGGTCCGCCATGTCGGCCGGGACCGGCGCACCCAGCAACGTGGGCATCCGTGGCATCTCGCGGTCGACGTCCTGCTCGGTGACGACCGGGAACCCGTAAGCGGGAGTGTCATCGTCCGCCGTCAAGGCGGCCACCGGAGTCACTGCCTCCGGGGCCGGGGTGGCGGCTTCCGCATGCATCATCTGGCCCGTCTCACCCGCCTCGGTGGTCTCATGGCCCACTGCGGCTTCTCTGGCATCTTCGGGCTCCTCGGCCGGTGCGGCGTAGGCCGCCTGCGGGGCGACCTCAGCCTGGATGGCGTCCTTGCCGTCTACGGGGTCTTCACCCGGCGTGGCGTCCTTGGCGTCTACTGCGTCCCCAGCCTGCGCAGCGTCCCTGGCGTCCCCGGCTTGCACGGCGTCCCCGGCTTGCGCAGCGTCCCCGGCCTGCGCGGCGCCGCCGGCATCTTCGGCTGTTCTAGCCTCCGCGGTGTCACTCGCCTGCACGGCCTCTCGGGGTTCCTCCGTCGCAGAAGACGTCCCCGGATCGTCGGCCTCCCTGGCCTCTGAAGCCTGCTCGGCCTCTCCGACCTCCTCGGCCTGAGGCTTCCGCAGTCTCCCTGGCCTCTTCGGCCTGCCCAGCTTCTTCGGTCACGTCGGCCGCTTCAGTCTCCCCGGCATCTGCAGCCTCTTCAGCCACAGGAGGCACTACAACCACAGGAGCCTCTTCAGCTACGGGCTCTCCAGCCGCGGGTGGCTCCGCAACCACCGGGGCCTCTTCAGCCACGGCAGGCTTCTCAGCCTCTTCAGGCACCTCAGTCGTTACGGCCTGCTCCGCACCTGCGGTCTCCTCAGCCTTGGCTGGCTCAGCTGGCTCTGGAGCCTTCTCGGCCTGCGCTGGCTCGGCCTGGGCCACCTCGCGCGCCGCCGCCAGCCGCCCGAGGCCGACTTCGGCCAGCCCGCCGGTCCTCGCCCGGCTGCCCGCCGCGGCCGGCTGCGTCGCGGAAGCCTCGTCCGCCCCCGGAGCGGGTAGCGCGGCCCGCGCCGCGGGAGAGGCTTCGAGGGCCAGGACCGGTGCGTCCGGTGCCGGCCGGTCGTCCGGCTCCGGTGTCCGGGGGTCGTGGTCGGACTTCGTGTGCTGCAGCGTGGAGATCCACAGGCTGAAGCCCAACAGGACCAGGGCCCACGGCAGGGCCCAGACGGTGCCGTCCAGGGTTCGCCGCGGCAGCCGCAGGCCCGTCGCGTGGTACACATCGGCCGCGCCGATCAGGGCCCCGGTGACCAGCACCGACAGCCAGGCGTACAACCGGGTCCACCAGCGCGCATTACGGAGCATCAGCGCGCACGCACAGCAGACCAGGAACACCGCGTCGAGGATGCCCGGGTAGATCCGCACCACCGGGCTGGTGACCCCGGCGTCCCGGGCGATGTCGCGCACCGGGGTGTAGGACAGCGCGAAGGCGCCCGCCATGACGGCCAGGATGACGATGGCCACGGCGGTGTTCCCGAGCACGCGGCCGACGTTCCGGCGGCGCGGGGTGGCCCGCTTGGTCGCCGGGGGCTGCTCGCTCATGGGGGGAAGCCGTTCATGGCAGATCCCGCGTCCTTCCCTGGCCGGGCACGAAAGCATCGGCTGATAAAGGCGGTAATTCGCGGTATTCCGCGAAGATCAGCAAAGATCCTACGCATATTGGCCACGCCGCGCCCGACGCCGCGCCACGATGTGGTCACGGATTGCGCGCGGGTAAAGGCTGCGCGTTCAGGTCGTACAATCCCGTAGCCTGAGCAGCGTGACCTTGCGCCTCCACGACACCGAGACTCGCGACGTACGCGAATTCACGCCCCTGGTTCCGGGGCAGGTATCGCTGTACGTCTGCGGAGCCACGGTCCAGGCGCCGCCGCATATCGGTCACCTGCGGGCCGCTCTCGCGTTCGACATTCTCGTGCGATGGCTGGAAGCCAGCGGCTACCGGGTGATTTTCTGCCGCAATGTCACCGATATCGACGACAAGATAATTCGCGTTGCCGAGCAGGAGGACAACCCCTGGTGGGTCGTGTCCGAGCGCAACCAGCGCGCTTTCACCCACGCCTATGACCTGCTGGGCTGCCAGTCGCCGGACGTCGAGCCGCGCGCGACCGGGCACGTGCCCGAAATGATCGCGCTGATGCAGCGACTGATCGACACCGGCCACGCCTATGCGGTTGGTGGTGACGTGTACTTCGAGGTCAAGACCGACCCGGAGTACGGCAAGCTGTCCGGCCAGCGGGTGGACCAGATGCGCGGCGCCGACGACGTGACCGACGTCGCGCTGAAGCACGACCCGCGCGACTTCGCCCTGTGGAAGGCAGCCAAGCCCGGCGAGCCGTTCTGGGACACCCCGTGGGGCCCCGGCCGTCCCGGCTGGCACCTGGAATGCTCGGCCATGTCGATGAAGTACCTGGGCGAGGCGTTCGACATCCACGGGGGCGGCATCGACCTGGTGTTCCCGCACCACGAGAACGAGATCGCCCAGTCCGAGTCGGCGGGTTTCCCGTTCGCCCAGTATTGGATGCACAACGCGCTGCTGGGTGTGGCCGGCGAGAAGATGAGCAAGTCGCTCGGCAACTCGCTGCGCATCGAGGAGATCCTCAAGCTGGCCCGCCCGGTCGAACTGCGCTACTACCTGGGCGGGGCGCACTACCGTTCGGTGCTGGAGTTCTCCGAGGACGCGCTGGCCGAGTCGGTCGCCGCCTACAAACGCATCGAGGGGTTCGTGGACCGGGCCGCCGAGGCGCTGGGCGGCGTCGCGGACGTGCCGCTGGTGGCGGGCAACCTGCCGCTGTCGTTCACCTCCGCCATGGACGATGACCTCGGGGTGCCGGCCGCGCTCGCGGCGGTGCACGCGGCCGTCCGGGACGGCAACACCGCCCTGCAGCAGGGCCAGCTGGACGACGTGCGAGACAGCCTGGCCCAGGTGCGGGCCATGCTGTCCGTGCTGGGCTTGGACCCGCTGTCGGAGCCGTGGACCAGCACGGACAACCAGAACGAGCAGATGCGCGAGATCGTCGGCGCGCTGGTCCAGGTCGCCCTGGATCAGCGGCAGGCGGCCCGGGCTCGCAAGGACTACGCCACCGCCGACGCACTGCGCGAAGGCCTGGAGAAGGCGGGTATCGCCGTCGAGGACACCCCGAACGGCCCGCGCTGGGAGATCCGCCGATGAGCGGGCGGGGTTCGGGCTCGGGCGGCTCAGGTTCCTCGCGGTCTTCGCGTTCCTCACGTTCTTCGGCCGGACGGGCGGACAAGGGCACGACCGCCAAGTCGGGCAAGCCGCGCCCCGGCACGGGCGGCTACGGCCGCAAGAAGCTGGAAGGCAAGGGGCCCACGCCGCCCGCCTTCATGCGTCCGGGCCACCCGGCCCAGCGCAAGGCGTCGACCGGGTCGCGCTCGGCGTCGGACCGGGACGCCGACGGCACCCGGCCCGCGGATGGTGCGCGCGGCGGGGCGAGGCCGGAAGGTGGCCGGTCCGCAGCCGGCGTCCGGGGCAGCGGTGACGCGCCGGAAATGGTCGCCGGGCGCAACTCGGTGGTCGAGGCGCTCAGGGCCACCGTGCCCGCGATCGCTCTCTTCATCGAGCACGCGCCCAGCGACGAGAAGATCCGCGAGGCGGTTCAGCTGGCCGCGGATGCTGGCGTCCCGGTTCGTGAGGCCGGGCACGGCGAGCTGACCCGGCTGACCGGCGGAGCGGTCCACCAGGGGGTCGCGCTCAGCGTCCGGCCCTATGACTACCTGCTGCCCGACGAGCTGACCGACCGCGCCATGGCCCAGGGTCAGCTGCCGCTGATCGTGGCTCTGGACGGGGTGACCGACCCCCGCAACCTGGGCGCGGTGGCCCGTTCCGTCGCCGCGTTCGGTGGCCACGGGGTGCTGATCCCGTCGCGCCGCACGGCCAGCGTCACCGCAGGCGCCTGGAAGGCCTCGGCCGGCGCGCTGGCCCGCGTCCCGGTGGCTCGCGCCCCGAATCTGGCCCGGACTCTGGCCGCCTATCAGGAGGCCGGGATCTTCGTCGCGGGCCTGGACGCCTCCGGCGACACCACGGTGGCCGAGCTGCCCGTGGCCGACTCCCCGCTGGTCCTGGTGGTCGGCTCCGAGGGCCGCGGCCTGTCCCGCCTGATCGCCGACCGCTGTGATGTCATCGTCCGCATTCCCATCGGCGGAAGCACCGAGTCCCTCAACGCCGGTGTCGCCGCGGGTATCGCCCTGTACGAAGTAGCCCGCCAGCGCGCCACGAGGTAGCCTGCTCCGCCCAAGGGATGGGCGGAAATCGGCTACCATGGCCGCTGCCCGCCGGTGTAGCTCAGTTGGCAGAGCAGCCGTCTTGTAAACGGCAGGTCAGCGGTTCGAATCCGCTCACCGGCTCCAGGTCGTGAGCCGACGGTTTTACAGACAACCCCCAAACGCCCCTGCCGTGAATGATCTCGGAGTGAGTCGTGGCTCAGTTGTGGGTGCTGCGGCGGTGTCTCGTCCTCCGGTCGTCGTCGACGAGGCGCCATTGGTCGCCGTACGTGCCGTTGGTGACGTTTTCGCGTTTTAGCAGGTCGTGCGGGAAACCCAGCGGGGGCGAGCTGGCTTGATCGAGTACGCGGAGCTGGTCGTCGTCGAGGTGCATGCGGGCGGCTGCTAGGTTCTCGTCCAGCTGTGAGACGCTCGTCGCTCCGAGCAGCGGGATGATGTTGCCGGGCCGGGCAGCCAGCCACGCGAGGGCCACCTGCGCGGGAGTGCACCCTATGTCGCCCGCTATCCTCACGACGAGGTCTACCGTCTCGTCCGGGCCGGACCAGCTGTGCTGGAAGATCCCCTCCGCGGCGTCGTCACGCAGCCGCCCTTGGCTGCCTTCGAGGTACTTGCCGGTCAGCCTTCCTTCCGCGAGCGGACCCCACGCGACAACGGCAAGGTCGAAGGCATCGGCCATTGGGACCAGGTCGCTTTCCGGCGTCCGCTCCAGCATGTTGTACCGCGACTGAAGGGCGACGAACGGCGTCCAGCCGCGCAGTTCCGCGGTTGTGTTAGCTTCTGCGACCTCCCAGGCGGGCCAGTCGGAGACACCGATGTACAACACCTTTCCGGAACGGATCAGATCATCGAGGGCACGCATCACTTCGACGACTGGCGTCCATGCCTCGCGGGTGTGCACCCACAGCAGGTCGACGTATTCGGTGCCCATGCTGCGCAGGCTGGCCTCGACCGACCGCACCAGGTTCTTCCGGTGGTTGCCGGCCGAGTTGAGGTCCCCCGGCCGCGTTTGCAGCGTGTACTTGGTGCCGACCACGAACCGATCGCGGTCCGGCCGGAGGAAGTCACCGAGGATCCGCTCCGCATTGCCATCGGAGTAGATGTTCGCTGTATCGAGGAACGTGCCGCCGGCTTCGGCGAACTTGTCCAGGATGAGCCTGGCGGTGCGTTCGTCGATACCCCAGGACCTGCGCTCGCCAAAGGTCATCGTGCCTAGTGCGAATTCCGAGACCCGCAATCCGGACGATCCAAGCAACCTGTATCGCATATCTGCTCCATTGGTTTCTGACTCCATGGAAGCGCATTCGAGGGCATTCCGGTAGCGAGTGTTTCGCATGCAACTCATGCCGATCTAGCATGGGCGGCATGCGCATGCTCTGGTTCCGGGTCTTCCGGGAGGCCGTGCGCTGCGGTTCTCTCGGTGAGGCCTCACGCGCGCTTGGGTATACGCAGTCGGCCGTCTCCCGTCACATCGCCGCCTTGGAAGCCGAGTACGGCATACCGCTGCTCGAGCGCGGACCTGCCGGCGTGCGGCCGACGCCGTACGGGGAGCGTCTCCTGCAGCATGCAGACGCGATCCTGGCCCATGACGATCAACTGCGCCGCGAGTTCGACGGAGTCCGGAAGGGTGCCCTGGGCCATATCACCGTCGGTGCCTTTCCGACTGCTGTCGCCGGGATCATCCCCGCGGCCCTCAATGCCCTCCGGCAGGACCGCCCTGACATGACACTGTCGTTGATCGAGGCCTTGACTCCCGCGCTGATCGAGCACGTTCACGGGCGCGACCTGGACGTCGCGGTGGTGACCGATGGGCCCGACGGGCGCGAGCTGCCAGCCAGCCTGGACTGTACGCACCTGCTCGACGAGCACCTCATGGTGGCGGTCGGACGCGGCCACCGGTTTGCCCGCAGGCGAGCCGTCTTTCTGCGCGAGGTTATCGGCGACACGTTCGTCACCGGCTCGGACACCGACGAGAACGCATTGCTGCGTGCGCACCGCCTTGACTTCCGCCCGCCGTCCCAGATCGTGGTCGCGGACTGGATCGGGAAGTTCGCCTGCGTCGCGGCGGGCATCGGCATCGCGCTGGTCCCGCAGTTGGTCACCCGGGCGCTGCCCGCGGGCGTGACGGTGCTCAAGCTGCGCGACGAGCAGGCTCCGTATCGCCGCGTCGTCGCCATCACTGAAGCCGGGCGACAGCCGAGCGAGCTTACGAGGATGTTCATCCGCATCGCAAAGCAAGGCGCACGTCACTGACCCCGGCAAGCGCAGGTGAAGACGCCGGCTGGGGCCGGTAGAAGTGGCCAGCAGGCCGACGTGGCGGCGAGGACGAGGCCGGGCACCTAGATGCCGCTTTTGTGCGCGACCGCACACGCCGTGCCCGCTGCGTGCCCGATTTAGTCTGCTCGTGGACGCCGCCGCCCGGCCGCTCGCGGACTCCAGGCGTGGAACGGATCGTGGAACGGGGCCGCAGGCAATTCCAGCTCAGCCAGAGCTAGCAGAGTCATCGTCCGTGCTATCTGTGCAGCTAGCGCACGCGGCGCCCCCGGCCGGACTTCTTGCAAACGGCAGGTCAGCGGTTCGAATCCGCTCACCGGCTCCCAGGTGAAGGATCCCTACCCTCTCCCCCACGAGTTTATCGAGCGGCAGCGTTCCCCGGTCACTTAGGATCAAGCGTGGAGCCAATTACCTGCGGTCCGGTGCGTGGCCTACCACGGCACCATGGACCATGCTGACGAGTTCTGGGCCGACGGCGTTCTGCGGCCGGTGGAGATCTACCCGGGGACCGGCCCGGGCGAAATTCCCCTGCAGCGATCCGGCGCCACGTCGTACGCGATGCGCTCGGTGTTTGTGCATGTCGAGACCAGCAGCGGTCTGGTCGGCACCGCTGGTCCGATCACCGACCACCAAGCGCTGATCATCGGGCAGACGCTCGCACCGGCCATTCTCGGCCGGAACGCGCTGGCGACCGAGCTGTTGTGGGACATCATGTACCGCACGTCGGTCCATGGCCGCAAGGGCACCGAAATGATGGCCATCAGCGCCCTCGACTGCGCTTGTGGGCTCTGAAGGGCAAGCGCTTCGGGGTGCCGGTGCACGTGCGCTCGGGGGACCGGTCCGGGATTCGATTCCGGCCTACGCCTCCGCGCTCGGCTATTCGCTGGAACTCGACCAGGCCCGGGAGACGGCGAAGACCTTCGCCGACCGGGGTACCGCGGCACCAAGTGGTTCCCGCGCCACGGACCGGTGGACGGCCGAGCCGGGATGGCGGACAACATGGCGCTGTTCGGGACCTTGCGGGACGCCGTCGGCCCCGATGTCGACATCATGATCGACGCCTGGATGTCGTGGGACGTCCCGTACACCCTCGCGCTGGCCGACCGGCTCGGCGACGTGGCCCCGCGCTGGATCGAGGAGGCGGTGCTGCCGGACAAGCACGCGTCCTACGCCGAGATCACGCGGCGGATCAGCAACGGCATCGCGGTGGCCGGTGGCGAGCACGAGTACACCCGGTGGGGTCTGCAGGCCCTGATGGACCTGAGTGCCATGCACGTCTACCAACCCGACACGTACTGGGCCGGGGGCATCAGCGAGATGATCAAGATCGCCGCCCTCGCGACGACCTACGACGTCGAGCTGATCCCGCACGGGCACTCGGTGCCGGCGAATGCGAACCTGAGCTTCGCGCTGCCGGTGACGACCACACCGCTGATGGAGTTCCTGGTCAAGTGGAACGTCGTGCACCAGTACTTCCTGGCCACACCCATCACTCCGGTCGACGGGCTGATCCTGCCGCCGACCGAACCGGGACTCGGCATGGAGCTTGACGCCGACCGCATCGAGTCGCAGCAAGAACTGGGCTGAGCCAGCACAGCTAGCCCGCTTCCTGCGGCTAGCCCGCGGTCGGCACTTCGGCTCGCAGGCCGCGATCGATGAATCCGATCATGTAGTCGAAGGTGTCACCGGGCTCTCCGCTCCAGTGGAAGCCGCCTGCCTCCTCCAGCGTGGCGAAACCGTGGATGGTGCAGCGGACGGTGCGGATGGCGTGCACCATGTCCGCGTCGCCGATGCCGTAGCCGCGCAGCGCGGCGGAGATGGAGTCGATGACCCGGGTGGTGGCGGCCAGCAGCGGATCATCCGGGCCGGTGAACCCCGCACCCACGGTGGCGGCGTACCGGCCCGGGTGGGTGGTGACGTAGGCCAGGAACGCGGTCAGCAGGCCGTTGAGAGCGTCCCGGCCGGACCGGCCCTGCAGGGCGTCCCGGATCGCCTCGCCCGCTTCGGCCATGGCCAGGGCGGCGACGCGATGCCTGAGGTCGGCCAGGTCGGTGACGTGCTTGTACAGCGACGGAGAACGGATCCCGAGCCGCTGGGCCAGCAACCCCATGGTCAGCTCACGGAAGCCGACCTCGTCGGCCAGCTCGGCCGCGGCGGCGACCACGTCGTCACTGGTCAGCCCGGCTCTTGGCATGCTTGCTCCTCTCCGGCCTCAGCTGAGGTTGTGGTCCCTGACGAAACCGGTGATGAGCCCGGCGACCTCATCGGGGCGTTGCGCGTGCGGATAGTGGCCCGCGCCCTTGATCATCGCGACCGTGCCGACCCCGGCCGGCATCGCCGCGACGATCGCCTCGGCCTCGGCCTGAGGATCGGCGAAGTCGGGGTCCTCGTCGCCCATGATGATGAGAGCCGGGCAGGAGACGTGCGGCAGCTGGGCGCCTGCGTCGGCCGGGGTGGTCTTCCCGGTCTTGAGGAACTCGGCCCACCGGCCGGGCTCGGACAGCTTGGCCCGCAGGGCCGTCATGTAGTCGGCGTAGTCGGCCGGCTTTTCCGGGTAGGCGAGGTCCAGGTAACCCATCCAGGCGTTCAGGCTGCGCAGGAACTGCGCCCGGCCCAGCAGGAACGAACCGCGGCGGTAGCGGCGGACCCGGAACAGGCCGCCCAGGCTGACCTCCACCTTCTTGGTGAACGGGCCCACCTCGACGATGCCCTTAACCAGGTCGGGTGCCGTGGCGGCGGCGATGGTGGCCGCTCCGCCCGACAGGGAGTGCCCGACGATGATCGCGGGTCCGCCCAGGTGCCTGATCAGAGCGACCAGGTCACCGGCCACGTCGGTGCGGGAGATCGATGCCCAGCCCATGCTGGAATCGCCGTGCCCGCGCATGTCGGCCGCCGCCACCCGGAACCCGGCCTGGACCAGCTCAGGCGCCAGGAAGCGGAACGCCTGCCTGCGGTCCCCGATGCCGTGCGACAGCACGATCAGCGGACCTTCCCCGGTCACGTCGTAAGCGATCCGGCCGCCATCGACGTCGAGATACTCGGTCATGCCGTCCTCCTTAGCTAGTTGATGTAGCCATAAAGCTAATCCAATTAGCTATGGGAGTCAACTGCAGGAGTCAGACGGTACTTCTGACGGAGCGTGAGGCTCCTCTCATCTCCGCCACGGATGGGTCGTGATCCCCCTGGGCCCAGACGTCCTGGGCCATACTTCTCATAGAGGGCAGGCCGGGGCTTGGATCCGCCTGCCGCTTCACCCCACAAGCGGATAGGTCAGCTCAGCGTGCGGCGAACCGTGAAGTACCGTCTCCTCCGGATCGCGCTCGGGCCGGGCAACCGTGTGCTGCGCTGGCAGCTGCGGCACGGGCTGGCGCCCCGGGCGTTCGCGCTGCTGGAGACGATCGGCCGCCGGACCGGAAAGCCCCGGCCGGTCTGCGTCGCGTACGGGCTGGACGGCGACACGTTCTGGGTCATCGCGGCGCACGGGCACCAGGCGGACTGGGTGCGCAACATCGAGCACGATTCGCGGGTCCGGGTCCTGGCCGGTCGCCGCTGGCGCACCGGGCGGGCCGTCATCCTGGCCGACGACGACACCGCCGAGCGGTCCCGCCAGCTGCCCTACCAGTGGGACGCCGCCATCGGCCGCGCCATCGCCACCACGCCGCTCACCGTCCGCATCGACCTGATCCCCGTGGTCTAGGGCATGGTCTCGGGACGATAACGGAGTTACGCTTTGCTGGCGCTGTGCTCACGAGGAGGCGCCGGTGACGAACTCACCCGGGAACGGCATGCCACTGGTCGCGGCCGGTCAGGGGCTGCTGCGAACGTCGCGCGCGGACCGGGAGCACGTGGTCGGTGTGCTGCAGGCGGCGTTTGTGCAGGGGCGGCTGACCCAGGACGAGTTCGTGGGCCGGGTCGGCCGGACGCTGGCGTCCCGGACGTTCGCCGAGCTGGCCTCGATCACGGGTGATCTGCCGCCCCTGCTGATCGGCAGCCAGCTGCCCCGGATGCCCGCTGTCACCCCGGACCGGCGGTCGATGAGCGCGGCGGCCAAGGTGGTGCTGGGCGGGTTCATCGGGCTGGCGGTGGCCGTCGCGGCGCTGGTCGTGTCGGTCGTGACCAACAATCCGCTGGCCCTGGTGGGCGCGGCGCTGGCCGTGGTCGGGACGTCGGTGATCGCGGGGACCGCGATGGTCGAGTCGTGGGACCGTCAGCACGACCGGGGCCGGCTCCGCCTGACCGCCTGACCGGCCGTTCACCCAGCAGCTGCCCACCCCAGGAGCCGGTAGCCCAGGAGAGGTCAGGCCTCGGCCGCCACACCTGGGGTCAGCGCGGCCACCAGCAGGGCCAGGCCGACGGAGATGACCAGGGCCAGGCGCAGCCCGCCGACCAGGTGCCCGGCGGCCAGCGAGCCGAACAGCCCGACCCCGATGACGCTGCCGGTCTGCCGGGCGGTATTCAGCGTGCCGGACGCCACCCCGGAGTGGCTGCGGTCGACGCTGCCCAGCAGGGCCGACGTCATCACCGGGACGATCAGGCCGAGCGCGAACCCCACCACGACCAGCTGCGCCACGATGGCCACGTAGCTGGTGCCGGGCCCGACGACGAGCAGGCCGCCCAGCCCCGCGGCCAGCAGCAGGGCCGCTCCGGTCAGCAGCGTCCGCCGGCCGGCCCGGCGGGCCAGCGACCCGGCCAGCAGGTTCGCCACGAAGATCGCGACCGTCGTGGGGGCAAAGGCCAGCCCGGTGATCAGGACCGAGTAGTGCCGGGTGTCCTGGAAGTACAGGCTGAGCACGAAGATCAGCCCGTAGAAGGTGACGTTGATGACGAGCCCGATGGCCGAGGTGACCGAGAACGTCCGGGACCGGAACAGGCTCAGCGGCAGCATGGGCCGGCGTCGCCGCGACTCGATGAGAACGAACGCTGTGAGCGATACCGCCGCGACCCCGAACCCGGCGAGCACGAGCCCGTCGGCGAAGCCGCGCTGGCCCGCTTCGATCATGGCCACGGCCAGCGCCACCAGGGCGGCGATCGCGGTCAGCTGCCCGGGCAGGTCGATGCCCCGGCCCGCCGCGCGCGGTGTCTCGGTGGCGAACCGCAGGGTGAGCAGGATGCCCGCCAGCCCGATCGGGGCGTTGATGAAGAAGATCGACCGCCAGCCCAGCGACGAGGTCAGCACACCGCCAATGAGCGGGCCGGCCGACAGGGCCACCGAGGCACCGGCCGCCCACAGGCCGACCGCGTGCGCGCGGGCCCGCTCGTCGCGGTAGGCGTGGTTGAGCAGGCTCAGCGAGGACGGCACCAGCACGGCGGCCCCGGCCCCCTGGACCGCCCGCGCGGCGATCAGGAAGCCCAGCGTCGGAGCCAGCCCGCAGGCGGCCGAGGCCACCGTGAACAGCGCGAACCCGGCGATGAACACCCGCTTGGCCCCGATCCGGTCGCCCAGGGCCCCGGCCGACAGGATCAGCGCGGCGAAGGCGACCGTGTAGGCGCCGACGACCCACTGCAGCCCGCTGACCCCGCCGCCGAGGTCCGCGCCGATCGGCTTGATGGCCACGTTGACCACGCTCACGTCCAGCTGGACGACCCCGAAGCCCAGGCTGGTGGCCAGCAGGGCCCACCCCGCACGCCGGCCGTCGGCTGCCTCGCTGGTCTGGTCGGCTGGTCTCCTCGTGCCAAGCCTGTTGGTCGCCATGACTCCAGGCTAGGCACGAGTTATTTTGACCACGATCGAATAAAGCCGTCGTCCAGCGGCCGACCCTGCCGACCCGCCCCTGTGCGGCGACAACGATGTCTCATGATGAGAAAGGCCAGGCCGCGGGGACCTGGGGTGAGCCCGGCGCCCGCGGAACTCGGGGTGAGCCCGGCGCCACGGAACCGGTCAGGCCTGGGCCGGGAGCAGACCGGAGTGACCGAGCATGGTGCGGGCCCGGTCGGCGGTGCCTTCCCGGGCGATCAGGTCGTAGCGGGTGGCGGACAGGGCCCGGACCGAGCTGAAGTCGCGCTGGCCGTGGGTGGCAGCGTGCGCGGCGAATCCGAACGCCGCGCCGAAGACGGCCCCGATCGCGACGCCGGCCACGACCACGCCGAGCCAGGCGCCGGTGGTGAACAGGCCGAGCAGAATGCCGATCATCAGTCCGACCCAGGCTCCGCTGATGGCCCCGGCGCCGGCCGCTCGGGCCTTGGTCAGCCGTCCGGTCACCCGCTCGACCAGCCGCAGGTCGCTGCCCACAATGTCCAGCGTCTGGACCGGGAAACCGTCGTCGGACAACCGGTCCACCGCACGCTGGGCGGTCTCGTAGTCGTCGAACCGCGCCACCGTGTTCCAGGCGGCGAAGGCGGGAGTCATCGTCAGCAGTGGCTTGTCGGTCAGCATGGCGGTCCTTCCTTCCTGGCCGGGGTTTCCCGGTACTGACCTCAGCCTCGGCGGAACGTGTGCAAAACCGGCGGGCGCCCGGTGGAGATGCGATGAAGAACCGCGCCGCGGGTGTCCGGCCGGTCCGCCTCCGGCCGACGCCATACTGTGGTGGTCATGCGCGCCCGCCGGTACCTGACCGCGGCCACCCTGGCCGTCACGGCCAGCCTGGCCACGGCGGCCTGCGGCGGCTCCAGTGGCTCCGGAGAGCAGCCGACCTCGGCTCCGTCAACCGCGCCGGCCGCGCCGTCGGCCTCCTCGGCTTCGTCCGCAGCCGCGGCCCCGTCCGGGTCCACGGCCACGCCGCCGGCGGCCGACACCCAGACCACGCTGCGCGTGCCCGCCGGCCTGGGGGGCGGCGCGCTGTCGGGTTCCCGGACCATGGCCCTGCCGAAGGGGTGGACGGCCACCGTCTGGGCCCGGGTGCCGGACGCGCGCATGGAAGCCTGGACGCCCCAGGGTGACCTGCTGGTCAGCCAGCCCGACGACGGCACCGTGGTGGAGCTCAGCCCGGGCCAGCAGGGCACGGCCACCTCGCGCACCGTGCTGAGCGGGCTGACCACCCCGCAGGGGCTGGCCTTCGCCCGGCTCGACGGTCGCTGGGTGCTCTACGTCGGGGAGTCCGATCAGATCGACCGCTACGCCTGGGCGGGCCACGGGGTCAACGGCTCGCGCACCGTGGTGGCCGGTGGCCTGCCGGACCAGGACCCGTCCGGCGACGACGTGCACCGGGACAAGGACGTGGCCGTGACGGCCGACGGGACCGTCTACTTCAACGTGGGCAGCGCGTCGAACGCCACTCCCAGCGACCGGACCATGAAGCCACCGCGGGCGGTGATCGAGGCCGTCAGCCCCACCGGGAAGAACCTGCGGGTGGTCGAGCAGGGGGTACGGAACGGCGAGGGCCTGGCCGTGGCCCCGGACGGCACGGTGTGGACCGCGGTCAACAACCGGGACAACATCACCTACCCCGCGCACTCCCCGTTCGACGGGAACAGCAACCCGTTCGGCCAGGTGATCCAGAGCTACGTGAACGAGCATCCGGCGGACGAGGTGGTGCCGGTTACGGCGGGCCGGGACCTGGGCTGGCCGTACTGCAACCCCGACCAGGACAACAGCCACCCGGCCGGCTCGCTGGTGGACATGCCGTTCGCGCCCGACGCGGTGACCAACCCGGGCGGCGGTCACCTGAACTGCGGCGCGCTGAAGCCGGTCGAGGTCGGGCTGCCCGCGCACAGCGCCCCGCTGGGTCTGTCGTTCCTGGAGAACAGTAAGGTCGCCGCGCCGTGGTCCGGCGGCGCCGTGGTCGCGGTGCACGGCTCCTGGGACCGGAAGCCGCCGCGGGCTCCGGCAGTGCTGTGGATGCCCTGGAACAGCAGCACGCACACGCTGGGGGCCGCGGTGAATCTGGTCACCGGCTTCCAGGACGCGAACGGCGACCGCTGGGGACGCCCGGCCGACGCGGTGCCCGGCCCGGACGGGGCGCTGTACGTCAGCGACGACACCGCGGGGGCCATTTATCGGCTGGTCCCCCCGAGCTGACCGCCCTAGGATCGCGCAGCATGGAATCGCCCGGTCTGAACTCACACGGTGCGACCCGCCGCAGCTACGACGCGGTGGCCGGGGCGTACGCCGACGGGCTGCGCGACGAGCTCAGCGGCAAGCCGCTGGACCGGGCCCTGCTGGCCGCGCTGCTCGAGCAGCGGCCGGCCGGGACGCCGGTCGGTGACCTGGGCTGCGGACCGGGGCACATCACCGGGTGGCTGGCCGCCCAAGGTGCCGCTGCGGTCGGCATCGACCTGTCGCCCGGCATGATCGAGGTCGCCCGGCGCGAGCAGCCCGGGGCCGAATTCCGCGTGGGCGACCTGCTGGGCCTGCCCGCGGCGGACGAGGAGTTCGGGGCGGTGATCGCGTTCTACTCGGTCATCCACCTGAACCCGGGCGAACTGCCGGCCGCGCTGGCCGAGATGTACCGGGTGCTGGGGCCCGGCGGCCTGGCCCTGCTCACGTTCCACGTGGGGACCGAGGTGCGGCACTTCAGCGCCTGGCTGGGTCACGACGTCGATGTGGACTTCCGCTTCCATGAGCCGCAGGACGTGGTCGCGGCGCTGGCCAGCGCCGGGTTCACCCTCCAGGCCCAGCTGGAGCGGCGCGCTTACCCGGCGGAGGTGGACACTCGCCGCGCCTACCTACTGGCCGCCCGGCCGGAGTGACGCCGGCCCGCAGCCGTCACACCCGCAGCCGCGGGGCGCCCGCTTCGGCCGCCTGGAACGCCTGGCTGACCGGGCCCTCGTCGGAGGGCAGGCCCAGGGCCAGCCGGACGAACCCGGTGGCGATCTGGTTCCAGAGCGCGGCCCGGCGGAGCAGGGCGTGGTCGCTGTGCTGCACCTCGATCGTGGCCACGGTGGCGACGGCGGCGGCCCGCGCGCCGAAGGCCCAGGTGTCGGCGGGCCGGGTGATGCGGTCGCCCGGGGCCTGGGCCAGCAGGACCCGCCGCCCGGCCAGCTGCTGGACCGGTTCGCCGGGCGGCAGCCACGGGGCCAGTCCGGCCACCGCGGTCACCTGCGGATGACCCGCGACCCGCATCGCGGCCCGGGCGCCCATCGAGTGACCGACCAGCACCACCGGGATCGGCCCGAACCGCTCGCTGAGCTGGTCCAGCGCCTGGGTCAGGTCGGCGACCGGGGAAGCCAGGTCGCCGTTCCAGCCGCGCAGCCGGTACAGCGGCCGGTTGACCACGGTGGCGTTACCGGGGAGGGCCCGGCGGATGGCCGCGGCCACCGGGATCATCCGCAACACGGCCGGCTGATAGGGCGTGACCGGGGCGGTGCTCTGCGACCGGCCCCCGTGCGCGACCAGCACGGCCGCGCTGATCGTCGGGGCACCACGGCCGGGGGACACTGTCTGATGGCTCATCCGCACCTGCCCTTTCCGAGTTCCGGCAGCTTAACCCGGTCCCCGCCGCTGCCCACCGCCCGGTGCGCCGGGCCACCCCGGTGGTTGATTGGATGGGGACGACCGTCGGGACTGTAACCAGGCCGGCACAGGAAGGCAGGCACCTATGACTGACATCACCGGACCGCCGTCCGCGGCGCAGCCACTGTTCATCATGGCAATGGACCAGCGTGACTCGTTCGGCAGCCTGTTCGGCGTCGAGGGCGAGCCTACGTCGCAGCAGCTGGCGGACATGCGGGACGCCAAGATGCTCATCTTCGCCGCGGCCCAGCGGGTGATCGGCGATACGCCGCTGGTGGCCGGGCGGCTCGGCATCCTGGTCGACGAGGAACTCGGGGCCGACGTGGCCCGGGCGGCCAAGCAGGCCGGCTTCGTCCTGGCCATGCCGGTGGAAGCCAGCGGGTCCAAGGAGTTCAAGTTCGAGTACGGCGACGATTTCCCCGCCCACATCGAGGCGTTCGACCCGGACTGGGTCAAGGTGCTGGTCCGGTTCAACCCGGAGGATCCGGCCGAGCTGCGGGAGGCGCAAACCGCGACGCTGCGGCGGCTGCACGACTACACGCAGGCCAGCCGGCGCCGCTGGATGCTCGAGCTCCTGGTCCCGCCGACCAGCGAGCAGTCCGACAAGTACGAGGACCAGTCACTGTATGACGAGCTGGCCCGGCCGGGCCTGACCGTCCAGGTCATCGAGGCGCTGACCGCGGCCGGTATTCACCCCGGGATCTGGAAGCTGGAGGGGTACGAATCCGCCGAAGCCGCCCGGCAGGTGCTGGACGCGGTGCGCGAGGCCGGCCAGCCGGACAGCTCCAGCATCGTGCTGGGCCGGAACGCGCCCCAGCGGCAGGTGGACCACTGGCTCACCGTCGCGGCGCCGCTGGCGGGCTACGTGGGCTTCGCCGTCGGCCGCAGCAACTGGCGGCAGCCGCTGGTCGACTACCTGGCGGGCAAGGCCGACCGGGACCAGACCGAGACCCGCATCGCGCGGCACTACCGGCACTTCGTCCACACCTACCTGCAGGCGGACACCGCGCCGGGCGAGGACGAGTTCCGCAGCCACCCGCGGCTGACCCCGGACCGGGAGGCGGTGATCAGGACCGCGACCGCCGGGGCCGATCCGGGGGAGACCCAGCTGCCGGCCTGGATGGCCCAGTCGCTGCTGGCCGAGCTCGACGCCCTCCGGCAGAACGGCTGAGCCACTGGCCAGGCGCGGCGGCCGGGCGGTGGAGGGAGCCACCCGGCCGCCGCGGGTCAGCCGCCCGGGGTGAGGCCGAACGTGATCCGGTAGCCGCATTCGCCGGTGCAGGTGTAGGTGCTGGTGGCGTCGTCGTCGGAATAGGAGTAGGCGTACGGCTCGGCCTTCTTGAACACCGCGGCGTAGTCCACCGGCCACTGGGCCGGGTTGCAGGCCGACCGGGACGCCCACGCGCCCCGGCAGCAGTACTGGTCGGTGTTGAACCGTGCGCAGGCGGACTGGCACGCGACCACCGTCCCGGCCGTCTTGATCTGCAGCGCGGCCGGGCAGTTGACTGGGGTGGTGCAGCCGGCCGTCACGCAGCCGGTGGTGCTGACCCGATCCGTGGTGCCGCCCTTGGTGATGTTGATCCACATGGGCAAATTTGAGCCGTCGACCATGGACACGTCGTAGAAGTCCAGGCCGTCAAAGGCGTTCAGGTTGTACTCGGCCAGGGTGGCCGGGATCGAGCCGTACCCGGTGCACTGGAACAGGCCGTTGCAGTCCCCGGTCTGGCAGTGCCCATGCCCACCGGAGAACACGCAGCCGGTCCGTCCCCAGAACCGGCCGTTGTAGTGGTCCGGCACGACGATGCTCACGCTCTGGCCGGCCGGCAGCACCCAGCCGGTGGCGGCCAGCGGGTGCGCGGCGTCGGGTGAGGCGGCCACCCAGATCGTCTGCGACACCCGGTTGACGAAGGTGACCACCCGGCTCCCGGCGGGCGCGACCACGGCCGGGCTGGTGGCCCGGCCCGGTGCGGACCCCGCGGCCAGCAGGCCGGATGGGGTGGCGGCCCGGTGCGCGGGGTGTGACGTGGACGCGGGGACCGAAGCGGTCACGGCCGGCCGGGCCGTCAGCGGCGCCGCCGTCAGCGGCGCCGCCGTGGCCGGAGCGGACGCGGCGGCCGTCCCGCCGGCCGGGCCGGTGACGGGCGATCCGCCGCCGGCCGAGCACGCGGCCAGCAGCAGGGTCACCGTAGCCAAGCCGAGCGTGGCCAGCGCCCGGCCTGTCCGGTTGGTCCATTTTCGCAGCGTCATTCGGCTCCTTCCCCTACTGTGGTGCTCCCGTCTCGGAGACCGTGGCGAGGACGTGCGGATAACAAAAATTTGCCGACCGGATTTTCTGTTATCCGCACCCCAGCCCCGGGTCTCCTATCCGGCACGAACGATCTGTGACGGAGGTGAAGTGCGATGCGGACGCCAGCCGAGAACGAGCCCGGCACCGAGACGGTGATCGCCGCGCAACGCGGCGACCGGAAAGCGCTGGACGCGGTGGTGGCGGGGTACCTGCCGCTGCTGTACAACATCGTGGGCCGGGCCATGAACGGTCACGCCGACACCGATGACGTGGTCCAGGAGACCCTGATCCGGGCCATCCGGGGGCTGCCGGACCTGCGCGAACCCACGGCGTTCCGGTCTTGGCTGGTGGCGATCGCGATCCGGCAGGTGCGCGGGTTCTACACCACCCGGGCGATGGCCGTCCCGGCCGCCGCGGTGGCGCAGGAATACGCACCGGAGTCGGACTTCGCCGACCTGACCATCCTGCAGCTGGGGCTGTCCGGCCAGCGGCGAGAGACGGCCGAGGCCACTCGCTGGCTCGACGAGGACGACCGGGATCTGCTGGCGCTGTGGTGGCAGGAGACCGCGGGCCGCCTGGACCGCCGTGAAGTGGCCGAGGCCCTGGGGCTGCCGCCCCGGCACGCGGCGGTCCGCATCGCCCGGATGAAGGAGCAGCTGGCTACCGCCCGCATCGTGGTCCGGGCCCTGCATGAGGTGCCGCCCTGCCACGACCTGGCCGTGGTCACCGCGACTTGGGACCACCACCCCAGCCCGCTGTGGCGTAAGCGGGTGGCCCGGCACGCCCGCAACTGCTCCCAGTGCGGCGAATGGCCCGAGGCCCTGGTTCCGGCCGAGCGACTGCTGGCCGGCCTGCCGCTGCTGCCCGTCCCGGCCGCGCTCAGCGGGCACCTGCTGGCGCACGGTGGCCTCGTGGCCCGGCTGCTGCGGCCCAGGTTGCTGCGGCCCAGACTTTCGCGGCATCGCCTGCCTGCGACCCGGCACACAAGCGCGCTGGGCCGGGCTCACGTGCGCACCCTGGGCAAGACGGCCGCCTACCTCCAGCCCAAGGTGGTGGCGGCCTCGGTCGCCCTGGTCACCTGCGCCGCCGGGGGCACGTTCGCCGTCGTGCACGCGCGCGCGGACACCACCGCGGCGCTGACCGTGGCCAGCCCGCAAGCGACGGCCCGGCCGCCCGCCACGTTCGCGCCCGCCCCCAGCCCCCGGGTCACGGTGCGCAAGACGGTGGCGCGTCCCACCCCCACGCCACCGCGGCCGCGCGCGACCACCGCCTCGCCGACACCTGCGGCCCCGGTGTCGAACGCCAAGAAGGGCGTCGGGACGTGGTCGTTCAGCGCGTCCACGGCGTCGCTGGCCGCCTCTGGTGCCTCCTGGTTCTACACCTGGGGGTCCAGCTCCACCGGCGTGGCCAGCCCGCCCGGGGTGGCCTTCGTCCCGATGATCTGGGGCCCGTCCAGCGTGACCAGCGCGACCCTGGCCCAGGTCAAAAGCGAGGGCAGCACCCTGCTCGGGTTCAACGAGCCGGACCTGGCCAGTCAGTCCAACATGACGGTGGCGCAGGCTCTGAGCCTGTGGCCCCAGCTGGAAGCGACCGGGATGACGCTGGGCAGCCCGGCCGTGTCCGCCAACGGCGCCACGCCGGGCAGCTGGCTGGATCAGTTCATGAGCGGGGCGGCCGCGCGCGGTGACCGGGTCGACTTCATCACGCTGCACTGGTACGGCAGCGATTTCAGCACCGGTCCGGCCGTCAGCCAGCTGGAGAGCTACCTGCAGGCCGTCTACGACCGCTACCACAAGCCGATCTGGCTCACCGAGTTCGGCCTGGCCAACTTCGGCATCGGCCAATTCCCGACCGGAGCGCAGCAGGCCGCCTTTGTCACGGCCGCGACCACGATGCTGGATGGCCTGCCGTACGTGCAGCGGTACGCCTGGTTTGCCCTGCCCGCATCCAGCACCGACGGCAGCCTGGGCCTATTCACCAGTACTGGGGTGGTCACCGAGACGGGCCGCGCGTTCGAAGCGGCGGGTCGGTCCTGATCAGGTGCTACCGATAAGGCAAAATAGTGGAAAGAGTCCGTAATTCCCGGCAACTAACCGCTGCACCCGGGCGTCGTTTTTCATAGGAGTGTTTATCCGGGGCCTGGGAATGGTGATCTTCGCAGACCTCGGTAACCGGGTGGAGTAACAAATGGGGAGTTCTATCCCGCCGGAAGATTCCGGCGCGGGGGTAGCGTCGGCCGAGCCGCCGCCGGCCGACGAGCCGGGAGATCCGGCCTCTGGCCTGCTGGTCCCGGCCGAAACGCCGCCGCGCCGGCGCCGGGGCCGTCGCCGGAAGGTGCTGATCTGGACGGCCAGCATCACCGCCGGGGTGGTCGCGCTGGCCGCGGTCGGGGTCTTCCTGGTCTACCGCCACCTGAACGGCAACATCCAGCAGCGTGACGTCAGTGGGCTGCTGGGTTCCCAGCCGGTCGACCTGCACCCGCAGGCCGAGAACATCCTCATCATCGGGTCCGACAGCCGGTTCGGCCTGAGCGGCGGCTACGGCAAGAATCTGGTCACCGACCAGTCCGACACGACAATGATCATGCACATTGCCGCCAACCGGCAGTGGGCCGAGGTGATGTCGATCCCGCGTGACTCCTACGTCAGCATTCCGGCCTGCAAGATGGGCAACGGCCAGATGTCGGCGGCGCGGACGTTCAAGATCAACGAAGCGTTTGCTCTGGGCAACCTGGACGGGAACAACACCGCCCTGGGCGTGGCCTGCACGCTGAAGACCGTCGAGCAGGACACCGGCATCTACATCGACCACTTCGTGGTGGTCAACTTCACCGGCTTCCAGAACATGGTGTCCGCGCTCGGCGGCGTTCAGGAGTGCAACACCCAGCCCATCAACGACCCGCTGTCCGGCCTGAAGCTGACCGCGGGCCAGCACCTGCTGACCCCGAAGCAGGCCCTGGCCTACGTGCGGGCCCGGTACACGCTGGGCGACGGCAGTGACCTGGACCGGATCGCGCGTCAGCAGGCGTTCATGTCCTCCCTGGTCCAGCGGGTCCAGAGCAAGCTGCTCAACCCGGTGGCGATCTACAAGTTCCTCGACGCCGCGACGAAGTCGCTCACCATCGACACCAAGCTGGGCGGGGCGACCGGGCTGTACAACCTGGCCTCCAGCCTGCGGAACCTGCCGTCCAACAAGGTCGCGTTCTTCACCCTGCCCACCTACCCGCGCTCGGAAGTGGTGCCGACGGACACGGCCAACGTGCTGTGGAACCAGCCGCAGGACAGCCAGATCTTCCAGTCCTTCCGCAACGACGTCCCGGCCAGCAAGTCGCTGTTCGCCACCGGCGCGTCGGCCAGCGCATCGGCCACCTCGTCCGCCAGCACGCCGGCCTCGCCTCCGGCCACCGCGGTGACGCCCTCGCCGGACGTCAGCTCGTCCGGTGCCCAGGGCTCGTCCGGGATCGCGTCGTCGGGCACCGCGTCGTCGGGCACCGCGGCGGGGTCGGCTACGGCCAGCCCGCAGCCGACCGTCACGCCGTTGCTGCCGATCCCGTCGGCCCGGACCGCCAATCAGAACATCTGCACCGGTTAGGGCCCGGCGCTCTCAGCAGGTGTAAGACCGTTGACACGCGGCATGACTAGGACATGGCTTCCCCGCACAGCACGCCGCCCCCCGACTCCGCCCCAGCCAGCGATCAGCGCGAGGCCGCCGGCCCGCTGGTCGCGGCCATCGAAGAGGCGGCCAGCTTCCTGGCCGCGTTCTGGAACCGGGAAACGGAGGACCTGCCGACCTCGGCCACCCAGCTGCACGTGCTGCTGATCGTGGAACGGCACCGTGACATCAACCTCAGCGGGCTGGCCACCCAGCTGGGGGCGCTGGTGTCGTCGGCCAGCCGCCTGTGCGACCGGCTGGAAGCGGCCGGCTTCTTGCACCGCGTGCACGGGTCCAGCCGCCGGGCCGTCATCCTGCGCCTGTCGCCGGAGGGCCGGGCCCTGCTGGACCGGCTGCGGCGTCAGCGGCGCGAGGATCTGGCCCGGGTCCTGGCGCGGATGCCGCCCGCGGCCCGGACGGCGCTGGCCGCGGGGCTCAGCCAGTTCCGGTCGGCGGCCGGCCGCAACGCCCTCGCTCCTCCGCCTGAGGGCCTGTTCGGACCGGCTTAGAACCCGGCGGGTTCCGTCACGGTCCACGGTGATACGTCCGGGCCGGATACCGTTGACCCGTGAATCGGAGGCTCTGGCGCTGGGTGCTGGGTGGCGTAGCCATGCTTGCCGCCGCCCTGGGCGTGGTGGGTGCGAACGCGGGCGCGGCCAGTGCCGGGGTGACGGCGGCGGGGCCCGCGGTGTCCGGGCACGTCGTGGTCGTCGGGATTTCCGGGCTCCGCTGGACCGACGTGTCTGCGGCCGCGACCCCGGCGTTGTGGCGGGTGACCTCGAACGGCTCGCCCGGCTCTTTGGTCGACTATGCCATCCTGCCGCATACCTGCCCGGAGGACGCCTGGCTGACCATGAACGCCGGGAACCGGGCCCGGGCCCCGCATACCGAAAAGGGCCCGTGCCCGGTGCTTCCCGCGGTGACCGCGGACCCCAGCGGGGCGACGGCGAGCCCGGCCGGGACCACCCCGGCCCAGATCGCCGCGATGCCCGCGCTGACCCGCTTCAACCAGCAGTTCCACAACAGCCCGCAGTGGGGCCTGCTGGCCTCCGCCGCGGGCCGCGGGAGCTGTTCGGTCGCGGTCGGGCCCGGGGCCGCGCTCGCGCTGGCCAGCTCCAGCGGGCAGGTGAGCGGTTACCGGCCGGCGCTGCCCGCCTCGGCGGGCGCCCAGCGGCAGCTGCTGGCCCGCTGCCCGCTGACCGTCGTCGATCTGGGGTCGCTGCCGGGCGCGGACGGCACGGCCCGGACCGCCGCCGTCCGGCACGCCGACACCGAACTGGCCGCCATCACCGGAGCGCTCCCGGCCGGGACGACGCTGATGGTCACCGCGCCCGGGGCTGCCACCAACCCGCCGCACCTGCAGGTCGTGGCGGTCAGCGGCCCCGGCTACCGGACCGGCCTGCTGGACGCCGAATCGACCCGGCAGCCCGGGATGGTCGTGCTCACCGACCTGACGCCCACCGTGCTGGGCTGGCGCGGCCAGCAGGTCCCCTCGGACGTGGTGGGTTCGCAGATCACCCGCGCGGGCCGGGGCGCCGCCGCCCCCGCTGTGCGCAGCCTGATCGGCCAGGACACGGCGGCCCAGGTGTGGACGAGCACGCACACGATCTTCTTCTGGACGTACGCCCTGCTGGACGCGGCCGCCTGTATCGGCATCGGCCTGCTGTGGTGGGGGGCGCAGCCCGCGCGCCGCCGCGACCGGGCCGCCCGGTGGCGGATCGCCGGGACCGTGCTGGCCGCGGTGCCGGCGCTCGTTCCTGGCCAACCTGGTGCCGTGGTGGGAGCTGTCACACCCGGCCATCTGGCTGTACGGACTGACCGCGGCCTGGACGGCCGTGATCGGCGTCATCGCACTGGGCGGGCCGTGGCGCCGGGATCCGTTCGGGCCGCCGGGCGCGGTGGCGGCGGTGACGGTCGCCGTGATCGGCCTCGACGTGATCACCGGATCGCGGCTGCAGATGGGGACGCCGTTCGGGCTGTCGGTCCTGGAAGCGGGCCGGTTCTACGGCATCGGCGGCGAAGCGGTGGGGCTGTACGCGGTGTGCGGCATCCTCGCCGCCGCCTGGACCGGGCACGCCGTGCTGCGCCGGGATGGTGCCCGTCCCCCGGGTCGGGTGGGGGGGAGCAGGTCGAGCCGGGCCGAAGGAAGCGGCCGCGGCCGGGCGGTGCTGGCCGCCGGGGCCGTCGCGGTGTTCGCGGTGGTGGCCTGCGGCTGGCCGCAGTTCGGCGGCAAGGTCGGCGGCACCATCGCCATGGTGCCCGGCTTCATCCTGCTGCTCATGGCCCTGGCCCGGGTACGGATCACCGTCCGCCGGGTGATCGCGATCCTGGGCAGCGGGCTCGCCTTGTTCGCGGTGTTCGCGCTGATCAACTACCTGGTCCCCGCCACCGGGCACTCCGACATCGGAGTGTTCGCCGGGAACCTGCTGCACGGCCGGGCCGGTGGCCTGCTGACCCGCAAGCTGACCTCCATGCTCGGGTCGCTCTCGGTCAACACCTACAGCCCTGTGGTCCCGGTCGTGGTCCTGCTCATCGGCCTGCTGCTGCTGAAGCCCGGCTGGTTCCGGGTGCGCGCGGTGCCCCTCGCCTACGCGGCCGAGCCGCTGATGGCCATCACCTTGTCCATGATGTGGCTGGTTGCGGTCCTTGGCTGGTTCGCGGATGATTCGGGCATTATCGTCCCTGCTACAGCCCTGCCGCTGGCTCTGCCCCTCGGCATCGCGCTGCTGGCGGGTGTCCCGCTCTCCGACGACACGGCAGCCGGTCCTGGGCCGGCCGTCACCGGCTCATCCATCGCGGGCCGGATCGGATAGCCGGGACCGGATTGTCGGGAGGACAAGGGTGCAGTACCAGCTTTCTCGGCTCGTCGCCGGCCCGTTCCTGCGGGGGCTGTGGCGGCCGGAGGTGACCGGGGCCGAGTACGTGCCGACGACCGGCGGGGCCATCCTCGCGTCGAACCACCTGTCCATCCTGGACTCGGTCTTCCTCCCGTTCATGCTCAAGCGGCCGGTGACGTTCACGGCCAAAGCCGAGTACTTCACCAGCCGGCACCCTGTCATGCGGCTGTGGGGCGGCTACCTGCGGTCGACCGGCCAGATCCCGGTGGACCGGGACGGGGCCCGGGCCGCTCAGCAGATGCTGGACGGCGCGCTGGACCTGCTGCGCCAGGGTGAGCTGTTCGGCATCTATCCCGAGGGCACCCGTTCCCCGGATGGCCGGCTGTACCGGGCCCGGCCCGGGGTGGGCTGGCTGGCGCTGAACTCCGGCCTGCCGGTGATCCCGGTCGCCATGTTCGGCACGGACCGGGTGTTGCCGCCCGGCCACTCGGTGCCGCGCCTGGGTAAGGTGCGGATCAAGATCGGCAAGCCGATGACGTTCGGGGCCGAAGCGGCCGGCGGTCAGGCCGGAGGCAAGCCCGAAGCGCCGGGCAAGGTCCGGCGGGCGATCGCCGATGAGGTGGTGCGGGCCATCCACGAGCTGTCCGGCCAGGAGTACGTGCCCATGTACGCCTCGGTCCGTAAGGAGCAGCTGGCCGCGGAGGCGGCCGGCCGGCGTTCCTGAGCCTGTCTAGGCCCGGTGGTGGTGCGGGCCCGCGTCGTCATCGGTTTCCGGCGCCGTGGCCGGTGCCGCTGGTGGCGTCGACGAGGACGGGAACGGCTCGGTCAGCGCGGCCGGATTCCAGATGTACAGCGGGCCGGACGGCGATTCCTCGGTCCAGCCGCCAGCCGGCTCCCCGGCGGGCGCTGGCCCGTCCGGAGCAGGACCGGGCTCGGGCTCGCCGTCCGGGGCAGGCCGCCCGGCGTACGGCGGCAGGAACTCACCGGCCCGGCTGAGCCGTCCGGTGCGGCCCGGGTAGCCGTCCTGCGACGAGCCCGGATCTGCGGGCTCTGATGCGCCCGGCGCCGGGCTCTCCTGGCCAGCTCCGGGGAAGCGGCCACTGCTTCCCGGGATCCGCCAGGGTGGCGGCGGTCCAGCGGGAGGTGGTGGTGGCGCGAGCGGCGCGGCCGGCCGGAGCTCGGCCGGTTCCTCCAGGGGCAGCCGGTCCCGGGGCGAGATCGGGCGCGGCCCGCCGGGGTCGTCCGCCGGATCCGGGCCCTCCAGGCCACCCAGCGACGCCGGTACTGCGGGGAAACCCGCCGGAGGTGTCGGGGTACTCATGGGCGGCCCGGAAAGGCCTGCAGGTGGGGCCGGGACAGCAGGTAGCGGTTGCGGGCCGGGCGGGATCGGCCGCCAGGCCATGGGCGGGCGCCCGCCCGCGGCCGGCCCGGTGGCAGGCCAGCCGGCAGGCTCAGCCGCGGCCGCGGCAGGCCCACCGGGCCGGGCGATGGGCCCGGTGATGGGCCGGCCCCGAGCGGATCGGCTCCGAATGGATCGGCGGCGAGCGGGTCGGTGCCAGCCAGCCCGGGACCCCGCCGGGGTAGCTCCGGCTGGTCCGGCGGCAGGAACGAACCCCGGCCCGATGTGTCCCAGGGCGCGGGCGGGGCGGACGCGGGCCGTGCGGCCAGGCTGAACGGGTCGGGCGCCCGGTTCCATGGTCCCGGCAGCAACTCGTCCCCGGGGGCGGGCGCGGGAGCCGGCTCCCACGGTGGGCCGCCGGGCGTGGCCGCCTGATCCTGGGCCGCGGTGCGCGCCGCCGCGGAACGCCCGGCCCGGCCTTTCCTCGGCCGGCCATGGCCCGCGGCCGGGTCGCCGGGGCTGTCGGCCGCCGGCGTGGGATCGACGGTGCGTCCCAGCGCATCGTCCAGCAGGTCTGACTCCATCGGCATGGCGCCGGGGGGCGCGAAGCGCGGCGACATCGTGTCCGGGCCGCGACGGACGCCCCGGGGGCCAGTGGCCGCACCGACAGGCGGGGGCGGGATCTGCATGGCCGGGACGGCGGCCGTCACGGGCCGGGCCGCCGGGGCCGGCGCGGCCGGGGCGGCCGGGGCGAAGGCGAACTCTTCCCCGGCCCGCGCGTGCCGGGCGCTGCTGGCCTGGATCGGCTGGGGCCCGGACGGTGGCCCGGAGGGAGCGTCCAGCAGCGTCCGGGGCTCAGCGGCGGACTGGGGCTCCTGGCCGGACCGGCGGCGCCACAGCCGGAACCCGAGCAGGATGCCCAGCAGCAGGACGATCAGGCCTCCGGCGGCGCAGGCCGCGTACCGCAGTGCGGACTTGGCCATGCCCACGGTGCTCGGCTTGGGCCGCGCGGTCAGCGGCGCGACCACGGCAGGCTTCGGGGTGGCCGGTGTGCTGGGCCGGGCGGACGGCGGCGGGGGGCTGGCGATCGCCGCCGCGGCCTGCATGGCCTTCAACGCGTCCACGGTGCCCGCTCCGGCGCCGGTCTGGGTACCCGCGGCCGAGGCGGACCGCGCGCTGCCGGTGATCAGCGCCTGGCGCACCTGACTGCTGGTCAGCCCGGGATAACGGGACCGGATCAGGGCCGTGATCCCGGTCACCATGGCGCTGGCCGCGTCGGTCGTGCTCATGGTCCGGTACCCGGACGGCCGGCTGGCGGCGGTCACGCCCGACCCGGGCGCGGTCAGGGCCACGTAGGGCTCGCGGGTGGAGAAGATGGCCAGGGCGCCGTGATGATCGACCGCCCCGGCCGCGATGACGTCCGGGTAGGACGCGGGGAAGGTGGACGTGTTGCCGTCATCGCCGTTGTCGCCGGCCGGGGCGACGAGAACGACGCCCTTGCTCACCGCGTAGCTGACCGCGGACCGTTCCGCCGCGCTGCCCCCGGCCGCGGCGGACAGGCCGCCGGTGGCGGCGCCGTCCGAGGCCAGCGTGGACGGATCGAGCGGCAGGTCGATGACCTTGGCGCCGTGAGCGACGGCGTACCGGATGCCCTGGGCGATCGCGTCCGGGAGCCGCCCGACGGCCGTGGCACTCTCGTTCAGCGCGTCGGCCGCGTCGAAGGCCACCCGGACGGACAGGATCCGCGCCGCTGGGGCGATCCCGATGATGCCCGCGGCGTCGCCGGTGTTGTCCCCGTGACCGGCGATGATGCTCGCGGCCGAGGTGCCTTCGATGCCCCAGGTGTTGCCGGCGGACGTCTCACCGGAACCGGTGTAATCGGGGCCGGTGGTGACCGAATCGGTCAGGTCGGGGTGGGACGTGAGCACGCCGGTGCTGAGCAGCGCGACGGTGACCCCGCTGCCGCGGGAGGACGACCAGGCCGAGGTGACGTGCATGCTCGACAGCCACCACTCGGAGTCCCGGATCTTGTCCGCCTTGGCCACGGATCCGGAGCGAGCGGACGGCCCGGCATGCGTCAGCAGGCTGGCGGTGGCTGGAGCCGCCAGCAGAGCCGTGCTGGCCGCCGTCACCAGCAGGGACAGTGCTAGCAGGGGCAATCGGGGTGACACGGGGTCACGTCTCCTCTGAACGGGGACCTGCGACGCATGGCCCGTGCCCGGGATTGCGGATTAGCCGATGCTGCCGGCACCCGTGATCCCGCCCCGTCCGTACGGTCTCCTCGCCGCAGCACCATCGTGCCATGCGGCCCGCCGCCCCGTGAATCGTTCCCCCCAACCGGAGCATGAAGATCGATTTTAATTAACTTTAAGCGTCCGGCTGGATACGCTATGTCCGCGTAATCAGGAGGCGGGGCTCACCGACACGTGCGCGCCGGGCGGCAGGCCGAGCCGCTGAGCCGCGTCACCGGAATTGACCGCCAGCGACACCATGCCCGACCCGTCGGCGAAGGCGACGAGTTCGCCCGGCGCGACCGAGCCGAACGTCTCCCGGTACGGCACGGTCAGCACGCGCCGCCCGCACCGGATGACCACGTTGCGCCCGTACCGGATGCCGATGCTGCCCGCGTCGGCTGCGGAGATGGACAGCTGCACGTTGCCGAACGTGTCGACCGTGAGCACCTCGCCCTCGGCCTTGCCGTCCAGCACCCGGCTGGCCGGCGGGGGCAGGGTCACCAGGTCGCTGATCTCGATCTCGGTACCGGCCGTGGCCAGGTCCGCGCCCGCCGCCAGCCGCGCCGCGACCGGCATGAAGATGTCCCGCCCGTGGAACGTCGGCGACGCTTCGGCGTCGAGCCACATTTCCTTGTTGGTCAGGCTGATCGCGGTCCGCGGGCCGCCCGCGACCGACACCGCCCAGGACAGCAGGCCGTTGTCCGGGCCGACCAGGATGGCGTCGCCCGCGGCCACCGCGATGCCCCGCCGGTCGGTCCCGACCCCCGGATCGACCACGGCCACGTGCACGGCCGGCGGGAAGTAGGGAATCGTCTGAGCCAGCACGGCCGCGCCGCGCCGTACGTCGCCGCCGGGGATCAGGTGCGTGATGTCGACCACGGGGATCTGCGGGGCGATCTGGGCGGCGACTCCGTGGCAGGCGGCGGTGAACCCGTCCTCCAGCCCGTAGTCGGTCAGGAAGGTCAGACAGCGAAATGGGACCACGAACGGTGAGCGTACGTCGCGCGGGCCCGCCGGTACAGAACCGGACAGGAAGCAACGTCGGGCGGGATTTTTCCGCGTGCCGGGCCGCGCCTACGATGAGCGTGTCCGGGAGGAGGGCGAAATGGCGGAGCTGTCCGAACAGGACGCATCGATCCTGGCCTTCGAAGCGCGGTCCTGGCGCCATCCCGGCGCGAAAGAGCAGGCTATCCACGACGCGCTCAACCTGGCGCCCACCCGGTACTACCAGATTCTCAACGAGCTGATCGACACGCCCGAGGCACTGCGGTTCGACCCGGTGCTCATCAAGCGGCTGCGCCGGCAGCGTTCGCGCCGGCAGCGCATGCGCTCGCCGCGGCCGGAGTGAGCCCGATGAGGACGGGATGAGGCGGGAAGGCACCGGTGCCCATGAACGATGACCTGGAACAGCATGACCTGCAACGGGCCCTGCTGCCCAAGGCGGCGACCCCGGAGGGGCGAGCCGCCCTGGCGGCGCTGCTGGCCGCGCCGGGCGACGCCCTGATCGCCTCGGACTTCGACGGCACCTTGTCGCCGATCGTGGCCGACCCGGGGGCGGCGCACGCCCACCCCGGGGCCATCGCCGCGCTGGGCCGGCTGGCCGCGCCGATCGGCACGCTCGCGATCATCACCGGACGCCCGGTCGCTCAGGCCGTCCAGCTGGGCGCGCTGGCCGACGTGCCGGGCATCATCGTGCTCGGTCACTACGGCTGGGAGCGCTGGCAGGACGGCCAGATCACGTCCCCGCCCGCCCCGGCCGGGGTCCACGAGGCGCACGCGGAACTACCCGCGGTGCTGGCCGCGGCCCACGCGCCGGAGGGGGTCTGGGTCGAGGACAAGGGTCACGCGCTGGCCGTGCACACCCGGCGGTCGGCCGACCCGGACGCCGCCCTGGCCGGGCTGCGCGGCCCGCTGGAGGAGCTCGCGGCCCGGACCGGCCTGGCCCTGGAGCCGGGCCGCCGGGTCATCGAGCTCAGGCCTCCGGGCATGGACAAGGGGGTCGCGCTGACCGAACTGGCCCGGGAGCGGGGCGCCCGTTCGGTCCTGTTCTTCGGCGACGACCTGGGCGACCTGGCCGCGTTCGCCGCCGTCCGCGTCCTCCGGGCCGGCGGCACCCCCGGCGCCACCATCGTCAGCGCCGCGCCTGAATCAGAGCTGTCCCCCGACGAAGGTGATCTGAGAGTCGACGGCCCCGACGGCGTCGCCGAGTTCCTGGGGACCCTCGCCGACGCCCTATCCGAGGGCGTCTAGCTGGGCGCTCAGCCAGGTGCTGGGGGCGTGACTGGCGGCGGCCTTGGCCAGCGCCACGCAGCGGCGGCGGCGGTCGTCGTCGGGCATGCTCAGGGCCTGGTGCAGGGCGCTGGCCGTGGCGCTGATGTCGTACGGGTTGACCAGCAGGGCATCCGAGCCGAGCAGCGAGGCGGCCCCGGCCTCCCGGGACAGCACCAGGGCACAGTGCCGGTCCGACAGCACCGGGCCTTCCTCGGCCACCAGGTTCATGCCATCGCGGATCGGGTTCACCACCAGGACGTCGGCCACCCGGCAGGCGGCCAGGGAACGCGGGTAGTCGTCCTTGACCTCCAGCACCAGCGGCAGCCAGTCCGGGGTGGCGAACTCGGCGTTGATCTCCGCCGCCAGCCGCTCGACCTGCTCGGTGTACTCGCGGTAGCCCGGCACGCTGCTCCGGGACGGGTACGCGAACGCGATGTGCACGACCTTGCCGCGCCACTCGGGCCGGGTGGCCAGCAGTTCCCGGTAGGCGGCCAGGCCGCGCAGGATGTTCTTGGACAGCTCGGTCCGGTCGATCCGCACGATGATCTTGCGGTTACCGGCCAGCTCCGCCAGCGCGTCCGCGTTCGCCTGCACGTCAGCGGCGTGGGCCCGCTCGCGCAGGGCCGGGGCGTCCACGCCCAGCGGGTGCACGCCCACGCTGGTGACGTGCCCGCGGTGGATGACCCGCTGTGTGCCCCGGTCCACCTGGGCCCCGAGCAGCGCCTCGCAGCAGTCGAGGAACGCGCTGGCCCACCGCTGGCTGAGGAACCCGGCGTGGTCGGCGCCCAGGATGCCGTCCAGGACGGCGCGGCCGTTCTCGTCGGGCAGGATCCGGTAGTAGTCGACCGGGGCCCACGGGGTGTGGGAGAAGTGCGCGATCCTGACCCCGGGCACCCGGTCCCGCAGCATCCGGGGCACCAGGGCCAGGTGGTAGTCCTGGACCAGCACCCGGGCCTGGTCCGGGGCCGTGGTCACGCCCTGCTCCAGGGCCTGGGCGAAGGCGTCGTTGTAGGTCTCGTACGACCGCCAGTCCTGGCGGAAGGACGGCCCGAACCAGGGCTGGACCGGAGTGTCGAACATCATGTGCTGGACGAACCAGAGGGTGGCGTTGGCTACCGCGTTGTAGGCGCCCTCGAAGATGCCGGAGGGGATGTCGAGCGTGCGCACCGCGGTCCGGCCGCCGGACGGGCTGGCCCCCGGGCTGGCACCGTCGATGCCGAACCGGCGCCCGTCCGGGTCCTGGCGCGCAGCCGCCCGGTCGGCGTCACTGAGCGCGGCGCAGATCCACAGCACCTCGGCCTGGGCGGCCAGGGCCGACAGGCCGGGCATCAGACCGGAGACCAGCCCGCCGCCACCCCGGCGCGCGGACAGGCTGCCGTCGTGGGCCATGGCGAACGACAACGGCCCGCGGTTGGAGGCGACGAGCAGCCGCCCCCGGGCCGCCGGGACGGGTGTGGGGGAGGCCTCCCCGGAGCCGGCCCGCTGGCTCAGGCTGGAGTTGTCACCCATATCCCGGCAGGCTAGCGGAGGAAGTTTACGGCCCGATGGCCAACCTCCGACCGGAACGACCCGCCCGCCCGGCTGGTGCAGCATGCAACGTGATCGGTTAAAGTTCAGACGAGGCATGTATCCGTCAGGAAACGGCCCGGTTGCGGGAGCGCATCGGCGCCCCGCGATCACAACTGAATATTGCTCATCAAGAGGGGTGGAGGGACCGGCCCGGTGAAGCCCCGGCAACCGTCACGATGACGTATGCCCGCGTGAATGACGCGAGGCCATGTCGTGAGAGGTGCCAACTCCGGCCTGAGGTCAAGGTGACCCGGGAAAGATGAGGGAAGGGGCCTCGCCACGTGAGCACATCTGCCACTGATCACACCACTGTTTCCAATGCCGGCGTTTCCAGCACCGGCTCGCCGGTGTCCCGGTTCGGTTACGCCACCCACCTGTCCTGCCGGGAGTGCGGCCGCACCCGCGAACTCGGCCCGTTCTACGCCTGCGAGGACTGCTTCGGGCCGCTCGAGGTCGCTTACGACTTCCCCGCGCTGACCCGGGCCGACATCGAGGCCGGCCCGCAGAACATGTGGCGTTACGCCAAGCTGCTGCCGGTGCCGCCGGACATCGCCAGCAGGCAGACGCTCGATCCGGGCTACACCCGGCTGATCCGGGCCGACAACCTGGCCCACGCGCTCGGTATGCGCCGGCTGTGGATCAAGGACGACCGGGACAACCCGACCCACTCGTTCAAGGACCGGGTGGTGGCGGTCGCGCTGGCCGCCTCGCTGGAGATGGGGTTCAAGGTCCTGGCCTGCCCGTCGACCGGCAACCTGGCCAACGCGGTGGCCGCGGCCGCGGCCCGGGCCGGCATCCGCTCCGTGGTGCTGGTCCCGTCCGACCTCGAGCAGCAGAAGATCCTCACCACCGCGGTCTACGGCGGCACGTTCGTGCTCGTCGACGGCAACTACGACGACGTGAACCGGCTGGCGTCCGAGCTGGCGGGCGAGCACGAGGACTGGGCGTTCGTCAACGTCAACGTCCGGCCCTACTACGCCGAGGGCTCCAAGACCCTCGGCTTCGAGATCGCCGAGCAGCTCGGCTGGCGGCTGCCCGAGCAGGTCGTGGTGCCCATCGCCTCCGGAGCCCAGCTCACCAAGATCGACAAGGGGTTCCGTGAGCTGACCGGGCTGGGGCTGGTCGAGGACACCGGCTGGAAGGTGTTCGGGGCCCAGGCCACCGGCTGCTCGCCGGTGTCGGCCGCGTTCGCGGCCGGCCACGACGTGGTGCGGCCGGTCCGGCCCGCCACCATCGCCAAGTCGCTGGCCATCGGCAACCCGGCCGACGGCCCGTACGTGCTGGACACGGTGCGCCGGACCGGGGGGGTGGTGGCCGACGTGAGCGACGAGGAGATCGTCGACTCGATCAAGCTGCTCGCCGCGACCGAGGGCATCTTCGCGGAGACGGCCGGCGGCGTGACGGTCGGCGTGCTGCGCAAGCTGCTCGCCTCCGGCCAGCTCGACCCGGCCGCGGAAACAGTGATCATCAACTCCGGAGACGGCCTGAAGACGCTGGACGCGGTGGCGAGTTCCCTACCCGAACTGCCCGTGGTGCGGCCGACCCTGGAGTCGTTCCGAGAGGCGGGCGTGGAATGAGCGTGTCGGTGCGGATCCCCACCATCCTGCGGACCTACACCGGCGGCGTGGCCGAAGTCAGCGCGGATCACGGCACGCTGCGCGAGGTCATCGCCGGGCTGGACACCAGCTACCCGGGTATCGCGGGCCGGATCGTGGACGACGGCGGGAAGCTCCGCCGGTTCGTCAACGTGTACGTGGGGGAGGAGGACGTACGGTTCGCCCAGGGTCTGGACACCCTGGTCCCCTCCGGGTCCCAGGTTTCGGTCATTCCGGCCGTGGCCGGCGGCTGAACGGGCTGAACTTCGGGCCGCCCAGGTGGCGGTCAGCCGTTGCTCGCGCTGTCCCGGCTTATCACCGAAGATCAGCCCCGTCCGGTTCGTGTACACGGTAAGGTCATTTCTGGTCACCATTGGTCGGACCCGCCTACTGGCGTGGGCCGGGCAAGGCGATCGAACGGGTTCCGCGTAGCAAGGGCGGGGCCTCGAAGCCCGAGCGCAGTTAGGGAGTTGTGTGGAATGGCTCAGGGCACCGTCAAGTGGTTCAACGCGGAGAAAGGCTATGGCTTCATCGCCGTTGACCAAGGTAAAGACGTGTTTGTCCACTTCTCGGCCATCCAGGCCGACGGGTACCGCTCGCTTGAAGAAGGCCAGCGGGTTGAGTTCGAAATCACCCAGAGTGATCGAGGGGACCAGGCTGAGGCCGTCCGTTTGATCTGAAGCTCTGCCGTCAGCCGGCCCGGTCTCCCCGCGGGGGGAGACCGGGCCGGTTTTGTCGGTCGATCCGCCGGGTCGCTCCAGAGGCCGGCTCGTTTGCACTCTCGGGGTGAGAGTGCTAAAAATGGCGTTGGCACTCTAGCTATGAGAGTGACAGCTAAATAGGCGGGATCGGGCGATGAGGCCTGTGTTCGCGACAGGAAGTGACTGTTCGCGGCCAGGTCGGCCGTCGCGGGCGTTGGCTCGTTCCGCTAGCAAGCCACGGAGGACTGGAGCCTATGGCAGCGAAGATGATCGCGTTCGACGAGGAAGCCCGGCGCGGCCTCGAGCGCGGCATGAACCAGCTCGCCGACGCCGTGAAGGTAACCCTCGGCCCCAAGGGCCGGAACGTGGTACTCGAGAAGAAGTGGGGAGCCCCCACGATCACCAACGATGGCGTGTCCATCGCTAAGGAGATCGAGCTCGAGGACCCGTGGGAAAAGATCGGCGCGGAGCTCGTCAAGGAAGTTGCGAAGAAGACTGACGACGTTGCGGGTGACGGCACCACCACCGCCACCGTGCTCGCTCAGGCACTCGTGCGCGAGGGCCTGCGTAACGTCGCCGCCGGCGCCAACCCGATGTCGCTCAAGCGCGGCATCGACGCGGCTGTCGAGCGGGTGAGCGAAGAACTGTCCAAGGCGGCCAAGGACGTGGAGACCAAGGAGCAGATCGCTTCTACTGCCTCCATCTCCGCGGGCGACCCGGCTATCGGCGAGATGATCGCCGAGGCCATGGACAAGGTGGGCAAGGAAGGCGTCATCACCGTCGAGGAGAGCAACACCTTCGGGCTCGAGCTTGAGCTCACCGAGGGCATGCGCTTCGACAAGGGCTACATCGCGCCTTACTTCGTCACCGACCCGGAGCGCCTCGAGGCCGTCCTGGACGACCCGTACATCCTCGTGGTCAACTCCAAGGTCTCGGCCAACAAGGACATGCTGCCGCTGCTGGACAAGGTGGTGCAGTCGGGCAAGCCGCTGGTCATCATCGCGGAGGACGTGGAGGGCGAAGCCCTCGCCACGCTCATCGTGAACAAGATGCGCGGCCTGTTCAAGTCTGTCGCGGTGAAGGCCCCCGGTTTCGGTGACCGCCGCAAGGCCATGCTGGGTGACATCGCCATCCTGACCGGCGCTCAGGTCATCAGCGAGGAGCTGGGCCTGAAGCTGGAGAACGCGGACCTGGACGTGCTGGGCCGCTCGCGCAAGGTGGTCGTCACCAAGGACGAGACGACGATCGTCGACGGTGCCGGTGACGCGGACCAGATTTCTGGCCGGGTCAACCAGATCCGTACCGAGATCGAGAACACCGACTCGGACTACGACCGCGAGAAGCTGCAGGAGCGGCTGGCCAAGCTGGCTGGCGGCGTGGCCGTCATCAAGGCCGGCGCGGCGACCGAGGTCGAGCTCAAGGAGCGCAAGCACCGCATCGAGGACGCCGTGCGTAACGCCAAGGCGGCCGTCGAGGAGGGCATCGTGCCCGGCGGTGGTGTCGCGCTGATCCAGGCCGGCAACAGCGCGTTCGCCAAGCTGGAGCTGGTGGGCGACGAGGCCACCGGTGCGGCGATCGTTCGCCGTGCCCTGGAGGAGCCGCTCAAGCAGATCGCGATCAACGCCGGCCTTGAGGGCGGCGTTGTGGTGGAGAAGGTCAAGAGCCTGCCTTCGGGCCAGGGTCTGAACGCCGCCACCGGTGAGTACGTGGACATGCTGAAGACCGGGATCAATGACCCCACCAAGGTCACCCGTTCGGCGCTGCAGAACGCATCGTCGATCGCCGGCCTGTTCCTTACCACCGAGGCCGTTATCGCTGAGAAGCCGGAGAAGGCAGGACCTCCCGCTGCCCCCGGCGGCGGAGAGATGGACTTCTAGTCCAGCCCTTCTGCGAACTGGTAAGGGCCCGGGGGTTTCCCCCGGGCCCTTGCTTCTGGCCCGACGCGGTCCGGTCTGCCTGGCGGCTAGCCTAGAAGTACCCGTAGCATCGGCTCGGTCACGATTTTTCTGTTTGTCGGCTTTCTATACCCGTGAGGTCTGGCGTGCCCACCGGCAAGGTCAAGTGGTACGACTCCGAGAAGGGGTTCGGCTTCCTCGCCCGCGATGATGGCGGCGAGGTCTTCGTGCATTCTTCCGCGCTGCCCAGCGGGACCGAATCGCTGCGTCCCGGTCAGCGGGTGGAGTTCGGGATTGCCGAGGGCCGTAAGGGCGCCCAGGCCCTTCAGGTCCGGCTGCTCGAGCCCCCGCCCACCGTGGTGCCGAAGGTGGCGCGCAAGACGCCGGACGAGATGGTCCTGATCGTCGAGGATCTGATCAAGCTGCTCGACGGGGTCTCGAACACCTACCGCCGCGGCAAGCACCCGGACAGCCGGGACGCGAAGAAGATCGGCGCCGTCCTCCGCGCCGTCGCCGACGACGTCGAAGCCGGCTAGCCCAGTCTCACCGTCGAGCCTCCCGCTCGGCTGACCCCCGGCTGGGGCTGGCGGTCAGCTGGCCTGCGCCTGCGGGACGGCTTGGGAGCGGGCGGGCTGCAGGCGGCGCCGGCGGGACGACAAGATGAGCAGGACGGCCGCGGCCGAGAGGCCTGCCGCGGCGATCCACAGGCCGATCGGCCCGCTGTTGGTCATCGAGATCAGCACTCCGGCCAGGCCGCCGGCCACCCAGGACACCTGGTGGACGGTCTCGGACACGGCGAAGGCCGAGGTGCGGACGTCCTCCGGGATCTCCCGCTGCACGGTGGAGTCCAGCGCCAGCTTGGCCAGCACGGTGCCCACCGACGCCACGAACGCGACGATGAGCGCGGTGCCGAGGCCGAACATGGCCGCGCAGACCACGCACACCGCGATCGACACCACCAGCACGGCGAACGCCATCGACTGCGGGACCCGGGACCGGAGCAGCGCCCCGGCCGCCGTGCCGATCAGGCCGCCTGCGGCCGCGGCCAGCACCAGGGCGCCCAGGGCCAGGTTCTGCGAGAAGCCGTGGAAGTGCGAGCTGCGCAGCAGGAACGCCAGGAAGAACACCATGAACCCGGCGAACACGCGGACCGCGGCGTTGGCCCACATGGCCTGGGCCACCACCGGGCCCAGCGACCGCAGTCCCCGGCGGCGCTTCGGCCGGTCCGCAGCGGGCCAGTGGGGTGCCGTGGGCGGCGCCAGGGGCGGTGACTGTCCCGCCGTGGGCGGTGTCTCGGCTGCGGTCGGCATGGTGCCCGCCGACAGGTACGGCGTCTCCGGCACGGTCTGCCGCTCGCCTGGGACACCGGGACCGGGTGCGGGGTGGTCTGCCGCCGGGCTGGCCGCGGTCTCGGTGTCGTCCACGTGATCAGGGACGCGCGTCCCGAGCACGGTCGCCCCCAGATACACCAGGGTGCCGATACGCAGCACCCAGGCCGCCCCGATGTAGTGCTGGATGCCGAAGGCGATCGGCGCGGCGATCGTGGAGGCCAGCACGGCTCCGAGCCCATTCCGGGCGTTGGCCGTGACCAGGGTGATCTCGGCGGGCAGCAGGCGCGGGGTCACCGAGCTGCGGGTGATCGCGTAGGCCTTCTGCAGCACCAGCACGCCGAACGCGGCCGGGAACAGGGTGACCGGGTCGCCCTGGACTGCCCCGGACATGGCCCAGCACAGCAGCGCGCGGGCCAGCAGCGTCCCCATCAGGATGTAGCGGCGGCCTTGCCGGACCCGGTCCAGCATGGGCCCGATGAACGGCGCCAGCAGGGCGAACGGCGCCATGGTCAGCACCAGGTAGAGCACCACCTGGCTGCGGGCCTGGTGCAGGGAGGTGTTGAAGAAAACCGTCCCGGCCAGCGCCACCGCCACGAACGCATCCGCGGCGCTTCCTGCGGCGGTCAGCTCGATCAGGGCGGACAGGCCGGTACGGCCGGCCCCGGAAGCGCCGCTGAGCCGGTGCACGAAACGCCCGACCCCCCCGGTGACTGAACGGGCCACCCGGGTGGTCGCCCGCCCCGCCTCCGACAGTCCCATAGTTGAATTATTGAGCGCGATGACGGCTGCGACGACCACTCGCGGCTGAAATTTCGCTGATAGCTGGCTCAGGTACCCGGGTTGATGCGCGAGAATAGCTATTTGTGAGCCCAGTCCGAGTCCGCAGCAAAGAGCCCGACCAGGCCTGCGCGGAAGCCGTCGACCTGGCGCGTGCCGCGCTGACCGACGTTGTCGGCGCCGACCAGGTTGGCCAGCACCTCGGCCTGGAAGCCGCCGGCGACCGGGTCGTCAGCCATTTCTTCGAGTGCCTGGACCCGGCCTACCCGGGCTGGCACTGGGCGGTGACCGTGACCCGGGCCTCCCGGGCCAAGGCGGTGACGGTCGACGACAGCGCCCTGCTGCCCGGGCCCGATGCCCTGATGCCGCCCGCCTGGGTGCCCTGGCTTGACCGGCTGCAGCCCGGCGACCTGGGCGTGGGGGACCTGCTCCCGGCGGGCGAAGACGATGAGCGGCTGGTCCCGATGGTCATGCTGGCCGGGGACGACGCCGTGGTCGACTGGTACGCCGACGGCCCGGCCGAGGCGCCGGACCCCGCCGATGCCCGCCAGGCCCCGACTCCGGTCTTCCCGGGCCGGGTACGGGTACTGTCCCCGGTCGGCCGGGACGACACCGCCGAGCGCTGGTACGACGGCGAGCACGGCCCGCACGCACCGCTGGCCCGGGCTGCCCCCGCCACGTGTGCGAGCTGCGGGTTCTTTGTGCCGCTGAGCGGCGTGCTCGGCCAGGTGTTCGGCGGCTGCGCCAACGCCTACGCCCCCGACGACGGCCGGATCGTGTCCGGTGACCACGGCTGCGGCGCCCATTCTGAGTCCACCCTCGCCGAGACGCAGGGGCAGACCATTTCGCCGGTGGTCGACGAGTTCGGCTACGACTTCGTCGATCTGCCTGGGGTCTCGCTGGACGAGACCGTCTTCGAGTCCTTCTCCGGCGAGTCCTGAGGAAACGCGGTCCTCAGGCTCCGGTTCCGTTCTGCTCGTACTGCCCGGGCCGGGCCGCGCGCTGGGCGGCCCCCTCGGCCCGCCGCCGCTGCAGGTGCGGTACGTACCACAGCCCGAAGAACCCGAGCACCAGGCCGGTCACGCACGTCCAGACCCACCAGCGCTCGCCCGCGGGCAGGCTGCTGCGCACGATCAGCACGACGACCAGGGCCACCGCCCAGCCCGCGGTGATGACGGCGGTGATCAGCCGGTCGTTGCCCTCCAGCGGGGGCGGCGGGGTACGGCGCGTGGAAGCCACCCGGTCAGGTTACTTGGCCGACCATGATCAGCGGTGCGGTGGCCCGGCCGCGTGGTGTACTTGGACCGTTACGTCACCGCTGCTCCCTGGCCAGTTGGTGCTCTCGATTTGCGGAAATAGCGGCGGTCCGCATATCGTTAGCAAAAGTAATGACTCAGGCTAATGATGATGACACTGACCCAGGCAAGCACCTCGCAGACCAGGTCCGACGTGGGCCTGGCCACCGCAATGCGGATTTCCGTACGCCGGCTGGCGCGTCGGCTAAGGGTCGAGCGCACAGCGCAGGGCACGCCGGAGTCCGAGCTGTCCGACACGCAGTTCGCCGCCCTCTCGGCGCTGGAACGCCACACGGGCATGACTCCGGGCGAGCTGGCCGAGCACGAGAAGGTGCAGCCGCCCTCGATGACCCGCGTGATCGCGGCGTTGGAGGAGCGCGGCCTGGTCATGCGGGCCCCGCACTCGACCGACCGGCGTCAGGTTGTGCTGAGCGTGACCGAGGAAGGCCGGACGGCGGTGCAGCGGGTGCGCCGTCGCCGGGAGGCCTGGCTGGCCAAGCGGCTGAAGGAGCTCACCCCGCAGGAGCGGGCGACGCTGCGCGCGGCCGCGCCGATTCTGGAGAAGCTCAGCCAGTCCTGACCCCGGCCGAGCCCGCACCAGCGCCTGCGCCCGTGCCTGCGCCCGTGCCTGCCCTGGCGGAGCCGAAGCGCCGCGGCATGATGTTCACCTCGCTGCGGAACCGTAATTACCGTTTGTTCGCGGCCGGGCAGGTCGTGTCGAACAGCGGAACCTGGATGCAGCGGACCGCGCAGGACTGGCTGGTGCTGCAGCTCTCGCACAACAGCGGCTCGGCCCTCGGCATCGCCGCGGGACTGCAGTTCCTGCCGATGCTGCTGTTCAGCCTGTGGGGCGGCGCGATCGCCGACCGGTTCCCCAAGCGCCGCGTCCTGCTCCTGACCCAGGGCCTGATGGGTGGGCTCGCGCTGATCCTCGGCCTGCTGGCCATCACCGGGACCGTCCGGCTGTGGCACGTATACGTGCTGTGCCTGGCGCTCGGCATGGTGACGGTGGTGGACAACCCGACCCGGCAGTCGTTCGTCACCGAGATGGTCGGGCAGGACGACATGTCCAACGCGATCGCGCTGAACAGTGCCATCTTCAACCTGGCCCGCATCGCCGGGCCGGCCGTAGCCGGGATCGTGATCAGCCTGGTCGGCACCCCCACCGCGTTCCTGCTCAACGCCGCCTCCTACGGAGCGGTCATCACCGGCCTGCTGCTGATGCGTACCGCGGACCTGAACCCGGTCAAGCGGATGGTGCGGCACAAGGGCCAGTTGCGGGAGGCACTGACCTACCTCAAGGGCGAGCCGCGGATCTGGCTGCCGCTGACGATGCTGTTCTTCGTGGCCACGTTCGGCATGAACTTCCAGGTCACCACGGCCCTGATGTCCCGGGGAACCTTTCACACCGGGGCAGGCGCGTTCGGCCTGGCCTCGACCGCCTTCGCGGCCGGGGCCCTGGTCGGGGCGCTGATCGCGGCCCGGCGCCGCCGGCCATCCGTCCGGCTTCAGGTCGCGGCCGCCCTGGCCTTCGGCCTCCTGGAGCTCACGGCCGGGCTGATGCCCTTCTACTGGTCGTTCCTGCTCCTGCTGATCCCCACCGGCCTGGCGCTGGTGCTGTACACCACGGCGGCGAATTCGGCCATCCAGCTCGGTACCAAGCCGCAGATGCGCGGCCGGGTCATGGGCGTGTACATGCTGGTGTTCCTGGGCGGCGCGCCCATCGGCTCGCCCCTGGTCGGCTGGATCGCCGAGCAGTACGGCCCCCGCATGAGCTTGATCGCCGGCGGAGTGGTCTCGGCCCTCGCCGCCGTGGTCGTCGGCCTGGTCCTCAGCCGGATCACCGGGACCACCGTGCGCGACGGGCTGCGGCCGCTGACCCAGCTGCGCCCCGGTCTGCGCCGTCCGATGGCTCCGGTTCCGGAGGCGCACAGCGAAGCGGCCTGACCGCTTGACCGCCTGCTGACAATGACCGCATGAGACTGTTCGTCGCCGTCGTGCCGCCACCCGAGGTGCTGACCGGCCTGGGCACCGCGGTGACACCGCACCAGGCTGAGCCCGCCGCTCACCGTGACCTGCGCTGGACCGGCCCGGAGGACTGGCACCTCACGCTGGCGTTCCTGGGTGACGTGCCGGGCCCGGTGGCTGCGGGACTCGCGCCTGCTCTCGAGCGGACCGCCGCCGGGCACCGGCCGTTCCCGCTGGCGCTGGCCGGCGCCGGCGCCTTCCCCGCGGCGCCGCACGCCCGGGTGCTGTGGTGCGGTCTGGACGGCGACCACGCGGCCCTGGCGGCGCTGGCCGCCTCGGTAGCTGACGCCGTGACCCGCGCCGGGGCCGCGCCGCCCGACGCGGGCCGGCCGTTCCGCCCGCACCTCACCCTGGCCCGCTCTCGCGGCCGTACTCAAGCCGATGTCCGCGACCTGGTGACCGCCCTGAGCGGGTACGCGAGCCCGTCGTGGCCGGTGGATCGCATCCAGCTGATCGACAGTCATCCCGGCGGCCGGCCCCGCTACTCGACCGTCGGCCGCTGGCCCCTCAACGGCGATACCCTCGGAGGGTGACCCGTGTCCCCCGGTGGCTGCTGCCCGCAGTGCTCGCGCTGCTCGTGCTCACCGTGGTGGTCGGCTCGATCGTGCGATGAGCCGCCCGGCCAGTAGGCCGGCTCGGTAAGGCCCCCCAATACGGCGACTCAGTACGGCGACGGCGTGTTGTGGATGACCACCAGGCTGATGATCTTGCCGTCCCGGACGCTGAAGTAGTTCGACAGGATCAGCGGGTCGGGCAGGTTCGTCTTGTCGTACTCACCGTCGTAGGCAGCCCGCACGATGATGTCGCCGTGGTGATCCACGACTTCCTGCACGTCCAGGGTCACCTTGTCGCCCACAAGCTCCTTGGCCACCCAGCGCCCGATCGCGCCGGTCCCGGCGATCTCGCGGTGCACGTCGTTGACGTAGGCGTCGTCGGCGAAGGTGGCCACGATCGCGTCGGCGTCGAAGGCGTTGACGGCGGCGATGTGCTCGGCGACGATCCCGGTCAGCTCGGTACTCATGGTTGCGTCCCTTCTGGTCTGAAGCCGGCTCGTCTGGCCGGTGATTCCACCCTCGCCGCTCCCGCCGCCGGAGAGTCAACGCCCGTTCTTCCGCGCGAGTCTCCCCTGGGGGGAGGCCTGGCTGCTTCCCGTAGAGGACAGCCGCGATGGATACGATCGGCTCGTGGACGCTGTCGAGCTCGCTTACGACGAGGCCGGGACCGGGCCGGTCGTGGTCCTCATCCACGGTCATCCGTTCAACCGGTCGATGTGGGCCCTCCAGCTGGCCGCGCTGGCCGGCCGCTATCGCGTGATCGCGCCCGACCTGCGCGGGTACGGCAGCAGCCCGGTCACCCCGGGCACGGTCCCGATGAGCCAGCTGGCCGCGGACGTGACCCGCCTGCTGGACCGCCTGGGCGTAACCCGCGCCGCCCCCGTCGGCCTGAGCATGGGCGGCCTGGTCGCCATGGAGCTGGCCCTCGCCGACCCGGCCCGCTGGTGGGCCCTCGGCCTGGTGGCCACCACCGCCCGTCCCGTGACCGAGGCCGAGCAGGCCGATCGCCGGGCCGCCGCGGACCGTGCCGAACGCGACGGCGTCCGCTCCATGGCACAGGACATGGCCGCCCGGCTGTTCGGCCCCGGCGTGGACCAGGCCGTGTCCAGCCAGGTCATGGCCATGATGCTGGCCACCGACCCGCGGGGTGCCGCGGCCGCTCTCCGCGGGCGCGCCGAGCGCCCCGACTATCGTCCGCTGCTGGCCGAGCTGGACATCCCGGCCTTCGTCTGCACCGGCGACCACGACCTCTACTCCACCGCCGCGATCACCGACGAGCTCACCGGCTGCCTGCGGCGGCCGCACCGCGTCACCCTGGCCGGCGTCGGGCACCTGCCGAACCTGGAGCTCCCGGACCGCTTCAACGCCGAGCTGCTCGCGTTCCTCGGGCCGGTCACCGTCGACTGACCTCCTGAGTCGGTAACCGAACGCTGGCCTTAAGTAACCTTAAGGATTTTCCAAACTTTTCGGCAACCCGTTCCGTATCCCTCTAACTTAGGTAAGGCTTACCTATTGTTGAAGGGAACTCAATGACGATCTGGGGCAGCAACGGGTTCGGCCGCCGGGGCCGGGCGATCGGGACCGCGTCGGCTCTGCTGACCGTGGGCGCGGTCGTGGCCGCGTGCGGCAGCACCAGCCAGCAGACCGCCGTGTCCAAGCCGGCCGCGTCCGGCTCATCCATCGCCGGCCAGACGATCACGCTGTACAACGGCCAGCACGAGCAGACCACGGACGCGCTGGTCAAGGCGTTCGAGAAGCAGACCGGCGTAACCGTGAAGGTCCGCAGCGACGACGAGGACGTGCTCGCCCAGCAGATCGCGCAGGAAGGAAACCACTCACCCGCCGACGTGTTCTACACCGAGAACACGCCGCCCCTGGTCCGGCTGGACGAGAAGGGCCTGCTGGCCCCGGTCAGCGCCACCGCCCTGGCCGACGTGCCCGTCAAGGACAGCGCGGCCGACCACAACTGGGTCGGGGTGTCGGCCCGGCTGAGCGTGCTCGTCTACAACACCCGGGACCTCAAGCCCTCCTCGCTGCCGACGTCCGTGCTCGGCCTGGCCAGCCCCAAGTGGAAGGGCAAGCTGGACATCGCGCCGTCGGAGACCGACTTCCAGCCGATCGTCACCTCGGTCGCGGCCGACATCGGGGACGCGGCCACGGTTCGCTGGCTGAAGGCGCTGAAGGCCAACGCGGGCGTCCACACCGACCCCGACAACGAGACGCTGGTGGCCAACGTCAACCGGGGCGTCACCCAGCTCGGGGTCATCAACCACTACTACTGGTACCGGCTCCGGGACGAGAACGGCAGTTCCGGCATCCACTCAGCGCTGGCCCGCTTCGCGCCCCACGACGACGGTTACCTCCTGGACGTGTCCGGGGCGGCCGTCCTGAAGTCGAGCCAGCACCAGCAGGCGGCCCAGGCTCTGGTGAAGTTCCTGGTCAGCAAGGGTGGTCAGGAGGTGCTGGTCCACAGCGACAGCTGGGAGTACCCGATCGGCGACGGTGTGACCAACCCGGCGCTGCCGCCGCTGGCGCAAGCCATGCCCAAGAACTTCAGCCTGCGCCAGATCGGTGACGGCAGCCACGCGGTCGCGCTGCTGCAGCAGGCCGGGCTGCTTTGATCCGGTCTGTAACAGGCCGGCCTGCTGCGCTCCGGCCGCGGGCCGTGCTGTTCCTGGCCGCCGGGACAGTGGCGGTCGCCCTACTGCTGCCGGAGGTGTTCCTGCTGCTGCAGGCGCACGACGCCGGCTGGTCCCAGGTGCGGGCGGTGCTGTTCCGGCCGCTGTCCGTCAGCCTGCTGGCCAGCACGGCGGAGCTGGCCGCCCTGGTCACGGCGGCCACCGCGGTCATCGGCACCGGCGCGGCGTGGTGCGTGGAGCGGACCACGCTGCCCGGCCGGCGCGTCTGGTCCGTCCTGCTGGTGCTGCCGGTCGCCGTGCCGGACTTCGTGATCGGCTACGCCTGGCATTCGCTGTTCCCGGGCTTCGTGCGGCTGCCCGCGGCCACGGTGGTGATGACGCTGGACCTCTATCCGCTGGTGTACCTGCCGGTGGCCGCGGCCCTGCGGCGCTCGGACCCGGCCCTGGAGGAGAGCGCCCGGGCCCTCGGCCTGGGCCCGGTGGGGACCTTCCGCCGGGTGGTGCTGCCCCAGATCAGGCCCGCGCTGCTGGCCGGCAGCCTGCTGGTCGTGCTGGCGCTGCTGGCCGAGTTCGGAGCGTTCGAGATCCTCGGATTCCAGACGTTCACCACCGAGATCTTCACCGAGATGCAGGTCAACACGCCAGCCGCGGCGGCCTTGTCGCTGCTGCTGGTCGTGCTCGGAATCGCGGTGCTGGTGGCCGAGGCCACCGCCACCGGCCGAGGCCGGGTCAGCCGGGCCAGTCCGCAGGCGGCGCGGCCGCCGTCCCGGCACCAGCCCGGCCGGGGGCAGTGGCCCATGCTGATCGCCCTGGGCGCGCTGGTCATCCTGGCCGCGGGGGTCCCGGCCGGCACCGTGGTCTACTGGCTCACGCACTCCCAGCACACCACCCTGCCCGCCAGCACCACCCTGCTGAGCGCGACCGGCGCGACCGTCCGTTACGCGGCCGCCGCCGCGGCCCTGACCACCGTGGCCGCGGTCCCGGTCGCGCTGCTGGCCGCTGCGCGCCGCGGCCGGGCCGCGGCCACGCTGGAACGCAGCACGTACCTCATCCAGTCCGTACCCGGCGTCGTCATCGCACTGAGCCTGGTCTTCTTCGCCACCCGGTACGCGTTCCGGATCTACCAGACGTCCGCGCTGCTGATCATCGCCTACGCGCTGCTGTTCTTCCCGCTGGCGCTGGCGTCCGTGCGCGCCTCGGCGTCCCAGGCCCCGCCCCGGCTGGCCGAGGTGGGCCGCAGCCTCGGCTGTGGCCCGCTGGCGGTGTTCTGCCGGGTCACGCTGCCGATCATCGCGCCCGGTGTCGCCGCCGCGTTCTGCCTGGTTTTCCTGTCCGCCGTCACCGAGCTGACCGCGACCCTGGTCCTGGTCCCTACCGGCGTGCAGACCCTGGCCACCCAGTTCTGGGCGTACCAGAGCAATACCGCCTACGGCGCGGCCGCACCGTACGCGGCCGTCATCGTGGTCATCGCGGCCATCCCGAGCATCGTGGTGGCGACCTGGTTCTCCCGCCGCGCCGGCGGCCCATCCGCGGCGGTAGCGGCGTGACCGCCGCAGGAGACGGCCTCGGCCCGGCGCTGGAGGCCGAGGGGATCGCGATGGGCTTCGGCGCCACCCCGGTCCTGCACGAGGTGGACCTGGTCGTGCCGCCGCGGTCGGTGACCGCCGTCCTCGGCGCGTCGGGCAGCGGCAAGACCACGCTGCTGCGGGTCCTGGCCGGCTTCGAACGGCCGCAGGCGGGCCGGGTCCGGCTGGCCGGCCGGGTGGTGACCGGCCCGGGTACTCACCAGCCGCCCGAGCGCCGCGGGATCGGTTACGTCCCGCAGGAGGCGGCGCTGTTCCCGCATCTGACGGTGGCGGGCAACGTCGCGTTCGGGCTGCGCCGGCGCCAGCGGAGCCCGGCCCGGGTCGCGGAACTGCTGGAGCTGGTCAGCCTGCCCGGCCTCGGCCGGCGCTACCCGCACGAACTGTCGGGCGGCCAGCAGCAGCGGGTGGCCCTGGCCCGGGCGCTGGCGGTCGGCCCATCGGTGGTCCTGCTGGACGAGCCGTTCTCGTCCCTGGACGCGGCCCTGCGGGTCAGCGTCCGGACCGACATCATGCGGGTGCTGCGGGCCACGCAGACCCCCGTCGTGCTGGTCACCCACGACCAGCAGGAGGCGATCTCGCTCGCGGACCAGGTGGCCGTGCTGCGCGACGGCCGGGTGGCCCAGGCCGGCCGCCCGCAGGAGGTCTACGCCCGGCCGGCCGATCCCGCGCTGGCCGCGTTCCTGGGGGCCGCCAACCTGGTGACGGCCCACGTTCGCGGTACGGTCGCGGACACGGCGTTCGGCCCGCTCACCGTGACCACGCCGATCCAGGGCGAGGCCGTGGTGCTGGTCCGCCCCGAGCAGATCTCGATCACGGCGGCCGGTGCCACCCCGGCCGGCGGCGCGGGTGACGGATTGACCGGGCGGGTGACCGAGCAGAGTTACCAGGGGCACGAGACGCTGGTCACGGTGGGCCCGGACCGGCCGGGCGGCCCGGGCCCGATCCTGGTCCGCGTCCCGGGACCGGGCGGCTACCCGCCGGGTACGCCGGTCAGACTCACCGCGACCGGGCCGGTGGCGGCCTACAGTCGCTCGACCACGTAGTCGATACAGGTGGTGAGGGCCTCCACGTCGGCCGGGTCGATGGCCGGGAACATGGCGATACGGAGCTGGTTGCGGCCCAGCTTGCGGTACGGCTCGGTGTCCACGATGCCGTTGGCCCGCAAGGTGGCCGCCACGGCGGCGGCGTCGACGCTGTCGGCCAGGTCGATCGTGCCCACCACCGCCGACCGCTGGGCCGGGTCGGCCACGAACGGGGTGGTGTAGGAGGTCTTCTCGGCCCAGCCGTACAGGTGGGTGGCGGACTCGGCGCTGCGCGCCGTGGTCCACGGCAGGCCACCCTGGGCCAGCATCCACTCGATCTGCTCCGCGAGCAGGAACAAAGTGGCTACGGCCGGGGTGTTCAGGGTCTGGTCCTTGGCCGAGTTGTCGATGGCCAGCGGCAGGGACAGGAAGTCGGGCACGTACCGGCCGCTGGCCGCGATCGTGGCCACCCGGTCCAGGGCGGCGGGCGACATCAGCGCCAGCCACAGGCCGCCGTCGGAGGCGAACGACTTCTGCGGGCCGAAGTAGTACACGTCGAACTCGGCCGGGTCGACGTCCAGGCCACCCGCGCCGCTGGTCGCGTCGACCAGGAGCAGGGCGTCGGGGTCCGCGCCCGGGATGCGGCGGACCGGCATGGCCACGCCGGTCGAGGTCTCGTTGTGGGTCAGCGCGCAGACGTCCGCGCCGGGCGCGGCGACCGCCACCGGGTGGGTGCCCGGCTCGGACTGAACCACCATCGGCCCGGACAGCCACGGCGCCCGGTCCGTCACCTGCGCGAACTTCGAGGAGAATTCACCGAACACGAAGTGCTGGGAGCGCTGGCGGATCAGGTTGAAGGCCGCGATGTCCCAGAAGGCATTGGTGCCGCCGTTGCCGAGCACGACCGCGTAGCCGCCGGGCAGGCGGAACAGCTCGGCCAGCCCCGACCGGATCCGGCCCACCAGCGAGCGCACCGGCGCCTGCCGGTGCGAGGTGCCCAGGTACCGGGGACCGGAGCTGATGAGCGCCTCGAGCTGCTCCGCGCGCACCTTGGACGGGCCGCTGCCGAACCGGCCGTCGGAGGGCTTGATCTGCGGGGGGATGACGAAGCTGGTCACTACGTCAGCCTATCCAGGCCACGATCCCCGGGCACGCCGATAAATGCGGGCCCGGGGATCGTGAGCGACCGGAATCGAGAGCGCCTCAGACGTCCTTGTCGAGCACCTGGTCGGCGCCTTCAACGTCCCGCACCGGGCGGGGCGCCGGGCCGACGTAGCGCGCGCTCGGCCGGATCAGCCGGCCGGTGCGCTTCTCCTCCAGGATGTGCGCCGACCAGCCCGCGGTGCGGGCACAGGTGAACATCGAGGTGAACATGTTCGGCGGGATCTCGGCGAAGTCGAGCACCAGCGCGGCCCAGTACTCCACGTTGGTCTCGAGTACCCGGTCCGGACGGCGGGCCCGCAGCTCGGCCAGGGCCGCGTTCTCCAGGGCCAGGGCCACCTCGTAGCGGGGCGATCCCAGCTCCTTGGCCGTCCGCCGCAGCACCCGGGCGCGCGGGTCCTCGGCCCGGTACACCCGGTGCCCGAAGCCCATCAGCCGCTCGTGCTTGTCCAGGGCCTGCTTGACCCAGGCCTCGGCGTCGCCGCTCTGCTCGACTTCCTCGATCATGCCCAGCACCCGGGCCGGCGCCCCGCCGTGCAGGGGGCCGGACATCGCGCCGATGGCGCCGGACATCGCAGCGGCCGCGTCGGCGCCGGTGGAGGCGATGACCCGGCTGGTGAACGTCGAGGCGTTCATGCCGTGCTCGGCGGCCGAGGTCCAGTAGGCGTCCACCGCCTTGACGTGCTGCGGGTCAGGCTCGCCGCGCCAGCGGATCATAAACTGCTCGGCCGCCGTCTTGCCCTCGTCGATCCGGCTCTGCGGCACCGCGGGCTGGCCGAGTCCGCGCGCGGACTGGGCCACGAACGACAGCGCGGCCGCCGTAAGCCGGGCCACGTTGTCGCGGGCTTCGTTGTCGTCGATGTCGAGCAGCTGCTTGATGCCCCAGACCGGCGCCAGGGTGGCCAGCGCCGCCTGCACGTCGACCCGGATGTCGCCGGAGTGCACGGGCAGCGCGTAGGCCTCGGCCGGTGGCAGGCCGGGGGTGAACGAGTTGTCCACCAGCAGGCCCCAGACGTGGCCGAACGAAACGTGGCCCGTCAGTTCTTCGATATCAACTCCGCGGTAACGGAGTGAGCCGCCATCCTTGTCAGGTTCGGCGATCTCTGACTCGAACGCGATCACGCCCTCGAGTCCTGGCTTGAAGTCGGACATCGGTGTCTCCTCTTCCTGGCTGTGGCGCGACGGCTCGTGCGCCAGGGCGGGCTCGCGCGCCAGGATCGCGCGGACCAGACCGCGCTAGATCTCGGTTCTCTTATTCAATATCTCCAGTCCTACCTTGCGATACCCACCAGCGATGTGAGGATCGTTACTCATGGAAACGACTGCGGTTCTTCACCAGCCGTAAACATGCTCAATAGTTGCTGCGAGCGTAGTAAAAAACCACGGCGCTTCTTCGCTATCCGTGAACAAGCTCGTTACTTGATGGTGCCAGGCGCTGCGGTCGCCGGCGTGCGATGATTCGTCTGCCCCGCTCACGGCGATTGGAAGCGTCGCTCATGGAAACGCCCCGGCAGCATGCTGACTCGCAGGGCCGCGCCCGCGGTGCCCGGACCCTGTTCGAGGACGAGCTGGCCGCCAACCCGGTCGACCAGTTCTCCGGCTGGTTCGCCCAGGCGGTCGACGCCGGTCTGCCGGAACCCAACGCCATGGTGCTGGCCACCACCTCGGCCGAGGGGCACACGCGGTGCCGGACCGTCCTGCTCAAGGGCCATGACGACGCGGGCTTCGTGTTCTACACCAACCGCACGTCCCGCAAGGGCACCGACCTGGCCGGGAATTCGTGGGCGTGCGTGCTGTTCCCCTGGTATGGCCTCGGACGTCAGGTGACCGTCGAAGGACCGGTCAGTCCGTTGTCTACTGAGCAGAGCGAGCCCTATTTCCGTTCGCGGGCGCGGGGCTCGCAGATCGGCGCGTGGGCTAGCCGGCAGTCCCGGGTGATCGCTTCCCGCACGGACCTCGACGAGCGGGTGGCGGAGCTCGAACGCCGGTGGCCGGCGGGTACCGAGGTGCCGATGCCCGATTTCTGGGGCGGTTACCGGCTCGAACCGCAAACAATCGAATTCTGGCAATCGCGGGAAAGCCGGCTCCACGACCGGCTTCGGTATCGCAAAGCTGCAGGTGGGTGGGCCATTGAACGGGTTTCGCCCTGAATGGCCCGACCAGGCCGGCGGGGGTGTCGCGGCGCAGGGTTCGACTGGGCGCCGATGCGGCATAGCATCACAGCAGGAGGAGTGACCAGGTGACCGCCCAGGGGCTTATCGACACGACCGAAATGTATCTCCGTACCGTCTTCGAACTCGAAGAGGAGGGGATCGTTCCGCTGCGTGCCCGGATCGCCGAGCGGCTGGCCCAGAGCGGGCCGACCGTCAGCCAGACCGTGGCCAGGATGGAACGGGACGGGCTGCTGCACGTGGCGGGCGACCGCCAGCTGTCGCTCAGTGAGCACGGCCGGACGCTGGCCACCAGGGTCATGCGCAAGCACCGGCTGGCCGAATGCCTGCTGGTGAGCGTGATCGAGCTGCCCTGGGAAGAGGTCCACATCGAGGCGTGCCGGTGGGAGCACGTCATCTCCGAGCACGTCGAGCGCCGCCTGTTCGAGATGCTCGGCCACCCAGACCGCTGCCCGCACGGCAACGTCATCCCCGGCCTGGACGAATTGGGCCTGCCGGTCAAGGACCAGATCGACGAGACGGCCAGCCGTAGCGGCGACGAAGCAATGACAAATGCCGCGTCCCGGGAGCCGACGCCCGTCGTCGTGCAGCGGATTAGCGAACAGATCCAAAGCGATCTCGCTCTGATGCTTAAACTCAAGCGCACCGGGATACAACCGGGACGTGAGGTAATGCTTGCGGCAAGCGACGATGGCGTGCGAGTGACGTGTGACGACAGCGCTGATGGAGCCGAGGCCGAGCTGCCCCGCGAGATCGCCGCGCACGTTTTCGTGTCCCGGTCGTGACCGTGGTGCCGCTGCGGGCCTGACGGCCAACTGCAGGGCGGCAGCATGAATCCCTGGCCCGACCCGGGTGAGTCTTTCCTGCCCGCGGCGATGCTGCTCGACCAGGCCGAGATGGCCGTTATCGTCACCGACCGCCGCAGCAACCTGCTCTACGTCAACGCCTACGCCCTGCGGTTGTTCGAGGCGCCGGTCGACGCCGGGCCGTTCATCGGCCAGTCCGTGCTGGCTGTCGCGTTCGGCGAGGACCGGGACAAGGTGGCCGACCTGACCGGCAGCGTGCTGCGCGGCCGGACCTGGGAAGGGACGTTCGTCAGCTCCTGCCGGGACGGTTCCGGCCGGCTGATCCGGGCCTACGCGGTGCCGCTGCGGCACCCGTCGGGTGCCATCGACGGCGTCTGTATCTTCGCCCGCGCGGCCGGCCGGGGCTCGCTGGCCGAGCGGAACCGGATCGGCCTGCTCGAGCGGATCGGCGAGAAGCTGGGTGGCTCGCTCGAACTGGACGCCACGCTGCGGCACGTGACCGAGATGCTGGTCCCGCAGTTCGCCGATCACTGTTTCATCGACCTGTTCCAGGGCGACAAGCTGGTCCGCCGGGTGCAGACCCACGCCCACGGGTGGGAACCCCCGCAGGGAGGCTGGGCCGAAGTCGGCGAGCAGGTCCGCTACCCGGAGGGTCACTTCTGCCAGCAGGCCATGGCCCGGGCCGAGATCGTCGTCGTGGCCGACCTGGCCGAGGAGGACTACCCGGCGCCCAGCGCGGACAGCATGCGGGCCAGCCGCGAGATCGACATGGTGTCGGTGGTCGCGCTGCCGCTGTACGCGCGGGGCGAGCTGCTGGGCGTGATGAGCCTGGCCCTGTCCGGGCTGACCGACCGCAGCGGACGCCGCTACGGCACCGACGACCGGGACCTGTTCGGCGCCATCGCCAGCCGGATCGCGATCGCGATCGACAACGCGATGCTGTTCGAGGCCGAACGCCAGACCGCGCTGGCGTTCCAGGAGAGCCTGCTGCCCCAGGAGCTGCCCCGCCTGGACGGGCTGGAGGTGGCCTGCCGGTACGTGCCCGCCGAACCGCTGGAGACCCACGGCCAGGGCATCCAGACCCAGGTCGGCGGGGACTGGTACGACGTCATCCCGCTGGCGGCGGGACGGGTCGGCATCGTCATCGGCGACGTCGAGGGCCGGGGGGCCAGGGCCGCCGCGGTGATGGGCCAGCTGCGGGCCGCGCTGCGGGCGTTCGCCCAGGACGAGAAGGCCCCGGCCGACATCCTGCGCAAGCTGGACGAATGGTGCCGCGGCATGGTCCCCGCGGGCGGCGACCCGCAGGCTCTGGGGCCGCCCACGGTGAGCTGCACCTACTTCGTCTACGACCCGTGGTCACGCGAGCTGACCTACGCCAACGCCGGCCACGACTCGCCGCTGCTGGTGGTCGACGGCCAGGCCACCCAGCTGGACCTGGGCGATAAGGGCGTGCTGCTCGGCGTCCGCGGTCAGGGTATCCGCGGGCTGCCCACCTACAAGGAAGACAGCCTGATCCTGCCCGCGGGGGCCACGCTGGTGCTCTACACGGACGGGCTGACCGATCGCCGGGCCCGGGCCGACGGCACCGGTCACTACACCGAGGACGAGTCGCTGGCCATGCTGTGCCGGGCGGTCAGCGAGGCGGCCGACGGCAGCGCCGACACCATCGCCCGCGCGGCCCAGGAGTCGGTACCGGGTGATATCGACGACGACATGGCCATCGTCGTCGTCCGTTCCCTGACGGCCGAGCTGGACGCCCGCGAGCGGATGTTCCCGGCCGAACCGGTCATGGTGTCGGAGGCCCGCCGGATGGCCCTGGAGACGTTCCGGGACTGGGGGATGGACAGCGCCCAGGCCGAGCTGGCCTGCCTGCTGGTGTCGGAAGTGGTGACCAACGCGGTGCTGCACACGGCGGCCGCGGCCCGCCCCCGCCGGGAGCTGGCCGACTTCGACCTGGACCCGGCCCCAGCCGAGCCGGTCGCGGCCGGCGCCGTCGCATCGTCCGCTCCGGCCGCGTCGTGGGACGCCCCGCAGCCGGTCATGATCCCGGGCCGGCCGCCGTTCAGCACGGCCAAGGACTTCGCCATGCGGCTACGGCGTGGTTCGTCGGCCGTCTGGGTCGAGGTGTTCGACGCGGACATGCGGCTGCCGCGGATCCGGACGGCCGAGGAGAGCGACGAAGGCGGCCGCGGGCTCTACCTGGTGGAGCAGCTCGCGACCCGCTGGGGCTCCCGGCCCACGCGTAACGGCAAGGCCGTCTGGTTCGAGGTACCGATCGGCGCCCAGCGGAGCTAGCGCGCCTGGGCCAGCGGGCCTAGTGGCCCACGCTGTTGGCGTACAGCAGCGCCACCACCACGACAAAGACCGAGATGACGCTTATCCAGGTCTTGGACGAGACGCCCAGGCCTGCTCGCTTGCGCATCTTGTTCCAGAAGAACGCAACGAGGATGGCTATGAAGAACAGCAGGATAACCCCGGTCACGTTCCCTCCTCGGTGACGCAATTGTCCTGAGCCCAGACTACGTCACCGGCCCGGCGGGCAGCCATACGCGGACCCGGGTGCCCTGCCCTGGCGCCGAGGTCAGGTCAGCCTGGCCGTTGTGCGCGACCGCGATGGCCTGCACGATCGACAATCCCAGGCCGCTGCCGCCGTCTTTTCTGGCCCCATCGTCCCGGGTGCCCCGGTGGAAGCGGTCGAAGGCGCGCGCCGCGTCGGCCGGGCTCATGCCGGGACCGGCGTCGGCCACCTCGATGAGGGCGCCCTCGCCGGCCGGGCACAGCCGGAGCGCGACCGGGGTGCCGGCCGGGGTGTGCTCACGGACGTTGGCCAGCAGGTTGGCCAGCACCTGGCGGATCCGCGGTTCGTCCGCCACCAGGGCCATCTCCTCCGGCGCCTGCACCGAAATCGGGCGGTCCGGCTCCACCGCGGCGGCGTCGGCCGCGGTGTCACGGACGAGCAGCGCCAGGTCGGTCCGGGTCAGGCTGAGCGAGGAGCCGCGGTCCAGCCGGGCCAGCTCCAGCAGCTCCGCCACCAGCCGGCTCATCCGCTGGGATTCCTCGTCGATCCGGCGCATCGCGGTGGTCAGCTGGTCCGGGTCGAGCGCGCCCTGACCGTACAGCTCGGCGTACCCGCGGATCGTGGTCAGCGGCGTGCGCAGCTCGTGTGAGGCGTCGGCCGCGAACTGACGGACCTTCTGCTCCGACCGCCACCGGGCGGTGAACGCCTGCTGGATCCGGTCCAGCATGGTGTTGATCGCGTCGGCCAGCCCGCCGACCTCGGCGTGGTCGCCGGGATCGGGCATCCGCGCGGTCAGGTCGCCCTGCGTGGTGATGCGCTGGGCCGTGGTCGCCATCTGGTTGAGCGGGGCCAGACCCCGGCCGATCAGCCACCGCCCGCCTGCGGCCAGCAGGGCCAGCAGGGCAAAGCCGGTGATCAGCTCGGCCACGATCAGGCTGCGCACCCCGTCGGCGACCCGGCTGTTCGGCTCGGCGACGACCATGTAACCGGTCAGGCCGGCGGCGGAGATCCGCCGGCCCGCTGCGGACAGGTCGCTGCCGGGCACCCGGAAGACCGTGTGGGCCCGGACGGACTGCCGGATCTGGATCACGCTCGTCGCGTTCAGCCCGTTCGCGAGCGCGCTGGTGTTCGGCGAGCCGTTGTCGTACGGCCTGACCACACCGAGCAGGCCGACGAAGGCCAGGGCCGTATCGGGCCTGGCCTCCAGTTGGGCCGGCGTCTCGCCCAGCGTGGCCAGCAGGCTGTCGTCGAACTGCGCCTCCAGGTGACCGCTGATCACGACCGCGCTGACCGTGCCCATGATGACCAGGAACAGGGCCGTCACCGCGATCAGGCCGGCCAGCAGCCGGGCTCGCAGCGACAGCCGGGCGGAACGCTTCATGACCTGGACGGCACGGCATGATCCGGGGCGGGCTGCGGTGGCCGCAACGTGTAGCCCACGCCCCGTTGCGTGTGGATCAGCGGCGGCCCGAGCGGGTCGAGCTTCCGCCTCAGGTAGCTGACGTAGGTCTCCACGATCTGGGACTGCCCGGCGTAGTCCCAGCCCCACACGTTCTCCAGCAGCTGGGCCCGGCTCAGCACCCGGCCCTGGTGCCGCATCAGGTAGGCCAGCAGCCGGAACTCGGTCGGGGACAGCTCGACCGGGGTCCCGGCCCGCTGGACCGTCCAGCGGGATTCATCCAGCTCCAGGTCCCCGGCCCGCAAGGTCGCCGCCTCGTCGGGCGCAGTGCCTGCGGCCCGGGCCGCCCGGCGGAGCACGGCCCGGATCCGGGCCACCAGGGCCTCGACCGAGAACGGCTTGGTCACGTAGTCATCGCCGCCGAGGGCCAGGCCCTGCACGGTGTCGGATGAGGTGTCGCGGGCGGTGAGGAAGATGATCGGCACCTCGTCGCCGCGGGCCCGCAGCCGGCGGCACACCTCGAACCCGTCCAGGTCGGGCAGGACCACGTCCAGCACGACCAGGTCGGGCTCGCTCGCCGCCGCCTCCCGCAGCGCGGCCTGGCCGGAGGCGGCGGTCACCACCGTGCAGCCGTGGAAGGTCAGCGCGACCTGTACGAGCTCACGGATGTTCGGCTCGTCGTCGACGACGAGCACCGTCGGGATGTGCTTGTTCTCAGCCATGGCGTCCAGCTCCATCTTCTCCCACTGCGCCCGTGACCAAGTGGCTAACCTAGCCAGCTGCCGCCGGGCCGCCCGTCCTTACGGGCGGCCCGGCGGGGTGCCAGCGGATCAGGAGTGCGTACCTCCTGCTCCGGCGGACACGCTGGTGGTCACGGATGGCGTCGGGGTGACGCCCACCGTTGGCGTCGCGGTCGGTGTGGTGGTCGTAGGTGTTGCCTTCTCGATCAGCACGACGCTGGCGTGCAGGGTCCGGTCGGCCCGGGTACCGGCGATGAATACCAGTTCACCGCGCTGGAGCCCGGCCGCTGAGCTGGTGGCGGGCTGCCGCCACCTCGTCTGGCCCTGCTGGACGGTGGCCATGTTGCTGGTGACGGTGACCGAGACCGTGACCCCGGTGCCCGCGATGGTGACCGACACGGTGGTGGCGGTCGGTGCGAGCACCTTCTGCGCGGCGGCCGTGCTGCCGGACACCGTGGCGGTGGCCGCGGTCAGCTGGCCCGCCATCGCGGCGGTGGCGGCCGGGCGGCTACCGGTCAGCGCGGTCGTGCCGGCCTGGCTCGCGGCCACGCTCGTGACCTTCGTGCCGTGGGACAGGAACCACACGTTGAACGTGCCGTTGGCCGCCCGGATTAGCACGAACTGTTTAGTGGCCAGCACCACCCGGCCGCGTTCGAATGCGAGCTTGGCCCGGCCGTGCCACATCTCCGTCTCGCTCCTGGTATTGGCCAGCTTGGCCAATAGTGTGAACGCCCGGGCGTGTGACCATGAATAATCGGCCAGTGCTGCATTGAGGATGTTTCCCTGATTACCGGCATATGAATAAGTCCTGCTATAGCCGGCGGACGCGGTGGTCACGGCGGGGTGGCTCGTGCTGGCCACCGCCACCGCCCCGATCGCGCCCCCGCCGACCACCACCGCGGCCCCGATGCCCACGCCTGCCTTGAGCTTGTTACCCCGGCGGCCAGCCAGGTGACGCCGATTGCGGCCCATCATCCCTGTCTCCCTACCTGGGTCCTGCGCCCGCCACGCTGACCCGACGATTGCTTATCCGAGTGCCTAGCCGGACAGCCGAAGGGCGGCTCGTCCGTATCCATGGCAGTCAGCGTGCACTGCAATCGCCGGAATGGCGTGGGCTAGTAAGGCTCCGTAAGCACTCTGTTCCAGAGTTCACATTTCGCTTACGGGGATTTGCGGAACTGGCCGGTATGGCCGGCTAAAAACCTAGAGGCGTCTTTCGTAAGCGATACGTTCGTGAATTCACATTCTTTTTAATGAGCGTTCCCGGCGTCCCCCGGTCGCCGGGAACGCCCGGCTCAGCTGGAACTGGTACCGCCCGTGGCGGAGGGGGCCGGGGTCGGCCTGGTGCTCTTCGGCGCGGCGACGATGATCACCCGGGCGTCTCGGTTCCCCGACGTGATGGGCCCGGCGACCAGCACGTGCTCGCCCGTGGACACGTCCGAGATGCTGGCCTTCTGACCACCCTTGCGCACGGTGGTGCCGGACTCGTACTGCCAGGTCAAGGTGGTGCCGTTGGCCGCCTTGACCACCGCGCGGCCGGTGGTCTGGCTGCCCTCGGCTGAAACCACGGTGCCGCGTTCGTAGGCGAGCGTGCGGGTGGTGCCGTCCTTCCCGCGGAAGGAGGCCTGGCCGTACATGCCGCCCAGCCGCCGCAGGCGGACCAGGGCGGCCGCCCGCCGGGCCTTGGCGGCCGGCGAGGTGGCGGTCGCGCTGGGCGAACTGCTCAGGGCGGCGTTGAGGGTCGCGGCGGTGCCCGCGGATGCGGAGGAGCCGGACGAGCCGCCGGACTGCGCTGACCCGGATAGGGCCGTCGCGGCCAGCGCCCCGCCGGCGCCCAGGAGCACCACCATGATCAGCCCGGCCGCGACGTACCAGGTCTTGCGGCGGCGGGCGAAATGCTGCGTCAGTGCGTTCATACCGTGAGTGTCGGTGGCTAGTCTGGGATACCGGCCCGCCATTCCTGGGAGCAGCCTGGGAACGCCCTGGGCGTTCCCAGGTGAGGCAGGTGCTACATCCGCTCCGGCACCGGGACGCCGAGCAGGTCGAGCCCGTTCGCCAGCACCCGCAGCGTGAGCGCGCACAGCGCCAGCCGGGAATCCCGCACCGTGGGGTCCTCGGCCTTCAGTACCGGGCACAGCTCGTAGAACGCGGTGAACTGGCTGGCCAGCTCGAACAGGTAGCTGCACAGCCGGTGCGGCTCCGCGGTGCTGGCCACCGCCCAGACGGCCGGCCCGAAGCCGAGCAGCTTCAGGGCCAGGTCCCGCTCGGCCTTCTCCTCGATCACGATCGGGCCCGCGACGTCATCCGGGTCGAGCCCGGCCCGGCGGAAGATCGACCGGATCCGGGCCGCCGCGTACTGCAGGTAGGGGCCGGTGTTCCCCTTGAACGAGATCATCCGGTCCCAGTCGAAGACGTACTCGCTGTCCCGGGCGGTGGACAGGTCGGCGTACTTCACCGCGCCGATACCGACCGCCTCGGCGATGCTGGCCAGCGTGTCCGCGTCGAACTGCGAGCTGGCCTCCAGCTCGTTGAGGATGAACCGGGCCCGGTCCACCCCCTCCTGCAGCAGGGCGCTCAGCTTGACCGTGTCGCCGCTCCTGGTGCGCAGGATCTTGCCGTCGGTGCCGAGCACGTTGCCGATCTGGGCGTGCTCGAAGCTCACCCCGTCCGGGATCCAGCCCGCCTGCCGGGCCACCGCGAAGACCATGCGGAAGTGCAGGGCCTGGGCCGAGCCGACCACGTAGATGGCCCGGTCCACGTCCAGGTCGTCGACCCGGTAGCGGATCGTGGCCAGGTCCGTGCTGGCGTAGTTGTAGCCGCCGTCGCTCTTGCGCACGATGAGCGGCAGTGGGCTGCCGTCGCGGCCGGTGAACCCGGGCGGGAACACGCACAGCGCGCCCTCGTCGAGCACCGCGAGCCCGGCCGTCTCCAGCTCGGCCACCACCCCGGGCAGCAGCGCGTTGTAGAAGCTCTCGCCCCGGATGTCGTCGTCGGTCAGCGTCACCCGCAGCACGCTGTAGATCCGGTGCAGGTAGTCCTTGAACAGCTCGATCAGTTCCTGCCACAGCCGCAGCGTGGCCGGGTCGCCGCCCTGCAGCAGCACCACCCGCTGCCGGGACCGGTCGGCGAAGACCGGATCGCTGTCGAACTTGGCCCGGGCCGCCTGGTAGAAGGTGTTCGGGTCGGTCCGCAGCGTGGCCGCTTCCGGGGAGCCCTCGCCCACGTCGAGCAGGTGCTCGATCAGCATGCCGAACGGCGTGCCCCAGTCACCGACGTGGTTGTCCCGGATCACGTTGTGCCCGGCGAAGTCCAGCACCCGCGCGATCGCGTCCCCCACGATCGTGGTGCGCAGGTGACCGACGTGCATCTCCTTGGCGATGTTGGGCGAGGAGTATTCGACCACCACGGTCTGCGGGTCGGCCGCAGTGTCGGTGCCGAGCCGGTCGTCGGCCCGCATCCCGTCCGCCTGGCTGGCGATCCAGTCGTCCCGCAGCGTCAGGTTGATGAACCCGGGGCCGCTGACTTCTGGTGCGAGGCTGATGTCCGCCACCTCGAGGGCGTCGGCCAGCTGCACGGCGACCTCCCGCGGCGGCAGGCCCAGCTGGCGGGCCAGCGACATGGCCACGTTGGCCTGGAAGTCGGCGTGCTGGGACGGGCGGATCAGCGGGTCGGTGTCCCGGTAGGCCTCGCCGAACGCCACGGCGAGGCCATCGGAGACCCGGCGCGCGAGCAATTCCTGCGGATTGGCCATGCCTCAAGCCTAGCGGCGGTGCGGAACCCGCCGCTCCCGGTTATCGCCGCGGTGCCGCCGGTTACTGCGGGCCCGGCGCCTGGTCGCGGCGGCGCCGGAAGTGACCGGGCCGCCCGGGGCCCAGCCGTTCCCTGATCTTGTCCACGATCTGGCCCTGGGCCAGATCGCGGGCGAGCACGCAGGCCGACTTCACGCCGCGGGCCGTGCTGGCGCCGTGCGCGATCACCACTGTCCCGCCCAGCCCGAGCAGGGCGGCGCCCCCGTAGGTCTCGGAGTCCAGTCGTTCGGCCAGCTCACGGAAAGCGCGGCGCTGCAGCACAGCCCCGGCCCGCGCGACCCGGTTCGCGGTCACCGTGTCCCGTAGCTGCGCGGCGGCGAAGCGGACCGAGCCCTCCAGCGTCTTCAGCGCGACGTTCCCGGTGAACCCGTCGGTGACGATGACGTCCACCTTGCCCGCCATCAGGTCACCGCCCTCGATGTTGCCGGCGAAGCTCAGCGGCCAGCCGCCGTGCACCGGGCCGTCCGCGAGCAGCTCATACGTTTCCCGGGCCAGCTTGTTGCCCTTGCCCGCCTCGGCCCCGATGGTCAGCAGCCCGACCCGGGGGTCCTGGATGCCCAGCGTGACCTCCGCGTAGGCCACACCGAGCTGGGCGAACTGGAAGAGCATCTCCGGCTTGGGGTCGGCGGTGGCGCCCACGTCGATCAGCACGGTCGGGCGCGGCCGGGTGGGCAGCACCGCGGCCAGCGCCGGCCGCACCCCGCCCAGGGGCCTGAGCCGGAGCCGGGCGGTGGCCACGATCCCGCCGGTCGAGCCGGCCGACACCACCGCCCCCGCCTGGCCCCGCCGGACCAGCTGACAGGCCACGGCGATGCTGGACCGGGTCCGGCGCCGGATGGCCAGCGCACCCTCGTCCACGCCCAGTGCGTCCTCGGCCGGGGCGATGGGGATCTCGCCCACGGTGACCCCGTGCGTGGCCAGTTCCCGGCTCAGCGGGCCGGGCTGACCGGCCAGGATGATCTGGATGCCGGACTCGCGGTAGGCCGCGACCGCCCCGGCGACGATCGCCGCGGGTGCGTAGTCGCCCCCCATGGCATCGACCGCCACCGTGAGGCCAGCGCCGGAGCCAGCGCCAGAGTCAGCGCCGGAGCCGGAAACGGCGCCCGCAGGAGAGGTAGCGCCGGGGCCCGGGCCGGCGGGGGACTGGTCGGCCACGGCACCTCTCAATCGCGGGTGTTGCCGCCGCCGCAGGGCGGCCCGGCCGTATCATGCTCTGCGGCATCTGACCCTACCGCTGGCTTCCCGCCATCGGCATGACGGCATGGGTCCAGGGCCACGGGGAGACCGGCTCAGGCCGGTACGGGGAGATTCGGCAACCTTTTGGCGCTCTTGTGCGTCTGGAAATGTGCCGTCGACTGATCATCAGTAAAGGAGCTGTATGACTTCAGTCCAGCAAGTAATCCCGTTCCAGCCGGCACCGCCGGCCGAGGGACGCAGGTTTCGCGCTTACACCGCCAAGCACCTGGACATGCTGACCGAGCGGGCCGGCCTGCCGGCCGACACCCGGCTGGCGGTGCGCGCTGTCGCCACGGTGCTGCCGTTCCGGACCAACACCTACGTGACCGATCAGCTGATCGACTGGGACAACGCCCCCGACGACCCGATCTACCGGCTCGTGTTCCCGCAGCCGGACATGCTGCCGGCCGATGACGTGGACCGGCTGTCGGCTGCGCTCGCGTCCGGTAACGGGGACGCGGAGGTCCGCCGGCTGGCGCACGAGGTGCGGATGCGCCTCAACCCGCACCCGGCCGGCCAGCTGGCGCTGAACACGCCGGCGCTGGACGAGGAGCCGCTGCCTGGGTTGCAGCACAAGTACCCGGAGACGGTGCTGTTCTTCCCGCGCCAGGGGCAGACCTGCCACTCGTACTGCACCTACTGCTTCCGCTGGGCTCAGTTCGTCGACGAGCCGGACCTCAAGATGGCCTCGGACAACGTCGGATCGCTGGTCGCCTACCTGCGGGCCCATCCCGAGGTGACCAGCGTCCTGATCACCGGCGGGGATCCGATGATCATGGGTGAGCCGGTGCTGCGGCGTTACCTCGAGCCGCTCCTCGACCCCTCGCTGGAGCACCTCGAGTCGATCCGCATCGGCACCAAGTCCCTGGCCTACTGGCCGCAGCGGTTCGTCACCGACCCGGACGCGGCCGCCACCCTGCGGCTGTTCGAGGAGGTCCGCACGGCGGGCCGGACGCTCTCGTTCATGGCGCACTTCTCCCATCCGCGGGAGCTCGAACCGCCGATCGTCGGGGAAGCGGTGCGCCAGATCCAGGACGCGGGGGCGGTCATCCGCACCCAGGCGCCGCTGATCCGCACGATCAACGACGACCCGGGTACCTGGGCCAGCATGTGGCGGACGCAGGCCCGGATGGGCATGGTCCCGTACTACATGTTCGTGGAGCGCGACACCGGCCCGCAGGACTACTTCGCGGTGCCGCTGGCCCGGGCGCACGAGATCTTCCGCGACGCCTACGCCGGGGTGTCCGGGCTGTGCCGGACGGTGCGCGGGCCGTCCATGTCGGCCACACCGGGCAAGGTGTGCGTGGACGGGGTGGCCGAGGTGGACGGGCAGAAGGTGTTCGTGCTGCACCTGATCCAGGCCCGGCAGCCGGAGCTGGTCGGGCGGCCGTTCTTCGCGCGCTACGACCCGGCGGCCACCTGGCTGTCCGATCTGCGGCCGGCCTTCGCGGAGCAGTTCCCATGGGCTCCCATATCCTCCCACTCATGGAACTGAACGCAGTCACGGCAATCGTGTCCGGCGGTGCGAGTGGCCTCGGTGAGGCCACCGCCCGCGAACTGGCCGCCGCGGGCGCCTTCGTGGTCGTCGCCGATCTGGCCGAAGATCGCGGCAAGGCCGTCGCCGGCGAGATCGGCGGCCAGTTCGCCCGGACGGACGTGTCCGACGAGGCCTCGGTCGCCGAAGCGGTGGCCGTGGCCGAGGCCAGCGGCCATCCGCTGCGCGTGGTGGTGAACTGCGCGGGCATCGGCTACGCGCAGCGGACCGTCGGCCGCGACGGCAGCCCGCACGACCTGGGCTCCTACCAGAAGGTCATCGCGGTCAACCTGATCGGCACGTTCAACCTGATGCGCCTGGCCGCGGCGGCCATCGCCAAAACCGAGCCGGCCGACGCGGACGGCCAGCGCGGGGTGGTGATCAACACGTCCTCGGTGGCCGGCATCGAGGGCCAGGTGGGCCAGATCGCCTACTCGGCGTCCAAGGGCGGCATCATCGGCATGACCGTGCCGGCCGCCCGTGACCTGGCCGCGATCGGCATCCGGGTCAACACGATCTGCCCCGGCATCATCGACACCCCGATCTACGGTTCGATATCCGGGGACGATGCGGCGGCCGAGGCGTTCAAGGCCAAGCTGGTCGCGCCGGTCGCGTTCCCCAAGCGGATGGGCCAGCCGTCCGAGTTCGGCCACCTGGTCCGCGCCCTGATCGAGAACGACTACATGAACGCCGAAGTAATCCGCTTCGACGGCGGCATCCGCTTCCAGGCAAAGTAGCCCGGGGGGACGACCCCCCGGAACCCCCCGCTGCCCGCTGCGGTGAGTGGCCGTACTACCGGCCACTCACCGGGCCTGGCGGCCCGGATTCGCTGGGCCGGTTAGATCGGCTCGCCGTAACCTGCGGTGGTGGCCGCCGAGAACCTGCGGTGGCAGGGGCTCAGGCGCCGCCCTCCAGACGGCCCCGCCTTCCTACCTACCTAGGCCTGGGTGATGGCTTCGCGGATTCGCCGGCGGCCGCGGTGGAGGCGGGACATCACGGTGCCGATCGGGGTGCCCATCATCTCGGCGATCTCGCGGTAGGGGTAGCCCTCGATGTCGGCCAGGTAGACGGCCGTGCGGAACTCATTCGGCAGGTCGCGCAGGGCGCGCAGCAGGTCCGAGTCGGTGATCCGGTCCAGGGCCTCGGCCTCGGCTGAGGGCGACGGCGGGGCCAGGCGGTCGGCCGACATCTGCCATTCCTGCAGGTCACCGCCGAGGGCCTGCTGAGGCTCGCGCTTGCGCTTGCGGTAGACGTTGATGAACGTCGTGGTCAGGATGCGGTTGAGCCAGGCCCGGAGGTTGGTGCCGGTCTGGAACTGGTGGAAGGCGGCGTAGGCCTTGGCCGAGGTCTCCTGAACCAGGTCCTCGGCGTCGGTCGGGTTGCGGGTCATGCGCAGGGCCGCCGGGTAGAGCTGGCCGAGCTGAGGCACGACATCACGCTCGAACCGGGCGCGGCTCTCTTCGGCCTCGTTGCTGGCGCTCATGGTGTTCTCCGGGCTCGTTCCTACTTGCTACTAACTAGTAGACGTTCGAGACGGCCAAATGGCTTGCCAATGTAGCGGAGATCACAAACATCTGTCGTCTTAAGGCCGCGTTACGACAAGTACCCCGTCTTGACGTCAACTGTCCAATGAGATTCGGCTTATGCCAAGCCGGCACGGCTGGTTCGGGGCACGACAGAAATCTTAATTAATATTAAAAAAGTATCTGATGGCCCGGGCCTCAGATCCAGCCGTGGTACCACATGCGCGACAGCCAGGACGCGTACGGGATGATCTTGCCCGCCAGGATCGGGTACAGGTACACGAAGTTCAGCAGCACGACCAGCAGGTAGGCGCCGGTGACCGCGGCGCCGAGGGATCTGCGGGCCACGCTGGCCTGGGCGGCCCCGAGGATCAGCCCGATACACAGCACGATGGCCAGGATGAGGAACGGCTCGAACTCGAGCGCGTAGTAGTAGAACTTCGTCCGGGATACGAACGGGAACCAGGTCAGCCAGCCCGTGGCCATGGCCAGCACCACCGCGCCGGCCCGCCAGTCACGGTGCAGCAGCCACCAGACCAGGCAGAAGATCAGCGCCGGTATCGAGGCCCACCAGATCGCCGGCGTGCCCATGGCCAGCACTTCCTGCGAGCAGTGCGGCGCGACGTGGCAGGCCGCGCCGGTGCTGGGCGCGGTGTAGTAGTAGGCCACCGGCCGGCTGATGACCAGCCAGTCCCACGGCTGCGACTCGTACGGGTGGTGGGTGTGCAGGCCCACGCCGAACTGCAGCATCTGCTTGTGGTACTCGTACAGCGAGTACAGCGCGGACAGCACCGGGGTGTGCACGCCCTGGGTCGCCGCGTAGTGCCGGTCCCAGCCGAAGGACGAGGCGAACCAGCCGCTCCACGAGGCGATGTACACCGCCAGCGGCACCAGCCCGAAGCTCAGCGGCAGCCACTTGGCGTCCCGGAGCAGCGCGCTGCGCCAGAACCGGCCGATTCCGGCCGCCCGTCGCGCGCCCACGTCCCAGGCGATGGCCAGGGCGGCGAACCCGAGGATGTACCAGGCGCCGAACTGCTTGCTGGCGCAGGCGCAGCCGAGGAAGAAGCCGGCCGCCACCCGCCACCAGTGGATGCCGAGGCCGGGCCCGAGACCGCTGGTGCCCTTGTCCGCCACCGCCGCGGCCAGCCGGGACCGGGACACGTCCCGGTCGATGACCAGGCAGCCGAACGCGGCGAGGATGAAGAACATCAGGAAGATGTCCAGCAGGCCGGTCCGGCTCATCACGAACTCGAGGCCGTCCAGCGACATCAGCAGGCCGGCGATGCAGCCCAGCAGGGTGGACCGGGTCATCCGCCGGGCGATCCGGCAGATGAGCAGGATCGACAGCGTGCCGAACACGGCGGCCGAGAACCGCCAGCCCAGGGAGTTCAGGCCGAAGAGCCACTCCCCGCCGGCGATCATCCACTTGCCCAGCGGCGGCTGGACCACGAACTCGGGCTGGTTGCGCACGAAGATATTGGTGTGCCCGGCCTGGACGAGCGCGTTGACGTTGTTGACCCATTTGGCCTCGACGCCGTACTGCACGTAGCTGTAGGCGTCCTTGGCGTAGTACGTCTCGTCGAAGATCAGCGTGCGCGGGACCCGCAGCCGGTCGAACCGCAGGTAACCGCCGAACGCCGTGACGAGCAGCGAACCAACCCAGCCCCATACCCGGTCCGCGGGCAGCGCTCCGACCAGCCGCTCGCGCAGCGCCGACGACCGGGTCGCCGCCCCGTCCGCCGTTTCAGTAGCCGGCGCGCCGGCTTCGGTTGCCGCCATCGCTGCATATCGTACGGGATGAAAAGGCGGCCGTAGATGGGATGGGAATGCCGGGCGAAGAAGCGATTCCAGGCACGCTGATGCTGGCTGCCACGCCCATCGGCCGCCCGGAGGACGCGTCGGCCCGGCTGGTCGCGGCGCTGGCCTCCGCTCCGGTGATCGCGGCCGAGGACACCCGGCGGCTGCGGCGGCTGGCCGCTCAGCTCGGGGTGACCCTGGCCGGGGCCGTGGTGTCCTACTACGACGGGGTCGAAGAGCAGCGCGCGCCGAGGTTGCTGGCCGATCTGCGGGCCGGCCGGAACGTGCTGCTGGTCACCGACGCCGGCATGCCCACCGTCAGCGACCCGGGGTACCGGCTGACCGCGGTGGCCGCGGCCGAAGGGATTCCCGTCACCGTGCTGCCCGGCCCATCCGCGGTGACCGCGGCCCTGGCCGTCTCCGGGCTGCCCAGCGACCGGTTCTGTTTCGAGGGGTTCCCGCCGCGGGGCCAGGGGGAGCGGACCCGCCGGTTCGCCGATCTGGCCGGCGAGCGGCGGACCATGGTGTTCTTCGAGTCACCCCGGCGGACCGGGGCCACCCTGCGCGACCTGGCCGCCGCGTTCGGCGGCGAGCGGGCCGCCGTGGTCTGCCGTGAGCTGACCAAGACGCACGAGGAGATCCGGCGGGGCACGCTGGACGAGCTGGCCGCCTGGGCGGCCGGCGACCCGCTCGGTGAGATCACCATCGTGGTGGCGGGCGCATCTGCTCCCGCGTTTGGCCCGGCCGAGGTGGACGCGGCCGTGGCCGAGGTGTCCCGCCGGGTGGCGGCCGGGAAATCGCGGCGGAACGCAGCCGAGGAGGTGGCCGCCGAGGCCGGCTTGCCCTGGCGGGTGCTCTATAAGGCGGTGCTTTCGCCCGGCGTCAGTTCCTGACCCCCGGGGCTGTCCACCACACCCGGGGTCTCAATGTCCCCGGCGTCCCCGGCGCCAGGACCGGCCGCAGCGCCGCCCTTGCGGGCCTTCCAGGCCACCCCCTTGGCCTCCAGCCAGTCCCCCATGATGGTGTCCTGGCCGAACGCCATGGCCGCGGCCAGGCAGGCGAACGGCACCGCGGGCAGCACGTACCGGTAGTCGAACTCGGCGGTCATGGCCGGGGCCACGATCAGCGCGACCGAAATCAGCCAGGGCACCGTGGCCGGGCCGCCCAGCCGCCGCCATTTCAGCACCATCCCGATCAGGCCGACGGCCAGGATCCCGCCGTAGACCGAGCCGGGTAGCCAGATCCACCGCTGCCAGACCCGCATCACCCCGGCGAACGGCTCGACCACGTCGGTCAGCGGGTTGCCGCGGATGTAGTAGGCCACGGGTGAGCTGAACGACCCGGTCTTCCCGTGGGCCCAGCCGGGGATGGCCAGTGACTTGTAGCCGAACAGGTACTCGTTATAGGTGGCCGCGTTCGGGAACACGTACCGCTTCCACTCGAACACCCGGATCGTGTCGTAGGCCACGATCTGGGCGTAGCCCAGCGGCTGGGCCAGGATGGCCCGCTTGGCGAAGTCCTCGCCGAGCTGGTTCGGCAGCTCGGAGAACTTGGACGGCGGGAACCGGTCGAGCGGGGACAGCGGGGTCCACAGGTAGTCCTGCGATATCGGCCGCTCGCTCGGCGGGGTGGTGATGCACAGCGACAGCTCGTCGGCCGGGAGGTTGTGGATCTTGGAGCAGTCGGCGAAGGCCATCACCCGCGAGTACAGGATCGACCCGGTGCTCTCGGTCATCGCGAACTGCCCGTACACCGCGTAGAACCAGGTGCAGTAGAGCAGGATCGGGGTCAGGCAGGCGACCAGCGCGCCGACCACGGCCCGCCAGCCGATGCGGCGCACGATGATGTAGATCGCGAAGACGGGCAGCAGCGGCAGGGCCACCGACCGGACGGTGTCGGCGACGCCGAGGATGAGCCCGATCAGCGTGCACCGCTGCCAGGACGGCTTGCGGTCCCACAGCAGCAGCGTGGTGGCCAGCACGATGAGGAACTCGAACGGGACGTCGCTCAGGATCAGGTGCTCGAGCTGGATCTGGAACCCGTCGAACAGCACCGGCAGGGTGGCCAGCGTGGCGATCCAGCGCGGCGCGCCGAACCGGTACCGGGCCAGCGCGTAGATCATGACCGCGATCGCCAGGCCCATAAGGTGTTGCAAGATCGTTACCACGGCGTAACTGTGCAGTGGCTCCAGGAGCTTCAGGAAGATCGGGTAACCCGCCGGCCGGGTCGTGTCCGGGTGCAGGTTGATCACGTCGCTCACGTACGTGAACGAGTCGTTGAACCAGGCCTGCCACTGGTAGCCGAGCTCGGTGTCGATGCGCAGCAGCAGGCCCCCGGTCAGGGCCAGCGCAAAGAACTTGTTGTCCATGATCCAGGCGCGCATCGCGGCACGGGAAAACCGCGACCTGAAGCGGCGTCGTCCGCCGTCGTTGGCCATGTCCTGGCCGCGGCGGGACGTGCCGGGCCGGCGGAGCAGCATGGCTCGCCGCGTACCCGAGGCCGGTCCTGTCAACCCGGACCCTCCTTGTGATGTGTACTGTTTTGATGCGTTGTCTTTGATGCGCGTCGCACATGCGCTTATTAAGGCTTGGCTAAGACGGGCCGCCCTGCAGCATTCTTTCGCCTACGGTATTACGGTGCAGCCGCGGTCAGGGATGGCGGCCTGCCTAGGCCTGGCGCCTCCCCACGCTACCTGGCGCGTACTTCAGCGGGATGGTGAAACCGTGAGCAGTAAGGGAGATGACGTGGAACTGACCGTGGTCATGCCATGTCTGAACGAGGCTGAGACGGTCGCCACGTGCGTCCGCAAAGCCGTTGGGTTCCTGCGGGAGCACGACATCGACGGCGAAGTTCTCGTGGCGGACAACGGCAGCACCGACGGCAGCCAGCAGCTGGCCATCGATGCCGGCGCCCGGGTGGTGCCCGTGTCGGAGAAGGGTTACGGCAACGCCCTGATGGGCGGGATCGTGGCCGCACAAGGCCAGTTCATCATCATGGGTGACGCGGACGACAGCTACGACTTCACCAACCTGATGCCGTTCATCGAGCAGCTGCGCGACGGCGCGGACCTGGTGATGGGCAACCGCTTCAAGGGCGGTATCGAGCCCGGCGCCATGCCGCCGCTGCACCGTTACCTGGGCAACCCGGTGCTCAGCTTCATCGGCCGGCTGTTCTTCGGCAGCAAGATCGGCGACTTCCACTGCGGCCTGCGCGGTTTCCGCCGGGACAGCGTGATGAAGCTCGGCCTGCAGGCCACCGGCATGGAGTTCGCCAGTGAGCTGGTGGTCAAGGCGACCATCAACTCCCAGCGCATCACCGAGGTGCCCACCACCCTGGCCAAGGACGGCCGCAGCCGCCCCCCGCACCTGCACACCTGGCGGGACGGCTGGCGCCACCTGCGCTTCCTGCTGCTGTTCAGCCCGCGCTGGCTGTTCCTGTTCCCCGGCCTGGCCCTGCTGGCTCTCGGCATCGTGATCGGCGCGCTGGTCATCCCGGCGCCGCTGAACCTGGGTGCGATCACCTTGGACGTGGACACCCTGGTCGTGGCGTCGGCCATGGTGGTGATCGGCTTCCAGGCGGTGCTGTTCGCCTTGTTCACCCAGGTCTACGCCAGTGCCGAAGGCTTCCTGCCCGAGGAACAGCGGGTCCGGCGCATCCTCAGGACGCTCAGCCTGGAGCGCGGCCTGGTCGTCGGGGGCGCGCTGTTCATCGTGGGCATCGTCGGCCTGGCCTTCTCGCTGTCCTACTGGGGCAGCGCCCGGTTCGGCTCGCTGGACTACAACCACGCGCTGCGCCTGGTCGTCCCCTCGGTGACCGCGCTGATCGTCAGCTTCCAGATCTTCCTGGGCACGTTCTTCCTGTCCATCCTGGGCATCCGGCACACCCGGCACCCGGCCATCGGCGCGCTGGAGACGGCCGAGGACGAGCGGAGCGCGGCCCCGGGCAAGGTCACCCGGACCCGGCCCGACGCCACCGGCACGGTTGGCGTGGACGCCGGCGCCCCGTCCGTCGCGACCGGTGTGGCGGCCCAGCCGGAGGTGCCCGGGACCGGCGACGGACGGGCCGTGCCCGCCACCGCGGGCACGGACGCCCACGCGGGCCGGGCCGAGCAGGCGTAAAACCGCTCCAGAGCAGCCCGCGGGTGGCTCTAGGCTTGAACCATGTCCTCGCCCACTCAGCCCGGCCGGCACATCCTGGCCGCCCCGGCCTGGCCGTACGCCAACGGCCCCCGTCATATCGGCCACGTCTCAGGGTTCGCGCTGCCCTGCGACATGTTCAGCCGGTACCAGCGGATGGCGGGCAACCAGGTGCTGATGGTGAGCGGCACCGACGAGCACGGCACGCCGATCCAGGTCCAGGCCGACGCCGAAGGCGTGTCCGCGCGCGAGCTGGCCGACCGCTACAACCGGGTCATCGCCGAGGACCTGAACGCGCTCGGCATGACGTACGACCTGTTCACCCGGACCACGACCCGTAACCACACCGCGGTGACCCAGGAGATCTTCCAGGGCCTGTACCGGAACGGCTACATCTTCCCCAAGACGCAGATGGGCGCGATCTCACCATCGACCGGGCGGACGCTGCCCGACCGGTACATCGAGGGCACCTGCCCCATCTGCGGTTACGAGAGCGCCCGCGGCGACCAGTGCGACAACTGCGGCAACCAGCTCGACCCGGTGGACCTGATCCAGCCTCGGTCCCGGATCAACGGGGAGACGCCCGAGTTCGTCGAGCAGGAGCACTTCTTCTTCGACCTGCCCGCCTTCGCCGAGGTGCTGGGCAGCTGGCTGCAGAGCAAGAAGGGCCAGTGGCGCCCGAACGTGCTCAAGTTCTCGCTCAACCTGCTGGACGACCTGCAGCCGCGGGCCATCACCCGGGACCTCGACTGGGGCGTGCCGATCCCGCTGGACGGCTGGCGGGACCGGCCGGACAAGCGGATCTACGTGTGGTTCGACGCGGTCATCGGCTACCTGTCGGCCTCGGTCGAGTGGGCCCGGCGGTCCGGCGACCCGGACGCCTGGCGGGCCTGGTGGCAGTCGCCCGACGCCGAGTCGTACTACTTCATGGGCAAGGACAACATCGTCTTCCACTCCGAGATCTGGCCCGCCATGCTGTTCGGCTACAACGGGCAAGGGGCTAAGGGCGGGGAGCCGGGGGCGCTGGGCCGCCTCGGCCTGCCTTCGGAGATCGTGTCCAGCGAGTACCTGACCATGGAGGGCCGCAAGTTCTCCTCCTCGCGCAACGTGGTCATCTACGTCCGCGACTTCCTGGCCCGGTACGACGTGGACGCGCTGCGGTACTACGTGGCCGTGGCCTGCCCGGAGAACCAGGACACCGACTTCACCTGGAGCGAGTTCGTCCGCCGCAACAACGACGAGCTGGTCGCCACCTGGGGCAACCTGGTCAACCGCTCGGTCTCGTTCGCGGCCCGCAACATCGGCTCGATCCCGAAGCCGGGCCAGCTCACCACCCCGGATCTGGAGCTGATGGAGCACTCACGGAACTCGTTCGCCGCCGTGGGCGCGAACCTGGGCCGGTCCCGGTTCAAGCTGGCCATCGGCGACGCCATGCGGACGGTGTCCGAGGCCAACAAGTACCTGTCCGAGCAGGCGCCGTGGAAGCTGCGCGAGACCGACCCGGCCCGGATGGAGACCATCCTGCACACCGCGCTGCAGGTGGTGGACGACGCTAAGACGCTGCTGACCCCGTTCCTGCCTAATTCGTCCCAGCAGGTCTTCGAGATGCTGGGCGGCCAGGGCACCTGGTCGGGCATGCCGGAGATCAAGGAGGTGGACGAGGACGGCGGCCCGTCCTACCCGGTGATCACCGGCCAGTACGACGAGACCGTCCGCTGGGAGTCCCACCCGATCCTGCCCGGCACGCCGCTGGAGGTGCCGAAGCCGCTGTTCAAGAAGCTGGATCCGAAAGTGGCGGAGGAGGAAGTGGCCCGCCTCCAGCAGGAGTCCGAAGGCTGATGGCCCCGCGAGGCGATTGCTGATGGCGCCGCGAGGCGAGCCCGTCGTCACCGACCCGCTACCCCGGCCGGCGTTCGACGGACACACCCACCTGGACATCATGGGCCTGCCGGTGCCCGGGGTGCTGGCCGCGGCGCGGGACGCGGGCATCGCGCGGGTCATCACGGTCGGCACCGACCTGGAGTCGTCCCGCTGGTCGGCGCGGTGCGCCGCCGAGTACGACGACGTGTACGCGGCGGTGGCCATCCACCCGAACGACACCGAGGCCGCGGCGGGCGGTGACGCGGCCCGCGCGGACGAGGTGCTGGCCGAGATCGAGACGCTGGCCGGGCTGCCCCAGGTCCGCGCGGTCGGCGAGACCGGGCTGGACTACTACCGGGACCACGCCGGGCCGGCCATGCAGCGGGACTGGTTCCGGGCCCACATCGCCATCGCCAAGCGCACCGGCAAGGTGCTGATGATCCACGACCGGGAGGCGCACGAGGACGTGCTGCGCATCCTGGCCGAAGAGGGCGCACCGGACCGGGTGGTGTTCCACTGCTTCTCCGGTGACGTGGAGATGGCCAAGCGCTGCGCCGACGCCGGCTACGTGATGAGCTTCGCGGGCAACCTGACCTTCTCCAGCGCGCAGAACCTGCGTGACGCCGCCGCCGTGGCCCCGGCCGACCTGGTGCTGGTCGAGACCGACGCGCCGTTCCTGACCCCGGTGCCGTGGCGGGGCAAGCCGAACTCGCCCGCCCTGGCCGCCTACACCGCCCGCTGCCTGGCCGAGGTGAAGGACATGGACGTGGCCGAGCTCTGCGCCCAGGTCACGGCGACCGGGGAGCGCCTGTACGGCCCATGGTGACCCAGATGGTGGCCCGGACGGTGACACTGTGGTGACCCCCCCGGAGGTGCGGCTGCTCGGACCGGCCGAGATCCGGCAGCTGGCGGAGCGGCTCGAGCTGCGGCCGACCAAGAAGCTCGGCCAGAACTTCGTCATCGACCACGGCACGGTCCGGCGGATCGCCGCGCTGGCCGGGCTGCGGCCCGAGGATGTGGTGCTCGAGGTCGGCCCGGGCTTCGGCTCGCTGACGCTGCCGCTGCTGGCCGCGGCGGGGCGGGTCATCGCGGTGGAGATGGACCCGGTGCTGGCGGGGGAACTGCCGGCCACGGTGGCCGCGCAGGCGCCGGGACTGGCCGGGCGGCTGGAGGTGGTCACCGCCGACGCGGCCCAGGTCCGGGAGCTGCCGGGCCCAGCGCCGACGGTCATGGTGGCCAACCTGCCCTACAACGCGACCGTGCCGGTGCTGCTGAACATCCTGGCCCGGCTGCCGTCGCTGCAACGCGGCCTGGTCATGGTCCAGGCCGAGGTCGGCCAGCGGATGTGCGCCGGGCCCGGGAGCCGGGTCTACGGGGTGTCGTCGGCCAAGCTGGCCTGGTTCGCCCGGATGCGGCTGGCCGGGCCGGTGCCGCGCAGCGTGTTCTGGCCGGTGCCGGGGGTCGACTCGGTGCTGGTGGCGTTCGACCGGACCAGCCCGCCGGCGGTCCGGGCCAGCCGCGAGGAGGTGTTCGCCGTCATCGACGCCGCGTTCGGCCAGCGCCGCAAGACGCTGCGGGCCGCGCTGGCCGGCTGGGCCGGCTTCGCCGCCGCGGCCGAGCAGGTGATCCGGCGGGCCGGGCTGGACCCGGGCGCCCGGGGCGAGGCACTGAGCGTGGCCGAGTTCGCCCGCATCGCCGAGGCCCACGATGAGCCCCGGCCCGTTTCTCCGCGTACCATCGGTGAACCGTGACTGGTGTGACCGTGCGGGCCCCCGCCAAAATCAACCTCCAGCTGGCCGTCGGGCCGCTCCGTGATGACGGCTACCACGATCTGGTGACCGTGTTCCAGGCCGTCTCCCTGTACGACGAGGTCACCGCGGCCACCGTCGACGGTTCCGGTGACGACCAGGTGCTGGTCAGCGGGGAAGGTGCCGATTCGGTGCCGGCCGGCCCGGACAACCTGGCCCTCAAGGCGGCCACCGCCCTGGCCCAGGTGGCCGGGTTGTCCCCGGACCCGGGGCGGCACCTGGAGATCACCATCCGCAAGCGCATCCCGGTGGCGGCCGGTCTGGCCGGCGGCAGCGCCGACGCCGCGGCCGCCCTGGTCGCGTGCAACGAGCTCTGGCAGGCCGGGCTGAGCCTCGAGCAGCTGTCCGGCATCGCGGCCGGTGTCGGCAGCGACGTGGCGTTCTCGCTCCTGGGCGGGACCGCCGTCGGCCAGGGGCGGGGCGAGCAGCTGAGCCCGGCGCTGGCCTCCGGTGAGTACCACTGGGTGCTGGCCGTGGCCGACGGGCAGCTGTCCACCCCCGAGGTGTACCGGACGCTGGACCGGCTGCGGGAATCCGGAGCGGTCCCGGACGCCGGGGCCGCCGGGGCCAGCGACGGGACGGACGTGGCGGCCTGGACGGACGGGCCGGGGGCACTGGACCACGGCCTGATGGCCGCGCTGCGCTCGGGTGAGCCCGCCGCGGTCGGCCGGACGCTCAGCAACGACCTGCAGGCCGCGGCGCTGTCGCTGTTCCCGGCGCTGCGCAAGACCCTGAACGCCGGCCAGGAGCTGGGCGCGCTGGGTGCGATCGTGGCCGGGTCCGGCCCGACCTGTGTCTTCCTGGCCGCGAACGCCCAGCGGGCGGTCGACCTGGCCGTCGCGCTGTCCGGGGCCGGGGTGTGCCGGGCGGTGGTCCGGGCGGCGGGCCCGGTGCCGGGTGTGACCATCGTGACCCCCGGGTCGTCGTGACGTGAGCCACTCATGGTGAATCTGATCAGCGTGGAGAAGGTCAGCAAGGCGTTCAGCGAGCGCCCGCTGCTGGACTCCGTGTCGCTGGGCGTCTCGACCGGGGACCGCATCGGGGTCGTCGGCCGCAACGGCGCCGGCAAGTCCACCCTGCTGTCGCTGCTGGCCGGGACCGGGCGGGCGGCCCAGCCGGACTCCGGCCGGATCGCCCGCAGCGCCGGGCTGCGCATCGGCTACCTGCGCCAGCAGGACGACCTGTCCGGCACCGTGCGGCAAGCCGTGTTCGGCGTCGGCGCCACCGCGGCCACCGACCACGAGTGGGCGGCCGACGCGCGGGCCCGCGCGGTCACCGCGGAACTGCTCGGCGGCATCGACCTGGACGCCGACGCGACCCGGCTGTCCGGCGGGGAACGCCGCCGGACCGCGCTCGCGGCCCTGCTGGCCAGCGACTGCGACGTGCTGCTGCTGGACGAGCCCACCAACCACCTGGACCTGGAGGCGATCGACTGGCTCGGCCGTCACCTGCGTGACCGCAGCTCCGCCCTGGTCGTGGTCAGCCACGACCGCTGGCTGCTGGACGAGGCCTGCGACCAGATGTGGGAGGTCGAGTCGGGCGAGGTGCACGCCTACGACGGCGGGTACTCGGCCTACGTGCTGGCCCAGGCCGAGCGGGCGCGGAACGCCGAGGCGACCGAGCGGCGCCGCCGGAGCCTGGCCCGCAAGGAGCTGGCCTGGTTGCGCCGCGGGCCGCAGGCCCGGTCGACCAAGCCCAAGTTCCGGGTCCAGGCCGCGAACGCGATCATCGCCAACGAGCCGCCGGTCCGCGACACGGTCGAGCTGACCAGCCTGGCCATCGCCCGGCTGGGCAAGACCGTGCTCGACGTCGAGGACATCTCGCTGTGGGCCGGCCCGCGCCAGCTGCTGGACCACATCACCTGGCAGCTGGCCCCGGGGGAGCGGGCCGGCCTGGTCGGGGTCAACGGCAGCGGCAAGACCTCGTTCCTGCGCCTGCTGGACGGGCTGCTCGTGCCCGGCGAGCTCGTGCCCGGCCAAGCGGACGAGGTACGGGCCGAAGGCCGGGTCGTGCAGGGCCGGACGGTCCGGATCGCCTACCTCAGCCAGGAGCTGGCCGAGCTCGACCCGGACCAGCGGGTGCTGGAGTCGGTGCAGGAGATCCGTTCCTTCGTCCAGCTCGGGAAGCGGGAACTGTCCGCCAGCCAGATGCTGGAACGGTTCGGCTTCAGCGGCGACCAGCAGTGGACCCCGATCGGTGAGCTGTCCGGCGGCGAGCGGCGGCGGCTGCAGCTGCTCCGGCTGCTGATGGACGAGCCGAACGTGCTGCTGCTCGACGAGCCCACCAACGACCTGGACATCGAGACCCTGACCGAGCTGGAGGACCTGCTGGACGGGTGGCCCGGTTCGATGACCGTGGTCAGCCACGACCGGTACTTCCTGGAACGGATCACGGACCACGTGGTCGCGCTGCTCGGCGACAGCAAGCTGTCGTTCCTGCCCGGCGGGGTGGAACAGTACCTGGAACGGGTGCGCGGCACCCGCGAGGCCTCCCTGCCCATGCTGGCTGGTGCTCCTGCGGCCACCGCTCCCGATGCCGGGGGTGGCGGCCCGGATCTGGCCCAGGAACGGACCGCGCGCAAGGAACTGCAGCGGCTGGAGCGGCAGATCGAACGGCTCACCCAGCGCGAGGCCGCCCTGGGGGTGGAGATGGCCGAACACGCCGCCGACTACGAGCAGCTCACCAAGCTGGGCGCCGACCTGCGCTCGGTCCAGGCCGACAAGGCCGATCTGGAGGAACGCTGGCTGACCGTGGCCGGGGAGCTGGACGGATGACACCCACCCGGGGAGCTGGACGATGACACCCGCACGGGGGACCATTCCGTTCTGCTTCGTGGACGTCTTCGCCAGCCGCCCGCTGACCGGCAACCCGCTGTCGCTGATTCCCGACGCCGACGGCCTGGCCGAGTCGCAGATGCAGGCCATCGCGCGCGAGTTCAACCAGTCGGAGACCACGTTCGTGCTGCGCCCGTCGGTGCAGTCCGGGTCCGGGCACTCCGGGTCCGGGCACTCCGGATCGGGGCCGGGGGCCACCTGGCGGCTGCGCTCGTTCACCCCGATCGGAGCCGAGGTGTTCGGGGCCGGCCACAACGCGCTCGGGGCCTGGCTGTGGCTGGCCGCGGCGGGCCGGGTCACGGCCGGCCCGGCAGGCGGCTCCGGCGGGCGGCTGACCCAGGAGATCGGGGACGAGGTGCTGCCGGTGGAGGTCAGCCGGGGCGACGACGGCGTGGTCTCGGTGACCATGGACCAGTCTGCCCCGGAATTCGGCGGCGTGGCCGCGGACCGGGCCGAACTGGCCGCCGCGCTCGGGCTCACCGCCGCGGACCTGGTGCCGGACCAGCCCGCTCAGGTGGTATCCACCGGGGCCGGGCACCTATTGGTCCCGCTACGTGACCGGGCGGCGGTGGACCGCTCCCGGCCGGTGACCGAACGGCTGGCCGCGGTGCTGCGGCAGGCCGGCGGTGAGGGCTGCTACCTCTACAGCCGCGACCCGGTCGACCCCGGGGACGCGGTCGCGTACACCAGGTTCTTCAATCCGACCATGGGTATCGCCGAGGATCCGGCCACCGGAACCGCGGCCGGCCCTCTGGTCGCTCGTCTGGTCGCCGAGGGGCAGGTCGCCCCGGACGGCCGCCCGGTCATCGTGGAGCAGGGCTTCGCCCTCGGCCGGCCCAGCCGGATCCAGGTGTCGGTGGCTGGGCCGCGCGTCCGGGTGGGTGGTTCCGGCCTGGTCGTGGCCGAGGGCACGCTGGCCCTGTAGCTGGCCGCGAGCAGGAGTACCCGCGAGGTTCATCGCGCGCTCCCCACGGACTGCTTGCTGGACTGCCGGCCGGCCAAGCGCGACCGGGCCGTCCTGCCGTTGGCCAGCACAGCCACGCCGAGCATCAGCACGCCGCAGACGGACTGCTCGATCTTGAGCCACACCGGGAACGTCCCGGGCAGCGCCACGATCACCACGATGGCCACCGTGGTCACGATCGAGATGATGCGCAGCCGCAGGAACGCGCCCCGCGAGTCCCGGCCGGCCAGGGTCGCGGCCGACAGCAGGATGAGCGCCGTTGCCACGACGATGATCGACCGGACCCAGGCCGGGCCGTTGACCTCGGCCGGGTGGTTCCGGAGCAGGATCACCGCCACCAGCGCGGCGATGCCGATGCCGAGGTAGCCCAGCAGCAGACCCCGGATGACCCGGAACGGCTCCCGGCCCGCGGGCTGATGGTTGTTCATCTCAGTTCCTCCTGGTTCCGTCCGGGGTGTTTCCCGGACAGTTCCAGTCTTCGGAGCTGAGCCCCCCGCCACATCGAGCGATGCGGCCGCCTGAGCTGCCCCTTCGGCCCGCCCGTCCATCCTCCAATCGGAGGATGGCCGCCTCCCCCCGGGCCTAGCCTCCGGGAGTCCCGCTCGTCAGTCCCGTCCGCCCTACGCGACCCACCCACTGGGCCTCACTCGTCACACCCGTGCGGGTTTTGCCCCCACTGGAGCGTCTGCAGGGATAATCCCTGCAGACGCTCCAGTAGGACTAGGGCACCCGGCAGCCCACCTCGCCAGTCCCGTCGGCCCCACGCGATTCGCCCTCTAGGCCTCACCCGTCACACCCATCACGCACGGACGTGGGTTTTGCCTTAGGTCGAGCGGAATCCGCTTGGTGTCAGGGGTGGTTGCAACGCTGCTGTCTTCTGGTGGGTGCGAGAGTAGTTCGTCCAGGCGCAGATCCGGGCCACGTTGGCCGGCACCGCGCCGACGGTGGGCAGGGTGACCTGGGTGGTGAAGTCCGTGCTGCCGAAAAGCCGGCGATCACGCCTCGCCCGTCCGGGTGCACCAGGCCTGCGCTGGCTAGGGTGGTGCCGGTGACCGACGATGCGATCAGCTATCCCACCCCAGGCCAGCCGGTCGGGGCGTGGCTGGACGAGCTGGGGTCGGCCGCGCCGGCCCCGGGCGGGGGCGCGGTGGCGGCGATGAGTACCGCCACGGCCGCCGCGCTGGTGGAGATGGTCGGCAACCTGACCGTCGGCCGGGCCGCCTACGCCGACCACGAGGAACAGGTGACCGCGGTCCGCGACGCCGCGCACGGGCTGCGCCAGCGGGCCCTGGAACAGCTCGACGAGGACGCTACGGCGTTCCGCGCGCTGATGACGGCCTACCGGCTGCCCCGGCAGCCCGGCCAGGAACAGGCCGCCCGCCAGGCGGCGATCCAGGCCGCCACCCGGCGGGCCGCGGCGGTGCCACTGGACGTCGCGGCCACCGCGGCCGAGGTGATCGAGCTGGCCGGGCAGTTGCCGGGCCGGTCCAACCCCAACGTCCTGTCCGACGTCGGCGTGGCCGCGGTCACTGCGGCCGCCGCGATCGAGGCCGCGGCGGTCAACGTGGACGTCAACCTGGCCACGCTGGCCAACGCGGAGGTCAAGGCGGCGCTGACGGCGGAGCTGGACCGTCACCTGGCCGTGGCCGCGCAGGGCCGCCAGCTCGCCGCCCGCGTCCGGGACCAGGTCGCCCGATGAGCCCCAGCCGGACTGCGCCCAGCCTGATGACCCCCAGCCGAGTGAGCCCCCGCGCGGCCAGGACAGCCGGATGAACACCGCGCGGATCATCGACGGGCGGGCCATCGCCGCGGGCATCAGCGAGCAGACGGCCCGCGACGCCGCGGCCCTCCGGGATCGCGGCGTCACGCCGGTGCTGGCCGTCGTGGTGCCGACCGATGACCCCGGCGCGGCCTGGTACGTGCGCTCGCTGCAGCGGCTGGCGGCCCGGGTCGGGGTCGAATGCCAGCCGCACCAGTGGGCCGGGCCGGCCCCGCCGGCCGAGGTGCTGCACAAACTCAGCGAGCTGTCGGCCGACCCGGCCGTGCACGGGATCATCTGCCCGGCGCCGCTGCCCGGCGGCTTGGCCTCCGCCGCGGCCGGGGCCCGGATCGCGGTGGCCAAGGACGTGGACGGGGCCAACCCGGCCTCGCTCGGCGGGCTGGCCGCCGGGGTGCCCGGCGCGTTCGCCCCGGCCACGGCGGCCGCGGTGATGCAGATCCTGGCCGCCGAGCACGTCGACCCGGATGGGCGGCCGGCCGTCGTGGTGGGCCGGTCCACGGTGGTGGGCAAGCCGGCCGCGCTGTTGCTGCTGGCGGCCAGCGCCACCGTGACCGTCTGCCACTCCCGGACCCGCAACCTGGCCCAGGTGTGCCGGACGGCCGAGATCCTGGTCGTGGCGGCGGGCCGGCCGCAGCTGATCGGCCCGGATCACGTGGCGCCGGGGGCGGTCGTGATCGACGTGGGCACGAACGCGACCGGGGACGGCGGGCTGACCGGCGACGTGGACACCGCGGCGGTCGAGCCGATCGCGGCGGCGGTGACCCCGGTGCCGGGCGGCGTCGGCCCGGTCACGACCGCTCAGCTGATGCGGCACACGGTCCGCGCCGCGCTGGCCGCCACCGCCGGGGGCGACGCGAGTCCGGGGTGACGCGAGCGCCTGGAGTGACGCGAGGGGCGACAGTGGTGCCAGGGGCGACAGTGGTGCCAGGGGCGGGAGTGACGGCTGCGGGCGACCGGACTGAACTGCCCGCCGCCCTCCTATTCGGCCGGTTCGGCGTCGAACGGGGCCAGCAACGTCCGCAGCAGGCCGGCCAGCGTCTCCTGGTCATCGGGTCCGAGCGAGGCGAGCAGGGCCCGTTCCCGGCCCAGCAGATCGGCCAGCGCGTCGTCGGCCTTGGACCGGCCCAGGTCGGTCAGCGTGACCAGCACGCCGCGCCGGTCCCGGGGATCGGGCTGCCGCCGGACCAGCCCGGCCTGGGCCAGCCGGTCGATCCGGTTGGTCATCGTGCCCGAGGTGACCAGCGTGGCCCGCAGCAGCGCCCCCGGGGTCATCTGGTACGGCGCCCCCTGCCGTCGGAGCGCAGAGAGCACGTCCCACTCCCAGGTCTCCAGCCCGTGGCTGGTGAAGGAGGCACGGCGGGCCAGGTCGAGGTGGCGGGCCAGCCGGGACACCCGGCTCAGCACCTGCAGCGGCGCCACGTCCAGGTCGGGCCGTTCCGCGTGCCAGGCCGAGACCAGGTCGTCGACCTCGTCGCGCAGCTGGGCGGGCGGGAGAACGTTCTCCATCGGTTAAGGATATCTCTTGACGTCAAGATGCCTCGGCCGGTAGACACGGCGTAGGCAAAGTATCTCGACGTCGAGACAAGAGGGTAGGCATGACGGAGCGCTCAGGCATGTGGGATCCGGGCCAGTACCGGCGGTTCGCCGACGAGCGGGGGCGGCCGTTCGCCGACCTGGTCGCCCGGATCGGCGCCGGCGATCCCGGTACGGTCGTCGACCTGGGCTGCGGCCCCGGGAACCTGACCGCCGACCTGGCCCGGCGGTGGCCGGGTGCGGTGGTGCACGGGATCGACAGCTCGCCGTCCATGATCGAGGCCGCGCGCCAGCTTGAGGATCCGCCCCGGCTTACCTTCGAGGTGGCTGACCTGCACGGCTGGGTGCCGCCGGGCCCGGTCGACGTGATCACCGGCAACGCCGTGCTGCAGTGGGTCCCCGATCACCTGGAACTGCTGCCCCGGTGGATGGACTGGCTGGCCCCCGGCGGCTGGCTGGCCTTCCAGCTACCCGGCAACTTTGACCAGCCGCCGCACGTGGCCATCAACGAGATGGCCGCGTCGCCGCGGTGGCGGCCGCTGCTGCGGGACCGGGAGTTCACCCGGCAGGCCGGCGACCTGACCGCTTACCTGGACGTGCTGGCCGGCGCGGGTGCCCGGGTCGACGCCTGGGAGACGACCTACCTGCACATCCTGGCGGGGGCGAACCCGGTGGTGGAGTGGGTCAAGGGCACCGCGCTGCGGCCGGTGCTGTCGGTCCTGGACCAGGCGCAGACGGCCGAGTTCCTGGCCGAGTACGCGGACCGCATGGCGCGCGCGTACCCGCCCCGCCCGTTCGGTACCGTGCTGCCGTTCCGCCGCGTGTTCGTGGTGGCCCAGCGGCCGAGCTGACCGGAGGCCCAGCCTGACGGAAAACTGGGTGAAATCCGGGCGTTACCTGACTGGCTTACTTTCTAGATTGAACTCGCAGCTCCTTTACCTACTTTCCAAATTGATTTAGTAGGTAATCGCTGGCATGATCGTCACGTGCACAGCGGAAACCACTACTACCACCAGCGTCTTCACGTGGACCTACGTCGCCAGGCGAGTGCCTTGTGTCCGGCCGCTTGACCCCGCGGCCCACCGCCGGCGTCAGCCGGCCAGTAACCACAAGGTAAGGAGAGACGCCCCGATGACCACGATCGTTCCCGCCGCACTCACCCCCCGCCAGCTCGCTGAGGAGGTCCGTAAGGTCACCACCTCGCCCCGTGAGTGGATGGCCCGGGTCCGGCTCAGCGCCGACGGCCGCTGGTACGAGCGCGTCCACATCGACGGCCAGTACGAGATCTGGCTGATCAGCTGGCTGCCCGGCCAGGCCACCGGCTTCCACGACCACGGCGGTTCGTCCGGCGCGTTCGGGGTGGTGTTCGGCACGCTGGAGGAGCACCAGGCTGGCACGCCCCAGCAGCGGCACCCGGTGGCCGCGGCCCCGGTCAGCGCCGGCCGGATCCGGTCGTTCGGGCCGGAGTACATTCACGACGTGCGCAATACCTCGGAGGCGGTCGCGGTCAGCGTGCACGCCTACTCGCCGCCGCTGCCGGAGATGACCCGCTACGACCTGATCGAGGGCCAGCTGGTCCGCCTCGACACCGAAGACGCCGAGCAGTGGTGAGCCCAGTAGTGAGCACTGCCCCGGAGATCGCGGAACGCCCCGTCGGCGCCCGGAGCATCGACCAGGTCCTGGCCGAAGCGCGCACGCGGCTGGACCGGCTGAGCCCGGCCGAGGCGTTCGCGGCGTTCTCCCGCGGCGCCGTCCTGGTCGACATCCGCCCCGAGGCCCAGCGGGCCCGGGAAGGCGGGATCCCCGGCGCGCTGATCGTCGAGCGCAACGTGCTGGAGTGGCGGTTCGACCCGGCCAGCGACGCACGGCTGCCGTGGGTGCGCGACTACGACCACCAGGTCATCGTGTTCTGCTCGGAGGGTTACACGTCGAGCCTGGCCGCGGCCGCGCTGCAGGATCTGGGCCTGGCCCGGGCGACCGATCTGGCCGGCGGGTTCCTGGCCTGGGCGGCTGAGGGCCTGCCCACCTGCCCGCCCGTTACCGCCGGCCGCGCCTGCTGAGACGACGGCGCCTGCTCGTCGGACGGCCGCGCCTGCTAGGACGGCTCCGGCGGGTCCAGGTGCCGGGCGATCACCTCGGCTGAGATGCGCGGTTCGGCATCCAGCCGGGACAGGCCGTTCCAGGCCAGGTTGATCAGGTGGGCGGCGACGTCCTCCAGCTCCGGCTTGCGCGCGTCCAGCCACCACTGGCCGGCGAACGCCACCATGCCCACCAGCATCTGCGCGTACATCGGGGCCAGCTTGCGGTCCTGGCCCCGGGACGACAGGAAGTCACCGACGATGTACTCGACCTGCCCGGCGATGTCGGACAGCAGGGTGCCGAACGTGCCGTTCCCGGAGCCAGGCGGCGAGTCCCGGACCAGGATCCGGAACCCGTCCGCGTTGTCCTCGATGTACTTGAGCAGCCGCACCGCGGCGCCCTCGAACTTCGTCACCGTGTTGTCGCCGTCGAGGAGGGTGGTGGCCATGGTCAGCAACCGGTCCACCTCGCGGTCGACCACCACGGCGTAGAGCCCCTCTTTGCCGCCGAAGTGCTCGTACACCACCGGCTTGGACACGCCGGCCTGGGCCGCGATCTCCTCGATCGAGGTGCCCTCGAAACCGCGCTCGGCGAACAGGCGCCGTCCGACGTCGAGCAGCTGCTCCCGGCGCTCTTTCCCGGTCATCCGGCGGCGATTGGATCTGAGGGGCTGGTCGGTCACTTATTCATCATTGCGTTCAGCCGGCCGTTTCGTCACTGATCTGGACGGTCCGGGTACTCATCGAGTCCAGCCTGTGACGTGTCATCGAGCCGAGTTTCCGGGTCGCGGTGGCCGGGCGCTTGGCTTCCAGCCTGCGCGCGTCGGGCCAGCGCACGTCGTAGGCCCAGCCCAGCTTCTCCAGCACCCAGATCACCCGGGCGCTCGGGTCGAGCTGGCCCTTGAGGACGCCGTGCCGGGCGCAGGTCGGGTCGGCGTGGTGCAGGTTGTGCCAGGACTCGCCGAACGAGGCGATGGCCAGCCAGGACACGTTGCGAGCCTTGTCCCGGACCTCGAACTCCTCGTCACCGAACGTGTGGCAGATCGAGTTGATCGACCAGGTGACGTGGTGCAGCAGCGAGATCCGGACCAGGCTGGCCCAGAAGAACGCGGTCAGCGCGCCGTGGAAGGACATCGACCACAGGCCGCCGATCAGGGCCGGGGCCAGCAGCGAGGTGAGCACCAGCCACGGGAACATCTTGTGCACCCTCTGGAGCTTGCGGTCGGCCAGCAGGTCGGGGATGAACTTCTCCTGCGAGGTCTTGTTCGGGTCGAACAGCCAGATCATGTGCGCGTACAGCAGGCCCTTGGTCAGTGCCTTGGTGTCGTCCCCGTAACGCCACGGGGAGTGCGGGTCGCCTTCTTTGTCGCTGTACTTGTGGTGCCGCCGGTGGTCCGCGACCCAGTTGAACACCGGGCCCTGGATGGCCATGGTGCCGAACACCGCCAGCGCGACCCGCAGGCCGGTCTTGGCCTTGAACGAGCCGTGGGTGAAGTACCGGTGAAAGCCGACGGTGATGCCGAGCCCGGTCAGCCAGTAGAAGACCAGCGCGATGACCACATCGTGCCAGCCGAGGAAGCCCCAGCCCCAGGCCAGCGGGATGGCGGCGAGCAGGGCCAGCAGCGGGACGGCGACGAAGACCCCGACCAGCGTGCGCTGGAAGACGGTGGCCGGTTCTTCCGCGAAATCGGAGCGCGGGATCGGCCGGGTCGTGGTGGAGGGCGCGGGGGTGGTCGCGCCGTCGACGGGGGCTTTAGCCCGTTCGGTGGAGGTGGTCATCGTGCTCCTCGCTGGTCGGGGCCCTGAGGCGGGGGGTTCGGACACAGCGTGCTTGACGCTTACGTAACCGTAACCTACGAAACCGTAGGTTGGGCAAGGGCTACGGCCATAATTTTGGGAATTCTTAACTTTTGCCCTGTTCAGGCTGTGAGGCCGGCAGGCCAAAATCGCCGGCCGAGGCCCGGTAAAGTGACACGGGACGATCCCGGGTCGTCTAGCTAGGCAGGACAGCGGACTTTGAATCCGTCAACGAAGGTTCGAATCCTTCCCCGGGAGCCGCAGGTCTAACGGCGGGTGCAGCGGTTACGGTCGCTTCGTGCCTGTTTTTCTTTTTAATGACGTTCCGGCGGTCCGGCTCCCCGGCCCGATGGCACCTGACAACGGGGAATGCCGTCGGCGTTGATATCGTTAGTTGACATTTAGCAAGTAAATTCTGTGTCTCTGACGTGTGGGGAGCTCGTTCATCTATGGCGGTGAAGTCCGGCGCGACCGGCTCAGGTCCCGCCGCGCACGCGAAGCGCGGCGGCAAGGAGCTAGGCCCGCACTACAAGTGGATCGCGCTGTCGAACACCACACTCGGCCTGCTGATTGTCACGATCAACCAGTCGATCGTGCTGATCGCGCTGCCCGACATCTTCCGCGGGATCAACGTCAACCCGCTGGCGTCGGGTAACACCGGTTACCTGCTGTGGATGTTCATGGGCTTCCTGGTCGTATCGGCCGTGCTGGTGGTCTCGTTCGGGCGGCTGGGCGACATGTTCGGCCGGGTACGCATGTACAACCTCGGCTTCGCGATCTTCACGATCGCGTCCATCTTCCTGGCCGTGACCTGGATGAGCGGCACCAACGCCGCGCTCTGGCTGATCATCTGGCGGATCGTGCAGGGGATCGGCGGCGCGTTCCTGTTCGCCAACTCGACCGCGATCCTGACCGACGCCTTCCCGGCCAACCAGCGCGGCACCGCGCTCGGTATCAACGCCATCGCCGCGATCTGCGGGTCGTTCCTCGGCCTGCTGATCGGCGGTGTGCTCGCCCCCATCGAGTGGCGCCTGGTGTTCCTGGTCTCGGTCCCGGTCGGCGTGTTCGCGACGTTCTGGGCCTACTTCATGCTGCACGACCTGAGCGAGCGGCACAAAGCCAAGATCGACTGGTGGGGCAACGTCATGTTCGCCGTCGGCCTGGTCGCCGTCCTGATCGGCATCACCTACGGACTGGAGCCTTACGGCGGCCACCCCATGGGCTGGACCAGCCCGTTCGTGCTCTCGATGATCATCGGCGGGGTGATCGTCCTGATCGCCTTCGGCGTCGTCGAGACCAAGGTCGGCGAGCCGATGTTCCGGCTGTCGCTGTTCAAGATCCGCGCCTTCGCGGCCGGCAACCTGGCCAACCTGATGATGGGCTTGTCCCGAGGCGGCATGCAGTTCACCCTGATCATCTGGCTGCAGGGCATCTGGCTGCCCCGGCACGGTTACAGCTTCTCCCAGACCCCGCTGTGGGCCGGCATCTACCTGGTCCCGCTGACCATCGGGTTCCTGGTCTCGGCACCGCTGTCCGGGTTCCTGTCCGACCGGTTCGGCGCCCGGGGCTTCACCGTGGGCGGCGCGCTGCTGACCGCGGGCAGCTTCCTCTGCCTGATGTTCCTGCCGGTGAACTTCAGCTACTGGGTGTTCGCGCTGATCCTGGTGCTCAACGGCTTCGGCTCCGGGCTGTTCGCCTCGCCCAACCGGGCCGAGATCATGAACTCGGTCCCGGCCACCCAGCGCGGCGCGGCCGGCGGCACGATCGCCACGTTCCAGAACGCCTCGTTCGTGCTGTCCATCGGGATCTTCTTCTCGCTGATCGTCATCGGCCTGTCCAGCAAGCTGCCGGCCTCCCTGTCGGGCGGCCTGATCAGCAACGGTGTCCCAGCCGCCGCCGCGAACTCGATCGGCCACCTGCCCCCGATCGGAGTGCTGTTCGCCGCCTTCCTGGGCTACAACCCGATCAAGCAGCTACTCGGCTCGGGGCTGGGCCACCTGTCCGCGGCCCACGCCTCCTACCTGACCGGCCGGGACTTCTTCCCGACCGTCATCACCCAGCCGTTCAAGGACGGCCTGACCATCGCGTTCTGGTTCGCCATTGCCGCCAGCGTGATCGCCGCCATCGCGTCGCTGCTCACCACTCAGAGCAAGCGCTCCCGGGCGGCCGTGGCCGCGGAACCGATCGGCGAGGAGCTGGCCGCGGTGGCCGCCGAGGGCGGCTGGGAGCCGGCCGAGCTGGTCATCCCGGCCGTGGACGTGTCCGACCCGTCGTCCGGGGCGGCCCGGCCAGCCGCGGTCCAGCAGGCCGGCCAGGTGCCGTCCGATGCCGCCGGGCCCGGGCTCACCGGGACCGTGCGTGACCCCGGCGGCCGCCCGGTGGCCGGGGCCAACATCACCGTGACGTCGGCCGAAGGCCGCCAGGTGACCCGGGCCGTGACCTCGCCGGCCGGCCAGTACACGCTGGCCGGGCTGCCCGCCGCGGCCATCACCGTGATCGTCACCGCACCCGGGCACGAGCCCGCCGCGGCCGCGCTGCTGCCTCAGCCGGGCGCCGTGCTGGAGCGCGACTTCACGCTGGCCGGCAGCGGGACGCTGAACGGTGTCGTGCGGTCGGCGGCCCAGGGCGGCGTGCCGCTGGCCGGGGCCAAGGTTGTCGTGAGCGACCCGGACGGCCACGTGGTGGCCAGCACGGTATCCAGCGGCGACGGCGCCTTCTCGGTCCAGGGTGCCCCGGCCGGGACGTACGCGCTCACCGCCACGGCCTCCGGTCACCTGCCCGCCAGCCAGCAGGTCCAGCTGAACGGGCACGGCGAGACGGCTCAGCTGACGCTGCCGCTGGAGCGCGAGGTGCACGGCTTCGTCCGGGCCCCGGGCGGGGCCCCGATGCCGGGCATCAGCGTCACCGCGGCCAGCGCCAGCGGCGAGATCGTGGCCAGCGGGATCACCGACGCCGACGGCTGGTACCGGCTGACCGGCCTGACCGAAGGTGAGCACGTGCTGGTGGCCGGCGGCCACGAGCCCGTGTCGGCCGCGGTGGAGGTGACCAGCGGGGAGACCACCTCGGTCACCGTCCGGGTCGGCGCTGTGGCCGCGGCGGACGGTGCGGGCGACCGCCAGGACGACGTGGACGGCGTGACCTTGCAGCTCGGCACCGGACACGCGGAAACCGGACCCGGGGAATGAGTGCAGTGGATCAGTCTGAGCAGGTAGCGGTGAGCGGCCGCGTGCGCACGGCCGACGGCGGCTCCATCACCGGCGCCGCCGTGACCCTGGCCGATCTGTCCGGCCGTCAGGTCGCGGTGGCCCAGACCGACACGGCCGGCCAGTACCGGCTGAGCGCGCCCGGCGCGGGCTCGTACCTGGTGATCGTGTCCGCTCCGGGGCACCAGCCCACCGCCTCGGTGCTGGCCGCCCCGGGCGCCGGCACCAGCCACGACATCGTGCTGCGCGGCGGCAGCGGCCTGGCCGGCACGGTCCGGGCCGGCGGCTCAGGCCAGCCCGTGAGCGGGGCCACCGTGACCGTGGCCAACGGCCGGGGCGAGATCGCCGGCGCGGTGACCACCGGGGCCGACGGCAGCTACCGCCTCAGCCAGCTGGCCGAGGGCCAGTACACCCTGGTCGTGGCGGCGGCCGCGTACGCGCCGCTCGCGGTGCAGGTGACGGTGGAAGAGGGCGAGCTGGTCCAGCACGACGTCGAGCTGCCCGCGTCCGGCGCCGTGGTCGGCACGGTGCTGACCGCCGACGGCACCCAGCCGTTCCCCGCGGCCCAGGTGACGCTGACCAACGAGGTCGGTACCGAGGTCGCGTCCGCGGCCGCCGGCGCCGACGGGCGCTTCACGCTCAGCGACGTCCCGTCGGGCCGTTACACGCTCGTCGCGAGCGGTTACCGGCCCGGGGTGGCCGCGCTGGCCGCGGGTAACGGGCGCACCCGGCAGGCGGACATAACGCTCACGCGGCCGGAGTGATCCATGCTCCGGGTTGTGCGACCTGGCGGTATCCTCCCAGTGAGGGGCACGTAAACAGGTACGTCACGGCCCCGGCGTACCGGTAGCGATCCGAGGAGCCCTGCGGAGTGACCGCCAGCCGCCCGGCCGCCGTCATCATCCTCGCCGCAGGCGAGGGCACCCGAATGAAGTCCACCCTCCCGAAGGTGCTGCACCCGTTGTGCGGGCGCAGCATGCTCGGGCACGCCATCGCCGCCGCCCAGGACCTGGATCCCGAGCGGCTGATCGTGGTCGTGGGCCACGCCCGTGACCAGGTGGGCGCGCACGCCACCGGCGCCGCGCCGGACGCCAGGATCGTGATCCAGGACCACCAGGGCGGCACCGGGCACGCGGTGCGGTCGGTCATCGAGACCATCGGCCTGATCCCGGGCCAGGTGATCGTGACCTACGGGGACATGCCGCTGCTGCGCGCGGAGACCCTGGCCGCGCTGGCCCGCGAGCACGACCAGGCCGGCAACGCGGTGACCGTGCTGACCGCCCGGATGCCGGACCCCACCGGCTACGGCCGCATCGTGCGGGATGCCGCCGGCGCCCTGACCGGGATCGTGGAGCAGGCCGACGCCACCGCGGCCGAGCAGCTCATCGACGAGATCAACTCGGGCTGCTACGCCTTTGACGGCGCGCTGCTCGCGGACGCGATCAAGCGGGTGTCGTCGGCCAACGCGCAGGGCCAGGAGTACCTCACCGACGTGGTCGGCATCCTGCGGGGTGACGGCCACCCGGTCGGCACCCTGGTGGCGGCCGACGCCACCGAGATCCAGGGCGTGAACGACCGGGTGCAGCTGGCCCAGGCCCGGCGGGTGTACAACGACCGGCTGCTCGAGCACTGGATGCGGTCCGGGGTGACGATCGTCGATCCGGCCAGCACCTGGCTGGACGTGCAGGTCACGCTGGCGCCCGACGTGGAGATCGGCCCGTCCACCCAGCTCGAGGGGCAGACCACGGTCGGCACGGGGGCGCAGGTGGGCCCGGGGGTGGTGCTCCGGGACACCGTGGTCGGCGCCGGGGCCAACGTCATCCACGCGGTCTGCGAGCAGTCCGAGATCGGCCCGGAGGCCACCGTCGGCCCCTACACCCGGCTGCGGCCGGGGTCGCGGCTGGGCCGCGGGGCCCGGGCGGGCAGCTTCGTGGAGATGAAGAACGCGGTCGTGGGCGAGGGCACCAAGGTGCCGCACCTGACCTACGTGGGCGACGCCGACATCGGCGCGGGGTCCAATATCGGCGCGGCCACCGTGTTCGTCAACTACGACGGCGTGACCAAGCACCGCACCCAGGTGGGCGACCAGGTCCGGATCGGCAGCGACACGATGCTGGTGGCGCCGGTCGAGATCGGCGACGGCGCGTACACCGCCGCGGGCTCGGTCATCACCCAGAACGTCCCGCCCGGCGCGCTCGGCATCGGCCGGGCCCAGCAGCGGAACATCCCCGGCTGGGTGACCCGGCGCCGGGCTGGCACCTCGTCGGCGGCCGCGGCCGAGGCGGCCCTGTCTGAGACGGCACTGCCTGAGGCAGCCCTGTCTGAGACGGCACTGTCTGAGACGGCACTGGCCGAGGCCGAACCGGCCGGAGCAGACGCGACCGAGCAGGAGGGGCAAGCCGAATGAGCGGCATCCAGGCGGCCAGCGAGAAGCGGATGATCCTCGTCTCCGGGCGGGCGTTTCCCGAGCTGGCCGAGGAGGTGGCCTCCTGCCTCGGCATCGAGCCCACGCCGAGCAAGCTGTTCGACTTCGCCAACGGCGAGATCTTCGTCCGCTTCCTGGACTCGGTGCGCGGCTGCGACGTGTTCGTGCTGCAGAGCCACACCGCGCCGATCAACCAGTGGATCATGGAGCACCTGATCATGGTCGACGCGCTCAAGCGGGCGTCGGCCAAGCGGATCACGGTGGTCACCCCGTTCTTCGGCTACGCCCGCCAGGACAAGAAGAGCCGGGGCCGCGAGCCGGTCTCGGCCCGGCTGATGGCCGACCTGTTCCTGACCGCCGGAGCGCACCGGATCATGGCGGTGGACCTGCACACCGCGCAGATCCAGGGCTTTTTCGACGGCCCGGTGGACCACTTGTTCGCGCTGCCCATCCTGGCCGACTACATCGAGGACAAGCTGGACCTGAGCCAGGTCACGGTGGTCGCACCGGACGCCGGCCGGGTGCGGATGTGTGAGCGCTGGACCGACCGGCTCGGCGCCCCGCTGGCCATCATCCACAAGCGCCGGGACCCGGACGTGGCCAACCAGGTCAAGATGTTCGAGGTCGTCGGCCAGGTCGCGGGGCGGACCTGCATGCTGGTCGACGACATGATCGACACCGGCGCGACCATCACCAAGGCGGCGGAGGCCCTGTTCGACCAGGGGGCGGCCAAGGTGATCGTGGTCGCCACCCACGGCGTGTTGTCCGGTGCGGCCGTGGACACCCTCAAGAACTCCCAGATCAGCGAAGTCGTGATCACGAACACGCTGCCGATCCCGCCGGAGCGCCAGTTCGACAAGCTCACCGTGCTGTCCATCGCGCCGCTGATCGCCCGGGCGATCAACGAGGTGTTCAGCGACGGCTCGGTCACCAGCCTGTTCGACGGCCAGAGCTGACCTGAGCTGCCCGCGCTGACCTGAGCTGCCCACGCTGAAGGTCCAGGCCCGCGGGCTCCGTGGGCCCAGGGTGACCGCCGCGCCGAAGTCCCCGCGGCCACGACGGTCACCCCTTCTGCTCCCCCCGGCCCCGCGCTACGGCCGTCACCGGCCGCACCCTGCCCGCCGGGCGGTCCGCCGCTCCCCGCGGCGGCCCGCCGGCCTGCGCGCGGCCCACCCGCGCCTTGCCCCGTGCGCGAGCGGGCCGCCGTCCCCTGTGAGAGGCACCAAGGGACGTCTACATCTCCACGGCCGGTGACCCGTCCCGCCGCGGACCGCGCCCCTGTTGCGGTCCCCGGCGGCGGGCCTGGCCTGCCCCCGTTCTGAGATTGACCTCATCGTCGCGTGCGCGATTTACGTCCCGATTGATTCATGATTAAGTGGCTCTGTTGCCCGGCGGTCGCCACTGAGCCCCGGAGGCAGAAAAGATCGTGAGCCCGGGCGGATCAGGATTATGCGGTTCCGGATGCTGGGGCCGCTCGAAGTCCAGACCGCAGGGGACTGGACGTCCATCGGGGCGGCCAAATGGCGGGCTGTCCTGGCCCGGCTGCTGCTGAGCGCGGGGCAGCCGGTATCGACGGACACCCTCATCGACGAGCTGTGGGGCGACGATCCGCCGGCCCGGGCCACCAACCTGGTCAGCATCTACGTGCTGCGGCTGCGGCGGTTCATCGGCGACACCGACGGCCAGGTGCTCCGCACCCGGCCGCCCGGCTACCTGCTCCAGGCCGGTGACGATGACCTGGACACCCGGCAGTTCGAACGCCTGCTGGGCCAGGGCCAGCAGGCCCTGGCCGACGGTGACGCCGCGGCGGCCGCGCAGCAGCTCACCGGGGCGCTGAGCCTGTGGCGCGGCGTCGCGCTGGCCGACGTCCCGGCGTCGCCGTTCGTGGACGCGGAGGCCGAGCGGCTGAACGAGCTCCGGCTGGCCGCCACCGAGCTTCGCATCGAGGCCGACATCGTCCGGGGCCGGCCGCGGGACGTGATCCCCGAGCTGCACCGGCTGGTGGCCGACCACCCGCTGCGCGAAGAGCTGTGGCTGCTGCTGATGCGCGCGCTGGATGCGGCCGGCCGGCGGGCCCAGGCGCTGACCACCTACGAGCGGGCCCGCGGCGTCATCGCCGATCAGCTCGGCGTGGATCCCGGACCCGGCCTGCAGGAGCTGTTCCGGCGGCTGCTCCAGGCCGATGTGCAGGGACCGGTGGTGAGCCCTGCGCCGGCCACGGACCCGGTCACCCCGGCCCGCGGTGTCCCGGCCGGACCCGCCGCGCCTGCGGACCCGGCCCATCCGCCGGCCGGCCGGCCGGTGCCCCCGGCCGAGGGGGCCGGGACCCGGGGACCTGGCCCGGCCCCGGATTCGGCCCAGGACCGCGAGCACCCCGACGGCCTGGTGGTGGCGGCCGGCTCGATCGCGCTCGGCACGGTGGAGACGGACGAGGGCCGTCCCCCGGCTCCCGCGGCCCCGCTGCGCCCGGCCGAGCCGGTGGTGGCCGGGTCGCGGCCGATGCAGCTGCCGGCCGACATCGTCGACTTCACCGGCCGCGGCTTCCACGTGAAGCAGGTCTGCGACCTGCTGTCCACCGCGGGTGCGGAGGACAACCCCGGGGCGGTGCCGGTGGCGCTGATCGCCGGGGCCGGCGGCCTGGGTAAGACGACCCTGGCCATCCACGCCGCGCACCGGATGCGGGCGGTCTACCCGGACGGCCAGCTCTACGTCGACCTGCAGGGCGCCGGGCCGCGGCCGGCCTCGTCGGCCGACGTGCTGGCCCGGCTGCTGCGCGACCTCGGCGTGGACGGGACCGCGATACCGGCCAGCGCGGACGAGCGCGCGGCCCTGTACCGGACGCACCTGAACGGCCGGCGGGCCCTGGTCGTGCTGGACAACGCGCGCGACGCGGCCCAGGTCCGGCCGCTGCTGCCCGGCAGCGCGTCCTGCGCGGTCATCGTGACCAGCCGGAGCCGGCTGTCCGACCTGGTGGGCGGCGGCCTGGTCCACCTGGACGTGCTCGACGACATCGAGGCGCTGGCCCTGTTCAGCCGCATCGTCGGCACGGACCGGGCCGCGGCCGAGCCGGACGCCACGGCCGAGTTGCTGGTCACCTGCGCCGGCCTGCCCCTGGCCCTGCGGATCTGCGCCGCGCGGCTGGCCGCCCGCAGCAGCTGGACGATCCGCTCGCTGGCCAACCGGCTGAACGACGAGCACCGCCGGCTGGACGAGCTGAAGGTCGGTGACCTGGCCGTCCGGGCCAGCTTCGAGGTCAGCTTCGCCAGCCTGCCCGAGTCGGTCACCCCGGCCGGGGTGCCCCTGGCCCGCGCGTTCCGCACGCTCGGCCTGTGGCAGGCCCCGTCGATCGGGCTGAGCGCGGCCGCGGCCATGCTCAGGGAACCGGAGACCGCGGTCGCCGATGCGCTGGAGTTCCTGGTCGACGCGCACCTGCTGGAGTCGCCGTCCCCGGACACATACAGCTTCCACGACCTGCTGCGGGTGTACGCGGCCGAGCGGGGACTGGCCGAGGAGCCGGAGCAGGCCCGGAAGGATTCGGTGTGCCGCCTGACCGACTGGTACCTGCACACGGCGGGCTCGGCCGACAGCGTGGTGACCCCGTGGCGGGAGCGGGTGCCGCTCGGCCCGGTGGAGACCGGCATCCGGCCGCTGACGTTCGCCAGCCCGGAGCGGGCCCTGGAGTGGTTCGCGGCCGAACGGGAGAACCTGGTGCCGGCCACCCGGCAGGCGGCCGGGTACGGCTGCCACGACGTGGCCTGGAAGCTGCCGGTCGCCCTGCTCGGCTGCTTCGACCTGCTCGGTTACCGCACCGAGTGGCTCGACACGCACCTGATCGCGCTGGCCAGCGCCCGCCAGGCCGGCGACCGTAACGGTGAGGCGTGGGTGCTCAACGATCTCGGCATGGTCTACAGCCAGCAGGGCATGACCGAGGCGATCGGGCACTTCGAGCAGGCCCTGGCCATTCGCCGGGACATCGGGGACGTGCGCGGCGAAGCCATTTCCGTCAATAATCTGGCCGACGCCTATATCCGGCTCGGCCGGGTGGCCGAAGGCCTGGACCAGCTGGAACAGGCGCCGGCCGTGCAGCGCAAAGCCGGCTACCGGTACGGCGAGGGAGTGGCGCTCAACAATCTGGGTGAGGCCTATCTGGCCCTGGGCCGCACCGCCGAGGCGGTCGAATGCCTGCAGCAGGCCCGCGACGTTTTTGTCGAAGCCAACGCTCCGCATGGCGAAGATTACGCTCTGCACAATCTGGCCCGGGCTTTCCTGGACCTGGGCCGGCCGCAGGACGCGGTGGCCTGTTTCCAGCAGGCCCTGACCATCCGGCGCGCGGTGGGTGACCGGCACAGCCAGGCCCTGACCCTGATGTTCCTGGGGCGGGCTCAGCGGCACGTCGGCGACCAGAGCGCCGCCCGCGAGTCCTGGACCAGCGCCCGGACGATATTCGGCGAGCTGGGCGAGGAGGAGCAGGCGGCCGAGGTGCTGGCCGAACTGAACGATATCGACGCCGCATTGAACTGATCGCCAGGCCGTGGGACCTTATTAAAAAATGCAATCATTTATTCACTGAGCGTAATGGCCATAGGTATGTCACCCGCACGCCACAGTGAATTTCGGAAAGCCTCGCCAGGCGGCGACCCGGAGCTGGCTAGTGTGCTGCACAGGGGTTTCGTTCGTCCTGACTCACGGGGGTCAGGGGAAAGCGAGGACGACGATTATGAGCAACACCGATCCGCGAATGCAGAATCAGGCCGAGCCCGCCATGCAAAACCAGGCTGAGCCTGCGATGCAAAACCAGGCCGAGCCCGACATGCAGAACCAGGACGAGCCGGCGATGCAGAATCAGGCCGAGCCCGACATGCAGAACCAGGATGAGCCGGCGATGCAGAACCAGGACGAGCCCGGTATGCAGAACCAGGATGAGCCCGGCCATGCAGAATCAGGCCGACCCGGCTATGCAGAATCAGGCCGAGCCCGCCATGCAGAACCAGGACGAGCCCGGTATGCAGAACCAGGGCGGTACCGCCTGAGCAGGTTCTGAGCTTGCCTTCGGGCGGGATGGCCAGCTGGCTGTCCCGCCCGAAACTCTGACCGGGGCAGTTCTCGGCTACACTTCAAGGCGCACGACCATGAGCGCGGGCGTCCCCGACGGCGGACGCCGCCCCGCGCGGGCCTGGATAGGCCCGGACGGGTGCGCCGCCGTGCTGAGCTTCCCCCATTTGCTTCGAGGAGTGACCACCGTGCCTGAGGTCCGCATCGCCGCCGAGCCGCGCACCGAGTTTGGCAAGGGCGCCGCCCGGCGTACGCGCCGCGCTGGCCTCGTGCCTGCCGTGCTCTACGGCCACGGCGAGGAGACGCGCCACGTCGTGCTGCCCGGCCACGAGCTGATGCTCGCGCTGAAGACGCCGAACGTGCTGATCCGGCTGGACGGCGTGCCCGGCGTGACCGGCCTGGCCCTGCCCAAGTCGGTGGATCGGGACCCGATCCGGGGCAACATCGAGCACGCCGACCTGATCCTGGTCCGCCGGGGCGAGAAGGTCGGCGTCGAGATCTCGGTGCGGGTCACCGGCGAGGTGTCCCCGGACGGCATGCTCAACCAGCAGGTGGTCCAGCTCCCGGTCGAGGCCGACGCCACGAACATCCCGAACGGGATCGATGTGGACGTGGAAGGCTTCGAGGTCGGCCGGGCGCTGCACGCCAGCGACCTGACCCTGCCCGAGGGCACGACCCTCGCGGTCGACCCGGAGACGCTGATCCTGCACGTGCTGGCGGCGCCGACGGCCGAGCAGATCGAGGCCGAGATCGGCGGGACCGAGGGTGCCGAGACGCCGGAGCCGGTTGGTGAGACCGAGTCCGCCGGCGACGGCGACGAGAGCTGACCCGCTTCCTGAGTGCGGGCCCCGTGGGCGAAGAAGGACCCGGCGATGGCGGACGACGACCGTTGGATCATCGCCGGGCTCGGCAACCCGGGCCCGGAGTACGCCGGTAACCGTCACAACGCCGGGCACATGGTGGTGGACCTGCTGGCCGAGCGGATGGGCAGCCGGTTCAAGGCCCACCGGACCCGTAACGAGGTCGCCGACGGGCGGCTGGCCGGGATCCCGGTCACGCTGGCCAAGCCGCGCACCTACATGAACACCTCCGGCGGGCCGGTGACCGCGCTGGCCGCCTTCTACAAGGTGCCGCCGGAGCGGGTGGTGGTCGTCCACGACGAGCTGGACATCCCGTTCGGGTCCATCCGGCTCAAGCTCGGTGGCGGCGACAACGGCCACAACGGCCTGCGCTCCATCACCCAGTCCCTCGGCACCAACGCCTACTACCGGGCCCGGTTCGGCATCGGGCGGCCGCCGGGACGGATGGACGCGGCCACGTTCGTGCTGCGTGATTTCTCCACCGCCGAACGCAAAGAGCTGCCGCTGCTCATCGACCGCTGCGCCGACGCCGTAGAGACCCTGCTGTCCAAGGGAATTGCGGTCGCGCAGAACACGTTCCACGCTGACTGAGCGCATACCCAAGGAGCCCGCCGATGGCATCGGACGACGACCACCTCGCCCGGGATCTCGCCGTAGTGGCGGGACACCGCCTGGTTGAGCTGCGAGCCCGGGGTGGCGCGCCGGACGAGCTGCGCCACGCGGGCGACCGGCTGGCGCACGAGTTCCTCACCGCCGAGCTGGCCCGGCTGCGGCCGGACGATTGGGTGCTGTCCGAGGAGGGCGCGGACGACCCGGCCCGGCTGGGCGCGGACCGGGTCTGGATCGTCGACCCGCTGGACGGCACGCGCGAGTTCGGTGAGACGGGGCGGACCGACTGGGCCGTCCACGTGGCCCTGTGGGAGCGGGCCGCCGGTGGCCTGACCGCTGGGGCCGTGGCCCTGCCCGCCCAGGACGAGGTGCTGAGCACCGTGAACCCGCCGTCCCTGCTAGGCGACCCGCCGGACAAGCCGCTCCGGATCGTGGTCAGCCGGTCCCGGCCCGCGTCGTTCCTGCCCCGGATGGCCGAGCTGGCCGGTGCGGACCTGGTACCGCTCGGGTCGGCCGGAGCCAAGGTGGCCGCGGTCCTGCTCGGGGAGGCGGACGGCTACGTGCACGCGGGCGGCCAGTACGAATGGGACTCGGCCGCGCCGGTGGCGGTGGCCCGGGCGGCGGGCTTCCATGCGTCCCGTATCGACGGCAGCGAGCTTTCCTACAATCAGTCTGACCTGCTCATGCCGGATCTCCTGGTCTGTCCGCCGGCCCTGACCAGCCTGCTGCTGGACGCGATCCGTTCCGCTCAATCCTGATCCCGACGCCCTCTGGAACCTGTGATGCGCACCGACTACACGCTGTCCCAGCTCGACGTGCTGGAAGCCGAATCGATCCACGTGATCCGCGAGGTCGCGGCCGAGTTCGAGCGGCCCGCGCTGCTGTTCTCCGGCGGCAAGGACTCGATCGTCATGCTCGCGCTGGCGGAGAAGGCGTTCCGGCCGGCCAACATCCCGTTCCCGGTCATGCACGTGGACACCGGGCACAACTTCTCCGAGGTCCTCGAGTACCGCGACAAGCGGGTCGCGGAGCTCGGGGTGCGGCTGATCGTGGCCAGCGTCCAGGACTCGATCGACTCCGGCCGGGCGGTCGAGGAGACCGGCCGCTGGGTGAGCCGGAACCGGCTGCAGACGGTCACGCTGCTCGACGCGATCGAGGACAACCGGTTCGACGCGCTGTTCGGCGGGGCCCGGCGGGACGAGGAGAAGGCCCGGTCCAAGGAGCGGGTGTTCTCGTTCCGCGACGAATTCGGCCAGTGGGACCCGAAGAACCAGCGGCCCGAGCTGTGGAACCTCTACAACACCCGGCTCAAGCGGGGCGAGCACATCCGGGTGTTCCCGCTGTCGAACTGGACCGAGCTTGACGTCTGGGCCTACATCGAGCGGGAGAACCTCGAGATCCCGTCGATCTACTACGCCCACGAGCGCGAGGTCTTCGAGCGGGACGGCATCCTGCTCGCGGTGAACGAGTACCTGACGCTGGCCGAGGACGAGACACCGTTCACGGCCACGGTCCGGTACCGGACGGTGGGCGACATGACGATCACCGGGGCGGTGCTGTCCACCGCGGCCACCGTCGGTGAGGTGATCACCGAGGTCGCGGCCACCCGGATCACCGAGCGCGGCGCGACCCGGGCCGACGACCGGACCAGCGAGGCGGCGATGGAAGACCGTAAGAAGGAAGGCTACTTCTGATGGACATCTTGCGGTTCGCCACCGCCGGCTCGGTCGACGACGGTAAGTCCACCCTGATCGGGCGGCTGCTGTTCGACTCCAAGGCCATCTTCGAGGACCAGCTCGAGGCGGTCGAGCGCACGTCACGGGACCGTGGCGAGGAGACCCCCAACCTCGCGCTGCTGACCGACGGCCTGCGGGCCGAGCGCGAGCAGGGCATCACGATCGACGTCGCCTACCGCTACTTCGCCACCCCGCGGCGGAAGTTCATCATCGCCGACACCCCCGGGCACATCCAGTACACCCGCAACATGGTCACCGGCGCCTCCACCGCCGACCTGGCCGTGGTGCTGGTCGACGCGCGCAACGGGCTGACCGAGCAGAGCCGGCGGCACGCCTTCCTGGCCACCCTGCTCCAGGTCCCGCACCTGGTGCTGGCGGTCAACAAGATGGACCTGGTCGACTACGACCAGGCCGTGTTCGACAAGATCGCGGCCGAGTTCACCGCCTTCGCGGCCAAGCTGCACATCGGCGACCTGACCTTCATCCCGATCTCGGCCCTGCTCGGCGACAACGTGGTCCAGCGCTCGACCAACATGCCCTGGTACGACGGGCCCTCGCTCCTGCACCACCTGGAGCACGTCCACATCGCCTCCGACCGCAACCTGATCGACGTGCGGTTCCCGGTCCAGTACGTGATCCGGCCGCACCAGGCCACCGACCCCGGGCTGCACGACTACCGGGGGTACGCGGGCGAGGTGGCCGGCGGGGTGATCCGGCCCGGGGACGAGGTGATGCACCTGCCGTCCGGGTTCACCACCACCGTGCGCGGGGTCGAGGTCGCGGGCCAGCAGGTGGACGAGGCGTTCCCGCCGATGTCGGTCACGCTGCTGCTGGACGACGACGTGGACATCTCCCGGGGCGACATGATCTGCCGTCCCAACAACAAACCGGCCGTGACCCAGGACGTCGAGGCCATGGTCTGCTGGATGGTGGGCGACAAGCAGCTCACCCCGCGCAGCCGCCTGGTGGTCAAGCACACCACCCGCACGGTGAAGGCGATCGTGCGCGACCTGCACTACCGGATCGACGTGAACACGCTGCACCGGGACGAGACCGCCACCGGGCTGGGACTGAACGAGGTCGGCCGGGTCACGCTGCGGCTGACCCAGCCCATCTTCTCCGACCCGTACAGCCGCAACCGGCAGACCGGTGGCCTCATCCTCATCGACGAGGCGACCAACGCCACCGCCGGCGCGGCCATGATCACCGACGCCCGGTGAGCGAGGCCGGCGGGGTGGGTCCGGGCGGTCCGGGTCCGGGCGGGCTCGGTCCGGGCGGCTGGCTGGGCGGCCTGGGCCGGCGGGCTGGGGCCGGGCGGGCTGGACGAGGCGCCGCCGGGACAGGACGGGCCGGCCCGGGCAGGCACGCCGTTCGACGACCTGGCCCGCTACGTCGAGATCCCGCGGGTCGGCGGGCTGCGGCTGGCCCCGGACGGCACCTGGCTGGCCGCCGTGGTCCAGACGCTCAGCGACGACCGGAAGAAGTACGTCAGCAGCATCTGGCGGCTGCCCGCGCACCCGGGCGACGGCACGCCCCCGCGCCGCCTCACCTGGTCCGCCGACGGTGAGAAGAACCCCAGGTTCGCCCCGGACGGGTCGCTGCTCTACATCTCCAAGCGCCCGGGCCAGCAGGCCGCCTCCGGCGACGGGAAGGCCGCCGACCAGGCCACCCTGTGGCGGCTCCCGGCCGGCGGCGGCGAAGCCGTCCGCGTGGCCGCGCTGCCGGGCGGGGTAAGCGCGGCCGAGACCGCGACCGCCAGCGACCAGGTGGTACTGACCGCTCCGGTGTTGCCCGGGCCTGACTCCGGAGCCGGGCCTGAGGGCGACGCCGAGCGGCGCCAGGCCCGCGAGGACGCCGGCGTCACCGCGATCCTGCACGAGTCGGTCCCGGTCCGATACTGGGACCACGACCTGGGGCCGGCCGAGTTGCGCCTGTTCGCGGTGTCCGCGGGAGGCGCGGTGTCCGCGGGAGGCGCGGAGTCCCTGGGGGGCGCGGGGTCCGCGGGAGGCGCTGGGTCCCCGGGGGACGAGGCGGCCGCCCCGCGCGACCTCACCCCGGCCCCGGGCCGCGCGCTGGACCAGCAGACGTTCACCGTGGCCCCCGACGGCCGCACCGTAGTGACCAGCTGGCGCCGCTGGGACTCACCGGCCGAGATCCGCTCCGACCTGGTGGCGATCGACGCAGCCGGCGGCGACCCCCGCACGCTGCTGTCCGCCGAGGGCTTCGACTTCGAGGGCCCCGAGGTCGCGCCGGACGGCACCCAGCTCGCCTGTATCCGGACCGCGCACCAGACCCCCGAAGCCCCCGGCGACGTAACCATCGTCCTCACCGAGCTGACGGCCCAGCCCGTCTCCATCCCCGTCACCGTGCCCAGCCCCGCGGGCACCTCCAGCCCCGCCTCCATCCCCGTCACCGTGCCCAGCCCCGCCTCCGCCCCCATCACCGTGCCCAGCCCCACCGCCACCTCCGTCATCTCCAGCCCCGTCACCACCCTCAGCCACGTCACCACCTCCAGCCCCTCCAGTATCTCCAGCCCCAGCGGCACCGGGCGTGACCTGCTGGCTGGCTTCGACCGGCGGCCCGCCGAGCTGGCCTGGGCACCGGATTCCGCCGCGGTCTACTTCACCGCCGACGACCAGGGCCGCCGGCCGGTGTACCGGGTCGACGTGGCCTCCGGCCGGGTCAGCCGGATCACCGGCGACGACGGCGCCTACACCGACCTCCGTCCGTCGCCCGACGGCCGGTACCTGTACGCGCTGCGCTCGTCGGTGGACGAGCCCCCCACCCCGGTCCGGCTGGAGGCGGCCGAGGGCCAGAAGCCGGCCCGGCTGGCCAGCCCGGGCGGCTCGCTGACCCGGCCCGGCCACCTGACCGAGATCGAGGCGGCCGCCGACGACGGCACCCCGATCCGGAGCTGGCTGGTGCTGCCCCATTCGGCGTCCGTGCAGAATCCTGCCCCGCTCCTGCTGTGGGTCCACGGTGGCCCGATGTCCAGCTGGAACTCCTGGTCGTGGCGCTGGAACCCGTGGCTGATGGCCGCGCGCGGCTACGCGGTGCTGCTGCCCGATCCGGCCCTGTCCACCGGGTACGGCCAGGACTTCATCACCAGGGCCTACCACCAGTGGGGTGCCCGCCCGTACGCCGACGTGATGGCGGCCACCGACGCGGCACTGGCCCGCCCGGACATCGACGGCTCCCGCACGGCCATGATGGGCGGCTCCTACGGCGGCTACATGGCCAACTGGATCGCCGGGCACACCGACCGGTTCGACGCCATCGTCAGCCACGCGGGGCTGTGGATGCTGGACCAGACGTTCGGTACCACCGACGCCCCGATGTTCTGGCGGCCACAATTTGGCGACCCGCTGACCACGCCGGAGCGCTACGAGCAGAACTCACCGCACCGGCACGTGGCCAGCATCCGCACGCCGATGCTGGTCATCCACGGTAACCAGGACTTCCGCGTCCCGGTCGGCGAGGCGCTCCGCCTGTGGTGGGACCTGAACGAGCACGGCGCCGAAGCGAAGTTCCTGTATTTCCCGGACGAGAACCACTGGATCCTCACCCCCGGTCACGCCACCGTCTGGTACGAGACCGTCTTCGCCTTCCTGGCTCAGCACGTCCTGGGCCAGCCCTGGCGCCGCCCCGGCCTTCTCTGACCGGCGTCACCGGCCCGCTAGCCTCGGCCGCCCCATCAGCCCCACCCCGTCAGTCCCACCCCACCAACCTCTCCGATCCCACCGGCCCCACGGGCTTCGGGCCGAGGGTTGGGCGTCAGACCGCGAGCGTGCCCCTAGGCTGAAGGCATGGCCCGCGCTGATCTGGACAAGCGCCCCGGTGACGTCGCCGCGATGTTCGACGCGCTCGCCGGGCGCTACGACCTGATGAACGACCTGCTCTCGGCCGGCCAGGTCCGGCTCTGGCGCCGGGTGGTGGCCCGGGCCGTGGCCGCCCGCGCGGGGGAGCGGATCCTGGACCTGGCCGCGGGCACCGGCACCTCGACCATGACGTTCGCCGCGTCCGGCGCCGACTGCGTGGCCTGCGACTTCTCCATCGGGATGTTGCGGGCCGGTAGCACCCGGGTGCGAGCCCACCCGGACGGCCCGCAGCCCGCCTTCGTCGGCGGCGACGCGCTCCGGCTGCCGTTCGGCGACGAGCTGTTCGACGCGGTGACGATCTCGTTCGGCCTGCGCAACGTGGTCGACACGCAGCAGGCCCTGACCGAGATGCTCCGGGTGACGCGTCCCGGCGGCCGGCTGGTCATTTGCGAGTTCTCCCAGCTGTCCGTCCGCCCGCTCCGCATCCTGTACGAGCGTTACCTGGCCCGGGCGCTGCCCGCGGTGGCCCGGCGCGTCTCGCGTAACCCCGCCGCCTACGATTACCTGGCCGAGTCCATCGTCCACTGGCCCGCCCAGGCCGAACTGGCCCGCATGCTCCGCACGGCCGGCTGGTCCGCAGTCGAGTGGCACAACCTCACCCTCGGCATCGTCGCCGTCCACGTGGCCCGCCGCCCCAAGCCCGACCCCGCCCCGGCCCCCTGACCCGCCGGAGATCCAGCCGCCCCGGTGGGACGCTCGGCACCCGGCGGCCCGCGACGGTGGCGAACCTGAGTGCGCGGGCAGAGGGCCCGGCCGTTAGGGTGCAGGTGGTCCACCTGAAGAAGTAGGCCTCTGATGCGGCCTGCGCCAGGCCGGCTACGTTCCCAGTGCGGGCCGGGATTAAACTACAGGCAAAGAACTTGTGAAGAGGTTCACAAGCCGCCCCCGGCACGAACCTCCTCATAGGCCACTCCACCAGGCGTGGCCACACAACGCTCCAAGCAACGCTGCACCAAGCACCAAGCACCACAACGCACCAGGCAACGGCAAAGTCAGGAATCTGTCCCGTGACCGAGCAGGCTTCCCCCCAGGCCACAGCTGGTCCCGCCCAGTCCACACCGCAGGGCGCGGCCGGCGAGGCTGATGTCATCGTGGTCGGCGCCGGGCCGTCCGGGTCGACGACCGCTTACTACCTGGCCCAAGCCGGGCTGGACGTGCTGCTGCTGGAGAAGAGCCGGTTCCCGCGGGAGAAGGTGTGCGGCGACGGCCTCACCCCGCGCGCGGTCAAGGCCCTGGTGGCCATGGGCGTGCCGATCAGCGAGGAAGACGGCTGGCTGCGGAACAAGGGCCTGCGCGTCATCGGCAGCGGCATGCGGCTCGAGTTGCCCTGGCCCGATCTGACCACCTATCCCGGCTACGGCCTGGTCCGGACCCGGATGGACTTCGACCAGCGACTGGCCCAGCGGGCCGCCCACGCTGGGGCGCGCCTGATCGAGGGCGTCAACGTGACCGGGCCGGTACTCGACGACCGGACCGGCCGCATCGTCGGCGTCACCGCCCGGCCGGACGGCGGCGAACAGCAGGTGTACCGGGCCCGGCTGGTGATCGCCGCGGACGGGAACTCATCCCGGCTGTCGGTGTCCATGGGCCTGCGCAAGCGGGACGACCGGCCGATCGGGGTCGCGGTCCGCGGCTACTACACCAGCCCCCGCACTGACGACGACTTCCTGGAGTCCTGGCTCGACCTGTGGGACGAGGACCGGCAGCTACCCGGCTACGGCTGGATCTTCGGCATGGGCGACGGCACCAGCAACATCGGCCTGGGCCTGCTGAACACGTCGGGCGCGTTCGGCAACACCGACTACCGCGCGCTGCTGAAGCGCTGGCTGGCCGGGATGCCCGAGGAGTGGGGGTTCACCGAAGAGAACCGGGTCGGCCCGATCCGCGGCGCCGCGCTGCCCATGGCCTTCAACCGGACGCCGAGCTACACCAACGGCCTGTTGCTGGTGGGCGACGCGGCCGGGATGGTCAACCCGTTCAACGGCGAAGGCATCGCCTACGCCATGGAATCGGGCGAGATCGCGGCCCGCATCGTGACCCAGGCGCTGGCCTGGCCGGACGCCGCGGGCGCCGAACGGGTGCTGCATGGTTACCCCCGCGTGCTCGCGGACGCGTACGGGGGCTACTACGCTCTCGGGCGGACGTTTGTGAAAGCGATCGGCCGGCCTGAGCTGATGCGCTTCGCTACGCGGCACGCCATGGCGCGCCCGGCGCTGATGCGCTTCGCCCTGAAACTGCTCGGCAACCTGACCGACCCGCGCGGCGGCGATGCCTCCGACCGGCTGATCAGCGCCTTGATCAGGCTGGCGCCCGCGCGCTAGCTACGCCCCATGAGAAGCGAATGTGGATACCGTGCCTAGGAAGAAATCGCAGGAAGGGACCGGGGACCGATGAGCCTTTATGTGCCCATCCTCATTCTGGCTGTGCTGGCGGCCGTGTTCGCGATCTTCTCGGTCGTCATCGGCGCGCTGACCGGCCCTAAGCGGTGGAACCGGGCCAAGCTGCAGGCCTACGAGAGCGGCATCGAGCCGACCCCCCAGCCACCGGGCGGCGGCCGCTTCCCGGTCAAGTACTACCTGACCGCGATGTTGTTCATCCTGTTCGACATCGAGATCGTCTTCCTCTATCCGTGGGCCGTCACGTTCGACAAGCTCGGGGTCTTCGGCCTCGTCGAGATGGTCACGTTCGTCGTTACTGTGCTGATCGCGTACGCCTACGTCTGGCGGCGCGGCGGCCTGGAGTGGGATTAGCCATGGGTCTTGAAGAAATGCTGCCGAGCGGCCTGCTGCTGACCTCGGTGGAAAAGGTGGCCGGCTGGGCCCGCCGCAGTTCGGTGTGGCCGGCCACGTTCGGCCTCGCTTGCTGTGCCATCGAGCTGATGCAGACCGGTGGCCCGCGGCACGACCTGGCCCGGTTCGGCATGGAGCGGGCGTCCAACACCCCCCGCCAGGCCGACCTGATGATCGTGGCCGGCCGGGTGAGCCAGAAGATGGCGCCGGTGCTGCGCCAGGTCTACGACCAGATGTCCGCGCCCAAGTGGGTCATCTCGATGGGGGTCTGCGCCTCCAGCGGCGGGATGTTCAACAACTACGCGATCGTCCAGGGCGTGGACCACATCGTGCCGGTCGACATCTACCTGCCCGGCTGCCCGCCGCGGCCGGAGATGCTGCTCGACGCGATCGTCAAGCTGCACGACCGGATCGAGAACATGAAGCTGGGCAAGAACCGGGAGCGCCAGATCGAGGAGCTGGAGCAGGCCCAGCTGGCCCGGCTGCCGCTGCACACGCAGACGCTGCCGTCGCAGCAGCTGCTCCAGGTCGGCGGCCGCCCTGCTGGCCTGGGTGCGACCGGGGAACCGGAGGCGCACTGATGAGCGATCACGGCGCCGGCGAACCCGAAGGCACCGAAGGCAGCGTCAACCTGCCCGCGCAGGCCGGCCAGGAGCGGCTCGGCGAGCCGGTCTCGCGGCGCGGCCTGTTCGGGGTCAGCGCCAGCGGTGACACCTCCGGCTACGGCGGGCTGCTGGTCCGGGTGCCGCCCGAGGTGTCCACCCCGCGGCCGTACGGCTCGTACTTCGACGAGCTCACCGACGAGCTGGCCCGGTTGCTGGAGGCCGACGGCACGGGATTCGGCGACGCGGTCGAGCGGGTCATCTCCGACCGCGGTGAGCTGACCTTCCACGTGCGGCGGGCCCGGCTCCCGGAGGTCGCGGCCAAGCTCCGCAACGAGCCCACGCTGGCTTTCGAGCTGTGCACCGGGGTCTCCGGGGTTCATTACCCGGCCGAGCCCGGTCGCGAGCTGCGGGCCGTCTACCACCTGCTGTCGATCACCCACAACCGCCGGGTCCGGCTGGAAGTGACCGCGCCGGACGACGACCCGCACATCCCGTCGCTGGTCGACGTCTACCCGGCGCTGGACTGGCACGAGCGGGAGACCTGGGACTTCTTCGGCATCATCTTCGACGGACACCCCTCGCTGACCCGGATCGAGATGCCGGACGACTGGAAGGGTCACCCGCAGCGCAAGGACTACCCACTCGGCGGCATCCCCGTCGAGTACCGCGGCACCAAAGTGCCGCCGCCGGATGAGCGGAGGTCGTACGCATGACGAGCCAGTCGGCACCGCCGCGCGCCTCGGGGCTGGATGACGGCGCGGCCGAAGGCCGCGTGTACAACGTCTCCGGCCAGGACTGGGACGAGCTGGTCGCGGCGGCGGACCAGGCCACGGACTCCTCGGGGACCGGGCACATGGTCATCAACATGGGCCCGCAGCACCCGTCCACGCACGGGGTGCTGCGGCTGATCCTGACCCTGGACGGCGAGACCGTCACCGAGTGCCGGGTGGGCATCGGCTACCTGCACACCGGCATCGAGAAAAACATGGAGTACCGGACCTGGACGCAGGGCGTCACGTTCTGCACCCGGGCGGACTACCTGATGCCGATCTTCAACGAGATGTCCTACTGCCTGTCGGTGGAGCGGCTGCTCGGCATCGAGGACCGCATTCCGGACCGGGCCAATATCATCCGCGTGCTGATGATGGAGCTCAACCGGATCGGCTCCCACCTGGGTGGCCTGGGGCCGTTCGGCCTGGAGCTGGGCGCGACCACGATCTTCATGCACGGCGTCCGCATGCGGGAGAACGTGCTCGACCTGATGGAGCTGATCACCGGGCTCCGGATGAACCACGCCTACATCCGGCCCGGTGGCGTGGCCCAGGACCTGCCGCCGGGAGCGCTGGAGAAGATCCGCGAGTTCCTGCGCAAGGCCCCGCACTGGACCGGTGACCTGCACAAGCTGATCGACTCCAACTCGGTCTTCACCGGCCGGACCAAGAACATCGCCTACCTCGACCTCGAGGGCTGCATGGCGCTGGCCGTGACCGGGCCGATGCTGCGCAGCGCCGGGCTGCCGTGGGACCTGCGCAAGAGCCAGCCCTACAGCGGGTACGAGACGTACGAGTTCGAGGTGCCCACCCGGACCACCTGTGACACCTATGGGCGTTACCAGATCCGGATGGACGAAGTCGACCAGAGCCTGAAGATCATCGAGCAGTGCGTGGACCGGCTGGCCGGGACCCGTCCGGAGCAGGACCCGTGGATGATCCCCGACGCCAAGGTCGGCTGGCCGGCCCGGCTGTCGCTCGGCCCGGACGGCATGGGCCCGTCGCCCGAGCACATCGCGCACATCATGGGCCAGTCCATGGAAGCGCTCATCCACCACTTCAAGCTGGTCACCGAGGGGTTCCGGGTGCCCGCGGGCCAGGCCTACGTGCCGATCGAGTCGCCCAAGGGCGAACTGGGCTGCCACGTCGTCTCCGACGGTGGCACCCGGCCCTACCGGGCGCACCTGCGGGACCCTTCGTTCCACCATCTGCAGGCGCTGGCCGCGCTCTGCGAAGGCGCGATGCTCGCGGACGTCATCCCGGCCATCGCCAGCATCGATCCGGTCATTGGAGGGGTGGACAGGTAATGCCGTTCAGCGAGGAGGCCGTGGCGCGGCTGGAGCCGGAGGTGGCCGAGATCATCGGCCGCTACCCCAAGCCGCGCTCGGCCCTGATGCCGCTGCTCCACCTGCTGCAGTCGGAGGAGGGCTACATCTCCAACGACGCGATCAGGTTCTGCGCGCACCGGCTGGGCATCACCGAGACCGAGGTCACCGGTGTGGCCAGCTTCTACTCGATGTACAAGCGGCAGCCGGTGGGCGATTACCACGTCGGCGTGTGCACCAACACGCTGTGCGCGATCATGGGCGGTGACCAGATCCTGGCCACGCTGGAGGAGCACCTCGGCGTCGAGCCGGACGAGCCGACCGAGGACGGCCGGGTCAGCATCGAGCACGTCGAGTGCAACGCGGCCTGCGACTACGCCCCCGTGGTCATGGTCAACTGGGAGTTCTTCGACAACCAGACACCGGAGTCCGCGGTGGCACTGGTGGACGACCTGCGGGCCGGACGGCCGGTCACCCCGACCCGCGGCCCCTCCCGGCTGTGCACCTGGCGGCAGGCCTCGCGGGTCCTGGCCGGCTACAACGACGGCCTGGCCGCGGAAGGCCCGGTGGCCGGCCCGGCCAGCCTGGTCGGGCTGAACATCGCCAAGGAACACGGCTGGACCGCGCCGGAGCCGCCGGACGGGCCGGACAGCAGCCCTGCCACCAAGGGAGCGTCGCGTTGACCGACACGCTGACCCCCGTGCTCACCGCCCACTGGGATGAGCCGGACGGTTTCACGATCGAGGGCTACCGCCGCACCGGCGGCTACCGGGCTCTGGCCCAGGCGCTGACCACGCCGCAGGACGACCTGATCGCCGCGGTCAAGGAGGCCGGACTGCGCGGCCGCGGCGGCGCGGGCTTCCCGACCGGCATGAAGTGGGGCTTCATCCCCCAAGGCGACGGCCGGCCGCACTACCTGGTGGTCAACGCGGACGAATCCGAGCCGGGTACCTGCAAAGACGTCCCGCTGATGATGGCCAACCCGCACGCGCTGGTCGAGGGCGTCATCATCGCCGCCTACGCGATCCGGGCCCGGCACGCCTTCATCTACGTGCGCGGCGAAGTCGTGCACGTGGTCCGGCGGGTCCAGCAGGCCGTGGCCGACGCCTACGCGGCTGGCTACATCGGGCTGGACATCCTCGACTCCGGCTACGACCTGGACGTCGTGGTGCACTCCGGGGCGGGGGCCTACATCTGCGGTGAGGAAACCGCGCTGCTGGACTCGCTCGAGGGCTACCGGGGACTGCCCCGGCTCAAGCCGCCGTTCCCCGCCGTGGCCGGCCTGTACGCCAGCCCCACGGTCATCAACAACGTCGAGTCGATCGCCAGCGTCCCGTCCATCGTGGCCAACAGCGCCAGCTGGTTCGCCGACCTCGGCACCGAGAAGTCCAAGGGTTACGGCATCTTCTCGCTGTCCGGGCACGTCACCACCCCGGGCCAGTACGAGGCGCCGCTCGGCATCACGCTGCGCGAGCTGCTGGAGCTGGCGGGCGGCATCCGGGCCGGCCACCGGCTGAAGTTCTGGACGCCCGGCGGCTCGTCGGTGCCGCTGCTGACCGACGAGCACCTGGACGTCCCGCTGGACTTCGAGTCGGTGCAGGCGGCCGGCTCCCAGCTCGGCACCCGGGCCCTGCAGATGTTCGACGACACCACCTGCGTCGTCCGTGCGGTGCTCCGGTGGAACCAGTTCTACCAGCACGAATCGTGCGGCAAATGCACCCCGTGCCGCGAGGGCACGTACTGGATGACCCAGGTGCTGCAGCGGCTGGAGAACGGCCACGGCACCGACGAGGACCTGGACAAGCTGCTGGACATCTGCGACAACATCCTGGGCCGTGCGTTCTGTGCCCTGGGCGACGGCGCGACCAGCCCCATTACTTCGTCGATCCAGTACTTCCGTGACGAGTACATCGAGCACCAGAAGCACGGCGGCTGCCCGTTTGACCCTGCCGCTTCGACCTTGTTCGGGAGCCGATAAAGCATGACCGTGCAGGCAACCAGCGATCCAGGCGCGCCCGCGCCCGTCGAGACCGTGACCGTCACCATCGACAGCTTCGAGATCGCCGTGCCCAAGGGCACGCTGGTCATCCGGGCCGCCGAGCTGCTCGGGATCCAGATCCCGCGGTTCTGTGATCATCCCTTGCTGGACCCGATCGGGGCCTGCCGCCAGTGCCTGGTGGACGTTGAGGGCCAGCGCAAGCCGCTGGCCTCCTGCACCACCGTGTGCACCGAGGGCATGGTCGTCCGCACCCAGCTCACCTCGCCGGTGGCGGAGAAGGCCCAGCGCGGCGTGATGGAGCTGCTGCTGGTCAACCACCCGCTCGACTGCCCTATGTGCGACAAGGGCGGCGAGTGCCCGCTGCAGAACCAGGCCATGTCCACCGGCCAGGGCGAGACCCGGTTCACCGATGAGAAGCGGACCTTCGACAAGCCGGTCCCGATCTCGTCGGAGGTGCTGCTGGACCGCGAGCGCTGCATCTCCTGCACCCGGTGCACCCGGTTCTCCGAGGAGATCGCGGGCGACCCGTTCATCGAGTTCGTCGACCGCGGGCCCAACCAGATGATCGCCACCGCCGCAGGTGAGCCGTTCAACTCCTACTTCTCCGGCAACACGGTGCAGATCTGCCCGGTGGGCGCGCTCACCGGCGCGGCCTACCGGTTCCGGGCCCGCCCGTTCGACCTGGTGTCCGAGCCCAGTGTGTGCGAGCACTGCGCGGCCGGCTGCCGCCAGCGCACCGACCACCGCCGGGGCCGGGTCACGCGGCGGCTGGCCGCCGACGACCCGCAGGTCAACGAGGAGTGGAACTGTGACAAGGGCCGGTGGGCGTTCACCTACATCACCGAGCCCGACCGGCTCACCACGCCGCTGGTCCGTGACGACGAGGGCGTCCTGGTCCCCGCATCCTGGCCGGAGGCGATCCGGATCGCGGCCCAGGGCCTGCTGGCCGCCCGCCGTGGCCCACTGCTGGCCGACGCCGGACCGGTCAGCGGCGGCGGCCCGGCCGAGCTGCCCGCCGGGGGCCCGCGCGGGGCCGCGGTGCTGACCGGCGGCCGGCTGACGCTGGAAGAGTCCTACGCCTACGCCAAGTTCGCCCGGGTCGCGCTGGGCACCAACGACATCGACATGCGGGCCCGCCCGCACTCGGCCGAGGAGGCCCGGTTCCTGTCCGCGCTCGTGGCCGGCCAGGGCATCCAGGTCAGCTACGACGACCTGGAGCACGCGCCCACCGTGCTGCTGGCCGGACTGGAGCCAGAGGAAGAATCGCCGATCGTGCTGCTGCGGCTGCGCAAGGCGGTGCGGCGCGGCCAGACCAGCGTGTTCGCCATCGCCCCGTTCGCCGCTCGCGGGCTGGCCAAGATGTCCGGTGTGCTGCTGGCCACCGCCCCGGGCGAGGAGGCCCGGGCGCTGACCCGGCTGGGCGACGCGGCCCCGTCCCGGTCCTCCCGGGCCCGGGAGGCGGACCCCGCGGACCAGGTGTGGCGGGACGCGACGCAGGCGCTGGCCGCCCCGGGCGCGATCATTCTGGTCGGCGAGCGGCTGGCCGAGACGCCCGGCGCGCTGTCGGCTGCGGCCCGGCTGGCCGAGACCAGCGGGGCCCGGCTGGCCTGGATCCCGCGCCGGGCCGGGGAACGCGGCGCGATCGAAGCCGGCGCCATGCCCGGGCTGCTGCCGGTCGGACGCCCGGTCACCGACCCGGACGCCCGGGCCGAGGTGGCCCGGGCCTGGGGCGTCGCCTCGCTGCCGGCCGAGCCCGGCCGTGACACCAGCGCCATCCTGGCCGCGGCGGCCGCCGGTGAACTGGGCGCGCTGGTCGTGGCCGGTGTCGACCCGGCCGACCTGCCCGACCCGGCCGCCGCGCTGGCCGCGCTGGACGCCACCCCGTTCATCGTCAGCCTGGAGATCCGGGTCAGCGCGGTGACCGACCGCGCCGACGTGGTGCTGCCGGTGGCGGCGGTCTCCGAGAAGGGCGGCACGTTCGTCAACTGGGAAGGCCGCGGCGGCACGTTCACCGAAATCCTGCCCGTGCCCGGGATCCGTACCGAGCTGTACGCACTGGGCGAGGTCGCCGACGAGATGGACGTGCACCTCGGCCTGCCTGACGCCGAGGCGGCCCGGGCCGAGATCGCCCGGATCGGCACCTGGCGAGGCGGCCGGGAGACCGCACCTGTCGTCCCGGCCGAGGTTCTGATGGCGCCGGAGCCCGGCCAGGCCGCCCTGGCCACCTGGAGCCTGCTGCTCGACAACGGGCGGCTGCAGGACGGCGAGCCGTACCTGGCCGGAACGGCCCAGGCGGCCTGCGCACGGATGTCAGCGGGGACCGCGGCTGAAGCCGGGGTGTCCGACGGCGATAAGGTCACCGTGGCCACCGAACGCGGAGCGCTGACGCTGCCCGTCGAGGTGACCGACATGCCCGACCGGGTGGTGTGGCTGCCCGCCAACTCCGCCGGCTGCGCGGTCCGCGCGCAACTGGCTGCGGGGCACGGCACCCGGGTCACGCTGAGGAGCCCAGAATGAGCAAGCTGGCCGCGTTGCGCGCGCCGGACCCCACGCTGGCGAGCTTCATCCCGCTGGTCTGGTGGATCATCATCATCAAGGTGCTGGTGATCTTCCTGTTCCTGCTGCTGTGGCAGATCCTGATGATCTGGGCCGAGCGGCGGGTTATCGGGCGGATGCAGAACCGGCCCGGCCCGAACCGCTGGGGCCCGTTCGGGCTGCTGCAGCCGGTCGCGGACGCGCTCAAGCTGCCGCTCAAGGAAGACATCGTGCCGCGGCAGGTCGACAAGCTGCTGTTCACGCTGGCCCCGATCCTGTCCGCGGCCCCGGCCCTGGTCAGCTTCGCCATCATCCCGATCGGCCCGGAAGTCTCGATCTTCGGTGTGCACACCCCGTTGCAGCTGACCGACCTCCCGGTCGCGGTGCTACTGGTGCTGGCCATGAGCTCGATCGGCATCTACGGCATCGTGCTGGCCGGCTGGTCGTCGGAAGGGCCGTACTCGCTGCTCGGCGCGCTGCGATCCTCGGCCCAGCTGATCAGCTACGAGATCGCCATGGGCCTGTCGTTCGTGGCCGTGTTCCTGTACGCGGGGACGCTGTCGACCACCGGCATCGTGAACGCCCAGGCGCACGGCTGGTACGTGTGGGAGCTGCTGCCCTCGTTCCTGATCTACGTGATCACGATGGTCGGGGAGACCAACCGGCTGCCGTTCGACCTGCCGGAGGGCGAAGGCGAACTGGTCGCCGGGTACCACACCGAGTACTCCTCGATGAAGTTCACGCTGTTCTACCTGGCCGAGTACGTGAACATGCTCACGGTCTCGGCCCTGGCCACCACGCTGTTCCTGGGTGGCTGGCGGGCCCCGTGGCCGATCTCCCTGTGGGCCGGGGCCAACCAGGGCTGGTACCCAATCATCTGGTTCCTGATCAAGATCGCCCTGTTCGAGTTCCTCTTCATCTGGCTGCGCGGCTCGCTGCCCCGGGTCCGCTACGACCAGCTGATGGCGCTCGGCTGGAAGGTGCTGATCCCGATCTCGATCGTCTGGCTGCTGCTGATCGCCACCGTTCAGGCCTGGCGACTGGACAAGCACAGCGCGGGGGTCTACGTGGCCGCCGGCATCGTGCTGGCCATCATCATCGTCATCGCGGTGTCCTGGGACATCGCCGCCGAACGGCGAGCCCGTGATACCGCCGCCGTCGATTCCGGGGCGGACGAAGCCGAGCCCGAACCCGGCGCCACCACCGCTGTCGGCGGGGCCTCCCGGGCCCGCAGCCGCGCCACCTACCGGGTCCCCCCGATGGACCTGCCCCACTACCACGGCATCGGGCTCTCCGGCCCGGCCGGCGCCGTCCAGGCCCCAGCCGGCTCGGTGACCGAGGCCGGCGACGCGAACGGCACCAAGGAGGTCACCGGTGCTTGACTTCCTCAACCCCGTCAAGGGGTTCGGGGTCACCTTCCACGAGATGTTCCGGAAGGTCGACACCGTCCAGTACCCGGAGGAGAAACGGCCCACCGCGCCACGCTTCCACGGTCACCACCAGCTCAACCGGTGGCCCGACGGGCTGGAGAAGTGCATCGGCTGCGAGCTGTGCGCCTGGGCCTGCCCGGCCGACGCCATTTACGTCGAGGGCCGGGACAACGTGGCCGGGGAGCGCTACTCACCGGGCGAGCGGTACGGGCACGTCTACCAGATCAACTACCTGCGCTGCATCCTGTGCGGGCTGTGCATCGAGGCCTGCCCGACCCGGGCGCTCACGATGACCAACGAGTACGAGCTAGCCGACGACAGCCGCGAGAACCTGATCTGGACCAAGGAGCAGCTGCTGGCCCCGCTCCAGTCCGGCATGGAGGCGCCCCCGCACCCGATGCGGCTCGGCGACGACGAGAAGGACTACTACCGGCTCGGCGCAGCCGGGATCGCCCCCACCTGGGATCCGGTGCCCACGTCCGGCGCGCCGGCCAACACCCCGGCTGACCCCGGCGGCGAGACGGCCGGAGAAGCGGCCTCGGTCGGCGGCGGGATGACCCCGCTCAGCGTCCGGCCGGAGGACGACGAGGACGCCGCCAGCGTGCACCGCGGGGAGGAAGGATGACCCACGTCCTGGCCAGTGCCGGCTCTACCGCCGCCACCACCAGCCAGTCGGTCATCTTCTGGCTGCTCGCGGTGGTCTCGGTCGGCTCGGCCGTCGGCATGGTGGTCGCGCGCCGCGCCGTGCACTGCGCCCTGTTCCTGGCGGCGATCATGCTCTCGCTGGCCGTCTACTACGCCATGCAGAGCGCGCCGTTCCTGGCCTTCGTCCAGGTCATCGTCTACACCGGCGCCGTCCTCATGCTGTTCCTGTTCGTGATGATGCTGATCGGCGTCAGCTCGCGCGAGTCGCTGGTGGAGACGATCCGGGGTCAGCGGCTGGCCGCGGCCATCGCCGGCATCGCCCTGGTGGTGCTGCTGATCGTGGCCATCGGCCACGCCGCCCTCGGGCCGGCCACCCAGAGCGTGATCAACGGCAGCACCGGCAACATAACCGGACTGGCCACGCTGATCTTCACCACCTACGTGTTCCCGTTCGAAGTGACCAGCGCCCTGCTCATCACCGCGGCGCTCGGCGCCATGGTGCTGGCGCACCGCGAGCTCCTCAGCCCCAAGCCGACCCAGCGCGACCTGGCCAAGCAGCGGGTGGCCAGCGGGCGGCCGACCCCGCTCCCGTCGCCGGGTGTGTTCGCCCTGCACAACGCGGTCGACATGCCGGCCCTGCTGCCCGACGGCAGCCCGTCCGAGCTGTCGGTCAGCTCCATGCTGACCCGCCGGGAGCTCGGCGACGACGGCACCCCGATGCTGCCGCCGGTGCCCGAAGAGTCCGGCGGGCCCGGGCCCGATTACGACAACCCGGCTGGACGGCTCGCCGGTGACGGCGAGCCGGTCGAGGCGTCCACTCAGGGAGGGGCTGACGCATGAGCCCGTCGGCGTACGTGACGCTGTCTGTGATCCTGTTCGCCATCGGCGGGGTCGGCGTCCTGGTGCGGCGCAACGCCATCATCGTGTTCATGTGCATCGAGCTGATGCTGAACGCGGCCAACCTGGCCTTCGTGGCGTTCTCCCGTATGCACGGCAACCTGGATGGCCAGGTAATCGCGTTCTTCGTCATGGTGGTGGCCGCAGCTGAGGTCGTGGTCGGCCTGGCCATCCTGATGACGATCTTCCGAACCCGCAGGTCGACGTCGGTGGACGACGCCAGCCTGCTGAAGAACTAGAAGGGGTGGAGGGGTGACCAGCTCAGCGGCTGCTGGCGTGCACACGACCGCCGCGACCATGACCACCGTGCCCGCGGTCGGCTTTATGCACTACGCCTGGCTGATGCTGGCGTTCCCGGTGTTCGGCGCTCTGGTGCTGATCGTCGGCGGCCGCCGCACCAACCGGTGGGGGCACCTGCTCGGCGTCGCGATGCCGATCGGCTCGTTCGTGGTCGGCCTGATCTGTTTCTTCGAACTGCTCGGGGAAACCAGCCGCGAACGCGACGTGCACATGTTCACCTGGATCGCGGTGGCCGGCTTCCACGTCGACGTGGGCCTGCTGCTGGACCCGCTGTCGATGACGTTCGTGCTGCTGATCACCGGGGTGGGCTCGCTCATCCACATCTACTCGATCGGCTACATGGCGCATGACCCGGAGAAACGCCGGTTCTTCGGCTACCTGAACCTGTTCATCGCGGCCATGCTGCTACTGGTGCTGGCGGACAACTACCTGGTGCTGTACGTCGGCTGGGAGGGCGTCGGCCTGGCGTCCTACCTGCTGATCGGGTTCTGGCAGTACAAGCCGTCCGCGGCGGTCGCGGCCAAGAAGGCGTTCATCGTGAACCGGGTCGGTGACGCCGGCCTGACGATCGCGATCTTCCTGATGTTCTCCACGTTTGGCACGGTCACCTTCACCGGTGTGTTCGGCGGCACCAAGGCCGCGGGCACCGGCGTGGACACCGCGCTCGGCCTGCTGCTCCTGCTCGGGGCCTGCGGTAAGTCGGCTCAGCTGCCGCTGCAGTCCTGGCTGCTGGACGCGATGGAAGGCCCCACCCCGGTGTCGGCGCTGATCCACGCGGCGACGATGGTCACGGCCGGCGTCTACCTGCTGGTGCGGTCCAACCCGATCCTGTTCTACTCCTCGACGGCCCGGCTGGCGATCACCGTGGTCGGCGCGACCACCCTGCTGTTCGGCGCGATCATCGGCTGCGCCAAGGACGACATCAAGAAGTCCCTGGCCGGATCCACGATGAGCCAGATCGGGTACATGTTCCTCGGCGCGGGCCTCGGCCCGATCGGCTACGTGTTCGCCATCGCCCACCTGGTCGCGCACGGCTTCTTCAAGGCCGACCTGTTCCTCGGGGCCGGCTCGATCATGCACGGCATGAACGACGAGGTGAACATGCGCCGGTACGGCGCGCTGCGCCGGTTCCTGCCGGCCACGTTCGGGTGCTTCCTGGTCGGTTACCTGGCCATCATCGGCATCCCGCCGTTCTCCGGGTTCTTCACCAAGGACGGCATCATCGAGGCGGCCTGGGACAAGGGCGGCACGTCGGGCGCCATCCTGGCCACGGCGGCGCTGATCGGCGCCGGGCTCACCGCGTTCTACATGACGCGGATGGTGCTGATGACGTTCTTCGGCAAGGCCCGCTGGGAGGACGACGCGCCGGCCGCCGGCCACGACACGGCCGAGGCCGGCGCCACGGGCCACGCGCAGCACCCGCACGAATCGCCGTGGGTGATGATCTGGCCGATGATCGTGCTGTCCATTGGCTCGATCGTGACCGGCGGGTTCCTGATCATCAACGGCCGGTTCGACCACTTCCTGGAGCCGGTGGTCGGCCCGGCGCCGGACAAGAACGGCATCTTCACCGTGCCCGGAGACATCGCCCTGGCCCTGGTGGTCGTGGGGGTGGGCCTGGCCTGGCTGATGTACGGGCGGGCCGAGGTGCCCGCGGTAGCCCCGGCCGGCAGCCCGCTGACCAAGGCGGCGCGGCAGGACCTGTACGGCGACGCCTTCAACGAGTCGGTGCTGATGCGGCCGGGCCAGTGGCTGACCCGTCTCTCGGTGTACTTCGACAACCGCGGGGTGGATGGCGTGGTCAACACGGCGGCCGCGGTGGTCGGCGGCTCGTCCGGGCGGCTCCGCCGGGTGCAGACCGGCTTCGTGCGTTCCTATGCCCTGTCGATGTTCTTCGGCGCCGCGCTACTGGTCGCGGCCCTCCTCGCGGTGAGGCTGTAGACGAATGAGTAGTGTTCCCTGGCTGACCATCGCCGGCGCCATCCCGCTCGCCGGGGCGCTGGTCATCGCGGCCATCCCCAGCATGCCGGCCAACGGTGTGGAGGCCGACCGCGAGGCCCGCAACCTGCTGTCCAAGCGGCTCGCGCTCGGCTTCTCGGTCCTCACCCTGGCCTGGTTCATCGCCATGGCCGTGCAGTTCAAGCCGAACGGGCCAAACTTCCAGTTCAACGAGGCCATCTCGTGGATCCCGGAGTTCGGGGTGCACTACGCGGTCGGGGTGGACGGGATCGCGCTGGTCCTGATCGGCATGTCGGTCGTGCTGATGCCGGCCGTCATCCTGGCCTCGTGGCACGACGCCGAGGGCGGGGCCCGCAGCGTGAAGACGTACTTCGCGCTGATGCTGGTCCTGGAGACGATGATGATCGGCGTCTTCGCGGCGACCGACGTCTTCCTGTTCTACCTCTTCTTCGAAGCCATGCTGATCCCGATGTACTTCATGATCGGGAGCTACGGCACCGGCAAACGGCAGTACGCGGCGGTCAAGTTCCTGCTCTACAGCCTGGCCGGCGGCCTGCTCATGCTGGTCGCCGTCATCGCGCTGTACGTCTACTCGGCCAAGAGCGGGGTCACCGGCCACCACGGCACGTTCCTGTTCAGCCAGCTGGAGCGGGTCACGTTCAGCCCGGACGCGCAGAAGTGGATGTTCCTCGGGTTCTTCGTCGCGTTCGCGATCAAGGCACCACTGTTCCCGTTCCACACCTGGCTGCCCGACGCGGCCGCGTCAGCCCAGCCCGGCGGCGCGGTGCTGCTGGTCGGCGTGCTGGACAAGGTCGGCACGTTCGGCATGATCCGGTACTGCCTGGAGCTGTTCCCGTCCGCGTCGAAGTACTTCACCCCGCTGGTCATCACGCTGGCGGTGATCGGCATCCTGTACGGCGCGATCGTGGCCATCGGCCAGGCCGACATCAAACGGCTGATCGCCTACACCTCGGTGTCCCACTTCGGTTTCATCGCGCTGGGTATCTTCGCCATGACCAGCCAGGGCCAGTCCGGGGCGACCTTCTACATGGTCAACCACGGGTTCGCCACCGGCGCGCTGTTCATCCTGGCCGGGTTCATGATCAGCCGCCGCGGCTCGTCCCGGATCGCCGACTACGGCGGGATGCAGCGGGTCGCCCCGGCGCTGGCCGGGCTGTTCCTGATCTCCGGCCTGGCCACGCTCTCCCTGCCCGGCCTGTCCACCTTCGTCAGCGAGTTCCTGGTCCTGGTGGGCACGTTCAGCCGGTACAAGGTCCCGGCGATCATCGCCACCGTCGGCATCATCCTGGCCGCCATCTACATCCTGTGGATGTACCAGCGCACGATGAACGGGCCCACCGCTCCCGAGGTCGAGAACCTGCCGGACCTGCGGCCGCGTGAGCTGTGGGCCGCGGTGCCGCTGGTCGCGCTGATCATCGCGATGGGGATCTACCCCAAGCCGGTGCTGGACGTGATCAACCCGGCCGTGCACCAGACCATGGTGCAGATCCACATGACCGATCCCACGCCGGCGCACCCGGCCCCGGCGCATCTGACCAATGCGCAGAAGGGAACCACACCGTGACCGGCCTTACGAGCTCGGTGGGCCTCGCCAACTCGGTGGGCTTCGCGAGCCACTCCGGCGTGCTGGCGGCTTCGACGATCAAGGCGCCGAGCATCGAGTACAGCCAGCTCGCGCCGATGCTGGTCGTGTTCGGGGCGGCGCTGGCCGGCGTGCTGGTCGAGGCGTTCGCGCCCCGGGCGGCCCGCCGCGGCCTGCACCTGGTGCTGACGCTGGGCGGCCTCGGCGCGGCCTTCGTCCTCACCATCCTCATCGCCGCCACCAGCAGCGCGTTCGACAAGGGCAGCTCCGGCCACGTGGCGGCCATGGGCGCGGTCGCGGTGGACCGGCCCACCCTGTTCATCCAGGGCACGATCCTGATCCTGGCTCTGGTCAGCGTGCTGATCATCGCGGACAACTCGCACGGCCTGAGCCCGTTCGTGGCCCAGGCGGCCGTGGTCCCGGGCAGCTCGGAGGAGCGTGAGGTCCAGCTCCAGGGGGCCGCGCACACCGAGATCTATCCCCTGACCCTGTTCGCCATCGGCGGCATGCTGCTGTTCCCGGCGGCCAACGACCTGCTGACCATGTTCATCGCGCTGGAGACGTTGTCGCTCCCGCTCTACCTGCTGTGCGGCCTGGCCCGGCGCCGCCGCCTGCTGTCGCAGGAAGCGGCGATGAAGTACTTCCTGCTCGGCGCGTTCTCCTCAGCCTTCTTCCTGTTCGGCATCGCCCTGGTGTACGGGTTCGCCGGCTCGGTCCGGCTGTCCGCCATCGCCACCGCCGTCTCCCAGAACACGGCCAACGAGACCCTGCTGCTGGCCGGGATGGCCCTGATCGGGCTGGGCCTGCTGTTCAAGATCGGCGCGGTGCCGTTCCAGGGCTGGAAGCCCGACGTCTACCAGGGCGCGCCCACCCCGATCACCGCGCTGATGGCCTCCTGCACGCTGGTGTCCGCGTTCGGCGCGCTGCTGCGGGTGTTCTACGTGGCCTTCGGCGGGCTGACCTGGGACTGGCGCCCGGTCATGTGGGTCATCGCCATCCTCACCATGGTCGTCGGGGCGGTCATCGCCGTCACCCAGACCGACGTGAAGCGGCTGCTGGCCTACTCCTCGATCACGCACGCGGGCTACATCCTGGTCGGCGTCATCGCGGCCACCACCCTGGGTCTGTCCAGCAGCCTGTTCTACCTGGTCATCTACGGCTTCAGCACGGTCGGGGCGTTCGCCCTGATCACCCTGGTCCGGGACCCGGCCGGCGAGGCCAGCCACCTGTCCCGCTGGGCCGGCCTCGGCCGGACGTCCCCGCTGATCGCGGGCACGTTCGCGTTCTTCCTGCTCGCCTTCGCGGGCATCCCGCTGACCAGCGGGTTCACCGGGAAGTTCGCGGTATTCCAGGCGGCCGAGTCGAGCGGTGCCACCCCGCTGGTCATCGTCGGCGTGCTGAGCAGCGCGGTGGCCGCGTTCTTCTACGTCCGGGTCATCGTGCTGATGTTCTTCAGCGACCCCGTGCCCGACGGCCCGGCCGTGGTCGTGCCCAGCGTGCTCACCGGCACCGCGGTGGCCATCGGCGCTGCGGTGACGCTGTTCCTGGGCATCGTGCCGGGGCCGGTCCTCGATCTGGCGAACCATGCCGCGACACACCTGTTCGTTCGGTAGAGACGTGGCTACGCACCGTCCGGCCGGGCCCGGGCGGAGTGTCGGCCGTAGTGATAACGGGCATACTCGGGAATCCTGGACGGGCCTGTCCGCCTTGACCATGGGAGGGACAGCGCACCGCCGAGGCCGGCCGATACTGGCAGCAGCACCCTCGCCTGGATCGGGTACCGAGAACTTGGAGCCTGCGTGACTACTGCCGTGCCGCTCGACTTCCCCGACCCCGCCGTCGAGGCGGGCGTGTCCGAAGGGCTGACCCGCGTCGAGTCGGTCATCCGTGCGACCGCCCAGGCCGAAGAGTCCCTGCTCACCGAGGCGGCCCTGCATCTGGTCGACGCGGGGGGCAAGCGGTTCCGGGCCATGCTGGTGCTGCTCTCGGCCCAGTTCGGCGACCCGGACAACGACCAGGTCATCCTGGCCGCGGCCGCCATCGAGCTGACCCACCTGGCCACGCTGTTCCACGACGACGTGATGGACGAGGCCGTCATCCGGCGCGGTTCGGAGTCGGCCAACTCACGCTGGGACAACACGGTCGCCATCTTGACCGGGGACTTCCTGTTCGCGCGGGCCTCCCGCATCCTGGCCGACCTGGGCCCGGAGGCAATCCGGATCCAGACCGAGACGTTCGCCCGCCTGGTCAGCGGCCAGGTGGCCGAGACCATCGGCCCGCGGCCGGACGAGGACCCGCTGGACCACTACTGGCGGGTGGTATCGCAGAAGACCGCGTCGCTGATCGCCACGTCTGGCCAGTTCGGCGCGATGTTCTCCGGCGCCCCGGAAAAGATCGTGACCGCGATCGAGGTGGCCTGCGACGCCCTGGGCATGGCCTTCCAGATCTCCGACGACATCCTCGACATCTGCAGTGAGACCGGCCAGTCCGGCAAGACCCCCGGCACCGACCTGCGCGAGGGCGTGAAGTCGCTGCCGGTGCTGTACGCCCTGCGCTCCATCGACCCCGCCGACGAGCGGCTCCGGGCCCTGCTGAACTCCGGCCCGCTCACCGACGACGCCGAGCACGCCGAGGCGCTGGCCCTGCTTCGGGCCCACCCCGCGATCAAGGCCGCCCACGCCGAGATGGACCGCTGGGCCGGGCGGGCCCGCGAGCAGGTGCTGGCCCTCCCGGCCGGCGCCGCTCAGACCGCCTTCGAAGGGCTCTGCGACTTCGTCGTCGAACGCACCGGCTGACCTGACGCCCTGGTTTTGCCCCGGTGGTGCTCTGCAGTGCCGGGCGCGCCATCGAGCACACGGCCCGGCACGCCAAGGTGAAGCGCCGCAAACTCCCTCGTCCCTTTCACCCTGGCCGGGTCGCCCGGCGGTTACTCGGCCCGGAGAGTGACCGCGGGCTGGATGCGGGCGGCCAGCGCCGCCGGGACGGCCGCGAGCAGGTTCCCCGCCAGTACCAGCGCCGCCAGCAGGCCCGCGACCACGAGGACCGGGACCTCGGTCACCGGAGCCACGCCCAGTGATCCGGCGAACGCCCGCCAGGCCCACCGGCCCGCCACCACGCCCAGCGGACCGCCGATCACGGCCGCGATCACCAGCGTCAGCGTGGTCTGCCAGGCGATCACGGCCCGGACCTGACCCCGGGTCATGCCCAGGATCTTCAGCAGCGCCAGCTCGCGACGGCGTCGGCGGACCAGGCCCAGTATGGTCAGCGCGAGCGAGATCGCGGCCGCCGCGGCGATGCCGAGCGCCAGGGCCAGCGGCTGGCCGCGCAGGTGACCCGCGTTGACCACGGCTGATGCCTGGGCCTCGGACCGGGTCAGCTGATAGGTGTAGCCGGGGATCCCGGACGGGTCGGCCGCCACGATCCGGTTTACCAGGCGGTCGCGTTCGGCTCCGGTGGTACCCGGGACCAGGTTGATGGCGACCGCCGACGGGAAGACCGCCCCGACGGCGGCTGGCCCGCCGGCCTGCCCATTGCCCTGGCCCACGGCCGTGGCCAGCGTGGCCATGGGCAGCATCGCGCCGCGGCCCAGGGACACATGGTCCGCGGTGGCCAGGCCGAACGACGGCAGCGTCACGGTCCCGGTGATCGTGACCCGTCGCGCCGTCGCGCCCGTACCGATCTGCACGGAATCCCCGGCCTTCTTGCCCAGCTGGGCCAGCGTCTGCGTGCCGAGCTCGATTTGATCGCCGCTGGTCAGGGGCTCGCCGCTGATGGTCGGGGGCTGCACGGAACCGACCTGCCGCTGCACGCCGAGCACCGGGATCAGCTGCCCGTCGATGGAAAGCTGGGTGAAGGCGTACTCCGACCAGGCCGCGACGATGGCCTGCCCGGCCAACTGCTGATGCAGGATCTTCTGATCGAAGGGGGCGTAACCGCCGGCGGACTGCACCACCACGTCGGAGTTCCAGCCGTACCGGGCCGGGTGGGAGGCCAGCCCGGCCAGGCTGGCATCGAAGATCACCGCGGTGACCACGGCGGTCACCGCGGCCACCGCCCCCAGCAGGGCCGACCGGACCGGGACGGCCTGCGATCCCGCCCCCGGCTCGACCGCGTTCCTGGTGCCCACCACCGCCACCGCGGGCAGGCCGGCCTGCGCGGCCAGGCCCGCGATGGACCGGGACGAGACCGGCGGCCGGTACGGCCGGGGCCGCACCCGCCGGGCGGCCACCGCGGCCAGCATGATCAGCAGCAGCAGGGCCAGCAGTACGGCCCCGGGTCCCAGGATCGGCCAGTAGGCCTGGAATCCGCGGTCCGGGTCGTATCGCGCCACCGGCCCGACCGGCGCCAGCGGCGACAGCGCCAGTGCCCCGGCTACCGCCAGCACGGTGCCGCCGAGCACGGGAGCCAGTCCCGTGCCGGCCGCGGTGAGCGTGGCCTGGAAGCGGGTGGCGCCCAGCGCCCGGATCGTGGTCACGTCCGGCGCCGACCGGGCCACCAGCTGGGCCAACCCCTGACCGGCCAGGACGATCAATCCCGCCAGCGCGGCCAGGGCGACGCCGCCCAGCGCGGCCGATTCCGGCCGAATGGCCTGCTGGACCTGCCGGTGCACGACGTCGGGACGGTCGATCGCGAACGACGGCCGGACCGCGGGCTTATGGGTCCGGGCCTGCTGCTGTCGCTGCAGGTCCACGGTCAGCTGGGACAGGTGCGCCTCCAGGGCCGGGATGGCGGCCGAGCCGCCCGCCAGCCGTAGGCCCACCCAGGCGTAGAGGTACTCGGCCAGCAGCTGCCGGGTCGCGCCGGGCGGCAGCACGGCCACCCTCGGCGTGGTCGGAGTCGTCGACCAGGGCCGGTGGTATCTCGGCCAGCGCCGCCACCCGGTACGAGCGGGTGAAGGGCCGGCCGATCGGGATTACCCTCCAGGTTCACCGGCTGCAGCGCGTAGGTCACGCGGCCGCCGACTCCGGTGTGGAACAGCCGCGCCACCCCCGGGGTGAGCACGATCTGGTCCGTCGAGGCCAGTGGCGGCAGCCGTCCGGCGGTGACCGTCAGCCGGTCCTGCCGGAACCATTCACCGTCGAGGCTGCCGTTGAGGCCGGAGGTCAGGAAGGCCGGGTCGGGATGACCGCCGATCACCGGGGCCCCGTTGAGCCCGATGTACGTGGCGTGGGAGCTCACGCCGGGCAGGTCCGAGATCAACGTGATGGGAGCGGTCAGCGACAGCCCGGGCAGCCGCCCGGACACGTTGACGAACGCGTCGCTGACCCGGCTGGCGCTCAGGTAGCGCCCGTACGCGGTCGAGGTCCGCTGGGCCCCGGCCAGCGCGCCCAGGGCCACCGCCCCGAGCAGGCCGATCAGCACGGCCAGGGCCGCCGCCGGACGCCACGACCGTCGGCCGGTCACCCGCCACCAATACCAGGCCGCCATGGCCGACCCCCCTCAGGCTCTGTCCCTAATGATGACGTCTGAGCTGGTCAGGGGACAGGGGTGCTGCCATCACGGTCCAGTCGGGGCTACCACGAACGCGGCCTGATTCGGAGCGCCTCGATGGAACTCGGTAACTGTGTGGTTAAACTACGTCACTTGTTGTAGTGTCCTACCTTGCGAACAGCAGGGAAAGCAGCAGGGAAGCAGTCAGGTATGAGCAAACGCGCGCTCCGGATCGCGATACCGGTATTCGTGGTCTGCCTGGTGGCCGGGTCGGTCGCCGCGTTCTTCGCCGGTAACGGCTCGCTGAGCGGCGGGGAGTGGGAGACCGCGTCCGGCGTCTCCCTCCAGGTGCCGACGGCCGGGGCGCGTCCTCGTCGGCCCCGTTCACCGAGCAGCTGGCCCAGGGAACGGCGCAGGGTACGGTGTCCGCGAGCGCTACGGTGGGGTCGTCGTCGGTCTCGGCCACCCTCACGTCCTGAGTGCCGGCGTCGCCGGGCATCGCCGGGTTAGACTCGCCGCGTGTGTAACGCGGTTGCGGAGCGTTTCCACGTTCCGCTCCGCTGGTGGTGGGCTCGCGGGGTCCTGACGCAGGACGCCGTGCTCGCGGCCGCCTTCACCGTGCTCGGGTTCCTGCCGCCGCTGGCCGCCAACGGCATACAGCTGGGCCAGCTGCCGGGACACCGGGCCGGGCCGTTGGCCGTCGTGCTGGCGCTGGGGCAGTGCCTGCCGCTGGTGATCCGCCGGCGCTGGCCCACGCTGTGCCTGGCCATCGTGGCCTGTGCCTTCGCCGCCTACCAGCTGCTCGGGTACCCGGCCTCGTTCACCAGCGTCGGCCTGCTGCTGGCCCTGTACGCGGCCGGAGCCCACGAGGCCAGCTTCCGGCGCGAGCTGGCCGCCGGAGCCACCGCCTCCTACGTGGTGCTGGCCATCGCGCTGGAGGGTCTGGGCTCCCCCGAGCGGCCCGTCGGCTACGTGCTCTTCTACCTGGCCATGTCGGCCTGCTGGGGTGTGGGAGCGCATCTCCGGGCCCGGCGGGCCGACGGCGCCGAACTGGCCCGGAGCTAGCCGATCTTCCAGGTGTCTCCACCGGACAGCAGGGCGGCGAGGTCACCCTCGCCCTGCTTGTTCTTGGCCTCGGTCAGCTGGTCCGACATCAGCGCGTCGTAGCTGGGCCGCTCGACCTTGCGGAACACTCCGATCGGGGTGGCCGGAATGTCGCTGTTGTCCAGGCGGGACATGGCGAAAGCGTACGACGGGTCCACCTGGCCGGCGTCGTGCGTGAGCAGCGAGGCCGGGTCGGCCCCCTCGACGTCGGCGGCTTCCAGGGCGCCGTAGCGGCCGACCCGCAGCCCGCGGCCGCCGCCGGGGCCGAACCGGATCGGCTCGCCGTCGGTCAGCCGCATCAGCCGGTCGTCGCGGGTGGAGGCGTCCTTCAGCGGCGCGAAGGCGTCGTCATTGAAGATGGGGCAGTTCTGGTAGATCTCGATGAACGCCGTGCCCCGGTGGTCGGCCGCCGCGCGCAGCACGCTGGTCAGGTGCTGGCGGTCGGAGTCGATGCTGCGGGCCACGAAGCTGGCTTCGGCCCCCAGCGCGAGCGACACCGGGTTGAACGGGGTGTCCAGCGACCCGAACGGCGTGGACTTGGTGATCTTGCCCTGCTCCGAGGTCGGCGAGTACTGGCCCTTGGTCAGGCCGTAGATCTGGTTGTTGAACAGCAGGATCTTGATGTTGACGTTGCGGCGCAGCGCGTGGATCAGGTGGTTCCCGCCGATGGACAGCGAGTCGCCGTCGCCGGTGATGACCCAGACCGACAGGTCCGGCCGGGAGGAGGCCAGCCCGGTGGCGATGGCCGGGGCCCGGCCGTGGATGGAGTGCATCCCGTAGGTGTCCATGTAGTACGGCAGCCGGGACGAGCAGCCGATGCCGGACACCACGACCACGTTCTCCCGCGGCACCTGCAGCTCGGGCAGGAACGCCTGGAACGCGGCCAGGATCGCGTAGTCGCCGCACCCGGGGCACCAGCGCACTTCCTGGTCGGACTTGAAGTCCTTGGTGGACTGCTTGTCCGTGGCCTTGGGCACCAGGGTCAGCGCCGCCGGGCGATGGCCGTTGCCGTTCACCGGCACCGCGGCGTCAGACATTGTCGATCACATCCTTGATCACACCGGCCAGCTCGGCCGCACCGAATGGCAGGCCGCGGACCCGGTTGTAAGAGATCACGTCGACCAGATAACGGCCGCGCAGCAGCAGGGCCAGCTGCCCCAGGTTGATCTCGGGGACCAGCACCTTCTCGTAGCGGTTCAGCACGTCACCCAGGTTGGCCGGGAACGGGTTGAGATGCCGCAGGTGGGCCTGGGCGATGGGCCGGCCGGCCAGCCGGACCCGGCGGCAGCCGGCGCCGATCGCGCCGAACGTCGAGCCCCAGCCGAGCACGAGCACCCGCGCGTCGCCGTCCGGGTCGTCGATCTCCAGCGCCGGGATGTCGTTCGCGATCCCGTCGATCTTGGCCTGGCGGAGCCGGACCATCCGGTCGTGGTTGTCCGGGTCGTAGGAGATCGTCCCGGTCAGGTCGGCCTTCTCGATGCCGCCGATCCGGTGCTCCAGGCCGGCCGTGCCCGGGACCGCCCAGGGGCGGGCCATGGTGGCCGGGTCCCGCTGGTAAGGGCGGAAGTCGATCTTTCCTTCGTCGTCACGCCAGTCGTCGGCGGTGGCGAACTTGACGTCCTGGGTCAGGTCGGGCAGCGTCTCGACGTCCGGGATGCGCCACGGCTCGGAGCCGTTGGCCAGGTACCCGTCCGACAGCACGATGACCGGCGTGCGGTACTTGACCGCCAGCCGGGTGGCCTCGATCGCGGCGTTGAAGCAGTCGGACGGGCTGGCCGGGGCGACCACCGGCAGCGGCGACTCGCCGTTGCGGCCGAACAGGGCCTGCAGCAGGTCGGCCTGCTCGGTCTTGGTCGGCATGCCGGTGGACGGGCCGGCCCGCTGGATGTCGCACACGATCAGCGGCAGCTCGAGGGAGACCGCCAGGCCGATCGTCTCTTCCTTGAGCAGGATGCCCGGTCCGGACGTGGTGGTGACGCCCAGGGCGCCGCCGAACGAAGCCCCCAGCGCCGCGCCGACGCCGGCGATCTCGTCCTCGGCCTGGAACGTGCGCACGCCGAACCGCTTCTGCTTGGCCAGCTCGTGCAGGATGTCCGAGGCCGGGGTGATCGGGTAGGAGCCGAGGAACAGCGGCAGCCCGGACAGCTCGGACCCGGCGATGAGCCCGTAGGACAGCGCGGTGTTCCCGGTGATGTTCCGGTACGTGCCCGGGGCCAGCATGGCCGGCTTGACCTCGTACCGGACCGAGAACGCCTCGGTCGTCTCGCCGAAGTTCCAGCCCGCGTGGAAGGCCGCGATGTTGGCCTTCATGATCTCGGGCTTGGTCGCGAACCGGGACCGCAGGAACTTCAGCGTGCCCTCTTGCGGCCGGTCGTACAGCCAGGACAGCAGCCCGAGGGCGAACATGTTCTTGGCCCGCTCGGCGTCCTTGCGGCTGACCTCGAACTCCTCCAGCGCCTTGACCGTCATCGAGGTGATCGGCATCGCGTGCAGGTTGTACTCCGCCAGCGAGCCGTCATCGATCGGGCTGGCTGTGTAGCCCACCTTGGCCAGGTTCCGCTTGGTGAACTCGTCGGTGTTGACGATCAGGTCCGCGCCGCGCGGCAGGTCGCGCAAGTTGGCCTTGAGCGCGGCCGGGTTCATGGCCACGAGGACGTTCGGCGCGTCGCCCGGCGTCAGGATGTCGTGGTCGGCGAAGTGGACCTGGAAGCTCGATACGCCGGGCAGCGTGCCGGCCGGCGCGCGGATCTCGGCCGGGAAGTTCGGCAGCGTGGAAAGGTCGTTGCCGAAGACCGCGGTCTCCTGGGTGAACCGGTCACCCGCGAGCTGCATGCCGTCGCCAGAGTCCCCTGCGAACCGGATGATGACGCGATCGAGCTGCTGGACCTGTTTGGTCACAGTGAGAGGACCTCCTCCGCACGCCGCGGCCGGGCGCTCTGCAGGGCGCCACTCCACAGCCGGGGGCGTGAGTACGGACGGGATACAAGTCTACGTTGCAAATAGACCAGAGCGTCTGGTTCATGCCGCCTGATGTGACGGGTGGTACCAGACCGCACCCTGGCGGTAGCCGCACTGAGCATACGCGGCCCGTCCCGCCTGCGGTCATTCCGGTGTGACGCTCACGTCATCGTGTCGCCCAGCATGTGGACACCCCAGCATGTGGACACTGTCCCGGGAGCGCGCCGGTGGCCGTCCCGGTGCTGTTCTCGCGGCGGGAACGGACGCCGTGGGGCGGTTCGTTGGACCGGTGTGAACCGGAACTGGCCGCGGGTCGTGGCCGTCGCAGGAGTCCCGGCCGTCGCCACGGTGGCCGCGGGCGTGGTCCTGGGCGGCGCGGCGGGCGCGGCGCTCGCGCTCGCGCTGGTGGCGTCCGTGCCAATGCTGGCGCTGTTCCTGGCCGACCGGGTGGTGCTGTCGGCGCTGCGGGGCCGCCCGGTCGGCGAGGTCGAGTACCCGCAGCTCTTCCGGGTGGTCCGGGAGCTGAGCAAGGCTGCCCGGCTGCCGGTGCCCCGCATCTACGTCTCCCCGGCCCGGCAGCCCAGCTCGTTCGCGATCGGCCGCAGCCGCCGCGCGGCCCGGGTGTGCTGCACCGAGGGCCTGCTCCAGCTGCTCACCGCGGACGAACTGCGCGGCGTCCTCGGCCACGAGCTGGCTCACGTCCGCGAGCGCGACACCGTGGCCACTTCGTTCTGCGCCGGCCTGGCCGCCGCCATCACCTCGCTGGCCAGCCCGGCCTGGCTGGCGCCGCCCGGCACCCGGCTGAACTTCCTCGGGGCGGCGCCCGATCCCGGGCCGGCCGGGCGGCGGGCGAACCGGCTGGCCATGCCGGTGGTGGGCCCGGTGGCCGCGGCGCTGCTCCAGCTCTCACTCAGCCGCGGCCGCGAGTACCGGGCCGATGCCGTGGGCGCCACGCTGGCCGGGGACCCGCTGGCCCTGGCCCGGGCGCTGCGGAAGATCGAGGCCCGCACGGTGGAGCTGCCGCTGGCCCTGACCGGCCCGCATGTGTCGGCCAGTCCGCTGATGATCGTGGACCCGTTCACCGGCGAGGGGCTGACCCGCCTGTTCGCGACCCACCCCCCGACGACCGAGCGGGTCTTCCGCCTGGAAGCCCTGGCCGGCTATCCCCGCTGAGCGGCAGCGCATAATTTGCCTCGCTTGACGTATTAGTGCGCCCAGAATCAACAGTCATTTTTAATGAGGTAATTGCTCCCGCCGGGGAACCCTGTGTAACTGGCACTGGCACTGGCCGGCCGGGACGGTCAGCGGGACAATTGGGGCATGACTGATGCTGACGCCCGGTTTTACTTCGATCCGGTGTGCCCGTTCGCGTGGATGACAAGCAAGTGGGTGCGGATCGTTCAAGAGCAGCGCGGTTACGCGGTGGACTGGCGCTTCATCTCGTTGCGCATGGTCAACGCCGGTGTGGACTACGACACCCACTTCCCGCCGGGATACGTGGCCGGCCACACCGCGGGACTGCGCCTGCTGCGGGTGGCCGCGGCGGCGCGGGACCGGTCCGGGCCCGACGCCGTCGCGCGCTTCTACGCCACCGCCGGGGGGCGGATCTTCGACTCGGGGCCGGACCCGGAGCGGGCCGGATCCGACGGTGGCTACCGGGGGACGAGGGAGTTTGTTAATCCAATTCTGGCCGATGCCAACCTCCCGGCCGACCTGGCCGACGCGCTGGACGACGAGACGTTCGACGCACAGATCCGCCGCGAAACCGACGAGGCGCTGGCGCTGACCGGCAAGGACGTCGGGACGCCGATCATTCAGTTCCAGCCACCGGACGGGATGGCGTTCTTCGGGCCGGTGATCAGCCGCCTGCCGTCGGCCGCCGACGCGGTCCGGCTGTGGGACCACGTGGCCGGGCTGGCCGCCTTCCCGGGCTTCGCCGAGCTGAAGCGCAGCCTGCGCGAGATGCCCCAGTTGCGCGCCTTCGGCGCCGAACCCGGCCGCCAGCCGTAGTTCGCGTGTCCCGGGGGAGATCGGGCAGCCCGCAGGTTGTCCTCATCAGCATGACCGTGGCCAACGCCATGATCCTGGTCGACCAGACGGCGGTCCCGCTGGCCCTGCCGGCGATCATGAAGCAGTTCGGCGTCAGCACGAACGTGGCCGAATGGGTGCTGAACGCCAGCCTGCTCGCCCTGTCAGGGCTGCTCATCCTGGGCGGGAAGCTCGGCGACGTGCTCGGCCGGCGGCGCATATTTCTGCTCGGGACAGTCCTGTTCACCGCGGGCTCGGCGCTGGGCGGATTCGCCCCGGCGTTCGTCTTCCTGCTGGCCGCGCGGGTGATCCAGGGCATCGGGGGCGCCATGATGCTCCCGGGCAGCGTGGCCATCGTCAACGCCAGCTTCCAGGCCTCCGAGCGGGGCCGCGCCCTCGGCACCATGGGCGGCGCCGCCGCCGTGGCGGGGGCGCTCGGGCCGACCATCGGCGGCGTACTCACCGCTATCAGCTGGAGGCTGGTGCTGCTGGTCAACGTGCCCCTGGCCGTGGTGTGCATCGCGGCCACGCTCGCGTCGGTGCCCGCTGGTGAGGAGCGGACCCGGGATTCCCACGTCGACGTCCTCGGCGCGCTGCTGCTGTGCCTGGCCATCGTGGGCCTGGTCTTCGGCCTGACCGAGACGCAGGACGCGGGGTTCGTCTCGGCCCAGGTGCTCGGTGCGCTCGTAATCACCGTGGCCGCCACCGTCGCGTTCGTGTGGTGGGAACACCGGGCCAGCGAGCCGCTGATGAACCTCAGGCTGCTGCGCCGGACCCGGAACTACCTCGGTTCCACCCTCAGCCAGGCGCTGGCCGGGTTTGCCGAGATGGGCCTGGGACTGCTGCTGCCGCTGCTGCTGATCCTCAACCTGGGCCTGAACCCGGCCCTGGCCGGGCTGGCGCTCATGCCGACCACGCTGCCCATGGTGGTGCTGTCCCGGGTGGCCGGTAACTGGTACGACAAGGCGGGCGGCCGTCCGCCGCTGGTCGTCGGGTTCGCGGTCCTCGCCGCCTCGGGCCTGGCCTTGTGGGCTGGCGTAGGGCAGCACGACTACATCGCCCTGCTGCCCGGACTGCTGCTCTACGGCACCGGCCTGTCCCTCGTGCTGACCGTCAACGACCCGGTCAGCCTCGACTCGGTCGACTACCAGGAAGCCGGAGAGGTCTCCGGGGTGTCGGCCACGGCCGAGCAGGCCGGGGGAGCCGTGGGCATCGCGGGCCTCTACGCCATCTTCCACACCGTCTACGTTCACCGGCTGAACTACCTGATCGACACCGGGCCGCTGCACGATCTGACCGCGCGCCAGGGCCAGCAGCTGAAGGAGGCCCTGCAGGCCGCGGAGCAGACCGGGCTGTCCCCGGGCCGCTTCAACCCGGCTCTGGTCCAGTTCCTGGAACCCGCGGCCAGGGCCTCCGACCGCGGGTACGTCGCCGCCTACCTCGCCGTCACGGTCGTTGCCCTGATCGGCGTCGTGGTCGTGGCCCGCCTGGTCCGGCGCCCCGCGGCCGTCGTCAGCGAGACCACCGGGGCCAGCGAGGCGGGGACTCATGCGTGAGGGCGAACAGCCCCGGCTGATCGCCTGGGACCGTGAGCTGGCCGCCGCTCATCAGCGGCTGCGCCAGGCGCTGCGGGTGGCCCGCGACGCCCTCGGCACCGGGGACGTCGTGGGCGCGCAGTCCGCCCGCGCCGACCTCACGCTGTTCTGCCACGGGTTCTGCGCCGCCCTCGGCGGGCATCACAGCAGCGAGGACGCCGCCCTGTTCCCCCAGCTGTCTGCGCACGACCCGGCGCTGCGGCCCACGATCGCCAAGCTCCGGCAGGACCACGAGCTGATCGCGTCGCTGCTCACGCAGTTCGATCAGGCCATCAGCGCGGACGCCCCGCCGGCTGAGCTGTCGCTCCAGCTGGACGGCCTGGCCGCGATCATGGAGTCGCACTTCCGCTACGAGGAGCGCCAGCTGCTCGGCCCCTTGTCGGCGCTCCAGCTCGACGCCGACCCGCACACGGTCCTGGGTCCACTCTGACGCTCCGCGCCGTGGCTGCTCAGATCTGTTCATGCGTGAAAGGAATTCGTAGTATCGCCGTACGGGGTGGGAGTTTTACGGTTCAGGGGGGACCTGGCGTGAGAATTCGGACATGGTTCTTGGTGTGCCTGCCGGTAACGGCGGCAATTCTGCTGGGGATATCCAGTGCGATGGCGGGCAGCCGGTTGCCTGCGCTGCCGGGAAGGACCTTTTCGGCGGCGGCGACCTCGCCCGCACCCGGGATCAGTCCAGGCACCGCATTCACGCCGGTGGACGTTTCCACGCTGACCGATCCAGAGCCGGTCAAGGCGAGCGATGGAAAGGTGCATCTGGCCTACGAACTCGTGCTCACCAACGCCACAGCGTTTCCGGCTCGCATCGACCAAGTCGAGGTCCGCGACGCCGCGACTCATCGTGACATCCTGGTCTTGACCGGTGCCGCTCTGCGCGCGGACTTGACCACGGCCGCCGGTCAGACCGGCGATGAGGACAGCACCGATCCAACCAGCACCGGTTCGAAGACGATGCCGTCCTCCGCCACCTGGATTGCCTGGCTCGACGTAACGGTGGCGGCGCGGACAGATGTCCCCCAGCGCCTGGAGCACCAGGTCGCGGGGGCGCTTCTCCCGCCAGCTGGCCCACCAGTGCCTTTCCAGGCGAATGTGGGCAGCGTGCCGGTCAGCACCCAGGCTCCGCCGGTGCTCAGCCCGCCAGTGAAGGGCGGCACGTGGTACATGAGCGAAGGCTGCTGCAACGACGACACCCACCACCGCCGCGGGCTCGCTCCGATCAACGGGCACCTGGCCGTGCCTCAGCGGTTCGCTATCGACTTCTTCCGGCTCGATGCCGAACACCGCGCGTGGGTGGGTGACCCGAGCAAGCTCACCAGTTACCTGTCCTACCGTCAGCCTGTGATCGCAGCCGCGCCCGGCACCGTGGTGGCCACGAGGAACGACCTGCCCAATAGCACCGCGTTGCCGCATCCCCCGCCGATTCCGCCCATCAACCAGACCGTCGGCAACTTTGTCATCGAGCAGATCGGGCCCGGTGTCTACGTGCTGTATGCGCACTTCGATCCGGGATCAGTCAAAGTCCACCTGGGACAGAAGGTCTCCCGGGGGCAGTTGCTGGGACGCATCGGGACCAGCGGCAACTCCACCACGCCGCACCTGCACTTTCAGCTCCTCACCACACCAACGTTCTTCCCGACCGATAGCAGGCCCTACGTCTTCGACCACTTCGACCTGCTCGGCCGGATAACCCAGCGACTGTGGGATGACAACCTCGGGCTCGAACCCACCGGGAAGCTGCCATTCCAGGCCGCCGTACACCCCGGTCCCCGCTCTGATGAACTTCCCCTGGACCGCGCCGTAGTCGACTTCCCAGCCCCGAAGTAATCAGCCCTCTACCCGAGCTCGGCCCCGGTGTACGTGGGGAGTGGCCGAAACCGACGAGCAGACCCGCTCGATCGTTTCAGCGGTAGTTGACGAACTGGAGGGCGAAGTCGAACTCCTTGCCCTTCAGCAGGGCGATGACCTGCTGCAGGTCGTCCTTCTTCTTGGACGAGACCCGCAGCTCTTCCCCCTGGACCTGGGCCTTGATGCCCTTCGGGCCCTCGTCCCGGATGATCTTGCCGAGCTTCTTGGCGTCGTCCTGGCTGATGCCTTCCTTGAGGCTGATCGCCAGCCGGTACTCCTTGCCGGACAGCTTGGGCTCGCTGGCGTCCAGCACCTTGAGCGAGACCCCGCGCCGGACCAGCTTGTCCTTGAACACGTCGAGGACCGCGGCGGCCCGCTCCTCGCTGTTGGCCCGGATCTCCACCCCCTGCTCCCCGGACCAGGCGATCGACGCGCCGACGTTACGGAAATCGAAGCGGGTGCTGATCTCCTTGCCCGCCTGGTTCAGCGCGTTGTCGACCTCCTGCCGGTCGAGCTTGGACACGATGTCGAATGAAGAGTCTGCAGGCATCTCACTACTCCCGGGCGGCCATGGTCGTCTGAAGCCAGGGACAAGGCTAGACGCCCGCCCAGCCTCCGTCACATCGACACCCGCCCGGACCTGCTTCCTCGCCCGCCGCGACCCACCACGCCCCAGGCCGGGACCTGCTTCCCGGTCCGAGTTCGCGCAAGCGGCAACGTCCGCTATCCTCATCTGTGCCGCCGAGGTAACGGTGGCCATCTGGCAGGTTGCCCGAGCGGCCAAAGGGAGCGGTCTGTAAAACCGTCGGCTACGCCTTCAATGGTTCGAATCCATTACCTGCCACACCAGCGAAAACGCCCTCTGACCGGGTAGAACACGGCCAGGGGGCGTTTTTGTTTGCCCGTAGCCAGCTCCCCCATCGGGTCAGACGCCCCGCGACAATTGACGCGCGCCGACGATCGCACCACGATGATGACAACTGGCCCGCCGTAGGAGGGGACTCATGATCCTGATCAACATCAAGATGCAGATCCGGCCGGAGAAGGAAGCCGAGTGGCTGGCGCTGGCCGACTCCTACGCCACGGACGTGAACACCGAGGACGGCTGTTTGTTCTTCCAGTTCTCCCGGAGCCTCAAGGACGAGAACGAGTTCATCTGCATCGAGGGCTTCAAGGACGCCGAGGCGGGCGGAACGCACGTCAAGCAGCCCTGGGTGAAGAGGTTCTTTGACGCCGCACCCGACCTGGTGGCCACGCAGCCGCAGATCATCTACATCGACACCCCGCATGACGGCTTCGGCCCGATGGGTGAGATCCAGCCTCGTTGACCGGATCGAGCAGGAAACGCCCTCTGGCCAGGTAGGACACGGCCAGAGGGCGCTTGTTGGCTGGCCGGGGCGCCGACTGGGACCGGATCTCGCCGGGGCCGTGGCGCGGGCGATGACCGCACGCCGCGCTCACGGCGCGGCGCCCCGTGCAGCTGGAAGGAGTCGGAGTCATGCCCGCCAACCCCCTGGGCGTCGCCCTGCGCAACCGGCGCGCGGGCCACGACACCCTCGTCTGGGCCCGTCCCGATCTGCAGGCCCCGGAGAACTTCACCCTGACCAGCCCGGCCTTCGACCACGGGGCACCTATCCCGGAAAAGCATCGTGGCCGGATCCGCGGGGCGAACATCTCACCTGCCCTCGACTGGACGCAGCCCCCCGCCGGCACGGCTGAGCTCGTGCTCATCGTGCAGGATCCCGACGTCCCGTTCGGGAAGCCCGCCACCCACGCGCTCGCGCTGGGCATCGACCCCTCGCTCAGCGGCATCCCCGAGAATGCCCTGGCCAGCCCCAGCCCCATCACCGGGATCCGGCACGGGAAAGGCCCGCTCGGGCGGCGCGGCTACGCCGGTCCCATGCCGATCCGGTCCCACGGACCCCACGCCTACGTGTTCCAGCTCTTCGCCCTCGACCAGGCCCCCGGCCTGCCCGCCAGCTTCACCCTCGATGACGTGACCGCCGCCATCCAGGGTCACGTCATCGGCCGCGCCCGCCTGGACGGAACCTACGAAATCCGCTAGCCCTGAGAACGAAGAGGCCGGGACGTGCCGCCATCTGTGGCCTGGGCGGCCCCACCAGCAAAACGCCCTCTGACCGGGTAGTACCCGGTCAGAGGGCGTTGTCGTCCGCCTCGCGGCGCGAGGTCAGGCTGTATCGGCGCCCTGGACGGTATCGCCGGCGACCAGCCCGTCTCCGGGCGCCGCGCTGACCGCTGGAGCAGGAGCAGCAGCGGGCGTGGGAGCGGGAGTGGCCGCCTGCGCCGCACTCCGCAGCTCCTCCAGGCGGCGCCGGGACGGCACCAGCAGAGCGGCCACCACCGCGCCGACGCCGAACAGGATCGCCGACACCGTGAACGCCTGGCTGTAACCGTGCACCGCAGCCGTGGCCGGGGCCAGCGGACCGGCGTGATGCGCGGTCAGGTAGCTGGCCGTGGCGGTGAGCGCCACCGTGCTCAGGGCCGCGGTCCCGATCGAGCCGCCGACCTGCTGCATGGTGTTGACCAGGGCCGATGCCACGCCTGAATCCTGGCGTTTGACTCCGGCGGTGGCGGTGTTGATGGCCGGGGAGAAGATCATGCCGAAGCCCAGGCCCATGGCCACGAGGGCCGGCACGATGTGCGTCGCGTAGCTGGAGGTGACGGTCAGCGTGGTCAGGTAGCCCATCGAGAGGCCGCCGAGCACCATGCCGGTCACGATCAGGTTCCGCGGGCCGACTCGGGGCAGCAGCACGATGCTGGAGGTGTTCGAGGAGAGCAGGATGCAGGCGATCATCGGCAGGAACGCCAGCCCGCTGATCACCGGGCTGTAGCCCTTGATCTGCTGGAGGTAGTACGTGAGGAACAGGAAGACGCCGAAGACCGCGATGCCGGTCAGCCCGACCGAGATGTAGGAGCCACCCCGGGCCCGGTCCAAGATCACCCGCAGCGGCAGCAGCGGGTGGCTGACCCGGCTCTCCGCGAAGGTGAACGCGGCGAGCAGGACCACCCCGGCGACGAGCGAGCCGACGGTCAGGGCGGCGCCCCAGCCGGCCGTCTCCGCGTGGGAAAACCCGAAGACGATCAGGAACAGGCCGGCCGAGGCGAGGACCGCGCCGACCCAGTCCATCCGCGGACGGGTGTCAGGCCGGTTGCTCTCCATGTAGACCAGCGCGCCGACCACCGCAATGGCGGCGAAGAACAGGTTGACGTACAGGGTCCAGCGCCAGGAGGCGTACTCGGTGAGCACGCCGCCGAGGATGAGGCCCACGGCGCCGCCGCCGCCGGCCACCGACCCGAAGACGCCGAACGCCCGGCCGCGCTCGCGCGGGTCGCGGAACGTGCTGACCAGCGTGCCGAGAGCGGCGGGGGCGAGGATCGCGCCGAAGGCGCCCTGCAGCGTGCGGGCGGCCACGAGCATGCCGAACGACACGGCCGCGCCGCCGAGCGCCGAGGAGAGGGCGAAACCGATCAGGCCGATGATGAAGACCCGCTTACGGCTGAACATGTCACCCAGCCGGCCGCCGACCAGCAGCAGGCTGCCGAACGCCAGCGCATAGGCGGTCACCACCCACTGGCGGTCACTGTTCGGGAAGTCCAGCGCGCGCTGGGCCGAGGGCAGGGCAATGTTCACGACGGTCGAGTCGAGGATCACCATCAGCTGGGCGATCGCCACGATGACCAGGATGAGCCAGCGATGGTCTTTGGCCGCGGCCTGCTGACCGCCGGTATCCGATGTGACAGAGGACATGTCGGGCTATACCCCCGGTTGTGGAACGTGAGTGGGTGTGGCGGCGGGGCGGAACGGGGCGATCATGCCGGGATCGCCGCCGGGCCCTGCGTGGCCGAGGTCGTGGTCACCTGCTGGACTGCCTCGTCCAGGCGGCCGAGCAGGCGGAACAGCGTGGCCCGGTCGTCCTCGGTCAACCCGCCGAAGATCTGGGTGAGCAGCCGCTCGCGGGTGACGTTGGCTACGTCCAGAGCGGACTGGCCGGCGTCGGTGATCGCGACGAGCTTGGCTCGCCGGTCCGCGGGGTCTGGCCGGCGCTCGGCCAAGCCGAGGCGCTCCAGCCCATCGACGATGTCGGTGATGGAGCGCGGCGAACACTCAAAATCGGCCGCGAGCACGCTCTGCCGGGTCGGTCCCTGCTCGTGGAGGCGCCGGAGCATCTTGGTCCGGGTCATCGACAGGCCGGATGCGCTCATCTCGTCGTTGACGGCTCGGAACATCCGGTGGTGGACGGCGAGGTATCGCTCACCCACCAGCTCGGGCGTAATCGGCGCGGTATGTTGCACGTCCACATAATGAGGACCCTCACGAATCTATTCCGCCCCCGGCGCCCAGCTGCTGTCTCCCTCAGACGCCGGCGCGCGCATTCGCCACGTGCTGGGCAGGCTCGGCGCGGCCAACCGCACCGAGGCCGTCGCCCGGGCCCGTCAGCTCCGGCTGATCCTTTAATCCGATTTTTTAATAGGACCCCATCTTCCCCGTGGACGGCACTTTCGGGTGACGTGTAAGCAGACCAGGGCTGATCAGCGTGCTGGTCATGACGATCGCGCTGACTCGTTCCTTCGCCCTGACCACCGAAGACGGCGCCGTACTCCGCTACCGGACGCGCGGATAGCGGTCTATCGGTCGATCAGGCCCAGCTCCCGCCCCCGGGCGACCGCCGCGGTGCGGTTGCCGGCGCCGAGCTTGCCTAGCACGTGGCTGACGTGCTTCTTCACGGTGTCCAGCGAGATGAACAGGCGGCGGGCGATGCTCTGGTTCGACTGGCCCGTAGCCAGCAGAGCCAGGATCTCCAGTTCCCGGTTGGTCAGCTGCTCGGCCAGGTCGGGTACGGGTGCCGGGGGGATGGTTCCGTCATCGGGAGGGCGGGCGACGTCGAAGGCGCGCTGCAACCGGGCCAAATAGGCCAGCGGGATCGCGGCCGCCTCCTCGTCAGTGCGCCGAGCCGCGATGAGCTGGCCGAGGACCCCGGCCATCGCTGGCCCCTCGTCAGCGAACACCCGGACGTAGCCCTCGGGGCGGCCGGACCGGAGCACGGCGGCCAGGGCCGCCCTGGCGCCGGTGTCGTCACCGAGGGCGGCCAGGGCCATCGCGCGCAGCGCGCGTATCTCGATCAGGCTGCCGGTCCGGCCCTGGGTGGCCGCGGCGCCGTCCAGGCGATCCAGCAGGGCCAGCGCCTGATCCGGGCGATCCTGGGTCAGGAGCAGTCTGGCCAGGACGAGCTGGCCCGGCTCGCGCGGGTAATCAGGCTGGTCGTCAGGATCCAGGCCGCACTCGCCGGTCCACCGCGCGGCCTGGGCCACGTCTCCCTGGGCCAGCAGCAGCCGGGCGCGCTGGGCCGGAATCGGGTTGAGCAGCCCGGCCGGACCGGGGGAGAACGACTCCGCTTCGGCCATGGCGTCGGCCGCTCCCGGCCGGTCGCCGGACGCCTGGCGGATCCAGGCCAGCGTGGCCAGCCCGGTGGCCAGGGGCGGGGTGTGCACGAACTGGCGGCACAGCGTTATCCCCTGCTGTACGAACTCCGACGCCCGGTCGAGGTCGTCACGCTGGTAGGCGACCTCGGCCAGCCCGACCAGCGCGGGCCCGGCGGCGGGCGGCAGGAGCTGTCCCGGATCGCCCGCCGCAGCCAGGGCTCGCTCACCGGTCCGGGCCGCGGCCTCGAGACGGCCCTGCCCGCGCTGCAGCCGGGCCAGGCAGTAATACCCCCAGGCCGTGGTCGTGACCTGGCCCTGCTCGCGCCACCAGCCGATGCTGGACTCGAAGATCTCCTCGGCGTCGGCCAGCCGTCCGCCGAGCCATTCGGGCATGGCCAGGAACCCCTGCACGGCCGAGGAGAGCATCAGCTCGTCCGCGCCGAGGAGCTCCTGGGCTTCCCGGGTCCGGGCAGCAGTCGCCCCGGCGTCGCCGCGCAGCTGGGCCGCGTAGCTGCGCTGCAAGGCCAGCATGGCCCGGGCGTTGACCAGGAGGCTGCCCTGAGCGCCCGCGGCTGGCGCGAATGACTCCTCGGTGGCTGCCTCGATCACCCGCTCCGCCGCCTCGAGCAGCGGCTCCATCGTTGCGAGGTCACCGCGCATGCTGGCCATCTGCGCCTGCGCCAGCAGCAACCGGGGACGGGAGCGAACCACGTCCGCGGACAGCGCGGGCAGCCAGCTCTGGATGGTGGCCTGCTCGCCGCGCAGGTTGAAGACGGTGTCGAAGTTCTCTTCGACCAGCCGTGCGGCCCACTCCTGCTCGCCTGCGGCCAGCGCGTGGCGAATCGTATCGTCGGGCAGCCCGCGCTGCTCGTACCACGCGGCGGCGTTGCGGTGCAGGCGCCGGGCCCGCCCGGGATCTTGCTCCAGCCGGGCCCGCAGCAGATCGGCGAACAGATGGTGGTAGCGCCACCAGGTCCGTACGTCGTCGAGCTGGACCACGAACAGGCCTGACCGCTCCACCTCTTCCAGCAGTTCCTGGCTGTCATCGCGGCCGGTGACGGCGTCACACAACGGCCCGTTGAGGCGTTCCAGTACCGACGTCTCGAGCAGGAAATCCCGCAGCTCAGGGCGCTGCCGTTCGAGGATCTCCTCACCCAGATAGTCCAGGATGTAGCGGTGGCTGCCGGTGAAGGCGGCCACGAAGCGGGCGACGTCCGGCTGGCTGCGCAGCGACAGCGCGGCCAGCTGCAGCCCGACGGCCCAGCCCTCGGTGCGCTCGGCCAGCGCGGCCACCGTGGGGAGGTCCAGTCCGGCCGTATCCCGGCGCAGCAGTTCTCCGGCCTCGTCCAGGTTGAACCGGAGGTCGGAAGCGCGCACCTCACCCAGCTCACCTCGCCCCCGGTAGCGGGGGAGGGCCAGGGGCGGATCGGAGCGGCTGGCCAGGGCGATACGCAGCTGGGGCGGCCGGTGCTCGAGCAGGAACCTGACCGGCGCGTGCACGCCTTCGGAGCTGATCAGGTGGTAGTCGTCCAGCACCAGCAGGACGTCCGGCAGGTCCGGCTCGGTCACGATGTCGTTGATCAGCGCGGTGACCAGAGTTTCGTAGGCCGACGGCGGCGGGGAGCCGGCCGGCGGCCCTACCCGCCCGGCGATGCCCGGGCGGGCCACGTCGAGAGCGGCCAGCACGTGACGCCAGAACCGGACCGGGTCGTTGTCCCCCTCGTCCAGAGACAGCCAGGCCACCGGCTGACCATGGTCGCGAGCCCACTCCGACAGCAGCACCGACTTGCCGTAACCCGCGGGCGCCGCCACCAGGATCAGCCCGCGGCTCAGTCCCTGGTCGAGCTGGCCGGCCAGTCGCGGCCGCGACACCAGCCCTGGCCGCAACCGTGGCACCTGCAGCTTGGTCTGCAGCAGCGCGTCACGCTCGGATGACGAACCGCCCTGGTGACCGCCTGCCGTCTCTGTCATCGGTGAACTTCTCGCGTGCCCAGCTCCGGCAACTGGCGGAGCTATCCGTTTTCATCAGTTTCGAACCGCCACTTTAGTGCCAGTCGTTTCCGGGAGAAAGATGCTTCCCGGCCACCGGACCGATCACGCTGCCCCGGAGTGCGCGTCCGCGACGCACACGGGCGCCCCGGCTTTCTTGGGCGGGCGGCCCCGGGGTCTTTTCATCGCGATGACCGAGCCCTGCTCGAAGATCTCGCCGCCCCAGACCCCGTGTGGCTCCTGGCGTTCCGCCGCACCGGCCAGGCACAGCGCGCGTACCGGACAGGGCTGGCAGAAGGCCTTGGCCTGCTCCAGGTCGGCCGGCCGCTCCGAGAACCACAGCCGTGGGTCTTCGTGCTGGCAAGGCAGCACGCCGGAGCCCGGCGCCTGGACCTGCCAGGAGATCGTGAGGAGATCTTGGATGGTCATGACGGGGGCTTCCCTTCCGCGTCGTCGCCCGCATCGAGCTGGCGGACCGAGACCAGGTGCATCCCGAGATCACGCACCTTGGCCAGGACACCGTGCAGCGCTGACTGATCGGCCAGCTCGCCGCTGATCACGGTCTGTGTGCCATCGGCGCTGACCCGGAGGCCCTCGAACCAGGTGGACCAGCCCGCGTGCAGAACTCCCTCGAGCCGGATCTCGTAGTACTCGGGCATTTCGCTCCTGCCTGTTTTGGTTTCCTAGCTCTGCACGCTAGGAAAACCGGGCCCGGCAAGGCGTCACCCGAAAGTGCCGGGGAGGTGGAATCTTCCCCGGCCGCTGCCGTCAGAGGTCGGTGCGGTCAGAAGTCGGTGCGGTCAGAAGTCGGTGCGGTCAGAGGTCGGTGCGGTCAGAGATCGGCGGCGCGCATTTTCGCCACCAGCCGGTCGAACATGGGATAGGCCGCGGTGCCGCCGATGGCCTCGATCGACGGCTGCCACATCTCCCACCGGTCGATCAGCCGGCGGCCGAGCATGGCCCTGATGAGCTCGAAATCGAAGCCGCCGTGCTGCTCGAGCGCGCCGAGCTGCTCGAAGTAGTCGAGCTCCCGGTACAGGACGTAGGCCTCGGCCGAGTTCTCGGCCACGAACACGATCAGTGCGTCCCGCAGCGCCTCGGGCGTCTCGAACTCGGCCACGAGGCGGCGCGTCTCCAGCATCGGGCCTTCGCTCCAGCGCCGGAAGAATTCGATCGCCATCTCTGCCTGGCGGCCGACCCGGGCCTCCCGGGCCTGCTGGGCCGCGTAGACCACCAGAGCGATCGCGCTGAGAATTCCAATGGCGTTGACCGCGGTCGCGATGGCCGTGACCTGCTCGGCCCAGTCCGGCATGGGGCAGCCCTCCTGTCGACGGCCCGAGCCGGCGCAGCACTCGCCCGGCAGGCGTGGACGAAACCGCCGCGATCATAAGACGAGCGGCCGCCGCGGGGACACTGCATTAATCGTGGCCATCAGGTCGGCCGCGCGCTGGGGGTCGACGAGCCAGGGGGCGTGCCCGCCGGGTACCTCATGCAGCGTGGCGCCCTGAATCTGGTCGATCGACGGCCGGGCGCGCTCGACGGACAGGTACGGGTCGTCGGATCCGAGGATGAAGGTCGTGGGGGCCGTGATCGCGGCGAGCTCAGCGCTGGTGAGGACGCTTTCGCGACGCGGGCGGCGGAACCGGTCGATCGCGTGCATCAGCGTCGCCACGGTTCTCGCGTTCTCCGGCCGGCGGGCCGACAAGCGCAGCGCCTCGATCAGCGAGTCCGGCGCGGCCGCCACGTCGGCCGGGCCCAGCCCCTGGGCGAGCAGCTGGCGATAGACCCGAGGCGGGCTGGGGGAGCGCAGGACGGCGACGCCCAGTCCGCGGACGGTCAGCAGCGAGAGCGGCATGCGCACGTGGACACCCGGGAGCGCGACGGCGGGCTCCCCGATCGCGACCACCTCGCAGATCCGTTCGGAACCGGCGGCCACGTGCCACAGGGCGAACATGCCGCCCAGCGAGTGGCCGATCACCGGCACCTGGTCGAGCCCGAGGGCGTCGAAGATGTCATCGAGCAACCGGCGGGTGTGCTCGCGCACCTGCCCGCGGCGGTAGGTGACCGGGTCCGACAGGCCGTGGCCGGGGAGGTCCACGGCGAGCAGCCGGAAATCACGCAGCTTCGTAAACAACGGGGCCCAGATGGCGGCGCTCTCCGAGACGCCGTGGAGCAGGACCACCGCCGGGCCGTGTCCGTGCGAGAGCACCCGGACCCGCAGGCCGGTCTGCGCGAGTTCGAGGACGGATTCGCCGACGTCCGCGCCGGTGGCGGCGAACAGCTCCCGTTCCGCGTCGTGGATGCGCTGCTCGAGCTTCCCGGTGGCCCGGGTCTGATCGTTCATGACCTCTCCTGCTGCTTGACCTCGACGTTCTCAGGGCTTGTCGTCATGGCCGCCACGCTGGCGAGCCACGCTCGTACGGTTTGCTCGTCCGCGCAGCTGAGATGGGCCAGCGCGGCCCGTTCCACCTGGCGCACCCGGAGCGTTGCCGCCTCCAGACGCTCGTGGCCTTGTCTGGTCAGGCGCAGGAGCACGACCCGCTGATTTCTCGCCTCGCGCTCCACCAGCCCCGCCCCTTCGAGGCTGAGGGTGGACGTGTGCATCGTCTGCCTCGTGACCTGCGTGATGCGGGCGAGCTCGGCGGTGGAGAGCTCGGGCCTGGTCTCGAACACGCTCAAGATCCCGTACTCCTGCGCGGACAGCCCCAGGTCCTTCAGCTCGCTCTCCAGCAGCGCCCGGAAGCGCTGGTGCGCGAGCCGGAACAGGTAGCCGAGGTTCGCGTCCGGCGGGGGCAGCGGATGTGTTGGTGTTGTCAGTTTCTCTGACATAATCGGCACTGTACGAGTTGTCAGTAAGGCTGTCAACATCTTTACCGGGCCGCGGCTGTATCAGTCGGCGAACCTGGCTCCTCCGGACTTTGACCGATAACTTTGCTGGCACGCCGGCCGAGCCTGGCGCGCAGGTGGCCTTCTGTTTTCGGACCTGGCCTGGCCGAGATGGGGGAAGGACAGCCATGGATTCGTCCGCTGAACCACCCGAAGGTGTCAGCTCGTCCGATGTGCCCGATCGGCCCGGCCTGGTCCAGCGTCTGTACGACGAGGTCACGGACAAGGTGTCGCGCAAGCACCCGTGGTACACGTTGCCGGAAGTTGCTGGCCTGGCCGAGCTGATCGGCATTCGCGACACGCTCCGGCAGCAGAACCTGTTCGATACCTCCCGGCTCCCATCAGTCGACCCGACCGGGCCGCCGCCGTATGACGAGTCGTACCTGGCTGCACGCACCGCCGATGGCAGCTGGAACGACCTGGAGCACCCCGAGATGGGAATGGCCGGCACGCGCTTCGGGCGCAACGTGCCGCTGGATGACACCTGGCCCGACCAGGACCGGATGATGACGCCGAACCCGCGCGAGATCAGCCGCAGGCTGATGACCCGTGACACGTTCAACCCGGCCACGGCGGGCAATGCGCTGATCACGGCGTGGCTGCAGTTCATGCTGCACGACTGGGTCAAGCACGGTACGAGTCCCACGGACAAGCCCTGGGTGCTGCCGGAGGTCCAGGGCGACGACTGGCCCGCGCCCCCGGTGATGGTCATGCGCGTGCAGCCCGACCCCACCGCTCCGGCTGATTCGGCGCTGCCGCCGACCCACCTCAACACGAATACGCACTGGTGGGACGGATCATCGATCTACGGCAACGACCTGGCCCAGCAGCGGTTCCTGCGCGAAGGCGCGGGCGGTCGGCTGCGGCTGGCCGACGGATTGCCCCCGGTCCCGCCCGACCCGCAGGACAACCCGGCCCTGGTGCCGGGCTTCTGGCTTGGCCTGGGCATGATGCAGACGCTGTTCTCGATGGAGCACAACAGCGTCGCGGCCATGCTGGCCGCGGCCCACCCCGATTTCGACGACGAGACGCTGTTCCAGAAGGCCCGGCTGACCACCTGTGCGCTCATCGCCAAGATCCACACGGTCGAATGGACGCCCGCGGTCACCGCTCATCCCACCGCGGTCGAGGGGCTGTACGCGAACTGGTGGGGGCTGGCCGGGCCGAAACTGCACGATTTCGTGGCCAGGATCTCCAAGAACGAGGCGCTGCGCGGCATCCCCGGCACCGGCACCGCCGACTACGGCGTGCCGTACGCCCTCACCGAAGAATTCGTCGCCATCTACCGGATGCACCCGCTGGTGCCGGACGACTTCGACTTCCGGTCGGCCCGCGACGATGCGCCGACGCTCGGGCCACGGTCGTTCAGCGAGCTGACCGGGCCGCAGGCCGTCCCCATCATGCGGGACCAGCGGCTGACCGACATCATCTACACCTTCGCCACGATGAACCCGGGCCTGGTCACGCTGCACAACTTCCCGCGCGGGCTGCAGACGTTCCGGCGGCCCGACAACGGCGCCTACATGGATATGGCGGCGCTCGACATCGTGCGCTGTCGTGAGCTCGGGGTGCCGCGGTACTGCGAGTTCCGCCGCCTGCTGCACCTGCCCGTCCCGCAGACCTTCGAGGACGTGACCAGCAACAAGGTCTGGGCGCAGGAACTGCAGGAGGTGTACGGCGGCAAGATCGAAGACCTCGACCTCATCCCCGGCGTCATGGCCGAAGACCTGCCCGAGGGCTTCGCCTTCAGCGACACGGCGTTCCGCATCTTCATCCTGATGGCCTCCCGGCGGCTCAACAGCGACCGGTTCTTCACCGACTCCTTCACCGATGAGGTCTACACCCCCGAGGGCATGACCTGGATCACCGACAACACGATGCGCTCGGTGCTGGCCCGGCACTGCCCGGACCTGGCGCCAACGGTGACCAAGCTGCCCAACGCCTTCGGGATCTGGGACCGGACGGCAAGCAAACCATCCCCATAGTGGCCATTTAGAGACCCATCAGGGAGTTCGGCGGACAAGTCTCGGATCGCCAGGCCCGCACTGACCTGAGGGTCAACGTAGAGAGCCAGGCGGCCAGCCGGCCGCGGGGCACCACGGGTCTGCTTTAGGCGAGCACGTTCGAAGATGACTTCAGCGGGCCGACCAGCTCATCGACTTCAGCGAACGTCATCCGGCGCCGATAAGTCGGTGAGGTGGGTGTAGGGAATCAACGCCCGCCAAGATCGTCCCTGCGATGGGCTTCTTGATGCTTCCTGTCGTGTCCGGTACTATCCCAGGGTTTTGCAGGTCCCGCCACCCCTAGCTCCGTTCGGACAGCATTCTGAAAGGTGCGGGTAGATTTTCCGAGCATCAGATTGAGTTCAGTCCATGGATTATCCGCGTTGCTTGGCCTTTTGACGTGAAGGACTTCTTGGGCGGCTTCCAGGGATCGCACAACCTCCCGGCATGCCTCGTAGGCCTCTTCACTTCCAACGACCAGAAAAACCAGCGATGATGCATCTTGTGCTGCCTGCAGTAGGGTGTCAAGGTCTTTAATGGACGGCTTATTATCTGGATGTTGATAATAAGCTCCAAGCGAATTTCGGCAGGAACGCGCACGAGTAATGAACTCGGAGTAAGCAGCGAATCGCCGGTCTTCGCTCCGTGTACGTTGTTCTCGCGCAGCATCTACTTCGCGCTGCATCCATTCGGATTTCAGCTGCTGGCGATTCACGACGAAGCTTATAGATCCGCCGAGCGCGGCTCCAATCAGAGTCGTCGCCGCCCCCAGCCAGAGGTCGGTGGTCACCCCAGCAAAGTACGGCATCAGCCGCAGGCCGCGATATCCTTCGGGCGTCGAGTCCGGGGAGCATCGCGGGACGAGCGGCCCTGAGTGGCCTGATCTTCGTCGCGGTCAGCATCAACTTGCGCGACATTCTCACCCAGGAGAAGAAGATCGGGAGCTCCTATCTCACCGGTCGCGCCCTCGAGTCGCTGGTCGCACTGCTGATCGTGCTCGGGATCAGTCTGGTCGGTTTGGACCCGTCCATCGACCGGGGGGTCTTCGCCGGAGTCTTGCTGTTTTCTGCCGTCGGGACAGCGATATCTCCGGCCCGCTCCGTCTCCGCTTACCGGCGCTCGCACGTCAAGCCGGTCGCGTTCAACCTCCGGCTGTTCCTTGCCCTGCTGCTGGTCGCGGCGTATGCCGTAGGCGGAGCCACCCTGCTGGCCCGGGCCGGCGGCGGACTGCAGTGGCTCCCGTTTGCGTTCGTCCTCGCGGTCACCATTGCCGCGTCCAACGCCTGGATCCTGCTGGTCGAGGTCCTCCGCTAGCGACGCAGGGCCCGGGCCGAGAGGGCGGTGAGCCAGGTCAGGCCGGTGGTGATGCTGACCCGCTGGAGCAGCCCGGCCACGGGGACCAGGCCGGGGGACTGGCCGAAGCCTGCCCCGGACAGCACCGCGGTGGTCAGCATGGTCAGGGCGGTGCCCGCGCTGTAGCGGGCGAACCCACGTCGGCCGGCTCGCCAGGATTGCCGGCCGGAAACTAGCGCAGCGGCGGGCAGCCCGGCGAAGAACGGGATCGCGGACAGATTGTGCGCGGTCCCGGTCCGGCTGGGGCGGGGCGGGGCCGGAGGCGTCCCCGGCGGGTAGCCACTGACCGGGTCGGTGGGGAAGACGGCCGCGCTGAGCAGGCCAAGGCCGGCCGCGGCGATGAAGGCGGGCGCGGCGCGGGTGCTGGCCCCGGGATGGCCGGCCCGCGACCGCCCGGCCGCGCCGGCCCGCCACAGCCCAGCTGCACCGGCCAGAAACAACGTTCCCGTGACGGTGAAGTTGGCCGTCTGGATCCAGCCTCGCGGGCCGAGGGCCAGCGAGCTGACCGGGTGGCGCAGGGGCAGGTAGCCGTCCCGGGCGGCCCCTTCCAGCAGGAAGGTGGCGGTGAACACGGGGCCGGCGGCCAGGCTGCAGCGCAGTAGTCCGCGGGTCCACCGGTCCGGCTTCCCGGCCGTGCGGGCGGTCATCACGAGGGCAGCCTAGCGAGCCACTTCGCTGATGGGCCGAAGCCAGCGATCCTCAGAGCTTGGCCGCCGGCCGCGCAGGGTCTAAGGTGCGAGGTCATGGCCGAGATCGTGCTGCGCGTCCGCCTCATCAGCGGCGAACACCTGGACGTCACCTACGACGAGCCGGGAGGCACACCAGATGACGCTCTGGAAAACGTCGTCGCGATCCTGGCCCAAGCTGACGGCGCGCTGCGCTGCCGGCACGGCGGCCGGCTCTTGGTGATCTACGGCCGGGGTGTCGCCACCCTGGAGGCGGCCCCGCGCGGCGCCGTCCTGTAACCAGCCGGAGCGGGGCTACTCGGCGGCCTCGTCTTCGCGCGGGTCGTCCTGGCCTTCCTGCCGCCGCTGATCCTCGATGACCGAGGCGACGTGCCGGACGCACACCTCGAACGCGAGCGGGTCGGTCCGGTGCATGCCCTGCAGCTTCTCCATGAAGCCGAGCATGTGCTGCACGGTGGCCTCCGGCAGGCCGCCCACGCTCATGAAATGCCCGGACCCGCTCTCGGCGAAGCCCGGAATGGCCCCCGGCTGAATCCCGTAGAAGTCACTCATGATGATCCTCCGGTCCGTCGGGGGCGCTGGGTCAGAGCTTGGTCATCCTCGGGCATGGCAGCCGGATACGGGTCACCCGTGAGCCGAAGTCGACGATCAGGGAGGACTCGTCCTCGAGGGCCACGACCCGGCCGAGGCCGTACCGGTCGTGGGTCACCCGGTCCTGAAGGGCGTACTCCTCGGCGGGAGGCTCGTCTACGTGCGGCTTGTTGAACGGGCTTCCGGCGATAAAGCGCCGGGGGCGGGCGCGGTCAGCCATGGCGCATCACCGTCGCCGGCCGCGGAAACCAGCGGACAGCGCTGCGGCGCCGCGACCGGTGGCCTGGACGGGTGGGGCAGCCGCCGGATGGGCGACGCGCGCTTGCGGCTGCACCGGCGGAACGGGGTCACCGGCGATCGACCGCAAAAGGGCTGACTGCGGGGTGACGGCGGCGGCCAGCGGCACCACGTGGGCCTTGCGCATCATGGTTCGCACCTCACCTGCCTGGGCCGGGGTCTGCAGCGTGATCACCACTCCGTCGGCGCCGGCCCGGGCGGTCCGCCCGGCCCGGTGCAGGTAGGCCTTGTGCTCGGTGGGCGAGTCGGCGTGGACGACCAGGTCGATGCCGTCCACGTGGATGCCCCGGGCGGCGATGTCGGTCGCGACCATCACCCGGACCTTCCCGGCCGAGAAGGCCGCGAGGTTGCGTTCGCGGGAACTCTGGGTCAGATTGCCGTGCAGCTCGCCGGCGGGGATGCCCGCCCGGGTCAGCTGGCGGGCGAGGTGGTGCGCGCCGTCCTTGGTCCTGGTGAAGACCAGTGAGCGGCCGGGGCCCCCGGTGATGGCGGCCAGCACGCCGATGCGATCGGCGGGGGTGACCGTGAGCAGGTGATGGATCATCGCGAGCGGCGTTTCGGCCGCGTCGGCGTTGTGCCGGGCCGGGTCGTTCATGAAGCGCCGGACGAGGACGTCCACGGCGTGGTCGAGGGTCGCGGAGAACAGCATCCGCTGGCCCTCGGCCGGGGTCGCGTCCAGCAGCCGGCGAACGACGGGCAGGAACCCGAGGTCGGCCATGTGGTCGGCCTCGTCGACGACGGTGATCTCTACGTCACCGAGGTGGCAGTGGCCCTGCTCGATCAGGTCGGCCAGGCGTCCCGGGCAGGCGATGACGATGTCGGCCCGGTTGCGCAGCGCCGCCACCTGGGGATTCTGCGGCACACCGCCGTAGATCGCGGTGACGGTCAGCCCGGCCGCCTCGGCCAGCGGCACGAGGACGGCCTGGACCTGGCTGGCCAGCTCGCGTGTCGGCACCAGCACGAGGCCGCGCGGGCGGCAGGCACTGGTGAAGCCGTCGGCCAGGCGGGCCACGAGCGGTATGGAGAAGCCGAGCGTCTTACCGGAACCGGTCTGCCCCCGCCCCAGGATGTCCCGGCCCGCCAGGGCGTCCGGCAGCGTGGCCGCCTGGATCGGGAACGGTGTGACAATGCCCGTCTCGGCCAGCGCCGCCACCAGCTGCGGGGGCACGCCCGCGGAGGCGAACGTGACCAGAGGTGGGACGGCGTGCGGTTTACCGCCGGGTCGGCCGCGACGTACTGGGGCCGATTGCTCGGCCGGCAGAACGGTCATAGAGGTTTCTCCTGGATTCGGGTGGCCGCATATGGGCCGCCACGTCCGTGGAAACCGGCTCGCCAGGGAGCAGTGCGACCGGCGCGTTGTGCTGGCTGCGCCTTAAATCGTGTAGTTCACGTTCAGGCTGCCGGGCCAGGTGCGTCGGCAGTTGAGAAGAAAGAGGGTGGTGACCCCCGGCCGCAGAGCGGCTCAGGGGCACCCGCGTTCCTGGCATCCGGCGGAATCCGGATGCCGCTCCCTCAGTGGTACAAGCTTAGAGAGGCCGGACTCGCTCGGCCTGGGGGCCCTTCGGACCCTGGGTGATGTCGAACTCCACCCGCTGGTCCTCGTTCAGGCTGCGGTAACCGCTGGACTCAATCGCGGAGAAGTGAACGAACACGTCCGCGCTGTTGTCGTCGTTGCTGATGAAACCGAAGCCCTTGTCGGCGTTGAACCACTTCACAGTTCCCTGTGCCATGACATATCTCCTTGAAACATGTCCCCGCACCGTGCGGGGAAGCCGCCGCGGGCAGCAGCCTCACCAGTTCGGTGTGCCGGGACCTGCCCGCAAGTACATCCGCGAGCGCGGCACCAGCCACGTACACAGAAAAACTACGACCGTTGAATTTAACCACAGATCGGGTAGTGCGGTTCGCGCAACGCTGCCGTAATGGCGACGGCGTTACCGCACTGCCCGTGCTGATCGAGGAAGAGGCGGACCAGTGACCCGTACTGCTGTTCGCGGGCGTCGAACTGAGTAGCAGCCCCGCAGCCACCGCAATGGAAGGACAGGGTGTCACCTCAGTTCTGGTTCGCGACGAGCAGGCCGATAACCCGCCTCGCCCTACTCTGTCCACGTTATACCGGAAAAAAGAAACTAGCAAAATATTTCAAGAATTGGGGCTATGCTCACGGTATGGGCAGCTGGGGCTTCCTCACCAACCACGCCCGGGTGCTGCTGTGTATCGCGGACGACCCGGGCGCCCGCCTGCGCGATATATCGGCCACCCTGGGCATCACTGAGCGCAGCGCCCACACCATCGTCACTGACCTCATCCAGGACGGCTACGTCAGCAAGGCCAAGGACGGCCGCCGTAACCGCTACCAGATCCGGGCCGAGCGCCCGCTGCCGGAGCCCGCCAGCCGCCAGCCGACCATCGGCGAACTGGTCGCCCTGCTGGGCCACACCAGCACCGTGCCGGAACAGGGCAGCGACTGACCCCGTTGGTCCTGCGGGACAGCGAGCGGCGCCCTGCCCGTGCGTCTCCATTGACCTGGCCCTACCCGTCGACCTCGAGGAGTCCATCGGTGTCCACCCCTCTCGCTCTCGGTACTGACCCGAGTCCCAATTCCCCGCCCGACGGGCCGTCGGGCAGTGAGTACGCGGCGTTGTCGCGGCTGGTACGGAAGGCAGGACTGCTGGAGCGGCGGCGGGCCTGGTACGGGTGGCGGATCGCGGCCACGTTCCTGGCGCTGGTGGGGGGCTGGGTCCTGTTCGTGCTGGTGGGCAACTCCTGGTGGCAGCTGGCGGTCGCGGTCTTCCTGGCCGTGGTGTTCGCCCAGCTGGGTTTCCTCGGCCACGACGCCGGGCACCAGCAGATCTTCGCCTCCCGTAAGTGGAACTACGCGCTGGGGGTGACCTGCGGCAACCTGGCCATCGGGCTCAGCTACGGCTGGTGGGTGTCCAAGCACAACCGCCACCACGCCCACCCCAACACCGAAGACGAAGACCCCGACATCATGATCGGCGTGCTGGCCTTTTCCGGCGGGCGGGCCCGGGCCGCGGACGGGCTGCGGCGCATCATCTTCCGCTACCAGGCCTGGCTGCTGGCCCCGATGCTGCTGGCCGAGGGGCTGTCCTTGCACGCGTCCAGCATCCGGGCCCTGTCCCGGCGCCGGTCGGCCCGGGCGATCCGCAGCCGCACCGCCGAGACCGCCCTGCTGGTCCTGCACTTCGCGGCCTACCTGAGCGCGGTGTTCCTGGTGCTGTCGCCGGTCAAGGCGGTGGTGTTCATCCTCGTGCAGCAGGGCCTGTTCGGGTTCTACCTCGGCTGCTCGTTCGCCCCCAACCACAAGGGCATGCCGGTGCTGGCTCCGGGGGACAAAGTGGGATTCCTGCAGCGGCAGGTGCTGACCTCACGCAACGTCCGCGGCGGCTGGCTGACCGATAACGCCCTGGGCGGCCTGAACTACCAGATCGAGCACCACCTGTTCCCGTCGATGCCCCGGCCCAGCCTGCGCCGGGCCCAGCCCCTGATCGCCGCGTTCTGCGTCGACCACGGGCTGACCTACACCGAGACCAGCCTGTTCACCTCGTACGCTCAGGCCCTGAGCTACCTCAACCAGGTCGGCAAGGCCACCCGCGCGGCCCCAGCGCCAGCCTGACCAGCCTGGGGCTACCTCGGTGAGGGGAGAGACGCATGACCGCCGACGCAGCCGCCGTGCGCCGCCGGCCGAAGGATCGCAAGCAGCAGATCCTCGTCCAGGCCCGCGATCTCTTCCTCGGGCTGGGGTACCCCAACGTCTCCATGGCCATGATCGCCGACCGGGTCGGCATCACGGCCGGCGCGCTCTACCGTCACTACTCGACCAAGGCGGATCTACTCGAGGCCGTGGTGCGGGACGCGTTCCGTACCGTCACCCCGCCGGCCGAGGGCATGGCCCTGGATGAGCTCATCGACCGGGAGATCGCCGCCGTGGCCGGCCGGTCACACATGGCTGACCTCTGGTCTCGCGAGGTCCGGTACCTGCCCGAGCAGGTGCGGCGCGAGATCCGGGCGATGATGCGGGAGACCGCCCGGGCCTACCTGGCGCCGCTGCAGGCCAGCCGGCCCGAGCTGTTCCTGGCCCAGGCCGAGATGATCGCGTGGTCGGTCCAGTCGGTGCTGAGCTGCCTCGGCCGCGACTCGGTGCGGCTGCCCTCGGCCGGTGGCCAGGCGCTGGTGCGCGGCGCGGCCCGGGCGCTACCCGCCGTGCCCCTGGCCGATCCGGCCGAGCCGCGCCCGGCGGCGGGGCTGGCGCCGGTCTCCACCCGCGAGCGCCTGCTGATCGCGGCCCGGCGCCAGTTCGCCACGGTCGGGTATCAGGAGACCTCGATGGCCAGCATCGGGGCCGAGGCCGAGGTCACCGGGCAGAACCTGTACTTCTACTTCGACAGCAAGGCCGCACTGCTGCGGGCGGTACTCGTCCGCGGCACCCACGCGCTCTGGCTGGAGCTCGACGCGGCCCTGGAGACGGCGGCCGACCCGGCCGCCGCGCTGAGGTCGGTGGTCGCGGGGTACGTGCGCCTTTCGCGCGACTGGGCCGGGCTGCGGGTGGACCTGGTCGGCGAGCCAGCACTGGCCGAGGAGTTCCGGGGCGCTCAGCGGGAGTACGTGGCCGAGTGGGTGGCCCTGCTGCGCCAGGTCCGGCCGGAACTCAGCCTGGCGCGAGGCGCGGGCCCTGGTCCAGATCACGCTGACCACCGCCAGCGACCTGCCGCGCATCTGGCATCTGGCCCAGCAGCCGTCGTTCAACGCCTGGCTCACCTCGATCGCGGCCGCGATCCTGGCCAGCACACCTGAGGGTTGACATTAAGTAAATCAAGAGTCAGTCTCTGAACCATCAGTTTCGATCGCGCGTAAAGAGGGTCACCGATGGTTCAGGTCGTGGTCGCTGGCGTCGGAATGGTTCCCTTCGCTAAGCCGGGCCAGAGCGAAACCTACGTCCAGATGGGCGAGAAGGCGGCCCGGCTGGCGCTGGACGACGCCGCCGTCGCCTACGCGGGCATCCAGCAGGCGTACGCGGGCTATGTATACGGCGATTCAACGTGCGGCCAGGCCGCGCTGTACGGCGTCGGCCTGACCGGCATCCCGATCATCAACGTGAACAACAACTGCTCGACCGGCTCGTCGGCGCTGTTCCTGGCCCGTCAGGCGGTGGCCAGCGGCCAGCGTGGACTGTGTGCTCGCGGTCGGCTTCGAGCAGATGGTGCCGGGCGCGCTCGGCGTGGCCTTCCCCGACCGGGTAAGCCCGCTGTTCCGCCACGAGGAGGTGGAGCGCGAGGTCCAGGGCATCGACCCGGTCGCGCCGGCCGCGGCCCAGCTGTTCGGCGGGGCGGGCCAGGCCTACGCCGACCAGTACGGCATCGACCCGTCGCTGTTCGCGCACATCTCGGTCAAGGCCCGCCGCCACGCGGCCAGCAACCCGTACGCCGTCTTCCGTGAGCCCACCACGCTCGAGCAGGTCCTCGGTTCCCCGCAGATCTACGGCCCGCTGACCCGGCTCCAGTGCTGCCCGCCCACCTGCGGCGCGGCCGCCGCGGTGCTGTGCTCGCCGGAGTTACGCCCGCCGCCACGGCCTGGACGCCAGCGTGGTCATCCGGGCCCAGGCCATGACCACCGACACGGCCGCCAGCTTCGAGCCCGACATGCTCCAGGTGGTCGGCTACGACATGACCGCGGCCGCGGCGGGCCAGGTCTACGAGGCGGCCGGCATCGGCCCGGAGGACATCCAGGTGGTCGAGCTGCACGACTGCTTCACCACCAACGAGCTGCTCAGCTACGAGGCGCTCGGCCTGACCCCGGAAGGCACGGCCGAGAAGTTCATCCGGGACGGCGACAACACCTACGGCGGCCGCGTCGTCACCAACCCCTCCGGGCGGCCTGCTGTCCAAGGGCCACCCGCTCGGGGCGACCGGCCTCGCCCAGTGCGCCGAGCTGGTCTGGCAGCTGCGCGGCCAGGCCGGGGCGCGCCAGGTGGAGGGCGCCAGCGTGGCCCTGCAGCACAACCTCGGGCTCGGCGGGGCCTGCGTCGTGACCATGTACGAGAAGGCCGGTGCCTGAGGTGACCCTGGACCGCTCGCTCATCGGCTCGGAGTCCCCGGGCGGGACGCTCCTGGTGACCCGCAGCCGGCTCCGGGCCTTCGCCCGGGCCACCGGGCAGACCGACCCGACCTACACCGACGTCGACCAGGCCAAGCAGGCCGGCCACCGCGACCTGCCGGTCCCGCCGACGTTCTTCTTCAGCATCGACCTGGAGCTGCGCCGACCCGTTCCGGAGCCTGACCGACCTCGGCATCGACCTGCGCACGGTACTGCACGGCGAGCAGGAGTTCAGCTATCACCGGATGGCCTACGCCGGGGACGAGCTCAGCACGCGCACCCACGCATCACCGACGTCTACGAGAAGAAGGGCGGGGCGCTGCAGTTCCTGGTCAAGGAGACGACCGTGACCGATCAGGACGGAGCGCTGGTGGCCACGCTGCGCGGCACCACCGTCATCCGGCCGCTGCCGGAGCCGGCGCCGATGACCTCCTGGGAGCTGGGCGCCGAGCTGCCGGCGCTGACGGCCGAGCCGATCAGCCGCACGACCCTGGCCCTGTTCGCCGGCGCTTCCGGGGACCGCAACCCGATCCACATCGACCTCGACGTGGCCCGGTCGGCCGGGCTGGACGACGTGTTCGCCCACGGCATGCTGTCCATGGCCTACCTCGGCCGCCTGCTGACCGACGCCTTCCCGCAGCAGCAGCTGCGCTCGTGGAAGGTCCGCTTCGCCGCGATCACCCCGGTGCACGCCCAGCCCGTCTGCACCGGCCAGATCACCAGCATCGACGAGTCCGCGGGCGAGCGGCTCGCCACCATCGACCTGCGGGTCACGCTGGCCGACGGCACCCAGACGCTGGTCGGCCAGGCCGTCGTCGCCCTCGACTGAGCCTAGGAAGGAACCGCACTGATGGGAAAGCTGGACGGCAAGATCGCCATCGTCTCGGGCGCCGGGCGCGGCATCGGCCGCTCGATCGCCCTCAAGCTCGCGGCCGAGGGGGCCAGCGTGGTGGTCAACGACCTCGACCCCGGCTCCGGCCGCACGAGGTGGTGGACGAGATCACCGGCGCGGGCGGGCGGGCCGTGGCCTGCCCGGGCAGCGTCGCCGACCCGGACTTCGGCGAGCGCTTCGTCGGCACGGCCACCCAGCACTTCGGCGGCCTCGACATCGTCATCAACAACGCCGGCTACACGTGGGACACGGTCGTGCAGAAGATGACCGACGAGCAGTGGGACGCGATCATCGACGTGCACCTGCGGGCGCCGTTCCGCATCCTGCGGGCGGCCCAGCCCGTGATCAGCAAGGCGGCCAAGGCCGAGGCCGCCGCAGGGCCAGGAGATCCACCGCAAGGTGGTGAACATCTCCTCGGTGGCCGGGCTGTACGGCAACGCCGGGCAGGTCAACTACGCCTCGGCCAAGGCCGGCATCGTCGGCCTGACCCGCACGCTGGCCAAGGAGTGGGGCCGGTACAAGGTCAACGTCAACGCGGTCGCGTTCGGCTTCATCGAGACCCGGCTCACCGCGGCCAGCGCCGACGGCAGCGCCACGATCGACATCGAGGGCCGCCAGATCAAGGTCGGCGTCAACCCGGCGCTGCTGGAGATGGCCAAGCAGATGATCCCGCTCGGCCGCCCCGGGACCCCGGACGAGGCGGCCGGCTCGGTGGTGATGCTGACCTACCCGGAAGCGGACTACGTGAGCGGGCAGATCATCGTCACCGGCGGCGGCTTCGAGGCATGAGCGCCACCGCCTCAGCTGCCGCAGCGGCGACAGCGCCGCCGCCCAGGAGTACGTCTCGTCCTGGAAGGACGATGAGGTCCGCGAGCTGGGCGCGCTGGCCGACAAGTTCATCGCGGCCGAGCTCACGGCCAAGCGCGACACCTGGGAGAGCCAGCACTACGTGGACCCGGAGGTGTGGCGGCGGGCCGGTGAGATCGGCCTGCTGTGCTGCTCGATCCCGGCCGAGTACGGCGGCGGGGGCGGGACGTTCGCCCACGACCTCGCGGTGTTCGAGAGCCAGGCCCGGGCGGGTGACCACGCCTGGGGCAACGGCGTGCACAGCGGCATCGTGGCCCACTACATCCTGGCCTACGGCACGGAAGATCAGCGCCGGCGCTGGCTGCCGGGACTGGCCTCGGGCGAGCAGGTCGCCGCGGTGGCCATGACCGAGCCAGGGGCTGGCTCGGACCTGAAGAACATCAGCACCCGGGCCGTCCGCGACGGCGACGAGTACGTCATCGACGGGGCCAAGACGTTCATCACCAACGGCCACACCGCCGACCTCATCGTGGTCGTGGCCAAGACCGACCCCAGCGCGGGCGCGAAGGGCATCTCCCTGCTGGTGGTGGAGACCAGGGACTGCCCCGGGTTCGTCCGCGGCCGGATCCTGGACAAGATCGGCCAGCACGGGGCCGACACCTCCGAGCTGTACTTCGACGGGGTCCGGGTCCCGGTGGCGAACCTGCTCGGCGGGGCCGAAGGCCGCGGCTTCGGGCAGCTCATGACCCAGCTGGCCCAGGAACGGCTGATCATCGCGGTGAGCGCGGTCGCGGGCATGGAAGCCGCCGTCGAGCACACCGTGGCCTACGTCAAGCAACGGGAAGCCTTCGGCCAGAGGTTGTTCGACTTCCAGAACACCAAGTTCACCCTGGCCGAGTGCGCCACGACGGCGCACGTCGGGCGGGTCTTCGTCGACTCGTGCATCCAGCGTCACCTGGACGGCGGGCTCGACGCCACGACGGCGGCGATGGCGAAATGGTGGCTGACCGAACAGCAGGTCACCGTCATCGACCGCTGCCTCCAGCTGTACGGCGGCTACGGCTACATGCGCGAGTACCCCATCGCACGCATGTACGCCGACGCTCGCGTGCAGAAGATCTACGGCGGGGCCAACGAGATCATGAAAGACCTCGTTGCCCGCTCCCTGCGGTAACCAGCCCAGCGCCGGGCGGACCCCTAGGAGCCACCATGTACCTCACCCAGCCGCTGCATCGGGCGGTCCAGCAGACGCCCGATGCCATCAACTCCGTCTACCGCGACCGGGCCCTGACCCACCGGCAGGTCCGTGACCGCGTGGCCCGGATCGCCGGGGGACTGCGGGCCCGTGGGGTCAGGACCGACTCCCGGGTCGGGCTGCTGTCGCTCAACACCGACACGTTCTTCCACAGCTGCCTGGCCATCGCCTGGGCCGATGCCGTCGTGGTGCCGCTCAACACCCGGTGGAGCGTTAAGGAGATGAGCTACGCCCTGCACGAAGCCGACGTGGAGGTGCTGCTGGCCGACGATCCGTTCCTCGGCCTCGCGGATCAGCTCCGCGACGCGGTGCCGGGCCTGCGGGAGATCGTCGGCATCGGTGACGCGCCCGTTCCCGGCGGGCTCACGCCGCTGGCTGACCTGCTGGCCGCGGACCCGGTGGAGGATGCGCACCGGCAGGGGGCCGAGCTGGCGGGCATCTTCTACACCGGCGGTACCACCGGTCTGCCCAAGGGGGTCATGCTCAGCCACCGGGGGATCTTCGTCTCCGCCCTCGGCAGCCTGACCGCCCTGGCCCGGATACCCCGCGGGGGCGGCAACCTGCTGGTCGCCCCGGCCTTCCACATGGCCGGCTTCGCCATCTGGGTCCAGGGGATGCTGCTGCAGATGACCGCGGTGCCGCTGCCCGGATTCGACCCGCCCGGGGTGCTGAAGGCCATCGAGGACCACCGGATCAAGCAGGCCCTGCTGGTGCCGACGATGATCCAGATGCTGGTCGACCACCCGGAGGCGCAGCGGCACGACCTGTCCAGCATGGAGTCGCTCATCTACGGCGCCTCGCCGATCTCGGAGGCGGTGCTCGACCGGGCCCGCAAGGTGTTCACCGGCACCGCGTTCACCCAGGCCTACGGCATGACCGAGCTGTCGCCGACCACCACGATCCTGACCGACGCGGACCACGGCGACCCGGTGCTGCGCCGTTCGGCCGGGCGCGCGGCCCCGTATGCACGGGTGAAGATCGTCGATGAGAACGGCGACGAGGTACCGCGGGGGACCGTGGGGGAGATCGTCGCGGCCGGGGAGCACGTGATGCTCGGCTACTGGAAGCAGCCGGAAGCGACGGCCGAGGCCGTCCGCGCGGGCTGGATGCACACGGGCGACGGCGGCTACATGGACGAACGCGGCTACGTCTACGTGGTCGACCGGATCAAGGACATGATCATTTCCGGCGGCGAGAACGTGTACTCGATCGAGGTGGAGAACGTCGTGGCCAAGCATCCGGCCATCGCCCAGGTGGCGGTGATCGGGGTGCCCGACGAGATCTGGGGCGAGCGGGTGCACGCCGTCGTCACCCTGGCCCCCGGCTCGGCCCTCGATCTGGACGAGCTCCGCGACTTCTGCAAGCAGGAGATCGCCGGCTACAAGGCGCCGCGCAGCCTGGAGATCGTCGAGCGGCTGCCCATGTCCGGGGCGGGCAAGATCCTCAAGCGGACCCTGCGGGCGCAGTACCAGTGAGCTGGGCCCGGCCGGCCCGGGACGGCCCGGGGTGGCGGGTGGCGACCCAGAAGCTGAGGCCGGCCAGCGGTAGCTCGACGAAGGCCATGGCGATGGCCTCGTAGAAGGCCGCCCCGTGCGCGGGGACGATGTTGATCCAGGCGTCGCAGACCAGCAGGGTGCCGGCGATCGTCGCCGGCACGGCGGTGAGGACCGACCGGCGCTGCAGGGCAAATCCCGTGGCGGCCAGGGCGACGACCTCGAACACGTCGAGACCGGTCCAGGCGATCTTGAGGTGATGAGCCGTCTGGACTCCCGGGGCCACGGTCAGCACGACGACCAGGGTGGGGACCAGGGCGAGCGCCGCGACGGCCAGCACGATCGGCAGCCAGCGGGCCGGAGGACGGTCCGAGTAGTCGCTTCGTATCACCATGACGCACAGCCCGACGATGACGACGACCAGGGCCAGGAAGATCGGGATCGCGCCGACCCAGTGCGAACCGCCCACCTGGGTCAGGGCCCGGAACCAGGCCGAGATGAAGGTGGCCGCGGCGGTGAACGAGGCGGCCATGACCGATAGCGGGGAACCCAGCTGATAGGCCCACGCCGTGAGCGCAATGCCCACGATCATCGCGACGACCAGGCCGACAGCCAGCGGGTTGACCTGGTGCGCCTCGGCCCGCGGTGCCTGGGTGACAAAGAGAAAGACGACCCAGGGCGTCAGCACGGCCGCGCAGGCCCAGAACAGCCACTGGAGATGGCGCTCCACCCAGGCCATCCGGCCCGGACGCCCGCCAGGCATGCCAAGCACAGCTGGAGCCTACCGGCCGATGGTCTTGCGTTCCGGCGGCGATTGCGAAATGTTTCGTGACCGCGCGGTCCAGCGGGCGTAGGTTGCCTACGTCGCAACTAGTTCGCATCAACGGGAAGCGCCGTGGGCCGCGAAATCACCTCCGCGCATGTGCAGCAGGCCGCCCTGGCCCTGCAGCACCTCCTGCTGCGTGACTACCGCGACCGGTGGGTCCGTTTTCAGCGGGAACGGGAGCGCCCGGGCGAGGTGCACCAGCGTGCGGTGACCGAGGTCCTGAAGCGGTTCGTCGACCTCAACCGGGCCCAGTCGCGCTACCAGGAGGTCAGCCTCGACTCGCTGCCGCAGCGGGTGTCGCGGGCCCTGCGGGGTGACACGCTGAGCCGGGCCACCCTGGAGCTGTTCATCGACGCCTTCGGGATCAGCTCGACCGACAGCGGCCGGCTCCGGCGGATCCACGACGGCACGGACAAGATCCGCGTGCTGACCGGCCCGAGCGCGCTGCCGCCGGAGGCCGCCGCGGCCCTCGGCCCGGCCCGGCACCGCACCACCTCGGTGCACGAGCACCACTACGTGGGCCGGGACGGGCGGCCGGTCTGGCACCGCACCCAGCAGGTCATCGAGGCGACCGAGGCCCGGCTTGACCGGTATCCCTACCGCTGTGACACCAGCGCCCTGGCCGTCGAGGTCGAGGAGGGCGGACGGCTTGGTGGTCCCCTGTACCCGCTGGACGGCGGGCTGTTCGCGTTGGACATTCTGCTGGATGAGCCGCTGACGCTGGGGGACGAGACCTCGCTGACCTACGTCACGCTGTTCCAGTACGACACGTCGCCCCCACCGGAGATGCGCCGGGCGTCCCGCCGGGTCATGCACAACGTGTCCATGCGGGTTGAATTCCATCCGGACAAGATCCCGCGGCACGTGTGGTGGGCCGTCTGGGACGGCATGAACGGGGAGATCATCGAGCGGGACGAGTGCGGGCTGCGCGCGTCGTGCTACGTGTTCAAGCGGCTGGACGCGATCGAGCAGTCCGTGGTCGGGTTCACCTGGCAGTGGTGACGGCCCCTGGAGCCGGCCGGGCCGGGCTGGGCTGGCCCGGGGCGTGCGGCCCCCGCCCGCCGCACGCCCACGTCCCAAGCTGGCTTCCCAAGCCCAGCTGAAGCATAAAACGCCTAAATCACAACAAAATCGGACTTGCCGCGCGAGTAGGCCATCTGCCAGAAGGCAATCTCGTACTGGATCGAGCGGTCGAACGCCGCCGCGGTCAGCGGCTGGTCGGCGGTTGTGCAGCAGCGATCCAGCAGGTCGGTGGACGCGTTCACCAGGTCGTCGTAGCCGTCCCCGGCGAACAGCGCGATCCAGTCCGCGTAGACCGGATCGGCCGGCGGGGCCTGGACCAGGCGCTGGCCGATCTCGCCGTAGCTCCACTGGCAGGGCAGCAGGGCGGCCAGCGCGACGGCCAGGTTGCCCTGGCGGCAGACGTCCAGCAGATGCCGGGTGTAGGCGTAGGCCGTGGGCAGCAGTGGGTCCAGCGTGTCCGGCGACCCGCCCAGGCGGGTCAGGAACGACTCGTTGGCCGGGATCTCGACGTCGATGATCTGCCCGAGGAACCGGGTCAGGGTGCTCGCGGCGGCCCGGGCGCCGGTGCCAGTCGCGTAGGCGCCAGCCGGGCCGGTCCCGGCCACGGTGAGCGCGATGGCGCGCGCGTACTCGTGCAGGTAGCCCAGGTTCTGCTCGAAGTAGAACCGGAACGTCTCGTGTGGCAGCGTGCCCGCACCGATCTCGGTCACCATCGGGTGCGCCACCGCGGCCGACCAGGCGGCGGCGCCCCGCGCCTTCAGCCGCTGGGACTCGCTCGTCATCGCGCACCGGCCGGCTCGTCCAGCAGTCCCAGCATGCGGGCGTAGTTGTCGCCCAGGATGCCGTCCAGCTTGGCCTGCGGGATCGGTTCGGCGCCGACCCGCGCGGCGTACTCGTTGACCGACAGGAGCTTGGCCCGCAGCGCGACCGGGTCGTACAGGAACCCGGGATAGTCGGTGCCGAAGAACAGCTTTTCCAGCGGCACGAACGACTGCTGCGCGTGCACCAGGAACCGGAACAGCTCCTCGGGGGTGACGGTGGCGATGTAGTAGCTCAGCTCGGCGAAGAAGTTCGGGTGCTTGGTCAGCATGAACAGGGCCTCATCGACCCAGGGCAGCCCGCAGTGCGCGATGGTCAGCCGCAGGTCACGGAAGTGGCGGCCGGCCGCGTCGAGCAGCGCCGGCCGGGCGTACTCCATCCGGGCGTCGATCCGGGTCGAGCCCGCCTGGTGGACCATGACCGGGACGCCCAGCTCTTCGGCCTTCGCGAAGACCGGGAAGGCCAGCACCGGATCGGCCGGGGACCAGTCCTGGTACATCGGGTACAGCTTGAGGCCCTGCAGGCCGAGTTCGGCCACGGCCCGTTCCAGTTCCCGTACGGCCGCCTTGGGCCCACGGTAGGCCGGGTTGACCGAGGCGTAACCGATGAACACGTCGGGCTGGGACGCCTGGATGGCGGCGATGTAGTCGTTGCACTTCTCCGGGCTGGACGGCCCGGGCACGCCGGTGATGCCGTAGCTGTCGACCGTGCCGATCAGCTCCCCCTCCAGGAACTGCGGCGACACGGCCAGGATCACGATCTTGTCGAAGCCGGGATGGTCCCGGATGGACTCAGCCGGCCCGATGACCGGGAAGCCCCGCCGGCTGTACCCGCTGGCCTCCCATTCCTCCTCGGTCGGCATCCGGTGGGCCGGCAGCTGGCCCAGGCTGCGGTAGATGCACAGCGAGCCTTCCCGGCCGTACTCGGTAGTGAACTCGGCGTCTTCGGCCAGGCTCAGGATGTGCGTGTGCGCGTCGATCAGCACGGCGGCTCCGTTCTCGGTCGCTGCGCTCAGGCACCGATCCGGCTCAGCACCCGGCTCAGCCCCGCGTTGGCCTGGCGCAGGATCTCGGGTTCGTCCATGGTGAGCAGTTGGCGGCCGCGCATCAGGACGCGCCCGTCGACGATGGTGGTGTCGACGGCGCTGCCGTTGGCCGCGAAGACCAGGTGGGAGTGGAGCTGGTCGGCGTTGGCTTCGGCCAGCGGGGTGAACATGACGTTGCGGGTGTCGACCAGGATCACATCCGCCTTGGCTCCCGCGGCCAGCTGCCCGGTCTGGTGCCCGAGCGCCGCGGCCCCGTTCCGGGTGGCCATCCGCAGCACGTCCGGGGCCTGGAACAGGCTGGCGTCGACCCGGGCGGCCCGGTGGATCAGCGAGGCGAACTTCATCACCTCGAACAGGTCGCAGTTGTTGGTGGATTCCGCGGCGTCGTGGCCGAGCCCGACGTTGATCCCCGCGGCCAGCATCTCCGGGATCCGGGCGATGCCGTTGCCCAGCTTGGCGTTGCTGGACGGGCAGTGGGCAATATGCGTACCGGTCTCCCGCATCAGGGCGATCTCGGTGTCGGACAGCCAGACGCAGTGGGCGGCGACGCAGTCCGGGCCGAGCAGGCCGGCGTCGTAAGCGACTTCGGTGGGCCGCTGCCCGAACCGTTCCTTGCTGTTCTCCACCTCGGTCAGCGACTCGTTCAGGTGCACATGGATGCCGGTGCCCAGGTCGTCGGCCAGGGCCCGGGCGTCGCGGAGCAACCCGGGGGAGGCCAGCGGCAGCCACTCGATCCCGACCCGGACCTCGATCCGGCCCTCGCCCGAGCCGTGCACCGTGTCGTAGGCGTCCTGGTTGTCCTGCAGCGTGTCGAGCTTGTGCTCGTCCAGGGCGACGTCGTTGGACAGCACGGCCCGGATGCCGATGTCGGCGGCCGCCCGGGCCAGGTCGGGCAGCCGCCGGTACATGTCGTTGACCGTGGTCACGCCGCACTTGATCGATTCGGTGTAGCTGGCCGCCGCGGCCCAGTACGCGGTCTCGGCGTCCAGGGCCCGGATCGACGGGTACCAGAACTGCTCCAGCGACTCCCACAGCGGGAGATGGTCGCAGTACCCCTTGCCCACCGCGGTGTGGAAGTGCAGGTCGATCAGGCCGGGCAGCACCACCATCCCGGCCGCGTCGATCACCTCGTCCCCGGCCTGGACCGGGCCTGGGTACGAGCCCGTCGCCGACCGCGGCGATCCGGTCGCCGTCCAGCACGACATGGCCGCCGAAGTACACGTGCCCGGCGTCGTCCACGGTGAGAACGGTGCCGTTCTCGATGACGATCACGAAAGGTCGATCCAGACCGTCTTGGTCTGCAGGTACGCATCGAGAGCCTCGCGGCCCAGCTCCTTGCCGAACCCGCTGAGCGCGAACCCTCCGTAGGGCACGGCGGCGTCGAACCACCCGTAGTTGTTGACCCACACCACCCCGGCCCGGATCGCGGCCGCGACCCGGTGGCCGCGCTTGATGTCGCGGGTCCACACCCCGGAAGCCAGCCCGAAGGAGGTGTCGTTGGCCGCCCGGACCGCCTCGGCCTCGGTGCTGAAGCGGGAAACCAGCGCGACCGGGCCGAAGATCTCCTCGCGCATGACCCGCATCTCCGGCCGGACCTCGGTCAGGATCGTCGGCTGGACGAAGAACCCGTCGGCCAGGGCCGGGTCGTCGACCCGGCCGTTGCCGCCGATGGCCTGGGCTCCGTCGGCCAGGCCCGAGTCGATCAGGCTGTGCACCCGGTCCCGCTGCTCCGCGCTGACCAGCGGGCCCATCGTGGTCTCGGAATCCAGCCCGCTGCCCAGGCGCACCCGCTCCACCCGGGCGGTCAGCCGGGCCAGGAAGTCGTCGTAGACCGAATCCTCGACGTAGACCCGGGCGCCCGCGATGCAGCACTGGCCCTGGTTGAAGTACACCGCGCCGAACGTGCCCTCCACCGCCGCGTCCAGGTCGGCGTCGGCGAAGACCAGGCTGGGCGACTTGCCGCCCAGCTCCAGCGACAGGCGCTTCATGTTGCCGCCCGCCGCGTTCATGATCTTCCGGCCGGTGCCGGTCTCCCCGGTGAACGTGACCTTGTCCACGTCGGGGTGGGCCGCCAGCGGCGCGCCGGCCGTCGGGCCGTACCCGGTCACCACGTTGACCACCCCGGGCGGGAAGCCGACCTCGGCCATCACCTGCATCAGCCGCAGGGCGGACAGCGGGGTCTGCTCGGCCGGCTTGAGCACCACCGTGTTCCCGGCCGCCAGCGCCGGGCCCAGCTTGTAGCCGCACATCAGCAGCGGGAAGTTCCACGGGATGATGGCCGCGACCACGCCCACCGGCTCACGCCGGGTGTACACGTGGAACGGAGCACCGCCGGCCGTCGGGATCGTCTCGCCCTCGATCTTCGTGGCCCAGCCCGCGTAGTACTTCATCAGCCCGGTGAACAGCGGCACGTCGACCATCAGCGACTCGCTGGTGGGCTTGCCGTTGTCCAGCGCTTCCAGCCGGGCGAACTCGCCGGCCAGTTCCTCGACCCGTTGGCCCAGCCGCCAGAGCAGATCCGCCCGCGTGGCCGGGGCCAGCGCGGACCATGATTCGAAGGCGCGCGCGGGCGGCGGCCACGGCCAGGTCGACGTCGGCTTCGGTGCCGTCGGCCACCGTGGTCAGGGTCGCGCCGGTGGCCGGGTTGACGGTGCCGAAGCTGCCGCCCTTGGCCGCGGGCTGCTCGGTGCCGCCGATGACCAGCCCGAGCGGCCGGGTCAGGAAGTGATCCAGGCTTTCCAGGGAGCCAGTCATGCCCCGCCTTTCGGAAGCTAGTTCAAGGCTGTGAGATCTCAGATCTAACAAACTGTTGCGCTGGTTGTCCAGCCCCGCCGTCAGTCCCGCCACCAGTCCCGCTACCGGGCAGGTCAGGCAGGCCGGAGTCGACGGTAGCCAGGACGTGTTTCGTCGCGGTTAACAGTGAGGTGCCCCTAGAGCGGGACGGGTTCGGTGGATTAAGCTCCTCTAAGATCTCAGATCTTTGATGGGAGCATTCACACGCATGACTGATGCCGCCGCGGCCGCGGTCGCCGCCATCGACACCGATCGCCTGGTCGAGCTCGTCACGCAGGTGTGCCGGATCCCGAGCGTGCTCGGCGAGGAGGGCCCGCTGGCGGAGTTCCTGCACCGCGTGATGAAGGAATCCGGCTTCGAGGCCACCGAGCTGCAGCCGGTGATCGGCAACCGCCCGAACGCGCTCGGCGAACTGTCCTTCGGCGCCGGCCGCCGGGTCGTATTCACCGGGCACATGGACACCAAGCCCGTCTCGCACGGCTGGACCGTGACCGAGCCGTTCTCCGGTGCGCTGGTCGACGGGAGCATCTACGGGCACGGCATCATGGACATGAAGGCTGCCCTGGTCTGCCAGATCGTGGCCATGGAAGCGCTGCGGGACGCCGGCGTGCCGCTGGCGGGCACCCTGGCCATGGCGGCCGTGTCCGACCACATGGGCGACCAGCTGGGCTCGATCGCCTACTTCGACTCCTATCCGGCCGACCTGGCCGTGCTGGGTGAGCTGTCGGACAATGAGATCTTTCTCGGCCACCGCGGCCGCCTGTACTTCGACATCACCGTGCTCGGCAAGTCGGCCCACACCTGCCACAAGCCACTGGCCGTCAACGCCAACGCGCTGGCCGCGCACGCCGTGCTGGAACTCGACGCGTCACACCTGACCCCCCGGCTCGACCAGTGGGTGACCGACCTGTTCGGCGCGGAGACCTATATGGCGCCGGGCCGGATCTACGGTGGCCTGCCGCCCGGCGGCCCGTCGATGATCCCGGACGAGTGCGTGATCCGGGTCGACTGCCGGCCCCAGCCCGGCGTGACCGCCGAGCAGGTCCGGGCCGAGATCGACCGCTGCCTGGCCGCGGCCGCCCAGCGTGACCCGCGGTTCCGGGCCGAGGTCGAGCTGGCCGACGTCAAGGACGGCTACCTGGCCGGCCGCGACGACGAGGTCGTGACGATCATGACCGACGCCGTGCGGCAGGTGCGCGGTACCGAGCCGGTGCTGCAGGCGGCCAGCTGGCTGGGCGACACGGCCAGCTTCGGGGCCAAGGTGCCGACGGTCATCTTCGGCCCCGGCGGCGAGCCGGTCTACTGCCCGGACGAGCACCTGAGCGTGGCCGACATCGTGGAGGCGACCCAGGTCTACGCGGCCTTCGGTGCGCTCGCGCTGAAGCCGGGAGACGCGTGACCACGGCCGCGGTGACCTCGCGGGCGCCGTCGTTCGAAGCCCTGCTGGCGCGGCCGGACCTGGCCTGGATGGGCCAGAACACCACCCACCTGGAGCCACCCCCGGAGGTGGTCGCGGCCCTGCTGGACAGCACCCGGCGGCACGAGTTCCAGTGGTACGCACCCGCCCTTGGCTTCGAGGAGCTGCGCGAGCTGATCGCAGCCGACCTTGGACTGCCGGGGCGGGCCGTGATGATCACCGACGGCGCAGTGGGCGGCCTGCACCACATCTGCACCGCGCTGGCATCCGGCCTGTCCCGGCTCATCACCACCGACCCGGGCTGGCCCTGGCCGGGCCGGTTCGTGGCCCTGGAAGGCGTACCGGTGACCGCGGTCGGGGTGTACTCGGACGAAGCGGGCTACCGGCTCAGCGCGGCGGCGCTGGCCGAGGTCATCGAACCGCGGTCGCTGCTCTACCTGATCGACCCGCTCAACCCGCTGGGCAGCTCGTACGGGCGGGCCGAGCTCGAGGCCATCGTCGCCCTGGCCCGCGCCCATGACGCGATCATCGTGCACGACTGCACCTACCGGCACTTCGCCGACGGGCACACGCTGGTGGCCGAGCTGTACCCGGAGGCCACCCTGACCACCTACAGCTTCTCCAAGTGGCTGGGGCTGGCGGGTTTGCGGCTTGGTGCGGTCGTGGGTGACCCGGCCCTGCTGGCCCGGCTGACCGCCACCCCCTCCAACCCGCTCGGGGCCAACATCTGCGCCCAGCGGGCCGCCATCGCGGGCCTGAAGGTCAAGGAACCCTGGCTGCGCGAGCTGCGGGCCACCAGCCGGCGCAACCAGCGGACGGTCACCGCGGCGGTCGAGCGCAGCGGCTTCGGCCGCGTGCTGGTCCAGCCGTCCCAGGGCAACTTCCTGGCCATCGACATCAGCGGCCACGGCTGGACCGCGGACCAGGTGTGCGCCGAGCTGCTGGACCAGGACGTGTTCATCCGGTCCGGCACCTACCAGTCGCCGGCCTTCGGTGAGCGGTTCGTCAAGGTCAGCACCTCGGTCCCGCCGGCCTGGGCCGATCGGTGCGCGGCCGCCTGGGCCACCCTGGACCCGACGGGCCCGGGCGGGCCACTGGACCAGAACGGCCAGCCGTGACCGCGCCCGCCCGGTACGCCGCGCTTCGCCCCGAGGAGTATCAGGCCTCGACCGCGCTCGGGCTGGCCCGGCAGGTCGCCGACGGGTCGCTGTCCCCGGTGCAGCTGACCGAGTGCGCGCTGGACCTGGCCCAGGAGGCGGAGCCGGCCATCAACGCCTACGCCGCGCTGCTGGCCGCCCGCGCGCGCCGGGAGGCGGCCGAACGGGAGGCCGAGGCCCGGGCCGGCCGGATCCGCGGCGTGCTGCACGGCGTCCCGATCGCGGTCAAGGACAACTTCTACTATCAGGGTGAGCTGACCGGGAAGGGCTCGCTGACCAGCTCGGACGAGCCAGCCAGGGAATCCGCGCCGATGGTGGCGCGGCTGGTGGACGCGGGCGCGGTGGTGATCGGCAAGACCACCACCCCGGAGTTCGGCTGGAAGGGCACGGGCAGTTCGCCGCGCACCGGCGTGACCCGCAACCCGTGGGATCCGGCCCGAACCTCCGGCGGCTCGAGCGCCGGGTCGGGAGCCACCGTCGCGGCCGGCGCCGTGCCCGTGGCCACCGGCACCGACGCCGGTGGCTCGATCCGGATCCCGGCCGCGTTCTGCGGGGTGGTGGGGTTCAAGCCGACGCTCGGCGCGATCCCGCTCTGGCCGGGCACCGTCAACGAGACGCTGTCCCACGCTGGGCCGCTGACCCGATCGGTCGCCGACGCGCGGGCGGTGTTCGAGCTGACCCGGGGCCCGGACCCCCGGGACCCGCAGTCCGCGTTCCCGGCCCGGCTGGCCGGCCGTCCCGGGCGGCGCCTACGCGTCGGCGTGCTGCGCGAGCCGTTCGGGATCGCGCCGGACGCCGCCGTGGCCACGGTGTTCGGCCGCGCCTGCCAGCTGATCAGCGCGGCCGACGTGGCCGAGCTGGCCGACGTCGCGAGCCTGGATGCTCCGCTGCCCCGCGACATCTTCGAGGCGATGTGGGTGACCGGGCGCGGGCTGGGCTTCGCCGATCTCATCCGCCGCCATGGCGACGTCATGGACCCGGGCCTGGCCCGGCTGCTCCCGCTGGCGCAGGAGTACAGCCTGGCCCGCTACTACCAGGCGCTCGAGGCCCGGCGGGCGTTCAATACCAAGCTGTTCGCCCTGTTCGGCCTCTGGGACCTGCTGGTCATGCCGACCATGCCCGGCACCGCGTTCGCGGCCGAGGCCGAGGTGCCGCCCGGCGGTGAGGCCGGGGCGCCGCTGCCCTGGATCACCTGGACGCCCTACACCTACCCGTTCAACATCTCCGGCCAGCCCGCCATCACGGTGCCCTGTGGCCTGGCCGCCGACGGTCTGCCGGCCGGTCTGCAGGTCGTCGGCCCGTGGGCGCACGACCTGCAGGTGCTGGACTTCGCCGAAGCCTGCGAGCGGGCGCTGGCGCCCCTCAACCCGGTCCGGGTCGCGCCGATGCCCGTAACCAGGCCCGTACCGTGAACCCACTCAGTGATCCCAATAGTGATGTAGTGAAGGGAGACCCATGCGCACCGCCGTCTGCCTCCAGGGGATCGACACTCCCGAGGTGTTCGAGCAGCACGTCGGGCTGATCGACCGGCTGGGCTACGACGCCCTCTGGCTGACCGACTCCTCGCTGCACTCCCGGAACTGCTGGGCCTACCTCACGCTGGCCGCCCGGGCGTCGGACCGGCTGCGGATCGGGACCGCGGTGACCAACCCGGTGACCCGGCACCCCGCCATCACCGCGGTCGCGGCGGCCACCGTGGCCGAGATCTCCGGTGGCCGGGTCACGCTGGGCATCGGTGCCGGTGACCGGCCGCTGCTGTCGCTGGCTGAGAAGCCGGCCCGCCTGGCCGACCTGGAGAAGTCCATCGAGGTGATCCGGGCCCTGTGGGCCGGCCGAGCACGTCACCGCCGCCGCCCGCGGCTTTGGCCTGGACGACGCGCACTACCGGTTCGCCCCGGTCCCGGACATCCCCATCTGGGTGTCGGCCACCGGGCCGAAAACGCTGGAGCTGGCGGGCCGGGTCGCGGACGGCGTGATCCTGCTGGCGGGCCTGCACCCGGACGGCATCCGCTTCGCCCTCGACCACATCGACCGTGGCGCCGCGCAGGCGGGCCGGGACCGGCCCGAGGTCACGGTGTTCGCCTACGGGGCCATCGACGACGAGGACGAGGCGGCCGCGTTCGCCGCGGCGCGCAGCATCGCCGCCTGGTTCCCGCAGACGTCGCCGGTGTACTGCGAGATCGCGGGGCTGCCGGCCGCGCTGGTGGAGCAGGTACGGCACAGCTACTCCGGCGGGGAGTTCCAGGAGGCCGCCCGCGCAGCCGAAGCCCTGCCGGACGAGTTCGTGCACCGGATGGCGCTGGCCGGCGGCTCGGACGAGGCGCGCCAGCACATCCGCACCCTGGCCGGGCTGGGCATCGACTACCTGACCGTGTTCCCGCTCGGGCCGAAGCGGACGCAGACCATCGAGCGCTTCGCCGCGTGCGTCGCCGCCGAGCAGGGAGCCCAGGTGTCATGAGCCTCGTTATAAATAACGGAACTGTTCTGACCCTGGACGACACCCGCAACGTGTACTTCGGCGGCCACGTGGTGCTGGACGGCGACCGGATCGCCGCCGTCGGCGCGGGTTCGTATCCGGGCCCGGTTCAGGCTGGGGACGAGGTGATCGACGCGGCCGGGATGGTGGTGCTGCCGGGCCTGGTCGACCTGCACTTCCACACCGCGATCGGCAAGGGGTTCAGCGACCACCTGCCGCTGTGGGAGTACCTGGAGACCTGCTGGTATCCGCTGATCCGCAACCTGGACGCCGACGCCGCGTACTGGGCCGCGGCGGCCAGCTACACCGAATCGATCAAGTGCGGCGTGACCACGGTCAACGACATGTACCGGCGCCTGCCCGACCTGGCCCGGGCGGCCAGTCGACATCGGCATCCGGGCCGTGCTGTCCAACGACGTCGCCCTGGATGAGCACAAGCTCGACACGCTGCAGGACAACCAGGACGCCTACGACGCCGTGCACGGCAGCGCCGACGGCCGCATCGAGGTATACGTCGGGATCGAGTGGCTGCCGCTGGCCTCCCCGGAACTGCTGCGGGACGCCCGGGCCCTGGCCGACGACCTCGATACCGGCATCCACGTGCACCTGAACGAGTCGCTGACCGAGGTGGAGAACAGCAAGGAACGGTTCGGGCAGCGGCCCACCGAGGTGGCCTACGACGCGGGCCTGCTGGGGCCGCGGACGGTGGCGGCCCACTGCGTCTGGCTGTCCGACACCGAGATCGCCCTGATGCGGGAGACCGGGACTCAGATCTCACACAATCCGAGTTCCAACGCCAAGCTGGGCAACGGCATCGCCCGGGTGCCGGAGATGCTGGCCGCGGGCCTGAACGTCGGGCTCGGCCACGACGCGGCCGAGTGCAACAACAGCCTGGACATGTTCGAGGTGATGAAGTTCGCCTCGCTGATCCACCGGGCCGCCCGGGTCGACGCGAGCCTGTTCCAGGCCCCGGACGTGCTGGCCATGGCCACCCGGAACGGGGCCGCCGCCCTGGGCCATGACACCGGCCAGCTCAGCGTGGGCCGCAAGGCCGACGTGATCCTGGTCGACACCCGCAACGTCATGTTCACCCCGCTGGCTGACGGCAACGCCGACCAGCTCCACTCCCACCTGGTCTTCGCGGCCAACGGCAGCGCCGTCGACACCACCATCGTCGACGGCCGCATCCTCATGCGCGGCCGCCAACTGCTCACCATGGACGAACCCGAAATCCTGCGCCAGGCCAACGCCGGGTTCGCGCGCGTCCTGGACCGGATCTGACCGCCGTGCCCCGCTGTCCTAGGATCTGAGATCTCAGAGGTGGCGACACAGGGGTTGGCGACACAGGGGAGGCCGGCGATGACGCACGCGGTGGACGACGGAGCGCACCGGCAGCTCAAGGACACCGTGTACCAGCAGCTGCGGGACGACATCGTCAGCGGCGCCCTGCCGCCCGGTGCGGTGCTGCGGGAGGCCGAGCTGGCGCCCAGGTTCGGGGTGAGCAAGACCCCGCTGCGGGACGCGCTGGTCCGGCTGCAGAAGGACGGCTTCGTGGCCATCCCCCCGTACCGGAGCGCGGTGGTGGTCGGCTACAGCCGCACCGACCTGCGGGAGATCTACGAGCTGCGGGAGCTGCTGGAGGGCGCCTGCGCCCGCCAGGCCGCCTCCTACATCAGCGCGGACGGGCTGGCCGAGCTGACCCGGATCATGCGGGCCAGCGCCGAGTGCGTGGCCGGCGACGAGGTGATCGACGGCCGGGCCGACGAGCTGACCGAGCTGCTGGACCAGTTCGACCTGGTCATGTACGCCCAGTCGCACAACAGCCGGATCGACGAGATGGTCGGGAACATTCGCGGCCACATCAAGCGCATCGGCCGCCTGACCACCGGGATCCCCGGCCGGCTGGCCAAGTCTGTCCCCGAGCACGAGGCCATCTACGAGGCGATCGTGCAGCGGGACGGGGCCGCCGCCGAAACCCTGATGCGCCGGCACATCCTGTCCGTCATGGCCGATCAGCTGTCGAGCATCGCCGAGATATCGAGTTCCGCGTAGCCGCAGGGCCGCGTCGCGGCCCGGGCCGTGCGGGAAGGGACTCATCGCATGCCCACCTCCACCGACACCCTGGTCATCGGGGCCGGCGCGGCCGGCCTGTTCGCGGCCTGGCGCTGGGCCGCCCGCGGCTCGGTCACCGTGGTCGAGGCCGGCCCGGACGCGGGGGACCCGCCGCCGCGCTGGGCGCTGCATGACTACGTGCTGCCCGAGGCGCATTACTACCGCTACACCGACGCCCGCACCGGCAAACCGATCCCGCAGGGCCGTGGCCTGGGTGGCGGGTCCACGGTCAACTCCGCGGCCGCGCTCCGCGGCCAGCCCTGGTGTTACGACGGCTGGCAGGTGCCCGGCTGGAGCTGGGCCGAGTGCCTGACCGGGTTCCGGGGCATCGAGGCCGACCAGCAGTACGCCGACGCGCCCTATCACGGGGCCGACGGCCTGATCCCGGTCACCCGGCTGGACCCCGGCCCGCTGGACGAGGCGGTGTTCGCCTGGTGCCAGGACGCGGGCCATCCCCGGGTGGACGACCACAACGCACCGGGCGCGCTGGGGTACGGCGTCTGGACGACCAACCGCCGGGACGGTGGCCGCTGGGGCACCTACGCCGGTGTCGTGCCCGCCGCCCGCCGGGCCGGGGTGCGGATCCGGCCCGACACGGCGGCGGGCCGGCTGGTGTTCGACGGCACCCGCTGTACCGGCGCCGACGTCACCGGCCCGGACGGCCCCGAACGGATCACCGCCGGCCGGGTCATCGTGTGCGCGGGCGCCTACGGCTCGCCCGCGCTGCTGCTGCGGTCCGGCATCGGCCCCGAGCACGCCCTGGCCCGGCTGGGGGTCGATCCGGTCTCGGTGCTGCCGGGCGTGGGCGCGAACCTGGCCGACCACCCCTGGTGCCTGCTGGACGTGGACGTGGCCGACCCGGCGCTGATCGAGGCCCGGCCGGTCAGCGGCGCGCTGCTGCGCTACGAGCTGCCCAGTGTTCCCGGAGAGAGTGTTCCCGGAGAGAGTGAGCCGGGGGAGCACCGCGAAGCCGAGATCTTCCCCTGGCAGACCCGGCCCTACGACCTGGTCTCCCCGCCCACCCGGGTGTCGTTCACGGCCGCGCTGATGGCGCCGCGCAGCCGGGGCCGGTTCGAGCTCGGCCCGGACGGCCCGCGCCTGGATGCCGGCCACCTGGCCGAGGACGCGGACGCCGCGAACCTGGCCGAGATCGTGGCCACCACCGCTGAGCTGCTGGACGCGCTGGCCAAGGACGGGGTGCTCACGATCCCGGACGGGGCCTGGTGGCGGGCGGACGACCTGGTGGCCGCGGTCCGGGCCGAGGTGAGCAGCTACCACCACCACAGCGGCACCTGCCGGATGGGAGATCCCGGCGCGGAGGGCAGCGTGGTCGGGCCCGACCTGGCCGTGCTGGGCCTGCGTGACCTGGCCGTGGCCGACTCGTCGGTCATGCCGTCACTGCCGCGGGCCAACACCAACCTCGCCTCGATGATGATCGGGTACCGATCGGCCGACGTGTTTCAATGAGATCTTTGCTCCGCCCGGGCCGGGAGCGCCGGGCCGCTGCTCCTGGCCGGCTCGCGGGGAGCGGTGAGCCCAGCTTTTTCGTCCCGCTCACCAGGCAAATCATTACCAATGCGGGATAGCAGGTAACTATGCGTTATTCCGGAAACAGAAAAGTAACACCCAAAGCATTGACCATGACAAGCTTCCGTTTTTAGTCTCAGATCTTAGATCTCAGATCTTCGCGGTCCCGGCTCCCGGCTCCGCCCCAGACACGTCCCCCGATCGACGGAGGCACCGAATGGCCGAAAAACTAGACGCCGGGTCGAACGCGCTGGTGGCGAAGACCTTCGGTGGCCGGATGCCCTCCAGCTCCGGCGACCTGGCCATCGAGACGCACGGCATCGCCCCGATCCCCGAGGACAACCGCTACGGCAGCGTCCGGCGGCTGTTCACCGTGTGGTTCGCCCCGCAGATGAACGTGACCGGGGTGTTCACCGGCTCGCTGGCCATCGTGTTCGGCCTGGGCTTCTGGCTCGGCCTGCTGGCCATGGTCATCGGGACCGTCCTGGGTTCGCTGCCGGTCGCCTACCTGTCGACCTGGGGCCCGCGCACCGGCACCGGCCAGCTGCCCGCCTCCCGGATGGCGTTCGGCGCCACCGTGATCCTCCCGGCCGTCGTGCAGTGGCTGTCCTCGATCGCCTGGGACGGACTGGTCGGCCTGTTCGGCGGCGAGGCCCTGTCGGTGCTGCTGCACACGCCATTCTGGGTCGGCGTGGTGATCGTGCTGGCCCTGCAGGGGATCGTGGGTGTCTTCGGCTACGAGCTCATCCACCGGGTCGAGGCGGTGATGACCGTGGTCCTGGTCATCACGTTCGCCGTGCTGACCGGCAAGCTGCTCAGCGGGAACGCCCCGATCATCACCCCGCCCACCGTGCACCACGGCGCCCTGGCCGGCGCGTTCGTGCTCGAGGTCACGGTGGCCCTGAGCCTGGCTATCTCCTGGGCCAGCTACGCCTCCGACTACAGCCGCTACCTGCCCTCGTCCACCAGCCGCAAGCCGGTCTTCTGGTACAGCTTCGCCGGCATCGTGCTGGGCTACGTCGCCATCCAGGCCATCGGGATCGCCGGGGCCAAGGCGCTGGGCGCCGAGACCGCCGCCGGGGTCCGCAACGTGATGGGGGGCGGGTTCCTCGGCGGCCTGGCCCTGGTCGTCATCGCCCTGGCCGCGATCGGCTCGAACGCCATGAACGACTACAGCGGCTCGCTCGCGCTGCAGACGGTCGGGGTCCGGGTCCGCCGCCCGCTGTCCGCCCTGGTCGTCACGGTCCTCGCGTTCTTCCTGATCCTGTGGATCCACGGCGGGGACACCTCGTCCCGGTTCGAGAACGTGCTGCTGTTCGTGGGTTACTGGATCCCGGCCTTCTTCGCGATCGTCACCATCGACTGGTACTACCGGGCCCGCGGCCGGTGGACGGTCAACCCGGCCCGCGAGAGCACCCTGCGGTCGGACGCGATCGTGGCCCTGGTCGCCTTCGTGGTCGCGTTCGGGGCAGCCGTCCCGTTCATGGACACCAGCATCATCGTCGGGCCGGTGGCCAAGGCCTGGGACGGCGCGGACGTGGCCTACTTCGTCAACTTCCTGGTCGCGGCGATCATCTACGGCGGCTACCGGATGTGGCGGCAGCGGACCGCCGCCGTCCCGGCCGCCGCGGCCGAGACGCCGGTCCAGGGCGTGGGCGCGTGACCGTCACGGACCGGATCGAGCCGATCCCGGCCGACACGATCGTCACCGGCGAGTGGATCATCACCCTCAACGCCGGCCGCGAGATCTACCGGGACGGCGCGATCGCCATCACCGGCGGGGTCATCGTCGCGGTCGGCAAGCGCGCGGACATCCTGGCGCGGTACCGGCCCGGCATGCTGATCGACGAGCCGGAGGCCATCATCATCCCGGGCATGACCAACGGCCACCGGCACCTGCTGTGCTGCGCCAAGGGGGCCATGCCCGAGGGTGGCCAGACCCTGGCCGCGCTGCGCCAGTTCATCTACCCGTCGTTCGCGGCCCTGACCGAGGACGACATGCACACCTACGCGCGGCACGCCGCGGCCGAGATGATCCGGTTCGGCACCACGCTGTTCGAGGAGCCGGGCTGCAACCACCTCGACGCGGTGCTCGAGGCGCTGGCCGACACCGGCATCCGGGCCCGCACCGGGCCGTGGACCTGGGACCAGGCCGGCCCGGCCGGTACCGACGGGCTGCCCGACTGGCTGACCATGGACGCCGACGCCGCCCTGGACCGGCTGGCCGAGGGGGTGCGGACGGTCCGCAAGTTCAACAACCCCCGGATCCTGGACGCGGTCACGATCGAGGGCGTCGGCACCTGCTCGGACGCGCTGAATCGCGGCGCCGCCGACCTGGCCCGGGAACTCGACAGCCTGTTCGTGCTGCACAAGTCGACCAGCGAACGCGAGGTCGAGCTGGAGCTGAAGGCGTTCGGCGAGCGCCCGGTGGCCCACATGGACACCATCGGCGCGCTGCACGACCGGGTCCTGCTCAACCACATGACCAGCCTGGATTCCCATGACGTGGAGCTGGTGGTGGCGTCCGGCGCCCGGATCTCGCAGAACCCGACCTCGGCCCTGAAGCTGGCCAAGGGCACCACCCAGACCGGCAGGTGGCGGGAACTGGCCGCCGCGGGAGTGCCGATGGCGCTGGGCACCGACGCCGAGAACGTCTCCAACCACACCGACATCTGCCGGGCCATGCAGCTGGCCGCCCTGCTGCCGCGGGACTCCACCCGGGACCCGAACGCGGTGAGCGCCGAGCAGGCCCTGGAGATGGCCACGCTCGGGGGTGCCACCGCGCTGCGGATGCAGGACCAGGTGGGTTCCCTGGAGCCGGGCAAGCAGGCCGACATCGTGGTGTTCGGCACGGACAACTTCGACCTGCGCCCGCTGCACAACCCGGTGGCCAACATCGTCTACGGCTCGACCGGCCACTCGGTCGACACCGTCCTCATCGGCGGTGACGTCGTCCTGCGCCGCGGCGAACTGACGTCCCTGGACGAAGCCGCCCTGCGCCGCGACGTCGAGCAGATCAACCGCCGGGTGCTGGGCGAGATCGGGATCGCCCCCCTGCCCCAGTGGCCGATCATCTGACCGGGCGGGCCGCGTAGCTGCCTGCGCGGAGCGGACGGGTTCTGTTACAGGGCGGTGGGCGCGGGCACACCGTCCGGCATGACCGATAAAGCCGTCAGTGACCTGTGGTGGAAAGACGCCGTCGTGTACTGCGCGGACGTCGCGACGTGGCTGGATTCCGACGGGGACGGCATCGGCGACCTGGCCGGCCTGACCCGCAGGCTCGACTACGTGGCCCGGCTCGGCGCCACCACGTTGTGGCTGATGCCGTTCTACCCATCGCCGCTGGGCGACGACGGGTATGACATCACCGACTACTACGCGGTCGATCCCCGGTTCGGGACGCTGGGTGACTTCGTGGAGCTGATCCGCACCGCGGACAACCTGGGCCTGCGGGTGCTGGTCGACCTGGTGCTGAGCCACACCAGCAACCAGCACCCCTGGTTCCAGCAGGCCCGGCAGAGCCGCGACTCCCGTTACCGCCACTACTACCGCTGGAGCGACGAGAAGCAGAAAGAACCCAGCGAGGTGGCGTTTCCCGGCGAGCAGGACAGCACCTGGACCTACGACGACACCGCCGGGCAGTGGTACATGCACCGCTACTACGACTTCATGCCCGACCTCAACGTCACCGAGCCGGACGTTCGGGACGAGATGGACAAGGTGCTGGGCTTCTGGCTGGAACTGGGGGTTGCGGGCTTCCGGGTCGACTCCCTGCAGTTCATGATCGAGACGATCGGCACCCCGGCCCGCGACAAGCCCGTCACCTACCTGCAGTCGCTGGTCGAGTTCCTCCAGCGGCGCCGGGGCGACGCCATCCTGCTGGGCGAGGCCAACGTCAGCCCGGAGGAGCAGGAGCGCTACTTCGCCATCGACGACGGTGACGGCGTGCAGATGCTGTTCGACTTCCGCACCTGCGCCGCCCAATGGCTGGCCCACGCCCGCGGCGAAGCCCACCCGCTGATCGACGCGCTCGGCCACCGACCGGCCATCCCGCTGCACGCCCAGTTCGCCAACTTCTGCCGGCATCACGACGAGCTGAACCTGGGCATGCTCAGCGACGGCGAGCGCGAAGAGGTGTTCGCGGCCTTCGCCCCCGACCCGGAGCACCGGGAGTATGGCCGGGGCATCCGGCGGCGGCTGGCGCCCATGCTCGGCAACGACCCGCGCCGGATCCGGCTCGCGCTCGCGCTGACCATGGCGCTGCCGGGCACGCCGGTCCTGATGTACGGGGACGAGCTCGGCATGGGCGAGGACCTGTCCCTGCCCGGGCGGCTCGCCGTCCGCAACCCGATGCAGTGGTCAGACCGCGCGGCCGGTGGCTTCTCCGCCGCGGACCAGACGTACCGTCCGGCCCGGCCCGACGGCCCGTTCGGCTACCGGACCGTCAACGCGGCCGCCCAGCGGCACCAGCCCGATTCGCTGCGCACTTGGGTGACGAACACGATCCGCGTCCGCCGCGAGTGCCCGGAGCTCGGCTGGGGCCAGTGGCGGACGCTCCCGGTCGGCGACCCGCGCGTGCTGGCCATCGAGTACCACTGGCGGGACGGGTGTGTGGTCACCCTGCACAACCTGTCGGCCGAGCCCGCCACGGCTCAGCTGCCCGACGACCTGAGCATCTCGCCCAGCAGCCGGGACGTGGTGGAGGTCCTGGGCGACGGGGAATCGCCGACCGCCATCGGCCCGGAGATCGAGCTGGCCGGGTACGGCTACCGCTGGCTGCGGCTGTCCGACGACAGCTCCCCGGTCTGACCCCGGTTACTGGGTGCTGACTTCGCTGATCATGTACCAGGCGCTGGCCGCGGCGCCGCCGGGCAGGGTGGCCGACCCGGTGACCTGGGCGCCGGACGGCAGGGTGAGGCTGGCGCAGGCGCCCGGTCCGCAGTTCGCCTTCGGGGTGACGGGGGTGCCGGCCTGCCACACCCCGCCGGCGTTCCGCCACGCGATCGTGACCGAGGCGGGCAGCACGACGCCGTAGCTGCCGTTCGGCGTGCTCATCCAGATGGTGGCGGTGCTGGCGCCATGAGCGCCGGTCCAGGTGGCCTGAACCGAGCCGCCGGAGTTGCCGGGGATGCCGTCGACCGCGTCCGCGAACTGCGGTCCATAGACCGGGACGACCGCGCCGTCGGTGAGCTTGTAGTCGTCGTCGCCGAAGGTGGTGCCGCCGCCGGGCCCGTTGGTCGGCGTCGGGACGACGGTGTAGGTGGCGCCGGTGGACAGCACCGAGCCGCTCGGGCTGAGCACCTTGATCTCGTCGAACAGGCACCAGCCGGAGCAGGTCCCGGTGACCGTGACGTACTGCCCGGACACCGACGACATCGGCAGCGTGATCGTCCCGGCGGTGTCGTCGGCGTCGGAGCCGCCGCTGACCGCTGGCGAGGCCAGGGACGCCGGGCCGGAGGTGCCGGCCGGGGCGCAGCTCTGGCCGGTGATGCCGGTGTCCTGCGGCGGGCAGGCGGCCGCGGCCGCGCTGACGTCGTTGGGCCAGTTGATGCCGGCCATCTGGTCGGCGTGGGTGACCAGCGCGACCGAGCCGATGGCGGCGGCCTGACCAGGTTGATCGTGACCTGGAACGGGCCGCCCTCGGAGTTCCAGCCCATGACCCCGCTCCAGTCCAGGTGCCGGACGGGGACACCTGCCCGTCGGTGAGCTTGCCCGCGTCATAACCGGTGCTGGTCGGCTGGGAGTCGGCGTACTGGCCGGCCTGGGCCACCCGCGGCGAGGCGGTGCTGGTGGCGCCGCTGTTCCGGTGGCGATCGTCGGGGGGTCGTACTGGCCGCCGACCACGCGCAGCACGGTCGGCCAGGGACTGCCGGTCTCCCGGCTCAGGGTGATGGTGGCGCTGGTGACCGTGTTGGTGCCACTGGCCGCGGCGGGCAGCGGCACGAAGACCGCGTTGTACGCCGGGTTGACCGTGTCGCTGCCGCCGCGGTCGGCGTAGGACGTCCGGGTCCCGCCGGGGCCGGTGACGCTCACGCTGACCTGGCCGCGCCACGGGCCCGGCGCGCTGTCGCTGAAGTCGACCCGGACCGAGGTGAGGACGACCGCTGTCGCCGGGGTCCAGGTCGTCTGCTGGGAGCTGCCGGCCGCCGTGGTGGACGGCGACCACGGGACGGTCAGGTCGGTATTGCTGATCGTCTGGCCGGCCAGATAGCCGGTCAGGTCGGTGTAGGTCCGCCATTCGCTGGCGTCGACCGCGCTCTGGCCCGACACCTGGTCGAACAGGTCGCTGGTCAGGCCGGTGAAGAAGACCTGGGGGTACGCGGCCGCGCCGGTGGCCTGGGCCACGGCCAGGTACTGGTGGGCGACCTGTTCCTCGGTCACCGAGTTGCCCTGGCCGGACAGCTCGTACTCGTAGCTCTGGTCTTGCCCGGCAGCCTTGGTCCCGGCGCTGTACAGCCGGGAGTCGTTGACCGTGCCCTCGTACTGGGCGTCGCGGAACGCGTACTCGGGCTGGACGCTGGTCACGTCGAAGCCCAGGCTGGCGCCGCTGAAACTGCCGGGCCCGTCGTAGTACGGCACCCAGACCGTGTTCAGGCCGAGCGCGTGCGCCTTGCTGTTCATGGACTGCAGGTAGGACGGGTCACCCCAGCCGGGCGAGGCGTCCTCGCGCTGGTTGTAGACCCCGTACAGGCTGAGCTCGGACCAGTTCGCGGCCTGGGCTCTCGACTGGACCTGCTGCAGGTACCAGGCGGCCGCGTCCACCCGGTCCGACGCATTGCTCAGATTGAACGTTCGACCAGGCACAGCGACGCTGGTGTCCTGCGGGTCCAGCCAGGGCAGGGCCAGCGCGACCTGGATCGGCTTGGGTGGCGCGCCGTACTGCTGGGCCAGGGCCTTGGCCGCGCTGTCCAGCGCGGCCGCATCAGCGAACTCCTGGTTGAGCAGGTCGGTCAGGTCGGTCCCGGTCAGGCTGGTGTCCATGATGTCCGAGCCGTCGATCGTCTGCGTGGTCACGATGGCCGCGTCGAACAGCCACTTGCCGGTGAACTGACCGGCCGCGTTCACCGCCATCAGGTGCTGCTCCCACTGCTGCTGGGTCCGGCTAGCCGAGTGGTAGATCAGCACGGCGTGCTGCCAGCTGGTGGCCGCGCCAGCCGCGCTGGCGGTGGCGGCCCTATCGACGGATACGGCCGCGGTAGCAGTGGTGGCTGGCACGGTGAGCAGGACGGTGGTGGCCGCGATACTGGCGGCGGAGAGGCGGCCGATCATGCGAATCCCCCCGGATTGACCGATACCGAAATCGAGTTTGCGGGAATTCGTCGTAACCTATAGTGACGACTTTCGCTCAGCGTGTGACCAAACGATTCCGTCAGGCGGTTAGGGTCTCGGTGAACAGGGTGGTCAACCGGGTCCAATGCCGCTCGGCCGCAGCTTCGTTGTAGGACGGATTGTCGGGCACGGTGAACCCGTGCCCGGCGCCGGGGTACAGCTCGAGCTGGTAGCCGACTCCGGCCTGGCTGAGCGCGGCGACCAGCTGGGCCTGGCTCTCGGGGGAGCAGGACGGGTCGGCGTCGGCCACACCGAAGTACAGCCGGGCCTGGATGCGATCGGCCTGGCGGTGCGCGCTGGCCGGGTCGTCGGTGGCCAGGTGGCCGCCGTGGAAGGACGCCGCCGCGGCGATCCGGTCCGGGTGCGCCCCGGCGGTGCGGAAGGACCAGTAACCACCCATGCAGTAGCCCACGCACCCCACCAGCTCACCTCGGCGCCCCGGGCGGCCGGCCAGCGCGTCCAGCAGCGCGCCGGTGTCACGGTCCAGCCCGTGCTGGCCGGCCAGGGCGATGATGTCCCCCATCCGTTTCCGCTCGCCTGGCACGCTGAACAGCGTGGCGATGTCGAACGGCTCGTACGGGCCGGCCCGGTAGTACAGGTTGGGCACCGCCACCAGGTAACCGGCCGACGCCAGCCGGGCCGCCATCTCCTGCATGACCGGCCGCACCCCGCCCGCGTCCGAGAAGAAGATCACCGCCGGCGCCGGGCCATCGTCCGGCTCGTGCAGGGTCACGTCCATCACCCCGTCGGGCGTGGTCACGTCGACTCTGGTTGCGGGCACCGGTGCCTCTCCTCCTATTGGTCCAACTGGTCCTACTGGGCTGGGGTCAGCTCGAACACGGCGATCTCGCTCAGGTGCTGGAGGACCTGCCCGGCTGGCGCGTCGCGCGGGAACGGCCACGCCGAACTGGGGCTCCGGCGCTGCAGGCTACCCAGGTAGGCCGCCACCGCCTCGGCCGCCTCCGGGGTCTCGGTCAGCGTGGCCTCGTGCCGGGCGGGCTGCTCGCCTTCCATCGTGCACCAGCCCGCCGCGAGCAGGTTACGCACCCAGTCCCGGCGCCGGTTCGGGGCGCAGATGTAGTGCTGCCCGCGCCACTGGATGACGGCGATCGGCCACGTCTGTGGCTCCCCGGTGCGGCGTCCGGGGACGGACAGGACCCGCAGCACATAACCGCCCTCGCGGTGCGGCTGGACCTGCTCCGCCCGGATCCTGGCCAGCACGGCCTGGTTGCGCTCGCGCGGGGTCATCTCGGCTGGAGAGCTCATCGAGCTCATTCTGGCAGCCTCGGTTAGTGCATCGTGTAGTCGAGTTGCCGCTCCGGCCCGGTCTCGGCCGCGGACACCTCGGTCTCGGCGGCCGGCTGCGGGGGCAGCATGGCCAGGGTGACCGCAGCGGCCGCGACGACCAGCCCGCAGGCGATCCAGAAGGCCAGGTGGTAACCGCCGGTCAGCGCGACCGCGGCGGGCTGGTGCCGGGCGGCCAGGGCGCTGGTCCGGGACGCGGACACGGTGGCCAGCACGGCCAGGCCCACCGCGCCGCCGATCTGCCCGGTCGTGTTGACCAGCCCGGAGGCCAGGCCCGCGTCTTCGGCGGTGGCGCCGGACATGGCCAGCGTCATCAGCGCCGGGAAGCACAGGCCCGAGCCCGCGCCGACCAGCACCGCGACCGGGAAGATGTGGGGCAGGTAGGCCCCGCCGCCGGCCGGGGCGAGCGCGAACAGCGCCAGCCCGGCGGCGATCAGGGCCAGGCCGGTCAGCATGGTCGGCCGGGCGCCGAAGCGCAGCGCCAGCCGGTCGGTGTAGCGGACCGACAGGGTGCCCATGATCACCGCGACCGGCAGGAAGGCCAGCCCGATCTGCAACGGGTCGTAGTGCACGATCTGGCGCAGGTAGAGCGAGCCGAGGAAGAACATCCCGAACATGCCCGCCGTCCCGAACACCTGGACCAGGTTGGCCCCGACCACCGTCGCGGGAGGCGAACACCCGCAGCGGCATCAGCGGGTGCCGGGCGGTGCGCTGGCGGAGCACGAACCCGGCCAGCAGCGCCAGCGTGGCCGCGCCCAGGCCGAGCGTTTCTGCTGCCAGCCAGCCCTGCTGGGCGGCCGGGCCGACGATCGTGTACACGCCGAGCATCATGGCCCCGGTGACCAGCCCGGCCCCGGGCACGTCGGCGCCGGCCCGCAGGCCCGCGCCCTGGTCCGGCTCGATCATCCGGCGGGCCGCGACGGCGGTGAGGACGCCGATGGGCAGGTTGATGAAGAAGATCCAGTGCCAGCTCAGCAGCTGGGTGATGACGCCACCGGCCAGCAGCCCCACGGCGGCGCCCGCCGAGGCCACGAACGCGAACACCCCGATGGCCCGGGCCCGCTCCCGCGGGTCGGTGAACATGGTGACGATCATGCCCAGGATCACCGCCGAGGTGAGCGCGCCGCCCGCCCCCTGGGCGAACCGGGCCGCGATCAGCATGACCTGGCTGGTGGCCAGCCCGCACAGCAGCGAGGCCGCGGTGAAGACCCCCAGCCCGGTCAGGAAGACGGTCCGCCGTCCGGCCAGGTCACCCAGCCGCCCGGCCAGCAGCAGCAGCCCGGCGAACGCGATCAGGTAGGCGTTCACCACCCAGGCCAGGCCCGACTGGCTGAAGCCCAGATCCCCCTGGATGGACGGCAGGGCCACGTTCACGACCGTCATGTCCAGGACGATCATCAGCATGCCGAAGCACAGCACCACCAGCGCGATCCAGCGAGAACGCTCGTTCATGATTCCTCCCGTGTCCCATCCGGTCGTTCACAGGTAAGGACGGAACCCGGGACGGAAACTAATCGCCCGGCGGTGCGGCCGCGCCGCCCGCGGTCATTGCCCCAGGTGGCGGTAGCGGCTGGTGCGGGCGGCCAGCCGGCGCTCGGGGTTCTGCCGGGCGAGCTCGGCCAGAGCCCGTTGTACGGCCTGGCCCAGACCCCGGGCCAGCTCCTGGGCCGGGTCCTGAGGTGGCTGTCCGGTCCCGGTGATCACCTCGTCGACGACGCCCGCTGCGGCCAGGTCGGCGGCCCGGATGCCCTGCTGTTCGGCCAGTTCGGCGGCGTGATCGGTGTCGCGGTACATGATCGCGCTGGCCCCCTCGGGCGCCAGCGGGGCCAGCCAGCCGTCGGCGGCGGCCACCGTGCGGTCGGCCGGCAGCAGGGCCAGCGCCGCGCCGCCGGTGCCCTGACCCAGCAGCACCGACACCGTGGGGGACGGCGTGGTCAGCAGGTCGGACAGGGTGTGCGCGATCTGCGCGGCCAGGCCGTCCTGCTCGGCCTGCGGGGACAGCTCACCGCCGGTCGTGTCGATCACCGTGACCAGCGGCAGCCCCAGATCCGCGGCCAGGCGGACCCCGCGCCGGGCCACCCGGAGCGCGCCCGGGCCGGGTGGCGGGGCGTGCCGGTCCTGGGCCGCCAGCACGACCGGGAGGCCCCCGATCCGGGCCAGGGCCAGGATCACGCTGCCTTCGCGCAGGGTCACCACGTCGGTGGCGGCCGCCGCGATCAGCGCGCGAGCGTCCGGGTAGTCCGGTTGCCGGGTGCGCAGCACCGAAGCCCACGCGCCCCCGCCCTCCGCCTCGCCCACCCCAGCCCCGCCAGCCACTTCCGCCCCGCCAGCCACGCTGGGCCCAGCACCCTCCACCCCAGTAGCCTCCACCCCAGCAGCCACTCCCGGCCCACCAGACACCTCCGCCTCGGAAGCCGGCGTCAGCGCGTCCAGCACCCGCGCCACCAGGCCACCGAGCCGGTCCGGGGCGATGACCGCGTCGACCAGCCCGTGCGCGGCCAGGTTCTCCGCGGTCTGAATCCCCTCGGGGAACGCGCGGCCCGCCAAAGCCTCGTACACGCGCGGGCCGAGGAAACCAATCAGCGCGCCGGGCTGGGCCAGCGTCAGGTGCCCGACCGAGGCCCAGGACGCGAACACCCCGCCGGTACTGGGGTGCCGCAGGTAGACCAGGTACGGCAGCCGGGCCCGCCGGTGCGCGATGACCGCGCCGGTGATCTTCACCATCTGAAGGAAGGCCAGCGTGCCCTCCTGCATCCGGGTCCCGCCCGAGGCCGGCAGCGTGATCAGCGGCAGCCGGGCGGCGGTGGCCCGTTCCACCGCCCGGGTCAGCCGTTCCCCGGCGGCCAGCCCGATCGACCCGCCCAGGAAGCCGAACTCGCTCGCGGCCACGGCCACCGGGTGGCCGCCGATCCGGCCCTCCCCGGTGATGACCGATTCGTCCACCCCGGTCCGGGCCCGGGCCGCGGCCAGCTCGGCCGCATAGGCCGGCCCAGCCGCGACGTCGACCGGGAGAACGTCCCAGGATCGGAACGACCCCGGCTCCAGCAGCGCCGCCAGCACCTCGCGCGCGGTCAGCGAGCCCGGGGTCATCCCGTCATTATCGCTGGTCAGTCCCTGGAGTTGTCAGTGAGGGCATTGGCTGCCTTAGGTGGAGCAGTATCCGCCCTATTTGCCGAGAATGCTCCCGCCGTGCCGGTACGTTGGCGCCAACGGTCCGCCTATCACCGGTACGGTGGCGCCAACGATCCGGGCCGCCTCCGGTGAAGGCGAGAATGGTGTGGCGCCCGAGGCTCTGGAGACTGTTTAGGGCTCTGGGTCAAGGAGCAGCCCGGCGAAGGGCTCAGCGCGCGAATGTGCTCAGCACACGGATGTCCTCGTCGGGGGAGCGGGCGAAGGCGCTGCCCAGGCTGACCGCAGCCGCGCCGGCCTTGAGGAACGAGGCGGCGTTCGCGGTGCTGACGCCGCCGGTGGCGACGAACTTGACCTGGCGGAACGGCTCTCGCTGGGCGGTGAACCAGCCCGGCCCGAGTGACGATGCGGGAAACGCCTTCTGCCAGGGCAGGCCCAGCCGCAGTGCGCGCTGGATCTCGGTCGCGGTGGCGACGCCGGGCAAGTGGGCCAGCCCCAGTTCAGCGCTGGCCGCGGCGACCTCTTCGTCCAGGCCGGGGGCGACGGTGAACGCGGCACCCAGGTCGGCGACCTGGCGGGCCAGCTCGGGCGAGGTGATCGTGCCCGCGCCGACCGGGTGACCGGTGCGGCGGCCCGCTTCCGCCGCGGCGGCGAGCAGGTCCAGGTCACCGTCGGCGCGGATGGGGACCTCGACCAGGGTGACGCCGAGGGACCAGGCCCGCTCGCACCAGCGGACGGTCTCGGCCGGGGTGGCGCCGTGCAGGATGGCCAGCACCCTGGTCTGCTCCAGCTCGTCGAACAGCACTGACAGTGGTCCTTTCCCGGGAGGCGCGGGGCCGCATCCCTAGGGTCCCTAGGGTAAGGAGGGCAGCCGGACCCAGCGTAGGGAGATGCCGTGACCGAGGCGCCGTACTGGGAGCAGTTCCACCCGTGGGCCGGCGCGGAGCCGCCCCGAGCCTGGTTCCGGTCCAGCGCGCCGGGGCTGGACCTGTCCGGGGACTGGAAGTTCCGCTGGTCGCCGCGGGCCGATGGGCCGGCTGACTTCGCCCAGCCGTCGGCGGGCGACGGGGACTGGGCCACGCTGCCGGTCCCGTCGCACTGGCAGCTGCACGGCTACGGTGCCCCGGCCTACACCAACATCCGGTACCCGTTCCCGGTGGATCCGCCCCGGGTGCCGACGGACAACCCGACCGGGGACTACCGGGTCCCGTTCAGCGTGCCGCCCGGCTGGCCCGCGGGCCGGGTCGTCCTCCGGTTCGACGGGGTGGACTCGTGTGCCCGGGTCTGGCTGAACGGGACCGAGCTGGGGGTCATCTCCGGCAGCCGGCTGCCCGCCGAGTTCGACGTGACCAGTCTGGTCCGCCCGGCGGGGGAGGAGAACCTGCTCGCGGTCCGGGTGCACCAGTGGTCGTCCGGCAGTTACCTGGAGGACCAGGACATGTGGTGGCTGTCCGGCATCTTCCGCCGGGTGATGCTGCTGGCCCGGCCCGAGGGCGGCGTCCGCGACTACTTCGTGCACGCGGACTACGACCACCGCACTGGCCGCGGCACGCTGCGCGTCGACCTGGACGCGCCGGGTGGTCCTGCTGGCGCGGCCCGGGTCATCGTGCCGGAGCTGGGCATCGACGCGGCGGCCGGGGAAACCGTGACCGTGCCCGAGGTCGAGCCCTGGTCGGCCGAATCGCCCCGGCGCTATGACGGCGCGCTCGTCACCGCCGCGGAGACCGTGCCGCTGCGGATCGGCTTCCGCACCGTGGCCATCCGCGACGGGATCCTGACCGTGAACGGGCGGCGGGTGCTGTTCCGCGGGAGTGAACCGGCACGAGTTCGATCCCGACCGCGGCCGGGCCATCACCGAGACGACCATGCGCCGGGACGTGCTGCTGATGAAGCAGCACAACATCAACAGCGTCCGGACCAGCCACTACCCGCCCGATCCGCGGTTCCTGGAGCTGTGCGATGAGTACGGGCTCTACGTCATCGACGAGTGCGACCTGGAGACGCACGGCTTCCTTGGCCATAGCCGGGATCCGGTGGCGGACAATCCGGCCGGCCAGCCGGACTGGCAGCAGGCCCTGGTCAGCCGGATGCAGCGGATGGTCGAGCGGGACAAGAACCACCCCAGCATCGTGCTGTGGTCGCTCGGCAACGAGAGCGGCAGCGGCCAGAACCTGACCGCCATGGCCAGCTGGGCCCGCCGCCGCGACCCGTCCCGGCCGTTGCACTACGAGCGCGACTTCACCGCCCGCGACGTCGACGTGTACAGCCGGATGTACACCCCGCATGCGGAGGTCGAGCTGATCGGCCAGGGCCGGGAGGAACCGCTCGACGACCCGGAGCTGGACGCGCGCCGTCGGAACATGCCGTTCCTGCTGTGCGAGTACGGCCACGCCATGGGCAACGGCCCGGGCGGCCTGACCGAGTACCAGGAGCTGTTCGACCGGTACCCGCGCTGCCAGGGCGGGTTCATCTGGGAATGGGTCGACCATGGCCTGCGGACCCGGGACGGGCGGGGCGAGTTCTACGGCTACGGCGGCGACTTCGGCGAGCCGCTGCACGACGGGAACTTCGTCGCCGACGGGCTGCTGTTCCCGGATCGGACGCCGTCGCCGGGCCTGCTGGAGTACCAGAAGGTCATCGAGCCGGTGCGGATCAGCCGCGACGGCGACCGGCTGCGGATCTCCAACCGCTACGACTTCCTGGGCCTGTCCCACCTGAACTTCACCTGGTCGGCGGAGGTGGATGGCGAGCCGGTCGCGGCCGGTTCGCTGGACGTGCCCGACGCCGAGCCCGGCGACTCGGTGACCGTGCCGCTTCCCGCCGTCCCGCGCGTTGGCGAAGACGGCGGGGAGGTCTGGCTGACCGTGCGGGCGGCGCTGGCCGACTGGCGTCCATGGGCCGCTGCGGGCCACGAAGTCGGCTGGGGCCAGTTCAGGCTGGGCGAGGCACCGCCGCCGGCCCCGGTCACATCCGCCCCCAGCCCGGTGACGGTCACGGCCGGGGCGATCCGGGTCGGCCCGGGGGTCTTCGACCCGGACGACGGAACGCTGACCAGCCTGGGCTCGCTGGCCGTCGACGGGCCCCGCCTCGACGTGTGGCGGGCGCCGATCGACAATGACCGCTGGTTCTCCGGCGAGCAGAACGAGCTGGCCTGGCGCGAGCTGGGCCTGCACCGGATGGAACACCGGGTGGCAGAGGTCACCGCCGGCCCGGATGAGCTGGTGGTGCGGACCCGGGTAGCGCCGGCGGCCAGCCGCCTCGGCCTGCGGGCCACCTACCGCTGGGCCGCCACCGGGCCGGTGCTGCGGCTGACCGTCCACGTCGAACTCGATGGGCCCGACGGGACCTGGCCGGTGCCGCTGCCCCGGCTCGGGTTGCGGATGGCGTTGCCGGCCGAACTGGACCAGGTGGAATGGTTCGGCCTCGGTCCGGGCGAGGCGTACCGCGACTCGCGCCGCGCCGCCCGGGTGGGCCGGTTCCCGGCCACCGTGGCCGAGCTGCAGACGCCGTACGTGTACCCGCAGGAGAACGGGAACCGGGCCGACGTGCGCTGGGCTCAGGTCACCGACGGTGCCGGGGCCGGGTTGCGCGTCACCGCGGACCCGGTGGCCGGCATCAGCGTGCACCGCTGGACGGCCGCGGATCTGGATGCGGCGCGGCATCCCATCGAGCTCACGCCACGGGACAACCTTTTTATAAATATCGATCACGCCCACAACGGGCTCGGCACCGGTTCGTGCGGACCCGGGGTGCTGCCGGCCCATCGTCTGAAGGCGGGGCCCGCCACGTTCAGCGTGACGTTCGAGCCGTGGAGCCGTTGGAGCGAGCTTAGGCGGCTTGACAAGCGGCAGCACCTGGGCTAATTTACAGCCATCAACTTGTACAAGTAAGTGCTTGTACATGAAAAGGGGCTCGGATGACCAGCACCACCAGCGCGCGGACCGAGGACTTCACCGCGGTCCTGAACCTCCCCGCCAGCCCCGCCACCGTGTTGGCGCTTTTCACCTCCGCCGCCGGCGTCAGCCACTGGTGGGGCCCGACCGAGGGTGACGGAGCGGTCGGCGGCACGCTCGCCACGAGCTTCGGCGAGTACGGCGTCAATACGGTGCGCGTCCTCGAGGCCGGGCCCACCCGCGTGGTCTGGGAGGCGGTTGCGTCCGACGGGACCACACCCACCGGACACACTCAGGAGTGGCTCGGGACGACCATGGAGTTCGACATCGTCCCCGCCGGGACCGGCACTGAGCTCCGCTTCCGGCACGCCGGCCTGACCCCGCAGCTCGAGTGCTGGGACGACTGCTTCGCCGCCTGGACGCACTTCATGGCGAGCATCGAGACCTTCGCCGAAACCGGCACCGGCACCCCGTTTGGGGCCTGAGACACCATGAAGGGCGTGCCTGCTGGATCCCTGGACGAGCCGGAGCCGTCGACGCCCGCGGCACCCGATGCGGTGCTGCGGGCGCTCGCCGACCCGCACCGCCGGCAGATCCTGCGCCTGGTCCAGCACACCGAGCTGCCCGCGGGCCGGATCGCGGCGAACTTCACCCTCACCCAGCAGGCGGTCAGCCAGCACATCGGCGTGCTCAAGCAGGCCGGCCTCCTTGTCGAGCGCCGCGAGGGAACCCGCCGTCTCTACGCGCTGCACCACGAGTCGCTTGAGCCGGTGCGCGAGCTGCTCTCCGAGTTCTGGCCCGACGCCCTCAGCCGCCTCAAGAAGGCCGTCGAGACGGCCCATCCTCGACCACCGATGAGCTAGTCGTGACCGCCGAGATCCGCAACGACGTCATCGTCGCAACCGAGCACATCAAGGCCTCGCCCGAGGTCGTGTTCCCGTACTTCACCGACCCCGCCCTCATCGTCACGTGGATCGGCGACCGGGCCGAGCTCGACCCGCAGCCCGGCGGCGTGTTCTCGCTCGACATGGGCGACGCCCTCGCCCGCGGTGCCTACATCACCGTCGACCCGCCGTACCGCGTCGTGTTCAGCTGGGGCATCCCTGGCAGCGACACGCTGCCGCCCGGCGGTTCGACCGTAGAGGTCGTGCTGACCCCGGACGGCAGCGACACGATGGTCGTGCTTACGCACCGGGGCCTGCCGTCCGCCCACATCGGCGGCCACCGCGCCGGCTGGGAGCACCAGCTCGGGCGCCTGCCCGCTGCGGCCAGCTCTTAAGCCGTGGCCACGTCCTGGTCGGCCGAGGGCGCGAAGGCGGCCATCTTCTCCAGGCGGCCCACGATGTCCTGGTGGACTTCTTCCGGGGACCGGGTGCCGTCGACGGCGAACATCCACTCCCGGTTGGCGTAGTAGTCCAGCAGCGGGATGGTCATCTCGCGGTAGACCTGCAGCCGGTGCGCGATGACGTCCTCGGTGTCGTCCGAGCCGCGGCTGCGGGCCAGCAGCCGCCGGATCAGTTCCTCGTCCGGCACGTCCAGGTGCACCGCGGCCTGGACCTCGACGCCGAGCTCGCGCGCGGTCTCGAACGCGGCCTTGGCCTGGTCGACCGTGCGCGGGAAGCCGTCCAGCACGTAGCCGCCGGCCTCGGACGCGGTGACCACGGGCTTGCGCAGCATGTCCATGACCAGCGCGTCCGGCACCAGGTCGCCGGCGTCGACGTATTCCTTGATCCGCTGCCCCAGCGTGGTCTGGTCCTTCACGTGCTGACGCAGCAGGTCACCACTCGATATGTGAGCGAGGTTGAACCGCTTGGACAGCAGGTCGGCCTGCGTTCCTTTGCCGGCTCCGGGCGCTCCGATCAGCAGCAGGCGCATCGGCCACCTCGTCTTTCCGTCACGGCAGGGCCCGCAATGGCGCCGCTGCCGCTGCCTGTGGTGACCGTAACCATTTCTGGATCGTCCTACATTCCGTCGTCATTAAGCAATATCGCGCTGGTCACGCTCACGTCGGCTCACGGTCACCCGGGCCGCGGTCACTCGGGCAGGGGGCGGTCCGGGAGCGGGCCCAGGCTGGCGAACACCGGCAGGTACGGGTCGATCGTGCCGGCCGTGCTCCACTGCCGGAGCTGGTCCGCGGTCCGGCGGGTCATCAGCGCCCGGGCCAGGTCGAACTCGGGCGCGAACAGCTCCAGGCCCGGGTCGCCGTCGCCGGTGCTGAAGATCCAGGCGGGGGTGCGCAGCTCGACCGGGGCCAGGTGCGCCGCCCGGACCCGGGTCGCGAACCGCTCCGCCATCAGCTCGCGCACCGCGACCAGGCCGTCGCTGTCCCGGCCGCCGGGCCGGTCTACGGCGCCGCGCATGTCCTGCTCGTGGATGACCGCGTCGTTGAGCGGCCGGCTGCCGTGCTCGCGCATCCAGTCCTGCATGGGCTGGGTCAGGGCCAGCCACTCGGCCACCAGGTCCGCGGGCTCGCGGCCCGCCCGGCGGTCGACCTGGCGCTGCGTCCAGGTGCTGTTGTGGTCGTCGGGTTCGTCGCCCGCCAGCACGTCGGCGTTGAGGCCGACCATGTGGGCCAGCAACTGGGTCACGGTCCAGTCCGGGCATGCAGGCACGCTGCGCCCTGCTTCTTCTGCATCTAGTGACTGAACCAGGTCGACAACCCGGCCCTGGGCATTGGTCCATTCGGTGATCGCGTCCACGTCCCGACGTTAACCAATGGGGGCGAGCCGCCCGCGGCAGGGGGGGGGGGGTGGAGGGGGGGGGAGCGGAGAGGGGGGGGGGGGGGAGTGAGAGAACAGCGGCGCGGGCAGCGGGGTGCGGGGGGGGGGGCGGGGAGGGAGGGCGGGCACGCGCGAGCGGGGGCGGGCGGGGGAGACGCGCGACGGGCACCCCGCGAGGGGGGGGGGGGGGGGGGGGGCGGGCCGGCCACCGGCACCAGGGAGCCCTGGCTGACGCTGAAGGTGGCGTCCGCTCGGTGGGACTCTGCAGACCGTCACCCGGCCACCTCACGCTGAGCTGCAGGCGGGTTCAACGCCCTGAGCGGCGGGACGGTCAGCGGTACCTACACCATCCCAGGTTCACCCACTGCCTGCTGGCCACGGCGCTGATCAACCCACGCGCCGGCGGGCACACCACCCACCTGGGCGCACCCACCGGCAGCTGACCGGGTCTCACCTGATTCGGCCGAAGGCCGTGGCGGAACCGGTCTCCCGCCCCAGCGGCTCGTATCATGTCAGCGTTTTAGCTGATAGAAGCCCATCCGGACATCCGCTCCCAACCTGGGCGCGCGGTATCCGGTGGGAAGGGGGACCGATGAGCGCGTACATCCATGGCCGGGCCCGGCCCGGGAACTCCCGGCCGGGGGCGAGCGGGGATGGCTGACGCTATCGTCCCGCCGGGCTCGTCGGCCATCCTCGTCGGTGTGTCGGCCTATGAGTATGCGGAACTGCCGCCGATCCGCGCCGCCCGCAACAGCCTGCAGGCCATGCGGTCGATGCTCGCGGACCCCGAGTTGTGCGGCTGGCCCCGCGGCCAGCTCCGGGTCATCGCCAACCCGCTGTCGGCCGAAGAACTGAAGCGCCGAGATCGCCGAGGTGGCCGCGGCCACCACCGGCGTTCTGCTGCTCTACTACGTCGGGCACGGCGTGCTGTCGGCCGGGGGCGAGCTGTGCCTGAGCGTGACCGCCACCCATCCGGACCGGCCCGAGACCAGCGGCCTGCCCTGGCGCGCCCTGGCCGACACGCTGCGCGGCAGCCCGGCGCACACCCGGCTGTCCATCCTGGACTGCTGCTTCGGCGGCCAGGCCACCGCAGCCGGACCCGAATCGCTCGCGCCGATCGAGGGCGGCTACACGCTCGCGGCCACCGGCCGGGACGAGCCTGCCGCCGTCCCGCAGCAGGACGGCCAGGACGCCGCGTGCACCTCGTTCACCGCCGAGCTGCGCGACCTGGTCGCGGCCGGTCTGCCCGGCCGCGCGCCCTGGCTCACCTTCGGCGACCTCTACCCCGCACTGCGCGAGCGCTTGCTGGCCCAGGACCTGCCCGCCCCCAGCGAGCAGGGCTCCGGCGCGGCCCGCGAGTTCGCCTTCACCGCCAACGCCGCGCTACCCGCCCGCCCGCGCCGCACTGCGGCCGTCGCGACCCTCGGCGTCCAGGCCGCCGTCACGCCCGAAACACTCGCCACATCTGCACTTCCTGCCACACCGGCACCACGCGCCGCGCCCGAACCGTCGGCCGCCCCGCCCCTCGGCGGCGGTCCGGTGGTCCCGGACCGCGCGCAAGTCGACCACCTGGTCACCGAGGCCCTGCGGGCCGCGCAGTCGGTCCCCGAGAGCCCGCCCAAGGCCCAGGCCCTGATATCCGTGGCCACAGCGGTGCGGCCCGGTGATCCGGACCGGGCGGCCCGGCTGGTGGCCGACGCGCACCGGGTGGCCCAGTCGATCCGCGACGCCGAACCACGGGCCCTGGCCCTGTCCGGGGTGACCGGCCCGCTGGCCATCAGCAACGCCCAGAACGCGGAGTCCGTGGCCCAGTCCCTGCCCGGCGAGTCCTGGAAGGCGTCCGCGCTGGCCGGGGTGGCCGCAACCGTGGCCGCCGGCGACACCAAGCAGGCCGGCCGCCTGATCGCCGACGCCGAACGCGACGCCCGGTCGGTTGGCCGCCCGGATCAGCAGGCGTCCGCGCTGGCGGCCGTCAGCGCGGCGCTGGCCGTGATCGACCCCGACCACGGCGAAGAGGTGGCCCACTCCATCTCCGCCCCGGATCAGAAGGCGTCCGCGCTGGCCTCGCTGGCCGAGGCGGTCATCGGCACCGACCCTGACCGGGCCGGGCGCCTGATCGCCGACGCCGAGCGGCTCGCCCGCCCGGTGCCCGGCGCCAGCGCGCGGGCCCCAGCCCTCGCGTCCGTAGGCCGGGTGCTGGCCCGGCTGGATGCCCCGCGGGCCAGCCGGCTGATCGCCGACGCCGAACGCAGCGCCCAGTCCATCCCCGGAACGGACCGTAAGGCCTCGGCCCTGGCCGCGGTGGCCGGAGCCCTGGCCGCGGTCGACCCCAGCCACGCCGAGCAGCTGGCCCGCTCCATCACCTCGATCGCCTGGCAGGCCGCCGCCCTGGCCGGCGTGGCCGCCGCGCTGGCCACCGCCCCGGCAGGCGACCCGGCCGGGACCGCTCCGGGTCTGGACGGAAGCGTGCGTCGCGTGGGAGCGTGACCGCGATGATCAACAACGGGCAGCCGCCGGTGCGCATCGCGCTGGTGGGGTGCGGGGCGATCGGTGAACTGGTGGCCCGGCATGTCTACGCCCAGGCCGCGCCGGGCGACTTCCAGCTGGTCGCTGCGATCGACCCGCAGGCCGAACGCCGGGACGTGGTGGCCGAGGCGCTGGGGGTCCCGGCTTACCCGTCCACGCAGGCGGCGGTGGACGATGGGCTGGCCGTCGACGGCGCCGACATCCGGACCCCGCACGCCACGCACGCGGACTCGGCCTGCGACGCGCTGGCCCGCGGCTGGCACGTGCTGGTCGAGAAGCCGTTGGCCACCACGCTGGCCGACGCCGAGCGGATCCGCCGCGCCGCGGCCACGGCCGGACTGGTGGCCGCCGTGGCCGAGAACTACCCGCACATCCGGGCCGTCCGGGCCGCCCGGGAGGCGATGAGGTCCGGCGGGATCGGGGACGTGCTCACGTTGCGCTCGACCCGGGCGTTCACGCTGGATGGGGTGTGGCTGCGGGACGGCTGGCGCCGGGGCGGCGGCCAGTCGGCCGGGCTGCTGCTGGACCAGGGCACCCACCACACCAGCCTGCTGCGCTTCCTGGGCGGCCCGATCACCCAGGTCACCGCCGAGGCCAGCGCACCAGCTCCCGGAGTACCGGCCGGCCGGGTGGACACGTTTCTGCTGACTGTCCGGTTCGCATCCGGCCTGGCCGCGCAGTCGCTGTACTCGTGGACCGCCTTCCCCCTGACCGCCGAAGCCGAAGGATCGGTCATCGGGTCCCGCGGCCGGATCGAGATCCGGGTCGACTACGACACCGACGGGGGTGGCGCGACCCTCTGGGACGAGCAGAGCCCGGACGGCCGGCCCATCTCGTCCGCGGAGAATTACTACGACAGCCATCGGTCGATCGTCGAGGACTGGGTGGCGGCCATCCGGTCGGGCGGGACGCCGCGGGTCACCCTGGACGACGGCCTGGCCGACCTGGCTGTGGTGCTGGCCGCGGGCCGCTCCCTGAACGATGGGGGACGGCCCGTCGCGGTGACCGATGACCCCGCCGGTGCAGCTTCCGCCGACGTAGCTGAGGAGGAACGTGGCTGATTCAGCCTTCGACCTGACCGGGCGGCGCGCCCTGGTCACCGGGTCCACCCGGGGGATCGGCGCGGCCATCGCGGCCGGGCTGGCCCGCGCGGGCGCGACCGTGGTGCTGCACGGCCGGGACCCGGCCCGGGCCGACCAGGCCCGCGAGCAACTGGCGGCCGAAGTGCCGGGCGCCGACGTGCGGAGCTGCGCGTTCGACGTGGCCGACCACGCCGCGGTCGCCGAACAGGGCCGCCGCCTCGAGGGCGAGCTGGGCGGGATCGACGTGCTGGTCAACAACGCCGGGATCCAGTTCCGCTCGCCGCTGACCGAGTTCCCGCTGGACGCCTGGAACCAGGTCCTCTCGGTCAACCTGACCAGCTGTTTCGTGCTGGCCCAGCAGCTGGCCCACGGCATGCTGGACCGCGGCCACGGCAAGATCATCAACGTCTGCTCGCTGCAGACCCAGCTGGTCCGGGCCAGCACCTCGGCCTACGCCGCGGCCAAGGCCGGGCTCGGCTCGCTGACCCGCACCATGTGCGCGGAGTGGGCCGCGGGCGGCATCCAGGCCAACGGCCTGGCCCCCGGCTACATCGGCACCGACCTGAACGCCACCCTGGTCGCGGACGAGGAGTTCAGCGCCTGGGTCCTCGGCCGCACCCCGGCCCGGCGCTGGGGTGTCCCGGCCGACCTGGCCGGGCCCGCGGTCTGGCTGGCCTCTTCTGCCTCCGACTTCGTCAACGGCCAGGTCATCTACGTCGACGGCGGCATCACCGCGGTGCTGTGAGCGGGGATTCTGTGCTGTGAGCGGGATTCTGTGAGCGGAGTCCATCGAGGAGGAGACCGCGTGCCTGGTCAGGCTGACATCCGTGCGCTGCGCGTGCACGGCCGCGACGACCTGCGTCTGGACCACGACCCGCCGCCGGCGGCCGGCCCGGATGAGGCCCTGGTCGACGTGGCCTACGGCGGGGTGTGCGGCTCCGACCTGCACTACTGGCGCGACGGCGCGGTCGGCACCTCCGTGCTCCAGGCGCCGATGGTCCTCGGGCACGAGGTGGTCGGGCGGGTCGCGGTGCCCGCCGCGGACGGTTCCGGGCCGGCTGCCGGGCAGGCGGTGGCGATCCACCCGGCCCGCAGCTGCGGGCACTGCCGCTGGTGCGCCGGTGGCACCCCTAACCTGTGCCCCGAGACCCGCTACCTGGGCAGCGCCGCCCAGGTGCCGCACACCGACGGCGGCTTCGCCGACCGGATTGCCGTGCCCGCCGCCCGGCTCATCCCGCTCCCGGACACCCTGGACCTGCGCCGGGCCAGCCTGGCCGAACCGGCCGGCATCGCCTGGCACGCCCTGGACCGCGCGGAGGCGGTCGGCGCCCCCATCGCCGGCGCCCACGTGCTCGTGGTCGGCGGCGGCCCGATCGGCTTGCTGGTCGCGGCGGTGGCCCGCTACCGGGACGCCGCCTCCGTCACCGTGGCCGACGTGCAGGACCGCCCGCTGGCCGTGGCCCGCGAGCTGGGCGTCCAAGCCATCCACGCCCGCGACCTGCCCGACGGGGCCGCGGCCGCCGCCCAGCCCAGCCCCACTGGCCCCGGCCGCCCCACCCCTCCCGACATCGTGGTCGAATCGTCCGGCACGGTGGCCGGGCTGGGCAGCGCGATCCGGGCCGCCCGCCCCGGCGGCACCGTGGTGGCCGTGGGCCAGGTCCCGGCCGGGGACATCGCCGTGCCCGCCAGCCTGTGCATCGCGCGCGAGCTGACGCTGACCGGATCGCTGCGGCTGATTGAGCTCGAACATTCCGTGGCCTTCCTGGCCGACCCGCGCGCGGTGGTCGACCCGATCGTCAGCGACGTGTTCCCGGCCGACCAGGCGGCCGAGGCGTTCGCGGTGGCCGCGGACCCGGCCCGGTCGAGCAAAGTGCTGCTGGACTTCTCCCGGTGAGCGCGCGATGACCGTGCTGCTGGCCGGGGAGGTCATGGCCGTGCTGCGGGCGCGGCAGCCGCTGCGCCTCGGCGGCCAGGTCAACCTGTCCGTGGCCGGGTCCGAAGGCAACGTGGCCATCGGCCTGGCCCGGCTGGGCGTACCGGTCCGTTTCGCCGGGCGGGTCGGGGCCGACGAACTGGGCACGCTCGTGCTCCGCACGCTGCGGGCCGAAGCGGTGGACGTGTCCGCATGTCACCCCGACCCGGACGCCCCGACCGGGTTGTTCCTGCTCGAACCGGGTCCAGGTGGCCGCAGCCGCGCCATCTACCACCGGCGTGGCTCGGCCGGGTCGAGGTTCAGCACCGCCGACGCCGACGCCGCCTGGGCCCCGGACGTGGACCTGCTGGTGGTCAGCGGGATCACCCCCGCCCTCAGCCCGGAGGCGCGGCGGGCCACCGAACGGCTGATCGGCCTGGCCCGGGACGCCAGTGTGCCGGTGGCGTTCCTGGTCAACCACCGGAACGCGCTGTGGCCCGACGCGGAGGAAGCCGCCCGGGTGCTCTGGCCGCTGGCCGCTCAGGCCACCGTGGTGCTGGCCTCGGAGTCCGAGCTGGCCCTGATCGGCGCCCCGGGCGCCTCCGAAGACGAGACCGCGGCGTCGCTCCAGGCGGAGGGCGTGGCCGAGGTGGTCGTCACCCGCGGCGCGGCCGGCGCGACCTGCTGGGCCGGGGAGGAGAAATTTAAGCAAAATGCAGTACCGGTCACGGCCGTCGACACGGTCGGTGCCGGTGACGCCTTCGCCGCGGGCTACCTGACCTCGCGCCGTCTCGGCCGCCCGGTCTCGGAACGGCTCGCCACCGGCGCCCGCGTGGCCGCCTTCGCCGTCGCCACCTCCGGCGACTGGGAGGGGCTGCCCACCCGGACCGACGTCGCGCTGCTCGACATCGAGGACGGCGGCTCCCTCCGCTAGCGCCTCATCGCCATCGCTGATCGCTGACTGCCGTGGACGTCGGCGAGATGCCGCGGCGTCCGGACGGTGACGGATGATGGGGGCATGATCGGTGACCGGTGGGGCGTGAGCGAGAGCGAGACCCTGCGCCCCTACCCGTGCGATGACTTCATCGCCGCACCGGTTCTCCAGGCGTGGCGGGGTGTGCACGTCCAGGTGCCCGCTGAGGCCGTGTGGCCGTGGGTCGCGCAGGTCAGGCTCGCGCCGTATTCCTATGACTGGATCGACAACCGCGGCCGCCGCTCGCCCCGGAATCTGGCGGGCCTCCCGGAGCCCCGGACCGGGGAAAGGTTCACCACCACTGGCGGGCGCGCCGTGGGCCGGATCGTTTCCGTCGATCCCGGCCGGCAGCTCACGGCGACCATCATGGGGGCCTACATGTCCTACGTCCTCGTGCCCCAGGATGACGGCACCACGCGGCTGCTGCTCAAGATCACCATGCCCGGCCCCCGCTGGGCCGCCCCCGCCTTGTCGGTCGGCGACCTGGTCATGGCCCGGCGGCAGCTGCTCAACCTCAAGCAGCTCGCTGAGCGCCATGACCTCTGACGACCTGCCTGTAATCGAGCTGGCTTTCCCCGGGCCAGAGCGAGATAGCGGGGTGGCTGCCATTCTTGCCGGGGAGAAGACCGCCCTGACCGGGTTGCTGCAGATCTACGAGCATGAGGGCGAACCCGTCCCGCAGCCGGGCCAGCGCTTCTCGGTGCTCGACTCGGCCGGACGGCCGGCCGCCGTCATCGAGCTCACCGAGGTGAGCGTGGTTCCGATCAGCACGGTCGATGATGACTATGCGCGCGCCGAGGGCCGCGGCTACGCCGATGCCGCCCAATGGCGCACGGCGCACGAAGACTTCTTCTGCAGCGAGGGCGTGGCCCAATTCCTCGGCGCTACGCCCGTGATCGGCGACGACACCCTCGTGGTGACCGAGCGGTTCCGCCTGGTCCGGCCGGTCAGCGACGGCATCTGACCGGGAACGGGTAGCGACCTCCGCTCGGCCAAGGAATAGGGTTTCCTTTGGCGTGCCCGGCAGCGATGCGGAGGTCCCATGCGGGAGCAAAGGCCAGGACCAGTCGATCCGACGGAGAGCGCGCGGACCGTCTTGCGGCCACTGCCGCTGGGCGACGCGCCGATCACCAATGGGCTGTGGGCCGAGCGGCAGCGGGTCAACCGGGAGACCACGATCCCGGTCGGCGCCCAGCAGCTGGAGGCGGCGGGCAGCTTCGAGAACTTCAAGGCCGCCGCGGCCGGGCAGCACGGGACCTACCACGGCCGGGTCTTCCAGGACGGCGAGGTCTACAAGTGGCTGGAGGCCCTGGCCTGGGAGCAGGCCCGCGAGCGAGGACCCTCAGTTCGCCGCCTGGCAGCGCGAGGCCACCGGCCTGATCCGGGACGCGCAGGAACCCGACGGTTACCTCAACACCTTCGAACAGGTCACCGGGAACGAGGATGAACGCTTCCGGGACCTGGCCGTCAACCACGAGATCTACAACGTCGGGACGCTGACCCAGGCCGCGGTGGCCCAGGTCCGGACGGGCCACGATGACGGGCTGATCACCATCGCCCAGCGCGCCGTCGCTCAGCTGGGCCAGACGTTCGGGCCGGGCCTGCGGGAGGGTGTGTGCGGGCACCCGCAGATCGAGATGGCCCTGACCGAGCTGTACCGGCTCATCGGCAACCCGGACGACCTGGCCCTGGCCCGCTACTTCACCGCGGCCCGCGGCCACGGCCTGCTCGGCCCGGCCGGCCTGGACCGGTTCCGCGGCAGCACCTTCTACTCCGACCGGATCCCGGTGCTCGACACCACGGTCCCGGAGGGCCACGCGGTCCGGGCCGTCTACCTCGCGTCCGGCGCGACCGACCTGGCCATCGAGACCGGCGACGCGCGAGCTGCTGGCTGCGCTGCGGGGCCAGTGGCAGGCCATGACCGAGACCAAGATGTACCTGACCGGCGGCGTCGGCGCCCACTGGGAGGGCGAGTCGTTCGGCGACCCGTTCGAGCTGCCCACCAGCCGGGCCTACGCCGAGACCTGCGCCGCGATCGGCAGCGTGCAGTGGGCCTGGCGGCTGCTGCTGGCCACCGGCGAGGCCACCTACGCCGACCTGATCGAGCGGACCCTGTACAACGCGATCCTGCCCGGCGTCTCGCTGTCCGGCGACCGGTTCTTCTACGTCAACGCCCTCCAGCTGCGGTCCGACGCCCCGGCCGCCGAGGAACCGAAGGTGGTGGCCAACGGGCGGCAGCCGTGGTTCCCCACCTCCTGCTGCCCGACCAACGTGGCCCGCACCCTGTCCTCGCTGGAGCACTACTTCACCACCAGCTCGGGCGAGGGCCTGCAGGTCCACCAGTACGCCCCGATGCGGGTGCGCACGACGGTGGGCGGTGAGCCGGTGGAGCTGGACGTGGCCACCGCCTACCCGTGGGACGGGAGAGTAGAGCTGGAGTTCCGGGCCGCCAGTGAGGCGCCCTGGACGCTGGCTCTGCGCATCCCGGCCTGGGCGGCGGGCGCTGAACTAACGGTCAACGGCCAGCCGACGGAGGAGGGGGCCGAGCCGGGCGCATACGCGAAGATCCACCGCCAGTGGTCCCCCGGCGATGTGGTGACCCTGACCCTGCCCATGGCGCCCCGGCTGACCCGGCCCGACGAGCGGATCGACGCGGTCCGTGGCTGCCTGGCCATCGAGCGCGGCCCGCTGGTCTACTGCCTCGAGCAGGCCGACCAGCCGGACGGAGCACTGGTCGATCAGGTCCGGATCGAGGACGGCCCGCTGAGGGCGGTAGCCGAGCCTGACCTGCTGGGCGGAATCACGGTGGTGGAAGCACCAGGCCGGGCGTCCGCGGGCGGCGAGCCGGTCACACTCCGGGCCGTCCCGTACTTCACCTGGGCCAACCGGGAACTAGGAGCCATGCGGGTCTGGATCCCCCAGGCCTGACCGACATCGCCTCCGGAGGGCCGATGGCGCAGCGAAGGCCAGGACCAGTCGATCCGACCGCGGAAGCGCGGACCGTGCTGCGGCCGCTGCCGTTCGGCGACGCGCCGATCACCGGCGGCCTGTGGGCCGAGCGGCAGCGGGTCAATCGGGAAGTCACGATCCCGATGGGCCACACAAAGCTGGAGGCGGCGGGCAGCTTCGAGAACTTCAAGGCCGCCGCCGCCGGGCAGCACGGCGACATACCACGGCCCGGTCTACCAGGACGGCGAGGTCTACAAGTGGCTGGAGGCGCTGGCCTGGGAGCAGGCCCGAGCCGAGGACCCGCAGCTGGCTACCTGGCAGCGCGAGACCACCGGCCTGATCCGCGACGCCCAGGACAGTGATGGCTACCTCAACACCTTCGAACAGGTCACCGGCACCGAGACCGACCGCTTCCGTAACCTGCCCGTCAACCACGAGATCTTCAACGTCGGGGCGCTGACTCAGGCCGCGATCGCCCAGGTGCGCACCGGCCACGACGACGGGCTGATCAGCACCGCCCGGCGCGCCGTGGCCCAGCTGAACACGACGTTCGGCCCGGGCCGACGGGACGGCGTGTGCGGGCACCCGCTGATCGAGCTGGCCCTGGCTGAGCTGTACCGGCTCACCGGCGACCGGGATGAACTGGCCCTGGCCCGCTACTTCGTCGACGCCCGCGGGCACGGCCTGCTGGCCTCGCTCGGCCTGGACGGGTTCGCGGGCAGCACCTACTACTCGGACCGGATACCGGTCCGCGACACCACGGTGCCGGAGGGGCACGCGGTCCGGGCCGTTTACCTGGCCGCCGGCGCAACCGACCTGGCCATCGAGACCGGCGACGCGGAGCTGCTGGCTGCGCTGCGCGGCCAGTGGCGGGCCATGACCGAGACCAAGATGTACGTGACCGGCGGGCTGGGGGCCCGCTGGGAGGGTGAGTCGTTCGGTGACCCGTTCGAGCTGCCCCCCGACCGCGCCTACGCCGAGACCTGCGCCGCGGTGGCCAGCGTGCAATGGGCCTGGCGGCTGCTGCTGGCCACCGGGGAGGCGCGGTACGCCGACCTGATCGAGCGGACCTTGTACAACGCGATCCTGCCCGGCGTCTCGCTCAGCGGCGACCGGTTCTTCTACGTCAACGCGCTCCAGCTCCGCGGGGACGCCCCGGAAGCCGAGGACGAGCGGGTGGTGTCCAACGGGCGTCAGCCGTGGTTCGGCACGTCCTGCTGCCCGACCAACGTCATGCGCACGCTGGCTTCGCTGGAGCACTACTTCACCACCAGCTCGGCCGATGGCCTGCAGCTCCACCAGTACGCGCCCATGCGGGTGCGCACGCTGGTGGGGGGCCAGCCCGTGGAACTGGACGTGGCCACCGGTTACCCGTGGGACGAAACGGTGGAGATCGAGGTCCGGGAGGCGGGTGAGGCGCCGTGGACGCTGGCCCTGCGCATCCCGGCCTGGGCGTCGGACGCTGATCTGACCGTCAACGGCCGTCCGGTGGGGGAGAGAGCCCAGCCGGGCGAATACGCCAAGATCCGCCGCCGGTGGGCTCGCGGTGACGTGATGACCCTGAAGCTGCCCATGCCGCCCCGCCTGACCCGGCCCGATGAGCGCATCGACGCGGTCCGCGGCTGTGCGGCGATCGAGCGGGGACCCCTGGTGTACTGCGTGGAGCAGATCGGCCAGGCCCCCGGCGCGCTGGTCGATCAGATGCGGATCGATGACGGGCCGTTGACGGCGGCGGCCCGGCCTGGCCTGCTGGGCGGGACCACGGTGGTGGAAGCGCCGGGCCGGGTGCCCGCGAGCGGTGCCGCGGCCACGCTTCGCGCCGTCCCCTACTTCATGTGGGCCAACCGGGGCTTGGGGGCCACGCGGGTCTGGATTCCGCTCGCCTGGCCGCTACGGTAAAGGCGGGGCGGTAGCGACAGGAGCCAACATGGGCGTTGAGTTCCCGGTGTCCCCCGACGGCCGGCGTAGTACGTCGGCGCTGGGGCGCGCGGTCGTGGCCGACGCGTTGCGTCCGGTCGATCCGGAAGGTGCGGCCGCCGCCGAGCACGAGCGCGACTGGCGCCGCGGCTACCTGCGGCATTTCCGCCGCCTGATCGAGGCTGGTCTCCCGTCGCCCGACGCAGCCTTGTCCGTGGCGCGTGAGGGGCTCAGTTCGCTGTACCGCCAGATGCGTCTCGTAGCTGCGGACCAGTCCGAGCTGGGTCTGGAACATGTAATTAAAGCGTCGCCAGCGGGCCCAGCACCGACCACCGTGACCGTCGCGGGTGAGGCGGCGCCCGAACGCGAGCTGGTCATCCCCTACCGCGACCAGCAGCTCCGCGGCGACGCGCTGCTCCGCCAGCTGGACGATTGGGTTGGCCGCGGCATCATCGAGCCCTCCTGCGTCGAGGCGATCCGGGCCGTCGCCACCCATCCGGAGTGGCTCGCCCTGCCCGGCCAGACGGTGGTGGTGCTCGGCGCCGGGGCCGAGGTGGGGCCGCTGTCGGTCCTGCTCAGCTGGGGCGTCAACGCGATCGGCGTCGACCTGCCCAGCGCTCCGCTCTGGTCGCGGGTACTGGAGACCGCCCGGCACAGCGCGGGCACGCTGAAGGTCCCGGTCGCCGGGTTGCCCGGGGACACCGGGTCACCCCGGGAAGTCGGCCTGGACCTGGCTCAGAGCGCGGGCCTCGACCTGGCCGCCGACATCCCGATGGTCGCCGACTGGCTGGCCACCGTCGACGGCCCGCTGGTCCTGGGCAACTACGTCTACGCCGACGGCGCCGCCAACGTCCGCGTGGCCAGCGCGGTCGACGCCCTCACCGTCCGCCTGCAGGCCGCCCGCCCCGACGTGGCCCTGGCCTTTTTGGCCACCCCGACCGACGTCTTCGCCGTCCCGCCCGAGGCGGTCGCGGAGTCCTGCCGCCGGTTCGCCGCGCGTCCGATGGCCGCGAAGCTGGCCAGCGCCACGACGGCAGGCCGCCTGTTCAAGCAGGCCTACGTTGTGCCTAGCACGGCGGCCTGGAGGGTGGCTCCGGGCATCAACGACAGCTTCATCGCCCAGCAGGGCCCCAACTACGCCCTGGCCAAACGCCTCCAACGCTGGCGCGCCACCGCGGCCCGCCACGACGGCGCCAAGGTCTCGCTCAACGTGGCCCCGCCGACCAAGACCAGATCGGTCACCAAGAACCGCGCCCTGGCCGCCGCCTACGAGGGCGCCCCCCGCTTCGGGGTGGAAGCCTTCGCCCCCGCCACGACCCGCGCCTTGATGGCCGCGCTCCTGGTCCACGACCTCTGCGCCGGCGACAGCCCAGCCCGGGCTCACCCCTGGCAGGACGAAGCCCACGCCGCCGCCCACGGTGGCCTGTGGCGCATTCCCTATGCTCCGCGCAGTGCCCTGCCGGTCGCGGCCATGCTCGGCTATCCCGCTTCCCGTCGGGCATAGCCAGCTTCCGCCGTCCCCGCGAGGAACCGCGCCCCTGAGCGCGCTTCCCGCCCGGGCATAACCGGCTTCCGTCGCCCCCGTGTGAACCCGCGCCCCTGAGCAAGCGTTCTATCAGCGGGAACCTGGTTGCTAGTTGACCGGCTCCCCGGCGCCGGGGATCGCCCGCCAGCGACCCCGGCGCCGAACCTTTCCTTGTGCCGCAAGTCCCGAGGACGGCCCGAGTCCCGGGTTAGTCCGTCGGCTTGTCCGCCGGGAACTCGGCCGGGTACGGCTCGGAGAAGTCGGCCGACCGGCTGACGTCCTCCCAGGCCGTGGCCTCATCCAGCTGCCGCCGCGAGTAGTCGAGCGCCATGTCGGCCGCGTTCACCCCCAGCAGCAGGTGCGACGGCACGTTCTCCCGCTTGACCACCTGGACCAGGATCTCGGCCGCCCGGACCGGGTCGCCCGCGGCCCCGGACGTGTTGGCCCGCATCCGCCGGTGCATGGCCCCGATCGTGCTGTCGTAGTCGGCCGGGATGTCGTGGATCGTCATCGACGACCCAGCCCAGTCGGTGGCGAACCCGCTCGGCTCGACCACCATGACCTTGATCCCGAACGGCGCCGTCTCGACCGCGAGCACCCGGCTGAACCCGTCCACCGCGAACTTGGCCGCCTGATAGCTGGCGATCCCCGGCGACCCGCCCACCCGGCCGCCAATCGAGGAAAATTGAACGATCGTCCCGCCGCCCTGCTCCCGCAGCTGCGCGATAACCGCCCGCGACACGTTGTAGACGCCCCAGAAGTTCGTCTCGAACTGCGTCCGGAAGTCGCCCTCCTCGCCGGTCTCGATCGGCGCTAGGTTCGCGTACCCCGCGTTGTTGACCACGACGTCCAAGCGGCCGAACCGCTCGACGCCGGCACTGACTGCGGCGTCCACAGCCTCGACGTCAGTCACGTCCAGCGCGAGCGCCAGCACCCGGTCGCCGTACTTCTCGCGTGAACTCCGCCAGCTGCTCCGGCCGCCGCGCGGTAGCCACAACCTGATCGCCCGCATCAAGCGCAGCCTGAACCAGCGCCCGCCCGAACCCCCGTGAAGAACCAGTAATGAACCATGTCTGCATGCCAGTTAGTAAACCACCGTTGCGTTAATAACGCAACACAGTTTTGCTACACTGGCCATGTGACGACGACGCCCGAGGTTCAGCGAGCCCGCTCCGCCGAAGCGAAGCTCCAGCGCGAACAAGCCATCCTCGACGCCGCGGCTCGCCTAGGCGCCGAGCAGGGCATCCGCACCGTCACCCTCACCGACATCGCCCAAGCCGTTGGCCTGCACAAATCCGCCATGCTCCGCTACTTCGAAACCCGCGAGCAAATCTTCCTCAAGCTAACGGCCGCAGGCTGGCGCGACTGGTCCGCAGCCCTACGTCAGGACCTGGCCCAACTGGAGCCAGGCGCCCAGCCCGAGCTGATCGCGGAAGCTTTCGCAAAGACCCTGACGGCCCGTCCGATGTTCTGCGACCTACTGGCCCAGGCCCCGCTCAACCTGGAGCGCAACGTCTCCCTCGACTCCGTCCGCTCCTTCAAGCTCGTCACCCTAGAAGAAGTCGCCGCCATCAGCGCGGAGCTGGCACGCCTGCTCGAGCCTAACCGAGCAGCAGGCGGTAGACGTGATCGCCACCGCAACAAGCCTCGCCGGCGCCCTATGGCAAATGGCCACCCCAGGCCCCGAAGTCCAAGCACCTCTACCGCACCGACCCCCGCCTACCCACGCCGTCGTCGAAGTCGGCCCCCGCCTGACCCGCGTTATTATGGCCTTGCTACTCGGATACCTCTAGAGCTTTGTCGTCTGTCCACTCGCCGACAGAATCAGGTTGGCCGCCATCGACAACGGCGGTTGGACTAACCACGTGAGTCAGCTCCTCGCAGATCCAATGTGATGGGCGCAATGACGATTAAAAATGGCTTCGGGTCGACTCTGTCATTGCGGTCAACGTAAGGCGCTCAATGACGTTGCAGTAGCCAGAGCGGCCAAGCCGCCAAGCTAGACACCCTGTTCGACGATAAGGAGGCACGGGTGGGCGTCTAAATCGTCGGACACCGACGGTGCCTTCCTCCTACCCTGACGCCCGTATCCCAGGCGTGAATTTTATGAGCATTGTTCGTGACTCCGTCACCGATGAACCCGAACGACTGGACGGATGGAGAAGAGCGGGCTTATCCGGTGTTTGGTCAGCGCTCATCTGTCGAAAAGAGGCCACCCAAATGGGAGCACTACCGACCGAGATGTGAGAGATCGACTTCTAATCGATGCTTGTTACCGGGAACTGGACTCGGTGTCCCGTCCACGCCAAGCTCTCTGCCTCGGGAGACTGTGACAAGGGCAGGGCCTCGGCCCGTTCGCGCGCGACGGTCTTGCGCCACTCCTCGACCGTACCGGTGACGATAAAGGGACCGAACGAAATTTGCACACCGTCGTTATCGACCTGCACAGGCACGCTTTCGCCGCCGATAGTAACGTCGCTGGCGAGGCCGTCACAGGCTGCGTCGAGGGCTGCCTCCAGGTCAGGGATACCGATCGTCGCGATCCACCGAGAGCCATCGTGGGTGGCGGTGCCTACGATCAAGCCCGAATCCCAGTCGCTCTGGTACGCGGTGAACTGCAGCTCGGACCCGGCTAGCGGGATCATCGGGTGCGACCACGGCGGCCGAGAGCCAGGCCGGGCAGAACTTGTCGAGCAGGCTGGTCATCGCGGACGCGAGCAGCCTTCGGCGTGCAGCGAGGAAGTCGCGGTAGGCCGCCGCGGTGCGGAGTTCCACGTCGAGTGGTACGAAGTGGGCGTCCAACTCGCCGTTGCCGAGGGTCGGGAAGTAGTCCGCGGGTGACCGGTCGCTGATTTTCTTGTTCGCCTTGGCCGAGATGAACGCGTAGTTGGCGAGGTCGTTGATCTCGGCCTTGCGTGTACTTCTCCGGCTGACCGGCAAGCCTGGCGCGCGGGTGGATGTGGTGATACTCAAGCTTCTGCGGTCCCGACCCACCGGGCGCGATCACCGTGGCGTACCACCAGTCGCGCGCCTCCTTCCGCTGGGCGACGAGGAAGCTCAGCAGGAAGTAAGGGCTGTTGACTGATCGTCCGGCGAGATCGCGCGGGGTAACCTCGATCCTGGTGCCGACGATGCCCAGGTTCTTCAGCAGTTCCCGGGCCGGATCAGGCAGCCGGGCGGCCGGGATGTCCTGGCCCAGCGTGGTGTCGGTCGCGCTGCTGTACCGGTTCCTGATCGTCGCGACGAGCAGCCAGTACAGGAGGGCGTTCGCGGTTTCGATGGGCAGCGGCTCGTCAGGACGCTCGCCGAGGAGCACGATCAGCGGCAGCAGCACGATCATCGAGGGCAGCAGGCTGCTCCGGCTGACCTTGAGGTTGTTCTTCAGCAGCGGGACGAGATCGCGCAGCCCCCGCCGTACCGTCGCCCATCCTTGCTCGAGTTGCTCATCGGTCGCAGCGACCAGCCGGGCATGGGACCACGTGGACAGGCCGCGGCCGAGGACGGCACCGGTCAGCGCGCGGGTGAGGAAGGTGGCGTCGATGTCGCCATATCCCTCCTTCTCCCAGTGGTCGGCCTCGGTCTCAAGCTTGTCAAGAACGCCCGGCCAGCGGGCGGAGAGCGTGGCGAGTGCGAGGTCGAGTCGTCCGCAGCGCCCGCCGCCACTGTTCACTCGGACGAAGATCTGCGCGATCTCCTCGTACGGGAAGTCGGAAAGGATCTCCATGGTGTACTTCTTGGCACGGATGGCCGCAAGCCGCTGGAGACGCGGCGCGATATCGTCCGGGTCCAGTTCAGGAACGGACGCGTGCAGCGCGTTGGCCATCTTGTAGAGCGGGGCGCCCGGCCGGGTGACGTCACGCACCTTCACCCAGAGCGGGTTCCTCGCGGTTGCCGCGCTCTGGTTCTGGAAGGCCTGGGTCCCACGTTGAAGACGATCTCGGTCGCCTCGTCCGCGCCCGAGGGCGCGGGACAGCGCCGTGAGCCGCTGCTGCCCGTCAAGCAGGTACAGCGGCTGGATCGCCGGCTGCGGTGGCGTTCCCGCCGGGCGAAGTCGCGGGCGAGCGGCGACTCAGTCGTCCGCCAGAAGAGCAGCGAGCCGGTCGGGTAGCCACGGTAGAGCGAGTCGATCAGCTTGGCGACCTGCGTTGGCTTCCAGACGAAGCCGCGCTGGATCTCGGGGAGCTTGATCTCGCCGTGGGAGATCGCGCCGATCAGGGTGCCGATCTCCCACTCGGTCTTCTCGACCGGCATTAGCCACTCCTTGAGTTCTGGCGGGCTTCAGGTTGCCTTGGCGGTCAGTGGTCTTCGAAGCCGAACTGGTCGAATTTCAGGGTGCGGGCGTTCTCCGAGACGATGCGGGTCTTGTCGTCGGGGAATCCGTCCTTCTTGGACGCGGTGATCTCGACGGTGATCTCCAGGTCCACGCCCTCGGGGGCGGCGAGGTGCTGGATGACCTCCTGGTACAGCCGGTTGATGTCACGGCCGTAGCGCTCCGGGTCGAGGCGGACCGTGCCGAAGAAGCGGGTGTTCCTGGGGGCCGGCGGAGCGGCGGGGCCGGAGCCAGCGGGCGGGGTGCTGCCGTGCGGGCTGACCGGCCCTGGCATCGATCCGCCGCCGGGAACGGGCACGCCTCCTGAGGGACCCGCGCCGGTGCCGACATCGGTACCCGTGCCGCCGGACGCTGTGCCAGCGGTACCGGTGCCGCTGCGCGCCGCCGCGGCGCAGCCGCAGCGCGGGCGGCTTCCTGCTCGGCTCGCTCCCGTTCCCGCTGCGCGATGGCGCGGTCGGGGCGGACGAGCAGCGTCGTGTCGCTGATCTGCGGCGGCAGGTCCTCATTGGGGATCCGCAGGCCGAGGTACTGCCCGGAGGAGCTCGTCGTACCCGGAGGCGACCGCGAAGCCGTCGTGGTCCCAGATTGCCTGGTTGAAGACGGCCAGGATGCCGTTCTCCAGCACCGGCCGGTCGGCGAGCCGGGGCAGGTAGGGGTACTGGCAGTAGTACTCCCACAGCTTGCCGACCGCGATGTGGCCGGAGGACCAGACCGATGACAGGTGCTGGTCGAGGTTGAGCCGGATGTTCTGCGGTCCCTGGACCACCCGCAGCATGTCGGCGTTCTTCAGCCGCTCGGATGCCCGTTCGGCGAGGCGGTCCTTGTTCGTGTCGGCCTTCAGCTCGTCGATCCGCAGCGGGCTGCTGGTCGTCTGGACGGGGACGAGCAGCCAGTGGTAGGTCGCTGAGATCCGCAGGTCCACGGTCGTCTTGGCCTCGGCGAGCCGCTTGCGTGCCTGCGCCGCCTGCTGCGGCGGCAGTTCGAGTTCCCTGATCCGGTCCTCGGTCCCGGCGAGCTCCGTCCAGGCCAGGTACTGCCGTACCGCGTCGTCGAGCTCCTCGTACCGCTTGGCGTCGGCGGCGAGGAACACGAGCATGTTCCTGTTCAGCCGGTGCGCGGTCCCGCGCCCCTGGGCGGCCATGGACGCGAAGTGGGCCGCCGGGCTGGCGAAGTCCCCGCGCGCGTGCCGGAACTGCGGGTGCATGATCACCAGCCGCACCGCCGCCTCGTCCGGGATGTCGTCGCTCCGCTCCGGACCGATCTGCACCTGGGTGAACATGCCCCGCGTGGATCGCTCGGCGCCAGCCGCCGCAGGATCTCCGCCCACGTCTCCTCCGGCCGGTCCTTGAGCCGGTCGGCGTGCTCGCGCGCCATCTTCTGCACGGAAGCGGCGGTCGAGTACCAGTACCGCGCCCCCTCCGAGTACAGGTACGTCGCCTGGTCCGACAGCAGCGACAGCGCGTTCGCGAAGTTCCCGATCGTGTCACCCGGGGTGGCGATCCCGAGCCAGATGTGCTGCCGCTCGATCCCCCGGTGCGCCGCCTTCAGCGTGGGCGCGGAGCCGAGGAAGATCGCCCGGGCAAGCCGCCTGGTGACCTTCCGCGTGCCGAGCGCCGAGCGCGACGCGTCGATCATGGCGGGCGTGGACGAAGCGCCGTCGATGTCGGCGTCGATCACCGGCTTGAAGCTGTCCTCCAGGTACTGCGAGATCTCCGTCAGCACGTCATCGGCGTCCAGCGGCACCCCGCCCGGCAGGATCAGCGGCGCGGGGTCATCGCGCTCCCACAGCTCGTGGATGACCGCGGACATCAGCCGCAGCACGCCACGGGTGCGCTGGAACCTGTCCAGCGTCGACCAGTCGCGGTACAGCCGGTCGAACAGCTCCGGGTGCAGCGGGTACGCCGACTTGATCCGCTCCTCATACGACGGCTCGGCGACCCCCGACGGGAACTCGGCCCGGTTCTTCGCGTAGAAGTCGGTGAACACCCGGGCGACCGCGCCGATGTCCGCCTGCGCGTCGGCCCCCGGATCCTCGAACAGCCGCTGCCTGACGATCGCGAACGACTCCACCGACGACGCGGGCCGCCACTGGTCGGCGATCCGGTGGATCACCTGCTGCAGCCGGGCGAGGGCCTGTGCCCCGTTGAGCCCGCCGACCTCGATGTCGGTCGCGCCCCGCTCGGCCTCCTCGCTGGTCGGCGCGGCCGACGACGCCGGGATGGACACCACGAGCAGCGCGCCTGGCACCGCCTTGACGACCTCCGTCAGCGTCTGCGCGAACGTGAACTGCGTGTCGAACGTCCCGCCGGCCAGGTCATCGCGCCCGTAGAGCTGCCGCGCGTAAGCAACCCACTCGTCGATGAGGATCAGGCACGGCGCGTAAGCAGAGATCAGGGTGCCGAGCGCGTCGGCCGGGTTGGACCGGGTCTCGTCGGCGGACCGGACGATCTCATACGCGCGGCGCGCCTCGGCCTCCCCGCCCGCGGAGAACCCGAGCTGCCAGGCCAGCTCGCCCCACAGCGTCCGTACCTCGGTCCCGTCAGGCTTGCGCGTCGCCGCGCCCGCCTTGAAGTGGTTCCCGACGAGCACGGCCCGCCGCGCGGCCGGCAGGGTGACGCCGCCGAGTACCTTGCGCACCTCGTCCGGGTACTCGGCGAGCGGCGTGCCGGACAGCAGGTGGTACAGCGCGAGCATCGAGTGGGTCTTGCCGCCGCCGAAGTTCGTCTGCAGGTTCCACACCGGCGAGGCGTTCCTGTCGCCGCCGATCCGCCGCGCCGCCGCCGCGAGCAGATCCCGCAGGCCTTCGGTCAGGTACGTCCGGCGGAAGAACTCCACCGGGTCCACGTACTCCCGCGATGCCTCGCCCTGGACACCCAGTACAGGTCGGCGGCGAACTCAGCGCCGCGCATCTTCCCCTCCCGCACGTCCTTGTGCGGCGTGATCACCTGCCGCCACGGCTTGAGCCCGTGCCCCTCAACCCCGGTGACCACCTGCACGGCCCGCCGCGTCTCGGACGCTGAACGCTGCCGCCTGCGCGTCCCGCCGTAGCTTGCGCACCGCGTCGGCCTCGGCCGTCGCGTTTACCGCGGTCAGCAGCCGCTCCATCGTGTCGAGCGCCCGGTAGGTGTCATCCGCGCTGAACGCCGTCCCGTGAGCCAGCTGGTTCCCGGTGTCCCGCAGTTCGGTGGCGAACGACTGCTCCGCGCGAGACAGCTACTTTCGGAACGCCCGGGACTCGTCGGTGATCACGCTCAGCAGGAAGCGCGGATCGTCGCGTGAGCTGCTGGAGTGCGTCCCGCGCCGTTGATTGTTCCGCGCATCGAGAACTCTCGACCCAGTCGCTGTCCCTGGGCGGCCGGGCAGACATCACCGACTCGACGAACGGCTTAAGCCCCACACCGACTAGCTGAAGCCCCTGATCGATCCGTTCCCGGTTACTCGTCGCCATCGTCGCCACTCCCGAACTCAAGCGTGAACTCACCCTGATATCCGCAGGCCCGGACGCCGCAACCTTCCGCGCCGTGTCCTCCAGATCCGTCCACAACGTCCCTAGGTTGTTGAACAGCAGCGCGGTCTCCGCCCACCCCTTCTTCTCCGCGATGGAGTACAGCAGGTAGGCAAGCTCCTTCACATCGTCAAGGTCGATCCCCGATACCCCCCG
>CAWHZI010000011.1:0-97066 GCA_963833835.1 uncultured Actinomycetes bacterium
GCATCGCTCCTGCGCGGTCGCGATCGCCTCCACCGGCACGATCGTGCTCGACCACGGTCCCGGGCAGGGGCGGCGGGTGCTTACGCTCGTCCCCGACTACCACCTCGTAGTCGTCGAGGCGCGGCAGATCGGTGGCGGTGCCGGACGGCGTGGCCGTCCTGGACGCGACCCGCCCGCAGACCTGGATCAGCGGGCCCAGCGCCACCAGCGACATCGAACTCAGCCGCGTGGAAGGAGTGCACGGCCCACGCCGGCTGGAGGTGATCGTGGCAGAGCCCAGCCCCCTGATACGGGTCGATCACGGTCATAGAACAGCGCTCATACAACCGTGGGGCGAGCGCCTGGCCAACCCAGGCCAACGAGCAACGACACCTCGGTGATCCCCACTAGCGTCCGGCGCTGATCCTCATCCCGACCCCACGCCGCCGGGCCGGCGTTCAGGATCGTCGGCAACTCAGGAGCCGGGTCTTCAGAGTGGGACAGATTGACCCACTCGGTGAAGCTGGCCCCGAAGGCAGTATCTGGACTGCGGGCACGCTACACCGATCCGGTCGCCGATGATCCGATGAGGAAGTAACCATGACTGACATGCGGCAAGAACGTCCGCTGTCGGTGTGCATCACCTTCGACTATGACGCGCTGTCGCTGTGGGCGGGGATGCTGGCTAGTACCACAGCCCGGTAGCTAGCGTGTAGCGGCGACCGGGCCCAGCGGGCAGCAAAGTCCGCGGGGGACGCTTCACCTTCTCGCAGGCGGGCGGCGAGGCCCGCGAGCGTTGCATCGACCACGTCCTGCAGCGCCCGGCGGCCGGGCTGGCTCTTGGCCATAACGTTCATCCCCTGCACGACCGCCACCAGCATGCCGACCTAGGCCCTGCCCCCGGGCGCAGCTCGCCCTCGGCCCGCGCCCGGGCGAGCGCAGCGGCGAAGCTGGTCTGCAGGCGGGCTAGGTGAAGCTGGAACATCCCGGCCAGCTCGGGGTCGCGCGCGGCGAATTCGACCAGCGAGTTGGTGACCAGGCAGCCCCGCGCGCGCTTGCCGTCGACCATGGCGTCGACCAGGTGGCCGAAGTACTCACGCAGACCCTGCAGCCCGGACGAGAGCGCCGTTGATCCGGGCGACCGCCTCGGCCGACACGGTCTCGGTGTACCGGCGCAGGGCGGCCGCGAACAGATCCCGCTTGCTGCCGAAGGCAGCGTAGACGCTGCCCGGCTGCAGGCCCATGGCGCGGCACAGCGCCTGGATCGACGTGCCTTCGTAGCCCTGTTGCCAGAACAGCTCAAGGGCGACGTCAAGGGCTTCCTCGACGTCGAAACCGCGAACACGCCCCATGGCATGATTTCAGTCTGCCCTTTCACCAAAAACCTGAACCTCCACCTCTGATGAGGCAGCGGTACGATTTATAGTTATACGGTCGTTCATTTAAACGGGAGGCCCCGTGCGGATCGCGGTGATGGGCACGGGCGGCGTGGGCGGCTACTTCGGTGCGCGGCTGGCCCAGGGCGGTCACCACGTGGCGTTCGTGGCCCGCGGGCGGCAGCTGGATGGCGCTGCGCACCCACGGGCTGCGGGTGGAAAGCCCGCTCGGCGACATCGGTCTCCCCTACGTTGAGGTCACCGGCAGACCGGCGGAGATCGGCCCGGTCGACCTCGTGCTGTTCACCGTGAAGCTGTGGGACACGCTCGAGGCGGCCGAAGCCATCAAGCCGCTGGTCGGGGCGGAGACCGGGGTGGTGTCGTTCCAGAACGGCGTGGCGAAGGACGACATCCTGCGTGACGTTCTCGGTGCCGGGCACGTCATCGGCGGTGTCACCTACATCGCCGCGACCATCGCCGGGCCTGGAGTCATCCGTCATTCCGGCACCTTGCAGAAGCTGGTGTTCGGCGAGTACGACGGCTCGCAGTCGGCACGGGCGCGGCAGTTCTACGACGTCTGCGCGGACAGTGGCATCGACGCGGAGATAAGCGACCGGATCGAGCAGACGATCTGGGAGAAGTTCGTCTTCCTGGTCGGGCTGTCCGGGACGACCAGCCTGGCGCGGTCGCCGATCGGCCCGATCCGCAGCCATCCGCGTTCGCGTGCCTTCCTGCATGACATCATGGCGGAGGTCGTCCAGGTCGCCCGCGCCCAGGGAGTGCCGCGACCGGCCGGTTACGCCGATGAGCGGCTCGCCTTCACCGATACGGGTGCCCGCGGGCATGACGTCGTCGATGCAGTACGACCTCGAACAGGGCAACCGTCTCGAAGTCGACTGGCTCAGTGGCGACGTCGTCGGGCGCGGAGCCCGGCTGGGGGTGCCCACGCCATGCAACCGGGCGATCTCCGACATGCTGTCGGTGCACAGTGACGGGCACCCGCAATGAGCCCGGCTGCCGCAATGCCAGGCTCCGGGATGAGCGAGCAACTGACCATCCGCTCCGTCGATGCCGTGCTGGTGGTGGTGCCGATGCGCCGGGCGCTCGGCACGAGCGCCATGGGCATCGCTGAGGCACCGCTCCTGCTCATCGACCTTCAGACCGGCGAAGGCATCACCGGCCGGTCTTACCTGTTCTGCTACCTCGAGGCGGCGGGCCACGCCGCGATCCCCCTGATTCGAGACGTCAGCGCGGTGCTGGCCGGTACCGTCGCTTCTCCGGCAGCTGTCCGGCGGGCCCTCGCGGCGAGGTTCAGGCTGCTCGGAGCCCGCGGCCTGGTCTCGGCGGTGCTGGCCCGCGTCGACGTCGCCTGCTGGGACGCGCTGGCGATCGCCGCCGGGCTGCCGCTGGCCCGGATGCTCGGCGCCACCATGCGGCCGACGGCCGCCTACAACAGCAACGGGCTGGGGCTGCTGGAGCCGCAGGCCGCCGCCGACGAGGCACAGGAACTGGTCGCTGAGGGCTTCCGCGCCATCAAGATGAGGATCGGCCGCCCGTCCGGGGACGACGACCTGGCCGCGGTGCGAGCGGTACGGGCGGCCATCCCGCCGGACGTGGCCCTCATGTCGGACTACAACCAGGCGCTAGGCCCCAGCACGGCCCGTGAGCGTTGCCGCCAGCTGGACGACGAGGGCCTCTACTGGATCGAGGAGCCAGTCCGCCACGACGATTACGCTACGAGCGCCGAACTCGCCGCCCGGCTGCGCACGCCGGTGCAGATCGGTGAGAACTTCACCGGCCCGCGCGCCATGTCGCTCGCGTTGCAGCGCAGGGCGAGCGACCTCGTGATGCCGGACCTGGAACGGATCGGCGGTAGTCAGCGGATGGCTGGAGGCCGCGGCGCTGGCCGACGCGGCCGGTACCGAACGTCGGCCCACCTGTACCCGGAAGTAAGTGCCCACCTTCTCGCCGCCACGCCCACGGCCCACTGGATCGAATACGTGGACTGGGCTGACCCCATCCTCGAGCAGCCACTGCAGGTGACAGACGGCCGCGTGGTGCCGCTTGACCGGCCTGGCACCGGGCTGGCCTGGAACGCCGCCGCGGTCTCGCACTACCCGGCGAAGCTGACCCGGGCAGCGGCGCCGCCACTCTCCGGTCTGGATCCCCGCCGCCGGCATCACCGGTCAAGCCAGACGGTCCAGGGCGTCGACGATCTCGGCCCGCTCGGTGCGGGTGCCGTAATTGCGGTGAACATCGATCCACCGGACCGTGTGGCCGGTGTCGAGGATGGCGACGGTGGGCATCGGCACGACGAGCGTGCCGTCGGCGTTGACCGTGGTCAGGTCAAGACCGAGCTGAAGCTGGGCTGCGCGGGCTTCGTCGGACGGCGCGGTCAGGATGCCGAGCCCGGCGTGCGACCCGGTTACCGGGGTCGGAGAGCACGGCGAACGCGAGGTCGTGTTTCTGCTGCATCGACAGCGACCCGTCGGGGGCCTGCGGGCTGATGGCGATCAACGGGACACTGCTCCGGCGCTTGCCGACGTCGTGATGGTCGCCACAGGCAATCAGGGTTGCGCCGAGTATCTGGCGAACGACGTGACCGCCGCCGGCATGGCCGGGGCCGCGATCCGGACGGATCGAGCTTGTGGGCATGGGCGCCGATGCCGTCATGCCGCGGCCCGGGTCAGGATGGTTACGGCCGCGACCGCCTCGTCGCCGTCGTCCAGGATTCCGCCGCTGTTCTGGGCCAGGGCGATGCTCGCACCAGGGACCTGCCGGGCGCCGCACCGGCCGCGTAGCTGGTCGGCCAGTTCGATGAGCTGAGCGCAGCCAGTCGCCCCGAGCGGGTGCCCGCGGGCCAGCAAACCGCCGCTGACGTTGACAGGAATGCTTCCACCGAGCTGGGTGGCTCCGCTGCGGATCAACTGCGCGGCGCCACCGGGCTTGGCCAGGCCGACCTCTTCGTAAAGCCATAGTTCCGCGGCGGAGCAGGCGTCGTGGACTTCGGCGACGTCAATGTCGTCGGGTTCCAGGCCGGCCTGGTCGAACGCGGCCCGGGCCGCCCGGGCGACCGGCTGCGCGGCGTGCGCGTCGGCGCCGTTGGAGGTCAGGCCGATGCCGTTGACCAGCACGCAGGGCGCTGCGAGCGGCGGGCGAATTCGGTGGATGTGACCACTACCGCCGCGGCGCCGTCCCCGATGGGCGCGCACATCAGCAGGCGCAGCGGATCGGAGATCATGCGGCTGCCGAGCACGGTGTCCAGGTCCATGGGGTGACGGAACTGGGCTCGCGGGTTAAGGGACCCGTGGAACCGGTTCTTCACCGAGACCCGGGCCAGATCCTCCACCGTGCTACCCGAGTAGTCCATGAAGGCGCGCGATTTGGCGGCGTACAGGTCCATCAGCGGTGAATGCGCGGCAGCGCCCTCGGCGCCGGTCCCGGCCGCGTTGACCTGAGCGGCCAGCCCGGTGTGCTCGTACAGGTCGACCGCGGTGGCCAGGGCGGAAAAGGTCCGCTGCTTGTCCCGGTGCGTCAGCTGCTCGGCCCCGACGACCAGGACCACCTCGGCGGTTCCCGCGGACACCGCCATGCAGGCCAGCTGGAACGCGCTTGAGGAGGACGCGCACGCGTTCTCGACGTTGATCATCGGCACGCCGGGCAGCCCGGTCCGGCGCAGCGCCACCTCGGCCCGGATCATCTCCTGGCCGTGCATGACGCCCTCGACCGCATTGCCGAACAGCACCAGCTGCACGTCGCGCGGCGCGAGCCCGGCATCGGCCAGCGCTTCGGCCACCGCGGCCTCGCTGAGCGAGCGCAGGTCCTCGCCGGGCATCCGGCCGAACCGGGTCATCCCGGTGCCGAGGATCGCCGCATTCAGGGGGCTGACCGGCATGCACGCACCATCCTTCTGCAGATAAACAACAGACGTTTCGCTCGCAGGAGACAGGCCGGTCTACTCTCAGATTATCGCCGGCTGACGTGACCGGGCCAAGAGCCGAGCCGTGAAATACCTCGGTAACAACCCGTTGACCGGAGCCGGGAACAGGCTTATGCTCCGGCTAAACAGTCTGAGACAGGCCGGTCTCACTCTCATGGGGCGGCGTGCCAGTCGTGCGCCGCCGTCAGCGAACATCGGTTCGTTCAGCCGGGTTCGTGGTTCGCGTCCCGTGCAGCGCAGCACCGCGCTCGCAACAACCTGAGGAGAACGAAGGCCCCATGACTGACTACGATCCGAGGACCGCCACCGGGATTCCCACCGAGCCGGTCGGCTCGCTGCCCCGGCCGAGCTGGCTGCAGCGCGCCTACGCCCAGTACGACGCGGGCGAGATCACCCGCGATCAGCTGGAGGCCGAGCAGGACAAGGCGGTCAAGGACTCGATCGAGCACCTGGAGAAGACCGGGACGCCGATCATTTCCGACGGCGAGCAGCGCTGGTCGAGCTTCGCGACCTACGCGATCACCGACACACTGGCCGGCACCGGGCTGGCCGACCACCTGGCCGGGGACGGCGGCCAGTACTTCGCGATCTTCGCCGACGGCCACAACCGGCAGCTGCCGAGGCTGACCGGCGGCCCGTTCCGGTACAAGACCTATGCCGCCGACACGCTGAAGAAGTCGATCGGGCTGGCGCACAAGCCGATGAAGCAGGCCGTCATCGCGCCGTCGATGCTCGCCCTGCTCTACCCGCTGGACAGCGAGATCCCCGGCTACACCCAGGCGCAGTTCGAGGAGGACCTGGTCAGCGAGTGCGAGAAGGACATCAGGCAGGCCTTCGCGGCCGGGGCGGCCCGGGTCTCCATCGACTTCACCGAGGGGCGGCTGGCCACCAGGAACGACCCGCGCAACCCGTGGACCGGCCGGAACATGCTGCCGCACTTCATCGAGCTGAACAACCGGGTGCTGGACCGGTTCACCGCCGAGGAGCGGGCCAGCGATCGGGATCCACACCTGCCCGGGCGGCGACCGCGACTCGGTGCACAGCGCCGACGTGCCCTACAGCGACCTGCTGCCGTCCATGTTCGGCATCAACGCGGGGTACTTCCTGATCCAGCTGTCCAGCGAGCGGGATAAGGACCCGGTCTACCAGCTCATCGGCGAGAACATACGCACCGACGCCAACGGCGTCGCCCAGACCGCCTACATCGGCGTCATCAACCCGCTCAACCCCCGCGTCGAAAGCCCCGAAGAGGTCCGCGACGCCCTGGTCCGGGCGGCCAACTTCATCCCCAAAGAGCAGCTCGGCTCGACCGACGACTGCGGCTTCTCGCCGTTCAGCATCGACGAGAAGCCCAGCCACGGATCGCCCGACTTCGCCCGCGACACCGCCTGGCAGAAGATCACCAACCGGGTAGAGGGAACCCGGCTGGCCGCCGACAAACTCGGCATCAGCTAACCGGCGGCCCGCCGGCGGGATGCCCGCACACCAGCGCGGGGCATTCCGCCGGCCACCCCGGCCGGCCTCTATATGGCATGCTCTTTGAGCAGGAGCTCGCCGATCTGCTTGGCCCGCCCGGCCGCCGCGATGTCGCCCTCGTGGGCGGCCATGATCGACCCCTTCATCAGAATATGCCATTTGCGGGCGAACGAATCGGTGTCACTGAGGCCGGCGGCGGCGGCGAGTTCTTCTATATAGCCGCGGATATTCGCCAGGTGCTCAATGGCCGCCTGATAGACGGGATGCTCCCTGTCGTTAATCTCGATCATTGTCGTCAAGAAGGAGCAGCCCTCGAAGTCGGGCTGGCTGAACCAGTCGGCGAACACGTCGAAGATTGCCAGCAGCTGCTCGCGGGGAGTTTCGCCGCGCCGGCGGCTCTCAGCCTCTAGCCACTCGCGCGTCCATAGCTGTTCACGGCGGCGGAGGAAATCGAGAATCAGGTCATTCTTGGACGGGAAATTCCGGTAGAGGGTCATCTTCGCGGTCCCGCCCGGGCGATGACCGCATCGACCCCGACCGCCCGGACGCCTTCACGGCTGAACAGCTCGTACGCGGCCCGGCTTAGCCGCTCACGGCCGCTGTCCTCCGCGTCGTCATGTGATTGGTTCGCAGGCTTTCGCCGACCGGTCATTGCCACGCGTCGTCGCTTTCCCTCGAGGTCTTTAGAATCAGTATACCGTTGACGGGCTCGAGCTGCAGTAGGGCGACCCGGGCGGCGGATCCGCCGGCGCAGGGCCTGGCCGCGTGGCCGCCCGGCTCGGCCCGGCCGTGCCGCTCGCCGGTCCGGTCCGCCATCGCCGGCCCAGCCGCGCGGACTGCATGATCGTTGTGGCAATGACACAGGAAAACCGCATGAAATTGGTGCCACGGGACCACATTTCTCCGGGACACGACCGAGTTGCCGTGAGCCACAGAATGACCCCGCGCACGGCCGTATCACAGCCCTGGGCTGGGCAAAGCCGCGGACGCCGCAATCAGGTAATTAGTCCGCGACACATCGCCCGCGCCGGGCAGAATCACCAGACTATGCGGCCATGATCGGCCCGGATGTTGCCGTTCCTTGTGTTACGCGCACAAGGAACGGCACCGGCAATTTGTGCGGCGTAGCGGCTGTTATGGCGGCCCGCGCAGGCGGATAATCGTTCGTACGAGGGGAAATCAGCGACTAACCGGAGAGACGCATGAGCATTACGACGGTCAGAAGCGGGCTGGGTTCCGCGTCGTCTGACGAATTCACTTGGCCGGGAGATTTCGCCCGGATTCCGGACGAGGAGTGGACGCGCCTGCCGGTGGACGAGTTCGGCCTTAACTACGACGACGTCGGCAACCACGGGTGGTACAAGAACCTGGAGCCCACCATCGCTCAGGTGCTCGCCGCACTGGCACCCGGTGACCTGCTGGTGGATTATTCAAGCGGCACCGGGATCCTGACGCGGCGGCTGTTCGAGAGGATCGCGTACCCGGTCGGGATACTCAACGTGGACGCGTCGCCGAAGTTCCTCCGGGTCGCACTGGAATCGTTCCGTGACGACGAGCGGGTGGCCTTCCGGCTGCTCCGCTGGCTCAAGGAAGAAAAGCGCCTCCAGACGCTCGACGAAGTCGCCGGCCCGCGAGATCCTCGCTCAGCCGGCCAGCGTCATCACCTCGACCAACGCGATCCATCTCTACTACGACCTGGATGAGACGCTCGCCTCGTGGGCGCGCGTGCTGCGTCCGGGAGGCCTGGCGTTCGTCTGCTCGGGCAACATGCGCAACCCGAACGGCCGGCCGGGGAATGGATCATCGACGAGACCGTGGCCAAGGTCAACGAGATCGCGGCCGACCTGGTCCGCACCAGCCTGCGTTCGCCGAGTACCGCGAGACGCTCGAGGACGCGGCCCTCATGTCCCGGCACGAGAAGCTCAGGGAAAAGGTATTCGTACCGGTCCGGCCCCTCGATTTCTATGAGGAGTCGTTCCGCGACGCCGGGTTCACGGTGCTCCACGTCTTCGAGGAAACGATCTTCGCTCAGATCGACGAGTGGTACAAGCTGCTCTGCACCTACAACGACGGCGTGCTCAGCTGGGTCGGCGGCTCGGAGAAGGTCGAGGGCAAGCCGCCGTCGGAGGAGGCCGTGCGCCAGCGCCTGTTCCTGATCAGGTACAGCCTGGAAAAGCTGTTCCCCGGCCAGGACTCATTCCCGTGCACCTGGACCTACCTCACCTGCCGGCGCGCGGTGGGCGGGTCGAACGGCTTTACCTGGTGAATCGTGCGCAAGGGTCAGGAGCACTGCGATGCGGAATGTATACGTGGCCGGGATCGGCATGACGAGATTCGCCAAGCAACTCGATCGCGGCCTGAAGGATCTCACCGCCGAGGCCGTCACCGCGGCGCTGAAGGATGCCGGCCAGACCGCCGGGGACGTGCAGGCCTGTTACTTCGGCAATGCCGTCGCCGGATCCATGACCGGCCAGGAGATGCTGGCCGGCCAGTTCGGGCTACGGCCGCTCGGCATCGGTGAGATACCGGTGTTCAACGTGGAGAACGCGTGCGCCTCGGCGTCCACCGCCTTCCACCTGGCCTGGCAGGCCGTCGCGACCGGCGTCCACGACGCGGTGCTCGCGGTCGGGGCCGAGAAGATGACCCACCCGGACAAGGCCCGGTCGTTCGCCGCGATCGGCGGCTCGGTGGATGTCGACACCACGCCCGCGGACCTGCCCGAAGGCCGGTCTTTCCTGATGGACATGTACGCGGAGTCCGCGCTGCGGTACATGGAGCAGACGGGCGCGACCCGCGCCGATTTCGCCCGTGTGGTGGTCAAGAACCAGCGGAACGGCCGGCTGAACCCGCTGGCCCAGTACGGTGGTGAGCTCACCGTGGCCCAGGTCCTGGCGGCGCGGGAAATCGTGTGGCCGTTCACGCTGCAGATGTGCTCGCCGATCTCGGATGGCGCGGCCGCGGCGCTGCTGGTCAGCGACGAAGCCGGCCTGTCCGGCAATGCGGCGGTCGCCGTTCTCGCGTCGGTCGCGAGGTCTGCTCCTGCCGACGGGAGCGCGAGCGTGACCGCCCTGGCCGCACGGGCCGCCTACGAGGCTGCCGGTCTCGGCCCGGCCGACATGGACTGCGTCGAGGTTCATGACGCGGCCGCCTCGGCGGAGCTGGTGATATACGAGCAGCTCGGCCTGGCCGAACCGGGAGGCGGCGCGGGGCTGATCCGCAGCGGTGAGACGCGGCTCGGCGGCTCACTGCCGGTCAACACGAGCGGCGGCCTGCTGGCACGCGGGCATCCCATCGGCGCCACCGGCCTCGCCCAGATCGTCGAGGCCGTCCTGCAGCTGCGCGGTACCGCGGGCGGCCGGCAGGTGCCTGACGCACGGGTCGCGCTGACCCAGAACGCCGGGGGATGGCACGGCGCGGACAACGTCGCGAGCGTGATCCACATCTTCGGCCAGCCCGCGGCGTGAGGACCGCGGCGAATCAGGACCGGGTCAACTGGACCCGGAATGACCAGGATAAATCCCTTACTACCCGCTCAGCGGGAGGGTGGCACCGCCTTCCCTGGCCCGACGCCGGAGATGCCGGCCACAGTACAGAGGAGTTGAGCGATGACAGTCAGCCTCGGCGAGGGTGAGTTCCTGTTCACCTCCGAGTCGGTGACAGAAGGCCACCCAGACAAGATGGCCGATCAGATTTCCGATGCGGTCCTGGATGCGGCGCTGGCCGTTGACCCTTATTCGCGGGTGGCCTGTGAGACGGTATTGACCACCGGGCTGGTGCTCGTGGCCGGTGAGATCACCACGTCGGCGCACCTGGATATCCCGGAGATCGTCCGGTCGACCGTACGGGACATTGGATACACCGCCGCGTGCGGGTTCGACGGTGACGCCTGCGCCGTTCTCACCGCGCTGGACCGGCAATCACCGGATATCTCCCAGGGCGTCGACATGGCGCACGAAGCCCGGCATTCCGTCAGCGACAGCGAACTCGACCGGGTGGGCGCCGGCGATCAGGGCATGATGTTCGGCTACGCGACGAACGAGACGCCCGAGCTGATGCCGATGCCGATCTCGCTGGCGCACCGGCTGGCCCGGCAGCTGGCGTACGTGCGCAAATCCGGGCAGCTGCCATTCCTGCGGCCTGATGGCAAGACCCAGGTCACCATCCGGTATTCCGGTGGCGTGCCGGTCGCGGTCGAGAAGGTACTGATCTCCACCCAGCACGAAGAGGGGTCAGAAGACGGGCTCGCCGACCAGATCTGGGACAACGTGGTCTACCACCGTCCCGTCGTCGCTGTACGACGCCAGGGCGCTGCGAGAGAACTTCTACGTGAACCCGACCGGGCGGTTCGTCGTCGGAGGCCCCGTCGGTGACGCCGGGCTCACCGGCCGCAAGATCATCGTCGACACCTACGGCGGATTCGCCCGGCACGGCGGCGGCGCGTTCTCCGGCAAGGACCCGTCCAAGGTCGACCGGTCCGCCGCGTACGCCGCCCGGTACGTCGCCAAGAACGTGGTCGCGGCGGGCCTCGCCGACCGTCTCGAACTGCAGGTCGCGTACGCGATCGGCGTCGCGCGGCCGCTGTCGCTGCTGATCGAGACGTTCGGCACCGAGCACATCTCGAAGGCGCGGATTCTCGACCTCATCAACGAGCATTTCGACCTGCGGCCGGCCGCCTTCCGCCAGTACCTCAATTTGAATCGTCCCGATCTACGGCCAGACCGCGGCCTACGGCCACTTCGGCCGCGACGAAGAGGGCTTCACCTGGGAGCACACCGACAAGGCGCAGGCCCTGCGGGAGGCCGCCACGCTGGTCGCGCGCGGAAAGGTGAGCCGATGAGGCAGGTCGTCACCGGATCCATCGCCACCGATCACCTGATGGTTTCCCGGGCCGGTTCACCGAGCAACTGATCGAGGGCAAGCTCGACAAAGTATCGCTGTCCTTCCTGGTCGACGAGCTCAAGATCCACCGGGGTGGCGTCGCCGCCAACATCGCGTTCGGAATGGCCCGGCTTGGGCTGCGGCCGGTGCTCGTCGGCGCGGTCGGCGCTGACTTCGCCGACTACCGGCAATGGCTGGAAGCGCACCAGGTGGACACCCAGCACGTGCACGTGTCCGAAGACCCTGCATACCGCCCGGTTCCTGTGCACAACAGATGCGGACAACAACCAGATCGCCTCCTTTTACGCGGGGGCGATGAACGAGGCACGGCACATCGACCTGGCCCGGATCCTCCAGGCCATAGGCGACGTGGAAATCGTCCTGATCTGTCCCGACGACCCGGCGGCGATGCTCCGGCACACCCGGGCCTGCCGCGACGGCGGCGTCCCCTTCGCCGCCGATCCCTCGCAGCAGATCGCCCGGATGCCGGGGACAGATCTGCGCGAGCTGGTGGACGGGGCCAGGTACCTGTTCACCAACGAGTACGAGCGGGACCTGCTGGTCCGCAAGACCGGCTGGCCCGTCGGCGAACTCCTCAACCGTGTCGGCGCCTGGGTCACCACGATCGGGCCTAAAGGGCGTCATCATCGAGTCGCCCGGTGGCCCGTCGCTCTCGGTCGCCGCGGCCGCGCCTCGGGCAGACCGCGGATCCGACCGGAGCCGGCGACGCCTTCCGTGCCGGTTTCCTCGCCGGGATCGGCAGCGGGCTCGGGCAGGAGCGGTCAGCGCAGATGGGCTGCGCGATGGCCGCACTGGTGATGGAGACAACCGGGACACAGGAGTACCAATTCGGGCTGGCCGACTTCCTCGCCCGCATCAGCGAATCTTATGGTGCCCAGGCTGCTGCCGAAGTGGGCGCGCAGGTCAGCCCCGTCTCACCTGAACTGGCTAAGGAGACGATATGAATTCCCGCGACTTCAAGGTCGCCGACCTGTCGCTGGCCGAGTTCGGCCGCAAGGAGATCGAGCTCGCCGAGCACGAGATGCCCGGCCTGATGGCGATGCGCGCGCGAGTTCGCCGAGGCCGCAGCCGCTGCGCCGGCGCGCGGATCACCGGCTCGCTGCACATGACCGATCCAGACCGCCGTGCTGATCGAGACCCTGGTCGCGCTCGGCGCCGAGGTGCGCTGGGCCAGCTGCAACATCTTCTCCACCCAGGACCACGCCGCCGCCGCGGTCGTCGTCGGCCCGGACGGCACCCCCGAGGACCCCGCGGGCGTCCCGGTCTTCGCCTGGAAGGGCGAGACCCTCGAGGAGTACTGGTGGTGCACCGAGCAGGCGCTGACCTGGCCCGACGGCGAGCGGCCCGAACATGATCCTCGACGACGGCGGCGACGCCACCCTGCTCGTGCACAAGGGCGCCGAGTTCGAGGCAGGCCGGCGCGGTGCCCGCCCGGCCGAGCGACGACTCCGAGGAGTGGCGGTCATCCTCGACCTGCTGCGCCAGCTCGCTCGCCGAGCGACCCGAGCCGCTGGACCGCGATGGCCGCCGGCATCAACGGCGTCACCGAGGAGACCACCACCGGCGTGCACCGGCTCTACGAGATGCACGAGGCCGGCACGCTGCTGTTCCCGGCGATCAACGTCAACGACTCGGTGACCAAGTCCAAGTTCGACAACAAGTACGGCTGCCGCCACTCGCTGATCGACGGCATCAACCGCGCCACCGACGTGCTGATCGGCGGCAAGGTCGCCGTCGTCTGCGGCTACGGCGACGTCGGCAAGGGCTGCGCCGAGTCGCTGCGCGGCCAGGGCGCCCGGGTCATCGTCACCGAGATCGACCCGATCTGCGCGCTGCAGGCGGCGATGGACGGCTACCAGGTCGCCACGCTCGACGACGTGGTCGGCGACGGCCGACATCTTCGTCACCGCGACCGGCAACAAGGACATCATCACCGCCGAGCACATGGCCGAGATGAAGCACCAGGCGATCGTCGGCAACATCGGCCACTTCGACAACGAGATCGACATGGCCGGGCTGGCCGCGGATCCCCGGCATCGAGCGGATCAACATCAAGCCGCAGGTCGACGAGTGGGTCTTCCCCGACGGCCACGCGATCATCGTGCTGTCCGAGGGCCGGCTGCTGAACCTGGGCAACGCCACCGGCCACCCGAGCTTCGTCATGTCGCAACTCGCTTCACCAACCAGGTGATCGCCCAGATCGAGCTGTTCACCAAGCCCGAGCGAGTACCCGATCGGCGTCTACGTGCTGCCCAAGCACCTCGACGAGAAGGTCGCCCGGCTGCACCTCGACGCGCTCGGCGTCAAGCTGACCACGCTGACCGAGGAGCAGGCCGACTACATCGGCGTCGCCGGTCGAGGGCCCGTACAAGCCCGACCACTACCGCTACTACCGGACCGTCCGGCTGGACGGTGTCCCTGGGCAGAAGCGGAAGCGGCAAGGAGATCAGGTGGGTGAGATCCGCCGCGTCGGCGTGGTTGGCTCGGGCCTCATGGGCTCCGGCATCGCCGAAGTATGCGCCCGGGCCGGACTGGATGTGCTGGTCGGCGAGGTGACTGAGGACGCGGCCCAGGCGGGCAGGGGCCGCGTAGCCAAGTCGCTGCACCGGGCCGCGAAGGCGGGCAAGCTCACGCCGGCCGACCAGGAAACGACGCTGAGAGCGATCAGGTTCACCACCGATCTCGGCGACTTCGAGGACCGTGAGCTCGTCATCGAAGCGGTCATCGAGCGAGAGGACGAAAAATCCGGCCTGCTCGCCACCCTGGACAAAATCATCACCGATCGAGAAGCCATCCTAGCGTCCAACACGTCCTCGATCCCGATCATGAGGCTGGCGATGGCGACCCGCCGTGCCAGTCAAGTCATCGGGATCCATTTCTTCAACCCCGTTCCCGTCCTCAGCCTGGTCGAGCTGATCCCCTGCCTGGTGACCAGCGAAGAGACCTGCTGGCGGGCCGAGGCGTTCGTCACGGCAACACTCGGCAAGACGGCTATCCGCGGCCAGGACCGGGCCGGGTTCGTGGTCAACGCGCTGCTTATCCCGTACCTGCTGGCCGCGATCCGGATGCTGGAATCAGGATCTGCCTCAGCGCAGGACATCGACACCGGGATGGTGCTCGGCTGCGGCTACCCGATGGGCCCGCTGCGGCTCAGCGACCTGATCGGGCTGGACACGGTCGGGGCAATAGCGGGGTCGATGTACGAAGAATTCAAGGAACCGCAGTACGCGGCGCCTCCCCTGCTCCTTCGCATGGTCGATGCGGGATTCCTGGGCCGGAAGACCGGCCACGGCTTCTACGACCACACCGAGGGAAGTGGGTCCGGCTAATGCTCAGGTGCCTGCCGTGACTCGATGATCTTGGCGGCGACGTGCGCGCTGAGCCGGTGGTCGGGGTTGGCAAGGTCAATGGACGTCAGCTGTTCGATGCGTTGAATGCGGTAGGAGATAGTGTTGACGTGGACCCGGAGCACCCGGGCGGTCTGCTTGAGGCTCTCGTGCTGGTTCAGGTAGATCGACAAAGTGCCGAGCAGGTCCACCTTGTGGCGGGCGTCGTACTCGATCAGGGGACCCAGCACATCCTCGGCAAATTGCCACAGCTGATGCATGTTTCCTATCTGCAGCAGAAGCCGGTAAATGCCGAGCTCGGAGTAACTGATGGTCTGCCCGGCACGTCCGATGCGGATGCCCACGTCAATGGCGTGCTGGGCCTGGAGGAGGGCCTGCGGTGCCAGTTCTGGCCATTCGGTTGGTTCGCTCAGCCCGCAAGTGAACTGATTTCCGGCTGTCGACGGCGGTAGGAGCACCGGGGTACGGCTCACCGGGACGGTCACGGCGCCGAGGGTACGGTCCGGCGTGACACCATCCGGCTGTCCAGGTAGCAGCATCACTAGTTCGGGGCCGCGGATGACGGTCGCGCAGCGCATCGAGTCGGCCAGGCGGTTAGCGCTTCCTCAGCGGGCTCACGTTCGCTGGGATGGCCCTGTCCGAGTTCAGCTTGGGGGCGCTCACCCGTGCTACCGCCACCCGGTAGGGCTCGGTATCGGCGACGCCCAGGCTACGGGCCTTGCGACGGGCATCGTGACTGTCCAGGAAATGCCCGCTGACCAGAGCGTCCAGGATTGCGCTCTGGTAGCGCTGGCCCAGTTCCAGGCTGGTTTGCTCCCGGGCCAGGGTAAGGGCAAACAAGGTCGCCGCGTAACTGGTGATGACGAGGTCGACATCGTCGGCCTCGGCGACAGTCTCGTCCAGCACCAGCAGGTACGCCAGGATAGTGTCGCCCACCATGACCGGCGTGGCCAGGCAGCCGTAAGCCAGGGCCGAGCCTGGTACGGGAGGCACCCGAAGGGGTTTCCGTTCGGCGGCCAGCACCCGGAGCATGCTCGCCATGCTGGGGTCGCCTGGTTCCCAGCGCCGGGTGGCGCCGGGTGACGCGCTGCCTGCCTGGGCCTGCGGCTGGAACTCTGGATCGAGCAGAATGACGGTCTTGCCGGCCGTGGCGGCGAAGATCCTGGTCAGCTCGGCGGCGTCGGCACCCTGCACGGCGGCACCGGCGACTCTGTCGCAGACCGCCATCATGCGCCGGTACAAGGAGTTCTGGCGTGACAGCCCGGAGATTGTGCCAGGAAGCTGATCCGGGTCGGCGGTGGGACTCACGGCCCGGGTGTCAGGACCTGAGCCGGAGCCTGACCCGGCCACGGCGCCGTTCCTGACCGGTTTCATGACGCCTGCTGCATCGTGACCAGCCCAGTGATCAGGTCGGTCAGCCGCTCATCGGGCCTGCTCGGCGCCTGGATCAGAACGCCGGCGATCAGGCCGGTCAGGCCGGTCACAGTGTCCAGCACAGCGGAAGCGGGGTCGGCCCGGCGAGTTGCCGGGGGTGGCTCGCGCCGTGCCCGCTCCGGCTGTCCGGGTGGCTCCAGGGACTTCGTGGATGAGCCGGGTGATTGCCTTGGGATCTGCGAAGGGCGCGAATGACGCGATGACCGGCAGGTCGACACCGCCGGCGCGCAGCTCGCGCAGCAGGCGCGCGGCTGGGTCGGCGTTGTAGATCACATCAGTGACCAGGAAGTGTGCGCCTGCCTCCGCTTTTCTGGCAGTCCTGCCCAGTTCCTGACCCGTGTCGGCGGCCGCGGTATGCACGCAGGCGCCTATCACGAACCGGGTCCGGCCGGCAGCAGTGACGCCGCGCCAGTCGACTCCCTCGTTGAGGGCTGCCAGCGCGGTGATGAGCCGGACCGAGTCGACGTCTCCAGGCGAGTACGGTTCCGGGTAATCGCCGGCTACCCACGGGGTGCCGCTTCGGCATACCACCGTCCGGATTCCCAGGGCGTAGCTACCGAGGAGGTCGGCCTCAAGCGCCGCGAGGCTCCGCCCGGCCGTCTCCATGGTCAGGATGACGTCGGTTTCGGCGCGTGCCCGCAGCACGGCGGCGGCCGCGACAGGGCTGACACGGGCCGCGGACGTCTCCTGATCGGTGATCGCCAGCATGCCGGCGCCAGCCGAGGCAAGCTGGGCCGCGTCGGCGGTGAATTGCGCTACGTCCTGACCCCGCGGGGCCCGCACTCCGGCGACCACGACAAAGCGACCTTGATGTGGCCACCCCGAAGGCGGCTCAGGATCCGGCTTCGGGGACACAGCATGAATCACCGGGCGCGGCCGGCCGGGTGAGATACCCACTGCTGCCCGGCCCGGCTTCAGTCGCCGCACCGCGCGTGCGACCGCCCTGATGTGCGCCGGAGTGGTGCCACAGCATCCGCCCACGAGGCCCGCCCCGGTGGCGACGAATTGCCGGGCGACCTCCGCGAAGTATTCGGTGTTGCGGGCGTAGCGCAGCTGGCGGCCGAGCCGGCGGGGGACCCCGGCGTTGGGCTGGACGCTGATCGGCAGCGTGCATCCGGCGGCCAGTTCCGCGACCACCTCCTGCAGGACGGCTGGCCCTACCGTGCAGTTCGCACCGATCGCCGAGACGTGCAGCCCGGCCAGCGACGCCGCTGCCTCACGAGGTTCCTCGCCGCGAAGGGTCCGGCCGTCATCGCCAAAGGTGAGCTGGGCGACGACCGGCAGATCGCATTCGGCGAGCGCGACGGTCACGGCCTGGGCCAGCGACTCGATATCGCCGAAGGTCTCGAGCATGATGAGGTCTACCCAGCTCGCCAGTGCGGCGATCTGCTCCCGCAGGATCGGGTCGCGATCGCGATAGGGGATCCGCGGCGCGGCGGCACTCATCACGGGGCCGACGCTGCCCGCGACCAGTGCGGTCGAGCCGGACTCCCGGATGGCCTCCCGAGCCAGGCGGGCTCCGGAGAGATTGATCTCGGCGACGCTCTCCTCGAGGCCCGCCCGGGCCAGCCGCAACCGGTTGGCGTCGAAGGTATTGGTCTGGATGATGTCCGCACCGGCCGCCAGATATGCAGCGTGCAGGTCCCGTACGAGATAAGGCTTGACCAGGTTCAGCTCGGACAGCGACCGGTCAAGCGGCACCCCGGCCGAGTGCAGCATGGTCCCCATGGCCCCGTCGCACACCCGCACGCGACGGTAGAGATCGAGCCCCCGTTCCGGACGGTAATCGGGCTGCGGGTATCCATCCATCAGGCACCACCAAAGGAACGGCCAGCTCCGGGCAGCCGGTACGGCTTTCCCGGAAGCCGGGCTGACTTCTCTGTCAGCCGGTTAGTCATATGAGACAGGCCGGTCTCCCTCACGATACTCGCCGGGCCTGACCAGGCCAAGAACCAACCGCGAAATACCCGGGAAACACCCCGCTGACCGTGGCCTAGAAAAGGTTCATGCTCCGGCAGGACAGCCTGAGGCAGCCGGAAGCCAGGCAGCTGGTAGCCCGCGTGGCCCTTGCTGAGTTCCGCTTCGGACGAAGCTTGGCGGGTGACCGGAGCACCCGGGTATGGCCTCGTTGCGGCTCGTTTGTGGTGCGGCGACAAGAATGGCAACCCGGAATTAGTGCCCCGACACGACTGTCCAGCGCGCCGCCCGGATCCGACAATTGAACTGAACGGCCGGGCGCCCTGTGAGGCCATCGGCTGCGCGCAGGAGTGATGTGGTGAGTGAGCCATCCGTTTGCCCGTACTGCGGTCTGCCGATGCCCGCGGCCGAGCGACCTGACAATGCCGATCAGGCCGCGGTCATCGAGTCCATGAACCGGAAGATCAGGCAGTTGCAGGAGACGGTGGCGAGGCTGCGTGGCAGCCGGGCGGGATTACCGCTCCCCCGGTAGCACGATCAGCACCTGCAGAATTCTGCTGCGCGGGACAGGTAGGCGGATTCAGCGGCGCGGCCTGACCGGCGGACGGCCTGGGCGGCTGCGCGCTGAAGGAGGGCGGCGAGTTCCTGGTCAGGGTCGGTCGCAGCAGCGGCCAGGTGCCAGGCGCGAAGATCGCCGGCCGCGACGGGATCGCTTGCCTCCGCGAGGCGCAGGTGGGCCTCGCGTTGGACGCGAGTTGCAATGCGTCGGAAGGCGGATCAGCCGTTTACAGCTTCCTGTGCACGAGGGATGATCCGGACGAACCTTCAGTCACACGGTAGACCGTCAGTTCCTTATTCGAATTAATGGGAGATCGCATGGCTCATACTGCCCACTGCGGTAACGCGACGACACGTGAATGTCGCTGCGGGGGCTGTGCGGGTTCCATGCATGGCTGGACCGGAGGTCTTTCGATGGCCGCCCCGGCGCAGTCGAGGGCGAGGGTAGCTGAACATCGATCCTCGGACCGGGCTTGGCGCGATGCGAACGGGCCACGGGCTAGGCCAGGGCCGACTCTGAGAAAGTCGCGTGCGGCTGTAGATCAAATTAAGGCGGACATGGAAGATTGGCTAGCTGATTCGGCCGTCGACCTTCCTTCCTCACCGGCAGAGCTGGTGGAAAGCCTTGGTGAGGCCTTCTCAACCGACGTCTTTGACGCTCTCTGTAACGCATTAGGCGCTCACGATTTAGCGGGTCTTTTGGGTTGAAGTGCTCCATGACCATCGCGGTCTTGACGCACCAGCGAGCCAGGTCGCGCTGAGCATTGGACCGGAGCCGGACCGCCTGCCCGACCAGCATCTTGGATAGGTACGGCATCACCGATCCTCGAGTGATGCCATCCAGCCGTTGTTGTACTTCGCACAGACGACCTTCACGACTTGCTGGAACGGCGCTGCGCGAAACCGCCTTGGCTCGCTGGACGACGTACCCATCTCGACTGTCCCGTAGGGCAGCTTTCCTGGGCTCACTCGTCCTGCCCAGACGCGCCATGGCCGCATTAATGGCACATCGAAAGCTGCAGGCTGCAGAACGGCTGGCCGCGGGGCCTACTTGGCAGGACAACAACCTGGTGTTCTGCCACGAGGACGGGCGGATGTACACCAAGGACGCGCTCAACTGGCGGTTCAGCAAGATGACGCGGCGGGCCGGGATTGGGCACTGGCACGCCCACGAAGGTCGGCACACGGCGGTGTCGATCATGAGCAGCAACGGCATACCACTGCAGGACATCAGCGACACCGTGGGCCACAAGTCCACCCACGTCACCGAGACCGTCTATCGGCACGTGATCGTGCCCGCCATCCGGGGCGGGGCGAGCGTGATGGACAACGTCTTCGGGGACGACGCAGACAACGAAAACGGCGCAGCGGGCGAAGCCGCTACGCCGTAGTCACTTGGTTAGTCACTGGATCATGAAACCGAGGTCGGGAAACCAGTGGAGCTATGGGGATTCGAACCCCAGACCTCTTCCATGCCATGGAAGCGCGCTACCAACTGCGCCATAGCCCCTTGCGGTACCGGTAGAGCCTAGCGCATGTTCGGAGCACCGGGGCCATGCTCCGCCGTGTCAGCGGCCCGTGGTCAGCGGCCCCGGTTTAGCGACGCTGGGCGGGCCAGTCGCGCTCGCTGGGGTGGGTGCGCTGATCCTCGGCGCGTTGGCGCAGGCTGGGAGAACGGGGCGGGTTGGGACCGGGCGGCGGAAGCGCGTTGTAGTAGCGGCGGCTGGGGCTTCTCCACAGCAGGATGATGGCGATCAGGCCAACGACCCACTCGATCAGGCCGAACGCGCCCGACAGCCGAGTGGTCTCGCCCTGGGAGATGAGGTGGATCCCGCCCACGGTGGCGACCACGAACACGATCGTGGACAGGGTCCGGGCCCGGTGTTCGCCCCGGCGGGTGAGACGGGCCATCCACAGCCACAGCAGGGCGCCGAGGCCGCCCAGGAGGACCAGGGTGACCACGGCCGCGCCGATCGAGGCGCTGACGTAACTCTGGCTGGCGTTCGGGTTCTGCTGCTCGATGAGCGTCCGGAGCGAGTGCAGCGTGCCCAGGCCGGCCAGCAGGCCCAGCACAGCCACGCCGGCGCCGCCGTACATGAACTTCGCCGCGCTGACGACGGTGGGCGGGATGGGCTGCCGCCCGGGGGCCGGGTAGGGGCGCGGACCGGTGGCAACGCCGTTGCGGCCGCGCGGGCCGGTGCTGCCCGGCGCCGGTCGAGAGCCGGTCGGCGTTCCACCTGTGCTCGCGGCGCTGGTGGCTCGATTGGGCGGTGGGGTCACTGGGCCGCGGGAGTTTGTTGATCCGCCGGAGTTTTTAGAGACGCCAGAGGTTCCTGGGGCGCGGGGGTTGGTCGAGTTGCCTGGGGCGCGCGGGTTAGCTGGGGCGCCTGAGGTACGGGAGGCGGCAGAGGCCCCTGAGGTGCCTGCGGGGCCTGGGGTGGGGAGGCGCCGGGGTTACTTGGGGCGCCTGAGGCATTTGGGGTGCCCGGGGCTCCTGAGGCGCCTGAGGTGCCGGGAGCGCCGGAGGCACCGGGAATGCCTTGGGTGGCTGGCTTGCCGGGCGTGATGAGACCGCGACGGGAGGGGGCCGGCTTGCCCTTGCTCTTGGCGGGCTGGGGGCGGGCCCATTCTGGGGGGACGATCCCGGCGGGGCCGGCCGACCGCTGGGCCGCAGGCGGCTGAGCGGCGAGCGGCCGGGACGAGCGGGCATCGGCCAGCCCGGGCGCGGGCGAGGCGGACGGCGATGGTGACGGCGCACCCAGCTGGGGCTCGGCCACCGTACCCAGCTGGGCCGGGGTCGACAGGGTGGGCCACCAGGACTCGGCGAAGTCGCCCAGGTTGCCTTCGGCCAGCGTGCGGCAGGTCTCGATGATCTGGGTGGGGTCGGGGCGCGCGGCCGGATCCTTGGCCAGGCAGTCCGCGATGAGGTCACGGATGGGACCCGTGCAGCCGGTGAGGTTGGGTTCGGCGTTGAGGACCCGGTGCATGAGGGCCGCGGGGTTGCCTTCGCCGAACGGAACCCTCCCGAGGAGGGTGAACGCCGCCACCGAACCCAGGGCGAACACGTCCACGGCTGGTGTGGCCGTCGTGCCGCGGATCTGTTCGGGCGCCATGAACTGGGGTGAGCCGACCCGGATGCCGCTGCCGGTCACGCTGGTGGCCTCGGCCGCGCGGGCGATGCCGAAGTCGATGACGCGCGGGCCGTCCGGGGCCAGCAGGACGTTGGACGGCTTGAGGTCACGGTGCACCACACCGGCCGCATGGATGGCCTGCAGGGCCTCGGCCACGCCAGCCACCAGCCGGATCACGGTCTCGGCCGGCATCGGGCCGTGGTCGGCGACGGCGCGCTGCAGCGAAGGGCCAGGGACGTAGGCGGTGATCAAAAACGGCGGGGTGGCATCAGGGTCGGCGCTGAGCAGCTCGGCCGTGTACAGGCCGCGGACCCGCTGGGCCGCGGCGATCTCCTGCCGGAACCGGGTGCGGAAATCCGGGTCGTCGCCGAGCTCGGGCCGGACAACCTTGATCGCGACGCGGCGCCCGCCCGGCGTCGATGCCAGGTAGACGCGTCCCATCCCCCCTGCCCCGAGCCGAGCCCGCAGCCGGTAGCCGCCGATCTCAGCCGGGTCGTCACCGCTCAGAGGCTCCATAGCCGCCGCCAGCTCCCTCGCGCCAACCTCTTACCTTCCACTCTGACACAAACGATTCGGTCGCTAACACCATCGGGGGCGCATCAGGCCTCATTAAGGCCACAAAAGCACCGATTCGCGCTGGTCACGGGGTGGGCACCGAGAACAGCCGCATCGATAATGGCGGAGACGGACACGCCGAGGGAGGAGATCGATGGACCAGACCGCCTGGGACGAGCGCTACGCGGGGCCCGAGCTGGTCTGGGGGGCCGGGCCAAACTGCTTCGTGGCCCAGGAACTGGCCGCCCTGCCGCCCGGGCGGGCCATCGACCTTGGTACCGGCGAGGGCCGCAACGCGATCTGGCTGGCCGAGCGTGGCTTCACGGTCACCGCGGTCGACTTCTCCCGGGTGGGCCTGGCCCGGGCGGCCGGCCTGGCCGCCGGCCGCGGGGTCAGCGTCGACTGGGTGCACGCCGACCTGCTGGACTACCGGCCGACGGCGGGCGGGTACGACCTGGTGCTGGTGGCGTACATCCAGTTGCCCGCCGATCGGCTCACGGCGCTGGCCCGGACCGCGGCGTCGGCGCTGGCGCCGGGCGGGACGCTGCTGGCGGTGGGGCACGACCGGGACAACCTCGCCCGCGGTCACGGCGGCCCGAAGGACGCCAGCGTGCTGTGGACCGCGGCCACGGTGACGGCCGGGCTGGCCGGCCTGACCGTGCAGCAAGCGGGGCCGGTGGCCCGCACGGTGGCTACCCCGGACGGGGAGCGGACGGCCATCGACACCCTGGTCCGCGCGATCCGGCCGACCCCCGCGTAGCCTCTTCGGCATGCTCATTCAGGTCATCTCCAGCACCACCCGGGAGGGCCGGTTCAGCGAGCGGGTCGCGACCTGGGTCGCCGGACAGCTCGCCATCCGCGACGACTTCGACGTGGAGCAGATCGACCTGCGGGAGTACCCGCTGCCGTTCTTCGACGGGGCGGCCCCGGCCCGGACCCCGCGCGAGTACGCCAGCGGTGAACTGGAGCAGCTGGGCGGCCGGCTGGACCGGGCTGACGGGTTCATCGTGCTCACCGCCGAGTACAACCACGGCTACCCCGCTGTGCTCAAGAACGCGATGGACTGGACGTTCGTAGAGTGGCGGCGCAAGCCGATGTCGTTCGTGGGCTGGGGCCAGGTCGGCGGGGCCCGGGCCATCGAGCAGCTGCGGCAGGTCGCGGTGGAGTTCGAGATGGCGCCGCTACGGCACGCCGTGCACATCCTGCCGGACGTCATGATCGCGGCCCGGCAGGCGGACGACCCGGGCGACGTCACGATGTTCGCGCCCCTCGAACCGCGGCTGAAGCTGCTGGCCGACGACCTTTCGTGGTGGGCCGGCGTGCTGACCGCGGCGCGCTGACCCAGGCGTCCCAGGCGCGCTGGCCCTCGCGGCGGGGGCGCGCTGGCCCAGGCGGCCATTGACACCGCGACCGGCGATCGGGAACAGTGGCATCCACCAGGATGACCGGATGACGGACGATCGTCCGCACCTGAGGAAGCGGCCTGGTTACGGCCGAGACGGCCGAGACGGCCGCGACGTCTGAGCGGGTCCCGCGAAGGAGCGTGCCATGACTGAGTTCGAAGCTGGGCGGCCGGTGGTCCTGCGCGGCGGGACCGTGCTGCCCATGGACGCGGGCCGGTCGGTCCTGCCCGACACGGACGTGCTGGTCACCGGGGACACGATCGCGGCGGTCGGGCCGCGGCTGAGCGTGCCGGACGGCACCGCGGAGATCGACGCCTCCGGCGGGATCGTGATGCCGGGCATGATCGACACGCACCGGCACATGTGGCAGACCGCGATGCGCGGGTACGGCGCCGACTGGACGCTGACCCAGTACTTCGTCTTCTACTACCTGGAAAACGGCAAGCACTTCCGGCCCGAGGACGTGCACGCCGGCAACCGGCTGGCCGCGCTGGAGGCGATCGACGCGGGCGTCACCACCTGCGTGGACTGGTCACACGGGCTGCAGACCGTGGCCCACGCGGAAGCCGCGGTGGACGCGCTGAGGTCGGTGCCGGGCCGGTTCGTGCTGGCCTACGGCAACATCCAGCAGGGCCCGTGGGAGTGGGCGACGTCGCCGGAGTTCCGCGCGTTCGCCCAGGCCCGGCAGGACGAGCGCGACGACATGCTCGGGTTCCAGATCGCGTTCGACGTCACCGGCGACCCGGCGTTCCCGGAGAAGGCCGCGTACGAAGTGGCCCGCGAGCTGGGCATCCCGGTCACCACCCACGCCGGGGTGTGGGGCGCCACCAACGACGACGGCATCCGGCTGGCCCACGAGGCCGGATTCCTGAACGAGTCGAGCATCTTCGTGCACGCCGCCACGCTGAGCGCAGACTCCTACCAGCGCATCGCCGCCTCGGGCGGGTCGGTGTCGGTCTCCACCGAGAGCGAGCAGAGCGCCGGCCAGGGCTACCCGCCCACCTGGACGCTGCGCGCGCACGACATCCCGGTGTCGCTGTCCATGGACACCAGCGTCTGGTGGAGTGGCGACCTGTTCTCGGCCATGCGGACCACGCTGGGCGCCGACCGGTCGCGCGAGCACCTGGAGGCGCACACCAAGGGCGAGACGGTCACCAACAGCAGCCTGCGGGCCGACCAGGTGGTCGAATGGGCGACCAGGGGCGGGGCGAAGGCACTGGGCCGGGAGTCCTCGCTGGGCAGCCTCGAGGTGGGCAAGAAGGCCGACGTGGTGCTGCTCAAGAACGACTTCTCGCCGGTGTCATTCCCGATCCTGTACCCGTACGGGCACGTGGCGTTCCAGGCCCAGCGGGGCGACGTGCACACGGTCATCGTCGACGGCCGGGTGGTCAAGTCCGAGGGCCGGCTGACCGGGGTGGACCTGGGCGCGGTCCGGCGCGAGGTCGACGCGACCGTGGACTACCTGCGCTCGGTGATCGGCGAGGAGGCCTGGGCTCAGGGCATGCACCCGGAAATCCCGGAGACCAAGGTCATGGACAACCCGTACACCTACACGGACTACCGCAGCGGGAGCACGCACGGGCACTAGCTGGCGGGTCTAGCTGGCCGGATCTAGCTGGCCGGGTCCGGCGGGACGTAGCGGGCGTTGCGGTCCACGGCCTGGTAGATGTCCTGGGCGATCGGGCGGCGGATCTCCTCGGCCAGCTGGCCGAGGAGGCCGGCGCAGCGGGCCAGCAGCACCACGCCGCGCAGCAGTTCCAGCGGCAGGCCGAGGTCGGCCAGGGCCGCGCCGCTGACGCCGGCCCCGTTGAGCGGCAGTTGCTTGCCGATGATCTTGGGGTGCACCCGGCCGATCGCCTCGAACAGGGCCAGGTGCGGCCCGTACAGGCCTTCCTCGCGGGCCACGCCGATGATCCGCGGGGTGCGCGGGTCACCCTGCTTGTGCACCGGGTGGCCCAGGCCGGGCACGAACCGCCCGGCGCCTGCTGGTCGGCGACCGCTTGCTCGGCCAGCGCGTCCCAGCCCGCTTCATCGTCGGCCGCGGGCAGCGGCGCCGGCGCGGCGGCCAGCACCTGCGCCAGGAACCGGCCGGTGTCCTCGGTGACGCCCAGGTAGCGCGAGCCGCCGCCGAGCAGGCCCGCGGCCAGCGCGCCCTGGATGGCGTCGGGCGCGCTGAGGTAGGTGAGCCGGGCCGCGATGGCGGTCGGCGTGAACCCGTGGTCGGCCAGGCCGAGCAGCACGGTCTCGAACAGCCGGGTCTGCTGCGGGGTGGGCCGCTCCAGCGTGATCAGCCAGTAGGCCAGCTCCCCGAAGCTGACCTGCCCCATCAGATCGTGGGCCAGATCCTGCCCGAGCAGCGTGATCGTCGAGCCTTCCGACGTGCCGAGAGAGGTCGGGAAGGACGGGATATCACTCACTGCGCATCTCCATTTTTAATGGGGTAGCCGAGCCAGCTGCGTATCTCGTCGCCATCGGCGTTCAGGGCGGGGGGTGGGAGCTCGTGCCGGGCGGGGGTGGCGGAGAACCGGATCGGGTTGCGCACGGTGGGGATGTCGCCGGCCAGGGCGACCGGCTCGAGGCCGAGGCTTTCGGCCAGCTCGACGCCGCCCTTGACGTCGTTGATCGGCCCGCAGGCGATGCCGGCCTCGGACAGCAGGGCGAACCATTCCTGCGCGGACCGGGCCGCCAGGCGTTCCAGCAGCAGCGGCCGGAGCTCTTCCCGGTTGACGTTGCGCAGCCCGACCGAGCTGAACCGCTCGTCGTCGGCCAGCTCGGGCACGCCCAAGACCTCGGCCACCCGGCGGAACTGGCGGTCGTTACCGGCCGCGATGATCAGGTCGCCGTCGCCGGTGGCCAGCGGCTCGTACGGGAACAGGCTGAGGTGGGCGTTGCCCATCCGGTGCGGGATGACCCCGCCCGTCACGTAGGCCGACGTCTGGTTGACCATGGCCGACAGCGCGCTGGAGAGCAGGTTGGTCTCGATGTGCTGGCCCTGCCCGGTCAGGTCGCGGTGATGCAGCGCGGCCAGGATGCCGAGGGCCGAGTGCAGCCCGGTGAACACGTCGAACACCGAGATGCCGGACCGGAACGGCGGGGTGTCGGGGCCACCGGTCAGGCTCATCAGCCCGGACACGCCCTGGGCCAGGATGTCGTAACCGGGCAGGGCCGCGCCCTTGCCCGCGCCGAAACCGCTGATCGAGCAGTAGATGACGGCGGGGTTGCGGGTGGCCACGCTGTCGTAGTCCAGGCCGAAGCGCTTCAGCCCGCCGGGCTTGAAGTTCTGGATGAAGATGTCCGCCCGGCCGGCCAGCTCATGGGCCACCGCGTTGTCGCCCTCGTCGGCCAGGTCCAGGGCGATCGACCGCTTGTTGCGATTGACCCCGAGGAAGTACGTGCCGACGTCGCCGCGCAGGGGTGGCACCCACTCCCGGGTATCGTCGCCGGACGGGCTCTCGACCTTGATGACGTCGGCGCCGAGGTCGGCCAGCATCATCGTCGCGTACGGCCCGGCCAGCACCCGGGAGAAGTCGGCGACCAGGAGGCCGGACAGTGGCCCCTTTTCCTGGGGCTCGTTGGCGTTTTCGTTGGTTGCCACCTGCGCGCATGCTCCTCTGACCGCTATACGGACACTTGTCCGCCAATCTGCCTGGCCGCCGTCGATGATGTCAAGTCGGTGCTGTCTTTAGCGGGGCCGTCTTTGGCTGGCAGTTCGGTGTGCGGGCGAGCCTGCCACAAGGCCCAGTCGGCGGACACCTCGCTGGCCGCCCGGATCAGCCGCGGCAGGTACTCGTCGATCAGCGTGGCCCGGCTGGTCTCGGCCGCGTGCACGGTCACGTTCATGGCCGCTTGCACCTCGCCGCAGCCGTCGCGGACCGGTACGGCCACCGAGCGGATGCCGGGCGCGAGTTCCTCGTCGGCCAGGGCCCAGCCGCGGGCCCGGACCGTGCGCAGTTCGTCCTCGAGGGCGTTGGCGTCCGGCGCCGGGACGGGCGGCAGGCCGGAACGGCTCGGCTCGGCCAGGGTGGCGGCCAGCGCGGCGGGGTCCAGCGCGGCCAGCAGCACCTTGCCCTGGGAGGTCTGCAGGGCCGGGAACCGGGTACCGATCACCACCCGCAGCGTGATGATCTTGGGCACCGAGACGCGGGCCACGTAGACGATGTCGGACCCGTCCAGCTGGGCCATCGAGGAGGATTCACCGGTCTGCGCGACCAGCGCCTCCAGGTGCGGCTGGGCCATCTCCCACAGGCCGAGCGACCCGACGTAGGCCATGCCCAGGGTCAGGACTTTCGGGGTGAGGGTGAACCGGCCCTCGTCCAGCCGCACGAAGCCCAGTTCGGCCAGGGTGAGCAGCAGCCGCCGGGCCGTCGGGCGGGCCAGCCCGGTACTGTCGGCGATCTCGGTCAGGCTCATCCGCGGGTGCCGGTCGTCAAAGCAGGCCAGCACGTCCAGGCCGCGCGCCAGGGCCTCGACGAAGTCCGGCCCGGTGCCGCGTCCGGCCATGCGCACCTCCCGGCAACGAGTTGTCCCGTTTCGCTATGGTCGCACAGCTAGCCGCCGTTGAACGGACAACTGTACGCTGGCCCGATATGGCCGCCGGCCAGCACAACCGGTCAAGGGAGATGGTCCATGGCGGAACTGGTCGCGATCCTGGCCACCACGCACCACCCGTTCTACTACGCCACGAGCCAGCTGCCGCCGGACCAGGCGCCGCCGTTCGCGGCCGAGTGGGTGCGCAAGGTGGAGGCCTACCGCGAGACGCTGGCCCGGGCCCGCCCGGACGTCCTGGTCATGGTCGGCTCGGACCACTTCCACCAGCTGTGGCTGGACAACATGCCGCAGTTCCTGGTGGGCAAGGCGCCGTTCTACGACGCCAACTACTACAACGAAGAGCGGGAGTTCGGGCTGCCCAAGCTGCTGCTCACCGGCCACGAGGAGTTGTCCGCCCACATCCTGCGGGCCGGGCTGGACGCGGGCTTCGACTTCGCCTTCTCCAACGAGCTGCGGGTCGACCACTCGATCACGTGCCCGATCTTCACCGTGCGGCCGCAGAATGACCTGCCGATCGTGCCGATCTACACCAACATCTTCGCGCCCCCGCTGCCCCGGCCGGAACGGTTCGTCAAGCTGGGCCAGACGCTGCGGGAGATCATCGACGCCTGGCCCAGCCAGCTGCGGGTGGCGGTCATCGGGACCGGGCACCTGTCGCTGGAGCTGGGCGGCCCACGGCAGTTCGGCGAGCACGGGCCCGACCCGGAGTTCGACGCACGGGCGGTCGAGTGGATCGGCAACGGCGACATCGACGGCTGCCTGGCCAACGTGACCCTGGACAGCCTGCACTCCCCCGGCAACGCCACCCACGGGTTCATGGACTTCATGCTGATGATGGGGGTCGCGGGCTACAGCAAGGCCGACTACGTAGACAATCTGGACCTGTTCCACACCATGGAGGCCTACTTCACCTGGTATCCCAACGGGGCCCCGGGAGAGGCGGCGCGAGCATGAGCAAGTACCTGGTGGACAAGTTCCTGTTCACGATCGACCGGGACCCGGCGCTGGTGGAGCGGTACCGGGACGACCCGGCGGGCACGGTGACCTGGTGGGAGGGCGAGCAGGCCAACCAGATCCTCAACTGCATCGCCGGTGAGGCCACCACCTGGATGTCGTTCACCGAGGAGGAGCGGGACGCGCTGTCGGTGCAGGACCACGTGGCCCTGTTCCAGCTGGGGGCGCACCCGTTCCTGACCCTGACGCTGTGGATCGCGATGTTCGAGCGCGACTACACCGAGCCGCTCGGCATGCAGCGTGACTACGGGGTCCGGCTGTCGCACTTCAACCTGCCTTACCCGGACATCACCACCTAGGGCGGGCGCGGCCGGGAGGTCAGCGCATGCGGGGCAGGGTGACGGCCCAGAACAGCAGGGCGAGCAGGGACAGCACGCCGCCGGTGACGGTGACGGCGATCCAGCCGCCCACGGACCACAACAGCGAGGCGGCCAGCGAGCCGAGGGCCGCGCCCACGAAGTTGCCGGCGATGTAGGCGGTGTTGACCCGGCTGCGGGCCTGGTCGGACAGCGCGAAGGCCCGGGTCTGGTTCAGGATCCGCTGCGCCTGGGTGCCCACATCCAGTACCACCACCCCCACCAGCAACCAGCCCAAAGAGACTCGGCCCAGCTCACTGAACACCCAGGCCAGCACGGTGACGACCCAGGACACGCCGGTAGCAGCGTTCGACCAGCCCCGGTCGTGCAGCCGACCCGCGCCTTGCGCGGCCAGCGTGCCGACCAGCCCGGCCAGGCCGAACAACCCGATGATGGTGGTCGAGTAGCGGTAGTGCTGGTCGCTGAGCAGGAACGTCAGCGCGGTCCAGAACAAGGTGAACGTGGCCATGCTGACCAGGCCGAGCGTCATCAGGATGCGCAGCCGGGCCTCGTGCCGGACCAGCGCCGCCACCGAGCGGAGCAGCGAGCCGTAGCCGGCGGTGGTCTTGGGTGGCAGGGTGGGAGCCAGCCGCCACAGCAGGCCGGCCAGCACGACCATGAGCCCGGCGGCGAGGGCGAAAACCGTGCGCCAGCCCGCCACCCCGGCGATCAGGCCGCCGAGGATCCGGGCCCCCAGGATGCCGGTCAGCAGGCCGCTGACCACGATGCCGAGCACCCGGCCGCGGGAACCGTCGTCGGTCAGGTCACCGGCGAACGGGGTGAGGATCTGGCCCGAGACCGTGGTCACCCCGACCAGCACCATGGCCACCGCGAGGACGGCGAACGACGGCGCCACGGCACACAGGGCCAGCGACAGGGCCGAGGCCAGCATCATCAGCGGGATAAGCCGGCGCCGGTCGCGGACGTCGCCGAGCGGGACGACCAGCACGATGCCGGTCGCGTACCCGACCTGGGTCGCGGTGACCAGCAGCCCCGCGGTCGCGCTGCTGACGTGCAACGAGGCGGCGATGACGGCCAGCAGGGGCTGGACGTAATAAAGGTTGCCCACCGCGGCTCCGCCCGCTACCGCGAACAGCAGCGTCAGCGTCCGGGTCATCCGTTGCGGCGGGCTGGTGAGGGTGTCGAAGGTTCAGCCCGCCAAGGGGGCGATCGCTGGTCAGGGTGGCGGCGAGCTCGGCGTTGCGGGTGGCGAACGCGGCCCAGCCGGCCGGGGTCGCGGCCAGGCCGGGCTCGGCCGCGGCCCGGTGCGGGCAGGGGCGCTGGGACCACTGGCACAGCCGGCCGGCCCGGACGCCGAAGTGCACCAGCACGCCGCCCGCCCACCCGTAGGCGTCGAAGTCGCCGGCGTCCATGCTGGTCACCCGCTGCGGGCCGGTGATCCAGCCGAGCGAGGAGATCTCAGCCTGGACCCGGGCGGCGAACTCGAACGCGAGCCTAGCCGCGGCCCGGTCACGGAGCGCTTCCAGCTCGGCTAGGGCCTGAGCCACCGCGTCGGGCTGTTTGCCCAGCACGGCGGCCAGCAGGTCCAGGTCCATATCCCGCGTGGCGAGGTCGTGCCCGCGGGCCCGGGCCAGGTCCCGCTGCGCCCCGCGCAGCGCTGCCCCGGCGCCCGCGGCGGGACGGAACCGGTGCAGCCCCGCGACCGCCTGCCGGGCCCGCACGCCACCGAGGTAGGGGCCGAAGTACTGCACCCGGGGAGCGGCGGGCCGTTCGTAGACCACGGTCAGCGCCCGCGCGGACGGCTGGCGGCTGAGCCGGATGTAGACCCGGTTCTCCTGGCCGCCCGGGGTCCGGTTCCAGCGCGGCATGGCCGTCTCCAGCAGGTTCCGCTCCAGCCAGGCTGCTTCGTGCACCGACCCGCAGGCCACCGCCTCGATCCGGGCCACCTGGGCCACCATCCGGGTCAGGTGCCGTCGGCCGCGCAGGTCCGACCAGTACGACCCCACCCGCGACCGCAGGGCCGTGGCCCGCCCCACGTACAGCACCCGCCCGCCCGCGTCCCGGAACCGGTAGACGCCCGGTTCGGACGGCAGCCGCGCCACCACCGGGGGCCGGCGGGACTGCGGCCGACCGGGCAAGGCGCTGCTCACCCGCCCAGTATGCGCCGCAGGCGCGCGTCCGATGGCACCATCGGGCGCGTTATAGCCCGCCCGTTGGCGCCATTGGGCGGGTAGTGGGGACCGTCGGCGCGCGGTCCGGGCTAGGTGAGCGGTTTCTTGAAGTAGGTGGCCGACTCTTCGTAGCCCAGGGCCCGGTAGAACTCCGCGGCTCGGCGGGTAGCCAGGGCGACATAAGCCGCTCCGCAGTCCCTGGCCCAGGCTTCGGCGAAGGCCATGAGCTGGCGGCCGACACCGGTTCCGCGAGCTGGCTGGGCCACCATGACCTCCTCGACCCACGCGACCCGGCCGTTGGCGTGGAAGGCCGGGTGGCTGGTGGCCAGCAGGTAGCCATCGATCTCCCCGCCGCGCTCGGCGACGAGGACGAGCGTGTCGGGGTGAGCTAGCAGCGCCGCGAACGAGCGGTCGAAGGCGGGGCGCTGCACTGCGTAGGACGTAGCCAGGTCGCGGGCCAGCGGCCAGACCTGGTCACGGTCACCAGGTCCGGCCGACCGGACGTGAATCTGCTGCTGGCTCACCCACCCATTGTGATCAGGGCGGGCGGCCGAACTCCTCGCGCTCGGCTGGGACCAGGCGGTGGCCACTGACCGCGAGGACCTTGGGCTCGGGGCCGACCAGGACCTGGGCCACGTAGCCCGCGTGCGTCAGCCACGCGATGAGCATCCGGGTCTGGGCCCACCCTGACCCTTCTTCGTCCAGCTCGATCCATACGCGCATCTCTGCATGATATGGACCTAATTAAAAAATATGTTCGAAATCAGGTCAACGACGCGTCCGGGTCCGCATGGGGATCGGCATCGGCGGCGCTGGCGTTGGCCGGGGCCAGCCGCACGGTGTCCTCGCGGGTCTTCTTGCCCATGCGCCAGAACAGCACGCCGATGAGCGCGAAGACCAGCACCGGGACCACCTCGGTGGCCAGGTAGGTCCAGCGTTCGGAGTGGGTCCAGCCTTCCGGCGCGAAGTCGGAGCTGAACCAGTGCATGCCCGCCCCGGGGGCGAACAGCTCGATGACCGTGATGACCAGCAGCACCATCAGGATCACGGTCAACGGCCGGTACCAAGGCATCTTGAACGGCCGGGCCACCTCCGGGTGGCTGCGGCGCAGTTTCCACAGCGCCGGGTAGATCAGCAGGTAGCTGACCAGCGTGGTGGAGATCGTCACGCCGAGCACGGCGCCGAAGAACTTGGCCGCGTTCCCGTTGGTCAGCTGGTGGGCCAGGATGAGCACGATACTGGCCACGATGCCGCTGAAGATGTTCACCCGGACCGGGGTGCCGAACCGGGCGTTGATGACGCCGAGGAAGCGCGGGGCGGCGCCGTCGTAGCCGGACACCGCGAGGGCCCGGTCGGAGCCCATGATCCAGGTCACGCCCGAGGTCAGCACGCAGATGATGAACATGATCGCGGAGGCGTCGCCGAGCACCGCGCCCGCCCCGGTCAGCGTCACCGTACCCTTGCTGACGCTGCCGCCGAAGACCGTGAACACCTGCTGGATGGCGTCGACGAACCCGCCGAAGTTCGTGACCTGGCTGGTTGGCAGCACGACGAGGATGCCGAGCACGGGCACGGCGTAGAGCAGGAAGCTGGCCACCGAGCTGCGCATGATGGCGAACGGCACGTCCCGCTTGGGGTTGGTCATCTCGTCACCGGCGCTGTTCGGCAGCTCGAAGCCGACGTAGTTGAACAGCAGCACCGCGACCAGGGCCACGAACCCGGCCTCGCTGGGCTTGAAGTTGCCTGCGGACAGGCCGTGCACGCCGTGCTTGCTGCCGTAGATGATCACGGCGATGGTGAAGAAGCCGAGCAGCAGGAACCGGGCGAAGGCGCCCGCGGTGGGCAGCCACTTACCCGAGCTGAGCGACAAGATGGCGGCCAGCACCGCGACCCAGATGAATATCAGCGTGATGACGAAGAACCAGGGCGTGGAGAAGGTGTTCCCATTATTGAAGAACACCTCGATGGCGGTGATCATGGAGAACGCCAGCGTGCCGCCCAGCCAGACCGGGTTGGTCACCCAGTACAGGAAGTTGTTGATCGCCCCGGCCAGATGGCCGAAGGCCAGCCGGGTCCACAGGTAGGGCCCGCCTTCCTGCGGGAACGCGGTGCCCAGCTCGGCGAACAAGAAGGCCTGCGGGATGAAGAAGACCACCGCGAAGACGATCATCCACGTGAAGGCCTCGCCGCCACTGCTGGCCACCGAGGCGATCGTGTCCACCCCGACGATCGTGCAGATCAGGAAGAACAGGATGTCGAACCGTCCGAAGTGACGCTGGAGCTTTCGGCTCTCCACTTCGGCGGCTTCGGTGATGGGCACTCCCGGAGCCAGCGCCATGAGCGGCTCTCCCTTCTCACGGTGCCGGGACCCGCCTGGCACTCACCTGGGGGTCAGCATGACGATCACACGCAACAAGGACATTTCGCTCGTGTTACCGCTATATATCACGGTTATGATCCCGTCCGTAATAGGCCGGTCAATCGAGGGAATCGCGCTGGCGGATGAGGAATGACCGCTCGGTTTCGTTGCCGGACCGCTCAATCGCCGCGTTATAAGCGGTTGCGGCCTCGGCGGAGCGGCCCAACCGGCGGAGCAGGTCGGCCCGGGCGGCGTGGAAAAGGTGATAGCCGGCCAGGTCGAGTTGGTCCATGGCGTCGAGCTGGTGCAGCGCGGTGGCGGGGCCTTCGGCCTCGGCTACTGCGACGCAGCGATTCAGCGCCACGACGGGGGTGGGGGCGACGATCATGAGCTGGTCGTACAGGGCCAGGATCTGCCGCCAGTCGGTGTCCGCGGCCACGGCCGCGTCGGCGTGCACGGCGGCGATCGCGGCCTGCAGCTGGTAGGGGCCGGGGCGGTTGCGGCGCAGGCAGGCTCGCACCAGGTCCTGGCCCTCGGCGATCAGCTTCCGGTCCCAGCGGCCGCGATCCTGGTCGGCCAGCCGCACCAGCGACCCGTCGGCGGCGGTCCGGGCCGGGCGGCGGGCCTCGGTCAGGAGCAGCAGCGCCAGCAGCCCGAGGACCTCGGGCTCGTCCGGCATCAGCTCGGCCAGCAACCGGGCCAGCCGGACGGCCTCGGCGCACAGGTCGGTCCGGATCAGCGCGTCCCCGGCCGAGGCGGTGTACCCCTCGTTGAACACGAGGTAGACCACGGCCAGCACGAACGGCAGCCGGCGGGTCAGTTCCGCGTCCCGTGGTACCCGGTAGGGGATCTTGGCCGCGCGGATCTTCCGCTTGGCCCGGACCAGCCGCTGGGCGACCGTGGGCTCGGGGACCAGGAACGCGCGGGCGATCTCCGGGGTCTGCAGCCCGGCGACCAGCCGCAGGGTCAGGGCCAGTTGCGCCTCGGCACTCAGCGCTGGGTGACAGCAGGTGAAGATCAGCCGTAGCTGGTCATCGGGCACGGGGCTCACCTCCTCACCTTCGTCCTCGTCCTCGTCCTCGTCCTCGGTCAGCAGGGTGGCCTGGTGCTCGCGGCTGGACCGGGACGACTCCCGGCGCAGCCGGTCCAGCGCCTTGTGCCGCGCGGTGGTGACGATCCAGCCGCCGGGGTTGGGCGGCACGCCGTCCCGGGGCCAGCGCTCGATGGCCACGGTGAACGCCTCCTGAACCGCTTCCTCGGCGAGGTCGATGTCGCCGAGGAAGCGGACCAGGGTGGCCACGGCGCGCCCCGAGCTCTCCCGGTAGGCGCGCTCCACGGCCGCAGCGTCCATGGCGGGCCGACCTGACCTCAGGCCGACTGGTCGATGGCCTGGAACGGGCGCACCTCGACCGGGGCGCCGCAGGCCACCGTGGCCTGGCCCGCCCAGTCGAGCGCGACGTCCAGATCCGGCACGTCGATGATCCAGAATCCCCCGAGCTGCTCCTTGGTCTCGGCGAACGGCCCGTCGGTGGTGACGATCTGGCCGCCCTGGGCGCGGACGACGGTGGCCGTCGCGGGCGGCTCCAGGCCACCGGCGAACACCCACACGCCCGCCTGCTGCAGCTTCCCGTTGAGCGCGTCGACGTCCTGGTAGGACTGCTGCATCTGCTCCTCGGGCATCGACTCGGTCACGTCCGGGTGCACGGCCAGCAGGTACTGCGTCATGACGTTCTCCCTTCGGCGGGACCGGCTGTTCCGGTCCTCATGCTGGTGACGAACGCAGGTCCCTGGAATCGACGGCTCGGGGAAAGATTTTTTGGCGATGGCCCGATTCGTGGCGGCCGGCTGGAGTTAACGGGGGCGCGCTGACTGCGCGGTGAGCGAGCTGTTTGCGCTGCGTCACTTCATGTGACGCTCTGCCGCCTTGGCTGGTTCACATCTGCCGCTGGGCTTACCGGGTGGCGGGCGCGAACCTGCTGCTGAGCAGGGCCCGGGTCTGGTCAGCGCAGGCCAGGGGTGCCATTGTTATTTCTCATGGAAGTAGCGCTCACGCCGTTGGAGTTCGCCCGCCGGACCCGCCGCCTGTACGGGAACAGGACCGGAGTGGTCGACGGCGAGCTGCGGCTGACCTACGAGGAGTTCTTCGCCCGCTGTGACCGCTGGGCGGCCGCGCTGCAGGACCTGGGCGTGCAGCCCGGCGACCGGGTGGCCACGATCGCGCCGAACACGCACAGCCAGCTGGAGGCGTTCTACGCGGTGCCGGAGATCGGCGCGGTGCTGGTGCCGATCAACTACCGGCTGTCGGCCGACGACTTCGCCTACATCCTCGACCACTCCGGCAGCACCGTGGTCTGCGTGCACCCGGATTACCTGGACCTGGTGGAGCGGATCCGGGATCAGATCCCGCAGGTCAAGCAGTTCGTGTCGTTCGGCGGGCCCCGCGAGGGCTGGGTGGACTACGAGGCCGCGGTGGCCGCGGCCGGCACGCCGAACAAGCCGCCGGTGGACGAACGCGACCTGCTGACCATCAACTACACCAGCGGCACCACGGCCCGGCCCAAGGGCGTGATGATCACCCACCGCAACGCCTACATGAACACGATCGGCACGCTGCTGCACCTGCCGATCGGGGTGGGCGAGAAGTACCTGTGGACGCTACCCATGTTCCACGCCAACGGCTGGACCTACACCTGGACCGTGACGGCCGCGGGCGGCGTGCACATCTGCCTGCCCAAGGTGGACCCGGGCGAGGTGTTCCGGCTGATCCGCGACGAAGAGGTGACCTGGCTGGCCGCGGCGCCGACCGTGCTGATCTCACTGGCCAACGCCTCGGCCGAGGTGCGCGGCGAGGTCCGGCCCGGCGTGCACGTGGTCACCGCGGGCGCGCCGCCGGCCGCGGCCACCATCGAGCGGCTGGAGCGGGACTTCGGCTGGGAGGTCACGCACGTCTACGGGCTGACCGAGACCGCGCCGTTCATCACGGTGTGCGCGCCGCTGCCCGAGCACGAGGGCCTGTCCCCCACAGACAGGGCGGTGATCAAGTCCCGGCAGGGTGTGGAGCTGATCAGCTCGGGCGAGCTGCGGGTGGCGTCGCCGGACGGGACCGAGGTGGCCTGGGACGCCGAGACCATCGGCGAGATCACCGTGCGCGGCAACGTGGTCATGAGCGGGTACTACAACGACCCCGAGGCGACCGACAAGGCGATGGGTGACGGCTGGTTCCACTCCGGGGACGCGGCGGTGGTGCACCCGGACGGCTACGTGGAGATCCGCGACCGGATCAAGGACGTGATCATCTCTGGCGGGGAGAACATCTCCTCGATCGAGGTCGAGGGCGTGATCTTGCGCCACCCGGCGGTGAACGAGGCCGCGATCGTGGGGCTGCCGGACGAGCGCTGGGGCGAGACACCGCACGCGTTCGTGGTCCTGCGCGACGGGGAGCAGGTGAGCGCGGAGGAACTGATCACGTTCACCCGGGACCGGCTGGCCCACTTCAAGGCCCCGCGCGGCGTCACCTTCGTCGACGAGCTGCCCAAGACTGCGACCGGGAAAATCCAGAAGTTCGTGCTGCGGTCGGACGCGCCCAATATGTCGAGGCAGTAGGCCGGAACCCGGCGAAAATGGTCAAGTCGACCACTGTTCTGTCCGACGGATAGTAGTTACTACGTAACTCCCTGCGACAGGCGCCCTCGTGCCCCCATAATTGGCGTGCTGCGACACCTATGAGGCCGGGGGGCTATGGACTGGCTCAGCATCACCCTTCTCGGTGCGCGGGGTCAGGACAAGACAATGGACGGCGGGCGCCGCCATTTCCGGTCCCTGTCCGCCCGCGCTCAGGCACGGCCCCGGGTCCCTCGGGCACGGGCCTGGATCAAGGACAACAAGCTCTTCGCCCTGGTGCTGGTGCCGGCGTTGCTGCTTCGGCTCGACGCCGAGCTCGGCTACGAGTGGCAGTCCTGGTTCAACGACTCGTTCACGTACATGAGCGACGTCATCAACCTGCACCCGGACACGACCCGGGTGGGGGGTTACGCGATCTTCCTGAAGATCCTGGAGCCACTGCACAGTTACGCTGCGGCAACGATCCTCCAGCACCTCATGGGCGTCTCGGTCGGGGTCATGGTGTACGCGCTGGCCCGGCACCGGTTCGGCGCGCCGCGCTGGATCGCCACGCTGGCCACCCTGCCGGTCCTGTTCGACGGGTTCCAGATCCAGCTCGAGCACCTGATCCTGAGCGACGTCCCGTTCGAGTTCCTCATCGTGCTGGCCACCACGCTGCTGCTGTGGGACCGCAAGCCGTCCTGGCCGCGGTGCACGCTGATCGGGCTGATCCTCGGCATCGCCGACACCGTCCGGTCGGTCGCGCTGCCGCTGCTGCCCGTCTTTCTGGTGTACATCCTGCTGGCCCGGATCGGCTGGAAGGCCCTGCTGAGTGCGCTGGTCGCCTGCCTGGCCCCGATCCTGCTCTACTGCACCTGGTTCTACTCGTTCTACGGGCAGTTCGCGATGACCGAGAGCACCGGGGTGTTCCTGTACTCACGGGTGATGGCCTTCGCCGAATGCTCCAAGATGCACGGCCTGCCCGCCGCCGAACTGTCCCTGTGCACCACGATCCCGCCGGACAAGCGGCCCATCTCGCAGTTCTTCATCTGGGACCACCCCAGCCCGCTCGACCGGTTCCCTCAGCCGGTGTTCTCCGACCCGGCGAACCAGTTGGGCGAGGACTTCGCCAAGCGGGCGATCTTGGCCCAGCCGCTGAGCTACGCGAAAATCGTGGCCTACGACACGATCCGGGTGTTCGAGTGGAAGCGGTACGTGTTCCCGAACGCGGCCACCTATGACGAGTACCTGTTCGGCTACAAGTCACTGGGCATCTCCTCCCGCGGGCACGTCGGTTCCTACCACTCCGTCGAGGCTTACTACATCCGCGGCAACCCGCTGACCCACGTGGTGGAGCCGTTCGCCGGGGGGATGCGGGTCTGGCAGCGCTACATCTTCCTGCCCGGGACGGTCTACGGCGCGATCCTGGCCGTCGGCCTGGCCGGGATGGTGCTGAAATGGCGGCGGCTGGGCGGCCCGGCCACGGTGCCCTGGCTGATATCGGTGGGGCTGATCGTGGTTCCAGCCGCGACGGCCGAGTTCGACTACCGGTACGTACTGGTCGCGGTGCCATTCGGCTGCCTGGCCGCGGCCATGGCGTTCGGCACGAACACCAAGCTGGGGAACGGGCTGGCGACCCGGGAAGGGGCCACCGGCAAGATCCAGAAGTTCGTGCTGCGATCCGATGCCCCGAACATGAGCCGCCAGTAGGACTCGTCTGCGTGCAGCTTTGCACACGCTCGCGGTTAGAGGTTAGGCAAGCCCGGGGCGTGGCGGAGGTGACCGGGCTGGGTGAGCCAGCCGGGCGGTAGCTCGCCGGTCAGGGCGGTGTGCACGAACCGGGCCACGGCCGTGGTGTGGGCCCGGTCGGGATTCCACTGCAAGACGAACGGCACGAGCTGGGGCGGGTCGGCCGGGCGGAGCACCGTGCTGGTGTGAGCGCTGGTCAGCGAGCCGATCAGCAGGACCCAGGCCACCTCGGGCTGGTCGGTCCAGCGGCTGGCGGTCAGGTCGGGATCGTCGAGCTCGGTGGCGGGCGGGTGCACCCCGGCCGCCGCGAGAGCCTGCTGCTGGGCCAGGGCCCAGGCCGGGAACAGCGACGGCGGGGTGAGGCCCAGCACCTCGTGGGCCAGGTCAGCCAGGGCGATGTGCTCGCGGGCGGCCAGCCGGTGGTCCGGCCGGACGCCGACCAGCAGCGGTTCGCCGCAGAACACCTCGGTGACGATGCCGTCCTGCTCCGGTACCAGCGCGCAGGTGATGGCCACGTCGATGTCTCCGGCGGCCAGGGCGGCGGTCAGCGACGGGAGCCACATCCGCCGCAGTTCCACGACCACCTCCGGGGTCTCCCGGGCGGACAGCTCGCGCAGGTGCGGGCCGAGGACCGGGGCAACCGGCGGGGTCAGGCCGACCCGCACCACGCCTACTTCCCCGCCGGCCACCCGGCGGACCGCGGCCCGGGCGGCGGCGACCTCATCCAGGATGACCTTCGTCCGGGCCAGCAGCTCGGTCCCGGCGCTGGTCAGCGCGACCCGGCGGGTGGTGCGGGTGAACAGCGGGGTGCCCAGCTCCCGCTCCAGGCGCCGGATCAGCTCACTCAAGGTGGGTGCGGACAGATGCAAGCGCTCGGCGGCCCGGCCGAAATGCAGCTCGTTGGCCACCGCCGCGAACGCCTCGAGCTGGCGCAACTCCACGGGCTGACAGTATCGCTACGGGTGGAACTGCTCCTGGAGGCTGGTCATCGCAGACAGCGGGCCACCGATCAGGAAGATCTTGGTGTCGTCGTCGGTCTTGAGATAGGCCGCCAGCTGGCTGGCCTTGATCGGCTCCGGGGCCATCTTCGAGGTCGGGAACGTCTCGATCTTGGCGGTCGGCACGGTGTGACCGGTCTCGGTCGCGGTCACGGTGTTCCAGTGGAAGTCGTCCGGGCCGCCGCACACCAGCTTGGCCGCCTGGCCGGTCACGGTGAGCGCTCCGCTCGCGGCGGCCTGCACCTTGGTGATGTAGATGTAGGCGTCGTGGGCCGCGCGGTAGGCGCAGCTCTGGGTGGCGGCGTTGGTGCCGCCCGGGTTGACCGTCATGGTGGGCGTCACCGCGGCGGTTGGGGTGGGTTCGGCGGGCGCGCTGGGCGAAGCCATGGTGGGAGCGATGGTGGGGGCCGCAGCGGACGCGGAGCCAGCGGCGATGGCCCCCGATGGGCTAGCACTGCTGGAGGAGCTCGCGCCCGGGCTCGACGAGCCGCAGGCACTGACCAGCAGTGTCCCGGCGATAACGGAGGCCCCGGCTAGCCAGCACGTGCGCGCTGGCCGTATGACGTTTTTCCGTTGCATGCGCGAATCCTAGGGACCTGAGGCGCTGCGAAAGGAGCGTTCGGGCTGACTGGGCCAGCCCGAACCGATTGGGGTCAGCGCAGGGCGGCGTCGAGCTGCGCGGCGCGGGCCTCGAGGTCACCGATCTCCAGCGGTTCGGCCAGGGCGGGGTCGACGGCGGCGACGGCTTCGCGGGCGGCCTCGGTGAAGTGGACGGTGCCATCGTCGTCGATTTTCTCCACGCCGTCGGCTTGGGACTGCTGCTGATTGAAGCGGACGGCCTGCTCCTCGGTCACGCCGGGCGGCAGGTCCAGGGTGACCTCACCCTGGGCGATCCGCACCGGGTAGCCGCCGGGCAGGCCGTGCGGGGACGGCGTGGACCAGAGCAGCGGCGCCGCCCCGGGCAGCAGCGCATGCAGCACCGGGATCGACGACGCGGCGGTGACGTAGTTGTAGCGCACGCTCGGGGCCAGCGGCGGCGCCTGGTAGGCCAAGGTGTCGTCGAGAACGCCGTTCTCCCCCACGTAGACCCGGGCCCGGGCGGCCGGGTCGTCCGGCAGCCGGGACTGCATCACAGTGCTGAGCTGGGAGTGCTGGGCCAGCACGCGGAGCAGCGGCAGCTCAGTGCCCGGGTTGGCCGCACGCAGCGCGGCCCGGGCCCGGAGCAGGATCATGGCCGCGTTGCCCAGGCCAACCGTGGGAGCCAGGCCCAGCCGGGCCAGCACCGCACCGGTCACGTCCGGGAACGACACGTTGGCGACCGGGCCCTCGTAGCCAGCGTCGGTGGTGGCCTGCATCACGGCCAGCGGCACCGGCAGGTTGTACGGCAGCCGCAACGCGAAACCGGCCGCGCCGACGGCCCGGGCCGCCTCCTCGTCCTGGCCGGGCGGCGCCCACGGCCCGCGGCCCGACGCCGACAGGACGACCAGGTCCGGGTCGGTCTTGAACAGCAGCCTGGACACCTCGGCGGGGTCGCGCGCGTCGCAGGCCACCGACTCCACGAAGCACTCGTGGCTGCTGGCGATGGTAGCGGCGGCCTCGGCCGCTCCGGACCGGCTGACCAGGACCAGCCGGTCGACCTGACCGGCGGCGGCCAGCCCGGCCGCGAACCGCTCGCCCAGGTCCCCGGCCCCGATGATCAGAACTGTGCTCACCTGGGGCATCCTAGGCGGTGGCGCCAGGGTTCAGCAGGCCACCACCACGGCCCGGCAGCCGGCCGCATCGACCAGCTTGGTCAGGTCGTCCGGGTCGCTGGTGAAAATCCGGTCGCCGGGACTGGCCAGCAGGGCAACGGTGGCGTCGACCGGATCGGCGGTGCCGGCCCGGCCCAGCAGCACCCCGGCCTCGCGACCGTCCTCGTCGTGGACCGGCTGCACCTTCACGGCCTGCAGCAGGCGGGCCAGGTTGGCCTGACGGCCCTGGCGGTCCCGCCATACCTGAGCCACCACCATCGGGTTGGTGCTCAGCTCCAGACCCTCCTGCTGAGCCCTGCGCAGCAGGTGCAGGACATCAGGGTCGTTCCGGTCGACGCCGACGAGCGCGCCCGCGTCCAGGATCAGCGCGCTCACCGGGGCGCTCGCTCGGTGGCCTGCTCAGGAGGTTCCAGGACGGGCAGGCCCAGCTTCCGGCTGGCTTCGGCGAGCTCCTCGGCGGTTGGCGCCCCGTGCTCGGCCTCCCAGTCGTCCAGGAACTCGGCCAAGGCCTCGGCCCGGAGCTTGGTCGCGGCCGCCTCGGCCAGCCAGGTCGACAGCGGCTTGCCGGCCTTCTCGGCGGCGTGCCGGACGCCATCCCCTAGCCGAACGTCGAACGAAATGCTCATTTTGTCGACTCGCATGAGCTCATCTTACCGTGGTATGGACTACCACGGTAAGAATATTCGGGCCAGGCGCAGTCTCTAGCATGGCCTGATGGACGTTGAGCGTGAGCTGGATGTGGTCGTGTTCGGGGCGACGGGGTTCGCCGGCAAGCTGGTGGCCGAGTATCTGGCCCAGCACGCGCCGGAGGGGGTCCGGGTCGGTCTGGCGGGACGGTCGCAGGACCGGCTGGAGCAGGTGCGGGCCGGGCTGGGCGCGGCCGCGGCCAAGTGGCCGCTGATCGTGGCGGACAGCGCGGACCCGGCCTCGCTGGGCACGCTGGCTGGTTCGGCCCGGGTGGTGGTGACCACGGTGGGACCGTACCGGCCGCGGGGGCTGCCGCTGGTCGCGGCCTGCGCCGAGGCGGGCACCGACTACATCGACCTGTCCGGCGAGGTGCTGTTCCAGCGGGACAGCATCGACCGGTACCACGCGGTGGCGGAGCGCACCGGCGCGCGGATCGTGCACGGCTGCGGCTTCGACTCGATCCCGTCCGACCTGGGCGTGCACCTGCTGCGCGAGACGGTGCGGGCGGACGGCGGCGACACTGGCGGGGACAGCGTTAGCGGCGAGGGCGAGGAGGGAGGCGACCTGGAGGACACCACGCTGGTGGTGACCCGGCTGCGGGGCGGGTTCAGCGGCGGGACGCTCTCCTCGATCATCGAGCAGCTGGACGAGGTCCGGGCCGATCCCCAGCTGCGGCGGGCCGCGGCCGACCCGTACGCGCTGAGCCCGGACCGTGCGGCCGAGCCTGACCTGGGACGGCAGCGGGACCTGGCCCGAGTCCAGCGCGACGCGGGCCTGGACATCTGGACCGGGCCGTTCCTGATGGCCAGCATCAACACCCGGGTGGTGCGGCGCAGCAACGCGCTGCTGGGCTGGGCCTACGGGCGGAAGTTCCGGTACCGGGAGGTCTCCGGATACGGGACCGGGCGGGCCGGGGCGGTGCGCGCCGCCGCGGCCACCACGGCGATGGGGGCACTGGCGGCCGGGCTGACCTACCCGCGGACCCGGCGGCTGCTGGTCGGGCGGGTGCTGCCGGGACCGGGCCAGGGGCCGAGCGAGCAGACCCGGCGGAACGGGCGGTTCCGGATCGAGATCCACACCCGGACCTCGGCCGGGCGGCACTACCGGGCCCGGGTCGCGGCCCAGGGCGACCCCGGCTACCAGGCCACCTCGGTCATGATGGGCGAGTCGGCGCTGGCCCTGGTGCTGGACCGGGACCGGCTGCCGGGCCGGGCCGGGGTGCTGACCCCGGCCACGGCCCTGGGCACCGTGCTCACCGGCCGGCTCCGCACGGCCGGGATGACGTTCGAGGCCGAGCGGCTAGACGGGCCGGAGTGACCCCTGCGAACGCCGGTGTTGGTGTGGCTGGTGTTCTTGATGGGTTGGGTGGAGCTAGCTGGATCAAGGGATGAGGACGATCTTGCCGAGCAGGTGGCCTTCCGCCAGACGGCGGTAGGCATCCTTTACCTGGTCCAGCGGGTAGGTGGCGAAGATCGGGATCTCGAGCTCGCCCGCCGCGATGGCCCCGGCCAGTTCGGCCAGAACGGCCGCGCTCGACCCGACCATGCTGCCGTCACCCTTGACGCCGAACTTCTCCACCGCCTCGAAGTTGGCCACGGTGTCGACGCGGGACGGCGCCACCCCCAGGTCCAAGGCCAGCTGCACGTAGTCGCCGCCGACCGTGTCGACGAAGGCGTCCACCGTGCCGTCGGGCGCCGCCGCGCGGATACGGTCCTCCACGCCGTCGCCGTAGGTGACCGGGATCACGCCGTGGTCGCGGAGCCAGCCGTGGTTGGGCTCGCTGGCCAGGCCGATGACGGTGGCCCCGGCCTGCTTGGCCAGCTGGACCGCGATCGAGCCGACGCCGCCGGCTGCTCCGGCCACGACCACCGTGTCGCCCGCCGACGGATTGACCGCCCGGACCGCGGCCCAGGCGGTGGCGCCCGCCACGTACAGCGCCCCCGCTACCTCCCACGGCACCGCAGGCGGCTTCGGGGTCAGCTTTTCTGCTTCGGTCACGACGTACTCGGCGTGACTGGCCCGGTTCTCGGTCCAGCCGATCACCTCATCGCCGGCCTGGAACGCGGTGACTCCGGGGCCGGTCGCTACGACCACGCCGGCCAGGTCGCTGCCTTCGCCGAACGGGAACGTGACTGGCCAGAGTGCGGCCAGCAGGCCGTCTCGGATCTTGGCCTCACCCGGGTTGATCCCCGCCGCCTTGACCTGGACCAGTACCTGGTCCGGGCCTGGTTCCGGCCGGGGCACCTCGACGATCTTCAAGACGTCGACGCCGCCGTATTCCTCGAGTCGCACTGCCTTGGGCATCTCAGCTCCTTCCGTGGGCTTGATGCTCCCCGCGTGGCTTGATCAAGTCCCATCGGTCCCGGGTAACCGCGAGGCCGGCTTGGTTATGCCCGGTTCAGCGGCCCAGGTAGGCCAGGACGGCCAGGACACGGCGGTTGTCGTCGTCGGAGGGCTGCAGGCGGAGTTTGAGGAAGATCGACGCGGTGTGCTTGGCCACCGCGCGCTCGGTGACGGTCAGCCGCTGGGCGATCGCGGCGTTGGACCGGCCCTCGGCCATGAGGGCGAGCACCTCGCGCTCGCGAGGACTGAGCGTGCTGATCGCGTCGTCGCCGGAGTTGCTGGCCAGCAGGCGCGCGATCACCTCCGGATCCATGGCCGTACCACCCGCCGCGACCCGGCGCACCGCGTCGACGAACTGGCGGCTGTCGAACACCCGGTCCTTGAGCAGATAGCCAATGCCGCCGCGGCCTTCGGCCAGTAGCTCGCGCGCGTACAACTGCTCGACGTACTGGGACAGCACCAGGACCGGCAGGCCCGGGATCTGGCGCCGGGCGGCCAGCGCGGCCCGCAGGCCCTCGTCGGTGAACGTGGGTGGCAGCCGGACGTCGACCACGGCCACGTCCGGCGGCCCACTGGCCGGGTCCCCGGGTGCGCCGCCGGTCAGGGCCTTCAGCAGGTCCTCGCCGTTGTCCACGGCCGCGGTGACGTCCAGGCCGTGCGCCGCCAGCATCCGGGTCAGGCCGTCCCTCAGTAGGAAGAGGTCTTCGGCGATGACAACACGCACGGGATCTCCAGGGTCGCGACGGTGGGGCCGCCCACCGGGCTGTTCAGGGCCAGTATCCCGTCGAAGGCCGCCACCCGGCGCTCGATGCCGCGCAGGCCGGTGCCGCCGACCGGGTCCGCGCCGCCCTGCCCGTTGTCGGTGACGTCGACCCGAAGCATCCCGCGCTCGTAGCGCAGATCGATCCAGGCCTGCCGGGTGGCCGCGTGCTTGGACACGTTGGCCAGCAGCTCGCAGGTCGCGAAGTAGGCGGCGGACTCCACCGGCATCTGGGGGCGGCCGGGCAGGTCGGTGACGACCTCCACCTTGAGCCCGCTGTCCAGGGCCAGCGCGCGGATGGCGTCGGCCAGACCGCGGTCGGCCAGCACCGGCGGGTGGATGCCGCGGACCAGGGCGCGCAGCTCGGCCAGGGCCTGGGCCGAGGCCGCGCGGGCCTCGGCCAGCAGGGCGCGGGCCGCGGCCGGGCTGGTGTCGATCAGGTCCTCGGCCGCGCCCAGCGTCATGCCCACGGCCACCAGCCGGGCCTGGGCCCCGTCGTGCAGGTCGCGTTCGATCCGGCGGATCTCGACCGCGCCGCTGTCGATGGTCTCGGACCGGGTCTGGGTCAGGTGGTACACCCGCTGGGCCAGCTCGGCCTGGCCGGTCGGGGCGAGCAGGGTCCGGGCCAGGCCGGCGTAGCCGCGCAGCAGCCAGGGGGCCACGGCCACGCCCAGGGTGGCCAGAGCCAAGCCGACGGTGATCTGCAGGGCCGCCCCGGCCGGGTGGACGTGGGTCACGACGGGCGCGGACAAGACGACCCCCCCGGGCTTGGCGCTGAAGGCCGCCGCCGAGGAGGAGGTGCCGAACTTACGGCCCAGGCCGCTTCCGGTCAGCAGGACCCCGCCGAGGATCGCGATGGCGGGCAACGCGGCGATCAGCCAGCCGAAGGTCGCGTTGACCGCGCTCCAGATCAGGTCGCGCCGGGTGGCCGGGTCGCTGGTAAGCCAGTACAGCCGCTCATGGAACGGCGCTCGCGGGCTCGGCTGCGGCTGGTAGGCCTCGGCCACCGGGACCCCGGCCCAGTCCCCCAGCAGCCGCCGGGTCAGCCGGGCCAGGTTGCGCAGGCCCAGCAGCGCGTGCACCGCGCCCAGCCGTCCCACGACGAGACCGGCGGCCAGCAGCACCAGCGCCAGCACGACCTGTTGCCGGATCGGTATTCCGTGGTCGCCGAGCAGTACCGCGACCGCGAGCCCGAGCAGGATCGGCGAGATGAGCAGAAGCAGCAGCAACCCCAGTTGCGCCGCGGCCAGTCCGGCGAAGGCCAGTCCGCGCCAAGTCGCGGTGATGCCCCCGCGAACACCCGTCCGTACCGGCCTGCGCTGGCTCGTGACCGACATTGTCCTGTCCATGACCGGCCTCCTTCGGAACCCCGTTGCCGACAGTCTGGCCCGAACCGGACCGATCGCACAGTGAGCGCTGGGACCCCAATACCGGGGTGTATCTGGGTCCACCCCGGCCGGGTACCGTGCCTGGAAGGGGGCGGCCCGGTTAGGGTTTCGGTGCCGCTCGCGGTCCGAACATCGCGTCGTCTCCTGGAGGTCAGCCTCATGCAGCCCATCGCGCTGGGACCCAACATGCCGGCCATGTTCTACCGCGGGGCCGGGCGCATCGACCGGCTGCGCGGGACGACCGGGCACGAGGACCGCCCGGAAGACTGGATCGCCTCGGTCACGTCTCGCTTCGGGTCCGAGACGGACGGGAAGACAACGTTGCCAGACGGGACGCTGCTGGCCGACGCGGTGGCCAGCGACCCCAAGGGGTGGCTGGGACCCGAGCATGTGGCCAAGTACGGCAGCGACACCGGGCTACTGGTCAAGTTGCTGGACGCAGGGCAGCGGCTGCCGGTGCACGTCCACCCGAACCGCAGCTTCGCGGCTGAGCATCTGGCCAGCCCGCACGGCAAGACCGAGGCCTGGGTGGTCCTCGAAGCCAGCCCGGACGCCGCGGTGCACCTGGGCTTCAACCGGGACGTGACCGCGGCCGAGCTGAACGGCTGGGCCCGGGACCAGGACATCGAGACCCTGCTGGCGGTGACCAACCGGATCCCGGTCAGCGCCGGGGACACCGTGCTGTGCCCGGCGGGGACGCCGCACGCGATCAGCGAGGGCATCTTGATCGTCGAGCTCCAGGAGCCCGCCGACCTGTCGATCATGCTGGAGTGGAGCACGTTCTCGCTGGCGGAGGACGAGGCCACGCTGGGGCTGCCGCTGGAGGAGGCGTTGTCCTGCATCGACCGGCGCGCCTGCCAACCGGAACGGCTCACGGAGCTGCGGGGCCGCTCGCTGAACAGCGCGACCGGCTCGCTGCTGCCCGCTGACGCGGACCCCTTCTTCCTGGCCGAACGGTTCGACGCCCAGGTCAGCCACCACCTGTCGCAGAGCTACAGCGTGCTGGTGTTCACCGGGGGCCACGGCCACCTGGCCACCGAGGACGGTTCGTCGTTGCCGGTGGGCCGGGGCAGCGTGGTCGCCGTCCCGTACTCGGCCGGCCCGGCCGTGCTGTCCGGCGACCTGGAAGGCGTTCGCTGCCTGCCTGCGCGCTAACTGGCCCCGGGGAGGCCTGCCTCTGGTTAACCGGCCTCGGGGTAGATCAGTGGCAGGCCGAACAGCGGGAACAGCTTCTGGTCGTGGAAGGCGGGGATCCAGGTCAGCCCCTGCTCAGTGGCGTGGAAGACCTGGATCATGCGGGCGTGGTGCCGGCCATCGTCCTCTATCCGGTACGCGCCGATGGCGGGCTGGCCGTTGGCGGTGACCGGGATGACCCGCCAGCGGCCGGCCCGGGCCAGCGGCCGCTTGATCAGGAACCTGGCCACGGTCTCGCGGCCCTGGAACCACTGCGGGTAGGGCGGCATCTCCAGCACCACTTCATCCGCGAGCAGCCGGGTCAGCGTGGCCATGTCGGCGTCCACGAACGCGGTCACGTAGCGGTCGGCCAGTTCCTGCTGCCGCGCGGTGGGCGCCGTGCCCAACCGCTCCGGGCCGGGCGCCACCCGCTCGAGCCGGAGCCGGGCCCGCTGCAGCGCGCTGTTGACCGCGGTGGGGGTGATGCCGAGCAGGTCGGCGACTTCGGCCGCCCGCCAGGCCAGCACGTCGCGGAGGATCAGCACGGCCCGCTGCCGGGCCGGCAGGTGCTGCAGGGCGGCCACGAAGGCCAGCCGGATGCTGTCCCGGGCCGCCACCACCGCCGCCGGATCCGCAGCCGGGCTGGCGGCGCTGACGGTACCGCCGGTGCCGCCGCCTAGCCGGGTGCCGGGGAACGGCTCCAGCCAGCGAACCTCCGGCTGGTGGATGGTGGGCAACTGCGTGGCTTCGGTCAGGCTGCCGGGGCTGGCGAGGTCGGACGGCAGCGGCCGCCGGCTCCGGCTGTCCAGGGCGTTCAGGCAGGCGTTGGTGGCGATCCGGTACAGCCAGGTCCGCAGCGAGGCCCGTTCCTCGTCAAAGCTGGCCGACGACCGCCAAGCCCGCAGCATGGTCTCCTGGACCAGGTCCTCGGCGTCGTGAACCGAACCCAGCATCCGGTAGCAGTGCGCGAGCAGTTCCCGCCGGAACGGGTCGGTCCGCTCGGCGAAGCTGGTCCGCTCGGCGGAGTCCGCGTGGGTCCGTAGTTTGCCGCCGTCCGCGTGCCGGTCCATGGGGACAGTCTGCGTCATCTCATCCCTCGGTTCCGTTGACCTGCTGAAGGACGGGGGTGGGGGTGGCCGATCCGGCGGAGGGGGACGGCGCCCGGCGCCGGGACGGGACGAACGCCCCGGCCACCGCGCCGGCCAGTGACAGCCCAGCCGCGACCTCGGCCGCGGGGGCGAAACCGGCCCCGAAGGCCCGCGCCGAGGCGTAGCTGCCGGTGCTGGTGAACACCGCGGCCAAGATGGCGATCCCGAACGTCCCGCCCAGCTGGCGCAGGGTGTTGAACGTGCCGGACGCCTTGCCCAGGTCAGCCGGCGGGACCGCGCCGATCACGCAGTTCTGGGCGGCGACCATGGCCATCGACACGCCGCAGCCGGCCAGCACCAGCGGGGCGACGATGGCCGCGTAACCCAGGTGCTCGCGGGCCACGAGCGCGATCCAGGCGAAGCCGGCCGCCTGGAGGCTGAGGCCAGCGGTGATCAACGCCCGTTCCCCGACCCGGGCGGCGAGCGCGCCGGCCACCGGCGCGACCAGGGACAACGTGACCGTCCAGGGCGCGAGCCGCAGGCCGGCGCCGAGCGGCCCATAGTGCCACACGGTCTGGAAGTACTGGGCCAGGAAGAACGCGGCGCCGAAGATCGACGCGTACATGGCGAACCCGGCCGCGTTCCCGGCGGTGAAGGACCGGGACCGGAACAGGCGCAGCGGCAGCATCGGCTCAGGAGTACGGCGTTCCCAGGCGACGAACGCGGCGGTCGCGGCCACCCCGCCGACTAGCGCCCCCAGCACCTCGGCGCTCCCCCAGCCGGCTGTGTTGCCCCGCACCAGGCCCCAGACCAGGCCGAAGGCGGCCGCGGTGACCAGTACGACACCGCCGGCGTCGAGCCGGGCCGGGCGCCCCCGGCTCTCGTCGATCCGGGTGCGGGCCAGCGGGATCACCACCAGCCCGATCGGCACGTTCAGCCAGAAGATCCACGGCCAGGACAGGCTCTGGACGACGACGCCGCCGATCATCGGGCCGCCCAGGATGGCCAGCCCGGTCACGCCGCTGAAGATGCCCAGAGCCTTGGCCCGCTTCTGCGGCGGGTAGGCGGCGGACAGCAGTGCCATCGCGTGCGGCATGATCATGGCCGATCCGGCGCCCTGCACGGCCCGGGCCGCGATCAGCCAGCCGATCGACGGGGCCAGCGCGCAGGCCGCCGACATCACGGTGAACAGGCTGAGCCCGGCCAGGAACAGCCGCCGCCGGCCGAACCGGTCCCCCAGCGCCGACGCGGTCATCAGCAGCACCGCGAAGCTCAGCGTGTAGGCGTTGATGATCCACTCCAGCTGGCCCAGGGACGCGCCGAGCCGGAGGTGGATGGTGGTCAGCGTGGTCGTCACGACCAGGATGTCCAGGCCGACCATCAGCGACGCCACCGACGTCAGCGCGAGCACCCAGCGCTGTTTCGCGGCGGCGGGCAGGTTGCTTGCCGTGGTGGTCACGGTTCCCTCCGGTCCCCGATCGGGCCCCGGGATCCGATCCCGGAGCGCTCATCGGTACGTACCGGCGGGAGAAGGAAAATTCACCGGGCGGACGGTCAGGGGTTTCCTCGAGGATGGGCAGATGGCGGAGGAGATCATCCCGTTCCGGATTGACGTGCCCGACGCGGACCTGGCCGACCTGCGGGACCGGCTGCGGCGTACCCGGTGGCCGGACCGGGAGACGGTGGACGACTGGTCGCAGGGCGCCCCGCTGGCCTGGGTGCGGGACCTGTGCCAGTACTGGGCATCCGGGTACGACTGGCGCGCCCGCGAGGCCCGGCTGAACTCGTTCCCGCAGTTCCGCACGTCCATCGATGGGCTGGACCTGCACTTCCTGCACGTCCGGTCGCCGCACGACGGGGCGCTGCCGCTGATCCTGACGTCCGGCTGGCCGGGATCGGTGACCGAGTTCAGCCAGGTCATCGGCCCGCTCACGGACCCGGCCGGGCACGGCGGTGACCCGGCTGACGCCTTCCACGTGGTCTGCCCGTCACTGCCTGGTTACGGCTTCAGCGGCAAACCAGCCGGGACCGGCTGGAATGTCCAGCGGATCGCGGCCGCCTGGGCCACGCTGATGGCCCGGCTCGGCTATCCGCGGTACGGAGCCCAGGGCAGCGACTGGGGCACGAGCGTCACCACCAGCCTCGGCCAGCAGGACACCGCCCACCTGGCCGGCATTCACGTGATGCCCCCGATCGCGCCGCCGGACCCGGCCACGCTGGACGACCTGACCGAGGCCGAGCAAACGTCGCTGGCCGAATTGCGGGAGGCGGCGGCGCACGAGTCGGGTTATTCGGCCGAGCAGTCGACCAGGCCGCAGACGGCTGGCTACGGCCTGGTCGACTCCCCCGCTGGCCTGGCCGCCTGGATCGGGGAGAAGTTCTGGTCCTGGACCGATCACCACGGGTCGCTGGACACCGTGATCAGCCGCGACGACCTGCTCGACGACCTGATGCTCTACTGGCTGCCTGGCACGGCGGCGTCCTCAGCCCGGCTGTACTGGGAGAGCTTCGCTCAGGTGTCGGACTGGTTCACCTCGGCGGTGACGGACACCGTCGACGTTCCCACCGGGTGCACGGTGTTCCCGCGCGAGGTGCCGCACCCGTCTCGCCGCTGGGCCGCGAAGCGCTACACCGACATCCGGCACTGGAGCGAGCCGGCCCGGGGCGGTCACTTCGCGGCGCTGGAGCAGCCGGACACGTTCGTGGACGAGGTACGGACGTTCTTCCGCCTGGTCCGGTGAGCCCGAAGTGGCCGGAGGCCCACGGAGGTCAGAGGGCCGCCAGGAGGCTGGGCCCAGTTTTAGTCAGCATGTGCAGAAAACTGGGCCCAGCCTCGGCGGAGCTGCGCCCACAGGTGGCGGCCGGGAGGCGGCGGGCTGGCCGAGGGGCTAGCGGTCGTCGCTCATGACGGGCTCGGGGAGGGTGCCGGCGTTGTGCTCCATCAGGCGCCAGCGGCCGCGGCGGGTGCCCAGGACGGACCAGGAGCAGTTGGACAGCGGGCCGATGGTGTCCCACACGTCTCCGGGCAGGCCGAGGAGCTTGCACATGCCCAGCCGGATGGCGGCGCCGTGGCTGGCCACGACGGCCAGGGCGCCGGCGGGCAGGGTCTCGATGATCCGCTCCAGGGCGTTGTACACCCGGTCGGCGACGGCGTCGGCGAGTTCGCCGCCGGGCGGGGACCAGGTCCGGAACTCGGCCGGGTAGCGGGAGCGGATCTCGGGGCCGGTCAGGCCCTCCCACTCCCCGCCGTGGCGTTCCCGCAGGTCCTTGTCCAAGGTGACGGGCAGCCCGGTGAGGCGGGCCAGCGGCGCGGCGGTAGAGGCGGCCCGGCTGAGGTCGGAGGCGAAGATCGCGTCCGGGCGCAGCGCGGCCAGCAGGCGCGCGGCCCGGTCGGCCTGGGCCACGCCGGTGTCGTCCAGGGGGATGTCGGTCTGGCCCTGGAAGCGGTCCTCGAAGTTCCACACGGTCTGCCCGTGCCGCCACAGGACCAGGCGGGGACCGCGCCCGGCCGGGGGTTCCGCTCCGCCCACCGGGGGGGCCGGGGCGTTCAGCGGGCGTCCCGATCAGCGGGGGCGGCGCCAGCGGAACCAGCCTGGCCCGCGGCCACGGGCTCCGGGAGCCGGATGATCGGGCAGTCCTTCCACAGCCGCTCGAGGGCGTAGAAGACGCGCTCTTCCTCGTGCTGGACGTGGATGGTCACATCGGCGTAGTCGATGAGGACCCAGCGTCCTTCGCGCTCGCCTTCCCGGCGGAGCGGCTCGGCCCCGGCCTGGCTCAGCCGGAACTCGATCTCGTCGACGATCGACTTGACCTGGCGGTCGTTCGCGGCCGAACAGAGCAGGAACGCATCGGAGATGACGAGTTGCTCGCTCACGTCGTAGGCGATGATGTCGGTGGCGAGCTTGTCAGCCGCGGCCATCGCTGCAATCTCGATGAGCTCGACGGCCCTGGGGGTCGCGGTCACGTGTGCTGTTCGCCCTCCTCGTATGGGCTGCTGTTCCCTTTCAGTCTCCCACGTTACGGCCTTGCGCCGACTGTGCCGAGCCCCCGCTCAGATGGGCGGCTGCCCGACGTCATTGTGCGTTTAGCCACCTGAGGGTTGCTTTTGGGACCTGTTGTGTTCCTGTTGAGGGGTATACGGTCGGCTCTGTTCGACTTTGGCCGGTAAACAAGGGAGGCCCTTATATGAGTCTTGAGGTGAGCCGCCGCCAGTTGCTGGCGTCGGCGGGGGGCGTCGCGCTGGCGTCCTTTGCCCTGCCGCCCAGCTTGCGCAAGATCATCGGGGACACACCGGCCGCGCTGGCCGGGGTCCAGAGCCCGGCGCCTGCGGTCTCCGACATCAAGCACATCGTGGTTCTGATGCAGGAAAACCGCTCGTTCGACCATTACTTCGGCGCGATGCCGGGCGTTCGCGGGTTCGCTGACCCATCCGTGGCCAAGAGCATCTTCTACCAGGCGGACGCGAGCAACCCGGACAAGTACCTGCTGCCGTTCCACGCCGACACCGAGCACTACAGCGCCCAGGCGCTGCCATCCACCAGCCACAACTGGGGCCCGCAGCACCAGTCCTGGGACAACGGGAAGATGGACGGGTTCGTCACCGCGCACCTGGCCTCGGACGGTGTGGCCGGGCAGTACACGATGGCCTACTACGACCGCAGCGACATCCCGTTCCACTGGGCGCTGGCCGACGCGTTCACCATCTGCGACGGGTATCACTGCTCGATGCTGGGCCCGACCTGGCCCAACCGGCTCTACCTGATGACCGGTCAGGTCGACCCGGCCGGCGAGCACGGCGGCCCGATCTACTCCAACGAGGTCCCGTCCAGCGGCTACTCCTGGGCCACCTACCCGGAGATGCTGACCAAGGCCGGAGTGTCCTGGAAGCTGTACCAGGAGAACGACAACTACGGGCTGAACGTGCTGGAGTACTTCGACCAGTACCAGGCCGCGCCGACCAACTCGCCGCTGTACCAGAACGCGATGCGGTTCTACCAGCCCGGGCAGTTCGAGTACGACGCGGTGCACGACCGGCTGCCGGCGGTGTCGTGGATCCTGCCCACGTCCTACCAGTCCGAGCACCCGGACTTCATGCCCGCGGCCGGGGCCGACTTCGTGGCCAGCAAGGTCAACGCGATCGCGGCCAACCCCGACGTGTGGGCCAAAACCGTGTTCATCCTGATCTACGACGAGAACGACGGCTACTTCGACCACGTGGCGCCGCCGACCGCTCCGGCCGGTACGCCGGGTGAGTTCATCACGGTGGACGGGGTCAGCGACCCGATCGGCCTCGGCTTCCGGGTGCCAGCCATCATCGTGTCGCCGTGGACGGTCGGCGGCTACGTCAGCCACGAGACGTTCGACCACACCTCGGTCATCCAGCTGATCGAGCAGGTCACCGGGGTCGTCAACCCGAACATCACCGACTGGCGGCGGAAGACCGCGGGTGACCTGACCTCGGCTCTGGGCGCCGGCCGGTCCCGGCGGGTCCCCCGGCTGCCGAGCACCACGGCCGCGCTGGAGAAGGCCGAGGAAGCATTCAAGACGTTGCCGTTGCCGCCGATACCAGGCGCACAGCAGGTCGTCCCAGTCCAGGGGCCGGGCACCAAACCGGTGCGCAAGGCGCCCGCCACCAAGCTGGCCGTGAAGGGAGCGTGAACGACATGACCAACGACATGACCAACACCACGCGCTCCGGTCGGTCCCGTCTCCGCCGTCGTCTTCCCCGGCGCTGGGCCGTCGGGGCCGGCGCCGTCGTCGCCGCGGGAGCGGTAGCCGCCGCCACCGTCACCCTGACCACCGGCCACACCGCGGCCCGTCACCCGGGCTCGGCCGCGGCGAAGCTGGCCGCTTCGGCCTGCCACGGCCCCGCCGGCGCCGCCTACGTGGCCGACGCCGGCTGGGACGGGTTCAGCGCCATCGACACCGCGACCTGCAAGGTCATCCAGACCTACAACGTGGGCGACCCGGCCGTGCCGAACGACCCGGGCGACTACGACTACGACTCCACCGACGAGGCCGTGGCCATCCACGGCAACCTGCTGTACTTCGCCAACACCGGCAACTCGACGGTGGCGGTGATCGACACCAGCAAGCTCGTCGCCTCGAACTACAACCCGGCCGAGACGCTCATCAACGTGGGCCTGAACCCGCAGCACCTGGCGGTCAGCCCGGACGGGTCACAGGTGTGGGTCGCGGAGACCGGCCCGCAGACCTCGCCGTCGTCACCGTCGGCGGTGAGCGTCATCTCCACGGCCACGAACAAGGTCACGGCCCGCTGGTCGCTTCCCGGCGGCCCGAGCCAGATCACCTTCGCCCCGTCCGGCCAGCGGGTCTACGTGGCCACGTCGGCCGGGGTGGCGGTGTACAGCACCGCGACCCAGCGGCAGGTGGCGTTCATCCGGGGCCTCGGCAACCCGCGCGGGATCGCGGTCGCCCCGGACGGCAAGGCCGTCTACGTGACCGGCACCAACTCCGACAAGCTGTACACGATCAGCGCGGCCACGAACCGGGTCACCGGCACGGTCAAGGTCGGTGACCTGCCCTGGCAGGTCGTCGTCGCCCCGGACGGGAAGACGGTCTACGTGGCCAACCCGGACTCCAACTCGGTCTCGGTGATCAGCGCCGCGACCGGGGCGGTGACGTCGAAGGTCACCGTGCCCGGCGATCCGGACACGCTGGCGCTCACCCCCGACGGCACCCAGTTGTGGATCGGCGCCAGCACGGCGGCGAAGGTCACCGTGCTGAACACGGCGGACAACTCCACGGTGGGCGTGATCAACCTGGGTGACGAGCCGAACGCGGCCGACGGCTACGCGCCGACCGGCATCGCGCTCACCGCTACCCCGACCGCCGGGTCCTGACCAGGATGTCGTAGACCAGCGCGCCCGGGGCCGGTGGCCCCGGGCGCGGGTCACGGGAGCGGGCCACCTTGTGCCAGCCCCATTGCCGGAACGCCTGCTGGGCGGCGGTGGCCGCGGGCAGCACGGCCAGCGTGAGCCGTTCCTCCTCCCGGCCCGCCAGGACCAGGTCGTACAGGGCCCGGCCGATGCCCTGGCGGCGCCAGGCCGAGCGCACGGCCAGTTCGGTCAGGGCGAACGTGCGGCCCGGGTGCTCGGCGGTGACGTCGTCGGGCACGGTGGTGGTCAGGTCACGCCACCACGACGTGGACGGCCGCAACGGCATCCCGGTGGCGTACCCGACCAGGTAGCCGCCGTGCCAGGCCGCGGCGAGCACGAACCCCGGCTGACGCCGCTGAACGCCGAACCGGGCGCGAAATTGCCCATTATTAATAGGTTCCTGATACGGCGGGTCGGCATAGATCTCGCCGTGCAGGACGGCCAGGTCTGGTTCGTACCCGAGGGCCTCCGGCCCGGCCAGCAGGCGGAAGTCCAAGCCGGATTCGCCTCTGGGCTCGGTCACGCGCGCAGGAGATCGTCCGGCGCGCAGTACAGGTTCCGCTTGGCGATGTACTGGACGACGCCGTCCGGGACCAGGTACCAGACCGGTTCGCCGTCGGCCACCCGAGCACGGCACTCGCTGGAGGAGATGGACAGGGCCGGGATCTCCACCAGGCTGACCTTGCCGTCCGGCAACCCGTCCTCGGTGAGCGTGTGCCCGGGCCGGGTACAGCCGATGAAGTGCGCGAGCGAGAACAGCTCACCCAGATCGTGCCAGGACAGCATGGTGGCCAGCGCGTCCGCGCCGGTGATGAAGAAGAACTCGTCCTCGGGGGCCCCCGCCGCCCGCAGGTCTCTCAGCGTGTCGATGGTGTAGGTCGGCCCAGGCCGGTCGACATCCACCCGGCTCACGCTGAACCGCGGGTTGGACGCGGTGGCGATGACCGTCATCAGGTAGCGGTCCTCGGCCGGCGAGACGTCGCGGCCTTCCTTCTGCCACGGCTTGCCGGTTGGTACAAAGATCACCTCGTCCAGTTCGAAGATGTGCGCGACTTCGCTCGCGGCGACGAGGTGACCGTGGTGGACAGGATCAAACGTGCCGCCCATCACCCCGATGCGCCGTCCCTCCCGGCCAGCGTTCATAACGGAAGAGTATCGGGGCCGGCGGGGCGCTCGTGGCCGGCTTCCGGCGCTACCATACGAGATATGACTCCAGTGCCGGATCGAGCGCGGGTACGCCTGCCGGGCATCAGCTCTCGCGCATATGAGCACCCCGCCGATCGTTCCGCCCTGGTGGCGATGCGCAAGCTCACCGGATTCGATGTGCTGCTGCGCAAGCTGTCGGGGCTCTTCAATGAGCGCTCCCTGCGGCTGCAGTTCCTGGCCAGCGGCGTGCGCGTCTCCGAGCGGCAGTTCCCGCAGATCAACGACATGGTGCGGGACGGCGCCTACGTCCTGGACCTGCCGCAGATCCCCGAGGTGTTCGTCACCCAGAATCCCATCGTGAACGCGATGGCGCTCGGGGCGGACCAGCCCTTCATCGTGATCAACACGGGCCTGGTTGACCTGCTGGACGCCGAAGAGCTGCGCAGCGTGGTCGGGCACGAGCTCGGCCACGTGCTGTCCGGGCACGCCGTCTACCGGACCATGCTGTTCCACCTGATCAACCTGGCCGCACGGATCGCGTGGGTGCCGCTGGGCTACATCGGGCTGCGGGGCATCATCTGGGGCCTGGAGGAGTGGTACCGCAAGTCCGAGCTGTCCTGCGACCGGGCCGGCCTGCTGGCCAGCCAGGACCCAGCCGCCGCGAAGCGGGTGCTGATGAAGCTGGCGGGCGGGGCGCGGCTGTCCGAGCTGAACTCCGACGCCTTCATGGAGCAGGCCCACGACTACGACGCGGTGCCCGACGTCCGCGACGGCCTGCTGAAGCTCCTCCAGCTACAGGGCAACTCGCACCCGTTCGCGGTGACCCGGTTCGCCGAACTCAGCCGCTGGATCGACAGCGGTGAGTACGAGCGCATCCTGGCCGGCGACTACCCGCGCCGCGACACCGACTCCACCACCACCATCGGCGAGGAGGTCCGCAACGCGGCCAAGTCGTACCAGGAGTCCTGGAACCGCACCGAAGACCCGCTGGTCGGGATGTTCCGCGGGGCGGCGGACTCGGCCATGCGCGCGAGCGAGGGACTGTTCGGCCGCTTCGGCGGCCGGCCCGGCAACAGCAACAGCAACGACGACAACTGAGGCGGGACCTCAGCGCTTGAGCAGGACCATGTCGTCGCGGTGGACGACCTCGCGCTCGTATTCGTGGCCGCGTTCGCGGGCGAGCCAGCGGGTGGAGCGGCCCATCAGCGTGGGGATCTCGGCCGCGTCGTAGTTGACCAGGCCGCGGGCAACCACGGTGCCGTCGGGGGCGCACAGGTCCACCGGGTCACCGGCCTCGAAGGTGCCGTCGGCCTTGGTGATGCCGGCGGGCAGCAGCGAGGCGTGGCGGCCGGTCACGGCGTCGACCGCGCCCTGGTCCAGGTAGAGCCGGCCGTGCGGAACGGCCACGTGGGCCAGCCACAGCAGGCGGGTACGGGGGCGCCGGCCGGTGGCGGCGAAGTAGGTGCCGACCGGTTGGCCGGCCAGTGCCCCGGCGGCGTCGGCGGCGCTGGCCACCACCGTAGGGATGCCAGCGCCGGTGGCGATCCGGGCTGAGTCGACCTTGGTGGTCATGCCGCCGGTGCCGATCCCGGCGCCGGAACCGCCGCCGATGCGGACACCCTCCAGGTCCGCGGGACCGCGAACCTCGGTGATCCGGTGCGCGCCGGGCTTGCGCGGGTCACTGTCGTACAGGCCGTCGACGTCGGACAGCAGGATCAGCGCGCCGGCCCGGGTCACGTGCGCGACCAGCGCGGCCAGCCGGTCGTTGTCGCCGAACCGGATCTCGTCGGTGGCCACCGTGTCGTTCTCGTTGACGATGGGCAGCATGTGCAGCTCGAGCAGGCGGTCCAGGGTCCGCTGGGCGTTGCGGTAGTGCGCCCGGCGCATCAGGTCGTCGGCCGACAGCAGCACCTGGCCGACACCGATGTCGTGCCGGGCGAACGCGGCGGCGTACCGGGCGATGAGCAGGCCCTGCCCGACCGAGGCGGCCGCCTGCTGGGTGGCCAGGTCCCGCGGGCGGCTGGGCAGCCCCAGCGGGACGATCCCGGCCGCGATGGCGCCGGAGGAGACCAGGATCAGATCGGCCCCGGCCCGGATTTTCCCGGCGAACGCATCGGCCAGCACGGCAACGCGGTCACTGTCGATGCTGCCGTCCGCGGTGGTGAGCGAGGACGAGCCGACCTTGACCACCAGACGGCGGGCGTCGGCGATGGTGGGGCGGGCAGGGGCCGAGGGACCTGTGCGATTGGTGGGGCCGTCGGCAATCGAGGGCTCGGTGCGGCCGCGCGGGGTGGTCATCCCAGGCGGCGGTCGGTGCCACGCGGGCCGGGGATGCTGCCGATCGGGACGGTCGGGTCCCAGTCGAACACCACCGGGTCGGCCTCGTCGCCGATCACCACTGGGTCGCCGGGTACGGCGCCCGCTTTGGCCAGCGCTTCCTCGACGCCCAGCTTGGCCAGCCGGTCGCCCAGGAAGCCAACCGCCTCGTCGTTGGCGAAGTCGGTCTGCAGCACCCAGCGCCGGGTCTTCTCTCCGCGCACGAAGTACTCGCCGCCGGGCAGGCGCACGATCTCGAAGTCCGGCCCGGTCTTGGGCGCGGGGCGGATGATCGTCCGCGTCGGCTCCGGGACCGGAGCCGCGGCCCGGGCCGCGGCGACCGTCTCGGCCATGGCGAAGCCGAGCTCGCGTAGGCCCTCGCGGGTGGCGGCGGACACCTCGTAGACCGGCAGCCCCCGCTCGATGATCGAGTCCCGGACCAGGTCGGCCAGTTCGCGGGCCGCGGGCACGTCGATCTTGTTCAGGGCGACGAGGCGGGGTCGGCTGGCCAGGTCGGTGCCGGTCAGGTCGGCGTAGGCGGCCAGTTCAGCCTCGATCATGTCGAGGTCGGTGAGCGGGTCCCGGCCCGGTTCCTCGGTGGCGCAGTCGAGCACGTGCAGCAGCGCGGAGCAGCGTTCGATGTGGCGGAGGAACTCCAGGCCCAGGCCCTTGCCCTCGCTGGCCCCGGGGATCAGGCCGGGCACGTCGGCGATGACGAACTCGACCTCGCCCGCCTCGGTCACGCCCAGGTTCGGGATCAGCGTGGTGAACGGGTAATCGCCGATCTTGGGTCGGGCGGCCGACATCGCGGCGATCAGCGAGGACTTGCCCGCGCTGGGGAAGCCGATCAGGCCGATGTCGGCGATGCTCTTCAGCTCCAGGAGCAGGTCGTGCTCCTCCCCCGGCTCACCCTTGAGCGCGAACCCGGGCGCCTTGCGCCGCACTGAGGCGAGCGCGGCGTTGCCCAGCCCGCCCTTGCCGCCCGGGGCGGCCACGAACCGGGTCCCGGCCCCGACCAGGTCGGCCAGTACCGTGCCGTCGGCCGACTTGACCACGGTGCCTTCGGGCACGCCGACGATCAGGTCAGCGCCCTCGGCGCCGGTGCGGTTCGATCCCTCACCCGGCTTGCCATTGCCGGCCCGCCGGACCGGGCGGCGGTGGAAGTCCAGCAGCGTGTTCACGCTGGGGTCGACCTCCAGGATCACGTCGCCGCCGCGCCCGCCGTTGGCGCCGTCGGGGCCGCCGAGCGGCTTGAACTTCTCCCGGTGGACGGACGCACAACCGTGCCCGCCGTTCCCGCCGGCCACTTTGAGCAGCGCCTCGTCGGCAAACTCCGCCATGGCAACCCCTCCTCTCTCTCCTGGTGCTTGGTTCTTTCTTAGACATACAACAAAGGCGGACCGGGTGGCCGGTCCGCCTTTGCCTGAGTATTTCCCGCTGGGCCGCGGACCTAGCCGACGGCCGCCGGAGTGTCTTCGCTCTCCGGCGTGATGCTCACGGCGCGGCGGCCGCGGTGCGAGCCGAACGTCACCTTGCCCGCGATCAGCGCGAACAGGGTGTCGTCGCCGCCCCGGCCCACGTTGATGCCGGGGTGGAAGTGCGTACCGCGCTGCCGGACGATGATCTCGCCTGCGTTCACGCGCTGGCCGCCGAAACGCTTGACCCCAAGCCGCTGAGCGTTGGAGTCACGGCCGTTCCGGCTGGACGAGGCGCCCTTCTTGTGTGCCATGTCAGCTCTTCGCCTTCGCAGAGTTCGCCTTGGTCGGCGAGCCGATACCGGTGATCCGGACCCGGGTGTACTTCTGGCGGTGACCCAGACGTCGCCGGTAACCGGTCTTGTTCCGGTAGTGGATCATGTTGATCTTCGGTCCGGCGGCGTCGCCGACGATCTCCGCCGTGATCTCGTACCCGCTGACCTTCGCGGGGTCAGAGATCACGTTGTCGTCGTCGACCACCAGAACGGGCGCCAGCTTGATGCTGGAGCCGACGTTGCCGGAAAGCTTGTCGACGTTCAGGACGTCATCGACAGAAACCTTCTCCTGCCGACCGCCACAGCGCACAATCGCGTACACCCGAGAACTCTCTCTTCCCTCGTGCGTGCCCTCGCATCCCTGGTAACCAGGAATTGGTGTGCCTACGACGGGCTCGCCTGAACTTACAACTGGCGACCCGGGGGCCCATGCTGGACACGTCCCGGACGCCGACGCTCCACGTTACCAGAGCTTCTGAGTTAGGCAGTAACTGTCACGCTTCTCAGTGCCCTTCGGTCGGTGGTTCGGGGTCCTGGGCGGCCAGGTCGGCGCTGGGCGCCGGGACCTCGGTGGCCTCCAGATCGGGTCCGACCCCGACCGTCGCGGCCTCCGGGGTGACCTCGGCGGCCGGGGTGACCTCGGCGGCCGGGGTGACCTCGGCGGCCGGGGTGACCTCGGCGGCTGGAGTGACCTCGGCCGCTGGAGTGACGTCGGCGCTGGCGGACTCGGTCAGGCCTGTGACGTCGGCGTTGGCCGACTCGGTCAGGCCGGCGGTGTCCTCGGTCTCGGGGGCATCCGTCGTTACCGGGTCGGCGGTGGCCACGGCGCTATTGGCCGAGTCACCCGCCGGACCCGAGGTGCCGCTCAGGGCGGCGGGGCTGGGCACCGCGTCCTGGCGGTTGCCACGGCGGCGGTTGCGGCTGCGGCGGCCCTCGCCGGGCTTACTGTCCTCGCCGTTGGCGCCGCCGTTGCCGTTGCCGTTCGAGGCGTTGCCGTTGGCGCCGCCGCCGCTCGAGGCGTTGCCGCCGGAGCGGGTGTCGTCGGACTTGGACTCGGAGCCGCGGCGGCCGCGGCCGTTGGACTGGCCCGAGTTGCCCGAGTTGCCCGAGCTATCAGAGCCGGACGACCCGATGTCGGCCAGTTCCAGTGACACGTGCACGCCGCGGCCGTTGCAGCACTCGCAGGGCTCGGAGAACGCCTCCAGCAGGCCGGCCCCGACCCGCTTGCGGGTCATCTGCACCAGGCCGAGCGAGGTGACCTCGGCCACCTGGTGCTTGGTCCGGTCCCGGGCCAGGCACTCCAGCAGCCGGCGCATCACCAGCTCGCGGTTGCTCTCCAGCACCATGTCGATGAAGTCGATGACGATGATGCCGCCGACGTCGCGCAGCCGGAGCTGGCGGACGATCTCCTCAGCCGCCTCGAGGTTGTTCCGGGTGACCGTCTCTTCCAGGTTGCCGCCCTGGCCGGTGAACTTGCCCGTGTTGACGTCGATGACGGTCATCGCCTCGGTGCGGTCGATCACCAGCGACCCGCCGCTCGGCAGCCAGACCTTGCGCTCCAGCGCCTTGGACAGCTGCTCGTCGATGCGGTACTCGGCGAACACGTCGCGGCCGTCCGGAGACTCCCAGCGGCTGAGCCGATCGGCCAGGTGCGGGGCGACGTAGGTGACGTACTCGTCGACCTCGGCCCACCCGTCGTCACCGGACACGATCAGCTGACCGAAGTCCTCGTTGAACACGTCGCGGATGACCCGGATGGTCAGGTCGGGCTCGCCGTACAGCAGGTCGGGGGCGCTAGCCGTCTTGGACTTGCGCTCGATGTTCTCCCACTGCGCGGCCAGCCGGGCCACGTCGCGCTCGAGCTCTTCCTCGGTGGCACCCTCGGCCGCCGTGCGCACGATCACGCCGGCGTCTTCGGGCATGACCTTCTTGAGGATCTTCTTCAGCCGGGTCCGCTCGGTGTCGGGCAGCTTGCGGCTGATACCGGTCATCGACGCACCCGGCACGTAGACCAGATAGCGGCCAGGCAGGCTGACCTGGCTGGTCAGCCGGGCCCCCTTGTGGCCCACTGGGTCCTTGGTCACCTGGACCAGGATCGACTGGCCGGACTTGAGCGCGGACTCGATCCGCTTGGACTGGCCTTCCAGGCCGCTGGCGTCGAAGTTCACCTCGCCGGCGTAGAGCACGGCGTTGCGGCCCTTGCCGATGTCGACGAACGCCGCCTCCATCGAGGGCAGCACGTTCTGCACCTTGCCGAGGTAGACGTTGCCGACGTAGCTCTGGTGGCTGGCCCGGTTCACGTAGTGCTCGACCAGGATGTCGTCCTCGAGCACGGCGATCTGCGTCCGGTCGCCACGGCGGCGGACGACCATGGTCCGCTCGACGGCCTCGCGGCGGGCCAGGAACTCGGACTCGCTGATGACCGGGGGCCGGCGGCGGCCCGACTCGCGGCCTTCGCGGCGCCGCTGCCGCTTGGCCTCCAGCCGGGTCGAGCCCTTGATCGCCCGCACATCATCCGGACGGACACCGGCCGGCCGGGGCTCGCGGACGTGGACCACCGTGTCCGGCGGGTCGTCGTCGGCCGACGGCTTGTCGCCGTCGGAGGCGGAGCCACGACGGCGCTTGCGGCGGCGCTTGCGCGGGCCGTTGCCGCCTTCGCCCTGGTCATCGTCGTCGTCGCCCTCGGCGTTGGCGTCCTCACCGGTAGCGCCGGCGGCCGAGCCGGTGTCGGCTTCGGTGCTGTCGTCGGCGCCGTCGGCGTCGTCGGAGCCATCGCCGGACCCGTTGCCGCGACTGCGCGAGCGGCTACGGCCGCCACGGCGGCGGCGCCGGCGGCCGCTCTGGCCACCCTCCTCGCCGTCGTCAGAGTCGTCGTCGGAGCCAGCCAGGTCGTCGGCCCCGGAGTCGCCCGTCGCGGCGGTGCCAGCCCCGGGAGAGGCGACGTCATTATCTATGGAAAACGACGGATCCGATGCGGGCGCGGGCGCTGGCTCGCCGTCCTCAGCGGTCTTTGGGGTCCGCCGGCTGCCCCGGGCGCCCTGCTTGGGCGGTGCACCCTCGGCCTCCGGCTTGGTCGCGGCTCGTTCGGCGGCGCGGAGGACGCGAGCCGTTGCTCTCGTCGTCGCTGACGGCCGGCTCCGCGCTGGGCGGAGCCGGAGGAGCCGCGGCGGCCGCCGTCGGCTGTGGCGCCTGGAACAGCACCTGCGGTGGCTGGAACGACACCGCGGGCACCGACGGAGCCGGTGGCGCGGGGTCGGGCGGGCCGGCCGGGCGGCTGGAAACACCCCCCCGGCTGGCCCCGGCGTTCACCGCACCCTGGTCTGGGCCACCTGACCCGTCACCTGGTTCTCTGTTGTTCAGCTCGTTCTCGAGCATCCGGACAATCTCCCGTCAAGCTCCCGGGCGCGCGGACCCCACGGGGGTCCTGCGCGCCGCGCGGGAGCACATCGTGTTCAACGCCCTGGACGGAGCCGGCCACTACGGCGGCTGCGGCGCCCAGGTTCGTTACCTGACTCAGTTCTGCGCGTGGTCGCGGGGACTGCCCCACGGACCACACGGCGTACTGGCCGCGCGGATGCGCGGAAACGCGGACCAGCGTGCGGGGGTACCGCACGGGTCCGCAGCCCATGGGGCGCAGCAGCGCCCTCATGGCACGTTTACTTTTGCTGGCACTGTGCCTTTTGCTAGCACTGTGCCCTTTGCTAGCACTGTGACTGGCACTTGGTCTGGCACCGTTACTGGGACCTCTCCAGGCACCTTGGCTGGCGTTGGCGGCACGACCTCGCGACCGCTGTCGCGCGGGCCGAGGACCCCCTGGGCCAGCCGGGTCACGGCCGGAGCCGACGTGGGCTCCAAGCCGGTGACCAGGCGAAACCCGGTCAACACATCCTCAGGCCGTACGGCAGGCTCAGTATGCTGAACAACCATTCGGATTATTGCACAATCGTGTTCCGTAGCCACATCGCCGCGCGGGCTCACGTCCAAGCTCAGCACGGCAACACGGGCATCGAAGCGGCGCAGGCCCTTGTTGGTCAGGCGTTCCACCATGACCTCGGGGGCGGCCAGGAACTCGCGGGCTGCCGCCTCAGCGGCGTCCGGCGCGACTCCGGGCAATTTCACCAGCCACTCCGACACCATCAGGCGGCCATTGAGCGAGCCGCCGGAATCTTCAACTACTTCGATAACGTCTATCCCGTCCGGCAACGCTCTGTCCAGTACCGACCGCATTCTGGCAGGATCGGCGGTCGCGGTGAGCGCCAGCGTCAGGTATTCGGCCTCGCTGGACACGCCGGTCGGCGTGCCACTGGCGTAGGAAATCTTCGGGTGCGGGCTGAAGCCGGCCGAGTGCGCCATCGGCAGCCCGGCCTGGCGGACGGCCCGTTCGAACGCCCGGCCCACGTCGCGGTGGCTGGCGAACCGCATCCGGCCGCGCTTGGCGTACCGGACCAGCAGATGCTGGACCGCCGGCGGGGGCTGCGGGCCGGTGGGACGGTTCTTCTGCGCGTTCACGGGTCAGCTCACGCTCAGCACCGGGAGCAGCTTGGTGCCAGCCGGCAGCCGCTCCCCCGTCGGGCCGGTCTGGATCTCGGTACCCATCGACGGGCAGACGCCGCAGTCGTAGCACGCCGACCAGCGGCAGTCCTCGACCTCGACCTCGTCGTTCAGGGCATCCTGCCAGTCCTGCCAGAGCCAGTCGTGGTCCAGCCCCGCGTCCAGGTGGCCCCAGGGCAGCACCTCGTCCCGGTCCCGCTCACGGGTGGTGTACCAGTCCACGTCGACCGGCTCGGCCGCCAGCGCCTTATCCGCGCAGGCCAGCCAGCGGTCGTAGGAGAAGTACTCGCTCCAGCCGTCGAACCGGGCGCCGTCGCGCCACGCGGCCTCGATGACTTTGCCGACCCGCCGGTCGCCGCGGGACAGCAGCCCCTCGACCACCGAAGGCTGGCCGTCGTGGTAGCGGAAGCCGATGGCCCGGCCGTAGGTCTTGTCGGCCCGCAGGGCCGCACCGAGCTGACGCAGCCTGCTGTCCACCACCTCGTGCGGGCACTGGGCCGCCCACTGGAACGGGGTATGCGGCTTGGGCACGAACCCGCCGATCGACACCGTGCAGCGGATGTCCTTGCGCCCGCTGACCTCCCGGCCGGTCTGGATGACCTTGCGGGCCAGGTCGGCGATGGCCAGCACGTCTTCGTCGGTCTCGGTCGGGAGCCCGCACATGAAGTACAGCTTGACCTGCCGCCAGCCGCTGGAGTAGGCCGCGGCGACCGTGCGGATCAGGTCTTCCTCGGTGACCATCTTGTTGATCACCTTGCGCATCCGCTCCGAGCCGCCCTCGGGTGCGAAGGTCAGGCCGGACCGGCGGCCGTTACGGGCCAGCTCATCGGCCAGCGTGATGTTGAACGCGTCGACCCGGGTGGACGGGAGCGACAGGCCGGTGTTGGTGCCCTCGTAGGCGTCGGCCAGGTCCTTGGCGATCTCGTTGATCTCACTGTGGTCGGCGCTGGACAGCGAGAGCAGACCAACCTCACTGAAGCCGGTCGCCTTGACCCCCTGCTCGACCATCTTCCCTACGGTGGTGATGCTCCGCTCCCGCACCGGGCGGGTGATCATCCCGGCCTGGCAGAAACGGCAGCCGCGGGTGCAGCCGCGGAAGATCTCCACGCTGTAGCGCTCGTGCACGGTCTCCGCGACCGGGACGATGGGCTGGCGCGGGTACTGCCACTCGTCCAGGTCCATCACCGTGTGCTTGGCCACGACCGGGGGCACGCCGCGGTGGTTGGGCACGGTCTTGGCGATGCGCCCGTCGGCCAGGTAGGTCACGTCGTAGAAGCGCGGGACGTACAGGCTGCACTCGGCGGCCAGGGTCCGGAGCAGCCCGTCGCGGCCACCGGGACGGCCCTGCTGCTTCCAGGCCCGCACGTGATCGGTGATCTTCAGGACGGCCTCTTCGCCGTCGCCCAGCACCACGCCGTCCATGAAGTCTGCGATCGGCTCGGGGTTGAACGCCGCGTGCCCGCCCGCGATGACCAGGGGGTACCAGGTGCCGTCGGCCGGGTCGCGCTCTTGGCTGTGCAGCGGGATGCCGGCCAGGTCGAGGGCGGTGAGCAGGTTGGTGTAACCCAGCTCGGTGGAGAAGCTCACGCCCAGCAGGTCGAAGGCGCCGACCGGGCGGTGCCCGTCCACGGTGAACTGCGGCAGCCCGTGCTCACGCATCAGGGCTTCCAGGTCGGGCCAGACGCTGTAGGTGCGCTCGGCCAGCACGCCGTCCCGCTCGTTGAGGATCTCGTACAGGATCTGGACGCCCTGGTTGGGCAGACCCACCTCGTAGGCGTCCGGGTAGAGCAGGGCCCAGCGCACGTCGGTGGCGTCCCAGTCCTTGACGACCGAGTTCACCTCGCCGCCCACGTAGGCGATCGGCTTCCGGACGCGCGGGAGCAAGGGCTCGAGGCGTGGGTAAACCGACTCCATTGGCATTACACCAGCCTACCTAGCCCAGGCCGTCGTTCTGCCGCCGTTGCGCACGCCAGACCGAGCCCGGACCGAACGGGGCTCTCAAGCGCGCGGAACGCGGGGCTCACTGACACGTGTTGTCAGCAATAACCAGCGGGTTTCTATTCCTGGTAGACAGCGGCTTGACATGCCTGGAACGGCGTTCCATAATGACTCTGGAACAACATTCCAACGAAGCGGAGGGAACCGTCATGACCACCCCAGTCGCGATCATCGGAGCCGGGCTCGGCGGCCTCACGCTGGCCCGGGTCCTGCACGTCCACGGCATCCCGGCGACGGTCTACGAGGCCGAGGCATCACCGGCGGCCCGCGCCCAGGGCGGCATGCTCGACATTCACGAGCACAACGGGCAGCTGGCCCTGAAGGCGGCCGGCCTGTTCGAGGACTTCCTCGGCCTCATCCACCCGGGCGGGCAGGCGACGCGGGTCCTGGATAAGACCGGAGCCGTCCTCCTGGACGACCCCGACGACGGGACCGACAACGGAGCCGCCGGTCGGCCGGAGGTCCCCCGGGGTGAGCTGCGCCGCATCCTGCTCGACTCGCTGCCGCCCGGGACGGTCCAGTGGGGGCACAAGGTCACCGGGGCCCGCGCCCTGGGTGACGGCCGGCACGAGGTGACGTTCGCCGACGGGACAACCGTGACGACCAGCCTCCTGGTCGGCGCGGACGGGGCGTGGTCGCGGATCCGCCCGCTGCTTTCCGCGGCCACGCCCGAGTATGTCGGCACGTCCTACGTCGAGACCTACCTGTACGAAGCGGACACCCGCCACCCGGCCAGCGCGCGGGCGGTCGGCGGCGGGGCGCTGCTCGCGCTGGCGCCGGGCCAGGGCATCCAGGCCCACCGGGAACCCGGCGCCGTCCTGCACACCTACGTGGCGCTGACCAAGCCGGCCCAGTGGTTCGCCGCCATCGACTTCACCGACGCGCAGGCGGCGGTGGCCCGGGTCGCCGGAGAGTTCGACGGCTGGGCCCCGGAGCTGACCGCGCTGATCACGGACGGCGAAACCCCGCCGGTGCTGCGGGCCCTGCACACCCTGCCGGCCGATCACCGCTGGGACCGGGTGCCCGGAGTGACGCTCCTCGGCGACGCCGCCCACCTGATGCCGCCCTCCGGCGAGGGGGCCAACCTGGCCATGTACGACGGGTCCGAACTGGGCAACGCCATCGCCGCCCACCCGGACGACATCGAAGCCGCGCTGGCGCGGTGCGAGGAGGCCATGTTCGCCCGCAGCGCGGCCGAGGCCGCCGACGCGGCCGCGCTGTTCACGATCTGCTTCGGTGACAACGCCCCGTACAGCATGGTCGAGTTCTTCACCGACGCCGGGCAACCCGCTTGAGCCGGAGGCTGGGGTCGGCCGGGCCCCCGGGGCCGGGCCGGTACCGGAGCGGGAAACCGAAGTACGGCCGGGGCTGGCCGGTCACGGGAAAAACGGTTACTCGAAGACCTGGTGCTTGTGGTGGACGGACAGGAGCAGGCCGACGGCAAGCAGGTCGGCGAAGATGGCCGAGCCGCCGTAGGAGATGAAGGGCAGGGGCAGGCCGGTGATGGGCATGATCCCGACGGTCATGCCGATGTTGACGAAGGACTGGAACAGGAACCAGATCGCGACGCCCGAGGCGACGAGCATGCCGAACAGGTCGTCGGCCCGGGTGGCGATGCGCAGGGCGCGGATGACCACCACCCCGAGCAGGGCGACGACGACGATCGCCCCGACGAAGCCCAGCTCCTGGCCGACCACGGTGAAGATGAAGTCGGTGCTCTGGGCGGGCACGTAGCTGCCGGAGATCGACTGGCCGTGGAACAGGCCCTGCCCGAACATGCCGCCCGAGCCGATGGCGATCTTGGCCTGGATGGCGTTGTAGCCGGACCCAGCCGCGTCAGACGACGGGTGCAGGAACGAGGTGAACCGGGTCAGCTGGTAGGTCTTGAGCAGGTGCAGGCTGAGCACGCTGATGACGCCGACGGCGGCCACCGCGGCCAGCGTCAGCACCCAGCGCAGCTGGATGCCGGACAGCAGGATCATCCCGGCCAGCACCACGACCAGCACCATGGAGATGCCCAGCGCGGGCTCGATGATGACCAGGCCGATGAGCGGCAGGCCGCAGGCGATCACGATGCCGACGTCACGCAGGCTGGGGCCCGGGCGGCCCGCGGACGGGTCGCGGGCCCCCTCGCGCAGCTCACTGAACAGCAACGCGGTCATCAGGATGAGGGCGATCTTGGCGTACTCAGACGGCTCGATCTGGAAGCCGCCGGGCAGATCGATCCAGCCCGCGGCGCCGTTGACCGTGGCGCCGAGCGGGGTGAGCACGGCCAGCAGCCCGAGCAGGGCCACGCCGTAGACGATCGGCGCGAAGACCCGCAGCTGGCGGTAGTCGATCAGGCTGATCACGGTCATCATGACCAGGCCGAGCAGCACGAAGATGGCTTGCTTGTCCAGGTAGGTGCGGGGGTTGGCGCCGCGCTGGGCCAGCGTGGGCTCGGTCGCCGACCAGACCAGCAGCACGCCGATCACGCACAGCGCCAGCACCGCGGCGATCAGCACCCAGTCCAGATGGCGCAGCCGGCTGTCGCGGGACCGGACCCGGGTCAGCATCGAGCGCTGGCGCGTCTTGAACGCACCCGGCCGGGGGCCGCCGTAGCCGCGCTGCGGTACGCCTACGCGGCCGTAGCCGGTGCCGCTCATCCGGAGTATCCCTTCGGGGCGGTGATCTTGCCGGTCGCCGCGATCTGCGGCAGCGTCGATGGGACCTGGCCGCTGGGCACCGCGGCCTTTTGGCCTTCCAGGCCGTAGATGCCGTCCCAGATCTGCCGCACCGCCGGGCGCGGAGGCGTCCGCGCCGTAACCGGAGTCGGGGATCATCACGACGACCACGTACTTCGGGTCGTTGCAGGGCGCGAACGAGGCGAACACCGAGGTGGCCACCTTGCCCTGGACCTGGGCGGTACCGGTCTTGCCGGCCACGCACACCTTGTCCAGCGGGAACCCGGAGAAGGCGCTGGCCGCAGTGCCCTGGGTCACCACCCCAGCCAGGGCGCTGCGGATGTAGGACAGGAAGCTGGACGAGGCCGGCAGGTGCCCGGCCACCGGCGGCGTGAGCTTCTGCACGACCTTGCCGCCCGGGCTGACCAGGGCCTCGCCGATCCGCGGCTGGTAGAGCGTGCCGCCGTTGGCCAGGGCGACGTAGGCGTTGGTGAGCTGGAGCGGGGTGGTCAGGTCGTAGCCCTGGCCGATGGCGGCGATGGCGGCCTGGCCCGGCTCCCAGACGTTGCCGCTCTTGCAGTCCTGGTACTCGATCTGCTGGACGTAGGTGCCGTCGGCCCTCCCGTTCTTGCACCAGTTCTGGCCGCCGTAGGCGTTGTCTTTCCAGTAGTAGTACAGCCACTCGCGGGTGGGCACCGTGCCGGTGGCCTCTTCGGGCAGGTCGATCCCGGTGGCCTTGCCGAAGCCCCAGGCCAGTGCCTCCCGCTGCATCTTCTGCACCGGAGACTTGGCGCTGGTGACGATGTTGGCCCTGGGGTTGTCCTTCTGCCACATCTCGTAGGCCAGGTTGTAGTACACGGTGTCGCAGGACTGGATCAGCGCCTCGGAGAACGTCATGTCGCCGAGGTCGGGCTCGCCGTCGTTCTTGTAGGTGTGACCGGCGATGGTGACCGAGGCCGGGCAGCTGTAATCGCCGTCGAGCGGGTAGCCGTCGGACACTGCCGCCGCGGTGGAGGTCACCTTCCAGGTGGAACCGGGGGCGTACTGGCCCTGGGTCGTCCAGTTGATGGCCGGGGCCCCGTCCGACTGGCCGAACAGCGCGTTGAACTGGGACTGCGAGATCCCGTTGGTCCAGACGCTGGGGTTGTAGTCGGGATAGCTGGCCATGGCCACGACCTGGCCGGTGGTGGTCATCACCACGGCCGCGCCCTGGTTGGCGTCGTTCCCGGACTCCCGGGCCTTCTTGACCGCCGAGTCCAGCGCGTTCTGCGCGTCGACCTGAATCTTGGAGTTGAGGCTGGTCACCAGGTCGTCGCCGGCCTGGGCGGCGGTGCCGCCCACGGTCCCGGTGACGTCGCCGGCCGCGTTGACCGACACCACGTTGGTGCCGGTCTTGCCGGTCAGCGCCTGGTTGTACTGCTCCTCCAGCCCGGCCTGCCCCACCAGGTCCGCGGTGGAGTAGCCGACCTGGGAAGGCAGGTGGTCCTTCTTCAGCTGCTCGGTGGTGGCGGGCTGCAGGTAACCGAGGACCTGAGCCGGGTTGGCGCCGTCCGGGGAGGGATAGGTGATGACCCCTTGGGGCTGGGCGGTCACCCCCGGGAACTGACTCTGCTCCTCCATGATCTGCAGCGCGATCTGCTCGGAAACGTTCTGGTCGACCGGGATGGGCTGGTAGGGCGACCCGGCCCAGCACGGCTGCTTGACCTTGGCCGTGCACAGCCGGGTCTTCTCCTGCAGCAGCTGGTACGACATGTTCAGCATGGGGGCCAGCCGCTTCAGCACCGACACGCCGCCGTCGCTGCGCTGGGACAGCGTCATCATGTCCACCGACACCACCAGCTCGGTGTGGTTGGTGACCAGGGCGTTGCCCACGTCGTCCAGGACCTGCCCGCGGACGGCAGGGACGATGATGTTCCGGGTCTGGTTCTGCGAGGCCAGCTTGGTGTAGCTGGTGCCGTTCATCACCTGGATGTACCAAAGGCGGCCGCCCAGCGTGATCAGCAGCGTGAACCCCACCACGTACAGCACCAGCAGGCGCCGCCGTGACGCCGACATCATCAAAAGCCTCCCCTATTTCGGCCCAGCAGCCGTCCGAGCCGGCTCCGCCAGTTGTTCCGCCGTACCTTCAGCCGCGGCGCCGAGCCCCGGCCGATGCCGCCGCCACCCAGGCGGCTGCGGCTGCGGCCGCCGAAGCCACGGCGACGGCCGAAGCCGCTGCGACCGCCGAGACCACTGCGTTTGCTGAGGACGTTACGTCGGCCGAGACCGCTGCGTTTACCGAACCCGGTCCGGCCGCCAAGACCAGTCCGGCCACTCAGACCACTCCGGCCGCCGAGGCCGCCGCCGGCCGGCGAGCCCCGCTGGCCGAACGAACGGCTGCGGCCGAACGTGCCCCGGCGCGGCGTGGCCCGGCTGAGCGCGCCACCAGTGCCGATCGTGCCGGTCACCGTGCGTTTGCGGAATCGCGGCGTGGCCCCGCTGCGGGGTGCGCCGACGCCACTGCGGCCCGCGACCGGGCCGCGCCCCCCGAACAGGCCCCGGTGGCCGAAGTTCATCCGCGGGGCCGCCTTGGGCGGGGTGTAACGAGCCCCGCCCGCGCCGACCGAGCCACCGAGACCGGAGCCGCCGCCCAGGCCGGTGAACCGCAGCCGCGGCTCACGCCCGCCCACCCCTTTGCTGCTGAGCGCGCTGCCACCGAGACCGGTGCCGCCCGCCCGGGGCGGGCCAGAGGCACGGGCGGACCCGATCCAGGCGTCGCTGCTGCCCCGGCGGTCCCCCAGGTGCAGCCGCGGCGAGCCGGACGCGCTGGCCTGCCGGACGGCGCCGGTGGCCAGCCCGGTGGCGCCGAGCGCGCCCGCTGCGGCCGAGGACATCGCGGCCGACGGGCCCTCCTGCCCGGCACCGCCGCCCGCCCAGCCGTACAGCTTGACCACCCCGAACAGCACGAACGGGCTGAGCAGCACGTTGTAGACGACGGCCGACGGCAGCACGTGCTGGACCGAGGACCAGGTGACCTGGGGATCGCTGAGCATCACGCCCAGCACGGCGTACAGCACCGCGCCCACGGCCGCCGCGCCGGCCGAGATGGCCACGTAGAGCGTGGGTGATTCACCCCCCAGGTCGGCCAGCCGCCCGCATACGTAGCCGACGACGCAGAACACCAGCGCGTACTCGCCGACGGTGTGACCCGCGGGCGGGGCGACGTCCAGGGCCAGGCCGGCTAGGAAGCCGGTCAGCGTGCCCGGCAGCGGGCCGCCGGTCAGGGCCAGCGCGACCACCACCAGCAGCACCAGGTCCGGGCCGCCGCCTCCGGGCAGGGTCAGCCGGTTGACGATGGTCAGCTGGGCGGCGAGCGCCACCGCGACCAGCACCACGGACAGGAGCAGGCGCCGCACCTCAGCCCCCGGTACCGGCGCCGGCGCCCGTGCCAGTGCCAGTGGTGCCAGTCCCGGTCCCGGTGCCGGTCCCAGCGGATGGGGTGACGGTCACCGTGACGGTCGGGGCCGGCTTCGGGCCGGTCGGCAGCACCGAGTCGCGCGGGTCCTTGGCCGGACCGCCCACGACCACGCCGACCACGCCGAGTGAGGTGAAGTCGACGTACGGCTTGACCAGCGCGGTCTTGGTCAGAGCTCCGGCGTTGCCCTGGACCCTGGTCACCTGGCCGATCGGCACCCCAGGCACGTACGGCGTGTCGTGCACCGAGCCGAACGTGACCAGGTCCTGGCCGCTCTGCAGGACCGCGTTCGCGGCGAACAGGGTGAGCTTCAGCGTGGTCGGCCCGGACAGCGACTTACCGGTCCCGGCGACCGAGCCGATCTGGTTGCTGCCCGCCAACCGGGCCCCGACCACGGCCGACGCATCGTCAGCCAGCAACACGGTCGAGGTGTCCGCGCTGACCTGGGTGACCGTGCCGACCAGACCCTGGCCGTTGAGCACGGTCTCGTGCGCGCGGACCCCGTCCTTACGGCCCACATCCAGCGTGACGGTGTCGGTGTAGTCCTGGCCCGCCGCGATGACACTGGCGGCCACGATCCGGTAGCCGCCGCGGCCGGCCAGCTTCAGCAGCGACGACAGCTGGCTCTCGTCGGCCTTGGACAGCTGGGCGGCGCTCAGGTCGGCGCGGAGCTTGGCGTTGGCCGCCTGCAGCGAGGCGATCTTGCTGTCCGCGGACGGCCCGCCGGTGACCCAGTCGAAGACCGACGACACCGGGCTGGTGACGTTGCTGGCCACCCGCTCCACCGGCCCGAAGACGCTGGATCCGACACCACGGGCCGGAGAGGTTCCGCCGTCCCGGAAGTCGATCGTGATCAGCGCCACGGCGGCGATCAGGAGAATCCCGAGAACCAGGCGCACTCGCCGGGTGTCGTGCATGCGACTCCTCGCGGGCGCCGCGGCGGGCGGCGGCCCCCTTAACTCAGCGCCGGGTCTCGGGCACGAGAACCGAACGCAGCATGTCGAAATCGTCCACGCACTTCCCGGCACCCAGCACCACCGAGTCGAGCGGGTTGTCGGCCACGTGGACGGGCATCCCTGTCTCTTCGCGAATCCGCTGGTCAAGGCCGCGCAACAGCGCTCCGCCGCCGGTCAGGGCAATGCCCCGGTCCATGACGTCACCCGCGAGCTCGGGCGGGCACTTGTCCAGCGTGGTCTTCACCGCGTCGATGACCAGGTTAAGGGGTTCCTCGATAGCGCGCCGGACCTCAGAGGCAGAAATGACGATCGTCTTGGGCAGCCCGCTGACCAGGTCGCGCCCGCGGATCTCGGCGTGCGGCTCGTCGGCACCCGGGAACGCCGACCCGAGCGCCATCTTGAGCTCCTCGGAGGTGCGCTCGCCGAGCATCAGCGAGTACTCCTTCTTGCCAAAGCTGATGATCGCCTCGTCCAGCTCGTCGCCGCCGATGCGGATGGACTGGGAGGTGACGATGCCGCCGAGCGAGATCACCGCGACTTCGGTGGTACCGCCGCCGATGTCCACCACCATGTTGCCGGTGGGCTCGTTGACCGGCAGGCCGGCCCCGATCGCCGCCGCCATCGGCTCCTCGATGATGTAGACCCGCCGGGCGCCCGCCTGATGCCCGGCTTCCTTGACCGCGCTCTGCTCGACCCCGGTGATACCGCTGGGGACGGCGACCACGATCCTCGGCTTGGCCAGGTGCCGGCGCCGGTGCACCTTCTGGATGAAGTAGCGCAGCATGCGCTCGGTGACGTCGAAGTCGGCGATGACGCCGTCCTTCAGCGGCCGGACCGCGACGATGTTGCCCGGGGTGCGGCCGATCATCCGTTTGGCTTCGATGCCCACGGCGACGACCTGGCCGGTGTTGGTGTTGAGCGCGACGACTGAGGGCTCGTTAAGCACGATCCCGCGGCCCCGCACGTACACGAGCGTGTTGGCGGTACCGAGGTCCACGGCCATGTCGCGGCCAAGGATCGCCATCGCGTTACTCATGGGGAGGGAAACCTTCCCGATCGGGCGCTTCCGAGCTTTTTAGGCCAGCTGACGCACTGATTGATACGGAGACCACGCCGCATTGGATGGCGTGGGTAGGTGTCTGCCCCGCCCGAGTTGGGGTCAGGCCAGCTCGGGGAAGAAGATCTTGATTTCACGCTGGGCCGACTCGGATGAGTCCGACCCATGGACGATATTCTCGCCTATCTCCAACGCATGATCCCCCCGGATCGTGCCGGGGGAAGCAACCACCGGATCGGTGGCCCCGGCCAGCCCGCGGAACGCCTCGATCGCGCGCGGACCCTCGGCCACCAGAGCCACCAGCGGCCCGGAGGTGATGAACTCCACCACCGGTTCGAAGAACGGCTTGCCGGTGTGCTCGGCGTAGTGGGTGCTGGCCGTCTCCCGGTCCAAAGTCCTCAGCTCGAGCGCGACGATCTTCAAGCCCTTGAGCTCGATCCGGGACAGCACCGCACCGATCAGACCACGGCGGACACCATCGGGCTTGATGAGGACAAGAGTACGTTCCGGCAACGACGCTCCTTCTGGGGATACATCTGAGCGTGGGCAACTGGCCAGCTGCCGCGAGAGAGGCCCGCGGCAGGCAGTTTACCCGTGTCATCGGGCAGCAGTACCGGCGCGCCGCGCCCGGCCGATGAGAAATATGACCGCGACCGCGATGAACACGGAAAATAGCCCGGCCAGTTCCCACACCCCCACGGCGCTGGCCAGCGCAAGCCGTTCCGCGCCCTGCAACTCGGCCGGGCCGACGGTGAGGCGCGTCACCATCCGGACCTGCACCGCGCCGGAGGCCAGGTAGCCGGTCAGCAACCCGGCCACCAGCAGCGACACCCCAGACAGCGCGCTGGCCACGCCCGCCTCGGCCAGCGCGGCGGTCATGGCCGCGGCCAGACCCCCGGCCAGCGGAGCGCTGACCCCGGCCAGTACCACCCCTGGCACGTACGGGCCGGCCAGCCGGGCGGCGGCCAGCCCTTCCATCGCAATGACCAGGCCGGCCAGCACCACGGTCCGTGGCCGCTCCCGGAACGTCAGGGCGATAGCGACGCCGATCATTGCGGCGACCGCGGTCACGGCGAGCGGCAGCCAGGACAGGCCGCCGGACGATTCCGGGTCCAGCGCCCGCAGGCTCGTCACGGCCCCGGCCGCAGGCGCCACCACCAGCCCGGTGACCGCACCGATGACCGGGAAACAGAGCGGGCCGCCCACCAGCCGATCGGCCGAGGCCACCGTGGCCACCCCGTAGAGGATGAGGATGGCTACGGCCCCGGCGGCGAGCAACGCGGCGGGCGGCCGGTAGGTGACGGCCACGCTGAGCGCGCCGAGACCGATCCCCGGCACCGCCAGCACCGCGAGCTGGGCCCGCTCCTGGGTGGCATCCTGGCGCGCACCCGCTCCCCGGGCACGGTGCCCCTGGGCGCTGCCCCGCCCGACGCCCCCCGCGCCGCCAAGCCCTGGGCCGCCAGCCCCTGAGCCGGCGGCCCCTGGGCCGCCAGCCCCTGGGCCGGCGGTCAGCACCGCGTACAGGGCGGCCACGGTCAGGGCCGCACCGGTCAGCCAGGGGTACGGGGCCAGCGCGGCGTGCCAGCCACCGCTCGCTAGCCGGGCCCGGGCCACGGCCGGTGCGGCGGTCAGGCCGGCCACCGCGACCACCGACCACAGCGCGATCAGCCACCGCCGCCGCGCCGCCGCACGTTCCCAGGCCAGCGCGAGCGCGGCGGGCAGGGCGAGGCCGGCCGCAGCCCCGTGCAGCACCCGCACCACGGCGATCACCGTCACGGTGTGCGCGGAACCGCCGAGCGTGTCGGCCACGGCCATGACCAGCAGCCCGGCCAGCAATACGGGCCAGGCCCGCAGCCGCAGGACGGCCAGCGCGGCGATCCCGGCCAGTGCGGCCATGGCGGGCAGGGCCAGCCCGGCGGCGCGCAGCACCGCGATGGTGGACCCCTGCGCGCCGGTCCCGACCCCGCCCGGGCTGTCCAGCGCCCAGGCGATGGCGTTCGGGGCCTGCAGCAGGCACAGCGGCGTGACCGTGGCTATCACGGCAGCGGCCGCGGCGTCGGCGGCGACCCGGCGGGCGGTGCCAGCCGGGCGGACCGTGCGGGCCGGGTAGACGGTGCGGCTGGCGGGCCGGGCTGGATGAGCGGGCGGGGCTGAGGGGCGGGGCCGAGGCGTCGGTCACCGCGGGGCCACGACCGGCGTGGGCACCGGGCCGAACCAGCCGTCCAAGACTCGTCGTCACTAACCGCTCACCTCTAATTACTCAGGGCGACGGCCTTATGCTAACGCGGGTTTGGCTGCTCCAGCTTGTCGGCCAGATAGATTCCGCCGAACCACAGGGCGCAGAAGATGATGCCCAGGACATAAAGGGCAGTTATTTCAACGCCGGCCGCGATGATCGCGAACTGGAGCACGGTGCCCAGCCACAATGCCCAGCGGCCGCGGCCGATCAGCCCGGCCAGCAGCAGAGCGGCCAGGGCCAGCCCGCCGCCGACGCCGAACGCCAGGCCGTGGTCCAGGTTCTCGATTTTGATGGCCACCGGGATGGCCAGAATCAGGAAGATGAACTCGAACACCAGCACCGACGACAGCAGCCGCCGCAGGATCGGCCGTTTACCCGGTTTCCCGGCGGGGGCCGGCGCGGCGGCCTGTTCGGTGACGGGTTCACTCATGACAGATCGGCTGCGGTGAACGGGTGCCGGCCGGTGCCGCCGTCGGCGCCCGGCAGGTCGGTGGTGGGGCCGTCCGGGAGCAGGAGCTGCCGGGCGTCGCCCACGGTGATCACGGAGCCGGTGATGAGCACACCCCCGCCGCCGGGCAGGTCCGAATCGGGGGTGTCGTCGGCCAGCGTCACCGCCATCTCGATGGCGTCGTCCATCCGCGCGGCCACGTGCACCCGGTCCAGGCCGAACACGTCACCGGCCAGCTCACCCAGCTCTTCGGCGGACATCGAGCGGTCCGAGGAGTTGTGCGTCACCACCACGTCGGACAGCGCTGGTTCCAGCTCGTCCAGGAGGCCGGCCACGTCCTTGTCCGCGCTCACGGCCAGCACGCCGACCAGGCGGCTGAGGCTGAACGCCTCGGTCACGGCGGCCACGGTGGCGGCCATGCCGGACGGATTGTGGGCCGCGTCCGCGATCACGGTCGGACTGCGCCGCAGTACCTCCAGGCGGCCCGGTGACCGCAGCCCGGCGAAGGCCTGCCGGACCAGGTCCACGTCGAGCGGCGCGCGGCCGCCAGGGCCGGCCTCGCCCGACGAGCCCACGGGGCCGTCATCGGCGGCGCTGGCGAAACCCTCGACCGCGGCCAGCGCGCAGGCGGCGTTGGTCGCCTGGTGCTCGCCGAACAACGGCAGGAACAGCTCGGAGTAGGTGCCGTTGAGCCCTTGCAGCGTGAGCTGCTGGCCGCCGAGGGCGATCTCGCGCTCCCGCACGCCGAACTCCAGCCCCTCACGGGCCACGGTCGCCCCGACCTCGGACGCCCGGCGCAGCAGCACTTCGGCCGCAGGCAGCGACTGCTGGGCCAGCACGGCCAGCGCGCCGGGCTTGATGATCCCGGCCTTCTCCCCCGCGATCTCCTCCACGGTCTCGCCCAGGTACTGCATGTGGTCCAGGCTCACCGGGGTGACGACGGCCACCGCGCCGTCGGCGATGTTGGTCGCGTCCCAGGTGCCACCCAGGCCGACCTCGATCACGGCCACGTCTACTGGCGCATCCGCGAACGCGGCGAAGGCCATGCCGGTCAGCACCTCGAAGAAGGACAGCGGCACCCCCAGGCGCTCGTCGGTGAGCTGGAGGTAGGGCTCGATCTCCTGGTAGAGCGCGACGAACTGGTCGGCCTCGATCGGCTGGCCGTCGATGCAGATCCGCTCGCGGATGGAGACCAGGTGCGGGCTGGTGAACCGGCCGGTGCGCAGGCCCCGGGCCCGTAGCAGCGCGTCGATCATGCGGGCGGTGGACGTCTTGCCGTTGGTGCCGGTGATGTGAATAACCGGGTAGGCGCGCTGAGGGTCGCCGAGCAGCTCGGCCAGGGCGGCGATCCGGTCCAGCGTGGGCTCGATCGACGACTCGGGACGGCGCCGCAGGATCGCCCGCTCAACGTCGCGCAGCGAGTCGGTCACGGCAGGCACCAGCAGGTCGAAGTGGTCACCCGTCCAGGCTACTGGGGTGCGGGCGCCGCCGGTCCGGTCCCCGGGGGCACCGGCAGGCGAGGCTCGTCCAGGCCCGACGCCATGATGCAGATCTGGTCCCGGCCCGCGGCCTTGGCCTGGTAGAGCGCCGCGTCCGCCACGGCCAGCAGCTCGTCCAGGTCCTGCCGGGTGTGGGCCAGCTCGGCCACGCCCACCGAGACCGTGATGCTGACCGCAATCTTGGCCTCCCGGCCGTCGCTGACCACGATCTGCTCGTCTCCGATGTGGCCGCGCAATCGCTCGGCCACCCGGCCGGCCTCGGTACCCGAGGTGTGCGGGAGCAAGATGGCGAACTCCTCGCCGCCGAACCGGCCGATCAGGTCACCCTCGCGCAGCTGGCCCCGGAACCGGTCGGCCACCACCCGCAGCACCCGGTCGCCGGCCAGGTGCCCGTGGGTGTCGTTGACCAGCTTGAAGTGGTCGATGTCGATGATGGCCAGCGAGGTGGGCGACCAGTAGCCGCGGATGCGCGACAGCTCGGTGCTGGCCTCGCGATGCCAGGTGGCCGCGTTCAGCAGGCCCGTCTTGGCGTCGGTCCGCGCCTCCGCGACAAGCTGGGAATGCATGAGGAATCGCTTCTGCATGAGGACGACGGGCAGCGCCACGACCAGCGCGGCCAGGGAGAAGGAGAGTCCGAATGCGATGAGGGAGGCCAGGCAGGTGACCACCGCGTCGGTGGTGATGGCCTCCCGGGTGAACATCAGCGTCCGGATCCGGGCGGTGGGACTGGTCAGCTTCACCGCCCCGACCACCAGCCAGGCATTGATCAGCCAGCCGGTCACGGCCGCAGCCACAATGGCGGCCAGCAGGCCGACATGGTAGGCGCCCGGACTGAGCGGGCCGTCGAGCAGCGGCCGTACGCCGCTGTGGAATTCCACCGAGGCGGCCCCATAACCCAGGCCATTGGAAGCGATGCTGAAGATGCGCCGGTGGGTCAGATTGCGGCGGACCCGAAGCTGTTTGACCACCGTGATCGGGATCGGGGCCAGCAGCGCGAAGAAGGGTGGCAGCAGTATCGCGATCGAGAGGTACCAGACCTCCTGTAGATCGCGGGTCAGGGTGTCGCGGGCCAGCTTGACGTCGCGGGTGGCCTCGACCATCGCCATTGAGCTGGCCAGCAGCACGATGTACACGACGGCTTGCGACGGGTGCCACCGGGTCGTCGCGGCGGCCACGGCGGTGGCCACCGCGGCCAGCGACGGCACCGCGATGACGTAGGCCCGCGCGGCAGGCGGCAGCGACCACAGCGGCCAGTGCCGGATCGAAACCACCGGCCGGCGGCGGCCCCGCGGAGCGGATGCCATGGTCACCTCACCTTCTGCAAATTGCGCTAAAGCTTTTAAATCAGTTTTATCAAAAAGTTTTGCCGAAACTTCGGCATTTATTTCAAAACGTTACAATTGCTATTTTTAATTGCGTGTGGCGAACAACGAGAAAGGGCATTGATCAATTGGCCAGATCGCCGAGAAAGGAATGGGTATGCGGATCGACTGGGGATGACAGCCGCGTACGAAGTGGACGCGGCGGCGGTAACGCTGCCCGCCTGGCTCGCACGGAAAGGATGAGGCATGAGCATCGATTGGGACTGAGGGCCGCAAAACATTACCCATGTCCGGATCATATAGATTCTCACCGGCCCGTACCCCTTTCCGGGGCAAGTGAGGGCTGACGCCGCCAACTGACGACCAACCACAGAGCCAGCGCGGCTCCAATCAGGCCGCTACCCGCGACAACCGTGGCGGGGGTGGCCGCGCTCGCGGCTACCCCCGCCAAAACGTAAAGCAGGCCCTGGCCCAGGTTCATACCGCCGTTGGCGATGGCGTAGGCCTGACCGCGCCGGTCGTCCGGCGACGCCAGCACGAAGGCCGCGTTGGCCGCGATCTGATAGGCGGCCAGCAGGCCGGACACGGCCAAAATGACCAGCAGCAGGATCAGGCCCGGGCGCGCCAGGCAGGTGGCCAGGACCAGGCAGGCGGCCACCGCCATCGGGCCCATCCAGCGCAGCCGCTCGGCCGGGCGGACGGCCCGGGTGAACACCAGCATGCCCACGGCGCTCCCCAGCGGCCCCGCGGCGAAGATCAGCCCGGCCGCGGCCGACCCGTGGTGCAACTGGGCCGCGTACGGGACCGCGAGCGCCTCGGGCACCGTGTAGAACGCACACAGCCAGCCCAGCAGCATGAGCGGGCGGAGCCGGTCGGTGGCGAATACCAGCCGCAGTCCGGCCATCATCTCGGCCAGCCGGGCCTGGCGGCGCCGGCCCGCGGCCGGCCGGTGGCGCACGAACGCCGACAGCAGCAGGGCCGAGACCGCGAACGTGCCCGCGTCGATCAGCAGCGCCGTACGGCCGCCGAGGACCGACACGATCAGGCCGCCGGCCACGAACCCGCCCACCACGCCGAACTCCCGGGTGACCTGGGAGGCGGCCAGGCCCAGGGTGTAGCGGTCGTCAGGCATGATACTGGCCCGCAGCGCCGATCGCGCGCCCTGGAACGGGCCGTTCAGCGAGGCGACCACGAACAGCAGCAGCACCATGCCCCACAGCGGCATGCCCGGCGCCGCCATCGCGGCCACCAGCAGCATCCGGGCCACATCCGCGGTAATCATGACGGTGCGACGCGGGAACCGGTCGGCCAGGTCCGACAGGAACAGGCCGCCGACCAGCCACGGCAGGTACGTCGAGGCGTAGGTCAGCGCGGTCAGCAGCGGCGACCCGGTGCGCTGGAACACGACCACGGTCAGCGCGACCCGGGCGAACTGATCCCCTGCGATCGAGGCGAGCTCGGCCAGCCAGATGGCGCGGAACTCACGGTCAGCGAACACGTCCCGGAACGTCGCGGCCCGTGCGACTGGTGGGTCCAGCGGGGCGGCCACGGCTAGCGGGGCGACTAGGGCTGGTGAGGCGGGCGTCACTGGTGGGGTATGGGACACCGGCGGAGGGTCAGAGGTTGGCGGGGTGCCAGAAGCTGGAACTGTCTGGGCCGCGGTCTCCGGCAACGGACCTCCCAACTGCGGACAGTCGCTCTCCGATCCCCCCTGGTTACATGGTGACGCCCAAAAGCCCCAATCGCAACAAACTGTGCCAACCTTGTCACACGGGGACAGCAGGGCAGGTTAGCTCCCTAATGCACGTGCAGGCGCACTAGCTGGGAGTACGGCGGGCGGTGCGGCCGGAGGCTGGGCCTAGTTTTGTGCAGATGCTGCCAACAACTGGGCCCAGTCCAGGGGTGCCTATCGAGTGCTGAGCCTCAGGTGGCTGGTGTGACCTGTGGTGAGAATGACAGTGGTCGCCGGCCGGAGCCAGGCATTCGGGAAGGCTTTTAGGCACATGCTGCCTAAAAGCCTTCCCGAATCGAGGGGACCCGCGCGCACAGGAGTGGCGGCCTGGCCCATCCCGTCGCCGTCGTCCCGCCAGCCGGAAAGCGGGCCGAGTGGGACGGGTCAAGCGCAACGATCCACCGCGCTTGACGCGGCCAGGGAGGTCTGCTCGGCTGACCGACGAGCCGCGGGAGGCCCAAGGCTCACCCGAGCCTGCCCCCGGGCATGGCGCCGGGGGGCGGTCGAGAGGCCGGCGAGGCGTTCTTCGAGGCGGGCTATGTCCTGCTCGGCGGTGGTTAGGCGGTCGCGGGTCTTGTCGATGACGGCGGCGGGGGCCTTGGCCGTGAAGTTGGTGTTGGCCAGCTTGGCCCGGGCCTGGTCGGCTTCCTTGCGGGCGGCGGCCAGGTCCTTGTCCATGCGGCGGCGCTCGGCGGCCAGGTCGATGGTGCCGGCCGTGTCGAGCTCGGCCGTCACCCCTTCGGCCTCGATGGCGGCCGTGGGCGCGAAGTCCCCGGCCGGCTCGGTCAGCCGCAGCAGGGCCCGGATGCGGTCCTCGTGCGCGGCCAGCAGGCTTCCCGCCAGACCCCGGAGCCGGGCCGGGACGCGCTGGCCGGGACGCAGGCCCTGGTCGGACCGGAACCGGCGGACCTCGGTGACCAGTCGCATCACCGCGGCCAGCTCAGCCTCGGCGGCCGGGTCGGCGAACGACAGCCGCGGCCACGGCGCGACCATCACCGACTCCTCGCCGGTGAGCGCGGTCCACAGCTCGTCGGTGACGAACGGCATCACCGGGTGCAGCAGCTTGAGCAGGTTGTCCAGCACCAGCCCGAGCACGTCCCGGGTGACTTCGGCCGCGGCCTGCGCGGTGGCGTCCTCCGGACGGTCCTCGGCCGCCATGAGCGGGATCTTGGCCAGCTCCAGGTACCAGTCGCAGACCTCGTCCCAGGCGAAGTGGTAGAGCGTGTCGCACGCCTTGGCCAGCTCGAACCGGTCGAGGTCGGCGTCCACTTCGGCGATGACCGAGGACAGCCGGGACAGGATCCAGCGGTCCGGGGCCGACAGCGCGGTGGCGTCCGGCAGCCGTCGGGGCACCCGGGCACCGTGCCCCAGCGCGAACCGGGCCGCGTTCCACAGCTTGTTGACGAAGTTGCGGGAGCCGGCCGCCCACTCATCGCTGACCGGGACGTCGCTGCCGGGGTTGGCCCCGCGGGCCAGGGTGAACCGGGTGGCGTCGGCGCCGAAGCGGTCGATCCAGTCGAGCGGGTCGACCGCGTTGCCGCGGGACTTCGACATCTTCTTGCCGGTCGCGTCCCGGACCAGGCCGTGCAGGGCCACGTGGCGGAACGGCACCGCGTCGGCGGCCGGCCGGTCGCGCATGGCGTAGAGCCCGAACATCATCATCCGGACGACCCAGAAGAACAGGATGTCGTAGCCGGTCACGAGCACGCTGGTGGGATAGAACGCGTGCAGGTCGGCGGTGTCGTCGGGCCAGCCCAGGGTGGAGAACGGCCACAGCGCCGAGGAGAACCACGTGTCCAGCACGTCGGAGTCCTGCCGCCAGCCCTCCCCCGGCGGCTCGCTGTCCGGGCCGACGCAGACCACTTCGCCGTCGGGCCCGTACCAGACCGGGATCCGGTGACCCCACCACAGCTGGCGGCTGATGCACCAGTCGTGCATCTCGTCGACCCAGGAAAAGTAGCGGGCTTCCATTTCCCGCGGGTGCAGGCTCACCCGGCCGTCGCGCACCGCGTCGCCGGCCGCCTGAGCCAGCGGCGCGACCCGGACGAACCACTGCAGGGACAGCCGCGGCTCCACGGTCGTGCCGCAGCGCTGGCAGTGCCCGACCGCGTGCACGTACGGCCGGACTTCGCGCACGATCCGGCCATCCTCGCGCAGGGCGTCGACCACCGCGGGCCGGGCTTCGAACCGGTCCAGGCCCTGGAACGGGCCGTGCGCGGTGACCACCCCGCGCTCGTCCAGCACGGTCAGGCTGGGCAGGTTGTGGCGGCGGCCGATCTCGAAGTCGTTGGGGTCGTGGGCCGGGGTGACCTTGACCGCACCGGTGCCGAACGCCGGGTCGACGTGCTCGTCGGCGATGATCGGGATGCGGCGGCCGGTCAGCGGCAGCTCGACGGTCTGGCCGACCAGGTGCCGGTACCGCTCGTCATCCGGGTGCACCGCGACGGCGGTGTCGCCCAGCATGGTCTCGGCCCGGGTCGTCGCCACGACGATCGAGTCGTCGCCGTCCCCGTAGCGGATGGAGACGAGCTCGCCGTCGTCGTCGCTGTGGTCCACCTCGATGTCCGACAGCGCGGTCAGGCAGCGCGGGCACCAGTTGATGATCCGCTCGGCCCGGTAGATCAGGCCGTCGTCGAAGAGGCGCTTGAAGATGGTCTGCACGGCACGGGACAGGCCCTCGTCCATGGTGAACCGCTCGCGGCTCCAGTCCACGCTGTCACCCAGGCGGCGCATCTGACCGAGGATCTTGCCCCCGGACTCGGCCTTCCACTGCCAGACCCGCTCGACGAACTGCTCGCGGCCCAGGTCGTGCCGGCTCAGGCCTTCCTTGGCCAGTTCCCGCTCGACCACGTTCTGGGTGGCGATGCCCGCGTGATCCATGCCCGGCAGCCACAGGGCGGTGTAGCCCTGCATGCGGCGGCGCCGCACGATCGTGTCGATGATCGTGTGGTCCAGCGCGTGGCCGATGTGCAGCACGCCGGTCACGTTCGGCGGCGGGATCACGATCGAGAACGTGGGGGCGTCGCGCTCGGGATCGGCGGTGAAGTAACCGGCCTTCTCCCACAGGGCGTAGCGCGGCCCTTCCACCTCACCCGGGCTGTACTGCGGTGCTAGCTGAACCGTGTCACTCACGACAGTGTCACTCACGAGAGGCGAGTCTATTGACTCCGGACCAGCGGTCGGGACCTCGTTATCCCTGTACTACACGCATTGTGATGTGCTCCTGCTCGGCTCAGGCCGACTTCTCGCGCGGGGTGCGGCGGTTGCTGCTGACACCGCGGGGAACCAGCGTCGGGTTGACGTGCTCCAGGACGGCCTCGCGGGTGATGACCACGCGCTCGACGTCCTTGCGGCTGGGCACCTCGTACATCACCGACATCAGCACCTCTTCCAGGATCGCGCGCAGCCCGCGCGCCCCGGTGCCCCTCAGGTTGGCCTGGTCGGCGATGGCGTCCAGCGCGTCCGGGGTGAACTCCAGGTCCACGCCGTCCAGCTCGAACAGCCGCTTGTACTGCTTGACCAGCGCGTTGCGGGGCTCGGTGAGGATCGAGATCAGCGCCTCACGGTCCAGGTTGTGGACGCTGGTGATGACCGGGAGCCGTCCGACGAACTCGGGGATCATGCCGAACTTGAGCAGGTCCTCCGGCATGACCTCGGCGAACGCGTCGTCGGTGTTGTCGGCCTTGCGGGCCTGCAGCACGGCGTGGAAGCCGATGCCGTTGTGGCCGGACCGCTGCTCGATGATCTTTTCCAGGCCGGCGAACGCGCCACCGCAGATGAACAGCACGTTGGTGGTGTCGATCTGGATGAACTCCTGGTGCGGGTGCTTGCGGCCGCCTTGCGGCGGCACCGACGCCGTGGTGCCCTCGAGGATCTTCAGCAGCGCCTGCTGCACACCCTCGCCGGACACGTCCCGGGTGATCGACGGGTTCTCGCTCTTGCGGGCGATCTTGTCGATCTCGTCGATGTAGATGATCCCGGTCTCGGCCTTCTTGACGTCGTAGTCGGCCGCCTGGATCAGCTTCAGGAGAATGTTCTCCACGTCCTCGCCCACGTACCCGGCTTCGGTGAGCGCGGTGGCGTCAGCGATGGCGAACGGCACGTTCAGCAGCCGGGCCAGGGTCTGGGCCAGCAGCGTCTTGCCCGAGCCGGTCGGGCCGAGCAGCAGGATGTTCGACTTGGCCAGCTCGACCCCGTCGTCACCCGGCCGCTCGCCGCCGGACTGCACCCGCTTGTAGTGGTTGTACACGGCCACGGACAAGGCCTTCTTGGCCATGTCCTGGCCGATCACGTAGTCGTCGAGGAACTCGAAGATCTCCCGCGGCTTGGGCAGGCTGTCCCACTTGACCTCGGAGGGCTCGGCGAGCTCTTCCTCGATGATCTCGTTACAGAGATCGATGCACTCGTCGCAGATGTACACACCGGGTCCGGCGATGAGCTTTTTGACTTGCTTCTGGCTCTTCCCGCAGAACGAGCACTTCAGCAGGTCGCCACCGTCACCGATGCGTGCCACCCAGATACTCCTTTACATGGGGCCGCCGGGACGGCTCCGGGCCGTTCCCAGCGGGCATGTCCCGCCAGGCCATCGTGCACTCCGGCTTTGACGTTACCGCCTGCGGCTCGTTGGAACCTACGGCTGTAACCATCAAACCCCCTAGGGGGCGTGCCGGGGAAGAGGCAAATCTTCGGCTAAGAAGACATTACATCGGCAACGGTCTGTCCGCGCTTGAGCGTGGTCAGAACCTCGTCGATGATGCCGTACTCCTTCGCTTCCTCGGCGGTAAGGAACTTGTCCCGCTCGATGTCCTTGCGGATCAGCGCTTCGTCCCGGCCGGTGTGCTTGGCCAGGATTTGCTCCATGGCCGCACGCATCCGCATGATCTCACGAGCCTGGATCTCCAGGTCGCTGACCTGCTCGTAGCCGCCGCCCTGGGTGGCCGGCTGGTGGATCAGGATGCGGGAGTTCGGCAGCGCCATCCGCTTGCCCTTGCTGCCCGCCGCGAGCAGGATCGCCGCGGCCGAGGCCGCCTGCCCGATGCAGCACATCTGGATGTCGGGCTGGATGAACTGCATGGTGTCGTAGATGGCCATCATCGAGGTCATCGACCCGCCGGGCGAGTTGATGTACATCGTGATGTCACGGTCCGGGTCGATCGCCTCCAGCGTCAGCAGCTGGGCCATCACGTCGTTGGCCGAGGCGTCATCGATCTGCACCCCGAGGAAGATGATCCGCTCCTCGAAGAGCTTGTTGTACGGGTTCATCTCCTTGACCCCGTACGACGTCCGCTCCACAAAGGACGGCAGCACGTACCGGGCCTCGGCCGGCCGGAAGCCCCCGGCCCCGACCTGGCCAACGCTGAGCTGGCTCACGTTCGGCTCCTTCATTTCAAAACCTGCGTTCATGAGACGGGACCCACCGAGGGCACCTCGGTCGCGCTGCGCACCACCTGGTCGACGAAGCCGTAGTCCTTGGCCTCGTCGGCGGTGAACCAGCGGTCCCGGTCGAAGTCCAGCTCGATCTGCTCGATCGTCTGGCCGGTGTGGAAGGCGATCCGCTCGGCCATGGTCCGCTTGATGTAGAGCATCTGCTCGGCCTGGATCCGGATGTCGGTGGCGGTGCCACCGAGACCGCCGGACGGCTGGTGCATCAGGATCTGCGAGTGCGGCAGCGCGAAACGCTTGCCCTCGGTGCCCGCGCACAGCAAGACCTGAGCCATGGATGCGGCCATGCCCATCACGTACGTGGCCACGTTGTTCGGCACGTACTGCATGATGTCGTAGATGGCCAGGCCGGCGCTGACCGAGCCGCCCGGCGAGTTGATGTAGAGGCTGATGTCCCGCTTCGGGTCCTCGGCCGCGAGCAGCACCAGCTCGGCGCAGATCCGGTTGGCCAGGTCGTCGTCCACCTGCTGGCCGAGAAAGACAATCCGGTGCCGCAGCAGCCGCTGGAACAGCTGGTCGCCGAACGGCTGGACGGCCCCGTCGGGCGTGGCCGCGATGGGGGCGGCCGACGCCAGCTCCTGGGCGGTCGCAGCCACGATCGACGGCACCTCCAGGTTGGGATGCGTGGTCACTGCGTTCTCCTCGCTTGAAATACGTTCGACGTCTCTGATTTGGACGATAGCGTCCGCAGCGCGGGATCCATGCCGCCGCGGCGCGGTTTTCGCTGTCGGCGCACCCTGCCCGGCAGGCTGGGTGACGGCGGCCTAGGACTTCTTGCTGGCCCTCTTGGCCTTGGCGGGCGCCTTCTCGGCGGCGCTGTCGTCCGGAGCCGCTACCGCACTGTCATCAGCCCTGGCGTCCGCAGCGACACTGTCGTCCGCGGTGGCCTCGATGGCGGCGACGTCCTCAGCGACCTCGGCGTCCTCAACCGGATCGGGTTCCTCGCCGGCCGCGGCGTCAACCTCCGCCTCAGCGATCACCTCGGCTTCGGCCTCGGCCTCGGCGTCCGCGCCGATCAGCGTGGCGTAGCTGACGTCGTCCCCGGCCTCGTTCTTGAGGTTGACCTGCTCGGTCAGGCGGGCCACGGCCTTGCCCCGCAGCACCTCGGCCGCGGCCGCGCCGATCTGGCCGGCCTCGGCCAGCTGGCGGGCCAGTACCTCGGGCTCGACGCCCATGGCCTCGGCCTGCCGGGTCACGAAGTAGGACAGCTCGGCGTCGTCCACGCCCAGGTCTTCCTGCCGTGCGAGCTGGTCCAGCACCAGGCTGGTCTTCACGCTGCCACGGGCCTGCTCGTCCAGGTCGGCGGTGAACTCCTCCTGGGACTTGCCGACGATCTGCAGGTAGGTGTCCCAGTCAGCCCCGGCCGCCTGGATCTGGTCCTGGACCTGGTGCTGCATCCGGTGCGCCTCGTCGGCCACCACGCTGTCGGGCAGCGGCACGTCGACCAGCTCGAGCAGCGCCTCGACGGCGCGGTCCCGGGCCTGCCCGGCCTGCTGCTGCTGCTTCATCGCCTCGATCCGCTGGCGGGTATCCGCGCGCAGCTCGCCGATGGTGTCAAACTCGCTGGCCAGCTGGGCGAAGTCGTCGTCGAAGTCCGGCAGCTCCTTGACCTTGACACTGTGCACGGTCACGGTCACCTCGGCCTGCTCGCCGGCGTGGTCGCCGCCCGCCAGCTCGGTGCTGAACGTCTTGGTCTCACCGGCCGACGTGCCGGTCACCGCGTCGTCCAGGCCGTCCAGCATCGACTCGCTGCCAATTTCGTAGGACAGGCCGCTGGCCTGGGCGTCCTCGACCGGCTCGCCGTCCACCGTGGCGGACAGGTCGATGGAGACGAAGTCGCCGCTCTCGGCCGGGCGCGAAACGCCCTTGAGGGAGGCGAACCGCTCGCGCAGCTGGGTGAGGTACTCCTCGACGTCGTCCGGGGTGACCGTCGCGTTGTCGATGGTGACGGTGATGCCGTCCAGGTCGGGCAGCTCAATCTTGGGCCGGATGTCGACCTCGGCGGTGAAGGACAGCTCCTTGCCGTCGTCCAGGCCGGTGATCTCCACCTCGGGGCGGCCCAGCGCGTACAGCTCCGACTCCTCGACCGCCTTGCCGTACAGCTCGGGCAGCGCGTCGTTGACGGCCTGCTCCAGCACGGGAGCCCGGCCGACCCGCTGGTCGATGATCCGCTGCGGCACCCGGCCGGGCCGGAACCCGGGGATGCGCACCTGCCAGGCCCACCTCGCGGTAGGCCTTGTCGATGCTGGGCTGCAGCTCGTCGAACGGCACAGCCACGCTCAGCTTGACGCGTGTCGGGCTCAGTTCCTCGACGTCAGTCTTCACGTCGGCGTCACTACTCCTTGTGTCCCCTGGATGGTTCCCCAACGCCTGCCGCTGGGACGCGGCCGGGAACGCGGGAACTCAGGTCATCACGTGCGGCAGCCGCCGCGACGCTCTAAGTCGGTAAGCCTACCGGGTCAGCCGACGGGAACGGGTTCCCGTTCGGCGATGACGGCCGGGCCCCGGAAAAGCCGGCGGTAGGCGTCCGGGGTGGTGTCCCGCCAGGCCCGGAAGTGGTGCCGCAGCGCGGCCGCGTTACCGAAGCCGACGTGCTCGGCGATCGCGTCCACGGTCTCGTCGGTGTCCTCCAGCAGTTGCTGGGCCAGCAGGACCCGCTGGGAGGTCAGCCAGCGCAGCGGCGAGGTCCCGGTCTCCTGGGTGAACCGGCGGGCGAACGTGCGCGGCGACACGTGGGCCTGAGTGGCCAGGTCGGCCACGGACAGCGGCTGGCCCAGGTTGACCAGCATCCAGTCCAGCACCGGGGCCAGGCTGCCGCGGGCGGGCTCGCCCAGCGGCCGGTTGATGTACTGGGCCTGCCCGCCGTCACGGTGCGGCGGCACCACCATCCGGCGGGCGAGGATGTTGGCCACCCGCGACCCCTGCACCTTGCGCACCAGGTGCAGGCAGGCGTCGATGCCGGCCCCGGTCCCGGCGCTGGTGATGACCGGCACTTCGTCCACGTAGAGCACGTGCGGGTCGACGATGGCGCGAGGGTACCGGCGCGACAGCTCGGCCGCGTGCCGCCAGTGCGTGGTGCACCGGCGCCCGTCCAGCAGGCCCGCCTCGCCCAGCACGAACGCGCCGCTGCACACGCTGAGCACCCAGGCCCCCCGGTCCACCGCGCGGCGCAGCGCGGCCAGCAGCTCCTCGGGGAACTGGCCGGTGTCGGCCGGGCCAGTGGCCAGCAGCTCGGGGATGACCCGGCCCGGGGCGATCGGGTGCGGGGACAGCCCGGGGATCAGCTGCGGATTGCCCAGCCGCCGGTCGGACACCGCGGGCACCGCGATCAGGTCGGCTTCCTCCAGGCGGTCCAGGCCGTACGGGGTGTTGATGGTGAAGCCGGCGTTACAGCGGATCAGCCCGGGCTCCCCGGCCACGACGGCGAAGTCGTACACGGGCAAACCGTCGTCGGAGCGGTCCAGCCCGAAGACCTCGCACACCACGCCCAGCTCGAACGCCTCGAAGTGGTCCAGGGCGACCGCGGCCACGTTGTTCAGCATGATCTGAGTATGCGGCGTGCTTGGCAGGATGTCATGGCGATATATCCTTCCTGCCACTGTCGGGATCAGGATCCGGACGGCAGACTGGAACCATGAACGTGGTACGCCGTATCGGCCAGATCATCGCGGAGTGCAACCAGGCTCAGCGCCGTCTCACCTACCGCCGGCTCGCCTACGACTCGTACCTGCCCGAGCCGGACGCGACCCCGGACACCTACGCCGAGTTCTTGCTCCGGACGTCCGGGCCATCGCCCAGCGAGCCGTCGGCCCGCCAGCGGCGCGCGGGCCGCGGTATCCGCTGACGCCGTTCCCCGGTCGTACTGGTTCCCAGGCTTCCCTGGTTCCCTGGCTTTACTGGGTGGTGGCGACGAGGAGCCGGCGGAGGTAGTCGGCCCAGGCGGGGTCCCCGGACACCGAGACCTTGTCCTCGCCGCCCCGCCCCCAGAGCCAGAGCAGCAGCGGGACGGGGCCGCCCGCCACCACCGCGTGCACGTCCCCGCCGGCCCCGGCCTGGACGTCGACGTGGTCCGGCCGCGGGCGCACCGTCCAGCTGGCACCGTCCGTCCAGCTGGCACCGTCCGTCTCTACCAGCACGGTGTCGTCGCCGCCCGCGCGCTCCAGCCGCGGTCCCGTCAGCGCGGCGAACTCGTCCGGCCAGGCCGTGGAGCCGTAGCCGAGGAACCGGACCAGCACCTCGTCCACGCCGTCGGCGGCGATGTCGTCCGGCACCGGGCTGACCGCACGCCCGGTGGCCGCCTGGGCCGCCAGCTCGGCGTCGAGGCGGTGGATGACGGTCTCCTGCGCCATCCGGCGCCGCCAGAAGCCCACCGTCGGCTCGGGCCGGTACCAGCTCGGGGCGGGGGAATCCGGGTCGCGCGTGGTCAGCTCGGCGACCAGGTCTATGTAGGCCCGGTCCAGCAGGTCCAGCGGCGGCAGGGCCTCGACCTCGGCCGGCCAGTCCTGCTCCCCCGGGAAGTCACCCAGCCGCATGGCCAGGGTCTTGTGCAGGTAGACCCCGCCCACGTGGCGGGTCAGGTCGGCCATGGTCCAGCCGGGGCAGGTGGGCACGGGCGCGGCGAGACCTTCCGGACCGGCCGCGGTGGCCGCCGCGCGGAGCAGCGAGAACTCAGCGGCCAGGGACTCGAGATACCGGGAGCTGTCCATTACGGAAGCCTGACACAGCACCTGTGAGTGCGCCGAACGTATTTTCGCGTCTTGCCACGGTCGGGCTGGCGGGATTTGAACCCGCGACCCCTGGCACCCAAAGCCAGTGCGCTTCCAAGCTGCGCTACAGCCCGCGACAACGGGAAGTCTAGTGCCGATCCGCGCTAGGGCGTGCGGAAGCGGTAGCCGGCCGCCAGCAGTTCGGGGATCGCGACGGTGAGCGCGGCCACGGTCTCGGCCCGGTTACCCCCGCCGTCGTGCTCCAGGATGATCGACCCGGTCCGGGTGTTCTTCATGATGTTGGTGACGATCGCGCTGACCCCGGGCCTGGCCCAGTCGCGCGGGTCCACCGACCAGTCGAGCGGCGTCAGCTTCAGCTGCTGGCAGCGTTCCAGCACGGCCGTCGACCACGAGCCGTACGGCGCGCGGAACATGTCCAGGTGACGCCCGGTCGCGTTCTGGATCACGTCGTTGGCCTGGTTGATCTGCACGGTGAGCTGGGCCTCGTTCAGCGAGGGCAGGTTGGCGTGCGTCCAGGTGTGGTTGACGATCTTATGCCCGGCGTCGGCCACCTCACGGGCCAGCCCGCGGTTGGCCGCCACACTCTGGCCGATCATCGAGAACGTCGCCGTGACCTTGTACTTCTGCAGCAGGCTCAGCACCTGCGGGGTGTAGATGGCGTTCGGGCCGTCGTCGATGGTCAGCGCGATGGTCTTCGGCCCGTCATTCAGGTAGTACATCGGCTGCGGGGGCTGCCCGGCGGTGGCAGTCTCAGACGGCGTGGCGGCCGCGTGGTCCGGCGTCGGCTGAGGGGCCGGAGAGGACGAAGTGTCACTCGGGGTGGATGTGGGCCCGGCGTGGCCCGGAGCCTGAGTGGTCCGCGCACGGCTCGCGCTGGTGCCGGTGGTGTTGGTGGCACCGCCAGAACCTTCGCCTGCGATGAACTCACCCAGCACCACCAGGCCACCCGCGGCCAAAAGGACACGGCGGGAGATGACGGCTTTGGGTGCTCGCGGCTTGCGGTCGCTCATCCAGGCCCCTCCTCCACATGCCGGAGCCCTCAGGCCAGGGTCCGAATGCACACGCAACGTATAAGACTGCCAGGGACAAGGATCGGTTGCGGCAAATCGGTATTCAACCCGCCACGCGGAGCAATCTCAACCAAGTGCGAACTAAGGGTCACCAGTAGTGACTGTCCAGCTACGAGAAGTTAAATAATGAATAATTAACGCGTAGACACGGGTCTGGGCGGCACGGAGCGGCTCGCGCGACAGGTCAGCCGACTGGACGTTGCAGCAGCCGGCGAGCGCGCAGGGCAATTTCGAGCTCGAACCGGCGGTCCGGATCGCGGAGCTGGTCGCCGAACAGGTCGTCGGCCTGCCGCAGCCGGTAACGGACGGTCTGCGGGTGCACGTGGACCTGGAGGGCGACCTCGTTGGCGTTACAGCCGTTCTGCAGCCAGATCAGCAACGTCTCGGCCAGCCGGTCCCGCTGGGCCGGGCGGAGCCGTTCCAGGGGCGCCAGCCGGGCGGCCCGCAGCGCGGCGGCCAGTTCCTCATCGGCGAAGATCAGCAGCGTGGCCAGATGCTCATCGCAGCGCACCAGCTCGCGGCGCCCGTCGATGATCCCCCGTTCGGCCAGGCCCAGCGCCCGGCGAGCCCAGTGCAGCGAGGCCGCCGCCCGGTCCAGCGGCTCCACCGGCCCCATGGCCGCGGCCCAGCCGGTCAGCGCGCGGGTCACGGCCGCGATCCGGCCGCTGCGGTCCGGGTCCGGAATCAGCAGGCACGGCTCCCGCCGCGACCAGTCGATCAGCACGTCGCCAGGAAGGGCCTGCGTCGCCAGGTCGACCGCTGCGTGGTGCGGCTCACGGGGCTCACGGGGCTGATGCGGCTCACCCAGGGCGACCAGGGCGACCCGGCTCGGCACGGCCCAGTCCGCAGCCCGCGCCGCCTCGGCCACCGCCTCGGCGGGCGCGGGCGGGTCGGCCAGGATCAGGTCGAGCAGACGCCGGCGGCGGCGCTCCTGTTCCCCGGCAAACTCGGTCCGCGCCTCCAGGTAGCCCTGAGCCGACGCGGCCGCTAGTTCGTCCAGGTAGACGAAGATGGCTTCGCCCGCGCGGCCCAGGGCGAGCGTGTCCAGCCCGTGGGCGGCCGCGACGCCGCACAGCCGCCGCCAGCCGACCCGGGCGCCGAGGCGCAGCGCCGCCTGCAACGGCTCCAGGCTGCGGCCCTCGCGGGCCTCGGCCGCGCCGATGGCCCGGAACTCGGCCACCACCGCCGTCATCTCGGTGTCCGGGCACGCCACCCGTTCGATGAACGTCCGCACCGCGTGCTCGACGGCCTGGCTGAGCGTGCGCCCGTAGGCCGGGTCGAGAGGCCGGGTGTACTCGGCGACCTCGTTCTGGATCGCGGCGACGATCTCGTCGATAGAAGCCGCGGATTCGGAGCGCAGGGCCGCGGCGACCCGGGCCGGGAGGGCGGGGGCGGGCTCGGTGGCTGGGGTGGCTGCGGGGCCGGGCGTGACGGCCGTTGTGGCGGTGAGGCTGTTGCTGGTGTTGCTGGGTGCGGAGGCCTCGACGGGCGCGACTAGCTTCAGCACCGCTCACCCCTTGATGAAGAACCCTTAAGTACGCCTGCGTACTTGTGCTGACGCTACGTCCTGATAACCCCTGGTGTCACGTGATTTCGGCGGTCTCTTGACCACGCAAGTACGGCTGGCGTGAGGGGGTGGCCGCGTTGTCAGCAGGTGACAAAGGGCGACGGGGGAAGGAGCCCGGGCCGCAGGCAGAAATGGCCGGTGCGAACGGCGGGGAGGAAACGGTAAGCTGCCGGGGTGGCTGGGAGGTAATCCCGGCTCCGCGGGCGTAGCTCAATGGTAGAGCCCCAGCCTTCCAAGCTGGTCATGCGGTTTCGATTACCGTCGCCCGC
>CAWHZI010000012.1:0-196595 GCA_963833835.1 uncultured Actinomycetes bacterium
GCGCCCACTGTTTCCAGGAGGACTTTTCCCCGTGGGGGATCGTTACTACAGCACGAGCACGGCCTTTCTCGAAGCGCTGGCGGAAGCCGGCATCCGCTACATGTTCGCCAACCTGGGCAGCGACCACCCGGGCCTGATCGAGGCCCTGGCCCAGGCCCGCGTCGAGGGCCGCCGGGACGATCTGCCCGAGCTGATCATCTGCCCGCACGAGATGGTGGCTCTCAGCGCGGCGCACGCCTACGCGGCGGTGTCCGGGGAACCCCAGGCCGTACTGGTGCACGTGGACGCGGGCACGCAGAACCTGGGTGGCGCCGTCCACAACGTCGCCCGCGGACGCATCCCCGTGCTGATCTTCGCCGGCGCTGCCCCGTACACCATGGATGGTGAGCTGCCGGGCGGCCGTAACGAGTTCATCCACTGGCTCCAGGATGTCCGCGACCAGCGGGGCATTCTGCGCAACTACACCAAGTACGACAACGAGATCCGCACCGGCCGTAACGTCAAGCAGCTGGTGCTGCGTGCCCTGCAGATCGCGCGCAGCGCCCCCGCCGGTCCCGTGTATCTGGTCGGCCCGCGCGAGGTGATGGAGGAGCAGGTCGAGCCGTACACCCTCGAGCCCGGGCTGTACACGCCGGTCGCGCCCGTGGCTCTCGCCCCCGAGGTGACCGCCGAGATCGCCACCGCCCTGGCCCGGGCCCGCAAGCCCCTCGTGATCACCTCTTACCTCGGCCGGAACCCGGCCGCCGTAAGCGAGCTGGTCCAGCTGGCCGACGCGCTCGCCGTGCCGGTCATCGAGGCGTCCCCGCAATACGTCAACTTTCCCGACACCCATCCGATGCACCACGGCTATCACTGGCACACCTCGGCCCAGAACCCGCTGCTGGCCGAGGCCGACGTCATCCTGGTCGCGGACTCCGACGTGCCCTGGATCCCGGCCGTGAACCGTCCCGCCGATGGCGCGGTGATCTACTGCATCGACTCGGACCCGCTGAAGGACCAGTTGCCGCTGTGGCACGTCCCGGCGCGCCGGTTCGTGGCGGCTGACTCCCGCGTCGCCGTGGCCCAGATCAGCGCCTTCATCCGGGACCACGGCCTGGCCGACGAGGAAATGGTGGCTGCCCGGCGCGCGGAGAACGCGGCCGTCCATGACGCTCAGCGGGCCGAGTGGGTCACGCAGGAGCAGCCGCAGGACGGCGTCATCACCCCCGAATACCTCACCGCGTGCGTCCGCGAGGCCCTGGCCGGCGAGGACGCTCTGCTGCTGGTCGAGACGGTCACGAACCAGCGGGCGGTCACCGAGCACATGCGGGCGGCCCGCCCCGGCTCGATGATCGGCAGCGGCGCCAGCTCGCTGGGCTGGGCGGGCGGCGGGGCCATCGGCGCGAAGCTCGCCGAGCCGGACCGGACCGTCGTCTGCCTCGTGGGCGACGGCTCCTACCTCTTCGGGGTGCCCAGCGTGGCGCAGTGGGCGGCCCGGCGTTACCAGACCCCCGCGCTGACCGTGATCTACAACAACCGCGGCTGGCGTGCCCCGAAGAACTCCACGCTCGCCGTCCACCCCGACGGCGCGGCGGCGGCCGCCGACGACTTCAACGTCAGCTTCGAACCCGCCGCCGACCTGCCGGGCATCGCCCAGGCCGCCGGCGGTGCGTACGGCGTCAGCGTCTCCGATCCCGCGGAGCTGCCCCAGGCCCTGAAAGACGCCCTGGCCGCCGTACGGGGCGGCCGTTCCGCCGTCGTGTCGGCGCACCTGCCCGGAGTCTGAGACCGGCGCGGACATCAGTGCGGCATTAGCGTTTGTCCGGTATGTGCTACATGAGGCCGGATGGCCATCGTGAGTGGATAAGCCTGAGGAACGCCTGGACGGGTCGGCTTGACGGTTCAGGGTCGCGGTAGACCAGGGCGACCGGCTGCACGGCCCGTGGGTCGGTCAGCCGCAGGACACTCGCTTCCTGGCCCGCGGACGTCGCGGCCAGCGCCGCGCGCAGCGGGACGATGGCGACGCCGAGCCCTCGCAAGGCCAGGGCGGCCAGGTCGGCCGGATTCCGGAGTTCGCACGCGACGCGGCGTCGTGCCTTGGCTCGCGTGCACGCGGCGTCGACCTGGGCGCGCACTCCGGAGTCCGGATGGCTTTCCAGGAAGCGGGCCGAGTCAGCGAGGGCACGCACGTCGGCGATCTGGGTTCCGTGCAGCGGATGTTCCGGGCCAACAACAGCAACGAGCGGCTCCAGCGCCAGCACCTGATGGACAAGCCCGGCGGGGATCTGGTCGCCGAATAGCCCGACGAATGCGACGTCGGTGGTTCCGGCCAGGATCGCGGCCACCGTGCTGAGGCTGCCTTCGTCAGACACTATGACATCGATGGCGGGGTAGGCCCTTTGGTAGTCGTCCAGCAGCCCGAGCAGGTCGACAGGATCCGGGCCGAACGGGATCGTGCCGATGTGCAGCCGTCCGGGAAGCATGCCGCGCAACTCAGCCAATTCCGCGAGGGCCTGCTCGGTGTCGCGCAGTAGCCGGCGGGCATGGGGCAGGAATACCTGGCCAGACGACGTGAGCTGCACGCTCCGGCTCGTGCGCCGGAAAAGCCTAGCGCCGATCTCGCGCTCGAGCTGGGCGACCTGGTGGCTGAGACCGGACTGTGCGATATGGCAGCGGGCCGCCGCCCGGGTGAAGTTCAGCTCCTCCGCCACAGCCACCACGTACTCCATCTGGCGCATATCCATCTGGTTCTCCGATTGCTGAATGCGCATACCTGTGTTGTGCAATCTACCGTTCATGCCGGACTATTTCAGTTATAAGACTGCCGAATGGCAGGTTCGGCACGATTATCGAAAGATCACAGTGGAAGAACAGAATTGAAGATCCAGATAAATCCTCGCTTGGATGCCTTCCTTCTCGACCATGTCGTAGCCGGAGCACCGCTCCTCCCGACGGTGATGCAGCTCGATCTGGCGGCCCGCGCCCTGCCCGCCTGCTGCGCGCAGCGGGAGGCACCAGCCATGCCAGAGGGCATCTTGCTGTGGGACGTCGTGGTTGGCAGTGCGGTGCGCTTCGACCGCCCCGGTCCGCGTGAGCTGCACCTGGTATCCCGTCGGCGCGCCCCGGTCCGGGCGGGACCTGAGGCGTTTAGCTGCGAGTTGCTCAGCCCGGGTGAGCCGGGGGCGCACCTGACGGTGGTGGCCGAGCGCACCACCACGCCCGTGCCGCTCGCGCGGAGCCCGGGCGCCTGGGCCGGCCGGCTGCCCTGCGGCCCGGACCTGGTGTACCCGCCGTTCTTCCACGGGGCCACGTTCGCAGTGGTAGGGCGATTCGGCCGGTCGGCCGCAGGCCTCACCGCGCGTCTGGCCCCCAGCCTTCCCCCGCTGCGCTGGGCAGCCGCGGATACTGTGCTGCGGCCACGGCTCCTGGAACTGCTGCTCCAGTGCTGTGGGCTGTGGGAGCTGGCCGATTCCGGCCGGACGATGGTGCCGGCCGCCATCGAGTGGGTGCACTGGCACCCTGGCTCGTTCGCCGTCGATCCCGGGGCGCCCGCCATGGCCCGCATCTGGCCAAGGCCCGGGGGAAGCGACCGCAGCCGGGTCTTCGATGGCCAGGTCCTGGGTCCGAGTGGATCCGTCCTGGTGACCGTCGCTGGGTACCGGACTACCGACCTCGGCCTGCCCCCGAATCTCGCGCACGCCGCCCGGCTCCGCCGGAGCCTGGATGCCATGCCCGCGGCCGAGCCGGCCGCAACCCTGACGACGGACGCCGTCGCCGGAGAAGGAGCATCATGATGACCGCACCTACCTCGCACGCCGACCTGCGCGCTCAGCTTGACGCGCCCGATCGGGGCTACCCCGACACCACCGCGTTCCGCGGGTTTTTCGCGCCCGCCCGGATCGAGGCCGACGTCTACGACCTCGAGGTGGAAGGAGAGATCCCGCGCGAACTCGACGGCGCGTTCTACCGCGCCGCCTCCGACACGCAGTTCCCGCCGCGGTTCGCCGACGACATCTACATCAACGGCGACGGCATGATCACGATGATCCGTTTCGGTCAGGGTCACGCCGACCTGCGCACCCGGTATGTGCGCACCCAGCGGTTCCAGCTGGAGCGTGCCGCCCGGCGGGCGCTGTTCGGCGCCTACCGCAACCCCTTTACCGACGATTCATCGGTGCAGGGTATCGACGACGGCACCGCGAACACCTCGGTGGTGTGGCACGCCGGCCGACTCCTCGCCCTGAAAGAAGCAGCCCTGCCGTACGAGCTCGACCCCCTCACGCTGGAGACTCGTGGCGTCTTTAACTTTGACGGGCAGCTACCCGGGCGTACGTTCACCGCCCATCCCAAGATCGATCCGCTCACCGGCGAGATGATCGCCTTTTCGTACAACTCCAGCGGCCGGCCCGACCGTGACATCAATTTGTTCGTGATCTCACCGGCCGGGCGGGTCATCAGGACCGAGACGTTCCAGGCGCCATACTCCTCGATGGTGCACGATTGGCTGGTCACCCGCGAGCACATGGTGATCACGTTCTCGCCGATGATCTCCGACTGGGAACGGATGAAAGACGAGCCGCAGTACTTTGTCTGGGACCCGCCGCAGGGCACCCATGTCGCGGTTATCCCGCGCGCCGAGGGCGTGGCCGGGATCCGCTGGTTCAGCAGCGAACTGGTGATGGAGACGCACAGCCTGAACGCGTGGTCGGTGGGCGACACCGTGATCGCCGATCACTTCGTAGCCCGCAGCGGCTGGTTCTCGCAGTTCCCGAAGACCACCCAGGGCCTACTGCCTGAAGCGCCGCCCTTTGCCCAGCGCTGGACCCTGGAGGTAACCGAGGGGGCCAGGCACTGGGCTGACAGCGATGCCACCTACACCAGCGAGCTGCTGTTCGACCACCCGGGCGACATGCCCCGGGTCGATCCGCGCGCGGCGATGCAGCGCAATCGCCACTCCTGGATCGGCTGCATGAACCCGGCGGCCGGCCCGATGCCCGAGTTCGGACCGATGGGCCCGCCATTCAACAGCCTGTTCCACCGCGACGACGACACCGGGGCGGCCACGGGCTACTACGTCGGCGAGGACTCGGCCCCCGAGGAACCGGTATTCGTGCCGAAGGGCCCGGACGCGGCCGAGGGGGAGGGCTACCTGCTGGCCCTGGTCGGGCGCCGGGCGCTGAACCGCAACGACATGATCATCCTTGACGCGCTCGACATCGCCGCGGGACCGATCGCCACCATAAAGATCCCGTTCCGGCTGAGATATGGATTCCACGGCACCTGGGTGCCGGGAGAGGACCTCGATCGTGCCTAATGCCACGCCGGACGCATCGACCGCCCGCGCTGTCTTCGACCACGCGGGTGTCTCCGTTGCTGATCTTGAGCGTTCGGAGCGTTTCTACAGCCAAGTGCTCGGGTTTGCCACGGTAGAGGACAGATTTGCCTTTGCTGAGCACGACCTGAAAGGCGTCGTGCTCAGCAACGCCCAAGGTGCCCGCGTCGAGTTGTTCGAGCGGAAAGGATCGGTGCCGAGCGGACCGCATCACCAAATCGAATCGACGCTCCGGCAGGGCTGGTTCCAGTTCGCTCTCGCCGTCCCGGACATCGCGCAGACGTTCGCGGCGGTGATAGCCGCCGGCGCTGAGCCGTCGATGGAGCCGGCGACGGCGCCGGATGGGGTCTCGCTCGTGGCCTTCGTCCGCGATCCAGACGGCAATCTCGTCGAATTTCTGCAACGGCCCGCCCGTCGCGATCCCGCCGAGTAGGTCAGCATGTGGGACGCGGAACTGCATGGCGGTGTGGCCCTCCTTACTTATACCCGCCCGCCTGACAATGTGATTGGTTTCGCTGGCCTCGCCGAATTGGACGAAGCGCTCCTTCGGTGGGCTAGCGACGACCGCGCCCGGGTAATCGTTCTCACTGGTGGCCTGCCCGGATATTTCATCGCGCACGCGGACCTGTCCGATGTCGAAGCGCTCGCGTGCGGGGGCGACACCGGGCCGTATGGGCCGGACGCGTGGGAGCGTGCTCTCAGCCGGATCTCGGCTGTTCCGCAACCAGTAATCGCGGCCGTGAACGGGCAGGCCTGGGGCGGCGGTTTCGAGGTCGCCCTCAGCTGCCTGATGCGGGTGGCGTCACCAGCGGCCACCTTCCGTTTCGTCGAAGTGGCCGACGGCGCCATCCCCGGCGCCGGCGGCACCCAGCGGCTACCCCGGCTGATCGGTCTGCCCAGAGCGGCCCGCCTGATCTTCGGCGGCGAGGTGATCGAAGCCGGCGAGGCATATTACCTGGGGGTGGTGGAGGCGGTGCTGCCCGAGGCGCGGTTCCTCGACGCCGTACTCAGCTGGACCGCGCCGCTCGCCGCGCAGCCGCGCCATTCACTGGCGGCCGCCAAACGCGCGCTCGTCCAGGGCGCCGGGCTGCCCCTCGATCAGGGCCTCGCGCTCGAGCAGGATATCTTCCGCCGCCTGCTCCGATCCCCGCAGACCAGAGCGCTGCAGGCGAAGCTCGGGCGCTTACGCTATCTGGTGGGTCACGCTAGCGTGCGCGCAGGAACTCGATCGAGCGCCGTACGATCGCGGCCACGTCGCTCGCGCCGTTCAGAGGTGCGGTGGCCGGTGCAGGAGCTCGATGAGGTTGCCCTCCGGGTCCGCGACAAACGCCATCCGCACCCCCGGTTCCGGTGACGGGCCCGGTGGCATGACCGGCCGGGCCCCGCGGCTGACGGCGCGGTCGTACCCGGCGTCGAGGTCGGTCACGTCGAACGCCACGTGCCCGTAACTTTCGCTCAGCGCGGCCTCACCGGGCGTGCCGGGTTTGCGGGCTGCCTGGGAGCCGGGCCGGTGCAGCAGCTCGAGCCGGTAACGGTACTCCGGGTGAACGAGCATCTCGATGCTCAGGTCCAGCGGCTCGACCCGGAGGGTGAGCTCCGGCACCAGCCCGAATACGTCGCAGAACCACGAGACGGCCGCCTCGAGGTCGGCGACCGCCAGCCCGACATGGTCCAGCCGGGCCCCCACGGTGCCCGGGTCAGCCATGGACGTTCAGCCCGGCCGGGTCGGACGTCAGGTATGACGCGAAACGGCCGGACGGGTCGCGCTTGGCGCGGATCGCGGTGAGACGGCGGTACGCGTCATCCGACACGAACCGGTCCTGCCGCCGGGTGAAGTCGGTGTCGCCCAGGTAGACGCCGCTGCCGTGGGCGGCCAGCGCGGCCGTCCGGCGGTGGACCCAGTCGAGGTACCGCGCGTCGTCAGCCGGGTCGCCGTAGATCGCGTAGGTCGCCACATACACCTCCGCCTCCACCGAGAACGCCATGTCGGGCAGAGTGCGACGTGGCGCCCACCCGTACCAGATGGAGAAGGAGTGCTCGGTGTCCAGCTCGCTCCACAGTGCGTACAGCCGCGGAGCCAGGGCGCGGGCCGGCTCATCGGTCCAGGTGCAGTCGACGGCGTACCGGTAGCCTTCGGGATTCTGCGCTGTCTGAGCCAGGTTTTCCTCCAGCACGCTCGTCCGGCCCTGCACGTGCCCGAGCTCCCGGCCGGCGAGGGGGCCATGCTGAAGCGCCGCCAGCAGGGCAACGGCCTGCTCGTCGGAGTCGGCCATCGACGTCGTGTGCAGGAGCACGACCGTCCCGTCCGGGCGGGGCGTGCCGTCGTGCAGCGGGACGTCCGGCAGGCGGGTCGCCGCGACGACCGGCTCGACGCGCCGGTCGAGCTCCGGCAGGATGCCCTGCAACCAGGTCAGCAGCTCCACCGAGTCATCAAGCCGGAAGGTCCAGGTATCGTGCCACATCACCCGCGGTGCCTCGTACGTCTGCAGGTGGAACCGCGTGACGACCCCGGGGAACCCGGGACCGGCTCCGCGCGCCGCCCACAGCAGGTCCGGATTCTCCGTGGCGTCCGCTTGAATGAGCTGGCCGTCGGCCGTCACGACGTCCAGCCCGACCACGCTCTCGCAGGCCCACCCGCGGGCCCGCCCGTTCCAGCCCTGGCCGCCCTGCAGCAGGAAGCCGCCGAGGCCGACCGATGCGCAGTGGCCGGCCGGAAACGCCCTCCCTCGCTCGGCGAGAAACGGCGCGAGCTCGAGACCGCCCTGTACGGCCGGCCGGACCGAGACGACCCCGGTCGCCGGCTCGTAACCGATGTCGCGCAGCCGTCCCAGGTCGATCAGCAGGGCATCGTCGCGCAGGCTCCACGCTGCCCACGAGTGGCCGCCAGAACGTACGCTGACCGTCCACCCGCGCTCGGCCGCCAGCCTGACGCCCGCGATCACGTCGTTGTCGTCCTCGGCGAGCAGGACCGCCGCGGGGAACCGGCTGGGCCGGCGCGCGTTGAAGATGCGCCCGACGCGGGCCTGCTCGTAGCCCGCGTCGCCGCGCAGGAGCAGGCGGCCGGCCAGCCTGTCGCGGGCCGGGACCGTCATCCGATGACCGCCGCGCCCCCGTCGACCGGGATATTCGCGCCGCTCACGTGGGACGACTCATCCGAGCACAGGAAGAGGATCGCGTGGGCCACGTCCTCCGGCTGCCCCCACCGGCCCAGCGGTATGCGTGCCGTGATGCGTGCGGCCGGCCCGTCAGGATCCTGGAGCAGCGGCGTCGTGTGCGGCGTCTCCGTCATCGCCGGGCTGACGGCGTTGACGCGGATGCCGTGCGGGCCGCCTTCGACGACCAGCTGGTACGTCAGCGCCAGGACACCGCCCTTGGCCGCACCGTGCGCGTTCTGCGGCATGAAGAACGCGCCGCGCGAGGCCGAGATGGACGCGACGTTGACGATCGACCCGCCTCCCCCGGCGATCAGGTACGGCCAGGCGGCGCGCGTGACCAGAAAAACGATATCGAGCTCGTTGCGGATGGTGAACGACCAGTCGGCGAAGGAGAGCCCGTCGATCGGCCCGAACCGGATCGCCGACGCATTGTTGACCACGATGTCGAGCCCGCCAGCGAGATTGGCGGCGGTGTCCACGTATCGCCGGGCACCGTCCTCCGACGCCAGGTCGACCGGGGCGACCGCGTCCATCCGCCCGCCACTCGCGCGTACGAGCTGCACGGTCTCGTCGGAAGTCGCTTCGTTCAGGTCACAGCCCACGACGTGAGCGCCCTCACGCGCGCAGAGCATGGCCGCCGCCCGCCCGATTCCGCCGCCGGTGCCCGAGATGAGCGCCCGCTTGCCGTCCAGCCGGCCCATGCGCGGCTCCTCCGATCAACCCGACTTCTCGGTCGGGTTCCTTCACTCTATGGAAGTTACTCTCTCACAGTGAGAATATCTATAACAAGACCGTCGGAGAGCGACGGCGAGGTCGGCCAACTGCAGCGGGCCCGGGGGCCGGGAACATGAGGAGGTCGGATGGCGACAGGTAGCGCAGGCCGGCGCCTGCTGGGGCTGGGGTGCGGTCAGCCCCACGGCAGCGCGGAGATCCTGCTCAAGGCGGCGCTGCGGGCTGCGGAGGAGGAGGGCGCCGACGTCGGGCTGGTCCGGCTCGACGAGCTCCGCCTGCCCAGCGGAGCCGCAGAAGGCACCGAGCCGGACGACGCCTGGTGGCTGTGGGAGCGGCTGGTCGAGGCCGACGGGCTGATCGTGAGTACCCCGATTATGAGCCGGACGGTGGCCGCCCGGCTCAAGCTGCTCGGTGACCGGCTGCTCGGGCCGAACGCCGACGCCGCCATCATCGAGGGGCTGCTGGCGCTGCGGGCACAGGGACGGGAGCCGGTCGTTCCCTTCCGCGTCGACGAGCGGGTGCTGAAGCCGAGAGTGGCCGGCTTCCTGGCGGTAGGCGGCTCGCTGACATCGCAGTGGAAGACGCTGGCCCTGCCGATGATGCACGCGACAACGTTCTCGATGCACATCGCCGTCGTCGACCAAGTGGAGTTTTCGGGCGCGGGGACTCCGCGCTCCATCGTCCTGGACGACAGCGCGATCAACCGGGCGGCTCTGCTCGGGCGTAATGTCGCCAGCCAGCTGGGGGTCTCCTTCGACGAGGCGCGCTACCTGGGGCCGCCCGGAGTGTGCCCGATGTGCCACCTCGACGTCCTTGCCCTGCGCGGTGCGGACGTCGAGTGCGCCACCTGCGGCGCGCGGGGGCGGCTGGCACCGGACCTGCAGGTGACCTGGACGGACCTGGCGACCTCCGTGATCTCCATGGACGAGAAGCGGGCCCACGCAGCTGAGATCCAGCAGACGGCCGCGCGGCACCAGGAGCAGCGCGCGGAGATCGAGAAGCGCGCCCGGGAGTTCGAGGCGTACGACTGGATCATGCGGCCAGCGGGTACGTCGCCCACCGCCTGACCGCTGCCCCGGTCAGCCCGCCGGCGCGGCCCGATCCAGTGATGCTGTCCAGTGGTGCCGCCCGGGTCCCACCCCATGCGGCTCCTCGCCGGGCAGGGCCACGGTCGCGGTGGTTCCGGCCGGCACCAGCACGTCCAGCTCCGTCGACCTCCCGTCCAGGCGCCAGGACACCTCGATGGGCCCGTACGGGCTGAGGTGCCGCGTCATGGCTGAGGTGATGCCGCCGCCGGGCCGCGGGCGCACCTCAAAGGTGCGGTAGCCGGGCGCGGCCGGGCGCAGTCCCGCGACGTAGCGGTGCAGGAAGGTGGCCACCGCGCCCTTGCTGTAGTGGTTGAGCGACCCGTGCGGGACGCCGCGGGAGTCGACGCCGTCCCACTCCTCCCACATGGTCGTCGCACCGCGGTCGACCATCGTGAGCCAGGATGGCGACGTGTCCTGCAGCAGCAACTCGTACGCCACCGCGAGGTGCCCGCTGTCGGCGAGCACGGGCAGCAGCTGGGCCGTGGACAAGAAGCCGGTCGCGAGGTGGCCGCCCGCGAGGTCGACCAGCTCGGCCAGCCGCCCGGCGATAGCCGGCCGGAGCTCAGCAGGCACCAGCCCGAAGGCCAGCGCTCGTACGTGCGAGGCCTGCGTCGCCGTGGCGAGCGTTCCGTCCGGCCGGATGAACTCCCGGCGCCAGGCGTCCAGCGCGCCCGCCGCGATGACGCGGTAGCGGCGCCACCGGCCCTCGGGCAGGCCGAGTATGCCGGCGATTCTGACCAGAGTCGCGGCCGAACGATACAGGTAGGCCGTCGCCACCTCGGACTTGTCGGCGTGGGCGAACGCGGGGAAATCGGTGACGGCTGTCCCTGGCTCCATCCACTCGCCCCAGTGGAAGCCGGTGTCCCACAGGTACCGCTCGTGTGCGGCGGGGTCCGGCCGGGCCGCCGCCCTCGCGGGGTGCCGGCCGCCGGCGGCCCCGGCTGCCGCGAAGTCGACCCAGCCCGTCATGGCACGCCACATCCCGCGCAGTAGCGAGGCGTCCCCGTAGGCCTGGTAGAGGTCCCAGGGGGCGGACACGATGACGTCGCCCCACCCCGCCGAGCCGTTGAGCCCGCCGAGTGGCCCGTCGAAGCCCTCGGCGGGCGGGCAGGGCGACAGGTTCGGAACGCACCCGTCGGCGCGCTGGTCAATCGACACGTCGTGCAGCCACTTGCGCGTGAAGGCGAGGACGTCGTACAGGTACGCGGCCGTCGGCGCGAAGATCTGCCAGTCTCCCGTCCAGCCCGCGCGCTCGCGTTGCGGGCAGTCGGTCGGGATGTCGCACAGGTTGGACCGCAGGGACCACACCACCGCTTCGTGCAGCCGGTTGACGCGGTCGTTGCTGCAGGCGAACCAGCCCAGCCTGCGCAGGTCTGAATGCACGACGACCGCCGCGATGTCGCCGGGTTCCAGCGGCCCCGGATGACCCTCGATGCGTACGTACCGGAAGCCGTGCGTGGTGAACCGCGGCTCGAACACGTCGCCGTCCCCGGCCGAGACGACCTCGTCGATCTGGCCGAGCGGCAACGGCTCCGGGAGGATCGGCAGGTCGACGTCGAGGTGGGTGGTCGTCAGGTCTCCGTCGGAGCCGAGCCATTCCCCGTGCGACAGCACCAGCCGGCTGCCGGCCGGTCCTGGTCGCGCCAGCCGTACCCAGCCGTTGACGTTCTGCCCGAAGTCCACCACGAAGGCCCTTCCCTCGCGCACAGGCCGGACGGCGACCGGCTGGATCTGCTGGATCCGCCGGACCGGAGGCGCGATGGACCGGACGACGGTGACGCCGATGTCGCGCACGACGGCGGGACGCCATGACCTGTCGTTGAGCGCGGGGCCGTCGATACCGGGATCGTGTACGGCTGGATCGAGCCACCGGTGATCTTCCCGCTGGCCGCCGATGAGGTCGGCCGCCGTGATGTGGGAGGGCGCGACGCGCCAGCCCGGGCCGCTGGCCGCCGCAATCTGCCAGCCCCGCTGGGTCTGCACCTCGAGCTGGGCGCGCGAGGCGACCTCGTCGCCGTACTGATCCGCCGCACGCGGCATCCCGACCTGGCCGCGATACCAGCCGTCGGCCAGCAGGACGGCGAGCACGTGCCGCCCCGGCCGCAGCAGCGATGTGACGTCGTAGGCCTGGTACTGCACCCGCGCGCGGTACTGGGTGTAGCCGGGGGCGAGCTCGGCATCGCCGACGCGTCGCCCGTCGAGGAACGCCTGGTAGAGGCCGAGGGCGGTGACGTACAGCCGGGCCTGGCGGAACGGGGGAACGTCGATGGTCGTCCTGAGCCAGTACCCGGGCCGCGACCCCTTTTCTGGCCGCTGGTCTTCCTCGACGCCAATCCACCGGGCTGACCAGTCCGCCTCCTCGAGCAGGCCGGCGTCGAGCCTGACCCGATCGCTCCACTCGCTCTCACCCAGGTCGGTCCAGACCTTCACCCGCGCCGCGGCTGACCGCCGGGAGCGGTCGAAGACCGGTATCCGGACGAAGGACTGGGCCGCGCTGTCCACCCGGCCCGTGTCGAAGCCGTCGTCCGTGCGGACCCGATAGGCGTCCTGCACCGAGGATCCTGCCGGCAGCCACCAGGACAGGGCCGGCTCGTTTCCGCGCCCCAGCGCGTCCCCGCCGATGATCTCGGCGCGGACGTACTCCGGCGCGGACCCGGGATTCACCGGCACGATGCGAAAGCTCCCCTCGGACGCCTGGCCAATGCGTGCTGGCCGGCCGGGTCAGACAACCGGATGGTGCAGGTCGCCCTTGACGTCGGGCCCCTTGTCATCGGGCCCCCTATCACCGGGCCCTCTGTCACCGGGCCCCCTGTCATTGGCCGGAGCGCCATCCGCGCCCGGTGCCGCCGTCTGGCCGCCGGGCCGCCGTTTCTGATACTCCCCGCCAGCCCGGTCGCGGAGCTTGGCCAGCGCCACCGCCGGGCCCTTGCCGGTCGCGGTGCTGGTCAGGCCGTCCGGGTTCTGGACGGCGGTCACCACCAGCGCGAGGCCGGCGACGATCGCCTGGTACTTGCCCACGTTGAGGTGGAGGTTGAGGAACGTCACGAAGAGCCCCGCGGCGGAGAACATGATGCCCGCGACGACCGCGCCGGCGATCCGCCCGACCCCGGCGACGAACACGATCGCCAGCAGGCCGATCGACGTGAACGCTGCGAAGCTGTCGGCCGTCAGCTCGCCTTGCATGTATCCGGTCAGGGCGCCGCCGATGCCGGCGATGAACGCCGCGAGCCCGAAGGCCATCAGCTTGGCCTGGGCGACGTTGATCCCGACCGAGCCGGCGGCGCGCTCGTTGGAGCGGATCGCCAGCAGCATGCGCCCGGCCGGGCCCCGCCTGAGCCGGGCGACGAGCAGGCCGAGCAGGATCACGATCACCAGCACGAGCACGCCGAAGACCACGGTCGGATAGCTCTTGCCCTGGGTGATCGCCAGGTTCAGCCCGGGCAGGCGGGGTGGCTGGATCCGCAGGCCGGCTGTGCCGCCGGTGAATGACCCGCTGGTGAACACGACGGCGTCCATCGCCGCGGCGAAGCCGAGCGTGACCACCGCCAGGTTCACGCCACGCAGCCGCAGGGCCGGCAGGCCGATGATCAATCCGACGGGAATCGCGCTGAGGCCCGCGAGGATCAGCGACCACGGGAAGCCGATACCCCACGCGCTGGAGATGTGCCCGAGCACGAAGCCGCCGATTCCGGCCAGCGACATCTGGGCGAGCGAGACCTGGCCGACGTAGCCCGTCAGCACGACGACGGACAAGGCGATGCATGTAACGGTGAGCGACGAAATAAACGCGAACCGCAGGACGCTGCTGAGCACCAGGAGCAGGATCAGGCCGGCCACGAAGCAGGCGGCCGCGGTGCGCAACGGTTTTTGCGGGTGGCCGACCGAGGGGTTGCGTTCGGCCGTGTCCCCGCCCCGGGCGAGCACGGAGCGTGAGCGGAGCGCCATCACCACGATGATGACGACGAACGGGAGCGCATCCCCGAGGCCCTGCTGCGGCAACCACGTGAAGACGGTGATGAGCTTGGCGATCTCGGACTGGGCACAGCCGATCAGCAGGCCGGCCAGCGCGGTGAGCCAGAACGACTGGAACCGGCCGACCAGCGCGGCGGCCAGGGCCGGCACGATGAACAGGGTGTAGGAGGTCGGATCGAGGCTGGCGACGGGGGCGATCAGGATGCCGGCCACACCCGCCAGGACCGTGGCGATCACCCAGTTCTGGCCCGCGATGCGGTTGGCGGAGATACCGGTCAGTGCCGCCCCGCGGTCGTTCTCGGCGCCGGCCCGGGTAGCCAGGCCAAACCGGGAGAAACGGTAGGTGAGCGCGAGCGCGACCGAGATGATGACGACGACGCCGGTGAAGTACAGGCGGTCCTCGGGGAACGTGACCCCGGAGATCGACAGCGCGGAACTGGGGAAGATCGGGTTGGTGGCGACCGGCTCGGTACTGTAGTTGAGGACCGCGATCGCTTCCAGGGCGAGCATGACGCCGACCGACGCGCAGACGCGCGTCAGCGGCGAGGTGCCCCGGAGCGGGCGGTAGACGATGAGGTACAGCACGAGCCCGAGGATCGCCGCGTACACCAGCGAGATGACGATGGCGAGCGGCGTGCTGAGCCCCTTGCCGCCGTTCAGCGAGATCTGGTGCGGGATCAGGACGACGGGCAGCTCGAGCTGCCCGAAGCTGCGGAGATTGATGAAGACGTAGGCGATGAACATCGCCACCGCACCGTGCGCGAAGTCGACCACGCCAGCGCTGCGGTACTTGAGAACGAGTCCCTGGCCGAGGATGGCGTAGGTGGCGCCCGCGCCAAGGCCGAGGATCAGGAACAGGCTGTAGCTGGACATGGCTTCTCGTCTAGGTCTCGTTGGTACACGCGGTGCGGAAGGAAGGTCCGCCCGCCCTGAGGCGGGCGGACCCTACGGCGATCGTCAGCCGTTGATGCCCGGGAAGTAGCCCTTCGAGGTCACCCAGTCGGTCGAACTCGGCTGGGTGATCGTGGTGCCCTTGACCTGGTTCATGAGGTAGTAGTCGTTGCAGATCGCGGGGGCGCCCTTCAGGGCCTGCCCATCACAGGTGTAGGGGTGCGACAGGAAGTTCTGGTGGGTGCCCGACTTGAACGCGGCCAGGATCGAGGTGGTGGTCGGCGTGCCGGAGATCTTGCTCAGTACCTGCTGGACGTTCATCACGGTGGCGAAGCCGGCCGTGGAGATCGAGTCGGTCAGCGTCCCGGGCGCGGCCCACTTTTTCATCGCCGCCATGAACAGCTTGGCCTGCGAGCTGCTGCCGCTCTGCAGCAGGAAGGGAGAGGCGATGTACATGCCGTTGGCTCCGCCGGCCGACGCCTGGAGCACCGGCGGTGCGCCACACGGATCGATGCCGATGATCTTGCCGGTGAAGCCGACACTCTTCAGTGCCTTGAGCACGTTGCCACAGCCGTTCGGGACGTCGACGTAGGCGAGCTGAGCGCCGCTGCTCTCGACCAGGGCCGCCTGGGGGCTCGGGTCCGGCGACGTCGGCGACAGCGGGATGTTCTTGACCGTTGTCACCCCGGCGGCCTTGAACACCGGCGTGATCTGGGGCACGATCGACGCGCCCTGGGCGTTGCTGAAGTAGATGAGCGCCGCGCTCTTGACGCCCAGCGTCTTGCCCGCGTACACGGCGCCCGCCGCGTTGTCGCCGACGCTGACCGACCAGAACTGGATGGAGTCCGGAGCGGTCTCGGGCACCGGGGTGAACGGGATACCGCCCACGTAGGCCAGGTTGGCGTGCTGGTAGATCGGGATCGAGGCGGGGGCGCCGACGTCGGCCGCGCCGAGGATCGCGAGCGGGTGAGAGGCCACCAGCTGGTTGGCGCACCGCGCCGCGGTGGCCGGAGTGCCGTCGCCGATGCAGCTGTCAATCTTGATCGGATGCCCGTTGATGCCGCCGAGGTAGTTGTTCACGTAGTCGGCGGCGGCGATCGATCCCTGCCGTGCCTCCGGGAAGGTCACCGCACCGGTCTCGTCGTTGATCATCCCGAAGACGTAGGGGGTACCGGTCGCTTTCTTGGGGGTACCGAACGCTGACGTGCCAGCCGCGGCCGCCGTGCTGCTGGCCGCGGGCGTGCTCGAACCGCCCGAGCTACCTGATGAACTGCAACCCACCGCGGTCAGCACAACTACGGGGAGTGCTGCCGCGCCGAGCCATCCAAGACGTTTCATATGTGCTTCTTTCCTGGTGGTTGTATCTGTCGGCCAGGGTCACCGGAAGCGGCCTGGTCAGGCGGCCGTCTCCCCGAGGTAACTGGCGGCGAGCAGCTCGCGCCGCTCGCGTAGTTCGGCCGCGGCGCCCTCGAGCCTGATCCGGCCATGCGTCAGGATGTAGGCACGATCGGAGATCTCCAGCGCCAGCGCGACGTGCTGCTCGACGAACAGCACGCTGGCGCCCAGCTCATCGGCCGCCCGGCGCAGGATCGGGAGCAGGCGCTCGACGATCACCGGAGCCAGCCCGAGGCTCATCTCGTCCACCAGCAGGAGCCGGGGCCGGGTGACGAGCGCCCGGCCGACGGCCAGCATCTGCTGCTCACCGCCGGACAGCAGCCCGGCCTTGCGGCCCAGGCACTTGCGCAGCTCGGGGAGCATCTCCAGCAGCTCCTCCTCGCGGCTGCCGCCCCGCCCGCCGGCCAGCCGCAGGTGCTCACGGACGGTGAGCCCAGGGAACAGAGCGCGGCCCTCAGGTACGAGCGCGAGACCCTGCCGGGCCAGGACGTGGGCGGGCTTGCCGCCGATGTTTTCGCCGGACAGCTCGACCGTGCCCGAGATCGGGCGGTTCAGCCCGGCGATCGTCTCCAGGGTCGTGGTCTTCCCCGCGCCGTTCGGGCCGAGCAGAGCCACGACCTCACCCGGGCGGACTTCCAGATTGAGCTCGCGGACGACCGGGACCTCCTGGTAGCCGGCGAAGAGGTCGTTGACGATGAGCGCATGACCGGGCGTGCTCGCGCTAGTGGCCGGTGTCGGCATGATGTCCTCCCAGGTAGGCCTCAATCACGCGCGGATTGTCGCGGATCTCGGCCGGCGTCCCGGCCGCGATCTGCCGTCCGAAGTCGAGGACCATCAGCTGATCGCACACGGACAGGACGAGGCCCATGTCATGGTCGATGAGGAAGACCGTCACGCCGTGCTCTTCCGGCAGGGACCGCAGCCGGCGTCCCAGCTCGAGGCTCTCGTCGGTGTCAAGCCCGGCCGCGGGCTCGTCGAGCAGGACCAGCCGGGGCTGGCGGGCGAGCGCCCGGCCGATGCCCACCAGCTTGCGCTTACCGAGTGAGATCTCGGACGGGTAGCGGTCCACGACGTCTTCCAGGCCGCAGACCGAGATGGCCCAGTCGACGCCGGTGCGGTCCGGCGGGCGGTGCGGCAGGAAGAGGTCTCTCAGCGCCGAGGCGACGGTCACGTGCTCGCTGGCTACGAGCAGGTTCTCGTCGACGGTGAGGTCGCCGAACAGCTCAACCGACTGGAACGTCCGGGCCAGGCCGAGGCGCGCCCGCCGGTAGGGGCGCAGGCCGCTGATGTCGCGGCCGTCGAACATGATCCGCCCGGCGGCAGGCCTGGTGTACCCGGTCAGGGCGTCGACCATCGAGGTCTTGCCGGCGCCGTTGGGGCCGATCAGCCCGTAGACCGTGCCCTCGGTGACCTGCAGGTCGACATCGGAGACGGCCACGACCCCGCCGTAGGTGACGCGCAGGCCGGCTACATCGAGGAGCGGCTGTCGTGTGGTCTGTGCGGTCATGGCTCTCCCTCGGTACTCGCGAAGGGCTTCCCCGCGCTTCGAGGACTCTCACATCGTGAAAGTAGCTTTCATTTCGGTTAGGTTAACAAGGCGTCGACAGAGTTGTCCATACCTTGGAAGTCACGAATTAGCGACACCTCCCCGCAGGAGGCAGCCGGGCTCGTCCTGGCTAAGCCGACCAGGACCGCTCGAGGCCCTTGACCAGGGCCACCATGGAGTCATGCAGTGGGGTGGGGGCGCCCAGCCGCCGCCCCTCGGCACAGATGCCGCCGTTGAGGACGTCGATCTCGGTGTAGCGGCGCGCGAGAACGTCCTGGAGCATGCTCGGCTTGTGGTCGTACGCCTCCGCGATGGCCTCATTCACGGCCTCTAGCGGCGAACGGGTGAGCACGATCCCGGCCCGCTCACAGACCGCCACGGCCTCCGTGACCAGCCGGTCGACCTGCTGCCGGAGCCGAGTGTCGGTGCAGACCCGGCCGACCGAGAGCCCGGTCAGGGCCGATAGGGGGCTGGTCGCGGAGTTGAAAATAACTTTCGTCCATTGGGGGCCCCGCGCGTCGTTGAGCGCGTGCGTGCGCAGGCCGCCCTCGGTCAGCAGCCGGGCCAGCCGCTCGACATCACTCATCGGCGCCGGCCGGGCCTCGAACGGCCCGAACCACGAGTCTCCCGGTGCGTCGTACCGCACGACTCCGGGCTCCACGACCGCGCCCGCCGTGATGATGCTGCCGCGGATGACGCGTGGCACCAGCTCGGCGATGACCTCTTCGTTTCCGAGCCCGTTCTGCACGCTGACGACGGCGGCGCTGGCCAGGGCGGACTGTGCGCCCTGCACCGCCGCGCGCGTGTGCTGCGCCTTGGTGGCGACGACCCCGAAGTCGCACTCGGGCAGCTGGCGGCCATCGGTTCGCGCGTGCACCGGCGCCACGAAGTCCGCGAGCCCGGTGACCCGCAGGCCGTGCGCGTCCATCGCGTCCACGTGCTGCACCCAGGGGTCCACGGCCCATACCTCGACGCCGGGCACGCGCGCCAGGTGCGCGGCGTACAGGCTCCCGATCGCGCCGCAGCCCACGACCGCGACGCGGATCGGGCCGGCGGCGCCTCCGGTCACGACGCGTCCAGGGCGATCCGCGCGAGTTCCTGGCAGACCAGCGGATCGCCGCCGCCGACGCCGAGGGCCGCCACTACTCGCCCCTCGTCACGGACCGGCAGGCCGCCGGGCACACCGAGGACCGGGGGCACGACCAGCGCCGCGAGGACGTCAGGCGTGCCGAAGCGGGCATCGAGGTCGGCGCTGCCGCAGTCGAACAGGGCCGCGGCGCCCGCCACGGCTTGCGCTACCGCGACCGCGCCCGCTGGCCCGCCATCCATCAGGTCTTGCTGGATCGGGTCACCACCGCGGTCGACCACGGCCACCGCCACCTGGAGGCCGCGGCGCGCCGCGGCCTCCAGGACCGCATCGCACAGTCCCTTCGCCCACTCGAGCTGGGCCTGGCCGGCCGCCCGCGGCGCTGGCGCCATGCCGAGGCTCTCCGCGGGGTCGATGACCAGCTCCCCGAAGCGCTCCTTCCAGCGTTTCTGGTCGTCCCCGTGCTGCCCGGCGTACGGGAGCCCGAGGGCGTAGGCGATCAGCAGATCCTCAGGGTTGGCCGGCTCGCCGTCCGCACTCAGGACGCGCGGGTCGACGCCGGCCGGGAAGAAGGGGCTCACCGTGGCGCCGGAGGCCGCGATGCCGGCCACGACGGTGCCGTCGACGCTGACCGGCAGCCCGCCCGCGCCGGGGAACAGCGCCTCCGGGGACGCCACGGCGAAGCCGGCGGCGACCGGCGGGGCAATCATCGTCATCCGGTGCAGGTGCTCCGAGCTCGGGATCTGCTGCGTCGCCGAGATCCACGCCTTGGAGCGGGCGCGCGCCATCCCGCCCGGCCCCCCGGCGTCCATGCGGGACGCCGTGAGCAGCGCCCCGGTCGCCCCCACCACCGCGATCGCCCCGCGCAGACCGAGCTGCTCGGCCTTGTCGACAGCGCGCTGCACCAGCGCCCGGGCCTCGGCGAGGCCAAGGTCGCGCGGATGCCGCACGCCCATGGTCAGGCCCCGACCATGTTGTAGCCGCCGTCCGCGACCATGTACCCGCCGGTCATGTGCGAGGCGTCGTCGGTCGCGAGGAACAGGGCCGTGCCCGCGACCTCGGCGGGCCCGGGGATGCGGCCCATCGGGGTGAGCGATCGCAGCTGGTCGCCCCGGCCGGCCTTCCAGTCCTTGCGCCCGAGGGTCGCCTCGGTCTCGATGAATCCCGGGGCGAAGACGTTGACCCGGACGGTCGGCGCGAACGCGTGCGCGTACGACTTCGTCAGGCCGAGGATGCCGTACTTCGCCGCTGCGTACTGCGGCGCTCGCGCACTGCCGCGGACGATGACGGTCGACCCGATGTTCACGATGGCCCCGTGGCCCTGGTCCAGCATCCGGCCACCGAACTCGTGCACACACAGCAGCGTGCCCTTGATGTCGACGGACAGGACGTGGTCGATCGACTCCTCGGTGATGTCGCGCCACGACATCTGATCGCGTGCGACGTCGCCCACGTTGTTCACCAGGACGTCGACGCCGCCGAGCTGCTCGAAGGCGGCATCGGCCATCGCCTTGATCTGCTCCCAATCGACGATGTCGGCCTGCAGCAGGACGGGAGTGCTGCCCTCGGCCGCCACCCGGTCGGCCGTCCGTTTCGCCCCGTCGGCCGAGCTGCGGTAGTGGACACCGACCGCCCGGGCACCTTCCTGGGCGGCGCGTACGGCGATCTCGGCGCCGAAGCCAGTGCCGGCGCCAGTGACGACAACCGACCGGCCCTCGAAGCGGCGTGGTACGGGAACGGATGCGAGAGGCACAGGATGTCCTTCCGGAGGCTGGTGGCTGGATATCGAGGTGGGCCGTGCAGCTGGCGTCAGACGAGGGTGCGGCCGCCGTCGACGTACAGGGTTTCACCGGTGATGAAGCGGGCGCGGTCTGAGGCGAGGAACGTGATCGCGTCGGCTACCTCCTCGGGACGGCCGAGCCGCTCCGCCGGGACGAGCGATTCGAGGCTCTCCCGGTTGTTGTCCTTGTCGAGGTAGCCCCTGGTCAGGTCGGTCTCTATGTAGCCGGGAGCGACCGCGTTGACCGTGACACCATAGCGGGCCCATTCGCGCGCCATCACCCGGAACATCTGGTTCATCCCGCCCTTGGCCGCTGCGTACGGTGCGTGATGCGGGTGGGCGAGCAGTCCGGAAACCGACGACACGAAGATCATGCGCCCGTAACGTTCCCCGACCATCAGCCGCCCGACGGCCTGGCCGAGCCAGTACGCCGACGACAGGTTCAGGCTCAGAGTCTCCTGCCAGTCAGCGTCCTGAAGATCGAGGACCGGCTTGCGTATGTTGCGGCCGATAGCGTGCAGGAAGATCTGCGGCGTCCCGACCAGCCGGACGGCCTCGCTGACGGCCGTACGGCAGGCCGCCGCCGTACGCAGGTCGGCGACCAGCGGCTTGACTTCGCCCCCGGCGTCCTTCGCGCGCCGCACGACCACGTCGAGGTTCTCCTGGCTCACGTCGACGAGCGCGACCCGGGCGCCCTGGGCGGCCAGGCTGAGGGCGCTGGCCCCCCCGAGGCCGCCGGCGCCGAAGACTAGGCTGGGCCGTTGATCGAGTCCGAGCCAGTCCGGCATGGGACCTACCCTTCACGGCAGAATTCTCGTACTATGAAAGTCGCTTTCTAAAATACCGTAGCGGACCCGCTACATAGGTGTCCAGGGTGCGCCGACGCAACCGTAGCCTGATGGTGTTCCCTGTCACTGAGGAGGAAGGCCGACCATGCCCCGCCGCACCGCGAGCCCTTCATCTGCGGCGCTCCGGCCCGCCGAGTCCTCCGCTGAGACCGATTCCGCCGACAGCCCGGAGCCCTCGGACCGCCCGGGGTACCGCGTGGAGGCCCTGGCCAAGGGGCTGCGAATCCTGTCGCTGTTCGACGAGCAACGCCCGTCCTGGCGCGTGAGTGACCTTGCTGCCGCCGCGGGCCTGCCGATGCCGACGGTCTACCGGGTGGTGATGACGCTGACGTCGGAGGGCTATCTCAACCATCTTCCCAACGGCGAGTACCGCCCGGGCGTTCGAACGCTGACGCTCGGCACGGCCGCGCTGCGCAGCCTCGACCTCGTCGGCATCGCGACGCCGATACTTCAGGATCTCGGCCAGCGCACGGGGGAGACGGTGAATCTGGCCGTGCTCAGCGGTGACCGCGTGCTTTACCTCGTCCGGCTGCGCAACTCCGACCTGGTGACCGCGAACATCCAGGTGGGCTCCACGCTGCCCGCCGTGCACGCCTCGATCGGCAAGCTGCTGCTCGCCTATCTTGACGAGGCCGATCTGGAAGCGCTCATCACGGACGCCTCGTTCGCCGCCAACCCCGGGCCCAACGCGAAGCTTTCGCTGGCCGAGCTGCGTGCGGAGTTCCGCGTGATACGCGATCAGGGCTGGGCGATGCAGGATGAGGAGCTGGCGTACGGACTGCGGTCCGTCGCAGGCCCGATCACCGGCCCGGACGGCCGCGTGGTCGCCGGGGTCAATCTGGCCGTTCAGGCCCGGGACTGGTCCAGCCAGCGGATCATTCGCGAGCTCAGGCCCGCCGTGCTGGCGGCGTGTGCGGAGATCTCTGCGCTCCTGTCCGGCGGCCACGTCGGCACGCCATGACGTCCGGTGCACGTATCCCGAAGCTGGACCCGTCATCGCTCGATGACCAGCAGCGTTCGCTCTATGACGCCATTGCTGGAGGGCGCCGGGCCCAGGGCCCGCAGCTCTTCCGCCTGGTCGACGCGGACGGGCGCCTCGAGGGCCCGTTCAACGCCTTCCTCCTGCAGCCGCGGCTGGGGTCGGCGCTGCAGGCGCTCGGCTCGGCGGTGCGCTACGACACCGGGCTCGACGACCGGTGCCGCGAGATCGCCATCCTCGTCGTGGCCGCGCACTGGCGGTCCGGCTTTGAGTGGTACGCCCATGAGGCGGTCGCCCGGTCAGCCGGGCTGGGCGACGCCGAGCTAGCCGCCGTACGCGACGGCCACCCTGCCGAGCTGGCCGGACGCGAGACCACGGTCGCGCGCACGGCCGCTGCTCTGGTGGCCCGGGGCGACCTCGACGACGCCGAGTATCAGGAGGCCGTCGGCCAGATCGGCACGGCGGGCCTGTTCGAGCTGCTCACCCTGGTTGGCTACTACGCGGCGCTCGCGCTGCAGCTCCGCGTGTTCCGCGTCCCGGCGCCGGATGGCACCACGCTGCCCTCTTGACACCGCGCCGGCCGCCGCCCGATGATATGTGAAATTAACTTTCACAGAATGAGAGTGAGTCGGTCGCCATGAAGCTGGTCACCTTCGACGCCGGCCGGGTGGGTCGTCTGGAGGATGAGGTCGTCGTCGAGCTGGACTGCGCCTCGACTCGCGAGTGGTTCGAGCGGGACGGCCAGGTCGGCGAGACGGGGGAGCGGCTGCCGCTGGCCGATGTCCGGCTGCGGGCGCCGATCGTGCCGAAGAAGTTCTTCCACACCGCGGGGAACTTCTCCGACCACCACGAGGAGCTGCAGGCGGTCGACTGGTCGCACCCGGTGCACAAGGGGATCGTCTTCTTCCAGAACGTGGACGCGATCATCGGGCCGGACGAGGCCATCGTGTACCCCGAGGGACTGACCAAGGAGCTCGACTACGAGCTGGAGATGGCGATCATCATCGGCCGCAGCGGCAAGTTCTTCGGCCCTGAGGAGGCCGAGGACTACATCGCGGGCTACACGGTCTTCAACGACATCACGGCGCGCGACATCCAGCGCCGGGAGATGCAGTCCGGCGTGTTCTCCTTTTCCAAGGCGATCGACACCTTCTGCCCGATCGGGCCGTGGATCGTGACCAAGGAAGACGTGCCGGACGCCCAGGCACTGGCGATGGAACTGCGGGTCAACGGCGAGGTCCGCCAGCGCGGCAACACCGCCAAGATGCTCATCTCGATCCCGCACCTCGTCGCCCACCACTCGGCGCAGGGTTACTCCGCCGGCGACATTCTCACCACTGGCACGATCTCGGGAGTGGCGGCTGTCCAGCCCAATCCGTTCGACTTCTACCTGCAGCCGGGTGACCGGATCGAGGCGGAGATCGAGGGTATCGGCGTGCTCCGCAACCGCGTCGTGCCGTGGAGCGAAGCCCACGACACCCCGCCCTACTCGACCGACCTTTACTCCTCGACGGGCTGACCCAGCCGCGATGACAAGGAGATGCCCGTGACTTCAGCACGCCCGCTGCACGTCCTCATCGCCGGAGGTGGCCTCAGCGGCCTGGCCCTGGCCCAGGGGCTGATCAAGGACGGGCACACCTGCGAGGTCTTCGAACGCGACGCCGACGACAGCCGCAAGGTCGGCTACTACCTGCACATGAACGCCGACGGCGGCGAGGCGCTGCGGCGCTGCCTGCCGGATGACCTGTTCGAGCTGTACGCCGAGACGTCGCGCCGGACCGATGACCGGGCCGGTTCGTTCGTCCTGGACGACCAGTTCCGCGAGCTGAGCTCGCAGCCGCATCTGGGCCCGCCGAACGAGGGCGAACGGCCGCACACCGGCGTTCACCGCCGGACGCTGCGCTCCATCCTGCGGGCCCGGCTGGGCGGCTCGTTCCATCCCGGCCGCGCCGTACTCGGGTATAAGGAGACGCCGGACGGCGTGTCGGTGACGCTCGCGGACGGCGGGACGGCCGAGGGTGACGTCCTCGTCGGCGCCGACGGTATCCGCTCGGCGGTCCGCCGGCAACGGCTGCCCGGCACCACGGTGATCGACACCGGTGTCCGGGGGCTGGGCGTCTACGGCCGTACGCCGTTGACGCCGGGGCTGGCCGAGCAGATGCCACCACACCTGTTCGATGGCGTGATCATCGCCGCCGACCGTAAGGGCTCGCGACTGCTGATCGCGGTCTACCGGCCCCGGCAGCGCCCGGGCGACGCAGCGGCCGCGATCGCCCCCGACGTGACGCTCGAGCCGGTCGACGACTACATCATGATCAGCTGCAGCGTGGCCCCCGGGACGGTGATCCCGTCTCCGGCCGAGTGGACCGCTGACACGCCGGCCATGCTCCGTGATGCGATGCTGGGCGCGGTCGAGGGCTGGCACCCCGTCGCGCGAGCCTTGGTCGCGGGCGTCGACCTCGGCTCGATCTTTGTGATCCCCTTCGGCTTCCTCGAACCGGCCTCACCCTGGGAGCCGTCGCGGGTCACGCTCGTCGGCGACGCCGCCCACGCGATGCTCCCGACGCTCGGGCTGGGCGCGAACCTCGCGCTGCGCGACGCCGCGCACCTGCTCGACCAGCTCTCCGCGGCCGCTCGTGGCGAGGTCGGCCTGGTCCCGGCCATCGGGACCTACGAGCAGGAGATGCGTGACTACGTCTACCCGTTCATGCGGATGACCATGGACCATGACCAGCAGTTCGGCGGCGGCGCCCTCGAGGGCCGCGAACGCCGCGACGACGCGTCGGCCAGCTGAAGACCCGGCGATGCCGATCATTCACCACGTCGGCTACTGGGTCGACGACCTCGACGGCGCGCTGAAGCGGTGGGACCGGGATCTCGGCGTCGGCCCGTTCCAGGTCATCGAGCACGTGCCGTTCGACTCGTTCGTTCTTACCGTCGACGGCCAGCGGTACGAGGACGTCGTGTTCGACCACTCGGCTGCGTTCGCTGCGTGGGGGCCGATTGTCGCAGAACTCGGCGAGGTCCACGCGATTGACGACCGCCTCGCTGCTGCCTACGGCGTTGTTCCGGGCGCGGTCAGCCACGTTTCCTGGGTGGTGCCCGACGTGGCGGAGGAGAGCGCGCGCCTGGCGGGGCTGGGGTGCCGGCTGATCAACACGGCGCGGTCGGGCCCGATCTCGGTCGCCTGGCACGACGGCGGGCCGCTGTTCCCCCACCCGATCGAAGTGCACCAGCACAATCACGTCATCGCCGGCATGCACGACCGCCTGGCCGCGCTGCACGCCGCCGGTGACCGCTGATGCCACCAGCCGGTGACCGCTGACGCCCGGGAGCGACCATGCCATCCGCGACCATTCCAGGCTTCACCGGGACCGTGATCAGGCCGGACGACGTCGGTTACGACGCAGCCCGCGCGATCTGGAACGCCATGCATGACCGCCTGCCGGCCCTGATCGCGCGCCCGCAGTCGGTGCCGGACGTGGTCGCCGCGGTCCGCTACGCGCGCACTGAGGGCCTGCTGATCGCCGTGCGGGGCGGCGGGCACTCAATGCCCGGGCACAGCGTGTGCGACGACGGCATCGTGATCGACCTGCGCGCACTCAGCCGGGTCCACGTGGACCCGCAAGCGCGGAGGGCGAAGGTCGGCGGCGGGACGTTGCTCGGCGAGGTCGACCGGGCCACCCAGGAGCACGGCCTGGTGCTGCCGGCCGGCGTCGTCTCGCACACGGGCGCGGGCGGCCTGACCCTAGGTGGCGGCGTCGGCCGCCTGATGCGCCGCTTTGGCCTGACCATTGACAGCCTCCGGGCCGCGGAGGTGGTCACCGCCGACGGCAGGATTCTGCGTGCGTCGGCGGATGAGCACGCCGACCTGTTCTGGGCGCTGCGCGGCGGTGGCGGCAACTTCGGCATCGTTACGGAGTTCGAGTTCGCGCTGCACGAGCTGTCGGAGCTCCTGATCCTGGCGACCTTCCACCCGCTGGCGGAGGCGCGCCGGGTGATCGAGCACGGCCGAAGGGAGATGGGCGATCCCATGGCCCGCGACGAGCTGCTGTGGACGAGCTTCCTGCGGCGCGCCAGCGACGTGCCCTGGATGCCGCCGGCGCTCGTCGGCGCGCACGGCATCATGTCGCTCGTCGAGTGGTCCGGCGATGCCGCCGACGGCCGGGCCGTGCTGGCCAGGATCCGCGAGGAGTTGCGGCCGGCGGCGAGCGACCTGTCGGTCGTGCCCTTCCTGTTCATGCAGACGATCACCGACGACCTGTTCACCCATGGGCTGCGTACCTACATCAAGGCGGGCTTCGCCGGCGACCTGCCCGACGGGCTGATCGACGTGCTGCTCGAGCGGGCGGCGTCGGTCCGGTCGCCGATCTCGCAGGTTGAGCTGCTGGCGCTTGGCGGCGCGATCGCGCGGGTCGACTCCCGCGCGACAGCATTCCCGTTCCGCCAGGCGCGCTGGCTGATCAACATTCCGGCCACCTGGCGTGACGCCGCCGACGATGAGTGCGAGATCGCCTGGGCGCGCGCGACCTACGCCGCCGTCAAGCCGTACCTCAGCGAAGGCAACTACGTGAATTTCATGGGTGACGACGAGGACGACACGGCCGCGGGCGCATACGGGCACATCATCGAGCGCCTGCGGCAAATCAAATCGGTCTACGACCCGGACAACGTCTTCCGGCTCAACCAGAACATCCAGCCTGCTCCGGCCGCGCCATGAGCGGCGGGGTGGCACCCGGGCCCAGCGGACCGGCCCCGGCCGCGGGCTCCGACGGCGGATTGCCGGTCACTGCCGCCGCAGCGGTCCAGCGCCGTCTCTGGGGCACCAACCCGCGTGCGTGGGCGGACCTGGCCGAGGCACACAACCGGCCGCTGTTCGAGGCGGTGCTCGACGCCGCGGGCGTCGGCCGGGCCACTCGGGTGCTGGACGTGGGCTGCGGTTCCGGGCTCGCGCTGGTCCTGGCCGCCCAGCGAGGTGCGGTGCCCAACGGCCTGGACATCAGCCCGGGCCTGCTGGGGATAGCCCGCGAGCGGCTTCCGGACGCCGACCTGCGCGCGGGCGACATGGAGTTCTTGCCGTTCGGCGACACCGCGTTCGACGCGGTGCTCGGCGTCAACGCGTTCCAGTTCGCTGGCGACCCGCGGCGCGCGCTGCGTGAAGCGGCCCGTGTCCTGCGCCCAGGCGGCCGCGTCGTGGCCAGTCTGTTCGCGGAGCCGGAGCGTTCCGAGGGAACGGCGGTGCACGAGGCGATGAGCGCGCTCATCCCGCCCGAGCGGACAGGCGACCACGCCCCGTACGCTCTCTCTGCGCCGGGTAACCTCGAGGCCGCCCTGGCCGATTCCGGCTTGCGGGTACGGGGCGACGGCGAAGTCGTATGCAGCTGGCGCTACGCGTCGATGGCCGATGCCGTCGAAGGCCTCCTCTGCTCCGCGGGCGGCGCCCGGTCCAGGGAAGCGGCAGGGGAGCACGCGGTCCGCGACGTCCTGCAGCGTGTCCTCGCGCAGTTCCAGGATCCGCAGACCGGGGTCGTCACCATGGAAAATACGTTCCGGTGGGTAGCGGCATGCCGGTGAAAGCCCGCCGTGCTGAGCGGCTGCCGAAAATCGTGGGCTATGCCGCGCCTCCGGCCGGGCCGCCCGCGCGGCCGGAGGCGTGGCCCGTTTGCTGGTAATGTGCACCCGATCCGGGCCGCGTACCGTCCCGGGGCGGGGCGGTAGCTCAGCCGGTTAGAGCAGCGGACTCATAATCCGCCGGTCGTGGGTTCGAGCCCCACCCGCCCCACCCTGATCTATGTAATCTCATCCCGCCCCGCACATCCCGCCCCGCACATCCCGCGCCGCCGCCGGCCGATCTCAGCACGTACTCGGCAAAGCCGCGTGCGAGGGCCGTTTGGACGGCCCTCGCACGTTACTCCACGGCGACGCGTGACCCAGGCGGGCGCCATGCGCGGCTTATGGCTCCTGCAGGTCCAGCCGCCGATACGTGACCTGGCTACTGGATGACCTTCACCGTGATCGACGCTCCCGCGCCCGCCGCGCTGATCTCGATCTCCGCCGCCGTGGTGCCTTTTGCGGCGTTCACGACGTCGCGCCTGGCGGCGGATCATTGGGGGCTAGGTAGGCGCCGATGGCCCGGAAGATGGGGTCGCTGGAGTTGGTCCAGTTCCCGTGCGCGTCAAAGGCCTGCGGCGCGAAGGTGATGGCCACCGCGATGGCGATCTTCTCAGACGGAAGGTAGGCCTCTGCTGCTGCGTAGCCGCCGAAACTTGGGGTCTCCACAAGCCACGAGCCCGTACGCACGATGCCGAGCCCGAAGTTGTAGCTGGTCGTCTGTTTGACGCAGGCGCACCCGGACTGTGTGTGTCCGAAGCCGAGCAGGTTAGGGCCGGTCTGCGCTTGGTAGCTGGATTTCGATAGGAGGGCGCCGCTGCCGATGCCTTGGGCCGTCTTCGTCATGTCATAGATGTTCGTTGTCTCGGCCGCGCCAGCCGGTGTTGTCCAGGCCGGGTTCCAGGAGGTGGACTCTTCGTAGAACGGGGTCGCCGGCGGGATCCCTAGGGCGTCCCGTCGTTCGGAGCTGTAGGCGTGCAGTGTCGGACTCGGGATGGCGGCCGTGGGGGAGGCGACGGTGTTGGTCAGGCCCAGCGGGCGGAGGACGTTCTGGTGCAGCAAGGTGGCCAGGGGCTTACCGCCGGTCATCTGGAGGATCTGGCCGAGGATCACCATGTTGGTGTGCGCGTAGCCCCAGTTGGTTCCCGGCCGGAAAGACACCGGCTGGGAGAAGGCGATGGACAGGAGTTCAGCATCAGTGAACTGGTGAAAGGGGTTCTGGTAGAACTCGGCGATGAACTTCGGGTCGGTCACGTAGTCGGGGTATCCCGAGGTCATGTTGGCCAGCATCTTCACGGTGACCTGGTTGGCCTCGGGCAGCGTCGGCAGCCACCGGGCGACCTTGTCGTTGAGGCTGATCTTGTGCTCGTCGACGAATTTCATCAGCAGCGTGGTCAGGTAGGAGAAAGCAACTGAGCCGTTGCGGAAGTGCATCGCCGTGGTTGCGGGCACACCGGTCATCGACGTGCCGAACGCTCCGGTGACGACCGGCTTGCCATCGACGGTGACCCGGAAGATGGCCGCGTTGAGATGATCGGCCACCACAGCCTTCTGAACAATCGCAGCAATGTGCGCGGCCTGATTACTCGGCGTCCCTGATACCACTGCAGTAGCGGACGAGGCGCCCGCTGCCGCCGACGTGGCGAGTGAAGCGCCGAGCGCCAGCGCAGCCACGCCCACAATCCATGATGTGCGCCGTCGATGCTTATTTACTCCCATGCGCCTGACCATGATTCCTCCCCGTTTCTGATGAGCGAATCGCTGGGCGCGGGCAGGCCGCCATTGGCCTGCTAGAGCACGCCTCACCGCTGGTCGGGGCTGCATATGGGCCGTCGGCACCCCTGGGGGAGACTCTCGCAGCAGCCCCCCAGGCGGTCAATTGACCTGACTGCAGGCACTTGGGCCTGTACCTAGGTACGGCTCCGGCGGGTAGCTATGTCATCTGCCCGCAACCTCTCCGGGGCGCCCGTCACGACGAGAGGAAACGGACCACAGCTAGGACGCGACGGTGGTCGTCGTCGCTGGGAGGAAGGGCGAGCTCGTCGTAGATGTGGGAAGTGTGCTGCACCACCGCCCGCTCGGACACAGATAGGGCGCGGCCGATGGCGGCGTTGCTTCGGCCCTCGGCCATAAGCGCCAGCACCTGCTGCTGGCGCGGTGTGAGGCGTCGTAGCGCGTCGTGGGCAGTGCGGGCCCGCGCCAGCAGTAGCTGCACCACCTGGGGATCGAGTACGGACGCGCCGTGATGCACCCGCCGCAGGTCGTCGCAGAACGCGTGGACGTCACCTATGCGCTGCTTGAGCAGGTAGCCCACCCCCGCAGTCGGCTGAGCGAGGAGTTCAATGGCGTACCGACGCTGCAGGTGCTGGGAGAGGACCACAACGGGCAAGGTTGGGTGACTCCGGCGGATGTCCAGCGCCGCCCTTAGTCCCTCGTCGGTGTGCGAAGGCGGCATGCGGATGTCGGTCACCAGCAATTCCGGCTGGTGCAGCTCGACGGCCTGGACGAGCTCGTCCGCATCGCTCGCCGCGGCCACCACGTCGAACCCGCCCCGCTCGAGCACGTGTGACAGCCCGGCCCTCAGTAGCGCCTCGTCCTCGCCGATAACGATCCGCATGGCAGCTCCGCGACGAGGTGGGTGCCGTGACCGAGCGGACTGTCGATCGCCAGTTGGCCCCCGAGGACGTCGACCCGGTCCAGCAGGCCGCGCAGGCCAGTGCCTGCGCCCGAGGCAGCGCCGCCGACCCCGTCGTCAGCGACCTCGATGAGGAGCTGCGATTCGGTCCTCTCCAGCCGCACGGAGAGCATGGTGGCGCCAGCATGCTTGACCGCGTTGGCCAGCGCTTCGGCCACCACGAAGTACGCCGTGCTGCCCACGGTCGGCGACAGTGGTTCCCCGACGTCGACCACGACGAGGTTGGTCGGTAGCGGCATGCGGTCGACCAGATCCTCGACCGCGGCCGTCAGCCCGCGCTCGATCAACCCGGCTGGCATCACGGCGTGTACCAGCTCGCGCAGGTGGTTTGCGGCGTCATCGATGCCGTTGCGCAGCTGTGTCGCGGCGACGTCAAGATCGGCGGCCGAGCCGGCGTGGCGGAGCTCCTGCGCCCCGATGGCCAGCAGCACCAGCTCGACCTGGATGCCGTCGTGCAGGTTCTGGGCGATGCGACGGCGCTCACGGTCTCCGGCTTCAACTATCCGGGCGCGGGAGAGCCGCAACGCGGCCTGGTTGGCGATGAGTTCGGCGGTGAGCCGCTCATTATCGATGGCGATGGCCGCGACGCGGCCGGCCGACTGCACCAGCTCGGGATCCTCGTTCATCGCCCGGTCGTACACAAGCGCGCCTATGAGGCGGTCGCCCAACGTGATCTCGACGATGCCTCGACCCGTGTCGCCAGGCACCGGCAGGGAGATCGACTGGCCGAGCGCGTCGACGAAGCGTCGACGCTCGGGCGCCCAGTAGACGACGACGAGGGTCTCATCACCGAGCGTCCGCCGCAGTGCCTTGACGAGGGGCATCCGCTCCGAGGCGGTGCCTCCCAGCCACGCCCCCAGCTCCGCAACCTCTCCAGTGCGGGCGAACCCGCCTCGGAGCATGGCCAGAACGAACGACACCGGTACGCCGGCGAGGAGCACGACCTGGGCGGCGGTGACCCCCAAGAAGGAGAGATTGAACACGGGTTCGATGAGGGGCCCGAGCGGGACCACGAGTACGGCCACGATGCCGTACGTGTAAAGCGGGGCGAGCACGCGGCGCTGCTGCGGCGCCGAGTGCCGCAACCGGGCAAACAGCACGACTGCGGTGACCAGCATCACGGCAATACCGGCGACACGCTGCAGGTGGAGGCCGAGGGTGACGAGGTCCGGCCGGTCGGCGATCGACAGCACGTCACCGCTCCTCGGCGCGAACAGGTACTGCGGCGTCTGCAGCCCGAACGTGATCACGAAGGCGGCGACAACGGTGGCGACGGACACGTTGGAGCGCAGCCGCCCCGACGGGAACGCGTGAAGGAGCCAGACAGCGACGGCCAGGGGACCGGTGGCCAGGATCAGCCCGACTGCCACGAGCGCAGTGACGTCGGTGTTGACCAGTGCGGCCGCGAGCCACGCTCCGCCGCTCAGCACGATGATCGCGCCGATGTAGTTGCTCGGTCGCCGCCACCAGGCCGCCAGCCCGGCTGTCAGGTAGACCAGTCCGGCCAACGAGAACAGCGAGTACAGCCACACCGGGCCCTCAAGCGGCCAGAACAGCGCGATTTCGACGGCGGCAATGCCCACACCGCCTACCCCGAGCAGGAGAAGCGCGCCGCCAAACGTCCGCGCCATCGGTGATCGGCGCTCGCCCGCGGCGCTCACTGGCGCACCATCCTGGTGCCGGCGATCCGCGAGGTCCGGCGGCCCAGAACACCCCGACTGGCTACAGGGCTGTGCGCCATCGGCCACCGATCAGTGAGTGACCGGCAGCGACGCTGCGGCCCACGGGGTGTATCCCCGCTGGCGCGGCAGCAAGGAGACAACAATCAGTATTATCCCCCCGAGACCAGCGCAGCACGAGTGTGCGCCGGGGTGAACTGTGCCAAAGACGATCATGCGGTCGTCGTGGGTCGTGGGTCGTGGGTCCGAGCCCCACCCGCCTCACCCCGTTCCGGTGGGTGGCGGCATGGCGCCTTGTGCCCGTCAGCCCTCGGTCAGGCCGGACGAGACCCGGGCCAGCGGCAGGAACAGGTCGTCCACGATCTGGGTGATGACCTCGGGCGCGACCGGCTCCATGGTCATCATGACCTCGTGCCGGAACAGGTCGAACGGGAGCGAGACCACCCGGGCGGGCGGCGTCTTCGGCCCCAGCTCGCCTCGGGCCATGGCCCGGGTCACGATCACGTCCATCACTGATTCGCGGTCACCGAGCAGTTCCCGCCGCAGCTCGGCCGGCGTCAGGGTCAGGTCCTGGAACTGCGCGCTCAGCCGCATCGACAACACGGCGGCCATGCTGCTGCGCAACGAATTGGCCCTGGTCAGAAGCGTGATCGTGTCCCCGCGCAGGCTTCCGGTGTCGGGCACCTCGGCATGGGTGACCTCGCCGCGGCGGCGAATCGTGGCCCGCAGCAGCTCCTCACGGGTCCGCCAGCGCCGGTAGAGCACGGGCTTGCTCGAGTGCGCCCGCTCGGCCACCGCCCCGAACGTGAAGCCGCTCCACCCGCCGGTCTCGAGCACGTCCCAGGCGGCGTCCAGGATCGCGTCCTCCAGCGCTTGCCCGCGCCGCCGGGAGGCCTTCACGTCCATCAGCCACCTCTTAAATAAGAAACTCTTTGCGTATCTTATCAGACTGTTCTACGCTAATAAGAAACCAGATAGTTTCTTAAGGAGAGGCGAGGAGAGAGCAATGAGCGTGACCAAGGGCCGCCCGGGCGTCGTCCAGGCCGGCCAGGCATCGGGACCCGAGGCGCCGGCGTCCCTGCCGCCGGAGGCCCGGCGGGCACTGACCGCGCTGATCATCGGCGGCGTGGCCGCCGTGCTGGACACCACGATCGTCGCCATCGCACTGAACAGCCTGGTCCACGCGCTGCACTCCTCGGTGGCCGAGATCCAGTGGGTCAGCACCGGCTACCTGCTCGCCCTCGGGGTGGTGATCCCGGTGGTCGGCTGGGGCCAGGCCCGGTTCGGCGGCAAGCGGCTCTGGATGGCCGCCCTGACCCTGTTCGTGGTCAGCTCGGCCCTGTGCGCCACAGCCTGGAACGCGGAGAGCCTGATCGCCTTCCGGGTGCTCCAGGGCGTGGGCGCCGGCATGATCTTCCCGCTCATGCAGACCCTGGCCATGCAGATCGCGCGTGCGGCCCAGGGGGGTGGCAATTCTTCCGGCCGGGTGGTGGCCACGGTCAGCCTGCCCATCGCGGCCGGCCCGATCCTCGGCCCGGTGCTGGGCGGCGTGATCTTGAACTGGCTCGACTGGCGCTGGCTGTTCCTGGTCAACGTGCCGGTCTGCGCGGTTGGCCTCTACCTGGCCTGGCGGTTCCTCCCGGCCGACAGGCCCGCCTCGCCCGGTACCCGCTCCCGGCTGGACCTGCCCGGCCTGCTGCTGATCGCGCCCGGCCTGGCCGGGATCCTGTTCGGCCTGTCGAACGTGGGCAAGAGCGGCGGTCTCGGCCGCGTCGACGTGCAGGTCCCGCTGATCGCCGGGCTGGTGCTGCTGATCGCGTTCGTGGCCTGGACCCTGCGCCGGGCCGGCTCGGCCCTGATCGACGTCCGGCTGCTGCGGATCCGCTCGGTCGGCGCCTCCTCGGCCGTGCTGTTCCTGGCCGGCGCCTGCACGTACGCCGCCATGTTCCTGCTCCCGCTGTACTGGCAGGAACTGCACGGGTTCGATGTGCTGGACGCTGCGCTGCTGCTGATCCCGCAGGGCGTGGGATCGCTGCTGACCCGGACGATGGCGGGCCGGCTGACCGACCGGATCGGCGGGCGGGCCGTGGCCGTCGCCGGGTTCGTGCTGATCGCGCTGGCCACCGTGCCGTTCGCCGTCGCCGGCCCGGGCACGAACCAGTGGTGGCTCGGGGCCGTCCTGCTGGTCCGCGGCCTCGGCCTGGGCGCCGTGCTGATCCCGGTCATGACCGTCGCGTTCGTCGACCTCGATCCCGGCGACATGCCGCACGCCTCGATGCTGACCCGGATCAGTCAGCAGGTCGGCGGCTCGTTCGGGGTCGCGGTCGGCGCCGTCGTCCTGCAGTCGGTGCTGGCCAGCGGCCACTCGGCGGCCCAGGCCTTCGGCCAGGCGTTCTGGTGGACGATCGGCTTCACCGTGGTCGCCGCGCTTGCGTCGTTGCTCCTGCCCGGCCGCCGCCCAGCGCAGTAGCCCCCGAGCCCGGGCCGCTTACAGCGTCCCGGCCGCGACGGGCAGCAGCAGGCGGGACGTCGAGGCGATCCGGTTGAGGCTGCTGGTGCCGACGCTGGCGTGACGGAAGCTCATCTCGGCCGGGAACTTCGGGTCCTGATCGTCGCTGGTCAGGACCAGCCGCAGGCGGTGGTCGGCCTCGAACCGGTAGCCGGTGCCGATGATGGGGATCCGGTAGCTGACCGGCTGGTTGATCGGCACCGCCTCGGCCGAGGTACACGGCAGGGACGGCGCCCCTGGTTCGCTTGCGGTCTTGTCGACGGCGCGCAGGCTGGCCCGTAGGAACCCGGCGGTGACATCGGTGGTGGTGTCGTCGGCCGCGACGTCCTGGAGGGTGATGATCCACGCGGTGTCGGCCGCGCTGGCCGTGGCGTCGAGGCGGAGCTCGATGGTGCCCAGCACGTCGAGGTCGCCGGTCAACGGCTCGGTCTCCCAGGTCAACGTGGACGGCGGGTCGGCCGCACTGGCCTGAGCGCGGTTGAGCCCCGCACCGAGGCTCATGAAGGCGCGCTCCCCAGCTGCTCCCTCGCCCGCACCGAGCGTGCCGTCGCGGCCCAGAGCCAGCTCGCGGTGGACGACGCCGGGCACGGGCCAGGCCGCCGCGGTCTGCCATCCGTCAGCCTCACCCTTACGGAGCTGGTAGCGGAACGACGGGCCGTCGAGGATGCCGGTGTCGCGTCCTTTGAGCCAATGGTCGTACCAGGCCAGGGTCTCGACATGCAGGGTCTCCCAGGGCCAGCTGATGCCCAGATCGCCCAGCATCGCGACCTGGACGTGGGCGCTGTTCGGCAGGGCGTTGATGGCCGCGAGGCTGCCCGGCAGGTGCAGCGGGCTGTTGGCCCAATCGCAGCCGGTGTAGACGGGTACCTGCACCCGGTCGAGCAGCGGCACCAGGTTGCGCTCGTCCCACCATTCGTCGCGGACGGGGTGCTCGACGGCGACGGCCCGCCACAGGTCGTCCCATGGGTGCGGGTCGTGGTGCAGCTTGAGCAGGACACGCAGGCCGGCCATGGCGGCTTCCCCGTTGGCAGTCGCGAACTTGTCGTGGACGCGGGGCGTGCGGAGCAGGTCGCCGATGCCGTCGAGGAGGCGGCTGCGCCAGAGCTTGTTGGTGTGACCGGAGGTCATGCCGATCATGGCCAGGAACGTGGTGACGAACGACGAGCTGAACAGGCCGTTGTGCATGGCCGACTCGTACAGGTCGATGGTGGTCTCGAGCGGGAAGATTGCCTTCAGGTGCGGCGGCTGCTCCACGGCCGCTTCCAGCTGGGTGATCGCGAAGTAGCTGATGCCGAGCATGCCGACGTTCCCGTCCGACCAGGGCTGGACCGCGGCCCACTCCACCAGGTCGTACATGTCGCGCCGTTCCTGAGCGTCCATGAAGCCGAAGGTGCCCCCCGACCCGCTGGTGCCGCGCAGGTTGGCGATGACGTGAACGTAGCCGCGGGGGACGAAGAAGTCGCTGGCCCCAGCCTCGATGAACCCGAGCGGTGCGCCCAGGTTCTGGATCTGGCGCGGGTAGGGCGACGCCGCGATCAGCACGGGAAACTTCCCCGGCGCGTCGGGCCGGTAGACGTCGGCCAGCAGGTTGATGCCGTCCCGCATCGGGACCGCGACGTCATCGTCCTGGGTCGTCGCGTGGTCCGGGGTGGACAGTTCCCGGTAGTCGCGCCCGGTGGTCTGGGTGCCATTGAGCTGACGCTGGCCGGGCTCGGTCCCGGAAACCTTGCTTGCCATAGATTCACGGTATGATGAAACTAGTTTCAACGCAACGGGAGACTTTACGGGTGACCGGCCAAGCAGCCGAGAAGAAGGGCGCCAGGGCGACCAGTACCGGCGCGCCCGGGCCACGGGACGAGCGGGGCGTACTCGCCGCGCGGATCCTGGCCCAGGCCCGCGCGGCGTTCGCGGAGCACGGGTACGCCGGCACCACCGTCCGCGGTGTCGCCCGGGCCGCCGATGTGGATCCGGCCCTGGTGTACCACTACTACGGCTCCAAGGAGAACCTGCTCGATGCGGCGACCACGCTGCCGCAGACCTTCCTGGACCAGATCGTCACCGCCTGGCAGACCCCGTCGGCTGAGCTCGGCCAGCAACTGGTCCGTCAGATGCTGGCGAACTGGCAGAACCCCGAGCACGAGCCGGTACTGCGAGCCGTTCTGCAGATCGCCGGCCACGAGCCCACCATCCGCGAGAAGCTGCGCCACATCATCGAACGATCCATGATGGGGCCGTCGGCCCAAGCCCTGCCCGAAAACGAACGGCTGCTCCGCAGCAGCCTCATCGCCGGGCAGCTCATGGGCCTGGCCTTCATGCGCTTCATCTGGAAGATCGAGCCGCTGTCCGCCATGGCCGACGACGACATCGTCGCCGCGATAGCACCCGCCATTCAGCGCTACCTCGACGGCGACGTCTGCCCCGCCACCAGCCCGCCCGGATGAGGCCAGCTAACGGACCTGGCGTACCCGTCCGGCAGTTCCCCAGGCCTGATCGGCGGTGAGGACGTCGGCATCCAGCCGTTCGCCCAGGGCCAGGCACAGTCGATCGGCCAGGGACAGTCCCTCACCCGGCGTCCATCGGTGCGCGGCCCATTCTGCGTCGTCGACGATTACCGCCTCGACCTGTATGCCGTAGCTAGCCAGTAGAGCCCGGGACAAGTCCCAGTCCCGGCCGTGCGCGCGTATCTTCTGTGCGACCTCGGACCAGTTGGCGGCCCCGCAGGCCCCCCCATTTTTGAGGGCCCGCTCGACCTCGATTGCTCCACGCTCACCTTGCAGGAAGGTCAGCAGAGCTGACGCATCGAAGACGTTCATGCCGCGTCTTCGGCGGCCTCAGCGCGACGTTCGGCAAGTAGCTCGCCGACCAGGTCCAAGCCGGCCAGGTCCGCCCGCACAAGTTCCTGAAGCTGTGAGCGGGTGAGCAGGACGAGTCCCTGCGGGGTTTCCATAAGCACCAGCGGAGTGCCTTCGGCCAGTCCCGCCCGTTCCCTCAGGCCCGCTGGGATCACCAGTCGTCCCCGGTCGCCCATCGTTACCTGATACGTCCCACTCATATTGTTAGCGTACCACTAGGCATATCGCTGTGGGACGTGAGCGGTTTCGGTTGCCGGGTCCTACTGCGGGTCGCGGAGGGCCTGCATCGCGTCCTCGAACTCCCGCAGCCGCGCCTGCAGCCGCCCGGCCGCGGCTTGGTCGCCCGCCTGGGACGCCGACCGCACCGCGTCCAGGCCGCTGATGGCGTCGTCCACCCTGGCCCGCTCGTACTCGCCGGGGGCGCCTGCGCGCAGTGACTGGAGGATCCGGGTCAGGTCTTCGGCGCGGGCTTGCACGTCGGCCCAGCGGGCCCCGGCGCTCGGGTCCCGGTACTGGTTCGCCTGGGTCGCCGCCTGGACCGCCTGGAACAGGCTCGATCCGCGGGCATAGGCGTCAGCCGCCCTCGTCTGCCAGGCCCGGCGCCTTGCCGTCCGGCCTCGCGCCACCGAGCTGATCACGGCGATCACCACGATCGCGGCGATCACGGCGAGCGCGATCCACAGGTAGACCAGGTTGAACGACCCGGATCCGGACGTCGGGGAGCCGCTGACCGACGGGGACGGTGACGTGGACGAGGGTGACGGCGCGACCGACGAGGGGCGCGCCGGGGGAGTGGGAGCGCTGGTCGTCGGCGGGGCGGTGGTCGGCGGGGCCGTGGTCGGCGTCGGGTTGGCCGGCGCCTGGCTGGGCGAGGCCGCCGGGGCCACACCGGTAATCCCGGTGGCCGGGCCCGCGCCTTCGGTCACGCTGGCCTGGGCGAAGCCGCCGGCCAGGGTGAGCCCGCTGGCTCCCACCATCATCACCATGGCGGCCAGCGGAAGCAGCCTCCGCATCAACCTCGTTGTCATTGGTCCCCCTTGTTCACCCGGTCAGGTTCTGCCCTCACGGCCGCGAGGTCAAGCGGCACCGCCGCGCCGGCCGGCACTTCCCGTTGCCGCGTGGCCTGGTACCGCCCCGGCATCTGCCCGATCGCCTGGCTGAACGCGTCGACTCGCGGCCGGCCGCACCGCCGAGGGGTGCTACCACGACCGGGCCGTGGTGGCTGGCCACCTTGCCCGCGCCACCCGATCGGGCGGACGCTGATCACCACGAAGCCGAACGGGGAGGATGACCGTGGGTGCCGTTGGCCTGCTGCTGCGTGCCCAGCTACGGCAGCACGGGAAGTCGTGGCTGGCCCTGGCCGCGCTGGCTGCCCTGGCCGGCGGCCTGGTCATGGCGGCTGCGGCCACCGCGCGGGCCACCGCCGCCGCCTTCCCTGGGTTCGTCAGCCGGTACGGCTACGACGACATCGTCTACACCCCCAAGCTGCTGCCGCAGCTGGCTCAGATGCCGCAGGTCACCCGGGCCGTCCCGACCCGGGCGCCGTTCGTCGCCGCGGTCGGCTGCGCCTCGTGTGGCGCGATCAACGCCAGCCAGTCGTTCGACGCGTTCGAGCTCACGCCGCGGGATCTGGCCCGGACGGTCAAGCTGGTCTCCGGCCGGATGCCGGATCAGTCCGACCCCGGCCAGACGCTGGCTTCGACCACGTTCGCGGACGACAGCGGGGTCCGGATCGGCTCGGTGATCCAGATCTACACGCCCACCCCGGCCCAGATCAGCCGGATCGGGTCGGACAGCACGGCCGCGCCGCCTACCCCGGCTCAGCTGGCTCAGGTGCCGCACCGCAGCGTGCGTGTGACCGGTCTGGTCGTCACTGAGAACGAGTTCCCAGCCGGGGCCGGGGGCCGCTACGACCTGTTCCCGACCCAGGCCTGGGCCGCGGCCGTCAACCCGCACACCCAGGTGCTGACCTTCTACTACGTGAAGCTGCGGCACGGCGCCACCGACCAGGCCGCGTTCGACAGCCAGCTGCGCCCGCTCCAGACGCTGGGCGCCGACGACCTGGACAACGACGCTGCCGCCGTGCAACGGTCCATTGCCCCGCAGGTAGTGGGCTGGTGGGTGCTGGCCGGGCTGATCGCGCTGGCCGGGCTGGCCGTCCTCGGGCAGGCTGCGGCCCGCCAGTTCAGCACCGACGCCGACGACCACGCCGCGCTGTCGGCCATGGGCGTGCGGGCCCGCCAGTTTGTGCTGCTCGGCCTGGCCCGGGCGTTCGTCATCGGGGTGGCCGCCGCCGCCGGGGCGGTGGCCCTGGCCGCGGCGCTGTCCCCGCTGACCCCGGTGGGGGTGGCCCGGCTGGCCGCCGTCGATCCCGGCGCGGTGTCGCTGGACCCGCTGGTCATCCTGATCGGCGTGCCGGGGACGGTGGCCGCCCTGTTGCTGCTGTCACTCTGGCCCGCGATCCGGCACGCGCGCCTGGGCCGGCCCGAGTCGCTGCCACCCCCAGCCGGGCTGGCCCTGTCCGTGGTCCGCGGCGTGACCGCCATCGGCGCCCCGCCCAGCATGCTGGTGGGCGTGCGGTACGCGCTCGAACGCGGCCGGGGCCGGGCCCCGGTCCCGGTGGGGACCGCGCTGCTCGGCACGGTGCTGGCCGTCACCGCGCTGTCGGCCACCACCGTGTTCGGGGCCAGCCTGGCCCGGCTCATCAACTCACCTGCCCTGTACGGGGTCCCGTACAACGTGGCCTTCAGCAACACCGGCAGCGACCCCGGGGTTGAGGCCGTCCTCACTGGCCCGCTGGTCAGCACCCTGGAGCGGGATCCGGCCATCGACCAGATCACCGAGGCCGCGGCGGTCGAACTGAACGTCAACGGCCATCACGTGCGGGCCGTCGCCGTCCACGCGGTCCACGGCGCGCCCCTGATCTCGTCGGTCGACGGCCGGCTGCCCCGAAGCGACCAGGACATCGTGCTGGGCGCGGCCACGCTGCGCGGGCTTGGCGCTGCGGCCGGCGACTCGGTGCGGACCACCGTGGACGATCCAGTGACTGGAGCCGCCCTTACGACCCGGTTCCGGGTCAGCGGCCGCGCCTCGTTCGCGCCCAGCTTCGGCACCGGGGGATTCGGCACCGGCGCCGCCCTGACCGTGAACGGCCTGCTCCGCGCGCAGTGCCCGCCCGGTGTGACCGGGCCCGCGGCCGCCACCTGCCGGCAGAAGGCACAGCAGGGCCTGGTCTACTCGGTGCTGGTGCACGCGGTCCCCGGGCCGTCCGGGGCCGCGGCCCTGGCCCGCTACACCCACAGCAAGTACCGCCCGCTGATGCAGGACGAGGATCAGCCCACCGAACTGGTCAACTTCGGCCAAGCGGTCAGCTTCCCGCTGCTGTTCGGGGTGGCGCTGTCGCTGTTCGGCGCGGCCACCATGGTGCACCTGCTGCTGGTCAGCGTGCGCCGCCGCCGCACCGAGACCGGCCTGCTGAAGGTCCTCGGCTTCGTCCGGCGCCAGGTCGCCGCGACGGTCGGCTGGCAAGCCATCACGGTGGTGCTGGCCGGCCTGGTGGCGGGCGTCCCGCTCGGCATCGCCGCGGGCAAGGCGGCCTGGCGCCTGTTCGCCGTTAACATCGGCGTGGTCCCGGTCTCGGTGGTGCAGGCCGTCCCGCTGATCCTGCTGGCCGCCGCCGTCCTGGTCGCCACCACCCTGCTCGCCATCCTGCCCGCCCTGCTAGCGGCCAGATCCCGCCCCGCCGACCTCCTCCGCGCCGAGTAGCGAGTAGCCCAGCCGTCTCAGAACAAGCGCGATGGCGCCTTTCCCCGTGACAGAACACGAGCAAAGGCGCCATTGCCTACATACGTCTGGGCCGCCCGATCCGGGCGGCCCAGACGGTTCAGGCAGGCCGGGCGATTCAGGGCAGGGCCGCGGCGGATTCCTCGCGGGCCTGGGCCTCGATGCGCCCGTCACGCATGCGGACGATGCGGCCCGCGGCCGACGCCACCTCGGGGTCGTGGGTGACCATGACGATGGTCTGGCCGCCGCGGTGCAGGCGGCGCAGCAGTTCGATGACCTCGGCCCCGCCCTGGGAGTCGAGGGCACCGGTGGGTTCGTCGGCCAGCAGCAGGGTGGGCTCGTTGGCCAGGGCCCGGGCGATGGCCAGCCGCTGCCGCTGGCCGCCGGACAGTACCCCGGGCACGGCGGAGGCCTTGTCGCCGATGCCGAGCAGGTCGAGCAGGTCGCGGGCCCGGGTCTCGGCCATCTTGCGCTTGCGGCCGGCGATGACCGCGGGCAGCGCCACGTTCTCCAGTACGGTCATGCCTTCCAGCAGGTTGAAGAACTGGAACACCAGCCCGATGTGGCGGCGGCGCAACCGGGCCAGGTCGTCCTCGCTCCGGCCGGTGACCTCCTCGTCGGCCACCCAGATCCGCCCCTCGTCGGCCCGGTCCAGCCCGGCCACCAGGTTCAGCAGGGTCGACTTGCCGCAGCCCGACGGGCCCATCAGCGCGACGAAGTCGTTCTGGCTCACCTCCAGGTCCACCCCGCGCAGCGCCCGGACGGGCGCGTTTTCCGACTCGAAGGTCTTGCGCACCCCCCGCACGGCCAGCGCCGACCCCACAGCAATCTCACCCATCGTGTCCTCCCCTGGCAGCGATCTTGAAAGCGATGACCGGGGCTTCGCGCCCCTTCACCAGCTGGGCGCCGAGCGCGGTGGCCTGCACCGGCACGGTCAGCGCCCGCATGGTGGCGTCGGAGATCACCGTCTCGCCCCTGGCCGCTAGTTGCTGCAGCCGCTGGGACAGGTTCACGGTGTCGCCGACCAGCGTGTATTCGAGCCGCTCGGCCGACCCGAGCAGGGCCGCGGCCGTCTCCCCGGTGGACAGGCCCAGCCCGAGCCCGAACTCGGGCAGGCCATCAGCCGTCCACTTGGCGTTGATCTCGGCCTGCAGATCGTGCATGGCGGCCGCGGCCACCACGGCGCGGTCGGCGTGATCAGGCTGCGGGAACGGGGCGCCGAAGACGGCCATCACTGCGTCGCCGACGAACTGCATGACCGTCCCCCCTTCCCCCAGGATGGCCCGGTTCATCGCGGCCCGGTGCGTGTTGAGCTGGCCCGCCAGCTGGCTCGGGTCCGCTCGCTCCGCGATGGTCGAATATGACCTAATGTCGCTCATCAGGACCGTGACCACCAGTCTTTCGGTCTCACCGATGCCGCGGTGTTCCTGCCGGAGCTTCTCCGCCAGCCCGCCGGGCAGCAGCCGGGAGAGGGTCTCGCCCTGCTCCTCGCGGTCCACGATGGCCTGGTGCAGCAGCCGCAGCCGCGCCAACGCGTCATGGTTGCCCGCGGACACGCCCTCGGCCAGCCGCACGAACAGCGCCGACACCTCGTCGTCGACCGCCTCGGGCGGGACGTGGCGGGCCGCGGCGATGGCCTTGACCGGTTTGCCCTCGGCCACCAGGCTCAGCAGTTCCTCCTCCGCGGGCCGCAGCGTGCCCGCCGCCGCCACCGGGTTGACCAGGGCGGCCACGATGTCCGGGTCCAGCGCGGTGCCGCCGGTGGCCACCGCGCGGATCGCGTCGGCCAGCTGGGTGCCCCCGGCCACATGGTCCTTGAGCAGGTAGCCGTAGCCCGCGGACCCTTCGGCCAGCAGCGAGACCGCGTACTCCGGGTCCTCGTACTGGGACAGCACGACGATCCCGGTGCCGGGGTGCCGCTTGCGGACCTCCTTGGCCGCGTCGATGCCCTCGCTCTGGAACGACGGCGGCATCCGGATGTCGGTTACCAGCACCTGGGGCCGGGTCTCGGCCACCCCGGCCACCACCCCGTCGAAGTCACCGGCCACCCCGAGCACGTGCAGGTCCTGCTGCCGCTCGATCAGCGCGCGCACGCCTTCCCGCACGATCAGGTTGTCGTCCGCCAGGAAGACCCCGATCGTGGGCGTTGCTCCGGTGCCAAACTCCATGTACCCAGTTGTCCCACGTCAGGGCGGTCCCGCCCAGAGGGCAGCCACGCCCGCCCCCGATCGTGCTACCACCACGGGAAATGGCAGCTAGCACACTGGCCCCGGGCCCGGCACCACGGCAGCATGGTCGCCATGCGTGTCCACCTCTGCGGTGTCCGCGGGTCCACTCCGGCCCCGGGCGCCGATTTCGTTCGTTACGGCGGTCAGACCTCGTGCGTGGCCGTGGCCCATGATGGTGACCGGGCGCCCGTGCTGATCCTGGACGCCGGCACCGGGCTGCGCGCGGTGACCGGCCTGCTCGGGGACCGGCCGTTCGACGGGACCATCCTGCTGACGCACCTGCACTGGGACCACGTGCACGGCCTGCCGTTCTTCCGCGGCGGTGACCGCGAGGACGCACGGGTGACCCTGCTGCTGCCCGAACAGGAGGACGGCGCGGACGCCGAAGAGGTACTCAGCCGGGGGATGTCCCCGCCGCACTTCCCGATCACGCCCAGTGGCCTGCGCGGCGCGTGGACGTTCGGCTCGATGCGGCCGGGCACGGTCAAGGCCGAAGGCTTCCTGATCGAGGCCCGGGAGGTGCCGCACAAGGGCGGCCGGACGTTCGGGTACCGGGTCAGCGACGGGCGATCGGTGCTGACCTACATCCCTGATCACTGCCCCACGGCCGCCGGGCCGGGCCCGGACGGCTGGGGCGAATACCACCCGGCCGTCCTCGCGCTGGCCGCCCGCGCGGACCTGCTCATCCACGACAGTTTCATGGAGCCGCGTGAGGTCGCGGCCGAGGCGGCGTTCGGGCACGCGGCCGCCGACTACGCGGTCGAGCTGGGCCGCCGCGCCGGGGCCCGGCGGGTGCTGCTGGCCCACCACAAGCCGGACCGGACCGACCAGGCCCTGGACGAGCTGGGCCTCCGGCTCGCCAGCCAGCCTGGCCAGGAGCCGGAGGTCATCGTGGCCGCCGAGGGCCGCATTTACCAGCTCTAACTCGCATCTACCAGCTCTAACTCTCGCGCGGGGCGGACTCCCGCTGGTGCCCGGTGGACAGCTCAGCCAGCGCGGCCCGGTCGAACTGGCTGGCGTCCACCGACGCCACCCGGCACGGGGTCACCGCGGTGACGGTGGAGGTCCTGGTCCCGTCCTCCAGCAGGGCCCGTTCGCCCAGCATGACGCCGGGGCCGTACTCGGCCAGTGGCTGGCCGTCCCGCTCCACCCGGACCACCCCGTCCAGCAGCAGGTACACCGTGGTGTCGGCGTCACCCTGCCGGATCAGCGCGGTATCGGCTTTCACGGTCCCGATCCGGGGCTTGGCCGCGCCGTGCATCAGCTGCCCGGACAGGGTACGTTCCAGCGCCGTCTCCACCGCGGTGACCAGAGCCTCCGAATCCTGGTCACCCCAGGGGGTGTGGCTGCCGAACGCGTTGCGGGTCCAGGTCTTGGAGTCGGTCAGCCCGGACTTGTGGGTCAGCTGGCCCTGGTCGTCGTAGACCCAGTGCCGCGGGAACGGGCTGGCCCCGGTCATCGTGTACTCGGCCCGCCCCTCGGCGTACAGGGTCAGCGACAGCGTGGTCCACACCAGCGGAGACTGCCACTGCACGTAGGGCGGCCGCGACACGGTCCGGGGCGTGGGGATGGCCGTCCGGCCGCCCACGGTCTGGCTGAACCGGACCCAGCCCGGGCCCTCCTCCGGTGTCCGCTGCAGGTCCGGCAGCTGGGTCGGCTGGAAGGTGCGGTGCAGCGCGCCGACCCGGACCGTGGTGGAGTTGATGATCCCGCCGAGGCGGCCGCCCCCGCCGTAGCCGTACCCGGTGATCGCCCCGTCCGGGCCGGTCTTGATCCAGGCGCTGAGCACGTTGGCGAACCGGAACCGGTCCGCCGCCTGCAGGGCCGGAAGGTCGTCGATGTAATCCGGTGGGGGGACGTCGTAGTGGAGGATCCCGGTGTCGAACGGCACCCGCATGCCCGCGGGCACGGCCTCGGACGGGATCCAGGACAGTGAGGTAACTGAGCTCTCGTAGCGCATGACCTCAGCGTCACCGCCCTGGCCCGCCCCGGCCAGGGTGCTGCCCGTGTGTGCCCGCCGGGATGCTCGCCCCCTCCCGCGGTGGTGCGACCACGACCATCACACCGGGTGGCCTGCTCACTGGCAGGTCAGCCCGGGATGTGCGAAAACTGGGACATGAACCGCATCGGGCCGCCGGACATCGCCGACGTCCTCCCGGCCGACCGTCATCCTATTTTTAATGACGTGGCCGCTCCCCGGCTCCGGACCCAGCGCGCCGTGGCCGGGCTGCTGCTGCCCCTGGCCACCGCGGTCCTGCTGGTTCTTGCGCTGCGCAGCCCGGTCCGGGGCGGCGACACCGGCCTGACCGCGGTGACCGCCGCGGTCATCGCCTGCTGGGCCCTGGCCGCCGCGGCCTGCGCCTGGAGCGGCCGCCGGGCCAGCGGCTGGACCGCCGCAGCCGCCGCGCTGCTGGCCGCGGCCACGCTGGCCGCCGGGCAGATTGCCGCGTCGTCGGCCGGGACCGCCCACAGCGCGGCCCGCGCCGCCGCCACCGTGGGGGTCCCGCTGGTGATCGCGGCCGCCCTGCACCTGGTGCTCGCCTTCCCGGACGGGCGGCTGGCCGGGCGTCCCCGGCAGGTGACCGTGGCGGTGGCCTACCTGATCGCGGCCGGCGCCGGGCTGGGCCTGGCCGCTGCCGGTCATCCGTTCCCGGTGGCCGCGGCGGCGACCGGGGCCGCGATCGCAGGAGTGGTCGCGCTGCCCGCCCTGCGGCTCCGCTACCTGCGCGCGGCGGGCCACGACCGGGAAGCGCTGCAGTGGGCTGGCCTGGGCGCGGTCGCCGCCGCCGACATCGCCCTGGTGGCCGCGGTGCTGCACCTGCTGGTGGCCTGGCCCGGGCCCGCGGGCCTGGTCGGTGAGGGCGCCTCGGTCGCGGTCCCGCTCGGCGCGATGGCCGCCCTCGTGGCCGTGCTGGCCCGGCAGGGGAGCCGGCTGTTCGTCTACGCGCTGTCCGCCGCCGGGTTCAGCGTGGTCGTCGCGGTCATCTACCTGATCGTCATCCTCGGCTTCGGCCAGGCCCCGGACAGCTCGGCCGACCGTGAGGTGCTGGGCCTGTCCATGCTGGCCGCCGCGATCGCGGCCATCGGCTACCTGCCGGCCAGGGACCGGCTCGCCGCCGCCGCCACCCGCTTCGTGTACGGGGCCCGGCAGGCCCCGGACGAGGTGCTGCGGACGTTCGGCAGCCGGCTGACCCGCAACGTGACCATGGACGAGCTGCTGCTCCAGCTGGCCGAGTCGCTGCGCAAGACGATGGGCCTGACCAGCGCCGAGGTCTACACCGGCAGCAGCGAGGTGCTGGAACGCACGGTGTCGGTGCCGGACACCGGCCCCCGGTCGCTGGTGCTGAGCGGGCGCGAACGTGAGGTGGTCAGCCGGGCCGGCGTGTCCGGTAACGCCTGGACCGCGATCTGGCTGCCCGCGCTGCTGGACGGCCGGCTCCGGACCCAGCTGCGGGTGGCCCCGGTCAGCCACGGCGGGGACCTGCTCGGCCTGATCGTGGTGGAACGGCCCGTGGACGCGGACAGCTTCACCGAGGACGACGACCGGGTGCTCACCGAGCTGGCCCGGCAGACCGGCCTGGCCTTCCACAACGTCCAGCTCGACGCCGCGCTGCACACCACCCTGGACGAGCTGCGCAAGCAGGCCGAAGAGCTGCGTGCCTCCCGCGCCCGCATCGTGGCCAGCGGCGACGCCGAACGCCGCCGGGTGGAACGGAACCTGCACGACGGCGCCCAGCAGCACCTGGTGGCGCTGGCCATCAACCTGCGGCTGGCCAAGGACATCGCCGCCGAGGACCCGGACGGCACCGCGCAGATCCTCGACCAGCTGGCCGCCGACGTCCAGGACACGATCAAGGAGCTGCGCGAGCTGGCCCACGGCATCTACCCGCCGCTGCTGGCCGACCGCGGGCTCGGTGAGGCGCTGCGGGCCGCCGCCGGGCGGAGCCCGCTGCCGGTTACGGTGTCCGTCGCCGACGACGTGGGCCGCTATCAGGCCGACCTGGAAGCGGCCGTCTACTTCTGCTGCCTGGAAGCCCTGCAGAACGCCAGCAAGCACGCGCCCAGCGCGACCGTCCAGGTCCGGGTGTGGACCGAGGCCGGCGGCCTGAACTTCGCGGTCAGCGACGACGGTCCCGGTTTCGACCCGGCCCAGGCCCGCGGCGGCCACGGGTTCGTCAACATGGCCGACCGGCTGGGCGCGATCGGCGGCACCGTGCGCTGGGATTCGGCCCCCGGGCAGGGCTCGACGATCAGCGGCTCCATCCCCCTCCCTTAAGCGCTGTGCTCGTCCCACAGCTGCTGCAGAGTGGCCGCCCCGAACTGTTCCTTGTTCACGTACGCGCGGGCGCCGCTGTCGGTCGCGTCCCGGGGCAGGTCAGCCGCGTCGTAGGTCGAGCACAGGAACACCACCACCTCGGGGTGCGCGGCGGTGATCTGCCGGGTCGCCTCGATCCCGCTCATCTGCGGCATGTTGATGTCCATCAGCACCAGCTCCGGGTGCAGCTCGTCGACCAGCCGGATCGCCTCCGGGCCGTCGGACGCCTCCGCCGCCAGCTCGAAGCAGGCCAGCCGGCGCAGCACCGCCTTGACCGCCATGCGGAACGGGGCCTGGTCGTCCACCACGAGCACGGAATGCGGGCTGTTCACCCTCCCAGCTTCGCACGCTCCCGGTCAGGCCAGCAGGGTGCTGGCTTCCTCCCCGGGGTGCGGCCAGCCTCCCGGACTCAGTCCCTCTCCCCGCGGCTGAGGAACAGCAGGACCGCCTTGACCCGGCGGTTGACGTCCTTCTCCTCGCTCAGCCCCAGCTTCATGAAGATCGAGTTGGTGTGCTTCTCCACCGCCCGCTCGGACACGGTCAAGGTGGCGGCGATCGCGGCGTTGTTCTTGCCCTGGGCCATCTCGGCCAGGATCTGCGACTCGCGCGGGGTCAGCTCGTCCAGACTGGAGGCCTGCGGGTGCGACCGGGACCGGACCAGCTCGTCCACCACCTGCGGGTCGATGACCGAGCCGCCCTCGGCCACCGCCCGGATCGCGTGGGCCAGCTCGTCCACGCTGGCCACCCGCTCCTTCAGCAGGTAGGCGCGGCCAGCCGAGCCGTGCTCCAGCAGGGCCAGTGCGTAGCCGGGACTGGTGTACTGACTGAGCACCACCACCCCGACCTCGGGGCGGTTCGCCCGCAGCCACGCCGCGGCCTGCAGTCCCTCGTCCTTACCGCTCGGCGGCATCCGGATGTCGGTCACCACCACGTCCGGGTCCTGCTGCTCGATCAGCGCCAGCAGCCCGGGCAGATCCGAGGCCGTCCCCACCAGCTCCAACTGCGGCTCGCCGGACACCAGCCGCGAGATCCCCTCCCGCAGCAGCACGTTGTCCTCGGCCAGCGCCACCCTGATCATGGCTCGAATGCTAACGGTCACGATGGCCTGGGACGAGACCTGTCACCCCAGCGTGACCTGTGGTGCTGGCCCACCCCGCCGCCGGCCGGGCACCACCCTGGCCCCCGAGCGCCGGCAGGAGGAAGCTGGCAGGCATGCGAGCCGTGCTGCGCGTGGCCGGGCTCGGGCTGCGCGCCCGATGGCGGGACTGGCTGGTGCTGACCTTGCTGATCGGCCTGGCCGGGGGAGCGATGCTGGCTACCTTGGCCGGGGCCCGCCGGACCGCCAGCGCCTACCCCCGGTTCTTGCGCTACTCCCACGCGTCCGACCTGCTCGTGGCCACCTCTGGTGGCGTGGGTGGTTACGACCAGGCCCTCGGGCGCCTGCCCGGGGTGGCCGCCAGCGCCCCGTTGGTGGTGCTGAACGCGCTGCCGGTGACCCGTAGCGGCCAGCTGGAGCAAGACCAGGTGGTCGCCCCACTGGACGGGCGGTACGCCGCCGTGCTGGACCGGCCGAAGCTGCTGGCGGGGCGTCCGCCCCGGCCGGGTCGGCCGGGCGAGGTGATGGTGGACCAGCTGGCCGCGGCGCGCCTGGGCCTGCACGTGGGCAGCCCCCTGGTGCTGGCCCTTTTTGCCGGTGACGATCCCCGGCCAGCCCGGCGGCTGACCGAGCGGGTGACCGGCATCATGGTTGCCCGGGGCTCGGTCGTTCCGGTCACCGACTCGGACCGCTCCTCGCTGATCGTGACCAGCGCCGCGCTGTTCCGTGCGCTCGGTCCCAGCTACGAAGGCGCAGACGGCGCCACCGTGAAACTCCGCCCGGGCGCCAGCCCGGCCCGCGTGACCGCGGCCGCCCAGGCCCTGACCCGGCGCTATCCAGCTACCCAGGGCCAGGCCGCGGTGGCCGACGAGAGCACGCAGGCCGCGGCGGTGCAGCGGTCCATCCGGCCGCAGGCGGTGGCGCTGGCCCTGTTCGCCCTGTGCCTGGCCGTCACCGCGCTGGTGGTGACCGGCCAGCTGGCGACCCGTCTGATCCGGAACGCCGCGGTCGGTGTCCGTGCCCTCGCCGCGATGGGGATGACCCGGCCCCAGCTTCAGGCGGCCGCCCTGGTCCAGGTCATGATGGCCGCCGCCGCCGGCGCGGTGCTCGCCTGCGGGACGGCGGTGGCGGCCTCCCCGCTGATGCCGATCGGCCCGGCCCGGCTGGCCGAGCCCGCGCCCGGCGTGAGCGTGGACGGCGTGGTGCTTGGCGTCGGCGCCGTCGGGATCGTACTGCTCATGCTGGCCTGGACCGCCTGGCCGGCCTGGCGGGCCAGCACGGCCTGGCGGACGGCACCGGGCGGCCCAGCGGGCCCGGCCAGCCCGCTTCGGGCCGGCCCCTGGCCAGGCCGGCGGCTAGCGCCCCGCTGGCGAGCTGGCTGGCCCGCGCCGGGGCGCCGGTGACCGTGGTGACCGGGATGCGGCTGGTGTCCGGGCGGGCTGCCGGGTCCGCCCGCGGCGCCGTGGCCGGCGCCGCCCTGGCCGTCGTGGCCGTCACGGCCGCGGCTACGTTCGGCGCCAGCCTGATCCACTTGGTCAGCACGCCCCGCCTGTACGGCCAGGACTGGGACGCCGCCCTGGACCTGCAGTTCAGCACGATCACGCCGGCGCAGTTCCGGGCCCTCACGGCGCACGTGCCAGGGATCGCCGCCTGGACCTTCGGCGACCACGGCACAGTCCAGGTCGGCCGCACCGAAGTCCCGGCCATCGGCCTCACCCCCGGCCATGGCCCGCTGGTGTCCCCGCCGCTGCTCGCCGGGCACGCGCCCCGCTCCGGCGCGGAGATCGTGCTGGGCACCTCGGTGCTCCGGCAGGCCGGGCTGCGGGTCGGGCAGGCGGTGACGGTCACCGTGGGTGGTTACCAGCGCCCGCGGATCGAGCGGATCACCGGGCAGGCCGTGTTCCCCTACTTCGGCGAGGGCGGCCTGACGCCCACCGATCTCGGCCAGGGCGCCCTGGTCACTTCGTCGCTGCTGGCCCGTCAGGCTACGGCCTTCGCGGGCCACGGCTACAACATCGTGCTCGTCCGGTTCACCCCCGGACCCGGCCTGGCCGCGGCCCAGCGCGACTTCGAACGGGCCGTGGCCTCGTTCTGCGCCGGCATCCAGCAGTCGACGTGCCTGGTCACGGACCAGCGCCCGAACGGCGTGACCAACTACGTCAGCATTGACCGGACCCCGCAGATCCTGGCCGGCCTGCTGGCCGTGCTCGGACTGGCCGTGCTGGCCCAGTTCGCGGCGGTGTCGGCCCGCCAGTCCCGCCACGACTTCGCCGTCCTGGCCGCGCTCGGCTTGCGACGCCGGCAGCTGCGGGCCATCCGCTGCTGGCAGCTGACCGCCCTCAGCGGGCTGGTCCTGCTGATCGGCCTGCCGCTGGGAATCGCGGCCGGACGCTATGGGTGGGGCCGGTTCGCGGCCGGCGCCGGCGTCCCGGCCAGCCCGGTCATCCCGGTGACTCTGCTGCTGCTCATCGCCGCGGCCGTGCTCGCCGCGGCCACCGTCATCGCCCTGCGCATCGGCGGCCGGGGCGCGTACGCCCGCCCGGACCAGGCGCTGCGGGCCGAGTGAACCACCCCCGGGCCCGGTGGTGCTAGGCACACCGGCCGCTGCGAGTTACCACCCTGGTCAAACCGGCCGCAGATGGGACAAGCTGACGGGACACCGGAGGGCCTGGGGAACTGGTGGGGGGGACCGACCATGCGGATGACCACGACCTGGCTGCGGCTCGAGCTGCCGCGGCGCTGGCGCTCGCTCGCGCTGCTGGCCCTGCTGATCGCGCTGGCCACCGCGACCGTACTCACCGCCACCGCAGGGGCGCGGCGGGGAGACACCGCGGTGAACCGGCTGTACGCGCCGACGCTGCCCGCCACGGTGACCGTGCTGCCCAACCAGCCCGGCTTCGACTGGAACAAGGTCCGGGCCCTGCCCCAGGTGGCCGCGCTGAGCCGGTTCGCGGTGTCGTTCGGCGGCACGGTCGAAAACGCACCCGGCGCCGAAACCCAGTTCCCGTTCCTGGACTCCTCGATGACCCGGACCATCGAGCGTCCCGTGGTCCTGGCCGGCCTGCTACAACCCCGGGCACGCGGACGAGGTCGTGGTCACCCCCGGTTTCGCCGGCGCCTTCCACAAGCACCCGGGAGATCGCCTGACCCTCGACCTGGCCAGCGTGAAACAGGCCGATGCGGGCTACGACGGCTCGGACGGCACGGCGCCGGCCGGGCCCCGGGTGCCGGTGCGCATCGTCGGGGTGGTCCGGTCGCCCTGGATCACCGACGGCCCGGGTGTTCCCGGCGGTCTGCTGGCCTCGCCCGCGCTGTGGGCCAAGTACCAGGCCAACATCCTGGGCACCCAGCACAGCGTCTACATCAACGCGCTGGTCCGGCTGCGGGGCGGCGCCGCCGCCATCCCGGCATTCCGGGCCGGGCTGGCCCGGGTCACCGGCCGCGACGACATCGACGTGTGGAACAACTCGGTCAACTTCGGTGACCCGTTCCGCCGCCTGGCCAGCTACGAAGCCGCCTGCCTGCTGGCCTTCGCGCTGGCCGCCCTGATCACCGCGCTGTTCCTGGTCGGCCAGGCCATCGCCCGCTACGTGTCCGCGACATCGGCTGAACTGCAGATCCTGCAGTCGGTCGGGCTGACCCGGCGGCAGGGGGCCGCCGCCGCGGCCGCCGCCCCGGCCCTGGCCGCGCTGGCTGGGGCCACCGTCGGCGTGGCCGCGGCCATCGTGGCCTCGCAGTGGATGCCGATCGGTGCTGCCTCCCTGATCGAGCCGCACCCCGGGATCAGCGCGGACTGGCTGGTGCTGGGCCTCGGCTGGGTGCTGGTTCCGTTGCTGGTGCTGGGCACAGCGGCCGCCCTGGCCGCCCGGGCGCTCACCGCCCGCCGGGCCGACAAGGCCACCCGGCGGTCCGTGGCCGCGGCGGCTGCCTCGGGCGCGGGCCTGCCGGTGGCCGTGGTCATCGGCTCCCAGTTCGCGCTGGAACCCGGGCGGGGCCGGTCGTCCGTCCCGGTCCGCCCGGCCCTGATCGGCGCGGTCGTCGGCGTGCTCGGCGTGCTGGCCGCGTTCACGTTCTCAGCCGGGGTGACCGACGCCGCCACCCACCCGGAACGGTACGGGCAGACCTGGCAGCTCGGGGCGTTCTTCGGCTTCAACGGCCAGGACGGCGGCCACAGCGCCCAGGCGCTACGGGCGATCGCGGCCGATCCGGACGTGACCGGGGTGGACGACGCCCGGATCGGCGGCGCCCAGTCCGGTCAGGTCTCCGTAGAGAGCTACACCTACGCGCCGGTGGCCGGCAAGGCGGTACCGACCGTCATGGTCAGCGGGCGGATGCCCGCCGCCCGCGACGAGATCGTCCTGGCCCCGATCAGCGCCCAGCAGCTGCACGCGAAAACCGGCTCGGTGATCAAGCTGTCGGGCGGCGGCGCCGCGGTCACCGAGCGGGTCAGCGGCATCGGGTTCGTCCCCGCCGGGCCCCACAACGACTACTCCGACGGCGGCTGGCTGACCCCGGCCGGCTACAGCCGGCTGTTCGCGGGCGCCCACTACGCCTTCAAATACCACGCGGCCACGGTGGCCGTGCGCCCCGGCGCCAACCTCACCACCGTGGCCCAACGGCTGAGCAAGGCGGCCGCCCGAGCCGGAGAGCCGCAGATGCAGGTGAGCCCGGAACCACCCGTCGATGAGCTGAAGGTGATCCGGGACCTGGAGGCCCTGCCGGTGGCCCTGGCCGCCTTCCTGGCCGTGCTGGCCGTGGCCGCCATCGGTTACGCGGTCACCGCCGCCGTCATCCGGCGCCGGCGTGACCTGGCCGTGCTGCAGGCCCTCGGCCTGACCCGGCGGCAAACCCGGCTGGCCATAGCCACCCAGGCCACCGTGCTGGCCCTGGCCGGCCTGCTGTTCGGCATCCCGCTCGGCCTGGCCCTGGGCCGGTTCCTCTGGCGCGACGTGGCCGGCATCGCCCCGCTGGCCTACCACCCGCCGCTGGCCGTCTGGGCCCTCGTCCTGATCGCTCCCGCCGCCGTACTCGTGGTCAACGTGGTCGCCGTCTGGCCCCAGTGGCGCGCCATCCGTATGCGGGCGGGCCAGGTACTCCGCGCCGAGTAGCCTTGCCGGTTAGCTCCGGGCGGCCGCTTCCCGCTGCCGCTCCCGGTAGGCCCGCACGTTGGCCTTGTTGCCGCAGGTGCTGACGTCGTGCCAGGCTCGGCTGTTGTTCTTGGACTGGTCGTGAAAGGTCACGCCGCAGCGCTCGTTGCGGCACACCTTGAGCCGGTGCCGCTGCCCGGCCAGCCCGGCCAGATGCAGCTCGATGGCGACCGCGCCGGTCAGCCAGGCCAGACCGTCGCCCCGCGGGGTCAGCGCGCTGCCGTCCGCCGTGACCGCCAGGTCCACCGTCGTGGCCACGGCGTCGGCGTCGGTGTCGGTGCCGCCGTGCAGCAGCGCCCGGACCCGGTCCCGCAGCTGCTGCAGCTGCCGCAACGACCGGGTGGTCAGCTCGATCCGCGGGGCCGCGGTGCCCTGCCGTTCCGCCCAGGCCGCGAGCTGGGTGTCCAGCCACGCCTGCGCCGACGCGGTATCGCCCAGCAGGTCCTGCCCGTGCGCGGACTTGGCCACCCCGATGGTGTTGGCCAGCTCCTGGGTCAGGCGCAGCCCGTCCGGGGTGATCGAGGTCCCGTAGCGCTGGCTGGCGTAGTTCGTGCTCATCGGCCCAGGCTATCGTCCCTGGGCCATAAACAAAATACTTTTACCTCTTACTCCGATTCTCGCCGACACTGCTTGTCTGTAATAGGTAAAAGCCATACGCTACTGTCATGGCGACTCACTATCACACCCTCACGATCGACGGCACCGACGTCTTCTACCGGGAGGACGGTCCTCGTGACGCGCCGGTCGTCCTGCTGCTGCACGGGTTCCCTTCCTCGTCGCGCATGTACCGCGACCTGATCCCGCTGCTGGCCGGCCAGTACCACGTGATCGCGCCGGACTACCCGGCGTTCGGCCACAGCGGGGTGCCCAGCCGGGACGCCTTCTCCTACACGTTCGACGGCCTGGCCGCTTTCACCAGCGGGCTGCTGCGCCGGCTCGGCGTCGAACGTTTCGCGCTCTACGCCATGGACTTCGGCGCGCCGGTCGGGTACCGCCTCGTGCTGGATGACCCCGGCCGGCTGACCGCGCTGATCCTGCAGAACGCACCGCTCTACCCCGAGGCGCCCGAAGGCTGGTGGGCCACGCTCGGCGCCTACTGGCGTGAGGACACCCCGGCCCGCCGCGAGGCCGTCCGGCCTTATCTCTCGCTGGAAGCCATCCGGGCCCAGTACCTGCACGGCGTGGCCGACCCCACGCGGATCGACCCGGACAACTGGGCGCTCGACGCCGCCCTCATCGCCCGCCCCGGCGTCGACGAGATCATGCTCGACCTGCTGCACGACATCAAGAACAACGCCCCGGTGTTCACCGGCATGCAGCAGTTCCTGGCCAAGCAGCAGCCGCCGGTCCTGGTGGCGACCGGCGCCAACGACGAGATCTTCCCCGAGCCTGTGGTCCGCCGCGTCCTGGACGACCTGCCCGCGGCCGAGTACCACGCCCTGCCCACCGGCCACTTCGCCCTGGAGGACCACGCCCCCGAGATCGCCGCCCTCATCCGCGGCTTCCTGCCCCGGGCACTCGCGTGACCGCGGTCCGGCACCACCACGTGACCGTGGGGGAGCACCGGGTACACGTGGCCGAGACCGGCGACCCGGACGGGCCGCCGTTCCTGTTCCTGCACGGCTGGCCGCAGTCCTGGCGGGCCTGGGACTCCGTGCTGGGGCTGGCCGGGAAACGGGGCCGGGCCCTGGCCATCGACCTGCCCGGGGTGGGGGAGTCCACCGGGCCATCCGACGGCACCACCGGTGACCTGGCCCGCATCGTGCACGAGGTGGCCGTGGCGCTGGGCCTGCGCCGGCTGACCCTCATCGGCCACGACATCGGCGGCATGGTCGCCTACAGCTACCTGCGGCGCTACCACGACGTCGAACGCGTCGCGATCATGGACATCGTGCTGCCCGGGGTGGATCCGTGGGCGGAGTTCCTGCGGCAGCCGTTCCTGTGGCACTTCGCCTTCCACACCGTGCCGGACCTGCCCGAGCACCTGGTCCAGGGCCGGCAGGGCGAGTACTTCCGCTACTTCTACGAGGTGCTGGCGGCCCGGCCGGAGGCCATCAGCGACGCCGCCCGCCGGGACTACGCCGCCGCCTACGCCTCCGACGGCGCGCTGGCCACCTCCTTCGCCTGGTACCGGGCGTTCGCCCGGGACGCGGAGGAGAACCGGCAGCTGGCCGCCGGGCCCCCGGTCAGCACCCCCGTGCTCTACCTGCGCGGGGAGAAGGAGCGCGGCGGGGACATCACCGGCTACGCCGAGGGCCTGCGCCGGGCCGGGGTCACAAACCTGGAGTACGCCACCGTCCCCGGCTGCGGCCACTTCCCGCACGAGGAAGCCCCGGGCCTGCTCTGGGACCGGATCGCCACGTTCGCCGGGCTGGGCGGTTAACCGTTCTTCCGGCTGGTCAGGATGCGGGGGCCGTCGGGGGTGATGGCCACGGTGTGCTCGACGTGCACGCCGCGCGAGCCGTCGCCGCTGCGCAGCGTCCAGCCGTCCCGGTCGACGCGGTACTCGTCATGGCCGCCGGCCAGGAACCAGGGCTCGATCGCGATGACCAGGCCGGGCGTCAGGCGCACCCCGCGCCCCGCTCGCCCCTCGTTCGGCACGGACGGTGACTCGTGCATGCTGTGCCCGACGCCGTGGCCGCCGAAGTCGGTGTTGATGCCGTACCCTCCGGCCCGCCCCACCTTTCCGATGGCGGCCGAGATGTCCCCGATCTTGGCCCCCGGCTGCGCCGCCGCGATCCCCGCGGTCAGGGCGGCCTCGGCCGTGGCGATCAGCTTCTCGTCGGCCCGGCGGGGCTCGCCCACGGTCAGCGAGATCGCGGCGTCCCCGGCCCAGCCGTCCAGCACCGCGCCGCAGTCGATGCTGAGCAGGTCGCCGTCCCGCAACTGGTACCCGTCCGGGATGCCGTGCAGCACCGCGTCGTTGACCGAGGTACAGATGACCGCGGGGAACGGCCGCTGCGCGAAGCTCGGCTGATAGTTGAGGAACGGCGACGACGCGCCCGCGTCCGCCAGCACCTGCCGGGCCGTCTGGTCCAGGGCCGCCAGCGATACTCCCACCTTGGCCTCGGCCCGCACCGTGGCCAGGATGTCCGCCACCACCACGCCCGCCGCGTGCATGGCCTCGATCTCGGCCGGGGTCTTCAGTTCGATCACAGGCATCCTCCAACCGGTATTTCTATCCCGGTATTATTATGACACCATGGTCCGGCCGATGCTTACCCCCCAGGAGCGAGCCCGAGGTCAGCGCCTCGGGGCCGCGCTGCGCCAGGCCCGCGGGATGCGCAGCATGGTCGAAGTGGCCGCGCTGGCCGGCGTGCCCGTGGAGACGCTGCGCAAGATCGAGACGGGCCGCATCCCCACCCCGGCCTTCTTCACCGTGGTCGCGCTGGCCGACGCGGTAGGCGTCAGCCTCGGCCAGCTGGCCGCCGCCACCGGCGGCGGTGACTCCGCGGCCACCGCCGAGGTCCCGGCCGTGCTGTCCGCCTGACGGCCGTGCGGCCGACCTGAGCGGCCGACCTGCCCGCCTGAGGAGGCGACCGTGAACCTGGCCGGTGAACTCGTGGACTGGGCCGTCCGCTACACCCCTGACCCGGATGACCGCGCGCTGGCCCAGCGCAGCCTGCTGGATACGCTCGCGGTCACGCTGGCCGCGCGCGAGCACCCGATCCGGCCGATCGCCGACACGCTGCCGGACGCCGCTCGCTGGTCGGTGCTGGGTCACGTGCTGGACTTCGACGACCTGCACGTCCCGTCGACCACCCACATCAGCGCGGTGATCGTGCCCGCGGTCCTGGCCGCCGGGCCGGAAGACTCCGGCCGTGCCGTCCGGGCCTACCTGGCCGGCGCGGGCGTGATGGCCCGGCTCGGCACGCGACTGGGCTGGCCGCACTACTCGGCGGGCTGGCACGCCACCTGCACCGCGGGCGCCCCGGCCGCGGCCGTCGCGGCCGGGACGGTCTGGGGCCTGTCGCCGGATCAGCTGGCCGTGGCCATGGCCCTGGCTGTGCCCGCCGCGGGCGGGGTGCAGGCCGCGTTCGGGACCCAGGCCAAGTCACTCCAGGTCGGCTTCGCGACCCAGGCCGGGGTGCGGGCCGCCGCGCTGGCCCGGGCCGGCGCCGGCGCCGACCCGCGAGCCCTGGACGAGTGGTTCAGGCTGGTCGGGGGCACGCCCGGAAGCGTGGACGACGCACCGGCCGTGCCCGGCGGGCTGGCCATCAAGCTTTACCCCTGCTGCTACGCCATGCAGCGCCCGATTGCGGCCGTCCGCGACCTGCGTGCCCGCCTGAACCAAGACAGCTTGGACGGTGACATCGAGCGGGTCCTGGTGGCCACGCCCCAGGCCACGGTGCAGCCGCTGATCCACGACCGGCCCCGCACCGGGCTGGAAGGCAAGTTCAGCATGCCGTACGCCATCGCCACCGCGATCCTGGACGACTATCCCGGCTTCGGCAGCTTCTCCGACGAGGCGGTCAACCGCGAGTTGGCCCAGGCCCTGATGACCACGGTGGAAACCGACTACGGGCCCGGCGACCCCGGTCGCGCCGGGCTGCTCGACGGCACCGTGGCCATCTCGGTGCGGCTGGCTAACGGCCGCGAGCTGCGGACCGAGCTCGCGCTGCCGCCCGGCTCACCCGATCGGCCGCCGTCTGCCGCCGACCTGGACCGCAAGCTTGCCGCCTGCGGCCCGGACGTGCCCGCCCTGCTGGCCGGCCTGACCTGGCCGTCGGCCGCCGCCCTCCTGCGCGCCACCCTGCCCGCACCACCCCCACCGGCCGCCGCCACACCGACCTCGCCAACCGCACCGACCTCGCCGGTAGCACCAGCTCCACCGACCACATCGGCCACGACAGTCACCGCTTGAGCAGCTGCCGGATCAGCTCGGTGATCGGCCCCGGCGCCCCCGCCCGGCCTGCTGACCGAGGCCCTGTGGTGCCTGGTCGCCCGCGCCGCCGTCGTCCTGGGCGACGCCGACACCGCCCGCGCCGCCTGTGCCGCGCTGCAGCCCGCCACGGCCGAGATCGTGGGCGCGGCCGGCGGCCTGCTCACCGCCGGCCCGGTCCGCCACGTCGATTCTCACTGTGCGCCGATATCGCCTCCGCCCCGGGCTCAATGCCTTCGCCATTGCTGTGGCCGCGTGCCCTCTTTTGGCGCTGCTGTTGTCAGTCGAACTGCTCAACCGTGCTTTGAAACGGCACCGCTTCCAAGCTGCCACATTTCATAGTTCCCACATTCTGCCGTGATCTCGGCCGTCGCCTGAGCCGCGGTGAAGAAGTCGTCGACCAACGGCGAGGTGCGCGATGCCGCCACCGCGAGACACACCTGGTCGGGCGCCAGATCCGGGACGGGCACATAGCTGACTTCCGGATGTGAGTAGAACACGGTCGCCGAACGGGCCAGGAACGAGATGCCCCGGCCGGCCGCGACATGCTCGAGCGTCTCGTCCACCCCACGCACCAGGTACCCGGCGTTAGGGTGCGGGCGCCTGGTGGGCTGCGTGCTCGTGTCAACATGCCAGACCAGCGGCTCGCCGGCGAGGTCGGCCTCGGTGACCTGGTCCTTGCCGGCCAACCGGTGGCCGGCGGGCAGCACCGCCACCTGCGGCTCGGTGTACAGCGGGATGACGCGCAGGCCGGCCTCGTCGATGGGCAGCCGCACATAGCCGACGTCGATGCGGCCGTCGAGCAGCATCGGGGCCTGGTCGTCCCATTCGATCCGCTGCATGTCAACGATCACGTCCGGGTGCCGGGCGTTGAACAGCCGTACCGCCGGGGTGACCGTGATGCCTGCGCGGAAGCCGACCATCAGCCGCTGGCTGCCACCGGCGGCCACGGTCACCCGGCGGCGGACCGCGTCCGCGGAGGCCAGCAGCGGGCCAGCGTCGGTCAGCAGTTGCCTGCCCGCGTCGGTCAGCGCCACGCCGTGGCTGTCTCTTGTGAACAGCGGGGCGCCGACATCGTGTTCCAGCGCACGGATCTGCCGGCTGAGCACGGGCTGCGCGATGTGCAGGTCATCGGCGGCGCGGCCGAAGTGCAGCCTGTCGGCGACGGCGACGAAGTAGCGCAACTTGCGCAGGTCCAGATCCATGGGAGCCTCCCGGTCCGGCGATGCCTCCAAGGTATCGCAACGGCTGAAAGAGGTCTTGGACACCCATTCAGGCCAATGGCATCCTTAATAGGTACCTGATGGGGCCGGAGCGAATTCGGCATAAGAGTTCGACATCGGACTTGATAGCAGGGCTCAGAACCAGAATGAGCACATCAGGAATTTAGCGCCGTCCATCACGTCATTCGACGGCGTCGACGATAAACCGTTAAACGGCGGGGTGGGCATGGCGTCCTATCCAGCTCAGAAAGCAGGAACACCCATGAGCAGCATCAGCATCATCGGCACCGGGAACATGGCCCGCACCATCGGCACGCTGGCGGTAGCGGGCGGCAACACCGTCGAGGTCATGGGCCGCGATCAGTCCAAGGCCGCTGACCTGGCCAAGGCTCTCGGCGGCGGCGCCACGGCGGGAGAGTGGGGCGCCGTCCCGGCCGGGGACATCGTCATTGTGGCCGTGTTGTACGACAGTGTCGTTCCGATCGTCGCCGAATACGGAGACGCCCTCGCAGACAAGGCCATCATCGACATCAGCAACCCCTTCAATTCCGAGGCCGACGGGCTGGCCACCCGCGAGGACACCTCGATCGCGCAGGAAGTCGCCAAGGCGGCCCCGGCCAGCGCCAGCGTGTTTAAGGCATTCAACACCATCTTCCGTCATGTCCTGGAGAAGGGCCGGCCGCTCGACGTCTTCATCGCTGGCGACAATGCGCAGGCCAAGGCGGGCGTGGAGGCGTTCATCGAGAGCCTCGGGCTGCGCCCCCTGGACGTCGGTGGCCTGAAAATGGCGCACTGGCTGGAAGGAGCGGGCCTGGTCGTGATGGGCCTCGCCCGCCACGGGGTGGGGAACTGGGACCTCGCCCTCGGCGTCACCGAATTTCACGGCTGAGCCGCACCGCCCCCCGGTCCAGGCCGTCGGCGAGCAGGGCGCCGTGCACGGCCGCGGTGTCGCCTCCTTGTTCCGCATGGCGCTGGAGGGGGGCCCGGCTGGCAAGCGATGCTTGCCGGAATAGAAGGCCGGTTCGCGGCGACCCGGTCAATGCAGACCAGCGTCACGCCGAGAATTACGAACGGATACCCGCCTTCGCCGCGGTCCGTACTCTTACAAACAAGCCAGCTCCTAATGGGCGAAATAGATAATAGCTTGTATGACAGCGATAACTGCGGATACCATGCCTGCCCAGGAGGCGCAGACACTAAGGCGCGTATCCTCGACTGTCACTCTCATAGGTTTCGATTGTGGCGCGTGCTCGTAGTTCAGGGCGTAGCTGCCTGCTGGTCCACGGCGCTCTACCTTACACCTTGCAGGCCAGGCGAATCCTAGAAGGATAGCTAGCGGAACAAACGCCCATCCTATTAACTGTGTTCCGCCCAAGTAATAGTCATGTCTTAGCTTAGCTACTCCGGCAACAATCAGACCGGCGATCACCAAGGCCAGCAACGCCGATATGGCCTTCATCGTCTTTAACGTGGAGTGCCGTGCCATCTGATCCCCTCCATACACGCTTACCTCAATGTCCGTTGTACAACCCACCTGTCAAGACCAAGCTGTGGCGGAGTGGCCGCATCTCTAACAGTTGGCGCGGGTGGGGATGGACGCGGCCACACTTGTCTTTGGCGCCACTCCGGGTGGTCCCTGGTCGCTGCGTGATCTACTGTGATGAAGAGCCAATCAGAGCTGGACGCTTGTTCGATTATCAGCTTGCGGACAGGTAATCTTTTTTCCCATTCAGCCTCCTCCCTTCTTAGGTGGGGAAAGCTACCTTTGCCGCCAATGGGTGCGGGGCGGTGCGGGTGTGAGCTCAGCGCCGTGCGGGGTCTCCGGGGCGTGCTCACCGGGTGGGCAATGTGGCATCGCGACGCTAGAGGGCAGGCAATGCCACATTGCCCGTCGTCGGGGTGGTACTGGCGGTACCGCTGCGGCCTGAGCGACGGGTGCGCCGGCGCGTCAGCCCGCGGTGGGGGCCGAGATGCCCCGGACCTGCTCGATCGAGGTCAGCCCGGCCGCCCGGACCCGGCGGGCCAGCCCGTCCTGGACGTGTCGCGGCCAGGACGGGCCGCCGTAGATGAACCCGGTGTAGGCCTGGATCAGCGTGGCCCCGGCCGCGATGCGCTCCCAGGCGTCGTCCGCGGTCTCGATCCCGCCCGCCGCGATCAGCACCAGCCGGTCCCCGGTCCGCGCGTACAGCCGGCCCAGCACCTCCAGGGATCGCGCCCGCAGCGGCGCCCCGGACAGCCCGCCGGCCCCGGCCGCGGCCACCAGCGCCGGGTTGCTGACCAGCCCGGACCGCCCGATCGTGGTGTTGGTGGCGATGATCCCGTCCAGGCCCAGCTCCAGGGCCAGGTCCGCGATCGCGTCCACGTCTCCGTCGGCCAGGTCCGGCGCGATCTTCACCAGCAACGGCACCCGCCGCCCCGTGTCCGCCTCGTCCAGCGCGGCGCGGACTGCGGTCAGCAGCGGGCGCAGCGTCGAGGTCGCCTGCAGGTCCCGCAGACCCGGCGTGTTCGGTGAGCTCACGTTGACCACTACGTAGCTGGCCACCGATGCCACCAGCCGCGCGCTGGCCACGTAGTCCGCCACCGCCCGTTCCGGCGGCACGACCTTGGTCTTGCCGATGTTCACCCCGACCGCGACCGCCTCCCCCGCGCCCGGCCTGCCCCCGGGACTCCGCCTGCCCCCGGGACTCCGCACGCCCCAACGGCCCCGCGCCAGCCGGCCGGTGCCGGAGCCGGTTCGCGGCCACCGCGGCCCCGGCGTTGTTGAACCCCATCCGGTTGATCAGCGCCCGGTCGGCCGGGAGCCGGAACATCCGCGGCTGCGGGTTTCCCGGCTGCGGCTGGGCCGTCACCGTCCCGACCTCGACGAACGCGAAGCCGAGCGCGCCCAGGGCGTCGGCGCCCCGGGCGTCCTTGTCGAACCCGGCGGCCAGCCCCAGCGGCCCGGGCAGGTCCAGCCCGAGCGCTCGCACCCGGAGCACCGGATCCTGCGGCGCGAACCAGCTCCGCAGCAGCCGCCGGCCCCCGGGGATCGCCCCGGCCAGCCGGATCAGCCCGAACGCGGCCCGATGCGTGCCCTCGGCCGGCAGCCGCCGCAGCACCGTCCGGTACGCCAGCCCGTACATCTCAGTCCGCCGCCCCCCTGTGTCGCGCCTGGCACACCTTGTTCATCCGTGCGTCACGTTCTGTCGGTCTGGCGCCCCGTATCATAAGCGAATGAAGGCGGTCCGGAGTTGTGCGCAGTGCGGCGTTGTGTTCGAAGCCCGCCGTGAACATGCGCGTTTCTGCTCTGGGGAGTGCCGGGTCCGCTGGAACCGGGAACATCTGACTGACGCGGCCGCCGAGGAACGCGCGCTGGAGTGGTCGCTCGCGGGCATGCGCGACATCACCGAGCGGCTGGTGCTGTGCCGTCCCGAAGAGGACGGGGTGGTGGCCTTCTCCGCCGTGGCCGAGGCCGTCTGGTGGGTCACGATCATCGACGCCCGGCTGATCCGGCAGTACATGGACGTCTACGACCTGGTGCTGGCCGACCATGACCCGGCGCACCGCGCGATGGTCGAGGGGACGCTGGCCGGCCTGCGGTTCGTCCGCAACCAGACCAGCAACGACACGATCGGCACCGACTTCATCAGCCCGCCCGCGGGGACCAGGGGCCAGGGTTATGGGGTGCCCGCCGCTTGGCGCTGGAACCGGATCCCCGAGCCCGCCCTGGACCAGCTCCCCGAAGAGGTCCGGTCCTGGGAACACACCCGGTACCAGGAGTACCAGGCCTGGCTGGCGGACAACATCGTCGGCGACGTCTTCCAGCGCGCCACGGCCTTCCTCGACCTGGCCGCCGCCCGCGTCACCGCCGTCGCCCCCCATTAGCGCGTCCGGACCCCTGACCGTCACCTTCGCCGGGTCCGGTGACGCCTTTGGCAGTGGCGGCCGGTTCCAGGCCTGCATCCACCTGCGTCCCGCGGAGGGGCCGCCGTTGCTGCTGGACTGCGGCGCCACCTCGCTCAGCGCCCTCAAAACCCTCGGCCTCGACCCCGGTGAGCTCAGCGCGGTGCTCGGGACGAGCTGACCTGCCACCGCATCGTCCTCACCCATCCATCAGCCGACATGCTCGCCCATCGCGCGGAGTTGGCGTTCGAGCTGGCCCACGACGGCCTCACCATCAAGCTCTGAGGGCCCCAGCCCAATACCGTGCGCAAAAACCGTCGTTATAGTGACAGTTTCTGCACACGGTAGCGGGATCACCACGCACGCGCGGCCCGCACCGACCCCTCAGGCCACCAGCTCGGTGTCGCCGATGAACGCCTCCCACAGGCCGGCGTAGACCCCGCCCGCAGTGACCAGCTCGTCGTGCGAGCCGATCTCCGCGATCCGGCCGCCGTCCATGACCACGATGCGGTCCGCGGACGCGGCCGTGGTCAGCCGGTGCGCCACCACGATCGTGGTCCGGCGCGCGGTCAGCTGCTCGGTGGCCCGGTTGACCGCGGCCTCTGAGGCCAGGTCCAGCGCCGCCGTCGCCTCGTCCAGCAGCAGGATGTCCGGGTCCACCAGCTGCGCCCGGGCCAGGGCCAGCAGCTGCCGCTGCCCGGCCGACAGGTTCCGGCCGCGCTCGGTGACCTCGTGATAGTAGCCCGCGGGCAGGCGGGCGATCATCTCGTGCGCCCCGACCGCGCGGGCCGCCGCCTCGATCTCGGCGTCGGTGGCCGACGGCCGCCCGTAAGCGAGGGCGTCCCGGACCGTGCCGGCGAACAGGTACGCCTCCTGCGGGACCACACCCAGCCGGTGCCGGTACGAGGCCAGGTCGTACGAACGGACGTCGACCCCGTCCACCAGCACCGCGCCGCCGGTCACGTCGTAGAACCGGGCCATGAGCTTGACCAGGGTGGACTTGCCCGCGCCGGTCTGGCCGACCAGGGCCACGTTCTCACCCGGCTCGATCACCAGCGAGACTCCTTCGACCGCGTCCCGGTTGGCGGTCTCGTACCCGAAGCGCACGTCCCGCAGCTCGATCCGGCCCTCCAGCCGGGACACGAAGATCGGGTCCGGCGCCTCGGGCGTGGACGTCCGCAGCAGCAGCAGGTCCTTGATCCGTTGCAGCCCGACCACGGCCTGCTGGTAACCGTCGAATACCTGGGACAGCTCCTGGATCGGCGAGAACACCAGGTCGATGTAGAGCAGGTAGGCGATCAGCGCGCCCGCGGTCAGCGCGCCGCTGCGCACCTGGCCGGTGGCCACGATGAGCACGATGGCCCCGGCCACCGTGGACAGCGTCTGCACGAACGGGAAGTACAGCGCGATCAGCCGCTGGGCCCGCATCCGCGCGTCCCGGTAGGCGCCGCTGCGCTCGGCGAACTTGGCCTGGTTGGTGGCCTCCCGCCGGTAGGCCTGGGTCACCCGCAGGCCGGCCACGTTCTCGGCGAAGTCCGCGTTGACCACGCTGACCTTCTCCCGCGAGTCCTGGTAGGCCCGGGACGCCCGCTGCCGGAACAGCACGGTCAGCACGATCAGGATCGGCAGGATGGCCAGTACGACCAGCCCGAGCTGGACGTTGATGATCAGCATCGCGATCAGCACGCCGAAGAAGGTCAGCAGCGAGCTGACCATGGTGACCAGGCCGGTCTGGAAGAACGAGGACAGCGCGTCCACGTCGGTGGTCATCCGGGTCATGATCCGCCCGGCCAGCTCGCGCTCGTAGAAGTCCAGGCCGAGCCGCTGCAGCTGAGCGAAGATCTTCACCCGCAGGGTGTAGAGCAGCCGTTCCCCGTTGCGCCCGACGACCAGCGTCTCGGCGATGTTGACGATCCAGTCCGCCCCGACGATGGCCAGCCCGATCAGCGAGACCATCAGCACCGCCCCGAACGCCTTGCCCTCCACGCCGTTGTCGATGCCGTTCCGGATCAGGGCGGGCAGCGCCAGCGTGGCCAGCGCGTCCAGGCCGTCCAGGATCAGCCCGACCAGCATGGCGATGGCCAGCGGCCGCAGCAGCCGGCGCAGCGTGAAGTGGCGGTCCCCGGCCCGGGCCGAAGCCTGGTCCACCTGCGGCACGTCCCGGGCCGGCGGCAGCGCGGCGACCTGGGCCAGCAGCTGGGGGGAGGGGGGCGCGCTGGCGATGGCGCCCTGGAACCCGCCGCCGGGCCCGCCGGCCTGCCGCTCGGACCGCGTCACCCCTGCCGGAGCCTTCGACTTGTCCCACAGCTCAGCCGTGACCCCAGTGGACCCGGAAACCCCACCGGCCCCATAAACCCCATAAGCCCCATCGGCCCCATCAATCTCAGCAGCCTGGGTGTCCTCGTAGTAAGCGAGCTCCCCGGCGTCGATGCCTTCCACGTCTTCGCCCGGCCCGGACAGCAGCATCCGGTACAGCGGCGACCGCTCGGTCAGCTCCTCGTGCGTGCCCACGTCGGCCACCCGGCCGTCGGCCAGCACCGCGATGCGGTCGGCCAGGTTCAGGGTGGAGCGCCGGTGCGCGATCAGCAGCGTGGTCCGGCCGCGCATGACCCGGTGCAGGGTGGCGTGGATCTCCGCTTCCAGCCGCGGGTCGATGGCCGACGTCGCGTCGTCCAGCAGCAGCAGCCGCGGGTCGGTGATCAGCGCGCGGGCCAGGGCCACCCGCTGCCGCTGCCCACCGGACAGGGTCAGGCCCTGCTCGCCGATCACGGTGTCGTAGCCGTCCGGCAGCTCGCGGATGAACTCGTCGGCCTCGGCCGCGCGGGCGGCCGCGAGGACCTGCTCGTCGGTGGCGTCCGGGCGCCCGTAGGCGATGTTGGACCGCACGGTGTCGGAGAACAGGAAGCTGTCCTCCAGGACCAGCCCGATCGCGGCCCGCAGGGAGTTCTCGGTCACGTCGCGGACGTCGTACCCGCCGACCCGGACCGCGCCCCCGCTGACGTCGTAGAACCGGGGCAGCAGCAGCGACAGCGTCGACTTGCCCGACCCCGAGGCGCCGACCACGGCCATCGTCTCGCCCGGTGCGACCTGGAGCGACAGGCCCCGCAGCACCGGCTCGGACGGCACGTAGCCGAACCGCGCGTCGTCGAACTCGATCCCGGCCACGTCCCCGGGCAACGGCTCTGCGCCGGGCTTGTCGCTGATGACCGGGCGGGAGTCGATGACCTCCAGCACCCGGATCACGCCGGCCCGCGACTCCTGCCCGATGGTGACCAGCGCGGTCAGCAACCGGACCGGCCCGGTCATCTGGGCCAGGTAGCTGGAGAAGGCCAGGAACGTCCCCAGGGTGATGTTGCCTTCGATGGCCAGCCAGCCGCCCAGGGCCAGCACCCCGACCTGCCCGAGCGTAGGCACAGCCTCCAGCGCCGGGTTGAACCGGGCCATCAGCCGGGCCAGCCGGACTCGCGCGGCGTACAGCGCCGTGCTGGCGCCCTCCATCCGCTCGACTTCTTGCTCTTCCTGCCCGAAGCCCTTGACCACCCGGACGCCGCCGACGGTCTCGTCTACGATCGCGGCCACCTCGCCGGCCTGCTGCTGCGCGGTCCAGCTGGCCGGGAACAGCTTGCCCCGCGACCGCAGCGCGATGAACCACAGGGCCGGGGCCACGGCCAGCGCCACCACGGTCAGCAGCGGCGACAGGAACAGCATGATGACGATCGACACCACGAACAGCAGCACGCTGCCCAGCGCGATGGGCAGGAGCGACAGCAGCGACTGGATCATGTTGATGTCGGAGATCGACCGGCTGATCAGCTGCCCGGTCTGAATCTCGTCCTGCCGCGCGCCGTCCAGCCGGGACAGCGCCCCGAGCATCTCGGTGCGCAGGTCGTGCTGCACGTCCAGGGACAGCCGCCCGCCGAAGTAGCGGCGCAGGAACGTGGCGCCGAACGTCGCCACCGCGACCACCAGCAACGCAATGGCCAGCGGCCAGATCGAGTACTTATGGGTCACGATCACGTTGTCGATGATGCTGCGCTGCAGCAGCGGGATGATCGCCGTGAACGCGGTGGCCAGCACGGCTCCAGTGAGCGCGAAGATGAAGCTTCTGCGGTACCGCCAGCAGTAGCCGGTCAGCCGGATCAGCCACCGGTCCTGCTGTGCCTTGGGCCCCCGTGTTTGTTCTGCGTCAGACCCCTGAGCCGGGCGCCCACCTCGGCCCAGGCGTCGCAGAATGTTTGCCAGTCTCATGGTTTCGCTAGCTAACAATAATCTTGGCCCCCGCTAAATTCCCGTGGTTATTGGCCGGGCGCCGCGCGCCCGGGCATGAACAGCGGAGGAACCGGACAAATCACCCTGCGCATCGGGTGTGTCGCGCTGCGGCTGTCGGACCTGGCCGCTAGGGTCCGCAAGCATGCGGATGCTGCACACGTCCGACTGGCACCTCGGCCGCACCTTGCACCGGGCCGACCTGCGTCAGGCCCAGGCCGCGTTCCTCGATCACCTGGTCGACACGGTCCGGTCCGAGAAGATCGACGCCGTGCTCGTCTCCGGCGACGTCTACGACCGGGCCATCCCGCCGGTGGACGCGGTGGCGCTGTGCGAGGACGGCCTGTTCCGGCTGCGGGATGCGGGCGCCCGCGTCATCGTCATCAGCGGCAACCACGACTCGGCCCGCCGTCTCGGCTTCGCCAGCGCGCTGGTCGACTCGGCCGGCGTCTACCTGCGCACCCGGGTCGGCGCGCTGGCCCAGCCCGTGCTGCTGGAGGACCAGTACGGCCCGGTCGCCGTCTACGGCGTCCCCTTCCTGGAGCCCGACGCCGTCCGCACCGACCTACCCGGCTTCGGCACTACCGACGACGATGCGGCACCCCGCGGGCACCAGGGCGTGCTGACCCGTGCCACCGACTGCATCCGCGCCGACCTGGCCACCCGCGGCGGGGCCCGGTCCGTGGTCATGGCCCACGCCTGGGTGGCCGGCGGCGAGGCCAGCGAGTCCGAACGGGACATCTCCGTCGGCGGGGTCGGCCGCGTACCGGCCGGGCTGTTCGACGGCTTCGGTTACACCGCTCTGGGGCACCTGCACGGGCCGCAGACCCTGGGCGAGCGGCTCCGCTACAGCGGCTCGCCGCTGCCGTACTCGTTCTCAGAAGCCCGCCAGGCCAAGGGTTCGTGGCTGGTCGACCTCGGTCCGGACGGAAACGTCCAGGTCGAACGGCTTCCCGCCCCCGCATTCCGCCGGCTGACCGTGCTCCGTGGCCTGCTGGCCGAGCTGGTCGCCTCGCCGTCCTACACCGAGTTCGAGGACGACTTCGTGTCCGTGGTGCTGACCGACACCGGCCGCCCGGAAGGCGCGATGGACCAGCTCCGCCGGCGTTTCCCGCACGTCCTGGTGCTGGCCTTCGAGCCGGAGGGCCGCGACGCCGATGCGGCCAGCTACCGGTCCCGGGTCGCGGGCCGCGACGACCTGGCCGTCGCGGCCGAGTTCGTGGGGCACGTCCGCAACAGCCCGGTCACCGAGGGGGAACGCAAGCTCCTGGCGGCAGCGTTCGACGACGCCCGCCGGGCCGAGGCCGCGGACGGCGACGCCTGATGCGGCCGCACCGGCTGGAGGTCACGGCGTTCGGCGCGTTCGCCGGCCCCGTCGAGGTCAGCTTCGACGCGCTGGCCGACGCGGGCCTGTTCCTGCTGCACGGGGAGACCGGCGCGGGCAAGACGACGCTGCTCGACGCGATCGGCTTCGCCCTCTACGGCCGGGTGCCGGGGGAGCGGGGCAAGGCCCGGCGGCTCCGCTCCGACCATGCGTCCCCCGACGTGCGCACCGAGGTGGTGTTCGAGACCACCATCGGCCCGCGGCACCTGCGCATCACCCGCAACCCGCCGCAGACCCGGCCCAAGCGGCACGGAAACGGCGTGACCACCGAGCCGGCCCGGGTGCTGCTGGAGGAGGAAACCGGCGGCCACTGGCACGCGGTGTCGACCCGCGCCAACGAGGCCGACCGCGAGATCGCCGACGCGATGGGCATGTCAGCCGAGCAGTTCTACCAGGTGGTTCTGCTGCCCCAGGGCCAGTTCGCGCGCTTCCTGCACGCCGACGCCGAGGAGCGCCGCGCGCTGCTGCAGAAGCTGTTCCGCACCGACCGGTTCCGCAGCGTGGAGGACTGGCTGGCTGACCTGCGCAAGACCACCCGCGACCGGATCAAGGACGCCGAGCAGGACCTGAGCGTCCTGACCGCCCGCATCGAGCAAGTAGCCGACCTCCCCCCCAACCCGCCAACCACTCCCAACCCGCCCGCCACTCTCGACCCGCTCGCCACTCTCGACCCGCTCGCCACAACCGACCCGCGCACCTCGCGCACCACGGCTGACCCAAGCGCCACTCCCGAACCGTCCGCCACAGCCGGCCCGCCCGCCGCCGCCGAACGGCCCGCCACCTGGGCCTGCGACCTCGCCGCCGCGGCCGGCGCCGAAGCCGGCCTCGCGGCCGAGGCGGTCAGCGCGGCCCAGTCCGTCCTGGACGCGGCCCGCGCGGAGGCGGACCGCATACGCGAACAGGCCGGCCGCCAGCGCCGCCGCGCCGCCCTCATCGCCCGCCGCGAGGAACTGCGCGCCGCCGGCCCCCAACGGTCCGCACTGCGCCGAGAACTCGCCGCCGCCGACCGCGCCGCCACCGTTGCTCAATTTTTTATTAATGAGGGTCGATCTCGGGCGGCCCTGGCCACGTGCCGCACCGTGGAGGACCGGGCGCGCCTCTCGGCCGCTCCGGCCGGTCTGGCCCCGACGGCCCGCCCCGCGGATTACCAGGCCGCGGAGGCCGAACGACGCCAGCACACCGGCCAGCTGCAAGCCCTGCGCGACGTGGCCCAGCAGGCCACGGCCGAAGACACCCTGGCCGAGCAGGCCGACCAGCGCGCCGCGACCCGCGGCCGGGACCTCGACCAAGCCGGCCGGATCCTGGCCGGGCAGCGGGCCGAGCTTGACCAGCGATCCGGCCAGCACGCCGCCGCCCAGCAGGCTGCTACTCGCCTCCCGGTCACCCGGTCCGAGGCGGAACGGCTGCGCGCGGCCGCAGCCGACGCCGCCCAGCTGGCCGACGACTGCTCCGGCGTCCGTGACCTGCGCGAGCAGAAGGCCACCGCTCGCGAGTACGCCGCCGACCAGCGCGAACGGGCCCAGCAGCTGCGGGAGGAGCGGTTCGACGGCATGATCGGCGAGCTGGCCGGCCGGCTCACCGACGACACTCCCTGCCCGGTCTGCGGCTCGCTCGACCACCCCGACCCGTCCGAGCTCCAGGGCCGCCGGGTCACGCACCACGAGGTGGAGCAGGCCTACGCCGAGGCCGAGGCGGCCAAGGACGAGGTGGCCAAGCTGGACAGCGAGCTGGCCATCGTGGTCACCCGGATGGGGGAGATGACCGCCCGGCTCATCACGGCCGACGTAGGGGAGCCGGTGCTGCGCGAGGACGCCGCTCTGGTCGAGGCCATGACCGCGTCCCCCGGCGACGCCGTCGGCGCCCCGGCCCAGCCCACCCTGTTCGACCCGGTTCCGGGTCGGATCAGCGTGATGCCGGCCGTCGGTACGGTCGACCGTCTGTGCGGGCTGGCCGCGGACCTGACCGTAGCCGCCAGCGCCCGGGAGGACGCGGCCACCGAGCTGGCCGCGCGGGCCGGGCAGCTGGCCCGCCTGGAGGAGGAGCTGACCGCGCTACGGGCTGCCGTCAGCCAGACCGAGCGGGACCTGGCCACGCTGACCGAGCAGCGCGAGTCGGCCCGGACCGAGGCCGAAGCGGCCCGGGCCCGGGCCGCCGCGCACCGGGCGTCCCTGGCCAGCCAGCTGAACGGCGCCCCGGACCTGGACAGCGCGATCGAGGCCGCCACCGCCCTGGCTGACGCGCTGGCCGCTGCAGCCCGCGCCGCCGAGGCCACCGTGCTCGCGGCTGCGGCCGCCGGCCAGGCCGCCTCCGAAGCCGAACAGGCCGCGACCGGCGCCGGGTTCCCCGACACGGCCGCGGCCCAGGCCGCGTTCCGCGAGCCGGCCTGGTGCACCGGGCAGACCGAGACCCTGCGCGAGCAGGAAGCGGACGTCGCCAACGTCGACGCCCAGCTCGCGGACCCGGATCTGGACGTGCCGCTGGAGCCGCCGGCCGATGTGGCCGCGGCCCAGCAGCTGGTAGTGGGGGCGGCCGCCGATCACGACGCTGCGGTCCGGCGGCACGAGGGCGCCAGCGCCCGGGCCGACGGCCTGGCCCGGCTCGCCCCGGAGTTCGCCCAGCAGGTGGCGGCCCTGCAGCCGCTGCGTGACCGGGCCACTGAGGCCCGCCAACTGGCTGACCTGGCCGCGGGCCTCGGCGCCAACACCCTGCGCATGACGCTGTCCGCGTTCGTCCTGGCCGCCCGCCTGGAAGAGGTGGCCGAGGCCGCCAGCCACCGTCTGGAGAAGATGACCGCAGGCCGCTACCGCCTGGCCCACACCGACTCGCGCCGGGGCGCGGGCAAGTCCGGCCTGGGCCTGGTGGCCCAGGACGCCTGGACCGGCCAGGACCGCGACACCAGCACCCTGTCCGGCGGCGAGACGTTCCTGGCCAGCCTGGCCCTGGCCCTGGGCCTGGCCGACGTGGTCACGGCCGAGGCGGCCGGCGTCACGATCGAGGCGCTGTTCGTGGACGAGGGCTTCGGCACCCTGGACGAGGAGACCCTCGAAGAGGTCATGACCGTACTCGACACCCTGCGCGAAGGCGGCCGCATGGTCGGCATCGTCAGCCACGTCGCCGAACTTCGCCAGCGCATCCCGGCCCAGCTCCACGTGCGCAAGACCCGGGCGGGCAGCACCGTCCACCTCATCGCCCCGTAACTTCGGCCCGCAAACCGGCGTCATATGCCGAAATAAATGACGAAACGCAGAAAGTGCGCCTTGTCACCCATTCGGACATTAACTTAACCAGCGCCATGTGACCTGTATCACGTCCATTCTGTACGGGTTGTCCATAGCTGCGCCGAGTTGCCGCACGTCATGACGTTATCCCCAGGTTGATCCGTCGCATTGCTTCGCTTTCTAAAACAATTTTTCGGCCACATAAATGCTGGATGGTGCCATTACTATTCGTGCCGTACCTGTAGGGGGGACCGGCAAGAATTCGCCTCTGAATACGCCGGCGTCCTGGCCCGCTGCGCCTATGGGATATGTCCATGATCAAAGGGGAGATATGAAGAAGGCACCTTCGACCATTCTTGCCACCGCTGGCCTCACGGTGGGCATGCTGGGCTTCGCCCTGCCCGCCAGCGCCGCGACTGCTGTGACTCCCAACCCCATCATCACCCCGGGTGGCGGTTTTAAGACTCCTCCGCCGGGTGGCGGTACCCAGACTCCTCCGCCGGGTGGCGGCACCAAAACCCCCCCGCCGGGTGGCGGTACCCAAACTCCTCCGCCGGGTGGCGGCACCAAGACTCCTCCGCCGGGTGGCGGCACCAAGACTCCTCCGCCGGGTGGCGGCACCAAGACCCCCCCGCCGGACAAGGGTGGTAGCGGTGGCAAGGGCGGCTTCGGTGGCGGCAAGGGTGGGGGCCAGGGCGGCGACTCGGGCAAGGGTGGCAGCGGCGGCAAGGGCGGCTTCGGTGGTGGCAAGACCCCGCCGAAGCACCACCCCAGGCCGGTGCAGCACCCCAAGCCCAAGCCGAAGCCGACGCCCATCTGCCACCCGCAGGCCCCGAAGCCGAAGTACCCCGTTAAGCCGATCGGGTACAACAAGGGCTCGAACAAGTACAAGGAGTACACGGCGGCCGTTTACTCGTGGGAGCACCCCAAGTCGGGCCACACCGTCAAGTGTGACCCGAAGCCGGTGAAGCACCCTGCGCCGCCGAAGCACCCGGTTAAGCACCCGGCGCCCCCGAAGCACCACCACGCGCCGAAGAAGCACTGGTGGAACATCTTCGGCTAACCTGACCGATTTACGCGATTCCCCGCCGCCCATCCGGGCGGCGGGGAATTTTTTTTGCTAATCGTGTAATCCGAATGCCCGCACCGCGCGTCTCTATTGCGTGCCCATATCTTTGAGGCGCGCCGACATTGTGGTCGGCGCGCTTTTCGCATTGATTCTTATCGGTGTTACGGCCGGATGCGGGACCGCGTCACCCGGCGCTAATTCTTCCGCCGCCTCGACTGCCACGGTGGCGCCCAGTTCGCCGCCCATTAGTTCGCCGCCCATTAGTTCACCGCCTGCCCCGGCCCCCTCCACGGCCGCGACCGTCAACGCGCCGCCGCCATCCGCCCCAGCGCGCACCGCCGTCGCCGTCGCGGCCACTGCCCCCGCCCGGGTCGCCGCGCCACCTACGCAGACGCGGACCGCTCCGGTCCGGACCGCACCGGCCGCGCCGCCGCGCCCGGTCGACCCGCCCACCGCGGCCTCGCCACCCCGCCCGGTCGACCCGCCCACCGCGGCCGCCCCGGCGGCGTGCACCCCGAAGACCAACGCCGGGAACTGCTACGAGCCGGGCGAGTTCTGCCGCGACTCCGATCACGGCGACACCGGCGTGGCGGGCGACGGCGAGAGCATCAAGTGCGAGGACAACGACGGCTGGCGCTGGGAACCGGTCTGAGCGCTGGCGTCGCGGCCGTGGAATCATGGCGGCATGGCTGAGCAGGTAACTGACCATCCGGACCGGGAACGCTACGAGATCGACGTGGATGGCGTGCGGGGCGGGTTCGTCCAGTACCAGCGGGGCACGCACGAGATCGCTCTCATCCACACCGAGACCGACCCCCAGTTCCGCGGCCACGGCCTGGGCGGCCACCTGGTCGCCGCCGTCCTGGACGAAGCTCGCCAGCAGGGCGTGGCGGTCTTGCCCTACTGTCCCTTCGCCCGCCGCTACATCGCCGAGCACCCCGCCTACCTCGACCTGGTCCCAGCCGACCGCCGCGCCGAGTTCGGCCTCTCCTAACCCGCCCGCCCATCCGCCCATCGGCGCACCCCGAGCCCAGACCTCGGACGGGGCCCGGGCGCTGGCACCCCTGTAGGCAATGCCACATTGCCTACAGGGGGGTGTGCAGAATGTCGCATTGCCTACCCGCCGCGCCGAGGCTCATGGGGCGCAACGGCCCCGTAGGTCTCATGGGACCAGTGGGACGCCCAGGGCCGGAAAACTGGGCCGCCGCGAGCACGGCCGACCTCGCGGCCCCACTCACGCCGGATCACTCGGGCACCCCACCCCGCGCCCGAACCATCCCGGCCGAGGCGGGCGGTAATTCCTTTTACGGCCTCGTTGCGGGCCAGTACGGTGACCTCGTGACCGCCCGCGATGATCGAACTGATTCCGGGCTGGCCCGCGCCAGCCCTGGTCAATCGGTTCTGCTGACCGTTCGCTTCTTGACCGAGCTGGCGCTGGTGGCCGTGCTGGCCTGGGCCGGTGCGGGGGCGAGCCTGCCGCTGGCGGGCCGGATCGTGCTGGCCGTGGCCGCGCCGGTGCTGGCCATGATCATCTGGGGGCTGTGGCTGGCGCCCCGGGCCCGGCGCCGGCTCCGTGACCCGCTGCGGCTCACCGCCGAGCTGGTGCTGTTCGCTGTCGCCGCGGCGGCGCTGGCCGTCACCGGGCCGGTCGTGGCCGCGCTGGCGTTCGCGGTCATCGCCATCGGGGTGGCCCTGCTGCTCCGCGTGGTCGCGCCCGGTGGGTAGTCAGTCGCTGGCCAGCAGGTCCAGGATCCGGGCCCAGGCGTCCTCGGTGGCGTCCGGGTCATAGGCCGGGGTACCCGGCCAGAAGAACGCGTGCTGCACGCCGGGATAGACAACCAATTCGTGCTCGACGCCGGCCTGGTCCAGGGCGGAGCCGATCTCCTTGCGCTGGGCCGCGTCGATCAGGGCGTCGTCCCCGCCCACCAGGTAGAGCAGGCGGCCGGTGATGCCGCGGGTCAGGCTCAGCGTCGGGTCGGGCTGGCTGAGCGGGATGTCGGTGCTGGGCAGCCAGCCGCCGTAGAGCACCGCAGTGCGGCTCACCGGCAGCCGGCTGGCGGCCAGGTAGGCCAGGTGACCGCCCGCGCTGAAGCCGATGATCGCGGTCCGTTCGATGCCGGGTTGCGTGCCCAGCCAGGTCAGGCAGGCCGCCGTGTCGGCCAGGGCCTGCTCCCGGCCCAGCCGGTGCAGCAGGGCGAACCCTTCCTCGCGGCCCGCGTCGGTCCGCTCCAGCCAGCGGCCGGGGGCCGCGTCCCGGTGGTAGAACTCCGGCGCCAGCGCCAGGTAACCCGCTCCGGCCAGCCGATCCGCCACCCCGCGGATGTCCGGGTTCACCCCGAACAGCTCGTGCGCCACGACCACCGCGGTGCGGGCCGGAGCGCCAGCCTGGGGCACTGTCGGCCGGGCCAGGTAACCGGGCAGGGCGGTGCCGTCCGGGACGGGCAGGTCGATCTGTTCGTTCGTTGTCGTCATGGGCCCAGCCTGGCCCGGCCCGGTCGGGGTAACCACAGCACGCTGTTACTGGTACTGGCATACTGGTACTGACTTGCCTAGGCTGCCTGTCATGGCTCCCGAAGCAGGCTCCCGCGCAGACCCCGGCGCGCTCGGCCAGCTGCTCCGTGACCGGCGGTCCCGGCTCAGCCCGGCCGACGTCGGCCTGCCCGCCGGGAACCGGCGGCGAACGGCTGGACTGCGTCGCGAGGAGGTCGCGCTGCTGGCCAGCGTGTCACCGACGTACTACACGTTCCTGGAGCAGGGCCGCCCGGTCCGGCCCTCCGAGCAGGTGCTGGACGCGCTGGCCGACGCGCTCCGGCTGACCGCGGCCGAACGGCGCTACCTGCGGGTGCTGGCCCACGGGGACGACCCGGGCGCCGCGGTCGCTCCGGCGGCCGAACCGGTGGAAACGATCGATCCCGAGGTGGTGGCCCTGGTCCAGCGGCTGGAACCGCACCCGACGATCGTGAAGGGCCGGCGCTGGGACGTGCTCGCGGCCAACCCTGCCGCCCGCGCGCTGTTCACCGACTGGACCGGCCTGCCACCGGGCCAGCGCAACCTGGTGCGCTGGATGTTCACCACCGACCGGGCCCGTGAGGTCTACCTCGACTGGGAGCCGGAGGCCCAGGCCATGCTGGCCCGGTTCCGGCTCGCCGCGGCCCGGCATCCGGGCGACCCGTCGTTCACCGCCCTGATCGAGGACCTGCAGCGCGAGAGCGAACACGTCCGGGCCTGGTGGCCGCGGCACGACGTGCGCGCCGTCGGCAGCGGCACCAAGAAGCTGCGCCACCCGGTCCTCGGCCCGGCTGACTACTCCCACGTCGTCCTGCAGGTCGCGGACCACCCCGAGCAGACCCTGGTCACCTACTCCATCGCGAGCTGAGCTCCGCCCGGCTCCATCGCGAGCTGAGCTCGGCTCCATCATGAGCCCAGCGCAGCCCGGCCCGTCAGAGCAGGAAACGGAACAGCGGACTCGAAGAGTCGATCTTCTCGATGGACGGCGGAGCCGCCTTCATCCGGTCCAGCAGCGCGGGCAGGTCCTCGGGCCGGGACAGCTCGATGCCGACCAGCGCCGGGCCGGTCTCCCGGTTGCTGCGCTTGATGTACTCGAACAGCGTGATGTCGTCGTCCGGGCCCAGCACCTCGTCCAGGAATCGTCGCAGCGCGCCCGGCTCCTGCGGGAAGTCAACCAGGAAGTAGTGCTTGCGGCCCTCGTGGATCAGTGCCCGCTCGACCACCTCGGCGTACCGGCTGACGTCGTTGTTGCCGCCGGAGACCACGGCCACGACGGTCGCCCCGGGCGGGAACACCGCTGTGCCCCCGGCCGCGGCGGCCAGGTCGTCCAGCGCCCCGGTGGCCAGCGCGCCCGCGGGCTCGGCGATGATCCCGTCGATCTGGTACAGGGCCAGCATCTCCCGGCACACCCGGCCCTCGTCCACCGTGACCAGGCGGGCCCCGGACGCCGCGATCAGCGGGTAGGTGATGTCGCCGGCCCGGCGGACCGCGGCACCGTCCACGAACGTGTCCATTTCGGGCAGCGTGACCGGGCCGCCGGCCGCCAGCGCGGCGGCGACGCACGCGGCACCGGCCGGTTCAGCCCCGATGACCTGGACGCCGGGATGACGCTCGCCCAGCCAGGCCACCGACCCGGCCAGCAGGCCGCCCCCGCCGACCGGGATGACCATCACGTCAGGGGCGTGCCCCAGTTGGGCCACCACTTCCCGGGCCACCGTGCCCTGCCCGGCGATGGTCCGCGGGTCGTCGAACGCCGGAACCAGCGTCGCCCCGGACGCCGCGGCGTCCTGTGATGCGGCGGCGGACGCCTCGTCGTAGGTGTCGCCGCCCAGCACGATCTCCACCATGTCCCCGCCCAGCATGGCGATCCGGTCCCGCTTCTGCCGTGGCGTGGTGCGCGGCAGGTGGACCCGGCCCCGCACGCTCAGCGCCGAACAGGCGTAGGCCAGGCCCTGGGCGTGGTTGCCCGCGCTGGCCGCCACCACCCCGGCCGCCCGGGCGGCCTCGCTCAGCTGGGCGATCAGGTTGTAGGCGCCGCGGGCCTTGTACGAGCGGACGGTCTGCAGATCCTCGCGCTTGAGCCAGACCTCGCAGTCCAGCAGCGCGGACAGCCGCCCATTACGCTCCAGCGGCGTGGTCGCCACCACCCCCGCGAGCCGTTCGGCAGCCGCTTCCACCAGCGCAGCGTTCACAGTCACCGGCTCAGTCTGCCGCACCGGGGCGGGCGCTCGTCGGCCCGCAGCCTAATCGTGCAGGCCGTGGATCCACTTCTCCATCGTGCGGCGTTCGCGCTTGGTCGGGCGGCCCGCGCCGCGCTCGCGGCCGGCCACCACGACCACTTCTTCCCGCGGCGGCGGGGGCGGGCTGTGGTCGGCGTAGCACTCGGCCGCCACCGGGGCACTGACCCGCTTGCTGATGATCCGCACGACCTCCACGATGCGGTCGCGGTCCTCCTGGCGGACCCGGACCTCGTCGCCGGGCCGCACGGTGTGGGCCGGCTTGACCCGGGTGCCGTTGACCCGGACGTGCCCGGCCCGGCAGGCCGAGGCCGCGGCCGACCGGGTCTTGACCAGCCGGACCGACCAGATCCAGCTGTCCACCCGCCCGGTCTCCGCATCAGCCACCCGGTCACTGTAGCCGCCCACGACCGCCCACGACCGGCCATGACCTGGCTGGCCGCCACCGTTGTCCGTTATTAAATAAATTTCCGGAAATCGACAACGAGTAAATCAATTTCGACCGCATAAGGCGCGTCCGTGTTTGCCGTTCAGTGGATTGCGCAATAAACAATTCGCACGTTCGTTGGCCGATCTTCGGAGGGTGACCAGCGCATCAATACAGGCATTCTCCTCTTTCTTTATTAACCTTTTAAGCGAGAGGCAATTAAATGCGGAAGTTCATTGTGCGGGCGCTCCCGGTGGCGGGTGCCCGCCGCTGGTCACGCTGGGCCAGGCTCCCGGTTGCACTGACTCGCTGGCCAACATCGGGGCCACCGTGCACCCCCTCGGCTTGTCGGGAACGGTAAGTGTCACCGTTTCCTATGACCGCACTAATGCCAACGGGTCGGTGATCGCCGGCCGCCACACCTCGGTCACCAAGACGATCCCGCTGACCGCGGGCGGCCCTCCGGTGACCGTTTCCGAGTGCGCCGCAGCCCTTTAACCGGGCGTTTTAACTGGGCCTTTTAACTGGGCCTTCGGCCGGCTGGTTCCCGGCAGTTGAGGGGACCAGCCGGCCACCCGGCCACCGTAATTGCCGCCGGCTGGCCCCATACTGGTCGCCGTGGACGACACCTTCCGCCGCCGCGTCGGCAGCCAGCTGGTCATCGAGGTGCGCGGGCCCGCCGAACTGGACCTGCAGGTGGCGGTGGCCGGCATGCCCGGCGCTGGCCTGCGTGAGGATCTGGCCGTCACCCACAACGGCGAGCCGCAGTTCGTGACCGAGCTGAACTTGCCTGGTCCGAGCCGGGCCCACGTCCTGCGGGCCAGCCCCGGCCGGGTGGTCGTCACCTACCAGGCCACCGTCGAGGGCCGTGCCGCCCGGCCGGAGGTGACCGAGGCCGACCGGCTCAGCTACCTGCGGCCCAGCCGGTACGCCGAATCGGACCGGCTGTCCGCGGTGGCCCGGGCCGAGTTCGGCGGCGTCACCAAGGCCCAGGACCTGCTGGCCGCGGTCTCGTCCTGGGTCGGCACCCGGCTCAGCTACGTGCCGGGCAGCAGCGGCCCGACCGACGGCGCGGTGGAGACGCTGCTGAGCCGGCAGGGCGTGTGCCGCGACTACGCTCACCTGGTCATCGCGCTGCTGCGGGCGCTGGACGTGCCGGCCCGGATGGCCGCCGTGTACGCGCCCGGCCTGGACCCGATGGACTTCCACGCGGTGGCCGAGGCCCTGGTCGACGGGGACTGGCGGGTGGTGGACGCCACCCTGCTCGCGCCCCGGGCCGGCCTGGTCCGCATCGCCACGGGCCGGGATGCGGCCGACACCGCGTTCCTGTCCAATTACGGTGGTGCCGTCGAACTCGTCAGCACCCAGATCGCCGCGGTCACGGACGGCATGCTGCCCGGCGACGATGTCATCGACCTGGTCAGCATCGGCTGAGGCGGCGGCGACCATGGCGAACGAAACAGGGGACAAGGACCCGCGGGGCAAGGACCCAAGGGACGAGAGCCAGGCGGAGCGGGACGACCGCAACCTGGCTGAGCTGCTGCAGGAACTGCGGGTGGCGGGCCTGGGCGTGCAGGTCCTGTTCGGGTTCCTGCTCTCGCTGCCGTTCACCACGGTGTTCAAGCAGCTCAGCGGGGCAGAGCGCGACCTGTACCTGGCCTGCCTGATCCTGGCCGCGGTGGCCACGGCGCTGCTGCTGGGACCGGTGGCCTACCACCGGGTGGTGTTCCGCCAGGGCCAGAAGGAGAAGCTGGTCCGGGCGGCCAACACCCTGGCGATCCTGGGCCTGATCACGGTGGGCCTGGCCGTGTCCGCGTCGGTGCTGCTGGTCGCGGGCTTCGTGGCCGGTTACGGCACCGGCTCCGTGATCGCCGTGCTCGTGCTGGTCATGTTCGGCCTGCTCTGGTTCGCCTTCCCCCTGACCCGCCGCTAGCCGCCCGCCGGGCGTTACGCTCGACCCGTGAAATACCGCAAGCTCGGCTCGTCCGATCTCGAAGTCTCGGAAATTTCGCTCGGTTCCTGGCTGACCTTCGCGGGCGGGGTGGAGTTCGACCAGGTCCGCGCCTGCACCGACGCGGCCTTCGACACCGGCGTGAACTTCTTCGACACCGCCAACGTGTACGGCCGCGGAGCGGCCGAGACGGCCTGGGGCGAGATCCTGTCGGGCCGCCCGCGCGAGTCGTACGTGCTGGCCACCAAGGTCTGGGGCCAGATGTCGGACGACCAGGCCGACCGTGGCCTGTCCGCCCCGCAGATCACAAGGCAGATCGACGCCTCGCTGGCGCGGCTGCGCACCGATTACGTCGACCTCTACCAGGCGCACCGCTTTGACCCCGACGTGCCGATCGAGGAGACGATCGAGGCGCTGCAGCAGGTGGTGGCGGACGGCAAGGCCCGGTACCTCGGCTTCAGCGAATGGACGCCGGAGCAGATCCAGGCCGCGATCGACATCGCCGGGCCGGACCTGTTCGTCTCCTCCCAGCCGCAGTACTCCATGCTCTGGCAGGCGCCCGAGGCCGAGATCTTCCCGCTCAGCGCGGCCCACGGCATCTCCCAGATCGTCTGGTCCCCGCTCGGCCAGGGCCTGCTCACCGGCAAGTACCGGGCCGGCCAGGCGCCGCCGCCCGGCTCGCGCGCGGCCAGCAGCTCGATGAACGGCTCGATGGACCTGGTCATGAGCGACGCGCGGCTGGCCGCCGTCGACCGGCTGCGGCCCATCGCCGCGGAGGCAGGCCTGTCCCTGGCCGAGCTCGCCCTGGCCTGGGTGCTGCGCCGCCCCGAGGTGGCCTCGGCCATCACCGGCGCCAGCCGCCCGGAGCAGGTCTACGCCAACGCCAAGGCCACCGGCATCGAGCTCACCCCGGCCACCCTGGACGCGATCGACCAGGCCCTGGGGGATGCGCCGGTGACGGAGCCCACGCCGGCGCCCTTTGCCCGCCCCGGCGTCCAGCACCGGTAAGCAGCCATGACCGCGGCGGACGTCTTCGAGTTCCCCATCCAGGTCCGGTACATGGAGGTCGACGCCCAGGCCGTCGTGTTCAACGCCTGGTACCTGACCTACTTCGACGAGGCGTTCGCCGCGTTCGTGGCCGCCCGCGGCCTGCCCTACGAGAAGATGATCGAGACCGGCTTCGACGTCCAGCTCGTCCACACCGACATCGACTGGCACAGCGGCCTGCACTGGCAGGATCAGGTCCGGGTGGCCGTCTCCACCGCCCGCGTCGGTACCACCAGCTTCGCCCTGGACTTCCAGACCCGCCGCGACGGCACCCCGACCTGTACCGCCCGCACCGTCTACGTCGTCATCGGCACCGACGGCTCGGGCAAGCGGCCGATTCCGCCCCTGCTGACCGAGGCGCTCGGCCCGCCCGCCCCGCTCCGCTAGCTGAACCGTCCGCCCCGCCACGCGGACCACCCGCTCCGCCAGCCGGACTGCCCGCATCGTTAAGTCTTTTCGTTCCCAATAACGACCATGACGGCATCTTTATCAGGTTCTGTGCTATTTGTCGGTTAATTCGGCTCTTGACAGCATCGCCTTTCGGGCGAATACTGCCTTCTCAATCGGGGACAGGGGCCTGGCATGACCGATAAACTACCAATAATTTACATTCGCGGATATGGCGGTCCGACCTCGGGAATCAATGCCCAGGTTGAGGATCCATTCTACGGATTCAACAGCGGATCAACGCACATTCGCGTGGCGGGCGATGGCGCGCCTGCTTTTTATCAGTTCGAGGGCCCGCTCATCCGGCTGACCGGCGACGAGGGCTATCACGTGTACGTCCACGGCAGCCAGCAGCGGGTCCTGGACGACACGTCCGTCGACCTCACTACGGCCCCGTCGATCTGGATTTACCGGTTCTACGATCAGGCCGCGACCACCTTCGCCGCGCCGCCGCACGAGAACCTGGCGGAACGGCTACTGGCCCGGCTGCACCAGAAGGTCACCGCCGACGGCTTCGACATCGAGGGAGCGGCGCGCGGTCTGTACGACCTGATCGAACAGGTCATCAGCCGGACCACCGTCCCGGGCCAGGGGCCGGGCAAGGTCAACCTGGTCGCCCACTCGATGGGCGGGCTCATCGCGCGCTGCATGATCCAGAAGATCTGCCAGCAGGACGGGCGCAAGCCCGCCACCGACCTGGTGTCCAGGTTCTTCACCTACGGAACGCCGCACGGCGGCATCCGTTCCGGTGGCGGTATCGCCCAGTGGGTCGAGGAGACGTTCGGGCCCGCGGGTTCCAAGATTTTCGCGCCCGAGATGATGGAGGGATACCTCAGCCCGGATAAGAACTTCGGCGACGTCTGTGACCAGGACTGGGATCCGCAGGTAATGGATCCGGCGGTATTTTCGCTGGACGATATCTTCTGCCTGATCGGCACGGACCCGTCCGACTACGGATGGGCGTCGCGCACGGCGATGGGACCGCAGACCGACGGCCTGGTGCACATGGACAACGCCTATGTACGCGGCGCTCACCGGGCCTATGTGCACCGGTCGCATTCGGGTGCCTACGGCGAGGTCAACTCCGAAGAGGGCTATCAGAACCTGCGCCGGTTCCTGTTCGGCCGCTGGGCCGTTTCGGCCGCGCTGGCGAACGCCCAGCTGCCGGCCGATCCGCTCTATTCCTGGCAGCTGGATATGAGGCTGTCGATCCGGGGCCTGTCGGTCGTCATGAGCGAGCAGCTGACCGAGCACTGGTGCCCGATCATGCTCACCGCCCCCGCGGGCCAGCCCGATCCGCTGGCCCATCCCGATGGTGTGCCGTTGGCCGGGACCTTCCTGCTCGATCCCCGCGACCGGGACGACCAGCTCCCGGGGTCCAGCGACCGGATGCGCTACACGCTCACGCTGCGCTTGTTCAAGGTGCCAGTTTCGGACAAGGTGTTCAATTTCAACGACTCCATGGAACAGGTCCCGTTCTGGCAGGACTGGCTGATCGTCGACGTCGACCCGATACCCGCCACCGGCGATGGCAAGCCGGCCGCCTACGCCGCGTGGGGGTCGGTGATCCCCGGGCCGATCCTCGACCCGGACCCGCTGAACCAGGAACTCCCACCCGAACAGGGTGGCCAGGCCCTCGAGTTCACGGCCGGCGCGGGCTCGCTGCAGGCCCTGGTGCCCCTGCCCGACGCCGCCGCCCAGGGCCAGATCCTGGGGGGCGAGGCCAAGATCCGCATCACGGTGAGGCCGCGCTAGGGAGCCGGACCGAGGTCACCTCATTAAAATAATTGGTGGCCCAGTGGCTGATGAGCCTGCTTGAATCCGGGCGTGAGCGATGAGTGCCTTGAGGCCCCCGACGGCTACGAGATCTCCACCGATCCCGCCCGTCTCGACGCCGAGCTGATCCACCGGTGGCTGTCGCAGGACGCGTACTGGGCCATGGGCCGGTCCCGCGACAAGCAGGACCGGGCCATCGCCGCCTCGCTGAACTTCGGCCTGTATCGCACCGGCTCCGGCCAACAGGTGGGTTACGCCCGGGTGGTCACCGACTACTCGACGTTCGGCTGGCTGTGCGACGTCTACGTCGACCCCGCCCTCCGTGGCCTGGGCCTGGGCACGGCCCTGGCCACGGCCGCCCGCGACCACTTCGCCCAGTACGGCCTGCGCCGCATCCTGCTGGCCACGGCCGACGCCCACGGCGTCTACGCCAAGCTGGGCTTTGCGCCCCTGGCCACCCCGGAAAAGTGGATGGCCCTGGGCGAGCAGTAACGAGCGGTAACCCGTCACTTCGTCAGTCCTTGAGCAGGCGGGCAGCCGACAGCCAGACCGTGTAGGGGTTAACCCGGCCGGGATACTGGCGCAGCATCCGGTCATAGAACTCGCCGCGGGCCGGCTGGGCGGCGAGCAGCCCGGCGGCCTCGTCGAGGTAGCGGCGGGTCTGGTCGAGGTTGGCCGGGGAGTCGTCGCGGGAGGGGTCCTTGTGCCCGGCCACCACGGCGGCGGGGCGGAGCGACGCCACGACGTCCAGGGCCCGGTGCCAGCCCTCCATACCGCCATCGGGCGTTTCGGCCAGGTACTGGTGCACGTTGTTGTACACCACGTCGCCCGCGGCGACCAGGCCGATGGACGGCGCGTGCAGCACGGTGGTGTCGTCGGTGTCGCTATGGCCCGCCTCAACCGCCAGAAGTTCCTGCCCGTCGACGGTGAAGCCGGTGGCAGGGACCGGCTGGGCCAGGATCGGGATGGGCGTATCCGGGAGCTGCCCGGGAAACAGCCCGTTCCACAGTCCTGCGGGTACGCCGTCCGGCGTGCTCGCGGTCATCCGGCCGATGGTGGCCTCGCTGGCGTAGACGGTCACGCCCGGGAACCGGCGGGCGAGTTCGCTCGTGGTGAGCCAGTGATCGGCGTGCCAGTGGGTGATGTAGATGAAGGAGAGCCGCCGGCCGAACGACTCGATCCAGTTGGCCAGCGCCGTGGCCTGCGCGACCGTGATCGGCGGGTCCACCACGGCCGCCTCGGTGGGGCCGTAGATCAGCGTGTGCGAGAGCGGTGACCAGCGCGGGCGGGTACCGTCCGGCAGCGCCGGGCCGGTGGCGGGCAGCAGGCCCGACACGAGCACGCGGTAGGCGAGCGGGGCATTCGCGGCCATGGACCGGTCTCCTGTCAGTTGTCCGGGCAGGCGTACAGGGTGCCGGTCACCCATGACATAACCACTAGTCAAATACTTATGTCAACTCTGTCGTCGGGATCGGGACGCGCGGAGGTTGGTGATGTTCCCGCACATCGCGGTGTCGTGCCAGACCCGCGAGCGGTTCGGGGAGGTGTCGTAGAAACACAGGCCACAGGGCGGGTAGGCGCAGGCCTTGAGCCGTGACCAGGTGCCGGACGCCTGGGCCACCAGGGCTTCGGCCGACGTCAGCGCCCGGACGGCCCGCCAGCCCGATTCCAGCGGCTCGTAGCCGACGCGACCGTCGGCGCCGACGGTGAGCAGGACCTTGGCCGTGACGTCCCGGCTGGCCCCGAGGTCAGGCGCGATGTCAGCCGGAAGGACCGCCTGGCCGCCGCCGGGTGTGGCCCGCAGCCGCGCGCGTAGCAGCTCCCGGTGGTCGCGAAGAGGAAGCAGGTCCGGCTCGTCCAGGTCGATGACCGGGGCCGGGTTCCCGGTGGCCGCCGACCACGCGGCCAGGGCCTGACCCAGCCACGGGTGCGCCGACTCCAGGCCGGCCAGCAGGTCGGGGCGCGGGTGCCGGCCCGGCGCCGCCAGCGCGGTGTTGACCAGGCTCTGGGTCAGGCGCAGGCCGCCGGGCGCCGCGGGCAGGCCGAACCTCCCGTCAGCTGACGCGGCTGGTGCGCTGGCGGTCACGAGCTCTCCTTCGCAGAACACGGTTGTTGACATAACTATATTCATTTTAATCATGTCAAACTGCGGAGAGCTTTACCTCCTGCGGCGCGCCGGCACCGTGGCCTGGCGGCGGCGCGTGCCGCGGCCCTACAGGTCACCCAGCGCGTTGACGGGTTGCTCGATGTAGTCGGCCAGCGTGCGCAGGAAGCCGCCGGCCGTGCCGCCGTCGCAGACGCGATGGTCGAACGACAGCGTGAGCTCGCTGATCTTGCGTACGGCCAGTTCGCCGTCAACGGCCCAGGGCCGGTCGATGATGCGGCCCAGGCCGATGATCGCGACCTCGGGGTAGTTGATGATGGCGGCCGAGCCGTCGACGCCGAAGACGCCGTAGTTGTTGATCGTGATGGTGCCGCCGGTGAGCTCGGCCGGGCGGAGCTCACCCGCCCGCGCGGCCGCGGTCCGGCTGGTCAGGGCGGCGGACAGGTCCCGGGTCGACAGCCGGTGGGCGTCGCGGACGACCGGGACGACCAGGCCCCGGTCGGTCTGGGCCGCGAACCCCAGGTGGACGTGGCCGGGGATGACGATCTCGTCGCCGTCGATGTGGGCGTTGAGCTCGGGGTAGCGGCGCAACGCCAGCACGGTGAACCGCCCGAGCAGCGCGACCAGGCTGACCGGCCGGTCGGGGGCGCGGGTGTTGAGCACGGCCCGCGTGGCCAGCAACTCGGTGGCGTCGACGTCGACCCAGACGGTGGCCTCGGGGATCTCGCGGCGGGACCGGGTGAGCTTCTCGGCCACGGCCCGGCGCACGCCGCGCAGCGGAACGCGGATCTCGCCGGCCTCGCCGGTCTCGGTGGTCGCCGCAGCGATGCTGTCCGCAGTGGCCGGAGCAGTATCGGTTTTAATGGGCGTACCGGCCGCACTGGCTCGTCCGGCCTGCTCGATGTCGCAGCGGCGGATGATCCCCGACGGTCCCGTGCCGCGGACGGCGGCCAGGTCGAGGCCGGCGTCCCGGGCCAGCTTGCGGACCAGGGGCGAGATGACACGGGCCGGCCCGGGGCTGCGGTGCGGCTGGCCGCGGTTCGCCCGGCGCCGCCGGGCCCCGGTCGCGGCGGGGGTCCCGTAGCCGATGAGCACGCTGCCGCTGGCCTCCTCGGCCGGCGCCGGGGCCGGGGCGGCCGAATCGCCCGCGGCGGGCGGCTGGCCGGCCGGATCGACGCTGATCAGCGGCCCGCCCACGGCCACCATGCTGCCCGGGGCGGCGTGCAGGGCCGCCACCGTGCCCGCGAACGGCACCGGCACCTCAACGGCGGCCTTGGCCGTTTCGACTTCGACCACGGGCTGGTCGATCGTCACCTGGTCGCCCACCGCGACGTGCCAGGCAATGACCTCGGCCTCGGTCAGGCCTTCGCCCAGGTCGGGCAGCAGGAAGTCAGGCACGGGCACCGTCCGGGCCCAGCCACCGCTGGTCGGGTTCGTCGTCCCACTGCAGGCGCGCGATCGCGTCGAGGATGCGATCGGTGCTCGGCAGGTGGTGGCCTTCGAGCATGGGCGGCGGGTAGGGGATGTCGAAACCGGTCACGCGCAAGATGGGCGCCTGCAGGTAGTGGAAACAGCGCTCGGTCAGCCGGGCGGCGATCTCGGCGCCGTAGCCGCAGAATCCGGCCGCCTCATGAATGACGACCGCGCGGCCGGTACGCCGGACCGAGCGGACCAGGGTCTGGTCGTCGACGGGGGAGAGGCTGCGCAGGTCGATGACCTCGGCGTCCCAGCCCTCCTCGGCCGCCGCGGCCGCCGCCTCGAGGGCCGTGGCCACCGTGCCGCCGTAGCTGATCAGGGTCACGCCAGTGCCGGGTCGCACGACCGTGGCCTGGTCGATGGCCGGGCCGGCGCTGGTGAGTTCGGCCGCTTCCCTGGACCAGTAGCGGCGCTTGGGCTCGAGGAAGATCACCGGGTCCGGGCAGTCGATCGACTGCCGCAGCAACCGGTAGGCGTCAGCCGGGCTGGCCGGGGTGACGACCCGCAGCCCGGGCGTGTGGGTGTAGTACACCTCGGAGGAGTCACAGTGGTGCTCGACGCCGCCGATACCGCCGCCGTAGGGGATCCGCACCACGATCGGCAGGCTGACCGTGCCCCGGGTGCGGTTGTGCAGCTTGGCCAGGTGGCTGGTGACCTGCTCGAAGGCGGGATAGGCGAAGGCGTCGAACTGCATCTCGACCACGGGGCGCAGGCCGTTCATGGCCATGCCGATGGCGGTGCCGACGATGCCGGCCTCGGCCAGCGGAGTGTCGAAGACCCGGTCCTCGCCGAAGCGTTCCGCCAGCCCGTCGGTGACGCGGAAGACGCCGCCGAGCGTACCGACGTCCTCGCCGAAGACCACCACCCGCCGGTCCGCGGCCAGGGCGTCGGCCAGGGCGGTGTTCAGCGCCCCGGCCATGCTGACCGCAGTCGAGGAGACGCTGTCCAGAGTGGTCGTCACGGCATCTCCTCCGCCGCTTCTCGCAATTCCCCGAACAGGCTGTCCCGCTGCTCGATCAGCGCGGCGGTCGGTTCGGCGTAGACGTGGGCGAACAGGTCGGCCGGGTCGACCGGGGCGTCGGCATTCATCCGCTCGCGCAGCGCGGCCGCGAACGCCTCGGCCTCGGCCTGCAGCCGCCCGGCGCCCGCGTCGTCCAGCTCGCCGGTGGCGCGGAGATAGGCCTCCAGACGGGTGAGAGGGTCGCGGCCCAGCCAGGCCGTGACCTCGTCCCGGTCGCGGTAGCGGGTGGCGTCATCGGCGTTGGTGTGCGCTTCCATGCGGTAGGTCAGGGCCTCGATCAGCGTCGGCCCGTCGCCCCGGGCGGCCCGGTCGATGGCCGCGCGCACGGTCGTGTACACGGCGGCGGCGTCGTTGCCGTCGATCAGCTCGCCGGGGATGCCGTAGCCGATGCCCTTGTGGGCCAGCGTCGGCGCCGCGGTCTGCTTAGCCAGCGGCACACTGATCGCGTACCCGTTGTTCTGCAGCAGGAAGACCACCGGCGCCTTCCAGACCGCGGCGAAGTTCAGCGCCTCGTGGGTGTCGCCCTCGCTGGTCGCGCCGTCGCCCAGCAGCACCAGGGCCACGGTGTCCTCGCCCTTCAGCCGGGCGGCGTGGGCCAGCCCGACCGCGTGCAGCGTGTTGGTGGCCAGCGGGGTGCACTGCGGCGCGACCCGGTGCTGGCCCGGGTCGTACCCGCAGTGCCACTGCCCGCGCAGCAGGCTGAGCACCTCGACCGGATCGACCCCCCGGGTGACGATCGCGACCGAGTCCCGGTACGTCGGGAACAGCCAGTCCTGTTCACGCAGCGCCAGCGCGGCGCCGACCTGGCAGGCGTCCTGCCCGTGCGAGGACGGGTAGACGGCCAGTCGGCCCTGCTTGGTCAGCGCCGTGGCCTGGGCGTCGAACCGGCGCCCGATCACCATCCGCCGGTACAGCTCGGCCAGGGTCGAGCCCGGCGGCAGCGGCCCGACGTCACCGGCCGGGTCGCGGGCGATGTACGCGGTCGGGCGGCCCGCCGGGTCGATCAGCTGCCACGGGTCCCCGCTCGGAAGGAGGTCAGTGCCAGGCCGGCCCGGCTGACGACGGTGCGGGATGGTCGGCGATAGCGGTCACGGTTCGGCTCCCAGCACGAGGCTTCAGCGAACGATTGACCTCAGTCTCGCCCTCGGATCGACCGAGAGTCCAGGCTCGGGCACAAAGGCGAGAACAATGGATTCACTCTACGGTTAGGATCGGCAATATGACTGATCAGTACCCGCCTGGGGGTGGGGCCGGCGGACAAATGGCCGGGCTGGACGAGACCGACCGCCGCATCGTGGACGAACTGCGCGGCAACAGCCGGATGTCGATGCGGGCGCTGGCGGCCGCGCTGCACATTTCCCGGGCCAACGTCTACACCCGGGTGGCGCGGCTCGAGCGCGACGGCGTGATCACCGGCTACACCGCGATCATCGACCCGCAGCGCTACGGGCACGCGCTGTCGGCCTACGTCTACCTCAAGGTGCAGCAGCAGGCCTGGAAGCGGCTGCGGGAGCGGCTGCTCGAGATCCCCGAGGTCGGCCACGCCGCGCTGGTCTCCGGCGAGCATGACATCGTCCTGCTGGTGCGCACCCGCGACGCGGCCTCGCTGCGGGACCTGGTGCTGACCCGCCTGCAGGACATGCCGGAAGTGCTGAGTACCCAGACGGAGCTGATCTTCGACGAGATGACCCCGGGCTCGCGAGCGCTGGAGCTCAGCTGACGGCGTGGACCGGCGACCAGCCGGTCCACGCCGCGGCCTAGTGCGGGCTACGGTCGCCGGAGGCGGCCCTCGGATCGTTCTCGTCCATTTCGAGTGGTGCGGCCTCGTCGTCGGCCAGGCCGGCGTAGGGGTCGGGGATGCGGGCCCGGCGGCGGTCGTTGAAGTAGATGACGACCTCGGCCACCTCGACCAGGACCACGCACGGCACGGCCAGCAGCAGCATGCTGATCGGGTCCGGGCTCGGGTTCGCGATCCCGGCGAACAAGAACGCGCCGAACAGCATCAGCCGCCGCCAGCGGCGGAACCGCGCGTGGGTCAGGATGTGGGCCATATTGAGCAGCACCAGCGCCAGCGGCAGCTCGAACGCCAGCCCGAACCCCAAGATCATGCCCTGGAAGTAGCTCAGGTAGGTATCGACACTGGGCAGGTTCACCACACCGTCCGGCGTCAGCCCCAGCAGATACCGAAGACCCCGGGACATCACCTCATACGCCAGCGCCGCACCCACCGCGAACAGCGGCGCCGCGATGCCCGCGAACAGGTACGCCCAGCGCTTCTCCCGCCGGTACAGGCCCGGCGCGATGAACGCCCAGAACTGGTACAGCCACACCGGCGACGACACGATCAGCCCCACGAAGAACGCGATCTTGACCCGCAGCATGAACGGGTCGAACACCCCCGACACGACCAGCTGGTCACCGGTCCGGCGGCACCCGGTCTTGCCGTTGATCACCGCCGAGCAGAACGGGTGACTGATAAAACTCCAGATCTGATCGAAGAACACAAACCCCAGCACCATGACCAGCACCAGCGCCAGCGCCGCCTTCAGCAACCGATTCCGCAACTCACGCAGATGGCCGATGAGCGGCATGCGGCCGTCGGGCCCGGTTTTGCGTGATGCGTCGAGCACGCGGGAGCCGGCCACGCGGGCCCCCAGCACGGCTTCGGGCAGCTTCGCCATTTCGGTTATCCCCGGAGTCTTTTCGGCCTTATCCCGCCTGCTGGGTCTGCTGGGTCTGCTGGGCCTGGAGCTGCTGGGCGGCCAGCTGCTGCTGCGCCGTGATCGGCTGCGGCCCGGCGATCCCCGGTCCCGCCATGGCCGGCTCGGTCTCTTCCTCGTGCAGGTCCTTGACCTCGGCCTTGAGGATGCGCATCGACTTGCCCAGCGAACGGGCCGCGCCCGGGAGCTTGGCCGATCCGAAGAGCACGAGGATCACCACCGCCACGATCAGGATCTTCCACGGGCTGTCAAACAGGTCGCCAATCATGTCTGTCCTAACGGCGAGATGGTCTCGCGGTCGAAGTTATTGCACCGCCAGTCGTTCGGTGCCACGGGACGCGCGGATTGCCGCGTGGGCCGGAAAAAAATAATTACGGTCTGTCCCCGTCCGTCCGCCGATGGGCTCCGAATTACGCGGTCTGGATAACTAACCCCCGAGGAGGGGACAGCCGTGTTCGGAAAGAGTTACGTCGGCAAGCTGATCGACCGCAGTGCGGAGAATCCTGACGACCGTCGCCGGTTCCTGCGGACCGCGAGCGCGACCGGGCTGGGGCTGGTCGGGGCGGGCCTGCTGACCAGTATGGAGGCCACGGGCGCGTCCGCGTCGACGAAGTCGGATTCGGCCGCGATCTCCGACAGCGCGATCCTGAACTTCGCGCTGAACCTGGAGTACCTGGAGGCTCAGTTCTACTCCCACGCCGTCTACGGTTACGGGCTGCCTTCCAGCCTGACCGGTGGCAAGGGCCAGCGTGGCCCGGTCGAGGGCGGTCACGAGGTTCCGTTCAAGAGCAGCTCGATCCGCCAGTTCGCCACCGAGATCGCCAAGGACGAGTACGAGCACGTGGCGTTCCTGCGCTCCGCGCTCGGCAGCGCCGCGGTGGCCCAGCCCGAGATCAACATCAACACCGCGTTCACGGCCGCCGCGACCGCGGCCGGCCTGATCAAGAAGGGACAGACGTTCAACGTCTACGCCAACGAGAACAACTTCCTGCTCGGCGCGTTCATCTTCGAGGACGTCGGCGTGACCGCCTACAAGGGCGCGGCCCCGTTGATCAGCAACAAGACTTACCTCGGGGCGGCGGCCGGCATCCTGGCCGTCGAGGCCTACCACGCGGCCAACATCCGCACGGTGCTGTACGGCAAGGGTCTGGCCGCCGACGCCAACGCCATCTCCGCCGCGCGTGACAGCCTCGATGGGCCCAGCCACGACGACCAGGGGGTTACCGTGGGCGGCAAGGCCAACATCGTGCCCGCCGACGCCAACGGTCTCGCCTTCAGCCGCACCCCGGGCCAGGTGCTGAACGTCGTCTACCTGACCCCCAAGGTGGCCAACTCGGGTGGCTTCTACCCGCACGGTGTCAACGGCCAGCTGCACACCAGCAGCTGACCGCTCTTACCATCGCGTAGCTGGTCCGGGCCGGACGTAAATGGCGGCCGGCCCGGCCGGCCACGCCGATCGTGACACACTGTTATGGCATCGCGCCGCTGAGTGGCGGGCGACCGACGGCTTTCGATGGAGATCTCCGGTGTTCGATCTTTCCCTGCCCAAGCTGCTGATCCTGGCCGTGATCGCGCTGGTCGTGTTCGGCCCCAACGAGCTGCCGAAGATGGCGGCCAAGGCCGGTGGTGCCCTGCGCGAGCTGCGGAAGATCGCCGAAGGAGCCAAGTCCGACCTGCGCGAGGGCCTCGGCCCGGAGTTCTCCGACTTCGACCTCGATGACCTGAACCCGCGCCGGTTCGTCCAGAAGCACCTGCTCAGCGACCAGACCCCGGCCGACGGGACTGGCCACGACATCAGCGACCGGCCCCACGCCGCCGCCCTCGCCGTCGGTGAGGAACCCCCTTACGACGCCGAAGCGACCTAGCGGCCAGTTGGCGTAAAGGCTCTCCACGGGCGCGGTGTGGCGGGCACGGCCGGCCGTCGGCCAGTACCTCCTGAAATCTGACGGTCTTAACAGCTTCTGAACCGCCCCTGAACTGGTCCTACAGCACTCCGCTCGCAGGCTGGATTCCATCGGGCCGTACCTCCCACTGGTGCGGCCCGGCCAGCAATTGCGCCAGAGGAGGGCTGATCCCGGGCATGCCGCAGCCGCAGAACACCCCGGCCTCGTGATGGTTACTACCGGCCGTGGGCACCGACGCCGTCCCATGCGCCCGTCGGCTCCCGGGCGCAGGCGCCGCCGCTCACTGGGGTTGATGGGGCGGTTCCGGGCGCACCGAAGTGTTCAGGTGGTGACCGCCGGCTTCGCCGTGCTGCTGTGCTGGGTGGCCTTTTCCGTCGGCCAGGCCCTGACCGCTCCCGGTAACACCGGGACGTCGGCCCGGCTGGCGGAGTGGGCCCGGGACCACTATCTCGGGCCGGTCGTGACCTTCGGCGAGTGGATCTCGTACAACCCGCCGAAGGCCGGGGGTAAGCCCCAGTTCTCGCTGACCGTCCCATCCAGCCCGGTCAGCCCGGGCGGTGCGGGAGCAAAGCCCCGGGCCGGGACGTCCGCCAATCCGGTCACCGCGGACGTCCCGGCCCGGCTCACTTCGCCGGCCGGTGCCCCGCTGCCCGGCGAGGGGCAGTGGCGGGTGCTGGCCAGCGTGCACGGCGTTCCCGCCATCTACGGCACCTACCTGCGGCCGGACAGTGTGCACACCTCGTACGTGGCAGGCATCGCGTCCATGGACCCGCGGCTGCTGCAGTTCCAGCTGCGCCCCGGCCACGAGGATCCCGGTCCCGCGAACTGGGGCTACGCCCCGTACCTGCCGGCTGGCTCCCGGCAGGGTCTGCTGGCCACGTTCAACGGCGGCTTCAAGATCAACCAGGCCGGCGGCGGCTTCTACCTGAACGGCATCACCAAGGGGACGCTCACCGGCGGGGCCGCGTCGATGGTTTACTACCGCGACGGACGGGTCGCGGTCGGCGTCTGGGGCCGCGGCCTGCGCATGACGTCGCAGGTCGTGGGCGTCCGGCAGAACCTGCGCCTGATCATCGACCACGGCGTGGTCCCCGCGTCCGTGGACCAGAACGTCCAGGGTCAGTGGGGGGCCACGCTAGGCGGCGGCTACTACGTCTGGCGCTCCGGTGCCGGCGTGACCCGGGACGGCCGGGTCGTGTTCGCCTATGGCCCTGCGCTGTCGGTGCGGACGCTGGCTGGGCTGCTTCAGCGGGCCGGGGCGGTCGAGGCCATGCAGCTCGACATCAACCCGACGTGGATGTCGTACATGTACTACAAGCCCATCCCGAGCACCGCTGACCCGACACCGGTGAACCTGCTGCCGACCCAGCAGGAGCCCGCCGACCGGTACTACTCCATCAACAGCCGCGACTTCACCGCGGTCTTCACCCGGTGACCGCGCCGTTCTCCCCGGCCGGTGCCCGGCCAGGCTCCCAGCGCGCCGCCGCGGCCCCGGCCTGGCTGCCCGCGTGGTTGCATTGGCCGCTGGCTCTGCTGCGGGCCGCCCGCCCGCGTCAGTGGCCGAAGAACCTGCTGGTGTTCGCCGCGCCGCTGGCCGGTGACTCGCTCGGCCGGGACGACGGCCCGGCCTACGCGCTGGTCGCGGCGGCGGCGTTCTGTGCCGCGTCGGTAGCCGTTTACCTGGTCAACGATGTGCTCGACGCGGATCGGGACCGCCGGCATCCGGTGAAGCGGTTCCGGCCGATCGCGGCCGGGGACCTGCGCGCGTCGCACGCGATCGTGCTGGCCGTCGTGTGCGCGGCCGCCGCCGTGGCCGCGGGGCCGGTGTTCCGGGTGCCGCTGCTGGCCCTCATCATCGCCGGGTACCTGACCCTGTCCCTGCTGTACTGCCTGGTGCTCAAGCACGTGCCGGTGGTGGAACTGCTGTTCGTGGCGTCCGGCTTCATGCTCCGGGTGCTGGGCGGGGCGGCCGCGACCCATGTCGCCCCGTCGGTGTGGTTCCTGCTGGTGTGCAGCCTCGGTGCGCTGCTGGTCGCCACGGCCAAGCGGTTCACCGAGCTGACCGTGCTCGGGGATGCGGCGGTCCGGCACCGGCCCGCGATGCGCTGGTACCGGCCTGCCGCGCTCCGGCTGGCCCAGCGGCTGGCGACGGTCGCGATGATCGTCACCTACGTGCTGTGGGCCTTCGAGGAGCACGGGACGTGGCTACGTGGCTTTCACCTGGCCAGCGCGGTACCGCTGGCGCTGGCGCTGACGCGCTTTGACCGGCTCACCGCGCGGCCTACCAGCCGCCCGGTGGAGGACCTGCTCACCCGGGATGCCGCGATGGCCGTGTTCGAGCTGCTCTGGCTGCTGCTGTTCGCGGCTGGGCTGCTGGAACCCGGCCAGATATTTCTCTAATTAATGAGGGATCAGATGATCAAGCTCGACCGGACGGACCGGGTGCTGACCGGCTGGGGCCGCACCGCACCCAGCCGGGCGCTGGTGACAGCGCCGGCTGATCCGGCCCAGCTGCAGGAGATCATCGCGGCGCAGCCTGCCCGCGGCATCGTGGCCCGGGGCGCGGGCCGCAGCTACGGGGACGCGGCCCAGAACGGCGGTGGCTACGTGCTCAGCCCGGTAACGGCGGCGCACATCGAGCTGGACCCGGCGGCGGCCTCCGTCCGGGTCAGCTCCTCCACCACCTTCACCGAGCTGCTCGAGCACATGGTTCCGTACGGGCTGCTGCCACCGGTGCTGCCCGGCACCCGCCACCTCACCGTCGGCGGGGCGATCGCCGCTGACGTGCACGGCAAGAACCACCACGTTGACGGCAGCATCTCGGCCTGGCTGGATGAGATCGACCTGGTCGACGGCGAAAGCAGGCGGCGCACCCTGGTCCCGGGCACCGACGAGTTCCGCGCCACCGTCGGTGGCATGGGCCTGACCGGCGTCATCCTGGCGGCCAAGCTCCGGCTGCTGCGGATCAGCGGCACCGCGCTGCAGGTGACCACCCGGCGGCTGCCTGACCTGGACTCGCTCCTGGCCGCCATGGACGCCAGCACCAGCCGATACTCGGTGGCCTGGATCGATCCTTCTGGCGCTGGCCGCTCGCTCGGCCGCGGCGTCCTGGATACCGGTGACCATCTGGCCGAACCGGGTCCTGGCGACCAGGACGGCCTGGCCTACCGGGCCGGGTGGGCGCCGCGGGCGCCGGAGCTGCCGTTCTGCCCGTTCACCCCGGTCACCGCCCAGGCCTTCAACGCCCTGTGGTACCGGGTCGCGGCGCGCGAGCTCACCGGCACCGTGTCGCTGGCCCGGTATTTCCACCGGCTGGACGCGGTGTCGCAGTGGAACCAGGCGCTCGGCCCGCGCGGCTTCCTGCAGTATCAGTTCATGGTGCCCCTGGAAGCGGACAAGATTATTAATGAGGTGCTGACCTTGCTGCGCCGGCACCACGCCGCGCCGTTCCTGGGCACGCTGAAACGCTTCGGCGCCGCCAGCGAGAACTATCTGTCCTTCCCCGGTCCCGGCTGGTCGCTCGCGGTGGACGTACCGGCCGGGAACCGGGGGTTGCGAACCGTGCTCGACCACCTGGACCGGCGGGTCGCCGACCTCGGCGGCCGCGTCTACCTGGCCAAGGATGCCCGGCTGCGGCCGGACACGTTCGCGGCCATGTACCGCCAGCTGGGTCCGTGGCGGTCGGCCCGGGAGCGGCTGGACCCGCGCGGCGTGTTCTGCTCCGACCTGGGCCGGCGGCTGGACCTGTGCTGAGCGCTCCGGGCTCTGGCCGTAGGCCACGGCGGATTCTGCTCCTCGGCGGCTGCAGCGAAATCGGGCTGGCCATTCTGTCCGCGCTGGACACGACCCCCGAGACTGAGGTGCTGCTGGGCGTCCGGAACCCGGCCGCGCTGAGCGGAGCCGGCCGGGTACTGCCGTACAAGGTGCAGACCTGGCGCTATGACGCGCTGGAGTTCGCGGCCCACGAAGCCTTCGTGGACGACGTGTTCGGCGGCGGCCCAGTGGACCTGGTGATCTCGGCGACCGGGGTGCTGATCCCGCAGCCGGAGCTGGATCGGGACCCCGCGCAGGCCGCCACCATGATCGGCAGCAACTTCACCGGGCACGTGACCACCTTGCTCGCCTGTGCCACCCGGATGCGCGACCAGGGCTACGGCACGATCGTGATGCTGTCATCCATCGCCGCCGTCCGGCCCCGCCAGGCCAACCTGGTCTACGGCGCGACCAAGGCCGCCCTGGACGCGTTCGGCCGCGGTCTGGCCGACGCCCTGCACGGCACCGGGGCCCGGGTGCTGCTGGTCCGGCCCGGGTTCGTCACCGGCCGGATGACGGCGGGTATGCGGCCCGCCCCCCTGGCCACGACCCCGGCCGCCGTGGGCCGGGCCGTCGCCGCGGCCTTGGACCGCCGCGACCGGACCGTCTGGGTGCCGCGGTCGCTGGCCCTGCTCGCGGGGGCGATGCGACTGGTCCCTCGTCCCCTCTGGCGCCGCCTCCGCCGCTAGCCAGGACCGGTCGACACGACCCTGTTACTACAAGCTTTGTAGTTGCCCTACCTTTGACTTATGACGATGCCTGCGTCGGCTCGCCTCGGTGCCGATCCCAGAACGACCAAAGTGCTCGTGGTGGAAGACGACTCTGGAGTGGCGGCCCAGCTGGTCCGGGCGCTGACCCGGGGCGGTTACGAAGTCGACCATGTCTGCGCCGGCGGTGCGGCGCTGAACCGCGGGCACCCCGACGTGGTGCTGCTGGATCTCGGGCTGCCTGACACGGACGGTGTCCAGGTGTGCCGGCAGCTGCGGCAGCGGTCGCAGGTGGCGATCATCGTCGTCACCGCGTTCGGGGAAGAATCGGACCGGGTCAGCGCGCTGGACGCGGGCGCGGACGATTACCTGGTCAAGCCGTTCGGCGTCAACGAGCTGCTGGCCCGGATCCGGGCCGTGTTGCGGCGCATCCAGCCCGAGGGCGACGTGCTCCGGCACGGACCGCTCACCGTCGACCTGCGTACTCGCAAGGTGCTGGTCAACGGGACCGAGGTGGCGCTGACGCCCAAGGAGTTCGACATCCTGGAGTGCCTGGCCGGTGATCCTGGCCGGGTGCAGAGCCGGCAGGACATCCTGGAGACGGCCTGGGATGCGAACTGGTACGGGCCGACCAAGGTCCTGGACGTGCACATGACGTCGCTGCGGCGCAAGCTCGGGGTGCCGGGGCTGATAGAGACCGTTTACGGTCGCGGATTCCGGCTCGGAGACCTGTTGTGACCTGGGCGTCCGGCCGCTGATGGCGCGGCGGATCGCGGTTGCGGTGGTTGCCCTGATCACCGTGCTGATGACGGTCGTGGCCCTTCCCCTCGGTCTGCTGATATCGGCCCAGGACCGCAGCGACTTCCAGGCCAGTACCAGGACGGCCGCGGCGACGGTGGCCAATGTGGCCGAGGAACGGCTCGACGACGGTGAGCACGGCCCCGCCCTGGGCCGTTCGATCCGCGAGATGAGCCATCAGGGCGATCAGCTGGCCGTCTATGACTCGGCTGGCCAACTGATCGCCAGCACTGCCCGCCGGCCGGCGGTGCGGCGCTCCGTCCGGCCTCCGGTGCGGAGAATGGTCTCTTATCCGTCGGGGGACCGCCTGGTCGTGCTGGCCCCGGTGGTGCCGGACAGCGGCACCGGCTCAGTGGGCACCGTGGCGTTGTCCCGGTCCACGATGGGCCGCGATCACCGGATCATGGTGTTGTGGTCGCTGATCGCGATGGTGGCCGCGGCCGCCCTGGCCACCGCGGCGGTGGTGGCCATCGGCCTGGCCCGCTGGCTCAGCCGGCCCATCACCACCCTGGCCGCCGCGGCCCGCCGGCTGGGTGAGGGCGAGCTGGGCACCCGGACCCACGTCAGCACGGGGCCACCGGAGGCCCAGAACCTGTCCGCCGCGTTCGACACCATGGCGGCCCGGATTGAGTTGCTGGTCCGGGGCAACCAGGCGCTGATGGCCGATGTGTCGCATCAGGTCCGCACCCCGCTGGCGGCGTTGCGGTTGCGGCTGGACCTGCTGGCCCAGGACACCGACGAGGCGACCGCCACCGAACTGGCCGGGGCGCAGGAGGAGATCGCCCGGCTGGCCCGGATGACCAACGGGCTGCTCGCCGTGGCCCGGGCGGAGAACAACACGGTCCGGGCCCAGCCGGTGGACGCGAGCACCGTCGCCCGGGACCGGGTCGAGACCTGGCGCCCGGTGGCCGCCGAACGCGGGGTCACGCTGGCCGTGGCCGCCACCGGGCCGGTGCTGGTCCGGCTGGGCGAGGACCATCTGGAGCAGATCCTGGACAACCTGCTGGCCAACGCGCTGGACGCGCTGGACTCCGGCGGAGCCATCACCGTCACGACCCGGGCGGCCGGATCGCAGGCTCAGGTCGTGGTCCATGACGACGGTCCCGGCATGAACCCCCAGCAGCGGCACGCCGCCTTCCACCGGTTCACCACCGGCGGTGGCGGGGCCGGGCTGGGCCTGGCCATCGTGGACCGGCTCATCACGGTGAACGGGGGCACGGCCACGCTGTCCGATACTCCCGGTGGCGGCCTGACCGTCACGATCGGGCTACCGCGACGTAGCGAGACGGTCGCTTCCGGGGAACACCGCGTTCTTAACCAGATGTGAACTTTCCCTGAGCTAGTCCCTCGGCTGACCGGCGGCAGGCTGGATGACATGCCAGCACCGGAAGACCGCTCACGGCCACCAGCGTCATCGATGTACCGCGCGGTGGCTCAGCGCCAGCGCCTGGTCAGCCGCATCAGATCGGTGTCGTTCGCGATCGGGGCCTTCGCCGTGGCCGCCACCGCTGGCTTGGCGGCGGCGTTCGCGCAGGCCATACCCGGGCACGCCAGCACGGCTGATTCCGGCCGCCCCGCCCCGGCGGCCAGCCCGGCCAGCACGGTCCCTACGACTAGCCCGGCCAGCACGGCCACGAGCCACCCGACCAAGGCCGGGCGGAGTTCAGCGACCCAGCTCGCCCCGCCCGCGCAACCGCCGTCGAGCACACCGGCGGCCCCGGTCACCTCCTCCGGCGGTTCCTGAGCTGTGACCAGCACCGTCAACCCGCTCTGGTACGCGACCAGGGCCACCGGCGTCATGGCCCTCCTCCTGCTCACCGCGACCGTGCTCCTGGGGGTCGCGACCGCCGCGGGCGCGTCCGGGCCCGGGATGCCGCGGGTCGTCACCGGTGCCCTGCACCGCAACCTGTCCCTGCTCGGGCTGGCGTTCGTCGCGGCCCACGTGCTGACCACCGTCGCGGACAGCTACGTATCGATCGGGCTGACCGCGGCGTTCGTGCCGTTCAGCTCGTCCTACCGGGGATTCTGGCTCGGCCTGGGCGCGATCGCCTTCGACTTGCTGCTCGCCGTCGCCGTGACCAGCCTGCTCCGGGACCGGATGTCGTACCGGGCCTGGCGGACGGTGCACTGGCTGTCCTACGCCAGCTGGCCGGTGGCGCTGGCCCACGGGCTCGGGACCGGTACGGACACCCGCCTGTCCTGGCTTCTCGTTCTCGACGCGTTGTGCGGGGCGAGCGTCCTCGCCGTGGCGGGATGGCGGCTCAGCCGCGGTCTTGGCTCGTCCACGGGAGGCCGATCGTGACCCAGGACCAGACCATGCCCGAGGCGGTCAGAGCTCCCGCCCAGGCCGTCACCGAGATCCCGGTCCGGCGGCTGACCGCCGGCTGGCACCAGGCCCGGGGTCCCGCGAACCTCCAGCAGCATCTCGCCCGGTACGGCCCGCTGCCCACCCCGGGCCGCCAGCTAGTGGCCAGGGTGACGGCGGCCGGGCTGACCGGGCGCGGTGGCGCCGCCTTTCCCACCGGAATCAAGATGCGGTCGGTCGCTGCGGGCCGCGGGCCGAAGGTGGTGGTGGCCAACGGCATGGAAGGCGAGCCCGGCCAGTGAGAAGGACCAGGCTCTGCTGGCCCGGGCCCCGCACCTGGTGCTGGACGGCGCCGTGCTGGCCGCCGAAGCGGTCGGCGCGGACATCGTGCACCTCTGCCTGGAACGGGATCGTCACCCGCAGTTCGACGAGGTGGCCCGCGCGGTGAGCGAGCGCCAGCGAACCGGGTTCGACGCGATCCGGCTGCTGATCCACGACCTGCCCGCCCGGTACGTGTCCAGTGAGGAGACCTCGCTGATCCGCTGGCTGAACGGCGGGGACGCCCGGCCGGTGCTGGCGCCGCCACGGCCATCCGACCGCGGCGTCCAGCGCCGTCCGACGCTGGTGGACAACGTGGAGACGCTGGCCCACGTGGCCCTGATCGCCCGCTTCGGCCCGGACTGGTTCCGGGAGGCTGGCGCTCCGGACGCGCCCGGCACGATGCTCGTGACCGCCTCCGGTGCGGTCACCTACCCGGGCGTCTACGAAGTGGAGACGGGTGCTCGCGTCGGGGAGGTGCTGGCTCTCGCGGAAGTGGCCGCCGGCAGCTGGGCCGTACTGATCGGCGGTTACGGCGGCACCTGGCAGCGGATGGGCGAGGTCGCCTCGCTGCCGCTCACCCCCGGGCTGCAGCGCGCTGGGGTCAGGCCCGGCGCCGGTGTACTGGCCGCGCTGCCCGGCAACAGCTGCGGCATCAGCGAGACAGCCCGGATCCTCGGTTACCTGGCCCGGCAGAGCGCCCAGCAGTGCGGGCCCTGCCAGTTCGGCCTGCCCGCCATCGCCGACGACTTCGCTCAGCTCGCCCTGGGCCGCCCGGACGGTGACCCGGTCCGGCGGCTGCGCCGCCGGCTGAGCGTGATCCCCGGCCGGGGCGCGTGCTCGCATCCGGACGGCGCAGTCCGCCTGGCGGCCTCGGCCCTGACCACGTTCGCGGGCGATCTGCGGGCTCATGCGGCCCGGCGCCCGTGCCAGGCCGCCCAGCGCGGCCCGCGGGCCGCGGTACTTCCGGTTCCTCGCCATGATCGACACGAGGCGGCGGGGGACTGGCGGTGACGCTGTGGCTGCGCATCGACCCCACCGCGTGTACCGGGCACGGGGTCTGCGCCGACCTGCTGCCCGAGCGGATCCAGCTCGACGAGTGGGGTTTCCCCATCATCAAGCCCGACGTGCCCCGGCCCCTGGCCGGGCACGCGCGCGCGGCCGTCCGGGGCTGCCCGGTCCTGGCCCTGCGCCTGCACCGCGCCCCGGCCGGCCCGCCAGGAGGGAATTCAGCCTCGTGAGCATCACCACGAAACGGCATCACCGGCGCCAGCCCAGCGGGGCCGACGGCGTAGCGGGCAACGAACATCTCACCGCACTTACCGGCGTCGTGCTGCTCGTCGGCTTCGCGATCGAGGGCGTGACGATCCTGCGCATCGGGCGCCTGCTGACGCTGCACTTCTTCATCGGCCTGCTGCTCATCGGGCCGGTGCTGCTGAAGATCGGCTCGACCGGATACCGGATCGCCCGCTACTACGCCGGTGCGACTCCGTACGTGCGGCGAGGGCCGCCCGCGCCCCTGCTGCGGCTACTCGGCCCGTTCGTGATCGCGACCTCGCTGGCCGTCCTGGGCACGGGTGTGGCTCTGGCCGTCGTCGGCCCGGATCATGGGTCCTGGCTGTTCCTGCACAAGGCGTCGTTCATCTTCTGGCTCGGTGTCATGACGCTGCACGTACTGGCTCACCTCTGGCGGCTGCCGCGGATCCTGCTCACCCCCAGCCGCCACTCGTCATTCCGCCTGACCGGTGGCGCGGGCCGGTGGCTCCTGGTGGCCGCGTCACTGGCCGGCGGCCTGGTCATCGCCCTGCTGGCCGTCCACCTGGCCGGCCCCTGGGAAGCCGCCAGGTTCGGCCACGATCTCAAGTTCAGGCATTGAGCACCGGGGACGACGTGGTCCGTACGGCCGACCCGGACGAGCCGCACACGGGGGCCAGCGCGGGCAAGTTGAACTGGCTGCGGGCCGGGGTGCTGGGCGCCAACGACGGCATCGTGTCGGTGGCCGGCATAGTGGTCGGGGTGGCCGGGGCCACCAGCTCGCGCGGCCCGGTGTTCACCGCAGGCCTGGCCGGCCTGGTGGCCGGGGCGGTGTCCATGTCGCTGGGGGAGTACGTGTCGGTGTCCAGTCAGCGCGACAGCGAGACCGCCCTCCTGTCGCAGGAACGCCAGGAACTGACCGACACGCCGGACCGGGAGTTCGGCGAGCTGACCGCCCTGTACCAGGCCAAGGGCCTGTCCGAGCAGACCTCCCGCCAGGTCGCCACCGAACTGACCGCCCACGACGCGCTGGCCGCCCATCTCGACGCCGAGCTGCACATCGACCCGGACGACCTGGCCAACCCGATCCAGGCCGCGGCCGCCTCAGCCGCGTCCTTCACCTGCGGGGCGTTGCTGCCCCTGGTGGCGATCCTGCTGCCGCCGGCGGCGTGGCGCGTGCCGGTGACGATCGTCGTAGTGCTGATCGCGCTCGGGATCGCGGGGGCGGTCAGCGCCCGGATCGGCGGCAGCACCGCCCGCCGCGCCGTGATCCGCGTCGTAATCGGCGGAGCGATCGGCCTCGCCTTCACCTACGGTGTCGGCCACCTCTTCGGCACCGCGATTGGCTAGCCCTCAGGGATGGATGGTGCCCTCCGACAGGCCGGCGCCCTGCAGCGGGGGCAGTGCGCTGGATCGCGCCCGCCGCAGCAGCCGCGTGTCAGCCGGTCGCACCTGCGGATGGGTGCCGCCGTTGCGTTCGGCTTCAGCCTGCCATCGTGCCTGCCGCGCCGCGCGTGTCGCCGGGTCGCTTAGTTCGGCGCAGTCCAGGCTGTCGTGGTTGACGTCCGCGATGATCGTGTCGCCTTCCTCGATGAGCGCGATCGGGCCGCCGAGCGCAGCCTCGGGTGAGACGTGGCCGATGACCAGTCCGACTGATCCGCCAGAGAAGCGGGCGTCGGTCATCAGCGCGATGGTGATGCCGCGGCTCCGGCACAGGGCGGTGATCCGTGAGGTCGGATCGAGCAGCTCCGGCATGCCGGGAGCGCCACGGGGGCCCTCGTAGCGGATCACGACCATGTCGTGGTCGTCGAACCGCTCGGGTGCAGACGAGAGCGCCTCAATAAGTGCGGCCTCACTGTTGAAGACCCGGGCGCGTCCGGCGAACCGGCCCTGTTCCATGCCGCCCTCGACGCCGGCGAGCTTGATGACCGCGCCGCCGTCGGGGGCCAGGTTGCCGCGCAGCAGCCGCAGGCCGCCAGTCGGCTTGAACGGCGTCGACAGCGGGTGGATCACCTCGCCGTCCGGCTCGGGCGGGGCCAGCCGAGCGACCTGGCTGGCCAGCGTCTCCCCGGTACAGGTGAGGCAGCCGCCGTCGAGCAGCCCTGCCTCAAGCAGTTCGCGGACGATTACCGGCAGGCCGCCCTTGGCGTCAATGTCGACCATTGAGTATCTGCCGAATGGACGGGCGTTGATCAGTACGGGCAGCGTGCGTGAGAGCCGGTTGAACTCCTCCTGGCTGATCACCTCGCGCCAGAAATCGATGCCCGCCGCCCGGGCCAGTTCCGGCGCGTGCAGCACGACGTTGGTGGAGCCGCCCATCGCGATGGTCACCAGGGTGGCGTTGCGCAATGACGCGGGGACGACGATGTCGCGGGGCCTTATGCCGTGCTCCGTCAGTACCTGTAGCGCGTCGAGCAGCTGGGCGGGGAACTCCTCAGTGCGGCGGCGGTCTTCGGATGCGGGGCTGACCATGTGGAGTGGTTCCATGCCGCAGGTCGCGATGAACGACTGCATGGTGTTGTAGGTGAACATCCCACCACAGCTGCCGTGGCCGGGCGAGCCCTCCATCGCCAGGCGGCGCCGCTCCGCCGGCTCCTCCGCCGCTGCCTGGAAGCAAGAGATTATGTCAATCGGCTCGCCAGTGCGGGAGTCGATGCCGGGGCGGATCGACCCGTCGGACATGATCACCGCGGGCACGTTGCGCTCAAGGATCGCCGCCAGCGTCCCGATCGGCGGCTTGTCACAGGCGACCACGGCGATGACCCCGCGGACGTCGCTCCCCTCCAAGTGCAGGCACACGCCGTCGTTGGTGGTCTCGCGGCCGATCAGCGAGTACCGCATCTGGGGTGTGCCGTTGCGCTGCCCGTCGGAGATCCCGCCCGCATAGTTCGGTGCGATGACCCGCACCGGGAGGTCCTCGGCGGTGACCCGGCGCCGTAGCTCGGCCTGGATCGCCTCGACCTTCGCAGGCACCCCGGCATAGCAAATGCTGTCACCCAGGTTGCCGATGACTCCCCAGGCCGGGCAGTGGATCTTGTCCGGATCCTGATCCTGCAGCCGTGCCGTCGCGACCGCCTGCGTGTCTTGTCCCGGCTTCCATGCTGCCGCGTCGCTCACCGCCGACCCCCCGCTTATCTGGACCATGGGCGATAGTACCGAGAGGTCAAATCTCTCCGCCGCTGAGGTCACTTCGTTAGCGACGCAAGCGGCCGGGCATCGCACGACGGTCGTCACCCGGAAGGTCTGCCGGCACCAGGCTCCCGCAACTGGACAGACTTTCGAAAATGAGTGGGCGATACAGGATTTGAACCTGTGACCTCCTCCGTGTCAGGGAGGCGCGCTCCCGCTGCGCCAATCGCCCGGGATGACGTGAGCCTACCAGAACTGAGGGGTGCTCTGGCGGGCATCAGGACGAGCCGGCCAGGGGGCTGCCCAGGTATGCCCGGGCCTGCTCCAGCTTGCGCTCGATGATCCCGAGCGCCGTGTTACACGACAGGCACAGCAGCCCTCGCACGCACTCCCCGCACGACGACTTCTCGTCCGGGCAGCAGGCGTGGTCGTGGTCGATGCAGATCGGCTGGTCGTTCTCGAAGGCCTCCTGGCACATCGCGCAGGCGCGGCCCTGGGCCTCCAGGAGCTGCTCGAAGCGCTCCACGGTCAGGCCGTAGCGGGCGAGCCGGTAGGTCTTGTTCCACCGGGCTCTGTCGGCCGCCGTGACGAGCGTCTGGCCGAGCCGGCGGGCCGTCTTCCGCTGCCGCCGTGCCTCCAGGGCAGCCGCTGTCCGGCACTCTCCGCGGTGCCCGGGCCGCCGGGCGCACGTGGTCTGCTTGCGGGGCATCCAGCGCCGGCACAGCTCCCTGTCGGTAACCTCTGCACTAGCTGACATGGTGAACACCCACCGGTCAGTCAGACCCCGTTACGGAGCGCCAACTCCGTGCGGAGTCGTCTTCTGTTGTCCGCCATGCCGTTGCTTGCATCTGGCGCGCTTCCGTTTCACTGGCTCAGAGGCCTGCCCGGTGGGCGAACCAGTGTTTCGTGCAGTGGAGCATCGCTCAGACCGCATCCGTGTCGCCTGGGACTTGCGAGGCGGAGACGGGAATCGAACCCGTGTAGAGGGCTTTGCAGGCCCTTGCCTAAACCACTCGGCCACTCCGCCAAAGGAGTCTTCCGCCGGACAGCCGTTGAAGCCACACTGGAGAAGGCCCGCCATGGAACCCGAGAGCCGTCCGGTTGATCCCGACGGCGTTCGGCGTCTCCGAGCGGACGACGGGATTCGAACCCGCGACCCTCACCTTGGCAAGGTGATGCTCTACCAACTGAGCCACGTCCGCATTTCCGGCCCTGAGGCCGCTGCCCGCTGGGTGGTGCCCGGCGTGCGAACAGAACTGTAGCCGATCCTGGCCGGTGAGCAAACTCGACTGGGCGGATTAGCGCGCCGGGCTGTCCTGATTTGCCGCGGCTGAGGCCGGTTGCGCCCCGAAGATCCCGCCTGGATCGGCCCCCGCCACCGGGAACCTGTCACTCGTTGCACCCGCGCGTGCTCGTACCGTTGCGTAGTGTGTTCTTGCCGCCATATCGGGGTCTGTACCGCGTTAGCATGCGACTCGTTTGGTTTTGGAACAGTACGCAACCGGCCGATTGATGAAGGGGACCCGCCACTCATGGCTGATCCGACCGGCATTGACGTCTCGTACGCCCAGGGTTCGTTCAACTGGGGGGCTCACCGCGAGATTGATTTCGGGATGTGCAAGGTCACCGAGGGCCTGACCATCACCGACCCGGACTGGGTGCACAACTGGAACTCGATGTGGTCGCTGAACTCGACCCACACGCTGCCCCGTTTCGCCTACCACTTTTTCCACGCCAGCGACGACCCGGTCAAGCAGGCCGAGCGCCTGGTGTCCACGGTCAAGACGCACGGCCTGCTGGCCGGGGACAACTTCGTCTGCGACCTTGAGGCCACCGAGTCCAACGGCAGCAACGACAACGTGTCCGCTGCCACCGTGGCCTCCCGCGCGCACAAGTTCCTGGGCACCGTGAACGGCCTGGCCCCCAACCACCGGGTGCTCGTCTACACCAACCCCAGCTTCGCCGAGACCGGCGCGTGCGCGGGCCTGAACCCCTGGCACCTGTGGATCGCGCACTACGGCGTGAGCAAGCCCACCGTGCCCAAACCGTGGTCGAACTGGACGTTCTGGCAGACCGGTGACTCCCCGATCGACATGGACCGGTACAACGGCACCGAGGCCCAGTTGCTCAGCTTCACCCGCATGCCCAAGTCCCGGTAGCCGGCCCGAGTCGCGCTGGCCGGCCCGGCGGGCTCCGCTTTGCGCCCCCAGGCCTCACCACCCCCGGTCACCTGGCAGGCTGGGGTCATGCGAGAAGTGATCATCGATGGCAGCGCCCTCACCGTCGAGGACGTCATAGCGGTCGCGCGCGGCGAGGCCACGGCCCGTCTCGGCCCGGACGTCCCAGCCCGGATGGAACACAGCCTGTCCGTGGTCACCGCGGCGCTGGGTGGCGATACCCCGGTCTACGGGGTGAACACCGGCTTCGGCGCGCTGGCCGACACGCCGGTCGGCGTGGAGGACCTGCGGGCCCTGCAGGCGGCCATCATCCGGTCCCACGCCGCGGGGGTGGGAGAGCCGCTGGCTGACGACGTGGTGCGCGCCCTGCTGCTGCTGCGGGCCCGGACGCTGGCGGCGGGCTACTCCGGGGTCCGGGCCGACCTGCCGCAGCGGCTACTGGACATGCTCAACCACGGCCTGCTGCCGGTCATCCCGGGCAAGGGCTCGGTGGGAGCGTCCGGCGACCTGGCCCAGCTCGCGCACCTGGCTCAGCCGCTGATCGGGGAGGGCCTGCTCCGGGAGCCGGACGGGCCACCGGAAGGCCGCCCGGCCGCGGACGTGCTGGCCGCGCACGGCCTCGAGCCGCTCTCGCTCGCGCCCAAGGAAGGCCTGTCGCTGGTCAACGGGACCGAGCCGATGCAGGCCGTGCTGGCCTTTTCCGTGTACGACGCGGAGATGCTGGTCCAGGCGGCCGACCTGGCCTGCGCGCTGTCGATCGAGGCGCTGCTCGGCACCGACCGCCCGTACGACGAGCGGGTCCAGGCGCTCCGGCCGCACCCGGGCCAGCTGGACAGCGCGACCAACCTGCGGGCCCTGCTGAGCGGATCCCCGCTGCTGGCCAGCCACCGGCACAGCCGCCACGCGGTGCAGGACGCCTACTGCCTGCGCTGCGCCCCGCAGGTGCACGGGGCCGTCCGGGATGTGCTCACGCATGCCCGGCGGGTGCTGGAGACCGAGCTGGGCTCCGTGGTCGACAACCCGATCATCACCGACGACGGCGAGGTCATGACCACCGGGAACTTCCACGGCGAGCCGCTCGCGTTCGCGGCTGACATGCTGGCCATGGCTCTGGCCGAGCTGGCCAGCATCAGTGAGCGGCGGGTCGACCGGATGCTGGACCCGGCGTTCTCCCGTGGCCTGCCGCCGTTCCTGGCCCCTCGGGCGGGGACCAACTCCGGCTTCATGCTGGCTCAGTACACGGCCGCCTCACTGGTCAGCGAGAACAAGGTGCTGGCGCACCCGGCCAGCGTGGACACCATCCCCACCTCCGGCAAGCAGGAGGATCACGTCTCGATGGGCTGGACGTCCGTGCGCAAGCTTCGTGAGGTGGTGGCCAACGTCCGGGCTTGCCTGGCCGTGGAGATCCTGTGCGCCGCCCAGGGCATCGACCTGCGGGCTGACATCGCCGCTCCGGCCCAGGCTCTCGGCGAGGTGCACGCGGCCATCCGGCGCCGGGTGCCCCGGATGGACGTAGACCGCGAGGTCGCCGGCCAGATCGCCGTGGTCGATGAATTGCTGCCTGATCTGGTCACAACGTCCGCCAACGCGAGTGGCGGACTGCGCTGACCGCGACCAGGTGGCGGGAGTTCAGGCCTGCCAGAGCAGGCTGCTCAGCTCAGCGTCGATGTCGATGACCTGAGATTCCCTGCCCATCTGCACGATGCGGAAGGTCCGGTCGAGGAAGTTCGCGATGGCCCCGGCCGGGGCCTCGAAGTGTGCCTCGCCGAACGGCGACGACAGCTTGATGTTGAGCACGCTCAGCGGGCCATCGGTCTGCCCGTCCGGCCCGATGACGGGCGAGGACGGCCAGATCAGCACGTCGCCGTCGCCCTCGGGGGTCATCAGGCCGTCGGCCAGCAGGTCACGCGCGAAGATCCACTCCACCGGGTCCTCGGTCCCCACGTGGAACGCCATCCGGATCGCATAGGGGTCGCTGCCGCTGTAGTGCAGGCTCGCGACAAGTGGGACGACCGCCTGCTCGGCGGCGACCAGCCGGAGGCCGAGCTCAGCCGAGACCGTGGTGCTGCTGCTGTTCATCATCGTCTAGCCAACCCTTACGTCGCCGGGTCCCGTTTCCGGGCTTCACTCACTAGACGTAGCCGCCTCGTCACTATGACGCGATAACGCGACGAGTTTTTTCGGCGACTTCAAGAGGTCGGCTCCAGAGGGTCTCATCAACCCGCCCAGAGTAGGATTCTAACCCCCTGAAGTGCCCAAACGTCCTGTGAGCGCTAACATGGTTACACATACGTAATCTTTTCTCTTTGTTGGTGACACTAAGCGATACTCCCTGCTAGGAGGGTTGCGCCTCGGGTGCAGCGAGGTTGCAGCTCTCACCCTCCGTACGCTCGGCCGACACAAACGGTGAAAAACAGGCCTATTTCCCGCGTCCTAGGCACCTCTCAGGTGCTTCGCCGCGCGTCGCCCCTGCGGATGCAGCGGCGACTGGCAGCAACCGATTGCAGCCATTGGCCAGAATTGTTCCCGGATGCTGGCCTCCAAACGCGCCCCGGCCAGGCCCAGTTCCGCGTCCAGCAGCGAGCGGGCCGCCGGCCCTGAGGATGCGCTAGCATATGGAGACGCCAGGGACGCGGCGGGCACGTGATCGCCTGAAGTCCCGCGGCAGCGGGCGATTGGCTCAGCGGGAGAGCGCCTCGTTCACACCGAGGAGGTCACTGGTTCGATCCCAGTATCGCCCACCCCCTCACAGGCCGGTTCCAGTCACGGAACCGGCCTTTTGCGATCTTGGTGCAGCAGCAAGTGCAGCTGCGCCCATCCTCGTGGCAGAAGACGAGGTTGTTGTCGTGCGAAGACGAGACGGGACCGGCCAGGCTACCTAGCCGCCCAGCGTTTCGGGCGCAGATGCGTCCTCCGGGGATGGTGGTGCGGTGGCCCCGGCCTGCTGGCGGGGGATGAGGACGGCGAGGACCAGGCCGATGAGGGCGATCACGAGCAGCATCGTCAGGGCAACAGCGAACGGCTTTCCTTCGGGCAGTTTGACGGCGACCAGGACCGAGCCGACCAATGCGGTGCCGAGCGAGGATCCCAGGTTGGAGACGCTGCGGGACAGGCCGGAGATCTCGCCCTGGTCTTGGTCGGGGAAGCTGGACTGGACCACGTTGACCGAGGAGGTCAGCATGGTGCCGATCCCGGCGCCGAACAGCAGGAGCCCGGGGATCCACCGCCAGATGCCCGCGTGGGCCCGGACCAGGACCAGCAGCAAGATCATGCCGACCACGGTGACCAGGAACCCGGCGATGATCAGCCACCGCTGAGGGTGCCGCCGGGCGAACCGGCCGGCGGCGGCCGAGGCGGCCAGGATCCCGATGGTGGCCGGGGTGAGCAGCAGGCCGGTCTGGATCGCGCTGTAGTGGTTGACCTCCTGCAGGTAGACGGAGACGGTGAAGAACGATCCCTGCAGGATCAGCCACTGGATGGTCTGGGTGCCCAGCCCCAGGTTGGCAATCTTGTTGCGGAACAGCCGCAGCGGCAGCAGCACGTCCTTGCCTTTTTTCTCGCTGGACCGGACGTGCAGGAAGAACCACAGTAGGAACAGCGCGCCGATGGCCACGAACAGCCAGACCGGGGAGATCGAGCCCTTCGGGATCACTACCGTGCTGCCGATCTTGAAGTCCTGCCGCGACTTGGCGAAACCGTAGGTCCGCGACTGCAGCAGCCCGAGCACCACGAAAAACAGCCCGGCTGCTGACAGGACCGCCCCGGTCAGGTCGAACCGCGGCTTTGGGCCGGTCCGGGCCGGGTCGGTGATCTTGCGGGCGAGCCAGATGATCGAGACCACGACCAGGACCTGCAGCCCGAAGGAGGCACGCCAGCTGATCGCGCTGGTCACCAGCCCGCCGATCAGCGGCCCGGCGGCGGCGCCCAGGCCGCCCGCACCGCTGACCACGCCGAAGTAGCGGGCTCGTGATTTGACGTCGGGGAAGGTCACCGTGACCAGGATGTAGATGGGCGGGATCATCAGCGCCGAGCCCACGCCCTCCAGCAGGGAGTACCCGATGATCAGCTGCGGGAGTCCCTGCGACAGCGCCGCCAGCAGGCCACCCACCGCGTAGATGGCCAGGCCGATCATGAAGCACCGTTTGCGGCCCCAGATATCGGTCAGCTTGCTGCCCGGGATCATCAGCGCCGCCATCGTGAGGGTGAACAGCGTGATCGCCGTCTGCACCCCGGCCACCGTCGTGCCCAGATCCTTCGCGATCGGGGTAATAGCCACGTTCATGTTCGTGGCCGCGTAGCTGGCGATGAACTGCGCCAATGCCAGCGGCAGAATCATCGCCCGGGCAGCCGCGCCCGATCGCGACGGGGTTACGGTCACCGCGGCCCCGCGCTGGCATAACCGAACGTGCCGATCACACCTGCGGCCGAACACGATGGCATCAGGACCGACCGCGGTATACCGGTCGACGCCCGCTCTCCGACAGCTCGCATACCGTCCAAGCTGCGGCCCCCAGCCCGAGACGGCATCACCCAGGCAGGGTGACGCACGTACGGTGATGACCGGTCAGAAGGACGCTCCTCCGGGCGACTTCGGAGAAGGCGCAGGAAGTCGTCCATCTTGCCGCCTGGTTTCGGATGACGCCCGAAGATGCCGTTTCTCACCCGAGCGGGGGGATACGCGCCTCTGTGCGGTCGTGCTTGCCTGATATCAGCATCGGGAAGCCATCCGTTGCGAATACCGGCCAGCGGCAGCACGCCGCCTGGCCCGGAGGGACGTGGCCATGACAGCGACAGCTGGTGGTGCTGCAGCCAGGAGGCCTAGTGCCCGGGCATCTGGCCAGGGCCCAGCGCGGTCCGCGGCGGCGGAGCATCCGAGCCGGGCGGACCGGGCGGCATCGGGGAAGGACGCCAGGGCGGTGGCCCCGCTGGACTCCCATGCCGAGTTCAGCCCGGGCCGGGGGCGGGATCCGGTCGGGCTGCTGCTGGGCCAGGCGCAGTCGCGGGTGCCGGAGCTGGTGCCGGTCCGGCACGGGCGGATGCTGGTATCCCCGTTCACCTACTACCGGGGCGCGGCACTGCCGATGGCGGCGGACCTGGCCGCAACTCCCGCCTCCGGGCTGCGGGTGCAGCTGTGCGGGGACGCGCACCTGTCCAATTTCGGCGCGTTCGCCTCGCCGGAGCGGCGGCTGGTCTTCGACGTCAACGACTTCGACGAGACCCTGCCCGGGCCGTTCGAGTGGGACGTCAAGCGGCTGGCCGCCAGCCTGGCCGTGGCCGGGCGGGACAGCGGCTTCCCCGCTAAGGCCCGCCGCAAGATCGCCCTGGCGGCGGCTGAACGCTACCGTACCGCGATGCGCGAGTTCGCGCGGCAGCCGTTCATGGACGTCTGGTACGCGCACCTGGACATCGAGCCGGCCATCGCCGAGCTCAGGTCCCAGGTCAAGGCGAAAAGGTTTGAGCTCGTCGAGAAGCTGCTGGCCAAGGCGCACACCAGCGACAGCATGAAGGCGCTGGGCAAGCTGACCACCGTGGCCGACGGGCAGCGGCGGATCATCAGTACCCCGCCGATGATCGTCCCGGTCGAGGAGATCTTCGCCGACGTGCAGGCCGACGCGATCTACGAACTGATCCGCACCGTGCTGGGCAAGTACCGGCGCACCCTGCAGTCCGACCGGCGGCACCTGCTTGACCAGTTCACCCTGGTGCAGGTGGCCCGCAAGGTCGTCGGGGTCGGCAGCGTCGGCACCCGGGCCTGGATCGCGCTGATGGACGCCGCCGACGGGGTCGAACCGCTGTTCCTGCAGGCCAAGGAGGCCCAGCCGTCGGTCCTGGCGGAGTACTGCGGGCGCAGCAGGTACAACAATCAGGGTGAGCGTGTCGTCGCCGGGCAGCTTCTGCAGCAGGCCCAGAGCGACATCTTCCTCGGCTGGACCCGCGTCGCCAACCCCATCGACGGCGTTGACCGCGACTTCTACGTCCGCCAGCTGAAGGACTGGAAGTTCTCCGTGCCGATCGAGATGTTGCGCCCGGAGGGCATGGCGTTGTACGCCCGGCTGTGCGGGTGGACCCTGGCCCGGGCGCACGCCCGTTCCGGTGACCGCATCGCCCTGGCCGCCTACCTCGGCGGGTCAGGCAAGTTCGACCGGGCCATCGCCGACTTCGCCGAAACCTACGCCGACCAGAACGAGCTCGACTACGCCGCGCTCCAGGCCGCCGTCAAAGACGGCAAGGCCGAAGCCACCACCGAAATCTAAGACGGCCAGCCGTCTCGCAGATCAGGTCACGTGACAGCTCGGATAGCTCAGATTCCCAAGCTGACAGTGCATCGGACATGGATACGGACAGGAAGACGTCTGAGGGGGTCAGGCCGTTTTGAGGTAGACGTCATGGCCGGACGCCCGGTGCGGATACGAGGGCTTGCCGCAAGATCGCCGTGCCGCCAGCGCCAGGACTGGGACACTCGCACTTAGCGGGGAAGTGCTCGGCGTAGCTGGTCAGCTGGAAGGTGTGCGGGTTGAGGAAGATCTCTGCCGTCCATCCGCCGCCTGGGTCGTCCTCATCCGTCAGCACGAATGCCGGAGCATGCCGGCCTGCCGCGTCGACCGCATCCTGGTCCACGGTCACGCCCGGAATGTCGCCCAGCGCCCGGTACAGCTCGGCAGCCACCTTCGGTGGCAGCACGTAGCTCGTCAGGGTTCCCTCGATCCCGTTGAAGGCGTTCCAGGCGAGGTCAGCGGTCGTGTAGTGGCTACCGCCTCCCGGTGTGCGCATCGCCCACCGGACCAGGGCCTTCGGGTCACTGGGCAGTGTGCCGAGGTTCGCGTAGCTGACCAGCCCGCACGCGCAGGCGGCAGTGGTGACGAGCTTTCCGCCGGCCGAGTAGGAGGCGTTGCGCGTGCCATCCGCGGTACTCCATTGCTCCGTCTCCTGCCGGCGGGTGGATGCGGGGTAGTTGGTCGCGACGATCGTTCCCTTGCCGGTAATGACGGGGTGCTTCCCCCCTGAAAACGGCAATCTTTCCGAGAAATGCCGTGTCTCCACCGTTCCATTGCTCCACACCCAGCATGGTGTGCCTGGCGGGAAGGACATCTGACCGCCAAACGCGGGAAGAGGGGCATCATGCGTCCGCCCCTGGACGTTTTTCACCACACAGGCATAACTCTTGCCGGCCGGTGTGATCGTCTCGGTCACGGTCTTGGTGTAGACCCATTGGCCGGGCGGGACGGAGGGCCGGGCCGCGGCCACAGCGGCGGCCTGGTCGGCGAGCAGGACCGCGGGAGCCGATTGGCCGGCCGTGCCAGGTCCGGGACGCCCGGAACCGCCCCCCACTCCCGCGATCAGGCCGATGGCGAGAGCGATACTCATCCCGGCAGCGATCGCAAACCGCCAGTGGTGCCGGCCACCCAGCGCGTTCAGCCGCCAGCCGACATCGCGCCCGGAGGGCGGCCGCCAGCCGAGGCCGCCCCGGCGATGCGTGGCGGCCGGCGCATTTGCTGCCTCGGCAGTTATGTATGCGGTAAAGGCTTCTTCGGCCTCGCGGGTGACGTCCGGCGCCGGGACGCCGGACCGCAGCTGGCGCAGCAGGGTCATCTCATCCATCGCTGGGCTCCTCGTGCAGTGCTGATGGGTCGACCTGACCGAGTGCCCGCCGGAGAGTTTTCCGGGCCCGGCTCATCCGTGATCGCACTGTTCCTATTGGAACGCCGAGAGCAAGCGCGGCCTGTTCGTAGGTCATCTCGCCCCACGCCACCAGCAGCAGCGTGTCGCGGTGCTGCGGTGGCAGCTTCGCCAGCGCCGCAGCCAGCAGTCTTCCTGCGGCCCCCGCGCTCACCTCCGCGTCCACCCGGTCGGTGAACGACTCGGTGACCGGGTCACTGCCGGTACGGGCCAGCGTCCGCAGCAGCCGCGTCTCGGACCTGCGGTGACGGCCGATCAGGTTAGTGGCGATTCCATATAGCCACGGCCGCGCGTCGGTCCGGGTCAGGTCGTAGCCACCTCGCTGCCGGAACGCCGCCAGGAACGTCTCTGCCACCACGTCCTCAGCCGCGTCGGCTCCGATCCGGCGCGTCACGTACCGGCGGATCTCCGGCGCGCGCAACCGGAACAGCGCTGCGAACTGCTCGGGTTCCTCACAGGACAGCTGGATGATCGCAGCGTCGTCGGCCTGGGAGGCCTTCGCGGCTCGGCAGGCCTTCTTGGCCGGATCAGCCGCCTGACTCGGTCTGGTCATCTGTGAGTCCTTAGGCCAACGGACTTAATACCCGTACTTGCCCGCTGTGGCCGTTACGGTTCCCTGTTAGTTGGTCGGGACTCCAGGTAGCGAAGGACGGCCAGGCCCCGGGGTGCACGTCACGCTCCCGGACGGTGAGGGAGCTCAGCCCGTCGGCGCGGTGTTCTCCTGGCCGCAGCCAGCTGGCGATGAGTTTCGCTGTGGTTTCCGGTCCGTCTCCACATACCCGATCAACCGGACTCGAGGAGAGCGCCATGACCGCGACCTACACCTTTGACGTCTTTTCCAGCCTGGACGGCTACGGCTCCTACGACGCACCCGGCAACTGGGGCGGCTACTGGGGCAAGCAAGGCCCGGAACTGCTTGACCGCCGCCTCGCCCTGTACGACGGGAAGCAGCGGATGGTGTTCGGGGCCAGCACCTACCGGGAATTTGTGCAGATGCTGGGCGCGAGCACCGAGGAGTCCGGCGTGGGTGACCCCTGGGTCGCCCGGATGAGGAACCTGCCGGCCACGGTGGTCTCGAGCACGCTGAAAGGACCCCTCGACTGGCCGGACGGGACCGTCGCAAGCGGTGACGGCGTCGACGTCGTGGCCCGGCTCAAGGAGGAGTCCGACGTGCCGTTGCGCTCGCACGGCAGCCTGTCGCTGAACTGGGCGCTGATGGCGGCCGGCCTGGTCGACCGCGTGCAGGTGACAGTCTTCCCGGTGATCGCCGGTCAGACCGGTGATCACCCGATCTTCCAAGGTGCGGCCGACTTCGACCTCGAGCTGCTCGAGAGCCGGACGCTCGACGGCAACACCCAAGAGCTCATTTACCGGCCCACCCTGCATGTCTGGGCCTGACCGGTGGCCGACCTCGTCAAGCAGTCCTCGCTAACCTCTAGCCATAGTCAGTTCAGCGGTATATAAAGCTGTTATGAGCGAGCGGGCCATGCAGGAGGCGACCTACCTGATCCTGACCGCGCTGGCGGCGGGGAGCCAGCACGGGTACGGGATCATCGGCGACGTCGCGCAGATCTCCGGCGACCGGGTCCGGCTGCGGGCCGGGACCTTGTATACGGCGCTGGACCGGCTCAAGCACGACGGGCTGGTCGCGGTGGACCGCGAGGAGATTGCCGAGGGCCGGCTGCGCCGCTACTACCGGCTCACCCCCGACGGCCAGACCCGGCTCGCCGCGGAGGCGGACCGGCTCCAGGCCAACGCCACCGCGGCGCTGCGGCGGCTACGGCCCGATCCGGCCGGCGGCCTGGCCTGAGGCGAGCGGGAGGCGCAGCATGAACGAGTTCCCCCAGCTGGAGCGGCGGTACCGGCGGCTGCTGGCCTGTTATCCGCGGGCGTTCCGGCGCGAGAATGAGGAAGAGATCCTCGCCGTCCTGCTGGCCTGTGCCCAGGACAAGCAGCGGCGGCCCGGATTCGCTGCCTCCGCCGACCTGATCAGAGGTGCGGTCCGGATGCGGCTGCGGCTGGCGGGCCAGCCGCCACGGGCCGTGCAGACGGCGATCCGGCTGATGTACGCGGGCGCGGCCGTGCAGCTGGCCACCCTGATCACCGTCGTCGTGACCGCCGGCCAGGTCCGGCGGGCCGTGGCCCGCAGGTACCCGGGCCTGACCGAAGCCCAGCACGTGGTCAACGTCCACCTGCTGATCGACTACACCGGTGTCGCGGTAGGCATCGCCGTGTGGCTGTGGCTGACCTGGGCGCTCGTCCACGGCCGCGCCCGGGCCAGGATCGTCCTCGCTGCCGATCTCGGTGTGATGAGCCTGAGCCTGCTCAGCGGGATGGCTCAGGGATCAGCGACCTACGCTCCAGCCGACGTGATCGCCGGCGCCGCAACGTGGCTGATCGCCCTGGGCGCGACCGTGTTCCTGTTCACCGGGGCGTCCAGCCGCTACTACTGCCCCGGGCCCAGACCCGTGACCCCGTGGCGTGGCACCTTCGGCACCATGTAGCCCCTTCAGCTGGACAGCAATGAGTCCAGCCAGTTGAACGCGGCGTCCCAGAACACGATGGGCGCCATGCCCTCGCAATGACCCTCGGCCCCTTCGGCCTCGGTGAACAGGCGGAACTCCTTCGGGCTGGTGAGGTGATCGAACAGGATCTTGCCCTGGCCCGGGGACACCTCGTCCTTGTCGTTGTCCGTGACGTAGGACGGGCAAGTGATCTTGTCGGCGGTCCCGATGTTGTTGTAGCGCCGCATGTCGGCGCAGTAGGCCCGGACCGTGGTCACCCCGTTGGTGACCATCCGGGGCGTCAGCAGGGCCTTCATGGCCGGGGCGTCCAGCAGGGCCTCGAACTGCGGGTCGGCCGACGAGTCGTCGACCAGCTTGGCCAGCGGGCCCAGCCGGTCGATGACGGCCGCGCCCATGTCCCACTGGCCAGGGTCGACGATCAGCGCGGCCAGCCGGTGCTCCCCGGCCGCGCCGCGGGGCGCGATCAGCCCGCCGAACGACCGCCCGACCAGGACGATGCGCTCCGGATCGACCTCGGGCTGCGCCGCGATCGCGTCGAACATGGCCGGCACCACGTTTTCCCAGTCCGGCCGCATCGGGATGCGCTGGTCGTACAGCACCGACCCCTGGCCGGGACCGTCCAGGGCGGCGAACACGTAGCCGCGATCGAGCGCGGGCGCGACCGAGGCGTACAGCTCTTCGGCGGTGCCGTCGTAGCCGCCGACGTGCAGGATCGTCGGCCGCGGTCCGCCCGGTGCGGGCGGGGAGAAGAGGTAGCCCGATACCGGCCCGGACAGGATGCGGCCGGGGTGGTCGAGGTGGTCCAGGGCGGACCGGAACGCGCTGACGCTGGCGGAGTAAGCGCTGCGCAACTCGGCCCCGTCCAGGTTGTCGCGGTGGAAGAAGAAGGCCTGCCGGAAGTACTCGGCCGCCCGCAGGTAGGGGCCCCGGGCGCTGACCGTGTGCCCGGCCTTGGCCGCCTCGTCGGCCTGGCCGGTCAGCCGGGTCGCAAAATCTGACCAGGCCCGGTACCAGCTGTCGCGGTCGCCGGGCGTGATCTGCCCGGCGATGGCCAGGCATTCCCCGACGTTGGCCATCCCCGAGTCCGCCTTGCCGACGCTGCGCTGCAACTGCCCGTCGAAGTTGACGTCATCGAAATAGAGCTTCATTCATCTCCCCGCCATCCTGCATTTCCGCGACCATGAGGTGGACGTGGGCCGCTTGTGTGACCCAAGGCCTGGACCAGCCCGTTAAAAAGTAATTATCTACAGCGTAGAGTAAATAACTATGACCGTCAATCCCGCCCCCCGGCGACGTGGCCGCCCGGCCCGCGTCTCGCGCGGCCAGATCCTCGTCGCGGCGCTGGCCGTCGTCGACGCGAACGGCCTCGAGCAGCTGACCATGCGCCGGCTCGGGGCCGCGCTGGGCGTCGACCCGATGACCATCTACGGGCACGTCCCGGACAAGGCCGCGCTGTTCGACGGCCTGGTCGAGCTGGTGCTCACCGAGATCGAGGTGCCCGCGCTCAGCGGGGCCTGGGAGGGCGACCTCCGTGCCGTCGCGTACGCGGCCCGGGCCACCTGGCTCGCCCATCCGCACGTCATCCCGCTGCTCGGCACTCGGCCCCCGGTGACCGAGTCCTCCTTCGCGCCGGTAGAGGCGGTCACCTCGATCCTGCTCGGCGCCGGTCTGACCGAACAGCAGGCCGCGGACGGCTTCGACGGCCTGGCCCGGCTGCTCATCGGTCACGCGCTGGCGCAGGCCGGCCGCCCGCCGGGTGGCGACGTCGGCGGCGGCGAGGAAGAACACCGCCAGGCCCAGCTCGTCCTGCCCCCGGAGCGCTATCCCGCCCTGGCCCGCGTCCAGCAGGCCGGCGTCACCCACGACCCCGATCGGCTCTTCGAGTTCGGCTTGGATGGCCTGATTCTGGCCCTCCGGGCCAGCCTGCCAGCGGGCTGACCCACTCGCTCGCCGCCCTGCGAGACTGGGCCGAGCAGCACACGGCCCAGATCCAGGACCACCAGCTGACCGGATGACGGGATCATCTGCCATAATCGGCTCGCTTGATCCCGGCGTAAGCCCGGCCGAGCGGGCCACCGTGAGCTGCCGTACCTGAAGTCCCAAATCCCCGCCGCGCCACGTCATACCCCGGGTGCCACACGCATGCAACCAAGTGTTTGTCGTTTACAATCGTCTGTGACCGAAGCCTGCGGACCAGGGCCGAATCGCGGGCCGGGAACGGGTATGCCAGGGGGGTTCTGACGAGTGGAGAGCAGTTTGAGCAGTCCATGGTCGGCCTCCGCCAAGGAGCCCACGGCCAGCGGTCCGCTGCTGACCGGGCCCGCGGTCCGCACGTCGCTGGGCGATGTCGTGGCGGAGCGACTCCGTGAGGCCATTCTCAACTCGGAGGTGTCTCCCGGCCAGCACCTGCGCGAGGAGCAGATCTCCGAGTCGCTGGACGTCAGCCGGGGGCCGGTGCGTGACGCCTTCCTCATCCTGGAGCGAGAGGGACTGGTGACCCTCTCGCGTCACCGCGGGGCCACGGTCGTTCAGCTATCGGTGGAGGACTTCGGCGAGGTCTACAGCCTCCGTTCGGTCATCGAGGAGCTGGCGGTGCGGCTGGCCATCCGGCGCCGGGACGACGCCGACCTCCAGGCGCTGGAGCAGTCACTGGCCGAGCTGCGGGCCGGGATGAAGCACAAGATCACCGAGCAGGCCGCGGCCCAGCTGGACGTGAACTTCCACGACAACATCTTCCGTGCCGCCCACCACGAGCGCCTGTACCGGAGCTGGTCCAGCATCCGTATGCAGGTGCACTGGTTTCTGCTGCTGCGCACGGTGGCCAGCCAGGACTGGCGTGAGGGCATGATCACCAACCACAGCCGGATCCTGGAGCTGATCCGCAGCGGCGACGAGGCCGAGGCGGTCACCGCGATCGGGCAGCACATCCGGGACGCCTACAACCGGATCAGCGGCTCGTGGATCGAGCAGCGGACCGACCGGGAAGAAGCCCCGGACGCGCGCCAGCGCGCCGAGTCGTACCTGCTGAGCTGACCCGCGGCCGCCCGCCCGCGGCCTGCCAGCGGCACCGCAAGCCCGCGGCACCGCTAGCGGACCTGCGCCACGAAGCGCGCGGTCTCCTCGGCGATCTGCGCCAGCTGGCGTGCCGGGTCCTCGTCGCGTTCGCACACCACCCGCAGTGACGCGTCCGGCAGGGCGGCCACGGTGGCTTCGGCCAGCGCAAGCGGATGCACCGGATCACGCGGCGCCCCCACGACCAGCGCCGGCTGCCGGACCTGGCCGAGGGCGGCGGTGCTGGAGCTGGGCGCGGAGTGCGGTATCCGGTCGAGCCGGACCGCACGCTCGGTGGCGTAAGGAGCGGTGAACTGCCCCCGCAAGCTGGCCGCCGCCGCCGGTGACTGCGCCTGGACGGTCCGGTACAGGCCGCTGCGCTCGAACCGGGTCAGGCCAGCGGCGGCTCCGTGCGCCCGCAGCAGGCCGGCCATCAGCGGGTACGCGGCCAGGTGCGGCGGCATCGGGCGGTCCAGCCAGGCGGGCCGGATCAGGGCCAGCGCCACCACCCGTTCGGGATAGCTGATAGCCAGGTTCAGCGCGATGCCCGCGCCCATGGAGACGCCGACCGCCACCACCGGGCGGGTCAGGCCCAGCCGGTCCAGCAGGGCGATGACGTCATCAGCCAGGCCGTCGAAGGTGAAGGCGTCCTCCGGCCCGATGTAGCTGGTGGCGCCGTGGGCCCGTAGGTCGGGCGCGATGCGGCGCAGGCCGTCGGTGGCGTCCAGGTAGCCCCAGGGCTGGGCGCAGTCACCACCCAGGCCGTGCAGCAGCAGGACGGGCTGACGTGAGGCCGGCCCGGGCCGCCACGGTCCTGGGCCGGGAGACCGGGAGCCCGTGCCGTCGTGCCGGAAGTGGGCCAGCCGGGCGTAGCGGGCCGCTTCCAGGCGGGCGGGCGCCGTCGCGGTCATGGCCGCGGCTCGGGCACCCGTAGTCCGCCCGCGCCCGCCGCCTCGGCCTGCGCCAGCAGGAAGTCCCGGACCCGGGCGACATCATCTTCGGCCGCGTCCTGGACGATCAGCGGGGTGCCCGCGGGCATCCCGGCCAGCAGCCGGAACACAAGCTGGTAGTCCAGCAGCCCGGTGCCAGCGGCGGCGTATCCGGACTCGACGACGTCCTTGGCGTGCACACAGAAGATCGAGCCGGCCAGCAGGCTGGCTGCTTCGGCCAGGATGAGATCCTGCCGCCCGGCGGTTGCCACCGTGACCAGGTTGGCCGGGTCCAGGATGATCCCGGTGAGCCCGGCGTCGCCGCCCAGTTCGTCCAGCAGCCGGCGGGCCCGGGCCGCGTCGGCCACGACGTTGCCGGGCTCGGGCTCGATGCCCAGCCGCACCCCGGCCGCGGCCGCCGCGGGCAGCAGCCGGTCCAGGGTGGCGCGCAGGTCGTCCCAGGCCGCGGGCTCATCGTTGCCGGGATCGCGCCGCCACATGTTGTCCGGGTCCCGGCTCCCTGTGCACAGGGTGACCGCCGTGGCCCCGAGCTCGGGGGCCCGGCCGATCAGCGCAACCGCCGCCTCGGTCTGGGCCGCGCGGATCACCGGGTCGGGATGGATCATGTTGTAGGAGGCGGACAGGCCCCAGATGCCGATGCCCCGCTCGTCGAAGGCCTGCCGGACCGGGCCGAAGTCCAGCTGGCCGTGCTCGGCCGGCGCGGGCAGGGTCGGCAGCCCCACGGCGGACAGGTTGAGCTGGACCAGGCCGTAACCGGCAGCGGATACGGCCGTGGCCACCTCGTCCGCGCTGGACCGGGGGAAGGTACGGGCGAAGATCCCCAGGTCGTGCCGCCCGGTCCCGGCGTCGCCATCGGCGCTCACGGCGTGACTTCCGCGCCGGACTGGGCCGCGCTCGACGTGACCGCCTCGATCAGCCGCAGCGCCTGCACGCCGTCCTCGCCCGACGGATCGGTGGCGGTGCCGGTGCGGACCGCCTGGGCGAAGGCTTCGGCCTGGCGCTGGTAGGAATCGCTCGCCCCGAACTCGGGCGACCGCCAGATGCCGTCTTCCTCGCTGAACACCCGCACCGAACTGGCCCGCCGGAAGAACGGGAAGTAGGACTGGATGCTCACGTGCCCGCGCTCGCCATAGATCTCGAAGCCCTCGGAGTAGTCTGAGTGCACGTTGGCGCTGATTTCGAAGCTGGTCAGACCGCCACTGGTCAGCCGGCCGGACCCGTGCCAGCTGTAGTCGGAGCCGACATGGGCCACGCGGGCCTGGACCGCGGCCACATCACCGGCCAGATACCGCAGCGTGTCGAAGACGTGCGCGCCGTGCGTGGCCAGCAGGTAGCGCTGACGGTCGGCCTTGAACTCCGCTTCGTGGCGGCGGACGTCCTCGTCCACGACCAGGAACGGGAACAGGGCCTGCTCGGTCGGCGGCCGGAACCGGGAGTGCACCCGGTACCAGCAGGTGACGCTGAGCACCGGCCCGAGCTCGGCCACCGCACTGCGGGCGTAGTTGATCCCCGGATCGTGCCGCCGCATCGCGCCGATCTGCAGCTTCAGCCCGCGGTCGGTAGCTAGCCGGGTCAGCTCGGCGGCCTGCTCGCTGGTGCTCGCGGCGGGCTTTTCCATCAGCACGTGCTTGCCCGCCGACAGGGCTTCCGCCCCGATGGGCAGGTGCAGCCGGTCCGGGACCGCGATCAGCACGGCCTCGATGTCCTGGGCCAGCAGATCGCTGACGTCGGTGAAGCTGGGGACCCCGTATCTGGCTCCCACTCCTTTGGCCAGGGAGGGGCTACGGTCGCTGACCCCGGATAGGGCTATCGTCTCGGCCTTGGCCAGGGCCGGGAGATGCGCAACCTGGGCGATCCGGCCGCAGCCGATCACCCCGAGCCGCAGCGGGCGCTCCCAGGGCTGGCTAACACTGTCAATGCTCATGCTGATGCTCCTGCAGGAGTATGGCTGCCGATGAGATCGGTCATATCGGGAAGGTAGGACGCGCCCAGCGCGCCCGCGTCGGCGCCGCAGGTGGCCAGGCGGACCGGGGGAGCGGCGACGACGTTACTCAGCGGGGTGGCTTCGGCCAGAGCCTGGCGGGCCGGGATGAGGACCAGGTCGGTGGCCCCGGCGGCCAGTCCGCCGCCCAGCAGCACCAGGTCCGGGTTGAGCACGGGGACCAGCCGAGCCACGGCCCGTCCAACCGCTTCGCCCGCCGCGGCCAGGGCGCGGGTGGCTTCGGGGGCGCCGGCCCGGGCCGCCGCCACCACGTCTTCGGCGGTCAGCGGCTCCGTTCCCGGGCCGGCAAGTTTGGCCCGGGCAGCCTGCCGGGCCACGGCCGGGCCGCTGGCGTAGATCTCCAGGCAGCCGCGCCCGCCGCAGGCACACGGCGGCCCGTCGTCGGCCGAGGGCAGGTGCCCGAGCTCGCCGGCCAGGCCCGCGGCCCCGGTGAGCAGGCGGCCCGAGGCCACGATGCCGCCGCCGACACCCGTGCCCAGGGTCAGCATGACCAGCATCCGGGCCTGCCGGCCGGCCCCGGCGCGCGCCTCGGCCAGGGCGGCCGCGTTGCCGTCGTTATCCACCGTCACCGCAATTCCGAGCCGCCGTTCCAGATCGGGACGTAGCGGCGCGCCGGTGACCCCGAGATTGGCTGCGGCGATCAGCTGCTCCCGGTCGGCCGAGAGCCAGCCCGCCACGGCCACTCCGGCCGCCCGCACCGGGCGCGGGGCGATGGCCTGCTGGCACTGGGCCACGACCTGCTCCAGCAGGGCCAGCACCGCCGGGTAACCGCGGGCCGTGTGCCGGACCTTGACCCGGTACAGCACGCCGTCCGGGCCGGTGACGACGGCACGGACCGTGCTGCCGCCCAGATCGAGCCCGAGCAGTGCTGGTTCAAGCTGGGCTGGTTCAAGCTGGGCTGGTTCAAGCTGGGCTGGCTCAAACCGGGCTGGCTCCAGCCGGGCCGGCCCGGTGGCCGGCCCGGTCATCAGGCTTCCGCCAGCTCGGACAGCACCGCCTCCAGGCCGGGAGCCAGGGCCGCGCTCACGTCCGCGGACGGTGCCGGCGGGATCGGCGGCCGGACGCCGCCCAGGTCCACGCCGCTGCGCTGCCCGGCCAGCTGCTTGGCCACCGGGATCCAGGCCACCGGGCTGCCCGGGCTTGTGTCGATCAACTGCTGCAAAAAGGCGAGGGCCGGGGCGAGCAGGGCCTCGCCCCGGCCCGGATCGCCTGCCTGAGCTGCCGCGTAGGCGGCTAGCAGGTGCTCGGGCAGCAGGTTGGCCAGGCCGCAGATGCCGCCCGAGGCTCCCAGGCCGACCGCCTCGACCAGGGTCCGCTCCGAACCGACCATCACGTTGGCCCCGGCCTCCAGCACGGCCTTGGTGTTGGTGATGTCGCCGCCGGAGTCCTTTACCCCCCACAGCGACGGCCCGGCCAGTGCGGTGAGGGCATCCACCGGGACCGGGGGCCCGAACTGGGGGATGTGGTACAGCAGCACCGGGTGCCGGCTGGCCGCCAGCACCGGCTCGATGAACCGGCGCAGGTCGTCGCTGGCCAGCGGGCGGAAGTAATAGGGCGGCAGCACCATGATCGCGGTCGCGGGCAGCTCGTTCACCGCGGCGACGAACTCCAGCACCGCGTCCAGGCTGGACTCCGTGATCGCCGGGATCAGCGACGTCCCCGGCACCGCGTCCGGGAGCTTGGCCAGCGCGGCCAGCCGTTCCCGCATGCTGAGCGACGGCCCCTCGCCGGTGCTGCCGAACGGGACCAGGCCATCGACACCCCGGCTCGCCAGCCACTGGGCAAACGCCCCGTAGGCCCCGGTGTCGACCTGTCCCTGGCGATCGAAAGGAGTGAGCATCGGAACGTAGACGCCGGAAATCACGGTGGTACCCCTCTGTGAGCTGCGGGAGTCTGCGAGCTGGACGATGCGTTGACTAGACCATAGCTAACTGATAATTGTCAACAGGTGACGATAGCCATGGAAGGCACCCCCGGCCAAGGGGGTCAGGCCGGCGGCCGCTTCGCCCCGCAGGACCTGGAAGTGTTCACCGCGGCCGCGCTGGCCGCCCTCGGAGCCCCCGCCGGACCGGCCGGTCAGGTGGCGGCCTCACTGGTCCTGTCCAACCTGGTCGGCCACGACTCACACGGGTTCATCCGGCTGGTCCAGTACTCCGGCTGGGTCGTGGACGGCCAGATCCGCCCCGCGGCTCAGCCCGAGATCATCCAGCAGCAGCACGCCATCGCCGTCATCGACGGCCGCTGGGGGTTCGGCCAGTCCGCGGCCCGGCTGGCGGTGGACGTAGTGGCGGAGTCGGCCCAAGCCAATGGCGTGGCCGCGGTGACCATCCGCGACTGCAACCACATCGGCCGGCTGGGGGAGTACGTGGGCGACCTGGCCAGCCAGGGTCTGGTCGGCCTGGCGTTCTGCAACGCCGGGCCGGTGGTGGCGCCGTTCGGCGGCGCCGGCCGGGCCCTGGGCACCAACCCCTTCGCCTGGGCCGCGCCGGGTGGCCCGCGCGGTCCGCTCGTGGTCGACTTCTCGACCGCGGGCGTGGCCGAGGGCAAGCTGAAGCTGGCCGCGGCCGACGGCCGCCCGATCGCTCCCGGCCTCATCGTCGACGCCGACGGCCGCCCGTCCACCGACGCCGACGACTTCTACGCGGGCGGGGCCCTGCTGCCCTTCGGCGGGCACAAGGGCTCCGGCATGAGCGTCATGATCGAACTGCTCGGTGGCCTGCTCACCGGGATGGGCACCGCCCCCACTCCCAGCTACGGCGGCGGGAACGGCGCCGTCATGATGGCCATGCGGGTCGGCGCCTTCACTCCGGCCGATTCCTACGCCGCCGGCGCCGAGGAGTTCCGGGAGCAACTGGTCACGGCCGGGCGCGGGGCGGCCCCCGGCCCGGTGCTGCTGCCGGGCGAAATGGAGGCCCGGACCAGGGAGGAACGGCAGCGCGACGGTATCCCGGTCAGCCCGGCCGTGCTGGCCTCGATCTACGACGTCACCGACCCGCTGGGCGTGCCCCGGCCGGGCTCGCTCGACCAGTAACGGACCGCGACCCATGACCAGGCTGGACCGGACGTCGCTGCGCGGGGTGTGGGGGACCGTCCTGCTGCCGCTGGACGACTCTGACCGGATCGACGTGCCCCGGCTGCAGCACGAGCTGGACGGGCTGACCTCGGCGGGCCTGGACGGCATCTACGCCCACGGCACGGCCGGTGAGTTCCACGAGCTCAGCGAGGACGAATACGACCTGGTCAGCGGGCTCGTGGCCCGGCACGCCACCGCGGCTCAGGTGCCCTTCCAGCTCGGGGCGGGCCACATGAGCGCCCGGCTCAGCCTGGACCGGATCCGCCGGGCGGCCCAGCTCGGGCCCGATGCCATCCAGGTCATCCTGCCCGACTGGGTACCCACCCAGCCGGACGAGGCCATCGCGGCCCTGGCCGGTATGGCCGCCGTGGCCGGGGACATCCCGCTCGTCCTGTACAACCCGCCGCACGCCAAGACCCAGCTGGATGTAGCCACCCTGCTGCGCGCCGCGGCCGAGGTGCCCCAGCTCATCGGGATCAAGGTGGCGGGCGGAGACGCGGCCTGGTACCAGGCCATGCGTCCGGTGACCAGCCGGCTGGCCGTCTTCGTCGCGGGCCACACGCTGGCCTCGGGCCTGGTCCAGGGCGCGGCCGGTTCCTACTCCAACGTGGCCTGCCTGAGCCCGGCCGGCGCGGTCGCGTGGCAGGCGATGATGCGCTCCGAACCGGCCCGCGCCGCGGACACCGAACGCAGGCTCCAGGACTTCCTGGCTGAGCACATCACCCCGCTACAGCAGCGCGGCTACAGCAACGGCGCCCTGGACAAGACGCTGGCCCACGTCGGCGGCTGGGCCCGCGTCGGCACCCGGGTCCGCTGGCCCTACCGGAGCGTCCCCGAGGCCGAGGCGGCGGCCTTGCGCCCGCTGGCCCGCGCCGCCGTCCCCGAGCTGATCCCGGACACCTGAGCGCCGACAGCCCCTGGCTCAGCCTCAGGGCTCGATGATCGCCTTGAGGCAGCTGGTGTCCCCGGCCACCGCGGCCAGCGCGTCGCCGTAGCTGGCCAGGCCGAACCGGTGCGTGATCATCCCGTCGGTCTCGACCCGCCCGGCCCGGAGCATCCGCAGCGCCCGGTCGAAGCTGAACGCCTGGGAGAAAGAGCCCTTGATCGTGAGCTCGCGCCGGAACACGTCGTACGGGCTGACCGGCCACACCGCCTGCTCCGGGGTGACCCCGTAGACCAGCACGGTCCCGCCGACGGCGGTCAGCGGCGGGCACTGCTCCAGCACGGCCGGGACGCCGGTGGCGTCGATCACCACGTCGAACCCATCGGGGGCCAGGCCACGCAGCTGCTGCGCAGTCTGCTCGGGCGCGGTCCGTGAGGCCAGCACGGTCTCGGCGCCCCAGCCCGCCGCCAGCTCCAGCTTGGCCGCGGTCGGCGCGGCCACCGTCACCCGGGCGGCGCCTGCGGCCCGGAGCAGCTGGGCCAGGATGAGCCCGGTCGGGCCCGCCCCGAAGATCAGCGCGTCGCAGCCCGGCCGGGGCGCGAGCACGTCGATACCGTGCAGGGCACAGGCTGTCGGCTCGGCCAGCACCGCGACATCCGGGCCCAGGTCGCCCACGGGATGGCAGTTGACCGCCGGGACGACAAGGTACTCGGCGAAGCCCCCGTCCTCGAACACGCCCATGGCCCGCAGCGAGGCGCAGAACGCGGGCCGGGCCTGCCGGCACATGGCGCAGGTGCCGCAGGAGACCATGTTGTCCACCGCCACCAGGTCCCCGGCCACCAGCCCGCTACCGGAGCTGTCGCCGGCGCCCGCCCCGGCCACGTCCACCTCGCCGACGACCTCGTGCCCGGGTACCAGCGGGTAGACATGGCCGAACTCACCGTGATGCAGGTGCACGTCGGTGCCGCAGACCCCGGTGGCGCGCACCCGGATCCGGACCTCGCCCGGACCCGGCTCCGGGTCGGGCAGGTCAGCCAGCTGCCAGTGTTCCGGTTCGGCGTAGCGGACGGCCTTCACGGGTTTCCCACCTGAACTCTGGTCTTGAGCCCGGCGCCTCGCCGGGTCGCTTCGATGGCCGCCGCCGTGTCGGCCAGCGGCAACGGCGGGCCGTGCAGCCGGGCCGCCGGGATCGTGCCCGCCGCGAGCAGGGCCGCGGCCCGCCCGAACGTGTGCCGGACCGAGTTCACCCCCACGATGGTCAGCTCCCGCGCCACCACGTCGAACGGGGCGAACGGGAAGGTGGCGTCGGCCCCGCCGATGCCGAGCAGCGCCAGCCGGCCCGTCCGCCGCAGGTGGGCCAGGCCGGTGGCCACCGCCTCGGGGTGGCCGGTGCAGTCCGCCACCACGCCCCAGCCGCCCTCGGCGATCTCGCCCGCGGCTGCCGCGGTGTGGCGGGCGCCGAACTCCGGCGCCACGGCCAGCCGCTCGGCGCGGGGATCGACCACGTCCACCGCCGCACCCGCCGCGCTGGCCAACGCGGTCAGCATCAGGCCGATCGGCCCGCTGCCCAGCACCAGGAGGTCTTCGCCCAGCAGCGGGCCGATCCGGTCCAGGGCGTGCAGCACGCAGGACAGCGGCTCGACCAGGCTGGCCAGGTCCGCCTCCAGCCCGGGCGGCAGCGGCTCGCAGCGCGCCCCGTTCACAGCCACGTACTCGGCCAGCGCGCCCGGGGCCGTGGTGCCGAGCCCACCGCCGTTCAGGCACATGTTCGTCCAGCCCGCCCGGCACGGGGCGCAGGCGTCGCAGTAGTCCATCGGGTCGACCGCGACCCGCTGGCCCACCCGCACCGTGCGCACGGCCGGCCCGGCCTCGACCACCGTGCCCCAGAACTCGTGCCCGGGGATGACCGGGTAATGCTTCACCGCGGCGTAGTCGCCGTCGGCGACGTGCACGTCGGTGCCGCAGATGCCGCAGGTGCCGACCTGGACGACGACCTCATGATCGCGCGGCGCCGGGTCGGGGACCTCTTCCACCGACAGCTGACCCGGCTTGATGACCAGAGCCGCTTTCACGGCGTGGCCCCCAGTGCGTGGATCTCGGCTACGGCCTGCCGCGGATCCGGGGAGCCGAACACCAGCGAGCCGGGCACCACCCCATCCGCGCCGGCCCGCGCCAAGGCCGGCACCGTGTGTGGCCGGATGCCGCCGTCCACTACGACCTCCGGGGCCACGGCGCCGTGCCGGGCCGAGACCAGTTCGCTGACGCGGCCCGCCGTGCCCGGGTCCTGGTCGTAGCCCTTGACCCCGATGACCGTGCCCATCAGCAGCAGCCGGTCGATGTCCGCCAGATACGGTGCCGCGTGGCTGACCGGCTCATGCAGTTCCAGGCCGAGCGAAGCCCGGCAGCCCAGTTCCCGGATCCGTGCGAGCGTCGCGCCCACGTCGGGGCAGGGGCCACTCTGCACGGTGATCATGTCGGCGCCGGCCTCGGCGAACCGGCCCGCCCAGTAGTCCGGGTCGGTCACGTTGAGATGCACATCCAGCACCGCGCTGGTCCGCTGGCGCAGGGCGGCCACAAGATCGGGCCCGAAGAGCAGGTCCTGGACGTCATGCCCGTCGAAGACGTCCAGGTGAAAGCCGTCCACCACGTCGCAGAGCAGGTCGACCGCCGCGCCGAGCGCGAGTAGATCCGCCGACCACAGGGAAACGTAAGCCTTCATCGTTGGTGGCCGCCAGAGGCCGTCTTCACCGCCTCGCGGGCCAGTCGCTCGACGTCGTCGGCCCCGGGGGTCAGCGCGTCCAGCAGTACCGGGCTGTGCGGCACCGGCGCGAACGGGGCGCCGATCCGCAGCACTGGCGCGTCCAGCTCGCCGAACAGGCTCTCCTGCATCGACGCGGCGATCTCGGCCCCGATTCCGCCGTGCCGGTAGTCCTCGGCCGCCACCACCAGGGTCCGGGTGCGCCGGACGGACTCCTCCACCAGGTCGAGGTCGAGCGGCGCCAGCGTGCGCAGGTCGATGACCTCCGCCTCGATGCCGTCGGCGGCCAGCCGGTCGGCCGCGGCCAGCGCCTTGGGTGCCATCACGCCGTAGGACACCACGGTGACGTCGCGGCCGGGCCGCCGGATCACCGCCTGGCCGAACGGCACCAGGTCGTCCGGGCCGCCCGCCTCGCCGCGGGTACCGGTCTGCATCTTGTGCATGGCGAATATGACCGGGTCCTCGCCCCGCATGGCCGACTTGATCAGTCCCTTGGCGTCGTACGGCGTGCTGGGGTAGGCCATCAGCAGGCCCGGGACGTGGCAGAACCAGCTTTCGATCGGGTTGTTGTGCTGCGCGCCGCCACCCGCGAAGCCGGTGGTGCCCCGGACGACCAGCGGCACGGGACGGCCCCACCAGTAACGGATCTTGGCCGCCTGGTTGACGATCTCGTCCATGGCCCCGAACGCGAAGTCGAGGAAGTTGAGGTCGACGACCGGCCGCAGGCCGTTCAGCGCGCCGCCGACTCCGGCCGCCACCATGGCCGCCTCGGAGATGGGGGCGTTGCGGACCCGGTCCCGGCCGTACTGCGGGCCGAGGTTGGTCACCTGGGCCCAGTGGCCGCCCCGCTCGTACAGGTCGGTGCCCATGACGACGATGCTGTCGTCCCGGGCCATCTCCTCGGCCAGGCCGTCGCGGTAGGCCCGCGACAAGGTTGTCCTTTTGCTCGCCGGAGTGGTCACTGGGTTCCTCTCAGCTGCAGCGAGATTCCGGTTACGCCGTCGGCCACGGTGGCCGGGTCGGGCAGGGGCGACGCATCGGCGTACTCGACCGCGTCCTTGACCCGGGCGGTCGCGGCGGCGGCCAGTTCGGAGAAGCCCGCCTCGTCCAGCTCGCCCGCCTTGTCCAGCGCGGCGCGCATCCGGTTGATGGGGTCCCGTTGGGTCTGCCACCACTCCACTTCCTCGGTGGTGCGGTACTGCCCGCGCTCGCCGATGTCGTGGCCGAGGTGGCGGTAGGTGAGGGCCTCGATGAACGTCGGGCCGCCGCCGCTGCGGGCCCGTTCGGCCGCTTCGGCCGCCACGCGGTGCAGCGCGACCACGTCCTGCCCGTCCACCTGGACCGAAGGCAGCCCGAAGCCGGACGCCCGGCTGGCCACCGACTCGCCCGCCATCGCCGCGTTGATCGGGGTCTCGACGGCGTAGCCGTTGTTCTCGCACACCACGATCAGCGGGAGCTTCCAGGCCGCGGCCAGGTTCACGAACTCCCACACCCGGCCCGTGTTGGCCCCGCCGTCGCCGAAGAACCCGGCCGCGCAGTGGCCGTCCTGGCGGTAGCCCTGCGCGAACGCGGCTCCCAGCGCGATGCCGAGGCCCGCGCCGACGATCCCGTTGGACCCGTCGAACCCCACGGAGAAGTCGGCCAGGTGCATGTGGCCGCCGCGGCCGCCCGCGCACCCGGTGGCCTTGCCGTACAGCTCGGCCATGACCGACCGCGGGTCCATGCCCTTGGCCAGGGCGACGTGGTGGCTGCGGTGCGATGCCGCTGCCACATCCTGCGGGCCGAGCACCGAGGTCACGCCGACGGCGACCGCCTCCTGACCGGTGGCCGCGTGCATCCCGCCGGGGATCGCGCCCGATGTGGCCAGCGGGCCGGCCGTCGATTCGAACTCCCGGATGAGCAGCATCCGCGCCAGCCAGTCCCGCGCGTCGGCCGGGGCGATGCCGTCCAGGTCGATGCCGGCGTCCTCGCCTTCCGCCGGGATCGTGTGTGCTTTCATTCGCCGGCCTCGTCAACCCAGGTCAGGACCGCTCCGGTGGACACCTCGGCGTCCACGTCGAACAGGTGCGGACCCAGCACCCCGCCGGCCGGGCTTTCCAGTGTCACTTCGGTCTTGGCGGTGTCGATGGACACGACCGGCTCCCCTTCCGCCACCTGTTCTCCGGGCTCACGGAGCCAGGCGGTCACCACGCTCTCGGTGTCCGCCATGCCGTAGGACGGCATCTTCAGCTCGACTCTGGACACTCGCGCTCTCCTTTAGTCCCCAATGGTCCCGCCGCCGTTCAGCGCGAGGTTCCCGCCGTCGACCGGGAGCACTACGCCGGTGATCATGCTGGCCGCGTCGGAGGCCAGGAAGGCCACTGCCGCCGCGACCTCGGACGGCTCCACCAGCCGCCCCAGTGGGATGCCGCGCAGGAAGGTGTTCAGCAGGTTCCCCTCCTCGCTGGGCCGCTCACTCAGTCTCTTGAGGCCCTCGGTGGCGATCTGGCAGGGCGCGACCGCGTTGACCCGGATGCCGCGCGGGCCCCAGACCACTGCCAGCTCACGGGTCAGCTGGTTGACGCCGGCCTTGGTGATCCCGTACGAGAAGTTGCCGCGGCCCAGCGAGCTGACGCCGCCGATGGAGCTGACGTTGACGATCGAGCCAGGCAGGCCCGCCTCCGTCAGCCCCCGGCCGAACTGCTGGGCACACTGGAAGTAGCCGGTCAGGTTGACCGCGAACGTCTGGTCCCACTCCGCCCTGGTGATCTCCAGCGAGGGCCCGCGCTTGTTGATGCCCGCGTTGTTGACCAGGATGTCCGGCTGCCCGAACGCGGCCTCGGCCCAGGCGAACGCCTCGGCCACTTGCTCCGGGTCGCTCACGTCGCAGTCGCGGGCGGCCGCGGCGCCGCCGGAGTCGTTGACCCTGGCCGCCACCGACTTGGTGTCGGTCCCGGCCAGGTCGAGCAGGCTGATCCGGGCGTTGGCGTCGGCGAACGTGGCCGCCAGGGCCTGCCCGACACCTCCGGCGCCGCCGGTGATGACCACGTGCCGCCCGGTGAGGTCGATCAGTGGCTTCACGATGCCGATCCCTGCTGCTCAGCAACTACGGGGTTGCGCAGGCAGCCGAGGCGCTCGATCTCGACCTCGACGATGTCTCCGTCGTGCAGGAAGAGCGGCGGGTTCTGCGCGGCGCCGACGCCGCCGGGGGTCCCGGTCGCGATGATGTCCCCGGGCTCGAGCGTCATCACCGCGCTGAGCTGGCTGACCAGCGCGGCCACGGTGAAGACCATGTTGGCCGTGTTGGAGTGCTGCACGGTGACGCCGTTGACGCGGGTCTCGATCTCCAGGTCCTGCGGGTCCGGCACGTCCGCCGCCGTAACCAGGAACGGGCCCACCGGCGCGAACGTGTCGAAGCTCTTGCCCAGCGTCCACTGGCTGGTCCAGTTCTGGACGTCGCGAGCGCTCACGTCGTTGAAGGCCAGGTAGCCGCCCACGTACGACAGTGCCTCGTCCTCGCCGACGAACCGGGCCTGCCGCCCGATCACCACCCCGAGCTCGCCCTCGTAGTCCACTGAGCTGCTCAGGGCCGGCAGCACGATTGGGTCGTACGGGCCGGTCAGCGCGGTCGGGAACTTGGCGAAGACCGTCGGCTTGGTCGGCAGCTCCTGGCCGGTCTCGGCCGCGTGGTCACGGTAGTTGAGCCCGATGCAGATGATCTTCGACGGCCTGGGTACCGGGGCGCCCAGGTGAACCTCATCCAGGCGGACCCGCGCGCTCTCCGGCGCGTTCGCGGCCAGGTCCGCCAGCCGCCCGGCCAGTTCGCCGGACAGCAGCGCGCCCAGGTCAGCCGACGGCACTTCGAATGCGGTCAGGTCGACCAGGGTGCCCGGTCCGGACACCACCGCCGGGCGCAGGCCGGCCAGCTGGGTCCCGGCCGCGCCGCCGGCCAGAAAGCTACACAGCTGCATCGCAAGCCGCCTGTCCAGCGCCCTTCGAACCCATCAGATTTCCTCCTGCGCTAAGCGCTCGTAGATAGTCAATTGATTGTTGTCAACAATCGACTTTTCTACACCATGGCTGGCCGGCCGGCAAGGGCGGTCACCCCTTGACCGCGCCCGCCGTCAGACCTCGGACGACATAGCGCTGGACGCACATGTAGAAGATGACCGGCAGCAGCGAGAAGACGATGCCGGCCGCCTGCAGTTCGAAGATCGGCACGTCCTGCTGGCTGATGAAGGTGGCGATGCCCAGCCCGGCCGTGTACTGGCTGCGGTTGGTGATCAGCGCCGACGCGAACAGGTAGTCGTTCCAGCTGAGGAAGAACGCCACCACCGCGACGGCCACCAGCCCGGCTTTGGACAGCGGCAGCAACAGCCGCCGGAGCACTCCCAGCCGGGTACAGCCGTCCACCATGCCGGCGTCGAGCACCTCGGTCGGCACGTTGTCGAAGGAAGACTTCAGGATCCACGAACCCAGCGGGACGGCGAACGCGGCGTAGAGCACGGCCAGCATGGGCAGGTTGTTGGTCCACCCCATCGACCGGTAGAACTGCAGCTCCGGCACGATGATCATGGCGCCCGGCATCATCTGCGTGAACAGCAGCAGCAGGCCGAATATCAGCTTGCCGTGCCATTGCAGGCGCCCGAGCAGGTACGCCCCGAAGGACGCCAGCACCAGGGTGATCACCACCGTGATCAGCGCGACAAACACCGAATGGGCCAGCCAGCTCGCGATGGGCTGGTCCTCGAACAGCTGCGTGATGGCGCCGGTGTTGAAGCCCTTCAGGATGAGCGGCGGCGGGAACGACAGCGTCTTGCTCTCGGGCTGGAAGGTGCTCAGGATCATCCAGTAGACCGGGAACAGCGCGACGACGAGCACCACCACGATCACCACGACCCGGGCCACCGATCCGACCACGTACCGGCGGCTGCGCCGCCGCTTTGGGGGTGCCGCAGTGGCCGGCGTCGGAGCCGGCGTTGGCCTGGTCAGCACGGCCATGTCGTCCTCCGCTCAATCAGGTTCGTGGTCATGATCGGCTCCGGACCACGCGGCGCTCGATGTACACGAACAGGGCCGTGCCGATGATCGACAGGAACAGCCCGACCATCGCGATCGCGCTGGCGTAGCTGTAGTTGAAGAACTGGAACGCCTGGTTGTAGATGGCGATGGACAGCGTGGTCGTGTCGTTGCCCGGACCGCCGCCGGTGGTCAGGTAGATCAGCGAGAACTGCTGCAGCGAGAAGATGAAGGCCAGCACGGCCAGCAGGCACAGGGTCGGCGTGATGCTGGGCAGCACCACCGACCGGAACCGGCGGATCGCGCCGGCGCCGTCCACCCGGGCCGCCTCCAGCAGCTCATCCGGCACGGCCTGCAGCGCGGACAAGGTGATCAGCGCGTAGAAGGGGAAGCCCTTCCACACCGTGAGCACAATGATCGACGGGAAGGCCAGACTCGAGCTGGTGAAGAACGCGTAGTGCTCCCCCAGACCCGGTATCCAGCTGGCGAACCGGTTGAAGATGCCGAAGTTCGGGTCCGCCATCAACAGGAAGGTCAGGACCACCGGGATGTCCGGCATAGCCCAGGGGATGGCCATGATGCCCCGCACGAAGCCACGGCCGCGGAAGCTCCAGTTGAGCAGCATCGCGATGAACAGGCCAACGACCAGCATGAAGACCACCACGGCCGCGGTGAAGATCAGCGTGACCCGGACGACCTGCCAGAACACCGGGTCGGCGAACATGCGGCTGTAGTTGCTGAACGTGAACGAGCCCGAGGAGCCAAGCTCTTGGCTCTTGAACGAGGTCAGGATGCCTTTGACGATCGGGTAGAGGACAAACACGCCCTCGAACGCCAGGATCGGCACCACCAGCATGTAGGGCAGCCAGGCCCCGGACATCTTCCGTCGGTGCCCGGTGGCGCTGCCTCGGCGGAGCTGGCCGGGAGCACGCTCCCGGCCAGCCTTTAGCACTTGCGTCACAGTGATATTCCTGCCGTCGTCAGGCGACCTGCGGGCCCAGTTCCTGCTGCGCCTGCTTCTGGGCCGCGGCCAGGGCGGCTTCCACCGTTTGCCCGCCGGAGACGGCGTTGGCCATGGCCTTGATGATGATCTCCCCGATCTGCGAGTACACGAGGGTGTAGTCGCCGAGGATGTCGAACTCGCCGACGTAGTTCGTCGCGAGGTAGCCGGACATCCAGGGGGTGGTCTTCAGGTAGGTGTTGTAGGCCGGCTCGTAGTCGCCGAAGTTGCTGTAGGGGATGATTGGGTAGCCGTTGGTCGTGGTGACGTAGTACAGGTTCTTCGGCGTGACCATCCACTTGACCAGTTCCATCGCCGCCTCCTGGTTCTTGGAGGACTTCAGGACCACCGCTGGGTGGAGCCGGGCGATGGCCTTCTTACTCGGCCAGGGCGGCGGGGCGCTGCGCAGGTCCGGGTAGAGCTTGGGGGCCAGCGTCTTCAGCGAGGTCAGCCCGGCCGCCACGTTGAGGTTCATGGCGATCCGGTCGGACTCCCACAGCTTGGTGATGGCGGCCTCGGAGCTGCCCTTCGGCCCGCCCTTGGTCAGCAGCTCCACCCAGTACTTCATGGAGTTGACCACCGGCTCAGAGGTGAACGTCAGCGTCTTGCCCTTGGCCCAGGCGCCGCCGTAGGCCAGCGGGAAGTTCTGCAGCTGGTTCCACCAGTCGGCGCCGTCGGCCACGCTGTTGAGCAGGGCCACCCCGAACGTGTTCGGGTTGTCGGTCAGCTTCTCTGAGGCGGACAGCCACTCGTCCAGCGTGGTCGGCGGCTGGGCGAAGCCGACCTTCTTGAGCGCCGCCTGGTCGTAGGTCAGGGCGAACGGCACGTCGATGATGCCCAGGCCCTCCAGGTTGCCGTTGATCTTGAACTGCTCGTGGGCCGGGATCGGGTCGAGCTTGAGCTCGTTGGTGATCGACTGCAGCGGCACCGTCATCTTGAACTTCTGGATCAGCGCCGAGGCCAGCTCGGGTGGGCACATGACCACGTCGGCGTTGATCGAGCCCGCCTCGGCCTGGGTGATCACGTTCTGGTCGTAGGTCGCGAACGGCCAGCCGACCCAGTTCACCTTGATGTTGGGGTGGGCCGCCTCGAACTCGTCGATGACCTTGAACCAGGCCGCCTTCTCGGCCACCTCGAACTGCTCCCAGGACATCAGCGTGAGCGTGGTCTTGCCGCTGCTGCTGCCGCTGCTGCCGCTGGACGAGCTCTTACTGCTGCTACTGCTGCCGCAGGCGGACAGGATCGAGGCGCCGGCCCCGGCGGCGAGGACGCCACCAGAGAGCTGGAAGAAATTACGCCGGCTTAGCGGCTTGGGAGCTGGATCAACGTTCGCGTCGTTACGTGCGTCGCCATTCATCTCTTTCCTCTGTCCTGTGATGGGCGGCTACGGGTCGCCGGTACCGAGACGTCTAATCGTCAGATATCTGTTCGGTGAGGTTGCCGGGCCCAGGGGGCCGACGTACCTCGCATCGTGGAGAACCAGGTCGAATAGCTGGTTAAAACGGAAGCATGATCCGGCTGGCTGTCAACTGTCAACTATTTACGGATTGCAATTCAGCAGCTCAGCCCGCGAACGTGAGGGCTGGGCGGCCACGGGCGCCGGGCTGGACCGCAAACAGCGCCCCCGACGCTGGCTGCCCCTGGATATCGGCTCCGATCTGTGAGGTTGTGACGTAGAGCGTGTCCAGGCCGATTCCACCGAACGTGCACGCGGTGACCTGGGATACCGGCAGCGAGATGACCTCCTCCAGGCGGCCGGAAGCCGAATAATGGTGGACCGCGGAACCGCCCATCAGGGCCAGCCATACTCCGCCCTCGGCGTCGACGGTCAGGCCGTCGGGCCAGCCCACCTCGACCGGGACGTCCACCCACCGCCGCCGGTTCACCAGGCCGGTATCGGCGGAGTAGTCGAAGATGTCGATGCCCTGATCGCGGGTGTCGACGTAGTAGGCGCGGCTGCCGTCAGGTGAGAAGTCGAACCCGTTGGAGATCGTCACCTTGTCCAGCAGGGGCCGCACCGATCCGTCCGGATCGAGGCAGTAGAACGTCCCGGCCTGCGGGGTCTCGTCGGTGGCCATGGACCCGCAGTAGAACCGCCCGTCCGGATCGCATCCGCCCTCGTTGAGGCGGACACCGGGTTCCAGGCTGACCGTGGCCACGGTGCGCAGCTGACCCAGATCCCCGTCGGTGACGGCGAAGCTGTCCGCCAGGGCCAGCACCGCGCCGCCCGACGCGCGTGGCCTGATGACCGCGGCGACCTCCCCGACATGGGTCCGGGTCACCCCGCCGTGCTGATCGAGGGCCAGGACATCGCCGCTGAGCATGTCCACCCAGCGCAGGCCGCCCCATTCATCGGCCCAGCACGGGCCCTCCCCGTGATAGCACTCCGTGCCTGGTACCTGCTCTGCCTGTGCCACGGTGCCCTCCTTCAGCTGGTCGCCTGGACAACTATCGACCCGTGCGTGACCGAACCGGACGCCAGGTACTCGATGGCGTCCCCGATCGTCCAGTGGGACAGCCGCTGCGCCGAACGCTCGGACGCCGACGCGCTGTGCGGGGAGAACAAGGTGTTCGGTGCGGCCAGCAGGGGAGAGGTCGCCGGAAGCGGTTCGGCCTCGAACACGTCGAGGCCGGCGCCGGCCAGGTGGCCGCTGTGCAGCAGTTCGGCCAGGGCGTCCTCGTCGATGATCCCGCCGCGGGCAACGTTGACCACAACCGCGCCGGCCGGCAGCAGCCGCAGCTCGGCTTGGCCGATCAGGCCCCTGGTCGCGGGTATCAGCGGCAGGTGCAGGCTCAGCATGTCGCTGCGCCGCAGCAGGTCGGGCAGGTCGGCCGCCCGTTCCACCCCCGACGGCAGGCTGACCGGCGCTGGGTCGTACACCACCACCTGCCGGACCAGCGGCCGGACCCGTTCCACAAAGGCCTGGCCGATCCTGCCCCCGCCGACCACGCCCACGGTGGCATCGTCCAGCGCCCGGACCCCGGCGAGGTCCAGCGGGCCGCGCCAGCCGGCCCGCACGAAGGCGTCGGACGGCGACAGCCGCCGCTCCAGCGCCAGCAGGAGCGCCAGCGCGTGCGTGGCCACCTCGGCCGCCGCGTAGGCAGGCTGGTTGATGACGGCGATACCGCGTTTCCCGGCCGTCGTCAGGTCGATGGTGTCCAGGCCCACGCCGGCCCGGCCGATGACCCGGACCGAGGGGGCGAACGCCGTGATGACATCATCGGATAGCCGCTGCAGGGTCACGACCACCGCATCTGCCTCGCCGGTCGACTCCCGGACGGTATCCGGATGCGACAGGTCGATCCAGCGGAGCTCGGCGTGGTCGCTAAAGTCCTTCTCCAGGCCGGCGTGGTCGGCGAATGCCGTATCGGCTACGGCGATGACCGGCCGGGTCACGAGGAACCTGGCCGGTCAGTGTGAACTCTCTGCATTCCCGAACGGTAGAGTGCCCGCTTGTAAACTGTCAACAATCACTTTCTAATCGTGATCATCGCGTCTCATTATGGCCGGCGTGGGCCCCGGATCCGGGCATTCCTAAAGGTGGAGAGGCCGGAGCCGCCCGGGGAGGGGTCTCGGGCGGCTCCGGTTCCGGTCATTGTCGATCTATCCCGCCGCGGCGGTCAGGGCTGAAGGTCCCGCGAACGCTGCCCAGCCCGTCAAGGTGCACCCAGTTTTACCGTGGTCAATTTCTGCTGCCCTGGCGACAGAAAATGACCACGGTATTTGCCCCGCAGACGACCCGGACGACATCCCTCGGTCTTCCGCCGCCACCCCCGCCATGGCAGAATCGTTGACTGTTAACAATTCTTTTCGGCCGCCAGGCCTGGGACCAGCTGGAGTGCGATGTCTGACCCCGATCCGCAGCTACTGCAGCTCCTGGGCTCGTTCGGCGCCAGCCCGGCGCTGCTGTCCGAGGCCGACCGGCGAGCGCTCGACGAACAGGGCTTCCTGGCCCTGCCCGGGCTGCTCGACCCGGCCACGGTCGAGGCGGTCGTCCGGCGCTTCGACGAGCTGGTCGAAACCGAAGGCGACCAGGCGGGCCTCGAAGCCCATCAGGAGGCCGGAACGGCGCGGCTGGCGAACCTGGTCGACAAGGATCCCCTTTTCGATCTGATCTGGAACAACCCGCGCCAGCTCTCGGCCATCGCCCACGTCCTGCAGTGGCAGCCGGAAAAGGTCTTCTCGCTCAACGGCCGGAGCGCGCTGCCCGGCCAGGGCCACCAGAACCTGCACGTCGACTGGGCCTCCGCCGTCGCGCCCGGCGATTACCAGATCACCAACTCGATCTGGATGCTGGACGACTTCACCGCCGAGAACGGCGCCACCCGGGTCGTGCCCGGCTCACACCGCTGGGGCCGCCTGCCCAAGGACGCCCTGGCCGATCCGGGCGCCCCCCACCCCGACGAAGTCCTCGTGGTCGGGAAGGCCGGCACCTGCGTCGTGTTCAACAGCCACCTGTGGCACGGGGGCACCCTGAACCAGACCGCCAAGCCCCGCCGCGCGATCCACGCCGCCTTCGTCCGCCGCACCGGGCCCCAGCAGACCGTCTTCGCCAACTACCTGCACGACGCGTACCTACCAGCGCCTCACCCCCGCCCAGCGCTACCTCCTCGAGGTCTAACTGAGCCATTAGTCCTGATAATTGGCCCCTCCGGTGCTATCGCCACCCACGGGCAATATGTCACTCTGACCTTGGGAAGGCCGTGACGCCAGAGGCGGGCGGGGAGGCACAGGGTGAGCATTGGCGAAGTGCTGGCCGACGCGCGCTGCCGGTCGGGTCTGAGTATCAACGAGGTCAGCCGTCAGACCCGGATCCGGGAAGCCGTCATCTGGGGCATCGAGCTGGACAACTACGCCCTCTGCGGCGGCGACTTCTACGCCCGTGGCCACATCCGGGCCATCGCCCAGGTCGTCGGCATCGACTCCGTCCCGCTGATCGAGGAGTTCGACGCCCGGCGCCGGGAGCAGGAGGCCAGGCGCCAGGCCGAGGCGGACAACCTGCGCTCCTCCATGCTCCTGGCCCCGCGCCCGTCCAACGCGACCAACTCGGCCGGCCCGTCCAGCTCGTCCAGTTCGGCCAACCTGCCGGATCGGCCCGCGGCCCCGGGCCGCCCGGCCCGGCCCGGTCCCGGCCGGTCCCAACGCTACCGGCGCCGGCACCGCAGGCGGGTGGTCCTGAGCACCGCGCTGTGCCTGATCGTCCTGGCCATCTTCGGCGTGGAGGCCTATCACTTCGGCCAGGACATGCGGCCAGCCTCGGAAAACACTGCCCAGGCCGCGTTCAACCGTTCCTCCGCTAGCCAGCACGCCAAACCGGCCGCGTCCAAGCCCGCGGCCAAACCGTCCCCGTCCCCGTCGCCGACCCACGCCACCGCGCCCGCCGTCGAGACCCTGAAACCGGTCAGCGCCACCGCCTACGGCCCCTACGGTGTCGAGGGTGACAACCCACAGGACGCGTCCAAGGCCATCGACATCCACGGCCGGACCGCCTGGACCAGCGACTGGTACTCCACCGCTGAGTTCGGCAACACCCAGTCCGGCACCGGCCTGCTGCTCGACCTGGGCCACAACGTCACCATCAACTCGGCCCTGATCGTCGTCGGCGCCCCCGGCGCCACCATCCAGCTCCGCGCGGGCACGTCCAAGTCGGACCTCGCCATCATCGGCGGCGCCAAGAACGCCAGCTCCACCACCACGATCCGCCCCGAGCAGATCCGCGTCCGCTACCTGCTGATCTGGTTCACCGCGCTCCCGCCCGACAGCGACGGCACCTACCAGGCCGCCGTCTACAACGTCGACCTCCAAGGCCAGCCCTGACCGCATCATCTGTCGGTTGTGCGCTCACCACGAGGCCCGGTGGACGTCTTTCAAGCTTTCTGCCTTACCCCTGCTCCCCAAGACGCCAGCGCACGATGCAGAACCCGTGCCGCAGCGCCGCGTCGAGGGCGGTGGGCTCCAGCCGCCCGTCCGGGAGTCGCGGAATCGGGATGAACCGGGTCGCCCGTGGGTTCTTCTCGCCGATCACGCCGAGCAGTCGCTCCACCTCGGCCGGGTCGGTCACCAGTTCGGCCCGGCCGGCGACCAGCGGCCGCGCAACCGGATCCGGACCGGCCGGCCGCCGGCCAGGTTGAGCGTCCAGCGGCCGCCGCCCGGGGTGAGCAGCACGTCGCCGTCGCGGACGTAGCTGACCGGCTGCCGGTAGGCCTTCCCGCTCTTGCGGCCGGTGTAGGCGATCAGCATCAGGTTCCCGCTCAGCGGGGTGGCGAACGGCAGGCTCAGTGCCGCCCGCATCGGGACGTTGACCGCGCGCATGATCCGCGTGCGCCGCTCTCTTGCGGCTTGAGTGACAGCCATGGTCGGACTCCTTACTAGGACGGCCGGCCGAGGACAGCCGAGCCGAGTTAGGCCAGTTAAGCCAGGTAGACGAGCTAGACGAGGACGGCGCCACCGGCCACGTCGATGACCACGCCGGTGATCCAGGCCGCTTGGTCCGAGGCCAGGAACGCGGCCGCGCCCGCGACGTCCTGCGGCGTCCCGAGCCGCGGCAACGGGTGCGCTTCGGCCAGCGTCGCCTGGACCGCGGCCGGGATCCGCAACTGGTTGCCCTCGGTCAAGATGGTCTCCGGGGCGATGCAGTTGACCCGGATCCCGAACGGGCCGGCCTGGGCCGCGGCTTGCTGCGTCAGCAGGGCGATCCCCGCCTTGGCCGCCGCGTACGGCATGGGGGAGCGGGGGTCCGCGCGCCGCCCCGCGGCCGAGCCGATGGTGATGATCGTGCCTTGCCCGCGTTCCTTCATCCCGGGCAGGAAGCTCTTCAGCGTCAGGAACGTGGCCAGCAGGTTGCCGTCGACGGTCGCGCGCCACCCGTCTTCGGGGATCTGCTCCAGCAGCGCGGGTGGGGTGAAGTTGCCGCCCGCATTGGCCACCAGGATGCCGGCCGGCCCCAGGCGTCCTCGATCTGGCGCCGCACCGACTCGACCTGGCCGAAATCGGTGACGTCGCCCGTCACCGCCATGGCCTTCCCGCCGTCACTTGTGATCGCGGCCGCCACCCCGTCCGCCGCGTCCCGGTCGCGCCCGTGCACCGCCACCGCGGCCCCGCGCCGCGCGAACTCGGCCGCGATGGCGGCTCCGATACCCCGGGTGCTCCCGGTGACCAGGGCGATCTGCCCGTCGAGTGTGTTGTCGTCAGCCATAGGCAAAGGTTAGATATCTAAGAGTTAGGTGTCAAACGCTTAGATTACTAAGCATGGTGCTACGCTGGCCGACGTGCCTGCACCGTTTCCGCTGCCGATCGGGCTCCGCCTGGCCCAGACCGCCCGGGCCGTGGAGCGCGCGTTCGACGAAGCTCTGGCCGCCGCGGGCGGCACCCTGCCGGTCTGGCTGATCCTGCTCAACCTCAAGGTCCGCAAGCCCGCCAACCAGCGAGAACTGGCTGAAGCGGTCGGCGTGCGCGAGGCGACGCTGACCCATCACCTAAACGCGATGGACACCCGCGGGCTGATCACCCGGACCCGCGATACGTCCAACCGGCGCGTCCAGGTCGTCGCCCTCACCGAAGCGGGCGAAGTCGCCTTCGTCCGCCTGCGCGAGACCGCGATAGCCTTCGACGCGACCCTGCGCACGGGCCTGGCCGACGACGACCTGGCCACGCTCGACACCCTGCTCGGCCGCCTGTCGGCCAACGTCGGCGCGGGCCCAGCCGCCGCCCCCTGGACCGGCCTGGCCGACCGCCGCTCACCACCCCAGCCCCGACCACGAACCACGTGATCCACCCCGCGCGGGCTTTCATTTTTATCTAATAAGCTCGCCCGCGCGCTGCCTTGATCGCCCGCCCCGACGTAAATCTCCGCGCGGCTAGGCCTAGTTAAGAAATGGCTCGAACGGAGCAGCGGTGCCCCCGCCGCCATCATCTGGCCCTTCCAGCGGCCCGGGGTCACTTAGTGTGTCTTTACTGGAGCACGTTGTACCGAATTGCTGGAGGGAACGTGCTTAACGATCGGCCAGTCCATCAGGTGGCCGACGCCGACGCTGACGATTTTGAGGCCACGCCAGCGGCCGCCGCCGACACAGAATTCGTGCTGGCGTCGCAGCTGGAGGAGTTTCTGCTCGCCCACTGGAGTGCCGTCGACTGGGACCGGCGGCTCGCCCTGTGGCAGGGGCCCGACGGGACCCGGGGGCATCAGCTGTCCACCCCGGTCGGACGCCTCGACCTGCTGTGCGTCGATACCTCGACCAACGCGCTGGTCGTGGTCGGACTCCAGCGCGGCCGATCGCCCGACCAGATCATCGGGCAGGTCGCCCGCAACATGGGCTGGGTGCGGGCCCACTTGGCCGCCGACAGCCAGGCCGTGGCGGGCATCGTCGTCGCCCGCGTCTATGATGATCGCCTCCGCTACGCGGCCGGCGCCGTCCCCGGCCTGACCGTCTTCACCTACCAGCTCAACTTCGAACTCGTCCCCGCGCCCGAAGCGACCCGGTCATAAGCCCTCAGCCGGATCCTCGGGGCTGAGGCCGAGCCACAGGCCGTCCCGGGCCCGGGTCATGGCCACGAACAGGACCCGGCGCTCCAGTTCGGTGCGCTCCCGGTAGGCGCCGTCGGACTCGGCCGCGGACCGCGGCCGCGGGTAATGGTCGCGGTCTGGGATGAACACGTGGGCGAACTCAAGTCCTTTCGCCCGGTGGAACGTCCCCACCTTGACCTGATCGCGCCGGGCCCCGATGTACTCCGCCAGCGGGATGACCGGGATCTCGCCGCCGGCCAGCACCTCGCGCCAGCGGGCCGCGATGGTGTTTGCCGGGGCCAGCACGGCCATGTCGCCGTAGCGGACACCCTGGTCGCGGAGTTTCCTGATGTGCTCGCACATCCTGGCCCCCTGCGCGACCCTGTCGCCGGTGACCTCCACCACCGTGCCGCCCGGGCGCGCGGCCTGCAGGTCGCGCTGCCCGCCCACCGGATCGGCGTCCAGGTCGTCGAACTGGTCACCGGCCACGACGGTCAGCGCGTAGCGCAGGATCCGTTCGCCGTTGCGGTAGTTACGGTTCAGCACGGTGGACCGGCCCACCACGGAGATACCGGCCTCGGACAGGGTGAAGCCGCCGGGGTAGACCGACTGCTGGCCGTCGCCGACCATCAGCAGGCCATCTGGCCGATCCCCGACCAGGGCGTGCAGAAACTGCAGCCCGACGCAGGTCAGATCCTGCACCTCATCGACGATCACCGCGTCGAACCCATTGTCCGCCCCCGCTGTCGCCCGTTGCCGAGCCAGGTCCCGTACGAACCGCAGCGCGTCGGACCAGTCCAGGATGCCCGCCCGGCCAGGCCGTCCTGGTACGTCTCGTACAGGTGCCACACGTCGGTGCGCGCGGCCAGGCTGAGCGGGGCCCGGCGGCCGACCCGCGCCAGCCGCGCGTAATCGCCGAAATCGGTCAGGCCGCGGCCCTTGATGACGATGCTGATCTCGTCACTCCAGTACTTCTTGTCCCGGACCAGCCCGGGCAGCGATGACCCCTCGCCCGCCGACGCCCAGGCCTGATCGAAGCAGGCTCTCGCTTCCTTGGCATCGAGCCGGCCCCGGTGCGGGTTCTCCCGCAGCCACCGGCTGGCCAGCACGTGGACCGGCAGGAACGTCACCTGGTCGTGCCGGCCAGAGGCTAGTCGGGGGGCCAGCCGGGCGAACAAGGCCTCGTGGACCGCGGGCAGGGTCCGGACGAACGACGTGAACAGCACCCGCCGCCCCCGGCTGGCCAGGTAGCTGGCCCGGTGCAGCGCCAGGACCGTCTTCCCGGTTCCCGCGCCGCCGCGGATCCGGGACGGGCCGGAGAATTCCCGGCTCACCTGTTTGGCCTGCAGCGGATGCAGCCAGGTCATCCAGGATTCGATGGGCTCCCGCGCCGCCGCTTCCTGCATGGCCTGCCACAGTTCTGGCCGGCTCACCAGGGCGTCATCAGCCGGGGGTCCCGGCGTTCTGGCGGCGACCGACGGCATCGGCGGGCAGTCCCGGTCCAGGGTGACGATGAGCTGCTCGACCCGGTCCGGTGGCAGCCGTACGCCCCACCTGACCAGCTCCCGGATCAAGTCCTTCTCACCCAGCAGGACGACCCGGTCCAGGTGAGCCCGGACGTCCCGCGCCGGCCAGCACCAGCAGCGGAACGACCTCCGTCGGAGCTAAGCCCACCCCGGCCAGGACCCCCTCCACCGCGCTGGTCTGATCCAGCAGCTTGCGGACATGGTCGGAGGCGTCGGCCTCGCCGCGCCAGGCCGGCCCGTTCCACCCGCACCTCGGCCCGCCACGTCTTGACGTCGATCACGAATACTCCGCCCGGCCCGACCAGCAGGATGTCGATGTTGGCCCGGCGGGTCCCCGGCCAGCGCCGGTCAGCCAGCACGTGCCAGGCCGCATCCATCCCGACCAGGACCCGGACCACCGCCTGCTCACCCCGGCCGCCGGTCTCCCAGGCCCGCTGCCGGCGGCGCAGCTCGGCCAGCAGCTCGGTGAGCTGGCGGATCTGCCGCTGAACCGCGTCGATCTCCGATCCGAGCGCCGCCGCCCGGCCCAGCGCCGACGGCCAGGCCGGTGAATCATCGGGAATCAGGCTCACGCCCACATAACGGGCGACCCGCCCGCCCAGTTCAGCCGGCCGGGTCCGTCCCAGGCGTGACACAGGGCATAGGCCAGGTACATCTGCCGCGGCGTCTGGCAGGCGACCCGGATCAGCGCCGGGCTGGCCACGATAGGGCCAGCGCCCGCGCCCGCGACGTGGCCACGTTCAGCCGGTGCGGGTCGTACAGGAACTCCAGTCCCCTCGGTGCGACGTCCGCCGACGAGGTGGCCATCGAGTAGATCGCCACCGGCGCTTCCTTGCCCTGGAACTTGTCCACCGTGCCCACCCGGACCTGGGCCAGGCCCGCTGGTCAGAGCGTCCTCGATGGCCCTGATCTGGGCGTTGTACGGGGTGACGACGAGGACGTCGGCGGCTCAATCGGGCGCCACACCCCATGCTTGTCCTGCCACTGCCAGGCCCAGCAGTTCAGCCACCAAGCCGGCCACCACCAGCGCCTCTTCCGGTGAGGCGTTGGTGTTGCCCTCGTGCGGCGCCTCGATCACCCGCAGCCCCGCGCCCCGGGGTGACCCGGAGCCGAGGATCTCCTGCAGCTCCAGCCCGTCGGCCCAGTCCAGCTTGCCGTCGTAGAAGGTGTCGGAGGTATAGCGGCACAGGTCAGGTGCATGCGCCAGGTCCGGTCCAGCAGCAGCCCGGCTTCCGGCGCCACGGTCGCGTGGTCGCCCAGGATGTGCTCCAGAGCTGACGCGCCGGCTCCTGGGGGATGGGCGGCCTGGCTCGGCTGAGCCAGCTGCTGCGGGTCGCCGACCAGGACGACGTTCCGGGCCGCGCCCGCCACAGCCAGAACGTTGGCCAGCGACAGCTGGCCCGCCTCATCGACGAACAGCGTGTCCACGCTGCCCTGGAACTGGGGCCGGGCCCACACCCACGCGGTGCCCGCGACGACGTCGAGCTCACGGTCCTGGAGTCCCTGCGCCAGCGCCGCGTTGTCCAGGCCTCACCGCGGCCTGATGCAGTGCTGGCCCCCACCGTCCGCCTTCTGGCCGATGCGCGGGACGGGGCCGCCCAGCTCACTGGCGCGCTCGGCGACTTTGCCGATCAGGTTGTGAGATGGCCGCGTGCGACGGGCCGGTGATGCCGACCGTCCGCCGGCCTTGACCAGTTCGAGAATCTGCCCGGCGGCGGTGAACGTCTTGCCCGTGCCGGGCGGTCCCTGGATCGGCAGGACAGAACCTTGCGAACCGAGGCGAGGCGGATCGCTGCCTCCGCCACCGGCTCGCCGACCCCCCGCAACGGACCCGGCCCGACGCCGTCGCCAGCGGGCCGCCGCCGCAGCAGCAGTGCGGTCGCGGCGTCCCGGCCGGTGACGCCGTCGCCGATCACGCGGTCGCCGAGATCGCGGAGCCGGGCCGCCAGCACCCTGGTGTCGACCGGACTGCCTTCGACCAGCGCCGCGGGGTAGGGCCCCTTATGGTCCCGGCCGACCTTCAGGTCGATCTCGCCCTGCTCGTCGTTCACCGCCCAGATGGCCCAGCCGCGGCCACTCACCGGGTCATGGGCAATCTTCCCGGCCCGGAACTTGTACTCCTGCGGCGGGAACGGAACCGCCGCACCACGGACCGTTTCACCTCAGCAACAACGTCGCCGCCGGTCAGCCCGGCGAGCGCGTCCGGCTCGCCGATCAGTCCGGCGTCGTCAGGGTGCGTACATAGAAGTACCGCCACCAGGCCGGCTTGTCGTCCCGGCGGTGCCATCCAGCAGGTCCGCCAGCAGCGCCTTGGCCTGCTGGTCGGGAGTCCGTTCGGCCGGGTCGTCCGGGATGCCGGCCAGCAGGGCCGCCCTGATCCGGGCTACGTCGGGGTCTCGCTCCCTGTGGCCTTCTCCGCGACGACGGGGCGGGGCAGGACCCTCCCAGCTCTCGGCCAGCTCCGAGCGCCGCGCCTCCAGCCAGTCCCGCAGCGCCAGCGTGGCCCGGCAGTCGTCCTCGTTATAGCCGGCGACCACTGCTTGGCTCGCGGTCGTCGGTGGATCCGGCGAGCCCTCGTCGAGGGCGGCTTCGAAGCGGATCAGATGCTCGGTGGCCTCCTCGAGCGGCAGTGCCGGCGTCGTAGCCGCAGAGAGTCTCCAGTCGTTTGATCGAGTAGCTTTCCACCCCGGCCCGCACGCCCTGGCGGACTACCCGGTACAGGTCGACGAACACGCCCAGCCGGAACAGGGCGTCCACCTCGTCCTCCCGGGTGGCGAAGCGACCCATCAGCCGGCCCACCGCCTTCTGTGCGGGTCTCGTGCAGCTCGCTGAGATGGTCGATGGAGGTGGGCTCGTAGTGGTTGTAGTGGTAGACGTGCAGGCCGGGGTGGCTTGCGCCTCTCGGTGATGAAGTCGATCAGCTCCTCGAAGGCGCGCTTCTCGCCCGGCCCGGTCGAACGCCCAGAACTGCCGGTAGCGGGGCCTGCCCGCCTCGTCGGGGTCGGCGGTGTCGACGATGCCGAACAGGTACTGCAGGCCGAACTCCTTGCCGTCGTCGCAGTAATGGCGGGACCCTTCGATGTCGAAGAACAGGTCGCCCGTCGACCGGCTCGGGCAGCGCCAGCAGCCCCCGGTTGGCCACCAGCGCCCCCTCGTCGTCTCGTTCGGGGTCGACCAGCTCGTAGAGGATGCGGCCCTGGTCTTCGCTCGCCACCTGCAGGCGGGCCTGCTGCTGGACCCGGGCGAGCGATATCGCTGGCCTGAGCTGGAAGGTCTGGGAGCTTGGCGCAGGCGGCCAGGCCCGCCGGGTTGTGATGCCTGCGGCTTTAAGCCCTGGCGTTGACGCCGGGCGATGCCCGCCACCAGCGACAGGTCGTCGTCGTCCCGGCGGCGGGCGGTGCAGGTTCGCCGCCACCGACAGATGGCACAGTGCTCGACCGGCTCGGGGTAGGGGTCGGCGAACGGGTAGGCGCCGTGATCGCCGCCGACGAACCCGACCAGCGCGGTGCCGCACCTGGCGTTCGTAGGCTGCGAAATCGCTCACCTTGAACGAGGCCAGCTCGCCCGTGGCCCAGGGCGAGGTGCATCCAACGCGGGCGCGACGCCCTGCATCTCGGCGAGCAGGGCGCTGTAGTACGCGATCTGCAGACACCGCCCGGGCCTTGGCCGTGCGGGCGAGCTTGGCGTCCACCACCTCATAATGGGGCCTGGCGTCGCGCGGCTTCCCGTCCCGCGCGGGCAGCAGTTCGGCCCGGATCAGGAAGTCCGGCCGCCCCAGCAGGGTCGCCCCGTCCGGCTCCCGCCCACCAGTGCCCCCTGGTAGATGACGTCGGCCCCGTCCTGGATGGCCTCCCGCGTGGCCCGCGCCGCCTCGGCCACCGCGTCCGAGTCCGGCACGATGCTGATCTCGGCGATGCTCCGCCCGTCGGCCCGGAACCGGCTCAGCACCTCGGCCTCATGGACCTCGCCCCGCTTGACCAGGTCCTCGAACCCGAGATCGAACGCCTGCACCCGCCGCAGCTGATGCCGCGCGTGCAGCAGGTCCAGCCGGATCAGATGCTGGCAGGCCACAAAGTTGGCGACATCGCTGGCCGACAGCCTCAGCTGCTCCCCGACGATCTTCACCGCGCCCCCAACCCCGTGCCGACCCCGTCGGCTCGCCACCCTTCCACACCCCGCCGAGCTAGGTCGCCGGTCCGACCCGAATAGCTCGCCCCCAGTTAGTGTTTGGGCTGACTCCTAGCAAAGGAGGGAAGATGCCCGCTGAGAACGTCGGCCAGTTCGACGTCGACGACGCCCAGGTCAACCTGTCTCGCATCATCGAGCGGGTTGAGCTCCCGGTCGAGATCGACCCGGCCCACCTCACCCGCCGGATCGGCTGACCGGGGCCGGGAAGACTTCGAGAGTACCGCCCGATACCCCGCGCCCAGACCGGGCGGCCGCGATCGTGGCGGGCGTCGGCCGGCCGCCATAACCTGGAGCGATGAAGGCCGGTGCCGCGCTTGTCCTCACCGCTGACCCGGGCCAGGCGGCCCGCCAGGCGGTGGAACAGGCTCGCGCCGCCCTGGGGGCCGAGCCGCCCGGGTTTGCCGTCCTGTTCGCCTCGGAGCACTTTCACCTCGCGGCCCAGATCTTGCTCGAAGCGGTCACCGCGGAGATCGGCCCGGTCCCGCTCATCGGGTGCGTCGCCGAAGCGGTGGCCGGCAACGCCAGCGAGGCCGAGAACGAGCCCGCGGTCGCCCTGTTCCTGGCGGCCGAGGCCGGGCCGGTCGAGACGTTCTCCATGCAGTTCGTCCGCACCGCGAGCGGCGGGGCGTTCGGCGGCTTCCAGTTCCAGCCGGGACGGCCTGGCGTCTGCCTGATGGTCTGCGACCCGTTCACGTTCCCGGCCGAGCACCTGCTCAGCCACCTGAACGAGCACGCCCCTGGCACGCTGGTCATGGGCGGGATGGCCAGCGGCGGACTCGGGGCTCAGCGCAGCCGGCTGTTCCTGGACGGCCGGGTGCTGACCGAGGGCGCCGTCGGCGCGTACCTGGTCGACACCGAGATCCACCCGCTGGTGTCCCAGGGCTGCCGGCCGATCGGGGACCCGTTCACCGTCACCGCGGCCGAGGGCAACCTGGTCCAGGAGCTCGGCGGCCGCCCGGCCGTGACCCGGCTGCAGGACCTGGCCGCGTCGCTGTCCGGCCCGGATCGGGAGTTGCTGGCCCAGGGCGTCCAGGTCGGGATCGTCATCGACGAATACGGCGGCGAGCGGCGTCAGGGTGACTTCCTCATCCGTGGCATCCTCGGCGCCCAGCCCGAGACCGGTGCCATCGCGGTCGGCGACGAGGTCGAGGTCGGCCAGACGCTGCAGTTCCACGTGCGCGACGCCGTCTCGGCCGACCAGGACCTGCAGCGCATCCTGGATGCCGAGACCGCCGCCCTCGGTGGTCGCCGCCCGGCCGGCGCCCTGCTGTTCACCTGCAACGGCCGCGGCTCCCGCCTGTTCCCCGAGCCCAGCCACGACACCGGGCAACTGGCCAAGGTGCTGGGCGACATCCCGGTGGCCGGGTTCTTCTCGCCGGCGAACTCGGCCCGGTCGGCGGCCAGAACTACCTGCACGCCTTCACCGCGTCGATCGCCCTGTTCCCCAGCCAGCCCTAGCCGAACAGGGCGTCTTGCCCCGCGCCCCGGCCCAGATCCGCCTCCGCCACCACCTGCCCGTTCCCGCGGATGTGCCGGACCTCCACCCCGCGCTCCACCAGCGCCCGCGTCACCAGCAGCCGCCGGTGGCAGCGGGCTGGGTCCTCCTCGCTGCACATGATCGCTACCCGGTACGAGGCCGCCCCGGTCAGCAGCCGCTCCAGCCCGGCCCGGAACCGGTCGGTCCCCATCACCAGGTCATAGCGAGCGTGCCCCTTGGCGTCGTAGAACTCCGGTTCCAGCAGCAGGCCGCCCAGCTCGGCTCCCAGGAACACGTACCGGAACCCGGCCTCCTCCAGCGACACCTTCAGGTTCTCCCGCCGGAACTGCGGGTTGTGGCGTGAATAAGGCTGCGACCGCACGTCGGCCAGCACCTCGATCCGCGCCGCCCGCAGCAGGGCCACCAGCTCGTCGACCGGGTGCGTCGAGTGCCCGACGGTCCAGATCACCAGCGCCACCGCCCCAGGCTACGTGCGCCCACGCCAACTCCAGCTACGTGTGCCGCCGCCACGGTGCCCGGGCCAGCACCAGCCCCTCGACCTCCGCGGCCCGCCCCTCGTCCAGCAGGCACCCGGCGATCATGTCCAACTGGCTGGCGGTGGTGCACACGTCGTCGTAGACCAGGATGCGCCGCCCCTCGATCCGGCTGACGTCGGGAATCCGCAGCGCGGCCCGCAGCTCATGGGCGGCCGCCAGCTTGGCCCGGGCGGTGGCGGCGGCCGACGGCGCGGTGGGCCGGACCTTGACCAGGGCAGGCGGCCGCATCAGGTCAAACGGCCACCTGGCCAGCACGTCCTCGCCCGCGGCCTTCCACAGCACGGCCTCGGTGTGCCCGAACGACCGGCCGCCGGGACCGGTGAAGGTCGGGTTGGCGATGATCAGGTCCGGTGGCCGGCCCCTGGCGTGCAGCTCGAGCCAGCCCAGCACCAGCCGCCCGAACACCCCCGACCAGCCGGTGGACCCTTCGTACTTGTAGTTGTTGATGATCCGGCGCAGCGGCCCCGACTGATAGGCCACGGCATGGATCCGGCTGATCCGGCGGCCAGGGTCGTGGCAGAGCTCGTTCGGGCAGCTGCCGTCGGAGCCGAGCTGCTGGCTGCAGATGGGACAGGCGTCGGCCCCGATGGCCTCGAACGTCCGCCGGGCGCAGACCACGCAGATGGCCGCCGGGCCGGTCCGCACGTAGGGGCACCGTATGCACTGCGGGAAACCAGGCGGCGGCCCGGCGGGCAGTAATGCGGACGGTGCCATGTCGTCACAGCAGGGTCAGCGAGAGTTGCTGGTGCTGGCGGGCTTTGCGCCGGACCCGTTCCACGGTGGCCAGGTGCGGCAGCACCTCGTCCACATCGTGAACTGCGATCGCGCCGTGCCGGTCCACGTAGTCGCGGGCCCAGGCCTGGTCCGCGACCAGGGTGTCGGCCAGGAAGACCGTCTTCCCGTGCTCCAGTGCCAGCCGCGCTTGCATCTTGGCTCCCGACGTGTGGCTCGCCTCGATGACTACCGTGCCCTGGCTGAGCCCCGACGTAACGACGTTCCGGCGCGGAAACGTGTCCCGGCCCGGTGTCCGCGTCGGCCAGAACTGCGACACCACCGCGCCGGCCTGCACGATCTGCTCGGCCAGCTCGCGGTTCTCCGGCGGGTAGCACCGTGTGATCCCGGTGCCGAGCACGGCGATCGTCCGCCCGCCGGAGGCCAGGGTGGCCCGGTGCGCCGCGGTGTCGATGCCCCGGGCCAGCCCCGAAACCACCGTGACCCCGCGCTCGGCCAGCCGCCCGGCCACCTGCCCGGTCCGGGCCAGCCCGGCCTCGGACGCGTTCCGGGTCCCGACCACCGCCACCGAACAGGCGTCCGCCTCGGCCAGCGTGCCCCGGTAGAACAGGAACGGCGGCAGGTTGGGGATCAGCCGCAGGTTGGCCGGATAGTGCTCATCCAGCACCGTAACCAGCTCGGCTCCCGCCCGGCCGGCGGCCACGATCTCGGTCGTCACCCGCTCGGCCAGCGCGCCCGGCGCCCGGATGCCCTGGCGCAGCACCGGCAGCGACCGCTTGGCCGCGGCCGAGGTCTCGAACAGCCGCCCGGCCCACAGCGCGTCCAGGCCTTCCTCGAACTGGGCCTGCCGGGCGAGCAGGCTCCAGTCCACCCCGGCCCCGTCGACCCGGATCGCGCACAGCGCCAGCAGCCGCCGCTGCCGCTCCGTCACATCCACACCCTCATCGTATCGAACAGACATTCGCCGCCTGGCCGATTGCCCCACCTCAATCCCCCGCCACGCCGCGGCTCCCCCACTATATGGCCGCCATAATAAGAGAGTGAATGGCCGTGAGAAAACGGGACGCCAAACCGCGCCGGACGTGCTGCCCCGGGTCGGGGCCCGTCTTCTCTGAACGCCCTGCCGCGCCCCCAACCACCCCCCCCCCCCCCAACACATAAAGGACCCCCCCCCCAGATCCCTCCGGCCCCCCTCTGCGGCCCGCGCGCCCGCCCCGCCCCCCCCCCCCTGCCCGGCTCTCCCCCCCCCGCGGCCGGCCCCCCCCCCCCCCCCCTTCCCTTCCCGGGGGGGCCCGCCCCCCCCCCCCCCCCCCCCCCCCGAGGCGGGGGCCCGGCGGCGGGGGGGCGCCCGCGGGCCGGCCCCCCCCCCCGGACGGCCGGCCGGGCGCCCCGCCGCGGCGCGCCCCCCGCCCGGCCCCCCCCCCCCCCCGGGGGGCGGCGGCGGCGGGGGGGGCGGCCCGCGCCCCCCCCCGCTCCGCTCCCCGGCGCCCCCCCCCCCCCCTCCCCCGCCGCCCCCTCCCGCGCGGCCCCCGCCCGGGGGGGGGGCCCCGCCCCCCCCCCCCCCCCCCCGCCGCCCCCCGCCCCCCCCCCCCCTCCCCCCCCCCCCTCGCCCTCTCCCCCCCCCGCCCGCCCCGGCCGCCCCCCCCCCCCCCCCCGCCCCCCCCCCCCCCCCCCCCCCCCCCCCCCACCCCCCCCCCCCCCCCCCCCCCCCGCCCCCCCCCCCCCCCCGCCCCCCCCCCCCCGCCCCGCCCCAGCCCCCCCCCCCCCCCCCCCCCCCCCCCCCCCCCCCCCCCCCCTCCCACCCCGCCACCCCCCCCCCCCCCCCCCCCCCCCCCCGCCCGCCCACGCCCCCCCCCCCCCCCCCCCCCCCCCCCCCCCCCCCCCCCCCCCCCCCCCCCCCCCCCCCCCCCCCCCCCCCCCCCCCCCCCCCCCCCCCCCCCCCCCCCCCCCCCCCCCCCACCCCGGCCGCTGATACCCGCCAACTCACATAAACGACAGCGCGCAGCCGACTAACTCCATACAGTGATGACGTGGCAACGCATCTGGCATGTATCGGGCTCGGCACGGGTGGCGAGCAGGACTTTCAGCGGCTGGTCGTCCAGGCCAACCAGGACGCGCAGCAGCAGGAGGTCATCCGCGGGGTCCGCGTGCGGCGGTGGGAGGACGGCAGCGGCGCGGCCGTCGTGCTCGGCTGGCGGGCCGGCCAGCTGATCAGCTTCATGCCCGCGCTGGCCGCGACGTCCCAGGTCCGGCTGGCCAACTGCCATCCCGTCCGCGAGCCGGTCACCGTGGCCGACGTCCTGGACGCCGGCGGCGCACCGGTCAACGCGCTGGCCGCCGAGCTCGAGCAGTTCCGGCAACTGGTGGCGGCCGGGCAGCCGGTGGACGGGATGGCCAAGATCGCCGCGTTCGGCCTGTCGGTCAAGCTCTACGACGACGAGAACGCGTTCCTGGCCGCCCCCAAGGGCCCGAACGACGCCACCGAGCCCGCGGACTTCGAGCCGTTCGGGGCCTTCGCCGAGCCAGCCCAGGCCCAGGCCCACGCCCGCCTCACCGGCACCGTCCTCAAGGCGGAACGGCGCTTCTCCTGGCTCACCGGCCACCCGTTCACCGTGGCCATCACCCGCACGGCCGGCTTCGAGGTCGACCTCTGCCTGGCCGGCGACGAGCATCCCACCGTCCCCGCGCCCGGCGCCATCGTCACCGGCGTGGTCTCCCTCTCTATCAGCATGGAACACCTGACCGGCTGACCCCGGCACGCCCGGCCCCGGACACCGATACCGACACGCCCGGCCTCCCCGCGTTCCCCGAGGTCGTGACCTGTTCGCTTTGTTTTAAATGTGCCGTCCGCCCGGTTCCCGTACCGTGACCCTGAGCACCCCGTCAGGGGCGTAAGCGACGCGCGGGACGCGGAGGTACAGACGTGAGGATCGGGGCGACTCTGGCCGACGCGCGGTGGCGAGCCCATCTCACCGTCGATGAGGTCAGCAGCCGGACCCGCATCCGCGAAGCGATCATCTGGGGCATCGAGCAAGACGACTTCTCGGTCTGCGGGGGAGACGCCTACGCTCGTGGCCACATCCGGGCCATCGCCCAGGCCATCGGCATCGATTCTGATCCGCTGATCCGCCAGTACGACGAGACCTACCGCACCCGCGAAGACATTGACACCGTGGTGGCCCCGCCCCCGCCGCTGACCCCGGGGCGTGACCCCAAGCCGCACCGACGGCGCCGGCTGGCCGCGACTGCGGGGCTGGCCGTGGTGGTACTGGCCGCCGTGGGCTGGGCCGCATACCACGTGGCCTCCAGCACGGGTCACCCGGCGCACAGTCAGGCGGTGGCCGCCGCGGGCCAGGCGTCCGCCAGCAAGTCCGGCGGGGCCGCGGCCGCCGGCCAGGGCTCGCCCCAGCCATCACCCACCCCGACGACGCCGAGCCCGACGCCGACCCCGTCCGCGTCTCCCACCCCGACTCCGACCCACAGCGCCGCCCCGGCGTCAACGGCCCTGAGCCTGGCCGGCGCGGTGCCGTTCGGCTCCGGCGGCGAGGGGACGGGGGACAACCCGCAGACCGCGGCCGCGGCCGTCGACGGCAGCAGCGAGACGGCCTGGCACAGCGACTGGTATACCTCAGCCGCGTTCGGCAACCTCAAGCCGGGCACCGGCTTGCTGGTGGACCTGGGGCGCCGCGCCACGATCACCGATGCCGACCTGGACCTGGGTGGCTACTCCGGCGCCGATATCCAGTTCCGGGCGGGCACCACGGCCACCCTGGCCGGCCTGCACGAGATCGCGAGCGCACGCGGCGCCGGCGGCACCGTCCGCCTGCACTTCGCCCCCACCCGCGCCCGCTACGTCCTCATCTGGTTCACCCAGCTACCGCCGGACGGTAACGGCACCTATCAGGCCGCCGTCAGCCACCTCATCGTCCGCGGCCACTCCTGATCAGAAGGCTACGAGCGCGGCTCGCGCATCGTGCGGCGTGACGTACTGCTTGGGGTTCCGCTCCACGCAGCGCTGATGACAAAGGGCCTCGCACGAGGGGCAGGCCACGCGCAAAGCCGGGTTGGCGTGAGCGAGCTGATCGGCGCTGCCGAAGTTGGCGACGACACGGTTGATAGCAATTTCAGACTGGGTCGCGCTTGAAGCTCGCCGTGACGGCATCGCGTTTCATCTCATTTCAGTTATTACCTTCAACGATATCAGTGCGCGAACAACCATCCACCACTATTAAGAAAAGCGAACACATTATCTAATGAAGTGACGATCCATAAAGTCAGCTTTCCGCCCAGGTCTGGGCAGGCGACCGGACGGCTCGTACTATCCGAAGAGACAGCGACCTCACTGGCGCGGGCGCCTTCTTCGCGTCGGCGGGCTCGCCCTGCGCGCTGGAGGTGGTCGCGACGGGTGCACAAACCATCGCGCGGAGACCGGCGCCGGCCCCGGCGCTGGTGACGAAGTTCCTCGTGCCGGACATCATCTTCGGTGTCGGCGTGCTGGCCCAGGTCGGCGAAGTCGTCCAGCGCCATGGCGGGGTGCGCGTGTTCGTGGTCAGCGACCAGGGCGTGGCCGACGCCGGGTGGACCGCCGCCGCGCTCGGGCACCTGGCCCGCGCGGGCGTGTCGGCCGAGCTCTGGCTGGGCGTGACGCCGAACCCCAAGGACACCGAGGTCGAAGCCGGCTGCGAGGCCTACCTGGCCAGCGGTTGCGACGTCCTGGTCGCGGTCGGCGGGGGCAGCTGCATCGACGCGGCCAAGGCGATCGCGGCGCTGGCCGCGGGGGGCGGCCGGATCGCCGACTACGCGGGCGTCGGGACGGTGACCGGGCCCCTGCCGCCCACGGTCATGGTCCCGACCACGGGCGGGTCCGGCTCCGACGTCTCCCAGTTCTGCGTGGTCACCGACACCAGGCGCCAGACCAAGGTCACGATCGGGGCCCGGGCGCTGGTGCCCGACATCTCGGTGACCGACCCGCAGGTGCTGACGACCGTGCCGCCGGACATCACCGCCTACACCGCGCTCGACGTGCTCAGCCACGGCGTCGAGTCCTACGTGTCGAAGGCGGCCAACTTCCTGACCGACGTCCAGGCCCTGGCCGCCATCCGGGGCGTGACCGAGCACCTGTTCCCGGCCCTGGACCACCCCGGTGACCTCCGGGCCCGGGAAGGACTGGCCCGGGCCAGCCTGCAAGCCGGCCTGGCCTTCACCAACGCGCTGCTCGGGGCCACCCACGCCATCTCCCACCAGATCGGCGGGCTGACCGACCTGCCGCACGGGCTGCTCAACGCGATCATGCTGCCCCACGTGATGGAGTTCAACGCGCCGGTGGCCACCGACCGGCTGGCCGACGTGGCCGTGGCCATGGGCGTGGACACCGGCCTGATGAGCCCGGGCGAGGCCGCCGACGCCGCGACGGCGATGGTCCGGGCGCTGGTCGGCAAGGCCAGCCTGCCCGGCAGCCTGCGTGAAATCGGCGTGCGGATGTCGCAGCTCGACCAGATCGCCCGGAACGCGCTGGACGACGCCTACATCGTCACCAACCCGCGGCCGGTCGTTGAGGACGACGCCCGCGCCATCTGCCTGGCTGCCTGGTAGGTCGCTCTGACTGACGTCGACGACTCGCGCCTGGAGCAGCTGACTGGCGTCCGCTCCTCCAAAACTGGTTACTACGCGCAGTGGCGCGGGACCAGGCGGGACCTCGAACGGGCCCTGACCGGGCTGCGGGCCATGTCGGAAGCGCTGTGTGTCACCGCGCTGGGGCCGGTCGCGCTCTGCGACGCCGTGCTCGACGCGGTCGGCCGGCTGTTCGCGGCGGAGTGGGCCACCCTGATCCTGACCAGCGGCGACCTACTGTCCTCGGTCCCGTCGCCGGTCACCTGGTACCGGGAGCCGGGCCAGCGCGGGCGTGCCCCCGCGGCGGCGGAGGTGGCCGCCCTGGCCGCGCGGATCACGGACTCGGCCCAGGTCATGGTGACCGGCGACGGAGCGGCGCGGGCCACCGTGCTGGGCGCCCCGATGCGGCTCGATCACCGCCAGGTCGGGACGCTGCTGATCAGCACCGAGCATCCCGCCGACCCGGACGGGATCGGGCTGCCGGTCCTGGAGACGGTGGCCAACCAGATCGTGGCCGCGCTCCGGAACGCCTGGCTGTTCTCCCGCGGCGAGGACCTGCGCCGGCAGGCCCAGGCAGGCCGGGCCGAGGCTGAGCGGCACGCCGAGGAACTGGCCAGCCGCAACGAGCAGCTCCGCCGGGCCCGTGGACAGCTGGCCCGGGCCCGGCAGGCCGAGCTGGTCAGCGCCGAACGCCACCGGATCGCCCGCGAGCTGCACGACGGGGTCGCGCAGTGCCTGGTCGGGATCGGGATGCACCTGGAATGGTGTCACCGGCATCTGGATCCGGCCCTGCCGGCTTATTCGCGGCTGGTGGCCAGCAAGGAGCTGGCCCGCGCGGGCCTGGGCCGGGTCCGTTCGGCCGTGGCTGAGCTGTCCGAGCTTGAGCGTCCCGGCCTGGGTCTGGGGGAGGCGCTGCGTGACCTGGCCGCCAACTTCCGCTCCGCGGGCCCCCTCCGGGTATCGGTCCGCGTCAGCGGCGGTCAGCGCCAGCTCGCCCCCGAGGTCGAGCACGCCCTGTTCCAGATCGCCCAGGAGGGCCTGTGGAACGTGGTCCGCCACGCCGGCGCGGCCCAGGCCTGGCTGAACCTGCAGTACCAGCCCGGGCAGACCCGCCTGTCCATCGCCGACGACGGCGGCGGCGACCCGGCCATCGCCCGCCGTCATCTCGCGGGCGAGGTGGCGTTCCGCGGCCGGTACGGCCTGCGCATCATGGCCGAACGGGCCAGTGAGCTCGGCGGCGAGGTCACCGTCCAGCGCCGCCGCGGCGGCGGCCTGCGGATGCAGGCCCGCATCCCGGTGCCGCCCACCCTGGGGGAGCCGGCGTGAAGCGGCCCGCGGCGGCGCCGATCCGAATCCTGGTCGTAGACGACCACACCATCGTCCGCCAGGGCCTGCGGTCGATCCTCGAGCTGGAGCGCGACTTCACCGTGGTCGGTGAGGCGGCCGACGCCGCCGCCGCGATCGCGGACACGGCCCAGCTCCGGCCCGACGTGGTGCTGCTCGACCTCAAGCTCAGCGACAGCGCGCCCGCCGAGGGCCTGGACGTGTGCGCCACCCTGCGGGACCAGCAGCCCGCGGTGCGGATCGTCGTGCTCACCACCTTCCTGGACCAGAAGCTGCTGGTCGGCGCGCTCCAGCGTGGCGCCAGTGGCTACGTGCTGAAGGACGTGGACGCGGTCGAGCTGGCCCGCATCATCCGCACCGTCCACCGCGGCGAGTCCGGGTTCGACGGCCGCAGCGCCCGGCTGGTGGTCCGCTCCCTGACCGGTCAGCCGCCCGCACCCGCCCGGCTGCTCAGCGAGCGCGAGCTGGAGGTGGTCCGGCTGGTCGCCCGGGGCGCGACCAACGTGCAGGCGGCCCGGGACCTGTTCGTCAGCGAGAGCACGGTCAAGTACCACCTCCGCCTGGCCATGCGCAAGATCGGGGCCAAGGACCGCACCGAGCTCGTCTACCGCGCCGGCGCCCAGGGCCTGCTCTAGCATACCCAGGCGGCGGACCCAGGCGGCGGACCCAGGCGGCGGACACTGTCCGATCGGTTCAACTTCCCTGCCCAATTGGTCGGTTGTTTCCGCTGGCTGGAGCAGTGACGGTCCGCCGGGGCCGACCTAGCGTGAGCCGTGGTGCAAACCAATCAGGAGGTACGCCATGGCAGGAAACAGAGCCGTTGCCTATATCGAGCCAGGGCATGTGCAAGTCGAGACGATCGACTACCCGAAGCTGGAGCTGCAGGATGGCCCAGGCGTCAACCCGGCCAACGTCGGCCGCAAGACCCCGCACGGAGTGATCCTCAAGGTCGTCGCGACCAACATCTGCGGCAGTGACCAGCACATGGTCCGGGGCCGCACCACCGCCCCCAAGGGCCTGGTGCTCGGGCACGAGATCACCGGCGAGGTGATCGAGGCCGGGCCCGACGTGGAGTTCATCAAGGTCGGCGACCTGGTCAGCACCCCGTTCAACATCGCCTGCGGGCGGTGCCGGAACTGCAAGGAGCGCAAGACCGGTATCTGCCTCAACGTCAACCCCGACCGGCCCGGGTCCGCCTACGGCTACGTCGACATGGGCGGCTGGGTTGGCGGCCAGGCCGAGTACGTCCTGGTCCCGTACGCGGACTTCAACCTGCTGAAGTTCCCCGACAAGGACCAGGCCATGGAGAAGATCCGCGACCTGACCATGCTGTCGGACATCTTCCCCACCGGGTACCACGGCGCCTACACCGCCGGGGTCACCACCGGGTCGACCGTGTACGTGGCCGGCGCCGGGCCGGTCGGCCTGGCCTGCGCCTACGCTTCGCAGCTGCTGGGTGCGGCCGTCGTCATCGTCGGCGACATGAACCCGGCCCGGCTCGCTCAGGCCCGCAGCTTCGGCTGCGAGACCGTCAACGTGGGCGAGGAGGCCTCGCTGGCCGATCAGATCGAGCAGGTCCTGGGCGAGCCCGAGGTCGACGCCGCGGTCGACTGTGTCGGCTTCGAGGCCCGGGGTCACGGCGCGGACGCGGTCGAGGCCCCGGCCACCGTGCTCAACGACATCATGACCGTGGCCCGGGCCGGTGCGACCCTGGGCATCCCCGGCCTGTACGTGACCGGCGACCCGGGCGGCATCGACGAGGAGGCCAAGGTCGGCTCGCTGAAGGTCCGGCTCGGCCTGGGCTGGGCCAAGTCACACGCCTTCACCACCGGCCAGTGCCCGGTGATGAGCTACAACCGCCAGCTCATGATGGCGATCCTGCACGACAAGGCGCACATCGCCGACGCGGTCAACGCCACCGTCATCCCGCTGGACAAGGCCCCCGACGGCTATCGCGACTTCGACAGCGGCGTGGCCCAGAAGTTCGTGATCGACCCGCACGGCCTGATCCCGGCCTGATCCTGGCCTGACCCGGGTGCTTACGCCAGGGGCGGTGCGGTGCACCGTCCCTGGCGTGCGTTGCCATAGCGTAGGTCCGTGACTGCCGCCCTTATTGTCCTCGGCATCGCCGTGGTCGTGCTCCTGATCGTGACCCTGCGTCTGGCCCGACGCGGGCGGGCGGCGAGGAGCGATGAGAAAGCGCAGGCCTGGGCCCCTTCGATTCCGGCGCCGACGGCCAACGTCGCCGTCGTGACGCGGTACGAGCGGTGGATGGGCCGGGTCGAGCTGGAGAAACTCGGCGCCCGCGACGAGACCTGGGCCGACCTGTCCGATACCCCGCAGTACGCCACCTGGCAGCGGCTGGCGGAGGCCCGTGGCGCCCCCGCCGACGTGCGGCCCTACATGACCCACGGCCTGCTGGCCGAGGTGCTGTTCGCCGCGGGCGGGGTGGAGCGGGAACTGCGGGAGCTGCACAAGGCGATGGGGGACGGTCAGCGCGCCGCCCAGGAACCGCCCCGGCCTTCGGTTCTGGTCCAGGTGCAGCAGCAGACCTCGGCCCTGCAGGGCCGGCCGGACGCCCGCGCCTTCGTGTCGGCCCGGCCGGTGCGGGAGGCGTCCTACAGCTTCGTGAACCTGCTCAGCTGGGCCCGGGCGACGGTGGAGCGCACCGACCGCCCGTACCAGCCGGGTTCGTCCGGGCGGGCCGGGCTGCTGCCCGCGCTGCGGCCGGGGGAACTGCACGACAGCGTGGAGGCCGCCCTGCAGCATCTGCGGACCGCGCTGCTGGATTCCCGGTCCCTGTCGAGCTACGCCTTCCACACCGGGGCGGTTCCGGGCGACGAGGCCCCCGGCAGCGGGCGCCTGCCCGACGGGGACACGCTGGCGCCGCCGGCTTATTCGCTGACCAAGCAGGAGCCGGCCGTCGGCGCGCTGCAGTTCACCGACGGCCGCGACATGCTGACCTACGCCACCGACCTGATGGCCGCGATCGAGGTGTTCGTGAACCGGGTGCTGGACGCCTTCGCCGCCAGCCGGACCGTGAGCCGCTAATCGGCCAGCACGGTGGGTCAGCTGCCGGCGCTCTCGGTGCCGCTGGTCAGCTCGGGCTTTGACCCGCCCGCGCCGATCTCGGCCTTGAGCGCGGCCAGTTCCTTGTCCACCCCGGCCGCCGTGCTGGTCTCGTCGAGCTCGGCCTGGATGTCGTCGGTGTCCCCGCCGACGTCTTCCAGCACCCCGGAGGCCAGCAACTCGTCCACGGCCCCGGCCCGGGCCTGCATCTGGGCGATCTTGTCCTGGGCCCGCGCGATGTCGGCGCCGGTGTCACCGAAGGTGGTGGAGATCCCCGCCGCCGTCTCGTTCACCGAGGTCTGCGCCTGCGCCGCGGTGTACTGGGCCTTGAGCACTTCCTTCTGCGTCCGGAAGTTGTTGACCCGCTTCTGCAGCGCTTCCAGCGTCTGCGAGAGCTTCTGCTCCTGCTGGGCCAGCTCCTGACGCTGCGGCTCCATGGCGTCAATCTGAGCCTGGGCCGCGGCCTTGCGCGACAGGGCCTCCCGGGCCAGGTCTTCTCGCCCCTGCCCCAGCGCCGCCTTGGCCTGCTCGTTGAGATGGTCGACCGAGTGCTGGAACTGCGTCTCCTGCAGCTCCAGCTGCTTACGCGACGCCGCCACCGACACCAGCCCCTGCCGGACCCTGGTGATCTGGTCGAGCATCTGCTCATAGGACAGATCAAGCATCTCGTCAGGCTTCTCAGCCGCGTCGAGCGCCTTGTTGGCCTTGGCCTGGACAATGTCGTGGGCCCGCTGGAAGAGGCTCATGCTGACCTGCTCCTCACCGTCGATAAGCAGCACCGATACCCCGAGGCTACCCTCCGTGCTGCTGTCAACGAGGGCGTCGACGACCACGGGCGCCTTGCGGGCCCGGATTCGTGTTACCAGCTCCTCAGCGTCTGACTGCTCGGCCAGGTCGATGAGCTTGCTCTCACAGCATCAATCCACTCGGCACTGGTCGTTCCCTCTATGGTAGTGCTCTACGATGCTACCCATGGCCAAGGCGGCGCGCGTACTGGCGGCACTGAAGCGAGACGGGTGGATTGAGACCCGGCGCTCTGGCTCGCACCGGGTGCTGACTAAGGGCGAGCAGCAGCGCATCTGGGCCTACCATGATGGCGTAGATCTAGGCGGACCAGCGATGGCCAGGATCGCCCGTGACTACGGCTATACCCTTGCTGGGCTGCGGAAGCTATAGGAAGATCTGGTGATGAGCGCTCTACGAGTCGAGCTGTTCTTCGACGGGGAAGCCAGCAACTGGCATTACCGTGTGCCAGCCCTCCACATAAATGGCGGAGGAGCGCCCACCCGCGAAGATGCCGAGCGCGACTGCCTGTCCGCCGTCGCGTTCGCTCTGGAGGGCGATCCGCGGGACTACGACGCCGACGCCGACGCCCTCACCTTCGATGTGAACGTCGCGCCGGCAGCCTGACTAACCCCGACCAGCCGTGCCTTGTCCTCCACCGACTGCACGACACCGGCTATCGAACTCCGATAACGCCGCGAAATCAGTTCTGACGCCCGGACTGGCCGATCTGGTGCTGCACCAGGGACCTGCGCTACGGGCCCAGTGGCGCCTGTGCTTCCGGGCGCCGACTGGGTAGGTGGCAATGTATGACGCACTGGCGGTCGGTGTTGGCCGGGAGGCGTGAGCCGGCGGGCACGGCGGTACGCACGGTGGATGGCGTTCCCGTGGTGTTCCAGTATCAGCAGCCGGTTCCGTCGTTCGACGTGCGGGCTGACGTCCCGGGCGAACGGGATTATCTGGAGCTAAACGGAGGCTGGCGGTTCGCGTTCGACCCAGGTGACGTCGGCACGGGTGATGGCTGGATGCTGGCGGGGTTCGACGATGGCCGCTGGCAGGTCGCCCAGGTTCCGCTGCCGTGGGATCTGTACGATACGGCCGGGTTCGGCAGTTACGACGGCAGCAGCTACGGCACCGGCACGGCGTTTCGTGACGGCTATGCCTGGTACCGCGTCGGGTTCGACGCACCCGGCGCCTGGTCTGGCCGGTTCGTCAAGATCTGTTTCCTCGGAGTGAACTACGCCGCGTCGGTCTATCTCAACGGCGCGCTGGTGGCCGAGCACGAGGGCGGGCACACCCCCTTCGCGGTGGACGCCACCCCGGTCATCCGGCCCGGCGCTGTAAATCTGCTGGCGGTGCGGGTGTACCGCAGGCCGTGGTATCGCCCGGGATTGACGGGGCCCGACGCGATCAGCTGCCGCACCGAACTGCCGCACAAGCCAGTTGACTACTGGCCTTACGCCGGCATCACCCGCGACGTGTTCATCGAGGCCACCGCGCAGGTCACCGTCAGCAAGCTGATCACGAGCGCCGGCGATGGGCTGCTGGCCGCGGCAGCCGTCGTGTTCAACCATGGCGCCGGCCCGGCCCGGCGCCGCCTGATCCTCGATCCGGGTGAGGGCACCGGCGGCGCACCGGTCAGCCGGGAGCTGGCTCTGGCTCCCGGTGAGGTACGTGCGGTCAGTGCCGAGCTGCCGATCCCCGGCGCGCGGTCATGGTCGCCGGCCGATCCCCGGCTGTACCGGCTGACCGCACGGCTTGAGGCTGACGGCGCCGTGGCGCAGGACGTGGAGGAGACCGGCCGCGCCACCGATGGCCTGGCCGCGCGCTACGGCATGCGCGTGGTGGAGGTGGCCGGCGGGCGGCTGTGCCTGGATGGCGAACCGGTGTTCCTCAAGGGCCTGAACTGGCACGAGGAAACTCCCGAGCGGGGGCGCACGATGCACCGCCCGGACTACGACCAGCTCCTGCACACCGCCGCCGACCTGGGCGCGAACTTCCTGCGTAACTGCGGCTACACCCGTCATCCGGACTTCTACCGTGCCGCCGACGAGCACGGCATGCTGGTTTGCGACGAGACCGACAACTTCTGGGTGGAATCAGCCCAGCAGCAGATCCAGGGCCGCTACGGCCTGTCCGCGGCGCTTGTCGCCGCGATGGTGTGGAACCAGGTCAACCACCCCTGCGTAGCCCTGTGGTCGCTGCAAAACGAGTCGGAGACCACCGACCGCGCCACCTACCGCGCCTGGATATCGCAGCTGCGCGACGCGGCCCGAATCGATCCGCAGCAGCGGCCGGTCACGTGGGCGTCGTCGACTAGTTGGGACCCCGCCTTCGACCTGGCCGACGTTATCGGCTTCAACGAGTACTTCGGCTACTTCTATGGTCGCGATGCCGACCTGGGCCGCACCCTCGATGCTGTCCACCGCCAGTATCCAGACGCACCCATCCTCATTACCGAGAACGGCAGCTACGCCGACCTGGGACGGCACGGTAGCCCGGCCGAGACTGGCACCGAGGAGTGGCAGGCGCAGAAGCTGCGTCATCACTGGCGGCAAGTGACCGCTCGGTCGGGCCACCTGGCCGGATACACCTACTGGCTGCTCAAGGACTACAAGCAGCGCATGAACTACAACCACAACCTCAACGGCATCTCCGCCATGGGGCTGATCACCTTCGCCGGGCGCCGCCGCGCGGCCTACGCCGCCTTCCGCGACTGCAAAAATCCATCCAGCTGAGTCAAATAAAGTCCCGGCGCACCGCTATTTTCGGGCCATGTCTCAAGGCGACCTCGCGTTGCTCCTTCGCCTGAATAAGAGCTGGCACGATGGCGGATTCCCCCTCCTCAATGCCTTCGAGAACGACCTGCTGTGGGCACAGTCCCGGGCGGGGCAGGAACTGTTCCACTCCAACACGATCGCGTGGCTGCTGGGGCTCGTGCGGGCGGTTCGATCATGAATGTATGCCAGCGAACACGGTGTCCTGGCCTGAGGTCGCGGTGCGCCTTGCGGCGGCGCGCAGCTACTGGCTCTCCACCACCATGCCCTCGAGCGCGCCGCACGTGGCTCCTGTGTGGGGCGTGGTGATCAGTGACGTTCTATACCTCTACAGTGAGCGCCGCACCCGTAAGGCCCGCAACCTCGCTGCCGACCCGCGCCTGGTGGTGCACCTGGAAAGCGCCGACGATGTGGTGATCGTCCGCGGCATTGCCGAGGATCTGGGACCTCCCGCTCAGGTCCCTGAGGTAGTGGCTGGCCTGTCGGCGAAATACAGCAGCGAGGCAGACCGGCCATTCCTGCCCGATGCTGACCCCGGTTTTGACATCGTCTATGCCATCCGGCCGCAATCAGCGATGATGTGGCGCCTGCCCGATTACGAGGAATCACAGCGCCGCTGGACACCTTAAGCCCACACGGCCAAGTCGAAGTGCACTACGCGGCTACGAGAGTACGTGCTACCGGGCGGCTCGTGTCGTGTCCGAGCCGGCGAGGCGAGAGCGGGAACCGGAGCCGCCCTCTTTGATCATTGAGCCGCTCCCGGGGGATCGGGGTGCTGGCGGATGATCTCGACGAGCAGAACCCAGGCGTTGTAGACGGCCCCCAGGAAAGCTGTAAGCGTTCCCGCCAGCATGAAGTACAGCCCGTAGCCGTGCCGGACGGTAAGCGTGATACCGCCGACGAGGAACAGCAGGGCAGGTAGCTGGACGTTGGCTACCCGGGAGACGAACCACCAGGCGGGGTCGGCTGGATCGTCGGGGCCATGACGCAGTTGGACGCGCAGCACGGCGAGCGACATCAGGCCGGCGCAGCTGATGACCTCGATGCCGAGGGCTTGGGAGGTCTGCGGGGCGAGCGCGAGACTGGAGACGGCGACGACGAGCAGCAGCAGGGACAGGGTTTCGGCGGCGCGGGCGGGCAGTTTGGGGAAGAACAGGATCTGTTTCAGGTTGATCGAGACGGCCACGAAGAGCAAGCCGGTAAGGGCGGCGGCAGCTCCTACCTCAGCGATGAAGAAGTTCTGCCATGGGGCGGTGGCGTACGCGTTCACCGTGCGGGGTGGCCGGCGGGTCCAGGCCCTGGGGGCAGCGGCGGCCCGACGACGGTAGTGGCGTGACGGGCGTTGATGGCTGTGAGCGCGTCGAGGTCGAGGGGGTGGGCGTGCATGACAGGAGCGGCCTCGTCGAAAAACGGCTTCATGCCGCCGGGCACGAATGTGAGCAGCATGGTCGAGGCCGTCTCCGCGACGTTGGTCCAGGTGTGGGCGGTGCCGCGTGGCACGAACAGGAAGCTGCCCGGTTCGGCGATGACTTCGGAGGCGGCCACAGCGAACCGGAACGCTCCTGCGAGCACGTAGAAACATTCCTCGACCGTCGCGTGGACATGCAGGGGCGCCCCGGTGTGGTTCGGCTGGGCAGTGAGCTCGAACTGATCGAAGGCGCCGGTGGTCGCCTGGGTGGCCTTCCACACGAGCAGTTCAGTGGGACTGAACTGCAGGGCGTCGCCCTCGCCGGCCGGGGTGACGATGGGAAGGATGGACATCAGGATGCCTCTCTTTTCGGGATCCGGGGAAGCTCAAGCGCGGAGTGGTCCCATCCCTCCAGGGCGGTGGTGCGGGCATAGGTACTGGTGAAAAACTCCAGCGCAGCCGCGTCCGGGTCGGTGCGGGTGAGCAGTTCCTCCCACGGCAGGACGAACTCGCCAGCCCCAGGCACCCACCGGGCCTGCTGCGGATCGGGCCGTATGGTCTCCACCCCGGCCGGGGCCGGGGACAAGTAGGCGTAGAGCACGGCGTGTGGAGAGGAGGAGTTACCCGGCCAGAAACCGATCGCGAAGTTCTCCTGATCCTCGCCGAAAGCCTGGATCATCCCGGAGCCGGGCCGCGCAGGTGCAGGCCGGCCGCTGAAGCGGGTGTGATTCAGGTCGAATCCGCCCCAGTAGAACAGCACCGGGCTGCTCTTACCGCCAAACGGCGTCCGGAACCTATCCATGACCCGGCCGACGGACAGCATCGCGAGCCACCACCGCTGCGCGGCGGCGCTGTCGTAGGCCCGGTCCGCGGTGTCCTGCTCGAACGGGACCGGGTCAGGCAGCTCGGATGGCACCGTCGAGTAAGTAACGTCGGAGCCAAGGGCCCGGAGCTGCGTGGTCACCGCGGCGTGGAACTCCGCGACGCTGCGGGGGATCAGGTCGATGAACGCACGGCGGCCGTCGGACGTCGCGAGAACGACCTGCTGGCTGATGAAGTCGAGGTCGATCTGGAGGTCAGCCGGGCCGGACGGCATCGGGCCGGTGGTCACGCCCCGGCAGGTGAGGGTCAGGGCGACATTCCACCATTCGTTGAGGAACGGGGTCAGTGCCAGCTTGACCTTGCCGATGACCTGGGTCCACAGGTGAAGGGTGTCCCGGGTTTCAGCCCACTGCTCGTAGGACAATCCGGGCCAGCGCATGTCCACTATGAAGCCCTCCCAGGCGCTGTGGTGCCAGTACCGTATCTGCGAACGCAGGTATTTCGTTAACGAAATACCTGCGGCGAGTCTGGCACAGCTGCCCGGGCGAGGCAAGCGCCCGCAGACCTGGCCCGCGCCCGGCCGCGCCAGTTCAGCTGGCTTGTACCCGGTCGTGCTGATCGAGCGCGACACGGATGTTCTGCCAGCCGGCCGCGATGGCCTGCTTCTGGTCCTGGCCGAGAGGGGCCAGGAACAGCCGCCGCACGTTCGCCGCATGCGTCTCTCGCGCCGCGGCCAAGCGGGCTCGCCCGGTCGCCGTGAGGGTTGCGATGAGGACACGGCCATCGCCGGGAGATGAGACGCGGCGGACCAGGCGCTGCGCTTCCAGCACTCCGACAATCCTGGTCAGACCGCTGCGGCTGAGCATCGCGACCTGGGCCAGGTCGGACATGCGCAATTGGCCGCCGGCCGTGGAAAGCTTGAACAGCACCTCGTACTCGACCAGGGCCATGCCGTGGGTGGCAACCAGGTCGGCATCGAGCAGCCGCATCAGCCGGGTGTGAACCTCAAGGAAGCCGCCCCAGACCGCCAGATCACCTGGGTCGAGCCGCGGCGCCACGGCGCCGGCCGTTTCACCGGGCGGATCAGGGGGCGGGTTCGTCATCGTGCCCCGGCCTGTACTGACCGCCGGGTCTTTCTCGCTTCGCGCCATACCGAGCAGCCTAAACCGCGGACGGGAACAAACGCTTCGCAAACGAATTACCAGCTGACGCCACGGCAGTTCTAGCGCGGCGGGCTAACAGCAGAGATGCCGTTAGCGGACTTCAAGCGGTGCCCCGTGGGTAATGAATGCCGGGGTCGACCGGCCGGAGACGTCCGCTCAGCAGGTCAGCGACGGCGGCGATGGCGGGTTCGATGGCCCGCTCGCGGACGTTGCCGAAGCCCATCACCAGGGCGGGTGGTGCCGCCGCGTCGGGGTCGCCCCGGAAGTCACCGAGGCCGTGCAGGCCGACCCGCCTGGCCCGGGCCGCGGCGATCACGGCCCTCTCGTCGGCGCCGGGTGGCAGCGGCGCGAGCGCCTGGAATCCGGCCACGAGCCCGGTGAGCTGGACCTGCGGGGCGTGCCGGGCGAACGCGTCGGTCAGCGCGGTGCGGCGGGCAGCGTAGACGGTGCGCATCCGCCGCAGGTGACGGTCGTACCGGCCGGAGGTGAGCAGGGTGGCCAGGGCGAGCTGGTCCAGCGTGCAGGAGCCGCGGTCGCTCATCTCTTTCTCGGCCGCGACCGCCGGGGCCAGCGGCGCCGGGGCGTGGACCCAGCCGAGCCGGACCGCGGGCGCCAGGGACTTGCTGGCCGTGCCGAGCAGGAACACCTGGTCCGGGGCCAGCCCCTGCAGCACGCCGACGGGTTCGGAGTCGTAGCGGAACTCCGAATCGTAGTCGTCCTCGATCACGTAGCCGCCTTGCCGGGTCCAGTCGGTCAGGGCGTGCCGCCGGGCCGGGGACAGCACCACTCCGGTGGGGGACTGGTGGGCCGGGGTGACCACGACCACCTGGGCACCGCTAGTCACCAGCTCGCCGACCACCAGGCCCTCCTCGTCGACCGGCACGTAGCTGACGTCCAAGCCCACGGACAGGGCGGCCCGGACGGTTTCGTCGTCCTGCGGGCTGCCGTAGCCGGGGTCTTCGAAGGCCACGCGGGTCACGCCGCGTTCGCGGGCCAGCGCGCGCAGGACCAGGTTGATTCCCTGGGCGAAGCCGGTGCTGATGATCATCTGCGCCGGGCTCGCGGCGGCGGCCCGGACCCGCCGGAGGTACCCGGCCAGGACCTCGCGCAGCACCGCGCTGCCGCGCGGGTCGCCGTACCCCAGATCCGCGGCCGCGACCTCGGTGCAGGCCTGCTTGACGGCCCAGGCCCAGTCGGTCCGGGGGAAGCTGGACAGGTCCGGTACCCCCGGCTGGAAGTTCGCGATCAGCGGCGGCTCCGCAGGCCGGCGGGACAGCGCGGGCACCGCGGGGGAGCCCACGGCCGAGCCGGTCGCGGGCTGACCCGCCGCGGCCAGGTGACTGGCCTCGCGCTGGCCAGCCGCCGGACCGCTGAGGTCAGCGACCCGGGTGGCCGACCCGGTGCGGCTGGTCAGGTAGCCCTCGGCCAGCAGCTGGCCGTAGCAGTCCTGCACCATGCCCCGGGAAACACCGAGGTCGTGGGCCAGCTCCCGGGAGGACGGCAGCCGTTCCCCGGCGCGGAGCCGGCCGGCCCGGATCGCCTCGCGCAGGCTCGCCTCCAGCTGGGTGCGCAGCGGTTCTGGGGCCGAACGGTCGAGCCGGACCAGCAGCTCCGGACTCAAACCGGACCACTCAATCGCCATGAAATCGGACCTTACCAGGATGCCGGTTGCTACATAGCGTGCCTGTTATGAGCACCTTGACCCAGGCGCAGCCTGGTACCGAAGTCCCGGGCCGGCTCCTGACCGTGCCGCTGGCATTTACGTTCCTGGCCGAGTTCGGCACGCTGACCAGCTTCTTCCTGCTGTTCTCGGTGCTGCCGATGCTGGCGTCAGCGGCCGGCGTCAGTAGCTCCGGGGCCGGGCTGATCACCGGGTCCCTGCTGGCGGGCACCGTAGCGGCCGAGGCTGTGGCGGCGACGGCCATCAGGCGGTTCGGCTACCGGATGGTGGTCGGGGCCGGGGCGGTGCTGCTCGGCCTGCCCGCTCTGGCTCTGCTCACCCGCCAGCCCCAGGCCGTCATGATGGGCGTCAGCGTGGTCCGCGGGTTCGGCTTCGGCTTGGGCGGCGTGGCCACGGGAGCGCTGACCGCCACGCTGCTGCCGCCGGAACGGCGCGGTGAGGGACTCGGCCTGCTCGGCCTGGTGTCCGGAGTCCCGGCCATAGTCGCGCTGCCGGCCGGAGTGTGGCTGGCCGGCCACCACCTGGCCGTCGTGGCCGCGGCCATGGCCGCCGTGACCGGCCTGATGCCGCTGGTGGCGGTGCGCTGGCTGCCCGGCGGCCGCGAGGCCCGCTCCACCGCTGGCCAAGCGCGCCGTACCGTCCACGCACCACGGATGCGGGGTCTCCGCCATTCGGTGCAACTGGCCGGGCCTGCGCTGCGGCTGCCGGTCATCTTCGCCGTCGCCACGATCGCGGCCGGCGTGGTGGACTCGTTCCTGCCGCTGGCCAAGGGCATCCCCAGCAACCTGGCCTCGGCCGCCCTGCTCGTCTCGGCGATCACAGCCACGCTCACCCGCTGGCGGGCGGGCCGGTACGGTGACCGGCACGGCCACACCCGGCTGCTCATCCCTGCGCTCGCGGTGACGGCGCTCGGCATGGCCGCGATGATGGCGCTGGGCTCACCCGTGGCGGTCTTCGCCGGCATGGTGCTGTTCGGTGCCGGGTTCGGCGTGCTCGAGAGCGCGACGTTCGCGCTGCTGATCGAGCAGCTGTCCGAGGCCAGGGCCAGCGCGTTGTGGAACCTGGCCTACGACGCTGGGTACGGCGCGGGCCCGGCCGCCTTCGGTCTGATCTGCCTGCACACCGGCTACCCGGTGGCATTCGCCCTCACCGGCGCGCTGATCCTCGTCGCCGTCCCCGTCGCCATGCGCGAGCGCAAGGCTGTTGCGGTCAGATAACCCTCCCGGCCCGTAGACGTGCCGGTCAGGCACCGCCACGATGGAAACCGAGGGGAAGGGGGACGCGACATGGCTGATGCGCCATTCGCCTGGGAAGATCTTGGCCAGTACAAAGCCGAGGGCCGTTTTCTGGACGGCTATCCCGATGACCAGCGGACGTTCTTCGCGCCACGGGACAACGTGCACGGACTGCTGGTCACGTTGCTGGACAACGCCCAGCATTCCATCGTGGTCAACATGTTCGGCTATGACGACGACGAGCTCAACAAGATCATCCAGGGCAAGCTGGCCGACGAGAAGATCTACGTGCAGATGAGCCTGGACCGCAGCCAGGCCAGCGGCGTGCACGAGAAGCAGATCCTGGCCAGCTGGAGTAACGACTTGTTCGGCAACAGCATCGCCATCGGCACCAGCTCGGTGCACAACGCGATCTCGCATTTGAAGATCGTGATCGTCGACGGCGTGTACACGGTCAAGGGCTCCACCAACTGGTCCCTGTCGGGCGAGCAGCAGCAGGACAACGAGCTCACCCTCAGCCGGAACGCGGTGATCGCCGCCGAGACCCGCGCCATCCTCGACCTCAATCACGACTTCATGCTCAAGCAGATGGTCGGCAGCAAGCTCGACGTGACCAAGCTGCTGGCCCCGACGGCCAAGGATGCGACGCCACCGCTGCCGCCCGATCCCGGATAACGCTGCCCCCAATCCCGGATAACCTTGCCCAGCGAGGAGGGGTGGCATGCGATTGAGGGCACGGATCGCTCTGCTGACCCTGGTCTTCATCGGTATCGGCGCTCTCGCGGCCTGCGGGGCCAACCCCAGCGCGACGGCCACGGCCCAGAAACCGCTGTCCGCGTCCAGCCGGTCCGCGACATCTTCGCCCCGGGCCACCGCGTCGGCCACCCCGTCTCCGCGTCGGCTGCCCGCTAGCCCAGCCCTGCAGATCGCGGGCGAGCCGGGCAGGGCGAAGGCCAAAAATGGGGTGAAGGCCAAGGGCGCGGTGCTGGCCGACGCCACCACCGGCCAGGTGCTGTGGGCCCGGGCCGCGACCACCGAGCGGCCGATGGCCAGCGTGACCAAGGTGATGACCGCACTGCTGGTCCTGCAGGCCGGCAACCTGAACCAGCAGATCCAGGTGCCGAAGGCGGCGTTCACCTACGCCTGGAAGTACGGCGGCGAAAGCGCGGCCCTGCACCCGGGAGACAAGCTCACGGCGGGCGAACTGCTGGAAGCCCTGCTGCTGCCGTCGGGCGCCGACGCCGCCTACACCCTGGCCAACTACTACGGCCCCGGGCTGACCGCGTTCGAGGCCAAGATGAACGCGACCGCGGCCCGGATGGGCATGAACCAGACCCACTTCACCTCCCCGGACGGGCTGCCCTATCCCACCGAGACCTCGACCTACTCCACCCCGGCCGACCTGCTCACCCTCGGCCTGGCCGCGATGCGATACCCAGCCTTCCGCTCGATCGTGGACCAGCGGTTCTACCAGCTGAAGAAGGGGCCCGGGCACCACCAGTACTGGTGGGACAACACCGACGACCTGATCGGGTCCTACCAGGGCGCCCTCGGGATCAAGGACGGGTACACCGACGACGCCGGGCACTGCCTGCTGTTCGAGGCGACCAGGAACGGCCGCACGCTGATCGGCGTCGTGCTCGGCAGTCCTTCCACCGGCACGGCGGCCGGCGCGCAGGACGCCGCGAAGATGCTGAACTGGGGCTTCGGCCTCCATGCCGCAGGCTGAGCCGGGAGGCCTGGCGCGAGCCAGCCGGGCGGCCGGCTCGCGCCAGTTGGACGGATGATCGAAAGTCCGGGATTATCGGCCCTTGTTTGCCATCTCGACGGAGAGGTCGCGTGGTCGATGCGGTCGGACGCGAGTAACAAGGACCAGGTTCAGATCGCGGCCGGGAAGGTCCGGGACGCGCTGAGCGACCCGCGGCTGCAGGACGTGGTCGAGCAAGCGGCCACCCAGGTGCCGGGGGAGGCCGACCCGCAAGACAAGATCGCCGGGCTGCTGTCCGGGGACGCCGACGCGCTGGCGTCTTCGGGCAGCCAGGCCCCGGGCGTTCCCTATCTGTCCCGCGCCCCGCTGGTCAGCATGATCCAGAGCCGCTCCGAGGAGGCACTGAACGAGGCGGGGGTCCCCGACCCGGGTAAGCCCGCCAGCCTGTGGTCGAGGATCGTTCGCGGCGTCGAACGCCTCCTGCACATCTCGCCGGGTTCGTTCACCTCCAAGGACCCGGGCTGGTTCGTCTCCATCGCGCAAGGCGCGCTCGACCGCCTGGCCAAGGGCAACGCGCCGTTCAACCCCGATCCGGCCGAGTACGACGGCGTCACGGACGATGCCCGCCTGGTAGTCGTCGGCGACTGGGGGACCGGCCTGCCCCGGGCGCGCGCTGTCGCCACCCAGATGGGCAAGGCGATCGACGCGGCCCTGGCCAGCCAGCGCCAGGTGCACGTGGTGCACCTCGGCGACATCTACTACTCCGGGTTCGAGGCTGAGGACCGCAAGCGGTTCCTCGACCTGTGGCCGGTCAGCCAGGCCCAGGCCGGGGCGGGCGTAACCTCGTGGTCGCTCAACGGCAACCACGACATGTACAGCGGCGGTTTCGGCTACTTCGGCACGCTGCTGGCCGACCCGCGCTTCCGGGCGCAGCGGTCACCGGACGGGAAGGCGACCAGTTTCTTCCGGCTGCGCTCGCCGTCGTGGGACTTCATCGGGCTCGACACCGCCTGGGACACCGACGTCACGTCGGAGGGCCAGACCGGGGTGCTCCAGGATCCGCAGGCCTCCTACGTGGCCAAGGTGGCCGCCGGGTCGCCGCGCAAGCTGGTGCTGTTCAGCCACCATCAGTTCGTCTCGTTCTACGACCAGCATGACCTGGGCCGCACCCTTCCGGGCAAGCTGGCTCCGGTCCTGGGGAAGGACCGCGTCACGGCGTGGTGGTGGGGCCACGAGCACCGGGCCATCACCTACGGGCCCGTTCCCGGCGTCCGCTACCCGCGCTGCCTGGGCAACGGCGGCGTGCCCGTCCTGCCCGACCCCGCGCCGCCGGCGGGCAGCAAGCCGCCCATCACCTGGCGCAGCACCCGCACGGTCCAGGAGAACGGCCAGGAGCGGACCCGGTTCGGTTTCGCCGTGCTCGACCTGCACCCCGACCGCATCGAGGTCGCCTACATCGACGACGACGGCTACACCGCCCACACCGAGACGGTCACCTGACGCCCCCTGACGCCCCGCTACCTGCCCGGCCCCTGTACGGGCAGGTAGCTCCGTCCCCGGCTAGATGCCGGAGCAGCCCCCTCCAGACTGCTCCGGCATCTGCAGGTCTAGGTCGGTGCTGATCACGCCGACACCTCGGCCAGCACCTGTTCGGTGGTGAGATCGTGCCCGTGGGAGTTGCGCGCGTGCTCGCGGATGGCCCCGATCAGCAGCCCGAACTGGCGGTCGCTGGCCACCCGGAACTCCACCCCGCAGGGGCAGCGGCCGACATGCCCGGCCAGGCTGCGCCCGGTGAACGCGACGTCGAGCGTGACGCACGGCTCGTCGCCCTCCACCCAGGCGTCGTGGCCTGGCGATACCACGTGCGCGTCGCCCGGGCCGAAGTCGTACTCGCGGCCGTCCTCCATGCGGGTGTGGAACCGGCCGGAGATGACGTAGCCGTTGTGGGCCGCCTGGCAGGCCTCCGTGCCGACGACTGGCTTGTCGTCGGTCGACCACTTCCAGCCCGGCTGGTACACGGTGCGGGAGATCGTGACGCCGGGCAGGTTGACCACGTTGAGCGAGGCGTGTGCGGACGCGTGAGACTCATCGGGTGTCTCGATGTTCTTGACCGCCACAGTCGGTTTCGCGGCTTTCAGCATCTGGTGGTGCCTTCCCCTGGCCTGCCTGACCAGGCCAGCGTGGCAGCCGGCCGCCCGCCGTCACATCGGGAACAACACGTAGATGCCGGCCCGACTACGTAGTGGCCGCCACCAGGCCGGTCCGGGACGGAGCGCCGGTCTTACGCAGCAGGCTCTCGACGTGCTTTTCCACGGTGCGGTGCGACAGGTTCAGCCGCGCGGCGATCTGCTTGTTGGTCAGCCCCTCGGCCACCAGGCGCAGCACGTCCGCCTCCCGGTCGGTGATGCCCGCCGACGCCCAGGGATTGGGCTGCGCCTCCTTGACCAGCTCGCGGCAGCGCCCGGCCAGACGGGGCAGGCCCCGGCGGTCGAACCCGGCTTCGGCCGCAGCCAGCCAGCGCACCGGATCGCCCCATCGGTCGGCCAGCGCGGCGGGAGCGGCACAGAACCGGGCCAGGTCGCCCCAGCCTTCGCAGTTCGTAAAGCCGGCGTCGTTGGCCACCGCCAGCTCGCTGGCCTGTTGCTGTTGCCCGGCTCGCCCGGCCAGCACCGCCTCGGCGTAACCGAGCAGGCTCCGGTTCATCCGGAAGGCCCCGACGCCCAGCTGGTACGCCTCCTTGATCGCCGCTACCGCCCGGCGATCACCCAGCGCGGCCAGCAGCAGCGGCCAGAGTGCCCGCAGTCCCGCCGGTTCGGCGTTGGGGAGCTGAGCCAGGATCGCCATTCCCCGGCCGTAGGGTTCTGCGGCCGCGGCGGCGTCGTCACCGAGCAGCGCCACGGCGCCCCGGGTGGCCCAGCGGAAGCCGTCGAGCATCCGGTCGTCCGGATCGGCCGCGATGGCCTGGGCGGCGTACCGCTCGGCCTGCTCGGCGTCGGCGCGCATGCTGGCGCTGCCGGCTAGGACCGCCAAGGCCTTGGCCCGGACCTGGTTCAGGCCGAGCCGCTCGGCGGCGGCCACGGCGGTCTGTGCGTGGTCATCGCAGGTGTCCAGGTCCCAGCGGCAGGTGTAGGCCGCGGCGAGCTGGAGATCCAGGATCGCCACGGTGCTGACCGCCCCCAGCCGCTCGGCGGCGTGCCGCGCCTCGGCCAGCCGTTCCACCCCGGCGTGATCGAACAGGTCGATGGTGCCCAGCTCGTGCAGGGCGCGCAGCCGCCACAGCGGCAGGTCGGCGGTCTCCGCCGTGACCAGCGCGCGCTCGAACGCGGATCGGGCGGCGCTCAGATCACGCAACCGGTGGCTCCGGCCGATGAGCTCCAGTGCGTGACAGCGGACATCCGGCGTGCCGTCCTCGGCTGCGAGGACTTTCTCGGCCAGGAGCCGGGCCTCATCCAGGTCATCGGCGGCGAAGGCCACCTCGGCGTCGAGGACACCGATGCGGGCGCGCACACCGGCCGGCGGGCTGGCCCCGGCCAGGCGCCGGGCGGCACCAAGATGATGGCGGGCCATCTGCCAGCGCGAGGCGGCCACCGCGGCCTGGCTCAGCCGCAGGTGGACCTCGGTGCGCAGTTCTACGGCCTCCGTGCCGAGCCGGGTGATGAGCTGGCCCCCAGCCGCGGCGGCCTCCTCGACCCGCCCGGCCAGGGCCAGGGATTCCACCAGCGCAAGTTCCGCCCGATCACGCTCGGGAGTGCCTTCGAGCAGGTCAGCGGCCCGTCGCAAGGTACCGGTCGCCGTGGCCAGGGCCCCCCAGGCCAGCGCCTGGGCGCCGGACTCGCTTAGCAGCAGGCCGGCCCGGCGGCGCTGCCCGGCCCGGTCGGCCAGGTCGACGGCCAGCTCGCGCAGGTTGCCTTCCAGGCGTGGGTGCGCGGTGTCGAGCACGGCGAGCGCCATGGCGGCCAGAGCCCGCTGGCGGGGCGGCAGCATGGTGTCGAGCACCGCGTCGCGGGTCAGCGCGTGGCGGAAGCGGAAGGCCGCGCCGTCCGCGCTCACCAGCAACTGCTCGACCGCCAGCTCTAGCGTCTCCGCCACCAGGTCCGCGCTCTGGCCGCTCACGTCGGCCAGCAGTTCCCAGTCGAAGTGGCGGCCGAGGATGGCCGCGGCCCGGATCACCGAACGTTGCGGTGCGCTGAACCCGGCCAGCCGCTCGCGGACCGTCTCGGCGAACGAGTCCGGCAGCCCGGGCGAGGCCAGCAGGTCTTCCACCAGCAGCGGCACTCCTTCGGCCGAGGCCTGCACCCGGCGCAGGAGTTCCGGCCCGGCCTCCGGGACGCAGGCCTGGACCATGTCGGCCATGTCCGCGTCGCTGAGCCGGTCCAACTCGAGGTGCAGGACACCAGGCCGGCCCCGCAGCCGCCGGGCCGCGTTCAGGGCCGCCGACGGCCGGTTGGCCCGTAGGGTCAGTACGCACAGCAGCGGCTCGCCATCGAGGTGCTCGCCCAGGTACTCCATCAGGGCCACCGTGTCCGGGTCGGCCCAGTGCAGGTCCTCCAGCACGATGACCAGGCCTTGGGGCGCGATCCGCCGGAGCAGCTGGATCAGCGCCTCACCGCGGACCCCAGGCGAAACCTCTGCGCCGGCCGGAGCGGGTCCAGCCATACTGGGCAGCAGCGCGTCCAGCGCGGGCCGCCAGGGCTCCATCGCCACGTCGGCGGGAAGGGGCCGGTCCCGGAGGAGTTGCATGAGCGCGTCCGACCATGGCCGGTACGCCGCGGTCGCCGACTGCGGCACGGCCCGGCCGGCCACGACCTGGATGCCGCGGCTGGCTGCCCGGACGGCCGTCTCCAGCGCAAGGCGCGACTTACCGATCCCCGGCTCCCCGGTGATCATCACACACCCGCCGTGCCCGGTCATCGCCGCCGTCAGGGCCGCGTCAACCGCCGCCAGCTCGGCATCCCTACCGATGACGACCGGGCACAAAACCTGCGCCATCGGGCCATTCTGACAGCAATTGCCGGTACCGGAGAAAGGTCGCCGAATCCGATTTCAGACCGCAACCAGGATCAGCCGGCTAGCCAGCGCCGTCGCGGCGGCCAGATTGTCACGGAGCATCCCGCGCGCGACCGGAACATCGCGGAGCTCCCACAGCAGCAAGGCGTTGTTCCAGGCCAGATCCCGGGCGCTGTTCATGGTCCAGTTGCAGGTCAACGTGGCCACCGCGCTCAGATGATGGTCGATGCCGAGTTCGACGCCGTTCTCGAACGACTGCCGGATAGCCTGCTCCGCCGCGTCCAGCAACTGGTCGACTTTCTGGTAGTCGCCATAATGCGAGCCAACCTCCGGCGTGGTAGCCAAAGCGATACAGGTGTCGACCACGGCCAGCGGCAGATCGTGATTAATGTGAGCGTTCATGCCCGCCAGCGCGAACTGGATCTCCTCGATCCCCGCGTCCCCGCGCCGCTCCGCCAGCGGCCGCCAGGCCAGCGGCACCGCCCCCGGATCGCCCGCCACGTCGAACGCCGCGAAGTACATGTTGGCGAACTTCACGTCCAGCTCCGCCATGAACGCCGGGTCGGCGTAGAAGCTCTGCCCAAGCTCCCCGTACACCTGGCGAGTCACCTCCAGGTACATCCGGTTGAAGCACGCGAACCCATCAGCGGCAGGAAGCTCGGCCTCGATGGCCGCCATGCGCGCGATCGCCTCGGGTACCGAGGTCACCGGCCCGTCCGGCCCGTCTGCAGTCGCCACGGCGCTACCGTCCATCCTCGTCGGAGGGCTGAATGCCCAGGGACTCAAGGTGGTCCCACAGGCTGGCCAGCGCGGCGTCGGGATCGCGGTAGTAGGCGCTGCCGCGGATCCGGTGAAAGGTCCAGCCGAGCCGCTCCAGTATGGCCTGGCGGTTGCGGTCGGATTCCCACTGGTCTGGGCCGTGGTAGGCGTCTCCGTCGAGTTCGACGGCTAGGCGGCCGCCCCGGCCTTCGACCACGAGGTCGATGCGGAAGCGGCCCACCGGGTGCTGGACTTTGACGCGGTATCCGCGCGCGATCAGGTGGCGGTAGACGTCGCGTTCGAAGTCGGAGTCGAAGCGGTTCTCTGCGTCCTCCATCGCGCGGTCGACCTGCGCTGGGTGCTGGCAGTAACGGATGAAGCGGCCGCGGACGTCGTCGGGATGCAGCTCGTCGGCGGAGATCGAGCGAATGCACCACATCTGGTCCTGGGCCCGGCTGGCCGCGACGTTGATCCGCTGGCGGTCCGATTCTTTGGTCAGGGCCCCGATCCGCCGGCCCTCCCCGGCCGCGACGACGACGGACAGGAACATGATGTGCCGTTCGTCGCCCTGGAAGTGGTAGGCGTTTCCGCAGCGGATCCGCCGGCGTTCGACCTCCTGCTCACCGAGGCGCGCGATGAGCTGGCGCTGGATCAGCTCGGCTTGCGCGTCCCCGAGCAGTGAGATGACCCCGAAGGTCTTGCCGTCGTAGCGCGGGTCTTCGCACAGTTCGGCGATCTTGCCGGTGATGTAGTCGGCTTCGGGCGGGTTGGTATCGGTGCCCTGCTCCCGGTAGCCGTCGGGCAGGTGAACGTCGACGACGCTGTGCCAGCTGGGATCGGTGGGCTGCTCGCGCAGCGGCAGGATGGCGCCGCCGTAGGCGAGGTGGTTGGAGAACTCGATGATTTCCGGCAGGCAGCGGAAGTGCTCGCGGAGCATGATGACGCCGGGAAACCGCATCTTCGACAGGTCATACAGGCTGGTCTTGATGTCCAGCAGCTTGGCCTGGGGCAGGTCGGGGATGTGCTGCAGGATCAGCTCGTGCACGGCGGACTCGTCGGTGCCGACGGCCTGCGGGCTGATCTGCTTGTCATCCCCGACGACGACCGCCTTGCGGGCGATGCCGAGCGCCGCCAGGCCGAACAGGTCGCACTGAGAGCTCTCGTCGACGATGACGACGTCGAACATCGCGGTGGCCGGGTCGAACGATTCGACGACCCGGTAGGTCGGCATGATCCATACCGGTACCGCGGTCTGCGCGTCCTCCATGGCCTGCTGGGCGATGGCCCGCCAGTGGGGGGCATATTTGCCGGTGCCCTTGCCGACCTTGCGCAGGGCCTGTACCCAGGCCGTCAGCGCTCGGCGTTCGGCGTCGGTGAGCCGCTCGGCCACCGCCAGCCAGGCCGATTCGGACGCCAGGTCGGCGGTGGCGGTGGCGGCCTGGTGGAGTTTGCCTTCCAGCTGGCGCTGCAAGACGGCCGGATCGTCGCCGCTGGTCAGGGCGCTGAGCCAGGTGTCGGCCTGCCGCCATGCCCAGGCCCGGGGCGCGGCGGCCGCCGGGCCGGCCACGGCTTCGTCGCCGCCGCGATCGACGATCCGGCTGGTCCAGACCGGCGCCACCTCGCCGAGCCGGCCGGCGAGCTGGTCGAAGACCATCACCTCGCCGGTCAGGGCGCGGATGCGCCGTACTTCATCGACGGCCCGGCCCCACTGATCCCAGGCGGACGCGCCGAATGTGTCCAGGAGCCCTCGCCACAGGCCACTGGCGTGCGGCTCGGACGCCCCGTCGGCCAGATACTTACTGACCACGTCCAGGCGGGCGTGCAGTTCCTGCTCGGTGACGTAGAGGGCCGCCGTCCGGAGCGTCTCCGCCAGCGCGGCCAGGTCGGACGAGGCGGGCTGGCCGGGGGCCTGCACGCCGGCGGCCCGGAGCCGCTCGCGCAGATCCTCCCAGGCGCCGTCTTCCCAGGCGAAGGCGTCGGTGATGCCGTGCAGGTACTGATCGAGGAGATATTCGGGGTGCGGGGTGCCCGGATCGATCAGCGGACCGGAGATGCGGCCGACGGCGTCGTTCCACCGGTGGATCAGTTCGTAGCGGCGGCGTCGTGAGCGCGCCTCGATGACGCACAGCTCGGCGTCTTCCGGCCCCCGCGGTGGCTCCTCATCCACCGTGCAGGCCTCGCGCACCTGGAACAGGTCCCTCTGGAACGTCTTCGACACGCCCTTCCCGGCGGCCAGCCGATCCCGGAGCCGTTCGAGCTGGGCCAGGAGTTCCTTGGGCGGCAAGCCAGTGTCCGGGAGCCCGACCGAGTGCCCCAGCAGGCGTCCCCGCCAGGCCGCAAGCTCCTCGATGCCCTCTCGCCAGGCCTTGACCTGGTCCCGCCAGGTCGCCGCGAAAGCGGCGGAACGCAGCTCCGCGCGCACCGCCGCCAGCCACGGCTGTTCCAGCTGCCCCAGCTGACCGGCGGCCCGCTCGACCGCGGCGGTCAGGTCGGACAGGCCCTCCGGGCCGAGCCGTTCGAGGGCCAGACGGTCCTTGACGGTGCCTTCCGTTTCGGCCAGCTTGTCCCGCACTTCACCCAGCCTGGCCGCCGTGGACGCCAGGTCCGACGGCGACGGAAGCCGTTCGGCGGCGGGCAGGCGACGGCGCGCCTCAGCGCAGTCGGCCCGATCCAGCGTTCTGGCCAGGCGGTAAAGCTCCGCGATCTCCGCCCCGGTCAGGGGACAGGCGGCCGAGGGCCCGATGCCGTCCGGGATGTAGCCGATTTCGGCCGCGCTGGCCGCCAGCCACTGGCCCAGCGTCGAGGGAGTGTGGGCGGTGGTCCCCACGGTGTAGCTGTCCAGTTCGCGGGCGGCCGACGCGCTGATCCGGCTGCGCAGGGCACCGATGTCGCGATGCAGCTCACTGAGCCGGACATCCAGTGCGGCGATCCGGGCCTTGGCCGGCGCCCGGTCGAGGGCGACCGCATGCTCATAGATCGCCTGGACGGATCGGTCGAGCTGCGCGATCGATGCGGCAGAGTTGCCGAGGACCGCGACCGACAGGTCCCGGATGGACTCCGGGATCTTGTCCCGCAGGACCGCGAGGGCCTGCTCCTTCTGGCTGGTCACCAGGACCCGCTGGCCATGACCGACCAGGTGGCTGATCAGGTTGGCGATCGTGTGCGTTTTCCCCGTCCCGGGCGGTCCCTGCACCGTGACCCCACGATGCTCGGCCAGCCGGCGGGCGACGGCCTCCTGCTCCGGGTTGGTGGGGAGCGGCATCAGCAGCCGCTCAGCCGCCTGAGGCCAGGTCCCCTCGTCGGCCAGCGAGCCTTCCTGATCGAGCCGGGTCGGCTCATCGGCGACCACGGCGGCCAGCGGCGCGGCGACCTCGATCTTCTCCGAAACCAGCGCATCACGCAGGTTGGCGAAGAAGCGGCGGAACAGGGTGCTGCGGCGGCGGATCAGCAGCACCCAGGTGGCCGTGATCGCCGGTGCGGACGTGGCCGGAGCGGGCTGCTCACCCTGCACGACCTGCCCGTCGAGCCCGAGCGGGGCCAGCAGCCGGTCGTACAGCTGGCCGGATCGCTCGTCGAACGGGCCGACGGGATCGGCCCGGAACCCCTCGCGGATATCGACCAGCAGGTCGAACCCGTTCAGGCCGAGCCCTTGCAGCAGGTCGATCTCCAAGTGCGGGATCAGCGTCTCCGGCTCCAGCGAGAGGGCGCCGGTGCCGGGGTCGAACGACAGCTGGACCTGGGTGGTCACCAGGGGGTGAACGATCCGGGTCCCGTCGACGTCCCAGCTCAGGATGCCGTGACCCCACACCAGCTCGAAGAGCGAGGATTCACGCTGCAGCCGCAGCCGGAGCTCGTAAAGATCTTCGTACAGCTTCCGGGCGCCGACGGCCGTCCGGGCCCCGGGAGCCCAGGCCCGCCACGGCCCCTCGACGTACCGTTGCAGTTCGTCCCGCAGCCGGGCCGCCTCGGCCGGGTCATCGGCGAACCGGTGGTCGAAGTCAGCCCCGAACGCGGGCTCATGGGCGGGGTCCGAGATCCCGGTGCGCAAATGGGCCGCGATGCGGTCAGGGATCGCCGGAGCCGGAGGTATCTGCGCCTTCGACACCGTCAGCCATGGTTCGGCTCCTGTCGCGGTGATCACGCAGGATGGATGATCGGGGATGTCCCCGGCCCACCAGCGCCGGTCCTGATACTCGGCCACGTCCCGGACGGGCTGCTCCCGCAGGCCCCGGACCGCCTCCAGGTACTCGAGCAGCCGTACCGCCCGCGGCCGGATCGTGACGTCGGCCGTCACCGCGCCGTCCCCTCGACAACCTGAGTCACGCCGAACCTCCATGCGCTGTTCGCGCTACCGCCCACGAGAAGGACGCCGTAGAGCGCGTGCCCGATTACACGACACCGCCACACTTCGAAGTCGCATCGCCAGTCTGGCGCACCCCACCGACAAACCGGCTCAGCGATGAGAACCATGCTCGGTGCGGCGCATGCAGGCCGCGTCCGCCGCCGGCCGCGTCCGCGCAAAAAGATCATCAGAAGCGAGCAGCAAAACGCGGACCCGCGCGTCTTTACTTACATGGACTCCGATGACCCGGGCGTCGTGGACGAGATCGAATTCCCCGGCACCCTCCGGCAGCCGCAGGACGCCGAGGCGGCGGTCGGGGCGCTCTACCAGGCGCACGCGCTGGGCCTGATCCGGCTGGCCTACGTGATGCTCGGCGACCGGCCCGGCGCCGAAGACGTCGTCCAGGAGGCGTTCTGTGGCCTGTACCGGCGCTGGGAGTACCTGGCCGATCCGGACCGGGCCCTGGCCTACGTGCGGTCCTCGGTGCTGAACGGCTGCCGGTCGGCGCTGCGCCGCCAGACGGTCCGGCGGGCCCTGGTCACGTTCCAGCGCCCCGCCGTCTCGGCCGAGACCACGGTGCTCAGCGGCGAGGAACGCCAGCAGGTGATGCAGGCGGTCCGGCGGCTGCCCGGCCGCCAGCGGGAGGTGCTGGTGCTGCGCTTCTACCTCGACCTCCCCGACGAGGAGATCGCCAGGGTTATGGGCATCCGGCCCGGCACCGTCCGGTCGGCCGCAGTCCGCGCCCTGGAAACCCTCGGCCACGCCCTGAAGGAGTTGTCATGACCAGGCTCGAGGATGAACTGCGGGCCACGCTGCGGGCCACCGCCGAGAAGATTCCGCCGGGGCCGCCGCCTCCGTTGCGGCTGCCAGAACGGCGCCTGACCGGATCCCTGCCCCGGAGCTGGCGTGCCCGGACCGTCGCGCTGACCGCTGTCGTCCTGATCGGCGCGCTGGTGGCCGGCGCGCTCGCCCTGTCGTCGGTCCTGACCCGGCGCCCGGCGCCCGCCTCGCTCCCGTTCCGGCCGCAGCCGGCCAGCGTGCTGGGTGTCCCGGCCTACTACGTCTCACTGACCTCGCCCGACGGCTACGTGTCGGACATACGCCCCGAGGCCATCACCGCCACGATCCGCGCGACCACGACCGGGAAGGTGCTCGCCACCGTCGCGGTGCCCCGGCCGTACGGCAACTTCACCGCGGTGGCCGCGGCCTCCGACGACCGCACGTTCGTGCTGGAAGCGGAGAAGGGTAAGGTCGTCGCCCCGCAGAAGAACCACGTGCCGGCGGCCCGGTTCTTCGTGCTCCACCTCGACCCGGCCAGCCCCACCGCCGCCGGACAGGTCCGTTTGCAGGCTCTCCCCGCCAGCTACATACCGGCCGGGACCACGGTGGAGGGCATGGCCTTGTCGGCCGACGGCACTTCACTGGCCGCGGTCATCGGGGACTTCGCGCTGAACAAGCTGTACGTCTATCACCTCACCACCGGGGAGCGGCACTTCTGGTACGCGACCGCCTGCGGCCGGTGCACTCCCGCCGGGGTCGGCCTCGGCTCCGGTGACACTGATCCCGACACCCTTTCCTGGGCCGCGGACGGGAAGACGCTGGCCTTCCTGTTCCTGCTCGGCGACGAAAATCAGGACGGGGTCCGGCTGCTCAACACCGGCTCACGGAGCACGAACCTGCTGGCCGACAGCAAGCTCAACGTCGCCCGGAGCAGACTCCCGTTCGCAGCCGAGGCGGTCCTCACCCCGGACGGCCAGACGATTTTCACCGTGCGGATTGTCGATAGCGGCCACGGGCATGCGAGCCAGCAGCTCGTGTCGGTCTCGGCGGCGACCGGCAAGCTGATCACCGTCCGCAACCAGGTCTCCTGGCGCCCGAACCTCGAGCAGATCCAGTGGACCAGCCCCACCGGCGACACCCTGCTGATCAGCGGGGCCCAGAAGGGCGGCGGGGCCGGCGTCCTCAAAGACGGCCGGTACACGCCCATCCCGTGGTCCAGCAAGATCTTCACCGCCGCCTGGTGAGAAGGCGCCAGAGACTGCCCGGTGAGCCGCTGAGGGGGCGGCTCACCGGGCCGCAGACCCGGGGCCGCGCGACAGGGGCGCGCGGCCCCGGTCGCTGTATCAGCTGTCGATGGCCGGGGCATTGCGACCGCGCCGGATGAGCCCGAAGACCACCGGGACGGCGGCCAGCCCGGTCAGGCCGCACACCCACAGGGCCAGCCCGAAACCGCCGGTCAGCGCGGTCGCGGGGGAGTAGCCACGGGCGCTGAGGGCGTGGAAGCGTGAGGCCGCGATGGACGAGGCGACGGCCACGCCGATCACGCTGCCGAGGTTCTGCGAGGTGTTGAGCAGGCCGGAAGCCACGCCCGCGTCCTGCTCGCTGACGCCGGTGAGCGCGCCGATGGAGATCGGGATGAAGGTGAAGGCGGTGCCGATGCCGCCCACGAAGAACGGCCCGGCCAGGTCCCGCCAGAAGTTCCCGTTCGCCGGGGCCTGGGCCGCCCACAGGATCCCGGCCCCGATCAGGGTCATGCCGACCGCCATGACCGCTTTGGGGGAGGTGCGGGTGACGAGCTTCTGGGACAGGTTGGCGCAGGCCAGCGAGGTGACCGACGCCGTCATCCAGGCCGCCCCGGTCGCGAGCGCGGAGAACCCGAGGACCTGCTGCATGTAGAGGGTGCCTACGAAGACGAAGGTCAGGAAGCTCGTGCCCAGCAGGAACCCGGCCGCGTTCGATCCGGCCACGCTCCGGAGCCGGAACAGCCGCAGCGGCAGCAGTGGCGCCTCAACCTTCGTCTCGATGACGAAGAACACCGCCAGCAGCACCACCCCGGCCGCGAGCATGCCGATGGTCTGCGGCGCGGCCCAGCCCGTCTGCGGCGCCTGGGAGATCGCGTACACGAAGACCAGCAGTGCAGCGGTGATCGAGACGGCGCCGAACGGGTCGTACCGCCGCCGGTCCGTGCGCACCCGGCTCTCGGGGATCAGCCGGGGGATCAGCACCAGCGCGGCCACGCCGATGGGCACGTTGAACAGGAAGATGTAGGGCCACCCGACGTAGGTGGTCAGGACGCCGCCGGCCAGCAGGCCGACCGTCCCGCCCAGCGCGCCGACGCCGCCCCAGATGCCCAGGGCCTTATTGCGCTCGGCCCCCTCGGAGAACATGTTCATCACGGTCGACAGCGCGGCGGGGAGCACGAGCGCCGCCCCGAGTCCCTGGATCCCGCGCATCACGATGAGGAAGGTGTCCGAGGTGGCGAGCCCGCCGCCGAGTGAGCCGCCGGTGAAGACGACCAGGCCGGTCATGAGCAGGCGCCGCCGGCCGAGCAGGTCAGCCGCGCGGCCCCCGAGGAGCAGGAAACCGGCGTAGGTCAGCCCGTACGCGGTGACCACCCACTGCAGCTCGGACTCGGCGAAGTGGAGCTTGCGGCCGATGGTCGGCAGTGCCACGTTGACGATCGTGAAATCCACGATGGTGATGAAGTAGGCCACCACCAGCAGGGCGAACGCGCGCCAGCGCTGACCCGGCGTTTGGGCGGGTTGGCTCGTTTCGGGTCGGGCGGCCAGGACAGGAGCCCGGCTACCGGCCTCTTCCGTGCTCAGGACGTTCCGCATGTGTGCCTCCTTGATATGCAACCAAGAGTTGCACATATCTATTTAATATGCAACCGACGGTTGCACGTCTATCTCCAACGTGCTACCTTCGGTTGCAGTTCGAAGCACAGAGTGTTCTGACCAAGGAGGACTGGATACCAATGGCCAACCTGGTGATTGAGCGAGACATCCTGATCGAGGCCCCGGCCGAGGTGGTGTGGCGCACCGTCACCGAGCCCGACCAGATAAGCCAGTGGTTCGCCGACAAGGTGGATTTGGTCGTAGAACCCGGCGCGCACGGCTACCTGGGCTTCGGGGACCAGGGCGGCCCGGTCGTCGTCGAGACCGTCGATCCGCCGGCCCGCTTCTCGTTCCGCTGGAACCATCCCCGCGGGGAGGACCCGGTCGAGGGCAACTCGCAGCTCGTCGAGTTCACGCTGACCCCGGAAGGCGACGAGCGGACCCGGCTTCGCGTGTCCGAAAGCGGCCACGTGCTGCGCGACTGGCCCGAGGCGGAGAAGCAGCGTTACGCCGACGAGCACCGCGCCGGCTGGGGTGACTTCCTCGACCGACTGACCGTCGTAGTCGCGAAGCGCTGATCCAGATGAGCACGCAGGCCGATGACGAGCTGTGGTCGGCTATCGCCGACCCGTCTCGTCGCCGGGTCCTCGACCTCCTCGTCAGCCACGGCGACGTAAGCGCCAGCTGGCTGGCCAGCCAGGTGCCCTTCACCCGCCAGGCGGTGTCGAAGCACCTGGCCGTGCTCGAAGAGGCCGGCCTGGTCACCCGGCGCAAGCAGGGCCGCGAGGTCCTCTACCAGGTCGAAGCCGGCCGTCTCGACCAGGCCACCCAGGCCATGGCCAACCTCGCCGCCCGCTGGGACCAGCGCCTCAACGCCATCAAGCGCCTGGCCGAGACCGCCCACGCCGAAGCCAAGAAGAGCGGAGGCTCCTAACCCTTCCGTCCCAGGGAAGTCATGTGGGGGAGGTGTAGGTGGTGGTGTGGTGGGTGGTAGTGGTGATGCAAAGGGGCAGGAGTGGGGCGTGGGAGACAGATCGACCGGGTAGCCCAGCCCGGTGTGACTGCCGTAGCCAGGGGCGCACCTTGCGAGGCCGTGGACTGCAGCGCTGCGGGGGCCAAGACGGAGAAGGCCGACACCCGCGGGAGGAACACGGCAGTCGCACGTACCGGCCCGTCGGCGCCTGCCCACTTGACGTGCTGGATCGTGAAATGGGGTCCGGCCACCGTCAGCTCGGATGAGCAACCGACCGGGTCCACCTTCCAGGCCGAACTGGACAGCCGTCAACCGCCACCGCGCCCGCGAGCAGGGCCCAGCGCACCCGTCCGGTCAGGCGCCGACGCCGAGTGGCGTCCGGCAGAGTGGTGTACTGACCGGCCCTGCTGATGGGCGTGGCGCAGACGTGTAAAGGCGGCCACCGCGTGATCCTTTGGAAGACCTCTCACAGTGCTTCTGAAGGAGACACGCGATGACCGCCCCTGCAGTATCGACCCTGCCCGCTTTCTGCACGACCAGCTGGAGTCCGCGTCGCCGGATCTGCTGCGCTCGATGCTGACCACGTTCGTGAACACGCTGATGTCCGCCGAGGCCGACGCGGTCTGCGGCGCCGCCCTATGGGCATGCCGGGCCCGGACCGGGTCAACGTCCGCAACGGCTACCGGCACCGGGACTTCGATACCCGGGCCGGGACGCTGGACGTGGCGATCCCGAAGCTGCGCTCGGGCAGCTATTTCCCGGACTGGCTGCTGGAGCGCCGCCGCCGCGCCGAGGCGGCGCTGACGTCGGTGGTGGCGACCTGCTACCTGCTCGGGGTCAGCACCCGGCGGATGGAGAAGCTGGTGGAGTCCCTGGGCATCACCCGGCTGTCCCGGTCGCAGGTCAGCGAGATGGCCCGCGATCTGGATGCGCAGGTGGAGGCGTTCCGGACCCGGCCGCTGGACGCCGGGCCCGTACACGTTCGTGGCCGCGGACGCGCTGGTGCTGAAGGTCCGCGAGGGCGGCCGGGTGGTCAACGTCCACGCCCTGCTGGCCACCGGGGTGAACGCGCGACGGGCACCGGGAGATCCTGGGCCTGCAGGTCACCTCGCGCCGAGGACGGCGCCGGGTGGCTGGGGTTCTTCCGGGACCTGACCGCCCGCGGCCTGACCGGCGTCGCCGCTGGTCACCTCCGACGCCCACCGCGGCCTGACCGAGGCGATCGGCGCGACCCTGCCCGGCGCCAGCTGGCAGCGGTGCCGCACCCACTACGCCGCGAACTTGATGTCGGCGACCCCGAAGGCGTCCTGGCCGTGGGTCAAGACGCTGCTGCACTCGGTCTATGACCAGCCCGACGCTGCCTCGGTGCACGCCCAGTACGACCGGCTGATCGACGCCATCGCCGGCAAGCTGCCCAAGGTCGCCGCGCACCTGGACGCCGCCCGCGCCGACGTCCTGGCGTTCACCGGCTTCCCCAAGGAGCTCTGGCGGCAGATCTGGTCCAACAATCCCCAGGAGCGGCTGAACCGCGAGATCCGCCGCCGCACCGACGTCGTCGGGATCTTCCCCGGCCGCGATTCCCTGATCCGCCTCGTCGGCGCCGTCCTGGCCGAGCAGCACGACGAATGGGCCGAAGGCCGCCGCTACCTCGGCCTCGACATCCTCGCCCGCTCCCGCATCACCCTGGCCCCGCGCCAGCACCGGACGGAGGTGACCCCCGACAACGACCTCCAGGCGCTCAGCGCCTAACCACAACAAAGGATCACGCGCTAACCGCGAAACACCACGCCAAAGGACTTGACCCATGAGTAGGGGGGTAGGTGGGGAGTAGTGGGAGGGGGAGTGAGGAAGACACGCAGCGGCGGAGCGGCCCCCCGACTGGCACGCCAGTGCCAGCGGGGGCGAATGGCCGCCCCAGGAGGTGAAATGGTGTGGGGGTAGTGGGGATAGAAGGGAGGGGATAGCTGGAGAGGTGGGAGGTGGTGTAGCGCTGGGTAGCAGGATGGTGTGCTGGGGGGGTGTGGGGGGCAAGCGGAGAGTGCGGGTGGGGGGGGAGGTGGATCGCGGGCGTCGACGCGCTGGTCTCGAACGCCGTCGCCCAACGCTCGGCATGCCCGCCTCGAAGGTGTGATCAGTGCCGCTAAACTGGCCTCGCTGATATGAGGGTGAAGGCGATCACCCGGCGGACACCGGGATCGAGCCGCTCACCAGCCAGAGGGCGGGGAGTCGTCAGCCAGACCAAGATCACGACGTTGACTGAAGCGCCCTGAGCCGGGTGGGCCTGCCCTAAGTAGGAGCGGCTGGTCCGAAGTCGTTCGACTGCTCAGGGCTGGTGCAATGGTCGTTCGCGCGAGCTGGGGTGGCATGCCACGGGTGGCCGCCGATCAGGCGATGACCGGGCCTGCCGTGCCGATCACCAGCTGGAGCCAGGCGACCTGCTCTTCTACCGCACGGAGCGGGCGGATCCCGCGTACATCTCGCACGTCGCGATCTATATCGGCAACGGGAAGATGGTCGAGGCTCCCCAGACAGGCCAGAAGGTCCACATAATCGTGGCCAACACCGCCCTGAACTTCGCGGGCGCCGTCAGCGTCGACCCCACGATCGCCGCAGGCCTACCCGGAACCTCTAGCGGCCAAGCACGAACCAGGTCACCCAGCCACCCGCACCCGGCCGGGTCCCGCACTGAGCCGACAGGGCGCGGAGCAGGTACAGCCCATGCGGACTCTCGATTTCGCCGAATCGTCCGTGCCACGAGCTGCCCTGATCTTCCACCTCAACCCGCACCCAGCCCTCGACGCCCACCACGATCCGGACCTCGAAAGCGCCACCCGGACGCCCGCTGGCACTGTGCGCGCAGGCGTTGGCCGCCAGCTCACTCATCAGCAGCACGGCGTCATCCGCGCCCGGGTGCGCCTCCAGGAAGCCAGCGACAAAAGCCCGCGCCCGCCCCACCTGATCTACACGCCCAGGAAAACGAAAGGTGCAAGCGCGAAGCGGCATATGCACGACACATTCCGGCGGCATCATAAAGCCCTCACTGATCGGCTCCTTCATTGACGCCCATCAGAATGTCGCCTCCGCGAGTACATTCGTAATAGCCACAAGCTGGATTGCCGGCCACCCGTAAGGCACCGGGCCTGTGTATATCCCGCCTCAGATCTGTATGTGTTTTGTATGCGGAGGGCAAAATGGTGTCGCGTGAAACCGCCCGGACCCCACGCCAGGTCTTCGGCGCCATGCTCCGCTACTACCGCGAGCAAGCCGGCCTCACCCGCACCGACCTGGCCCGCCAGATCAGCAAGTCCGTCTCATTAATCCAGGCCATAGAGCTAGGCCAACGCGCCGCCACCGCCGAAGTCACTGAAGACCTGGAGCGGGAGCTCTCGGCCGACGGTGCCCTAACCCGCCTCCGCGAGGAGATAGGCGACGGCCTCGGCTACCAGGCCTACCCCTCCTGGTTCCAAGAGTGGCTAGTAAGCGAGCGCGAAGCCAAGAAGCTCCGCTGGTTCGAGCCGCTGCTGGTGCCTGGCCTGCTCCAGACCGAGGACTACGCGCGAGCCATCTTCCGAACCCGCTTCGGCGTAACGGACGATGAGATCGAAGAGCAAGTCGCGGCCCGCATGAAGCGCCAGGAGATCCTGGCTCGCAACGATCCGTCTGCGCTGTGGGTGATCGTTGATGAGTTGGTGCTACGCCGTCCGGTCGGCGGACGGCACGTCATGCGCGAGCAGGTCGGTCAGCTGATCGATGCAGCCCGACGTCCGAATGTGTCCGTGCAGGTCATCGCGGCCGACGTGGGCGCCCACCGCGGCTTGTGGGCCGGCGGCTTCGCGATCGCCGATTTTGAAGCGCGCCCAGCCGTCGGCTACCAGGAGACTGCGTGCCAGGGCCAGCTCGTCGACCACCACGAAGACGTCGAGACCCTCATCGATTGCTGGGATACGCTGGTTCGCGAGGCACTCCCGTGGGCAACCTCGCAGTCCCTACTGGAGGAAGCAGCAAAGTCATGGACAACAGCCACCTAACCTGGCGCAAGTCCACCTACAGCGGCGGCAACGGCGGCGACTGCATCGAGGTAGCCTCCACCGGCAAGCCCCTCATCGCCATCCGTGACTCCAAGGACCCGGGCGGTCCCAAATTGTCCCTCACTCCGCGAGAGGCTGGCAATCATTCATTCACCGGGTGAGGAATGTAGAGTCGGGCAGGAGCTGACGTCTGATTTGCGTCATATGCGCACGTCTGGATTGCTTTCGTAGTATTAGTTTTAATGGATTGCCTCGCTTGCTGGAAGGCAGCACTGCAACCACACAGGGTGCCAAGTGGAACGACATCTTCCGCGCGCATCTTGCGCCACAACACTCGTGCTGAGCACCAGTTATGATGCCTTGTCCCACAGGCGTGGGTCGAACCAGCTTAGCCGGGATGGTCGCCGGTACGGTGGCGGCAACTGATGGGCATCTCCCCGACAGGGCGGGTCCGCAGCGCCAGCCCCGTGTCTTCGGGCGAGGATGTACGGGCGTACTGACTTTGCTGTGCTTGACCGAATGCAGCAGTGCCGTTAGCCCTTTTCGGGTTAACGGCTTGCCTGAACTAGAGGAGGTGCTCTTTGTGACGGATGAGCCCGTGGCTGCTTCGCGCTACAAGCTCTCCTTCACCGGCGGCGCCCTCCTCATGAGGGAGACGGTGATCGCTGCACCGGTTTACTTGCGGGAACGCGACTGGTCCAAGGTGCGCGCGATCGTCGAACACGACAACCTCCTTCAATCACGCACAGTCGCGTCAGGGAGTCGCTCCGCACGCGAGATTGTACAACGGCTTGCCGTGCTCACCGACGACGAGGTCGAACTGCTGGTCGATGCCACGCCAACGGAGCGTGCCTACCTATTGTGGGTGGCAGCCTGCCGCCGCTACGACCTGATCGGCGAATTCGCTGAGGAAGTCGTGCGGTGAGCGATTCCTCTTGCTGACACCGGCGCTCAGTTACGAAGACTTCGACAGCTTTGTGCGCCATAAGGTCGTATGGCATGAGGAATTGGCGGAACTTAAGGAAACGGACAGTTGCGCAAACTACGTGCGAACTTGTTCCGGATGCTGCACGAGGCGGGCATCCTCTCCAATGGGGGCGATGTTGTCCAGGCCGTCTTGTCTCAGCGCGTCACCAACGTCCTCTCTGCGAGGACACCGAGCGACGTACGGTTCTTCCCGGCGATCGACGACGCCGAGCAGGAAGGACCGGGCGATGACACCTATGGAGCTGTCCAAGCAAGAAGATCACCTGTTCGAAGTTCTTAGCGGCAAACGGTTCCTCCAGATGGAGGGCCTCAGCAACGAGGTGCCGTTCTTCATCTATCCGTACGCCCCCGAGGACGCGCTTGAGGTCGCAAAGTCCAAGAAACGCATCAAGAACCGGCTCAGCAACCAGGGCATTGAGGTGCTTGAGATCAACCTCTACGACCTGTCGGTAGAGATTCTTAAGGAACGCGGTGTGTGGGACCACTACTCGCGCTGGAGCCGGGAGCAGAAGCGGCAGAAGCTGCGCAACTGCTCCCGGAGGCGCTGCTCGACCCGCAACTTCACATCGCCCCGGCGATTGCGCCAAGCTTGCTGAGCGGCAGCTTCGACATCTTTTTCTTGACCGGCATCGGCGAAGTT
>CAWHZI010000013.1:0-147238 GCA_963833835.1 uncultured Actinomycetes bacterium
TTCATGCTGACCGTGGTCCGCCCGTAGCCGCGCTACTCCGGTACGGGTGCGACGTTGAGCCCCTGGCCCACCCCGAACCGGTCGGTCAACCCGGCGACCAGGCCGGAGGTGATGGCCTCGGTCACGAAGGCCTGGAGGAAAGCCAGGCCGGCCGGGTGGCCCGGCGGGCAGGCGAAGGCCTGCCGAGCGGTCATGAAGTGGCCGGGCAGGACCAGCGTGCCCGGGACCTGGCGAGCCGCCCCGGCCAGTGACGAAGCGAGCCCGGCCAGCAGGTAGTCCTCGTGCGCGGCGAACAGCTCACGGGCTTCGGCCGCGCGGCCGGGCCGCACCAGCGTGGCCTGGACCAGGTGGGCTTCGAGCCACAGGGCGTACGCGCTGCCCCGGGTGGCGACGATGATCTGGCCGGGCTGGTCGGCATCGGCCGGGCTGGTGATCCCGGATCCGGCGTGGGCCAGGTAGGTGACGGGCAGCTCAGCGTACGGGCTGGTGAAGTCCATTGCCGTGGCCCGGGCTGGGTCCGCGGCGAGCAAGGCGATGTCCCACTCGTTCGCGCCGGCCCGGTCCCCGAGCACCCCGGGCGACGGATACGGCACCAGCTGCAGCGGCACACCCAGACGGCCAGCCAGCTCAGCGGCCAGGGCCGGGGCCACCCCGTCCGGACCGCCGTCCAGCGACCGGGCACTGACCAGCACCTGGTTGCCCTCGTTGATCCCGGCCCGCAGTACGCCGTGCGGGGCCAGATCGTTCCGGGCTTCCTCGGTCATCGGTGTCCTCCCGTATTGCTTTAGCCTGGTCGAATGCCAAAAGGCCGGTTTGAAGCGTTCAGCGACGGCGTCATCGCGATCCTAATCACGATCATGGTCCTGGAGCTGCGCACCCCGGACGGGAAGACCTGGGGCGCGCTGCAAGATGACGTGCCGGTGCTGCTGGCCTACCTGCTGAGCTTCGTCATGCTCGGCATCTACTGGAACAACCACCACCACATGCTCGCGGCGGTCTCCCGCATCTCCAGCGGGGCCTTGTGGGCCAACCTGGACCTGCTGTTCTGGCTGTCGCTCATCCCGTTCGTCACGTCCTGGATGAGCGAGAACAGTTTCGCTCAGACCCCCGTGGCCGCCTACGGCCTCGTCCTGCTGGCCGCCGGGGTCGCCTACTTCGTGCTGCAGGGGATACTGCTGCGCATCGAGGGCCCGGACTCGCCGCTGGCCCGGGCGCTTGGCCGCGACGTCAAAGGCAAAGCCTCGGTGGTGATCTACATCATCGGGATCGGCCTGTCGTTCGTCGACCGCTGGCTCGGTCTCGCGGCCTACGTGGTGGTGGCGTGCGTGTGGCTGGTGCCGGACCGGCGCGTGTCGCGGACCATGATGTCCAGGCTCGATCGTTGACACCCAGTCACCACGGCCCTACCGTTGGACCGCTCCAACGAGAACGGGCGGCGGGACGGAGAACGTGGCGTGGCGACCCCGGGGACCAGACCAGGTAAGGGCCGGCCGACGCTGGAGACGGTGGCGGCCCAGGCCGGCGTGTCCCGGTCGCTGGCCTCGCTGGTGCTGAACAACTCGCCCAAGGTCAGTCCGGCCAGCCGGGATGCGGTGCTGCGGGCCGTGGCCGACCTGGGTTACCGGCCGAACGCGGCGGCGCGGCGGCTGGCCGAGCAGCGGTCCCGCACGGTTGGCGTGCTGCTCAACGACCTGCGGCAGCCGTGGTTCGCCGACATGCTGGACGGCCTGACGCCGGTCCTGCACGGGGCGGGCAAGCACATGCTGCTGGGCGACGGCCGCATCGACCAGCTGATGGACGACACCTTGACCTGGTCCTTCCTCGACTACGGGGTGGACGGCCTGGTGCTGGCCGGGTCCATCCCGCTGTCGCAGGCCGTGCGGTCCGCGGCCAGCACGATCCCGACCGTCGCAGTGGGGGGCCGCGGCCTGGACCTCGACCTGCCGCACGTGGACGTGCTGGCCAACGACAACGAGCGCGGGGCGGCCCTTGTGGTCGAGCACCTGACCGGCCTCGGGCACACCCGCATCGCGCACATCTCCGGCCTGCCCAGCCTGGCCGGCCAGCTCCGGATGCAGGGCTACCAGGACGCCATGCGGGCGGCCGGGCTCGGCGCCGAGGCGCTGGTCGTGCCGGGGGACATGAGCGAGGAGGGCGGTTACCGGGTCACGGTCGAGCTGCTCAGCCGCCCCGACCGCCCCACCGCCATCTTCGCCGCCAACGATCTGACCTGCGTTGGCGCCTTGTCCGCGGCGACCGCCCTCGGGGTCCGGGTGCCCGCGGAACTGTCGCTGGCGGGGTTCGACAACTCCCTGTTCGCCCGGCTGCGTGCCCTGTGGCTGACCAGCGTGGACGGCACCGCCCACCTGATGGGCCAGCAGGCCGGCCAGATGCTGCTGGAGCGGATCGAGCACCCGGCCGCGCCCGCCCAGACCCGGTTGCTGCCGCCGCGGCTGGAGATCCGCGGTTCGACTGGCCCGGTCCCAGCCCGCTGAGCACGCCGGCCTCGGCCGTCAGCCGGCGCCGACTGGCTGGCTGGGTCGCACCCGGCCTTGGGACGCCGGCCGCGACCGGTGCGCCGCAGACGTGCTGACCAGTTAAAAATGCCAATCGTCACCCTTGACACGGTTCAGCGCGCAGATGATGATGACCGTGGGTTGGAGCGCTCCAAAACGCCGAGGCGGCGGGAGCGGGCAGCGCGGGAGGACAGGCATGGGCAAGGAACGGCTGGAGCGGTACAACATCGTCGGGCCGGAGAACCAGGCCGCGGTGGACGCGGGCCTGGCCGATGCGGCCTGGTTCCGCAGCGCGGTACCGCGCAAGCGGATGAAGGAACTGATGCGGCGGTCGGATTACCCGGCCGTACGCGACACCATCATCTGGTTCGGCTTGATGTTCGTCTTCGCCGGGCTCGGCAGCGCGCTCTGGATCGTGTGGAACAGCTGGTGGGCCGTGCCGTTCTTCCTGGCCTACGGCGTGCTGTACGGGTCGACCTCGGACTCGCGCTGGCACGAGGCCGGGCACGGCACCGCGTTCAAGACCCGGTGGATCGACGAGGGCCTGTACCAGGTCGCGTCGTTCATGATCATGCGCGACCCGACCACCTGGCGCTGGAGCCACACCCGGCATCACACCGACACGCTGATCGTGGGGCGCGACCCGGAGATCGCGGTCATGCGCCCGGCCCGGCTGGCCCGGCTGCTGGCCAACTACTTCGGCCTGGTCGACGTGCCCACCGCGTTCCGGCTCCTGTTCATCCACGCGGCCGGGCGGCTCACCGCCGACGAGGCGGAGTACGTGCCCGAGTCCGAGCGATCGAAGGTCTACCGGACCGCCCGCATCCACCTGGCTATCTACGCGGTGACGATCGCGCTGGCCATCGGGCTGCGCTCCTGGCTGCCGGTGGTGCTGATCGGCGGGCCGCGCATCTACGGCGCGTTCATGCTCCAGGTCTACGGGTTCACCCAGCACGCGGGCATGGGCGAGAACGTGCTCGATCACCGGCTGAACACCCGCACGGTCAAGATGTGCGTGGTCAACCGGTTCCTGTACTGGAACATGAACTACCACGTCGAGCACCACATGTTCCCGATGGTGCCGTACTACCGGCTGGCCGAGCTGCACGAGGAGATCAAGCACGACTGCGCCCCGGTGTACCCGTCGCTGTGGGCCGCGTACAAGGAGATCATCCCGGCCGTGCTGCACCAGCTGCGCGACCAGGAGTACTACGTGCGCCGCGAGCTGCCGCCCGGAGCCCGCTCGTTCAACGAGCCCACCCCGGCCAGCGACGGCCGGGGCCGGCCGCTGGCCACGGCGACCGCGGCCTGACCGGACCGCCTTATCAGGCCGCCTGATCAGGCCGCGCCAAGGAGGATCATTGGCTGACTGGATCGCCGCCTGCGCGGCGGACGAGATCGACCCCGAGGACGTCATCCCGTTCGAGCACGGCGGCCGGGACTACGCCATCTACCGCTCACCCGAGGACGCCTACTTCGCCACCGACGGGCACTGCACCCACGAGAAGACGCTGCTGTGCGACGGGCTGGTCGAGGACGGCATCATCGAGTGCCCCAAGCACAACGGCCGGTTCGACTACACCAGCGGCAAGGCGCTCGGCGCCCCGGTGCTGGTCGACCTGCGGACCTACCCGGTCAAGGTCGAGGGCGGTACGGTCTACGTCGACCTGGCCTAGGGCGGCCTTAACTTTGGTCAGCGCTGGCCGGCGGGGAGTCACCCGTTGCGAGGTGGAGCTCAACGCGGGCGGCGGGGATGCGTTCCTGCTCGCGGGCCAGCAGGGTCAGTGCACGGACATCGGCAGCGGTGGGGCGGTCCACGTCCAGGGCCCGCGGCCACAGCCGGGCGTAGCGGACGGCCCCGACTTCGGCCGCATATACCAGCGCCTGACCGACCAGATACAACAGCGCGAACATGCCTGCCACGGTGGCAAAGCTGCCGTAGACGGGGCCGGCCTTGACCACCAGCCGGGCCAGCAGCGGCGGCCCGACGTTGAGCACGACCGTCACCGCCAGCGCGCCCAAGATCGCTCCTGGCCACAGGGCCCTGATCGGGGCCGGCCGGGGCAGCAGCAACTTGGCCCCAAACAGCAGCACGGCAAAGACGACCAACGCCGAACCCAGCACCGCGGCCACCCGTTCCAGGCCGGGCTGGCTGGTCAGTGCGGTGGCCACCACGGTGAGCGCACCGGTCGCCAGCGCCCCGAGCAGCAGCATCGCCAGCACCAGGAGCACCCGGACATACCGGGAGAAGAAACCAGCCCGAAGGCGGTACCGGACCGCGGCGACATGGTTCAGGGTCTGATAGGCGGAGAACACAACACCAGTGCCGGAGAACAGCAAGCCGACCAGGCCGACCGCGAACGGGATCGTCGACGTCGGCAACATAGCCAGCGAGTGCTCGACGGTGGATTGCAGCGCTTCCGGCACGATCGCGGTGATCAGTCGCTGGCGCAGGTCCGGATGATCTGCCAGCACCCGCGACAGGATCGCCACCCCGAGCAGCAGCAGCGGGAAGATGCTCAGGAAGCCGTAGTAGGTGATGAGCGCGGCCTGCCGACCGCCCTCATCGTCGCCGTACTTCTTGATTACCGCGTAGGGAAAGCCCAGCACACCATGGTTGCGCTGCAGCCGGTCCGCCCAGGCGGTGATCCGGTCGACCAGGCCAGTCAGGCCTTCCAGGCTCATGGCCCTACACTGCCCGGAACCGCCCGGACGTGATTCACCCGGGCCGGACGACGGCGCAGCACCAAGGACGCGAGATGCTTGCCTGAGCCGGCAACGTAAAGTCCCGGAACGAAGGAGCTTGGCATGACGACGAAGGCCGCCTATTCACCCGAGGAATGGAAGACGGTGCTGGAGGGACCTCCAACCGCCGGACTGATCGTAATCACCGCCGCGCGCGGTGGAACGTTCCGCGAGACGTTCGCGATGTCGAAGGCCTACGCGGAAGCGCGGTCCGAGCATGGCGAGAGTGAGCTCCTGGATGAGATCGTGGCGGCCAAGCCCCAGGTGGATCACACCAGGTACCACTCCCCCGAAGAACTGCGGGACCACGGGCTCAAGCAGCTGCGCGACGCGGTGGCACTGGTCGACAGCAAGGCGGCCGCCCAGGAACGCGATGACTACCGCCGCTTCGTCCTCACCCTGGCCAACAAGGTGGCGGCGGCCCATCGGGAGGGCGGGCAAAGCGTAAGTGCCGGGGAGGCAGAAGCCATCCAGCAGATCACAGCGGCCCTCGGCCCGGCAGGCACCTGACCCCCAGCCCGGTTATCACCTGCAAGGGATGATCCCCGGCGCGAGTGCGCCGGCTTTGATGACCGCATGGTATTGATTTTCGGCTTCGGGCCAGGCCACCCAGAGGACCTGGGTGAGGTCGCGCTGTGCGTATGTCCGAACTGTCATAACCAGGTGTTCCTCCACCATGTCCGGTCGAAGAAGTCGGTGCGCCTGTATTTCGTACCCGTCGTGCCCTACGGGACGGACGACTACCTGGTCTGTCCCGTATGCAGCCGGGGCATTCAGGTCAAGCACTCACAGTTGCCTGACCTGCGCTTGATGTCCGATGCGACCGCATCGCTGCGCGCCGGGCGGCTCACCCAAGCCGGCTATACGGCGCAGGTCGAGCGGTTCTGGCGTCAGCTCGGGGTAAACCTCGCGGGCCAGCAGCCGTCGGCTCCCGCCGCCCCGGCCGCCACTGCCCCGGCCACTCCCGCCAGGTCACGCAGCCCGGCCCAGCCCCCGGACGTGGATGCGGATGACCAGCCATCGTGGATGTCACAACTGCGTCAGCTGGCCCAGCTGCACGACCAGGGCGCGCTTTCCGACACTGACTTTGCGGCGGCCAAGCGGCGCATCCTGGACCAAGCCTGAGCCGGTGCGTGCTCACCACGCGGGGACGGCGGGGAGATCATGTGGGGGTGGTGTGGAGGTGGTGTGGAGATGACCTAGAGAGGAACTACAGCTTCGGTCCTTTTGTGCCATGCTGATGCCGATCGACTGGCCGTCTGCCCGGGGGCAGTCTGCAGTTGCACGGCCCGATCTCCGCTCGCGGCGGCCTGTCCGGTCCGTCGCGCCGCACCGTAGCGGCGCGATTCGTACTGGGGAGGAGCAACAATGCAACGCTTTGCAGTGACCGCCCTCGCAGGGGCGGCAGTACTGGCGGGGGTGGCCATTCCGGCGGCCGCGGCCGGGGCATCATCGGGCCCCGCGGTCAGCGTGGTGCGCAGCGGGCTCAACAACCCGCGGCACCTGACCCTGACCGGAGACGGCCTGTGGGTGGCGCAAGCCGGCGCGGGTGGCCCGGTTGGGACATCCAACTGCGTCACCGGCCCGTCCACCGGCGGAGCCGGCAACACCAACTACTGCGTCGGCCAGACCGGCGCCGTGTCGCTCATCCGGCACGGCCACATCGCAACCTCGGTCAGCCTGCCGTCGGTAATCCAAACGGACAGCAGCGAGGTCGCGGGACCCGCCGCGGTCACGTTCAGCCACGGCCGGGCGGCCGTCGTGATGCAGGACGTCCTGGTCAACAGCCACGGCGTCAACGCGCTGCCCAGGCCGGCCGGGAAGCTGTTCGGCCAGCTGCTGATCCGCTCGGGCCACAAGGTCAGCACTGTGAACCTGGCCGCCTACGCGGCGGCCCACCCGCAGTCGGCCTCGAGCCTGGGCACCGTCCCGGGCGAGACCGCCTACGATTCCGACCCTTACGACGTAGTGGCCTACCACGGCGGCTTCCTCGTGGCCGACGCGGCCGCGAACTCGCTGCTGCAGGTCTCGCCGTCCGGCCGGATCCACTTGCTGGCCCGTTTCCCGGCGGTCACCGAGACGGCCCCGGCCGGGGTCCTCGGCCCGGCGCCGGTGACGGTCAAGGCTCAGGCGGTGCCGACCTCCATCGCGGTCGGACCCGACGGGGCGCTGTACGTGGGCCTGCTCCGCGGCGTCCCGTCGGTCCCGGGCACGGCCTACATCTACCGGGTCGTTCCCGGCCACCAGCCGACGATCTGGGCCCGCGGCCTGACCGCCGTCACCGCCATCGCCTTTGACGGCCGCGGCCGGCTCCTGGCCACCGAGTACAGCACCGGCGGCCTGCTGTCTCCGCCCACCACCCCGGGCGCTCTGGTCCGGGTCAGCCACCACGGGCACACCGTGACCACGCTGCCGGTGAGCGGCCTGTTCCAGCCGACCGGCGTGGCCGTCGGGTCCAACGGTGCCGTCTACGTATCCAACTACGGGGGCAGCACCGCTACCGCGGCTCACCCCGGCGAGATCCTCAAGATCACCGGCTTGCGCTGATCGGAAATTAGCGCCCGCGGCTAGCGCCCCGCGGCTAGCGCCCGGCCCCAATCACTGAGGGCCGGGCGCTAGCCCGGGCGGCCCGTCGCAAAGCGAGCGCGACGACCAGCGGAAACGAGGCCTGAACCGCCGACGTCAGCCGCTCGATCAGGCCCAGGTCACCGGCGCCAGCTTGGGCTGCGATCAGGAGCCAGGTAGACAACGCGGCGAAGAGCACGGTCGCCGCCGCGCAACCGTAGACGCTGAGGATCCGCGTGGGCGCCGGTGCGCGCCGGGCGACCAGTACGGGCCAGACCGCGGTCGTGACGACGCAGCTCACCGCGAAGGCGAGGTGACGCGACGTCGGGCCCGTGGCCAGTTCCGGAGTGGCGGCGATGCCAAGCGTCGAAAGGCCCGTCAGCATCAGCAGGAGGCGCGCAGGCAGGCGGACGGCAGCGAGACCCGCCCCGGTCGCGAGCTGGAAGCTGCCGACCAGCAGCAGGGCCGCCGTCATGACCCACCGGTCGGTCCCCGTGTAACCAGCCAGGACGCTGATCGTGTCCCGCATCGGGCTGTAAGCGCTTGACTGAAGCGCGCCGGCTATCAGCCAGCCCACGACTAGGGCAGCCGGCCCCAGTACCGCTGTACCTATCACCCAGCCAGCAACGGGCGGGCCAGCGCGTACGTGATCTCGTCCTGATCGGCTGCGCGCAAGGTCTGGACGCGCAAGCTGGGTCATGGCACCTCCAGGGCCACATCGACTCGGCCTTTCGCGCAGCACAACCCGGCTCCGGGCTATTCCCTGCTGGGAAGATGGCGGCATGGAGCGGTTCACCAACGCGGCGTTCAGCTTTGACGTCAGCGATACCGGCCCGGCCCGTGGGGACGGGCCGACTCGTGAGGACGGGCCTGCGGCCGTCATCCTGCTGCACGGGTTTCCGCAGGACCGGCGGTCATGGGACCAGGTGGCGGCCGTGCTGGCCTCGAGTGGTTACCGGGTGCTGGCGCCCGACCTGCGGGGCTACTCCCCCGGGGCCCGCCCGACGGCCCGGGCCGCGTACCGGAACTCCGAACTGGCGGCGGACGTCCTGGCGCTGGCCGACGCGGCCGGGGCGGAACGGTTCTACCTGGCCGGGCACGACTGGGGCGCCGCGCTGGCCTGGTACGTGGCCGGGCGCCATCCGGAGCGGGTGGCCTCACTGGCCGCGTTGTCCGTGCCCCACCCGCAGGCGTTCGCCCAGGCCCTGGTGTCCAGCAGCCAGCTGGCCCGCTCGTGGTACATGGCCGCCTGGCAGCTGCCGTGGCTGCCCGAGCGGGTGCTCGGCCGGCACGATGGCCAGGTGTTCCGCGACATTCTGACCCGCACGGGGCTCGATCCGGTCAGCGCGGAACGCTACGCCCTCCGGGCCCGGGACCCGGCCACGCTGCGCGGTCCGCTCAACTGGTACCGGGCCATGCCGTTGCGCCTGCGCGAGCCGGCCGGCCCGGTTCGGGTGCCGACGATGTTCATCTGGGGCAACCGCGACCGGTTCGTCACGCGGGCGGCGGCGGAGCGGTGCGGGCGCCACGTCACCGGGCCGTATCGGCTGGCCGAGCTGGACGGCGCCTCACACTGGCTGCCCGAACGGTTCCCGGACCAGGTGGCCGCCCTGCTGACCGAGCACTTCACCGCGGTCCCCTAGCTGACGGCGGCGCTGGCCGGCTACGGGCCACCGGCCAGCGGGCCGCCGGGCGCTACCGGTGCGAGCCCGGTGCGTGCAGGACGAACACGATCGACAGGACAAGCCCGATCACGTCGAGCAGGATCGAGGCAATCAGCCAGGCCCGGGCCTTCCGTGACGCGCTGATGGCCCCCGGGGCGTCGCCGCGCGCCCACAGCTCGGTGACCCGCTTGCCGTATCTCCGGCCGATCAGGGCGGTCGGGAGGCCGAGGATGATGTTGAACAGCACGCCGCAGATGACGGCGGTGGTCTCCCAGGCCCGGTATGTAGGGGGCGGCACTCCCGGCAAGGCGCCAGCGCCGGGAGGATGTCCGTAGCTCATGCAGGCGATCGTCCTCTAGGTTGACGTTCTCGGCGACCGCGCTAGCGGGATTGGCGAGCCGAGGCGCCCGCGTAGAGGCGGTCGATCGTGTCGGCGTATTTGGCCTGGATGACGCGGCGCTTGAGCTTGAGGGTGGGGGTCAGCTCCTCGCTGTCGGCCGTCCACTCGGCGGGCAACAGCTGCCACGCCTTGACCTGCTGGACGCGGGCCAGGTGCTGGTTGGCCGCGGCCACGGCCGCACCGACCTCCGCCAGCACGTCGGGGTGCTCGGTCAGCTCGGTCAGTGAACCGGCGGTCACCCCGCGGCCCTGGGCCCAGGCGGCGGCCATCTCCGGGTCCAGGGTCAGCAGCGCGACCAGGTACGGGCGGCGGTCGCCGTAGACCAGGCCCTGCCCGATCAGCGGGTGCGCGACCAGCAGGTTCTCCACCATGGCCGGGGAGACGTTCTCCCCGCCCGCGGTGATGATCAGCTCCTTCTTGCGGTCGACCACGGACAGGAAGCCGTCCTCGTCGACCGCGCCGATGTCGCCGGTGTGCAGCCAGCCGTCGGCGTCGAGCAGTTCGGCTGTGCGGTCGGGCAGGTTCAGGTAGCCGGGCGTGTTCAGCGGCCCGCGGGTGATGATCTCCCCGTCGGCGGCGATCCGCATCTCGGTGCCGGGCAGCGGCCGGCCGACCGTGCCCAGGCGGAACTCGGCGTCGTTGTTGGCCGTGAACGCGCCGGTGGTCTCGGTCATGCCGTAGACGTCCATGATCCGCAGGCCCAGCCCGGCGAAGAACGTGCCGACCTCGGCCGGCAGCGGCGCGGCCGCGCTCATGACCAGCTCGGTCTGGCCCAGCCCCAGCAGCGAGCGGATCGGCCGCAGCACGGTCTCCTCGGCCTGGGCGAACGCGGCGGCCAGGTCCGGCGGGGTCTGCTGGCCGTACTGCGTGCTCTGGACGTAGCGCAGGCCGGTGTCCATGGCCGCGGCCACGGCCGCCTTGCGCCCGGCGTCGGCCTCGGCCGCCAGGCGGGCGCCGATACCGGCCTGGATCTTCTCCCACACCCGTGGCACGCCGAAGAACGCCGTGGGCCGGACGGCGGCGATCGCGGGCACCAGCGCGGCGCTGTCGGGGCAGAAGTGGACGTGCCAGCCGCCGTCCATGGCCAGGTACAGGGTGAACATGCGCTCGGCGATGTGGGCCAGCGGCAGGTAGGACACCCAGCGGGTACGCGGCCGGGCGTTGCCGACGGCCCGGATGGCGGCCAGCTCGTAGGTCACGCTGGAGTGGGTGACGACCACTCCCTTGGGGGTGCCGGTGGTGCCCGACGTGTACAGCAGCGTGACCGGGTCGCCGGGCGTGATCGCGGCCACCCGGGCCTCGATGTCCGCGGCGCGGCCGGGCCACTCGCTCGCGCTCAGCGCGGCGAAGTCGGTCCAGGTCCGGAACGGCCCGGCCACCGGGCACACCGCCGGATCACGGACGATGATGTGCTGCAGGCCGGGCAGCTGGGCCAGCACCGGCTCCCAGCGGTCCAGCTCGATCGCACCGTCCAGCACGGCGATCCGCGCGTCGCAGTCCGCGGCCTGGTAGGCGACCTGCTCGGCGGTGAGCGTGGGGTAGAACGTGACCGGTACTCCCCCGGCGTGCACGGCGGCCAGGTCGGCCAGCACGTGTTCCACCCGGTTGGGCAGCATCAGCGCCACCCGCTCCCCCGGTTGCAGCCCCAGCGCAACCAGCCCGGCGGCCAGCTCCAGCGCCCGCTCCCGGGTCTGGCGCCAGGTCAGCGTGGACCAGTCGCGCTCGGCCCAGCCGGGGCCGGCCCCGTTACGGCCAGCACTGCCGCGGTCGGAGTAGGCGGGCAGGTCGGGATACTCGTGCGCCGCCGCGGCCAGCTCGGCACAGACCGTGTCTCCCCGGGCCTGCCGCCACATCGCGGCCCGCTGCTCGCTCATCACGATCGCATTCTCGCCCCCCTGGGACCGGCGTGACCAGTGTGTGCGCTGATCCACTAACCTGATGGACGTCAGATGATGCCCTGACGTGGAGGATCGCCTCCCAAACCGCCGTACCACCCGGCTGATGGCTTCTTCCGCAGTCTCGATGTGGAGGGAGCTTGAGCATTGTCTGACGCGCGCGAAATCGGCGCGATCTTCGCCGGCGGCGCGCTCGGCACGCTGGCCCGGGCCGGGCTGGCCGAGGCGTTTCCGCACGCGGCGAACGTGTGGCCGTGGCCCACGTTCACGGTCAACGTGGTGGCCGCGTTCCTGCTGGGGTACTTCGTGACCCGGCTGCAGGAACGGCTGCCGCTGTCGAGCTACCGGCGGCCGCTGCTCGGGACCGGGCTGTGCGGCGGGCTGTCCACGTTCTCCACCATGCAGGTGGAGATCTTGAAGATGATCGACGCCCACGCCTGGGGATTGGCCGTGGGCTACGCCGCGGCCAGCGTGGCCGCCGGGTACGCCGCCATCTACCTGGCCACGGCCATGGTCCGGCGTGTGCGGGTGCGCGCATGAGCGTGCTGGTGTGGGTGGCGGTGGTCATCATCGGCGGGGCCGGATCGGTGCTGCGATTCGGAGTCGACCGGGCAGTGGCGTCCCGGGGTGGCCGGGACTTCCCGTTCGGAACGCTGGCGATCAACCTGTCCGGCGCGCTGATCCTGGGTTTCGTGGGTGGCCTGGCCCTCAGCCACGATCAGGCTCTGCTGGCCGGCACGGCCGCGGTCGGCTCGTACACCACGTTTTCGACCTGGATGTTCGAGACCGAGCGGCTGGCTGAGGACCGGGAACTGGGCCGGGCCGCGGCCAACGTGGTGGTGAGCCTGGTGTTCGGGGTGGCGGCGGCCGCGCTCGGCCAGTGGATCGGGGGGCGGCTGTGATCACGGACGGCCTGAAGCTGACCAGCTATTTCGGCGAGCGGCAACGGGCCGGTGGCCAGTTCGTGGCCGACGCACTGCTCGCGCTGTACGGGGATCAGGAGGTGGCCACCAGCATCCTGCTGCGCGGGGCCGAAGGGTTTGGGCTCAAGCACCGGCTCCGCACCGACCTGTCGCTGAGCCTGTCCGAAGACCTCCCGCTGACCGCGATCGCGGTGGACCGGCGGGAGCGGATCGAGGCGCTGGCCCCCGAGGCGGTCCGGCTGACCGGATCCGGGCTGGTCACGCTGGAACGGGCCCGGCTGCTGAGCGGCGACCTGGACACCGAGGCCGTCACGGGCAACGGCGGCGCGGCCAAGCTCACCATCTACCTGGGGCGGCAGGAACGGGTGTCCCGGATGCCTGCCTTCATGGCGGTGTGCGACCTGCTCTACCAGCGCGGCATCGACGGGGCGACCGCGCTGCTCGGGGTGGACGGCACCGCGCACGGCCAGCGGCAGCGGGCCGCGTTCTTCAGCCGCAACACCGAGGTCCCGATGATGGTGATCGCGGTCGGCACCGAGGGGCGCCTGGCCCGGGTGCTGGCCGAGCTGGGCGCGCTGCTGGCCCGGCCCCTGATCACGGTGGAGCGGGTCGTGGTGGCCAAGCGCGACGGCCGCCTGCTGGCCGGGCCGCCGGAAGGCGCCGGATCCGAGTGGCAGAAGCTGATGGTGTACACCTCGGAGGCGGCCCGGCAGGACGGCCAGCCCATCCACCGGGCCATCGTCCGCCGGCTCCGGTCGGCCGGGATCTCCGGCGCCACCACCCAGCTGGGGATCTGGGGCTTCCACGGCGCGCACGCCCCGCACGGCGACCGGCTGCTCCAGCTCACCCGGCACGTGCCCGCGGTGACCAGCGTGATCGACACCCCGGCGCGGGTCAGCACCGCGTTCGCGATCATCGACGAGCTCACCACCGGCTCCGGCCTGGTCACGTGCGAGACCGTACCGGTCCGATTCCGCCGGGGCGTGCGGCAAGATACATGACGTATAGGCATGATTTACATTTAATAAACTCATTGGACGCATGAGTCCTCCGTCGGGCAGGCTGGAGACGTCACTGACCCAACCGGAAGGAACTTGTTGACGGTTACCTCCTATGGCCCCACCGTCCGGCGCATAGCGCTGGTCGCGCACGACAACTGCAAGCAGGACATGCTCGAATGGGCCACTTACAACCGGGGCACGCTGGCCCAGCACGATCTGATCGCGACCGCCACCACCGGGCGGCTGCTGGCCGACGAGCTCGGCCTGCCCGTGACCCGGCTGCTCAGCGGCCCGTTCGGCGGTGACCAGCAGATCGGCGCACGGATCGCCGAGGGCCTGGTCGACCTGCTCATCTTCATGTGGGACCCGCTGGCCCAGCACCCGCACGACCCGGACGTGAAGGCGCTGCTGCGGGTGGCCGTGGTGTGGAACGTCCCGGTGGCCTGCAACCGGGCCAGCGCGGACTTCCTGGTCTCCTCGCCCCTGCTCAACCCGGCTGAGCCGGCCGAGCAGTCAGCTGAGCCGGCCGAGCAGGTCGAGCAGGTCGAGCCCGCCGAGCAGGCCGCCGCCGCTTAACGGGTGGCCCGGCATCGCCGGGTTCGCCAGGATGGACCTCATGTCCGTCGATCGCGCGATCTTGTTCCGGCTGGCCACCAGCGAGCGGCTGGAACGGGCCGCGCGGGGCACCCCAACCGGGGAGCGGCTGGCCTGGCGGCGGGCCGCCCGGTACGTGGCGGGCCGAGATGCCGCCGATGCGATCCAGCGAGCCCGTGACCTCGATGCGGACGGGGTCGCGGCCAGCCTGGACCTGTTCGGCGAGCTGGTGCGAGACGTGGCCGTGGCCGAGCAGGTCGCCGCGGACTACCTGGCCCTGGCCGCGCAGCTAGCCGAACTGCCGGAGAGCACCTGGCTGTCGGTGGACCTGACCCACCTGGCCCTGGATGCCGACCCGGCCGGGTGCGCGGACCGGCTGGCCACGATCACCGAACGGCTGCCGGACGGCCGCCGGCTCCAGGTCGGAGCCGAGGACCACCATCGGGCCGAGGCCGTGCTGACCTGTATCGAGACGGTGGCCGGGCGCGGGCTGGCCGGGCGGCTCGGGGCCACGGCCCCGGCCAACTACCGCCGCACCGGCCGTGACCTGGAGCGGCTGGCCGCGGCCGGGGTGCACGTCCGCCTGGTCAAGGGGGCCTACGTCGAGCCAGCCGGGGTGGCCCTGCCCTACGGCGAACCCACCGATCTGGCCTACCTGCGGCACGCCCACTGGCTGGCGGACAGCGGCACGCCGTTCACCCTGGCCACCCACGACGGCGTGCTGCGCGAGGCGCTGCTGCTGGCCCTGGGCCCCCGGCCGGTGGAACAACTGCTCGGCGTGCGTCCCGACGTGCTGACCGATCTGGTGGCCCGCCGCATTCCGGTGCGGGTGTACCTGCCGTTCGGCCCCGACTGGTTCCGGTTCTGGATGCGCCGCGTGGCCGAGTCGCGGGGAGCGTAATGGACTACGAGGTGAGCCTGGCTGACGTCGGGTCCCGGCCGACCGCCGTAGTCGCCGCCACGACGACCTGGCCGCAGTTTCCCCGCCTGTGGGGGCAGCTTCTGGGCGAGGTGTGGGACTGCCTGCGCGCGGGCGGGATCCAGCGGGGATGCCCCAACATCATGCTCTACCTGGACACTGTGCCGAACGTCGAGGTCGGCGTGCTGCTCGACCAGCCGTGCCCGCTCACCGGCCGCGTGAAGTCATCAGCGCTGCCGGCCGGGACCACGGCCATGGCCGTCCATCGTGGCCCCTTCGAGGATGTGAAGGCGGCCCACGACGCCGTGGTCACCTGGTGTGCCGCCCACCAGCACCAGCTCAACGGCACCCGCTGGGAGATTTACGGGCCGCACCACGACGATCCGGCTCAGCAGTGGGTGGAGGTCTACTGGCTGCTGCGATGACCGGCAGGCTCCGCGAGGACGTCAGACGGTGCGGGAGCGCTTTTTCGGCTTGGGGGCGGAGCGTTCTTCCAGTTGCAGTTCGCGCTCGGCCCCGGGGGTGCCTTCTCTCAGTTGCCGGCTGCGCTCACGCTCGGCGTTGACCTCGACGCCGAGCAGGATGGCGACGTTGGTGATCCACAGCCACACCAGCAGGGCGATGACCGCCCCCAGCGTGCCGTAGGTCTTGTTGTAGGAGCCGAAGTTGGCCACGTAAAAGGCGAAGCCGGCCGAGGCGATCAGCCAGATGACCACGGCCAGCGCGGCGCCGGGCATGATCGACTTGAGGCCGCGCAGCCGGGCGTTCGGCGCGGCGTAGTACAGCACGGCGATCATGAAGATGACGACGATGAGCAGGACGGGCCACTTGGCGATGTCCCAGGCGGTCACGGCGGCCGAGCCCGCGCCGATAGCCGATCCGACCTTGCTGGCGATCGGCCCGGTCACCACGACCGCCAGCAGCACGAGCGCGAGCAGCACCACCAGGATGAGCGTGACCAGCAGCTGCAGCGGCCGCAGCTTGATGAACGAGCGGCCTTCCTCGACCTCGTAGATGGTGTTGGCGGCGCGCATGAACGCGCCCACGTACCCCGAAGCCGTCCACAGCGCCGCGGCGACACCGACAATGAGCAGGATGCCGGTGGTGCCGCTGCCATGGGCCAGGCTGGCGATCGGCTCCTTGAACGTCTGCGCGGCCGAGGCCGGGCCGATCGAGCTGACCAGGCTGGTCAGCTCGTTGGTGATCGTCTGCGGGTTTCCGACCAGGCCGACTAGGGCGATCATCGCCACCAGCGCGGGAAAGATCGACAGCACCGCGTAGTAGGTCAGCGCGGCGGCCGCGTCGGTCAGGTTGTCTTCCTTGAACTCGGTCAGCGTGCGCTTCGCCGTCTGGAACATCGAGCCCTTGCGGGCGTGCGGCGGCCCTTCGGGACGTCGGCCGCTGCGCCTGGGCTCCGCACCGGCGGTCTCGTCACTGGTCATGTTGGCCTTCTCACCCGGGATTGTGGAGCCCGACGGCTACCCCAACCGGCCAAGGCCATGCGCCCTCATTAAGAGGCCATGATTTTAAAGGGCATGCGCTAGCGGCGGGACCACTCCTGCGCCAGCAGGCGGTAGGAGCGCACCCGGTCGGCGTGGTCGTGGGTGATGGTGGTGATGATCAGCTCGTCGGCGCCGGTGGCTTCCTGGAGTTGTTCGAGCTGGTCGGCGACCTGCTTGGGGGTACCAGCGAACTGAGTGTCCACCCGGTCGGTGACCAGGTCCCGGTCGGCGTCGGTCCAGGTGTAGGCACGGGCCTCGTCCGGGGTGGGGAACTGGATCGCGCCCGCCCCGGTGCGGATGCTGCGGACCCAGGCGCCGTAGCCGGCCGCCAGCTCGCGCGCGGTGGCCTCGTTCTCGGCCACCACAACGTCGGCCGACACGCTCACGTACGGCTGGGCCAGGTCGGCCGACGGTTCGAACGCGGCCCGGTAACCCTGCGCCGCGTCCAGCACGGTGGCCGGGCTGACGTGGTAGTTGGCCGCGAACCGCAGCCCGTTGGCCCCGGCCACCTGGGCGCTCTCGCCGCCGCTGCTGCCCAGGATCCAGACCTGCACGTCGGCGTCCTCGCCGGGAACGATGTGCGCCTCGACCCCGTCCGCGGTCCGGTAGGTGCCGCGCAGCAGGGCCAGCACGTCGTTGACCTGCTCGGTGTAGCCCTGCGACCGGGCGCCGGGCAGCTGCAGCAGGGTCTTCTGCATGGCGAAGCGGGGCGAGCCGAACAGGTGGGCCAGGGACGGCCGCTTGGGGATGAGCAGACCGTTGCCGGTCCGGTGCGCCTCGGGAGGCGGCGCCGTGGGCGCGCCGCCGGGCGGGCGCCCGGCCGACCGGCCCAGGCCCAGGTCCAGCCGGCCCGGGTAGAGCGCGTCGATGAGCCCGAACTCCTCCACTGTGGACAGCGCGGTGCGGTGTCCCATCTGCACCGCGCCGGACCCGATCCGGATGGTGGACGTGGCCCCGGCGGTCAGCGCCAGCACCACGGCGGGCGAGGTGCCGGCCACGCCCGGGTTGAGGTGGTGCTCGGCGAACCAGTACCGGGTGTAGCCGAGCTGCTCGGCCTGCTGGGCCAAGTCGATGCTGTTGCGCAGGGCTTCGGCGGCGGTCGACCCGGTGCTGATCGGCACCAGGTCCAGCACGGCCAGCGGCGAGCGGCTCACGACGCCACCGCCTTATTGTGGCTGGCACTGTTCTGATCGCCGGCGCGTCCGGCAGGCAGCGGATCCAGGCCCAGGTGAGATCGCAACGTGTCCCCTTCGTACTCGGTGCGGAACACCCCGCGTTCTTGCAGCAGCGGGACCACGTTGTCGGCGAACTCGTCCAGGCCGCCCGGGGTGATGTGCGGGACCAGGATGAACCCGTCGCTGGCGTCGGCCTGCACCAGGTGGTCGATCTCGTCGGCGACCGTGGTGGCCGACCCGATGAACGTCTGCCGCCCGGTGACCTCGACCACGACCTCGCGCAGGGACAGGTTCCGCTCCTCGGCCAGGGCCCGCCACTGGGCCGCGACGGCCAGTGGGTCCCGGTGCATCCGCACGCTGGCCCGGCCCCGGGAGATCGTGTTCTCGCCCAGGAGCGGATCGACCTCGGGCAGCGGGCCGTCCGGGTCGTAGCCGGACAGGTCCCGGTTCCACAGCTGTTCGGCGAACATGATCGCGGTCTGCCCGCTGACCTGCTGGAACCGGACCTCCCGGGCGATCTCCCGGGCGTCGTCGTCGGTGTCGCCGAGGACGAACGTGGCCGCGGGCAAGATCAGCAGCTGGTCGGGGGCCCGGCCGTACTTGGCCAGCCGGCCCTTCACGTCGGCGTAGAACTTCTGGCCGTCCTCCAGCGTGCCGTGCCGGCTGAAGATCGCGTCCGCGCTGGAGGCGGCGAACTCCCGGCCCTCCTCGCTGTCCCCGGCCTGGAAGATGACCGGGCGGCCCTGCGGGCTGCGCGGCACGCTGAACTGACCGTGGATGTCGAAGTGCGCGTCGGTGTGGGTGAACTGGCCCGCGTCCGGGTCGGCCAGGAACACCCCGGACTCCTTGTCGGCGACGATCTCGTCACCGCGCCAGGAGTCGAATAGCTCCCAGGTCGTGCGCAGGAACGTCTTGGCCCGCTCGTACCGGGCGTCTTGGGGCAGGAATCCGCCGCGCCGGAAGTTCTCACCGGTGAACGCGTCCCACGAGGTGACCACGTTCCAGGCGGCCCGGCCCCCGGACAGGTGATCCAGGCTGGCGAACTGCCGGGCCACCTCGTACGGCTCGTTGAAGGTGGAGTTGATCGTGCCGGCCAGGCCCAGCCGGTCGGTCACCGCGGCCAGCGCGGCCAGCACGGTGAACGTGTCCGGCCGCCCGACCACGTCCAGGTCGTAGATCTGGCCGCCCTGCTCGCGCAGCCGCAGCCCTTCGGCCAGGAACAGGAAGTCGAACTTGGCCCGCTCGGCCGTCTGGGCCAGGTGCGCGAACGAGCTGAACTCGATGTGGCTGCCGGACTGCGGGTCACTCCAGACCGTGGTGTTGTTCACGCCGGGGAAGTGCGCGGCGAGGTGGATCTGCTTGGGCATCAGTTCCTCCCGGATCCGGCGGTGGCCGGGTCGTTGGCCCGGGCCGCGGTGTAGCGGTTGGCCGGGCGGTCCAGGCCGAGCAGACCGCGCAGAGTGCTGGCCTCGTAGGCGGTGCGGAACACGCCGCGTCGCTGCAGCTCGGGCACCAGCTCCCGGGTGATCGCCTCAAGATCGTCGGGGATGACCGCCGGGCGCAGCCGGAAGCCGGACAGGCCGGCCTGCCGCCAGTCCAGCAACAGGTCCGCGAGCTGGCTGGCGGTGCCGGTGAAGATGTGCGCGTCGCTGGTGTACTCCTGGCCCGCGCGCTCGTCGAGCCGGTCCCGGCGGGCGCGGGCGGCGGCGGCGTCCGGGCCGAGGAACACCACCAGGTCAGCCAGGATGTGCAGCGGCTCGCCGGCCCGGCCGGCCGCGGCCTGGGCCGCCCGGACCTCGGCCACGATCGCGGCGCTCTCGGCCGGGTCGTGCGGGGTCACGTAGCCGACGTCGGCCGACCGGCCGATCAGCTCGTACGGCACGCTGGCGTGCCCGAGCGCGCTGACCACCGGCTGGCCCTGCGGCGGCCGCGGCGTGATCGACGGCCCCTTGACGCTGAACTGGCGGCCGGCGAAGTCGATGTAGTGCAGCTTGTCCCGGTCGATGAACCGGCCGGTACCGACGTCACGGATCTCGGCGTCGTCCTCCCAGCTGTCCCACAGCCGCCGCATCACCTCGACGTAGTCGGCGGCCTCGCCGAACAGGCCACCGATCAGCTCCTGTACGGCCGGGTTGTCCCGGTCCTGCAGGCTGAGCTGGGGGAAGCTGCGCCGGCCGAACTGGGCCGCCTCGTGCGGCGCGGCCGAGACCCGGACCCGGACCCCGGCCCGGCCGGTGCTGACGTAGTCCAGGGTGGCGATGGCCTTGGAGGCGTGGAACGGCTCGGTGTGCGTGACGATCACCGTGGGAACCAGGCCCACGTGCCGGGTCAGCGGGGCGATCCGGGCCGCGGTCAGCACCGAGTCGAGCCGGCCGCGCACCTGGTCGGTCCGGCCATCCGGGGCGCGGTAGCGGGCGGACTGCAGGCTCAGGCTGTCCTCGATCGTGACGAAGTCGAGCAGCCCGCGTTCGGCCTCGGCGGCCAGGTCGGCCCAGTACCGGCCGGTGAGCAGCTCGGCCGGGCGGGCCCGGGGCTCACGCCAGGCAGCGGGGTGCCAGCCGGCGCCGTCGAGGGCGGCGGACAGGATCAGGGCGGTGCTGGCCGGAGTGGCCGGGTTCGGCGCGGTGGTGCTCAGGACATGCTCCCGTCCCTCGGAGGTGTCACTAGTTAGAGACTAATTCGCAAACTAGGTTATTCCGGTGGGGATTAGCGAGTAGGAACGGACACCGCCGGAGCACGGCTCCGACCGGAGCATCGAGCTGGGCATAACGACGCCGGTTCCCTGCTTCTACCCACCGAAGCGACGACGCAGACGGAGGCGGCATGAAGGCGTACGTCTATACCGGTCACGGTGGCCCCGAGGTTGAGGCGCTGGCGGACGTGCCCCGGCCGGAGCCGGGGCCCGGGCAGCTGCTGGTCGCGGTGGACGCGGCCGGGGTCAACCCGGCCGACTGGAAGCGCCGCGCCGGCACGATGCGTACCCCGGACAGCCCGGCGGAGGACTTCCCGCTGCTGTTCGGGCGGGAGGCGGCCGGGCTGGTCGCCGCGGTCGGTCCCGGGGTGGGCGGCTTCGCCGTGGGTGACGCGGTATTCGGCAGCAGCGACGGTGGCGGGTTTTCGGAGTTCGCGCTGCTCGTAGCGGACATCACCGCGCACCGTCCGCCGGGGCTGTCGGCCACCGACGCATCCACCTTGCCGGTGGCCGGGGCCACGGCCTACGACGGCATCCGGCAGCTGGCCCTGCCGCCCGGCGCGACCGTGCTGATCACCGGCGTGGGCGGTGGCGTCGGGGTGGCGGCGGCCCAGATCGCCCGGCACCAGGGGCTGACCGTGATCGGCACGGCCAGCGCGGGCAAGAAGGCCTTCATCGAATCGCTCGGGGTCATCCACGTGGAGTACGGCCCGGGGGTGGCCGGCCGGATCCGGGGCGCGGCGCCGCAGGGCATCAGCGGCATCTACGACCAGGTCGGCGGGCAGGCCCTGGAAGAGGTGGCCCCGCTGCTGGCCGACCGGTCCAAGCTGGTCAGCGCGGGCGACCGGGCCATCGTGGCCCGGCTGGGCGGCACGTTCGTGGCCCGCGCCCGGGACCAGGCGACGCTGGACACGCTGGCCCAGCTGGTGATCAGTGGTGCGCTGAACCCGTACGTGTCCCGCACGTTCACCCTGGACCAGGCGGCGGGGGCGCTGCGCCTGGTCGAGGAGGGCCACGTCCGGGGCAAGGTCGTCATCGAGGTCACCCGGTGACCGAGCCCGACATGATCGAGCCCGAGATGACCGAGCCCGAGATGACCGAGCCTGGCGCGGCGCACCCGCTCGACAACCCGGTCTTTTCGTCCCTGCTGGGCCCGCACGCGCGGTTCGCCGAACGGAAGGGCCGCGCGCTGCGGTACCCGGTGGACGTGGTGCCGTTCGCGGCGCTGCCCGACGACCCAGAGCCGGCCGACTGGGCCGACCTGGCCGCGCTGGCCGGTCCCGGGGCGACGCTGGCGCTGGCGGCTGAGCGGTCCGGCCCGCCGGACGGCTGGCGGGCCACCATGATCGGCGAAGGTGTGCAGCTGGTGGACGCCGGGGTAGCGGGCGCGGAACCCGACGAGGAGGTGGTCCGGCTCGGGCAGGCCGACGTGCCGGAGATGCTGGACCTGACCGCCCGGACCAAGCCGGGGCCATTCCTGCCCCGGACGCAGGAGCTGGGTGTCTACCTGGGCATCCGCCGGGGCGGGGCGCTGGTCGCGATGGCCGGGGAACGGCTCAAGCCGCCCGGCTGGACCGAGATCAGCGCGGTGTGCACCGACGACGCCTGGCGTGGCCACGGGTTCGCCAGCCGGCTGATCCGGGTGCTGGTGGCCGGCGTCCGGGCCCGCGGCGAGACCGCGTTCCTGCACGCGGTGGCGACCAACACCGCCGCCATCCGCCTGTACGAAGCGATGGGCTTCGAAGTGCGGCGCACGACCCTGTTCCGGGCCCTGCGCACGCCCAGCGACGATCGGGCCGCGCCGAGACACTGACTTCGGCGCGTTGACTCCCGCCGCGTTGACTGGGGCGCATCGGTCCGCGACGCTGCTGCCATGTACCCCGGGACGTGGGCGGCGTTGTCGCCGCAGCAGCCTGCCGCGATCATGGCCGACGGCAGTGAGACCCTGACCTACGCGCAGCTGGAGGACCGGTCCGCCCGGCTGGCCCGGCTGCTGTACGACCGCGGCCTGCGCCGCGGCGACAACGTGGCCCTGCTGTCGGAGAACAACCTGCGCTACTACGAGGCGTTCTGGGCCGCGCTGCGCAGTGGCCTGTACCTGACCGCGGTCAACCATCACCTGCAGCAGGCCGAGATCAGCTACATCCTGAACGACTGCGGGGCCCAGGCCCTGATCGTGTCGGCGGGCCAGGCGGATCAGGCCCTGGCGGTGGCGGGCGAGACGGCGGGTATCGGCAGCCGGTTGGCGTTCGGCGGGGCGGTGCCGGGGCACGAGGACTACGAGCGCGCGCTGGCCGCGACCCCGGCCGAGCCGCCGGCCGACAACCGGGTCGGCGCGGACATGCTGTACTCCTCCGGCACCACCGGCCTGCCCAAGGCGATCAAGCTGCCGCTGCAGGAACGGCGGGTGGACGAGCCGGGTGATCCGCTGGTCACCGTATTCGGGCGAATGTACGGCTTCGACCGGGACACCGTGTACCTGACGCCCGCGCCGCTGTACCACGCCGCGCCGCTTCGGTTCGGCGGGTTCGTGCAGGCCCTGGGCGGGACCGTGGTCGTGCTGCCGCACTTCGACCCGGTGACCGCGCTGCAGGCGGTCGGGCGCTACCGGATCACGCACAGCCAGTGGGTGCCGACGATGTTCGTCCGGATGCTCAAGCTGCCCGATGACCAGCGGCTGGGCCACGACCTGTCCAGCCACCGGCTGGCGATCCACGCGGCCGCGCCGTGCCCGGTCGACGTCAAGCGGGCCATGATCGACTGGTGGGGCCCGATCCTGCAGGAGTACTACGCGGCCACCGAGGGCAACGGGGTCACGTTCATCGATTCGGGGCAGTGGCTGAAGAAGCCGGGCTCGGTCGGCCCGGCCGGCCTGGGCACGCTGCACGTCTGCGCCGAGGACGGCACCGAGCTGGCGGCCGGTGACATCGGCCTGGTCTACTTCGAGCGCGAGACCGTGCCGTTCACCTACCACAACGACCCGGCCAAGACCCGGGAGGCGCAGCACCCGGACCACCCCACCTGGACCACCACCGGCGACATCGGCTACCTCGACGACGACGGCTACCTGTTCCTGACCGACCGGCGGGCGTTCACGATCATCTCCGGCGGGGTCAACATCTACCCGCAGGAGATCGAGAACGTGCTCGCCTTGCACCCCAAGGTGTTCGACATCGCGGTCATCGGCGTGCCCGACCCGGAGATGGGCGAGCAGGTCAAGGCGGTGGTCCAGCCCGCCCCGGGCGTGACCCCCGGTCCGGAGCTGGCGGCCGAGCTGCTGGATTTCGTCCGCGACCGCATCGCGCACTACAAGACGCCGCGCAGCCTCGACTTCGTCACTCAGTTGCCGCGGACCGCCACCGGCAAGCTGCAGAAGGGCAAGCTCCGGGCCCAGTACCTATGAGAGGTACTCAGAGCGGAACCGCGTCTCCGGCGGCGCCGTTGACGCCGGAGACACTGTGCTTCCTGGTTGAGTGTCTATTGGGGCCTGACCGGCGTCAATGGGACTTTGGTCCTTATTTCTGAGCCACCAGGCCTGGGACCCGGTTGAGGGGTCACCAGGCCCGGTCACTCGGGTCGGGTCAGTCCGGGACGATCGTCACCGGGCAGTCGGCGTGGTGGGCAACCTGGCTGCTGACCGAGCCCAGGGTCAGCCGGTTGAAGCCGCCGGTGCCGCGGCGGCCGAGGATCAGGTGGTCGGCCTCCTTGGCCGCCTCCAGCATCTGCTCCGCTGGCTGGCCGAAGACCGCCTTCACGGTGACCGACTCCGGCGCGGCGTCACCCAGCTTCGTCTTGATGGCGGCGACCGCTTCCTCGGCCGCCTTCTGGGCCTTGTCGCGCAGCTCGTAGTCGGCCGCGTACACCTGGCTGCCGCCCCAGCCGCTGGCTACCACGACCTCGACGGTGACCACGGTCAGCGGCTCATCATGAACGGCCGCTTCCCGCATGGCCCACTCCAGGGCGGTGATGGAATGGCTCGACGAGTCGATACCGACAACGATTCCGGACATATACACGCTCCAATGCAGGAGGGGTGATTCCTGTCACACACGGTAGAGTGCGGAGCGGACGATGATCAAGGCGGATCACCCAGGGGACAGTGGTGAATCAGACAGTGCTGGCAAATCCCGTCCCGAGCGCCGCGTACGCCCGCCGGCACAGCATCGCCGACCTGCTGCACCGCACCGCGCGGCGGGAGCCGGACCGGACCGCCATCGTCTACCGGGAGCTACGCCAGACCTACGCCGAACTGGACGCCGCGGTCAGCCGGACGGCCGGGGCGCTGGCCGCTCGCGGCGTGGCCGCCGGGGACCGGATCGCGATCTTCAGCCACAACAACCACGCCTTCGTGGTCTGCTACTTCGCGCTGGCCCGGCTGGGCGCGGTGTCGGTGCCGGTCAACTTCATGCTCGGCCCGGACGAGGTTGGTTACGTGCTGGCCCACGCCGAGGTCACCGGCCTGATCGCCGAGGACGCGCTGGTCCCGGTGGCCATACGGACGCCCGGGGTGGCCGAGCTCGCGATTCGCGCCGTGATCATGGATCACGGCGGTGACGTCCCGGCCGGCTGGGAGCCGGTGACGGACTGGATGGCGTTCGAGGGCACCGTCCCCTCGTCTGGCCCCTCGTCTGGCCCATCGTTTGGCCCCCCGGACGTGGTCATCGGCGACGATGACCTGGCCCAGCTCATCTACACCAGCGGCACCGAGTCGCGGCCCAAGGGCGCGATGCTGACCCACCGCAGTCTGATCGCCCAGTACGTATCCTGCGTGACCGACGGCGAGATGACCGGCGAGGACATCGAGGTGCACTCGCTGCCGCTGTACCACTGCGCCCAGCTGCACTGTTTCCTCACGCCCGGCATCTACCTGGGAGCGACCAACATCGTGCTGCCCGGGGCCGACCCCGCGCTGATGCTGGCCACCATCGAGGCCGAGCGGGCGACCAAGCTGTTCTGCCCGCCAACGGTGTGGATCTCGCTGCTGCGCCACCCCGACTTCGACCGCCGGGACCTGTCCTCGCTGCGCAAGGGCTACTACGGCGCGTCGATCATGCCGGTCGAGGTGCTCAAGGAGATCGCGGACCGGCTGCCCGGCATCGCGCTGTACAACTTCTACGGCCAGACCGAGATGGGCCCGCTGGCCACCGTCCTGAAGCCCGCCGACCAGGTGCGTAAGGCCGGCTCGGCCGGACGGGCCGCGCTCAACGTCGAGACCCGGGTGGTGGACGACGCTGACCAGCCGGTGCCCAGCGGGGAGATCGGTGAGATCGTGCACCGCAGCCCGCACGCGATGCTGGGCTACTGGCGGGATCCCGAGCGGACGGCGGAGACGTTCGCGCACGGCTGGTTCCACAGCGGTGACCTGGGCGTCATGGACGACGACGGCTACCTGACCGTGGTGGACCGGAAGAAAGACATGATCAAGACCGGCGGCGAGAACGTGGCCAGCCGCGAGGTCGAGGAGGCGATCTACCAGCACCCGGCCGTGGCCGAGGTGGCGGTGTTCGGGCTGCCGCACCCGCGCTGGATCGAGGCGGTCACGGCCGCGGTCGTCGTTCGCGACGGCCACGCCGTCACCGGGGATGAACTGATCGAGCACTGCCGGGACCGGCTCGGCTCGTTCAAGGTGCCCAAGCATGTGGTCGTGGTCGACGCACTGCCCAAGAACGCCAGCGGCAAGCTGCTCAAGCGCGAACTGCGCACCACCACCGTGCCGCCCTGGTCTTGAGCCAGCCGGTCCTGAGCCGCCCGCTCCCGCTGGCCAGGCTCCCGCTGGCCAGCACCACGCCGGCCAGGGCGATGACGCCGCCGATGAGCTCCAGGGGGCTGGGCACCTGCCCCAGCCAGACCAGCGCGATGAGGATGGCCGCGGCGGGCACCAGGTACAGGGCGGTGGTGGCCCGGCCGACGTCCATCCGGGCCAGTGCGTAGGCCCAGAGGAGGAAGCCCACTGCGGACGGCGCGAGGCCGAGGAAGACTGCCGCCCCGATGGCGCCAAGGCCCGCATGAGGCAGGGCACGGACCAGGCTTCCGGTCCACGGCAGTATGAACAAGGTCCCGGCCCACATCGCGTACACGGTGACCTCGAAGCCGGTGTAGCGGGCCAGCAGTGGCTTCTGCGCGGTGTGGAAGACGGCTTGCGCCACCGCCGCGGCCAGCACGACCAGCGCCGCCGCGCCGAACCCCAGGCCGTGCGACACCGCGATGACGGCCGACCCTGCGAACGCCACCGCGCTGCCGGCCCAGCGCCGCCGGGTCGGCCGCTCCCCCAGGAACCAGATGGCGAGCAGGCTGGCGTACACCGGCGCCGTGGCCACCAGCAGGCTCGCGGTCCCGGCCGGCACCACCCGCTCCCCCAGGTTGAGCAGCAACTGGTACGCGGTCATCCCGGCCAGCCCGCACAACCCGATCAGCGGCAGATCCCGGGCCCGTGGTCGCCGCACCCCGGCGAACGGCGCGGCCAGCGCCAGCGCGACCGAGGCCACCCCCAGCCGGGCCACCGACAACCCGGCCGGGCCGAGGCCGGTCACGGCGACCGAGATCGCGGGAAACGCGCTGGCCCAGAGCACGACCGTGCCCGCTGCCGCCCACGCGGCGGCTCGCCCTCCGGCTCTGGTGGTGATCACTCCTCCAGGCTGCCAGCCCAGACCGTTTGGAACCAGTTAAATAAATTCTGTTAAATGCTAAGTTCTACTTCATGCTCGATGTACGGCGGCTACGGGTGCTGCACGCAGTGAGCGCCTACGGATCAGTGACGGCGGCCGCGGCGGCACTGGGGTACTCGGCGCCCGCCGTGTCCCAGCAGCTGGCCGCGCTGGAGCGGGAGGTCGGCCTCCCGCTGACCGAACGGGCGGGCCGGGGCATCGCGCTGACCCCGGCGGCGACCCTGCTGGTGGCGCACACCGACGCCCTGCTGGTCCAGCTGGACTCGGCCGAGGCCGACCTGGCCGCGCTGCGGGACCAGGTGACGGGCCGGGTCGCGCTGGCCGCCTTCCCGTCGGTGGCCGCGACCGTGGTCGCGACGGCGTGGGCCGCGCTGGCCGGTGCCGCGCCGCACGTCCAGCTCCAGCTGGAGGAGATGGAGCCGGAGGAGTCGCTGCCCGCGGTGCTGCGGGGCGAGGCCGATGTGGCCGTGGCGCACGAGTACGACATCTTCCCCCGGCCACTGGACCCGCTGTTCGAGCGGCGCGAGTTGCTGACCGACCCGGTCCTGCTGGCCGTCCCGGACGGCTTCCGCGGCGCTGACGGCCAGCCCGTCGCGGACGGCGCGCCGGTGCCGCTGGCCTCGCTCGGTGCCACGCCGTTCCTGGCCCCGCGGGCCAACACGTCTTGCGCCGAGATGATCCAGCGGGCCTGCGCCCGGGCCGGGTTCGTGCCCCGGGTGGTGGCCCGCGCCACCGAGCGCGACGTCCAGCTCAACCTGGTGGCGGCCGGGGCCGGCGTGACGCTGGTGCCCCGGCTGGCCGCCCGGTCGCTGCCCCGGGGGGTCCGGCTGCTGCCCCCGGCCGAACCCGTCACCCGGAAAATTTTCACGGTCAGCCGTCGCGGCGGTGACCGCCAGCCCGCGGTCCGGGTGGTGCTCGACGCCCTCTTCGACGCAGCCGGTCCTTTTGCCCAATACCCCCTAGGGGTATGATGACCGCCATGCACGCGATCATCCACGCCCTGTCCATCGCCGGCTCCATGACCTGGGCAATCGCCTGGGCGCTGATCCTGGGGTTCGCGCTGTCGGCCGTCGTGCAGGCCGTGGTCCGGCGGTCGACGATCGTCCGGCTGCTGGGCGACGACCGCCCGCGCACGCTGGTGGTGGCGGCCGGGCTGGGCGCGGCCTCATCATCGTGTTCCTACGCGGCGGTGGCGCTGGCCCGCTCGCTGTTCCGCAAGGGCGCGAGCTTCACCGCGGCCATGGCGTTCGAGATCGCCTCGACCAACCTGGTCATCGAGCTGGGCGTGATCCTGGCCCTGCTGATGGGCTGGCAGTTCACGCTGGCCGAGTTCGTCGGCGCCCCGGTCATGATTGTGCTTATAGCCGTGGGGTTCCGGCTGTTCCTGCGGGAGAAGCTGCTGCGGGAGGCCCGGGACCAGGCCAATCACGGCCGGGCCGGGTCGATGGAGGGCCACGCGGCCATGGACATGTCGGTGCAGGGCGACGGGCCGTTCCTGCGGCGGCTGCTGTCCCCCGACGGCTACACCGCGGTGGCCCACGTGTTCGTGATGGAGTGGGCCGCGATCCTGCGGGACCTGGTCATCGGCCTGCTGGCCGCGGGCGCGATCGCGGCCTGGGTACCAGACTCGTTCTGGCAGGCGTTCTTCTTCGCCGGGCACCCGCTGGCGGCCAAGGTGTGGGGCCCGATCATCGGCCCGATAGTGGCGATCGTGTCATTCGTCTGCTCGGTCGGCAACGTGCCGCTGGCCGTCGTGCTGTGGAAGGGCGGGATCAGCTTCGGCGGCGTGGTCGCGTTCATCTTCGCCGACCTGATCATCTTGCCCATCCTGAACATCTACCGGAAGTACTACGGCGCGAAGATGGCCGCGTTCATCCTGGCCACCTTCTACGCCACCATGGTCATCGCCGGTTACGTGGTGGAGCTGATCTTCGGCGGCCTGGGCCTGATCCCCAGCCGGGCCAGCGCGACCATCCCCGACCAGGGCGTCGCCTGGGACTACACCACCTGGCTGAACATCGCGTTCGGGCTGCTGGCCGCGGCGCTGCTGGTCCGGTTCATGCGCACCGGGGGCCTGCCTATGCTGCGGATGATGAACGGCCCCGCGGACGCCGACCACGAAGGCCACGAAAGCCACTCTCACTCGTCTTCGATGGACGGCCACGCCCACGCTCACTCGTCACATGAATCTCACGAGAATCAAGAGCCACAAGTAACTCATGAGCAGCACGAGCATCAAGAGGGTCACGCGCCTCATACGCCCTGAAGGCACCCGCCGGTCCGCGGTAGCAGCGGCCGTCCTGGCGCTGGCCGCGGTGGCTGGATGCAGTTCTGCGTCACCGCCGGCCCCGATGCCGCCGATATCTTCCCAGCTGCGGGCCGCTCTGAAGCAATGGTCAACGTTCCCGGCCAGCGCCGCGGCCCGGCCGCTGGTGGTGGAGGCGGGCGCGGCCGCCACCGGCCCGCCCGGATTCCCCGACGGCGCCGACAAGGACGCCTACAGCGACGGCGCGATCAGCCTGTCCCGACCCTTGCCTACCGGGCCCGCCACCGCGGCTGGCTTCCCGCTGATCACCGCGTCCGATGCCGCATCAGTCCTCACCTCCGGCCACAGCGCCAACCCATCCCCGGCCACCCGGCTGACCGTCACCGGGGTCAAGCTGGGGACCGGTTTGTTCAGCACGGACCGGGGGCGTAAGGCGCTGCCGGCCTGGCGGTTCAGCTTCCGTGGTGTCACGGGAACGGCGACCGTGCTGGCCGTGGCCGACTCGGCCCGGTTCTGGCCGGCCGGTCTGGGTCAGGTATCGACGCACGTCAGCGCGGTCCAGCCCGGCCGGAACGGGCGGGCCCTGACGCTGACCGCCGTCGGCGCGAAGGAAGGCACCGGACCGTGCGAGGCCAGTTATTCGGTCCGGCAGCAAAGCTCCGCCGCCTCCGTCGCGGTCTACGTGGTGGAATCCGACCACGGCAGCGCCACCGCCTGCTCCGCGGCCGGGTTCCAGGTCACGTTGCCGGTGACGCTGCCCGCCCCGCTCGGGAACCGGGTCCTGGTCGACGCCACGACGTTCGCGCCGATCCCGGTCACCCAGTCACTGGTCAGCTCGTCGTAAGAGCGGCCAGGCCGGCCGAGCGGGGGCTGATACACCGCAAGAACGCTGCTACCTGGGCGCAACCGGGCTACACCCCCGGCTGCTACGGACGCCTTCGATGCTCAGAACATGGAACACATTCGAAGCATCGGCCCCGGCCGGATCCTCGTCATCGAGCGTGACCCAGCGGTCTCGCGCTTCGTCGAGTTCGTCCTGGGCAATTGGGAAGCGTTCGACGTCACCTCGACCAGCGAGCCGGCCCTCGCGCTGGCCCGGATCGAGACCGAGCCCTGGGACCTGGTCCTGGCCGACTACGAGCTGCCCAGCTCGGACGGCCCGAACGCCATGAGTCTGCTGGCCGGCATCCGCGCAATCGAGCCCAGCCTGCCGGTCGCGATGATGACCGCGTTCCCCGTCACCGGCCCGACCGCCGACAACCTGCGAGCGGCCGACGGTCACGTCACCAAGCCACTCGTCCCGTCGCACCTGATCGGGCTGGCCACCGGCCTGATCGAGCAGTTCCGCCGGGCCCGCGAGGAGGCTGACGGCTGCTGACGGCGGCTGACGGCGGCTCGTTCAGTCCCGCGCGGCGTCAGTCTTCCGCGCTGGCCTCGTCGGCCGCCTCGTCCTCGGTGGCCTCGTCTTCGGTGGCCCGGTCCTCGGCGGCCCGGGCCAACGACTCGGCGATGATCGTCTCGGCCGCCGCGCGATCCTGCCAGCCACGCACGTCCGTGCCCTTGTCCCGCTCAAGTTCCTTGTAGATGTCGAAGAAGTGCCCGATCTCCGCGGTCACGTGTTCCGGTACGTCACCCAGATCCTGCAGGCCGGCGTACCGCGGGTCACGGGCCGGAACCATGAGGATCTTGGCGTCGGGCCCCTTCTCATCAGTCATCCAGAACACCGCGATCGGCCGGACCGCGATCTCGCAGCCCGGGAACGTCGGCTCGTCCAGGATGACCATGGCGTCCAGCGGGTCGCCGTCCTCGGCCAGCGTGCCCGGGATGAACCCGTAGTCATGCGGGTACCGGGTCGAGGTGAACAGCATCCGGTCCAGCCGGATCGCGTCGATGACCGGGTCATACTCGTACTTGTTCCGTGATCCCTGCGGGACCTCGACGATCATGTCGAATTCCACGGGCCCGCTCCCGGTATCGCTCACAGCGTCACTCCCGATATCGCTGGCGGTGTCACTCATGGAGCCGCGACGACCTTGGCCGTCTTGCCCAGGACCTTGGCCAGGGCCCGTTCGACCTCGGCCGCCAGCTCCGGGTCCGGAGAGGACGGCATGGACTCACCGGCCGTCCCGGCGGTGCGCGCCGCCGGGACCGTGCCGATCAGCCGGATGAGCCCGCAGTCGCGGCACTCCACTTCGTCGAGCCGCCGGACCAGGTGGGCGCTGCGGCACCGGCCGCAGCGGTCCAGTTCCGCCGTCCAGTCCCGCTGCACCTGGCAGCCCGGGCAGACGAGGATTTGATGATCGTGCAGCAGTCCCCGCCCCCAGGGGCTCGGCCCCCGGTCTGGGTCCACCTGCCGCGTACCGCAGTGGTAGCAGGGCATCCCCGCCATCGACTCCAATCGCGTGCGTGCATCCGCCCGCACGGCGGGCGGATCAGTCGAGCTCCGCGAGCGCCTTCTGGTACTCGCTGATGTCACGCGCCTGCGGGATCGGGTTGACGACCTTCCACCGCACGGCGCCGGACTTGTCGATAACGAAGGTGCCGCGCGTGGCCAGCCCCCGGTCATCGTCGAAGACACCATAAGACCTGGCCACATCGCCATGCGGCCAGAAGTCGGACAGCAATCCGAAATTGAAATGTTCGGCATCGGCCCAGGCCCGGTGGGTGAACATGGAGTCCACCGACACGGTCAGCAGCTCCACGTCGTCCCGGGTGACCTCAGGGAAGTCGTCCCGGAACGCGCACAGCTCACCGCTGCACACCGGGCTGAACGCGAGCGGGTAGAAGACCAGCACCACATTCTTCGAGCCGCGGAAATCCGACAGCTTGACCGGAGTGCCGTGCTGGTCGGCCAGCTCGAAGTCAGGGGCCTGTTCGCCGATCTCAACCGCCATGCCTGGGGTCCTCTCCATAGTGGTGCCTGGCCGCGCCACAGCGGACGCTGCGTACGAGGCCAAGTCTGCCACTACCGGACGACGCCGGGCTCCTCAGCGTCGGGCGCGCGGCGCCACCAGCCTGGACCCGGACCAGTCACGGGCGGCGCTGATGCTCGACGTCTGGGACAAGCCCGAGGTCGGAGCCGCCTCGCCGATGTCACTCGGCTCGACGTGGCCCTCCCGGCCCGCCTTCGGCGTCAGCAGCCAGATATACCCCCCGTCGGTGAGCGGCGTCAGAGCATCGACCAGGGCGTCCACGAGGTCTCCGTCTTCGTCCCGCCACCACAGCAGGACGACGTCAACCACGTCGTCGTAATCCTCCCCGACCAGCTCCACACCGTCCACGTCGCCGATCGCGTCGCGCAGATCCTCGTCGCAATCGTCGTCGTAACCAACTTCCTGCACCACCTGGCCCGGCTTGATACCGAGCCGTTCGGCCTGGCCGCGTTGATCCTGGGCCTGGCCCGCGGTCGCGCTCACTGACGTCCTCCTGCACCCTCCCCGCGTCATCGCGCCCTTTGTCGGACCTTGGGACACGGCTCCTTACCGTGGCCTGGTGCCGGGGCGATAACAGCGTCAGCACTACTTGTTGGGACAGTTCACACGCCGATGGCCCGACGCGCAAGTGCCAATCGCCGCTACAGCACAATCTGCGGTCACAATTTGCCTCGCCGGTCCGCCCGGAGGCCCTTCGGCGGCCTGCCCAGGGTCCCTTCGACGGCCGCCCGGATCGGTACGCCGGCCGCCGTCTGGACCGGCCACGCCGACGCGCGGTTACCGTGTAGTAGAGATGCATTTCCCGGCCAAACGCAGGACGATTGGTCTGGACATCTCGAAAAACCCGCGGCGGACAGCCGCCCTGAACTAGCGGAAGGCGAGGCTACCCCGTGGCTTCCGGACGCCAGCGCTTCTCGATCATCAATGACGGGCTCCCGACCCAGCTGCCCGACATCGATCCGGACGAGACCAAAGAATGGGTCGATTCGTTCGACACGGTCGTGCAGACCCGCGGCCGCGGACGCGCCCGCTACGTCATGCTGCGGCTGCTGGAGCGGGCCCGTGAGCAGCAGGTCGGCGTGCCTGGGCTGCGCAGCACCGATTTCATCAACACGATTTCGCCGGAGCGCGAGCCGTGGTTCCCTGGCGACGAGTACGTCGAGCGCCGGATCCGCGCCTACATCCGCTGGAACGCGGCCGTCATGGTCTCCCGCGCGAACCGGCCGGGCCTGGGCGTGGGCGGCCACATCGCCACCTACGCCTCGGCCGCCAGCCTGTACGAGGTGGGCTTCAACCACTTCTTCCACGGCAAGGACCACGGCGAGTCCGGCGACCAGGTGTTCTTCCAGGGCCACGCGGCGCCGGGCATCTACGCCCGCGCATTCCTCGAGGGCCGGCTGAGCGAGCAGCGGCTGGACGGGTTCCGCCAGGAGCTGTCCCACCCGGGTGGCGGCCTGCCGTCCTACCCGCACCCGCGGCTGATGCCGGACTTCTGGGAGTTCCCCACCGTCTCCATGGGCCTCGGCCCGCTGAACGCCATCTACCAGGCCCGGTTCAACCGCTACCTGCTGGCCCGCGAGCTGCACGACACCAGCCGCTCGCACGTATGGGCGTTCCTGGGCGACGGCGAGATGGACGAGCCCGAGGCGCTGGGCGCGATCGGCCTGGCCGCGCGCGAAGAACTGGATAACCTCACCTTCGTCATCAACTGCAACCTGCAGCGACTGGACGGCCCGGTTCGCGGCAACGGCAAGATCATCCAGGAGCTGGAGGCGTACTTCCGCGGCGCGGGCTGGAACGTCATCAAGGTCATCTGGGGCCGCGACTGGGACCCGCTGCTGGCCCAGGACACCGACGGTGTCCTGGTCAACAAGATGAACAGCACCCCGGACGGGCAGTTCCAGACCTATTCGGTGGAGTCCGGCGGGTACATCAGGGAGAACTTCTTCGGCGGCGACCCACGGCTCCGGAAGATGGTCGAGCACCTGTCCGACGACGACCTGCGCAACCTGTCCCGCGGCGGGCACGACTACCGCAAGGTCTACGCGGCGTTCAAGTCGGCCCGCGAACACGTCGGCCAGCCCACCGTGATCCTGACCCACACCATCAAGGGCTGGACGCTGGGGCCGGACTTCGAGGCCCGCAACGCCACCCACCAGATGAAGAAGCTCACCCACGCCGAGCTGAAGGAGTTCCGCGACCGGCTGTACCTGCCGATCTCGGACGCCGCGCTGGAAGCGGACCTGCCGCCTTATTACCACCCGGGCGAGGACTCCGACGAAATCCAGTACATGAAGGAGCGGCGGGCCGCCCTGGGCGGTGACCTGCCCAAGCGCGTGGTCCGGGCCAAGCCGCTGCCGCCGGTACCGGACAAGGTCTACGACGAGCTGAAGAAGGGCTCGGGCAAGCAGCCGGTCGCCACCACCATGGCTTTCGTCCGGCTGCTCAAGGAGCTGATGAAGGACAAGGAGATCGGCGCCCGGTTCGTACCGATCATCCCGGACGAGGCGCGCACGTTCGGCATGGACTCGCTGTTCCCGACGGCCAAGATCTACTCCCCGCACGGGCAGACCTACGAGGCCGTCGACCGGAACCTGCTGCTGTCCTACAAGGAGTCCGAGCAGGGCCAGATCCTGCACGAGGGGATCAACGAAGACGGCGCGATGGGCTCGATGATCGCGGCCGGCACCTCGTACGCCACGCACAGCACGCACATGATCCCGATCTACATCTTCTATTCGATGTTCGGCTGGCAGCGCACCGGCGACCAGATGTGGGCGCTGGGCGACCAGCTGGGCCGGGGGTTCCTGCTCGGCGCGACCGCCGGGCGGACCACGCTCACCGGTGAGGGCCTGCAGCACAACGACGGCCACAGCGTGCTGCTGGCCTCGGTCAGCGAGGCCTGCATCTCCTACGACGCGGCCTACGCCTTCGAGCTGTCCTACATCATCAAGGACGCGCTGCGCCGGATGTACACCTCGACCCCGGGCCACCCCGAGGGCGAGAACATCTTCTACTACCTGACCATCTACAACGAGCCGTACCCGCAGCCGGCGGAGCCGGACAGCTATCCGGGCGGCCAGGCCGCGCTCGAGCAGGGCATCCTGCGCGGGCTGTACGAGTACGCGCCCGCCCCGGCGCCCTCGACCAACGGCAACGGCGACCACCCGCAGGCGCAGATCCTGGGCTCCGGTGTGGCCGTGCGGGCCGCACTCCAGGCCCAGCAGCTCCTGGCCGACGACTGGGGCGTGTCCGCGTCCGTGTGGTCCGCCACCTCGTGGACCGAGCTGCGGCGGGACGCGATGGCCGCCGAGGAGTGGAACCTGCTGCACCCCGACGCGGAGCAGCGGGTCCCGTACGTGACCCGGGTGCTGGACGGCCGGCCGGGCCCGGTCGTGGCGGTCAGCGACTGGATCCGGGCCGTACCGGACCAGATCGCCCGCTGGGTGCCGGCGGCGTGGACCTCGCTCGGCACCGACGGTTTCGGCCTCTCCGACACCCGGGCCGCGGCCCGCCGCTTCTTCAACGTGGACGCGGAGTCGGTGACCGTGGCCGTGCTCAGCCAGCTGGCCAAGCGGGGCGAGGTCAAGCCGGACGTGCTGACCAAGGCCATCGAGAAGTACAAGCTGGACCTGCCGGTCAGCGAGGCCCTGCGGGACCCGCAGGCCACGGTCCAGGCCAACGTCCCCGACCGCCCGGAGACGGAGAACCAGCCCGAGGTCCGCGGCTAGGCCGCCCCTTCCGGCCAGTATTACGTCGGGCCGGGCCGCGCACCTTTGTGCGTGGCCCGGCCCGACGTGCATGATGAGACCCATGAACGATGCGGCGCAGCATCCGGTGGTTCAGCTCGGCGACGGGGCCGTTCGCGGCCTGGCCGAGGACGGCGTAGCGGCGTTCCTGGGGGTGCCGTACGCGGCACCGCCGTTCGGCGCGAACCGGATGCGGCCGCCGCAGCCGGTGACCCCCTGGTCCGGCGTACGGGACGGCACCGCGTACGGGCCCACCGTGCCCAAGGGCGACTACCCGCCGCAGTATCAGCCGCTGTTCCCCGAGGTCGTGATCCCGGGTGAGGACTGCCTGAACCTCAACGTGTGGGCCCCGGACCCGGCTACTCCGGGCCGGCCCGTGCTGGTCTGGGTCCACGGCGGCTCGTTCATGAACGGCTCCGGGTCGGTCGCCGAGTACGACGGCTCGGCGTTCGCCCGCGACGGCATCGTGTGCGTCACGATCAACTACCGGCTGGCGGCCGAGGGCTTCCTGTTCACCGGCGAGGCGCCCGACATCAATGGGGACGCCAACCTGGGGCTGCTCGACCAGCTGGCCGCGCTGGCCTGGGTGCAGAACAACATCGCGGCGTTCGGCGGCGACCCGGCCCGGGTCACGGTGGCCGGTGAGTCGGCGGGCGCCATGAGTGTGACCACGCTGCTGTCCATGCCGCGCTCGGAAGGGCTTTTCGCGCAGGCCATCGCGGAGAGCGGCGCCGGGGCGCACACGCTCACCCCGGACGAGGGCGCGATGGTGGCTGGATACCTGGCCGCCGAGCTCGGCGTGGCCGCCGAGCGGGAGGCGATCACGGCCGTCCCGCTGGACAAGCTGGTGCAGGCGGCCTCGGACCTGGTGGTCGAGGTGCAGACCAGCCCCGATCCCGCGCGCTGGGGCCAGCTGGCGCTCAGCCTGCTGCCGTTCGCGCCGACCGTGGACGGCACCGTGCTGCCCGCTCCCCCGCTGACGTCGATCGCGGCGGGCCAGGGCCGCGGCGTGCCCCTGCTGATCGGGTCGGACCGGGATGAGGCCCGGCTGTTCCTGGTCGCGGCGGGCACGATCGGCCTCATCGACGAGGCCGCGCTCGAGGCCGTGGCCTCCGGGTACGGCCTGTCCGGCGACGGTCTCGCGGTCTACCGCGCTGCCCACCCGGAAGCCAGCCCGGGCGACCTGCTGGCCGCGGTGATCACCGACTGGTTCTTCCGGGTGCCCGCGATCCGGGTGGCTGAGGCCCGCGACGCCTCCGGCGCTGGCCCTTTGACCTGGATGTACCGCTTCGACTATCCGGGTCCGGACCGCAACCACGAGCTGGGGGCCTGCCACGGAGTGGAGATCCCGTTCGTGTTCGGCACCGCAGGCCAGGCCGAGCTCGAGCCCCGCCTCGGCCCCGAGCCCAGCCAGGCCGTGGCCGACCGCGTGCACCGCGTCTGGGTCGACTTCATCATCCGGTGCAACCCGGGCTGGGCCCCGTACGACCCGGTCACCCGGACCACCGGGCTGCTCACCGACGAGGTCACGGCGGCCGGGGACCCGGACGGGGCCGAGCGGGCCTGCTGGGACGGGGTCCGTTAGGTCTTCAGGGGCGAGTGGCGCCTGTGGCGCCAGCGGCCGCCCTGGCTCAGGCCAGCGCTTCGTAAGCGGCGGCCTGGAAGCCGGTGTGCAGCGGCTCGGGCTCCGGCCCGGCGAACATCCGCTGGGTCAGCATCAGCACGGTCAGGTCATGGCCCGGGTCCATCAGCCAGGTCGAGCCGAACCCGCCCGCCCAGCCGTAGGAACCGTCGTTCTGTACGGCCAGGCCGAAGCCCCAGGACTTGTCCTTGAAAAAGTCCGGGCCCAGTCCGCCCCTGGCCTTCTGGTCGGCCGTGAGCTGGCCGGTGGTCATCTGCTGCGCCAGGGTGGCGGGCAGCACCGGCGAGCCGCCGCCCAGCAGCATGCGCGAGAAGGCCAGCAGATCGTCGGCGGTGGAGACCAGATCGGCCGCGCCGTCACCGAACCTCGGCGGCCGGCTCCAGGAACCGTCCGGCTCGTCCCAGGCGGCCAGCCCCGTCTCGGTCGGCCGGTAGGCCGTCACCAGCCGATTGGTCTGCGTGGTCCACAAGCCGGTGTCCCGCATGCCGAGCGGCTCGAAGATCCGGGTCCGCAGTACCTCGCCGAACGGCTCCCCCGCGGCCCGCGCGACCAGCACGCCGAGCACCGAGGCGGCGGTGTTGTAGAACCAGCGTTCGCCCGGCTGGGCCAGCAGCGGCAGCGAGCCCAGGCCCGCGATCCAGGTGTCCGGGTCGGGCTGGGCGTCCCGGTTCGGCGGCCCGATGGTTTCCAGGTGCAGCGCGGCGGCCGCCTCGACCACCGGCCACGGCTCGGCGGCGAAGAACATCTCCACCGCCAGCCCGAAGCCGAACGTGAACGTGAGCAGGTCGCGCGTGGTGATCGCCCGGCGCGCGGGCACGGTGTCGTCCAGCGGGCCGTCCATCCGGCGCAGCACGCGGCGGCCGGCCAGTTCCGGGAGCAGCCGGTCCACCGGCTCGTCCAGGTCCAGCCGTCCCTCGGCCACCAAGGCCAGCGTGGCGGCGGCCGTGATCGGCTTGGTGTCAGAAGAGATGCGGAAGATCGTGTCACGGGCCATCGGCGCGCCGCCGACGGCCATCGCGCCGAGCGCTTCGACGTGCACGTCGTCACCGGACGCGACCAGCGCCACCAGGCCCGGGATCTGATACTCATCGGGGTCGCGGCCATCTCCGACGTACCGCTCCGCCACCTCGTGCAGCCGTTCGCGGCCGGCGGTGGTCAACCCTGCAGTCACGGTGATCCTCCTCGCGCCGGTTTCCTTGGCTTCTCGTCAGTTGTGACGTCCGGTCGGGCTGGGGCTCATCGTCGGGGGAGTCTATTAATTAAAAAATGACAACCGGACCTGCCGGACGTGATTGTCGACGTTGAGATCGACCAGCGCGATCGACTGCCAGGTGCCCAGGGCCAGGCGGCCGCTGATAACCGGGATCGTGGCGTAGGGCGGCAGGAACGCCGGCAGCACGTGGGACCGGCCGTGGCCGCGCGAGCCGTGGGCGTGCTGCCAGCGGTCGTCGGCGGGCAGCACCTCGGCCAGCACCGCGAGCAGGTCCCGGTCGCTGGCGGCCCCGAGTTCCATCACCACGAGCCCGGCCGTCGCGTGCGGCACGAACACGTGCAGCAGCCCGTCGCCATCAGCCGCGTCCCTGGCCGCGTTCGTCACGAACTGCTCGCACTCGCCGGTGAGGTCGAACACGCCTTCGCGGCTGCCCGTGCGGACCTCGATGATCTCAGTCTTCATAGACGTGACACTCTAGGCGCATGGCCACCAGCGAGCAGACCGGCTCTCCGCGGCGGCTGCGCAAGGGCAGCAAGCGGACTTCCGACACGTCCGGGACCTCGGACGCTTCCAGGACTTCCATTGCTGACGTTGCCGACGGTACCAGTGATACTGCTGGTGCCAGTGATGCTGCTGATGTCAGTGATGCTGAAGGTGTCGGTGGTGCTGAAGGTGTCGGCGATGCTACTGGTGACGCTAGTCCTGCAGTGGCTGCTGGTAAGCCTGATGACGGTGCCTCTGATGCTGGTGTTACCTCTGGTGCCCCTGATGCCAGTGGGACGCCTGATGCTGGCGTGGCGTCCGATGTTGGTGACGCTATTGATAATTCTGGGACCACTGAGGTTTCCGAACCCACTGGTGTTGCTGATGTTCCTGGGGTCAGTGATTCTCTTGATGCCAATGGGGTCGGCATTGTTCCTGAGGCGCCCGGTGTCCTGCGTCCTGGTGATGTTTCTGCCGCCTTGGGTGTTCCGGGTGCCGGTGGCGCCGGTGGCGTCCTGAGTGGCCGCGGCATTCGGGGGTCGCGTGGTTCTCGCGGGGGGCGTGGTGGCCGCGGTTCTCGTGGAGCGGCCGGAGCCAGCCGGGTCAATGAGGAGACCATCGCCCGTATCGAGCGGGCGACGGGCAGCCTGGGCACGGCGGCCATCGCGTCCATGGACAAGCGGCTGCCCTGGTTCCGGGCCATGTCGGCGGAGAACCGGTCCTGGCTCGGCCTGGTCGCCCAGGCCGGGATCGCCGCGTTCGTGGACTGGGTGCGGCACCCCGAACGGATCCGTCCCGCGGTGGCCGGTGAGGTGTTCGGCACCGCCCCGCGCGAGCTGGCCCGGGCGGTCAGCCTGCAACAGGCCGTAGAAATGGTGCGCGTCATCATCGACGTGGTGGAGTCCCAGGTCGACGAGCTGGCGGCGCCAGGCGGCGAGGCCGAGCTGCGCGAGGCCGTACTCCGCTACACCCGCGAGGTCGCGTTCGGCGCGGCCCAGGTCTACGCGCGCACGGCGGAGGCTCGCGGCGCCTGGGACGCGCGGCTAGAAGCCCTGGTCGTCGGGTCGCTGGTGCGCGGCGAGACCGAGGAGTCGATGAACTCCTGGGCGTCGGCGCTGAGCTGGAAGTCCTCCCCCGTCGCCGTGATCGCCGGCCAGCTCGACGTGCGGCCGGGCGGGCAGGCCGACGGCGAGGAATCCGGCGCCCTCATCGACGACCTGCGTACCGACGCCAAGCGGGCCCGGCTCGACGTACTGGCTGGCGTCCAGGGCAGCCGGCTCATCGTCGTGCTCGGCGGCACGGACGACCCGATCAGCGCGGCCGAACGCTTCGCCGGCCGGTTCGGGGCCGGGCCGCTGGTTGTGGGGCCGGTGGTGCCGGACCTTCGTTCGGCCACCGCATCCGCCCGCGCCGCGCTGTCCGGACTGCGTGCGGCGATCGCCTGGCCGGATGCGCCCCGCCCGGTCAGCGCGGATGAACTGCTGCCCGAGCGGGCCATGGCCGGTGACACCGACGCCCGATCGTTCCTGATCAGCGAGGTGTACGAACCGCTGTTGGCCGGTGGTTCGGCCCTGGTGGACACGCTCACCACCTACTTGGAGCAGGGATCCTCGCTGGAGGCCACCGCGCGGATGCTATTCGTGCATCCGAACACGGTGCGGTACCGCCTGCGGCGGGTGACGGAGCTGACCGGGTACGCGCCCTCGGATGGCCGGGACGGGTTCTCGCTGTGGATCGCGATCGTGCTCGGGCGGCTGGCCGCCGGCTGATCGGCAGGGCCCTGGCTGACGGCCGGCTGCTCGGTAAGGCCCTGGCTGGCGGCCGGCTGATAAGGGCGCGGGCTGGCGGGTCGGCGTACCGCTGACGAATGGCCTCAGCAATTCGACGCGACGTGGCCCAGACGCGACCCAGTGGTCACCTGAAAAAAATGCGACCAAAAGCCGACCCTGACGTACATATTTGGATTTCATTATCGAATGGCTTGCGAATCATCCGAGGATTCGATAACGTTTTCTATAGACGACCACGGCGGCGAAGGAGGCAGCTGTGACAGCGGAGAGCGCGCCCGGCGACCTCTCGCCAGAGACCGGCGGCCCTTTCCTGGCGAGCCCGCCCGCCATCGGCCCGGGACCGGCTGAGCCGGGCATGTGGCTTACCGCGTCCGCCTGGCTGCCCGCGACCCTGCTGAGTGCGCTGGAGAAAGGCGCTTTGGCTGACGGCGATCGCGCCCTTGATGTCGCGTTCAGGCAGGCTGGCCCGCTCGACGAGATGCCGCCCGGCCCAGTGCTGGCCGCTTTCCTGTCCGAGTGCAGCGCTCCAGCCACCGAGTCCAGCCCTCCACCTATCGAAAGCACCGCTGACGCCGCCGAAGACAGCAGTGTGTCCTCAGCACGAACCGAGCTGGCCGGTCCTGACTCCAGCCCTGCCGGCCCGCAATCAACTGGCGGGTCTGAGACTGCCGACCTCGATTCTGGTGAACTTGAGGCTGATGAGCGCGCTGGTAATTGCGGGGCTGTTGCACCCGAATCGTTGGCGGCGCGGATTGCGAGCGGATCAGGATTGGCCCGGCGTGAGGACAACGCCCTGCTGGGCCTGATTCGCGGCTGGCGGAAGGTCGCCTCCCTGGCCGCCGCCGCGGAGCTGGCCGCGGTGTCCGAGTTCAGCCGGCGGCGACACGACGAGGCGAAGGCCGACGGCGCCTGGGACAGCACCGCCATCGACGCTGCCGATGTCGAGCTCGCCGCGGCGCTGACTCTGACCACTCGGGGTACACAGCTACTGATGGACCGGGCGGCCATGTTGCACGAACTGCCGGCCACCGCGACGGCGCTGGCGGCCGGGCGGATCGATTGGCCCAAGGCACTCGTCGTTATCAACGGCCTGAGCGGCCAGGATCCGGACCTGGCCCGCCGGATCGAGACCCAGGTCATCGGCCGCGCGCCGCAGCAGACCACCGGGCAACTGCGGGCGGCGCTGAATCAGGCCCTGTTGGCCGCCGATCCGGCCGCGGCCGAACGTCGTCGCCAAGCCGAGGAACGGCACGCCCGGATCGAACGCGGCCCCGAACCCGGCGGCGTCACCGCTTTGCTGGCGGGCCGTTGCCTGCCGGTCACCAACACCGTGACGGCTTGGAACCGCATCACCGCCATGGCCCGCCAGCTGCGGTTGGCTGGCGCTGAGGGCAGCCTGGACGAGCTACGCGTCCACGTCTACCTCGCGCTGCTGAACGGCGAAACGGTAACGGCCCCTGCGGCAGACGCGGTCCTGGATGCCGACCAAGAGGACGACGCGCCGGGGCAAGATCCAGCAAACCAGCACTCCCCCGGCCCCGACGAGTCGGACGGCTCCGGCACCAGTTCAATTGAGTCAGAGCCGGGTCCCAGTCCGGCCCGCCCCGAGCCTGGGCGGTCCGCGCTCCAGGGTGGTGGCCTGCGCGGCAACATAAACCTCACTGCCCCCCTCGGCACGATTCTCGGGATCAGCGATAGGCCAGGTCAGCTGGCCGGGTTTGGGCCGATTACCGGCCACAGCGCCCGCCAGCTGGCAGCCGGGGCGCTAGGTCAGCCGGGTGTTCACTGGTGCGTGACCGTCACTGGCGACCACGGACAGGCCGTCGGACACGGTTGTGCCACCCGCATCCGGCGCATCGACGACTCACCCGGCGATCAAGGCTGGCTGTTTACCGTGAAACTTTCCGCACTCGCTGGAGCCGAGTGTGCCCATACCCGGGCAAGCCCTCACTACCGGCCGCCGCCGTCTCTCTGGCACCTGGTTCAGACCCGTAACACCTGCTGCACCGCGCCTGGATGCCGGATGCCCGCAGCTGTCTGCGACAACGACCACACCGTTCCGTTCGGCCAGGGCGGCCGCACATGCGAGTGCAATCTGGGACCTCTCTGCCGACGCCACCATCGGGTGAAACAGGCCTGCGGCTGGCGGCTGGAGCAGCCCGAGCCAGGCGTGTTCGCGTGGACAACCCCATCCGGCCGCAGCTACATCACCGGCCCGACCGAATACCTCGCCTGATCGTCTCGTGGGCTGAGTTCGGTCCACGGTCTGAGGCCACCGAGGGACGGGGAGAAACCCTCAGGAGAAATGCGTCTGCGGCCGGGGCAGCGGATGGCCGTCGACTTCGATGTCGAGCTTCTCGTTGTAGAAGGCGACCATCCCGGTGATGGGCAGCAGCTGGCGGGTCGGGAAGTCGTAGGCCCAGGCCAGGTCCTGGTGCTCGTGACGGATGACGTTGCCGTCGGATCCCGGTTCGAGGCGCACCGACCAGTAGCCGCTGGTGACCCCCTTGTACGGGCACGCTGTCTGGGTATCGCTGGGCACGAGATACCTGAAGTCGATGTCGGTGCGGTCGATGTAGTAGCGGGTCGGCAGACCGGTCTCGAACACCAGGACCGGTGACGTCGTGTCGGCCAGCGTGACACCATCCAGCGAAACCCGGACACGCCGGTGCGAGCGCAACGCATCGACGCGGGTGTAGGGGCTGCGGGGGTGGACGAAGACCTGTTCGTCTTCCTCGTACCAGGCGTCCAGGGCCCCCCATGCGAAGTGGGCCGTACCTGCCACTCCATCGATCGCGTCGCTGCCATACACGCGAACGGTGCTCCGCCGTTCGAGCCCGCCCGCGCGCAGCCCGTGCCTCCGGGCGGTCCCCCGATGGGTGTTTTGCTCGGCGTTCTCGTCGATGAGGAACCGCGCATCGATGTCCGAGAGCGGGATGTAGTACTGCGGGTAGTACGGGATTTCCCACACGTACCGCGCGCTGGTCGTGTCGAAGATCAGCTCGTTACCGAGGAAGCCACGAACCCGGCGCGGGGCGGGCTCGACGTGGTTGACCTGTACCGGCATCTGCGGGTAGTTACGGTCCGCCGCGACCGGGGCGGCGGCCGGCGCCTGTGCTGACGCCTGCGCCGGCGTACCGGCCGAAGCGGGGTCCGGGATCTGGCCGGTTCCTGCGCTCATGTCGTCTCACTTCCCTAGGCAGCGGCTCTGGGTCAGTATTTCGTGCTCGCGCCGGGAAGAGCACGTCGCCCGGCGGAGGGCCGGTGTCCGCGGGTGGGAACAGGCGAGGGGCGGGAGCAAGCGAGGGGGTATGAACAGGCGAGTGGGTGGGAGTGGCGGGGAGTGCGCCGCCGTTTGTGCCATCAGTCGTCGCTGATTTGGGTTCGTGAATTGGAAATGACGATCCCGGTTCGCGAATCGGGGGTGACGATTCGGGCCGGCGTCGGACAACTCCGGTGGCGTACCATCCGCGACCACCCCGTGGCCAACCGTGGCCACCTCGCGATCGACTGTGGCCGTCGGCGACCGCTTGCGACTGGGGACGTGCGGACAGCTACGCGCAACGGTCTGGTGACCCGCAGGTGAACGCTATTTGTCGGAACGGTACAAAGTCTGGCCCGGAAACTTCGTCGTCTCCGTGGTAGGTGTGGCGAACCTCTACAGTGCACGCTAGGACGGTGCTGGTCATAACCGCTCCTGGCCAGGGGGCACAGACCCCCGGCTTCCTTTCGCCCTGGCTTGAGGTGCCCGGCGTGGCTGAACGCCTCGCCGGCTGGTCTGAGCTGGCCGAATGCGACTTGATTCGGTACGGGACGACCGGTACCGAGGAGGAGATAAAGGACACCGCGGTGGCTCAGCCACTGCTGGTCGCCGCGGCCCTCGCGGCCGCTGAGGCCCTGTTCGACGATGGGCTGCCGGCCACCCGTTCCGGTCTGGCCACCGCTGGCCACAGCGTGGGTGAGCTGGCCGCGGGCGTCATCGCCGGCGTGCTCAGCGCTGCGGACGCCATGCGCCTCGTCGCCGTGCGCGGCCGGGCCATGGCCGCCGCCGCAGCCGTCCGGCCGACCGGGATGACCGCGCTGCTCGGCGGTGACGAGGAAGAAGTGCTGGCCTCGGTCGAGGCGCACGGGCTGACCCCGGCCAACGTCAACGCGCCCGGGCAGATCGTGGCCGCGGGCACGCTGGAGCAACTGGCTGAGTTCGCGGCCGACCCGCCGCCCCGGGCCCGGCTGCGGCCGCTGACCGTGGCCGGCGCTTTCCACACCGTGCACATGGGTCCGGCGGTCGAAGCGCTGCGCACCGCGGCCGGAGCGGTCACGGTCAGCGACCCGACGATCGTGCTGCTGTCCAACCGGGACGGCGCCGCGGTCACGTCCGGCGCCGACTGGCTCGAGCGCATCGTCGGCCAGGTGGCCACCCCGGTGCGCTGGGACCAGTGCCAGCACACCCTGGCCGACCTCGGCGTGCAGGCCCTGATCGAGCTGCCACCGGCCGGAACGCTGACCGGCATCGCCCGCCGCGCCCTGCCCGGCGTGACCCTGCAGGCGGTCAAGAGCCCGGACGACCTGGAAACGGCGCGCAAGCTCATCTCTGAATTCGGCGACGAGGCCGGGTCCGCCCCAGCTAACCCCACGGAGGGATCATGACCATCTCCATGCCCGTCGGCCCTGTGGCCGACGGGGTCGCCGAGGAGTACGACTGGGACCCCGAGTCTGGCTTCAACATGGGGGGCGAGTTGCCCGAGTGGCGGCTGGTGGTGGCCCCGGTGCGCGGGATTTTTCACGCATCGTCGGTGACGAGCCAGAACGCGGGCGGGACCGAGCTGGGGCACATTGAGGCCCGGCATGACCGGCAGCCGATCGTTGCTCCGTGGCGCGGTTCGGTCATCGAGTGGCTGGTGCAGGACGGCGACCCGGTGGGCCTGGGCCAGCCGGTCGCTCGTTTGCTGCCGGACGACGCCGAGCTCGATGCCGACGTCACAGCCGGCTTCACGGCCGACGTCACAGCCGGCTTCACGGCCGACGTCACAGCCGGCTTCACGGCCAACATCGCTTGATGGGCGGATGAGACGGATGAGACGGATGCGCCTCCCCGAGGCTGTCGCGGGTGCCCGGATCCTGGCGTTCGGCGGTTACCAGCCCGACAACGTGGTGACCAATGACGACCTGGCCGAGGTCATGGACACGAACGACGAATGGATCCGCAGTCGCGTCGGCATCATCAGCCGGCGGATCGCGAGGCCAGACGAGACCGTGGGTGACATGGCCGTGGCCGCGGCGGGCAAGGCGATCGCGGGCAGCGGGGTCAGCCCCTCCGACATCGACCTGGTCATCGTGGCGACCTGCAGCACCGAGGCGCCGATCCCGAACGTGGCCGCGGGCGTGGCCAGCCGGCTCGGCATCAACGCGCCGGGCGCCTACGACCTCAACGCGGCCTGCGCCGGGTTCTGCTACGGCCTGGCCAACGCCAGCGACGCCATCCGAGCCGGCAGCGCCCGGAACGTGCTGGTCATCGGGTCGGAGAAGATGTCGGCCTGGGTGGACCCGCAGGACCGCTCGACGCGGATCATCTTCGCCGACGGCGCCGGGGCGGCCGTGGTCGGGCCAGTGGCCGATCCAGAGGACGAGCCGGGCATCGGCCCGGTGGTGTGGGGCAGCGCCGGGGAAATCGCGGACAAGATCGTCATCAAGGACCGGGACTCGTTCCTGTTCCAGGAGGGCCAGGCGGTGTTCCGCTGGGCCACCACCGCGCTGTACCCGACCGCTCTCGAGGCGTGCGAGAAGGCCGGGATCACGGTGGGCGAGCTGACGGCGTTCGTCCCGCACCAGGCCAACCTGCGCATCATCGAGGCGCTGGCCCGCAAGATCGGGGTGCCGCGCGAGCGCGTCGCCGACGACATCCAGTACGCCGGCAACACGTCGTCGGCGTCGATCCCGCTGGCCCTGGCCCGGATGACGGAGCACGGTGAGCTGCCGTCGGGCAGCCCGGCGCTGCTGATGGGGTTCGGCGCGGGCATGTGCTACGCCGCGCAAGTGATCACGGTACCCTAGCCGGGCTCTGGCCTAGCGGGTACCAGCATGTGGCTGCAGAGAAATCAATTGATGGGAGATAGCAGGCAGATGGCAAAGACTGAGCAGGACATCCTCCAGGGTCTCGGCGAGATCGTCGAGGAGATCGCGGGCGTGCCCGCGGACGAGGTCACCCCGGAGAAGAGCTTCGTCGACGACCTGGACATCGACTCGCTGTCGATGGTCGAGATCGCCGTCGCGGCGCAGGACAAGTTCGGCGTCGAGATCCCCGACGACCAGCTCAAGGACCTCAAGACGGTCCAGGACGTCGTTAACTACGTGCACAAGAACGCGAGCTGACGCGAGCGCCGTCACAAGCTGACGCGAGTGTCCCCGCCGGTACCGGCCCGAGCAGACCAACACATCAGCCGGGTCCGGCGGGACAAGAACTGAGGAGCCGATCACAGTGGGCACAGACGACAGGACCGTCGTCGTCACGGGCATGGGCGCAACCACGCCCCTCGGTGGCGATGTCGAATCAACCTGGGCGGGGATGCTGGCCGGACGCAGCGGAGTCAGGGCGCTGACCGACGACTGGGCCAAGGATCTGCCGGCCCGGATCGCGGGCGTGGCCGCCGTCGATCCCGCCGAGGGCGTGGGCCGGGTCCAGGCCCGCCGGATGGACCGCTGCGAGCAGTTCGCGGTCGTCGCCGCCCGTGAGGCCTGGGCCGACGCCGGTTCGCCGGACATCGACCCGGAGCGGCTCGGCGTCTCGGTGAGCAGCGGAATCGGCGGAATCGGTTCCACGCTGGCCGCCTACGACGTGCTCAAGGAGAAGGGCTGGCAGCGGATCAACCCCTTCACCGTGCCCATGCTGATGCCGAACGGCGCGGCCGGCCTGATCAGCATCGAGCTGGGGGCCCAGGCTGGGGCCCACTCGACGGTCAGCGCCTGCGCGTCCGGGGCCGAGGCGGTCGGGTACGGCATCGACATGATCAAGTCGGGTCGCGCCGATGTGGTCGTCGCGGGCGGTACCGAGGCGGCGATCATGGCCCTGAACCTGGGCGCGTTCGCGGTGATGCGGGCGCTGTCGCTGCGCAACGACGAGCCGGAGCGGGCGTCCCGGCCGTTCGACAAGGGCCGGGACGGGTTCGTGCTCGGTGAGGGCGCCGGCATCTTGGTGCTGGAGTCGGCCGAGCACGCGGCCGCCCGCGACGCGCGCGTCTACGCCATCGCGGCTGGGGCCGGCTACTCCTCCGACGGTCACCACATCGCGCACCCGCACCCGGAGGGCGCCGGGGTGAGGCTGGCCATCGGGCGTGCGCTGGCTAACGCCGGGGTGTCTCCCGACCAGATCACCCACGTCAACGCGCACGCCACGTCCACGCCGGAAGGCGACGTGCTGGAGGCGCAGGCGATCAAGGCCGCGCTGGGCGAGGCCGCGGACCGGTTGGTGGTCTCCTCCACCAAGTCCATGACCGGTCACCTGCTGGGCGGTGCGGGCGCGATCGAATCGGTCGCCGCCATCATGGCCCTGAAGGACCGGGTGGCGCCGCCCACGATCAACCTCGAAGACCCCGACGACGGCGTCGAAGTGACGGTCTCCAGTGAGCCGCGGCCGCTGGCCCCGGCCGGGCGTGAGCCGATGGCGGTACTGAACAACGCCTTTGGTTTCGGCGGCCACAACGCCTCACTCGTTTTCGTCGCGCCGTAGCCGTCCGGAGGAGAACTCAGGTGACCGTTCTGGATAACTCACGCCCTCCGGCAGGGCCTGCAGGGTCTGGGCCAGCACCGTCAGGGCCGGCGGCCGATGCCACCCTGCCGCGGGACCCGATCGTGCGGATGGAAGCGCTGTTCGACCCGGGCACGGTGGACCTGATCACGCCGGACGACGGGAGCGGGGCCATCGCCGGCACCGGCCTTATCCACGGGACCGGTGCGGTGGCGTTCGCCTCCGACCCGCGGACCCAGGGTGGCGCGATGGGCGAGGCCGGCTGCGCGGCCATCGTGGCCGCCTACGACGAGGCTGTGACCCGCGGTGTTCCGGTGATCGGGCTGTGGCACTCCGGCGGCGCGCGGCTGGCCGAGGGAGTGGCCAGCCTGCACGCGGTCGGATTGGTGTTCGCGGCCATGACCCGGGCCTCGGGGGCAGTGCCGCAGATCTCCGTGGTGCTCGGCCCGGCGGCGGGCGGCGCGGCCTACGGGCCGGCCCTGACCGACATCACGATCTTGTCCGGGCACGGCCGGATCTTTGTCACCGGCCCGGACGTGGTCCGCAGCGTGACCGGTGAGGACGTGGACATGGCCCGCCTCGGCGGCCCCGAGCCGCACTCCCGCCGGTCCGGGGTGACCGCGATCGTGACCGAGACCGACGCCGACGCCATCGAGCAGGCTCGCCGGCTGGCCAGCCTGCTCGGCGACCACGGCAAGGTCTCGGCCGAGGTGACGGGGGCGGACTTCGCCGGCCTGATGCCAGAATCCGCGCGCCGCGCCTACGACGTGCACCCGATCATCAATCAGCTGCTGGACGAGCCCGGGGTCGAGCTGTTCCCCAAGTGGGCGCCGAACATGGTCACGACGCTCGGACGGCTGGGCGGCGGGACGGTCGGCGTGGTGGCCAACAACCCGCTGCGGCTGGGTGGCTGCCTCGACTCGATCTCGGCCGAGAAGGCATCCCGGTTCGTGCGGATGTGTGACGCGTTCGGGATCCCGCTCGTGGTGCTGGTCGACACCCCCGGCTACCTGCCCGGCGTCGGGCAGGAGTGGGACGGTGTGGTCCGTCGTGGCGCCAAGCTGCTGCACGCGTTCGCCGAGTGCGTGGTGCCCCGGGTCACGCTGGTCACCCGCAAGTCCTACGGCGGCGCCTACATCGCGATGAACTCCCGGTCCCTGGGCGCGACCAAGGTCTACGCCTACCCGGACGCGCAGGTGGCGGTGATGGGCGCCGTGGCCGCGGTCCGGATCCTGCACCGGCGCACGCTGGCCGCGACCGAGCCGGACCAGCTGTCCGAGGCCGAGGCCGAGCTGGCCGCCGAGCACGAGCGGACCGTTGGCGGCCTGCAGCGAGCCATCGACCTCGGCGTGGTGGACGAGGTCATCGACCCGGCGCAGACCCGGCAGATGATCGCCCGCGCCATCGCCGAGGCCCCGCAGGCCCGGGGAGCTCACCGCAACATCCCGCTCTAGCGGCGCGCGGCCGGTTCAGGCTGGCCGCGTGGAGTTGCGGGACGTCAGCAAGCGTTACCGGGCGGATGCGGCAAGTCGACGCTGTTGCGGCTGGTGTGCGGGGCGTCGGCCCCGACCCGGGGCCGGATCACGGCGCGGCCGCGGCCGGGCCGGGCGGGCTACGTGCCGGAACGGTTCCCGCCCGCGCTGCCGTTCAGCACGCACGGCTACCTGACCCACCTGGGCCGCGTGCAGGGGCTGCGCTACGCCGCGCTGGACCAAGCGGTGGAGGCGTCGATCGAGCGGCTCGGCCTGAACCCGTACGCGGGCCTGCCGCTCCGCGAGCTGTCCAAGGGCACCTGCCAGAAGGTCGCAGTGGCCCAGGCTTTGCTCGCGGGGCCCAGCCTGCTGGTCCTGGACGAGGCCTGGACCGGCCTGGACGCGGCGACCCGCACCATCTTGGACAGCGCCGTCGGCGAACGGCTGGCCGCTGGCGCCACCGTCCTGTTCGTCGACCACGACCCGGCCCGGCTGGCGGGCCGGGCCAGCGTCGAGTGGGCTCTGAGCAACGGCCAGCTCACCGAGTCTCGTGTGACTGGTACGGATGGTGGGTCTAGTGGCCTGTTGCGGCTGGCGTGGCTTTCGAGACTGGCGTGACGAGTGAGGCCGACGCTGGCGTGGTGGGTCGGGCTGGGGTGACGAGGGGCGTGGGGGTGGGACGGGGGGTTGTTATTGAGTTTTCTGGGTTTGACGGGGATCTGGAGGGGCTGCGGGGGCTGCCTGGGGTGGTGGCGGCTGAGGCGGGTCGGGTTCAGGTTGACCGGGATCGGTCGGATGGGGTGTTGCGGTGGTTGCTGGGGGTGGGCGGGGTGCACGTCGAGCGGGTGGGGGGTGAATTGTGACGGCGATGCTGCGGTATCAGGTAGCGCTACTGGGGCGGTCGCATCGGTGGCTGCCGCCGGTGTTGTTGTACGCGGCGGTGGTGGTGTCGGGCTCGTTCGGGGGGATGCCGCTGGCCGATGGGCTGGGCTGGAGCAGCGCGGCGCTGGTCCCGGCGGTGGGGTGGCTAACCAGGTCGGCGCTGACCGGGGAACCGGCCGCGGCGCGGGCGTGTGTGGCCACGGCGGGCGGGCCGCGACGGGCGCAGCTGGCCACGCTGACCGCGGCGCTGGCGGGCGGCGTGCTGCTCGGGGTGCTGGGGGCCGGTTACGAGCTGGCCATCACCAGGTGGCCGACGGGCGGGCCGTCGGCACCGACGCCGGGCGGGCTGGCGCTGGCGGGGGTCGCGGCCGGGGTGACCTGCCTGCTCATCGGGTCGGCGATCGGGGCGCTGTGCAACCCGCCGCTGATCCAGCACCGCGGCTACGCGGTGATGTCGACGGCGGCCGTGGCCGTCGCCGCGGTGGCCGCATCCGGGTCGCCCGCCAACGCCGCGATCCGCGCCACCTCGGCCGTGCCCGGTCACCAGCTGCCGTGGCTGCCGGTGCTGGTCGCGGTGGCGCTGGCCGCGCTCACCTGGACCGTCTCGGTGCTGGCCGCGCCGCACCGCACCGGCTGAGGTCCCGCCGGCCAGGCCCGGACCGCGAACTACTGATTATTTTTAACCGGCTGTGACGGCCCGCCGTTCCGGCTCGGTGACGAGCCAGAACGGCGAGGGGCCGGTCAGTCGGGGTCGGTCGAGGTGCCCGGGGTGGGGTTGCCGTCGTCGGGCGAGGTCGGGCCGATCGCGTCGGCGTCCGGGCCGGCGCTGGCGGTGGTCCCGGTGGAGCTGGCGCCGGAGTCGGCTGGGCGGCTCTCGGCGAGCAGCTCCTCCAGCCGGGTCCCGGCCAGCCGCCGGAACGTCCGGTGCGTGCGGGTGCGGTCCAGCACGGCCACCTCGAGCTGCCCGGCCGCCATCTCCGGCTGCCCCGTGCCATTACCTGACGCCCCATTCCCGGCCGCACTGGCGGGGGCGCTGAGCGCGGTCAGGGCGGCGGACAGCGCGTCGGTCAGCGACATGTCAGCCGAGTAGCGGTCCTTGAGCGCGGTGGCCACCTGGTCGGCCTGACCGCCGATGGCCGCGAAGCCGTGCTCGTCGGCCACCGAACCGTCGAACGTGATGCGGTAGATCTGGTCCGCATCGACGTCCTCGCCCACCTCGGCCACGATGATCTCCACCTCGAACGGCTTGCTGCTCTCGGTGAAGATCGTGCCCAGCTGCTGGGCGTACCAGTTGGCGATGCCGCGCGCGGTCACGTCGCGCCGGTCGAACTGGTAGCCGGTCACGTCGGCGTAGGTCACGCCGGCCTTGCGCAGGTTCTCGTACTCGTTGTAGCGGCCGACCGCGGCGAACGCGATCCGGTCGTAGATCTCACTGATCTTGTGCAGGGCACGCGACGGGTTCGGGGCGACGAACAAGATGCCGCCCGCGTACTGGATGACGACCCCGCTACGGCCACGCGCGATTCCCTTGCGCGCATAGTCCGCCTTGTCTTTCATCACCTGTTCAGGCGACACGTAGAACGGCATCGACACCGCGGGCGCTTCCTTTACTGGCGAGTTCGGCTGGGACGTAGGTGCGGGATGAGGCGGTGGGCTGGGTTACTCGACCGGAGCCTTGGGGCCGTCGGGCGACTCCATGCGTCCCTCGACCACGGCGCGGACCTGGTCGCCCGCCTCGGTGTCGGTCAGCTGGCTGAAGCCGTCAGCGTCCAGCACCGCGATGATCGGGAAGATCTGCCGGGTCAGGTCCGGGCCGCCGGTAGCCGAGTCGTCGTCGGCCGCGTCGTACAGGGCCTGCACGCAGACCCGTACGGCCTGCTGGGCGGTCATGCCGTCCCGGTAGAGCTTCTTCAGCGAGCCGCGGGCGAACACCGAGCCGGAGCCGATCGAGAAGTACCGGTACTCCTCGTACGGGCCGCCGGCCACGTCGTAGCTGAAGATCCGGCCCAGGGCGTTCTCCTCGTCGAAACCGACGAACAGCGGGACCACGGCCAGGCCCTGCATGGCGGCGGCGATGTTGCCCCGGATCATGGTGGCGAGCCGGTTGGCCTTGCCCTCGAGCGAGAGCGAGCGGCCTTCCATCTTCTCGTAGTGCTCGAGCTCCACCTGGAACAGGCGGATGAACTCCAGGCCCACGCTGGCCGTGCCGGCGATGGCGATGGCGGAGAACTCGTCGCTGCGGTAGACCTTCTCCACGTCCCGCTTGACGATCATGTTGCCCGCGGTCGCGCGCCGGTCGCCGGCCATCACGACGCCGCCGTCGAAGGTCGCGGTGACGATCGTAGTCGCGTGGGGCAGATCGGTCAGCGCGCCGCCGCTTCCGGCTGGCCGGGGGGACGCCCACGGAGCGTCCCCGGCGCCGATGGCGGGCGAGCGCCGAGCCATCGCTCCCGGCAGCAGGTCCGGGGCGTAGCCGGCCAGGAAGTCGGAGAACGAGGAGATCCTGGGGGTGGTGAACGCTCCAGGACGCCTGAACCCATCGAAGTCAGAGCCCACGCGGATCCTTCCCGTATGTGAAAGTCGTTGAACCGACCCTACTGGTTCGACCCTACTGGCGTGTCAGCGGTAAACACGAAGGCTGACGCGCCATCGCGTCAGCCTTCGGCGAATTTCAGAATGGGCGGGCTACTGGCCGCCCTTCTGGACGTAGGAGCGCACGAACTCCTCCGCGTTCTCCTCGAGCACCTCGTCGATCTCGTCCAGGATCGCGTCGACGTCGTCGCTGAGCTTTTCGTGCCGCTCCTTGACCTCTTCGGTCGAGGCGGCCTCGGTGTCCTCGGCTTCTTCGGTTCGCCGGCCGGTCTGGCGCTGACCGCCTGTGTCCTTCTCTGCCATCCTGGTTACCTCCGTCAATCGGGGGTGTTCCCTGCCCCAAAGCTATCTTCGCCCGCGAACGCCGTGTTCAACCTTGCTGGGCCGCCCTACTGTTGTTCACCGGTCAGCGCGGCAACCAGGTCGGCCGCGGTGCGGGCGGTCCGCAGCAGGTTGCCGACGTGCTTTTTGGTGCCGCGCAGTGGCTCCATGGTCGGCACGCGCTGCAGCGACTCCCGGCCCGGGATGTCGAAGATCACCGAGTCCCAGGACGCGGCGGCGACCGATTCGGCGTACTGGCGCAGGCACCGGCCGCGGAAGTAGGCCCGGGTGTCCTCGGGCGGCTCCTCGATGGCCCGGCGGATCTGCTCCTCGGTGGCCAGCTGGGTCATCCGGCCCTTGACCGCCAGCCGGTTGTACAGGCCACGGGACTGCCGCACGTCGGAGTACTGCAGGTCGACGAGCTGGAGCCGGGGTGCGTCCCAGGCCAGCCCGTCCCGGGTCCGGTAGCCCTCCAGCAGCTCGAGCTTGGCCACCCAGTCCAGCTCCCGGGACAGCTGCATGGGGTCCTCGGACAGCCGGTTCAGCACCGACTCCCAGCGGTCCAGCACGTCGGTGGTCATCGGGTCGATGTCGGAGCCGAACTTGTCCTCGGTGTACTTGCGGGCCAGCTCCAGGTACTCCATCTGCAGCTGGACCGCGGTCATCTTCCGGCCGCTGCGCAGCGTGACCAGCCGCTTCAGCGACGGGTCGTGGGAGACGGCGCGCAGGTCAGCGACCGACGCCTCCAGCGACAGGTCGCCGTCCATGGCCCGGTCCAGGAATTTGTCCTCGATCATCGACAGCACCAGCGCGGTGGTGCCGAGCTTGAGGTAGGTGGCGACCTCGCTCATGTTGGCGTCGCCGATGATGACGTGCAGCCGCCGGTACTTCTCCGGGTCGGCGTGCGGCTCGTCCCGGGTGTTGATGATCGGCCGCTTGAGCGTGGTCTCCAGGCCCACTTCGACCTCGAAGAAGTCGGCCCGCTGGCTGAGCTGGAACCCGGTGCCACGGCCGTCCGCACCGATGCCGACCCGGCCCGCCCCGCACATCACCTGGCGGGTCACGAAGAACGGGGTCAGGTGGCGCACGATGTCGGCGAACGGGGTGGCCCGCCGCATCAGGTAGTTCTCGTGGGTGCCGTAGGAGGCGCCCTTGTTGTCCGTGTTGTTCTTGTACAGCTGAATGGGCGCGGCGCCCGGGATGGTCGCGGCCCGCTCGGCCGCCTCGGCCATGATCCGCTCGCCGGCTTTGTCCCAGATCACCGCGGACAGCGGGTTCGTGCACTCCGGGGTGGAGTACTCCGGGTGGGCGTGGTCCACGTACAGCCGGGCCCCGTTGGTCAAGATGACGTTGGCCAGGCCCAGATCCTCATCGGTCAGCTGGGTCGTGTCCGCGTTCTCCCGGGCCAGGTCGAAGCCGCGCGCGTCCCGGAGGGGGTTCTCCTCCTCGAAGTCCCACCGGGCCCGGCGAGCCCGCGCCGCCGTCGCGGCCTGGTAGGCGTTGACGATCTGGGACGAGGTCACCATCGCGTTGGCCCCTGGCTGGCCGGGCACCGAGATACCGTATTCGGTCTCGGTGCCCATTACCCGCAGCACGCTCATGTTTGCCAGCCTATGCCCGCCGGGCCACAGCTACGCCGGAGATGCAAGACGGCCCAGTACACGATGACTGATCACAGGTACTGGCCCGTGTTGGCCACTGTGTCGATGGATCGGCCGGCCTCCGAGCCTTGCTTGCCGGACACCAGGGTCCGGATGTAGACGATGCGCTCGCCCTTCTTACCGGAGATACGGGCCCAGTCGTCCGGGTTGGTGGTGTTGGGCAGGTCCTCGTTCTCACTGAACTCGTCCACGCAGGCCGACAGCAGGTGCGCCACGCGCAGGCCCTTCTGGCCCGTGTCGAGGAACTCCTTGATGGCCATCTTCTTGGCCCGGTCGACGATGTTCTGGATCATGGCGCCGGAGTTGAAGTCCTTGAAGTACAGGACCTCCTTGTCGCCGTTGGCGTAGGTCACCTCGAGGAAGCGGTTCTCCTCGGACTCGGTGTACATCCGCTCGACGACCCGCTGGATCATCGCGTCGACCGTGCCCCCGCGCGAGCTGCCGTGCTCGTTCAGGTCGTCCGGGTGCAGCGGCAGCTCGGACAGGATGTACTTGGAGAAGATGTCCTTGGCCGCCTCGGCGTCCGGACGCTCGATCTTGATCTTGACGTCCAGCCGGCCGGGCCGCAGGATCGCGGGGTCGATCATGTCCTCGCGGTTGGACGCGCCGATCACGATCACGTTCTGCAGGCCCTCAACGCCGTCGATCTCCGACAGCAACTGCGGGACGATCGTGTTTTCCACGTCGGAGGAGACACCGGACCCGCGGGTGCGGAAGATCGAGTCCATCTCGTCGAAGAACACGATCACCGGCATGCCCTCGCTGGCCTTCTCCCGGGCCCGCTGGAACACGAGCCGGATGTGCCGCTCGGTCTCACCGACGTACTTGTTCAGCAGCTCCGGGCCCTTGATGTTGAGGAAGAAGCTGCGGCCCGCGTTGCCGGGGCCGTTCGCGCCGTCGGCCGCGGTCTTCTGCGCGACCTGCTTGGCCAGCGAGTTCGCCACCGCCTTGGCGATCAGCGTCTTACCGCAGCCGGGCGGGCCGTAGAGCAGCACACCCTTGGGCGGCCGCAGCTGGTGCTCGCGGAACAGGTCCGCATGCAGGTACGGCAGCTCGATGGCGTCCCGGATCTGCTCGATCTGACCGGACAGGCCACCGATGTCGGAGTAGACGATATCGGGGACCTCTTCGAGGATGAGCTCCTCGACCTCGGCCTTGGGGATCCGCTCAAAGACGTAGCCGGAGCGTGGCTCGAGCAGCAGCGAGTCGCCGCTGCGCAGCACGGAGTCGCGCAGCGGGTCGGCCAGCCGGACCACCCGCTCTTCATCGGAGTGGGAGATGACCAGGGCGCGCTCGCCGTCTTCGAGCACTTCCTTGAGCATCACGATCTCGCCAGCGGTCTCGTAACCCTCGGCGACAACCACGTTGAGCGCTTCGTTGAGCACGACTTCCTGGCCGGGACGGAGCTCGTCGAGCTCCACCGCGGGGCTCACGTGGACGCGCATCTTCCGGCCACCGGTGAACACGTCGGCCGTGTTGTCGCCGGTAGCGCTGAGGAAGATGCCGAACCCGGACGGCGGCTGCGCCAGCCGGTCGACCTCTTCCTTGAGGGCGACGATCTGGTCCCGGGCTTCGCGCAGCGTGCCGGTGAGCCGCTCATTCTGAGCGGTCACGGCAGCCAGGCTGGCCTCGGTCTCGCGCAGCCTCTCCTCGAGAAGCCGCGCCTGGCGCGGGGAATCCGCGAGCCTGCGACGCAATGCGGCGATCTCCTCGTCCAGGAAGGAGATCTGCGCGGTAAGGCCCTGGACCTCATCGTCGTGCCGTGAGGCGCGTGAGCTGTCATCCTTGTTCGTCACGGCCCTCACCTCCTTCCGCTGGCTGAACTACCTAGACCCTACCTACCTGAGAGCCATTCGTAACCTGATGGCCCGCGTTACGCCAAGCACATTTGCTAGTGGATTAATGCCCGTCTCAGGCAGGCTGAAGCAACCGACGCGGCTTATCGTTACGGTTTAGACACATTTCGTTAGTGTTAACTGGCCTCTTGGGTCTCCGGGTGAGCCCCTTTGGACGGGCGCCGGCGCCGGGGCGGCGGGGTCACTCCGTCGGCCAGCCGCCGGGCGGTGACGAGGAAACCGGTGTGCCCGATCATCCGCTGTTCTGGCCGGACCGCGAGCCCGTCCACATGCCAGCCCCGGACCATGGTTTCCCAGGCAGCAGGCTCGTCGTAGCGCCCCTGGGCCCGCAGCGCCTCGACCACACGGGACAGCTGGGTGGTGGTGGCGACGTAGCAGCAGATGACCCCTCCGGACACCAGCAGACGGGTAGCCGCATCCAGGCTGTCCCAGGGCGCGAGCATGTCCAGCACGACCCGATCCACCCGGTCCGGGCCGTCCTGGCCACGGGCAGAATTAACCTGCGGGAAATGTTCCGCCGAAAGCGTAGCGCCGTCCGGCTCGTCCGGGGCTGGCCCGTTCTGGACCGATTCGCCGGGGACTGGCTGGTCAAGGGCGGGCTCGTCGGGGGCGAGCTCGTCCTTGCCACCGAAGTCGCCTGGCACCAGCCGCCAGTTCGCGGGCGGCCCGCCGTAGAACGTCTCCACGTTGCGCTGGGCGATGGCGGCGAAGTCCGGCCGGCGCTCGTAGGAGGTCACGGTCCCGGACTCCCCCACCGCCCGCAGCAGCCAGCAGGTCAGCGCGCCCGACCCGGCCCCGGCCTCGACCACCCGGGCCCCGGGGAAGATGTCGGCCATGGCCACGATCTGGGCCGCGTCCTTGGGGTAGACGACCGCGGCCCCGCGCTTCATGGCCAGCGTGAAGTCGGCCAGCAGCGGCCGCAGCGCCACATACTGCGTGCCGCCAGAGGAGGTCACCACGCTGCCGTCCTCGAGGCCGATCAGCTCATCGTGGCTGATCGACCCGCGGTGGGTGAAGAACGACTTACCCGGGGTCAGCACCACCTGGTGGTGGCGGCCCTTGGGGTCGGTCAGCTGGACCTGGTCGCCTGCTTCGAACGGGCCGCGAGGCGTGGAAATCATGCCCGTCAGGCTATCGGCCGCAAACCAGCACCTCAGACGCCGGCGAACGCGCCGTCCAGATCACTGGCGGCCAGCACCCCGTAGACCTGGCCGGTCGGCTCCACCACGAGGTACTCACTGGCCGGGGCCTTGCGAACCGCGTCGATCAGCGCCATACCGGACAGGTCGGCCGGCAGCACGAGGCTCGGGTCCAGCTTGCGGGCCAGCGTGCCGGCCTCGATCCAGGGCCGGCGCTGCGGCGGCGTGGCCGTCACGGCGGACTCGCTGACGATGGCGATCGGGGCGTTCTGGTGGTCCACCACGACCAGGCCCCGGGCGTTGGCCTCCTCGGCCCGGCGGACCGCCTCGGACAGCGGCAGGTCGGCCGGGATGGGGATGGCCTTGCGGGCCAGCCCGCGAGCCGAGATGCCGGGCAGCCGTTCGCGCACCCGGGTGGCCTTGATCGACTGGCTGGCGCCCATCCACATGAACGCGGCGATCGCCACCAGCCAGATCACGCTGGTCAGGTCGAATTTCTCACCGTGGGCCAGAGTCCAGCTGACCGGAAGCGCGATGAGCGCGACCGCGATCACCCGGCCCGCCCAGGCGGCGGTGAGGGTGCCCACGGCAGGCCGGCGGCTGAGCTTCCACACCACGGCGCGCAGCATCCGGCCGCCGTCCAGCGGCAGTCCGGGCAGCAGGTTGAACAGGCCGACAATGAGGTTGGCCCAGCACATCTGGCGGACGATGACCCAGCCGATGCTGCCCGGCGGGACCACGTGCTCCAGGCCGAGGGCGATCGCGGCCAGCACGAAGGACAGGAACGGCCCGGCCGCGGACACGGTGAACTCCCGGCCCGGGGTCTGCGGCTCCACCTCGATCTCGGACACCCCACCCAGCGGGTAGAGCAGGATCCGGCGCACCGGCAGCCCGTAGCCGCGGGCCACCAGCGAGTGGCTCAGCTCGTGGACCAGCACCGACACGTACAGCAGGACCACGAACACCGCGGCCACCACGTACCGGGTACCGCCGCTCAGCGTGCCGGCCAGGTCGTTGGCGTACAGCACGATGAACACGCCCGCGATCAGGAACCAGTACGGCGAGATCTGCACCGGAATGCCAAAGGGGCGCGCCACGACGATGCCGGAGGCGGAGACCCTCGGGAGCCGCTGCTCCTGGTCGCCGGGCTGATCACCGGGAGTCATGCCTGCCACATGACCGATGCTACGTGCCTAGACAAACCACGGGCGCGGATCTGGCCGCCACCGCGACGAAATCGGCCATACTGTCGGCCCTCTCCCCTACGCTCGGGGTCGTGGAAGAACTAGCCGCGCTCAAGGTTGCCGGGCCCAGCCCGGCCGCCGCTCCAGCAGGGGAAGCCGACCGGCCGCCTGGACCAGCCCCGCGTGGACCAGCACTGTCTCCCTCGCGGGCGGGGGACTTCATGACCTGCCCGCTGCTGTACCGGTTCCGGGTCATCGACAAGCTGCCCGAGCCGCCCAGCCCAGCCGCCGCCCGCGGCACGCTGGTGCACGCGGTGCTGGAGCGGCTGTTCGACCAGCCTGCGGCCGAGCGGACGCCGGAGGTGGCCCACGCCCTGGTCCAGCCGGAGTGGGACCGGCTGTCGGCGGCCGAGCCCGAGCTGGCCACGCTGTTCTCCGGCCCGGACGAGCTGGTGGCCTGGCTGCGCGAGGCGGACGCCGCCGTGGACAGCTACTTCCGGCTGGAGGACCCGCGCCGCCTGGAGCCCGCCGACCGGGAGCTGTACGTCGAGGCGCTGCTGGAGTCCGGGCTACGGCTGCGCGGCTACATCGACCGGCTCGACGTGGCCCCGGCCGGCCAGATCCGGGTGGTGGACTACAAGACCGGCAAGGCCCCGCCACCGGACTTCGAGGCGCGGGCCCTGTTCCAGATGAAGTTCTACGCGCTGGTGCTGTGGCGAGCGCGCGGCACGATCCCCCGCCTGCTGCAGCTGATGTACCTGGGCGACGGCCAGGTCGTCAGGTACGCGCCGGACGAGGCCGACCTGCTGGCCACCGAGCGCAAGGTCAAGGCGCTGTGGGCGGCCATCGAGCGGGCCCGGACCGAGGGCGACTGGCGGCCACGGCCGGGCCGGCTGTGCGACTGGTGTGCGCACAAGGCGCTCTGCCCCGAGTTCGGCGGCACCCCGCCGCCGCTGCCCGCCGTCCCGGCTGATCAGGACTCAGCCGGGGACGACGGGCCGGTGGACGACCTGGGCTAGCTGGCCGCGGGCGCGCTGGCCACGGCCGCACGGTCCGGAGCTTCCTCCGGGAAGTGACAGGCCACCTGGTGCCCCGGGGTCAGCTCGGCCAGCGGCGGTTCCTCGGTGGCGCAGATCTCCTGCGCCTTCCAGCACCGGGTGTGGAAACGGCAGGCCGTGGGCGGGTTCAGCGGGCTGGGCACGTCGCCGGTCAGCCGGATCCGCTGCCGACGCTGGCGCTGGTTACGGTCCTGGGCCCGGGTCGGCTTGGGCACCGGCACCGCAGACAGCAGCGCCACCGTGTACGGGTGGCGGGGGCGGGCGTAGAGGTCGTCCCGGTCAGCCACCTCGACCAGCTTGCCCAGGTACATCACGGCCACCTGGTCGCTGATGTGCCGGACCACGGACAGGTCGTGCGCGATCACCACGTAGGTGAGGCCCAGCTCGTTCTGCAGGTCCTCCATCAGGTTGATGACCTGGGCCTGGATGGAGACGTCGAGTGCGGAGACCGGCTCGTCGGCCACGATCAGCTTGGGCCGCAAGGCCAGGGTGCGGGCGATGCCGATGCGCTGCCGCTGCCCGCCCGAGAACTCGTGCGGGTACCGGTTGTAGTGCTCCGGGCTCAGGCCGACCAGGCTCAGCAGCTCCTGGACCTCTTCCTTGATGGACCGGTCGGTGGTCACGTGCTGCAGGCGCAGCGGCGCTCCGACGATCGACCCCACCGTGTGCCGCGGGTTGAGCGAGGAGTAGGGGTCCTGGAAGATCATCTGGATCTCACGCCGGAGCGGGCGCATCGCGCCGACGCTTAGGTGCGAGATGTCCGTGCCGTCGAACTCGATCTTCCCCCCGGTGGGCTCGTCCAGCCGGGTGAGCAGCCGCCCGGTCGTGGTCTTGCCGCAGCCGGACTCGCCGACCAGGCCGAGGGTCTGGCCCTGGGGCACAACGAAGTCGATACCGTCCACGGCCTGAACGGCGCCGATCTTGCGGCGGAAGACGACACCCCGGGTGACCGGGAAGTGCCGGGTCAGGCCGGTCACCCGGAGCAGGTCCCCGGTGGTGGCGGTGGTGCCGCCGCCCGCGCCGGAGGGGCCCGTGGCCCCGGCCTGTGGCGGTGCGCTCATCCGGCCAGCTCCCTCAACCTCGCGGCCCTCACGCCGTCACCTCGGACTTAGCCTGCTGGATGCGTTCCCAGGCCGCCTGCCGCTGGCTGGTCGTCAGGTGGCAGGCCACCTGATGGCCCGGCTCGATCTCGCGCAGCTCCGGTACCTCGGTCTCGGCCCGGCCGCCCGTCTCGTGGGCGTAGGCGCAGCGGGGGTGGAACGCGCAGCCCTCGGGTACCCGGATCAGGCTGGGCGGCGTCCCTGGGATCGGCAGCAGCCGCTCGGTGCGCTCCAGGTCGATGCGGGGCATCGAGGCCAGCAGACCCCAGGCGTAGGGGTGGGCAGGCCGTTCGAACACGTCCTCGGCGCTGCCGTACTCCACCGCCTTGCCCGCGTACATGACCATGATGTCGTCGGCCAGCTCGGCCACCACCCCCAGGTCGTGGGTGATGATGATGACCGCCGAGTCGAACTCCTGCTGCAGGTCCAGGATCAGATCCAGGATCTGGGCCTGCACGGTGACGTCCAGGGCCGTGGTGGGCTCGTCCGCGATGAGCAGCTCGGGGTTGCAGGACAGGGCCATCGCGATCATGGCCCGCTGGCGCATGCCGCCCGAGAACTGGTGCGGGTAATCGTCGACCCGGGAGCCCGGCTGCGGGATGCCGACCCGGCCCAGCAGGTCGACGGCGCGCTTGCGGGCCACGGCGCGCGACACGTCGTTGTGCACCCGGTAGGCCTCGATGATCTGGTGGCCCACCGTGTAGTACGGGTGCAGCGCGGACAGCGGATCCTGGAAGATCATGGACACCTGGCTGCCGCGCAGCTTGCGCACCTCGTCCGGGTCGATGCCGACCAGCTGCCGGCCGCTCAGCCAGATCTCGCCGCTGATCTGCGCGTTCTTACCCTGCAGACCCATGATGGTCAGGCTGGACACGGTCTTGCCCGAGCCGGACTCCCCGACGATGCCGAGGGTCCGGCCCTTGTCCAGGCTGTAGGAGACCCCGTCGACCGCCTTGACCAGACCGTCGTCGGTCGGGAAGTGGACCCGCAGATCCCGGATCTCCAGCAGTTCGCGATCGGGCATCAGTAACGCACCCGTGGGTCGATGACGGCGTAAAGGATATCTACCACCAGGTTGGCGATGACGATGAAGAACGAGGACAGCAGGACCACTCCCATGATCTCAGGGAAGTCCTGGTTCTGGATGGCCTGGTAGGTGAACAAGCCCAGGCCGTGCAGGGAGAAGGTGACCTCGGTGATGATCGCGCCGCCGATCAGCAGGCCTAGGTCGATGCCAAAGATCGTGGTGATCGGGGTCAGCGCAGAGCGCAGGCCGTGCTTGACCACCACCGTGCGCTCGGGCAGGCCCTTGGCTCGCGCGGTGCGGATGTAGTCCTCCGACATGGTCTCCAGCATGGTCGACCGGGTCAGCCGGGCGTACAGCGCCGCGTAGAGGAAGGCCAGCGTGATCCAGGGCAGCACCAGGTTCCGGGCCCACTCCAGCGGGTTGGTCAGGAAGGGGACGTACTGCACGTTCGGGAACAGCGGCCACTTGTAGCTGAACAGCTCCAGGGCGATCAGACCGGTGAAGAAGATCGGCAGCGAGACGCCGGCCAGCGCGACCGCCATCGAGAACCGGTCGAAGAAGGTGCCCCGGCGCAGGGCCGAGATGACGCCGATGGTGACCCCGCCCACCAGCCACAGCACCGAGGCACCGATGGCCAGCGAGAGCGTGACCGGCAGCGCGCTGGTCATCTGCGGCCAGACCGGCTGCTGGCTGCGGAACGAGTAACCGAAGCACGGCGGTGGGCAGTAGGTGACGTTCGTCCCGGAGTTGTAGTGGGTGCCGACCACGATGGCCTTGACGAACCGGCCGTACTGCAGATAGAGCGGCGCGTTCAGGCCCAGCTTCTGCTCGATCTGGAGGATGGCGGCCCGGGTCGGGTTGCGGCCCACGTACTGCGTGGCCAGCTCGTAGGCGTTCTGGCCGGCCAGCCGCGGGATGAGAAAGAAGATGGCGAAGGTAATCAGGCTGACCACCAGGAGCAGGAAGATCGTGGTGAACAGCCGCCGGATGATGAAAGCGATCACTGAGCCTCACCCAGTCGATGGCAGCGGCATGGGTGCCCGGCCGGATAGCGGCCGGGCACCCATGACTTCATGTCGCTGCGTCCGTGCTACGACTTGCTGGTCGTGCCGAGCACGGCGTAGTTGTACATGCCCCACTGCGGCTGGACGTAGACGTTGGTCAGGTCCGGGCTGCGGTAGAGCAGCGACTTGGCGTAGACCTCGGGCAGGATGGCCGCGTCCTTCATGACCTGCATGTCAACCTTGCCCCAGATCGCATCCCGGGCACTGCCGCTGGCCGTGTTGGACTGGGTGAACAGGTTGTTGATCACCGGGTCGTTGAGCTCGGAGATGTTGGTGTTACCCGCCGAGACAATCGTGTTGCCGTTGACGAGCTCATCCAGCATGCCGTTACCGTTCGGCCAGTCAGCGGCCCAGCCGCCGATGTCCAGGCCCAGGTCGTGCGAGTGGACGTACTTGGGCACGCCGGCGAAGTCGCTGTAGTAGCTGCCGGACGGGTACCCGTGCAGCTGCAGCTTGATGCCCACCCGGCCCAGCGCCGACTGCAGGGCCTGCGCCGCCTGGACCTCCTTGGGCCGGTCGCTGCGGTACGCCATGCCGGTGGTGAAGCCGCTCGGCTGACCGCAGGCCTGGAGCGCGGCCTTGGCCTTGGTCAGGTCACCGGACGGCTGGGTGGTGGCGTTGTACAGGTCGAACTTCTTGTAGCCGACCTGGTCGGGGATCAAGGTGGTGCTGGCGATGGCGCCACCAGCCACCGGGCCGCCGTAAGCGGTCTGCAGATCGGTCTTGTTGGCCGCGTACTCGACCGCCTCGCGGCAGTTGAGGTTGTTCAGCGGGGCCACCTTAGTGCTGATGTAGACGAACCACAGGAACCCGGCCAGCGGGTCGTCGGCCTGCTGCTTGAGCGAGTTGCTGGACAGGATCTTGGCCCGGGCCGCCGCCTGTACGCCAGTGCCCTGGGCGTCGACCTGGATGTCCCCGGCCAGCAGCCGGTTGTCGAGGTCGTTGGCGTTGACGTTCAGGTCGATGACGATCTTGTTGGGCAGCTGCTTGGCCTGAGTGTCCCAGGACGGGTTCCACTTGGGGTTACGCACCAGCGTGGCCTGCTTGTTCAGCGAGTAGCTCTGGAACATGTACGGGCCGGTGGACTGGACGTGCAGCTGGTAGTTGGACCCGGTGTCCTTGGCCTGCGGCACCGGCGCGGTGTTCGAGAACGCCACCACGTAGTTGAAGTCCGGGTACGGCTGGGCCAGGTGGAACACGATCGTGGACTTGTCCGGGGTGACGATCGAGCTCAGGCCCCCCGCGGACTTGTCCTTGTACGGCCCGGGGTAGCTGGTGCCGCCCTTGAGCAGGACCGAGTAGTAGCTGGGCCCGTTGGGCAGCACCGACCGGTCGAACGTCCGTTCGACCGCGTACTTGACGTCGGCCGAGGTGACCGGCGTGCCGTCCTGGTAGGTGACACCCTGCTTCAGGTGGTAGGTCCAGGTCAGGCCGTTGTCGCTGACCTGGCCGAGGCCGGTGGCCAGGCCGGGGACGATCTGGTCGCCACAGGTGCCGGGGCACGACTTGTAGGTGACCAGCGGCGTGGCGTACAGCCGGTTGAAGTTCAGCACCCAGGCGTAGTACGTGTTGCCGGGGTCGAAGGAGTCAGGGACGCTGCTCTCCGCGTAGGTGATGGTCCCGCCCTTCTGGCTGGACGGGTTCACCGCCTTGGTGATTCCGGTGTTGTAGGCGACGCTGGAGGACGAGCCGCCCCCCGACCCCGAACCGCCGCCGCTACTGCCGCCACAGGCCGCGATCGCGAACGCCATCGCGGCGCTCACTGCGGCGAGCCCAAATTTTGCTGGTCTCTTCACTGCCGAGCCGCCTCCGTATTGGTTACTGGTGGACATGCTGGAACGCCGGCTACCGGTTGCTTCTCGGATCCAGGGCATCTCGGCAGCCGTCGCCGAACAGGTTGAAGGCCATGACGGTGATGAAGATCGCCAGGCCAGGAATGATCATGAACATCGGGTCGATCGAGTAAAAGCCATTCGATACGGCGTCGGACAGCATGCCACCCCAGCTCGGGGTGGGCGGGATCAGGCCGACGCCCAGGTAGTCCAGGGACGCCTCGAACAAGATGTTGGTCGGGATCAGCAGCGTCGCGTAGACCAGGATGGGCGCGACCAGGTTGGGCAGCAGCTCGCGGAACAGAATGTACGGCGAGCGCGCGCCCATGCTGCGCGCCGCATCGACGAATTCGCGCTCACGCAGGGACAGGATCTGCCCGCGCACGATCCGGCCCATATAGGGCCAGGCGAAAAATCCGATCACGAAAATAAGCAGAACCACCCGGAGCTCGTCGCCGGAAAGGCCGAACGCGGTATTCGGGATCACGCCCACCAGGGCGATGGCGAAAACCAGCAGCGGGAAAGCCAGGAAGACGTCCATGGACCGGGCGATGAAAGCGTCCACCCAGCCGCCGAAATACCCGGCGATGATGCCGAAAAAGACCCCGAGGACCACGGCCAGGGCGGTGGCGAGGATGCCGATGAGCAGCGAGTACCGGGCCCCGTTGACCACCCGGGCCAGCATGTCACGGCCGGTGACAGGCTCAACACCGAGAGGATGAGCCAGGCTGATGCCGCCGAGCGGACCATACGGCCGGCTGAAGGTGGGATTGATCAGGTTGGAATGGTAAGTGTTCGGGTTCTGCACCAGAAACGGGCCGACAATGGCCACGAGCACGAGCAGCACAACGATAATGCCGCCCGCCATGGCAACCTTGTCATGCCTGAACCGCACCCAGGCGATGCGGCCTGGTGACCGGCCTTCGATCGCTGTTCCGCCCGGGGCGGGTACGCCGGGATCGGGAACAGGTCCTCCGGATCCTTGCGGGACATCGACGGGCACGGCCATAACGAGCGTTTCTCCTGATCCCCGGGCCGCAGCGGAACGGCCAGCCGCCCGTCGGAACGGCAGCTAGCCCCAGGCGGCCTTGCGCTAGAACGAGATTCCGCGAATTGCCGGGAAAACGCCAGTCCCCGGGCCCTCTCGTGCCTTAATCGTGACGGAATCAGGACCAGGCTGTCACGCCGAAACTATTGAAGTGATCATGGTCACGCGTATCGGGCACACCGGCGCACCCCAACGCAAAGTCCTCCGCAGCCGACGGCCAGGGGCGGAAGATCTCCTCAGTTGATGCCGCGACGGCGGAGGATCTCCTCCACCTCACGCATGTCGTCATCGGCCGGTTCGCCCTTGGACTTGGCCGTCTTGGCCGGGCGGGAGCGGCTGGGCTCGAGCTCCTGGCGACGGGTGCCGTTGCCATTGGCGTTGCCGTTGGCGCCGGCCTGCTCGGGGACGGCCGGGCGCGGGCTGCCGGACTCGGTGGCCGCGCCGGATTCGCCGGCGGCGGCGGCCTTCCTGGCCTGCTTACGGCGGCGCTTGAGCGGCGCGGAGATGAAGAAGAGCACCACGGCCAGCGCGGCCACACCGACGCCGGACCATACCTTGGGTGACAGCACCAGGTGCGCGGAGAAGTCGCCGATCGCGGTGCCGATCTTCCAGAACATCTGGATGGAGCCGGTCAGGTACGCGGCCAGCGGCAGCAGCGACCACGCCACCCCGCGCAGCCCGGAACCGAGTCCTCGCCTGCGCCACGCGAACCAGCTGGCCACCAGCCCGAGGCCGGTCAGCCCGGCGCAGAGCGGTAGCCATGCGATCGAGTTGTAAGTCGACATCTGCCCGCCTTGACGTCGAAAGCTTCCGGGGTGCCCCTACTGCCCCTCCCCCATCGTTACACAGCCTGGAGACCGGATGAACCGCCCAGGCGGGTGCCCTTCGGCCCATGCGGCCCGGAGCCAGGCCACGTCGGCGCCGCGCAGCGACGGCCGGACCAGGCGGCCGGGGCGCGGCTCGATCCCGCCCAGGGTGGGCACCGCGACCACGAAGCAGCCGGCGGCCTCGGCCGCGGTCACACCGGTGATCGAGTCCTCCAGCACCACGCTCTGGCCCGGGAGCACGCCCAGGCGGCTGGTCGCGAGCAGGTACGGCTCGGGGTCCGGTTTGCCCCGGCTGACGTCGCTGCCGGTCACCATGACCGGGAACCGGAGGCCGGTCCGGGCCAGCACCGCGTCCACGAACCGGCGCCGGGAGGACGTGACCAGTGCGTACGGCAGCCCGGACGCCGCCACGTCGGCGATCAGGGCCGCGGCGCCGGGCATGATCGTGACCCCGCGGTCGAGCACCTTGGCCACGATGCCGCCGATCATCCACTCGCCGACCTCGGCCGGATCGGCGCTTACCTGGGCCCGGTCCATGAAGTAGCGCACGGACCGGTCCAGCGAGCTGCCGAGCAGAGCCTCCTGGTCGGCCGGGGTCCAGATGCCGCCAAGCCGGGTCATCACCTCGGTCTCGACTTCGAACCAGAGCGGCTCGGAGTCGATGAGCAGGCCGTCCATGTCGAACAGCACCGCCCGCAGGGGCTCACCGTCCACAGCCTGGGTTGCAGGGTCCGTCACGTGCTGAAGTATTTCGCCTCGGGGTGATGGACCACGAGCGCGTCGGTGGACTGCTCGGGAACAAGCTGCATCTCTTCGGTGAGCTCGACCCCGATCTCCTCCGGCCGCAGCAGCCGCGCCACCTTGGCCCGGTCGGCCAGGTCGGGGCAGGCCGGATAGCCGAACGAATACCGCGCGCCGCGGAAGCCGAGCCGGAAGAAGTCCTCGATGTTGCCCGAGTCCTGGTCCCCGATGCCGAGCTCGCGCCGGACCCTGGTGTGCCAGTACTCGGCCAGGGCCTCGGTCAGCTGTACGGACAGGCCGTGCAGCTCCAGGTAGTCCCGGTAGGAGTTCTTGGCGAACAGCTCGCCGGTGGCCTCGCTGACCCGGCTTCCCATCGTGGCGAGCTGCAAGGCGACCACGTCGGTCCGGCCGGACTCGCGGGAGGCGAAGAAGTCGGCCAGGCACAGCCGGCGGTCGCGCCGCTGCCGCGGGAACGTGAACCGCTCCCGTTCCTTGCCGTCCTCGTCCAGGATGACCAGGTCGTTGCCCTCGCTGACGCAGGGGAAGTAGCCGTAGGCCACCGCGGGCTCCAGCAGTCCCTCGGTCCGGGCCCGCTCCAGCCACATCCGCAGCCGCGGCCGCCCGTGCTCTTCGACCAGTTCCTCGTAGCTGACCCCGTCGGCGCCGCGGGACGGCTTCAGCCCCCACTGGCCCATGAACGTGGCCCGCTCGTCCAGGTAGGGCACGTACTCGGCCAGCGAGATGCCGGTGACGGCCCGGGTGCCCCAGAACGGTGGCTCGGGCAGCTCCTTGAGCTCGGCCACGTCGGACCGGACCGACGCGGTGTCGGTGGCCTCGGAGTCCGGCAGCGACCGCAGCGGCCGGCGCACCTGCCGGGTCCGCCGCTCAGGCAGCTGCGCGCCTTCGTCGCCGCGCTTGACCGCCATCACCGCGTCCATCAGCCGCAGGCCTTCGAAGGCGTCGCGGGCGTAGCGCACCTCGCCGTCGAACAGCGCGGCCAGGTCCTGCTCGACGTAGGCGCGGGTGAGCGCGGCCCCGCCGAGCAGCACCGGCCACCGGCCCGACATGCCGCGCGAGTTCAGCTCGGCCAGATTGTCCCGCATCACCACGGTCGACTTGACCAGCAGGCCGGACATGCCGATGGCGTCGGCGTTGTGCTCGTCGGCCGCGGTGATGATGGCCGAGATCGGCTGCTTGATGCCGATGTTGACCACGTCGTAGCCGTTGTTGGACAAGATGATGTCGACCAGGTTCTTGCCGATGTCGTGCACGTCGCCCTTGACCGTGGCCAGCACGATCCGGCCCTTGCCGTCTTCGCCGGTCTGCTCCATGTGCGGTTCGAGGTAGCCGACCGCGCCTTTCATGACCTCGGCCGAGGCCAGCACGAACGGCAGCTGCATCTGGCCCGACCCGAACAGCTCGCCGACCGTCTTCATGCCGTCCAGCAGCACGGCGTTGACGATCTCCAGCGCGGGCCGCTGGGTCAGGCCCTCATCCAGGTCGGCTTCCAGCCCGTTGCGCTCGCCGTCGACGATGCGCCGCTTGAGCCGCTCCCACAGCGGCAGCCGGGCCAGCTCGGCCGCGCGGCTCTCCTTGACCGCCGCCATGTCCACGCCCTCGAACAAATCGAGGAACCGGCTCAGCGGGTCGTAGCCCTCGCGGCGCCGGTCGTAGACCAGGTCCAGGGCGACCTGGCGCTGCTCGTCCGGGATCCGGTTGACCGGCATGATCCGGGAGGCGTGCACGATGGCCGAGTCCAGCCCGGCCTGGACGCACTCGGCCAGGAAGACCGAGTTCAGCACGGCCCGGGCGGCCGGCTTGAGGCCGAAGGAGACGTTGGAGACGCCCAGCGTGGTCTGTACCTCGGGGAAGCGCCGCTTGAGCTCGGCGATGGCCTCGATGGTCTCGATCGCGTCCCGCCGGGTCTCCTCCTGGCCGGTAGCGATGGGGAAAGTCAGCGTGTCCACGATGATGTCGGACCGCCGCATGCCCCAGTTGCCGGTCAGGTCCTCGATCAGCCGGGTGGCCACGGACAACTTCCAGTCGGCGGTGCGGGCCTGGCCCTGCTCGTCGATGGTGAGGGCGATGACCGCGGCGCCGTGCTCGCTGACCAGCGGCATCATCTTGGCGATGCGGGAGTCCGGTCCGTCGCCGTCCTCGTAGTTGACCGAGTTGACCACGGCGCGGCCACCGAGCAGCTCCAGGCCGGCCTGGATGACCGGCGGTTCGGTCGAGTCCAGCACCAGCGGCAGGGTGGCCGCGGTGGCGAACCGGCCGACGATCTCCTTCATGTCGGCCACGCCGTCCCGGCCGACGTAGTCCACGCACACGTCGAGCAGGTGCGCGCCGTCGCGGGTCTGGGCCCGGGCGATCTGCACGCACTCGTCCCACTTCTCGGCCGCCATGGCCTCGCGGAACGCCTTGGACCCGTTGGCGTTGGTGCGCTCGCCGATGGCCAGGAACGTGGTGTCCTGCTGGAACGGCACGTGCGTGTACAGGGAGGCCACGCCCGGCTCGGGCCGCGGCCGGCGCGAGGTCAGCTCGCGGCCGCCGACCCGCTCCACCACCGCGGCGATGTGCTCGGGGGTGGTGCCGCAGCAGCCGCCGACCAGCGACAGGCCGAACTCGCTGGTGAACCGCTCGTGCGCGTCGGCCAACTGGGTCGCGGTGAGCGGATAGTGGGCACCGTTGGATGTCAGCTCGGGCAGGCCCGCGTTGGGCATGCAGGACAGCGGCACCCGGGCGTGTGCGGCCAGGTAGCGCAGGTGCTCGCTCATCTCGGCGGGACCGGTGGCGCAGTTGAGCCCGATGGCGTCGACCCCGAGCGGCTCCAGCGCGGTCAGCGCGGCCCCGATCTCGCTGCCGAGCAGCATGGTGCCGGTGGTCTCGATCGTGACGTGCGCGATCAGCACCGTGTCCGAGCCCGCCGCGGTGATGGCCCGCCGGGCGCCGATGATCGCGGCCTTGGTCTGCAGCAGGTCCTGGCAGGTCTCCATGATGAGCGCGTCCGCGCCCCCGCGCAGCAGCCCGGCCGCATTTTCCTGGTAAGCATCGCGCAGCACGCTGAACGGGAGGTGGCCGAGGGTCGGCAGCTTGGTCCCGGGCCCCATCGAGCCGAGCACCCAGCGCGGGCGATCCGGCGTGGCGTAGGCATCCGCGGCCTCGCGGGCGATGCGGGCCCCGGCTTCGGACAGCTCGCCGATCCGGTCCGAGATGTCGTACTCGCCCAGGTTGGCCAGGTTCGCGCCGAACGTGTTGGTCGTGACGCAGTCGGCGCCGGCCTCGAAGTAGGCGTCGTGAACGGACCGGACGATGTCCGGCCGGGTTACGTTGAGGATCTCGTTGCAGCCCTCGTAGCCGTCGAAGTCGTCCAGGGTCGCGTCGCTGGCCTGCAGCATGGTGCCCATGGCCCCATCGGCCACGACCACCCGGCTGGCGAGCGCGGACCGCAGTGTGCCCTCGGCGTCACTCTTTGTTATTTCTTTCACAGGCGCGCTCATCGTTTTCAGTGTACGGATGTGTCGATGTCGGTGCACGGATGCACGATCTTACGACCCCGTAGGCGACCGCAGAAATACCGTCCTGGCCAACGTTGGCGGCGAGCCTTCCGGCTCATGATGCTGCCAGGGTCGTCGGCCACGTAGGCTGGAGCCACTAGCCAATACTCGGCTGAGTCGATTTGGGAGGAGGGGGGAGCCATCGAGTTTGATCGGCTGGGAAAGCTCAACTCGCCCGTCGCCATAGCCGCCTTCGAAGGCTGGAACGACGCCGGAGAGGCCGCCAGTGGTGTCATCAGCCATCTGGGAATCGCGTGGCAGGCGACGCCGATCGCCGCTATAGAGCCCGATGACTTCTACGACTTCCAGGTCACGCGGCCGGTGGTCGAGATCAACGGTGGCCAGATCGAACGGCTGGTCTGGCCGACCACCCGGCTGTCAGTGGCCCACGCCCAGGCGCCGGAGCCGGCCACCGCGGACGGAGCCGTGACCGGCGGGCTTCCAGCGGGTAGCGACGAGGGCGACGCGATCGTCGTCCCCGGTACCGGGCTGGACAAGGACATCGTGCTGGTGCACGGGATCGAGCCCAACATGCGCTGGCGGGCGTTCACCACCGAGCTGGTCCAGGGCCTGACCGAACTGGGCGTGGAGTCCGTCATCCTGCTCGGCGCACTGCTGGCCGACGCCCCGCACACCCGGCCCGTGCCGGTGTCGGTCGGCGCCTCCGACCCGAAGCTGTCGGCCAACGTGACCGCGCCGTTCTCGGATTACAAGGGCCCGACCGGGATTCTGGGCGTGGTGCAGCACTCGCTGGCTCAGGCCGGCATCCCGGCGGTGTCGCTGTGGGCGTCGGTGCCGCACTACGTGGCCACCCCGCCGAACCCCAAGGCCACGCTGGCCCTGCTGCGGGGCGTGGAGGACATCCTGGACGCGCCGCTGCCCCTGGCCGACCTGGCCGAGGAGTCGCGGGCCTGGGAGCGCGGGGTCGACGAGCTCGCTCAGCAGGACTCCGAGGTCGCGGAGTACGTCCGGACGCTGGAAGAAGCCAAGGACGCCACCGACCTGCCGCAGGCCAGCGGGGACGCGATCGCCCGCGAGTTTGAGCGGTACCTGCGCCGCCGCGGCCGCCGCGGCGAGCCCGGCGGACTGTAGACGAATAAAGAACCGGGGCACCCTGGCGGGTGCCCCGGTTCTTCGTTGACGGGTGGCCTAGTGCAAACGGACCCGGGGGTCGAGCACCGCGTAGAGCGCGTCGACCACGATGTTGGCCACCACGACCGCGGCCGCGGCCACGAGGACCACGCCGATGACGACCGGCAGGTCCTGCTGCTGGATGGCCTGCACCGCCGTGTAGCCCAGGCCGGGCATGCCGAACACGTACTCGGTGATGACCGCCCCGCCGAGCAGCACGCCGACGTCGATGCCGTACTGGGTGACGACCGGGGTGAGCGCGGCCCGCAGCGCGTGCCGGAAGATCACCCGGCGTTCCGGCATGCCCTTGGCCCGGGCGGTGCGGATGTAGTCCTCACCCAGGATGTCGAGCATCGAGCCACGGGTGAGCCGGGTGTAGGTGGCCGCCGAGACCAGCGCCAGCGTGATCCACGGCAGCACCAGCCCCCGGAACCAGAGCCACGGATCGGTGGTGAACTTGGTGTAGCCGGAGCCGGGGAAGGCGTGGATGCCGTGGATGGTCAGCTCGTAGTAGAACACCAGCAGCAGCAGCAGGCCGAGCACGAACGTGGGCATCGAGTAGAAGATCAGCGCCAGCAGCGTGAACGTGCGGTCCAGCAGCGACCGGGCCCGGACGGCCGATAGCACGCCGCTCAGCACCCCGAGCACGATCCACAAGATAGCCGCGCCGATGACCAGCGACAGCGTGATCGGGAAGGCCGCCGCGATGATCGAGTTGACGGACTGCTGGTGGTAGAAGGAATAACCGAGGTTGCCGTGCAGCAGCAGCCACAGGAAGTGGCCGTACTGGACGTAGAGCGGCCGGTCGAGCAGCAGCCGGTGGGACACCTCGGCCACCACTGCCGGCGTGGCCGACTTGCCGGCCAGCGTGCGGGCCACCGAGCTCGGGCCCGGGCCAACGTAGAAGATCAGGAAGACGCCGACGGTCACCAGCCACATGACCAGGATGCCCTGGAGGATCCGGCGGATCAGAAATCGTGCCACTGGAAGGCTCCTAGACGAATAGCTGGTCGCCGCGCGGGTCGAACGCGTCGCGGACGCCGTCACCGAAGATGTTGAAGGCCAGCGTGGTGATCAGCAGGGCGAGGCTGGGGAACACCAGGTACCACCAGGCCCCGTACTGGTACACGTTCTGCGACGCGCTGATCATCTGGCCCCAGTCCGCGGTGGGCGCGGGGATGCCGACACCGAGGAACGACAAGGACGCCTCGGTGACGATCGACAGCGGGATGAGCAGGGTCGAGTAGACGATGATCGGAGCCAGCACGTTGGGCAGGATGTCGACGAACATGATCCGCCACGGGCTGGCCCCCAGGGCCCGGGCCGCTTCGACGAACTCACGCTCCTTGAGCGACAGCACCTGGCCGCGGACGATGCGGCCGACCGACGCCCAGCCGAAGAAGCCGATGACGATGATGACCACGGTCAGGCCCGCGCCGATGATCGTTACCAGCGAGATGGCGAACAGCAGGAACGGGATGGCCAGCAGCCAGTCCATGAACCGGGCCAGGATCGAGTCGGTGACCCCGCCGAAGTAACCGGCGATCAGGCCGACCACCGCGCCGACGGCTACGGTGAGCGCGGTGGCCACCACCCCGACGATGAGCGAGATCCGGGCGCCGTAGGCGATCCGGACCATGATGTCGCGGCCCAGGTCGTCGGTGCCGAGCAGGAACGTCGAGCTGGGGGGCTTGGGCTGGCCGATCGGGGTCAGGCCGATCAGGGGGAACTGCTGGTTGGGCCCGTGGCCGACGATGGCCGCGATGACCGGCGCGAAGATGGCGACCAGCACGATGATCACGATCACGCCGAGGGAGATCATCGAGGCCCGGTCCCGGACCAGCCGTTCCATGCCCAGCCGCCACGGGCTGCGACCCTCGATCTTCTTGGCGGCGGGGACGTCGGCGGGACCGCCGGGCGGCTCGGTCGGCGGCGGCTCGACGGAGGCAAGGCTCTGGCTCATGCTTCCTCCTTGGCGGCATCGCTGGCGGCCACGGCATTCAGGCTGACGTCGCCGCCCAGGACGCCGGTCTCCACGACACGATTCTCGGCGCTGATCGTGGGCTTGGCCAGGGAAATGTCCTCCCCGTCCTCGACTGGGAAGTGGCACTTGGTCAGGTGTTCCGGACCGTCACCCAGCCGGGGCTCCAGCACGGGCTCGGTTTCCACGCAGGTGGGCGCGGCCTTGGGGCAGCGCGGGTGGAACCGGCAGCCGGACGGCGGGGCCACCGGGGACGGCACGTCCCCGACCAGGATGATCCGCTGCCCCTGGTCGGCCTGGTCCGGGTTGGGTACCGGCACCGCCGACAGCAGGGCATCGGTGTACGGGTGCCGCGGGTGGTGCCACAGCTCGGCGCTGGGCGCGGACTCGGAGATCTGCCCGAGGTACATGACCGCCACCCGGTCGCTCACGTGCCGGACCACCGACAGGTCGTGGGCGATGAAGAGGTAGGTGAGGCCGAACTCCTTCTGCAGGTCGGCCAGCAGGTTGATGATCTGCGCCTGGATCGACACGTCCAGCGCGGACACGGGCTCGTCGCAGATCACCAGCTTGGGCCGGAAGGCCAGGGCCCGGGCCACGCCGATGCGCTGGCGCTGGCCACCGGAGAACTCGGCCGGGAACCGGTTGTAGTGCTCCGGGTTGAGCCCGACCAGCTCCATGACCTCCTGGACCCGCTTCTTGCGGTCCGCGCCGTCGGCGATGCCGTGGATCGCGTACGGGTCCCCGATGATCGACCCGACCCGGCGGCGCGGGTTCAGCGAACCGTACGGGTCCTGGAAAATCATTTGCATGTCCCGGCGGAACGGGCGCATCCTTCTACGGGACAGCCTGCTGATGTCCTCGCCGTCGAAGGTGATCGTGCCGGAGGTGATGTCGTACAGCCGCATGATGCAGCGGGCCAGGGTGGACTTGCCGCAGCCGGTCTCGCCGACCAGGCCCAGGGTCTGGCCGCGGCGGACCTCCAGGCTGACATTCTCGACCGCGTGGACATAGTCTTTTTGCCGCTGGAACAGCGACTGGGAGGCGACCGGGAAGTACTTGACCAGGTTCTCCACCCGGAGCAGGACGTCGCCGTCGCTGGCAGAGCCGTCGCTGGCCGGGTCGGCGGTCGTTACGGGCTGGTTGCTCATGCTTCCCCTCCGGTGTCCGCGCCCGCCAGGGCCTGGGCCGGGACGGGCAGCGCGTGGCCGACGACGTCCTTGCGGCGTGCGTTGCGCGCCGCCATGTCGTGCGGCAGCCAGCAGGCGGACAGGTGGGTCACGTCGCCGTTGACCGGCGCCAGCTCGGGCACGTCGGTCCGGCAGCGGTCCATGACGTACGGGCAGCGCGGGTGGAATGGGCACCCGGCCGGCAGGTTGATCAGGCTGGGGGGCTGGCCCGGGATCGGCAGCAGCCGCTCCCGCTCGTCGCCGTAGGCCGGCAGCGACTGCAGCAGGCCCTCGGTGTACGGGTGGTGGTTCTCGTAGAAGAGCGTCCGCCGGTCGGCCCGCTCCATGACGGCGCCGGCGTACATCACGATCACGTCGTCGGCGAAGTCGGCGATCACGCCGAGGTCGTGGGTGATCATGATGATCGCGGTGCCGAACTCCTCCTGCAGCGTCTTCATGACCTGGAGGACCTGAGCCTGCACGGTCACGTCCAGCGCGGTGGTGGGCTCGTCCGCGATGAGCAGCTTCGGATTCAGGGCCATGGCCATGGCGATCATGGCCCGCTGGCGCATGCCGCCGGAGAACTGGTGCGGATAGTCGTCGACCCGGCGGTCCGGCTGCGGGATACCGACCAGCCGGAGCAGGTCGGTGGCCCGCGTGTGGGCCTGGGCCTTGGAGACGCTCTTGTCGTGCTGACGGATCATCTCCCCGATCTGCCAGCCCACCTTGTAGTAGGGATGCAGGCTGGACAGCGGGTCCTGGAAGATCATGCCGACCTCGGCCCCACGGACCTTCTGCAGGTCGTTTTGCTCCATGGTGAGCAGGTCCCGGCCCTCGAACAGGGCGGTGCCGCTGACCCGGGCACCGCGGACGAGACCCATGATGGTCTGAGTCGACACGCTCTTGCCAGAACCGGATTCGCCGACGATGCCGAGGGTTTTCCCGGTGTCTACGTCAAACGAGAGCCCGCGGACGGCCTGGACGATGCCGTCCGCAGTGCGAAATGAAACACGGAGGTCGTTGACCTCGAGGAGCGCCACGCGCTACCTACCCTTCACGCCCGGACACTGCGGTTTGCGCAGTGTTATTTCACTTGCCGACGAATGTAAACCCCAGCAAGTTCGCAACGGTAACCCGGCCCGCCAGCCGAAGCCAGCGGGCCGGGTTGATCCGGCCAGGGTGGGCACGCAGCGGGATCCGCCTGCGCACCCACCCTGGACCGAGCCTTGACCGGTTAGCTGCCGGGCGTACTCAGCCAGACGTTCGCCGGGTCGAACTGCTGGATAGCGGTGATGTAGATGGCGTTGTGGACGTAACTGGCGTGGTAGTTCGGCTGAAGGGAGTCGGTGATCGGGTAGATCGCCGCGTCCTTCATCACGTCCTGGTCCGCCTGCACCCACATCTGGTCGGCGGCCGACACGCTGGCCGTGGAGGAGGCCTTGTTGATCAGCGCGGTGACCGACGGGTCGCTGTAGAACCCGAAGTTGCTGCCCACCGGCGGGTAGGACGCCGAACCGGAGAACAGCGGGCCGAAGAAGGACAGGGCGCCCTGGCTGTACCAGTCCGGGGCCCAGCCCGCGATCGAGATGTCCCACACGCCCCGCTTGGCCACGCTCGGGACTTCCAGGTACTTCGTGTAGAAGTCGGCCGACGGGCTGCCCAGCAGCTTGACCTTGACCCCGATCTTGGCCAGGTCGGACTGCGTCGCCGAGGCGATCGCGGTCGAGACGCTGGAGTCCGGCCGGTACAGCAGGGTGATGTTCAGGCCGGAACTGTACCCGGCCGCGGCCAGCATCTGCTTGGCCTTGGTCGGGTTGTACGGGTACGGGTTGTAGCCCGAGGGCACCGCGGCCGTGCCGGCCAGGCCGTCGGGGAGAACGTGCGTCAGCGGCGGGTTGACCACCGGGTTGATGACCTGGTCCAGGTGGGCCCGGTTGATGCCGTAGCTGAGCGCCTGCCGCACCGCAACCTTGCCCAGCGCGCTGCCGTTGTTCGGCGAGACCTGGTTGTACACGAGGTACGGGTTCGACGACTCCGTCGTGCCGAGGTTGAAGTTGTGGTTCAGCCCCGACTGCATCTGCTTGATCAGGCCCGCGGTCGACTGCAGCGGCGGGAACGCGTCGAACTCCATCGAAGCGCTGGCCGAGTTGGTCTGCAGCTGCTGCTGGACGCTGGCCTGGTTACCGGTCTCGCTGACCACGATCTTGTTGACGTAGGCCTTGCGGATCGGGTCCGAGCTGGCCTTCCAGGCCGGGTTGCGGACAAACGTGATCTGCCGCGCCGGGGTGTAGCTCTGGATCTGGTACGGCCCGTCGGCGATCTCGTGCTGCTGCGCCGCGGCGCTCGCGGGCACGTAGTTCAGCGACTCGATCGGTGCCGGAGCGAAGGCGTCCAGGGTCAGCTGACCCGGGAAGTACGACGCCGGGTGGACCAGCGTGTACGAGATCGTCTGGCCGCTGACCTTGATGCCCGAGGGCGAGTGCGAGGCCAGGTACGACTTCATCGCGGGCGCGGTCGTCGCCTTGGCGAAGCCGGTGCAGAAGTCCGAGTAACCCACGATCAGCGACTCGAAGTCCGGCAGGCCACCGAACGGCTGGACGCCGTTGCAGGAGCGCTCGATACCGCGCAGCGCGTCGGCCGCGGTGACCTGGCGGGCCGGGGTGGTGTTCCACATCGCGCCGGTGCGGATGGTGACCGAGTAGGTCTTGCCCCCGTTGGACACGACGGGCGCCGCGGTAGCCAGGTCGGGCGCGGTCGTGGTCGTCTTGCCCGGCACGGCCGGGTAGTTGTACAGGTACCGCTGGTACATCCGCTGGGCCAGCTGGCCGATCGAGTAATAGCTGATGTTGTAGTCAATGTAGTCGACGTCACCCTGGCCAAGCATGTTCAGGGTGCCGCCCGACTTCGGTGTACCCGAGCCGGGGTTAATGCCCTGAGTGCCGGAGCTCAGGGAAGTCGAGCCACCACTCGATTTGCCAGAGCTGCCGGACGACGAGCTGCTGCCACCACAGGCGGCGACCGCCGTTGCCAGGGCTACCAGGCCGACGCCGGAAGCAAAGGCTTTAGAGCCTTTCCGCATCGACTCTCTCCTCTCCATTTTTTCGTGCTGCCCCGTGAAGTTGTCCACGGGACGTAATGACCGGGGGCCGATTCAGCCTCCGGGCGTGACGACACGCCAGCCTCGGACGGCCGTCGGCATATCGTAGGAGCGCGTTCCATCCATTGTGAACAGCAACAATTACCCTGGTGGGAATTGTGACGTGACGGTAACCATACTGGGGCAATTACGGCATACGCACGGTTACCTGGGGTTCTGTCCACTGTGGGGACCCACAGTAAACCCCCAGCATTCATCGTCAGTACGGGGGCCAAGGGATGGCGGGCCAGTCCTCGGGCGGATACGGGTGGGCCCGGTGCTTGAGCAGCTTGTCGACCCGGATCGTGGTCGCCTCCAGCTCACCCGGGCTCAGGTACTGCGCCAGTTCCTGGCCCAGCTCGCCGCTGTCCAGCAGCGCGTGCAGCCGGCGCAGCGCGTCGGTCGCCCGGCGGGGCAGGCTCTTGCCGCGCCACTGCCACAGCACGGTCCGCAGCTTGTAGTCCTCGGCGAAGCAGACGCCGTGGTCACAGCCGTACAGGTGACCGCCACGGACCGGCAGCAGGTGCCCGATCTTGCGGTCGGCGTTGTTGACCACGGCGTCGAAGGTAGCCAGATCCCGCAGACCGGGATGATCGCTGCGCCGGGCCAGCTCGATCAGGTCGACCTGCGGGTCGATCTCGATCCAGAGCTGGCACATGCCCGGCCCGAACGGCCCGTCTCGCATCACCGTCGGCGGCACCACGTTCCAGCCGGACGCGCGGGACACCACGTAGGCGGCCACTTCCCGGCCCGCCAGCGTGCCGACCGGGAAGTCCCACAGCGGGCGTTCACCCGAGATCGGCTTGTACACGCAGGCGGCCTCGTAGTCACCGGTGCTGACCGCGCAGTACCAGGTCTCGTTGGACGCTTCGACCAGCCGGCCCAGCACCTCCAGGGTGCCCTGGCTGAGCAGGTCCCGCGCGGCCTGGTCGGCTTCGGGGGTCAGGGCGCCGGAGCCCCCGTTTCCGCTGGCCCTGTTCCCCGAGCCGCCGCTGCCGCGCTCCCCCGGTTCCTCGGCCCGGTCCCGCCGGCGGCCGCCGGCCCGCCGGCTGCCGCCGGACGGGCGGCGCCGGGGCGGGGATGCGAAGCCGTCAAGCATGACTGGCGCGATGCCCGTTCTGCCGTGGGCACACGTGCCCGTCGGCGTTCAGCGGCAGCCCGCACAGCGGGCAGGGTGGCCGCCCGGCGGCCACGATGGCCAGGGCTCGCTGGGCAAACGCCCGGGCCGCCCCGGGGGTGATCCGCACCCGCAACACGGCGGGCCCGTCGACCGGGATCTCCTCGGCCAGCGGCTCGACCGGTTCCTCGGTGGCCTCCTGCGCCTCGATGACCACCCGGTTGTCGTCACCGTCCCAGGCCAGCGCGATCGCGCCGACGCGGAACTCCTCCTCCACCGGCATGTCCAGCGGCCCGTCGTCCTGCAGCGCGGCCGGGGTGGCCGCCGGCACCTCGGGTGATCCGCCGCTGCGGCGCAGGACCTCGTCCAGTAGTTCGTCGAGCCGCTCGGCCAGCAGGCTGACCTGAAACTTCTCCAGCGAGACGCTGGTGACTCGCCCCTGCGAGGTGGCCTGGAGGTAAAACGTCCGCTCCCCCGGCTGCCCGACGGAACCAGCCACGAACCGCTCCGGCGGGTCGTACATGTAGACCGGCATGCTCCTATCCTTGCGCGTCCGCTGAGTGGGCGCGAACGGTGCCCGCCGCTCCGGCGCCGCCACCGATCATGGCGTCGCTGTCGGGCTGGCCGTCGGCCGCCGCGTCGCCAGTGTCCTTTTCTGTGTCCTCTTCGGGCCGGGGCAGCAGGTCCTCGACGCCGCCACCGAGGTCGTTCATCCGGAGCAGGAACGGCCGCAGCGAGGTGTAGCGGATCACGGTCAGCGAGCAGGGGTCGGCCTGGATGCGCTGGCTCAGGTCCAGGTGCAGGCCGAGCGCGTCGGCGATCAGGGCCTTGATCACATCGCCGTGGGAGCAGACCAGGTAGGTGGCCTTGTCGCCGAGGCGTGCGTTCCAGTCCCGCACCGCGGTCACGGCCCGGTGCTGCATGTCCGCCATGGCCTCGCCGTCGGGCCCGGGGAACCGGACCGCGCTCGGATGGGCCTGGACCACCTTCCACAGCGGATCCTTGGCCAGCACCTTCAGCTCCTGGCCGGTCCAGTCGCCGTAGTGGCACTCGCCCACTCGATCGTCAGTCTGAACGGTGCTAGCCGACCCAGGGGGGCGGCCTTCGGCGGCGGCGATGGCGGCTGCGGTCTGCTGGCAGCGGTCGAGCGGGCTGCTGATGATCGCGTCCAGCGGCAGCGCTGCCAGCCGGGCTCCGAGCGCGCGGGCCTGGGCCGTGCCCCGCTCATCCAGCGGGATGCCGGGGGTCCACCCGGACAGGGTGTGGCCGGTCGCGGCGGTCAGGCCGTGGCGGACCAGCAGAACGGTCGTCACCTGCCCGACTCTAGCCGGACCCGGCGGCGCCCCGGCCGCGCTCACCGGCGCAGACGACGAACACCGCGGAGCCGAACATCACGTAGTCACCGAGCTGGACCGGTACCGGCTGGCGGACCCGCCAGCCGTTCACCCGGGTGCCGTTGGTGGACCCGGCGTCGGTCAGCACCCAGCCATCCGTGGCCAGGTCCAGCCGGGCGTGCCAGCGGGACACCGAGGTGTGCTCGATGAGCAGGTCACACGAGGCGTCCCGGCCGATGGTGAAGCTAGTCGCCTGCCCGGGCCCGGTCGGCGGGAAGTACAGCGCGCGGGCAGGCTCGGAGGCCGGAGCCGCACTCGCGGGCCGAGCCGGGGGGCGGGGCTGATCGGGCCGTTCGAGCCGCTCGGGCCGCCGCCCACGCAACGGGTCCAGCACGGCTTCCCGCAGCGCCGCGCGCAGCGTGCCCAGCACGGCCCGGCCGCGGGGGGCGGTACCCCGGCGGGGCAGGTCGGTGAACAGGCCGTCGAGCTGGCGCTGGTCCCGGGCGCCGAACGCCTCGTCCATCCGGCGCAGGTAGGTCTGCTGGGACAGCCGGCCCTCGGCGAACCGGTCACCCAGCTCGCTGACGGCGCGCTCGCGTTCAGAATCGGACGCCCGGAGCGCCGCATCCGGATTGGTGGGCGCATCCGCCGAGGAGGCAGCCATAACAGGAGTATCCGTGGCCAGGCCGGCCACGGCAAGGGAACGGGGGCACACGCGGGCCAGTTCCGGTTGAACGTCACATCCCTGGGCTACGCTGGCCGAGATGTCCACCGTGAGCGACGAATCAGCGACCCGGCTGTTCGGTGAGTTCTGCGGCGCCGGGCTGTGGCCAGGTGTCGGCCGGGCCATGGCGGAGAAGCTGCAGGCGGCCGGGATCACCAGCCCCGACGACGTGACGGCCGGGCGGCTGGAGCTGGTCGAGGGTATCGGGCCCAAGCGGGCGATCCGGCTGGCCGCCGCGTTCACCCGCGCGCAGCCCGCGTACGAGACCGCCGGCCTGCTGACCAGCTGCCGGGTACCGGCCAAGTACGCCGGGTCGGCCGTGGCTCTGCTCGGCCCGCTGGCGGCTGAGACGCTGCGCGAGGACCCCTGGAAGCTGCTCACGCTGCCGCAGATCCGTCCCGACCAGGCCGACTGGTTCGCCCGTCAGGTGCTGGACGACGGGGCCACCCCGCAGGACCCGCGGCGCGGCCGGGCCCTGGTCGTGCACCTGCTGAACAAGGCGTCGCGGGACGGCCACACCGCGGCCCCGGCCGAGGCGGTGCTGGCCGCGCTGGGCCGGTTCGGCGTGGGCGATCCCGGCAGCGCCGTGGTGGCCGCGATCGACGACGGATCGGTGCTGCCGTTCGAGGCCTATCGGCCCGGTGATGCTGAAGAGGCTGAAGATCCGGCAGAGGCTGATGGGGAGGACTCGGGTACAGATATCGAATTGGGCACGCTGCTCGCGCTGACCCAGTACGCCATCGCCGAGGATGCGGTGGCCGAGGGCCTGCAGCGGCTGGCCGCGACGGCTGAGCCGCTGCCCGGGACGGGCGACCCGCTGGCGGCCGTGACCGACGCCGAGCTGGACGACCGGCAGCACGCGGCCGTGGCGGCGGTGGCCGAGCACGGGGTGTCCGTGCTCACCGGCGGCCCGGGCACGGGCAAGAGCCGGACGGTGGCGGCCGTGGTCGCGCTGGCATCCCAGCGCGGCCTGCGGGTGGCGCTGGCCGCGCCGACCGGCCGGGCGGCCAAGCGGCTGGAGGAGCTGGCGGGCGCACCCGCGACCACCTTGCACCGGCTGCTCGGGGCTCAGGGCCAGGGCATGACCCGGCCCGGCGCCGACGGCCAGGGAGACAACCTGTTCAGCGACGGGTCCGGGGCTCCGGCGCCCGGCGGGGCCGGTTTCCCCGGCAGTGAGGGCAGCGGCGGCCGCGAAGGCACCTGGGTGTTCGCCCGGGGCGAGGACTGGCCGCTGGACGCCGAGCTGGTCGTGGTGGACGAGAGCTCGATGCTCGACGTGGAGCTGGCCGCCGCGCTGATCGAGGCGTGCGCGGACGGCACCCGGCTGCTGCTGGTGGGCGACCCGGCCCAGCTGCCCTCGATCGGCCCGGGCCGGGTGCTGGCCGACATCATCGACTCCGGCGCGATCCCGGTGACCGAGCTGACCACGCTGTACCGGCAGAAGGACGGCGGCACGATCGCCAAGCTGGCCACCGCGGTGCGCGGCGGTGACCTGCCCGCGGTGGACTCGCCCGAGCACGAGGTGGTGGTGGTGACCACCCGTGGCAGCGCGGAAGCCGCGCACCGGGTCACCCAGCTGATGACCGACTCGATCCCCCGCGCGCTCGGCATCGCGGCCGAGGACATCCAGATCGTCACGCCGGTCCACAAGGGCCCGGCCGGGACGATCGAGCTGAACCGGGCGCTCAAGGCCAAGCTGAACCCGGGGCCGGGCGCGCACCGCGGCTTCGACCCGGGCGACCGGGTGGTGGCGGTGGCCAACCACGCCGACGACGGCTTCGCCAACGGTGAGGTCGGCACCGTGGTCACGGCGGAGGGCGACGGGCTGACGGTGTCGTTCAGCGGCCTGCCGGTCACGGTGCCGTTCCGGCTGCTGGCCGACCTGCGGCACGGCTGGGCCATCACCGTGCACCGGGCGCAGGGCAGCGAGTGGCCGGCCGTGGTCGCGGTGTTCCCGTCCGAGGCCACCGGGATGCTGTCCCGGCCCCTGGTCTACACCGCCCTGACCCGCGCGCAGCACCACCTGTCCGTGGTGCACGGCGCAGGCCCGGCGCTGGCCCGCGCGGTGCGCACGATCGGCGAGCACCCCCGGGAGACCCGGCTGGCCGCCCTGCTCACCGAGGCGATGGCCGAGGTGGCGGACCTGGCGGAAGGCTGACGGCGCCATGCCCGCGACCGGGACCGGTAGCGACCCGGTTAAAAAAATTCTGATCTGGATCAACGAGCAGACCTGGCAGGCGGCCGTCGACGCGGCCCGTGAACTGGCCCCCGAACCCGGCACCATCACGTTGCTGCACGTCAGTGCCCAGGAGCCACCGGACGTCGCGCAGGCCGCCTACCTGGGGTTGTTCGGACGCGGCCGGTCCGGCGAGGATCTGCGGGCGCGCCTGGCGGGCAGCGCCGCGGCGTCGGCCGCGGACCTGCTCGACGCCGCGGCCGAGCGCCTGGGCCTCCCGTGCGAGCAAATCAGCCGTACGGGGCGGACCGAGCGTGAGGTGGTGGCCGCGGCGGCCGGCGCCGACCTGCTGATCATGGCCCGGGACGGTGACCGCTCCCGGCTCGGCCCGCGGAGCCTGGGCCGGGCGACCCGGTTCGCCGTCGACCACGCACCCTGCCCGGTCCTGCTGGTGTGGCCGGAGGGAGCGCCGCCGGTGGACACGATGCCGCCGCCACCCCCGCCGGGCGAAGATCCGCCGCCGCCGCCACCGCCGCCGCCGGGCGGTGGGCCGCCGCCTTAGCCGCCGATGGCGTGCGCGCCGCCGTCGACGTGGACGATCTCGCCGCTGGTGGCCGGGAACCAGTCCGACAGCAGGGCCACGCAGGCCTTGGCGGCCGGGCCCGGGTCGGTGATGTCCCAGCCGAGCGGGGCCCGGTCGGCCCACAGGCCCTCGAACTTCTCAAAACCGGGGATGCTCTTGGCCGCCATCGTGCGCAGCGGGCCGGCCGATACCAGGTTGACCCGGACCTTCTCCGAGCCCAGGTCCCGGGCCAGGTAGCGCGCGCACGACTCCAGGCCGGCCTTGGCCACGCCCATCCAGTCGTAGCCGGGCCAGGCCACGCTGGCGTCGAAGTCCAGGCCGACAATCGAGCCACCGTCTTTCATCAGCGGCAGCACCGCCATGGCCAGGGCCTTCAGCGAGTACGCGGACACGTGCACCGCGGTGGCCACGTCATCCCAGCTGGTGTTGAGGAAGTTGCCGCCCATCGCGTCCTGGGGGGCGAACGCGATCGCGTGCAGCACCCCGTCCAGCCCGTCCACGTGCTCGGACAACCGACTGGCCAGCGTGGACAGGTGACCATCGTCGGCCACGTCCAGCTCGATCACGGGCGGCGGCTCCGGCAGCCGCTTGGCGATCCGCTGGACCAGGCTCATCCGCCCGTAGCCGGTCAGGACCACGGTCGCGCCCTCTTCCTGGGCCGCCTTCGCCACGTGGAATGCGATCGAGGCGTCCGTGAGCACGCCGGTGATCAGGATGCGCTTGCCCGCCAGGATTCCCATGGTGGTCAGTGTCCCATGCCCAGGCCGCCGTCGACCGGGATGACCGCCCCGGTGATGTAGCCCGCGTCGTCACCGGCCAGGAACTGCACCACGCCCGCCACCTCGTCGGCGGCCGCGTACCGGGCCAGCGGGATCTGGGCCAGGATGGCGGCCTTGCGGTCTTCCGGCAGCGCGGCGGTCATGTCGCTGTCCACGAACCCGGGCGCGACCACGTTCGCGGTGATGCTGCGCGAGGCCAGCTCGCGGGCGGTGGACCGGGCGAAGCCGACCAGGCCGGCCTTGGACGCGGCGTAGTTGGCCTGCCCGCCCGAGCCCAGCAGGCCGACGACCGAGGAGATGTAGATCAGCCGCCCGCGCCGGGCCCGGATCATGCCCCGGACCGCGCGCTTGGTGACCCGGAACGCGCCGGTCAGGTTGGTGTCCAGGACGCTGGCAAAGTCGTCCTCGCTCATCAGGGCCAGCAGCTGGTCATGGTTGATGCCGGCGTTGGCCACCAGCACCTCGACCGGGCCCTGCTCCTTCTCGACCTGGCTGAACGCGGCATCCACGGAGGCGGTGTCGGTTACGTCGCAGCGGGCCACGGCCAGGCCGTCGACCGGATCGCCGGACCGCGAGGTGATCGTGACGCTGTCCCCGCCGGCCGCCAGCCGCCGGGCGATGGCCAGCCCTATCCCCCGGTTTCCTCCCGTCACCAGGACCGATCGCCCCATTGCGTTCCACCTCCGTGCCCGTGCCGACCTACTGTGTGCCGACAGACCGTGGTGAGCGTATCCGGTAGGTTGCTGCCGTGACTCATGGCCAGCACGAAGTGGATGCCCAGTTCACCGCGCTCCCGTTGCGGGAGCTGGCCGATGCGGCCCGGCAGCAAGCCGCCGACCTGGGGGCCCAGCACGCCGACTTCCGGGCCGAGCAGATCCGCAGTCAGCAGATCGGCCTGTCCGACGGGAACCTGGAAACGCTGTTCGACGCCGACGACATCGGCCTGGCCGTGCGGGTGGTGGTCGACGGCACCTGGGGCTTCGCCGCCGCGGTCGACCTGACCCCCGACGCCGCCGCGCAGGCGGCCCGGGAGGCGGTCGAGGTGGCCCGGGTGTCCGCGGCCATGAACACCGAACGGATCGAGCTGGCCCCCGAACCGGCGCACGGCGACGTCACCTGGGTGTCGGAGTACGACGTGGATCCGTTCAGCGTCAGCGCGGCCGACAAGGTCGCCCTGCTGACCCACTGGAGCACCCAGCTGCTGGCCCGGGACGGCGTGGACCACGTGGACGCCTCGCTGTACCAGGTGCGCGAGTGCAAGTTCTACTCCGACGGCGCCACCACCGCGACCCAGCAGCGGGTCCGGCTGCACCCCACGCTGACCGCGGTCGCGGTGGAGAAGGACGGCCGGTTCGAGAGCATGCGGACGCTGGCCCCGCCCGCCGGGCGCGGTTATGAGTACCTGCTCGGCACCGGCTGGGACTTCGAGTCCGAGCTGCAGCTGCTGCCGGTGTACCTGGGCGAGAAGCTGGCCGCGCGCACGGTCGAGCCCGGCCGTTACGACCTGGTCATCGAGCCGTCGAACCTGTGGCTGACCATCCACGAGTCCATCGGGCACGCCACCGAGCTGGACCGGGCCCTGGGCTACGAGGCGGCCTACGCGGGCACGTCGTTCGCCACCCCGGACCAGCTGGGCACCCTGCAGTACGGATCGGACCGCATGCACGTGGTCGGCGACCGGACGACCCGGCACGGGCTGGCCACCGTCGGCTACGACGACGAGGGCGTGGCCGGCCAGTCCTGGGACCTGATCACCGACGGCGTGCTGTCCGGCTACCAGCTCGACCGGCGGATGGCTGCGCTGCGCGGCCTGGACCGGTCCAACGGCTGCTCGTTCGCCGACTCGGCCGGTCACATGCCGCTGCAGCGGATGGCCAACGTGTCGCTTCAGCCCGCCGAGAACGGCCCGTCCACCGACGAGCTGATCGCCGGGGTGCAGGACGGCATCTACATCGCCGGCGACAAGAGCTGGTCGATCGACATGCAGCGGTACAACTTCCAGTTCACCGGGCAGCGGTTCTACAAGATCACGAATGGCCGGCTGGACGGCCAGCTGCGCGACGTGGCCTACCAGGCGACCACCACCGACTTCTGGAACTCCATGGCGGCCGTGGGCGGCCCGCAGACCTACGTGCTCGGCGGCGCGTTCAACTGCGGGAAGGGTCAGCCCGGCCAGGTCGCCCCGGTCAGTCACGGAGCCCCCTCGGTGCTGATGCGCGGCATCCGGATACTCAACACGGCCGAGGAGGCCTCCTGATGAGCCAGCTGGCTGGGGTGAACGGCGGGCGGCCGCAGGATGTGGTGGAGCGCGCGCTGTCGCTGTCGAAGTCCGACGACTGCATCGTGATCGCCGACGAGGCCTCGAACGCGAACCTGCGCTGGGCGGGCAACACGCTCACCACCAACGGCGTGGCCCGGTCCCGGCGGCTGACTGTGATCGCCATCGACCGGCACGGCGACGGTGCCGCCGCCGGGGTGGTCTCCCGGGCCGGCGTGACCGACGACCAGATCGAGGACGTGGTCCGCGCGGCCGAGAAGGAAGCGGCGTCGAGCGCGCCCGCGGAGGACGCCGCGCCGCTGCCCGGTCCGCAGGAGTCGGGCGCGGCGGGTGCGGGCGCGGGCTGGTCGGACGCGCCCGAGCGGACCGGCATCGGCGTGCTGGCCGACTTCGCGGCCCAGCTGGGCGAGGCCCTGCGCGCGGCCGGGCCGGCCGGGCAGAAGCTGTACGGGTTCGCCGAGCACGAGCTGACCTCGACGTTCCTGGGCAGCTCGTCCGGCCTGCGGCTGCGCCACGACCAGCCCACCGGGAAGGTCGAGCTGAACGCCAAGTCGGCCGACCTCACCCGGTCCGCGTGGGCGGGCGAGGCGACCCGCGACTTCGCCGACGTGGACGTGCCCGCCCTCGCCGCCGGGCTGACCCAGCGGCTGGACTGGGCCCGCCGCAAGGTCGAGCTGCCCGCGGGCCGGTACGAGACGCTGCTGCCCCCCACGGCCGCCTCGGACCTGCTCACCTACCTGTACTGGTCGGCCGGGGCCAAGGACGCCGTGGACGGCCGTACCGTGTTCAGCAAGCCCGGCGGCGGCACCCGGGCCGGTGAGGCGCTGTCCAGCCAGCCGGTGACGCTGCGCAGCGACCCGTTCGCGGCCGGCATCGGCTGCTCCCCGTTCGTCGTCGCGCACGCCTCCAGCCGCGATTCCTCCGTGTTCGACAATGGCCTGCCGCTCGGCCCGACCGACTGGATCAGCGACGGCGTGCTGTCCGCGCTGATCCAGACCCGGTATTCGGCCCGGCTGACCGGCCTGCCGGTGACCCCGGCCGTGGACAACCTGATCTTCGAGACGTCGGCCCCGGAGCCACCCAGCCTGGACGAGATGATCGCCAGCACCGAGCGCGGCCTCCTGCTCACCTGCCTGTGGTACATCCGGGAGGTCGACCCGCAGACGCTGTTGCTGACCGGCCTGACCCGGGACGGCGTCTACCTGGTCGAGAACGGCGAGGTGGCTGGGGCGGTGAACAACTTCCGCTTCAACGAGAGCCCGGTCGGCATGCTCAGCCGGCTGGCCGAAGTGGGCGCGAGCGTCCCCACGCTGCCGCGCGAATGGGGCGACTACTTCAACCGCGTCATCATGCCGCCGCTGCGGATCGAGGGGTTCAACATGTCGTCGGTCAGCCAGGCCAGCTGAGCTGCTGACTACCGCCGCGGCCGGGGTTGCCCGGGGCTTCCTGATGCGCTGGCCCGGCTTCCGCCCACAGCGCAGCGGCAGAGCCGCCCTGCGGTGGTCTGGGTACAGGGCAGGGCATACCTTGGAGACATGAAGAGGGGCCCGCGCAACGACCGGAGCGTCCAGCTTGTCACCCAGGCTCGGCGGCCGATGTCCGAGGACATCTCCTACCGGCAGCGCCGTTACCTGTTGATGATGGCGTTCCGCGCGGCGTGCTTTGGGCTAACCATTCTGTTGTTCGTCAATCACCTGGGATGGCTCGCCGCGATACCGGCGGTCTTTGCGATCTTCGTGCCTTACGTGGCCGTGGTTTTCGCAAACGGCGGCCGTGAGCCTGACAACGTCCGCGGATTCATGGAGTATCGGCCAAATCTCCCGGAACGGCACAACCTCCCTAGTCAGGCGCCCCCGGGCAGCACTCAGCAAGAGTTCAGCGACCCGTCGGCGCGTTCATAACGCACGGGGCCGGGGAACGGCAGCGGGAACGGTTACCCGCACTGACCCGAGATGGGCTCGTAATTGGGTCTTGACACATACGGGGGGGTTTCCGTGTAGCATTCATATCGGTGCTCTGGTCCCCCGTCGGGGCACCGCAGCCGGCGTTCCGGGCCCCCGTCGGAACGCCGATGAATGCGACGCCGGGTGGTTTGCCCCCGTAGCCACCCGGCGTCGCTCCATCTCCGGGGCTTTTTTTTAACTCTGGCCCGGCCTGCGCTCCTGTCCCCGGCGCCCGCGTCGAGGCTCACGGTGTCACCTGCGCCGACGTGTTCCGGCCCGCAGGACCGTCTGGTCCGCTGGAGACACCCGATGCCCGTCCCGGGGACGCCGGCGCCGGTCGTTGACCCCTCCTGGAGCGCCCTGAGAGCGCCGCGAGAGTCCTGCGGGGCTCGTGGGGCGCCTACGGCCGCGCCGAGCCCGGGCCGGGAGCGCCAGGAGGGCGGCCAGGGCCGGGACCGCCGATGAGTGATCGTGAAACCAGACCGTGTTTCGGAGGGGACCTCGACGCCCGGCTGCTGTCCGTAACCTCCCCGTCGATCAATTCCTCCGGCGACGAGCTAATAGTCCCGCTTCGGTCACCAGCGTGCTTTGGCTACCAATTGACCGTGACCGGCTCGGCACGTGATTTCCGCCCGATTCCACATTTCTGTAGCTGTCTGTAGCGCCGGTCACGGTACGTCGCCGCTTTCCCATTCCCGCTTTCCCGAAGACAACGTTGACAACAACTCTCAATGGCCCAGATCGTGTCAATGCCGAACTCCGACCGCCCCCGGAGAGGCGCCTGGCTTGACCGACGGGCCCTTGCCCCCGGGTGATGGCTGTGCGTCGGCGGAGCGGGGTGGGCTGGTTACTCGGTTTTGTTGAATTCGGCGATGGCTACGGTCACCATGACCAGGCCCATGAGGGCCACGATGCCCAGGGACAGGCCGAGCGGGACGGTCCAGCCACCCCAGGAGACGCCGGGGGCCAGCTGGTGCAGGGCGGCGGGGCTGAGGTTCAGGTGGCTGAACACCGCGCGGCGCATCGGGGCGACGATGTAGGTCAGCGGGTCGATGCGGGTCAGCACGGTGAGCCAGGCGGGCAGGCCGTTCAGCGGGTACAGCGCCCCGGACAGGAAGAACAGCGGCATGACCAGCATCTGGGTCAGCGCCATGAAGGCCTGGAACTGCTTGATCCGGGCCGCCATCATCACGCCGAAGGCGGTCAGCGTGAAGCTGAGCAGCAGTAGCTCACCGATCAGCGTGATGATCAGGATCGGGCTGTAGGGCACCCCGGCCAGCCCGGCCAGAGCCAGCACGACAATGCCCTGGAAGGTGGCCACGGTGGCGCCACCCAGGCACTTGCCGAGGACGATCGCGGCCCGGTTGACCGGGGCGACCATCATCTCCCGCAGGAAACCGAACTCACGGTCCCAGACGATCGAGCCGGCCGAGAAGATCGCGGTGAAGAGCACGCCCATGGCGACGACGCCCGGGTAGATGAAGGTCTTGAAGCTAATCCCAGCGGGAAGGCTGTGCCCGGCGAGCGAGCCCAGCCCCGTCCCGAGGACGAACAGGAAGAGCACCGGCTGGATCAGCGCGGTAACCATCCGCAGCCGGTCGGTGCGGAACCGGATCAGCTCGCGGCGCCAGACGATGCCGGTGGCCCGCAGATCCTGCCGCAGCCCGCGCTCGGGGACCGCGACCCGGATCATGTCAGTCAGGCCCGCCCGGGCCTCTGGGCTCTGCGGGGCGGCCGCTTCGGTGGTGGTGGGGGTGGCCATCGTCATCGCCTCCCAAGGCGCTGCGCCATGGCCCGCATGGCGTCCGCGCTGGTCGCTTCGGTGTCTCGGATCGTCCGGCCGGTGTAGGACATGAACACGTCGTCCAGGCTGGGCCGGGCCACGCTGACCGAGCGGATGGACATCCCCAGCTCGGCGAACAGCCGGGGCACGAACTCCTCCCCCGACTCCACCGAGAACGTGACCAGTCCCTCATGCATCGCAGCCTCGAGGCCGAACCGCTCGGCCAGCTCGGCGATGGCCGCCTGGTCGTCGTCGGTGCTGATCTGCACCCGGTCCTTGCCCACGCTGGCCTTGAGCGCCTCGGGGGTGTCGATGGCCACGATCTGGCCGTGGTCGATGATCGCGATCCGGTCGCAGTGCTCGGCCTCGTCCATGTAGTGCGTGGTGAGGAAGATCGTGATGTCCTCACGCTGCTTGAGCTCGTTGATGTACTGCCAGATCGACGAGCGGGTCTGCGGGTCCAGGCCGACGGTCGGCTCGTCCAGGAACAGCACGTGCGGGGCATGCAGCAGGCCGCGCGCGATCTCCAGCCGCCGTTTCATGCCGCCCGAATACGTCCGGACCAGGCTCTCCCGCCGGTCCCACAGGCCGACCATCTCCAGCACCTGCCGCATCCGGGGCGCGACCGCGGCCCGGGGCACGCCGTACAGGTCGGCGTGGAAGCGCAGGTTCTGCTCGGCGGTCAGGTAGGTGTCCAGCGTGGTGTCCTGGAATACCAGGCCGATGTTGCGGCGCACGGTGTCCCGTTCGCGGACCACGTCGTGGCCGGCCACCATGGCCTGGCCCGAGGTGGGTTTCACCAGCGTGCACAGCATGCTGATGGTGGTGGACTTGCCGGCCCCGTTGGGCCCGAGGAAACCGAACGTCTCGCCCGTGGCGACCTCGAAGTCGATACCACGGACCGCCTCGATCTCCCCGTACCGCTTGGTCAGTTCGCGCACCGTGATTGCGGTGCCCCGGCTGCCCGGCACGGCGCTGGCGGACGCCGCGCCGCCGGTCTGTACGGCCACGTAAGTGCCTCCCTTTGCGGACTCAAGCTGAGCCTAACGTCGCCGCGGCCCGCACCCGTACGGACGCGGACCGCGGCGATTGCGCCTCCGGTGAACCCGTCACTGCTCGGACGGCTCGGAGGTGCTCTCTTCCTCTTCGTCGGCGGCCAGGATCCGGTACAGCGAGCGCCGGGTGTCGGCCAGCACCTTGCCGGCCTGCTTCACCTGGGCGGCCGAACCGGCCTGGCTGACCTGCGACACGGCCACCATGACCTGGCGGATCAGCTGCCTCAGCTGCACCTCGCCGTCGTCGACGCTGCCGGTCACCGCGTTCCAGGACGCGGCCAGCTCGTCAGCGTGCGACTCGGTGTAGGCCCGGCCCTCGTCGGTCAGGGCGAACGCCTTGCGGCCGCTCTCACCGGTCTCGGGCCGGATCAGCCCCTCGTCCTCCAGCTGCTGGAGCGCGGGGTAGACCGAACCGGGGCTCGGCCGCCACACCCCATCGGTGCGGTCGCTGATCTCCTGGATGATCTGGTACCCGTTACGGGGACCCTCGGCCAGCAGCGACAGCGCCGCGGCCCGGACGTCACCCCGGCGCACCCGCGGTCCGCGGGCGAACCTCGGCCCACCCGGCCCGCCGAACGGGCCTCCAGGACCGCCGAACCCGGGACCACCCCGGCCGCCGCGGCCACGGCCACCCGGGCCGCCACCCATGAATTCCGGCGGCGGGCCGCCCCAGCCGCGCTTCGGGCCACGATCGTGGCCCCGGTGACCGCCTTTGCGGCCCCACTCTTCCTGTGACATTGCATTTCTCCTTCGTCATTGATCGGTACGGGCCAGACAGGAGGATCATCGCCCCCGTGGACGACCATCTAGATATCCCCGTTACTGTCTAGCTAGCTCGACGATATATCGGCGAACTTCTTTACGCAAGTCGGGCGGCAGAAAACTTCTGGGGTGAACCGGCTTGTGTGCGGCAGGATCAGCCCATGACCGAACTCATCGATTTTTCCAGCGCCTTCGCCTACGGCGACTCGCTCCTGCTCGGCGACCGGGTGCGGCTGCGCGGCGTCCGTGAGGACGACCTGCCCACGCTCGCGAAAGCCGAGATGGACGCCGGGATCCTGGTCACGCTGGCGGACCGGGTGGTCCCGCCGTCCGAGGCGGCGGCGAAGGAACGTATCGCCAAGTGGAGCGCGAACGAGGACGACCGCCTCGGCTTCGCCATCGAGACGCTCGACGATCCCAGCGTGCTGGTCGGCCACGTCGGCCTGTGGGGCTGGCAGACCAAGGACCGGTGCGCGACGGTCGGCATCGCCCTCAGCCGCGAACACATCGGCCGGGGCTACGGCACCGACGCGATGCGCGTCATCGTCAGCTACGGCTTCCGCGAACTGGGCCTGCACCGCATTCAGCTGGGGGTGTCCCCGTTCAACCCGGCGGGGATACGGGCCTACGAGAAGGCCGGGTTCGCCGAGGAGGGCCGCCGCCGCGAGATGGTCTGGCACGACGGGCGCTGGTACGACGAGGTGATGATGTCCGTGCTCGACCACGAGTGGGCCGCCCACCGGGGCTAGCGGCGCGCCCAGGCGGTGCGCCCAGGCTGGCCGCCGCCGGGCTAGCGCGGCGCGGGGACGTCCACCGGGAGGTCGTAGACGCGGCGGATGCTCGAGCCCAGGCGGGCCAGGTCGGTCCCGTAGACGTGCATGGAGACCGCGATGCCGTCGCCGCAGTTGCGGACCCGGTGGATGTCACCGGGCGGGGCGAAGCCCGCGACGGTGCCGGGCGCGTTCTGGCGGCGGGTCACCGCGGTGAGCGAGCCGCCGTCCGGACTGAGGGTGAAGATCTCCTCGTACTCGATGCCCGCCAGCACGCCGGTGACGCACCAGGAGACGTGATCGTGGATCGGGGTGACCTGGCCGGCCCGCCAGACCATGACCGCGATCGAGAACGAGCCGTCCGCCTCCACGTGCACCGGGTGGGTCTGGTATCTCGCGGGATCGCCCGCGAGCTGGGCCGCGGTCAGGAGCTGACCGGGAGCGGGCAGGTGACGCGACAGCGCTTCGGCGACCCGGGCGGCGACGTCGGGCGCCGCGCCCCCGGCCTGGATAGCCGAGCGCACGGCCGACGTGAGTGCGGCCGGACAAGTCGAACGTTCGGTGGTGAGGGGCACGGTCACCTCCGGGTATCGGCAGCTAGCTGACATCCTCTGGATACCCGCACCCAACCCATAACACTAATGCCAAGATCAGCAGTTACCGATAGACGAAGTTGATAAGTGCCAGGACGTCAGTCGGCGACGGCGGTATAGGCCACGACGCCGCGGCGGATGGCGTCGATGGCGGCGCGGGCGGTCTCGGCCACATGCTGGCTGGCGTGGCCGGAACGGGGCGCGGCGGCAATCTGGTCGAGCAGGTCGATGAGCTGCTTGACCGCCCGGACGAAGTCGCCCGGGGTCAGGTCGGAATCGGCCAGCACGTCTTCCAGCCGGGCCCCACCGGCCCACTCGTAGGCCACGGCGGCGAAGCCCAGGTCGGGTTCGCGCAGGAACGAGACGCCGTTCGACTTCTCCAGCTCGTCGAGCTGGCCCCAGGCGCGGACCATGCGGCTGAGCACGTCGCGGACCTTGGGCGACGGCAGCCGGGGCCGGGCCGCGTCCTCGGACTGCCGCGACTCGAACGACAGGGCCGACACGCAGGCGGTCAGCTCCTGGGTGTCCAGGCCGTCCCAGTATCCGCGGCGCAGGCACTCGGCCGCCAGCAGGTCCAGCTCGCTGTACAGCCCGCCCAGCATCCGGCCTTCTGAGGTCACAGTGTCCCCGGTCAGGTAGCCGAGCTCCTCCAGCACCGCGCACACCCGGTCGAAGGTGCGGGCGATGACGTGCGAACGGCTGGCCACCTTGCGCTCCAGCGCCTCGGTCTCCCGCTTCAGCCGCTGGTACCGCTCGGCGTAGCGGGCGTGCTCCTCCCGGTCCGGGCAGCCGTGGCTCGGGTGCTGACGCAGCCGGCGCCGCAGCGACGCGATCTCGGACTGGCTGGCCGCCTGGCCTGATGACTGGCCAGCCGGGCCAGCCGGGCCGGGCCGGTCGTCGTCCCAGTCGGCGACCCGCCGCGGGCCGGCGATCTCCCGGCCGGCCAGCCGGTTCCGCATGGTGGCGGCCAGGTCCCGGCGGTGCTGCGGCGACCGGACGCTGAACGACCCCGGAATCTTGATCCGGTCGACCGCCTCCACCGGGACCGGGAAGTCGGCCAGCGACAGCCGTTTGACCTGCCGGTTGGCGGTGAGCACGAGTGGCCCCTGCCCGGCCATGGCGGCCATCCGGGCGCGGTCACCGCCGAACCCGCCGGCGGCCGGGGACGCGGGGCTCAGGTTCGGCCCGTGGCCGCGCGGACCCGGTTCGAGGACCACCGCCATCCCGGCCCGGCGGCCACCGGGGACCCGGATGATGTCACCGCGCTTCAGCGTCTCCAGCGACCGGGCCGCCTCGGTCCGGCGCGCGGCCGCCTTGCGGCGGGACACGTCGGTCTCCAGGTCGGACAGCTGGCGGCGCAGGTCCGCGTACTGGGCGAAGTCACCCTGGTCGCAGGCCATCTTCTCGGCCAGCTCGGCCATCTGGTCGGCGTTCCGGCGGGTCTGCCGGGCCAGCCCGACCACACCGCGGTCGGCCTGGAACTGGGCGAACGACGACTCCAGCAGGGTGGCGGCCTTGGCCCGGCCCACCCGGCCGGTCAGGTTGACGGCCATGTTGTAGGACGGCCGGAAGCTCGAGTTCAGCGGGTAGGTCCGGGTACCGGCCAGGCCGGCCACCGCGTCCGGGTCGATGCCGGGCTGCCACAGCACCACCGCGTGGCCCTCGACGTCAATGCCGCGGCGCCCCGCCCGCCCGGTGAGCTGCGTGTACTCCCCCGGGGTCAGCTCGGCGTGGGTCTCACCGTTCCACTTGTCCAGCTTTTCGATGACCACGGTCCTGGCCGGCATGTTGATGCCCAGCGCCAGCGTCTCGGTCGCGAACACCACCCGCACCAGGCCGGCCGAGAACAGCTCCTCCACGATCTCCTTGAACGTGGGCAGCATCCCGGCGTGGTGGGCGGCGATACCGCGCTGCAGCCCGGTCAGGAACTCGCCGTACCCGAGCACGGCCAGGTCCTCGTCCGGGATGGCGGTGGCCCGCTGCTCGACGAACTCGGTGATCGTGGCGATCTCGTCGGGCTGGCTCAGCCGCAATCCGGCGGCCAGGCACTGCTGTACCGCCGCGTCACAGCCCGCGCGGCTGAAGACGAACTCGATGGCCGGCAGCAGCCCGGCCGAGTCCAGCCGGGCCACCACGTCGGGCCGGTACGGCGGCCGGGACCGGAACGTGCGCGGACCGCCTCGCCCCCCATTGGCAGCCGGGTTCCGGCGGCCCGGGTGAACGCGCCGCCCGCCCCGGCCGGGACGGCTGCTCCCGGTCACCGCGGCCTGGGGCGCAGACCACCGGTCGCGCTGGGCCATCCGGACCAGTTCCGGGTTGACCCGGGAGCCGGCCGGGTCGGTGAACAGGTCGTACATCCGGGTGCCGGCCAGCATGTGCTGCCACAGCGGCACCGGGCGATGCTCGTCCACGATGACCGTGACCCCGCCACGCACGCTGTCCAGCCAGTCGCCGAACTCTTCGGCGTTGCTGACCGTGGCCGACAGCGCCACCAGCGCGACCGACTCCGGCAGGTGGATGATGACCTCTTCCCACACCGCGCCGCGGGACCGGTCGGCCAGGTAGTGGACCTCATCCAGCACCACGAACCCGAGGCCCTTGAGCGTGGGTGACCCGGCGTAGAGCATGTTCCGCAGCACTTCGGTGGTCATGACCACGATCGGCGCCTCGCCGTTGACGCTGTTGTCCCCGGTGAGCAGGCCGACCGTCTTGCTGTCGTAACGACGGACCAGGTCGGCGTACTTCTGGTTGGACAGCGCCTTGATCGGCGTGGTGTAGAAGCACTTCAGGCCGCGTTCCAGGGCCAGGTGCACGGCGAACTCACCGACCACGGTCTTGCCCGAGCCGGTGGGAGCGGCGACGAGGACCCCGTCGCCGTCGTTCAGCGCGGCACAGGCCTGGAGCTGGAACTCGTCGAACTCGAAGTCGTACAGCCCGCGGAAGCTGGCCAGTTCGGGGTGGGCCTGGCGGTCGCGGAACGCCGCGTACCGCTGAGCCGGGGTCCGAGCGGGGATTTCCGGAGAGTCATCCTCTCCCCGGACGAGCGCAGGGGCCATACCCCCAGACTAGGCGGAACTGCCGGCCGACGGGGACGCGACCCGGTCACCACGTGCGAACTGCGGTGACCCGGGCACCGGGCGCGCGGAGAGTTTGTTAATTCAGATGGCTGGTGTCGGCCTGATCGTTCTCGTCCATTTCGAGTGGTGCGGCCTCGTCGTCGGCCAGGCCGGCGTAGGGGTCGGGGATGCGGGCCCGGCGGCGGTCGTTGAAGTAGATGACGACCTCGGCCACCTCGACCAGGACCACGCACGGCACGGCCAGCAGCAGCATGCTGATCGGGTCCGGGCTCGGGTTCGCGATCCCGGCGAACAAGAACGCGCCGAACAGCATCAGCCGCCGCCAGCGGCGGAACCGCGCGTGGGTCAGGATGTGGGCCATATTGAGCAGCACCAGCGCCAGCGGCAGCTCAAACGCCAGCCCGAACCCCAAGATCATGCCCTGGAAGTAGCTCAGGTAGGTATCGACACTGGGCAGGTTCACCACACCGTCCGGCGTCAGCCCCAGCAGATACCGAAGACCCCGGGACATCACCTCATACGCCAGCGCCGCACCCACCGCGAACAGCGGCGCCGCGATGCCCGCGAACAGGTACGCCCAGCGCTTCTCCCGCCGGTACAGGCCCGGCGCGATGAACGCCCAGAACTGGTACAGCCACACCGGCGACGACACGATCAGCCCCACGAAGAACGCGATCTTGACCCGCAGCATGAACGGGTCGAACACCCCCGACACGACCAGCTGGTCACCGGTCCGGCGGCACCCGGTCTTGCCGTTGATCACCGCCGAGCAGAACGGGTGACTGATAAAACTCCAGATCTGATCGAAGAACACAAACCCCAGCACCATGACCAGCACCAGCGCCAGCGCCGCCTTCAGCAACCGATTCCGCAACTCACGCAGATGATCGATGAGCGGCATGCGGCCGTCGGGGTCATTCTTCTTAGACGCCGCGATCAGGCGTGAGCCTGCGATGCGCGCGCCATTGACGCTCTCGCCCAGTTTGCTGGCCATGGTTGGAGTCTGCGGTTAACGCGGCTGCTGGTCCGCGGGGACGGCCGCCTTCTTGTCGGCGGACTCCTTCATCTCCCGGATCTGCTGCTCAAGGCTGTCGATCCGGGCCTGGTGAGCCGCATTCTCGGCTACCTGCTCGGTCGACGGCTGGGCGGTCGCAGCGGGCGCAGGCGGCGCGGCGGGCGGTGCCGCCGCGGCCGAGGCCGCCGCGAGCTGAGCCGGAGTCGTCTGCCCAGCCTTGGTCTCGTCGTCGTCGTCGTGCAAGCTCGAGACCTCGGTCTTGAGGATCCGCATGGACTTGCCGAGGGACCTGGCCGCCGCCGGCAGCTTCGCAGAACCGAAGAGCACGATGATCACGATGGCGACGATCAAGATCTTCCACGGACTATCGAACAGGTCGCCTATCATTTCCGTCCTCAGTGGCGGGGATGAGCCCCCCCGCGGTCGGGGCATATCTGTGGCGAGTGTACACGTCACATCCCGCTGGCCGGGAGACCTCGGCAGGCGCGCTGCGCTTGCAAAATGGTGAATTTTAGATCTATCACAGGACGCAGGCGACGGTTTCCCGGCCTGACCAATCCAGGGCCAGCCCCGGGTGACGCGGGCAGCCCGCCGGGCGCTGTATGGGGATGAGAGATCATTTGTCCCCTTCGGCCCGGGAGGAACCTTTGCCAGCAGGGCGCGACCAGCCCCCGGCGCCACCGGTGGACGCCGAGCGGCGGCGGCAGGCCCAGTACCTGCGCCGGCTCGGCCGGATCATCACCGCCACCGCGGCGGCAGTCGGGGGCACGGGGGCGACGTGCGAACTGCGCTGGCAGGAACGGCGGCCCTTTCTGCCGTACCTGCTGGTGAACGAGATCACGGTCTGGGTCGTGCCGACCTCGGCCGGCCCGCGGTTCCTGTGGAACCGGTACCGATCCCACCCGGTGGCCGACGCGGCCGGGGCGGCCCAGGCGTTGCTGGCCGACGGCGGCTAGCGGCCCGCGGCCCGCGGCTCGCGGCTAGGCGGTGGCGTAGCCGGCCAGGGCGGCGGTGGCGTCGTCGCGGACCTGGACCCGCAGTTCGTCCGGCGCGACGATCCGGCCGTCGTCCCCCAGCCGCAGCGCGAGCCGCCGCACCCACTGGGTGTCCGGGGTCCGCAGCTGGACCCGGAGCCGGCCCTCGCCGAGCTCGGTCACGGACTCGGTCGGGTAGTACTCCGCGACCCACCGGCCACCAGCCGACACCTCCAGCACCACGTGCACGTCGTCGTCCGACGGCCGGAACAGGCCCTGGTCCACGTCGACCGGCTGCGCCTCGGCCGGAACCTGCGCCGGCAGGTCGAGCACGTCGATCCCCAGGACCCGGTCCAGCCGGAACAGCCGGACCCCGTCGGCGCGGCGGCACCAGCCCTCCAGATAGGCGCGGCCCTCGACCACCAGCAGCCGCATCGGGTCCACATCGCGCTCGGTGGCCTCGTCCCGGCCGGGCACGTAGTACCGCAGGTGCAGGCGGCGCTGGCGGGCCAGCGCGTCCCTGATCTGGGCCACCGCCTCGTCCCCGGTGGGCCGGTCGACCTGCACCGCGACCTGGGTGCTGGGGCCGGCCGCTTCACCCGCCGCGGCTTCCAGCTTGGCGATGAGCCGGCTCAGCGCCGAGCGATCCTCCAGGCCCGGCACGTCGGCCAGCATCCGCAGCGCGATCAGCAGCGCGCTGGCCTCGTCCACGGCCAGCCGCAGTGGCCGCCCGATCGACTCGGCCTGGCTGACCACGATCTCGCCGCCCTCGTAGGACAGGTCGATCGGGCAGTACGGGTCCGGGTCGCGCAGTTCCACGCACCAGAGCAGGTTCAGGTCGTCGACCAGCTCGCGCTCGGTCAGCCCGAACGCCTGCGCGGTGTCGGCCAGGCCCACCGCCTTGCGACTGACCACGTACGGGACCAGGGCCAGCAGCCGCTGCAGCCGTTCGGCCGAGGTCGGCGCCGCGCCTCTGGCTCGGGTGGGCTGGGGCCGGGCTGGTTCTTCGCGCCGTTTCACGCCAGCACCCCCTTGAGCCGCCGGATTACCGCGTCGCGCAGGTCGGGCGGCTCGGCCACCACCACATCCGCGCCGAACGAGGCCACCTGGTCGGCGAAGAACGTCGCCTCGGAGAACGGCACGCTGATCGTGTCCCAGCCCTCCCCCGCCGGGACAGCCGGCCCGGTGGCGTAGCGGCGCAGGCCGTCGCCGGCTCCGGTCCGGACCCGGAGCACCGCGGTGTTTTCCCGGGCCGGGGCCGAGTCCCAGGTCCGCACGACCTCACGCACGTCGATCCCGGGTGGCATGGTGACGCTGCCCGCCGGTCCGGAGAACCGGACCGGCCCGGCGATGCGGCTGAGCCGGAACACCCGGGGCGCGTCCCGGCCGCGGTCCTGACCCGCCACATACCAGCGCCCGTGCCGGTTCACCACGCCCCACGGCTCCAGCTCGCGGGTCTGCGGCTCGCTCCGGCCGACGGCCCGGTAGGCGAACGTCACCGGGCGGCGGTCCCGCACCGCCTCCCACAGCGGGCCGAAGGCCGGCTCGGTGGTGTGCACGCGCGGCTCGATGCCCTGCCGGGTGTCCGGGCCGAGGTCATCGGTGTCGATACCGCTGGCTCGCAGCTTGAGCAGCGCGCCCGCCGCGGCCCCGGCCAGCTCGGCATGCTGCCAGACCCGGGCGGCCAGCCCGAGGACCGCCGCTTCGTCCGGCTCCAGCCGCAGCTCGGGCAGTTCGTAGGCCTGGCGCTGGACCCGGTAGCCGGTGTCCTCGCCGTCCAGCGGGCTGATCGGGCCGGTCTCCAGCGGGATACCCAGCTCGCGCAGCTCTTCCTTGTCGCGCTCGAACATCCGCTTGAACGCCTCGGGCTGGTCCGGATAGCCGCCCACCGCCCGGCGGATCTGCTCCGCGGTGAGGTAGCGCCGGGTGGACAGCAGGCAGACCACCAGGCTCAGCAGCCGCTCGGTCTTCCGCCGTGACATCGACGCCCTCCTCCAAGGTTTGCCTTTATTCTCGCCTACCGGCGCCCATGCGAGTGCATTATTCGGGCCCGTGCCGGCCGCTACTCTGCCGTGGTGATCACTTGGCGGAACGGCACGGTGGCCCGGGTGCGCCGGGAATGGGCCGGTGCGGCCGAACTCGAGGTGACGGTCGAGGGGGCTGGGCGCCCGGTGCGGGCGCTGGCCTACCCCGCGCTGACCGGGCGGCCCGAGCCAGGCGACCGGGTTCTGCTCAACACCACCGCGCTCGACCTGGCCCTGGGCACGGGCGGGTATGCGCTGGTGGTGGCGGTGCCGGACCGGCTGCCGGCCGACCGCAGCGGACCCGGGCACCTGGTCAAGGCCCGTTACACGCCGCTGCAGGCGGTGGTGCTGGGCGCGGACGAGCAGGACTCGCCCCACCACGACGTGCTGCGCGACGCCGACGACGTGGGCGGCCTGCCCGTGGTGGTGGCCGACCTGCACTCCGCTCTGGCACCGATTTTGGCGGGCTTGTACTCGGCCGTGGCCGATCGCGCTGCAGCCGTGGCCGATCGCGCCCTGCCGCGGGTGGCGTACGTGATGACCGACGGCGGGGCGTTGCCGGCCTGGTTCTCCCGGACCTGCGCCACGCTGCGCGAGGCGGGCTGGCTGGCCGGGACGGTGACCGTGGGCCAGGCCTTCGGCGGCGACCTGGAGACGGTCACGCTGCACACCGGGCTGCTGGCGGCCCGGCACGTGCTCGGCGCGGACGTCGCCGTGGTGGCCCAGGGCCCCGGCAACCTGGGCACCGGCACCCGGTGGGGGTTCTCCGGCGTGGCCGCGGGCGAGGCGGTGAACGCGGTCGCCGCGCTGGGCGGCCGTCCGGTGGCCGCGCTGCGGATCAGCGACGCCGACCCCCGGGAGCGCCACCGCGGCATCTCCCACCACAGCCTGACCTCCTACGGCCGGGTCGCGCTGGCCCGGGCCGACGTGGTGCTGCCGGACCTTCCGTCGGGCGAGTTCGGCGAGTTCGGCGCCCAGGTGGCCCGGGAGGCGGAGCCGCTCGCGGCCCGGCATGCGCTGGTCACGGTGAGCACCGATGGGCTGGACGAGGCGCTGCGGGCCAGCCCGGCGCCGCTGTCCACCATGGGCCGCGGGCTCGATGAGGACCACGCCTATTTCCTGGCCTGCGCCGCGGCTGGCCGGCACGCAGCGACCCTGCTACGCAGTGCAACAATGGGATCTTCGTCTTAACGCAGTCTCATCCACATTGGGGAGCACGAGCAGATGGCACTGAAGATCAAGTGGAAGCACCTGCCGCAGCGCGTGGCCGCGGGCGCGTTCATCCTGAACTCCGGGATCGGCAAGTGGTCCGCGGACGAGGAGACGGCCAAGCAGTTGCACGGGTTTGCCGTCGGCACCTATCCCTTCCTGGCCAAGCTCAAGCCGGAGGACTTCGTCAAGCTGCTGGCCGGCACGGAGATCGCGCTCGGCCTGGCCCTGCTGGTGCCGGTGGTCCCGGCCGCGGTGGCCGGTGCCGGGCTGACCGCGTTCTCCGGCGGGCTGCTCGGCCTGTACGCCCGGACGCCCGGTATGCGCCGGGAAGGCACCCCCCTTCCGACCCAGCAGGGCATCGCGCTGGCCAAGGACGTGTGGATGGCCGGGATCGGACTCGGGCTGGTTCTTGACGATCTTACGGATAGCGACTGATTGAACACTCTTAGTTAGATACGCTGTGCGGCGTCCTTAGGCCCGCAGCGGGCTGGCCTCAGGGACTTCTCCCTGGGGGGCTGGACGCCGATGTCGGTTGTATCGACTACCGCGGGTCAGGCGACGCGGCCGGATCAACCGCGCCGGTCGCGCTCCGTTCTCAACCGGGCCTACGTGCCCGGGCTGATCGCCGCCGTGGTGGCGACGGTCGAAGTCGTGCTGCGGGTCGTGCTCAAGCTGAACGGCCGGGTCGGCGGGATGCCAATCGTCGGTGATGTCTACGGTCACCCCGGCCACCTACCGGCCGGGGTGACCGTGTTCCCCTACGGCGGCTACGACGGCCAGTTCTACTACCGGATGGCCCTGGCCCCGGCCAGCCTGCAGCGGACCATGTACGGCGTCAGCATCGACAGCGCGTACCGGTTCGTCCGGATCGGGTACCCGGCGCTGGCCTGGCTGCTGTCGGCCGGCCAGCACGCCGCGGTGCCGTACCTGCTGGCCGCGATCAACGTGCTGGCGCTGGCGGCGATCGCGACGCTGGGCGGGATCTTCGCCCAGGAGGCGGGCCGGCACGCGCTGTGGGGTCTGCTGCTGGCCGGCTACTTCGGCTTCGCCACCAGTCTGACCCGGGACCTGACCGAGCCGCTGGCCGCGGCTTGCCTTCTGGCCGGCCTGCTGGCCTGCCGCCGCCAGCGTCCCCTGGCCGCCGCCGGCCTGTTCGCGTTCGCCGCGCTGACCCGGGAGACCGCCCTGGTCGCCCCGGTCGCGCTGGCCGTCACCCGGCTGGTCGCCATGGCGCGGCGCCGGGCCCGGCCCGGGCGGGCCGACCTGGCCTGGGTCATCCCGGCCGTGGCCTTCGTGGCCTGGGAGGTGGTCCTCAAGCTGGCCACCGGCGAAGTCCCCATCGTGCAGGACAGCGGGAAGAACGCCGGGGCCCCGTTCGTGGCCGCGTTCGCCGCCATCGGGCACAACTTCAGCCACCTGACCGCCTCGGTGCACGACGCTCCGGGCGCGGTGCTCATCTGGGACCTGGAGTTCGCCGTCCTGATGCTGTTCGCGGTGACCGCCCTGTTCGCGCTGCGGAGAAGCACGGTCCCGGTGTACGAGCGGGTCGCCCTGGTGCTCTACGTGCTGGAGATCTTCAGCCTCTCCCCCACCAACTGGGACGGCTACGCCGACCTGCGCTCGTTCGTCGAGGTCTACCTGCTGGCCACGCTGATCCTGTTCGCGGCGCCGCGGCGGCTGGTGTTCTTCGCGGCCACGGCCGCGCCGATGTTCCTCACCATCGCCATCTACCGCACCTTGATCCTGTAACCGCGATCCTGTAACCATTGCAACCCGCTCCTGTAACCATTGTCACGGCGGTGGTGCCCATCGTGGAAGATGGGACCCTGAGGGGAGGCCACTACCGTGCACGCCGTACCGACCGCCGCTGCGGAAGCGACAGCCACGAAAGCGCGGCCACCCCTGTGGACCCGGCTGAACCACCCGGCCGCCGCGGGCATCATCGCGGTCATCGCGGTGACTGCCGAGGTGGTGGCCCGGGTTCTGGACCGGCTGCGGGGCAACGTGTCCGGGCTGGCGCTGGTCGGCAACGTCTTCGCCTACCCCTGGGAGCTGCCGGGCGGGCTCGAGGTCCAGGGCTACCTCGGCTATGACGGCCAGTTCTACTACCGGCTGGCCCGAAACCCGGCCAACCTGAGCTGGTCCGCCTACGGCATCGGCATGGACGCCTGGTACCGATTCGTCCGGATCGGCTACTCGGCGCTGGCCTGGCTCGGGGCGGCTGGTCAGGTCGCGGCCGTGCCGTGGGCCATGGTCGTGATCAACCTGCTGGCGGTCGGCGCCATCGCCTTCCTGGGTGGCCGGCTGGCCCAGGAAGCTGGCCGGCACGCGCTCTGGGGCCTGCTGCTGGCCGGTTACTTCGGCCTGGCCACCAGCGTGGCCCGGGACCTGACCGAGCCGCTGGCCGCGGCTTGCCTGCTGGGCGCGATCCTGGCCTACCGGCACCGGCACTGGCTGACGGCGGCCGGGCTGTTCGCGTTCGCCGGGCTGACCCGGGAGACGGCCCTGGTCGCCCCGTTCGCGCTGGCCATCGTCCGGCTGGTCGCCATGGCCCGCCGCCGGACCCGGCCCGGCCGCGAGGACCTGGTCTGGCTGATCCCGGCGCTGTTCTTCGTGGCCTGGGAGGTCGTGCTCAGGCTGGCCACCGGCCAGATCCCCATCTTCGGCGACAGCGGCAAGAACGCGGGCGCCCCGTTCGTGGCCGCGTTCGGCGCCGTCGGCCACAACTTCGGCGATGTGATCCGCTCGATCCCCGGCGCGCCCGGCGCGGTGATCATCTGGGACCTGGAGTTGCTCGTCCTGGCGCTGTTCGCGGTGGCGGCCCTGTGCTCACTGCGCGCCACCACGGTCCCGGTCTACGAGCGGGTCGCGCTCGTGCTCTACATCATCGAGATCTTCTGCCTGTCCCCCACCAACTGGGACGGCTACGCCGACCTCCGCTCCTTCGTCGAGGTCTACCTGCTGGCCACGCTCATCCTCCTAGCGACCCGACGCCGGCTGGTGTTGTTCGCCGCCACAGCCGGCCCCTTGTTCCTGACCGTCCTCATCTACCGCACGATGGTCCTGTAGGCCCGGGGCGCGCGGGGCCCCTGGGGCGCGGGGCGGGGCCCGGGGCTGGGGGCGCGCGGGGCTCCTGGGGTTGGTGAGGTTCCCCGTAGGGCTGGTGGGGTGGAGCGGGGTGTGGATATCGCTTTAGGTGGAGCGGGCCCGGGCGTGGGGTTAGCTGACGGATTGTTCCCACTGGTGCAGGGTGAGCAGAAGGTTCTGGTGCCAGACAAGGATCGTGTAAGGGCCCGAGCGGTAGGTGGCAGCGGGGGTGCCGAAGACGCTCTTCACCTGGCTGGTGGGTTCCCAGTAGGTGAAGTAGCCGGGCTGATCCTGGAGCACGATGAAGTTGGCGTACTGGGTGCGCCAGTTGAACCAGCCGGGCTTGGTCTCCCACTCGTAGGGGACCACCCCGCTGAAGTGGCTGGTCAGGGCGCGGATGGTGACGTGGGGCGTCTGCTTCGAGCCGGCGCTGGCCACGGTGACGCTGCTGGCTTGCCAGTAGCCGCTCAGGCCGTGGGCCAGGTGGTGGGCCGAGAGCCAGTCGGCCAGCCGCGCGTTGGCCGCCAGGACCGGGGGCTGGGTCAGCTGGTAGCCGAGGCCGGCCGCGTAGCCAGCCAGCACCACGACCAGGAACGCCGCCACCGATCGCCGCAGCCACTGAGGCCAGAGGGACGCCTGGGGCTGGAGGGGCCGGGCTGATGCCCGGGATGCGGGGACGCCTGGGGCTGGGGGGTTGTGCGGGACTGGGTTAGGCGGGGGGCCAGGGTCCGGGCGGTCAGGGCGGCGGCGAACGGGAGGACGACGGCGATCTCGCGGCCGTTCAGGATGCCACTGGAGAAGTTGCTGCCCAAGTAAAGGAGCAGGCTGGCCACGATGGCGACGGCCAGAATCTGGTCGACCAGGCTGCGGCGGAAGAACCGGCTCACCACCACGATCAGCGTCACGGCGGCGACGGCCAGGCCGACCAGGTGGAACGACGCGAACGTCACCCCCCACCCCCCGTGGACGCCGCGGAGGCTGGCGCCGAACAGGGCCAGCACGCTCAGCCCGGTGGTCCTGGCGTGGGCCCCGAGGTCAGACCAGGCGATGACGTGGAACGGCACCGGGTGCACGGTGTACGCGCCGAGCGCGCGGAGCGCCGGCGCGGCCCCGGCCCAGATGACGGCGGCGGCTCCCGCGGCCACGGCCAGCGACAGGTGATAGCGGACGGACCGCCAGCCCTGGCCGCTGATCAGCGCACCGGCCACGCGGACCAGCGCCACCGTGGCCAGCGGGGCCACCCCCGCCACCAGCACCAGGGGGTCGGCGATCGACGCCCAGGCCAGCAGCAACGCGGCCAGCACCGGGACATACCAGCGGGGCCGGGTCCGGTCCAGCACCAGCCAGGTCAGCAGCAGCGGGACCGAGGTGCCGAAGTGCCCCACGCTCAGCAGCAGGATGAACACGCCCACACCGAGCTGGGGAGCCAGCATCATGCCCCCGGCGATCAGCGCCCGGGCCACGCCCTCCCGGCCGGCGGCGCGGCCATCAGCCCGGGCGTCGGCCCGGCCCACCGCCAGCAGGACCGTGAGCAGCAGCGCCAGCGTGTACGTCATGGCCGCGGCGGCGTGGAACGTCCCGGTGTTCAGGCCGTTGATCAGCTCGAGCAGCGTGTACTGCGGCAGCTCGGTGGTGAAGAAGGACACGTCGGACAGCACCCAGCCGTGCAGCAGCAGGTTGCCGTGCAGCATGTCCCAGGCCTGCAGCCCCAGGTTGGCCTGGTCGGAGTTCTCCGGGTAGGTGTTGCTCAGCCGCAGATAGGCGCAGAACAGCGCCACGGCGGCCACGGCCAGGCCGCCCGTCCACGCAAGCCGCCGCGACCAGGGCCGCCGCAACCAGGGTCGTCCCCACCAAGGACGCTGCGCCGGGGCAGCCTGGTCAGACGGGGGCCCGTCCGGGCCGGACGGTTCGGCCGCAGCCGAACCCAGCACCGGACGGGCCATCGCGCAGTGTCCCGGTCAGCTCGCGGCGCCGGGGGTGACCGCCCCCACGATGTCGACCACGAACACCAGGTCGTCGGTGCCCTTGATGCCGGCTTGCGACTCGCCCGCGCTGCCGTAACCGTCCGCGGGCGGGATGACCAGCAGTACCCGGCTGCCCACGGTCTGGCCGACCAGGCCCTTGTCCCAGCCGGTGATGACCTGGCTCGGGTTGGCGCCGATCTTGAAGCTGTAGGGCAGGCTGCGCGACCAGGACGAGTCGAACACCTTGTCCGTCCGCCAGATGACCCCGGTGTACTGGGCCACCACGTCCTGGCCCTTGGTCACCACCGGGCCGGTGCCCTTGATCAGGGTCTTGGACACGAGCGTCTTGGGCGCGGTCACGTTCTTGGGGATCGTGATCGTGGGCGCGGCATTCTTGGCCGCGCTGACCGTGGGCAGGCTGCCACCGCCGCTGGAGGTCTGGGTGCCGGTCGCGCCGACCGTGCCCGAGTTGTACTTCTGGATCAGGTCGATGACGAACACCAGCGTGTCGGTCCCGGTCACGCCCAGCTGGGAGTTACCGCTGGTGCCGTAGCCCTGCTTGGGCGGGATGACCGCCAGGACCCGGCTGCCGAGCTTCTTACCCGTCACCGCGCTCTCGATGCCGGGCAGCAGCGAGGCCGGGAGCACCTGCGGGGAGCTGGAGTAGGTGGAGTCGAGCAGCTTGTTGGTCTTGCCACTCCACACGTAGATGGTGAAGTTGGACAAGAACAGGTTCGACTTCGTGATCGGAGCGCCCTTGCCCTGGACCAGGGTCTTGACCGCGAGCGCGGTGCTGGCCTTTTCCTTGGGGATCGTCACCTTGGGGGCGGCGCCAAACTTGCCGGTGGCGGACACGGATGCGTTCGCCGACGGCGGTTTGGGCGAGCCGCAGCCCACCAGGGCCAGCCCGGCGATCAGCGGAAAGAGAAAAAGCGCAACAATGCGACGCATGGTGTATTGACCTCGCTATGGGCGGTTAGAGCCACGCCAGCCTACTGGGAGACCGCGCTACCGAATGCCGGCTAGCAGATTCCGATGCCAAACCATCACGGTGTAGCCGTCGGGGTGCAATGTCCGGGCTGGACGCCCGAACGCATGCACCGCGCCGTGCCACTCCGCGATCCAGGCCCCGGGCCGCGCATCGTCCACCACGATAAACGTCGCGCGGTACTGGTTGGGGTCGTACCAGTCGCTGCGGTTGCCCCAAGTGACCGGCTGGGCCAGCCGCCAGTGGTGGTTGATCGAGATCTGCCGCACGGTGACCTGGCCGTCCGCGTCCAGCGTGGTGCTGTTGGCCACCCAGTAGTCGGTGGACAATCCCGAGGTCAGGTGGTGGGTGACCAGCCAGTCGGCCAGGGCCTGGTTGTCGGCCGGCCGGGCGGGCTGGGCGGCGTGGTAACCGAGGGCGGCCACATCCAGCATCAGTACGGTGGCCAGCACGGCCAGGAAACCGGCCCGGAGCTGCCGGCCCCGGAGCCGCTGGGCGCGGAGCAGCGGACCAGCCAGCTGGCGCCCGGCCAGCACCGCGCCCAGCGGCAGCACCGCAGCCAGCTCCCGGGTGCTGAGCAGGTTCTGCGCGTACGGGGTGATCACGTAGGCGGCCACGTTGATCACGATGCCCAGGGCCAGGCCACCGATCATCAGGTCACCGGCGCGGCCGAGCCGGGTCAGCGCGAGCAGGCCCGCCACCGCCACCGCGAGCAGGGTGACGAGGTGGACCGCGGAGAAAAACAGCTCGGGCCGGGTCGGGGTGCCGGAGAACGACACCCCGAACAGGGCGGCCACGCCCAGCACGGTGAGCTTGACCACGTGTACGAGCTCGGACCGGCGGACGATCGTGGTGGCCACCGGCTGCAGCACGTACCCGCCGCTGATCCGGATCAGCGCCTCGGCGCCGTGCGCGAACCCGGCCGAGAGCACGGCCGCGGCGCCCAGCCGAACCTCCAGCCACGGGAACGAGGCGGGCGGGCGGTACCGCAGCCGGACGGCGGCGCGGATCCCGCAGGTCAGGGCCATCGGCGCCGCCCCGGTGAGCAAGACCAGGCTGTCGGCCACCTGGCCCCAGGCCAGCAGCAGCATGACCAGTACCGGCAGCAGCCAGCGAACCACCATCTTGTGCACGGTCAGCCCGTTCCCACCCGGCCCGGATGGGCGCAGGCGGTCCACGGCCAGCCAGGCCAGCAGGACCGGGACCGCGCTGCCCAGGTGGTCGGGGGTGAGCAGCAGGGTGGGGCTGGCCGCGGCGGCCGGGGCCACCATCACCGCCAGCACGATCAGCACCCGGACCAGGGCCTCCCGGCCAGTGACCCGGCCCGCGGCCAGCACGGCGGCCAGCACCAGCAGCAGCGTGTAGGTCATCGCGCCGCCCAGGTGAACCACACCGGGGCCGAGCCCGTGCACCGCTTCCAGCAGCGCGTACTGCACCAGCTCGGTGGGCCAGAACGACACGTCGGACATGTGCCAGTGCCGGAGCAGGAGGTTGCCGTGCAGCATGTCCCAGGCCTGCAGGGCCACCGACCCACCGTCGGACCGGACGGCCACGGTACGGGACTGCAGGTAGTAGCCGAAGAACAGGCCCAGTGCGCCCAGGCCGGACAGCAGCACCAGCGCCCAGCGGGTACTCCGAGCACGCGCCGAATTACCTGGAGTAGCGGCTGCGGGCCGCGTGTCATCTGGTGCCGTGACGGCGGACGCGGCGTGGTACCCGCGTCCGGCCGGCGCCACCCGGTCGTATGAGCTCAAGACGACACGACGATAGCGGCCCGGGCCAGCCGATCGTCGCTCATTGCAATTTTTTAATAACGCAACGCAATCACCCGGAAGCGGCGGGCGCGGTTCCCTGGAGCTTGGTCAGGAGGTTAACGGGCCACACGAGCACGGTGTACCCGGCCGGGTGCAGCGTCTGGGCCGGTGCCCCGAACGTGTGCTCGGCCGCGGCCAGGTAGGCGGCGGCATTCGGCCGATCAAGATCCACGGCCACGAAGCGGGGGTCGTGACGGGCCGGGGCGTACCAGCTGGCCTGGAGTTCCCGGGGCTGCGGGAAGTACAGGGTCTGGCCGCTCTGCGCGATCTGGCGGATGGTGACCCGGCCGCCGCTGGCGACCGTGGTGGCATTGGCCACCCAGTAGTCGGGGGCCAGACCCGCGGTCAGGTGGCGGGCCACCAGCCAGTCGGCCAGCGACTGATTCTGGGCCGGGGCGCTGGGCTGGGCGGCCTGGTAGCCGAGTTCCGCGGCGAACACGAGCACACCCGCGGCCAAGAAGGCCAGGGTAGCCGTTGCGCCTCGCGGGACGGATGTGACACGGGAGGTTTTTGTGGCGGGTGAGACGGGGTAGAGATGAGTGGTCAGCAGGCGGGCGGCCAGGATGGCCCCGAACGGGAGGACCGCGGAGATCTCCCGGGCACTCTTCAGGTCCTGGACGAACAGGCTCGGCACGAAGGTCACGATGTTGAACACGATCGCGATGGCCAGCCCGGGGCCGACCAGGTCGCGGCCCCGGCCCAGCTGGGCCAGGGCCAGCACCAGGGCCACCGCCACCGCGGCCACCCCGACCAGGTGCAGGGCGGCGAAGACCACGTCCAGCCCGGACTGCGGGCTGAAGAAGTCGGCTCCCAACAGGGTGAGCAACCCCTGCCCGGTCAGGGCGAGGTGGTGCGGCAGCGCGCCCAGGCCGGAGAACGTGGTCCCCACCGGCTGTTCCTGGTAGCCACCGGCCGCCCGGATCAGCGCCATCACCGCCCGGGCCAGCCCGGTGGAGATGATCGCGGCCGCCGCCAGCCAGGCGTCGTCGGCGCCGCCGCCGTCCCGGCGCCAGAACCGCACTCCGGCCCGGGACCCGGCCGCGACCACGATCGGGATGACGCCGGTGACCAGGATCAGGCTGTCGGAGACCTGACCCCAGGTCAGCAGCAGGCCGACCGCGACCGGCCGGTACCAGCGGGCCGTGCCCTCAGAAACCGGCAGCCGGTCGACGGCCAGCCAGGCCAGCAGCACGGGCACCGTGCTGCCGTAGTGGTCGGGGCTCATCAGCAGCGTGTAGTCGGCGCCAGGGGCCGGGGCCAGCATGATGAACGCCACCACCAGCAGGCGCCCGAGGGCCGTGCGGCCGCTAGCGTCGCTCTGCTGGCCGCCCCCGGCCCCGCCCATCGCCAGCCACGCGGCCAGCAGCAGGACCAGGACGTAGGTCATCGCCCCGGCCAGGTGCACGACGTCGGGGCTGAGCCCGCGCACCACCTCGATCAGGGCGTACTGCGGCAGTTCGGTGAGGTAGAAGGACACGTCCGAGACGGTCCAGCCGTGCAGCAGCAGGTTGCCGTGCCGCAGGGCCCAGCCCTGCAGCGCGATCGACGCGCCGTCCGAACCGGCCGCGACCTGCCGGGACTGATACAGGTAGCCCAGGAACAGCAGGACGGCCGCGACGGCGACGCCGGCCGCCCACGCCGCCGCCCGTCGCCTGCGGAGATTCTCGTTCAGATGCTGCCGACCTCGATCGCGCCCCGGATCCACGGGATGACCTCGTCCAGCATCTCGTCCAGGGGCGTGGTCGCCTCGAAGCCGAGGATGCGCTTAGCCTTGCCCACGTCCGGGATCCGCCGCTGCACGTCGTAGGTGAACGGGTCGTCGTGCTCGATCCGCAGCGGTACGCCGTCGCCCTTGACCTTGCGCCAGATGACCTCGGCCAGCTGGTGGACTGTGGTGCTCTCGGGGGTGGACAGGTTGAAGTCCTCGCCGGTCGCATCCGGATGGGCCATTGCGGTTACGACGCCAACGGCCAGGTCACCGCCATAGGTGTAGTGCCGGACCTGGTCGCCCGAGCCCAGGACGTGCAGCGGGTCCTGACCCCGGAGCACCTTCTGGACCAGGTCGGGCACGACGTGGCTCATGGCCAGCCGGACGTTGCCGGACAGGATCTCCTCGTCCCCCAGCGCACGGCTCTCGCCGATCCCCACGCAGTTGAACGGGCGCGCGATCGTGAACGGCAGCTGGTACTGATCCCAGGCGGCCCGGGCGAAGTACTCCACGGCCAGCTTCTGGAAGCCGTACGAGGACAGCGGCGGCGGGATCTCCCGCTGCTGGCCCTCATAGGACGGCCAGTCGGCCGCGCTCTCGAAGACCATCGAGGATGACATGTAGGTGACCTTGCGCAGCCGGCCGTCGCGGTGGGCCGCGATGGCCGCGTCGCAGGACGAGGCGATGATCCGCTCGTTCGCCGCGAGCAGGTCGTAGGGGTAGGTGTGGAAGTAGGAGATCCCGCCGATCATGGCCGCGCCCGCGATGAAGTGATCGCAGTCGGACAGCAGGCGGGTCATCAGCTCCACGTCGCGGGCGTCGCCCTCGACCAGCTCGTACCGCGGGTGGTCGTCGTAGGACTTGCGCACCTTGCCGTACTTGGAGAAGTTGTCCACGCCCACCACGGCGTAGCCACGCCGCAGGAGTTCCTCGACCACGTACCCGCCGATGAAGCCGGCCGATCCGCTGACCAGAACTTTTTCCATCACTTCCCTCGGGTTTCTTCTGGTGACGCTGGCCCGGAGACCCGGTCCCGCAGCTGATCGGCGGTCAGCCGCGGCCCGAACGCGAACTTGTACCAGCGCAGGTAGCTCGGGATCCACTTCGCGACCTTGAAGTTGGACACCCCGGCCTGCCGGTCCAGCCAGATCGTCGGGATCTCGGCCACCGGCAGGCCGAGCCGCTTGGCCTTGGCCGTGAGCTCGATGCCGATCTCGAAGCCGTCCCGGGAGTCGATGCCGGCCTCGCGCACGAAGTCGGTCGCGTAGGCCTTGAACGAGTTGGTCGCGTCCCGGGTTCCGACGTGGGCCAGCAGCCGCAGCGACCGGCCCGCCATCCGGGACATCGTGGCCTTGAGCACCGGGCCGCCCACCTGCTGTCCGCCGGCCATGTAGCGGGACGCGGCGGCGACGGCCACGCCCCGTTCCACCAGGCGGGCCAGCTCGTCGATCTGCCGCGCGTCGTCACAGCCGTCGGCCATGGTCACCACGGTGACCGGGGCCGCGGCGGCGTCGATGCCGAACCTGATCGCGTTGGCCGGCCCGGGTCCGTACGTGTTGACCAGGCAGTGCAGCCGGGGCTCCTTGACCGCGTACTCCTCGACCACGCCGATCGTGGTGTCGGCTGGGGTGTCCACCACGACCAGCACCTCACACGCCAGCCGCACCGACTCGAACAGCCGGTCCAGGATCGGGATGATCTGCTCGTCCTCGTTGTAGGCCGGGATGATGATCGACACGCGGGGGCGTTCGCCGCTCATATCCGTACGCCTTCGCCCCGGATGTTCCAGATGTCGGCCACGGGCTTGGCCGTGGCCAGCGCGGCGTACTCCGGGTGCGGCGCGGCGATCACCAGCAGGTCGGCCTGCTCGATGACCTCCGGCAGCGGCCGCAGGTCCGGGTCGGTGGTCACGTACGGGTCGGTGCACAGCACCGCGGCCGCCTTGAAGGCCAGGATCCGCTTGAGCTTGTAGGACAGGCTGGACCGGGTGTCGTCCGAGCCGCCCTTGAAGGCCATGCCGCAGATGCCGACGGTCATGGCGGCCAGGTCGTAGCGCTGCTCCAGGCGGTGCATCAGGTACAGCGGCATGCCCTCGTTGATGGCCATCGCGGTGTGGCCGAGGGCGAAGTTGTTGTAGTTGTACGCCGCGAGCTGCATGGTGTCCTTGAACAGGCACGGCCCGGCGGCGAAGCCGGCGGCCGGCATATCGGCCGCGCGCGGGTAGTCGGCGCCCATACCCTGCCGGATCCGCTCGAAGTCCAGGCCCCGGTCGTTGGCCATCATGTACAGCTGGTTGGCGGTGGCGAACTTGATGTACCGCCAGGTGTTGGTGAACAGCTTGGCCAGCTCGGCTTCCTCGGGAGACAGCACGACCAGTTGGCTGGTCAGCCGGCGGAACATCGCGCTGGCCCGCTCCACGCCGCGCGCAGTCCGGGCCGAGACGATCTGCGGCAGCTCGAACAGCTCGGTCATCGCCCGGCCCTCGGCGATGCGCTCCGGGCAGAAGGCCACGTCGATGTCGGCCCCGAGGGCAGCGATGGTCTTCTCCACCAGCGCCGTGACCCCCGGGTAGACCGTGCTGCGCAAGATGAGGATCTGCCCGTCCCGCAGGTAGGGAGCACAGCCGCCGAGTGCGTTCGGGATGGCGTCGGGTTCGGGGTTGAGGTGCTCGTCCACCGGGGTGCCGATGACCACGATCACGTGCTCGGCCGTGCCGACGATGGCCGGGTCCGCCGACGCCCGCAGCCGGCCCGACGCCAGACCCGCCCGCAGCGGCTCGGCCGCCCCGGGCTCGGCGAACGGGAGCTGGCCGGCGTTGACCGTGTCCACCGCGGTCTGGCTCACGTCGTAGATGCCGACCCGAGCGTCCCGGCTGGCCAGCGCGATCGCCAGCGGGAGGCCGACGTGCCCGCAGCCGCCGATGACCACCGCGTCCAGCTCAAAGTCGCGTCTGGTCACCGGGCATGTCCTTCCGAGCGGGCCAGGCTGAATATACCCATACGGTATTTTCCCGAGTGCGGGCTCCGCGGGCATACGCCAATACCGTTATGGCCACGATGCCGTGGCCGGCGGGCTACATCCCGGCGATGAGTTTCTCGACCCGCTCGTCGACCGAGCGGAACGGATCCTTGCACAGCACGGTCCGCTGAGCCTGGTCGTTGAGCTTCAGGTGCACCCAGTCCACGGTGAAGTCGCGCCGACGCTCCTGGGCCCGGCGGATGAACTCGCCCCGCAGCCGGGCCCGGGTGGTCTGCGGCGGGACCGACTTGGCCTCGAAGATGTCCAGGTCCCGGGTGGCGCGGTCGACCGCGCCGTTGCGCTGCAGCAGGTAGTACAGGCCGCGGCTGCGGTGCACGTCGTGGTAGGCCAGGTCGAGCTGGGCCACTCGCGGCGACGACAGCGGCAGGTCGTGTTTGGCCCGGTACCGCTCGATGAGCTGGTACTTGGTCACCCAGTCGATCTCCCGGGCCACCTTGTCCAGGTTGCCGCTCTCGATCGAGTCCAGCGCCCGCTCCCACATGGCCAGCACCCGCTCGGCGGTGGCGTCCGCGCCGTTGCGGCTGGTGAACTCCAGCGCCTTGTTCAGGTACTCGCGCTGGATCTCCAGCGCGCTCATCTCGCGGCCGTTGGCCAGCCGCACCCGGCTGCGCCCGGTCATGTCGTGGCTGACCTCACGGATGGCCCGGATCGGGTTGTCCAGGGTCAGGTCGCGCATCACCGTGCCGGCCTCGATCATCCGCAGCACCAGGTCGGTCGAGCCCACCTTGAGCAGCATGGTGGTCTCGCTCATGTTCGAGTCGCCCACGATGACGTGCAGGCGGCGGAACCGCTCGGCGTCCGCGTGCGGCTCGTCCCTGGTGTTGATGATCGGCCGGGACCGGGTGGTGGCCGAGGACACGCCTTCCCAGATGTGCTCGGCCCGCTGGCTGACGCAGTAGACCGCGCCCCGCGGCGTCTGCAGCACCTTGCCGGCGCCGCAGATGACCTGCCGGGTGACCAGGAACGGGATCAGGATGTCGGCCAGCCGGCCGAACTCGCCGTGCCGGCCGACCAGGTAGTTCTCGTGGCAGCCGTAGGAGTTGCCGGCCGAGTCGGTGTTGTTCTTGAACAGGTAGATGTCCCCGGCGATGCCCTCTTCGCGCAGCCGCTTGTCCGCGTCGACGAGCAGGCCCTCCAGGATCCGCTCGCCCGCCTTGTCGTGCGTGATCAAGTCGATGACGTTGTCGCACTCGGGCGTGGCGTACTCCGGATGGCTACCGACATCCAGGTAGAGCCGGGCACCGTTGCGCAGGAACACGTTGCTGCTACGGCCCCATGACACCACGCGGCGGAACAGATAGCGTGCCACCTCATCCGGTGACAGCCGCCGCTGCCCACGGAAAGTGCATGTCACGCCGTATTCGTTCTCAAGCCCGAAGATGCGCCGGTCCACAGGCACAGGCTACGTGCCTGGACGGCTCGCGGCGACACTGGGCACGGTGTCGATCACCAATCCGTGGCGATGTACTTCGTTTCCAGGTACTCCAGCAGGCCGTCGTGACCGCCCTCGCGGCCCAGCCCGGACTGCTTGACCCCGCCGAACGGAGCGGCCGGATCGGACACGATGCCGCGGTTCAGGCCGACCATCCCGGTCTCCAGGGCCTCCGACACCCGCAGGCCGCGCCGCAGGTCACGGGTGTAGACGTAGGACACGAGGCCGTACTCGGTGGCGTTGGCCCACTGCACGACCTCGGACTCATCCGAGAACCGGATCACCGGCGCCACCGGGCCGAAGATCTCGGTGCCGGCGATCGCGGCTGAGGCCGGCACCTGGTCGATGACGGTCGGCTGGTAGTAGAACCCGCGCCGGTCCGGGGCCGAGCCGCCCAGCACGATCTGGCCGCCGTCGCCGTCCACGCCATCTACCAAAGAGGCCACCTTGCTCCGGGTCGCCTCGTTGACCAGCGGTCCCACGTCGGTGGACTCCTCCAGGCCCGGGCCCACGGTGAGCTTGCCGAACCGGTCGGCCAGCCGGGCAGTGAACTCGCTGGCCACCGCCTCGTGCACGTAGAAGCGGTTGGCCGCGGTGCAGGCTTCGCCGCCGTTGCGCAGCTTGGCGATCAACGCGCCCTCGATGACGGCGTCCAGGTCGGCGTCGTCGAACACGATGAACGGGGCGTTGCCGCCCAGTTCCATCGAGCAGCTCAGCACGGTGTCCGCGCCCTGGCGGAGCAGCTGGCGCCCGACCTCGGTCGAGCCGGTGAAGGACAGCTTGCGCACCCGCGGGTCGGCCATCATGGCCGCGGTCACCGGGCCGGGCCGGGACGTCGGCACGACGTTGACCACGCCGGCGGGCACGCCCGCCTCTTCCAGCAACGCGGCCAGGGCCAGCGCGGTCAGCGGGGTGTCCTCGGCCGGCTTGAGCACCACCGAGCAGCCCGCGGCCAGGGCCGGTCCCAGCTTGCGGGTGGCCATCGCGGCCGGGAAGTTCCAGGGGGTGACCAGGACCGAGACCCCGATCGGCTGCCGGGAGACCAGGATCTTGTTGCCCGCGACGGGCGCGATGGTCAGGTTGCCGTCGATGCGAACGGCCTCTTCGGAGTACCAGCGGAAGAACTCCGCGGCGTAGGTCACCTCGGCCCGCGCGTCCCGCAGCGCCTTCCCGTTCTCGGCCGACATGAGCCGGGCGAAGGCCTCGGCGCGGCTGGTCATCAGGTCGAACGCGCGGCGCAGGCACTCGGCCCGCTGCCGCGGCGGGGTGGCGGCCCACCCCGGCAGCGCCGCGTAGGCCGCGCTCACCGCGTCCAGGCCGTCCTGTTCGGTGGCGTCGGCCACCTCGGTCAGCGGGGCCTCGGTGGCCGGGTCGATCACGGCGAGGCGGCCACCGCCGCCGCTGGTCCACTCACCCCCGATCAGCAGGTCCGTGGGGACGTCGATACCGGTCAGGGAGGCGAGGTCACTGCTCATGTGCTCAGGCTAATACTGGTCATTCCCGGGTCAGGCTGACGGGCACCCCGCGGGGCGCCCCCGCGCCATCAGGCGTCACGGAACCGGAGCACGAGGCCGCCGATCACCAGGCCGCCGGCGGCCCAGGCGGCCAGCACCCCGAGGCCGGCCCAGGGCTGGATGGGCAGATCGTGCAGCCCGGTGGTGGCCTGGATGGCCAGCCCGGCGGTCATCGGGCCAACCTGTTCCAGGTGCCGGTACCACTGCTGGCTGGCGGCGATGTGGGCGATGATCGGGAACAGGTAGAGCAGGGCCAGCACCACCCCGATGGCTACCGCGGGCTCACGGACCGCGGTGGCCACACCCAGGCTGAGCAGGGCGATCAGGATCAGGTAGAGCACCGATCCGGCCGCGGCCCGCAGCACCGGACCGTCGGTCAGCGACAGCGGGGCGAAGCCGTGCGCGGCGGTGAAGCCGTGCCCGGGCAGCAGCAGCCGTCCGGCCAGCACCGAGCCGAGCACGCCGACGGTGCCGGCCACCAGGACCAGCCCGGCCAGGACGACCGCCTTGGCCATCAGCACCGTGGTCCGGTGTGGCATCGCGGTCAACGTGGTGCGGATCATCCCGGTGCTGTACTCGCCGCTGATGGTGAGCACGGCCAGGATGGCCACGGCGGCCTGGCCGAACTCGACGCCCGTCAAGCTGATCCGGGCCGGGTCCCCGCTGCAGCCCGCGGCCGGGCACGGGTGGCCGCGGCCGCGGCCACGCTGAGCAGAGCGGTCAGCGCGGCGGTAGCCAGCAGCAGCCAGCCGGTGACGGCCACCGTGCGCTGCTTGGCCCACTCGGCCCGCAGGGCATCTTTCATACGTCGCGCCGGCGGATGAGGATCACAGCCAGGGCGAAAGCCAGCGCGGTCCAGCCGCACAGCACCGCGAACCCGGCCCACGGCGCGAGCGGGTAGTAGCCGAAGGCCGGGTAGTAGGAGTTGGCTGACCTGCGGGTAGGCGGGGATGCTCTGCTCGACGGCGAACCCGGCGGCCGGGCTGAGCCGCAACAGCCATTGAGCCGCGCTGACCGGGAGCACCGAGCCGATCCCGATGACGTAGGGCAGCACTACAGCGACGATGCCCACGGTGACCGCGGCCGCGGTGCGGCGCAAGATCGCGCCCAGCGCCACCGCCAGCACCGCGACCACCGCCATCAGCAGCGCGGTCCCGGCCACCACCCGGACCGCCGTCAGCTGCTCACCGGGTACACGTAGCCGAACTGGGAGTGCACCACGGCAATCCCGCCCAGCACGGCGATGACCACGGCGACCAGCCCGGCGGCGAACGTGGCCGCCCCGGCGACCAGGGCCTTGGCCGCCAGCACCCGACCCCGGCGCGGGCTGGCGGCCAGCGTGGTGCGGATCAGCCCGCGCCGGTATTCGGCGGTGATGAACATGACCCCGATCACGATCACCGCGATCAGCCCGGCGAACACGCCGACCAGGTGCTCCTCGATGGTCTGGGCCCGGGCCGCCGTTGCTCGGGCGAGGCCGGCGCGATGTCCCCGAGCCGCGCGATCGTGAACCGGCCATTATCTTGCTGGTAGCCGGGTCCAGCCAGGCCCGGCCCGCCGACCAGGGTCTCCTGCCAATGGCCACCTGGCCAGGCCCCGGACCGGCGGACCTGGTCGAGGGTGGCGGTGGCCAGGCTGGGGCCGGCGTTGCCCTGCGCGCCGCCGAAGCTGCTGCTCGTCGTCTGCCAGCCCGGGGCGGTGGTGAACAGGCCAGCCCGCACGGTCGACGGCAGCCCGGCCAGCCGAACGGCGCCGACCTGGGTCCAGTGCGCCCCGTCGGCCGAGTCGTACCCGGTGATCAGGTCACCGGACCGGGTCAGGCGCAGCCAGCGCGGGGTGGCCGCCGAGACCCGGCCGGGCAGGCCGGCCACGTCCCCGGTGTAGTTGTCCTGCATGCGCACGCCGTGGGCCGGGGTGGCCAGCATGGCAGCGTAGGCCGCGCCCGGCTTGGTGCTGGCGGTGACGATGATCCCGGCCTTGGCCCAGGGCACCGGGCCCGGCTTGAGGTCCGAGCCGCTGTCCGGGCCGACGCCGGTGCCCCGCTCGGTGGTCAGCGACGTCACCCGAGCGGTGAGGCTGCCGTTCCCGGCCAGCGCCTGACCGACCAGATGGTAGGAGTCGGTGACGGCCTCGCCGCCCGGACCGGTCGGCATGGTGACCTGGCAGGCCCGGCCGGTCCGAGCGGCCTGACCCGGGCCGGTGATGCATGCGGTGTGGCTGCTGCCCGCGGCGAACAGGCCCATCAGGTCGGTCAGCACGATGACCAGCAGCAGGCCGATGACCCAACCGCGGACGGTGCGCAGCTTGGTCCACTCGGCCCGCACCAGCTGGGCGAAACCGTCCCGCCCGGCGGGCAACGCGGACCGGTACGGCGCGATGGCCGGCGCGCTCACGAGGTCACCTGCGCGGCGCGGAACTCGGTGACGTCGCGGGTCAGCTCCATGTAGGCCTCCTCCAGGGTGGCGCGGTGCGCGGACACCTCGGTGAACGGCACCGCGCTGTCCCCCAGCGCGGCCACGATCTGTCCCGGGGCAGGCCGGCCACGGTGACCGTGTCCCGGCCGGTGGCGGTGACGGTGGCCCCCGCGCTGGCCAGCACCGTCATCGCCTCGGACCGGGCCTCGGTGCGCAGTGTCACCCGGTCCCCGGACGCGGCCGCGATCAGGTCGGCCACGCTGGTGTCGGCCACGACCCGGCCGCGGCCGGCCACCACGAGGTGGTCCGCGGCGTCCTGCAGCTCGCTCATCAGATGGCTGGACACCAGCACGGACCGGCCTTCGGCGGCCAGGGCCCGCAGGAAGCCGCGCATCCACAAGATGCCTTCGGGGTCCAGGCCGTTGAACGGTTCGTCCAGCATCAGCACCGGGGGATCGCCGAGCAGCGCCGCGGCGATGCCGAGCCGCTGCCGCATGCCGAGGGAGTAGCCGCCGGCCTTGCGCCGGGTAGCCGTGGCCAGGCCGGTGAGCCCGATCACCTCGTCGACCCGGCGCAGGCCCAGACCCTGGGACTGGGCCAGCCACAACAGGTGGTGGCGGGCGCTGCGGCTGGGCTGCAGCGCGCTCGCGTCGAGCAGCGCGCCGACGTGGTTCAGCGGGTGCCGCAGGCTCGCGTACGGGTGCCCGCCGATCAGGGCCCGGCCCTGATCAGGAGCGTCCAGACCGAGTATCACCCGCATGGTGGTGGACTTGCCGGCCCCGTTGGGCCCGACGAACCCGGTGACCTGCCCGGGCTGGACGGTGAAGGTCATGCCGTCCAGGGCCAGGGCCGAGCCGAACCGCTTGCGCAGCCCGTCGACTTCGACAGTTGCTTCCATGCCCGGCACGCTAGGCGGCCGGCCGGCGCGGCGTCGTCACACCTGAGAGGGGTCTTGCCGGACGGCGGCGCCGGTGCGTCTCCCCCGTGAGAGGGACGTCAGCGCCCCGCGCCAGCGGTGACAATAGGGGCGTGGGAACGGTCGTCACCGCGGTGCTGCTCGGCCTGCTGGCCGTGGCCGAGGTAATCGTGCGCGCGCACGGGGTGGGCCCGCCCGCGCTGTTCCTGAGCGTGCTCGCGCTGGCCAGCACGCTGCCGCCCGCGTTCCTGCCCGCCACGGCGGCCGCAGTCGCGGTGAGCGTGGCCGGGATCTTGTCGCTCACGCTGTTCCAGCTGCTCCCGCTGGCCAGCGCGGCTGCGATGCTGATCATGGCGGGACGGCTCGGCCTGCGCGGACCGCGTTGGCTGGCGGTGGCGATGGGCCTGCCCTTCCTGGCCGTGGCCCTGGCCGGTACGGGGCCGGGCGGCGAGACGCGGGTGGTGACCCTGCTGGCCGCGGCGCTGACCCCGGTGGCGGCCTGCGTCGGCCTGGCCTGGCGGGCCCAGTTCGAGGCGACTGAGCACACCGCGGCCCGGGAGGCTATCGCCGGCACCCTGCTCGAGCACACCGCGCGCGGGGAACGGGCCCGCATCTCGCGCGAACTGCACGACGTGGTGGCCCACCACATCTCGATGATCGCGGTCCAGGCCGAGACGGCCCGGCTGACCGCGCCGGACCTGCCCGCGGCCACGGCCCAGCGGCTGCGCGCGATCGGCGACACGGCCCGGGCCGGGCTGACCGAGATGCGGCGGCTGCTGGGCGTGCTGCGCGAGGACACCGGCGAGGTGGCCGCGGACCGGCAGCCGCAGCCGGGCCTACGCCAGCTCAACGGACTGCTGGACGACGCCCGCGACGCGACCGGGGCCGGGACTCGGCTGATCGTCAGCGGCGTGCCGGTCTCGCTGGACCCCGGGGTGGAGCTGGCCGCCTACCGGATCATCCAGGAAGCGCTGACCAACACACGGCGGCACGCGCCCGGCGCCGCGGTCGACGTGGAGCTGCGGTACAGCGGAGACGGCCTGCGGCTGCAGATACGTGACAACGGCCCGGGGCCGCCGGCCGCACCGTCGTGGCAGCCCGGGGGGCATGGCCTGCTGGGCATGCGCGAGCGGGCCGCCGCAGTGGGCGGCGAGCTGACCACCGGCGCGGCCAGCGGGGGCGGGTTCGCCGTCACCGCCCGGCTGCCCGGTAAGGCGGCCGCGTCATGACCGGTGCGCCGGGGCCGATCCGGGTGGTGGTGGCCGACGATCATCAGGTGGTGCGGACCGGGTTCGCCGAGCTGCTCGGCACCCAGCCCGACTTCGCCGTGGCCGGCACCGCCTGCAACGGTGCCGAAGCGGTCCGGGTGTGCCGGGCGGTCCGGCCCGACGTGGTGCTGATGGACGTCCGGATGCCCGGCACCGACGGCATCGAGGCGACCCGGCAGCTGGCGGGTCCGGCCGCTCCCCGCGTGCTCATCCTGACCACCTTCGACCTGGACGAGTACGTGTACGACGCGCTGCGGGCAGGCGCCAGCGGGTTCCTGCTCAAGGACGTGACCGCGGAGCGGCTGTTCGACGCGGTGCGGATCGTCGCGGCCGGGGAGGCTCTGCTGGCGCCCACGGTCACGCGGCGGCTGATCAGCGAGTTCACCCAGCTGCGGCCGCGGGCCGATGCGGCAGCGAGCACGGCGGCGACCGCGCTGGCCGCCCTGACTCCCCGGGAGACGCAGGTGCTGCGGCTGATGGCCGAAGGTCTGTCCAACCCGGAGATCGGCCGCCGGCTGGTGGTCACCGAAGAGACGGTGAAGACCCATGTCAGCCGGGTCCTGGCCAAGCTGGGCCTGCGGGACCGCACCCAGGCCGTGGTGACCGCCTACGAGTCGGGCCTGGTCGTTCCTGGTGCCGCGTCCCGGGCCCGCAAGCTATGAGGTTCCTGAAAGTTGTATAGGGAATAGGACCTGCGTCGCGACCAAGATCAAGACGTTCATCAGCTTCGCATCCAGTGCGGATGGTGCTCCCACACGGGCGGCCAAGAATCGGCAGGGTCAACCGGCCCGCACCACCGCCTGGAGGATTCCATGACACCCGGTCAGCACGGCATCACCATGGTCATCGACACCGGCATGCCCACCGGCGCGTTCACCGACGTGATCGAGAGCCACGGCTCGCTCATCGACGTGGTGAAGTTCGGCTGGGGCACCGCGCTGGTGACCAAGGACATGAGCCGTAAGGCCGCGGTGCTGCGAGAGGCCGGGATCGACTTCTACTTCGGCGGGACGCTGTTCGAGTACTACGTGTGGACGGGCCGGCTGGTCGACTACCTGGCGCTGGTGGAGCGGTTCGGTGCCACCCACATCGAGGTGTCCAACGGCACGATCCCGCTGGACCAGGACGGCAAGGCGGACTACGTGCGCCGCCTGGCCGGAGTGCGCCCGGTGCTGTCCGAGGTCGGCTACAAGGACGCGGACCGGTCCGCGCTGCTCACCCCGGCCGACTGGGTGGACGCGCTGAACCAGGACCTGGCGGCTGGCGCCTCCCTGGTCATCACCGAGGCCCGGGAGAGCGGCCGCAGCGGGATCGCCCGGGCCGACGGGCACATGCGCGGCGACGTGCTGGGCGCGGTGCTGGCCTCGGTCGATCCCAGCGTGGTGATCTTCGAGGCCCCGACCAAAGACCTGCAGGTCGAGCTCATCCGCTCCGTCGGACCCGTGGTCAACCTGGGCAACGTGGCCACCAGCGACGTGATCGGGGTGGCGACCCTGCGCCGGGGCCTGCGCGGCGACACCCTGCTCGACCTGACCACCGGGGTCAGCGTGGCCGCGGCCCACACCGCCCGGACCGCCGCCTGACCATCTCAACCCCGACGTTTCCTGCGAAGGACCCATCGTTATGCGCGATATCCACGACGCCTGCCACATCGCCATCCCCGCCCGCGACCTGGACGAGGCGCTCGAGTTCTACGTGTTCGGCCTGGGCGCGAAGCTGGCCCGCCGCTACCCCGACCGGATCACGCTCGACTTCTTCGGCGACCAACTGGTCTGCCACCTGAGCGACGACATTCCAGCTGAGCCGGTCATGTATCCACGCCACTTCGGGGTCAGCTTCGCGGAAGCCGAGGACTTCGACCGGCTGCTCCGGGTAGTCGAGCACCGCAAGCTGCGGGTCCTGGCTGGGCCGGCGCTGCGGTTCGAGGGCACGGCCGAGCAGCACCGGACGATCGCGCTGGCCGACCCGTCCAACAACGTGCTTGAGTTCAAGAACTACGACGACCCGCGGCTGCAGTACTAGCGAGGCTGAGATGGCGCTCAGCGAGCCCCCGCCGGCCACCCGGCTGTGGCTGGTCCGGCACGGCCAGAGCGAGTGGAACCTGGCTCGCCGGATCCAGGGCCAGTCCAGCCAGGCCGGCAGCCTCACTCCCACCGGGCGTAAGCAGGCCGAAGTCGCCGCTGGTCAGCTGGCCCGGCAGGCCACGGAGGCCGTCGTGATCGTGGCCAGCGACCTGGCCCGCACGGCCGAGACGGCGGCCATCATGGCCGGCCGGCTCGGCCTGCCGCTGGAGTTCGACCCGGGCCTGCGCGAGCAGGATCTGGGGGCGCTGGAAGGCACCAGTTCGGTCACGGCCGACAGGCCGGCCGACGCCCCGGGTGACGCCGCCTTCGACGTGATCAACCAGTTCTACGACGAGCCCTACACGCTCCCGCCGGGCGGCGAGAGCGTGGCGCAGATGTACGACCGGGTACACCAGACGCTGCGGCGGCTGGCCACGGCCCGGCCCGGCGCCGAGCTGATCGTGGTAACCCACGGCGGGCCGGTGCGGGTGGCGACGGCCGGAAGTCTGCCGCCACCCGGCACGCCACTAGCCAGGAACTCGGTCGCGAACGCCTCGGTCAGCCGATGGCCCGGCCCGGTTCACAGCGAGATGGTGGCACCCTGAGCGTCGACCGCGTGAGCGGCTTCGTCGTCGAACCAGTGGCCGCCCTCGGCCAGGTACCGGAAGCGCAGCGTGCTACCGGGCGCGGCGGCCACCACCGTGCTCCGGGTGCCGTTGGACCGCTTGCGCAGCGGGTGCGCGAACGGGTCCCAGTTGTTGAAGTCCCCGACCACGGACACGGCCCCGGTGGGCTCGGCCGCCGGCAGGGCGAACGTGACGCGGATGGAACCGTCGCGGACGGTCTTGGACACCTTGATCATCGATACTCCACGAGGCTTATCACTCTCCGTAACGGAGATATTACGAAGATCGTATACCAACCACCGATCGATACTATGTTCGCATGGTTCTGTGAGTTGTCGATACTCAGTTCGACATCGGGCCGCCAGGCAATGTCGATTAGAGGCAATGTCGATAAAGAGACCGGGCCGGATCAGCCGGTGGCGTGCAGCCAGCGCACGGGCGCGCCCTCAGCGCCGCAGCGGAACACGTCCAGCTCTTCGTCCCAGGCCCGGCCGAGCAGGCGGTCCAACTCGCCGCGCAGCGCGGAGTCGGTCTGGGCCATGGCCAGGGCGGTGCGCAGCCGGCCCTCGGGGACGCAGATGTCGCCGTTGCCGCCGGTCACCGCGGTGAACAGGCCCAGCGTCGGGGTGTAGCTGTGCCGCACCCCGTCACAACCGGGGCTCGCGTCCTCGGTGACCTCGAAGCGCAGCCGGTTCCACCCGGCCAGAGCCGAGGTGATGGCGCCTGCACTGCCGGCCCGCCCCTCCCAGGTGAGCTCGGCCCGCAGCGACCCGGGGGACGCGGGCTGAGCGGTCCAGGGCAGGTCTACGGGCACGCCAAGTACCCCCGCCACCGCCCACTCGATGTGCGGGCAGAGCGCCGGGGGCGCCGAATGGACTTGCAAAACACCGTGCGTAACACCTTGAGCAGACACCGTTCCTCCTGGCAGCCGACGAGGTTCGCCTTCCCCTGCGTCCTCGCGTCTGTCTTGAGTAACGGCTAGCTGGGCACGTGCAGCCCACTGCCTGCATCGTATTCTGCCGTATCCGCGCCCGTGGCACCACCCTTCCCGCCGCGCCGGCCCCGCAAACGCCACAGGCCGCCCAGTCCGGCCAGCACGGCCACCCCGGTCGCCGCCCACGGGACGTAGTCTCCCAGTTCGTCGTAGATGGTCCGGGACGAGGTGGCGGGCAGCGCGAGCCGGACCGTGGTCACGCCCCGCTGAGTCTGGTTCATCCAGGCCAGCTGCCGGCCGCGCGCGTCGAAGGCGTCCGTGTCGCCGGTCAGCGCGGCCTGGACCACCGGGCGCCCGGTCTCGGCCGCCCGGATCGCGTCCAGCGCGGCGTGCTGGGCCAGCGCCCAGGTGCCCTGGAAGGTCGAGTCGGCGGTCTGGTACACGATGACCTGGGCCCCGTGGTCGGTGTCCACCCGCGACATGTCCGGGAAGGCGGACTCGAAGCAGATCAACGGGCCGATGATCAGGGGCGCGCCGTCCGGCTCGGTCACCCGGAGCACGTGCGCCCCGGTCCCCGGCACCGTGTTGACCGGGGCGGCCCGGCTGATGTCGGTCAGCCAGGACAGCGCCGAGCGGAACGGGATGTACTCCCCGAACGGCACCAGCCGGGTCTTGGTGTAGGTGCCCGCGATACCGCCGGGGCCGACCAGCACGGCGACCTTGGACTTGCTGCCGTCGTGCTCGGAGTCCTGGTTGACCAGGATCTGCGTGTTTTCGAGCGCGGAAAGCTTCTCGATGCTGCGCAGCAGGGAACTGTCGCTCTCCAGGTGGAAGCCGACACTGCTCTCGCCCCAGACGATGAGGTCAGGTGCTGGCCCGCGGCCGTGGGCCAGGGCACCGGTCAGCCGCTGGCTGGCGCCCACCCGGAGCTGGGGGCTGCCGACCACCCCGGGCTGCACCAGCGCGATCGTCGCGGTACGGGTGACCGGGGCCGGGCCGGTCAGCGCGAAGGCCAGTGGGCCCGCGGCCACCACCGTCGCGGCCACCACCGCGGCCGCAGCCCGGGCCGTCCACCGGGGCGAGGCCAGCACGACCACGATGGCCACGTTCGCGGCCACCAGTACGAAGCTGACCAGCCAGACCCCGCCCACCGCAGCCAGCGCCAGCACAGCCGGATGCCGCCACTGGCTCGCGCCGAGCACCGCCCACGGGCCGCCGAGGGCCTGCCACGACCGCAGCCATTCGCCCAGCAGCCAGCAGCTCGGCACCACGATCAGCGCGCCCAGGGCCCGGGCCACGGTCAGCGGCGGCCGCAGCAGCGCCCAGGCCGACAGCCCGAACGGCGTCTGCAGCACCCCGAACACCGCCGCGACCAGCAGCACACCGGGCCCGATCTCCGGCGCCAGCCAGTACATGGCGGCCACGATGTACCCGCTGCCGAGCCACCAGCCGCGGACCGCCGCCTCACGGGCGGACGGCGCCCGCCGGATGATCAGCAGGCCAGGCACCAGCGCGAACCACGCCACCACGGACAGGTCCGGGGCCGGGAAGGCCAGCGTCGGCACAGCGCCGGCCACCAGCGCCGCCCACCGGGCCGGGCGCCGCCAGGCCAGGGGCACCACGGGCCGAGCCAGACGCATAAGTCAATTGTCGGCCTCAACGTCCTTTTCGGCGAACTCCCAGGCCACGTTCGGCATTGACCCGTTGCCAGAGTCAGCAATACCTTTGACTCAGGCAACTAATAACCAGTTAAAAATATCGAAGGAGAGCGGCCATGGTGGCGACGGGAGCAGCGGTACGGCGGTCCACCACCGAGGACCCGGTCGCGGCGGTGCGCGCCTTCAACCGGCTCTACACCAACGTGATCGGCGTGCTGCGCGGTGGGTACCTGGGCACCCCGTACTCGCTGACCGAGGCCCGGCTGCTGTTCGAGCTGGGCCAGCGGGACAGCACCGAGGTGAGCGCGCTGCGCCGTGGCCTCGACATCGACGCGGGCTACCTGAGCCGGATTCTGGGCCGGTTCGAGGCCGACGGGCTCATCACCAGGCGCAAATCCGGCGCGGACGCCCGCCGGCAGGTGATCACGCTCACCCCGGACGGCCGCGCGCTGCAGCAGCGCCTGGACGCCTCGGCTGTCGAGCACATCGGCACCCTGCTGGCCAGCCTGGGCGAGCACGCGCAGCAGCGGCTGGTGTCCTGCGTCCGGGAGATCACCCAGGTGCTCACGGACGCGCCGCCGCCGCGCGGCTACGTGCTGCGCCCGCCGCGCCCCGGCGACCTCGGCTGGGTGGTGCAGCGCCAGGCGGCCGGCTATACGGCCGAGTACGGCTGGGATGAGACGTACGAGGCGATGGTGGCCCGGATCGTGGCCGACTACGTCGACCAGCGCGACCCGGCGCGCGAGGCGGCCTGGATCGCCGAGGCCGACGGCGAGCGGGTCGGGTCGATCCTGTGCGTGCGCAAGTCCGACACCGTGGCCCAGCTGCGGCTGCTGTACGTGGACCCGGCTGCGCGCGGCCTGGGCATCGGGGCCACCCTGGTGGAGGAGTGCCTGCGTTTCGCCCGCGCCGCGGGCTACACCGAGATCATGCTGTGGACCAACAGCGTCCTGGCCGATGCCCGCCGCATCTACGAGCGAGCCGGTTTCACCATGGGCGAGGAGGAGGCGCACCACAGTTTCGGCGCCGACCTGACCGGCCAGATCTGGTCCCGCCCGCTGTAACGGCCGGGCCACTCCCGCCGTGCTCTGGGCGGATCGACGCGGCACCCGATTTACGCCCGGCGGCGAGCGTAGGCTGCGGCCCATGACGGCACAGCCGATGGAGGACCCCTCCGATCCGCTGGTGATCTTGCGAGACCTGCCCGAGCGGGAGCGTGACGAGTTCCTGCAGCAGTGAAGGACGGAACGGCCACGACCGTACCGGTCACAGGGATGCCAGCCGTGGTTCTTCCGGCGAAAGATGGCTCCCTGGGTACGGACCCTGATCGCCGACCACGCCGGGAGTGCCCAGGTCGTCATCTTGCGCAGCCGGAGGGCCGCGTGCCGCTACCTGGCCACGGTGCCCACCTCGTCCACAGCCGGGACGGTGGCCACCCACGAGGAACCCGGTTAGTCCCTTAACGGATTTCCGGCATGTCACCGGCCCCTTGTACGCGTGCCGGGGATTCCGGCAGAAAGTTCGGCAGGATCTTCGGCCGGGGTGGGCGGCTGAACGCGGGACGGGCGGCGGGGCGGAGAGCATCATGGGCCAGCGATGGCAGTGCGCGAGCGGCCCGGACGTCCCGGGGGCGCCGGCCCGCGGGGGCTGAGCGACCGGGACATCAACGGCATGTTCTACATCGCGGAGATGTACGGGCTGCCGATCGACCTGCTGGCCACGGTGCTGGGCGGGAGCGTGCCGCAGGCCTGGGCCGCGGTGATCCGCTGGCGCAGGCTCGGGTACGCGGAGTCGGGCCGGCGCGGACCCGGGCCGGCCTGGGTGTGGCTGACGCGAGCCGGGCTGGCCGCCTGCGGGCTGCGGTACGCGGCGCAGCCGCCCGCGCTGCCCCGGCTGGCGCACACCCGGGCCGTGGCCACGGTGCGGCTGGCCCTGGAGGCGACCGCCGGGTACCAGCAGGCCGACGCGTTCTGGCGCACGGAACGGCGGCTACGGGCCCGGTCGGGCGGGCGGCCCGGGCTGCGCGAGCACCTGCCGGACGGTGAGGTGCACTGGCCCGCTGACGCCGCGGTGCCCTGGTCCGGCGAGTGCTGGGCCATCGAGACCGAGCTGACCCGCAAGCCCGTGCCCAGGACGACCGCGATCATCCGGGAACTGCTGACCCGTACCAGCGACTACGGCGGGCCCGCGGCCGAGGTCCGGGTGCCGGGGCGGCCGGTGCGGCACGCCCGGGTGCTGTACGTGTGCTCGCCGGCGGTCCGGCCGACCGTGCTCCGGGCCCGCGCGGCGCTGGGCCCGGCGGCGGCGCGGGTGGAGGTGCGCGACCTGCCGGCCCGGGCCGCGCTCGAGGTGCCCAGGTCCCCAGGTGATCGGGTGATCGGGTGATCGGGCGCGCGCTGCGGCGGCTGGCCACGACGACCGCGGTGACGGCGGCGCTGGTGGCGGCGGCGCCCGTGTCCCTGGTGGCGGCGGGGGCCGCGGTGACGGCGTGGCAGTTCGGGTGGCCGCCGCGGCGGCTGTACGGGGCGGCGTTGTGGTGCCTGCCCGCAGTGGCGGTCTGGCTGGCGGCAAGCGCGCTGCCGGCGGCGCCCAGGGCAGCGGTCCGCGCGGCGGGGGTGGCCCGCGGGCCGGCCTGGTACCGGGTCGCGGACGCGCCGTACCACGCCTGGCTGAGCATGTGGGCGCTGGTCGCGGCCGGGCACGTGGCCGCGGCGGCGGTGACGGTGGCACCGGCCGCGGTGCCACCCGGGCTGGCCCTGGGCGGGCTGGCCTGGGCCTACCGCACCTACCGGATGGAGACCGGCTCGGGCGGGCTGTCGCCGGGGTCGGCGATCGGATTCGACCGGCGGCAGTGGCGCCGGCAGGTCCGGAGCGCCCGGGCCCGGATCGCGGCGCCGGGGGCGGTCCCGCTGACGCGCCGTAACGGCGACGTGGTAGTCGGCGGCACGATCCGGACCGTCCGCCATCCGGCCCGGGCCATCGCGGCCCTGCCGTACGCGCGGCTGCGCTCGCACCAGGTGGTGATCGGGACGACGGGCACCGGGAAAACGACCCTGTTGCTCAGGCTGTGGGCCGGGTTCATGGCCACCGCGCTGACCCGGCAGGCGGCCGGGGCGGAGCGGCACCCGCTGCTGGTCGTGCTGGACTGCAAGGGCGGCGGGGACTCGCGCCGCGTCGCCGACCGGGCGCGCCGGGTGCTGCGCGACGCCGGCGCCCGGTCCACCGCGATCTGGCCGGACGACGCCGGGCTGCGCCTGTGGGACCTGCCGCCGGACCGGCTGACCAGCACGCTGCTGGACTTGGTCGAGCACGGCACCGGGTCGGCGGCCTACTACGCCGACGTGATGGAGGCGATCGTGGCCCTGGCCGTGCACGCGCCCGGCGGGCCGCCCGCGGATACCGCCGACTTCCTGGGCCGGCTGGACCTGGACTGGCTCACCGACGCCTACGCGGCGCCGGGGGCGGGCGTCGGGGCAGAACCGGGACCGGGGTCGGCCGAGGCGCTGACCGCCCTGCGGTCGGGGGCGCACCTGATCGCGGACGTGACGTTGCGGTTCCGGTCGCTGTGGCGCCGGCTCGGCCCGGGGTTCGACGCGGCCGGGACGTTCGCCGACGCCGACGTCTGGTACTGCATCCTGGAGGGCACGGCCGACACCAGGGTGGCCGAAGCCCAGGCCCGCGCGCTGGTGGACCTGCTGACCAGCTACATCACCGGCCCGGGGCAGGACGCCGAGGTGCTCCTGGCCGTGGATGAGTTCAGCGCGGTTTCGAGACGGCTGCCGATCTGGGCCCTGTACGAACGGGCCCGGTCGCTCGGGCTGGCGGTGCAGGTCTCGGCCCAGTCGTGGCAGGGCCTGGCGGCCGACGAGGACGAGCGCTACCGCATCGCGGCCACGGCCGAGGGCGGGATCTGGCTGCTGCGCACGCCGCACCCGGGCCCGGTGGTCGGCCTGGCCGGGGACCGCCGGCACGTGGACAGCTCCCGGCGGCTGGTGAGCGGCCCGGCCGGGAACTCAGCCTGGAGCGGCGAGGGGTCCTCCCGGGTCCAGCTCACGCCGGTCGTGGACCCGGACCTGGTGCGCGGGCTCGGAGTGGGCCAGGTCGCCTACGTCCACCAGGGCGGGGTGTCGTACATCCAGGTCAAACGGGTGGTGGGGGCGCCAGCCGCGCTCCCCCCGGTCGGGGCGACTCCCGCGTCCCCGGCGGCTCCACCGGCGCCTGAGTCCGGAGCCCACGACGCGATGCACGACGCGGACGCGCGGGAGCTGGTCACGCTGGGCGCGTTCCTGGACGAGGCGTTCGGCCCCCGGGAGCCGGCGTGAGGGCCCGGGAGCCGGGGTGACCCGCGACCCGTTCGCCGTGCTGGGGCTGCCCACCCAGCCGGAGCTGACCGACGACGAGGTCCGGGCCGCCTGGCGCCGCATCGCCACCGCCACCCACCCGGACCGCGACGACGGCGGCGACCCGGCGGCCTTTGCCGCGGCGGCGGCGGCCTACACCGAGCTGCGCACCGTGACCGGCCGCCGCGAGGCCTGGGCTGACCGGCCGGGCCGGCGTCGCAGCCCCGGCTGGGTCCGGCGCGGGCGGCCGGTGGCCCTGATCGTGCGGCTGGCGGTGGCGGCGGGGGTCATCGCGGGCGCCGTGCTCGCGGCCGGCCCGGCGCCCGCCACGTACGCCGTCATCGCAGGCGCCCTCACCTGGCTGCTGCGCACCGCGCGGCGGGAACTGGCCGCCCCCGGGGACGGCGTTGTCCGGGCCGGGAAGCGGGTCAGTTGACCGAGAGGCTCAGCAGCGGGACCAGCTGATCGTGCGGGACCAGGGAGCCGTGCATGCCGACCAGGGCGGACTCGCGGGGCTCGGTCTCGGTGGCGACGATGGCCCAGTTGCCGACGGGCGCGGCGACCACGTCGCCGATGCGGGCGATGTTGTCCGGTTCGACCGGGCCGAACCAGTTCTCCTTGATCGCTTCCTCGCGGGAGAGCACCCAGGCCCGGTTGCCGAGGACTTCCCGCCAGGCCGCGAGCACGTCGGCGGCGGCCTCGGGGCGGGTGTAGACGTGCCGCGCCCGGGGCTCGCCGCCGAGCAGGGACACCCCCGCCCGCAGATCCGGGAGGTTGTCGACGTCGATGCGGTCCTCGGCCGAGACGTCGACCATGCCGTGGTCCGCGGTGATGTACAAGGTGGTGTCGCTGGGCAGCGCACCGGCCAGCTGCTCGGCCAGCTTGTCCACGTGCGCCAGCTGGTAGTACCAGGCGTCCGACCCGACGCCGTGGCCATGCCCGGTGCCGTCCAGGTCGGCGTGGTACGCGGCCACCAGGACCTCCTCGGCCTCGCGCAGCGCGATCCCGGCCTCGCCCGCCAGCGCGCCCATGCTGTCGGCGGGCCAGTACTGCGCGCCGCGCATGGCCGCGCGGGTCAGGCCGCTGTTCCGGAAGCCGCGGGGGGCGACGTAGTAGGCGGCGATACCGGCCGCGGTGGCGCGCTCGTAGATCGTGGACCGGGGCTGCCAGCGCTCCGGGTCGATCCGGTTGTCCCAGCGCAGCCCGTTCAGCAGCCGGTGCTCGCCCGGGATCGCGACCTGGTAGCCGAGCACGCCGTGCTGGCCGGGCGCACTGCCGGTGCCGAGCGAAGTCAGGCTGGTCACCGTGGTGGCCGGGAAACCGGCCGCCAGCGGCTGGGCGTTCATGGCCAGCTCGTTGAGGAACGGCGCGGCGGCCGGGTGGTCTCGCAGCAGCTCCCAGCCGAGGCCGTCCACGATCAGCAGGCATATCTTCCGCGACGGCGGCAGGCCGAGCGTGTTGGCGCCGGAACCGCCGAGAGCGGCGAGGATCGACGACCCGAGCTCGGCGAGCGTCCGGGAGCCGTAGGACGGCAGGAGAGGCGCAGTTCTCGGCTCCGGTGTCATCCGGGTCATCCTGTCACTCGCGACACGGTTACGGCAACGTGCGCCTTACCGGCCGGCGCCGGCGGTGGCGTCGGACAACGCGGACGCGAACGACATCACCTGGCGCACTCCGTCCTCGCCGTCGGCCGCCTCGCTCATCCGCAGCGTCAGGTCGTCGGCGGTGATCGTGCCCATGTAGCCGTGGTCGGCTTCGCAGTTCTCGTCGCCGCAGTGGGCGGGCTCCAGCTCGACGTGGGACAGCACGTTCCAGCCGATGGTCAGCACCACTTCGCTGGGCATCGTGACCCCCGCCACGTAGGACGCCGGATCGGGCACGACCCGGGTCAGCGCGACCGACGACACCCGGGAGAACCGCACCGCCTCGGTGCTGGTCTCGGCCTGGGGCCGCCCGTCCGGCTCTTCCGGCGGGTGCTCGTCGGTGTGGGAGTAGATCAGCCGGGTCGGGGTCAGGGCCAGCACGGTGATATGACGGCGGACCTCCATGCCGGGATCGAAAATCGCGTCGTGCGTAACGACATAGGCCGTGACTGGCTCCGCCCCCAGCGACTCCCACACGGCGTCGGTAACCAGCCCCGGGTAGTAACCCGTGCGCTCGATCGCGGCGCGCAGGTCATCCGCGGTGACTCGCGTTTCCCTCATGTACCCATCCTGCCCTGTACCGGACGATGGATTCGCCGCACCAGGCAAACAGCGGGCGCAAACGACGCGGACGGCAAGTCACAAGCCGGGCGGCGCCGCCTCGGTCAGGTCCAGGACTTTCTCCTCGGTGGGCTCCGGCCGGGCCAGCGCATCCGCGCTCGGCTTCGGCCCGCGGCGCCGCGGCCAGCGGGAGCCGGACGCGCCCCCGCGCCCGCGGTAGACGATCAGCCCGTTCACCGGGTCCGGCGCCGCGTCCAGCGCGGCCCGGACGGCGGGCAGGTTCCGGTACGTCTCCCAGGCCGCGTCGTCGGTGAACTCGACCTCCAGCACGACACCGGTGCGGTGCTCGTGCCAGACCCAGTTGAGCGCCCCGTGCGCCAGGGCCGCCTCGATCAGCGCGTTCTCATACGAGGTCTTCCACTGCCGGGCCGACAGGTCGGCGTGGAAGACCTCGATCGACCACCATTCCGCCATAGTTGAGATAGTACGTGTCTGTTCCGAGACCCGGAAGGTGCCGCTGCGGATGTCCCGTTCGCCCTAAGGTGAAGGTTCATGAGCCGGGACGGACTGAGGTTGTCGGTAACGCTGCTCAGCATCCTGCCCGAATCCATCGTCCCGGCGGCTCACCCGCCCGAGCCGCGACCCGGCCCGGATCAGGCCGACCTGCCCCATCCGGCCTGGGTGGCGCGTTCGGCCGGGCCGGCCCACGGTTTCGATGAGCTGGGCGGGCCACCCTGGGGAGCGGCCGAGCCGCCGGCGTCCGGGCCGCGGGCCGGTTTGCCGTCGCCGCAGGCCGGGCCATCGCGGCAGACAGCGGCGGAGGCGATGGCGTGGGCACCGGTGATAGGGCTGGTGCTCGGCGCGATCGCGGCGGCGGTGCTCTACGTCTTCGGGCACCTGCTGCACACCGGGTCGCTGGTCGCGGCGGTGCTGGCGGTAGGGTCGCTGGCCGTGCTCAGCCGCGGCCTGCACCTGGACGGGCTGGCCGACCTGGCCGACGGGCTGGGCAGCCGGCGGCCTCCGGCCGGGGCGCTGCAGGTGATGCGGCGGTCGGACATCGGGCCCTTCGGCGTGGTGACGCTGGTCCTCACGCTGCTGATCCAGGTGGCGGGCCTCACGCAGGCCGACGCGGCCGGGCGCGGCGTGCCCGCGATCATCGTGGCCGCGGTGACCGGCCGGCTGGCCATCACCTGGGCCTGCCGTCGTGGCGTGCCGTCGGCGCGGCCGGACGGGCTGGGCGCGATGGTGGCCGGCAGCGTGGCCCCGGTCACCGCGGCCGCGCTGACCGTGGTCGCACTGGCCGTGACCGTGGGCGGGATCTTCCTGGCCGCGGCGGTGGCGGACGTCCCGGTGGAGTGGATCTTGCCGGTCGCAGTGGGCGCGGGCCTGGTGACCGGGATCGCGCTGGGCGAGCACGGGGCCCGGCGGCTGGGCGGCGTCACCGGGGACGTGCTCGGTGCGGTGTCCGAGGCGGCCACCGCCGCCTGCCTGCTGGTCACCGCGATCAGCTAATCGGCTCCCAAGCTCAGGCCCTCCTCCGCCCGCGGCCGGCGGTGGCGTGGCGCAGCGACCAGCCGAGCGCGGCGCACACGCCCAGCGGGAGCAGCCACCAGGCGTTCACGCCGGCCACGTGGACCAGCAGCGCGGTCACGGCGAGGGCCGCGGCGATCACAACCGCGCCGCGCCAGTCATCGCCGACCACGAAGTCGTAGGCGAAGTCCCAGGCCGACCGGAACCGGTTCATGCGCCCAGCGCCCCGGCCGGGTGGCTGGCGGGGCGGCCCACGCGGCGCAGCATCAGCACATACCCCAGCGCGACCAGCAGGAATACCGGCACCAGCACGAGCAGGGCCGCGTCGTTGCCGGGCCAGCGCACCCCGGCGCCCTCAGCCCCCCAGAACGTGCCGAACGAGGTGAGCATGACCCCGACCGCGAACTTCATCGCGTTCTCGGGAACCTTGGCCAGCGGGGCGCGGACCGCGATCCCCACCCCCGCGACGACCAGCACGGCGGCCGCGGCGGCGATCACCGCGGGCCAGATACTGCCCTGGTTGCTGCCGAAGGTGACCACGATGAACACCACCTCCAGGCCTTCCAGCAGCACGCCCTTGAACGACAGCGTGAACGCGTACCAGTCGCGGACACCGCGGCCGGACCGGCGTTCGGCGGCCTGGGCCGCGGCGACCTCCCGCAGGTAGGCGCCGGCCTCGTCGTGCAGGGCCTTGTAGCCAGTGGCCCGCAGGATCGCCTTACGCAGCCACTGCACACCGAAGATGGCCAGCAGCGCGCCCACCGCCAGGCGTAGCGCGCCCAGCGGAATCAAGGTGAGGGCGGGGCCGAGGGCGGCGGAGATCGCGGCCAGCACGACCAGCGCCACCGTCATGCCCTGGAAGGTGGATCGCCACTCCCGGGTCAGCCCGGCGGCCAGCACGATCGTGAGCGCCTCGACCGCCTCGACCACGCAGGCCACGAAGACGGTCAGGGTCAGCGGCAGTGTGTTCACGGCAACTCCGGGGACTTGAGCGGGTCGGTGACAATAGCTCCGTGACCGATTTGGAAAGCTCCGTGACCGACTTGGAGAATCCCGCAGCCCCGGCGGACGAGCGGGCGGAACCGTCGGGCTGGCTGGTGCTGATCTACCGGGTGCCGTCCGAGCCGACGCGGCTCCGGTCCACGGTGTGGCGCCGGATCAAGAGCCTGGGCGCCATCTACCTGCAGAACTCGGCCGCAGCGCTGCCGCGGACCGGCCCGGCCGAACGCTCGCTGCGCAAGCTGCGCCGGGAGATCCTGGACATGTCCGGGTCGGCGGTGCTGCTGTCGTGTGACGTGCTGGCGGGCGAGCCCGAGGTGCGGGCGCAGTTCCAGGGGGCCAGGAACGACGAGTATGAGGAGATCGTCGACAAGTGCCAGGACTTCCTGGCCCAGGTCGAGAAGGAGTACACGGCCAACCACTTCACCTACGCCGAACTGGAAGAGAACGAGGTCGACCTGGTCAAGCTGAAGAGCTGGTTCAGCCGGGTGCGGGACCGCGACGTATTCGGCGCCGACGGCCGCGCCGCCACCGTCTCGGCCCTGGCCACGTGTGAGCAGTCGCTGGAGGCCTACGCCGCCCGGGTGTACGCCGAAACGGACGAAGGCCGCTGAACGACTCAGGGGCGCGGTCATGACCCTCGGATAGTAACCATCGTTAAAATAATAATCTAACGCTGGTTAGCATCAGACCGGGACGAGCCTACTCACTCGGGCCGGTCAGGACACAGATGCGGCACACCTTCCCGTGCGGGGTGAAACTCAACGGCATCCGTGAAATAAGGTCTATTTCAAACATGCGCCGGTTATCCCCACCCGGATCCCTGGTGTCGTGGCTACGGCACCAGGCCGCACCGGCCGCGCCCGGCCCGCGGGCCTGTGGAGCAGGCACGACGCCCGAGCGGGAGATGACGGCGCGCACCGTCCAGGCACTAGCATCGGCAGGGTGACGATGACGATTCACACCAGCGGGGCGTCGGCGCGCGCCACCGAGGCCGACGCTCTCATCGTCGGCGTGATCCAGGGCGCGGACGGACCCCGCCCCGCCCCCGGAGCACACGAGGTGGACGAGGCGCTCGGCGGGACCCTGACCGAGCTGCTCACCGCGCTCGACGCGACCGGCCGCACCGAGGAAGTGACCAAGATCCCCGCGGCGGGCAAGCTGCCGGTCCCGGTGATCGTGGCGGTCGGCCTCGGCCAGGTGCCAGACGGCCCCGACGACCAGGCCCGATTCGAGCCGGAGACGCTGCGGCGCGCCGCGGGCGCGGCCGTCCGCGCGCTGACCGCTGCGCGTCCGGCGGCGGCCGGGAGCCTGAACGGCGCCGGCCTGAACGGCTCGGGCAGCGCGGTCCGCGGCGAGAAGCGGCGCATCGAGCTGGCGCTGCCGACCCGGGATGCCGCCGAGGCCGTCGCGGTGGCGCTGGGCGCGCTGCTGGGCGGTTACTCGTTCCGCCGGTACCGGACCACGGGCGTCACCACCGACGCCGAGCTGACCCTGCTGACCAACCTGCCGGCCGATGAAGCGGACGCGGTCACGCGGCGGGCCCAGGTACTGGCGGACGCGGTGACGCTGGTGCGCGACCTGGTCAACACCGGGCCATCCGACCTGGTTCCGGCCACGTTCGCGGCCGAGGCGCAGCGGGTGGCGGCCGCGGCCGGGCTGGACATCGAAGTGCTGGACGAGCACCAGCTGGCCGAGGGCGGTTACGGCGGCATCCTCGGCGTCGGCCAGGGCTCGGTGCACCCGCCCCGCCTGGTTCGCCTGGCCTACACCCACCCGGACGCGACCCGGACCCTGGTGCTGGTAGGCAAGGGCATCACGTTCGACTCCGGCGGCCTGTCGCTCAAGCCGCCCAAGTCAATGGAATGGATGAAGTCCGACATGGGCGGGGCCGCGGCCGTGCTCGGCGCGTTGCAGGCCATCTCGGCGCTGAGCCCGGTCGTGAACGTGGTCGGTTACCTGTCGCTGGCGGAGAACATGCCGAGCGGGTCCGCGCAGCGGCCGTCCGACGTGATCACCATCCACGGCGGCAAGACCGTCGAGGTGCTGAACACCGACGCCGAGGGCCGCCTGGTGCTGGCCGACGCCATGGCCCGGTCCGCGCAGGACTCCCCCGACCTGCTGATCGACATCGCCACCCTGACCGGCGCCCAGCTGGTCGCGCTCGGTTCCCGGGTGGCGGGCGTGATGGGCAGCGACGACGAGGTGGCCGCCAGCGTGGCGCAGTCGTCGACCCGGGCCGGTGAGGCCGCGTGGGCCATGCCGCTGCCGGAAGAGCTGCGCAAGGGCCTGGACTCCACGGTGGCCGACCTGACCAACGTCTCCCCCGACCGCAACGGCGGCATGCTGGTCGCGGGCCTGTTCCTGCGCGAGTTCGTTCCGGCCGGGGTGAGCTGGGCCCACCTGGACATCGCCGGGCCGGCCTTCAACGAGTCCGGCGCCTGGGGGTACACCCCGCGCGGCGGCACCGGTGCGGCCACCCGGGCCCTGGTCCAGATCGCCGAGGACGTGGCGGCGGGCACTCTGCCCACGGAATGATCGGTGCCGGCGGTTTGCTTTCGTCAGTGCTGTTGCCCGGCCGTGATCATGCCGGGTAAGCCCGCATGATCGTGGGCAGACTCACTTCTGCTGGGCCGTTTGCGTGGGCAAACTCTCCTCCAGACCGGTCCTGTGGGGTGAAATGATGGACACAGCGACTTGAAGTTGACAGATAGGGAGCGTTCCGTGGCAGAGGGCAGCGTCACCTACGACATCGTCGTACTAGGTGGCGGCAGCGGAGGGTACGCATGCGCACTGCGCGCTGCTGAGATGGGCAAGCGCGTCGCGCTGATCGAGAAGGACCGGGTCGGCGGGACCTGCCTGCACCGGGGTTGCATCCCGACCAAGGCGCTGCTGCACGCCGCGGAGGTCGCCGACCTGTCGCGCGAGAGCGAGACGTTCGGTGTCCGGTCCAGCTACGAGGGCATCGACATCGACGGCGTGCTGGCCTACAAGGACAAGGTGGTGGACCGGCTCTGGAAGGGTCTGCAGTCCACTCTGGCCAGCCGCAAGATCGACACCATCGACGGCTACGGCAAGCTGATCTCGCCCACGCAGGTCCAGGTAGGCGACACGGTGTACGAGGGCGAGCACATCGTGCTGTCCACCGGTTCGGTGCCGAAGAGCCTGCCCGGCCTGGAGCTGGACGGCGAGCGGGTCATCTCCAGCGACGAGGCGCTCCGCTACGGCCGGGTGCCCAGCTCGGTGATCATCCTCGGCGGCGGGGTCATCGGCGTCGAGTTCGCCAGCGTGTGGCGCTCGTTCGGGGCCGACGTCACGATCGTGGAGATGCTGCCGCAGCTGCTGCCGCTGGAGGACGAGTCCAGCGCCAAGCTGCTGCAGCGGGCGTTCCGCCGCCGCGGCATCGGCTTCGAGCTCGGAGCCCGGTTCGAGAGCGTCAAGCACACCGACAGCGGCGTGACCGTGACGCTCGCGGGCGGCAAGACGCTGGACGCGGAGCTGCTGCTGGTCGCGGTGGGCCGCGGCCCGGTCTCGGCCGACCTCGGTTACGAGGAGGCCGGGGTGGAGATGGAGCGCGGCTACGTCAAGGTCGACGAGTACTGCCGCACCTCGGTGCCGACGATCTCGGCCGTCGGCGACCTGATCGCCACCCCGCAGCTGGCGCACGTCGGTTTCGCCGAGGGCATCCTGGTGGCCGAGCGGATCGGCGGCCTCGAGGTGCACCCGATCGACTACGACGGCGTGCCCCGGATCACCTACTCCGACCCCGAAGTGGCCTCGGTCGGAATCTCCGCCGCGCAGGCCGCGGACCGGGGGATCGAGACCGTGGAGTTCACCTACCCCCTGGGCGGCAACGGCCGGAGCGTGATCCTGCAGACGCAGGGCGCGGGCAAGGTCATCGCGGCCAAGAACGAGGACGGCAGCCCCGGCCGCGTCCTCGGCATCCACCTGGTCGGTTCCCGGGTCGGCGAGCTCATCGCCGAAGGCCAGCTCATCTACAACTGGGAAGCCGAGCCGGCCGACGTGGCGCAGCTGATCCACCCGCACCCCACCCAGTCGGAGATCATCGGTGAGGCCATGCTGGCGCTCGCCGGCAAGCCCCTGCACGTACACGCCTGACACGTATAGGCCTCACGGGCACGCGTGAGTTTACGAAGGAGTCACGAGAACAATGTCGGTCTCGGTATCCATGCCCCAGCTCGGTGAGAGCGTCACAGAGGGCACCGTCACGCGCTGGCTCAAGAAGGAAGGCGAGCGCGTGGAGGCGGATGAGCCGCTGCTCGAGGTGTCGACCGACAAGGTTGACACCGAGATCCCCTCCCCCGCGGCCGGCGTACTGCGTGAGATCGCCGTGGGCGAGGATGAGACGGTCGAGGTCGGCGCGCAGCTCGCGGTGATCGAGGAAGGCGCCGACGCCTCTGGCGGTGGTGCCCCGGCGGATTCGCCGGCCCCGGCCGAGTCGTCCGATTCGGCCGAGTCGTCGTCGGACAGCGGGCAGCAGGCGGAGCAGACTCAGGCGGCCCCGCCGCAGCAGTCTCAGGCCTCGCCCGAGCCCGGCGGTTACGGCGGCGACACCGCTGGCTCCTCCGCGACCGGCACCAATGGTGCCGCGGCCACGGCCCCCCCGGCTCCGTCACCCGCTCCGGCCCCGTCCTGGTCCCCGCCCGCGCAGCAGGCGCCCCCCGCGCCGCCTCTCCCGGCTCCTCCGGCTCAGGCTCCGGCCGCTCCCCCGCAGCAGGCGCCGCAGGCCTCCGGCCAGCTGTCCGGCAGCGGCGACGGCCCGTACGTGACCCCGCTGGTCCGCAAGCTGGCGGCCGAGCACGGCGTGGACCTGGAGTCCGTGTCCGGCACCGGTGTCGGCGGCCGGATCCGCAAGCAGGACGTGCTCGACGCGGCCCGCAGCCGCCGGGAGCAGGAGGCGGCGGCCCAGGCCCAGGCCACTCAGGCCCAGGCAGCACCGGCCCCGGCTCAGGCGGCCCCGGCTCAGGCCGCGCCGTCCGCTCCGTCGCAGGCGCCCGCTCCGGCGGCGCAGGCTCCGGCTGGGGGTGCGCCCGCGGCTGCGCCGACCCGCGCGCCGGTCGTGCCGTCCTCGTTGCGCGGCACCACCCAGCGGCTGTCCCGCCCGCGTGCGGTCATAGCCAAGCGGATGGTGGAGTCCCTGCAGACCTCGGCCCAGCTCACCACGGTGGTGGAGGCCGACGTGACCGCGATCGCGCGGCTGCGGGACCGGGCCAAGGCGGACTTCGAGGCCCGCGAGGGTGTCAAGCTCAGCTTCCTGCCGTTCTTCGCGCTGGCCACGATCGAGGCGCTGAAGGTCCACCCCAAGCTCAACGCGGTCATCGACACGGCCAACAACCAGGTCACCTACCACGACGCCGAGCACCTGGGCATCGCGGTGGACGCCGAGCGCGGCCTGATGGTGCCGGTTGTCCACAACGCCGGCGACCTCAACCTGGGCGGGCTGGCCCGCAAGATCGCTGACCTGGCCAACCGGACCCGTTCGGGGCAGGTCGGGCCGGATGAGCTGGCGGGCAGCACGTTCACGCTGACCAACACCGGCAGCCGCGGCGCCCTGTTCGACACCCCGATCATCAACCAGCCCGAGGTCGGCATCCTCGGCACCGGCACCGTGGTCAAGCGCCCGGTCGTGGTGGACGACCCTGCCCTCGGCGAAGTGATCGCCGTCCGCTCCGTCGTCTACCTCGCCCTCACCTACGACCACCGCCTCGTCGACGGCGCCGACGCGGCCCGCTTCCTGGTCACGGTCAAGGAGCGGCTCGAGGAAGGCAGCTTCGAAGCCGAACTCGGCCTCTAGGTTCTACGCCCCCTCACACTCTCACTGGAGCGTCTGCAGGGATTATCCCTGCAGACGCTCCAGTGAAGGGCGATCACCCTCACTGGTCTAGCTGAGCCCAGGCTTCGGCGGCTAGGTCGGTCTGGCGGGACCAGTCGCCCGCCACGAACTGGATGATGGCGCGGTGGGTCCCGGCTTCGGCCAAGCGGCCGAGGTGGCCGGCCAGGGTGGCGGGCGGGCCGGGCAGGTAGGCGTCCGGGGCCTGGGCGGCGGGGACGCCGAACATGCCGTCGGGGTCGGTCAGCAGGCTGATGATCGTGTCGCGGCCGGGGACGCTGGGGTCGCCGTCGAGGGCCACCATCACGCTGGTGGTGATGGCCGGAGCGGGGCGGCCGTAACGGGCGGCCTGCTCGGCGGCCATGGCCTGGTAGCGCGGGATGTCGTCCGGGCCGGCCAGGACGAACCACTCGTCCCCGAACTGGCCGGCTCGCCGGGCGGCCGCGTCGGAGTTGCCGCCGATGACGATGGGTGGCACGGTCACCCCCGGGCTGAGCGTGATCTCCTCGCCGTCCGTGGTGAGCTGGGCCGGCTTGCCCGCGATGAGGTCCGGTAGCCGGCGCAGGGCCTCGTCGGTGCGGCGGCCGCGTTCGCGCCGGGGCACCCCGACCGCGTCCCACGACCCGGCGTGCCGGTCGCCGCCCGCGCCGATCCCGAGCAGCACCCGGTCCCCGGACAGGTACTGCAGGGTGGCGACCTGCTTGGCGATCCAGGCCACCGGGCGCAGCGGGACGATGAGCACCCCGACGCCGAGCTTGACCCGCTGGGTCACGGCCGCCGCCGCGGCCAGCGCGGTCAGGCTGTCCAGCAGCGGTACCCCGGTCCCGGCCACGAGCTGATCCACGGACCAGACCGATTCGAATCCCCGATCCTCGGCCTGCCGGGCCGCGGCCGGGATGTCACCCGGCCGGCCGTCCCGCCGCGACATCGTCGGCAGTATCACGCCCAGCTCCACCATGGCCTCCAGACTGCGGCGCCAGAGCCAGAATCCCGGCCGCATTGGTTACTTCTTGTTCGTGACCCAATCTTCAGTAAGACTGCGAACTATGGAAGACGGCACATTGATGTCAGACAGGCACACGGATGTGCGTGACCCGGCCTCGTCCGTGCGGGACACCACGTCGTGCGAGATCAGGGACCTGCTGGACCGGCTGGCCGACAAGTGGTCGCTGCTGATCATCGAGCTGCTCGGGACGGGTCCGCGCCGCTTCACCGAGTTGCACCGGGAGATCGACGAGATCAGCCAGCGCATGCTGACCCTGACCCTGCGCCACCTGGAACGCGACGGCCTGGTCACCCGGACCGTGCACCCGGTCGTGCCGCCCCGGGTCGACTACGACCTGACCGACCTCGGCCGGAGTCTGCTGGAAGCCATCGAGGGCCTGGTCTCCTGGACCCGCGCCCACCGCCACGAAATCGCAGACGCCCGCAGCGGCTACGACGCCCGGCGCGAATCCTCGGCCTGAGGGTCGTTCTCACCCGCGCCCTTGGGGCGGGGGGCCTGGCCAATGTCCGGGTCGACGGTGTCCGGGTCGACGGTGTCCGGGTCAGCCGTCTGGGCGGGCTCGTAATGCCAGAATGAGCGGACGCTCAGGCCGGCGATCACGACCACGGCGAAGCAGACCGCGGCCGAGCCGGACCAGGCGATGGTCAGGCCGAAGGTGGCGGCCATGGTGCCGGCCCGCAGGTCGCCCAGCCGGGGGCCGCCGCTGACCACGACGGTGAAGACGCCTTGCATCCGCCCGCGCATCTCGTCCGGCGCGTAGGTCTGCAGGATGGTTTGCCGGTAGACCACGCTGACCAGGTCGGCCGCCCCGGCCACGGCCAGCAGGAGCACGGCCAGCCACAGGCTGCGGGCCAGCCCGGCGGCGAACACGGCCGCGGCCCAGCAGGCCACCGCGACCGTAAGGGCCACACCCTGGCGGCGGATCCGGCTGATCCAGCCGCTGAACAAGCCGGCCACGATCGAGCCGATCGCGATCGAGGAGTACAGCAGCCCGACGCCGCCGTGGAACCGGACCGCGGCCGCCTCCGGGAACAGAGCCCGCGGCATGGCCAGGGTCATGGCCGCGATATCCAGGCCGAACGACATGATCAAGATGGGATGGCGGCCGATGAAGGCGATGCCCTCGCCTACCGCCCGCAACCCGGCCCGGCCCGTGGCTTTCACCGGGCGGAGCGAGGGCAGCCGGAACGTCGAGTACAGCGCGGTGGTGAACAGCAGCGCGTCGGCGGCGTAGGCGTACGAGAATCCGTGCGGCAGCCCAACCAGCACCCCGGCCACCAGCGGGCCGAGGATCTGGCCGATGTTGCCGGCCGTGTAGCTGAGCGTGTTGGCCGCCGGGATCATCGACACCGGAACGATGGAGGGGATGATCGCGCCCCGGGTCGAGGAGGACACCGCGAAGCCAGCCGACTGCACCACGACCAGGGCCAGCAGCAACCCGACGGACCGCAGCCCCAGCAGCGCCTGAACCAGCAGAACCAGCGTGACCGTCCAGGTCACCAGCGACGACCACAGGTAGAGGCGGCGCCGGTCCACCGCGTCAGCGACGGCGCCCCCGTACAGGCCGAATACCGTGATCGGGACGAGACCGGCCAGCCCGGCCAGGCCCACGTACAGAGACGAATGGCTGTCCGTGTAGATCTGCACCGCGACCGCGACCTCGGTCACCATCGTGCCGATATACGAGGCTCCCTGCCCCGCGAACGTCCGCCGGAACGCCGGCACGCTCAGCGGCCGGGTGTCCACGGTTACCTGGCGGAGCCGGCTCCGGCGGGAGGTCGGGCGGGAGGCATTCGGTTCACTCACAGGAGACCATCATGCCAACCGTTTGCA
>CAWHZI010000014.1:0-584255 GCA_963833835.1 uncultured Actinomycetes bacterium
CTCATCCAAAAGGGCAGGTCCAGGACGCTTCTCGGCGCCTGACTCTGTGACGTTGGTGATGGCCTTTTCCCGCGCCGCGAGCCGCAACAGGCCGGGGTGGTGCGCACGCCCAGCGTGTTACCGCCGCTAATGGCGTACGGCGGCGCGCATTGAGAGTAAGCGGAGCGGGTTCTCTGTCTGCCTACGGCCGCTGCCGGTCTTCTACGGCTGTCCGCGCCCAATGCCTAGCCAACTCAGCCAACCCGATGGCCTCGTTCCCGGTCGTCGGCTATCTAAGCTGCTCCACAGTAGGGAGACGGTCGACAGGTCAAGCGTCATGGGTTGATCGTCTCCCGGTGATGCCGCACCAATCCGGTCCAGGCCCTTGGATCCGGTGTATCCGGTGATCCTGTTCGGCGCGATCGTGATGAAGGTGCGGTAGTGAAGTTGATCATCGCGGCCCGCGGTGGTCCACCCGCGCCCAGGTCATGGTCCAGAGCCTCGCCCAACCTGTTGCCACAAACGTCTTCGAGACGTTCGGAAACGATGAGGCGGTGCTCCCCGGCGCGCCACGGGTGGCTCGGGATGAGCCGCGCTGCGGTTCCGTCCGGTGCGAGTGACACACGCGTCGCAGCGAGCTCTCCTGCAGGGGTCAGGACTCCGATCTCGTCCTCGCAAAGGGCGGCATCCATAACCCTGTCGAAGTGCACGACGGCAGGATCGAGGCTCCCCACTGTTGGGGAGACGAGACGCCAGTGGGTCTCGTCGACCGCCTCCAGAACTGGATCGCTTACGCGGAAGGTATGGCGCGCTGTTTGCCCGAGCGCCGTGACGACAAGGCTGTACGTCCGCCCGACGACAAGCGCCGGCTCGTGAGACGGGTCCGCTCCAAGACCGCGTTTGATCCTTCCTGGCTCCATCAGGACCGTCAGGCGGCGCCCATCAACGGACCAGAGCTCATGCGACAGAACGAGGAAGGGGTCACGCACCACCTGTTCCTCCTCCTTCAGCAGCCAGAGGTGGTCACGATCGAAGTGCGCCTCTCCTGACCTCGGAAAATGTAGGTAGAAACGCAGGGTGTTGGCGGGGAGGACCTTGGCTTGAGGAGAGATGCGGATCGGCACCTCAGGGGAAGTCTGGATCCGCATCTCTGGCGCCCTCAAAGTTCAAACCCGCCGTTCACGCCGTCAGCTTGTGCGGGCTCTCGGTGCCCGGGAAATCCATCTCCACCCAGATCTTGTCCAGCCGTGCGGGCATCGGGGCGACCATCAGGGTCTCAAGCGTCAGATCGCCGGTATCGGCGTAGCGGGTCAGCGAGACGAAGAAACGGTCGCTGAACAGATCCGCCCGCAGCGACGATCCGACGAACAGCACTTGCTTGCCGACCGGCCCGGCCGGCATGAAGGGGGATTGGTCCAGCATCGGGCCCTGGGTCGGCCGGTTCTCGGGGGTGAAACCTTCGGCGGTGCGGATCCCGGAGAGCGGGACCACCATGGGGCCGCGGCTGAGATTGGTGATGAACAGCTTGTCCTCGTCCCCGTCACGGTAGGCGACCATGCTGATGGGCTGGCCGTTGCCCATGTCGCCGATCGTCTTGCCCCTCACCTTCGCGCCGCGCTTCAGCTCTGAGACCGGAATGGTGACGAGCGGGCTGCAGGCGTAGGCGGCGATGAGCGTGTCCTCGCCATCAATGGTGGCGAACTGCATGGTCCGGATCGGCGCACGCGTTTCGTATATGCCGTGGGCGAGGTGGTAGATCTCCAGTTGGGTCTCGCTGGCGGCCCCGGTGAAGGGGTAGGGGATCCGCCGCAGCGTGGAGGAGAACTCTTGGTTCGAGACGCCTGCGACGAACACCTCTCCGGCGTGAAACTTCAGGTCCACGATCGTCATGGATCGCAGCGGCGTACGCGCCTTCTCCTCGAAGAAGGCCGCCGGTGGCAATGGGAAAGTGCCGGCCCGCGACTTAAAGGTCTTGCCCTCGTCGGGAACGTCGGACAGTCGGTGCACCGTCACTTTCGACGATGAGAGGTCGAATGGGTGGACCTCGCCGGTGAGCGAGACGCTCACGACCGCGGGCTCCAGGCGATCGCCGTTGCGCACGCCGACGGCCAGGTATGGCTCGCGCGTCACAGGGTGGACGGCCATCCCGTTCATCACAAGGCTTTTTGCCGTTACGCCCAGTGCTCCGGCGATTTTCTCGTCGATCGACTCGAAGAGGAAGGGATCCAGCGAGGCTGGCGCCTGGCCGCGTTCCGTCTCGAAGGCGAAGACGGCCCCGAGCTTGCTGTCGCCCAGGAAGAGAACCCCGTCGGGGCTGAAGGTGAGAGCTCCCGCCGATTGCGGGATGACCTGGTTAATCGTGTTCATAATGGCCTCGTCGCCGCTCTTTCATAATGGCCTCGTCGCCGCTCTCGGCGGCTGTTAGATCGAGTTAGAAGAGATCGCGCCTGGCGGGGGCCAGGTCACGACGGTGGTCGCACCGGAGGAAAAGTAATCCGGATATTGAAGAACCCGGCTTGTGTCAGCACTTCAATCCCCTTGTGACCGATCGGTGTACTTAACCTATCCCGATGGCCGAGAGGAGCGCAAGCTATGTACACCGAGCGGTACGCTGGAGGCATGGTGGAGCTGGAGAAGGGTCCCCAGGGCCGGCGCCGTGGCGGGGGCGCGCGTGAGCGCATCCTCGGCGTGGCACAGCAGCTGTTCCGCGATCAGGGCATCAACCGCACCGGCATGGACCAGCTCTGCGCGGCGGCCCAGGTGTCGAAGGGCACGGCCTACCAGCACTTCACCGGCAAGGACGAACTCGTCGCCGAGTACCTGCGCCGAGTCGATCCCGGCGTCATGCCCGCAGTGTTCGACCGCACCGACCTCACCCCGCGCGAACGACTCCTTGCTGCCTTGGATGGCCCCGCGACCGGGACACAGGACATCACGCCCCTGTGCCCCTTCATCGCGGCGGCCTTCGAGATCCCTGACCCTCAGCACCCCGCAACCCAGTACGCACGCGACTACAAGAAAGCCGTCGCCGCGCGGCTCGCCGAGACCGCCCGCGAAGCCGGCGCCATCAACCCCGAACAGCTCGGCGAGCAACTGGCGCTGCTCATCGATGGCGCCTCGGCTCGCACCCGGGTCCTCAACACCGAATCCTTCCCCACCGCCGCCGCCATCGGCGCCGTCCTCATCGACAACGCCATCCCCACGACAGCCCAGTGATGACCGCGGAAATAGCTAGTCATGCGGTTTCGGTTACCGTTGCCCGCTCCACAGGTTGAGCGGAAATTTTCGAACAAAACCACGGCGCCGTTCTCAGGAGGTGGGCCAGCTACGGGCCAGATCACTCCGGGCAGCCCTTCGGTGTCAGGGCATCGCGCAGGAACTGCCCGAGGCCATCGGCGATGGTCTTGTCCCGGTCCTGGGTGGCGTGCTGGTAGATCATCGCGGCGCGCGGGCTGGAGTGGCCGAGCCGGGTCATGGGTTCCTTGATGGTGGCCCCGGTGGTCGCGGCGAGCGTGCCGCCAGTATGGCAAAGGTCGTGAAGTGGGCGTCAGGGACGCCAGCGGCGACACATGCCGCGCGCCAGATCGGGTTGAAGTTGTTCCGACGCAGAATGCCGCCTTTTCGGCCCGACGAAGACGAGGCCCTTCGAGCCGGGGGCGGCGTAGCGGGCCAGATGTTCACGCAGCTCGGCCACGGTCTCCACGGGGAACGTGACGACGCGGTTCCCCGCTGGTGACTTGGCGTCCGTAACCCGTCCTTGGCAGTGAGCGAGGTCCAGGCGGTCACGGGTCAGGGCCGCCAACTCACCTAGCCGGAGCTGGGCGAAGGTGGCCAGGAGGACCAGAGCACGATACCGGCGAGGAAGTTTGCCCGCGATGACGAAGACGATCGGAAGCGGGATGACCGGGCGTTCGTCGGAGTCTTCTTGGCCAGCACCATAGATCCGGCATGGGTTGCGGCGGATGAGGTCATCCTCAACGAGGTTCATGCCGCCTGGACACCCGCTGGGCTCATTTGAGGCGTGTGTTCGCTGCTCGTGACAGGCCGGTGTCAACAGCCAGCGGCGGGCGTTGGCCCTAACTCCAGGTTTGCCTCGATCAGGCAGGGAAAGCTGACCGCCGGGCATCTCGTGCCGATGAGCTGCCGGAAGTGCGGATGGAGGCGACGTGCACGCGCACCGCTACCGGATCACCATCAATGGTGCTCTCGGCAGGGTGACCTGCCAGGTGTTCGAAGACTTTGTCATCGAACCTGCTGGCGGGCACACGTCGCTCATCGCCGACCTTGACCAGGCGGCCCTATACGGCGCGCTGATCCGCATCCAGTCACTGAACCTGGAACTCATTGAGCTCGCCAGGATGCCAAACGAGGTGAGCTGACAGAGGACGGCGGGGGCAGCCTGGCGTCACGTCCTCCCGCCGAGGCGTTACCGTCGGAAGATACAGATTGGCTGCTCCAGACCCAGGTAGTGGCAGGTTCTACTTCCTGGTGGTGTTGATTGAGCAGTCTAGGTTGCGCGTGATCAGGTCCACGGCAACCTGCACTGTGGCCGTCGCCCGTCCCAGCAATAGCTCATACTGCCGCGCCGCTTCCGGTCCTCGGTCGCTAGTTGTACGGCTGGCAGGCCACGCTCAGCAGTTTGCAGCGTTGAACGCCGCGATCCTGCCAGGCAGTTCGGCCAGCGAGTCGACCCGCATCGTCGGAACGCGCTCTGCGTCCGGGTCATCTCGTTGGTACGATCCAGCCTGTGCGACTACAGGCTGTCTCACCGGTTTTGCCGATCATCTCGCTCGACAAGCTGGGCAATGAGAGAGACGAATCGGTCCGTCTCCGCGAAGCGACGCACGACGTTGGCTTCTTCTACCTGGTCGATCACGGCGTGCCGGCCTCTCTCGAAGGCGACCTGCTCCGCGTGGGCCGTGAGCTGTTCGCGTTGCCCGACGCCGATAAGGCAGCAATCGACATGATGAATAGCCCGCATTTTCGCGGGTTCACCCGGCTTGGCGGAGAGCGGACCCAGGGCCGTCAGGACTGGCGCGAACAGATCGACATCGGCGCAGAGCAGCAGGCGATCACGCAGTCGGACCACGCGTGGGACATCCTGGAGGGGCCTAACCAGTGGCCGGCGGCACTGCCCGAGCTGCGCGACGTCACCGAACGCTGGCAAGAGCAGATGACGGCAATCGCTCGCCGTCTCCTTCACGCGTGGGCGGCTGCCCTGGAGCAGGAGGAGACGGTCTTCGACGCCGCATTCGCGACATCGCCTTCCACCTTGCTGAAATTGGTCCGATACCCCGCCGTTGCCCCACGTACCCACGACGGTCAAGGCGTTGGTGCGCATAAGGACCCGGGCGTGCTGACCCTGCTATGGATCGAGCCTGGTGCCGGGGGCCTCGAGATCCAGCGGGATAGCGCGTGGATCGAAGCAAGGCCGGTGCCTGGCTCCCTCGTCGTCAACATCGGAGAGTTGCTCGAGTGGGCCACCGACGGCTATCTGCGCGCAACCGTGCACCGCGTGCTTTCGCCGACTGGCACCCACGACCGGATCTCCGTCCCGTTCTTTTTCAATCCCGCCCTGAACGCGCGAATCCCCCGCCTAGAGCTGCCGGCCTCCCTGCGACGGGCGGCACGCGGCGTCGAGGACGACCCGCGCAACGTCATCACCGACTGCTTCGGCGCGAACCTGCTCAAAGCGCGGTTGCGCGCGCACCCGGACGTCGCCGCCCGGCACCACCTCGATTTGGTGACCAGCAATACCACCTGATGAGACCTGCACTTCGTTTCCGCAGGTCATCCATGGAACTGGAACGCAGAGGGTCTGGCACCGCCCGGGCTTCCCTCCGCTACAGCCAGTCCCGGCGCCGGAAAACGATGTAGAGCACGATCGCGGCGACGATCATGATGGCGACCGAGGTAATGAAACCGTCTGCCCGGCTGAAGCCGGGATAGGGCACGTTCATCCCGTAGAAGCCGGTGACCAGCGTCGGCACCGCGATGATCGCGGCCCAGCTGGTGACCTTCTTGGTGATGACGTTCAGCCGGTTGCCCTGGATGGTCAGGTTGGTCTCCAGGATGCTCGTCACCAGGTCCCGCAGACTGTCCGTCCATTCGGCGGCGCGCAGCACGTGGTCGTAGACGTCCTGGTAGTAGGGCATGAGGTCTTCGTTCACGATGTGCAGGTCGCGGCGCATCAGGGAGTTGGCGACCTCGCGCATCGGGATGACGATGCGGCGGAGCAGGACCAGGCTCTTGCGCAGTTCGAAGCTGCGCCGCTGGACGGCCATGTCCTGCGGCACGTTGGCGAACACCTGGTCCTCCAGCGTCTCCACGGCGTCGTCGAGACTCTGCACGGACTCGAAGTGGCCATCCACCATGTAGTCGAGCAGCCCGTAGAGCAGGTAGCCGACGCCGAATTTGGTCAGGTCTGGGTTGGCGTCCCAGCGGTCCACGACGGCTCCGATGTCCAGTCCGTCGTCCTTGCGGACGGTGATCAGCGCTCGCGGGGTAATGAAGGCGGAGAGTTCGCTGGTGGCTAGCTCACCCGAACCGGTATCCAGCCGCGCGCCGTAGGCGGTCAGGAAGAGGTGGCTCTGGTAGCGATCCAGTTTGGGCCGCTGATGGTCGTGGACGGCGTCCTCCACGGCCAGTGGATGCAGCCCGAATTCGTCGCTCAGTACCGCCAAGTCGTCGCGGTCAGGGTCGCGCAGGTCAAGCCAGATGGTGACCGACTCGTCAGGCAGGTAGTCACTGATCTCGGAGACCGGGAAACCCTCGCGCTCAAGTGCCCCGTCCCGGTAGAGCCGCGTGCGTGCCTGGCACTTGGTCGGGGTCTGCGAGGAGATGGTGGCCGCGGCCACCGTGTCGGGATCACCGCCACCGAAGGTCCTGGCCATCAGCGGCCGACCACCCAGCACACCACCGGACAGGGCGTTGGCGCTCGCTGGCTCGGCTTGAGTTGTGGTCATGGTTTTCTCCTCGTTCACCGGCGGCGACTGGCGGATAGGGACGTCCCACCAGAGTGGCACCAACCCCGAGTGCACGCGCTGCAGGAGGACCAGCCACGCAGCAGGGCTCAGGCTCCGCCGCCGGTTCAGAGTTACTGGACGACGATCTCGTCGCCGTCCGTTTTGAAGACCGCGTTGAGCGAGTAGTAGTCCGTGAGGTAGCGCAGGTAGTCGAGTACTTCGCTGTACCTCGGGTCCTGGGGTGAGAGCAACTCGGCTTGGGCCTGCGGATTGATCCAGGCCGGGCGAAGGGCAACTCGTTCGACCCCCTGGGCCGAGAACTGGCAGCGCACGAGGACCGTCTTTTGCGAGTCGACCGGGAAGGAAAACCGCACCCACTCCGGATCGATCGTCAGCCGGTACTGCTTGATCAGCTCCGCGAGCTCGGTACCGAGGACCTGGCGGCGGGGATGCTCTTGAGCGTAGGCGCCGATGCTGTACAGGATGACCTTGCCCCGGTACAGCTCCACCCCCTTGAGGATGTGCGGGTGGTGTCCGATGACGAGATCGGCGCCGGCGTCGATGCTCGCATGGCCGACTTCGAACTGGTAGTCGGCGATCAGCGCAGGCACGACGTGGATCCCCCAGTGATGCGAGACGACGAGCGCATCGACGTGGGGGCGAAGGGCCTGGATGTCGGCCACCATGGCCTCGACATCTTCGGCGTAGGGAATCGTCACGATGCGTGGCGGGGTACCCGGCTGCCAGTCGCGCTGCTCGTAGAAGGTCCGTACCCGCACGGGGGCGAGGCCAGGGCGGTGCTCGCTCGCCTCGAACCCGCGCGGCACCACGGAACAGTAAGCCAGGATGCCGATCCGTACGCCATTGACCTCAAGCACGGCCGGCCGGCGCGCGGCGGCGATGTCCGAGCCGGCGCCAATCACCGTGACGCCCGACGCATTCAGGTTGTCCAGGGTGTCGGCCAGGCCCTCCCCGCTGAATGCCATCGTGTGATTCGACGCGAACGACAGCACGTTGAAGCCGGCGTCAGCGATGACGCCGGCCACCCGCGGATCAGTCCGGCCGAGCGACTTGTTGAGGTACAGCTGCTGCGTCCCGCGGGTGGAAAGGCACTTCTCAAGCTGCCCAAACGAGACGTCCGCGGAGCGAACAAAGTCGCGGGTCGGCTCGAAGAGCACCTCCGCGTCATCTCGGAGGGGACCTATGTCGCCCACGGCTACGAAGGTGGCTACACCGTCATCGGATGCCATCGTGATACCTCCGGACCTGGGCAGGTCGTAGAGTCCGGTTATTAAATAATGAAACGGCCATTCCGAATTACTACTCTGACAGGCTGGCTCGTCCCCGTCAAGGAGTGATCAGCTCAGGAGTCCACGGACTATGGCGTCGGTGACCTCGGCGGTGGTCGCACTCCCGCCCATATCCCTGGTCACGACGCCACTGCTGATGACGGCATCCACGGCGCCCTCGATCGAGGTGGCGGCGGCAGCGACGGCGGCGTCGGCACGTTTCTCCCCGAGCCACTGCAGCAGCATGGCGACGGACATCACCATACCCAGCGGATTGGCAATGCCCTGGCCGGCGATGTCCGGCGCAGACCCGTGGGCCGCCTGCGCCATCGCGTATTTCTCGCCCGCGTTGATAGAAGCAGCCATCCCCAGTGAGCCCGTGAGCTCACTGGCGAGATCGGAGAGCGTGTCGCCGAACAAGTTCTCGGTGACGATCACGTCGAAGGCCTGAGGCCGGCGAACCAGGTGAGCGGCCATCGCGTCCAAGAGAAAGTCGTCGACCTCCACGTCCGGGTGCTCACGGGCCACCGCACGACATTCCTCCAGGAACAGGCCGAAACACACCGGGATGACGTTCGACTTGTGCACGATCGTCACGTGCCGACGGCGGAGCTGCGCCAGCTCGAACGCGGCCCGGGCGATGCGCCGGGCGGCTGGCCGGCTGAACTTCCCCACGCAGAGCGCGAGATCGGGTGTAGGCATGAACTCGCCGCTGCCGCTGAACATGTTGCGGTCGGGATAGAAGCCCTCGGTGTTCTCGCGCACAATCACGAGGTCAACGTCCTTGACCAGGCTCGGGACAGCCGGATGGCTCTTCGACGGCCGGATGTTGGCGTACAGCTCGTAGTGCCCGCGCAGGATGACGCCGGGCACTCCTTCCGGGCCGGCATGCCAGCTCTCCGGGTAGGACTCGCTGTCGTGCGGGCCGGCCAGCCAGCCGTCGGAGCCGTCGAGCACCTCGATGTTCGCGGGCGGCAGCGCGTAGCCGAACTCGGCCAAGGCCGCCGCACCCATCGGCAGATCCACCCAGTCGACCGGGTCAGCGCCGGACCGGGCCAGGGCCTCATCAGCAATCTGCCGCGCGGCCGGCACGATCTCCGGCCCGATCCCGTCTCCGAGCATGCATGCGAGTCGCAGCCCGCCAGTCATAGCCGGCTCCTTTCAGTCACGGTGTTCCGCTGCGGACTGACCGCGCAGGTCCGAGAGCCGGAGCGATGGAGTCGTCAGGTCGGGGTCCGTGCGGATATCGAGGACGGTGACGCCGGCGCGCTGACGCGCCTCGCTGAAGGCGCGGTCGAGGTCCATCTCGCGCTCGACCGCCACGCCGGTCGCTCCGAGGCTGGTGGCCAGGCCGGCGATATCTACCTCGCCGATGGTGACCGCGGACATGCGGCCGGTGTGCCGCAGCTGGTGCATGGCGATCGTGCCGTACTGGCCGTTGCGCATGACCACGACGATGAGCCGGGCGCCCAGGCGGACGGCGGTTTCGACCTCCTGGCCGGTCATGAGGAAGCCGCCGTCACCGCAGACGGCAGCGACGGTCCGGCCCGGAGCAGCTAGGGCCGCCGCCACTCCCGACGGGACGGCGTAGCCCATGGCCCCGTTGGCCGGGGCCAGCTGCGTCAGCGGTTCGTTGTAGCGCCAGTACAGGTGCAGGAATGCGGAGAAATTCCCCGCGTCATTGGTGACGATCGTGTCGGCCGGGAGGGTGCGCAGCATCGACTCGATGACGGCTGCCGGGTCGAGACCGCCAGCCGCTGGCCGGCGGCGCGGAGTCGCCGCGGTGAGATAGGCGCCGTGGGCCAGTTCCCAGCTCCGGCCGGGCCACTCGGCCTCGTCGGAGCCGGCCTCGTAAGGCCAAGCGGCAGCATCACACAATTGACGCAGCAATGGCCGCGCGTCCGCGGTCAGCGCCAGGTCTGCGGGCATGGCCGCTCCGGGTACCGACGGGTCGATGTCCGCGTGGATGATCCGGGTGCCGGACGCCGGCAGGGTAAAGCCCTGAGTGGTGATCTCGTCGAGCCGGGCTCCGACCACCAGGACCAGGTCGGCACGGCGCAGCGCGTCCAAGCATGCCGCTGGCGTCCCCAGACCGAGATGTCCCAGGTAATGCGGGTGGTCGTTGGGAAAGACATCCTGGCGGCGGAAGGCCGCGTAGACGCCCACATTCCAGTGCTCGGCACACTCAATGAGCTCGGCGCGCGCGTCGCGGCAGCCGGCGCCGGCGATCAGGACGGGCTGCCCGGCAGCCCTCAGGGCGTCCGCCACCGCGGTGACCGTCGACGCTTCCGGAACCGACGGCGCCCGCCTCCCCTGGACCGCCCGGACCGCGGCCGCTACGGCCTCCGCGTCCACGCTCTGGCCCAGCATGTCGGCCGGCAACGCGAGCATGACTGGGCCGGGCCGCCCGGTTGTTGCCCGCCGGACCGCCTGGGCGACGAGATCGGGCGCCCGGCTGGCGTGCTCGATCGTCGCGGCCCACTTGGTGATCGGGCGGTAGAAGGCCGGGAGGTCGACCTCCTGGAAGGCCTCCTTCCCGTGGAAGGCGGTCTCGACCTGCCCGAGCAGGACGATCATCGGCGTGGCGTCCTGCATGGCCGTGTGCACGCCGATGGCCAGGTTCGCTGCTCCCACTCCCCTGGTACCTGCGGCGACCGCGGGCACCCCGGTCAGCTTGGCCTCGGCCTCGGCCATGAACGCCGCCCCGGATTCATGGCGGCAGGAGATGACGCTGAAACGCGGGTCGGCATCGGCAGCGTCGAGGATTCCCAGGAAGCTCTCCCCGGGCACGGTGTAGAGGCGGCCGATACCGGCCGCAGCCAGGATCTCGACGATGGCCTGAGCGGCGGTCATGTCGGTCAATTATTCGCCCGGGTTATTAGCTCTTGACGCCCGGCGCTCAAATTCGCGTGCCTCGGCGTCGCGGATCTGTTCGCCCTCGGCCACTACTCGCTCGGCGTGCGTCTGAGGTACGACCACAACACCCGAGGAATCGGCGGCCACGAGATCGCCGGGCGCTACTCGTACCCCGCAGGCCACCACGGGTACATCAAAGTCCGTGACGACCAGACGACCACGGGACGCCATCGATATCGGAGCAAGGCCGTACACGGGGAAACCCAGCTCTCGATGTTCATCGACATCCCGGAACGCTCCGTCGGCTACCGCACCCGCGGCGCCACGGTCAATCGCCCTGACCGATCGGTTACCGCCCCACACCGAGCAGTCCTGACGGCCACCGGCCGCCAGCACAACAAACGCATGAGACGGAATGTGATCAAGGTAGTTTCTCGGGCCGGCCGAGTTCCCGTCGGCGGCACGAAGCTGGACTGGGAACGCCAGGCCCACCGCACGCTTAGCCGGCTCAAGCGGACGAATGCCCACCAAGCCTCCAGGCGGAAGGCCGCATCGATCGAGCGCATCGGAAATATGACACGTGGTCAGCCCCGAGGCTCGAGCAATCAGCCCGTCCACCACTTCGTCGTCACGAGCCACCGAGTCACTCCGGGAGGACATGCTGGCCAGCTCTCCGGTCGCCAAAGAGATTTCTGATACTATATAATATAGTTGACCTCGTCCACCCCGCAACCACTATCAGCGGACAGGATTGAGACACGGGCACTCGCGCTGGCATCGCGTTGCGGCGTTGAACGCCCGAAGAAAACGGCGGCAATAGCGGCTCAGTCGAGGTCGAACTCGTTGCCCTCGATGTCCTGCATGACCAAGCACGACTCGTTGTTGTCATCGGCAAGCAGTAGCCGTACACGGACCGCGCCGAGCGGGATCAGTCGTGCGCACTCGGCCTCAAGCACGGCCAGGCGCTCTTCTCCCACGAGCCCGGTGCCGACCCGCACGTCAAGATGCACCCGGTTCTTGACGACCTTGCCTTCGGGAACGCGCTGGAAGAACAGCCGCGGTCCCACCCCTGAGGGATCACTGCACGCGAACCACGAACCCTGATCCTCAGGCGGCTGCGAGCGATCGTAGTCGTCCCACGTGGCGAACCCCTCTGGTACCGGCGGTGCGACGTACCCCAGCACCTCGCACCAAAAACGGCCGACGCGCTCAGGTTCTGCGCAGTCGAAGGTGACCTGGAACTGCTTGACCGACGCCATGGGTCAACCATAGGGGCGCAGACAGGCTTCGGCCGCCCGGGGACACTCCTCACCCGGGCCGGGTGAGGGACTGCGGACCCAGGGCCCAGAAACCATGCCCGGTCCGGCTGGGATGGCCTAGGCGAGGTCCTCCGGGACGATCTGTACGCCTAGCGGGACCATGCTGATCGGGATGAGCTTGAAGTTGCCCAGGCCGAGCGGGATGCCGATGATCGTCAGGCAGAGCATGATCCCGGTGACCAGGTGGGCAATGGCCAGCCACCAGCCGAACAGGATGATCCAGATCACGTTGCCGATCAGCGAGGCCACCCCGGCGGTCGGGCGCCGGTCGATGGTCCGGCCGAACGGCCACAGCGCGTACCCGGCGATCCGGAAGGCGGCGATGCCGAACGGGATGGTGATGATCAGCACGAAGCACACCAGCCCGGCCACCGCGTAGAGGATGGCCAGCCACAGGCCGCAGAGGACCAGCCAGATCACGTTCAGGATCAACCTCATCGTGGTTCCTCCGATTCCGGCGCGGCCCAGCGGTACCAGTCCACCACCGGCTGGCTTCCGGTGGCTCACTCTCCTCGGGTGATGACGGTCGCCGGCAGGTGGGCGACGGTGCGGTGGCCGCACCTGAGATCGCCAATATCTCCACGAACAGGAATTCTGGAACAGGCCCTTGACAAGTCCCGGGAGTGGTGTAATTCGAAGGAGCCGGGGGGCTTAGGTTTCGATGTTATTGCCGCCCGGCGATGGAGGGAAGTGTGGCGAGCTACCGCTACCGGATCACGGTCCGGGGTGGTCTGGGATTCGCTTCCCGCGAAGCATTCGAGGACTTCGCGATCGTGTCTGACGGCACGGAGACCACCCTGATCCAAGACCTGGATCAGGCCGCGCTCTACGGCGCACTCAACCGTATCCAGTCACTCGGTCTGGAGCTCGTGGCGCTGACCCGGCTGGCTAACGGCGTGGGGTGACCGCACCGGACGTCGGCATCGGGCTGCTTAGTCGGGCGGCGCCTGCTTTACGTCGACGAGTTCGAGACCCAGCGCGCGGACCCGGTCCAGAAGTGCGTGCAGCGCGGACTGATCGAGGTCGCCGGTCAGCACGGTCGTGGCTGGCTCGACCTCTACCGCCATGTCAGCGAACGCCTCCCGCGCGGCGGGGCCGAGTGCGCCGGTCACCCTGATCTCGTAGCTGCGGCTGGTCACCGCCCCTCCTTCCCGGGTCCGCGTCGGCCTTCTGCAGGCGGTCGCGTACCGCGAACCCGGCGGACCTCGATCAGGTCCAGGCCCAGCAGCCTGATTCGCTCAAGCGTGCCGTGCAGGGCGGCCTGGTCCAGTGTTCCGCTGATGACCGTGACCGCCGCATTACAGGTCATATCCAGACCGGCGAATGCTGCGGCTGAGTTCTCATCCGGCTGTCCGGCGAGGCGGACCTCGTAGCGCGTGAGCACGAATCGTTCCTCCCGCGGTCGTCGCTGCTTGACAGCCTGCCCTGTTTTGCGCCGGCCCAGATCACCCGTATCGAGTGGTATCCCGGTTCAATCGACCTTCGGCAGGCGTGCAGCTAGATCAGCTCGAGCTGGCGAGCTCGCTGGACTGCTTCCCGTCGGCGGCTGGCCGGGAGTTTGCGGTAGATCGCGGCCAGGTGGGTCTTGACGGTGTTGACCGACAGGCACAGCTCGTCGGCGATCTCGGCCGTGGACATGCTGGTGGGCAGGAATTGCAAGACCGCGTGTTCCCGCTGGGTCAGCGGGTCGGCCAGGTCGCCCGTTAGCACCGCCTGCGCTCCCCCGGTCAGCGGCTCCGGCCCGCGAGGCGGTGGCATGGCCCCGCCGGGTGGCGGCACCGGCCACTGGGCCGCGACCGCAGGGTGACGGGCCAGCAGCGCGGTGAACACCGTGGCCATCTCCAAGAAGGGCAGGACGATATCGCCGCCGGCGATTTCGATGGCGCGCAGGATCACGTCCAGCGCGCGGGGCGGATCGTTGCTCAGCTGCGCGATCTGCGCTTCGCAGAGCAAGGCCTCCACCAGCAAGTAGCGGCCTACTTGCGAACTGGCCGCCGTGAGCACGGTGCGGACGCAGGCCTGGGCCCGGTCCAGATCGTTCAGGGCGAGGTAGGCGCGGGCGCGGGTCACCGCAGCCGCGACGGCAACCTCGCGGCCCTGATGATCTTGCAGCAGGCTGAGCGCGGCGTGCGGGCGTCCGAGCGAGATATCCAGTTGCGCGAGGATCACGTCACGCTGGACCGCCAGCCCCTGCGGCGTCTGGTCGCCAGCCATCTGCAGGACACTGCGGGCTTCGTTCGACTGCCCTTGGGCCAGCAGGCGGCCGGCCCGGCCCAGAGCCACCGCCACGGTGAGGCCAGGGTCTGACCCCACTGCTTCGGACGGCTGTATACGCCGCAGGATCCGATCCTGGCCGTGGAGGTCGCCCGCCACGTGCATCCGCAGGGCCCCGGCCAACTCCAGGGCGGGAGGTGGGGCCAGATCGCCATGCCGGGCCAGAAGCACCTGGGCTCGCTGGGTCGCGTCGTCGGCGTGCTTGCGCCGCGACCAGCAGCTGGCCACCAGCGCCCGCATAGCGAGGACTTCGAGCTCGACGGCCGCCGATCCGGACCGTTCCGCGTCCGCTAGTGCCTCCTGCAGGAGAACATCGACATCCTCGTACCGGCTATGCCACAGGCGCATACCGGCCTGAGCCAGCAGAACAGCGGCCCGCAACTCCGGCGGCACCGGGCCAGACAGCTGATCACCGGTGCCCAGGAGGCGGTCCGCGGCGTCATCGACAGCGCAAGCGTCGCCCGCCTTCTGCCCGAGAACGAGCTGAACCACGTTGAAGGTCCGCAGCAGGTCCGGGTCGGTCACCAGCTTGCGGGCTCTGGTCGCCGCGATGCGCGCAAGCTCTTGCACGGCCACGTCCGGCCCGGCGAAGATCGCGACCATCGCCGGGTAGGCGACAGCCAGCTCGGCCGATAGCGCGGCGCCCGCCTCGCCGGGAGCGCTCAGTGGCAGCAACTCACGCAGGCCGGCCTGGGCCAGATCCTGCCGGTGCACGAAGGCGTGCACGAAGGCACCCCGGGCCAGCAGGGAGGCAACGTACGGCCCGTCAGCCGCCTGAACCGCCCAGTGCAGGGCGTTCCCCAGGTCGCCGGCTGCTTCGAACCACGCCGCGGCGCGTCTTTGCAGCTGAGGCACCACCTGCGGGGCGGGGCGCCGCAGCAGGTAGCGCAGGATCTCGGCCAGAAGCTGGTGGTAGCGAAAGCGCGTCTGCGCGGCATCCAGCGGGATGACGAAGGAGTTCTCCCGCGCCAGCTGGACCAGCAGGTCCCCGCACCCGGCTATGCCGGTGACCGCATCAGCCAGCGGGCCCGTCACCTCACCCAGGAAGCTGGTCTCGACCAGCAGACGGCGGTGCGGTTCGGGCAGCTGCCGGAGTACTTCGTCCACGAGATACTCGCCGATGCTGCCCTGATCCAGCGCGAGCTCGGAGACGAAGGCCGCGGGATGCTCGGTCCCTTCCATCCGCATGGCCGAAAGCCGCACGCCGGCCGCCCATCCCTCGGTACGGGCGGTGAGCAGGTCGAAATCTTGCGGCTTCAGGTTGACGTCATATGACTCCAGCATCTGCTGCATTTCTGCTGGTGCCAGGGCCAGGTCGGCCGCGCGCAGTTCATGCATCTGGCCGCCGAGCCGGTACCGGTGCAGGGGCAGCAGGGGATCGCTGCGAGCGGACAGCACGAAACGCAGGCTCTGGGCCCCGCGTATCAGACGGTCCAGCCCCTCCAGGACTTCGGGGTGGTTGAGAACATGCGCATCGTCGATGACCACGACGAGCTGAGGTGCTTGGTCAGGCACGCTGCCGAGGAGCGCTTGGACGAGATCAAAAGTGACTGGTTGCGGCACCGTACCGGGCGGCCCGCGGTCCGGGCCGACGACCGCACGCAGCGATGCAGCCAGCAGCGGCCAGAACCGGCGGGGTTCAGCGTCTGCAGCCGTGGGAGTCAGCCAGGCGACCTGAACACCGGGGTGTCTAACCCAGTCGCTGAGCAGAACGGTCTTGCCCGATCCGGGCCCAGCCGCCAGAAGGGTGAGCGGCGTATCCGCGCCCCGGTCAAGCTCAGCGAGCAGACGGGGACGAGAAATATGCCGCGGCGGAAGACGCGGCACGATCAACCGCGAGTCACCCATGGCGCTCGGCATGGCCTGGCTCCCCCGGTCGCGGGCATTTCCGCGTCTGGCTATTCACCTGGCTCATGCGGATACTCCCGCTCCAACCGTAACCCGCTGTGCTCGCGGCAGAAAAGGGGGCCTTAACCTCCGATTAAGTGAACGACAGGTTTGCAATCCATTGTTTTTTCGCCCTAACCGGAGCGAACGGCCCGAGATCACCCGCGAAGGATGATCAGCCGCGGGCGGGAATTTGATTTCATCGCTGGCATGCTCTTCATCTGGCTGGCGCTCCGGCTGGTCGTGCTCGCGGCCATCATTGACCTGACTGCGCACATCGTTCCGGGCATCCACGTGAGCGGCGGCTTCGCGTGGCTGCTGTGGGTGGCGGTGATCTTCTCGGTCATCAACCTCATCCTCGGCCCGCTGTTCCGCCTGCTCAGCCTGCCGTTCATCATCCTGACCCTCGGCCTGTTCCTACTGGTGGTCAACGCCGCGCTGCTGGCGATCACGGCCGGGATCTCCAGCCATCTCGCCGTCGACAACTTCGGCTCGGCAGTCCTGGGCGGACTCCTGATCGCGGTGTTCAGCTGGCTGGCCGAACTGCTGCTGCCGCTGGGCCGCCGCCGGGGCAAGCACGGCTCAGCCGCTGCGGCCAGCGACCCGGCGTGACTGGACTCACAGTGGTGGGTATCAAGGGGAACTGACCTGGCCGAGCCCTGCATTCACCCGGCCCGGGTGAATGCATTCTGCACCCCGGCAGCCGGGATGGGCGACGGCGCACACCCATGCCGGACCGGCCGTCCGGCCTAGAGGAGACGTGATGGCGAAGCGGTTCAGCGGAGTGGTCAACGTCGACATCACCCAGTCCGTGCCGGACTGGGCCCCCTACACCCAGCCGATCGCCCCCGAGGGCACACCCAGCGTGCTCTACATCGTGCTCGACGACGTCGGATACTCGGCTATGAGCCCCTACGGCGGGCTGATTGAGACGCCGAACATCGACCGGATCGCCCAGCGCGGGCTCACCTACACCAACTTCCACACGACGGCGCTGTGCTCGCCGACGCGGTCGTGCCTGATGACCGGGCGGAACCACACCACCAACGGCATGGCCACGATCACCGAGGCCGCGTCGGGATTCCCGAGCTCGAACGGCCACATCCCGTTCGAGTGCGGCACGGTCGCCGAGGTGCTGGGCGAGCGGGGCTGGAACACCTACATGACCGGCAAGTGGCACCTGACGGCCGAGGACGAGATGAACCTGGCCTCACGGAAGACGCAGTGGCCGATCGGGCGCGGGTTCGAGCGGTTCTACGGTTTCCTCGGCGCCGAGACCAACCAGTGGTACCCCGACCTGGTCTACGACAACCACCCCGTCGAGCAGCCGGCCCAGCCGTCAGAGGGCTACCACCTCACGACCGACCTGACCAACAAGGCACTGGAGTTCATCCGCGACGCCAAGGCGGTCGCGCCGGACAAGCCGTTCATCCTGTACTACTGCCCGGGCGCGTGCCACGCCCCGCACCACGCCCCCAAGGAGTGGATCGACAAGTACCGCGGCAAGTTCGACATGGGCTACGAGGCGTACCGCGAGCTGGTGTTCGACCGGCAGAAGCAGCTGGGGATCATCACCGACAAGGCCGAGCTGTCGCCGATCAACCCGTACATCGACGTAACCAGCGCCGACGGTAAGGGCTGGCCCGAGCTGGACACCGTACGGCCCTGGGAGTCCCTCACCGATGATGAGAAGCGGCTGTTCGCGCGGATGGCCGAGGTCTATGCGGGCTTCCTGGCCCACGCCGACCACGAGATCGGCCGCCTGCTCGATTACCTGGAGGAGTCCGGGCAGCTGGACAACACGATCATCGTCCTGGTGTCGGACAACGGGGCCTCGGGCGAGGGCGGCCCGAACGGGTCGGTCAACGAGAACAAGCTCTTTAACGGGATCGCGGACTCCATCGAAGCCAACATGCCGCACCTGGACGAGCTGGGCAGCCCGCTGACGTACAACCATTACCCGACCGGCTGGGCCTGGGCGTTCAACACCCCATTCAAACTGTGGAAGCGTTATTCGAACTTCGAGGGCGGCACGGCCGACCCGATGATCGTCTCCTGGCCGGCCCGGATCACCAGCCCCGGAGTACGCCGCCAGTACGTGCACGCCGTCGACATCGTGCCGACCATCTACTCCCTGCTCGGCGTCGAGGCGCCCGAGGTCGTCAAGGGCTACACGCAGTTCCCGCTCGAGGGCATCAGCTTCGACGCAACCCTCAACGACGAGAGCGCCACCACCGACAAGCAAACGCAGTTCTACTCCATGGGCGGCACGCGAGCGATCTGGCATCAGGGCTGGAAGGCCGTCGCGATCTCACCGGCCGCGCCCGACATGTGGGCGGGCTACGCCGGACAGCGCTGGGAGCTGTTCAACACCGACGAAGACCCCAGCGAGTGCCACGACCTCGCCGCCCAGGAGCCGGAGAGGCTGCGGGAGCTCATCGATCTGTGGTGGGCCCAGGCCGGCCAGTACCAGGCCTTGCCGCTGGAAAACCGCGGTGTGGTCGAGATCCTTACCACCGACCGGCCCCAGCTGACCAAGGCACGGAACCGGTACGTGTACTACCCCGGTACGGCCGAGGTCCCCGAGTCGGTCGCGCCGAACATCCGTAACCGCTCCTACACGATCGCGGTCGAGCTGGACATCGACACCGACCAGGCCAGCGGGGTCCTATTCGCGCACGGCGCCCGGTTCGGCGGCCACGCCCTCTACCTCAAGGATGGCATCCTGAAGTACGTCTACAACTTCGTCGGCGACACCGAGCAGATCATTTCATCGGCTGAGCCGCTGCCCACCGGGCACGCGATCGTCTCGGCCTCATTCGAGCGTGAAGGGGACTCGATGCCGGCCGAGGGCACGCTCACGCTGCACGTGGGCGGCCAAGAGGTCGGGCAGGGCCGCATCAAGACCCAGCCGGGCAAGTTCTCCATCGCCGGCGAGGGACTGAACATCGGCAAAGACGGGGCCGAGCCGGTCACCGACGACTACCCGGGCCAGGCGCCGTGGCCCTTCACCGGCGGCACGATCCAGCGCGCGACGGTCGACGTCAGCGGCCAGCCGTTCGTCGACCTTGCGGCCGAGGCGCGCATGGCGCTTCTGCGAGACTAGGCCGATGCGTGAGCAAGTGCTTCCCGGCGCCCCGGATCAGGGGCCGGCACCGGGGGAAGACATGGTGTGGGTACCCGGGGGCAGCTTCCGGATGGGGTCGGAGGACTTCTACCCCGAGGAGCGCCCGGTGCGCGAGGTCGAGGTCGACGGGTTCTGGATGGCCACCGGCCCGGTGACCGTGGCCGAGTTCGGCCAGTTCGTCACCGCGACCGGCTACGTCACGGTGGCCGAGCGCTCACTCGATCCGGGCCAGTACCCCGACGCCGACCCGGACCTGCTGCGGCCGGGGTCACTGGTTTTCCACGCCTCTGCCGGACCAGTAGACCTGCGGGACGTGAGCCAGTGGTGGAGTTATCGGCCCGGGGCCCAGTGGCGCCATCCGGAGGGTCCGGATAGCACGGTGACCGGCCGGGACCGTCATCCGGTCACCCACGTGACGAGCGAAGACGCCGAGGCCTACGCGGCCTGGGCCGGCCTGGACCTGCCGACCGAGGCCGAATGGGAGTTTGCCGCCCGGGGCGGCCTGGACGGGGCGGTGTTCACCTGGGGCGACGACTTCACCCCCCACGGCAAGGTGATGGCCAACACCTGGCAGGGCGAGTTCCCCTGGCAGAACTTCAAGCCCCGCCGGTGGCGGGGCACCACGCCGATCCGGAGCTTTCCGGCCAATGGTTTCGGGCTCTACGACATGGCCGGAAACGTCTGGGAGTGGACGAGCGACTATTTCGTTGCCGACCCAGGGCTCCGGGCCGGAGATGGCTGCTGCACACTGCGGAACCCCAGGGTCACCTCGGCCGAGGACAGCCTGGTCCTCGGCCAGCCTGGGGCGCACATCCCGCGCCGCGTGATCAAAGGCGGCTCACACCTGTGCGCCCCGAACTACTGCCTGCGTTACCGCCCGGCGGCCCGGCAGGGTGAGGCGGTCGACACCTCCACCTCTCACCTGGGCTTCCGCTGTATTCAGCGCGTCGCATCGAGCTGACGGAAGGACGCTTGCGTGGCGCTGTCCCTGCGGGTCCCGGTCTTCACGTCACTGCGCGGTTATCGGGCGGGCTGGCTGCGCGGCGATGTGGTGGCCGGGCTGACCGTCTGGGCCGTGCTGGTGCCCGAGGCGCTGGCCTACGCCTCCATCGCAGGCGTCTCACCGGTGGTCGGGCTCTACGCGGCACCGGGAGCGCTGATCCTTTACGCCGCGTTCGGCAGCTCCAAGCATCTGGTCGTCGGGCCGATGGCGGCCACCGCGGCCCTATCGGCGGCGGCGGTCGGGACGGTGGCGGCGGGCAACCAGGGGCGCTTCGCCGCCCTGACCGCCACCCTGGCCATCACGACCGGCATCCTGGCGCTGGCGGCGGGCCTGGCGCGGCTGGGATTCCTGGCCAACTTCATTTCCGAGCCGGTGCTGAAGGGCTTCATCGTCGGCCTGGCCCTCACCATCATCATCGGGCAGGTGCCCAAGCTGCTGGGGATCGAGAAAGGTTCGGGTGACTTCTTCGAGCAGCTGTGGGATGTGATCAGCCGGCTCGGGGACTCTCAATGGCAGACAGTTATCGTGGGACTGGCTTCGCTGGCCGTCGTGCTGGTGCTCCGCCGGGTGGCCCCGATCGTTCCCGCACCGCTGGTGGCCGTGGCCCTGGGAATCCTCGCGGTGTACGCCCTGAACCTGCAGCACCACGGCGTGAAGATCGTCGGGCACATCGACAGCGGCCTGCCATCGTTCGGCCTGCCGTCCGTGCCGTCGGAGGATTACCTCAAGCTGGCCGGCTCAGCAGTGGGCATCATGCTGGTCGGCTTCGCCGAGGGCCTCGGCGCGGCCAAGACCTACGCCGCACGCAACGGCTACCAGGTCAGCCCGAACCGGGAGCTCATCGGCCTGGGCACAGCGAACCTGGCGGCCGGCCTGTCCAGCGGGATGGTGGTCAACGGGTCGCTGTCCAAAACCGCGGTGAACGGCTCGGCCGGCGCCAAGACCCAGATGTCCGGCCTGGTCGTCGCGGTGCTGACTATCCTGACCCTGCTGTTCCTGACCGGATTGTTCGAGGATCTGCCGGAGGCGACGCTCGGGGCCGTGGTCATCGCGGCCCTGATCGAGCTGGTCGATATCGCCGCCCTGCGGGCGCTGTACCGCGCCTACACCAAGCGGCTGGGCCAGATCTACGGGCCCGCGGCCCGGGCCGATTTCATCGCGGCGGTGGCGGCGATGCTGGGCGTCCTGATCTTCGACACCCTGCCCGGACTGTTCATCGGGATCGCGGTGTCGTTGCTGCTACTGCTCTACCGGGTCTCCCGGCCCCATGTCGCGGTCCTCGGGCAGGTACCGGGTACCAGCCAATGGGCGGACATCGGCCAGCATCCCGAGGACCAGACCATCCCCGGCATCGCGATCCTGCGGGTCGAGTCCGGCGTGTTCTTTGCCAACGCCGACCACGTGCGGCTCACGATCAACGATGCCGCCGCGGCCGAGGGCGTCCACGCGGTCGTGCTCGACGGGGAAACGGTCCCGTTCGTCGATGTGACGGCGGCCCGCATGCTCGACGAGCTCACCGCCGACCTGCACCGTCACGGCGTGCGGCTGGTCATCGCGCGCGACGTCGGCCAGGTCCGCGACGTACTGACCCAATCAGGCGGTGCGGCCGCGCCGGAGTACTTCCCCTCGGTGCGGGCCGCGGTCGACGCGGTCCGGGCCGACCCGGCCGGCCAAGCCGCCGGCCCGACCAGCACACTCAAGGAGACCTGATGGGCCAGGCAATTGGCAGCTCACTGCCGCTGGCGGTCGGCGTGGCGCTGAGCCCGATCCCGATCATCGCCGTCGTCCTGATCCTCACCTCGCGCCGGGCCCGGTCCAACGGGCCGGCCTTCGTCATCGGCTGGCTCGTCGGCCTAGCGGTGATCGGGGCCATCGTCCTGAGCGTCGCCGGGCCGGCCGGCGCGAGCAAATCCGGGTCCCCCGCCACCTGGGTCAGCTGGGTCAAAATCGTGCTGGGCGCGGCGCTGCTGCTGGTCGCGGTGCGGCAGTTTCGGGGCCGTCCGAAAGACGGTGATGAGGCGGCGCTGCCCAAGTGGATGGCGTCGATCGACTCGATGAAACCGCTGACGGTGCTAGGGCTCGCGGCCCTGCTGGGCGGGGTCAACCCGAAGAACCTGTTGCTGGCGGTGAGCGCGGGTGCGTCGATCGCGCAGACCGGCATCTCCGGCGCCGACCAGGCCATCGCCTACGCGGTCTTCGCGCTGATCGGGACGATCGGGGTCGGGACCCCGGTGGTGATCTACTTTGCGTTGGGCGAGCGCTCGGCCAAGATGCTCACCGCGCTGAGGGACTGGATGGGCCGGCACAACGCCGTCATCATGTCCGTGCTCTGCCTGGTCATCGGGGCCAAGCTCATCGGTGACGCGATCGGCGCCCTGACCAGCTGATCCCGGTTACCTCACCCGGGTTAGGTGATGCCGGGAGGTCACGAGCCGGAAAGGCTTGCTGCTGGGTGATCATCGCGAGTTTGGAGTACTGGGCCACATGACGAACCTCGATTACACCGATCAGACCGATTTTGATGACGTGGAGCGGGGATTTGTCGGGACGCTGGATGACCCGGTCATCACGGCAGCTGACGGGCATGTGGTCTGGGACTGCTCCAAGTACGACTTCATCCAGGGCGATGCCCCCGACACGGCGAACCCGAGCCTGTGGCGGCAGGGGAAGCTGGTCGCCAGGCACGGTCTGTTCGAGCTGACCCGCGGGGTCTACCAGGTGCGGGGCCTCGACCTGTCGAACATGTCCCTGGTCGAGACCGACACCGGCGTGATCGTGATCGACACGCTGATGTCGGACGAGACCGCCGCGGCGGCCCTGGCGCTGTACCGCAAGCACCGGGGAGACCGGCCAGTTAAGGCGCTGCTCATCACGCACTCGCACGCCGACCATTACGGCGGCAGCGCGGGGGTCGCCGATGCGGACACTCCGGTCTACGCGCCGTCCGGATTCCTGGAGCACGCCGTATCGGAGAACGTCTACGCGGGCGCGGCGATGTCACGACGGGCGGCTTACATCTACGCCGCCGACCTCCCAGCGGGACCGGCGGGCCAGATCGGCGCGGGGCTGGGCATGGCCACCTCGAACGGCACGATCTCACTGCTGGCACCCACCGTGGACGTCACCCACACCGGCCAGGAGGCCCGCATCGACGGCGTCCGCGTGATCTTCCAGGTCACACCGGGCACCGAGGCCCCCGCGGAAATGAACTTCTTCTTTCCCGACCAACGGGCCCTGTGCATGGCGGAAAACGCCACTCACACCCTGCATCAGATCCTGACCCTGCGAGGTGCCGAGGTCCGGGACGCACGTGCCTGGTCACGCTACCTCGGCGAGGCGGTACGGCTGTTCGGCGCCGACACCGACGTTGTGTTCGCGTCACACCACTGGCCGACCTGGGGAACCGAACGGATCACCGCATTCCTGACCAAGCAGCGGGACACCTACGCCTATATGCACGACCAGACCCTGCGGCGGATGAACCAGGGCCAGATCGGGACCGAGATCGCCGAGGAGTTCACGCTTCCGCCAGCGCTGGACCGGGCGTGGAGCATCCGCGGCTACTACGGTTCGTACAGCCATAACGTGAAGGCGATTTACCAGCGGTACCTCGGCTGGTACGACGGCAACCCGGCGCACCTGTGGTCATATCCGCCCGAGCAGGAGGCAGCCCGTTACGTGGAGTTCATGGGCGGCGCGGCCCAGGTCCTGGACAAGGCCCGGAAGTCACTGGCCGCGGGCGACCTGCGCTGGACGGCCACGGTGACCAGCCATGTTGTGTTCGCCGACCCGGCCAACGCCGAAGCTCGTGAGCTGCTCGCGACCGCCCTGGAGCAGCTCGGCCACGGCGCGGAGAACGGCCTGTGGCGCAACATCTACCTACGGGGAGCACAGGAACTGCGCGGCCCGATCGCGGCGCCGCCACCGGATCTGACCTCACCCGAGGTACTCGGCGCACTCACGATCGAGCAGCTGTTCGACTCTCTCGGCGTACGCATCGACGGGCTGCGCGCAGCCGAGGCCACCGTCTGCATCGACTGGGTCTTCACCGACCTCAACCGGACCTACCGCACCGAGCTGTCCAACGGGGCGCTCATCCACGCCGACGCTGGCTACGGAAGCGGCGAGCCGAGCTTGACGATCACGCTAGCCAAGCCGCAACTGGTCGCCGTTATCGCAACCGGCAAGCTCGACGCGGTGCAGCACGAAGGTGATGCCAGCCTCATCCCGACCCTCCTCGGCCTGCTCGACAGCGTGGATCACCAGTTCCCCATCGTCACCCCCTGAGCGGGCGGCGTTGGCGACGCCGAGCCGTGGCATCGCCAACGCCGCCCGCTCAGTCGAGGCGGTGGATCGCCGGCAAGGTGTAAGCGCCGTTGAGAATGGCTGGTCCGGGTTCGTAGAGGCGCATGATCGGGCGGAAGTCGCCGGCCGGGGCCGGGAGCCAATTGGCCCGCTCGGTCTCGTCCGCGGGCGGGTCGGCCTGGATGGTGATGGTCAGCGACCCGTCAGGCCCGTAACGCAGGCCCGGGGTGCGGTCGCCGATCGAGTACCGGCCGATGGGGTTGGCGGTCAGGTAGTAGTCCGGCACGTCGTACATGGTCAGCGACCAGAAGGCCCGCACCGGGGGCAGTTCCCTGAACGAGATGCGGTAGCGGCGGCTGCCGGTGAGCTGTTCGCCCTGGTCGTCTTGGAAGATCTGCCCGTAGGTCGCCTCGTAGGCGTGGTTGCCCCACAAGCCGACTCGTGCCGACAGGGCCCGCTCGGGGTAGGCCGCGGCCCGGTCGGCTTTTATCCACTGCGGGTCGTCGATCGTCCCGGGGCCGAAGAAGTCCAGGTTGTAGTCGAACATGTGCAGGCCCATCATCCAGCCGTTGATCTTCTGGACGGTGCCGGAGCGGGTGAAGGCTTCCAGCTTGGCCTTACCCGCGGCCACGCCTCCAGCCAGCGCCTGGGCCAGGTCGGCCGGTGCGTCGTGGTAAGGGGAAGCCTCGTCCAGCAGGCCCAGGGGCTTGAACCGCTGCTGGTAGTCGCGGTCTGCTTCCGCGGGCGGGAACGCCGCCATCCAGGTGCGCAGCTTCTCGAAGAACTCCAGCTCATCAGGCACCGTGGCCGGCTGCGGCACGCCAGCGCCGGTCTTTTCGCCGGTCACCGGGTGCAGGGACAGCTGGTCCTGGAGCGCGTGCACGGCGGGGAGGTCACTTGGCCCGCTGCAGGCCCAGCGCCCGAGGATGGTCGCGATCTGGGTGGGCGCCGGAATCCGGGTGACGCCGGCGGGGACCTGGCCGGCCCAACCGGGAGGGGTCACGAGGTAGGACCGCGCGGTTGAGCCGCTGGCGCGGGTGCCGACGTAAGCGAAGTTGTTGGTCCAGGCATCGATGAACTGGAGCACGAAGTAGCGGTCTCCGGTGCTGGGGACGCTCAGCTCCAGGGGCCCGGCGCTCAGGTCGAGCTGGGCGATCGAGTACAAGGTGTCGTTGTTAATAGTGACGAAGGTGTCGGCCGGGCCGGCCAGGGTCCGGGCGTGCGAGAACTGGTTGAACGGAGCGGCGGGGACGCTGCCCATGCCGGTGCGGGTGAAGCGGACCACTTCATCAACGTCGGCCACCAGCGGGTAGCCGTAGAAGTACGCCTCACTGGCCAGGGCGCCCAGGTCATCACTCATCAATCCTCCAGGGTCTGAGCGGCGCCGGGCGTGATGTCGCTCAGCTTCCAGCTGCGGTCGAAATAGCTCTCCAGCGGGCCGTAGAACCGAAAGTAGGAGAACCAGTGCTGGCCGGGGATGGTCTGGATCCAGTTGGCTTCGCGCCCCGGCGGAGAGGCCGGGCCAAAGTGCACGTCCACCGAGCCATCCGGGTTGTAGACCAGCTCAGCGTCGCGAGAGCCCCGGTCGCCGCGCTGCTGCGCATTGTCAATCAGGCAGCGGGTATCGACGTCGTACACAGTGACCGACCAGAACAATTTGGCCGGCGGGTCGGCCGGGATATGCAGCGTGTAGTTCCGGCCGCCGTCCAGCCAGGCGCCGCTGGCGTCGGTGTAGCTGCCCAGGTAGGCCTGCCCGGCCCCGGCGGTCTGGCTTTTCATCGCCGCGGAGAAGCTGACGGCCTCATAGAACCAGGCGGCGCGCTCCAGTAGCTGGTCATAGCCGCGGGCGCGCTGATCGGAATGGTCGAGCTGGACGGCCAGATCCCATCGCCGGTCCGGCCAGTACCGCGCGTCCGGGAACCGCTTGGCGAACGTGTTCGCCTGGGCCATCAGCTCACCCCCGGCGGCCGCCTCGGTCAGGACGCGCACCAACCGCGCATCGGGATCGAAGGGCTTGTCCTGCTCGATGCCGAGCTGCCGGAGCATGGCCAGGTAGAACCGGTCCCGCTCATCGACGATCTCCCGCTGGTAGATCTCGTGCAGCCGGACCCAGTAGTCCAGGCCGCGAGGCTGGTCACCGTTCCAGGCTCGCCCGTCAGGGGAAAGGATCCGGGTCTGTGGGGCGGGGTGGCCATCGAATGGCGTGATCCGGACCCCGTCGACCAGGGTCTGCGAGCGCTCCGGGTCTGGGTCCAGCGTGCGGAACCCGAACATGACGTTCATCCCGGTGGCCTGATGCACGTAAAAGCTGTCGTCGACCTTCGGCGGGTCCTGTCCGGGCGGCACGATCAGATGCTTGCCGCCACGGCCGCGGTCGGGGCCCATTTCGCCCATGATCGCGAACTCGCGCTGCCAGAAATCCGACAGGCCGCCCGCGGTCGGCCCCGGCGGCAGCTCCACCACCAGCGGGCCGGTCTGGCCCAGGTCGATGAAGTTCAGGATGTACGGAGTCGTGGCGTTGGCCGTGATCAGCCCGAGCCGATCCCGGTAGCTCAGGTACTGCACGAGATCGTAATCGGTGGCGCCGAACACCTCACGGTGCTGCCGCTGCCACTGCGCGTACGAGACCAGCGGCAGCGCCCACAGATAAGCCTGGCAGCCGAGCTGGTAATCCAGCTCGTCAAACACCACGGCCAGATCTTCCCGGCGCGGCAGCTCTCCGTCCATCCGGACACGGCCCAACCGCCCCGTCGGCGCGTGATCCGGCCCCGGCTCTTCAGTTTTCGGCATGATGCCAGCATTCGCGGGCCTCACCCGCAGAACCTCATCCAACCGGGGTGATGTCCAGAACCCTCGAGCAACTGTGCAGGCGAACGGTATGGGCTATCCGCGCCGGCCAGGCTGAGATCTAGCTGTCCGCGCGGGTGATACGGGAGGCGTCCTCGCCGGTTCCGCCGACGAACTCTCGATCACGGTGGCGATGGCGCTGGGGTGGGAGATCAGTGACAGGTGTGAAGCGGTTGCCGGACGCGCCATCATCGCCTTCAGCTCACCAAGTTGAAGTGGACGCCGACTCTCACTAATATGAGAGTTGGCGTCCACTTTGGCGTAAGGTCAAGCAGGCGCCCGCGCGAACGCGAGGGAACAGCATGAGCACAGCCATCAATACCCTTAACAGCGTCACGATCGGCGGCGGCCTGACCGTGGGGAACATCGGCTACGGCGCGATGCAGCTCACCGGCCCGAAGGTCTGGGGTGAGTACCCCGACCACGATCAGGGCGTCGAATTGCTGCGGCAGGTCGTCGATGAGGGCGTGACGTTTATCGACACCGCCGACGTCTACGGCCCCCACTCCAATGAAGAACTCATCCGGGAAGCGCTGTACCCCTACCCTGACGATCTCGTGATCGCCACCAAGGGCGGCTTCGTCCGCGGCGGTCCCGAGTACAGCGACATGAGCGCCATCGGCAACAAGTACTACCTGCGCCAGTCCGCCTACATGAGCATGCGCCGGCTGGGGCTGGACCATATCGACCTGTACTACCTGCACACGCCGACCATGGTCGACGCCCCGTTTGAGGAAATCATCGAGACCCTGGCCGGCCTGCGGCAGGACGGCCTGACCCGGCACATCGGCCTGTCGAACGTCAGCGCGGGCCAGCTCCGCACGGCGCTGACGATTACGGACATCGCCGCCGTGACCGTCCACTACAACGTCGCGGTCCGGCTCGGCGCCGCGGTGCGCGCACTGGCGGCCGAGCACACCATCGCGTTCTCGCCCTGGCATCCCGGCGCGGTACCCGGTGGTGCCGACGGCGCGCCGTTCCACCTGGTCATCGACCCGATCGCCGCCAAGTACAACGCGACCCCGCAGCAGATCGCCCTCGCCTGGCAGCTTCATCGCACACCCAACGCGCTGCCGATTCCTGGCACGACGAGCGTGCAGCACCTCCGGGAGAACCTCGCCGCGGCGCACCTCCGGCTGACCGGCGAAGAGGCCGACGCGATCACCGCGCTGGCCCCCGAGGAAATCTGATCGGAATGGCCGCACGAGTAAGCGATCTCCTAGCCGCGCGGCGTCCGCACCGCGTCGACGCGGCCCGGAACTTCGACGCGATAATCGCCGCGGCCGGCGCACTCTTCGCCGAACAGGGGACCGATGTGCTCCTGGCGGATGTCGCCCGAGCGGCCGGGGTCGGCGCGGCCACGCTCTACCGGCACTTTCCGACCCGCGAAGATCTCGCCGAAGCGGTCTACGTCGCCGAGGTCGATTCCCTCTGCCGATACGGCGAAGAGCTCGCCGCCACGCGCGAGCCGTGGGAGGCCTTGACGGAGTGGATCCGGCGTTTCGTCACCTATATGGCGACGAAGCGTGTGCTGCTCACCGCGCTCGACCGTGAATCGGGATCGTTCCTGGCCTGCAAGGCTGCCTTGTACGAGTCCGGTGGCCCACTGCTGGTCGCCGCGCAGCAGGCGGGAGCCGCTCGCGACGACGTCAGCATCGACGACGTCATGCGATTCGTCATCGGGGTCACGAGCTCGCCGTTCGGGTCCGACGATCAGCGCGACCGCATCCTCCAGCTCGCCGTGGACGCGGTCCGGCGGCACTAGCGGTCGGCGCGGGTGATACGGGAGGCGTCCTCACCGGTTCCGCCGACGAACTCCATGGGGTCACCGGCGCCCAGGTCATCGATTCCGGCGGTCTCCAGCGCGCCGATGGCCATGGTCCGGCGAACCGCGCTGAAGGTCAGGACATGCGCCAGCACGCCGCTGTACGTGAAGACGTGCGCTGGCCGGCAGGTCATGTCCATGAAGGTCTCATCGCCGCGGCCGTCGTCCAGGGCGCCCACGACAACCTCCCTGAATCTCGGTCCAGCCTCGGCCAGGCGAGCAGACAGTGCCGCTGGAGAGCGGTCGCCGTCGGGCGGAGTCTCGCTGGCGCCGTCGAAGGCCGCGAGCCACATCTCCAGCTGCGTCACCAGACGGGTGGCCAGCGACCGGAGGGTGGGCCCAGAGTCAATGCCTTCGACCGAAAGCTCGATCGGCAGGTCGAGCACGTCGTCGCCTAGTCCGCCAGCCCGATCGAGGATCTGACCGCTCAGCCACAGGTGGTGGTCGAGCATCTTCGTCAGCACGGTCATTTCGTTACTCCTTCGCGTTGCGGGCAGCCGGATGCCGCCCGGGGGCAGGAAGTGGATTCCGTTGGCAGTTCGCAGCCGGTAGTCCTGTCGGGCAGCTGACCGGAAGGCAGACGGCGGGACGCCGTAGGCCCGGGCAAAGGCGCGCGTGAACGCTTCCGGCCCGCCATACCCGGCTCCCATCGCGATCTCGATGACCGGCTCCTGGCCAGCACCGAGCCGGTAGGCGGACCGCTCCAGCAGAATCCGGCGGCGAAACGCCCCAGGCGGCTCGTCCAGGGCCGACCGCACCAGCCGGTCGAAGTGAAACCGGGACAGGTAGGCCCGCCCGGCCAGCTCAGCCCCGGCTAGCTGCGGTTCATCAAGGCTCGCCTCGATCAGGTCGAGAATCTCCCGGAGCCGGTCCGCTTCCATGGCTCCATCCTGCCTACCCGCCCTGCGGCCAGTCTTGATCGTGCTTGCTCACTCGACCGGCTCCGTTCCAGTCCCCGGCCCCTCCCCCATGCGAGCCAGCTGGCAGCATGCCGGTAGTTGCTCGGGCGGCTTAGGGAGGAAACCGGTGCCAGTCCGCTTTCAATTGGTCATCGACTGTGCCGACGCGGACCGGCTGGCCCGGTTCTGGGCCGCCGCGCTCGGTTATCAGCTCGCACCGGCCCCGGCCGGCTTCGCGACCTGGAACGACTTCTACCGCGAGCTCGGGCTGCCCGAGGAGGACCTGGCCGACGGGGCGGACCGGATCAACGACCCGGAGGGCCACGGGCCGAGCATCTGGTTCCACGTCGTCCCCGAAGCCAAGGCGGTCAAGAACCGGCTGCACTTCGACATCCACGCCAGTGGTGAGTGGACGGACCCGATCGAGACCCGCAGGAGGCGAGTCGACGCGGAGGCCGGCCGCCTGGCCGCCCTGGGCGCCACCGTCACGGGCGCGCTGTCCGAGGAAGGACTGGACCACTACGCGGTCGGCATGAAGGACCCGGAAGGCAACGAGTTCGACATCAACTGACCTCTCGGTCAGTAACAGCTACTCGCCAGTTGGGGCGCCCCGTTGGTGCAAGGCGCCGCGGCGGTGGGGGAAACCGCAGGGGACAAGCGGGGGTTAGCCGCATTCCGCTGGCTACCCGGGCTTCGTACCGTTACCGCAAGGGTTAACGGGACGTTCGGAGGGCCTCATGGCCGCAGATCACCAGGCTGAGATCGCCGCTTCGGCCGCCGCGCAGCAGGATCTTGGCCCAGGTTATGACCAGGTCCTGGCCGAGGGTCTGGTTGACCGCATCGGCGCGGAGATCGACCAGCGGGTCTCGGCCGAGATCGAGAGCCGGGTCACGGAGGAGGTGGACGGCCGCATCCTGACCCAGCTGGACAGGTACGCGGGGTGCAGGCACCAGCGGCGCCGCGCCAGTCGCATGATCCGGGCCGAGCGGGCTGACCGTTCCGGCCGGCAGTCGATCATGCTGACCCTCGGGTCCATGCTGGCCGCCCTGCTGGTGACCGTGATCGTCCTCCACGGACAGCCGGGTGTGGCCGCCATCATGCTCACGGCCCTGATCTGGATCCTCATCGCCATCATCAACGTGGTCTACGCGACGCGCCAGCGTCCGCACCAGTAAAGGCGTTGCGCCAGGGCGCTGGCCCAGCTGTAGCGTCGCTGCAATGGCGAGGTGGCGAGTAACGGAGCCCGAGCAGACCGGGCGGCCCAAGGTCCCGGCCACGGCGCTGGTGCTGGGCGGCGTCTTCGGCCTGGAAGGCGGCGCCGCCATCGCCGCGACCATCATCCCGACGGCGGGGATCGCGGGGACGGTCATGCTCCGGCTCGGGCTGGGATCGGCCGGGCTGCTCGGGCTCGGGCGGCCGTCCCTGCGGAGCCTGGACCGGCGGGCGGCGCTGCTGGTGCTGGCCGTGGGATCGTTGCTGGCCGCCCACCACCTGCTGTTCTACACCGCGATCCACCGGCTGCCGCTGGGGGTCGCGGTGACGTTGGAGTTCGTCGGGCCGCTGACCGTCGCGCTGGCTGGCTCCCGGCGCCGGGCGGACCTGTTCTGGGCGCTGCTGGCCGGTGCCGGGGTGGCGGCCGCCGCCGGCATCGCGGGCGGCGGAAACCTCAGCCTGACCGGCATCTTGTGCGGGCTCGCGGCCGGCGCCTGCTGGGCGGGTTACATCGTCGTGTTCCCGCGCCTGGCAGCGTGTCAGGGGCGGGCAGCAGGGTTGTCGCTGGCCACGGGCTGCGCGGCCGTGCTCACAGTGCCGTTCTGGCTGGCCAATAATCCCGGCCGGATCTTCACACCGCGGATCCTGCTGCTCGGCGCGGCGGTGGCGCTGCTGTCCGACGTGCTGTCCTACAGCCTGCAGAGCGAGGCCCTGAGCCGCATGCCCGGGAGCCTGTTCAGCATCTTGACCAGCACCGAGCCCGCGGCCGGGGCGCTCATCGGGCTGATCGCGCTCGGTCAGCAGATCAGCCCGGCGCAATGGGCCGGCATGCTCGCGGTCGTCGCCGCCTCCGCCGGCGCGACGATCACCCGCGCCTCGCACAGCAAACGAGGCGAGATGGCTGGTGATCGGCCAGATTGAGGGCAAGCACTGGTCGGCGGTGGTGACCTACCGGGAGCAACGGGTCGCTGAGCGACTCGAGCACGACAGCACCGCCGCCTGACTCCACTCCTTCGGCGCGGGTGGCTGGCGTGCGAATATGGCGGCGTGAGTACCCCGGGTACGGCGGCGGCCTGGACCGAGCAGCAGATTGGCCTGGTCCGCGACGATCCGGCGGGCCGGATGGCCCTGATGCAGCGGTGTTACTACGGGCCGTTCGGCCGGGCCCCACGGCATCTGCCGTTCCGCCGGGCGGCGATGTCGTTCATGCGCTGGCAGGTCCGGCGCGGTTTGCTGCACCCACTGTCCAGTGACCGTCCCGGCAGCCCGTGGTGGCGGGCGGTGAACGAACGCATCCTTCGCGACGGCTGCGAGGCGGTGGCCCTGAGCGGGGACCTGGCCGGGCCGGGCTCCTCGCGGACCGTTGACTACTGGATGTCCTTCGCCGATTACCCGACCGCGCGAGCCTGGTACCGGGCGCACAACGGGAGCGTGGTCGCCGGGTACCTCGAAAACCGCGACCTAGCGGAGGCGGAAGACGAGGCCGAACGATTCTTCATGAACGTGGTGCTGTGCCGGGTGCTGTACGCGCACGCCCTCGTCGCGGCCCCGCGGATCTCGCTGGGGTGGCTCCGCCCGCTCGGCCCCTTCCTCGGTGACCCGAGGCTGGGGATGACCGGCATCTTCCTGCAGCTGTCTCGCGTGCTGCCGGACGAGTACCCGCTGCGCGGCAGCGCCCGGTCCTACCTCACTGACGAACTTGGATTCGGCCGGCTCCTCGACTACGGGGTGATCGCCCCGAGGCTGCAGCAGCTCTACCAGTGGTCAGCGCACGAGCTGGCCGCCCCGGGCCTGCTGGACTGCATCGGTGACGGAGCCCTGACCTACGCCTGGCCCGCCGCGGACCGTGACGTCTGGCAGCCGCCGAAGTCGTTCATGGTCCAGCTGGCCCGGCGGGCGCTCCCACCCGCGCGCCGGGCCTGAGGGCGGCCCGGCAGCTCAGGCCCGGGCGGTACTCCCAGGGCGGGACCAGACGAAGCAGGCCGGATCGCGGGGGGTCAGGTTGTCATTGCGTGTGCGCATCGGATTGCCTGTCATCGTTGGGGTTCGGCTGGTCATCACTGAGGGGTGGCTTGCTGGCGCGGCTGGCGGCGGCCGGGCGGCCGCGAGGCCGCATTGGCCCGGCCCGGCCGGGTAGCCGCCCGACATCGTCGAGGGCCCGGCGGAGCAGGAACTCGATCTGGGCGTTGGTGCTGCGCAGCTCGTCGCTGGCCCACCGAGCCAGGGCGTCGTGGACGGCCGGGTCCAGGCGCAGCAGGACGCTCTTGCGTTCGGTCACGATGGTTCCGCCCCGGTCATCATGGGCAGCACCGTCACTGGTACAGGGTGCCGGTGTTGACGATCGGCTGGGTGGCCTGCTCGCTGCACAACACCACGAGCAGGTTGGAGACCATCGAGGCTTTGCGCTCCTCGTCCAGCTCGACGACGTCCTCGTCCTGGAGCCGCTGCAGCGCCAGCTGGACCATGCCGACCGCGCCTTCCACGATCCGCTGCCGGGCGCCGACCACCGCGCTGGCCTGCTGCTGGCGCAGCATGGCCTGGGCGATCTCCGGGGCGTAGGACAGCCGGGTCAGCCGCGACTCGATGATGTGCACCCCGGCCGGGGCAACCCGCGCGGCGATCTCGGCCGAGAGCTGGCCGGTGATCTCGTCGGCGTTGTCGCGCAGTGACGGCTTCCCGTCCCCATCGGCGGTGTAGGGGTAGCTCGAGGCGATGTGCCGGACGGCGGTCTCGGTCTGGATGGTCACGAACTGGGTGTAGTCGTCGACGGAGTAGACCGCCCGTGCGGTGTCGGCCACCTGCCAGACGACCACGGCCGCGATCTCGATCGGGTTGCCGTCGGCGTCGTTGACCTTGGCCTGGGCCGACTCCTGGTTTCGGATCCGGGTGGAGACCGCGATCCGGCGGGTGAACGGGTTGACCCACTGCAAGCCCGAATCGCGGATGGTGCCGCGGTAGCGGCCGAACAGCTGCACGACGCGAGCCCGTCCCGGCACGACCGGGGTCAGGCCCGCCAGGACGAAGATGCTGGTCGCGATGACCAGCACGCAGACCACGACCAGCGCCACGGCCGTGCCGCCGTGCTGATGGGACGCCACGATGCCGAGCACCACCCCGGCCACCAGCCCGGCGATGCCCAGCACCAGCATGCGCAGGCCAGACAGGGACCTGGCCTCGTACTCGGTCACCTGCGGATCAGGTTGCCGCGGGCTTGCGGCGGTTGCAGTCTGAGCGACCATCTCGTGCTCCTCTGATCAGCAGGCCGGTATCACATCCTTATCATAGTGATATCTATTTAATAAGGCAAGGCACTCGCTGGCTTCCTCGTCGGCCCGGCTGGCTTGCGGCTGGACTCGCGGCCGGGTTCGCGGCCGGGTTCGCGGCCGGGTTCGCGTCGAACTTTATGCCATAAAGTTCTTCGGCTAACCCGTTGACTTTATGGCGTAAAGCAGCGTCTACTTTATGACATAGAGTCGAGCAAGGGAGACACCATGAACACCACATCCGACATCAGCACCGCCGCCGGCCACGGCGGCTACTTCGACCCCCAGCAGGCCGCTGCGCTGCTGGAGCAGACCACCCAGCAGACCCGCCGGAAGATCACGCCGGCTCAGCCGTGGCTGCTGGCCATCAGGGCGGGCGGCGTCCTGGCCGTGCTCGGCGCCTGCTGGCTCAGCGTGCGCGGGCAGCACCCCTACCACGGCCCGACCGCCGCGGTCCTCCCGTTCGTGTGGGGGTTCGTGGTCGTCAACTTCATCGCGACCGTCGGGATGCGCGTGCGCGCGACCGAAGGGGTGAGTGGGAAGTCCCGGCTGCGCCCGTGGGAGATCATCGTCCTGGCGCTGGCCTGGCTCTCGGTGCTACCCGTCATCGGGGCGCTGGCGGCCAACGGCGTGAGCTCCGCGACCGCCTACTCGCTGATTCCGCTGACGGTGCCGCTGATCCTCGGCGGGCTGGCCTGGGCGGGCATCAACGCCGCGCGAGCCAACTGGCGCCCCTGCGGCGTCGGGGCCGGGGTCGCCGTGACCGGCGCCGTCGCCCTGTTCGCGGGGCCGGTCGGATCGTGGGCCGTCGACGGTGTGGGCCTGTGCCTCGTGCTCCTCGCCGCCGCGGTCGCCATCGTCTGGCAGCAGCACCGCAGCGTGGTCCGGTCATGAACGGCGAACTCGACCCGCTGATCCACGTGCCCACCCGGCTGAAGATCGTCGCCACCCTGGCGGCACTGCCCGGCGGCGACACCCTCTCCTTCACCCGCCTGCAGGACCTGCTCGAGCTCACCGCCGGCAACCTGGTTATCCAGTTGCGCAAGCTCGAAGAGGGCGGCTATCTCAATACCGAAAAGACACCGAACAGGTCCGGGCAGAAGACCACGGTCGCCCTGACCAGCCAAGGACACCAGGCACTCGACGCCTACACCCAGGCGCTACGCGGCCTGCTTGGCGGCCTGTAGATGACCCACCCAGCCTGGCCTTCCCTGACAGCCCCTCGCCGAGGGGCTGTCAGTCGTTGGGCAGGGCGGCGAAATCGCGCTTGGCTTTCCGGTACCAGCCCATCCCCGATACGGGATGCTTCCACCGGTTTTTCATCTCTTTCAACGCACCTTCGTGTGACTGATCGCCCCCGGCGACCGTTTCGTTCAAGTGCTTGTCTTGGGCTTTTATGATCTCGTCAGCGGTGTCGGCGTGGAGTTCGAGATCACACGGTCCGCCCAATTGCTCGCAGGTCATGGTCTTCATGGGCCTTGCCCCCTTCGGTAGCTTCTCACCTGGCCATACGGAAACTCTAGGAACACCGGGCCGTGGATGCTTCTTCGATCCTGCTCGACTGAAATCAGGCCGGGAGGGCGGGATCGCCTACCGAAGCCAGAAGTCGTCCGGATACCGGCCGGGGCGGAAGCCGGCCGCTTCAGCCATGGCGGCGGCTTCGGCGAAGCCCCGGGCGATGGCCGATGGCTGGTGGGCGTCGCTACCGAAGGCGACTGCTTCACCTCCGGCCTCGTTCCACCAGCGCACGATCGTGGCCGGGAGCGGCACCCGGGTGTTGATCTCCAGGGCGCGGCCGGATCTGGCCAGCGCGGCGAGCACGGCCCGGTACTCGTCTTCGTACCGCGCGGCATCGAACGGGCCAGCCGATTCTGGCCAGTAGCGCAGCGGGTAGTCGATGTGGGCCAGGACGGCGAAGGGCACGGACGAGGCGACTAGGCGGAGCGCTTCAGTCAGGTAGGTGGTCATCAGTTCATCCGGGCCGATGCGCTGGTAAAGGTGCTGGTCCAGCAGCCAGGGCTCATTGGGCGCCAGCGAGTGGACCGAGCCCAGCACCCGGTCAAAGATCCCGGCGCTCAGCACGGCCTCAACCTGCGGCTCGTGCCAGTGCGGCTCCCCCAGCTCGGCCCCGGAGACGATGCGGAGGTCGGGGAACTGCTCCCGGCAGCGCTGTACGCAGGCCAGATAGCCGGCGGAGTCCAGTGGCGGCGGCCGGAATCGCCCGTCGCTGCCCACGAACGCCGGGTTGAACGACTCTTCCTCGGTCGTGACCTCGGACGCGATCAGCCAGGCGGTGAAGTCCACGTGCTCGGTGAACGCGATCGACGGCAGCCCCAGCTCCGCGGCGCGGGCGCACGATCCCGCCATCGAGCCGGCCACCGCATCCCACGACCATTCAGTATGGGTATGCCCATCTGGTGGGTACGTCGGCATCCGAGCTAGTCAATCAGCGCTCGTGAGCCGCCTCGCGGCCGGGGCCGTCGAGGTCCCGCAGCACGCCGGTCACGAAGATGGCCTTCTCGTCGGTGTACCGTTCCCGGTCATCGGCGTGGGCCCGGGCCAGCCGGGACTTGACCTCGGCGTACCGGTCCCGCAGGGCTGGGTCAGCGCGGAGCGCGTCACGGAACCGGAGCTGCTGGTCCCACCGGGCCGCCCCTGGGGCCATCAGGTGCAGGTGCGCCCAGCGATGCTGGCCATCGGATGACACCTTGGCGAAGAACCGCCGCCACGGACGGCCATCGAACTCCGGCGGCACGTACCGCCAGTCCAGCTCGCCGAGCGTCCCGGCCGCTCGATTGACCACCACGGCAATGTCCGTGAGCTGCGCCATCAGGTCGATGACGGGCTTGGCGACCAGGCCGGGAACGGCGGTGGAGCCGACGTGCTCGATCGCGCCGAGCAGCCACGGGGCCAGCACCGGCCGCAGCTCGCTGGCATACTCAGCCGCGCGGCCGGGCCAGCAGGAGTCGTAGGCGCTCAGGTGCACGCGCTCCGCCGCCCAGGCGGGTACCCGGTCCCGGCCCGGAGGCTGCACCCGCAGCCCTCAGGTCAGCTGACTCTCGGCGGGCTCCGGCTCGGACCGGCCGTAGTCGTCGTCCAGGCGGACGATGTCGTCTTCGCCGAAGTAGTCGCCGTGCTGGACCTCGACGAACACCAGCGGGACCTGGCCCGTGTTGTGGATCCGGTGGGCCACCCCGGTCGGCACGTCGACGGCGTCGCCGCGCTGGATCTCGGTGAGCTCGCCGTCCAGGGTGACGACCCCGGCGCCACTCACCACGAACCAGTGCTCCGAGCGCCTGGCGTGCCGCTGATAGCTGAGCCGCTGCCCGGGCCGGACCTCGATCGTCTTGACCTTGAAGTCCTCGCTCTCGGCGAGGACCGTGTACGCGCCCCACGGGCGTTCGGCGTGATCAGTCACCTGGCCATCCTGCCCGATGAGCCCGTTATGCGTAATGGCTTAGTCCGGACTTGGCGGTCCGCGATTCTGTCCGTCGGGGCTGACATGATGGGCGCGGCAACGGGCGGAGGACCACGGTGGCTCTCGGCCGTGACCCCTCCTGCTAGGCGGTCGAGCCAAGAAAAGGCGGAGCGCAGCATCCTTAGACAGGCAGGGATACGACGGAGGGCACAGTGACGAGCTATGCGGTCGTCGTCGAGCGCGCGAGCGACGGCGGATACGGCGTGTGGTCACCCGACCTACCCGGAGTTGTCGCGCTAGGCGAGACCGAAGCAGAGGCCTTGAACGAGATGCGCCATGCCATCCAGTTCCACTTGGACGGTCTGCGCGCCGATGGGCTGCCTATCCCCCGGCCGTCGACCGTGGCGGCGACGGTCATCACTCTCGACGCAGCCTGATCAGACGGTTCGGCGAGTCCGGTTTCACTGCGCGGGGTTGCGCAGGCCTACGCAGTCCAGGCGCCAGAACGGGTCGGCGTAGACCAGGGTCCCGGTCATCCAGGGCTCGTAGGCGGGCAGCGGGTGCACCATGAAGGCCGGCTCGGGGATGCGCAGGGAAGGACGGCGGAAACCCAGCGGGCCTCCGGGCTGGAATCCGAATCGCGGGTAGTAGGCGGGTGAGCCCTCCAGGAAGACCAGCGGCTCGGGGCGATCCTGCATGACCGCCAGCGCGTGCCGCATCAGCCGCGAGCCGACCCCGCGACCCTGGTGAGCGGGGACCACGGCCAGCGGGCTGAGTACCAGCACGTCGACCAGGCGCCGGGGCGCGTCGAGCAGGCTTCTGGTGCCCAGCACGTAGCCGATGACCTGGCCGGAGGCGGACGCGGCGACGAACGACAGGGCCGGGTCCCCGGCAGGGGCCGGCCGGAGCGCCTCGACCAGCCGGGCCACGACCGGGCCTTCGGCCGGGCCGAACGCCTCGGTGACGACGGCGGCGATGGCGGGCGCGTCGGCCGGGGTCGCCACCCGGATCAGCTCCTGGTCCGGACCGGGCCCGCTCACGTCCCGTCCTGCTCCGCTGACTCGCCTTGGCCGGCGGAAGCGGTAGCCAGCAGATGGGTTCCGGCCCCGAGCAGCTCGGGGACCCGTTCCAGGGCACGGACGGTGTCCATGACCACCCGCCGGCCGTCGGCGTCGGCCAGCCGTTCGGGCAGGTCACCGAGCAGAAACGCCGGGCCTTCCACGCTGACCAGGCTGGTGACGTGCAGGCCGGCCGACCGGAGCTCGGACCGGAGCTGGTCGGGCCGGTGGGCATAGCCGACGAACGAGCCGGGGTACACCGGCGTGATCTGACCCGTCCGCTCCAGCGGGCCCAGCATGGACTCCAGGTGGGGGAACTGCTCGTACCGTCGCCTGCGCAGCACGTCGTCCAGGCGCATGGCCCAGCGGTTGATAGCCGCGGCGAAGACCGGCGCGCCGGGCCGGGCGATCCGCCGCGCCTCGGCCAGCGCCGCCAGCCGGTCCGGTCGCCGCTCCAGGTGGTAAAGCGGGCCGAGCAGCAGCACCGCGTCCACGCTGGCGCCGGCCAGGTCCAGGTCCCGGGCGTCCGCCACCGCGGAGTCGATGTGCGCGTCCGCGGCCCGGTCCCGGTCGACCTGAGCCACGTGCAGCGGCATCAGATCCCGGTGCGCCACCTGGTAGCCCAGCCCGGCCAGCCAGTGGGTGTACCGGCCCGGGCCGCCTCCGATGTCGGCCACCACCGCAGGCGCGGGCGGCAGATCGCGGAGCACGATCTCCTTGGTCCGTTCGAACTCGAGCTGCCCGGCGGCCCCGTCGGCCAGCCGGGCTTCCTCTTCGCCGCGTTCGTAGTAGGCGCGCATTGCGGCCAGGTTCCGGTCGTCGGGCACGCTGACATCTTCACCCGGCCGCCCGGTGCGCGCATCCGAATTTCCGCACCGCTGGTGGCCTGTCGCTGGGTGTGATGCGCCTCCGGGTCGCGGCCCTGGTGTCACCGGGAGGTGAAAGGCGCGGCCCGCACGTCGCGGTCATGAGGCGATTATCCCTGGCCACGCGAGGGTCGTTCCGCGACGGGTACTTTTACCGGAGCACGGCGATTCGCAAACGTGATTTAAGGAGCATTACGGACACCAGGTGAAACGCATTTAGGCTAAGCAAAATAAATCAATTCCGTTGTCATTCGTCGCTATGCCGACGGCTAGGGTGATGCCGGTCTTACGATGTTTCCGTGCTTAAGCTCACCCGCGGTCAGTAGCCGGTTTCCGCCCCGGTCACGCTGCGGGCATGATCGGCGTGGCCAACAGACCGGCGTTACCGGCCAGCCCGCCCGCCGTGCAGGAAGGAAGCATCCGTGATCTTGTCTGAGGCCGACACGCTGCTCGCTCCGGTAACGGAGATCGACGGTTTTGTCCTGGCCTGCCTGGTCGATGCGTCGACGGGCATGGTGCTGGCCTCGCGGCAGGCCTCGGACGGGATGAGCCTGCCGACCGTGGCCGCGGGCGCGGCTGATATCTCCCACGTCCTGTCCCTGCTCGGCGGCCAACTGGCCATGGACGAGGGGCTAGAAGATGTCATGGTGACCTTCAGCCGGCATTTCCACGTCATATGTCCAGTGAGCCCGGATCCGGACGCGCGAATTGTGTTGCTGGTCGTGCTCGACCGGTCAAAGACAAATCTCGCCATGGCCCGGCGTGAGATTCGGTCCTTCTGCACGAACTTCGTGTCATGAGCCAGCTGTCCCGGTTTTCCCGCGCCCGGCAGCTGACCGCTTCGGTGTGGTCGGGAAAAGCCACCGACGATTATGAGAGCCTTGTTGCGGCCCGGCTGCGGAAGCTGGCCGCCGCGGACAGCACCGGCATGCTGCCGTTCTCCGGCGCGGGTGAAGGGGCGATCTACTTCCGGGACGGGACGGTCGTGCTGGCCCGGTCGACGCGCACTCCCGGGCCCCCGGTCTCCCCGAGCACCGTCTCGGCGGCCGCGTTCTCCCCGGCGCCAAGCACCACCCCGGACGGCGTGGACGGCGCGGACGCGGGCGGCACCCCGTTCACCCGGCTGGCCGCGGCCCTGGCCGTGGCCGAGCCGACCATTGACGCCACGGTGGATCTGCTGTCCAGCGAGTCACGCTTCGCCAAATTCAGGTCGGCCAAGACACCGGTCCATGCCGCGGTCCCAGGCATCGGCCTGGAGGACCTGCTGACCGAAGTAGCTCGTCGGCAGCGGATTCTGCACCAGCTCGCACCGGTCGTCACGGCCGACACGGTGGTGGCGCGCAACCCCTTCCTGAGCACCCCCGACATCGGGGTGCTGGCCCCGCAGTGGGCGCTGCTCGTCCGGGTCCGGGACGGCTCCACGCCGCGTGCCCTGGCCTGGGAACTGGGGCGCAGTGTGTTCGGCACGACGCTGGAGGTATACCGGTTGCTGGCGTTGCGGTTGTTGTCGTCCGCCGACCACCGCGCGCACCGTAACGGGCAAGAACCTCGCTACGGCCCGGCCACGATGTCGTTCGTCCGGGCCGTGTCACCCGAAGAAGGAGGCATTGTGGTGGCCGGCGTTCCCGTCGGAGCAGGCGAGTCCAGCATCCTCGGGAGTGGCGAATGATGCCGGAGCGACGCCAGTCCCCGATGCCGGTGGAGGACCGGGTTCGCCAGGAACTGCAGCGAATCCGGGAGCGGGTGGTCGGCGTGCACGGCAGCCTGACCGCCACCAGCGATGGCCTGCTGATCGCGCACGACCTGTCCGATCGGGAACCCACCCAGATCGCGGCCCTGATCGCCACCACGCTGGCCCTCGGCAGCCGGATGACCCTGTCGACCGGCCGAGGCCAGTTTCGCGAGACCGTGACCCGCGGCACCGACGGTTACCTGGCCGTCTACGCGGCTGGCCGCAGTTCCATCGTGGCCGTCATCGGTACGCCCCGGCTCAACGTCGGCATGCTGCAGTACCAAATTCGCGAGATCATCGAGCGCATCGCCACGTATTCGACCGAGTTCGGCACCTGGGCGGCCCCCGCCACCGTGCGCGCGAGTTCGACCGCGACGTACGGGTCAGGCGGCCAGCCGGCCGCACCGCCGATGGACGCGCCGCCCACCCTGCCCGCGCGCCGACGCCCGCTGGGTTGAGCCGCCGGTCCTGGTGAGTTACGGCGGGCGCCCGGTCAGCCGAGCCGGCGGAGGCCTTCCAGGACCCGGCGGAGCAGGTCGGGAGCGGCAGAGGTGAAGTCCTCGGACTCGGCCCCTCCCCCGGACCAGGCGGATCCAGCTGACGGCCCATTCGACCGGCCGACCGGCTGCAGTGGGCGGGCAGTCACGGACGCGCCGACTGGCTCAGGTGGGCTGCTGAAGTCGGCGGCCTGGGGCCAGCCGTGGGGAACAGGGAGGGGCTGGGTTGCGGGCTGCCCGCGATCCACCCGGTGGCCGGGCCGACGTTGCGGCAGCATCGGCTGCCGCTTCGGCCACGGCGGGGCGGCGGCCTCGTGTGCGGTCGGTGCGGTCGTTGCGGTCGTTGCGGTCGGTGCCGTCGGTCTCCGGGCGGGACGGAGGGTGCGCCCGGTGGGCACCCCGGGACGCGCGAACCGGGTAACCATCGGCCGCCGCCGGCCGGGCGGGAACCATGCATTGGGCGTCGGCGTCCGGAGTAGCGGGGCTGGGACCGCCCGGCGTCGCAGGCGGGACCGGTGCCTCAGACAGAGGCCACTGTTGCTGGGGCGACCGCCGGTAAGCCGGGTACGACGGCGAGGCCTGCGAGCCCAACGCACCGGCTGGTACGTCCACCGGAGCCGGGTCGACGGCCGGCTTCTGGGGGCCGGGTACCGCAGCGGCGGAGACCACCGGCCGGCCCGAGAGTTCGGGCGAGGTCAGCGGGGTGGGAGTGACGGCTGGGGTGAAAGATGGTCGCCCGCTGGGTGTACCTGTGGTGTCCCAGGTAGCCGACGTGGCTGGCGCGCCTGACGTGGCATAGGCAACTGCGCCGCCGGGCGCGGCAGGACGAGGTGAGCCGGCCAAGGTGTCCCGGTGGCCGACTGCGGCGCCGTTCAGCCTCGGGGCGGGCGCTGCTTGGCCGTTGGCGGCTGAGCCGTTCTGCGCGGGGGCGGTCTCGGCTGGGCTAGGTGCGGCGGGAGCGGGGACGGCGGGGTGGGTGCGGTGGCGGTGGCTCGGCGCCGCGGTCCGGGTGACCAGCCGGGTCAGAGCGTCCGGTGGGACCGGAGTGGTCGGCACGGCGGCCGGGGGGACCGACGAAACCGTCGCGCCCGGAACTGGCTGGTCCCCGCCGGGGGAGGCGAGGCCGGCCGGGGCGCAGAGGCCGCGGCGGATGAGAGCGCCAAGCGAGGTAATGGTCTCGTAGAGAGAAAGGCCAGACTGGCGGGCCAGGTCGCGAGGCGTGAGGGCGCCGTCGACGCGGCTGGCGAGGGCCCACTGGCTGCGGGTGAGCACAGCCGAGGGCCGGTCCAGGTCGCGCAGGGCGATCGGCGCGGTATGAGCGACGCCGGCCCGGGCCATCTGGGCGGCGCGACGGCTGACGTCCGGCTGTACCGACTCGAGCGAGAGGCAAAGGAACGCGGCGGCCCAGTGCGCGCTGGGGGCCTCGAACCGGATGTCCAGCACCGACGATCCACCGCTCAACGGCATCGTTAGCACAATCAGAGCGTCGATGACCGCTGAACGCAGAATAGACCGCAGATCATTCTCCGACATATAACCCCGGCGCACCAGCAGGGCGCCGGAATTGCGATCGGATTGATCACTGCCGCGAAGAAAAGTACGCAATTCGGGCGACGGCCGCAGCGCGCCGCACAACCGGGCCGTGAGGTCCGGAACCCACGACGACCGGGCAAAAGTGATCTGTCCTTGATCGAGGTAAATGGCTCCGGCCGGATTGCCCTCTACCTCCAGAACGCCCGACGCGCCCTTCCGGCACAGGCTCTCCAGGACCGCCGCCACCTGCGGCCTCGCGAGAACGTCCGATTCGGTCAGCCGAAATCACATCCTCCGGTCGGGTTTCTCGTGAAACACGAACGTATATCGACAGTTTGCCTGTCGTGCCAATGGCCTATCCGTCGACACCGACAGTTTTGTCCGTGACGTTGCCTGCGGCACCACTGGCAGCGTGCCGACCGGTCGCCCGGACCGGCTGAAATCGGTGCAATTAACCAAAACTGGGCATTGCCGACCTGTCGGGCGAATGTCCGGCCGCCGAAAACCCAGTGTAATGAACCGATCGTACGGACTGACCTTACCCAATGGCTAGTAAATGCTGGTCTCTCGCCGTCGACGCGTCAATTCGCCCATGTAATGCCTGCTCACAGTCCTGGTACTACTTTGAGTTACTGTTTAACTACTTAATGTGAAGCAATTTTCTAGCGAATTGATTGATGCATAACGCGAAGGTTCGCTACCTTGACGATGCCAACAAGAAAAGCTGGAGGGCGGATTACGTGGACATTGAGACAGCTCTCAAGGAAGCCATGACCATCGACGGTGCCGTGGGCGCTTCGCTGGTGGATTGGGACAGCGGCATGTCCCTGGGTGCGCTCGGCGGGGGCAAATATCTCGACTTGGACGTGGCCGCCGCCGGCAACACCGAGGTCATCCGAGCCAAAATGCGGACAATGGAGTCACTGCGCCTAGATGACACCATTGACGACATTCTGATCACGCTGACCAAGCAGTACCACCTGATCAGGCTGCTCAAGAGCTCGCGCAGCGAGCAGGGTCTTTTCCTTTACCTGGTCCTCGACCGGCAAAAGGCGAACCTCGCCCTGGCGCGGCACCAGCTCCGGCAAATCGAATCCGAGCTGACTATCTGACCTGGCGCTCCGCTGAATTTCTTGTCATAGCGTTATTCGGCGGCAGCGCGGGATCGTCGTTCAACCATTTTCACTTACCGGGACCGGCCCTCCGGTAATTACTCAGCGACGATCAGGGACGGGCCGAACGACCTACCAATCCGACGCTACATGCCAGCCAGGTCCGGACAGCTCTCGGGCCCGGGCCGGGCCGGGAACCGCGGGCACGATCAGCAGGACGGCGCCGGGCCGGACAACGCGGAGAATCCCGGTCCCTCGATCCGACGTGACGCCCCGAAACGCGGCCGCGAACGGTGCTGCGGCGGGAGCGTCGCGGCTGGGTGGACCGTGCTGGACGGGACCGTGACACCGGACGCTGGGGCATCGGTGGGCACCTGACCGGCATCAGTGGCGCCTCGGCAACGGAGCCGGAGGCGGTCGCTTGGCTGCCGACGCCAGGGGCGAGTTCGCGACCCACCACGGGCTGGCGTCCGCTGGGTGGTTGCGCTGGCTGGGGGCCAGCAGACCGGAGAGCAGCGCTCGTATTCGCGGCGGTGTCCGGCCATCGGGGCGGCCGCCCAGTCGGCATCGTCCGGCGTCAGCTCGGTGACCACCGGCCCGCCCGAGGGGCTTAGAGTCTGGATGGGCCCTGGGAGAGCGAGGTGGGCTGATGCCCGGTGATGGCGAGGAACGCAACCGGATGTTCGGCGTGTCCGCCGGTAACCAGAGCCGGGGGTACCGACCCGTGCCACAGCGGGTGCTGGGCTTCCCGGTGGACACGTTCAAGCACGCTGACGTGGAGTTCTTCCGCGGGCTGGTGCACCCGGTCAAGAGCTACCGGCGGTGGTCGCGGCGCCGGCGGCTGGGGGTGTACGCGGTCGACGAGGACACCCCCAGCCAGAAGAACTGAGCTACGGCAAATCGAGCTCAGGCGCGGCGTTGGTTTCGAGGTCGGCCGCCTCGGCCTCGGCGACCCGGGTCTCGGCGGCCACGTCGATGGACCGGGTGAAGACGTAGTAGAGGATGCCGGCCACGGGCAGGCCGATGAAGAACGAGATGTCCGCACCGCCCAGGGCCTTGGCCGCGACACCTTCGTACAGCGTGCCGACGTCGAAGAACGGGGTCATGGCGGCGAACCCGATGACGTAGGCCGCGATCCCGCGCCAGCCCCATCGCCCGTACATGCCGTGCGGGTTGAAGATCTCCGCGATGGCGTAATGCCCGCGCCGGACGATGTAGTAGTCGACCAGGTTGACCGCGGTCCACGGGATGAACAAGTAGAGGATCAGCAGCAGGAAGTCGTTGAAGTTGGTCAGGAAGTTGGCCGTGGCGGCGAGCGCGCCGATCAGCGAGAGCGCCGCGGTCAGGCCGATCGTGATGATCCGGAGGGTGACCGTCGGTCTGACCTTCTTGAACGAATCCACCCCGCTGATCAGCGTGAGCGATCCGCCGTACATGTTCAGCGCGGTGACCGAGACCAGGCCCAGGGCGGCCAGGATCAGCACGATCTCCCCGAAGCCGTCGAACACCTTGTTGCCGACCGCCTCAATCTCGGCGATGCCGGTGCCGTCAAAGTTCTTGCCCGCCCAGGCGGCCAGCACGGCGCCGACGATCATCATCCAGCCGCCACCGATGGCTGAACCCCAGTAGGTCCACAGGAAGGTCTTGCGCACGGTCACCGAGGGCGGCAGGTAGCGCGAGTAGTCCGAGACGTAGATGGCCCAGCTGATCTGGTAGCCGGCCACCACGCCGAACTGGCCCAGGAACGGCGTGGCCTTGAACGTGCCGACGTCGAAGGTCCCGGCCGGGTAGTGGATGAAGAACAGCGTGATCGTGAAGATCCCGAAGATCAGGATCATCGCGTAGGTCAGCCACTGCTCGGCCTTGTGGATCAGGTCGTAGCCGACCAGCGCGATGACGAACGCCACGACGGTGACGATGACGATCCATAGCTTGTTGCTGCCATGGGCCACCGTGCTCATCGACTCGCCGCCGAGGACCGTGTTGAACACGTTGAACCCGGCGTACTGGACGTAGGCGAACAGCCAGACCAGCAGGGCGCCGAGGTAACCGAACTGGGGCCGGGACTGGATCATCTGCGGCAGGCCCAGCTGCGGGCCCTGGGCCGAGTGGAACGCCATGAACAGCGTGCCCACCAGGGTGCCGAGCGCGATCGAGATCACCGACCAGAACAGCGACGCGCCCTCGCTGATGCTGATCAGGCCGACCGCCAGGGTGGCGATCTGGGCGTTGGACATGAACCACAGCGGGCCGAGGTGCCAGATCTTGCCGTGCCGCTCGTTCAGCGGCACGTAGTCAATGGAGCGGACTTCCAGACCACCGGTCCGCGTCTGCGTGGTTGCCATGGAGTTACTGTGACGGCAGACGGGCCATAACGGAATATCTTCCAGCCTGCAACTTGATCACGATGTTCCGGCAGGCCACCGTGGTGCAGGCGGGCTAGAAGGAGAGGCCGGCCGCGTCGCCGCGCTGGAGGGGGCCGATGCCCAGGCTGCCGAGGCAGAAGTCGTGCGCGCCCGGCAGGCGGGTCGAGGTCCGCTGGTCCGGCACGGTGACGAGGAACGCCGCGATCTTGGTCAGCGTCGTGCACGAGGCCGTGTTGCCGGTGATCTCGGCCGAGGCGACCTGCCCGGGCGCGAGCACGATCAGCGGGATCTGGCCGGTGGTGGCCCGGCCGCGGACGGCCTGCTTGAGCTGATGACCGGCGGCGTCGAGCGCGGCCACGCCGGGATAACCCTGCGTCCGGCAGGTGGCCGAGCTGACGTTGGTGAACGTGATCACGCTGTCGGCGTGGCTCATACCGTCCAGGGCGCCGTTCCGGATCTGCGCGTTACCGGTGTAGGCCACCCTGAGCTGGGCCGTGGTGCACTCGGCCGGGGCCTGGCCGGTGGCACGGGCCATCGGGCCGCCGGGGTTGATCGAGCTGCTCGGGCTGACGGCCGGCGCGGCGGCGGCCGGAGCAGCGCTGACCGGGTGAGCCGGGCCGGCTGGGGTGGCGGCGGCCGAACCGCTGGCGCTGGATGACCCGGCCGGTGCCGGTGAACCGGCGGCACAGCCCGCCAGGGTCAGGCCCGACACCGCAGCAGCAGCGGCGGCCAGCAGGCAACGTGACCAGGTGATCATGTCCGGATCTCCTTTACGACGGGAGCAGGACGCGGGCGACCACGGTGTCACCCGCCGAACGATGTCACCTGTTACGACGGCGAACCGGCCCGTTCGGTTGGATCCCGGCCGGGTTTTGCGCCAGGTTGTAACAGATCCGGGCCCCGGCCAGGAGATCTTTCCGCGCGGGGCGCGATCCGCACCGGGCTCCTAGCTGCACGGACGCGGACCAAGGGTACGGCCATGTAACGCCAGAGCGACACAACGCCAAATTCGGGATGCCAGGTGAGTAATCCGGCGCTACGCTCGATCAATTCTCTAAGAAGTCTGGATGTTACTTCGGTAAACGGTGAGTAAATGGAGGCAGAGCGGCCGATGGCAGACATGCGCGCGACGCTGCGGCGGATCCGGCGTCCCGGGCCTCTGGTCGCGCTGTCGATCGGCTACCTGGTTCTGGTGTCCGGGATCATGATCTGGCGGGGTATCTCGGTCGACCCGGACTACCTGCTGTTGCTCATGGTGCCGCTAGCCCTGCTCACCGGCCGGTTCTTCGCCTTCCTGCGCGACTGGGTGCCGTTCATCGCGCTGTTCCTGGGCTACGAGGCACTGGCCGGCGTCGCCCCGAAGCTGGGCATCGCGCCGCACGTCTACGGGATGGTGCGGATCGAGCGGGACCTGTTCTTCGGGCGGTCGCCCAACCAGATACTGCAGGAGCACTTCGGTGACCTGCGCTGGCTGGCCATCGTCTGCACGATCGTGTACTTCTGCCACTTTCTCTATCCGCTGCTGGTCGGCCTGGTGCTGTGGCTGGTCAACCGGCAGTCCTTCGTCCGGTACGTGGTGGCCCTGCTGGCCATGTCGTTCGCCGCGTTCGTGGTGTTCCTGCTGATCCCGACGGCACCGCCGTGGTACGCCCACAACGTGGGCGCGCTGCCGGGCGTACACGACCTGGTCAGCCGGTCGCTGCCCAGCACGGTCAGCCCCTACTTCCGGCACCTGGACGCGGACCCGGTGGCCGCGTTCCCGTCGCTGCACGCCGCCTACCCGACGCTCGGCGCCCTGGCCCTGTGGAAGATGAACCGGCGCACCGCGTACTTCACCGTGCCCTGGTGCCTGATCGTGTGGTTCAGCGTCATTTTCCTGGGCGAACATTATGCCATCGACGTGCTCGGCGGCATCGCCGTCGCCGTCGGCACCTGGCTGGCCATGACCCACCTGGTCTTCCCGCACGTGCGGTCGTTGTCGGCCCAGGACGGGGCCGAGGAACGGGTCGTGCCCGAGGACGAGGTCCAGCCCGGCCATGCGGCCAGCGCGCAGGCGGTCAGCGCGCAGACGGTCAGCGCCGACGGTCAGCCCGGCCGAGCTCCACATCCGGGAGCAGACTCGCGGCGCCGAGGCCGGGATCGAGGCCGCGGGCGAGCCGGGGAAATCCCTGAAGCGGTAGATCAGGATCGACCCGGCCAGCACCCGGACCGGGCACCAGGGGCGCAGCCAGCTCAGCTGGGCCCGGTTACTGCTGTTCAGCGCGGTCACCGAGACGGCCACCCAGCCGGTCACGTGCTGGGCCGGATCGGGAGGCAGCGGCCGGGAACCGGGAATGGCCGCCGGGCCCACGCCCCGGGGGCCGAAGTAGAGCACGTACGGGTGGTGGCTCTTGCTCCAGGCGCTGAGCTGGTACAGGCCCTGGCCCCAGTCGACGTTCGAGTCGGTCACGGCGGTGTAGGCGGGCCGGAACGGCCACGTCGTCCAGCTCAGCGACTGCGGGAACGAGGTGACGGTGGCCACCGCGGCCAGCGCGACCAGGGCGACGATCCCGGCCCGGCCCGCGGACCGGAGCCGCGGGCGCCAGCGCGCGGTCACCGGGACCAGGGCCCCGGCCAGCACCGCGGCCAGCGCGATCGACGGCAGCAGGTAACGCAGCCCGATGTCGCGCGGCATGACCAGGTCGAACCCGGTCAGCAGGACCGCGGGCAGGGCCACGCCCCAGACGGCCGGCCACCGCACCGGCCGGGGTAGCCAGGCACAGGAGATCAGGCCCGCCACCAGCAGCAGCAGGCTGGTAAGGGGCCACTTGATGACCAGGCTGACCGGCCAGAACCACCAGCGCCCGCCCTGGTAGGCGACCCCGGCCACGTAGCCGGCCGCCCCGATGGTGTCCTGGGACTTCAGGTAGTGCGCACCGTCCACGTACGGATGGGGCAGACCCAGCGTGACGTGGGTGAGCACCGACGGGTCCACGACCAGGTAGGTCAGCCAGAGCCCGGCCACGCAGATCAGCCCGGCCAGCACGGCGTGGGCCAGGGCCCGGACGGTGCCGGACCGCCCCAGTGACACGCACTGGGCGACCAGGACCACGGCCAGGCCGCTGGCCACGACCAGCAACCCGGAGATCTGGCTGGCGGCCACGGCCGCGAAGGCCAGCCCGAGCCAGACCAGCGCGCGCAGGGTACGGCGGTGCAGCCAGCGCACCAGGGCCCACGAGCTCAGCGCGATGGCCAGCGTGAACGGGACGTCCACCCCGTCCAGGTGCCCGATGCCGAGGACGAACGGCGAGGTCAGCCACAGCGCACCGGCCAGCAACCCGGCCAGGGCGCCCGTCGCCGGGCCGAACAGCTCCAGGGCCAGTGCGAACAGCACGAACGCGACGCCGGCCGTCTCGGCCAGCGGGACCAGCCGGGACGTGAACGTGACCGACCGCAGGTCACCGGCGGACAGCTGGGCGCTGATGAAGCTGGCCGCGTAGGCGTGCTCGTCGTTACCCGACCACGGGCCGTTCGGGGGGACGACGGGGTGGGCCAGCAGCACCGGCAGCGCGGCCAGGACCTTGGGCAGCGGCGGGTGCTCGTCGTTGTAGCTGACGTCGTGATGCAGGATCGCGGCCAGGCCGGCCGACACGTAGACCGGCTCGTCGTAGGTGGGAGCATCCGAGTGGGCCTCGGCCAGCCCGAGGGCCAGGAATCCGGCCGCCAGCACGATGAGGATCAGCAGCGGCAGACACCGGCGCCCAGTGCGATCAGAGGGGCGATCAGAGGGGCGGCCGGGGGTGGCGGAGGTGAGCTCGGCGCCGGCCGTACCCGTGACGGGGGCGGACGCGCTCGCTGCCCCGGGCTCGGCGCGGCGGAAGTCGGTCACCCCGGCCAATGTAGTGAACAACTGGCCGTCGGGGCGCTAATAGCGGGCGAACAGACAGCCGACTGCCCCGCGCCGGGAGGAAACCCGGGCGGGGCAGCCGGAATCAGTCGGGCCGGGCTACAGCTTGACCAGCAGTTCGAAGTAGGCCCGGTAGTCGCGCAGGGCGTTGCGCAGGTGCTCGGTGTCGGTGCCCTCCTGGGACTCCCACTCACCGCGCAGGGTCTGCTCCCGCTGCTGGACGGCCGCGACCAGCGAGCTGGTCACCTGGGACACCAGGTCGGCCGCCTGAGAGACCGAGCCCCGCGGGTCGTCCACGAAGGACGACTGGATACGGGCCCAGTCGGCGTGCAGTTCATCCCCGTTGGTGACGAAGGACGTGGTGTTCACGCCGGGGGTCTCCGCAGTGCCCGGCGCCCCGGGGACGGGGGTGGCTGGCGTGGCCGAGGTCGCTGCCGGCGCTCCAGCGGTCGCTGGGACGTCGTCCACGGCGGTTGCGCCTCCCGTGGTTACCGGGACGTCCGTGGCCGCCGCGGGCGCAGTTGCTGAGTCCTCGGTGGCGAACGGGGTCCCGGACGCGACCGGGGCTTCCGTGGCCAATGCGGGCTCGGTGCCTACTGAACCCTCGGTGGCTACTGGGGCCTCGGTGACGCCCGTGGCTGGGGAGGAGGTGGACGACGGGACCAGGGGGTCGGTGTCGACTGGGGTGTCGGTGTCAGGGTCGGCGCCGGAGGCGTAATCGGGGCCCTTGGCGCCGGCCACCCACTCCCCCGGCGTGTCTGTCACCGCGCCGGAAGCAGTCCCGTTGGCCTCGGTCACCTCGTCGACGTCGGCCGACCCGGCGTGGCGGCCGGTCAGCTCGTCACCGATAGGGGTGGCGCCGGTGTCGTTCGGGTCAGCCAGGTCGCGGTCGTCCGGGTCCTGGTCACTGGGAACCTGACCGTCACGGAACCGGTCGGACGGCTCCCGGAACAGCGGATCGTCGCTGGATGCGGGGTCGTTCCTGAAGCTGGTTTCCTGGTCGCGCGGCATCAGCTCATCCTCTCGTTGAACGCTGAGGCGAGGCGGCCTCACTGGCCACCGCATCGCTGGGGGTGGTGGCGGCGGGCTCGGCCGGGGCCTCGGCCACCGGGGCCTCGGCCACCGGGGTGCCGTCCGCCGGAACCTCATCGGCCTGCTCGGAGCGCTTGGTGGCCTTGGTGACCTCGGCGTCCCGCGCGGCCGTCGTGCCGCCAACCCGCTCGTCGGCCGGGACGTCCACGAGTTCGTAGAACAGCTCGCGGTACTGGAGCATGGCCTGGCGCAGGTCGTCGGTGGTGGCCGTGCCGCTGCCGGCTCGCTCGCTGGTGGCGCGGGCCTCGCGGTAGCGGGCCAGCGTCGGGGCATAGTCAACGGACAGTGCGTCCATGGCCTCGTCGTGGTCCTCGGCCGGATAGCCGCGCACCCGCATCACCTTGGTGACCAGCGTGCCGGCCTCGTTCACGGACTCGGTCGGAGTATCGACGAACCGTTCCTGGATGGCGTTCCACTCGCCCAGGTACTGGGCGTTCTCTTCGGCAGTCAGCGGGCGGATGTCGAGCTTGGCCACGCGGCGCTGGCGTCCGGCCAGCTCCGCTTCCGCCTTGCGGCGGTTGCCGGTCTCGGACACCGCCCGGTCATACTCCGGGCCAAATTGACGGCGCAGCCTGCGTCTGCGCATTTCGAATGCGCCTACCGCCAGCGCGGCAATCACCACAACGATGACGACCACGATGACAACCACGGCTCCGGTTGACATGTATTACCTCCCGGATTGGGGGTGAACCACCCCCCGAATGCCCGAAGGAAACGACACTAAACAGCACAGTGCGGGTCAATCACCGGCAAAGTTTCGGACGGTAGCGGCACCTGGACCGGCGGCCCGCCCGGTCCCGGCGAGATCGGGCAGAGGTCCGATCAGGCCCATCCCGCACCGGAATTCGCTCCCTGGCTGCCCCGGCGGCCGGGTTAACGGCACCGCCGGTCCGCACGGTGCCGCAGCCAGGCCGGCTCGTACGCGGTGCGGTCAACGCGGCATTTCGGCCGGGTGTGACGACCGCACTGACCTGCAGTTACACTCGCGGAGGAAGGCACGTGAAATGGCGGTAGCGACGTCCGCCACAAGAGAGTCTATTAAATATTTAAATGGCTGATAAATGGCTGCGTCGGCGCCCGGTCAGGTGTGATCGCGGGTGGGCGCACTGGACGCGCCGGTGTGCGGCAGCTGGCCGTACCAGTCGACCCCGGGGACGACGCGGCCCATGATGGCCAGCGAGATGTCCCGCAGCTGCTCGATCTGCTCCGGGTCGAGCGCGTCGATGACCAGCTCCCGAACGGCGGCGACGTGACCGGGCGCGGTCGCCTCGACCTTGGCCCAGCCGTCCTCGGTCAGCACCGCGTTGGTGAAGCGGCCGTCGCCCGGGCAGGGCTCGCGGCGGACCCAGCCCCGCCGCTCCAGCCTGGTAACAACGTGTGACAGCCGGGACAGCGATCCGTTGGCCAGCACGGCCAGATCGCTCATCCGCAGCGTGTGCCCGGGGGCCTCGGACAGCCGCGACAGCACCATGTACTCGAAGTGACTGATGCCCGCGTCCCGCTGTAGCTGCCCGTCCAGTGCGGCCGGGAGCTTGATGAACACACTGACCAGCCGGATCCAGGCGGCGCGCTCGTCCTCGCTCAGCCAGTTCGGCCCGGCGTCCGTTTCGGGCGGCGGGTGCCCCGCACCCTGCTCGATGGCCGTCATGAACCTAGCCTACGCGGTGTAGTCAGCCGCTGGGGGGACGATCCACCCTCGGAGCCACGTCCCGTCCCGTCCGTGACAAATGCCCCAGCGCGGCCGGCGGCTTGACGCCGGCGGCCGGCGGCTTGACGCCTTCGTGATCGTGGCCCTAGAGTAGGCCCAGAAGATAGTTGAAGCTTCAAGTTAGAGGGTGGATCCGTGAGCTCGCCATTCTTCCCCGAGGTACCGGGCGGGGCGTTCGACCGCTTCGTCGGCGACGCCGAGCGGGTGAGCGGCACCCAGCGCGCCTGGACGCCGGACGACGGGCCGCTGCCCGCGCTGTACGTCAGCCACGGGGCGCCGCCGCTGTTCGATGACGGCCCGTGGATGGACCAGCTGTTCCGGTGGTCACAGGCGCTGCCGAAACCGCGGGCCATCCTGATCGTGAGCGCGCACTGGGAGTCGGCGCCGCTGATGCTGTCGGCCTCGGGCGCCCGGACGCCGCTGGTGTACGACTTCGGCGGCTTCCACCCGCGGTACTACAAGATGACCTACCCGACGCCGGACGCGGGCGAGCTGGCCCGCCAGGTGCGGGCCCTGCTGCCGGACCGCGAGCCGGTGCACGAGCACCCCAGCCGCGGGCTCGACCACGGGGCCTGGGTGCCGCTCAAGGTCATGTACCCGCTGGCCGACGTGCCGGTGCTGCAGCTCAGCCTGCCGACGCAGGACCCGGGGCGGCTGCTGGAGATCGGGCAACGGCTGCGGCCGCTGCGCGAAGACGGCGTGCTGGTCATCGGGTCCGGGTTCATGACGCACGGGCTGCCGTTCATGACCCGGGAGATGGTCGTCGACGGGGCCGTGCCGTCCTGGTCGGCGGACTTCGACGCCTGGGCAGCGGACGCGCTGAGCCGGGGCGACGTGGAGACGCTGACTCGCTACCAGTCGCTGGCGCCCGGCCTGCCGTACGCGCACCCGACCGTGGACCACTACATCCCGCTGTTCATTACGCTCGGGGCGGCGCAGCGACCCGACCAGGCCGTGACCACGACGATCGAGGGCTACATGGCGGGGCTGTCCAAGCGGTCGTTCCAGGTGGCCTGAGGCCAGGCCCGCGGCCCGGACAAAAAAATCCGCGCTCGCAGGGCGCCAGTGGCAGCCACGCTGCCCCCACCGGACGACCCCTGCGGCACGGTACCCGCTACAACCTAGGGCTCATTTAACAACGATTTAACGTATTCAAATGTAACGAATCGGACTCAAGCCCGGCCTGAGCTCGGGGTCCGCCGGGAGCTCACGCTCACGCGGGGGCGTGCTTGGCGATCTCGGCCCACAGCTCGCGGTAGGCGCGGGCGGCCGGGCTGCGCGGGGCGAACGCGGGCACCGGCTCGCGCTCCACCGCCATCCGCTCGATCACGGCCAGCGCGGGGATAGCGGTGGCCGCGAGGTCGGTGCGCCCGACAGGCAACTGCTCGGCGATTTCCCGGTGCAGCCGCTTGCGCCGGTCCACCATCGAGAAGAACGCCAGCACGTCCGGCTTGCGGCCGTCGAAGCTGGCCACGAACTCGGTCAGCTGATCCAGCGTGCGCACGGACAAGGTGGCCGGGATCAGCGGGACCAGGATCAGATCGGCCGCGTGCAGCACGTTCTCCGAGACCAGCGAGACGCTCGGCGGGCAGTCCAGGAACACCACGTCGTAGTCGCGGGCAAGCGGCTCGAGCAGCCGGGACAGCTGGCGCACCGGCTTCTTGGCCTCGTCGAGCAGCAGGTCCATGTTCCGGTAGGTGAAGTCGCCCGGCAGCAGGTCGAGCCGCTCGAAGTCGGTGCCCTTGATCGCGTCGTCCAGCGACCGGGTGCCCTTGATCAGGGCCTTGCCGCCACCCTTGACCCGCGCCCGGACCCGGAACATGTAGGTCGCGGCGGCCTGCGGGTCCAGGTCCCACAGCAGCGTGCGCTGGCCGTCCTGGGCGGCCAGGTAGGCCAGGTTGACCGCGGCGGTGGTCTTGCCCACGCCGCCCTTGATGTTGTAGGTCGCGAACACCTTCATGAACGGGTCCTGGGTCTGGTGCGTCCGGAGGTGGCGGCGGGTTCGGGGATGGCGGCAGGTTCGGGGGCGGCGGCCGGTGAGGGGACGAGCGCGGCCAGCCGTTGGCGGCCGGCGCTGCCCGCGAGCGCGGTGAACCGGCTGGCGAACTCGGTCCGAGCCTGCCGCTGCCGCCGTCCGAGCTGCCCTGCGATCTCGCCCATGGCCAACAGAGTAGAGGCCGGGGCGGCCTGCCGGGACAGCATGGCCGCGGCCAGGGCCTGGATCTCGTGCTGCTGCACCTCGCAATCCTGGAACTCGCCCAGGCAATCCTGCAGGCGTTTGAGGTCGCCGACCATGGCCCGCTGGGCGGCCGGATCGTGCAGCGAGGCGAAGAACTCGAGCACGTAGCGAAGTTCCTTGCAGCGCTTGCGCAGGGTGTGCAGGCTCTCGGCGGGCGAGTCGTCGGTGATGGCCGCGCCGACCTTGATCACCTTGTCGTAGGCCCGGCCGGTGCGGTCGGCGGCCAGGTCGGCGGCGCGCGGGCCGGCCGGGCGGCGGCGACCCGCCTGCGGCACGGTCAGGGCCTTACGCCATTCCCCCAGCACCGTGGCGAACCGGTCCGAGCGCAGCCCGCGGTTGAGCGCGCGGCGTTCGGCCGCCCGGCGCCGGATCAGGTACACCCGGAACGGCTCCAGGTCGGCGGGACCGGCCGCGACCAGCCCGGCCGCCATCAACGGCAGTTCCTCCAGCTGGACGTCCAGGTCGCGCAGCGGCGTGGTCAGGTCGCCGAGCCAGCGGAACTCGGACGCGAACCGCAGGGTCAGGTCGCCCGGCAGCACGTCGCCGAGGAGCTTCAGCGCGGAGCGGGTGCGCCGGACGGCGATGCGCAGGTCGTGCAGGAACTCGGTGTCGATGTCGTGCAGCACGCCGTCCGCGTTGGCCTCGAGCGTGTCCAGCTGCTGCAGCAGGATCAGCCGGACCGCCGCCCGGCCGGGCATGCTGGCGCGCAGTCTGACGTCGACCTTGCCGGTGTAGTCCAGGGCATGACGGCCGTTGGCCGCCAGCGCGGCGTCCAGCGCGGTCTGGCGGGTGACCGAGACTCCGTCCGTTCCGGCCAGCAGCCGCCGGGCCCGGCGGGCGGCCGACGGGTAGCCGCGGACCTCGTGGATGGTGAGCCGGGTGGGCAGCACGCCGTTGGCCCCTTGGCCCCTCTGGGCGCCTTGGGTGCTGTGGGTGGTACCGGGCGCGTCGTGGGTGCGGACCGCCGGGCGGGAGACGGTCAGGGCCTCGATGCTGAGCCGGGCGACGGTCTTCTCGTCCCCGTTGAGCAGGCGCAGGTCGCTGGCCTGGCTGGCCGCGGTGACCACGGGCAGCAGGGCCCGGTTGCCGGTGACGGCGCCGACACGGTCCCGGAGGGCGCCGGCCGGCAGCCGCGTGGCCGGGGCCGGCCAGCGCACGGTGGCCGGCCGGTCCACGGGCGCCGTGACCTGTTCCCCGTCCGGGCCGGTGAGGATCAGCTGGCTGCGGCCGCCCGCAGTCGCCTGGTACAACGTCAGGCCGGCCCTGTACAGGCGCCAGTCGAAGGTGTCCAGCCAGGTGCGCCGGGCCCGGGCCGGGCGGCCCTGACCGGACACGGACACGGCGAAGGACGTCGCGAGCTTGGCGCGCAGCAATTTAAGTGACGAGCCGCCGGTTTCGGCGAGCACGAATTCGGACGATCGGCCTTCCACGTCGCGGACGGTACCATCCGCGACTGGCTTGTTACCAGGCTTCTTGAGGCGCGGCATGAACGTAAACCGCAGCTCAGACGAACCTTGGCTGACTTTCGTGTGAACAGGGGGCACATCATGCGTGACCGCGGCGGTTTCGGGGGTGGCCATGGGGGCTCCGGGTGGGAGGCGTGCGGGCTAGCGAAGGGGTTCAGGGGGCCAGGGAACGCCGGTGAGGGCGGGGACGTCGGCCGGGTGGGGCATCGCGCCCTGGGTGCCGGGGCGGGTGGTGGCCACGGCCGCGGCGGCGCAGGCGGCGCGGACCGCGTCTGCGGGCGCGGCGCCGGCGCCCAGGGCGGTGGCCAGGGCGCCGACGAAGGTGTCACCCGCGCCCACGGTGTCGACCGCGGCCACCGAGAAGCCAGGGACCGAGGCCGTATCGCCGGGGCCGGCGTAGGCGGCTCCGGCCGCCCCGGCGGTGACCACCGCGTACGTGGCCCCGACGGCGAGCAGGGCGGTAGCGGCGGTGGCTGCTTCGGCCAGGCCGGCCACGGGGTGGCCGAGGACGGCGGACGCTTCGGTTTCGTTGACGACCAGCCAGCCGACCCCGGCCGCGAGCAGGTCACTGGCGCCGGGCGGGACGGGGGCCAGGTTCAGCAGGCTGATCAGCGGGCGGTCCTGGCGGTCCTGGCGGTCCTGGCCGTCTCGGCCTGCGGTGCGGGCCCGGTCCAGGGCAGCCTCGATGGCCGGGACGGGAACTTCGGCCGAGATGACGAGAACATCGGGCGGCCGGGCCAGGGCCGAGCTGACCTCTTCGTCCCCGACCGACTCGTTGGCTCCGGCGGCCACCGTGATCATGTTCTCGCCGGAGGAGTCGACGGTGATCAGGGCCAGGCCCGAGGCGACGCCCTGGACCTCGCGGACGGCCGACGTGTCCACCGATTCCGCCCCGAGTGCGCGCAGCAACTGGCCGCCGAACTCGTCGTGGCCCACGCAGCCGGCCATCCGCACCTCGGCCCCCAGCCGGGCCGCGGCCACGGCCTGGTTGCCGCCCTTGCCGCCCGGCGCGAACCTGGCCCCGGAGCCGAGCACGGTGGCGCCGGGGCCAGGCAGCTCCGGCACCGTGACCGAGATATCCATGTTCATGCTGCCCAGCACGGTGACCCGTGGCGGCGTGGCCGGCATCCGATGCTCCTACCCGCCGCTGCGGTCCTGCGGCGCTGCTCTTACGGCGGCTCAGGCGGCCTGAGTGGCGCGGTCGCCGTGGCGGCTGGCCCGCCAGGAGATCAGCATGGCCATGGCCGCGGCGATCGCGCCGACGAGCATCGCGGCCCGGTCGCCCGACACCCCGGAAGCCCCGGCGCTGTGGCCGACGCCCACCGCCACCGCAGGCAGCAACGCGGCCCCGATGGCCGCGCCGATCTGACGGCTGGTGTTGATCATCCCACCGACCAGACCTTGATCGCTGTCGGGCACGCCGCGGCTGGCGATCACGATGGACCCGAAGGCCTGACCCGCGGTGCCGAACCCGATCAGCATCACGGCCAGCAGCAGCGGGCTGTAACCGGAGGCGGGCAGCTGGGTCATGATCAGGAACCCGGTCGCGGCCAGCGCGCCGGTGATGGCCAGCAGGCGCTGCACCCCACCGACGCGGGCGGCCAGCTGGCTGCCGTACATGCCCGCCATGAACCCGGCCATGCCCTGCGGAGCGATAGCCAGCCCGGTGACCAGCGGCGACTCGTGCAGGACCTGCTGGAAGTACAGGGACAAGATCAGCATCTCGCCCGCGTTCCACACCCCCATCAGCAGGGCCACCGCGCTGCCCCGGCGCAGGCCCGCGTGCTGGAACATGTTCAGCCGGACGAGCGGGTCAGGGTGCCGCGCCTCGGCCAGGGCGAAGGCCAGCCCGGCGGCGATCGCGACCCCGGCCGACCCGAGCACGGGCAGCGAGAGCCAGCCGAACGCGTTTCCTTCCGAGACCGCGAACACGGCCAGCGTCACCGCGGCGGTGATGAGCAGGGCGCCGCGCAGGTCCAGGTGCCGCCCGGCGCGGGTGTCCCGCACGTTGGCCGAGTGCCCGAGGACGCGGGGCGCGATCACGGCCGCGACGATGCCGACCGGGACATTGACCAGGAACACCGCGCGCCAGCTGGTCAGTTCGACCAGCACGCCGCCGAGCACCTGGCCGGCCACGAAACCGAGCGATGCGGTGGCGCCGTACAGCCCCAGCGCGCGCGTCCGCTGGCGGCCCTCCGGGAAGCTGGTGGTGATGAGGGACAGGGCGGCCGGCAGGACCACGGCCGCGCCGACACCCTGGACGACGCGCGAGGCCAGCAGCAGCACCGGGTCCTGGGCCAGCCCGCCCGACAGGGAGGCCAGCGAGAACGCGACCAGCCCGACCACGAACATCCGGCGCCGGCCGAGCAGGTCGGCGGCGCGGCCGCCCAGGATGAGCAGCCCGCCGAACGCGATCGCGTACGCGGTCACCACCCAGTCCACGACCGACGCGGACAGGTGCAGCTCGCGCTGGATCGAGGCCAGTGCGACGTTCACGATGCTGAAGTCCAGCACCATCATGAACGCGGCGACCAGGATGAGGGCGAGGCGGATGGCCTGGCGGCGGCGGGAGTCTGGCTCGGAGGCGGATGCCTCGGGCTCGGAGGCGGATGCCTCGGGCTCGGCCGCGGCTGAGACGGCGGGCGCGGCAGCTGTGGGGGCGGGTGTCGCGGGAGCGGGGCCGGCGTCAAGGTCGGTGCCGGACCTCGCCGGGGCGAGGGCTGGGGCGGAAGCGGTGAGTGTGGCCTCCGTGGGGGCGGTGGAGGCGGAGTCCGCAGGGGCGCCCGGGAGCGGGCTGGCCGGGAGCGGGCTGACCGACGTGTGGTGCGGTCGCACCATGAGAGGGTGGGCGGACTCGCGGGTCGGGTCCGTGGCGTCCGGGCTGGTGGGCCGGAGCCCGGTGGCCCGGATGCGGTGCAGCGCGCCGCGCCGCCATGCGGCGGCGGAGTGAGAGTGGTTGTGAGGCTTACGGGCAGAGGGAGCACGCAGAGACGCTGGTCGCGACGATTGTGATCGGCTGGACCGGTCCGGCATGCGTGACGGCGGCATGATGTCCTTCGAAATAAAAATACGAGACGGTTCGTTTCGGATTTCCCTGGGATTGAACGGTACCAAGCGGGCAGGTATTCCGGCGGACGGGGCCGGCGGGCGGGGCCGGCGGACGGGGTCAGCGCAGACCGAAGAACGACGGGTAAAAGGTGAAGTGGTGAAGGCAGGCGGCGCGGGCAAGCCGGCCGGCGATGGTGCCGCGCCGGCGGCCGGGCCGGGCGGCCAGAGTGCCGGGCCGGCGGGTAAGCCGGGCGGCGACGGTGCCGCGCCGCAGCGGGGACGGCCACGCAGCGAGCAGGCGGACCGGGCGATCATGGCCGCGGCGCTGGAACTGCTGGCCGAGCGCGGGATCGCCGGGATGTCGATCGAGGAGGTCGCGTCCCGGGCCGGAGTGGGCAAGGCCACCATCTACCGGCGCTGGTCCTCCAAGGGGGCGCTGGCGCTGGACGCCTTCCTGGCCGAGTTCCGGCAGCAGCAGCCGCTGCCCGACACCGGGTCGCTGCGCGGCGATCTGCGGGCCTCGCTGCGGGCCTGGGTCCGGGCCGTGACCCACACCCCGGTAGGCCGGATCCTGGCCGACCTGATCGGCGAAGCCCAGCACGACAAGGACCTGGCCGTCAGCTACCGGGAGCGGGTGCTCGAGCCGTTGCGCCAGCAGCACCGGATCATGCTCGACCGGGCCATCGCCCGTGGTGAGATCCCGGCCGACACCGACCGGGAGGTCGCGCTGGACCTGATGTTCGGCGCGGCCCAGCACCGGCTGCTGCTGGGCCATCTCCCGCTCACCGAGCGGTTCGTCCGCCAGGTCGTGGACGTGATCGTGGCCGGCCTGCAGACGCCGCTGCCGTCCTGAGCCAGCCCGGGCCGGACGCTGGCCAGCGGAGGTTCGGCACGTTTGGGGGCCGCAGCGCAGCGGTAGGTTGCTGGTACGGGATGTGAAGGGATGCCCCGATGGGGAACTTCGAACGGCAGCTCCGCGACCTGATGGCCTCGATCCGCTCCGCCTGGCACTGGCGCGCCCGGTCGGGCCCCACCGATCCTCGTGCCCAGGGTGGACGGCCGCGCCCTGATCTCGGCGACGTGCGCGGCAGCGATGCGGGCCAGAAGGCCGAAGAGATGTACCGCGACCTGCGCACCGGCCGCAAGGCTCAGGACGCGTTCCGGGATATGCGCCAGAGCGAGACCGGCCGCAAAGCCGAGGAAGCCCTGCATGATCTGCGCAGCAGCGACACCGCGCGCAAGGCCCAGAGCCGGGTGCGTGAGTTCCGGAAGAGCGAGACCGGCCGCAAGGCCGAGGCCACCATCCAGGAGGCCGAAGCGGCCGCGCGAGCGGCCTACCTACGGCTGCGCAAGTCCATGGACGAGGACCACTAGGCGGCGTCCGGCCCCAGGGCGTCCCGGGTGCTAGCTCGGGCCTCACTTTCCGTTACCGGTCAACCGCACAAGCGGCCCGGATCAATGTGTGTTTTCACCAGTTTAAGAAACGTGAAGCGTTTTCGGGGGCCGGTTGATCATGGCCGTGGTCAGGGGGTATACGCTCCGTTTAGAGCCTTGATGTCACCGGTAGGTTACTTGCGGTGATATCAGTCTTGACGAAGCGAAATTGTGAGCGATAACATCATCAAAACTCACCAGTAGTTCGGCTCCGCTCAGTGGCGAGCATGCCCAGCGACCAGGGTGGCGCGACCCCGGGGCCCGACAGGGTCGGCCGCGGTCCGCCGCGGGTGGCCGGGTGGCCACTGCGGGTGGTCCGCCGCACTACTGGTGTTCAAGGGAGGCGCACGTGGCGTCGTCACCGCATAACCCGGGCCGTTCTGGTCCGGCCCAGGGGCGGGCCAGGGCAACCGCCGCGGGGCGCGGGGCGCCGGCCCGGCCACCCGTGATGGCCGACGTGGCCCAGCTGGCCGGGGTCTCCCACCAGACCGTCTCCCGGGTGCTCAACGAGCACCCCAACGTCCGCCCGGACACCCGGGAGAAGGTGCTCGCGGCCATTCGCCAGCTGGCCTACCGGCCCAACGCGGCCGCCCGGGCCCTGGTCACCCGGCGTACCCACACGGTCGGCGTGATCAGCACCGACTCCACGCTCTACGGGCCGGCCATGATGCTCGACGGAATCGAGCGGGCCGCCCAGGATGGGTACTTCGTGCTCATTGCCAGCCTGCCGGCGCTGGACCGGCGATCGGTGACGGACACCGTGGACCGCTTCCTCGGCCACGCGGTCGAGGGGATGATCGTCATCGCCCCCCGGACCTCGGCGGTGGCCGCGCTGAGCCACGTGCCGTCCGAGGTGCCCCTGGTCGCCATCGGTTGCGGCACCCGGGCCCCGTTGACCTCGGTCGCGGTGGACAACGCGGGCGGGGCCTATACCGCCACCGAGTATCTGCTGGGCTTGGGGCACGAGACCGTCTACCACGTGGCCGGGCCGAGCGACTGCCTGGACGCCCGGGAGCGGATCGACGGCTGGCGGGCCGCGTTGCGCGAGGCCGGGGTGCACCAGCCCGATGTCATGGTCGGGGACTGGTCGCCCCGCTCGGGCTTCGAGGCCGGGCAGAAACTGGCCCGGATGACCGACGTCACCGCGGTGTTCTGCGGCAACGACACGATCGCCCTCGGGCTGATCCGGGCGCTCACCGAGGCGGGTCGCCGGGTGCCCGAGGACGTCAGCGTGATCGGTTTCGACGACATGCCTGAGGCGGGATACTTCCTGCCGCCGCTGACCACCGTGCGCCAGGACTTCAGCGAGCTTGGCCGGCGAGCGCTGGGTTCCCTGGTGGAGCGGATCTCCGGTGGCGATTCCGGCCGGCACGTGCGGGTGCCGCCCGAGCTCGTGGTCCGGGCCAGCGCGGCGCCACCGGCCGGAGCCGTGTTGCGCCGGACCGCGACCTGACCGCCCAGCAGCCCCGGTTAGCAGCACCGCCAGTAACACCGTTCGGTAGCGCCAGCCCGCGTGCCGCCTCTTCTGTGCCGACGGTATGTATGAGAAGGTCAGCTGACGCAGAAAACCTTTTCGCTGACGTGACGAGCGGGCCGCGTCCCGGCGCTGACCAGGGGCGCGGCGGCGGGCTCACCGCGGGTGCAGCGACCACGCTTGACGGGCGCGGGAACGGGAACCGAAGGGAAGAAAACCCGAGTGGGAGGCGGCCATGGTTGTTAGCGCTAACAACGACCGGTACGTCGTAGGAGTGGACTTCGGCACGCTGTCCGGGCGTGCGCTGGTGGTCCGGGTCAGCGACGGAGCCGAGCTGGGGACCGCGGTGCATGAGTACCGGCACGCGGTCATGGAGCGCGAGCTGGCCGCGACAGGCGAGCCGCTGCCGCCGGACTGGGCGCTGCAGGATCCGGCCGACTACGTCGCGGTGCTGCGAACCGCGGTGCCCGCCGCGATCAAGAACGCCGGCGTGGACCCGGGCGCGGTGATCGGGATCGCGACCGATTTCACCGCGTGCACGGTGCTGCCCGCCACCTCCGACGGGACGCCGCTGTGCCAGCTGCCGGGCCTGGAGGGTCGTCCGCACGCCTACCCCAAGCTGTGGAAGCACCATGCCGCGCAGGCGCACGCGGACCGGATCAACCAGCTCGCCCACGAGCGCAAGGAGCCGTGGATCGCGCGGTACGGCGGCAAGATCTCCTCCGAGTGGCAGTACGCCAAGGGGCTGCAGCTGCTGGAAGAGGACTCCGAGATGTACGCGCGGGCCGACCGGTGGATCGAGGCCGCCGACTGGATCATCTGGCAGCTCACCGGCACCGAGACCCGCAACGCCTGCACCGCGGGCTACAAGGGCATCTGGCAGGACGGGCATTACCCGTCGCGGGACTTCCTGGCCGGGCTCAACCCAGACTTCGCCGGGTTCGCCGAGGACAAGCTGACCCACCCGGTGGCCGAGCTGGGGACCAGGGCCGGATCACTGACCGCTCAGGCCGCCGACTGGACCGGGCTGCCGGAGGGCATCGCGGTGGCGGTCGGGAACGTCGACGCGCACGTGACCGCGCCGGCCGCCCGCGCCGTCGAGCCGGGTCAGATGGTGCTGATCATGGGCACCTCGACCTGCCATGTGATCAACAGCGCCGGCCTGGCCGAGGTCCCGGGCATGTGCGGGGTGGTGGACGGCGGCGTCATCGCGGGCCAGTTCGGCTACGAGGCCGGCCAGTCGGCTGTGGGTGACATCTTCGGCTGGTTCATCGACCAGGCCGTGCCCGGCCCACTGCGGCAGGAGGCGGAGGTACGCGGGATCTCCGTGCACGACCTGCTCACCGAGCAGGCGGCGGCCCTGCCGGCCGGAGCGCACGGGCTGGTCGCGCTGGACTGGGAGGGCGGCAACCGCTCGGTCCTGGTCGACCACCGGCTGTCCGGCGTGATCGCCGGCCTGACCCTGGCCACCCGGCCGCACGAGATCTACCGGGCCCTGCTGGAGTCGACCGCGTTCGGCACCCGGGTCATCGTCGAGGCGTTCGAGTCGTCCGGGGTCCCCGTCACCGAAGTGATCGTGGCCGGCGGCCTGCTCAAGAACGAGCTGCTGATGCAGATCTACGCCGACGTCACGCGCCACTCCCTGAGCGTGATCGATTCCGACCAGGGGCCGGCGCTGGGCTCCGCGATCCACGCCGCGGTGGCGGCGGGCGCCTACCCCGACGTGCCGACCGCGGCCCAGGCCATGGGCAAGGTCCGGCGCCAGGTCTATACGCCGGTGCCGGAGAATTCGGCGATCTACGACGAGCTCTACGCCGAGTACGTGCTCTTGCATGACTACTTCGGCCGCGGCGGCAACGAAGTGCTGCACCGGCTGCGGGCGCTGCGCGACCGCATTCTCGACGTGGACCAGGACAACGACACCGAGGGTGACACCACCTCGGGGGCGTTCGACAACGGAACGGGAGATTCTTGATGAGCTTGACCAACGGGGCGCTGACCACCGACGAACTGGTGGCAGAGCTGCGCTTGGCCGTGTCTGATCTGCACGCCGAACTGCCGCGCAACGGTCTGGTCGCCTGGACGTCGGGCAACGTGTCGGCCCGGGTGCCGGGGACCGACCTGATGGTGATCAAGCCGAGCGGCATCAGCTACGACGACCTGACCCCGGAGTCGATGGTCCTGTGTGACCTGGACGGGAACCCGGTCGGCGACGGGTACAGCCCGTCCAGCGACACCGCGACCCACGCTTACATCTACCGGCACATGCCCGAGGTGGGCGGGGTCGTGCACACCCACTCGACCTACGCGACCGCCTGGGCTGCGCTGGGCGAGCCCGTCCCGTGCGTGATCACGGCCATGGCGGACGAGTTCGGGGGCGAGATCCCGGTCGGGCCGTTCGCGCTCATCGGCAGCGACGAGATCGGCCGCGGGGTGGTGGCCACGCTGACCGGCCACCGCTCCCCCGCCGTGCTGATGCAGAGCCACGGCGTGTTCACCATCGGGCCGTCCGCCCGGGACGCGGTCAAGGCCGCGATCATGTGCGAGGACGTAGCCAGGACCGTGCACGCGGCCCGGCAGCTCGGGACGCCGAAGCCGCTGCCGCAGGACCAGGTGGACGCGCTGCACAAGCGCTACAAGGAGCAGTACGGCCAGCACTGAGCCGCCCTCGTTACCACTGCGGGCCGGCCACCGCGCCAGGCCCGATTGACCCGACCAAGGAGACACCCATGGCTGACCGCAGGCCGCGCATCGGCATTCTCGGCATCATGCAGGACCTGTACGACAACGACATTCCCGGCATCGCCCAGCGCCAGGAGGGCTACGCGGCGGAGGTCGCCCAGCAGCTGTCCGACGTGGGCGAGTTCATCCCGAGCAAGGCCATCAAGTACCGCGAGGACGCGGCGCGCGCGATGCGCGAGTTCGAGGACGCCGAGCTGGACGGGGTCATGGTCGTCATGCTGACCTACGGGCCGGCCATGCGGGTGGCCCGGCTGCTCAGCGAGTCGCGGCTGCCCGTGCTGATGGCCAACATCCAGCCGGAACCGTCGGTCACGCCCGCCTGGAACATGGATGACATGACCTACAACCAGGGCGTGCACGGTGCGCAGGACACCGCGAACGCCATGGTCCGGGCGGGCAAGCGGTTCAGCGTGCTCACCGACGACTGGAAGAGCGACACGTTCAAGGCCAACGTGGGCCAGTGGGCCCGGGCCGCGGCCGCCGCCACCGCGTGGAAGTCGCTCAAGACCGCGATCTTCGGCTACGCCATGAACGACATGGGCGACATCCGGGTGGACGAGAGCGCGCTGATCCGCAGCCTCGGCCCGGAGATCCTCGCGGTCGCGCAGGGTGACCTCGTGCGCGGCATCGAGGAGGTGACCGACGCCCAGCTGGCCGAGGTCATCTCGTTCGAGGACGATCGCTTCGACATCGACCCGCGGCTGTCCACCGAAGAACGCGAGGACCACGCCCGGATGCAGGTGGCGCTGGAGAAGATCCTGATCGACGGCGGGTTCGGCGCCTACACCGCACACTTCGACGCGATCGGCGACGACGGCCGGTTCAACCGCCTGCCGCTGGCCGCCGCGTCCAGCCTGATGGCCAAGGGGTACGGGTACGGGGCCGAGGGCGACGTGCTGGCCGCGTGCATGGTCTACGCCGCGCACCAGCTGATCGGGGACGGGCACTTCACCGAGATGTACGCGATGGACTTCCCGTCCGACTCGATCCTGCAGAGCCACATGGGTGAAGGCAACTGGAAGGTGGCCCGGTCCGACCGCCCGGTCAAGCTGATCAAGCGCCCCCTCGGCATCGGCCGGCTGGCCGACCCGCCGACGTTCCTGTTCCAGCTCCAGCCCGGGCCGGCCACGCTGGCCGCGCTGGTGTCGCTGGAGGGCGAGCGGTTCCGCCTGGTGGTGGCCGAGGGCGAGAACCTGGACAGCCAGGAGCTCCCCGCGCTGGAGATGCCGTACGGCCAGTTCCGGCCGGCGTCGGGCGTGCGGGAATGCCTGAACGGCTGGCTGCGCAACGGCGGCCCGCACCACGAGGTGATGAACCTCGGTCACCACGCCTCCGACTGGCGCGCCTTCTGCGATGTCACCGGCATCGAGTTCGTCCAGGTCTGATCGGCACCGGCTGAGCAGCACGGTCTGATCGGCACCGGCTGAGCAGCACCGGCTGAGCAGCACGGTCTGATTTTTCGGCCGGGGAACGGACGGCGGTTATGATCGGGGCAGTGGCTGTCACGCTGGCCCGCCTCCGAGCCGCCGTTCGCCCACGCCGACTGTGGTGCTAACGGACAAGGGTCCTCGACTCGCGTTCGATGATGCATGGTCGTGACGATCCAGCCGGCCGGACCGCGTGGGGGCTCGTGCCGTGATGGGACTACGCCATGACCTCCGATCGAGCCAGGAAGAAGGCGGCCCGCGCGGAGCAGGCCGCGACCGGCCAGCCGTACATGCAAGCCCGGCGATCCGTCCAGCGCCAGACGAGCCCTCACGGGCCGAACCGGTAGAACCGCCGCCGATCGATCCGCGGGACCACGCCGTCTACTCGCACCAGTGGGGTGATCAGGCCTGCTACCTGGTCCTGCATCAGGGCCGGTACTACACCTGGATCACCGACGCGGCCGAGGACGGCCGGTCCGTGGTCCATCGCGTCCCCGGCGAGGAGGTGGGACGCACGCTGGTGGACGAGTGGCAGGCGCTCAACATCCTGCGCTCGGCATGGGGCGAAGCGATCGAGCACATCTTCCTGATGGACCCGGGCGTGAGCAATCAGATCTGCTACGAGGCCACCGTGGTCGACGTCGAGGGCAGCGGCCTGTGGCTGGCTTGCCAGGCTCAGACCGCGGCCGGGGAGACGACCAGCTATGTCCTGGAGCGGTTCACCGAGCTGGCATCAGCCCTGACCGCGTTCGCCGACCAGGCCGAGGCCGCCGCCGATCAGGCCGAGCAGAACCAGGCTCTGAGCTTGCCGGACGTGCTGGCTGGTGTGCTCCGGTCCCGAGCGGCAAAAACCCGCGCGGACGTGGCCCGGGCTCGGCTCGGAGACGTGTTCCGGGCCCGCTGGAGTCAGACCGGTCCAGGGCGGCTCACCTCCCCTCTGCTGCACGCGGCCGGGCTGGACGAGGAGACCCTGGGCCCGGTACTGACAGGCCAGGAGTTCGGCTGGCCCACCGCCCCGGTGGTACGGCCGCCCGGCTCGCGGCGGCCGGACACCTCGGTTACCACACTGGCCGAGTACACGGTCGAGGGCCAGCAGTTCACGCTGACGTGCTACCAGGACAGCGCCGGCGCCCACTGCGTCGCCATCGTGCACGACGGCCACACCTCCGCGGTCAAGGACGTGGCGGTGGACGAAGAGCGCCTGGTCCATCAAGGCTCCTTGCTGGTCTCGCGGGGCGGTCCGGGCGCCATCTACGGCCGGGCCCACGACAGCGTGACCGCGCTCTACTCGCTGGGCACCGATGGGCAGCGCACCGACTGGCCCATCTACGACGACCCGCGCACCGGCGAACGCTACTTCGCCGTGGTGGCCAACACAGTGACGCTGGCCGACATCGTGGCCGAAGCACCCACGAAAAGCAGGTCGCTGAAGGTCTACTTCGACATGTGGTTCAACCCGCCGCCCCGCCTCCCGTCACCCTGACGTCCGGGCAGCACACCCGATGGCGCCAAAGGGCACAGCATGGTGTGCCCTTTGGCGCCATCGGGCACGGTAGCGACCCCAAGCATCGAGGCCCACAGCGCGAGCCCATCTCATGACGGCGTCGGCTCGGCTCCTGAGCTGAGCCGTTTCGCCTGGGTGGCGAGGTACCGGCGTTCGGGTGTACTGGTGGACAGCCGGGCCGCCTGGGCGTAGGCGTGCGCCGCCTCGGCCAGCTCGCCGGCCAGCTCCAGCAGGTGCGCCCGGGCGGCGAGCAGCCGGTGGTGGTTCGCCATCCGCTTGTCCTGCTGGAGCGTGTCCAGCAGGTCCAGGCCGACCCGGGGGCCGTGCACCAGGCCGGCCGCGACGGCCCGGTTGAGGGTGGTGAACGGGTTCGGCGCGGCCAGTTCCAGCAGGTCATAGAGCCCGAGGATCTGCGGCCAGTCGGTGTCGTCCATCGTCTCGGCCTCGTCGTGCACGGCGGCGATCGCGGCCTGCAGCTGATACGGGCCGGTGGTGCCCTGGGCGAGGGCGGCGGTAACCAGTGCGGCGCCCTCATCGATCTTGGCCCGGTCCCAGCGGGAGCGGTCCTGCTCGGCCAGCGGGACCAGGCTTACCCCGTCCTGCGCGGTGCGTGCGGGCCGGCGCGCGTCGGTGAGCAGCATGAGCGCGAGCAGGCCGGCCACCTCCGGCTCGTCCGGCAGCAGGCGGCGCAGCCAGCGGGTGAGGCGGATGGCCTCGCCGGAGAGCGCGGGCACGGTGACCGCGTCACCGTCGGACGGGGTGTAGCCCTCGCTGAAGATGAGGTACAGCACGTGCAGTACGGACGCGAGCCGGTCCCGGACGCCCGTCGGCAGCGTGAAATCCTCTTCGTGCAGGGCCTGCTTGGCCCGGCTGATCCGCTGGGCCATCGTGGTCTCCGGCACCCCGAACGCCGCCGCGATCTGCGCCGTGGACAGGCCCCCGATCGCGCGCAGCGTGAGCGCGATCTGGCTCGGCGCGCTGATCGCCGGGTGGCAGCAGCCGAACAGCAGGATGAGCGAGTCGTCCGTGCTCGGCGGCGCGTCCGCGTCCGGTGCCGCGCCGAGCAGCTCCGATTGCGGTGTGGCGACCGCGATCCGTTGCTCGCGCTGGCGGCGTGACTGCTCGCTGCGCACCTGGTCGAGCAGCCTGCGGGTCGCGACGGCGACCAGCCAGCCGCGGGGGTTGACCGGCTGGCCGTCGGCCGGCCACTGCACCGCGGCGGCGAGCAGGGCTTCCTGGGTGGCATCCTCGCACAGGTAGAACTGGCCGTATCCGTACCGGCGGACCAGCGCGGCGAGGACCTGCGGCGCGAGCTCGCGCAGCAGGTCCCCGGCTGGACCCGGATCGGTCAAAGATCAGATTTCGAATCGTGCGGCACCGGCCAGAGCTCGACCGGCTCCTGGTCCGCGAACGGCATGTCCGCGGCGATCTCCAGCGCGCGCTCCTCGCTGTCGGTGTCGAGCAGGTACAAGCTGGCGATGTATTCCTTGGTCTCCTGGTAGGGCCCGTCGGTAACGGCCGGCAGCCCGGTGGCCTGATCGCGCCGCACCAGCTTGGCCTGCGCGGCGGTGCCCAGCCCGTAGGCGCCGAGCAGCTCGCCCGTGCCCTCGTACTTCTTGTTGAACGCGTCCTGCTTGGCGATCGCCTCCGGCCAGGCCTCGGCCGGGAACGACGCCCACTTCTGCTCGTTCCCGTAGATCAGCATCAGGTATTTCATCTCGGTATCCCTCCGCGGGAGTTCACGTGGTCGCTGTCACCCGTCGGTCGGAGCCACGCCCCGTTCCTCGACACGCCCCGTCCGCCGATTATCCCGCCGGGGCCCTCCAGCCCGGAGCCCGACCGCCCCGCCGGAGGCACGGCTGGGGACGATCGGGCCCGGGGGTGGGGAGGGTCATCGGGGTGGGGCGCCGGCGTGAGGGAGCCTATTAAAAATGGAGATGGGCGCTTAGCTGAGAGGGACCGGGGGGTTGCGGCCCGGCTCTTTGACACGGCGTGCGCGGCGACGGTGTACTGCCCCGCATGACGAATACGACGAGTACGGCAGGCACCCCGGAGTCCACGGCCGCTGTTTTCCCTGTCACCACTGCGTTCGAGCTGCCCGGCACGGTGGTGGAACGGAATCTAGGCGTCACGTTTGGTCTGGTGGTGCGGGCAATGGGCATCAGCAAGACCGTGGCCGGCGGGATTTCGTCGCTGCGCCAGGGCGAAGTTTCGCAGTTCACAGTGGTTCTCGAAGACGCCCGCAGGCATGCGATCGACCGAATGATCGAGAACGCGAAGCTGCTCGGCGCCAACGCGGTGATCGCGATGCGCTTCGACTCCGCCGAGATCGGCAAGGCCCGGGCCGAAGTCGTCGCCTACGGCAGCGCAGTGATCGTCACGCCGTCGGGGTGAGCGAGCCCGGGGGGCGGTCCCGCCGGTGACCATCATCGCCGGCCCGGCGGGCGTCGGCCCGGGCTCAGGTTCGGGCAGACGTGGAGCGATCGACGTTGAGGAACCAGGAGCCACCGGCGAGATTCAGCGCCCCGAGAACCAGGAAGAAGGCGGCCCAGCCGTAGGCGTCGTAACCGAGGCAGATGATGCCCGCGGCGGCCGCGACAGCACCACCGGCGATACGCGCCGACCCGAAGAAGCGGAGGTGGCGGTACTCGTACGGCGCGATCAGGCGTTGCAGGCCCGTTCGCGGCGGAGATGCCCACCACCCGCGCAGGCCTCGGGCCGAGGTGTTGTCGTTGAATGCGTTCATCGGGATACCTCCTGTTGCTGTGGTCACGTACCCAGCGTGGGATGGCACGCTTGTGGGTGACTTGCCGTCGGCTTGCGACCCAGTTGCGAACGCGTCAGGGTGGGGTTGATCCTTTCCGTCAGCGAGGTGCGTGTGATCGGGGTTCGGGTGCTCGGCCCGTTGCAAGTCATCGTCGACGGCGTCCCAGCTGATGTTGGCGGGCCGAGGCAGCGGTGCGTCCTGGCCCGGCTGATCGCCGAACACGGCCGGGTGGTCTCCGCCGACCGGCTCATCGAGGATCTCTACGCCGATGACGCACCGCCACAGGCCCTCGCCGCGGTGCAGTCGTATGTCTCTCATCTGCGCCGTGCCCTGGAGCCAGGCCGACCGGCCCGGGCCCCGTCAGGAGTCCTGGTCACCTCTCCGCCGGGATACGCGGTACAGCTCGGCCAGGACGCGGTTGACGCCTGGTCCTTCGAGGACGAGATACATCAGGCCGCCGAGCTAGACGACCCCGTCGCAGTGCACAACCGGCTCTCGTCCGCGCTCGCGTCCTGGCGCGGGCCGGCCTTCCAGGAGTTCGGCGGCATGGCGTGGGCAGACCTGGAAGCGTCCCGGCTGGAGGAACTGCGCCTGATGGCCACCGAGCGCCAGGCGGACGCGGCGCTGCGGCTGGGCCAGGCCGCGCAGGCCGTCGCCGGCCTGGACCGGCTGACCGCCGAGCATCCGCTGCGGGAGGAAGGGTGGCGGCTGCTCGCGCTGGCGCTGTACCAGTCCGGGCGTCAGGGCGACGCGCTGTCGGCGCTACGCCGAGCCCGGGCGCGGCTGGCGGCTGATCTCGGCGTCGACCCCGGGCCGGCCCTGCGCGAGCTGGAGAGCGATATTCTCGCGCAGGCGCCGCGCCTGTCCGCTCCGCCGGCCGCGCTGTCGCACACTGCCGTGACGGCGGTCCCCGCGGCCGTGGCCAGCAATGCGGCGCTCCCATTGGCGGCGTCGTCCGCCGGCCGGGAAGCTGAGCTGGGCCAGGTGGCACGGTCCGCGCAGGAAGCGTCAGCCGGCCGGATGCGGATCGTGCTGGTGAGCGGCGATGCCGGGGCAGGCAAGACCGCGTTCACCGAACGGGTCAGCCAGCACCTGGTCGGCGAGGGCTGGACGGTGACCGCCTTGCGACGCCCGGCGGACGAGGGCACTCCGGCGGGGAACGGCGATCCGGCTGCGGCCCGGTTCCAGCAGCACCGAGCCGTCGTCAAGTACCTGGAGACAGCCAGCCGCGCCACGCCATTGTTGCTGGTGCTCGACGACCTGCACCGCGCGGATGGCGAGACACTGGCGCTCCTGGCCGACGTCACCGCGGACCTGGCCGCAGCCAGGCTCCTGGTCCTGGCCACTTACCGGCCCGCCGAAGCCAGCGAGCAGCTGTCCCGCTACCTGGCGGCACTCAATCTCCGCGAGCCAGTCTGGGTCAAGCTGGCCGGGCAGGACGCGGTCGCGGCGGGCGCGCTGATACCGGCCACCTACGCCGGCCCCGTCGACGAGCAAGCTGAGCGGGCCATCGCCGAGCGCACCGGTGTCCCCGGCACGCCGGGCGCCTGGCACCGGGTGCGCCGCCGCGGGCGGCACGGCCAGACGCGCATGCCCGAGCCGGGCTGGGTACCGACGACTGAGCGGTTCCGCGACCCGCCCACCGGCGTGATCATGCGGGTCTGGATCGACCCGTCAGACGAGAGCCGCCACTACGTACCGGACGACGCCCCTACACCTTCATGACGACCCGCTTCGAGGCCGGGCGCAGTTCCCGCGTACCTATCCTGGCGGGGCGGCCCGGAGAGACGGTGGAGGGCATACTCCTCTCCACTTTCAACTTATAGCGCGCAGGGGGGCTTGCCGCAAGCCCCCGGTCGTGCCGCATAATCGCTGGCCGAGGGCAGAACGGGGCAGGAGCTACAGAAACGGGAGTCGGGACGGGTGACGGACACCGACGTGATCATTGCAGGGGCGGGCGCGACCGGGCTGATGCTGGCCGGTGAGCTGGGCCTGGCTGGGGTGCGGCCGCTGGTCCTGGAACGGCGGCCGCAGCTACGGGAGGCCCCGAAGGCCAACGGTTTCTCCGGGCAGATCGTGGAGCTGCTGCGCTACCGGGGCTTGCTGGCCCGGGTCGAGGCGGCCAGCAACGGCTCGGTCCACCCGGCCCCCGTGATCCCGTTCGGCGGGGTGGATCTGGACCTCGCAGCCTTGACCAATAACCCGCTGCAGGTCCTGGGGCTCCCGCAGCCGCGGCTCGAGCGCCTGCTCGACGAGCACGCCCGCGAGCTCGGCGCCGAGATACGCCACGGACACGAGGTGGCCGGGGTCAGCCAGGATGACGCCACGGTGACCGCGGACGTGCGCGGCCCGGATGGCCCCCACCAGATCTCCGCCCACTACCTGGTGGGATGCGACGGCGCCCACAGCCGGGTCCGCGACTCGGCTGGCATCCCGTTCCCCGGCCTTAGTTATCCCGAGGTCAACCGGCTGGGTCAGGCCACCGTGCCCGACTCGGTCACCTGGCTGGACAACGGCGACCTCGACGTCCCCGGCGTGGGCCGTGTGCGGCGGGGTTTCACCAGGACCGATCGCGGTGTGTTCGCCTTCGGGCGGCTGGCCTCGGGGGTTCTGATGATTCAGACCACCGAAGACGAGGCGGCCGAGCCCGACGATGACGCGCCGATGACCCTGACCGAGTTTCAGGACAGCATCCGCCGCGTGCTCGGCGCGGAGCTACCCCTGAAAGAAGTGACCCGGCTGTCGCGCTACGGGTTTGCGGCCCGGCAGGCCGATCGGTACCGAACTGGGCGAATCCTGCTGGCCGGCGATGCGGCTCACCAATTCCCCGCCACGGGCATCGGCATCAACGTCGGCATGCTCGACGCGGTCAACCTGGCCTGGAAGCTGGCCGCCGACCTTGGTGGCTGGGGGCCAGCCGGCCTGCTGGACACCTATCACGACGAGCGCCACTTCGCTGGGGCGCGTGAGATGCTGCAGACCCAAGCTCAGGTGGCGCTGCGCCGTGGACAGGATCCCGCCGGCCAGGCGCTCCGGGAACTCTTTATGGAACTGGTGGCCGACGAGCAGCCGTTGCACCGCCTCGCGGCCCGGATCGCCGGCGCCGACATCCGCTATCCCGGTCCCGGTCACAACGCCTTGACCGGCACCTTTGCCCCCGACCTCACCCTGCACACCGACCAGGGCACCACCACCGTCGCGGGACTCATGCGCGCCGGACGGCCCGTGTTCCTCGACCTCGCGGGCCGCCCGGACCTGTGCGAGACCGCCCGGGACTGGCGGCATCGCGTCGACATCCGGACCGCCACGACCGGCCAGCGACCAGCCGACGCCCTACTGATCCGCCCGGACGCCTACATCGCCTGGGCCGCCCTCATCGACGAACCCGCCAGCACCGCCGCGCCCGCCCTGCGAGAAGCGCTCGGCCGCTGGTTCGGCAGATCGGAGCTGATGCCGTGACCAACCCGACCATGAGCGCGTTCAACCTGCCCGGCCGGCTGGCGGCCAAGGCCGACCCGGTACTGATCGCCGACGACGAGCAGCACTTCGCCGCCATCGCGGCCAGCCTGGAGGAGTCGGTCGCCGATCTGGCCGGGCGCCTCGAAACCGAGCTCAGGGCGCCCGGCGGCATCGGCCAGAAGGCACTGGACCGGGACCAGGAGATCTACCGGCTGACCGGTCGCCTGCGGGTGCTGCGCCGGTTCGGCCTGGACCTGTGCCTGGGCCACATGGTCAGCGCCGACGATGGCGAGCCGACCTACGTCGGACGACTCGGCCTGACCGACCGCGAGGGCCGCCGGCTGCTGCTGGACTGGCGTTCCCCCGCGGCCGAACCGTTCTTCGGCGCGACCCACGCCAACCCGATGGGCCTGGCCAGCCGCCGCCGCTACCGCTGGACCCGGGGCCGGATCAGCGACTACTGGGACGAGGTGTTCACCCCGGACGGGTTCGAAGGACACCACGCCGCGCTGGACGACCAGTCGGCCTTCATCGCCAGCCTGGGCGCCAGCCGGTCGCCCCGGATGCGGGACGTGCTCGGCACGATCGCGGCCGACCAGGACGCCGTCATCCGCGCGGGATCCCGTGGCGCGCTGGTGGTCGACGGCGGCCCGGGCACGGGCAAGACCGTGGTCGCGCTGCACCGCGCCGCCTACCTGCTCTACTCCGACCCCCGCCTGGGGCACCGGCGGGGCGGCGTGCTGTTCGTCGGCCCGCACCAGCCCTACCTGAACTACGTGGCCGACGTGCTCCCCAGCCTGGGCGAGGAGGGCGTGCAGACCTGCACCTTGCGGAACCTGGTGGCCGAGGGGGCCACGGCCACGGTGGAGACCGACCCGGAGGTGGCCCGGCTGAAGTCGTCGGCCGACCTGGTGAAGGCGATCGAGCCGGCGGTCAGGTTCTACGAGCACCCGCCCACCCAACCGATGACGGTCGAGACCCCGTGGGGCGACATCGAGCTGAGCGCCGGCGACTGGGCCGAGGCGTTCGAGGCGGCCGAGACCGGCATCCCCCACAACGAGGCGCGCGACCTGATCGAGGAAGAGCTGCTCGCGATCCTGATGGCCAAGTACCGCGGCGACGCCCCGCCCGACCTGCTGCGCAAGGCGCTGCGGCAGAACCGGGAGCTGCGCACGGCGATCTACCGGGCCTGGCCGCTGCTGGAGCCGGCCGACCTCGTCGGCGACCTGTGGTCGGTGCCGGCCTACCTGCGCAAGTGCGCCCCCGAGCTCACCGTGGCCGAGGTCGGGGCGCTGCAGCGCCCGGACGCCCAGGCCTGGACGGTGTCCGACCTGCCGCTGCTGGACGCGGCCCGGCAGCGGCTCGGGGACCCGCAGGCCTCACGGCGCCGCCAGCGGCAGCGGGCCGCGATCGCGGCCGAACGCGAGCAGATGGACAAGGTGCTCGACAACCTGATCGCGGCCGCGGACGACGAATACGGCGGCGGCCTGGTGAACATGCTGCGCGGTGAGGACTTCCAGGACGCCCTGGTCAACGAGGCCGCGCTGCCCACCGCCGACCCGGACGAGCTCGCGGGCCCGTTCGCGCACATCGTGGTGGACGAGGCGCAAGAACTGACCGACGCGGAGTGGCAGATGCTGTTGCTCCGCTGCCCGTCCCGGAGCTTCACCATCGTGGGGGACCGCGCCCAGGCCCGGCACGGGTTCACCGAGTCGTGGCCGGAACGGCTCAAGCGGATCGGGTTCGACCGGATCAGCCTGGCCACCCTGAGCATCAACTACCGGACCCCGGAAGAGATCATGGCCGAAGCCGAGCCGGTCATCCGGGCCGTGCTCCCGGACGCCAACGTGCCGCTCTCCATCCGCAGCAGCGGTCTGCCGGTGCGCCACGGGTCCGTCTCGGAGCTGGACTCGATCCTGGGCCAGTGGCTGGCCACGCACGACGACGGGATCGCCTGCGTCATCGGCGATCCCCTGTTCGCGGCGACGGCGCGGGTCCGGTCGCTGACGCCGGAGCTGTCCAAGGGGCTCGAGTTCGACCTGGTCGTCCTGGTTGACCCGGACGGGTTCGGGCCGGGCATCGAGGGGGCGGTCGACCGGTACGTGTCGATGACCCGGTCGACACAGGAGCTCGTGGTGCTCACGAGCTCCTGACGGGTGACTTGGGCTCCTGGGGCTCCTGGGGCTCCTGGGGCTCCTGGGGCTGCTGAGGCTCCTGGGTTGCTGGGGTGACTGCGGTTGCGGCTGGCCGGGCTATTGGGGCTGGCCGGGCTGCCGGGGTGACTGTGGTTGCGGCTGGCTGGGCTGCGTGGCTGGCGGGGCGGCGGGCGCGGCTTCGTGCATAAATGAGCAATGATTAACAAGCTTGACGTGCCCTGGGGTCTTGACGGCGGCGATGCCGCTTTTTTATTGTCTGAGAAAAGGCTTTCCTCAACTTTTTTGAACGCATCCGAACAGCTCGATCCTCTCGCGAGCGCAGCGGCCTGCGTCAAGCCCGGCTGCCCTCGTACCCGGGCGCTGGTCCGCTCGCTTCGGCCTGCCCGCATGCACGTTCCGGTCAATGATGTCTCGGAGAAAACGCAGATGAGATGCACCGCGCGCCGGCTGATCACGGGCTTCGCCGCGATCGCCGCCGCCAGCCTGACCGTCAGCTTGACCCCACTGGCCGCCCTGCCCGCGCAGGCCGCCCCGACCCGCCCGTCCGCATCGGCGCAGCTCGCCGCGGCGCAGGCCGCCGCCGTGAAGCAGGCCTCCCAGGCCGCTCAGGCGGGCCAGGCTGCCGCCCCCACCCCCTCGGTCACCACCACCGCGCCGACGCCGACCGCGCCGGGGGCCAGCAGCGCGCTGGTCCCGCTGCCCGGCCTGCCCACCAACGCCTGTAACAACGCCAGCCTGCCGGCTGATTACGGGACGAACTTCCCGACGCCGTCCGACCCCAACGGCTTCGGCTTCGCCAACCAGACCGCGATCGGCTGGACCGGCAACTACTACGCCCCGTTCGAGTACCTGTCCGGGTCGTACTTCGCCCGCGGGGTACCCGACACCTACAAGCAGGGCAGCACGTCGTACTGCGGCCAGATGTACTCGTTCGGCGCCTACACCTACGGGCTGGCCTCCGGCACGGCCCCGGCGGCCGGGTCCGTGCACTGGTCGATGGCGAACGGGTACCTGCCCGCCATGATCACCTCGTTCACCCGGAACGACGTGGCCATCTCCATCACCGACTTCGCCGACCAGCAGACCATCGGCGGGAGCCCGGTTGAGCTGGTCTACACCCGGATCAGCGTGACCAACCACGGGACGGCCGCGGTGAGCGTGCCGCCCGGCGCCACCGGCAGCGGGCTGGTCGAGCTGGACACGGCCTCGGCCGACGTCGCGCCGGGCGCGACGGTGAACCACGACTTCGTGGCCCCGGTCGACACCTTCGGCAGCGGGCAGGCCCTGCCCACGGTGACCGCGGCGACCTCGGCAGGCCCGTCCAACGTGGCCGCCTACGCCGCGGCCTACGCGCACATGGCCCAGTACTGGGAGAAGCAGGTCTCGGTCGCGCCGACCCTGTCGCTGCCCAACGTCAGCCTGGCCAACACCAACAACCTGGCCGACCCGGGCACCGCGATCGACAACGCCTACAAGGCCGCCTACGTCTACACCCGGATCGTGCAGACGGCCGAGTCCGAGTTCTCCGGGGCCAACAACTACGACTGGCTGCTGAACCACGACGTGCCCGGCATCCTGGCCAACCGGTTCGAGCTCGGGGACTTCTCCGGTGCGCAGAACCTGCTGCTCACGGCCCGGATCTCGGAAGCGTCCAACTTCAACGAGCACGGCGCCAACTGGTACTGGGACGGCCCGTGGCGGACCCCGCTGGCCTGGGCGCAGTACCTGGAGACCACCAACGACACGACGTTCGTCAGCCAGTACTTCCACGACGACGCGAGCGGGCCCAGCCAGTGGGGGCCGAGCCTGTACACGCTGATGCACACCGACTACCTGGCTCAGCTCAGCGCGACCACCGGGTACCTCAAGCGGTCCAACGACAACGACTCCGAGGGGACCTGGCTGTTCGACGACGAGACGGCCCTGGCCGGGCTGGCGGCCTACAAGTACATCGCCACCCGGATCGGCAACACCGCCGAGGCTCAGTGGGCCGACGGCGCCTACACCAGCCTGCTGAACGCGACCAACGCCGGGCTGTCGGCCAACGAGCAGGCCAACAACTTCAGCTTCCTGCCGTGTGAGGTCAACGTCCCGGTCACCGGCGACCGGTGCAACACGGCCAACGACGCCAACTGGGCCGGGTCGAACCTGTGGGGCCAGAACGTGTGGGACGTCTTCCTGCAGGGCGGCACGCTCAACGGGGTCCTGGGCGACCCCAGCCAGACCGACAACCTGTACGAGACCGGCTTCGCCCGGCTGGCCGGGACCGGGGTCCCGTACCCGTCGTTCGGCGCCTACAGCGGTTACAGCGTCGCACTGAACACCGGCTACGCGGCCGGGTCGCTGTACGGCACCCAGTACCGCAACCTGCCGATCACCAGCTACGCCTGGCAGATCGCCACCACCACCGGCGGGCCCAACGCCTGGTGGGAGGCCAACGGCAGCGCCCCGGACCCGAGCAACCCGTGGGCCGGCAGCCACGCCGCCCCGCAGTTCGGCGCGGTGCCCTACGTCTGGCCGATGGCCGGGCAGACGCAGACCCTGCTCCAGTCGCTGATCGCCACCGGGCTGGTCTCCAGCGCCGGCTCCGGCGGCGGCTACAGCTACAAGACCGCCCTGTACGTCGGCCGCGGGGTGCCGGACGCCTGGATCACTCCGGGCCAGACGATCTCGGTCGGCAACCTGACCTCGGCCTACAACGAGGCCAGCGGCAAACGGTCGACCTATGGCGTGAAGATCAGCACCAGCCAGGTGCTGGGCCAGAAGGTGGTCACGGTAGGGCTCAGCGGTCAGCTGCCCGGGACCGACATCCAGGTCCAGCTGCCTGCGTTGGCGGACGAGGGCGTGGCCGGGGTCGTGGGCGGCAAGTACGACGCCAGCACCCACACCGTCACCGTGAACCCGGGCCTGCGGACCGCCGCGATCGTGCTGGGTCACTCGGCCAAGCCCACGGTCAGCGTGTCGGTGGCCAGCACCGTTCCTGGCACGCACAGCCAGCCGGCGCTGACCGATGGCACCCAGACCACGGCCACCGCCACCATCACCAATCCCGGGGATGTCGCCATCAGCAACGTGAAGGCGGCGCTGCAGGTGCCATCGGGCTGGACGGCCACGGTGGCCGGCTCGGCCAGCACGTCGCTGGGGACGCTCAAGGCCGGCCAGAGCAAGACCGTGACCTGGGACGTCACTCCCCCGGCGAACGCATCGGGCGGTTACGGGCTCGTGGTCAACGCGAGCTACAGCGCACCGGACAACGCATCGGGCACGGTCAGCGGCGAGCAGTGGGTGACCACCCAGAAACCGCTGCCGCTGCCACCTGGGTCGACCGACCTGGCCCTGACCGCCACGGCGTCGGCGTCGTACAGCTCGCCGTGGACCACGGTGTCAGCCGTCAACAACGGCATCTACCCCATCCAGTCCAGCGACGACAACGACCTGACCCCGTACTGGGGCACCTGGCCGGAGACCGGCCAGCAGTGGGTCGAGCTGGACTGGGCCTCGCCGATCACCACGACCGGCAGCCAGGTGTACTTCGCGGATGACGGCGGCGGCGTCCAGTTGCCAGCGTCGTGGCAGGTCCAGTACTGGAACGGGACCGACTGGGTCGCGGTAGCCAACCCGTCCAGTTACCCGGCCGCGGACAACACGTTCAACGACGTCACCTACGACTCCGTCACCACCACCAAACTCCGGGTCCTCATGGCCAGCGGCGCTGGCTCCGTGGGCATGATCCAGTGGATCGTGGATAGTCCCAGCAGTTAGGTTCGCGGCGCCTTCGGCGCCTGACCTGGGCAGGGCTTCCCGCACGGTGTGCGGGAAGCCCTGCTCGCATCAGTGGTGCTACGCAGCGGAGCGAGCCAGCCGGGCGAGCCAGCCGGGCGAGCGGAAAACCAGTTGTGCCGCGGCGCTGCCGTGTGGCAGGTTCACTGCACGGTCACCGCACGGTCGCTGACCGCAGGAAGCACCCGGCTGAGCCGGGTCGAGCGAAAGGAGACGGACCTCGTGTCTACGCCTGTCGCGGGCGGGTTCTCGTCCGCCCTTTCTGCTTTCTTCCTGAGGAGCTTCTCCCGTGCGCGATGTGCCGCACTCGTACGAGTACAACCGGGAGCGCCGCCGCGATAAGCGGCGCTTCGACGACGAACTACTTTTCCAAAAGCGTCACCGGCATGCCCGCCGGCTGCCACCCGTGGACGTCAGCGACGCCACCGACGGCCTGCCCGAAGGCGACCGCTGGTCGACCTGGGACGAGCCCGACGCCGGCGAGCGCGGGCCGGAGCCCTACCCGGACTGGCTGGTCACGGAGCTGGCCGCGGTCGACACCGAGCTCGGCATCCTGAAGACCGGCAAGGAAGCCGACGTCTTCCTGGTGCGCCGGGGCGTGCCGCAGACCGGGCCGTCCTGCCTGCTGGCGGCCAAGCGGTACCGGGACGCCGGGCACCGGATGTTCCACCGCGACAGCGGCTACGTGGAAGGCCGGCGGGTCCGGGAGTCCCGGACCAACCGGGCCATGGCGGGCCGGACCGCGTTCGGCCGGGAGGCTCTGGCCGGGCAGTGGGCCGGGGCCGAGTTCGGGGCGCTGGTCCAGCTGTTCCTGGCGGGCGTCCCGGTCCCCTATCCAGTGTCCGTGGTCGGGACCGAGGTGCTGCTGGAGTTCATCGGTGAAGCTGACGGCACGGGCGCACCGCGGCTGGCCGAGCTGCGCCCGGCCGGTTCCCTGCTGGCCGCACTGTGGGATCAACTGGTCGACGCCGTGGTCACGCTGGCCCGGCACGGCCTGGCCCACGGCGACCTGTCGGCCTACAACCTCCTGGTACACGGCGACCGGCTGGTGATGATCGACCTGCCGCAGGTGGTCGACGTCATCGCCAACCCGCAGGGGGCCCGCTACCTGGAGCGCGACGCCGACAACGTCGCGGCCTGGTTCACCGCCCGCGGCCTGACCGGCGTCGATCCGCGACCAGAGGAGCTGGGGGCGCTGCTACGTTACGAGGCCCGCCTCGACTAGGCGCCCACCGGTGCTGGGGCCCAGACAGCCTGAGGTGCCTTCGTGGAAGGTGCCCGATGGCGCCATCGGGCACACCATGGGGTGCCCTTTGGCGCCATCGAGCACCCTGCGGCCGGGGCGTCAGTGGTCGGAGAAGTCCACGACGTCGCTGGTGTCGGTGAGGTCAGCCGAGTCGGCGTCGGCCGCTGCCGCCTCGGCCGCTACGGCCGCGGCTCGGGCCGCCGCCGCCGCGGCTTCAGCGGCCTCGGCGGCGGCCTTGGCCTCGGCTAGCTTGGCCGCGGCCGCCTTGGCCACCTCGGTCTTGGGCCCGGCGGCGGCGTTCGCGTTGCTGGCGGTCCTGCGGCCGGTGGACTTGAGGGTGAGGCGGCCGTTGCGCATGGTGCCGATGCGCTGGGCCCGCCTGGCCACCACCGAGTCGTGGGTCACCACGACCACGGTGAGACCGTATTCCAGCCAGAATTTTTCCAGCAGGGTCATGATCTCGCCGCGGGTGTCTTCGTCGAGGTTGCCGGTGGGCTCGTCGGCCAGCAGCACCTTGGGCTCCTTGACCAGGGCCCGGGCCAGCGCGACCCGCTGCTGCTGGCCACCGGACAGCTCCGACGGGAGGTGCTTGGCCCGGTCACCGAGGCCGACGTCCTCCAGGGCCTTGCGCGCGCGGGCGTTGCGGTCGTGGCCGTGAATACCCAGCGGCACCAGGGCGGTCTCCACGTTTTCCTGGGCCGACAAGGTGGGGATCAGGTTGAACGTCTGGAACACGAACCCGATCGAGGCGGCCCGGACCTGGGTCAGGTGGACCTCCCGCATCTGGGCCAGGTCCTGGCCGTCGAAGTCGATCACCCCGGCGGTGGGCCGGTCCAGGCCGCCCAGGAGCTGCAGCAGAGTGGACTTGCCGTGGCCGGTGGGGCCCTGGATCGACAGCCAGTCCCGATCCTCGATCACCAGGTCGACGCCACGCAGCGCGTGAACAGTGTCCCGGCCCTTCTGGTAGTCCTTGGTCACGCCGCTGAGCTTGTACATCGTCATGCCACCTTCGCGAGAGCCGCGGCCGGGCGCAGCCGCGCTGCCCGCCAGCCGCCGAACGATCCGGCGATCACACCACCGGCGATGGCCAGGACCACCGCGAGGATGACGATGCCGATGGTCACGGGCGCGGTCAGGTGCACTGCCACGGTGTGCGCAGCGGCCGGGTTCGCGCGCCGGAAGCCGCCGAAGCCACCGCCCGCCCCACCTGCGCCGCGCGTGCCGGTCCCGCCGCCTCCGGCACCGCCGAAGCCACCGCCCGCGCCGGCTCCGCCCGCGGTGAACTGCCGGGCCCCGCCCGGGGTGGCCGTGCCAGTCGTGGTGCTGCCCACCGAGGCCTTCAGCGGCGGCGCGAGCTTGTTGACCAGCTGGGTGCCGGCCAGGCCGAGGATCACCCCGAGGACGGCGCCGATCACGCCGACCGCGATCGACTCCCCCATCACCTGGCCGACGATGCGGCGGCTACGCCAGCCGAGGGCCTTGAGCGTGCCGAACTCCCGCACCCGGCGGGACACCGCGGCCATGGTGAGCAGGCTGGCCAGCAGGAACGCCGCGATCAGGACCGCGATGGCCAGCCACTTGCCCAGGTTGTTGGCCAGGCTGGAGGTGCTGGCCAGGGAGCCGGTCACCTCGTTGGCCAGGTCGGAGGAGTTGGTCACGGTGGACGACGGCACTGCGCTGGAGATCTCCTTGGACACCGCGGTCACGTTGGACGCGCTGGTGGAGGAGACGTAGATCGTGTTGACGTCGTTCTTCATGCTGGCCAGGGCCTGGGCCCGGGCCAGCGGGATGTAGCTGTCCGTGCTGCTCTGGGCGGACGGCGTGGTCACGATCCCGATGACCTTGAAGCTGGTCTTGGCCACGGTGATCGTAGAGCCGACCGTCAGCTTGTTCGAGGTCGCGTAGTTGGAGTCGAGCACGGCCACGTTGGCGCTGGCGTCGGCCGAGGTGAACGTCCGGCCCGAGGCCAGCTTGCCCGAGCTGAGCGGGCCGAGCTCGCCGTTGCTGATGTCCACGCCGTCGACGGTGAACGAACTGGGCGTGAACGAGCCGGCGAAGCCGCCGCCGCCCCCTCCGGTGCCGCCGCCAGCGCCAGCGCCGCCGAAGCCGCCCGTCCCAGAACCGGAGCCCGAGCTGTTGATGGCCGGGATCTTGCCGGTGATCTTGGTGTCGGTCAGCGTGAGGCCGCCGGCCGCCGCCGCGACGCCCTTCAGCTTCGACACCGTGGTCACCGAGGTCGAGGCGATCGAGCCGAGGCCCGTGCCGCGCAGCGTGTCGACGTCGATGGTGGTGCCGGCCGCGGGCCGGGTGCGGGTGCCGGTCTGGCCACGGAAGCCGAACGCCCCCGTGCCGCCGGTACCGGCGGTGGGCGTCTTGGTGACGGTGATGTCGGTGCCCGCGCCGTACAGCGAGTGCAGCACGCTGGCTTGCGCGTTCTTAACGCCGGACGACACAGACGTCACGACGATCACCAGGCCAATGCCGAGGGCCAGGCCTACGGCGATAATTATGGCCTGGCGCATCCGCCGGCGAAGCTCACGCCGGAGATAGGTCAGGAACATCGGGGGGCCACTCCTACGGGAAGCTGCGCGGCGAAGGCGCACAGATCGACTCAGATAGTGGCGGTCGTTCCTGAACGGAACTTAAGGGTGAACTCTGCGGAGTCCGTGATCTAGGACACGAATTGATAATGACGCGAAACACCCGGGTGCGCACAGCGCGCCCGGGCGTTCAGCGACAGCGTAAGGAGCTAGTAAGCGAGAGGGTCAGATGCCGCGCGCGGCCCGGATCGTCTCCTTGAGCGAGCCCATGGTGGCCAGCACGGCCGACGGCTCGTAGCCGCAGTGCGCCATGCAGTTGGCGCAGCGCGGGTCCTTGCCCCGGCCGAACTTCTCCCACTCGGTGGTCTCGATCAGTTCCTTGTAGGTCTTCACGTAGCCGTCGGCCATCAGGTAGCAGGGCTTCTGCCAGCCGAGCAGCGAGTAGGACGGGATGCCCCAGGCGGTGCACTCGAACTCCTGCTTGCCCTCGAGGAAGTCGAGGAACAGCGGGGTGTGGTTCAGCCGCCACTTCTTGCGCCGGCCGTCCGCGAACGCCTTGCGGAACAGCTCCCGGGTCTCGGTCACGCCGAGGAAGTGGTCCTGGTCCGGCGCCTTCTCGTAGGCGTAGGCCGGCGAGATCTGCATCTCGTCGATCTCAAGGTCGTCGTTGAGGAAGTTCAGCACGTCGATGATGGTCTGCGGCGTGTCGGTGTTGAAGAAGGTGGTGTTGGTGTTGACCTTGAAGCCCTTGGACTGGGCCAGCTTGATGGCCGCGACGGCCTGGTCGAACACGCCTTCCTTGGACACCGACTCGTCGTGCCGCTCCTGCAGGCCGTCGATGTGCACGACGAACGCGAAGTAGGGCGACGGCTTGAACTTGTCGATGTGCTTGGGCAGCAGGACCGCGTTCGTGCACAGGAACACGAACTTCTTCCGGGCCAGCAGCTGCCGGACGATCTCATCGATCTGCGGGTGCATCAGCGGCTCGCCGCCGGCGATCGACACCATCGGCGCGCCGCACTCCTCGACGGCCTCGATGGCCTGCTCGACCGGCATCCGCTGCTTCAGCACGGTGTGCGGCTGCTGGATCTTGCCGCAGCCCGCGCACTTGAGGTTGCACGCGAACAGGGGCTCCAGCTCCACGATCAGCGGGAACTTCTTGTTCCTGGTGATCTTCTGTTTGGCCAGATATCCACCAATGCGCAGGCTCTGGCGCATGGAAACGCTCATTTAATGCCTTACCTCCTTGGGCAGGCTGAATCGGATGGACTCCGTCGTGGTGACACGCTCGGCCACCTCCACGGGGCCGAGCCCGCCGAGTGCGGCGATGATGTCGCTGACCACGGCGGGCGGCGCCGACGCGCCTGCGGTCAGACCGATCGTGGACACCCCGTCGAGCCAGCCGAGCTGGATGTCCTCCGGACCGTCGATCAGATGGGCGGGAGTGCCCGCCCTCTCGGCGGTCTCAACCAGCCGCCGGGAGTTCGATGAGTTAGCCGACCCGGCCACCAGGACCAGGTCGGATTGGGCGGCGACGACCCGGACGGCCTGCTGCCGGTTGGTCGTGGCGTAGCAGATGTCGTCGGTGCCCGGTCCGCGGGCCGCGGGGAACCGGTCCAGCAGCGCGCTGGCCACCCCCTCGGCCTCGTCCGCGGCCAGCGTGGTCTGCATCAGGTAGGCGACTTTGCCCTCGTCGTCGGGGCGCAGGGACAGCACGTCCTCCGGGGTCTCGACCAGGACGGTCGAGCCGGGAGCCTCCCCCAGCGTGCCCTCCACCTCTTCGTGGCCGTTGTGCCCGATCAGCGCGACCAGGTAGCCGTCGTCGGCGAACCGCCGGGCTTCCTTGTGCACCTTGGCCACCAGCGGGCAGGTGGCGTCGACCACGGACAGGCCGCGCCGGGTGGCGTCGTCCCGTACCGCCGGGGAGACGCCGTGGGCGGAGAACACGACCGGCGCCCCGTCCGGCACTTCGTCCAGTTCGTCCACGAAGATCGCACCGCGCTGCTCCAGGTCGTGCACCACGTGGGTGTTGTGCACGATCTGCTTGCGCACGTAGACCGGCGAGCCTTCCTGTTCCAGCACCCGCTCGACGATCTCGATGGCCCGTTCCACCCCGGCGCAGAACGACCGGGGGCCGGCCAGCAGCACCTGCCGCGGCCCGCACGCGGCGGCCCACCGGTCCAGTACCGGGCCGGCTGCGCGCAGCGAGCGCAGCGCGGCCAGGCCCCCGCTGACCAGGCCGGGGTGCAGCAGCGGGCGTCCCGGAGTGTCGGAGACGGCCCGGATCACGGCCAGCGGGCGGCCCTGGGCCGCGGCCGCCAGCGGGGCCGATTCCAGGTCGGCCGCGGTCAGGCCGGCCTGGGCCAGCCGCGCCCGCTCGTCGCCCCGGATCAGGTGGTCCACGGTGCCGATCCGGCCCGCGTGCGCGGTCAGGCCCGCCCGCCGCAGCTCGCCCAGCAGGAGCGGTGCCGACGTGGTGGGCAGCGCCGTGGCCGGATCTGGCTGCCCGTCGCGGACGGTGACCACCTCGGTCGCGACCACCAGGTCGCCCGGGTTGAGCTCCGGTGCCAGGCCCGCGCCGGTGCCCATGATCGCCATCGTGGCGAACGTGCCCGTCTCCAGCTCGGCGGCCCGGGCCGCGGCCTTGGCCGCGCCGTATCCGGCCCGCAGCACCTCCGGGGCGCCGCGCCGGGCGGCACGGCGGCCGCTGCCCGCGGCCCGGGCGCTGTCGCGCAGGCCACGGCGCACGGCCCGGGCCTCGAACCGCAGCGGCGCGCACACGAGCAGGGGGTCAGTATGCCCCGTGGACTCGGTCATCAGGTGCCTCCCGCTATGGACCCGAAGTCGGCCTCCGGCCCGGTGCCGATCAGTCCGTGCCCTGCGGATCCGCGCAGGTAGCGGCCGAGGGCGCTGATCGGGAAGGCCATCCGGTACAGGTGGTAGTTGATGTAGAAGTCGCCGGGGAAGCCGGTGCCGGTGAACTCCGGCTCGTCCCAGGACCCGTCCTCGCACTGGGTGCCGGCCAGCCAGGCCACGCCCCGGTCCACCGCGTCCGGCGCACCGCCCGCGGCCAGCAGGGCCAGCAGGGCCCACGCGGTCTGCGAGGCCGTCGAGGTGCCCCGGCCGGACTCGGCCGGGTTCTCGTAGGATCGCAGGTCCTCGCCCCAGCCCCCGTCCGGGTTCTGGTGGGCCTCGAGCCAGGCCACCGCCCGCCGGATGACGGGCTTGGACGGCAGCACCCCGGCGGCGATCAGCGCGGGCACGGCGGCCCCCGTGCCGTAGACGTAGTTGGCGCCCCAGCGGCCGAACCAGGAGCCGTCCGGTTCCTGGTTGCGCAGCAGCCAGACCACACCCCGGCGAGCGGCCTTGCAGCCGGCCAGGCCCTCCGCGGCCAGCGCCTCGACAATGTGCGCGGTGACGTCGGCGGACGGCGGGTCGATTACCGCGCCGAAGTCGCAGAACGGCAGCTTGTTGACCAGCTCGCGGGTGTTGTCGGCGTCGAAGGCGCCCCAGGCCCCGTTCTTGGACTGCATCCCGACCAGCCAGCGGACCCCGCGGTCGATGGCCGGCTGGGCCGACTCGGGCGCGGGCAGCGCGACCTTGCGCAGGGCCAGGATGACCTCGGCCGTGTCGTCGGTGTCCGGGTAGTAGTCGTTGTCGAACTCGAACGACCAGCCGCCCGGCTCCAGGCCGGGACGGCGCACCTGCCAGTCACCCGGCCCGGGCACTTCCTCGTTCAGCACCCAGCGGGCCGCCTTGACCATGGCCGGGTGATCGGCGGGCAGCCCCGCGTCGGCCAGGCCCACCATGACCAGCACGGTGTCCCAGACCGGCGACTGGCACGCCTCCAGCCGGTGCACCATGCCGTCCGGGGTCTCTTCCTTGACCGTGAACCGGTCCAGGCCGGCCAGGCCCCTGGTGATGATCGGGTGGTTCAGCCGGTAACCGAGCAGGTGCAGCCCGATCAGCGAGTACACCCAGGGCGGCTGGATGCCGCCCCAGCAGCCGTCCGCCTCCTGGCGGGCGATGATCCAGTCCGAGCAGCGGCGCAGCGCGGCCCGCCGCACCGCCCGGGCCGGGCGGCCCAGCCGGCTGCCCAGGCCGCGGCGCTCGTACACGTGCATCGCCTGGTCCAGCCGGTCGAACACCATCGACCAGGGATCACGGGCTCGCTGTTCGGGCTCGACGCCGGTCCGCAGCTCGTCCAGGCTGAACGGCAGCGGCCGGCATGGGCGCTGGGAGGTGACCACGGCCAGCCCGACGATGGTCTGCCGGGCCCAGCAGCCCCAGTCGTAGATGTTGAGCGGGAACCAGGCCGGCAGGTAGATCAGCTCGGGCGGGATGACCGGCAGGTCGTCCCAGGACCACTCGCCGAACATGGCCAGCCAGATCCGGGTGAACACCCGGCTGGCCTCCAGGCCGCCCTCGGCGAAGACGAACTTGGCCGCCTGGCGCATGTGCGGCTCGTCCGGCTCGTCGCCGGCCAGCCGCAGCGCCACGTAGGCCTCGATCGTGGTGGACAGGTCACCCGGGCCACCGTAGAACGTGGCCCAGGTGCCGTCGGCCCGCTGCTGGGAGCGGATCCAGCGTGCCTCGGCGGCCGTGTGCTCCGCGTCGGAGACACCGAGGAAGTGCCGCATCAGCAGGTCCTCGGCGTCCATCGTGACGTTGGTCTCGAGCTCGCCCTGCCACCAGCCCTGCTCGTGCTGCAGGCCCAGCAGGTAATCGCGGGCGCGCACCAAAGCGTGATGGGCCGCATCACCCACTGAGCCGCCGTCTGGCGCCTGCGTGCGTGCGTGCGTGACCGTCATCCCGCTGCGCTCCCTTCACTGACCAACTGTTTGGCCTGCCCCGTGCTCGTTGACCGGCCGGCTGCTACCACTGCCGGGCGGTGATGAACTCCGCGATCGCCATGAACTCGGCCCGGACGTCCTCCGGAATCTGCGCCTCGGCCAGGCACTTGCTGGCCGAGGCGAGCTGGGAGTCCGCCTCGTCCTCGGCCCACTGACGGCCGCCTGCGGCCTCGATCAGCGCGGCCGCGTGGCTGAGGTCTTCCTCGCTGAGCGGTTCCGGCCGGGCCAGCAGCCCGGCCAGCTCGGCGCTCTCCGGCGTGCCGCTGTTCAGCGCGGCCACCACCGGCAGCGACTTCTTCCGCGCCCGCAGGTCGGACTGGACCGGCTTGCCGGTGACCTCCGGCGCGCCCCAGATGCCGAGCAGGTCGTCGGTGAGCTGGAACGACTGGCCGATGTGCGCGCCGAAGCCCGCCAGGCCCATGGCCAGCGAGGGTGCCGCCCCGGCGTGGATGGCACCGATGCTGCAGGCGCAGGACATCAGCGCGGCCGTCTTGTCCCCGGCCATCTCCAGACACTCGGTCAGGCCGACGTCGTCCCGCTTCTCGAAGGCCAGGTCGGCGCCCTGCCCGGCGATCAGCCGCTGCACCGCGACCGACAGGCAGCGGGCGGCCCACACGCCGTGCGGCCCGTTGTCCTCCAGCAGCAGGTCCTGGGCCAGGGCGAGCAGCGCGTCACCGGCCAGGATGGCCGGACCGACACCGAACACGGTCCACGCCGTGGGCCGGTGCCGGCGCTCGGTGTCGCCGTCCATGATGTCGTCGTGCAGCAGCGAGAAGTTGTGCACCAGCTCCACCGCTACCGCGGCGGTCACGCCCTTCTCGGACGGCACGCCCGCGGCCCGTGCGGACAGCAGCGTCAGCGCCGGGCGCAGGGCCTTGCCTGCGCCGTCGTTGCGCGGGTTGCCCTCCGCGTCGGTCATGCCAAGGTGGTAGGCGCTGACCCGGCGCACTTCCGGCGAGAGCCGGGCCACGGCCGTGGCCATGGCCGGGCCGACGATGTCCCGGGCCAGCCCCACGCCAGCCGGCATTACGGCGGTCACAGTGCCCCTCCCTGGGCTGCCCCCTGGGGCGCTCCCTGCGTCGCCCCGGCCGGCCATCCGGCCGCCGGGCGCTCCGCGCTGTCCAGGGCACCGAGGCCCCGTCTGAGCTCGACCGCCGCGTTCAGTCCGCTGCGCACCGCACCCTCCATCGTGTCTGGCCATCCGGTATCGGTCCATGCCCCGGCGAGCGTCAGGCCCGGTAGCGCGGTGGCCGCCCGCGGCCGCAGCCGCCCGCACCCGGGTTCCTGGCGGAACGTCGCCCGCCGCTCCCTGGTCACAAAGAATTCACTGACCCGCGCCTCCTGAGCGGCGGGCAGCAGTCCGGCCAGCGCCGGCACGAACGTCTCCCGCAGCCGGGCGGCGGGCACATCCACGTAGGGCTCCGCCGCCGACAGCGAGATCGCCAGGTACTGCCCCCGGTTGCTCTGGCCGAAGCCCGAGATCGCGGTCCGGTCGAACACCCACTGAACCGGGGAGTCCACCGCCGCCGCGAACGGCAGGTCCATGACCTGGCGGTCGTAGATCACGTGCACGTTGATGATCGGCGAGGTGCCCAGCTCCGACCAGGTCGCGGCGCCCGCCCCGGCGGTGTCTGGCACCAGCCGGGCCGCCACGTACGGCGGCACCGCGATCACCACGCCGTCCGCGCGCAGCACGCCCCGGTCGGCCGGGATCGCTTCCGCGCCGTCCCCGCCGCCGGCGTCTTCCTCGCCACGGGCCAGCCGGATCAGGTACCGCGCGCCGTCCGCGCCGTCCTCGCCGTCCGCGCTGGACTCACTGGGCGGGGCCAGCTCGACGCCGGCCGCCTTGACCCCCAGCCGGACCTCGGCGCCCAGCCGCTTCAGCAGGGCCAGGCCCGCCGTGCCGTGCAGCTCGCCCAGCGGGGCCAGCGGGATGCCGATGTCGGCCGCGTCGTTCTTGCCCAGCAATCCGGTCTTGATCACGGTCGCGGCCAGGGCCAGCGAGGCGTCGTCGCCGGGGACGTTCAGCGAGGCCACCGTGAACAGGTCCCACAGGACCCGCCGGGTGCGCTCATCCTGGCCGTGCGCGGCCAGCCAGTCGCCGAACCGCTGGTTGTCCAGGGCGGGATCGCCGGCGTTGAGGAACCGCATGGCCAGCGCGGCCTGGCCCACCCGGGCCCGCTCGGCCAGGGACAGCTTCGGGTACCGGGCCAGCGCGGCGCCCAGGTGCAGCGGCCCGGGCAGCCGGCTGCGGCGCAGCCGGGCGCTGCCGTCCGGGGCCAGCACGGTGACGTCGAACCGGTCCTGGATGCGCACGGAGCCGGACATGCCCAGCCGGGCCAGCAGGCCCTGATAGGCGGTGCAGCAACGGAGAAAGACGTGCTGGCCGGTGTCGACGACCAGCGCACCGCGGTTGAACGAGGTGGTGGCGCCGCCCAGCCGCGGCCGGGCCTCCAGCAGGGTGACAGCCGCCCCGGCCTCGGACAGCGCGATCGCGGCGGTGATGCCAGCCAGGCCGCCGCCGATCACTACGACGCGGCGCTGAGTGCCGGCCGCCGGCGCGCTCACGGGCGCTTCTTTCCGGGCAGCAGCGGACGGGCCAGCGAGCGCACCGCGACCATCGCTTTCTCTCGGGGGGACAGCGACAGCCGGCCGTGCAGCACCGCGGCGGGCTCGGCGATGATGCGATCCAGCAGCTTGCGGTAGATGCCGGCCATCGCCCCGGTGCAGGCTGCGCTGCGCGCGTCCAGCATGGGCAGCAACTGCAGGCCGGTCGCGTACCAGTCGCGAGCGCGGGCCGCCTCGAACTCGATCAGCGTGACGAACCGGGCCTCGGCCACGGCGTCCGGGGCCGGCTCGGCGGTGGGGTCGGGTTCACCGGAGGGCTTCAGCGTCACCCCGAACCGGTCCAGGTCCTCGGCGGGCAGGTACACCCGGCCGTTCTGGTAGTCCTCGCGGATATCCCGCAGGATGTTCGTGAGCTGCAGGGCCACCCCGAGCGAGTCGGCCAGTGGCACCGCGGCCTGCAGGTCGTCCGAGCCGAACACGCCCAGCGACAGCCGCCCGACCGAGCCTGCCACGCAGCGGCAGTAGTACCGCAGGTCATCAAAGCTGGTGTACGTGGCGCCCTTGGTGTCGGCCACGCAGCCGTCGATCAGCTCGCCGAACGCGGCCAGCGGCACCGGGAAACGGCGGCTGGTGTCGGCCAGGGCCACCAGCACGGGGTCGTCGGCCGACGGGGCCGGTGCGTCCGGATCAGCCAGGCTCAGCACCTCGGACCGGGCCTGCTCGAGGGCGACGAGCTTGTCCGGGGCGGCCATCTCGCCGTCGCCGATGTCGTCGATCCGGCGGGCGAACGCGTACAGCGCGGCCAGGGACTGCCGTTTGCCGGCGGGCAGCAGCCGGATGCCATAGGCGAAGTTCCTCGCCTGCGACCAGGTGATCTCCTCACAGGCCTGATAGGCCTCGGCCACGTCCACGTCCCTCACCTCCCTCGCAGAAAAGCCTGAATGGCCAGCCGGGCCGTCACCCGCTTGTCCGGGTGCGGGGTGACCGCCAGCACGTCGTAACCGGACGCCGTGATCGCGGTCAGTGCGGCCCGGCCTCCGGCCAGGTAGCCCGCGACAGCCAGCCGCGCCGCGCCGCGCAGCGTGCCGACCAGCGGCGCGCCTTCGTCGAGGAGCGCGGATGCCCGCGCCACCTCATAGGCCAGCAGCGCACGGACCCGCGGACCCGTCACCGGTGTAGCGAGGTCCGGCTCGGTCACCCCGAACTTCCGCAGATCATCCTGCGGCAGGTAGATCCGGCCCTTGCCGAAGTCTTCGGCGACGTCCTGCCAGTGCTCAGCCAGCTGAAGAGCAGTGCAGATGCTATCGGACAGCCGCTCCCGGGCTGGGGAGGCCGCACCGAATATGTGCAGCACCACACACCCGATCGGGTTGGCCGACAGCCGGCAGTAGCCCACCAGGTCCTCGAACGTCTCATACCGGGTGACCAGCTGGTCCTGCCGGTTGGCCTGGATCAGGTCGCGCAGCGGCTGGGCCGGGACGTCGCACTGCGCCACCGTGGTGGCCAGCTCCCGCATCGCCGCGAGCTGTGGCGTGGTCCCGTCGTAGATGCGCGTGACGTCGGCGTCGAGCTCGTCCAGCAGCCGCAGCCGCTCCTCCGGCGAGGCTTCGTCCCCGATGTCATCGGTCAGCCGGGCGAACCCGTACAGCGCCATCAGGTGCCGCCGGTAGCGGGCGGGCAGGATGCGCAGGGCGACCGGGAAGTTCTCGGCCGACGCCTGGGCCGCCGCGGAGACCTCGACGGCTTCCGCCGTCCGGGCGGCCGGGGGCGTGGCCTCAGCGGCCCCCGGGGCCGGGGCATGCGTCGGCGCAGGCTCAGTACCGCGCATGTTGCCAGCCATGGGGATATCTTCGGGGCCGGCCACTATTTAATGCAAACAATGACACCCACGTCACCTGACGCCTGCGTCAAGGATTGACCAGATCGAAGTGGCGTTTACGCGGGTTGAGCGGGTTGTTTCCCGGCCGCGCGGCCCAGCTCCCGGTCACCATGTTTCACCGGGGCGAGACCGTTTCGCAATCGTCTCGGGTAATAAATTTGATCGAGCGGTCAACCGGGTGATAAGACCATGGGTGTCGGCGCAGGCCACGCTGAGCAGCATCTTCCGCGACATCGTCACAGCGGGGACATGATCGCGATACACAGTTGATACAAATTCGATGCTCGGCTGTCGCGGTTTTTGCCACCCGGCGATATCTTGCGTGCTACGACCGCCGGCAACGAGCGTAGCCACACTTCCGCATAACTTCTGATAGCGACGAAAAACTGCCGGATATTCCGAGCATTACCGTCACTATGCGCTATGCCGCGATGGCATTTCGCCAGCACGGCGCCATTCAACATGACACATGCGTCATGTTCAGGAGCTTGGTGCGTCACGCCCGCCAGATGAGCACGAGGGCACAGTCGTCGGCGCTGCCGACGTCCCGCTGCAAGGCGGTCACCAGGTCACCGGCGCCGGTACGGAAGCCGGTCTGGACCAGCCGTTCGGCCTCACCGAGGAGCTTGTCGATGCCGTCGTCGATATCGCGGCCCGGGGCTTCGACCAGCCCGTCGGTGTACAGGATGATCGCGTCGCCCCGGCGCAGCACGCCGTCTTCGCTGCTGGTCGGCACGGCCTGGATATCTTCCACCACGCCGAGCACGATCCCGCGGGCCTGGGTCACCCGCCAGCGGCCGCTGGCCGCGTCGTAGTGGACGGCGGGCAGGTGCCCGGCGGAGGAGGTCACGTACTCCCCCGAGGTCAGGTCCAGTGACAGGTGCACCGCGGTGACGAAGCCCTCGTTCCATCGGCCACGGCGCATGTAGGCGTTGGCCGCGGCCAGGAAGTCAGTGCTCGGCACCGAGCCGAGCAGGCCGCCGAACGCCCCGGACAGCAGCAGGGCCCGGGTGCCGGCGTCGATGCCCTTGCCGGATACGTCGACCAGGGCCACCTCGAGCGTCTTGCCGTCGGAGTAGGACACCACAAAGTCGCCACCGAACGACGCACCGCCGGCGGGCCGGAGCACGACATCCGAACCCCAGCCCTCCCCCAGCACGGGAAGCTTGCCCTGATCCCGGATCCGGTCCCGCAGCTCGATCAGCATCTGGTTGCCGCGCAGGCCCTGCAGCCCGAGCTTGGCCCGGGTCCGGGCCAGCACGTCGGCGAAGATGGCGGTGATCACGATCGTGGCCACGATGCCCGGTCCCGCCTTGTGGCCAACGATGTCGTACACGAGCGTGGCCGCGCAGAGGACGAACAGGACCCGCAGCGCCCGGACCCACAACAGCAGGCCGCCCGCCAGAATGGGCAGGATCATCACGCCGGGCGAGAACCACCACTCCGACAGGTGCGCCGCCGCCACGCCGATGGCCACCACGGCCAGCGAGAGCCCGAACGCCAGCCGCCGGTTCCGCGTGATGAACTGCCTGCTCGCAGCGTCACGCAGCTGCTGCACGCGGGCACGCAATCCGTGCCCGGCGCGCGGCGGAGGATGGTCCGGCCGGGAAACCATAATGGCGGCACTGTATCCGCAATCGCTCCCGGTTTACCGGCCGGCACGCCCCGTCAGCAAGCGGTTCGCTGGACCGCCGGAAGCGGTTCGCTGGGCCATCGCTGCGGCCGGGAACCAGGCGGGGGACCTAAAAGAGTGGCCTTTTCCGGGCCCGCGGTGTAGCAAGACAGACATGACGGAGCCCTACCCGATCCGCCCCATCACCCCCGCTGAATTCGACGCCTTCCACCTGACGGACCAGCTCGCCTTCCACGGCGGACCCATCTCGGCCGAGGAACGCGGCCACATCATGGCCCGCTTCGAGTTCGACCGCAGCCTGGTCGCGTTCGACGGCGGCAGGCAGGTCGGTGGCACGGCCGCGTTCTCGTTCCGGCTGCGGATCCCGGGCGCGGACGTGCCCGCGGCCGGGGTCAGCTGGGTCTCGGTGCTGCCCACTTACCGGCGGCGGGGCATCCTGCGCTCGCTCATGCGCCGGCAACTGGCTGACATCCGGGACCGCGGCGAAGCTCTCGCCGTGCTGTGGGCGGCCGAGTCGGTGCTGTACGGGCGGTACGGATACGGTCAGGCGTCCTGGAACCTGGCCTACACGATCCGCCGGGGTGAGGGCGGCCTGGCCGCGGACGCACCCTCCGACCCGGAGCTGCGGCTGCGGATCACCGAGCCGGGGCAGGCCCGGGCCGAGCTGGCCAAGGTCCACGAGGACGCGTTCGAGACCCGCCCGGGCTTCTTCCGGCGCGACGAGCTGTGGTGGGACCGGTACCTGTGGGATCCGGAGTCCGAGCGGAAGGGCGCCTCCCCGCTGCGCTGCGTGCTGGCCGAGGACGACGCGGGTCCCCGCGGGTACTCCCTCTACTCCGGCCGTGGCGACTGGGACGACGACTCGTTCCTGCCCACCGGGACGATCAACGTCCGGGAGCTGGTCGCGACCGACCCCGCGGCCAGCGCGGCGCTGTGGGGCGACCTGCTCAGCCGCGACCTGACGGCCGAGATCCACGCCCGGGTACGCCCGGTCGATGACCCGGTGCAGTTCCAGCTGGCCGACCCGCGGCGGCTGCGCACGGTGCTCAGCGACGCGCTGTGGGCCCGGATCACGGACCTGCCGGCCGCAATGACCCAGCGCCGGTACGCCAGCCCGGTCGACGTGGTGCTGGACGTGCGGGACGACATGTTCGAGGAGAACACCGGCCGCTGGCGGCTGCGGGCCGACGAGTCCGGCCGGGCCAGCTGCGACCCGGTGGACGCCGGCGCGGACATCGAGCTCGGCATCGCCGAGCTGGGGGCGGCCTACCTGGGCGGCACCCGGCTCGGAGCGCTGGCCGCCGCGGGCCGGGTCCGCCAGCTGCGGTCCGGGGCCCTTGGCCAGCTGTCCGCCGCCATGTCCTGGGACCCCGCACCCTGGTGCCCGGTGATCTTCTGAGCTGCACTGGTCTTCTGAGCTGGACTGGCCGGAGTCAACGAGCGGACGGGCGGGCATGATGGCGGGCATGAAGGTGACGCTGAGCGCGGCGATGCGGGCGCGGGACGTATCGCGGCCGCGGGCCGACGACGAGGAAGCCGCTCGCCGGGCCGACGGGGCAGGGGCCAGCGGGCCCGGAGCCAGCGGGCCGGGAGCCGCGGGGAACGCCGCCGGGAGCGCCCGGGGCCGGGCCGGCCGACCCGACAGCGCGGACCGGCCCGAGCGGCCCGAGAGCCGTGGTGAGGGTCGCACCGAGAGCAGCGACCGATCCGCTACGCCGAAGAACTCAGCCGGCCGCCGGCGTAAGCGCCGTTAGCTAGGCGAGCGGCGTCAGCTGGATGGGATCGGCGGCAGCTCGCCCGACTTCTCATACGCGGCGACCTCGGCCAGCCGGCGGGCGTGCCGCGCCGCCCCGGAGAACTCGGTCTCCACGAAGGTCTGGGCGAACGAGACCGCGTCGTCGATGCTGTACATCCGGGCCCCGAGGCTGAGCACGTTGGCGTCGTTGTGCAGCCGGGCCAGCTGGGCGGTCTCGGTGGTCCAGGCCAGCGCGGCGCGGATCCCGGGGACCTTGTTGGCCGCGATCTGCTCGCCGTTGCCCGACCCGCCGATCACAATGCCCAGGCTGCCCGGGTGCGCGATGACGTTGATGGCCGCGCGCATGACGTACACGGGATAGTCATCGTCGTCGACGTACGTGGACGGCCCGCAGTCTTCCGGCTGGTGCCCGTGCTCGGACAGCCACTCCACCAGGCGACCTTTGAGCTCGAATCCGGCGTGATCAGATCCCAGAAATACCTGCACCCGGGAGAGTGTAGGCCCGGGGGTCACACCGCCCGGGGCCCGCCCGGGCCTGACGGCCCGGGGCGGGGCGAGTTTGTTAATCGAAAATGGGGTCCCGGGTGCGGCTGCGCTTGAGCTCGAAGAAGCCGTCCGTCTCCGCGATGGCCAGCACGCCGTCCCAGAGCTTGGCGGCAGCGTCACCACGCGGGATCGGGGACACCACGGGGCCGAAGATGGACGTGCCCTTGACCGAGATGACCGGGGTGCCAACCTCGTAGCCGACCCGGTCCATGCCGTCCTTGTGGCTGGCCTTGAGGGCCTCGTCGTACTCGGTGGACTCGGCCGCGTCGGCCAGGCTGGTGGGCAGGCCGGCCTCCTTCAGCGCGGCCTCGTAGGTGGCGCGCTCGCGCGGGGCCTTCTCGTGGTGGAACTTGGTCCCCAGCGCGGTGTACAGCTTGCCCAGGACCTCGGGGCCGTACTGCTGCTGAGCCGCGATGCAGATGCGGACCGGACCCCAGCCGGTGGCCAGCAGCTGCTTGTACTGGTCGGAGATGTCGTCCTTGCCGCTGTTCAGCACGGACAGGCTCATCACGTGCCAGTGCGGCGTGACCGGGCGGACCTTCTCTACCTCACCGATCCACCGCGAGGCGATCCAGGCCCACGGGCAGATCGGGTCGAACCAGAAGTCAACGACGGTGTTCTCCTGCTCGGGCATGCGCGCTCCTTGTACTGGGCCAGTCGTAGTGGGCTATAGAACAGAACCTGGTTGCGTCTGCGACAACCGGAGGCCGGCGCGGCTCATTCCGCGACTCATACGACTTCCGCGACTTCCGTGACCGGACATGAATAGGCCGGGAACAGCGTGGCAGGATGGCAAGGCGCGGGCGGCGCACGACGAAGGAGATCAGCAGGTGCCAGACAATCTCACGCAGGACGAGGCCCGAGCCCGGGCCACGGTCGTCACAGTGTCGTCGTATCAGGTCGACCTCGACCTGATCGGCAGTGATAGCACGTTCCCGTCGGTCACGGTGGTCCGCTTCCAGTGCGCTGGCGCCGGGTCGGAGACGTTCATCAACCTGACCGCACCCAAGGTGCTGGAGATCACGCTCAACGGGTCGCCGCTCCCGCTGGACGCCTTCGACGGTGACCGGATCACGCTGACCAACCTGGCCGCCGACAACGAGCTGCGGGTGGTCGCGGAATGCGCCTACTCGCGCAGCGGTGAGGGCCTGCACCGCTTCACCGACCCGACCGACGGCGGCGTCTACCTGTACTCCGACCTGGAGACGTTCGACGCGCACCGGATCTACGCCTGCTTCGACCAGCCCGACCTGAAGGCGACCTACGAGCTGACCGTGACCGCGCCCGCGGACTGGCAGGTCGTGTCGAACATGGCCCCGGACTCCGAGGAAGCGGCCGGCGACTCGGCCAAGCGCTGGCACTTCCCGCCCACGCCGGTCATGTCGAACTACATCACCGCGATCGCGGCCGGCCCCTACCACGTGGTGCGGGACTCCCACGACGGCATCCCGCTCGGCATCTACTGCCGCCAGTCGCTGGCCCAGTACCTCGACGCCGACGAGATCTTCCAGGTCACCAAGCAGGGCTTCGACTTCTACCACCAGGCCTTCGGCGTACGGTACGCGTTCGGCAAGTACGACCAGCTCTTCGTGCCCGAGTTCAAGGAAGGCGCGATGGAGAACGCGGGCTGCGTGACGTTCCTGGAGGACTACATCTTCCGGTCGCGGGTGACCGACTTCGCCCGCGAGGCCCGGGCCGAGACGATCCTGCACGAGATGGCGCACATGTGGTTCGGCGACCTGGTCACCATGCGCTGGTGGGACGACCTGTGGCTGAACGAGTCGTTCGCGACCTGGGCGGGCACGCTGGCCGAGGCCGAGGCGACCCGCTGGCCGTCGGCCTGGACCACGTTCGCCCAGCTCTACAAGGCCTGGGCCTACCGGCAGGACCAGCTGCCGTCCACGCACCCGATCGCGGCTGACATCGGTGACATCGAGGCCGTCGAGGTCAACTTCGACGGAATCACCTACGCCAAGGGCGCGTCGGTGCTCAAGCAGCTGGTCGCGTACGTGGGCCGGGACAACTTCCTGGCCGGGGTCCGGCGGTACTTCGACGAGAACGCCTGGGGCAACGCGACCCTGGCCGACCTGCTGCTGGCGCTGGAGGAGACGTCCGGCCGGCAGCTGACCGGCTGGTCCCGCGAGTGGCTGCAGACGGCCGGGGTGAACACGCTGCGACCGGACTACGAGCTGGACTCCCAAGGCCGGTTCACCTCGTTCGCGGTGCTCCAGGAGGCGGTGCCGGAGTACCCGGTGCTGCGCTCGCACCGGATCGCGATCGGCCTGTACGACCGGGGCGAGGACGGACTGGTCCGCCGACACCGGGTGGAGACCGACATCAGCGGCGAGCGGACCGAGATCGCCGAGCTGGCGGGCGAGCACCGGCCCGACCTGGTGCTGCTCAACGACGACGACCTGACCTACGCCAAGATCCGGCTGGACGACCACTCGCTCGGCACCCTGGTCCAGTCGATCGGGGAGTTCCGCGACTCGCTGGCCGCCGCGCTGGCCTGGTCGGCCGCGTGGGACATGTGCCGTGACGCGGAGATGGCGGCCCGGGACTACGTGCGGCTGGTCATGCTGGGTGTCGCCTCGGTGGCCGACATCAGCGTGACCCAGACGCTGCTGCGCCAGGCGTCCCAGGCCGTCCGGCGGTTCGCCGACCCGTCCTGGCGGGACGAGGGCCTGGCCTACATGGGCGACGCCCTGCACGAGCTGCTGACCGCCGCGGCACCCGGCAGCGACGCCCAGCTGGCCTACACCCAGGCCCTGGCCGGCGTGGCCAGCTCGGACGGGCACCTGAACCTGCTGGCCAGCCTGCTCGACGGGACGACCACGCTCGACGGCCTGACCATCGACACCGACCTGCGCTGGACGCTGCTGCACCGCCTGGTCAGCCGGGGCCGGGCCGGGACGGCCGAGATCGACGCCGAGCTGGCCCGGGACGCCACCGACGCCGGCGAGCGTCACGCCGCGGCGGCCCGGGCCGCCCTGCCGGACCCGGCCAGCAAGCAGCGGACCTGGGACGAGATCGTGGCCGGGCGGCTGCCCAACGCGGTGTTCCGCGCCACCCTGAGCGGGTTCGCCAACCCGGACCAGGATGCGCTGACCGCCCCGTTCCGTGACCCGTTCTTCAGCGCGCTGGCCGACGTCTGGGTCAACTGGAGCTCGGACATGGCCAAGCGGTTCGTCCTGATCGGCTACAGCGTGTGCCCCACGGACGCCGAGACGATCAGGATCACCGACACCTACATCGCCAAGAACCAGCCGGCCGCGGCGCTGCGGCGGCTGCTGGTGGAAGGTCGCGACGACGTGGCCCGCGCGCTGCGCTGCCGGGAACGGGACGCCCTGGCCGGCTGAGCCCTGGCCCGGGGCTACCGCCTGCGCTGGGCGGTGGCCCCGGGCTGGTGCCGCCTCACAGCTGGGATCTCAGCACGTCGAACTCGCAGCCGGGCGAGGATGGGTCGAAGCCGTGCTCGATCAGCCAGCGGGCCGCCTGCAGGCTGCGCAGCGACCACCACGCGCGGATCACGTCGAGGTCGACGTCGGTGCCGTAGCCGGCCACGACGTCGCCAAGGTGCTCCTCGTGTCCCAGGGTCAGGATGGCGAGGTCGTGCAGAGCATCGCCCTGGCCCGCCTCGGACCAGTCGATCACGCCGGTGATCTCGTCACCGTCGACGAACACGTGGGTGATCTGCAGGTCGCCGTGCGTGAACACCGGTGTCCACGGCCGGAGCGCAGCCTCGGCAATCCGGCGGTTGCGCGTGACCAGGTCGGCGGGCAGGACGTCGAACGCGGCGAGCCACTCGCATTCGCCATCGAGCTCCGATGCGATCTCGTCGAGGCTCCGGCCGGGCCATGGCGGCAGCGGCGCGTCGTGCAGCCTCCGGGCGGCGGCTCCCGCCGCGGCCCACGCCGCCGGCGACGCGGTCGACGGCTGGCCGAGGCGGCCGAGGGCCGTCCCGCCGACGGCGGCGAGCGCGAGCACGGGCGGCTTCCGCCACAGGACCTCCGGAGTCGGGATCGGCGCCAGCGCCATCGCCTCGACCTCGACGTCGGTGCGCGTCTGATCAGCGTCGATCTTCAGGAACACATCGCCGACGCGCAGGGTCGCGCGCTCGTTGTGGGCGACGACGACCTCGACCTCCTCCACACCGGCCATTGTCGCGGGGATGACCACCGCCGTCATCGGGTTTATGTCGGCCGTCTGTGCGTCGGCTCTTGGACGGCCGCCGTTGATCGAGGCTTGACGGCCTGGATGATGGCGGAGTGCAGGCCGTCGGCCACCTGATGGGTGGGCTTGATATGCACAGCGGTGAATCCTGCTCGCGACATCCCGTCCCGGTATTCGGTGAAGGACAGTGCCCCGGCGATGGCACCGACCTGGTGTCCTCGGGCGAGGCGTTCGGCTGGGGTGAGGTGGTCTTCGGCGATGAGGTCGCTGACGCCGAACCGGCCGCCGGGCCGCATCACGCGGAAGCTCTCGGCCAGCACCGCCTGCTTGTCCCCGGACAGGTTGATGACGCAGTTGGAGATGATCACATCGACCGACGCGTCGGGTAGCGGGATGGCCTCGATGTGCCCGTGGAGGAACTCCACGTTGACCGCGCCCGCCTCGGCCGCGTTCGCCCGGGCCAGGTCAAGCATTTCGCCGGTCATGTCCAGGCCGTAGGCCTTCCCGGCTGGGCCGACACGCCGCGCGGACAGCAGCACGTCGATGCCGCCGCCCGAGCCCAGGTCCAGGACGGTTTCTCCCTCGCCAAGGTCAGCGACGGCGAGCGGGTTGCCGCAGCCCAGGCTGGCCGCTATCGCGTCGCCGGGCACCTGGCCTTGCTCGGCGTCGGTGTACAGCTCAGCACCGGTCACGATCTCGCCGGGCGCTTTGCAGGTGTCACCGCAGGTGGCGACGCCGCCGTCCGTGACCGCAGCAGCGGCGCTGGCGTACCGGGCCCGGACCCGCTCACGCACCTCATCCAGTTCATCTGCCCTGGTCACGGCGATCAGCACCTCTCGGGTTAGGCGGGCGGGCAGCCGATGAGCGTGCCCAGGCTGGCCAGGGCTTGCGTGCGAGCGCGGTAGTAGACCCAGACGCCGCGCTTTTCCCGGTCCAGCAAGCCCACGTCATGCAGCACCTTGAGGTGGTGGCTGATCGTGGGCTGAGACAGGTCAAATGCGTCGTTCAGGTCGCAGACGCACGCCTCGCCACCGGGATGGGACGCCACGATCGACATCAGCCGCAGCCGCACCGGGTCAGCCAGCGCCTTGAGCAGCGGCGCGACCTGCTCGGCCTGCTCCGCTGACAACGGCTCGACCGACAGCGGCGCGCAGCATGCGACGGTGCCCGCCGGGTCCAGCACCGTCAAAGACTTAGACATGCGTCTATATTGACAGGCCCTGATGTCTCGTGGCAAGGTCGGCAGCGAGCAGACATAGACACTCGTCAAAGTCCCAGCCGGAGGTCCCCGTGTCCCGAGTCCAGCTCGCCCTCAACGTCAACGACATCGACGAGGCGGTCGCTTTCTACTCCAAGCTGTTCGGCACCGAGCCGGCCAAGCGCCGCGACGGCTACGCCAACTTCGCGATCAGCGAGCCGCCGCTCAAGCTGGTGCTGCTGGAGAACCCCGGCCAGGGCGGCAGCCTCAACCACCTGGGCGTCGAGGTCGCTGACACCGCCATCGTGGACGCCGAGCAGGCCCGGCTGGCCGCCGCCGGCCTCGCCTCCGTCGATGAGCACGGCACCACCTGCTGTTACGCCAAGCAGGACAAGTTCTGGGTGGAGAACACGCCCAACGGTGAGTCCTGGGAGATCTACACCGTGCTGGAAGATAGCCAGACTTTCTACGGCGAGCAGGACGGCCCGGCCTGCTGCGGCGGGACCGCTGAAGCCCAGCCAGCCGAGGTGACCGTCTCGGCTGGCCCATGCTGCTGAGGCCCTCCGGCACCGAGGCCGTCCACGCCGCCGTCAGGACCGTCACCCGTGGAGGACACCGTCTCATGACCAGTACCCCGGAAGTCCTGTTCGTCTGTATCCACAACGCCGGCCGCTCCCAGATGGCCGCCGCCCTGCTCGACCGCCAGGCCGCCGGAAAGGTCCGCGTCACCTCGGCCGGCTCCCAGCCCGCCAGCCAGCTCAACCCCGCCGTGGTCGCCGCCATGGCCGAAATTGGCCTCGACATCTCCCGCGAATACCCCAAGCCCCTGACCACCAGCCAGGTCCAGGCCGCCGACGTCGTCATCACCATGGGCTGCGGCGACACCTGCCCCGTCTACCCGGGCCAGCGCTACCTCGACTGGGACCTGCCCGACCCCGCCGGCCTTCCCCTGGAAGAAGTCCGCCCCATCCGCGACGAAATCGCCCGCCGCGTCCGGCAGCTTCTCACCGAACTCACCTAGCCGCTGAGGCCCCGTAGGTGCGGGAGCGGCGCTGGCCAGCGCGGGTTGGGATCTCGCCAGCCACGTCCGGGCGCAGCAGGCTCAGGGTGCGGCCAGGGCGGCGACGTCGGATAGGCGGCGGATGTGCTCGTGGCCGTCCGGAGCGGGGCAGAAGCCGTGCGGGTCCAGGTGCAGCGGGCGGACGCCCGCGGCCAGGGCGCCGGCCACGTCGTAGCGCAGGCTGTCCCCGACGTGCACGACCGTGCTCCGGTCCACGGCGGACAGCCCCAGCGCGGCCAGAGCCAGCGCGAAGATCTGCGGGTCGGGCTTGGACACGCCAACCACGGCCGAGTCGATGACCACCCCGACGGTGATGCCCTGGGCCTCTCCCCCGGCGTCGCCGGCGGCGTTGCTCGCGGGCGCGGCCCCGCCGGGGGCGTAACAGACGTCGAGGCGGTCCAGGGCCTGCTCGACCTGGCCGGTCGAGTTGGACACGATGCCGACCGGCAGGCCGAGCGCGTTGATCTCGCGCAGCGCCCCGGCGACACCCGGTCCCACCTGGGTCCAGGCGAACCCGTCGGTCAGCCCCACGATGTCGCCGGCCACCGCGTCGACGGCGCCGGCGGGCACACCGCAGGCGGCGGCGAAGTCGCGCAGGTACTCCCGCCACCACTGGCCGCCTGGTGGTTCCCGGCCCGGCCGGTCGCAGTCGGCCATGGCCCGGTAGTGAGCCCGTTCAAGCTCGGCCACGGTGGGCTCCAGCCCGGCGGCATGCAGCGGAGGCAGCAGCAGTTCCGGGGCGGGGAACAGCAGCACGCCGCCGGCGTCGAGCAGGATCGCGCTGATCGGCCCCGGAGGCGCGCCGGGCTCAGCCGCGCCAGGTTCAGGGCCGCCAGGCTCAGGGGCGCCGCGCTCAGCGGCGGGGTAGGGCACCGGCCGTCACCCCGTCGGCGTCGCTGGACCGAGGCCGGCTCCGGTGCGGCACCAGGTCCCACACGCTGGGCGCGGCCGAAGCTCCCCCGAAGGCGTTGACGTTGGCCGCGGCGCGGGCGCCGCTGGCGCTCAGGCCCCGGGTGGTGCTGATCATCTGCACCTGGTTCCGGCCGTCCCGCTTGGCCCGGTACAGCGCGGCGTCCGCGGCGCCCAGCAGTTCGCTCAGCTCGCGGGCCGAGCCCGCATCCAGCGCGGCCACCCCGACCGACACCGTGACCTCGACGTGCTGGCCGTCCTGGGTGATCAGCGACAACCCCGAGATGTGATCGCGGACCCGGTCCGCAATGCGGAACGCGTCCACGGCCCGGGTGTGCGGCAACAGCAGCACGAACTCCTCGCCGCCGAACCTCCCGGCCGAGTCGTACTCCCGCAGCACCCCGGGCAGGCAGTGCGCGATCTCCTTGAGCACTTCGTCACCGAACAGGTGCCCATAGGTGTCGTTGACCAGTTTAAAGAAATCGATGTCAAGGACGGCGACCGCCAGCGCCATGCGGGCCCGGACCGCGCGGGCGACCTCCGCCTCGGCTTCGCTCTCCCACGTCCGCGCGTTCAGCAATCCGGTCTTGGCGTCGGTGCGGGACGCTTTGAGCAGCTGTTCGTGCCGCAGCGACCGCTGCAGCAGGGCCACCAGCGGCAGGGAGAGCGGCGCGAGGAAGATGTTGGTGGCTACCGCGTAGGCCACCAGCGCGCCGATGCACAACTCGGCCAGGTCGTTGTAGAGGGGCTCGCGCGCGAAGAACGTTCCGCGGATGTCGACCAGCGGATCTGATCCTCGCAGCGCGAGCATCATGAACGTCTTGTTGATGACGGTGTGCACGAGCACCGCCATGATCAGCGCGGCACACCACACCAGGCTGTGGATCACGTCGCCCGGCTGCGCCGGTATCAACGAATGGTAGATCCAGCGGAACGTCAAGCCCGCCGCGGCGAACGACAGCCCGACCTCCGCCGCGCTGTAGGCCCGCTTGAAGACGGCGATCTTCCGGACCCGCCACTGAAGAAAGCTGTAGTGCATGACCGTCATGGTCAGGATGTAGATCGGTGGCAGCAAGATCGCCGCGGGCAGCGCCCAGGCGCCGTAGACGTCCTTGATCAGGCCCTTGTTCTCGCCGACGTGCCGGGTCAGCTCGTCGGTTACCGCTATGCAGCCCAGCAGAAGCGCGAACAGCGTGACGTCGCGGACCTGGAGGTGAACCGTCACCGCCGACGCCGCGATGGCGACGAGGTCGCATATGACGGCGGACACGACCACCGCGCCCAGCCAGTGCGGCAGCGTCCAGAATTCCCACGTGCCCACGTCTTTAGCCCACCGCGTCAACCAGCGGTGAGCACGCTGCATCGGCACCTCCCTGGCGGTCTGCGCACCTCACGATGCGCAGCATTACGGGACGCACTAACACCGGATCCGCAATGTCGCTTCAACAATACCCATAGTCAAGCTATGGCTACAGGTCGACACGGCCTTTCGGTGCCCAACCTCGCTATCTGCGCGAAAGTGCCTACCGTATGAAATCATCCTGTACTGCACTATTTCCGGCAACCCGCACATTTAGTCACTCTTCATATACGGATAGCAGTCGAACCTTCTGACGCAGGGTGACGACAAGAGGAGGGACGCTTTGCAGTTCGGCGGCCGATTCGTCACCTATAGATCCCACTCGATTACTGAGAGAAACATAGATGACTGCCGATTCCTAGGGCTGATCCGTTCAATCCGATCGATCCGACCAATCCGACCGACCGAAGGAGACCGCGACATGCGCGCCGACGCCTGGGGCTGACCCGAAGAACCATCCCGTCCGTTCAAAGAGGAGAGGAAACGCGACATGCGCGCCGACGCCTGGGGCTAAACCCGCCAGCCACCCCACCACCACCACCCAAAGGAGACCGCGACATGCGCGCCGACGCCTGGGGCTAAACCCGCCAGCCACCCCACCACCACCACCCAAAGGAGACCGCGACATGCGCGCCGACGCCTGGGGCTAAACCCGCCAGCCACCCCACCACCACCACCCAAAGGAGACCGCGACATGCGCGCCGACGCCTGGGGCTAAACCCGCCAGCCACCCCACCACCACCACCCAAAGGAGACCGCGACATGCGCGCCGACGCCTGGGGCTAAACCCGCCAGCCACCCCACCACCACCACCCAAAGGAGACCGCGACATGCGCGCCGACGCCTGGGGCTAAACCCGCCAGCCACCCCACCACCACCACCCAAAGGAGACCGCGACATGCGCGCCGACGCCTGGGGCTAATGACAACCGACAGCCGAACGGCCAATTAGCAGGGAGCGCGGGAATGAGCGCCGACTGATGGACGACAGGTCGGCAGGGCGACCTGCGAGTAACTACTTCTACCGACGTTGATCCGGGGCTACGCGGGGCGACCGGGTACGAGCGTGCTTGCAGTGGCGAGTACGTTTTAGCGCGCTGGCGCACGTGGCGTGAGCGCGCGGCCCAGCCACAGGCCGGCCACGGCCTGGAGGAGGGCCACGAGCAGGGTGACCAGTACGCCGGTGAACGCGTACGGCGGCAGGCCCGCGAGGGCGGCGATGACCCGCGCGGTCGCGCCGGCCGGCTGGCCCTGGACTAGCGCGAGCCAGTACAGCGGTACGCCCCAGCCGATCAGGGTCATGCCCAGGACGGCGGGGAGGGTGTGGCGCAGCCGCCAGCCTTGCCGAGGAGCGATGAGGCCCACGGCCAGGCCGGCCAGGAACGGAATGAACCACAGCCCGAGTTCGGCCGTGACCGCGATGACGAGGGCCCCGGCCAGCACGACGACCAGCCACCGCCAGGGACTGATCCCGGATTGCGGCGAGCCGAACGAGACCCGGCCCCCGCGGCCCCCGCGTCCGCCGCCCAGCTGGCCCCCGAGCCGGTAGCTGCCGCGTTTGCCGAGCCGCCGCAGGTCAGCCACGGGTCACCGCCATGGCCGTGGCCGGGCTGGGAGGACGGAGCGTCCAGCGCACCGGACCCGCCGCGGCGCCGGGCGCGGGCATGGGCAGCAGGCGATCATCCCACCAGTAATCGATCAGGTTGCTGTACCAGGGTGAGGCCGGGTTCTCGCTCTGGCCGCCGGGGTAGACGCCCTCGGCCAGCGCCGGGCCGCTCCCCTGGCCGCCAGCGGAACCGGAAGAGCCAGCAGAACCCGATGCGCCGGGGAAGTCGATCACCATCCGCCAGGACGGGCCGACGCTCGAATTGAGGCCTCCCTCGGCCGCGTCCACCGTCCAGGCGTCGCCGCTGGAGGCGCGCGGCCCGTACCCCAGCCCGGATGCTCCGGTCAGCGACGGGAACTCCCGGGTGTGCAGCTTGCTCCAGGCCCAGGTCGACGGCGACCCGCCCAGCTTCGACGTCAGGTGGGACACGGCGGTGTCGAACGCCTGCCGCATCACCTGCGACATCGGGCGATTCGCGCCGGACGGGAGGGTGAACGCGGACAGGGACGGCGGCGAACCGGTACCGGTCGTCCAGGCGTCGAGGTCCTCGGTCAGGCTGGTCGGCCAGGACGACAGGGCCAGGCCGGCCTGGTCCTTGCTCATCGGGACCTTGGTCGACTTCCACCACGGCTGGAACGTGGCCGATAGGTAGTCACCCCAGAACGTCCACCAGATCGAGGCCGCGGCCGAGCTGGTCGTCATCTCCTCGTTCCAGTTGGCCAGCTGGTCCACCGCCGACTGCTCGTTCTTGGTCAGGGCACCCGACTGGCCCTGGGACTGGCGCAGCGCCGCAACCAGCTTGGGCACGATCGACTGGGCCAGGTTGTCGGTCACGTTGCCCTGCAAGGCGGCGAAGGCGGCCGGTTTCAGGTTGGACCGGCCCCGCAGGCTGGCGTAGAGCTGGTTGGCCCGGTAGCTGTTGTCGAAGAAGTTTCCGCTGGTCCCGATGTAGTACGGGTAGGACGAGCCGACCGGCCGCTGGTTGGCCGTGGCGATCACGTGGCCGGGCGGGTCGTACACCTGCGGCACCGCGGCGTAGGGGATGATGCCGTCGATGTCGTCAGCGCCGGTGCCGGACAGCGGCAGCCACGGGTCGCCGTGCGCGACCTGCGGGTAGTAGCCAGCCGAGATCTCGCCGATGTTCCCGTGGTTGTCGGCGTAGACGAAGTTCTGGGTGGGCGCGTGCCAGCTGGCCAGCGCGGTCCGGAACTGGGTGAAGTTACCAGCCTGGTTGATGCCGAGCAGCGCGGTGAGGTCGGGGGACGGCACGTTGCCCATCCAGTCCACGGCCATCGTCTGGCCAGCCTGGGTCATGATCGGCCCGTGCACGGTGATGTGCACGGTCAGCGATCTGGTCGAGCCGCCGCGGACCGGGATCGTGTAGTGCACGGTCGACATCGGCCGCCAGGCGCCCCGCCAGTAGTACTGGCCCGGGTGGCTCCGGCTGGTCTGCTCGGCGTAGAACAGCGCGCCCTGGTTCTGAGTGTCGGTCAGCGACCAGGCGATGTGCTGGTTGTGCCCGATCAGGACGCCGGGCACCCCGGGTACGGTGACCCCGCTGACGTCCAGGCCTGGGGCGGAGATGGCGGTCTGGTACCAGATGGACGGCAGCGTCTGCGGCAGGTGCGGGTCCCCGGCCAGGATGGCGCCGTGCCCGTCCACCACGGGCCCGTTCGCCGCCCAGGCGTTGCTGTCCGGCTCGCGGTGCACGAGCCCGGCCGGTAGCCGGCTGATCTGGGCCAGCAGCTGGCCCGCCGCTTCACTGACCGCCGATGAAGATGATGAATTAATGACGCTGCGCGGCGAGGAGGACGAGGTCGTGGCGGCCGTTACCGGCGGGACCGAACTGGCGGCATCCGGTGCCACCTTGGTCAGGCCGAGATTGCGGTACGGCCCGGGGTCGAACGGGCTCTGCTGGTTGGCCGGATTGACCGGGAACCAGGCCATGGTCTTGGCCGCGCCGAGCGACTTTTCCAGCAGTGCGTAGTCCAGCGGGGTGGTGGTGAAGTCGAGCTCCTGGGTCAGCACGCCCTGGATGACCAGCGAGTCGACCGGGGTCCAGGCCGACGGGTAGACCCGGGCCAGGGAGAACTCGGCCGGCCAGTTACCGGCCGTCCGGACCTGGGCGATGTCATCGTTGACCCCCTGGGCGAAGCTGAGCAGGGCCTGCCCAGCCGCGCTGGACCGGGAGGTGGCGGCCCACTCCCGCTGGGCGGTGCGCAGCAACCCGAGCCGCAGTTCGAACTCGTCCGAACCCAGTTGGCTGGGGCCGGCCAGCTGGGCTAGCCGGCCTTCGCCCAGGCGGCGCTCGCTGTCCATCTCGGCCAGCCGGAACCGGGCCTGCACGTACCCCAGGGCCAGGTAGGCGTCGTGGTCGGTGGCGGCCTGGATGGACGGCACGCCCTGGGCGCTGAACGACACCGCGACCGGGTGCTGCAGGCCGGTCAGGTGCAGCGTCTGCGCCCCGGGGAGCCCGGCGCCCGAGGCTGAGGTCCAGGCGCCCCGCCCGGGGTCCAGGACCGCCCCGAGCGGCGGGATCGTGCCGACGCCGGCTGCCATGACCCACAGCAGCAGCCCGGACACCACGAGCGCGAAGGCCACGTTGACGGCACGGCCGACGCGCCGGCGCCGGACAATTCGCATCCGCCGACGTTATCCCAGCGGCGGCCGCCGGTCCTGCCACGGGTGGGCCTGTTCGAGCTGGGCCGACAGGGAGATCAGGGTGGCTTCGTCGCCGATGCGGCCGGCCAGCATGACGCCGATCGGCAGGCCGCCGGAGTTCCAGTGCAGCGGCAGGTTGACCGCGGGCTGGCCGGACAGGTTGTAGGCCGCGGTGAACGGGGTGAACCGCTTCTGCCGCTCGAAGTTCTCGGCCGGGTCCACCTCGGTGAAGTAGCCGACCGGAGCGGGCGGCGAGGCCAGGGTCGGGGTGAGGATCGCGTCGTAGGCGTTCATCGCGGCCAGCGCGGGCCGCAACACGATCTGCAGGTAGGCCTGGGCGAAGATCAGCTCGCCGGCGTTGACGGCCAGCCCCCGCTCGCGCATGTAGCGCGTGAACGGCAGCAGCCGGTCCTCCCGGGCCGGGTCGATCGGGGCCAGCGTGGCATGGGCGTACCAGAGCGTCTCGAAGAACGGCACGACGTCCGGCCCGATCGGGAGCGTCACGTCCTCCACCTCGTGGCCCAGCTCGGCCAGCAGCGCACTGGCCCGCTCGTAGGCGGCCACGCAGTCCGGGTGCACCTCGGCCCCTTCGACCGGCGGCACCAGGGTGCGGCCGATCCGCAGCTTCCCGGGCTCCCGGCGCGCGTAGCCGAGGAACGTCTCGCCGCCGGGCAGCGGCGGCTGCGTGTACAGGTCGCCGACCTGGTTGCCGCTCATCACGTCGAGCAGCAGGGCCGCGTCGGCCACGGTCCGCGCGATCGGGCCGTTCGTGGCCAGGCCGAACAGGTCGGGCACGATCGGGCCGCCCGAGACCCGGCCGCGGGACGGCTTGAGGCCGAACAGCCCGCACACGCTGGACGGAATGCGGATGGATCCGCCGCCGTCGCTGCCCTGGGCGGCCGGCGCCAGCCGCGCGGCCACCGCGGCCGCGGCGCCGCCGCTGGAGCCGCCGGCCGACCGGGACAGATCCCACGGGGTGCGCGCCGGCGGCCCGATCTGAGTCTCGGTGTAACACGGAAGACCGAATTCGGGGGTGGCCGTCTTGCCCGTGATGACGGCACCAGCGGCGCGGATCGCGGCGACGACGTAATCGTCATCGGACGCCACATAGTCCTCATACACAGCGGAACCGAACGTCTGCCGCACACCGGCGACCATGTTCAGGTCCTTGATTGGTATCGGAACGCCAAGTAGCGGTGGAAGAGCGGCGGCCTCAGGCGCGGCTGAAACCGCCTTTTCGGCGGCCAGGGCCTGCTCTCCGGCCAGCTCCGCGGACACCGTGTAAAACGCTCCGACCTGGGCGTTTAGCTCCTCAATCCGGCGCAGATAATGATTGGTTACTTCTACCGGAGAAAGTTGCCGGCTACGGATGGCGGTGGCCAGGTCGATCATCGTAAGCTCATGAATCTGCGGCATGTGACCAAATGGTAGACCGCGCAAACCGGAGCCCTGGCCGAAAGCTTATTCATCCCCCATCGGGAGGCAGATACACTCCCCAGAGCGACATAATTAACTCAACGCGTGACGACTTGCGCTGCGCCTTTGTTCAGTTACTCTGAGCATGTGGAACAGATGACTTGGCCCACTAAGAAAAGCCAAAGGTCATCGGCCCCATCGAACACGCAGGGGCGCGACGGCGCGCGCCCGCTACATTCGTCTGGCGCTGCCGTGCCGCCCACCGGCCCGGCCGTCGCGGGGCCGACCGCCGACCCACCTAGTCCGTCTGGCAGACTCAGCGCCCACGAGGCGTCTGATCAGCCTGACCCGCGCGACCAGCGCGACCAGCCGGACGCACCCGATCGCCCTGACGTGCCTGGCCCCCGCGACGGGGTCCGCACCCCAGCCGATACTGCCCCGGAGCACCCCACGTCCAGCACGCCCGCGTCCGGACCGTCCGACGCAGACGCCGACTTCCCCGAGCCGACCGGCCCAGCGGGAGGATCCGCTGCGCACGGACCGTCCGACCCCCGCGAGGGCGTCCCGGACGGCTATCGCGAGAGCGCCCCGAACGGGCACGAGAGCGCACTGAGTGCGGCCCGGCTGAACTCGGCCTTCCGGTCCGCGGCCAGGAGCGTCTGGCCCGGCACCGAGGACCGCCAGGATGAGGCCACCCCGGCCGACCCGGCCCCGGCCCCCGCTCCGGACCCCGCTGGGCAGCCCGGGCTGTCCAGCTTCGGCCCGCTCGGCGCGGGCGCTCAGGCCAACCGGCAGATCTGGGAGCCCCGGCGGCTGCACCAGGTGCCGCGCCTGCGCCGGCCACCGCGACCGGCCCGATCACCCGAGGGCACGTCGCAGCAGAGCAGGCCGCAGAACGCTGGGCCCCAGCACACTGAGCCACAGCAGACTGAGGCGCCGCGCACCGAACCACCGCACACCGAACCACCGCGGGCTGAGGCGCCGCGGACCGAGCCGCGGAGCTCGGGAGGCCGGCCGCCGCACCAGGACATCCCCGTCCGGCGGCTGGCGCTGCCCAGCGGCTCCGGATCCTCGGACGACTCGGGCCCGCCGGACCAGGGCCCGGGCGGCCTGGCACCGGAGCGGGGACCCCGCAGGCGCCGCGAAGCGCGGGAGTCTAACCGGGCCCGGCGGCATCGCCCCTCGGCTGGTCCCGCCTACGCGGCCAGTAACAGCTGGGACGGCACCGACCGCAAAGCCGATCGGATCAAGGTCGGCGACGTGATGGCCGACGCCAGGATGCGGATCTGGCGGCGGCGGCTGCTGATCGCGATCGTGGCCGGGCTGGTCTTCACGTTCATCTTCACCTGGCGGGCCGGGCTGACCGCAGCGGTACTCGCGGCCATCGCCGATGTCATCTACCGGTCGCGGACCACCGCGTCCATGCCCCCGGGCGGTGTCCGGCTGAGTGGCGCGCAGAAGCGTACCCAGCGCCAACTGGCCCGGATGGAGCGATCCGGCTACCGGGCCCTGCACTCACGGCCCATCCCGGGCAGCCGGGAGCAGATCGACCACTTCGTGGTCGGGCCGACCGGGGCCTACGCCATCGACTCCGAGGCCTGGGACAAGAATCTGCCGATCCGGACCCGCAACGGGCGGCAGCTGTACCACGGGCCGTTCAGCAAGAAGGACCGGCTGGAGCATGCGCGCTGGGAGGCTGCGCAGGCCAGCGAGCGGCTGACCGCCGAGCTCGGGCACACCGTCTACGTCCGGCCGGTGCTGGCCGTCTACGGCCCGGGAGTGCCGTGGAACGTGGCCACCATCCGCGAGGTCGACGTGTTCAACGGCGACCGGCTGCGCAAGTACCTGCGCCGCAACGCGCTGCTGCGGGACCGGCCCAAGCTCAGTAAGGACGAGGTCGAGCAGATCTACGCGGCGGCGGCTCGCGTGCTGCCGCTCAACAATGCCGATCAACACGCTCCGGTAGGCTGAAGAAAACCTGCGAACAGGGACTTCCCCCGGGCCTTCCCTGGGCCTTCAGCTGAACTTCGGAGATAACCGGTCATGCCACCGCTTCGGTCTCGCACTGTCACCCACGGCAGAAACATGGCGGGCGCCCGCGCTCTGCTCCGGGCGGCGGGCGTCGCCCGGGAGGACATCGGACGGCCGATCGTCGCGGTGGCCAACAGCTTCACCGAGTTCGTCCCCGGCCACGTCCACCTGCGTGAGGTGGGCCAGGTCGTGTCGGCCGCGGTCAAGGCCGCGGGTGCAGTGCCACGCGAGTTCAACACGATCGCGGTGGACGACGGCATCGCCATGGGCCACGGCGGCATGCTGTACTCGCTGCCGAGCCGGGAACTGATCGCCGACTCGGTCGAGTACATGGTCAACGCGCACTGCGCGGACGCCCTGATCTGCATCTCCAACTGCGACAAGATCACGCCCGGCATGCTGATCGCGGCCATGCGGCTGAACATCCCGACCGTGTTCGTGTCCGGCGGGCCGATGGAGGCGGGCAAGCCGCTGGGCGCGGCCGTGACCGGCGCGGGCGGCCACAAGCTCGACCTCATCGACCCCATGATCGCCGCGGCCGACCCGTCGGTGTCCGACGCCGAGCTGTTCGAGATGGAGGAGTCGGCCTGCCCGACCTGCGGCTCCTGCTCGGGGATGTTCACCGCCAACTCGATGAACTGCCTGACCGAGGCGATCGGCCTGGCGCTGCCCGGCAACGGCACCACGCTGGCCACGCACTCGGCCCGGCGCGGGCTGTTCGAGCGGGCCGGCGTGGCCATCGTCGAGGCTGCCCGCCGCTACTACGAAGACGACGACGAGACGGTGCTGCCCCGCGCGGTGGCCAACCGGGACGCGTTCGAGAACGCGATGGCGCTGGACGTGGCCATGGGCGGGTCGACCAACACGATCTTGCACCTGCTGGCCGCGGCGCACGAGGCGGGCGTGAACTTCGGCCTCAAGGAGATCGACGAGCTGTCCCGGCGCGTCCCGTGCCTGTGCAAGGTCGCGCCCAGCAGCAACTACCACGTGGAGGACGTCCACCGGGCGGGCGGCATCCCGGCCATCCTGGGCGAGCTGGACCGGGCCGGGCTGCTCAACACCAGCGTGCAGACCGTGCACGGCGGCACGCTGCGGGAGTTCCTGGACGCCTGGGACCTGCGCTCGGACTCGGTCAAGGACGAGGCGGTGGAGCTGTACCACGCGGCCCCGGGCGGGATCCGGACCATCCAGCCGTACTCGCAGTCGGCCCGCTGGGAGGAGCTGGACCTGGACCGGGAGGGCGGCTGCATCCGGGACGTCGCCCACGCCTACAGCACCGACGGCGGCCTGGCCGTGCTGTACGGCAACCTGGCCCCGCAGGGCGCGATCGTCAAGACGGCCGGCGTGCCCGAGGAACTGCACCGGTTCCAGGGCACCGCGCGGGTCTTCGAGAGCCAGGAGGACGCCGTGGACGGCATCCTCGGCGGCGCCGTGTCGGCCGGCGACGTGGTGGTTATCCGGTACGAAGGACCACGGGGCGGCCCCGGCATGCAGGAGATGCTCTACCCGACCAGCTTCCTCAAAGGCAAGGGCCTGGGCCGGGCCTGCGCGCTGATCACCGACGGCCGCTTCTCCGGCGGCACCTCCGGCCTGTCGATCTGCCACATCGCGCCGGAGGCGGCGCTGGGCGGGCCGATCGCGCTGGTCAACGACGGGGACCAGATCACCATCGACATCCCGCGCCGGGACCTGACGCTGGAGGTGTCCGACACCGAGCTGGCCGCCCGCCGGGATCAGGTGCTGGCCACCCTGTACGGCTACCGTCCGGTGCATCGCGAACGGCCGGTCAGCGCGGCGCTGCAGGCCTACGCGGCCATGACCACCTCAGCGGCGCAGGGCGCGGCGCGCGACGTCAGCCAGCTGGCGGCGCACTTCGAGGACACGCAGGTCCGTTGAGCGGTCAGGATTTCGTCCGCCCCGCCCGCGGGTCCGACGCCGCCGGCGTGGCCCGGATCCAGGTCGAGTGCTGGCGTGACGACTACGCCGGAGTCATCCCGGACGACGTGCTGGCCGAGCTGACCAGCGAGGACGCGACGGAGCGCTGGCAGGAACGGTGGGCCGAGGCCATCGCCAAGCCGCCCACCAGCCGGCACCAGGTGCTGGTGGCCACCGCCACTGAGCCGGCGGCGGCCGGCGGGCGCCCGGAACGCGTGATCGCCGGGTTCGCGTCGGTCGGGCCGGCCAGCGACGAAGACCGATGGCCGGCCACCGACGGGGAACTGTACGAGCTGCACGTCGCCCCGGGCCGGACGGGCCAGGGCCACGGCGGGCGGCTGCTGAACGCGGTGGCCGACACGCTGGCCGAGGGCCGGTTCAGCCGGGCCTCGGCCTGGGTGCTGGAGGCCGACACGGCCCTGCGGCAGTTCCTGGAGAGCGCGGGCTGGGCCGCCGACGGCGCGCGCAGCCAACTGGACATGGGCGTCCGCGTCCCGATCGTGCGGCTGCACACGGCCCTGGAGGTCCCGCCGGAATGAGCTCAGACACCACTACCGTCCCCGCCGAGGGACCGCGGGTCGCGCGCCCGCGGGACTGGCTGGCGGGTACCCGGCCGCGGACCCTGCCGGCCGCGGTCGTGCCGGTGTTCATTGGCACCGGGGTGGCCTTCGGCTACGGCAAATTCTCCCCCTGGCGGGCCGTCCTGGCTTTGGTGGTGGCGCTGGCCCTGCAGATCGGCGTCAACTTCGCCAACGATTACAGCGACGGCATCCGCGGTTCCGACGAACGCCGGGTCGGGCCGACCCGGCTGGTCGCGGCGGGACTGGCCCGGCCCAAGCAGGTGCTGGCCGCGGCGTTCGCCTGCTTCGGGGTGGCCTGCGTGGCCGGCCTGGTGCTGGCCATCTTCACGTCCTGGTGGCTGATCCTGGTTGGCGCGGCCGCGGTCGCGGCGGGCTGGTTCTACACCGGCGGGTCACACCCGTACGGGTACCGCGGCTTCGGTGAAATCGCGGTGTTTACGTTCTTCGGGGTGGCCGCGGTGGCTGGCACCGCCTACGTGCAGCTGGTCCGGTTCACCGGGCTGGAGCTGATCGCGGCCATCCCGGCCGGACTGCTGTCCTGCGCCCTGCTGATGATCAACAACCTGCGCGATATCGACTCCGACGCCGAGGTGGGCAAGCGCACGCTGGCGGTGATGCTGGGCGACGCCCGCAGCCGCACGGTCTACGTAGCCAGCCTGCTGGTTCCGTTCGCGGTGGCGCTGGCCATGACCCCGGCCCGGCCACTGGCCGCGCTGACCGTGATCGCGCTGCCACTCGCGGTCGGCCCGATCAAGGCGGTCCGTTCGGGTGCGTCCGGCCGGGCTCTGATCACCGCGCTGGGCCAGACCGGGCGGCTGCAGCTGGTGTTCGGCGCCGCGCTCACCGTTGGCCTGGCCGTCCGCTTTTGATCACTTAGAGTAACTATTGACGCCACGCCGGGACTCAGTTTGGCGATCGACTTCGCCACCTGGAAAGATAAATGTCACCTAAACGGCAAGGGCCTCGAGTCACCTTTTGAGGCCCAAACAGCCACAAAAGGGATCGCTGGACTTCCTGCGCGTGCCGGCGTTGCTGCACCTCGTGATGAATGCGGCAACGTGGCGGAATGATCGGGTTTACGCTGCAGGGTAACGGTGATCAACGAAGTCAGATATCCGCGGGTATGGCGAAATCGGGAGGTCTCATGACACATCCCCGCAACGCCCCGCCTGCTGGCGTCAGCAGGGCCGGGGCCGACGCAGAGAAGGCCGCCTTCCTGCGTGACTTGCGTGCGCTGCGTGACCATGCAGGCCTGGGTGCCCGCGACCTCGCGGCGCGGGCCCACTTCCCAGAGGACACGCTCACCACGGCCGAGGCCGGCCCGGCGCTGCCCAGTCTGCCGGTGCTGCAGGCTTACGTGCGCGGGTGCGGCGCCGGCGAGGCCGAGTGGGAAGACCGCTGGCGGCGCCTGAATCAGGAAAGCGTCTCCGACGGCAGCAGCGCTCTGCCCACCAGGGCGCCGGCCACGGCCCGGCCCCCCTCGCGGCTGATGCCGTTCCCCGAGCCGGCCGGTGGCCGGGACGCGACCGAGCAGGAAGCGATCGGCTTCGGGCTGGCCCGGGTGGCCCGGGGCCTGGCCCCGATCGACTCGGATCCGGCCTCGTCCGACGGATCAGACGGTGCGGGCTGGTTCGACCCGGCCCCGCGTCCGTCTGCGTCCCCGTCGATGTTCGACCCGGCGCCCAGCTCTCCGTCGTCATCGCCCCCGCCGCCGGCGCCGACTCCGCCGACCCCGGAGGTGGGCCCGGGAGCGCCGACCGTGCAGTACCCGGCGCTGTCCGGCTACGGGTCACCAGAGCCCAGCTACGGGTCGACGGACTCTAGCCACGGGTCGACGGAGCCCTCCTTCCCGGGGACCTACGCCTCGCCGACGACGTACCAGCCGCCGGAGGAGTTCCGCACGCCGGTCCCCGAGCCGCCCAGCGCCCCCGCGGCCCCCGGGCCCAGCGCGACCGTGCCTGGCCTGGGCCCGTCCACCACGCCTCCGGCTGCGTCCACCCCACCGGCCCCGCTGGCTGCTGCGGCGACGCCGGCTGCCTCAGGTACTTCGGGTGCTTCGGGGACCTCGGTCACTGCGGGCTTGCCCAAGGCGCACGCCGCCCCGGCCTCACCGCGACGGCGGATCACCACTCAGGTCATCGCCGCGATCATCGCGGTGCTGATCATCGCGGCCGTGCTCTGGCTGGTACTCGGGCGCTAGCCCGGCTGCGGCCAAAGCGTCAGCCCGGCCATTGAGCGAGACGACCTGGCCGTCATCCAGGGCGGCGCTGTCACCCAGGGCGGCGCGGCCTTCGAGCGCCGCCGGGCCGGCGTCCGGGGCCGGTATTGGGGTGCCGTTATCCAGGGCCGGCGCTTCGGCCCGGGGTGGTGGCACCGCGGCTGGGGACGGCGGCGTCGCGGGGGGTGGTGCCGCGGCTTGTTCGCCTCCGTCGTGACCGAAGGCCGAGCTGATCGACTTCAGGGCGGACGTCACCTCGCTGGGGATGACCCACATCGTGCTGGCCTGGCCCTGCGCCAGTTGCGGCAGCATCTGCAGGTACTGATAAGCGAGCAGCTTGGGGTCCGGGTCGTTCCGGTGCACGGCCTGGAACACCGTGCCGATGGCCTCGGCCTGGCCCTCCGCCTTGAGGATCGCGCTGCGCTTCTCGCCCTCGGCCCGGAGGATGCTGCTCTGCTTCTCCCCCTCGGCGGTGAGGATCTTGGACAGCTTGACGCCCTCGGCGGTGAGGACGGCCGCGCGCTTCTCCCGCTCGGCCCGCATCTGCTTCTCCATCGCGTCGACGACGCTCTTGGGCGGGTCGATGGCCTTGATCTCGACCCGGGCGACCCGGATGCCCCACTTGCCCGAGGCCTCGTCGAGCACGCCCCGCAGCATGTTGTTGATCTTGTCGCGCGAGGTCAGCGACTCCTCCAGGTCCATCGAGCCGACGACGCTGCGCAGCATGGTCGCGGTGAGCTGCTCGATGGCCTGGATGTAGTTGACGATCTCGTAGTCGGCCGCACGCGGGTCCGTGACCTGGAAGAACAGCACCGTGTCGATGAGTACGACCAGGTTGTCCTCGGTGATCACCGGCGCGCCCTTGAACGAGACCACCTGCTCGCGCAGGTCGATCGACGCCTTCACCCGGTCCACGAACGGGATGATGAAGTTCATCCCCGGCTCCAGCGTCTTGCGGTAGCGGCCGAACCGCTCCACGTTGCGGGCGCGGGCCTGGGGCACGACCCGCACCGAGCGGACCACCACCAGGACGAGCAGGACGGCAACGACGATGCCGATCAGTAGTTCCGCGAGGGCCATGATCACTCCCGGGGGTAGACGAGGGCGGTCACACCCTCGATCTGGAGGACGTCGACGGTGGCCCCCACCGGGATCACCAGGGTCTCGTCGTAGGACCGCGACGACCACTCCTCGCCGCCGATGCGGACGCGGCCGCCGTGCCCGTCGGTCTCGCGGAGCACCAGGGCGGTCCGGCCGACCAGCGCGGCCGCCCCGGTGCGCAGCGGCGGTGGCTGCTTGAGGTGGCGTTTGGCGATGGGCCGGACCAGGCCGAGACCGGCCACCGAGACGAGCACGAACGTGAGAATCTGCACCGGCACCGGCAGCCCGGTTGCCCCGGTCACGGCCGCGGCGACCGCCGCCACCGCGATCAGGCCGAGCGTCAGCGTCACGGTCATCAGCTCGGCCGCCCCGAGCACGACCGCCAAGACCAGCCAGATGATGAGAGCCGCCATGGCCGCTCCGCGTGGTTGCGCAACCGGCGGGCGGCAGCGCCGAGCGGACGCCGCCGCCTGAGCCCGAACGTGATGTTCGTGCCTCAATTGGAGGGTAACTCCCCCGGCGGCTGGGCGCACTTGTTACGCTGCGCACACTGCCGGTTGCCCGAACCGCCCTCCGACGCGCACCGCCTGAAATCGGGCAAATAGTGCAATATGCTTTCCGCTCCGGATGGACATTCCACTCGCCCTAGACTTTTCCCAGCTAATGCCGCACAGGGCGGGCGCATCTGACACGGAGTCTTCAGGAGGTGCCCGGGTGGAACGTGGTGACGCCGCCCCCGACCGTCACAGGTCTGGGGTCGACGGCCGTCCCGCACCCGACGGCGTGCCCCTGCGGGCCGAATGGCCCGATCCCGGCTGGTCAGACACCGAATGGGCCGAAGCCGAGTGGATCGGCCCCCGGCCCGGCCCGGAGTCCCGCCCGGCGCCCCCCGAGGGCTACCCGGAGCCGTACGACGGCGCGCCTCCCGGGTCTGCCGCCCCCCCGGGTGCTCGTTATCAGGCCGGACGGCGCATCCCGCCCACGATGAACCGGGGCCCCGGTCCTGGCGATCCTCGTCGGGCTGGGGAGGCCGGCGGCCCCCGTGGTGCGGGTGTCCCTCGGGGCGCCAGCGTTCCTGGCCCGGACCATGGCCGGCCTGGCCCCGGCGTCCCCCGTGGCGGGGGCACTCCCGGCCCTGGCGCCCCGCGTGGCGCAAGTGTTCCCGGCCCCGGCGTCTCCGGCGGAGTCGGCGCCCCCAACCGCGTGGGCGGCCGCCGCCGGGCCAACGGTGCCGGTGTACCCGGTTCCCCGGCCATGCCCGGCGGCCCAGGTGCGCCCGGCGTCCAGGGTGGTCCCGGCGTCCAGAGCAGGCCCAATGGTCCCGGTGGGTTCACTGGTCCCGGTGGGCCCGGTGTGCCGCCCGGCCGGCGGCGTGGGCCAGGCGGCCCGTACCCCGAGGGCGGCCCCTACCCCGGCGCCCGCTACCCGGCGCCGCCGCGTCCGGCCGGGCCACCCCCTGGCGGGCGACCCGCTGGACCTGGTGGACCGTACCCGGGTGGGCGCCCAGCCGGCCCGCAGCCGGGCGGTGGCCCCGGTCCGTATCAGGGTGGACGCCCGGCAGGCCCGCACCCAAGTGGCGGCCCCGGTCCCTATCAGGGTGGACGCCGGGCGGGGCCGCAACCAGGTGGGAGGCCCGGCGGACCCTACCCGGGTGGACGCCCGGCGGGACCGCAACCGGCCGGTGGGCCCGGCGGCCCGTACCCGGATGGCGGCCCGAACGGCTCGTACCCGGGCCGTGGTCCAGCGCGCCCCGGGCCGGGCAGAAGGCCGGACGGACCCTATCCGGGCGATGGCCGCACAGCCGGCCAGTACCCGCCGGACCAATACCCCCAGGGTCAGTACCCGTCCGGGCCGTACCCGGCGGACCAGTACCGGGACGATCGGTACCCGGGTGACCAGTACCCGGTGGAGCAGTACCCCGCTGGGGAGTATGCGGCCGGTTACGGTGACGACGGCTACGCCCAGTCGGGCTACGACGGCTACCCGGAGCCCGCCTACGCGGACGGCCGGTACCCGGAGGACCGCTACCCCGCGGATCACCACCCGGGCCCGGGCTATCCGGAGGGCCAGTATCCGGACGGCGGCTACCCCGAGGGCCAGTACGCGGCGGACGGCTACCGAGAGCAGGGTTACCCGGACGGCTACGCGGGAGCCACTCCACCAAACGGCTACGCGGACGGCGCACCACCAAACGGCTACGCCAACGCCGCCCCGAACGGCTACGGTCACGCCGCCCCGCCCGACGGCTACGCCGGATACCCGGGCCAGGCTCGTGGCCAGGACGATTACCCGGGCGGCCCCGAACCAGCCCGCGCCTACCCCGGCGGCGGGCCGGGCCCCTATGCCGACGGGCCCGTTCCAGCCGGAAGTTACCCGGATCAGAGCTACCCGGCACCCGGACCGCGCGGGCCGGGGGGCTACGCCGCGCCCGGACCGCAAGGGACAGCGGGCTATCCGGGACCTGGACCGTATGGACCTGGGGACTCCGCAGCACCCGCGGCATACGGGCCGGAGGGCTATCCGCCGCCTGGAGCGTATGGGCCGGAGAATTACCCGCCGCCCGGATCGTACGGACCGGAGAATTATCCCCCGCCGGGGCCCGAGCGCCGGCCGGGATCCGCGCCGCCCGCCGGGCGCCCCGTGCTCCGGGGCCAGGCCATGCCTGCGGAGGCGCCGGGCCGTTCGGCCGGAAGGGGGGACGCGGCGCAGGCTCCGGCCAAGCCGGTCGCGACCCGGCAGCTTCCCGCCGCGCGAGGGCCCGGGCTCGACCAGCCGGTCAAGCCGGGGGCGGCGCTGGCGCTGCGGAAAGAGCCCGACCCCAAGCCGCGGGCCAAGACGCCGCAGGAACAACTGGAAGAGTTCGCCAAGGACCTGCGGGAACTGCGGACCAAGGCCGCGCTCGGCTACCCCGAGATGGCGGAGCTGTCGCACTTCACGATGAAGACGCTGGCTTCGGCGGCCGGCGGCCTGAACCTGCCGACCCTGCCGGTGACCATGGCCTACGTGCGGGCCTGCGACGGCAGTGTCGCCGAGTGGGAGGACCGCTGGCACCGGCTGGCCGACGCCATGAAGCCCCCCGCCGACGACGCTGGAGATGAACGCGACGCCCGAGCGGCAAGCGACGCAAGTGACAGTCAGGACGCCCGGGGCGAGCACGATGGGCGGGGCGCAAGGGCTGGCCGGGACTCGCAGGGTGACCGGGATGCACGGGGCGACCGGGATGCACGGGACTTGAGGGATGACCGGGACTTGTGGGACGGGCGGGGTGACGCGCGGGATGTGAGGGACGTTTGGGACGGGCGTGACCCGCGGGGAGGGCAGGAGGCGCGCGAATCGCGGGATGGGCGGGATCAGCGCGGCCCTTGGGACGGGCGCGACTCGCGGGATGAGCGGGACGTGCGTGATGAGCGGGACGTGCGGAGGTCACGGGGCGGGCCGGAGGGGCGGGACTTGCGGGGTGGGCCGGAGGGGCCGGGTGAGCAGGCGCGGCGGTCCGAGCCTTGGCCGTCGCAGGTAGCTTCGCCGCCGTCGGCGCCGTCCGGGGGGCCTGCCGGGCCGACAGGACCTGTGAACGAGCAGGCACCTAGGTCATCTGAGCAGGTGTACGTGATCACGTCGGCGGCACCGCGGCGCCCGCAGCGCTTATGTCATGGCGCTGAGGACCAGCCCGTGGAGGTGACCTCGCTCGGCTACCGGACAGACCTGATGGTTCGGCGGATGGAAGGCAGCGAGGTCGCGGACCACGGCGACCACGTGGTCGTGCGCAGCCCGGGGCACCCCGGGTTCTGGTGGGGCAACTTCATCCTGCTCCCGGCGCCGCCGCGGCCGCGGGAGGCCGCGGGCTGGCTGGCCCGGTTCGCGGAGGTGTTCCCGGAAGCCGGCCACGTCGCGCTGGGCGTGGACACCGCCGAGCCCGAAGCGGCCGAGCGCTCGGGGCTGCCGGAGGCCGGGCTCCGGCTGGAACGGAGCACCGTACTCGTCACCACCGGGGTTCACGCGCCGCCGCACGTCAACCTGAACGTGCAGTACCGGCCGCTGGCCGGAGACGCGGACTGGCAGCAGTCGCTGGAACTGCGACTCACGGGCGACGACAGCGATGGGGCGGCCACACACGGGTTCCACGAGCAGCGCACCGCCGACGCCCGGCGGCTGGCCGAGAACGGGCACGGCGCCTGGTTCGGCGCTTTCGCGAGCGGGCGGCTGACCGCGCAGCTGGGGATCTTCTCTGACGGCAGCGGGATAGCTCGCTACCAGAACGTGGAAACCGACCCGGACTGGCGGCGGAACGGGCTGGCCGGCACGCTGGTGTGGCAGGCAGGCCAGTGGGCCCGGGGCCACCTGGACGCGCGCACCCTGGTCATCGTGGCCGACCCGGCCGCGGCGGCGATTCGCATCTACCGCTCGGTCGGATTCCGGGACATCGAGACGCAGACCGCGTTCCAGCGGCCGCCGTACGCCGTGGGGTGAGGGGCGGCCGGGCCGCGGGAAGTGCTGGGCGAGCTGGGTCCCGGCCTTGGGACGGCCCGGCCCGGGGGACGCCGGCGTGGCCCGGGGACGCCGGCGTTGCGTTACAGGTTGGCCGTGCCTTGCAGGCAGGTGACCGTGCCGCCGCCGACCCAGATCGTGCCGTCGTCGTCACGGGAAATGTGCACCCGGCCGCGCCGGCCCATCGCGGTGCCCTGGCTTGCTACGTAGGGAGCGCTGGCGCGGCCGGAGGCCAGGAGCCAGCCAGCCAGGGACGCGTTCAGGCTTCCGGTCACCGGGTCCTCGCCGAAGCCGCCCAGGGCCGGAGTGAAGGCCCGTACCTCGAACGCTTCGGGGGATCCGGGTGGATAGGGGCCGACCACGCCGATGTCCAGGTCGGACACGCCCGGGCGCACGGCCAGGACCGCGTCGGCGCTGGCCAGCAGCACCGCGACCCAGCCGGGGCCGTTGTCCACCCACTGGGCGTCGACCACGTCGGACTGGTCCAGGCTGAGCACCTCGACCAGGTGATCCAGGGTCTTCTCGTCGACCGGGCCGGAGCGCAGCAGCGGCGGGGCCGCGAACGCCAGCAAGTCGCCGCCCGGGCCGGCGTCGCGCCGCAGCTCGATCAGGCCGGCTTCGCATTCCTGCACTACGACGTGGCCGCGGTGCGGGGTGCCGCCGTGGGACAGCCAGGTGTGGCAGGTGCCCAGCGTCGGATGCCCGGCGAACGGGAGCTCCCGGCTCGGGGTGAAGATCCGCACCCGGTAGTCGGCCCCGGCGGCCTGCGGCGGCAGGACGAACGTGGTCTCGGACAAGTTCGTCCACCGCGCGAAGCGCTGCATCTCCTCGGTACTGAGGCCTTTGGCGTCTACGACGACGGCGACAGGGTTGCCCAGATAGGGCTCCTCGGTGAACACATCAACCTGGCTGAATGGGCGCTCCATGGCGACGAGTCTGGCACGCGGCAGGCGGCGGGAGCAGGTGATTTTCTGCCGCATAGCGCGCAATTACTGCCGGCGCCCGGCGGTCCGCCGCCGGGGCTAGCCCGCTGGCGTGGGACAATGGGCCCGTGGTGGTGCCCGCGGACAACCATGTCCACTCTGAGTGGTCCTACGACACCACTGATCAGGCGTCGATGACCGGAGCGTGCGAGCGCGCCCTCGACGTGGGTGTGCCCGCGATCGCGTTCACCGAGCACCTCGACTTCACCCGCTGGGGCGCGGGTGACCCCGGGCTGGCCGCCGGACTGGAGCCGCGGCACCGGAGCCGGATCGCACCGCTGGACGTCACCGGCTACCTGGCCGCCATCGAGGACTGCCGTCAGCGTTTCCCTGACCTGCGCATCCTGTCCGGCCTGGAGACTGGCGAACCGCACCTGTTCGCGGCCAGCGCCGGTGCCGTGGCCGGTAGCGGGCAGTTCGACCGCATCCTCGGCTCGCTGCACGCCGTGCCGGTGCGCGGGCGGCTGGCCGGGCTGCCCGCGATGTTCGGGATGTTCGGCCCGGACGAGGTGATGCGGCGGTACTTCGGCGAACTGGTGCGGCTGGTGCGGGGCAGCGACCTGTTCCAGGTGCTGGCACACCTGGACTTCCCGCGCCGCTACTGGCCGCAGAGCGCCGGCCCGTACGAGGAGAAGGCGTTCGAGGAGGAGTACCGGGCCGCGCTGCGGGCGCTGGCCGAATCGGGCCGGGTGCTGGAAGTCAACACCAAGAGCCCGCTGGCCTCGGTCGCGTTGCTGGGCTGGTGGCGGGACGAGGGCGGCCGGGCCGTGTCGTTCGGTAGCGACTCGCACCAGGACTGGCGGATTGGGGACCGGTTCGACGTGGCCGTGGACGTGGTCGAGGCGGCCGGATTCCGCCCGGGCCGGGACCGGTTCGACTTCTGGCGCCGATGAGTGTGCCCGGTGCCGCTGGTGCCGTGTTTTCGGCGTTGTGATCGGATATGAGCGTGAAGGTACGGATTGGCATTGCCCTCGGCGGTTACGGGGACGCGGCCCGGTACACGGCGTCGGTCGACCGGCTCGAGGAGGTCGGCGTCGACTCCCTGTGGCTGCCGGAGCTGGTGTTCGGGTCGCTGGTCGAGCCGTTCATCGGGATGGCGCACGCGCTGGCCCGGACGTCGCGGCTCAAGGTCGGCACCGGGGTCGCGATCCTGCCCGGGCGTCACCCGGTGCTGGTGGCCAAGCAGCTCGCCAGCCTGGCGGCGCTCGCCCCCGGCCGGGTGCTGCCCGCGTTCGGCCTGCAGCCCGCCCGCCCCGAGGAACGGGCCATGTTCCCGGTCCCGCCCGGGCGGCGCGCGGCCGTGTTCGACGAATCGCTGGAACTGCTGCGGCTGCTGCTGCGCGAGGAGAATGTCTCGTTCACCGGCCAGTACTTCACCATCGACGGGGCCAGTATCGGGCCGTTGCCCGCCAAACCCATCGACATCTGGACCGGTGGCAGTGCCCCGGGGGCGCTGCGGCGGACCGGCCGGCTGGCCGACGGGTGGCTGGGGAGCTTCCTCGCGCCCACGGAAGCCCGCGCGGCCCGGGAGGCCATCCAGGCGGCCGCCTCGGAAGCGGGCCGGGAGATCGAGGACGACCACTTCGGCCTCAGCCTGGCCGTCGCCACCGGGAGTACCGGGGAGGTCCCGGCCTCGCTGCTCGAGTCGGCGCGGCGACGGCGGCCGGGGGTCGATCCGGCGACGTTGTTCGCCTCGGGGTGGGCGGACGCGCGGGACAAAATCGAGCAGTACGTGGACGCGGGGCTGAGCAAGTTCGTGGTGCGCCCGGCCGACGGGGTTACTTCGGAGTCGGGGCTGGACGAGTTCCTGGATCACTTCGTCACCGAAATGATGCCGCTACAGAACTGAGGCTCCTGGGCTGGCGGGACGCCTGGGGTGCCGGGGCGGGTGTGACACGGGGTGTTCGGGCGCGAAGGACGCGGGGCGGGGTGGCGGGAGGTGCGTGGGCGGCCTGGGTTAGCTGCGCATTATGTTGCCTAGGATGCCGCCGACGGCGCCTGCGGCGGCGCTGGTGCCGGCCGAGTCGACGGAGGCCTGCTGGGCTGCGTAGGGGGCCAGGGCGTGGGCCAGGTTGGCCAGCGGCATGGACTGGAGCCAGATCTGGCCGGGGCCGGTCAGCGCGACCAGGTGGAAGCCGTCCTGGCCGAACAGCAGGTTGGTGACGCCGGGGACGCGGGTGATCTGGAACTGCACGCTGGCCTCGAACATGCCGACGTGGCCGGGGTGGACCATCAGGGTCTGTCCCGGGTTGAGCGTGTAGTGCACGAGTTCACCGGACAGCTCGATCCACGCGCGGCCTTCGCCGTCCAGGCGCTGGAGCATGAAGCCGTCGCCGCCCCAGAGGCCGCCGCGGAAGGACTGCTGCAGGGCGATACTCGGGGTGATGCCGGCCGTGCCGCAGACCCAGCCGTGGCGGTGCACCAGGTAGGAGTGGCCCGGGGTGATGTCGATGGGCACGATGTGACCGGGGACCTTGGCCGCGAACGCGATCATGCCGGGGCCGCCCATGGCCTCGTAGCGGGTGATGAAGATCCCGCCGCCGCCCATCACGCGCCTGAAGCCTTGCATCAAGCCACCGTTCCCGGCGGTCTGGGACATCTGCATGTTGGCCGTCATCCAGGACAGCTCGCCGTGGGTGGAGATGAGCTGTTCCCCGGGCTGAACCGTGACTTCCAGCACCGGCATCGTGGTGCCTTTGATATCCGCCTGCATGGCTGCTCCTTCGTGCGGGCGCCCTCGAATCCGCCCTCGCGTGTGCAAACTACTACCGCGGCCGGGGGCAGGCCAGGGAGCCCGCCGAGCCTGGAGCAAAACTGCAGCCAACCTTCAGTTGCGAACGGGCCGGTGCGGGGTCAGGGCCGGAGCAGCGAGGCTTGACCATGTCTGATTTCCGCTAGCCTGGCGACGCCAACGCTGGCAGGGTGAGGAACGTGGACGACGACGAGCGGCGGTACCGGGCGGCGGCCAGCAAGGACGCGCGGTTCGACGGCCAGTTCTTCGTCGGGGTGACGTCCACCGGGATCTACTGCCGGCCCAGCTGCCCGGCGATCACGCCCAAGCGCGCCAACATGCGGTTCTACCCGAGTGCGGCGGCAGCTCAGGAGGAAGGGTTCCGGGCCTGCAAGCGGTGCCGACCGGACGCCTCCCCCGGTTCACCGGAGTGGAACATCCGGGCCGACGTGGCCGCCCGGGCCATGCGGCTGATCGCGGACGGGGCGGTGGACCGGTCCGGGGTCACCGGGCTGGCCCAGCGGCTCGGCTACAGCGAGCGTCAGGTCAACCGGGCGGTGACCGCGGAGCTGGGGGCGGGTCCGCTGGCGCTGGCCCGGGCCCAGCGGGCGCAGACGGCCCGGGTGCTGACCGAGACGACTCACCTGCCGCTGTCCGACATCGCGTTCGCGGCCGGATTCGCCAGCATCCGGCAGTTCAACGCGACGATCCGCGAGGTGTTCGCGCTCACACCGACCGAGCTGCGGGACCGGGCGGCCCGACGCCGGGACGGTGACGTGCCCGCGCCGGGGACGATCCGGCTGCGGCTGGCCTACCGGCCGCCGATCGACCTGGACCGCTTGTTCCGGTTCCTGGCCACCCGGGCCATCGCCGGGGTGGAGGACGTCACCGACGGCTGCTACCGCCGCACGCTGACCCTGCCAGGAGGGATCGGGCTGGTGGCGCTGCGGCCCGGCGCCGCCGGTACGGGCGGCTTCATCGACTGCGAGCTGCAGCTGCAGGACCTGAAGGACCTGGCCCCGGCGGTGCAGCGGTGCCGGCGGCTGCTCGACCTGGACGCCGACCCGGCCACGGTGTCCGGCTCGCTGCGCCGCAGCGAGCTGCTCCGGCCGCTGGTCGAGGCCATCCCCGGGCGCCGCGTGCCCGGGCACGTGGACGGGGCGGAGCTGGCCCTGCGGGCGGTGCTCGGCCAGCAGGTGTCGGTGGCGGCCGCGCGGCGGCTCGGCACCCGGCTGACCGAGGTCTACGGCAAGCCGCTGGGCCACCTGCCGGGCGACCCGGTGGAATCGCTGACGCACTGCTTCCCGGCCGCGGACACGATCGCGGCGGCCGACCCGGACACGCTGCCGATGCCGCGCAGCCGGGCCCGGGCCCTGGTCGGGCTGGCCGCGGCGCTCGCGTCCGGTGCGCTCCGCCTGGATCCGGGCGCGGACCGGGACGAGGCGGAACAGCAGTTGCTGGCGCGGCCCGGGATCGGGCCGTGGACGGCCGGCTACATCCGGATGCGGGCGCTGTCCGACCCCGATGCGTTCCTGCCCACGGACGTGGGGGTGCGGCACGGCCTGGCCGCGCTCGGCGCGCTGGCCCCGGGTGAGCCGGCGGCCCGGCAGGCCGAGGCGGCCGCGCGGCTGGCCGAGAGCTGGCGGCCGTGGCGGTCCTACGCCCTGCAGCACCTGTGGGCCCACCTGGAGGACCTGGCGATACCGGAGAGGAAGGCGTCATGACCGCCGCGTTGGGCCCGTTCGTGCCCCCGGAACCCGGGGCGCAGCACTACTACGACCAGGTCGGCTCGCCGATCGGATCGCTGCTGCTGACCGGCCGGGAGGACGCCCTGACCGGGCTGTACATGCTGGACGGCCCGCACGGCGCCGGAGCCCCGGTGCCGGCCGGGGCCCGCCGGGACCAGGCCGTGTTCGCGACCGTGGCGGCGCAGCTGGCGGCCTACTTCGACGGCGGGCAGACCGAGTTCGACGTGCCGCTCTCCCCCACCGGGTCGGCGTTCCAGCTGGACGTGTGGGCCGAGCTGACCCGCATCCCGTACGGCACCACGATCAGCTACGGCACGCTGGCCCGGCGGCTGGGCAAACCGCTGTCGGCGTCCCGGGCGGTCGGCGCGGCCAACGGCCAGAACCCGATCTCGCTCATCGTGCCCTGCCACCGGGTCATCGGTGCCGACGGGAGCCTGACCGGCTACGGCGGGGGCCTGGAGCGCAAGGAGACCCTGCTGCGGCTGGAGCAGGCGCCGGCCATGGCCAACCTGGACGCCACGCTGTTCTGAGGCTGATGGGGCGGCTGAGGCTGGTGAGACCAGTGGGGCAGGTGGGGGCGAGGCGGCGCGGGGGGCGCTCTCTACAGTGGGGTTCATGGCCTTGATGGACGAACAGGATTGGTACGCCTCGCTCGCCACGATGTACGGTTCGGCGGCCGCGCTGATCACCGACACCGATGGCCCGTCGGCCCGGTTCCTGCTGGTCAAGCCGAACTACCGGGAGCTCTGGTCACTGCCGGGCGGCATTTTGGAGGACGGTGAGCCGCCGCACGTGGGCTGCTTTCGCGAGGTCGAGGAAGAGCTGGGCCTGGCCCGCGAGCTCGGCCCGATGCTGGCGGTGGCGTGGACGGGGCCGGAGGGGGTGCGACCGCGGCCCATCGTGAGCTTCATCTTCGACGGCGGCGTGCTGGCCGACCCGGGCACGATCCGGCTGCAGAAAGAGGAGCTGGACGACTGGCGGTTCGTGGCGCCGGCCGAGTTCGATACCTACCTGCCGTCGTACATGGCCCAGCGGGTCCGGGCGGCGGTGGGCGCGCGGGCGACCGGAGTCACGGCCTACGTCGCGGCGCAGAGCCCGCTCGGCTGACGTTTTCCCTGGCGTTTCCCTGGTCTTTAACGGTCTCCCGCGGCGGCACGGGTCGTGACCGTATCCAGAAGAACTACAGGGGATCAGCATCGGCCGCGGCTAACGTCGGGATCACAGGGGATCAAAGGGCCACGGGGACGAACAAATTACAGCCGAACAGCGGTCTATGACCACGCTCCACGCCGAGCTGGTACTCCAGCCCGGATCACGGGTTGGCTTCGCCCGGCTGGCCCGGGACTGGCTGACCGAAGCGCGGGCCCGGCTCTTCCCGGAACTCGACCGGGTGCTGAGCGCGGCGGGGCCGAGCGCGGAGCGGGCCGGGGACGACGACGCGCCGTGGGGGCCGCCGGCCGGCGTCTGGGCCCGGGTGGTCGTCCGGCAGCAGCCGCAGGCCATCGGCGGCCGAAGCACGCTCTACTCCCAGCGGGGCTGGCGGCGCACGCTGGACGGGCTGGAGCGCGGCTACCCGTTCCAGGTTCGGCTGGAGATGACGCCGCTGGGCCCGGACGGCCAGCCGGCGGCGGCCAGGCCGGTCGTGCTGTCGGTTCAGCGCAGCCAGCACGACCCGCGCTGGGCCCGCTTCGAAGCGGAGGCCCCCGGGGATCTGGCCGGCCAGCCGGAGACGCCGCTGGCGTGGGCCGGATTCGTGCGGGGGCGGGCCGCCGCGGCCGGCGCGCACTACGGGCACGTCACCGACGACGCGACCAGCCACGGCACCGCGCTGGAGCGGGCCGTGCTCGGGGTCACGGCCGAACCGCCGGCCATCCCCCGCTGCCGGGACGTGCTGCGGGGCTACTCCTGGGTGACGATCGTGGCGGCGCCGCTGCTGGCCCGGCTGGGGGGCGCGGGCGCACTCACCGCGTCCGGCTGTTTCACCGAGGTCAGCCCGCTGCCCGGCGGCCGGGTGTACCTACGGGCCACGCCGGCGCTGGCCGAGTACGAGGGGCCGGCCGTGCGGCGGGTGTTCGGGGTGCTCGCTCCGGTGCTGCTGCCGGGGCGGCCTGACCCCGAGGCCGTGTCGGGGAGCCGGGTCCGGCTGGTCCTGGATGCCGATGCGGCTGACGAGCCTGGTGGGCTTGGTCAGGTTTCTGTGACTGGCGAACCCCCTGGTGGCGATAAGTCCGTCCGCCAGTAGACGGTGTAGTGCTCGTGCTGGGTGCGGGCGATCGGGCGCAGCGTGACCTCCCGGCCGCCGGCCCGGGCGGTGCAGGTGAGCTCCGGGTCCGTATCCCGGCCGAGCGAGCCTGGGGTGAGGTGCGGCATCGCCGGGCCGGCGTCAGCGCCGTAGGCGCCGGCCAGCGCGATCGGGCCGTACGTGGCTGCCTGCACCGCGGGCTGGTCCGGGGTGGGCTCGAGCTCCAGCCGCATCGGCAGCGTGACCTCCAGGACGTCGCCGCGCTGCCAGATCCGGTCCACCGCCAGCCAGCCGCCAGACCGGGCGGTGACGTGCAGTGGCCGCCCGTTCAGCCGGGCCTGCGGCGGCCCGGCCACCCAGGCCGGGACCCGCACCCGCAACCTCATCAGGGCCAGGCCGCTGATCACCTCGATCCGGGTCTGCGGCTGGTCCGGGAAGCTCGTGGTCTGGCGCAAGGTGATCGACCGGTCGGCCCAGGTCACCTCGGACGGCACGAACAGGTTGACGTAGATGCCACGGTCATCGCGCGAGTAGATGGTGTCGGTGAATTTGGCCTGGGTCTCCATCCCGGTGGCGGTGTCGCAGGTGAACGTGTCGTAGTTGGTGGCATAGACGTCCGGGTCGCCGTGCGGGAAGTAGTTCAGCGGCTGCTGCTTGAACGCGCCCGGGGACAGGCCGGTGTAGTAGATGTTGAAGCCGTGCGGCGAGTCCGGGTCCTGCTCGCCGAGCATCTGGTTGAACAGCGCCCGCTCGTAGTAGTCGAGCAGGTCGGTCCGGTCTTGCTGGTGGAAGTGCAGCAGCCGGGTCAGCTTCAGCAGGTTGTAGGTGACGCAGTTCTCGCAGGTGTAGTTGGACAGCGCGGCCGCGATGACGTCGGGGGGACCAAAGTGCTCGTGGTCGCTGACCCCGCCGACGACGTAGCTGTGGTGCCGGACCACCGTCTCCCAGAAGTTCAGGGCCAGGGCGTGGTAGCGGTCGTTCCCGGTCTCTTCCCACAGCCGCAGGAACGAGGTGACCTTCGGGGTGGTCACGTTGGCCTGCAGCCCGGCCAGCCGGTCCTGCCCGCGCACCATCGGGTCCAGCACCCGTGCGTGGTAGAACCGCTGGGCGGTGACCAGATACTGCTCGTTGCCGGTGATCGTGTACAGGTTGGCCAGTGCCTCGGGCAGGCCCCCGTACTCCACCTCCAGGACCCGCTGCATGTGGTCGTAGCTGAGGCGGCCGGTGCGCCAGCCCACCCAGTCGGCCAGGCGGATGGCCGCCTCGAGCGCGTTCTCGTCCCCCGCCAGCTGGTACTGGTCGATGAATCCGGCCAGGTACTTGTGGATCATGTAATACGGCGACCAGACGGGCTGGCCGGCCTCCAGCCGGTCGAAGTAATCCTCGGGGAAGGCCGACAGGTAGCCCGGACTGAACCCGGCCGCGGCGGCCCGGCCCTGCAGGGCAGCCAGTTCCCGGACGATGTAGCGGCCCTTGTCCCTGGCCTCGGGGTTCCCGGTATTGGCCCAGGTCAGCGCCAGGGCGGACAGGAGATGCCCGGTGTTGTGCCCGCGGACTTCCGAATCGGGCGCCTCCCAGCCGCCGCACGGCTCCGCGGCCGTCTTCAGCCCGTAGTTGAGCCGGAAGGACCTGAGCAGCCGGTCGGCGTCGAGGAACAGCAGATAACTGGTGTTGCGACGCTGGTTCTGCTCGAAGGCACCGGTCAGGAGCTTGACCTGACTGAGCGGGAAAGCCCTGGTCAGCCCGGCGGTACCGTCCGGAGCGTAGCCGGTCACGCGAGGCAACCGAGCCGGCTGGGGTACCTGGAGCGCGTCCCCGTGCGCGGCCGTCCCGACCGCGGCTGCCCCCAGGCCGACCACCGCCGCGGTCAGGAACGTCCTCCTGCTCGGCGGCGTCCTGCTCGGGGGCCCGGACACGACCGGATCGTACCTCCGCTCCGGCGGTGTGAGGGAATGACGCGGGGTAGTGAGGGAGGACTTGGGAACGCCGGCGGTACGTGAGAGGCGGGGCGAATGGGCTTGCGGGTGCGGCTGAGTGACCGGCTGGAGTACGCCGAGGGGCTCGACCGGGTGGCGGGGCCGGTCCAGCAGGTCGTGCGGAAGCTACCACCCGGGCGGGTGCGAGACGCGCTGCACGGGGTGTGGCTGGGACACCCGTTGCACCCGGTGCTGGTCCAGGTGCCGGTGGGGGCGTGGATGTCAGCCGCGTTCCTGGACGCGCTGGGAAAGGACGGGGACGGCGCCCGGCACCTGATCGGGCTGGGCCTGCTGGCCTCGGTGCCGGCCGCGGTGGCCGGGAGCGCCGACTGGGCCGAGCAGCACGAGCAGCAGCTGCGGACCGGGGTGGTGCACGCGGCGGCCAACAGCGCGGCGATCGGCCTGTACGCCGGCTCGCTGGTGGCGCGGGCCCGGCGCCGGACGGGGCTGGGGAAGGCCCTCGGTTTCGCCGGGCTGGCCGCGGTCACGGTGGGCGGCCTGCTGGGCGGGGACATCTCGTACCGGCAGGCGGGCGGGGTCAACCACGCCGAGGAGGTACCGCACCTGGTGCCGCCGGGCTGGCAGGACCTGATGCCGCTGGCAGAACTGGTCCCGGGCGACCCGGTCAAGGCCATGCTGGGCGAGGTACCCGTCTTCGTGTTCCGTTCCGGCGACCAGGTGTCCGTGCTGGCCAACAAGTGCTCGCACATGTCGGGGCCGCTGTCTGAAGGAACACTGTCGGACGGGGAGCTGACCGGGGACCGCGAGGACCGGTGTGTCACCTGCCCGTGGCACGGCAGCGTGTTCCGGCTGCGCGACGGCGCGGTCGTGCACGGGCCGGCCACCGCCGACCAGCCCTCGTTCGAGACCCGGATCCAGGCGGGAATTGTCCAGGTATGCCTGCCGGGAGCCGGTTAAGGCCCAGGTGATAGGAAACCGTCCGGCGGGGTAGCTGGCGGGGGTGATAATCGCTCCTGACGTGCCACAAGGCTGGGAAGAGACGGCCTACGCGTTCACCGCCGCGGTGGAGTCGGGCCAGCTGGACCTGCCCCTGCCCGGCCACGGGCGGACCCGCGTGCGCTGGGCCGCGCTGACCGGGATCGCCGAGTCCGATCTGTCGCTGGCCCGGCTGGCCGAAGGCCACGCCGACGCGCTGGCCATCCTGGACGAGCTGGCCGGCCCGAGCGGGCCGGCCCGGCCCGCGGGCAGCCGGTGGGGCGTGTGGGCCGCGATGCCGCCCGGGCCCAGCCTGTCCGCGACCCAGGACGACGGCCGCTGGTGGCTGGACGGCACCAAGCAGTACTGCTCCGGAGCCCGCGTCTGCACCAACGTGCTGGTCACGGCCCAGACCCCGGCCGGAGTCCGGCTGTTCGCGGCGGATACCGCGGCCGAAGGTGTGCGGCCGGTGCCGGGGACCTGGCCCGCGGTGGGCATGGCGGGCAGCGACACCCTGGACGTCCGGTTCAGCCGGGTGCCGGCCGAGCCGGTCGGGCCACCGGGCGGCTACGTGCACCGGCCCGGCTTCACCCACGGCGGCGCCGGGGTGGCCGCCTGCTGGTACGGCGGGGCCCGCGGGGTGGCCCGGCCGCTGCTGGCCGCGGCCCGGCAGCGGGACATCGGGCCGCACGGATTCGCCCACCTGGGTGCGGTCGACATCGCCCTGCGCAGCGGATCAGCCGCGCTCGATCAGGCCGCCGACGAGATCGACAGCGACCCGCTGGACCGTAAGGACGCCGGCCCAAGGCGCGCGCTGCGGGTCCGGACGCTGATCGAAGCGGTCGCGACCGAGGTGCTGGAGCGGGTGGGACGTGCGCTCGGAGCCGGGCCGCTGGGCCACGACGGCGACCACGCCCGGCAGGTAGCCGACCTGACCGTGTACCTGCGGCAGCACCACGCCGAACGGGATCTGGAACAACTGGGACGCCTGGTGGCGCAGGGAGGCGGTGGCTGGTGACGCTGATCGAACCGCACCCGATCGACGGGCCCGGGACGGCAGAGTCCGAATGGCGGTCCTGGCGGCTGCTGCACGAGCTCCCGGTGCTCGACGTGGACGGCTGGCCGAGCGTGGCCGTCGTGGCCGCGCACCCCGACGACGAAGTGCTGGGGGTCGGCGGGCTGCTGGCCATGACCGCCGCGGCCGGGGCGCGGATCCGGCTGGTGGCGGTGACCGACGGCGAGGCGTCGCACCCGGGCCTGGACCAGGCCGCCGCGGATGAGCTGGCCGAGTGCCGGGCCGCGGAAACCGTGACCGCGCTGGCCGAGCTGGGCGCGCCGGTGGAGATCGTCCGGCTGCGGATGCCGGACACCAGGGTGGCCCGCCGGACCAGCGAACTGCGGGACCGGCTCACCGAGCTGGTGGCCGGGTTCGGGGTCTGCCTGGCCCCCTGGGACGGCGACCTGCACGCCGATCACGAGGCGGCCGGCCGGGCCGCGGCCGGTGCCTGCGCGGCGGCCGGAGTGGACCTGCTGTCGTACCCCATCTGGACCTGGCACTGGGCCCACCCGCGGGACTCCCGGGTGCCGTGGGACCGCGCGGTCCGGGTGCCGTTGTCGGCCGATGCCCGCCAGCGCAAGCAGGTCGCGATCGACTGCTTCGCCAGCCAGCTGCGGCCGCGGGGCACGCAGCGGCCGGCGGTACTGCCCCCGGAGGTGGTCGCGCACTTCATCCGCGATCAGGAAGTGCTGATCAGTTGAGCGGGGAAACCCTGGACCGGGGGCACTTCGACGGGCTGTACGAGCAGTCGGCCGACCCGTACGGTTTCACTTCCCGCTGGTACGAGACCCGCAAGTACGCGCTGAGCCTGGCCATGCTGCCGTGGCCCCGTTACCGGCGCGCGTTCGAGCCGGGCTGCTCGATCGGCGTGCTCACCGCGCAGCTGGCGGCCCGCTGCGACAGCCTGCTGAGCTGCGACGGGTCGGCGGCCGCGGTGGCCGCGACCCAGGCCCGCACGGCACAGTTCCCGCAGGTCACGGTGGAGCAGCGACTGGTGCCCGGTGACTGGCCGACCGGACCGGAAGCGCGGTTCGACCTGATTGTGCTGTCGGAGCTGCTCTACTACCTGAGCGACGAGGACCTGGCCCGGACCGCCGGGCTGGCCGTGGACGCGCTGGCCGAGGGCGGCACGCTGCTGGCCGTGCACTGGCGGCGGCCGGTGCCGTTCCATCCGCAGACCGGCGACGGGGCCCACGCGGCCCTCGCCCGCCTGCCGAGCTGGCCCTGCTGGCCGACCACCGCGAGCCCGACTTCCTGGCCCAGGTGTACCTGCGGGCCCCGGCCGGCGCCGACCCCGCGGAGCTGTCGGTGGCGGCAGCCGAAGGCCTGACGTGACCCCCCGTCCCCGGAACCGTGCTGAATGATCGAAGCGGTCGGCGTCGTGGTGCCCGCGCACGACGAAGAGGAACTGCTGCCCGCCTGCCTGGCCGCGCTAAGCCAGGCCGTGGCCACGGCCACGGCGGAACGGCCCGGTCTGCGGGTACGGATCGTGGTCGCCGCCGACGCCTGCACCGATGACACCGCCGCCGTAGCGCGGCGGGCGGGCGCGCTGGTGGTCCCATTGACTTTTAAAAACGTCGGCACCGCCCGGGCCTCAGGTCTGAACGAGCTGCTCCGGCCGGGAGCCGCGGCGTGGGGCGGGCGGCCGCCGGCCCCGGAGCGGCTGTGGCTGGCCACCACCGACGCGGATTCGGTGGTGCCCGCGCGCTGGCTGGCCGACCAGCTGCAGCTGGCCGCGGCGGGGTGGGAGGCGGTGGTGGGCACGGTGGCCGTAGCCGACTGGACCGGCCACGCCGACCGCACCGTCCGTGAGTTCACCCGCCGGTACGGCAGCTGGCAGGACTGGCATCCGCACGTGCACGGGGCCAACCTGGGGTTCACCGCCCGGGCCTATGCGGCCGTGGGCGGATTCCCGGCCCTGCGCACCGGCGAGGACCGGGCCCTGGTCGGGGCCCTGCAGGCGCGCGGGTACCGGGTGCTGCGCAGCGCGGCCGCGCCCGTGGCCACCTCGTCCCGGGTCAGGTACCGGGCGCCTGCGGGCTTCGGCCACGACCTGGCTACCCTGAACGACGGCCCAGGAGCGCTGCTGGGTCTTCGGGGAGGTGCCGGTGGTGTTTGAAAAGTTCGTCCTGGAGTACATCGACGTCGGTGCGGCGACGCTGCGGGTCCGGCACGGCGGCGCGGGCTACCCGGTGCTGCTGCTGCACGGTCACCCGCGCACCCACACCACCTGGCACCGGGTGGCACCGCTGCTGGCCGGGAACTACAGCGTGGTCTGCCCGGACCTGCGCGGCTACGGACAATCCTCCAAGCCCCCGCCGACCGAGGACCACGCCACCTACAGCAAGCGGGCCATGGCCGCGGACTGCCTGCGGCTGATGCGGGAGCTGGGTTACGACCGGTTCGCCGTGGTCGGGCACGACCGGGGCGCCTACGTGGCGTTCCGGCTGGCCATGGACCATCCGGAGGCGGTCAGCCACCTGCTCATCATGGACGCGGTGCCGATCGGCGAGGCGCTGGCCCGGTGTGACGCGGGCTTCGCGACGGCCTGGTACCACTGGTTCTTCCTGGGCAACCCGGCAGCGCAGGCGCACCGGATCATCAGCGCCGACCCGGACGCCTGGTACCACAGCGCCGACAAACGGGCCCAGATGGGCGAGGAGAACTGGGCCGATTACCAGGCCGCCATCCACGATCCGGCCACGGTGCTGGCCATGTGCGAGGACTACCGGGCCGGGCTGGGCCCGGACCGCGCGGCCGACGACGCCGATCGCGCCGCCGGGCGGCGGATCAGCTGCCCGGTCCGGGTGGTGTGGGCGACCCGGGACGACATGGAAGCCCTGTACGGTGACGTGCTCGCGGTCTGGCGGCCCTGGGCCGACGACCTGACCGGGGCACCGATCGAATCCGGGCACCACATGGCGGAGGAAGCACCCGGGCCATTGGCCGAGCAGATCGCCACGCTTGTACCGTCTAGGGGATAGCCCCGGGTCAACGCCGGCCGGAGCGGATCCGCAGTGCGCGGGACACGTCATTAAAAGCTGTAAAAAATGCCCGAGGTGGTTATGCGCCCGTTGATCGGTATCTCGACCTACAACGACCTGGCCCAGTGGCGGGACTGGAACTCCCCCGCTGCGCTGATCCCGCAGACCTACGTGGACGCGGTGCGGCGCAGCGGCGGCCGGCCGGTGCTGCTGCCGCCCGGCGGCGACCCGGCTGAAGCCGCCGCCACCGTGGCCGACCTGGACGGGCTCATCGTGTCCGGCGGCGGCGACGTGGACCCGGCCCGGTACGGCGCTCGCGCGCACCCGGAGACCGGCGCGCCGAACTCCGAGCGGGACGGCTGGGAGCTGGCTCTGCTCGACGCGGCGCTGGCCGCCGGGGTGCCGCTGCTGGCCATCTGCCGGGGTATCCAGCTGCTCAACGTGGTCCGGGGCGGGACGCTGCACCAGCATCTGCCCCAGGTGGTCGGGAACGAGGAGCACTCCGGGCCGGACTGCGGGTTCGGGCGGCATCTGGTCCGGGTCGGGACGGCGGGGTCGCTGGGGCGGGTGCTGTCCGGAGCGGACAGTTTGGCCAGCACCGACCAGACCTGGCTGGACGCGCCGACGCACCACCACCAGGCCGTGGACCGGCTCGGGGAGGGGCTGGTGGCCACGGCGTGGGCGGCGGACGGGACGGTCGAGGGCCTGGAGGTGGCCGGCAGCCCGGTCTTCACGGTCGGCGTGCAGTGGCATCCGGAGGAGGGCGACGACCCGCGGCTGTTCCAGGCCCTGGTGGCCGCGGCGGCGAGCAGGTCCGCCCGGACTGCGCCCGGCGAGCTGGGCGTGGCTGTTTCGTTATCGTCGGTCTATTCTTGGCCCATTACGCAGCCGCAACCGCCGCTGCATCCAGCCGGGAGGCAGCGCCGCTGTGCCGGAAGGTTCGTCCGCCATCACCGACGCGGTGTTCCGCCCGGTGCGGACCGGCAACGTCTTCGAGGAGACGGTCGAGCGGCTGCTGGACGGCATCCGGCTCGGCGTGCACGGCGACGGCGACCGGCTGCCCCCGGAACGGGAGCTGGCCGCGCGGCTGGGGGTCAGCCGGGTCACGATCCGGGACGCGCTGCGCGAGCTGGCCACCGCGGGCTACGTGCAGACCCGGCGCGGGCGGTTCGGCGGCACGTTCGTCACCTACCAGCCGGACCCCATCCCGCACAATGAGCTGACCCGCGCCGCCCGCGGCATGGGCGGCCTGCTGACCGACGCGCTGACGTTCCGGCGGGTGGTCGAGGCGGGCGCGGCCGAGACCGCGGCCCGGGCCACGCTGTCCCAGCGCCAGCGGGAAGAGCTGTCAGGCAGCCTGGCCGCGGTGGCGAGCGCGGATCTGGCCGGGTACCGGCAGGCCGACACCCGGCTGCACCTGGCCGTGGCCGAGGCGGCCGGCTCTCCGCTGCTGACCACGTCGGTAGTCGAGGTCCGGGTGCACCTGGTCGACCTGCTCAACGCGATCCCCATGCTGGAACGCAACCTGGTGCACTCCAACCTGCAGCACGAGGCGATCGTGGGCGCCATCCTGGCCGGCCACCCGGACCAGGCCCGGCAGGCCATGGAGGAACACGTGGAGGGGACGGCCGCGCTGCTGCGCGGGTTCCTGGGTGGCGCAGGCGACGCGGACGACGCCGGTGACGCCGAGCCGGCCGATAACGCCGGTGACGCCGAGCCGGATAAATCTGATCTTGACAGCCTGCGTCCGTAATGGGTCAATACCTGTTAATCAATGGATCAGAGTCAGTCATATGAACCGATGATCCGGCTGATCGGCGTCGACCGCCGTCGTTAGCGTCAACCCGCCCGGTCCCAGCAGGGAGGCTCCGTGTCAGCCGACGAAACCGCTGTTCCCGCCCCTACTCCGCCACCCCCTGCGGATACAGGTGGGGGCACCGCCCTGAGCGTTGACGAGCAACGCCTGCACGACATGGGCTACGCCCAGGAGCTCCGCCGGCACATGTCCGGCTTCTCGAACTTCGCGGTCTCGTTCACGATCATCTCGATCCTGTCCGGCTGCCTGACCCTGTACGGGACCGGGATGAACACCGGCGGCCCCGCCCTGATCACCTGGGGCTGGCCGATCGTCGGGGTGATGACGCTGTTCGTCGGGCTGGCCATGGCCGAGGTGTGCTCCAGCTACCCGACGGCGGGCGGCCTGTACTACTGGTCGGCCAAGCTGGCCAAGAAGAACGCCCCGGCCTGGTCCTGGTTCACCGGCTGGTTCAACTTCCTGGGCCAGGTCGCGGTCACGGCCGGCATCGACTTCGGCGCGGCGTTCTTCCTCAACGCCCTGCTCGACCTGCAGTGGGGCTTCGACACCCGGCCGTGGCACACGATCCTGCTGTTCGCCGCGATCCTGGTCGTGCACGCGCTGCTGAACCAGTTCGGCGTGAGCGTGGTGGCCAAGCTGAACGACGTCAGCGTCTGGTGGCACATCATCGGGGTCCTGCTCATCGTGTCCGTGCTGGTCTTCGTGCCCAGCCACCACCAGTCGGCCTCGTTCGTGTTCGGGCACTTCGTCAACAACACCGGCTGGGGCTCGACGTTCTACGTCGCGCTGCTCGGCCTGCTGCTGGCCCAGTACACGTTCACCGGGTACGACGCCTCGGCCCACATGACCGAGGAGACCCGGGACGCGTCCAGGTCGGGCCCGCGCGGCATCGTCAGCTCGATCCTGGTCTCGCTCGCGGCGGGCTGGGTGCTGCTGATCGGGATCACGTTCGCCATCCAGCACTACGCCTCCGAGGCGAGCGCGACCGTGCCGCCGGCCCAGATCTTCGTGGACGCGGTGGGCAACACCGGCGGCAAGCTGCTGCTGGTCGTGGTGGTCGTGGCCCAGCTGTTCTGCGGGATGGCCTCGGTCACGGCCAACTCGCGGATGATCTACGCCTTCTCCCGGGACGGCGCGCTGCCCGGCTCCCGGCTCTGGCACAAGATCAACCCGCGGACCCGGACGCCAACCAACGCCATCTGGCTGGCGGCCGCGGGCGCGCTCATCCTGGGCCTGCCCTACCTGTGGAACACCACCGCGTACGCCGCCGTGACGTCGATCGCGGTGATCGGGCTCTACGTGGCCTACGTGCTGCCCACGCTGCTCCGGCTGCTGCGCGGCGCGGACTTCGTGCCCGGGCCGTGGCACCTCGGCCGCTGGTCCCGGCCGATCGGCATCATCGCGGTGATCTGGGTCGCGTTCATCTCGATCCTGTTCATGCTGCCGACGGCGTCCCCGATCACCGGGAAGACGTTCAACTACACGGTGGTCGCCGTGCTGGCCGTGCTCGGCTTCGCCACGATCTACTGGTTCGCCTCGGCCCGGCGCTGGTTCAAGGGCCCGAAGGTCCAGGGCAGCGCCGAAGAGCTGGCCGCGATCGAGAACGAACTGGAGTCACTGGCCTAGTGGGCGACATGGGAGACGCGGGATCGGATCGCTCCGCGCATCAGCGGGCGGCCAACTTCGAGGAGATCAGCTCGGCGGTCGCGGCCGGCACCATCGACACGGTGATCGTGGCGCTGACCGACATGCAGGGCCGGCTGCAGGGCAAGCGGCTGCACGCGCCGTACTTCGTGGACGAGGTGGTCCGGCACGGCACCGAGGCCTGTAACTACCTGCTGGCCGTGGACATCGACATGAACACGGTGGACGGGTACGCCCTGACGTCCTGGGAGAGCGGTTACGGGGACTTCGTGCTGGTCCCGGACCCGGCGACGACCCGGATGCTGCCCTGGCAGGAGGGCACCGCGCTGGTGCTGGCCGACGTGCAGAAGCTGGACGGCACGCCGGTGGCCCCCTCCCCCCGGCAGCTGCTCAAGGCGCAGCTGGCCCGGGCGGCCGAGCGCGGCTGGACCGCGTACGCCGGCACCGAGCTGGAGTTCATCGTGTTCGAGGACTCCTACGAGCAGGCCTGGGACAAGGGCTACCGCGGGCTGACCCCGGCCAACCGGTACAACGTCGACTACTCGGTGCTCGGCACCTCCCGGATCGAGCCGCTGCTGCGCGACATCCGGCTCAGCATGGCCAAAGCCGGGATGACGGTCGAGTCGGCCAAGGGCGAGTGCAACCCGGGCCAGCACGAGATCGCGTTCCTGTACAAGGACGCGCTGACCACCTGTGACCAGCACGTGGTGTACAAGACCGGGGCCAAGGAGATCGCCGCGGCCCACGGCTGCAGCCTGACGTTCATGGCCAAGGCGAACGACAAGGAAGGCAACTCCTGCCACATCCACCTGTCGTTCCGGGATGCCGACGGGCAGCCGGTCATGTCCGGGGACGGCGAGTACGGGCTGTCCCCGGCCGGGGGCCAGATCATCGCCGGGCTGCTGGACGGGCTGCGCGAGATGACCCTGCTGTTCGCGCCGAACGTCAACTCCTACAAGCGTTACCAGGACGGCAGCTTCGCCCCCACCACGGTGGCCTGGGGCGTGGACAACCGGACCTGCGCCCTGCGGCTGGTCGGGCACGGGCCGTCGCTGCGGGTCGAGTGCCGGGTACCCGGGGGCGACGTCAACCCGTACCTGGCCGTGTCCGGTCTGATGGCGGCGGCGCTGCGCGGGGTCGAGCAGGAGCTTCCGTTGCCGGCCCCGGTGACCGGGAACGCCTACGGGCTGGCCGACTCGGTGCAAGTGCCGCGGACGCTGGGTGAGGCGGCCGAGCTGTGGTCGTCGTCGGCGCTGGCCGCGGACGCGTTCGGGCCCGAGGTGGTGGCGCACTACGCCAACATGGCCCGGGTCGAGCTGGACTCCTACAACGCCGCGGTGACCGACTGGGAGCTGCGCCGTTGCTTCGAGCGGCTGTGAGCCCGGCTGCGAGCCCGGCCGCGGGCCCGGCTGCGGGCTCGGTGGCCGTGGTGCACGAGGTACTGAATCCGGCCACCGAGGAGGTGGTCGCGCGGGTGCCGGAGGCGTCGGCCGCGGAGGCGGAGTCGGCCGTGCGGCGAGCCGAGCAGGCCGCGGTGGTGTGGGGCGGCCTGTCCCCGGCCGACCGGGCCCGGCTGCTGCGCTCGTTCGCCGCCCTGGTCGACCGGGACCTGGAGGAATTGGCCCAGCTGGAGGTGGCCGAGGCCGGGCACCCGATCGCCAGCGCCCGGGGCGAGGCGGCAGCCGCCCGGGACGTGCTGCTGTACTACGCCGGGGCGCCGGAACGGCTGTCCGGCCGGCAGATCCCGGTAGCCGGCGGCCTGGACGTGACGTTCCACGAGCCCCTGGGCGTGGTCGGGGTGATCGTGCCCTGGAACTTCCCCATGCCCATCGCCACCTGGGGCTTCGCCCCCGCGCTGGCGGCCGGGAACGCGGTGCTGCTCAAGCCCGCGGAGCTGACCCCGCTGACCGCGATCAAGCTGGCCGAGCTGGCGCTGGAGGCCGGGCTACCCGACGGTGTACTCCAGGCGGTGTGCGGACGCGGGCCGGTGGTGGGCCGGTTCCTGGTCGGGCATCCGGCGGTACGCAAGATCTGCTTCACCGGCTCGGTGCCGGTAGGCCAGTCGATCATGGCCGCGTGCGCGAGCCAGACCAAGCGGGTCACGCTGGAACTGGGCGGCAAGAGCCCGAACATCGTGTTCGCCGACGCCGACCTGGAGCGGGCCGCGGCGACCGCGCCCTACGCGGTGTTCGACAACGCCGGGCAGGACTGCTGCGCGCGGTCCCGGATGCTGGTGCAGCGGCCCGTCTACGACCGGTTCATGGCGTTGTTCGAGGCCGCGACCCGCGGCGTGGTGGTGGGCGACCCGGCCGACGAGAAGACCGAGATGGGGCCGCTGATCTCGGCGGCACAGCGGGAGCGGGTGCGAGGCTTCGTGCCGCCGGACGCGCCGGTGGCGTTCCGGGGGTCAGCGCCGTCGGAGGCTGGATTCTGGTACGCGCCGACGGTGCTGGCGGGTGATCCGGCGGCGGTTACCGAGCTGCCCGCGTGGCGGGACGAGGTGTTCGGCCCGGTGGCCTGCGTGGTCCCGTTCGAGGACGAGGCTGACGCGATCCGGCTGGCCAACGCCACGCCGTACGGGCTGTCCGGGTCGATCTGGACCCGGGACACGGGCCAGGCCATCCGGGTGGCCCGGGCCGTGCAGGCCGGCAACCTGTCGGTGAACTCCCACTCCTCGGTGCGTTATTCGACGCCGTTCGGCGGGTTCAAGCAGTCCGGGCTGGGCCGCGAGCTGGGCCCGGACGCGCCGCTGGCCTTCACCGAGGAAAAGAACGTCTTCATCGCAACCGGGGAGTAGCTGAGTGCAGGGTCGACTTGAGGGACGGACGGCGGTGGTCACCGGGGCCGGCAGCGGCATCGGGCTGGCCACGGTGCGCCGGTTCGCGGCTGAGGGCGCGCACGTGGTGGCGGTGGACGTCGACGAGCAGGCCGGGGAGAAGGCCGCGGCCGAGGCGGGCGGCCTGTTCGTCCGGGCCGACGTGACCGTGGCGCAGGACGTCGCGGCCATGTTCGCCACCGCGTTCGACACATACGGCTCGGTCGACGTGGCGTTCAACAACGCGGGGATCTCCCCGCCGGAGGACGACTCGATCCTGACCACGGGCCTGGAGGCCTGGCGCCGGGTGCAGGAGGTCAACCTGACCTCGGTCTACCTGTGCTGCAAGGAAGTCATCCCGTACATGCAGCGCCAGGGCAAGGGCTCGATCATCAACACCGCCTCGTTCGTGGCCGTGCTGGGCGCGGCCACCTCGCAGATTTCCTACACCGCGTCCAAGGGCGGCGTGCTGGCCATGAGCCGGGAGCTGGGCGTCCAGTTCGCGCGTGAAGGCATCCGGGTCAACGCGCTCTGCCCGGGCCCGGTCGACACGCCGCTGCTGCAGGAGCTGTTCGCCACCGACCCGGAGCGGGCGGCGCGGCGGATGGTGCACATACCGATGGGCCGGTTCGGCCAGGCCGACGAGATCGCCGCCGCGGTAGCGTTCCTGGCCAGCGACGACGCGTCTTTTGTCACCGCCTCGTCGTTCCTGGTCGACGGCGGCATTTCCGGGGCTTATGTGACGCCGCTCTGATGCGTTGATCGATTAGCCAAGCGCTGGCGGCTCCAGTATCGTCCCTGCGGTCTTATCCGAGACTGAGGTGGGGGACGAATTGCGCTTCCGGTCGAATTCACGTCGAAGCTGGATAGCGATCGCCCTTCCGTTGGTGCCGGTTGCGGTGATCTCAGGCTGCGGGTCGGCGGGGGCTCACCGGCCGGCGGTGAGGGCGGCGACGCCGACGGGGGTGGCCAGGGCGGCGAGGCCGGCCGGGATGGCGTCGCCCTCGGCCCGCGCCGCCGCCGTCGCCGATGACGGGCTGACCGGCTTCGGAGCCACCATGGCCGCGTGGAACGCGCACCACCGGGCGGCGGCCGCCGCGTACTCCAACGTCACCCCGCAGGACGGCCGCGTGGTCGAATACACGGTCACCACCGGCACTAGCTCTGTAACCGCGGCGACAAAGCGGGCCAAAGACGAACTACCGGCCGACGCCCGCCAACTGTGGGCCACCCAGAAAGGGAATTGCTACCAGGTCGAATTGACCAGCGCCACGGTCGGCCACGCCCTCGATGGACCGGCCATCGGCGACCCTTCCGGCGGGGTCCTGGCCATGATGAACACCCTGCTGCCCTCCGGCGCCCCCGTCTACCGCCCAGACGCGGTCACCCAGATCATGCTCTCCCCCGGCGCCTACCCCGCCCCCGCCGACGCCCCCGACTGCTAACTCCGGGGCCCGTATGACTGCGGAGGCTGAAGCCACGGGCCCCAGCCAGCTGGGTACGGTTTCCCGTAGATGCTGCGGGAAACCGTACCCGGCTTCGAAGTGCGGGCTCGGCGCTGAGCCTGGTGTGACTGCCGGGGTGGGAGGGAGCATTGGCTCCCCTCCGGGCTGGGTACCCGGGCATTGGGGAAGACTTTTTGACAGATGCTGACTAAAAGTCTTCCCGAATCGAGAGGACGTCGCGCTAGCGAGGCTCCCGTGGCTGAAGTGGCGGGGCGGGCGACTGCGCGGAGGACTGGGCCTGCTTTTGTGCAGGATTTGCTTAAAACTGGGCCCAGCCCCGGGAGTAACCCCGCAGTGCGGTGGCTCACGGGGCGGGTGGGACGTGGGCGCTGGGTGGGGCGCGCCACGCGCACAGGGGTGGCGGCCTGGGCCATCCCGTCGCCGTCGTCCCGGCGGCCGGATCAGCGGCCCGGGAGGTCTGCTCGGCTGACGAGGTGGACGACGGCGGCCCCGGTGGGACCGGGCTGGAGGGCTTCATCCATCCCGGAGCCTGGGCGCCCCGCCGGAGGCGAATGCGTACCGTGGGGACTATGCCGACACGGGTTGCGGTCTGGACGAAGGAGAAGCGAGCCGGGTACGAGTTCGCGGAGGTCACGCTGGAGCCCGATCGGCTCAGCGCCCGGGGGGTGGCCATTGGCGGCGACCCGGTGGCTTACCGGCTGGACTACGTGCTGGAGACGGGGCCGGGGTTCGTGACGACTCGGCTGGACGTATCCAGCCGGGGCGCAGGGTGGAGCCGGAGGCTGGTGCTGCGGCGCGACGGCGCGGGAGCGTGGACCGTCGACGCTGAGACCGAGGGGAACCCCGATCTGCCCGCGGCGGGCGGAGACGCGGCCGCGTTGGCCGGAGCACTGGACTGTGACCTCGGGCTGTCTCCGGTCACCAACCTCATGCCCATCATGCGGCATCAGCTGCTGTCGGCTCCGGGCCAGGTGGAGCTGACCATGGCGTGGGTCTCGGTGCCCGACCTGGCGGTGGAACTGGACGGGCAGCGTTACACGAGCGCCGGCCAGAACCGGGTCCGCTACGACGCGCTGGACGGGCGCTTCTCGGCCACGATCACGCTCGACGACGACGGGCTGGTCGCCGACTATCCCGGGGTCGCCCGCCGGATCTGAGCCGGCCGCCCCGACTACGCGAACGGGACGGCGAAGTCGCAGTAGTCGTCGGGGACACTCGTCTCGGTGACGGGTCCGGTCGCGAGATAGGTGGTGCGCAAGCCGAGGTCTTCGGGCTTGAGGGTAAGACGCTCATCCTCGATGCCCTGCTCCTGCTTCCAAGCCTCCAGTGACTCGGCAGCGGGCTGAAAGTGCACCGCTGAGATCCCGCCCGGGCCAGCTCGCAGCGCGACGAACGCCTCCCGGTGCGCCGGCTCGGTTCGCAACGTCAGCTCGGGATAGTGCCCGGCGAGGGCATGTGCCTCCGCCTGCGGAACCGGCCTGCACCATTCGACCGGACCATCGCTGTCACCGCTCACCCAGCGGCGCCAGCACCCCGAGTTCGTCGTAGAGGCGGAGTGCCTTCAGTGAAAGGCGGGACCATCGGGCAAACTCCCCGATGCCGATTTCTTCCACGCTGACTCCCTCGTTGCCGGGCCGAGTCGGCCCGGCAAGGTGAGTGTGCGGGCTCCCCCAAGGTGAGAGTCAAGGCTGTCGCCGCCAACCATCGCCGCCAGCCATCGCCGTGACCGCGCGGTGTCCCTGGGACTCCCTGGGCCTTGCGGTTGGGGAGGCGCGAGCGAAGGATGGGGTCATGAGCGACCCTGCGGACCCCGGAGTGCCCCGGCGGGACGGGCCGCCAGCGCCTCGGCGCTGGCTGGCGCCGAAGGGGCCCGGCGTGGAGCGGCGCTCGGTGGTCCTCCAGCGCTACCTGGCGGCCGGTGGAGTGATCGTGGTCGCCCTCCTGGTCTTCACGCTGGCCCGGCAAGGCTGGAGCCCCGCTCTGATCGGCATCGTCCCGCTGATCTTGGTCCTCGCGATCGGCTTCCTGGTCAAGCGGTGACGCCGCCCGCCACGGTTAAGCGCAGCGGATGGTGCGGAGGCGGATAGTGACGTCCATGGCTTCGAGCTGGGAGAGAACCTCGGGCGGGTACTCGGTGCCGATGTCGGTGATGACGTAGCCGATCTCGTCCCGGGTGCCGAGCATCTGGCCTTCGACGTTGACGTGGTGGTCGGCCAGGACCCGGTTGATCGCGGCGAGCACGCCGGGGACGTTCTGGTGGATGTGCACCAGCCGGTTGGCTCCCACCGCAGTGGGCAGGGCAATCGCGGGGAGGTTGTTGCTGAGCGAGGTGGCGCCGGCCGCGTCATAGTCCAGCAGCTTGCCCGCGACGAACTCGCCGATGTCCAGCTGGGCTTCCTCGGTGGAGCCGCCGACGTGCGGGGTGAGGATCACGTTGGGCAGGCCACGCAGGACCGAGATGAACTCGTCGCCCTTGGCCTTGGGCTCCTCGGGGAACACGTCGATGGCGGCGCCGGCGATGTGGCCGGTCTCGATGTTGCGGCGCAGCGCGTCGTGGTCGACGACGAAACCGCGGGACAGGTTGAGGAACAGGCTGCGCGGCTGCATGCGGGCGAACTCGGCCGCGCCGAACAGCCCGCTGTTGCCCGGGCGCCCGTCGACGTGCAGGGTGACGGTCTCCGCCGTCTCCAGCAGCTCGCCCAGGGTGGTGCAGCGGCGGGCGTTGCCCATCGCAAGCTTGTCGGCGATGTCGTAGAAGTACACCGACATGCCGAGGTTCTCGGCCAGCACGGACAGCTGGGCGCCGATGTTGCCGTAGCCGACGATGCCGAGCTTGCGGCCGCGCACCTCGTGGCTGCCGGAAGCGGACTTGTCCCACTCCCCCAGGTGCATCTTGAGGTTCTTCTCCGGGAGCCGGCGCGCCAGCGAGATGATCTCGGCCAGCACCAGCTCGACCACGCTGCGGGTGTTGGAGAACGGGGCGTTGAACACGGCCACGCCGCTGCGAGAGGCGGCAATCAGGTCGATCTGGTTCACGCCGATGCAGAACGCGCCCACCGCCACCAGGTCCGCGGCCTGCGGGGCGGCGAACACCTCTTCGGTGACGTTGGTCCGGGACCGGATGCCGAGCAGGCTGATCCCGGGCAGCGCGGCGATCAGCTCGTCCTCGCTGAGCGCGCCCGCCCGCGTCTCGACCTGGTAGCCGGCCTTGGTCAGCCGCGCGATCGCATCCGGGTGGATGTTCTCCAGCAGCAGCGCACGCTTCGGTGCGTTGATCGTGTCCAGCGTCAGCAACCCCTTCGGTACCCTCGCGTCCCACCCGACATCCTCATGCAGGCACCGGGCCGACGCCAACGTCTTTATTTTAGACGGTCCCGGGTACCGACCTCAGACTGTCCGCGGGCAAGCTGGCCAGGCGGCGGCGGGCCATGCCCGCGTCCTCGTGCGGGATGGACTCCAGGATGTCCAGGGCCTCCTGCCAGCTTTCCGCGGCCGCGGCGGGCCCCACCGCCTGCAGTTGCGCGTCGCCCAGGCCGAGGTGGGAGCCGGCTTCGTGGTACCGGTCACCGATCTCGCGGTAGATGTCCACGGCTTGGGCGTAGCAGTCCGCGGCCTGCTGGTGGGCGTTCATCCGGCTGTGCGTGTAGCCCAGGCTGTCGAGCGTGTCGGCCTCGCCGCCGCGGTAGCCGATCTGGCGCTGGAACTCCAGCGACCGCTGGCAGTACACCAGCGCCTTCTCGTACTGGCCCAGGTGCGCGTACAGCCAGCCCACGCTGTTTTCCAGCCCGGCCAGGGTGGACGCGGGGCCGATCTCCTCCACCACCCGCATCGCCTCGCGCGCGTGCACCAGGGCCTGGGCGTACCGGCCCTGATGCTCGAACAGGGCCCCGAACCCCTGGTGCACGGTGGCCTCGTTGGCTCGGTCCCCCAGCCGCCCGAAGATGTCCAGCGCGGTGGACAGGTGCGGCTCAGCCTCAGCGAAGTCGCCGGTCAGGACCAGGCCGCGGCCGAGTTCGTAGTGCGCGTGGCCCAGGCCAACCGGGTCGCTGAGGCGCTGGGCGGCCTGCAGGGCCTGGCGCTGGATGGAGATGCACTCGTGCCAGCGGCCGCGCCGGTAGAAGAACGGGGCCAGCGTCCAGGTGATCTGCCAGGCGTACTGGTCGTCTCCGTCGGCGATGGCCTTGGTCAGCAGCCCGAGCATGACCGGGTTCTCGGCCTCGAACCAGGCCAGGGCCTGGCCCCGGCCGGAGAACTCTTCCGGCACGGCGCCGGGCGCCAGCGGGTCCAGGTCGAGCGCCTTACGCAGGCTGTTGGACTGCAGCGCCCCCGCGTGCGCGGTGTGCAGGTAGTGGTCCGAGCAGCGGCGTTCGACGGCGGTGCGGTCGGCCTCGCTGTCGATCGTCTCGGCCTGATCGACGGCGTAGGCGCGGAGCAGGTCGTGGAACGCGAACCGGCCCGGCACGTGCTCGGCCAGCGCGTGCACCCGGGTCAGCTCGCGCAGCGCCGAGGCGGCCTCGGACCGGCTGACCCCGGCCAGGCTGGCCGCGGCCGGCAGCGACACGTCCGGCCCGGGGTGCAGGCCCAGCAGCCGGAACATCCGGGCTGCGGACGGGCTGAGCTGCTCATACGACCAGGACAGCACGGCCCGCACGTCGGTGGCGGCGTCGCCGGCGTCCAGCACCTCCAGCCGGTTCCTGGTGTCCCGCAGCTCGGCGGCCAGGGCGGCGAGTGAGAACCCGGGCCGGGTAGCGGCCCGGCCCGCGGCCACACCCAGCGCCAGCGGCAGCCGGGCGCAAAGCGAGATCAGCTCGGCCGCCGCGCCGGGCTCGGCCGCGACCACCTCCGGCCCCAGCCGGCGGCCCAGCAGTTCGTGGGCCTCGTCCTCGGTCAGCACGTCCAGGGTCAGCGGGGTGGCGCCCTCGGTCACGACCAGCCCGGTGAGCTGGGACCGGCTGGTCACCACGACCAGCGACCCGGGTGAGCCGGGCAGCAGCGGGCGGACCTGGTCCGGGTCGCGCGCGTTGTCCAGCACGACCAGCACCCGCTTGCCGTCCAGCATGCTGCGGAACAGCGCGGCCCGTCCCTCCACATCCACCGGCATCCGCTGGGGCTGCACGGCCAGGGCGTCGAGGAAGAACCGCAGCGCGCTCTCCGGGCTCATGGCCGAGCCGGACGGGTCGAAGCCCCGCAGGTTCACATAGAGCTGGCCGTTGGGGAAGCGCTTGGCCACCTGCCGGGCGAACCGGTTGGCCAGCGCGGTCTTGCCGACGCCGGCCGTCCCGGTGATCGCGATGATCTGCATGGTGTCGTTGACCGGCGGGCCGTCCGGGACGCCGAGGGCCGGGTCCAGGGCGGGGTCGGCCCCGATCACGCGCAGCATGCGCTCCAGCTCGGTGTGCCGCCCGGAGAAGCCCGGCGCCTCCAGCGGCAGCTGCGCGGGCACCGGGTCGGTCAGCGCCGGCCCGGCCGCGGGTGGCGGCAGGGGTAGCGCAGTCGCGGTCACCGGGCCGGCCGGGGCGCCGCGGCCGGGCGCCTCCAGCCTCGGGTCCAGGGCCAGGATCTGCTGGTGGATCCGGCTCAGCTCGGGGCCGGGGTCGATGCCGAGCTCGTCGGCCAGCACCTGCCGGGCGTCGTGGAAGGCCTGCAGCGCCTCGGCCTGGCGCCCGCACCGGTACAGCGCGACCATCAGCAGCCCGCGCATCCGCTCCCGGAGCGGGTGCTCGGCCACCAGCGAGGCCAGCTCGGGCACGGCCTGCTCGTGGCGGCCCAGTTCGAGCAGGACGTCGGCGCGTTCCTCGGCCGCGGCCGACCGCAGCTCGGCCAGCCGGACCCGCTCGGCGGTGGCGAACGGCCCCGGCACGCCCGCGAACGCGGACCCGTGCCACTCGCCCATCGCCGCGTCCAGCGAAGCGATGGCCCCGCTCAGGTCGCCGGAACCACGCAGCCGCCGGCCCGCAGCCAGGCCGCGTTCGAACACGATCGCGTCCACCCGGCCCGCGTCCAGGCGAAGCACGTAACCGCCAGGCGCGGAGGCCAGCACCTGGCTCGGGCCCCGGCGGGAACGGCCCGGCTCGAGGACCCGGCGCAGGCCGGCCACGTAGGTGTGAACCCCGCCCTCGGCACTGGCCGGCGCCCTCTGTCCCCACAGGGCATCGACGAGCTCGTCGCGGGAGACGACCCGGTTGGCCCGCATGGCGAGCATGCCGAGCAAGGCTTGCTGCCGGGGTGGCCCGGGCGGCAGCTCCCGGTCGGCTAGCCAGGCCTGGACGGGCCCGAGCACGCCGACGCGCAGCTGGCCGCCGGCGCCCGTGTCATCGTTGGCCATCGCAGTCTCTCCACCACACGACCCTTTTGGACCGTGAGAACAGCATAAGTGGGACACATCCAGAAAAAATCCATAACACGTAGGGACGCGAGGCTTTCACTAGAGGAGGCGAGAGGCGTAGCTGACGGTCGGCTCCCCAACCGGCGGTCAGGGAAACGCTAGCGGTTCTCGTCAGCACCAGACAACTAAACTTACTGCGGGACAAACAGTGACGATTGTGACCGGAGTCAGCAGCGTGGCCTATGGGAAACCGGTGGCTGCCAGCGAACGGGCTGACTCCGAGCAGTTGCTCCTCGAGCTGGCCGAAAGGCTTCGCGGCGAGCGGTTGCGCCACTTTCTGCACCGGTTGCCCGACTACAGACGGGTGGATGTTCCTGAGGGCACACGCTGCTAGGAACCGTCTTCGCTCCTCCCCCCCAGAGCGAATGCGGTCGCCGAGTCGGCGCTCTCAGGCTTATGTCCACCGCTCTCCGGGGGGAGTGAACGCCATCCCCCCCAGCGTTCACTCTCCCCCGGAGATTTAAAGCCCCCGGAGAATTCTCCGGAGTGGCGGGGCCCAGGGCAGCCCCGGAAAGAGGTGGGGCCGGCACTCCGCCATCCGTCCAGCGCTTGCCGGCCCTCCTCCATCTCTTCTTTCTGCGTAGGCCTTTACTGGCTGTTCCTGCTGTTCCAGCGGTGCGGGCGGCAACCGCCCGCGGAGCGCTAACCGGTCAGCCCGCGGCCGGCATCTTGGACTGCAGCGCGGTGACGCTGGAGGTGCAGACGTTCGACGGCTGGTTGCTGGTCATCTTGCAGATGGCCGCGGTGATGAAGTTGGCCGTGCCGTTCACTGCCTTGGCCACAGAGGTGCTGGGGTCATGGAGCGACGAGGCGATCGTGGCCCAGGTTTTGCCGGACAGGACCGCCGGCGACGCGCTCGCGCCGGTGATCAGGTAGTGGCCGCCGAGGTACACGAACGGGATGGCGCCCTTGCTGGCCGAGGCCACGTACGGGGGCGCGTCGTACTTGGCGATCAGTGCCTCCTGGGCTGCGGTCGGGCTCTGCAGCGGGACGTAGCCCTGGCCGTTGGACGCCGGCTGGTTGGTGGTCTCCTCGACCGACGTGAAGGCCAGGTACTTACTGGTGTAGGTCGACTTGTAGAACGTCCACGTCGGGGTGTTCGGGTAGACGTCGGTGCTGGAGGAATGCGTGGTGCTCAGGCCCTTGAAGGTGCCGAACCGGCTGAGCGCGACGATCATGCCCCACCGCTCGAACGCGCAGTACGGGCAGTACTCGGCCCCGATGTAGAGCATCTCGGGCTTGCCGCCCGAGGTCAGCGCGGTGCCGTTGATCGAGGTGGGCGGGGTGGCCACGGTGCCCGTGCCCACCGCGGCCAGCGTGCTGGCGGGGACGCTGGTGGTGTCGGCCACCACCTTGGACAGCGCGGCCCCGGTGGGCCCGTTGGCGCTGGATGAACTGGATGGGCTGGACGACTTGCCCGTCGCCGCGACGATGACGAAGACCACGACCACCACCACGACCACCACGACGGCACCGCTGGCGATCAAGACGCGGTTACGGACCTGGCGCCGTCGCTCTGCGGCCCGCTGGGCGGCGATCCGCTCGCGCCGGCTAGTGGTCTGCTTGGTTCTGCTCGCTTTACCCATCGCCCCGGTTGTCCGTTGGTTCGGCTGGTCCGGCGCGCAGGCCGTCGTGCAAGGCAGTGTACGCCGCTGCGCCTAGCCGGCGGCATTGGCACAGGCGGCCGGCGCCTTGCCGCTGCTTTCCAGGATGAGCAGTGCGCAGAAGCTCTGGTCGCCGACCTTCCAGGTGCCGTTCTGGTGGACGGCCACGCCGGGCTCGGTCTTCAGGGCCGGGTTCCCGTGGAGCAGGATCGAGTAGGTCACCTTGGCCTGCACCGGCGACTCCACGGTCACCGCGCTCACGGTGGAGGTCGCCGAAGCGGCAAGCGGCGAGGAGGCCTGGGACTTGAGGATCGAGGCGAACGCCGGGCCGTTCTGCAGCAGGCTGATCCGCGTGGCCACCGGAGTCTTGGCGCGGAAGAACTCCTGCCAGTCGGCCTTGATCTGGGCCGTCGTGGCCGAGCCGGTGCCGCCGGAGGAGGCGGTGGCAGCGGCCGACGTAGGAGACGCAGGCTGGGCCGAGGCGGCCCCCGGGTTGCCGGAACTGGCGGTGGTACCGACGCTGGCCCTGGAGCTGGCGCCGGGGTTGGTACTGGGGTTGGCGCTGGGCGGCGGGCTACCGCCGCTGCTGCAGGCCGCGATGGTCACGGCCGGAAGCAGGGCGGACGCGGCGATGGAGATCACCCTGACGGGCTGCAGTCGCATCGGAGCCCTCCCGGTGGCTCGGCCGCCGGACCGAGGGAGTAGTCGGGCGTTACCGGGCCGGCTGACGCTCGCGCAGCTGAGCCCGGGGAGCGAAACCCCAGATGGCGGCGGCCAACCCGGTCAGCACGAACAGGAAGAACGTGATGACGTGCACGCTCGTGCAGTACAGGCAGATGCTGCCGATGTCGAACAGCTCGGCGTAGATCAGGTACAGCACGAAACCGATGCCGACGACCAGGGACGCGAGCCGGACCAAGCCGACTTCGCGACGACGGGCCTTCCACGCCCACGGGCTCATGATCGCGACCATGAACACGTAGAAGGCCAGCCCCAGCACGGCGACCGGGATGCCGAACACCACCGACTGCTCGCTGGTGGTCACCTTGCCGCAGTTGACTACACCGGTGGTCTCGGTGCAGCCCGCCAGGGCCGACTCGGTGTAGTGGGCGTAGGTCAGGTAGATCGAGACACCCAGGCCGATCAGGGCCAGCGCGAACGTCGTCCAGCGCAGCCAGGCGGCCGGCCAGGTGAACTCGGTCTCGGCTGGCTCCGGCTCGAGGTCGCGGCGGGACTGTCCCAGCCGGGACGTTGCGGCCGCGCCGGCTGACTTGTTCCCACCCGTGCCCGCCCGGGCGGGAGTGGCCTTGCGGGCCGCCGAACCGGACGTCTGGGGCCCGACCGGGCGGGCCGCGTCCGCGCCGCTCTTAGCCCGGGCCGGGGTGGCGGTCCGGGTGGTCCTGGCCGGGGCCGGGGCCGCCGCGCCGGCAACCCCGCTCCCGGCCGAACCGTTCTTGGCCGTGCCGTTCTTGGCCGTGCCGTTCTTGGTGGTGCCGTTCTTGGCGCTGCCCTTGGCCGTCGTCTTGGCGCCGCGGGCCGTGGCGGCGGCGCGCGAGCCGGCGCGAGGCTTGGCCGCCGCCATCAGAGCTTCTTCTCCAGCGCCTTGACCGCCGGAGTGCAGGCCGAGGCCGGCTGGTTACCGGTCAGCTGGCAGATGGCCGCCGTGATGTAGTTGGCGGTGCCGTCGATGGCCTTGGCGATGGAGCTGGTCGGATCCTTGAGCGCGGCGGCGATCTGGCTCCAGGTCTTGCCCTGCAGCAGCTGCGGGCTGTAGCTGGCCCCGCTGATCAGGTACTTGTTACCGAAGTCGACGAACGGGATCGCGCCCGCATCCTGCGAGGACACGTACGGCGGCGCGTCGTACTTCTTCAGCAGGGCCTGCTGGGCCGATGTCGGAGTCTGCAGCGGGGTGTAGCTCTGGCCGTCCGACGCCAGCTTGTTGGTGGTCTCTTCCACCGGCGTGAACGTCAGGTACTTGCTGGTGTAGCTCGACTTGTAGAACGTCCAGGTCGCGGTGTTCGGGAACGTGTCGCCGCTGGCGGAGTGCGTAGTGCTGAGGTTCTTGAACGTGCCGAACCGGCTGAGCGCCACCACCATGCCCCACCGCTCGGCGGCGCAGTAGGGGCAGTACTCGGCCCCGATGTAGAGCATCTCGGGCTTGCCGCCCGAAGTCAGCGCCGAGCCGCCGCTGAGCTTGGCCGGGACCGTGCTCACGCTGCCGGCGCCGACCGAGTTCAGCGTGCTGGCCGGGACGGTGGTGGTGTTCTTGACCACGGTCGCCAGCGCGGTGCCGGTCGGGCCGTTCCCGGACGCGGATGACCCACTCGATCCGTTCGAGTTCACCTTGACCAGAACGAAGGCCAGCACGATGGCGATGACCACCACCACGCTGCCCGAAGCGATCAGGATCCGGTTGCGGATCTCGGTCCGGCGCGCCGCGGCGCGCTGCGCTGCGATCCTCTGCTGGCGGGAGCTGCCATCCCGCTTAGCTTTGCTTGCCTTACCCATCGCCTGCCGTAACCTAGCCTCTCGCTGTGATCGTCCGGCTGCGGTAACCGCCGGGGGGCGTCGCTGACGTCACGGCGGCTGCCCAGTGCGGGTAAGCACAGCGCGGACAATCCGCCGGATGGCGCCTCAGGCCCGGCCGCCAGGTCCCCATCATATTCAGAGCTGACGCCATAACGAATGCCCTTCAGCTAGTCCTCAGCTACTTGAGAGCCGCGGCCGAGCCAGCCCCGGCCGGGACCGACCGGCTGTGCACCAAATGCGCGACCGTGGCGGTAATTGTCCGGCTGTGGCTGCTTCGCCGGTGACGTTAGAGCGGCAGCGGGCCAGCGTCAAGCGGCGACGCCATGCAACCGGGCTGCGTCGCACAGTGGCCATGGCCAATGGACGCCACAGCTCTAGCCACCTGCGCTTTGCCCCGGCGATGGCCTGTCGACACCCAGCCTTGCGTCGTTTCAAGTTTCAAGCTCATACCGGGACATCCCGTGTTACCTTGCCCGTGGTTTCGTCACAACTGGGGGGTCCCGCGTGCCGCTGGTGCATGTTCAAAACTTTTCGTATGGCTTGGTCAACCCGGTGCTGGGCTTCCTCATGTCTTGCCTGGGCGCCTTCATCGGGCTGCGCTGCCTGACCCGGGCCCGGGCCTACACCGGCCGCACCCGGGCGCTGTGGCTGTCGCTGGCGGCCATCGCGATCGGCGCCACCGGGGTCTGGGCCATGCACTTCATCGCGATGCTGGGCTTCACCATCCCGGGCGAGACCATCCGCTACAACGTGGCCCTCACCATCGTCAGCATGCTGGTGGCGGTTGCGGTGGTGGCGATCGGCCTGTTCATCGTGGGCTTCAGCAACAACGAGGGCCGGGCCCGGCTGCTGACCGGCGGCGTCATCGTCGGCCTGGGCGTGGCCAGCATGCACTACCTGGGCATGGAAGCCATGGAAATCCCGGACATGATGAGCTACAACATCCCGCTGGTGCTGCTGTCCGTGCTCATCGCCATCGCCGCGGGCACGGCCGCGCTGTACGCCGGCCTCAAGGTGCGCGGGGTGGGGGCCACGCTGGGCGCGTCGCTGCTCATGGGCGTGGCGGTGAGCGGGATGCACTACACCGGCATGGCCGCGATGAAGGTGACGGCGTCCTCGGCCGGCGTGTACGCCGCGACCAGCGACGCGGGGAGCGGCGCCACCGCGAGCAGCTTCCTGCTGCCGCTGGTCCTCGGCATCGCGGTGTTCACGTTCATGGCCACCATCGTGATCATGCTGGCTCCCTCGGAAGCGGACATCGCGGCCGACGCGCGCCTGGCCCAGCGGCTGTCCGACCGCCCGATCAGCCACCACCGCCGCTGATCCTGGCGTCCGGGCAGGCTCCCCGTGGGGAACCGGCGCAGGCGCGACGCGGACGGCTAGCACCATGACGGCCACAGGTCACGGCCGCCCCACGGGCACCTCGCGCTCAAGTTCTAACAAGGTCAATGGCGCCTTTGCCCGTGCTGGAACACGGGTAAAGGCGCCATTGGTAGGGCCGGAGTCCTCGGAGCCTGAGCCGTGGCGGCAAGAAAGATCATTTGCGCTGACGTGATATCGAGCGCCTCACGTGGCACTTGGGTGTTCCGGTGTGGCGTCGCGGGCCGGGTGTCACGGGTGGGGTGCCGGGGGCCGCTGTTGTAGGTCGGGGCGTGGGCGCCGGGTGGGGCGCGGGAGTGAGGATAAGAGTGGAAATGCGCAATGGGCGGGTAACGCGGGGCTTACCAGGGGCAAATGGGGGCGGGCGGCTTGAGGTCGTTGCGCAAATGTGGTTAGGCGTGAGGCAATGGCGCTGGCGGCTTTTGTCCCTATTTGGTATGGACATATAGCCGTTTGATCAAGGATTGGCAAGAGGTGCCTTTATTAAATATCTTTATCATGTCTTGACTGTTCTTTACGTCCTCTTGGTGTCGGAAACCACCGAAAAGTATCACTATCGGACCCGAACCGCGTTTACCTCCACAAAGAGGAACGCATGATCATCGGAGGACATATGCGTCATAGTGCCCGGAGGCGCGCGCTGGTCATCGCGGGAAGCACCGTTATCGCGGGCTTTGCGCTGATGGCTCCCGCCTACGCCGCCACGTCGGGCCCGTCCGCCACGACCGCTGTCACCGGCGCCCCGCACACCGCCAGCGGGGCCACGCTCCAGCCCGGTGGGACCATCCAGCACGTGGTCCGCCCGAGCACCGCGCTGAGCGGGGGCAGGAACGCCTCCTCGACCAGCACGAACTGGTCGGGGTACGCAGCGACAGGCGCCGCGTTCACCAGCGTTGCCTCGAGCTGGACCGAACCCACCGGTACCTGCAAGTCAGGTGACCAGTATTCGAGTTTCTGGGTCGGCCTGGACGGCTACAACAGCAGCTCGGTGGAGCAGACCGGTACCGACACCGACTGCGCCGGCCGTACACCGCAGTATTACGCCTGGTACGAGATGTACCCGGCGGGCTCGGTCGAGATCAATCACACGGTGCGGCCCGGCGACAAGATCAGTGCGTCGGTGACGTACGCCGGCAGCAACAAGTTCACCCTGAAGATCGCCGACTCCACCCAGAACTGGACCTACTCCATCAGCAAATCGCTGTCTGGGGCGGCCCGCTCGTCGGCGGAAGTCATCACCGAAGCGCCGTGCTGTACCAACAGCGGCGGCATCCTCCCGCTGGCCGATTTCGGCAAGGTGAGCTACACCGGGTCGACGGTCAACGGCAGCACGCTCAGCAGCTTCAACCCGACCGAGATCACGATGGTCTCGGCCAGCGGCGTGCAAGAGGACAGCACCTCGTCGCTGAGTGGCGGCAGCTTCAGCAACACCTGGCTGAGCAGCGGCAACGGCTCCAGGCGTTGACCTGGCGTCGCTGGAGCTGCCCGGGCCGCTGATCTAGTGGACCGTGGTCAGGCTCAGGCGCGGTAACCCGCGTTGCGGCCCTCTCGTCCGGACGTACTCCGGCGGGAGGGCCGTCGCGGAGCCGGGGCCGGTGCGCAGGCCCCGCGGTTCCCGCCGTGCGACGAGGTCATGCGCTGGCGTTCCTCTTCGCTGGTGCCGCCCCAGACGCCGTGGCTCTGGTGGCTCTCCAGCGCGTAGTGCAGGCACTGGTTCTGGACGCCGCAGCTCGCGCAGACCGCCTTGGCCGCGGCGATCTGCTGCGCGGACGGGCCGCTGGAAGTGATGGGAAAGAAAAGCTCCGGATCCTCGCTGCGGCAGGCACCCGCGTCGAGCCACTCTGCGTCGTGGACGGCCTTGCTCTTGGTTCCCTGCATTCCTGGCACTGGGCAGAACCTCCCGTTGCGGCTGGTCAATATGCCTGGAGGTCAACCGTCTTGCCCGTACCACGTGGCAATATGCGTGCCAGCCTAAAATTCTGCAATCTCCCGGGTGTCGAGAGGCTCGAGTACCTCGTCGGGCGGGACGGCCCGGGGAGGCTCGGCGGGGGCCATGAGGCCGTTGGGGCCGTTGCCGTTCGTGGAGCTCATGGGGCTGGCCGGGCCGACGGGACTGACGGGACTGACGGGACTGACGGGGGCTGGGGCTGGGTCCGGGAGCCGGGGTACTTGCTGCTCGGGACGCCCGCCCCCGGCCACGGCGTCGGCTCCCCCGTGGCGGGAGCCCGGGTCGCGGCGGTGCGGGTGCGGCAGCGGGATCGCGTGCGGCAGGTGCACCGGTTCGGTGACGACCTTGCGCAGGTTGGACAGGGCCGGGGCCCGGGCGACCAGGATGACGCCGATCACCAGGGCGAACAGGCCGCCCGCCTGGATGGCCAGGCTGCTGGGAGTGAGCGAGACACGGTCGCCGAACACCGCGATGCCGAGCAGGATGCCGGCCACGGGCTCGCCCGCGGTGATGGTGGGCAGCGAGGAGTGCAGCGGGCCGGCGTTGAACGCGTTCTGCATCAGCAGCACGCCGACCGCGCCGGTGGCCACCAGGCAGTAGATCGACCAGCTTTGCATTACCCCGCTCAGCCCGTGAAACTTCAGGATCTGCAGGGTCTGCCGGGTCAGCGCGTCCTGGATGCCGAAGACCAGGCCGGCGCCGAGACCGGTGAGCGAAGCCCGGTACCGGCCGGACCGGTGTCGCCCGGCCAAGACCAGGCCGGCCGCGATGACGGCGATGATCGCGGCCAGCGGCCAGTGCGAGAACGAGCCGAACGACTGCCCGATGGGCTGCGCCGACCGGGCCAGCTCCAGCAGCCCCTCGCCGGCAATGAGCAGCAGTGCCCCGGCCATTTCGGTGACGCGGATCGTCTGGTGCGACAGCGGGACGGCCAGGATCAGCGCGAACAGCAGGTTGGTGGTCAGCAGTGGTTCGACGATCGACAGCTCGAGGTTCCCGATGGACCACGCAGCCAGGATCTGCCCGGCGATCATGGCCCCGATGCCGGCCAGCCAGAGGCGTTTCCGGAACAGATCACCGATCAGCTTGGGGCTGAGAAAATGGGACTGCGGAGCCTGCTCAGCCGCGTGCTGCTGAAGCACGAAGCCGACCCCAAGCAGCAACGCCGCCACCAGGGTCAGAGCGTAGTCCACGGCCTTCACGGCGCCAACCTACCCGCGCAGTGCGAAAAAACGTGTGCGGATGGCGGCCGATTCCCCGGCGTGGGCGGTCACGGCTAGCCGATGCGGCGGAGCTCGGCCGCGAACCGGCGCGCCGAGTGCAGGTAGTGCTGCACGCTGGCGTCGATCCACCCGTCCGGCTGCTTGAGCTCGCGGATCTTGCAGGGCACGCCGAGGGCCATCGCGCTAGGCGGCACCTTGAAGCCCTCGGGGACCAGGGCACCCGCTCCGACCAGCGCGCCGTCCCCGACCACGGCCCGGTTGAGGGTGGTGGATTCCGAGCCGATCAGGCAGCGGTCGCCGACGTTGCAGCCCTCCAGATGGGCGTTGTGCCCGACGACGCACTCCGAGCCGATGATCGTCGGCCACTCCTCGGTGGTGTGCACCACCGTCCCGTCCTGGACCGACGTGCGCCCGCCGACTTCGATAAAGCCATGGTCGCCGCGGAGCACGGCGCAGGGCCAGACCGACGCCTGCGCACCCAGCCGGACATCCCCGATGATCACCGCGTCCGGATGGACGTAGGCGTCGGGGTGGATCTGGGGCTCGACATCGCCCAGTGCGTAGATCGGCAACGGAACAACCTCCCTGGCCCTGATGTCCCTACCATCAGGGTAAACGTGTGCGAGCTGATCACCCAGTGGCTCACGCCTGCTCCTGCTTTTGCTCCTGCTTTTGCTCCTGCCGTTGTTCCTGTGCTTGCTCCTGGCGCGCCTGCTGCCGCTTACGCTGCGGTACGACCGTGTACTTCGGGTCACGGGCGGAGGCCATACCGGCCTCGAAGATGCCGTAGCGGGTCAGCGCCGACGCCGCCAGCAGCGTCACCCCGGACAGGGCCGAGCCGATCCGGCTGCGCCGTGACAACGCAGCGCCCGCGAGGCCTCCGACAGTCAGGACTTCGCCGACACGCAGCACCGTGTTGGCCCGGCCGGTCAGGTACGGCTCGGCCAGGTCCCCCAGCCGCCGTTCGAGCAGCTGTTTGGCGGCCAGTTCGGCGGTGGAACCGATAATGGCCAGCCGCCGGGCGGGCCCCTGCTCGCCGAGCGGGGCGGCCAGCAGCCCGAAGCCGCCGGCCGCGCTGGCCGCCGAGCCCGCGAACACGTAGGGCAGCTCGCGGTGTGCCTCGTGCCAAGCCGGTACGGCCGTGTCGCACAGCAGGACCGCGGTGTAGGTGGCGACCGCGGGCCCGAGCACGGCGGCCGCGGCGGTGGCCGGAGGGCCGAGCACGGTGGCGGCGGTCTTGGCCGCGGAGACGGCTGGGCCGCCGGACGGCAGTAGTCCGGCCAGGTTGGTCACGGCGGCAGCGCCGGCCATCGGGCCGTAGGCGGACAGGATCCAGGAGCCCACGCTCATCGGCGAGGACAGCTTGAACACCCGGAGCATGTGGTGAAACCGGGCCGGACGGCCCAGGTCGTGGATCAGGAACACGGTGGAGATGCTGATCCCGCCGAGCGCCGCCAGCTTGGCCGCTCGGGTCAGGCCCGGGCGGCCGGTCAGCTGCGCGCCCGCGGCCAGCACCGAGGACGCACCGGCCAGCCCGCCGAAGAACAGGTAGCCGGGTACGTCCGGCACCTCCCAGACCGGCTCCTTGATGATCGGGCGGCCATAGTAGGACCGGAACTCGGCCTTCGGCACCATGAACCGCTCGCCGCCACGGTTGCGATCGCGCCGTCCGCGCCGCTGGCCGTCGCCGCTGGGGCCGGTGGGGTTTTTGGGGTCGCTGGGGTTCCCGGCGGGGGCGGGGGGTACGGCGGTCACCGCCGCCGCCCGGCGAACGCGGCCAGGGCGGCCGCGCCCAGGCCGGCCGCAGCCAGACCGGCGTGTTTCCACATGGCCGGCAGCGCCCGGGTGCTGACCACCGGGTCCGGCGGCAGGCCGTAGACCTCGGGCTCATCCAGCAACAGGAAGAACGCCCCGGCCCCGCCGATGCCGTTGTCGGTGCCCTCCAGGTACAGCCGGGCCTCGGGGCGGCCCGCTTCGTGCAGGTCACCCACCCGGGCCTGGGCCTGCTCCCGCAGCTCGTCCAGCGGGCCGAACTGGATCGACTTGGTTGGGCAGGCCTTGGCGCAGGCCGGCTCCATGCCCGCGCCCAGGCGGTCGTAGCAGAGCGTGCACTTGTGGGCCCCGTTGTCGATCTCGCTGCGGCCGATCACCCCGAACGGGCAGGCGGGTACGCAGTAGCCGCAGCCGTTGCAGATGTCGTCCTGGACCACCACCGTGCCGAACTCGGTCCGCATCAGGGCGCCGGTCGGGCAGACGTCCAGGCAGCCCGCCTCGGAGCAGTGCTTGCAGACGTCGCTGGACATCAGCCAGCGCATGGGGCCGTCTTCCGGGCCGCCCGGCGCCGGTGGGCTGGTTGGAGGGCCCGATGCGATCTGCTCGATGAAGGCCACGTGGCGCCAGGTCGTGCCGCTCAGGCCGACCGTGTTGTCGAACGACATGCCGGACAGGTTCAGCCCGTCCTCGGGCACCTCGTTCCACTCCTTGCACGCGACCTCGCAGGCCTTGCAGCCGATGCAGATCGAGGTATCGGTGAAGAAGCCCATCCGCGGCGGGTGCTCATCCCACCCGGCCCGGTCGGCCGGGTCGGCCCCGCCGGTCAGGCCGGGATTGTCGGTGACGCTCATCTCACACCTCCGTCCCGGTTTCGTCGGTGATACCGGCCCGTTCCACATAAGACTGCACCAGTTCCCGCAGGGCTGGGCCGCGCGGCCGCCGGCCGGGCTGAATGTCGCAGGCCAGCACCTTGGACTCCTGGATATGCACGTTCGGGTCGAGGGCGAAGTGCATCAGCTCGTTGGCACCGTCTCCGGTGGAGATGCCGTTGCGGCCCCAGTGGTACGGCAGCCCGATCTGGTGCAGGGGGCGGCCCTGGATGGTCAGCACGGTCATCCGCCGGGTGACCATGACCCGGGCCTCGATAGCGCTGCGGGCGGTGATGATGGTGGCCCAGCCCATATGCTCCAGACCGCGTTCGGCCGCCAGCTCGGGTGAGACCTCGCAGAAGAACTCGGGCTGCAGCTCGGACAGGTACGGCAGCCAGCGGCTCATCCCGCCCGCGGTGTGGTGCTCGGTCAGCCGGTAGGTGGTGGCCACGTAGGGGAACACGTCCGAGCCGGGCTCGTCCCCGCTGGGCTGGTACGGGGTGCCACGGCCCCGGAGGATCTGCCGCACCGGGTTGCGCTCCTGCTTCGGATAGAGCAGGTTCTGCACCGGGGAATCCTGGGGCTCGTAGTGGGTGGGCAGCGGCCCGTCCAGCAGCCCAGCCGGGGCGAACAGCCAGGCTTTGCCGTCGGCCTGCATGATGAAGGCGTCGTCGCCGGCGATGGCGGCCACCCCGGTGGCGCCTTCCTCGGGCCGGTAGGACGGCGGCCGGTCGGCCACGAAGTCGGCGATGTCGTGGCCGGTCCACTTGCCCGCGTCCGCGTCCCACCAGACCAGGGCCTTGCGCTCGCTCCAGGGCTTGCCGTCCGGATCGGCCGAGGCCCGGTTGTACAGGATGCGGCGGTTGGCCGGCCAGGCCCAGCCCCACTCGGCCGCGACCCAATTCTGCTCCCGGCCGGGCTTGCGGCGGGCGGCCTGGTTCACTCCGTCGGCGTAGACGCCGCAGTAGATCCAGCAACCGCTGACCGTGCTGCCGTCGTCCTTGAGCTGGGTGTAGGAGGAGACCGGCTTGCCGCTGGAATCCCAGCCGTTGACCTCGGCCAGCACCGCGTCGGCCAGCGGCTCCTGGCGGGGTCCGTGTAGCGGGTAGTTCCAGGTCAGGTCCAGGACGGGCCGGTTCATCTCGGCGTCGGCCTGGTCGCTCGCGGCCAGCTTCTCCCGGATCAGGCGGCCCAGGTGGTAGGTGAACCACAGGTCGCTGCGCGCGGCGCCGGCCGGCTCGACGGCCTGATGGTGCCACTGCAGCATCCGCTGGGTGTTGGTGAAGCTGCCGTCCTTCTCGGTGTGCGCCGCGGCCGGCATGAAGAACACCTCGGTGCCGATGTCCTCGGTCCGCAGTTCCTCGGTCTCGATCTCCTGGCCGTCCTTCCACCAGGTGGCCGACTCGATCAGCGAGAAGTCCCGCACCACCAGCCAGTCCAGCTCGGCCATGGCCAGCCGCTGCTGGCGCCCGTTGGCCGAGCCGACGGCCGGGTTCTCGCCGAGCAGGAAGTAGCCGGAAACGTCGCCGGCCAGCATGGCCTGCACGGTCTCGTACGTGCCGTGGCTACCGGTCAGCCGGGGCAGGTAGTCGAAGCAGTAGTCGTTGTCGGCGGTGGCGGCCTCGCCCCACCAGGCTTTGAGCAGGCTGACCATGTAGGTCCGCATGTTGGCCCAGAAGCCGTGGTCCATGCCCTCGTGCTCGACGTAGGCGTCCAGGTCCTCGTTGCCGTGCACGTGCGGCATGGGCAGATAGCCGGGCAGCAGATCGAACAGGGTTGGGATGTCGGTCGAGCCCTGGATCGAAGCGTGCCCGCGCAGGGCCAGGATCCCGCCGCCCGGCCGGCCCATGTTGCCCAGCAGGGTCTGCAGGATCGCGCCGGTCCGGATGTACTGCACGCCGACCGTGTGGTGCGTCCAGCCCACGCTGTACACGAACGCGGTGGTCCGGTCTCGGCCAGAATTGCTGGTCAGGGCCTCGCACACCTGGCGGAAGGCGTCCGGTGAGATGCCGCAGATCTGCTCCACCATCTCCGGGGTGTAACGGGAGAAGTGCCGCTTGAGCACCTGGAACACGCAGCGTGGATGCCGCAGCGTCTCGTCCCGGTCCGGGGACGGGTGGGCCTCGGCGCCGCCGGAGCCGTGGGCCTCACCGCGGGCGGCCTCACTGACCGCCTGCCGTCGGCCGTTGCCGTTGCCGCTGCCGCTGCCGTTGTCCTCGTCCTCGTCCTTGCGGGGACCGGGGCGGTCGCGGTTGCCGGCGGCCGAGCCGACCTCGCCGCCCTGGTAGCGCCAGGCGTCGAAGTCGTAGGTCCGGTGCTCGGGGTCCAGCCCGGAGAACACGCCGCCCAGGTCCTCGGTGTCGGCGAAGTCCTCGGTGAGGATCGTCGACGCGTTGGTGTAGGCCAGCACGTACTCGTGGAAGTACTTCTCCTGCGTCAGCACGTAGTTGATGATCGCGCCCAGGAACGCGATGTCGCTGCCCGCGCGGATCGGAACGTACTGGTCGGCCAGGGCGCTGGTCCGGCTGAACCGGGGGTCGACGTGGATGACCTTGGCTCCACGGGCCTTGGCCTCCATCACCCACTGGAAGCCGACCGGGTGAGCTTCGGCCATGTTCGAGCCCTCGATGAGGATGCAGTCGGCGTTGGCCAGGTCCTGCTGGAACGTGGTCGCGCCGCCGCGCCCGAAACTAGTCCCCAGACCGGGGACGGTGGCGGAGTGTCAAATACGGGCCTGGTTCTCGATCTGTACGGCACCCAGCGCGGTGAACAGCTTCTTGATCAGGTAGTTCTCTTCGTTGTCCAGGGTCGCCCCGCCCAGGCTGGCGAAGCCGAGCGTCCGCCGGGTGCGCTGGCCGTCGACCTCTTCCTGCCAGCCTTTCTTGCGCGCGGCGATGACCCGGTCGGCGATCATGTCCATGGCCTGGTCGAGGCCGAGGGGCTCCCAGTCGGTGCCGTAGGGCTTGCGGTACAGGACCTGGTACTGGCGGGCGTCGCCCGTGGTCAGCTGCAGGCTGGCCGAACCCTTGGGGCAGAGCCGGCCGCGGCTGACGGGCGAGTCGGGGTCGCCTTCGATCTGGGTGACCTGGCCGCCCTGCACGTAGACCTTCTGGCCACAGCCGACCGCGCAGTACGGGCAGACCGACTTGACCACCTTCTCGGCGGTCTCGGTCCGGGCCTGACGCCGGCTGGTCTGGCCGCTCTTGGCCGCGGCGCCCAGGCCGAGCTTGTCCTGGCCGGTCAGCTGCCGGTAAACCGGCCACCCCTCGATCCAGGTCTTCACGCTCACGCCCCTTGGTTCGACGAGCCAGACGTTCCTGCATCTTAGGTAACCACACGGCGTGAGCCAGCGGACAGTTGGCCCCGAGGTGGAATTGACGCAGAGAGGTATTCTGTCTAGTCTGTCTAGATATGGAGGATGGCCAGCACGATACGCAATGGCAGGTCCAGGAGGCCAAGCAGCGATTCAGCGAGGTGCTGCGCCGGGCCAGGGCGGACGGTCCGCAGGTCATTACCCGGCATGGCGAGGAGGTTGCGGTGATTATCGACGCCACCGAGTTCCACAAACTGACCGATGAAGTACCGGACTTCAAGGAGTTCCTCCGGGCCGGGCCGCCGTTCGACGACCTCGATCTCAGCCGGCCCGAGGACCGGCCGCGGGAAGAGATCGACTGGTCGGCGTCCGGGGAGTGAGCTACCTGCTGGACACCAATGCCTTGTCCGAGCTGCGCAAGCGGAGGCCGGATCCGCGGGTGACGGGCTGGTTCGATACAGCTCCGAAGGCAGAGCTGTATCTAAGCTGCCTCACCATCGGTGAGATCCGGCGGGGCATCGAGCGGCTGCGGCGCAAGGACGAGGCGCAGGCCAAGGCCATCGAGCGCTGGCTGGCCGGCCTGCGCCGCTTTTATCACGACCGCATCGTCCCGATCGACATCGAGATCACCGAGCGCTGGGGCCAGCTCAGCGCCGCCGTGACCCTGCCCGCGGTGGACGGGCTGCTGGCCGCGACCGCCTTGACCCGGGGCTGGACGGTCGTCACCCGCAATGTCGCTGATTTCGCCCCGTCCGGTGCGCGGGTGCTGAACCCGTGGGAACACCCGGGGTCATAGGGAGTGTGGGCCGGGCGAGGCCGGGCAGGTCAGGCTGAGGAGGCGATACTCACGTGACTCAGGACTCGGGCGAGGCGGGGCCCGAGCCGCCGCGGGGGGACAAGCGGCGGTACTTCGCGCTGATGGGGGTGTGCATCGCGCTGTTCGTGCTGGCCTGGGCGGTGGTGGACCGCTACTCGGTGCTGGCGGCGGTGATCATGTCAGCGGTGGCGCTGGTCATCCCGCCCTTGGCCGCCATCGTGGCCAACCGAGCCAGCGCCGTCGACCGCCGCCGCCCCTGAGCCTCCCGCCGCCCGGCCGGGCCAGCCAGGCGCGGGCAGCGACGCCGGGTCAGCCGGCCTTTTGTTCGGCGTAGGCGTAGCCAAACTGGAGAAAGTCCGAGCCGGCCAGGACAGCCAGGGTGGAGGCGGCCAGGCGGGTAGCGCGGGGTGCGAACACGTAGCCGGCGGTGAAGCCGGTGGACACCCACATCCCGAGGCAGAACGGGCAGGTGACGAGCTCGCCGATGGTCTTCTTGCTGCCGCTGACGCGGACGTCCTCGGCCAGTTCGGCCGGGCCGGTGGTGCCTTCGAACCTGGTGAACGGGGCGCGCAGAGGGCTGGTCACCGGGTCCTTGGCCAGCAGCCGGCTCAGTTTGTGGGTGGCCAGCGTGGTCACGGCCGCATCCCAGGGACTGATCCGCTCGGGCAGCGGGCGCCCGCTCAGTTTCGCGGCGACGGCGATGGCCCCGACCAGCCCGCCGTACACCGACATGGCCCCGGCGTAGCCGTTGAGGGGAAAGTCTTCTCCGTGGGCGTACTTCTGCTCCTGGCGGCGCCAGCCGCTGGTCACACGGTCCTTCAGGGTGGTCAGCTCAGGCATGAAGGGGCGTTACCCCGGATCTAGCGGGCCATGCGGCGCAGGTGTAGCCCGCACCTGGCCGGGTACCGGACGCCGATGTCGCAGGTAACCACAGGGAGGGTGACACGATGAGCGGTCAGCAGACCGTGGCGGTGCTCGGCGCCGGGGGCACGATGGGGTTCCCGATGGCCGCGAACCTCGCGCGGGCCGGCTTTCCCGTGCGGGCCTGGAACCGGTCACGGGACAAGGCCGAGCCGCTGGCCGAGGACGGCGTGCAGGTGTTCGGCACGCCGGAACAGGCCGCCGACGGGGCCAGTGTGATCCTCACCATGCTGGCCGACACCGACGCCGTGCTGGCCGCGGTGGACGGGCCGGACGGGGCGTTCGCGGCCCTGCCGCCGGCCGCGGGACCGGGTGGGCCCGAGGACGGCCCGATCTGGCTGCAGATGAGCACGATCGGGGAAGAGGGCACCGAACGCTGCGCTGATCTGGCCGGCCGCCGGGACGTGACCCTGATCGACGCGCCGGTGCTGGGCACCAAACAGCCAGCCACCGACGGGAAGCTGGTGGTCCTGGCCTCCGGTCCGGCCATGACCAGGAACCGGGTCCAGCCGATCTTCGACGCGGTCGGGCAGAAGACGATGTGGGTCGGAGAGGCCGGCGCGGGTACCCGGCTCAAGCTCGTGGCCAACAACTGGGTGCTGACCGTGACCGAGGGCACGGCCGAGACGATCGCGCTGGCCCAGGGGCTCGGACTGGATCCTCAGCTCTTCCTGGAGGCGGTCAGTGGCGGCTCACTCGATCTGCCCTACCTGCGGATCAAGGGCGACGCCATTCTCAGCCGGGACTTCACGCCGTCCTTCCGGCTCGAACTGGCGGCCAAGGACGCGGCGCTGGTCGCGGCGGCGGCCGAACGGCATCAGGTGGACGTGCCGCTCACCCGGCTGCTCCGGGACCGGCTGGCCGAAGCCGTCGGCGAGCACGGCGACAAAGACCTGGCCGCGACCTACCTGACCAGCGCTCCGCGCCGGGACACCCCGTGACGGGGGCGACCTGCTAGCTAGGGCTAGAGGTGGTGGCCCTGGTCGGCGGCGAGCACCGGATCGGCCGAGTCGCGGATCCGCTCGACCAGGCCCGCGGTCGACCGGCCCGGCAGGTACCCGACGGTGGTCACCCGGCCGCCGTAGATCTCCACCGCGAGACGCTCGGACAGGGTGTCCGCGTCGTGGTCGCCGCCCTTGACGTATAGGTCGGGGCGGACGGCTTCCACCAGATCCGTGACGCTGTCGCCGTCGAAGACGGTCACGTACTCGACGCAGCCGATCGCGGCCACGATCGCGGCCCGGTCCCCGGCCGGGATCATGGGCCGGCCGGTCCCCTTGAGCTTGCGGACGCTCTCGTCGGAATGGACGCCGACGACCAGCACGTCGCCGAGGGACGCGGCCTGCTGCAGGCACTCCACGTGGCCGCGGTGCAGGACATCGAAGGAACCGTTGGTCAGGACGATGCGGTGCCCGGCCCGGCGATGCCCGGAAAGGCAGCGAGCCAGGAGGTCAACGGGCCAGATCGAATTAAGTCGCCAGTCCTCGAACCTCACGTCCGCAACACCACTCTCGCATCGCTGTCTGTTTTAACGCCTCCGCGCCCCGCTTCTGTCGTTCCCCCACTCACGCCCTAAAACGCACTATCGAGCGATAAGACAGAGCAGCGTTCGCGCTAGGCCAGATCCAGCACGCCAAACGAGTGGCCGTCCCACAGCCGGCGAGACGCCTCTTCCGGGTAGGGCGCGATGGTCACCGGGTCGTCGTAGACGCGGGCCGACCGGCCCGCGGGCTCGTAGGCCGGCCAGCCGGTGAGCTGCCCGGCCGCGAACGCGGTCCAGTCCGCGCGCATCCGCTCGCCCAGAGCCAGCGCCGGTCCGGGCACCGGGTCACCGAGCAGCAGCGGGCCGAAGTCGGACTGCGGCGTGCCGAACACCAGCGGGACGTCGAGGCCGTGACACGCGCCGAACATTCCGCCCGCTCCGGGGGCGGCATAGGTCAGCTCGTACAGGCGCGCGGTGCCGCCCGCCGCGGCCTGCGCGGCCGCCAGGTGCAGGGCCGGCATCCGGAACAGCCAGTCCGAGTAGACCAGCTCGTACAGGCGCGCGGTATCGGCCTCGGGGTAGGCGGCCCGGTAGGCCCCCAGCCCGCCGGGCCGGGGCGAGAACGCGGCCAGCGCGGCGTCGATCTCGGCCGCGGCCAGCTCCGACCTGGCCGTGAACAGACGGCATTCGTCCCGGTTGTGCCCGACGATCAGCTCGACGTCGCGGGCGCGGCCCGCGGCCAGGGCCTGCCAGGGCGCGGCGGTCAGCACCTCGCCGTCGACCACCGGGGAGAACGGCGTCAGCGTGTGGGCGACCGCACCCCAGCGGTCCGCGTTATGCCCGAACGAGGCGAGGATGGCGTCGCCCGCCGCGACCAGCCGGGCCGGATCCACGTCCTGAAGCGCGACGGCGGCGGGGGCCCCGCCCTTGCCGCCGGCGGTCGGGTCCAGGCCCAGGTCGCGGGCGGCCACGGCGGCCAGGTCAGCGGCCAGCTCGGCGGAGAAGAACGTGCCGGGCACGCTCTGCAGGATGGCCCGCCGGAACAACCCGGCGGCCGCGTCCATGGCCAGCAGCGACGCCACGGACCCGCCCCCGGCCGACTCGCCGAACACGGTGACCTGGCCCGGGTCACCGCCGAAGGCGGCGATGTTGTCCTGCACCCAGCGCAGCGCGGCCACCTGGTCGAGCAGGCCCCGGTTGGCCGGGGCCCCGGTGAGCTGGGCCCAGCCTTCCAAGCCGAGCCGGTAGTTGAAGCTGACCACCACGACGCCGCGCTGGGCCAGCGCCGAGCCGTCGTACCCGGGGGCGCTGGACGCCCCGGCCACGTAGGCACCCCCGTAGATCCAGGCCAGTACGGGGAGCCGGGCCGCGCCCGGGCCGGGCGACCAGACGTTGACGGTCAGGCAGTCGTCCGGATCGCCGGCGCCGGGCGGCGCGGACACCATCCGGCCCTGCGGCTGCGGCGGCGGTGCGCCGAACTCGGAGGCGTCGCGGGTGCCGGCCCAGGGCTCGGCCGGCTTCGGGGCCTGGAAGCGCAGCGCACCCACCGGGGGCCGGGCGAACGGGATACCGCGGAACACCGCCAGCCCGTCCTCGTGCCGCCCCTGGACGGTGCCGGCGGTGGTACGGACCCGCGGAGCCGGAGCGGTGCCCGGGCCGGTCACGGCGCGCGCCCCGCTAGCTGCGGGCGGGTTCGAGGATGACGACCGGGATCTGGCGGCTGGTCTTCTGCTCGTACTCGGCGAACCCGGGCTGGTCCTGCTTCTGGCGGGTCCAGATCGGTTCCCGCTCCTCCGGGCCGGTCACCCGCGCGGTGACCGGGATGGTTTCGGTGCCGATCTCAATCGTGGCCTTCGGGTGGGCCAGCAGGTTGTGATACCAGGCGGGGTTCTCCGGCGCTCCGGCCTTGGAGGCGAAGATCGCATAGCCGCCATCCACGGGCTGGTAGGCCACCGGGCTGACCCGCTCCTGGCCCGACTTGGCCCCGGTGTGGTGCAGCAGGATGAGGTTGTTGTCGGGGAACGCCTCCACCTTCCCGCCGTTGGCGTGGAACTCTTCGATGACGCGGGTGTTCCAATCATTTGGCTGGGTCACAGTCGGTAGGTTAGGCCCTGATGAAGGTGCCACGCGAACTGGGTGACCTGCCGTTCGGTGATTCGCTCACCGCCCATGACGGCGCGCTCGAAGACGAGGGGCACTACGACGGGATCCTGTTCTCCGGGCTGTCGCTGGCGGGCTCGAACGCCGACCACGCCCGGTTCATGGAGTGCGCGTTCGCCGACGTGACCCTGGATGAGGTGACGCTGCGCAAGAGCCGGCTCAGCGACGTGTGGCTGCGGGACGTGCGGCTGCTGTCCGCGGACCTGGCCGGTTCGAGCTGGCTGGACTCGACGTTCGTCGGCTGTTCGGGGGCCGGGATCCAGGCCTTCGACGCCAGCTTCCAGCGGGTCACCTTCGCCGACTGCAAGCTCGATTCGTGGAACTTCCGCGGCGCCACGCTGACCGACGTGACGTTCGACCACTGCCTGCTGCGCGACACCGACTTCAACGGCGCGAAGCTGAAGCGGGTCACGTTCGGCGGCTGCACCTTGACCCGGGCCGACTTCTCCCGCGTCACGTTGCAGAAGGCCGACCTGCGCGGGGCCGAGCTCGATATCACCGCGGGCTATGAGTCCCTGCGCGGCGCCATCATGACCACCGCGCAGCTCATCTCCATCGCCCCCGTGCTAGCCCACCAGATCGGTATCGAAATCAAGGACTCATAAGTCCGGGAGACGGTGGGCAGCCGTGAGGTAGCCGGGCCGCCGCGCGAGGTGGCCGGGGCACGGGCGGGGTAGGCAATGTGGCATTGCGTGCAGCCGGGTGTCGGGAATGTGGCATTGCGTACATGGGACCGGGCGGAGGTGGCCGGTCCCGTCGTCGTCTTGCGTCAGGCGGCGGCTTTAAGGACCGGGAGGACTTCGCGGGTGAGCAGGTCCAGCGATTGGAGGGCGACCGGGAGGGGCATTCCGGGCCAGGAGGTCTTGAAGACGAAATGGTTGACGCCGAGCTTCGTCCAGGGCAGTAGCTGAGCCAGGCATTCGTCGGGGGTGCCGATGACGAATCGTTCGTCCTCCAATTCCGCGACTGGTCGCGCGAACGACGCGGATCCCTCCCCCGGCATGACGCGATCCTGCCCCCACTGGCTGTAGGTCCGGTACTTCTCGCCCAGGTAGGGGAACGCCGCCTCCAGGGCCTGGGCCCGGGTCGAAGCGCAATAAATCTCCCGGCGCAGCGGCATGGTCGCAGGCATGGGCAGGCCGACCCGCTGCCGCTCGGAGCGCAGCACCTCGAGCTGGCGGACAATCGACTTCGTGGTGGCGTGGGGCGGCATATACCAGGCGTCGGCCATCCGGGCCGCCCGGCGGACCGCGGCATCGCTGTGCGCCGCCATCCAGATCGCGGGGCCTGGGCGCTGGATGGGCAGCATGGTGAGCCTGGCCTCGGTTAGCTGACACCAGGGCAAGTCCGCATTTACTGATTCGCCGCTCCACAAACGGCGGATGATGTCGAGATTGGCGACGAACCGCCGCACCTTTTCGGAGGGATCAACTCCGAAGGCGGCGTATTCCACCTCGCGGTAGCCGAGGCCGACCCCGAATACGAGCCGCCCTCCGCACAGCGCGTCAAGCGTGGCGTAGTTCTCGGCCGCTTCAACGGGGTTGACCAAGCTCAGCAGGACAATTCCCACGCAGACCTGCATGTCCCCGGAATCAGCCGCGGCGTGGGCCAGCAGGGGCAATGGCTGCAGCGTCACCAGGGATTCTGCCAGAAAGTGCTGCCCGACCATGACCGAGTCCCAGCCGCGATCTCTGATGAAGCGAAGCGTTTCGCGCTGCTCGGCCACGGCCGCGGCGAGGTCACTGCCCGTCCGGTACTGATGCGTCAGGACCAGTCCAACGCGAATCGAATTTTCGGTCGAAAACCCCGCCATGGGTTCTCCTCGCCTCAAACTTAACCTGTTTAAATATTACATTTAATATCACTGATTCACTGTAGGTCATAGCTGCGGTGGGGCTCCGCTGGGCGGGGGCCAGTGGGTAGGAACGCGTGTGCGTGAGGGCGGGTGCGTGCGGGCGGGGGCGTGCCAGTGGCCGGCCGCCAGAGGCATGGTGGATAGGTGCCCGTTGGCGCCTTCGGTGCTGCCAGGGCGACACCGTCGGCGCCATCGGTGTCGTGATGATCGGCCCGGGCGGCGCCATCGACGTGGCGGGGCTCCGACGGCAGTGTCAATCGGCGCGAACGCGTGTCAGCGGGGTAGGACGCGTGTCAGCGGTGCGGGCGTTGGGTGTCAGCGGCGTATCAGTGGCGGGGGGCAGAGTGGAACCGTAACGAGGTCTTACGGGGGAATTGAGGGAGGTTCAGATGAGCGCGGTGATTGAGGCCGAGGGGCTGGAGAAGCGCTTCGGGACCACGCAGGCGCTGGCGGGGACGAGTTTCAGCGCCGAGCGAGGGACCGTGCTGGCACTGCTCGGGCCGAACGGAGCGGGCAAGACGACCGCGGTCCGGGTGCTGTCCACGCTGATCAAGCCGGACGCCGGGGTGGCCCGGATCTGCGGGTTCGACGTGATGAACGACGCGGTCCAGGTGCGCCAGTTGATCGCGCTGACCGGGCAGTACGCCTCGGTGGACGACGAGCTGACCGGCAGCGAGAACCTGATCATGATCGGCCGGTTGCTGGGGCTCGGCCGGCCTGACGCGCGCCAGCGGGCCAAGGAGCTGCTCGACCAGTTCGAGCTGACCGACGCCGCGCGACGCGCGGCCAAGACGTACTCCGGCGGCATGCGGCGCCGGCTCGACCTGGCCGCGAGCCTGGTCGGTTCGCCGCAGGTGATCTTCCTGGACGAGCCCACCACCGGGCTGGACCCGCGGGCCCGCAACGGGGTGTGGGAGACCATCCGCGGGCTGACCGCGGGCGGGGTGACCGTCCTGTTGACCACGCAGTACCTGGAAGAGGCGGACGAGCTGGCCGACCAGATCGCAGTCATCGACCGGGGCCAGGTGGTGGCGTCGGGCACGGCGGCCGACCTGAAGGCCACGACCGGGACGCAGACCATCGAGGTCCGTCCGGTGGACCGGTTCCGGGCGGGCGAGGTGGCCGAGCTGGTGGCCCGGCTGACCGGAACGCCGCCCGAGGTCCGCACCGAGACCGGGCTGGTCACCGCGACCGCCATCGACCCGGCGGTGCTCTCGGAACTGGTGCAGCAGCTCAGCCAGCGGGGCATCGTGGCGGCCGAGCTGGCGCTGCGGCTGCCCAGCCTGGACGAGGTGTTCCTGACCCTGACCGGGCACCACGCCGAAGACCAGGACGACGACCACGACTCCAGCGACGACCACGACCCCAGCGACGAGCTGGCCGACGCCGGGAGGACGGCATGACCACCCTGGACGCAACCATTCCGGCGGCGCCGTTCCCGGCGCCGCGGCGCCGGGTCAGCGGCAAGCAGTCGGCGACCAACGCGCTCACGCTGGCCTGGCGCAACCTGGCCCAGCTGCGGCACTCGCCGGAGAAGCTGCTCGACGTCACGCTGATGCCGATCGTGTTCCTGCTGCTGTTCCTGTACGTGTTCGGCGGCGCGGTGGCCGGCAGCACGCACGCCTACCTGGAAGTCCTGCTGCCCGGGCTGGTGGCCCAGATGACGATGTTCGCCACCATGGGCCTGGGCACCGCGCTGAACGAGGACATCCACAAGGGTGTGTTCGACCGGTTCCGCAGCCTGCCCATCGGCCGGTCGTCGCCGCTGATCGGAGCGGTGCTGGGCGACACGGCCCGGTTCCTGACCGTGATGGTCGTGCTGACCGGGTTCGGGTCGGCGCTGGGCTTCCGGTTCCACACCTCGGTCCTGGCGGTGCTGGCCGCGTACGGCCTGGCCTACCTGTTCTACCTGGCCGTGTGCTGGATCTCGGTGCTGATCGGGCTGATCGCGCCGAGCCCGGAGACGGTGCAGGGCATCGCGTTCATCTTCATCATGCCGCTGGTGTTCGGCAGCAGCATCCTGGTCCCGAACACCGGCACCTTCCCCGGCTGGTTGCAGGCCTGGGTCAAGGTGAACCCGATTACGCACCTGGCCGACGCGGTGCGCGGGCTGACCGTGGGCGGCCCGGTCAGCACCCACGTGCTGTACACGCTGGCGTGGGCGGCCGGGATCGTCCTGGTCTCGTTCCCGATCGCGATGCGGATGTACAGCCGCCGGGTGTGACCTGGCCTGGCGCTCAGCTCTGGGCCGGAGCGACCTTGTTAAAAATTAAATATGCACGGAAAGGGCATCGGCCTGGGTGAGGGCGCGGCCGCGCTGGTAGGCGGCGGCGAACTCGTCCGGGCCGATCGCTGCGGTGACCGCGGCCGTGACCCGGCTCACCTCGAAGCTCTGCTGGTCCGAGAACCCGTGCAGGGTGTGGGCCAGGCCCAGCAGTTCGGCGGCGCGGGCGGGCTCACCCCGGGCCACGGCCAGGGCCGCGCAGCCCTCCAGCACGCCGGCCAGGGCCGGGTTGACCGGGATGGGCAGCAGGCCATAGCGCTCGTCGGACAGCAGGCCGAGTGCCCGGCGGTGCCAGGCCGCCGACTCCTCCAGCTGGCCCTCCTGCTCGTTCAGGCAGCCCAGCTTGCTGAACGCCCGGGTCGCGGCCAGGCGGATGTCGAGTCTGCTCGTCCGGGGCTCGGAGATCTCCCGGGCCTGCTCCAGCAGCCGCCGGGCGATGGGGAGGTCACCGTCCCGCCGGGACAGCTCGGCCAGCTCGACGTAGCCGGTGATCTCATCGTCGTTCTCACCGAACTGCCGGGCGGCCCGCACGCCCCGCTCCAGGTCCGCGCGGGCACCGGCCAGGTCACCGGCGGCGGCCCGGGCCCGGCCCAGTGGGATCAGGTGCATCTCGCCCCAGTGCGTGGCCTTGCCAGCCATCGCGTACCGGTGGCCCTCTTCCAGCGCGTGCACGGCCGCGGCCGGGTCGTCGCGGGCCATCGCCACCTCGGCCTGGCCGTTGAGCACGACGATCAGGCCCCACCGGTCGCCGATGGTCTGGAACGCGTCGTACCCCTGCTCGAAGAAGCGGACGGCCCCGTCCACGTCGCCGTCATTCATGGCCAGGTGACCGCCCATGGCCAGCCCGGCCGCGCGAACCCAGGGGTCGCGGTGCCGGGTCAGTTCCTCCATGGCGCAGCGCGCCCCGGCCTGGTCCCCGCTGAACATGGCGGACAGGGCCGGGCTCAGCGACAGGACCGGGTGGGACGAGTCCGCAGTCATATGGGCGACGGATCGCTCCAGGGCCTGGCGCAGCAGCTCGACCCCGTCCGGGCCCCGGAACCCGGAGTCGGGGTCGGTGGCTCCGCCCACGGCCGCGGCGAACTCGCTGATCGCGAACTGGTCGGACAGCCCGGGCGGCGGGACCGGGCCGACGAGCTCCCTGACCGCCAGGGCCCAGTTGCCACCCTCGGCGTCGAAGTCGAGCATGACCCAGTACCACATGAGGCTGGCGACCAGCCGCAGCCCGAGCTCGCCGTCCCGGCGGTCCAGGGCGTACCGGAGCGCGGCCGAGAAGTTGTCGTGGTCGGCGTTGAGCCGGTCCAGCCAAAGCAGTTGTTCGGCGGTGCGCAGCCGGGGCTCGGCGTCCTCGGCCATGGCCAGGAAGTAGGCGGCGTGTGCGGCCTGAACCTGCTGCTTCTCGCCGGCTTTGGTGAGCCGTTCGTCGGCGTAGACCCGCACAGTCTCCAGCAGCCGGTACCGCACGTCGGTGTTGCCGGTCGCGGTGACCAGCGACTTGTCGACCAGCGAGGCGATCACGTCGATCACGTCGTTGGTGTCGGGGCCCGCCCCGAGGGGGCCGCAGATCTGGCCGGCGGCGTCGGGGGTGGCACCACCACGGAACACCGACAGGCGGCGCAGCACGGCCCGCTCGTCCTCACCCAGCAGGTCCCAGCTCCAGTCGACGATGGCGCGCAGGGTCTGGTGCCGGTCGGGAGTGGCCCGCGGGCCGATGCCCAGCAGCCGGAACCGGTCGTTGAGCCGGCTCTCCACCTGCGCCAGGGTCAGCGACCGCAGCCGCGCGGCGGCCAGCTCGATGGCCAGCGGGATGCCGTCCAGCGCCGTGCAGATGGCGATGACCGGCGCCACGGTGTCTTCGTCCACGGTGAACCCGGGGCGGACGGCCGCGGCCCGGTCCCGGAACAACCGGATGGCCGCGTACCGGGCGGCGTCGGTGGCGTCCGCGCCGGCCGGCGGCAGCGGCAGCGACGGCACCGGGCACAGGGTCTCGCCGGTCACGCCGAGCGGCTCCCGGCTGGTAGCCAGGATGCGGACGCCGGGCGCATCGGCCAGCACCCGGGCGGCCAGCCGGGCCACCCCGTCGATCACGTGTTCGCAGTTGTCCAGGACCAGCAGCAGCCGCCGACTGGCCAGGGCGTCAGCCAGCCGGTCCAGCGGCGGCGGGGCCAAGGGGCGGCGGGCGTCGGCCACCCAGACCAGCTCGGGGATGCCCAGCGCGGCCAGCACGGTCGCCGGGATCTCGCCCGCGTCGCGGACCGGGGCCAGCGGCACGAACCAGGCCCCGTCCGGCAGTTCCGGGGCCTTCAGCGCGGCCGCTTCCAGCGCCAGCCGGGTCTTGCCCGCTCCCCCGGGCCCGGTCAGCGTGACCAGCCGGGTGTCGCCGAGCTGCTTGCCGACCCGTTCCAGCTCGTCTTCCCGGCCGACGAAGCTAGTCAGCTGGGCGGGCAGGTGTCCGACGCGATGACGGCCGTTGCTGGTGGCGGCGGTGGCTGGAGTGGCGGGGGCTTCTGGCGTGGCTGAAGTGGTGGAAGTGGCTGAGGGGACGGAGAGGGTCAGATCGGGGTCGGCGCGGAGGATGGCCAGGTGGATGGCGGACAGCTCGGGCGACGGGTCGACGCCCAGCCGGTCCGCCAGCAGGCGGCGGGTCTGGTCGTAGACGGCCAGGGCCTCAGCCTGGCGACCGGCGGCGTACAGGGCCCGCATGAGCTGGCCGCGCAGCCGTTCCCGGAGCGGGTGCGCGGCGGCGAGCTCCTCCACGTCGGCGACGAGCTGGGAACTCTGGCCCAGGGTCAGCCGGGCTTCGGTCAGGTCCTCGGCCGCGGTCAGCCGCAGCTCCTCCAGGCGGGCCACCGGACCCGCCGCGAACGGCGCATCGGCCACGTCGGCCAGGGCGGGCCCGCGCCACAGGTCCAGGGCGTCGGCCAGCAGATCCGCCGAGAGCGACGGCGCGCCGGTGCTGAGCGCGGTGCGGCCTTGGCCGGCCAGGTGCTCGAACGCCACCGCGTCGATGGCGTCGGCGTCAATGGCCAGCCGGTAGCTGCCGCTGCCGTACTCGACCAGGTCCCGGCCGGCCGCCTGCCGGAGCCGGGACACCAGGGCTTGCAGCGCGTTGGCCGTGTCGGAGGGGCGCTCGTCCGGGCGTTCGTCTGGCCACAGGTCACTGGCCAGCCGGTCTACCGTGACCGCATGACCGCCGGCCACCGCCAGCCGGATCAGCAAGGCGCGGAGCCGCGGTCCAGCCAGCGGGGCAGGCTGTCCCGCCACGTCCCGCACTTCCAGCGGGCCCAGGATCCCGACGCGCACGCCCTTCACCACCTTCGGCCCCATTGTCCCAGACGTGCGGGGCTTCCGGGCCGGGCGCGCGGCGGAGCCGACCGGGTCAGCGCCGGCCAGCTGCGGGCGAGGGTGGTGCGGGCACCCGGGTCACGTGGACGCCAGTGTCGCGCGGGTCAGGCCATGCGCTGCAGGCCGCGCAGCACCTGGTCCAGCACGGCCAGGTCCGGAGGCTGATGAGGCGCTGGGGCCGGCTGGGGCGGCTGGGGCGGGGCGGGGTCGACCGGGCGGGTGTCGTCGCCGCGGGGCGCGGCGGGCGGCGGCACGACCGGGCGGCGGCGCGGCAGGAACACGTCCATGGCCTCGGGCGGAACCATGGGCGCCGATGACGCCGATGGCATTTCCTCGATGACCGACGGCGGGTACGTCACCGCCTCGGTCTCCGCCGGCAGCGCCGTCTCCAGCGCCGCGTGCACAGCCGCCGATACTCCCCAGGACATCGGTCCCCCTCCGCTGCATGCCGCCTGCGGTGCCAGGCTATGTTGCGGGCGACGGTGCCGCCAGGATCATTCGGAAAGAAATCGCGCAGCGGAACAGTTCGTAACATTTACTGACGAACAGTCAGGTGATGTTCACGTTTAGGCAGGTAGCGGGGCCTAGGTTGTGACAGCGAGCGAGAAGTAGGCCCGCGCCCGTAACCGCTGGGTCTGGCCGCCGGTCAGCGGGAGCGGCAGGTGGCGACGGCGCGGGTAAAGGCTTCGCCGCGGTCGCGGTAGTCGCGGAAGTGACCGAAGCTGGGGGCGGCCGGGGACAGCAGCACCACCCCGTCGGGACGGGCCCAGTCGAAGGCGCGGGTCACCGCCGCGTCCAGGTCGTCGCAGTCGACGATGCCCGCGACCGCGGAGGGGGCGTCGGCTCCGGGCGGGGTGTCGGCCGCCTCGAGTTCGGCGTGGATGCGGGGGCCGCTGTCGGGCAGGGTCAGGACCAGGGTGGGCGCCGGGCGGTCACGCAGGCCCACGGCCAGCGGGGCGTAGTCGATGCCGCGGTCGTGGCCGCCGACGATGAGGGCCACGCGGCGACCGGGGAAGGCGTCCAGGGCGGCCAGGGTGGGCAGCACGTTGGTGGACAGGCTGTCGTCCACGAACGTGACGCCGTCGACGGTGCCGGTGACCTGGAGCCGGTGGTCCAGCGGGACAAAGCCCTCGGCCGCGGCCCGCAGGGCCTGGTCGTCGGCGGCGCCGGGGACGCCCATGGCGCCCAGGGCGCGCCGGGCGATCAGGGCGTTGCGGCGGCTGTGCCCGCCGAGCAGGCCGAGCGGCGCCATCCAGGTCGCGTCCGGGTCGTCGGTCTCGTGCACCCAGTCCACCCGGGGACCGAGCAGCGCGGCGCGCTCCCGGATCAGGTCGCTGTCGCCGTTGGCCACGGTGAGGTCGGCCCCGGGCAGCGAGCAGATGGACAGCTTGTCGCGGTAGTAACCCTCGACGTTGCCGTGCCAGTCCAGGTGGTCGGGGTGCAGCGAGGTCACCGCGACGACGGGGGTCGAGCAGGGAAGGTCGGTGGCCTGGTAGCTGGACACCTCGATGACCCAGTACGCCCAGGGGTCCTGGCCGGCCGCCGGGGTGACCTCGGGGTCGTAGGGCGGCTGCCCGATGTTGCCGCCGACCAGGGTCCGGCCGCCGAGCCCGTTGAGCAGGTGCCCGGCGATCGAGGCGGTGGTGCTCTTGCCCTTGGTGCCGGTGATCAGCAGCACCCGGCGGGGGTCGGCCTCCTGCAGCCACAGGCCCAGGCCGCCGGCCACCGGGACGCCGCGCTCCTCCAGCCGGGCCACCTCGGGCCGGTACCGGCTGATGCCAGGCGACTTGATCACGACGTCACACTTCTCCAGCGCGGCCAGGCCCCCGTATCCGGTGGTGAGCACGGGCAGGCCGCCGATGGCGACCACCTGGGGGCGATCGTCGACCAGCACCGGCTCCAGGTCCATGCTGGCCAGCTTGCGGATGCTGGCCAGGCCTTCGCGGCCGAGGCCCCACACTCCGACGCGGGCGCCGCGCAGGTCCGACCAGGCCAGCTTGGGCCGGGAGATGACCGAGGTCATACGAGCAGTTCCTTTGTCGCGTAGGCGGCCGGGATGAAGTGCTCCCCGACCGGGTGCAGCAGGCCGTCAGTGGACGGCTGGCCGGGCAGGCCCCGGACCTCATCCGCCAGCTGGCCGAGCAGGCCCGAGCCCTCCCGGTCGGGCCGCTCGGCGGCCAGCAGCACCGCGGCGCGGCACTCGTTGACCTCGCCGACACACTCGAACGGCTTGCTGAGGTCGGCGTCGCCGAGCAGCGCGCGGAACCGGCCAGCCAGGGCCGGGTCGGTGAGCGGCTCGCGGGAATCGAAGATCCGGGACAGCTCGGCGGCGGGCAGGAACGGGGCCAGGATCAGGTCGATGAAACAGCACTTGTCACACTGCCCGCACCAGTGGTCCAGCCGCCGGGCCGGGTCGATGTGGAACGCCCGGTTACAGCTGCGGAAGGTCGAGTGGTACTGGGTCAGGGCGGCGAATTGGTCCGCGATCCACAGCTCGGTCCGGGCCCGCAGCGCGGAGAAGTACTCCGGCATGCCTGGGGTCTGGGCCAGCACACCGCGGAACGCGGCCTCGAACGCCTCACTCTTGGAGTACTGGTGGTTGACGGCCTGGTCGCCGGTCTGGACCGTCGGCACCGAGGCCGACCATTCGTTGGACATGACCACCGCGTCGCGGTCCTCCAGCGTCGCGGCCAGCACCGCGATGGCGGAGATGATCCCGGTCACGGGGACGTGGCCGTTCAGGAACCCGAGTTCGCCGGAGCGCAGCAGCTGCGGGTCGATCTCCCGGCCGGCCCGGACCACCGGCAGGCCGGTGACCGCGGCGGGGCGCTCGATCGCGTCGAACCGGGCCCCAGGGCGGCTGACCACGAACAGTGCGATGTCGGCACTGGGGCGGACCAGTTCGACGGTGACGATCGAGTCGATTCCGCCGCCGAACGGGACCAGCGCGCGCCGCGGGGCAGGTGGGGCCGAGGGGGTGTTGTCGCTCGCGGGGGCGGCGGGCCCGCTGGGGGCCGGGGCCTCGGGGCCGTCGATGCGCAGGCCGGACAGGTCGAGCTGGTTACGGTAGGCGAACTCGCCCAGCCCCTCGAGGTAGAACTGGCGCAGGAACGACCGCTCGCGGCGGGTCAGCGCGAGGTCTCCGGTGTGGATGATCGGCGGAGCGGCGGTCTTGTAGTACGAGACGCCGGCCAGGAGGAACACCAGCCGGGCGGCCGCGGCGGTGGCCGGGCGGTCCCAGTCGGCGCCGGGGCGGAACGTGATCTGCTCGGTGAAACGGCGCCCGTCCACGCTGTAGTGGCAGTTCAGCTCGCCGGTGGCGGGATCGGTTTGGTAGGACTCGTAGCGGAATTCCTGGCCCCGCGGGGCCTGGGGGCCGGACGCCGTGGGCACGGCCTGAATGCTCATCAAGATTCCTTCTGGTGCAGCCGGGCGATGGCCGCGAACCGGCCGGACGGCTGTTCGGCGCGATGGCTGAAAAATGAGAGGCCGCTGGTGCTGGAAGGGCCAGTGGGGCGCGAGGGACTCTCGGGGCGTTTGGTGTCCGCAGAGTGTTCCGCAGAGGGTGGGGGGCCGGTGGGCACGTCGGTGACGTGGATGTTCACGTCGGGAACACCAGCGTGGCGCAGAACAATCCGGTTGGCGGCCCACAGGCCGAAATTCCACTGGCCGGGACTGACCGGGTCCAGCAGGCCGGCCGCTTCGGCACCGAAGGCGGCGGTGGCCGCGTCGGCTACTTCCGCGCCCACCTGGTACGGAAAGGCGGCGGGGCCGACGCCGGCCACGATGTCGGCCGGGTGCGCGCCCAGCGACTCCATGGCGGCCACGGCGGACGCGGCGGCGCGGGCCACCGTGCCCCGCCAGCCCGCGTGCGCGCAGGCCAGCACGTGGGCCGCCGGGTCGTAGAGCACGATCGGCACGCAGTCGGCGGCCAGCACGGCCAGCACCGTGCCGGGGTCCGCGGTGACCAGTACGTCGGCGCCGGGGATGGCGTCGGCCGCGGCGGTCGTACCCCGGCCGCGGTCGGCCGCCCCGACGACCTGGGCCACGCTGCCGTGCACCTGGGCCGCGAACACGAAATCGGCCGGGTCCGCGTCCAGCGCGGCGGCGGCCCGGCGGCGGTTCTCCAGCACGTGGGCCGGGTCGTCGCCGACGTTCAGGCTGAGGTTCAGCGCCCCGTAGCCACCGGCGGAAACGCCGCCCGCGCGGGTGGTGGCGACGGCGTCGAGGCCGAAGGCGTCAAAGACCGGCCAGGTGAGCACGTCGAGCCCGCGTACCTGGCGGAACACGGAAGAAGCGGTCGAGGGCACGATCATCGCGAGCGATCCTAGCGGGCGCCGGGCACCGCCGAGGCCAGGTTCTCTGCGTCCCGCAGCACGCGGAGAATGTTGCCGCCGGCCAGCGCGGCGCACTCGTCCTCGGTCCAGCCGCGGTCCAGCAGCTCGGCGAACAGCGCCGGATAGCAGGAGACGTCGGCCAGGCCGGTGGGCATCCCGGCCGACCCGTCGTAGTCGCCGCCCAGCCCGACGTGGGCCAGGCCCGCCACGCTCCTGACGTGCTCGACGTGGTCGGCCACCTGGGTCAGCGTGGCCTCCGGCATCGGGTGGGCCCGCTTGTACTCGGGGACCACCGCGTCCCAGGCCGAGATGTCCCGCCGGTCGAGCCCGCGCCGTTCCAGCTCCGCGAACAATCCGATCTGCCACTGGGCGCAGTCGGGGGAGACGAAGAACGGGACGAAGGTGACCATGCACACGCCGCCGTTCCCGGCCAGCCGGTGCAGCACGTCGTCCGGCACGTTGCGCGGGTGGTCGCACAGGGCCCGGGCGCTGGAGTGGGAGAAGATGACCGGCGCCTGGGCCACGTCCAGGGCGTCGCGCATGGTCGAGCTGGCCACGTGGGACAGATCGACCAGCATGCCGAGCCGCTGCATCTCCGCGACCACCTCGCGGCCGAAGTCGGTCAGCCCGCCGGCCTGCGGCTGGTCGGTGGCCGAGTCGGCCCAGCCCACGTTGTTGTTGTGGGTGAGGGTCATATACCGGACGCCGAGCGCGTACAGGGAGCGCAGCACGCCGAGCGAGGAGTTGATCGAATGGCCGCCCTCGGCGCCCAGCAGCGAGGCGACCTTGCCGGTGGCGGCGATGCGTTCCACGTCGGCGGCGGTCAGCGCCAGCTCCAGCCGGTCCGGGTAGGCCTCGATCATCCGGTGCGCGGTGTCGATCTGTTCCAGCACCGCGGTCAGGGCCGTGTCCCCGGCCAGCGTGGCGGGCACGTACACCGACCAGAACTGGGCTCCCACTCCCCCGGCGGCCAGCCGGGGCAGGTCGGTCTGGGTCTGCGGCACCGGCTCGGCCAGGCGGGCCAGGACCGGGTCACCGCCGAACTCGTCCCGGATGGCCCACGGCAGGTCGTTGTGCCCGTCGACCAGCGGGTGGCGGCTCAAGAGCTCGCGGGCAGCCGTGCGGTCAGTCATCGCATCACCCTAGCCACAGCAGGAAGCTACCAGCTGGCAATTATGCCGGCCGGAGGCGGACGAGATCACGGCGCGTGATGACCTTCCGCACAACATGATCGGCAAGGTGCTGCGCCGGCTGCTGCGGGACGAGCCGCCGCCAAGCACTCCCTAACTAAAGTACGCTCAAGTACTTGTGAGGTTGATGCAGCTTGAGGGCGCGGTCAACGTGCGGGACCTCGGCGGCCTGCGCACCGCGGACGGGCTGCAGGTGGGGCACGGCCGGGTGTTCCGGGGGGACGCGCTCAGCCGGCTGACCCCGGCCGACCTGACTACCCTCAGTAGCCTCGGGCTGCGCACGGTCGTGGACTTCCGGCTGCCGGGCGAGGTGCTGGTCAACGGCGAGGACCGGCGGCCCGGGGGCGCCACCCTGGTCAGCCTGCCGATACCCGGCGCCGACGTCGGCACGTTCTACGACCTGATCGCCAGCGGCGACCACGCCCGGCAGCAGGCGGAACTCGGGCAGGGCCGCGCCACCGAGTTCATGCTGGCCCAGCACCGCGGATTCGTGGAAGACGGGCGGCAGCGGGAAGGGTTCGGGATCGCGTTGCGGATGATGGCCGACACCTCCCGGGGCCTGCCGCTGCTGTACCACTGCAGCAGCGGCAAGGACCGCACCGGCTGGATGACCGCGATCGTGCTGACCGCGCTGGGCGTCCCGCACGCGGCCGTGCTCGAGGACTACCTGCTGTCCAACCACGTCTACCAGGCCCGGTACTTCAAGCTCGGGAACGACCTGGCCCAGACCGGGGTGATGCGCGAGCCCGGCCTGTTGCGCCCCATCCTGGAACTGAACGCCGGCTACCTGGAAGCCGCGTTCGACGAGGTGGGCCAGCGTTACGGGACCTTCGTTAAATATCTCAATGACGGCCTCGGGATGGACGCGCAGTCGCTGCGTCAACTCCGGGCGGCGCTGCTCAACTGAGCTCCATGCGCCGCCCGGGGCTGAGCCACAGCTACTTGCGCCGCCCGGGGCTGAGCCGGTTCAGCCGCCACCAGGCGATCAGCACGAACACGATCGACAGCACGATCAACCCGGCGATGTCGGTCAGCCAGGTGGTGCCCGAGTGCTGCCAGAGCGAGTTGGCCGTCGGCGACCCGGCCGGCAGCAGGTGGTTGAGGTCCGCCGTCGACGCCACCGCGGCGTAGCCCCAGCGCCCGGGGATCAGCCACGACACCTGATTGATGCCGGCCCCGCTGACCGCGAACACGCCGCCGCTCAGCATGATCTGGATAAAGATGATCAGCACCAAAAATGGGGTGGCCTGGTTGATGGTCTTGACCAGTGCCGACGCGGCCAGGCCGAGGGTCATGGACGCCACCGCGAACACCGCGACGCCGATCAGCAACTCGGCGAACGGCGCGCTGGTCAGCAGCGACCCGCTGGTGGGCAGCGGCCTGAACGCCAGCCCGATGACCGCCACGATCAGCGCCTGGACGACCACCAGGACGCCCAGCACGATCAGCTTGGACCCGAGGTACGCGCCGGACGACAGCCCGGCGGCCCGTTCCCGGACGTAGATATTTCGTTCCCTGAGCAGCTCGAAGATCGAGCCGATGGTGGCGGAAAGGCTGACGCCGACGATGAGCATGATCAGCGTCATCTCGGCGTTGGGACCCCGCAGGCCCTGGCTCCCGGCCACCGCGTAGATCAGGCCACCGAGGATGAACGGCATCAGCACCGCGGACAGCACGTAGGCCCGGTCGGAGGCGAGCACCCGGGTGTACCGGCGGCACAGCGTCCCGAGCTGATGGAACGCCCCGCCCCGGACCGGCGCCGGGGTACCGGCCGCCTTGGGCCCGGCGGAGATGGCCGGGACCGCCTGGGGCCGGGTGACGTACTCCTCGTGGGCGCGAGAGGCCTGGAACTCGGCGGCCCAGTCCCGGTCCGGCTCCCGGTCGAAGGTCTGGAACACCTCGGCCCAGCCCGGCTCACCGAAGTACTGCAGGCCTTGGTCGGGCGGCCCGAAGAACGCGACCTTGCCCCCGGGGACCAGCACCAGCAGCCGGTCGCAAGTGCTCAGGTTGGCCACCGAGTGGGTGACCACGATGACCGTGCGGCCGTCGTGAGCCAGGTCACGCATCTGCTCCATGACCGATTTGTCCAGGCCCGGATCCAAACCGGAGGTGGGCTCGTCCAGGAACAGCACCGACGGTTTGGTCAGCAGTTCCAGAGCGACGTTGACCCGTTTGAGCTGGCCGCCGGAGAGCTTGTCGGCCCGGGTGTCGGCGTGCTTGGTCAGCCCCAGCTCGCTCATCACCTCATCCACCCGGGCGTCGCGCTCGGTGGCCTGGATGTCGGGCGGGAAACGCAGCTCGGCGCCGTACTGCAGCGCCCGCCGGGTGGTCAGCTGGGTGTGCATGATGCTGTCCTGCGGCACCAGCCCGATCCGGGTCCGCAGCTCGGCGTAGTTCTGGTACAGGTCGCGGTTGTCGTACAGCACCACGCCGCGGTCGGCCGGGCGCATCCCGGTCAGCGCGCCGAGCAGGGTGGACTTACCGGCGCCGCTGGGGCCGATGACGCCGACCAGGGACCGTTCGCCCAGCGGGAAGCTCACGTGGTTCAGCAGGATCTTGCCGCCGGACACCTCCACCACGAGATCCTGCGCGACCAGCGACACATCGCCGGTGTCGATGTATTCGCGCAGCGTCCCGTCGACGAGCCGGAAAGTGGCCGGGCCGATGCTGACAATGTCTTTCTCGGTCAGCGTGGCCGAGGTAACCGGCTGCCCATTGACGAATGTGCCGTTGTGACTGCCCAGATCGACAATCTGATACTTTCCGTCACCGGTTTTACGCAATTCGGCATGGTGGCCGGAGGTGGTCAGGTCGGAAAGGACGAGGTCATTGTCGGCCGCCCGGCCGATGCGCATCCGATGGGTGGGCAGCGGCAGCACGGCGGTGGGCCGGCGGTCGACGCTGAGACGGTAGTCCTTGGCCGGCCCCGGGGTGCGGGCGGGGCTTTCGAGACGGCCGGGACCTTCGGGGCGCCCGGGATAGCCGTTCTGCGGCGCGCGGGGACCGCCGGGCGGACCCGCGGGCGGCGCCGGGGTGTCGGCCCGCGGTGGGGGCCCGTCGGCCCGAGGGGCGGGGGTTACAGGGCGCAAGACCGGAGGGTCGGCGCGCGGGGTCCAGCGGGCGGCGGGCCGGTCGTGATCCACCCCGGGGCCGTGGTGACCGTTCCCCGGCGTGACCTCGGGCGTTGCCGGAGCTGCGGGCGTGACCTCGGGGAAGGCCGCGGGCGCTGGGGTGGCCGGGGGCGCGGGCGCGGCCAGCGAACTGGGCGTGACCGGAGGCTCGACCTGGATGGTGACCTGTCCCACCGACGGACCCGAAACCTGGGTCGGCGTGTGCGTGGGCCGGACGGCCGGCTCACACCGCAGGACCGGACCGTCGTCCGCATCGCCGAGCCGAATTACACATTCGGCGCTAATAGTGATGCGGTCCATGCGACGAGTACCGACAAACGTCCCGTTTGTACTGCCGGCATCCTCGAGTATCCAGGTGTCCTGTTCATGGCGCAGCACAGCATGACGCCATGAGACGCGGGTATCAGTAAGTACGATGTCGGACGCCGGATCCCGGCCGAGTTGGTAGTCCGTACCCGCCTGCAATCGATGGTCAGATTGCCGGGTCCGAACGACCAGTACTGGGCCAGCCCCCGCCGCTCCGGAACGCAGCGACGACATGTTGATGATTGTAGGGGTGACGTGCATAAAGGGGAATAAGCTAAATATTTTTCTTTAACGGCTCGGCATTACATTAAACTTCGGGTTCACCCCTGATAGGGGAGCCCGAGCGGAGGCACCTCCATGAGCGAAGACCCGACTCGGCCGCTGCCGTCAGGCCGGCCGAGCCCGCCGGATCCGCGTGGAGGGCCGGGTGGCTACGGGGACCAGAGAGGTAACCAAGACGACTGGGGCCAGGGTGGCCGCAGTGGCGGGGGTGCTCCAGGAGGCCAGGGCGACTGGGGTGCGCAGCGTGGCCAGGGAGGCTGGGGTGCTCCTGGTGATCAGGGGGGCTACGGCGGCCAGGGCGGTCAGGGGGGCTATGGGGGTCAGGGCGGCTACGGGGGTCAGGGCGGTCAACGTGAGCAGGGCGACTGGAGTGGCCAGGGCGGGAGCCGGAACGCGGGCCGCGCGCCCCGGCCGCGGCGGCGGCACCGCGGGCTGACCATCACCGCGGTCGTGGTCGTGGTGCTGCTCATCCTGCTGGTGGTGGCCGACCGGGTAGCGGCCGGGATCGCCGAGAACGAGGCCGCGAACCAGATCAAGTCGGCGGGCTTCCCGGTCAAACCGAAGGTGACGATCTCAGGCTTCCCGTTCCTGACCCAGCTGGCCGCGCGCGACTTCCGCAAGGTGAACATCTCGGCCAGCAACGTCAAGGAAGGCCCGGTCGACATCGCCCGCATCAACGCCACCGGGCAAGGCGTGCATCTCACCTCAAGCTTCAACGGCGCCACGGTCGACCAGATCAACGGCACCGCCCTGGTTACGTTCGCCGGGCTGAGCAGTGCCGCCGGGCTCGGCGACGGGATCACGCTGTCGAACGCAGGTAACAACAAGGTGAAGGCCACGATCAACCTGGGTTTCGTCAGCGGTGACGCGATCGCCGAGGTGACCAGGCACGGATCGCACCAGATCGAGGTCAAGGTGACCGACGCGGGCCCCATCCCGCTGTCGGTCCTCGGTAACCTGGCCGACTTCACGGTCAACCTGCCCAGCCTGCCCGCGGGCATGACCGTGCAGAGCGTCAGCGTCACCGGCCAGGGCCTGCTGATCTCGATCTCCGGCTCGCACACGTCGTTCGGCGGGTAACCCCGGCCAGTAGGACACGGCCCCGGCGGCCCGGCCGGCCGGTCCAGCGCGCGTACCAGATCCACTCGCGCGATCTTTTGCGGCGGAACCGGCGTAAGTAGGGTGAAGTTCCCGGCGCTGAGGAGAAACCATGCCGCGTACCGCTGATGGCCGAAACCGGTTCGCGCAGGGGTTGTTCACGCCGCTGCCCGGGCAATACGACCGGCTGGCCGAAGTGCTGTCGATGGGGCAGAACGGGCGCTGGCGCCGGGCGATGGTGGACCGGATCGCGGGTCCGTGGGCCTCGGGCCCGGACCAGGCCGTGGTGCTGGACGTGGCCTCAGGGACGGCCGGGGTGGCGCTGCAACTGGCCGCGCGGACCGGGGCGCGGGTAGTCGGGGTGGACCTGACCGAGCCCATGCTGCGGGAGGGGCAGGCCCGGGTGGCCGCGGCCGGGATGGAGCCACGGATCTCTCTGGTGACCGGGCGGGCCGAGCAGCTGCCGTTCCCCGACGCCAGCTTCGACGCGCTGACGTTTACCTACCTGCTGCGCTACGTCGAGGATCCGCAGGCCACGCTGGCCGAGCTGGCCCGGGTGGTCAAACCGGGCGGGACGGTGGCGAGCCTGGAGTTCTGCGTGCCGCCGGGACCGCTGTGGCGAGCGGCCTGGGAGGTGTACACCCGGGCGATCCTGCCCGCCGGGGGGCTGCTGCTGGGCGGTGAGCCGTGGCTGCGGGTGGGCCGGTTCCTCGGCCCGAACATCACCGGGCACTATCGCCGCTATCCCGTGCCCTGGACGGTCGAGGCCTGGCAGCGCGCCGGGTTCACCGCCGTGGGGACCCGCCTGATGAGCCTGGGCGGCGGGCTGGTCATGTGGGGACAGCGATCCGGTGCCTGATCGGGCTAGTGCGACGGCGGGGCGGCCGGCGTACTACGCGGCGCGGCCGGGCGGGTGGCGGGACTGGTGGACGCTGCTGCACCCGCCGTACACGGCGTGGCACCTGTCGTACGTGGTGATCGGGGCGGCGCTGGCGCCGCGAGTCTCGGTCAGCCACCTGCTGTACACGGTGGCGGCGTTCTTCCTGGCCGTCGGGGTGGCCGCGCACGCCCTGGACGAACTGAACGGGCGGCCGCTGCGCACGTCGATCCCGAGCTGGGCGCTGATCGCGGCGGCTGTGGTCAGCCTGGTCGGCGCGGTCGGCCTCGGGGTGTACGGGATCACCCAGAGCGGTTGGATCCTGCTGCCGTTCATGGTGGCGGGCCCGGTGCTGGTGGTGGCGTACAACGCCGAATTGTTCGGCGGGATCATCCACAACGACCTCGGCTTCGCCGCCGCGTGGGGGGCGTTCCCGGCCCTCACCGGTTACGCGGCCCAGGACGGCACGCTGGGACTGGCCGCGGTGGGCGGCGCGGCCGCGGCGCTCGCGCTGTCGGTCGCCCAGCGCCGGCTGAGCACGCCAGCCCGGTCCATCCGGCGCCGGGCGGTCGAGGTCAGGGGGACGATCACGCTGGCCGATGGCAGCACCACGCCGATCGGCCCGGACCTGATCCTGGCCCCGCTGGAAGGGGCGCTGCGGGCGATGTCCTGGGGACTGATCCTGCTCGCGGCCGCGATGGCCGTCGCCCGGCTGCACTGACCTTCGGAACCACCAGCCTTGCGCCCCACGGGCCTGCTGGCCCCAGTGGCCAGGTAAAAAGGCCAGACCAGAAGGCTGCCGGGAATCTGGGCTGGGCCGCCTCTGGCCACGTCACGTCACTACGTGTAATCTCGCAATTCCGGCATGGGTGCCGAGCCGAATTTTTTGGCTTGCGGTGGCGCGGTACTGGGGCCGGGGGGAAATTGGCGGGCGAAAAGGTATTAACCAGGCTTAAGACGCGTACGCGTATCTGCTGCCTGCGAGCCATCGTTAGCTCATAATTGGGCTAAGAAGGCCCGGCTAATGGGTATCAGGGCAGGAGCAATGTACTGTCATCACGCTCCAATCCCAGGGCACCCATGGTGCGGGCTGCGACGCGGCCGGCCAAGCCGACGGGTGAGACGCCGACAGGAGAGCACCACGTGACAACCGGCATGACGGTCGACAGCAGCGCGCCGCCGCAGAACGCGTCGGTGCGGACCATCATTCTGGGCATCGACCATTCCGGCCGCATCGTGCAGCATGACCGGCAGGCGCCGGCCGTACTGGGCCGTCCCGCCGAGAAGCTGCTGGGGGCGAGCCTCAGCGATCTGGTCAGCGACCCCACCCCGGCCGAGGACGGCGAATCGAACGGGGTCGTGCCGGCGCCGGCCAACGCGGGCGACAATGTGGTGCAGTCCCTGCTCGACGCGCTGAAGGCGGACCGCGAGGGCACCGGCATGCTCTCCATCCACACCGAGAGCGGCGACAACCTGGACGCGATCGTCACCGTGCACCCGATGCGGGCCGGGGACGCGAACGTGGCCGCGCTGGCCCTGCTGCGCATCCCGTCCCCGGTGGCCGCACGATTCGTGGACCCGGCGCTGATGCGGCAGACCCTGCTGGACGGCACGTTCAAGCGGATCGGCGACAGCCTCGACTTCGACCACGTGGCCCGCGAGCTGATGAGCTCCCTGGTGCCGCACTTCTGCAACTCCGGCGGCGTGGCCGTGCTGGAGAGCCTGATCGGGGACGACGAGTTCCCCTCCCACGGGCCGGACGGCACGCAGCCGCTGCGGCGCCTGGCGGTGGCCAACGACGCCGAGGACCCGGCCTGGGAGGCTACCTTCCCGATCGGTGAAATCCTCCGCTACCCCCAGGGCTCGGCCTACGTGCGGTGCATGGACACGGGCAAGCCGGTGATGGAGAACCGGATCCCGGCGGCCGACGCGGCCAAGCTGGCCGACATGTGGCAGCGGCCGCCGGTGGCCGAGCTGCTGGCTGACGCCTCGATGCTGCTGCTGCCGCTGATCGCGCAGGGCAGCACGCTGGGGTTCTTCATCTGCGTGCGCAAGCCGGGGTACCGGGGGTTCGACGCCTACGACCAGGAAATCGGGATGGAGTTCGCGTCCCGGGCGGCGATGTTCATCGACAACGCGCGCCGGTACAACCGCGAGCACGCCACCGCGCTGACCCTGCAGCGGAGCCTGCTGCCGACCGGGCTGTCCGCGCCGTCCTCGGTCGACGTGCGGCACCGCTACCTGCCCGGCAGCAAGCTGATCGAGGTCGGCGGGGACTGGTACGAGTCGATCGCGCTGCCTGGCGCCCGGGTCGCGCTGGTGGTCGGGGACGTGGCCGGGCACGGTGTCCGGGCCGCGGTGACCATGGGCCGGCTGCGGACCGCCATCCACACGCTGGCCCGGCTCGAGCTGCCGCCCGCCGAGTCGCTGCAGCAGCTGGACGAGCTCATGCACACGCTGGGCGAACGCGAACCACACTTCGCGACCTGCGCCTACGCGATCTTCGACGCGGTCAGCGGGAACATCGAGGTGGCGGTGGCCGGGCACCTGCCGCCGCTGCTGGTCCGGCCGGACGGCAGCAACGAGTACCTGGACGTCGCGCCCGCCCCGCCGCTGGGCGTGGGCGAGGGCCCGATCGAGAGCCGCCAGTTCGCTGTCGAGGACGGCAGCATGTTCCTGCTGTACACCGACGGCCTGGTGGAGAACCGCACCCGGGACATCGACGACGGCCTGGGACGGCTGCAGAAGATCTTCAGCGAGAGCGCGCCCGACCGGTCCCTGGAAGACCTGTGCAAGGCGATGCTGGACGGCGTCTACGCCGACTACCAGCGTGACGACATCGCGGTCCTGCTGGCCCGGCTGTCCCGCATCCCGGCCGACCACCACGCGACCTGGACGCTGGGCCGTGAGCTCACCTCAGTCGGCCAGGCCCGGTCGCTGATCCGGGAGCCGATGGAGCGGTGGGGCCTGGAAGACATGATCCCCGTGACCGAGTTGCTTGTCTCCGAGCTGGTGACCAACGCACTGCGGTACTCCCCCGGCGCGGTGACGCTGCGCATCGTCCGCGAAGGTGCCTTGGTCTGCGAGGTCGGCGACAACTCGGCCGCCCTCCCCCGCCTGCGCCAGGCCAGCCGCGACGACGAGAACGGCCGCGGCCTCCAGGTCGTCAGCCAGTTCGCCTCCCGCTGGGGTGCCCGCCGCACCAACACCGGCAAGGTCGTCTGGTGCGAGCAGCCCCTCCCGGGCCCCGAAGGCGAGCCCCACGTCCTGCCCCTGCACTAGGTAAGGGGTCATGTCGTAGCTCTGGCCACGGCGAGCGGCGCCGAGCGCCCGCCGGGCTACTGCGCCGTGTGCGCGAGCACCGCCGTGGCCACCTCCGCGTGTGCCCGGCTGGGGAGCTCCGCGCCGACCCCGTCGAGGACCAGCAGGGTTGCGCCGGGGATCTCCCCGGCCAGCGCCTTCGCGTTGCCCACCGGGAAGAACGGGTCGGCTGCGCCGTGCACCACCAATGTCGGTGCGGTGATCTCCGGGAGCCGTTCGCGCCAGCGTGGCGTGCAGTCCAGCTTTGAGAACACCGCGCTCACCAGACCGTTGCGCGCCGACGCCGGGCCCAGACCGCAGCGATCGAGAACACCGGCCGCGTGGACGCGGGCCTCGGCGGCGTCGAACTCCTGCGAGCCGGAGAACACGCGAGATGGCAGAACTCATCGCGTCAACGGACCGCTGTGCTGGCTCCTCCTTATGGGTGTCTAGCTGTTGCGGCCGGCCGACGGGGGTTAACACATTCCGATATAGGCATATGATGGTGACCATGGCACGAGCGGCGACGACCTCGGACGCGTTCAACGCGATCGCCGAGCCGCAGCGGCGGGAGATCCTGGTCCTGCTGCAGGGCGGCGAGCGGCCGGTGACCGACCTGGCGCGGAATCTGGCGATGAGCCAGCCGCAGGCGTCCAAGCACCTGCGGGTGCTCCGGGAGGTCGGGCTGGTGCGGGTCCGCGGGGTGGGCAAGCAGCGGCTGTACGGCCTGGACGCCCGCGGGCTGCGGCCGGTGCACGAGTGGCTGGGCGGCTTCGAGCGGTTCTGGAGCGGGAGCTTCGACCGGCTGGACGAGTACGTGCAGGACCTGAAACAGGCAAGGCGGGAGGAACCACGCGATGGCGACGACCAGTAGCGGCAGCGAGCCCGAACACGCGACCGCGGACCGCGAGATCGTGATGTCCCGGGTCATCAGCGCACCACGGGAGCTGGTGTTCGAAGCGTTCACGCAGGTCCGGCACCTGTCACGGTGGTGGGGACCGGAGGGCTTCACCACCACCACGCGGTCCTTCGAGTTCCGCGTCGGCGAGGCCTGGGACTTCGTGATGCACGGGCCGGACGGGACCGATTACCAGGAGTGGATCACCTGGCGGGAGATCGTCCCGCCGGAGCGGATCGCGCTGCTGCACGGCGAGGCTCGCGACGACCCCAACGCCTTCGAGTCGGTCCTGGCCTTCGAGCCCGCCGGCGAGCAGACCCGGATCGTGATGCGCGCGGTGTTCCCCACCAAGGAACTCCGCGACGAGGCGGTAGAGAAGTACCACGCGATCGAGGGCGGCGAGCAGACCCTGCGCAACCTGGCGGCCTACCTCGCCGGCCTCACCCGGAACGAGGCCGGCCGGAACGAGACCACCCCGAACGAGACCACCCCGAAGGGAGCGGAGAGCTGATGGCCGGGAAGGTGTTCTTCAGCGTGACGATGTCGCTCGACGGTTTCATGGCACCCGAGGCCGTGCCGGCCGAGGACGCCTTCTCGCCCGAGAAGCAGGACGACCCGGGCGTCAGGCGCTGGATGACGAAGTGGTCGGAACTGCAGGCGTGGTTGTTCCCGCAGCGCTGGTTCCGGGAGAGCCTCAAGCTCGGCGAGGGCGGCGAGGAAGGCATCGACAACGACATCGCACGGGCGACGTACGAGCGCACCGGCGCGAGCGTCATGGGCAAGCGCATGTTCGACCTCGGCGAGCAGGCATGGCCGGAGGAGGCTCCGTTCCACACCCCCGTCTTCGTCGTCACCCACACCAAGCGTGACCCGTGGGAGCGCCCGGGCGGCACCACCTTCCACTTCGTCAACGACGGCATCGAGAGCGCGCTCGACCAGGCCCGCGAGGCCGCCGGCGACCGCGACGTGCGCATCTCCGGCGGCGCCGAGACGATCCAGGAGTACCTGGACACCGGCCTGATCGACGAGTTCTCGATTACGCTCGCGCCCGTGCTGTTCGGCACCGGCATCCGCCTGTTCGACCGCGTGGACCCCGACCGCCTCGCGCTGAACCAGGCCCGCACCGCCGCCTCGACCCGGGTGACCCACCTGACCTACACCGCCGTGAAACGCTAGCCCGCGTTCCCGCGTTCGGGGCTGAGGGCGTTGTGGACCGTGGTGGCCAGGGCGCGGCCGTTGGAGCCGTCGGGGTCGAAGTCGGGGTTGTAGATCGCGAGCTGAAGGCCCACGGCGCGGCCGGAGGCGATCGCGGTGCGGAGCGTCACCGTCAGCTCGTCGCAGCTGAGGCCGTTGGGCCGCGGATCATCGACGGCCTGCATGACCGTTTCGTCGAGCACGTCGGCGTCGACGTGGATCCAGAAGCCGCCGTCCGGGCCGTGGTCACGGGTCAGGTGCGCGACGGCGTCGCGGGCCGCCGCCGCGGCGCCGAGCTGACGGACCCGATCACGATCGATGACCGGCATGGCGTCCGGGAGCGGCTGGCAGTCGCGCCGGTCCCGGTCGGCGGCGTCGCGGCAGGCGAACACGACCACATCGTCGTCGCGGACCAGCGGCCGGCGCTGCTCCAGGTCACACACGACGTCCGGGCCCCGGCCGGTGGCGAAGGCGAGGTCGCTGGCCGACGCCGCAGCACCGTCGAGCGGGTTCGCCTCGGGCTGATAGAAATCGGCGTCACCGTCGATGTACAGCAGCCCGTAGCGTCCGCGCCGCCGGAGCGCGAGCATCGCGCCCAGGACGATCGAGCAGTCACCGCCCAGGACGATGGGGAACTCCCCCGCGTCCAGCACTTCGGCTATCGCGTCGGCCAGCACGCTGGAGTAGCTACGAAGGGCCCGCGGGTTCGTGATCCCGGTCTCCGGGTCGCGCACAGGACTGTAACCCTCCGCCGCGACCCGCCCGGCCCGGCGAGCCTCCAGGCCATCGGCCAGGCCGAAGCCGAGCAGGACGCCGGGCGCCCGTTCCACCCCCCGGTGCTCGGGGACATGACCCAGCGCCGACGCCGCCTCGACGATCGCGTATCTGCGCGCCACCTTCGCCCTCCACTGTGGATCCGGGAACGTCTCCCCGCAGATGCTGCGGGATACCGTACCCGGATCGGAGGTTCGCACTCAGCGCAGAGATCGGGGTGGCTGGTGTGAGGCTTGGGGCTGGAGCGGGGGCGGTCCTCCGCATTGGGGAAGACTTGTGGGCACATGCTGCACAAAAGTCTTCCCCAATCGGGAGGACCACGCGCTGCAGGGCCTTCATCCATCCCGGAGCCAGAGCGCCCGCCGGAGGCTGGGCCCAGTTTTGTGCAGATACTGCTTAGAACTAGGCCCAGCCCGGGAGCTTGCACGAGGCGTCGGGACTCGTGGGGCTGGTGGGGTGTGCGGGGCCAGCGGGGTTGGGAGTCGCAGCGCGGGGAGCGTGTGGGGCGGCGCGGCCTGGGCGCAGGCCGGGCGGCGGTTACTCGACGGTGACGCTTTTGGCTAGGTTGCGGGGCTTGTCGATGTCGCGACCCAGCTTGGCCGCGGTGTGGTACGCGAACATCTGGAGCGGGATCGTGAGCAGGATGGGGTCCAGCTCGGGGGTGTTGTGCGGGACGCGGATCACGGCGTCGGCCAGGTCGGTCGGGAGATCGCCACTGGTGACGGCGATGACGGGGCCGCCGCGGGCCTTGATCTGCTCGATGGTCGAGATGTTCTTGGAGAACAGCTCGTCGTCCGGGACGATGACCACGCTGGGCATGGTCGAGTCGATCAGCGCCAGCGGGCCGTGCTTGAGCTCGGAGGCCTGGTACGCCTCGGCGTGCACGTAGGAGATCTCCTTGAGCTTCTGGGCCCCCTCGCGGGCGACCGGCCAGGCGCGCACGCGGCCGATGTAGAACATGTGGTCGGCCCCGGCGAACCGACTTGCGATAGTGGCGATGTTGTCTTCCTGGGCCAGGATCTGCTCGATCTGGTCCGGCAGCGCGCGCAGACCGGACACGAGCCGGCCCCCCTCGGCGGCGGACATGTCCCGGACCCGGCCGAGCAGCAGGCCGAGCAGCGCGAACGAGGCGGTCATGTTGGTCAGCGCCTTGGTCGAGGCCACCGCGATCTCCGGGCCGGCGTGGAGGAACACGCCGCGGCCGCACTCGCGGGCGATGGCGCTGCCGACCACGTTGACCGCGCCCAGGACCTGACCGCCCTTGCGCTTCAGCTCCTGCACGGCCATCAGCGTGTCCAGCGTCTCGCCGGACTGGCTGATCGCGATGTACAGGGTGTCGGGGTCGACGACGGGATTGCGGTAGCGGAACTCCGACGCGGGCTCGGCGTCGGCGGGCACCCGGGCCAGCTCCTCGACCAGGACCGCCCCCATCTGGCCCGCGTAGTAGGCCGAGCCGCAGCCCAGGAACTTGACCCGCCGGACCGAGCGGAGGTCGCGTGCCTCCAGGTTGATGCCGCCCAGGCGCGCGGTGGCGAACCGCTCGTCCAGGCGGCCGCTGACGACCCGGCGCAGCGCCTGGGGCTGCTCGTGGATCTCCTTGCGCATGTAGTCCTCGTACGCGCCCAGCTCGTAGTCGCCGTCCTCGGCCTCGACCGTCATTGGCTGCTTGCTGGTCTGCTGGTTGTCCAGGGTGCGGGTCTGGTAGCCGTTGGCGCGCACCGTGGCCACCTCGCCATCGTCCAGGTAGACGACCTGCTGGGTGTGCCGGACCAGCGCGGCGACGTCGGAGGCGACGAACATCTCGCTCTCCCCCAGGCCGAGCACGATGGGGCTGCCGTTGCGCGCCACCACCAGCTCCTCGGGGCGGCGGACATCGAGGACCAGCAGGCCGTAGGTACCCTCGACCCGGCTCAGGGCCCGGCACACCGCGTCCTCCAGCGACCCGCCGCCGGTGTGCAGCTCGCCCGCGACCAGGTGCGCGAGGGCCTCGGTGTCGGTGTCGGACACCAGCGTGACGCCGGCCGCAGTCAGCTGGGCGCGGAGCTGCTCGGCGTTCTCGATGATGCCGTTGTGCACGACCGCGATGTGACCCTCGGCGTCCAGGTGCGGGTGCGCGTTGATCTCGTTCGGCTCGCCGTGCGTGGCCCAGCGGGTGTGCCCCACCCCGACGTGGGACTTCACCTTGTCGTTGACCCGGTCGCGCAGGTCCTGGACCCGGCCCGCGGTCTTGGTGACCTGAAGCTTGCCCCGGTATACCACCGCGACGCCTGCGGAGTCATAGCCGCGGTACTCCAGCCGGTGCAAACCTTCCAGCAGCACCGGCATGGCCTCCCGGCGGCCGATGTATCCGACGATTCCGCACATGGTGCGTCTCCCTCCAGGCCGTTTCCGGTCAGCCGTACACGATGCGGCGGAGCTGGCGCTCGGTCATGACCGGCGCGCCGAACCTCCGTATGCTGATCTCGCCGGCGATGGCCGACCAGATCTGGGCGTTCTTGAGCTGCCGGAGCCTCAGCTCGTGGTGGCGGCGGCGGACGTACTCATCGACGGTCTCGTCGAAGTACGCGACGACGTCGGCGATCACCCGGGTCGCGGTGGCCGGAGCCAGCCCGGTCGTGGCGATCACGTGACGGACGAGGTCGGGCTCCGCCACCGGCAGAGGATCCGGCATGGCTCCCAATGTGCCAGTGCAGCCCGGTCTAGAGCAACTTTCCTGCCCGATTCCGGGCACAGATTCTTTATTTCGTTCAAAAAAGGGACAAACGCGTTGATGCCCGGCCCAAATAGGGCCGGGCATCAACGGGCTGGCCCTAGCGTACCGGGCCGAAACCGTCAGCGATCGGAGTTGAGCGTGGTCTTCTGCACCTGCATCAGGAACTCCGCGTTGCTCTTGGTCTCACGCATCCGCTCCATCAGCAGCTCGAGAGCCTGCTGCGGGTCCAGAGCGTGCAGCACGCGGCGGAGCTGCCAGATGATCTTCAGCTCGTCCGGCGGCATCAGGATCTCTTCCTTGCGGGTGCTGGAGGCGTCCACGTCCACCGCCGGGAACAGCCGCTTGTCGGCCAGCTCGCGGCGCAGCCGCAGCTCCATGTTGCCGGTGCCCTTGAACTCCTCGAAGATGACCTCGTCCATCCGGGACCCGGTCTCGATCAGCGCCGTGGCCAGGATGGTCAGCGAGCCACCGTTCTCGATGTTGCGGGCCGCACCGAAGAATCGCTTGGGCGGGTACAGCGCGGTCGAGTCGACACCACCGGACAGGATGCGGCCGCTGGCCGGGGCGGCCTGGTTGTAGGCGCGGCCGAGCCGGGTGATCGAGTCGAGCAGCACCACCACGTCGTGGCCCATCTCGACCAGGCGCTTGGCCCGCTCGATGGCCAGCTCGGCGACCGTGGTGTGGTCGTCGGCCGGGTGGTCGAAGGTGGAGTGGATCACTTCACCCTTGACCGTGCGCTGCATGTCGGTGACTTCCTCGGGCCGCTCGTCAACGAGGACGACCATGAGGTGGCACTCAGGGTTGTTCTTGGTGATCGCGTTGGCGATGGCCTGCAGGATCATCGTCTTACCGGCCTTGGGCGGCGACACGATGAGGCCGCGCTGGCCCTTCCCGATCGGGCAGATCAGGTCCATGATCCGGGTGGTCATGATGTTGGGCTCGGTCTCGAGCCGCAGGCGGTCCTGCGGGTAGAGCGGGACCAGCTTGCTGAATTCGAGCCGGTCCTTGGACGCCTCAGGGTCGAGGCCGTTGATCTTGTCCAGGCGGACCAGGGCGTTGAACTTCTCCCGGCGCTCGCCGTCTCGCGGCTGGCGCACGGCACCCTCGACGACGTCGCCCTTGCGCAGGCCGTAGCGGCGGACCTGGGACAGCGACACGTACACGTCGTTCGACCCGGGCAGGTAGCCGGTGGTGCGGACGAAGGCGTAGTTGTCGAGCACGTCCAGGATGCCGGCGATCGGGATCAGCACATCGTCTTCGCTGATCGTCGGCTCGGGCTCGCCGCCACCGCCCTGGCCGCGCTCGCGGCGCCGGTTGCGGTTGCGGAAGCGGTCCCGGCTGCGACGCCGGCCGGTGCCGTCATCGTCATCGTCGTAACCCTGGTCGCCACCGGCCGCAGCGATCGGCTGCCGGTCACGGTCCCGGCCACCATCACGGTCGCGGCCACCGTCACGGCTGCCGCCGCTGCGGTTGTTGTCGCGGCCGTTGGTGTCACGGTTGCTGTCGCGGCCGTTGGTGTCACGGCTACTGTCGCGGCCGTTGGTGTCACGGCTACTGTCGCGGCCGTTGGTGTCACGGCTACTGTCGCGGCCGTTGCCGTCACGGCCGCGGGACTGCTGCCCGTCGCGGCCGGTGTTGTTACGGCGGCGACGCTCACCCCGGGGGGCGTCGGCGTTCTGCTGGCCGTCACCGCGGGATCCGTCGCCATTGGCCTCGGCCGCTGCGGGCTGGGCTGCCTGGCCACCCTGGGCCGGGGCCGGCTGGGCCTGGGCCGGAGCGGCAGAAGCCGCCTGCGCGGCACTGTCACCCGCGGACGAGGCATCAAAGCTGAGCTGCTGGGTGCCGCCGGAACGGCCGGAACGGGTGCCGTTGCGGGCTGCCCGCGTGCTCCGGGTCCCGGTCTCCGTCGCGATGCGTGGCTCCTGCTCGGCGGAGCGAGCCGCGTCGGCTCCCGCAGACGCGGTCCGGGGGGCGGAAACTTCGCTCGCGGTCCCAGTGGCGGCGGCCTTGGCCCCGCGAGCCGGCGCGGCGGACCCGCCGCCCTGCTTCTCCTGGATGGCCGTGATCAGCTGGCTCTTGCGCATCCGCCCCGTGCCGGCGATCCCCATCTGCTGGGCCACCTGCTGCAGTTCGGGCAGCAGCAGGGAGGAAAGACCCGTCCCCTGACGGCGGCGGCCCTTGGCCGCAACCGCCGCGGCACCGTCTGACCCGGCGGTGGCTGGCGCAGTGGACCCGGCGGGAGAGCCCTCAGATCCGGCGTTCCCCGAGGACGCCGGGCGACCGAGGGGGGTTTCCCCAGGCACAGCCGCTGCGCCGGCGGGGAATTCGGTGGTGTCGCTCACTAATGGTCCTTCCGTGACGATCCTCGGCCGGTCCTATGGCCGATCGACTGGGTGCCGCGATCTGGCGGTATCCAGGCGTAGATTCGCGTTTCCCTGAGATGCGCCGTGCCCTGGCGCTGGGATGTTCCTCCATGAGATGTGCCGTGCGCCCGCAGCCGAACGAAACAAGCTGCCAACCCGCTGCCGCCCTGGATCGGGCCGGGAGCGGAAAACTCTGCTGACGCAATGCCGGGGGGCCACTGCCTGACCACGGCCACGCTGTCCGACTGCCCAGAGAGGTCTGATCGGTCAGAACTGGAGGCTTGATCACAATTGGCTGATGAGCACCTGTCCCACAATGGGGCACCTGGTACGTCACCCAGCCTAACACCACGAGAGCCCACCGCATTCCCTCACCGGTATCCGTGTGTTGCGGAGTAGAGACCACCAGCACGCACGTAGATGGACAGCGCTCCCCGTAACCGGAGGCGGGAGTCCCCAGGCGTGATCACGGCGGTGTGCCGCCTGCTGAAACTGTGCCGCCTTCAAAGTCCGGCGTTACGGATTGGATGCTAGCGCCTCGCCGGTCAACGTCAAGGACGCTTATGTCCCAGCCAATACCCATATCGCGGACAGTTGAATCCAGCACGTCCTGGCTGGCCCGGCCGGGGGTACCAGTGACCGGCGACCCGATCAGGAAGGCAAGCACGGACGGCCCGGCCCCGGAGACCACGGCGGGCACGCCGGCCGCCCGCAGCCTGGCCACCAGCTGGGCCGTCTCCGGCATCACCCCGGCCCGGTAGGGCTGGTGCAGCCGGTCCTGCGTGGCGTCCAGCAGTGTCTCCAGCCGGGCGCCAGGGTCGCTGGCGGTATCGCTGGCAGTGTCGCTGGTCAGGGCGGCGATCAACAGCGCGCTGCGGCCGGCGTTGGCCGCGGCGTCCGCGTGCGGCACCGTCTCTGGCAGTACGCCCCGCGCGTGCTCGGTGGACAGCGCCTTCGGTGCGATGAACACGGCAGGCACGATAGCGGGCCGCGGTGACAGCCTGACCGCGCGCGGCCCATCGGGCCCGGTCCAGGCGACGGTCAGCCCGCCGAGCAGGCAGGCGGCCACGTTGTCCGGGTGACCTTCGAACCCGGCGGCCAGCCGGAGCACGGCGTCGTCGGGCAGCCGGGCCGCACCGTCGTCGGTCAGCGCGCGGGCGGCCAGGACCCCGGAGACGATGGCCGCGGCCGACGAACCCAGGCCCCGGCCGTGCGGGATTCGGTTGACGCAGCGCAGGGCCAGGCCGGGCGGCTGGCCGTCCAGGAGCTTGAACGTCTCCCGCATGGCCCGGATGACCAGGTGCGCCTCACCCGCGTCCGCGGTCCCGGCGCCTTCCCCGGTCACCTCGATGGACAGGCCCGTGGGGTCGATCCAGGCCTCGACCACGTCGTACAGGCTCAGCGCGAGGCCCAGGCTGTCGAACCCCGGGCCCAGGTTGGCGCTGGTCGCGGGGACCCGGACACGGACCCGGGTCTGGACGGCCTGACGGGCGGTACCGCCGGTCCCGGTACCGCCCATCAGGCCAGGCCGAGGGCGGCCGCCGCCGCGCCGGAGTCGGCCGAGATGGTGGCGGGCGCCGGCGCGCCGGACAGCGCCCAGTCGGGGTCCTTCAGGCCGTTGCCGGTGATCGTGCACACCACCCGGGACCCGGCCGGGATCAGGCCGGCGTCGCGCGACTGCAGCAGGCCGGCCACGCTGGCCGACGAGGCCAGCTCGCCGAACACCGCCTCGTCGCGGGCCAGGATCCGGTACGCGGCCAGGATCTCCCGGTCGGTCACCGAGTGGATCACGCCACCGGACTCATCCCGGGCGTGCTCGGCCTGCCGCCACGAGGCCGGGTTGCCGATGCGGATCGCGGTGGCGATGGTCTGCGGCTGCCGCACCGGCTCGCCATTGACGATCGGCGCCGCGCCACTGGCCTGAAAGCCGAACATCCGGGGCGCGCCCGTGGCCCGCCCGTCGCGCAGGTACTCCTGGTAGCCCATCCAGTAGGCGGTGATGTTCCCGGCGTTGCCGACCGGCAGGCAGTGCACGTCGGGCGCGTCGCCGAGCGCGTCGACGATCTCGAACGCGGCGGTCTTCTGCCCCTGGATCCGGTCCGGGTTGACCGAGTTGACCAGGGCCACCGGGTACTCGGCCGACAGCTTGCGCGCGACCTCCAGGCAGTCGTCGAAGCTCCCGCTGACCTGGAGCAGCTTGGCCCCGTGCACCAGGGCCTGGGCCAGCTTGCCGATGGCGATCTTGCCCTGCGGGACGAGCACCGCGCAGGTCATACCGGCGCGGGAGGCGTAGGCGGCCGCGCTGGCGCTGGTGTTGCCGGTGGACGCGCAGATCACCGCCTGGGCGCCCTGGGCCGCCGCGGCGCTGATCGCCACGGTCATGCCACGGTCCTTGAACGACCCGGTCGGGTTGACCCCTTCGACCTTGAGGTAGACGTCGCAGCCGGTCCGCGCGGACAGCACCGGCGCGGGCAGCAGCGGCGTGCCCCCCTCGAACAGGGTGATCACCGGGGTGTTCTCGTCCACCGGCAGCCGGTCACGGTACTCAGCGATCACTCCGCGCCAGGCGCGGCCCGTGGGGCTGCCAAGGCTGACGGTTCCTGCGTGACTGGAGTGACCCGTGGGGTTATTGGTACCAGTGTGGCTGTTGGTGCCCGCGGGGTTATTGGTGCCCGTGGGGTTGGTGCCGGTGTTGTTGGTGCCCGGGACCTGGACTCCGGATTCGGTCATGGTGAACCCTCCTCACCTTCGACCCGCATCACACTGGCCACGGCGCGGACCGCATCGAGCGACTCCAGTTCGCTGACCGTGGCGGCCAGCGCCGCGTCCCGGGCCTGATGGGACACGATGATCAGCTGCGCGTCGTCCCCGCGCGCCTCCTGCCGGGCGGCGCGGATGGACACGTCGTGCCGGGCGAAGGCGTCGGCCACCCGGGCCAGCACACCGGGCCGGTCGGCGACGTCGATCGATACGTGGTAACGGGTCAGCGTCTGGCCCATCGGCATCACCGGCAGGCCCGCGTAGGTGGTGGCGTCCGGCCCGCGGGTGCCGGCCAGCCGGTTCCGCACCACCGCGACCAGGTCGCCGAGGACCGCGGCGGCGGTGGGCGTGCCGCCGGCGCCGGCGCCGTAGAACATGAGCCGTCCCGCCGACTCCGCCTCCACGAACACCGCGTTGTAGGCCCCGCCGACCGAGGCCAGCGGGTGCGAGCGCGGGATCATCGCCGGGTGCACCCGGACCGAGACCCCGTCGTCGGACCGCTCGCAGATGGCCAGCAGCTTGACCACGCAGTCCAGCGCCCGGGCACTGGACATGTCGGCCGTGGTGACGCCGGTGATGCCCTCGCGGTGCACGTCGGCCGCGGTGACCGCGGTGTGGAAGGCCAGCCCGGCCAGGATCGCAGCCTTGGCCGCGGCGTCGAACCCCTCCACGTCCGCGGTCGGGTCGGCCTCGGCGTACCCGAGGGACTGGGCCTCCTCCAGCGCCTCGCCGAAGCCCGCGCCGGAGGTGTCCATCCGGTCCAGGATGTAGTTCGTGGTGCCGTTGACGATGCCGAGCACCCGGTGGATGGTGTCCCCGGACAGCGACTCGAGCAGCGGGCGCAGCAGCGGGATCGCGCCCGCCACGGCCGCCTCGTAGTAGAGGTCCACACCGTGCTCGCGCGCGGCACCGTGCAGCTGGGCCCCGTCCTCGGCCAGCAGGGCCTTGTTCGCGGTGACCACGGACTTGCCGGCCTTCATCGCCGACAGCAGCAGCGACCGGGCCGGCTCGATGCCGCCGATCACCTCGACCACGACGTCGATGTCCGGCCGGGTGGCCAGCTCCATGGCGTCCGCGGTGAGCAGAGACCGGTCGATGGCCGCGTCCCGCGGGTGCTGCGGCCGGCGGACCGCGATGCCGGCCAGCTCCAGCCGGGCCCCGGTGCGCATGGCCAGGTCGTCGGCGTGCTCACGGAGCAGCCGGGCCACCTGCGAGCCGACCGAGCCGCAGCCCAGCAGCGCGATCTTGAGGGTTTTTACGTCGTCGCTCATCCCACGTCCAGCCGCAGCAGGTCGTCCAGGGTCTCCCGGCGGACGATGACCCTGGCGTCCCCGTCGCGGACCGCGACGGTGGCGGGCCGGGGCACGTGGTTGTAGTTGCTCGAGATCGACCGGCAGTACGCACCGGTCGCGGCCACAGCGATCAGGTCACCAGGGGCCAGGTCGGAGGGAAGATAGGCGTGCCGGACCACGATGTCCCCGCTTTCACAGTGCTTGCCGACCACACGGGACAGCATGGGCGGGGCGTCGGAGGCACGGGACGCCAGCGCGCAGGTGTAGCTCGCGTCGTACAGCGCGGTGCGGATGTTGTCGCTCATGCCCCCGTCCACGCTGACGTACGTACGCAGGCCGTCCACGTCCTTGATCGTCCCGACCTCGTAAATCGTAATCGTGCCCGGCCCGGCGATACCGCGGCCGGGTTCGACGGTGAGCCGCGGGCGGCCCAGCCCGGCGGCCCGGCACTGCCGGTCCACGATGTCGCGGATGCTCTGGGCCAGCAGCTTGACCTCGGGCGCCTGGTCCTCGTCGGTGTAGGCGATGCCGAATCCGCCGCCCAGGTCCAGCTCGTCGATATCCACCCCGTGCTCGTCCCGGATCCGGACCGCCAGCTCCAGCACCCGGTGCGCAGCCACCTCGAACCCGGCGGTGTCGAAGATCTGCGACCCGATGTGCGAGTGCAGCCCGGCCAGCTCCAGGTCCTGGCTGGCCACCACCCGGCGCACCGCCTCGTCGGCGGCGCCGGACGACAGCGAGAAGCCGAACTTCTGGTCGTCGTGCGCGGTAGCCATGAACTCGTGGGTGTGCGCCTCCACCCCGGTGGTCACCCGGACCAGCACCCGCGGCCGGCGGGCGGGCGGCGTCATCCCGTCCGGATTGGCCACCAGGATCAGCCGCGCGATCTCCTCGAACGAGTCCAGCACGATGTGCCCGACTCCGGCGTGGACGGCCCGGGTCAGCTCGGCCAGGGACTTGTTGTTGCCGTGCAGGGTGATCAGCTCGGGCGCGACCCCGGCGGCCAGCGCCACCTCCAGCTCGCCCCCGGTGCACACGTCCACCCCCAGGCCCTCGTCGCTGACCCAGCGCAGCACGGCCTTGGAGCAGAACGCCTTGGCCGCGTAGAACACGCCCGCGTCCGGTCCGAACGCGTCACGGTAGTCCGCGCACCGGCTGCGCAGGTCGGCCTCGTCGCACACGAACAGCGGCGTGCCGTACGTCTGCGCCAGCTCGCGCACGTCCACCCCGCCCACGTGGAGCACGCCGTTGTCACGGTGCGCGCCGCGCGGCCAGATGGCGGTGGAAAGCTCGTTCAGGTCGGTGGGCGGGGCTGGCGGATGGTCGGCCGGCAGCACGTCGGCGTAACGCGGTCCCGCCGGGTGGGCGACACGGCTCATGCACAGTCCTTCATGTTCTAGACCCTCACGTTCTGGGCCTTCAGGTTCGGGCCCTGGCGGTCAGGTCGTCTGGATCACAGGCGGGCGGGGGCGCTGACGCCGAGCAGTTCCAGCCCCGCGGCCAGCCCCGCGGCCGCGGCCCCGGTCAGCCAGAGCCGGGCCCGCACCACGTGCCCCCGCTCCGGCCAGGCCGGGCAGGCTACGCGGCACACCTGGTACGTTTCCGCGAGTCCCTCCAGGAAAGCGGTGAACTCGTGCGGCCGGCCCCGGCGCGCGGCCCGGGCCACCTGTTCGGGGAGCCAGGACAACGCGTCGAGCAGGGCCCGCTCCCTGGGGTGCGCGAGCGAGTCCGGCCGGAACCCGGCCGCTCCCCCCTGGCTCAGCCCGAGGGCAGCGGCCCAGCGCAGCGTCGACGCAGCGCAGGAGTACGCGTACCGAACAGCATAGGCGGGATTGGCCTCGATGTGCCGCGCGACGGCGGCCGGGTCGGGTGGGACCAGACGGTCCGGTGGAGTCCTGGCCAGGGTGTACCTGATCGCCTCGGCCCCGGCGAACGCCTCGGCCGCGGTCACCGGATCCGGCGCCATCGGGGTGGGGACGGGGCGGGGCGGGAGTCTGTTAAAAAAATCAAAGGGTACGGATGCGCCCGCGGCCTGGCCGAGTGCGGCGGTCACCTGGAGCAGGACCGTGGTGTGGGCGCCGGCCCAGGGGCCCGGGCGGCTGGCGGCTGGTGCCGGGGACAGGAGCGGCTCCGGGGGCGGGGGTGGCGCGGGGGGCGCGGGCGCGGGGGCGCGGGCGCGGGCGCGGGCACGGTGGTGCCGCGGAGGGCGTCGCTGCGGACGCAGGCCGGGCCGGCTTGGGCCACGCGGACGGCCAGCCGTTCCAGCGCATCGTCGGTGACGGTGATGATCAGGTAACCCTGCGGGGCTGGTGTGGCGGTCGCGATCCAGGGGGTCGCACGGAGCGGCGCGGCGATGGCTTCGGCGATGGTCGCAGCGTGCTGGCCGGTGATGCGGAGCGGGAGGCCTGCGGTGTAGCGGCCGGGCGCGCCGCCGGAGCGCAGCACCGGGTCGTTGTCCGGCGCGGGGTACCCAGCGTCGCCTGCTGCCGACAGCAGCGCGTGGCGCAGGTCGGCAGTCAGCATGGGGTGGCCGATGGTCAGCCGAGCGCGGTGGGCGGCGCGCCCGCCAGCTCGCGGACCACGCGGATCATCTCGCCCGGATCGAACGGCTTGGTCAGGTAGGCATCCACGCCGATCTGGTGCCCGCGCTGCTTGTCGTCCTCCTGCGCCCGCGCCGTAATCAGCACCACCTTGATGTGCGAGGTGTCGGGGTTCTTGCGCAGCTCACCGGCGGTCACCCAGCCGTCCAGCCGCGGCATCATCACGTCCAGCGTGATCACCTGCGGCGAGATCGACCCCACCTTGTCCAGGCAGTCCTGCCCGTCCACGGCCGTCGACACGTCAAACCCCTCGAGCGTGAGGTTCACGGCAATTAGCTGCCTGATCACCTCGTCGTCGTCCACAACCAGAACCCGTCCCAGTGCCTGCGTCACGGGCGCGAGGTTATCCGCTGTTCGGCCGCTCGTGTGCACAGTTCCCCGGCGTGTCTTGCCGGTTGTCGCGGTTGCGGGTGGTTTGGTCTATGGGCGCGGTGGTTGCTGGTGGGCTGGGCGTCGCAGCCGCGTGGTCCTGGGTCGGGGTGCGGGCTGGTAAGGTTGCTCCGTTCCGTTCGCCCGCGGGCCTGTGTGCGCCGCGGCTGAGCCCCCATAGCTCAGCGGATAGAGCATCGGCCTCCGGAGCCGTGTGCGCAGGTTCGAGTCCTGCTGGGGGCGCCTTTCCTACCGGGCTAGATGCTCGCTGATCTGGGCCTGTGCCGAATCGCATCGGCCCAGGGTGCGCAGCCAGATGTCGCTTGATGGCGGCTCCGCGTCGTAGTTCCCGGAACACATCCGGAACCGGCCTGAGGCCCATCGGGCCACGCTACGGCCGTTCGCAGCGCCGGCCGGCCGGGCCAGGGCCTCGGCCAGGCTGGGGAAGTTAGGGATCATGCGATCCACGCCGGTGAGCGCGAAAACCCGCAGGACGATGGCGCTCGGAATGACCAGCAGGACCTCACGGCCCTCGGCTTGGGCGCGCTCGTGCGCGGCGAACAGGACATGCGGCCCGGACGAATCGCAGAACCGGGTCCCGGTCATATCCACCACGAGCGGGCCGGGCCCGCGCGCGGCCGCTTCGAGCAGAGCCGACCGCAGCGCCTCGGCGTTCGTGATGTCGATCTCCTCGGGCGCGACCACCACCAGCACGCCGCCGACCACATCAACCAGGAAACCGTCGTCAGGCATCTACACCTCCTGGGGGCTGCGGCCACCGCCGCGCTGCCGCGCGTGGCCAGGACAGGGCGCATCTCCGGACCCGGCAAGGGTGCTGGTCATCGCTACCCTGTCCTGCCGCAGGCGCGACCCGATCGGGGCACTTCCAGGATCAGCGCTCCGCCGGTCGCACGTCAATACAAACACGAGAAAAATCTCGCGTGTTTCATCTCGCGATGATCCTCTCGCGAGTTGTATAGTCAGCGAGTATGACCGACCCCGGCCAGAGCCGCAGTACCTGGACGTTGCTGACCGGACACGGGCACGTGCTGGTAGAGATCGCCCGCAACCCCGAAGCCCGCATCCGGGACATCAGCCCCGTCGTCGGCTTGACCGAGCGCTCCGTCCAGGCCATCGTGGCCGACCTGGAAGCCGAGGGGTACCTCACCCGCACCCGGACCGGGCGGCGCGTCGTGTACTCCGTGAACCGGGACAGCCTGTTCCGCCACTCCGCCCAGGACGGACACCGGGTCGGCTCGCTCCTCGACCTGCTCGCCGACGACGGGACCGAGGCCACACCCGGACCGGAAGACGGTTAAGACCGGGGCAGGTAGAAAATCGCGGCCAGTTTCTCACTTGTGGAATGGCAATGACTCACACCGACGCAGCTCAAACCGCCGGTCCGCCTGATCGTTCGTCTTTCCCGGCCCACGACGCTGCCGTGGACAGCCCGGGCCTGTCCTCGCTGAGCGACAGTGAGCTGGCCGGGCTACTGCAAGATCCGGAACATAGCGGTGGTGCACGCGAGGCGCTGGTTTGCCGTTACCGGCCAATGGTATGGGGACTGGCTGGCCAGTACCGGATACCTCCTGAGCACCGCGAAGACCTGGTCCAGGTGGGATACGTCGGCCTGATGAAGGCCATCAACAGCTTCGACCCCGAGATCCGGGAAGAACTGAAACCGTACGCGCGGGTATGTGTCGACGGGGAGATAAAGCGGTTCTTCCGCGACAAGCGCTGGCTGATCCGGGTCAGCCGCACCGACCAGGAACTGCTGCTGGCCGGGAGACGCGCCCAAGCCGAACTGGCGGGGGAACTAGGCGGCACCCCGACGGACGAGCAGATCGCGAGCCGGCTCGACGTCAGCGTCGGTGACTTGCGCCACGCCTACCAGGCTCAGCAGGCGTTCGCGCCGGCGTCACTGGACGCGCCGGTAAGCGACAACGACGACCGCGCATCCGGGGAGATCATCGGCGCCGACGACGAAGCCTTCGACCAGAGTGTCGACATGGATTCGATCCGGCGGTACTGGGATGAACTGCCGCGACGCGAACGGCGGGTCCTGCTGCTGCGGTTCTACGGCAACATGACCCAGACCCAGGTCGCCGACGAACTGCACTGTTCCCAGATGCACGTCTCCCGGCTGCAGGCCAGGGCGCTGGCGTTCCTGCGCGGTCGGCTGCTGGAAGACTAACCGCGGGGCGTCAGTGGTCGCGCAGGGCCTTGATCAGCTCGTCCTTGGTCATGGACGAACGACCAGAGATACCAAGTTCGCGGGCCCGAGCGACCAGATCCTTCTTACTCCAGTCCTCATAAGAACCGCTCTTTCCACCGCGCTGGCCGACGGTCTTGCGTGAACTGCCGGCCGCGGCGTTGGCGATCCGGGCCGACTTCTCCTCGCTGTTACCCTCGCGCCGCAGCGCCTGGTAGGTCTTCTCGTCCTTGATCTCAGCGCGTGGCATGCCAGCTCCCTCCGCCTGCCGTTAATGAAACCGCTGGTCAGGTACCCAAGGCCCGGACAGGCAAACTCGGGGATCTCCGCGCAGGGTCCGGCTAGCCGAGCAGGCGCGCGAATGGCCCCTTGTCGCCCTGGCCGTGGTCAGCGTCCGCCGTGGCCCGCAGCTTCCAGCCGTCGACGGCGGCCAGGCTGACCCGCCACAGGCCTTCGGTGCCTTCCCCGGTGGCGCGCAGGTGCAGGTAATGGCCGGATCCGCCGCTGACCTCCCTGGCGTACTCCTTACCCAGCAGGCCCGTCGACGGCTGCAGCGCGCTCAGCAGCGGGCTGGCCTCGACCAGGTCGGCGAAGTAGGTCTCTTCCGCGATGAGCAGGCCGGTCAGCACCGTGCCGTGGGTGGAGACGGTCACCGGCACCCCGGCCCGCCGGGATTCGTTCACCGCGTGCACCAGCTGCTGCAGAACCGGGCCGGCGCCGTGCTTGGCCATGTCAGCTCCTTCACGGGAGGGGGACGACCTGATACCCGCCTGCGGCCGGCCAACACCTGGTCGCTGATCTGGGCCTACGCAATCCCTGCGTCTGCGCCACCCGTATATAAAGCGTGAAGGGTCGGGGAATCGCGGCGGGGCGGCTGGCTAGCCAGCCGTGGTTGGCCGTCCTGTGAGCGGGTTCGGGCCTGACGACGGTCATCATCTGGGCGACGACGGCACTGAGCTGGGTCTGGGTGTGCTGACGGGGCGCGAGCGAGCCCGGGCGGTCGAGCATCTGCAGCAGTGCGGCCGGTGCCGGGCCCGGGTGCACCGGACGGCGTTCACCAGCGACGAGCTGTTGCGCCTGGTGCCCGGGCAGCAGCCACCGGCTGGCTTTTCGGCCCAGGTCACCGAGCGGCTCCGCCAGGCCGGGAAGCCACCGGGGAAGTCACGCAGGCCCTGGGCGCTGGCCGCGGCGGCGGCCGTGATTGTCCTGGGATCGGCCGGCCTGGCCGGCTGGGGACTGCGGACCGGGCCGGGGCCGTCCGGCCCAGCCGGGCCCGCCGGGCCGGCCGCCCTGAGCACGGCCGCGCTGTTCACCCCCGCCCATCAGGCGATCGGGAATGTGTACCTGCACTCCGGCCCCCGCACCTGGATGTTCACCACCGTCGACCTGCCCCCCGGTGACACCACGGTCATCTGCCAGCTGACCGACCGGGCGGGCCGGGTCATCACCGTCGGGTCCTTCCGGGTCACCGGAGGCGACGGCTACTGGGGCAGCCCCGAACCCGACCAGCCCTCCGCCATCACCAGCGCCCAGCTGATCACCACAGGCGGGACCGTGCTGGCCACCGCCACCTTTGCTGCCCGCGGCGGCTAGGCCGCGTTCAACGCGGCCCACACGGCCAGGCCCAGCATGATCGTGGCCGTGACCCGCTGCACCCACACCATCGGGATCACGTTCAGGCTCTTGGCTCCGACCGCGATGGCCAGGCCCGCCAGCAGCCACAGTGCCAGGACCGCCCCGATCCCGACCGACACCGGGTTGCCGTAGTGGGCGGCCAGGTTCGCCGTCGTGATCTGGGTGATGTCGCCCCACTCGGCCGCGAACACCACCGCGAAGCTGGCCCCCGCCACCCGCCAGAACGACGGAACCGGGCCACCCTGGCGGGCGGCGTCGGCACCGTCCCGGTCCGGCTTGCGGAAGCTGGACACCAGCAGCCACACGGCTCCCGCAGCGAACAAGACGGCTACCACCGCCTCCACCACCCGATGCGGCAGCAGGGTCACCAGAACCTGGCCAGCGGTGACCGCCACCGCCATCTGCACCAGGAACGCCGCCGCTACCCCGACCCACACGTAAAGCGGGCGGTACCTGGTGCCCAGCAACAGCGAGGCAAATAGGCTCTTGTCGGGCAGCTCGGCCAGGAACGTCAGCCCGAACACGGTCGCGACTGCCGCGAGATTCAGCACGAGAAGGGTCCCCTTGGTCCGGCCGACCAGGGAATCCAGCACAAAAGGGCACCCCAGCCGGACAATGTCCACGGCCGAAGGTCTCGCCCATCCCCGCAGGGACCCAGTGGCCGGGCACGCGCAGCGCGCCAGTATGTCGACCAGCCGGCTTGAGGGCTACTCCCCTTCTGGCTCAAGCTTGCCAACTCAACCAGGCACTGTCAAATAGTTGCGTAACCATTTGAAAGTCGCAGAATGAGTCGTAGCGTCCTCGCCGCGCCAGTCAGGATGAACAGGTCATGACCAGGGAACCTCCGCCGTCGGCCGGGGAGCCGGCGCGCCCGCAGTTGCAGGCGGCCGCGGCCACCTTCGACCTGTTGTCCGCGCCGACCCGGCTGCACCTGATGTGGCTGCTGGCCCGGAGTGACTACGACGTGGGCACCCTGGCCGCGCGGACCGGAGCGACGGTCGCGCTGGTCAGCCAGCACCTGGCCAAGCTCCGCCTGGCCGGGCTGGTGACCGCTCGCCGGGACGGACGCCGCCACATCTACGCCGTCGAAGACCCGCACGTTCTTACCCTGATCGACCAGATCTTCGCCCACATCGCCCCCGACGGCACCCTGGCTCCCGATCCGCCCTCGCCACCCCGACTGCACCCGGGCCAGGACCAGCCGCTGGCGGCGGAGACGGCGGCGCCGGTACCGGATCGCGGCAGCCCGGCTGACCGGCCTTGACCCGGCCACTCCAATCCCGTTGACGTGGTCCGCCGTAGTCAGAAGGAAGCGGCGCCGCTTTCCTGCGTCTCCGCACACGAGAGGAGCCCCCACGATGAGCAGAGAATGGCTGATCGGGCTGGGCGCGCTGCTCACGGTGGCGGGAGTCATTTTCGCGCTACAAGGCTTCGGTGATCTCGGGGGCAGCCCGATGACGGGCGTGACCCTGTGGGCCGTGATCGGCCCGATCGCCGCGGTTATCGGCCTGGTCATGGTCATAGCCGGGCTCCGGCGGCCCGCCGCTAGTTCCAGCGGTCGCTAGCTCGCGTGGACGTTCTCGGGGCCGAGGACGTTCAGGAGCGCGAGGGCCTCGGCGCTACGGGAGCCTGACGGCGCGGTGTAGAGCACGAGGTTCTGGTCGCGGTCGGTCAGGGTGAGGGAGTCGCAGTCGACGGTGATCTCGCCGACGACCGGGTGACGGAAGGTTTTCGTCAGCATCGGCGCGGCCTGCACGTCGTGCCGTTCCCAGAGCCGGGCGAAGTCGGGGCTGCCCTCGCGGAGGCCCGTGACGAGGCCGACGACCTCGGGGTCAGACGGGTACCTCGCCAGGGTGAGCCGGAGCTTCATGACGACGTGATGCCGGAACTCCGCGGCGTCGGAGACCCCGTACAGTGCTGTCTCGGCCCGGGGCGCCTCGGCCCGCGCCGAGTCAAGGAAGGCCCTGCGGGCGAGGTTGCGGTCCTGCGGGGCGAGCTCGCCAAAGTCCTCCATGAGCGCGGCGGCGAGGTCGTTCCAGGCCAGCACCTCGAACGCCGCGGAGGTTACGAAAGCAGCGGTCTGCGGCAGCCGTTCCAGGAGCGCGAGGATGCTCGGGCGGACGTCGCGCCGGTGCAGCCCGGTGCGGCGCGGGGCCGTGCCCGCGAGAACGTGCAGGTGATCGGACTCGGCGTCGGTCAGCCGCAGCGCGCCGGCGATCCCGGCCAGGACCTCGCCGGAGGGGCGCGGCGCCCGGCCCTGCTCGAGCCGTACGTAGTACTCGGTGGAGATGTGGGCCAGGACCGCGACCTCCTCGCGGCGCAGACCCGGGGTCCGGCGGCGCGAGCCCGAGGGAAGGCCGACGTCCTCGGGCCGGAGCCGCTCGCGGCGGCTGCGGAGGAACGCCCCCAGCTCCTGCTTGTCCATACCCCCAGTCTGCCTGCTGCCCGGCGGCGGATCGTAGTACAGCCTGTGCCTGTATCCGGTCCGGCGCCCGGCCGGAGGCTAGTGGTCATGACCAACAACATCGACCGCACACCCGTCGGCCTGCTCACCGGCAAGGTGGTGTTCATCACCGGCGCCAGCCGCGGCATCGGGGCGGCCGCGGCCCGGCTCTTCGCCCGCGAGGGTGCCGCCGTCGTGCTCGCCGCCCGCAGCACCGACGCGCTGGAGAAGATCGTGGCCGAGGTCCGCGCCGACGGCGGCGTCGCCGATGCCGTGACCGTGGACCTGGCCGACCGGGCCAGCATCCGCGCGGCGATCGGCCACGTCGAAGAGTGGCACGGACGGCTCGACGGCGCGTTCAACAACGGCGCGGCGATCCAGCAGCCCGGCCCGCTCGACACGACCAGCGACGAGGACATCGAGCAGCAGTTCGCGGTCAACTTCCGTGCTCACTGGACCGCGATGACGGCCGAGGCTGAGCTCATGCGCCGCGGCGGTGGCGGTGGCGGGGCGATCGTCAACACCTCGAGCATCGGCAGCCGCCGGGCGAACCCCGAGCTGCCCGCGTACGGGGCGATGAAGCGCGCGCTCAACAGCATCACCGAGACGGCCGCCGTGACCTGGGGGCCGCAGGGGATCCGGGTGAACGCCATCACCCCCGGCGGCACCGCGACGGAGATGATCGACACCTGGGAGGCGGCGTCCCCGGGGATCGTCGAGCGGCTCAGCGCGCGCATCCCGCTCGGCCGGATGGCCGAACCGCGCGAGGTCGCCGAGGCGGCGGCGTGGCTGCTCAGCGACCGGGCCTCGATGGTGACCGGCGCGATCGTGCCGGTGGACGGGGGCGCCGGCGCCTGACCGGGTCAGGACCCTGATCGAGCGGCGCCTACGGCACAATCTCACCCATGGCCGCTACTGACTCCCCCGAGATCGAGGCCCGGGCCGCCGACCGGGTCGTCGTCTTCTCCGATGCCGTGGTCGCGATCGCCATCACGCTGCTGGCCCTGGACCTGCCGGTACCGGACCTCAAGGGGAGCGCCACCAACCTGGCCGTACTGCATGCCCTCCGCCACAACTGGACCTCCTACTTCGCCTTTCTCATCAGCTTCGTGGTGATCAGCGGGGCCTGGGGGTCACACCGGGCCATCTTCCGGTACGTGAACCGGATCAACGACAAGGTCATCAGGACCAACATGATCTGGCTGCTGATGGTGGTGCTGACCCCGTTCGCGGCCCGGACCCTGGCCGCCTCGGGCGGCTTCGCGATCCGCTTCTCCATCTACGCGGTGGTCCAGGTGATCGCCTCGGTCTGCCTGCTTCGGATGAGCAATGAGCTGGCCCAGGGGCACCTGCTGCGGGACGACGCGCCCGAGTCGGCCCGGCACCCGGACAACCTGGCCCGGTACGCCACGATCGGCTCGTTCCTGATCTCGATCCCGGTGGCCTTCGTGACGCCCTGGGCCTACGCGATCTGGGCGGCCGGCCCGGCGGTCGCGGTCCGGATCATGCGCAACCGCAACCGTCCCCAGCTCCTGCGGTAGCGGCGTCATCCCGACGATTAGCGGCAGAGCGGCCGGGTAAGCGAGTCCTGCAGCGAGGGGAGCAGGTGACCATGACTGACCGTAGCCGCGAGGCGGCCGAGTTCATCAGCACAGTGGACGATGCCCCGCCGCAGGCGGTGAGCGCCTGCGAAGGCTGGACCACCCACGAGATCGCCGCGCACGTCACCGGGATCGCGGTCGAGGTCATCCGGCACCTCGAGCCGTTCCTGCAGGGCGACCCGGTACCGAAAACCCGGAGTTTCGAAGAACGCGAAGAGCCGCTGCAGGCCATGGAGCATGCCGCGCTGCTCCGGCGGCTGGACACCGAAGAGACCCGGATGCGCCGCTGCGTCGATGACGTCCTGGACCGTGACCCCGACGCGGTCATCCCCTGGACCGGGCGGCACATGGCCGTGGCGAAGTTCATCCCGCACCTGCGCAACGAGCACGCGCTGCACCGGTGGGACGTCGCCGGTGACGACGACACCAGCCGTGAGCTACTCGGCGCGCTGGACCTAGTCGACCACTCGGTGGGCGAGCTGGGGGCGATCCTGCTCGTGGCCGGGCAGAAGCATGATCCGGATCCCGACGCTGATTTCGGCGTGCGACTGCGGACGGCCGACCAGCCCGACCTGCGGGTGATCGTCGACGACGGCCGGGCCACCCTGGCCTGGGCCGAGGATGACGCCGACGAGCCCGCCGTGGAGATGGACGCCGGCGCCCGGCAGCTGTTCATCTGGGGGCGGCGCCCCGATCATCGCAATCGGCTGCGCAGCCAGCTGACCCAGCCCCAGCTGGCCCGGCTGCAGGCCCTGCTGTCCGGCTACTGAAGCTCTCCGGGGAGCTCAGGCCGGTGGCCGGAGCGTAACTGGACCCACAAGGTGCTTCCCGGCCACCTGGGCTGGCGGCCGGGAAGCACCTTGCTGGCTGCAGGTCAGCTGGCGGCGCTGATGATGACCTCGCCCTGCTGGACGTTGCCGCCATGGGAACTGTCGGCGGTGACGGTGGCGCCGGTCAGGCCGGAGTCCGAGGAGGAACCGGTGCCGCCGCCGGCCCCGTTCCCGTCCAGGCCCGCGTTCCCGCCCTGGGCGCCGCCGCCGCCCGCGCCGGCGGAGCAGTCGTCGGTGGTGATGGAGGACTGGCCGGTGGTGGAGCCGTTCGGCATCGAGTTCGATTACGCGACGCCGCTACCCGCTTCGAACCAGACCTGAGCCAGGCCGCGGTACCTCGGCCTCATCGCCCAGCCGGTTTCGGCCGTGGCCCGGACCAGGCCAAGTCCGGCCCGGGGACAGGGGCTGCGGGCAGCCGGTTATCCGGACGAGGCTCTGCTGCACATTATTTCCGTGGTGGCCCACCAGAATGCCGACTCGAGGCTCACCCTTGACTGAGAGCGCCTCGGTGATGCTGCTGGTCAGGAGGCGATGTCGACGACGATGCGGCCGAAGGCGTCGTTGGCCTGCATGACCCGGTAGGCCTCGGCCACCTGGCTGAGGGGGAAGCGGGCGCCGATTACCGGCTCGACGCGGCCCTGGGCGACCAGGTCGAGAGCGGCGGCGATGTCGGCCCGGGTGGCGTAGCGGCTGCCAGTCACGACCACCTCGTCCAGCACGAACGGGCGCGGGTCCAGCTCAAAGGTGACACCACCCTGGTAGCCGACGATCAGCAGCGTGCCGGACCGGCGCAGCAGCTCGACCCCGTTGCTGAGGGTGGACCGCGACGCCACCATGTCCACGCAGACGTCCGCCTGCACCCCCAGCTCGCGGACCAGGCGTGGCGCCCAGTCCGGAGCGTCGCCGGGGTTCCAGGTCAGATCGCAGCCGCAGGCCCGTAGCCGCTGCTCCTTGGCGGGGTCACGTTCGATGCCGATGACCCTGGCCCCCAGGGCCCGGGCCATGGCTACCACGTGCACGCCCACCCCACCGCCGGCTCCGATGACGGCCACGATCTGACCGGGCCGGACGCAGACGCGGGCGGTCAGCGCGCGATAGGGCGTGGCGATGGCGTCGGCGGCGATGGCCGCCTCGGCCAGGCCTACGTCATCCGGCACCCGGACCAGGTTGCGGGCGGGCAGCACCACCGCGTCGGCCAGGCCGCCGTCCGTGTGGATGCCGACGAACCCGCCCCAGTTCTCGCACAGCGTCTCCCGGCCTGCGGCGCAGTTCGGGCAGGAACCGCAGGTCAGGTAGAAGGAGGCCGTGACCCGGTCGCCGGGTTTCCACCGGCCGACCCCGAGCCCGGTCGCGAGCACGGTGCCGCCGAGCTCGTGACCGACGATCCGCGGCGCGGTACCGCCCAGGTCACCGGTCCGGGCCCGCTCCAGGGTCAGCCCGACGCCGCAGGCGGCCACGCCGACCAGCACCTCGCCGGGGCCCGGGGTGGGGGTGGGGACGTCGGCCAAGCGGACGTCCCCACCGAAGGCATCCAGGACCGTGGCCCGCATCACCAGTCCCACAGCTCCTGGAGCTGCTGGTCGGTCCGGTTCTGCAGGTCGGCGGCGATCTTCTTGCGCATGATCGTGTTCGTCCCGTCGGAGTGCAGGAAGATCGTGGCGTCACGCAGGAGCTTTTCCATCCCCACCTCGCGCATGACCCCGGCGCCGCCGAAGATCTCCAGCGAGCGGCGAGTGACCTCGAACGCGGTTTCGGCCGCGATCAGCTTGGGGGCGGCCGCCATCTTGGGGTCGAACGGGTCCGCGTGGTCGGCGGCCCAGGCGGCCCGGAACGCGTACGTCCTGGCCGTCTCCAGCCAGGCCCACAGCTGCCCGAGCTCGGCGGCCACCACGCTGTGCCCGATGATCGGCCGGCCCCCCTGGACCCGGGACCTGGCCCGCAGGATGGCCCGGGTCAGCGCGGTGCGGGCGACCCCGAGCGTGCAGACGGCCGCGTAGGCGTTGCTGCCGCGTAGCAGCCGGGCCACGTCGCCGAGGATGGCGTTCTCCTCGCCGAGCAGATCCTCCTCCGGTACGAAGCAGTCCTCGTAGAAGATCTCCGAGTTGTTGGCCAGCCGCTCCCCCAGCTTGTCGTGGATGACACCGAACCGGACCCCGGGGTTGTCGGCGGGCACGATGAACGCGCTGCAGCCGTCCTTGACCGGGACGGTGGGGTTGGTGCGAGCGAAGGCCAGGATCGTGTCGGCCCGGTTGGCGTTGGAGATGTAGTGCTTGATGCCGTTCAGCACCCAGCCGCCGGTCACCCGGCGGGCCGACATCTGCATGCCGCCATCGGTGCCGCCGTAGGGCAGCACGTTGTCCGAGCCCGCGCCCGGCTCGGTCAGCGACGCCGCCATCAGCCCGCGCGGATTGCCGGCCAGCCGCCGCAGCCAGCGCCGGTGTTGGTCCGGGGTGCCCAGCTCCATCAGCAGCTGGGCGAACTTCCAGGTCTGGGCGAGCACGACCGAGACCCCCATGTCGGCCGCCGCGACCTCCTCGAGCATCACCGCGCTGGTCAGGAAGTCAGTGCCGCCGCCGCCGAACTCGACCGGCAGCGGGGCCAGCCGCAGGCCCCGCTCGCTGGCCGCTTCGACCAGCTTCCAGGAGAAGGCGGCGGCCGGGTCGATCTTGGCGTCTAGCTCGGCCGCGCACGGCGCGACGACCTCCTGCCCGTAGGCCCGGGCCCGGTCGCGCCAGCGCCGCTGCTCCTCGGTCAGCCGGTATTCCACGGCGGGCCCTACTTGATGGCGAGCGCGTTGAGCGGCGACCCGCACGCGCCCGTGATGGGCAGGGCCGCGGCCGAGAGCATGAACTCGTAGACGCCGTCGGCGGCGCAGTCCGACCCGATCGCCTCCAGGTCCCAGATCTCGCCGAACGGGATCCCCATGTGCACCAGCGCCACCACGTGCAGGGGCTGGAACAGCTCGATCTCGTTCGGGCGGACCTCCAGGCCCCAGGTGTCGGTGGCCACCGCGGCGACCTCGTGCTCGGCCAGCCACGGCGCGGTGTGCAGTGACAGCCCGGGGGCGGGCCCACCGGAGTAGTCACCCCAGTCCCCGCGGCGGGCCCCGAGGAACCCGGTCCGGACGATGACGCAGTCGCCGGTACGGACCTCGACGCCCTGGGCCGACGCGGCGGCGTCGAGGTCGGTGGCGGTGATCGCGTACCCGGGATCCAGCGCCGCGACCCCGTGCTGGCGGGCCACGTCGAGCAGCACGCCGCGCATGACCAACCGCTCGCGCAGGACCTGGATGCCGTTGCGCTGCGCGCCCTTGGCGGTGACGGCCGACGCGTCGTGGCCGTTGTACATCTTCCCCTCAAAGAAGATGTGGGCCAGGCTGTCCCACTGGCTGCCGGCCTGGTTCGGCATCACGATCACGTCGTCGGCGAACCCGAAGCCGCGGGCGGGTCCCCAGCCCGCGGGCAGCGGATCCTGGGCGCCGCTGAGGTAGTCGGTGCCGGTCGCGGTCATCAGGTTGAGCGGGTTTGCGCGGAACCCGCCGACCTGCGGCCCGGTCAGGTCGTAGGGCAGGGTCATTGAGATCAGCCGGCCCTGCCGGACTAGCTGGGCGGCCGCGACGACCTGTTCCGGGCCGACGAAGTTGATTGTGCCGAGCTCGTCCTCCGGCCCCCACCGGCCCCAGTTGGAGAACCGGTCGATGTAGTCGCGCACGATGTCCTCGCCGCGGAAACCGGACCGTGTCGCCGTCGAAGCCGCATTCTCGCTCATGCCAGCCCCCTAGGACCCGTAGGACGAGGTGACCTCGTCCAGGGCCGGCTTGACGTGGGTCATGAACATCTCGACGTTCTCGATCACGCTCTCGGCCGGCTGCTGGGCGTAGTGGTAGATCAGTACGACGTACTCGGCGGGAAGCTGCCGCCACTGATCGAGGTACTGCTCCCGCACCTCGTCCGGCGAGCCGATCACCCACAGGCCGCTGTTCAGCACCGAGTCCACCGGCTTGGCCGGGTCGAACACCATCGGGGTGGTGCCGCCGTACAGGTCGCGGAACACGTCCACGTCCCACTTCTCGACGTTGCGGCGGGCCTGCTCCATGGTGGGCGCGATGTTCCCCCAGCGGACCAGGGCCTGGTTCTGCCCGAGGGCGTAGTTCCGGCCGGCCGTCCGGGCGGCCTCGACGTAGGCCCGCCCGTACTCGGACGCCCGCTCGATCTTGGAGAAGTAGGCCGGGATGAAGCCACGCGGCCCGCAGTATTCGATCGTCTCCCGGCTGGCGTTGCTGGAGACGAAGATCGGCGGGTGCGGCTGGGTCAGCGGCGCGGGCACCACGCTGACCCGGCGGATCTTGCCCGCCTCGTCCATCTCGCCCGGGGCGCCGATCTCCCGGGTCGCGTCCATGGTCCAGTCGATGCCCTCCCGGTAGGGGAAGGGGATCTCCCAGCGGCCCTTGGACTCGATGCTGTCCTCCGACCAGGCCCGCAGCACCAGGTCGACCTGCTCTTCGAATACCTCGCGGTTGGCCTTGTCGTCGGCGAAGCGCCGGGCCCGCTGCTCCTCGGTCAGCAGGGCCATCTTTTCCTGCGGGGTGCCGGAGGGGGACAGCGTGGCCCGGGCGCCGAGGTGCTGCCCGAGGATGTTGGTCCACCGCGACTGGTAGCCGCGGGCGAAGCCGACGAAGGTCCGGCCGCCGGACAGGTGGTCCAGGATCGCGGTCTCCTCGGCCACCCGGATCGGGTTCTGCGCGCTCATCACGTAACCGAGCTGGCCGACCCGGACGTTCTGGGTGATCGCGGCCCAGTAGGCGTCGAGGACGCCGGGATTCGGGCCGACCTCGTAGCCCTCGGAGTGGAAGTGGTGCTCGACGGTGGCGACCCCCCACACGCCGAGCCGGTCCGCCGCCCGGACGATGTCGTGCCACCCGCCCAGCAACTGCTGGTAACGCTCGGCGTTGCGCCCCATCGGACGCTGCTCCTCGCGCTCCTTCCGGGTGGCGGGGATGACCGGGTACAGCTGGAGCAGGACGTTGACCACCGCGAACTCCTCACCATGTGTCGCGCAGCCGGCCTATGGCGCGGTCGACGGGGCCAGAATAAGAACGAGCCGCCGGCGCAAACCATGGGATCTGGGCCAACCTGAGGCCCGTTTCGTTGTGGATGCTCACCACGTTCCGTTCTGGATGCGCGCACCTCCCCGAGTTAGCCTGAGCCTGTCGGGCTCGGCGTGGAGTCAGGCGCGGGAGGTCAGATGAGCGTCTCGGTGAGTGACCCGGCCGTCGGACCGAACCGAACCGGTCCCGGCGACACCCCAGACCACGACCTGCGGGCCTGGCTGGACGCGGCCGCGGAGCTGGTCCGGTCGGTCAACCGGGACCAGCCCGCGGCCGACCTGCTCAACCTCATCGCCGGCACGGTGGTCCAGCTCACCAACTACGACTTCTGCTCGGTCCTGCTGCCCGATCCCGGCGGCAGCCAGCTCCTGATCCGCGGCTCGTACGGGCTGTCGCCGGCCTACGTGCAGCGGGTCAACACGGGCCGGCCGCCCTCACTCGCCCCCGGCGCGACCGCGGAGGGCCCGTCGAGCCGCGCGTTCCGGTCGCAGCGGCCGGTCGTGCTGGTCGACATCTGCGCCGACCCGACCTGCCTGGAGTGGGAGCCGGCCGCGGCCGAGCAGGGCTACCGGGCCATTCTCGCGCTGCCGCTGATCAGCTCGGGCGACGTGCTCGGGGTGCTGAGCTGTTACGCGGCGCAACCCCGAACCATCCCGGCCGAACAGGTCATGCTGATGGAGACGTTCGCCAATCAGGCGGCGCTGGCCATCGAGGCGAGCGAGCGCCGCGAACGCGACCATGGTGCCATCCGGCGGCTCGAAGCCCGGCTCGCGGCGCTCGAGGAGGAGCAGCGGATCGCCCAGCGCGGCGAAGCCGTGTACCGCGACCTGATGCGCCTGCTGCTAACGGGCGAGAGTCTCGAGCGGGTGGCTGAGCACCTGGCCCGCGAGCTGCGCAGCGACGTCCTGGTCGAAGACGCGGCCGGTCACCCGCTGGCCACGGCGGCGCGGGGCCGCGGCCGGACTCCGCCGGCTCCGGTCCAGATCGACCAGCGGACCGCGGCGCTGCTCCAGCAGGCGGGCGAGGAGTCCCGGGCGGTGGAACTGCCCGGCGGCGACGGCGCGCCGGTCGCCCTGGTCGCCCCGGTGATCCTCGGCGGGGAGATCGCCGGCCGGGTCTGGGCCCTCAACTCGCCCGAGCCGTACGGGACGCTGGCCCGGCACGTGCTGGAGCGCGGGGCCGGGGTGGTCGCCCTGGCCGTGTCCAAGATGCGGACGGCGCAGGAGGTCGAGTGGAGGCTGTCCCGCGAGTTCCTCGACGATCTGCTGACCACCAGCCCTGGCAGTGACCCGCTCACCACGCTGACCCGGGCCCGGCACCTCGGCGTCGACCTGACCCGCCCGCACACGGTCCTCGTGCTGCGGCCCGATCCGGGGCCCAGCGAGCCCGCCGCGGTGGTGCCCGACGGGGCCGCGCGGCTGCACCGGTCCGTGCTGACCCAGGTGCAGCAGGTCGTCAACGCGAGCGACGCCGAGGCGCTGGTGGCGGCCCGGGGCGCGGACGTGATCGTGCTCTGGCCCCAACGGGAAGAGCTTCCCGGCGCGGCCGAGATCGCGGACCGGCTGCGCCGCCACTGCCGCTCCCACTTCAAGGGTTCGGTCTCGGTCGGCCTCGGCCGTGCGTGCCAGCACGTCACCGAGTACGCCGACGCCTACCGGCTGGCCGGCAGCGCGCTGGAGCTGACCCAGCGCGCGGGTCACCGCGACCGGCTGGTCGCCCTAGGCGATCTGGGCGTCTACCGGATGCTGCTCCAGGTCAAGCGACCCGAAGAGCTGATCGACTTCATGCGGAGCACGCTCGCGCCGCTGTACGAGTACGACCAGCGGCGCGACACGACGCTGGTCGAGACGCTCCGGGCCTTCCTGCGGTGCGGGTGCAACGCCACGACCACGGCGGAGTCGCTGATCGTGCACCCCAACACCGTCACCTACCGGCTGCGGCGCATCGAAGAGCTGCTGCACGTGGACTGCCACAGCCCGAAGGCGCTGTTCGAGTTCCAGTTCGCCTTCGTCATCGAGGACGTGCTGGGTTGCCCGGCATGACCGCGGGGCCGGTCGTCGACCTGCACAACCACGTGAGCACGCCAGCCTGCGAGGAACTCCTGGACGGCCCGGCGCCGCTATGGCTCGACCCGTTCACCCGGTACAGCGGGGACGAGACCCGGTCGTACAACGCGACGCACTTCGCCGGCCTGGCCGGCCAGCTGACCGACCCGGACCGGCGGCTGGCGGACATGGACCGGATGCGGATCGACGTGCAGGCGCTGTCGGTTGCGCCGCCGCAGTTCTACTACTGGACCGACCCCGGGCTGGGACGGCGCCTGGCCCGGTTGCAGAACGAGCATGTGGCCGAGCTCGTCGCCGGGCACCCGGACCGGTTCGTGGGCCTGGGCACGGTTCCGCTGCAGGACGCCGAGGCCGCCGTGGCCGAGCTCGACCACGGCGTCACCCAGCTCGGGCTGCGCGGGGTCGAGATCTGCACCAGCGTCAACGGCCTGGACCTGGACCTGCCACGGTTCCGGCCCTTCTTCGCCCGGGCCGCTGAGCTAAACGTCGTCGTGCTGCTGCACCCGCACGGCTTCACCCAGGGCGAGCGGCTGACCGAGTACTACCTGACTAACGTGATCGGTAACCCGCTCGACACCACGATCGCGGCGACCCGGCTCATCCACGGCGGCGTGCTCGAGGAACTGCCCGGCCTCACGCTGTGCCTGACCCACGGCGGCGGCTACCTCCCGTTCTACGCGTCGCGCATGGACCACGCCTGGCGGCACCGGCCGGAGGGCCGGCACGCCATCCCCCGCCGGGTTCCGTCCAGCTACCTGCGCCAGGTCTACGCCGACGGCCTGGTCTACGACCAGGCTCACCTCGCCTTCCTGATCCAGCAGCTCGGGCCGGGCCAGGTCGTACTCGGCACCGACTACCCCTACGACATGGGCGACGAAGACGCGGTCGCGCTGGTCGAGGGGATGACGGCGCTGTCGGCGGGCGACCGCGCCGCGATCCTCGGCGGCACGGCGGCCCGGCTGCTCAAGCTCGACCGCTGACGCCGGTTGTGAGCTGGGACAAGGCAAGCCCCTCAGGTCTGTGACTTCCACATTGAGACGGCCCGCCCGCCGATTTACCGTTGCTGTCGTCCCTGGCTTCGGGCCGTGGATGGCCCGGCACCCCTCGGCACCTCCTCGTCAATGGAGACGCACATGCCAAAGATCAGGTTCGGCATCTTCCCGATCACCGAGGACTGGCCCGACGGTGCGGACATGGTGCGGGTCTACAACGAGATCGTCGCCGAGGCCAAGCTGGCGGAGGCGGCCGGATTCGACTCGTGCCTCATCACCGAGCACCACCAGCAGGCCGACGGCTACTTCCCCAACCCGCTGATGGTGTCGGCCGGGGTGGCGCGTGAGACCACGACGCTGAAGGTCGGAACCTGCGTCGCGCTGGCTCCGCTGTACAACCCGATCCGGCTGACCGAGGACGCCGCGCTGGTCGACGTCATCTCGGGCGGGCGGCTCATCCTCGGCCTGGGCGCCAGCTACGTCAGCGAGGATCTGGCCGCGTTCGGGGTCGACGTCAAGCAGCGCGGCGCGCTGATGGAGGACACTGCGCGGTTCCTCAAGGATGCCTGGACCCACGACAACCTGGACTTCGACGGCGAGGTGTACCACTTCAAGAACATGCGGGTCACCCCCAAGCCGGCCCAGCGGCCGCGGCCGCCAGTGTGGATGGGTGCCTGGACCCCGGGCGGGCTGCGCCGCGCCGGACGGCTCGGCGACGCCTGGGTCACCGACGTCATCAACACACTGCCCACATTGAAGAGCTTCGGCGACATCTACCGGCAGTCGGCCGAGAAGGCTGGCAACGCCCCGTCGATCGCCGTCCTGCGCGAGTGCTGGGTCGCCCCATCGACCGACCAGGCGCTCGAGGAGTACGCCGAGAACGTCATGACCTCGCACCGCTTCTACTACCAGGCGGGCGGGTACAGCCCCCTGGCCGACCCTTGGATCGCCGATCTGGCCTCGGTGGATGAGTTCACCTACGACAAGGTGTCGGCCGACCGGTTCATCGTCGGCTCGCCCGAGCACTGCATCGCCGAGATCGAGCGCTGGAACGAGGAACTGGGCAGCGACTACTTCGTGATGCGATTCCGCCACCCGGCCGGCCCGGACCACGAGAAGGCGCAAGCATCGATGAGGCTGTTCGGCGAGAAGGTCATCCCGCACTTCGCGTAGCAGGGAGGACCGAGTGAACGCTCAGGAGCCGTTGTGGGTGCCGTCGGCCGAGCGGCGCCAGCGGGCGAACCTCACCCGGTATGCGAGCTGGCTGGCGCGGTACCGCGGCGTGGCGATTCCCGGTTACGACTACGGCGCCCTGTGGCAGTGGTCGGTCGACCACCTGGAGGACTTCTACGGGTCCGTCTGGGACTACTTCGGTGTCCGGTCCGACGACGGCTACCAGCGGGTGCTGGGCCGCACCCAGATGCCGGGCGCCGAGTGGTTCCCCGGGGCGCGGCTCAACTACGCCGAGCATGTCTTCCGGGATAAGCCCGGCGATGCGCTGGCCGTTCAGTTCGCGGCCGAAGACCGGCCCCTGGGCTCGTGGACGTGGGCGGACCTGCGGGCCCGCACCGCCACCCTGGCCGCGGGTCTGCGCGCGGCCGGCGTCGGGCCCGGCGACCGGGTCGCGGCCTACCTGCCGAACATCCCCGAGGCGCTGGCCGCCTCGCTCGCGTGCATCAGCATCGGCGCGATCTGGTCGGCCTGCTCGCCCGACTTCGGGGTGCGCAGCGTCGTTGACCGGTTCGCTCAGATTGAACCGACCGTGCTGCTGGCGGTGGACGGCTACCGCTACGGCGGGAGGGCCTACACGCGGCTGGCTGAGGTCAAAGCGCTGCAGGACGCGCTGCCCACCGTCCGGCGGACGGCCCTGCTGCGCTCCCTCGACCCGGACGCGGACATCTCCGGCCTGCGGGATACCACGGCGTGGGAAGAATTCGGGCGGCCTGGCGGTGAACTGGCCTTCGAACGGGTACCCGGCGATCATCCGCTATGGGTGGTCTACTCCTCGGGGACCACCGGGCTGCCCAAGCCGATCGTGCACTCGCACGCCGGGATGCTGATCGATCAGCTCAAGTACGTGCACTTCAACTTCGACGCGCAGCCCGGGGACCGGATGTTCTGGTTCACCACGACCGGCTGGATCATGTGGAACGTCATGCTGGGCGTGCTGCTGAGCCAGGCGTCGATCATCATCTACGACGGCAGCCCCGGCTACCCCGACCTGGGCGTGCTGTGGAACCTGGCCGAGCGCAGCGGGATGACGATGTTCGGCACCAGCGCGAGCTACATCGCCGCCTGCATGAAGGCGGGCCTGCATCCGGCCGCGGGCCGGGACCTAGCCGCACTGGCCGCGGTCGGGTCCACCGGGTCGGCGCTGTCGGCCCAGGGCTTCGATTGGGTTTACGCCGAGCTCGGGCCGGACATCTGGCTGGGCTCGGTGAGCGGCGGGACCGACATCGCCGGCCCGTTCCTCGGCGGCGTCCCCTGGCTGCCGGTCTACCGCTCGGAGCTGCAGGCCCGGCTGCTCGGGGTCGCAGTCGAGTCCTGGGACCCGCACGGCCGCCCGCTGGTGGGCCAGACCGGCGAGCTGGTGGTGACCAAGCCGATGCCGGCCATGCCCGTGTCCTTCTGGGGCGACCGCGACGGCAGCCGGTACCGGGAGGCCTACTTCAGCGTCTACCCGGGCGTCTGGCGGCATGGCGACTGGCTCGAGATCACCCCGCGCGGCGGCGGCATCCTCTACGGCCGCAGCGACGCGACGATAAACCGCGGCGGCGTGCGCATCGGCTCGGCCGAGCTGTACCGGGCCGTGCTGACCATCCCCCAGGTCACCGACGCCCTGGTGGTAGACCTGCCGGCCGACGACGGCCCTGGCGACATGGTGATGTTCGTGACCCTGGCCGACGGGGTCACCTTCGACGACGAGCTCGCGGCCGAGATCCGAACGGCCGTGCGGGTCCAGTGCTCGCCCCGGCACGTGCCCGACCGGGTCTTCGCCGTGCCGGACCTGCCCCGGACGCTCACCGGCAAGATCCTCGAGATCCCGGTAAAACGCCTGCTGATGGGGGCTGATCCGGAGACGGTGGCGAGCCGGGACAGCCTGGCCAACCCGGAGGCGCTGGACGCGTTCCAGCGCTCCCGCGGCCAGATCCTGGCCGCGCTGGGCCGGCCGACGGGCGTGGCATGACCGGCGAAGACGGCGGTGCGGCGCCGGCGGCGCTGCCGACGCTCAAGGGCCCATGGTCCTCGGGACATCCGGACGACGCCTTCGACATCCACGACCCGGCGACCGGCTCGGTCGTGGCCACCGTGCACGGTGGCGGCGCGGCCGAGGTGGACGCGGCCATCCACCGGGCCCGGGCCGCCTATGCCGGCACCTGGCGCCAGGTCAGCGCCCGGGAGCGCGGCGCGCTCCTGTACGAGTGCTCCCGGGTCATCCAGGCCCACGCTGACGAGCTGGCCGCGCTGGAAACGCTGGAGATGGGCAAGCCGGTGGCCATGGCCCGCCGCTTCGACATCCAGTTCTGCATCGATTCGCTCGCCTTCTACGCCGGGCTGGCCGACAAGCTGCCGGGGGCCGCGATCGAGCTCGGCCCGGTGGCTGCCCGCACGGTGCACGAGCCATACGGCGTGGTGGCCGGCATTATCCCGTTCAATTGGCCGCCGATCCACACCGCGGGCAAGAGCGCGCCCGCGCTGGCCGCGGGCAACGTCGTCATCCTCAAGCCACCCGAGCAGGACCCGCTGACGATCATGCGCATCGTCGAGCTGCTGGCCGGGGTCCTGCCGCCGGACGTCCTGCAGGTCGTGCCCGGCCAGGGTCCGGCGGCCGGGGCGGCGCTGGCCGGGCATCCGCTGGTCGAGCGGCTGTCGTTCACCGGCTCCACTGCGACGGGCCGGACCGTGCTGAAGCTGGCCGCGGACGCGATAACGCCCGCGACGCTGGAACTGGGCGGCAAGAACCCGATCATGGTGTTCGACGACGCCGACCTCGGGGCGGCGGTCCGCGGGGCGATCGAGGGCGCGTTCTTCAACCAGGGCGAGGCGTGCACGGCGGCCTCGCGGCTGCTGGTTCACGAGCGGGTACACGCGGAGTTCACCGCCCGGCTGGCGGCCGCGGTGCGGTCGCTACGGGTCGGGCCGGCCGTGACCCGGCCACCCACATCGGCCCCATGGTGACCAGCGCGCACCAGCGGCGGGTCCTGGCTGGCATCGAGCGGGCGGTGGTCGACGGGGCGACGGTGGCCGCCACCGCGCCGGTACCGGACGATCCGGCACTGGCCGGCGGGTACTGGGTGGCGCCGACCCTGTTCACGGACGTCACCCCGGCCATGTCGGTGGCCCGGGACGAGATCTTCGGGCCGGTGACCGCGGTGCTGCGGTTCACGACCGACGACGAGGCCGTCGAACTGGCCAACGGCACGCCCTACGGCCTGCTGGCCGCGGTCTACACCGCCGATCCCGTCCGGGCCCGGCGGATGGCCCGGGCCCTCGAGGCCGGAGTGGTGCTGATCAACAACTACAACCGCGCGTTCCTGGGCACGCCGTTCGGCGGGTTCAAGGACTCTGGTTACGGACGCGAGCACGCCATCGAGAGCCTGCTGGAGTTCACCCGGACGAAGAACATCCGTGAACCATCCGGCACCGGGACGATCCCGGAGTGGGCCGCCCTGGACGACGTGCTGAAGGACGTGCCGGGGGACCGGCCATGAGCGTGTGGTGAGCGGCCATGGCAACCGAACTCGTGGCGTCCGAGACGTTCCGCCGGGTCGCCGGTCACTTCGCCAGCGGGGTCACCGTGGTTACCACCCGCGCCGATGGGACCGATTACGGGACGACCGCGAGCTCGGTCGCGTCCCTGTCCCTGACGCCGCCGATGATGCTGGTCTGCCTGAACAAGGAATCGACCACCGGGCAGGCGGTACGGCGTTCCGGCGTCTACGCGGTCAACGTGCTCAGCCAGGGGCAGGCCCAGCTGGCCCGGACGTTCGCGGCCAAGGGCGGTGACAAGTTCGGCGGCGTCAGCTACTGGCCCGGCCAGCTGGGGGTCCCGCTGCTGGCGGGTGCCCTGGCCCACATCGAGTGCCGGGTCACCGAGCAGGTTTCCGGCGGCACCCACACCGTGTTCCTGGGCGAGGTCGAGTCGGCCGCGGCTGAGGAGGGCAACCCGCTGGCCTACTACCGGGGGGACTTCGGCCGGTTCGAGTTCGGCCGCGATGACGCGATCTACCACGACATCCGGCGGCGCATCCTGCGCCGCGACTACCCGCCCGGCCAGCCGCTGGAGGTCGACAGCCTGGCCCGGGAGCTCAGTGTCGAGCAGGCGGCGGTGTTCTACGCGCTGACCCGACTGACCGGCGACGCCCTGGTCGACCGGGATCCCGACCGTGGTTACGTCGTGGTGCCGGTCGACGTCCAGGCCTCGGACGAGGCGCTGGCAGCCCGGTGCGCCATCGAGATCGGGGTGGTCGACCTGACGATCGGACGGGCCACACGAGCCGAGCTGGCCGAGCTGCGGCGCCGGCTGAACCGGATGACGCCCTACATCGCCGGGGACCAGTTCACCGATCTCGCCCGCTATCTGGAGGCCAACGACGTCTTCCACGAGTACATCGTGGCGCTGGCTCACAACCAGTCGCTGCTAGTGGTGTACCAGCGGCTTGGCGTGAAGGCACTCATCGCCCGGGCCCTGGGCTCGACACCGCGGACCTCCTCGCGCGCCATCGAGTTGCAGACCACGTTCACCGAGGCCTACGAGCAGGGCCGGGGCGAACGAGCGAAGGACGCGCTGCGCGACTACACGAAGTTCGCCCAGCAGTACACCCGGCGGGCGCTCCGCAGCGCAGGCGGCACGATCTAAGGCCTCGGCCGGGTGCCGACCGCCTGGCAAAATCTACCCCGGTTGGCTATACCTCATTAAATAAAGCGAACGCTCCCCACCACCGTGGACCTGACGGGAATCATGGCTGCCAATTTCGGTAATTCCGTGAAAGGCATCGGGCCGCAGGAATCACGGGCGCCAATTATTTTTTCTAATAATGAACTTCATCTGGTGATCGAGGTGGACGGCGCCGGTATCCCCCGGATCACCGGGCTGTCGGCGGGGCCGGGTGGCGGCGGGGGCGCAGGGTTGCCGCTGATGGACGTCGTCCTGGCCGGGGAAGGGCGGTCGTGGTCGGGCCAGCGGTATTGCGAGTCCGCGATCGCGCCCCGGCTGCGTTACGACGGGCATGAGCACAGCGCGGGGTCCAGCGGCCCAGGGTCTGGCGGCCCAGGGTCTGGCGACACGGTGTGGCGGCAGCTGCGGGTGGACCTGGCCGACCAGGTGTCCGGGCTGCGGGCGCAGGTGTTCTACCGGATGCTGGGGGAAACCGGGGTGCTCCGGTCCTGGGTCGTGCTGGCCAACCAGGGTCCGGCGGCGGTCACGGTGGAGTCGGTGACCTCGTTCCTCTGCGGCGGCCTGCCCGGCGATGACGAACTGCCCGGCGATGACGAACTGATCAGCTTGGACGTGCTGTGGGCGGCCAACGAGTGGCTGTCCGAGGGCCGCTGGCAACGGCGCCCGCTGCGCGAGGTGCTGCCCGACCTCAACCGGTCCGCGCACGGCGGCGACCCGAGGGGCCGGTTCGGCCGGACCAGCGTGGGGACCTGGTCTTCGGGCCGCTACCTGCCGATGGGGGCCATGGTCAGCCGCCGCAGCGGCCGGTGCTGGCTGTGGCAGATCGAGCACCACGGAGCCTGGCACTGGCAGGTCGGCGAGCACAGCCGCCGGGACGCCGCGGCCGGGGAGAGCACGGCCGCCGCGGCCGGAGAGACCTCGTGCTACCTCGCGCTGCTCGGACCGACCGACACCGAGCACCACTGGGACACCCAGCTGGCCCCGGGCCAGACGTTCACCACGGTGCCGGTGGCCATCGCGGTCAGCGACGACGGGTTCGACGGCGCCGTGGCCCACTTGACCGCCTACCGGCGCGCGATCCGGCGCCGGCACGACGACCACCGCCGGCTGCCGGTCATCTTCAACGACTACATGAACACGCTGATGGGTGAGCCGACGACCGAGCGGCTCCTCCCCCTCATCGACGCGGCCGCGGCGGCCGGGGCGGAGTACTTCTGCATCGACGCCGGCTGGTACGCCGAACTGGGCGAACCGTGGTGGGACACGGTCGGGGCGTGGCAGCCCTCCGCGACGCGGTTCCCGCACGGGATCACCGAGGTGCTTGACCGCATCCGGGCTCACGGCATGGTGCCCGGCCTCTGGCTGGAACCGGAGGTCGTCGGGGTGGCCAGCCCGATCGCGGGGCGGCTGCCCGACGAGGCGTTCTTCTCTCGGCGCGGCCGGCGGGTGGTCGAGCACGGCCGGTATCACCTGGACCTGCGGCACCCGGCCGCGGTCCGGCACCTCGACGGCGTGATCGACGCCCTGGTCACGGGGCTCGGCATCGGCTACTTCAAGCTGGATTACAACGTCAACGGGGGCCCCGGGACCGATACCGGCGGGCTCAGCGCGGGCGCGGGTCTGCTCGGGCACAACCGGGCCCATCTGGACTGGCTCGACGCGGTACTGGACCGCCATCCCGGCCTGGTCATCGAGAACTGCGCGTCCGGCGGGGCACGGATGGACTATGCCCTGCTCTCCCGGCTGCAGGTGCAGTCGACCAGCGACCAGCAGGACTTCCGGCGCGGTGCGGCCATCGCCGCGGCGGCCCCCGCCGCCGTGACCCCGGAGCAGGGCGCGGTCTGGGCCTACCCGCAGCCTGATTTCACCGACGACGAGATCGCGTTCACCCTGTGCAGCGCGCTGCTGGGGCGGATCCACCTGTCCGGGCACCTGGACCAGATGACGGACCAGCAGCACGCCCTGGTGGCCGCGGCCGTCGACACCTACAAGCGCATCCGGCCCGACCTGGCCCAGGCCGTACCGCTGTGGCCGCTCGGCCTGCCCGGGTGGACCGCACCCTGGCTGGCCCTGGGCATGCGCGCCCCCGCCGCCACCTACGTGCTGGCCTGGCACCGGACCGGCCTGGGCGAGCCGGGCCCGGACGAGGGCGGCCCGGCGGGGGACACAGTGGTGCTGCCGCTCCCCCACCTGGCCGGGCGGCGGGTCACCGCGCAGGTCAGCTACCCATCGGGCGCGGCCGGCGTCAGCTGGGACGCCGGACCGGGTGAGCTGACCGTCCGCCTGGGCCCGCCCCCGGCCGCCTGCCTGATCCAGCTCACAACGTAGCCAGCCCGGCCGAGCGAGCCGCTTTCCGGCACCATGGTGGCGGTACCACGATGCTGGGCCAGAACCGAGGAGATCACGCCGGATTGGCTCTTACTTGGCCGGTGGCTCGACCGGGCGGGGGAAGTTGCGGGTCTGATTGTCGGGCGAGGCCTGGGTGAGCTGCGCGGCCTTGCCGTCGGCGGTGAGGTGGCGCCAGCCCGTCTGCCAGTCGGGCAGCGCCGGGCTGGCCTGCTCCCAGTCGACGAACGTGGCCTCGTCGCAGTAGTGGTCCAGGCGGGTCCGGATGGCCAGGTGCGGCTCGCTGTCCACGTAGGCCTGCATCGGGCCGCGTTCGGTCCAGGCGCTCACGCTCCACCAGGCGTTGTCGGCGTCGGCCAGCGCGTCCGCGCCGAGGTTGCCTGCCGACTTCTGGGCCTGCTCGATCGCGGCGACGGCGTCGGTGAAGAACTCGTCGAGCAGGGCGGGGTCCTTCAGCCGGAGCCGGGTCACAACCATGATGGGCATCACGAACTCCTGATCAGGTCGCCGTCGGGAAGCTGATCGCAGTATTCCGCCGGGCCTGTGCCACCGTCTACCCGGAGGCGGAGGGCGCTAAGAGGCGGAGCGGGTGGCCGCGGCGGACCGGAAGCGGTGCGGCGGCGCGGTGATGGGAGGTGTGGGCGGCCGGCAGCTGCCGCTGGTGCGGGGGACGGTGGCTGACCTGCGGACGGCAGCGGCTGGCTGGCACGGAGTGGGCCGGGCGGGCCGGATGGGCTTCCCGGCGGCCGGGGGCGGCCAGCGTGGCCGGGCCGCGGGCGGATCGGGCCGCGGGGCGGGTAATGGCGGGCGACAGGTGCCGCCAGCGCAGGGCCAGGACCCAGGCGGCCAGCGCACCCACGCCGCCACCCACGGCGACGACCATCGCGGGCGACATCACCTCGGCCGCGGCCCCGGCCATCAGCAGGGCGCCGCCCTGGCTGGCCACCGTGCCCATGCTGGCCAGGCCGAACGCCTGAGATCGGCGCTCGTCCGGCACGCAGTCGACGAAGGCCGTGTTCGCGGCGATCTGGTAGATCGCGAACGTGCCCGACAGCGCGAAGATCGCCATCGAGATGATCAGGCCCGGGTGGAAGGCGGTCAGCAGCAGGACACCGCAGGTGCACGCGGCCATCGGCCCCATCCAGCGCAGCCGGGCCCGCGGGCCGACCTTGCGGGCGAAAAACGGCGCGACCAGGACGGCGCCGGCCTGCCCGGAGGCGACCACGAGCCCGGCCGCCACCGGTCCCCCGCTCAGCCGGGCCACGTACGGGGCGGCGATGCCTTCGGGGATCGAGTACAGCGCGATCAGCCAGCCCAGCATCATCACCGTGCGGATCGTCTTGTCCCCCAGCAGCAGGCGGAAGCCGTCACCCAGCTGTCTCAGCGCGTGCCGCTCGGACCGGGCCGGGGCCGGCCGGGCCCGGGTCCCCCAGCGGATCAGCCCGGCCGAGGCGGCGAAGGTGGCCGCGTCCAGGGCCAGCGCGGGCCGGGCGCCGAGAAGGGCGATCGTGACGCCCCCGACCGCCGCCCCGGCCACCAGCGCGACCCGGAAGCTGGTCTGCATGACCGTCGCGGCCAGCGCGTAGCGCTCGCCCTGGAGGACGTCGGGCAGCACGGCGGACCGGGCCGCTTCGAACGGCGCCTGCGCCATCGTGGTCAGGTAGAGCAGGCCGACCAGGGCGGCCACCGGTATCCCCGGCAAGAGCATCACCGCGACCATCGCCGCCCGGATCAGGTCGCAGGCGACCATGACCTCCCGGCGGGGCAGCCGGTCGCCCAGGCCGGAGAAGACCAGGCTGCCGATCACCCAGGGCAGCGAGCCCGCGGCGTAGGTCAGGGCGGCCAGCAACGGTGAGCCGGTCCTGGTGTAGATGAGCAGGGTCAGCGCGACGAGCGTGAGCCGGTCTCCGACCTCGGACAGGAGCTGAGAGGACCAGAGGGCCCGGAACTCGCGGACGGCGAACACGTCACGAAAGGTGGCCTGTCGGGCCGGGGTACTGCTCACGGCGACCCTTTCCCGCCGGTGCCGCGCGAAGGTTACGCAAACGGCCTAACCGGTTACTGGTCGCCATAGTGGCAGAAGTCGCCCTCCCGTTCGGGGGCCTTGGACCGATATACGTCAACTGACGGATGTTTCGCCGGCCACCTGTCGGGCGACATGAGCGGACGGACCAGATCAGATCCCGTTGCTGGTCAGAGCGCCGGCGTCACCCAGCATTGCTTCCGAGATACGTCAACTGACGGATGTTTCGCCGTGCAACTTGCATGAGACTTGCACGGCAAGTCACGTCAGCTGCTTCTCCACGCCACCCTGTTCCTCAATCATCCGGAGGTGCGGGACATGTTCCCCGGACTGATGGGGGCACAGCGCAGCCGACTCGTCCGCGGGCTGCGGAAGCTCGCGCAGGCTGGGCGAGGCCGGTGTGGACGAGGCTGGCGTGAGCGTCGCCTGCTCGAGCGGGACCGGCACCGGGGCCGGGTGGTGGTAGAAGTTCGGCGTCTGGTCGAAGTCGGCGTAGGTGCGGTGGAAGACCGGCGTGGCCGAGGACGCGGCGGGCGGCACGATCCAGGACCAGTCCACCGGGCAGCCCCGGCCGTGCCGCTCCTCCCGCTGCAGGTGCTGGAGGAAGCGGGCCGACTCGGTGTGATGGTCGGTGATCGAGACGCCGGCCGCGTCGAAGGAATGCAGAACCGCGAGGTTGAGCTCGGTCAGCGCCTTGTCCTTCCACAGGTTGCGGTCGGTAGCCGTGGACAGGCCCAGGTGCGCGGCGATCTCCCGCAGTTCGTCGTAGCGCCCGGCGTCGCCGAAGTCACGCGACCCGATCTCGGTGCCCATGTACCAGCCGTTGAACGGGGCGGCCGGGTAGCGGACGCCACCGATGTCCAGGTACATGCTGCTGATGACGGGAACGGCGTACCAGCGCAGCCCGAGGTTGGCGAACCAGCGGTAATCCGGGTGCTCGATGCCGACCTCAAGGATCGCGTCGCGGGGGACCTCGTGCATGGTGACCGGCCCGCCCGCCTCCTGCACGAGCAGCGGCAGGATGTCGAACCGGCCGGGCGGGCGGCCTCCGGTCCAGCCGAGCTCGCGGGCCAGGCGAGTGAGGGCGACGTTGGCCGGGTCACCGACGACGCCCCCGCCGACCAGGTCATAGCCCGCGTACCGGACCAGCTGCGAGCTGACGATCCGCGGCCCGGGCTGGCCCGGCGCGTCCGGCGCGAACACCGTGATCAGCGGCCGGATCCGGCCGTCGTTGGTCGCCGTGCGCAGGTGTGTCACCGATTCGGCGGCGATGTCCGCGGCCGAGCTGATCTCGCGGCGGTCCCGGACCCGCAGGCTGTGCCAGTACAGCCGCCCGATGCAGCGCGAACTGTTCCGCCAGGCCACCCGGGCCCCGAAGGTCAGCTCGGCCGGAGTGTGCCAGTAGCTGCCGGAGAACTCGATCTCGCGGCGGACCTGCCGGATCCGGTGATCGGGCGATCCCAGGTTGTTCTCCTGGTGGAACAGCGTGATGAACTGCTCCGCGCTGTCCATCAGCCGATCCGGGACGGGCGCGTCATAGCCCGTGGGAGCGGATGGGCTGTAGTCCGGCAGAATCGACCCAGCCATGAAGGCCTCCGGGGTAGCAGCTTTATGTGCCCTCAGCCTCGGCGATCATCTTGCCCGCACCTTGACGCTTACCTTGCCGGACGCAATGCCGGACTTAATGCCGGGGCAGATGCTGACTCCGGAGACGGCCTGGGAGGAGACGGCCTAGGAAATGCGGGCGGCGTAATCCGGCACGATGGTTTCCATGCGGATCCGGACCGATTCCGCCTCGGGCACGTCCAGCCGTTCGTAGATGTCCAGGGCCTGCCGCAGGGCAATGCGGCCGGCGTCGAATCGGTGCGAATTCAGCAACGCTTCCGCCATCCCTTCGAGGATCTTGCCTTCCTCGTAGGGCTCGCCGCCTTCGCGCGCCATCCGCAGCGCGGCCTGGTAACTGTCCAGGGCCTCGCCGTACCGGCCCGAGCCGCGGTGGATATCGGCGATCAGGCGCAGCGCGATCAGCTGCTGGGACAGGTTCCCGACCTCCTCGGCGATCGCGCGCGCACGCTGATGGTGCGCCAGCGCCTCGTCGTGACAGGCCGCGCTTTCGTAGATGGCGCCGATGTCGTTCAGCGCCTCGGCCTCGTTCGGCCGGTCACCGATGTCGCGGTACATGGTGAGCGCCGTGCGGTAGGCCGCCAGTGCCTCGTCGTGGCTGCCCTTGTACCGGTGGACGCTGCCGATGTTCTGGTGAATGATCGCCTCGAGCTGAGCCCCGCCGATCTCGCGGACGACCTCCAGCGCCTGCTCGTAGGCGTCGAGCGCGTCCCGGTGGTAGCCGTCGAAGAAATGGACCCGGCCCAGGTTGGTCAGCACCTTCGCTTCGCCGCGCCGGTCCCCGATCTCGCGGTAGAGGGCCAGCGCCTGTCCCATCCGCGACTCGGCCTCGGGGTGGCGGCCCAGGTTCCAGCAGACGATGCCGGAGCGGCTCAGTGTGTCGGCCACTCCCCCCTGGTCCGCGGCCGCGCCGTAGAGCATCCGCGCTTCCTCGAAGTAGGCCAGCGACTCACGCCAGCGGGCCATGTGCAGGTAGGCCTGGCCGAGCTGGTCGAGGGCCCGGGCTTCGCCGCTCCGGTCGGCCAGCGACCGGCAGAGCGTCGCGGCCTCCTCGGCCAGCGGTATCGACGCTTCACGCTGCCCGGTCTGCTGCCACACCGCGCTGAGGGCCCGGGCCGCCCGCGCGATCCGGCTCGGGTCGTCGATCTCCCGGCTGGCCTGCAGGGCCAGCGCGTGGGCGGTCGCCGCCTCTTGCCAGTACGCGCTGTTCTCCATGAAGTCGGCCAGCAGGTCGATGAGGTCGGCGCCCTTGGCTTTCCATTCGTGCCGGTCGGCGTAGCGCGCCACCTGCACGATGTTGCGCCACTCCGACTCCAGCCAGTTGGTGGCGTCGTCCGGCGTACCGGGCTCCGGGCTGCCCGCGGGGAGCCCGGTACCGGGCTGGGCGGGCCGGCGCCGGAACGGGCGCAGCACGCGGTCGGCCTGGTCGGCCGCGTGCAGGTAGTAGTCGAGCAGCCGGCCCACGGCCTGCCGCCGTTCGGCGGCCGGGTCGTCCCGCGCGGCCAGCGTGACCGCGTAGCCGTGGATGAGGTCGTGGAACCGGAACGATCCGCCGGGAGCCAGCGTCAGCAGGTGATGGTCGAGCAGGGCGCCGAGCGCCTTCTCCGCCTCGGCGTGCGTGCAGCCGCCGAGGGCGGCCACGGCGGGCAGGCCGAAGGTGGCGCACGGGCCGACGCCCAGCCGCCGGAACAGCTGCTGGTGGTCGGGCTCCAGCGCCCCGTAGGAGAGGTCGAAGGCGGCGGTCACCTCCGGGCCGGCCAGGCCCGCCTCCCCCAGTCCCCCGGGCGACAGCGACCCTGCGCCCAGCAGACCGACGGGCTCAGGCATGGTGACTGCGGTAAGTCCGGTGGGCCGGCCATGCCGCCCGAGCTGGCCGGCGGCGAGCTGGATCGCGAGCGGCAGCCGGCCGCAGCGCTGGACGGCCGCCTCGATCTGGCCGTCGTCTCCGGGCTCGCTCGCACCGCTGATGCGCCGGAACAACGCGACCGCCTCGCCGACCGGCAGGACATCCAGGGTCAGCGACCTGGCCCAGCCCAGATCGGGCAGCCGGCGCCGGGTGGTGATCAGGATCAGGCACCGGCTCGTGACCGGCAGCAGCGGGCCGAGCTGGTCGTGCCCGGCGGCGTCGTCCAGGATCACCACAGCGGCCCGCCGGGTCAGCTGGGCCCGCCACAGGGCGGTGCGCTCACCGATGGTTTCCGGTATCTGAGCGGCCGGGACCGACAGCATCTGCAGCAGCTGGTACAGGGCCTCGGCCGGGTCCAGCGGCGGGCGGCTCGGGTCATAGGAGTGCAGGTTGAGGTAGATCGTCCCGTCCGGGTACTGGTCCACGACCGAGCGGGCCGCGCGGATAGCCAGCGTCGTCTTGCCCACGCCGGGCATGCCCTCGATGATGGCGATGCCGGGATGGCCACCGCTCCGCTCGGTGAGCAGGGCCAGCTCCTGGTCGCGGCCCACGAACTCCGCCGTCTCGGGCGGCAGGGTATCGGGCGCGGCCTGGGCCGGACGCCGTCCCGGGGGCCGCACGGCCAGCCCGGGGTCGCGGCTCAAAACGGCCTGGTGCAGGTCGGACAGCACCGCCCCCGGCTCCGCGCCCTGCTCCTCGATCAGGCGGCTCCGGGTCTCCCGGTACAGGCTCAGCGCGTCGGCTGGCCGGCCGCTCCGGCACAGGGCGGTCATCTGGTGGCCGACCAGCGTCTCGTCCGCGGGGTACTGCACCAGCAGCTGGGAGAGCTCACCGACCAGGTCGTTGTGGCGGCCAAGCTCCAGCTCGCACCCGACCCGGTCGAGCAGGGCGGCCCGGCGCTCTTCCTCCAGCGCTTCCCGCATCCGGGTGGCCCAGTCGCCGCCGATCCCGGCCAGGGCCTGACCGCGCCAGAGCCCGTCCGCCTCGCGCAGCAACGCCGCGGCCGGTTCATGGTCGCCGCTGGCGGCCAGGGTGTCGGCCTGGCGGCGGAGCCGGCGGAACTGGTGGACGTCGACCGTTTCGGGGTCGACCTCGAGCAGGTAGCCCTGGGCCCGCCCGAGCAGGCGCAGGTCATCGCCCACTGCCTGCCGGAGGGAGGCGCGGAGCCGGGCCACGTAGACGGAAAGACTCTCTCTGGCCTTGGCCGGGGGCTGCGTGTCCCAGAGCCGGTCAATTAAGGTATCGACCGGGACCAGCGCCCGCGGATTCAGCAGGAGCATGGCCAGGATAGATCGCGCCCGGGCGCGGCCGAGATCCTGCCGCCGCCCGGCCGACCAGAGCTCAATCGGCCCGAGGACCCGGAATTCCATGATCGCTCTGCATCTTCTACCGCCCGTCGGCACGTCGTAGCTGACACCCGGACCAGGATGGGTCCTGCCATCCCGTTTGGGAGTGATACCCGCTGTCGGCATTGTTCATCCGTATTAAATACAGAATGACCAGCACGGGACAATAGCCGGAGGCATAGCCGGCGGCCGGGCTGCCCTTGCATGCAACTTTCACGCAACATTGCGCCGGACTCCTTGAGCGCGTCGGCGCCACCGGAAAGACCGGCCGGGCCGGGTCCATTTTCGCGAAGTTACATCATTAATAATATTAATCAGGCCGACCCCACCCGGAGCCCCACGCCCGGCTCGGGACAATGACATCTCAGCCAGGAAAATTGCCCTACGGATTTGCCGGAAACTTGCTCCCTGAAGAGGCTAGTGCGGTAGTTTATTTATTGAGACAATCTGCGCAGATCTCGTACTCAAGTCATCGGTTAGGGGATCGTCTCGATGAAGACTCACAACTGGATTCTGCCTGCTGGCAGACACGCGAAGATTGGTCCGGCCACGCGGCTGGTTGAGTCGGTACGGGCCGATTCACCAGCCCAAACGGCCCGGGCGATGCTCATTCTGGCCCTGGTGGTGGGCGGCGGAACGGAAAGTGCCGTAACCGCTACGAGTACCAATTATGTTGCCGCCAGCACGCTATCCGTCCGCCCCCCGCACGCCGTCGCCCACCCCTGGGCAGTTTAAGCCCATACCAAAACGGCGCCACCCGATGTGGCGCCGTTTTAGCGTACCTGCCATTATAAAAATATAGGTATAATAATTGTCTGGCAGGCCGAACCCGAGAAGGGCACGGCCGACCGGATCTGGTTAATTCCGCAGGTAGGTGCTGCCGTTGCCGTTACCATTTCGGTGGCCGTTGACCGCCCGCGGCGCGGGGGCCGGGGGCGCCGAGCTGGCTGGTCCCGTGGGAGCGGTGGGTCTCACGGGGCTCCTGCGATCCACTGTATTTTTTGGCGCGGCTTGAGCGGCTTCCTCGAGCGAGGCCGTTTCCTTGCGCTCCCACTCCTCGATTCCGCGCAAGATTCCCTCGGTGTAAGCGCGCAGGTGTGAGCGGTAGACGCCGCTGTAGGTGCGCAGATAAGCCAATTCGGCCTGGGCCGCCTGCCATTCCTCATCCGAGGGCGGGGTGGCGGCCCCGTTCAGCGCGGAAACGGCGGCGTCGCGCGCCTTGGCCTGCGCCTCTTCCATCATCCGGTCCGAGTGCTGCCGGGCCTGCGACATGATCTCATCGCGGCGCTGCCGGGTCTCCTTGGTCAGGCGGCTGCTGTAGTCCCGGGCGTCGGCCACGTACTTCTCCGCGGTGACCTGCGCGGTCGACAAAACCCGTACCGCCTGCACGTGGGCGTCTTCCGCGCCGAACAGCACCGACTGCTCATCGCCGTCGGTCTCGCCGGCGATGATCCGGCGGCGGAGTCGCTGAACTTCCTGCCACAGCGACGTCCGCTCGTTGACCAGGCGCACGAACTCGGCCTGGACCGCGGTGAGGAAGTCCCGTACAGGTCCTTCCTCGTAGCCGCGCCGCCCCAGCCGAGAGGTAGGGAAGATCACGGTCTGCAGCTCGTCCGGGGTCATCCGGCCCCGCTCGTTGTCGAACCATGCTGTGGTCAAGGCTCGCTCCACCCGAAATCCTCGATGTGTATGTGATCGGTGGCCAGGCCTGCCTTGGCCAGCTGAGCGGCAGTGTCGCCGACCATCGTGGTCGGGCCAGCCAGGTAGGCGTCATAGCCTGACCAGTCACCGTGCCGGGCGACGACGTCCGGCAGGTTTCCGGTCTCGCCGGGGAAGGTGGGGTCGGCCGACACCACGGGCGTGACGGTCAGCCAGGCGTACTCGGCGGCCAGCTTCTCCAGGTTCTCCAGATCGTAGAGGCCATCGGAGGTCCGCGCGCCGAAGAACAGCTGCACCTCCGGGCTCTGCGGCAGGACGGCCACCTGCTCGAGGATGGCCTTCAGCGGGGCCAGTCCCGTGCTGCCCGCGACCATCAGGAGCTTGCGGCCGGAGGTGGGCTGACACAGGGTCAGAACCCCGACCGGAGGGCCGAGCCTGACCGTGCTGCCGACGATGGACGGGCTGGTCAAGGCCATGCTTACCGAGCCGCCGTCGATCAGCCGGACGTGGAACTCCAGCAACCCGTCCTGCCGCGGCGCGTTGGCCATGGAGTAGTAGCGCCACAGCCGCCGGCGGCTGGCGCACTCGATGGCCACGGACTGCCCCGGAACGTAGTCGATCCGCGGCTCCGGCTGGATCAGCAGTACGGACACGTCGAACGATCTCGGCTCATGGGCCACCACCGTGCCGGCCCACCAGGGCGGCCGGACCTGCTCGTCCGTACTGGCCGCCGCGGTCATGACCGAGCCGATGAGCTCATAGGCCGCCGTCCAGTCGGCGGCCAGCTCCGGGGTCCAGGCCGGCCCGGAGAAATGCTCCAGGGTGGCCAGCAGGCTGGCCCCCACCGCGTCGTAGTGCTCGGCGATGGTGCCGAACTTGCGGTGGTCACGGCCCAGGCCCTGCAGGAACACGGTCAGGTCGTCGAGGTTGTCCACCTGGGAGACGATCTTCACCAGCGCCTTGACCAGATGATCCCGCTGAGCCGCCATCGATACGGGAAACATGTCCCGCACCTCTGGGTGCTTCAGGAACAGGTCGGCGTAGAAGAACAGCGGAAGCTCATCACCGTGCACCGCGACATTAGCGAAGCTCTCCCGCAGCCGGGCAACGTCCAACGGAGCCGCCTCTCGTGATCTCATCCTGATTGCAGGGCAAGTCTCATGCAATTTGCATTGCAAGACATCCGTCAGCTGACGTATGTACGAAGGGCGCAATTGCGCAACGGGCCGCGCGGCCCGGGTGACGGCCATACAAAAGCGGAGGGCCCGCGAGGGGTCCTCCGCTCAGGTCCTGCTGTTCAGCTCTTGGTGGTTGCGCAGCGTACGCGCGGGCCTGCGAGGGTTACTCGGCGCCGAAGTGGTCAAACTCCCCGAGCCGCGCGCCGCCGAGGAACGCCTGCCACTCGTCCGGCGTGAAGCGCAGCACCGGGCCCCGGGGATCCTTGCTGTCGCGGAGGCCGATGGCGCGACCGGGCAGGTCCGCCACCTCCACGCAGTTGCCATTGGAGAAACTCAGCGAGCTCTTAACCCAGCTAGGACCCGAATCCGGCGTTTCGGGCGAACTTCCGAACATAGGTCTTCCCACGATTACCTCACCGATTGTTTTTTCTGTCCCCGATGCACAGAATGTATGCTAGATATGACTTAAAGTAGTCACTTATCCTCTGAGATTAGCAGACCTGCCCGGCGCGCCCGATCACTTTGGCCCCAAATACCGCTGAGTTTGCGTGAATATCTTTGATACCGATGGTTCGCAAACGCCTCAGCACACCCAAACCCTCGTAAGCCGGTCACCAGAGCGATGCCGATGCCCGGCGGGCCTGGTTCAGGTGGTATCGCTCAGGCGGTGTCGCTCAGGCGCTGGCGCGGCGGTCGGCGCCACTCCAGAGCGACTCGGCGGTGGTGAGGATGAGGTCCCGCGACACGGCCGGGTCGAGGGCCGCGTCGGCCAGCATCTGGAAGGCGATGCGGTGCAGGTACGTCTCCCGCTCCCCCTCCAGGATGAAACCGCTCTTGAGCTGCTCCGTGCTCACGACCTCTTGCAGCATCGCGTCGGGGTCGGCCACGAAGCCGAAGATGACAAAGGATTCGCCAAAGACCGTGTGCTGCGCGTTCAGCGGGAGAATTCGCAAGCTCACATTGGGCTTTTCCGCCTCGCGCGCGAGCCGCTGAAGCTGCTCGAACATTACCGAATCATTGCCGACCCGGCGCTGCAGGACCGATTCATCCAAGACCACCGAGAGCTGCAGCCCGTCGCGATCGAGCGCCTGCTGGCGTCGCATCCGGACGTTGACCATTCGGCCGACCATGCCCGGCGGGACCGGCTCGACCCGGCTGTAGCTGCCGATGATATGCCGGGCATAAGCTTCCGTTTGCAAAAGCCCGGTGACCACGTCGACGTGCCAGATGGACATGGACGTTGCTTCGTACTCGAGGCCGATGAATTGCTGGTATTCGTCGGTGAGGCTGTCGCCGAACTCTTCCCACCAGCCCTTCTGGGCCGCATCCTCGGCCAGCCCGAGCAGGAGGGCGCGACGGGGCCCAGCGATCTCGTAGTAGTCGAGCAGCCGCTCGACTTCTTTGGGCCGCAGGCTGGTCCGGGCCCGTTCATAACGGCTGATCTTGGAGGCCGACCACTTGAGCGCGGCCGCCACCGCGTCTCCGCTCTTGCCTCTGCTCTCCCTGATCGCTCGCAGCTCGGCGGCCAGACGGCGACGCCGCACCGTAGGGCTTCCTGGGGCGACCAATGGCAACCCTCCTCGGTACCGGGCGGGCCGACTAGCGCCGGACCAGTGGGCGGTCCTGCAGATTTCACGGAAATAATTTGCGAAACCCTTATTACACCGTACCCACACAGGTCGCAACTAAAAGCCTTGGCACCGTCCGTCGGCCCGAAACGGTCCATTGTGGGTTCTCAATGCGTTCGCGCCGGCATACTGCCTGATGACACGGCTCAGCCCAGCGGGCGGCCGTCAGCCCGGACCAGATTCGGCAACTCGTACCGGCGCCTGCAAGCCCGTCGGGTTACGCCAGGAAATTGCGGGCGACGCACTTACGGAAACCGGAAGCGTCCCGGGGCCATCTCTGCTTTGGTTCGGCCCGGCCGGCGTCTTCGGGGCCGATGTGCGGCCACCGCCGGGACACGACGGGACGACGGATTGAATTGATCTTGAAAAGGCCGGCCCCGAGAGAATGCTCGGCCCTGTGACTGCTGTAAAGCTATAGGACTTCCGTGACAGCAGTGAGGAGTCTGCCTGAAGTGACTGGCTCGGCCAGGCCCCTAACAATGGCCGTCAGCAGGCATGCCGAAACTGAGCCAATCATCTTTCTGCGCCCATGCGGGCGATTATGCGAACAGCCTGCTGCGATTAGATAAATCGTCAGCAGGCCGTTGCAGAGGCGCCGGGGTGAGATCAGCCGTCAAAGACGTGGGCGGGCCGGGCGGCGGCGGTCGCGGTGACGGCGGCGGGGGCGGTGGTGGCGAGTACGGTCGCGGCTGAACCAGCAAGAATAGATCCGGCCGTGCTGAGCGCAAGGATGGCCGGAATGATGCTGGTACGCTTTATGGACATGATCTCTCCCGGCGTTTGCTGCGGTCAGCAGCCTGCCGCAGCGCTCTTTCGAGTCGCTCGGCATAAGCGGACCTTGTGGCTTATAACCCATTATTGAACTGTTACGTGCGATAAAGTAAGCCCTGTTATCAACATTTTTAAGACCAAAACCTGCATTACCCATTTCAGTTTCTATTGATTTGAAACAGTCGCGCGCTCATGCCGAAAAATTGTCAGAAGTCAATGCGACGCAAGATTCATGCAATTTGCACGGCAAGACGGCACGAACAATGCCGAAGCTCGGCATTGCCCGGACCCGGCGGCCGAATTAGTGTCCGAAAAAGAGCTTCTTGTTCGATAAATGTTCTGGTAGTAGGGTTCGACCCATGCCTCCGGTGACGCCGGCCGGTACCCTCGTCGGCCGCGACAGCCAGATAGCCCTGCTGACTGAGTTGGTAAAAGAGTTGCTGGTGGGGCGCGGGGGTTCGGTACTGATCGAAGGCGAGCCCGGTATCGGCAAGTCCGCGCTCGTGCGGGCGGTGGTCGCGGGAGCGCCGGAGGCCGGAGGCCAGGTCTTCTGGGGCGCCGGTGACGAGCTAGGTCAGGCCCTGCCGCTGGTGCCGTTCCTGGACGGGCTGCGGGTACGCGAGCCCAGCACGAACCCACGGCGGAACGCGATCGTCCGGCTGCTGCGGGGTGAGGCCACCGCCGACCGCGGCACCGACATCCCGGCGGCCCTGGCCGAGCAGCTGCTGGCCCTGGTGACCGAGCAGTGCGCGACGCGGCCGACCATCCTGGTCGTCGACGATCTGCAGTGGGCCGACCCGGTCAGCGTCACCCTGTGGAGCCCGGCTGGCCCGGACGGCGCAGCAAGCGCCGCTGCTGCTGATCGGGATGATGCGCCCGGTACCCCTGCGCGACGACCTGCTGGCGCTGCGGCGGGCCGTAGGGGACGCGGACCGGCTCCAGCTCACCGCGCTCACCGACCCGGCCACGGCCGACCTGATCGCCGCCCTGGCGGGCGGCAAACCGGACACGGATCTGCTGCGGCTGGCCGACGGAGCGGCGGGCAACCCGCTCTACCTCACCGAGCTGGTGGCCGCGCTGGCCCGCAGCTCCAGCCTGGTCATCACCGACGCAGGCACGGTCGAGGTGGCGGGCGATTCGGCTCCCGGTTCCCTGTCCGCGGCCATCGCCGACCGGGTGGGCTTCGTGACCGGGCCGACCCGGGAGGTACTGAAGGCCGCGGCCCTGCTGGGCATGGAGTTCGCCGTCCCCGATCTGGCCATCGTGCTGAGCCGGAGCGTGGCCGACCTGATCCCGGCGGTGGACGAGGCCTGCGCGGCCGGCGTGCTGGCCGCATCCGGCAGCGGGCTGGGGTTCCGGCATCCATTAATACGGGCCGCGCTGTACGACGAAATGCCGGCCCCGGTCCGGGCGGCCTGGCACCGGGACGTGGGCCGGGCCCTGGCCGAGGCGGGCGCGCCGCCCGACCGGGTGGCGCGGCAGCTACTGCGAGCGGTCGACGGCCCCGGAGACGCCGCCGAGCCGGTGGACGGCTGGATGCTGGACTGGCTGACCCGGACCGCGGAGTCGCTGGTCCAGCAGGCGCCGGGGGTGGCGGCGAAGCTGCTCGCCCGGGCCGTGGACAATCGCCCGGCGGACTGCGGTCAGCAGGGCTGGCTAGCCAGCAGGCTGGCCGACGCCCTCTACCGCATTGGTGACCGGGGCGCGGCCGAGCAGGTGGTGAACCAGGCGCTCGGGCATCACTGCGAACCCGATCTGCTGGTCGACCTGCACTGGACGCTGGCGCAGTGCCGCATGCTGGCGGGCTCGTCCGCGGCCTCGCTGGACACGCTGGAAGATGCGCTGTCCTCCCCCCGCCTGACGGCCCGGCACCGGGCCCGGCTGCTCGTGGTGGCGGCACGGACCCACAAGTACCTCGGCCAGCTCGACCAGGCGGCCGAGGTGGCCACCCACGCGCTGGCGGAGGCGACGGAGGCGGGCGACAGCGGGGCTACGGCGTGGGCGCTGCACGTGCTGGCCGCCCTGGCCACGGTGCGCGGAGAGCTGACCGACGCGCTGCCGCTGTACGACCGGGCGCTGACCGTGACCCGGGGCGACCCGGCGCTGACCGACCTGCGACTGCTGCTGATGATCAACCAGGCGGTCGCGCTGGGCGGCCTGGACCAGTACGAACGCGCCTTCGCCGCGGCCGGGGAAGCACGGTACCTGGCGGGTCAGCTCGGCACGACCTTCCGGCTGGCGCAGGCCCACGGCGCCCTGGCCAACCTGTTCTTCGAAACGGGACAGTGGGACGACGCGCTGACCGAGCTGGCCATCGTGCCCGAAGACCTGAAAGAGCCCGCCGCGGCCTGCTGGGAGCTCGGCATCGCCGCCGTGATCAGCTTCCATCGCGGCGACATCGACGAGGCCCGGCGGTGGCTGGCGGCGGCCGTCCCGCTCAGCGAACGGATCGGGCACCCGCACGTCGGACCGCTGGCCCTGGCCCGCAGCCTGGACCTTGAGCGTCAAGGAGCGCTACCGGAGGCGCTGGACGCGCTGACCGGAGGATTCGGCGGCAATACCGAAGCGCTGCACGACATCGAAGACCTGCTGGCCGACGCGGTCCGCCTCGCCACCGAGACGGGAAACCTGGCCACCGCGCGCACGTTCGCCGATCACGCCGCCGCGCTCGCGGCCGGGTCGGAGATCCTGCACCGGCAGGCCAACGCGCTCTACTGCCAGGGGCTGGTGGACCACGACGGGCCCCGGCTGCTCGCGGCCGCGGCGCGATACGAGGACGCCGGCCGGCCCCTGCTGCGGGCCAAGGCGCTGGAGGCGGCGGCGGAAGAGTTCGTCGGCGCCGGCGACATCAGCCAGGCGCGGGCCGCGTTCACCCGCGCGGTCGAGGTCTACACCGGGCTGGGCGCGGCGGCCGACGCCGCCCGGCTGCAGGCCACGTTCCGGGCCCACGGCATCCGCCGCGGACCACGGGTCAAGCACCGGCAGGCGCGCAACGGCTGGGACAGCCTGACGCCGACCGAGATAAAGATCGCCGCCTTCGTCGAGGACGGACTGTCCAACCCGGAGATCGCCGGCCGGCTGATGCTGTCCCGGCGGACGGTCGCGACCCACGTCTCACACATTCTCAAGAAGCTCGACGTCCACTCCCGGACCGACATCGCCCGTGAGTCAGCCCTGCGGACCGTCGCAGCGAGGTGACCGCCGCGGAAACCGCAATAGCGTCCCGTTGGCGCGGGTGACCCCCGGGCGGCCACGGCTTGCCGTCCCGGCACTGCCGGTCCAGGACCGGTCGCCCGGCCGCGCCCGGTAGCTGGCGCCCGGATCGGGCCGGAACCCGAGGGTGAAGTACACGGCCTTGCCCTCCGGGGTCAGATCACAGCCCCACTTGGCCGCCATCGTGTCGACCAGCATGAGGCCCCGCCCGGTCTCGTCTTCGGCCGACGGGTCCAGCAGCACCGGGAAGAAGCGCGACGTGTCGTGGACATCGACGCGGAAGTGGCCGTAGGTGCAGGTGATGAACAGCGTGACGGTCTGACCGGCCTCGTGCCGGACGGCGTTGGTGACCAGCTCGCTGGTGAGCAGGATGGCAACGTCCGGGTCGACCGGAACGTCCCAGGCCGTGATGGCCGCCCGGACCTGCTCACGGGCCTCGCCCACGGCGGCCGGTCCTGTGGTCAGGCGATGGCGGCGAGAGTGTAGCTCGGTCGGACGTATGGGCGCCCTCGTAATCATGGGGCTCCTTTTGTAGGCCGGAAAAGCTGCGCTGGCACAGCGACTGCGCTTGCACAACAAATAGTGCTGCAAGTTGCAGCGCCAGACATCGGTCAGCTGACCGATGTTGATGGGCCCGCGATAAGGTCCCCGCGATAAGGTCACTGCGTGAAACGAGAGCTGGCGGGCGGCGTCGCCCAGCCGGCGTACCGCCGCGAGGACCTGCGGATCGGCATCGTCCACATCGGCGTGGGCAACTTTCACCGGGCCCACCAGGCCATGTACCTCGACCGGCTGCTGAACCAGGACGAGGCGGCGGACTGGGCCATCTGCGGGGTCGGGCTGCTGCCGGGCGACGTCCGGGTACGCGACGCGCTACGCGGCCAGGACCTGCGGTACACGCTGGTGGAGCGCAGCCCGGACGGCACGGCCGCCGCCCGGTCGATCGCCTCGATCGTGGATTTCCTGTACGCACCGGACGACCCGGAAGCGGTCTTCGAGCGGCTGGCCCACCCCGACACCCGCGTCGTGTCGCTGACCATCACCGAGGGCGGCTACAACCTGGCCGACGGGGGCGGGTTCGACGCAGGCGACCCCCTGGTCCAGCGCGACCTGGCTCCCGGGGCCACCCCGGCCACGGTGTTCGGGGTCGTGGTCGAGGGGCTGCGGCGCCGCCGGGACCGGGGCATCCCGCCGTTCACGGTCATGTCCTGCGACAACCTGCCGGGCAACGGCCACGTGGCCCGGCAGAGCTTCACCGCTTACGCCCGCCTGGCCGACCCCGAGCTGGGCGAGTGGGTCGGCCGCGAGGTCGCGTTCCCGAACAGCATGGTGGACCGGATCACCCCGGTCACCACCGACGAGACCCGCCGATACGTGGCGCAGTCGTACCACGTCACCGACGCCTGGCCGGTCATCTGCGAGGACTTCACCGCCTGGGTACTGGAAGACCAGTTCACCCTGGGCCGCCCGCCGTACGAGGACGCCGGGGTCACGCTGGTCCCCGACGTCACGCCGTACGAGCAGATGAAGCTGCGGCTGCTCAATGCGGGCCACCAGGCCATCGCCTACTTCGGCTACCTGCTGGGCTACCGGTTCGCCCACGAAGCCATCGTCGACCCGGCCATCGCCGCGCTGACCAGCCACTACATGCACGATGAAGCTGAGCCGACGCTGGAGCCCGTGCCCGGCGTCGACCTGCGCGACTACCAGCGCAGCCTGCTGGCGCGATTCTCCAACCGCTACGTGCCGGACACCCTGCTGCGGCTGGGCACCGACGGCTCGGACCGGATCGCGCAGTTCCTGCTGCCGGTCGTCCGGGACCGGCGCCAGCGCGGGCTCGGGTCACCGCTGTCGGCCGCCATCGTGGCCAGCTGGGCCGCCTTCGCCCGGGGAGTGGACGCCGGAGGCGCTCCGATCAGCTTCATCGACCGGCAGCGAGAACTGGTCGACGAGGCGGTGCGGCGGCAGGCCGGCGACCCGATCGGCTTCCTGACCGTGACCCAGCTGTTCGGTGATCTCAGCCAGGACACCGAGTTCGCGCGCCAGTTCGCCGCGGTCTACCGCGACATCATCGATCGCGGGCCGCGTCCCGCCCTCGATGCGGTCCGGGCCGATCACGGTCGCGGCGAGGCTGGCTAGGCGGCGGACTTTCCCCGCTCGCGTTCGTCCGTGCCGGAGTCACCTTGGTCGTAAGCCGTCAGCAGCTTGCTGGACACGAAACCTTCGGCGGCCCGGACAGGTCTCGTGCTGAGAATGGCGCGCACGGTGTCATGCAGACCCTTCATGAACGCCTCCTCGATCGTGGCGGTCGGCGCCCAGATCAGGGTGCCGGGCGGCTGCGGGGTAGCGAGGAATCCCCCGAGCTGCGCAACGGAGAATCCCGAGTGGCCCGGCCGGCCGAGGTGATCGATCATTTCGGTGACCTGAGAGCCAGGCAGAGCCAGAATGATCGCGTAACGCAGCATGGTCAGATCGGCGAGCCGGTGCAGCAGGATCCCGGGCTCGCTGGCCTGGCCAAAATAGGCGTCGGTCTCCGTCTGCAGGACACTGAGCTTTGACCGCTGCCCGATGAAATCCCTGTCGACGTCGGCGCGGCGTACTTCGCGGTCCTCGGGCGCCGGCCGGAGTGGCGCACCCAGCGCTCGTAGAACGACAGCATGGTGTGAATGGCGCAGACGACTTCACTCACTCGGGACACGAGGTCCATCCGGATCTGGCGGTCGAGCCGCCGATCCTGATATCTCCGGGTGAGCACCGCGGCTGCGCCGCCGATGAGCGCCGTACCAGCTACCGGGCTCACTAATTGCAGCAAGAACTGCTCCCAGAACTTCACGCGACGCACGCCCCGTATTCTCGATCAGTGTCAGTCCCGCCCCGCTGTCATTTTGAACTCGGCAGTTCCCCCTCGCAACCGCCGCAGCCCACACCTGATCTCCAGGACTCTGCTAGGTAGGCAATGCACCATTGCGATCCTCTTAGGTAGGCAATGCAACATTGCCCGGCGATGGGCTGGAGCCAGGTGGCTGGGATGTCGGCTGGGGGTGGTGTGGCCCCCGGGGCGCGTTGGGGCGCTGGCACGCGGGAGTCTGTTAATAAGCGTTAACCGCTCGGGGCGTTGAGGGCACCGGGGGTAGTGAGAGCTGCGGCGGCCATCCGCTCCAGCAGGGCGGCCATGGCCGCGGTGTCCAGCAGGGCGCTGTGCGGGGTGGAGTTGATCAGGCCGAACACCGCGTGAGCGGCGGCGCGGGCGGTGGCCTCGTCGGCGTCGGGCAGCACCCGCAGCAGCACGTCGACCCAGGTCTCGACGTAGCGGCGCTGGAGCTGGCGGACGCGGTGGCGGTCGGCCGCGGGCAGGTTGGCCAGGTTGCGCTCCTGCACCGTGATCAGGGCCGGCTCGGTCAGCGCGAACTCGACGTGCCAGCCGATCAGGGCACGCAGGGCCGCGACGGCCCCGTCGGTGCCGGCCATCCGGCGGGTGCCCTCGGCCAGCAGCCGCTCGCTGATGCCGACGAGCATCTCGCTCAGCATCGCGTCCTTGCTCGGGAAGTACCGGTACAGAGCCGGCCCGGAAACGCCGACCGCGGCCCCCAGCTCGTCGATCGACACCCCGTGGAAGCCGCGGCGGGCGAACAGTTCGGCCGCGGTGGCCAGGATCTGCGCGCGCCGCTCCGGCCGCGCGGGAGGCCGGCGGACGTGGGGCCCGGCTGGCCCGGCTGGCTCAGGGGGCCCGGCTGGCTCAGAGGCGGCGGTCATGGCTTCATACTAGACAGTGTTGTTAACGATCGTTAACCTGTGGGGAGAAGTTTTCCGGGAGGACGGGCGGCATGACGGACACCTTGCAGGCGGCCTCGCCGCTGAAGGACCAGTCGCTGAAGGCACTGACCGACGAGCTGCGCCAACGGCTGGCCCAGGTTCGGCTGGGCGGAGACGAGAAGGCCCGGGCCCGCCACGTCGCGCGGGGCAAGCTGCTCGTTCGCGACCGGGTCGACCGGCTGCTCGATCCAGGGTCACCGTTCCTGGAGCTGGCCCCGCTCGCGGGCTGGGAGCTCTACGAGGACCCGGTCCCGTCGGGCGGTCTGGTCGCGGGCATAGGCCGGATCGAGGGCCGGGACTGCATGGTGGTGGCCAACGACGCCACGGTCAAGGGCGGCAGCTACTACCCGATCACGGTCAAGAAGCACCTGCGGGCCCAGGCCGTCGCGGCCGCCCACCGGCTGCCCTGCCTCTACCTGGTCGACTCGGGCGGGGCGTTCCTGCCCCGGCAGGACGAGATCTTCCCCGACCGCGAGCACTTCGGCCGGATCTTCTTCAACCAGGCGACGATGTCGAAGGCCGGCCTCCCCCAGCTGGCCGCGGTGATGGGATCGTGCACCGCGGGCGGCGCCTACGTGCCCGCGATGAGCGACGAGAACGTCATCGTGCGCGAGGAGGGCACGATCTTCCTGGGCGGCCCGCCGCTGGTCAAGGCGGCCACCGGTGAGGTGGTCACGGCCGAGGAACTGGGCGGCGGCGACGTGCACGCCCGCAAGTCCGGGGTGGTGGACCACCTGGCCGACGACGACGAGCACGCGCTGGCCATCCTGCGCTCGATCGTCGCGACCCTGCCACCGTCGTCGCAGCCGTGGCTCGAGCAGGACGCCCCGGAGGAGCCGGCCGAGTCCCCGGACGAGCTGTACGACATCGTGCCCGCCGACCTGCGCCAGCCGTACGATGTGCGCGAGGTGATCCGCCGCATCGTGGACGGCTCGCGCTTCAGCGAGTTCAAGGCCCTGTACGGCGAGACCCTGGTGTGCGGCTTCGCCCACCTCTGGGGCTATCCCGTGGGGATCGTGGCCAATAACGGCATCCTGTTCTCGCCGTCCGCCCTCAAGGGCGCGCACTTCATCGAGCTGTGCGACCAGCGGCGCATCCCGCTGTTGTTCCTGCAGAACATCACCGGGTTCATGGTCGGGCGCGAGTACGAGCAGGGTGGCATCGCCAAGGACGGGGCCAAGCTGGTGACCGCCGTGTCCTGCGCGTCGGTACCCAAGCTGACCGTGGTGATCGGCGGTTCCTACGGGGCCGGCAACTACGGCATGTGCGGGCGGGCCTACGACCCCCGCTTCCTGTGGATGTGGCCCAACGCCCGCATCTCGGTCATGGGCGGCGAGCAGGCGGCCGCGGTCCTGGCCACCGTGCGCCGGGACGCGGTCGAAGCCCGGGGCGGTAGCTGGCCGGCCGGGGACGAGGAAGCGTTCAAACGGCCCATCCGCGAGCAGTACGAGCATCAGGGCTCGCCCTATTACTCGACGGCGCGGCTGTGGGACGACGGCGTTATCGACCCGGTGGACACCCGGCGGGTACTGGGTATGGCCCTTTCGGTGGCCGCGCGCGCACCGCTCCCGGCGCCCGGCTTCGGCGTCTTCCGGATGTGAGCGAGCGATGACCTTCAGATCGGTCCTGGTGGCCAACCGGGGGGAGATCGCCGTCCGGGTGCTGCGCTCGGCCCGGGACGCGGGCCTGCGCACGGTCGCGGTCTACTCCGACGCCGACCTGGGCGCCCCGCACGTCCGGGCGGCCGACACCGCTGTCCGCATCGGCCCGGCCCCGGCGGCCGAGTCCTACCTGTCGATTCCCGCGTTGCTCGAGGCCGCGCGGCGGACCGGCGCGGAGGCGATCCATCCGGGGTACGGGTTCTTGTCCGAGCGGGCCGCGTTCGCGCGCGCCTGCGAACAGGCGGGACTGGTGTTCATCGGGCCGCCGGCCGACGTGATCGAGGTGATGGGGCGTAAGGACCGGGCCCGGCGGATCGCGGTGGAAGCCGGCGTCCCGGTGGTGCCCGCGGTCGAGGAAGCGGCCTCGGGTGAGGCGGCCTCGGGTGAGGCGGTCGGCCCAGCTGGCGATGCGGAGCTGGCGCGCCGGGCCGCGGCCGAGGTGGGCTTCCCGTTGCTGGTCAAGGCGGCGGCCGGGGGTGGCGGCAAGGGCATGCGCATCGTGCGCGAGGCCGGGGCGCTGCCCGAGGCCCTGGCCGCGGCGCGGCGCGAAGCCCGCGCGGCCTTCGGCGACGGCACGCTGCTGGTGGAGCGGTACGTCGAGCGCGGCCGCCACGTCGAGGTGCAGATCCTGGCCGACCAGCACGGTCACGTGGTGCACCTGTTCGAGCGCGACTGCTCGGTCCAGCGCCGGCACCAGAAGGTGCTGGAGGAGGCGCCCGCCCCGACCATCTCGGCCGCGGTGCGCGACCGGCTGACCTCGGCCGCCGTGCGGCTGGCCACGGCCGTCGGCTACGTCAACGCCGGCACGGTGGAGTTCCTGGTCGCGGGCGAGGACGTCTACCTGCTGGAGATGAACACCCGGCTGCAGGTGGAGCACCCGGTCACCGAGCTGGTCACCGGCCAGGACCTGGTCGCGCTGCAGCTGCGGATCGCTCAGGGTGAGCCGCTGCCGTTCGGCCAGGACGACCTGACGCGGTCCGGGCACGCGATCGAGGCCCGGGTCTACGCCGAGGATCCCGCCCAGGGCTTCCTGCCCCAGGCTGGGACGGCTTCGGTGGTCCGCTGGCCGTCCCGGGCCCGGGTCGACGCCGCCCTGGAGCCGGGCAGCGAGGTCGGGACCTGGTACGACCCCATGCTGGCCAAGATCATCGTGGCCGGGCCGACCCGCGAGGCGGCCAGGGCTGCGCTGGTCGACGCGCTCGACGACACGACCATCCTGGGCCTGACCACCAACGTCGGGTTCCTGCGGCGGCTGGCCGATTCGGCCGTGTACCGGGACGCGGCGGTCGACACGGCCTGGCTGGACCGGAACCCCGGGTCGTTCCCGGCTGACGGCGGCGAGGCGGCTCTTGTGGCCGCGGCCTGGCTGGTGGCGGTTGGTTCAGGGTCGGCAGGCGGCGCGCCGGATCCGTTCGGTACCGGGGACGGGTGGCGGGTCTCGGGACCGGCCACGCCCGTGATGGTCGGCCTGCGGGACGGCGATGGTGCCCACTCGATGCGGGTGCATGTCCCCGGGGGCCTAGTGTCGGAGGGCGCCGAGGCGGAGCGGAGCTGGCGGGTCCGGCCGGTCGCTTCGGCTCCCGGGCCTCACCGGCTGGAGATCGACGGGGTCGCGTACCGCTTCCAGGTGGAGATCGGCCCCCGTGAGGTCACCGTCGGCTACCAGGGCCAGGCCTACGTCTTCAACCGGCCCAGTGCCTCGGGTCCCGGCGGCGGTCTGACCGCGGCGTCCGACGGCCTGGTCACCGCGCCCATGCCCGGCACCGTGCTCTCGGTCCGGGTGAGCGAAGGCCAAGACGTCACCGCCGGAGAAGTTCTCGGGGTGCTGGAGGCGATGAAGATGGAGTTGTCGCTGGTCGCACCCTACGACGGCACGGTGACCGAAGCCGGCGTCAAGGCGGGCGACCGCGTCGCGCTCGGCCAGCAGATTTTCGTTGTCGTACCGGGCCCAGCGGCTCCGGAACAGGAGTGACCATGGTGGATCACCGTCTCAGCCCGGAGCATGAGGAACTGCGCAAGACCGTAGAGCAGTTCGCGCGGGACACGGTTGCCCCGGTCATCGGGGACTACTACGAACGGGGCGAGTTCCCCTACGACCTCGTGGCCAGCATGGGGCGCATGGGCCTGTTCGGCCTGCCCTTCCCCGAGGAGTACGGCGGCATGGGCGGTGACTACCTCGCGCTGAGCCTGGCCCTGGAGGAACTGGCCCGGGTCGACTCCTCGGTCGCCATCACCCTGGAGGCCGGCGTCGGTCTGGGTGCGATGCCGATCTTCCGGTTCGGCACCGAGGCGCAGAAGCAGCAGTGGCTGCCCGGCCTGTGCGCGGGCGAGGTCCTGGGCGCGTTCGGGCTGACCGAACCGGGCAGCGGCTCGGACGCCGGGGCGCTGCGGACCACCGCCCGGCTGGACGGCGGCGACTGGGTCATCGACGGCACCAAGGCGTTCATCACCAACTCCGGCACCGACATCACCGGCCTGGTCACCGTGACCGCCGTGACCGGGGAGCGGGCGGACGGCCGGAAGGAGATCTCGGCCATCATCGTGCCGGCCGGCACCCCCGGGTTCACCGTGTCGAAGAAGTACTCCAAGGTGGGCTGGAACGCCTCCGACACCCACGAGCTGTCGTTCACCGACTGCCGGGTGCCCGAGGCCAACCTGCTGGGCCAGCCCGGCCGCGGGTACGCCCAGTTCCTGCAGACCCTGGACGAGGGCCGGATCGCCATCGCCGCGCTGGCCACCGGGCTGGCCCAGGGCTGCATCGACGAGTGCCTGCGGTACGTGGGCGAGCGGCAGGCGTTCGGCCGGCCGATCGGGGAGTTCCAGGCCATCCAGTTCAAGCTGGCCGACATGGAGGCCCGGGCCCACACCGCCCGGCTGGCCTATTACCACGCCGCGGCCAAGCTGGTCGCGGGCGAGCCGGTCAAGAAGGACGCGGCCATCGCCAAGCTCGTCTCCTCCAACGCGGCCATGGACAACGCCCGCGACGCGACGCAGATCTTCGGCGGCTACGGCTTCATGAACGAGTTCCCCGTGGGCCGCTTCTACCGGGACGCCAAGATCCTGGAAATCGGCGAGGGCACCAGCGAGGTCCAGCGCATGCTGATCGCCCGCGAACTCGGGGTCGGGGTGGCGTAGTGCGGCCCGGCGGGCGTCTAGCGTGGGCGACGTGACCACGACACCGTTCCGGTTCGCCGCGCAGGCGAGCCCGCAAGATGCCCGCCAGTGGCTGGCGCTAGCCCGGCGCGCCGAAGAGCTGGGGTACTCATCGCTGCTGATGCCCGACGGGCTGCAGCTGCCGTCCCCGATGCCCTCGCTCGCGGTGGCGGCGGGAGCGACCACGACGCTGCGGGTCGGGACCTGGGTGCTGGCCACCCCGCTGCGGGCGCCCCGGCTCGCGGCCTGGGATGCGCACACGCTGTCGCTGCTGAGCGGCGGCCGCTTCGAGCTCGGCATCGGCACCGGCCGACCAGAAGCGGCCACCGAGGCGGTCCAGGTGCTCGAGCAGCCGGAGCTGACGATGGCGCAGCGGCTGGCCCGGGTCGAGCAGACCATCGATGACCTGCGCGCCCTGGACGGGGACGAGCACACCCCGGTTCTGGTGGCCGCGGGGGGACCGAAGGCCAGGGCGCTGGCCGCGGCCAAGGCCGACATCGTCACCGTGGCCGCGGGCCCGCTGGCCGACCGCGACACGATCGCGAAACTGGTCGCCGGAATTCGCGCGGCGGCCGGTGACCGGGGGGCCGGGCTGGAGTTCGCGGCGCCGATCTTCGTCGTCGGGGATGACGCGCCCGCGTGGGTGGTGCGGTTCACCGGCGCCGACATGGCCACCCTGGTGGCGCGCGACTCGCTGATGATCCTGCGCGGCAGCCCGGCGCAGATGGCCGAGGAGCTGCAGCGCCGTCGCGAAACCCTGGGCATCTCCTACTTCAGCGTGAACGCCACGTTCATCGAGCCGTTCGCGCCCGTGGTGGAGCTCCTGGCCGGCCGCTGACGCGACGGCGGCCCGGCTGGACAGCCGGGCCGCCGGTACGGTCAGCTGCCGCCCGAGCCTGCCTGATCGGCGACCCGGCCACGTGCGTCCTGGGCGTGGTCGGTCACGTCGGAGGCCTGGGACTGAGCCTCGTCGCGGACCGTCGACGCGGCGTCGGTCGCCGTCTCCTTGACCGACTGGGCCCGCTGCTGGGCCGAGTCGCGCAGCTCCTGCGCGGCCTCCTGGCCCGCCTGGCTCAGCTGCCGGGCGACCGGGCGCCCCTGTTCCGTGGCCACGTCCTTGACCTGCGACGCCACCTGCTGCTCGGGTTCGGTGGCGGGCAGCAGCGAGGCCACGAGCCAGCCTGCCCCGAACGCGATCAGGCCGGCCGCGAGCGGGTTGCCGCGGGTGCGCTGGCGAGCCAGGTCCGGAGCGGAGCCGACCGCATCGGCCGCCGACGAAGCCGTGGACGCCGCGGTGTCCTTGGCCGACGAAGCCGAAGAACTCACCGTCCCGCCCAGGTTGGAGGTGTGTTCCGCGGTACCGCCCATGATCCTGTCCTTGACGTTGGTCATCGCCGAGCGGGTCTGCTGGACCCGTCGTCCCACGATCTTCGGCGGGCTGACCTTCTCGGTCAGCGCGTCCACATTGGCACTCAGGTTCTGCTGAGTCTGTTCGATGTTGCCGCGGATCTGATCCGGGTCACTGGTCATCTCAGGTCCTCGCTCCCTTGAGCGTGTCTGGCAGTTCCTTGACCGTCTCGACGGTCTGCTCGGGTTTCGGGTTCACCTCTTTGAGCTGGCGGCGCCCGAGGACGAACGTCACGGCACCGATGACCGCCCAGATAGCGGTGACGATCAGCGCAGCCCAGCCCTGGTCCATAACGTTGGCCAGGCCCCACCACAGAGCAATGGAGGCGAACAGCAGCACCATGTAGCCGGCGAAGCCGGCCGCGCCGAGCATCCCCGCGGCCTTGCCGGTCTTGGTGATCTCCTGCTTGACCTCAGCCTTGGCCAGTTCGAGCTCTTGCCGCATCAGCGTCGACAGGTCCTGCGCCACGTGGCCAACCAGCTCACCGACGGAGGCGTCGCTGACGTCCGGGGTGGTGCTGGCGTATGAGGTCTCGCCGGCGTACGAGGCAGTCGCACCGGGGACGCTATTAAATTCCGGTGGCGGCTGGGTCATGGTTGCCTCGGCCCGTCGAAGCGGGGCGCCGCGCCAGGCTCGGCTGGGTAGGCCGACTCAGGCAGGTCGGTCGGCTGGGGCGGGTAGAGCCCCTCGGGCGGGGTCACCGGGCTGGACTGATAAATCGGGTCCGCGGGATAGGCCGGCGCGGCGGGCTCGATCGGCTCGGTGCCGGCCGGGTAACCCGGAGCGGCGGGATAGGTCTCGGTCGGGTAAGCCGGCGCGACGGGACTGGTCTCCGTCGGGTAGGCCGGCGCGGCGGGACTGGTCTCCGTCGGGTAGAACGTGCCGGGCCCTTCGGCCGGATCCACTGTGCTCGCCGCGGGAAGTGCGGGGGCAGTACCGCGGCCGCTGTCCGGCCCGCTGCCCTGCTGGCCATTACCCTGGTCCTTCAGGCCGCGGGTCAGGCGCCCGGCGGCCAGCCCGGCCACAGCCGCACCAATCAAGAACGCGCCGGGACGGCGGCGGGCGAAGTTACGCACCTCGGCCAGCAGATCGGCGGGCTCGCGCTGCTCAAGCCAGGACGCCGCGCTGTGCGCTCGGTCGGCCGCCTGGCGGGCGAACTCGGTGGCTACGCCGGACTGACCGCCGTTGGCCGCCATCTGACCGAGCTCATCAGCGACAGAATGAAGCTGCTGCGCTGCCTTCTGCTGCTGAACGGACGCCTGGTCACGGACCTGTCCCTGGGCTTCGACCAACAGATCACGCGCCTGCTGGCCGGTCTCCGCGGCGACCTGCCGAGCCTGGTCGGTCGCGGTCTGCGCGACCTGGCCACCCGCTTCGCGGGCATGCTGGCCGACGCCTGCCGCCTCGTCGCGGGCGACATCGGTGGTGGACGGCTCGGCCGCCGGTTCTCCGGTTCGCGGGGCGTAGGGCCCTGAATACTGAGACATTCCACACCTTCCCCTCATCGTCGTGTCGACTGTTCAATGCGGGGCCGCGGCTACCCGGGCCATCGCCACGCAACCCGGATCGGCGCAATTGCCGCAAACCCGGGCGGAGTGGAGTGGGCCGGGGAGGGCGGGTTTGTGACGGGCGGGCGGCGCGTGACGCCTGGGCCGCGTGCCCTAGGCTCAGGCAGCGTGACAGCTTCGGGTAGCAGGCCGATTCGCATCGGCGTCCAGCTCCAGCCCCAGCACGCCGACTACAAGCGGATCCGTGCCGCCGCCGCGGAAGCGGAGGATCTCGGGGCCGACATCATCTTCAACTGGGATCACTTCTTCCCGCTGACCGGCGATCCGGTCGGCAAGAACTTCGAGTGCTGGACCATGCTCGGAGCCTGGGCTGAGTCGACCTCACGGGCCGAAATCGGCGCGCTGGTCTCGTGCAACAGCTACCGCAACCCTGAGCTGCTGGCCGACATGGCCCGCACCGTCGACCACATCAGCGACGGCCGGCTGATCCTCGCCATCGGTTCGGGCTGGTTCGAGAAGGACTACACCGAGTACGGCTACGAGTTCGGCACCGCAGGTGGCCGCCTGGACGACCTGGCCGGGGCGCTGCCGCGGATCGAGGCCCGGCTGGGCCGGCTCAACCCGCCGCCCACCCGTAAGATCCCGGTGCTCATCGGCGGCGGTGGCGAGAAGAAGACGCTGCGGCTCGTCGCCCAGCACGCCGACATCTGGCACACCTTCGGCGACCCCGCGGTGATCGAGCGCAAGAGCGGCATCCTGCGCCAGCATTGCGCCGACGTCGGCCGGGACCCGGCCGAGATCGAGATCTCGGTGGGGACGAACCAGCATCCGGACGAGGTCGGCCCGGCGCTGCGCGCGCTCGGCGTCTCGCTGTTCACGACCGAGTCCGGCGGCCCCGACTACGACCTGTCCCGGCTCCGCGACTGGATCGCCTGGCGGGACGCCCAGAACCCTGACGGTCCCTCGCTCAGGCGACTGGAAATTAAGGTTCGCAGGCCTGAAAGACAGAAAGCGCTTTCAGTGGGAGCCTTGATGCTAGCCGTGGATTGCGCGGGACCATGTGGACGGGGAGCAGGCGCACGCCCGGCTGGAGAGATCCGGCGATCGCGTTGGATAGCTCTTGGGCCACCGTGCGGCCGAGTTCGCCCAGGTTCATATCAACTGAGCTCAGCGGCGGCCGGGAGTACATGGCCATTACGTCCCAGTTGTCGAAGCCCACCACGGCGACGTCGGCAGGGACGCGGCGGCCGGACTCCCGGAGCTGGTCCAGAACCCCGCGGGCGACCAGGTCGTTGCCGGCGATGATGGCATCGAGCGGCTGACCGGAGTCGAGCAGCATCTCGGTGCACTGACGGCCCCAGCTCTCGCTCCACTGGCCGAACAGGTGATCGCCACCTACCAGCTCGAGGCCGGCCTAGGCCAGCGCGTCGCGCGCGCCCTGCGAACGCTCCTGAGCTGCGGCGAAGCTCGGATCGCCATTGACCAGAGCGATGTGTCGGCGCCCACGTGACATCAGGTGATCAGCCGCGATGCGGCCGGAGTCATAGTTGTCCGGAGTGAACGAGGCGTCCCCCGGGTCGGACGACGGCTCGTACGCATAAACGATGGGAACCGGGCATTCTTGCGCGATGGGCGGCCGTGGGTTGGTGGTCGGCCCGAGCACGGCGATGCCGTCCACGCGCTTGGCCAGGAGCATGTTGATGTGATGCTGCTCTCTGATGGTGTCGCCTCGGGCGTCACAGAGAATTACTGAAGTCTTACCCGCGCCGAAGGCGTCTTCGGCGCCCATCACGATCGGCAGCACGAATCGGCTGTCGAGGTTGTTAGTCAGCATGCCGATGGTGCCGGTCCGGGCGGAGTTGAGGGCCTGCGCGAACGGGTTGGGTGTGAAGGACAGCTCGGCGGCAGCGCGAAGTACTTTCTGCGGGTCTCGGCCCGTACCTGGCTCCGGTTGTTGAGGGCCTTGGACGCCGTGGCCAGGGACACCCCGGCGCGGCTGGCGACATCGCTCAAGGTCACGGTGTCGGCCGATTTCCTTCCCTTACCAGCAGTCAAGCTCCCTCTCCCCCGTACGCGGGCGCCCCTCCCCTATGGCCCGGGACTGTCCCTGAACCACAGGTCACTCTCTTGACCGAATTCGAGCGGTAGTCGTAGTGTACGAAACCGAAACTGGTTTCGGTACTTTCGGTCCGTCTCGCAAGTCGCATTCCAGAGAGGGTGTGCTCCGGTGTTCACAACGAAGTATTCACGCGGCCTTGCTGTGCTCCTCACGGTAGGCCTGGCCGGAGCCGGGTTGGCTGGCTGCTCCCACGGGGGCACTGCCTCCGCCACCAGCGCCTCCGGATCCAAGGTCTACACGCTGTGGGATCCGTACACGCAGTACAACGCCTCGTCTGACTGGGTGAAGTTGGTCACCCAGTGCGGGAACAGGCCGGCGTCACGCTGAAGCGATCCGCCTTCAACACGGCTAATCTCACCAACCAGGCTCTGCTGGCCGGGCAGCAGAAGAACGCACCAGACCTGCTGCTGATCGACAACCCTGAGGTCTCCACGCTGGCCAGCTCAAGCATGCTCACGACGACCGCGACCATCGGCATCGATACGTCGAAGGACCAGTCGAACCAGCTCAGCGCGGGCGTGGTCAACGGCAAGACCTACGGGGTGCCGATCGGGGCCAACACCCTGGCGCTGTTCTACAACAAGACCGTGCTGAGCCACGCGGGCGTCAATCCCGCGTCGATCACCAACTGGGCGACCCTGACTAGCGCTCTGGCCAAGGTCAAGGCGTCGGGCAAGACGGGGATCACGTAATCGGCCGTGGGCACGGAAGAGGGATCCTTCACCTTCCTTCCGTGGTTCTGGGGCGCTAAAGCCAACCTGCTCAACCTCGACTGCTCCGGCGGTGTCGCGGCCCTGAGCCTGCTGACCAACTGGGTCAAGGACGGCTACGCCCCGAACTCGGTGCTCAACGACACCCAGACCGTGGCCTGGCAGAACTTCGCCACCGGTAACTACGGGTTCACCGAGAACAACACCTCGTACCAGAACGCGGCAGCGAGTTCAGGGCTCGACTACGGCATCATGTCGATCCCCGGCCTGAATGGGGGCGTCGCGCCCGCGCCGACCGGAGGCGAGTTCCTGACTCTGCCGGTGCAGAAGGACACGTCGCGCTACGCAGTGTCGAAGAAGATCGCCGGGTGCCTGACCGACACCTCGAACCTGGTCCGGACCGACACCGCGCTGAGCTACATCGCCCCAACCTTGGCCGCCCAGCAGATCCAGGTGCAGAAGAACCCGCTGCTGAAGATCTGGGTCACCGCGGTCAATGACGCCAAGAGCCGTACCGGCGACAACCTGGGTACCAAGTACCCGAAGATCTCGCAGCCGATGTGGACGGCATACCAGGCGGCGCTGAGCGGTTCCTCGTCACCTTCGGCGGCGCTGAAGAACGCCCAGCAGCAGGCGGCCTCGGCGACCAAATGAGCCGAACGCAGATGATCGGGGCGCCCTCCGGGCCTGCGGAACTGGCTGCGGCCAGAAGCGGGCGGGCCCGGAGGCGACGGCCCCGGCTGGATCAGCTGGCAGCGTGGGGCTTTCTGACGCCGGTGGTCATCTTCCTGATCGCGTTCTACGCCTTCCCGATGGCGCGGAACATCGAGCTGAGCATCCGGAACTACACGGTCGCCAACTTCGTCCAGGGGAGCGCCCCGTTCGTAGGATTCGCCAACTACGCTTCCGTCTTCCACAACGGCACGTTTGTGCTGGCGCTGGAACACACCGCGGTGTTCACGCTGGTCTCGATCCTTTTCCAGTTCGGGATCGGGCTCGCCCTGGCTATGTTCTTCTACTACCACTTCCCGCTGTCGGGCGTGATCCGGGCCCTGTTCCTGCTGCCGTGGCTGCTCCCGCTCATCGTGTCGGCGTCGGTATGGGCGTGGATGATGGACAGCAGCTCCGGAGTGATCAACGCCGCTTGTCGGCCATCGGACTCGCGCCGGTCCACTGGCTGACCTCGCCCGGCTGGGCGCTGGCCTCGGTGACGATCGCCAATGTCTGGCTCGGGGTGCCCTTCAACCTGGTCATCTTGTACAGCGGGCTGCAGAACATTCCGCTCGAACTCCACGAGGCAGCCGCGCTGGACGGCGCAAGTGGCTGGCGAACGTTCTGGAGCGTGACCTTTCCCCTGCTCAGGCAGGTTTCAGCCATCACCCTGCTGCTGGGTTTCATCTATACGCTCAAGGTGATCGACGTCGTCTGGATCATGACCAGGGGTGGTCCGGCGGACGCCTCGACCACGCTGGCCACCTGGTCCTACCAGCTCGGGTTCGGCACGGCGCTGCCGCAATTCAGCACGGGCGCCGCCGTCGGCAACGTGCTCATCGTAATCGCGCTGGTCTTCGGGCTGATTTACATCCGCACCCAGCGCGGGTTGAGGGCGCAATGAGAGCGCGGCGCGGGCGGCTAAAGACTGTCATCGGCATCGTGCTGATCGTCCTGATGCTGTTCCCGCTGTACTGGATGATCAACGTGTCCCTGACCCCCACGGCGGACCTGCGGAAGAACCCGCCGAACCTGTTCCCGGTGCCGGCCTTGTTCGAGGGCTACGCACCGTCCTGCACAACCAGCTGCCGTTCCTCGGCACAAGCCTGGGGGTAGCGATCGCAACGGTCATTCTGACTGTCGTGATCTCGGCCCCAGCGGGTTACTCGCTGGCCAAGCTCCAGCCCCGGGGCGGATCGGTGCTGACCTTTGTGCTGCTGGTGGCGCAGATGGTGCCCGCCATCATCATCGCGATGGGTTTCTACGCCATCTTCCTGACCTCGGTGTGCTCAACACCGTGCCCGGGCTGGTGGTAGCGGACGCCACGATCTCGGTGCCGTTCGGCGTCCTGATCTTCGCGGCGTTCATGTCGGGAATCCCGGACGAGCTCATGCAGGCGTCCAAGATCGACGGGGCCGGCACCTTCCGCACATTCAGATCGATCGTGCTGCCGATCAGCCGGAACGCGATCGTGACGGTGTCCCTGTTCGCATTCCTGTGGTCATGGTCCGACTTTGTGTTCGCCTCGACCGTCGATGGTGAAGGCTCGGCCCAGCCGATCACCCTCGGCATCTACCAGTACATCGGCAGCAACCTGCAGGACTGGAACGCGATCATGGCCACCGCGGTCGTCGCTTCGATCCCGGCCGCCGCGCTGCTGGTCGTGGCGCAACGCTACGTGGCCGCCGGGCTGACCTCCGGTGCGATCAAAGACTGAACGACCACACCATCCGAGTAATCCGAGCAGAAGGATCACACGTGACGCATTTGAGCGCGTTGTTCATCGGGGGAAACGGCGTCATCAGCTCGGCCTGCAGCCGACTGGCCGTGGAGCGGGGAATCGACGTGACGTTGCTCAATCGCGGCCGGAGCACCACCCGGCCGCCCATCGACGGCACGAAGTCACTGATCGCCGATGCGGGCGACGCGGACGCCATGGGCGCGGCCATTGGCTCGCGGGAGTTCGACGTAGTGGTCAATTTCCAGGTGTTCACCGCTGAGCGAGCCGCGCACGACATCGACCTGTTTTCCGGCCGGACCGGCCAGTACGTGTTCATCAGTACCGCGGCCGGCGATCAGAAGCCGGTCAAGCGCATCCCGATCACCGAATCGACACCCCTGTGCAATCCGTTCTCGCCCTACGCCCAGAACAAGATCGCGAGCGAATTGGCCTTCGGCGAGGCCTACCGGACTGCGGGCTTCCCGGTGACGATCGTCCGGCCGTCACACACCTATGACCCGACCTTGATCCCTCTCGATGGCGGCTGGACGGTCATCGACCGGATGCGGCGCGGCCGCAAGACCGTGATCCACGGCGACGGAACGTCGATGTGGACGCTGACGCACCAGCAGGACTTCGCGCGTGCCTTCGTGGGCCTCCTTGGCAACCCCCAGACCGTGGGCGACAGCGTGCACATCACCTCGGATGAGGCCATGACCTGGGACGCGATCGCCCATTGCCTAGCCCGCGCGGCCGGCGCGGTGGCCGATATCGTGCACGTGGCCTCGGCGCAGGTGGTGCGAGAAATCCCGGCGTGGGAGGGGCCGATCATCGGTGACAAGTCCTACTCACTGGTCTTCGACAACGCCAAGATCAGGCAGCTCGTCCCCGGCTGGGCCGCGACGATCCCATTCTGGCGGGGCGCCCAGGAGATCGTGGACTGGTACGACGCGCATCCCGAGCGCCAGATCGTCGACCCGCAAATCGACAAGGCTCTCGACCGGCTCGCGGCGGCCTGACCGGTTGGGATCGGAGGCACGGGCGGGGCCAGCGCCACGGCGTCGAGCTGGTCAGGAGTCGGTGGTTGAGGTCAGGGACGGCTGGCCGCGGCCGAGGAAGAAGATGCCGGGGAAGCCAGCAGTCTGGAACCCGGCGTTCGGGTTGCTGGTCAGCCGGGACGCCGCGATCTGCAGGGTGCCGGTGCGGTCGTTGCTGACGTAGAACACCGCGCCGCCGCCTTCGCGGGCGCTGTTGCCGGAGATGACGGAGCCGTCGATGGTGAGGGTGTAGGTGTCGCCGTCGTTGTAGATCGCGCCGCCGCTGCCGCCGCCGGGGGTGCCGGACTTGGCCGGGTTCGCCCCGTCGCCGATGGCCTGGTTGCCGGTCATGATGTCGTTGAGCACGGTCCAGGAGACGCCGATGCTGCTCAGCGCCCCGCCGTTGGAGCACACCCCGCCGGTGAAGGTGCTGCTCACCACGTATACCGGCTGGTTCTGGTACTGGCTCAGGGCCCGGATCGCGGCCCCGCCGAGATCGGGGCCGGAGGAGTCACAGCGGTTGCCGGTGAACTTGGAGTTGATCACCGTGAGCTGGCCGCCCCGGTCGAAGATTGCGCCCCCGCCGCCGCCATCGTAGGTCTGGCCGGTGGAGTTGCCGTTGGCCAAGGTCAGGTTCTGCACGACCAAATGCGGAGTGACCTGGTCCTGGCAGTGGGAGGTGGACCAGGTCTGGGCCGGGTCGCAGGTGTCCTGGTACAGGATGCGCCGGGCACCGGCGCCGCTCAGGGTGACCTTGCCTCCGCCGTCGAGGACCACTTCGGCACTCGTGTTGCGGACCTTGGCCGTGGCCGTCATGACAATGGTCATCGGTTTGGGGCCGCAGGAGAACGTGATCACCCCGCCCGCCGCGACGGCGGCCACCACGGCCGAGGACGTGCACCCGGCCGGACTTCCGTCACCGATGACGTGATCGGGATGGGCCGTGCTGACCGCCTGGCCGGCCGCCGGGACCGCGGCGATCCCGGTCCCGTAGCTGACGGACGACGGCGACGTGGGGCCGGGCACCGCCGCCGAGGCGGTCGTCCTCGGCACGTGAGCGAGGTGCGCGGCGCCGACGTTCTGTGGATCCAAGGCCACTGCATCCTCGGACGGGTGGCCGGACGACGGGGTCGGGCTGGCCGCGGTGGTTCGCCCAGAACCGGTGGCCGGTGGGGCCGATGAGCCCGAGGCGGCGCATGCGGTCACCGCGAATGCCGAGACCACGGTAAGGGCCAGCGCCGTGGCCGTCCTTCTGAGCCGCACGGTGTTCGACAATAGCCAGTTATGGCTGGATGAGGGCGGTTTTATGGCTAAGTCGGATCGGTTTTACGGCTTAGTCAGGGCCGTTTTGCGGACTGAGAACGTCGGCGGGTGCCGCTATCGTCGGTCGCCATGGGAACTGACGGTGCCGTCGGGGTCGCGCGGCGGTGATCGCGCAGGTGGCGGGGATCCTCTGTGCCTGGGCGCGGGACACGCTCCGGGTGGCGGTCGACGGGATCACCTCGTCCGGCAAGACGACCTTCGCCAGCGAGATCGCCGAGGCGGTGAGCGCGCGGGGGCGGCCGGTCGCCCGGGTGTCGATGGACGGTTACCACCACCGGCGCGCCCACCGGCACCGGCAGGGGCGCCTGTCCGCGGACGGCTACTACGAGGACGCCTACGACCTGGACCGGGCCGCCGTGAGCTCCTCCAGCGCTCGGACCCGGGGGGACCGGCGCTACCGGGACCGGATCATCGACCTGGCCACCGACGAGCCGGCCGACAGCTGGGCCGAGGCCGCGCCGGAAATGGTCCTGGTGGTAGACGGGAGCTTCCTGCAGCGGGCGGAGCTGCGCGACCACTGGGACGAGGTGATCGATCTCGATGTCGCCTTCGAGGTCGCGCTGGCCCGCGGCGTGGCCCGCGATGCCGCGGCGTTGGGCGGGCGCGACGCCGCCACCGAGCATTCACCCGGCGCTATCACGCAGCCGGCATCGCTACCTGGCCGAGGTCGATCCGCGCCGCCGGGCCAGCATCGTCGTCGACAACAACGATCTCGATCGTCCCGGCTGCGGCCCGAGCCGTAGCGGGGACGGGCGGGAGGGGGTGGGCCCGGGGTGGGCGGGGACGGGAACGAGGGGGGGGGTGGGGGGGGTAGTCAGGGCGTGCGCATGCCGGGGATGGTGGGGCGGGCGTGAGCGGGGGGCTGGCTGGCCAGGATGGCGCGTAGCTCGCCGGTGGCGCTGTCGGGGTAGCGCTCGAGGATCAACTCCAGATCCAGGCGATCGGACGCGGTGGAGTAGGCGGCCAGCTCGCGGCGTAGGCGGGCCTGGCGGAGGCGGCTCTCGCGGGACTCACCGGGCAGCAACGGCGAGTACAGGAGGAACAGCAAGCCGGGGAGGAGCATGACGTCGCCGGGGACGTTGCGCAGGATGAGGGCGGTGCTGACGAGTCCCACGCCGATCACGGCGGATCGCCAGCGGAGGTTCCCGGCCAGCCGCGTCAGGCCCAGAACGGCCAGGAGCACACCGGTCCAGATGGCCTGGCGCAGATGCCCGGGGCGGCGAGCAGGCAGGCCGAACAGGGCTGGGTCCGTGGACGAACTCCACACCACGCGGCGTTTTCGCATCGCAGCCTCCGGCGGCCGGGCCCGTATTCTGCGTGGTTTTCATCGTACGCCGCGCGCGCCGATTTGACCGGGGCGTGACGTCGCGGAATGTTTGGACGCTGATCACTAGAGATAGGAGAGGCCAGGTTGACCTGGTTGGTCAGGAGGTGCACGTGGTGACAGGAAATGTGCTGGACAGGGGCCACGCGGCTCAGGTGGCCGAGCGGCTCGAGCATGACAACCCGGACTGGGTGGTCATGTACGGCTCTTACAGCCGGGAGTTCGTGGCGTTCCCGGTGTACCCGGACGCCCCGGACAACAGCTACTGCAGCGCCAAGGACCCGGCGGCGCTGGACGGTCACATCCGCGAGACGGAACGGCGCCACGGGCACCTCAGGTTAATCCGGTCGCGTCGCCGCTCGGGCGTTCGGCCGGCCGGGCGGACCGCGTAAGGTTCCCGTGTGGCGGACAGTGTGGTGCAGCGCTTCCAGGGGCGGGACGGGCTGGAGCTGGCCTACCGGGAGGCAGGGGCGGGCCGGACGCTGGTCCTGATGCACGGGTTCACTGGGACGGCCAAGTCCTCCTGGGTGGATTCCGGGCTGGCGGAGCGGCTCGCCGGCCTCGGCTACCGCGTCGTGCTGCCGGACATGCGAGGTCACGGAGACAGCGCCAAGCCGCACGACGCCGCGGCCTACCCGCCGGATGTGCTGGCCGACGACGGTCTCGCGCTGATCGAGCAGCTCGGGGTGACCGATTACGACCTGGCCGGGTACTCGCTCGGCGGGCGGACGGTGGCCCGGATGCTGGCCCGGGGTGCGACCCCGCGCCGGGCGATCGTGGCCGGGCAGGGGCTGGAGGCGATCCTGCACACCGAGGGCCGTGGCGGCCGGCTCCGGCACATCCTGGGCAACTTCGGGACGTTCCCGCCGGGCTCGCCGGAACAGGCTATGGAGGACTTCATCACGGCCAGTGGCGGCGACCCGGCCGCGCTGGTCCGGGTGCTGGACACGTTCGTGGACACGCCCCGGGAGGCGCTGGCCGCGGTCACGGTGCCGACGCTGGTGCTGACCGGCGCCGACGACGGCCATAACGAGACCGCCCCGGCCCTGGCCAGCACCCTGCAGCGGGGCCGGTACGTGATGCTGCCGGGCGATCACTTGACCGTGGCCAGCTCCCCGCAGTTCGAGATCGCGGTCATCGCCTTTCTGGCCGACCGCGAGCCCATCGGCGAACGCCGGGACTGAGCGGCCTGGCCAGTAGGTGGCCCGGTCAGTCGCTGAACTGGTCAGTCGCTCGGCTGGTTAGTCGCTGGGCTGGTTAGTCGCTCGGCTGGTTAGTCGCTGGGCTGCTCGACCAGCTGGGCCAGGTACAGCTGCTCGCCCAGGGTCTCGACCAGGCGGAGCTGGGTCTCCAGGTAGTCGATGTGCCCCTCTTCGTCGGCCAGGATGGCCTCGAAAAGCTTGGCGCTGGTGATGTCGGAGACGCTGCGCATGTACTCGGCGCCGCGGCGCAGGCGGTCGACCGCCTCGACCTCCACGGCCATGTCCGACTCGATCATCTGGGTGATCGTCTGGCCGATACGGAGCGGGAACAGCCGCTGGTAGTTGGGCAGCCCGTCCAGAAACAGGATGCGATCGGTGAGTATCTCGGCATGCCGCATCTCATCGATCGACTCCGCCCGGGTGTGCCGGGCCAGCTTCAGCCAGCCGAAGTTCTCCTGCATCTTGGCGTGCAGGAAATATTGATTGATGGCCGTGAGTTCGGCGCTGAGCTGCTCGTTCAGGAATTCCAGGACCCGCTTGTCGCCGCGCATCCGCCCAGCCTAGTGAACAGACCAAGTCCGTGGTGGGCAATGACACACGGCCGCGACCCGGGTCAGGCGACGCGGAGGGCGGCGAGCGGGCAGCCTACACGGCCCTCGATCAGTCCTTCGAGACGGTCATGGCAGGTGCCGCAGCCGGTACCGGCGCAGGTGGCGTCCGAGACGGCGTCCACCGTGTGGGCCCCTTCATCGATCGCCGCGTGCACTTCGTCTATGGTCACGGCGCAGCAGATGCAGGCGAACACGTCGGTGGCCCAGTCCTCTCAGTCTGGCCCTCCCGGGCCGCGAAGCTATGGTTAGGCTAACCTAACTTCGCGCGCAGGGGAAGGGCCCGGAGCGGAAGAGCCCGGAGCGGAAGAGCCCGCAGCGGCATCCTGGGGCTGGACGCGGCGCCAGCGGGCCTCGCAACAGGAAAAGGCGCCAAACATGATCAGACCGATGGCGACCACCAGCAGCAGCCACGGGCCGAGGGGGGTACGAGTCAAGGCCCGCAGTGCCGTGTCGAGTCCCTTGGCCTGGTGGGGCTTGGCCTCGGCGGCGGCGAGGATGAGGAAGATCCCGGCGACGACGAATATCGCGCCGCGGGCCACCCCGCCCAGCCGGCCCAGCCAGGTCACGACCGTCCGGGTGCGGGGGCTCATCTCGCCGGTGTTCAGCTTTTTCAGGAACCGTGACCGTGCGGCTGAGTAGGCCAGGGCCAGCCCACCCCCGGCCAGTGCCACCCCCACGATGATCACTGCCACCCGGCCCCCGGGGTGGCTCATCACGGTCGCGGTCAGGTCGACGGACTGCTGGTCGCTGGACTTCGGCGCGCCCAGGCCTACGGCGTACTTGAGGACCCCGAACGTGATGAAGCCGTAGACCAGGGCCCGGCCCAGTGCGGCCAGCCGGGCGGTGGCCTTGTCCCCGTCGGACCCCGAAGCGCCGTAGATCGCCTCGGTCACGCGCCACAGGCACATCCCAGCGAAACCGATCACCAGCAGCCACAGCGCCACCTCGCCGGCCGGATTGCGGCCCAGCAGGCGCAGCGCGCCGGTCTGGTCGGCCTGGTGACTGGATTGACCAAAGGCGACCTGGATCGCGATCCAGCCGATGATCAGGTAGAGCACACCGCGCGCGGTCAGCCCGGCTCTCGCCAGCCAGCGCAGGGCCGGGCTTTGCGCGGCCTTGCGGCCCGCTGACTTGCCCGTGCGGCCAGCTCTGCGGGCGTGATGGCGCGCGGCCGAAGTGGTCATGGGTTCCTCCCGGAGACATCGCCGGGGTGCCCCAGGGGGCGAACAGTAAACGAATCGGGACCAGGCGGGTCCGGGTCAGCCGGGCGGGCCGAGGGCAGCGGCGGTCTCGGACAAACGGCCGGGGTAGAAGGTCCGGGCCACCTCGATGAGCTCGTCCAGCCCGGGCCACCACGGGCCGTGGCGCAGCGAGCCGAGAGCCTGCAGGACGCCGGCGGCCTGCTCCGCGGGCTCGGCCGCGGGCACGAAGGCCACGCGGTGCGGGCGGGCGGCCCGCAGCGGGCCCAGGTAGAAATCCTGCTCCAGCTGGCCGGACGGGTCGGCTGGGGCCGGGTCCGCGGTACCGCCCGGGGCACCGGCCGCGGAAGTGCCCGCGGTGGTGCGGGCGGTGACCAGGTAGTAGTCGGGCAGCTCGAACCGGCCGGCCCGCCAGGCGGCCAGGGCGGCCGACGCCTCCTGTTCGAAGCGGCCGGGGCCCTGCGGCTGGGCCAGGTCCCACATGCCCCGCCAGCCGTCGGCCACCGCGGCCAGCGGGTCGGCCGTGACCAGCGCGTAGGCCGAGGGGGCGCCGACGGCCCGGCGGAGCGCGTCGGCCGCCCCGCTGGAACCGCCGGATCCGTCCGGCTCGGCCGGGCGGATCAACGTCACGTTCATCGACCGGCCCACGGTGCCGAGCACCTCGGCCGGTGCCGGGCTGGCCAGCACGATCACCGTGCAGGAGTTGTGTCGCATCGGCTCGATCGTAGCTCCGGGCGATCACCGCGCCGCGGGGACGTTGGCGCGAGCCGCACCGGCGGCGAGGTTAAGCTGCACCTTTACAGGTCCGGGGGAGGCTGATGTGACCGGGGCGCAGAACCAGGCGTCGCTGATCGTGCAGGGTAAGGACCGGCCGGGGATCGTGGCCGCGGTGACGGCGGTACTGGCCGGGTTCGGGGCGAACATCGTCTCCCTGGACCAGTACTCCGACGACCCAAAGGGCGGGGCGTTCTTTCAGCGCACCGTGTTCGGGCTGGAGCACCTGCCGGCCCTGCTGCCCGAGGTGGAAAAGAAGCTGGCTGAGACGCTGGCGGCCGGGTTCGAGCTGGAGTTCCGGCTGCGGGACCTGTCGGTGCCGCAGCGGGTGGCTATCTTCGCCTCCCGCGATGATCACTGCCTGCTGGACCTGCTGTGGCGGCACCGCCGCGGTGAGCTGCCGATCAGCGTGGCGATGGTCATCTCCAACCACTCCGACACCGCCGGGGAGGTGCGCAGCTTCGGGGTGCCGTTCTTTCACGTGCCGTCGGCCGGCCCGGACAAGTCCGCGGCCGAAGCCGAGCACCTGCGGCTGCTGCAGGGCAACGTGGACTTCATCGTGCTGGCCCGCTACATGCAGATCCTGTCGGGCGACTTCATCACCCGGATCAACGTGCCGATCATCAACATCCACCACTCGTTCCTGCCCGCGTTCATCGGCGCCGGACCCTACACCAGGGCCCGCGAACGCGGGGTGAAGCTGATCGGGGCCACCGCCCACTACGTCACCGAGGATCTCGACGATGGCCCGATCATCGAGCAGGACGTGGTCCGGGCCACCCACGCCGACTCCGTGGCCGACCTGCAGCGCCGCGGGGCCGACGTCGAGCGCACCGTGCTGGCCCGCGCCGTCCGCTGGCACAGCGAGGACCGCGTCCTGCGCCACGGCAAGCACACCATCGTCTTCGCCTGACCCGGGCCCGGCTCGGGTGGCCACCGCGGGCTCGGTCAGCCGGGGCGGGCGGCCCGGTCAGCCCGGGAAGGGGCGGTAGCCGAACCTGACGGCGCGGGCCGGGCGGAACCCCGGGCCTCCCAGGGCCCCGCCGACGGGCAGGTCGGCCGGGTCGACGCCGACGCCGAGCAGGGTGCGGGTAACGCCCTGGGCCGCGTCGAGCAGGTCGTCCAGGGCCCGGCTCAGGTGCGCGCCGGTCACCGCGTGCAGCCCGGGGTCCTCGTGCAGGGCCTCGAGGACGCTGCGCCGGATCAGTTCCTTGAGGAAGGATGCGGTGGTGCCGTCGGTGCGCTCTACCGCGGCGGCCACGTCGTCGGCGGTCAGGGTGAGCGGGACGCCACGGCCGTAGAGGGTGAGCAGGCGCTCGCGGGCCGGGGCGTCGGGCAGGCTGATCTCCACCGCGACATCGACCCGGCCGGGGCGGGCCGCCAGCGCGGGCTCCAGCAGGTCGGCCCGGTTGGTGGTGAGCAGGAACAGCAGGTCCGCGTCCGGGGCCGCGCCATCCATGGCGTCAAGCAGGTCGAACAGCACCGGGCTCGAGGCCGGCCCGCGGGACCGTTCCTCGGCCACCAGGTCGACGTCTTCCAGGACCACGACCGCGGGCAGCAGGGCGCGGGCCAGCTCGGTGATCGCCCCCACCGCGACCAGGGCCCGGCCGGTCAGCACCAGGCGGGTGTAGCCAGTCATCTGGCCCAGCAGGTACCGGGTGGTGTGGGTCTTGCCGGTGCCGGGCGGCCCGTACAGCAGCAGGCCGCGCTTGAGGTGCTGCCCGGCGGCCAGCAGCGCCGCCCGGTGGGCCGCGACCCCGAGCGCGTGCCGCTCGATCCGGGTCAGCACGGCATCGGGCAGCACCACGTCGTCCCGGACCAGCCGCTGCGGGCTGGCGAAGGTCAGGCTGACCCCGCCCATCTGCCCCAGCGTCACCTCGAGCAGGTGACCGCGGTAGACGTTGAGCTCAGACCGGAGCCGGTCCAGCTCGGCTAGCAGGTCCTGGGCCTGGCCGAGCGGCAGGCCCGCCACCTCGACCGTCAGTCCGGACTGATGCTCACCCGGACCCTGAATCATGACCACGTAGCGGCCGCGGGAATCGGTGACCAGCAGCAAGGCCAGCCGCAGGCAGGCCAGCGTGGATCCGGGGCCGTTGGGCAGGTCAGCCAGCGCGGGTGCGGTCAGCTGCAGCGGCGGCATCCCCTCCCCCGCCACCAGTTGCTGCAGTGACAGTCCGCCGTAGTGCGGCGGCAGCGCGATCCCCCGCACCTCGACCGCCCGGCCGGCCGCGGCGGACCAGGCGTTGATCGCGGTCTGCAGGTTGACGTGCTCGAACCGGGGCAGCTCCCGTGCCACCACCGAGTGGTGGCCGCCGTCGGCTCCCAGCTGGTCGCGGACCAGCTGGGTGACCTCGTTGCCGGGGCCGTCCCCGGCGGACGACTGCACCCAGTCCAGGAACCGGCGGAACGCCACCGCGAAGTCGGTCACCTGCGGGTCGGGCGGGCCAGTCATCGCGGGCCATTCATCGCGGGCTGGGGGACGCCGGCGGCACGGACAGGCTGCGGCGGAGCCAGGCGTTCCGGGTCTCGATCATGGCCCGGGCCAGCGCGGTGTCCGGTGCGCTCAGGTCGAAACCATGGAAGCCGCCCGGCCAGACGTGCAGCTCGCAGACGCCGCCGTCGGCCCAGATCTGGCTGGCGTAGGCCACGTCCTCGTCCCGGAACACCTCGGCGCTGCCCACGTCGATGAACGTGGGCGGCAGCCCGGACAGGTCGGTGGCCCGGGCCGGGGCGGCGTAGACCGGGACGTCGGCCGTGCGGCGGCGGTCGCCCAGGTAGGCGTCCCAGCCGGTGTCGTTGCTGGTCCGGTCCCAGGGGCCGAAGCCATCGAACTGGTAGCTGGAGACGGTCTCGTTGCGGTCATCGAGCATGGGATAGATGAGCACCTGGGCGGCCAGGGCCGGGCCGTGCTCATCGCGGGCCCGCAGCGTCACCCCGGCGGTCAGGCCGCCGCCTGCGCTGGCCCCGGCGATGGCCAGCCGGGCCGGGTCGTAGCCGAGCTCGGTGGCCTGGGCGGCGGTCCAGAGCAGGCCGGCGTAGCAGTCGTCGAGCGGGGCCGGGTACGGGTGCTCGGGGGCCACCCGGTACTCCACGCTGACCATCACGGCGTCCAGGTCGGTGATCCAGTCCAGCACCTTCGGGATACCGGTCCACCGATCCGGGAAGATCATGCCGCCGCCGTGGATGTAGTACACCGCGGGACCGCCGGGCTTGCGGTCCGGGCGCTGGAGGATCGTGGCCACCAGGTCGGGCGCGCCGTCCGGCCCGGGGATGGTCCGGTCGGCCCACACCACGGGGCGGTCCCCGATGATCTCCTCGGGCGGGATCGGGGGCTGGGCCCGGCGCATGGGGATCAGGTCCTGGGTGATGCTGACCGGGGGCTCGGGCCAGGTCGCGAGGGCTGCGGCCAGTTCGGGATCGTAGGGCGGCACGGGCCGGGTCGGCGCTTGCTTGTCCGTGGTCATCGGGCGATCAGCTCTCCTGCGAAGTGCGGCTAATGGCACATTACGGTGGTCCCGGCGACGGGCTTGCGCACGGCCCAGCCGGTGGGCCGGTTCGGCGCGTCTTCATGAGGCTTCCACACGGCCGGCACCGGGTCTGCGTGCCGGCCCGGTTTCCTGGGTTCATGACACACCTGCAGGTGTCCCCGCTGGCCTGGGGCCTCACGATCGGGCTCATCGTCATCCTGCTCGCGCTCGATCTGGTCCTGGGGGCGGTCCGGCCACACCGGATCGGGTTCGGCGAGGCCGCCCGCTGGTCCGCGTTCTATATCGCGGTCGCGCTCGCGTTCGGGGCGGTGCTCGCGTTCTGGGCCGGCCCCAGCTACGGCGCGCAGTACTTCGCCGGGTACCTGGTCGAGAAGAGCCTGTCGGTCGACAACCTCTTCGTGTTCCTGATCATCATGACCACGTTCAAGGTGCCCGCCCAGCACCAGCAGAAGGCGCTGTCCCTGGGCATCGTGCTCGCGCTGGCCATGCGGGTCATGTTCATCACGGCCGGAGCGGCCCTGCTCGACGCGTTCTCGTTCATGTTCCTGGTCTTCGGCCTGGTCCTGGTCTGGACCGCGATCCAGCTCTACCGGCACCGGGACGAGGAACCGGCGGTGGCTGACAACCTGCTGGTCCGGCTGGTCCGGCGGGTACTGCCGGTGACCCCGGACTACCACGACGGCCGGCTGCTGACCCGGGTCGACGGGCCCGGATCCAGCCCGCCCGGTTCCAGGGGACGCCGCGCGGTCACGCCGATGTTCGTGGTGCTGGCCGCGATCGGCGGGACCGACCTGCTGTTCGCCTTCGACTCGATCCCCGCCGTGTTCGGCGTCACCGATGAGCCGTTCCTGGTGGTCGCGGTCAACGCGTTCGCCTTGCTCGGCCTGCGCTCGCTGTACTTCCTGGTCGCGGGGCTGCTCGACCGGCTCGTGCACCTGTCCACGGGACTGGCCCTGATCCTGGCCTTTATCGGGGTCAAGCTGGCCCTGCACTGGGGCCACACGGTCAGCCCGGCCGTCCCGGAGATCCCGACCTGGCTGAGCCTGGTCGTCATCGTGGCCGTGCTGGCCGTCACCACCGTGACCAGCCTCCGGCACACCCGGCGGAATGCACCCGCCGGTGCACCCCGAAGCGCAGCCATCGGTGCCCGCGATGACGCACCGCCGGTGCAACCGGCCCGCGAGCCAGCTCAGCGATCATGATCACCTGGCCCGGCCTTCCTCTAACCCATACGAGCACTGGGCCCATTTACCAGTCCTGACGGCGATAACCTGAAACTGCGTCACGCACTTCAATGGTCGGCGGTGCGGGGTGGGGATGACGACCTGGGAGCAAGGTCCGGTGCGGTGGCTGAACCGGCATGCGGTGGTCCAGCTGCCGGCCAAGGTAGACCAGTCCAACGCCGAGCCGGTGCGACAGCAGCTGCAGGCGGTGATAACCCGCGACCTGCTGGTGCTGATCGTGGACCTGAGCGGGACCACCGACTGCGACCACGCCTGCGGTGAGGCCCTGGCCCAGGCGTACCAGCGGGCCATGATCACTGGCACGGACCTGAGGCTGCTGGTCGGCGCGGGCGCCGTGCCGCGCCTGCTGCAGATAACCGGGCTGGACCGGGTGGTGCCGGTCTACCACTCGATGGCGGCGGCCATCGCCGCCACCCGCCCCGCCGACACTCCCCCGCCGCCGGCCGACGCGCCCACCACCAGCCCGGCGGAGTGGGCGGGAGCCGCCGGCCGCGACCTGGGGCTGGGCGGCGGCGACGTCGGAGTCGAAATCGCACTGCTGGACGGGGACGGGGTCATCGTCTGGGTCAACCACGCCTGGCAAGCGTTCGCGGCGGCCAACGGCGGCGACCCGGACCGGACCGGCACCGGCGTCTCCTACCTGGACGTCTGTGCGGCCGCACCGAACGATCCGGGCTCCGCGCAGGTCGATGCGGCCATCCGGCGGGCCCTGACCGGCGACCTGCCGGGCGCGCTGACCGTCGAGGTACCGTGCCACAGCCCGGACACGGCCCGCTGGTTTGACCTGCTGATCTCGCCCCGGCGGGACGACGACGGCCAGAGCGTCGGCGCGACGGTCACGCTCTCGCTGGGCCGGTCACAGAACCTGGGGACCGCCGGCCCCCATCCCCGGAATCGGGGCTAGGCCGGACTCCGGAATCTGAGCACACTGACAGTGTGATCTCGGAGGATGAACAGGATCCCGCGCGACCGGAGGGCGTGACCCTCGAGGACGTGCGGGAGAAGCTCGCGGGCCGGTGGGACTGCCGCGCCATCACCGCCGGCTACGTCGGCGTCCCCAAGCTGCTCGACGGCACTCCGATCCCCCGTTACGGGCAGACCCCGGCCGAGCTGCTGGAGAACATCTTGCGGTCCGAGCGGTCGTGACCGGCTAGAACCACTTGTCACGCAATCCCATTTCGGTAACATTCCGTAAATGAACGATCACGGGGATGGGCTGATAGCGATCGGCTTAGTGCTGGCCTTCATCGGTGGCGCGCTCGGCTCCAGGCTGTTGGCCGCTTACAGGTTCATGAACAGCGCCAAGGCCGGCGCCAAGACGGCCGCCGGAGGGATGAGAGCGCTGCGGCTGCGCTGGCTTTTCTGGGCGATGATCATCTTCGCCGTAGCCTGGCTGTGGATGCACGGCCAGCTGTGAGCCGGCCGAAACACGCAGGGCGGGCCGCGTTGGCGGGTCGCGTTGGCGGGTCGCCCCTTCGACTCTGGGATGCGGTGCGCCGGCACCCGGGTAACGGCTCCGGGCCCCGTACCAACGTCAGCTTCGGACCCAGGCCAGGCCGGAGCGAGGGTCAACTCCGCGTGTTAGGAGTTGATTAAAAGTGATTATTGACGGTCGTTCTGCGCCTGCGTGATGCTCCCATGTAACCGCGTACACAAGGAAATACGCGCAGCGGCCAGTGCGTGGACGTGATCGGCGACGACACCGGGACCGACGGTGCCGCCGTGGACTTGTGGGGCTGCCAGTCCGGCGCGGTCGATCAGCACTGGACGCACAACTCCGACGATTCACTGTCCACGCTCGGCCGCTGCCTGGACATCGACGGCGACGGCACCGCGGCCGGGACCAAGGTCGAGCTCTGGGACTGCAACGGCGTCGGCGGGCAGGTGTGGCAGCAGCAGTCAAACGGTTCGTTGCTCAACCCGCAGTCCGGGCTGTGCCTGGACGACCTCAGCGGGAACACGGCTAATGGGACCCAGCTGCAGATCTATACCTGTAACGGGACCGGGGCCCAGGAGTTCGCCTTGAGCTAGCCCGGGGGCTCGCCGGGTCTGGGCCGGGGCGTGGGGCTGACGCGACTCGCGTGGCCGGTGTGAACCAAGATGACGGGTGGGGGTGCGGAGTCAGGGAGCTGGGTGCGGTTTCCCGTAGATGCTGTGGGAAACCGTACCCGGCTTCGAAGTGCGGGCTCGGCGCTGAGCCTGGTGTGACTGCCGGGGTGGGAGGGAGCATTGGCTCCCCTCCGGGCTGGGTACCCGGGCATTGGGGAAGACTTTTTGACAGATGCTGACTAAAAGTCTTCCCGAATCGAGAGGACGTCACGCTAGCGAGGCTCCCGTGGCTGAAGTGGCGGGCGGGCGGCGACCCGCGGAGGACTGGGCCTACTTTTGTGCAGGATTTGCTTAAAACTGGGCCCAGCCCGGAAGTGCACGCCTAGCGAGCCCGGCCGTACAAGTGGAGTTACGACGCCGACGCCGAGCGGGCCCGCCGCCTCGAACGCCACCCCCAGCCCGAACCACAGACCGTCCTCCCCGAAGCCGCATGACAGCAACGCTCAGTCACCAAGGCCCAGGCGGGAACTTGTGAGGGGCTGCACTAAGGAGCGAGAACAGTAAGCCCGGCTTCTGCGCACTCGTCGTCTTGCCCAGGCATCATTCCGCCGCTTACCGCCACCGCACCGAGGACGGTGTCCCCCCGCAGGATGAGCGCCGCGCCGGCGCCCGCCAGGATGGGCACCCGCACGGCCCGATCCAGCTGGGCGAAGAAGCCAGGGTTGGCCTCCTGCATCTGGCGCAGTGCCGCCCCGTCGCGGCGGAAGAGGGCGACGCTGGCCGCTTTGGTCTCGGCGATCCGGGCCGAGAGCGGCGCTGCGCCGTACATGCGGCCGAGGGCCTGCAGGTGCCCGCCTTCGTCAACGACCGCGACCGTGACCAGTGCAGCAATCTTGGCCGCGCGCTCGTGTGCGCCGGTGATGACTGTCTGGGCCTCTTGGAGCGTTAGCGGCATCGCGATCCCCTAAGTTATGTGGACAACCGTCCTTGCATGAACGAGCGTATTCTCAGAGGCGGCCGCAGCGCAAGTACGCAAAGCTAGAATGACCGGGCCATGGACGACACCACCTCGGCAGGTCTCTCTGCTGGCCCTCGCCGCCCCAACGCGCGCGGGCAGGGGGAGCGGCTGCGGGAGGAGATCATTTCCGCCGCCGTGCAGATGCTCGGCGATCTAGCCGACGACGAGGCCTTGTCGCTGCGCGCGGTTGCACGTGCGGCATCGATATCCCCCACCTCTGTTTACCTGTACTTTCCAGATCGTGACGCGCTCGTCGCGGCGGCCATGCAACGCTGCCATGCGGAGATGCTCCAGGCTGCGGATGAGGCCGGGGCCGCACAGCAGGACCCCGCTCTCGGCTTGCGCGCACGGATCCTGGCGCAGGCGGCCTGGGTGCAGGAGCATCCCGGCCTCTACAAGGTGATGCATGAGAGCAAGGTCGGCATGCCTTTCAAGGAGGCCGCGTTCACGCGCACTACGGCTGCCGTGCAGCGCTGCATGGACGCTGGGGTTGCCTCGCCAGGGGACGCCGCCACCGTCGCACTCGATCTCCGGACGGCCGTCATCGGCATGCTGTCTCTGCGGATCAATGAGCCTGATCTGCCCTGGCCGCCCTTCCCCGAGCAAGCCGATCGATTCCTCTCCAAGCTCGTCGGACTCGCGCCGCTGGCCGGGGAGACGACAGCTTCGCAGGCAAAATAGCCTCCGCGCGGCCTGCGCCGCGGCGACTTCACCTCCCGCGAGGACCTCGAAACCCGGATCACCTCTTCGACCCCGGAGCCGGAAGTGCCCCCGCCGGAGGCGATCAGTCGAGGCCGAGGACGTCGCGGAGGTAGGCGCGACTTACCTCGAAGCCCTCGGCGAGGGAGGCGGGGCTTTCTTCGTCGACGCAGAGCCAGCCGGAGTAGCCCACGTCGCCCAGGGCGGCGGTGATGGCCTTGAAGTCCAGGGTGCCCTGGCCGAGGAGGCGCCACTGGCCGTCGGCGTAGTCCTTGAGGTGGAGGTTGTCGATGACGGGGGCGAAGTCGCGGATCAGCCGGGGAATGTCGGTGACGCCGGACTTGGCCAGGTGCGCGGTGTCGACGGTGAGCCCCACGTGATCGGCGGCGGAGAAGAAGACGCCGAAGTCCTCGTAGTGCATGACCGGCTGCTGGTAGTGGTGGTGCAGCGACAGCGCGACGCCCTGCTCGGCGGCCTCGCGGCCCACCGCGGACAAGGTGCGGGCGTACGAGCGCAGGTCAGCCGGGGTGACGCCGTCGCGGGGGTGGTCGTGGCAGAAGACCACGCGCTCGGCGCTGGTGGCCGCGGCGAAGGCGACGATCTGCCGCAGCCGGGCCAGCCCATTGGCCCCGGCCTCGTCCAGGGTGCCCATGGTGATCAGCGCGCTGGTCAGGGCCTGATCGCCGCCCCAGCGGCCCGCGAAACCGGGTGGGTCGGCGACGAACTCGGCGTACTGGTTGCCCTTGAGCTGCAGGCCGGCGTACCCGGCGGACCGGAACCCGCCGAACAGCTCCCGCTGCCCGGCGTCGTCCCGGGTGGGCTTGGAGAAGGCGATCTTCACGCGGGCAGTCCTCCGGTCAGCTCGACGGCGCGGCCCTGCTCAGCCGACTGGTACGCGGCCTCGAGCAGGGCGATGGTCTTCAGGTTGTCGCGGCCGCTGTTGCTGGGCGGCGCGGCGGTGCCGAGGGCGTCCAGGAGCCGGCCCAGGCTGCGGAAGGCCGACTCGGGCTTACCCGGGCCGGCGTAGGGGTTGGTCCACACCTTGGTGCCGTCGGCGCTGTGCCGGGTCAGCGTGCCGTAGCCGAACTCCAGGGTGGCCCGTTCTCCGATGACCACCGTGTCGGTGGCGGCGAACCGGCTGGAAAAGCTCTGGGTGTAGCTGACCGGGACCCGGCCGAAGTCGATCTGCACGTAGGCGTCGGTCTCGCCGGCGCAGTCGATAGCCGGGGAGGAAAAGGTCCGGGCCGTGACCAGGGTCGCGTCCCAGCTCACCAGCTGCCGGAACCCGTCGAACCAGTGCACGCCCATCACCGACAGCGCGTGCCGCGGCTGCTCGATCCGCCAGCCCCGGTCCTGGCGGAACATCAGGTCGCGCTGGACGATGCCGAGGACCGAGCCGACCTCACCGTCCGCGATGAGCCGGGCGGCGATGCCGAAGGCGTAGTGGTCGCGGAAGTTCTGGTCCACCGCGAGCAGCACGCCCGCCCGCTCGCACAACGTCACCAGCTCGGCGGCCTCGGCGTAGGTGTCGGCCAGCGGCTTCTCGGTCAGGATGTGCTTGCCCGCGTGAGCCAGGGCGGCCACCGCGGGCTTCCGGACCTCGCTCGGGGTGCAGACCACCGCGACGTCCCAGTTGTCATCGCTGGCGCTAGCCCCGTGTTGGCCAGCACTGGCGTCGCCGAGCAGGTCCTCGACCGAGGCAAAGGTCTTGGGCACGCCGTATTCCCGCTCGGCCCAGGCCCGCCGTTCGGGCACCGGGTCGCAGGCGGCCACCACCCGGACCCGCTCGGGGTGGGCGCGGAAGCCGTCGAAGTGCATGGCGGAGACGTTGCCGCAGCCGACCACGGCGATGTTGTGGACGGTTACTCCGTCGTGGCCAGTTCCTCCGTTGTGGGTGGTTACTCCGGCCGTCACTCCCCCACAACCTGCCGGTCGGCGGTGTTGAAGGTGATCAGGAACTCGGCTTCGTCGGGGCCGATGTTGCGGGCCTGGTGGATGGCGCCGAGGGGGATGGAGATTGTGTCGCCCGCTTTCATCTCCACCGAGGCGTCGTCGACCCGGTGCTCGATGTGGCCCCGCACCACGTGCAGCACCTCATCGGAGTTGGGGTGATAGTGCGCCGGGTTGGCCCGGCCCGGCTTGATGAAGCACCGGCCGACGGTCAGCACGGTCGAGTTGCCCAGCGCCCCGGACACCATCCATACCAGCCGGCCCCAGTCTTGCTCGTCCACGGTGTAGTCGGCTGGTCGTGCGACGTTGACGGTCATGATCCGATCGTGGCCGGAAAGGCAAAGGTTTTCCAGAGCCAATTTCGAAGTGGTGGATCCAGCTCAGGCGGTGAACGCCTGCCAGGCGACGGCGAGGCGGTGCAGTCCGGACAGCACGTCCGGCAGTGGCGGGGCGAAGCTGATCCGCAGGTAATCGTCCAGCCCGTCGGCGCAGCTGAACGTGGGTCCTGGCAGCAGGGCCACCCCGGCCCGGTCGGCGGCCTGGGCGAACGCGGTCGCGCCCGAGACGGGTAGCCGCACCCACAGCGAGGCCCCGCCCGCGGGCGGTGAGAACCGCCAGTCCGGCAGCAGTTCGGCCACGGCGGTGGTCACCGTGTCCCGGGCCAGGGTCAGCGCGGCCCGGCGGCGGTCGCGGGCCAGCTCGATGTGCGGCAGCAGCCGGGCCGTCACCAGCTGGGCCAGCACCGAGGTGCCCAGGTCCTCACCGCCCTTGACCGAGGTCAGCGTGGCCACGGTAGCGGGGTCGGCCCGCAGCCAGCCGACCCGCAGGCCACCCCAGAACGACTTGCTGGCCGAGCCGATCATGATCACCGGGCCGCCGTAGGCCGCGGTCGGCTTCAGCACGGGGCCAGGAGGTGGATCGACGAGGGTGTCGTACAAGGTGGCGTCGTCGAGCACCGGCACCCCCAGGTCGGCCAGCGCCTGGCGGCCGGAAGCGTCCAGCACCGAGCCGGTGGGGTTGTGCACGGTGGACTGGATGAGGACCAGCGCGGGACGGTGGGCTCGCACCGCGGCCCGCACCGCGGCCACGTCGATCCCGGCCGGGCCGCTGGGCACCGGGATCAGCCGGGCCCCCACCGAACGCAGCACCTCGATCGCGCCACGGAACGACGGTTCCTCGATCAGCACCGGTGCACCGGGCTCCAGCAGCGTGGTGGCGACCAGGCGCAGTGCCTGCTGCGCGCCCGAGGTGACGACGATCTGGTCCGGCGTGGTGGGCAGGCCCAGGTCGGTGTAGTAACCGGCCACGGCCTGCCGCAGGGCGGGCAAACCGGCGGGCAGGTAGCCGTGTGTGCTGACCAGTTCGCGCAGGTCAGCCCCGCTGAGCCGGTCGATCTCGGCCGTGACCAGGTCCAGCCCGCCGAGCGCGGCGCTGCGCAGGTCGATGCGGGCCAGCTGGCCCGGTGGGTTCGGCCGCACGACGTCGGGCAGGGGCAGGAATGACCGGAGCCGGTCGTCGCCGCGGATCAGCGTGTGCCGCCCGGCCAGCGACACGTAGGTACCGTCACCCCGGCGGCTGGCGAAAACTCCTTCACCCCGCAGCTCGTCGAAGGCCGCGCCGACCGTGTTGCGGCTGACGTTCAGCGTGTCAGCCAGGATCCGTTCGGACGGCAGGCGAGTGCCGGCCGGCAGATCCCCGGCCCAGACCAGGGCGCGCAGTCGCCCCGTGAGGCGGGTGTGCAGCGCACCCTCCCCCGCCACCCAGCCCTCCAGCAGCCGGGCCAGCTGGCTACGCCCGATGACCGCGGCCACCGGTCGCGAATTGGCTCTCGCTTTCCCAGGTGCCATGCAGCGATGATCGTGCAGGTTGGGATAGCACGGCAACGTGGGAGGGAGTCCGCCGATGGCCACGGTCGTCCTCGTCGGGACGCTCGACACCAAGGGCGCGGAGAACGAGTTCGTCCGCGACCGGCTGCGCGCGGCCGGCGTCGACGTGCTGGTGGTGGACACCGGGGTGCTGGAACCCCCGGGTTTCCCGCCGGACATCACCCGGCAGGAGGTGGCCGCGGCGGCCGGGGCGGACTTCGACGCGCTGGTGGCCGCGCGGGACCGGGGCGCCGCCATCACCGCGATGGCCGAGGGCGCCGAGGTGGTGATCCGCCGCCTGTACGAAGAGGGCCGGCTGGACGGGGCGCTGGCCCTGGGCGGGACCGGCGGCACCTCCATCGCCACCCGGGCGTTCCGGCCACTGCCGCTGGGCGTGCCCAAAGTGGTGGTGTCCACCGCGGCCTCCGGCAACACCGCGGACTACATTCGCGAGACCGACCTGGTGCTGATGCCCAGCGTGACCGACATCGCCGGGCTCAACCGCATCTCCACCCGCATCCTGGCCAACGCGGCCGCGGCCGTGGCCGGGATGGTCACCAGCGCGCCCCTGCCCGCCGCCGCAGCCGGGCGGCCGATGGTGGCGGCCAGCATGTTCGGCGTCACCACCCCGTGCATCACCCGGGCCCGGGCCCGGTTGGAGACCCTTGGTTATGAGGTGCTGGTGTTCCACATGACCGGCACCGGGGGGCGCACGCTGGAGTCGCTGGCGGCCCAGGGACTGCTGGCCGGCGTGCTGGACGCAACCACCACCGAGCTGGCCGACGAGCTGGTGGGCGGCATCTTCTCGGCCGGCCCGGACCGGCTCAGCGCCGCGGGCAAGGCCGGCATCCCGCAGGTGGTGTCGGTGGGCGCGCTGGACATGGTGAACTTCGGGCCGATGGACACGGTGCCGGACCAGTTCAAGGACCGGAACCTGTACGTGCACAACCCGATCACCACGCTGATGCGCACCACCGCGGCGGAGAACGCCGAGCTGGGTACCCGGCTGGCCCGCCGGCTCAACACGGCGACCGGGCTCACCAGCTTGTTCCTGCCGCTGCGCGGGGTCTCGGCCATCGACGTGGACGGGGCACCGTTCCGGGACGAGGCGGCGGACCGCGCGCTGTTCAGCGCCATCCACGACGGGCTCGACACCCAGCGGGTCGAACTGGTGGAGATGGACACCGACATCAACGACGACCGGTTCGCCGACGCCATGGCCGACCGGCTGCACCAGCTGATCACCAAGGAGTAGCGCATGCCACGAGTCCCCCGGGCCGAGATCCTCGCCCGGCTCCGGGCCAAGGCCGACCGCCGGCAGCCGATCGTCGGCGGGGGAGCCGGCACCGGGCTGTCGGCCAAGGGCGAGGAGGCCGGCGGCATCGACCTGATCGTCATCTACAACTCCGGCCGCTACCGGATGGCCGGGCGCGGGTCGCTGGCCGGGCTGCTGGCCTACGGGAACGCAAACGAGATCGTGGTCGACATGGGCAAGGAGGTGCTGACCGCGGTCATGTCGGTGCCCGTGCTGGCCGGGGTGAACGGCACCGACCCGTTCTACGACCCGGACCTGTTCCTGCGGCGGCTGGCCGAGCAGGGTTTCTCCGGCGTGCAGAACTTCCCGACCGTGGGGCTCATCGACGGGACGTTCCGGGCCAACCTGGAAGAGACCGGCATGAGCTACGCGCTGGAGATCGACATGATCCGGCGGGCGCACGATCTGGACCTGCTGACCAGCCCGTACGTGTTCTCGACCGAGGACGCGGTGGCCATGACCGAGGCCGGTGCCGACCTGGTGGTCTGCCACATGGGCCTGACCACCGGCGGCGCGATCGGCGCGGAGACGGCCAAGACGCTGGACGACTGCGTGGAGCTGGCTACGCAGTGGTCCCGGGCGGCGCGGGCGGTCCGCGAGGACGTGCTGGTCCTGGTGCACGGCGGCCCGGTGGCCGAGCCCAAGGACGCCGCCTACGTGCTGGCCCGGGCCGAGGGCCTGCACGGCTTCTACGGGGCCTCGTCCATGGAGCGGCTGCCGGTGGAGCGGGCCCTGATCGAGCAGACCCGCGCGTTCACTGAGCTCACGTACTGAGCCTCATACTGGGCCGGCCGCAGGTATGAATTCGTAAAGCCGGCCTGCAGGGCGACGCGCCGGGCCGGGTCCGCCGCCTAACGTCGGAAGCATGGCGAGCATAGCGACGGGGCGGTACCGGCTCCTGGTACGGGAAGCGGCCCGGTTCTGTGTCGTGGGCGCGGCCGGGGTGGTGGTCACCGACGGCGGCACCAACCTGCTGCGGGAGAGCGCCGGACTGGGCTGGCTGACCGCGAACGTCATCGCCACCCTGGTCGCGATCGAGGTCACCTACCTCGGCAGCCGGTACTGGACGTTCCGGCACCGGGCCCGCACCAGCGTGCCCCGGGAGACGCTGCTGTTCTTCGGCCTGGCCGGGGTGGGACTGCTCATCCAGCTCGGCTGCCTCGGATTCACCGTGCACGTGCTGGGCGAGTCCGGCCGGCTGGCGGGGAACGTGGGTCTGCTCACCGGCATCATGCTGGCGACCTGTGGTCGATTCTGGGCGTACCGGAAGTGGGTCTGGCGGGCGGTTGATATCAAGGAGCGTGACTCGATTCCAGAACAGGGTGTGCCTGGTCAACGGGGCGGCGAGCGAGATCGGGCAGGCGGTGGCCAGCCGGTTCGCACGTGAAGGCGGCACGGTGGTGGGTGTGGACCAGGCCGGCCACCAGGTGGGCGACCTGGCCCTGCAGGCCGACCTGACCGACGAAGCCCAGGTCGAGGCGATGTACGCGGAGGTCGTCGGGCGGTACGGGCGGCTGGACGTGATCTACAACAACATGGGCCTGATGGACCGGGCCGACCACTCGGCGCTGGACCTCGACCTGGACACCTGGCGGCGCGTCCAGGACGCCAACCTGACCAGCATCTTCCTGGCCTGTAAGCACGGCGTCCGGCGGCTGCTGGACACCGAGCCGGCCGGCGGCGCCGTGGTCAACGCGGCCTCGTTCCTGGCCGACATCGGCGCGGCCACCGCGCAGATGGGTTACGCCGCGGCCAAGGCCGGGGTCGTGCAGCTGACCCGGGACCTGGGCGTACACCTGGCCCGCAGCGGGGTCCGGGTCAACGCGGTGCTGTTCGGCCCGATCGAGACCCCGGCGCAGCGGGCGGTGTTCGAGCGCAATCCCGGCGCGCTGGAGAAGCGGCTGGTGCACTGGCCGATGGGCCGGTTCGGCACGCTGGACGAGGCGGCGGGCACGATCGCGTTCCTGGCCAGCGACGACGCCGGCTTCATCACCGCCGCCGCGCTGCCGCTGGACGGCGGCATCACCCAGGCGTTCACTGTGCCCGAGTCGCTGCCAGGACCCAGATGACGCCTCAGCTACCTTAAGCAAATGGCGGAGACGAGGCAGGTCACGGGCCCGGGGTCGGCAGGGCCCGCCGGGGCGGCCGACGAGGGGTCCCGGCTGGAGCTGTCCAAGAGCGCGCGGAACCTGGTGTTCGGCACGATCCTGCTCGGCCTGCTGCTGGCCGCGCTGGACCAGACCGTGGTGTCTACCGCGCTGCCGACGATCGTCGGCGACCTGGGGGGCGCCGGCCACGTGAGCTGGGTCGTTACCGCCTACATGCTGGCCGAGACGGTGTCGACCGTGCTGGCGGGCAAGTTCGGTGACCTGTTCGGCCGCAAGCGGGTGTTCCAGCTAGCCGTGGCGGTGTTCATCATCGGCTCGTTCTTCTGCGGGCTCTCGGGCAGCATGACCATGCTGATCGCGTTCCGGGCCCTGCAAGGTCTGGGCGGCGGCGCGCTCACCGTGACCGCCACCGCGCTGATCGGCGACGTCATCCCGCTGCGGCTGCGCGGCGCCTACCAGGGGGCGCTGGGCGCGGTGTTCGGGGTCACCACGGTGATCGGGCCGCTGCTGGGCGGGGTGTTCACCGACGACCTGTCCTGGCGCTGGGTGTTCTACATCAACGTGCCGATCGCGATCGTGGTCATCTTGCTGGCCGCCCGGACCATCCCGCAGATACGCAGCGGCAACAAGCCTGCCATCGACTACCTGGGCTGCCTGTTCGTCGCGCTCGGGGCGACCGGCCTGACCTTGGCCACGTCCTGGGGTGGCACCCAGTACGCCTGGGGCTCGCCCATGATCATCGGCCTGTTCGTGGGCTCGGTGGCCGCGCTGGTCATCTTCGTGCTGGTCGAGCTGCGGGCGGCCGAGCCGATCCTGCCCATGCGGCTGTTCCGCAGCCGGGTGTTCAGCGTGTGCTGTTCGCTCAGCTTCGTGGTCGGCTTCGCGATGATCGGCTCGATCACCTTCCTGCCGACGTTCCTGCAGTACGTGAACGGGGTGTCGGCCACCGCGAGCGGCCTGCGCATGCTGCCGATGGTGCTGGCCCTGCTGGTCACCGCGCTGGGCAGCGGCATCATCGTGAGCCGGACCGGGCGGTACCGGCCGTTCCCGATCGCGGGGTCGGCGATCACTGCGGTGGGCCTGTTCCTGCTGTCCCGGATGGACCAGCACTCCTCGATCTGGGCCGAGACCGGCGCCCTGCTGGTGCTGGGCGCGGGCATCGGGCTGATCATGCAGATCCTGACCCTGGTCGTGCAGAACACCGTGCCCTACTCCGACCTGGGCACGGCCACGTCCGGGGTGACGTTCTTCCGCACGCTGGGCGGATCGTTCGGCGCCTCGATCATGGGCAGCATCTACTCCAACCAGCTGAAGGGCCGGCTGGCGGCGGCGGTAATCGCGGCCAAGGTGCCGCCCGCCTCGGCCAGCGACCCGGGGCTGGTGCACAAGCTCCCGGCCGTCCAGCGGGCACCCGTCGTCGCCGCCTACGCCGAGTCCCTCCAGCACGTGTTCCTGTTCGCGGTGCCGCTGGCCGTGGCCGGGTTCGTGCTGGCCCTGTTCTTGCCCCAGGTGACCATGCGGGGGCTGGCCAAGGCCGAGGGGGTCGGCGACGGGTTCGCGGTGCCGGAAGGCAGCGACAACGAGCACCAGCTGGCCAACATGGTCGGGCAGATCCTGCGGCGTGATGACTACCGCTCCTCGCTGGAGGGGATCCTGGCCCGGTCCGGCTCCGCCCTGGACACAGCCGCCGCCTGGGGCGTGCTCGGCGTCTACCTGCGGCAGCGGGCACTGGACCAGCCCACCCGGGTATCCGACGCCGAGACCCGGGTCGGCGTGCCGGGCGGGGTGCTGGAGCCGTTCTTCCGCGAGGTCATCGCGGCGGGCTACCTGACCCGCTCCTCCGACGAGCCCGACGGGGTGCTGACCGTGACCCCGCGCGGCCGAGCCGAGGTGGACAAGCTGACTGCGGCCTGGAAAGCGTGGCTCATGGACGAACTGCGGGACTGGCTCCAGGCTCACGAGGCCACCCCCGAGCAGACTCAGCAGGTCGAGGCGGCCATCGGCCGGATCGCGCTGCGCCTGATCCGCGAGGCCGAGGCCGAAGCCCGGCGGGCTGTCCCGGCCGGAACGGCAGGGGCAGGAGCGGGAGCCGCGGGAGCGGGAGCAAATCAGTAGCGTCCGGTGCCCGGCGCGTCGGAGACTGGCGGCATGTCTCTGGATGCACCGACAGCCGACCAGCTGCGGCGGGAGCCGCTCCCCCTACTCGGGCGGGCCGCCCTGGTCACCGGCGTCAGCAGGCGGAACGGCATCGGGTACGCCATCGCCCGGCGGCTGGCCGCACTGGGGGCCAGCCTGTTCCTGCAGCACTACAGCCCGCACGACCGGGAGCAGGCGTGGGGCGCCGACCCTGGTGGCGTGCCGGCGGTCGTCGACGGTGTGGCCGAGGTGATCGCCACCGCGGGCGGGGCCGGCGACGGTGCGTCTATCGCCGACACCGAGCTGGACCTCACCGGAGCCGGCGCACCGGAACAGCTGGTCAGCGCGGCCGCTAGTGCGCTCGGGCACCTGGACATCCTCGTCTGCGACCACGCCCTCAGCGGCGGCGACGGCTCCCTCGGCCAGCTGACCGCGGTCATGCTCGACCACCACTGGGCGGTCAACACCCGTTCATCGATCCTGCTGGCCCAGGCCTTCGCGGCCCAGCACGACGGGCGGCCCGGTGGGCGCATCATCTTCATGACCTCCGGTCAGGATCTCGGCCCCATGACCGGCGAGGTCGCCTACGCCGCCAGCAAGGGGGCGCTGGCCTCCATCACCCGCACCCTGGCCGACCACCTGGCCGACCGGGCCATCACCCTCAACACGGTCAACCCGGGCCCGGTCGACACCGGGTACGCCACGGGTGAGAGGCACGAGGCGGTCCGGCGCCGGTTCCCCGGCGGGCGTTGGGGAAGCCCGGACGACCCGGCCCGGCTCATCGCCTGGCTCGCCACCGACGAAGCCCGCTGGGTCACCGGGCAGATCATCAACTCCGAAGGCGGCTTCCGCCGCTGGGACTGACTACGGCTGGGGCTGGCTGGGCTGGGCTGGCTGGGCTGGCTGGGCTGGGGCTGGCTGCGTTCGAGCGGGCAGCAGTCGGACCGATGGGGTTCGACGTGCAGGCGACAGCAAGCCCGATGGCGCCTTTAGGCACACTGGAGCTTGCCCAAAGGCGCCATCGGGCAGGCGGTCTCAGCGCGAGAGGAGGCGGCGGACGAGCGGTTCAGGCGGCGCTGCGCAGCAGGGTGAGCACCTCACTCCGTACGACGCGCCCGGCGCGCCGCAGGGCCCGGACCTGTACATCAAGCGGGACGTGTTCCGCGAGACGTTCTGCGCCGACCTGCCGGTGGACGTGTCCGAGGTCATGGGGGCCACCCAGCGCCCGCTGTCGCTGGCCGCGCTGACCGAGAAGGCGACCGCGGCGGGCTGGCGGACCCGCCCGTCCTGGTTCCTGGTTTCCGAGCACGACAACGCCATCCCGCCGGACGCCGAGCGGTTCTTCGCCGAGCGGATGAAGGCGACGACCGAAGAGATCAACGCGTCCCACTGCGCGTTCATCTCCCAGCCGGTGGCCGTGGCCAACTTCATTAAAAAGGCATTGGTGGGCACTGAGCCGGGGCTTCCCGTTACTTCTTGAGCTGCTCGATTTTGTCTTTGAAGAGGGTGGTGGCGATGGCGACCTTGTTCGGCTGGCCCTTGAGGAAGGACTGGGCGAACTTCTTGGCCTGGTCGTAGGCGACCTTGCCGGGCAGCGGCGGCTCGTTCGGGTCCACGTCGATGTCGACGATGGCCGGGCCGTCGAAGGCCAGCGCGTCCTTGATGGCCGACTCGACCTTCTTCGGGTTGTCGACCTTGGCGCCGTAGCCGCCGCAGGCGGTGGCCCAGGCGGCGAAGTTCGCCACCGGCTGGGGGAACCGGACCCCGAACTCGGGGTAGCCCAGCACCATCTGCTCCCACAGGATCTGGCCCAGCGAACCGTTGTTGTTGATGATGACCTTGACCGGCAGGCCGGCCCGGGCCGCGGTCAGGAACTCGGCCATCAGCATGGCGAACCCGCCGTCGCCGACGTAGGCGATGACCTGGCGCCCGGGGAAGGCGTGCTGGATGCCGAGGGCGTACGGGAGGCCGGGGGCCATGGTGGCCAGGTTGCCGGACAGGTAGAACTGGCGGTCGCCCCGGATCGTCCAGTGCCGCGCGGCCCAGGTGGCGATGGTGCCGCTGTCACAGGTCAAGATGGCGTCGTCGGCGGCCAGGTCGTCGATGACCCCCATCGGGTACTGCGGGGCGATCGGGCTGCGCTTCGGGTTCTCCAGGTCGGCCATCTCCGAGCGCCACTTGGCCATGTCTTTTTGATATTTAACGAGGTGGCCACGGTCTGACTTGCGGGTCAGCAGGGGGATCAGGGCCTGCAGGCTCTCCTTGGCCTCACCCACCACGGGTACCTCGGTCGGCATCCGGACTCCGGCGCGGGTCGGGTCGGCTTCGATCTGCACCACCTTGACCTGGCCCGGCTGGGGCAGGTGCTGGGTGTACGGGAAGTTCGTGCCGATCATGAACAGAGTGTCGCAGTCCTCGACCAGGTTCTCACCGGGCCGGGTGCCGAGCAGGCCGATCCCGCCCACCGCGTACTCGGAGTCGTCCGGGATCACCGCCTTGCCGGGCAGGGTCTTGATGACCGGGGCGCCGAGCCGGTCGGCCACCGCCAGTACTTCCTCGCGGGCGTGCAGTGCGCCCGCGCCGGCCAGGATCGCGATCTTCTCCCCCGCGTTCAGGACCGCGGCCGCGGCCGCCAGGTCCTCGGCCCGGGCCCGCCCGGGCGGGGGCAGGTAGATCGGCGAAGTGGCCGGCGGCCGGGCCGGGGCCACGTGCTGGTACGGGTCCAGATCGGCCGGGGCGACCTGGACGTCGTTGGGGAAGCTCAGGTGGGCGACCCCGCGCCGGGCCAGCGCGGTGCGGATGGCGATGTCCACCACCCCGGGCAGCTGGGCCGGGTTGTCGACGACCAGGTTGTACTCGGCCACGTCCATGAAGAGCTTGTCGGTGTGGACTTCCTGCTGGTAGCCGGTGCCCAGCACCGAGGTCTCCTGCATGCCGGTGATGGCCAGCACCGGCATGTGGTCCAGCTTGGCGTCGTACAGGCCGTTCAGCAGGTGGATGGCGCCCGGGCCGGAGGTGGACAGGCAGACCCCGAGCTTGCCGGTGGCCTTAGCGTAGGCGGTGGCCATGAACGCGGCCGCTTCCTCGTGGTGGACCAGGAAGAACTTGACCCGGTCGCTGTGCCGGCGCAGGCCCTCCATGATCCCGTTGATGCCGTCGCCGGGCAGGCCGAAGACCGTGTCCACGCCCCAGTCGGCCAGCCGCTCGATCAGCAGCTCGGATGCGATCTGTGCCATCTTGCCTCCACTCAGCAGGAGGACCCTCTTCCCAGCAGGCCGTGATCATTCACTGGCCGGGCGAGTATGACGCAGAACACACTCGGCGCTAGCGGGCCAGCGCCTCGGCCACGGTCGGCAGCACCGGCACCAGTTCGTCGGCCCCGGTCAGGAACATGACCCGGGCCACCATCGGCTGCACGCAGGCCAGGGCGAGCGAACCGCCGGCCGCCTCGAGCCGGGCGGAAATCTCCAGCAGCACGTGCACGCCCGCGGAAGCCATGAACTCCACGCCGGAAAAGTCCAGCACGAGCTGGCGGGCCGAGGCCTCGCTCAGCCGGACCAGCTCATCGCGCAGCCGGCTCTCGGAGTGCATGTCGACGTCCCCGGCCACCGACACGACGGCCTGGTCCGGTCCTGCTCCGGTCCACGGCACGGACCGCACCGTGAAAGGCGCCGACTCCACTGAGCCGTCGTCGCTGCTGCGCGGCACCGCGGATGAGCCCGTCACGATGACTTCGATCCCCCTACGGCTGGCTGTTCTGCCGTGCCACCACCCTAGAGGCACAGGCACCCACCGAGCCAGTATGGCCGTCGCCGCTCACGGCCGGGCGCTAGTCGGCGGTGAGGCGCATGCGGAGGAAGGCCAGCGCCCGGGACTGCAGGCGGGAGACGTGCATCTGGGAGCAGGACAGCTTGTCGGCGACCTGGGCCTGGGTCATGTTGCCGTAGAACCGCATGAGCAGGATTTTCTGCTGGGGCACGGGCAGCTCGTCCCAGTGCAGGCGCACGGCATCCATGTCCACCGCGCGGTCCAGGGCCGAGTCGTCAGCGCCAAGCAGGTCGGCCGCACCCCGGTCGTCGGAGCTGGACACCGGCGCGTCGAGTGAGCCGGGCGCGAACGCCTCATGCGCCTGGTAGGCGTGCCGCAGCGCCTCGGTGGTGACGCCCAGGCGGTCGGCCACCTGTTGGTCGGTGGGGGTGGCACTGAGCTCGGCGGCCAGTTCGGCGTGCGCCTTCTTCGCGTTGAGGAACAGCTCCTGGTCGGTCCGGCTGACCCGGATCAGCCAGCGCTTGTCCCGGAAGAACCGCTTGATCTCACCGGTGACGCAGGAGTGCGCGTACGGCTTGAGCTCCTCGCGGACGGTGGGGTCGAAGTTGTTGATGGCCTTCATCAGGCCCAGGTACCCGACCTGGACCAGGTCCTCGTAGTGCTGGGCGGGCAGCTGGTACTGGTGGGCCGAGCTGCGGACCAGGGTCTGGTAGCGGGAGACCAGGGTGGCCCGGGCGCCGTCGCCGTGCTGGGGATCATCCAGCAGCTTGGCCAGCTCCGCGTCGCTCAGGGCAGTCAGGTCCGGGGCGGGCGAATAGGCGGGCGGGTCCGCCTCAGCCGAAGCTGGGAGGGAAAGCAGGTGGGTCATCGCCACTCCACGCGGAAAGACGGGAGGCGATGTTCTTCACCTACGCACTACTGTAACCCAACCGATATCTGATGGTCAGTCCAGGGTCCCCGACTCGGCCAGGGCCCGGGCCACGTCGGCCAGCTTCCGGTTGGCCTGCTGGGAATGCTTGGACAGCAGGCCGAACGCCTCATCGGCGGTGATCCGGTGCCGTTCCATCAAGATGCCCTTGGCCTGGCCGATAACGTCCCGGCTGGACAGGGCCTGCCGCATCTGGTCGGCCCGGTGCGCCTCGGCCAGGGCCAGCGCGGCCTGGGAGGCGAACAGGCGGGCCACGTACTCGTCGGCCAGCGTGAACGCGGCCCGGTCGCTGGCGTACAGGCTGACCGAGCCGAGTTGCTGCTCGGTACCGGACAGCGGGACGCAGAGCATGCTGGCCACCCCCAGGGCCAGCGCCCGCTCGGTGTACTTCGGCCAGCGCGTCTCGGTGGCGATGTCGTCGACCCGGATCGTCACCTGGTCGCGGGACGCATCGATGCAGGGCCCGGTCCCGGTCTCCTGCTGCAGCACATCCAGGATCAGCGGAGGCTCCCCGGCCACGGCCTGCGGCACGAACTTTCCGTGCTCGTACAGGTTCACCCCGGCGTATTTGGCCGGGCCGATCGTCTCCACCGCGGTCCGGGCCATGGCGTCCAGCGTGGCCTGCAGATTGGCTTCCGGCACCCGCAGGGCCCGGGCGATCTGCTCCAGCACGGACCAGGACGCCAGCTCAAAGCCGGCGTTTTCCGGTTCTTCTGTCACCCCGAAAGGTGTCCGTGTTGTCACACCTTCCTCCTTCGCACCGAACGGCAGCAGCCACTAGAGAGGGGGTGCCCCGCCCAGCACCGAAATAACACTCGGCAATTGCCGAGAAATGGGCGCGGACATGGGCAAAATGGGGCGGTATGCGGACCACGCTGGTGCTGGCGGCCGTCTCCCCCGCGGCCAACACGCTCAACGGCCAGGGCTGGAAGCAGTTGGGCGAGCTCGGCCTGGCGCTGGTGCTGTCGGCGGCGATCGGCCTGGAACGCGGGCTGCGGCAGAAGGACGCCGGGCTGCGCACGCACACCCTGGTCGGCGTGGGGTCGGCCCTGTTCATGCTGATCAGCAAGTACGGATTCACCGACGTGCTGGAAAAGCAGCTGGTGGTGCTGGACCCGTCCCGGGTGGCGGCCCAGATCGTCTCCGGCATCGGCTTCCTCGGCGCGGGCCTTATCTTCGTGCACCGCGGCTCGGTGCGCGGCCTGACCACCGCGGCCGCGATCTGGGTCACCGCGGCGGTCGGGGCCGCGGCCGGGGCCGGCCTGGCGGTGCTGGCCGCGGTGACGACCGGCATCTACTTCCTGGTCACGCTGCTGTTCCCGCTCATCCGGCGGCGGCTGCCGATCGGGACCGGCAGCAGCACGCTGCGAGTGCGGTACCCGGACGGCCACGGCATCCTGCGTCAGGTGCTGAACGAGGTGACCCGGCGCGGGTTCATCATCGATGACCTGTCCACCGACCAGGCCGGTGACGGGCCCAGCGGCAGGCACGCGGATGACGGCGCCGAACCAGACGACCCGCGGCAGATCATGGTGACCATGCACGTCCACGGCCGGCACCCGGTCAGCGAGCTGATCGGGGCGCTGTCCGATCTCGACTACGTGGACGCGGTCGTCGCCTCAGACCTGGACGCCACCGACGAGTAGGCCGTTACCCGCCGGTCTCGCCGGACTGCTCGGCGGCGGGTGGAGCCTGGTCACCTCGGCCGGCCTGGCTTGCGGCCGCGGCCAGCTTGGCGTAGTCGTAAGCGTCATCTGGGTAGGCCCGGACGTACTGATCCAGGCCCTGAGCGTCCTGGCCGACCAGGATGCGCCAGGCGCCGGACCGGACGCCGTCGAGGATGACCGTCGCGGCGCCAGCCGCACTGAGCGGGGCGCTGTCGTGGAAGCCCTGGTTGGCGGCGAAGGCCTCGGCCTCGGGCACCCCGAAGGCCAGCATCGAGTTCGCGACGATGTTGGTGGCGATGTGGCCGGGCATCACCACGGCCACCCGGACGTGCGGGGCGTGCACGCGCAGGTCCTCGATGAGCGCCTCGGAGAACCCCTTGACCGCGAACTTGGCCGCGGAGTAGGCGGTCTGCGGCACGCCCGGGCCGAGCGAGGCCCAGAAGCCGTTGACGCTGCTGGTGTTGACCAGGACGCCCTCGGGACTGCGGATGAGCAGCGGCAGGAACGCCCGGGCACAGTGGTAGACGCCCCAGAAGTCGATCGCGAACACCCGCTCCCACTGCTCGCGCGGGTCAGCGATGAAGCTACCGCCGCCGCCGATGCCGGCGTTGCTGAAGACCAGGTCGACGTGACCGGTGGCGTGCGCGGCCAGCACCTCGTCGCGGAAGCCCAGCACCTGCCGCTCGTCGGCCACGTCGCAGGTGTGGCTGGTGACCGCGGTGCCGCCGGGCGCATCGGCCCGGGCCAGGTCCGCCGTCTGCGCGACCGTGTCCTGGTGCACGTCGCAGGCCGCGACCGAGCAGCCCGCGGCCGCGAGCTGCCGGACCAGTTCACGGCCGATCCCTGAGCCGCCCCCGGTGACCACGGCGACCTTTCCCGCGAACGATTCCATCGCGCCTCCTGCTTCCTTATTGCTCGCACTTCCTCGCGGCCGGCGTTGTGGGCTGTCCTACCCGTTCAGTCCAGCTTCGTCCCGGGAGCGAAGCCGGCGTTCCCGGGACGGCGGGCCTCAGCGGGTGCGGGTGCCGGTGGGCTGGCCGCTGGCCAGGATGGCGGCGGTGAGCGCCTCGGCCGGTTCGCTGACCGGGCGGGAGCTGGTCAGCAGCATCAGGTCGATCTCGCCCAGGTCGGGCAGGCCGGCCGAGACGGGCAGCTCGACCAGGCCGTCGGGGATCAGGCTGCGGGCGAAGATGGCCAGCCCGAGGCCGGCCCGGGCCGCGGCCACCACGCCGAGCACGCCGCGGACCGTGCAGGTGACCCGGTAGGGCAACCTGGCCTGCTCCAAGGCCTGGACGCCGTTGGACCGGCTGATGCTGGGGGCCTGGTAGACGACCAGCGCCACCCGCTGGCCGGGAGTCAGCCGGGTACCGGGCGGTGCCGCCCAGACCAGGCGGTCGCGCCGGACCAGCTGGCCGTGCCCCTCCCCCGGCGCTTGCTTGACGAACGCCACGTCGAGGTGGCCCGACTCCACCCGGCGCTGCAGCGCGTTGCTCTGGGAGACGGTCAGCTCCAGGTCGATCCGGGGATAGAGCTGCCGGAAGTCCCGCAGGATGCTGGGGACCGGGGTGAGGGCCAGGTCGTCGGTGACCCCGAAGCGGATCCGGCCACTGATCCCGGAGCCGGTGAAGTAACCCACCGCCTGCTCGTGCGCGGCCAGGATGGAGCGGGCAAAACCAGCCATCGCCTCCCCGTCCACGGTCAGCGTGACGCTACGGGTGTCGCGCACGAACAACGGCCGCCCGACCGCGTCCTCCAGCTTGCGGACGTGCTGGCTGACGGTCGGCTGCCCGAGACCCAGACTGGCCGCGGCGCGGGTGAAGCTGAGCGACTGGGCCACGGCCAGGAACGTGCGGAGCAGCTCGGGGTCGTACACGGTCACACCCTTCATTGCGATACGCAATAACAGTAATTGCACTAATTAACTTTCATAATAATAGCCGGATGACGAGAATGAGGACGTACCAGACGAGCGACGACTTGGATGTCCTTGACTGCCCCCGCAAGCACCGACTGCCCCCCTTCCCCTCGCACAGATTCAGACCCCCACGGCATCTTCAGCTCGTTGCGGACCCGGAATTTCCGGCTGTTCGCGACCGGGCAGCTGTTCTCGAACACCGGTACCTGGGTGCAGCGGATCGCCCAGGACTGGCTGGTGCTCAGCCTCACCGGCAGCGCCACCGCGGTCGGCATCACGACCGCCCTGCAGTTCCTGCCCACCCTCCTGTTCGGGCTGTTCGGCGGCCTGATCGCCGACCGCTACCCCAAGCGCGCGGTGCTGCTGGTGACCCAGACGGCGCTGGGCCTGGTGGCCGGCGTGCTGGCCTTCCTGACCCTGGCTCACCTGGTCCAGGCCTGGCAGGTGTACGTGGTCGCGTTCGCCCTCGGACTGGTCACCGCGGTCGACAACCCGACCCGGCAGGCGTTCGCCAACGAAATGGTCGGCCCGGCCCAGCTGTCCAATGCGATCAGCATAAATTCGTCGGTATTTCAGCTCGGCGGCCTCATCGGGCCGGCCATTAGCGGGGCACTTATCAGTGCGGTCGGGCCTGGTTATTCATTCCTCATCAACGCGGTCTCCTTCACCGCGCCGCTGGCCGCGCTGCTGCGCATGCGCCCGGCCGAGCTGCGCACCGTTACCCGGGACAGCGGCGGTGCGGGCCAGCTCCGGGATGGGCTGCGTTACGCCCTGGCCGAGCCCAGCGTGCGCTGGCCGACCATCCTGGCCGGGGTCTTCGGCCTGTTCACCGCCAATCTGGCCGTGACGCTGGCGGCCTACGCGCACTCGGTGTTCCACTCCGGCCCGGGCGGTTACGGTCTGCTCAGTGCGACCGTGGCGGTTGGCTCGGTGGCGGGCGCGCTGATCTGCGCCCGGCTGCCGCGGCCCCGGCTGCGGGTGCTGCTCGGATACGGCGCGGTGCTGGCCGTCCTGGACATGGTGTCGGCCGCCGCGCCCGGGCAGCTGTGGTTCGGCATCGCGCTGGTCCCGATCGGCGCGTGCACGCTGCTGCTGCTCACCTCGACCAACTCCGTGGTCCAGTCCACCGCGCACGACACGATCCGGGGCCGGGTCATGGGCATTTACCTGCTGGTCTTCATTGGCGGTGCCGCGGTCGGCGGCCCGCTGCTGGGTTTCGTCGATGAGCACGCCGGGCCCCGGGCCGGCATGCTGCTGGCCGGCGCGGTCCCGGCGGTGGCCATCACGCTGATCGCGGCCCGGCTGGCCCACGGCCGTACCGGCCGGTTCCGGTCCGGGCCCCGGCACTGGCCGCACCTGGTGTGAGTCAGCCGGTGTGAGTCAGCCGGGCAGCAGCACGAGCTTCCCGCGCACGTGACCGGTCTCGCTGACGCGGTGCGCCTGCGCCACGTCGGCCAGTGGGAACGTCTGGATGGCCGGGAGGGTGAAGCGCCCGGACTCGATCAGCCCGCCGATCTCGCCCAGCACGTGGATCGCGCGGCCGGCGTCGCCGCTGCTGAACCTCACCCCGTACTCCTTGGCTCCCGCGAAGTCGGCGATCGTCACGACGTGCCCCGCGCCGCCCGCGAGCTCGATCAGCTCGGGCAGCACGCCGCTCCCGGCGACGTCGAGGGCCAGGTCGACGCGGCCGGGCGCGAGACCGCGAACCCGGTCGGCCAGGCCCTCGCCGTAGGCGACGGGCTCGGCCCCGAGCGAGCGCAGGTAGTCGTGATTGGCCGGGCTGGCGGTGCCGATCACCCGCGCGCTGCGGGCCACGGCGAGCTGAACCGCGGCGCCGCCGACGCTCCCGGAGGCACCGTTGATGAGCACCGTGCTGCCACTGGCCACGCCAAGCTGGTCCAGCGCGCGCGTGGCCGTCTCGATGGCGGCCGGCAGCGCCGCCGCCCCGGCGAAGTCGAGCGACGCTGGGATGGGCGAATAGAAGGACAGCACCGCCAGCTCGGCCTGAGCCGCCCCGTCGGCCGACAACCCGAACACCCGATCGCCGACGGCCACGTCGGTCACACCCTCGCCGACCTCGTCGACGACACCCGCTGCTTCGTAGCCCAGAGTCTGCGGAAGCCCCTCATCCATCAGCCCCTCGCGCTTCTTCCAGTCGCTGGGGTTGACGCCAGCCGCCCGCACCGCAATCCGGACCTGCCCCGGCCCCGCATGCGGATCAGGCAGATCGACGATCTCCAGGACCTCCGGCCCCCCGAACTGGCTGAAACGGACTGCCTTCATCCTTCGCTCCGATCTGGGCTGGCCGCGGCTCGCCAGTCTGCCAGACCCACCCGCCGGGACGGCCCACCCCTCCCATCCGCGGCCCCTAGTCGCTGGAGCAGTTGCAGGGATAATCCCTGCAGGCGCTCCAGTAGGAATTAGAGCCCCAGCTTCTAAGGCGGGTGGGACTGATGGGGGCTCAGGTACGGTTACCCGACCGCGCGGAGAACTTCGTAGGAGCGGCGCCCGAAGGCAAGGGCCTCGGGCGCTCCTAGGGACGCGTGGGGCTGGCGGGCACAGAACCCGGGCGTCAGCCCCCGGGGCAGGGGCTGATGGGGTGCGGAGGTTCAAGGTGGGTAGCCGGAAGCGCCCCTGCCGGAGGCTTACCCCTCAGTCCTGGCTAGGCCCCGGGAGAAGATCGAAGTTCGACGGCGGCTCGTCGGAGCCGATATCCGTCGTCATCGTCTTCGGCGCCGGGTGCGGCGGAATAGCGCCAAGGGGTGGTGGCGACCAGCAGCAGGATCAGGCCGAGGACGACCAAGGCGACGGGGCCGAGCACGCTGATCGTGGTGATGTTGGCGGCGTTCTTGTTGGCCTGCTTGGCCAGGGACTGGCGGCTGGCCTGGTCCATGCGCAGGTCCAGGCGGACCGCGCTGAGCTTGCCCTGGCCGCCGGTGTCCTGGAGGTAGGACTGGCCCTTGACCTCCTCATCGACCAGGACGCCGGTGCGCGGGTCGACCCAGAACGTGTTGGTCGCCTCCCAGTAGCGGTTGGCCACCACATTCCTGGACGGACCGGAGATACCCAGCAGCGAGGTCGGGACGCCGGTCATGACGTCCACCTTGGTCGCCGGGACGGACTGGGTGAACTCATACGTCTGCACGCCGGTGTCCTTGACCTGCCCGACGTAATGGGCGGGCCAGGCCTTCATGCTGTTGTTGTCGAAAACCTGGTAGGTCTGCTTCTTGGTGCCGATCGGCCAGAACAGCCCGATGCCCGACTGCCGGATCTGGGTGCTGTCGTTGATCGAGGCGCCACAGCAGTTGCTCAGCTGGCCGGTCCGGCGGTTGAACGCATAACGCTGGGAGACGGTATTGACCACGTTGTGGCGGCGGGGATCGGCCAGCGAGGCGAACGTGTCCCACACCCCGGTGGTGTCGTTGCTGGCGCGCTGGTCGCCGCGGATGGTCAGGGTGTAGGTCAGGCGGACGTTGTGCCGGGTCACCAGGGCGCCCTCGTCGAAGTACGAGGCCTGCGGCGACACCAGCACGTCCTGCTCGTAGACGCCGGTGGGTGCGGCGACCAGCTGCGGCGCGGCGTAGAACCGCAGCAGCAGGCCGGCCACCAGCAGGAACGCCCCGACGCCGGCCAGCACCACAGAAAGCCGGCCGCGGCCGGCGCGCTCGGTCCCGGGCTCGGCCGCAGCCGAGGGCGGCGGGCCGCTCACTGGGTCGTCCGCATCGGGCTGGTCGGCCTCAGGGCCCGCTCCGGTGCGGGTGAAGACGTTACGGACACTCACTCCGAACCACCGAACCTAAGCCGCGTCCTCGCCGGAATCGTCCTTCTCACCTACCTGGTCCGGGTGGCCGCGCAGTTCGTCCAGGTAGGGCAGCAGCGCGTCGCGCAGCGGCACCTGCAAGGTGGCCTGGGCCCCGTCGGCCGCGGCCCGGCGCAGCAGATCCTGGTGCCGTTCGCCGGTCACCGTCTCGCCCCGGTCGGCCAGCAGCACGGGGATGTCGTCGCGGACGCGGTAGACGCGGCGCAGCCTCGGGTTGTAGAGGAGACCCTCTTCGTCCAGATACAGCAGGGCCTGCTTGTCGATCGGGCAGGCCAGCAAGTCCAGCAGCAGCGGATCCAGGCTCATGACAGGAGGCCTTTCGGTAAAGGGGAACGAGCCGGTGGCCGGCTCGGGTCCGAGGACAGGCCGCTGGCGGGGAGCAGCCCGCTCGGCGGTGAGGGTGAGGACGACCGGGACGAACACGGCGGCGATACCGCCGATGAGCCGCAGGGACAGCAGCACCGGGCTGGCCGGCAGCCGCTCGTGGAACAGCCACGAGCCGATGACGATCAGGTAGCCGGTGCTGATGATGGCGCCGAGCGGGACGACGATCGACGCCGGGCTGCGCTGCAACGCGGTCTGGAACAGGCACAGCCCGGCGGCCATACAGGCCAGGGCCACATAGAGATAAGGAGAAAGAGCGGCCGCGATCAGCAGCGACTGCGTGCGCCCACCGGAGAACAACGAGGCCGACAGCGCCTTGAGGGCGAGCCCGGCCACCCCGTACATCAGGCCGGCGCACAGTCCGTAGCTGACCCCGGACACCCCGGCCCGGTGCCGGTGCCGGGCCCGGGCCGCGCGCTGGGCCGACCAGTAGATGAACAGGCTGACCACGAAGCCGGGCAACGCGGCCAGGGTGACGGCGAGGCCGTCGGCGTGGGTACCCGCGGCCGACCCGTGCCCGCTGGACAGGCTGAGCAGTACCACCGAGATCACGAGCACCGCGATGCAGACCAGCTCGGTACGCCCGAGCCGTTCCCGCAGCACCAGCCGGGACAGCACGATCGTCACCACCACGCCGGAGGCCTGCAGCGGCTGGGCCACGGTCAGCGGCTCCAGCGACAGCACCACCAGCTGGAGCACCATCCCGAACAGGATCAGCGCGAACCCGGCCAGCCAGCCGCGCGCGGTGAACAGCGTGCGCAACAGCGACCAGATGCGGTGCGCGTCGATGACCGGCAGGTAGGTCAGCGCCCGCTTCTCCAGCACGAAGCCGACGTTGTAGATGGTGGTGGCGACCAGGGCGATCACGACTCCGGCGTGCGTCATAACGGCGCCTCCGGCGGGGCCCCCTGGCCCGGGCGGGTCAGCTCGCCGAGGGCGGCGCGGAAGCAGGCCGTGAAGTCGTCGGCAGCGGCTCGGTCCAGCAGAGCTAGCCGGTAGCGGACCGACAGGTAGAGCCGCCCGGCCACGCTGACCGCGCCGAGCGCCAGCCCCTTGGGCATCGGGCACAGCGGGGCCAGCCACACCGGCTCGGTACCGCTGCCGTCGAACGTCGGCGCCTCCGGCAGCAGGCCCAGGTTGCTGACCAGGGAGGTATCGGTGAGCAACGGCGCAGCCAGGCCGCGCACCAGGCACGCGACCCGCTGTTTGACCACCATCGGGGCCCAGCCGGTGGCCAGCAGCCGGCTCATCGTGTCGGTCCGGTGGGTACGGCCCCGTTCCCGGGCCACGCGGGTCTGCGTGGCCACATGGCGCAGCAGCAGGCCCGGGTCGGCCCGGTGCGAAGGACCGGTGACCACCCGGGTCAGCCAGGACAGGTTGCCGTCGCCCTGCCAGCGCTGGGCGGCGGGCCGGCCGTTTACCGGGACCGTCACGCTGATCTGGCCGCTGACCTGACCCCGGGCCATGTTCCACCGATCGATGGTCAGGCACAACGCGGCCACCAGCAGGTCGTTGACGGTCGGCCGCGGGCCGTCGCCGCCGGAGATCGGCCGGGGCACGGGGACCGTCGCGAGCACGAACCCGTAGCCGGGCCGGCCGGGTTGGCCGCCCTGCGGGGCGATCCGGGTCACCGTGCCGGGCCAGGCTGCCGCCCGCCCTCGTCTGGAAGTGGCTGGTGTGTTTTCTGGGGTTGGTGGTGCTGGTGTGACGGGCGTGGGAGAGGGCGGGGGTGCGTCCAGGTGCGGGAGTGGGCCAGGGACGGGGACGGGGAGTGAGTCCGGGACGGGGGGTGAGTCCGGGACGGGGACGTGAGCCCGGGACGGGGCGTGAGCCCGGGACGGGGCGTGAGCCCGGGACGGGGCGTGAGCCCGGGACGGAGTGCAGGTGGAGGGCCGTGGCGCGGGCGCGGTAGGCCTGGGTGATGGTGCTCAGGAGACGCAGGCTGGACACACCGTCGAACGCGGTGTGGTGCACCTGGATGATCACGACGTCGTGCTCGGGGCCGACGGCCAGGACGACCCGCGCCACCGCTTCGGTCAGCGAGAGGGGCCAGGCGAACAGGCGCTCGCGCAGCGCGTTCAGTTCGGCGGGGATACGCCAGCTGACCTCGGTGAGCGGGCCGCCGGGGGCCGGGGCGACGGGCCGCCAGTACAGGCGGCGGCCCCAGCGGGGCGCAGCGGCCAGCCGGCGGCCTGCGCCCAAGTCCGCCCCGAACGCGGCGGCGACCGCGCCGGCCAGGGCCGCGCGGTCCAGGTGGCCGCGGCAGTGAACTTCCCACAGGACCAGGCTGGGTTCGGCCGGCCGCTCCAGTAGGTAGTCGAGTTCCTCGATCGCGGTCAGCCGCTGATCCGGCGGGGAGGCGGCCGGGCCGGGCGCGGTGGCCAGGCGGGCGAGACTGGTCACGGGCCCTCCCCCGGCGCGGGATCCCGGGCGGTGAACGGCGGGCCGTACGGGGCGGCGGCTGGTTCGGGGGTCGGCCGGTCCAGGCGCGGGGCCGAGATCAGCGCCGCGGCCAGGGCGACCACGGCCGCGAACTGTGCCGCCGGGCCGAACGCGCCGAACCCGGACTGCGGGCCGTGGTTCAGTTCGGCGATGGCGAACCCGCCGGCCACGCACATGGCCAAAAAGGCGAGCCACGGGACCCAGCGCGGCACGGCCCAGCCGACCAGTAGCACGGCGGGCACGATGAAGGCCAGCCAGCCGCCGACCAGGGCCAGCACCACGGTGGCCGCGATCACCGTGATCCAGTAGGCGCGGCTACTGAGCTCCCAGCGCGCGCTGGGGCTGGTGGTGCGGCCGGGGTTAGCCGGGGGGATGGGGCTGGTGGTATCGCGGGCGCTGACGGGGTTTTCGGGGTCCGGGGGGCTCGCGGGGGCGTAGGGACTCGAGGGGCGCGGGGGCGTGGGGACTCGCGGGGGCGTGGGGTCGAGGGACTCGCGGGGGCGTAGGGACTCGCGGGGCCGTGGAGGTCGGTGGAGTTGGGGGCCTTGCGGCGGGGCCAGAGGGCCAGGACCAGGAGTACGGCGAAGGCGACGATGGCGATGATCAGCCACAGGTGGTAGCCGCTGGCCGGGGAGAAGGTCATGACCACGTGGCCGCCGGCGCCGGCGGGGACGATGAACGCCTGCTGCCAGCCGTCCAGGGTGACCGGGGCGAGCCGCTGGCCGCCCGCGGTGGCGGTCCAGCCGGGGCTGGCGGCCTGGTGCACCTCGAGGTAGGACTGGGCGCCGGCGGCGATGGTGCCGGTCCGGTGCTCGGTGCCCCAGTCCGTGACCGTGAAGGACCGGCCCGTGGCCGCCGTGGTGGTGGCCGGGGCCGGGGCACTGGCCGACCCACTGGCGGGCGCGTTCTTCAGGCTGAGGCCGTTGACGGTCAGCGGCAGGCCGGTGCCGGGTGAGGTCAGCCAGTGCCGGCCCGCGGGCAGGGTCAGCGCCGTGCCGGTGGTGCACAGGTGCACCGGCAGCGGGGTCAGGCCGGTCAGGTCGGCGACCGTGCCGGAGACCGAGGTCGGGTAGGTCTTGCCGTCGATGGTCAGCGACGGGCCCTGACCGCAGCTCAGCGTGAACCGGGTGCTGGCGCTGGGGACCCCGGTGCTCAGGCGGCTGAGGGCGGGGATGGTCAGCCCGGCCAGCCCGACCGGGAGCTGGGTGGCCCGGCCGACCAGCGGGTTGTAGGCGGTGGTGGCCATGACCCCGGGGAAGCGAAGAGTGAGCTGGTTGGTCTTCAGCGGGGCGAAGTGCAGGATGCCGCCCTGCGGGACCGGCAGGTCACGGGTCCCGGCCGGGCTGCTGATCAGCACCTGGGTCGGCTGGGCGGCGATGCCTACGGTGGGCGCGGTCAGGTTGAGCTGGCTGATCGTCTTCTGCCCGGTCCACTTCAGGTGCAGGCTGGCCTCCGGGCCGGCCGCGACCCAGCCGGCCACGCCGCCGTCCAGCAGGTTCTCCGGGTTCAGCGCGGGCAGCGAGCCGAACGTCGAGCTGGCCGTGATGCTCAGCTGCGGTTTGGCCGGGCTGAGCGAGGCCAGCAGCGCGTTGAGCTGGGCCCCGGGCACCGCGGTGGCCGTCCCGGCGACCTGGAAGCGCTGGCGCTGGGAGGTGGTGAAGGTCCGGTTCAGCGCGGCCTCGGGCGGCTGGCCGGGCAGGCCGATCGACGTGCTCGTGGCCCGCTCGAAGCTGAACGACGGCGCCGGGCCGGCGGCGGTCTGGGACGGCTGCAGGAACCGGGTCACCCACACCCCGGGGACCGCGATCCCGCTGATGCCGGCCCCGGGGCCGCCCGCGGTGCCGCCCTGGGTGCGGTCGATCGTGATCCGCAGCCAGCTGGTGGTGCCGGACGGGATGTTCAGCTTCTGGGTCGCCCCGGTCACCTTGGTGCTGGTGTCCACGTGCCCGGTGGCGGTGGTGACGGTCAGCCGGGTGGCCACCGGGCGCGGGATGTCGTCCAGCAGCTTGATGTCCACCGGCGTGCCCACGTCCATCGGGTGGCTGAAGTCGATCTGCAGCCACTGCCCGGCGGCCTTGGTCGTGCCCTCGACCCAGGCCGTGTCCGGGTTGCCGTCGAAGGCGTTGACCGGGTCACCCTGCGGGTACTCCCACAGCCAGGAACCGGCCGAGGAAGCGGTGACGTTCTTGGCCCCGCGCAGCACGGCCACGGTCTGGTGACCTGCCGTGCCGGCCGGCAGCAGCTGCCGGGGCGCGTGGGCGGCCGCCCCGAGCGGGTCGTCGGGCGGGTTGGTCCCGGTGGCCGTGTAGGTGTAGGAGGTGTTGTTGCCCGGCAGGCCGAACACGGTGTCGGCCCGGCGCAGCCCGTCGGTGACGTCCTGGCTGGTCGCGGCGGGGGTACTGGAGGTGCCCTGGCCGGCCAGGACGGCCGGGCTGGTGCCGATCAGGCCCTGGGCCTCGAGTTGCTGCAGTGCGGCCGGGCCGCCGTCGACCAGGGCGGTGTCCGCGGTGGGCAGCACGGACACCGGGCCACTGGGCCGCAGCGCCGGCTTAGCGGCCTGGAAAATCTCCACCGGCGCGTAGGCCGGGGTGATCGCCTGCACCTGGAGCGAGGTGCCCTCACCGGCCGGTGGGGTCGGCAGCGCGGTGCCGAACGAGGCCACCCGGGTGAACCCGGACGCCTTCAGCGCGGCATGGACCACGGTCGGCGGGACGTAGCCGAGCTGAGCCGGGTCGAGGTCGTTGCGGACCAGCACGTAGCGGACGCCGGCCCGGGCCAGGTAGGCGGCCAGCCCCGGCTGAGCCGCGCCGGACTCGATGGCCTGCTCGGCCCCGGCCACGAAGTTGCTGGCCCCGCCGCCGCTGTAGGGCACCAGGCTGTCCTCGGTCCACGGGGAACTGGCCAGCGGCTCCAGCGGCTCGTCGATCGGCTGGCCCCAGGTGTAGATGCCGTGCGAGTCGGCCGGGACGACCAGCGTGGTCTGGTTCTTGGCCTGGCTGGCCATGAACGCGGCCGCCTGCTTCCAGTAGCTGGGCACCTGGGCGAACGAGCCGGGCTGCAGCACCTGCCCGTTCAGGAACGGCAGGCACAGGCCGGCCAGCGCCGCGGCCGCGGCCATCGCGGCCAGGACCCGGGCGGCCCGGCCCCGCAACACCCCGTGCGCGGGCCGACGCCACACGCCCCGGGCCAGCACGTGGGCCAGGCCGAGAGCCAGCACGGCCGCCAGCACGGGCTCGATCTTGTACACGTTGCGCAGCGCGGACAGCGGGCCGTTCAGCAGGTCCTGGACCTGCCGGTGCAGCGGGCCACCGAGCGACCCGGCGTACCCGGTCAGCCCCCACAGCGCCGCGACCAGCACGGTCCAGCGCAGCCAGATCGCCTCGGGCAGGTCGCGGCGGGCCAGGCCGGCCAGGCCCGCCCCGGACGCCACCGAGGCCGCCGCCACCGGCCACACGTAGGCCACCAGCACCGATCCCGCGGTCAGCCAGGGCACGCCGAAGTTCAGGTAGGCGACCCAGTTGCCGGTCCCGCGCAGCATCGCGTCGGCCGACATGGTCGAGGTGGTGGTGGCCGCCTGCTCGATGTACGGCAGGAAGTTGAAGCCGTACTTGCCCTGGTAGAACAGCGGGACCAGCCACCAGGCGGTGGCCAGCAGCACGGCCAGCACCTCCCAGCCCAGGAGGGCCCACCGGCGCACCCCTGGGCGCGTCAGGATGTACATCCCCGGCAGCACCAGGGCGGCCAGCGTCGAGGCCGCGTTGACCCCGCCCATGCAGGCCACGAACAGCCCCGAACGGGCGGCCGCGGACCACGCCGCGGGTGCCCTGAGCCCCGGGCCGGCGGGGCTAGCGGGGCCGGTCCCCGACGACGCGGCCCAGTAACGGACCAGCGGCAGCGTGGCCCAGGTGGCGAAGATCCCGGGCAGCAGCGCGGCCGAGGTGGAGCCGACCAGGATCGTGTATGTGGGCCAGACGGCGAAGGCCGCGCCGGCCAGCAGCCGGGTCGGCCGGGACCCGATACCGAGGGCCTCGGCCAGCCGGACCAGGCCCCAGAACCCCACCGCGATGAGGATCGACATCCACAGCCGCTCGGTCACCCAGACCGGGATGTGCAGAACGTGCGCGACCAGGTAGTACAGGCCCATCGGGAAGGCGTAGCCGATGTACTGGTCCTGCAGGCTGCCCTGCCACTCCAGCGGGTTCCACAGGTGCCACAGCCGCTGGTAAAACCCGACCGGATCGATGTCGACCCCGAGCTTGGTGTCGAACGTCATCCGGCCCGGGTGGGTCAGCAGCAGGGCGATCAGGGCCAGGCCCCACACCAGCAGCAGCCAGCGGCGGCCGGCCCGTTCGGCCGCGTCCCCCCAGCCGCCCCACAGCCAGCGCGGCCGGTGGCCGCCGCCCGCGGCGGAACCGGGCTCGTACCCGGAGAGCTCTTGGTCCGGTAGCTGAAGTGTCGTCATGCCGTCCGCCGCAGTATCACCAGGAGATTCCAGGTCACCAGCTCGCGTAGCCCGGGCGCGAAGATCAGGAACTTGCACCAGCGCGGGTAGTAGCGGGGCCGGGCCTCGACCACCGCGATGTCCTTGCGCTGCCGCAGCAGGGCCAGGACCGGGCCCACGCCGAGGGGGAACATGGTCTGACCGAACAGGTTCTTCGGCGCATGGCCGTGCTTGCGCGCGTACCGGCGCGCGGCGTAATCGCCGCCCAGATAGTGGAACGGGGCGGATTCGTGACCGCCCCACGGTGACAGCCAGACCGTGTAGGACAGGTAGACCAGGCCACCGGGGCGGGTGACCCGGATCATCTCGTCGATGAAACCGCCCGGGTCCCGTACGTGCTCCAGCACGTTGGAGGAGAAGCAGACGTCCATGCTGGCGTCGGCCAGCGGTAGCCAGTAGCCGTCCCCGATCACACTGGCCCCGGTCACACTGGCCTGGCTGGGCTCCCCCCGGCTGAACAGCTCGTCCGCGTCCGGCTCGACCAGCAGGCACTGCGCGCCGCGCTGCCGGAACATGGCGGTGAAGTAACCGGCGCCACCGCCGATGTCCGCCACCCGGGCCCCGGCCAGGGGTGTGTGCCGTTCGACCAGCGCGACCGAGTCCTGGGCCAGCAGCGTGTAGAACCGGACCGGATCGGACTGCTCGCCGGTGAAGGCGGACAGCAGCCGGACCGCCCCGACCGGACGCAGCGGGCCAGAACCGGATGGTGACCCGCCGGAAATGGTGGACGGGGGCGCGTCGGGGGGCATCTGCCGGTCCTCCTTGACAGGCTGCGGAACGGCCAGCGGTGACTGGCCCGCGAAGGGTCTGACGCCTCCGAACCGGCGCTGCCTGCGCCCCGCCGCACGACGGCCGGTTCGTTTGTTACTGTGCGGTAAGTAACTTCGTTACTGGACGGTAAGGCACCTTCAAGAGGTTCGTCAATAAGAACCGGATAACAACATGCATGTCCGCTGGTGTCCGGCTACTCGCCAGTTACATGGGCACCCGAGAGCCCTGACGGTGGGAACTGTTGACACCTCCGCGGAACGGCGAACATAATCGCCGCTCATGACCCGGGGGGGACATTCCGGGCCCGAGGAGATAGTGCATGGAGACCAGACGGTCCCTTGTTTCCCCAGCTCAGCGCCGACCTGACCGCAATCCACTGAGCCCGTCGAGCCCGCCAAGGCCCGCGCTGAGGCCGGGCCGCCGGGTCCTGATCGTGGCCTGGCGGGACGTAGCCAGCCCGCAGGCGGGTGGCTCGGAACTGCTGGTCGACCAGCTGGCCGCGGGCCTGGTGGCCCGGGGTGATTCGGTCACCCTGCTGTGCGGCGGCCCGGCCAGCCCGCACGCCTACGACGTGGTGCGCAGCGGCGGCCCGTACACCCAGTTCCTGCGGGCTCCGCTGGCCTACCGGCGGCTGCGGGACTGCGACGTCGTGGTCGAGGTGTGCAACGGCATGCCGTTCCTGACCCCGCTGTGGGCGGGCAAGCCCACGGTCTGCATGGTCAACCACGTGCACACCGACCTGTGGCCGCTGCGGTTCCGGCCACCGGTGTCCACCGTCGGCCAGTTCCTGGAGCAGCGGGTCATGCCCCGGGTACACCGCCGCAACCTGATCGTGACGGTGTCCAACTCCACGGCGGCCGACCTGCAGGCCCTCGGGGTGGACCGGGAACGGATCCGGATGCTCAGCAACGGGGTGGCCCCGGCCGGCCCGCCGGTCCCCCGGTCCCGGCGCCCGCTGTTCCTGGCCCTGGGCCTGGCTGGCCGAGTACAAGCGGATCGACCTGCTGCTGCGGCTGTGGGAGCGGGTCCGCCCGGTGGTGGGCGGGCGGCTGGTGATCGCGGGCGACGGCCCGGAGCGCGCTCGCCTGGAGACGCTGGCCGGCCCGGACGTGCTGTTCACCGGGCGGATCAGCGAGCGGCGCAAGCACCAGCTGCTCGGATCGGCCTGGCTGCTGCTGCACCCGGCGCTGATCGAGGGCTGGGGCATCGTCGTCACCGAGGCGGCCCTGCGGGGCACGCCCACGGTGGGCTTCGACGTGCCCGGGCTGCGGGACTCGGTCGACGATGGTCACACCGGCGTGCTGGCCCGGACCGAGGCGGCCTACGCCTCGGCCTGGGCGGCGCTGGCCCTGGACCCGGCCCGGCGCGAGCAGCTGGGCGCGGCCGCGCGGCACCACGCCGCCCAGCTGCGCTGGTCCACGGCCGTGCGGCACTTCTCGGCCGTGCTCGACGAGGCGCTCCGGTGACCGCCGCGCTGCACGACTTCTACGAGGTGCCCGGGACCACGGTCAGCTCCGGGCCCGACCGGGCCCGGCGGCAGGCCCAGATGCTGGCGGCCGTGCTGGCCCGCCGGGCCGGCCCGCAGCGGATCGTGGACGTCGGCTGCGGTGAGGGCTCGGCCACCTACCTGGTCAAACGGCTGGACCCGGCCAACATCGTGATCGGCATCGACTGGTCGGCGATGGCGCTGACCCGGGCCCGGGCCCGGGGCGTGCTGGCCGTCCAGGGCGGGATCGACAGCCTGCCGCTGCCGGACGCCAGCGTCGACGTGGTGATCATGAGCGAGCTGATCGAGCACCTGGTCGACACCGACGCGGCGGCCGAGGAGGCCCGGCGCGTGCTGCGGCCGGGCGGCACGCTGCTGCTGTCCACCCCCAACCTGGCCGCCTGGTACAACCGCGCCCTGATCGGCCTGGGCATCCAGCCGGTGTTCTCCGAGGTCAGCCTCAAGGGCGTCTACGGGCGGCCCGGCCAGGAGGTGGTGGGGCACCTGCGGCTGTTCACCCGGCGGGCGCTGGAGGAGTTCCTGACCGCGCGCGGGTTCGCCTGCGAGCGGATCTGCGGGGCGCCGTACCACGACGTGCCGCGGCCGTTCCGGCCGCTGGACCGCTGGCTGTGCCACTGGCCGTCAGCGGCCAGCATCCTGCTCGTCCAGGCCCGGCGATCTTGACAATGGCCCTTGACACGGTGCGGCCGGGCCCGTCTATCCTACTCGGAAGTAACTTTGGGGGCGGAACCCGCACGGAAGGACCAACGAAGTGCTGACCGTGGTTGCCATCCTCCTCGGCGCCGCCCTGGCCGCCGCCGGCGTGGTGGTCGTGACCCACGACGCCACCACCGTCCCGCCGGCTCCGACCCGGCAGCTGTACAACTACGGCTCGGGCTGACCGGCCGGAACTGGCGTGCTGCCGTGCCCGGCCGTCGGGGGGCGCGACGCCGGCCGCTGTCGCGACGCCGGCGTCCCGGGCCCGTGCTGGCCGGTGCGGCCGTCCTGGCCGCCGGGGCGGTGGCGGCCTGTTCGGGGCCACCCCGGCCGTCGCCCGGCCCGGCCCCGGACCTGGTGCGGTCGAACTACGAGCGGGCCACCGGCGAGGACATCCCACGCGACTGCGGGTACAGCGTGCCGCTGCCGGGCCAACCGGGCTGGAGCCTGTGGCTGTTCTGCGACACCGCGGTGACCAGCGCCCGGAGCACCAAGATCGACCGGCTGATCCTGGGCACCGACACGGCGGCGGCCGGGCCGTACCGGCCGGGCCAGGTGCCGGGCCAGCTGAGCGAGATCCCCACCCCGCCGGCGCCGGCCGCGCGGCCCAGCGACGGCGCACCGGAGCCGTTCCTGCCAGCCCCGCAGCACCTGGTGCTTCCGGGCAGCACCCAGCCCTGCTCCGGGTCCGGCCGCTACCCCGCAGCCTGGATCACCGGGGTGGCGGCGGAGCCCGCGCCGGTGGCCAGTTCCGGGGCCAGCTCCGGCAAGGTGCTGATCAGCTACAACGACTACTGCGTGACCGGGGACGCCGGCTCGCTGGGCACGGACGTACCCGGCAGCCTGACCCCGGAAGGCTCGGGGTTGGTCGAGTACGACCCGGCCACCAACCAGCTCGGGACGCCAGACGAGGTGTTCGCCAGCCCGCTGGGCCTGGCCCTACCGGTCCAGCAGGTGCTCGGCTCGCCGGTGTTCCGCGCCGGGTACCTGTACCTGTTCGGGTTCTGCTCCGCGGCCACGCTGCCGACCGGCTGCGCGACCGGGAAGGTGTTCATGGTCCGGGTCCAGGCCATCCCGGCCGCCTGGCAGAACCCGCTCAGCTACCAGTACTGGACGGGGGACGGCTGGTCGCTGGACCCGAACACGGCGGCCTCGGTGCTGCCGGCCGGGCACCCGCTGGGGATCTCGGCCGGCGACTACTCGGCCGACGGCCACCAGCTGGTCCTGGTCGAGCAGACCAGCCTGGCCGGCGACTTCCAGGTGTGGCAGGCCGGCTCGCCCACCGGGCCGTGGCGGCGGGTGCGCACCGGCCGGGTGCCCTGCCGGGCCGGTCCCGGGCACGGGGCGGGCGAGCTGTGCCGGGCCCTGATCGGCCACCCCGAGCTGAGCACCCGGAACCAGCTGGAAATCTCCTACTTCAATCCGGGCCACGGCCACGTGGACGCGTCGGCCTACCCCTGGTGAGCTCACGAGAGGAGCGGCGATGACGCTCGCGGCCCGGCTGGCGGCCTCGGTGCCGGAACAGCTGCTGGTGCGACTGATCAGCCTGGCCTACCGCCGGTTCGAGCCGGAGATCCGGCGGCTGGACGACGTGTGCGGCCGCGGCGGCACGATGATCGACATCGGCGGCTGGTACGGGCCGTGGACCCGGCGGCTCCGGCACCGGGCCGACCGGATGGTGGTGATCGAGCCGACGCCGCTGCACCAGGTGCTGCGGCGGACGCTGCCAGCCCGGGTGGAGGTGATCGCGGCCGCGGCGTCCGACGGCTGCGGCGAGGCTGAGTTGTGGGTGCCGCACGCGGACGCGGGGGTGCGCGGAGTCTCATCCCTGCACCGGCGGGCCATCCACGGCGAATCGATCAAGGTGCCGCTGGTGCGGGTGGACGACCTCGGCCTGAGCCAGGTCACGTTCATCAAGATCGACGTGGACGGGCATGAGGTGCCGGTGCTGCGCGGGGCGGAAGCGGTGATCAAAGCGGACCGGCCCGGACTGCTCATCGAGGTCGAGCAGCGCATCCAGCCGGTCGGGGACGTGATCGAGCTGATGCGCGGTTACGGGTACCGGGGCTGGGTGCTGCCCGGCCGCAGCTGGGTCCCGGTCGACCGGTTCGCGCTGGCCGCGCACCAGGCCCGGACCGCGTACGTCTCCGAGCGGGGCCTGCTGGCCCGGGCGGTGTGGCCGTCGCCGCGCTACGTCAACTCGGTGCTGTTCCTGCCGGAGGGACAGCTGCCCGGAGATCCCCAGGGGCGTCCCCGGTCCACCGTGGGCTGAGGCCCCCATTAATTTTTAAAAGGTTTTTTATTCTTCGGCTTCGATCAGATGGCGGGCCGCACGGACCCGGAGGTCTTCCAGCAGATCGGCCTGAGCGCGGGCCCGGGCCAGCAGCTCGTCCAGCCACGCCTCGCTCAGCCGTGGCTCGGCCCCGGCCAGCTCGCGCACGGTGCGCCAGCCCGCGGCCTTGCCTTCCACCCCGAGCCGGAGCAGTTCCAGCTCCTCCAGGCCGCTCAGCGGCGACCGGGTGCGCAGCCGCCCGTTGAACTTCAGGCGGCCGGCCCGCTCCCCCAGCCAGGCCGCGGCCGTCTTGTAGTGCCGCACCGGCACACCGAGCAGGGCCATGATCTCCAGCAGCGCCCGGCGGTCGGCGTTGATCTCCCCCGCCAGCCGCTGCAGGGTAGCCCGGTCCGCGACCTCGTCGTGGCTGCGGGCCACGCGGTGGGCCAGCTCGGTCCCGGCGGTCGCGCCGGCCAGATGGTCGTTGAGGTAGATACCGATCAGCTCGGTGCGGGACCCGGCCATCAGGGCTTGCGGGCGACGGCGCCGTAGTTGGCCAGCTCGCGGATCACGCCGACCTCGGGATCGGGCGCGCGCCAGCGGTGCAGCTGGACCAGACCCGGCTCGATCAGCTCCAGGCCGCCCAGGAACCGCGCCACCTCGGCGTGGCTCCGCGGCGTGAGCTGGATCGGGGCCGACTCGTTGTAGGCCCGCATCGAGTTGCCCATCTCGCTGCTGGAGATATCGCTGGCCGGGTGGGAGATGACCAGGTAACTGCCCGGCGCCACCTCGTCCAGCACCTGCCGGACCAGCGCCGCCGGACTCTCGGCGTCCGGGACGCAGTGCAGCAGGCCCAGCATCATCACCCCGACCGGCTGGCTGAAGTCGAGCGTGGCCTTGGCCTCGGCGATGATCTTCGCGGGCTCGTGGAAGTCCGCGCTGATGTAGGCGGTCTCGCCTTCGGGGCTGCTGGTCAGCAGGGCCCGGGCGTGGGACAGCACGATCGGGTCGTTGTCCACGTAGACCACGCGCGTCTCCGGCGCGAGCCGCTGAGCCACCTCGTGGGTGTTGTCGGCCGCGGGCAGCCCGGTGCCGATGTCCAGGAACTGCCGGATACCGGCCTCGTTGATCAGGTAGCGGACGGCCCGGCCGAGGAACTCGCGCTGAGCCCGCACACTGACCAGCACGTCCGGGAACGCGGCGATGACCTTCTCGGCCGTCTCCCGGTCGACGGCGAAGTTGTCCTTGCCGCCGAGCCAATAGTCGTAGACCCGGGCGATATGCGGGGTGGTGCTATCGATACCCAGATCGCGCCCGTCAGCCGCCACGACCGTCCTCCGACTCGCCTGCATGGTCTGATACGGCCCGGTCCGCCCGGGTTCGCCCCCGGCCAGCAGCCTAACCCACCTTTCCCGGCGGCATTTGCCGAACGCGATTCTGGGGCGACTCGGGCCCGCTTTGGGCCGCGCCCTGCGGCCGGTTTGGCGAATTCCGTGCCGTCATTGCAAACCCGGTGATCAACGCCGGGGCGATGTCTCTAGGATGGAATCAATAGTCGTCATCCAGATCGAACGCGCCGCGATATCGACGGGCTTACCGCCATCCGCAGGGAAATTCCGCATGCACCTTCCGGTGTTCCCGAGGGTCAGGCTGGCATCAATCCCGCCGGTATCCGGCCGCGACACCGGCTGGGGCTGAGCGAACGAGCCGGGCGGCCGCTGCCCCGAACGGTGCAGCGGCCCGTGGCTCCCGGCGCCGATCAGCTACGTCCGTTACCGATGTCCAGAATGGAGCGCGCAATGGCGCAAAAAGTACAGACCCTCTTCATCGATGACCTCGATGGCACCGAGGCGGAGGGCAGTGTTCAGTTCGGGCTGGACGGCACCGATTACGAGATCGACCTGAACTCCGAGCACGCCGAGGAACTGCGGGCAGCCCTGGGCCGCTACGTGGCCGCGGCCCGGCGGGTCAGCGGCACCGGCAGGCCCTCGGCCCGGCCCGGGCGCCGGAGCGCTTCGGCCGACGTCGACACCAAGGACGTCCGGCAGTGGGCCCGGGACCAGGGCATCGAGCTCAAGGACCGGGGCCGGGTGCCGACCAGCGTGGTGGCCCGGTTCCGCGCGGCGACCGGAAAGTAGGCCGGGTCCGCTTTCTCAGCGGTTTCTCGGCCGGACAGCATTCGGCCCCGGCCTGGTCACGCCAGGCCGGGGCCGAATGCTTAAACGGGTGGAGCAGGTATTACAGCGAACGTGAGCTGGCCCGGTGCGAAGCCTGCCCGGCCGATTCCCGCGGGATGCTGAAGAAATCCGACTTCTGGATGAAGCGGGCCGAGAGCAGCAGGAGGATGCCGACCACCAAGGTGCCGACCAGAGCCCAGTTCTGCGGAGCAGGCGAGGACAGCATGGTCTTGACCAGAACCCAGGTCAGGAACGCGGCCGCGGCGAAGGGCAGGATGCCGAGGATCAGCGCGTTCCAGAGGTTGGCGATGACCCGGCGCCGGTAGTACACGATCGTCGCCATCGCCGTGAGCACGTAAAACGAGATGTACAAGATGCCCGAGTCGTCGATCAGATAAGTGAAGGCGTTCTGCACCGTGGTGGCGAGCAGGTAGATCCAGCCGATGACGATGAGCAGCATGCCGGTCAAGATGCTGGCCGCGGTGGGGGTGCGGAACCGGGGCGAGACGTTGCTCAGGAACACCGGCAGGGTCCGGCGGCTGGCCATGCCGTAGATGATGCGGGCGATGACCACGATGCTGGTGCCGGTGGTGCCGATCACCGACAGGGCCAGGCCCAGCGCCATCACCTTGGCCCAGTCGCCACCGGCCAGCGACTGGGCCACGAAGACCAGCGCGGAGGAGGAGTTGGCCTGGAGCTTGGCCGGGGTGGTGCCGCCCTGCAGGCCGAGGATCGAGATCGTGTAGATGATGGCCAGGCAGGCCACGGCGATCACAGCCGCGCGGCCCGGGTTGCGGTGCTTGTGCTTGACTTCCTCGTTCACGTAGACGGTCGCGTCCCAGCCGGTGAAGGCGAACACGGCCAGCAGGAACCCGGCCACCGGGCTGCCCTTGCCGCCGATGCCGTGCAGGCTGAACCAGCCGGAGGTGATGGGGAAGGTGCCGTGCTTGTGGCTGAGCACCGAGATCAGCCCGAAGATGGCGAAGCCGAGCAGGATCGTGTACTCGCCGATGGCGATGCCGACCTGGGTGCGGGCGGTCAGCCGGATGCCGGCCACCGCGATGGCCAGCAGGATCACGACCACGATCGTGCTGATGATGACGTTCGGCCAGGGTGCGTTGGCGTTGCCGCCGAAGATCTCGATCACCGAGGGCCCGAGCACGATCACCCCACTGACCGTGGCCACCACGTTCCCGGCGATCATCAGCCAGCCGGTCATGAAGCCCAGGTCCGGGCTGATGGCCCGGCCGACCCACTCAAACGAGGCCCCGACGTTCGCGCTCCACAGGTTCAGCCGGCGGTAGGCGTTGGCGATGATCAGCATCGGGATCGCGGTGATGACGACGATCACCACGCTGCCGTAAGCGGTCGCGAGTGCCAGCGCGGCCAGCGTCAGGCCAACCGATACGGCTGGCGCCGACGTCGCCATGCCGATGACCACGTCTTGGGCCACACCAAGGGCATCAGGCTGTAGCGACGCCTCATGCCGTGGCACGGGAGTGGTCTCAACCACCCGATCAGCCATGCAAATATCTCCTCTGGTCCGCCCAGCCCCATCCCCCCGCGGCCTGTGCCGCAGACGGCCGGCAGCGTTTTCACCGGCGAGTGGCTCACCGCACCATAATCACTTCTGCACCCTCGGTAAACGGACACTGGGAAAAATTTCGTCACAATTTACGGGGTATCGGGCCGGCTTCTTGCGGCGCATCGAGCTGGCTTCCTGGATATCACTTTAAGTTCTGTTTATATTACTTAACGTAACGGGTGGATTGAGGCGGCCGCTGATTTGCCGGCGGGCACCCCCCGGGCTTCACGGAGCCATTCCGCATTCTCGTTTTCCAGGCCCCGGCGTACCGTTTTGTCCGGGTCTTGAGCGTGGGCGGGCCGGCTCGTAAGGTTCGCCTGACAGTGTTCGTGCGACAGTTTCTGCCTCACTGGGCGGCGTCGCGTAGAGAGTCGCGTAGAGAAGAGGCGAGCGTGGGGACCAAGCACCTGGCCCGGCAGGCGGAACGGCAGCTCGAACGGCACGGTGACGGCGACTCGCTCTTCTTCGAGGACCGCTGGTACACCCGGGGCTGGATGGCCGACCAGGCCGCCCGGTTCGCGACCGGCCTGGCCGGGCTGGGGGTCCGGCCCGGCGACCGGCTGGTGGTGCTGATGGCCAACTGCCCGGAGGTGCTGGTCACCTACAACGCGGCCTGGCGGGCCGGCGCGGTGGTGACACCGTTGATCTTCCTGGTCAGCGAGGACGAACTGCGGCACGCGCTGGCCGACTCCGGCGCGGTGGCGGTGGTGACCACCCCCGAGTTCCTGCCCAAGGTCCAGGGCGCGGCCCGGGGCGTGGACAGCGTCCGGTTCATCGTGGTTGCCGGGGCCGGTGTTGATGCTGAGGCTGGGGTGGCTGGCGGGGCTGGGATGGCTGGCGGGACTGACGGGGTTGGCGGGGCCTTCGGGGCTGGCGGGGCTGGCGGGGCGCGGGTGGTCAGCTTCGCCGAGGTGGCGGCGGCCGCGCCGGGGACGATCGTGGACCGGGCCGACGACGACCTGGCCGCGCTGCTGTACACCGGCGGCACGACCGGCCGGTCCAAGGGTGTGCCGCTGACCCACGCCAACCTGTTCTGGTGCGGCTCGTCCTCGCACCAGGCACCCGGGGCGGACGGGCTGACCTCCACGCTGATGCCGCTGCCGCTGGCCCACGCCTACGGCCTGCTGGTCACCTGCATAGGCATGCACGCGGAGACCCCGCAGCGATCGATCCTGATGCGGTGGTTCGACCCGGCCGGGTGGCTCAAGCTGGCCCAGCAGCACCGGGCCCAGCGGACCACGCTGGTGCCCTCGATGATCCAGATGCTGCTGGCCCAGCCGCTGGAGGAGGCCGACCTGTCGGCGCTGGTCGCGGTGTCGTCCGGGGCCGCCCCGCTGGCGGCCGAGGTCCGGGAGGAGTTCGAGCGCCGGGTACCGGGCGCCGCGGTCTACGAGGGCTACGGCTGCACCGAGTCGGCCTCGATCATCGCCTCGAACCCGATCGGCGCCCGCCGGGTGGGCAGCGTGGGCCTGCCCGTACCCGGGTGCACGGTGCAGATCCGGGACGACGCCGACCGGGTACTGGCCCCAGGCGAGGACGGGGAGATCTGCGTCCAGTCCCCCGGCGTGCTGTCCGGCTACTGGCAGGCACCGGAGGCCACCGCAACCGCAGTGCGGGACGGCTGGCTGTACACCGGTGACATCGGCCACCTGGACGCCGACGGCTACGTGTACGTGGTGGACCGGAAGAAGGACCTGATCATCCGGGGCGGCTTCAACGTCTACCCGCGCGACGTGGAGGACGTGCTGCTGACCCATCCGGCGGTGGCCCAGGCCGCCGTGGTTGGCCAGCCCGATCCCCGGCTGGGCGAGGAGGTGATCGGGTTCGTCGCGCTGCGGCCTGGCGCGACCGCCACCGAGGACGAACTCGTCGCCCACGCCAAGGCCCGGCTGGCCGCGACCAAGTACCCGCGCGAGGTCCGGATCGTGCCCGCCATCCCGCTGACCAGTGTGGGCAAGCTCGACCGCAAGCGGCTGCGGACCCAGGTCCGCGAGGAGGGTGCCGCCGAGGAAGGTGCCGCCGCCAGCGGTAGCTAGTTACGGTCGGGGTATCTAGGCTGGCAGAAAGGCTCGCGCGCACGCTACGACGCGGAAGGGCGGCTGATCCGGTGGGAGCTGAACTGTCTCCGGCAACCCGGAACGACATGATCGACAAGATGAGCGAGGCCGAGGTCGACATCCTCGTCGTCGGAGGAGGGGTGGTCGGAGCAGGTTCAGCGCTCGATGCCGTGACCCGGGGACTGAGCACGGCGATCGTCGAGGCCCGGGACTGGGCCAGCGGCACTTCCAGCCGGTCCAGCAAGCTCATCCACGGTGGCCTGCGCTACCTGGAGATGATGGACTTCGGACTGGTCCGGGAGGCGCTGCACGAACGCGGCCTGCTGCTGGACCGGCTCGCCCCGCACCTGGTCCATCCGGTGCGGTTCCTGTACCCGTTGACCAAGCACTGGGAGCGCCCCTACGTGGGCGCCGGGATCGCGCTGTACGACGGGATGGCCATCGCCTCGGGCACCGCGCACGGGCTGAAGCTGGGCAAGCACATGACCCGTAAGCAGGCCCTGCGGCACGCGCCGGCCCTGCGCCCGGACTCGCTCACCGGCGCCATTCAGTACTCGGACGCGCAGGTGGACGACGCCCGGCACACGCTGACCGTGGTCCGCACGGCGGTGGAGTTTGGCGCGCTGGCCGCCAACCGGTGCCAGATCACCGGGTTCCTGCGGCAGGGCGAGCGGGTCACCGGCGCCGAGGTCGTGGACCTGGAAAGCGGGCGGGCGTTCTCGGTCCGGGCCAAGCAGGTCATCAACGCGACCGGGGTGTGGACCGACGACACCCAGGCCCTGGCTGACGCCCGCGGCCAGTTCCACGTCCGCGCGTCCAAGGGCATTCACCTGGTCGTGCCGCGGGACCGGCTGCAGTCCGACACCGGGATCATCCTGCGCACCGAGAAAAGTGTGCTGTTCGTGATCCCGTGGGGCCGGCACTGGATCATCGGCACCACCGACACCGACTGGTCGCTGGACAAGGCTCACCCGGCGGCCAGCTCCCGCGACATCGACTACCTGCTCGAGCACGTCAACTCGGTGCTGAACTCCCCCCTGACCCGGGAGGACGTCGAAGGCGTGTACGCCGGGCTGCGGCCGCTGCTGAGCGGGGAGTCCGAGTCCACGTCCAAGCTGTCCCGCGAGCACGTGGTGGGCCACCCGGTACCCGGCCTGGTGGTGGTGGCCGGCGGCAAGTACACCACCTACCGGGTGATGGGCAAGGACGCGGTGGACGAGGCCGCGTTCGGCCTGGACGCCCGGGTGCCGGAGTCCTGCACCGACAGGGTCCCGCTGCTGGGCGCGGACGGGTACCAGGCCCTGTGGAACCAGCGCCGGTCGCTGGCGGACGCGACCGGTATCCACCCGGCCCGGGTCGAGCACCTGCTGAACCGGTACGGCTCCTGTGTGCACGAGTTGCTGGCCATGATCCGGGAGGAGCCAGCCCTGGCCGAACCGCTGCCGGGGGCCGACGACTACCTGGCCGTGGAAGCTCGTTATGCCGTGACCCACGAGGGCGCCCGCCATGTGGACGATGTGCTGGCCCGCCGGACCAGGATCTCGATCGAGTCCTGGGACCGGGGGGTGGCCGCCGCCCCTGCCGTGGCGAAGCTGATCGCCGGCCCGCTGGGCTGGGACTCCGACCAGGCGCAGCGCGAGGTCGACCACTACCTGGCGCGCGTCCGGGCCGAACGCGACTCCCAGACCAAGCCCGACGACGACACCGCCGAAGCCGCGCGCCTGGGCGCCCCCGAGATCCGCCCCCCGGTGACCATCAGGGGGCTGTGACGCGGGGCGCGGCTTGTGGCGTGGGGCTGATAGGGCGCCCGGGGCGGTGAGTTCCCCGGGCGCTGGGGCTCCACGCGAGTGACGGCTGAGTCGTATGGGGGCGCTGGGGCGCTGAGTCGTGTGGGGATGCTGGGGGCCGCGTGGTGGCCGGGCGCGCGGGGTTGAGGGGCTTCACTGGAGCATCTGCAGGGATTATCCCTGCAGATGCTCCAGATTGGGCTGAATGCAGTTCTGGTGAGGCGGCTGTGACTGGTGAGGTGCCGGCGTGCGGGGCGGGGCCGGCCGGGGGACCCTGGGCATCGCTGGTCTGCGCCATCGCTCCGATCGGCGCCGGTTCCTGGGAGCGGGGGCCGGGTCAACGGCCGGCGCAGCCGGTCGCGGAGCGACGCCGAAGGCGCCGTTGACGCGAAGCCCGCGACCTGGACAATGGGGCGCCGGAGAGATGGCCCCACCTTGAGGCCGACCCATTAGCGTCGCTGGGCTCGACGGGAGGCCGGGGCTCACGCGACGCGCGGGGCTGGAAGGACGCCTGCGGTGGCAGTCCGCCGCCGGAGTGCCACCGGCTTACGCACCCAATGGCGCCTGGCTGCGCGCGCTGGCTGGGCTGGGCCGGGCTGGGGCTGGCTGGGCTGGGGCTGGCCGGGCTTGGGCTGGGCGGGCTTGGGCTGGGCTGCGGGTGTAGGGCGCCGGAGGGATGGCCTGCGCTCGGATTGGTGCGTCGTGGGGTGGTTGGGCCTCTGACGGATGGCGGGACGGCCTCTACCCGGTCGAGATCCCGCTGGCCCGTGCCCGCCCGTAACCGCCCCGGCAGCATCACGGCAGCGGTAAGGGGCTGACGCGGGGTAGCTCGGGGACGGGCTGGTGGCCGATGCGGACCAGGGTCTCGGCCTGGTCCGCGGCGACGGGCATGGCCAGCAGGTAGCCCTGGCCATATTGGCAGCCCATGGAGACCAGCAGGTCGCGCTGGACCTCGGTTTCGATGCCTTCGGCGATCACGTCGAGGTGCAGGGTCCGGGCGATGCCGATGATGCCTTCGACCAGGGCCAGGCGCTGCTGGGAGATCGCGATCCCGTCCACGAACGACTTGTCGATCTTCAGGACGTCGATGGGCAGCTCCCGCAGATAACTCAGCGAGGAGTATCCGGTGCCGAAGTCGTCGATGGCCAGCTTCACCCCGATCGACTTCAGCTCGGCCAGGTCGGCGTGCAGGCGCTCATCGTCCCCGCGGAGCAGCACGCTCTCGGTGAGCTCCAGCATCAGCGATGAGGGCGCGAGGCCGGTCTGGGTCAGCACCCGGCGCACGCCGGCGACGAAGCCGGGATCGCGGAACTGACGGGCGGACACGTTGACGCTGGCGTACAGCGGGGTGTGGCCGGGCAGCCGGTGACGCCACTGCACGATCTCGCTGGCGGCCTGCCCGAGGACCCAGGAACCGAGCGGGACGATGTGCCCCGTCTCCTCGGCCAGCTCGATGAACTGGTCGGGCTGCATCATGCCCCACTGCGGGTGCGGCCAGCGCACCAGCGCCTCGAACCCGGCGATCCCGCCGCTGGTCAGGGCGACGATGGGCTGGTAGACGAGGGTGAAGCCCGAGGTGTTGACCGCCTCCTCCAGTGCGGCCTGCACCTCCCGGCGGCGGATCATCCCGGCGCTGAGCACCGGGGCGTACCGGCGCCACTGCCGCTTGCCCGACGCCTTGGCCGCGTACAGAGCCAGGTCCGCGTGCCGGAGCAACTCGTCCACGTCGGCGCTGTCCTCGGTGGTGGCCACGCCGACGGTGGCGGTGGTGATCACCGACCCGTCGGCCAGGTCGAACGGCTCGCTGAACGCCCGGACCACGCGCTCGGCGAACGCTTCCACCGCGGCCGGGCCGGCCAGGTGCTCGACCAGCAGCGCGAACTCGTCGCCGCCGAGCCGGGCCGCGGTGTCGGACTCGCGCACCACCGCGGCCAGCCGGAGGCCCGCCGCCACCAGCAGCTCGTCACCGACGCTGTGGCCCATGGTGTCGTTGGTCACCTTGAAGTCGTCCAGGTCCACGAACAGCACGCCGGTCGTGCTGCGTTCGCGCTTGGCCCGGGCCAGCGCGTGCGCCGCCCGGTCCTGGAACAGCAGCCGGTTGGGCAGCCCGGTGAGCGCGTCGTGGAAGGCCCGGTGCTTGAGCTCGGCCTCGAGCTGGCGCTGCTCGGTGACGTCCCGCAGCGTGAGCACCAGGCCGGCCACGGTCCGGTCCCCCCGCAGGTCACTGCAGCGCACCTGGACCTGGACGCGGCGCTGGTCCCGCCGGGTGATCTCCCAGTCCTCGGTGTAGGAGCTGTTCCCGGCGTGGCTGCGCAGCCGGGTAAGTCCCCGCAGGGCGTCATCCCGCGTGCCGTCCGCGCTCAGGTCCCACATGTAGGCGCCCTCGGCGTCGATGTCGCCGAACATGCTGGCCGCCGACGGCGTGGCGTACCGGACCAGACCGTCGTCATCGACGATCAGGATCACATCGGAGGTGTCCTGGACCAGGGTGCGGAAGTAGGCCTCGCTGCGCTGGCGGATGACCTCATGGCTGAGCGTGATGCGTTCGACGGCCAGCGCGACCTGGTGGGCCAGGATCTCGAACGTGTCCGACATGTCGGTCAGGATCCGGCGGGTGCCGAACACCACCAGGACGCCGATCAGCGGGTCCCCTCCGGGCCGGTCACGCAGCGTGAGCGGGCAGAGCAGGACGCCGTCGCCCCAGCGCAGCGTGCTGGCTTCGGCACCGAGCTGGGTCCGGGGCAGGAACACCGGCTTGTCGCCAGTCAGCGCGGGCAGCCAGGTCTCGGTCAGCTGGTCCAGCTCACTCGAGTCGTCGTCTGCGGCCGTCGCCGCGCTCACCGTGCGGAAGTGGCCATCGTCGCGCACCATGAGCAGCGCGTCGTGCGGTGAACGCGATCCGGTCAGGTCGGCGGCCGCGCTCTGCATCGCCGCCGCCACCTCGGCCGCGGCGGCGGCCGAGGCCAGCGACGCGCCGGCCAGCCGGACCGTGCGCTCTCGGCTCAGCGCCCGCCGGTGGGACGCCGCCATGTCCCACAGCCTGGAGGTGACCAGCAGGAACAGGATCGCGGAGAACACCGCGATGACGCCGTCGTCATAGTTGCGATGCCGGAGCGACTGGATGAACAGCACGGCCGGGGCGATCAGCGAGGCCAGCATGAGCACGACCAGCCGGCTGGGTGATGCCTGCGGCCGCTGCCGGGAGACCGGCTCGGTCAGCTGGGCCATGGTGGGATGCAGCGCGGCCGCACCCCATGCCCCGTACATCACAGCCCAGCCCAGGTCGACCACGGTCCCGTTGTGAAACGAGCCGTACAGCTGCAGAACGCCGAACCAGGTGTCGGACACCAGCTGGCCGACCATGCCCAGGGTGAGCAGCTGGAACGACCGGCTGCGCCCGGTCCCCGGGGCCACCAGCCGGGCCAGCAAGGCCAGGACCAGCACGTCGGCCAGCGGGTAGGCGATAGAGACGCTCTTCTGCAGCCAGGACAGCTGCGGATTGTGGACGTAGGGCAGGACCAGGTACATCCACGACACCAGGGCCAGCCCCACGGTCAGCGTCAGCGCGTCGATCACGCTGCGCTGGTCCCGGTCCGGGGTCCGGGCCCGGATGAAGACCAGCAGCCCGGCCGCGATCAGCGGGTAGGTGAGCAGGTAGAGCACGTCGGCGTAGGACGGGAACGGCAGCGGCTGATGCTGGATGAGGCTAGCCACCAGGAAGCTGACCTGGCCCGCGACGAAGGACAGGTTGGCCGCGGCCAGCAGCAGCCAGGAGATCCTCCGGGCCGGCCGGTGGATGACCACGCCGACCACGATGGCGGCCACCCCGCTCAGCCCGAGCAACCCCCAGGTTACGGCGCGCAGGCCAGGCAATCCGTAGTACGCCACGATGAGCACGGCCCACCAGATGGCGTAGCCCCACAGCAGCCGCCGCCGCGCGATTACCACATGTCCCCCCAGCTCACCCTTCTGGAACGGCACGCTTCCCCAAGCGTGCACTGTGTCCCTAGCTTTGATTTGCCCCCGGCGGGATCACGGCATGCGTCTGACGCCCCACAAGCATCCTTTAACACCTAAGTCACAAATCCGCACTGTGCCGTGAATCAAGTGATTACCTCCCGATTCATCCGCCGATCCGGGGCCGCCGGGACGGGTTTTCCGGTACTTGATCATTACATCGTGCCGGGGCATCCCTCTCAACACTGGGGCCATCGGCCGAGCCTGACCGCCAACGATTGCATTCAGGCCCATCAATAAGTGTGCGACCCGCTTACTCGGGGCAGAAAACTTCTGGCCGCAGATCACCCGCCGAGACCAATTATGCCCGTACTGATGATCGCGCGCGGGCAGTATGGACGCGTCAGGCAACCGTGTCCGCATAACTGAGCTGTTAACCATGATTAATGCTGATGAATCGCGCTTTACCGGCACCCAATCAGAGCCGGTTGATCCTGCGGAAGACGACTATATAGTCACGGTCAACGCGTCCGGGCAGTACGCGATCTGGCCCGCCGCCCAGCCGCTGCCGACGGGCTGGCAGGCCCACTCGGCCGCGCTGACGCTCGCCGCTTGCCGGAAAGCCGTGACCACACTGTGGCCGGATATCAGTCCAATTTCTGTTCGGCCCGCCAGCGCGGTGACCGGCAGGAACGAAACCCCATTCGTCCCGGCCGCCGAATTCGCGCCGGTGCCCTTGCAGTTCGCCGCCCGGGCTGCCCGTAATCCGGGTGCGGTGGCGGTCCGCGGGACGACCCGGCTGACGTACGGAGGCCTGCTGCGGTCGGCCAATCAACTGGCGCATGCACTGCGGGAAATGGGCGTGGGCCCGGAAACGGTGACCGGAGCGGGCCTGGAGCGGGGGGCGGATTCGATTCGCGCGCTGGTCGGGATCCTCAGCGCGGGCGGCGGCTATCTGCCGATGGATCCGGCGCTTCCCGCGAGCCGGCTGGCGCAGATGTGCGACGAAGCCGGCGCCCGGGTAATTCTGCTGAATCGGGCCGCGGAAAAGGCGTTCGCGAAAACGAACGCTCAGCTAGTTTTCGTGGACGAACTTCAGCTGGACGGCTACCCGAACACCCAGCCGGCCATTCCTTTGCAGCCTGAAAGTATCGCGTACGTCATCGCCACGTCGGGTTCCACCGGCACACCCAAAGCGGTCGCCGTCAGCCACGGCTCGCTAGCCGCGGTCATCGGCGAACTGGTAGCCCGCTACCACGTCTCCGAGCGCGACCGGGTGCTGCAACTGGCCCCGCTGAGCACGGACACGTCGCTGGAGCAGATCTTGGTCACCTTGCTGGGCGGGGCCACCCTGGTGCTGCCGCCACCGGGCCCCGTCGCGCCGTCCGACCTGCTGGTCCTGCTGCACGACGAGCAGGTCACGGTGGCCGACCTGACCCCGGCGTACTGGCACCAGGTGCTGGCGCTGGCCACGCCGGCCGACCCGCGGCTGGCCCGCCTCCGGCTCATGATCACCGGCGGCGACCGGGCCGACCCGGCCGACTGCCGGGCCGCCCGGCGAGCCGTGCGCGGTGTACGGCTGATCAACGCCTACGGGCTGACCGAGACCACGATCACGTCGACCCTGCACGACGTGGGCGATACTCCGGGCGAGGCAGACCAGGGAGATCCAGCGCCGGTGCCGGTGGGTACCGCGCTCAGGTCCGCCCAGGTGCTGGTGCTCGGACCGGACCTGGCCCCGCTCCCGCCGGGCCAGACCGGCGAGGTCTACATCGGGGGCTCCGGTGTGGCCCGCGGCTACCTGGGCGGCCCGGACCGTACCGCGATGAGGTTCCTGCCCAACCCGTACAGCTCTGAGCCCGGGGCCCGGATGTACCGCACCGGTGACTACGGGCGCTGGGACGCCGAGCACCGCCTCGAGGTGCTCGGCCGGATCGACCGCCAGCTCAAGGTGAACGGCTACCGGGTCGACCCGGGCGAGGCCGAGCTCGCTCTGACCGGGCACCACGGGATCGCCGACGCCGCGGTCACGGCCCGGGAGCTCAGCCCGGGTGACCGGCAGCTGATCGCCTACCTCGTCCGCCGCGAGCCAGCGGCGGACGAGCCATGGACGCCCGGCAGCCTGCGCGACTTCCTGGCCCGGCGGCTGCCCAGCTTCATGATCCCGGCGGTGTTCGTCGAGGTCACCGCGATCCCCCGGCTCCCCGGAGGCGCGCCCGACGAAGGGGCGCTGCCCAGCCCGCCGTCCACCGGGCACCTCGTGCCCGAACAGCTGAACCCGGCGCAGGCCGGGATGGCCCACCTGTGGTCCCGGATGCTGGGGGTCCCGGTCACCGGGCTGGACGACGATTTCTTCGCCCTGGGCGGTGATTCACTCACCGCGGCCGAGATGCTGGCCCAGGCGAGAACGATCTTCGGCGTCAGCGCGGCCGACGTCCGCGGCCTGACCCGGCGGCTGCTGCGGGATCCCAGCTTGCGCGGGTTCTCCGGGGCAGTGCAGGACGCCCGGGCCGGGCGGCTGGACCCCGGCGCCGCTACCGGCCGGCCCGATTTCACCCACGAGGCCCGCCTGGATGTCCCGGTGCGGACCGGCAGCGGCCCCGCCCCGCGCTGGCGGCAGCCACGGACCGTCCTGCTCACCGGGGCGACCGGTTTCCTCGGTATCCACCTGCTGCGTGAGCTGCTGACCGACCCCGGGGTGCGGGTGCAGTGCCTGATCCGGGCCGCGAACGCGGCCCAGGCCCGGGAGCGGCTCATCGGCACCGCACGGCGCTACGGCGCCGGCCCGCTGGACCTGGGCCGGGTGGTGCCGCTGGCCGGAGACCTGGCCCAGCCCGGCCTGGGATTGTCTCCCGTGGTGTTCGCCGAGCTGGCCCGGACCGTGGACGTGATCCACCACGCGGGCGCGCAGGTGAACTTCATCTACCCGTACGAGGAGCTGCGCGCGGCCAACGTGGCCGGGACGCGGGAACTGATCCGGCTGGCCGGGCTGGCCCGGGGCATCCCGCTGCACTACATCTCCAGCACGGCGGTGCTGGCCGGGTTCGGTGCGGCCGGCGTGCGCGCGGTGACCGAGGACACACCGCTGGACCACCCCGACCAGCTGGGTATGGGCTACATCGAGACCAAGTACGTGGCCGAGGAGATGCTGCGCGCCGCGGCCCGCGCCGGGCTGCCGGTGACCGTCTACCGGCCGCTGGACGTGGCCGGGGACCACCGCACCGGGGTGTGGAACACCGCCACCGAGATGTGCGCGCTGATCCGGTTCATGGCCGACACCGGCCTGGCCCCCGACATCGACCTGCCACTCGACTTCGTGCCCGCGGACCTGTGCGCCGCCGCCGTCCGGCACATCGCCACCTCCCAGCCGGCCACCGGGTGCACCTACCACCTGGCCAGCCCGCAGCCTGCGCCGCTGAGCGCGCTGGTGGAGCGGCTGCGCCGGCACGGCTTCGCGATCGAGTCGATCCCGTACCCGGCCTGGGTGGACGAGCTGCTGCGCCAGGCGGTCCGGGACCCGGCGCATCCGATGGCACCGTTCGTGCCGCTGTTCGTGGACCGGTGCGGAACCACCGGGCTCACCGTGGCCGAGATGTACCTGGAGCACATCTTCCCGGCCTACACACGGACGCACACCGCCCATGCGCTGGCGGGCAGCGGCATCGAGTTCCCGCCGGTCGGTGCGGCCCTGCTGGACCGGCAGCTGGACCGGCTGATCGCGGACGGGTACCTGCGCGCGCCCGCGGGCCGCGATCGTGCGGGAGACCGGACCTGATGCCAGCCCGCTGGTACCCGGACTGGGACTCGTTCCGGCCGGACCCGGGGGTCACCGACGGCCCGGTCGCGTTCAGCGCCGACCTGAGCCCGGGGGCCGTGCTGGGCGCGTACCGGCACGGCATCGTCCCGTTCCCAGCCCCGGACGAGTACCACCGCACGCTGAACGAGGTCCGCTACGAGGAGCAGGTCGCCGCGGGCGTGGTCGGCGTGGTCGGCGCCGGCGCCGAATCCGGCCCGGGCGGCGGCCAGGACCCGTACGCGGTGGCGTGGTGGTCCCCCGACCCCAGGCCGGTGATCGCGGTGGACCGCGTCCACCTGGGCCGCAACGTCCGCAAGCGACTGCGCCGCGGGCACGAGTGGACCACCGCCGACACCGCGTTCGAGCAGGTGGCCGAGCAGTGCCGGGCCGGCCGCGAGCCACGCTGGCTGACCGACCCACTGCTGGAGAGCCTGGTCGCGCTGCACGAGAAGGGCTGGGCCCACAGCGTCGAGGTGTGGGAGGGCGGCGAGCTGATCGGCGGGGCGTTCGGTGTGGCCGTGGGCCCGGCGCTGAGCGGAGACTCGATCTTCAGCCGCCGCCCGGAGGCGGCCCGGATCGCGGTCGCGGACCTGGCCGCCCGGTTCGCCGCGGTCGGCGGTGAGCTGATCGACGCCCAGTGGGACAGCCCCTTCCTGCGCTCCCTCGGCGCCACCACGATGCCCCGGGCCGATTACCTGGCCCGCCTGACCGGTCCCGCCGAGAGGGTCATGCTGCCCAGGGAGCCCGCGTCCGCGAGAAGGCTGCTGGGTTAGGGCTGGGGCGCGGAGTGTTCTTGGGGCCCGGAGTGTTCTTGGGGCCCGGAGTGGCCGGGTGTGTCGCCGCTGAGGCGGGCCATGTGGTCGGCCAGGACGCGTAGGCCGTCAGAGCCGAGGCGTTCTACTACAAGCTCGCGCAGGCCCTCGCAGTAGACGGTGAACGCGCGCTCGGCCAGGGCCCGGCCGGAGTCGGTGAGCACGGCGTGGGTCACCCTGCGGTCAGAGGATGAGGGCTGCCGCTTGATCAGCCCCGCCTGCTCCAGCCGGTCCGCCACCTTGGTGAAGCCACCGCTGGAGAAGGCGACCTGGCGGGCCAGCTTGCTCAGCGGCACCGCGACGTCGCTGGCCTCACGGCCGCCGCTGTCACCGCGGAGCAGCCAGACCAGGACGAGGAACTCGACGCCGGGCAGCCCGGTCTCCCGTTCCACCTGCTCGGTCAGCATCTCGGTGACGTGGGTGTAGCCCCGGACCACCGTCTTCCAGGTATCGGCCAGCCCGTCCAGGGCGCAAAAATCGGCGGCATCGCCTGGTGCCGACGGCTGCGTCGAGCTGGTCATACCTCCACTATAGGGGGGTGCCTCATGCGTGGGAAATTTCTTGTGAGAAAGTTAATTTCTCACTAACCTCTTCTTAGGAAGGCTGCTCGGCGTAGTGACGGGCAGCCATACGCGGGGGCCAGCCGGGATTTGGGGGCATGGCATGCACGTTCTCGGGGTGCACGGGGCCGAGACGGCAGCAGGCACGCATCGAAAGCACCGGCGGCGCCTGACCTGGCGTCGGCTGCCCATCCTGCTCGAGCTGATCACACTGGGCGCGGCCTACGGGGCACCGTCGCTGGTCCGGGTGGTGCTGACCACGACCAAGAGCGCGGCGTTCGGTCATGCGCTGCAGCTGTACCGGGGCGAGACCGCCCTGGGGCTGAACATCGAACCCTGGCTCAACCACCTGGTCGCTCCGCACGACCTGACCGCCGTGGCCGTCGGCTACTACTACGGGCTGCTGCACTTCATCTTGACCCCGCTCACGCTGGCCTGGCTGTACTGGTACCGGCCGCGCGCCTTCCCCCGGCTGCGGTCCGCCCTGGTGCTGTCCACGATCGGGGCCAACATCGTGTTCTGGACCTGGCCGGTGGCCCCGCCCCGGTTCGCCATCCCGGGCCTGGTCGACATCCTCACCACGCACAACGTCCTGGACTCGGCCGACCCGCACGGTGTCACCGGCGCGGCCAACCTGTACGCCGCCCTGCCCAGCCTGCACGTGTGCTGGGCCACCTGGTGCGCCATCGCCGTGGTCACCGCCACCCGCTCCCGCTGGCGTTACCTGGCCTGGCTCTACCCCGCGGCGACCACGTTCGTCGTGCTGGCCTCGGCCAACCACTTCGTGTTCGATGTGGCCGGGGGCGTGGCCGTGACCCTCCTGGGGCTGGCGGTCAGCCGGATCTCACTCAGCCGCAACCGCCACCCGGCGCCGGTGCCAGTGTCGGTGCCCGTACCGGCCGGCGGGCCGGTTCCGCAGCCGGAGGCCGCGACGCCCAGCACGACCGTGCGCCGGACGACCGCGATCCTGACGGCCATCGGCGCCGCGGCCATCGACGGGGCCTCGGTCAGTGCCGTCGCCTTCGGCGCCGTGATCGGCGTGCCCACCCCGATCACGGCGGCCGGGCAGAACGCTTACGCCACCCGCGCCCGGGTCAGGCCGCCGCGGAAAGAGCGGTGCCCAGAGCTCCGGCCACGGTGCCGACGTAGCGGGACAGAGATTTCCCGGACGGGTCATAGGACGGGTTGACCTCGGTGAACACCGCGGCGCGCAGACCGGGCACGGCGTAGAAGAGCGGGAGCACCCCACCCGCGGTGGCCAGCGGGATACCCAGGTTGTAGTGCGGAAAGTTGGCCAGCGGCAGGTCGCGCGAGTCGATCGTGTCGACGTCGAAGTGGACCACCACCCCGTCCGCGGCCGCGGCGAGCGCGGCCAGGGCGCGGGTAGCGCAGCCCGCCGGGTCGGCCCGGACCTCAGGACCGGAGAAGCGGACCAGGCCGGGACGGGCGCGAGCCCAGTCTTCGGAGTTGGAGTCGGGGTCGGTCTCGTCATAGCCGAACTGGACCAGGCGCTCGTCGCTCAGCATCGGGAAGGTCGGGCCGAGCCGGGCCAGGGCGTTGTCGGCCAGCCCCAGCAGGTGGGCCGCGCCCATGGCGTCCAGCACCCCGCTGGAACTGGTCTGCGGCGTGGCCAGGTCGGCGTCGCCGTCGACGTACAGCAGCCCGGCCCCGGGGTACCGGCGCAGCACCCCGGCCACCACGCCCAGGCTGATCGTGCAGTCGCCGCCGAGCACGACCGGGATGCGGCCAGCAGCCAGGGCGGCGGCCACGGCGTCCGCGACCACTCCCGCGACCCGCACCACCTCGGGCAGGCTCCGGGCGGTCGCGGTCACCGCGTCCGGGGTGAAGGTCGACGTGACCACGTCGCCCAGGTCGGTCACGTCCAGGCCGGCGTCGGCCAGCCGGGCCACGAACCCGGCCGCGCGCAGTGCGGCCGGCGCGTGCTCCTGCCCCGCGTGGTGAGATCCGGCGCTGGTGGCCGCGCCGATCACAGTTACCGCTGGCGCCACGGGCACCTCCCCGGCTGAGAAACGATCATGAGGTGATAGTAGTGACCGGCCGCGTCCGGGCGGCGGGTTAGGCTCATCGGGTGCCGGACCGGGAGCGGGTGCGGAAGGCCTTCGCCAGCCCCGCCGAATTCACCACCTCGCCGCTGTACCGCGCGCTGAGCCGGACGGTGGCGGCCAGCGACCAGCTGCTCGACCTGGCCGCCCGCGGGCAGCCCGGGCAGTACCCGACGTTCCTGTTCTTCGGCGCGGTACACCGCCTGCTGCTGCGCGGGACCGATCACCCGCTGGGCGGCTACTACCCCTCGGTGGTGGGAGCAGCGGCCCTCCCGGCGGCCGACGCGGGCCCGGCACTGGAATCGTTCGGCCGGGCCTACGCCGCGGAGCTGGCCGAGACCATCGGTACCCGGCTGGTGCAGACCAGCGTGGTGCAGCGCACGCTCGGGCTGCGGATCGGCCTGAGTGCGATCGCGGCGGCCACGCGGGAACCCATGGCCGGCCCGCTGCACGTCATCGAAGTCGGGGCCAGCGCCGGGCTGAACCTGCGGTTCAACCGCTACGGTTACCGTCTCGGCGGACGGCAGTACGGCGATCCAGAGGCCCCGGTACAGCTCGCGGCCGAGGTGTACGGCCCGGGTTCGCTGCCCGACCTGGACCGGATGCCGGTCATCGGCCGGGTGCAGGGCGTCGATCTGAATCCGGTCGACGCGACCGACCCGGACGCCCGGGAGTGGCTGGAGGCCCTGGTGTGGCCGGAGAACTCCGCCCAGCGGGAGCTGCTGGGCCGGGCGCTGGCCCTGGCGGCCGCGGACCCGGTGCCGATCCGGGCGGGCGACGCCGTCGAGGTGCTGCCCGAGCTGGCCGCCGGGCTGCCGGCCGGGGAGCCGCGGCTGGTCTTCCACGCCGCGACCCGGATGCACGTGCCACGGGACCGGCGGGCCGCCTTCGACACCGCGATCCGGGCCGCCGGTGAGACCGGGCCGCTGTGGTGGCTCTCGATGGAGAACTCGCCGGACCCGGATCCGCGGCCCCGCCCGGCCCGGCCCGGTGCCGCCCTGCTACTGCGTGATCCGGCCGGGCACACCCAGACCGTGGCCGTGGTGGACGGCCACCTGCGCTGGATCGAGACCCTGGAAACGGCGGCTCGATAGCCTGAACCCCAGGAGGCGCTCATGGCCAGCGAGATGACGATCCGGTTCGAGCTGTTCGTCGCCGACCGGGACCAGTCGGTCGACTTCTACACCAGCGTCCTGGGGTTCGAGGTCCAGCGCCTGGATGCGTCGTACGCGGTACTGACCTGTGGGGACGTCACCCTCGGCCTCGGCCGTCAGGCTGAGCTGCCGGAGACCGGCGAGGGCCCGGGCTTCACCCAGGAGCGGCTGGCCCGCGACCACGGCGCGGGGGTGGAGATCGTGCTGGAGACTCCGGGCCTGGACGCCTTGTACGAGCGGGTGCGCCGGAGCGGCTACCCGCTGGCCGCGCCGATGCAGGAACGGCCCTGGGGGCTGCGGGACTTCCGCGTCGCCGACCCCGACGGTTACTACCTCCGCATCACCACCCCCGAGTGACCCTGTGACTACTGGGGCGCGAGTGACTTGCGAGGTTGGCGGGACGGGCGGGCTTGGTGGGGGCTCGGCAGGACGGCGAGCCTAGTGCGGGCTCGGCGGGACGGGCGAACCCCATGCGGGCTCGGCGGGACGGGCGAGCCTAGTGCGGGGTGAGGGGCTTGCCGAGGTGGATGGCCCCGGGGGCGCCGGCGTAGTGGCCGAACGGCGCGATGGACGTGTACCCCGAGGAGCGGTAGAGGGCGATGGCCTCGGGCTGGGCCGAGCCGCTCTCCAGGACCACCCGGTGGTGGCCCGCGGCGGCCGCGGTCCGCTCGAGCTCGGCCAGTAGCAGCCGGGCCAGGCCGCGGTGGCGGGCGGTGGGCGTCACGTACATGCGCTTGATCTCGGCCTCGTCGCCGCGGCTGCGCCAGCCACCGGAAGCGACCGGCAAGCCGTCCAGATAACCGACCAGGAACAGGCCCGACGGCGGGATGAATTCGGCCGGATCGACCGGGGTGCTGTCCGGCCCGCCATAGCGGACCACATATTCCTGCTGAACTTCGGAGATCAGTTTGGACGCGTCAGGATCGCCGTAGCCGACCTGTTTGATCTGCACTCGTCCGGTTATTGGCCGGATTCGCCGTCCAGCGCTTCCGGGTGCAGGCGACGGTAATGCTCGGTCAGGGCCACGCTCGCCTGGCCAGGCCGGTGCGCAACGGTCTTCGAGCAAATTTGGCAGCGAGTGACCGGAAGCTGCGTAACAGTCACCGGGAAACGTGAAGCACTTGTGTTACTCATTATGCGAACTATTATGCCAGAGCTGTCCAGTCAGCGCCGACGGCGAGCGCGGATAAGTTTTGGAATTGCCGACCGCCCGCTAATTGGCTGGAACCGCGCCGCGGCGGCGCGCAGCGCGGTGTCCTCGTCGGCCGTCAGCTCGATGTCGGCCGCGGCCACGTTGCTCTCCAGCTGGGCCACGCTGGACGCGCCCGGAATCGCGGTCACCGCCGGGTGCCGGATGACCCAGGCCAGCGCGATCTGGGCCGGGCTGGCGTCGTGCGCCCGGGCCACCTCGCGCAGCACGCCGAGCAGATCGGCGGCCCGGTCCAGGTTCTCCGGCAGGAACAGCGGGTTCCCGGCCCGGACCCGGCCCGCGGGCGGGTGGTCCCGGTCGTACTTGGCGCCCAGCAGCCCCTGAGCCAGCGGGCTGTAGGCGATGATCACGCGCTGCTGGGCTTCGGCGTAGGGCAGCAGGTCATCCTCGGGCCCGCGGCAGACCAGGCTGTACTGGACCTGGTTGCTGAGCACCCGGCTGCCCAGGGCCTGCTCCGCGGCCCGCCAGCGGTCCAGCGTGTAGTTGCTGACCCCGACTTCACCGACCAACCCGACCGTCTGCAGGGCGCGCATGCCGCGCATGGTCGTGCCGTCCCGGACCACCGGATTGGCCTGGTGCACCTGGTACAGATCGAGCAGCCGGGTACCGAGCCGGTTCGCGCTGGCCACCGCCCGCTGCTCCACCACTGGCGCCACCGGCAGCAGCGGGAACAGCTTGGTGGCCAGGAACACGGACGCCCGGCGGTCACCGAGCGCGCGGCCCAGGATGCGCTCACTCCGGCCGAACCCATAGATCTCGGCGGTGTCGAACAACGTCACGCCGAGGTCGATGGCGCGGTGCACAATCGCATCCGCTTCCCGCTCGGCGTAGGCGTCGCCGTAACCCCATTCCCGGGTGCCGAATTGCCACGCGCCCAGCCCAATCTTGGAAATCTTCGGCGTGCTGTCGAGGTCCAGGTAGCGCATATGCGGCTGCTTTCCGGGTCGGTGACGCGGAATTCCTACTTCTTCAGCGGATCGTGGCCCCAGTTCATCAGCGAGTAACGCCACCGGGAATCCTCGACCTTTTCCTGCTTGGGCGCCTGGGCCCGATGCCGTTTCACATAGCCGGCGACCTTGCGCATGTGGGCCAGGTCGTCGTCGGTCAGATCGCTCTTCTTCTTACGCAGGATCGTCACGATCTTCTCGCCGGAGTCGTGGCCGACCGACTCCGGGCCACCCGACGACGACTTCTTCTGCCCGCTGGACGTGACCCCGACCGACGTGGACTCGTCGGACTTCAGCCACCTGCTGAGCTCACCGGCGGTCATGTTCACCACCTGGCCGAAGTCGCGCCGAGTGTCGTCGGCGTCGGTCATGACTCGCCCTTCGGGTCGCGCAGGTTCTCGGCCACTCGGTCCCCTCCTCAGGCTGGGTTCAGCTCTCGTGGTCGGCGGCCGTCGCCGCGCTGCTGGCCGCGGAGTTGCTGGCCGCCTGGGCCAGCGCGGCCTGCACGGCGGTGACCGCGGCGTCGATCGCGGTCCGGGCGGTCAGCGCGCTGGTGTGGGCGCGGTCGATCTCGCCGAGGCCGATGCAGTCGAACGCGACCCGCGCGTCGTGGATAGCTGCCTCGAGCTCACGCGAAGCCTCCTGCAGCATCGGGCCCTCACCCACGCCGTCTGGAATCATCATCTGGCTCCCTCCTGTGCGGTCCCTCCCAGGGCTGACCGGTGGGGAACCTACCCATCGAAATCGCGGTCATGTCCAGGCGTAAGGATCCGTGGCCGGACCCGCGGTGCTGGCCTATCTGGCCCGGCCACGGATGAGTCTGTTAAATCAAAATCCCGATCATGGGCGGGTCAGTCGGCGCAGGCCGGGACCGGTGCGGGATCGGCGGCGGACTTCTTGGCGGGCTCGGCCGGGACGGACGGGGCGACCGGGTCAATCGAGGCGGTCGTGGTTGCTGGGACTGTCGTGGTTGTAGGGATCATTGGGGTTGTGGGGGTTTTTGAGGTGGACGAAGTGCTTGGGGCGTTTTGGGAGGACGAGGCGCCGACGGCGGCGAGCACGGGGCCGGCGGCCGGCGTGGGGCTGGCGGCAAGCTCCGGGCTGCGCGCGAGCGTGGCAGCGGCCGGTGCGGCGGGTCGGCGGAGGGCGAGGTAGGAGGCGACGGCGGAGACTATGGCCACCGCCGCGGCGACCCGCATCCCGTCGGCCATCGCGGTGACGTAGGCCGAGTGCGCGGCGCTGACCAGGTGAGCGCCGGACGCGCCGCCGAGCCGGGCCCCGACGGTGTTGGCCGCGGCCACGGAGCCAGTGGCCACGCGGGTCACGGCCGCAGGCACGTGCGCGGCGTCCAGCACGGTGGTCAGGTGCGACCGGTACACGGCGGCGGCCAGGCTGCCCACGATGGCCACCCCGAGCGCCCCGCCGACCTCGCGGATGGTGTCGTTGATCGCGCTGCCCGCTCCGGCCTGGTTGGCGGGCACCGTGGTCATGATGGTGTTGCTGGCCGGGGCCATGACCAGGCCCATGCCCGCGCCCATGATCGCGACCGCGGCGGCCAGGGCCGGGTAGCTGGTGTGCACGCCGGCGGTGGAGAAGTACAGCAGGCCGATGCCCATCAGCACCATGCCGCCCGGGATGACCAGGTGGGTGCCGAACCGCTTGGCCAGCAGCGGGGAGAGCGGGGCGGCCGCGGCGGTAGCCAGGGCGAACGGCAGGGCCCGGATCCCGGCCGACAGCGGTGAGTACCCGTGCACCAGCTGCAGGTACTGGGTGAGCACGAACAGCCCGCCGAACAAGGCGAAGAAGATCACGGTGACCGATCCGGCCGCGGCCGAGAAGGCACGGGAGCGGAATATCCGCAGGTCGATCAGCGGGTTGCGGATACGCAGTTCCCACCAGACGAACAGGGCCAGCGCGGCCAGCCCGCCGAGGCCTTCGGCCAGCGTGGCCGGTGTGGTCCAGCCGCGGTCCGGCGCCTCGATGATCGCGTCGACCAGGGCGAACAGCGATCCGGCGATCAGAACGACACCCAGCAGGTCGAACCGCTGACGGCTCGGCTCGGCGGTCTCGGGCACGATCAGCAGGACGCCGATCAGGGCCACGGCGGCCAGCGGGACGTTGATCAGGAACACGCTGCCCCACCAGAAGTGGTCCAGCAGCAGGCCGCCCAGGGTCGGGCCGATCAGCACGCCCGCACCGGTCACGGCCGACCAGGCCGCGATGGCCTGGGGCCGCTCCTTGGGCGGGAAGACCGCGTTCAGGATGGACAGCGTGGCCGGCATGACGAACGCCGCGCCCAGGCCCATCACGATCCGCGCGGTGATCAGCACCCCGGTGCCGGACGCGAACGCGGCCAGCGCGCTGCCGCCGGCGAACACGGTCAGGCCGCCAAGCAGCGACCGCCGCCGCCCGTACCGGTCGCCGAGGGCGCCCGCCGGGATCAGCAGGGCCGCGAAGCACAGCGTGTAGGCGTCGGTGATCCACTGCAGCGAGCTGGTGCCGGCGTGCAGCACCCGGGCCAGGGTCGGCAGCGCGGTGTTCAGGATCGTGTTGTCGATGACCACGATCAGCAGGCTCAGGCAGAGGACGAGCAGGATCTGGCGGCGGCGCGGGTGCCCGGCCGGCCACCGGTTATCGATCTGACCGCCCTGGGCCCCGGGGTCCGGGCGGGTGTCGGTGGAAGCCATTCGGAGCTCCTCAGTTCACGGCTCACAGTTGCTTGCTCACAGTTGCTTGCTTACGTTCGTTAACTTACGGACGTAAGGATAAGCACATGAGCTAACAGGTGTAAAGTGAATTTATGACCAGCGCGACGGAGAGTGCCCCGAGTCAGAAGGCGCAGAGCCAGAGTGCGCAGAGCCAGGGCGCGCAGAGCCAGAGTGCACAGCGGCACCAGCGGAACGCGCGCGGCCAGGGCACCCGGCTGGCCGACGACATCGTCCGGGGCGCGCTGGCGCTGGTCGAGCGGACCGGCTCGGACGAGGCCGTCACGCTGCGGGCGGTGGCGCGCGAGGTCGGCATCGCCGCGCCCTCCATCTACGCCCACTACGCCGATCGCGAGGCCATCATCATGGCCGCGGTGGTCCAGGTCTTCGACGAGCTGGCCGCCGCGATCGAAAAGGCCGAGGCCACCGTGAGCGCGGATCCGGTGCAGCGGCTGCTGGCCGGCTGCCAGGCCTACCTCGAGTACGGGCTGGGCCTCCCGGCCCGGTACGGGCTGTTGTTCTCCCTGCGTGGGGTGGCGCCGGAGGACTACTGCAAACCGGTGCCGATGGGACCGGGTGGCACCCCGGTGCTGGCGTTCGGGGCCGAGGCGTTCTCGCTGCTGCTGCAGGCCATTCAGGAATGTGTCGAGGCCGGCGTCTCCGCTAGCACCGACGTCCTGGCCGACGCGACTGCGGTCTGGGTCGCCCTGCACGGAGCGGTGACGCTGCGGACCGCGCTGCCCGCGTTCCCCTGGCCCGAGCTGACGGCGTTCAACCGGCAGCTGGTCCTGCCGCTGGCCCGCGTCACGGGTTGAGACCTACTACCCTGGCCTGAGCCTTTCGACGCCGGGGATGGACTTTCAATGGGGATGCCTGCCCACCGCACGCTCGCACGCGCCCTGGTCCGGCGCCGGATTGCGGCGGTGGCGGCGGGTGCGGTCGTGGCGGGGCTGGCCGCGGGGTGCGGGGGCGGCCCGGGTGATCCGGCGCATTCGGCGTCGGCGACTACGTCTGCGTCCGCGTCACCCACGGCGGCCCGCGACGGGATGGCGGCCGCGCCCTCACCGTCACCGTCACCGTCGGTCTCGTGCCCGGCCACCGTCCTGGCCTCGATGACCGAGGCGCAGCGGGTCGGCCAGCTGTTCCTGGTCGGGTTGCCGGACAACGAGGTCGCCGGGACGGTGGCCGAGACGATCACCGCCCACCACTTCGGTTCGGTGATCTTCGGGGCGGACAGCAAGGGCGGGATCACCGGGGCCCGGCAGGTGGCCGGCGCCGTGCAGGCCCTGACGTCGAAGTCGGCCACGGACGGGGTGCGGTTCTTCGTCGCCGCCAACCAGGAGGGCGGCGAGGTTCAGGCGCTGACCGGGCCGGGTATCTCCGAGATCCCGTCGGCGCTGGACCAGGGATCGGTGGCGCCCCGCGCGCTGACGTCGATGGCCTCGGCCTGGGGCGACCAGCTCCGGTCAGCCGGGGTCAACCTGAACCTGGCGCCGGTGCTGGACGTGGTACCGGCCGGCACCGAGCGCAGCAACGCACCCATCGGGGCGCTGGACCGCGAGTACGGCAACGACCCGGCCACCGTGTCCGCGCACGGGGTGGCGTTCCTGCGCGGCATGGCCAGCGCCGGGATCGCCACCTCGGCCAAGCACTTCCCGGGTCTGGGCCGGGTGACCGGCAACACCGACTTCACCTCGTCGGTGGTCGACACCGTCACCACCGCGACCAGCTCGTACCTGCAGACCTACCAGGCCGCGATCAACGCCGGCGTGCCGATGGTCATGGTCGCGCTGGCCACCTACACCCGTATCGACCCGCACGAACTGGCCGTCTTCTCTCCCACCATCGTCGACGGGCTGCTGCGCCAGCGGATGCACTTCACCGGGACGATCCTGTCCGACGACATGGGCGTCGCCGCCGCGGTCGCCAGCATCTCCCCCGGCCAGCGGGCCATCTCGTTCGTGTCGGCTGGCGGCGACCTCATCACCACCGAAAGCCTCCCCGTAGCCGACGAGATGGACGCGGCCCTGCTGGCCCGGGCCGCTACCAGCTCGACGTTCCGGGCCCAGGTCGACGCAGCCGCCCTCCACGTCCTGACGACCAAGCAGGCGTACGGCCTCCTGCCCTGCGGGAAGTAGGACGCAGGGCGAGGTGGCGACCGGCCCAGCGAGCCCCAGGCGTTGCCCGGGGTCGCTGGGCTCACCTGACTCCCGCCCTTTCCTAGGCCCAGACCCCGGCGACCTGCCGGGTCGGAAGGTTGAGCCGGTTGAACAGGTTCGTGACCGCAAGCTCGAGGAGGAGCACCGCCATCGCCGTCTCGTCGTAGTGCTGGGTCGCATTGTCCCACACGGCGTCGGGGACGGGGTCGGACCGGTCGGCCAGCCTGGTGACGGCTTCGGCCAGCTCCAGCGCGGCCCGCTCGGCATCGGTGAAGTAGGGCGTGTCGCGCCAGGCGGCGACCGTCGCCAGCCGATCGTCGGATTCCCCGGCCTTGCGGGCCTGGGCGGCGCCGGCCTGTACGCAGGCGCTGCAGCCGTTGACCTGGCTCGCGCGAAGGTGTACCAGCGCGAGCGTGGTCGCGGGAACGGCGGCGGACTGGTGGACGGCTTGGTTGAGCTTCTGAATTGCTTCCATCGCACCGGGAATGACGACGGCCGGGTTCTTCATACGTCGTGGCATTGTTGCGGTCCTAACGGTCGGAGTGTTCATGCTTCGATGACGGCCACGACGCTTCGAATGTGACTGACCGGGGCGGCCGGCCGCCCCGAGCGGCGGGGCGCGGGGCGACGCGGTCACATCATGGTGGCGGCACACGTCAGAAAGGTGTGACGATCATTAACGCGACCGCTTTCGAGGCCGAGCGACCGAGGCTGCTCGCTATCGCGACGCGCATCCTCGGCTCGGCCGCCGATGCCCAAGACGTGGTGCAGGAGGCATGGCTGCGCCTGTCCAACACCGCTGATGTCGTCGACCTGCCGGCCTGGCTGACGACCATCACGACGCGGCTGTGCCTCGATCACCTGCGCAAACGGCAGACCCGAGGGACCTTCGAGACCGAGGCCGCGTCCGAGCTCAACCCGGACGCGGCGAGTGTCGATCCCGAGGCCGATGTGCTGATCGCCGAGCAAGTCGGCTCGGCCATGCAGGTCATCCTCGACACTCTCGCTCCGGCCGAGCGCGCCGCCTTCGTCCTGCATGACGTGTTCGGCTACCCGTTCGAGGAAGTCAGTGCCGTGCTCGGCCGCTCCGGCACGGCCGTACGCCAGCTGGCCAGCCGCGCCCGGCGCAAGGTTCAGGGCGCGCCGGAACCGGCCATCGACGCCGAAGGCCGCGCCCGCAACCGCGCGGTCGTCGAGGCCTTCCTGGACGCTGCGCACCATGGGCAGATGGCCAAACTGCTGACGGCGCTGGCACCGGATGCCGTGATGAACGTTGACCCGGTGGGCCGGCGCATGGGAGCGCTCGCCGTCTACGATGGGGCGAACGCCATCGCCGCCCGGTTCGACGGCGCCGCGGGTGCCGCCGCGGCGACCATCGACGGCGACCCGGGCGGCGCATGGGTGGTCCGCGGGCGAGTCCGGGCGGCCTTCGCGTTCCACGTCAAGGATGGGCTCATCCAGGAGATCGAACTGATCGCCGACCCCGACGTGCTCGCGACCATGGATATCGCCGCAGAGCTGGCCTGAGATGCCCGCGCGCGCAGCGAAATTCCGGTCCGAGATCGAACCAGCCGAGCCCATGAGAGGCCTGGTCGTACCGCCCGGGCTCGTCGACTCACTGGGCGGCGGCAAGCGGCCGTACGTCACGGTCACGATCAACGGGCACTCGTGGACGACCAGAATCGCCATCATGCGGGGCCGCAATCTGATCGGCCTCAGCCACGCCAACCGGCGCGCCGCAGGAATTGCCACCGAAGACCTGGTCGAGGTGGCTCTCGAACTCGTCACCGAAGCACCCCGGGTGGTCGAACCACCCGATCTCGCCGCCGCTCTCGAGGCCGACCCGATCGCCCGCGCCGCCTACGACGGCCTGACCTACGGCCGTCGGCGCGCGGTCGTCCACGCGATCGAGACCGCCAGACGACCTGAGACCCGGCAACGGCGGATCGAGGATTCGCTCGAGGACCTGCGCCGTCGGCCGGGACCATCGTCAATGTGACCGCCTCCGGTTGAAGGCCGGGAGGTAGCCGCTCTTCTGGCCGGCGGCGTTGGGGTGGTAGGAGCCGTCCAGGGGGAAGGTGAGGGCGTTCAGGTAGCTGGTGCCGCCGTCGCAGATCTCGTGGCGGGCGAACTCGGGGCGGACGTCGGCGAACCTGTCACCATTGCGGGCCGCGGCGGCGGACAGGGCCCGGTCCAGGACACCCGCGCCCTGGTTGAGGGCGTCGCGCTTGGCCGTGCCGATGCCGATGCAGTCCCGGGACTGGGACAGGTCGTACAGGTCCGGGTAGCCGAGGACCACGATCCTGGCCAGCGGGGCCCGGGTGCGGATGGCCCGCAGCAGGCTGTCCAGCCGGCCCGGCAGGACCCTGCGGACGGACGACTCGGCGGTGGTGACCGCCTTCACGCAGGTGCCTGGAAGCTGGAACACGCACGTCTCCATCACCTGGCTGAAACCCACGTCGTTGCCGCCGATGGTGATGCTGACCAGCGTGGTGCGGGGGCTCAGGGCGGACAACTGGCTGGTCCGTACGGTGGCGGTGGTGGCGCCGGCGCAGGCCACCGAGGCGTACGACGCCGGGTGGTGCCGGGCCGCCCACAGCTGCGGGAAGGCGCTGGCGCTTCGTTCGCAGCTCTTGCCCGCCGCGGTGTAGCGACCCGCGCCGGTGCCAGCCGAGTACGAGTCACCCAGGGCCACGTAGCGGACCACCAGCGAGCTGGCCGGCTGCGCCCTGACCGGCAGTGAGGTGACCGCGAGCAGCCGCGCGGCCGACGCCGGCGCGGGGTTCGCGGCACCAGAGACCACCGTGGTCACCACGGTGGCGGCGAGCGCAAACGACGTGGCCGCGACGGCCAGAATGCGACGAACAGGCACGTTCACTCCGTAAAGGCTCGGGCTACGGAAACAGTATGCGACGTAACGCGGAGGAAAGGAGTGAACACCAGAATGTTACTGAGGTGACTGCGGGGTGCTGGAGGTGGCAGCGGGCCCCGGCGGCACGGGGGTGTCGGCAGCCAGCGCGGCCAGCGCCTGAGTCAGGCTGGCCAGGTGCGCGACGCCGGCCGGGCCGTCCAGGGTCCAGCCGGGCCCGGCCGTGAACAGGCGCGGCGGATACGGGCTGAGGAGCTGGAGGATGTGCGGACCGGCCGGACCGGGGCGCTGAGACCAGAGCACCAGGGCGGCCGGGGCCGTTTCCCGGACCGCACGGACCAGGCTCTGGGTGGGGGTGGCGGCCCCGAGCATGCGGACCGGGATGCGATGGGCGCCCAGCGCGGCGGCCAGCGCGGCCAGCGGGAGCGTGTGGTGCTCGGCTTCGACGCAGGCCAGCACGACCAGGGGGGTGCCGGGCAGAATGGGCGGTCGCGGCGCCCGGTGCAGGGCACCGAGCATGGCCCAGGACAAGGCGTGCTCGATGTCGATGCAGTCGGGGTCGTCCAGTTGGTCGGCGTCGACGAGGACCAGGGCCGGGCGGCAGACCGACTCCCACGCTTCGACCACGCCGCGGCGGGTCAGCACGCTGTCCAGCACGACCCGGCACCGCTCGGAGTCTGCGGCCCGGGCCGCGGCGACCAGATCGGCCACGTCCCGCTCGGCCGATACCGCATCCCCTTCGCCCGCCTGCACGGCCTGGGCCGCCTCGGAGGCGAGCATGCCCAGGTTGATCAGGTCCAGCATCCGCTGCAGCCGGGCGACGTCCGCTTCCGAATAACGGCGGTAACGCCCGGGCTCGCTGCCGTGCGGCCCGATGCCGTACCGACGGTGCCAGGAGCGCAGCGTCGACTCGGCGATGCCCAGGTGCCGTGCCACCTGCCCCGCTGTCCAGGCCGGCTCTGCTGACGAGTCCATTCCGGCTCACATGGACCGCAGCTGGTACCGGCGTTCGGCGTAGGCGAGGTCATCGCGCCACAACCGGGCCGCCGTCCGGCGCATGAGCGGGCGCAGGGCCGGCGCCGCCGCCCGTGCGATGGCGAACCCGGGCCGGCCGGAGTCAGCCACCACGGCCTCGACCACCGCGGTGCGCGGGCGGCCATCCAGGCCGCGGCCGAGCGGAGTGGCATGCGTCTCGACCACGCTGCCGGCACCCTCGCCGTCCAGGATGCGCATGACGACCGTGCGCGGCTCCGGGCAGCTGAACTCGGCCGTGACCGGTACCCCGAGGCCGGGGGCGACCCGGAACGTGACCGCGACCAGGAACCGGTCGTCCGGCTCGGCCACGTCCACCTCATCCGGCGCGGACAGCACCGACAGCCGGGCGAAAGAGTAGGGGTGGAACCAGGAGCCGTGCCACGGGTCGAGCCGGTTGGCCACGATGTCGGTCGGCTCGCACACCCCGACCATCGTCGCCACCGAGCCGACGCTGGTGGCGCGGGACGGCCGGGCCGGGATCACCGGGGCGTCGAGCGGTTCCTCGCCGCCCACCGCGTCCAGCCGGACCCAGGCCAGCACACCGTCGTCGTAGACCGGCAGCGGGCTCCAGCCGGCCCCGGCATCCGGGCCGACCCGCAGCCCGTGCCAGCGGCAGACCAGCGCGCCGCAGTCGACCGCGGCCAGGGCCATCGGCGCCCCCAGGTGCGGGCAGGCGCCCGGACCGGCCACCAGTTGGCCTTCGGTATCGCGCCAGGCGACGACCTCGACGCCGGCCACGGTCAGGCCGGTAGGCCGGTCACCGCGGATCTCACGGCTGGCGGCCAGCACGAACCAGTTGCCGGACGGGCGCGCCTCGGCTCGTTTGACCGCCGCGTCGATCAGAGCTGGTTTGGCGCCGGCGTAGGTCGGCTGCTGGCGGGCCCACCGGCCGCGGGGAATCGGCTGGAGGGGCCAGCGATCCGGCCAGCGGTTCGGCCAGCGGTGGGTGACGCGGCCCGCGGGGTCTGGACGGGCTGGTGAGTTCATCGATGCATCCCCTCAATTGGCCTAGGAGACCCGTGTGGCTTTTGCGGCTGGTGCGGGCTGGAGGTGTTGCTGATGTGGATCGGGCTGGCCGGGCTGGCGGGCTGGCGGGTCTGGCGGGTCTGGCGGGGTGGACGGGCTTGAGGGGCCGGGCGGGCTTGAGGGGCCGGGCGGGCTGGGGCGTGGGTGGCCAGCCAGCGGAGGGCGGGCAGGCGGCCGCGGGTGGGGACCGTGTAGAGCTCGTGGCCGGCCAGACCCCAGCGGGCCAGCAGGCAGTTGGCCGCGTGCCATCCGGTGCTGGCCGCGCGCTCCATCAGCGCCACCGGCAGGTCGATGCGGATGCCGTCGCCCGCCAGGACCAGGCCGGGGAACGGGGTGCGGACCCGGGGACGCCGGCTGAAGTCACCGACGCCGAACATCGGGCAGTCGGCGCGCCACTGTACGGACTCGGCCAGCACGCGGGCCGTGGCCGTTTCTGGGTACAGGTCGTGCAGCCGGGCCACGGTGCGCCGGAGCAGCGCGGGGTCGGGCGGGGTGGCCGGGTCGCCGGGGGCGGCGTAGGCGTGCAGTTCCACCACCGAGCCGCCGTGCGCCGCGGCCCAGGACCGGGCCTGGGAATCGTAGCGGTCCAGCACGCTGATGTTGTCCAGCGGGTCCAGGCCGCCGGTGGCCAGGAACGCCGTCCGGTCCGGGGCGACCGGCCGGTCCAGCCAGAGCCGCTGGACCAGGAACGGCGGGGCGGTGCGCAGGCCGCTGACCTGGTCGCGCCAGCCCTGGTCGTCCAGATCGGGCGAGCGGGCCACGATGGCGCGCAGCCCGCCGACGTCGGTGGCCAGCACCACCGCGTCGGCGTCGAGCGGGCCGCCGGGGGTGTGCACCTGGTAGCGCCGGGCCCCGCCGGGCTCGATCCCGGTGACCTCGGTGCCGGTACGCACCTCGACGTCGCGGGCGGCCAGATACCGCTGCAGCGGGTCCCAGAGCGCCACGTCGAACCCAGCGTCCGGCACGTCGAACACCAGGCCCTCGCTGGAGCCCAGGAAGTAGATGTGGAACATAGCCGCCAGCTCGGCGGCCGACATCTCGTCCGGGGCGGCGAAGAAGCTGCGGGAGAACACCTCGAAGGCCAGGTGGCGCGCCGCGGGCGGGAAGTTGATCTCGCGCAGGAACGTCTCCGCGTCCACCTGGTCGAGCTGGTCGTAGACGCCGGGCACGGACACCGCGGCCAGCGGGGCGGCGGCGGCCGCGTTCAGCGCCATCAGATCCCGGGGCCGGAAGGTCGGGCTGCGCAGCGCGAAGGCCAGGGCGTTCCACGGCGGGGTACGGGGCAGGCCGCGGAAGGTGTCCCGCCGGCCGGCCGCGTCGACCAGCGGGTAGTCGGCCAGGGGGACGAGACGGGCCAGCCCCGGGTCGGCCCGGCGGAGCAGGGCGCGCAGGTTGTAGTACTGCCGGAAGAAGGCGTGGAAGCCCCGGCTCATGGCCAGGCCGCCTTGGTCGCCGGCGGGCGACGGCTCGGCCCAGCCGCCGACCCGGCCACCCAGGTAGGGTTCGCGCTCCACGATTGTGACCCGGACGCCGCGTTCGGCCAGCCCGGTGGCGGCGGCCAGCCCGGCGATGCCGCCACCGGCCACCACGACGTGCGGGCGCTCCGGCAGGACGCCGGCGTCGAGAGCGCCCGCCGGCGCGACGTGCCGGACCGCGCGCCGGTCCCGGCCGCCCGATCCGGTCATGCCTGCTCCGGGGGGGTGGGGCGGGTGGCCAGGAAGGTGTGGACGACGCCGCGCTGCCAGCCGGTCATGGTTTCGCTGTGGACGCCGGTGAAACCAGCTTCCCGCAGGCGGCGGCGGAACCGGTCGGCGCCGTCGAAATTGTCTACGCTGCGCCACAGGTAGCGGTAAAGGGAGGCGTCGCCGGTGGCGGCCCGGCCCGCGGGGATGATCACGCTCCAGGCCACCAGGTGCCACATGGCCCGGGCCCGGCGCGAGTCCCGGACCGAGTACTCGTGCACGGCCAGCGTGCCGCCGGGCCGGAGCAGGTCGTGCAGCGCGCGGAGCTGGCCGTCAGGGTCGGGCAGGTTCCGGATCAGGTAGGCGGCCAGGATGCCGTCGAACGGCCCGCGCACGCCGGCGTCGGCCAGGTCTTCGGCCCGGGAGTGCACGAAGCGGACGGAAGCCGGCCAGGGCTTGGCCCGGGCCTGGGCCAGCATCTCGGCCGAGGCGTCGAAGGCCACGATCTCCGCGTGCGGCGCCGCGGCCAGCAGCGCCGCGGTGGAGGCGCCGGTGCCGCAGCCCGCGTCGAGCAGGCGCAGGCCGTGGCCGCCGTCGGGCAGCCGCATCCGCCGGGCCGACAGCCGCAGGTGGTCGTGGTAGCCGGGGTTGGCTCCCACCAGCCGGTCGTAGGCGGACGCGCCGGCGTCGAACGCCGCCGGCACCGCCTCGCGGCTGAGTGGTCCAGCGTCGATGGTGCTCACCGTGCCTGTCCTTTCTGTCGCTCCCACAGCAGCAGGGCCGCGGTGACCAGTGCGAATCCGTAGAGGAAGTCTTCGACCGGGATGTCCCAGGGGAACCGCAGGCCGGTCATGGCGGCCCGGTGGTACAGCACGATCGGCGCGGACAGCTTGGTCAGCCAGCCGTCCACCGGGATCTGGAAGGCCAGCACGATCGCGATGGCCACCCAGTAGGCCGGGCGCCGGAACAGGCCGGTGCGCAGCACGACCAGTTCGGCCCCGCAGACCACGGCGACCGACGCCGCGGCCGGGACGGTGTACCCGAGCCCGGTCATGGCCGGGCCCTGGTCCAGCGCCGGGACACGGCCTGCACACCGGCGTAGGTGAGGATGCCGCAGACCGGGATGACCAGGAAGAACACCAGCTCTTCGACCGGGATGCGGAACGGCAGGTTCACGCCGGTGACGTAGCGCGGGTTGTAGCTCCAGACGTGCCCGGCGATGGCCAGCGCGTCCCAGATCAGGAAGATCAGGGCCACCGGCAGCACCGCGCGGGCCAGCCGGGCCGGCTGCCGGTAGACGCGCGCGCCGAGGGCTTCCAGCGGCAGGGTGGCCACGAGGCAGGCCGCCATCAGGATCAGGTACTGGTAGTGGTCCATGGATTCAGCTGGTGCCCTCAGCCTTGGTCGCGTCCACGGCGCCGGGAACGTTGATGGTACGCATGACGTCCATGGTGGCGCGGTGGCCGCGGCGAGCCCACAGCGCCCGGGCCAGTGCGGGCGCCGCGACCTGAAGCCGCCGGGCCTGGCCGACGCGGGCCCGCTGGGCGAACACCGCGAAGTCGAGCTCCTCGATGCGGTCCAGTATCCCGCCGTACAGGTTCAGCGCGGTGGTCACGCAGGGCCGGGACACCGGCTGCAGCCGCTCGATCCCGGCGCGGGCGTATTGGTAGATGGCCCGGGTGGTGGCGTGCTGGCTGGCCAGGGCGGCGCGGACCCGAGGGTCGGTCTGCTGGTGCTCACGGCACCAGCGCAGCAGGGGCGTGTCGACGCCGAACGCGGCCAGTTCGTCGGCGGGCAGGTACACCCGGCCCCGGTCCAGGTCCTCGGCCACGTCGCGGAGGAAGTTCGTGAGCTGGAACGCCTTGCCCAGCGCGGCGGCGTACGGCGCGGCCTCGTGCCGCGGGCCGACGGTGCCCAGCACCGGCAGCACCTGCAGGCCGATGACCTCGGCCGACCCGTGCACGTAGCGGTCCAGGGCGGCGCGATCGGGGTAGCTGGTCACCTCCAGGTCCATCCGCATCGAGTCCATGAAGTCGGCGAACAGGTCCGGGGCCAGCTGGTACCGGCAGGCCGTGTCGACCACCGCGGCCAGGATGGGGTCGTCGCTGCTCCCCCGGTGCAGGCCGTCGAACAGGTCGCGGCGCAGGGTGTCCAGGTGCTGGGCGACCTGGGCCGGGCTGGTCCCCGGCGGCACGTCGTCCACGATGTCGTCGGCCCACCGGGCGAACCCGTACAGCGCGTGCACGGCTGGCCGCTGGGCCCGGGTGAGCAGCTTGGTGGCCAGGTAGTAGGTCCGGCCGTGCCGGGCGTTCAGCTCCCGGCAGCGCTGGTAGGCCGCCCGCAGCCGCGGGTCGGCCAGGCCGGCCGCGTCCAGTTCGGCGCCGATCATGACGACCTCCGGGATCGTGACTGAGGCGGGGCGCCGGGCTCGCGGGGCCCGGTGATCCGGTCGGCGGCGAGACGGCCAGAGACGAGCGCGGTCGGCACTCCGACGCCGGGGACGGTGCCGCAGCCGGCCAGGGCCACATTGGCCACACCGCGCGGCAGGTTGCCCGGCCGGAACGGGCCGCTCTGGCCGAACGAGTGCGAGAACGAGAACGGCGTCCCGGCCACCATGCCCTGCCGGGCCCAGTCAGCCGGGGTCACCACATCGCGCACGCTGACCTCGGTCTCCAGCCCGGGCAGCAGCCGGTCCGCGACGGTGGCGGCCAGCTCGTCCGCGTAGCCGGACCCGGTCCGGTCCCAGTCAATCGACCCGCGGTCCAGGTTCGGGGCCGGGGCCAGGATGTACAGCAGGTCGGTGCCGTCCGGCGCGAGTCCCGGGTCGGTCGCCGTGGGCCGGGTGACCAGCAGCGACGGGTCGTGCATCAGCTTCCCGTCGTCGATGATCTCGGTGAACGTCTGCTGCCAGGCCTGGCCGAACGAGATCGTGTGATGAGCGATCTCGGGCCAGCTCCGGCGGGTCCCCATGTGCAGGACCACCGCGGACGGCGCGGGGCGCAGCCGCACCGGCCGCCACGGACGCCGGCCCAGCAGCTGGTAAGCGGTGGTCAGCTCGGTGGCCAGCACCACGGCGTCGCACGGGACCCGCAGCCCGCTGACGGTGCGGACGGCCGTGACCCGGTCCCCGGATCGTTCCAGCGCGGTGACGGTCTCGTCGTAGTGCAGCTTCACCCCGGCGCTGGCGGCCGCGGCGGCCAGCGCGTCCGGCACCGCGCGCATGCCGCCGCGGGGGAAGTACACCCCGGCCACGGTGTCCATGTAGGCGATGACCGCGTAGACGGCCAGAGCGTGGCTGGGCGACTCCCCCGCGTACAGGGACTGGAACGAGAACACCCGCCGCAGCCGCTCGTCCTGGATGAACCGGCCGATGGCTGGCTCCAGACGGCGGAACGCCCCCATCGCGGTCAGCCGGGCCAGGCTCGGCGTGACCAGGGACAGCGGCGAGTCGAAGTTGGCCGCGATGAACTGGCTGAACTCGCGCTGGTAGAGCTCGGTCAGCCAGGCACGCAGCCGCTGGTAGCCGGCCGCCTCGGCGGGCCCGGCGAACGCCTCGACCGCATCGGTCATGGCCTGGGCGTCGGTGTGCACGTCCAGCGTGCTGCCGTCGGCGAAGGCGGCCCGGTAAGCCGGGTCCAGGCGAACCAGGTCGAGCCGATCGGTCAGCTCCTCCCCCACCGCAGCCAGTGGCTCGGCCAGCAGGTCCGGCATGGTCAGCACGGTGGGGCCGGTGTCGAATCGATAGCCGCCGGCGTCCAGCCGCCCGGCCCGGCCCCCTGGGTGGGCGCCGCGTTCGATGAGCGTGACCTCGCGGCCCCGGCCCGCCAGGTGCAAGGCGGCGGCCAGGCCGGCCAGCCCCGCGCCGACCACCACCACGCGGTCCGATCGGCCCGTGATCGTCCGCATCGGTTACCGGGCCCGATCGGTGTAGCGGACAGCCAGTTCGGTCAGGGCATTACGGACGAAGGGACTGAGGCCGCCGGCCGCCAGCCGGCCGCAGGCGGCGGTCACCCGTTCACCGATCAGCTGCTCCATCCGGGCCGTGGCCCCGGTTTCGATGATCAGCTCGCGCCACCGGTCCAGGTCGGCGTCGTCCAGGTCGTCCCGCCGGGCCAGCCGGGACAGCTCGGCGTCCTGGACCGGGCTGGCCATGTCGGCGGCCAGCACCACCACGCTGGTGGCCTTGTGCTCGCGCAGGTCGCCGCCGCTCGGCTTGCCGGTCACGTCGGGCCGCCCGTACACGTCCAGCACGTCGTCGCGCAGCTGGAACGCCTCACCCACCAGCCCGCCGTAGTCGCCCAGGACGGCCAGCGTGCGCTCGTCCGCGCCGGCCAGCGCGGCGCCCAGTTCCAGCGGGCGGCGCACGGTGTAGTTGCCGGACTTGCGCCGGATCACGTCCAGCACCTCGTCGAACGTGGGCTCACCGCGCGCGTCGTTGACCAGGTCCGCGAACTGCCCGACGGCCAGCTCGCCGCGCAGCGTGTCGTACCGGGGCCAGCCGCGGGCCAGCGCCGCTGAGGGCAGCCCGCTGTCGCGAAACAGCTGTTCGGCCCAGACCAGGCACAGGTCCGCGAGCAGGATGGCGGCCGACTCGCCGAAGCGTCCGGCCGGGCCACTCAGACCCTGCATGCGGTGCCATTCGGCCAGCCGCAGGTGCAGGGTAGGCCGTCCGCGGCGCAGCGCCGACTGGTCCATCACGTCGTCCTGGAGCAAGGCGAACGCGTGCAGGAGCTCGGTGCTGGCCGCAGCGCGCAGGGGGGCGCCGAGTTCTTCACCCAGGTCCGGCCGATCGCCGGACCCGCTCAGCCAGCCCAGGTAGGTGAACGTGGAGCGGACGTACTTACCGCTGGGCACGAACTCGGTCAGCAGGCCGGTGAGAAAACCGGCGCCGGGCACGCCGTGCACGTACTCGGCGCACCGGTCCCGGACGAAGCCGGTGAGCACGGCCGAAACCTGCCCGTGCAGCTGGCTCAGCCACCGGTTCAGGTCGTCAGCGGCGTCAAAACCGTCCGGCGGGGCCATGGTAGGGGACGTGCGGCTATCGGCGGGATGGCCATCCAGAAGCTGACTGAGCTGCATGCTTGCGGCCTCCGATCGGCGGTCAACTACAACGACAGCTACCCTGCCGACGCAAAACGATGCACAAGCGATGCAACCGATAGTAGATGCCTCAGCCGCAGTGGCTTTAACTGGGGCGGGTCCAGGCCCAGAGTCGGCGCAAAGAGACAGATGTTCCCGCGTGGCGGATGGGATCGCGGTGACGACCGGCGCCGGACGGGTTTGTGCCGTGCGTGAGATATACGGTCCGCGCGAGGCGTAAGGATTGCCAGGCGCAGGGGCGGCACGGGTGAGATAGGCGCAAGAAGGGCCGGCGGGACACCCCGTACCGTGGCGACGCCGCTGAGGACAGCGTCGCCACGGGCCGACGGTGGCCGTCGCACGAACCGGGACGAACCGGCCACCCCCTCAGTGGCCGGTATTTATCTCAGCTCATGAACGTGATTTCTGAGTCTATGCCGCGCAGAAAACGTTGTCATCGGGGCTGGGCCGAAGGATGCCGATTTTCGGTCACAGCCATTAGGCTGCCCGGTGGGCAAGGCACGCAATTGCCTGGGGGGCCATGTGCGGGCGGGAGGAGTACCCCATGCCGGGAGAGGTGCGACGGTCCCCGTCGTCCCTGTCGACCAAGCTTGACCGGCTGTTCCAGGCCGTGCGGCCGGGGGGCCGCGGCGAGTACAGCTACCAGGAGGTGGCGGACGCGATCCGCCGCGAGGGTGGCCCCACGATCTCGGCCACCTACCTGTGGCAACTGCGCAAAGGGCTGCGCGACAACCCGACCAGGAACCACCTGGCCGCGCTGGCCCGGTTCTTCGGGGTGAGCCCGGCCTACTTCTTCGACGAGGACGCGGCCGAGGTAGTCGACGCGCAGCTCAGCTTGCTGGCGGCGATGCGCGACGCGTCAGTCCGCAGCGTGGCGCTGCGGGCCGCCGGGCTGTCGGTGGAAAGCCTGGCCGCGGTCAAGGTCGTGATCGATCACGCCCGGCGGCTGGAAGGGCTGGAGCCCGAGGCGGGGCCCTCGGATGAAGCGGATGAATAGGGTCCGGCGACGCTGCCGGGCCCGGCTCCGGCGGCTGGCGCTGCCGGAGCCGTTCGACCTGACCGAGCTGTGCCGGTCGGTGAGCATCGGCCGCGGCCGCCCGCTGCACGTTCGCGGCATCCCCGGCCCGGCCAGCCGGAGCCGGCCGTGCGGCATCTGGATCGCGACCGGGGACGACGACTGGATCTTCGTCGACCAGCAGACCAGCCCGCTGCACCGTCAGCACATCGTGCTGCACGAGCTGGCCCACATGCTGTGCGGGCACACGGCGGCCGAGCTGCCCGAGAACGACCTGCTCCGGCGGCTGTTCCCGGACCTGTCCCCGGCCATGGTCAAGGCCGTGCTCAGCCGGAGCAGCTACCAGTCCGAATACGAACGGGAGGCCGAGCTGCTGGCCTCGCTGATCCTGGCCCGGGCCCAGCCGGCGGCGGTCCCCATCATGCCGGTGGCCGACGTGTCGGCGACCGAAAAGGAGATCCTGCGCCGGGCGGGGCTGGCCCTGGGCATTGGGCGATGATCATCAGCGTGTTCGCGGTCACCGTGCTGTGGATAGCGGTGCTGGCCCAGTTCCCGTCCCACCGCAACGCCCCGATCCGGCGGGCGGTCTGGTACACGATCGCGCTGCTGGCCGCGATCGGCACGCTGGACCTGCCCGCCATCGGGGTGCGGCTGGACAGCGCGACCGGGCTGCCGAACGCGGCCGATGTGGCCCAGCACGTGCTGGCCATCACCGCCGCCACCCTCGGCTGGTACTGCGCGGAGCAGGTGATCGGCGGCCCGCGGCGACGGACCCGGCTTTCCGGCTGGGTCCAGACCGCGCTGCCGGCCGCGACGGTGGCCGCGATGCTGGTGCTGTTCGCCCTGTCACCGGCCCGCACGCACCCGACCGACACCGCGCGGTACACCGACTTCCCGATGCAGTACGCGGCCCATCCCGCGGCGTTCGCCTACTGGCTGATCTTCGCCGTCTACCTGGGGACCGCGTTCACGCTCATCGCCCAGCTGGCCTGGCGGTACGGCCGCCGGGCGGGCCGGACGCCGCTGGGCTGCGGGCTGGTGCTGATCGCCGCGGGCATGGTGGCCGGGCTGGGTTACGTGGGCTACAGCACCGCCGTGGTGGCGGCGCGCGCGGCCGGGGTGCAGGGCGCGTTCATCAGCACCGCCCCGGGGATCATCCAAAGCTTGTTCGGGGCGCTGATCGCGGCGGTGGCGGTGGGCAGCCTGCTGCCTGCGACCGGGTACTGCCCGCTGCTGCGGCGGCTGGCGCTCTACTGGTCGCTGCGGCGGCTGTATCCGCTGTGGGCCGGGCTGTGCCAGGCGGTGCCGGGCATCGCGCTGGACCCGGTCCCGGTCTGGGCCGACCGCCTCGACCCGCGCGACCTGCAGATGCGGCTGTACCGCCGGGTGATCGAGATCCGCGACGGCTACCTGGCCCTGACCCCGGTGGCCGTGCCCGGCATCGAGGACGTGGTCCGGGCGGCGGGCCGGGACCGGCTGGGCCCGGCGGACCAAGGCACGCTGGCCGCGGCCGTTCAGCTGGAGCTGGCCCGGCGGGCCGAGCTGCGCGGCGACTCCGGCGGCCTGGCCTGCGGCGATGGCCTGCCGCCGGCCAACTGCGAGTTCCTGGCCGCCACCGATCTGGACGGCGAGGTACGGCTGCTGCGCACGGTGGCGGCGCACTGGGACACGGTGTCACTGACGGCCGAGCAGATCGAGCGCAGCCAGACCGTTGCGCTTCATTAAAAATAATTAATAAGGCATCAGGTGGTGGGGGGAGCCATCGCGGCCGGGTCCGACCGGCGAGAGTCAGATCGGCCGGGCCGGACCAGGGGGATCAGTCCAGCGGGGGTGCTCGCCAGCGGGGTGTCTCGCCAGCGGGGCGCGCCAGGGGTCGCGCCGAGGGCAGTTGGGTCGGCCGGGGTTAGACCAGGGAGGCGACGGTCAGGCCGGCGAGGGCCAGCAGCACCGCGGCGGCGCCGCGGCTGAGCCATTTGACCGGCAGCACCTTGAGCAGGCTGCGGCCGCCGACGATGGCCAGCCCGGCCGCGACCCACAGACCCGCGGTGGCGCCGATACCGACGGCCAGCGGGTCGTGATACTTGGCGGCCAGGTTGGCCGTGACGATCTGCGTGAGGTCGCCGAACTCGGCCACGAACACGACCCCGAAGCTGGTCAGCGCGACGGGCAGGAACGACCGGCGGAGCTGGCGCTGCTCCACGTACTCGTCGCTTCGTCGCTGGCCTGCTTCTGGCGCAGCAGGATCACCGCCCCGACCACGAACAGCACGGCCACGATGATCTCGGTGACCTGGTGGGGCAGCAGGGACAGCAGCCCGCCGGCGGTGACGGCCAGCGCAACCTGGATGGCGAACGCGGCGGCCGCACCCGCGAAGACGTAAGCCGGGCGGTAGCGGCTGCCCAGGACCAGGCAAGCGATGACCGTCTTGTCCGGTAGCTCGGCGGGCAAGATGATGACGAACGAGGTGATGATGGCGGCTAAGCCCATGGGCGGAGCCCCCTGTCCGGGTCGGGCCGGCCGCCGGGGTTTCGGCCCCTTCGGCGCGGCAGCTCAGCTTGGCGACACTGCGGCCGAAGGTCTCGCTCAGGCAACTTCGCCCCCGGGCACCGGGTCCGTGCCGCGGCAACGCACGCGGACCGAGATTGTCGGCGTCCCGGCGATGGAGCTACTCCCCTTCGCATTCAAGGTTGTACCCAGAGTGAGCCGTGGACTAACTATGCCAGTTGGCGCGTTCCGGCGCCGAGGCTGGCGCCGTGCCGGTCAAGATCATCGAGCCGCGATAGCATCCGGAACCGTGAGCGGCGACGAGCTGGGCCAGCGACTGGACATGCTGCACGGGCTCGTCACCGATCACCACATCGCGCCGGCCCTGGAGGATCTGCCGCCGGAAGGCCGCGAGCAGTTGGCCGGCGCCAGCAACGGCCCGGAGCCGCGGTCGCTCCTGGCGCGCGTGCTCGACGAAGTCGCGGACGCGGGCCTGGACTCCTACGGCGACCTGGAAACCGTCCCGCTGCTGCACTTCCTGTCCGGTACCCGGTCACCCCGTACAGCTACGCCGTCTCTCCCGTGCTGACCCGGGGTGAGCGGCCCAGCGTGGCCAAGCTGCGTGACCTGGCCGCGCAGGGCTACCGGCTCACGGTCAGCCTGTGCGCCGAGACGCCCGGTGGCGACACCCCGCTGCTCATCCGGGCCTGCCAACTGGGACCAATGCAGACCGTGCACGTCCCGATCGTGGACATGCACAATCCGGTGGCGGCCCAGGTGGTGCAGCTGATGGACCTGCTCACCGCGCCGGACGCGCCGCGCACCTACCTGCACTGCGAGGCGGGCAAGTGCCGGACCGGAGTCATGGTGGCCTGTTACCGGATGGCCGCGCTGGGCTGGGCCGTGGCCGATGCTCTGGCCGAGGCCGAGAACTTCGACTGCTCGGTGCCCCACCAGAAGGACTTCATCCTCCAGTTCGGGGCCGCGCTGCAGGCCAACGGCGACGCACCGGCCCGGCAGCAGCCTGGTCCCCATCCTGAGCTGGGCCGGTACCCGCTGTTGCCGGTGGGCTCGGTGCAGCCCAGCGCCGAGCAGCGGGCCGCGACCCTGGGCGAGGTGGCCCGGGCGGAAAAGAGCCAGGCCGGGTAGGCATGCCGACACTGTTGATCGTGCACCACACGCCGTCGCCGGCGCTGCAGGAGATGTTCGAGGCGGCGGCCAGCGGAGCGCGGACCGATGAGATCGACGGGGTTGACGGGTGGTCCGGCCCGCCCTGACCGCGGGGGCGGCCGACGTGCTGGGGCGACGCTGCCTGCTCGGTACCCCGGCCAACATCGGCTACATGTCCGGGGCGCTCAAGCACTTCTTCGACGGCATCTACTACCCGTGCCTGGAGGCCACCCGCCGGCGGCCGTTCGGCCTGTACGTGCACGGCGGGCTCGACACCACCGGGGCCGTCCGTTCGGTGGAGTCGATCACGACCGGGCTGCAGTGGCGGGCGGTCCGGCCCCCGGTCGTGGTGACCGGGCCGCTGGGCAAGGCCGACCTGGAGGCGTGCTGGGAGCTGGGCGCGCTGCTGGCGGCGGAGATCGCCGGCTAGGAGCGGCTCGGTTAGGCGCCGCTGGGAGCGGCCTGTTGCGTGCCCCTGGGAGCCGTTCCGAGTGCCCCGGAGTGCCCGCCCGGAAAATAGCTCGCCCGCTGAAGTTAATGTGCCTAACTTAGAGATAGTAGATAACGTTTACGGGGATTTACGGGGAGTGTTCGTGATGAGTGTGACAACATCGTCCAGTCGGTTCGGCGGCGCGGGGAGGCTGGCTGGAGCGGCGGCGGTGGGTGCCGGTAGTGGTCGGGATCGGCTTCACGGTGTCCTGGGTGTGCGGGCTGGCGTTGCCCGTGCCCAACCTGGCCGTGACCGCGTCGGGGGCCGAGATACTGGCCAAGTACGGGCCGCACTGGGGCTGGTTCAGGCCCAGTTCGCGCTGACCGAGGGGCTGCCCGCGATCGGGCTGGCCGTGATCTCGCTGGCGCTGGCGGCTGGCGCGGCGGTCGGGCTCCGCGTTCCGGGCCTCAGCCGGCGCCGGCCAGACGGAAGCTCGGCTGGCAGGGACTCGGCGGCGCGGGTGATCGCGGTGGCCGGGATGGTCGCGGCGGTAATCTCGGTGACGCAGTACGCTCTGGGCGTGATGCTGGCCGGATGGGCACTGCCGGACCAGGCGGCGGGCCGGAGTAGTGGGCGGTGGGAAGCGATCAACCGCCTCGACGGGGTCAAGATGTTCGCGCTGGCCGTGCTGGCCTCGGCCGCCGTGGCCTGACCGCGCCGAGAGGCCCGCTACCGCGCTGGCTGCGTTACTCGAGCCTGGCCTTGGCCGCATCCATCACCGTGTCCGGGGTGGCCTACCTGTTCCTGATCCAGGACCTGTCGTGGGCGGCGTACGTGGCCGGCTTGGCCCTGCTGGTCTGGGTGACCGGCGTGGGCGTGGCCCTGGGCCGGATCCCTCGCCGGTGGCGGGCCGGTAACGGATCCCATGCCCCGAGCCGGACTGAACCGGGGAGCGAATCGCGGCCCAGGCGGCCGTGGTCGCGGACGAGATGGGGTTCGACCGGCTCACCCTGGCCGCCGTCGCGGCCCGCTGCGGGGTATCTCTGCCTGGACTGTACAAGCACGTCAACGGGCTGGAGGCGGTCAAGCGCGACATTTCCGTGGTGCGCGTGCGCGAGCTCACCGCGGCGATGGCCGCGGCCGCGGCGGGCCTGGCCGGGCGGGATGCGCTGCACGGTATCGCCAACGCGTTCCGGGCGTTCGCTACGGCCCATCCCGGCCGTTACGCGGCCACCGTGCGCGCTCCCATCCCGGGAGACACCGAGTACATCGCGGCCAGCGATGGAGCGATCGGCCTGCTGGCCGCGGTGCTGAAGGGCTACCGGATCGAGGGCAAGGACATGATCGACGCGGTCCGGATGATGCGGGCAACGTTGCACGGCTTCGTGTCGATCGAGGCGGTGGGCGGATTCGGCCTCCCCCAGTCGGTCGATGCGACCTTTGCCCGCCTGGTGGACATGCTGGACTCGGCCTGGTCCAGCTGGGGGAAGTAGGCCGCCGTCTGGGGGAAGCGGGCCGCCGTTTCGTACGATGCGGTGGTGACGACTCCGCTGGCCCGGGACGAGCCGCAGGTCCTGGCGACGGCCAGCCTGGGTGCGGCGTGGCTGGCGATCGCGGGCAAGATCCTGGCCGAGGGCATCGGCAGCCGCTACGACGATCGGCCGGTCCGGGAGCTGTCACTGGTGACGCTGGTCGTCAGCGGGCCCGACCCGGACGATGAGATCATCGCCCGCTACGCCGAGACGGAGCGGCTGGCCTGGATGCGGGCCAACTTCGTCGACCACCACCGGGGGGTCCGGCGCTCGGCGGCGCGGACAGCTACGCCACCCGGCTGTTCGACTACGACCACACCGGCCGGGATCAGCTCGCCTGGGTCGTCGACCGGCTCCGGCACGACCCGGCCAGCCGGTCGGCGTCGATCACCACATTCCAGCCACTGACCGACAGCACGTACATCCCGTGCGTCAGCCTGCTCGACTTCTGGCTCCCGGACGGGGCGGTGGAACTGGTGGCCTACTGCCACAGCATCGACTTCGGGGCGAAGGGTTACGGCAACCTGGTCGAACTGGCCGCCCTGCAGCAACGGGTAGTGGCCGCGCTGGACCGCCGGGTCGGGCTGATCATGGTGGTCAAGTCGGCTCACGTGTACGCGACCGAGTTCGAGTACGTCCAGGGAGTGCTGGCCGCACAGGCGTAGACGGGCGGCGTCGTGCGGCTTGCCTTGTGGAGAAATAGCGCCATTGCTAACACCCCGGTGTGGGCAATGCGCCATTGCCATTACACGGTTGGGCGGGTGAGGCTGCGCGGGCTAGCTCGCTGGGGGCGGCGGAATGTCGGAGGGGCCGGTTAGCGTGGGGGTGTGGTCACGCTGGAGGAGATCCGGGCGGTGGCGGTGACGCTGCCCCGGACCTCGGAGCACCTGATCCGGGAGCACGTGAAGTTCCGGGTCGGGAAGATCGTGTACGTGTCGGTGTCACCGGATGAGACGACGATGGGTTTCGGGTTTCCCAAGGAGGAGCGGGACGCCCTGATCGCGGCCGAGCCGGGCAAGTTCGCGCTGCCCCGGCTGTCGGACCAGCGGTTCCACTGGGTGCACGCGCGATTGGCGGCGCTCAGCCCAGAAGAGATGCGCGAGCTGGTGATCGACGCCTGGCAGATGTGCGTGCCCAAGAAGGTGGCCGCGGCCCGGCTGGGCGGCTGACCGGGAGCGCTGGCGGCTAGGCGGACGAGAGGGACGTCGGCGGTGGCCTAGCGGCGGGGGGGCGGGCGGGTAGCCGGAACGCCGGCCATTGGGGCGCGACGCGCCGAGGGACGTGGCGGTGCCCTAGCTCGGGGTGGTGGGGACGTTGTTAAAAATGGCCTGCTCGACCGGGGTCGGCGGGAGGGTGCGGGCGGCGGGCCGGGGGAACTGGCCGTCGGTGAGCAGGACGGGTGGCTGGGCCATCATTTTGGCGGAGCGACCGCGGTGCGGCCAGGACGCGGCGTGCACCAGGAAGGGGTGGCAGAGGAAGACATCACCGGCGCGGCCGGTGGCCCAGGCGGTGGGCCGGTGCGCGCTGGCCCGCGCGGCCTGCTGGGCGGCGGGGAGCCAGGGCATGCCGTCGTCGCCGCCGGGGGCCAGGATCGGCGGGACGTCGAGGTGGGAGCCGGGGCGGAGCCGGGTGGGTGCGTCGTCCGGGCCGACGTCGGTGAACAGGTAGAGCGCCAGCAGGCCACGGCCGCGGGACCGAAGGCTGACGCGCTGGCCGCCGTCGGCGGTGTAGCTGGCTTCGATGTGCCAGCCGGCATCGCCGGGGTCGTCGGGGCTGGGGAACCGGACCGGGATCGTGCCGCCCACCCCGGGGTGGCGGATCCAGCGGCCGGGGCCGAGCAACTGGTCGCAGGCCTCGCCCACCAGCCGGGTGGTGCCCGGCGGCGGTGAACGCGGGGCCGCTGGGCGTGTTGATCCGGAGCACCGGGCGGGTCCAGGTGGCCGGGTCGTCGCGGAGCACGCCGTGCGGGGCCAGTTCGGCCCAGATGATGTCCGGCAGGCCCGGGTCACGTCGGGCGGGATCGCGCCGCGGACGGCGACGTAGCCGTCGGCGACGAAGCGGCTGATCTCGTCCGGGCTGAGCACGAGGCCAGGATCGCATCGGGGCGTGTCGGGTCGCCAGCCGATTTAGATGTGCCCGTTAGCATGGGAAACGGAGGATTCTCCGCTCATCGGGTGCGGCCAGGTAGCGCGAAGGAGGCGCGGTGGCGGCGACCGAGTCCCGGCCGTTGCGGGCGGACGCCCAGCGCAACCGCGACCGCCTGCTGGCCGTGGCGGTCCGCGCCTTCTCCGAGGATGGGCCGGAAGTGACGCTCGATTCGATCGCGAAGGACGCGGGGGTCGGCATCGGGACGCTGTACCGGCACTTCCCGACCCGGGAGGCGCTGGTCGAAGCCACCTACCGGAACGAGCTGGCCCGGCTGTGCGACGCGGCCGACGACCTGCTCCGCGAGCTGCCCCCGGACCAGGCCACCCGGCAGTGGATGGACGGGTTCATCGGGTACATGACGACCAAGCGCGGCATGGCCGACGCACTGCGGGCGGTGGTCGCGTCCGGCGGCGACCCGTTCGCGGAGAGCCTGGGCCGGCTGCTGGGGGCGATCACCACCCTGCTCCAGGCGGGGGCGGCGGCCGGCACGATGCGGGCCGACGTCCAGCCGGGTGACGTGCTGGCCAGCCTGAGCGGGGTGTCGCTGACCGCGGGCGAGCCCGCCCAGCGCGAGCAGGCCAGCCGGATGCTGGACCTGCTGATGGACGGGCTGCGCTACCGCGGCTGACGGCGGCGCAGCCATCGCGCGGCCGGCTGGCCTACTGTCCCGCTGGCCAGCTAGCGCCGGGGGCGGGTGGCGAGGATCTGGTCGACGCCCATGCGGCCCTGTTCGAAGGCCAGCGCGCCGCCGACCAGGTACAGGCGCCAGACGCGGATCTGTTCCGGGGTCAGCCACTGCGCGATCTCCGGGCCGCGGCCGTCGAAGTTCTGCTGCCAGGCCCGGATGGTACGGACGTAGTGTTCCCGCATGGCCTGGGCGCCGAGGACCTCCAGCCCGGCCCGCTCGAGCAGGCCGATCGTCTCCCCCACCGGGCGCATGTGCATGTCGGCGGCGATGAACGACTCGATGAACGGGCCGCCACCGGGTGCCCGGCCGGACCGGGACATCTGCTGGATGAGGACCTTGCCGCCGGGGCGGGCGTGGTCGTGCAGCGCGGCGCAGAACCGGGGGTACTGCTCGGCCCCGACGTGCTCGCCCATCTCGACCGAGGCGATCGCGTCATAGCCATCGCCGGCGATGTCACGGTAGTCGCGGACCTGGACGTCGACCAGCGACTCCAGGCCCAGTTCGCGCACCCGGCCGGCCACGAAGCCGCCCTGCTGGGCCGACAGCGTGACCGCGGTGACCTGGGCCTGGTACTCCTGAGCGGCGTACAGGGTGAGCGAACCCCAGCCGCAGCCGATGTCGAGCAGCCGGGCCCCGGGGGCCAGGCCGAGCTTGCCGCAGATCAGCTCCAGCTTGTCGCGCTGGGCGTCGGCCAGGGTGTAGTCCGGGGCGTCCGAGGTCCACCAGCCGGACGAGTAGGCCATCCGGGGGTCCAGGATCAGCTGGTAGAACTCGGGCGGGACGTCGTAGTGCCCGGCGATGACGGCGCGGTCGCGGGCCCGGCTGTGGCGGCGGCCCGACACCTTGAGCTGGCTGGCGGGCGCGGGCAGCGGGGCACCGAGGGCGTGCAGGCGGCCCGCGGCGCGGAGGGCGGCCCAGGCGGCGGCCGGGAGGCGCACCGGCCGCACGCCTGGGACGTTGTGCAGGTGGCTGTGCCCGCCCGGACGGGTGGCGTTCCAGACCTGGCGGAGGCCCTCGTCGAGGTCACCGTCGACGTCGAGCGCGCCGGTGACGTAGGCCTGGGCCAGGCCCAGCTCACCGGGATGCCAGAGCAGGCGGCGCAGGGCCAGCGGGGAGCGGAGGACCAGGGTGGGACCGGTGGCCGGGCCCGCCTCGGTGCCATCCCAGGCGCGGACGCGGATCGGCAGGCCGTCCAGGCCCAGCTGGGTGGCCAGGGCGGCGATGGTGGCGGCGACGCCCTCGTCCGGGCCGTTGGCCCGCGCGGGCGGGGCGGCGTGACCGGCCGCGGCGCGGGTCATTGGTCCTTCACCAGGGTCAGCTGGCACACGTCCAGATAGCCGGTGCGGAAGCCCGCCTCGGAGTAGCTCAGGTAGAACTTCCACATGGCCAGGAACACCTCATCGAAACCCAGGGCCCGCACCTCGTCGGCACGGGCGGTGAAGCGGTCGCGCCAGAGCCGCAGCGTCTCCGCGTAGTGCGGGCCGAAGTCGTTGCGGTCCGCGATCCGCAGCCGGCCGCCGTCCAGGATGTCCTCGATCGCGGTCACGGACGGGATCAGGCCACCGGGGAAGATGTACTTGTGGATCCAGGTGTAGGTGCGCCGGGTGGCCAGCATCCGGTCGTGGTCCATCGTGATGGCCTGCAGGCCGACCCGGCCGCCGGGGACCAGCAGCCGGTCCAGGGCAGCAAAGTAGGACGGCCAGTACCGCAGGCCGACCGCCTCGATCATCTCGGCGGACACGATCGCGTCGAACTGGCCCTCGATCTCCCGGTAGTCCCGTAGCTCCACCCGAACCTGGTCGGCGAAGCCAGCCGCGGCGATCCGCCGGGTGGCCAGCGCCTGCTGTTCGGGGGAGATCGTCACCGAGACCACGTTCGCGCCCCGGCTCGCGGCCCGGATGGCCAGCTCGCCCCAGCCGGTGCCGATCTCCAGCAGCCGGGTGCCGGGGCCGACGCCGGCCCGGTCCAGCAACTGGTCGATCTTGCGGTACTGCGCCTGCGTGAGCAGGCCGTCGGTGGCGATGGGAGCACCGTCCGGCCCGGTGCCGAACAGCGCGGCCGAGTAGGTCATGGTGTCGTCCAGGAACAGCGCGAACAGCTCGTTGGACAGGTCGTAGTGCCGGTGGATGTTCTGCCGGGCACCGTCCGGGGTGGGATCGTCGGTGGCCGGCTGGCGGCGGACCGCGATCCGGCGGAGCCGCTGCAGCCGCGGCGGGATCAGGTCGCTGACGTGGTCGGCGAACACGGTGAGCAGGCCGGTCAGGTCCAGGCTGTCCCACTCCCCGGCCATGTAGGCCTCGCCGAACCCGATCAGGCCCCCAGAGCCCATCCGCCGGAAGAAGGCCTGCGGCCGGTGCAGGGTCATCTCCGGCGCGCCGGGACCGCCCGCGCCCCAGGCGCGGCCGTCGGGCAACCGGACGGTCAGCGGCAGCCGGGCCACGGCCGCGCGGAACAGCGTTTGCGCGATCGCGGCGCGGGCCGCCGAGCCACCGGGGTGGTTGATGCCGGGCCAGCGGCTCTCGTCGACGACGGACGGTTCGGTGTGACGGCTAATGGTGCTGGTCATTTGACCTTCCTGGGCCGGGTACTGCCGTGGGGCCGCGGGCTACCGGGCAGCCGGGATGCTCAGGTCGCGGGACGATCGGCAGTCCGCGCAGGTAGAGCCGGATGCCCTGGATCCGGATGCGGGCGGACACGGCCAGGGTGGACCAGGGGTGGCGGGCGGCCGCACGCAGCAAGCCGGGCCAGGTCGGCGGGCTGGCGCCGCCCCTGCACGCTGGCCACGAACGAGGTTCCGTCGGGACGTTCGAGGACCACGGACAGGCGCAGCCGCGGGCCCGGCTCGGGCAGGCTCATCCGGTAACCGCCGTCGACCGGGTAGAACGGGGAGACGTAGAACTCCTTGGGCGTCTGGGCCCGGCCGCGGTCGTCGGTGTGGAGCAGGTAGGCATGCCGCTGGCCGTAGGTGTTGTGCACCTCGGCCACCACGCAGCGCAGCGTCCCGTCCGGGTCGTGGCACCAGTAGACGGTCAGCGGGTTGAACACGTAGCCGAGCACCCGGGCGTGGGCCAGCATCAGCACCTGGCCACCGTGCAGGTCGATGCCGTGCCCGGACAGGAAATGATCCAGGTTGGCCCGGATGCTCCGGCTCGGGTCGCCGAGGTGGTCGCGGGCGGAGAAACCGGCCAGCACACCCAGCACGAGGCCGGGCCGGGGCAGCTGATCGAGGTCGACCAGCCACTGGTAGCTGCGGTACGTGAACTCATTGCGCACCGGGGCGGTGCGGACGTGGGTGATCCGGCACTCGTACAGCGCGGCCGCCAGGGCGAATGAGGTTTTAGTGGCTGCTGTGGTTTCAGAGGCTGCTGTTGCTGTTGTGGCTGATGTTGTTATGGGTTGGTTGGCTGGTGGGGTTTCAGGGGCCGCTGGGGTTTTTGCGGCGGGCGGGTGGTTCACCAGGTCGCCCCCAGCGCACGGGCGGCGTCGACGCCGGACCGGCAGCCGTCCTCGTGAAAGCCCCAGCCGTGGTAGGCGCCCGCGAACACGGTGGAGGCGGTGTTCAGCTCGGGCAGCTGGCGCTGGGCGGCCACCGAGTCGGGGGTGTAGGCCGGGTGGGAATAGTCCATCCGGTCGACGATGGACGGCTCCGCCACCGCGCCGTCGCCGCCCAGCGTGACGATGTAGTCCTGTTCGGCCGACAGCCGCTGCAGCCGGTTCATGTAGTAGCTGATCCGGGTCCGCTGATCCGGGCCGTCGCAGGCGCTGAGCTCGTAGTTCCACGAGGCCCGGACGCCGGGCCGGGCTGGCAGCAGCCGGCTGTCGGTGTGCAGCAAGGCCGGGTTGGAGGTGTACCGGAACGCGCCGAGCACCTTTTCCTCGACCGGGGTGGGGTGGGCCAGCAGAGCCAGGGCCTGATCGGCGTGGGTGGCGATGACGACCGCGTCGAACGCCGTGGTGCGGCCGCTGCCGTCCCGGACCGACGCCCCGTCCGGGAACCGGTGCACGGCCCGGGCCGGGGCGCACGTCTGCACGGCCGGGATCCGCCGCGCGATCTGGCGCACGTAGCTGCGGGAGCCGCCGGTGACGGTCCGCCAGGGCGGCGATCCGGTGACCGACAGCATGCCGTGGTTGCGCAGGAACTCGAACAGGTAGCGGGCCGGGTAGTGCAGCGCGGTGTCCGGCGGGCACGACCACACCGCGGCCACCAGCGGCAGCGCGAAGTGGGTGCGGAAGTAATCGGAAAAGCCCCCGGCGGCCAGGAACTGGCCCAGCGTGACGTCGTCGTCCTGGCCCCCCGCGTCCAGCAGTTGCCGGGCGCGCCGGTGGAAGGCGGGGACCTCGGTCAGCATCCTGGCGTACCGGGCCCGGCCGGTGGGCAGGCCGGGAAGCAGCCCGCGCAGCCCCCGGTGACCCGCATACTGCAGGCCGCAGCCTGCGCAGCGGACCGACATGCTCATCTCGGAGTCCTGGCCGGGGACGCCGAGTTCGGCCAGCAGCCTGGTCAGCAGCGGATAGGTGTGCTCGTTGTAGACGATGAAGCCGGTGTCGACGGCATGGGTCCGGCCGTCCGGCCCGCTGACCTCGTGCGTGTCCGCGTGCCCGCCCAGCCGGTCGTCGGCTTCGTACAGCGTCACGTGATGGCCGGCCTTGGTCAGCAGGTACGCGGCGGTCAGGCCGCTCACGCCCGCGCCGATGACCCCCACGGACGGGGTGGCTGGGGACTGCAGCTGTTGTTCATCAGGTCGAGAGCGGCATGGCCACGATCGGGGTGGTGGTCGGTTTCAGGGTGCCGCCGGCGGGCTCGACCGTGACGCCGAGCTTGTACCCCTTGACGTAACCGGTGGCCACGACCGGGACGGTGCGCCCATGCTGGGCCGCGGTGAGCAGGCCAGACGGCTGGGCCACGGAGGGGCCGAGCAGCCAGAGCTCATAGACCTTGCCCGCCGGCAGCGCGGGCAGGCCCGAGGTGACCACGACCAGCCGGGCCGCGCTGGGCGAGACGATCGCCGACACCGAGCCGCCGACCGAGGTCTTGTTGCTGACCAGGCGCAGGTCGCCCTGGGCCAGCACCGAGTCGACCTGCTGGTTGTGCACCCGGGCCGCGCTGAGCTGGTTTTCCAGGGTGGACAGGCGCGAGGAGGTGTTGCTCTGCGAGACGCCGAACACCACGGCCAGCGCGACGCTGGCGGCGGCCGCGACCACCGAGATACGCGGGATCCAGACCCGCCGCGCCGCACGGGCGGACCGGGCGGAGCGGATCGACCGGGGTGCTCCCCGGGACGGACGGTCGCTGGTGATCGGCGGCAGCTGGCGGGTCCGCTCGGCGGCGGCCAGCACCTGGGCCCGCATCTGGGCCGGCGGCTGTTCGGCGACGGCCAGGGCCAGCCGGGCCGCGGTTTCCCGCAGCCCGCGCACCTCGGACGCGCAGGACCCGCAGTGAGTCAGGTGCCGCTCGAACTCATCCAGTTCGTCCGGGGGCAGCGCGTCTACCGCGTAGCTCCCCGTCAGGGTGTGCAGGTCGTCGTGTTGTAGCCTCACCAGCTCACCTCCATGCAGTCGCGCATCCGGATCAGCCCGTCGCGAATTCTGGTCTTGACCGTGCCGAGCGCGACGCCCAGAAGCTTCGCGACCTGCGGATACGTGTATCCCCCGTAATAAGCAAGCTGGACGGCCTCACGCTGTATCTCGGTCAGGCCCCCCAGACAGCGGCGCACCCGCTGGCTGTCCAGGCTGGCTTCGACCGCTTCGGCCACATCATCAGGACCGGTGACCGGGTCCGGGGCGAATTTCTGCTCCCGCTGGGTCGCGGAAGTTTCCGCCCGGACCCGGTCAACCGCACGGCGATGGGCCATGGTCAGAGCCCAGGACACCGCGCCACCCTTGCCAGCGTCGAACCGCGACGCCGTGCGCCACACCTCTAGCAGCACCTCCTGCGCGACCTCCTCCGACTGTGCCGGGTCTCGGAGCACTTTCTTGATCAGCCCAAAGACCGGAGCACTTAGTTCGTCGTAGACGGCCTCGAACGCGGCATGATCGCCGCGCGCCACCTGGGCCAGGAGTCCCTCCAGGCTCTGGTCCCTCCCCTCCTCATGGGGACCAGGGCCTAGCTGGGGCTGCCGCATGCGGGGTGCATCCATGACCTGTATTCGGAGCGGATGGGTCGGCGGATGGGTGCAAATTTTGGTCCAATCCGCGGGCCGTCTGGCTCCGAATGGCTACCCGTGATGACCAAAAGAAATCTGCTCGCTACGCTGCGCCGGCCAAGCCGCGCAGCCAGCGGCGCGCTGACGGACGGACCGGGACATCCGGGCCGACCGGGCGGGCCGGGCGAGCGTGGGCGCCGGCGGCTGAGCGGGCTGGCCGGGGCCGTGACCGGTGCTCTGCGCGGGGCACTGATCGGGTTGCTGGCGGCCGCGGTGGCGCTGGGCGTGGCCGAACTGGTCGCCGCGATCACCGGCCCGCAGGGCAGCCCGGTGGTGGCGGTCGGCGGCACGGCCATCGACCTGACCCCGATCCCGGTCAAGGACTTCGCGATCGTCCACTTCGGGTCGCACGACAAGCTCGTGCTCATCACCGGGATCCTGGTCCTGCTGGCCGCGTTCGCGGCCGTGATCGGGATCGTGGCCCGGCGCTGGCTGGCGGCCGGCCTGGCCGGGTTGCTGGTGTTCGGGGCGCTGGGTGTCGGCGCCGCGCTGACCAGGCCCGAGGCGAGCGCGGCCGACGTGGCGCCGACCCTGGTGGGGGTCGTGGTAGCCATGATCACGCTGATCATTCTGGTCCGCACGGATCGCTATGGGAAGATCACCCTCCGCCGGCCTTCGGTTGATATGAGTGAAACGGCACCCGGGTTGGACGTGGCGCCCGAGGCAGATGTTGTGCCTGGAACTTATGGGGCGGGCTGGCGACGGGGTTCGGCGGGACCGGAGCTGACGGAGCCAGAAAAGGCACCGAGCCTGGCGGGGCCGGGCGAGCCGCCGGGGCCGCAGGGCTGGGATGGGACGCTGGGCCCGGCGAGGTGGGATGGGGCGCCGGGCTCGGGGCGGCGTGGTTTCCTGATCGCCAGCGCCGGGGCGGCCGTGGTCGCCGCGGCGACCGCCGGAGGCGGCGACCTGCTGCTGCGGCGGTTCAGCGTGACCGCCTCCCGGGCGCAGGTACGGCTACCAGCCGCGGCCCGCCGGGCCCGGCCGGTACCGGCCGGGGCAGAGCTGAAGATCCCCGGGCTGAGCTCGTTCTACACGCCGAACGCCAGCTTCTACCGGGTCGACACCGACCTGGTCCTGCCGCAGGTGTCACCGACCGACTGGTCGCTGCAGATCGGCGGGATGGTCGACCGCGAGATCGAGTTCAGCTTCGCCGAGCTGCTGCGGCAGCCGCTCACCGAGGCCGACATCACGCTGGTGTGCGTCTCCAACGAGGTTGGCGGCCCGTACGCGGGCAATGCCCGCTGGCTCGGGGTCAGCCTGCCCACGCTGCTGCGCCGGGCCGGAATCCGGCGGGGCGCCGACCAGGTCCTCAGCACCTCGACCGAGGGCATGACGATCTCCACGCCGGTTGAGGCCATCATGGACGGCCGCAACGCGCTGGTGGCGGTGGGCATGAACGGCGGGCCGCTGCCGATCGCGCACGGGTTCCCGGCCCGGATGGTGGTACCGGGCCTGTACGGCTACACGTCCGCGACCAAGTGGGTGACCAAGCTCGAACTCACCACGTTCGCGGCGCAGAAGGCCTACTGGACCAAGCGCGGGTACGCAGCGAAGGCCCCGATCAAGACCGAATCACGCATCGACGTGCCCAAGCCACTGTCCCAGGTCAAGGCGGGCCGCGTGCCCGTGGCCGGGGTGGCCTGGGCCCCGCACCGCGGCATCACCGCGGTCGAGGTCAACGTCGACGGCGGCCCCTGGCAACGGGCCCGGCTGGCCGCCGCCGACGGCATCGATACCTGGCGGCAGTGGGTGTGGACCTGGGACGCCCGTCCCGGTCTGCACACGCTGCAGGCCCGCGCGACCGACGGCACGGGAGCAACCCAGCCGTCCACCCGCGCGCAGCCCTTCCCCGACGGGGCCAGTGGCTGGGACTCCACGGTGGTCACCGTGACCTAACGGCGGCGGCCAGCGCCACGGGGGCGTACCAGCTCGCGGGCGTAACCGCCCGCACCAGAAGTACAGATAACCGGCCGGAAAACCGGCCGAGCGTACCGAACGAATCGAAGCAGATCGAACTTTAGGAGAGATCGTGAACCGTCGTATCCTGGCCGTCACCGTGTCCGCGGCCGGCCTCACCATGGGCCTCGCCGCCTGTAGCTCGGGCAGCTCCGGCACCTCGTCCTCGGCCGCCTCGTCGGCGCCCTCGGCTTCGTCGTCGTCCTCGATGGCCTCGGCCATGCCATCCGGCTCCGCCTCGACCACCGCCACCAACTTCGGCTCTGGCTGCGCGTCGGTGCCCAAGTCCGGGGCGGGCAGCTTCAGCGGCATGTCCACCGCACCGGTGGCCACCGCTGCCTCGGCCAACCCGGTGCTGTCCACGCTGGTGACCGCGGTGAAGCAGGCGGGCCTGGTCGACACGCTGAACTCGGCCAAGGACATCACCGTGTTCGCCCCGGCCAACTCGGCCTTCGCCAAGATCCCGGCGGCCACGCTGAAGTCCGTGCTGGCCAACAAGGCCGAACTGACCAAGATCCTCACCTACCACGTCGCCTCCGGCCGGTACACCCCGGCCCAGCTGGCCACGGGCAAGCCGATCAAGACGCTCGAGGGCGGCACCGTCACCCCGGCCGGCTCGGGGACCAGCTTCACCGTCAACGGTGCCCACGTCGTGTGCGGCAACGTGCAGACGGCCAACGCCACCGTGTACATCATCGACACCGTGATGATGCCGAAGTCCTGACCTCATGACACAGGCCGGCCCGGGCGGAGCTTCCGCCCGGGCCGGCCTGTCTTGATAACAGTGGTTCAGTGGACGTGCGGGATGACCTCGGCCGCGAGCCGCTCCAGCTGCTCCGCCTCGTCGAACAGCGCGGTGAGCAGGATGAGCTCGGCACCCGCGTCGGCCACCTCCTGCACCCCGCGTACGCAGTCGGCGGGCGGCCCGGTCACCGTGACCGGCATCAGCGACGAGCCGAACGCCTGCCCGTACACGCCGATCAGCGCGTCCGCCATCCGGGTCCGGGCCCGATCGGCGTCGTCGTCGACGGCGATGTAGATCCGCTTGGCCACCGGGAAACTGAGCGGGTCCCGCCCCTGCTCGGCCAGGGCCTCGCGCAGCACCTTGACCTGATCGGTGAAGGCCGCCGTGGTGCTCGACCCGGCCCCGAAGAACCCGTCCCCGAGCCGGGTTGCGCGGCGGACCGCAGGCGGGGCACCCCCACCCAGCCAGACCGGCGGCCGCGGCTTCTGCATCGGCTTCGGCTCCATGGTGGCCTCACGCAGCTGGTAGAACCGGCCCTCGTAGGTGACCTCGGGCTGGGTCCACAGCGCCTTCATGATCTCAATCCCCTCGGTGAACCGGGTGATCAGGTGGTCGCCGGTCATATCGAACGCGGAGAACATCCGGTACTGGCCGCCGCTGCCGAAACCGATCTCCAGCCGCCCCCGGCTGAGCTGATCCAGCGTGGCCAGGCTCTTGGCCAGCTGGACGGGCTGGTGCAGGGGGCTGATCCACACCGAGCAGCCCAGCCGCAGTCCGGTCGGGCAGGCCGCTGCGAACGTCATCGTCTCCAGGGCGTTGAGACGCGGCGTCCGGCCGAACGTCTGGTCCATGGCCCAGGCGCTTTCGAAGCCGAGCCCTTCCGCGCGGAGCAGGTAGCCGGCGAAGGCCGCGGGGTCGAAGGTGCCGTCCGGGTAGCCCTGCGGGATGGAGATCGCAAAGCGCATGGTGTTCACCGTAACGCGCCCGGGGTCCCGGTCCGCCGCCAGTGGCGCGGAGACCGGGACGCCGGGCCGACCGCTGGTCAGACGCTCTTCTGGTAGGAGCGGAACGTGGCCACCGAGATCGCCACGCAGGCCACGGCCAGGGCGAGCAGGCCGCCCAGCCGTATCCCCACCGCGGCCCAGTCGGTATGCGCGGCCAGCGCGTCCCGGCCCGCCTGCACGGCCCAGTTCAGCGGGTTGCAGGTCGCGATGCCCTGCATCCAGCCGGGCATCAGCGTGGCGGGCAGGAACGCGGTCGACAGGAACGTCAGCGGCAGCATGAAGAACACGTTGATGCCGATGATGGCCTCGCGCTGGCGGACCAGCATGCCGACCGTGTTGGACAGCGCGCCGAACACGTTGCCGATCAGAATTGAGGCCACGGCCACGATCACCGCCCCCAGCACGCCGCCGGGGTACCGCGCTCCCCCGGCCAGGCCGAGGCCCAAGATGATGATGGTCTGGATGGTGGTCGTCACGGCCTGCTCGGCGACGTTCGCGTTCATCAGCGCGACCCGGCGGGCGGGCGAGACCAGGAACCGGTTCAGCGTGCCCCGGTCGATCTCCTCCATCGCGTTCATCCCGGACCACATGTTGCCGTTCATCGCGTTCATGGCCACGATGCCGGGGATCAGGTAGGCCAGATAGGAGCCGCCGGACCCGAAGCCGGGGATGTCGACCACCCGGCGGAACAGCTGGCCGAACAGGAACAGCCAGACCACCGGCTGGACCAGCCCGACCGCGATGAACGCGGGCTGGCGGAGCACGGCGTGCAGCTTGCGCCCGGTCAGGTACCAGGTGTGCCGCAGCGTGGTGCCGAGCGGACTGTCCTCGCGGTACCGGGCGGGACGGGAATCCGGACCGGGCTGGCCCGGCTGGTTCAGGGTCAGGTCGGTGGCGGTCATGACTGTGCCTCCTCGTCCTCGGGCAGGTTGGTGGCATACGACTCGGTGGCGTAGCGGCGGCCGGTGTGACGCAGGTACACGTCGTCCAGGGACGGCCGGGCCACGGTGACGGCGGCGACCGGGATGCCGGCCCGCTCCAGCGCGGTCAGGATGCCGGGCACGGCGGCCGCGCCGTCGTCGCTGCGGGCGCTCAGCGCCCGGCCGGTGACCCGCAGGTCCCGGACGTTGGGCACCTGGGCCAGGACCGCGGTGGCCTGGGCGACGTCGGCGCCGGGCGGCAGGTCCAGGTGCACGGCGTCACCGCGCAGGCCGCCCTTGAGCTCATCCGGTGAGCCCTCCGCCACCACGGTCCCGGCGTCGGCGATCGCGATCCGGTCGGCCAGGCGGTCGGCTTCCTCCATGTAGTGGGTGGTGAGCAGGACGGTCATGCCGTCGCCGGTAGCCAGCCGGTTGATCTCCTGCCACATGGCGGTGCGGGCCTCCGGGTCGAGCCCGGTGGTCGGCTCGTCCAGGAACAGGATCTCCGGCCGGTGGACCAGGCCGAGGGCCACGTCGAGCCGCCGCTGCATGCCGCCCGAGTAGGTCTTGACCAGTCGATTCGCCGCCTCGGTCAGGTCGAACCGGGCCAGCAGCTCATCGGCCCGGGCCTTGACCTCGGCGCCGCCCAGGCCAAACAGGCGGCCTTGCAGGATCAGGTTTTCCCGGCCGGTGGCCATCGGGTCGCTGCCAGACTTCTGCGCGACCACGCCGATCATGCGGCGGACCTGGTCCGGGCGCTTGAGCACGTCGATGCCCTCAAGCTCGGCCGAGCCCGCGTCCGGGCGGGCCAGCGTGGTCAGGATCTTGATCGTGGTGGACTTGCCGGCCCCGTTCGGCCCGAGCAGGCCGAAGATGGTGCCACGGGCGACGGTGATGCTGAGGCCGTCCAGGGCCCGGACCGGGCCGCCGTTGCGGCCGCGGACCGGGTAGGTCTTGACCAGGCCCTCGGCCCGGATCGCGGTGTCGGTTCCGAGGGCCGTCCCGGCCCTGATGGTGGACGTCGAAGACATGGCGGTGCTACTCCTCCGGTCGGTACTGGTGCGTCCTGCGTCTGGCGTCGGGCGCCGAACCGGCCGGAAGGAGCCGCCCAGGTAACCTGGACGTGCGCACGGCCGGCCTTATGGCTCGGTGGTGACGCGGCCCCGGCCCGGTGCTCCGGATCTTTGGCGGTGAAAGGGCACCGGCCGGGGAGTCTGTTTTACTGCGGTGGTGGGCTCAGTGGGTCGTGGGCCCCTCCCGATGGTCGCCGCCGAGGTGGAGGACGGCCCGGTCGGACTGAGCCCAGTCCTGGTCCCGCACCTCGGCCGGGAGCTCCCCGGTCTCGTGCACCTCGCGCCACAGCTTGAGGTTGACGAACGTGCCGTCGGCCAGCTCGCGCAGCAGGCCCCGCACCCAGTCGGCCTCGGCCCGCCTCATGGTCAGGCCGTACTCGGTCTCCAGCAGGAACAGCCGCGGCAGCTGGTGCGAGGTCGCGTGCTCCAGGATCGCGCTGGTGCCGACGATCTCCAGCTCCAGGGCCTGCAGCCGCTCGGCCAGCAGACCGGCCACCTCGTCCGGGTGGAGCGAGGGCAGTAGCGACAGCGCCGACGCGAACACCGGGTACTCCTTGACCGGCTCGCTGATCAGCTCGCGCAGCCGCTCGGCCAGCTCCTCCCGCCCGTCGTCGGTGAGCCGGTACACGGTCCGCTCCGGCCGGTGGCCCGCGCGCTCGGTACCCTCCGCCTCGACCAGCCCCCGCTCGGCCAGATCCTGCATGACCGTGTAGAGCGAGCCGTAGCGGATCTTGATCACGTCGTCCTTGCCGCGGTGCTTCAGCAGCCGGGCGACCTGGTACGGGTGCATCGGCCCGCTGTGCAGCATGGCCAGCACGGCGAGCGCCAGCGGGTTGGTCAGCTTGCGCTTGCGCGCCATCGCCTGCACCTCCGTCGTACGCTCGTTAATTAATATTCGTAGCCGAGTATACGGAGATGACTTTCGCGATACAAGTTATATCGCGAGTCGGGTTTTATGGCTACGCGTGGCCGGGAGGGCGGCGCTCAGGCGGGGGAAGTGACGCCCGGGGTGTGGGGCGCGAGGGCACGGGGCGTGGAGCTGGGGCGCGGAGTCTGGGGCGTGTGGTTTGGGGCGCGGGGGTTTTTGGCGTGGGGCGCCGGGACGCGGGGACGCAGCGCGAGGGCGGCGTTTAATCACTTGGATGGTTTGCTTGGGTGAGCTACTTTTAGCTTGTGCAAGCAAAAGTTCGTACCCAGGGGACCGCGGAGGCGGGAGCTCGTCGTTCGCGGGGTGGGCGGTCGGTGACCGAGCAGGCTCGGCGGGCGCAGATCGTGACCGCGGCCATCGCGGTGATCGCGGAGAGCGGGTACGGCCGCGCGTCGTTCGCGCGGATCGCCGAGCGGGCCGGGCTGTCCAGCACCGGCCTGATCTCGTACCACTTTGCCAATCGGGGTGAGCTGATGGAGCAGGTTGTCGAGCGGGTGATCGGGGCCATCACCGAGTTCATGGGCGAGCGGATGACCGGCGCCACCGGAGCCGCCGATGCGCTGCGGCGTTACATCGAGGGCAACGCGGCCTTCGTCGAGACCCACCCGGCCGAGATGAAGGCGCTGCTGGAGATCTTCCTGGGCGGCGGGTTCAGCTATGACGCCGGCCAGGACCGGGAAGCCAAGTCGCCGGTGGAGCAAATCCTGCGCGCGGGTCAGGCCAGCGGGGAGTTCCGCGATTTCAACGTGACCGTGATGGCCACCATGATCCAGCGAGCCGTGGACGGCCTGCCCTTCCTGCTCACGGACGACCCGGACTTCGACACGCGGACCTACGCGGCTGAGGTCATCACGGCGTTCGAGCTGGCCACGAGGGCCGCGCCGTGAGCGGGACGACGCCGGGGCCGCAAGGCGGCAAACGCGCCGGCCGCGCGGCCGGAATCGTTGCGGCGGACGCTGGCGCTGCTGGTCCTCGACATCGGCGCGCCGATCGGGGTCTACTACGGGCTGACCGGCGCGGGCGTATCCACCCTGGTGGCGCTGGGCGTGGGCGCGCTGGTGCCCGCCGTGGGCGTGATCGTCCAGCTCATCACCCGGCGACGGCTGGACGGCGTGGGCGGGGTCGTGGTGGTCAGCGTGCTGGCCACCATCGCCCTGTCGCTGCTGACCGACAACCCGCGGTTCCTGCTGGCCCGGGAAGGGTTCATCACCGCGCTCTGGGGGCTGTGGTTCCTGGCTACCCTGCGGGCCAAGCGCCCGGCCGCGTTCCGGCTGGCCCGGCCGCTGATGGAGGGCCGCCGGTCGTTCGGGCAGGCCTCGTGGGACGAACTGTGGGCCACCGAGCCGGCCTTCGGCCGGATCTGGCGGGTCAGCACGGTCATGTGGGGCGTCGGCCTGCTGGTGGACGCCGTACTCCGGGTGCTGATGTCCTACACGCTGCCGGTAGCGGTGGTGCCAGGCCTGGGCGGGGCCCTGTGGCCGGTGACGTTCATCGTGCTGCAGGTCGTGACCAACGTGTATTACCACCGGGCCGGGCTATATCGGATGCTAGGGGCGTCCTGGATCAGCCGGGGAACTGATGAGCTTATTAAAAATGAATCCAGTGGCACGGCCACCAACCAGGCTGTTTCCGGCTCAGCCGGACGCGGACGTTAACCGGTTGGCCACGCGGCGGGTGGGTGCCAGGCTGAGGTAAGTGACGGATGAGGCGGGGCGGGAGCGGCTGCGGCGGACGTTCGAGGGCGCGGCCGCCCGGTACCAGCGGGCGCGGCCCGAGTATCCGGCGGCGCTGTACGACGACCTGCTGGCGGTGACCGCGCTGCCGCCCGGCGACCGCATCCTGGAGATCGGCTGCGCCACCGGCAAGGCCACGCTGCCGCTGGCCCGGCGGGGCTTCGGGGTCACCTGCATCGAGCTGGGCCCGGACCTGGCCCGGGCGGCGCGGGCCAACCTGGCCGGTTACGACGTGTCCGTGGTGGAAGGGTCATTCGAGTCGTGGCGCCCACCGGTAGCGGGCCGGTTCGGCTTGGCCTTCGCGGCCACGGCCTGGCACTGGATCGACCCGGCGGTGCGGTACCAGCGGGCCTGGGCCGCGCTGCGGCCGGGCGGCCACCTGGCCCTCTGGTCGGCCGGACACGTGTTCCCGGAGGACGGCGACCCGATCTTCGACGAACTGCAGGAGGTGTACGACGAGATCGGTGCGGGCGAGCCCGCCGGGGCACCCCGGCCGCGACCGGGAGAACTGCCGCCCGTGGCGGACGACATCGAGGCCAGCGGGCTGTTCTCGCTGGTGCACGTGCGGCAGTTCGACTGGGAGATCGTGTACACCGCCGCGGAGTACATCGACCTGATCAGCACGTTCTCCGGGCATATCGCGATGGCGGACTGGCAGCGGGAGCGGCTGTACTCGTTCATCCGGGCGAAGCTGGCCGAGCGGCCGGACGGGACGCTGCGGCGGCACTGGGGCGCGGTCCTGCAGGTCGCGCGGCGACAGGACGCGGCGGCCGGAGATTAGGCGCGTGAGGACAGGCGCGTCAGCTCGGCAGGCCAGCGTCGTCGTAGCCGATGATCTCCTCCGGCGTCCGGTCATCGGCGACAGGCATGGCCGCAACGACAGCCGCAAGCCGCGCCAATCGTTCTCGCATGCCGATGATCATGGATACCTCTGAGTCGTACGGTTCAGGCACTGCGGCGCAGTTCGTGTTCGACGGCAAGTCGGATCCAGGACGACAGGGAACGGTCGTCGGCGTCGGCGGCTTGACGGATCTGGTCTAGGAGCTCAGGCGGGAATCGTACCGGCACCGGGGCACTCAGCCGGGTGGGCCGCCGCTTCCGCGCTGGCCCCTGAGGCTCCTGGTTTTCCGGCTCGGCGTAGAAGGCGTATTCCTCTTCCGGCGTCATCATCTGCTGTCCTTCCGATACTGGACGGCAAGCGCCCGGGACGCCTCGTAGCAGCCAATCGGGCGGCACCGGCGCGGATCCCCGCTTCGGGCCGGGGCTAGTGGAACCATCGCACCCGGCCGCCAACCTCCGCGCACATGAGCCAGTGCGCGGGCGGTTTTGCCGGGTAGAAGAGAGGGCCGTGGCCCAGACATCATCGATATCGTCGATCCCGAGATGCGGGTGCTTGAAAAGATGCGCGGCCTGATCATCGATTTCGAACGGGTCGTCTTCATCCAGTAAGTCCGGGTCTAGCCGCTCGTCGTTCACCCATCAACTGTAATACAAACGAATACACATTGCGCTCGACGATTCCTCTTCTGGATGGGCGATGTGGCATTGCGGCGCTCTTGAACAGGTGATGCCACATTGCCTACCTGGACCGCTCGGGGTTAGGGAGGGGGTCGGCTGGGGTCTCTTCGTCGAGGAAGCCGCCGGATTGGTGGTGCCAGAGTTTGGCGTAGGTGCCGCCCAGGCGGAGCAGGTCGGAGTGTGCGCCCTGCTCGACGATCTGGCCATGGTCCAGGACGACCAGCTGGTCCATGCGGGCGACCGTGCTCAGGCGGTGCGCGACCACGAGCGCGGTGCGGCCCTCCATCAGCTGCCACAGGGTCTGCTGGATGAGGATCTCGCTCTCGGAGTCGAGCGCGCTGGTGGCCTCGTCGAGGAGCAGGATCGGCGCGTCCCGCAGGATCGCCCGGGCCAGCGCGACCCGCTGCTGCTGCCCGCCGGACAGCTTCACGCCGCGCTCCCCCACCATCGTGTCGAACCCGTCCGGCAGGGCGTCGGCGAACTCGGTCACGTAGGCCACCTGCGCCGCGCGGCGGATCTCCGCGTCGGTGGCGTCCGGGCGCGCGAAAGCGATGTTGTCGCGCAGGCTCCGGTGGAACATCGCCGGGGCCTGGGGTACGTAGGAAATCAGGCTGCGCAGGTCCGACTGCCGCAGCTGGCTGATGTCCTGGGCGCCGATCAGGATCCGGCCGTCGTCGATGTCCGTCATCCGCAGCAGCAGGCGGAGCAGCGTGCTCTTGCCGCCGCCCGACCGGCCGACCAGGCCGAGTCGGGTCCCGCTGGGGACCGCGAGGTCGAGGCCAGTGAATAACGGCAGCGCACCCGCGTGGGCGAACGTCACGCGCTCGAAGCGGACGTCGCTGGCGGCCGGCCGCAGCGGCTCGGGCGCGATCGGGTCGACCACGGTCGGCGGGGTCAGCAGCAGCTCGGTGAACTGCGCGGCCTCGGTCAGCGAGCTCTCCATGGCCCGGTAGATCTGGTTGAACTCGAACATGATCTGGGTCGCGTTGGAGTAGTAGGTGAAGGCCACGATGATGGCCTCGATGCCGTGCCTGCCCCCGCCGAGAGCGACGGCGAGCACGAGACCGAGCACGTTGGTCAGCACGGTCATCGGCGCGACCAGCGCGTCAACGCGCAGGTTCCCGTAGTCCCAGGACAACAGCGACTTCCGCCGCTGGTCGGCCACGCGCGACCGGTGCTCGGCCGCCTCCCGGTCCTCGGCCGCGAAGGCGCGGATCGTGTCCATGTTCATCAGGCTGTCGGCGACGTGCCCGGACACGCGGGCGATCGCCTCCTCGCGCTGGTCGACCAGGCGCTGACGGCGGCGGATCAGCGGCGCGACACCGACGCTGGTGAAGACGATCAAGCCGACGAGACCGGCCACGAGCCAGGGGTCGAAGTGCCACAGCACCACGGAAGCGAAGATGAGTGGCACCAGGCTGGCCACGATGTTGAACACCAGGTTGTCGGCGAAGTCATCAAACCGGGAAGCAAAGCTCAGCACCCGCTTCGTCAGCGAGCCGGCGAAGTTGTCGTGGAAGAACGCCGCGTCCTTGGCCAGCAGCGCGTCCATGCCGATCACGTAGAGGTTCTCGATACCGCGGGCGCCGAGACGGTTCAGGCCGTGGATGCCGACCCGCCAGAAGATCTCGGCGAGAAGCAGCACGCCGGCGAAGGCGATCAGATACGTCATGGCCGGGCCGAGGCCGAACGAACCGTGGCCGACCAGGCGACCGACCAGCTGAGCGACGATCAGCGGCGCGATGTAGGACGTGCACGTGTTTCCCAGCGCGGGAAGCAGCATGGCCGGCACGGTGAAGCGCCGGAGGCGGAAGAGTTGGGTGCCGTAGTAGCGGAGCGCGAGAACCACGGCCCGTTTCCGGGCCGGTGAGCCGCGACTGGGTTGAGTTGCCGTCATGATTCACATCCCGAGCAAGCAGCCTGGTAATGCTGCCTGACGGGGGGCTCGCGCCGCGACAGGTTTTATGGCGGGCGGGGCAGCTTTCGCTACTCGCCGTTGCCGGGGGTCACGATCGGTAAGATCTCTTTCTCCCGCCGACGATACCGGGCGCGCCACGGTCGAACAGATGTTTGACACTACTGGGCGACTCGGGCATGGTGGGGATCACTTCATCGAAGGGCCAGTCAGATAGTGCGGCAGACCGGAAGGAGCCGATCGTGGGCCAGAAGACCGTCCGATTCAGCGATCTGAGCGGACAGCTCATCACCGAGGAAGACGCGCTCGCACGGGTGGTCGTGCTCGAGCACCCTGAGCTGGGCGACAGCCCGGTCGAGTTCGAGGCGCTGGCCGACGAGGCCCTGGCCGTCGACAAGGCGGCGCTGCGGGTGGCCGTGCTCGAGCTGCACCTGCCGGGCGAGGAGGAGCCGCGCCGGGTCACGGTGGACCTGGACGGGTTCGACGCGATGGCCACCGACACGGCCATGAGCGAGCTGCTGATCACGGCCCGCCCCGCACGCCGGGCCGCCCGTTCGGCCTCGGCCACCAGCACCCGCGGCAGCCGGGCCAGCAGCGCCGGGGCGGCCAAGGTCAACTACTCCACGCTGGAGCACGCGGGCGAGCCGCACAAGGGCAAGATCACCGACACCGAGCGGCAGCTGGTCCAGCAGCACTTCGAGGAGATCAACGACCGGCTGGTCAACCAGGGGCTGCGGACGATCAGCCTGGCCGATCCCGATCACGTGGAGCGGTACGGCCTGGCCGACCTGGCCCGGGAGCAGCTGGGTGAGCAGGACGCGCTGCCGATCAAGGAGCTGTCGAGCGAGCGCGACGAGGACTTCGTCCCGGACGAAGAGGACCAGGCACTGGCCAGCTGACGGCCGGCCCGGCGAGCTGACGCGAGGCTGTGCCCGACGGGACCTGGCACAGTCTCGCGTTTGCGCAGGTGCTTCCGATCGCCCGCTATGTTACTCTTGAGTAACAAGACGGACCGATGAGCGGAGGAACCGTGGGCATGCCCTCCAGTCTGGACAACGTCGAGCCGAGCGTGCTGACCGCGGTGCTGGACGGCCGCTGGGCCGGCCTGCGGGGTGACGTCCGGACCCAGCTGGCCGGGGCCGACGTGCGGGACCGGTCGGACCTGAGCACCGAGGAGTACCGGCGGCAGATCCTGGAGGACCTGCGCCTGCTGGCCAAGACCGAGCACTCGCGGCTGGCGTTCGCACGCGAGTACGGCGGCCTGGACGACCCGGCCGGGTCGGTGGTCGCGCACGAGATGCTCGGGTTCGGCGACCTGTCGCTGATGGTCAAGGCCGGCGTCCAGTGGGGCCTGTTCGGCGGCGCGGTGCAGCTGCTCGGCACCGAGCGGCACCACCGGCGGTACCTGCGCGACATCATCGACCTGTCGCTGCCCGGGTGCTTCGCGATGACCGAGACCGGGCACGGGTCCGACGTCCAGCACCTGCGCACCACCGCAACCTACGATCCGGCCGCGGACGAATTCGTGATCAGCACCCCGGACCCGGGGGCGCGTAAGGACTACATCGGCAACGCCGCCCGGGACGGCCGGATGGCGGCGGTGTTCGCCCAGCTCGTCGTGGACGGGGCCCAAGGGGCCAGTCACGGGGTGCATGCGCTGCTGGTGCCGATCCGGGACGAGGACGGGCAGGCGATGCCCGGCGTGCTGATCGAGGACTGCGGGCGCAAGGGCGGCCTGAACGGCGTCGACAACGGGCGGCTGACCTTCCGCGACGTGCGGGTGCCACGGGAAGCGCTGCTCAACCGGTTCGGTGACGTGACCGCGGACGGCCACTACACCAGCCCGATCGCCAGTGACGGGCGCCGCTTCTTCACCATGATCGGCACGCTGATCCGGGGCCGGATCTCGATCGCGGGGACTTCGGGCAGCGCGGCCAAGCGGGCGCTGGCCATCGCGGTGGCCTACGGCAACGGCCGGCGGCAGTTCGAGCTCCCGGACGGCTCCGGCGAAGTCGTGCTGCTGGACTACCAGGCCCACCAGCGCAAGCTGCTGCCCGCCCTGGCCACCACGTATGCCCTCAGCTTCGCCCAGCACGAGCTGGTCGGGACGCTGGCGGAGGTGAGCCGGCCAATCGAGGGCACTGTCGAGCCGGACGAGCGCCGGCAGCGGGAGCTGGAGTCCCGGGCGGCCGGGCTCAAGGCCGTCTCCACCTGGCACACCACCGCGACCATCCAGGCCTGCCGGGAGGCGTGCGGCGGGGCCGGGTACCTGGCCGAAAACCTGCTCACGACGCTCAAGGCCGACACCGACGTGTTCACCACGTTCGAGGGCGACAACACCGTGCTGCTGCAGCTGGTGGCCAAGGGCCTGCTGACCAACTACCAGAGCGACTTCGCCGACCTGGGCACGCTGGCCACCGCCCGGTTCGTGGCGGAGAAGTTCGCCGGCACGCTGATCGAGCGGACCGCGGCGCGCGGGGTCATCGAGCGGCTGACCGCGGCGGCGCCGGGCCGTGACGACGAGACCGTGCTGTTCGACCGGGCCTGGCAGCTGCGCGCGTTCGAGGACCGCGAGCAGCACATGGTCGACGGGCTGGCCCGGCGGCTGCGGCGCGCCGCCTCCGAGGCGGCGGACGCGGGCGGTGCGGGGGCCGCGGAGGACGCGGGCGGCGCTGGGGGCGCGGGGGGCGCGTTCGCGGTGTTCAACGACGCCCAGGACCACCTGCTGCGGGCGGCCCGGGTGCACGTGGACCGGGTCGTGCTGGAGGCGTTCGTGGCCGGGCTGGAACGTTGCCCCGACCCGGCGGCCCGGGCCCTGCTGAGCCGGGTGTGCGACCTGTACGTGCTGGCCACGATCGAGGCCGACCTGGCCTGGTTCCTGGCCCACGGCCGGCTGACCCCGACCCGGGCCAAGTCGGTGACCAGCGCGGTCAACGCACTGTGCCAGCAGCTGCGGCCGCACGCGCAGACCCTGGTGGACGGGTTCGCGATCCCGCCGCAGTACCTGGACGCGGAGATGCTGCGCCCCGCGTGACTGGTGAGGCGGGTGGTGCTCGTGGTGCGGGTGTTACTCGGTGCGGGCGTTATTCGATGCGGGCCAGGTCGTCGGCGGAGACGGGGCGGGCTTCGGCTTCGGGGATGGTCCGGACCACGGCGAACGATTCGGGCGGCAGCTCCAGCACCGGGCCGGCGTGGTTGACCTTGGCCGAGGCCAGCAGGACGACGTCGACCGGGCGATCCAGCCGGACGTTGTCGACCTCGCCCGCCAGGTTGCAGACGACCCGGATCGCGCCGCGGTGCAGCACCAGCCAGCGCTCCCCCGGCCCGGTCTCCACCGCGTACTGATCCAGCCGCGGGTCGGCCAGCTCGGGATGGGTGTGCCGCAGCGCGATCAGGTCGCGGTACAGCTGGAGCAGGGTGCGGTGCTCACCGGCGGACAGCTCGGCCCAGTCCAGCGTGCTGCGCTCGACGGTGGCCGGGGACATGGGGTCCGGGATCTCTTCGGAGCCCCAGCCGTGGGCGGCGAACTCCGCGCTCCGGCCGCGGCGGACCGCGTCGGCCAGGTCCGGGTCGGGGAACGAGGCGAAGAACTGCCACGGGGTGCTGGCCGCCCACTCCTCCCCCATGAAGATCATCGGCGTGTAGGGCGAGGTCAGCACGATGGCCGCGCCGCAGGCCAGCAGGCCGGGCGGGACCTTGGCCGACAGCCGGTCCCCCTCGGCCCGGTTACCGATCTGGTCGTGATCCTGCAGGTAGGCCACGAACCGGGAGCCCGGGATGCGGCTCGGGTCGAAGGGCCGGCCGTGGGTCCGCTGGCGGAACCGGGACCAGGTGCCGGCGTGGAAGTAGGCGTGCCGCAGGGTGGTGGCCAGCGCGTCCCGCGCCGCGAAGTCGGCGTAGTAACCCTGGGTCTCGCCGGTCAGGGCCACGTGCAGCGCGTGGTGAATGTCGTCACACCACTGGGCGGCGAGCCCGTAGCCGCCCGCCTCGCGCGGCAGGATCAGCTTCGGGTCGTTCAGGTCGGACTCGGCGATCAGCGACAGCGGGCGGCTCACCCCGGCGGCCAGGGCATCCGTCGCGGCGGCCAGCTCCTCCAGCAGGTGGGTGGCCCGGCGGTCCACGATGGCGTGCACCGCGTCCAGCCGCAGCCCGTCCACGTGAAAGTCGCGCAGCCAGCTGAGCGCGTTGTCGATGACGTAGCGCCGGACCTCATCGGAGCCGGGTCCGTCCACGTTGAGGGCCGAGCCCCACTGGTTCTCGCCGGAGAAGTAGGACGCGAACCGGTCCAGGTAGTTACCGGAGGGACCGATGTGGTTGTAGACGACGTCGAGCACGACGCCGAGCCCGCGCTGGTGGCAGGCGTTCACGAAGCGCTTGAACCCGTCCGGGCCGCCGTAGGGATCGTGCACCGCACCCCAGAGCACGCCGTCGTAGCCCCAGCCCGCGGTGCCGTCGAAGGCGTTGACCGGCATCACCTCGACCAGGTCGACGCCGAGCTCGGCCAGGTAGTCGAGCCGCTCGATGGCCGAGTCGAACGTCCGGCCCGGGGTGAACGTGCCGATGTGCAGCTCGTAGATGACCGAGCCTGGGAGCGCGCGGCCGGTCCAGGCCTGGTCGGTCCAGCGGTAGGCGGCGTGGTCGTAGACCCGCGACGGTCCGTGCACACCCTCCGGCTGCCAGCGCGAACGGGGATCCGGCAGCGGCGTGTCGTCGTCGTCCACCAGAAAGGCGTAGTCGGTCCCGGGGTCGAGCGGGTCCGGCGCCTGCCACCAGCCGGCGGCGTCCTTGGTCAGCTCGACATCGCGATGCTCGGCCCGGAGCCGGACACGCTGACGGTCCGGGGCCCAGACGGACGGGCGGAAGGGCGTCACTGCTCACCTCGCACAAGAAGGGCCACCGGGTAGCGGCTCAGCAGGCCGGTCAGCGGTACGGCACCGGCCGGGACGGCGCGCCCGGTGAGGACGTCGATCCATCCGATGCCGCCCGGGATGCCGGGCAGCTTCAGGGTGGTGTCACCCCAGCCCCGGGACCGGCTCAGGGTCAGCGGCAGCCGGGTGGCCACGGTCACCAGGCGGCCCGTACCGCGCTGGAAGGCCAGCGCGTGCCGGGCGGCGGGCCCGTCAGCGGCCAGCGGGCGGTACCCGCGGAACAGCTCGGGCCGGTCCCGGCGCAGCCGCAGCGCCCGGGCCACGACCAGCAGCTTGGCCGCGCCGGAGTCGTCGACCGGCGGCAGCCAGCCCGCGTCGATCCGGGCCAGCAGCTCGCGCCGGTGGGCGAAGTCGACCGGGCGGCGGTTGTCCGGGTCGACCAGCGACAGGTCCCACAGCTCGCTGCCCTGGTACAGGTCGGGCACGCCCGGCATGGTCAGCTGGACCAGCTTCTGGCCCAGCGCGTTGACCCAGCCCGCGGGGCGGAGCAGCCCGACGAACCTCTCCACGTCGGCGATCAGGCCCGCGTCGGCCAGCACCGCGGCGGGCCAGGCGGCGACCGCCTTATCGAACTGCTCGTAGGGCTCGGTCCAGCTGGTGGCCAGCTTGGCCTCGCGGGACGCCTTCTCCAGGTAACCGCGCAGGCGTTCCGGGCTGATCGGCCAGGCCCCGACCAGCGACTGCCAGGCGAGCAGGTTCAGGGTCGGCTCCGGGAGCCGGGCCCGAGCCGACCACCGGCGGACCGCCTCGGCGAACTGGTCCGGCAGCTCGGACAGCACGGCCAGCCGAGCCCGGACGTCCTCCGACCGCTTGGTGTCGTGGGTGGACAGCGCGGTCATAGTGGCGGAGTGCGGGCCCTGGGCCAGGGTGGTGGACCGGCGGTGGAACTCCTCCGGCGGCACGCCGAACCGGCCCGGGTCCCCGCCCACCTCGTTCAGCGCGACGAACCGGTTGTAGCGGTAGAAGACGGTGTCCTCGACGCCCTTGGCCATGACCATGGCCGCGGTCTGCTGAACCCGTTCGGCCAGCTCGCCGTCAGGATCGGCAGTCATCCTGGTCACCAGCGCGTCGATGGCGCCGGCCTGATCCGGCGTGCGCCGGGCGGCTTCGGCGGCGGCGTCGTGCAGCGGTCCGGCCTCACCGTCGGCCAGGTAGGACCGGTAGACGGCGAACGAGGCGAGCAGCTCGATGACCGCCTGCTCGGTGCTGGCCCGATCGGGGCTGGCCTGCTCGGGGCTGGCCTGCTCGGCGACGGGCTCTGGGACCAGGGCGGCGATGCGGCGGACCTCGGCCCGCAGGATGCGCTCGGCGATCCACCGCTTGCCCTCGTACTCCAGCTGGGCCAGGTCCTGCGGGCCGCACTCGGCCGCGGCCAGGGCGGTCAGCGCGCCTTCCCCGCCGGAGTCGACGAACAGCCCGCAGACCAGGCGGAGCACGTCGTAGCCGGTGGTGCCGTCCACCGGCCAGCGGGCGGGCGGCGGCAGGGCCTCGTCCGCGCCCAGGATCTTCTCCACCACCAGCCAGGCCGACGGCGCGTCCCCGGCCAGCCGCCGCAGGTAGCCGCCGGGGTCGGCCAGGCCGTCCGGGTGGTCGACCCGCAGCCCGGTGACCAGCCCGTCCGCTACCCAGCGGAGCACGGTGGCGTGGGTGGCCCGGAAGACCTCGGGGTCCTCGACCCGGACCGCGGCCAGGGTGGTGATGTCGAAGAAACGCCGGTAGTTCAGCTCGGCGTTGGCCCGCCGCCAGTTGGTCAGCCGGTAGTGCTGGCGCTCGTGCACCTGCTGCGGCGTGCCCTCGCCGGTGCCGGGTGCGATCGGGAAGCGCTGGTCATAGTAGGCCAGCTGGCCGTCGACGAGCTTGAGGTCGTTGACCGCGGAGTCGTCGGCCAGCACCGGGACCATGATCGGTGGCCGGCTCCAGTCGATGTCGAAGAACTTGGCGTACTCCGACTCGCGCCCATGTTCGAGCACGTCCCACCAGGCCGGATTGGCCTGCGGCACGGCGATGCCCTCGTGGTTGGGCACGATGTCCAGCACCAGCCCCAGCCCGGCCTGGCCCAGCCGCGCGGCCAGCCGGGTGAAGCCCTCGTCGCCGCCCAGGGCCGGGCTGGCCCGGGTCGGGTCGACGACGTCGTAGCCGTGGGTGGAGCCGGGCGCGGCGGCCAGGACCGGTGAGGCGTACAGCGCGCCGACCCCCAGGTCGGCCAGGTAGCCGATCAGGTCCGCGGCGGCGGCGAAGTCCAGATCCGGGCCGAGCTGGACCCGGTAGGTGGAGCCGGGCACCGAGCGCGGCGGCTCCTGGTCGGGGCGGCCGGGCTGCGTCACTCGTTCGGCTCGCTGCGCTGCAGGACAACCAGGGATCGTCCGGCCACCTTCAGCGTGGCCTTGGCCTCCACCACCCGCGCTCCCTCCATCAGGTCGTAGCTGCTGCCCGCGGTGACCGCGCCCAGCGGCGGGGTCAGGCTGCCCAGTGGCCCCAGGGAGGTGACGCCGCCGAGCGCACCCAGGGCGGCCGGGACCTCACCGGCCGCCGTGTCGAGCACAACCGCCCAGCGCTCCCCGTAAGCCTTGCCGGGCAGCGCCATCGTGACATCTTCCGGGTCGGCGTTGAAAGCGAGCAGGAATGAACTGTCGGTGACTGGTTCACCCCGAGCGTCCAGGTCGGGGATGCCGTTGCCGTTCAGGAACATCATCACGCTGCGGCCGACCGTGCCCGACCAGTCCTCGTCGGCCATCTCGGTGCCGTTGGCGCTGAACCACACGATGTCGCGGAGCTTGTCGCCCTCGGGGTTGGGGCGGCCGGCGAAGAACCGGCGGCGGCGGAACACCGGGTGCGCCCGGCGGAACTCCGACACCGCGGCGGTGAACGCGGCCAGGTCGGAGAACTGCTCGGCCCGCTCCCAGTCCACCCAGGAGATCTCGTCGTCCTGGCAGTAGGCGTTGTTGTTGCCGCCCTGGGTCCGGCCGAGCTCGTCCCCGCCGAGCAGCATCGGCACGCCCTGGGACAGCAGCAGCGTGCTGATCAGGTTGCGCCGCTGCCGGGCGCGCAGCTCGTTGACCTCCGGGTCGTCGGTGGGGCCCTCGACCCCGCAGTTCCAGGACCGGTTGTCGTCCGCGCCGTCCCGGTTGTCCTCGCCGTTGGCCTCGTTGTGCTTGTCGTTGTAGGAAACCAGATCGTTCAGCGTGAAGCCGTCGTGCGCGGTGATGAAGTTGATCGAGGCGGCCGGCCGCCGCCCGTCGTGCTGGTACAGGTCGGACGAGCCGGTGATGCGGGACGCGAACTCGCCCAGGGTGGAGGGCTCGCCGCGCCAGAAGTCCCGCACCGTGTCCCGGTACTTGCCGTTCCACTCGGTCCACAAGGGCGGGAACTGGCCGACCTGGTAACCGCCGGGGCCGACGTCCCACGGCTCGGCGATCAGCTTGGCCTGGCTGATCACGGGGTCCTGCTGCACCACGTCGAAGAACGCGGCCAGCCGGTCCACGTCGTAGAACTCCCGGGCCAAGGTGGCGGCCAGGTCGAAGCGGAACCCGTCCACCCGCATCTCGGTGGCCCAGTAGCGCAGCGAGTCCATGATCAGCTGGAGCGAATGCGGGTGCCGGACGTTGAGCGAGTTCCCGGTGCCGGTGTAGTCCATGTAGTAGCGGGGGTCGTCGTCGACCAGCCGGTAGTAGGCCCCGTTGTCGATGCCGCGGAAGGACAGGGTGGGCCCGAGCTGGTTGCCCTCGGCGGTGTGGTTGTACACCACGTCCAGGATGACCTCGATGTTGGCCTCGTGCAGCGCGCGCACCATGGCCTTGAACTCCTGCACCTGGTTGCCGCCGCCGGTGGCGGAGTAGGCGGCGTGCGGGGCGAAGAAGCCAATCGTGTTGTAGCCCCAGTAGTTGCGCAGGCCACGCTCCTCCAGCACCTTGTCGGTGAGGAACTGGTGCACCGGCATCAGCTCGATGGCGTTTACGCCCAGCCGGGTCAGGTGCTCGATGACGGCCGGGTGGGCGATGCCCCCGTAGGTCCCGCGCAGCTCCTTGGGCACGGCCGGGTGCTGATAGGTCAGGCCCTTGACGTGCGCCTCGTAGATGACCGTCTCGTTGTAGGGGATGCGCGGCGGCCGGTCGTTGACCCAGTCGAAGAACGGGTTGATGACCACGCCCTTGCACATGTGGGGGGCGGAGTCGTCGTCGTTACGCTCGTCCGGCTGGCCGAACTTGTAGCCGAACAGCGATTCGTCCCAGTCGACTTCGCCGGTGACGGCCTTGGCGTACGGGTCGAGCAGCAGCTTGTTCGGATTGCAGCGCAGACCCTGGGACGGGTCGTTGGGCCCGTGGACCCGGTAACCGTACTGCTGGCCGGGCACGATGTTGGGCATGTAGCAGTGGTGGACGAACCCGTCCATCTCGGTGAGCCCGATCCGGGTTTCGGCGCCGTCGTTGTCGAACAGGCAGAGCTCGACCTTCTCGGCCACCTCTGAGAACAGCGCGAAGTTGGTACCCGCGCCGTCGTACGTGGCTCCGAGGGGGTACGGATTGCCAGGCCACGGCGGCATAAAGAAACTCCTCGACGGTAAGGCCGCCCACGCGGCCGGTACTCAGGGCAGCATAGGACGGCCCAGAAAAGTCTGTCAGTGAAGGGGCTACGACCGAGCGACCGGCTGATGGCCGGTCACCGCCTTGGCCAGTCCCACCTCGACACCGGGGTGGTCCCCCATGATGCCGACGAGCTTAACTCCATGGCTTCCAAGTGCCCGTTTCCGTACCGCTCAATCAACCGGCGGGAGGGCGGCGCGGATCTTGGCGGCGTACTCCTGCGCCGGGTGCTCGGCGTCGTAGGGGTGCCGGGGGCCCAGCCAAAAGCGCAGGCCATCCTTGCGCCGGCGCGGAATGACGTGCAGGTGCAGGTGGGGCACGGACTGGCTGACCACGTTGTTGATGAGAATCATGGAGCCGTCGGCGGCCAGGCCGTCCTCGACCGCGCGCTCCAGGCGCTGGGCCTCGGAAAAGAACTCGCCGACCCGGTCCGCGGGCAGGTCGCTGAGCAGCCGGATGTGCACTTTGGGCACCAGCAGGGTGTGACCGTGGAACAGCGGGCGATAGTCGAGGAACGCGATGTAGTGCTCGCTCTCGTCGATGACGTCGGCCTTGGCTTCGCCATTGATGATCGCGCAGAACACGCACTTCCCAGGCTCGTCGCTCATTGGAGCATGCTAGCGAGCGGGTAAGGTGTCCCCTGTGCCGAGCCGCAGCGACCTCGAGGCGATGTCCTCACACGAGCTTCACGACCTAGCCATGCGCCGCGCGCTGCACCATGCGGACTTCGGGTTCCTGTGGCAGCTGCTGCGCGAGCTCCCGGCGGCCGAGGCAGCCGAGGGCAACCCCGGCCGGACCGGCGCGGACCTGTACCGGATCTCGGCGCTGATCTCGGACGCGCTGGGCTCGGGCGAGGGCGAGACGGCGGAGGCGCTGCGCCCGCTCTACCTCGACTACCTGGAAAAGCACGGCGACGATGTCCCGCCGCCGGCCGCTTCCGACACTCCGCCCGCGCCGCCTGCGACGAACTAGGCCGCAGCGTCAGGCGCTGATCTCCAGGGCCGGGTCGAACCGGTAGCCGACCCGGTGCTCGGTGGTCAGGCACTGGCCGAAGGCCGGCCCGAGCTTGCGGCGCAGCCAGGCTCACGTGCACGTCCACCGTGCGGGTGTGGTGATGTGGGTTCTCCCGCTGGCCCCAGACCCGCTCCAGCAGGTCGGCCCGGCTGAACACCTGGGCCGGGTTCGCGCTCAGGAACGCCAGCAGCTCGAACTCCTGGTAGGTGAGCTGGATCTCCTGGCCGCTCAGCCACACGCAGCGGCGAGCGTGGTCCACGACCAGGCCGCGGCCGGTCCGCCGAGAGGCCTGCACGAGGTCGCGAGGGGCCGAGGCCGGGACCGTGTAGCCGACGATGGCCAGCGAGCTGTCGGTGCCCGGGATCGGGACCACCGCGAGCAGCGTGCCGGGCGAACTGGGGTCAAGGGGCCCGTCGGGCCCGGTCAGGCTGTCCAGCCCGGCGGGCAGGGTGACCTCGGGGCGGTCTTCTTCGGGGCGCAGCGTCCCTTCGGGCAGCACCGATCCCACCGCGCGTATGGCCGGAACCGGGACGGCATGGCTCGCGGCGCGCCGGGCCGCGCCGGGCGGGGAAGAGCTGGCCGGGCCAGGCTCGGGACTGGCCGGGCCGGGTATCTGGAAGACTCGCGCGGCGGCGAGCAGGTCAGACGGCATTTGGTGACTCCTTCACGTGCACAGCGGGCGGGCCCTGTTATCCAGTTGCGCGAGGACCGGTCCCGCGTGACGGCGGGACGGTCAGCGGCACAGCGGACACTGGGCGCTGGCCACCCGGACGAAGTCCACGTGGCCGCGCCGCACCAAGCGCAGAGCAGTCGTCACGCTTATATCCTACTTATTAGGTCTGTTTAATCAAGATTGAAACCAGAACTCGCTCGTCACACCGTGCTGACCAGCGGTTTAGCGGGTCTCGAACGGGGCGCCGTCGGGAAGCTCGGCGCCGTACCAGGCTTCGATGATGCGGCGGGCGATGGAGACCGCAGGCGGCAGGGCCAGTTCCTGGGCCTCAAGGACGCGGCGCAGGTCCCCGCGCGAATACCAGTGCGCCTCGGAGATCTCATCGGCGTCAACCCGGATGGTCAGGTCACCGGTGGCGTGGGCGCGGAAGCCGAGCATCAGGCTGCGCGGCATCGGCCAGGGCTGGCTGTCCAGGTAGTTCACCTGGTCCACGGTGATGCCGGTCTCCTCGTGGACCTCCCGGGCCACGGCGTGCTCGGCCGACTCCCCCGGGTCGACGAAGCCGGCCAGGATCGACACCCGGCGCTCCGGCCAGGCCACGTTACGGGCCAGCAGGCACCGGTCCTCCGGGTCGGTAACCAGCATGATCACCGCGGGGTCGGTGCGGGGGAAGTGCTCGGTGCCGTCGGCCGGGCAGGTGGTCGAGTGGCCGCCGGGATTGACCACGGTCGGCGTTCCGTCGATCGGGCAGTGGGTGTGGGTGTCGTGCCAGTTGGCCAGCGCGATCGCGTGGGTGAGCAGACCCGCGTCCCGGTCGTCCAGCAGCGAGCCCGCCTCGCGCAGCGACATCGGCCGTGGCACCCGGGCCGGCCCGGAGGCCGGGTTTGGCCGGTCGCGGCCCGGGCCGGTGCCGCGGGCCGCGGGCGGGTTCGGAGGGACGCCGGCATCCTTGGGGGAGGGACTGCCCAGGGAGCCGCTGGCCTCGGCCGGCGGGGTGTCAAGGCCTTCGAGCGGGGCGGACACGCCGTAGTAGACGGTGCGCTCGTCTTCCACGCCGAGCAGGAAGCGGACGCCGGGCGGCGCCTGCCCGGGTGAGATGAACACCAGCTCGCCGGAGTCGCCGGTCAGCCGGACCAGCGCCCGGCCGTGGTCCACCACCAGCACCCGGGTGTCCGGGTCGGCCCAGGTCGTCTCCAGCCAGGCCTGGTCGGTACGGCGTTCGGTGGCCCGGTCGACCGTTTCCCGGGCCAGCACCAGTTCCCCCAGCGGGCCCAGCGGCCGGTCGCCGGTCACGGACGAGGCTCGGCGCTAGCGCCCGGCGCGACGGCGGGATCCGCGAGCTCCTGCCACAGGTACGCGGCCGCTTCGGCGCCCTTCAGCAGGAGGTCCATGTCCACCTTTTCGTTCGGGGCGTGGATTCGGTCGGCGTCCAGGCCGACCGCGACGAACACGAGCGGCGCGCCCAGGATCTCGGCCAGGTCGGCCTCGGGCCCGCTGCCACCCTCACCGGTGAACAGGATGTCGCGACCAAAGGCCCGGCCCAGTGCCCGGCGGGCGGCCTGCACGGCCGGGGAGTCCACCGGGGAGTGCGACGGGCGCACGCCGGGACCGGCGAACGTCACCCTGGCCTCGACGCCGGGTGGTGTGTGGTCGGCCACGTACTCCTGAACCGCCGCGATCACGTCGGCCGGGTCCTGGTCGGCGACCAGCCGGAAGGACAGCTTGGCGTGTGCTTCCCGCGGGATGATCGTCTTGGTGCCGGGGCCGATGTGGCCGCCCCACAGGCCGTTGATCTCGGCCGTGGGCCGGGCCCAGATCCGCTCCAGGGTGCTGAAGCCGGCCTCGCCGGTGGCGGCGCGGCTTTCACCCGCCTCGGCCAGCCAGGCCTTCTCGTCGAACGGGAGCCGGGCGAACATCTCCCGTTCCTCGTCGCTGAGCGGGAGCACCCGGTCGTAGAAACGCGGCAGCGTCACCCGGCCCGCGTCGTCGTGCAACCCGTCCAGCAGCTGGGCCAGCGCTTGCGCGGGGTTGGGCACGGCCCCGCCGAACGAGCCCGAGTGCAGGTCGCGGACGGGGCCGGTCACGTCGAGCTGGGCGTCGACCAGGCCGCGCATGCCGATGCACATGGACGGCACGTCCCGCGACCACATCGTGGTGTCGGAGATGACGATCAGATCGCAGCCGAGCCGGTCCCGTTCCCGCTGCAGCAGCTCGGCGAAGTGCGGGGAGCCCGACTCCTCCTCCCCTTCGACCAGCAGCTTGAGCGTGACCGGCGGGGCATTCGCCCCGGACGCGGCCAGGGTGGCGCTCACCCCGAGCGCGTGGAACAGCACCTGGCCCTTGTCGTCGGAGGCGCCGCGGGCCAGGATCTGCCCGTCCTGCTCGACCGGTTCGAACGGGGGGCTGTGCCACTCGGCCAGCGGGTCGATGGGCTGCACGTCGTGGTGGCCGTAGATCAGCACGGTGGGGGCGGCCGGGTCGGCGGCGGGCCACTCGGCGAAGACCGCGGGCTGGCCATCGGATGTGGGGTCACCGGTTTCCCAGATCTCGGTGACCGGGAAGCCGGTCGCGGACAGCCGGGCGGCGAGCCACTCGGCCGACCTCCGTACGTCGTCGCGGCGAGCCGGGTCCGCGGAGATCGACGGAATGGCCAGCCATTCCTTCAGGTCCGCGAAGAAAGCGCTGGCGTTCTCCTCGACGTACGTGCGGGCATCCATGAGGCCAACTCTAACCAGAACGGGCAGGTCACTTCCGGGCGCGTCGGCGGCCCGGCCGGCCTGGTCAGCGTTTGTGCCCGGCGATCTGAGCGGACTGGCAGCCGGTCATCATGACGTAGTGGCACGTGGTGGCCGGGGCGGGACTAGCCCCCGCCGGGCGGACGTGGTTGAGCACGGAGAACAGGACCACCATCAGGCCCAGTGCGCACGCGGCCATGGCCACCGACAAGATGGCGGCGACCCGCGACCTCCCTGGATGTCGGCCCGGATTGCTGAGGCGCATGGTGTGAGGGTAGTGGCCCTGGCTGGGGAGACGATTGGTGCTGAAGTGGCGACTGGAGCTGGAGGTGCTGCCGGGATCAGAGAAGGTTCCGGGGCCGGGGTTGCTGCCGGGGCCGGGGTTGCTGCCGGGGCCGGGGTTGCTGCCGGGACCGGAGGGGGCACCGGGGCCAAGGGTGCTGGCAGGGTCAGAGGTGGTGCGGGGGCCGGAACCGCGGCCGAGGCGGGCGTCGCGACCGCGACGGTAGTCACGGCCGGAGGCTGGCCGTCCGGGGTGGCGGCTGGAAGCGGGCTGACCGGGCGGGGTGCGCCGCTTGCGGCCGGGCCAGAATCCGGCCCCGGCCGACAGGCGCCGCAGACCGCTCGGAGCAGTCAAGGACTCCCGCTGGGGCATCTCCTCGGACTGGGTCAGGCGGTTGAAGGTGGACAGCCTCGCTACGAGCTTCGGATCCGAGCCACGCAGGTTTTTCTCGATCTTGGCCAGCGCACGCCGTTCACCCGCCGCCAGGGTCATACCGGTCTCCCCGTGGCTACTAGTCGGTCCCGTTGAGAAGGTGCTAACCCGTATACGGCGTTTCTACCGTTTTGGTTCGGAGAAAGTTTGGAAAATCGGCGCCGGACTGCCCCGGAGGGGCGGGCGGGGCAGGAGTGGCCTGCCGGACAGGGAGTCAGCGCGTGCGGCTGGTGGGGCGATCGGGGCAGGATTAACCCGACGGGATTAATGGTTCGTGGTGCTGTGAGCGGTATGCGTGGACGCTGCGGACGCCGTGGACGAGCAGCCCTGGACCCAGGCGATACCGCAGACAGCGTCGGCCTGGCTGGGCGCGGGGCTGAGGCGGCTCAGCACGGTGGCCGAGATGAGGATCATGGACAGCACGAACACGCACATCGCCACCGGGGCGTACTGGACCACGCGCGACGGGCGGAGCCGCTCCCAATGCGGCATCTGCAGGTGCGACATACGCCGGCTGAACGTGGTCAGCGCGCGGGCGAGCTTGGGGTCCGAACCGCGGAGCGCCCGCTCGATCTGGCTGAGCAGGCGCCGCTCGCTGCGTCCAAGGCCCATTCGGCTACCTCCGGTGGCTACGGCCGGAGGCGAAACCGGCTGGCCCACGCCAGCCGGAACTGATCTCCAGCGCTATGAAAGGTGTCTCGCCAACCGGAGACCGCCACGGTGCGGTCAGGAACGGCAGAAGCGTTCCACGGACGTCGGCGTCGTGTCCGTACCCGGGCAGTAACTACCCAGTCGACCAGATATGCCAGGTCAGCACGGCGATGCCCACAGTGTACGGTGCGCGGGCGGCTGATGCCGCCCGGCCGGCCCGATGATCATGGCCAACCCGGGCCGGGCGCCCCGGGGGAGGAAAGCCGGGGCGCCGGACCGCAGATCAAAACAGGTGTAAGGACTCAGCCAGCCGGCGGGTCAGGCCGAAGCGGCGGCGCGGGAGCGGCCGGTGGACTCCGGGCCTGCGGGCTCGTCGCCGGGCTCGGGGATCATGGTCCGGCGCTTGCGGACCGCGGCGGCCAGGCCGTTGAGCACGCCCACCGTGGTGGCCAGGTCCATGCAGCCGTCGGTGACGCTCTGCCCGTAGACCAGGCCCGGCAGCGGGCCCGGCTCCTGGCGCCCGGCCTCGAGGAAGCTCTCCAGCATGACGCCGGCCACACCCTGCTCGCCCGCGGCGATCTGCTCGGCCAGCGCCTCGGCCACGATCGACTGGCGCCGGTAGTCCTTCTCGCTGTTGCCGTGGCTGGCGTCCACCATCAGCCGGCGCGGCAGCTTGGCCTTGGCCACCAGTTCGAGCGCGGCGGCGACGTCGCTGGCGCTGTAGTTCGGGCCGGAGCGGCCGCCGCGCAGGATGATGTGGCAGTCGCTGTTGCCCGCGGTGGTGACGACGGCGGCGGCACCGGCCGGGGTGACCCCGAAGAAAGTGTGCTTGGCCGCGGCGGCCCGGCAGGCGTCGATCGCGACCTGCGCGTCCCCGTCGGTGCCGTTTTTGAAGCCCATCGGCATCGACAGCCCGGACGCGAGCTGGCGGTGGATCTGGCTCTCGGTGGTCCGCGCGCCGATGGCGCCCCAGGCCACGGCGTCCGCGATGTACTGGGGGGTGACCGGGTCGAGCCACTCACACGCGACTGGCAGGCCCAGCTCGACGATGTCCAGCAGCAGCCGCCGGGCGGCGCGCAGGCCCTTGTGCACGTCGTAACTGCCGTTCAGGTCCGGGTCGTTGATCAGGCCCTTCCACCCGGTGACGGTGCGCGGCTTCTCGAAGTAGACCCGCATCACGATGAGCAGGTCGTCGCTCAGGGAACGCCGGACCTCGGCCAGCTGCCGGGCGTAGTCGAGGGCCGCTTTCGGGTCGTGCACCGAACAGGGGCCCACGACCACCAGCAGCCGGTCGTCGGCCAGGTCGAGCACGCGCCGGACCTCGGCCCGGCCCTGCTCGACGGTGGCTTCACGGGCTGCGCCCATGGGCAGCTCGGCCAGCAGCGCCGCTGGCGCGAGCAATGGTTCGTAGCCGGTGATGCGAGTATCACTCGTGTGATGGGACATCGTGTCTCCTCCCGGCAGAGTGACACCCACTGCCCGGGAGCCAGCCTGCCCATACATGACAAAGACAGAGGCAGATCGCCTCTGTCTGTCTGGCTCCAGGGGTTTCGTCAGCGCCGGCGGACGCGGCTGGCTACACCTGGAGCCAGCGCAAAGCGCCAATACCATCGCGACATGTCCACCATGTTACACGGCTGTCCATCCACTACGTCGCGGCCTCGGAAGTTTCAATCGATCTTGTAATGCGACCGGGGCCGAAGGGAGTTTCTTATGCTCGTCGCGTTTTCCATCACCCCGCTGGGTGCAGGTGAGGCCGTCGGAGAGATCGTGGCCGAGGCCGTCCGGGTGGTCCGGGCCAGCGGCCTGCCCAACCGGACCGACGCCATGTTCACCACGGTCGAGGGTGACTGGGACGAGACCATGGCCGTGGTCAAGCAGGCCGTCGACGCGGTGGCCGCCCGGGCCCCGCGGGTGAGCGTGGTGCTCAAGGCCGACCTGCGCCCGGGGGTGACCGACGGGCTGACCGCGAAGGTCGAGACCGTGGAGCGCTACCTGGGCACCTGAGGTCGCGGCGGCATTCCGGGCCCGGGGCCCGGGCCCGGAATGAGCTGGCCAGGGCCGGTCCGAGGGAGTCTGTTAAATCAAAAATGTTCTACAGCTGGCCCACGCTGGTGATGCGGAGCACGGCGATGCCGGCCTCGTCGGAGGCGTCCAGATCGACCTCGGCACTGATGCCCCAGTCGTGATCGCCGGCCGGGTCGTCGAAGATCTGGCGCAGCTTCCAGACGCCGTGCTCGCGGGCCGGGCTCTGGTCCAGGATGAGCAGGGCCGGGCCGCGGGCGTCGGGGCCGGTGCCGAGCTCGTCGTGCTCATCGAAGTAGGGCTCGACCGCGTCGCCCCAGGCGTCGGCGTCCCAGCCGTTGTCCGCGTCGAGTTCGCCCAGCTCCTCGTAGTGGCCCAGCGCGGCCAGCTCGACCCGGCGGAACAGCGCGTTCCGTACCAGGACCCGGAAGGCCCGGACGTTGGCGGTGACCGGGGGCGGACCGGTGTCGCGGGCCGCCTCGACCGCGGGGTCGGCGTCCGGGTTGCGGAGCCGCTCCCACTCGTCGATCAGGCTGGAGTCGACCTGGCGGACCAGCTCGCCCAGCCACTCGATGAGGTCGATGACCTCTTCGGTCTTGGCGTCCTCGGGCACGGTCTGGCGCAGCGCCTTGTAGGCGTCGGCCAGGTAGCGCAGGACCAGGCCCTCGGACCGGGACAGCCCGTAGTGCCCGATGTACTCGGTGAACGTCATGGCCAGCTCGTACATGTCCCGGACCACGGACTTGGGGGCCAGCTCGTGGTCGGCAACCCACGGATGGCCCTGGCGGTAGACGCCGAAGGCGTGCTCCAGCAGCTCCTCCAGCGGCTTCGGGTAGGTCACCGACTCCAGCAGTTCCATCCGGACCTCGTACTCGACGCCGTCCGCCTTCATCTGCCCGATGGCCTCGCCGCGGGCCCGGTGCTGCTGAGCCGACAGCACCTGGCGCGGGTTGTCCAGGGTGGCCTCGATGACCGACAGCACGTCCAGCGGGTAGGACGGTGACTCGAGGTCGAGCAGGTCGACCGCGGCCAGCGCGAACGGCGACAGCGGCTGGTTCAGCGCGAAGTCGAACTGCAGGTCCACGGTCAGCCGGGCCCGGCGGCCCAGGCCGTCCGGCTCGTCCAGCTGCTCGACCACCCCGCCGGCCAGCAGCGCCCGGTAGATCTGGATGGCACGGTGGATGAGCGCCCGCTGCGCGGCCCGGTCCTCGTGGTTGTCGGTCAGCAGGTGCTTCATGGCCACGAAGGCGTCACCGGGCCGGTTCAGCACGTTCAGCAGCATGGCGTGGCTGACCGCGAACCGGGACTTGAGCGGCTCCGGCTCGGCCGCGACCAGCCGCTCGAACGTCGGCTCGCCCCAGGACACGAAGCCCTGCGGCGGCTTCTTCCGCACCAGCTTGCGCCGCTTCTTCGGGTCGTCGCCCGCCTTGGCCAGAGCGGCCTCGTTCTCCACCACGTGCTCGGGCGCCTGCACGACCACGGTGCCGACGGTGTCGTAGCCGGCCCGGCCTGCCCGCCCGGCGATCTGGTGGAACTCCCGGGCCTGCAGCAGCCGGGTCCTGGTCCCGTCGTACTTGGACAGCGCGGTGAACAGCACGGTGCGGATGGGCACGTTGATGCCGACGCCCAGCGTGTCGGTGCCGCAGATGACCTTGAGCTGGCCGGCCTGGGCCAGGGTCTCCACCAGCCGGCGGTACTTGGGCAGCATGCCGGCGTGGTGCACGCCGATGCCGTGCCGGACCAGCCGGGACAGCGTCTTGCCGAATCCGGAACTGAACCGGAAGTTCCCGATCGTCTCGGCGATCGCGTCCTTCTCGGCCCGGGTGCACACGTTGATGCTCATCAGCGCCTGGGCCTGCTCCAGCGCCGCGGCCTGGGTGAAGTGCACCACGTAGACCGGCGCCTGCCTGGTCTCCAGCAGTTCCTTCAGCGTCTCGTGCAGGGGCGTCAGCACGTACTCGAAGGTCAGCGGGACCGGGCGCTCGTCGGACTGCACCACCGCGGTGGGCCGCCCGGTGCGCCGGGTCAGGTCCTGCTCGAAGAACCGGACGTCGCCCAGCGTGGCCGACATCAGCACGAACTGGGCCCGGGGCAGCTCGATCAGCGGCACCTGCCAGGCCCAGCCGCGATCCGGGTCGGCGTAGAAGTGGAACTCGTCCATCACGACCTGGCCGACGTCGGCGTCGGCCCCGTCCCGCAGCGCGATGTTGGCCAGCACCTCGGCGGTGCAGCAGATGATCGGAGCCGTTGGGTTCACGCTGGCGTCGCCGGTCATCATGCCGACGTTCTTGGCCCCGAACGTGTCGATCAGGGCGAAGAACTTCTCCGACACCAGCGCCTTGATCGGCGCGGTGTAGAAGCTGCGCTGGCCATTGGCCAGGGCGGTGAAGTGCGCGCCCGCCGCGACCAGGCTCTTACCCGAACCGGTGGGGGTACTCAGAATGACGTTGGCCCCCGACACCACCTCGATGAGCGCTTCCTCCTGGTGCGGGTACAGGCTCAGGCCCTGGCCCTTGGCCCACTCGGCGAACGCGTTATAGACGGCGTCGGGATCCGGGCCGTCGGCATCGAGGAAGGAGGGCAGCGCGTCAGTCAGCATCATCGCTGCTCCATCATGTCTCACTTATGGTTCAACAACGGTTCGGTCATAGACGTTCCGTGTGCGTGGCGTCGCTCCGGGGCGGTCAGGCTGGGGCCGGGGTGGCGGCGGGGATGAGGTAGCGGGCGCCGCAGGCTTCGGCCAGCGAGGAGCCAAACAGGGCGGCCGGGGTGTGCGCGCCGGGGCGCCCCTGGCCGGCTAGCAGGCGGCGGGTGATCTCGGCGGGCACGGCCCCGGTGAAGGCCTGGGCGTCGCCCAGTTGCAGCCAGCCTTCGCGGATGGTGCCGTCCGGCCACTCCAGGCGGGCGTGACCGTAGGAGTACTCGCGGGGGCGTTCGCGCGACTTGAGCTTCACGCCGGCCAGCCGCTTCCTGGCGAAGGCGCGGACCGGCGCGATGGCCAGCAGCGTGGTGGCCAGGGGCAGGACCGCGCGGACGGCGGGCGAGGACGGCGCCTCGCTGGACGCCGAGACCACGTTGGGTGCCCGGCTGGCCCGCTGGGCGGCGATGAGCTCGCCGAGCGGCATACTCGCGGTGACGACCTTCGTACCGTCCGGGAGGGTGAGGCTGGCCGGGTCGCCGGCGATCCGGGCTCGGACCAGGCGGCCGTTCTCGTAGCGCCGGCCCTCGTACCGGCCGCGGCCACGAGCGTCGGGAAAGCCGTCGAGGATGGTCCCGGCCAGGGCTTCCCCGATGACGCCGGCCTCCATCGCCAGCGAGGGGACCATGTCCACCCGGACTTTCACGGGCGCGTCTTTGTTCTGCTGGCCCAGTTGCTGGCTCAGTTGGACGACGACGCTCTCGGTGGCGGTGACGCCGAACCCGGCCCCGGTCACCAGGGTCTTCCCCGCCGCCACGGCCTGCTGGTCCAGATCGAGCAACGCGGCCACGGCGGGCAGGTCGTTGGCCAGATCCACGTAGTGACTGCCGGTCAGGCAGGCGCGCGCGATCGGTCCGGCCGTCGTGGTGAACGGACCGACCGTGTTGATGACCACGGCCGGTTGCTGGCGCTGGATCTCGGCCGCCATGTCCTCGATCGAGGCGGCGACCACGGTTCGTGTCCGGGTCCCCGGCTGGGTGGCGGCGTTGTGCTCGGCGGCGGCACGCTGCAGGCGGGCGGCGTCGCGGCCGACCAGGATCGGGGACAGCCCCCGGCTCAGCAGTTCGGTCGCGATCGCCCGGCCGCTGCGGCCGGTGCCGCCCAGAATCCAGACTTCAGTCCCCATTGCTGCTCCGTCATTGCTGCTCTCATCGTGATGACATGGCGTGTCATCAACTTACTTCATGATGACATGGCGTGTCATCACCTACACTGGAGCGGTGAGCAGATGGCGACCGGACGCGCGAGAGCGCCTGGAGCGGGCCGCCCTCGAGCTGTTCGCCGAGCAGGGGTTCGCCGCCACGACGGTGCCGGAGATAACGGCCCGGGCCGGCCTGACGACCCGGACCTTCTTCCGCTACTTCGCCGACAAACGCGAAGTGATCTTCGGCGGGGCCGAGATCCCCGACCTCGCGACCCGGCTCATCGCGGACGCGCCGGCGTCCCTGGATCCGGTGACGCTGGTCTTCGGCGGGCTGCAGACCGTGGCCGAGACCCGGTTCGAGGGGCGGCGGGAGGAGCTGCGCCAGCGGCTGGCCATCATCCGGTCGGACGAAGGCCTGCGCGAGCGCGACCTGCGCAAGCGGGCCGACCTGGGTGAGGCGATCCGGGCCGGTTTCGTCAGCCGGGGCGTGGCCGCGGTCACCGCCGCGCTGCTGGCCGAAATCACCATGACCGTGCTGTTCGTGGCGCTGGACGAGTGGATCGACCGCGACGACGACCGCACGCTGTTCGAGATCATCGTGGCGACGCTCGGGTCACTGCAGGCGACGCTGGCCGCCTTTCCGGTGGCCGGGACCGGCTCGGGGGCCGCGGCGGTCGGCGGCGTTACTCCGATGCGGGAGCCTTGATCCGCCACAGCACGTGCCGGTTCAGGCGGTGACCAGGCGGGAGCCGGGGATGGTCGAAGTCGTCGGCCGGGTCGTGGGTCATGCCGATGCGGCGCATAACCGCCTGGGATCGGACGTTGTCCTCGCTGGTGAACGAGACCACTTCGGCCAGTCCGTAGGTGGTGAAGGCGGCGTCCAGGGCGCCACGCGCGGCTTCGGAGGCGTAGCCGTGCCCCCAGGCCGGGCGGGCCAGCCGCCAGCCGATCTCCACCGCCGGGGTGAACGGCGCGTCGAACGACGGCACGGCCAGCCCGGTGAAGCCGATGAACTCCCCGGTGGCCTGGACCTCGACGGCCCACAGGCCGAAGCCATGCTCGGCGAACCCGGCCTCGATCCGGTCCACGAACGCGTCGCTCTCGGCTCGGGTCAGCCGGGCCGGGAAGTGTTCCATCACCTCCGGGTCGGCGTTCAGCGCCGCGAACGGCGCCCGGTCCTCCGGCCGCCACCGGCGTAGCAGCAGGCGATCGGTGTGCAGGCTTGTGGGGTGCCCCCGCTCGGGGGATGCCGCGCTCATGGGGCGCTCTCGGGGACGGCGTTGATCAGGGCGGTCAGGCCGGCCTCGTCCAGCAGGTCGGCCGGGCGGACGGTGCGGTCCCGGCGCACGTAGTGGAACGCGGCCCGCACCCGGTCCACCGGAACACCGGTCAGCGTGGCCCAGGCCAGCCGATAGGCGGCGAGCTGAACGGCGACGGCATGCTTTTCCGGCTCCGAGCCAGGCGGTTTGCCGGTCTTCCAGTCGACCACGTCGATCAGGCCGTCCGGGGCGTCGTCGAAGACCGCGTCGATGCGGCCGCGGACCAGCCGGTCGCCGATCAGCGTCTCGAACGGCACCTCGACCTCGCGCGGCCACCGGCCCGCCCACTCGCTGGTTTCGAACTGCTTCCGCAGCTCGGCCAGGTCCGCTTCGGCTTCGGCTTCGGCCCGGGCCGCCGGTCCCGGCTCATCCAGCAGGTCGTCGGGGCCGAACAGGTCGTCGGTGTCGATCAGCCGTTGCTGCCCGAAGCGTTCCTCCAGCCACTGGTGGAACGCGGTGCCGCGGCGGGCGTACGGGGCCGGTGGGCGGGGCATCGGCCGGCGCACCTGGCGGGCCAGCTCGGCCGGGTCGCGAGCCAGCGTGACCAGCGACGACACGGACAGATGGCCGGGCAGGACGACCCGCAGGCCGCCGTCGGTGCGGCGGCGCTCCCGCTCGCCCAGCAGCAGTTCGGCGTCCCGCTGCCAGGCCGCGACCAGGGTCTGATCCTCATCGCTCAGCGCGGCGAGGTCGTCGGTGTCTTTGGTCTCCGCCGCCCGCGCCGCCGCGGCCGCAGCCGGGGCCACAGTCGGGGCCGTGGTCGGGGCCGTGGTCTGGCCGTCCGCTGCCTTCGCGTCCCGGGCGTCGCCGGGCGTCTTGCGCGGCCGCGAGGACCAGGTCGGCACCCTCCCGGACCGCTTCGTAACGCTGCCCGGCAGGGGTCTCGGGCCAGCTGGCCGCGGCGGGCTCGGCCAGCGCCGGGTTGATCGCGTCCTCGGCGGGCGGCGGGGCCCACTCGTCGATCCGGCCGGTGCCAGCCTGGCAGGCCCGCCGGACCTCGTCCAGGAACGGGGACGGTCCGAGCACGCTGGCCCCGTCCCCCCACCAGTAGCCCGAACAGCCCAGCCAGAAGGCGGCCCGGGTCGCGGCCACGTACATGAGGCGGCGCTCCTCGGCCAGGTCCCGGTCCGCGCAGCGCTGGGTGAACGCGTCGACCGAGGCCGGGTCCAGATCACGCAGGGACGGCAGGTCGGCCGAGTCACCGCGCAGGCCGAACGGCAGCAGCCGCGGGTTGTCGGTCCACCGGGTGGACAGCCGCGGCCGGGCCGGGAAGACCTGCGACCGCTCCCCCGCCGACAGGCCCGGCACCAGCACCGCGGCCCACTGCAGGCCCTTGGAGGTGTGCACGGTGGCCAGCTTGACCGAGTCGGTCTCGCCGACCCGGCCCGTCTCCAGGCCGAACTCCTCGGTCTCGGCCGCGCTCAGGTAGGCCAGGAACGCCCCCAGCGTCGCCTCTTCCCGCGAACCGGCGAACGAGTCCGCAGCGTCGGTGAACGCATCCAGGTCGGCCCGGGCGGTGAGCGGATCCGCGCCGGGACGCGAGGCCAGCTCGATGTCCAGGCCCAGGGTGCGTTCGACCTCACCGATCAGGTCCGGCAGCGGGCGGCTGAGCTGGCCACGGAGCATCCGCAGCTCCCCGGCCAGTACCCGGAACCGGGCCAGCCCGTGGGGGGAGTACGCGCCCGGCTCGCCCAGGTCGTCCAGCGCCTCGACCAGGCTGCCCGCGTCGGTGGTGAGGTCGGTCAGCGCCTCGGCCAGCGCGTCCCCGTCGTCAGCGGGCGACAGGCCGGGTGTAGCGGACGGGGTGGATGGCGGGCCGGGCGGGGTGGATGGCGAGCCGGGCGGGGCGTTCCCGGTCCTGGCTTCGGCCTCGGCCTGGTCGGCGCGGGCCAGCGCCCGGGCCCGGCGGCCCAGCGCCACCAGATCCCGCGGGCCGATCCGCCAGCGCGGCCCGGTCAGCAACCGGACCAGCGAGTCGGACCCGGCCGCGTCGTCCAGCACCCGCAGCGTGGCCACCACGTCCTGCACCTCGGGCACGGTCAGCAACCCGCCCAGCCCGACCACCTCGACCGGGATCTCGCGCGCCTCCAGTGCCCGGCGCAGCGCCGGGAACTGGGACCGCTTGCGGCACAAGATGGCGATGTCGGACGGCCGCACCACCTCCCGGCTGCCGTCCGGCCACGGCTGACCGTCGGGCGCGATCCCCGGCGGCAGCATCAGCAGCCGCTTGACCCGGCCGGCCACCCAGTCGGCCTCGGCCGCCACGGTGTCGAGCAGCGCGCACGCCACCCAGCCGCGGCCGTCCCGGTCCGGCGCGGGCTTCAGCCGGGGCACGTCGGGGGCCTCGGCCCGCAGCTGCTGCTGCAGCACCGCCGCGGTGTCCAGCACGCGGCCGGCGTTGCGGAAGCTGGTGGACAGCAGCTTCACCGGTGCGGGCCAGCCGGCCACGCCCGGTCGCGGCGGGCGCGGCAGTACCGGGAAGTCCTGGGAGAACCGCCGCAGGTTGCCGGCGCTGGCTCCGCGCCACCCGTAGATCGACTGGCACGGGTCGCCGACCGCGGTTACCGGGTGGCCGCCGCCGAACAGCGCGCGCAGCAGCACCAGCTGCGCCTGGCTGGTGTCCTGGTACTCGTCCAGCAGGACCACGTGGTAGCGGCCCCGCTCGATCAGGCCGACCTCGGGGTGGCGGGAGGCGATCCGGGCCGCCAGCGCCATCTGGTCGCCGTGGTCGAGCACCTCGCGGGTCTTCTTCTCGGCCGCGTACCTGGCCGCCAGCGGCAAGAGCTGTTCGCGGGCGCGCTGGCTTTGAATGATTTTTTTAATGTAGGCCGGCACTTTGCCTAGGGTCGCCTGGCGTGCGTCGAGCCACTCCCCGATGGCCTGGACGTCGCCCGGATCCCGCAGGTGCTCGCTGAGCTCACCGGACAACGCCAGCACGGCCGCGGTGACGGTGGGCGGCCCCCAGCCGATATCGCCCATCGGGCCGTCGTAGGCGGCCACGATGCGGGCGGCCAGCTGCCACGATTCGGCCGGAGTGATCAGCCGCATGGACGGCTCCAGGCCCTCGCGCAGGGCATGGTCGGCCACCAGTCGCCCCGCGTAGGCGTGGTACGTGCTGATCACCGGGTCGCCGGCGAACGGGAGCGCGGCGTCGGCCGGAAGCATGGGCGCGGCGTCGTTCGGGGCCGCGCTGCCCGGGAAGCGCTGCTTGAGATGCAATGCCTGGGGCGGCGCTGCTCGGAGCGGGGTCGGGGGCGGGAGCATCAGAGCCCGGGGTGTCGAGGCCGGAACGGCGTAGCCGGTCCAGCCGGGACCGGACCCGTTCGGCCAGCTCGGCGGAGGCCTTCCGGGTGAAGGTCAGGCCCAGCACCCGATCCGGCCGGACCAGCCCGTTGGCCACCAGCCAGACCAGCCGGGCGGCCATGGTCTCGCTCTTGCCCGACCCGGCGCCCGCGATGACGGCCATCGGCTGCGCGGGCGCGGAGATCACCGCGGCCTGCTCGGCGGTCGGCTCGGGCAGGCCGAGCAGTCGCGCGACCTCCTGCGGACCGTACCGGGCGGTCACGGCTCGACCTGCGCGCCGTTGTCGCTGACCGGGCAGGAACCGGCCACCGGGCACGTCCGGCAGCCCGGGTTGACCCGGGCCTGGAACACCGGCCCGGCCATCCCGGCCGCCACCGTCTCCACCAGATCCTTGGCCCAGCCCGGCTCGTCGTCCTCGCCGAGGGCCCGCTGCGGCTGGATCTTGGCCCGCACCGTGTACCCCGCCTTGCCCACCTGGACCAGCTCGGCCCCGCCGGGATCGGTCAGGCCGAACCGCTCGAACGCGCCCAGCAGCACGGCGAGCTGGTACACGCCGAGCTGCGGATGCCGCTCGAGTTCGTCCTCGCGGGGGGCGCTGCCGCCGGTCTTGAGGTCGACGACCACCGCCCGGTCCTGGTCGTCCCGCTCCAGCCGGTCCACCCGCCCGGTGATCTGCACCGGGCCGATCTGTACCTTCAGCGCCTGCTCGACCGCGACCAGCTCACGCGGGTTGGCGGCATGCCAGTCCAGGAAGCGGCGCACCATCTTCCCGGCCAGCTCGCGTTGCTTGGCGCTGTACCAGACGCTGCCGAAGTCCAGGTGGTGCCAGATGTCGTCGATGCGGCCGCTGATCTCGGCGTCGGTCGCGCCCTGGGCGGCCAGCACCGCGGCGGCGTGGATCACCGTGCCCAGGTGCCGCAGCACGTCGGATCGGCCCGCCCCGGCGGCGGATTCCAGCAGCCAGCGCAGGCCGCACCGGGTGAACGCCTCCACCTGCGACGGCGACAGCCGCACCTGCTCGCCCGGCCCGGCGATGGGCCCGGCGTCGGACAACTCGGTCAGCGCGTACCAGTGCGACGGGTGGGCTCCCCGGGTCCCGGCGTGGGCCAGCCGGGCCAGCTGAGCCGCGGCCGCACGCCGGACCGGTAGCGGTCGTTCGCGGTCGGCCACCGCACGGCGCAGGTCCGCGGTGAGCGCGGCCAGCGACAGCCAGCGATGGCCGGGTGACAGGGCCTGTTCCGGTTCGATGCCGTCACCGGCCAGCTCGGCCAGGAACCGGGACGGCCGGGTGTCGGACCCGTCGCCGCCGACCGCGGTGACCAGCAGCGAGTGCTTGGCCCGGGTCACCGCCACGTAGAACAGCCGGCGTTCCTCGGCCAGCAGCTTGGACGCCAGCGCCGCCGCAGCCGCGTCGTCGGCTGTGCTCGGCGCGCCGGACGCGGCCTCGGCCAGCTCGTCCACGCCGAGCAGCGAGCCGCGCAGCCGCAGGTCGGGCCAGGTCTCTTCCTGGACGCCGGCCACCACCACCAGGTCCCACTCCAGGCCCTTGGACCGGTGCGCGGTCAGGATCCGGACGGCCTCGTCCCTGGTGGCCTGCTCGGCCAGCGTGTCGCCGGCGATCTCCTGCCCGGTCAGGCTGTCCAGGAACAGCCCCGGCGCGCCCGGCGGCAGCGTGTCGGTGAACCGCGCCGCCGTGTCGAACAGGGCCAGCACCGCGTCCAGATCCCGGTCCGCGGCGGCACCGGCCGCTCCGCCCGCCGCGCTGGCCGCCTGCCAGATCGGAGCCAGGCCGGATGCGTCCCACACGGCCCAAAGAACCTCTTCGGCGTTGCGCCCGGCCTTGATCGCGTCGCGGGCCACGGTGAGCAGGCGGCCCAGCTTCGCCGCGGGCTCGGCGACCTGCGTGGGGACCAGGATCAGGGCCCGGGGGTCGAGGATCGCCGCGGCCAGCAGGTCGAGAGGAGGCAGCAGGCTGCCCACGGGTGGCGTACCGGTCCCGGAGTCAGGGGCGGGAGCGTCACTGGCACTGGTCTCGGTGCTGGCACTGGGCCCGGCGCTGGCGCTGGTCTCGGTGCTGGCACTGGGCCCGGCGCTGGCGCTGGTGCGCAGCCAGCGGCGCAGACGGCGCAGGCCGAGCGCGTCGGTGCCGCCCAGCGGCCCGGTGAGCAACTCGGCGGCGGTCTGCTCGTCCAGCGTGCCCGGCTGGAGCGCGCAACGCAGCAGGGTCAGCAGCGGGCGGGTACCGGGCTCGTCGGGTAGTGGCAGCTCGTCGCCCGCCACCGATACCGGCACGCCGGAAGCGGTCAGCGCCCGGCGCAGCAAGGGCACCTGGCGGGTGGCCGACCGGACCAGGATCGCCATCGACGACCAGGCCACCCCGTCGGCCAGGTGGGCCCGGCGCAGCGTGTCGGCGATCAGCGCCGCCTCCTGGCTGGCGCTCTCCGCGACCACGATGCGGACCGTGCCGGGCTCCGCGCCGGGCCGCGGAGCGAGGTGACGGTGGCTGGCCGCGAGACGGGTACCGCCCCCGGTCGGGCCCGCGGGCCCGGTGGGTGCGGAGTGCGCGGAGTGCGCGGTGGGTGCGGCCGGCAGACGCTGGGCGATACGGCGGGAGGCGGCGATGAGCACGGGGCCGCTGCGCCGGTTGGTGCCGAGCGCGACGACCGGGGCCGGGCTGCCGTCGGGCGCGCGGAACCGGACCGGGAACTCGGTGATGGCCCGGACGTCGGCACCACGGAAGGCGTAGATGGACTGGTCCGGGTCGCCCACGGCAATCAGCTCCCGGCCGTCCCCGGCCAGCGCCTGCAGCAGCGATTCCTGGGCCGGGTCGCTGTCCTGGTACTCGTCCACCAGGACCATGTCGTAGGCTTCCCGCTCCCGCTGGCGGATGCTGGCCCGGCTCAGCAGCGATGCCGCGATCCGGACGATCTCCGCGTAGTCGTAGGCGGCCACGGGGGCCAGGTCGAACCGGGCCGCATACCGGTCCAGGAACCGGCCCGCCGCCACCCAGTCCTCGCGCCGGTGCTGCCGACCGAGGACAGACACCCGCCGCCCGTCCAGCCCGCGCTCGGCCGCGCGGAGCAGGAAGTCCCGCAGCTCCTCGGCGAAGCCGCGGGTGGCCAGGGCCGGGCGGAGCGCGCCGGGCCAGTGGGCAGCCCCGTCGGCGATCTCACCCCGCAGCAGCCGCCGCACCTCCAGCAGCTGTTCGGGGCCGGACAGGAGCCGCGGCAGCTCCTCCCCCATGAGCAGGAACTCCCGCCGCACCAGCGCGTAGGCGTAGCTGTGGAAGGTGAAGGCCAGCGGCTCGCGGATGGTGCGGCGCAGCCGGCCTGCGATGCGCTCCCGCAGCTCGCCGGCGGCCTTGCGGCTGAACGTCAGCACCAGAACCCGGGCCGGGTCCACATGCCGCGCCTCGATGCGGTGGGCCACCGTCTCCACGATGGTGGCGGTCTTGCCGGTGCCCGGGCCGGCCAGCACGAGGAGCGGACCCCCGGAATGCTGAACGACCTGCTGCTGCGCGTCGTCGAGCTGCAGCCGGGCCCCGGTCGCCACGGGGCGCCGGACCAGGCGGTACGGCTGGGTGCTTTCCATTGCTAAGAATTCCAGCAGAAGGCACCGACATTCTGCCGGTGTTTCCGGCGTTGGGCGGCGGCCAGTATTTTGTCAGACCCTCGTGAGAGGGTTCGAACATGGATTCGAACCGTGCCGTCGCGCGGGACCGGGTGCTGGCCGATCTGGCCGCCCTCGGTCCTGTGCCTGGTGATGGCCTGGGCCTGCTGGTCCAGGTCCGCCAGGTCGCGGTGTTCGCCGACCAGGTGCTCGGGCAGCTGGCCCGGCTGGCCGGCCTGGTCGATTCCACCGGCGCGTTCACCGCCGCCGGGTACTCCTCAGCGGCGGCGTTCTTGCGGCATGGCTGTGGCCGGTCACTGGGCCGGGCCGGGGAGCTGGTCGCGACCGGGCGGGCGCTGGCGCGGCTGCGGGCCACGGCCCAGGCGCTGGACCAGGGCCAGGTCTCGTTCGACGCCGCCCACGTGATCAGCCAGGCCACCGCCCAGATCGACGACGACGCGCTGGCCGCCGCGGCCGAGCAGCAGATGCTGACCGCAGCGACCACCGGACTGCCCGGCTCCCGATCGGCGGCCGAGGCCGCCCGCACGCGCACCGACGGCGCGGACGCGGACGGCGCGGACGGCGAACAGGCCGCCGCCGGTGTGTCTTGGCCCGAGTGGGTGGCGCCAGGCCTGGACCCGCGGGAGCTGCGCCGTCTGGGTGAGGACCTGACCTACCGCGCCGACCCTGACGCCGTGGAGGAACGCCAGCGGAAACGGTTCGAACGGCGTTATCTGTCGTTCGGGATAACCCTGGACAGCGTCGGCACGATCAGCGGCGCCTGCAGCGATGCCTTGTCCATGGAAATCATCAGGACGGCAGCCGAGGCGTTCAGCCCGCCGGGTGGCGGCCACGACCGCCGGACCGCGGCGCAGCGCCGGATGGACGGGCTGACTGCCGCCTGCCAGGCCGCCCTGGACTCCGGGGCGGCCAGAACCCGCCACGGCGCCCTGCCCCACCTGACCATTTTGCTCGACGCCCAGTCCGGCAGCCACCTCGGCGACCCGCCTGCCAGTCACCTCGGTGACACTCAGCCCGGCCGGCCCGGCGACATACCCAGCGCGAGCCCGGGGCCGGCTCGGACCGCCTACGGGACCATGCTCACCGCCCGCCAGATCCTCACCCTCGCCTGCCGGGCTGAGGTCTCCCTGATCCGCTGGCGCGACGGGCTGCCCCTGGACGTGGGACGCCGCTACCGCACCGACACCCCCGCTTTGCGCCGCGCCCTGACCGCCCGGGACCAGGGCTGCCGGTTCCCGGGCTGCGGGCTCCCGGCCACCTGGTGCACCGCCCACCACATCCATCCCTGGAAACGCGGCGGCCGCACCCGCCTGCCCAACCTCGTCCTGCTGTGCTTCGTCCACCACCACTACTTCATCCACCAGCAAGGCTGGACCCTGGCCGGCGCGGCGGACGGCACCCTGCGGTTCACCCACCCGGGTGGCAGCATCACCGTCGACAGCCCGTTGCCGGGCCAGCCCGCCAGCCGCAGCCCCTGACCTCGCCCGCGCCCCCGGCGGCGCCTACCGCGAACGCTTGCGACAACACCGGTTGCGGAACCGGGAACTGGCGTGCAGGCGCCGGCCGACGCGGGCGGGCTGGGCGGCGGCCGGCTGGGGCAGGGGTTCCGTGCGCGGTGGCAGCCGGATGAGGACCCGATGGCGACTCAGCGCGGGGTTCTGGGGCCGGGGCCTGGGGGTTCTGGGTTGAAGGTTTCCGGGCCGTGCCAGCGGGCCCGGCGCATGTCCACCCGGAACGAGCTGCCGTCCGCGGAGGCGCGCAGGGGCGTGCCTTCCTTCCGGTACTCGCGTAGGGCGGTGCGTTCATGCCGGGCTAGCAGCGACCCGTTGGCATGGACGACCCGCCACCAGGGCACCCCTCCGCCGCTGGTGGACATCACCCGGCCCACCTGGCGGGGACCGCCACGGCCGAGGTATTCGGCGATGTCACCGTAGGACATGACCTGGCCGGGCGGGATCGCATCCACGACGTCGAGCACGTCGCTAGCGAAGTCGTCCAGCTGGGCCGGGCTGCCCTCGGTGTCCTGGTCAGTCATCGGCTTCCGGCGGTGGCCACCAGCCCTGTGGCCGCCGTTGCTCCTGGGGCATCGCGAGCGGGCGGGTTGCCTGCGACTCGTAGAGCTCGTGCGCCGCGTAGGACTCGTACGCCACAGGTGGCTCCTGGGGCGCGTACGGCTCCTGGGGCTCGCTGGGGCTCCTGAGGCGCGGGTTGAGCTGGGGCGCGGGTTGAGCGTGAGGCGCGTGTTGGTCGTCCGGAGTGGAGTTCGCGCGGGGCGCGAGTGGCGTGGATGGCCCGTATCGATCGTGGGACATGGGTGGCGCCTGGGGCGCGGGGGCCGCGTAGGACGTGGGCGAACCGTGGGGTGCGGGGGGTGCGTAGGACGTGGGCGAACCCTGGGGTGCGGGGGGTGCGTAGGACGGGGCTGCCCCCTGGGGCGTGGGTGGCTGGGGCAGTGGGGGCTGCTGGGAAACGGTGGAGCGGTGGGAGGCGTGATGACGGCCGGGCTGGGGCGACGTGGAGGGCGGGGCCGAGGTGGGGGGCGGGCGGCCGAAGGAGGAGCCCGCCACTGGGACTGAGGCCGCGGTCAGGGTGCGGCGGCGGAGTTGCTTGAGGACTGCGAGGCGGCTGACGGACGCGGCCACCAGGACCAAAGCGGTGAGCGCTAGCACGGCGAACAGGATCAGCTGGCCGGAGCCACGGGGGCCGACCGGGCTGGCCGGGGCCGCAGACGGGCCACCGCCGAAGTTGGTGCTGGCCGCGGTGCCGGTCTCGGCCGCGCGCTGGCGGGCTAGCCGACCGGCGGCGGTCAGAGCGGCGGTCGCGTTCACCGTGCCGAAGCCGACCTTCTGGTCGTAACCGCCGTCGGGCCGATAGTGCGTGGTTGAGGTCAGCGCCTTGGCCAGCAGGTCGGGGGCCAGGCCCGGGTACTTCGCCTTGATCAGGGCTGCGACGCCGGCGACCAGGGCGCACGCGGGACTGGTCCCGGTGACCAGCCAGTACTGGCCGTCGCGGCCCTGGGCGGAGATGTTGACGCCGGGCGCGGCGACCTCGACCGACAGGTTGTCGCTGGAGAAGCCGGCCACGCTTCCGGCGCTGCTCACCGCGGCCACCCCGATCACGCCTGGGTAGTCCGCCGGGAACTTCAGCGGGGCGTAGCCGTTCTTGCTGGCCGAGCTGGTGTCGCCGGAGTTGCCCGAGGACGCCACCACGGCCACACCGTGCCCGTAGGCGTACTGCAGGGCCGAGCGGACGCTGGCGCTGGGCGCGCTGTAGCCGATCGACATGCTGATCACGTCGGCGCCGTGGTCGACCGCGTAGCGGATGCCCTTGGCCAGCGAGTCCTGGACCCTGCTCTCCTGTTCCCGCTCGTAGGTGGTGTAGCCGGGATCGTTACGGTCCGGGATGACTCGCACGGAAAGGATCTTGGCCTTGGGCGCGGCACCCAAAATGCCGTCGTCATCGTCCACACCGTGACCATGGCCGGCGATGACCGAAGCCATCCAGGTGCCGTGCTGGCCCCAGGCGGGGCTGCTCGTCGGAGTGGTGACACCGGTCAGGTCGGGCCCGCTCACCACCGAGCCGTCCAGGTCGGAGACGTCCGGCGCGACCCCGCTGTCGAGCACGGCCACGGTGACGCCCTGACCCTCGTTGCCGGCCTCCCAGGCGGCCGGGACGTCCATCATGTTCAGGGCCCACAGCTGGCCGTCGCGCACGGAGTCGGCGGGCGCGGCCGGGGCGGCAGCGGCGACGCCGGCCGTGGCCGTCACGCCCGCGCAGGCGGCGGCCAGGCCGAGCGCGGCGGCCAGCCGGAGCCTCAGCACCGGCCGCCCCAGCACGGGGAGCCCTGGCCCAGCGCACCCTGGCGCGGAGCAGCCTGGCACGAGAAGCTCAGCGCGGAGAAGCTCAGCGCCGGCGAACTCGGCGCGCGGGGACTCAGCATCCGGATGTCCCGGGGCAGTGGGGAGCCGGGGGTGGCGCGCCTAGCGTGCTGGCCACGCTCTGCTGCACGCCCTGCGCGGCGGCGGCCATCTCGCCCTGGGCGTAGGTGTCGTTGCCGATGGGAACGCGCGGGCGGCCGTCGGCGTAGCCGGCCGCGTACATGATCACGTAGGGGCCGGCGGCCTCGCTCCTGGTCAGCTGGCGTTGCCCGTTGCCGAACGAGCCCGCCGGGGTGCCCACGAACGACGCCGCATCCAGCCCGGGCTGGGGTGAGGCCGTGGCCTTGTTCAGCGCCGCAGCAGCCGCGGTCGCCTGCGCCGTTGTCCCGAGCACGGCCACGCCCACCGTGACCACGTAGGTGGCCGATTCGTCGGTGTAGCTGGCCCGCAGCAGCGCCCGGCAGCCCCGCGCGTCGAGCACGCGGGCCGCGGCCTGGTCGGTGCCTGCGGCACAGGTGGCCTGCGGCGCGATGCCGACCCGCGCGGCCTGCAGGGGCACGGAGGTCAGGTCGCTCAGCACGGATTCGGACAACGAGTAACGGACCGTGGCGGGAAAGATCTCACCGGCCGGCAGCGTCCGCCATCGCTTACTGACCTCCCAGGCCACGATCTGCCGCTGCTGGGTCGCGCTGAAGTGCCGCGGCAGCATCTGAATGGCCAGCCCGGTCAGCGAGACAACCAGCCCGATCCCCCCGAAGATGGCCGCGACCAGCGCGGCGGTGGCCCCGAAACCGCGGCGGTGCGGGGAACGACCTGTGCCAGCATGGCGCATCGAGCGTGGTCCGTCAGGCCACGCATCCGGTCCGGTTGGCACAAGGGAAATGTTACGGCCTGGCCTGGGCGGCCTGACGCCTGTTTCAGGCCGATCGTGCCTCGGTCAGGCCGTGGTCCGGGTCCAGCCGCAGCCAGCGCGTGATCTGCAGCGAGTGCAGGAACGGCAGGTCATGGCTGGCTACGATGAGCGCGCCGCGGTAGCTGGCGAGCGCCGAAGTGAACTGCTGGACCGAGGCCAGGTCGAGGTTGTTGGTCGGCTCGTCCAGCAGCAGAAGCTGCGGGGGCGGGTCGGCCAGCAGCAGCGCGGCCAGGGTGGCGCGGAACCGTTCCCCGCCGGACAGGGTGCCCGCGAGCTGGTTAACCCGGTTACCCCGGAACAGGAAGCGGGCCAGGTTGGCCCGGACGTCGTTGACCGACGCGGACGGGGCGGCCCGACGCACGTTGTCCAGCACGCTGAGCGAGTCGTCCAGCAGGTCGAGCCGCTGCGGAAGGTAGCCGACCCCGGCCGCGGGCCCGGTATCTGAGCCGGTCCCCGAGCCAGCCAACGGGTCAGCCACCGTGCGTACGGTGACCCCGGGCAACCCGGCCAGCCTGGCGAAGGCCCGCAGCAGGGTGGTCTTGCCGGCCCCGTTGGGGCCGGTCAGGGCGATCCGCTCCGGGCCGCGGACGATGAGCTCGTCCAGCGGAGGTGCGACGTCGGGCGGTGGGAGTTTGTTAAAAGGGGATGATGGTTCGGCTGGAGCGGGGCTGTGGCCGGCGTGCGGTGGGTCACCGGATGGGCTTTCTGGAGCGAGACCGGGGCCGGGGCGCCAGGCGGTACCGGCCAGGCCGCGGGCTGTCAGCACGGTCCGGCCCGCCGGGACCGCTGTGCCTGGCAGCTTGATGCGGATCTCGGCGTCGGCACGGGCCGCGTCCTTGGCCTCGCTCAGCCGGTCCTGGGCCTCGGAGAGTCGCTCCTCCTGGGTGTTGCGGAGCTTGCCCGCGGACACCTGCGCGTTGCGCTTCTTGGCGCTCATGACGATGCGGGGCTGGCCGCCGGCCGCCTGCTGTTTCCGGCCGTACCGCTCGCGCTGGGCCAGCTTGAGCTGGGTGTCGAGCACGTCCCGGCGCTGCTGGCGGACGTCAGCAGCGGCACTCCGGACGGCGCGCTCGGCGGCCTCCCTTTCGATGGCGAGTACCTGTTCGTAGGCGGGATAGTTGCCGCCGAACATGCGGGCCTGCCCGGCCTCGGCACCGGAGAGGTCCGCGATCTGGTCCACCCGGGCGAGTAGCTCGCGGTCGTGGCTGACGATCAGCATCACTCCGGGCCACGACTCGACCGCCGCATACAGCCGGCCGCGGGCGTCGAAGTCCAGGTTGTTGGTCGGCTCGTCCAGCAGCAGCACCGCGGGGCGGCGCAGGAACAGCGCGGCCAGGTGCAGGAGCACGGTTTCGCCGCCGGACAGCTGGCCCACCGGTGCGTCCAGGTCCAGGTGGTCCAGGGCCAGCCGGGACAGTTCGGCGGCGACGCGCTCCTCGACGTCCCAGTCGTCGCCGACCTGTTCGAAGTCCTCGGGATCGGTCGAGCCGGCCTCGATCGCGTGCAGGGCGCGGCGGACTTCGGTCACGCCGAGCAGGTCAGAGACCGTGGCCTGCACGCCCAGGGTGAGGTCCTGGGCCAGGTAGCCGACGTCGCCGGCCGCCCGGATAGTGCCGGACTGCGGCCGGAGTTCACCCGCGATCAGGCGGAGCAGGGTGGACTTACCCGAGCCGTTGGCCCCGATGAGGCCGGTCGTGCCCGGGCCGATGGCCAGATCCAGGCGGTCGAAGACCACGGTGCCGTCGGGCCAGGCGAACGACAGGGCGGTGCCCACGATGGAAAAAGACATGCTGCGCTCCGGGAGGTCGGCGGGCGCGCGGCAGGAACGCGGCGCGCGGTGCGGAACCTCTACCGACGCAACGGATCTCCCTCGGACGACGTCAGGGCGTGGCCACTATAGGCACACGCCCTGACGGGGAGCGAACTATTTTCGAGCCGATGCGGCTTAGTAGGTCGGCAGGCTGGGGTCGACCTGGTTGACCCAGGCGAGCACGCCGCCGCCGACGTGCACGGCGTCGGAGAAGCCAGCGTCCTTGACCACGGCCAGCGCCTCGGCGCTGCGGGCACCGCTCTTGCAGTGCAGCACGATGCGCTTGTCCTGGGGCAGCTTCTCCAGCGCGGCGCCGGACAGGAACTCGCCCTTGGGGATCAGCGTCGCGCCCGGGATGGAGACGATCTCGTACTCGTTGGGCTCACGGACGTCCACCACGAAGATGTTGTCGCCGTTGTCCATCATCGTCTTCAGGTCCCGCGCGGTGATCGTCGAACCCTGGACCGCCTCTTGCGCCTCCTCGGAGACCGCGCCGCAGAACGCCTCGTAGTCGATCAGCTCGGTGATCGTCGGGTTCTTGCCGCAGACCGGGCACTCGGGGTCCTTGCGCACCTTGACCGAGCGGTAGCTCATCTCCAGGGCGTCGTAGATCATCAGCCGCCCGACCAGCGGGTCACCGATGCCGTCGATGACCTTGATGGCCTCGTTGACCTGGATCGACCCGATCGAGGCGCACAGCACGCCGAGGACACCGCCCTCGGCGCAGGACGGCACCATGCCGGGGGGCGGCGGCTCCGGGTACAGGCAGCGGTAGCAGGGGCCGTATTCGGCCCAGAACACGCTGGCCTGGCCGTCGAACCGGTAGATCGAGCCCCACACGTACGGCTTGTTCAGCAGCACGCAGGCGTCATTGACCAGGTAGCGAGTGGCGAAGTTGTCGGTCCCGTCCACGATCAGGTCGTAGGGCCGGAAGATGTCCAGCGCGTTGTCGGAGTCCAGCCGCTCCTCGTGCAGGATCACCTCGACGTACGGGTTGATCTCCTGGATGCTGTCCCGCGCGGATTCGGCCTTGGGCTTGCCGATGTCGGACACGCCGTGGATGATCTGCCGCTGCAGGTTGGACTCGTCGACCACGTCGAAGTCGACGATGCCGAGCGTGCCGACTCCGGCGGCGGCCAGGTACAGCAGCGCCGGCGAGCCGAGACCGCCGGCCCCCACCACCAGCACCTTGGCGTTCTTGAGCCGCTTCTGCCCGGTCATGCCCACGTCGGGGATGATGAGGTGGCGTGAGTACCGCTTGACCTCATCCACGCTGAGCTCATCGGCTGGCTCAACCAGGGGCGGCAACGACACAGAGTTAGCCGACACAGTGCTCTCCATCAGAACAGTGCTCTCCATCAGATGGTTGCGATCACAGGGGCACCGAGACGGCGCCGACTTACATAACTGGCAGGGCCTGCGGCTCATTCCCCAGCGGGCGGTGGCCGCCGCCCACGGCGGCGGGCCCGGCCGGGGACACGGCGGACACGGCGGCGGGCGCGCGAAGATCGTAGCTCTGGTCGCGGCCGGCGACCATCCGGCGGAACTCGGCCGCCACCGCTTCCGGGCGCTCCATCTGGGCCACGTGCCCGGTCCGCGGCAGCACCACCACGCGGCAGCGCGGGAACGACCGGGCCGCGCGGCCCGCCATCCGCGGATCCACGATCTTGTCGTGGCTGCCGTAGATGACCAGCGCCGGCGCGGCGACCCGGGCCGCGTCCCGCCAGAGCGAGTTCCGGCCCAGCCGCAGGTATTCGGCCACGATCGAGCGGGCACAGCGGATCAGCACTGCGTCGCCGTAGCCGAGCGCGTCCCGCCGTTCAATCTCGGCCACGTCAGCCGCGATCCGGTCCGGGTGCACGCAGCTGCCGTCGTAGTAGATGGTGGCGATCGACGCCTCGACCCGGGCCTGGGGCGCCATCTTCTGGACCCGGCTGAGCAGCCAGGAACCGAACTTCGGCACGCACAGGGCCGGGAAACGAGCCGTGACCGGGCCGACCCACAGGTCCGGCATGGCCGGCGCGATCAGGGTGACCGTCTTGATCAGGTCGGGACGGGTGGCCGCGACCCGGGTGCAGACGGCGCCGCCGAACGAATTCCCGACCAGGTGGACCGGGCCGCCGCCGCGGTGCTCGATGAGCTGGATCACCAGCGCGGCCTGGCCGCTGACCGTGCAGCTGGCCTCGGCGGGCGGGGAGAACCCAAAGCCGGGCAGGTCCAGGGCGGCACAGCTGAAGACGGGATCGTCGGCGCTGAGGGCCGGGGCGCTCGTGTGATTCTGGTCGTCCTGGCTGATTTGGCTGTCCTGGCGGGTGGCTCCGCTGAGCAGGGCCATCAGGTCGGTCCAGTTGTTGGCGGAACCGCCGAAGCCGTGCACGCAGACAACCTGCTCGGCGGGGTCGGTGTCGGTGGTGGTGGCTCCGGTGGCCGGTGCGGTCCGGACATATACCTGGGTGTCTCCGAGGCTGACGAACTCGCCAGGCCACACCGGAATCGGTGCCATCGACCGCCTCCCCGCCAAGGTGAACAGACCACTACGTGCGTTCAAGGTTAATCAACCACGCGTTCACCTAAAACACTCAAACGGGTAGTTTCATTCGCCCTGGACGTCGGCGCAGGGTTATTTGCGCTGGACGCGCAGGGTTATTTGCGCTGGATGAGGGCTTCCAGCTGGTCGCGATAGCCGTCGTGATGGGCGGCCGGGTCGAAGTCGCGGGTCATCGCGGCGATCTGCTGGGTGAGCTCGGCCAGGCCGGGTTGCTGGTCGGCCTGCTGGGTGGCTTGCTGGCCGGGGCCGTTGCTTGGTGTGCCGACGGCGTTGCTTCCGGCTGCGCTGAGGCCGGGGTCGGCGATCTCGTCTGGGGTCAGCAGCGTCTGCAGGACCAGAGCGGAGCCGCGGGGCCAGACCGTGGCCCGGGCCTCGCGCTGGCGCAGGGTAATGCTGGCCACGGCGATCCGCCCGGTGCGCTCGAGCGCGGCGTGGAACAGGCTGTAGGACCGAGTGGCCTGAGTGGCCTGAGTGGCCTGGTGCCTGGGCGGCCGCTGCCCCGTGGGCCAGATCGCGGGCCGGGTCGGGGGTCAGGAAGTAGCTGCGGGACACCAGCAGCGGGTCGATGGCGCCGGGTGAGGTGAAACACAGTACGTCGATGCGGCGGCTGGCCTCGAGGGGCAGGCTGGCCAGTTCCTCGTCGGTGACCGGGATCAGATCCCCGTCCGGGCGCTGGTACGCCTTGGCCACGTCGGCGTAGGGCACGTCGGCGCCGCAGGCGGTACAGGTCCGGCGCAATGTGATCCGGCCGCCGTCGGCCGCGTGCACCTGGCGGAAGGCGAGCTCCCTCGGGCGGGTGGCCGGGCCCAGCCGGACCGGGATATCCACCGGGCCAAACGCGAGCGTCCCGGCCCACATACTTTGCATAGCCCGGGTAGTACCCCGCCGGTCCAGCCGGTAAAAACGCAGGCCGGCCTAGTACGACAAACCGCCTAAAACGACCGCAAACGCGCCCGGAACCGGTCAAGGACAGGGCTTTCACCAGCCACGATGCCCGATCCCTGGCTTCCGCGGCCAAGCAGGGGCCCTGCCTGAGACAATGAGAGCACCTGCGCAGCCTGGGGCGCGGTTCCGGGCGGGGGGATGGGATGGTGAGCCAAATGCCCGAGTTCGATGTTGTCGTGCTCGGCGGCGGGACCGCGGGGGTGCACGTCGCAGCCGAGGTCGCGACCGGCGGCCGATCGGTCGCGCTGGTGGAGGCAGGCCTGGTCGGGGGCGAGTCACCGTATCTTGCCTGCCTGCCCTCGAAGACATTGCTGGAAGCGGCCGGCCGGGGTGAGGCGTGGGAGAACGCCGTGGCCCGCCGGGACGAGGTGACCAGCCACCTGGACGACAGTTCGGCGGCGGGCAGGCTGACCGAGGCGGGGGTCACGCTGTTGCGCGGCACCGGTCAGGTCACCCGGCCCGGGACCGTGGCCGTCACCACGTACCCGGAGAACGGCGGAGGCCCGGACGGGCCGTCGGGCCCGGGTCCGACCGTCGAACTCGGTTACACCGACCTGGTGCTGTCCACCGGCAGCGAGCCAGTGGCCCCGCCGATCGAAGGCCTGGCCGACATCGGCGCCTGGACCAGCGCGGAAGCGATGAGCGGCCCCGACCTGCCGCGTCGGCTGGTCGTCCTCGGCGGCGGTTCGGCCGGCTGTGAGCTGGCCCAGATCTACGCCTCGTTCGGCTCCCAGGTGACGCTGGTCGAGGCGGAGAAGGTACTGCTGCCCGCGGAGGCCACCTTCACCGGGGAGATCCTGGCCGAGGCGCTGCGCCGGACCGGGGTGGACGTCCGGCTGGGGTCCGCGGCGGTCAAGGCCGAGCGGCTGGACGAAGAAGGTATCGCGCTGACCCTGGCCGACGGCAGCCGGATCGAGGCGGACCGGGTGCTGCTGGCCACCGGCCGGCGGCCGCGCGTCGGCGGCCTCGGCCTGAACGCCCTGGGGGTGGAGGTCAAGCCGGGCACCGCGATCCCGGTCGACACGACCTGCCGGGTGGTGACCAAGGGCGGCGCCAGCACCACGGACCAGGCGACGGACCGGGCCACGGACGAGCCGGCCGAGCGGGCGGCGGGCGAGGCGAACGGACAGGCCACCAAGGCGAACCGGCGGGCGACCGGGCTGTGGGCGGCCGGGGACGTGACCGGGCTGGGCACGCACACGCACACCGCCCGCTACCAGGCTGGGGTGGTGGCCGCGAACATCCTCGGCCGGCGCCGGGAAGCCGACTACCGGGCCATCCCGCGCGCGGTCTACACGATGCCGTCGGTATTCGCGGTCGGTGCGTCCCCGCAGGGCGCGGCCGAAGCCGGGATCACCCTGGTCTGCGCCGGAGCCGACCTGCAGACCACCGCCCGTGCCCTGGTGGCGGGCGAGGACACCGGGCGGGTTGAGCTGTACGCGCATCCCGATTCGAAGCTGCTGCTGGGCGCGGCCGCGGTGGGGCCGAACGCGCCCGACTGGATGGGCGAGGTCACGGTGGCCATCCGGGCCGGGGTGCCGCTGCCGGTGCTGGCCGACACCGTGCACGCCTTCCCCACCTACAGCGAGGCCCTGGAGCCGGTGCTCCGCGAGCTGGCCGGTAAGCTCACCACCCAGCCAGGGGACACTGGAACCAGCCGCGAAGGCTCGGAGTCGGCCAGCACGGCGCCGGAAGGTACGGGGCCGAACGGAACGGTGCCGAACGGCACGGGCGCCCCGGCCGGGTCCGACAACGGTGACCGCCCGGCGCCCGTTGGCGCGCAGAACGGCGACGCCGGGATGCGGCCCGCGGCTCTAGCGGAGCCGCGAGGCCCGAGCCGCGGGGTCCCGAGCCGCGGGGTCCCGAGCCGCGGGGTCCCGAGCCGCGGGGTCCCGAGCCGAGCGATGCGGCCAACAGCGATGCGAGGAGTGCCGCGAGTTGAGCGAGATGGACATCGAAAAGCCCGTCGACGACGCGGCTGAGCAGGACCGCGAACTGGTCGAAACCGACGAGCCGGCTCCGCCGCAGCGCAAGGAACTGCCGTTCGACGCCAACGAGGCCGACGCGGTCGAGCAGGAGATCACCGTCGGCAACGACGATGACGACTACCGCTGAGCGCCGGGAAACTGATCGCCGGGAAACTGATTGCCCTGACCGGGAAAGTGGCTGGCCCGGCTGCGTGGCCTTACCATGGCCGGAAACGCGGACGATAGTCCGCCAGCCCGCACAACACCCTCGGAGACACTGGTGACCGCAACCCCCGACGCACGACCGCGAGGCGCCCGGCTTCCCCGGCAGGCCCGTCGCCGTCAGCTGCTCGGAGCTGCGCAGGAAGTCTTCGTCTCCCAGGGCTACCACGCGGCCGCGATGGACGAGATCGCGGAGCGGGCCGGGATCAGCAAGCCCGTGCTCTACCAGCACTTCCCGAGCAAGCTGGAGCTCTACCTGGCCCTGCTGGATGAGAGCGTGGACGCCCTGATCGACACGGTGCGCCAGGCCCTCAGCTCCACCACGGAAAACAAGCAGCGGGTGGCGGCGACGTTCGGCGCCTACTTCGGCTTCGTGGCCAACCAGGGTGGTGCGTACCGGCTGGTGTTCGAGTCCGACCTCAGCAACGAGCCCGCGGTGCGGGAGCGGCTGGACCGGTCGGTGCAGGAGTGCGCGGAGATGATCAGCGACGTCATCAAGGAAGACGCCGGCATCCCGGTCGAAGCCGCGCACCTGCTCGGCGTCGGCCTGGTCGGCACGGCCCAAGTCAGCGCGCGGTACTGGCTGCGGACCGGCCAGCAGATACCGAAGGAAGAAGCCGAGCAGCTGATGGCCCGCCTCACCTGGCGCGGGATCAGCGGCTGGCCGCTCAGCAACTGACCGGCCGCTCGGCAGCTGACCAACTCATCAAGGAGCACAGTGGAAGTCAGGATCGGAGTCCAGTCCTCCCCGCGCGAGCTGGACGTGGAGACCAGCACCTCGGCCGACCAGATCGAGCAGGATCTGGCCGACGCGCTGGCTGGCGACGGCGTGTTCGTGCTGATCGTGGAAAAGGGCGGCAAGGTCCTGGTGCCGGCGGACAAGATCGCTTACCTGGAGTTCATCGGGGCCGAGGCCCGGCCGATCGGGTTCGGGAACTGACACAGGCCAGCTGACGGCCCCGGTTTGGGTCCTCTTACCACACTTGTCGTGGCGTTGTGAGCTGGCCGGGAAGCTCCCTGGTACACTTTGCGTTATCCGTGGTACGGATGCGGCGAACGCAGTGCGCCCAGTCAGGCGCTGGCAGCGGTCGCTGGATCAGCGGGCGTTTTCGGCTGTTTCAGCATCAGCGAGACGGTGTGACCTGCGCGCACAGAGGCGCGCGGCCACCTTGGCTCCGGCGGCCTGGCCGGCGGTATCTCCTGCTGGCGGTTGCGGCACAGCCAGGGAACGCTCCCGGATACGGACCAGCGCCGCGTAGGTCCTGACCACGCGGCGACATGACGACGGACCCTTTCGCCCGCCGACCTGAGGGGCGGCAGACAGGAGGGGATCGATGGAGGATGAACCCCCTGACAAGCGAAATATTGGCCGGGCAGCGGGCGCCGGAGGACACCGACGCCCCGAGCGACAGTCCCGGCGACGCCGGCGCCCTAGACGCGGTGGCCGAGCAGACGATTACCACCACTGACTCACGCACGGATGACGCGCACGCGGTCCCGTTCCGCGACCTCGGCGTCTCCGACACGATCTGCCTGGCCCTCGAGGGCGCAGGGATCTACACGACTTTCCCCATCCAGGCGCTGGCACTGCCGATCGCCCTGGGTGGTTACGACATCATCGGCCAGGCCAGGACCGGCACCGGCAAGACGCTGGGCTTCGGGATCCCGCTGCTGCAGCGGCTGGCCGAGGGCGAGCCCGCCGGCCCCAAGTCCCCGCACGCGCTGGTCGTGGCGCCGACCCGGGAACTGGCGAGCCAGATCGCCGACGACCTGCGGATGGCAGGCTCCGGCCTGGGCACCCGGGTGCTCACTCTCTATGGCGGCCGCGCCTACGAGCCTCAGATCGAGGCCCTGCGGGCCGGCGTCGACGTGGTGGTCAGCACCCCGGGCCGGCTGCTGGACCTGGTGGGCCAGCGGCACCTGGAGCTGAGCCACGTGCAGACGCTGGTGCTGGACGAGGCGGACAAGATGCTCGACCTGGGCTTCCTGCCCGATGTCGAGCGCATCCTGCAGCTCACCCCGGACGACCGGCAGACCATGATGTTCTCGGCCACCATGCCGGGTGAAGTGGTCACGCTGGCGCGGCGGCATCTGCGTCGGCCGACCCACGTGCGGGCCGAGACGATCGATGCGTCGGCGGCAGTGCCCACGACCCGTCAGTTCGTGTTCCGCACCCACCAGATGGACAAGATCGAGGTGCTGGCGCGGCTGCTGCAGGCTGAGGGCCGCGGCCTGACCATGGTGTTCACCCAGACCAAGCGGGCCGCCGACCAAGTCGCCGGGTCGCTGAAGACTCGCGGGTTCGCGGTGGCCGCGGTGCACGGTGACCTGGGCCAGGGCCAGCGCGAGCAGGCGCTGCGGGCGTTCCGCACCGGCAAGGTCGACGTGCTGGTGGCCACCGACGTGGCCGCGCGCGGGCTCGACGTCGATGACGTAACCCACGTGGTCAACTTCGAGTGCCCAGACGACGACAAGGCCTACCTGCACCGCATCGGCCGGACCGGCCGCGCGGGCAAGGACGGGGTCGCGGTGACCTTCGTCGACTGGCGCGACATGCAGCGCTGGAAGCTGATCGACACCGCGCTGAACCTGAACAAGGCCGAGCCGGCCGAGACGTACTCCACGTCCGAGCACCTGTACACCGAGCTGGACATCCCGCGCCAGGTGACCGGCACCCTGCCCAGGGCGCTGCGCAGCCGGGCCGGGCTGGACGCCGAGGCAGTGGAGGACATCGGCGAGACCGGCGGCCGGACCCCACACGGGCGTGGCGGTAGCGGAGGCAGTACCGGGGGCCGGAGCCGTTCGCGGCGCGGTACTTCGGGAGCTGGCGGTGACCACCAGGTCGCCGCGCCCACCGGCGACGGCGAGGACGCCGCTCCCCGGGAGCGCAGCAACCGGACTCGGCGGCGCACCCGGCGCGGCCGGGACATCCGATCCGACGGCGCACCGGCCCAGCCGGCCGGCCCGGCGGAGGCGACCGCACAGCCGGAGACCGGCACGACGCCAGACCACCCTGCGGAGGGCACCAGCACGGGCACGGGACGCACCCGGCCCCGGCGCCGCCGTTCGCGTGGCGGGCAGTCCACCGCGCCCGGATCCACCGCGTCCTGAGTCATCACGTTCTGAGTAATCGCAGGCTGACCAGCAGGCACTCCTGTCACACCGACGGATCCTTGCGGCTGGTCAGCCGATGCACGCCCGTAATCCGGCCGACATCAATGCGTGATTGAATGGCCTCAGTGACGTTTCCCCGCACGTCGTCTCAAGCATGGGCATAAACACAGCTCAGCTCGATAAGGGTTCCCACGGTGAGCACACCCACGTCTCTCAGCCTGCCTGACGGTGTCCGGCGATCGGTCATCGAAACCCGCCGCGGAAGGTTCGCGGCGCTCGAGGCCATGCCCGGCAGCGGCGTCTGCGAGCGGCAGCCCGCGGTCCTCGTCCCCGGTTTCACCGGAAGCAAAGAGGACTTCCTGGCCATCTTGCATCAGCTCGGTGCGGCAGGGCGCCGGGTGCTCGCCATCGATCTGCGCGGGCAGTATCAGACCTCCGGCCCGGATGACCCGGGCGCTTACGCCATCCGCGAGCTCGGCGCCGACGTGGCCGCGATCGTCGACGCCGTGGCCGTCCGGGCGGGCGGCGTTGGTGACGGCGAGCTGGGAGCGGTGCACGTGGTCGGGCACTCGTTCGGCGGCCTGGTCGTGCGCGAGGCCCTGCTGGGCGGCGCCCGCCACGTCGGCTCGGTCACGTTCATGAGCTCCGGCCCGGCCCAGCTCACCGGCCCGGCGGCGGATGAGCTGATCGGGCTGCTGGGCTACCTGGACGGCGAAAGCCCCGAAGTCATGCGGACCACCATCGAGAAGATCTGGGATTCCGTGCTCGGCCCGCAGGCGGTGGCGGCGGGCGTAGAGCCTGACATCGTGGCCTTCCTGCGGGAGCGGATGCTGGCCAACTCCCCCGTGGGCCTGCAGGTCATGGCCAAGTACCTGCTGCGCGCCCCGGACCGCACCAGCGAGCTGGCCGGCGGGCTGCACGTCCCGGTCCTGGTGCTGTACGGCGAGGACGACGACAAGTGGGAGCCCGCGGCCCAGGAAGAGATGGCGGGCCGCGTGGGCGCCGAGCGGGTCTGCATCCCCTGTGCGGCGCACTCCCCCGCGGTTGACGCGCCGGAGACCACGGCCAGCGCCCTCAACCGCTTCTGGCACGCGGCCGAAGGCGGCCCGGACCAGGCCCGTCAGCGGGCCGGCACCGAGGCGTACCGGGGTTAGGGCTCTTCGTCGGCAAGGCCGTCCCAGGGCTTGCGCGAGGAGGAAGCGGCCTGGCCCTGCGGGCAGTGCTGGCGGAAGTCACACCAGCCGCAGATGGGGCCGGTGCGGGGCGGGAACACCTCGTCGTAGCGCTCGGCCGGGAGCCCGGCGCGGAAGGCGTCGTCGGCTTCGGCGCATTCGCTGGCGATGTCCTCGGCCCGGCGGATGTGCCGGGCCAGGGTGTCGTCGGTGTGCTCCCAGGCCAGGACGGTGCCGGTGGGCAGGTGGTGCAGCTCGACCCGGTGGCAGGTCCGGCGCAGGGACCGGGCGGCGGCCACCGCGTAGACCGCGAGGGCGAGCGAGCTGCGGGCGTCGTCGGTGGTGAGCAGGTGCCGGCCGGTCTTGTAGTCCACGACGACCAGCTCGGTGCCATCGGTGGGGGTGCGTCTGCTGCGCGTCTTCCGCTGGCTCTGGGAAGGGGCGGTCGTCCAGGCGGTCGATACGGCCGGAGAGCGCGATCCGGTCGGTCCGGGTCGCGACCGTGCGCTCCACCCCGACCGGCTCGTCGGCCGGGTCGAGAGCGGCGACGTAGCCCTCCACCATGGCCCGGGCGCGCACGCGCTGCCGGGCCGACTGGGCCTCGTCCGCGAAACCTTGATTGATCCAGCCCTGGTCGAGCAGGTCACCCGCGACCGAGGGGCTCCGGCGGGCCAGCGGCAGCCGCCACCAGGCGGCCAGCGCGTTGTGCACGCTGGCGCCCACGCTGTTGTGCGCCCACGGTGCCCCCTTGGACAGCACCGGCCGGTCCAGGTACGACATCCGGTAACGGCGCGGGCAGTCCAGCCAGCTGGTCAGCCGGGTCGGGGTGCAGGAGTACAGCCGCTGCGGCATCCCGCCGAAGCTGAGCTGCTCTGATGAATTGGTTGAGCTGGCACTGGTTGAGCTGGCATTGGTTGAGCTGGCACTGGTTGAGCTGGCACTGGCTGGGCTGGTCACCGTGTCTCCCCTGCTGTTCCGCCGATGGCAAGCTATCAGCCGGTACCGACAATTCAGTGACGGTGTGACTACCGGCCGGAGAGCACCAGGTCAGTACTGGTGCGCGAACGCCAGTGCGGCCGTCGCGACCAGCTGGACGGCGATGGCGGACAGCAGCAGGCCGCCGATGCGGGTGAGCAGTTCGACTCCGTTGTCGGTCAGGACGCGCTGGATCACGGTGGAGAACCGCATGGCCAGCCAGATCACGATGAAGACGGCCGCGATGGCCAGGGCCAGCGCCACGAAGTTGCCCACGTTGTGGACCTGCCGCACGTAGAGCATGGTGGCCACGATCGCGCCCGGCCCGGCCAGTAGCGGCGTGCCCAGCGGCACGAACGCCACGTTGGTCCGGGCCCGCTCCTCGGAAGTGGGTTCGGAGGCCTTTCCGGTCAGCAGTTCCAGCGAGACCAGCAGCAGCAGGAGGCCGCCGGCCCCCTCCAGCGCGGGCAGCCCGACCCCCAGGTAGTGCAGGATCGTCTGCCCGAACAGCGCGAACGCCACGATCACGCCGAACGCCACCAGCGCGGCCTGCCAGGCCAGCCGGTGCCGGGCCCGCGCCGACCGGCCGCGGGTCAGCCCCAGGAACACCGGCACCGTCCCCGGCGGGTCGATGATCACCAGCAGGGTGACGAAGACTTCCGTGAAGAACTTCACGGCACGCACGATATCGGGCCGCCTGCTCAGCCTGGCGGACCTGGCCAAATGCGCGCGGGGCCGCGCCGCGCGGGGCCACGGGCGGGGAAGCGGCCGGGGACACCGCCGCCGGGACCGAGCTGGCTATGCTGCGGGCGCTGGTGCGTCGCCCGGGGGACAATCGTCTTGTGGCCACGAGCAAACTCCACCTGTACTACGGCACGGTCAAGTCCGCGGCAGGCGGGCGGCACATCATGGCCTGGGCCACTTCGCGCGAGCATGCCCTCGATCTGGTGGAAGCCGCGCTCACGGCGCCGGACGCGGTCCAGGGCTCGGTCGTCGGGCCGCTCATGAGCCTGCCCGCCGACGTGATGAAGCCCGGCGTGTACGTCGAAGCGAAGCCCGTTTAACCGCCGACCTTGGTCGCGTCGGACAGGGCGGCGACCACCGCGGCCACGGCCTGCTCGGCGTCGGGGCCGGTAGCGGCGGCGGTGACGTGCTGGCCGCTGGTGGCGCCCAGGCCCATCACGGCCAGCACGCTCTTGGCGTTGACGGTCCGGTCCCCCACGGTCAGCGACACGTCCGCGGCGAACTTGGCCGCCGCCACCGCCAGCGCGCCAGCCGGGCGCGCGTGCAGGTCCCCGCCCAGCGTGATGACCTGCTCACAGCTTTCGGGCATGCCAGGCCTCCTCCGCCGCGCCACGCACGGCCTCGATATCCGCGCCGGCCGCCGCGGTCACGGTGGCCGCCACCACGCCCTCGACGAACGGCGCGTCGGCCAGTTCCACCGGTCCTGGCAGGTCATCGGGGTCGGCCAGCAGCGCTCGGACGGTCAGGACGGCGCTGCCCAGATCCGGGATGATCAGGACGCCCGCGCCGCGATCGGCCCGCTTGACCGCCTCCTCCACCTTGGCCGCGCTGGTGCCGAGGCCGCCGTCGTCGGTGCCGCCGGCCGGGATGACGGCGACCGCGCCGCCGGCCACCTGGCTGGCCAGTTCGGCGGCGCCGTCGGCCAGCGCGGCACTGTGTGAGACGAGGACGATACCTACTGTGGCGTCGGGGTTCATGGCCTATCCTGAATGGTGTTCGACATTGCCGAAAGGTTTACATGATTCAGTCGGTGGACCGGGCCGCGCGGATCCTGGCCGTCCTCGGCGCCGGCCCGCCGCGCTTGGGCGTGACCGAGATCGCTGCGCGCCTCGGGCTGGCCAAGCCGACCGTGCACGGACTGCTCCGCACCCTGGAACAGCACGACCTCGTGGCTCAGGACCCGGACACCGGCAAGTACAGCCTCGGCTCCGGCGTGGTGTCGCTGGGCAACAGCTTCCTGGGCGGCTCGGAGCTGCGGGCCCGATCGCTGCGGTGGACGGACGCGCTGGCCCAGCGGGCCGGGGAAGCAGTCTGGGTGGCCGCCCTGTCCGGGTTCCGGGTGATCGTGCTGCACCATGTGTTCCGCCCGGACGACACCGTCCAGATCCTCGAAGTGGGCGCGACGATCCCGTGGCACGCCTGCGCGCTGGGGCACGCGATCGTGGCGCACCTGCCGGCCGCCGAACAGAGTCAGGCGCTGGCCGCGGACCTGGTCCCGCTGACCGGGCAGACCAAGACCAGCCGGGCCGCGCTCAGCCGGGCCCTGACCCAGGTGCGCCGGCACGGCTACGCGGTCGAAGACCAGGAAGCCACCGTCGGTGACGCCGGGATCGCCGCGCCGATCTTCGGCCGGGACGCAGTCGTGGCCGGGTCGGTCGGCGTGGTCGGCGCCGTGGACCGGCTGCTCACCGCGCCAGCCCGCCGGGAGGTGACCCGGGCGGTGCAGGAGGCAGCCCGGGCCATCTCCCGTGACCTGGGCGCGGGTCGCGGTGACCCGTCGGGTCCCGTGCTGTCCGCGTTGAGCTGACGTCACGCGGGCCTCGCCGGGGCCGCGCTGAGGACGGCGGCGGCCTGCTCGGCGGCGCGAGCGGCGTCGGTGCCGGCGACCCAGGCCGCGACCTGTGGCAGCCGGGCGGCCCCCACGCTGAACGTCCGTAGTCCCAGGCCCAGCAGCAGCGGTAGCACCTCGGGGTCGGCGGCGGAGTCGCCGCACACCGACACCGGGACGGCGCGGTCGGCGGCCGCCGTGACCACGTCGCGCAGCACGGCCAGCACCCGCGGATCGGCGGCCAGCCCCGGGCGCATCCGCGGGTCGGCCCGGTCGATGCCGAGCACCTGGCTGGTCAGGTCGTTGGTGCCGATCGAGAAGAAGCCCGCGTTGCCGGCGAACGCGGCCGCACCGGTCGCGGTGGACTCGACCTCGACCATCATGCCCAGGAGGGGCTGGCGCGCCGCTTCGGCCTGTGCTGCCTCGATGAGGGCCGCCTCGACCTGGGCCAGCTCGGCCACGGTGGTCACCATCGGCACCATGATCCGCAGGTCGGTGGCCCGGCCGGCGGCCAGGATCGCGCGAAGCTGGTCGCGTAGGGCGTGCGGGGCGTCCAGCAGCGAGGTCAGCCCGTTCGTGTGCCCGGCACCGGCCAGGAACGGCGGGACCTTGTCGCCGGAGAAGTCGAGCAGCCGGACCACCGCCGGGCGGCCGGCCAGCAGCCGGAGCGGCGGGGCCAGGGTCGCCTCGTGCTCGGCCTGGGTGGGCCAGGCGGTGGCGCCCAGGAACGGGATCTCGGTGCGCAGCAGCCCGACGCCGGCCGCGCCCGCGGCCAGGCCCATCCGGACCTCGCGGGCCGAGGCCGCGTTGACCAGCAGCGTGACCGGCTGGCCGTCCGCCGTCCGGTAGACGGGAGGGTCGGCGGTGTCTGCTGAGGCTGATGGGGTCGTGGAGGTTTTTGTGGCTGGTGAGGCTGTGGAGGTTTTTGAGTCTGATGGGGCGGGGGTGGCGGTAGTGGCTGGCGGGGTGGCCGTGGCTGGCGGGGTGACCGTGGCGGATGGGAGGTCGGCGGGGTCGGGGTCGACGACCAGGCGGCCGATCCTGGGGGCGGTGGCGTTGGCCGGGGCGGTGGCGTCGAGCAGGGCGGGATGGCCCGCGGGGGCGTCCAGGACCGCCAGGTCCACGCCCGCCACCATGGGCAGGCCGAGGCCGCGGGCGATGATCGCGGAGTGGGAGCTGGCGCCACCGGAAACGGAAATGGCACCGGTCAGCCCGGCGTCGGCCAGCCGGATGAGGTCGGCCGGGTCGATCTCGCGGCCGACCAGGATGAAGTCCCCGTCCGGCGGCGGCACGGCCGAGCCCGCGGTCAGCTGGGCCACGACCGCGTGACCGACCTGGCGTACGTCGTCGGCCCGGGCGGCCAGGTCCTCGCTCGGCAGCGCGGCCAAGATGGCGGCCTGTTCGTCGGCCGCGCCGGTCACCGCGGCGATCGCGTCGGTGCCGTTCTCCACCGCGGCGGCCGCCGCGTCGACCAGAGCCGGGTCGCCCGCCATCAGGCCGCCGATCTCCACGATCGCGGCTTGTTCGGACCGGTCGTCGGCGCGGAGCTGTGCGGCCAGCGCGAACCGTTCCGCGGCCACAGCCGCGAACGCGGCCCGGACCTCGGCCACCGCGGCTGGTCCGCGGGCCGTCTCACCGGGCCGGGCCGCTTGTGTCTGGCGCCCGGCCGCCTGCGGCGCTGGCCCGGCGGCCTCCTGAGCCGGCGCGGGTGGCCGGGCCCCGGCCCGGCCGGATCGGCCCAGGTAGAGCTGGCCGGTGGCGATCCCTTCAGAGACCACGCGGCCCCGGAACGTTTCGCTCGGGCTCACGAAGCCGCCAGGATGGCGTCCCGGAGCGCGCCGAGGATCAGAGCGGATGACGCCGCGCCGGGATCTTCGTGACCGACGCTGCGCGGGCCCAGGTAACTGGCCCGGCCCTTGAGAGCCTGCATGGAAACGGTGGCCTCGGCCCCGGTCTGGGCCGCCGCGACCAGCGCGGCCAGCGCGTCGGCGGCCGGCTGGCCCTCCGCCACCGCCTTGCTGAAGGCGCTGGTGGCCGGGGCCAGCACGTCCACCATGGTCTTGTCGCCCTCGTTGGCCGCGCCGAGCTGCTGTATCCCGGCCAGGGCCGCCTCCAGCGCCGTGGCCAGGGCGGCCAGATCCACGTCCGGCGCATCGCCGAGCGACTTCCCGGCCCGGCGGAAGGCCGTGCCGTACAGCGGGCCGGAGGCCCCGCCGACCTTGGAGATCAGGGTGCGGCCGGTCAGCGTGAGGACACCCCCCGGCGTGGCCGGGGGGTCCGCCGCCAGCGCCGCGACCACGGCCTTGAACCCGCGGGACAGGTTCGTGCCGTGGTCGGCGTCCCCGATGGCCGCGTCCAGCTGAGTCAGGTGGTCACGCTGCTCCTCGACCACGGCCGCGATGGCCGTGATCCAGGCGCGGAAGACGTCAGCATCCATGTTTCTCCTCCGGGGCGGCGCTGGTCGGTGGGTCTACCCTCAGCGTCCCCAGCGCAGCCCGGGCGTGTCTACCGGGGCATCCCACAACCGGGTCAGCGTGTCGGTGAGCTGGGTGACCGTCACCGAGAAACCCTGCATGTCCAGGCTGGTGATGTAGTTGCCGACCAGGTTCCTGGCCACCCGGGCGCCGTGTCCCTCGATGTACCGCTGGACCTCGGCGAACAGGATGTAAAGCTCTATCAGCGGGGTGCCGCCCATGCCGTTGACCATGACCAGCAGGTCGCCGGACAGCGGCATGTCGTCGCCGATGGCGTCCAGCACCGTGCCCGCCAGGTCGTGCGCGGGGGTGATCGTGGTCCGCTCCCGGCCGGGCTCGCCGTGGATGCCGATGCCCAGCTCGATCTCGGACTCGGCCAGCTCGAAGGAGGGCTTGCCCACGGCCGGAAGTGTGGCCGAGGTCAGCGCGACGCCGAACGAGCGGGACCGCTCGTTGACCTCGCGGGCGATCGCGGCCACGTCGGCCAGTGGTGCGTCCTCCTCGGCCAGCGCGCCCGCGATCTTCTCCACGAACACGGTGGCCCCGACCCCGCGCCGTCCGGCCGTGTACAGCGAGTCCTGGACGGCCACGTCGTCGTTGACCACGACCGAGACGACCTCGATGCCCTCGTCGTCGGCGAGCTCCGCGGCCAGCTGGAAGTTGAGAATGTCGCCGGTGTAGTTCTTCACGATGTGCAGCACGCCGGCGCCGCCGTTCACCGCCTGGGTCGCGGCGAGCATCTGATCAGGCACCGGCGAGGTGAACACCTCGCCCGCGCAGGCCGCGTCGAGCATGCCGTAGCCGACGAAGCCGCCGTGCAGCGGCTCATGCCCCGATCCTCCGCCGGACACCAGCCCGACCTTGCCCGACCGCGGGGCATCGCCGCGGATCACGACCTTGTTTTCAGCGTCCAGACGCAGAGAGGGGTGCGCCGCGGCCAGTCCGGCCAACGCATCGGTGACCACGTCGTCGGGTGCGTTGATGAGCTTCTTCATACCGTGCCCTCCATTGGGCCTTCGGATTGGATCTTCCGTGCCGTCCGGAACCGGGCCAGCACCGCAGCCCGTTCGATATTGTCGAACGCGGTTTTGATCGCAACCTATGGCGGCCTGGTCGGCCCGTCAAGGGGTGGTCAGCGCCAGGGCCGGGCCGAGCGGGCGGCCCAGTATTCCTCCGGCGGCTCGCCCAGGCCGAGTTCCGGCACAGGACCGACGGTGAGCGCGGTCAGGTTCGACTGAAGTTGGGCCGGAGTCACCGCGCCGGACAGCACCACGGTGGCCCAGGGGCTGGCCAGCGCCGCGGCCAGCGCGACCGCGTCCTCGGTGACCCCGCGGCCCGCGGCCAGCCGGGTGAGCGTGGCCGGTGCCCGCCCGCCCGGAGCCAGACGGCCGTTGGCCACGGCCTCCTTGACCAGAATCGGCCAGCCCGCGGCGGACGCCTCGGCCGCGGCCGGGCCGACCGACGGCTCCAGCAGGTTCCAGGTGACCTGGGCCGCGCCGAACACCGGTACACCGTCCACGGTGAGCGGCAGCGCGCGGCGGATGGTGTCGGCCTGGCGGGGCCCGCTGGTGGTCAGGCCGACGAGCACTCCGCTGGCGCGCAGCCCGGCCAGGGCGGCCAGCAGCGCCGGGTCGTCGAACAGCCCGGAGTCCAGCGTGGCCGAGTGCACCTGGTACAGCGCGATCCGGCTCCCCAGCAGGGCCCGGCTTTCGGCCAGCTGGGCGGTGAACATGGCCAGCGAGTGCTCCTTGACCTCGTGCTGGTCCGCGTCCATGCGCCAGTCGCCGACGTAGCGGTAACCCCACTTGGAGCCGACGACGACGCCAGGGTGGTCGCGCGCGGTCAGCCAGCCGCCCAGGAACTCCTCGGCCCGGCCGTAGGAACGGGCCACGTCGACGTACCGGACGCCGGCGGCGTAAGCCGCGTCCAGCATGGTGAAGGACTGGGCCCGCAGCCCGGCCACGCTGCGGTCGGGCAGGTCGCCGGGGCGGCCGGCGGTGATGTACGCGGGCCGGCCCAGCGCGGCCAGCCCGAGCCCGATCCGGGATACCACCGGGCCACCCGGGCCCAGGGTCGTGGTCGGCATCGACATGTCCTCATCATGGCACCGGCCCTGGCTTACGGGGCCTGCTGACCGCCAGCGTGATCCTGTCCGCTCGGGCCCCGGAAATTGATGCTCCGGGTAGCGGTGAGATCCGGGCACCCCGGCGGTCTGTATCAGCGACGGCGTCTGCCGTCCCTGTGACCCGGCCGAGGTGAGGACGAGTGCGGATCGAGTACCGGCTGCTGGAGCGGGCGATCCGGTACGCGCTGTCCGCTGCCGGGCATACGACCCCGCAGTTGCTGACCGAGCCCACGCCGTGCACCGGCTGGGATCTGGGCACGCTGCTGCTCCACCTGGGCGAGTCGTTCGACACGCTGGCCGGGAGCCTGTGGGCTCGCACCCTCGACCCGGGCCATGGCTGCTCCGGCGCGGAAGGCCCCGCGGGGGCGCCTTCCGCGCCGGAGGGCAGGGAACTCCTGAACTGCGAGGAGCCGCTGGACCACGGTGAGCCGTTCAGCGACGGGGAGCTGGTCGCCGGGCTGGCCGGGCGGGCGGCGGCCCTGCTGTGGGCGTGTGCCGAGGTCCGGGGCGGTCAGGAGCCGGTGGCCGCGGGCGACCTGCGGCTCACCACTGGCGTGGTCGCGATCACCGGCGCCATCGAGGTGGCCGTGCACGGCTGGGACATCTCCATGACCTGCGGCACCGGCTGCCCGGTGCCGTCCGGGCTGGCGACCGAACTGCTGCCGTACGCGGCGTTGCTGGTGCCCCGGCGCACCCGGCCGGGCCTGTTCGCCGACCCGGTCCCGGTGCCCCGGCGCAGCGGCTCCGGCGACCGGCTCGTCGCGTTCCTCGGCCGCCAGCCCCAGCTGTCAGCCCCAGAAATAACGCCGGGAGGCGGCCGGCGGCCTGGGCGGTGAGGCGCTCGAAGGCATCGGGCGGGGTGGTCTCGGCACCGAGGTGATGGCCGGTGAGCGCGCCGTGGTCGTCGCTGCCGCCGGTGGGCACCAGGCCGAGCCCGGCCGCCAGCACCCGGAGGCGGCCGCGGACGGCGGGCGAATGGTCGGGGTGCCACACCTCGAGGCCGGTCAGGCCCGCCGCGGCCAGCGCGCGGATCTGATCGTCGGACACCTCGTAGCCGCCGGAGCGGGGGTGGGCCAGCACGCTGACCCCGCCGGCCTGGCGGATCAGGGCGATCGCGTCGGCGGCATCGAGGGCGTACTTGTCCTCGTAGGCCCGGCCGCCGTCACCGATCCAGTCGGTGGTGAAGGCGTCGGCGGGCGAACCGATCGTGCCGGTGTCGGCCAGCGCGCGGGCGATGTGCGGGCGGCCGACCACGCCGTCGCCGGCGATCGCGGCGACCTGTTCCCACGTCACCCCGGTGCCGAGCGCGGCCAGCTTGGCCACCATGACCCGGGCCCGGCGGATCCGGTCGTCGCGGATGCTGGCCACCGCTTCGGCCAGCGCGGGATAAGCGGGGTCGAACAGGTAGGCCAGCAGGTGCAGGCTGCGCCCGTCCAGCGTGCCGGACAGCTCCATGCCGGGGACCAGGGTCAGCCCGGGCGGCAGCGCGGCCCGGGCCTCGTCGTGCCCGGCCACGGTGTCGTGGTCGGTCAGCGCCACCACGTCCAAACCGCGGGCCCGGGCGCGGGCCATCACCTCGGCGGGCGGATCGGTGCCGTCCGAGGCGCTGCTGTGCGTGTGCAGGTCGATGCGCACCCGGTCATGTTACGCAGGTGGACACTGACGGGCGGCAGGCGCTAACGCCTGCCGCCCGTCAGGTGGCCGGTGACTCTATCCCGTCATCCCCGAGGGGAAGAGGGGAACTAGCCGAGCTCGCCCAGCTTGAAGCCCCACTCCTGGTTGTCGAACACCGTGCCGTTGGAGTACTGCTTCTCCGGCTGGACATTCAGCACCGGACGCGGCATGTCGGTCGGGTTGCCGGCCGGGTAGTTCAGCACCTCCGGGTTGGAGAAGCTGTTGGTCGCGCCGTTGATCAGCGGCACGTCGCTGCCGCCGGCGCTGTGCCGGTCCCGGACCCGGTTCGGGGCGTCCGCGGCCCACAACGTGTTGGAGTACTTGCCACACGGCTCCAGGCGCACCTTGTAGCCCGGCTGCGGCGCCACGCCCGGCCAGGTGGACAGGCAGAAGTTGCTGCCCAGACCGTAGGGCGAGTACTGGAACTCGAACGCCGAGTCGCCACCGTAGGTGTGGGCGAACGCCGCGGTGACCAGGCCGTAGTTGTGGTAAAAGCCGTTGACCGTGCCCTCGTAGGCGTAGGTGAAGTCCAGCGCCGGGTCGCTGTTCGAGCCCTGGAAGAGGATGCTCTCCTGTCCCGCCGCCGCCCGGCCCTGGTACACGTCCACGAAGTAGTGCTGGCCGTACTTCTGCGTGTAGAGGCTGACGCAGCTGTGGCCGCAGGACGGGGTGGCCGCACTGGCGGTGAGCGTGCCGGCCATACCAAGGCCGCCGCCGACCATCACGAACGTGGCCGCACCGGCCGTGAGCTTTGCCTTGACTGACATTCGGGTTCCTCCCATGGAACGACGACCGTGCCAGGCACGGATTGACAGGGGGACCACCCCCCAGCAGCTGGCAGCAATCCGTATCCGAACGAACTCGGAGAGTGCTGGCGTCTGCTCGTGAGTGGTCGCCTCGAATTGGCGAATGCGGTCCTCATCCCCGTACCGGTCGAGATTTGGCGCTCGGCCCGGTGAATTGCGGTCACCGGTTGGGCAACTTGCTGACGGTCACCGGAACGCCGGCCCGAGGGTGGGACGACCGTTCCGAGGTCTCGCACTAGCAAGACGCAGCAGAGCGTAGCTAGGTTGACACGCTCCGAATATTTGTTGCTTTGCGTGATCGAATCTTTAGTTTTTCTGTGTTCACTCCCTAACCGAATGTATCCAGGACCGGGTTCGACCTAACATCCCGCAACCGAACCGTGATCTACCGCCAAGGCCATGTCCTGCAATAACTCCGTTTCGGCGGGCGGGAAGGCGGGACCAGGGAAGCCGGAGCCGACATATTCGAGCTTGTCACCTTAAGTAACAGAAATCGGCATATCCTGGCTCATCGTGGACCGCCGCCCGGGCTGCGCCCCCCGATCGGACGGCACGATGTGGCGGTAGGAACCAATTAGGGAAAAATTTCTAACCGGAAGTTACGGAAGATTCGGTCAGGCGGAAGGACCATACTCGCCTCATGACTGGCCGCCGGATTCCCTGCGTCGGCGCCATCGTCCGCGATGGCCAGGGGCGCCTGCTGCTCATCCAGCGCGGCCACGATCCCGAGGCCGGGCGCTGGTCGCTGCCGGGCGGCCGGGTCGAGCCGGGTGAGAGCGACGCGCAGGCCCTGGCCCGGGAGATGCTGGAGGAAACCGGGCTGATCGTGACCCCTGGCCCGCTGGTTGGCGCGGTGGAACGGCCCGGTACCGGCGACACCGTGCTGGACATCAGGGACTACGCGGCCACGGTGACCGGCGGGACGCTGGCCGCGGGCGACGATGCCGCCGATGCCCGGTGGGTGGCGCCGGGCGATCTCACCTCGTTCCCGCTGACCACCGGGCTGGCCGGCATCCTGAGGTCCTGGGGCGTGCTGGAGCCGGGATGACGCAGCGGGCACCGGCCAGACCGGGACGGCGCTAGGACGAGGGCGGGGTGTAGGACTCCTGGCGGTCGAGACCCGCGGCGCGGCCCTTGAGCGCGACGCGGATGGCCATCTTGCGCATGGCCTCGTCGACCATCTCGTCGTCCAGCATGACCGCGCCCCGCTGGTCCACCGTGGTGGCGTGGTCGTAGGCGTCCAGGATGAGCTCGGCCCGGTCGTAGTCGGCCTGGCGCGGGGTGAACGTCTCGTTGGCCGCGGTGACCTGGTCCGGGTGCAGGACCCACTTCCCGTCGAAGCCGAGGGCGGCCACGCTGGCCGCAGCACGGCGGAAACCCTCGACGTCGCGGACTTTGACGTAGGGGCCGTCGATGGCCTGCAGGCCGTTGGCCCGGGCCGCGACCAGGATCCGCATCAGCGGGTAGTAGAACGCATCACCCGCATAGCCCGCATCGGCCTGCCCGACGGTCAGCGACGGCATGCCGATGCTGGCCATGAAGTCGGCAGGCCCGAACACCAGGGCCTCGAGCCGGTCCGACGCGGCGGCGATGGCGTCGACCTGAGCCAGGCCGCGGGGGTCCTCGACCTGCACGTCGATACCAATCGAGCCGGTGCGGCCGGTGGCCCGCTCGAGCTGGGTCAGCAGCAGGTCAAGCCAGATGATGTGGCCCGGGTCGGTGACCTTCGGCAGCACGATGACATCGAGGGCGTCGCCGGCCCCCTCGACCAGAGCGACCACGTCCTGGTAGGCCCACGGGGTGGTGGCGTCGTTGACCCGGACGGCGCGGATCCCGGCCCGCCAGGAGCCGGCGGTCAGCGCGGCGACGGCGTTGCGCCGGGCGGCGTCCTTGGCCGACGGGGCGACCGCGTCCTCGAGGTCGAGGAACACCTCGTCAGCCGGCAGGTCACGCGCCTTGGCGATGAAGCGCTCGCTGCTGGCCGGCACGGACAGGCAGGAGCGGCGCGGCCGGAACGTAGCTGGCATAGCGGGAGCTTAGAGCGCCCGCCGCGCCCGGCCGGGGCCGGGGGCGCCCCCGCGCTGAGGCCGTGCTGGTGCGGGGCGTGGCCCGCCGATGTCGGGAGGTGTTCAAACAACGGGTGAGCGGAACGTGAACTTATCGCCGCAGCGGCTCTGGGGGCCCATTTAGAAACATATGCCTGCATATTCTTTCTCCTGCCTATGCGACGTCATCCCGCACGAGCTCGTGCCGCACGCTGCCGCGCCCGGTCCGCCGTCTGGCTCACGATCGGCGCGCTGGCCGCCATCGCGCTGGCCGGCTGCGCCAGTGGAGCCTCCCCCGCCAGCTCGGCCACGGCCGGTGAGATCAGCATCTCCACCGGCGGCTGCGGCGGCACCTGGCACCTGGCCGCCCCGGGCTGGCACACCTTCCAGATCCACAACTCGGCGGCGGACGCGGCCGAGGTGGAGCTGATCAACCCGGCCAACGGCGCTGTCTACGAAACGGTCGAGGCGCTCGGCGCGGGCACGACCGACCCGATGCGGCTCGATGTCGGCTCCGGGTCGTACGCGTTCCGCTGCCTGATCGAGGACACCGACGCGATCACCGGACCGACCGAGAAGGTCCCCGGGCACACTTCCGGGGCAACCGCGATCCTGCCCGTCACCGACAACGACCTGTACACGCCGGCCAACGAGTACCACAAGTACGTCACCACCGGCCTGATCACGCTGGTCAGCCAGGTGACCGACTTGAACAAGGCGGTCCAGGGCGGGAACCTGGCCGCGGCGAAGGCGGCCTGGCTGCCGGCTCACCTGACCTACGAGCGGCTCGGCGCGGCCTACGACTCGTTCGGTGACTTCGACGGCGAGATCGACGGCCGGGCCGACGGGCTGGTCGGCGGGGTCAGCTCACCCGACTGGACCGGCTTCTACCGGCTCGAGTACGGCCTGTGGCACGGGCAGAGCGCGGCCTCGCTGGCCAAGGTGTCCGCGCAGCTCGTGCACGACGTGCGCGCCCTGCAGACGTCGTGGCCGAGCACGGAGATCGACCTGCTGGACATCGGGCTCCGGACCCACGAGATCCTGGAGAACGCGCTCCAGTTCCAGATCAGCGGGCACGACGACTACGGCAGCGGGACCACGCTGGCCACCACCGAGGCCAACATCACCGGCACCGAGGTCCTGCTGACCGAGCTGCATCCGCTGCTGGCCCAGCGCTACACCGGCCTGCCTGCGGTTTCCACCTGGCTGGACCGGCTGCAGAAGCTGATCGACGCCACGCACACCAGCCACGGCTGGACGGCGGTCGCCGCACTGCCCACCGCGACCCGGCAGGACATCGACGCCGCAGCCAGCCAGTCGCTGGTCGAGCTGGCCCCGATCGCCGTCATCACCGAACCGCGGAGACAGTGATGCCTGAGGATCACGAACAGCCTGAGTCGGCGGAGCCGGGGCGGCGGTCGTTCCTGCGCGGGGCGGTGGGCGCCGGGGTCGGGGCCGGGGTGGCCGGCGTGGCGCTCGGCGGGGCAGGCGGATACGCCCTGCGCGCGTCCCAGCCCACGCCTGAGGCGCAGGCGGCGGCGGACCAGGCCGAGAGCGGGCGGCTGCCCGCAGTGGCCTTCCACGGCCCGTACCAGGCCGGCATCCTGCCCGCATCGCAGGCGCAGACCTCGGTCATCGCGTTCAACGCCACCGCCGAGGGGCGGGGCGAGCTCACCGACCTGCTGCGGGCCCTGACGTCACGGGCCCGGTTCCTGACCAGTGGCGGGCTCCCGGCCCCGACCGGCATCGGGGCGCCGCCGTCCGACTCGGGCACGCTCGGGCCGTCCGTGGTGCCCGACGGGCTGACCGTCACCGTCGGGGTGGGTTCCACCCTGTTCGACGACCGGTACGGGCTGGCCGCCCGCAAGCCCAGCCTGCTGACCTCGATGCGCACATTCCCCGACGACGAGCTGGACCCGGCGCAGTGCGGGGGCGACCTGGTGGTCCAGCTCAGCGCCGGGCACAGCGACACCGTGCTGCACGCGCTGCGGGACATCACCAGGCACACCCGGGGCGCCATGCAGATCTCCTGGCGGATGGACGGGTCGACCAGCCCGGCCCGCCCGGCCGGCACCATTCCGCGCAACCATTTCGGGTTCATGGACGGCATCTCCAACCCGGACGTGACCGATGCGGCCACGATGAAGAAGCTGGTCTGGGTGGACCCGGGCACCAGCGACGAGCCGGCCTGGACCGCGGGCGGCAGCTACTTCGTGGTCCGGCTGATCCGGATGCTGACCGAGTTCTGGGACCGGGTCGCGATCACCGAGCAGGAGAACATGATCGGGCGGCGCCGCCCGTCCGGGTACCCGCTGGACGCGAACACGATCCACGCCACGCCCAACTTCAGCCTGGACCCCAGCGGGGCGGCGATCCCGCTCACCGCGCACCTGCGGCTGGCCAACCCCCGGACGTCGGCGACCACGGACAGCCGGATCCTGCGCCGGGCCTACAACTACGACCGGGGCATCGACAGCGTCGGCAACCTCGACATGGGGTTGCTGTTCACCTGTTACCAGCAAAACCTCAAGCGTCAGTTCGAGGCGGTACAGACCCGGCTGATCGGTGAGCCGATGGTCGACTACATCACCCCGTTCGGCGGTGGCTACTTCTTCGCGCTGCCCGGGGTGGCCGACGAAAGTGACCATTTCGGCCGGGCGCTGCTGGCCTGAGCCCGGGCCCAGCGTGCATTTCTGTCAATTTTTGTCGGCGCGTTTGCTTCCTGGTCACCTTTGCTTCGCCATCACCTCATCCGGTTTCGAGAGATTTTGTCCGTTGCGCACGACGGAGGCCTGATCGCCGCGTGCGCCATCAGCACGCCAGGTCTGCCTATTCAGGGAGAAGAGGGACATATGGGCGACAGCCCAGCGACACCGCCAGCCTCCGGCCGGCGGCGGCGGCGGATGAGATTCCGCCCGATCCTGACCGTTGCCACCGCGACCGTGCTGGGGGCGGGGGCGGTCGTGGGCGCGACCGTGGCCAGCGCCAGCGCCGGGCACCCCGACGCGGTGGCCGCTCCGGCCAAGGCCTCGACGGCCGAGTACAAGGTCGTCGCGCCGACGTCGAGCCCGATCAAGCACGTGGTAGTGCTGTTCGACGAGAACGAGTCGTTCGACCACTACTTCGGCACGTACCCGTACGCGACGAACACGGACGGCACCACGTTCAAGGCCAAGCCGGGTACGCCCAAGGTCAACGGGCTGTACAACAAGATCACCAAGAGCGGCCCGACCGGCCCGCTGCTGACGGCCAACGCGAACCAGTACAACCCCAACCGCCTCACCCACTCCCAGGCGCTGACCTGCGACCAGAACCACGCCTACACGCCCGAGCAGCAAGCGTTCGACGGCGGCAAGATGGACAAGTTCGTCCAGTACACCGAGACGGACACGTGCACGGGACAGCCGATCCTGTTCGGCGAGCCCGGCCTGGTCATGGACTACTACGACGGCAACACCGTCACCGGCCTGTGGAACTACGCCCAGAACTACGCGATGAGCGACAACAACTACGACACCCAGTTCGGGCCGTCGACCCCGGGCGCGCTCAACGTGATCTCCGGTAACACCGGCGGCGGCTACGCGGTCAACCCGACCACGGGGGCCAAGACCACCGACGCCGGCTCGGTCAGCGCGCTGAACAGCAACGGCGTGGGTTCCATCTACGGCGACCTGGACCCGGCCTACGACGACTGCTCGGACAGCAGCCACACCGCCACCAGCCCGGTGGGCGTGGAGACCGGTAAGAACATCGGCGACCTGCTGAACGCCAAGCACGTGACCTGGGGCTGGTTCCAGGGCGGGTTCGCGCCGACCAGCACCAATAGCGCCGGCTACGCGGTCTGCGGCGCCACGCACAACAACATCGGCGGGATCGCCGCGGCCGACTACTCGCCGCACCACAACCCGTTCCAGTACTACAAGTCGACGGCCAACCCCAAGCACCTGGCGCCGTCGTCCGAGGCGATGATCGGCCAGACCGACCAGGCCAACCACCAGTACGACCTGTCGGACTTCGCCACCACGCTGAAGGACGGCAACATGCCGGCCGTCAGCTACCTGAAGGCGGCCGAGTACCAGGACGCCCACCCGGGCTACTCCGACCCGCTGGACGAGCAGAACTTCATCGTCAACACGGTCAACGAGATCGAGCAGTCGAAGTTCTGGAAGTCCACCGCGATCGTCATCACCTATGACGACTCCGACGGCTGGTACGACCACCAGAACTCGCCGCGGGTCAACGGCTCGAACGACCCCACGACCGACCAGGCCGTCTGCACCTCCAAGCCGGTCAAGCTGGGCTCGATCAACGACCGCTGCGGTTACGGCCCCCGGCTGCCGCTGGTGGTCATCTCCCCGTACACCCGGTCGAACTACGTCAGCCACAACGTGACCGATCAGTCCTCGGTGACCAGCTTCATCGAGAACAACTGGCTGCACGGCCAGCGGATCGGCAGCGGGTCATACGACAAGATCGCCGGCAACCTGGCCGGACGCGGTGGTGTGCTGGACTTTAACGTCCGGCCGCAGTTCAAGCCGCTCATCCTCAACCCCACCACTGGCGCGGTCGTCAGCAAGAACTAGCGCCGCCGACCAGAACCACGAGGCCGCGGTGGCCGGGGCAGCGAGCTCCGGCCACCGCGGCGACGTTTGCGCTGGGACCAGGGCACAGGCGGATACGACGGGCACGTCCGGCAGGGTGGGCACGTCGGACACTGCGGGTGCACCGGGCCGAAGGCCGCGCTTCCTGACCCGGCTCACCTTTGCTATCACAATGAGTACAGCGTCATTTACGGTGCGTCTGTCACACCCCGCGTTTCGCGCTGCTAGCCCGGGCTTCGTAGCATGTGGGCATGACGTCCCCCACCATGTCCTCCCCCACGGCCGACCAGGTGTCCCACGCGCTCGCCGGCGTGAACGACCCGGAGATTCACCGGCCGATCACGGACCTCGGCATGGTCAAGAACATAGAGATCTCGCCGGACGGCACCGTCCGCGTCGACATCTACCTCACCGTGGCCGGCTGCCCGCTGCGCGAGACGATCACCCGCGACGTCACCGCCGCGGTGAGCGCGCTGGAGGGTGTGTCCCGGGTCCGGGTCGAGCTGGACGTGATGAGCGAGGAGCAGCGCAAGGCGCTGCAGACCCAGCTGCGCGGCGGGCAGGCCGCCCCGGAGATCCCGTTCGCCCAGCCCACCTCGCTGACCCGGGTGTTCGCGGTGGCCAGCGGCAAGGGCGGCGTCGGCAAGTCGTCGGTGACGGTGAACCTGGCCGCGGCGCTGGCCGCCACCGGCCTGTCGGTCGGCCTGGCCGACGTCGACATCTACGGGCACTCGGTGCCGCGGATGATGGGCGTCACCGGACGGCCGACCCAGGTCGAGAAGATGATCATGCCGCCGTCGGCGCACGGGGTGAAGGTCATCTCGATCGGGATGTTCAAGGAAGGCAACTCTCCGGTCGTCTGGCGCGGCCCGATGCTGCACCGGGCGTTGCAGCAGTTCATGACCGACGTGTTCTGGGGTGACCTGGACGTCCTGCTGCTCGACCTGCCCCCCGGCACCGGGGACATGGCCATCTCGGTGGCCCAGTTGCTGCCCAACGCTGAGCTGCTGATCGTCACCACGCCGCAGCTGGCCGCGGCCGAGGTCGCAGAGCGGGCCGGGGCGCTGGCCACCCAGACCCACCAGCGCATCGCCGGGGTCATCGAGAACATGTCGTACCTGGTCTGCCCGCACTGCGGGGAGCACACCGACGTGTTCGGCTCCGGCGGCGGTGACGCGGTGGCGACGGCGCTGACCCGGATCACCGGCACCTCGGTGTCGCTGCTGGGCCAGATCCCGATCGACACCCGGCTGCGTCAGGGCGGCGACGAGGGCATGCCGCTGGTGCTGAGCGCGCCCGACGCCCCCGCGGCCCAGGAACTCCGCAAGGTCGCCGACGGCCTCAGCACACGCGCCCGGGGTCTGGCCGGACGTTCCCTGTCGATCTCCCCTAGGTAAGGGGCGGGGCGACCCTCAGGTCGCTTCCATGTCGAAGGGGGGCTCCTCGCCGGGGAGGAGCTGGGAGGCGCCGGTTCCGGTGGCGGAGCTGGCTGCGGCAGCCGTAGCGGTGCTGCCGCCATCCAGGTCCACCTCGCTGAGCAGGTGCTTCTGCACGAAGTGGCGCGGGTTCAGGTCTTCGATCTCAAAATCAGCGAACTCCGGGCCGAGACCCTCGCGCAGGTCGTTCTTGGCGCCCTCGGCGATGTTCCGTAGCTGGCGCAGCGCCTGCCCGGCCTTGGCCGCCATCTTCGGCAGCTCGTTCGGCCCGAAGACCACCAGCGCAATCACGGCCAGCACCAGGATCTTGGGCAAGGACAGATCGAACACCGGGGCGTCTCCATCGGCAGCTCATGAGCGGGGACGGTCTCGTCCCGGGCTCCACTCTAAACCGTCTCGGGTCCTGACGGGCAGATGCAAACCAGCCAGTAACGGGCGGGTTTGCCGAAGGTTCGTCAACCAAACGGGTTCGCCAGCCGGGCCAGCCGGCTGAACCCGTTGGACAGCCGGCCCCAGAACCCACGTGGCGCGTCGTAGGGCAGCGCGTCGACGGCCTTGTCCATGGTGGCCGACGGGGCATCGGCCATGACCGTGAACACGAAACCCTGCCCGGCCCAGGTGACGCTGCGCTGGTCGGGCTGGTCCGCGTAGACGTCCCGGCCGTCCAGGATGATCTTCTGGTAGCCGGCCAGCTTCGGGGCCAGGCCGCCACGCTGGACGAAGATCGACACCGCGAACAGGCCGTCGGAGTAGCACAGGTCGAGCACGGTGCCGGAACTGGTGCTGGTCTCCCCCGCCTCGAACAGGGTCAGGTTGCCCGGGAGCTGGCCCGGGACCGGCCAGCCGCGGGCCCGCATCTGGGTCACGTCGACCGCGGTGAGTTGCTGCGCCGCGGTGGCCGTGGCGGCGGGCTCAGCCACGGCCGAGCCCACGGCGAGGTTGATGAAGACGTCCTCCCCGACCAGGTGGGCCTGAGAGTCGAACACCTCGCGGCGCAGCGGCAGCTTGGTCGCCGAGTCCAGCCAGAACCGGGCGGCCAGGCTGCCGTCCTCGCGGACGGCCTCCACCATCAGCGCGGGCCGGTTGTCGGCCGAGCTCGTGCCCGTGTAAGCCAGGTCGTAGTTGCTGCCGAGCAGCGCCACCAGCTGGCCGGTCAGGCCGAGCACGCCCTCGGGGGCCTGGCTGTCGGTGTCGTCGGACACGCCGACCGGCGCGGCCGAGGCCGCCGTCCCGGCCGCCGCCGACTGGACCAGGGTGTCGCCCCCGCTGCGGTGCCAGACGTTGGCCACCACCGTGCTGTTGCCGTTCACCCCCATCGACGACACCATCTCCACGCCCTGGTAGGAGACGTTCGAGCCGGCCGAAGCGGCCTGTTGGAGCAGTTTGAGGCCGGGGCCGCCGTCCTGGGGGGCGGATGGCTTCAGCTCGGCCGGCGGGCCGTCCGTGGCCGCGGCGCCCCGCGCGGGCCGGTCCGTGCAGCCGGACACCAGCAGGCACGGTCCGGCCACGAACACGACCGCGGCCAGCGAGGCCAGCGGAGCCAGCCAGGTCAGGGAGCGGCGGGGCGGACGGTGCTTCACGGCAGCGGAGCGGAGCTGCTGAACGCGGGAGCGGGCACGGCGGACGAGCCGCCGGACGGGACCAGCCCGGTGGTGATCGCGTGCTGAACGCTGTACAGCTGGACCTGCGGCGTGATCCGCGGGCCCGGCGTCTGCTGGTCGCCGCCCATGGTGAACGCGGTCACGCTCAGCCCGGCGAACACGCACGACACCACACCCAAGGCCAGGTAGCGGCGCCGGGGCCGCCGGTGACCGGTCCGGAGGACCCGCCCGGGCCGCCGGGACGCAGGTGCGACGCCGGCCCCGGGTGCGACGCCGGCACTGGGCGGGACTCCGCCGCCGGGGGCGGTACCGAACCCGGGCCGGGGCCGGGACGCCGGGCCGTTCATCCGCCGGGCCCGGCGCCGGGGCGGAACCGGTGGCCCCGGCTCCGCGATGGCGATCAGCCGCTGGGTCAGGGCGTCGTCCGGCGGCACCTCACCCAGGCCGCGCATGCGCTTCTTCAGCGCCCGCAACTGGTTGGCCTCGGCCCGGCAGGCCCCGCAGCCGGCCAGGTGGACGTGCACCCGGTCGCGTTCGGCCGCGCTCAGTTCGCCGTCGACCAGCGCGGAGAGCCGGTACCCGAGGTGGCTCATGGCGTCTCCCGCTCGGCCGCGGGGTGGCTGGGCGCGCCCCGGCGCGGGCGGCGGTGCTCCAGCGCGGTCCGCAGCTGGGCCCGGCCCCGGTGGATGCGGCTCCGCACGGTGCCGATCTTCACTCCCAGGGTGGCTGCGATCTCCTCGTAGGACAGGCCCTCGATGTCGCACAGCACGACGGCGGCGCAGTACTCGGGCGCGAGATCCCGCAGCGCGGCCTGGACGTCGCTGTCGAGGTGGCTGTCGTCGAACGCCTGGGCCGGGGTCGGGTCTCCGCCGGACAGGCGGCCCTCGACGTCCTGCCCGAGGCCCTCGAACCGGATCCGCTGCCGGCGCCGGGCCATGTCCAGGAACAGGTTGGTGGTGATCCGGTGCAGCCAGCCTTCGAACGTGCCCGGCGTGTAGTTGGCCAGCGAGCGGAACACCCGGACGAAGACCTCCTGGGTGAGGTCCTCGGCGTCGTGCTGGTTGCCGGTCAGCCGGTAGGCGAGGCGGTAGACCCGGGCCGAATGGGTCCGGACGACGTCGTCCCAGCTGGGCGCGGTCCATTCCGGGTCCGGGAGCGGAGTCGGCCGGGTCTCGTCCACGGCGTCCCCCTTCACCTCGTCCCGAACTGCTGCCAGAACCATCGTGCCCGCGATTCTCCGGTTGTGCCACTTACCCGGCCAACGTCTCGGGGACCGGGCGCCCGCATCCCATCCGGCTCGGAAGGGGTCGCTTACCTGCCGAATTGCTAACGGTCCAGTCGGCCGCATTGGTTCCCGCGCGCCACCGGACGCTAGGCTCCGGAAGAGGCTAGGCTCCGGTGAGCGGTCCGTTTCTGCCCGGGGAGGAAATTATCGCGACGGTACACGCGGCCCTCGGTTACGCGGACGGCTACCTGCCCGAGGATGATCCGCTGCTGGCCGCCCGGGCTAGCGCCGAAGAGCTGGGGGGCAGCGACCCGATCAGGCCAGGCCGGCGGCGCGGCGCTGCGGTTCCTGGCCGCGGCGATCGGTGCCCGCACGGTGGTGGAGATCGGCACCGGGTGCGGCTCCTCTGGCATCTGGCTGCTCCGGGGCATGCGCCCGGACGGCGTGCTGACCAGCGTGGACGTGGAGCCGGAGTATCAGCGGATGGCCCGCAAGGCGTTCGCCGAGGCCGGGTTCGCGGCCAACCGGTACCGGCTGATCCTGGGTCGGGCGCTGGACGTGATCCCCCGGCTCTCCGACGGTGCCTACGATCTGGTCTGCTGCGACACGGACCCGCGTGAGTACCCCGACTACCTGGAGGCCTCGCTCCGGCTGCTGCGGGTCGGCGGAATCGTGGTCTTCGATGACGTGGTGATCCCCCCGGAACTGGCCGGCCTGGAACAGGACGAGGCGGCCGACCTCGAGATCTCCTCCCCCGCGGGCTGGGCCGCCGCGGACCTGCCCCAGGTCCGCGAGGTGGCCGAGATCCTGCGGGCCGACGACCGGCTCACCCCGTTGTTCCTCCCCGTCGGCGAAGGCCTGCTGGCCGCGGTCAAGCGCGCCTGAGCACCGGCCGCAGCTTCGCCGCGAAGCGGCCCAGATGCGGGTCGAACCCAGCGGGACTGACTGACTCGATCTCCACCGTGGTCCACCAGCGTCCACCGCTGAACTCGCGCTCGTCCAGCCGGATCGGCGACTTCCGGTCACCCGCGATCACGTACCACAGGCTGACATCGGTGTGGCCGCCGTCCAAGCCGCCCGTCCGGGTCACGGTGACGAACATCGGCCGCGGGCCGGCGATCGAGAGGTCGGCTTCGAGACCGAGTTCTTCCATGGCTTCCCGCCGCACTGTGCCGGCCGGGTCCTCCCCCGGTTCCACGTGACCGCCGGGCGGCAGCGCGAGGCCCGCGAGCCGGTGGTCCACCAGGAACAGCGCACCGTCCTCGGGGTCGGCCAGGACGGTGTAGCAGACCAGGTGCTTCGGCGGGGTGGCGGGTTTGCGCCGACGGTAGATGTCATCGGTGCTGCTCAGCCACTGCAGTACGTCGGCCCGGTGTGCCCGTTCGAGGTCATCGACCGGGATGATGGCCGCGACCAGACCCCGGACTGCGGGCACCGGCATCTCAGCGCGGGCCCGGGGCCAGCCAGCGCAGCAGGAGGCGGGTGCCGAAGCCGGTGCCGCCCCGGGTGAGCTCGCCGTCGTCGGAGGCGGACCGGGCCGGGCCGGCGATGTCCAGGTGAGCCCAGCGGCGGCCGCCGGTGAACTCGCGCAGGAACAGGGCGGCGACGATGCCACCGGCGTGGGCGTTGCGGGCGCCGTTCATCGCGCTGGCCACGTGGGCCAGGTCGGCGGTGTTCGAGGTCAGCGCGGTGGTGTAATCCTCGGGCAGCGGCATCCGCCACAGCCGCTCGCCGGTGGCAGCACCGGCCGCGAGCAGGTCCGCGGCCAGCTCGTCGTCGCTGGCGTACAGGGCGCCGATCTGGCCGCCGAGCGCGACCCGGACCGAGCCGGTCAAGGTGGCCAGGTCGACGGTGGTGGCCGGGTCCAAGGTGGCGGCGTAGCCGAGCAGGTCGGCCAGGACCAGGCGGCCCTCGGCGTCGGTGTTCAGCACCTCGATGGTGCGCCCGCCGTAGCTGGTGATGACGTCGCCCGGGCGCATGGCCGAGCCGGACGGCAGGTTCTCGGCCGCGCCGATCAGGCCGGTGACCCGGACCGGCGCCTCCAGGGCGGCCAGCGCGGACAGCGCGCCGATCACCGCGGCCCCGCCGGCCATGTCGCCCTTCATCGTCTTCATGGCTTCGTTCGGCTTCAGCGACAGGCCGCCGCTGTCGAACGTGATGCCCTTGCCGATCAGCACCACGTGATCCCGCGCGCCACCGGGGTCGTAGCTCAACTCGATCAGCCGGGGCGGCCGGACCGACCCGGCGCCGACGGCCAGGATCCCGCCGAATCCCTCGGCGGCCAGCTCGGTCTCGTCCCGGACCCGGATGCGCAGCCCCGACCGCGCGGCCGCAGCGGTGGCCTGCTCGGCCAGCCAGGCGGGCGTCTTGATGTCGGACGGCATGTTGACCAGGTCACGGGCCAGCGCGACGGCGGCCGCGATCGCGGCAGTGCGCTTTACTGGGCGCCGGCCAGAAGCAGGTCCCGCCTGCGTCATCAGCCGGACCGAGCGGGGTCGCGGCTCCGCCTCGGGATCCTCGTCGTCCTGGGCCCGGAGCGAGAACTGGTACCCGCCCAGCAGGACGCCCTCGACGAACGGATCCGGGTCGGCGTCGTCCGGCAGCGCGGCCAGGGCGGTGGCGCCCGCCTCGACCTGCCGGGCCAGCGCGGCCCCGGCCCGGCGCAGGTCCGCGGCGGTGCCGTCGCCCACCCCCAGCAGGACCAGCCGGAACACGCCATCCGGGGTCCGGGCCGCCACCCGGACGACCTCGCCCGGTTTGCCGGTGACACCGTAGGCCGTGAGCGCCTCGGCCGCGCTCAGGCCGAGCGCTCCGGCCAGGGCGGTCGTCCCGGTGCCGGTGAGGTCGGCCCAGCTCGGGTCCCCGCCCGGACCGCCACCATCCGGACCGCTGCCATCGGGGTCGGCACCGTCTGAGTCGGCCCCATTGGGGTCGGCACCGTCGGCACCGTCGGTGCCGACGCCGTCCGGGTCGGCGGTGGCCGCAACGCGGCTGGCCGCCTTGACCTGCGGACGCCGCACCGGGACCGCGATCAGGGTCGCGTCGCCGACGGCACCGGGTGATGTCAGGACGTCATCGACCGCCGCCAGGTGCGGGGTGACATCGATATCTACCGGCAACGTCAGCCGACGACCGTCTTCAGGGCCTCGCCCAGTTTGGTCGCCTCGTCAGCGGACAGTTCGACCACCAGTCGGCCACCGCCTTCGAGGGGCACGCGCATGACTATGCCGCGTCCCTCTTTGGTGACCTCAAGCGGACCGTCGCCCGTCCGCGGCTTCATCGCCGCCATCCTGCACTCCTTCTCCCTAGGATCCGCGCCGGACTCTTCTTGCCTTCGCACCCCGCGGTCCCAGCGCCAGCGGCGGAACCAGCCAGTCTCAACCGTCTCTGTCAGTCGCCCTATTATCCCGTGTTCGGACGCAGAATGGTAATGATCGCGTTCGGGCGAGGCGTCTGGGGCGCTGCGCGGCGCCGGGTTGGCCGCGGACCGGCTCCAGCCGGCCATCAAGATCCGGAAGGACGAGAATGACCGACACCGTGCTCTACGAGACGGCCGGCGACGTGGCCGTGATCCGGCTCAACCGGCCCAAGGCGCTGAACGCGCTGACGACCGAGATGAAGGAAGGCCTGCTGGCGGCGCTGCGCCGGGCGTCCGGCGAGCCAGTCAGGGCCGTGCTCATCACCGGTAACGGACGGGGCTTCTGCGCAGGTCAGGACCTGGTTGAGCACTCCGAGCTGCTGGAGTCGGGGCGCCCCGCGCTGAACACGGTGCGCGAACATTACAACCCGATCGTTATGGAGATCACCAGCATGCCCAAGCCCGTGGTGGCGGCGGTGAACGGTGTGGCCGCTGGGGCCGGTGCGGGCCTGGCACTCGCGTGTGACTTCCGTCTCGCGGCCGAAGGCGCGGCCCTGGTCATGTCGTTTTCCGCGGTCGGATTGGGTGCGGATACCGGCGTGTCGTGGACGCTGTCCCGGCTGGTGGGGCCGGCCCGGGCCACCGAACTGCTGCTGCTGGCCGAGCCGATACCCGCCGGACGGGCGCTGGACCTCGGGTTGCTGACCTCGGTCGTGCCGGACGACGAGCTGGCCGAGAACGCGCTCGACCTGGTCCGACGACTCGCGGCCGGGCCGACCGCGGCCTACGGCGCGATCAAGCAGGAAGTGCTGTTCGCGGCCGGCCACGGGCTGGAGGAGTCGCTGGAAGAAGAGGCGGTGTTGCAGGCCGCCCTGGGCCAGACCGTGGACCACCGCGAGGCCACGGCCGCGTTCGTGCGCAAGGAACGGCCCCGCTACGTGGGCCACTGACGTCGGGGCGACCGGGTCACGCCAGCCCAAGTGAGTCTGTTAAATAAAAATGTTTTTGGGACTGGGGGTGCCCGGGAGGCCCGGGGTCCTGGTGGTGTTTTTGGGACTGGGGCTCAGGGGAACCGGCGGGGCTCGTGGGGCCGGGGATTCTGGTGGTGTTTGGGACTGGGCGTGCCCGGGGGGCCCGGCGGGCTCGTGGGACCGGGGGTTCTGGCTAGCTCAGGGGCGGAGGTGTTCGTCGAAGAAGGCGAAGATCCGGCGCCAGGAGTCCTCGGCCGCGTTCTCGCGGTAGCCCATGTGGGTCGCGTTGGCCAGGGGGGCCAGCGGGGCCGGCGACTGGTGCATGAAGCGGTGGCCTGCCCCGGGGTAGACCTTGATGTCGTGCGGGACGCCCAGGCTGGTCAGAGCCTGTTCCAGCCGCTCGGGGTGCTTGGTGCCCATGGGGTCGCGGGCGCCGAAGCTGCCGACGACGGGGCAGGCACCCTCCAGGGACACCCCGGCGTCGGCCGGGACCTCGCCGTAGTTGGTGCTGACCGCGGCGAAGCCGTCGCGCGGGGCGCACAGCAGGGCGAAGCCGCCCCCCATGCAGAAGCCGATCACGCCGGTCGTGCCCGAGCAGTCGGGCCGGGAGGCCAGCCAGGCGCGGGCCCCTTCGATCGCGGTGAACGCCGGACCGGACTTCGCCCGCAGTTGCTGGATGGCCCCGCGCAGGCAGCGCACCCAGGACTTGCCGCCGTACAGGTCGGGCGCGAAGGCCAGGTAGCCCCGGCTGGCCAGCCGGTCCGTCTGCTGCCTGATGCTCTCGGTCAGGCCGAGGGCCTCGTGGATGACCACCACACCGGGCCAGCGCTCCCGCGGCGGCACGGTGCCGGGGCCGCCGGGTACAGCCAGATGACCATGGAGCATGCCGCCGTCGCCGGGAGAGGTGAGATCAGGCATGCGCACAATGTCTCATACCGTCCTGACGCGGTTACCGGCTGACCCCCAGGCTGGCCCGGGGCCAGCACTGGGCCAGCAACGGGTCAGCCTGGGGTCAGCCGGCGAAGGTGACCACGATCAGGAACAGGTTGAGCCCCACGATGACGGTGGCCACCGCGAAGCTCGCGGCCGTGGTCAGGCGGCGGTTGACCAGCGCGCCCATGACGTCGGCCCGGCGGGTCAGCAGCACCAGCGGGATCAGCGCGAACGGGATGCCGAACGACAGCACGACCTGGGAGATGACCAGGACCGAGGTGGCGGGCAGGTTGAGTCCCAGCACGACCAGGGCGGGCAGCATGGTCAGCGTCCGGCGGGCGAACACCGGGATCCGGCGGCGGATGAAGCCCTGCATGACGACCTGGCCGGCGTAGGTGCCCACGCTGGAGGAGGACAGCCCGGAGGCGAGCAGGGCCACCGCGAAGGCCAGCGCGGCGCCGCCGCCAACCATGCGCGCCAGCTCGGTGTGGGCTGAGACGATCGCGTTCGCGGACGAGAACCCGGTGTTGGAGAACAGCGCGGCCGCCACGAACAGCATGGCCAGGTTGATCAGGCCGGCCGCGCCCAGGGCGACCAGCACGTCCAGCCGCTGGAACTTCAGCAGCTGCCGGCGTTCGTCGTCGCCGCGGACGGTCACCCGGTCCTTGGTCAGGGCCGAGTGCAGGTAGATGGCGTGCGGCATGACCGTGGCCCCGATGATGCCGCAGACCAGCAGCAGGGCGCTCGGGTGCAGGGTGGGGACCAGGCCGGCCGCCATGCTGGCCGGGTCGGCGTGCACCTGGGCCAGGTCGTAGGCGAAGCCGAGCGACACGATGCCGAGCAGCGCGGTGATGGCCAGCTCGAACCGGCGGTAGCCGCGCTGCTGCAGGCCGAGGATGCCGAACGCGACCACGGCGGTCATCAGCCCCGCCACCAGCGGCGGCACGTGGAACAGCAGGTTCAGGCCGATCGCGGCGCCGACGAACTCGGCCAGGTCGGTGGCGATGGCGATCAGCTCGGCCTGACCCCACAGCAGCCGCGTGACCGTGCGCGGGAACAGCTCCCGGCACAGTTCGGGCAGGTCACGGCCGGTGGCCACGCCGACCTTGGCCGACAGGTACTGCACCAGCATGGCCATCAGGTTGGCCACCAGCACAACCCAGGCCAGGCTGTAGCCGAACTGGGCCCCGGCCGACACGTTGGTGGCGAAGTTGCCGGGGTCGACGTAGGCCACGGCGGCCACGAACGCGGGCCCGAGCAGGGCAAACACGCCCCGGAACCGGCCGCGCGAGCGGAGCAGGACAAGCCCGCTCCGCTCCGCGTACTCGGTGGACAGCTCGGCTGATGGCTCCGTGGACAGCTCAGCTGACGGCTCGGCTGACGGTTCGGCGGCCCCGGTCGGCGGGTGGGCGGAGTCGCTGGTCAGCGGGACCAAGTGAGCCTGTCCGGCCTAACCGACCGACGGGCCGAGACCGAGCGACTGCGGCGTGCTGGAGTCCGGCGACGGCTGGTTCAGCCCCTCGTCCAGCGGCCCGTACTCGGTCATCAGCGCGGCACTGCCGCCCCACGGGGTCTGCTCCTCGGCGACCAGTGTGTTGGTCGTGAGCAGCAGCCCAGCCACCGAAGCGCCGTTCTGCAGGGCCGACCGGGCCACGCGCAGCGGATCGATGATTCCCATGTCAACCATGTTGCCATAGCGGCCGTCCAGGGCGTCAAAACCCTCGTCCACCCCGAGCTCCTTGACCTTGGCCACGACCTCGGTGCCGTTGTAGCCGGCGTTGGCCGCGATCAGGTAGGCGGGCTCGGTGAGCGAGTGCCGCACGATGTCCACGCCGATCGCGTAGTCACCCTTGACGTCCAGGTCGTCCAGCGCGCTCTCGGCGTGCAGCAGGGCCGCGCCGCCACCGGCCACGATGCCCTCGGCCATGGCGGCCCGGGTCGCGGACAGTGCGTCCTCGACCCGGTGCTGCAGCTCCTTCAGCTCGGCGTTGGTGGGGGCACCCACGGTGATCACCGCGACCTTGCCGGACAGTGCGCCGATGCGCTCGTTGAGCACGTCCTCGTCGATGCCGAACTGGGCCCGCTCGATCTCCGAGCGCATCTGGGTCAGCCGGAACTCGACCGCCTCCCGGGAACCGGCCCCGCCGATGATCGCCGTGTTGTCCGCGTTCACCCGGACCTGGGCCGCCCGGCCCAGCTGGGCCACGGTCATCGTCTCCAGCGTGAACCCGGCGTGCCGGCTGAGCACCTCACCGCCGGTCAGCGCGGCGATGTCCTCCAGCTTGCGCAGCCGGCGGTCACCGAAGCCGGGGGCCCGCACGGCCACGGACTGGAAGGCACCGTTGACGTGGTTGTGCACCAGCATCGACAGGGCCGAGCCCTCGACGTTCTCGGCGATGATGATCAGCGGTCGCCGGTCGCCCCGCATGACCTTGTCCAGCAGCGGCATCAGCTCCTGGACCTTGGTGATCTTCTCGCTGCTGAGCAGGATGTAGGGATCGTCGACGATGGCTTCCAGGGCGGCCGGGTTGGTGACCATGTACGGGCTGAGGTAGCCGTTGTCGAACTCGAAGCCCTCGACGAAGCTGACGCCCATCCCCGGCACGGGCGACTCCTCGACCGTGACGATGCCGTTGTCGCCCACGGTATAGAGCGCCTTGGCGATGACCCGGCCGACCACGTCGTCGTCGTTGGCCGAGATCGCCGCCACCCGGGTGTAGTCCTCCTCGGTCTCCACCGGGTGCGCGACCCCGCGCAGGTACTCGACCAGGTGGCCCACGGCCAGGTCGATGCCCCGCTTGACCAGGACCGGGTTGCCGCCGCCGGCGATGGCCTTCATGCCCTCGTGCACGATGGCCTGGGCGATCACGGTCGCCGTGGTGGTGCCGTCACCGACGATGTCGTTGGTCTTGATCGCCGCTTCCTTGACCAGCTGAGCGCCCATGTTCTCGAACTGGTTCTTCAGGTGGATCTCCCGGGCGATGGTCACACCGTCGTTGGTGACCACCGGGGTCCCGGTGATTTTTTCCAGGATGACGTTGCGGCCCTTGGGGCCGAGGGTTGACTTCACGGCTTCGGCAAGCTGGTCGACGCCAGCCAGCAACAGGCTCCGTGCTTCCTCACTGAAACGCAGTTCCTTGGCCATTGGTCCTCCTGGGACTTACGTGCGTATGCGGCGAGACGGTGATGCGCGGTCGGGGTTACGGGACGAGAATGGCCCGGCCGCGGACACGCCCCGCATCGAGGTCGTTGAGTGCGTCGACCGCGGCGTCCAGCGGGTAGGTCTTGGTGTGCAGCGTGACCTTTCCCGCCTGGGCCAGGGCCATCAGCTCGGCCAGCTCGTTGTAGGTCCCGACGATGTTGCCGATGATGTTGCGCTCGGTGGAGATGATGTCCAGCGTCGGGATGTGCAGCGTGCCGCCGTAGCCGATGACGAAGTAGGAGCCGGCCGGGGCGGTCATGTTCCAGCCGTCCATCTCGGCGCCCTCTTCGGCCACGAAGTCCAGCACCACTTCGGCCCCGTTGCCGCCGGTCAGGTCCTTGACCGCGTCGACCTGGTTACCGTCGGCCACGATGGTCTCGTGCGCGCCGAGCTGTTCGGCCAGCTTGAGCGCGTCCGGGTTGCGGTCCACGACCACGATCCGGGTCGCGGTCAGCGCGGCCAGGGACTGGACGCCGATGTGGCCCAGGCCGCCGGCCCCGATGACCACGCAGGTCGTGCCGGGGTACAGCAGCGGCAGCGCCTTGCGGACCGCGTGGTAGGCGGTGATGCCGGCGTCGGCCAGCGCGGCCACGTCCTCGGGCTTGGTCTCCGGGGCCAGCTTGATGCAGGCCCGGGCCGAGGTCAGCAGGTACTCGGCCATGCCGCCGTCGGTGGACAGGCCGGGGAAGGTGCTGTTGATGCAGTGCATGTCGTCGCCGGCCCGGCAGGCGTGGCACAGCCCGCAGGTGGGCGTGGGGTGCAGGATCACGGTGTCGCCGACGGCCACGTTGGTGACGGCCGAGCCGATCTCGGAGACCCAGCCGGCGTTCTCGTGGCCCAGGGTGTACGGCAGCGGCGTGCCCATGGCCGCGTCCCACTGGCCCAGGATGATGTGCAGGTCGGTCCGGCAGACTCCGGCCCCGCCGACCTTGACGATGACGTCCAGCGGACCGGTGATCTTAGGCTCGGGTACCTCGTCGATCTGCGGCTGCTGGTTGAACGCGTGCAAGCGGACGGCCTTCATTGGTCCTCCTCAGCTGTGCCCTCGACTGGGCCCTCACCCTGGCCTGGGGTGTTGTCGTAGCGGTACTGGAGCATGCCGCGGCAGATGCTGCCGTTGGACTCGATGCTGATCCGGGTCAGCCGGGCCTTGCGCAGGTGCAGGTCGGTCGCGGCCGCGTCGATCGGGTCGCCGGTCTTCGGGTCGATCAGCACCAGCGCGTCGTCCCCGGCCGGCAGGCCCAGGTCGGCGCGGCGCTGCCGGAGCCGGTCCAGCGGCCGGGACGGCGACAGGTCACCCAGGGTGAGCCGGGGCAGTTCGGTCGCGGGCAGCCCGGCGGCCAGCAGCGGACGGCACACCTGGTCGGTGCCGGCCATGACCGCCTTGCGCAGGAAGTCCGCGCGCAGGTCGTGCAGCTCGCCGACCGCCTCGCCGTCGAACGACTGGGCGAAGCCGGCCTGAGCGGCCACCCCGCCGTTGATCACGTCCGAGGCGAAGTGGTCCTCGAGCACCACTTCCGCGTTCCGGACCCCCGGCAGGCCGACCACCGCGTCGTAGGCGTCGGCCACCATCAGGTAAGCAAAGTTGGGCGCGCAGAAGTAGGTCGGCAGCCGCAGCCGGACCTGCACGTCACCGGCCGCCGACATCACGGCCGCCGTCACGAAGCCCAGCGACGTGATCGGCTCGTCCAGCTCCGGGTCCCGCACGGTCGCGAGCGCGTCCAGTAGCCCGGCACGGGCCGCCGGCCCGGAGGCGTGTGCCCCCGGGCAGGCGCCGGTGTCGGTGATCGAAGCGGTCATGCCCCCGCGACCGGGCTGCCCTCGTCGACCAGCTTGGCGTCATCCTGCTCGGCAGGCTGGCCGCCAGTGTTGTCCTTCAGCTGGTACTCAGCCGGAACGTCGATGCCGTAGAGCTTGGCCGCGTTCAGGCCGAGAATCTTCTTCTTGCCTTCGATGCCGAGCCGCGGGTAGTCCGAGAACTCCTCGCCTGGGTAGTCCCAGTCGACGAAGCCCTCGATCTGCCACTTGGGCTCCCAGATGCCGTAGTCGCTGCCGAAGGTCATCTTGTCCTCGCCGACCCAGAACAGCAGTTCGCCCATGACCTTGGCGAAGAACTTGGGCCGGGCGTGCATCAGACCGCCGATGACCACGGACAGACCGGCGTAGACGTTGGGCTCCTGCGTCGCCATGAAGCAGAAGTCCTCGATCCGCGGCAGGCCCACGTGCTCGACGATGAAGTTCAGGTCCGGGAAGTCGGTCGCGCAGTGGTCGATGTCGGAGACGTCGAACGCGTCCTTGTCCAGCGGCCAGATCGTCGGGCCCTTGTGCACGTGGACGTTCTTGATGCCGAGCTCCTGGGCGGCCTCCAGGTAGCGGTAAGAGGCCGCGTCAGACAGCTTGTAGCCGCGGGAGCCGTTGTTCCACTCCGCGGTGTAGAGCTTGACGCCCTTGGACCCGTAGCGCTCGACGTTGGCCCGGAACGTCTTCAGGCCCTCGTCACCGTCGCGGGGGTCGAACCGGGTGTTGTAGATGAACTTGCCCGGGTGCTTCTCCCCCATCGTCGCGTTGCGCTCGGTGGTGTTGAAGCCCTCGGAGTACCACTCCTTGAGGTACGTCGGCTGGAAGACCGCCACGTCCACGTACCCGTCCTCGAAGACGTCCTTCATCAGGTCGTCCTCGGAGTACTTCTGGAAGTGCTCGAGCGTCCAGTGGGTCTCGGCCGGGCCGAGCGACTGGTAGGCGTGGAAACACTCGATCCAGCCCTTGGCGTACTGTTCGGCGCCCTTCACCCAGTTGGCGGGCGACGCGTCCCAATAGTGCATGTGACTGTCGACGATGAAGTACTTCTCGCCGTCCTTTTGGTAAACCATTGCGTCTCCTTGCGGGTGAACAGGCTTTAGCTGCGCACGGTGAGGTCTTTAAGGTCGAAGCCGATGTACTCGGCCGCTTCCTCGGGGTTGGCGAACATGATGGTCCGGTCGTCCTCGTGGATCATCCGGCCGTAGTGGGTCGACATGTTCTCCTCGAACTCGGCCGAGTCGAACCAGCCCTCCTCCTCGCCGGCCGCCTCGGAGATCTCGTCGTAGACGAAGTCCATCCGGCCGATCGCGTCGACCCGGATCATCGACGGCAGGTGCCGCACCGTCACGTTGTCGTGGGTCCCCATGACCCGGGCCACGACCGCGCCGACCTGGTTGTTCATCAGCGTGACACCGCACTGGTTGGACGCGGTGTTGTCGGACTTGAACGGGCTCTCGCTGGTCTTGAACGTGGTCACTGGCCAAGCTCCTTCGGTACGTCGAGGTGCAGTTCGGAGAGGAGTGCGGCAAAGCGGTTCTTGACCGCGTCCAGACCGTCCTCGAAGCGCGGGGGCTTGGAGTCGGGCTGCGACCAGATCGGCTGCAGGGCCCGGGCCGCGGCGATGGACCGCGCCGTCCAGGTGCCCACCCACTGGTTGAGGATCTGCTTGTTGTGGTCGGCGAATTCCTTGTCGTTGGTGAGCAGCTCGAACATGGCCCGCGTGTAGCGCAGGTCGCGCTCGGCGAAGTCGTACTCGGCCACACCCACGATCGTGGGCGTCACGAAGTCGCCGTTGCGCGGCGCGGCGTGCTGCACCAACTGGCTGCGGAACAGCTCACCCACGAGCGGCTCGAACACCACGTTAGATGCGAAGATCGCCTCGCACCAGTCGTCGACCGCGGTCAGCTGCTCGGCCGTCTCGCGGACGCCCTGCCACACCGGGTCGTTGTTCCAGGCGTCCAGGTGCGCGGACCCGTCGAAGCCCTCGATCTCCTCGGTCAGGGTCAGGTTGTACAGCGCCAGGTCCTGGGCCGACCGGATCCGGTGCATGCTGTTCACCGAGATCGCGTTGTTGTGCATGTTGGTCGGCGCCCGCCGGTTGGCGTTGGCGTAGAGGTACAGGCCCAGGCCGTGGTCGACGTGCATCCAGGCGCCCACGTTGCGCTCGACGAACTTCACCCAGTTGCGGTTCCACTGCTCGAACGCCTTGGACTGCCGGGCATTGTCGATGTTCTGGTTGACCTGCCGCACCACGTTGGAGTTGTAGCGGTAGAACGTGAGCTCCCACTCCTCGTTCGGGTCGCGGAACTCATGCCAGCCCAGGGCCGGCCAGTCGTAACCCTTACCGCCGGAACCGGGGAAACGCTCGGGCTCGGGACGATCCGAACCCCAGGCCTTCAAGGCGGTCCAGTCCAGCGGGTAACCGCCGCGGCCGTCGGAGAACCCGTACAGCCAGCCCTGGGAAAGGTAGTGCCGGGGGTCCGGCTGGACCTCGACCGTCACGTCCTCGTAGTGGGACTGCTTGCGCTTGGCCGACTTGAAGTAGTTGTACTGCCGGGCGTCGGAGTCGGGGAAGACCTTGGCCCCGGCCTCGGCGTCGGTGAATACCGGCTTGGGTACGCTGCGCTCTTGCGGAGTAGTCATGAGACCTTCTTTCGTCGATCCAGCTCATTTCGCTACCGGAAGAGGCGCTCTGTCTGGCTCAGAACGCAGCTCGGGCTCCGGGTTACCTTGCTTCATTGCTCGGGCATTTCCCGTAACGCTGGTCGGGATTACTGCCCGGGTTCGCCGGTGGTGGTGAACTTGTCGTAGTAGACGCGCTTTTCCTCCACGCCCAGCTGCGCGAGCAGCGGCACGGCGGCCTCCACCATCGGCGGTGGCCCGCACACGTAGGCGTGAGCACCGGACAGATTCTCGACGTGCTGCTTGACAACGTCGGTGATCAGGCCGGTCTCGCCGTCCCAGTCGTCCTCATCGGACGGCTCGGACAGGGCAGGGACATAGGTGAAGCGGGGCAGCCGCTGCTCCAGGTCACGGAGCTCTTCTTCGAAGCACAGGTCCTTTTTGGCCCGCGCGCCGTAGAAGAACGTGGCCTTGCGGTCCAGGCCACGTTCGGCCATGGACCGGAGCAGGGACAGGATCGGCGCCATGCCGGCGCCGCCGCCCACGAGCACCAGGTCGTTGTCGCCTTCGCGGAGCGTGAAGACGCCGAACGGCCCGGACAGGTCCAGCCGGTCGCCGACCTGCACCTTCTTGTCGAGAAAGTGCGAGAACTGGCCGTCGGGATAGACCTTGATGACGAACTCGAGCATGACCGCCGTCGCGGCTGGTGGTGTTGGCCATGGAGAACGACCGCACGGTTTCGGTGTCGGGGATCGTGAGGTCCATGTACTGGCCCGGGAAAAACTTGATCTCGGCCGGCTCGATCAGCTTCAGGACGAGGTGCCGCATGTCGTGGGTGACCGGATCGTTGGCCACCACCTCCGCCACGCCCTGCTGGATCGGCAGGCCGGAACGGATCATCTCCTCGTCGTAGTTCAGGAGCTCGATCGTGACGTCCTCGTACACGTGCGCCCGGCAGAGGAGGGTGTAACCCTCATCCTTCTCGTAGTCCGGGAGCGCGAACGTCGAGTACCGGTCGTGCTCGATGTCCTCACCCTCGAGGACGAACGACTTGCAGGCGGCGCATTGGCCTTCCTTGCACCCGTGCATGAGCATGATGCCCTGCTCGGCTGCGCCGCGCAGAACGTTCTGCTCCTCGTCGATCTCGATCTCGATCCCGACGGGCTCGAAACGCACCAAATGTTTGTCGGCCATGGCCACCTCACGACTAAGGCTGTGCCGCGTGCCAGCGGGAGGGACGAAGGCGTCCCTCCGGCCCTCCCGCTGGGACGGCTTCAGGGTTTAACTCAGGCGAGCGTCAGACAGCAAGCGTCAGGCGTCCGTCGGAGCCGGCCGACCGGCCGGGCCCTGCTTGTTGTAGTCGGTCACGAATGCGTCGCGCTGCTCGGGCGTCCACTCGTTGAGCAGCACGTTCGGGCTGAGAACCGGAGGCATGCGGCGCAGGTGGTCCAGCGTCCACATCTTCTTCGGGTCCAGGTCCAGGTGCGGCTGGGCGGTCATGGTCTTGCCGTCGTCGCGGACAAAGCCCATGTCGCTCACCACATCGGCCCAGTTCCAGCCGTGGTAGAGGGTCTCCCACTCGCGCTTGCCGATGAGCTGGCCCATGTTCGGGGTCTCGCGACCCTGGTAGGTGGGCCGGAACGCGGTGGCGTCGGTCCAGTGGCACGGCTCCGAGCAGTAGGTCCGCCACTGCCCGTCCACCTCGTCCATGACCATGTCCTCCCGGACCAGGCACGGGACCATGCAGGTCCAGCACCGGTGCGGGTACACGTAGTCGACGTCCTCGGCCACGATCGGGTGGTGGCCGTTCGGCGTGGACAGGCGGTTGTAGTTCTCCCACCACTTGCCGTACTTGTCGTACCAGCCTGGGTACTTGTACTCGAACCACTCGAAGTCTTCGTCCGTCATCGGGTCGATCCGCCAGTAGTTGGCGAGCCAGCCGGTGGCGAAGAACTGCGCGACTTCGTGCACGTAGCCCTTGTTCCAGATCTGGTTCCAGGCTTCCTCAATGAGGTCGTGCGGGATCACCAGGCCGTACTTCTCGAGCGGCACCAGGTAGCTGCGGTAGTAGTCGTCGTAGATCCACCGGCGCCACATCTCGGCGTAGGACTCGCGGTCCTTACGACGGTCCTTGGTGCCGTACTCGATGAACGTGCCGATGGCCGCGTCCACCACACGGTGGTTGTTCCACCAGGCGTAGCGCAGGTCACGCTCGAGCAGCTGGTGGTTGCCCTCGTCCGAGAGCGCCATCAGCAGGGTGGCGTAGCCGTTGCTGATGTGCCGCGACTCGTCCGACTGCACCGAGTGGAACACGGTGGGCAGCAGGTAGTCGCCGTTGGCAGCAGCCTCGGCGGGCATGGCCACGAACAGCGTGTTGGTGAACGCCGTCTCGGCCACGATGGTCAGGTAGATGCTCGCCGCGGTGATGGCGTCACCGGTGATGAAGCCCTCGGCGAACTGCCGGCCGATCGTCCCGCAGTAGTCACTCTGGAAGTTGCGGAGGCTGTTGTTGAAGCCGGCCGGGTCGATGTAGTTGTTCATGTACAGGCGCTTGAGGTTCTGCTGGATCGTCGAGTGCCGAACCTCGTCGATCATCTGGATCGCCTGGCCATTGTGGAGCTCGGGGTTGGGCACCGTGCGGAACAGCAACGGCATGGCCCGGGCGGCCGAGATCTCCGGTAGCGGAATGATCGACAGGAACAGCTTCTGCCATTCCAGCCAGCGCTCCTGGACCTGACGGAACATGTTGCCGCGGATGGCGCCATCCTGGGCACCGTAGACGCGGTGGTCCTTCTCTTCCTGCATGGGGAAGTAGGACCGCAGGACCTGCTTCAGCGGGTCCTTCTTCTGCGCCTTACGGAACGTGTAGTCGGTGCCGTACTGCGAGACAGGCTCGTGGTACTGCGGTTCCCAGGAAAGCTCCTGGATCTTCTGATGGGCCTTAGCCACACTCTGGCGACTCATCGTCACCCCTTTCCTTTTGGCTGCTCCGGCTGCCCTCCCGCGCAGCCCATGGACGGACGTGGTTCACCCGCCCATTACGAAAAGTCGTCGTGCCCTGGATCACACCTCCTTCGTCAACCGGCTGAGCTCTCGAAATGAGACACTGCCCTTGACCTGGGAAAACTTGACTTGACCCGGCCGTCGCTTTGGGGTCAGTTGTCCGGAAAGACCGCGCTGCGCAATTCCGCGAGCCGGTCCTGGACCGTCTCGGCCACGTGCCGGTTACCCTCCGGAGCGGGCGCGATGCCCAGGCATCGCAGCAACTCGGCCGCGGGGGCACCCGGATCGCCACCCTGACCCAGCGTGGGGTGCAGCCCCTGGTCCGTTAGATGCTCGAAGACCAGGTTGACGATGCTCCACTGGTTGAACGTCTCGTCGACAGTCTGGTCATTTTGGTCATCGACGGTCTCGGACTGAGATTGCACTGGTTCCACAGCCACCTCCTGGCGCATGATCGACGTAGCGACGTGATCTGAGTTGGAGGGCCCGATGGGGGTACATACCCGGTGGGGCATACCGAGGTGGCGGTGAGGAGATCCTCCGCCTCGAACGCGACGGGCGCAACAGGTCCGACCCAACGCCGGCCCTGCTACCTCGGCGGTCTCAACATGAGACAGCACGTGGGGGAGGGACGTTTAACGTTTCGTTTAGCTTGGTAACAGCCACGTGAACGGATGCTCACTCCCCGCAGGCTGAGCCTCCAGCCTGAGACATCCGTCCGCACGGTTCAGGAGGCACCATGGTGCAGGCAGCAGTGCCGCTGCAGGCAATGAGCGGCAGTGCTCGGCTGGCGAAGGCCCGGGAACGTTTCCTGGCCTCAGAGCCGGTCGGGCCGAAGGAAGTACGAGAGCCAATTTTGACGTCCTGGCGCCGGTCCCGCGACTGGTCCGTGGCGGCGGATCGTATCGACCTGCGATACACCCGCGACCCTGACCCGGAGACCGCGCTGGCCCGCAGCGCCGAGCCGGTGCTCCGGCAGCTGCACGAGCAGCTCGACGGGCAGCCGATCAGCATCATCCTGACCGACTCCAACGGCCTCGTGCTGTCCCGGCTGACCGCCGACCACGACCTGGAACGCCATCTGGACGGAGTCATGCTGGCCCCCGGGTTCAACTACTCCGAGGACCTGGTGGGCACGAACGGCATCGGGACCGCCCTGGAGGCGGGCCGGCCCACGCACGTGTTCGGCCACGAGCACTACGCCGAGCACCTGGAGGGCCTGGCCTGCGCCGGGGTACCGATCCACCACCCCATCACCGGCAAGACGGTCGGGGTCATCGACCTGACCTGCTGGCGCAAGAACGCCGACCCGCTGCTGGTCGCGCTGGTCAAGAACACCGCCGAGCAGATCACCCAGTCGCTGCTGAGCGGCACCAGCGGCCGGGAGTTCAACCTGCTCGAGGAGTACGTGCGGGCGTGCCGGCGCACCGGCGGGATCGTGCTGGCCATCGGCAACGACGTGGTCATGATGAACGACTACGCCCGCCGCATCCTGGACCCGGCCGACCAGGCCGCGCTGATCGGCCAGTCCGCCGAGGTCCTGGCCCGGCGGCACTCCGGCGCGGTGACGGCCGAGCTGCCGACCGGCCTGCGAGCCCGGATGTACTGCCGCCCGGTGGACACCGACACCCCGTTCAGCGACGGCATCGTGCACGTGAAGCTGCTCGAGAGCACGCCCCGCCCCGCGGCCAGCAGCCCGGGCAAACAGGGGGCCAAGGCCACGATGTTCCTGCCCGGCCTGGTCGGGACCGGCGTGCTGTGGACCCGGGCGTGCCGGGAGGTCGAGACCGCCTACGAATCGGCCGAGTGGCTGACCCTGGAGGGCGAGGCCGGGGTGGGCAAGATGGCCCTGGCCCGGGCCGTGCACCAGCGGCGCAACCCGGCGGGCCGGTTCCACGTCATCGACGCCGCCTCCGCGACCGGCGCGGACTGGCTGGTCACCGCGCGCAGCGAGCTGCTGGACGGTGAGGGCGTGCTGGTCATCCGGCATGTCGACGCGCTGAACACCAAGCAGGTGCACGCGCTGTCCAGCGCGTTGCAGGAAGCCCGCGCCGCCCGCCGGCACCGCATCTTGCGGGTGGTCGTCACGCTGAACCGCAAGGACGCACGGGCCGACCTGACCAAGCTGCTGCGGTTCTTCCCGGCCACGGTGGAACTGCCGCCGCTCCGGCATCACATCGAGGACCTGCAAGAGCTGGCGCCGTTCTTCCTGGCCCGGCTGAGCCAGCACGGCCGGGTGGTCTGCTCCCCCGAGGCCATGCAGCTGCTCATGCGGTCCAGCTGGCCCGGTAACGCCGGCCAGCTGTGGCAGGTGCTGCGCAAGGTCGTCCAGCGCCGCCGGGCGGGCTTGATCCAGCCCAGCGACCTGCCGCCGGAATGCTGGACGGTGAGCCGCCGGCTGCTCAGCCCGCTGGAGTCCATGGAACGCGACGCGATCGTGCAGAGCCTGCTCGACTGCGACGGTAACAAGGTGAAGGCGGCCGAGGCGCTCGGCATGTCGCGGGCCACGATCTACCGGAAGATCCACGAGTACGGCATCGTGACCCCGGGTCCCGCGCCTGCCTCTGCTTCTTGAGCGAGCGGCTGGTCGCGGGGACGGCCGGTCGCGGGGAGCGGCTGAGGCGGGGAGCGAGCTGAGGCGAGCGTCCGGGCTGAGGCGGGCGTCATTGCCCGCCTCGGCGGCTAGGGGAACGTCAGGCGGCGGTGGTGACGGCGGCGTCTTCGGCCGCGAGCGCCAGGGCCGTCGGGAAGTTGTCCCCGGTCCCGCAGAACACGCGGCGTCCGTCCGCGCGGGTGCGGCGCAGCAGCACGGTGAACTGCTCGCCGGTCTTCTCGGTGCAGATCACAAAACCGTCGTCGAGCAGACGAGACGTAAGATCGATCAATTCACTCATCCTCAGCCATTCCTCACATGGTGCGACAGGTGAACCAAAAGTCATGACGCACACGCTGTGTGTAATGTCGCTTACCGACGAGTCATGGTAACCACGAGCCGGGCGCGCCTGCAGGCATCTCGGCGCACATGTCTTTATGATCTTTCCGACTTTCCGGCCCGCCAATGTGGGTCAAGAGCCACTGACCTGCGCATTTATGGGTCTTAGGGCAGAAATTCGGTCCTCGGATCGACGGTCACAATTCTGCGCCCTATTAGTCGGGTGTCACCGTTTTGTCACTAATGTACGAAGAAACGGTAACGACCGGCGCCCAATCTCCTGTGCGGCCAGCACCGTATCAATGATCGTGCTCCGTCTTTTTGCTGTCTTTTGTGCCGCGGGCACGGCCACTGTCCTGATCACCGGGTGCGGGAGCGGTCCGGCGGGGCGCGGGCCGGCCGCGGGCCCGCCGGCTCCGCGATCAGTGCCGGTCAGCTCCGCGGGTACGTGGCCGCGGTGGAGGCGGTCCGGCTGCCGGTCAACCGCCTGCTCGATGAGGCCGATCCGATCCTGGACGCCTACCGGGACCACCGGATCACCCCGGCGGTCGCGGCCCAGCGCATGGGGGCGATGGAGCAGGAGTTCGCCGCGCTGGCGGTCGAGATGGCCACGATCACACCGGCCAATCCCGCACTGGCCCGGATCAACGCGCCGTACGCGCACACGTACGTGCTGGAGGACAGCTACCTGGCCACGCTGGCCTCGGATCTGGGGGACGGGACGTTCGCCAACCTGCCCAACACCCAGGATCAGCAGCGGCTCGCCATCATCGAGTGGCGGACTGAGCTCCAGGTCGCCGCGCTCCGGGCCGGCTACGAGCTGCCCGCCGACCTGCAGCAGGCGGGCCGGGGCGAGATCGCGCCCGGCCTGAACGGGAGCTAGCTAGACCGCGGCGGGGCCGCGCGGGGGCGCTCCCGGCCGGCCGGGAGCTGACGGGCGGCCGGGAGCTAGCGGGCGGCCGGGAGCTGACGGGCGGCCGCGGCGTGGCCGTCGATCAGGATGTCCAGGGTGCGGTGGAACCGGACGGCGAAGTCCAGGCCGGCTCCGGTCCGCACGGCCTCGGCAAAGTTCGGGTACGCCGCCGGGTCTGGAGCCGGCGGCCCGGGCTCGGTGCCCTCGTGACCCGGGGTCTGGCCGGCCTCGGCCAGGGTGTGCCCGACCACGAACATCATCACGCTGTTGAGCGTGTCCATGGCCAGGGCCAGGGGCACGCCCTGGCTGGTCATGACGGCCAGCCCGGCCTCCAGGATGCGGACCGCGCCGGGTGAGTTCACCGGCCGCGTGGCCACCGCCCCGAGCACTCCTGGGTGGGCCAGTAGCACGTCACGGAACCGGGTGGCGACCGTGCGGACCGCCTCCGGCCACGGCTGGCTCTGGTTCGGGTCTGGGTCCAGCTCCAGCGCCAGGTCGCCCGCGGCCTGCTCCAGGACCCGCTCGACCATGCCGTCCAGCAGCGCGGCGAGATCATCGACGGCGATCCGCGCCGCCGCGTGCTGTCCGGGCTCAACCTGGAGGACCCGCGGGACCTGTTCACCATCGCGATCATCGAAGACGCCGACCCCGAGGAGATCCCGATGTGGATGGCACGCATCGCCCCGGTCGAGGAGCGCCGTCACGAGCGCATCAAGCACCTGGTCGGCGAGCCCACCCTGAACGCCGTCTACCAGGTGGTGGCGGAGGACGACCTGTCCCGGCCGATCCCGGCGTGAGCGCGGCCCTTACGGTGATTCCACGGTGATTCCTGCGGTGATGATCTCGGCGCACTCGGGTGGGGCGGAACGGGCCCGGCCCGGGTCGCTGTCCGCGTACCAGGCCGTGGTGTCGTCCGGGGCCGAGTACGCCGAGTTCGACGTCCGCCGGGCCGGCGACGGGACGCTGGTGGCTCAGCACTCCGCGGACGGCCGGGACAGCCGCGGCGGCCCGGACGGGGAGCCGGTGCTGGCCGCGCGCGAGGTCATGGAGGTACTGGCGGCTGGCGGCGTGCGCGGCCACGTCGACCTCAAGGGGACCGGGTTCGAGCGGGAGGTCGTCGAGCTGGCCCGGTCGTCGTTCGGGCCGGACGGCTTCGTGGTCACGACCGCCGATCCAGGATCGGTGGCGGCGATCGGAGCCGAGTTTCCCGCGGTACCGGTGGGCCTGTCGGTCGGGTTCGGCCCGGCCTCGATCACGCGGGACCTGCGGCGGCTACGGTGGCCGCTGTCGTTCCCGCTGGCCGCGGTGCAGGCCAGCGGGGCCAGCTGGGTGGCCATGAGCTACCGCTACACAAGGCCCGAGGTGCTGGACCGCTGCGTGGCCGCGGGCCTGCGGATCATGGTCTGGACGGTGAACGACGACCGGCGGCTGGCCCGGTTCCTGGGCGACCCGCGGGTGGCTATGGTCGTGACCGACCAACCGGAGCACGCGGTCGCGCTCCGGGGCCGGCAGGCGGCCCCGGCCTAGTCCCCGGCCGGGAGCGTGGCGGCCCACTCGGTGAGGATCTTGGCGTAGCGGGGCGGGTCGAACTGATGCATCATGTGCAGCGCGTCCGGTGCCGACACGTAGTCGACCTTCACCCCGGCCGACTCCATCAGGCTCCGCGCTCGCTCAGCCTGGAAGTCAGACAGGGCGCCCAGCAGGTCGCCGGTCTCCGGGTCGACCATCCGCCCGTGGTGGGTCATCAGCACGGGCGTCTTGACCTGCGGGAGCATCCGGTCGTGCGGGCAATTGAGGGCGACGGTCCCCTCGTAGAACACCCGGGCCCACTCCGGGTCGTACTCCTTGAGATTCTGCGAGGGCTCGTCGCCGAGCGGGAAGAGCTGCAGCATCTTCGACGGCGACGTCCGCACCGCCGCGACCAGCCCGGCCCAGTCCCCCACGCTCCACTGGTCGCCGAGGTAGTTGCGGTACAGCTCGAACATCACGCCCGCCGCCTGGCGGATGGGGTGCCCGTAAGCCGGGACGAGCTCCGAGGCGAAGAACGGCGCGTCCTCGCACAGTGCGGCCCGGATCTGCCCGGGCATGGCGAACGCCGACAGCCAGGCGGCCAGGAGGCCGCCGGAAGAGTTACCGGCCGCGATGACCGGGCGCTGCACGACCAAGGCGATGAAGCGAACCAGGTCGTTGCCGAAGTTGTCGAGGCTGTACCGCTTGGGCGTCCAGCTGGTGCGCCCCTGGCCGCGCAGGTCCACCGCGAACACGTGGAAGTCGGCCGACAGGAGGCGCATCGCCTCCTCGTAACCCCACCACGACCCGGTCTGCTCGGGGATCAGCAGCAGCGCCGGGAGGTCGGGCGACCCGGCCTCGGCGTAGTTCATGGTGACCTCACCGAGGTCGACCTGCTGCTCGGGAAATCCGTGCGGGACGAAAACGTCACGCGAGGCGGGGTCGCCGGCCATGGCTCTCTCCTTGGGTCGCCGAGACATGACGAAGTGCCCGGCCGCTGGGCGGCACGGGCACTTCGTCATCGGTGGAGGTGGCGGGAATCGAACCCGCGTCCTTCAACACATCACCAGGGCTTCTCCGGGCGCAGCACTGCTTCGATTTTCTCGGCCCCAGCATTCACGCAGGCAAGATGCTGACGGGCCCAGCCACTGTTAGATGTCCCGCACCAGTCCCGTGACCGAGCTGGCAGGTAAGCCCTCTAGCTGATGCCAGACACCGGGTCGAGAGCAACCCCGGGCTGACAAGTGTCTAACTCGCCTCAGGCGGCGAGAGCGACACTAGTGCGCGTTTTATTGGCACTTATTCGTTTGCGATCGCAGTGATTTACGAGGTCACGACCGCAACCCTCGGCCCGCTTCACCTGGATCATCCATCGAAGTCGAAACCGTTCACCCCCTATTGAATTATCAGCCGGACGTCGCACGCGATGCCCTGCTCTGCCCGACCGTACACCTCTAACACCAAACGGCCAACCACGATTCCCGCAGCCCCCACCGGGTCCGGGGGTGTGGAGAATGGCGCATTGCCCACACCCCGGTGTGGGCAATGCGCCATCGCCTACGGGGGGTGGACTTGCCGCGAGGGTGTCCAGGGGTCATTCTCCCGGACGGGAGACCCCCGCGGGCGGCGGCGGTGGCCGATCTCGCCCGCGGGGGTCGACCGGCAGGGTCGGAGCCGGTCCGGATGTCCGGGCCTCCCCCGAGAAGAGGCCCGGCTCTCTCACGCTGACTGGGGCCGCAACCCCCGAGCGATCCCAGTCACCAGGTAAGACGTCGGAAAGTAGTCATTTGGTTGCACTGGGTGGCTCGTTTTTTATAACAAAGGGATCTCGGGGTGAGAGAGCGGGGCGGTCAGTGGCTCTGGAGCTCGTTGAGGAACTGGCTGGCCAGGACCGAGGCGGATATGTCGGGGGAACTGTTGGCGATCAGGATCGTGAACGCCATGTCCCCCCGGTAGCCGACGAACCAGCTCTGCCACTGGCTGTGCTGACCGCTACCCGACTGGATCAAGGCGGTCTGGCCGTAGACGGCGGTGCCGGACACGTTGGCGCTCCGGGCCGAGCCGGAGGTCACCGCGGTGCGCATCAGGCTGCGGAGCGAAGCCAGCGTGCTGGCCGGCAGCGCGGACTGGGCCGGAGCGGCCGGGACGACGGCCGGGACGGCGGCCGGGTTGGTGACCAGCACCGGCGCGCGGTAGGTGCCGTTGTCCACGGCCGCCGCGACCAGGGCCATGCCCAGCGGGCTGACCTGGACGCGCTGGCCGATCGTCTCCGCGGCCAGCTGGCCGTCGGTGGTGGCGTTGGGGACGTTGCCGGAGAACGCCGGCAGCGGCAGCTGCCACTTCGCGCCCACGCCGAAGCCCTCGACCACCGGGCGCAGGGCGGAGTTGGTCAGCCGCCGGGACAGCCCCGCGAACGCGGTGCTGCAGCCCTGGGCGAAGTCGGTGGCGAAGGTGGGGCTGGGCCCGAGGGACGAGGAGAGCTGCTGCTCGCTGAACAGCTGGCCACCCACGTTGGCCGTGCTGGTGCACGGCACTTGGGTCTTGGTGGAGAACCCGGTGCCGAGCAGAGCCGCGGTGGACACGATGGTGAACGCGGTCCCGGGCGAGATGCGGGCGTTCAGGGCGCCACCGGCAGGCAGTTCCTGGCCCGCCATCTGCTGGCCCGCCACGGCCAGGATCTTGCCGGTGGACGGCTGGACCGCGACGATCTCGGCCGACGCGTCGGGCGCGTCGTGCAGCGCGGACGTCGCAGCGGCCTGGACGCTGGGGCTGATCGTGGTCGTGACCGCGTGGCCGTTGTAGCCCTTCCACTGGGTCAGCACGGCGGTCTGCTGGCCGGCCCGGTTCTCGGCCACGATCTCGGTGGTCGGTGAGCCCGCGAGCCGACGCTGGAAGGCCGCCTGCAGGCCGGTCAGGCCGATGGTGGTGCCGGGCTGGTAAGAGGCGCCCTGGTCGCGCAGGCGGCTGGAGGCCTCGGTGCCGACGGAGCCGACGATCTCGCTGGCGCTGGAGGAGAACAACCGCTGGCTGACCCGGTGCACGACGAGCCCAGGGACGTGGCCCAGCTTCGGAGCCAGCTGGGCGTAGGAGGCTGGGTCGAGCGAGAGCAACGCGAGGAACCGGCCGGGCGGAGCGGCCTGGATCTGGCCCAGCACCTGGGCCGAGTTGAGCTGGGTCACGCTGGCCAGGTCGCTGGCCGTGGTGGCCGCGTTCTTCAGCATCTTCGGCCAGGCCCCGACCTGGTAGACGGCCGACGGCACCTGCAGTGGCTGGCCGCTCGCGTTCAGCAGCGGGGCGCGCGGCGGGACCTGGGTCACGACGGCCAGCCGGTCGGTCGGGCCGAGCCGCGGGTTGATGACGCTGGGCGCCCAGACAACCTTCCAGCCCGAGCCACCCTTCCGCAGCGTGAAGTGGCCTGGGTACTCCCACTGGTGACCACCCTCGCCCAGGTTCACCGACGCGGTGAAGTGAGCCTCGGCGGTGTTCCCGTGCTGGTCGACGGCGCCCATGGAAAGGAACATGGCGGTGGCGTCGAGCTGGGTGAAAGCGCCGGACAGGGCGCTGGCCACGGAGGTCTTGGTGCCGGTGGTGTACGAGGCGGCCGACTGGTAGTTGTGCTGCTGCCAGGCCAGCAGGAACGCCTGGACGGTGCCTTCGGCCGATGATTCCTGGCCGAAGCCAATCGTGAAACCCGAGACGACGATGCCGGCCGTGACCAGGATCGCGATCAGCCGGATCCGGCGGGCGCGCATCGACAGGCGCCGGGCCTTCTGCTGGGTCCGCGCCGACGGCGGGCGGGGCGGCAGCGGGGGCCGCGGGCCGGAGCCAGTAGGGCCGGGCCCGTTGGGCGGAGCGCCGTTGGGCGGACCCCCATTGGCCGGGGTAGCACCGTTGGCTGGCGCAGCGCCCTCGGGTCGAGGCGGAAGCCGGACGGGGCGGCCGGTCCGGGCGTGGCTGCCGCGGCTGCCCCGATCACGGGTGTGGAAGGACACCGGCCCCCTCCCCGTTACCGTCGCCGCCGGAGAGCACGGTCCACCTCCCGGGCCGCGTCCCTGGCCGCCAGGTCGTGGCGCTTGTCGTAAGTCCGCTTACCGCGCCCCAGGCCCAGCTCGACCTTGGCCTTCCCATCTTGGAAATACAGCTCTAGCGGAACCAGCGTCAAGCCCTGCTCGGCCGTCTCGCTGGCCAGCTTCTCGATCTCCTTGCGGTGGAGCAGCAGCTTCCGGGTCCGCCGGACCTCGTGGTTGGTCCAGGTGCCCTGGGTGTACTCGGGGATGTGCACGTTGTGCAACCAAACCTCCCCGTCAGAGATCTGAGCAAACCCGTCCGCGAGCGAGGCCCGGCCCGCGCGCAGCGATTTCACTTCGGTCCCGGTGAGCACCAGACCGGCCTCGAACGTGTCCCCGATCGCGTAGTCGTGCCGGGCGCGACGATTCCGGGCGATCACCTTTCGCCCCTGCTCCCGAGACACCTTGCTCCTGTCCGCTCATGTCATATACGTAGGTAGCGGCGGAGCGTGAGGAACGACGTCGCGCCGCACAGCACCACACCGACGCACATCGCGAGGATGACGACCTCGATCAGATCGCCCGTGCTGAGCCCTACGTTGAAAGTGAAGTACTGCTGTAGGTTATCCAGCCACAGCGACTTCACCGCAATCAACAGGCCGGCGGCGACCGCCCAGCCGATGAGGCCGGCGATCACCCCCTCCAGCAGGAACGGCAGCTGGATATAGAAGTTCGACGCGCCGACCAGCCGCATGATGCCGGTTTCCCGGCGGCGGTTGAACGCGGACAGCCGGATCGTGTTGGCCACCAGCAAGGTCGCGGCCACCAGCAGGACCAAGGCGATGATCACCACGGCGTTCCGGGCCCCGTCGAGCAGCTTGTAGAACTTGTCCAGGATGGACCGGTCGTCGATCACCGAGTCCACGCCGGCCTTGCTCGTCACGGCCGACGCCACGGTGTTGTAGTCGACCTGCGGGTTCTTCAGCTTGACCTGGAACGAGTCCGGGATGTCGCCCTGCTGGACGGTGGACACGAACGACGGGCTGTTGGAGAACTCCTGCTTGAACCGGGTGTACGCCTGGGCCTGCGACTCGTAGGTCACGCCGGCGACCTGAGGAATCGAGGTGAGTGTCTGCTGGATCTGCTGCCGCTGGGCCGGGGTCGATGCGCCGTTCTGCTTGCACTGGACGCTGACGCTCTGGGAGGTGCAGAGGTAGATCGAAACCTCCACCTTGCCCTGCCAGTAGGTCCTAGTGCTGTCGACCTGCTTGATGAACAGCAGCCCGGTGCCGAGCAGCGACAAGCTGATCGCCACGACCACGATGAGGGCGACGGTCATGGTGAGGTTCCGGCGCAGGCCGATCCAGATCTCCTGGAGAACGAACTGTGCACGCATACTCGCTGATTCCTCGCAGTCCTGCTTCGTGTTGTGGTGCTCCGGCTGCCGCCGGCGACGGTGCCCCGCGGCACAGGCTACGGCACGTCAGTACGCCTGGCCGTACACTCCGCGAGACTGGTCCCGGACCACCTTGCCGTATTCGAGCTCGATGACGCGCTTGCGCATGGAGTCGACGATCGCGGCGTCGTGCGTGGCCATGACCACGGTGGTGCCGGTCCGGTTGATGCGGTCCAGCACCTTCATGATGCCGATCGAGGTGGCCGGGTCGATGTTGCCGGTGGGCTCGTCGGCCAGCAGGATCATCGGCCGGTTCACGAAGGCACGGGCCATCGCGACCCGCTGCTGCTCGCCACCGGACAGCTCGTCGGGCATCCGGTCGTGCTTGCCCTCCAGGCCGACCAGGTCGATGACCTCGGGCACAACCTTGCGGATGAAGCGGCGGGGCTTGCCGATGACCTCCAGGGCGAAGGCCACGTTCTGGTAGACGTTCTTGTTCGGCAGCAGCCGGAAGTCCTGGAACACGCAGCCGATCCGGCGCCGGAGCATAGGCACGCGCCAGTTCGACAACCGCGCCAGGTCGCGGCCGGCGACCCGGATGTGGCCGTTGGTCGGCCGCTCCTCCTTGAGCACCAGCCGCAGGAACGTGGACTTACCCGAGCCGGAGGGGCCGACAAGAAAGACGAATTCGCCCTTCTCGACGCCAATGCTCACGTTTTCCAGAGCCGGGCGGCTCTGGCTCGGGTAGATCTTGCTGACGTTATCGAAATTGATCACAGGACCATCACAGCGATGTCGGAAATGGATGAGTGTCGCAGCGCCTGGACCGGCGGTCCACCAGAGGAGCGGCTATCCAGACCACAAGCGGGTAGCCTGGAATCGTCAATGGCACAGTCTAGGCGGAAACCCGCGAGCAGAGCCGTCGAACGCTCCAAGTCCACCGCACGAACGGCCGGAAGGACGCCCATGAGCTGCGAACACCTTGCCTGTGCACGCTGCGGGGGACCAGTGAGCGAGGGTCGTTGCCCGGCCTGCCGGGCGTCGCGGGCGGAGCTGCACCACACCCACGCCAACTACACCCCGCACATCCTCATCGCCGCCGCGCTGCTGATCCTGGTCCTGGCCGCTCTCGCGGTGCACGCCAGCTTCTGACTTAATCCTTCTCCCCGTTCTGGCCGCGGCGCAGCCAGCGGATCTCGGCCTCGATGAAGTCGTCGATCTCGCCGTCCAGGACGGCGGTGGTGTTGCCGGTCTCGAAGCCGGTACGCACGTCCTTGACGTTCTGGTACGGGTACAGCACGTAGTTCCTGATCTGGGTGCCCCAGCTGCCGGTGATCTCGCCCCGCAGCGCGGCCATCTCCTCGGCCTCCTCCTGCCGCCGCCGCTCCAGCAGCTTGGACTGGAGCACGGCCATGGCCGACGCGCGGTTCTGGATCTGGCTGCGCTCGTTCTGGCAGGAGACCACGATGCCGCTGGGCAGGTGGGTGATCCGCACCGCCGAGTCGGTGGTGTTGACGCCCTGGCCGCCGGGGCCGCTGGACCGGTAGACGTCAACCCGGATCTCGTCCTCGTTGACCTCCACGTGGTCGGTCTGCTCGACCACCGGGACCACGTCCACGCCGGCGAACGAGGTCTGGCGCCGGCCCTGGTTGTCGTACTTGGAGATGCGGACCATCCGGTGCGTGCCGTGCTCGCCGCGCAGCGTGCCGTAGGCGTAGGGCGCCTTGACCGCGAACGTGGTCGACTTGATGCCCGCCTCTTCGGCGTAGGAGATGTCATACACCTCGGTCGGGTAACCGTGCCGCTCCGACCAGCGCAGGTACATGCGCATCAGGTTCTGGGCGAAGTCCGCGGCGTCCGCGCCACCCGCCTGCGCGTTGATCGTCATCAGCGCCTCGCGCACGTCGTACTCGCCGGACAGGAGCGTGCGCACCTCGAGCTGGTCGATCTCCTTGCGGAGCATGGCGAGCTCACCCTGCGCCTCGGCGCGGGTCGGCTCGTCGTCCTCGCTGTCGGCCAGCTCAAACATCACCCGGGTGTCGTCGAGCCGCTGCCGTAGGTTTTCCAGCCGCGCCAGCTCGCCTTCCACATACGAAAGACGGCGGGTCACCGACTGTGCGTGCTGCTGGTCGCCCCACAGGTCCGGGTCAGCGGCCTGGTCGCGCAGAGTAGCGGCTTCCTCCCGCATCGCGTCGGGATCGAGCACCGCCTCCACCGTGGCAAGCTTCGACGACAGTTCCGAGATCTCATCATTGGGATCGGTAGCTGCCATGGCGGACAGCCTATGCGAGGCGGTGCCCGCGTGGCGTATGCAGGCGCGACGGTGGCCCAGGTACCGGTATCCTGCGGTCCGGGTCCTGCGCACGGTGGCCCGTCCCCGGAAGCACGATGGCGGAGGATAAGCTCGGACCGGGAGTTCCCGGATACCCAGCGGATACGAACATGCGAGCGACTTTTAACCGCTTTCCCACAGCGCTGTCGGCGGCCCTCGGGCTGCTGGCTGTCTTTGCGCTGCTACTGTCCGTACAGGGCTGCGGTACCACCGCCGACGCGACCACCACGGTGACCGGCCCGACACCCGCCTCAGCGCTGAAGGTGTTCAACGCCTACGTCACGGCCGAGCGGGTGGCTACGGCCAACCAGGACCAGCCGCTGGCCACGGAGATCACCGACAGCGCGCAGTACTCGCAGGTCAGCGTGAACTACTTCGTCGCCGCGGTCACCGGCCGGGCCGTGACCAGTCCCACCTACGGCAAGCCGACGTTGTACGTGCCCAAGCTGACCACCTACCCGCAGTGGTTCATGGCCGCCGCGCCGGTGTCCGGGAAGGGCCAGGCGGCCGGGACGGCGCTGATGGTGTTCGACCGGTCGGATGCCGCCGCGAGCTGGGCCCTGGACAACTCGGTGCTGCTGGACAAGAACGCCCCGGCGCTCAACGTGACGGTCAAGGACGGCTACGCGACCGCGCTGCGCACCACCGACGCCGAGCTCCAGTTCCGCCCGGACGAAGTGGGCGCCATGCAGGCCTCGGTAGTGGACGAAGGCCCGCACAGCCCGGCCGCCTCGGTGGTCGCGGCCGGCCCGCTGACCACCGGGCTCTGGCAGGCCAGCCAGGCCATGGCCGTGCAGGCGCGGGCCCAGGGCAACTATTACTCCTGGGAGCTGGAAGGCAGCACCTACCCGTTCTTCGCGCTGGCCACCACCGACGGCGGCGCGATCGTGGTCTACACGATGGGGTTCAACACCCAGACCCTGCCGGTGAAGTCGTCCCCCAAGCGGACCCTTCCGGTGCCGGACGGGTTCAAGCCGCTGCTGCCCGCCGACCAGGTCCCGATCACCAAGCTGCTGGACGCCGACTCCACCTTCCAGTACCTGGCCATCGACCCGCCACCGGCCAAGAACGGCGGCGGCAAGCTCCAGGTCGTCGGCAGCTACGGCGGTCCCAGCTACGTCAAGGGCACCTGACCCCGCCTGCCGGTCAGGGCTGGTTCACCATCAGGACTGGTGCGGCAGGGAGCTGGACGCGACCAGCGCCCGGACCGTGCGCAGCGCCACCGACAGCGTGGTGAAGGTAAACCGCTCGCTCTCCCAGATCTCACCCAGGGTGCGAGTGGCCCGGCCGACCGCGGCGTCGTTGCGCTCGATCCAGGCGGCCAGCCGCTCCTCAGGGGTACCGAGGCCGCCGACCGACAGCACGTCCCGGGTCATGGCCGCGTGCGCGCCGTACAGGTCGTCGCGCAGGGCGGCCCGGGCCATGCTGCTCCACCGGTCGTCGCGCGGCAGTGAGGTGATGCGGTCCCGGAGACGGGCGATCTGCAGCCGCTCGGCCAGGTCGAAGTAGACCTCGGCCGTCTCCTCGACGCCGCGGGAGGTGACCCCGGCCGTCTCCACGATGTCGAACGCGGCGTAGGTCGGGACCATCCCGGCCACGGTCTCGGCCAGCACCGGCGGCACGCCCCGGCCCGCGAACGAGTCCCGCCGCTGCTCGAACGTCTCGGCGTCCCGGCCGATCAGCAGCTTGGGCAGGCCGGACCGGACGGCCAGCACGCCGCTGCTGAAGTGGTCCACGGCCGCGGTGATGTTGACCGGGGAGCGCCGGTTGTACAGCAGCCACCGGCAGGCCCGCTCGGTCAGCTTGCGTCCCTCCAGCAGCAGCGCGATCTGGGTCGCGATGTCCACCGTGCCGTCCAGCTCGGTGACCTGGCGCGAGAACTCCCGCATGCCGAACACCTCGCGGGCCACCACCCAGGTCCGGGTGATGTCCGGCACGGACGAACCGGTCTCCTCGTTCAGCCGGAACGCGAACGTGATGCCCGACGTGTCCACCATCTCGTTCACCACCGAGGTGGTGATGATCTCGTGGCGCAGCGGGTGCGAGCCCATCCGCTGGGGCTGGGTGGCCCGCAGCGGGGCCGGGAAGTAGTCGGTCAGCTCCTGGTGCAGGTACGGGTCGTCGGCCAGGCCGGAGGCCAGCACCTCCTCGGCCGCGGCGATCTTGGTGTGCGCGAGCAGCAGGGCCAGCTCCGGGTTGGTCAGGCCCTTGCCCGCGGACCGGCGCTCGGCGATCTCCTTGTCCCCCGGCACCGCGTCCCGGCCGCGCCGGACCCGATTGTCCCGCTCCAGCTGGCGCAGGTACCGCGCGTGCACGTGCAGCATCTCCGGCCCCTGGGCCCGGGACGTGGCCAGGGCCATGTTCTGGCCGTAGTTGTGCCGCAGGACCAGCGCGGCGACCTCGTCGGTCATCTGCTGCAGCAGGTCGTTGCGGGTGTCCCGGCTGATCTCACCGTCCCGGACGGCCCGGTCCAGCAGGATCTTGATGTTGACCTCGTGGTCGGAGGTGTCGACCCCGGCCGAGTTGTCGATGAAGTCGGTGTCGACCAGCCCGCCGCCCAGCGCGAACTCGATCCGGGCGGCCTGGGTCAGGCCCAGGTTGCCGCCCTCGGCCACGACCCGGGCGCGCAGCTGGCTGGCGTTCACCCGCACGTTGTCGTTGGACCGGTCGCCGCTGGCGGCCTGGGTCTCGCTGGTGGCCTTGACGTAGGTGCCGACGCCGCCGTTCCACAGCAGGTCCACCGGCGCGGTCAGGATGGCCGAGATCAGCTCGTCCGGTGACAGCGCCAGCACCCCGTCGCCGAGGCCGAGCGCGGTGCGGGCCTGCGAGGACACCGGGACCGACTTCGCGCTGCGCGGCCACACCCCGCCCCCAGCCGAGATCAGCGTCCGGTCGTAGTCCGTCCACGACGAGCGGGCCAGCGCGAACAGCCGCTGCCGTTCGGCGAAGCTGACCGCGGGATCCGGGTCCGGGTCGAGGAAGATGTGCCGGTGGTCGAACGCCGCCACCAGCCGGAGCCGGTCCGACAGCAGCATCCCGTTGCCGAACACGTCGCCGGACATGTCACCGACGCCGGCCACCGAGAACTCGTCGGTGGCCGGGTTCAGGCCGAGCGTGGCGAAGTGGTTCTTGACCGACTCCCAGGCGCCGCGGGCGGTAATGCCCATCTTCTTGTGGTCGTAGCCGACCGAGCCGCCGGAGGCGAAGGCGTCGCCCAGCCAGTACCCGTACCCGGCCGCGATCTCGTTGGCCACATCGGAGAACGTCGCGGTGCCCTTGTCCGCCGCGACGACCAGGTACGGGTCGTCGCCGTCGTGCCGGACCACGTCCCGGGGCGGGACGACCCGCTCGCCCTCCAGGTTGTCGGTCACGTCCAGCATGGCGCTGATGAAGGTCTTGTAGCAGGCCAGTACTTCGCCCTGGTAGGCCTCGCGGTCGCCCGGGTCGGGCAGCTGCTTGCACACGAACCCGCCCTTGGCCCCGGACGGGACGATGACCGCGTTCTTGACCTCCTGGGCCTTGACCAGGCCCAGGACCTCGGTGCGGAAGTCCTCCCGCCGGTCCGACCAGCGCAACCCGCCCCGGGCGACCCGGCCGAACCGCAGGTGCACCGCCTCCAGCCGGGGTGAGTACACGAAGATCTCGAACTTCGGCCGCGGCTCCGGCAGGCCCGGCACCTTACCCGGGTCCAGCTTGACCACCAGGTACGACGCGAAGCGGAAGTAGTTCGTCCGCAGCGTGGCCCGGATCAGGGCCAGGTACGAGCGCAGGATCCGGTCCTCATCCAGGGACGCCACGTCGTCCAGCTCACCCTGGATCTCTTCGATCAGGGCTTCGCTGCGCTCGGCCTCGCCACCGGCGTGGGCCGGGTCGAAGCGGGACTCGAACAGCCGGGTCAGCAGCCGGGCCACGGTCGGGTTGGAGCGCAGCACCCGCTGGATGTAGTTCTGGCTGAACCGGGTGCCCGCCTGCCGCAGGTACTGGGCGTAGGCCCGCAGCACCGTGACCTCGCGCCAGGACAGGCCGCCCTCCAGGACCAGGGCGTTGAAGCCGTCGGCCTCGATCTCACCGTGCCACAGCGCGCACAGCGCCTGCTCGAACTGCTCGCGGCCGCCGTCGCCGCGTGGCCGCTGCCGGGCGGCTGGCGACTGGGCCCGCAGGCTGAAGCTGTAGATGTAGAACGGCTCGGAGCCGGCGAACTCGTACGGGTGCTCGTCCACCACCTCCAGGCCCATGTGCTGCAGCTGGGGCAGCACGTCGGACAGGATGACCGGCGTGCCGGACCGGTACACCCGCAGCCGCCAGTAGCCACCGGCGGCCGGGCTGTCGTCGTCCCGGAGCTGGACCGCGAAGCTGTCGCCGGACTCACGCAGCCGCAGCATCTGGCTGAGGTCGTCGACCGCGTCCGCGGCGGGCACGTCGGTCTTGTACACCTCGGGGATGGCGGTGGCCGTCCGGTCCAGCAGCTGCCGGGCCCGGTCGGGGCCCAGGACGCGCAGCGCCTCCTCTTCCAGGTCCTCGTCCCAGGACCGCACGGCCGCGGCGATCCGCCGTTCCAGTGCGGCCGCGTCCACCTCGGGCAGCGGCTGGCCCCGCCGGCCCCGCACCACCACGTACAGCCGGGCCAGTGCCGACTCCCCCACCATCGCGCTGTAGTCGACCGAGACACCGTCCAGGGCCGTCCGCAGGATCTCCTGCACGCGCAGCCGGACCGCGGTGGTGTACCGGTCCCGGGGCAGGTAGACCAGGCAGGACATGTACCGGCCGTACACGTCGCGGCGCAGGAACAGCCGGGCCTGCTTGCGCTCCCGCAGCCGGAGCACGGCGGTCGCGATGTGGGTCAGCAGGTCCGTGCTGATCTGGAACAGCTCCTCGCGCGGGTAGCCCTCCAGGATCTCGATCAGGTCGTTGCCGTCGTGGCTGTCCGGGGTGACGGCGGCCGCGGCCAGCACGTCGTGCAGCTTGCACCGCAGCACCGGGATGCGCGCGATCGATTCGGTGTACGCCGAGTGCGTGTACAGGCCGAGGAACCGCCACTCGCCGATGACCTGGCCGGCCGCGTTCAGCTTCTTGACCGCGACGTAGTCCAGGTACTTGCTGCGGTACACGGTGGAGCGTGAGTTGCCCTTGGCCAGCACCAGCCGGTCCGGCTCCTGGGCCTTGGCCCGGATGTCCGCGGGCAGCGACGCGAACGACTCCGAGCCCTGCCGATCGTGCCGCAGGAAGCCGAGCCCGGTGCCGGCCACCGCCCGCAGGGCCATGCCGTCGTCCCCCGGCACCAGGTCGTACTCCCGGTAACCGAGGAAGACGAAGTGCCCGTCGGCCAGCCAGCGGAGCAGTTCGCCGGCTTCGTGATCGGCGTCGGTCCCCGGCTGCCCGGCCCCGGCCGCGTCCGCCTCGGCCTGCGGCTCGGTGCGGCCGGGCAGCGGCGCGCCGGTCTCGCCCTCCAGGCTGAGCGCCAGCGACGCGGCGGCCGCGGTCATCTTGGGCTGGTCCTCGATCGTGACCCGGACATCGTCCAGGACCCGGCACAGGTCCGCCTCCAGATCGGCCAGCGGTACCCGGTCGCCCAGGCCGGCCAGCTCGATGTGCATCCAGGATTCGACGACCTGGCCGGGCGCGGTGCCGTCGTCGTGGGCGGTGCCACTGGTCCCGTTGACCGGGCCCGTCACCTCGTGCAGCGCTCCGGCCACGTCCCGCCGGGCGACCAGCCGGGGGTGCAGGAACAGGCTGATGTCGGCCTGGTGCCGGTTCAGCTCCATCGTCACCGAGTCGACCAGGAACGGCATGTCGTCGGTGACGATGTCGATGACCGTGAGCACCGGCCCAAAGGCGGCGATGGCCGCGCCGTCCGGACCGGCCGCGGCTTCCGTCACCTGGACCAGAGCCCGGCCCTGCGGACGCTCCGCGGCCAGCGCTGCGTGCGCTGCGGCCACGGCGGCGATCTGCTCGCCGCCGAACGTCACGAGGTCCTCGGTGGCCACGTACCGGTAGTAGGCCCGCAGGAAGCGGGGCAGATCACCGACGGCGGCGCGTGCACCCCCCGACTCCGCTGCCGTGGTCCGCGCCGCCTCATCGAGGGCGCCGTCCCTTGCCTCGTCCACCGTGTCCGACATCGCTGTCTGTCCCCATGTGTCCATGCGCACGGCTCGCGCTGGGCCGCGCGTTGCTGGCCGCCTGCGGTCATAGCCCCGCAAACACCCGCAAATGTAACTTAAGTACCGCATCCAGGCCTGGCCGCCAAGCGGGGCGTCCCGGACTGAACCACGCTCCGGCACCGTCGTGAACTTCGGCTACGTCACTACGTTAGGATCTGGTTTCTCTTAGTGACCAGATCCGGCCCGGCGCGCGGGCGGCAGGCAACGGGTTCGTTCCCCTTGCCAGCCTCCCAGGCTATCCGGGTCTGCGGGTGGAAGCGGCCGCATCGTCCGGGGCGAAGTGCACCAGCACGTCCGGGTTGGCCAGCGCGACGTACACGACCAGCCGCCCGTCGGTGCCCAGTTGGCCGGTGTCCACCACCAGGCTGTCGGCGACCTCGGGGAAGGCTTCCACCACGCGGTAGAACTCGTTGGTGCCCATGCGCACGCCGCCCCGGTTCAAGGTGGCGTCGGAACGGCCGTAGATGATGCAGGCGCCGTCGGCTCGCCGACCTCGCCGATCACCGGCTCCCCAGCCGGATCCAGTGCTTCCATCACCGCCCCCAGGCAGCGGCCGGTGATGGTCCCGGACCGAACCGGCCGGACCGGGACCGGGCCGACGAACCCGCTGCACCCCGGCCCGCCGCAGACCGGAGGCGACGCGAGCCACCTCGGCCGCGAGCTGGCCGTAGGTGAGCGTGCCTCCGGGAGTGTCTTCGTTATTAAAAATGATCGCGGTGCGGCCCGGATCGGTCCGTGCGGTGCGCAGCGCGTTGCGGGCGTAGTTGAGCGTCGCGCCGTCGAACCAGCGCATGTCCGGCATCGGGCCACCGGCCAGTACCGGACGGCATGACCCCAGCATCGGCCCTGACTCACGCCCGCGTTAAGCGGCGCGTGTCACAGTGCCCACGGCAAGATCCGGGTCAGGCGGCCTTGGCCTTCTTCTCCTGCTTCTCCCGCTCCTTCTCGGCCTCGGCGGCCGAGTCCGTGCCCGGCCAGATGCCGGTGAACTTCAGCGTCGCCTCCGCCGCGCCCCGGTCGACCGCCGCCTTGACCACAGCGAAGATCGCGCCCTGCAAGGTGGCCGCGATCAGGACCTCGCCCCAGCCCTTCTGGACGTCGGTCGAATCGGGCGCTTCCTCTTCGTGGGCAGCCAGCTTCCACACCTGCTTGAAGATGGCACCAGCGATGACTCCGCCGACCACACCCGCGACGATGCTGAACGGCTTGTACATGAGCTTGATCATGAGCGGCGCCGCCTCCTGATCAGGATGAAGCCAAGGAGGGCCACCCCCACGGCGACCGCGGCGATGCCGGCCTGGCGGGGCGACGTGCGCGCCGCCGCGTGCCGGGCGGCCCGCTGCACGGGCTCGGGCGTGACGTCACGGACCTTGCCCCCCACGGCGGTGGCGCGGGCCTGGAACTGCTCCTTGGCCGGGGCGCCGTTCGTGGTCGCAGCCTGCTTGACGTCCTGGGTCTTGGTGGTCAACTGGTCGCGGGCCTGGGCGACGCGGGCGGTGGCCTGGTCCCGGGCGTGGGCGGTGGTGCCCTTGAGCCGGTTGGTGATCTGACCGACCTTGTCCCTGGCCTGCGCCTTGACGTCGGTCTTGGCCACCAGCGCCTCGACGGTATCGCCGAGCTGCTCGCGGGTCTGCTCGATGTCCTGTTTGAGCAGTTCGGGATCGTCGGGCACGCTGGGCTTGTCGCTTTCGCTGGCGCTCGCGTCCGCTGGTTGATCAATGGTCATCGGTGGGCCTTCTCCTTAACTTCCTCAACATCAGCCTGGACGCTGCCAATGGCCTCCTTGGGCACCGGAGGCGTGGCCTTGCTCAGCCGGTTCTTGCCGACCAGGGCCGCGATGCCGGCCACGGCCAGCAGCGCCACGCCGATGATCAGCGCGGCCAGCCAGGCCGCGACCACACCGGCGAGGGCGATGATCGCGCAGGCCAGCAAACAGCCAACAGCGTAGAGCGCGATAAGCCCACTGCCGGCGAACGCGCCGGCACCAATGCCTATTTGCTTGGCCTTCTGGGTCATTTCCAGCTCGGCGAGCTTGATTTCGTCGCGGACGAGCCGGGGCACGAGCTCGGCCACATCCTTGACCAATTCCCCGGTGGAACGTTCATCCGTCCCGGCCGGGCCCGTGCTGCCTGCAGTCTCACTCATGAGTTCCACCCTTCGCTGACGCGTGCGTGGCCCTACCCGACGATTATCAGCCTTAACACAGGGATTTCCCAGCAACGCAGCGGTTCAGAGGCCCGGGCCGCCCGAAGTGAGACGTTTGACCTCGGCCACCACCAGCGCCGGGTCGGTCAGGTCGGGGAGCACGGCGGCGGCCCCGGCCTGGCGCAGTTCAGCGGCGGTGGAGCGCCCGCTGGCCACGGCCGCGCAGGCCGCACCGCCCATCCGGGCCGCTTCCACGTCGCGGGGCGAGTCGGCGATGTACACGGTGTCGCCGTCGGCCCCGGGGGCCTGGTACTTCTCGGCGGCCCGTTGCCGGGCCACCCGGACCAGCGCTCCCTTGGGGTAAGACTCGGAGCCGTAGCCACCCACGCCGAAGTCGAAGTACTGCTCCAGGCCGAAGGTACGCAGCTTGAGCAGGGCGTTTGGCTTGCTGGTGCCGGTCAGCACGGTCTGCACCACCCCGTCGAGCTGAGCCACCGCGGCCAGGGCCTCGTGCGCCCCCGGCATGGCCTGGCCCTTGACCGTGAGGTCGTCGCGCCGCGCCGCCATCGCGGTGGCCAGCTCGCTGCCGAACGGAGCCAGCAGCTGTTCGGAGTCCCCCAGATCGCTGACGTCGACCCCGTTCAGGGCGAGGGCCTCGAAGAAGATCTCCGACTCGGACCGGCCGGCCATCTGCGGCAGCTGGGTCAGCCGCCGCCCCGTCACCGTCCGGAAGGCCTCCGCGTAAGCTTCCCGCGTCACCCGGGTCACATCGACCAGCGTCAGATCGATGTTCCAAAGGACCAGGCGGTAAATGGAAGCCTCCGTCTCCGGGGACCGAGTGCTCCCGGGTCTGCGCGCCGAATTCGGCGCACTCCGGATTCTACGGACTTACCCTCCACCGCGGGTCACCCGGTTCGAGGGGCCTTCGCGGGCCGGGTGCGTAGGGACCTCGCAAGCGCAGAGGCTCACGGGGCGGGTGTGACGCTTGAGGCTGAGCGGCGCGGCCCCGCAGCGTTAGCCCATGTGGGGGTAGCGGTAGTCGGTCGGCGGGGCGAACAGCTCCTTGACGGCCCGGGGGCTGACCCAGCGGATCAGGTTCAGGATCGAGCCCGCCTTGTCGTTGGTGCCGCTGGCCCGGGCGCCGCCGAAGGGCTGCTGGCCGACGACCGCGCCGGTGGGCTTGTCGTTGATGTAGAAGTTGCCCGCCGAGTAACGGAGCACCTCGGCCGCGTGCGCGATGGCCGCGCGGTCCTGGGCCAGGATGGCGCCGGTCAGGGCGTACGGGGCGACGTCGGCCGCCTGGGCCAGCATGTCCTCGTAGGCGTCGTCCGGGTAGGGGTGCACGGCCAGGATCGGGCCGAAGTACTCGGTGCTGAACGCCTCGTCGGCCGGGTCGGAGCACTCCAGCACGGTCGGCGCGGTGAACCAGCCCTCGCGGTCATCGGTGCGGCCACCGGTCAGGACCCGGACCCCGGGGCGGCTGCGAGCCCGTTCGAACGCCGCGGCGTGCTTGGCCAGCGCGCGGCCGTCGATCACCGCGCCCATGAACAACGACAGGTCCGAGGAGACGTCGCCCATGGTCAGCGACTCGACCTGGTCGACGAAGTCGTCGCGGTGCCGCTCCCAGACCGAGCGCGGGACGTAGGCCCGCGAGGAGGCCGAGCACTTCTGGCCCTGGTACTCGAACGAGCCGCGGATCAGCGTGGTGGCCAGGATGGCCTCGTCCACCGAGGGGTGCACGACCACGAAGTCCTTGCCGCCGGTCTCGCCGACCAGCCGGGGGTACCCGCGGTAGCCGGTGATGTGCTCGCCCACCGTGCGCCACAGGTGCTGGAACGTCGCGGTCGAGCCGGTGAAGTGGATCCCGGCCAGCTCCGGGTGGGGCAGCGCGACCTTGGACACGGCCTGGCCGTCGCCGGTGACCATGTTGATCACGCCCGGCGGCAGGCCGGCCGCCTCCAGCAGGCGCATTGTGTAGTGCGCGGACAGCTGCTGAGTGGGCGACGGCTTCCACAGCACGACGTTGCCCATCAGCGCGGGGGCGGCGGGCAGGTTGCCGGCGATCGAGGTGAAGTTGAACGGGGTGATGGCGACCACGAAGCCTTCGAGCGGCCGGTACTCCATCCGGTTCCAGACTCCTGGGGCGGACTGCGGCTGCTCGGCCAGGATCTGCCGGGCGTAGCTCACGTTGAACCGGAAGAAGTCGATCAGCTCACAGGCCGCGTCGATCTCGGCCTGGTAGGGCGACTTGCTCTGGCCCAGCACGGTGGCCGCGTTCACGGTGGCCCGCCACGGTCCGGCCAGCAGGTCGGCGGCCTTGAGGAAGATGGCGGCCCGGTCGTCGAACGACAGCGCCCGCCAGGCCGGGGCCGCGGCCCGGGCCGCGTCGATCGCCGCGGCCACGTCGGCGTCGGTGGCGTTGCCCAGCTGGCCGAGGACGTGCCGGTAGTTGTGCGGCTGGACCACGTCCACCAGGTCGCCGCCGCCCATCCGGGTCCGGCCGCCGATGGTCATGGACAGCTCGGCCTGCTCGCCCGCCAGCTGCTTGATCTTGGTCTCCAGCGCGGCTCGCTCGTGGCTGCCGGGCTGGTACTGCCGTACTGGTTCGTTGACCGGCCACGGCACGTTGCTGATGGCGTCCACTACGGTCGCCCTCCCTGCTCAGTTCGGATGCTGGGAGGCTACCCCGGATCGCGCCACCGGCGGTCCGTCCCGCCCGCGGGACCGAGTCGCAAAACATCGCTTTTTGTTCATTTCTCCGTCATCCTTCTCATACAGGCTTGATCGGCGCGTAACCCACCACACGTCCCGGTACCTCAGCGAAGGATGGCGATGCGGCCCGTCATGTCGGCAGTGCAGCGGACTCGAGCTCTGACCGGTTCTCTCGCGGTGGTGACGGCGGCGGTGGCGGTGACGTGCGCGCTGCCCGCCAGCGCGGCCACCAGCCCAGGGGCCAGCACAGCGGCCAGCCCTGGGGCCAGCCCTGGGGCCACGGGTTCGTCGTCGCCGACGGCTACACCCAGTGCCAGCACCAGCCCTAGTGCCACGCCGACGCCGACCGCCACGCCCACGGCGACCGCCACGCCCACGGTCAAGCCCACGCCGACGGTCAAGCCCACGCCCAAGCCGACCACGAAGCCCAAGCCCAAGATCGTCTGGGTGAACAAGCACACCATCAGCGTGGGCGGCCAGTACCTGATCAACCCGGACGGCTTCCGGGAATCGATGACGGTGGAGAACCTCGGCTACGGCAACAACTTCACCGTGTCGACCAAGACCCCGGCCAAGGGCAAGGTCCTGGCCTTCCCGGACTTCCTGTACGGCTGCTCGTGGGGGGTCTGCTCGCCCCACCGGAAGCTGCCGGTCCAGATCTCCCGCGACGGCAACCCCGGAGCCTCGGTCAGCACGTCGGGCCACCCGGCGGGCGAGTACAACGCCGCCTACGACATCTGGCTGGAGTGGGGGCCGTACCTGACCGGTCAGCCGCACGGCGCCGAGATCATGATCTGGCCGCGGGAGACGTCGAACGTGGGCAGCCTGCGCGGCCAGCCCGAGGTCCGCATCGACGGGGCCCTGTACTGGGAGATCGAGTGGCGGGCGCGTAACAGCCACGGCTCCTGGAACTACGTGCAGTTCCGCAAGGTCAGCCAGACCAACAGCCTGAACGGGATCCACCTGAACGACTTCTTCCGGGCGGCGCAGGCCCGCGGCTGGGCCAGCCCGACCTGGTACATCCAGTCCATCACGGCCGGCTTCGAGATCTGGAGCGGCGGCCAGGGCCTGAAGATGTACAACTTCTGGGCCGGTCGTAGGTCGCTGGCCCGGTCGTAGGCCGCCGGTTCAGTCGACGAAGAACAGCTCCTGGGTGGCGAACCACTGCAGTTCGTGGCCCTCGGCGCCGTCGACGGTGAAGCGGGCGTCGTCATCGCCGTCGTCGGCGGCGGACAGTGCGGCCGCGGCGGCGCGCACGTCGTCGGTGGCGTCGAGCGAATCGACGTGCCCGGCGGCCACGCGGGACAGCGGGATCGCGCTGAGCACCTGGACCGCGGCCGGGTGTCCGCTGGCCTTGCCCAGGTCGTCCTCGGCCACCTCGGCCGCCAGCACCACGCGGCGCGGCGGCGCGTCCGGCTGGGCGGCCAGCAGCCGCAGCGAGCCGCGGGCCGCCTCCAGCAGCGCCGTGTACTCGAGTTCTTCCAGGTCACCGCTGGCGTACCACTCGCGCAAGGCCGGGGTAACGGCGAACCCCGGCAGCGGGGCCGGCCCGATCTCCCCGGTGTCCAGGGCCTCGGCCAGCCGCGGCAGGGTCAACGGCAGATATACACGCATGGGCTTCCTCTGATCAGGCTGCTCAGAGTGTGACAGGTCGCGCCGGGGCCGACCGTGATTTAGGCCGCACCGTGACCATCTGGGCCGCCGGACCCTGGGCCAGGGCCGTCCCCGCCGCGGGGCAGCGGCCCGAGCGCGGTGACCACGGCCGTGACGGCGTCGTCGAGCGGTACGTGCTCCCACAGCCGGACCACCTGCCAGCCGGCCAGTTCCAGGGCCGCGTCGGCCGCGCGGTCGCGTTCTACGTTGCGCTGCAGCTTGGGGTTCCAGTAGCCCTGGTTGACCGCGGGCTTGGAGCCGTGCTCGGGACAGGCGTGCCAGAAGCAACCGTCCACGAACACCGCGACCCGGCGGGCGGTGAACACGATGTCGGGACGGACCCGGCGGCCGCTGGCCAGGTCGAGGCGGTAATCCTTGCGAAACCGGTAACCCAGCCGGTGCAGGGCCCGGCGCAGGACCAGTTCCGGCTTGGTGTCGGTCCGCCGGATGGCCCGCATGTTGGCCGAACGTCCCGGGCTGGACGCCTTCGGGTACGCCGGCTCCTTCGCGGCCCGCACGGCCGGTGGGCGGGCCGCGGCTGTTCTAGCCATGGCGCCCAGGCTAGAGCAGCCCAGGCGACCCGGCCGGGACACCGCGTAGGAGCTTGTTAAATACCGGAAATACCCAGCAAGGTGGCGACCCGTTCGGTGGTAACCACCGGATCCTCGTGGTGCACTCCGGTCATGCCGCAGGCCTGCGCGGCGACGATGTTGGCTTCAACGTCGTCCACGAACACGCAGGCGGCCGGGGGCAGGCCGATCAGCTCGGCCGCGTGCCGGAAGATCTCCGGCTCGGGCTTGCGCATGCCGACCTCGCAGGAGATGACCACGCCGTCGAACAGCGCGGGGAAATCGGTCCGGTCGTACCAGTCGGCGCCCCAGGAGTTGGACAGCAGGCAGGTGCGGATACCCGCCGCCCGGACCGCCCGCAGCAGGTCGTACATGGCGGGCACGGTCTCGCTGGCCGCGAACATCCGGCCCAGCAGGCCGTCGGCCGGGACCGGGCCGCCGTCGGTCAGGACCAGTTGGGCCGCGAACAGCTGCTCGAACTCGGGCACCGTACATTCGCCACGTTCCAGGGCGTGCACCGGGTTGCCGACCGCGTCGGGGCCGCCGTAGGCCTCGCTCAGCCAGGGCCGCATGCAGGCCACGTAGCTGTCCCAGGAGATGTCCTCGGCTTCGACCCAGGACTTGACCGTGGTGCGGATGGAGTTGGTCAGGACGCCGCCCCAGTCGACGACCAGACCGCGCAGGTCCTCGTGGTGAGCCACATCTTTTTCGCGCTGAGCCACATCTGCGATGGTATGGCCGCCCCGCCCTTGCTTGATTCCCTATATGTCCAGTTGACTTAATAGGGAAGATCGCCCAACATAAGTGGGGCGTGAATCCGGCCCGACTCACCCACGGAAGGTCCACCCCGTGTCGATATCCACCAGTGGCCGTGCCGCTGATACCGGGGCCACGGGCGGGGCGACACAGGACGGCACTCCCGCCGACGGGGCCCTCCTCGGCAGCGCGCTCCCCCTGGGCGGCGTCACCGGCTCTGGCGGCTCCGCGAGACCCCGGGGCAAGGGCTGGCGGCGTTCCGGCTGGCTGCGCCTGATCAGCCCGCTCATCGTGCTCATCTTGTGGCAGACCCTCAGCACCACCGGGGTCGTTTCGCAGCAGAAGCTGCCCTCGCTGACCACGCTGTGGACCACGGCGGTGCACCTGATCACCACCGACTCCCCGACCTACGGGACGCTGCAGCACGCCATGCTGATCTCGCTGGAGCGGGTGGCGATCGGCTTCGTCATCGGCGGCGGGCTGGCCATGATCCTGGCCACTATCGCCGGTCTGAGCCGGTTCGGCGAGAACGCGATCGACCCGATCATGCAGGCGCTGCGGACGCTGCCGCTGTTCGGCCTGATCCCGGTGTTCATCGTCTGGTTCGGCATCGGCGAGTCACCCAAGATCACGTTGGTGGCACTGGCCGCGGCCGTCCCGCTGTACCTGAACACGTTCGCCGGCATCCGCGGCGTGGACAGCAAGTTCTTCGAGCTGGGCCAGGTGCTCGGGCTCAAGCGGGGCGAGATGATCCGCGACATCATCCTGCCCGGCGCGCTGCCGACGATCCTGGTCGGCCTGCGGCAGAGCCTGGGCACGGCCTGGCTGGCCCTGGTCGTGGCCGAGCAGATCAACGCCAACGCCGGGCTGGGCTTCATCATCAACCAGGGCGAACAGTTCCTCCAGCAGAACGTGATCTTCGTCGCCCTGATCGTGTACCTGATCCTCGGTCTGCTGACCGACTACATCGTCCGGCTGATCGAGAGGAGGGCTCTGACGTGGCGCCGCGGGATTCTGGAAACCTAGCCACCGACCCGGGACCATCGGGCCCGGCTGGCAGCTCGTCGAGCGGCTCGTCCGACGTGGTGGCGCAGGCCCGGGACCTGTCCCGGTCGTTCGGCGACCACGTCGTGCTGGACCACCTCGACCTCGACATCCATAAGGGCGAGTTCGTGGCCATGATCGGCCGCAGCGGGACCGGTAAGTCGACGCTGCTGCGCGCGCTGGCCGGGCTGGACCGGGACGTTTCCGGCGAACTGACCGTGAACGCGCCGACCGCGGTGGTGTTCCAGGAGCCACGGCTGGTGCCGTGGAAGAAGGTCTGGAACAACGTCGCGCTGGGCCTGCGGGCGGCCGACCCGCGCACGATCGCCCGCACCGCGCTGGACGAGGTCGGGCTGGCGGCCCGGACCGACGCCTGGCCGCTCACGCTGTCCGGCGGCGAGGCCCAGCGGGCCGCGCTGGCCCGGGCCCTGGTCCGGGATCCGGGCCTGCTGCTGCTGGACGAGCCGTTCAGCGCGCTGGACGCGCTGACCCGGATCAGCATGCACCAACTGGTGATGTCGCTGTGGGAGCGGCACCAGCCGGCCGTGCTGCTGGTCACCCACGACGTGGACGAGGCGCTGGCCCTGGCGGACAGGGTGCTGGTGCTGTCCGACGGCCAGATCGCGCTGTCCGCCCGCATCGCGCTGGACCGGCCGCGGGACCGGGATCACCCGGACCTGGTGGCCTTGCGTATCCGCCTGCTCACCGAGCTCGGCGTAGCTACTTCAGACGTTTCCTGAGCGCTTTTTCCCTGAGAAAACGAGGACCCCCTTCATCATGATCAATTCCATCCGGATCAGACGTGGCCGCGCCGTGTTCGCCGTGGCCGGGACCGCGGCCGTGCTCGCCGTGGCCGCCTGCTCCTCGTCGTCCGGCGGCTCAGCGTCGTCGGGCAGCTCGCCGTCGTCGTCCAGCGCTTCCGGCTCCACGGTCAATGTCTCGTCGGTCACGCTGACCATCGGCGACCAGAAGGGCACCGGCGCCGAGGCGCTGCTGCAGGCGGCCGGGCTGATCAACAAGCTGCCGTTCAAGGCCAAGTGGGTGGACTTCACGTCCGGGCCGCCCATGGTGCAGGCGATGGGTTCCGACTCGGTCGACGTTGGCGGCGTCGGTGACGCCCCACCGGTCTTCTCCGCGGCCGGCGGCTCGAAGATCAAGATCGTCGGGGCCCGCATCACCCCGGCCGCCGCCGGGGCCGTCGTGGTGCCGAAGGGCTCTTCCATCAAGACGATCCAGCAGCTCAAGGGCAAGACGATCGCCGCACCCGAGGGCACCACGGCCGACTACCACCTGCTGACCGTGCTGGCCGCGGCCGGCCTGACCAAGAAGCAGGTGACGGTGGACAACCTGCAGCCCGCCGACGCGCTGGCCGCGTTCACCTCGGGCAAGGTCGACGCCTGGGACACCTGGTCACCGTTCATCGAGGAGGCCACGGTCCAGCACGGTGGCCGGGTGCTGGCCGACGGCAAGCAGTACGGCTCGCCGTACTCGTTCCAGGTCGCCTCCGACGCCGCCCTGAGCGACAAGGGCAAGGCCGCCGCGATCAACGACTACGAGAAGATCCTCAACCAGGCCTACGTCTGGTCTTCGACCCACACCAGCGACTGGGCCAAGATCTGGGGCGACGCCACCGGCCTGCCCAGCGCAACCATGACGCTGGCGGCCAAGGACGACGTGAACACGCCCGTGGCGATCAACGCCACGGTGATCACCGCCGAGCAGAAGCTGACCGACGCGTTCTACAAGTCGGGCGAGATTCCCACCGACGTGAAGATCACCGACTACATGACCAGCCAGTTCAACGACGCCGTGCCCAGCTCGTCAACCACGAGCGCATCCGGCTCGTAGGAGGTTCGTCCCTCGTGAGCTTGAAGTTCCACTGGTTCCTGCCCACGTCCGGCGATGGCCGGTCCATCGTCGGACGTGGGCACAGCGTCCCCATCGGCCCGGGCGGCCTGCCCGTCCCGGGCGCTCCCGCCCAGGCGGCGGCGACCGCGATCCGGCCGCCGGACATCGACTACCTGGCCCAGGTGGCACAGGCGGCCGAGGCCAACGGGTTCGAGGGCGTGCTCACCCCGACCGGGACGCACTGCGAGGACGCCTGGCTGGTCACCGCGGCGCTGATCCTCCAGACCCAGCGGCTGAAGTTCCTGGTCGCGTTCCGGCCCGGGCTGACCTCGCCGACGCTGGCGGCCCAGATGGCCGCGACCTACCAGCGGATCTCCCGCGGCCGGCTGATGCTCAACGTGGTCACCGGCGGCCAGGCCGACGAGCAGGCCCGGTTCGGGGACTTCGTGCCGCACGACGAGCGGTACGCCAGGACCGGGGAGTTCCTGGAGGTGATCCGGGGCGCGTGGAGCGGGAAGCCGTTCGACTTCACCGGTGACCACTACCGGGTCGAGGGCGCGACCGTGATGGCGCCGCCAGAGCCGCCGCCGGACGTGTACTTCGGCGGCTCCTCGCCGGCCGCGGGGCCGGTCGCGGCCCGTTACGTCGACGTCTACCTGACCTGGGGCGAGCCGCCGGAGCAGGTGGCGAAGAAGCTGGACTGGATCCGGGGCCTGGCCGCGGCCCAGGGCCGGACCGTGCGGTTCGGCATCCGGCTGCACGTCATCACCCGGGACTCGGCCGCGGAGGCCTGGGCCGAGGCGGACAAGCTGCTCAGCTACCTCGACCCGGCCGAGGTGGCGTTCGCGCAGCAGGAGCTGGCCAAGAGCGAGTCGGTCGGCCAGCAGCGGATGCGTGAGCTGCACGAGCACTTCCGGGGCAGCGGGCGGGCCGCCGACCTGGAGATCTACCCCAACCTGTGGGCCGGGGTGGGCCTGGTCCGCGGCGGCGCGGGCACCGCGCTGGTCGGCAGCCACAGCCAGGTGGCCGACCGGATCGAGGAGTACGCCGCGCTGGGGATCTCCGAGTTCATCTTGTCCGGGTACCCGCACCTGGAGGAGGCGTACTGGTTCGGCGAAGGAGTGCGGCCCGAGCTGAAGCGGCGCGGTGTGCTGGAGACGGCACAGCTCGTTCCGCTTAGCTGACCGGGTCGGCGGGCTGCGGCTCGGCGTGGGCTCGGCGGGCTGCGGCTCGGCGGGGGCTCAGCCGGTCTGGGTGACCTTGCTGAGGCCCCGCGGGTGGTCGGGGTCCAGGCCCAGCCGACGGGCCAGGGCCTCGGTCAGCAGTTGCCCGGCGATGATCAGCCCGATCGGGGCCAGCCACTCCGGCAGCCGCGGTCCGGGCAGCGCGTAGGCGCACTCGGCCGCCAGCTCGGGGCCGCCGCCGATGCCGTAGGCCGGCGCACCGGACTCCGTCACCCGCTGGGCCAGCGCCACCGCGCCCTCCACCGTGGGCCCGGAGCTCGCCGCCATGATCACGGCCGGGGTCCGCTCGTCCACCACCGCGATCGGGCCGTGCAGCAGGTCGGCGAAGGACAGCCCCATCGCGTGCAGGTAGCAGGCCTCCTTGAGCTTGAGGGCCAGCTCCAGCGCGGCCGCCGACGCGTAGCCGCGCCCGGACACCACCGCCCCCTCGACCGCGGCCAGGCCCTCGATCAGCGGGGTGAGGTCGCCGGGCTCGGCCAGCAGCCGGGCCACCTCGTCGGGGACGGCGCGAAGTTCTTCGGCGTCCAGGGGGGTCTGGCCGTCGGTGGCGCCTTCCGCGTCGGCGGTCAGGCCGAGGCCCAGGACGGCCAGGGCGGCCAGTTGGGTGGTGAACGTCTTGGTCGCGGGCACAGCCTGTTCGACCCCGGCCGCGGTGACGAACGCGAGGTCGGCCTGGCCAGCCAGGGGTGAATCGGCGCCGTTGGTGATGGCCACCGTGCGGGCCCCGCAGGCGGCGGCCCAGGCCATCGTCTGCACGATCTCCTCGGTCCGGCCGGACTGGGACAGCGCGACGGCCAGCACCCCGGACAGGTCCAGCCGGGCCCGGTAGGTGGTGGCCACCGACGGCGAGGCCAGCGTGGCCAGCCGGCCCGCCCGCACCTGGGTCAGGTAGCTGCCGTAGACGGCCGCGTTGTCCGACGTGCCCCGGGCGATGAACAGCACCTGCCGGGTGTCCCGGGCCAGCGCGGCGGCCTCGCCCACCCGGGGCAGCAGCGCATCCAGGGTGGCCCGCAGCGCGTCCGGCTGCTGTTCGATCTCGGCCCGCATCCGGGTCGGCTCGGTCTCGGGTGGCTCGGTCTCGGAGGGTGTCACGGGTCTCCCTTCCTAGTGGACTCGCTGGCCGGCCAGCCAGGTGGCTTCGGCACGCAGCCCGGTGCCGAGCCAGGTCAGGTCGGCCCGGGCGCCGGGGGCGATCCGGCCCAGGTCGGGCCGGTTGATCAGGTCCGCGGGAATGCGGGTCGCGGCGGCCACCGCTGTGGGCAGGCCGACGCCTACGCTCACCATGTTCGACACCGCCACGTCCATCCGCAGGGCCGAACCGGCCAGCGTCCCGTCCGGCCGCACGGGCGGCACGCCGTCGCCCGCGGGCAGCTCGATCGGCTGGCCCCCCAGCATGTACGGCCCGGGCGGCATCCCGGCCGACGCGGCGGCGTCGGTGACCAGGGCAATCCGGCCCGGGGCAGCGGCGAAGGCGATCGCGGTCACCGGCCCGGCGACGTGGCGGAAGTCGGCGATGAGGCCGCTGGTCAGACGGTGATCGGCCAGCGCCTGGCCGGCGACGCCTGGTTCCCGGTGGTGCAGTGGCCGCTGGCCGTTGAACAGGTGCGTGACCATGCGGGCGCCGGCGTCGGCCGCTTCGGACACCTGCCAGGCCAGGGCGTCGCTGTGGCCCACGCTGACCAGCACGCCACGGCCGGCCAGCTGACGGATCGCCGCCAGGGCGCCGGGGCGCTCGGGAGCCAGGGTCATGATCGTCAGGTGGCCCTGGGCCGCGTCCAGCAGGGCGCCGACCGCCTCCGGGGTGGGGTCGGTCATCCACTCCCGGTTATGCGCGCCGCCCCGGACCGGGTTGATGAACGGGCCTTCGACGTGGACGCCGAGGATGCGGGCGTGGCTGGTGGCGGGGCCGGGGCTGGCGGGGCCGGGGCTGGCGGGGCCGGGGCTGGCGGGGCCGAGGCTGGCGGGGCCGAGGCTGGCGGGGCTGAGCTGCTCGATCAGGTCGGCGGCAGCCTTGAGGCTGTCGGCCAGCTGGGGCAACGGCGCGGTGATGAACGTCGGCACGAACGCGGTGGTCCCGGTCTCGGGCAGACGTCCGGCCACCATCCGCCAGTCGGCCTCGTCCACGGCGTCGAACTCGACTCCGTAGTAGCCGTTGACCTGCAGGTCGATGAGGCCGGGAACCAGGACGCCGTGGCCGAGGTGCTCGTCCGGGGTCCGGGGCGGTTCACCGTCGGCCACCGCGGTGATCCAGCCGTCCTCGATCAGGACGTAGCCGGGTGAGAGAACCGCGCTGACCGGGCCGGGTGAGCCGGGGGTGGCCGTCAGGGCTGGGCTCAGGGCCGGGCCGGGCTGGGCCGCGGTCACGATGCTCTCGGCCGCGATGAGCAGTTCGGCCAACTTCGCTCGACTCCTCTCCCACCCGGGACGATTGGGACGCCCGGCTGCCCGGCTGCCCGGGGGCTGGCCTCTGGGCGATACGGCTTCGCTTCGTCCAGCCCAGTATGCCGCAACGACCCTTAATAGTAAACTTTCTTACCAGTAGTCGGCTCGGCGGGATTAAGCGCGGCCGACGGGACTAAGAGTGGCCGGTGGGGCGGGAGTCGACGCCCGGGGAGCCCGTACGGGCTAGCGATAGCCCGCGATCATCAGGGCGATAAACACGGCCATCGCGACGGCTAGCAGGACCAGGACCACGGTGGTGACGCGCAGCAGGAGCCACTCCTGGCGAGCCTGCCGCTGCCGGATCCGCAACGGAGTCCTGGTCCGGGGCGGATGGTAGCCCGGGGGCGGATCGTGCAGATAGATCCCCCTGGAGCGCGTCCCGTTGCGTCCTCTTGGGCCACCGAGATAAACCATCTCGCCTCCCGCTGCCTGCTGGGGCCAGCGTACGCCGCCGATGACGCCGCAGACAGGCTGCGGCGCAGAGCAGGAGCTTCGCCGGACGTGGGGCGGGGAAAATGTCGGCGGGGTCGGGTAGAACGATGGTGTGCCGGTCGGCACGATTTGGTAATGCCTCACTGGCGGGTGCGCAGCGATCGACGTCGCTGGGCGCGGGGCAGATCTAGTGGTTTCCCGGAGGGACCATGGATGACTCGCCAGCAGACGCGGGCTCCCAGCCAGGAGCGATTCCGCCGTATCCGTTCCGGTGGCCGGACGAAGCAGGACGGCCACTGCCCGATCCGATGGCACTGCCCGATCCGATGGCACTGCCCGATCCGATGGCACTGCCCGATCCGATGGCTATCCGCCTGGTGCCGGTACCCGATTGCAATCCCCCCTTCGACGACGAATTGCCCGGCGGGCGGATTCTGGTCAGCCTGGTGCACCCGTTGGTGGCCGACGACGATCCCGGGCCTATGACGGCCAACGGGGATGACGAATTGGCCGCCGGGGCGGGTGCGGCCGAGCCACCGCAGGCCCACGATCGACGCGACGGCGACGACCGAGACAGCGGAGACCGGGGCGGTGCGGGCGGAGATGAGCTGGGTCAGTGGCCGAGCCGGTTCGCGCAGGTGCTGGCGGAGACGCTGGGCGGAGCCCGGCCCGCCAGCCAGCTGACGCCGTGGACCACCGAGCAGGCCCGGGCGCACATCCGGCGGCTGGGGCCGTTGCTTGCGGTGGACCGGCCGCCCCGGGTACAGCGGGTCCGGGCCACGCAGCCAGCCCGGGACGTGGTGGAAGTCGCGGTCGTGGCGGAGTTCGGGCCCCGGACCCGGGCGCTGGCGGCGCGGCTGGAGCGTGCCGGAGCTCAGCCGCCGGGCCCGGGGCGGCCGGGCCGGGACGCCCGTTGGCTCTGCACCGCGATCGAATCAGCCTGACCAGCGGCCGGCCCCGGGTGGAGAAGGGAGGTGACGCCTAGGCGGTCTCGCGGTGGCGCGGGTCGCCGTGGCAGCGCTTGAACTTGCGGCCCGAGCCACAGGGGCAGGGGTCGTTCCGGCCGACGCGGGAGAAGTCGCCGGCGGCGGGGATGCCTTCGACGTGGCGCTCCACGTGAGTCCCGCCGTCCACGGACGGAGCCGTGTACTGCAGGGCTCCGCTGCGGCGCGGCGCCAGGCCCGCGGGCAGACCCGCGTCGTCCTGGGGCACGGCCGGCTGGGGGCCGGTGTTGCCGGTGGAACGGTGACGACCGCCGTTGGAACGCGGTGCGCTGCCGGAACGGGCCGTGTTGCCGGAGCGGCCCGCTCGGCTGCCGTTCGTGCCGTTGCCGCGGCGGGTGGCGGCGGGCACCGCTTCGGCGTCCGGGTCCACTACGGGCTGGCTCAGCGCGGCCTGGGGGGTCGAGGTGACCTCGGGGCCGGCCGACATCTGGATGCCGCCTGCCACCACGGACTGGCCCTCGGCGCCGTCCACGGCCTCGTCGGTGACCGGGTTCTGCTGGACCTCGACCTGGAGGTTGAACAGGGCGCCGACGGACTCTTCCTTGATGCCATCCATCATGGCGTTGAACATGTCGAAGCCCTCACGCTGGTACTCGATGAGGGGGTCGCGCTGGGCCATGGCGCGCAGGCCGATGCCCTCGCGCAGGTAGTCCATCTCGTAGAGGTGCTCACGCCACTTGCGGTCGAGGACGGACAGCACCACCCGGCGCTCGAACTCGCGCATGATCTCGGGGGTGAGCTCTTCCTCGCGGCGCTCGTAGGCGGCGTGGGCGTCCTCGACCACCACGTCGGCGATCGTGTCCGAGGTCAGGTTGGCCTTGCCGTCGGCGTCGTCCTCGAGCTCCTCGACCGTGACCGTGATCGGGAACAGCTGCTTGAACGCGCGCCACAGCTTGTTCAGGTCCCAGTCCTCGGGGAAGCCCTCGGCGGTGGCGCCCGCCACGTAGGAGTCGATGACCTCGTCGGTCATCTTCAGCACCTGGTCCTGCAGGTCGGCGCCCTCGAGCACGCTGTGACGCTCGCCGTAGATGACCTTGCGCTGGCGGTTGAGGACGTCGTCGTACTTCAGGACGTCCTTGCGGATCTCGAAGTTCTGCTGCTCGATCTGGGTCTGCGCGGAGCGGATGGCCCGGGTGACGACCTTGGACTCGACCGGGACGTCGGGCGGGATGTTCAGCCGGTCCATGATCGTGGCAACCCGGTCCGAGTTGAACATCCGCATCAGCTCGTCTTCCAGCGACAGGTAGAACCGGGTCTCGCCCGGGTCGCCCTGGCGGCCGGAACGGCCACGCAGCTGGTTGTCGATGCGGCGGGACTCGTGCCGCTCGGTGCCGAGCACGTACAGGCCGCCCAGCTCGACGACCTCCTCGTGCTCCTCGGCCACCGCGCGCTTGGCCTTGGCCACGGACTCGGGCCAGGCGGCCTCGTAGTCCTCCGGGGTCTCCAGCGGGGACAGGCCGCGCTGGTGCAGCTCCAGGTCGGCGATGAAGTCCGGGTTACCGCCGAGCATGATGTCCGTACCGCGGCCGGCCATGTTGGTGGCCACGGTGACCGCGGCCTTGCGGCCGGCCGCCGCGATGATCGACGCCTCACGCTCGTGGTACTTCGCGTTCAGCACCTCGTGGGCCACGCCCCGGCGCTTGAGCAACTGCGAAAGGATCTCGGACTTCTCCACGCTCACCGTGCCGACCAGCACCGGCTGGCCCTTGCGGTGGCGCTCGGCGATGTCCTCGACACAGGCGCCGAACTTGGCGTCCTGTGTCTGGTACACCACGTCGGACTCGTCGGCGCGGATCATCGGCCGGTTGGTCGGGATCGGCACCACACCGAGCTTGTAGATCTGGTGGAACTCGTTGGCCTCGGTGATGGCGGTACCGGTCATGCCGCCGAGCTTGTCGTAGAGCCGGAAGTAGTTCTGCAGGGTGATCGTGGCGAGGGTCTGGTTCTCGTCCTTGATCTGCACGCCTTCCTTGGCCTCGATGGCCTGGTGCATGCCCTCGTTGTAGCGCCGGCCGTGCAGCATCCGGCCGGTGAACTCGTCCACGATCAGGACCTCGCCGTCCATGACGACGTAGTCCTTGTCCTTCTTGTACAGCTCCTTGGCCTTGACCGCGTTGTTGAGGAAGCTGACCAGCGGGGTGTTCACCGGGTCGTAGAGGTTGTCGATGCCGAGGGTGTCCTCGACCTTCTCCACCCCCGACTCCAGGATGCCGACGGTCTTCTTCTTCTCGTCGACCTCGTAGTCGCCCTCGCCGTCCGCGCCCCGGCGCAGTCGCGGCACGATCTTGGCGAACTCGGTGTACCAGCGGGCGCTCTGCTCGGCCGGGCCACTGATGATCAGCGGGGTCCGCGCCTCGTCGATGAGGATCGAGTCCACTTCGTCGACGACCGCGAAGTTGTGGCCGCGCTGGACACACTCGTCCAGGCTCCAGGCCATGTTGTCGCGCAGGTAGTCGAAGCCGAACTCGTTGTTGGTGCCGTAAGTGATGTCGGCCGCGTACTGCCGGCGGCGCTCCTCGGGCTGCATCTCGGCCAGGATCACGCCGACCTCGAGGCCGAGGAACTGGTGCACCCGGCCCATCCACTCGGCGTCGCGCTTGGCCAGGTAGTCGTTGACCGTGACGACGTGCACGCCCTTGCTGGTCAGCGCGTTCAGGTACGCGGGCAGCAGCGAGGTCAGCGTCTTGCCTTCACCGGTCCGCATCTCCGCGATGTTGCCGAGGTGGATGGCGCCGCCACCCATCAGCTGGACGTCAAAGTGCCGCTGGCCGAGGACCCGGTGCGCGGCCTCGCGCACGGTGGCGAACGCCTCCGGGAGGAGTTCGTCCAGAGTCTCGCCGTCCTCGTAGCGCTGCTTGAGCTCGTCGGTCATGCCGCGGAGCTCTTCGTCGCTCATGGCGAGGAAGTCGTCCTCGATCGAGTTGACCTGATCGGCGATCCGCTTGAGCTTGCGAAGGAGCTTTCCTTCGCCAGCCTTCAGGACGCTATCTAGGATGACTGGCACTTCTCGTCGCGCTCCTCGCGGATTGTCTGGGTACCGACGCCGTCGCACGCGGCCGGGGCCTGTCCTCACGGTCCGGGACGAGCCTTGGGGACAGCCGGAACATGCGCCCCGTCAGTCATGGTAGGCGAGTCACGGCCTGAAACCGAGCCCGTGCTGGAAGTCGCGGCCGGGACTTAATCGTCATACCTGGGGGCCAGCGCAGCCCCCGCAGGCTCGTCTCACAATAATATGTGTCCCAGGCCGTGCCGGGTCTGTCTCCGAGGCGGCGCAACGAGAGGATCTCAGATGACCGAGCAGCCGGGATCGAGGACGCTGTCGGGTACCCCGACCAGCGCGGTCGCGCCCGAGTCGATCGGGCCCGCCCCGGAGGAGTCACCCCTGGGTCACGCCGCCGCGCTGGCGCACGATTCGTTCCACGGGCGCCCGGCATCGTGGGTCGCGGTCGCCATCACCGTGATCGGCTTCATCATCGGCGGCCTGGCGTTCTCTTCCCCGCCGACCTGGTGGCTGGTCTACACCGGCGGCGGCATCGCGCTGCTGGGCTTCATCGTGGCCGGCTTCGCCCGGATGAGCGAAGACTGGTACTGAGCCCGCCCTTCCCCTGGGCCACGGCCAGCCCGCAGTGACCGGGGCCAGGCGGTGGTGTCGTACCCCCTGGTTACGATCATCACGTGCCGAACGCCACGACCAGCCTGACCGCACCCAGCCCGATCTCCGGCACCTCAGCGGTGCCGCTCAGCCTGGATGATGCCCGGCGCCTGACGCTGCGGGCGCAGGGGTTCATCGGAGCCTCGGCGCGCAAGGGCGGTGTGCCCGCGATGCTGCGCCGGCTGGGCGGCGTCCAGCTGGACACGATCAGCGTGCTGGCCCGTTCGCACGAACTGGTGGCCTACGCGCGGCTCGGCCCGGTGCCGCGAGCCCGGATCGAGCAGGCCTACTGGCCCGCGTCCCACCCGCAGACGTTCGAGTACTGGGCCCACGCCGCCTGCCTGCTGCCGATCGAGGAATGGCCCTGGTACGCGTTCCGGCGGCGGTGGTTCCGCAACCGGGGTATGCGCTGGCACCAGGTGTCCGAGCGGGCCTGCCAGGAGGTGCGGGCCAAGCTGGCCGCCGAGGGGCCGCTGACCGCCACCCAGCTGGGCGGGGCCAAGGGCGGCGGGCCCTGGTGGGACTGGTCCGAGGTCAAGGTGGCGGCCGAGTGGCTGCTGGACATCGGTGAGCTGGTCTGCGTGCGGCGGGACGGCTGGCGGCGGATCTACGACCTGCCCGAGCGGGTGCTGCCGCCAGAGCTGCTGGCCGCCGACCCGGATGACGCGGCCTGCGTCAGCCACCTGGTCGGGGTGGCCACCCGGGCCCTGGGTGCGGCCACCCACAACGATCTGGTCGACTACCACCGGCTGCAGAGCGTGCTCAGCGCCCAGCCAAGCCGGAACGGCTACCTGGACGACGCCGCGCAGGCGGCCGGGCTGGTACCAGTCACCTTCCCCGGACCGCGTTCGGCCATCCCGGGCTGGGCCGACCCGGCGGCGCTGGCGGCCGAGGAGGAGGCGGGCCGGGAACGGCACCGGGTCACGCTGCTGTCGCCGTTCGATTCGCTGGTGTGGGACCGCAAGCGGACCCGGCGGCTGTTCGGCTTCGAGCACAGCCTGGAGGCCTACGTGCCCAAGGCCAAGCGCGTGCACGGCTACTTCGTCATGCCTCTGCTGGCAGGCGGCCGCTTGGTCGGCCGGGTCGATCCGGCGCGCGAGGGCCGGACCCTGGTGGCCCGCAAGCTCACCCTGGACCGTCCCTCCGCCGCCGAGCCCATGGCCCGCGCGCTGAAGGAAGCCGCCACCTGGGTCAACTGCGACTACGTAGAGCTGGAACAGGTCGAGCCCACCTCAGCCACCGAGCGCCTCCGCGCCCTCCTCAAGTAACACGAGTGATTCGAGGGCGAGGCTGACTCCGGGAGGCTGGGCCCAACTTTGTGCAGCATTTGACCAAAAGTAGGCCCAGCCCCTAAGTAACCCTGCAGTCCCCGGGCGGATGTGACGCTTGGGGCTGGACGGCGCGGCCAGCGCGCAGCGAGGGTTCCAGGGGTCGCTCTCCTGGGCTAACGCAGTTCGATGAGCTTCTCGCGGACGGCGATCATGACGGCTTCCATCCGGGAGTGGATCTGGAGCTTCTCCAGGATGTTGCGCACGTGGTTCTTGACCGTGTTCTCGGAGATGAACAGTTCCTTGGCGATGTCGCGGTTGTTCATACCGCGGGCGACCAGCTTGAGGACTTCCATCTCGCGGTCGGTGAGCTTGGGCGCGGGTACCTGCTGGGGGCGCTCTTCCTCCTGGTCGCGGCGGCCCAGGGTGGCGAACTCGGTCAGCAGCTTGCCGGCCATCGAGGGGTTGATCAGAGACTGGCCGCCGTACACGGAGCGCACCGCGTCGGCCACCTCGTCCAGCGGGATGTCCTTGAGCAGGTAGCCGCTGGCCCCGGAGCGGATCGCCTCGAAGAGGTCCTCCTCCTCGTCGCTGATGGTCAGCATGACGATCCGCGCGCTGGGGGCGGCCTCCTTCATGGCCCGCGCCGCCTCGATGCCGCTGGTCTTGGGCATGCGGATGTCCATCAGCACCACGTCGGGCAGGACCTCGCCGGCCCGGGCCACCGCCTCGGCGCCGTCGCTCGCCTGGCCGACCAGTTCGATGTCCGGCTCCTCGACCAGGACCATCTCCAGGCCGCGCCGGAAGAGCGCGTGGTCATCGGCGATCAGCACGCGGATCGGGTCGGAGGACTTCCCGCTGGGCTGCTCGCCGCCGGGATCACCGGAACCCTCGCTCACGCTGTCTCCTCCCACCTACGATCAGCCCGCCGGGGACGGGCTGGCTCAGCCCGTCCCGGACTGGCGGCACAACGCTCATGCCCACGACTCTGGCTGAGCCAGGCCATGGTGCGCAAATCAGGCGCGCCGGGACCAGCGGGGCTGGCCCCGGCGCAGCCGGCATGCGGCCGTTTACGCGGAGTCTTCCATCAATCGGATCACCCCGTAGTCATAACCCCGTCGCCGGTACACCACGCTGAACTGGTCGCACTCCCGATCGTGGAACAGGAAGAAATCGTGCCCCACCAGTTCCATCTCCAGCAGGGCCTGGTCGATCGTCATCGGCTCGGCGTGGTGCAGCTTCTCCCGGACGACTACCGGGCAGTCGCCCTCCATCTGGATCGGCACGAGGTGGGCGGCGGCCGATTCTTCCAGGTCCTGAGCACTGTGGCCGTTCCGCGGCGCCACCGGTGCGAGGTCGCCCAGCGGGTCCAGCGGATCGCCGAATATGTCCGGTGGCACCGGCTCGGCTACCGCGGCGCCGGCGGCTGGGGCCCCGGCCCGCACGGGTTCGCGGTCGCCGTGGCGCGCGTCCTTGCGCCGCTCGCTGGAGCGGCGGAGCCGGTTCTCCAGCTTGGCGAAGGCCAGGTCGAGTGCGGTGTAGCGGTCGTCCGCGGCTGCTTCCGCGCGGACGACCGGGCCACGCGAGCGGATCGTCAGCTCGACCCGCTCCCGGCCCTTGGACTGACGCGGGTTGCGCTCCTGCGTAATCTCCACATCAATCCGGATCGCCTTGTGATCCAGCTTTCCGATTTTGGCGAGCTTCCCTTCCGCGTGCTGGCGAAAGCGCTCGGGGACGTTAGTGCGCCGGCTCTTGAAAACAATGTCCATGGCGATCCCCTCGGTAGGCGATTCGTTGCGGCACCCGCCCGGCCGACCTGGTCTTCGTCCCCACATCCGCCTGCTGAGAGTTTCGCGGCATCTCTATGGCCACTACTGCTCTTCTCCCGGCCCAGCAGACCCGGTGTCCGCTGGCGGGGCAGGACTTACTTCTAAGCCGCACCGTGATCGGTCGACGAGAAGTCGCCTTACGTGGGCCGTTTAGCCTGCGGCTGGCATCGGCTAGCCAGGACGGGACCATCCCCGGAGACATGCTCAGGGGATCCTGCCTGGCGCAACCACGGACCCGGACGGGTGCCATGCGTGAACGCTATCCGTATCCGGCCCGATTGTCAGTAGCCAAACGTGCGCGAAAAGTAACTGATCACTCACTGCAAGTGGCGTTCCGGGGTTTGATTTCCCATAACGGACAGGTTGAGTTCTCATAACGGTCGCAATAAGGACGCGCCGGCTGGGGTGAGCCGGTCAGCCGGGGTAGGCGGGGCTGCGCCCGGCTCCGACGACCCCGCTCCACAGGCCGCCGGGCGTGGCCAGCGTGGTCAGCTGGCCGTTGGACAGCTCGCCCACCAGCGGGTTGGCCGAGCCGTCGGCGGTGATCGAGGTGATGCCCTTGGCCGCCGGGTACGAGGTGATGTTCTGGCCGTTGATGGTCACCTCGTCCAGCACGGGATGGCCGGACGGGCCCTGCAGCGCGATCACGTGGTCCGAGTCGTACCAGGCCAGCGACGTGAAGTTGAGGTTGTCGGGGCTGATCGGCACGGCCGGACCGAGGTGAGCCTGCTTCCCGGAACCGGCGATCGCGGCCAGCAGCAGCTGGGTGCCGCTCGGGCCGGAGGCGAGCAGGGCGAAGCGCACTCCGTCCGGGGCGACCTTCAGCGCGGTCACCTTCTCCCCCGCCGGCAGCATGTCGGTGACCGGCAGGGCCGAGCCGCCGTGACCAGGAATCATCCAGATCTGGCCGTCCTGGACGGCCCACAGGTCGCTATGGATGTCCCAGCTCAGCGAGGTGAACCGGCCGTTCACGCGGAGCGTCAGCGTGCTCTTGCTGGTCAGCGTGCCGGTGTACAGGCTGCCACCGGTGCCGACGCCGGCCACGTAGCGGCCGTCCGGCGACACGGCGACCTGGGTCAGCGGGATGTCCCCCGAGCCCGCCTGACCGGCCACCAGCGCGCCCTGTGGCGCGTTGGCCTGGGCCGAGCCGGACAGCGAGCGGACCGCGCCGTGGCTGTCGGTGTAGTAGAAGCTGGCGTGGCCCGGGGCGGACGGCACGTAACTGTCGTAGGAGCTGAGCTGCTGGACCGGGCTGTCCTGGCCGGCGTTCCACGGGGTGCCTTTGATCTCCAGCTCGACCGACTGGATGGTCGGCTCGTCGGAACTCGAGCCCGTCAGCGTCCACAGCAACTGGGCCGACATCTGGTGCAGCGCGTCCTCGCTGGAGCGGGTGACCGCGCCGCCGAGGTTGACCACGGCGGTGCCACCGTCCAGGGACACGGTCAGCAGCTTGGCCCCGGCCGGGAACGCCGTCTGCACGGCGTTGCGCAGCCAGCCCGATGGCGGGGCCATCACGACCCGAACCAGCTGCTTGACCAGGTCGGCCGGGGTGGCCTCCTCGGGCACGTAGACCGGGTCCGGCACCAGCGTCTGCTCGGCCGGATCGAAGAAGTAGATGTTGCGCGGCTGGTAGACGTGCACGAAGTCGGACTGGGTGAGCAGCACCTGGCCGGGCAGCTGGGAAATGCGCCAGTGGCCGTTCAGCTGGACCAGGGCGAACTTCTCCTCGGTCGCGCCCTGGCTGTGCGATGAGATCGAGTACTGCCCGCTGTTGGACAGGCTGCCCACCACCGTCCCGCTGACCTGAACCACGGTGGTGTTCTTGGTCTGGTGTGAGCCGTTGGCCGTGTCCGACAGCGGGCTCGCCGCGCTGGAGATCTGGCTGAACACCTTCACCGCCAGCCCCGGATGCCAGTCCCGGCTGGCCTCGGGTATCAGGTACTCGCGGGCCACCGCGTGGTCGTTGGCGAAGCTGGCGTTGGCGGCCAGGAAGCCGGCCACGATCTGATCCGGATTCCAGTTGTGGCCCGGCGCGACCGGGATCGGCTGCAGGTAGTACTGACCGCCGTCGGCGTTGCCCTGGGTGACGTTCACCCCCTGGACCTGACCACTGATGGGGACGGTGACGCAGCCGGCCACCAGCACCGCGAAGGCCACGAGCATCACCGCGAGCCACCCGGGGCGCGGCCGGCGGGGTACTTCAGCCATGCCCGGGGTGCGGCGCGGCAATTCAGCCACGCGAACCCACCCCGGTCCCGCTGGAGCCGCTGGTCCCGGTGGTCTTATCGGCCACCATGGCCTTGTCAGCCACCGCCGTCTTGTCAGCCACCGCCGTCTTGTTGGCCATCGTGGTCGCCGGGGCATCGTCGGTCGCGGCCTTGACCGCGGGCTGACTGGGAGGCGGGCTGAGCTGGCCCGGCAGGAGCAGTCCGCCTGGCATGATCTCGCCCAGCGCGGTGATGGCGTCGGTGTCGTCCGGCACCAGCGGCAGCGGCGAGCCGACCAGCTTCTGCCCGGCCGTGCGCGGGATCGTCAGCCGGAAGACCGAGCCCTTGCCCGGCATGCCCCAGGCCTGCAGCCAGCCGCCGTGCAGCTGGGCGTCCTCCAGCGCGATGGCCAGACCCAGCCCGGTGCCGCCGGTGGTCCGGGCCCGGGCCGGGTCGGCCCGCCAGAACCGGTCGAACACCAGCTGCTCCTGGCCCGGCTTGAGACCGACGCCGTGGTCCCGTACGGCCACCGCGATCGCATCCCGATCGCCGGCGACGGTCACGATCACGTCGTTGCCCTCGCCGTGCTCGACCGCGTTGACCAGCAGGTTCCGCAGGATGCGCTCGACCCGGCGGTGGTCCGCGTCGGCCATGCAAGGCTCGGCGGGCAGCCGGAACTCGATTCGCGAGCCGCGTCGTTCGGCCAGTTGCTGGGCGTCGTCGGCGGCGCGGCGGGCGATGTCGCTGATGTCCACCGAGTCCGCATCCAGGGTGGCCGCGTTGGCGTCGTAGCGGCTGATCTCCAGCAGGTCTTCCAGCAGGGACTGGAACCGGTCCAGCTGCCCCTCCAGCAGCTCGGCTGACCGGGCGCCGGCCGGGTCGAACGAGTCCTTGGCTTCCAGCAGCACGTCGGCGGCCATCTTGATCGTGGTCAGCGGGGTGCGCAGCTCGTGCGAGACGTCGGACACGAACTGCCGCTGCAGCTGGGACAGCTCCTCGAGCTCGCGCAGCTTGTCCTGCAGGCTGGCCGCCATGTCGTTGAACGAGGTGGCCAGCGCGGCCAGGTCGTCCGCGCCGCGGACCTGCATCCGCTCGCCGAGACGGCCGGCCGACAGCCGCTGGGCCGCCTGGGCGGCATGCCGGACCGGGATCACCACCCAGCGGGTCACCAGCGAGGCGATCAGCGCCAGCAGGACGATCAGGGCCAGCCCGGCGCCGACGAGCGTGCGCTGGACCAGCGAGAGCGTCTGCTGCTCCTGGACCATCGGGAACAGGTAGTACAGCTCGTAGTAGTTGCCCAGCGGGGTACCGACGGCCAGGCCCGGCTGGTCGCCGCGGCCGAGCGTGGACACGATCGTCGTCGGCGCGTAGTAGACCTTGCCGGTCCCGTCGTTCTTCTGTTCGGCCTCCACGCTGGCGGACAGGGCGGACGGGATGCTGGCTCCGGGGTCAGCTCCGCCGGCCACGCCGCCGGTGTAGACCGAATGGACCTGCTGCGGGCTGACCTCGATGATCACGATGTAACTGCTGTTGTCGCCGCTGGCGTCCTGCAGTTCCTGCGCGGTCGGGTACAGGTAGTTGTTCGCGATCGCGGTCGAGGTCGGCACTTTGTTCAGGTTGGCGTTGCTCTCGGCCACGGTCAGGCCCTGCGACAGCTGAGCCGTCGCGGACTTTTCCTTGTTCAGCAGCAAGCCGTCGGAGATCTGCTGGGTCAGGAAGAACCCGAGCACCGCGATGACCAGCGCGGACAGCGCCAGCGTGGTGGTGACCACCCGCAGTTGGAGCGACCGGCGCCAGCGGAAGCGCAGCCAATCGGCCCGCTCCCGCTGCCACTTGCGAGCCGCCTTGAGCAGCCGCTTGGCCCGTCGTGGCAGCCGGCGCCCGACCACCCGTACCGGCCTCGATTGCCGGACGATCTTGTACCAGCCGCGGCGCTTCTTCTTGTTCTTGCCGCTCTTGCGTACGGGCACGCGAGGACCCCGGGCCGCGCCACCGGCAACCGGCTCGCTACGGCCCTGCTTCTCGGCCGCCGTACTAGGCGCAGTCACTCCCACGATCGCTCATCGGGAGCAGCATAAGCCGTCCACCGGGGGGCTTCCAGGCCTCTCGCGGCGGAACCGCTCAGGCGGGACCGGCCTTATAACCCACACCTCGCACGGTGACCACGATCTCCGGCCGCTCCGGGTCCTTCTCGATCTTGGCCCGCAGCCGCTGCACGTGCACGTTGACCAGCCGGGTGTCAGCGGCGTGCCGGTAGCCCCAGACCTGCTCGAGCAGGACCTCGCGCGTGAACACCTGCCGCGGCTTGCGGGCCAGGGCCACCAAGAGATCGAACTCCAGCGGAGTGAGGTTCAGCGCCTCGCCGTTGCGCTTGACCGAGTGGCCAGCCACGTCGATGCTGATGTCCCCGATCTGCAGCATCTCCGGCGCGGGCTCGTCCGTCCGGCGGAGCCGGGCCCGGATGCGGGCGACCAGTTCCTTGGACTTGAACGGCTTGACCAGATAGTCGTCCGCGCCCGACTCCAGGCCGAGCACGACGTCCACCGTGTCGGTCTTGGCCGTGAGCATGACGATAGGGATTCCGGACTCGGTCCGGATCTGGCGGCAGACGTCGATCCCGTCGGTCCCGGGCAGCATCAGGTCCAGCAGGACCAGATCTGGCCGAAACTCGCGGAACGCGTCAAGCGCCCGGTCTCCGTCCGAGACAAAGGTTGGCTCGAAGCCCTCGCCGCGAAGCACGATCCCGAGCATTTCTGCCAGGGCCGCATCGTCGTCGACGACAAGCACACGTCCTTTCATGGCCCTATAGTTCCACGTGATCGGGCATGGGGAGGCCATAGCGCGAAGGCTGGGCGACGTTCTGCCGCCCCAGGCGTTACGGGCGCAGGGCATCCGGGGGGCCGCCCGAGCCTTAAACGGCGGCTTCAACCGCCGGAATCGGCCTATTTCAGGCGGAAGTTCGCGGCCCGGTTTAGGCGGTGGGCAGGGCGGTAGAGTACGCAGCCATGGCGGACGGCGAGACCAGCGCGGCAGAAGAGCAGACCGCAGAGCAGATAGCCGAACGGCCCCTGCAGAAGGTGATGGAGGACGGCTGGGCGGAGGCGCTCGAGCCGGTGGCCGGGCGGATCAAGGCGATGGGCGACTTCCTGCGGGATGAGGTCGCGGCCGGGCGCCGGTACCTGCCGGCCGGGGAGAACGTGCTGCGGGCGTTCAAGCAGCCGTTCGCCGGGGTCCGCGTGCTGATCGTCGGGCAGGACCCGTACCCGACGCCGGGAAACCCGATCGGGCTCAGCTTCTCGGTGGCGCCTGAGGTCAAGCGGCTGCCGCCGAGCCTGGTCAATATCTTCACCGAGTACCGGGACGACCTCGGCTTCCCCGAACCGTCGAACGGGGATCTGACCCCGTGGACGGACCACGGCGTGCTCCTGCTGAACAGGGTGCTCACCGTGCAGCCGCGCAAGCCCGGCTCGCACCGGGGCAAGGGCTGGGAAGAGGTCACCGACCAGGCCATCCGGGCGCTGGCGGCCCGGGGCGGTCCGCTGGTGGCCATCTTGTGGGGCCGGGACGCGCAGAACCTGGCCCCGCTGATGCCGGACGTGCCGAAGATCGAGTCGGCCCACCCCAGCCCGTACTCGGCCGACCGCGGCTTCTTCGGCTCGCACCCGTTCAGCCGGGCCAACGAGCTGCTGGAGAAGCAGGGCGGCGACCCGATCGACTGGCGCCTGCCCTAGCCGCACCGCGCGTCACTCGCGTCGCCGCCCCACCACCGGGCGCTCCTGCGAACCACGTTCGCGGCTACCCCCTTGCCGTTTTCGGTAGCCTTATTACCGTTTAACTATGGTATAGATAAAGGGGTAAGCCGCTCGGGGCGGCGGGTCCGGACGGTGCCGAGCCGTCGCGGATCTCGTTCCGGCTCGACCCCGGCTCGGGGGTCCCGACCTACCTGCAGCTGGTGCAGCAGGTGGAGCAGGCCCTGCAGCTCGGCTACCTGGGCCAGGGCGACCAGCTGCCGCGGGTCAAGGACGTGGTCGGATCGCTGGCCATCAACCCCAACACCGTGCTCAAGGCCTACCGGGAGCTGGAGCACCGGGGCATCGCGGCGGGCCGACCCGGTCAGGGCACCTTCGTCGAGGCGACGCCCGTGGTGGTGCCGCTGGCCGAGCTGACCGGGCTGCGCAAGAGCCTGCTGACCTGGGTGGGCACGGCCGACGCGGCGGGCCTGGACGCGGACGGGATGGCGGCGCTGTTCACGGCGGCGGTGCGGGATTTCCATGAGCGCCACGCGGCCACAGGGGCGCCGCGTGGCGAACCAGGCCGCCGGGGACCCGAACGGCGCGAGTCGGCATGAACGTCATCGAGACCACGGCGCTGGGCCGACGCTTCGGCCTGACCTGGGCGCTGCGGAACTGCTCGCTCGCCGTCCCGGCGGGCCGGGTGACCGCGCTGGTCGGGCCGAACGGGGCGGGCAAGTCCACGCTGCTGCACCTGGTCATGGGGCTGATCCGGCCGACCGAGGGTGACGTGCGGGTTCTCGGCGGGAACCGGCCGGGTCGGCGGAGGCGCTGGACCGAGTGGCTTTCGTGGCCCAGGACGCGCCGCTGTACCGGCACCTGCCGGTCCGGCCGACATGATGCACCTGGCCCGGAACCTGAACCAGCGCTGGGACCAGCCGCGGGCGGCCAAGCGGCTCGCGGCCCTGGACATCCCGCCGAAGCGAAAGATCGGCAAGCTGTCCGGCGGACAGCAGGCCCAGGTGGCGCTGACCATCGCGCTGGCCCGGCGGCCGGAGTTCCTGGTCCTGGACGAGCCGCTGGCGCCGCTGGACCCGCTGGCCCGGCACGAGTTCCTGGCCGCGGTGATGGAGGCGGTGGCCGAGGACGGCATCTCGGTACTGTTCTCCTCCCACGCGCTGACCGAGCTGGAGCGGGTAGCCGATTACCTGGTGGTGCTGGCGGGCGGCCGGGTGCAGGTGGCCGGGGATACCGGAGCCCTGCTGGCCACGCACCGGACGCTGACCGGCCCGGCCAACGAGGTGGGTCAGCTCGGGCCGGCCTTCGAGGTGATACACGGCCAGAGCGGCCAGTCCCAGGCCCACGTACTGGCCCGGTTCCGGCCGCCGGCGGCCGCGCCCGACGGCTGGCAGGCCCACCCGGTGACACTGGAAGAGCTGGTGCTGGCCTACCTGCGGGAGCCGGGCGCCTCGGCGTTGCCCGGCCCGGAGACGATCGGCGCGGGCACGTCTACCGGAGCGGCGTCGTGACCACGCTGGCGGGGGCCCGGCCCGCGGGTGGTGCCGGGAGCTGGCGGTCGCGGCGGCTGACCCGGCTGGGCTGGGTGACCTGGCGCCAGCACCGGGCCACGCTGATCGGCCTGGTCCTCTTCGCCGGGCTGATCGCCGCGTTCATGCTGATCGAAGGCTTGAAGGTGCACCACCTGTACAACAGCGCGGTGCGGGACGGCTGCGTGAACCCGACCATCTGGACGGGCCCGTGCCGGCCGCTGCTCAGCCCGTTCTACGTTGGCTGGCCGCTCAGTTACGGATCCGAGCTGGGCACGCTACTGCCGCTGTTTGCCATCGTCGTCGGGATGTTTCTCGGCGCCCCGCTGCTGGCCCGGGAGTACACGTCCGGTACGGCCATGTTCGCCTGGACCCAGGGCACCGGCCGGATCCGGCTGACTGTGACCAAGGTTGTGCTGCTCGGGCTGGGTGTCATGGCCGTGACCGCCCTGCTCGGCTGGCTCGGCCAGTGGTCGATGCAGCCCATCATCGCCCTGTCCAACGGGGAGTTCGACCGCTGGCAGCCGGGCCTGTTCAGCACCACGCCGGTGACCGAGGCGGCCGCCGCCGCACTGGCCTTCGCGGTCGGCGTGCTGGCCAGCGCGGTGATCCGGCACGTCGTGCCAGCCATGGCCGCGACCCTCGTGGCCACCATCACGGCCGCCGAACTCTTCTACCACCGCCTGCACCTCTGGCTGCTCGGCGTGGGGCTGCACCAGGGCCCCGACCCGGCCATGGCAGGCGAACCCGAACGTTGGTAACAGCGGCAACCTGTACGACCTGCACGAGGCATCGGGCGGCCGCTGGCTCGACCAAGGCTGGTACGCCGGGCCGGACGGGCACCGGCTGAGCGGCACGCTGGCCGGGAAGCTGATACTCAACCCCGGGTTGCAGGCCCGGCTGCACACTACGTTCCAGGTCACCTGGCAGCCGGGCGACCGGTACTGGCTGTTCCAGTTCACCCAGGGCGGCGTCGAGCTACTGCTGGCCGTGTTGCTCGCCGCGCTGGCCATCTGGCTGATCCAGCGCCGAAGGGCGTAGCCGATCTGGCCCGCCTGCTGGCCTTGGCGCCTGGGCGCGGTCAGGAGCCGAGGCGCCAGGACTCGAGGTAGGCGGCCTGGGCCGGGGTGAGCGAGTCGAGCTGGGTGCCGATGGCGGCCAGTTCCAGCCGGGCCGCCTCGGCGTCGATGGGCTCGGGTACCTCGTGCACGTCGGGTGGCAACTGGTCCGCGCATCCGGCCAGCCAGGCCAGGGCGAGGGCCTGCACGCCGAACGACAGATCCATGGCCTGCGCCGGATGACCCTCGGCCGCGACCAGGTTGACCACCCGGCCCTCGGCCAGCAGGAGCAGCCGGCGGCCGTCCGGCAGCTCGAACGAGTCCACGTGCGGGCGCAGGTCCCGCTGCACGGCGACGGCCAGCTCGGTCAGGGCCCGCAGGTCGATCTCCACGTCGAAGTGGCCGGCGTTGGCCAGGATGGCCCCGTCCCGCATCACGGCCAGATGCTCCGCGCCGATGACCTCGGTGGAGCCGGTGACCGTGATGAACACGTGCCCGCACCGGGCCGCTTCGGCCATCGGCAGCACCCGGAAGCCGCGCAGCACCGCGTCCAGGGCCCGCACCGGATCGATCTCGGTCACCACCACCTCGGCGCCCAGGCCGCGGGCCCGGTCGGCCACGCCCCGGCCGGAGGCGCCGAACCCGGCCACCACCACGGTCTTGCCGGCCAGCAGCGTGTTGGTGGCGCGCAGGATGCCGTCCAGGACGGACTGCCCGGTGCCGAACGTGCTGTCCACCAGCCGCCGGGTCGCGGTGTCGTTGGCCGCGACGACCGGGAACTTCAGCGCCCCCTCGGCCGCCATCCGGCGCAGCCGGATCACGCCGGTGGTGGTGGACTCACACCCGCCGCGGACCCCGGGCAGCAGGTCGGGACGCTGCGTGTGCAGCGTGTTGACCAGATCGCAGCCGTCGTCCACGACCAGGTCGGGCGCGCCGGTCAGCGCCTGCTCGATATGCCGGTAGTACGTCTCCCGGTCCACGCCGGCCCGGGCGAACACGGCGATCCCGTGCCGCATGGCCAGCGCCGCGGCCACGTCGTCCTGGGTGGACAGCGGGTTGGACGCGGCCAGCGACACGCTCGCCCCGCCGGCCCGCAGCGCCCGGACCAGGATCGCGGTCTCGGCCGTCACGTTCAGGCAGGCGGCCACGGCCAGGCCGGCGAACGGCTGCTCGGCGGCGAACCGCTCCCGCAGCAGGGCCAGCACGGGCATGGACCGTTCGGCCCACTCGATCCTCGTGCTGCCCGACTCGGCCAGCAGCGGGTCGGCAATGTCGCCGAGCCCGGACGCCTCGTACGGCCCGTCCAGTCCGGGAGCCGGACGTTCCGTACGGGCCCGGCCGCCGCCAGGCCGCGGAGTCCGCGGCCTGGCGGCGTGAGCGTTGGCCATCCGGTCAGTACCGGTACTGGTCGCTCTTGTACGGGCCGTCGACCGGGACGCCGATGTAGTCGGCCTGGTCCTTGGACAGCGTGGTCAGCCGGACGCCGAGCGCGTCGAGGTGCAGCCGGGCCACCTTCTCGTCCAGGTACTTGGGCAGCACGTAGACGCCGACCGGGTACTGGTCGGTCCGGGTGAACAGCTCGATCTGCGCCATGACCTGGTTGGTGAAGCTGTTGGACATGACGAAGCTCGGGTGGCCGGTGGCGTTGCCCAGGTTGAGCAGCCGCCCCTCGGACAGCAAGATCACCGCGTGACCGTCCGGGTAGACCCACTCGTCGACCTGCGGCTTGATGTTGATCCGCTTGATGCCGGGGGTCCGGGTCAGGCCGGCCATGTCGATCTCGTTGTCGAAGTGACCGATGTTGCCCACGATGGCCTGGTGCTTCATCGCGGCCATGTGACTGGCGCGGATGATGTCCTTGTTGCCGGTGGTGGTGACGAAGATGTCCGCGGTCTCCACCACGTCCTCGAGGGTGGCCACCTGGTAGCCGTCCATGGCCGCCTGGAGCGCGCAGATCGGGTCGATCTCGGTGACGATGACCCGGGCGCCCTGGCCGCGCAGCGACTCGGCGCAGCCCTTGCCCACGTCGCCGTAGCCGCAGATCACGGCGACCTTGCCGCCGATCAGCACGTCGGTGGCGCGGTTGATGCCGTCGACCAGCGAGTGCCGGCAGCCGTACTTGTTGTCGAACTTGGACTTGGTGACCGAGTCGTTGACGTTGATCGCCGGGAACAGCAGCGTGCCGGCCCGGGACATCTCGTACAGCCGGTGCACGCCGGTGGTGGTCTCCTCGGTGACGCCGATGAGGTCCTCGCCCACCTTGGTCCACCGGCCCGGGTTGCTGGCCAGCGACTCGCGCAGCAGGTCCAGGATGACCTTCCACTCGTCCGGGTCGTCGTCGGCCGCGGACGGCACGCCGCCGGCCTGCTCGTACTCGGCGCCCCGGTGGACCAGCAGGGTGGCGTCGCCGCCGTCGTCCAGCAGCATGTTCGGGCCGGTCGACCCGTCAACGTCCGGCCAGGTCAGCGCCTGGTTGGTGCACCACCAGTACTCCTCCAGGCTCTCGCCCTTCCAGGCGAAGACCGGGACGCCCCTGGGGTCCTCCGGGCTGCCGTCCGGGCCGACCGCGATCGCGGCGGCGGCGTGGTCCTGGGTGGAGAAGATGTTGCAGCTGGCCCAGCGGACCTCGGCGCCCAGGGCGGTCAGGGTCTCGATGAGCACGGCGGTCTGGATCGTCATGTGCAGCGAGCCGGTGATCCTGGCGCCACGCAGCGGCTGCGTCTCCGCGTACTCGGCGCGGGTCGCCATCAGGCCGGGCATCTCATGCTCAGCCAGCGTGATCTCCTTGCGGCCGAACTCGGCCAGCGAAAGGTCCGCGACCTTGTACGGGAGCGGTGCGGTGGACAATGCGTTCTCCTCGTCATGTTGTCCTGCGTGGGTGGTCGCCGGCGTCCGGCGCCAAGGCACGGTATCGACGGTAGGGGACCCGGGCGGGCAACGCACGGTCGAGCCCCATTATTTAACAAAAGAATGTAAGCTTTACGTCCATGCGCATCTCGGAGGCCGCTCACAGGCTCGGCATGTCACCCCGAATGCTGCGCTACCGGGAGGATCTGGGCCTGCTCCCCCGGGTCCGTAGCACCGGGCCCGGGCCCAGCCGTGGTCCGCGTCACCGCCAGTTCAGCGAGGCCGACCTGGGCGCGGTGAACGCCGCGCTCCAGCTCGAGCGCCGGTACCAGATCAGCCCGGCGGCCCTGGCGTTCGGACTGCGGGTACTGTCCGAGCCGGGGGTGCGGGCCGCGGTCGCGGACCTGTCCCGCCGGCTGGGCCGCCTGCCGGAACAGCCCGGCCGGGCGCTGGACTTCGAGCAGGAGCGCGCCCTGCGATTGCTGGGCCGCCCGCCGACGCCAGGGAATGCGGGGGGTGGCTCTCGGCGCTGACGTGGGCGGGCTGGAGCGTAGTGTCGGGCCTGGGTGTTTTGGTCGGGATGAAGGGACGATGGGTGGCATCTTCTGCTGAGACTCAGCCGGGCATGCGACGGGCACTGGCCCGGGCTCGGGACGGCAAGGCTCTGGACGCCGCAGAGGCCGGGATCCTGTTGCAGGCCCGCGGTGACGACCTGGACCAGCTGCTCAGCTACGCCAGCCGGACCAGAGACGCCGGTCTGGAGGCGGCGGGCCGCCCCGGGATCATCACCTACTCGCGCAAGGTCTTCATCCCGCTCACCCGGTTGTGCCGCGACCGGTGCGGCTACTGCACGTTCGCCACGGTTCCGCACAAGGTGCACAGCGCCTACCTGGAGCCGGACGAGGTGCTGGCCATTGCCCGGGAGGGCGCCAAGCTCGGCTGCAAGGAAGCACTGTTCACGCTGGGCGACCGGCCCGAGGACCGCTGGACCGCGGCCCGGGAATGGCTGGACGCCCGCGGCTACGACGACACGCTGTCCTACGTCCGGGCCATGGCCATCCGGGTCCTGGAAGAGACCGGGCTGCTGCCGCACCTCAACCCGGGCGTACTGAGCTGGGCCGATTTCCAGCGCCTGAAGCCGGTCGCACCGTCCATGGGCATGATGCTGGAGACCACCTCAGCCCGGCTGTTCACCGAGAAGGGCGGCCCGCACTTCGGCAGCCCGGACAAGGACCCGAAGGTCCGCCTGCGGGTGCTGGAAGACGCCGGGCGGGTCAATGTCCCGTTCACCACCGGCATCCTGATCGGCATCGGCGAGACGCTGGCCGAGCGAGCCGAGTCGATCTTCGCCATCCGCCAGGTGTCCCGCGAGTACGGCGGCATCCAGGAAGTCATCGTGCAGAACTTCCGGGCCAAGCCAGACACCAAGATGCGCGGCGTGCCCGACGCGGAACTGCAGGACCTGGCGGCCACGATCGCGGTCACCCGGCTGGTGCTCGGGCCCAAAGCCCGGGTCCAGGCCCCGCCGAACCTCATCGGCGACGAGTACGCCCTGATCCTGCGGGCCGGCATCGACGACTGGGGCGGCGTGTCCCCGCTCACCCCCGACCACGTCAACCCCGAACGCCCCTGGCCGCAGATCGACGAGCTGGCCTCCCACACCGCCACCGGCGGCTTCACCCTGCGCGAGCGGCTCACGCTCTACCCGCCCTACCTACGCGAGCCCTGGCTCGACCCGCGCCTGGCCGGGCACGTCCAGGCACTGGTGGACCCGGCCACCGGCCTGGCCAACCAGGACGCGATGCCGGTCGGCCGGCCGTGGCAGGAGCCGGACGGCGGCTGGCAGGAGGCAGGCCGGACCGACCTGTACACCACGATCGACACCACCGGCCGCACCTCCGACCGGCGGGACGACTTCTCCGAGGTCTACGGCGACTGGGACGAGGTCAAGACCCGGCTGGGCGGCCCGGCCGTCCCGGTGCTGGACCAGGACGTCAAGGCGGCGCTGCGCCAGGCCGAGCAGGATCCGGCTTCGTTGAGCGACAGCCAGGCGCTGGCCCTGCTGGCCGCGGAGGGCCCGGCGCTGGATGCCCTGACCAAGCTGGCCGACGACATCCGCCGGGACGTGATGGGCGACGACATCACCTACGTCGTCAACCGGAACATCAACTTCACCAACGTCTGCTACACCGGCTGCCGGTTCTGCGCGTTCGCCCAGCGCCGTACCGACGCCGACGCCTACACGCTGTCCCTGCAGCAGGTCGGCGACCGGGCCCAGGAGGCCTGGGAGTCCGGCGCGACCGAGGTGTGCATGCAGGGCGGCATCCACCCGGACCTGCCCGGCACGGCCTACTTCGAGATCGCGGCCGAGGTCAAGCGGCGCAGCCCGGACATGCACGTGCACGCGTTCTCCCCCATGGAAGTGCTCAACGGGGCCTCCCGCACCGGGCTGTCCATCCGGGAGTGGCTGATCCAGGCCAAGGAGGCCGGGCTCAACTCGGTCCCCGGCACCGCGGCCGAGATTCTGGACGACGACGTGCGCTGGATCCTGACCAAGGGCAAGCTGCCCGCCAAGGACTGGATCGAGGTCATCACCACCGCGCACGAGGTCGGCCTGCGCAGCTCCTCGACGATGATGTACGGGCACGTGGACACGCCCGCGCACTGGGTCGGGCACCTGCGGGTGATCCGCGGCATTCAGGAGCGCACCGGCGGCTTCACCGAGTTCGTGCTGCTCCCGTTCATCCACGAGAACGCGCCGATCTACCTGGCCGGCCTGGCCCGCCCGGGCCCCACCGCGCGCGAGAACCGGGCCGTGCACGCCGTATCGCGGCTGATGCTGCACGGGGCGATCGACTCGATCCAGTGCTCCTGGGTCAAGCTCGGCGACGACCTGTGCCGCGACGTTCTCCAAGGCGGGGTCAACGACATTGGCGGCACGCTGATGGAGGAGACCATCAGCCGGATGGCCGGGGCGGACAACGGCTCGTTCCGCACCATCACCCAGCTGGCCGAGATGGTCGCGCCGACCGGGCGGCCGATGCGGCAGCGGACGACCACGTACGGGGAGGTCTCCGCCGGAGCGGCTGGCCGCGGCGGCCGCGAGCGACGGGGTGTGCGCCTCGATCCGGTCGCCGCTGCCGGTGCTGGGCGGCTGATCCCGCCCGCCCTCGAACCTGATGGTTGGCGCCAACGTACCGGTGATAGCCGGATCGAAGGCGCCAACGTACCGGTGAGCCGGGCCCGGCTCCGAGGGGCGGCGACCCGGACTACAGGGTCAGGGTGAAGTCGGCGGGGTCGCGAGGGGGGCGCTCGGGAGGCGGGGCGGCGGGGTGGCCGATGCCGATGGCGCCCATGGGGAGCCAGCCGTCCGGGACGCCCATGACGCGGGCCGCGACGTCCTGGCAGAACAGGGTGCTGGAGATCCAGCAGGAGCCCAGACCTTCGGCGGCCAGCGAGACCAAGAGGTTCTCGACCGCCGCACCCATGGAGACCACGAACATCTCGTGCTCGGAGGCGTTGCGGCGGTCGTCGGGGTAGGTGTGGGCCGCCTCGGCGACCAGGCAGGGCACCACGATCAGCGGGGCCCGGCGGAGCGGCTCACCGCGCCGGACCCGGCGGGCGATCTGCTCCTCGGTGAACCCGTCGCCGCGCAGGTCGGCGATCCAGGCCTCCAGCATGGCGTCACAGAGGCCGTCCCGGGCGCTGGCCGACTCCAGCACCACGAACCGCCACGGGGTGCTGTGGTGCGGCGCCGGCGCGGTGAGTGCGGCGGCGATGGCGCGGCGGACCGCCTCGGGGCTGACCGGGGCGCCGGTGAAGTCGCGCACCGTGCGCCGGGCCAGCGGCACCTCGGCCGCGCCGTACCGGAACATGTCCTCGGCCGAGTTGCGGATCAGCGCGGCCGCGCCCGGGCCGTCCTCGTCGGTGACCAGGTCGGCCAGCCCGCGCACGACCGCGACCGGGATCCCCCGGGCCTTGCGCTTGACCAGGTCCCCGGCCGCCGCGACCTCGTCGGCCACCGCGGCCAGCGTGACCTCGAGCGAGTTGCCGAAGCTGTCCTCGGTGCCGCGGTAATCGATCGCCGGGAGGACCCCGGCCGCGCCGATGGCGGTGTCGGTCTGGCCCACCCGCCAGGCCCGGCCCAGCGTGTCGGTGACCACGACCCCGACCCGGGCCCCGGGCCGGGCGCGCAGGGCCTTGCGCAGCCGCCGCGCGGACTCGTCCGGGTCCTCGGGCAGCAGCACCACGGTGCCCGCCGGGGTGTTGGAGGCGTCCACCCCCGCGGCGGCGAGCACGAGCCCGTGCCGGGTCTCCACGATCCGCGCGTCGCCGCGCCGGGCCAGCACCCGGACCGTCTCGGCGTCGATCGCGGCTTCCCGGTCCTGGTGGACCGTGCGGCCCTCGGCCTTGCTGACGATCTTCGAGGTGACGACCACGATGTCGCCGTCGCGCAGGTCGCCCACGGCGTCGGCGATCAGCGCGCCCAGGTCCGCGCCCGCGGCGACCTCGGGCAGCCCGGTGACGCCCCGGACCGTGATCTCGGGCGCGGTCACGACGACAGCTCCGCGGCCAGGTCCAGCGCGGCCCGGGCGATCTCGGCCGTGCTGGCCAGGTCGCGCATGTACAGCGGCAGCACCCGCACCTCGATCCCGGCCAGCGCGGGGTCGGCGGCGGCCTCCTTGTCCTGGTCGTCGACCAGCCAGCCGTCGATCAGGCCGGCCCCGTAGTGCGCGCCGACCGCTACGGCGGTGGTGGGCACGCCGATCGCGGTCAGGCAGGCGTCGGCCATGCCGCGTACCGGGGCGCCGCCGATGATGGGTGAGACCGCCACCGCGGTCTTGGCCGCCACCGCCTCGGGGATACCGGGCACGGACAGGATCGTCCCGACGCTGACCACCGGGTTGGACGGCGGGAACAGCACCACGTCGGCCGCGGCGATCGCCTCCAGCACACCGGGCGCGGGCCGGGCCTCGGCCGCCCCGGCGGCCACGATCGCGGTCGCGGGCACCGCGGCGTGCATCCGCACCCACCACTCCTGGAAGTGCACGTCGCGCTGCCCGTCGCCCTCGTCGATCAGGACATGCGTCTCGATCTGGTCGTCAGACATCGGCAGCAGCCGCACCCCGGGCTGCCAGCGCTGGCACAGCACCTCGGTCACGGCGGACAGCGGGTGGCCCTCGTTCAGCAGCTGGGTGCGGACGATGTGGGTGGCGAAGTCCCGGTCACCGAGAGTGAACCAATCCGGGCCGACGCCGTACGCGGCCAGCTCATCCCGGATCTCGAAGGTCTCCCCGGTCCGGCCCCAGCCCTGGTCCTCGTTGATCCCGCCGCCGAGCGTGTACATCACCGTGTCCAGATCCGGGCAGACCCGCAGCCCGAACAGGGTGATGTCGTCGCCGGTGTTCCCGACCACGGTGATGTCGGCGTCCGGGGCGGCAGCCTTCAGCCCACGCAGGAAGCGCGCGGCGCCGACGCCGCCGGCCAGCACGGTGATGCGCATGGTCCAAGTCTGGCAGGCCCGCGCCCCGGCTGGGACCACGACCCGCCTTCCCGGAGACTGCCTTCAATCAGCCGAATATTACTCTGTGTAATTATGCAAGTGCTGTCGGCTAACGTCCCGGCAACGGATAGGCAGCAGTCTTCGGGAACTTATCGCTCAACACGGAAGATTAGTGCGGCCAATATCACCTACCGGGCTTGACTCGAAGCAAGACACGCGCGTGTAATTTCACTGTTGTAGTTCACGCCGCCCCGGGGGAGGCGTGATCCCGGGGGCCCCCGTCGCGGGGTAGGAGGTGCGTGTTGACTGAGGTCATCGTCCAACTAATAGAGCTAGAGCACGATGTGGAGTGCTCAGACGATGACGCCGAGGAGATTGGCTGGCAAGACCAGGCGCTGTGCGCCCAGACCGATCCCGAGGCGTTCTTCCCGGAGAAGGGCGGCTCGACCCGGGAAGCCAAGAAAGTCTGCCGCAGCTGTGACGTCCGGGCCGAGTGCCTGGAGTACGCGCTCGAGAACGACGAGCGGTTCGGCATCTGGGGCGGCATGTCCGAGCGCGAGCGCCGCCGCCTGAAGCGCGAGGCGATGTGAGTCAGTTCCCGTCGGCGTAGCCGGGATCAATCGCGTCCGGGTCCAGGCCCAGTAGCTCGGCGACCTCTTCGACCACCACGTCGAAGATCAGCTCGCTCAGCTCCTCCTCGTCCTCGGCCCGGGCCAGCAGCGGCCGCCGGTAGAGCACGATCCGGGGCGAGTGGGCACCGCCCTGCGCGCCCGGATCGGTCTCGCCGGGGTCGAGCCGGGCCAGCGGCACCGGCACCAGGTCATCGCCCTGGATCTCTTCGTCCGGCACTTCCTGGACCGCAAACTCGATGCCGGACAGCTCGGCTTCCCACCGCGGCTCCAGCCGGGTCACCGCGTCCAGGACCAGGTCATCGAACTGCTGGGCCCGGCTGCGGTAGAGCGGGACGTCGGTCGGTACGAGCCGGCCCCGCAGGCCGCGCCCGTGCCGGTCCCGGCGCCGGACGCGCCGCCGTTCAGCGCCGGAATTCTTCTGATCGGCCTGCACAGTTACCGAGCGTATCCCCAGCGCGGGCCGACCGCGAAGACACGATCGTGAAGAGTGCCCCGGGTGGTGGCGTTACCGACCCCGGCCAGCTACCGTCAACGGGTGTACCGGGTCCGTGCGCCTGGCCCGTTCCCGGGGCCGGAGGCCGCCGGTGGAGATGATCACGTGAGTGAGGTGGGTCGGTGAGTTCGCGTTGCTGCTCGCGCACCGCATGCAGGCAGCCCCCCGTCTATACGCTCACGTACGTCTACCGCGACTCCACGGCGGTGCTGGGGCCGCTGGCCGCTTACGTCGAACCGCACTGCTACGACCTGTGCGCCAAGCACGCCGAGCGGCTGACCGTGCCCCGCGGCTGGGACGTGGACCGGCTGCCCGGCGACCCCGTGCAGCAGAGTGCGGACGACCTGGAGGCCCTGGCCAACGCGGTGCGGGAGGTTTCCCAGCAGCAGCGCCAGCGGCCGCCGGGAACCGAGCCGGTCGGGCAGGGCGTGGAGGTGGGCCGGCGCCGTCACCTGAGGATGGTCCGTTCGGCCCCGGCCGAGCCGAAGCCGCCGACCGAGACCGCCGGGCGCCAGCCCACAACTTAGCCCTGGGCGCAACCGGTAGGCTCTGGCCGGGCGCCGCCGCCGGGGGCGCATGGCCTCAGTGGGTGGGTGAGTTGGCGGAGATCTTCAAGGCGTACGACATCCGCGGTGTCGTACCCGATGACCTGGACGAGCAGGTGGCCGAAGCGGTGGGCGCCGCGTTCGTCCGGCTGACCGGCGCGCGCCAGCTGGTGACGGTCCACGACATGCGGACGTCATCGGCACCGCTGGCCGAGGCCTTCGGCCGGGGCGCGACAGCGCAGGGCGCTGAGGTCATAGCGGCTGGTCTCGGCTCCACCGACATGCTCTACTACGCCAGCGGCGTCCTCGGCATCCCCGGCGCGATGATCACCGCCAGCCACAACCCGGCCCGCTACAACGGCATCAAGCTGTGCCGGTCCGGGGCCAAGCCGGTCGGCCAGGAGACAGGGCTGACCGAGCTGCGGGACATGGTGGCGGCGGGTGTGCCGGACGGCACCGCGCCCGCCGGCCGCATACTGGCGCGCGATCTGCTCACCGGGTACGCCGAGCACCTGAAGAAGCTGGTCGACGTGTCCAGCATCCGGCCGCTGAAGGTCGCGGTGGACGCGGGCAACGGCATGGCCGGGCACACCGTGCCCACCGTGTTCGAGGGCCTGCCCATCGACCTGGTGCCGATGTACTTCGAGCTGGACGGCTCGTTCCCGAACCACGAAGCCAACCCAATCGACCCGGACAACTTGCGCGACCTGCAGGTCAAGGTCACCGAGACCGGGGCGGACATCGGGCTGGCCTTCGACGGCGACGCTGACCGCTGCTTCGTCGTGGACGAGCGGGGCGAGATCGTGTCCCCGTCGGTGCTGACCGCGCTGATCGCCAGCCGCGAACTGGCCACCGAGCCCGGTGCCACGGTCATCCACAACCTGATCACCTCGCGGGCGGTGCCGGAAATCATCGCCGAGTCCGGCGGCACCCCGGTGCGCACCCGGGTGGGGCACTCGTTCATCAAGGCCGAGATGGCCCGCACCAGCGCGATCTTCGGCGGCGAGCACTCCGGCCACTTCTACTTCCGTGACTTCTGGTTCGCCGACAGCGGCATGCTGGCCGCGCTGCACGTGCTGGCCGCGCTGGGACACCAGGACGGTCCGCTGTCGGAGCTGCTGGCCCGGTACTCCCGCTACGCCGCCAGCGGCGAGATCAACAGTGAAGTGAGCGACCAGGCGGGCATCACCGCCCAGGTCCACGAGATCTACGCCTCCCGTCCGGGGGTGACCAGCGATGACCTCGACGGGCTGACCGTGCAGGCCCCCGACTGGTGGTTCAACCTCCGGCCGTCCAACACCGAGCCGCTGCTGCGGCTCAACGTCGAAGCGGCCGACCAGGCCACCATGGAATCACTGCGGGACGAGGTGCTGGGACTGGTCCGCGGCACCCCGGGCCGGGAACGATAGGAGAAACGGCATGAAGCTCGACAACTGGCTGCTGGACATTCTGGCCTGCCCCAACTGCCACTCGACTCTGCAGGCCGACGACGAGGCCAGCGAGCTGGTGTGCACCAACACCGAGTGCGGCCTGGCCTACCCGGTACGCGACGACATCCCGGTCCTGCTGGTCGACGAGGCCCGCCGTCCCGGAGTGGGGGCGTGACTTCCGGCGGTGACCTGACCGGACTGGATGACGACGGGCTAGATGACGACGGGCTGGCGGACGAGTTCGCCTCGGATCGGCTCGACGATGCCGGCCTGGTCGAGGCGGCCGATCCTGGCGGCATGCTCCGCCAGGTGGCATCGTCCGCGGCCCAGGTCCGGTCGGCCGTGCGTACCTGCGCCGAGGTCGACCTGTCCCCGGTCACCGGGGGCGACCGGCCCCGGGCCATCGTGGTGGCGGGTATGGGCGGCTCCGCCATCGCGGGCGACGTGCTCGCGGCCGTCTGCGGCACCAGCAACGCCACCCAGATCATCACCTCGTACGGCTATCAGCTGCCCGGCTGGGTCGGCGCGACCGACCTGGTCATCGCGGTGTCCTGCTCCGGGTCGACCGAGGAGACGCTGGGCGCGGCGACCGAGGCGGTCCGCCGCGGCTGCCACCTGGTCGGCGTGGGCGCCGCCGGGTCGCCGCTGGCCGACGTGGCCACCCAGGCCCGGGCGCCCTTCATCCCGGTGGTCTCGGCCGGGATGCCCCGGTCGACGCTGTGGGCCCTGACGATCCCGCTGATCGCCGTGGCCGAGCAGATCGGCCTGGTCGACGTGGGCGAGGACGTGTACGAGAGCGTCGCCGCCAACCTGGAGGAGATCGCGTTCCAGTGCCGCCCGACCAGCGAGTCGTTCGTCAACCCGGGTAAGTCGATGGCCCTGGACCTGATGGGCACGCTGCCGGTGATCTGGGGCAGCTCACCGCTGTCCGGGGTGGCGGCCAAGCGCTTCGCGGCTCAGCTCAACGAGAACGCCAAGTACCCCGGCATCCCCGGGGAACTGCCGGAGGCCAACCACAATCAGGTGGTGGCCTTCGACGGCCCGTTCGCGCCGGGGACCACGCTGGAGGCCAGCTCCGGCTTCCCGCAGCGGCTGGTGCTGCTGGCCGACCCGGCCGAGCATCCTCAGGTGGCCCGGCGGCGCGAGGCGTCGGCTGAACTGGCCACCGCGCGCGGGATCCGGGTCACCGAGCTGCCGATGACCGGGGAGCATCCGCTGCAGCGGTTCGCCAGTGTGGTGCCTCTCATCGATTACGCCACCGTTTACCTGGGCATTGCCACGGGGGTGGACCCGACGCCGATCGAAATCATCCAGGATCTGAAGGAACGGATTTCCTAGGCTCCAGCTGGGAAGGAAGCGGGCATCAAGACTCACGAACAGCCGCGCGAAGGCGCCCGCGCCGCCACCACCATCGACCGGTCCGGTGAGCAGGCGGCCCAGCCGGCCAAGAAGGAACGGTCCGGCAGCCTGCTCGCGGTCCTGGCTGCCCTGGGCGCCAACGTCGGCATCGCCATCATCAAGCTGATCGCGTTCGTGCTGACCGGCTCGGCCTCCCTGCTGGCCGAGTTCGTGCACTCGCTGGCGGACTGCAGCGACCAGGTCCTGCTGCTGGTGGGCCGGAGCCGGGCCTCGCGCGCCGAGACCGAGGAGCACCCGTTCGGCTACGGCCGGGTGCGGTACCTCTACGGGTTCCTGGTGTCGGTGGTGCTGTTCGCGGTCGGCGGCGCGTACTCCGTCTACGACGGCATCCACAAGATCATCAAACCTGAGCCGCTGACCACCGCGTGGATCGCGTTCGCCGTGCTGGCCATCTCGGCGGTGCTGGAGGGCTCGTCGCTGCGGGTCTCGGTCAAGGAGTCGAACCAGCTCCGGCACGGACGCAGCTGGCTCACCTTCATCAGGCGGGTCAAGGAGCCCGATCTGATCGTGACCCTGCTGGAGGACACGGCGGCCCTAGTCGGCCTGGTGTTCGCGTTCATCGGTGTCGGCCTGTCCGTGCTCACCGGCAACTCGCGCTGGGACGGTGCCGGCTCAGTGGCCATCGGTCTGCTGCTGGCCTTCGTCGCGGTCGTGGTGGCCCGGGAGACCACGAGCCTGCTCATCGGCGAGGCGGCCAGCGACGAGGCGGAGCGGACGATCGTGGAGGCGCTGCAGGCCGGCCCCGAGGTGGAACGGGTCATCCACATGCGCACGGTTCACATGAGCCCGGATTCGCTACTGGTCGCGGCCAAGATCGCGATCCGGGCCAGCGACTCGGCGGAAGCCATCGTGCGCGGCATCGACGCGGCCGAGAGCCGGGTTCGCAAGGCCCTGCCCATCGCCCACGTGATTTATCTCGAGCCGGACCTTTACCAGGAATCCAGGATCGACGACACCGACCCGTCCATCCGCACCGTGCAGCGGGCCTGGGGCGAGTACGACGGGCCCGACTACCCGCGCGGCACCGGTCCGCTCCCCCAGCCCGACCAGGACGGCTCCGCCCCGTAGAGCGCTGTCTGGTCAGAAGTGGCGGTAGTCGCGGACGGACATGCGGGGGCCGCGCCGGGGCGGCCGGAGGCCGCTGAGCTCGATCAGGCGGGTGACCCGGTAGCGATGGCCGGCGAAGGGGGCGAGCAGCTCGAGCATGCCCTCGTCATCGACGCGCAGGCCGGCCAGCGCCCAGCCGACGGCCTTGGGCAGGTTGTAGTCGCCGACGGAGACCGCATCGGGGTCGCCGAAGGCGCGCTGCATGGTCTCGGCCGCGGTCCACACGCCGATGCCGGGCAGCAACTGCATGCGGCGGCTGGCCTCGGCGGCATCGAGGGCGACGATCTCCTCCAGGCGCCCGGCCACCCCGCAGGCCCGGCCGATGGTGCGGGCCCGGACCATCTCCACCCCGGCCGCGTGCCACTCCCAGGACGGGATCCGGGCCCAGACCCGGGGCGGGGGGAACACCCGCATACCGCGTGGCGCCGGGCCCGGGGCGGGGCGGCCGAACTTGGTCAGCAGGATGCGCCAGGCCCGGTGGGCCTCGATGCTGACCACCTTCTGCTCCAGCACCGCGGGGACCAGGGCTTCCATCACCCGCTGGCTGCGGCCGATGCGCAAGCCGTTGTGCCGGGCGGCCAGCTGGCGGACCAGCGGGTGGGGGTCCGGGTCGAAGCCGTCCCGCAGGTCGGCGGCACCGAGCATCTCCGGCAGCGTGTCCAGCAGCCAGGCCGCCCCCGGGCCCCAGGCCGCGGCGGCGATGTCCTGGCCGCGTTCGGGCAGCACGCGCAGGGTGGCCGGGCCCTCCGGGGTCAGCGAGGTGCGCCAGACCGCCCCTACCGGGTCGATCCGGTAGGTGGGGTCACCGCCGCCGCGCCCGTGCACGGACAGGGTCAAGCGCACCCTGATCGGGAACGGGGCGCGCCAGTCTCGTACCAGGGGCTCCCGGCTCTGGTGTGGCCTCCGAGGCTGGAGTGACGCAGGGGGTTGCTGAGCTTCGGGGGGCTGGAGTGATGCAGGGGGTTGCAGGGTCTTGGGAGGTTGCAGGGTTCCGGGAGGTTGCAGGGCCTTGGGAGGTTGCAGGGCTCCAGGGCGTTTCTGGGGCTCGGGGGGCTGGCGGGCTTCGGGGGGCTCGTGTTGCTCTGGGGACTGGCAGGGCTCGGGGGGCTGCTGGGGCTCGTGGGAAATGAGCTGCGGAACCGGGCCGGGAGCCGGGTCCGCAGGCAGCGCCGGAGCAACCATGTCAGGCGTCGGAGGAGAACCGGATAGACGTTGGGGCCAGGCGCACGTCGGGCCAGACCCGGAGGCCGCGGGCCAGCTCGTTGCCGGGGCCGATGACGGCCCGGTCGCCGATGACGGCACCGTCGATCACGGCGCCCTCGGCGATCTGGGCCCCGGCGCCGAGGATACTGTCCCGGACCACCGCGCCCGGGCCCACCTGCACGCCGTCGAACAGCACGCTGCCGTCCACCTCCGCGCCCGCGGCGATCTGCGACCCGGCGCCCACGGTGGTGCCGCCGCTCAGGATGGCACCGTCAGCCACGGATGCGCCCGGCAGGACCAGGGCCGGGCCGGTCGGGCCGGGCAGCGCGGACGAGGCCAGCGTGCCCAGCACGAGGTCGCAGGAACCCTGCACGAACGCGGCCGGGGTGCCCACGTCGAGCCAGTAGGCCGTGTCGATGTAGCCCATCACGGTCTGGCCGCCCTCGATCAGGCCGGGGAACGTCTCCCGCTCCACCGACACCGGACGATCGGCCGGGATAGCGTCGATGACCGAGCGGGTGAACACGTAGCAGCCGGCGTTGATCCGGTTGGTCACCGGGTTCGGCGTCTTCTCCAGGAACGCGGTGACCCGGCCGGACGGGTCGGTCGGCACGCAGCCGAACGCGGCCGGGTCCGGCACCTCGACCAGGTGCAGGGTGACCGCGGCGTCGGCCTTGCGGTGCACGTCCAGCTGTTCGCCCAGGTCGTGCCCGGACAGGACGTCGCCGTTGAGCACGACCACCGGGTCGTCCGGGCCGCCGTGCAGCAGGCTGGCCGCGTTGCGGATGCCGCCGCCGGTGCCCAGCGGGACCTCCTCGTACACGTAGTCGATGGACAGCCCGAGCGAGGACCCGTCGCCGAAGGCGTCGCGGAACATCTCGGCCCGGTACGAGGTGGCCAGCACCACGTGCGTGACGCCGGCCGCGGCGGCCCGGGCGAACTGATGGCGGAGGAACGGGACACCCGCCGTGGGCAGCAGCGGCTTGGGCGCGGACAGGGTCAGCGGCCGGAGCCGGGTGCCCTTACCCCCGACCAGGAGGATCGCTTCGAGTGGTTCACGCGGCATGGGTAGGTCGCCTCACGGTCGTCGGTGATGGGGCCCGCGGGCCCGGCGTTACACGGCGCTCTGCTGGTCGGCGCTGGCCTCGACCGCACGGCGGTAACAAGCCAGGTGCGCCTCGGCGGAGGCCGCCCAGGTGAACTCCTGCGACCGGGCGTGCCCGGCCAGCGCCAGCGCCTCGCGGCCGGCCGGGTCCTCCAGCATGCCACGGAGCGCGGTCTCGATGCTGGCGGCGTCGGGTTCGGTGTAAGCCACCGCGTCCCCGCCAACCTCGGGCAGCGACGTGCAGTGCGTGGTCAGCACCGGCGCGCCGCAGGCCATCGCCTCCAGCACGGGCAGGCCGAAGCCCTCCCCCCGGCTGGGGTAGGCGTACACCAGCGAACCGCCGAGGAAGCCGGGCAGCATCGAGAACGGCAGGTAACCCGGGCGGACCAGGCGCAGGTGCGGCGGCACGGCGGCCACGGTCGCGTCCACCTCGTCGCTCCAGCCCCCGCCGCCGGCCAGCACCAGCGCGGGCGGCTCGTCCAGATCCGCCACCGCTCCGGCCCAGCCCTTGATCAGCGCGGCCACGTTCTTGCGCGGGTCCAGCGCGCCCAGGAACGCGATGTACGGCTTGCCGTGCAGGCCGAGGCGGTCGGACACCAGGCTGACCTGCTCGGGGTCGGGCCGGTGGAACAGCGTGTGGTCCACGCCGTGGTAGGCCACGTCGATCCGGGTCGGGTCGGCCCCCAGGACCCGGACCAGCTCGTCCCGGGTGGCCTTGGACGGCACGATGAGCCGGGCCGCACGCCGGACCGCGGTCCGGATGGCCGACTTGTAGAACACCGACGACACCGGGCTGTGCAGCTCGGGCTCAGTGAAGAACGTGAGGTCGTGGATGGTGACCACGGTGGGCCGGCCCGGGCGCAGCGGCATCGAGTAGTGCGGCGCGTGGATGACGTCCGCGCTGACCTGCTGGGCCAGTACCGGCAGCCCCGACTGCTCCCAGGCCAGGCGGGCGGCCCGGTGCATGATGGTCGGCGGGGCGGTCGCGATCTGGGCGTCGGTGATGAGCCGGCGGTAGCGCTCCTCATCGGAACGCTGGCAGGCGATGGCCAGGTCGGTCCCGGCCGCGCCGAGTGCGGTCAGCAGCCCGTCGACGTACCGGCCGAGCGCGCCGCGGTCAGCCGGTACCTCTGTCGCGTCAACAAGCACACGAGGCGCCACGGCCGTATCGGCTCCTCTCCACCCCTAACGGGCACTCCGTGCCGTATTCACAGTTCGGGAGGCCAGCAACGCTGTGATGTCCCGTCAGCACCGAAGCCTACGCCCTCCGTGGGGCAGACGCTCACGGCCTGGCGGCCTGCGTGGCGGGCTCGGGCGCGGCGGTCTCCGTGACGCTGTCCGGGCGCTTGCGGGCCCGAATCAGGACAATCGCGCCTTGGTCCTGCTGGCTGATCCGGTCGGACGCGGCGACCAGCGCGGCCAGTGGCGCGGCGGCGTTGAAGCCGACCTTGCCGCCGTGCGCGGACAGGGTCAGGTACAGCCGCTCTGACCAGCCCGAACGGAACTGGTAGGCGTACTCGGCCACGTCCAGGCCCCGCTCGGCCAGCAGCCCGGTCAGCTCGCCGTGGGTGTAGGTGCGCTGCACGTGGTAGCGCTTGGCGTGCGCGGCGAACAGGTCCGGGTACTGCCCCTTGCGGCTCAGCGTGTCGGCCGACATGACCAGTTCGCCACCGGGGGCCAGCACCCGGGCGATCTCGCTGAGGGCCTGGGGCCCGTCGTCGAAGTGCTCGATGGCGCAGATCGACAGCACCCGGTCGAACGACCCGTCCGGGAACGGCAGCCGCAGCGCGTCCCCCAGCACCTGGGCCGGCGAGTGGGCCAGCTGGGCGCCGCGCAGCAGCTTCTGGCCGGCGATGTCGATGTTCACCGCGTCCGCGCCGCGCTTCCGGGCCTGCCCGGCCCAGTAGCCGTCGCCCCCGGCCACGTCCAGGACCCGCAGGCCATGCAGGTCGGGACCGAGCCAGCGCAGCAGGGCGCCGGCCTCTCGGTAGCGGCATACATGTACCTGGTGGCCGGCGAAAGCGACCGCGTCCGTAACGTTCATGGGGGCCAGACTAGGGCCTAGACCACGCGCCGGCAGCCAGGTCGGCCAGGGCCGCCCGGGTCGTTGGGCCAAAACCGACTTTTCCGTCGTATCCGGCCAGCACGGACCGCAGCACCGGCGCTCTCCCGGCGGCGACCAGGTACACCCGCTCGGCGTACAGGAAGCCGTTCCCGGCGGGCAGCACGGCCAGCGGACCGGCCCGCACTGTGGGCCCGGTGCCGGGCCGCAGTGGCCGCGGTGGCCCGGAAACTGTCCTGCACCTGTTCCGGGCCGGGCAGGCGGGCCCCGGGCACCACGTCGAGCAGGCGCAGCGTGCCGTAGCCGGGGCGGGCGGGATCGCTGGGCACGGCCAGGTAGGCGGCCAGCTCATGCCCGCCCGCGCGGGTGAAGACGGTGGTGCGGGCGGGCTCGGCTCCCATCCCGCCGGGCAGGGTCAGGGTCAGCGAGACCGGGACGCCGCCCGCGACCCTCCACACCTGCCGCCCGCGGTAGAACGCGGCCGCGCTGGCCACGTGGTACCGGGCCAGCACCTGGCGCTGCAGGTCGAACAGGTCCACCGGGTACCGCAGCTGGGCCCGCAGCTCGGCCGGGATCGTCGCACGCGGCCGGATCAGCCCCGGGAACGCCTTGCTCCAGGTCCGCAGGATCGGGTCGGAGGAGTCCCACTGGTACAGCGTGACCCGGCCCGAGGTCGCGCTGACCACGGCCTTGACCGCGTCGCGGAGGTAATCGACCCGGCCCTCCCCCGGCCCCACCGGGGCGGCGCTACCGGCCGCGGCGGCGGTGGCGTCGTAGGCGGCCGAGTCGGGGTAGTGGCTGGTTGTGGTGTAGCCGTCGACCACCCAGTCGAGCTGGCCGCCGGTCACGACCGGGTAGACGTTGCCGTCCAGGGTGAGGAACGGGGCCAGCCGGGCGACCCGGGCCAGCGGGCCGCCCAGGGGCGTGGTCTTCCCCGGCCAGAAGCGGGCCGTGGCCCGGAACCGGGCGGGCACGGCGGCCAGCCCGGTGACCGCGGTGCCCCCGTCTGTGGCGGCCCCGTCCGTGCTGGCACTATTCACCGCCGGCACCAGCGGCCCCAGCCGCAGCTCCGGAGCCGAGGACCGGGCCGTCAGCACCGGGTAGCGGCTGGCCTGGACCCGGCTGAGCCCGAACGCGCGGCGGGTGCCGGCCAGTTGCTGGTCCAGGTAGGAGGTTTCCCGGGCCAGTTCGTGCGGCTGGACCGAGAAATGCTCGACCGCGGCCGGGTAGACCCCGCCGATCAGGACCGCCGACAGCACCAGCAGGCCGAAGCCGACCGCGGGCAGCAGCGGGTCGCGGCGGCGGGCAGCGGCGAAGAACAGGCCCGCACACAGCAGCGCGACCACGGCCAGCACGGTCTTGGCCGGGAGCACGGCGTTGACGTCGGTGTAGGAGGCGCCGCCGCTGATCACGTCGCGGGAGGAGAACTCGATCCCGTACCGGTCGAGCCAGTACGCCGCCGCCTTGACCAGCATAAAGATCCCGAGCAGCGTGCACAGCTGGACCCGGGCCCCTGCGGTGACCCGGATGTCGCCGGGCCGGAGCCGCAGGCCGCCGTCCACCGCGTGCACGATCACGGCCACGGCCAGGGCCAGCAGCACCGCGGCGAACAGGTAACCCAGCACCAGCCGCAGGAACGGGTAGACGAACACGTAGAACGACAGGTCCAGGTGGAACTGCGGGTCCCGGCGGCCGAACGAGGTGCGGTGGGCGAACTGGACCCAGGTCAGCCAGGAGCGCATCCCGGCCATACCCGCGGCCACCCCGGTCAGGGCCAGCAGCACGGCCAGGAGCGGGCCCCCGTGCCGGTCCAGCACCAGCCGGGCCCGACGGATGGCGGGCGGAACCGGGGGCGGGGGGACCTTATTAAAAATAATTAATGGGTTGGACGGCAATGGGGGCGGCGGGACAGTGCTAGCTAGAGAGGGGCTGGCCGGCGGCGGGCGCAGCCAGCGGGCCAGGCCCGCGCTGAACCCGGTGACCAGGGCGACGAAGCCGCCGGTCACGCCGAACACGGCCCACCGGGTGCCGTAGCTGGACCGGAACACGCGGGCGAAGCCGAGTTGCCGGAGCCACAGGTAGTCGCCGGCGGCCCAGGTCACCGCGGCCGCGACCAGCAGGGCCAGCGCCAGTATCCAGCAGGCGCGCCGCAACCACCGGCCGAGCGCCGGGGACACGACGTGGCGGCCCGGCGGTCCCGCCGGGACCAGCGGTGGGAAGGACACGCCGGGCCAACTTACGCGCGGGCCGGATAGTTCCCGGTCAGCAGGACGGTACCGGCTTGCCCTGCTTGATGTTCTGCAGCGCGGAGACGGCCCCGGACAGCGTGCTGATCTTGACCACCCGCAGCCCAGCCGGGACCGCGCCCCTGGTGTCGGAGCAGTTGGCCGCGGGGGCCAGGAACACGGTGGCCCCCGCGTCCCGCGCCGCGATCATCTTCTGCTGGATGCCGCCGATCGGAGACACCGCCCCGTTGGCGGAGATCTCGCCCGTGCCCGCGATGAACTTGCCGCCGGTGAGGTTCTCCAGGCTGATCTTGTCGATGATCCCGAGCGCGAACATCGTGCCCGCGCTGGGGCCGCCGATCTGGCCGATCTGGATCGTGACCGTGAACGGGAACTGGTACTGGTCCTGTACGGCCACACCCAGGATCGGACGGCCGCCGACCTGCTCCGCGGTCAGCTGGACGTGCTGGGTCGTGCCGCCCCGGCGGAAGGTGACCGTGATCGGCTGGGCCGCGTCCGCCTTGATCAGCGCGGTCAGCTGGGTGGTCCCTCTGGTGACCGGCCGCCCGTCCACCGCGGTGATCAGGTCACCGGGCTTGAGCTTGCCGTAGGCGGGCAGGCCCTGTTTGACGCTGACCACCTCAACCAGGGTCTTGTACGCGATGTTCTGCTGGTGCAGCGCGGCCGCGGTGGCGCTCTCCTGCGAGCTGGTCATCTGCACCTGGTCCTGCTGCGTCACCTGCTGCTGCGACTGGCCCGGCGCGAAGATCTCGCTCTGCGGCACGACCGCCTCGTGCGGATCCAGCCAGGCCCGCAGCGCGGTGAACACGTTGAAATGGTGCCCGGGGCCGCCGATATAGCTGATCGAGACCATGTTGAGGTGGCCGCTGGTCGGGTACACGGGATGGCCGGTGATGGTGATCAGCGGCTTCCCGGACTGGTCCTTGCCCAGCGTGTTGAGCGTGGGCCCGGGTCCCAGGATGACGTAGGGAACGGGCAGCCGCTCCGCGACCAGGATGGCGATGATCACCGCGACGGCCGAGATGTACAGCGTCAGGGTGCGGCGGTGCATGACCGGAAGACTACGCGCAGCCGACCCATTCGCTGGAACCGTCCCCGAACTGCTGGTGCTTCCAGATGGGCACGGTCGCCTTCAGCTCGTCGATCAGCATGCGGCAGGCCTCGAACGCATCCCCGCGGTGGACGCAGGACACGGCGACGACCACGGCCAGATCGCCGATGGCCAGATCGCCGACCCGGTGCACCGCGGCCACGCCGATGGCGGGGAACTTCTCCGCGACCTCTTCGGCCACCCGGCGCAGCTCGGCCTCGGCCGAGGGGTGGGCCTGGTAGCTCAGGCCACGGACCGATGCGCCGTGGTCGTGGTCCCGGACGGCGCCGGCGAACAGCGCGATCCCGCCCGCCTCGTCGGCCATGACGGCACGGTGCACCTCATCCACCGACAACGGGGTGTCGCGGATGGCGATCAGCCGGACTGCACTCACCCTGGGATTCTATCGGGGAGTAAGCCGGGTCAGGTGCCGGCCTTGCGGCGGCGGCGGGCGATGCGCACGATGGCGGCGGTACCGATCACCGCGCCGGCGCCCGCCGCAGCCCCGGCCGCGGTGATCGTGGCCTCCTTGCGGGTGATGCGCAGGCCGGCCACCGCGTGCCGTCCGTCCCGGCTCTCCAGCAGCGCCGCCAGGACCTCGGGGTTGCCGTACTCCGGCCGCCAGCCCGCCTGGCGCAGGGTCTCGCAGTCCACCACCCACGGGTAGACCACGTAGCGCAGATCCGCAGCCGGCGCCGGGGTGACCCCGACCCGGTGCAGCCGCTGCGCGGTCCCGAACGTCAGGCTGGCGGGCAGCTCGATCTCGCGTAGCCCGCTCAGCTCGTAGACCTGTTCCTGATCCAGCCAGCCGTCGCAGCCCACCGCGAACTCCCCGGTGACCTCGCCCGCCACGGCCAGCTCCAGCGCGGACACCAGGTCGTCGATGTGGCAGAACTGCCAGCGCGGCGCGGCCCCCTTCACGGTCAGCAGCCGGGGAGCCTCGAAGTGCCGGGTCACGATGGTGTCGATCTCGTCGCCGACCAGCGCGGCGGGCCGGACCACGGTCAGCTCCAGGCCCGGGTGGGCGCGCGGTGACCGCCCCGCCAAATGCTCGATCTCCAGCAGGTCGCCGGCCACGCTGCTGTCGATGTCGGCCGCCAGCGGGGTGTCCTCGGGCAGCGGCACCGGGTTGTCGGCCTTGGCCCCGTAGACCATCGTGCTGGTGACCAGCACGACCCGGCCGACCCGGCCCGCCGCGGCCGCGGTGAGCACGGTCTGCGCGCCGCGCACGTTGAACGCGCGCCGGGCCCGGTGCTCGGAATCGGGCGCCAGGTCCAGGTCGGTGTGCACCACCACGTCGACCCCGGCCAGCCGGCCCGCGAGCGCCGGATCGCGGACGTCGGCCACCCGCCAGGTCACGCCGCGGACGTCACCCCGGTGATCATCGATCGCGACCACCTTCCGGACCCGAGCGGACTCGGCCAGCCGGGCGATCAGGGCCCGGCCCACCCCGCGGGCGGCGCCGGTGACCGCGACGACCGGGAGCTTACCCTCGATCACCTGCACCGCCCTGGTGTCCTGATCAGCAGAAGTGTCCTGGTCAACCGGGGCGTCCAGGTCGGGCAGGTCAGCCGGAACGGGTGGGCCAGCGGGAGCGGTGGGCTCGTCCCTGGCCGGGCGCGCGATACTCCCAGCGGCCCCGGTAGCCGTGCCACCGCTGCGCCGTTGGCGAACCTGGCCTGGTGCGTTTCTCAAATTAGGCTGCTCCCGAGATAACGTTGACCGTCATGACCCTTCCATCCTGCCCGAGAGGACGGACAAATGGCTGATCGTCCGTTCGGCTTCGGCCCGCCCGAGCCGGAGCGGCGGCCGGGTGAGCCCGGAGGATCCGGTGGCGGCCAGCAGCCGCCCAGCGGTTCCGGTGGTTCCGGTGGTTCCGGTGGAGGCGGCGGCCAGCCGCCGGAGCCCAGCGGCCCGTTCGGAGCCGCAAACCCGTTCGGCGACCCCCAGCAGTTCGCGGACGCGCTGCGCCAGTTCGCCGATCTGATGTCCTGGCAAGGCGGCCCGGTCAACTGGGACCTGGCTAAGAACGTAGCGCGGCATGCGGTAGCGGCCGCCGGTGACCCCAGCGTGCTGGCCCCCCAGCGGCAAGAGGTCACCGAGGCCCTGCGCCTGGCCGACCTGTGGCTGGGAGAGGCCACCACCTTCCCGTCGGGGATCAAGACCACCGCGGCCTGGAGCCGATCGGAGTGGGTCGAGGCGACCTTCCCGGTCTGGTCGAAGCTGTGTGAGCCCATCGCCGCCACCGTGGTGGACGGCATGAGCAACATGATGCAGGTCGACCCGGAGCAGATGGAAGGCATGCCCGAGGAGCTGAAGTCGGCCTTCGGGGCCTTCGGCGGCGGGCTCGGCGGGCTCGGGGCCCTGGGCGGGCTCGGCGCGATGATGAAGCAGGTCGGCGGGGCGATGATCGGCGGCCAGGTCGGCGCGGCCGTAGCCGAGCTGGCCGGTGAGGTCACCGGCTCGTTCGACATCGGGCTGCCGCTGGGCCCCAAGGGGACCGCGGCGCTGCTGCCATCCGGTGTGGCCGCGTTCGGCGACGGTCTCGGCTTGGACGCGGGCGAGGTCCGGCTGTACCTGGCCCTGCGCGAAGCCGCGCACCACCGGCTGTTCGCGCATGTGCCCTGGCTGACGGCGCACCTGTTCGGCGCGGTCGAGGCGTACGCCCGGGGCATGACCGTCGACCTGTCCCGGCTGGAAGAAGCCATGCCGCAGATAGACATGAGCAACCCCGAAGCGCTGCGGGACGCGCTGGCCGGCGGCGAGCTGTTCCGCCCGGAGAACACCGATGCCCAGAAGGTGGCGCTGGCCCGGCTGGAGACCGCGCTGGCCCTGGTCGAAGGCTGGGTCTCGACCGTGGTCGACGCCGCCGCCTCGGACCGGTTGCCGCACGCCAGCGCGCTGGCCGAAGCGATCCGCCGCCGCCGGGCCACGGGCGGTCCGGCCGAGCGCACCATGGCCACCCTGGTCGGCCTGGAGCTGCGGCCGCGGCGGCTGCGCGAAGCGGCCACGATCTGGCAGGGCCTGACCGAGGCCCGCGGCGTCGACGGCCGGGACGCGGTCTGGGCCCACCCGGACCTGCTGCCGTCCGCGGAAGACCTGGACGACCCGGAGGGCTTCGTCCGCGGCGGTCCCGACCTGGACTTCAGCGAGCTGGACGTGGACTCACTGACCGACCCGGACAAGGCCGCCGGGGCTCCGGGTGCGGAGGGGTCCACTGGGGCTGAGGAGTCCAAGGGGTCTGGTGAGGCTGGCGGGTCGGGTGAGGCTGGCGGGTCCACTGAGGCCGGTGGGCCTGAGGGGTCCGGCGAGTCTGAGGGGCCTGAAGAGCCGGGCGGGCCGAGCGGGGCCTGAGGGGTCTAGCGAGGCTGCTGGAGCGGGTGGGCCTGAAGGGTCTGGCGGGCTTAGCGGGTCGGGTGGGTCCGACACGCCGGAGACCGGCTGATCCAGCAGGGGAAATCTTTTCTCCACAAGGGGTGGAGGACGTTCGGGCAGTTGAGACGGTCCGTCAGCAATTGCGCGGGGAGTAATCCACAGGCTCGCGAGACGGATTTCCCCAGCAACACGCCGGTCACTCCCCACGCTGTCCACAGAGTTATCCACAGGCTGTGTTGACGCGCCCGCGCCGCGGTTTCTAGGGTCACGAACAAGTTCCCGGATGCGCGGGCACCTGGTCACTCGGCACGGAGCACTCGTCCTCAGGGGAAGGGGGGCGGGCACTTTCACGAGGCGATCTTGCGGTCCCGGTTCAGACCGCCTGCGCATCCGGGTTCGCCTATTCACGCGCCGGTGCGCCCCGCCGGGCTCACGCGCCGGTGCGCCGCGCCGGGCCACCGGCTGGTGCGCCGCGCCGGGCCACCCGCCAATGGCGCCATCGGGCGCGTAGGAACCTTGGAAGCGCAGAGGCCCATGAGGCGGTTGCGACTCGTAGGGCAGGAGCGGCGGAGGCGTTCGCAGGCGCCACGTCTGGCCGCGTCGGGCGGCCGGTGCGTTGGCGCCATTGATCCGGCTATCACCGGCACGTTGGCGCCATCGGTCCGGTTGGTGCCAGCGACGGCTGGGGGCGGCTGGGGTTGATGCGACCAGCGCGACTTTTGAGGTGATGGCCTGGGACGCTAGGTGCACTTTCCCGCAAATGCTGCGGGAAGGCGTACCCAGCCTCAAAGTACGCACGGAGGCGGGGATGGCTTGGCTCTCGCCGGTGCGGTCACGAGACCCGGGTGACAAGCGTGCCCGAATCCGGGGGACCCTGCACTGGCGAGGCTCCCGTGGCTGAAGTGACCGGCCGGGCCACGGCGTGGGGGGCTGGGCCCAATTTTGTGCAGGATTTGCAAAAAACTGGGCCCAGCCCCGCTAGTAACCCCGCAGTGCGGAGGCTTACGCGGCGCGTGTGACGTGGGCGCTGGGTGGGTCGCGCCCCGCGCACACTCCAGGCCGGCCTGGGCCATCCCGTCGCCGTCGTCCCGCCAGCCGAACCAGCGGGCCGAGCGGGGCGGGTCAAGCGGCAACGATCTTCCGCCGCTTGAGGCAGCCGGGAGGCCTGCTCGGCTGACGGGCCGGACGACGGCGACCCCGGGAGTGGCCAGGCCCAACGGGCTTCCTCCATCCCGGAGCCGGAAGCGCCCCCGCCGGAGGCACTCCCCCGAGGCACTTGCGACTCAAGTGGCGCGTGGGGCGCAGGGTGGGGCGGGTGTGACGCGACGCCGGCGTTGTACGGGTGGCGGCTCGAGGTGCCGCGACCTCGGTCGCCGCAGTCTCAGTGACCCCGCACGACCTGGGGCTCGGGGAGTGGGGAGTTTGTTAAAAATCAGGATTCGTCGTTGCGGGCCATCTGGGCGGCACGGAGGTTGGCGTGCATCTCCCAGGGGGCCTGGGGCAGCACGTGGCCGGTCTCCAGCAGGGACTTGAGGTTGGCGAAGACCGCGGGCCAGCCCACCGAGATCGCGTCCAGGGCGTCCTGGCTGGCCAGGTTCTCGTGGGTGACCGTGAGCCGGACGATCTCGTGGTACGGCTCGATGTCGAAGGTCACGACGGTCGGGCCGCCCGGCGCCTCCGCCCCCGGCGCGTCGAACGTCAGGGCCAGCCGCTTCGGCGGGGTCGACTCGATGATCGTGCCCACCACGTCGGCGATGCCGGAGCCGTCGACGCGGCGGTGTTCCCAGCTTGAGCCCGGCTGCCAGTCGGAGACGTTGCTGTGCCCCCAGTACTGCGCGGTCAGGTCCGCGCTGGTCAGTGCCTGCCACACCCGCTCGGGTGAGCTCTCGATGTAGGTGACGTACACGTAGTCCGGCCGTTCTGCGGTCACGGTGTCCTCCTCGTGCTCGGCCTGGTCCTTGATGGCGCTCAGGGCGGTCAGCCGCGGGCGCTCGAACTTCCCGATCCACCGGCGCTCGATGTCCCAGAGCGGGACCGGGTTCAGATAGTGCAGCTTGGCTCGCCCGCGGCGGACCGTGGTGATGAGGTTCGCGGCCTCCAGCACACCGAGATGCTGGGTGGCCGATTGGCGGGCCATGTTGAGCGGGCCGCACAGCTCGGTCAGGGTCTGCCCGTTCTGCTCGCGCAACCGGTCCAGGAGCGCCCGGCGGGTCGGGTCCGCCAGCGCCCGGAACACCGCGTCGCCGTCCGGTCCGTCTGCCACTCCATCAATATGCAGGTAATTACCTGCATATGTCAAATGGGGTGAAGAAGGAGCCGAGAGGTGGGCGAGGGACCTGTGACTGAGGGCGGGAGCGAGCCCGGTGACGGGGCGGGGCGGACTGTCGGAGGGTCGAGTGAACATGCCGGTATGAGACCAGTGCTGAAGGCCGGGTTGCGGGCCGTGTGGCGGGACCGGGACACGCTGCAGATCGGGGTCGACCCGCGGCGGGCGGTGGCGTTGTCCGGGATGGGCGACGCGGGCCGGGTGATCTCGTTGCTGGATGGGAGCCGGGACTGGGCCGGGGTGGTCGCGGCGGCCAAGGACGCCGGGATCTCGGTCAAGACCGTGCAGCGGGTGCTGGGGCTGCTGGCGGGCGCGGGCGCGCTGAGCGACCTGCCGCTGGCCACGCTGAACGCGCTGACGCCGGTGGCACGGGGCCGGATCGGGACCGAGCTGGCGGCCGCGTCGTTGACCTACGGCGACTCGGACGGGGGTGCGCGGACGCTGGCGCGGCGGCGGCTGGCGTTCGTCCGGGTGCACGGGGCCGGGCGGATCGGGGCAGGCGTGGCCGGGTTGCTGGCCGCGGCGGGCGTGGGCCAGGTCGTCTGCCGGGATGGCGGGCTGGCCGGGCCGCACGACCTGAGCCCGGCCGGGCTCGGCCTGGCCGACCTGGACCTGCCGCGGGCGGACGGGGTGGTCCGGGTCATCTCCCGGATCGCGCCCGACGTGCAGACCGCTGACCAGGGGGAACGTCCCGATCTGGCCGTGCTGACCGAGCCGGGTCAGCCGGAGCAGGCCGCGGAGCTGACCCGGGCCGGGATCGCGCACCTGGCCGTGGCCGGGGCCGAGGGGGTGGCCGTGGTCGGGCCGCTGGTCCGGCCGGGCCGGTCGGCCTGCCTGCGCTGCCTGGACCTGGCCCGGTCCGAGCGGGACCCGGCCTGGCCGCTGATCCTGGCCCAGCTGGCCGGGGCCGGGGACGGCGCCCGGGACGGCAGCTGCGACACCGTGTTGGCGGCGACGGTGGCGGCGCAGGCCACCGTGCAGGTGCTGGCGTTCCTGGACACCGGGCGGCCGGGACGGGCGGTCAGCGACGGGGCGGTGGAGCTGGCCGTGCCCGACTGGCAGTGGCGGCGCCGGTCCTGGCCACCGCACCCCCGCTGCCCCTGCGGCGCCGCAGGGCAGCGCCGACGGCCCACCCAGCCGGGGCCACCCGGAAGCCCGGCCAGGTAGCAGGCCGGCCGGGCGGCTTCAGCACGGTGGGGATGAACGAGAATTGGAAGGGTGAGCGATGACGATGTACCTCAACGCGCGGTAACGCGCACCGCCAAGCTGGCCGGCCTGCCGATCGGATACGCGGGCCGGGCGGCCCTCGGGCTGGGCAAGCGGATCGGTGGCCGCAGCGCCGAGATCGTCGCCCAGGAGATCCAGCAGCGCACGGCCGAACAGGTCTTTCGGGTCCTCGGCGAGCTCAAGGGCGGGGCGATGAAGATGGGACAGGCGCTGTCCATCTTCGAAGCGGCGCTGCCGCCGGAGATCGCCGGGCCGTACCGGGCCACGCTGACCAAGCTGCAGGAGTCCGCGCCGCCCCTGCCCGCCCGGACCGTGCACCAGGTGCTGGTCCAGGACCTGGGCGAGAGCTGGCGGGACAACTTCACCGAGTTCGACGACCAGCCGGTGGCGGCCGCGTCCATCGGCCAGGTGCACAAAGCCATCTGGCGGGACGGGCAGCAGGTCGCGGTAAAGATCCAGTACCCGGGGGCCGGCCGCGCGATCGTCAACGACTTCAACCAGCTGGCCCGGGTGGGACGGCTGTTCGGCGTGCTGATGCCGGGGCTGGACGTGAAGCCGCTGCTGGAAGAGCTGCGGACCCGGGTGGCCGAAGAACTCGACTACGGGATGGAAGCCAAGTCCCAGCAGGCCTTCGCGGACGCCTACCGGGGCGACCCGGACATCTTCGTGCCGGACGTGGTCACCGCGACCGAGCACGTGCTGGTGGCCCACTGGATGGACGGCACGCCGCTGGCCAAGATCATCAGCGAGGGCACCCAGGAACAGCGGAACCGGGCCGGGATCCTGCTGGCCCGGTTCCTGTTCTCCGGGCCGTCCCGGGCCGGGCTGCTGCACGCCGACCCGCACCCGGGCAACTTCCGGCTGCTGGACGACGGGCGGCTGGGCGTGCTGGACTTCGGCGCGGTGGACCACCTGCCCGACGGGCTGCCGCCGTTCTTCGGCCGGCTGCTGCGCATGATGGGCGAGGACCAGCCGGACGTCGAAGCGGTCGAGCGCGAGCTGCGGGAAAACAACTTCCTGCGGCCCGGCATCGACGTGGACCTGGACGCGCTGCAGGCGTTCCTGGCCCCGCTGGCCGAGCCGGCCAAGGCCGAGAGCTTCCGGTTCACCCGGGAGTGGCTGCGCGGCGAGGCGGCCCGGGTGACCGACCTGAACGCGTCGAACATCTCCCGCAAGTTCAACCTGCCGCCCAGCTACGTGCTCATCCACCGGGTGTCCACGGCCGGCATCGGCGTGCTCTGTCAGCTGGAGTGCGAGGGCCGGTTCCGGGACGAGGTGCTGCGGTGGATGCCGGGGTACCTGGACGAGCCGGACGACGGCCGCCGCTCCCTGCCGGTGGGGTGACCGGCCGGCCCGCTCGCAGCTCAGGCCCGCTCGCCGCGCTACCTGGAGGCCCGCAACCGGCTGGCCCGGGCCTCCAGGTAGCGCTGCTCGGCCAGGCTGGCGGTGGCCTTGGCCGCCCGGCGGTAGTGCTCGAACGCCGCGGCCGGATCCCCGGCCTGCTCCAGCAGATGGGCCCGCACGGACAGCAGCCGGTGGTGCCCGGCCATCCGCTCGTCACCGTCCAGGGTGGACAGCAGGGCCAGCCCGGCCGCCGGGCCCTCGGTCTCGGTCAGCGCGATGGCCCGGTTGAGGGTGACCATCGGGTTGGGCGCGATCCGTTCCAGGATCAGGTACAGAGCGTGGACCTGCGGCCAGTTGGTCTCCTGGGCCGTGGCCGCATCGGCGTGCGTGGCGGCGATGGCCGCCTGCAGCTGGTAGGGCCCCAGCGCCGGGCCGGCCAGCGACGCCGTGATCAGGGCGAGGCCCTCGTCGATCAGCGCGCGGTCCCACACCGTGCGGTCCTGCTCGTCCAGCGGCACCAGGTCCCCGGCCTCCGTCGTCCGGGCCTCCCGGCGGGCGTGGGTCAGCAGCATCAGCGCGAGCAGCCCGGTCACCTCGCCGTCCTCCGGCAATTGAGCGTGCACCATCCGGGCCAGCCGGATCGCCTCGTGGGCGAGGTCGGCGCGGTGCAGTTCGAGGCCCGCCGACGCGGTGTAGCCCTCGTTGAAGATCAGGTAGAGCACGTGCAGGACGACGCCGAGCCGCTCCTGCCGCTCGGGGCCCTCGGGCAGGCTGAACGAGCGGCCGGCCGCCTGGATGCGCTGCTTGGCCCGGCTGATCCGGGTCGCCATCGTGGCCTCCGGCACCAGGAACGCGCGGGCGATCTCGGCCGTGGTCAGGCCGCCGACGGCCCGCAACGTGAGCGCCGTCTGGGAGGCGGCGGTCAGGGCCGGATGACAGCACAGGAACAGCAGGATGAGCGTGTCGTCGGTGTCCGGTACGTCTTCGGGGGCCGCGTCGGTGGCCGTCGCCGACTCCCGCTCGCGGCGCGCGTGGTCACCGCGTAGCTGGTCGATGAGCCGCCGGGACGCGACCGTCATCAGCCAGCCGCGCGGGTTATCCGGCACGCCCTCGGCCGGCCATTGCCTGCTGGCGGCCAGGAGGGCCTCCTGTACGGCGTCCTCGCACCCTTCGAACTGGCCGTAGCGGCGGACCAGCGCGCCGAGGACCTGCGGCGTGAGTTCACGCAGCAGGTCCTCGATGGCGGGCGCGGTCATGCCTCCAATTGTCCAGCGGAGAACATCACCTGCCGCACCTCGACCCCGAGACCCTCGATCGCGGCGTCCGGGATCTGCGCGGCCAGTTCGACCGCCCGCTCCTTGTTTTCGCAGTCGATCAGGTAGAAGCCGCCCAGGTACTCCTTGGCCTCCAGGAACGGCCCGTCGGTCACCACCGGCTGGCCGTTACGGACCGACACCACGGTGGCCTGCGACGGGTCGACCAGCGCCTGCGTGGTGATCAGCTCACCCGACGTCCTGAGCTCCTCCATGAACTTGCCGTGGCCGTCGCCGATCGCCGCCTTTTCCGCATCGGTCAGCGCGTCCAGCACGGCCGGGTTGATGAGCAGGCTGATGACGAACTGCATCTCGTACTCCTCGTGGTTCGCGGGCCCGGATGGGCCCTTCGCCCGTTGGTCGGAGCCGCCGCCGTCATCTTGACATGGCCTCAGCGGAAAAAACGAGACGCCCGCCAGGCCCCCGCGATGGCGGGGCCTGGCGGGCGCCTGCAGTGGCGTCCTGCCCAGGTCAGACTGGTCCAGATCAGGTTGGTCCAGGTCAGGCCTGAAGCGCGGAACGCAGCCGCGCTTCGGTCCGGCGAGCCGCGTGCGCCCGGCGCTCAGCGCGCTGTGCGCGGCGAGATACCCGGTGCAGGGCCCGGACCTGACGCGCGTAGCGCGTCCGGGACGCCTCTCGTAGGAGACTTCTATGTCGGTCGGTTGCCATTTGCTCGGTCAGATACATGCTTTCCGCCACCCTTGACGTCTTCATCAGGCTGCTGACCACACGCGCCATCGGCGTGCGGTCAAGCCGCCACTTCAGTTTTGCGGGGCCGGCCCCGGGGCCGCTTGCGCGGCACGACCGTCCCTTGTAGGAGCAGCTCTCCGCCCCAGACACCCCACGGCTCGCGGCGTTCCAGTGCGCCGGCCAGGCACACCAGCCGCGCCGCGCAGTCGAGGCAGAGCGCCTTGGCGCTCTCCACGTCCTGCGGTGATTCGGCGAAGAACAACTCCGGATCTTCGGTGCAGGGCAGGTTCATCGTGGTCAGCTGGAGTCCCCCGGACTCAGCCGAACCTGCCTTCAATCCCGCTGCATCCGCGCTGGCGGTGGCATTGGGCCACTGCATCGGAGCCAACCCCTCTCGTGCATCCCTCGTTACGCGATCTCTCGCCCTTGCGACGGGATCGTGGCCAGGAAAACACTGAGGCCGCGAACCCTGTGTGGGTTCGCGGCCTTGAGGAGTTCCGCCGGCTTCTAGGCCGGTGGATGTTCTCTCAAGGGTTGCGAACCCGATCCGCCAACGCCATTGGCGCTAACGCGGGTCATGTAGGTGTCGTTGGGGATTTTGGTCGTCCCCGGCTTCTTGGCGGCGGCCGGCTTGATCCGGTCCACGTCGCTATTGACCTGGTCCAGGACCAGGGCAGTGCCACGCAGGTGGAGGAAGCCGATGGCTCCCGTGCACCAGGAAGTGGGCAGGCCAGTGGCGCCGACGCCCTGCGGGGCGGCGCTCAGCATGGCAATGCCGCTACCGGCCGGCACGACCGTCTGAACGGTGTATTCGTTCGTCATCACTGGGCACCTCCCTTCGGGGGTTTCGACTAGTGGCCCAGACGCATGGCAGAAGCTTATGTAGGCCCCCCACATGCGGGCAACCTATTTTTGACCTGGTTTTTTAGATGAATAATCAAGCACCAACAACGGGCGATAAAGGCCGCCCCGACGTCCCGTTCGGACGCGGCAGAATGCTATTCAGATCGGGCATTCGCCCCGGTGCCTGAGTCGTCCGGCCCGGTGCGGATCAGGCCTTCCTGGACGACGGAGCAGACCAGCTCACCCTCGGCGGTGAACACCTCGCCCCGGGCCAGGCCGCGGGCGCTGGCCGCCACCGGTGATTCCTGCGCGTAGAGCAGCCACCGATCGGCGCGGAACGGGCGGTGGAACCACATGGCGTGGTCCAGGCTGGCGCCCCGGGTCCGGCCGTCGGCCCAGGACAGCCCGTGGCCGAGCAGCACCGAGTCGAGCAGGGTCAGGTCCGAGGCGTAGGTCATCAGGCAGACGTGCAGCAGCGGGTCGTCGGGCAGCTCGCCGTTGACCCGCAGCCAGACCAGGTTGTCCGTGCGGCGCAGGGACGGGTCCCGTTCCGCCTCGAACGTCAGCGGGCCGATGTAGCGCACGTCGATCGGGCTGTCCCGGAACGGGTCGGGGATGGTGCCGAACAGCTTGTCCATCCGGTCGATGGTGAGCGGGATCTCCTCCGGCGGCGGCACCTGGGGCATCCGGTCCGCGTGCTCGGGGCCGGGTTCGGGCCGGTGGAAGGAGGCGGACAGGGTGAAGATCGTCTTGCCGTGCTGGATCGCCGACACCCGGCGGGTGGTGAACGAGCGCCCGTCCCGGACCCGCTCCACCGTGTACACCAGCGGCACCGCCGGGTCGCCGGGACGGATGAAGTACGCGTGCAGCGAGTGCACCGGCCGGTCCGGGTCGACGGTCCGGCCCGCCGCGACCAGGGCCTGCCCGGCGACCTGGCCGCCGAATACCCGCTGGACCCGCTCGTCCGGGCTGCGGCCGCGGAAGATGTCCAGCTCGATCTGCTCCAGGTCGAGCAGGTCCAGCAGCGCGTCCAGCGGTTTGCTCATGTCCGGTTCACCATTTTTTTCTTCGACGGAGCGGGCCGCAGGGCGGTCAGGAACCGGGACGGCTCGGCGCCGCCGCGGGCACCGGGCCCCCGGGCGCTGGCCCAGGACAGGTACAGCCTCATCCGGGCGCGGGTGACGGCCACGTACAGCAGGCGGCGTTCCTCCTCCACGGCTGCTGGGGTGCGCGCGTAGACGATCGGCATCACCCCTTCGACCAGGCCGGGCAGCACCACCGTGTCCCACTCCAGGCCCTTGGCCGCGTGCATGGTGGCCAGCGTCACCCCGTGCATCACCGGGGCGTGACCGAGCTCGGCCCGCTTCTGCAGGTCGGCCACGAAGTCGGCCATGGTGGCGGCGGGGCGGGCGGCGGCCAGGTCGTCGGCCAGCTGGGCCACGGCCACCAGCGACTCCCAGCGCTGCCGGCTGGTGCCACCGCCGGCCGGCTCGACCGGGGTGAGCCCGAGCCCGGACAGCACCGTGCGCACCTCGGCCGCCAGCGGGCCGGTGGCATCGGTCTCGGCCGCGCCGCGCAGCGCGCCCCGCAGCAGCATGATGGCCTGCCGCACCTCGGGCCGGTCGTAGAACCGCTCCGAGCCGCGGACCTGGTAGGCGACACCGGCTGCGGTCAGCGCGGTCTCGAACCGCTCCAGCATCGCGTTGATCCGGACCAGGATCGCGATCTCGTGGATCGGGTGCCCGCCCTCGATCAGCGAGCGCACGGTCCGGGCCAGGCCCTCGGCTTCGGCGACCTCGTCGCTGTAGCCGGTCAGCACCGGCTCCGGGCCGGACGGCCGCTGCGCCATCAGCTGGCTGGCCTGCGGGCCGTTGGGTTTGGCGGCCGCGCTGACCAGGTGGTTGGCCAGGTTGACCACCTGCGGGGTGGAGCGGTAGTCGCGGACCAGGCGGACCACGGTCGCGTTCGGGTACTCAGCCCCGAACCGGGTCAGGTAGTGGTGGGTGGCGCCGGTGAACGAGTAGATCGTCTGGTGCGGGTCGCCCACGACGCACAGGTCGTCCCGGCCCCCCAGCCAGGCGTCGAGCAGCAGCTTCTGCAGCGGGTTGACGTCCTGGTACTCGTCCACCACGAAGTGCCGGAACATGCCGCGCACCTGGTCGCCGGCCATGCGGCTCTCGGACACGATCGCCGCGGTCAGCTCCAGCACGGACTCGAAGTCGATGACCTGCTGCTCGCGGCGCAGCCGTTCGTAGGTGTCGTACAGCGCCGCCACGACCTCGGCCCCCAGCGCGCCGGGGCTGCGGCCGGCCTGGGCCGCGGCGGCCACGTAGCCGTCCGGCCGGGTCTGGGTCACCTTGGCCCACTCGATCTCGGACGCGACGTCGGCCAGGCCGCCGTCGCCGGGGCGCACCCGGAGTACCCGGGCGGCCTGGCCCAGCAGCGGCAGCTTGGACTCGACCAGCCGGGGGGCCCGGCCGCCGACGACCCGCGGCCAGAAGTAGGTCAGCTGGCGCAGCGCGGCGGCGTGGAACGTGGTCGCGCGCACCGCCTCGGTGCCCAGCCCGACGCCGCCGAGCAGCCGGAGCCGGGCCCGCAGTTCGCCCGCGGCCCGGACGGTGAACGTGAGCGCGAGGACCCGGGCCGGATCGGCCACCCCGGTCAGCGCGGCGTAGGCGATCCGGTGGGTGATGGCCCGGGTCTTCCCGGTACCCGCGCCAGCCAGGACGCATACCGGCCCGCGGGTGGCCAGGGCCACCTCGCGCTGCTCGGGGTCCAGGGCCGCCAGCACCGCGTCCGCGTCGGTCATGCTCAGCGAGCCGTGCGCGGGGGCACGTGCACAACCCGGCGGGGCGGCGTGGGCCCGGCTGGGCCGGTCTCGCCGGTCTGCGCTGGTCTCGCTGGGCAGCGTGCTCAGCCAGTCGGTCAGCAGGCGGTTCACCTCGGCCGGGCGCTCCTGCTGGACCCAGTGCCCGCAGCCGTCCAGCAGGTGCCAGCCGGCCAGGCCGGGCATGGTCGTGGCGAAGTTGTCGATCGCGCGAGCCTGCCACTGCGTCGGCCCGTCCAGCTCGCCGCCGATGAACAGCGACGGCTGGGTGATCGGAGCCCGGTGCCAGGCGGCCAGGTCAGCCCAGTCCCGGTCGACGTTGCGGTACCGGTTCAGCGGGCCGGTCAGCCCGGTGCGCTCGAACTCGCCCGCGAAGAAGTCCAGGTCGGCCTCGGACAGCCAGTCCGGCCGACCCGCGCCCTCGGGGAACTGGTCGGCCATCCGGCCGCCGCGCGGCACGAACATCCGGGACAGGATCTCTCCCTTGGCCAGGACTCCGCCGGACAGCAGGGCGTAGATGCCGGTCAGCCAGGCCCGGATGTCCGGCTCGATCTCGGCCTCGGCCCGGCCCGGGGCCTGGAAGTAGCTGATGTAGAACTCGCCGCCGTGGCCGTCGTCCAAGCCGGTCAGGGCGTCGGTCGGGCGCCGGGTGCCGCGCGGCGAGTACGGCACGCTCAGCAGGGCCACCGCGCTGAACACGTCGGGCCGCAGCAGGGCCGAGTTGGCCGCGATCGGGGAACCCCAGTCGTGGCCGATCACGATGGCCCGCTGCTCTCCCAGCGCGTGCACCACGCCCACGTTGTCGGCCACGTGATCGAGCATCCGGTACGCCGCCACGTCGGCGGGCTTGGATGAGCGCCCGTACCCGCGCACGTCGATGGCGACGGCCCGGTAACCCGCCTCGGCCAGGGCCGGCAGCTGGTGCCGCCACGAGTACCACGATTCGGGGAACCCGTGCACGAGCAGGACAAGGGGGCCAGCGCCCAGTTCGACGAGGTGAATCCGGCCCCCGGGAACGGAGACCAGCCGGTGCGTCAGATCGAGAGCCACACCGGTCATGGTAGGGCCGGCGGCGACACGGGAAGGCATGGACGTGGTTTGGTGTTGCAACTGCTCGTACGGGGGTCCAATACGGACGAAGGAGACAGCAGGTGTCGGCTCCGCTGACTATGTACACGACTCAGTGGTGCGCGTTCTGCAAGCGGCTCAAGGCCCAGCTCGCGCGCGACGGAATCGAGATGACCGAGGTCGACATCGAGCGCGACCCGGCGGCCGCTGAGTACGTGATGAGCGTCAACGGGGGCAACCAGACCGTCCCCACCGTTGTCTTCCCCGACGGCAGCGTCATGGTTAATCCCTCCGCAATTCAGGTCAAAAAGCGTATGGCGGGCCTGCCCGCTAGCTGACGCAATTTCGCCCGGGCCGATTCGGCCCGGGCGTACTGGGCCTACTGGGCCGTCAGGAACCGGGTTTGACCTGGTATTATCCGGGTCGCCCGGGTGCCGTCGGCCACCCTGCCCCGCATCATCCCCGAGCCCGCCGCTGGGCTCCGGGGATTTATTTTTTGTTCCGCTATATTGATTTCTGCCACACGGGGCTTCGCAATTAATCACCCCAGATTGGCGTGCGCGAAAGGCGCTGGCCAGTTGTTCGGGAAGGGGTCAGGAAGGTAGCCGCAGATGAGCGGGACCAGGCCGGACGAAACGGTCGTCCGCCGATCCGGACGGGGCTGGATCGTCGGGGACGAGCAGGCGCCGGACCTGACCAGTGCGATGGTGCTGGCCGATCTGCTCGCCGCCGACCTGGCGGGAAAGACCGGGGGGCCCGGCGAATCCACCGCGGCGCGTAAGCCGACGCCGCGGCACGCCCGGCCGCTGGGTGAGGCGGCCGAGCAGAGCGAAGCGGCCCGGCTCGCGGTGACCGTGCAGCAGCTGGAGCACGCGCTGACCGCCCGGGTCCGGGTCGAGCAGGCCATCGGGGTCCTGGCCGAACGGCACCGCCTGCGCACCCGGGACGCGTTCGATCTGCTGCGTAACGCGGCGCGGACCCGTGGCCGCCGGGTCATCGACATCGCTGAGGAGGTCGTCGACAGCACCTCGAACTCGTTGCTGCGGCTGCCCGAGGAACTCGAGCGCAAGCCGGAGCCCCGGGCGCACATCCGGGCCGCGCGCCGGTCCCGCCCGGTCAGCTGACCGGGTCCGGCGGGGGCTGTTTGGCCCCGGCGCGCCGGGCCTGGCTCGTCACATCTGGCTCGACTGTCACTGGCAGGCGCTAGCGTCCCGGCAGGACACGCAGCCGCGGCCACACGCGGTTGGCCGGTGACGGGGATGCCTTTGCGCCAAGATAGGGCAGGGCGCAGCAGCAGGAGGAGGGCCGACGTGACGGATCTTGAGGTGGTCGAGATCTGCGCGGGAGCGGGCGGCCAGGCGCTGGGCCTGGAGCGAGCCGGCTTCGAGCACGCGCTGGCGGTCGAGCTGGATGCTTCGGCCTGCGCCACGCTGCGAGCCAACCGGCCCGGCTGGAAGGTGGCCCACGGCGACGTGGCCGACCCGGAGGTGTGGGAACCGGAGGCGTACGCGGGGGTGGACCTGGTCGCGGGGGGCGTGCCCTGTCCCCCGTTCACGGTGGCCGGGCGGCAGCTCGGCGCCGCCGACGAGCGGGACCTGTTCGCCTGGGCGGTCGAGCTGTGCGGCCGGGTCCGGCCCCGCGCGCTGCTGCTGGAGAACGTGCGCGGGCTCAGCCTGAACCGGTTCGGCGCCTACCGGCAGCACGTGCTGGACCGGCTGCGCGAGCTGGGCTACGTGCCGGGCTGGCAGTTGCTGCATGCGTCCGACTTCGGCGTCCCCCAGCTCCGCCCCCGGTCCGTACTGGTCGCGGTGCGGGCGCAGGACGCACCGTGGTTCCGGTGGCCCGCGCCGTCCGAGGTGGCGCCGCCGACCGTGGGCGAGACCGTGGGCGACCTGATGGGCGCCCGCGGCTGGCCCGGCGCCGACCGGTGGGCCGGGCGGGCCAGCGGCATCGCCCCGACCATCGTCGGCGGATCGAAGAAGCACGGCGGGGCGGACCTCGGCCCGACCCGGGCCAAGCGGGCCTGGGCCGAGCTTGGTGTGGACGGGCTCGGGCTGGCCGACGAGGCGCCGGGACCGGACGACGACCCCGCCCTGACGCCCCGGCTGACCTGCGCGATGGTGGCCCGGTTGCAGGGCTGGCAGGACGACTGGGGCTGGGAGTTCACCGGCCGCAAGACAGCCCGGTACCGGCAGGTGGGGAACGCCTTCCCGCCGCCGGTGGCCGAGGCGGTCGGGCGCGCCATCCGCCGCGCGCTGGCTCATGAAGGCGATCCGGTGCCGCTGGCGGATGAGTCGGCCCACGTGCACGATCCCGTGTTCGCGGTGCTCCGGGGGCAGGGGGATTTCCTGACCGCGGCGCAGATCACGGTGGCGGTACAGGCGACCGGCTCGGGGCACGGCCGGCCCGGCCCCCGGCTCAGCGGGCCGGCCGTGCTGCGACGGCTGACGGATCTGGGCCGGGACTTCCACGTGGAGACCACGACCGGGCGGGACGGGACGGCCTACCGGCTCGGCGAGTTCAAGGCCTTCCTGGGCCAGGTGGACCATGCGCGGCACGAGCAGTTCAGCCTGAGCCGGGCCACGATCAGCTAGCTGGCCTTGGCGTGCTAGCTGGCCTTGCGGTGCTGGTCGAGCAGGGCCGCGCGCACGGTGTCCGGCGAGACCTCCAGGCTGGCCAGCAGGTGCGGGACCACACCGTCCTTGATCCGGATCAGGGCCAGCGCGATGTGCTCGAGGCCGATGTAGTTGTCGCCCAGCCCGACCGCCTCGCGCAGCGACAGCTCCAGGACCTTCTTGGCCCGCGGGGTGAACGGGATGTGGCCGCGTGCGGTGACGGGTCCGGTGTCCCGGTCGGCGCGTCCCGGTCCCCGCTGACCTCGGCCCAGCAGCCGGCGGTGCAGCGGGCGGGCCGGGTGGCCGCGGGTCACGGCCCGGCCGGCTCGGCTCAGGGCGCCCGGCCCGAACGTGGCCTCGATCCGCGTCCGCACCTCGTCCAGGTCGATCCCGATCGCGGCCAGCGCTTCGGCGTCCAGGCCGGCCAGCGGGCTGGCCTGGGGGTCGAGGGAAGCCGGGAGCGGAGCTTTGGTTCCGGGCGGGCCAGCGGGCTTGCTGCGCGTCAGGCGGATGAACTCCGCCTCGGTCCGCTCCGGGGTGAGCCCGAGGTCACGCAGCAGGGCGCTGGTCGGGTCGTCGGCCGTGACCAGACCGAGAAACAGGTGCTCGGGGCCGATGTAGTTGTGGCCGAACCGCCGCGCGTTGTGCTGAGCCTGTACGACGACCTGACGGGCCTGTCCGGTGAAGCGCTCGAACATCATCGTCTCCCGATCCGGCGGCCGTACTTGCGGTGCACGGTCTGCTTGGTCACGCCCAGCCGGACGGCGATGTCCTGCCACGACCAGCCCAGCTCGCGAGCGTTTTCCACCTGGAGGACCTCCAGGCGTTCGGTGAGAGCCCGCAGGGCAGCCACCGCACGCAACCCGACCTCCGGATCGTTGCTGGCGGCACCCTCGGCTATTTCCAGGGTCGTTTCCATACCCGTCAGCATAAGCTGACGCACCACGATTCGTCAACACATGCTGACGCCAGACGAGAGAGTCAGGGGGTGGCGGACTGGCTAGGTACGGTGGCCTGGGCGGGAGCGGCGGAGCCGGCCGGGAGGGTGACGCCGGCGTGGGCCCAGGGGCGGGTGAAGCCGACCACCTGACCGTCACCGGCGGCGGAAGTGGAACTGCCGTAGGTGGAGATACGGATGGGGAAGCCGGTGGCGTAGGCCTCGATCATCTTGCCGCCGCCGATGACCAGGCCGACGTGGCCCGGGTCGGTGGTGGTGCCGTCGGAGCCGGCGAAGAACACCAGGTCACCCGGTTCGACCTGGTTGGCCGGGACGCTCGGGCCCCAGCTGAACTGATCCTCAGACGTGCGCGGGATGGTGACGCCCGCGGCGAGGTAGGCCATCATCATCAGGCCGGAGCAGTCGAAGGAGTCCGGGCCGGTGCCACCCCACAGGTAAGGCTTGCCGATCTGCTGCTGGGCGTAGGCGATGGCGGTGGCCACGGCCTGGTTGGGCACGGTCGTGGTGGTGCCGTTGCCGCCGATCACGGTCCCGGACAGCTGCACGCACGCGGCGGTGCTGGTGGCGGCGCTGCCGACGGCCGCGGAGACCGAGTAGCCGCCGCTGGCGTACTGGTTGGCGTAGCTCTCGACCGCCTGGACGTAGGACTGCAGGTGGTTGTAGGCGAAGATGGCGCTCGAGGCGTCGGTCAGCACCCCGTGCCCGAGCAGGTCTTTGGCCGTCCCGGCGATGGCGTCGGCCGGGTCGTAGACGCTGGCCACGCCGTCGCCGTCCTCGTCGGTGGCCACCCCGCTGACCTTCTCCGACGCCGGGTGGCTGGGGGCACCGCCCCAGGTGTTGCCGGCCGCGCCGCCGATGCCGATCTGCATCGGGCCCGCCGCGCCGAAGCCGTTGTCCCCGCTGGACACCCCGGTCGTGGGGTCCCGGCCGTTGTCGCTCTCCACGGTGCCGATCCCGGCCAGCAGGACCCAGGGCACCCCGTACTGGGCGCCCACCTTCTGGTACCAGGCCAGGTAGTTGGACGGGATGGAGTTCTTGGCGTCGTTGCTGACCTTGGACTGCAGCGCGTCCTTGGCTTTCTGCGTGTTGCTGGAGCAGCCGAGCCCGCCGGTGGCGGCCGAGAACAGCAGGCTGGACCCGCCGATCAGCATGGGGATGGTCAGCACCCCGATCAGGAGCAGGGAGACCACCCCGATGACACCGATGACGAGGATCTGGCTGACGCCAGCGTCACGCCCGCTGCCGGTCAAAAGTTACCGGCCGAGGCAGGCTCGATGTCGTAGACCTGCCAGGAACTGCCCTGGCCGGTGACGGTGACCGCGTACTGGTTGTTGTTGGTGCTGGTGCCCTTGGTGCTGGTCAGCTTCTGAGTGCCGGTGACCACGAACGTGATGCTGCCGCTGCCGAAGGTCCGGATCGAGTCGATGGCCGCCGTGCCGGTGGAGATCTGCTTCTGGCTGATCCGGATCTGGGCCACGCCGAGGGTGGTGTAGCCGTTCTTCAGTGTCTGGCTGAGCTGGCTGGTGATCAGGCCGTTCATCGGGGCCAGGTAGGCGGCGGCGGTCTCGGTGTAGCTGAAGGTGTTGTAGTCCCGGGTGACCTGGGTCGCGACGGCGGCCGCCTGGGCCAGGGCCTGCTGGCTGAACGGCAGCCATTGGTAGATGTTGATGTTCCCGGACGCCGTGGGCACCGGAGCCGGGGCCGCGGACGGTGACCCGGCGGCCTGGGCCGGCGTCGACGACGCGGCCGACGGCGACTTCGACCCGGACGCGGACGGCTGCTTATTGCCGTGCGGGGAGGCGAGCAGCCAGATGCCGAGTCCGGCCAGCACCACCACCACGACCGCGAACACTGCCTTCTGCTGGCCTGGCGACAGCTCCATCGCGCCTCGCTACTTCCTCCGCCGGACGGGCCGGAGCCAGAACGGCAGCGGCGTCTCCGGTGCGCTGGCCCCGCCACCGCCTTCCCGCCCGGCGGCGGCCGCAGGCGCGGACCGTGGTGCGTCGTCACCGGACCCGGCCGGGCCGCTGTTGCCCATCCAGCCGCTGGAGGGCCGGATCGGGCCCGGCTGCCAGCGAGGCCGGGACGGCGCCGCGGACCACGACCCGCCGCCGGAACCACCGGAGCCACCGGAGCCACTGGAGCCGCCGGATGGGCGCGGCCGGGCGCCGTTGCCGTTGCCGTTACTGCTGCCACCGCCGCTGCTGCCCCGGCTCCGGGCGGCCGACGGGCGGCCGCCAAAGGTGGACGGGGCGGGCGGCGGCGCCGGGGCAGGACCGGCGGCCCGTGGCGGCGGGGCCGGCCGACTGGGGGCAGCGCCGGACGAGCCGCCCCCGCCCGGCCACCACGACCCGCCGGAACGGGCCGTGCTCGGGCGGCCTGCCGACCCCGTTCCCGACCCCGTCCCGGCCGAGGCGGCGGCGGAACGGCCAGCCGAGGCGGCGGCGGAGCGGCCAGCGGACGCGGCTCGGCGGCCAGCGGAGGCGGCTCGGCCGAAGGGACCGGACCGGCCGGAAGCAGCAGCTGGTGCAGGAGCAGGCGCGGGCGCGGGCGCGGGTGGCGGCACCGTGCTAGGCGCGGCCGGGACGCGCAGCGTCGAGCCCGGACGGGGCGGGGCCTCGCCACTGCGGGCGGCCGTGCCACTGCGGGCGCTGCCGCGCGACCAACCCGACGATGCGCCGGCCGAGGCAGGCTCCCCGGTCCGCGGGGGCAGGTTGAGCGGGGGTGCGGTGCGCTGGCCTGGACTCGCGTCCGGCCCGGGCCAGCGGCGGGCGCGCTCGGCCGCCGTGGGCCGTGCGCCCTGGGCCGCCTGTTCGGCCGCGGCCGCGTCGGTGGGCTGACCGTCGGCGTGGGCGCGCAGCCGTTCCGCGGGCTCGTCCGTGGCGGCGCCGCCAGCGCCGCCAGCGCCCGCGGCGCCAGTGGCTGAGGCCGCCGCCTTACCGGCCATGGCCTTGCTGGCCGCGGAACCGGCGCCGACCGCACCGGCCGCGCCCACGATGCCGGCCGCCAGCGCGGCCGCCTCACCGGGGTTGTGCCGGGCCCAGCGGCCGACCCGGTAGGCGGCGACCCCGGGCACAGTCGCGGTCGCGGTGTCCCGGGTGGCCCGCCGGAACGTGGTGCCGGCCTGCCGCAGGCTGACGTCGGCCCGCTCCTGGGAGCCGATGGCGCCGTAGCCGACGGCGGAGAACAGGTGCTGGAACGGCTTGCGGTAGATGAACACCGCCACCGTGACCAGGGCGATCATCAAGATCTTGAGCGCCCACGGCAGTACCGCGTCGGTGGTCCCCATGATCAGCGAATAGCAGTACAGCAGCACGCTCAAGGCCAGCGCGACGGCCACCTGTTTCATCAGGACGCCGACCAGCATCTCGAACCAGCGGATCGCGATGATCCGGCCGAATCCCGGATGGGTGCCGATGATGAGGAAGAACGGCCCGGCGATGAGCAACAGCAAGAAGCCGAGTTTCAAAATGATCAACGTCAGCGAGATCAGCAGGATGAGCAGCCCCGCGACCAGCGCCGCGAACATCGCGGCGAAACCGATCTCCAGCCGGGTCGTCCACTGGTTGCCCTGGAACAGCGGGTAGACGCCGGGATTGTTCTTCTGCAGGTCGTTGGCGATGCCGTTGTAGGTGGCCTGCTTGGCCTGGATCAGGTTGGACGTCGGCTTCTCGTTGACCGCGATGGCCTGCGACCACAGCAGCTGCCGGCCGTACTGGTTGACCACGGTCTGGGGGCCCTTGGCCGTGGTGGCGTACTGGGTGGTGCCCAGCTCGCCGTCCAGCCACGGCTTGCACACGAGTACCGACCACAGCTCGTTGGCGTTCTGGTCGACCAGGCCGTTGCTGGAGGTGAAGCTGAAGTTGCCCGTGGCGATCTGCGGGTCCTTGCCCTGCACCGGCACGCAGTTCGAGCCACCGGGGTTCGGCAGCTTGGCGAACGCGACGTTGAGCACCTGGGTAACGCCGTTGGACACCGTGGTGCCGACCCCGGTGAAGTCGGCGGGCCGGCCGATCAGCCAGATCGCGGCGGCGCAGGCCACCACCATCCACAGCGTGCCCTCGATGGCCCGGGTGGCGCGCTTGCGGACGAGGCCGTTCCAGGCCATCCAGATCGCGCCGAGGATGATGACCGGGGCCAGGTAGGGGAAGTAGATCGCGTTCCCCAGCGCGCTGATCAGCCGGTTCGCCGTGCTCTGGAGCCAGTTCAGGATGCCGTTGCCGGCCGCGGACTGGTACACGGTGATCGTGACCCGGTCGATCGACTTGGCCGCGTCGAAGACCATGTTGGCCACGTTGTTGCCGATCAGCGAGGTCATGTCAGAGCACTGCAGGCCGTGCGCGGCCCAGAACTGGCCCGCCATCCCGTAGCTGTCGTAGAGGGTGTGCCCGGCGGCGGCACTGGCGGGCGGCTCGATCAGCGAGTCGATCCCGCCGACGGCTGGTTCCGGCTGCGGCAGCGAGGGCTGGCAGACGTTGTTCAGGTCACCGATCAGGCCGCTCGACCCGGATGAGCACAGCCCGAGCAGGCCGCCGATGTCGCCGATCCCTGGCACCGTGCAGACGCCGGTGGTCACGGCGGGGGCCTGAGCCGCGGTGAGAGCCGCCGCGCTGCTGGGGGTGCTGGAAGCGCTTGTGCTGGTGGTGGCACTGGTGCTGGTGGTGGCACTGTTGCTGCTGTTAGCACTGTTGCTGGTGGCGCCGAGGACGCTGGCCGAGGCGAAGGAGCCCGCGGCGTAGACCGAGACGATCAGCATCATGCCCAGCAGGGCCAGCAGCCGGGCCGCCCAGGCCCGGCGGGACCGGGCCTGCCCTGGCGTGCCGGTCTGGAGCGCTGTTCGTCGGGGTGTCACTGGCTCGCCTCGCCCGCTGTCTGTGTGGCCGGAATACCCCCGTCGTGCCCCGCTTCTCCGTCCCCCGCCACCCGGTGCTCGGGCCGCGCTCCCTCGTCCGGCCGGGAGCGGGTCGGGTTGGTGTCCAGCCAGCGCTGCAGTTCGTCGGAGGCCAGGTCGACCCCGATCCGCCCGGCGCGGCCGTCCAGGTCCCGGAAGATCGCTTCTCCGTTGCCGAGCCCGCGCAGCACCGCCCGGTGGTCGTCGGAGGCCTCCACGCCGAGCAGCGACATCACGCTGTCCACCTCGGTCCGCTCCGACGACCGGAACGCGAAAACGCTGGAGATACAGTTCGTGACCTGCTCGTTCAGCAGGTCCCTGGCGTTCTGCGAGACCAGGATGAGCGAGGTGTTCCGGGATCGGCCCATCCGGGAGACCTCCGGCACCAGCTTGGCTCCCTCCGGGGTGGCGGTGATGGCCCACGCCTCGTCCAGGAAGATCGCTTTGGGATGCCGCCGGTCCATGCCGTTGAGCAGCCGCCGCGCGAACTGCGAGACCAGGTAGAGCAGGGCCACCGACAGCCGCTGCTCGTAGGAATAGTCGTCGCGGCTGATCGCGGTGTCCGGCAGGGTCAGGCCGCCCAGGGTGAACACCGTGGTCCAGCCCTCGGCGTCGACCTGCTGGTTGCCGGAGGGCGAGAAGCACAGCCGGGCCAGCCGCATCTCCGAGATCGAGTGCATGACCGCGCCCAGGTTCTTCGACGCCGGGTCGTCGGAGTGCTCCAGGTGCCGGACCACCTTGCCCAGGCTGGGTTGCGGCTCACCGGCCACCGCGCCGACGGCCTGGATCATGGCGCTCTCGCGTTCCTCGCTCATCCGCGGCAGCAGCAGCCGCAGCGTCTCGGTGGCCATGGTCCGCTTGGTGGCCAGGTCGTCACCGAACGAGAACGGGTCCAGCAGGCCCGGTGCGGCCGAGCCGAGGGACAGCACCCGCGCCCGGCGGCCGCGCGCCTGCAGCAGCCGGACCAGGGAGGTCGCGTCACCCTTGGGGTCGATGACCGCGACCGTCGCCCCGCGCAGGGCCAGCTGGTAGATCATCAGCAGCGCCAGCGTGGTCTTGCCGCCGCCCGGCTCACCGGTGATCGCGATCGCGGTCGGCCGGTTGCGCGCCGCGGCCAGCAGCGGGTCGAAGTGCACGATGGCGCGGGCCCGGCCCAGCGTCTCGCCGATGTACGGGCCTATCCACCCCACACCCTCGGCGACCCGGTCCCCCAGGTCCACCGTGGCGGTCGGCATGCCGCCCGCGATCGTGTACAGCGGCTGGCGCTGCAGGTAGGAGTTGAGCCGCACGTGGTCACCGGGCAGCGACTCGCACAGCAGCGAGAACTGGTCGCCGGTGGAGTTGACGATGTCGATGCCGATGTCCCGGTAGTGCTCGACGACCGCCTCGACCCGCCGGACGCACAGGTCCTTGGTGGGCGCGCTCACGATCAGCCGGTGCCACCCGTACACGAACGGCAGCCGTTCCTTGGTGATGCCGTGCTCGAGCATCCGGGCCGCGGCGATCTGCTCGGCCAGCGCGATCGGCGCCTCCACCCCGGCCTCGCGGATGTGCGCGTCCATGTCCCGGGCGTGGGCCAGGCGGCGGCTGACGTCCTTGCTGGCCTTGGCGGGCGGGATCAGCCGCATGCGCGAGCTGACCTCGACCGGGAACGGCAGCGAGTCCGCGTAGTGCAGCCACGGCTCCCCGTCCGGGAACGCCATCACGTCCGGGAACCGGGAGAAGGACAGGAACGCGGCGTAGGAGTCGCCCGCGGTGTGCTCGAGCTGGATCAGCGTGCGACCGTTGTGCACCTGGCCCTCGAACAGGCCCTCGATCTCGCCCGCACCCCAGGTCCGCCGGTTGCTGGCCGAGGCCGGGGGGTCCCCCAGCGAGCCCATCATCGTGTGCCGCAGCAGCCAGGCCAGCTCGTCGGAGGTGGCGTGCCGCGCGGCCAGCGCGCTGGCCGACAGCGCCCGGCCGATCCGCTCGGACTGGTCGGTCCACTTGGCGATCTCGCCGCCGCTGACCGCCTCGTCTTCGATCCCCAGCCGCCGCTCGCCGCTCTGGTACAGCGAGATGAACTGGGAGAACACTCCACCGGAGATCTGTGCCCGCATGCCCCGCTGACCGAGCCGGACCCCGAGGTAGATCTCCTTGCTCCAGAAGTCCTTGGTCCAGACGTGCTGGTAGGACTCGTCCAGGTACTCCCGCCAGCCCGCCCCGCCGTCCGCGGTGGCGTCCAGGCCGGTGGCCCATTCGGCCGCGGGGTAGGAACGATGGGCCACGCGCAGGTGCACCTCGGCGTCCGGCATCCGGATCGCGGCCAGCGCGACCGTGATGTTGGTGGCCAGCGCCTCGCGCTCTTCCGGCGTGGTGAACTCATACGACAGCGACGGCAGCCGGAAATAGGCCCAGGCGTGCGCGTCGGTCAGCAGCACCCGGTCGTCGAAGTACCGGATGGCCAGCCGGCTGTTGCTCTTGGCCCGAGAACTCACTGCAGAACCCTCCGCGGAACCGGGGCGGCGGCCAGGCCCGCCACCAGCACGCCGGCCAGCGCGGTGTAGGCGTGCCGGGCCTGCGGCCGCAACGACGACACGTTGGCGCTACCCGCCGAGAGCGTGTCATCCCAGGGAATCCGCACGATGGCCCGGCAGCGCCCGCGGGCGACGGCCTCGGCCTGCTCGACGTCGCCCAAGCTGGCCCGGCTCACGCCGTTGATGACGGTCACCGCCCGGCCGGAGAGCTCGCCGTAGCCGTGGCCGCTGAGCCACTCCTGGGTCATGCCCAGCGACCGCGGCGCGTCCGAACTGGCCGGGGCGACCAGCACCAACTGGTCGGCGACCCCGAGGATGCGGGTCACTTCGGCCGCCCCCGGGTCGATGAGCGTGAGCTGGTAACGCCGGCTGGCCTGCTCAGTCAGCCGGGTGTAGTCGCGTTCGTCCGGCACCGGCGGTGCGGCCGGGTCGGCGTCACTCGCGATGACCTCGAGCCGGGCCTGGTGGCCCTTGGCCGCCCGTCCGCTGAGGGCGGGCTCGGCCCCGGCCAGCAGCCCGGCCACGGTGAGCACGGGCGCACCCTGGGCCTGACGGGCCAGGCTGGCGTGCCCCGGGTTGAGGTCGATGGCTGCCACCGGCGCTTCGCGCAGCGCGGCCAGCACCTGCCCGGTCATCAGGGCCGTGATCGTCTGCCCCGCGCCGCTGGTGCAGCCGAGGAACACGATCCGGCGCGGGCTGCTGAGCGGCAGCCGGGCCCGGTCCCGGTCCAGGCTCTCGCGTTCCCGCTGCCCCGGACCCTGGCCGCCCGGCACCACGCGCACCCGGCGCTGCCAGCTGTCGATCCGCCCGGGGCCGCTGAGGGCCCGTTCGATGGACGGAACCGGCCGACGTCCCTGCGGGGCTGGCGGGTCTGCTGGGGCCGAAGGGACGCGCGGGGTCGGGGTGGTGGCCGCTGGGGTGGGTGGCGCGGCCCGGCGGGCGGCCTGGGCCTCACGAGCCGCTTGGGCCTCGCGGGCGGCCGCGGTGGCACGCGCTGCCTCGGCCTCGCGGGCCGCTTGGGCTTCGCGTTCGCGGGCGGCCTCGGCGCGGGCAGCCTCAGCTGCACGCACGGCTTCGGCCTCGCGGGCGGCTTGAGCTGCACGAGCCGCCTCAGCCTCACGGGCCGCTTCAGCTGCACGCGCTGTCTCAGCTTTACGGACGGCCTCAGCCTCGCGGGCCGCCTCAGCCTCGCGGGCCGCCGCCGCCTGACGAGCCGCTTCGGCCGCGCGGGCTGCCTCAGCCTCACGGATCGCCTGAGCCTCACGGGCCGCCTGAGCCTCACGGGCTAGCCTGGGCCTCCGGGCTCCGGCCTGGTCGGCCTGGTCGGCGTCGTGGGGTTGGGCGGCGTCGCCGGAAGCCTCGGGCTCAGCGGGGGCGGGCAGCTCGGCCTGGGTCGGCGTCTCCGGAGACACGGCCGACGTGGGCTGCGCTCCAGCCGCGGCCGATGCCGACGCTGGGCTCTGCTCGGCGGGAGTGGATGGCTCAGGCGCGACGGCTTCCTCGCGGGGCTCGCCGGTCGCGGGCTGGGCTGGTGCTTCGGGCTGCTCGTGCAGGTCGGGGGGCGCGGGAAGCTCGGTCTGCGTGGGCAGCTCAGCCAGGTCCGAAAGATCCTGGATCGCCTCGGGGTCGGCGGGCAGGTCAGCCGCGGGCAGATCAGGCCGGGTGGACGTTGTCGCCTCGTCGGCCTCGGGGTCGGCGGGCAGGTCGGGCGCGGGCAGATCAGGCCGGGTGGACGTAATCGCGGTGGGGGGCTCGGGGGTGCGGGAAGGCACGGGCGGAACCGCGGGCGCTGGCTGGGCGGGCGCGGGGGCAACCGAGGACGCCGGCTGAGGAGGCGCGGGCGGGGCCGCTGTTGCCGACGGAGCGGGCGTGGGCGGGACGACAGGTCGGGCCGGGGGCGCCGGCTGAGCGGGCGCGGCGGGGGCCGCAGTGGCCGACTGGGCGGGCACGGGCGGCGTAGCGGGTGAGGCCGCGGAGACGGGCTGGGCCGGGTCGGGGACCGCGGGTGGGACCGGGGTGGCCGACTGGGCCGGCCCGGGCGGCAGGGCGTGCGCCGGGGGTAGGGCGCGGGTGGGGCGAGTGTCGGGGGTGGCGGGGGCCGCGCCGGCGGCGACGGCGGCTGGGCCCAGGGCGGCGGCGGGGCGCGGCGGGGGCGTGGCCCGGCGCGGCATGGCCGGACGACCCCACAGCGGGACGGCGGCGGGACCCTGCGCCTCGTGGGTGTCGTGCGACACCTCGATGGGGGGTGCCGCGATCGACAGCGGGCGGGCCGGGCCGCGGGGCTGACTACCCCGGGCCAGCTCGCGGCGGTCGGTGCCGCGGGAGCCACGGCCGGTCTGGCCGGCCCAGCCGGGCTGGCGGCCGGGATGGCCGGGGGCGGGCGCGGCCGGACGGCGGGGCGGCTCCACGGCGGCCGGGCCGGACGGAACCGCTGGGGCGGACGAGGCCGATGAAGCGGGTGAGGTCTCCATGGGCGAAGCGGTCGAAGCGGCGGGACCGCGCAGGACCTCGCCGGGGATGGCCCCGCGAGAGCCCGCAGGACGGCTGGCCGGGTCGTACCAGGCAGGCCGCTGAACCGGCTCGCCCCGGCCGGGAAGGCGCTGGGGATCGGCCCCGGTGGTCAGCCGGCGCGGCCGATCCTGGCCGGCTCGGGCGCGAACGGGGATGGCGGCGCCGGTACCCGCCCGGGCGCCGACCGCGGCACTCGCCGCGGTGGTCCCGGCGGCGGCCTGACCGGCCTGCGGCCACACGCGCGGGCCGGACCGGCCCGGCGAGCGGGTGTAGCCCGGCTCGGGCGCGGCGCCGGAGGGCCGGCCGAGGCCCAGGCCCGGTAGGCCCGGGGCGGAGCGGCCGCGCCAGCCGCGCAGGGAACGTTCCAGGTCCCGGCCCGTTTCGCTGGACCGGGCTACCGCGGCGACGTCCTCGGCCTGCTGGGCCGCGCTGGCCGCGACCAGGGCCGGCTCCTCGGCGACCTCGGGGAAGCGGTGCCAGACCTTGGCGTAGACGCGGATCTCGTTTTTCTCGGCCAGGGGCGCCATGCGGGCCCAGGTCCGCGGCTCACCCACGTAGCGAAGCTGCGATCCGAGCAATTCCGGCAGCCGTTTGTTTTCCAGCACGGGCCGGGTGGAGAGCCACGTCAGCACGCCGGGCGGCAGCACGTACAGGAAGAACAGGTTGTGATCGAAGGGAACGCCAATAGCCGCCAGCACCACCACGTACGGGACCGTGATCCCGCAGAACACCGCTATCCAGCTGATCGGAAGCGGCATCGGCAGGCGGAAATCGTAAAGCTTGTAAAGCCGCTTCTCGATCCGCCAGATGTTCGTGTAGGTGGGCAGGTCCACGTATATGCGCTCCTTCGGCCGCAGCGGGGGGTGCCGTTACGGGGCTAGTGGACTCCGAGCGCGTTCGTGATTCCGGTGGCCAGGGCCTGGACGATGCTGGGCGTGTAGAAGACGACGGCGATCAGCACGGCGAGCACGATGAACTGCACGAACCGGGTGATCTCCCGGGTGAAGAGGAAAAACAGGGCGACGATCCCCACGATGCCGAGGAAAAGCGGACCGAACAGGCCCTGGAGATAGGTGACGAGGCCCTGGGTACTCAAGGCGACCGGCGTCTGCTCGGCCAAGAGGTGCAACGCCATTACTCTTCCCTTCCGGGATCATCAGGAATAAGCCAGGTGAGCAGCCGGAACCGGCCCGCGCTCACAGTAAGGCACCCCGCGCCGACCGGGATCAATGACCCCGGCACCCCCGGCGACCACGCCTCCTTCAGGTGAAACGTCATCTCTGCATTACACGGTGGCCGGGCGGGTGATGGTTCACCCGGCCGGCTATAAGCGCCCGGTGCGGCGGGCGGGCGGAAGCGGCGGTAAGTCATGAGCTACCCGCCTGACCGGTGTCAATCGACGCCTGGATGGTGCGGACGAACCACTTGCCGCCCTGGTTGACGACGGTCATGTCGTAGCTGCTGTTGAACTTGGCCGGGCTGGCTGTCTGGCCGACGAGCTGCCAGGTCACGGTGACGGTGATGTTCCGCGTGGCCCCGCCGGTGGGAACCGACAGGCTGGAGATCCCGGCGTAGCTGAGCGAGCCATCCAGCCCGGTCACCGAGGCGCCCGGGGCCAGGAACCGGTTCAGCGTGGCGGTGTCACCGCTCGCGTAGGCCTGGAAGAAGGCGGGGAGCTGTGCGTTCAGCGCGGCCTGGGCCGTGGGGTCGGCCGTCGACGGGGCGGTCGACGGCGGCGTCGCCTGGGCCGGGGCCGGCAGCCAGGCCGGGTCGCCGGACACAGCCAGGGCACCGTTGGCGGTGTAGATGGGCACGCCCAGCTCCATCAGCTGGCCGTTGACCGACGCCAGCAAGGTGACCACGGCGCGGTTATTGTCGTGCACCGCGGTGCTGGCCACCTGCTCTGAGCCCAGCGTCAGCGTCCCGGATCCGTTCCAGCCCAGCTGCGGGTCGGCTCCGCTGATCGAGCTGGGCACGAACGCCGCCAGCTGGCGGGCCCGCTGGTCCGCGGTGGCCGGGGAAAAGTTCAGGAAGACCGAGCCGAACTGCAGGGCGTAGGCGTCGGCCAGTGTCACCGGGAACGAGCTAGCCGCGCCGCCCGCCGGAGTGCCGGTCGACGTGCCCGAACGCGAGGCCGGGGTCTCGTTGAGGACGATCGCCATAATCCCTCGATACCCGATTATGAGCAGAACAGCCCATAGCACGGCGCGCACTGTCCAGACGAACCATCGTCCGCCGCCGCCGTTCCACGAGCGGCGCGGCCGTCTGCCGGGGCCACCACTGCCTGTCTCGGGGGCATCAGCGTATGCAGCTGACCGCGCTGGGTCATCAACGCCCGAACCGCGAACCATCACACCTCCGCCCACTGCGCGTTGGGCTGTCCTTCCGGGCACAGTCTGCCCCGGCGATCTTAACGCCCATTGTGCGCTATAAAAACCTGGCCGGGGAGGCATTGTTCCGCTGACTTGGCCTGCGATCAAAATCGATCAATTGCCCAAGATCAGGCGATGCACAGGAAACACCGACACCCTTAAGAGTAACTGTAAGTCCTGCGCTTAGCGTTTGCGGCGAAATGCCCGGCGGCCGATTGCGTTACCTACCTGACCTGCGCAGACGTGCCGAAATCGACGGCGCTGAGACTCATGTTGCGACGCGGGCTGGCGTGCACTGTGGCCGTTAATGGGCCGCCCCGCACAGACGTATACCGGAACACCGGCCACCCACGACGCAGGCGCCCGCAGCGGCCCAGCCTGGACCCTGGCCGCGAATACCGCGTAACGGCCGGCCGCGGGGATCACGCTGCGACGGTCATGTACGGAACCTCGCTTCTATTTAGCACAAACATTCGAGCTAGCTGACTAGTTAGATCATAAGTTCGAAATATGACTTTGGCAAGCAGTTATGCCGAAGCGTTACGATCTGCACCGATCAGGCCCGGCGGCGGGAAGCCCCGGAGCTTCTCCAGGCACAGCTGCTTCTCATCTAAACGGCGCAAACAGCGGTTCTGGTTCACTCCACCGGCAGGGTTGGCCGCAGGCAGGGTGGATTCGGCGTACCGCCTGACGGCCTCCCCCAGTGCCACACTGTGAGCGTGCCGACCCCCGCAGAAGGCCTTGTCATCAGGCCCTTTGACAATGCTGCGCTCTACACGGCTCTCGACGAGAAGCGAACCGCACTGGGAATCAGCTGGCAGCGGGTCGCCGACCAGATGTGGGAGCAGTCAGCTGCCTTGAACGGCCGACGCCGGGATCACCCGATCAGCCCGTCCACCCTGACGAACGTGACCCGCAGTCCGCGGACATCGTGCCAGCACGCGTTGTTCATGCTGCGCTGGCTCGGGCGTGCCCCGGAGAGCTTCCTCCGCGGAGCGGCCGAGGCCGACGAGCGGTTCAACCTCCCGGCAGCCGGCCAGGATCACCGGCTGCGCTGGGCGCTGAAGCTGCTGTACGCCGCGCTGGACGAGAAACGCCGCCAGGAAGGCTCGACCTGGATAGCCCTCGCTGCCACTCTGAGTTGCAGCCCCGGCCAGCTCACCGGCCTGCGTTCGGCCAAGTACGCGACCACGATGGATCTCGCGATGCGGATCACCCAGTGGCTCGGCCGCCCGGCGGCCGACTTCGTCTACCCGGCAGCGTGGTTAGCGGCCGACAAGCCGCCTACACATTGAAGCGGAACTCGACCACGTCGCCGTCGCGCATCACGTAGTCCTTGCCTTCGATCCGGGCCTTGCCCACGGCGCGGGCGGCGGCCACGGAACCGGCCGCGATCAGGTCGCCGTAGGAGACGATCTCGGCCTTGATGAAGCCGCGCTGGAAATCGGTGTGGATGACTCCGGCCGCCTCGGGAGCGGTCGCGCCGACCGGGATGGTCCAGGCCCGCGTCTCCTTGGGGCCGGCGGTCAGGAACGTCTGCAGCCCGAGCGTGGAAAAACCGACCCGGGCCAGCTGGGCCAGGCCCGGCTCGCCCAGGCCGAACTCGGCCAGCAGCTCGGCCGCCTCGTCCTCCGGCAGCTCGGCCAGGTCGGCCTCGGTCTTGGCGTCGAGAAAAACGGCCTCGGCCGGGGCGACCAGCTTGGCCAGCCGGTCGCGCAGCGCCTCGTCGGCCAGCTCGTCGGAGTCGACGTTGAACACGTAGATGAACGGCTTGGCCGTCAGCAGCTGGAGCTCACGCAGGTCGGCGAGGTCGATGCCGGCCTGGGCCGCACCGGCGAACAAGGTGGCGCCGGAGTCGAGCAGCTGCTGGGCACGGACGGCCGCCTCAGCCGTGCGCACCTTGTCGGCGTCCTTGGCGAACTTGGTCTCCTTGGCCAGCCGGGGAGCGGCCTTCTCCAGCGTCTGCAGGTCGGCCAGGATCAGCTCGGTGATCACGGTCTCGATGTCCCGCTCCGGTGACACGTCACCGTCGACGTGGCTGACGTCAGGATCACTGAAGACCCGCACCACCTGGCAGATCGCGTCGGTCTCGCGGATGTGGCCAAGGAACTGGTTGCCCAGGCCCTGCCCCTCCGCCGCCCCGCGGACCAGCCCGGCGATGTCGACGAACCGCACGGTGGCGGGCACGACGCGGGCCGAGTCGTACAGCTGGGCCAGCTCGGCCAGCCGGGAATCGGGCACGCCGACGATGCCGACGTTCGGCTCGATGGTCGCGAACGGGTAGTTCGAGGCCAGCGCGCCCGCTCGGGTCAGCGCGTTGAACAGAGTGGACTTGCCGACGTTCGGGAGCCCGACGATGCCAATGGACAAACTCACGGCCGTGAGTTTAGGCGCTCGGGCCCACCGCTCGGCGCATCCCGCCGGCCCAGCGTGGAGGGAGTCTGTTAAATGAAAGGGCACGTGAACCCCCCCGCGTGTCACGGCGGCAATGTCCGGGGCGGCTGTCAAAATTGGGCCACATGAGCGCGATCATGCTGATTGCCGGGCTGATCCTCGGGATGATCATCGGGGCGGCGATCGGATACCTGTACGCGGGGCGCCGTCTCGGGGCGGCCACCGAGCGCGCTCGCGCCGCCGAGGACCGGGCGGCGCTGGTCGACGGCCAGCTGGCGGAACGGTTCCAGAGCCTGTCCGCGCAAGCCCTGGACGCGTCCACGGCACGGTTCCTGGAGATCGCCGAAGGCCGGCTGCGGGCCGAGAACGTCAAGGCGGCCGGAGAGCTGGAGAACCGCCGGGCCGCGGTCGAGCATCTGGTCGAGCCGCTCAAGGACACGCTGACCCGGCTGGAGGCCCAGCTGCACGAGTCGGACTCGGCCCGGCGGGCCTCGCACGCCGCCCTGGCCGAGCAGGTCAACATCAGCCGCCACACCACGGAGCAGCTGCGCACTTCGACGCAGGCGCTGGTCACCGCGCTGCGGCGGCCGGAGGCCCGGGGGCGCTGGGGCGAGCTCCAGCTGCGGCGGGTGGCCGAGCTGGCCGGGATGGCCGCGCACTGCGACTTCGACGAGCAGGTGGTGACCACCGGGGAGACTGGCGGGCAGCGGCCGGACATGGTGGTGCGGCTGGCCGGCGGCAAGAACATCGTGGTCGACTCCAAGGTGTCGCTGGCCGCTTACCTGGAGGCGGTGGAGGCGGGCGACGAGTCCGTGCGCACGGCCAGGCTGGAGGCGCACGCCCGGCACGTCCGCCAGCACGTGGACCAGCTTGCGGCCAAGGCGTACTGGACCGCGCTCAGCCCGGCCCCGGAGTTCGTGGTGCTGTTCATCCCGGGCGAGGCGTTCCTGGCCCCGGCGCTGGAGCGGGACCCGGCCCTGCTGGAGCACGCGATGAGCCGCCGGGTGCACATCGCCACGCCGACCACGCTGGTCTCGATGCTGCGGACGGCACAGTACGCCTGGCAGCAGGACGCCCTGTCGCACAACGCGCGGGCGGTCTTCGACCTGGGCCGCGAGCTGCACAACCGGATCGCGGGCCTGGGCCGGAACGTCGACCAGCTCGGGCGCAGCCTGACCCGGACGGTCCAGGCCTACAACCAGACGGTCGGCTCGCTGGAGAGCCGGGTCCTGGTCAGCGCGCGGCGGCTCAGCCAGCTCGGGGTGATCGACGCGGAGCTGACCTCGCCCGCCCCGGTGGAGGAGGTGGCTCGCGGCCTGTCCGCGGCCGAGCTGGCCCCGCCGATCGACGAGCCCTTCGAGGAGCTGGCCGAGCCGATTACCCCACTGGCAGTAAAACCGGGCACGGAATCGCCCGAAATCAGCGACCAGGATCCGCTCGTGCACGCGTCACAATGGACATGAGAACTCCGATGCCAGGACCAGGACAGGAGGGCGAAGCGCAGGCGTGCCGGAATACAGCAGGCAAGGTGCGGCAGGTCCGCGCTTCGTTCCCGCCGATGACGACCGAGGCCGGATGAGCCGGCCCCGGGCCGCGCAGTCCGTCCCGCGCCCGGCCGGGCCGCCCCGAACGGGACGGCCAGAGCCGTGGCCCGGCCCCGGCCGCGGGCCGGCGCGGGGGCCGGAGAGTTCGCGCGGGTCCCAGACCGCGCGCGGGCCCGAAGCTGCCGTGCGCGGGCCAGAAGCTGTGCGCAGGCCTGAGCCTGCGCGCGGGCCCGACGCTTTCCGTCCCCGGGTGCCACGGGAGGCCGACGGCCCCGTCCGGCGGCCCGGGCCGCCACCGTCCAGCGCGGGCGGCGCCAAGGCCGGCATCCGGCTCACCGGCCGCGGGGCGATCCTGTGCCTGTTCGTGCTGTGCTTCGTGGGGATTCTGGTGTCCGGCTGGCTGGGGACCGGGATCGTGGCCGACGCGCTGTTCGTAGCGGGCTGCGGCGCGATGGCCTGGTACGCCAAGCCCAGCGACCTGCTGACCGTGGCGGTGGCCCCGCCGCTGGCGTTCTTCTTCGGCTGCGTGCTGGCTAAGCTGGCTTCGTCCTCGGGCGGGACCTCGGCCGCCGAGGGCACGCTGGTCACGCTGGCCACGTCGGCCCCCTGGCTGTTCATCGGGACCGCCCTGACCATCGTCATCGGCCTGCGCCGCGGCCTGCTCGGCAACATCCGCGAGTTGCGGCAGGGACTGCGGGGGAACCCCGGTGGGAAGGCAGCACGGGCCGATGAGCGAGCACGCCGCCGCTGACGACGCCCATCCACCGCACCGCCAGCACGAGCACCAGGGGTCTCATGAGCACCACGGGCCTCACGGGCATGATGAGTCCCACGGGCATGAGCATGAGGCTGGTGCCGGGCGGGTGGCGGGCCGGAGACGGCTGCGGCACGAGCTGAGCCATCTGCTCCGGCCGCACTCGCACGACACGCAGGCCAAGGTGGACCGGGCCATGGAGGCATCGGCCCAGGGCATGCGGACGCTGTGGATCTCACTGGCCGGGCTGGGCACGACGGCCGTGCTCCAGGCGATCGTGGTGGCGCTGTCCGGGTCGGTCGCCCTGCTCGGGGACAGCATCCACAACGCGGCCGACGCGCTGACCGCGGTCCCGCTCGGTATCGCGTTCGTGGCGGGCCGCCGGGCCGCGACCCGGCGGTTCACCTACGGCTTCGGCCGGGCCGAAGACCTGGCCGGGATCGCCATCGTGACCCTGATCGCATTGTCGGCCGCGCTGGCCGCCGCGGCCGCGATCGACCGGCTGCTGCACCCGGTGACGGTGACCCACCTGCCCTGGGTGGCCGTGGCCGCCGTGATCGGGTTCATCGGCAACGAGTGGGTGGCCCGGTACCGGATCCGGGTCGGCCGGTCGATCGGCTCGGCCGCGCTGGTCGCGGACGGGCTGCACGCGCGGACCGACGGCTTCACCTCGCTGGCCGTGCTGATCGGGGCGGCGGGCGCGGCGCTCGGCTGGCCCCTGGCCGACCCGATCGTCGGCCTGGTCATCACCGTGGCCATCCTTTTCGTGCTCAAGGACGCGGCGCAGGAGGTGTTCCGGCGGCTGATGGACGCGGTGGACCCGGCCCTGCTGGCCACGGCCGAGGACGCGCTGCGCCCGGTGGACGGGGTGCTCGAGGTGAGCCGGCTGCGGATGCGCTGGATCGGCCACCACCTGCACGCCGAGGTCACGATCGTGGTCAGCGACCAGCTCAGCGTCCGCGAAGCGCACCGGGTCGCAGTGCTGGCCGAGCACGCGCTACTGCACGCCGTGCCCCGGCTGACCTCGGCGATGGTGCACGCCGACCCGGTGCCCGGGCCGGACGACCCGCACGCGCTGCTCGCCCACCACTGGGGCGAGGGCGAGGCTTAGGCCTGTGGGTTCCCGGCGCGGCGGCGGGGCGGGCGGATCTCGCGCGGCAGCGCGAACGACATGCGCTCCTCGATCGCCTCGACCTCTTCGACGTCGGCGAAACCGTGCCCGGCCAGCCAGTCGAGCACCCCGGTCACCAGATCCTCGGGGACGGAGGCGCCGCTGGTCACGCCGATCGTGCTCACGCCGTCCAGCCAGCGCTCGTCGACCTCGGAGGCGTCGTCGACCAGGTAAGCCGCGGCCGCGCCACAGTCCTTGGCCACTTCGACCAGGCGGACCGAGTTGGAGGAGTTCTGCGAGCCGACCACCAGGACCAGGTCCGAGGCGGCGGCAATCTGCTTGACCGCGGCCTGCCGGTTCTGGGTGGCGTAGCAGATGTCGTCGCTGGGCGGGTTGATCATGGTCGGGAACCGCTCGCGCAGCGCCGACACCGTCTCCACGGTCTCGTCCACCGACAGCGTGGTCTGGGAGAGCCAGACCACCTTGCTGGGGTCCCGGACCTCGACCGAATCGGCGCCTTCCGGGCCGTCCACCAGCCGGACGCGGGTGGGCGCCTCACCGGTAGTGCCGACGACCTCTTCGTGACCCTCGTGGCCGATGAGCAGGATGTCGTAATCCTGCGCCGCGAACCGGCGGGCCTCGTTGTGCACCTTGGTCACCAGCGGGCAGGTGGCGTCGATCACCTGCAGGTCGCGGGCCTGGGCTTCCTCGCGGACCGAAGGGGCGATCCCGTGGGCGGAGAACACCACCACCGAGCCCGGCGGGATCTCGTCGGTCTCGTCCACGAAGATGGCGCCGCGCTTCTCCAGCGTCCGCACCACGTGCAGGTTGTGAACGATCTGCTTGCGGACGTAGACAGGGGCGCCGTAGCGGTCGAGCGCCATCTCGACGGTCTGTACAGCCCGGTCGACACCGGCGCAGTAGCCGCGCGGTTTGGCGAGGAGGACACGCCTGGTGGTCGCAGACATGTTCCCCATGTTAGGCGAGGCTCAGGGCCGCCTTCCCGTGCCCCGGCCGAAGCGGCCTGACCAGGGTGGCCAGGTTTGTTGCGATGGCCTGGCCCAGCCGGCAAGATACCCGGCAAGGAACGCGCGCCGGCAAAGAGCCCGGGCCAATCCCGTACGTGTGAAATCCTTTCCTAATCCATCCCCCTTCAGGGAGAGATCAAATATGCGAATCCCGCAGGTCAGCGAGAAGGTCAAGGAGGCGCCGGCGAACGCGTTGCGGTCCGCATTCGCGAGAGTCGGCCAGCTTCTGCTCGTTACCGATCGAATGAAGAACAAGTCCGGCGATAGTAAGCAGACCGCGCCGGAGGACGCCGCCACCGTCACGGCGACCGAGGAAGCGCCCGCCGCGACCGCCGAGGCGCCGGGGGCTCCTGAGGCGGCTGGTGCTGCTGCGGCTGATGTTGCCGCTGGGTCCGGTGAGGCTGGTGGGGCTACTGGTGCTGGTGGGGCTACTGGTGCTGGTGGGGGCGCTGAGACTGGTGGGGCTACTGGGGTGGCTGGGGCTCCGGCCACGAAGCCGGCGGCCCGCAAGCCGCCCGCCCGCAAGCCCGCGGCGAGGAAGCCCGCGGCCACGAGCACCGCGACCGCGAGCCCGGCCACGACGAGCCCGGCGGCAGCGAGCCCGGCGGCCAAAGCCCCGGCGGCGAAGAAGCCTGCGGCCACGACGAGCGGGAACGTCCGATTGCTGCCGGACGAGGGTGAGAAGAGCACGCCGGCGGCCAAGGCGCCCGCGGCCCCGGCCCCGGCCGTGGCTGAAGCCCCGGCCGTGGCTGAGGTCCCCGCCGCAGGTTCCGAACTCCCACTGGCCAACTACGACCAGCTCACCGTGGCCTCGTTGCGGGCCCGGCTGCGCGGGCTGTCGATCGAGCAGGTTCGCACGCTGATCACGTACGAGCAGGGGCACGAGAACCGGGCGGACATCATCGCGATGTTCGAGCGGCGGGTGGCCAAGCTCGAATCCGAGAGCTGAGCCAGCCGCCCATGGCCCTGGAAACGTCGGCCGAAGCCCCGGTCCCGGTCCGCACCGTCCTGCAACTGGTCGGCGGCTGGGTGCAACGGCTGGGCCGGATCTGGGTCGACGGTGAGATCGCCGAGCTGGCCCGGCGCGGCGGCACGGTGTTCGTGACCCTGCGCGACCCGGCGGCGGCGGTGTCGGTCCGGGTGGTGTGCGCCCGGACGGTGTTCGACTCGATCCGGCCGGCGCCCGCCGAAGGGGCCCGGGTCGTGGTGTACGCGAAGCCGGACTTCAACGCCACCCGCGGGTCGTTCGCGCTGACCGCCCTGGACATCCGGCCGGTTGGCATCGGCGAGCTGCTGGCCCGGCTGGAACAGCTGCGGACCAAGCTCGCCGGGGAGGGAATGTTCGCGCGCGAGCGCAAGCGGCCGCTGCCGTTCCTGCCCCGGGAGATCGGCCTGATCTGCGGCCGGGACTCCGCCGCCCAGCGGGACGTGCAGCGCATCGCGGCGCGGCGCTGGCCCGCGGTGCAGTTCCGGGTAGAGCAGACCGCGGTGCAGGGCTCGTACGCAGCCGCCGACGTCGTCCAGGCGCTGCGCCGCCTGGACGGCGACCCGGCCATCGACGTGATCATCATCGCCCGGGGCGGCGGGTCGCTGGAGGACCTGCTGCCGTTCTCGGACGAGACGCTGCTGCGCGCGGTGGCCGCCTGCCAGACCCCGGTGGTGAGCGCGATCGGGCACGAGCAGGACACGCCGCTGCTGGATTATGTGGCCGACCTGCGCGCGGCCACCCCGACCGACGCAGCCAAGCGGGTGGTGCCCGACGTGGCCGAGCAGATAGCTCTCATCGACGGGCTGCGGGACCGGGCCCGGCGCTGCGTGCAGGGCCGGATCGAGCGTGAGCTGTCCTGGCTGGCCGCGATGACGTCGCGTCCGGCCATCGCCAACCCGGTGCGCGAGATCGAGCGGCAGCAGGAGCAGCTGGCCATGCTGACCCAGCGGGCCCGGGTCAGCCTGCGGACGGCCATCACCCGGGCCGGGGACGAGGTGTCACACACGCGGGCCCGGCTGCTGGCGCTGTCCCCCGCGTCCACGCTGAAGCGCGGGTACGCGATCGTGCAGCACGCCGACGAACAGGTCGTGCGCAGCGCGGCCGAAGTCACCGAGGGCGAGGCGCTGACCGTCCGGTTCGCCGCGGACGAGGTCGGCGTGATTGTCGGCCAGCCGCCCGGCTGATTAGCCCGTTCCGTCAGAGCCCGTTGGTAGGTTGAACGACGTGGCGACCGAAACCGAGCAGACAGACGCCCAGACCGACGCGCTGTCCTACGAGCAGGCCAGGGACGAGCTCGCCTCCGTGGTCAAGCGGCTGGAGACCGGCGGCCTGACCCTGGAGCAGTCGCTGGAGCTGTGGGAGCGCGGCGAACGGCTGGCCGCGGTGTGCGGCCGCCTGCTGGAAGGGGCCCGGGCCCGGTTGTCCGCCGCGACCGCGGAGCGTTCCGGCGACGCAGACGACGATGCCGACCGGCCGTTCTGACCTCGGTCAGCCTTCCGTCCGGAGCGAAGCGGCCAGCGTGCGCAGCTGGGCCCAGGAGGCGTTCCCGGTGACCACCAGGGTGACTCCGGCCGGGCTGGTCACGGCCAGCGAGCGCTGACCTCGTTCAGAATTTTCCGAAGCAGCCCACGTCCGGCCGCCCGCCTGGACCGGTGCCTGCGGAGTGCCGCCGTTCGTCATCCGGCGGATGAACGGGCGGGCCGTCGCGTTGGTCTCCTCCAGGGCCGCGAACGTCCCGGACGGGGTGGCGTAACCGAGCCGCCAGGTCACCGTGCCCGCGCCGTTGGCGCCGCCCACGGCCACGCCCGAGTTCACCGGCGACCATGACGCCGGCAGCCCGGCCGGCGCGACCACCTGGTAGGGCGCCTGGCGGGTCATGGCGGCCAGGTCCGCGTGGTAGCTGATCATGGTGGGCGAGCTCGCCTGGTCCATGGGCACGACCACGATGGCCACCACGCACAGCAGCAGGCAGATCGCCGCGGCCCGGATCACGCGACCGCCTCAGCCCCGCCGGTGATGTCGATGCGGCCGATGACGCTGATCACCCGGTCGGCCAGCGACCGGGCCGCGGCGATGTCGCCGCCGAACGACACCTCGGCCACGGCCAGCATCAGCGCCCCGGTGAGCACGACCGCCACCGCGTCGTCGGCCGGTTCGGAGCCGCGGGCGAAGAACTCGGCGTTCTTCTCGGCCCACTCCCGCTGCCGCTGCCGCAGGATCAGCTCGAACCCGGGCGGCCCGTCGCCCCGCGTGAACAGCGCGGACAGGTCCCGCTCGCCGATGCAGCCGTCCAGGTAGGCGCGGGCCCCGGCCAGGAACAGCTGCTTGGGATCGTTGACGCCCAGCTCGCGCTGCTGCCAGACCGCGGTCCGGGTCCGCTCGGCCAGCCGGGTGTGGAACTCCTCGAACAGGGTCAGGAACAGGTCGGCCTTGCCCGTGAAGTGGTGGTAGAGGCTGCCGACGCTGGCGCCGGCCGCGGCCACGACGTCGGTGACGTTGGCCTCGGCGTAGCCGCCCGTGGTGAACGCGGCTCGCGCGGCCTCCAGCAGGCTGGCCCGGGTGGTCGCACCACGCTCCGAGCCACGTGATTCCGGGCTCCGGGGTCCTGCGCCGCGCGATTCGGGGCTGTGGGTAACTGTCTTCGGTTGGGTGTCAGCTGGCATCGGCCGTTCCGGTCCTCCAGGCCCCCTGGTCGGGTTGACCAGGCTAAGGCTACGCCGATGGGGTAGCTGAATAGCATCAGCTAATCCGATCCGTAGCATCAGCCGAGAACCCAACACGAGAGGGGCTCACCGATGCCCGCCGATAACCCCGCACATTCCAGTGCCGTGGACCCGCTGCCGGAGCCCAGCAAGCACGCCCCCGACCGCAACCTGGCGCTGGAACTGGCCCGGGTCACCGAGGCGGCGTCGATGGCCGCGGCCCGCTGGGTCGGCCGGGGCGACAAGAACGGGGCCGACGGCGCCGCGGTCAACGCCATGCGGCTGCTGATCAACTCGGTGTCGATGAAGGGTGTCGTGGTCATCGGGGAAGGGGAGAAGGACGAGGCCCCGATGCTGTTCAACGGCGAGGAGGTCGGCGACGGCACCGGCCCGGCCTGCGACGTGGCCGTCGATCCGGTCGACGGCACCCGGCTGTGCGCCAACGGGTCACCGGACGCGGTGTCGGTGCTGGCCGTCTCCGCGCGGGGCTCGATGTACGACCCGTCGGCCGTGTTCTACATGTCCAAACTGGCCACCGGGCCCGAGGCGGCCGGGATGGTGGACGTGAGCGCGCCGCCCGAGGCCAACATCGCCGCGGTGGCCCGGGCCAAGGCCTGCTCGCCGCACGACGTGACCGTCGTCATCCTGGACCGGCCGCGGCACACCGAGCTGATCAAGCAGGTCCGGGCGGCTGGAGCCCGGATCAAGCTGATCACCGACGGCGACGTGGCCGGGGCGATCATGGCCGCGCGGGAGGGCACCGGGGTGGACCTGATGCTCGGCATCGGCGGTACCCCGGAGGGCATCATCGCGGCCTGCGCGCTGAAGTGCCTGGGCGGTGTGATCCAGGGCAAGCTGGCGCCGAAGGACGACGAGGAGCGGCGCAAGGCCCTGGACGCCGGGCACGACCTGGACCGGGTGCTGACCACCGACGAGCTGGTCTCCTCGGACGACGTGTTTTTCGCCGCCACCGGCATCACCGACGGCGAACTGATGGAAGGCGTCCGCTACCGCGGGGCGTCCGCGACCACGCACTCGCTGGTCATGCGGTCCCGGTCGGGCACCATCCGCAGCATCAAGAGCGAGCACCAGCTGTGGAAGCTGCGGGCCTACAGCTCAATCGACTTCGACTAGATCGGCCCTGGCTAGATCGACCCTGGCTAGATCGACCCTCACTGGACCGGCACTGACTGAGGAGTTGGCATGACCGACGCAAGCGACGACCGGCGGCCCGCCATCGAGTTCGCGGTGGCACGGGCCGCCGCCGAGAACGTCTCGCTGACCCGGTTCCTCTACGCGGACCACGGCGGCATCATCCGCGGCAAGGCGGCGCACGCGACGGACCTCGAAGCCAGGATGTCCAGCGGCATCGGGCACACGGTGGCGATGATGGCCATGTCGATGCTCGACCACCTGCAGCCGGTCGACGGCATGGGGCCGGTCGGCGAGGTCCGCATCGTGCCCGACCCGGCGACGTTCGTGCCGCTACCGTACGCGCCCGGCGCCGCGGCCATGTGCGCCGATCTGGTCAAGCCGGACGGCCAGCCGTGGGAGGCGTGCGCCCGGACCTTCCTCAAGCGGGCCATCGCCGAGCTGGCGGCCGACGGTTACGCGATGGAGGCCTCGTTCGAGCCGGAATTCACCCTGGGCCAGCGGGTGCCCGACCCGGCCGGCGGCCCGGACCGGATGGTGCCGAACGACGACAGCCTGTGCTACTCCACCACCGGCTTCCAGCTCGCGCACGACTACATCATGGACGTGGTGGCCGCACTCGAGGCCCAGGAGCTGCCGGTCGAGCACGTGTACCCGGAGCTGGGCCACGGCCAGCAGGAAGTGGTGATCAAGCACGCTCCGGCGCTACGCGCGGCCGACAACCACCTGCTGTACCGGGAGACGATCCGCGGGGTCGCGTTCCGCCGCGGCGTGTGGGCCAGCCTGGCCCCCAAGCCCATCCCCGACCAGGCCGGCAACGGCACGCACCTGCACGGCTCGCTGTTCGAGGTGGGCCCGGACGGTGCGCCGGCCGGACGGAACCTGTTCGCCGATCCCGGTGACCGGTACGGCCTGTCCGCCACCGGCTACCACTTCATCGGCGGCGTCCTGGCGCACCTGCCCGCGCTGGTCGCGCTGACCTGCGGCAGCGCCAACAGCTACCGGCGGCTGGCGCCGCAGATGTGGGCCAGCGCGTTCACCATCTACGGCATGGACAACCGGGAGGCCGCGGTCCGTATCTGCTCGGTGCTGCGCGGCGATCCGTCCAGTTCGGTCAACCTCGAGCTCAAGCCGTCCGACTCCAGCGCCAACCCGTACCTGTCCCTGGGCGCGTTCATCCACGCCGGGCTGGACGGCATCCGCAACAAGCTGGACCCGGGCGAGGCGGTCAACGTGGACCCGGCCAGCCTGTCCGACGCCGAACGGGAGCAGCGCGGGATCCGCCGGCTGCCGTCATCACTCGGCGAAGCCCTCGACGCGCTTGAGGCCGATGAGTTGCTGATGAACGCGCTCGGCCCGCTGCGCAGCCGCGCCTACCTCGCGGTCAAGCGCTCCGAGGCGGCCGACTTCGCCGAACACGACGCCGCCTACGAGTGCTTCCACCACTTCACCA
>CAWHZI010000015.1:0-468077 GCA_963833835.1 uncultured Actinomycetes bacterium
GGCCCAGTGGTAAGCGCGGTGGTAAGTCCGGTGCCAGGCTCAGTAGCGGCCGGCGGCCTGGACGCTCATCGCGTGCTCGACCAGCGTGACCAGCGTGGCCTTGGTCGACTCGCGGTTACGCGCGTCGCAGGGGATGACCGGCACGTCGGGCGAGATGGCCAGGGCTTCGCTCACGTCCTTGGAGCGGTGCGGGAACTGGCCGTAGAAGCCGTTGATGCCGATCACGAACGGCAGCCCGCTGGCCTCGAAGTAGTCCACCGCCGGGAAGGAGTCGGCCAGCCGCCGGGTGTCGACCAGCACCACGGCGCCGATCGCGCCCTGGATGAGGTCGTCCCACATGAACCAGAAGCGGTGCTGACCGGGCGTCCCGAACAGGTAGAGGATCAGGTCCTTTTCCAGGGTGATCCGGCCGAAGTCCATCGCGACCGTGGTGGTGCTCTTGTCCGGCACGTGCGACAGGTCGTCCACGTCCGTGCTGGCCACCGTCATCATGGCCTCGGTGGTCAGCGGCGTGATTTCCGAGACCGAGCCGACGAACGTGGTTTTGCCGACGCCAAAACCGCCCGCGACCACAATCTTGACCGAGGTCATGGCCGCGGCAGCGCCCTGCGGCGCGCCGACGCTAGATCTTACGGAGTCCACTAAGCACCCTTTCGAGCAGATTGAGATCCGGCCGGCCCTCGGCATCCTCCCGCTGGTGGATGCGCACCAGGCCATCGGCTCCCATATCCGCGATGAGAATCCTAGCCACGCCGAGTGGCAGCCGCAGGACAGCGGAGATTTCCGCCACAGATCGCCAGTCCCGGCAGAATTGCAAAATGGCCTGGCATTCAGGCGCGAGTACGGACAGATCCCGCGGCTCGTACACCGTCGCCGTGACCAGAGCTTCAACCTGAAGCTGATAGCGCGGCTGGGTCCGGCCGCCGGTGACCGTGTACGGCCGGACCAGGCGGCCTACAGCCTCTTCTTCACTGGAACGCGAGCCCCCGCGGCGTCCCTGTCCGGCGTCCCACGACCCGGGGGGGCGGCCGCCCTCCCACGACGCGTTCGAGCCTTGGCTCCACGAACCGGACCGCTCATCCCACGGACCCGACCGGCTGTCCCACGTCCGGGCGGTACCAGGTGGAAGCGGGCGGTCGTCACCTCGCGGCGGGCCCGCCACCGTGTCCTCCGGTCATCGTCTGCCGTCCCCAGGGATGGAAGCTTGCATCATGCCGCGAGTGGCCGGTGTGAGGACCCGTCCGGCCCGCTCGACCAGCAACGTCATCTCGTAGGCGACCAGGCCCAGGTCGCAGGTGGACGCGGCCAGGACCGCGAGGCTGGAGCCGTTGCTGATGGCCATGATGACCAGGACCCCGCGTTGCATCTCCACCACGGTCTGGACGACCGCGCCGCCCTCGAAGACGCGCGAGGCGCCCTGAGTCAGGCTGGTCAGGCCGGAGGTGACGGCGGCGAGCTGGTCGGCTCGCTCCTGCGGGAACCCGGCCGAGAACGCGAGCGGCAGCCCGTCCGAGGACACCACGACCGCGTGCGCAACGTCGGGGACTCGCTCGACGAAGTTGGTGATCAGCCAGCCCAGGTCCTGCGTCGGTCGACCCGGAGTGCTCACTGGTCTCCCCCTAGCCGCCCGGCTTCCCGGGCTTTGCCCTGCAGTCTCTTTCTGTCTAGCACGATATGCCGTTCATGCGGGGATCTCATCCGTCCTGTGGCTCCTCGGTCTTAGGTGCAGTTGCACGTGCTTCGCGCACGCCCCGCTGGAAACTGGACAGCCTGCTACGGACTTCATCTGCCGAACGAGCGGGTCCTGCGCCGCTGTCGTCGGCCGCCGCGGCGGGCTCGCCCACCGATCCGGGGACGAGGTTCGCACGTGGCACCCGGCGCGGGAGCCCAGCAGTGGTGGTGGTACCCGTGCTCGGCGCGGCCACGGTCTCGGCCGCACGCCAGCCCTCGTCCGCAGGCGAGGACCAGGCCGGCTCGGCGGCGGTTCCGCCGTCGCCCGGAACCGGCGCCTGAGTGGCAGCGTGCGTCGTGCCGCTGCGGCGGAACCAGTCGGACTCGAGCGAGTCGAAGATCGGCAGCCGCTGCTGGTGCCCGTTCTCGGGCGGTGCAGGCACCTGTACGCCACTGTCGGCGCCGTTGGTGCCGTTGGGCCCGCTGAGGCCATTCCCGGGCTGCGGCGGGATGACCGGGGACGGCCCGGTGCCGCCGAAGCCTCCGCGGTTCCCCCCGGATGGGGCGCCGAACCCGCCGAACGACCCGGGCTGGGGGGCGAACCCGCCGGTGCCGGACGCGCCGAACCCGTTGGATGGCGCGTCGGCGCCTGACGCCTGCGGCGGCACCAGGTCCGGCAGGCCCGGAGGTGCGGGCGGAGAGCTGAAGCCCCGGGCCGCACCGCCGGTCCGGGTGGGCAGAGGCTGCGGGCCGCTGCCCTCGCGGGGCTGCGGGCTGGTGGTAGGGGGTGAGAACCGCGGGATCCGGGCGGCCGCGGCGGCCGCCGCGGCCCCGCCGGGCTGACTGTAACCGGCTCCGGCCTGCCGCGTGGGCAGTGCGGCCGGGGTGCCGACCGGGGGGGCCGACAGCGACGGGGCGGGGCCGTAGTCCTCGACCCCGAACGGGCGCAGCCGACCCAGCGGCGCCCCTTCCTGCTGAGCCACCGTGTCTGGCAGCCAGACCAGTGCGGTCAGGCCGCCCGAAGAGGCGTGCCGCAGCCGGACCCGGACGCCGTGCCGGGCCGCCAGGCGGCCGACCACGAACAGGCCCATGCGGCGGGACACGCCGACGTCGACGACGGGTGGGTTGTCCAGCCGCCAGTTGGCGTGCCCCATCTCCTGATCGGAGATGCCGACCCCGCCGTCGGTGACGTCGAGCAGCACGCCGCCGGTGGTCAGCGGCTGGCCGGACACGTACACCTGGCTGTCCTCGGGCGAGAACGTGGTCGCGTTCTCCACCAGCTCGGCCACGAGGTGCACGACGTCGTTGACGGCCTGGCCGACGACGGTGATGCCGGGCTGGACGTTGAGCACGACCCGCTCGTACTGCTCGATCTCGGAGATGGCCGCGCGCAGCACGTCGACCAGCGGGACCGGCTGACTCCAGCGCCGCGAGGCCTCGTGGCCCGCCAGGACCAGCAGGTTCTCCGAGTTGCGGCGCATACGGGTGGCCAGGTGGTCCAGCCGGAACAGGCTGCTCAGCCGGTTCGAGTCCTGCTCGCCTTGCTCCAGCGAGTCGATCAGCGAGATCTGCCGCTCGATCAGGGACTGGCTGCGGCGGGACAGGTTGACGAACATCGCGTTCAGGTTGCCGCGCAGCAGGGCTTCGTCGGCGGCCAGCCGCACCGCCTCGCGGTGAACCTGGTCGAAGGCCCGCGCGACTTCACCGATCTCGTCGGTGGAGGACACCGCGATCGGCTCGATCTCGACGCTCTCGTCCGAGCCCTCGGTCTCACTGAGGCGGCGCACCATGTCCGGCAGCCGGGTACCGGCGATGTCGAGCGCGTCCTCCCGCAGGCGGCGCAGCGGGCGGATCATCGAGCGGGCGACGAACGTGGTCACCAGCAGGACCAGGATCAGCAGGACGAGCGTGATGATGCTGATGATGACCGCGGACCGGGTGGCCGAGGTCTGCAGCGAATTGCTGCGGCTGTTGATGCTGGTCATCAGCGTGTTCTCCACCGAGCGCATCTTGCCCAGGGTGGAGGTCATGTTCTTGTACCAGGTGTCGGCCGCATTCGGTCCGGTGCTGCCGATGCTGGCCGAGTTGTTCTTGCTGGTGGAGATGGCCAGCGACTCTTCGAAGGCGGCCTGGTCGACCGGGGTGCCGCTGACCGTGTTCTGGAACAGCTGCTGCTGCGGCAGCGACGCCGCGCTGGTGAAGTCGGCCTCGGCCGCGGCCTGCTGGGCCTGCTCGTCCTGCAGGTCGCTCAGGCCCTGCGGTGCGAACTGGCCGGTCCACAGGGCGGCGAACAGCGTGCCCCGCTGGGCGGACGCCTGGTCTTCGGCCCGGGCCAGCGCGGTGAGCACGATCACGTCGTTGGCCAGCTCCGTGTCGCTGGTGCCGGCGCCGGAGAGGCTGGTGAACGTGAGCAGCGTGTCGATCGAGTTCGTGTAGTCCTGGATCATCGGCTCGGTCGGGATCTTGCCCGTCCCTGAAGCGGCGCGCAGCTGGGGCAGGTCGCTGATCCGGGCCAGCACCGCGTTCAGGCCCTGGCGGATGCTCGGGGAGTAGGTGTCACCGATGCTGCTGGCCTGCCCGGTGACCTGCTGGGCGGACTCGTCGGTGGCGGACTGCTGGTTGGTCAGCTCGATGTGCAGGGTGGCGTTGCCCTGCGGGCGGCCCGCGGCGATGAAGCCGGCGGTGAGGTCCCGCTCGTCCTCCATGTTCTGGGCCAGCCGGACCACGTCCGCGTTGAGCAGGGCCACCTGCTGGGTCCGCTTGTCGGCCAGCGCGCTGCTGGCGCCCGAGCTGATGCGCAGGCCGCCGAGGATCACCGCGGCCAGGGTCGGGACCACGATGAGGGCCAGGATCCGCCAGCGGACTCGCCAGTTGCTCAGGGCCAGCCGGGAGCCCGAGCGCGGTGCGGCGGCGCGCGGGGCCTCGTCCACCTCGCCGGGGCCAGGCGCACCGGGGGGAGCTCCGGGCACGGTCAACGTGGCCGTACCGCCGTTTCCGTCCCCCACGGTCCCAGCGCCGCCGGCCACGTGGGTTCCGTTCGTCACGGGTCCCTCGCTGCCGTCGCGCTCGCCGGTCACCGGTCTCCTACGCACAGCCTTCGCACCTCACACGAGCAGGGGTTTCGAGGACAGCCTTCGGGCCTCCGTTGCAGAAGCCGCACAACATCGCAACCCTCTTTCCCAAGCAGCTTTCCCGAGCAACGTTCACCGCGGTCCGCTCACCGCGCTGTCCACCGCGAGGCCGACAACTTCCGGACGACCAAGGCAACTCTGACGTCTGAGTCGCAAAACGGGTAAGGACATATAATCATCTTCCTGCGGCGACCCATGGCGTAATCGCCAGTAATTTTGTCCGGGGTTGCGGTGGATGATACCCCCCGGCCGGGGCGTCGGCCGGCCGGTGATCCCGGGGGGCCGGTGACCAGCGTCGTTACCGGTTCCCAGCCCCGGCCGCCTCGTATCACACTCCGTTACTACCCCCCTGACCTGCGGTTATGCCGACCGTACCGGGCCGCGTGATGACGGTCACGTCACGTAATGATAACTACCCGCAATCGGTGGCGAACCGGCGGCGACGGCACCGGGGCGGAGCCGGGCGACGGGCGCAATACGGAGGTAATACGGGGGCGCACAGGACCCGTCAAGTCACGGTGCGTAGAGGGCCTGACACCGGTCGTTAATAAAAGGGCCCGATGGCCGACGGAGCGTGAATTTGCCGCCGGAAGATGCGGCCGCCGGGACACGAGCACTGTTGCCCCACGGCAAATTACATCGCTGTGGCCATATTTAACGCGGCTGGCAAAACTGATGGCGCAAATTTACCTTTCCTTGGCCGCCGATCAGCGGGCCGTAACGCCGCGCCATCCTCGGCAGCCACCGGCACCCTGCGGCCGGCAACGACGCACCAGGCGCAACCGGCCGCCCGGCCACATCGGCAGGCTCAGCCGACCGGCGCCGGAACCGCGGCCCGGACCTAAACACGGGACAATCAGCCGGGCACGGAGGGCCCCGGGCGGCCCCCGGGGCCGCCCGGGTGAGGCTTGACCTGGGACGATGCGCGGATTGTCGATGCTGTCCGAATCACCCTCCCACCTCTCATCGCACTGATACGGTTAGCAACTGGCTGCGTCGAGATGTGCCTGTTTGAGGCAGGGCCTCCGATTTAGCGGCCCCGATCGTTGTCCGATGGCTGAAGGAGCACAATGAGGTTCACCCGGGCCGGGCGGGCATCCCTAGCCGCCGCCGGCGGTCTTGCGGTGGCGGTGCTCGCCGCCGCCTGCACCAGCTCCCACACGGGCGCCAGCGCGACCACGGCCTCGGCCCACCTGGAGAAGACCAACCTCGTCGTCGGCGCGCTGCCGGTGGTGGACACCGCTGGGCTGTTCCTGGCCCAGCAGCACGGTTACTTCAAGCAGGCCGGGCTGAACGTCACGATCAAGCCGATCGGCGTCACCCCTCAGGCCATCCCCGACCTGCAGAAGGGCACCGTCGACGTCGTCGCCGGCGCGAACTACGTGTCGTTCTTCCAGAAAGACGAGACCCAGCACCTGAACCTCAAGGTGCTGGTGGACGGGCAGTCGTGCTCGGCCGACACCTTCGACGTGCTGGCCCTGCCCAGCTCCGGCATCAAGACCCCCACCGACCTGGCGGGCAAGAGGATCGCGGTCAACGCGACGAACAACATCCAGACCCTGCTGACCAACACCGCGCTGCAGACGGCGGGCGTCAACCCCCAGACCGTGCACTACGTGCAGATCGCGTTTCCGAAGATGGGCGCGGCCCTGAAGAGCCACGAGGTGGACGCGATCAGCGCGGTCGAGCCGTTCATCACCGAGAACGAGCTAGGCATCGGCGCGCAGCCGGTCATGTCGACCTGCACCGGGGCGACCGCAGGCTTCCCGATCTCCGGCTACTTCTCCACCTCCCCGTTCCTGCAGAAGTACCCGAACACGGCGCGCGCGTTCCAGCAGGCCCTCGACCGCGGCCAGGCGCTGGCCGACTCGAGCCGGTCGGACGTCGAAGAGATCATGCCGAACTACATCAAGGGCCTGACCCCCAACGAGGCCGCGGTGGTCAACCTCGGGCAGTTCCCGACCTCGCTGGACCAGACCCACTTGCAGCGGGTGGCCAACGCGATGGCGTCCGGCCATCTGGTCCCGGCCAATTTCTCGGTCGCACCGCTGCTGTTCCACTGATGGGACGTTACTTTCACGTAAAAAGCGCGCGTCACAAACAATTGCGCCAGGCAGCCGCGCCACGCTGGATTCCGCGTGGCCGGGTCATGGCCAGTTGAAACTACACTTTGTTATATATAAATTACTGCTGGTTATTCACGCTGGCAACGCAGAACCTTTCGCTAACGATGCCCATCCCCGGTAACGAGGCAATGCGCAGATGCGGTAAGACTTATGACGCGCCATCGGACTGTTCATTGGACCGCCGCATTAAACGGGCGGCAATGGGCAGGCTGCATTGGCGCTGGGGGGCCAGCTTTAACGCCGGCCGCTGGCCGCCGGCGCCAATTGATCATGCAACGGCTTCTCCGCCGTTATCCACGTAAAGGAGCGTCAATGAGGTCTCCACGCCTCGGCCGGATCACCGTCACGGCCACGGCAGGCCTGGCCGTCGGGCTGCTGGCTGTCGGCTGTAGCAGCTCGGGATCGTCGGGCTCAACCAGTTCGGGGTCGTCGGCATCGGCGTCCCCGTCCTCGGCCAAGCTCGAGCAGACATCCATCACGGTCGGCGCGCTCCCGGTCGTCGACAGCGCCGGTCTGTACCTGGCCAACAAGCTTGGTTACTTCAAGCAGGAGGGCCTGACGGTCAAGATCGACCCGGTGACCCAGAGCACCCAGGCCATCCCGGACATGCTGCACGGCACCATCGCCGTCATCGGCGGCGCGAACTACGTCTCGTTCATCGAGGCGCAGGCCAAGGGCACGGCCCAGTTCAAGGTCCTGGCCGAGGGCGTGACCTGCAAGCCCAACACCTTCGCGGTGGCCGCGCTGCCATCGTCCGGCCTCACCAAGCCCGCCGACCTGGCGGGCAAGACCGTCGCGGTCAACCTGACCAACAACATCCAGACCCTGACCCTGAACGCGGTGCTCAAGGCGGACGGGGTGGACCCGTCGAAGGTCAAGTACGTGGTGATCCCGTTCCCGAACATGGTCACCGCGCTCAAGGCCAAGCAGGTCGACGCGATCAGCGCGGTGGAGCCGTTCCTCGGTGGCGCGCTGGCGGCGGACGGGGCCAAGCAGGTCGTCTCTTCCTGCGACGGCCCGGTGGCCAACATGCCGATGTCCGGATACCTGGCCACCTCGAGCTGGACGCAGAAGAACCCGAACACCGCCAAGGCGTTCCAGACCGCGCTGCTCAAGGCCCAGGCCTACGCGGACGCCAACCCGTCCGCGGTCAAGTCGATCCTGCCGACCTACACCAAGGTCACCGCGGCGCAGGCCAACGCGCTCCCGCTGAACACCTACCCCAGCACGATGGACCCGGCGGAGATCACCAAGGTCCTCACGCTGATGAAGAGCGGCGGCCTGGCCACCGGCTCGGCCACGGCCAGCACGCTGCTGTACAAGTAAGGCGACTGTGTGACTGGTTCGAGTACCACCGCTGACGCGCCGCCCTCGCACGCTGCGCCCGCGTCACCGGCCCGGAAGGCCCGCGCCGCCCGCTGGCGGCGCGGGCTGACCGGGGTGATCGTGTTCCTGGTCATCGCTGAGCTGCTGGGCCGGACGGGGATCATCCCCAAGTCGGTGCTGCCGCTCACCTCGACCGTCCTGGGCCACGTGTTCACGCTGCTGGGCAACGGGCGGTTCCTGGCCGACCTGGGCGCCACGATCGAGGCCTGGGCCGTGGGCCTGGCCGTCACCATCGTCATCGGGGTGCCGGCGGGTGTGCTGCTGGGCAGCGTGCCCGGCGTCCGGGTGGCCACCCGCGCGGTGGTCGAGTTCCTCCGGCCCATCCCCTCGGTGGCGCTGATCCTGCTGGTCAGCCTCTGGCTCGGGCCCGGGCTGCGGATGTCGGTGACGCTGATCGTGTACGGCGCGATCTGGCCGGTGCTCTACAACACGATCGCGGGCCTGGACGACGTCGATCCGGTGGCCAAGGAGACCAATCGCGCGTTCGGGTTCTCCGCGCTGGCCACGGTCCGGATGGTGTCGCTGCCCAGCGCGGCCCCGTTCATCGCCACCGGCATCCGGCTGGCCTCGTCGGTGGCGATCATCCTCGACATCGGCGCGGGCTACATCACCGGCCGGATCAGCGGGCCGGGGCTCGGCGCGTTCATCGCGGACTACAGCTCGGGCGCGGGCAACCTGCCCATCATCTTGGCCGCGACGGTCTGGGCCGGGATCCTGGGCCTGGTCCTGGACCGCGCGATCGTGTGGGCCGAGCACCACCTGCTGCGCTGGAACTATCTCCGCCTGGCGGGAACTGCCCAATGACTGGCGGGAACTGCCCACTGACTGGAGCGGCCCGATGAGAGTTCTGAGGGAGCTGTCACGCTGGGTTGTGCTGGTGGTGGGCGTGCTGCTGTGGCAGCTGTGGGCCTCCGGCGCGCACAGCCCATTCTTCCCGCCGCCGTCGACGATCCTGGACCGGATGTACCACCTGTGGTTCTCCGGGCCGGCCTCGCACTTGTTCTTCACCAGCAACGCAACCGGCAACCTGCTGCCCAGCATCTGGCGGACGCTGGCCGGGCTGGCCATCGCCACCGTGATCGGCGTTCCGCTGGGGGTGGCCATCGGCCGGTCCCGGGCGGTGTCGGAGTACCTGGAGCCGCTGCTGCAGTTCGGGCGGGCGCTGCCGGTGGTCACGCTGGCCCCGGTGTTCCTCGTGCTGTTCAAGATCGGCAACCAGATGGAGGTGGCCACGATCGCGTTCGGCACCGTGTGGCCGATCCTGCTCAACACCATCGACGGGGCCAGCTCGGTCGACCCGGTGCAGCTGGAGACGGCGGATGCGCTCCGGCTCAGCCGCACCCAGCGGCTGACCCAGCTGATCATCCCGTCGGCGCTGCCGAAGATCTTCACCGGGTTCCGGCTCAGCCTGTCGCTGGCCCTGATCCTGATGGTCTTCTCCGAACTGGTCGGCAGCAGCAATGGCATCGGCTACGAGATGCTCAACGCCCAGAACTCGTTCGACCTGGTCGAGCTGTGGTGCACGATCGTGCTGCTCGGCATCCTCGGTTACCTGCTCAACGCCATCCTGAACGGCGTGCAGCGGCAGATGCTGGCCTGGCACCGCGGCGCCCGCCAGGTGGAAACTGTCTAATGGAAGACATCAGCGGAGGGATGCGGACGCGACGTGCTTGAAGTAACCGATCTGACCCGGACCTACGGCCAGGGCCCGGGGGCGCACGTGGCCATCGAGGACGTCCGGCTCAGCGTGGCCGAAGGCGAGCTGGTCAGCATCGTCGGGCCGTCCGGATGCGGCAAGTCGACCCTGCTCCGGTGCATCGCCGGGCTGCTGCAGCCGACCCGGGGCCAGGTCGAGCTGAGCGGGGCGCCGGTGGAGGGGGTGCCGGACGGGCTGTCGGTGGTGTTCCAGGACTACAGCCGCTCGCTGTACCCGTGGCTGACCGTGCAGGACAACGTGGCGCTGCCGCTGCGCCGGACCGAGCGCAGCCGGAAGGCCCGCCGGGCCACGGCCGACGCGGCCCTGACCGCGATCGGGCTGCCCGGCGTGGGCCAGAAGTACCCGTGGCAGCTGTCCGGCGGCATGCAGCAGCGGGTGGCGATCGCCCGGGCGCTGGTCGGCGACCCGGCCCTGCTGCTGATGGACGAGCCGTTCGGCTCGGTCGACGCGCAGACCCGGGAAGACCTGGAGGACCTCACCCTGCGGGTGCGCAGCGAGCGGGGCATCACGATCCTGCTCGTCACGCACGACATCGACGAGAGCGTGTACGTCGGCGACAGGGTGATCGTGCTCACGCCCGGCCCCGGTCGCATCCTGGCCGACCTGCGGGTGGATCTGCCCGCGCCGCGAGACCAGATCAGCACCAAGCAGCGGCCCGAGTTCGTGCAGCTCCGCACGGAGGTGAGCCGCCTCATCCGGTCCCGCCCGGACGGCCGCGAACCGCCGGGAACCGGCGGAGCGCCGCAGGCCGCGACGGCCCCCGGCCCGACGTCCGCGCCGTAGCCGGCGCCACCTACTGCGACCAGTCTTTGCCCAGTCACGTAGCGGGCGGGGTGACGACAGGTAAGGTGATAGGCGCGTCCCCGCCGCACTTGCCCTGCCCGGGCCAGATCGACGGTCTGGGACACAGTGCCGAAGACTGAGACAGACCGCCGGAGTACCGGGCAATCGGTGCTCTAGGGCCGTCGCGGAGGACGATATGGCCATCCTGACCTGTCCCAACTGCGCCGTCCGGGTGCAGCCAGAGGACTTGATCTGCTTCCGGTGCGGGGCTAACCTGCCACGCGCGGAGCAGGCCGAAGAGGACTTGCCTACGCCCACGGTTTCGCAGCGCTACATGACCGGACGCGACGACCAGCCGTCCTGCCCCAACTGCGGCGCACGGGTCCCCGACCCGTCCGACCTGTGGTGCCTGGAATGCCGGGCGCCGCTGCCGCGGACCGGCCAGCGGCGGATCTCCCCCGTGGTCCTGCGGATCGCGTTCCCGACCGGCAACGTGGAGATCCCGGCCGGGACCTCGCTGCTGCTGGGCCGGGACCCGGCCCAGTCACTGGTGGCGGCGGCGTTCGCCCGGTTCGATAACGTCTCCCGGCGGCACGCGACGGTGACCGTCGACGACTCCGGCCGGGCCGCGATTCGCGACGAGGGCTCCACCAACGGGACGTTCGTCAACGACGACCGGGCCACCGCGGGCACCGAAATCCGGCTGGTCGACGGCGACCGGGTGCGGCTGGGCGCGGACGTCACCGGCGAGGTGTACCTGCCCCGCCAGGAGATGGACCCGGCCTACCTGAGCCGTAACAACGGGAGCATCTGAGCTTCCGCCGCTGCCTCCGCCTCCCCGCGGGGACACCTGGGCTCCTCCCCGTGAACACCTGGCGTCCCCCAGGTAGCAGAATGGGGAGGTGCCGCATCTAGAACTCTCCTGGTCGCAGGGCGCGGTCCTGGCTGCTGTTCTGGCGCCGGTAGCGGTGGTCCTGATCCGGACGCGGCGGCCCCGGCTGGTCGCCACCGGACGGTTCACCGGTGAGGCCGCGCTGCTGGCTGCCCTGTTCGCGCTGTGGCGGTACGCCGGGACGTTCTCGGTGCTGCCGTCCTCGGGTGGGCTGCCCCGGGCGCACTGGCTCTGGCACGCGGAGCGCTGGCTGCACCTGCCCAGCGAGGCGGCCCTCCAGCGGGTGTTCCTGCCGCACCCGCTGATCATCCAGTTGTTCAACCTCTACTACGCGGGCCTGCACTTCCCGGTGATGTTCACCTGCCTGGGCTGGGTCTTCATCTGGCACCGCCGTCACTACCGGCAGGTGCGGACGACGGTGGTGCTGTTCACCGCCGCGGCCCTGCTCATCCAGCTCATCCCGGTCGCGCCGCCGCGGCTGCTGCCCGGCAGCGGCATGGTCGACACCGCGATACTGTACGGGCAGTCGGTGTACGCGATTGGATTCGACGAGTTCTCGGCCATGCCGTCGGTCCACGTCGGCTGGTCCATCATCGTGGCCGTCGCGGTGATCACCGCCTCCCGCAGCCGGTGGCGCTGGCTGGCGGTGCTGTACCCGGCGCTGACCACACTGGTCGTGGTGGTCACGGCCAACCACTACTGGCTGGACGGGGTGGTGGCCGGGCTGCTGGTGGCCGGGGCGCTCGGGCTGCAGAAGGCCGGGCGGTCGGCGCGCCTGGCCCTGCTGACCCGGACGGCCTCCAGCCAGGCCGCGGAGGGGACAGAAGGCTCCCGGGAACGTGTGAACACATAAGTCCTGTGATGTTGGTGCGCGGCGTGAGATTATCTTCCGCAAAGTCCGGCTAGTCCCGGCTAGTCCCAGTGCGGGAGGTTTGTGATGAGTGAGCCTCGTGTGGGTGCGGTGACGCAGCCGCCCGGTCTGCGGCGGGACGCGATCGGGCTGCGGGAGGTGCTGTTCCAGAGCATCACCGACATGGCCCCCGGGGCCGCGATTGCCGCGTCGATCCCGGCCGGGGCAGCCTACGCGGGCGGGTCGCTGCCGCTGGCCGTGCTGTTCGCGCTGATCGCCTGCCTGCTGTCGGCCTCCTGCGTCGGTCAACTGGCCAGTGAGCTGCCCGCCTCGGGCTCGGTGGCCACCTACGCCGCCCGCGGTCTGCACCCGGCCATCGGGTTTCTGGTCGCTTGGGGCTACGTGCTGGTCGGGGCGCTGATCCCGCCGCTGGTACTGCTCCAGCTCGGCTTCACCACGGCGTCCACGATCAACTCCGAGTGGCACAGTTACCCGGCGAACCTGTGGTGGCCGTGGGCGATCCTCGGCGCGCTGATCGTGCTGGCGGCCGGCTTCTACGGGGTGCAGACTTCGGCCCGCCTGGGCACCCTGCTCGGGGCGTTCGAGATCGCGGTGTTCCTGGTCCTCGGCGTGTTCCTGGTGGTGCACGCGGGCTCGCAGAACACCTGGTCGGTGTTCGGCACCTCGCACACGCCGTCGAAGTATCACGGCCTGACCGGGGTCTTCGCTGGCTCGGTGTTCACGGTGCTGGCCTTCGGCGGGTTCGAGGGAGCCGCGCCACTGGCCGAGGAGGCCCGAGATCCCCGGCGCACCATCCGACGGGCCGTGCTGATCGCCACCCTCAGCATCGGTGTGCTGTACGTCTTCACCACCTACGCCGCGGACGTGGCGTTCGGGCCGGCCAAGTTCGCCGGGTTCGGCGTCTCGGGCACGGCGTCCTGGGTCGGCATCGCACGGTCCCTGTACGGGATCTTCTGGTTCTTCGTGTTCCTGGCCATCGTCAACTCCACGATCGCCAACGCCAACGCCGGGGTGAACGTGTCCAGCCGCACCGCCTACGCGATGGGCCGGATCGGCGCCTTCCCGCACTTCTTCGCCCGCGTCCACCGCAAGCACAGCTCACCCTTCGTAGCGATCGCGGTGTCCTTCGTGGTGACGCTGGCGGTGACCCTGGGGCTGGGCCTGGCCTACACCCCCGAGACCGCGTTCTCCATGGTGGGGACGGGGCTGGTCATCGTGCTGGCCGCCATCTACATCATCATCAACGCGGCCTGTATCGGGTTCTTCTGGCGGCGGCGCCGGGCTACCGGCCAGGGGTTCAACGTGCTCTTGCACCTGGTCATCCCCGTGCTGGGGATCGTCGCGTTCGTGCCCGCCTGGCTGGCGGCCGCGGGCATCCCGGCGTTCTCGTTCATCACGCCGCTGGCCGCGCCGGCGTCGTACATGGGGCCGGGCGTGGCGGGGTGGATGGTGGTGGGGATCGGGTATCTCGCCTACCTGTACCGGCGTCACCCGGAACGGGTCACCGAGGTCGGGCTCGTCCACCTGGACGACGCCGAGATCGAGGCCTGAGATGTCGGGCCCGAGGAATCGGGCCTGAGGAGGAGTCACAGCATGGGCGATCTGCAAGTGATCAGCTTCCGGCCGGAGACGGGACAGTACGCCTGGACCTTCGGCGGGGCGGCGCCGGTCATGCGGATCCAGACGCCGGCCGTCCTGGAGGTGTTCACCGAGGACTGCTTCGCCGGGCGGGTGCGCGGGGAGAACGATCTCGTCTCGCAGGTGTGTGAGTTCCCGTACCTGAACCCGCAGACCGGCCCGTTCTACATCGAGGGGGCCGAGCCCGGGGACACGGTGGCGGTCCACTTCATCTCGATCGAGCCGGCCCGGGACTGGGCCGCGTCCACGACGGTGCCGCTGTTCGGGGCGCTGACCGGGACACACCTGACCGCGCTGCTGAACGATCCGCTGCCGGAGCTGGTGTGGATCTGGCAGCTGGACCGACAGGCCCGGACCTGCCGGTTCACCGCGCGGCGGAGCGAGTTCACGGTGGACCTGCCGATGGACCCGATGCACGGGACGGTGGGGGTCGCCCCGGCCAACCTGGAGGCGCGCAGCGCGCTGGTGCCGGATGCGTTCGGCGGGAACATGGACACCCCGGAGATGCGGGCCGGGGTGACCTGCTATCTGGGGGTGAACGTGCCGGGGGCGCTGCTGTCCCTGGGCGACGGGCACGCCCGCCAGGGCGAGGGTGAAACGTGCGGTGTCGCGGTCGAGACGGCGATGAACACGGTGATCGCGGTGGACCTGATCAAGGGGCGGCCGTGCCCGTGGCCCCGGCTGGAGTCCGGCACGCACCTCATGTCGGCCGGGTCGGCCCGGCCACTGGAGGACGCGTTCCGCATCGCCCAGCACGACATCACGACCTGGATCGCGGCCGAGTACGGGCTGGACCCACTGGACGCCTACCAGCTGGTGACGCAGGCGGTGGAGTCGCCGCTGGCCAACGTGTGCGACACCAACTACACCAGCATCGCCAAGATGCCCAAGCGCTACCTGCCCGGTGGCGGCGCCATGGACGGCGGGCACGGCCGGATGCTCGAGCTGGCGGCGGCCTATCGTGCTGGTCGATAGGGCTGGTCGTTAGGGGTAAGCCGATAGGGGCCGGCTGGGTCAGCGCTCGCTGTCGAGGGCGGCCATCTGCGGGGAGTCGTAGCGGTCCCCCGCGACCGCGCCGGCCGGGACCGCCTGTTCGATGGCGGTGAGCTCGTCCGCAGTGAGGGTGATGTCGAGGGCGCCGAGGGTCTCCTGAAGGCGGTCGCGGCGCTTGGTCCCGATGAGCGGGATGATGTCGTCACCTTGGGCCAGCACCCAGGCGAAGGCCAGCTGGGCGGTGGTCACGCCGCGGTCTTCGGCGATGCGCTCCAGCGCGCTGAGCAGTTCCAGGTTGCGCTCGAGGTTCCCGGCGCTGAACCGGGGGAACCGGCCGCGGGCGTCGCCGGGGCCGGACTGGCGGGCGGTGTCGCGGTTGAGCAGGCCGCGGGACATCACGCCATAGGCGGTCACACTGATGCCGAGCTCCCGCACGGCGGGCAGGATGCGCTCCTCGATCCCCCTGCTCACCAGCGAGTACTCGATCTGGAGCTCCTGGATGGGGACGACCGCAGCGGCGCGGCGGATGGTGTCCGGGCCCATCTCAGACAACCCGGCGTAACGCACGTAGCCGGCGTCGATCATCTCGGCGATGGCCCCCACCGTGTCCTCGATCGGGACACGGGGGTCAAGGCGGGCCGGCTGATAGAGGTCGATGTAGTCGGTGCCGAGCCGCTGCAGGGAGTAGGCCAGCGAGCTCTTGACCATGGCCGGGCTCACGTCGTGGCCGACGAACGCGCCGCTGGGGTCGCGCTGGCCGCCGAACTTGACCTGGATGAACACCCGGTCCCGGGGCACGGTCCGCAGCGCCTCGCGGAGCAGCATCTCGTTGTGACCCATGCCGTAGAAGTCGCCGGTGTCCAGCAGGTTGATGCCGGCGTCGAGGGCGGCGTGAATGGTGGCGATGCTTTCCTGGTCGTCGGCGGCACCGTAGATGCCGGACATTCCCATCAGACCAAGACCGACCCGGGAGACTTCGGGGCCGCCACGGCCGAGCGTGGTCATCTGCACCCGAGCAGCCTAGTGGTGCGCGGGGGTTCGACGGTGCGGGGCTCAGCGGCTGCGGGAGCTCACTTCGGGCGAGCCCGGCTGGACCGGCAGCATCGGGCGGGTCCGCCCGGCGAACGGGTTGTCCCGGGAGCCCACCATGCCCGCCGCCGCGCCCGGGCCGCCGGTGGCGCTCAGCCCGCGGGACGGGCTGAGCATCTGGACCTGGTTCCGGCCGCCCCGCTTGGCCCGGTAGAGCGCGGCGTCGGCCGCGGCCATCAGCTCGTTCAGCTCGCGGGCCGAGCCGCCTTCCAGCGCCGCCACCCCGACCGAGGCGGTGACCTGGACCGGCTCACCCCCGGGCGCGTTCAGCGGCAGCCCGGCGATCCGGCCCCGCACCCGGTCCGCGACCCGGATGGCGTCCACCGCCCGGGTACAGGGCAGCAGCAGCACGAACTCCTCGCCGCCGAACCGGCCCGCCAGATCGTAGTCGCGCAGCGCGCCCGGCAGGCACTGGCCGATCTGGCGCAGCACCTCGTCCCCGAACAGGTGCCCGTAGGTGTCGTTGACGTGCTTGAACCAGTCCAGGTCGAGCAGGGCCACGGCCAGCGGCTTGCCGCTGTGCCCGGCCCGGGCCAGCTCGGCCATGGCCTCCTGCTCCCAGGCCCGGGCGTTCAGCAGGCCGGTCTTGGAGTCGGTGCGCGAATCGGTCACGAGCTGGGCGTGCTGGAGGGCCCGCAGCGGCAGCGCGGCGAACGGGAACGCGAACAGCAGCGCGATCGGGGTGCTGGCCGCGGCGAACGCCACCAGCACGGCCAGGCACAGCTCGGTCAGGTCGTTGTACATCGGCTCCCGGCTGAACTGCGCCGTATGGAGCCGGATGGTGGGGTCGGCCCCCTTAGCCGCGGTGAACACCAGCACCGCGTTGACCAGCCGCTGCACCAGGCCCGCGGCCGCCGCCGCCAGCATCCAGCTCAGCCCGGACAGGTGGACGCCTCCCACAGCCCGGAACACCAGCGCGGCGGCCAGGTAGCTGAGACCGAGCGCGCACGCGCTGAACACCCGGCGGTGCGGCGGCCCGTGCCGGACCCGCCACTGGGTGAAGGCGAGCCGGATAACCGGGATCACCGGCGCGTACACCAGCGGCAAGAGCAGTGCGACCGGCAGTTCCCACAGCGCGTGCATGTCCCGCGAGACGCCAGCCTTCTCCCCCGCCCGCCGGGTCAGCTCCAGGCTGCCCACGTCGCAGGCCACCAGGAGGGCGAACAGGACCAGGTCGTGCCGGTCACCGGCACCGCGGGACGCCGCGAAGCCGAGCCCGGCCGCGTCCAGCAGGACGACGCCGGTGACGAAGACGGTCAGCCACCGCGGCAGGGCCCAGACGGCCCAGGCGCGTACGGCGGCGCCTGGCCCATGGGGGCCGCGACCGCGTGAATTCATGCAGTCTCCTTGCGGGTCCGTTTTCAGAGGGGTTGGCAACGGAACGCGCAGCTGATGTCCCGCATTGTCACGACCATTACTGCGCTGTGTCAAGTTGCTGTCACACATAGGCACATATGCGTGAATTGATCGACGTTACGCATTGGCCGGATTACTGAATGAAACCGACATTGCGTCGCTTAGGTCAGTAAAAGGGACACGTGCCGGGAGAGCCGTCAACGGCTCGATGACGTCCGAAATGGGACGGAGGGGCCGGGCCGACGCTAAGGAGCGCACGCCGGAGCGAGAGCGAAACCGGGAGCGGGACCGGTCGAGGATGACGACCAGCGCCGCCACCGTGCCCGCGGCGCCGAAGCAGGCGATCACCACGTGCGGTGGCCACAGCGCGACCGCGGCGCCGGCCAGCACCATCAGCAGGCCCTGGCCCAGGCTCATGCCCCCCTGGGCCAGGCCGAACGCCTCACTGCGGCGCTCCGGCGGGGCGGCGGCCACGAACGCGGCGTTCGCGGCCAGCTGGAAGGCCGCGAACGCTCCGGCGGCGAACAGCACCGCCAGCACCGCCAGCAACCCGAGGTCGAACGCGAACAGCACCAGGACCGCGCTGGCCGCGGTGGCCAGCGGGCCCAGCCAGCGCAGCCGGCGCGGCGGCGCCACCAGGCGGCTGAAGGCCAGCGATCCGAGCATGGCCCCGAACGGCTCGGCCGCCAGGATCAGGCCGGCTGCGACCGAGCCGCCGCCGAGCGACCGGGCCAGCGGGACCGCGATCCCCTCCGGCGCGTTGTAGAACGCGCACAGCCAGGCGAACAGCATCGGATCCCGCAGCGCCGGGCGGCCGAACACCAGCCGGACCCCGGCCACCAGGCCGTACCCACGGCGTTCACGCCCGCCCGACGCGGCTGGGGCAACCGGGGCGGCTGGGGCAACCGGGGCGGCTGGAGCGGCCGGTGGCGCGTCCGCCGGGCCGCGAAGCCGCGGGCGGGCCGGCGGGCGCCACTGGGTCCAGAGGCGGACGATCAGAGCCGAGGCCGCGAACGTGCCCGCGTCGGCGACGAGCGATGGGCCGACGCCGAGCAGGCCGACCAGTGTGCCGCCCACGGCGAACCCGATGACCTGGGCCAGCTGGGTCGTGGTGAGCGTGACCGCGGTGCCGAGCACGTACCGGTCCCCCGGCAGCACGTCCGGATAGACCGCGGCCCGGGCCGACGTGAACGGCGCACCGACCAGGGTCACCGCGCACAGCAGCACGATCAGCGCGGCGATCGGCACGCCGGGGATCGCCATCACCAGCACCATCGCCGCCCGGGCCAGGTCACAGACGATCATGACCGCGCGGCGCGGGTTCCGGTCGGCCAGGGCGCTGAGGGTGACGCCGCCGACGAAGGAGGGCACGAAACTGGCGGCGTAGGTGACCGCCGCAAGCAGCGGTGAGGTGGTGCGGTCGTAGACCAGCACGGTCAGCGCGACCCGGGCCAGCTGGTCGCCGGCGACCGACAGAATCTGGGCCAGCCACAAGGCCCGAAACTCCGGTACGGCGAAGACATCGCGGAAGACGGTCCTCGGAGCCGGCCCATCCGCCGCCAGCGTCTGCACTGCGTCATTCACTGGGCTTTTCACCGGGCCGGCGCCCGACGTTTCTGCGATATCACCCTCCACGTCCCGTTCACGACACTATGGGGCGTTATCACATCATGACGGACAGTTGCGGCTTTCGGCAACCAAACGAACCGGCCAACGGTGGCCCAAAGCGGGGGAAATCTCGCTCCGCGAGACCAGGATCAGCCGTGGACTTGATCAGGATTAGCCGTGAATAGGCCGCTATGTGGGCAGGCATGGTGCCCGCACACCTCCCCGCCCCGTACTGTTTGACACTGAGCCTGTTGACTCTGAGCCTGAACCATCGCGACAAGACCGGACGGCTGCATGGAACCCGATCCCACCGTGCTCGCCAGTCTGCGCAAGGCTGTCGAGGCCATGCCAGACGATGTGCCGCTGCGTGTGCATCTGGCCACCCTGCTGCTGCAGGCGGGTCAGCGGGACGAGGCCATCCGGCACGTGGGCGCGGTACTGCAACGCGATCCCGGTAACACCGAGGCCCTGGCCCTGCTGCAGCGGCCCGCGGCCCCTGCGCCGTCCCCGCCGGCCGGACCGGATAACGCCTCCGCCGGCACGGTGCCACCCGCTAGCTCTGTGCCACCCAACGGCCCGCCGTCGCCCGCTGGCCCACCAGCGCCGGAGCCGGGCCTCAGCGGGCCACGCCGCCAGGACCGTTCGGCCGACTTTGACTGGTCCCAGGCCGAGTCGGAGCTGAGTGACGTGCTGCCGCCGATGTTCATCGGCAGCGAGGAGACCTCCGCCGACTCGGCCAGCGCCCCGGCCGAGGCCTACGACGCCGAGCGCACCACCCTCAAGCTGGCCGACGTGGCCGGCATGAACCAGGTCAAACAGCGGCTCGAGGCCGCGTTCCTGGCCCCGATGCGAAACCCGGAGCTGCGCAAGCTGTACGGCAAGAGCCTGCGCGGCGGCCTGCTGCTGTACGGGCCGCCCGGCTGCGGCAAGACGTTCATCGCCCGGGCCGTGGCCGGCGAGCTCGGCGCCCGGTTCATGGCCGTCTCGTTCGCGGACATCATCGACATGTTCGTCGGGCAGAGCGAGCGCAACATCCACGAGCTGTTCGAGATCGCCCGGCGCAACGCCCCGTGCGTGCTGTTCCTGGACGAGGTGGACGCGATCGGGCAGAAGCGCAGCCAGCTGCGGAACACCCCGATGCGCAGCGCGGTGAACCAGCTGCTGCTGGAGCTGGACGACGTGGGCGGCGGCAACGAGGGGGTGTTCCTGCTGGCCGCGACCAACCACCCGTGGGACGTGGACAGCGCGCTGCGCCGGCCGGGGCGGTTCGACCGGACGCTGCTGGTGCTGCCGCCGGACAACGCGGCCCGGGAGGCCATCTTCCGCTTCCACCTGCGGGACCGGCCCGTGGCCGGGGTCAACCTGGGCCGGCTGGCCAAGGTGACCGACGGCTACTCCGGGGCGGACATCGCCCACATCTGCGAGACAGCGTCCGAGCGGGCCCTGCTGGACAGCATCAACCGCGGCGAGGCCCGGATGATCGGGCAGCCGGACCTGGAGGCGTCGGCGGCGGAGGTCAAGCCGTCGCTGGGGGCGTGGTTCGACACCGCGCGGAACGTCGCCCTGTTCGCCAACGAGGGCGGCGCCTATGATGACCTCGCCGACTACCTGAAAAAACGCCGGTTGATATGAACGCGCTGACGGCATGACCGAGCTCAGGCAAGAGCTGGCGCGCGCCGACGCGATGCTCGACATGAAGCGCTACGACCAGGCGTGCGGGGTGCTGGCCCGGCTGGTCGCGACGGAGCCGGAGAACGCCCGGGCCTGGTGCCTGCTGGCTCGGGCTCAGCTGGGCGCCGGCCGGCACCAGCAGGCCGTGAACGCGGCCAACCGCGCGGTGAGCCTGGACCCGGCGGACGAATGGCCGCACCGGCTGGCCAGCAACGCGCTGCTGCACACCGACAACTACCCGGAGGCGCTGCGGGCGGGCATGGAGGCCCGGCGGCTGGCCCCGGGACACTGGCAGGCCCATATCTGCGTGGCGCAGGCGGCGCTGGGAGCCCGGCGCCTGGACATCGCCACCGCTGCGGCCCGGCAGGCCCGCAGCCTGGCCCCGAACGAGCCGGACGTGCACTTCCTGTCGGGCAAGGTGAGCCTGGCGGCCGGCGACCTGGAGTCGGCCCGGGTGCACCAGGAGCGCGCGCTCGCGCTGGACCCCGCGCACAGCGGGGCCATGAACGAGCTGGGCCGGATCCGGCTGCGTCGGCACGACACTCGCGGCGCCGTCCGGCACTTCATCCAGGCGGCCAGGATCTCGCCGGCCGAGAACGTCTACAGCCGCAACATCGACGTGGTCATTCTGCGCACGGTGTCGCGGATGATCTACATGTTCACGCTGGCCGCGCTGCTGCTGATCTGGATCCCGGTTATCGCGCACCTGGGCCGGTTCCCGTTCGTGATCGGGCTGACCGTGCTGGGCGTGATCGCGATAGCCAGCTTCGCCTGGATGGTGCTGAGGCTGCCGCCCGAGGCGCGGTTGCTGGTGCGCCGGACGCTGCGCGGCCGCCGGGCCATGGCCGCGCTGGCGGTGGCGATCGGCGGGGTGGCCCTGGCCTTCCTGGCGGTGGCCCTGGTCCCGGCGGCCGAACTGCCCCAGGTGCTGCCGGTCGCGGTCATCGCCACCATCGGGGCCCGGCTGGGCGCGTTCGCCATCCTGCGCGGCGCCGTCCCCCGCCGCTGAGCTGACGTCAGCCCGGACCCGGCGCGGGTCATCGGCGGCGGCTGGGCGGATGCCGGGGTGACCCGCTGAATATCGTGTGCAAAAACTGCTGCCCTGACGACCGCCCTGACGACAGTTTTTGCACACGCTAACGGGGGGTTCCACGTTGCGGGGACGCCGGTGGCTGGTACGCGGGGACGCCGGTGGCTGGTATGGATGTGCGGTTTCAGCGGGGCGACTCTGCTGGCGCGGGACGTCGACGGGCGGTATATATCCGGGGGCGAATATCCCTTTACGGCTGATGCGTGGCGAGTTAAGATACATCGCGATCGGGGGGAAGTGGCCGGGGCCGGCAGAGCGCACCGGAAGGAGACGATGGTGGAAGCGGAGCACGTGACGGACGGGGTACCTGGGACCGATGTGGTGGCCGGCGCGGCTGGGATGGGGGGGTTGCGGGCGTCTAATACGGAACGGGATGCGGCGGCGGGGCGACTGCAGGACGCGTTCGCGGAGGGCCGGCTGGACGACACGGAGTTCGACGAGCGGATGCGGGCGGCGCTGACGGCCAAGACGCACACCGAGCTGGACGCGGTGGTGGCCGATCTGCCCGCCGCGCCTGGCGCTCCGGGAGCGCGGCCGGCCCCGGTGGCGGGGGTAGCTCCGGGGCGGCTGGCGGTGGCGTACAAGGGGACGGTGCGCCGGGCGGGCCGGTGGCGGGTGCCGGAGAAGTACACGACCGTGGTCTACAAAGGCGGCGGGCTCCTGGACCTGCGGGCGGCGGAGCTGCTGAGCCCGGTGACCACGATCCGGGCCGTGGCCTACAAGTCGCGCCTCACGGTGCTGGTGCCGCCGGGTGTACGGGTGGAGATGACCGGCTTCGGGATCAACCAGGGCGCGGAGGACCTGGACGGCGGCGTGGCGCTGGCCCCGGACTCCCCCGTACTGCACATCCGCGGTATCGCCTACAAGGGCACGATCGAGACGCTGAGCCGCCCGGCGGAACAGGCCCAGCTGCCCTAAACCACGCGGTCAGGTCGCGGAGCCGGCCGCCGCGCCGGTGACCCGGCGGCCGCCCCAGCGGGCCAGCTCGGCGTCGAGGTCGAGGGGGGCGATCGGGGCCCCCTGGCTCAGCTCGGCGTCCCAGTCCTCGAACGGGACGCGCCACATGACCTCGAACTCGATGCCGTTGGGGTCCTTGGCGTACAGGGACTTGGAGACGCGGTGGTCGCTCTGCCCGACCAGGGCGCCGGCGGCGGCCAGCTTCTCCCGGACGTCGGCCAGGTCGGCCAGCGTGCCGACCTCCCAGGCCAGGTGGTACAGGCCAGCCTGAGTCACCGACTCGCCGGTGGCGGGTGCGACCCCGGCCACCTCGAACAGGCCCAGGTCGTGGTCGTTGGCGGAACCTGGAGCGCGCAGGAAGGCCGCCCGGCCCGGCACCTCGGTGCGGATCTCGAAGCCGAGCGTGCCGCAGTAGAAGCTGACTGAGCTGGCCAGGTCGCGGACGTAGAGGACGGCATGGTTGAGTCGGCGGACGGGCATGGTGGCTCTCTTTCTTCCCCGTGTCCGCGCAGGTAATGTGTAGTTTGCCCGTGTCCCCGCAGGTAAGCGTGTACAGCCCGAAGGCCCGGCAGGCAGGTGCCGGGCCCGGGCGGCGGTTAGTTGCCCAGCTGGCGGCGGCGGCGCGTCTCGCGCAGCCGGCGGCGCTGGGACTCATCCAGCATCAGGTAAGCCCCGGTCGGGATTGCGATCGCGAGCAGGATGATCGCGAGCGGTACGTACCACGGAGCGACCGCGAACAAGATCAGGCCGATAATGATTCCGGCGATTGCCCACTTGGCGTGGGGTGTCATTGATGACTCCATCCATCCGGGCTGGGACGCTGCGCCCCGGCGCCTTCCTGGCACGCCGGCCGACGCGCGCACTACCCGTCATCATAGGAACGGCCAGGCAGCCTGCCAGATTCCACCATGGCACCTCCGGGGCCACCAGACCACCATGGCGACGCGCGCCGTGCGAATACGCCATGATGGGTGGCGCGCGAACCTGGAGGGGACCCGTGACGATCTCGATGCCCGTCGAGCCGGCGGCCAACGAACTGCTCAGCACCGATCCGCTGGCCCTGCTCATCGGCATGCTGCTGGACCAGCAGGTCCCGCTGGAGCGGGCGTTCAGCGCACCGTACGACCTGACCAAGCGGCTGGGGCACAACCCGACCGCGGAGGAGCTGGCCGGGTACGACCCGGAGGCGCTGGCGGCGGTGTTCTCCGAGCGCCCGGCCCTGCACCGCTACCCCAAATCGATGGCGGCCCGGGTGCAGGCCCTGGCCCAGCTCATCGTGGCCCGGTACGACGGCGACGCCGGCCGGGTGTGGGGTGACGCCGCCGACGGGGCCGACCTGCGGCGGCGGATCGCGGAGCTACCGGGATTCGGGGCCCAGAAGGCCCAGATCTTCCTGGCCCTGCTGGGCAAGCAGCTCGGGGTGCAGCCTGCGGGCTGGCGGGAGGCAGCCGGGCCGTTCGGCCAGGTGGGTAGCTACTGTTCGGTGGCGGACATCTCCGATGACGATTCGCTGGCGCGGGTCCGCGCGTACAAGCAGGAACTGAAGGCCGCGGCCAAGGCCAAGGCCGACCCTAAAACCACTTAGACCACGGGGAGCAAAGATGCCGCTATTCGGTAAGGGACAGGACGGAGCCGGCGCGACCTGGGAGCCGCAGGCCGCGGACGGCCGCCTGGCGCACACCGCCGGTGCGGAGCAGGGCGCGGTGTTCACCTCTGACCTGTCGGTGTCGGAGTACGTGCTACTGGGCGAGGCCGGCTTCGAGCCGCTGGGCTTCGTGGTCGGGTCGTCGATCTACCACGTCGGTATCCAGGTAGGCCGCTGGTCGCAGAACCAGGAGCTGCAGGTCCTGAGCCAGGCCATGTACAACGCCCGGGAGCTGGCCATGTCCCGGATGGAGGCCGAGGCCGCGCACCTGGGCGCGGACGGCATCGTCGGCGTCGAACTGCGCATGCAGATGTACGCCTGGGGCCAGGACGTGCTCGAGTTCGTGGCCACCGGCACCGCGGTGAAGGCCGAAGGCGGCACCGGGGCCCACCGCACACCCGACGGCCGGCCGTTCACCTCGGACCTGTCCGCGCAGGACTTCTTCCGGCTGCTGGCCGCGGGCGCGGTACCGGTCTCGTTCGTGCTCGGCACCTGCGTCTACCACATCGCGCACCAGTCGGCCATGCAGGCGCTGCGGCAGGCGGGCCAGAACCAGGAGATGATCCAGTTCACCCAGGGCGTCTACGACGCTCGCGAGCTGGCCCTGTCCCGGATGCAGGCCGAGGCGATGCAGGCCAAGGCGGGCGGGATCGTCGGGGTCAACGTGGCCGTGTCCAACCACGTCTGGGGCGAGCACGCGACCGAGTTCCTGGCCACCGGGACCTCGATCCGCCGGCTGGCCGCCGAGCACCGGCTGCCCGCGACCTCACCCAAGCCCGCGTTCACGCTCGGCCTGGACTTCTGACCGGCGTCCCGGCGGGCGCCGACCCGGCTTCGGGCGGCGCGCAGTCGTAGGTAGGCCGGGCCAGCGGCACGCAGTTCGCGGCGATCCAGGCCATCCGGGGGTCGGAGGTGCTGAACACGACCACGATGCGGAACCGGCCCGCCCGGATGTCGGCCTGCAGCTGGCTCAGCGTCGGGGACGGGATCGTGCCGGTGAAGCCGCCGATCGGCAGCACCTCGCGGCCGGTGGCGTAGATGAACTCGGCGGCCGCGGCGGAGGTCTGGGTGGCGAGCAGATCCGGCGCGCCGTCGTCCGCGTCCTCGAGCCGGAGCGCGGTGACAGTCTGGACCCGGGTCACCGCCGTCATGGTGTCGTCGATGCCCTGGGCCAGCTTGACCGGCTCGAACGGCGTGTCCAGGGCCCCTTCGTGGTGCAGGACCAGATCGGCCGACGCCACCCCCGGGGCGACCAGCACGCTCGCCAGGGCGACGGCCAGCGCCGCCGCGAAGTTCACGGAGCCGGGGGCCACCGGCGCGGCCAGGACCATGACGGTGCCGACGGCCCCGGCGGCGATCACGGCCGGCACCAGCCAGCCGGGCACGTGGGCCCCGGTGGCCGGGACGAGCCACGCGGCGTAGGCGGCCGTCCCGGCGACGATGGCGGCCAGCCCGATGCGCCGCCGGGTCACCCCGGCCCGGCGTCCGGCCGCGGTCTCCCGGCCGCTGGCCGCGCGTTCAGCCGACCAGGCCATGGTCACGCCCACGCCGAGCAGGGCGGCGACGGCCGGGCTGAGGGCCGCCGTGTAGTACGGGTTGACCGCGGTGGCGACCGAGAACGTCACGCCCAGCACGAGCAGCCAGCCACCCCACAGGACCAGGCAGGCCCGCAGCGGGTCACCCCGCGGCCGCCGGGCCACGGCGGCCAGGGCCCAGAGCCCGGCCGCGACCGCGGCCAGCAGCAGCCAGCCGGTGTCCCGGCCGAGGACGCCGGTCAGCAGGCGCTGCGGTCCGGCGGCGGCGGCGGGATAGAGCACCCCGGGCCTGACCGTGCCGGCCAGCAACTGCAACGGGGTCTGCTCGCCGAGCCGACCGAACCCGTTGTACACGAAGACCTGGGAGTAGACGGAGTTGTCGTGGCTGCCGTCGGCGTAGGGCCGGCTGGCCGCGGGGACCAGCGTCACCGCGGTCATCCAGGCCAGCGACACCACCACTGCCACCACCCCGCCCACGGTCAGCTGGCGGGCACGCTGCCACACCGGCCCGATCTCCCGGGCCAGGAACACCGGGCCAGGGCCGTCTTCGGCGTAGCCGGGTCCGGGCCCGTCGCCCGCCCAGGCGGGATCGGGGCCGTCGATCAGGTAGGCCAGCGCGAACACCGGCAGCAGCAGCCAGGCCTCGATCATCTTGGCCTGGAAGGCCAGCCCCACCCAGACCCCGGCCAGGAGCAGCCGCCACAGCTGGCCCTGGCCGGCCCCGGCGGCGATCGCCCCCGACACGGCGTCCGCGGCCAGCACGAGCAGCAGGATCATCAGCGAATCGGAGATGTTGCCCCGGTCCAGCGCGACCGTGGCCGGGCTCAGCGTCAGCACCACGGCGGCGATCAGCCCGGCCGCGGGCCCGGCCAGCCGGGACACCGCGTGGTACAGCACCAGCACGGTGGCGGCGCCCTCGACGGCCTGCGGGGCGACCAGAACCCAGGGGTGCACGCCGAACGCCCGCACGGCCAGGGCCTGGAGCCAGAACGCCCCGGGCAGCTTGTCCAGGCTGACGGTGCCCGCCGGGTCGAAGCCGCCGAAGATAAAGTCGTGCCAGCTCATCGACATGCTGCGGACCGCGGCCGCATAGTAGATTTCCAGCGTGTCGCGGTTGGCCTGCCACCCGTACGCCACCCCTGCGGTGGCGGCGATCAGGGTGACCGCCGAACGTCGCAGCCATGCCCGCTCGAGCACGCTTTCAGGCTACGCCGACCGGGCCGGTACGAAAGGAAACACCGATGCTGGCCGCTAACGATCTGGTGGCGTTCGCCGCGGTCACCGACCTGGCCCGGGCGCGGGAGTTCTACGGGGAGACGCTGGGCCTGCCGGTGCTGGAGCTAGATGACTTTGCCCTGGTGCTGGACGCACACGGGACCATGCTGCGGGTCACCGCGGTGCCGGGCCACACGCCGGTGCCGTTCACCGTGCTGGGCTGGAAGGTGCTGGACATCACGGCCGCCGCGCGGGAGCTGGCCGAGGCCGGGGTGCCGTTGACCCGCTACGACGGCATGGGCCAGGACGAGGACGGGATCTGGACCGCGCCCAGCGGGGACCGGGTGGCCTGGTTCGCCGATCCGGACGGGAACACGCTGTCCCTGACCCAGTTCGGGTAGGCGGACGGCTGTGGACGACGCCTACGACCTGGAGCGGTTCGTCGCGGCCCAGGATGCGGGCGGCACGTACGAGACCGCCCTGGCCGAGCTGCGCCGGGGCCGGAAGACCAGCCACTGGATCTGGTTCGTGTTCCCGCAGATCGCCGGGCTGGGGAGCAGCCCCACGTCCCGCCGGTACGCGATCTCCGGCCTGGACGAGGCCCGGGCCTACCTGCGGCACCCGGTGCTGGGACCCCGGCTGGCCGAGGCGGCCCGCACCCTGACCGCCCAGCCGGGCGGGGACGCGGACCGGATCTTCGGCGGCCTGGACGCGCAGAAGCTGCGGTCGTCGATGACCCTGTTTCACCGGGCCGACCCGGGCCGCGAGCTGTTCGGCCAGGTCCTCACCCAGTACTTCGGTGGCGGGGAGGATCCCGCCACCGACGACCTGCTGTTACCAGACGCGCGCGCGGGACGGGCTGATCCGGATGACGTGCGGGTAGTCATCGGAGAAGCCGGCCGCGGTCCAGCCGTAGCGGTCGATGAACGGCTGGTACTTGGCCAGGTAGGCCGGGACGTCCTCCGCCCGCGGGCCGTCCGGGTCGATGCGGGCCTGCCCCTCGAAGATCACGTTGTCGCTGCCCTGGCCGTTGCCTTCCAGGTGCAGCGAGACCTGCGGGTTGGCCTCGATGCTGGCATTCTTCGGCCCCTTGGCCGCCCCGTAGATCAGGAACTCCCCGTCGGCCCACAGGAACCACACCGGGGTGGACTGGGGCTGACCGGACGGGGAGACCGTGGTCAGCCAGACGATCGGCTCGGATTCCAGCCGCTGCTGGGCGGCGGCGTGCTTGGGCTTGCTCTCGTCCAGGATGGTCATGAGGTCTCCAGCTCAGCCGCGTCGGACGGCTTGCAGGGTGTAGGTGCACGGGATCCGCCACGGGCGGTCGGCCAGCCGCCACTCGCCGTCGGCGGACTTTTCCATCATGCCGGGAAACGGCGCCCAGGGCGCGCTGTCGTGCTCGGTCAGGCCGGTCAGCTCCAGCCCCGCGTCCATCAGCGCGGTGATGATCTCGGCCAGGCCGTGGTTCCACTCGTGGGTCCTGGTGTTCTCGAACACCACGTCGGTCGTGGCGTAGCTGCCGTCGTCGTCGAACACCATCGGCTCCGGCCGCTCGAAGTAGGGATAGTCCACCACCAGCAGGCCGTCGTCGCGCTCGTCGGCCAGGGCCCACAGCATGGGGTGCCCCTCGCGCAGGAACAGCCGGCCGCCCGGCGCCAGCAGGGCCGCGACCACCCCGGCCCAGCGGCGGATGTCCGGCAGCCAGCACAGGGCGCCGATTCCGGTGTAGACCAGGCCGAACCGCCCGTGCCCGAGCACGTCGGCCGCCGCGTAGACGTCGGACTGCACGAACCGCACGTCGGTGCCGGTCCGCGCGGCCAGGTCCTGCGCCGCGGCCACAGCCGGGGCGGAGAAGTCCAGGCCGGTCATGGACGCACCCAGCCGGGCCAGCGAGACCGTGTCGGTGCCGATGTGGCACTGCAGGTGCACGCCCCGGAGCCCGCGGATGTCACCCAGCCGCGGCTGGTCGAACCGGACCACCTGGCTGAGGAGGCCGGGGTCGTCGGCGAACCGGCTGACCTGATAGTCCGGTGAGGCTACGTGTGCGGGGACGCGTTCGTCCCAGCTGGCCCGGTTGACCTCGCGATATCCGTCCATGCCGGTACCGTCTCACATCCGCTGGGCCCGGCCGAGCGGTGCGGCGCCCCGCCGGCCCGGGGCGAGGAGAGTTTGTTAAATTAAAATCGAACCGCTCTGGCCGCTATTGCCTTGATTCGATACTGTGTTTGAATTAACCTTTTAATGAGGTCATTTCAAAGGGAGCTGTCATGATCACTGCGGTCGCGGCGGGCGCCGGTCACCCGGTCGTGGCCGGCCTGCTCGGGCTCGGGTCGGCCGGGCTCGCCGCCGGGGTGGTGGCCATGACGTGGAGCGTGCACACCCGGCAGATCCGGCTGGCCGAGGTGCTGGCCCGGCGCCAGTTCATGCCGGCCATACCTGCCCCGGCCACGTCGGCGGAACAGGCCGGGGCCGAGCCGGACGAGGGGGCCAGGTCCGGCGTCAACGGGCAGGCCCGCACGGCGGTCATCGACGGGCCGGAGACCGTGGTCACCGGGGAACAGGCCCGGTACCGGGTCCGCTCGTCCAACTCGGGCAAGGTCGTTTCCTGGGCCGTCGGCGGCGGCTCGGTGGCCCAGGCGCCGGACCCCTCGCACCCCGACGAACTGCTGCTGATCGCCGACCAGCCCGGCCACCTGACCCTCAGCGTGCGCGTCCGCGAAGGCATGACCGAGCGCCGCGAGACCAAGGCCGTCACCGTGGTGGCCGACGTGCCCGCGCCCACCGCGCCGTTCACGCTGCGGCTGTTCCTGCACGGCTGGGGCCTGATCGTGGCGGCCGTCGTGATCGCCGGCCTGGCTGGCGCCCTGGCCGCCCTGGGCACGTTGAGCGCGGCCGACTTCATCGCCCTGGTCGCCCCCATCACCGCCCTGCTCGGCATGGCCGCCGTGGTCCGCGGCACGGGTGAGTCCCCGGCCCGGGAGGCGCCGCCCCGCCGCACGATCGTCCCGCCGAGCGTCGGCCCGGCCGAGTACCCGCCGTCGCCGAACGGCCAGGCCTACCCGCCCGCCGAGCCCGCCCATCACAACTAGCCCGGATCAAGGACCAGATCGCCGCGATGAACCCATAATCGGGGGATGACGCAGTGGTCGTACCGGGGGCTGACAGCGATCGCGGCGGCGGCGCTGGGGCTCGCGCTGGCGGCTACGGGGTGCACGTCGGCGGCGCGGCCGGGCGGGCCGCCGGGCATGGCCGGGCTGACCGTGGCCCACGGGGTGGCCGCGCGGGAACCGGCGGTGAGCCCGCGACCGCTGGGCACGGCCGACGCCGCCTTCGGGCTCGGGGTGCTGGGCGCCTGGTGCCGGGCGGACCCGGACGCCAACCTGGTGCTGTCACCGTCCAGCCTGGCCAGCGGGCTGGGCATGGCCTACCTCGGGGCCCGGGGCGGCACGGCCCGGGCCATGGCCGGGGTGCTGCACCTGCCCGCGACCGGTTCGGCGCTGGCGGCGGAACTCCAGGCCCGGTCGACGGCGCTACGCGGCCTGAGCGGTCCCGGCGTGACCGTGGCCAGCAGCGACCAGATCTGGGCCGACACCGGCCTGACCACGTCGCCGGCCTACCTGAACGCGGTGTCCACTGGCTACCGGGCCGGGGTGGCCCGGGTCCCGCTGCAGCGCGACCCGGCCCGGGCCGCACAGCAGATCGACCAGGCCATCAGCGCGGCGACCCGGGGGCACATCCCGCAGCTGCTGACCGCAGGCTCGGTGCAGAACCTGGGCTGGGTGCTGACCGACGCGCTGTACCTGAACGCGGCCTGGGCCAGCCCGTTCGAGGCCGCCAGCACCAGAACGCAGACGTTCCGGACCGCGACGGGCCAGGACGTGGCGGCCAAGTTCATGAACGGCGGGCGGTTCCGGCAGGCCCAGGCGGCGGGCTGGACCGCGGTGGCGCTGCCGTACCGCGGCGGGCGCCTATCCATGGTGGCGCTGCTGCCGCCCGTGGCGCAGGGCGGCGGCTGCTCGTTGCCGTCGGCGTCGTCGCTGGCCGCGGTGACCGGGGCGCTGGCTGGTGGGGCTGGCGCTACGGGTGGGGCAGGCGCGAGGGTGGGGCTCAGGCGGCCGGTGGGACGGCGGTGGCGCTGCCGCGGGTCAGCCTGAGCACCAAGGCCGACCTCAAGGGACTGCTGGCCGGGCTGGGCATGGGCGTCGCGTTCACGTCCGGGGCGGACTTCAGCGGCTTGTCAGCGCAGGCGTGCTGCATCGGCCTGGTCGAACACGCGGCCACCCTGCAGGTGGGCGAGAAGGGCACGGTGGCCAGCGCCGCGACCGCGGTCGGCATGATGCCCACCGACGCGCAGGCCCCGCCGGCCAGCCAGGTCACCTTCGACCGGCCGTACCTGCTGCTGGTCACCGCTACTTCGACCGGCGAGCCGCTGTTCCTGGCCCGGGTGGCCGACCCGGCCACGTCCTGATCAGGCCCGCGGATCGGCGGCCGGCGGGTCGGCGGCCGGGCTGACCACGGGCAGCAGGATCGCCGAGGGGTGGTCCGGGTCGTGGTAGACGGTCTGCTCGGCGACCTTGAGCGAGGTGGCCGTGGCCAGCCGCTCCCCCGTGCCCGGGTTGCGGGCGAAGCGGGGATGGGCGCCACTGGAGACCTGGAGCCGGATCCGGTGCCCGGGCTGGAACTGGTGCGCGGTCGGCCACAGGTCGACCAGGACCGGGCCGGAGGACCAGGCATCTTCGGTGAGCCGGAGGATGCCGTCGGTCACGTTGGTGGAGCGGCCCTTGGGGTCGACGTCGCACAGGCGGGCGAAGAAGTCGGTGTGAGCCAGGGACGAGGTCACGTACAGCTCGGCCTGGACCGGGCCGATGATCTCCACCGGGGCGCCCAGCGGCTCGGTGCTGAACGTGAGCACGTCGGGGCGGGCTTCGAGTTCGCGGTTGTCCTTGGGCCCGGAGTCCGGCCCGGTGCTGGTGCCGCCGACCGAGGGGGTCGGCTCGGCCGGGTCGTAGCGGTACAGGTCCGGCTCGCTGGCGACGGGCGGCGCCGGGGACAGAGCGTGGCCGGGCTGGAGGTGCCAGCGCTCGGTGCTGGCCGCGGGCGGCCAGTCCGGGACCTGGCGCCAGCCTGGGCCGCCCATGACCTCGACGTCGATGGGAGGCGGGCCCTCAACCTGGTCCTGGTCCTGGTCCTGGTCGAGGGGCTGGTGCCGCAGGTGGACCGCGAACCAGTCCAGGGCGTCCTGCAGGGAGTGCCGGAACATGACCGGGCTGGCGTGCCGCCACGCGCCGATCTGCAGCCTGACCGGCTGTCCCGCGGCCCGCAGGGCCTGGTAATCGGCCAGCATGAGCGGCAGGAACAGGTCGTACCAGCCCGCGATCATCGTGATCGGGATGCCCAGCGTGGGCAGCATCGGGCGGAAGTCGGTCGGGGTCCAGTACGGGTCGCCGGGCTCGTCGTGCTCCAGCCAGTCCCGGTAGAAGCCGACCGGGTGACCGGCGGCCAGGACGTCGGCGTCCAGCAGCGGCAGGTGGTCCAGCGCCGGCTCCAGGCCCCGGCCCGGCCGGAGCAGGGCCAGCCGGGAACGCTCCTGCCGGCTGACGCCGTAGGTCCAGTTCAGCGCCCGGTCCAGGGCGAACGAGCCGCCCGGGTAGTACCCGGCCCGGCGGTCGGCGCCCCAGACCCCGAGCGCCATCGCCTTGAGCTGGGGCGGGCGGGTCGAGGCCAGGGCCAGCTGGGTGAAGCTCAGGTAGCTGCCGCCGAACGCGCCCAGCTCGCCGTTGGACCAGGGCTGTTCGATGATCCAGTCGGCGGTGGCGCGGCCGTCGCCGGCTTCGCGCTCGGTGTCGATCTCGCCGCCGGAGCCGAACGTGCCGCGGGCGCTCTGCACCACCGCGTGGTAGCCGCGCTCGGCGAACAGCCGGGCCGCGAGGCCGTACGGGTTACCGCGGCCGTACGGGCTCCGGATCAAGATCGTGGGCAGCGGCTGGGCCGTCCGGCCGCTCTGGGCCAGGTACAGGTCGGTCAGCAAACTGGCGCCGTCCGGAGCGGTGACCGCGACGTCTGGCTGCACGGTTATCTGCCGATTCAGCGCCGCAGGCAGCTTGAGGAAGGTTCCGAAGGCACGCGACGCCAGCGTCATGCCCGGAGTCTAGTCAGCGCAGAGCCGGGCGCAGCAGCGGAATCGCGGCCTCGGCCCAGCGGCCGACCGGGCCGGTCAGCTCGCCGAACTCCGGCTCGGTGACGTACAGGCCACGGCTAGGCACGGCCGCGCCCAGCTCGACCAGCAGCGGCCGCAGGTGCACCTCGACCGCGAGCGCGTGGATGGGGGCGCCCCCGGTCATCAGCGGGACGGCCACGGACCCGGCCAGCCCGTTCGAGCCGTAGCGGTCGAAGAACGCCTTGAGCATGCCGGTGTAGGTCGCCTTGTAGGTGGGTGAGGCGGCGATGATCAGCCCGGCCGAGGCCACCTGCGCGGTCAGCTCGGTCAGTCGTGGCGCACCCCAGTCGAACAGGTCGCTGGCGTACTCGGCCAGGTCCACGACCAGGTGCCCGGGGTTCAGCGCCAGCTCGGCGGCCAACGCGTCGGCCACGGTGGTGGCGACGTTCAGCGTCCGCGACGCGGGCTTGGGGTTGCCGACCACCACGGCGATACGGGGCACGGTGTCTCCTTGGTCTCCCGGGTCTTCCATCATGATGCCGCAGCGGGCGCGGACCCCGACGTGGGGGCGAACGGGGTGGCGTTGACGGTCCCGTCGACCGCCTCCGGGGCGGGGTGCTGCCACACGCCGCGGGCGGCCAGGATCGGCAGCACGCCCTCGCCGAACCAGTACGCCTCCTCCAGGTGCGGGTACCCGGACAAGATGAACTCGCCGATGCCCAGCGCGGCGTACTCCTCGATCCGGTCGGCGACCTCGGTGTGGCTGCCGACCAGGGCGGTGCCGGCGCCGCCGCGGACCAGGCCCACCCCGGCCCACAGGTTCGGGTAGATCTCCAGGCCGTCGCGGCTGCCGCCGTGCAGCTCCCGCATCCGGCGCAGCCCTTCGGACTCGCTGGTGGCCAGGCCCTCCTGGACCTTACGGATCATCGCCTCGTCGACGCCGGCGATCAGCCGGTCCGCCTGCCGCCAGGCCTCCTCGGCGGTATCCCGGGTGATGATGTGCAGCCGGATGCCGAACCGCACCTGGCGGTTCCGCTCGGCGGCGAGGCCGTCGATCCAGCGGAGCTTCTTGTCCACCGCGTCCGGGGGCTCACCCCAGGTCAGGTAGACGTTGCTGAAGGCGGCCGCGACCGGGCCGGCCTGGGCCGAGGACCCGCCGAAGTACAGGTCGGGCACCGGGTCCGGCAGCCGGGCCAGCCGCGCGCCCTCTACCTGCAGGTGCTGGCCGTCGAAGTCGACGGTCTGCCCGGCCCACAGCCGGGACACGATGTCGAGGAACTCACCGCAGCGCTCGTAGCGGGCGGTCTTGTCGGCGAAGTCGCCGTAGGCGCGCTGCTCGGCCGACTCACCCCCGGTGACCACGTTGAGCAGCAGGCGGCCCTGGGAGTAGCGCTGGAAGGTGGCGGCCATCTGCGCCGACAGCATGGGCGAGATCAGCCCGGGCCGGAACGCGACCAGGAACTTGAGCCGCTCGGTGACCTCGGTGAGCATGGCCGTGGCCAGCCAGGCGTCCTCGCACCAGGCGCCGGTGGGCGTGAGCGCGCCCTCGAACCCGAGCTGCTCGGCGCTGCGCGCGATCTGGCCCAGGTAGGGCAGCGTGGCTGGCCGGATGGCGCCCGCCGCGCCGGTGGCCACCCCGTGGCCGCCGCCGACGATGTCCCGCCCGTCGCCGTTGGTCGGCAAGAACCAGTGGAACCGCAGTGACATCGGCTTCCCTCACAGGTCGAATCTGGCCTGGTCTGATCTGAGTATGGCCTGAGCGTGGCCTGAGCATGGCTGAGGCCGGTCAGAGCCCTGGCGATATGGCTACTTTTCCGATTAGTTTAGTGGATTGACGGAGAGCGTGGTTTCGGCGGATTGATGGGGCGCTGTCCCGGGGTAGGTAGCTGAACATGAACCTGCGGGAAATCCGTGAGCTGATCCGGCTGGAGCCGGTCGAGCTCGACACCGTCAAACGCCGGCTGAACCATTGCCATGACGTCGGCGACCTGCGGCGGAGCGCCCGGCGGCTGATCCCGCGGCCAGTCTTCGACTACGTGGACGGAGCGGCGGACGAGGAGATCAGCCTGGCCGGCAACACCGCGGCGTTCCGGCGCTGGCGGTTCCGGCCGCGCGAGCTGGTCGACGTGGCCCAGGTGGACACCAGCACGCAGATCCTGGGCCGCCCCGCCTCCCTCCCGCTCGGCCTGGCGCCCACGGGTTCGACCCGGATGATGCACCCGGACGGGGAACCGGCCGTGGCCCGGGCCGCGGGGCGCCGGAACCTGCCGTACACGCTGTCGACCATGGGCAACACCTCGATCGAGGACCTGGCCGCGGCGGCGCACACAGCGGGCCAGGACGAGATCTGGTTCCAGCTGTACGTCATCAAGGACATGGCCCAGACGCGGGACATGGTGCAGCGGGCCGCGGCCAGCGGGTACCGGGTGCTGGCCCTGGCGGTGGACACCACGGTCAGCGGCTACCGCGTCCGCGACGAGCGGAACGGGCTGATCACGCCGCCCGCGCTGACCATGGGCACCATAGCCAAGATCGGCGGCCGCCCGGCGTACTGGGCCCGGATGCTGCGCAACCCGGCCATCACGTTCGCGAACTTCCCGCCCGGCAGCGGGGGCCGGACCGTGGCCGAGAGCATCGGCAAGTTCAGCGCCAGCATCAACTGGGACTACCTGGCCGAGCTGCGGGCCAGCTGGCCGGGCCAGCTGCTGGTCAAGGGCCCGCTGGGGGCGGCCGACGCCCGGCGCGCGATCGAGGCGGGCGCGGACGGCGTCCAGCTGTCCAACCACGGCGGCCGCCAGCTCGACCGCACGGTGGCGCCGATCGACCTGGTGGCCGAGGTGCGGGAGGCGGTGGGGCCCGGGCCCGCGGTGCTGGTCGATTCCGGCATCCGGCACGGCGCCGACCTGGCCGTCGCGGTGGCACTGGGCGCGGACGCGGGCCTGATCGGCCGGGCCTACCTGTACGGCCTGATGGCCGGGGGCGAGCCGGGGGTGGACCGCGTCCTGGAACTGCTCGCGGCCCAGTTCCAGCGGACCATGCAGCTGCTCGGGGTCACCTCCGTGGCCGAACTGCGCAAGGAGGGCCCCAACCTGCTCACCCGCCTGGGGTGAGGGTCTGGTGGGCCTGGCGGGGAGGCGGGCTGACCTAGTTAGTCGGGGGGAGGGTGCTGGCCAGGCCGTCGAGCAGCCAGTCCAGGATCTGCTCGAAACGGGGGAACGGGAACGCGTCGCGCTGCGGGTCGGCGGCCCAGCGGGAGAAGTGGGGGTAGGTCCCGGCGGCGGCGATCCGCTCCAGGTAGGGCGCGGCCGCTTGGTCCAGGTCGGCCTCGGTGGCCAGGCCGGTCCGGGCCCGCATGGCCTGCTCCTCCAGCAGGGCCAGCCCGGACCCGAGGACCTGGCCGAGCACGGCTGAGACGAACCCCATCCGGGTGGCCGCGTCCAGGTTGAGCGGCTCCAACTCGGCCAGGGCGGCGTCGTAGAGGCCGAGCGCGTGCGGGCCCAGCGGTGGCCGGCTGAAGGCCAGCCGGGCGAACCAGGGGTGGCGCTGCACGGCGTCCCAGCCGCTGCGGCCCAGGCCGCGCAGCGCGGGCCGCCAGCCGTCGCCGCGGACCACGGTGAGCTGCCCGTACACCTGGTCGGCCATCAGGTCGGCCAGCCCGTTCTTGCTGCCCACGTAGCGGTACAGGGCCATCGGGCTGCGCACTCCCAGCTCCGCGGCCAGCGCCCGCATGGTGATCTCGCCGGCGGGCTGCCGGTCGGCCAGCTCGATCGCGGCGGCTACAACCCGCTCGCGGCTCAGCTGCGGGGTGGCCCGAGGCGGTGGCGGCCCGGTGAACCAGACCAGGCCGGCCGACCCGGGCTCGCGTTCGGTGGAAGTCATCGTGACCGCACCCTACCAAGAAGTGTACGTTGTACACATGAGTGGACCACGTACACTCGACGATGAGGGCCTGGTTGAGATGGTGACGGAGGCGGGAGTGGCGGAGTGGTGACAGAGACGGGAGTGCCGGCGGAGGCGAGGGTGCCAGCGGAGGCGGAGGTGCTGGTGGTGGGGGGCGGGCTGGTCGGCCTGACCGCCGCGCTGCTGCTGCGGCACCACGGGGTCGAGGTGACCCTGATCGAGAAACGGGCCAGCACGTCACCGCAGCCCAAGGCGCGGCGGTTCCACGTGCGGAGCATGGAGATCTTCCGCGAGCTGGGGCTGGCCGGCCTGGTCCGCGAGGCCGCCCGTGACCTGGCCGGGCACGACCACATGGCCGCGGGCCGGACCCTGGCCGAGGCCGGGCAGCTGCCGCTGTGGTCACCCCCGGGCGCGGGGCCCGCGGGCGGGCCGGGTGGTGCACCGGCCGTGGCGCCGGCAGAGGTCAGCCCGGAGCTGCCCGGCCTGATCGCCCAGGACACGCTGGAGCCGCTGCTGCGGGAGGCGGCGGTCGCGGCCGGGGCCACGGTGTGCTTCGGCGCCGAGCTGACCGGCTTCACCCAGGACGGCGAGGGCGTCGACGCGGTGGTCGCGGGCCGGGACGGTGGCCAGGACGGCAGGCCGTTGCGGGCTCGGTACCTGGTGGCCGCGGACGGGGCCCGCAGCCCGGTGCGCGAGGCCCTGGGCATCACCCGGTCCGGGCGCGGCTTCACCGGCGGCCCGATGGTCAACGTCTACTTCCGCGCCGACCTGGGCCATGTGGTCCGCGGCCGCGAGTTCAACCTTTGCCAGATCGAGCATCCCGACGCCCCGGGCGGCCTGGCCTCGGTGGACGGCCGGTTCCGCTGGGTGTTCATGAGCCCCGGCCCGGCGGCCGACCGGGACTGGCCTGCGCTGCTGCGCACCGCGCTCGGCGTGCCCGCGCCCGACCTGGAGGTGCTCAGCGTGCTGCCGTGGCGGGGTGAGATGCGGGTAGCCGACCAGTACCGGATGGGCCGGGTGTTCCTGGCCGGCGACGCGGCCCACGTGATGCCCCCGTTCGCGGCCAGCGGGGCCAACACCGGGATCGCCGATGCCCACAACCTGGCCTGGAAGCTGGCCGCGGTGCTCCGGGGCGACGCGGCCGACGCGTTGCTGGACAGCTACCAGGCCGAACGCCGGCCGGCCGGCTGGTTCGCGGCCGACCAGTCGGCCCGGCGCACGGGTGACCTGCGGTCTCCGGCCGCGCCCGGCGACGGCCTGGCCCATCCCTACGTGCTGGCGGCCGGCGGATTCCAGTACCCCGCGGGCGCGCTGGCCGGTGACCCGGCCGATGACCCGGAGCCGGTGACCGAGTTCCGCCCGGCCGGCCGCGTCGGCACGCGGGTCCCGCACCGCTGGCTCGACGAGGCGCGTACCCGTTCCACGATCGACCTGGCTGGCCCGGGCTGGGCCGTCCTGGCCGGAGAGGCGGGGGTGGACTTCCTGCCCGCCGGTCACTGGCTCCTCTTGCGCCCCGACCACATCGTGGCCTGGCGCGGCCCGGACCCGGCGGCCACGCCGGGAGTTCGGGAGGCGCTTCTTCAGGGGTGCCCGGTGCCGGTGTGACGCGGGAATCGTCGTGGGGCGACGGGGTGTCCGCCGGGGCATCTGGCCAGGGGCACGGGGTTGGCTCCAGCGGTACGTTGGCGCCGTCGGTCCGGCTATCACCGGTGCGTTGGCGCCATCGATCCTGTGGCCAGGGGGCCGGGACTTACCCGGCTACGCCGGCCACTCGGGGACGTTGTTAAAGATCAAGATGAACGGGGCGGGAGGGGAGGACGGGGTTTGGCCGGGCGGGTGGAGGCGTCGGGAGGCGTTACCGGGGGGTGGGTGGCCAGGGCGTCCAGGGCGAGGCGGACGGCCGTGTCCAGCTGGGGGTCGCGGCCGGCGGCCCAGTCGTCGGGGGAGATGAACACCTCGACGTCGGGGTCGACGCCGTAGTTCTCGACGTTCCAGCCGTACTCGGTGAACCAGTAGGCGTAGCGCGGCACGGTCATCCGGGTGCCGTCGACCAGCAGGTGGCCGGGCATGCCGTCGATGCCGATGACGCCGCCCCAGGTGCGGGTGCCGACCACCGGGCCGAGGCCGAGGGTGCGGATGGCGGCGGTGACGATGTCGCCGTCGGAGCCGGCGAACTCATCGGCCAGCGCGACCACCGGCCCGCGGGGTGCGTCCCCGGGGTAGGTCTCCGGGAGCAGGCCGCGCGGCATGTTCCAGGCGACCACCCGGCGAGCCAGCTTCTCCACGATGAGCTGGGAAATGTGCCCGCCGCGGTTGCCGCGGGCGTCGAAGATCAGGCCGTCGCGCCGCATCTCGGTGCGCAGATCGCGGTGGAAATGAGCCCAGCCCTCCCCCATCATGTCGGGGATGTGCAGGTAGCCGAGCCGGCCCTCGCTCAGCTCACGCACCAGCTGGCGGCGGCCCGCCACCCAGTCCTGGTACCGGAGCCGGCGGTCGTCGCGCAGCGGGATGACCACCACCCGGCGGTCCCGCTCCCCCGGCTTCCGCACGGTCAGCTCGACCGGCTGGCCGACCGACCCGGCCAGGCGCGGCGCCGGGCCGGCCACCGGGTCCACCGGCTGCCCGTCCACGGCCAGCAGCTCGTCCCCGGCGGCGACGGCCACCCCCGGCGCGGCCAGCGGGGACAGCGCCTTGGGGTCGGAGGACTCCCCCGGCAGCACCCGGGCCACCCGCCACACCCCGTCGGCGTCCCGCTCCAGGTCGGCCCCGAGCTGGCCGATCGCCACCGCGCGGCCGCCACGGCGACCGCTGGAGCCGCTGGCCTGGACCACGTAGGCGTGCGAGGTGGCCAGCTCGCCGAAGACCTCCCACAGCAGGTCAGCGAAGTCGCTGGCCCCGCTGATCCGGTCCAGCAGCGGCCGGTACTGGGCCAGCACCGCGTCCCAGTCGACGCCGGCCATGTCCGGCGCCCAGAAGTCGCGGCGCATCAGCCGCCCGGCCTCGTCGTAGGCGTGCCGCCACAACGCGGCCGGGTCGGCCAGGAACCGGGCCCGGGACAGGTCGATGGTCAGGTCGTCGTCGCTGTCGTCGCCGCCCGAGTGCTTGCGCTCCGACGGCAGCACCAGCAGCGTGCCGTCGTCACTGACCACCAGCCGGGTGCCGTCCCCGCTGACCTCGAACCAGTCCAGCTCGTCCACCAGCGTGGTGCACTTACGCCGGACCAGGTCATAGCGTTGCAGCGCGGACTGCGGCCCGTCGTCGTAGGGGTCGGCCGCGCCCTCGCCGAGGGTGCCGTGGACCGGGTCGCGCAGCCAGGCCAGGCCGCCCTTGACCGCGGCCAGGGAGGAGTACCGGCCCTCCTTGACCGGCACGCGGACCACGCGGGACGCCAGCCCGTCGGTGTCGAGCGTGAGCGGGAAGTTCTGGACGAGGTCGGGATCGTCCGGCCCGCTGGCCCGCGGGTCAGCCGGGCGGCCCTGCGGCAGCGGCCCGAACGGGGACGGCGTGCTGGCCGCCAGCGTGACCAGGTAGGGGCGGCTGCCGAACGGGAACGACAGGTCGAAGAAGTGCGCGTCATAGACCGGGTCGAAGTCACGCCAGGACAGGAAGGCCAGGTAGAGGCCGTCCAGGGTGAACACCGGGTCGGTGTCGGTGAACCGGCCGTCGGTGACGTCGTAGACCGCGGCGTCGCGGCGCCGGGCGATCCGGATCCGGCGCAGCGGCTGCGGCCCGGGCTGGGACCAGGTCAGCCAGGCCGAATCCGGGGACCAGGCCAGGCCGCGGCAGGTCCCGTCGTCGGCGGCAGCCAGCTCGGTCACCTCGCCCGACGGGACCTCGACCAGGAACAGCCGGCCGTCGCTGGCCGCGGCCGCGACCGCCCCGCCGTCCGGGGCCGCGGCCAGGCCGACCACGCTGCCCAGCTCGCCGTCGGCCACCCGGGCCGGCTGCGGGGCCTCCGGGGAGAGGACAAACTCCAGCGCATCCTGGCCGGTAGCGTCGGTGATCCAGGCGGCGCCGCCGGCCGCGCCGAGCACCACCGGCCGCCGGGCCCGCGCGTCCGGCTGGACGGACAGGGCCCGGGCCGGCCCGTCCCGGTGGGTGAGCCAGTGCACCGTGCCGCGGACCTCGACCACGCTGGCCTGCCCGGTCTGGTCGCAGCTGAGGCCGCCGAGGTGGTCGCAGGCCGAGATCAGCCGGGGCACCCGGGCGGTGGACGGCGAGCCGATGGCCAGCTCCAGCGGGTGGGGCTGCGCGTCGAGGTCGTCCAGGACCCAGATCTCGCCGCCGACGTGGTAGACGAGGCGGCCACCGTCGCTGCTGGGGTTGCGGGCGTACCAGCCGTCGTGGTCGGTGTGACGGCGCAGCCCGGTGCCGTCCAGCGCGCACGAGTAGAGGTTGCCGGTGCCTTCGTGGTCGGACAGGAACACCAGCCGGCCGCCGGCCAGCATGGGGCTGCTGACCTGGCCGCCCAGGCCGGCCAGGACACGGGTGAAGGCCGGGTCGCCGTTGGCCTTGACCCAGAGCCGGCCCGAGGTGCCACCGCGGTACCGCTTCCAGTGGGCGGGCTCGTGCTGCGAGCTGGTCAGCAGCGCGGTGGCGTCCTTGCGGACCGCGATGTCGCTGGCCGGGCCCAGCTCCAGACGGCGGGGTGGCGCGCCGGTCACCGGGATGACGTGGGCCCAGGTGGCGAACGCGGCGGGCTGCCCGGCCGCGCTGACCGCGAGGATCTCGCCGTCCGCGTTCCAGCCGGTCACGCGGGTCCGGCGGTCTCCCCACCAGGTCAGGCGGCGGTAGCCGGTGCCGTCCAGGCCGGCCACGTAGACCTCGCTGGCCTGGTCGCGGCTGGTGGTCCAGGCCACGTAGCGGCCATCCGGAGAGAGCCGGGGGTAGCTGACGGCGGCGCCTTCCGCGGATAGCCGCCAGGCCTGCCCTCCTGCCGCCGGGGCCAGCCACACGTCATCGTCGGCCACAAAGGTGAGGAGCTCGTCGTTCAGATGTGGGTAGCGCAGATAACCGGCAGACGTCACCACGTCATGTTAAAGGCCGACTCGATCAGGACCGGCCCAGCCGCTTAGAGCCAGCCGCGCTCTTCGGCGATGTGCAGTGCCTCGGTGCGGTTGCGGGCCCCGGTCTTCTGGATGCAGGCCGACAGGTAGTTGCGGACCGTGCCCTCGGACAGGTAGAGCTTCCCGGCGATCTCGGAGATGAGCGAGCCGTCGGCCGAGGCCGCGAGCACGTCGCACTCGCGCGGGGTCAGCGGGTTGATGCCCTCGGCCAGGGCGGCCGCGGCCAGGTCCGGATCGATGACCCGTTCCCCGGCCAGCGCCTTGCGCACCGCGGTGGCCAGCCGGTCCGGCGGTGAGTCCTTGACGATGAACGCGGACACCCCGGACTGCATCGCCCGGCGCAGGAAGCCGGGGCGGCCGAACGTGGTCAGGATCACGATCTTGACGTCGGGCTGAGCCTGGTGCAGCTGCCCGGCCGCGGCCAGGCCATCCAGGCCCGGCATCTCGATGTCCAGCAGCGCCACGTCGATGTGATGGTCGGCGGCCGCCTTGACCACCTCGTCCCCCCGGCCGACCTGGGCCACGACCTCCATGTCGGGCTCGAAGGACAGCAACGCCGCGAGCGCCTGACGGATCAGCGCCTGGTCGTCGGCGAGCAGGAGACGGATCTTGGGCGGCTCGGCGGCGGTCTCGCTTTGGGTCACGACCGAACGCTAGCGTCCATGGCGGTCGCGGCGGGAGTGACAGGCCCGGTTTCCGCGGGCCCGGCCGGTGGTTCGTCCGGGGTGAGCGGGACCGTGGCCACCAGCTTGAAGCCGTGACCGTCCCGCCCGGCCGGCCCGGCCGAGAACCGGCCGTCCACCGCGGACAGCCGCTCGGACATGTTGTGCAGCCCGCTGCCGCTGGTCACGGTCCCGCCCGGACCGTCGGCGTGGTCGGTTCCGGGTAGGCCATGGCCGTCGTCAGTGATCTCCAGGGACAGCTCGGATCGGCGCTCGGTCAGCCGGATCCGGCAGTTCTGGGCCCCTGAGTGCCGGATCACGTTGGTGGCGGCCTCGCGCAGGCACCAGGCCAGCGCGGCCTCGGTGTCCGGATCGAACGTCCCGGACCGGGTCATCAGGGCCGGGTCGTCGTCCAGCTGGATACCGGCCGCTTCCAGCGAGGTGCGGGCGGTGATGATCTCCACCGCCAGCGTCGGGCGCCGGTACCCGCTGACCGCCTCCCGGATGTCCTGCAGGGTCTGGCGGCTGACCCGGCCGATGTCGCCCAGCTCGGCGGCCACCGCGTCGACTTCGGGCGAGGCGGGCAGCCGGGCCAGCCGCTTGATGGCCAGCTCTGACTTGAGCGTGATCAGCGACAGCGACTGGCCGGTCAGGTCGTGCATGTCCCGGGCCAGCCGGAGCCGTTCCTCGCTGACGGCCAGCTTGGCCACCTCGCCCCGGGCCTGCCGCAGCTGCTGGTTCAGCACGATCTGCATCTTGAAGCCGATCATGGCGAAGCCGATCAGCGCCACCGGCAGCAGCTCGGCCCACAGGTCAGCGGACTTGGTGTGCACGATCAGCGACACCACCACGTACGCGACCGTGCAGGCGCCCACCGCGAGCATGGCCCGGCGCCGGTCCCAGATGATGAAGCCCGCGGCCGAGGACACGTAGATGAAGATCGGCGTCCAGTCCGCACCGTAGATCAGGCAGATGGCCACGGCCAGCCCGGCCAGCACCGCCAGCCCGACCCGGCCGCGGGCCCGGTTCTCCCACCAGGTCCCGATGAGGAAGACGTAGAGCACGCAGAACGCCGCGACCAGCGCGACCGCGCCGGCCTGGTACAGCGCGCTGTGCGGGTGCTTCGAGTCGAACAGGTCGGCCACCGGCTGGATCAGGTAGATCAGCCAGATCGCGGAGAAGAACCAGCGCAGGACAATCCCGACCTTGCCGCCGGCCAGCTTGGCGTCCTCGGCCATGGACAGGCCGATACGGTCCTCGACGTCCGCGTACGGCCCGGCGCACTCTTCTGCTGCCGCCATGATCGCCGCCTCCTCGCTTGCTCTTCTCATGCTGTCATGCCCCTGTCATACCCAGCGGAGCGGCGGGGCCCCCGTGGACCTGCCGCTCCGCCGTTTCCCCCGGGCCCCCGGCCCCGGCTCCCCCGGCTCATTGCGGTGGTCAGACCGTCTCGGCCGAGGCCCGGACCGAGATGACGGCCAGGGCCAGGAAGGCGGCGAACCAGGCCAGGATGACCACGAAGGCGGTCATCGGGATGGACTGGCCGGAGATGATGTCAGTGCCGATCCGGGTGACCTGGTAGGTCGGGATGAACTTGGCCACATTCGCCATGAAACCGGTGAGCGCGAAATACAGGCCGCCGAGCACCGACATGACCAGGTAGACGACCATGGCGATCGGCTGCACGGTGTCCGGCATGTACCGGTAGCCGAGGGCCACACCCAGGGCGGTGAAGGTCAGCGAGCCGAGCCAGATCACGCCGAAGACCGTGAGCCACTTCCAGGCCTCCATGTGCACGCCCCCGATGAACCGGCCCAGCAGCAGCACAATGATCACGCTGGGGACGGTGAGGGCCATGGCCGCGACGATCTTGCCGACCACGTACGAGTTGGCGGGCAGCGCGGTCAGCCGCAGCTGGCGGATCCAGCCGTCCTTGCGCTCCACCGAGATCCGCTGGGCGTTACCGGTCAGCGCGCCGCTGAACGCGCCGACCGAGGCCATGGCGATCATGTAGTAAGCGGCGTAGCCCACGCCGTAGGCGTGCTCGCCCTTCACCTGCGGCCCGATGACCGCATACAGCACGACCGGAAGCGCAAGGCTGAAGATGGCGTAGCGCTTGTTGCGCCGCAGCCGCATGACCTCGGCGCGGGCCAGGGCCAGGGTGTTTCTCATCGCAGGGTCTCCTCGGCGTCCGCGAAGCTGGCCTCGGCCGGCTCGCTGTGGTTCTTGTCGTCTTCGGCGGTGATGGCCAGGAAGGCCTGCTCCAGGCCCAGGCTGGACACCTCGATGTCGCGCGGCCGGTAGCCCGCGTCGAGCACCGCGTACAGCGTGCGATCGGAGTCGGACGACTGGATCTGCACCAGGTCGTGCCGGATCTCGACGTTGACCAGGGCGGGCAGGCCGAGCAGGAACGGCTCGTTGATCTGGTCCAGGTGGAACGAGATGCGCTTGGCCCCGGCCCGGGCCTTGATCTCGGATGGGGTGCCATCGGCCAGCAGGCGGCCCTTGTTGATGACGATGATCCGGTCGGCGGCCTGGTCGGCCTCTTCCAGGTAGTGGGTGGCGAACAGCAGCGTCTTGCCCTCGGCCACCTCGACCTTCATGTTGTCCCAGAAGGCCCGCCGGGTCTCCACGTCCATGGCCGTGGTCGGCTCGTCCAGCACGATCAGGTCGCTGTCGCCCACGATGGCCAGCGCGAACCGGACCCGCTGGGTCTGGCCGCCGGACAGCTTGTCCACCCGCTGGTCGGCGAACTCGGTGATCCCGGCCCGTCGCATCGTCTGCTCGACTGGCTCGGGCCGGGGGTGGAAGCCGGTGACCAGGGTGATCAGCTCGCGCACGGTCACTTCCGGCATCAGCCCGCCGGACTGCAGCATCGCGCCGACCCGGCCGTTCTTGATCGCGTGGTACGGGTCCGACCCGAACATCGCGATCCGGCCGCTGGTTGGCTTGCGCAGGTCCAGCAGCATGTCCAGCGAGGTCGACTTGCCGGCCCCGTTCGGCCCGAGGAAGGCGACCGTCTCGCCGGGCCGCAGTTCCATCGTCAGCCCGTCAACCGCCCGGACCTTCCCGTAGTTCTTGCGGACGTTCTCGAAGGAGACCACGGGCGTACCCGTGGCCCCCGTCAGTCCGTAAGTCATCGTGTTCCCTTCCGCGTCGTCACCCGCTGGCCCCTGTCTGGCGGGTGTCTCTATTCCACTCGGCGAGCGGCCGACGCGGCAGTGCCGTGCATCCCCACCCCGTCATGACAGATGTCATGACGGGTCCTATGACGCGGTGTGGCTTGGGGTCGGGTTCCTTGGTGCCAGGCAGGTCAGCGGCCGGCCTGGGTCAGCGGCCGACGGCGTAGCCCTGCATGCCGCGCGGGTTGGCGGCGGCGTAGAGCATCCCGCCGCGGCGGGCGACGGCGCTGACCCGGCCCAGCGACCAGGGCGCGGTGACCGAGACCTGGTGGCCGCGGCGGCGCAGCTCGGCGACCACGGGCTCGCCCGCGCGGGCCTCGATGTCCAGGCTGCGCGGGGCGGACTCGCGCGGGTAGAACGACGACGGGAAGTGCCGGGTGTGGAACTGGGCCCGGTCGATGGCCTGCTGCAGGTTCATCCCGAAGACCACGTGATTCAGGAAGAACGACAGCGTCCACTGATCCTGCTGGTCACCGCCGGGGGTGCCGAAGGCCAGGTACGGCTCACCGTCGCGCAGGGCCAGGCCGGGCGACAGCGTGGTCCGGGGCCGCTTGCCGGGGGCCAGGCTCGCGGCCAGGCCGGGCTCCAGGGTGAACATCTGGGCCCGGGTACCCAGGCAGAAGCCGAGGGCGGGGATGACCGGTGAGGACTGCAGCCAGCCGCCGCTGGGGGTGGCCGAGACCAGGTTGCCGAACCGGTCGGCCACGTCGACGTGACAGGTGTCGCCGCGCCGGCCGTACCCCATGGTCTGCGCGATGGTTTGCGCGGTGGGCTCGCCGGTGCCGGGGTCGAGCCGGGGCAGGGCGCCCGGGTTCTGGCCGGGGTCGCCGGTGGCCACGTGCCCATGGCCGTCCGGCGGTGCCTGGCGGCCGACGGCAAACCACGGCAGCTTGGGCTGGGGTCCGTCCGGTCCCAGCGGCGCGCCGGGGATCAGGTCCCCCGACGCCTCCGGGCCGACCAGGCGGCGTCGTTGCTCGGCGTACTCCGGGGCCAGCAGGGCCGCCATCGGCACGTCGGTGAACGCGGGGTCGCCGTACCAGGCCTCCCGGTCGGCGAAGGCCAGCTTGGCGCACTCGACCACGGTGTGGATGTACTCGGGGGTGCCGGCACCCATTCCGGCCAGGTCGAAGCCGGCCAGCAGGGCCAGCTGCTGGAGGAACACCGGGCCCTGGCCCCAGGGCTGGGTCTTGCACACCGTCAGGCCCGCGTAGTCGAAGGTCAGCGGGGCTTCCACGGCCGGCCGCCAGGTGGTCAGGTCGTCGTAGGCCAGCAGCCCGCGGTTCGGCCGCCCGGTGACGTCCACCACCTCGGCGAAGTCCAGGTAGCGGGCCACGTCCTCGGCGATGAAACCCGAGTAGAAGATCCGGCGCGCGGCCTCGATCTGCTCGTCCCGGTCCGGGCTGGCCGCCTCGGCCTCGTCGAGCAGCCGCTGGTAGGTGGCGGCCAGCTGGGGGTTGCTGAACCGGGCGCCGGGGGCCGGCGCCTCCCCGCCGGGCAGGTACACCTCGGCCGAGCTGGGCCAGTGCTCGCGGAACATCCCGGCCATGCCGGCGATCGCGCTGCTGATGGCCGGGACGACCGGGTAGCCGCCGCCCGCGTACTCGATCGCGTAGCTCAGCACGTCGCGGAGCCGGGCCACGCCGTGGTCGCGCAGCAGCAGCATCCAGGCGCCGAACGCGCCCGGGACGCAGGCGGCCAGCAGGCCGTTGCCGGGGATCAGGTCGAGGTCGAGCGCGGCGAAGGCCCCCAGGGTGGCCGCCTGCGGCGCCGGCCCCTGGCCGCTGATCACGAACGGTTCACCCTGGCGCGTGTCGAAGCCGATGATCGGCACCTCACCGCCGGGCCCGTTCAGGTGCGGCTCGACGACCTGGAGCACCAGCCCGGCCGCGACCGCCGCGTCGAAGGCGTTGCCGCCCCGTTCCAGGACGGCCTGACCCGCGGACGAGGCCAGCCAGTGGGTCGACGCCACCATGCCGTAGGTGCCAGCCAGTTCGGGCCGGGTGGTGAACTCGCTCGGTCCCGGCATTGCGCCGTCGCCCCCTCTAGGTCCGCTTTTTCCGCCATTACGGCATTCCCAGCCGATCGCGGCGTCACACCCGGCGCACCGGCCAGGCCGATTCCAACCTGATCGCCGGCTCCGGCGTCTGAAAGGACGGGAAGGGGGGAAACCTGTGCCGTGGGAGACACGCGCCACCACGCTTAGTCAATAAATCACGCGCTGGACGCTACATTGAGTAGCGCTCGACTGGACCTGCGGGCGGTCTCAGGTCTGCGCGCAGCGGACCGGGCCAATACGAAGGGTATGGGAATGATCACAAAGCGCTTCCAGATAGGGCTGGGTGGCGTCACCTTGGTGGCGGCGGCGACGCTGGCCGCCGGCTGCGCGTCGTCGGGAAGCGGCACGTCCGCGTCGTCGTCGGCCTCGTCCGTGCCCTCCACTAGCCCGAGCGGGGCCACCAACGGCAGCGGCACGTCGGCGGCCAGTTCCCCGGCGACCACACCAACCTCGAAGTCCTCCGCCGCGACCGGCCTGGCCGTGTGTAACACCGCGAACCTGTCGGTCAGCCTGGTGTCCAACCTGGGCGGCGGCGCGGCCGGCAGCACGTACGTGCCGATCCAGTTCGTCAACACCTCCGGCACGGCCTGCGCGATGTACGGCTTCCCGGGCGTCTCGTTCGTCACCGGCCAGAACGGCAGCCAGATCGGCGCGCCCGCGCAGCGCAGCACCAACTCCGGCAAGGTCACGGTGACGCTGGCCGCCCACGCCACGGCCCACGCCTGGCTGCAGATCGCCGAGGCCGGCAACTACCCGGCCTCGTCCTGCCACGTGGCCAACGCGAACTGGCTGAAGATCTACCCGCCCGGCAACACGGCCGCCGCCTACGTCAGCCATGCGTTCCAGACCTGCTCATCGGCCAAGGTCGTGACCATGACGATCGACCCCGTCCGCACCGGTGCGGCGGTTCAGGGCCAACTGCCCTGAGCCTTGTCGGGCCTGCCCGGTAACGTCTGTGGGCATGGATGCTACCGACTTGGGTCCGCGGGTCCGCGCGCTGTGCGACCTCAACGTGGCTGATGCCCGCGAGGCGAGCGGGCGGCATGAGTACGACGGCGTCGTACAGGATCTGTCTCCGGATGGGGTGCGGGCCGGCCTAGCGGCAATGCGAGCCGCGGGCCAGGCCGGCCCGGCGGAGCCGGATCCGTACGACGAGGCCCACCTGGCCGCGTTCGAGGCGAACGCCGGGGTGGTCTACGAGCAGCTGGAGCTGTACCGCAGCAACCCGCTCCCCCACCTGGGCGAGATGGACCTGGCCTGCTACGACCGGGATTACGCGCCGCAGGCCCAGCGGGACGCCGCCCGCACCGCCCACCTGAGGCGGTGGCCCGAAGCGGCCGAGCACGCGATCGAAGCCCTGGACCGGCTGAGCAAGCCGATCGCCGGGTCGCTGGTCAACGCGGTGCGCGGGCTGTCGGCCGGGATCCCGCCGACCACCGAGCCCGCGATCAGGGACGCGGCGCTGGCCGCGCACGCCCGGCTCACCGGGCACATCGAACGGGCCGCCGCCGTCGGCCACCCGGACGTCGCCCTGGGCGCCCCGGCGCTGACCGCCCTGCTCAGCAGCTCCGAGGCGACCCCGGTCGACCTGGGCCGGCTGGCCGAGGAGGCGGACGCCGAGCGCGACCGCCTGCTGGCCCGGCTGGCCGAGGACTGTGCCCGGGTCGACGCCAGCCGCCCGGCGCTGGAGGTGGCCCGTGAACTGGTCCGCGACCACCCGGACGCGGCGGGGGTGATCGAGGCGGCCAGGGGCTGGACCCAGCGGTCGATCGACTTCACCCGGGAGAAGAACCTGGTGCCCTACTCCGACGGCGAGTGCCTGGTCGGCCCGGCCCCGGAGTCGCGCCGCTGGGCGGTGGCGATGATGTCGTGGAACGCGCCGGGCGAGCCGGAAGGGCCGTCCTGGTACCACATCACTCCCCCGGACCAGTCCTGGCCGGACGCCGAAGCCGAGGACTGGCTGGAGATGTTCAGCGCGACCACGCTGCCCGGGATCACCGTGCACGAGGTCGCCCCGGGGCACTTCTCGCACGGCCGGGCGCTGCGCCGGGCGGAAGGCGAGATCCGGCGCAACCTCCAGTCCATCTCGTTCATCGAGGGCTGGGCCCACTACGCCGAGGAACTATGCGTGGACGAGGGCTTCGGCGGCGATGACCCCCGGTTCGCGATCGGGGTCTGGCTTGAGGCCCTGGTCCGGGTGACCAGGCTCGCCTCCGCGATCGGCGTGCACACTGCGGGGATGACGGTGGAGGAGTCGGCCCGCCGGTTCGAAGCCGACACCCACCTGGCCGGGCCGGCTGCGCTGTCCGAGGCCAGCCGGGCCACGTTCGACCCGACGTACGGGCGCTACACCTGGGGCAAGCTCGAGATCCTCAAGCTCCGCGAGCACGCCCGCAAGGAGTGGGGCACGGGCTTCACGCTGCACCGCTTCCACACCGCGATGATGTCGCTCGGCTCACCCCCGCTGGGCCTGCTGGGCACGGCCATCGAGCGCGGCTGAGGTACTACGGTGAAGACGTCCAACTTGGTTCCGGCACGGTAGAGGCAACGACGACGATGGGTTCAGGGCTAGGTCCAAGGTCCCGGCGCGCGGCGGCCGCGCTGGCGGCCTGTTTTGCGCTGGTGGCGACGCTGGCGCTGTCCGGCTGCACGTCGCCGGGTTCCGCGAAGATCGCCACCAACAGCGCCTACATCCCGCAGCCGACGACACCCGGCACCACCGTCGCCTACATGGACATCCGCAACAACGCCAAGACCACGGATCGGCTGGTCGCCGCGACCACCAGCGTCGGCGGCCAGGTCAGCTTCCTCGCCCCGGACGGCATGACCGGCAGCGGCACCATGATCATGAAGAAGGTCCAGGGCATCTCCATCCCCAGCCAGGCCATCGTGCGGATGAACCCGAACAGCTTCCGGCTCCGTATCACCGGCGCCGGCAAGATGCAGGGCGGCAAGGACATCATCATCACCCTGCGGTTCGCGCACGCCGGCAAGGTCACCGTGGTCGCCCTGGTCACCAACCCGGCGTCGGGCGGCGGGAGCTACTTCCTCAACTGAGCGAGGCGGACGCGGGTCTCCTCGTCCTGCGGCGTGTACACGATGAAGTGCATCCCGGGCACGGCGGAGATCTTCAACTCGTTGATCATGAAGCGCAGCTCGCCGACGTCGCCGTCGAGGAAGACGCGGGGCCGCTGCTCGGCTTCGCACACCTCGTGCCGCGCCCACAGCTGGGCGAACTCCGGGCTCAGCTCGGCCAGCCGGCGGATGTCCTCTTCCCAGTCGGGGTCCCCGACGTGGGGCGCATAGTTCGAGCGCAGCCGGGCCACCAGGTAGGGGATCTCGTCGTCGAAGTTGAGGAACTTCTCCCGGGCCGACGGCTCGGTGATGCCGCACCACAGCAGGTTGCGATGGATGCACGGCATCGAGTGCCAGGTGCGGAACACGGCCTGGTGCGCATGATTGGACTGGTGGATGTCGAACCGGCCGTTGACCAGGATGGCCGGATTCGGGCTGAACGACTCGAGGATGTCGATCAGCGCGGTCGGCACCACCACGGGCATGTCGGCCGTCTGCACCGGCGTGGCCTCAGCCAGCTGGTACAGGTGCTCACGGCTGGCCTGGTCGAGCCGTAGCGCCCGGGCCACCGCGTCCAGGACCTGGACGCTGGCGTTGATCGGCCGGCCCTGCTCCAGCCACGTGTACCAGGTGATGCCCACCCCGGCCAGCAGGGCGAGCTCCTCCCGGCGCAGCCCGGGCGTGCGCCGCCGCGGCCCGGGCGGCAGCCCGACCTCCTGCGGCGTCACCCGTTCGCGCCGGGCCCGCAGGAACTTAGCCAGCTCAGCCCGTCGCGACGTGCTGGCCCGCGCCGCGCTGGCCTTCGGCAGGGGGCGCAGAGTCTGGGATGCGACCACGTCATTAAAGATAAAGGGGACCACCGACATTCGGGCCGGGCCATTGACTCAGACGTCAGCCAGGTAGTCACAACACCAGCATCAGCAGGCTCTCACTTGTTCTGCGGGCGCGCACCCAGGCTGGTTGCATGACCACTACGGAGAATTCTGTCCGGCGCGCGCCCGGGCCCGCGACGGGCACGGGCCGGGGACGCTGGATCATGCTGGCCGTGCTGCTGGCCGGTCAGTTCATGGCGCTGCTGGACGTCACGATCGTCAACGTCGCCATGCCTACCATCGGCCGCACCCTGCACGCGACCGGGACCGAACTGCAGCTCATCGTGTCGGGCTACACGGTCAGCTACGCGATGCTGCTGATCACCGGGGCCCGGCTCGGTGACCTGCGGGGACGGCGAAACCTGTTCGTGGCGGGCGTGGCGGTCTTCACGCTGGCCTCCGCGGTGTGCGGGTTCGCGCCCAACGCGGGCGTGCTCATCGCGGCCCGGTTCATCCAGGGTGCGGGGGCCGCGGCCACCATGCCGCAGATCATGAGCACGATCCAGGCCCGGTTCGCCGGCCCGGCCCGGGCGCGGGCGCTGAGCGCCTACTCCGCCGTGCTCGCGTCCGGCTTCGTGGCCGGGCAGGTCGTCGGCGGCCTGCTGGTCAACGCCAACCTGTTCGGCAGCCAGTGGCGGCCGGTGTTCCTGGTCAACGTGCCGATCGGGCTGGCCGTGCTGGCGCTGGCGCCCCGGTTCATCCCGCGCGACGAGCGGCCGGGGGGTGCTGGGCTGGCCCGGGGGGCTGGGGTTGGGGCTGAGGCTGGGGCTGGGGCTGGGGCTGGGGCTGGGGCTGCTGGCGGTGCGCGGCTCGACCTGGCCGGGCTGGCCATCGCGGTGCCGGCCGTGTTCGCCACGGTGCTGCCGTTGATGCTCGGGCACCAGGAGCACTGGCCCGCCTGGCTGCTGGCCTGCATCGGAGCCGGTCTCGTGCTGGCGGTCGCGTTCGTCGCGGTGGAACGGCGGGTCGCGGCGCACGGCGGTCATCCGCTGCTGGACCTGCGCGTGCTCACCGTGCCCGGCCTCGGCTCGGGGCTGGCCGCGATGCTGCTGCTGCTGGCCACCTACGGCGGCTTCCTGTTCGCGCTGGCCCTGCAACTCCAGGGCGGCCTGGGTGACAGCGCGCTGCGAGCCGGCCTGGCCTTCGCGCCCAGCGCCCTGCTGTTCGGCCTGTGCGGCTTCTTCTGGAACCGGCTGCCGCTGCGGCTGCACCACTGGCTCACCCCGGTGGCCTGCACGGTCGCGGCGGCCATGTACATCCTGCTCGGCCTGGACCTGGCTACCGGCACGCACGGAGGACCCGCGTTCCAGATCATCCTGGTCGTACTCGGAGGCTCGCTGGCGCTCGGGTTCAGCCCGCTGGTAGCCCACTCGCTGCTGCACGTGCCGGTAACCAAGGCCGCCGACGCGAGTGGGCTGCTCACCACCACCCTGCAACTGGGTCAGGCTATCGGCGTGGCCACCTTCGGCAGCCTGTTCCTGACCCTGGCGGCGCACCCGGTGGCCCACGCCTCCGGCCACGCCCTGGCCGTGACCATGTACTGGCTAGCCGCCGTCCTGGCCGTCGGGGTGGTGGCGTCGATTCCCTTGAGCCTTGCCGTCCGCCGAGCCCGGGCGTAGCCGCATCGGGCGGCGGGGCTCCTCGCGGCCGTGGGCCGCGTGGCCATCCCGGAGCCCGAAGTCCCCGCGCCGGAAGCGCCCGCGTGGGAGGCGCAGCCGCAGCGGCTCTTGCTGACTCGATGTGGGAAGTCTGCTCGGTGATGGCGGGCACGGCGCCGGGAGCGCAGGCTGGGCCTACCATTCTGTGCCGGAAATGCCCGCGTCGGAGGCGAAACCGGGCACTTGGCCTCAGGTGGGCAGGGACCGGGTGTTTCTCCACAGGCGGGCCGCCTTTTCCACAAATGTTGCGAGAAAGTCGGCCTGCGGTCAGGCGGGAAGGCGGTTATCCACAGGTGGAAATTAATATCGAATAGGGGTGAAGCGGCACGCTGGAGGTTGCCTATCATATCCCGGAGATTGCAACGCGCCTGATCATGATGCAGCGCGGTGTCATCGGACGCGAGCAGGCAATTGACGCGGGAATTAAGGGTGCACGTCGATCGAGACGTTGCTCCGAACCGGGCGATGGCAGAGACTCCACTGTGGCGTGTACGCCACGTTCACCGGCGTGCCGCGGCACGAGGCTCTGCTCTGGGCCGCCTGGTGCGGGCCGGGCCGGACGCATGCTGAGCTATAGACCGCAGCAAGCCTGTTCGGCTTCGCCGATACTTCGCGCGGCAGGGAGTCGCCTATTCACGTCACTGTTCCCTGGGACAGGCATCTAAGCCAGATTCGCGGAGTTGTCGTCCACCGTTCGCGGCGCGCGCACGATGGGCGGCATCCTTACTTGCTGCCGCCGCAAACGCGAATCGAGGCGACAGTTCTTGATCTGGTTGGATGCGGACACGATTGAGGACGCCTTTGCCTGGATATGCCGAGCGGTCGGGAAGGGGCTGACTAACGCCTGTCGATCTGCGTCGCGAAATAGGGCGGCGGGACAACGTGCGCTGGCGGGCGATGATTTTGGAGTCGCTGGGGGATGTGGAGCGGGGGGTTCGGTCGAATCTGGAGTTCCGGTACGTCCGGGGGGTCGAGCGGGCGCACGGGTTGCCGGAGGCCGGGCGGCAGGTGCGGGTAGTGCGGTCGGGACGACCCTGTTACCTGGACAACTTCTATGCGGAGTGGCTGGTCGGGGTGGAGCTGGACGGGCTGGTGGCGCATCCGCCGGGCGAGCGCTGGCGGGACTTCCGGCGGGACAACGCGGGGGCGGCCGACGGGATCATGACGCTGCGCTACGGGTGGGCGGACGTCACCGGGCGGCCGTGCCAGGTGGCCGGGCAGGTCGCGGCCGTGTTGCGGCGGCGCGGCTGGGCCGGGGGTGCGCGAGCCTGCGGGCCGTTGTGCGCGGCACGGGAGCAGTCGGACCGGGCGTGACGCCGGGAGGTTGGCGTCACGCCCGGGGATCGGCGGGATCAAGTAAGCCGATAGGAAGGAGGGTCAGGCCGAGGTCAGCGTGGGCTGGTCGGCGGACGGGGACGGGGGGTCGACGGGGGGCAGGCTCGGGGCGCGAGATGGGAGGACGTGGTTCAGCCAGCGGGGCAGGTACCAGGTGCGCTCACCCAGGAGGGCGAGTGCGGCCGGGACCAGGATGCCGCGGACGATCGTCGCGTCGATCAGGACGGCGGACGCGGTGCCGACGCCGAGGATCTTGAGGTCGATCAGCGGCAAGGTGGCGAAGGTGGAGAACACCGCGACCATGATCAGGGCGGCGCTGGTGACGACGCCGGCGCTGCTGGCGATGCCTCTGGTGGTGGCGTCGCGGGTGGTGGCGCCGCGGGATCGCAGCTCGCGGATCCGGCTCAGGATGAAGACGTGGTAATCCATGCTGATCCCGAACAGGAACACGAACATGAACAGCGGCACCCAGGAGATGATCCCGCCGAAGGAGGTGAAACCGAGCGGTCCCTGCAGGTGGCCGTCCTGGAAGATCAGCGTGACCAGGCCGTAGGCCGCGCCGACGGACAGCAGGTTCAGCACGATCGACACCAGCGGGATGGCCAGCGACCGGAACGCGAGCAGCAGCAGGACGAACGCCAGCAATGCGACCAGGCCGAGGACCAGCGGCGTCCGGTTGTGCAGCTGGTGGGTGAAGTCGTAGTTCGAGGCGGTGTCACCCATGACCGAGACCTTCACGCCGGGGACCTTGCCGATCGTGGCGGGCAGGATGTCCGTCCGTAGCGTCTGCAGGGCTTGATAGGACCGGGTGTCGGAGCCGCTGCCGGCCAGCGGGACGTTGACGATCAGTGCCCGGCCCGCGGGGCCGCCGCCGACCAGGGCCGTAGTCACCGGCTCCCGGATCGGGCCGCCGGCCGCAGCGCGCCCCTGTAGCGCGGTGACCGCGGCCGTCAGCCGGGGAGAGGTGACATCGGCCCCGGTGACGACGACCATCGCGGGCGCGGGGGCTTGCGGGAAGGCGTGCTGGATCTGGTTCAGGGTCTTGACCACGGGCGCGCTGGACGGGGCGTCCACGGCCGGTTCCCCGAGCCGCATGCCCAGCGCCGGGGCGGCCAGGGCCAGCAGCGCGACCGTGGCCACGCCGCCCCAGATCAGGGGGTGCTTGACCACCCGGCGGACCAGCGCGGCCCACAGCCGGGACGGCTGGCCCGCGGCGCGGCTGCGGCCCAGGAACGGCAGGCGTCCCCGGTCGGCACGCGGGCCGAGCCAGGACAGCAGCGCGGGCAGCACGGTGAGCGAGCCCGCCACGGCGATGCCGACCACGGCGATCGTGCCCAGGGCGATGCCGTCGAACTCGTCGATGCCGGTCAGGAACAGGCCGGCCATCGCGATCATCACGGTGATCCCGGACACCAGGATGGCTCGCCCGGAAGTGCCGGCCGCGATCCGCAGGGCCTCGGGGAAGGACCGACCCTGGGCTCGTTCCTCGCGTTCGCGGCGCAGGTAGAACAGGGAGTAGTCGACGCCGACAGCCATGCCGACGATCAGCACGACCTCGGAGGTGGCCGAGGTCACCGGCAGCCAGTGACTGCTGATCGTGACCAGGGCGAGCGCGGCCATGACCGCGGACACCGCGAGCAGCACCGGGATGCCCGCCGCGACCAGGGCGCCGAACACCAGCAGCAACAGGACCAACGTGATCGGGATCGACGTCACCTCGGCCTGGCGGAAGTTCAGCGAGTCATCGATGGCCTTGCCCACGCTGGCGTCGCCGGCTTCCTTGATGGTCAGGCTGGGGTGTTCGGCCTGCACCGCGGCCACGGCCCGCTGGTCGGCCGCGACCGTCTGGTCGCTGTTGCCGTTGTGGCTAGGCACCTGGAACCGGACCAGCGCGCTGCGGCCGTCCGCCGACACCAGGGAGGTGTTACCCGTGGTCAACGGCGACCGGATGGTGCCAGCGTCCCGGGGCAGTGCGGCCAGCGCAGCCACGACCTGGCGGGCGGCCTGCTGCATCTCCTCGTTGTGGGGGAAGGTCGCGGCGCCGGGGCGTCCCTGGACAAGCACCGACTCCGAAAGCTGGTTCAAGGTGGCCGGCGCGACATGGTGCAGCGCCTGCTCGCCCTGGCCGGCTTGGCCCGGATCGTAGACCGGCAGGTTCCGGCTGCCCATCAGCTGGCCGAGGGCGACGATGGCCAACACCATCGCCAGCCAACCGAAGACGGCGATTTTGCGGTGCCGGGTGCTCCATCCGGCGATCCGCTCGACCATGGGCGGGCGGATCCGTGGGCGCCTGTGGTCGGGCCGGCCACCGGCGGTACTTTCGCTTTCGGGCAATACTGAACTCAACGACTGGCGCATTATGGACCCTCTCCAGGCAGCCGGGCACGCAGGACACGATTGGCGGGCACGAACGATCGACACCGCCGCGAGCTGCGACAATGCGGGCGACTTGGCGTCTGTTAATGGACGGAACGGAAATGGTGGGGTCAAATTCGATGACCCCTTGACCGCGGCAGGCCGCGTCGTGAATGACGTTGCCGTTACCGTACAAAGGCGCAGGCCTTGGCTACGAGGGGGTTTTCCCCCAATTGCGTGGGGCAATTTTTCGGGGGTTTCCCCCCGGGCAGTCATGCCCAGGACGTGACATTCGTCAGTTGCCGCCGGTCAGCACAGGACATAGCGTGCTGATTACCCGGGCCGGCAAGGTCTGGGCTACGGGAGGCAATCATGACTACGGGACCCAACATCCGGGTCAGCGACGCTGAGCGTGAGGCCGTTGCCGCTCAGCTGCGCGATCACTACGGGGACGGCAGGCTGACGCTCGACGAGCTGAACGAGCGGTTGGACCAGACCTTCGCGGCCCGGACGGCCAGCGAACTGAACGCGGTGACCACCGACCTGCCGCGCGAAAGCGCCGGGTGGACACCCGGGACGGGCGCGGCCGGGTCGAAGCTGACGGTCGGGCCGCAGGGCACGGGGCCGCGAGACGACGGCTGGCACGGACCGCGCGAGCGGATGGCCGCCTTCTCGGCGCCGCTGGTCGCGGTGATCGCGATCGCCGGAGTCTGGGCGCTGGTCATGTTCGGAGGCCTGTTCGGCGGCGGGGGCCGCCCGTTCGGGGTCGTCCTGGCGCTGGCGATCTTCGCACTCATCCGCCGGATGTTCGGCGGAGGCCGGCGCTCCGGCCGCGGCGGAGGCTGCGGCCGCCGCTGGTAGTCCGGCCCATTCGGCCACGGGGAGATCGGACTCGGCGGGAGTTGCGGCCGCGGCGGGAGTTGCGGCCGCGGCACCGTCGGGGGTTAGGGCCGTAGCGGGGCTACTGCCGTGGCGGGGACCACGGCCGTGGCGGGGGCCACGCCGTGGCGGGAGTGGCGGCCGTGGCGGGAGTTGCGCCGCGGCGCCCGCCGGGGGGGTTAGGGCCATGGCGGGGCTACTGCTGTGGCGGGGACCATGGCCCGTGGCGGGTTTGCGGCTGTGGCGGCGCCTGCGGGGGTTACGGCCGTGGCGAGGGCTGCTGCTGGGGACGGGGTTACGGGAACTGGCGGCCGTAGCGCGGGCTGAGGTCGTGGCGGGAGTTGCGGCCTTGGTGGGTGGGCTGCGGCCGCGCGCGGGGCGCTGACGGGGCGGGCGTTTGGCGGTGTTGGGGCGGCCTGGAGGAGACAGGAGCCCTGCCGGGCGTTACATACGCGGGTGGGCGGCTTATCGTGGAGGGAGATAACTGGTCCTGGCGAGCATGGGAGCCCCGTGGCGACTCGGAAGGACGTCCGCGCCTCGGACGCGGAACGCGACTCGGCAGCGGCTGCGCTGCAGGAGCACTTCGTCCAGGGTCGGCTGACCCTGAACGAGTTGCAGGAACGCCTGGACTCGGTGCTGGCGGCGAGAACGCACGGTCAGCTCGACCAGATCTTCTCCGACATGCCGCGGCTGCCGCCTCAGCTGGTCGTGCCCGAGACCGCTGAGCTGCCGGTCTTCCCCGCGCGGTACGCCGCCGTCGCGATCATGATCATCGTGATGGCGGTGTGGCTGGTGCTGGCGGCGTGGTTCTCCCAGCGCGGTTACGGATACGGGTACGGCTACCCGTCACCCTGATCGTCTGCCGCCCCAGCCCGGGGCGCGCTGAGCCCGGGGCGTCGAGCCTAGGCCGGCGGTGAGCCCAGGCCGCGCTGAGCCTAGGGAGCTGAGCCCGGGCGGCGTTGAGCCGGGGTGCGGTGAGCCTCGGGCGCGCTGAGCCCGGGCGGCGTTGAGCCGGGCGCGCTGAGCCTCGGGCGCGCTTAGCCCGGGCGGCGTTGGGCCCGGGGCGCGCGGGTTACTGGCGGCCGGCTTGGCGGAGCGGCACCACTAGGTAGCGGAAGTCTTGCAGGGAGGGCGCGCCGTCCGCGGACGTGGACCCGTCCGCGGCGGGCTCGGCGGACTCATCGGGCTCGTCGGGCTCGGCCGCAGCGGCGCCGGCCTGGGTGGACCCGGGGGCAGGAGCCCGGACGCCGGTGAGGACGGCTGGCTTGGTGGAGCTGTTGAACTCCAAGCGGATGAGGCCGTCGGTCTGGCCGACAGGGCCGGGGGAAGCATCGGCGGCGGCGGCGTCGTCGTGAGCGGGGGTGGACCGCCGGCGGCGGGAGCCGGACGGCTTGGGTGTGGCGGTCTCGGCTGAGCCGGGCTGCTCGGGTAGCGCCGGCCGCAGCGGCGGGACCGGGGGCGATGGCACTGACGCCGGCCGCGACGATGCCGTCGAGCAGGAAGTGCGGGCTGAACGCGATGCCCGGCTCGACGCCGTGGAAGTCGGCGCGGACGATCTCGCGGGCACGGGCCCGGCCCTGGGTCTCGGCCTCGACCGTGACCTCACCGCCGCCGAAGGTCAGCCGGACCGCGCTGCCGCGCTCGGCCACCAGCGAGACCCGGCGGACCGCCTCGATGAACGGGGCAGCGGGCATCTCGGCCCGGCAGGCGAACTCAGCCGGGAACCGGGAGCGGTACTTGATGTACTCCCCCGCGATCAGGCGGGTGGTCACCCGGCGCCCGGCGGACTCGAACCCGATCATGGCGTCGGCGGCGCGGGACGCCGGCGACCCGCCAGGGCCCGGGTCGGCCGACCCCGTGTTGCCGTACTCGCGGGCCAGCTCGGTGTCCCGGTCGCGGTCGGAGCGCAGCCAGACCGTGACCGGGACGCCGGGGCCCATGGTCCGGGCCGCGTCGACCAGGGTCCGGGCCGGGACGAGGTAGCTGCCGCTGACGTCCGGCCGGCCCGGGGTCCAGGGCAGGTCCCGCACGGCCAGGCGGTACCGGTCGGTGGCGGCGAGCGTCATCGTCTCGCCCTGCACTTCGAGGTTGACCCCGGTGAGCAGGGGCAGCGTGTCGTCACGGCTGGCGGCCGGGGCGACCTGGCCGACGGCGGCGGCCAGGTCCCCGCCGTCCACGGTCCCGGCGGTCAGGGACAGCACGGGCAGGTCGGGGTACTCCTCGACCGGCAGCGTGACCAGTGTGAACGAGGCGCTGCCACAGGTCAGGCTGACGCCGTCAGGGTCGTCGGCGAACTCGACCGGGAGGCTGGGCAGGCTGCGGGTGATCTCGGCCAGCAGCCGGCCGGGAACCAGCACCGTACCCGGCTCGGCCACGTCGGCGTCGACTTCGGCCCGTGCGGAAACCTCGTAGTCGAAGCAGGACAGCGTGAGCCCGTCGGCGGCCTGCAGCAGCAGCCCGGCCAGCACCGGGATGACCGGCCGGGCCGGGAGGGCGCGGACCGACCAACCGACCGCTTCGGCCAGCACATCCCGCTCAACCTGGAACTTCATGGCCGGCCCCGGACCGCCCCGCGCCTATCCCTCTTGCTCATGTAGGAGATGGTGCCACGGGGTACTGACAATCCGGGTCGTTCAGGTCAGCAGCCCGGGCGGGACCGACGCCAGCGCGTCCTCGATCGCCTTGGCCAGCGCCCGGGCCGATTCGGCGGTGAGCTCGACTGCCACCCGGGCCGACGGGCCCTGGCCCGGGTTGAGAAAGTCGATGTTCAGGCTGTGCTCGGCCGGGGCGTGCACCGGGTGGTCGTAGTAGACGCTGGCGTCGGTGACGCCGAACCAGCCGTCCGCACCCTTGCCGCTGCCGCTGACCTTGATCTGCTCGGTCTGGTACGTGCACATAAAAGGCTCCCGTCCTCAGGCGCTCAGGTACTGGCCGTAGAAGTCCCAGATGCGCTGCCAGCCGTCGTTGGCCGCCTCCACCCGGTAAGACGGGCGGTTGACCGAGAAGAACGCATGGCCGGCACCCTCGTAGGTGTGGAACTCATACGTCTTGCCCGCGGCCTTGAGCGCCTGCTCCAGCTCGCCGACCTGCTCCGGCGACGGGTGGGAGTCATCCGCGCCGAACAGGCCGAGCAGCGGGCAAGCCAGGCTCGGGGTCTTGTCCACGATCGGGCCGACCTTGAGCGGCATGCCTTCGGGCGGGTTGCCGACCACGAACGCGCCGTAGCAATCCACGGCAGCGTCGATGGGCAGGCTGACCGCGGCCAGGAACGACTGGCGGCCGCCCGAGCAGTAACCGATCGTGCCGACCTTGCCGTTGGAGTTCTCCAGCGCGCGGAGGAACTTGGCCGCACCGCCCACGTCGCCGACCAGGCGCTCGTCCGGGACGCCACCCTGGGCGCGGGCCGCGGCGGCGGCGTCGTCGGGGCTGGCTCCGGGGGCCTCGCGGGTGTAGAGGTTCGGGCAGATCGCGTTGTAGCCGTTGACCGCGAAGGTGCGGGTGATCTCCTTGGTCTGCGGATCGTACCCGGGCATGTGGTGGATCACCACGACGCTGCCGAACGGGCCTGGTCCCAGCGGGCGGGCGTAGTACGCCTCGATGAGCTCTCCGTCGTGCCCGGGAATGTTGATGGTTTCGGCCATGATGGCGTCGTACATGCGCGATCCCTCCGCTGGATGATCTGCCCGTCTTGATCGGGTGCCGCCCGGTAGGTTACGCCCCCGGCGCCGGGGCCGGACCCGGCAGGGTGGCACGGCCAGTGGGAGACTCCGATCATGACCTACCTCGCCGCCGATGACCGGTACCAGAAGAAGATGCCCTACCGCCGCTGCGGGCGCAGCGGCATCGAACTGCCGGAGATCTCGCTGGGACTGTGGCAGAACTTCGGGGACGACCGCCGGTTGGACGTGCAGCGGGCCATCCTGCGGCGGGCGTTCGACCTGGGCGTGACCCACTTTGACCTGGCCAACAACTACGGGCCTCCGTACGGGAGCGCCGAGCTCAACTTCGGGCGGCTGCTGCGGGAGGATTTCCGGCCGTACCGGGACGAGCTGATCCTGTCGACCAAGGCCGGCTACGACATGTGGCCGGGCCCGTACGGCGACCGCGGCTCGCGCAAGTACCTGCTGGCCAGCCTGGACCAGTCCCTGGGCCGGATGGGCCTGGAGTACGTGGACATCTTCTACAGCCACCGGGCCGACCCGGACACGCCGCTGGAGGAGACGATGGGCGCCCTGCACACGGCGGTCCAGTCGGGCCGGGCTCTGTACGCGGGCATCTCTTCCTATTCGGCCGAACGAACCGCGCAGGCGGCGGCCATCATGCGGGAGCTGGGCACCCCGCTGCTCATCCATCAGCCGTCCTACTCGATGCTGAACCGGTGGATCGAGGAGGGCCTGCTCGACGTGCTGGCCCGCGAGGGTATCGGGTGCATCGCGTTCTCGCCGCTGGCCCAGGGCCTGCTGACCGGGAAGTACCTGAACGGGGTGCCGGAGGGCTCGCGGGCGACCCAGAACGGGTCACTGTCTTCTGACCAGCTGACCGAGCAGACCCTGGAGCACATCCGGGCCCTGTCCCAGGTGGCGGAGCGGCGCGGGCAGAGCCTGGCCCAGCTGGCCCTGTCCTGGGCCCTGCGGGATCCGCGGATCACGTCGGCGCTGATCGGGGCGAGCAGCGTCCGGCAGCTGGAGGAGAACCTGGCCGCGGCCCAGAACACCACGTTCAGCGAGGAGGAGCTGGCCGAGATCGACCGGCACGCGGTGGACAGCGGGATCAACATCTGGGCCGCGTCGAGCGCGGCGGGCTGACGGCCTCGGGGAAGCGGAACAGGCGGCCGAGGTGCCGCCAGGCCAGTCGGCCGTGTACTGGGCCTAGAACATCGCACGGCCTGGAACATCGCCGTATGTCACCGGGTTAGACGTCATAGCGGGCCCTTTGGTTGGTGTAACCGGGATTCGAGGGCGAGCGGAACGATAAATAACTTGCGTTCCGGACACGATCTTGATTATGTTTGAGTCACTCAACAGTTGAGTGGCTCAAAGAAGTACGCTGGACCGCGGGTAGTACGCGAGGGACACCCGGGAATGTCAGACCCTCGTGGCAGGCTGCGGATCAGGAGGTGGGTGCGTGCCGGATCGGTCACGCGAGGACAAGCTCGACGGCGAGCTGAACATCTGCATCATGGACGCCCTGGCCCAGCTCGTGAAGCGAGCTGCGACGCTCGGCCAAGCGCTCGCTGCGCGGCACGGGCTGTCCATGACCGACCTCGCGGGGCTGCACAAGCTCGAGGAACCGATGACCATGAAGGAACTGGGACAGCGGATGCACTGCGATCCCTCGTTCGTGACCATGGTGGCCAACGGCCTTGAGAAGCGTGGTCTGGCGCGGCGGGAGACGTCCGAACAGGACCGGCGCAGCAAGATGATGCGCCTGACCGGCGAGGGTGTCTCACTGCGGGATCGGCTGGAGACCGAACTCGCGACCCGGATGCCGTGGGCGAGCGCCCTCGACCTGCGGGAGCGGGAGTGCCTGCTGGCGATCCTGCAGAAACTGGCCGCCGCGACCGAGCCGGATGACCAGGCGCACCTGGAAGAGACGGAGCCCGCCACCGTTGGCGAGCCCGCCACGACACGGGGCAGTGTCACGTCTGAATAAGCCACAGCGTCTATAAATCGGGGATTTCGCTTCGCATACACCCGGGTGACGGCTCGTAAGCCGTGGCCTAGATGAACTGCGCCCTTGAGCGAGACTCACGTCTTCAAAGGGAGAAGAAACTTTGTCCGCAACCTCACGCGATACGTCGCCGGCCGGCTCAGCGCCGGGTGACCCGGCGAGCCTCGCGACCGGAACCGTCGACCAAGCCAGCTCGCGGATCAGCGTCGAGGACGCCGCCCGGGATGGCGCGCCGCGCGGGCCGAAGCACCTCGGCCTCGCCTTGGCCGTGATCGCGACCGCCCAGCTCATGGTGGTGCTCGACGCGACCATCGTGAACGTGGCGCTACCGCACATCCAGAACGCGCTGCACTTTTCCGGCACCAACCTCGAATGGGTCATCAACGCCTACACGCTGGCGTTCGGCGGCTTGCTGCTGCTCGGCGGCCGGTCCGGTGACCTGCTCGGCCGCCGCCGCGTCTTCATCTTCGGCGTCCTGCTGTTCTCGCTGGCCTCGCTGGCCGGAGGGTTCGCCACCACCCAGGCCTGGCTGCTCACGGCGCGTGTGGTCCAGGGTGTCGGCGGCGCGTTCGCGGCCCCGACCGCCCTGTCGCTGATCGCGGTCAACTTCCCGGAAGGGCGGGCACGCAACCGGGCCATGGGCGTGTACGCGGCCATGAGCGTGGCCGGCGGCGCGGTCGGCCTGATTGCCGGTGGCCTGCTGACCCAGTACGTCTCCTGGCGCTGGGTGCTGTTCGTCAACGTGCCGATCGGCCTGGCCGTCGTGTTCGCGGCGCCCCGGGTGCTCGGCGAGTCTGAGCGCCGCCACGGCAAGTTCGACCTGCCCGGCGCGATCACCGGCACGCTGGGGATCACCTCGCTGGTCTACGGCCTGTCCAACGCGGCCACCAGCCAGAACGGCCAGTCCCACTGGGGCGACACCAAGGTCGTCGTCTCGCTGATCGCGTCCGTGGTGCTGCTGGCCGCGTTCGTGTTCATCGAATCCCGCAGCAAGCACGCCCTGCTCCCGTTCCGGGTGCTGCGCAACCGGAACCGGTCCGGCGCCTACATCATCATGCTGTGCCTGGGCACCGCGATGTTCGGCATGTTCTTCTTCCTGACCCTGTTCCTCCAGGAAGTGTGGGGTTACAGCGCGCTGGGCTCAGGCATCGCCTACCTGCCATTCGTGTCGATGATCCTGGTGGCGTCGGCCCTCGCGTCCCAGCTGGTGGCGCGGATCGGCGCCAAGCCGCTGCTGCTGGTCGGCTCGGTGTTCGGGGCGGGCGGCCTGTTCTGGCTGTCCCAGGTGACCGAGCACAGCGACTACGCCAGCGGCCTGCTCGGGGCCATGATGGTCACCGCGTTCGGGTTCGGCCTGATGTTCGTGCCGCTGTCGCTGCTCGCGCTGAGCAAGGTGCGCGAGGAGGACACTGGGGTCGCCTCCAGCCTGCTCAACACCGGACAGCAGGTCGGCGGGGCGATCGGCCTGGCCATCCTGGGCACGGTGGCGTGGAGCGCGTTTGCCAGCAACCTCGGCTCGGCCACGGCCAAGGCCAAGGTGGCGGCAGCCGCCGCGGCCCACGCCGGTCACCCGGTGAGCAAGGCCAACGCGGCGACCGATGCGACGCAGATCCTCCACCACGCCCTGGCCTACGGTTTCTCCCATGGGTACTACGTGTCGGCCGGGATCGCCGTGCTCGCGCTGATCGTCACCGCGCTCATGATCAACGTCAAGCGCGAGGATCTGGCCGGGATCAACCCGATGCAAACCGGTGGGTGACGCCATCGGCTGACTGACGGCCGTGTGGATGCGGCCAGGACCGGGTGGGTTTCCGCGGAGACGCGGGACCCACCCGGTTCGCGTTCCGGGCCTGCCTAAAGTGGGGGCATGGCATCAGTCACCGATCCAGCGGTCCACAAGTTCCTGACCGAGGGCACCCGCACGGGCAAGCTCGCCTACACCAACGCCGCGGGCCGGGTCCTGGTCGCGCCGATCTGGTACATCGTGGAAGACGGGGACCTGATCTTCAACACCGGCCAGGACACGGTCAAGGGCAAGTTCCTGGTCCGGGAGCGCCAGGCCACGATCTGCGTCGACCTGGAGCAGCCGCCGTACGCGTTCGTCCAGGTGCAGGGGAACGCCGAGCTGTCCAACGACCCCGAGGAGCTGCTGCGCACCGCGGCCGCGATCGCGGCCCGGTACGTGGGGCCGGACCGGGCCGACGAGTTCGGCCAGCGCAACGGGGTGCCGGGCGAGCTGGTGGTCCGCCTGCGGCCGACCAAGGTGCTGGCCGCGTTCGACATGATCGCCTGAGCCATGACCGGACAGACTGAGGGGCCGGGGGTCGTCGGCCCGGGTGAGGGCCACCAGCTCACCGCGCGCGGCAGCGTGATGGCGTTCAAGGCGGTGGCCGCCCAGACCGGCGGTGACTTCTCGCTGATGGAGCGGACGCTGCCGCCCGGTGGCCGGCGCCCGCCCGCGCACCGGCACGTCAACTGCTCCGAGGCGTTCTTCGTGCTGGACGGCCAGATCAGCTTCACGCTGGACGGCCAGGACCTGACCGGCGGGCCGGGCGACTTCCTGCTCGTCCCGCGCGGGGCGGCGCACACGTTCGGCAACGCCAGCCCCGAGCCGGCCCGGCTGCTGGTGCTGCACGCCCCGGCCATGGACGGCTACTTCGAGGAGCTGCACCGGCTGTGGGCGTCCGGCCAGCCCCCGGCCACCGAGCAGGAGCGCGCGCTGATGGCCCGGTTCGGCATGGAATCCGCCTGAGGCCCGCTGGGTCCCTAGGGTCTGGCGACTAGGGAGTTTTCCCAGGGTTTTTGTTCCCGGCTAGATCGAAACTGGATCTATCAGCAAGAAACAAGCCGCAGAACACGGAGACCCCGCCATGAGCACCCAATACGACGAGCGCACCGCCACCCAGCACACCGGGCACCGCACTGGCCACCAGGCCCCCCGCCCGGCCAACCAGGGCCCGTCGGGCTACCGCATCGCCGCCATCGCCATCGGCACGATCATCGCCGCCGCCCTCGTCGCCCTGGCCGCCGTCGGCCTCACCCACAGCCACACCACCACCAGCACCCCGGCCGCGCCCACTTCGACCTCAGCGCCCGCCAGCTCCGCCGCCACCCAGGCCCCCGCGGCCAACCCGGCCCAGCCCACCACCCCGGCCCACCCGGCCGTCGTCCCGTCCGCCTCGGTGAAGAAGCTGCAGCAGGAGCTCGGCCAGCTGAACTACTACGAAGGCCCGGCTGACGGCGTGATGGGCCCGCAGACCACCGCCGCCATTCAGGACCTGCAGCGCCAGGCCGGCCTGCCCCAGACCGGCACCATGAACTCCGCCACCCAGGCCGCCCTGGACAACTACCTGGTCCACGGCAACAACCAGATGGCTGGCTGACCGCCGCTCCCACCACTTCGCACGACCAGCTCATGGCCGCAGGCCGGGACACCCTCCCGGCCTACAGCCATTTCTGGGGGACGTTCGCACCAGGCGGGCAGAGGACCAGATGACCCGGGTTCGTTCGCCAGGGGTGAGTTTGTTAAATAAAAATGCTGATGGCCAGCCTGAGTATCAAGACGGGGCCCACGGGCCGACGCCGCCGACGCGCTCGACTGAGTAACGCACGGTGTAGCCGGGCCCGCGCGGGGCAGGAAACTCGGTGTCCGCAGTCACGTAGACCTTGGTCAGGCGGTTGAGCAGGTCCCACGTGTCGTCGCGGGGCTCGACGGCGGCCCGGGCCCGCAGCACGGCGTACGGGTTCATGAAGACCCCGGGAGCCCGGGGCGCGTCGAACGACAGCACGACCCGGGGATCGCGCTCGATGTTGCGCAGCTTGGCGTACCGGCTCATGTGGCCACTGACGAGATCATCGCCGTCCAGCCCGACCCAGATGACGCTCACCTGGGGGCTTCCGTCGGCGTTGATCGTGCTCAGATGAGCCATGGGGCCGGACTCGATCAGGTCCCGTAGTTCGGGTGGCAGGCTGCTCATAGCCCGATTAAAACAAAACGACCCCGAACCAGATGAAGGTTCGGGGTGTCCTGGCGGTCGATTTAACCTGTCTTGCTCCGGCGGTTGGATTCGAACCAACGACCGTCCGATTAACAGTCGGATGCTCTGCCAGCTGAGCTACGCCGGATTGCCTGGTACCCAGGGCGCAGCGTGGCCGCTCCCTCGTACCGGTCCCTAAGAGTAGCGTACCCAGAAGGTGCCCGGGCGCAGTGGCGCTGTAACGGCCGGATGGATTGCCAGCTGGCGGGGTATAGGAATACGGCGCCGGAGAACGGGCACTCAACTGAGCACGAGCAAACGGTTAAGGAAGGCGCCATATGGGGTTCAAATTCACGTTTCTCGCTGGCTTCGTCGCCGGGTACGTCGTCGGCGCCGCGGCCGGCCGGGAGCGTTACGAGCAGATCAAGGGCGTGAGCTCGAAGGTGGCCGGCAACCCGGCCGTGCAGAAGGCCACCGGCACGGTCGGCGCGAAGGCGACCGAGCTGAGCAAGACAGCCAAGGACAAGGCGGCGGACAAGCTGCCCCGGTTCGCCGCAGCCGCGGTGAGCAAGGCAGGGGGGAACCCGGACAAGGTCCCGGGGGTCGGCGGTCACGTCAACGGGTCATCGGACTACGGCGTCCCGGCCCCGGACACGTACAACCCGCCGCCGGGTACGGCCAGCTAGGCCCGCCCAGCAAACACTCCGCCCCGGTGACTCTGCGGTCACCGGGGCGGTTGCGTGCTATTGCCTATCGTCAGTCCAGGTACTCGCGCAGCATCTGGGCCCGGCTGGGGTGGCGGAGCTTGGCCAGCGTCTTGGACTCGATCTGGCGGATGCGCTCGCGGGTGACCCCGAACTCGCGGCCGACTTCTTCCAGCGTGCGGGGGTGGCCGTCGGTCAGGCCGAAGCGCAGCTGGATGATGCGCTGCTCGCGGCAGCTCAGGTCGTCCAGCACCCGCTCCAGCTGGTCCTGCAGCATGATGAACGCGGCCGCCTCGATCGGGACCACCGCGTCGGCGTCCTCGATGAAGTCGCCCAGATCGGACTCCTCCTCCCCGATCGGGGACTGGAGCGACACCGGCTCCTGGGCGATCCGCTGGATGTCGGTGACCCGTTCCGGGTCGATGCCCATCTCCGCAGCGATCTCATCCGGGGTGGCCTCACGGCCCAGGTCCTGGTGCAGCTGACGCTGCACGCGGGCCAGCTTGTTGATCGTCTCGACCATGTGCACCGGCACCCGGATGGTCCGGGCCTGGTCGGCGATGGCCCGGGTGATGGCCTGCCGGATCCACCAGGTCGCGTAGGTGGAGAACTTGTAGCCCCGGGTATAGTCGAACTTCTCCACCGCCCGGATCAGCCCCAGGTTGCCCTCCTGGATCAGGTCCAGGAAAACCAGCCCGCGGCCGATGTAGCGCTTGGCGATCGACACGACCAGGCGCAGGTTGGCCTCGATCAGCCGCTGCTTGGCCCGGTCGCCCTCGGCCACCAGCAACTGCAGGTCAGCCGCTTCGGCGCCGTCGGGCGGGAAGCTGCCGCGCAGCTTCTCGTCCGCGAACAGGCCCGCCTCGATCGACTTGGCCAGCTCCACCTCATCCTCCGCGGTCAGCAGCGGCACGCGGCCGATCTCCCGCAGATAGATGCGCACCAGGTCGCTGGTGGCGGCGGTCCGGCCAAGATCCGCAGCTCCCCCGCGGCGTGGCTCCTCCACCTCCTCTTCCTGCGGCGCTTCGAGGAGTTCGATGCCTTCATCACCCAGCATCCGGACGACCTCGCCCAGTGCGTCGGGTGAGAGTTCGTGGCGGTCGAGGGCGGACGCGACGTCCGCCATGGTCAGGGATCCCCGTTCCCTCCCCTGCGCCACGAGTTGCGCCATCTGTTCGGCCAGTGACGGGCCGTTTGTCAGTACGCTGAGGCTCACCTGACCAGTGTGCGGCACGAACCCCCGGTTACGGGGGGCCTAATTTTGTCACCTTGGCGGTAGTTTGGGCGGGCGTTGGGTGTCCGTAACATGACCCGGTCGATCACGTCGGGTCTACCTGCCGGTTACGCGCCGGGAGGTTACAGGCCGGTGGCGCGGGGCTTACAGGCCGGCGGCGCGCGGGGCTTACAGGCCGGCGGCGCGGTCGAGCAGGGCCTTGCGCCGCTGCTCCAGCGCCACCAGGTCACCGAACAGCTGGTTGTACTCGGTCTGCTGCTGCACCGGGTTCATCCGCTGCAGCTTGCCCTTCACCCCCGCGATCTCGCGGCTCACGGCCAGCTCGCCCACCCGGGCCAGCACCTGGTCCACGTAGCGCGCGTCGGGCTCGCCAGTGAGCTGGGGCGATTCCACGGCCAGCCGGGTCATGAACGCCCGGGCGCGGTCGTTCGGGGCGTTCTCGCGCAGCAGCGCGGCCCATTCGCGCACGTTCCCGGCCAGGTGAGTCCCGCCCGCCTCCGCGATCAGCCGGAACACCGCCGCGTGCGCGCCCACGGTGAACGCCTCCGGGCCGAGCGCGTCGAACTCCGGGCCGCACAGCCCGGGCCGCTGCACGGCCAGCTTCAGTGCCTCCCGCTCGATCTGCACCACCGGGTCGGACGGGTCGTAGCTGGTGTCGGCCGTGCCCTGGCCGCCCGGGCCGCCCTGACCTCCCTGGCCGTTGCCGTTCCGGGGAGCATCGTGGCTGATCGTGGCGGTGCCGGGGCGGCCGTTGCCGGGGTGCCCGGAGTCACGGCCGTCCCGTCGCCCGTTGTCCCTTGGCCCGTTGTCGCGGTGGCCGTCGCGGCGGTTGTTGTCGCGCCGGTTGTTGTCGCGGCGGCCGGGGTGCTGCTCGGCCGCTCCCCCGCCGTGCTCGCGCACCCGGGCCAGCACGAACCGCTCGTCCATCAGGCCGAGCCAGCGGTCCAGGTTGACCGCGTACCGGGTCCGCAGGCCGGAGTCCTTGATCCGGGCCACGATCGGCGCCGCCTCATCCAGCGCGGCGAGCTGCCCTTCGGCGGTGTCCAGGTTGTGCTTGTCGATCGCGTTGCGGATGGCGAACTCGAACAGCGGCACGCGCCGGGCCACCAGGTCCCGCACGGCCGCGTCACCCTGCTTGAGCCGCAGGTCACAGGGGTCGAGACCGTCAGGCTGGACGGTGACGAAGGTCTGCGTGACGAACCGCTCCTCCATGCCGAACGCCCGCAGCGCCGCCTTCTGCCCGGCGGCGTCGCCGTCGAAGGTGAAGATGACCTCGCCCGTCGCGCCATCGGTGTCCATCACCAGCCGGCGCAGCACCTTGATGTGGTCATCGCCGAACGAGGTGCCACAGGTGGCGACCGCGGTCGGGACGCCGGCCAGGTGACAGGCCATCACGTCGGTGTACCCCTCGACGATGACCGCCTGCCGCCGGTGCGAGATCTCTCGTTTGGCCAGGTCAGCTCCGTAGAGGACGGTGCTCTTCCGGAAGAGCGGAGTTTCCGGGGTATTAAGGTATTTCGGTCCGTCGTCGTTCGGGTCCAATTTGCGCGCGCCGAAGGCAATCACGTCGCCGGACAGGTCGCGGATCGGCCACATCAGCCGCCCCCGGAACCGGTCCACCGGCCCGCGCCGGCCCTCACGGGCCAGTCCCCCGGCGATGATCTCCTCGTCGGAGAAGCCCTTGGTGCGCAGGTGCCGGGTCAGTTCTTCCCACGCGTTCGGGGCGTAACCGACACCGAACCGCAGCGCGTCGGCCCGTTCGAAGCCCCGCTCGGCCAGGAAAGCCCGGCCGGGCGCGGCCGCGGGCCCCTCCAGCTGCGCGGCGTAGAACTCGGCCGCGATCCGGTGCGCGTCCAGCAACCGCCGGCGCTGGCTCTGTTCCTGGCCCGGGACGTAGCCACCCTGTTCGTAGCGCAGGTCGATACCGGCCCGCCCGGCCAGCCGTTCCACCGCCTCGATGAAGCTGAGGCCGTCGATCTGCTGCACGAAGCGGATGACGTCGCCGCCCTCGCCGCAGGAGAAGCAGTAATAGAGGCCGCGTGCGGGGGTGACGTTGAAGGAGGGGGTCTTCTCGTCGTGGAACGGGCACAGGCCCTTCAGCGAGTCGCCGCCCGCGCTGCGGAGCTGCAGGTATTCGCCGATCACCTCGTCGATCGGCGAACGCTCGCGGACCGCCGCGATGTCCTCGTCGCGGATCCGGCCAGCCATCTCCCGCCTCCGCTCCTGTTCGTGCTGGTTGGTGCTGGTTGTGCCTGGTTGTACTGAGAAGCCCCGTGGCTGAGCTTAACCGGCACCGGGGACACCAGCGGCCGTGACGGGCGAACCGCCGCCGATGGTGCGGCCCCCGTAGCCTGGGGGCATGGGCGAGCTGCTGGTGCTGTGGGATGTCGACCACACGCTCATCGACGCCGGCGGGCTGAGCTCGCACCTGTACGGGATGGTGTTCGCGGAGCTGTTCGGCCGGGAACCACCGCGGGTGGCCCCGATGGCCGGGCGCACCGACCGGGCCATCATCGTGGAGACCCTGACCCTGGCCGGGGTGGCCAGCCCGCGGACGTATGTGCCCGCGTTCATCGAGGAGCTGACCCGGCGGGCACCGGCGTTCGGTGAACGGGTCCGGGCCCGCGGGCGGGTGCTGGCCGGGGTGCCCGAGGCGCTGGCCGCGCTGGCCGCGCTGGCTGGGGGTGGCGGGGCTTTCGGGGGTGGCGGGGCTTTCGGGGTTCGGCAGTCGGTGCTGACCGGGAACATCCGCCCGCTGGCCGAGGTCAAGCTGGGGGCGCTCGGGCTGGGCGACCCGCTGGACCTGGCCATCGGCGCGTACGGCGACCTGGATGAGGTGCGGGCCGGGCTGGTCCAGGTGGCGCGGGAACGGGCGGCCGCGGCGGCTGGCTCGGGTGGGGTGGGCTCGGGTGGGGCTGATTTTGGAGGTGAGGCGACGGTGCTGGTGGGTGACACTCCGCTGGACGTGGCGGCGGCGCTGGCCACCGGGGCGCGGGCGGTGGGCGTGGCGACCGGGAACTTCACCGAGCAGGAGCTGATCGCGGCGGGCGCGCACGCGGTGCTGCCCGACCTGAGCGACACGGCCAGGGTGCGAGCGGCTGTCCTCGGGTCCTGGGCCGAAGGCCGGGCAGCCTCGTGACCGGGGCTGACGGGCGGGAGGCTGGCGGGCCGGGGACGGACGGGCCAGGGGCGGACGGACGGGAGGCTGGCGGGCGGGAGGCTGGCGGGCGGGAGGCCATCGCGGGCAACATCGCGGCGTTCGCGCGCGTGGCAGCACCGGCCGACGGGCTGAAGCCCGCGTCGGTCGCGGTGTGCGTGGTGCAGGCCGACGACGTGCTGTCGCTGCTCATCACCCGGCGGGCGGCCACCCTGCGCAACCACGCCGGGCAGTGGGCGCTTCCGGGCGGCCGCCGGGACCCAGGCGAGACCGTCGAGGACGCCGCCCGGCGCGAGCTGCGGGAGGAGACCGGCGTCTCGGTCGGCCCCGAGGCGGTGCTGGGCCTGCTGGATGACTACGTCACCCGCTCCGGCTACGTGATGTCCCCGGTCGTCGTCTGGGGTGGCCCGGTCAGCCTGGGCATGACCGGCCCGGCGGCCGAGGTGGCCCAGATCCATGTCATCCCGTTGGCCGACTTCGACGTACCGCCCCGGCTGCTGCGTATCCCGGAGTCGGACCACCCGGTCATCCAGTTGCCGCTGCTCGGCCGCTGGCTGCACGCGCCGACCGCGGCCATCGTGTACCAGTTCTGCCAGGTCGGGTTGCACGGACAGGCGACCCGGGTGGCCCACTTCGAGCAACCCGTGTTCGCCTGGAAGTGACTGACTACGGTCCGCGGTCCCTTGGTAGCGCGCAGCCGGAGCCACACCGGCGCCCGGGGCCGGACCAGCCTCGCTGGGTGAGGACCGCGGCAACCTGGGCCGCCACCTGGCACGGCTGCCCGGTGACGTCGGACCACCCGTAGCGCAGGGTGATGATGCCGTCGGTGGCGCCGGCGTTGTCACGCCGGTAGTCGCGCCAGCGCTCGCCGACCGGGTGCGCGGCCCGCCCGTCGAGCTCGACGCCTGCCCGGTATTGGCGGTAGAGGTTGTCGAGGTAGGCCACCCGCCCGGCGCGGACGACCCGGGCCTGGCGCTCGGCTCGCGGCAACCCGTGTGGGCGCTCCACGGCCAGCACGTAGCGGTGCTCGAGGTTGGAGCGGACGCCCGCCTCCGCGTCGTCCAGGCAAGCGGTGAGCTCGCGTCGCCAGCGCATCTTTTCGTGCCTGCTCATCGCGGCGCGAAGCCGTCCCGCCGTGGTGAGGCCTTGGCCAGTGGCGCGGAACACCCAGCCGAAGGCGTCGTCGGCGGCCCCGGCTGCCGCGACGAGATCGAGCACGGTCTCCTCGATCCTGGTCCGCGGCGGCAGCAGGACAGGATGCCGGGCACGGTCAGGCCGATCGCACCGATGGATGATGACGCCCGGGATTCGCCTGGGACAACGATTGCGGGGCACGATGACGTGCACCGGCTCCCCCGGGGCTTGGATGAGGCCATACAGTCCGGCCGCCGTGTAGTGGCTCAGCATCGCGCCCGGCCCGGCACGGAGCACCACCGCCCACAGCCGGGCGTCACGATCCGGCTTCCCGCTGAACGTCGCGTAGACACCCTGGTCCAGGCGCTGCCAGCGCCCGGTCCGGAGCAGACCGTCAATGACGTCCGGCGGCATCCCGAGTCGAACCGCCTGCCGACGATCGATGACTCCGCTCTGGCGCTCGACGAAGTCGCGGGGCAGTTCCATCCGCATGGCCCCAGCCTGCCCCGGCCCCGGTGTTGTCGCGAGGCCCGGTTTCACCCCTGTGGATAACCCGATCACGGAAGCGTTCTCAGTGCATATCCCTGAGATCGCTTCCCACATCGGACGAGGTTAGGCGGTGGTGCCAGGCTCGGGCGGAGGTGTCGGTTAGGGAGGCGACCTGGTCGATGACGACGCGGCGGCGGGCGGGGTCGGACTCCGCGGACTGCCAGGCCGGGCGGAAGAGGGGGTCCAGGGTGTGGGGGGCGCCGATTTGGATGGTGGCGGCTAGCTCGGCGATTAGTTCGCGCTCGCGGGCTTGGAGGGCGGCGGCGCCTGCACGGGTCATGACGTAGTGGGCGGCGACCGCTTTGAGGAGGGCGCACTCCAGGCGCTGGCGGCGCGGGACCTCGAGGTCGCAGGCGTAGCGCTGCAGGGAGCCCGCAGCGCACCTGGCTTGGGTGGAATCCTGGGCGGCGACGCAGAAGCGGCCGACCAGTTCGCTGGTCAGGTTCTTCAGGGCGGCCAGGGCGTCGGGGCCGCCGTCGAAGGTCTTGGGCCAGCAGTCCAGGGTCATCAGGTCGTCGAACACGGCGGTCAGTTCGGCCAGGGAGGCGTCGGACGGGTCGATGTACCACTGCTGGGCGACCTCGGCCACCACGGCGCGTTCGGCCGGGTCGTGCAGCTGGGCGAACGTGACCAGCCCGGCGTTCAGGCCATCTTCCAGGTCGTGCACCGAATAGGCCACGTCGTCGGCCCAGTCCATGATCTGGGCTTCGAGGCAGCGGCGGCGACCCGGGGCGCCCTCGCGGATCCAGGAGAAGACCGGGGTGTCGTCGGCGTAGTAGTTGTACTTACCGCCGCCGGGTGGCTCGGGCCACGGGTACTTCAGCGTCGCGTCCAGGGACGCGCGGGTGAGGTTGAGGCCCGCGCCGGGGACCTTGGTCTCCAGCCGGGTCAGCAGGCGCAGCGTCTGGGCGTTGCCCTCGAAACCGCCGCAGCCGACGGCCAGGTCGGCCAGGGCCATTTCACCGTTGTGGCCGAACGGCGGGTGGCCGATGTCGTGGGCCAGGCAGGCCGTCTCGACCAGGTCGGGGTCGGCCCCGATACTGCCCGCGATGCCCCGGCCGATCTGCGCCACTTCGAGGGTGTGGGTCAGCCGGGTACGCGGAAAGTCGTTCCGGCCCACTTCCACCACCTGCGTCTTGGCCGCCAGACGGCGCAGCGAAGCACTGTGCAGGACCCGGGCCCGGTCCCGCTCGAACGCGCTCCGCCCGGACCTTTTGGGTGGCTCAGCCACCCAGCGGGCCCGGGCGTGCGCGTCGTAACTGCTGTCGGTCAACTCACCGGCTGTCGCTGCGCTCGGTCTCGACCGCGGCGCGGCCCGCCTCCAGCCGGGCGACGGGCACCCGGAACGGCGAGCAGGACACGTAGTCCAGGCCCACCTCGTGGAAGAAGTGCACCGACTCCGGGTCGCCGCCGTGCTCGCCGCAGACGCCGAGCTTGAGGTCCGGGCGCTGGGCCCGCCCCTCCTCAACGGCGATGGCGACCAGCCGGCCGACGCCGTCCCGGTCGATCGTCTCGAACGGCGAGACACCGAAGATGCCGAGGTCGATGTAGCGGCTGAAGAACGCGCCCTCGACGTCGTCCCGGGAGAAGCCCCAGGTCATCTGGGTCAGGTCGTTCGTGCCGAAGGAGAAGAACTGAGCCGGCTCGGCGATCTCCCCGGCGGTCAGCGCCGCCCGCGGGACCTCGATCATGGTGCCGATCAGCGTGTGCACGTCGGTCCCGGTGGCCTCGGCCACCTGGGCCAGTACCTTCTCCGTCCGCTCCCGGGCGATCTCCAGCTCCTGCACCGCGCCGACCAGCGGGATCATGATCTCCGGGTGCGGGCTGCCACCGGCCTTGGCCCGCTCGGCCGCGGCTTCGGCGATGGCCCGGACCTGCATGTCCAGCAGGCCGGGGATGACCAGGCTGAGCCGGACACCGCGCAGGCCCAGCATCGGGTTCTGCTCGTGCAGGCGGCGCACCGCGTCGAGCAGCTTGTGGTCCTGCTCGGTGGCGTCATCGCCGGCCAGCGCGATCTTGACCGACAGGTCGGTCAGGTCGGGCAGGAACTCGTGCAGCGGCGGGTCGATCAGCCGGATGGTCACCGGCAGCCCGTCCATGGCCTCGAAGATCTCGATGAAGTCACCGCGCTGCAGCGGCTCCAGGGCGTCCAGCGCGGCCTGCTGCTGGTCCTCGTTCTCGGCCAGGATCAGCCGCTCGACCAGCTGCCGGCGCTCGCCCAGGAACATGTGCTCGGTCCGGGTCAGGCCGACGCCGGCCGCGCCGAACCGCCGGGCCCGGGCGCAGTCCTCACCGGTGTCGGCGTTGGCCCGGACGCCGAGGCGGCGCTTCTCATCGGCCCGGGTCATGATCGCGTGCACCGCCGCGACCAGTTCGTCGGACTCCGGGGCCAGACCGCCCTCGAAGTACTGCACCACCGGCGACGGAACCACGGCCACCTCGCCGAGGTAGACGGCGCCGGAGGAGCCGTCGATGGAGATCACGTCACCCTCACTGACGACCGTGCCGTCGGCCAGGGTGAACTTCTTGCCACGGGTGTCGACCTCGAGCTCGTCGGCGCCACAGACACAGGTCTTGCCCATGCCACGGGCCACCACCGCGGCGTGGCTGGTCTTGCCACCCCGGCTGGTCAGGATGCCCTGGGCCGAGATCATGCCCTGCAGGTCGTCGGGGTTGGTCTCGCGGCGGACCAGGATGACCTTCTCACCCTGGCCAGCCAGCTCGACGGCGCGGTCGGAGGTGAAGACCACCTTGCCCACGGCGGCACCCGGGGACGCGCTGATGCCCTTGGCGATCTGCTTGACGTCGGTACCGGCGTCGAAGCGCGGGAACATCAGCCGGGCCAGCTCCTCGCCGGTGACCCGGTTGAGGGCCTCGTCCATGTCGATCAGGCCCTGGTCGACCAGCTGGATGGCGATCCGGAACGCGGCCGCGGCCGTGCGCTTGCCCACCCGGGTCTGCAGCATCCACAGCTTGCCGCGCTCGATGGTGAACTCGATGTCACACAGGTCGCGGTAGTGGTTCTCCAGCGTGGACATGATGTCCATCAGCTGGTCGTAGGAGGCCTTGTCGATCCGCTCCAGGTCCTGCAGCGGGACCGTGTTGCGGATGCCGGCCACCACGTCTTCGCCCTGGGCGTTCTGCAGGTAGTCGCCGTAGACACCCTGCTGGCCGGTGCCGGGGTCGCGGGTGAAGGCCACGCCGGTGCCGGAGTCCGAGCCCAGGTTGCCGAACACCATCGCCACCACGTTGACCGCAGTGCCCAGGTCGGTGGGGATGCGCTCCTGGCGCCGGTACAGGATCGCGCGGTCGGCGTTCCAGGAGTTGAACACGGCCTTGACGGCCAGGTCCAGCTGCTCCCGCGGGTCCTGCGGGAAGTCATGGCCGGTGTGCTGGCGGACGGTCTCCTTGAACGCGGCGACGATCTTTTGCAGGTCGCCGGCGTCCAGGTCGAGGTCGTTCTTGACGCCCTTGGTCTTCTTGGCCTCATCGATGGCGTCCTCGAACGCCTCACCCTCGATGTCCAGCACGGTCTTGCCGAACATCTGGATCAGCCGACGGTAGGAGTCCCAGGCAAACCGCTCGTTGCCGGCCTGCTTGGCCAGGCCCTGCACCGACTCATCGGACAGGCCGATGTTCAGCACCGTCTCCATCATGCCGGGCATGGAGAACTTCGCCCCGGACCGCACGCTGACCAGCAGCGGGTCCGACGGGTCGCCCAGCTTGCGGCCGATAGACGCCTCGAGCTGGGTCAGGTGCTCGGTGACCTCGGCTGCCAGGCTGGCCGGGACGTCGCCGTCCTTGAGGTACGCGCGGCAGGCTTCGGTGGAGATGATGAACCCGGGCGGGACCGGCAGCCCCAGGTTGGTCATCTCGGCCAGGTTGGCACCTTTTCCACCCAGCAGGTCCTTCTGGTTTCTGTTGCCTTCGGTGAAGTCGTAAACGAGCTTCGGCACTGAACGCTCCTCATGCGCCGGTAATTTCTTCATCCTTATTTCCCTCGGACTCTACCGGTCCGAGCGCTGGCATGGGACTGCACTGCAGGCCCCCGGGCGGAAGTGGTCTAGTCCGCCGTGGCACGGTAGGCAACATAGAAGTCTTGCGCCCCAGTACGTACTTGCGGAGGTTGCGCCATGACCGGACAGACGATCGGGTTGCTGCACCCGGGTGAGATGGGCGCGGCCGTCGGGCGCGGTCTGACCGAACAGGGTCACACCGTGCTGTGGGTTTCCGAAAGCCGCAGCCCGGCCACGGCCCAGCGGGCCGAGGCGGCCGGCCTGACCGACGCCGGCTCGCTGGGTGCGCTGCTCGGCCGGGCTGAGGTAGTGCTGTCGGTCTGCCCGCCCCAGGCGGCCCAGGCGGTGGCCGCGGACGTGGCCAAGGGCGGGTTCAGCGGCCTGTTCATGGACGCCAACGCGATCGCGCCGCGTACGGTCCGGGCGGTGGCGGCCACGGTGACCCAGGCGGGCGCCACGTTCGTGGACGGCGGCATCATCGGCCCGCCGCCGCAGCCAGGGGCGAACCATGGCCCCCGGCTGTACCTGGCCGGGGCGGGGTCGGAGACGGTGGCGGCGCTGTTCGCGGGGACGCCGGTGACCACCTGCCTCGGTGGACGGCGAGGTGGGCGCCGCGTCGGCGGTCAAGATGGCCTACGCCGCCTGGACCAAGGGGTCAGCCGCGCTGATGCTGGCCGCCCGGGCGCTGGCCCGCACGCAACGAGTCGAGGGCACGCTGCTGGCCGAGTGGGGGGCTTCCCAGCCCCAGTTGTCCGCCCGCGTCGAGGCGGCGGCCCAGTCGGCCGCGGCCAAGGGCTGGCGGTGGGACCCGGAGATGAACGAGATAGCGCTGGCCATGGCCGACGCCGGGCTGCCGGACGGCTTCCATCTGGCCGCGGCCGAGGTCTACCGGTGCGCCCCGCGGGCGGACCCGGCCGCGCTGGCCGAGACCGCCCCCGGTGACGTGGTGGAACTGGTGCTGGAGGCGCTGGCGGGCGAGCATCTGGACTGACGCCAGGCCCCGGCCGCCCGGTCAGCAGACCGGCAGGCGCTCGCCCAGGTAGGTGGGGAGCTGGCCGATGGCGATCCGCTCCTGGCGCATCGAGTCGCGCTCCCGCACGGTCACGGCCTGGTCCTCCAGGGTGTCGAAGTCGACCGTGACGCAGTACGGGGTGCCGATCTCGTCCTGGCGCCGGTACCGGCGGCCGATGGCGCTGGCGTCGTCGAAGTCGGTGTTCCAGCGCTTGCGCAGCGTCGCGGCCAAGTCGCGGGCCTTGGGCGACAGGTCGGCGTTGCGGGACAGCGGCAGCACGGCCACCTTGACCGGGGCGATCCGGGGGTCGAACCGCATCACGGTGCGCTTCTCCAGCTCGCCCTTGGCATTCGGGGCCTCGTCCTCGGTGTAGGCGTCCAGCATGAACACCAGCGCGGCCCGGTCGATACCGGCCGCGGGCTCGATCACGTACGGCACGAACCGCTCGCCGGACTCCTGGTCCAGGTAGGACAGGTCGGTGCCGGACGCCTTGCCGTGGGTGCTCAGGTCGTAGTCGGTGCGGTTGGCGATGCCCTCGAGCTCGCCCCACTCGCTGCCGGTGAACCCGAACCGGTACTCCACGTCCACGGTGCGCTTGGAGTAGTGGGCCAGCTTCTCCTGCGGGTGCTCGAACAGCCGCAGGTTCTCCTTGCGGATGCCGAGGTCGACGTACCAGCCGAAGCGGGTGTCGATCCAGGTCTGGTGCCACTCCTCGTCGGTGCCGGGGCGGACGAAGAACTCCATCTCGGCCTGCTCGAACTCGCGGGTGCGGAAGATGAAGTTGCCCGGCGTGATCTCGTTGCGGAACGACTTGCCGATCTGGCCGATGCCGAACGGCAGCTTCTTGCGCGAGCTCTGCAGCACGTTCTTGTAGTTGATGAAGATGCCCTGGGCGGTCTCGGGCCGCAGGTAGGCCAGGCCGGACTCGTCTTCGACCGGACCGAGGTAGGTGCGCAGCAGGCCGCTGAACATCCGGGGCTCGGTGAACGTGCCCTTGTTGCCGCAGTTGGGGCAGGTCACGTCGGCCAGGCCGTGCTCGGGGGCGTGACTGTGCTTCTCCTCGTAGGCCTCGGTCAGGTGGTCGGCGCGGAACCGCTTGTGGCAGGACATGCACTCGACCAGCGGGTCCACGAACTCGGTGACGTGGCCACTGGCCTCCCACACCTCGCGGGCCAGGATGACGCTCGAGTCCAGGCCGACGATGTCGTCGCGCTCCTGCACCATCGACCGCCACCACTGGCGCTTGATGTTGTTCTTCAGCTCGACGCCGAGCGGACCGTAGTCCCAGGATGCCCGCAGACCGCCGTAGATCTCACTGGACGGGTAGACGAACCCCCGTCGCTTGGAGAGGCTGACGATTGTATCCATACGGTCACTGCGTGCTGCCATCAAAGGTCTCCATCCGGCTGGCGGTCGGTGTCGTTTGTTCGCACGGGTGCAGCACCCTGACGGGGCGTCCCGGCCACACGCGCAGGCACGGCATACACCATGCAAGAAGGCGCGGTGGCCCTTAGCTTAGGGCCACCGCGCCTGCTTAGCGAACCAGAACCAGCCCTTCCCCTGGCCAGTTCAGGCGGCGGGATCAGGGTCCGGACACGGCCCCGCCGACCCAGTCGGCGTCGATGTTGAGGGTGTACGAGCCGACCTTGACGTTCTGGTTGCCCTGGTACTGCTTCACCCGGTCCGCGGCCCACTTGGCCGAGGCCAGATAAGGCGTGCCGGTCAGGTTGTTCTTCTTGTCCCACAGCGCGAACCACAGGGCGTCCGGCTGGTTGAGCGCGTGCCCGCTGACGGTGGTCGTGGTGGCCAGGTCGGTGATGCCGGTGGAGGCGCTGGAGTACACACCGGAGACGTAGCCCTTGGCATGGATCTCCTTGGTCCAGGCGTCGAGGAACTGGAGCACCGTGGACTTACAGCTGGCGTTGGCGTTGTTGTAGGACTCCATGTCGAAGTAGATGGGCGACCCCTTGCCCAGGCCGAAGCTGGCCGCGTCGCCGATGGCGGTGTCGGCGGCCTGCGCGCCCTGGGTGGCCGGGGTCTTGGTGCTGATCTTCTGGAAGGAGTTGCACGGCGCCTGCAGCCCGACGTAGAGCGGCATCAGGGACCAGCCCAGGGCGTGCACGGACTTGACCCAGGCAGCGGACAGGTTGCCGTAGTCGCAGGCCATGTTCTGGCCGCCGATGTACACCCCGATGGCCGAGTACTTGGCCTTCCAGGCCTTCATCGCGTTCAGCGACGGCGCGGTGCAGGTGTCGAATCCGGCCAGTGGTTTGGCCGGAATCGTGGCCTTGACCGTGCCGGTCAGGGTGCTGGCCGGCGTCGTGGTCACGGTGGGCGCCTTGGTCGAAGCTGCGGTGGGCGCCTTGGTGGCGGTCGCGGTGGGCGCCTTGGTCGTGGTCTTGGTAGTGCTGGAGACGCTCGGACTGCCGGGCGGGCTGGTGGTGCTCGTGGAACCGGTCGAGCCCCCGAAGTCGAAGACGTTCGTGGGGCTGGTGGTGCTGACCGGGCTGCTGGTGCCCGGCGCAGCGGTGGTGGCCGACCGAGTGGTCGTGGTGGTCCGGGACGAGCTGGCCCACGGGCCGGACTGGGCCCGGTGAATGTCGCGCACGTACCCGGTCACCGCGCTGGCGTCCGAGCCGTAGGTCGCGGTCACCGACAGGTTGGCCCCCGGGACCGTGCCCCGCAGCTCAGAGGCCTGGCTGTACTGGTTGAGCTGGTTGAGCGCCTGGGCCCGGGCCGCGATCCGGCGGCCGGCCACGCTCGGCGGCGGCGACTGGACCAGACCGCCCTGGGCCGCCGCGCTCTGCGTGCCCGCGCTGCCCGAACCGGATTTCGACACGCCGGCCGGAGTGATGGTGATCGTCTGCGCTCGGCCCATAAGATTCGAAGGACAGTTCTGGTTGGCGCCGGGACTGCCGAGGTAGACGGCATTGATGTCGTACCTGACACACTGACCTGGATCGGTATCGAGATGGAAGGTTCGCCAGCTCGACGGGACGGTGACCGAGTACCCGTCGTACTCCACCGTCTGCATCGCCTGCGTGCCAGCGGTCGATGCCGAGCTGGAGCTGGCTTGTTTGCTCTTCGTCTTGGTGGCCGACGAGCCTGCCTTGGATACGTGATTGCTGACCAGGCCGCGGCTGGCCGCACTCGCGCTGGCCGGGCTCAGGCCCCCGGCGGCAAACGCACCCATCGCGCACCCGATGCTTATGACGGCCACTGCTGTGCGACGCATCAACACCCCCCACTGCTGAAGAAATAACTGGCCGCTGGCGTCCGGCTGACCAGTACCCCCGTCGTGTAATTACGGCGACGCCACTTGCCGTTGTTCCCCCGCCACTCTCCGATTACCCCCGGTGATTTCCGTCCCCGGCGGCGCCTGATATGTATAAACCAGGACATTGCCTGGCGCAGCCGCCGATCCTTGGCGTGGCTACCCCGAGATGTCACAAGGCAGAAATAATGTAACCACCCAAATCCGGGCAACACATTATTAATAAAATGCTTTTAGGGGTGCTGAAAATGCTTCAAACAACACGTTTGTAATTCACCGGCCCAGGACATCGGACCAGGTAGAGTGTCTGATTTTGCCGACGCTGGGCGGTTGCCTTCAGCTCGTACCAAGGGTCAGACGGCACGCTTCGGCGGGCCTGGTTCAGCTAGCGCTGACCGGGGTCCCGCCGGCTGCCTGATTTGGAATTGCGCCGCCATACCGTCGGTCACGGCTGGCGTAGATTTCGCATGCTTCCCACAGATTGCGGCGGTCGAAATCGGGCCAGAGCGTGTCGAGAAAGACAAGCTCGGCATAATGCGCCTGCCAGATAAGGAAATTCGAGGTGCGATGCTCGCCCGATGAACGCACAAAAAGGTCAACATCGGGAATGTCTGGCTCATAAAGATAGCGGGCGAGCACTTTTTCGTTCACCTTGTCCGGGCGGAGCTTGCCCGCGGCCACATCGGCAGCGATCGCGGCGGCCGCGTCGGCGATCTCGGCCCGGCCGCCGTAGTTCACGCAGAACTGCAGCGTGAGCACGGAGTTGCCGGCGGACATCCGCTCCGCTTCCTCCAGCTCGGAGATCACGCTGCGCCACAGCCGCCGCCGGCGGCCCGCCCAGCGGATCCGGACGCCCATCTCGTTGAGCAGGTCACGGCGCCGGTGGATGACGTCCCGGTTGAACCCCATCAGGAAGCGCACCTCGTCCGGCGAGCGGCGCCAGTTCTCGGTCGAGAACGCGTACGCAGACAGGTACGGGATGCCCAGCTCGATCGCGCCCATGATCACGTCGAGCAGCGACGACTCGCCCACCTTGTGGCCCTCGGTGCGGGGCAGGCCGCGCTGCTTGGCCCAGCGGCCGTCGCCGTCCATGACGATGGCCACGTGCCGCGGGATCAGGTCTCGCGGGATAGCCGGCGGGCGGACACCACTCGGATGGGGATCGGGCGGCCGGACGGTCACACACGCTCCACGTGACGCAGCGAACGGATGGAGTGCTCCAGGTGCCACTGCAGGTAGGCGGCCACCAAGCCACTGCACTCTACCTGTTGCCGTCGTTCACTTCGATCCGCTGTGTCCCATTCGCCCCGGAGCAGGGCCGCCATCAGCCGGACCGTGGACGGGCCGGGCGCGGCCGCCCCGGGCGGGCGGCAGTTGGAGCACACCATGCCTCCGACGGCGATGGCGAACGCGGCCAGCCGGTCCTTGCGGGCACAGCGGGCACACTCGTCCAGGACGGGCGCGTAGCCCGCCACGGCCAGCGAGCGCAGCAGGTAGGCGTCGAGCACCAGCCGGGCCTCGTGGTCGCCCTCCCCCAGCGCCCGCAGGCCGCCGATGAGCAGCAGGAACTGCCGGAGGGTGGGCTCCTTCTCCTCCGGGGTGAACCGCTCGGCGGTCTCCAGCATGGCCACCCCGGCGGTGTACTTCGGGTAGTCCGAGGTCAGCGGGGCACCGTAGGAACGGATCACCTCGGCCTGGGTGATCACGTCCAGCGAACGGCCCTGGTACAGCAGCAGGTCGACGTGGGTGAACGGCTCCAGCCGGCCCCCGAACCGGGACTTGGTCCGCCGCACGCCCTTGGCCACGGCGCGCACCTTGCCCGTCTTGCGGGCCAGCACGGTGACGATGTGATCCGCCTCGCCGAGCTTCTGCGTGCGCAGCACGACCCCATCGTCCCGGTACAGCTGCATAAATGTATTGTCCTGCATCGCACCGACAGCGCGGGACATGCGCGCCGTAGGGTGGGCGGAAAAGGCGGCCAATGGGCGGACACGGATGACCGAGTACGGGTTCGGGGTCGTGGGGGCCGGGGTGATCGGGGCGTTTCACGCCGCGGCGGTCGCGCTGGTGCCGGACGCGCGGCTGGTGGCGGTGACCGACGTGGACCCGGGGCGGGCCGGAGCCTTCGCTGGCCGCCATGGGTGTGTGGCCGTGCCGGACCTGGATGGCCTGGTGGGCCGGGACGACGTCGACGTGGTGGCGGTGTGCGTGCCCAGCGGATTGCACGCCGAGGTGGGGGTACGGGCGGCGCGGGCCGGCAAGCACCTGGTGGTGGAGAAGCCGATTGACGTCAGCCTGGACGCGGCCGACCGGCTGATCGCGGCGGCCGCGGCGGCGGGGGTCACGGCCACGGTGATCTCTCAGCACCGGTTCGACCCGGGGCTGATCGAGCTGCGGCGGCTGATCGATGACGGCGCGCTCGGGCGGCTGCTGCTCGGCCAGGCCAGCACCAAGTGGTGGCGGGGCCAGGAGTACTACGACAGCGCGGGCTGGCGCGGCACCTGGGCCATGGACGGCGGGGCCCTGATGAACCAGGGCATCCACTACGCCGACCTGCTGCGCTGGTGCCTGGGCCCGGTGGCCGAGGTGAGCGCGGTGACCGTGACCCAGGCCCACGACATGGAGGCCGAGGACTGCGCGCTGGCCACGGTGCGGTTCACCTCGGGCGCGGTCGGCACGATCACGGCCACCACGTCGGTGGTCCCCGGCTTCCCGCAGCGCCTGGAGATCAGCGGGACGCAGGGGTCGGCGGTGGTGGAGGACGGGGTGCTGGTCTACCGGGAGGTCCGCGGTGGGGCCGGTGGGAAGGACGGGGCCAGTGGGACGGCGGAGGCTGGAGGGGTCGGAGAACCGGGCGGCTCGGCGGCGGCAAACGCGGCTGATCTGGCGGTGGCGTCGCATGCGGCGCAGGTGGCTGACCTGGTGGCGGCTATCAAGGAGAGGCGGGAGCCCGCAGTGAGCTTGGCCGATGCGCGGGCCACGCTGGAGCTGGTGTGTGCCGTGTACCAGTCGGGGCGCGAGGGGCGGCCGGTGAGGCTCCGGTGACGGTGATCCTGAGCGGGTTCGCGGACGAGATCTCGCCCGACCTGGACACCCAGCTGGCGGTGCTGGCCGAGCAGTCCATCCGTCACCTGGAACTGCGCAGCGCCTGGTCGGTCACCGTCACCGACCTCGACGATCAGCAGGTGGCCAGGATCCGGCGGGCCCTGGCCGGGGCCGGGGTGGCGGTCTCAGCCATCGGCTCCCCCATCGGGAAGATCGCGGTGGACGCGCCGCTGGCGCCGGAGCTGGACCGGCTGCGCCGGGTCGCCGACATCGCGGGCGAGCTGGGCACCTCGCTGGTGCGGGTGTTCTCGTTCTTCCTGCCGCCGGGCCAGCCGCCGGCGGAGTTCCGCGGGCCGGTGCTGGACCGGATGGCCGCGCTCGCCGGGATCGCCGAGGAGCGCGGCCTGGTCCTGGCCCACGAGAACGAGAAGGAGATCTACGGGGACACCCCGGCCCGGTGCGCGGAGATCATCAGCGCGGTCGGGTCGCCGGCCCTGCGGGCCACGTTCGACGCGGCCAACTTCGTCCAGTGCGGGGTGGCGCCGCACACCGAGGCCTATCCCCTGCTCGCGCCCTACCTGGTGTATCTGCAGGTCAAGGACGCCCTGGCCGCCACCGGCGCGGTGGTACCCGCGGGGATGGGTGACGGCCAGGTGCGTCTGACTCTGGCCGCGCTGGCCGAAGCCGGGTTCGCCGGCTTCGTCTCGCTGGAACCGCACCTGGGGGTGGCCGGGCGGTTCGGTGGCTTCAGCGGGCCAGAGGACTTCACCCGGGCCGCGAGCGCCCTCAAGGCGCTGCTGGCCCAGGTAGGCCTGTCCTGGCGTTAGTCAGCGGGTGCGGTTGACCGCGGACAGGACCGCGCGCATCGAGGCGCCGGTGGTGTCGGCGTCCACGCCCACGCCCCAGAGGGTGCGGCCGTCGATGTCGCACTCGACGTAGGCGGCGGCTTGGGCGTCCGACCCGGCCGACAGGGCGTGCTCGGTGTAGTCGAGGACACGTACCTTGACCCCGACCCCGCCGAGCGCGTCGCAGAAGGCCGAGATCGGCCCGTTGCCGGAGCCCTCGACCTGGCGGGCCTCGCCGTCCACCCGCACCTCGGCCGTGAGCACATGCTTGGAATCGACTACCGACGAGGCGCGGTGCCCGAGCAGCGCCACCGGGCCGTCAGCCAGGTATTCGGCCGAGAACTTGGCCCACATCTCGGCCGCGGTGACCTCGCCGCCTTCGTCATCGGTGGCGACCTGGACGACCCGGGAGAACTCGATCTGCAGCCGCCGGGGCAGGTCGAGCTGGTGCTCGGCCTTCATGATGTAGGCGACGCCGCCCTTGCCGGACTGGGAGTTGACCCGGATCACGGCCTCGTAGGAGCGGCCCACGTCGTGCGGGTCGATCGGCAGGTAGGGCACGGCCCAGGCGTGATCCGCGAACGGGACGCCGGCGTCCTTCGCTTCCCGCTCGAGGGCCTCGAAGCCCTTCTTGATCGCGTCCTGGTGCGAGCCGGAGAACGCGGTGTAGACCAGGTCACCGGCGTACGGGTGGCGCGGGTGGACCGGCAGCTGGTTGCAGTACTCGACGGTGCGCCGGACCTCGTCGATGTCGGAGAAGTCGATCATCGGGTCGATGCCCTGGCTGAACAGGTTCAGGCCCAGGGTGACCAGGCAGACGTTGCCGGTCCGCTCGCCGTTGCCGAACAGGCAGCCCTCGACCCGGTCGGCGCCGGCCATCACGGCCAGCTCGGCGTCGGCCACCGCGGTGCCGCGGTCGTTGTGCGTGTGCACCGAGAGGCAGACGTGCTCGCGCCGGGTGAACTGGCGGCTCATCCACTCGATCTGGTCGGCGTACACGTTGGGGGTGGACCGCTCGACCGTGCACGGCAGGTTGAAGATGATCTCCCGGCCGGCCTCGGGCTGCCAGAGGTCGGACACGGCCTCGCAGACCTCGATGGAGAAGTCGAGCTCGGTGTCCATGAAGATCTCGGGCGAGTACTCGTAGCCGAAGGCGGTGCCGGGCAGCAGCCGCTCGGCGTGCCGGAGCACGGAGGCCGTGCCGTTGGTGGCCAGCGCCTTGGTCTGGTCGCGGTCCATGCCGAAGACCACCCGGCGGAACAGCGGGGCGCAGGCGTTGTACAGGTGCACGGTGGCGCGCGGCGCGCCGACCAGGGACTCGATGGTCCGCTCGATGAGGTCGTCGCGGGCCTGGACCAGGACGGAGATCTGCACGTCCTCGGGGATCCGGCCGCCCTCGATGAGGTCACGGACGAAGTCGAAGTCGGTCTGGCTGGCCGAGGGGAACCCGACCTCGATCTCCTTGTAGCCCATCTGCACCAGGAGGTCGAACATCATCCGCTTGCGGGCCGGGCTCATCGGGTCGATCAGGGCCTGGTTGCCGTCGCGCAGGTCGGTGGACAGCCAGCGCGGGGCCCGGGTGATGGAGTTGACCGGCCAGGTGCGGTCGGTCAGGTCGACCGGCTGGAACGGGCGGTAGCGGTGGATCGGCATGCCGCTGGGCTGCTGCCGGATATCTCCGGTACCCACAGACTGGGCGCGGGGATTCGGTACGTCAGACGCGTGCGTCTGCTGGGAAGTCATGGGGGAACTGCTCCTCGTCGAGGCGGCGGGGGACCCGGCCGAAGACGTCGGCCGCGATCTGGCCAGCGGTCACGCGAAACTCCGCGACGAGGGAGCAGGCCGTTACCGGCCCTCGCCGCGGCGGCTAAGCAGAAGCAGCCCGCGCATGATGGTCTCAGCCTAGCAGGAATAATCAGTCGCGCTTGCCCGGCGGCGGTGTTTACCTGGCGGGGTGCTGATCGAGAAGTTCGACGCCGCGGCGGACGAGGCGTCGGCGCGGGCCTTGTACGACGTGTACGCGGCCGGGGCGCCGGTGGACGAACCGGGCAGTCCGCCGATGTCGGCCCGGGTCTGGTGCGGGCTGATCGCGCGGGGCTGGTGCGACGAGCCGCGGGAGAGCTGGCTGGCCCGCGTGGCGCCGGCCGAGCCTGGGCCGGCCGGAGAGCCGATCCTGGGCGGATACTCGCTGGAGCTGCCCGACCGGGAGAACCTGGACCGGGCGGGGCTGACCCTACTGGTGGCGCCGGAACGTCGCCGCGCGGGCGTCGGGAACGCACTGCTGCGGCACGCCCGGGCCCGGGCGGCCGAGCTCGGCCGCCGCACGGTGACCAGTCAGGTGCTGGAAGGCACCGCGGGAGACGGATTCGCCCAGGCCATGGGCGCGACCACCGAGCTGACCGAGGTCCGTCGGACCCTGGACGTGGCGGCCCTACCCCACGGGCAGCTGGCCCGGCTGCGGGCGTCGGCGCAGGGCGCGGCGGCCGGGTACACCCTGACCCGCTGGTACGGACCGACGCCGGACGAGTGGCTGACGCCGGTGGCCCGGCTGAACGAAGCCATGGCCGATGCGCCGCACGGCGACGGAGAGCAGCCGCAGGTCTGGGACGCGGCCCGGGTCCGGCTGACTGACGAGCTGAGCGAGGCCAAAGGCCTGCGCCGGTATTCGGTCGCCGCAGCTGACGTGGCGACCGGGGAGCTGGCCGCCCTGACCCAGCTGGCCATCGAGGAGGCGGACCCGGCCTGGGGTCACCAGGAGCTGACCGCGGTGGTACGCGCGCACCGGGGTCACCGGCTGGGCCTGCTGACCAAGGTGGACATGCTGGACCTGCTGGGTGAACGCGAACCCCAGATCCGGTTCGTGCAGACCTGGAACGGCGAGACCAACGCCCACATGGTGGCGATCAACAAGGCTCTGGGCTTCGGCGACCCGCGCCGGGTCACCGCGTGGCGGCTGCCGACCGGCGTGTCGCCTGAGACGGGGTCACTCGCAACCGGACCGATGGCGCCAACGTACCGGTGATGACCGGACCGATGGTGCCAACGTACCGGTGGGCCGGGCGGCGGTGCGGGGTGGCGGGTCAGTCGTAGAAGCCCAGGCGGCGCAGTTCCTTGGGGTTGCGCTGCCAGTCCTTGGCCACCTTGACGCGCAGGTCGAGATAGACGTGGGTACCCAGCAGGGCCTCGATCTGCTTCCGGGCCCGGCTGCCGACGTCCTTCAGGCGCGCGCCCTTGGCCCCGATGACGATGGCCTTCTGGCTAGGGCGCTCGACGTACATCTCGGCGTAGACGTCGGTGAGGTTTTCCTTACCGGCCCGCGGCTTCATCTCCTCGACCACGACCGCGATCGAGTGCGGCAGCTCCTCCCTGACCCCCTCCAGGGCGGCCTCGCGGATCAGCTCGGCCACCAGGTCGCGCTCCGGCTCGTCGGTCAGCTCGCCGTCGGGGTACAGCGGAACGCCCTCGGGCAGGTGGGAGACCAGCACGTCGGCCAGCACGTCCAGGTTGTAGCCGCTGACCGCGGAGACCGGTACCACGTCGGCCCAGTCGCCCAGCTCGGCCACCGCGGTGAGCTGGGCCAGCACGCGCTCCGGTGGCACCCGGTCGGTCTTGGTCACCACGGCCACGACCGGGGTGCCCTTGATCGAGGCCAGCTCGCGGGCCAGGTAGCGGTCGCCCGGGCCGACCGGATCGCCGGCCGGGACGCAGAAGCCGATCACGTCGACCTCGGTCAGGGTGGAGCGGACCAGGCTGTCCAGCCGCTCTCCCAGCAGGGTGCGCGGCTTGTGCAGGCCGGGCGTGTCGACCAGGATCAGCTGCGCGTCGGGCCGGTGCACGATGCCCCGGATGACCCGCCGGGTGGTCTGCGGTTGGCTGCTGGTGATGGCGACCTTGGTCCCGACCAGCGCGTTCATCAGCGTGGACTTGCCCACGTTGGGCCGCCCGGTGAAGGCGACGAAGCCGGACCGGAAACCGGTGGGGCTAGGGGGGTTGCCGGGCGTGGTGGGGTTGGTGGGGTTGGTGGGGCTGCGGCGGGTGGTGGGGTCGCCGGGGGCGGTGGGACCGCTGGGCTTGGTGGGGCCGGAGGTGGCCGGGCGATTAGGCGTCGCCGGACGGCCCGAGGTGGCGGGGCGGCCGGGCGTGACGGAGTGGCCGGGGGTGGTGGGGCGACGGGACTGGCCGGGCTGGCTGGGGCGCATGGGTCAGGGCTTCAGGGTGTCGCGGTGGGTGCCGTCGGGGCCGGCCAGGAACACGGTCGCCTTTGGTCCGAGGTCGCGGACGGCAGCCAGGTCACCGGGAGCGGGCTTATCAGCCTCGCTGACCAGCGCCGCGGCTTCGAGGGTGGACGCGCCGCTGGAGACGGCCATGGCCACGGCCAGCCGGAGCGCGGACAGCTGCAGCGACGGCAGGGCCACGGCGGCGGCGGCGTAGGTGCGGCCGGTCTCGTCCCGGACGGCCGCCCCTTCGGCCGACGCCACCCGGGCCCGGGTGGAACGGGCCAGCGTAATGATCTTCAGGTCCTCGGGACTCAGCTCGGCGTCGCTCACGGATCGAGTGTAGGCGGCCCGGATGCTCAGGAGGCGGACCGCTCGGCTTCGTCTTCGGTCTCGGCCGCCTCGGGCACCCGCTCGACCAGCACCGTGCCGATGCGGTTGCGGCGGCCGGACAGGTTCTCGGCGGTGAGCCGGAGGCCGCCGATGGTGCCTTCCGATCCGGCGATCGGCACCCGGCCCAGGGCGTGGGCCAGCAGGCCGCCGACGGTCTCCACGTCTTCGGCCTGGATGGTGACGCCGAAGATTTCGGCCAGCTCATCGACGGACAGCCGGGCCGCGACCCGGGCCACGTCCGGGGACAGCCACTCCACCGGCGGCCGCTCCTGGTCGTACTCGTCGGTGATCTCGCCGACGATCTCCTCCAGGATGTCCTCGATCGTGACCAGGCCCGCGGTGCCGCCGTACTCGTCGATCACGATGGCCACGTGGATCTGCTGCGACTGCATCTGGCGCAGCATCTCGTCGATGGGCTTGCTGTCGGGCACGTAGCTGGCCGGGCGCATGACCTCGCTGACGGCGGTGGCGCCGGCGTCCGGGTGCTCGTGGCTCCAGGCCACGATGTCCTTGAGGTAGGCGATGCCCACCACGTCGTCCTCATTCTCCCCGGCCACCGGGATGCGGGAGAATCCGCTGCGCAGGTGCAGGGACAGCGCCTGGTCCACGCCCTTGTCCCGGTCGATGAACACCATCTCGGTGCGGGGCACCATCACCTCGCGGACGATGGTGTCGCCCAGCTCGAACACCGACCGGACCATCTCGCGCTCGCCCGGCTCGATGACGCTGCGCTGCTCGAGGAAGTCGACCAGGCCGCGCAGCTCCGATTTGCCTGCCAGCGGGCCGACCGTGGTGCCGCGGCCGCGGGTGAGCACGCCGCCCGCGGCCACCAGGATCCGGGGTATCGGGCCCAGGATCACGCCCAGCGGATAGAGGACGGTAGCCGCGCCCAGGGCCACCCGCTCGGCCCCGCGCCGGCCCAGCGGCACCGGGCTGATCCCGACGACCAGGTAGCCGACCGCGATCATGACGGCCAGCGCGATCAGGAAGCTCTTCCAGCCGTCGCCGAACCAGTGCACGAAGGCCGCCACGACCAGCACGGTGGCCGAGGTCTCGCAGGCCACGCGCAGCAGGAGCAGGATGTTCAGGTAGCGGGGCAGGTCGGCGAAGACAGCCCGCAGCCGCCTCGACGCCGGGCGGCCGGTGCCGATGAGCTGCTCCGCGCCCGCCGCCGACAGCCGGGCCAGGGTGGCTTCGGCGCTGGCCCACCAGCCCGCCATCAGCACGAGCACGATCGCGGCCGCTATCAGCCAGCCCTGGGCGGACATAACCCCGAACCTTCCTGCTTCCCGGCCTGTTCGAGCAGCCGGTCCTGCAGGCCGAACATCTCGGCCTTCTCGTCCGGCTCGGCGTGGTCGTATCCCAGCAGGTGCAAGATGCCGTGCACCGCGAGCAGCTCCAGCTCGGCCTGGGTGCTGTGGCCCGCCTCCCGGGCCTGGGCCGCGGCCACCTGCGGGCAGAGCACCACGTCCCCGAGCAGGCCCGGGTCCGGGCCTGGCTCCTCGGCCCCGGCCCGGCCGGAGTTGACCCCGCCCAGGTGCGGCGGGCGCAGCTCGTCCATGGGGAACGCGAGCACGTCGGTCGGGCCGGGCTCGCCCATCCATCGCTCGTGCAGCTCGGCCATGGCCTTCTCGTCCACCAGCAGCACGGACAGCTCGGCCAGCGGGTGAATGTGCAGCTCGTCCAGCACGGACCGGGCGATCGCGGCCAGCGCGACCTCGTCCACGGCCACGCCGGACTCGTTGGCGATGTCGATGCTCACCAGGTACGCGCGGTCACTGACCGCGCCGCCCCCCTCCGCGTGAGCCGCCTCGCCGAGGGCCGCCGGCCGCCTCGTCGGCGTCGCGCTGGCGGGCGTCGTAGCGCTCGTAAGCGTCCACGATCTCTCCGACCAGGCGGTGCCGTACCACGTCGTGGCTGGTCAACCGGGCGAAGTGGATGTCGGGAACGCCCTCCAGGATGTCCTGCACCACCCGCAGGCCGCTGATCTGCCCGCTGGGCAGGTCGACCTGGGTCACGTCGCCGGTGACCACCACCTGGGAGCCAAAGCCGAGCCGGGTGAGGAACATCTTCATCTGCTCGGCCGAGGTGTTCTGGGCCTCGTCCAGGATTATGAACGAGTCATTGAGGGTCCGGCCGCGCATGTAGGCCAGCGGCGCGACCTCGATCGTGCCCGCCGCGGTCAGCCGCGGGATCGAGTCGGGGTCGAGCATGTCGTGCAGCGCGTCGTACAGCGGGCGCAGATACGGGTCGATCTTCTCGTACAGGGTCCCGGGCAGGAAGCCGAGCCGCTCCCCCGCCTCCACCGCGGGCCGGGTCAAGATGATCCGGTTGACCTCCTTGGCCTGCAGGGCCTTCACGGCCTTGGCCATGGCCAGGTAGGTCTTACCGGTGCCCGCCGGGCCGATCGCGAACACCACCGTGTGCTGGTCGATCGCGTCGACGTAGCGCTTCTGGTTCAGCGTCTTGGGCCGGATGGTGCGGCCGCGCGAGGACAAGATGTCCAGGGTCAGCACCTCGGCGGGCCGGACGCCGCGCTCGCGGCGCAGCATCCCGGCCGCCCGCTCCACCGCGTCGGCCGACAGCTCGGCCCCGTTGGCCTGCAGTTCGAGCATCTCCTCGAACAGGCCGGAGACCAGCGCGGTTTCCTCGGGGCGGCCGGTCACGGTGATCTCGTTGCCACGGACGTGGATGTCGGCCATGAACTCGCGCTCGATGACGCGGAGCAGCTCATCACGCGAGCCGAGCAGGCCGACCATGGACCGCTCGGCCGGGATGACGATCCGGACCTGGGATCGCCCACCCACGTCATTAGAAATGTCTGTCAATTATTTCGCTCTCGGAAGTCCGCTGGATCGGCCACCGACCCGTTTGGCTAGCACTGTTTGGCTAGCACTTTTTTTCTTTAGCGCTGTTTGCCAGGCTCCGCCCATGGTATCCGCCGGGACCGACGGCCGGTCCTCATCCGGGCGGCCACTCCAGGCGGCGGCCACCGAGCACGTGGGCGTGCACGTGGTGCACGGTCTGCCCGGCGTCCGGGCCGGTGTTGAACACGACCCGGTACCCGCCGTCGGCCACCCCCTCGTCCGCCGCGACCTGGTGCGCCAGCGTGGCCAGTTCCTCGAGCACGCCGTCGCCGGCCGCCGCGATCGCGGCCAGGTCCGGGTAGTGCTCCCGCGGGATGACCAGGACGTGGGTCGGGGCCTGCGGGTTGATGTCACGGAATGCGACCGCGCGCGAGCTTTCACGGACAGTTTTGGCCGGTATCTCGCCGGACGCGATGGCGCAGAACAGGCAGTCAGGCACACTGGGATCCTAGCGCCGGGCTGGCCCGTGCCGCCGTCACCCCAGGTCTCATGGGACAAAAGGCGACAAACACCCGATTTTATGTCGGTAAATGTCCGGTTCGGGACTAAAGTCCTCAGTCGGGGATGGTTAGGTCCCCGAATTCTTCTGAGTGTGTTCTAAGCCGAGTAGCGCAGATAGGCTGGCAACGCGATCCAGGGCGATTTTGTGCGACAGACCCATGATTGCCAGTTTCTGAGGCATCGGGGTGGGGCACGAACAGCGCTTATGGATTGTTGGCCGTCTGGCGCCGGGGAGGCGCCTGGGGGGCGGCCAAGGGATCGCCAACTCGGGTGGGGTGGGCTAGTTGGACAGTTATCGCTGTCTGAAGATCGAGATGGGCGGGAACTTGGCGGTGAAGATTATCCATGACTTCGGGTGAACCGGCCAGGGGACCTGCGCGTCCTACATCTGTGACCGAGACCCTTGTGGCCGGCGCGATGGTGGGTGCGGCACCCGGAAAGCTGGATCTGACGGCCGATGAGGCAGTGACCCAGCTCTACAGCAACCACTACCGATCGCTGGTCCGGCTGGCTGGCCTGCTAGTGCGGGACGAGCCGACGGCCGAAGAAGTGGTGCAGGAGTGCTTTATCGCCATGCACGACGGCTGGCGGCGGCTCCGGGAGGAAGACAAGGCGCTTTCCTACCTGAAGCAGGCCGTGGTGAACCGGTCCCGGTCGGTGCTGCGGCACCGCAGCGTGGTGGACCGCAACGCGCCCAAGCCGGCGCCGGACATGCCGAGCGCCGAACAGGGTGCCATCACCTTGCTGGAACGCAGCGAGGTGATCTCGGCCCTGCGAGGCCTGCCGGACCGGCAACGTCAGGCGCTCGTCCTCCGCTACTATGCCGACCTGTCAGAAGCCCAGATCGCCGAGATGATGGGCATCAGCAAGGGTGCGGTCAAGAGCCACACTGCCCGGGGGATGTCGTCCCTGCGGGCGGTGCTGGAGAAGACTGCATGACCGGAGAACTATCTCAATGACCTCGTCCGACGACGACCTCTCCTGGCTCCTCCGGCGTGAACTGCAAGCCGAGGCGGCCCGGCTGACGGCTGCGCAGGATGGTCTGGGCCAGATCCGCGGGCAACTGGGGTCGAGGTCGGCCTGGCAGCACTTCGCGGGTGGCCTGCGGGTCGATGCGGAGCGCTACGGCCTGCACCTCCGGCATCTGGCGGCTGAGGCCGCAGACGCGGTACTGCGGCTGCTGCGGTTCGCCTCTGGCCGGTCCGGCGAGGAACGGCACGGGTCCCGGCCAGCCATAGTGTGGCTGCGGCCGGTGGTGGCCCTGGCCGCGGTGTGCATCTTCGCCGGAACCGCGGCGGCGGTACCAGGGGTGCGGCACGCGATCACGAACATCGGCTCGTCCAATACCGGCAGCACGACGCCAGTGAACGGGTCCGGCGGCGGCAACGGCGCGGGCACCGGCCAGCGAATCAACGGCGGTGGCGGTGGCGGTGGCAACGGCGCCCCGGGCCAGGGCAGCGGGGCCAGCGTGTCCGCCAGCTCGAACCCCAGCGCGACCTGCACGCCCCCGGCCAAGGTGGTTCCGTCGGTCAAGCCGTCCGGGACCAAGTCCGGCAAAGCCACGGTGAAGCCGGCCGTGTCCCCGGCCACGAGTACCCCCGCGGCGACGCCGACGGACTCGGCCACGGCGGCACCGTCGGGACCCACCGCATCGGACACGCCCGTGCCGGGCACGAGCGCACCGGTCAAGAACAGCGCCAGCGACAGCACGCATCTCAGCGCGGCCGGGCCGTGCCAGGGACCGACTCCGCCGCCGTCAGGAAAGGGATCGGCCTCGGCCTCGTCGGCCGGCGCCTCCCAGCTGCCCACGGCGCTGCCGACGCCGACCACGAGCCGGGCCCCGGTCAGCACGCCCAGCACCGGCTCCCCGGCCCCATCCAGCACGCCGACCGCCTCGGACAGTCCTAGCAACAGCGGGGCAGGCAACAGCGGCCACAGTACGAGCCGGTCCGGCTCATTCCGGAACGGACGGCACGGGGGCGGCGGCCATGGCGGCCGGCACCATCGCCAGCCGCCCTCATCCTCCTCCGCGCCCTCATCCTCCTCCGCGCCCTCCTCCGCGACCTCCGCGACCTCCTCGGCCACCTCCCCCTGACCCGCGGGCTCCTGACCTGCGGGGCCGGCCGCAGGGTATTACCAGCGGCCGGTGCGGCTCATCAGTACGGCGGCCGCCGCGGCGCCCGCGGTGGACGTGCGCAGCACGGACTCGCCCAGGCGGGCCGGATGGGCGCCGGCCGTGGTAAACGCGGCCAGCTCGCCCGGGCTGACGCCACCTTCGGGGCCGACCACCAGGACCACGTCGCCGTGGCCGGGCAGGTCCAGCCGGGACAGCGCGGCATCGGCGCCCGGCTCCAGCACTACGGCCGCGGCGGCTCGCTCGATCCGGGCGGCCACGTCGGCGGTGGAGGCCAGGCCGGTGACGTCCGGGATGCGGGACCGGCGGGCCTGCTTGGCCGCCTCGCGGGCGGCTGAGCGCCAGCGGGCCAGCGCCTTGTCCGCCCGGTCACCGGCGGGCCAGCGGGCCACGCAGCGTTCGGCGGCCCAGGGCACGATCACGTCCACGCCGACCTCGGTCATCGTCTCGGTGGCCAGCTCGGCCCGGTCGCCCTTGGGCAATGCCTGCACGACCACGATCCGCGGCTCCGGGGCCGGTATCTGCCGCCGGGCCTGGACCCGCAGCTCGACGCGGCCCGCGCCGGCCTCGGTGACCACGCATTCGGCGATGACCCCGGCGCCGTCGGCCACGTCCACCCGCTCGCCGGGCCGGATCCGGCGCACGGTGGCCGCGTGCCGCCCTTCCGCGCCGGTCAGCGCGATCAGCGCGCCTTCGATGGCCGCGGTCAGGTCGACGCCGTCGGCCAGGAAGACCGGCGCGGTCACCTAACGGCCGTTGAAGGCGTCGCGGAGCCGGGAGAAGAACCCGTGCTGCCCGGGCGAGAACTTACCCGGCGGTGATTCCTCCCCGCGCAGCTTGGCCAGCTCGCGCAGCAGCTTCTCCTGCTCCGGGTCGAGCCGGGCCGGGGTCTCCACGGTCACGTGGATGATCAGGTCGCCGCGGCCCGAGCTGTTCAGGTGCTGCACGCCGTGGCTGTACAGCGGGATGACCTGGCCCGACTGGGTGCCCGGGCGGATGTCGATGTCGGCCGGGCCGTCCAGGCTGTCCACGCTGAGGGTGGCGCCGAGCGCGGCCGCCACCATCGGGATCGTGACCGTGCAGTGCAGGTCGTCGCCCTGGCGCTCGAAAATCGCGTGCGGCCGCTGGACGATCTCCAGGAACAGGTCACCAGGCGGACCGCCGCCCGGGCCGACCTCGCCTTCGCCGGCCAGCTGGATGTGCGTGCCGTCCTCGACCCCGGCCGGGATGCGGACCTTGATCGTCCGGCGGGTGCGGACCCGCCCGTCGCCGTCACACTCCGGGCAGGGCCGGGGCAGCAGCGTGCCGTAGCCGCCGCAGCGCGGGCAGGGCCGGGACGTCACGACCTGGCCCAGGAACGACCGGGCCACCTGGCTGACCTCACCCCGGCCACCACAGACGTCACAGGTCTCCGGGTGGGTGCCAGGCGCGGTGCCCTCACCGGAACAGGTCGGGCAGACCACCGCGGTGTCCACGGTCAGCTCCCGGGTCGCGCCGAACGCGCACTCGGACAGGTCCAGCTCGACCCGGATCGTCGCGTTGCGGCCGCGGCGGGCCCGGCTGCGCGGGCCGCGGGCCGCGGCTCCCCCGGCGCCGGCGCCCGCGCCGAAGAACGCGTCCATGATGTCGCTGAACGGGAACCCGGGCCCGAACCCGCCGGCGCCAGCCGCACCAGCGTCGGCCCGGGCGAACGGGTCGCCGCCCATGTCGTACAGCTGGCGCTTCTCCGGGTCGGAGAGCACCTCGTAGGCCTGGGTGATCTCCTTGAACCGCTCCTGGGTCTGCGGATCCGGGTTCACGTCAGGGTGGAGCTCACGAGCAAGCCGCCGGTACGCCCGCTTGATCTCCTCCGGCGCCGCGTCCCGCCGGACTCCGAGAACGGAGTAATACTCGGTCGCCACTAGCTCTCCATCAGGATTTCGCCGACATACCGTGCCACCGCGCTTACCGCTCCCATCGTCCCGGGGTAATCCATTCGTGTCGGGCCCAGCACGGCCAGCTTGGCCAGCGTCTCCCCGCCCGATCCGTAGCCACTGGACACCAGCGACGTGGTCTGCAGTCCCTCGACCGGGTTCTCCCGGCCGATCATCACCGACAGCAGCGACTCGTCGCTCGCATCGCCGAGCACCTGCATCAGCACGACCTGCTCCTCCAGCGCCGACAGCACATCGCGCAGGCCCTGAGAGAAGTCGGGCGCGGCCAGGTTGGCTGTCCCGGCGAACACGATCCGCTCCTCGTTCCGCTCGGCCAGGTTGGCCATGATGACCGCGAACACGGCGGCCGCGTTGGCACGCCCGGCCGGGGGCACGCTGTCGCCCAGGCCAGCCACGATCTTGACCGCCTCGGTCAGCCGCCGCCCGTCCAGGCTGGCGTTGAGCAGGGCACGCAGGTGGGCGACGTCGTCGTCCTCGCAGACGCCCGGCAGGTCGACCATCCGCTGCTCCACCCGGCCGGTGTCGGTGATCACGACGACCAGCAGCTTCTCCGGGGCCAGCCGGACCAGCTCGATGTGCCGGACCACGGACCGGGACAGTGACGGGTACTGGACCACGGCGACCTGGCGGGTGAGCTGGGCCAGCAGCCGGACCGTCCGCATCACCACGTCGTCGAGCCCGTAGGCCGAGGCCAGGTAGGTCTGGATGGCGCGCCGCTCAGCCGACGACAGCGGCCGCATGTGCGACAGCCGGTCCACGAACAGGCGGTAGCCCTTGTCCGTCGGCACCCGGCCCGCGCTGGTGTGGGGCTGGGCGATGTAGCCCTGCTCCTCCAGCACCGCCATGTCGTTGCGGATGGTGGCCGGGGACACGTCGAGGTTGTGCCGGTCAACGAGCGCCTTGGACCCCACCGGCTCGTTGGTGGACACGTAGTCCTCCACGATGGCGCGGAGGACGGCCAGCTTGCGATCGTCCAGCACGGGGTTCACCTCCCTGGCACTCACGCTTCCCGAGTGCTAAGTCTATGGCCCCGCACGACCTGGGTGGCGGCAAGCGGCAACAGCGACGTCTGCGTGGATATGCCTGGATAGGAAAATGCTAACGCTTCCGGGGCCGGTTGCGGCCGCCCTGCGTGGCGTTCTGGGCCAGCCCGGGGACGATCCGGTACGGTCCGGGCATGCGAAGCCAGGACTACGGAGGCGACGTGCTCGCCGCCGGCCGGCGCCGGCGCCCGCAGATCCCCCAGGTCGAAGCCGAGTTCGGGCTGGTGGTCGAGGACCTCGAGGGCCGGTTCTGCGGGGCGGTGGTGGGCTGCGACAAGGGCGCGGTCACGCTGGAGGACCGGCACGGCAAGCGCCGCGTGTTCCCGCTGAACCCGGCGGCGTTCCTGCTCGAGGGGCGGCCGGTGACGCTGATCCGCCCGGCCACCGCGCGGCCGCCGGCGCCCGCGCGGCCCACCCGGACGGCGTCCGGGTCGGTGGCGGCCCCGCAGGCGCGGGCGCGGGTGGCCCGGGCCAGCCGCATCTACGTCGAGGGCCGGCACGACGCCGAGCTGGTCGAGAAGATCTGGGGCGACGACCTGCGCGACGTGGGCGTGGTGGTCGAGTACCTGGAGGGCGTCGACCACCTGCCGGAGATTTTGGCCGTATCCCCGCCCGGGCCCGGCCGGCGCCTGGGGGTGCTGGTCGACCACCTGGTGCCAGGGTCCAAGGAGAGCCGGATCGCGGCCGGGCTGACCCGGCCCGACCTGCTCATCGTGGGTCACCCGTACATTGACATCTGGCAGGCGGTGAAGCCGTCCGTGCTGGGCATCGAGCGCTGGCCGGACGTGCCCCGGGGCCAGCCGTGGAAGGAAGGCGTGCTGGCCGCCATCGGCTGGACCGGCAGCACGGGCGCGGCCTGGCAGCGCATGCTGGCCTCGGTGCGCACGTTCGCCGACCTGGAGCCGGAACTGCTGGGCCGGGTTGAGGAACTCATTGACTTCGTTACGGAGTTATCTAGGTGATGACCGATCCCACGACCGTGCGCCGGCTGCAGCGACATCACGAGGGCAGGGCTCTGACCGGCCCCCTCCCGGCCGAGTTCGCGCTGATGGCCGGTGAGCCCGCACCGGCCGGGCCAGCCAGTGATGTCGCTGACGTCATTAAAAGTGATGAAAAGACACCCGACCACGACAGACTGTGGGCGGCGTCGAGCTACGTGGCGGTGATCGTCCTCTGGCTCGCCGCGCCGCTGGCGGTGTTCCTGGCCCGCGGACGCCGTTCGGAGTTCGTGCGGCGGCACGCGGTCCAGGCGTTCCGGCTGACCCTGACCGCGACGGTGTTCGCGATCTCCGGGATGATCGTGGCGGGCCTGCTCGCGGTGGACAGCCCGTGGGACGCGCTGTACATCATGGGGCCAGTGGGTTTCTTGTTCGCAGTGGTGGTGCTGTGGTACCTGGTGCGGGCGGCCGGCGCGGCCCGGCGCGGCCAGTTCTACCCGGTGCCGTCGTGGCTGGTCATCCGCGGTCGCCCGACCCGCGCGGGCCAGTAGCCGGTTACTCCAGGTGGAGTAGGACGGCGCCACCCTCAGGGGGACGACCAGGCTGGGCGGGCGGGCTTACGCTGGGCGGCATGGACGGCGAACCGGTGCTGCGCTGGTGGCGTGCGGGCGGGCGGGACGCCGTGTTCGCGCTGGCCATGACGGCGGCCGTGGTCGGCGGCGCGTACGGCGAGGCCCACCCCCGGCAGGTCAGCGACCAGATACCGGCCGGCACCGCCGCGGCCCACACCCCCGCCATCGCGTTCGCCCTGGTCGCGGTGGCCGCCCTCGTGCTGGCCGTCCGGAACCGCTGGCCGGGGCCGGTGTTCGCCATCTCGGCCGGCGCGATCACGCTGTACTCGGCGCTGGGGTACGTGAACGGGGCCGCCGTCCTGGCCCCGGTGGTCGCGCTCTACACGCTGGCCACCAGGCTGTCGGTGCGCCGGGCCCTGGCCTGGGGCGCGGCGACCACCGTGGTGCTGATGGTTGCGACCGCAGCCCACAACCCGTTCGGGCCGACCGGCGGTGGCTTCTACCTGATACCGGGCCTGACCGCCGCGGCCACCCTGAGCGGCATCGCGGTGGCCAGCCGGCGGGCCTACGTGGCCTCGATCGAGGCCCGGGCCGACGCGGACGCGCGCCGCCGGATCGACGAGGAGCGGCTCCGCATCGCCCGCGAACTGCACGACGTCGTGGCCCACACCATGGCCACGATCAACGTCCAGGCGGGCGCGGCCGCGCACGTGCTGCGGGACCGCCCGGACGCGGCGGCCGAGGCACTGGCCACGATCAAGAGCGTGAGCAAGGAGGGCCTGCGCGAGCTGCGGACCATCCTGAACGTGCTGCGGCAGGCCGACGAGGCCGACCCGACCCAGCCCACGCCAGGCATCGGCCAGGTCCACGGGCTGGTCGACGGGGCGGCCCGGGCCGGGCTGAAGACCACGCTGACCGTGTCCGGGCAGGCCCGGCCGCTGTCGGCCGCGGTCGACCTGGCCGCCTACCGCATCGTGCAGGAGTCGCTGACCAACGCGATCCGGCACGCCGGGCCGGCCACCGCGGCCGTGACGCTGACCTACACCGAAGGCGAGTTCCTGGTCGAGGTGATCGACACCGGCCTGGGCTGCCCAGGGGACGGCTCCGGGCCGAATGGCGGGCCAAGCGAGGGTCTGGGCCTGGCCGGGATGCGGGAACGGGCCTCGTCGATCGGCGGGTCGCTGGAGGCCGGGCCGGGACCGGACGGCGGGTACCGGGTGGCGGCCCGGCTGCCCGCCGCGAGCATGACGGCAGGCAGGACCGCGGCAAGCAGTGCCGTAGCGAACAGTGCCGCGGCGAACAGTGCCGCAGCGAACAGGGGGCAGGCGTGATCCGGGTGCTGCTGGCTGACGACCAGGCGCTGATCCGGGCCGGGTTCCGGGTGCTGCTGGAGGCCGACCCCGAGCTGACCGTGGTGGGCGAGGCGGTGGACGGGCGGCAGGCCGTGACCCTGGTCCGGCGGGAACGGGCCGACGTCGTGCTGATGGACATCCGGATGCCGGAGATGGACGGTCTGGAGGCCACCCGGCTGATCGCGGCGGACGAGGACCTGGCCGGGGTCAAGGTGATCATCTTGACCACGTTCGAGAGCGACGAGTACGTGTTCCAGGCCATCCGGGCCGGGGCCAGCGGGTTCCTGGTCAAGGACACCGAGCCAGCCGACCTGCTGCAGGCCATCCGGATCGTCGCGCGCGGCGACGCGCTGCTGTCGCCCAGCGTGACCCGGCGGCTGATCACCGACCTGGCCAACCGCCCGGCCGGCCCCGCGCCGGCCGCGGGCAAGCTGCTGGCCGCCCTGACCGAACGGGAGCGGGAAGTGCTGGCCCTGGTGGCCACCGGGCTGTCGAACGAGGAGATCGCCAACCGGCTGTACCTGAGCCCGCTCACGGCCAAGACCCACGTCAGCCGGATCATGACCAAGCTCGGGGCGCGCGATCGGGCCCAGCTGGTAGTGCTCGGTTACGAGACCGGGCTGGTCACGCCGGGCCAGCAGGCGCAGCTCCCCTAGGCGGTTCTGGGCAGCCCCAGGCGGCCGGTCCTAGACGGTCAGGTCGCGGATCACGGCGTCGGCCAGCAGCCGGCCCCGCAGGGTCAGCACCACCCGGCCCGCGGCCAGCGCGTCCGGGTCGGCCAGGCCGTCCGCGACCGCCTTGGCCGCGGCGTCCCGGCCCGCCGGGTCCAGCTCGGTCACCGGGCAGCCGCGGGCCAGCCGGGTCGCCAGCATGACCCGTTCCAGCTGGCTTTCGGCGGCGGTGAGCGTCTCCCGGCCGTGACCCGGGCTGGCCCCGGCCGCGATCCGGCCCGCGTAGGCCGCAGGGTGCTTGACGTTCCACCAGCGGGTGCCGCCGACGTGGCTGTGCGCGCCCGGGCCCACACCCCACCAGTCGCCGCCGGTCCAGTAGAGCAGGTTGTGCGCGCACTGGTCCGGCGCGGTCGCGGCCCAGTTGGACACCTCGTACCAGTGCAGGCCGTGACCGGTCAGGACCTCGTCCGCGATCAGGTACCGGTCGGCCATGGCGTCGTCGTCCGGGGCGGGCAGCTCGCCCCGCCGGACGCGGGCCGCGAGCCGGGTGCCGTCCTCCACGATCAGCGCGTAGGCCGAGATGTGGTCGGGCCCGGCGGCCAGCGCCGCCTCCAGCGAGGCCCGCCAGTCCGCATCGGTCTCCCCCGGCGTGCCGTAGATCAGGTCCAGGCTGACGTGCTCGAAGCCGGCCTCCCGGGCCCAGCGGGCACACTGGGCCGGCCGTCCGGGCTGATGCACCCGGTCCAGCACGGCCAGCACGTGCGGCTGGGCGGACTGCATGCCGAACGAGATCCGGGTGATGCCTTCGGCCCGCAACTGCTCCAGCACCTGCGGGGTGATCGTTTCCGGGTTGGCCTCCACCGTGACCTCGGCCCCCGGGACCAGGCCAAACTCCCCGTCGATGACCCGGAGCAGGCCGCCCAGCTGGCCCGGGGGCAGCAGCGTGGGCGTGCCGCCGCCGAAGAACACGGTCTGGACCGGGACCTGCGCCGGGCCGAGCACCTGGCGGGCGAACTGGACCTCGGCCGCGGCCTGGCCCGGGTAGGTGTCCCGGGAGGTGTGATGTCCTCCAGTGGCGTCGCCCAGCTCAGCAGCGGTGTAGGTGTTGAAGTCGCAGTAGCCGCATCGGGTGGCGCAGAACGGGATGTGGACGTAGAAGCCGAACGGGCGCCCGCCGATCCCGTCGAGGGCGCGGGCGGGCAGGGCCCCGTCCGGCGGGACGGGTTCGCCGTCCGGAAGGATCGAAGGCACGCCCCGAGGCTAATCGACCCGCGGGCACCATCGATCCGGCGCGATGGCACGCACCGGCATTCCTATCCGTTGCCGTGCTAGCCGATAAGTGGGCAACCGTCAGTTAGTATCGAAGTGTCGAACCCGCGGGAGGTCCTGGTGGCAGACCAGCCGTCGTATCGTGTCCGTCCCGGTTATTTCGACCCCGGCGGCGCCGCGAACATGCACGCCTCACTGCGGGCGTCGGACACGGATCGCGAGCAGCTGGTCGAAGTGCTCAAGTCCGCGTTCAGCGAGGGCCGGCTGGACCAGGACGAGTACACCGCCCGGATGGAGCGGGCCTACACGGCCAAGACCTACGGGGAGCTGCGAGCCCTGGTCGGCGACCTGCCCGGCCCGCTGCCGCAGGTCCCGTACTCGTTCACGCAGTTCCAGCCCAAGCCGACCAACGGCATGGCCGTGGCCTCGATGGTGTTCGGGATTGCCACGCCGCTGTTCGGGCTGACCGCGATCCCCGCGGTGATCCTGGGCCACAAGGCCCGGAGCCAGATCCGGCGCACCGGCGAGCGGGGCAACGGGATGGCGCTGACCGGACTGGTCATCGGCTGGGCCGCGATCAGCCTGTTCGTGCTGCTGGTCACGCTGGGCGTCCTGGTGGCGGTGCTCACCACCGCGCACACCGGCTCGGTACCGTCCAGCGGGCTGCAGAACCAGCAGGCCCAGGTCATGCCGTACATCGTGGGCGGCCACCACCACAGCCACTAGCCGGACTCCTGGCTAGCGCGCTGGCGGGCCGGTTAGCGCGACTTCTTGTCGCCGGTCTGGCCGGTGGACAGCGCGGCGACGAAGGCTTCCTGCGGGACGTCGACCCGCCCGATCGTCTTCATCCGGCGCTTGCCCTCCTTCTGCCGCTCCAGCAGCTTGCGCTTACGGGTGATGTCACCGCCGTAGCACTTGGCCAGCACGTCCTTGCGCAGCGCGCGGATGTTCTCGCGGGCGATGATGCGGGCGCCGACCGCGGCCTGGATCGGCACCTCGAACTGCTGGCGCGGGATCAGCTCCTTGAGCTTGGCCGTCATCGACAGCCCGTACTCGCGGGCGTTGTCGGTGTGCACGATCTGGCTGAAGGCGTCAACCGGCTGGCCCTGGAGCAGGATGTCCACCTTGACCAGGTCGGCTTCCTGCTCGCCGTCCGGCTCGTAGTCGAGCGAGGCATACCCGCGGGTCCGCGACTTGAGCTGGTCGAAGAAGTCGAAGATGATCTCGGCCAGCGGCATCGTGTACCGGATCTCGACCCGGTCCGCGGACAGGTACTCCATCCCGCCGAGGACCCCGCGGCGGCTCTGGCACAGCTCCATGATCGTGCCGATGAACTCGCTCGGGGAGATGAGCGTGGCCCGCACGATCGGCTCGTAGACCTTGGCGATCTTCCCGCCCACGGCCTTGCCCTCGGCGTTGGTGGCGTTGCCGGGCAGCGTGGCGCTGGGTGCGCCGAGCGGGCCGGGGAAGTCACTCGGGTTGGTCACTCGCAGCTCGACCCCGGACTCCATCACCACCCGGTAGACAACGTTCGGCGCGGTGGAGATCAGGGCCAGGTCGAACTCCCGCTCCAGCCGCTCCCGGACGATCTCCATGTGCAGCAGGCCCAGGAAGCCGCAGCGGAAACCGAAACCCAGGGCGGTGGACGTCTCCGGCTCGTAGATCAGCGCGGCGTCGTTCAGCCGCAGCTTGTCCAGGGCGTCCCGCAGGTCCGGGTAGTCATCCCCGTCCACCGGGTAGAGGCCGGAGAACACCATCGGCCGGGGATGGTCGTAGCCGGCCAGCGCCTCGGTGGCCGGGTGGGCCGCGCTGGTGACGGTGTCACCGACCCGGGCCTGCCGGACATCCTTCACCCCGGTGATCAGGTAACCGACCTCGCCCACCCCGAGCGCCGCGGACGGCTGCGGCTCGGGCGAGATCACCCCGACCTCGAGCGTCTCGTGCACGGCGCGGGTGGACATCATCAGGCTGCGCTCGCGCCTGGACAGCCGGCCGTCCACGACCCGGACGTAGGTGACCACGCCGCGGTAGGTGTCATACATCGAGTCGAAGATCATCGCCCGGGCGGGGGCGTCCGGGTCCCCGGACGGCGCCGGGACCTGGGCCACGATCGCGTGCAGCAGCTCCTCCACGCCCTGGCCGGTCTTGGCCGAGACCCGCAGCACGTCGCCGGGGTCGCAGCCGATGATCCCGGCCAGTTCCTCGGCGTAGCGCTCGGGCTGGGCCGCAGGCAGGTCGATCTTGTTCAGCACCGGGATGATCTGCAGGTCGGCTTCCAGGGCCATGTACAGGTTGGCCAGCGTCTGGGCCTCGATGCCCTGGGCCGCGTCGACCAGCAGCACCGCGCCCTCGCAGGCGGCCAGCGACCGGGACACCTCGTAGGAGAAGTCGACGTGCCCGGGGGTGTCGATCAGGTTCAGCACGTACGGCTGGCCGTCCGTGCCGGTCCACGGCAGCCGGACCGCCTGGCTCTTGATCGTGATGCCGCGTTCCCGCTCGATGTCCATCCGGTCGAGGTACTGCGCGCGCATGTTGCGGTTCTCGACCACGCCAGTGAGCTGGAGCATGCGGTCGGCCAGCGTGGACTTGCCGTGGTCGATGTGCGCGATGATGCAGAAGTTCCGGAGCACCGAAGGATCGGTGTGCCCGGGTTCAACATCGGTGGCAGCTGACGTCGTAGATGACACAGACATCCGTTTGAGGTGAGAAGTTGGGGTGAGCGTGCGTACGGTCGCGTTCCGTGCGTACGGTCGAGTGCGCGTACGGTCGAGTGCGACGCTCCCCTAGCCTATGCGGCTGCCATGCCCGGGAGGGTAACCATGCCCCGCAAGCCCGCCGACGTGGTGGGCTTCGTCGTGGCCCGGGTGGCCGCGGCCGCGGCGGCGATCCTGATCGTGTTCGTGGTGGCCGGGTTCTTCCTGGCCCATCAGGCCAGCGGGCCGACCGCGGGCTGGGCCACCTCCTCGGGTCACGACGCGTTGTGGCTCGGTCCGGGCTCGCTGCCGGGCGACGCGGCCGGGCGGGCCGGGCTGGCCGCGCGGATCAGGGCGTCCGGGGTGGCCGACGTGTACGTGCAGGCCGGCCCGGTCAGTGCTGGCCAGGTCAGTGCTGGCCAGGTCAGTGCTGGCCAGGTCAGTGCCACGGGCGAACTGACCCCGCCGCCGGGGACGGCCTCCTTCGTGAGCTGGTTCCGGCGCACGTTCCCGCACGTCCAGGTGTGCGCCTGGCTGACCGGGACCGTGGGCCGCGGTCACCTCGACCTGGACGATGGCGCCACTCAGCAGGCCCTGGTGGCCACGTCCCGGTCGCTGTTGCGGGCCGGCTTCACCGGGATCAGCTACGACCTGGCCCCGGTGGCCAGCGGTGACGCCGGGCTGCTGGCCGTGCTGGATCAGACCCGGGCGCTGCACCCGGCCGTGCTGTCGGTCGACACCCCCAAGCTGGAGCCGTTGACCGGGATGGGCCTGTCCGCCGCGCTGATCATGCGCCACCCGGTGTTCTGGACCTCGGCCTACCTGAGCCAGGTGGCCAGCCGGGTCAGCCAGGTCGCGGTGCTGGGCTTCGACACCGGGGTGCCGCTGTCCTCCTGGTACAGCGGGTACGTGGAGCGTGAGACGTCGGTGGCGCTGCATGCCGTCCCGGCCAGCGTCGGCCTGGTCATCGCCGCGCCCGCCAACGGCGGCAGCGACGAATCGGTAGCTGCCACCATCCACGGGGCCCGGGTCGCACTGACCGCGACCGGCCGGCGGCAAGCGTTGTTCGGCATCGGCCTGTACACCGCGGGCACCGCCACCGCCTCGGACTGGTCGGCGTATCAGGCTGATTGGGTGCACGGCTGAATGTGATCGGGTAGCGCGGCTGAGTGTGATTGGCTGCGCAGATGAACGACTGGACCGTTCCGCCCGTGGCGCGGATTCATGAACCGGTGACCGCCGACGAGCGGGCCACGCTCGACGGTCTGCTGGAGTGGCACCGGTCCACGTTCGTGTGGAAGTGCGCCGGGCTGACCGGCGAGCAGCTGGCCCTGCGGCCGGTGCCTCCGTCGAGCCTGTCGCTGCTCGGCCTGATCCGGCACCTGACCGACGCCGAGCGGGCCTGGTTCCGCCGCCGGGTAGGCGGGCTGCCCCTGCCGGAGGCGTACGCCCGGCCGGATAGGCCGGAGGCGGCGTTCGAGGACGCCGACCCGGCGTCGGCGCAGGCGGACCTGGCCCGGCTCACCGAAGAGTGGGAACTCTGCCGCCAAGCGGTGGCCGGGGTGCCGCTGGACACCATGTTCGAGCACGAGGACGGGGGCACGCTGTCGGTACGCTGGGTGTACGGCCACATGATCGCCGAGTACGCCCGGCACCTCGGGCACGCCGACCTGATCCGGGAATCCATCGACGGCGTCACCGGGGAGTGACCGGGGCGGCTACACTGGGATGGTCGTGGGGCGCCTGTCGTGGCGCCCGGTTTGAGAATCGGCGGCGATCTCGGATATCCTTCGGCGTCGCCTGAACGACTGCAGGCACGACCCCAAGCAAATTTTGAGCGAGGCTTTCGCGTGGCGAACATCAAGAGCCAGATCAAGCGCAACAAGCAGAACGAAGTGCGCCGTCAGCGCAACAAGGCGGTCAAGTCCGCCCTGAAGACGCGCGTGCGCCACTTCCACCAGGCGGCGGAGTCCGGCGACGTGGCCGCGGCCACCGAAGCCATGCGCATTGCTTGCCGTGACCTGGACAAGGCGGCCAGCAAGGGCGTCATCCACAAGAACCAGGCTGCCAACCGCAAGTCCGCTATCACCCAGCAGGCTGCGGAGCTCGCGGCCAAGTAAGGCCGAGCACGGAAACCGGGTGCGGACGTCGCACCCGGTTTTTACGCGTCTCAGGCTAGGGTGGCGCGGCAAGATCCCGTACAGCCCCGCTCGCCTCACAAGCTCTGGGCACGGGCCCTCACTGGAGCAGTTGCAGTGATAATCCCTGCAGACGCTCCAGTGAAAGCAAGTGCGAGGTTGCTGCGAGCACACGGCGGGCGGGCCTGGGGTGGGACGGTCAGGTGCGGCAGGCGACTATTTTGCGGATGGCGCGCTCGAGGGCGTAGTCGGCGCTGGCGGCCTCGCCTTTGATCTGCATGTCAGCCTCGGCCACGACCTGGAGGGCCCGGGCGACGCCGTCGGGGGCCCAGCCGCGGAGTTGCTGGCGCACCCGGTCGATCTTCCACGGCGGGGCGCCGACCTCGGCGGCCAGGGCGGCGCTGTTCTTGCCGCGCGGGGCCGCGCCGACCCGGCCCAGCAGCCGGATGCCCGAGGCCAGCGCGCTGGTGATGAGGACCGGCGGTACTCCGGTGGACAGCGCCCAGCGCAGCTGCACCAGCGCGTCGGTCAGCCGGCCTTCCACGGTCCGGTCCGAGACCGTGAACCCGCTGGCCTCGGCCCGGCCATGGTAGTAGCGGGCCACGGCGGCCTCGCCGATCGGGCCGTCCACGTCGGCGGCGAGCTGGCTGGCGGCGGCGGCGAGCTCGCGCAGATCCGAGCCGACCGCGTCCAGCAGCGCCCGCAGGCCGGCCTCGTCGGCCACCTTGCCCGCTCGGCGGAACTCGCCCCGGGTGAAGTCGAGCTTGTCGGAGAAGCGGGTGACCTTCGGGCACTCGGTCACCGCGACGGTCCCGGACGCCTTCTTCAGCGCGGTGAGCAGGGCCTTGCCCTTGCCGCCGCCCGTGTGGGTCAAGATCAGCAGCACGTCGGGGGGCGGGTCGGCCGCGTACCGGGCGATCTCGTCGGCGACGTCCTTGCCCGCATCCTGCGCGGCCCGGATCACGACCACACCGCCACCGCCGAACAGTGACGGGGAGGTCAGCGAGGCCAGCTCGCCAACGGCCAGGCCACCCGCGGCCACGTCGTGCACGTCGCCGCCCGCGGCCGGGTCGGCGGCCGAGGACTCCCGGGCCCCAGCCAGCAGGGCGGAGACGGAGCGTTCGACGAGCAGCTCTTCCTCGCCGACAACGAGGTTGACCGGAGCAGGGGGCACGCTGGGCAGGATATAGCGGCTCAGACGTTGCCGGGCATGACCGGCTCGCCGCCGCGCCAGATGCGGTACGGCTTAAGGCCGTAGCCCCAGACGAACGCGCCCTCGTGGTCGGCGTCCCACTGCACGATGTCGGCGTAACGGCCGCGGGCCATCGCGCCGCGGTCGGGAGCCCGCAGGGCGTGGGCGCCGCCGATCGTGGCTGCCCGCAGCGCCTCGGTCACGCTCATCCCGAAGTGCCACACGGCCAGCGAGACGACCAGGGCCATCGAGGTGATGCCGTTGCCGCCGGGGGTGTGGTCCGACCCGAGCGCGACGGCCACTCCTTTGTCCAGTAGCGCCCGGACCGGCGGCGCACCGTGGGTCTGCAGCGAGGTCGCCGGGCAGACCACCGCGGCCACCCCGGCCCGGGCCAGCGCGGCCACGTCATCGTCGTCGGCCTCGTGCAGCATGTCGGCCGAGGCGCAGCCGATCTCGGCCGCCAGCCGGGCGGCGCCGATGCGCGACTGCCCGCAGGCGTGGATGCGGGGCAGCAGCCCGGAGCGGCGGCCCGCGCTCAGGATCCAGCGGGCCTCGGCCTCGGTGAACCGGCCGTCCTCGCAGTAGACGTCGACACTGTCGGCGCCGGCCGCGGCTGCGTCCGGGCACCAGGAGCTGACCGCGTCGATGTAGTCGGCCCGGCGGCCGAAGTACTCCGGCGGCACCGAGTGCGCGGCCAGGAACGTCACGTGCATCCGCGGCATGCCCGGCTCGCTCTCCAGCGAGCGCAGCATCCGCACGTCGGCCAGCTCGCCGTCGCGGGTCAGGTGATAGCCGGTCTTGGCCTCGACCGTGGTGGTGCCCGACATCAGCCAGCCGTTGAGGCGCTCGCGGACGCCGTTGCACAGGGTCCAGGGGTCGGTGCCCCGGGTCACGGTGACGGTAGAGGAGATGCCGCCGCCCGCCGCGTTGATCTCGGCCGCGGTGGAGCCGCCGGACAGCATGGTCAGCTCGGCCCAGCGGTTGCCCGCGTACACGGGATGACTGTGCGCGTCGATGAGCCCCGGCGTGACCAGCCCGCCGCCCAGGTTTTCCACGTGATCGACATCGACGATGTCGTCAACCACCCCGGGGACGCGTTGAGGCAACTCGGCCGCGGGGCCGACCCAGGCGATCCGCTCGTCCTTGGTCAGGATGGCGGCGTTGCTCAGGATCTCAGACCCCGTCCACAGGCGACCGATGTTGGTCATCAAACGGACAGTCAACGGTAAACCCCTACACATCGGGAACCAGGGGTGATGGTTCCGTTCGTCATGAGCGGTCACCTGCCATGAGTCGTACGTGACCGAGCGAGTAGCCGGTACGTACACCTGGACGCGGATCGCGTGCGCCTACGTTACAAGGCTTCACACGCGCATGCGCGCACCAACATATCGATTCCGTTACCGTATTGCACCCCAAGGACCTCGTACAAGGCTTTTGGCAAAACACAGCCCTTTCTCGGCTCACCGCGTGGTTCGGCCTCTCACGCCCGGCCCGGGAGCGCCCTCCGAGGCCGTTTCCAGCCCGTTTCGGGACCGCACCACGACCGTTCCGTTGCTGGATAACGGCGGTGCACTGCATCGGCACTTGCAGGTGCACATGCAGCGAGCAATCCCACGAGCCAGGTGGTGAGACCACCCCGCGATCCGCCTATCACGCACGGCGAGCACGCGAGAAGAACAATACTCTTTATCAAGCTGAAATAAGGCAGAAACGTCCGATTGCCCGATGACGGACGAAGATCGCTTTACCGGCGGCCGCGGAAAGCGCGACATCGGCCGGAAGAAAGCGACAAATTCGATCTCAATGGTGTTCCTGATGAACGCACGCAGATCACGGGACGAATTATTAGCTGTTCTCGTCCGCTTTGGCCGAGCCGGTTATCCTCACGATGAGTGACGATAGCCGCGATCGATTTGCCGGGCCGGATCGGCATCTAAGCACGTTAACGTACCGTAAACGGCGGCAGGTCAGCCACTGTAGCTGCGCTCCGTTGCCAGCCACGATGCGTGACCGTCATCCAGTCTGACTGGTGAGGGCGGACGGGCGAGGGCGCCCCGGCGGGACGGCCGGGCGGGACGGCCGGGCCCAGCCGCGTGCGGCGCGCCCGCGCGGTGACACCATTCCCAGCCGCACCACGGATCACCCGGCCGGAGCGGAAAGCGGGCCGCCTTTCGCCGCAACGCCAACCGGCGCGACGGACCGTGGTCCATCGCGCCGGCTTTGTTCGATATTGAGTAACGGCTGACCGTTAATTGGCAGTAAGTGCGCTGAACTGCTCGAGCTCGGCCGCCAAGGCGGGCGGGACCCGGGCCTCCAGCTCGGTCCCGTCGGCGCCGTGGCCGACGCGGGTGACCTCGCCTTCCTCGTGCGCCCTGGCCACCAGGTCGCCCCGGCTGTAGGGGACGAGCGCCCGGACCTCGCGGTCCCGGTGCGGCAGCGCCTCCTCCAGCACGTCCCGCAGTTCGTCCAGGCCAGCGCCGGTGCGGGCGGAAATCAGCACACAGTTCTTCTCGCGGTGCCGCAACCGCTCGACCACGATCGGGTCGGCGGCGTCGGACTTGTTGATCACGATCAGTTCCGGTACCTCAGCCGCCCCGATCTCGGCCAGCACGTCGCGGACCGCGGTGATCTGGGCCTCAGGATCGGGATCGGAGCCGTCGACCACGTGCAGGATGAGGTCGGCATCGGCCGTCTCCTCCAGGGTGGACCGGAACGCCTCGACCAGCTGGTGCGGCAGGTGCCGCACGAACCCGACGGTGTCGGTCAGGGTCAGCGGGCGGCCGGACGCGGTACGGGCCCGGCGGACGGCCGGGTCCAGCGTGGCGAACAGCGCGTCCTCGACCAGGACACCGGCTCCGGTCAGCCGGTTCAGCAGGCTCGACTTGCCCGCGTTGGTGTACCCGGCGATGACGACCGACGGCACGTCCCGGCGGCGGCGCCGGTCGCGCTGGACGTCCCGGCTGACGGCCATGCCGGCGATCTCCCGCCGGAGCTTGGCCATGCGCGCCCGCAGGCGGCGCCGGTCCGTCTCGATCTTGGTCTCACCGGGACCGCGGGTACCGATCCCGCCGCCGCCGGCGACCCGGCCACCGGCCTGCCGGGACAGCGATTCACCCCAGCCACGCAGCCGCGGCAGCATGTAGGAGAGCTGGGCCAGCTCGACCTGGGCCTTGCCCTCCCGGCTGCGCGCATGCTGGGCGAAGATGTCCAGGATCAGCGCGGTCCGGTCGATGACCTTGACCTTGACGATGCCTTCCAGCCGGTTCAGCTGGCTGGGGCTGAGCTCGCCGTCGCAGATCACCGTGTCCGCGCCCACCGACGCCACGAGGTCGGCCAGCTCGGCCGCCTTGCCCGCGCCCACGTAGGTGGCGGGGTCGGGCTTGCCGCGCCGCTGGATCAGCCCGTCGAGCACCTCGGAGCCGGCGGTCTCGGCCAGCCGGCTCAGCTCCAGGAGCGAGTTCTCGGCGCTGGCCAGGGACCCCTCGGCCCAAACGCCGATGAGCACGACCTGCTCCAGCCGGAGGGAACGGTACTCGACCTCGGTGACGTCTTCGAGCTCCGTCGACAGGCCCGCGACCCGGCGCAGGGCCTGACGGTCTTCCAGGTCGTAGTCACCGGGGCCAGCGGCCGGCTGGTGGTCCTCGAACTCGTCGTCGATGACGATCGAATCCGGCCGCTCAGAAAATGCGGTCATTGTCCTCCAAGGACGATGCTTCACAGCTTGTTGTCCCCGATAGTGCCACGGGCACTCCGGGTTGTCGCCTCTATAACAACGCGTCGGCCAGCGTTGTGCCCGGCCCATAGGGCCGACCGGTGGGGCCGGTCAGCCGACGGGGGTGGGGTCTTCCAGCGATGGCTGCAGGGCGCCCAGGATGGGCGGGAGCTCACCGTCGTAGACCACGGCCAGGCGGTGGGTGGCCCGGGTGATGGCGACGTAGAGGTCGTGGCCACCCTTGGGTGACTGGGCGATGATGCCGGCCGGGTCGACCAGCACCACCCGGTCGAACTCCAGCCCTTTGGCCTGGGTCACGGTGAGCAGGGCGACCGGCGAGTCAAGCGCTTCGGCCCGGTCGCCGGGCACGGCCCCGGGGACCTGCATGGCCAGCTCGGCGATCCGGGCGGCCGGGGCGATGACGGCCAGCCGGCCTTCCTCGGCCGCGGTCAGGCCGGACAGTTCCTCGTCCACCACCCGGGCCGCCCGGGGGCCGAAGTCCGCCGCCGCGGCGACCCGGACCGCTCGCGGGTGCTCGCCCTCCTCGCGGACCGATTCCGGCGGCTCCTCCTCCGGGGCCACCGAGGTCAGCACGTCCGCGGCCACCGCCATGATCTCGGCCGGGGTCCGGTAGTTGACCGTCAGCCGCTCCTCGCGCCAGCGGCCCTTGACGTAGCGGTCCAGCATCTCGCCCCAGGACCGGGCCCCGGCCGGGTTCCCGGTCTGGGCCACGTCGCCGACGACGGTGAGCGACTTGGTCGGGACGCGGCGCATGACCATCCGCCAGGCCATGGCCGACAGCTCCTGGGCCTCATCCACGATGACGTGCCCGTAGGACCAGGACCGGTCGGCGGCGGCGCGCTCGGCCGTGGTCAGCTCGGGCCCGTCGTCACGGTTGCGGCCGGCGATGGTGGCCGCGTCGACCAGGCCCTGCCCGGCCAGGCCGGTGAGCTCGAGCACGCCCTGGGCGTACTCCTCCTCTTCGCGGCGGCGGCGCTCGGCCACCCGGCGCAGGGCCCGCTCGGCCGAGTCATCCGATCCCAGCAACTCGGCCGCCTCGTCCAGGAGCGGGACGTCGCTGACGGTCCACCGGCCACGCTGGTGGGACTTGAGCAACGTGGACCGCTCATCAACGAGGAGTGCCGGAGCGGCCCGGCGCAGGGCACCTTCGGACTCCAGCAGCGCGGCCAGCAGCCGCTGCGGGGTCAGGAACGGCCACAGCCGGTCGAGCGCGGACCGGACCGGGTCCTCCTCCCACAGCCGGGCCCGCACGTACGGCAGGTCCTCGGCGTCCAGGCTGCGGCCGAGCGCGACGGCCTCGGCCCGGGCGATGGCGTCGAGCATCTCGGTGACGAACAGCTTGCGGGCCACGTTGTGCGGCCGGCGCATGCCGCGGGCGCGGATGCGGGAGCGTTCGCAGACGTCGGCCGGCACCGTGATCGCCACCCCGTCGACCACCAGCTCCAGGTCCCGGTGCGGGATGCGCTGCTGGTCGCGGACCGCGGCCCGGAGCACCTTGATCATCCGCAGGTCGCCCTTGATCACGGCTGTCTCCGGGTCATCCTCGGCGGTGGCGCGGACGCCGGGGAACAACTCGCCCAGGGAGGACAGCACCACGTCGGTCTCCCCCAGGGACGGCAGCACCTGGCTGATGTAGCGGAGGAAGGTGGTGTTCGGCCCGATGATGAGCACGCCGCGGCGTTCCAGCGTCCGCCGGTGGGTGTACAGCAGGAACGCGGCCCGGTGCAGCGCGGCCACGGTCTTGCCGGTGCCCGGGCCGCCCTGGACGACCAGCACCCCGGCCAGCGAGGAGCGGATCACCCGGTCCTGCTCGGCCTGGATGGTGGCCACCACGTCGCTCATCCGCCCGGTCCGGCCGCGGCGCACGGTGGCCAGCAGCATGGCCTCGCCCACCAGCCCCCGCCGGTCGGCCTCGCTCATCCGGTCCAGGTCGAATACCTCGTCGTCCAAACCGACAACGGTGCGCCCGCGGGTATAGAGGTGACGCCGCCGCAGCAGGCCGGCCGGATCGTTCGGCGTGGCCGCGTAAAAAGGACGCGCGGCCGGCGCGCGCCAGTCAATTAGGACCGGCTCATATTCACCGTCGTGCAATCCGATACGGCCGATATAAAAGGTGTGATCGCCGGTGTCGTCCATCCGCCCGAAGCACAGCCCGCGCTCCACCCCGTTCAGCTGGGTCAGCCGTCTGGCCTGCTCAGAGGCGGAAACCTCGCGTTCCATCCGGGCCGCGAACGTGCCCCCCTGGCCGCCGAGACCCTCGACTTCACGCAGGGCATTCTCGCTGCGCGCGCGGGCGGCGTCCAGCAGACCGTAGAGCATGGAAACGTAATCCTGTTCTTTCCGGATGGACTCGGAAAGAGCAGACTCAGTTTGACGATCCACCATATTATTTGGTACACTTCCGGTCGATCAACTAATTCCCCGGGCCTTTAGATTGTGCGGGCATTCGAGCATAACAGGCTCCGGCGCGGACGTCGTAAATCCCCATCTCATCCCCTTGCGGGCCCGGCACGTTGACCCGCACGCACGGGCCTGGTTAAGGTTACCGGCGGGTAACAAGCAGGTCGGCCGCGTCGCTGGTGAGGCCGCCGAAAGGTCCCGCTGACGGGGACGGCCCGGGTCTCGTACCGGGCGATCTGATCTGCAAGGATGGAAAAAGACTGCAGAGGAGTACCTATGCCGGGCACCGAAGGCGTTGAGATCACCGGTCCGGCCGGTGATCGCTACGACGAGATCCTGACTCCCGAGGCGCTCGGGCTGATCGCCGAGCTGCACCGGGAGCTGGGGGCCCGGCGGGCCGAGCTGCTGGCCGCACGGGACCGGCGCGAGGCCGACCTCATCGCCGGCGGCACCCTCGACTTCCTGCCGGAGACCAAGAACATCCGGGAAGACCCCACCTGGCGCGTGGCCCAGCCGGCCCCCGGGCTGATCGACCGGCGGGTGGAGATCACCGGGCCGACCGACAAGAAGATGACGGTCAACGCCCTGAACTCCGGGGCCAAGGTGTGGCTGGCTGACTTCGAGGACGCCAGCTCGCCGCTGTGGGGCAACGTCATCACCGGCCAGCTCAACCTGCGGGATGCGCTGGACCGCACCATCGACTTCGCCCAGGGCGGCAAGGAGTACAAGCTCCGCCCCGACCACGAGCTGGCTACGATCGTGCCCCGGCCGCGCGGTTGGCACCTGGACGAGAAGCACATCGCGGTCGATGGCAAGCGGGCGTCCGGGAGCCTGGTCGACTTCGCGCTGTACATGGTGACCAGCGCGCAGCGGCAGCTGGACAAGGGCAAGGGGCCGTACTTCTACCTGCCCAAGATCGAGAGCCACCTCGAGGCCCGGTTGTGGAACGACGCCTTCAACCTGGCCCAGGACCGGCTCGGCATCCCCCGCGGCACGATCCGGGCCACCGTGCTGATCGAGACGATCCCGGCCGCGTTCGAGATGGAAGAGATCCTGTACGAGCTGCGGGACCACTCGGCCGGGCTGAACGCGGGCCGGTGGGACTACCTGTTCAGCATCATCAAGAAGTTCCGCACCCGGGGCCGTGAGTTCGTGCTGCCGGACCGGAACCAGGTCACGATGACCGCGCCGTTCATGCGGGCCTACACCGAACTGCTGGTCAAGACCTGCCACGGGCGCGGGGCGCACGCGATCGGCGGGATGGCCGCTTTCATCCCCAGCCGGCGTGACCCTGAGGTCAACGAGGTGGCGCTGGCCAAGGTGCGCGACGACAAGACCCGGGAGTCGGGGGACGGCTTCGACGGGTCCTGGGTGGCGCACCCGGACCTGGTGCCAATCTGCCGCGAGGTGTTCGACAGCGTGCTCGGGACCAAGCCGAACCAGCTGGACCGGCTGCGGGACGAGGTCAGCGTGAGCGCGTCGGACCTGCTGTCGGTGAGCGAGACGCCGGGCACGATCACCGAGGCCGGGCTGCGCAACGACATCAGCGTGGGCCTGCAGTACCTCGCGTCCTGGCTGGCCGGCAACGGCGCGGTCGCCATCTTCAACCTGATGGAGGACGCGGCCACCGCCGAGATCGCCCGGTCCCAGGTGTGGCAGTGGCTGCACAACGACATCCTGCTCGAGGACGGGCCCAAGGTGACCCGGGACCTGGTCGAGACCATCATCGACGAAGAGCTGGTCAAGATCAGGGAAGCGCTCGGCGACAATTTCGACGCCGAGCGGTTCGGGCAGGCCACCGCGCTGTTCACGGCGGTGGCGCTGGCTGACAACTACTCCGAGTTCCTGACCGTGCCCGCCTACGAACGCATGCCCTGATGGGCGCCCCCCTGCCGAATGCGCCAACGGGGGCGTGCGCGGCGCTGATCCCGGTTCTGGAGGGGATCTGCGGGGCCGAGCATGTGATCTCCGAGCCGCGGGAGCTGCGGACCTACGAGTGCGACGGGCTGACCGCGCACCGGACCGCACCCGCCCTGGTCGTGCTGCCGGAACGGGCCGAGCAGGTGGCCGCGGTGGTGCGGGCGTGCGCCGAGGCGGGAGTGCCGTTCGTGGCCCGCGGGTCGGGTACCGGGCTGTCCGGCGGCGCGCTGCCGCGCAGCGACGGCGTGCTCGTCGTCACCTCGCGGATGCGGCGGGTGCTGGAGGTGGACCCGCTGTCCCGCCGGGCCATCGTGGAGCCGGGCGTGACCAACCTGGCCGTGAGCAAGGCAGTGGAGCCGTACGGCTTCTTCTACGCCCCGGATCCGTCGAGCCAGGTGGTCTGCTCGGTGGGCGGCAACGTGGCCGAGAACTCCGGCGGCGCCCACTGCCTCAAGCACGGGTTCACCGTGCACCACGTGACCGGCCTGGAGATCGTCACCCCGGACGGTGAGCTGACCTGGCTGGGCGACGGTACCGGCGTCTCCCCCGGCTACGACCTGATGGGCGCGTTCACCGGGTCCGAGGGCACGCTCGGCATCGCGACCAAGGTCGTGGTCAAGCTGACCCCGCTGCCGGAGATGGTGACCACGCTGCTGGCCGCGTTCGACAGCACCAGCCAGGGCGGCACCGCGGTGTCGTCGATCATCGGGGCCGGCATCGTCCCGGCCGCGATCGAGATGATGGACGCGCTGGCCATCGAGGCGGCCGAGGCCGCCGTGCACTGCAACTACCCGGCCGGCGCCGGTGCGGTCCTGATCGTCGAGCTGGACGGCCCCGAGGCCGAGGCCGAGGCGGAGACCTCGGCCGTGCGCGAGCTGTGCGAGCAGGCCGGGGCGGGTGAGATCAGGTACGCCGACGACCCGGCCGACCGGGCCCGGATCTGGGCCGGCCGCAAGTCCGCGTTCGCCGCGGTGGGCCGGATCAGCCCGGCCTACATCGTGCAGGACGGGGTGGTGCCACGTACCGCACTGTCCGGCATCCTGGCCAAGATCGCCGAGCTGTCCGGCCGCCGCGAGGGGGTCCGGGTGGCCAACGTATTCCACGCCGGCGACGGGAACCTGCACCCGCTGGTGCTGTTCGACGACCGGATCGACGGCGCAGGCGAGGCGGCCGAAGAGGTGTCCGGCGCGATCCTCGACCTGTGCATCGAGGCGGGCGGCTCGATCACCGGCGAGCACGGCGTGGGCGTGGACAAGTCCAAGTACATGACGAAGATGTTCGGCGAGGACGACCTGGACACCATGCAGTTCCTGCGGTGCGCGTTCAACCCGCGCAACCTGTGTAACCCGGGCAAGGTGTTCCCCACCCCGCGGCTGTGCGGTGAGGTGCCGGGGGTCCGCCACGCGCCGCACCCGGCCGTGGCTGCGGGTGAGATGGACCAGTTCTGATGGCGGGCGAGGCGGAGATCGCGGTGGCGCTGGCCGGGACCGGCGCGCAGGTCCGCCCGGCCAGGCCACCCGACAGCGTCGGCGGCGTGCAGCCCAGCTGTGTGGCCACCCCGACGACGCTGGACCAGGCGGCCGGGGTGGTGCAGGCGGCCGCGGGCCTGGACCTGGCCGTGGTGCCGCGCGGCAGCGGCCGGACGATCTCCTGGGGGTTGCCCCCGGCCCGGTGTGACGTCATCGCGGACATGGCCGGGATGGACCGGATCCTGGAGTACGCGGCCGGTGACCTGGTGGTCCGGGTCGAGGCCGGGGTGCGGCTGGGTCAGCTGGCCGAGGTGCTGGCGGACAAGGGCCAGCGGCTGGCGCTGGACGGGCCGCCCGCGGACACCGTGGGCGGGGTGGTGGCCAGGAACGCGGCCGGGCCGCTGCGGCTGCGCTACGGGCTGCCGCGCGACCTGCTGATCGGCCTGACGATCGTGCGGGCGGACGGGCACGTGGCCCGGGCCGGCGGCAAGGTGGTCAAGAACGTGGCCGGCTACGACCTGGGCAAGCTGTTCGCCGGTTCACACGGGACGCTGGGGCTGATCGTGGAGGCGACGTTCCGGCTGCACCCGGTGCCGGAGCTGAGCGCGTACGTGACCGAGGAGTACGCCGCCAGCGCCGAGGCGGCCGAGGCGGCGCTGGCCGCGGCGGCCTCGCAGCTGCAGCCGTCGGCAGTGGAGCTGGAGCGGCCCCGGCCTGGCGGCCCGATCCGGGTGGCCACCCTGCTGGAGGGCACACCGTCCGGGGTCAGCGCGCGGGCCGAGCGGATGCGCACGGCGCTGGGCCGCGGCGCGCAGTCCACCCTGGCCATGCCGGACTGGTGGGGCCGGATCGGCGAGGCCCCGCCGGCTGGTGCGAGGGGGCCAGGTATGGCGGTGGGCGGGACGCTGGTGCGGGTGGCCTTCTGGGCCGCGGAACTGCGCCCGGTGCTGGACGCGATCGACACCGTGGCCACCAGCACCGGGGTGGCCGCGGCGGTGAGCGGCTCGGCCGGGGCCGGCGTGCTGTACGCACTGCTGCCCGCGGACTCCGATCCGGAGCAGGTCGCGGTGTTCGTGCGGGCGCTGCGGGCGGCCACCGGCCATGGTGCCAGTGGACCGGGCGCCGACGGGCCGGCCCGGGGCAGCGTGGTCGTGCTGACCGCGCCCGCCGCGGTGCGGGATCAGGTCGACCTGTGGGGGCCGGTCCCGTCGCTGGGGCTGATGCGGGCAGTCAAGCAGCAGTTCGATCCGCGGGACCTGATGTCCCCCGGACGCGGGCCGGGAGGAATCTGAGTGGACGAGAGCGAGCTGCGCGACCTGGCCGGAGACTGCGTGCACTGCGGGTTCTGCCTGCCGGCCTGCCCGACGTACTCGCTGTGGGGCGAGGAGATGGATTCCCCCCGCGGCCGGATCCACCTGGTGACCCAGGTGCTGGACGGCGAGGAGCTGAGTACCGCGGCGGCCGAGCACTTCGACCGCTGCCTGGGCTGTATGGCCTGCATGACCGCCTGCCCGTCCGGCGTCCAGTACGACCGGCTGATCGAGGCGGCCTGGGCCTGGACCGATGACCCCGAGCACGCGCCACCGGTGCAGCCGGAAGCCCACCTGCACGAGGTGGCCGGGGCCGATGGGCCTGATGAGGCGCCTGAGACAGGTGAGGCTGGGCCTGGCGGCGTTCGCGAGGCGAGTGGGGCTGGCGCGGCGGGCGGGGCTCCGGCGGGCGGGGTGCCGGTGGGGGGCGGGCGGCACCGGCCGTTCCCGGACCGCGCCGCGCGCGCGGCGATCTTCGCGGTGTTCCCGTACCCGCGGCGGCTGCGCGCGCTGACTGGGCCCCTGCGAGCGCTGCAGCGCACCGGGCTGGACCGGCTGGTGGCCCGGAGCGGGCTGCCGGCCAAGGTGTCCCCCACCCTGGGGGCGGCCATCAACCTGGCCCCCCAGCCGGGCCCGCCGATGCCGAAGGGCCGGCTGACCGGAACGGGTCACGGCCCGCGGCGAGCGGCGGGCCGTGGTCGGCATGCTCACCGGCTGCGTGCAGTCGGTGTTCTTCCCCCGCGTCAACCTGGCCACCGCCCGGGTGCTGGCGGCCGAGGGCTGCGACGTGGTCATCCCCCGCGAGCAGGCCTGCTGCGGAGCGCTGTCGCTGCACTCGGGCCGGGCCGGGGAGGCGGCGGACTTCGCCCGGGCGGCCATCGAGACGTTCGAGCGGGCCGGCGTGGAAGCGATCGTGGTCAACTCGGCGGGCTGCGGTTCGGCCATGAAGGATTACGCCAAGCTGCTGGCCGACGACCCGGCCTGGGCCGGCCGGGCCGCGGAGCTGAGCGCCAAGGTCCGCGACTTCTCCGAGTTCCTGGCCGAACTGTACGAGCGGGCGGGCGGCCCGGTCGCGGTCCGGCATCCGGTGCCGGCCGTGGCCGCCTACCACGACGCCTGCCACCTGGCCCACGCGCAGCGGATTACCGCCGCGCCGCGCGAGCTGCTGCGCGGCATCCCCGAGCTGGAGCTGCGGGAGATCCCGGAGGCCGGGATGTGCTGCGGCTCGGCGGGCGTGTACAACCTGCTGCAGCCGGAGGCGGCGAGCGAGCTGGGCCAGCGGAAAGCCGATTCGGTGCTGACCACCGGGGCCCAGCTGCTGATTTCGGCCAACCCCGGCTGCTCGCTGCAGATCGCCTCGGCGCTGGCGGCCCAGGGTGAGACGATCGCCATCGCGCACACGGCGGAGATCCTGGACGCGTCGATCCGCGGCGCCGCGGTGCCCCTCTGACGGGCTGGGCTACCGGGCCGGGACCGGCCAGAGCGTGGGCTGCTCGCCGGTAGCGGTGGCGGTGAAACCGACCCCGGTGAGCGCGGTGCCGGCGGCGGCCAGCCCGCTGATCTGCTGCAGGCCGGGGCCGCTGAGGCCGGCGCCGTGCGGGGTCTGGGTCAGCCAGCCGTTACCGTTGGCCGACGTCCACACCTGCACGTCACGGTCACGGGCCGGGCCGTAGCTGCCGACCGCGGTGAAGCCGCCGGACATCGCGGTCACGGCGGTGACCGTGGCCGTGCTGGCTGCGGTGCCGTGCGCAGGGACGCCGGAGACGGTGAACGGCACCGGAGTCCAGGTCCGGCCGCCGTCGTGGGAGACCTCGGCCAGCGCGGTGGCCCGGCCGACCGGCCAGGTCTCCTGGCCGAAGGCGACCACGGTGCGGCCGCTGGCCGCGACCTGGGTGAGCTGGGCCCGGGCGCCGGTGCCGGGGATCTTCAGCACGTGAGTGGTCCAGTGGCGGCCATCGGCCGAGGTCCACACGGCCGGGTCGATGCCCGCGGCGCCGACGGCTACGAAGCCGGCCGTGCCGCTGGCCACCCCGGCCAGCTGGCCCGGGCTGGGCATCCCGGCCGGGCCGGATCCGGTGCTGACGCGGGTCCAGGTCCGCAGGTCAGGCGAGAACCAGACGGCCGGGACGGTGCCCGAGCTGGCGGTGGCGCGGCCGACGACCACGTAGCCGCCAGCGCCCGCGGCCGCCTGGACGGCCACCGCGTGGGTCCGGGCCAGGACGCTGGACCGGACCGGCTGCCAGCTGCGGCCGTCGGCCGAGGACGCTGCGACCGGATAACTGGTGCCCCCGGCGACCGCTTCGCCGGTGGCCAGCCAGCCCGCTGGGCCGTGCACCACGCTGGTCAGCCGCTGGGTGCCGTTGACGGCGGGCGGGAGACCGGAGGCGGTGGCCCAGGTGCCAGGGGTGTTCTGGCCGGCGACGGTGGACCCCGACCAGAGCGCCAGCGTGCCGGCCTGCTCCCCCACCACGACCCGCCGCTGGCCGTCGACCGCGACCGCGGTCACACCGGTCTGGGTGATCGCGGCGCCGGCCAGGCCGGTCACGCTGACGACCCGGGGGTCAGGACCGGGCCCGGCCACGGCCAGGTAGGGCCGCCCGCCGGTCCGGGTGGTGGTGACGCCGGTGGCGATCAGCACGCCGTCGGCGGTGATCGCGACCCCGGTGGTCGTGCCCGGGGCCTGCCCGAACGAGGCGGCCTTCTTCCAGTGGGTGCCGTCGGTGCTGGTAAACCCGTACATCGCGCCCCGGGCGACCTGGCCGAGCACCGAATACCCACCGGTGCCGCCGTTGACCGCGGTGATCTTCAGCCCGCTGGCCGAGGCCAGCGTGGTCACGTACCGCCAGCCGGAGCCGTTGGCTGAGGCGTACACGACCCCGCCCTGGCCCGAGTGCAGGGGCCGGACGGCGACGAAACCCCCGCCAGCCGCGGCCACGCCGGTCAGCCCGCGGGCCGCGCCCTGGCTGACCGGCACCGACACGGTGCGCCAGGTTGCGCCGTCGTCGGAGCTCAGCCAGGTCATCGCGTTCCGTGGTCCCGCGGACTCATACCAGGGAGACATCTGCCCGGACAGCAGGATGTCCTGGCCGTGCGCGGCCGCCCCGGTGATGGTCACGATCGTCCCGTGGTGGACCGGCAGCCGGGCCTGGGCGGCGGTCTCGCGCAGCCAGTGCAGGCCGTCCGGCGACGTCCAGACGACCCCGGTGCCCTCGGCCGTGTTCTGGCCCGCGGCCAGGTACCCGGTGGCGGTCCGGATCAGCAGCTGCACCTGGTCACCGGAGTCGGTGGGCGTGATGCCGGTGGTGCGGGCCAGCGTCCAGGACCGGCCGTCCGTACTGGTCCAGATGGCGTCCGGGCCGACCGCGAGCCAGCCCTGCGGCCCGGCCGTCACCAGCTGCGCCGGGTGCCCGGGGGCCGGGTCACCGCCGGCGGCCGCGCGGACCGGCGCGACCTGCCAGCTGCTCCCGGCGTCGGTGGAGACCAGGAACTGGGCCCGGGTGACGTCACCGCCGGCCTGGCGGCCGACCGCCACCACGGTGCCATCGGAGCTGGCCACCTGGGTCAGCGTCTGGAACACGCCCGGCCCGGCTTGAGCAGCAGCAGTGAACTGGCCGGTCTGGGCGGCGGGATAGGCACGCGGCCCTAGCCGGCCCGAGGTGACCCAGGCGTATCCTCCGCCCGCCACCGCCACGACCAGCACGATGGCCACGATCACCAGCCGCCGGCGGGCCCGGGGAGTCTGGGGAGCCCGGCGGCCCTGCTGGGCCGAAGCCGAAGCGGGAGACGGGGCCGACGCGGGAGCGGGGCCGACGCGGGAGCCGGAGCGCGCGCCGGGCGGGTCAGCGGGCCGGACCAGTCGGCACCGGCCGCCAGCCAGGCGGCCTGGGCCCGCTGCCAGACCGAGGCTCCGGCCAGGGTGCCGGCCGGGCTGCCTTCGGGGGTGAACCCGGGACCACCGGGGTGCCCCCGGCCGGCCAGCGGCTCGTCACCGGGGACGGGCTCCGGTATCGAGGGCAGCAGCAGATGGAGTCCCGGCGCCTCGTCGAGATCTGTCGTGCTCACCATCGCCCTGCGAGATTACCGGCGTGAGCCGGCGGCGTGGGTCCGCAACGGGGGGTTGGCCTCTGACTGTTACCTGTGGCCCTCGATCACCTCGGTGACGAGGCCGTAGCCCCGGGCCTGCGCCGCGGTGAGCACGCGGTAGGCCCGGAAGTCGGCCCGGATCTCGTCGGTCTCGTGCCCGCTGACCCCGGCCAGCCGCTCATACAGGCCGTCGACCATGGTCCGGGTCTGCTCCTCGCGGGCCGTCACCACCGCCACCGTGCCGCCGAACTCGACCGTCGGCTCGGACAGCGCGAACACCGCATTGGGATAGGCGGCCCGTTGCGGGCAGGCGGCCAGCACGCCCAGCGCCGCGCCGCTCATCCGGCCCGCCACCCGGGCCCGGACCGGCACCCCGACCGTGTCCAGCACACCCATCACGGTGATGGCGGCGGTCAGATCGGCCCCGAGGTTCTGCAGCTCGAACCGGATCGGGTCGTCACCCTCGGCGTCCAAGGTCAGCAGCTGGGCGCAGAGCCTGGTCGCGGTCTCGTCGGTCAGGTGCCCGTTGGCCAGCACGATCCGCCGCTGCAGGAGCTGCTCGTACACGCTGACCGGCTCGGCGGGCTGGAACCACACCTGCGTGCGGGCCGGGCCGGGTACGGTGTCCGGCTCGGCCGGGCCGGGGAACGGGAACGGGGGTGGGAAGGGGGGCGGCGATGGCATCATGCGGGCGGCTCCTTTGCGTCAGCGTGCACGGTCCAGGTGATTTCGGCGCCGAGGGCGGCGGCGTACCGCTCGAGGGTGGAGGCGCGCACGTCGGCTGCGCCCGCTTCGAGGCGGGCCACCGCCGACTGGGAGGTGCCCATCCGGGCGGCGATCTCGGTCTGGGAGAGCCCGGCGTCCTGCCGGCGCTGGGTCAGCTCCTGCATCAGCCGGCCGCGGTCCTGCGACATCCGCCGCAGCGCCATCTCCCGGAACCCGGGCATGACCGGCACCCGGCCGTGGTCCTCCGGATCTTCCGTGCTCATACCGGCCACGGTATCTCATTTTCGATATTAATAATGATGTTGCCGCCACCGGGGCGGGCGGCGCGCGCCGGGGCGGTCAGGGGCGCGGGCCGTAAGCCAGCAGGTAGACATGCACGCCGCTGCGGATGACCTGTTCGATCTCGGCGTCGGTGAGGGGCAGCGTGCCGAACAGCGAGCGGGTGTTCAGCTGGCTCAAGGTGAGCGCGCTCAGGTGCTGGGTGGCCTGGACGGGGTCGTCGAAGGTCAGCAGGCCCCGGTCGGCCAGCAGGCTGAGCTGGGCGGAGATGATGTCGGTCACCGTGCCCCGGTCCCGCCACGGCTGAACCAGCATCGGGAACCGGGTCGCCTCGGCGATGATCAGCCGGATCAGCGCGGCCCGCTCGGGCAGCACGGTGATGGTCCGGGCCACCTCCAGCAGGGCCGCGATGAGCGCGGCTTCCACGGCGGACTCGTCGCGGACGTCCCCCAGATGACGCTGGAGGATCTCGTCCGTCAGGCCGATCATCCGCCCGAACGTCAGCTGCACCACCGCCAGGAACAGGCTTTCCTTGTCCCCGAAGTGGTTGTAGACCGTGCGCTTGGACACGCCGGCCTGGGCCGAGATGGCGTCCACGCTGGTCCGCTCGTACCCGTCCCGGCTGAACAGGTCCAAGGCGGCCCGCATGATCTCGTCGCGCTTGCGCTCAGAAACCGAGGGCGGGGCAACCGTGACAGGCGTGCTGGCCATCGGCGCCTCCTTCCGTAGCCCCCAGCATACCGATATTGACCTACACCGTGCAGTTTACTTTTTTACACTGCACGGTGTAGTTTACTTTCGTGGCACACAATCCTGGAACTACGACGGCGCCGGACCGCTCGTCCGCGACGGCGCCAGGCAAGCTGGACCCCGCGCTGATCAAGCTGGCCGCGATCTTGATGGTGGGGGCGATCGCGGGCCTGCTCGACACCACGATCGTCAACGTCGGGCTGGACGCCATCGCCCGTGACCTGCACACCGCCGTCGCCACCGCGCAGTGGGTCATCACCGGTTATCTGCTGTCGTTCGCCATGGTCATCCCGCTGAGCGGGTGGGCCATCGGCCGCTTCGGGGCCAAGGCCACCTGGCTGACCTCGCTGACCGTGTTCCTGGCCGGCTCGATCGCCTGCGGCGCGGCCTGGAACGTGGGCAGCCTGGTCGCTTTCCGCATCTTCCAGGGGCTCGGCGGCGGCATGCTGCTCCCGGTCCTGACCACGCTGCTGATCCAGGCGGCCGGAGGACGGTCCCTGGGACGACTGATGTCCACGGTCAGCCTCCCGGCGGTGGTCGTGCCGGTGGTCGGGCCGGTCGTGGGCGGCCTGATCGTCAACGACCTGAGCTGGCGCTGGCTGTTCTACGTCAACGTGCCGATCTGCCTGGCCGGCCTGATCCTGGCCTGGCGTGGGCTCCCGGCCAGCCTGGCCGTCCCGGCCCAGGTCAAGCCGCGGCTCGACGTAATCGGGCTGGCGCTGTTGTCGCCCGGGCTGGCCGCCGTGCTGTTCGGGCTGGCCCAGGTCAGCTCGCACCGGGGCTTCGGCCATCTGGCCGTGATCGGTCCGCTGGCGGCGGGGGTGGTGGCGCTCGCGGTGTTCGCCATCCGCGCGCTGCGGGCTCACGGGCCGGCCGAGCCGGTCATCGACCTGCGGTTGTTCCGGGTCCGCTCGTTCAGCGCGGCGGCCAGCCTGATGTTCGTGGCCGGGCTGTCGATGTACGGGGCGCTGCTGCTGCTCCCGCTGTACTACCAGCAGGTCCGCGGGGCCAGCGCGCTGACCGCGGGACTGCTGCTGGTCCCGCAGGGCGTCGGCACCCTGCTGCCCCGGACGATCGCGGGCCGGCTGACCGACCAGATCGGCCCGCGGCCAGTGATCTTGACCGGAATGGCGCTGGCCGCGCTGGGCACGGTGCCGTTCGCGCTGGCCGGGGCGCACACCAGCGAGGTACTGCTGAGCGCGGCCCTGGTGGTCCGCGGCGCGGGCCTGACCGCGGCCACCATCGCCGTGATGGCTACCGCGTTCACCGGGCTGGCCCCGAAGCAGGTGCCGAGCGCGAGCAGCGCGACCCGGATCCTGCAGCAGGTCGGCGGCTCGTTCGGCGCCGCGGTGCTCACCGTGATCCTCGAACTGCAGCTGACCGGGCCGGCCACGGCCACCAGGCTGGCGACCGGTTTCGACCGGACGTTCTGGTGGGCCATCGGCTTCACCGTGATCGGCGCGCTGCCCGCCCTGCTGCTGCGGCGCCCTGCGCCGCCTAAACCGGCGGGGTCAGGGAAATAAAGCGGGACGGCGCGGCATGCTCGGGGAAGTCACGCCGCGCCGCCCCCGTCTCACCCGGGCGGCCCAGCACCGCGACCGGCCAGCTGGCCTCGGCCCACACGGTGCGGCCGGAGCCGGTGTCGTAGTAGCCCCAGCAGCTCGCGGTCGCGGCGACCAGGGCCAGGCCCAGCCCGCACACCGGCAGCTCGTCCACGTCCTCGTCGCCGGGCTCGGCCGCCACCGGGGCACCGGCGGCCGGCTCGGTCGGGCCGCCCGCGTCGGTGACCGAGACGCGGGCCACGCCGCTGCGCGGGCAGCTGACCTCCACGGTGAAGATGCCACCGCACCCGGAGGCGGTGTGCACCACCGCGTTGGCCGACAACTCGGACACGCACGTGACCAGAGCCTCGCGGGCCGGGTGCTCCGCCAGCAGGCAGGCCACGAACCGGCGGACCTCCGCCACCTGTGCCTTCGTGCCGGCAAAGGCTCGCAGCCAGCGCAGGCCCAGCTCATTGTCGGCTGGGCACACGTCGGCCCCAGCCGGATTCGCCGCCATCATCCGCCACCCCTCGGATAGTCAGCGCACTGTCCGATCTGTAAACACTGTCCGATCTGTAAGCACTGTCCGATCTGTAACACTTTCCGATCCGTAACTCAGTGCATTCTTTTGGTGCCAAGCTGTGACTATACTCCCGCGCAAGCACGCTAGGTGCAAGGTTGCGACTTACAGGGCTGCCGTTCAGCGCGGGCGCGCACGCCAGCCTGGAAGGCGGATTCGTCCTCATCGAGTTCCCGGAGGAGAGCGACCCGCATGTCGTCTACGTGGAGGGCATCACGGGCGATGTGTACCTGGAAAGCGTCGAGGAGGTAAAGCGGTATCAGTCGGCATTTGAGCGTAATCAGGCTGTAGCGCTCGCACCGGAAGAAAGTTCGGCATTCCTTTCGGCATTGGCGAGAGAAGTCAGCTCAGCGGGGAAAAATGCATTCAGGGGCTCGCGCGAGCGGGCCGGGCGCGTCATCGGCGGTCACCGCCGCGAAACAAGGAGCAGCTGCGATGGGCGAAGCCGGCACCGCTGGCATCTGGTGGCGTAAGTCCAGCTACAGCGGAGGTGACAACGCGGGTATCGCCGTCCGTGACTCCAAGAACCCTGACCGTGACGCGCTGGCCGTTGGCGCGGGCGCGTGGCAGGCATTCACGGGAAGCCTTTGCTCTGGGCGCAATTCCACGGCATCATAACGGGGGAAATAACATCCTGAAGCGGATTAATTCCGCAATGTAATAACGGGGTAAACAATCCTTAGTGCCAGGAGGAGCCATGGCGGGAGCATCACCACGTGGCGGTCTGCTGCGGTCGCTGTCGGTGTGGCAGGCCATCGGGCTGTCCATCGCGCTGATGGCGCCCAGCATGGCCGCGAACATCAACCCGCAGGCCAGCGCGGCGACCGCGGGGCGGGCGGTGCCGCTGACGTTCCTGATCGCGGCGGTGGGCGTGCTGCTGGTGTCGTACACGTTCGTCCGGCTGTGCCAGTACTACCACCACTCGGGCTCGGTCTATGCGTTCGTCGGCGCCACGCTGGGGCCGCGGGCGGGGGTGGTGGCGGGCTGGGGCCTGCTCGGCACGTACACGTTCTACGCCGTGGTGACGTCCACGGCGGCGGGCATCTTCGGCACCGCGTTCCTGAACACGGTTGGCGCGTGGCCGCACCCGCCGTCGTGGGCGCCGTTCCTGCTGGCCGGGGTGGCCCTCGCGCTGACCCTGGTGGTGGCCATCTTCCCGGCCCGGCGCGGCACGAACGTGCTGCTGACGGTGGAGGGGGCCACGGTCGCGCTCATCTTGATCGTGACCGTGATCGTGCTGGTCCGGCTGCTGACCGGGAACGCCCCCGGCGGTCATCACTTCACGCTGAGCGTGTTCGCGCCGACGCCTGGGACGAGCTTTTCCCCGCTGTTCCTGGGCGTGGTGTTCGGCTTCCTGTCGTTCGCGGGCTTCGAGGCGGCCTCCACCCTGGGCGAGGAGACCACCCACCCGACCCGCGACATTCCGCGCGCCATCCTGGGTACCGCCGTGTTCGGCGGCATCTACTTCGTGGTGGTCACCGCGGTTGAGATGATGGGGTTCGGCACGAACAAAGCCGGGGTCGCCGCGTTCTCCAGCTCCCCGTCGCTGCTCGGTGACCTGGGTTCGAGCTATGTGGCGGCGTGGCTCGGCGACGTCATCACCCTGGGCACCACGATCAGCGCGTTCGGCTGCTGCCTGGCCTCCACGGTGGGCGCGTCCCGGCTGATGTACGCGCTGTCCCGGGACGCCGGCGGTGACCGCGGCCTAGGCCAGACCGGCCGCAACGGCTCCCCCGCCCGGGCCACGCTGGTCATCGTGGCCTTCGCGGTGGCGATCTACGTCATCTACCTGGCCGCGTTCGGCGCCAACGCCGAGGACAGCTTCGCCTGGTCCGGCACGATCGGCACGCTGATCCTGCTGGTGGTGTACGTGCTGGCCACGATCGGGTGCATCATCCTGGTCTTCGTCCAGCGCAAGCTGCCGGTGCCGATGTGGCAGATCATCGTCCCGCTGGCAGCCCTGGTGGTGCTCGGGTACACGCTGTACCGCAACGTGATCCCCTACCCACCGTCCGGGCCGGGCCGCTGGTTCCCGGTGGTGGCGGGGATCTGGCTGGTGGTCGCGCTGGTCGTGGTGTTCGTGGCGCCCGGGTTCACCAAGCGGCTGGGAGCGGCGCTGACCGCCCGGGAGGGCATCGGCGAACCGGCCGCCGCCGCGGGAGGCTCCGCCGCGGACGTGGCCGGCCCCTCCTCCAGTGCCTGACGACGGGCTGCTCCCGGCGGTCGCGGAACTGCGGCTGACCGACCACCACTGCCACGGGGTGCTCCGCCGTGACCTGGACCGCCCGGCGTTCGAGGCCATGCTGACCGAGGCCGACTACGCGGGTCAGCCCGGGGTGACGATGTTCGGCTCTCAGCTCGGCTTGGCCCTGCGGCGCTGGTGCCCGCCGGTGCTCGGGCTGGCCGCGCACGCCAGCCCAGATGAGTACCTGGCCGCGCGGGCCTCGCTGGGGTGGGAGGAGGTCAGCCGCCGGTTCCTGCGAGCCGCCGGGCTGGACGCGCTGTACGTCGACACCGGGTTCGAGCCGGAACCGCTGACCGCCCCGGCCGAACTGGCCGGCCTGGCCGGCGCCGAAGCTCGCGAGATCGTCCGGCTGGAGCAGGTGGCCGAGGCCGTGGGCGCGCGCAGCGCGGGCGAGGTGGCCGCCGCGGGCGAGTTCGCGGCCGCGTTCCGGGCCGAGCTGGCCGACCGGACCCGGGACGCGGCCGGCGTCAAGTCGGTCGCGGCCTACCGGGTCGGGCTGGACCTGGCCCCGGGCCGGCCGACGGAGACCGAGGTCGCGGTGGCCGCGGCGCACTGGCTGGACACCCCGGCCGGGGTGCCGGGGCGGCTGGCCGACCCGGTGCTGCACCGGTTCCTCATCTGGTGCGGGGCCGACCTCGGGCTGCCGATCCAGTTCCACGTGGGCTACGGCGACCGCGACGTCAACCTGCACTGGTGCAACCCGCTGCTGCTGACCGGGCTGCTGCGGGCCATCGAGCCGGCCGGGGTCCCGGTGCTGCTGCTGCACAACTACCCGTTCCACCGGGAGGCCGGGTACCTGGCCCAGGTGTTCCCGCACGTGTACGTGGACGCCGGGCTGGCCACGCACAACCTGGGCCGCGGCTCGGCCGCGCTGATCACCGAGACGCTGGAGCTGACCCCGTTCGGGAAGTTCCTCTTCTCCTCGGACGGGTTCGGCCTGCCCGAGCTGCACTACCTGGGCGCGCTGCTGTTCCGCCGCGGCCTGTCCGCGTTCCTGCGGGCCGGCCTGGACGACGGCAGCTGGACTCCGGACGACGCGGCCCAGATCGCCCGGCAGGCCGGGTACGAGAACGCCCGGCGGGTCTACCAGGAAAGGTCCGGGTAGGACCTCACGTTCCGGGCGGGCGGGGCGTCCTCGGTGTATGGAGACTCTCGAGCGGACCCACGTCGTGATCGACCCGGCGATCCTGTACTTCGGCACCCCGGTGGTGCTGCTGAGCACGGTCAACCCGGACGGGAGCCCCAACCTGGCCCCGATCTCGTCGGTGTACTGGCTCGGCCACCAGGCCATGCTGGGCATCAACCGCCGTTCGCAGAGCTGGGGCAACCTGGCCCGGACGGGCGAGGTCGCGGTGGCACTGCCGTCGGCGGACCAGGTGGACGCGGTGAACCGGCTGGCCCTGACCACCGGCCGCGATCCGGTGTCCGAACGGCAGCAGCGCCGGGGCTACCGCCACGTGGCCGACAAGTTCGGCGTCAGCGGCCTGACCCCGGTGCCCGCCGACCTGATCGCCCCGCCGCTGGTGGCCGAGTGCCCGGTGGTGATGGAGTGCACGGTCGACGCCATGCACCCGGAGGATGAGCGGATACCGGCGGTCGAGGTCACCGTGCGGCGGGTGCACGCGTCGCCTGCCATCCTGGTGCCGGACCGCCCGAACCGGATCGACCCGGACCGCTGGCGCCCGCTGATCATGAGCTTCCAGCACTTCTACGGCCTGGCCGACGACCGCCTGGTCCCGTCCCGGCTGGCCAGCGTGGACGAGGAACTGTACCGGTGACGGCGCCTGCGCCTGTGGCGGCCGGTGATTCCGGGGGCCCGCGTTCGTCAGACAGGTGAGGGCGGCACCGGGCCGGCCCTCACAACGCGAAGGGACAACGCAGTGGTGGAGCTGACCGCGGATCTGTTCGTCTCGGCCGACGGGTACGCCCTCGGGGAGAACGCGGGGCCGTACTTCGGGTACGGCGGGCCGGATCTGGACCACTGGGTCGAGGGCCAGCTCGGCCAGCCGCACCTGGACGTGATGGGACGGGTCACCTACGAGGCCATGGCCGCGATATCGGTCGCGTCGGACGATCCGGCTACCACGCGGATGACGGCCCAGCCCAAGGCCGTGGTCTCGAACACGCTGCGGGAGCCGCTGAGCTGGCCGAACACCCGCCTGCTGCGGGGGGACGCGGGTGCGGCAATCATGGCCCTCAAGCAGGAGTCCGAGGTGCCACTGCGGACGGCCGGGAGCCGTGGTTCGCCGGCTACCCGCGAGCCGGGCTGGACCTGCTGGCCAGCACCTTGTTGGACGGCCGGATCGTCCTGAGCGAATACCGGCGGGCGGGTTAGCTGGATGGTTAGCCGGCGGCCTGGGAGACGTTGACCGTGCAGTCGACCTTGGGGTTGACGCCGGTGTAGTTGAGCGGCCCGGAGGCCACGGTGGCGGCGATCGTGCCGGCCTTGGTGCAGCTGCCGACCGTGCCGTCGAAGTAGCCGCGCTGGCCCGCCGCCAGCGCGCCGATGATGAGCCACACCACAAGCAACGCCGATCCGAGATGCATGCTGACCTCCGTCACAGTCCGGGAAATCTGCCTGAACGGTACCCGCCATCAGCCGTCTCCGGTGCAGCGAAAGGCCTGGTCACGAGGTTTTCCGGAAACCTGGAAGTTGAACAAACCTACTGTGGAGTAACGTCGGCGGAATGGAGCTGACGGTCGGGCGGCAGGCGGAGGTCACGGTCGAGACCGGGCCGAGGGACACGGCGGCCGCGCTGGGCAGCGGGGACGTGCCGGTGCTGGGCACCCCGCGACTGCTGGCGCTGGCCGAGGCGGCCACGGTGCGGGCGCTGGAGGGGGCCCTGCCGCCGGGGCAGACGTCGGTCGGGACCAGCGTGCGGCTCGAGCACACGGCGGCCAGCCCGGTCGGGATGCGGATCACGGTGACCGCCCAGCTGACCGGGGTGGACGGGCGGCGGGTGACGTTCGCGATCGAGGCGGTCGACGCCGGCGGCACGGTGGTCGGCCTGGGCACGGTCGAGCGGGTGGTGGTCGACCGGGCCAAGTTCCTGGCCCGGCTGCCCGCCTAGCGGCCGCGGCGCCAGTGGGGCTTGCGCTTCTCCAGGAACGACCGCATGCCCTCGCGGGCGTCGGGGGTCTGGCTGGTCGCGGCCATGACCTCGATGGCGTAGGCGTAGGCCTTGGGCTGGTCCAGGTCGATCTGGGCGTAGAGGGCCTGCTTGCCGATGCCCTTGCTCTCGGCCGAGCCGCGGGTCACGCGGTCCAGCAGGTCGCGCGTGGCCGAGCCGAGCTGGGCCGCCGGGACCACCCGGTTGACCAGGCCCCAGTCCAGCGCGGTGGCGGCGTCGATGGTGTCACCGGACAGGGCCAGCTCGGTGGCGCGCTTGCGGCCGACGTTGCGGGCCACCGCGACCATCGGGGTGTGGCAGAACCAGCCGCCCTTGCCGCCGGGGGTGGCGAACCCGGCCTCCTCGCTGGCCACGGCCAGGTCGGCGCTGGCCACGAGCTGGCAGCCCGCCGCCGTGGCCAGCCCGTGCACCTGGGCCACCACCGGCTGCGGGATCTGCTGCATGAGCGTCATCAGCTCGGTGCAGGTCTGCAGCAGCGCGCGGACCTGGCCCAGGTCCGCGTCGGCTACGTCGGCGAAGTCGTGCCCGGCGCAGAACACCGGGCCGTTCCCGGCCAGCACGATGCCGAGGACGTCGCTGCCGCCCAGGTCGCCGAACGCGCCGATCAGCTCGTGCATGTGGGCCAGGGACAGCGCGTTGCGGCGCTGGGGCCGGTTCATGGTCACGGTGGCGAAGTCACCGGATCGTTCGACCAGGATGTGTTCGTAACCCATGGCGCCTCCTTCCTGGGAAACTACGCGGCCAGCCACTCCGGGGAAAGCTCACCCTCGGCCACCAGCACGGCGGGCCCGGTCAGCAGACTGGTGTCCGGGGCCAGGGTGACGGTCAGGTCGCCGCCGGGCACACGGACGCGCCAGCGGCCCCGCTGGTCCCCGGTGGCCTGGGCCGCCGCCACCGCCGCGGCCACGGCGCCGGTGCCACAGGACCGGGTGAGGCCGGACCCGCGCTCGTAGACGAGCATCTGGGCGCTGCGCTCGCCGAGCAGCCGGACCAGCTCGACGTTGGCCCCGTCCGGGAACAGCTCGGTGTCCACCGAGGGCGGCGCGGACAGGTCGAAGTCCTCCAGCGGTGACTCGACCACGCAGGCCAGGTGCGGGTTACCGACCGAGATCCGCAGGCCCTCGCAGGTTATTGCGCCGATCGAGGCCCAGCCCGCGCCGAGCACGGCGGGCGCGCCCATGTCCACGGTGATCTGGCCGTCCGGCTCGACCCGCACGTGCCGGGTCCCGGCCCGGGTTTCAATGGCCAGCTCGGGGCCTTTGGCCAGGCCGTGGTCGATCAGGTACCGGGCGAACACCCGGACGCCGTTGCCGCACATCTCGGCCACCGTGCCGTCGGCGTTCCAGTAGTCCATGAACCACTGCGCGGTCAGCTCGTCTTCACCCTCGGGCGCGCCGATGGGGGCACCGGCCGCGGCGATGGCGGCCGGGGTAGCCAGCGCGGTGGCGGCGGCCGAACCCAGGCCGCCGGCGGACTCACCGGAGACCCGGAACGCGCCCGGGCCACCCTCGGTCAGCTCGGCCGCCAGCACCTCGACCTCGACCACCCGGAGCACGCCGTCCCCGCCGATCCCGGCCCGCCGGTCACACAGCCGCCGGACGAACTCCGGGGTCAGGTCCAGTTCGCCGTCCGGATCCGGCAGGATGACGAAGTCGTTCTCCGTGCCGTGCCCCTTCGCGAACCGCATGGATTGATGCTATCTGCCGTGCTCACCGCCGGGCCGTATCCAGGCTGTGTTACCTTGGTACCATGGTACCAGTGGAGCGGGTCCAGACCGGGCTGCGGATCGAGCGGCGCACGCTGAAGGTGCTCAAGGGGCTGGCTGAGTACCTCGACCTGTCGCTGGGTGATCTGGTCGAGGGGATCGTGCTGCACGCGTTCGACGGGCAAGCGCCGTTCGGGGCGCCCACGCTGGCCAAGATCGAGCAGCTCAAAGAGGTCTACGGGCTGACCCTGACCGGCGGCGACGCGCACCAGCTGGCCGAGGAGCCAGGAACGGGGCGGGCGTGACCGGCCCGCGGCGGCTCACCGGCCGCATCCGGGTCGCCCAGCCGCCCGCGGAGGCGTTCCGCCTGTTCACCGCGCGCGGCGAGCAGGACTGGGCGCCCGGCTGGTACCCGCACTTCCCCGTCCCAGCGCCGGACGACACCGAGCCGGGCACGGTGTTCGAGACCGGCGCGCACGGGCAGCCGGGCGCGCACGGGCAGCCCACGGTCTGGGTCGTGACGGACCGGCAGCCGGGCCGGCGCATCAGCTATGCCCGGGTGACCCCCGGCGACCGGGCCGGCACGGTGACGGTGACGCTCAGCCCGGCCGGCCAGCATGGTGAGGCCAGCGACGTCGAAGTCACCTACCAGCTCACCGCGCTGTCGGCGGCGGCCCAGACCGGGCTGGGCGAGTTCGCCGACGGCTACCCGGCCTACCTGCAGTCCTGGCAGGACGCCATCAGCGCCTGGCTGGGGACGGCGGGCTGATCAGGCTCAGGGCCTGGGCGGGTAGGTCGGAGGCGGGGGCGTCGAGCCAGCTGATGCGGGGGTCGCGGCGGAACCAGGACTCCTGACGGCGGGCGAAGCGGCGGGTGGCGCGGACGGTCTCGGCCCGGGCCTGGTCCAGGGTCCACTCCCCCGTCAGGTGGCGGAGCAGCTGCTGGTAGCCAAGGGCGCGGCTGGCGGTGCGGCCCTCGCGCAGGCCGGCCTGCTCCAGCTGGCGGACCTCGGCTTCGAAGCCGGCCGCCCACATCTGATCGACCCGGGTCTCGATGCGGCGGTCCAGCTCCTCGCGCGGGAGCCGGAGGCCCAGCTGCAGCGCGGGAATGCTGGCGCCGTAGTCCGGCAGGGTGGCGGTGAACGGGCGCCCGGTCAGCTCGATGACCTCCAGGGCGCGGACGATCCGGCGGCTGTTGCTGGGCAGGATGGCCGCGGCCGCGGCCGGGTCGGCGGCGGCCAGCCTGGTGTGCAGGGCCGCGGGGCCGAGGTCGTCCAGCTCGGCCTCGAGGCGGGCCCGCACGTCCGGGTCGGTGCCGGGGAAGGTCAGGTCGTCCAGCGCGGCCCGCACGTACAGGCCGGAGCCGCCGGCCAGGATGGGCCGCTTGCCGCGCGCGGTGATGTCGGCGATGGCCGCCCGGGCCAGCCGCTGGTAGTCGGCCACGCTGGCGGTCTGCCGCACGTCCCACACGTCCAGCAGGTGGTGCGGCACCCCCTGCCGCTCGGCCAGGGTCAGCTTGGCCGTGCCGATGTCCATGCCCCGGTACACCTGCATGGAGTCGGCGTTGATGACCTCGCCGTCCAGGGCCTGGGCCAGGGCCACCGCGAGCCCTGACTTGCCCGCCGCGGTCGGGCCGACGACCACGATCACACGCTCGCCCATGCTCTCCAGTCTTCCACTGGATGAGGCCCGAAACCCCGGGTAAGAGCAGGGTGTGGCAATAGTGGACGGTCCCGACCGGTTTCAGCGCCGGCATGTGTGGCTGGGTTTCCCGCTGGCAGTCATCTACAAGTTCTTCGACGATTTCGGTACCTACCTGGCCGCGATCTTGACGTACTACGCGTTCGTGTCGCTGTTCCCGCTGCTGCTGATCGCGTCCACCGTGCTCAGCGTGGTCCTGCGCGGCGACCAGCACCTGCAGAACGAGCTGCTGTCCGGGGCGCTGAAGTCGTTTCCGGTCGTCGGCTCGGAGCTGAGCAAGCCCGAGCACCTTAGCGGCGGCCCGACCGGTGTGATCATCAGCATTATCGCGTCGGTGTACGGCGCGCTGGGGGTGGCGCAGGCGTTCCAGTACGCGTCCAACACCATATGGGCCGTGCCGCGCAACACCCGGCCGAACCCGCTGCACGCGCGCGGCCGCAGCCTGGTCCTGCTGGCTGTCATTGGGCTGGGCGTTCTGGCCACGACCACGCTGTCCGTCCTGAGCAGTGGCGGGGTGGGCGCGCTGGGTACCACCTTGCAGTACCTGGCCATCGCGGCTGCGGTGATCATCAATGTCGCCGTGGCGATCTTCGCCTTCCGGTTCGCCCCGGCCCGGCGCCTGTCCACTTGGAACGTGCTGCCGGGCGCGATCGGCGCCGCCGTGGCCTGGCAGCTGCTTCAGACGTTCGGGGTCGTCTACGTCCAGCACGTGGTCAAGCACGCCAGCGCGTCCAACCAGGTGTTCGCCATCGTGCTCGGGCTGCTGGCCTACCTGTTCCTGACCGCGCTGGTCGTGCTGCTCAGCGTCGAGGTCAACGTGGTCCGGGTGAACCGCATGCACCCGCGGGCGCTGTTGACCCCGTTCACCGACAATGTCGACCTGACCGCGGGCGACCGGCGCACCTACTCCCGGCTGGCCAAGGCTCAGCGCAGTAAGGGATTCGAGCGCATCGACGTCGGCTTCGCCGAGCCGGCCGCCGGACCGGAGCCGCCGGCTGATCACGGTGACGAGCCCGCCGGGACCGAGCCAATCGAGCCAAAGCCCGAAGCGACGACGTCAGAAGAAACCGAGTCAGACGGGACGGCTGAGAGCCGGCATTCCTAGCGCCACCGGCGCCGGGCCCGCCGGGCTCGCCACGGTCAGCCGGGCCGCCCAGGCATCGCCGGCGCGAGTCGAGCGGACGGCGGCGGGCATGCCGTCGGCGACCAGGTAATGCGGCGCGGCGCGGGTGACGGTCACCGTAACCATGTCGCCCGGGCGGGGCGCGGTGCCCTCGGGGGTGAAGTGAACCAGCCGGTTGTCGGCGGCGCGCCCGGACAGGCGGTGGGTGGCGGCGTCCTTACGGCCCTCCCCCTCGGCCACCAGCACCTCGACGGTCCGGCCGACCAGGCGCTTATTCTCGGCCCAGGTGACCTCGCTGACCAGCGTGACCAGCCGGTCGTAGCGCTCCTGCACGACCTCGGGCGGCACCTGACCATCCATGGTCGCGGCCGGGGTGCCGTGCCGCGGTGAGTACAGGAACGTGAACGCGCCCGCGAACCGGGCCTGGCGCACCAGGTCCAGGGTCTGCTCGAAGTCCTGCTCGGTCTCGCCCGGGAAGCCGACGATGATGTCGGTGGTGATGGCGGCGTCCGGGATGGCCGCGCGGACCCGGTCCAGGATGGCCAGGTAGCGGTCCCGCCGGTAGGCCCGCCGCATGGCCTTGAGCACGGTGTCCGAACCGGACTGCAGCGGCATGTGCAGGTGCGGCATCACGGCCGGCGTCTGCGCCATGGCCTCGATCACGTCGTCGGTGAAGTCGCGCGGGTGCGGTGAGGTGAACCGGATCCGCTCCAGCCCGTCGATCTCCCCGCAGCTGCGCAGCAGCTTGCCGAACGCTTCCCGGTCCCCGAACTCCGCACCGTAGGAGTTCACGTTCTGCCCGAGCAGCGTGACCTCGATGACGCCGTCCGCGGCCAGCGACCGCACCTCGGCCAGGATGTCCCCGGGCAGGCGATCCTTCTCCTTGCCGCGCAGGCTGGGCACGATGCAGAAGGTGCAGGTGTTGTTGCAGCCGACCGAGATCGCGACCCAGGCGGCGTAGGCGGACTCGCGCCGGGCGGGCAGCACCGACGGGAACGTGGCCAGCGTCTCCTCGAACTCGGCCTGGGCCTCCTCGCGCTCGCGGGCCCGCTCCAGCAGGTCCGGCAGGGCGCCGATGTTGTGGGTGCCGAACACCACGTCGACCCAGGGCGCCCGCTTGGTGATCGCGGTGCGCTCCATCTGGGCCAGGCAGCCGCCCACCGCGATCTGCATCCCCGGAGTGGCGTTCTTGACCGGCAGCAGGTGGCCGAGGTTGCCGTACAGCCGGTCGGCGGCGTTCTCGCGGACGGCGCAGGTGTTGAACACGAGCACGTCCGGGGTGGCGTCGCTGGCCACGCGCTGGTAGCCCGCGCCCTCCAGCAGGCCCGCGAGCCGCTCGGAGTCGTGCGCGTTCATCTGGCACCCGTAGGTGCGGATCTCATAGGTGCGAGGGGAGGCGTCCATGACGCCTTACAGGGTACGCGCCGGAGGGGTTACTTCGGATTTAGCGGGCGAACTCCATGGCGCGGGACTCGCGGACCACGGTGATGCGGATCTGGCCGGGGTAGGTCAGCTCCTCCTCCACCTGCTTGGCGATGTCGCGCGCGATGACCTGAGCCTGGATGTCGTCCACGCTGTCCGGCTTGACCATGACCCGGATCTCCCGGCCGGCCTGCATGGCGAACACCTTCTCCACCCCCTCGTGCGCGCTCGCGATCTGCTCCAGCCGCTCCAGCCGCTTGACGTAGGACTCCAGCGACTCGCGCCGGGCCCCGGCAGGCCGCCGCTGATCGCGTCGGCCGCCTGGGTCAGCACCGCTTCGACCGTGCGCGGCTCGACCTCGTTGTGGTGCGCCTCGATCGCGTGCACCACGTCGTCCGGTTCGCCGTACCGCCGGGCGATCTCCGCCCCGATCAGGGCGTGGCTGCCCTCGACCTCGTGGGTCAGAGCCTTGCCGATGTCGTGCAGCACCGCGCACCGCTTCATCAGCCCGGCGTCCATACCCAGCTCGCTGGCCATCATCCCGGCGATGTGGGCCGACTCAATCAGGTGCTTGAGCACGTTCTGCCCGTACGAGGTGCGGTACCGGAGCCGGCCGAGCAGCGACACCAGCTCCTCGTGCATGCCGGTGATGCCCAGCTCGACCAGGGCGTCCTCGCCCGACCGCACGCACAGCTGCTCAATCTCGGCCTTGCCGCGTTCGTAGGCCTCCTCGATGCGCTGCGGGTGGATGCGCCCGTCCAGCACCAGCCGTTCCAGGGTCAGCCGCGCGACTTCCCGCCGTACCGGGTCGAAGCAGGACAGCAGCACCGCCTCGGGGGTGTCGTCGATGATCAGGTTGACCCCGGTGACCGACTCGAAGGCCCGGATGTTCCGGCCCTCACGGCCAATGATCCGCCCCTTCATCTCATCGCCCGGCAGGTGCAGCACGGAGACCACGGACTCGCTGGTCTGCTCGGTGGCCACCCGCTGGATCGCCAGCGAGACGACCTTGCGGGCCCGCTTCTCACCCTCGGACCGGGCCTGGTGCTCGATGTCCCGGACCATCAGGACGGCCTCGCGCTTGGCCTGGTTCTCGATCGTGCCCACCAGCTCCGACTTGGCCTGGATGGCGGTCAGCCCGGCCACCCGTTCCAGGGTCGCGGTGCGCTGGGCGTCCAGCTGGTCAATGTCGGCGGCGCGCTCGTTGAGCTCACGCTGGCGCTGGTCCAGCTCGGCCGCGCGGTCCTCCAGCCGGTGCAGCTCCTTGTCGAGCCGCTGTTCCCGGTCGGCGAGCCGGTTCTCACGCCGTTCGAGGTCACTGCGGAGCTCCCGGACCTCTTCCTTGACCGCGCGGATCTGCTCCTCGGCCTCGCGGCGGCCCTGGTCGGCCTCGCCGGCGGCTTCCTCGGCCTTGGATCTGATCGCGGTGGCGTCGGTCTCGGCCCGGGTCCGGATCTCGTCAGCCTCGTGGCGGGCGGCCTCCAGGCTCTCGGCCGTGGCGGCGGCCGCAGCGGCGGCCTCGGCTGGCGTGACGGCCGCGGGGCCCGGGGCGGCCGCGGGGGCAGTGGCCGTGGGGGCGGTGCTGGAGCCGGGGCTGGCGTCAGTACTGGCGGACGGCAGCGGGGCGGAGGCGGCACTGTGGACAACGCTGTCGTCTGCAGTGGCGGCCGGGGCTTTCAGCGTGCCCGTCCCGGATCTGCGCCAGACAACGACGAGCGCGAATACCGCCGCGAGGAGCCCGATCGCCATGAACACGAAGGAAATTCCGCTGTTCACAGTCACCCCTTCCGCTCATCAGGCCCCGGGTAACAGGGCACCGCAAGTGCGATACCAGGGAATATGCCCTGGCGCGAGGGGCTCTGCACGCGGGCGCGGGCAACCTTAACTACGGGTCGCCGACATAGGCCGCTGGGGGCGGCCGGACTGCCCCGGACCGGGACCGCTGGCGGCGGTCGGCCTGTCGCTGGCGTGTGGCCGCGGTTAGCGGCCGGGCGGCTTGTGAAGTTGTTCTATGGTCATCCGCGCAGCGCGGAGTAACACCTCGCTGCCGCGAGGTTAAGGCCAGATAACGTTTTGAGCAAGCTCCTGGCACTGATGTCACTGCGCGCCGAACGTCCCCCGAGGCCGTGCTGGGGGCATTTCCCCACGTAAAGACCCATGGAACCCGATCGGACCCGCCCGGTTTGACCGTCCGGCGTCATCTTTGGCCCTCTTCTTCCAGGCTCAGCTCCGGACCGGGGTCATCGAGGGCGTCCGCCAGCCCCGGCTCGTCGATCCCTTCCGCCTCCAGGGCCTCACGGACGATCCGGTAGGACAGCGCCGCGCCGTACCCCTTACGGGCCAGGGTGCCCACCAGCCGCCGGGCCCGCGCGTCGGGAGGCTGGCCCCGGGTCGACCGCAGCTTGCGCTCGACGATCTGCCGGGCGGTGGCCACTTCCTCGTCGGGGTCGAGGGTCTCGACCGCTTCGCGCACGTCGTCGTCGGCTATCCCGCGGCGGCGCAGCTCATTGGACAGCGCGCGCCGGGACAGCCCGCGGCTGTGATGCCGCGACTCCACCCAGGCCCGGGCGAAGGCCTGGTCGTCGATCAGCCCCGCCTCGGTGAACCGGTCGAGGATGCCATCGGCGACCGCGGCCGGAATGTCCTTGCGCTGCATGGCCTGAGCCAGCTGCGATCGGGTCCGCGGCTCGACGGTCAGCAGCCGGAGGCAGATCGACCGGGCCGCCGCCTCCGGGTCGCGCGGGACCCGGGGCGCGCGGGGCTGCTCGTCGTCATCGGTCCCGGACGGATCTGGATCAGCGCCGGGCCCGCCCCAGGCCTGGGCCTGGGGCTCGGGCCAGAACCGGTCGGCACCGGTCCGGCGTCGCTGCCGCCTACTGGCCACCGCCCGCTCCCGCGCCCGCACTGACGGCCGGGACGCGGCTGGAGAGCCGGCCCGCGCCGACCGGAGCCTTACCCGCAGCGGCCGCAGCCGCAGGGGCCGCAGCAGGGACCGCGGGGGCCGCGGGGGCACCAGCACCGTTACTGGCACCGTTGCCATTGGCCGCCCCATCCGCGGCGGCGGGATCGGCGTCCAACCGGGGCCCGACCCCCAGCTTCTCCTTGATCTTCTTCTCGATCTCGTTGGCCGCGTCGGGGTTGTCCTTGAGGAACGTGCGGGCGTTCTCCTTGCCCTGGCCGAGCTGGTCGCCCTCGTAGGTGTACCAGGCGCCCGCCTTGCGGACGATGCCCTGCTCCACGCCAAGGTCGATGAGGCTGCCCTCCCGGCTGATGCCGGCGCCGTAGAGGATGTCGAACTCGGCCACCTTGAACGGCGGGCTCATCTTGTTCTTGACCACCTTGACCCGGGTCCGGTTGCCGACCGCGTCGGTGCCGTCCTTGAGGGTCTCGATGCGCCGCACGTCCAGCCGGATTGAGGCGTAGAACTTGAGCGCCTTGCCGCCGCTGGTCGTCTCGGGCGAGCCGAACATGACACCGACCTTCTCGCGCAGCTGGTTGGTGAAGATCGCGGTGGTCTTGGCCTGGTTCAGGGCGCCGGTGATCTTGCGCAGGGCCTGGGACATGAGGCGGGCCTGGAGGCCGACGTGGCTGTCGCCCATCTCGCCCTCGATCTCGGCTCGCGGCACCAGCGCGGCGACCGAGTCGACGACGACGATGTCGATGGCGCCGGACCGGATCAGCATGTCCATGATCTCCAGCGCCTGCTCACCGGTGTCCGGCTGGGACACGAGCAGGGCGTCGGTGTCGACGCCCAGCTTCTTGGCGTACTCGGGGTCGAGTGCGTGCTCGGCGTCGATGAACGCGGCGATGCCGCCGGCCTTCTGCGCGTTCGCGACCGCGTGCAGCGCCACCGTGGTCTTACCGCTGCTCTCCGGGCCGTAGATCTCCACGATGCGGCCGCGGGGCAGGCCGCCGATGCCGAGGGCGACGTCGAGCGAGATCGATCCGGTCGGGATGGTCTCGACGGGAACGTACGTGTCCGCGCCGAGCCGCATGACCGAGCCCTTGCCGAACTGCCGCTCGATCTGCACGAGCGCAGCCTCGAGGGCCTTGTCCCGGTCGGCGGCCCGCTCGACGCTGGGCCTGCTATTCGATGCCATGGGAACTCCCTGTCGGGTTCGTTAGCTATCTCAGCCGCCGGCGTTCGCCTGCGGTGTCGGTGCCCGACGCTATGCGGGACCACTGACATTTCCGGTGCGCCCATTCGGTGCTGCCGTTCGGGGGATCTTCGGCCCGCACCGCGCACGCGCCCCACTGTAGGCGAACTACTGTTCGATCGGCGCCCGACACGCCGATTTCGCCTGCCGGGCCTGGTTGTGCGATCTTGACAGGACCCTCCACCGGGACACGTGACCAGACAGCGTGACCAAACGACAGCATGACTAGACAGGAGATCGCCCATGGCACTCGACGAGGACACCGTCCGGCTGGCCAAGGCCGGGAACCTGGCCACCGTGGTGACCCTGATGCCGAACGGGCAGCCGCAGGCCTTGCCGCTCTGGATCGACACCGACGGCGAGAACATCCTGGTCAACACCGAGCCGCAGCGGCAGCGCGGGAAGAACCTGGCCCGTGACCCGCGGATCACCGTCCTCATCCAGAGCGGCGATGATCCATGGGACTGGTCCGAGGTCCGCGGGCACGTGGCGCGGACCGTGACCGGCCCGGAAGCAAGCCAGCACATCGAGGAACTTTCTCAGCGCTACACCGGAGGCCCCTACCGTGCGCCCATCGGGCCCGAGGGGCGGATCATCTACGTGGTCGCCCCGGACAAGGTCAACACGCCCAAGCTGCTGGGCCGATAGGGCGCTGCCGTCAGAGCCAGGGCGTCAGCGCAGGGAATCGGGCACGTTGAACGAGTCGCAGACGGCGCGCCACATCCGCTTGGCGTCCTCGCCGTCGGCCAGCGCCCGGTTGACGGTCCGGCCGCCGAGCCCGGACAGCACGTAGTCCTGAGCGACGCTGTGCGCGTACGCCTCGCCGAATTGCGCGTTCATCCGCTCCCAGAACGCCGTGAGCCGCATTCGGCCAGGCTACCGCCGGTCATCTTTTGGATTGACCGTGAGAAAATTCCAGTTCGCTGGGTACATAAGCACCGCGACGATCGTTTGGGTAGGAAGACTGCCGGTACCGAGCGCGGAACCCTTGCGTCCCGGGCGGGGCACGGCACGAGGATGCGAGGCAGCTGGATGTCAGCTGGACGGGGCACGCACACACCGGCCGAACCCATGGCGGCCGCGCCCGAACCCGTGCCGCCACCACGCCACCGGTGGTGGGTGACGGCCAGCCTGGTCGCGGCGATCATCATCGTGCTGGTCGCGGCGGGCACCGGGGTGGCCAGCCTGCTGACTCACGGCTTCCACAGCAAGACCACGGTCAAGTACCGGCAGGCCGCCATCTTCAGCGTGCGGGCCGGTGACTGCATCGACGTGCCGGCCAGTGGCACGGTGGTGCACGTGGTCTCCTGTGCCGACCCGCACGACGCGGAGATCTTCGGGACCTTCCGGCTGACCGGCGGCGCCTGGCCCGGTGACAGCACGGCCCGCCAGCAGGCCGCGTCCGGCTGTGAGAGCCAGCTGAGCGGTTACCTGAACCCCCAGCTGGACACCTCGGACCTCACCCAGTCCTACGTCTATCCCGGCCAGCAGGCCTGGACGTCCGGTCAGCGCGCGGTGGTGTGCGAGGTCCGTTCGGCCAGCGGCCAGCTCACCGGTTCCGTTCGCCACGGCTGACGCCTGCCTGTCCGCTATGGGCTGAGCTGGGGCGGAGCGCTGGCGGACCGAACTGTCAGTGGTGCGGGGCAAGATGGAACCATGCCGGACAACCAGGATGTCATCGAGTCGCTGGAGAACTTCTCTCCCGCGACCAGAGCCTGGTTCACGGCCGTCTTCGCGGCGCCGACGCAGGCGCAGGCGCAGGCGTGGACCGCGATCGGCAAGGGCGAGGACACGCTGGTCATCGCGCCGACCGGGTCGGGTAAGACGCTGGCCGCCTTCCTGTGGGCGCTGGACCGGCTGGCCGCCGCGCCGGTCCCGGCCGACCCGAAGCGGCGCTGCCGGGTGCTGTACGTCTCGCCGCTGAAGGCCCTGGCCACCGACATCGAGCGGAACCTGCGGGCGCCCCTGACCGGGATCCGGCACGCGGCCAGGAACCTGGGCCTGGAGGAGCCGGACATCACGGTCGCGGTGCGCAGCGGGGACACGGCCGCGGACGAGCGGCGCAGGCTGGCCAGCAAGCCACCGGACGTGCTGATCACCACCCCGGAGTCACTCTTCCTGCTGCTCACGTCCAAGGCGCGGGAGACGCTGCGGGGCGTCGAGACCGTGATCGTGGACGAGGTGCACGCGCTGGCGGGCAGCAAGCGCGGTGCGCACCTGGCGGTCTCGCTGGAGCGGCTGGACGCGCTCCGGATGGGGACGTCCGGGATAGGTGACGACGGAGATGGTAAAGACGGCGCCGGTAAGTCCAGCGCGAGCTGGCCGGCTACCGGGCCCGCGCAGCGGATCGGCCTGTCGGCCACGGTCCGGCCGGTGGGCGAGGTGGGCGGGTTCCTGGGCGGGTCGCGCCAGGTCACGGTGGTGCAGCCGCCGTCGGCCAAGCGGCTCGAGCTGAACGTGGTGGTCCCGGTCGAGGACATGACCGAGATCTCCAGCCCGCGCGGCCTCCCCGGGCCCCGCCAGGCCGTAGATCCGGCCGAGACCCCGGAGATACGGCGGGGCAAGGGGCCATCCCGCTCCCCCGCGGTCATCGACGACGACCCGGCGCGGAACCGGTCGATCTGGCCGCACGTCGAGGAGCGGGTGCTCGACCTGATCGAACAGCACCGGTCCACGATCGTGTTCGCCAACTCGCGGCGGCTGGCCGAGCGCCTGTGCGCCCGGCTGAACGAGCTGGCGGCCGAGCGGGCCGCGGAGGCCGCCGAGGCCGCCCTGGACGATCAGGTCCTGGACGAGCTGGCCCAGTACGACCCCGGCTCGCCGGCGGCGCCGGCCCCCAGCGGGCCCCGGCCGAGCTGATGGCCCAGTCCGGGGCCGGTCACGGGGCGCCGGCCGAGATCGCGCGGGCCCACCACGGGTCGGTGTCGCGGCAGGAGCGGACCGACATCGAGGAAGCGCTCAAGCGGGGCACGCTGAGCGCGGTGGTGGCCACCTCCAGCCTGGAGCTGGGCATCGACATGGGCGCGGTAGACCTGGTGATCCAGGTCGAGGCGCCGCCGTCGGTGGCCAGCGGGCTGCAGCGGATCGGCCGGGCCGGGCACAACGTCGGCGACATCTCCCGCGGCGTCATCTTCCCCAAATACCAGGGCGACCTGGTGCAGGCCACGGTGGTCGCGGAGCGGATGCGCGGCGGCCACATCGAGGAGCTGCGCGCGCCGCGGAACCCGCTGGACGTGCTGGCCCAGCAGATCGTGGCCATGACGTCGATGGACGACTGGCCGGTGGACGAGCTGGAGCGGGTGATCCGGCGGGCGGCGCCGTTCGCCGGCCTGACCCGGCCGGTGCTGGACGCGGTGCTGGACATGCTGGCGGGCCGGTACCCGAGCGAGGAGTTCGCGGGACTGCGGCCCCGGGTGGTGTGGGACCGGCTGGCCGGGGTGGTCCGGGGCCGCCCGGGTGGCCAGCGGCTGGCCGTCACCAGCGGCGGGACGATCCCGGATCGCGGGCTGTTCGGGGTGTTCCTGGCCGGTTCGGAGACCGGCAGCGGCACATCGAGACGGCACTCGCGGCGGGTCGGCGAGCTGGACGAGGAGATGGTCTACGAGTCGCGGGTCGGCGACGTGTTCGTGCTCGGGGCCAGCTCGTGGCGGATCGAGGACATCACCGCGGACAGCGTGCTGGTCACCCCGGCTCCCGGCCAGCCCGGCAAGCTGCCGTTCTGGCACGGAGACACGCTAGGACGGCCCGCCGAGCTGGGCGCGGCCATCGGCGCCAAGTGCCGCGAGCTGGCCGGAGCCAGCCCCGAGCAGGCCACCACCATGCTGCAGGAGACCGGGCTGGACGAGCTGGCCGCGAGCAACCTGGTCCGCTACCTGTCCGACCAGCGGGAGGCCACCGGGACCGTGCCGGATGACCGGACGCTGGTGGTGGAGCGGTTCCGGGACGAGCTCGGTGACTGGCGGGTGGTGCTGCACAGCCCGTACGGAGCCCGGGTGCACGGGCCGTGGGCGCTGGCCATCGCGGCCCGGCTGCGGGAACGGTACGGCGGCATGGACGTCCAGGCCATGCACACCGACGACGGGATCATCGTGCGGGTGCCGGACGCGGACGAGCCGCCGCCGACCGGGGTGGCGCTGATCGACCCGGACGAGATCAGCGACATCGTCACGGCCGAGATCGGCTCGTCGGCCCTGTTCGCATCCCGGTTCCGGGAGTGCGCGGCGCGGGCCATGCTGCTGCCCCGGCGCCAGCCCGGGCGGCGCTCGCCACTGTGGCAGCAGCGGCAGCGAGCCGCCCAGCTGCTCGAGGTGGCCAGCCACTACCCGTCGTTCCCGATCGTGCTGGAGACCGTGCGGGAGTGCCTGCAGGACGTGTTCGACGTGCCCGCGCTGGTCAGCCTGCTACGTGACCTGGCCGGCCGGAAGATCCGGATCGTCGAGGTGGAGACGTCGACGCCGTCGCCGTTCAGCCGGTCACTGCTGTTCCGGTACGTGGGCGCGTTCATGTACGAGGGGGACGCGCCGCTGGCCGAGCGGCGGGCGCAGGCGCTGACGCTGGACTCGGCGCTGCTGGCCGACCTGCTCGGCCAGGCCGACCTGCGCGAGCTGCTGGACCCGGCGGTGGTGACCGAGACCGAGCAGGAGCTGCAGCGGCTCGCCCCGGACCGTAAGGCCCGCGGCCTGGAGGGCCTGGCCGACGTGCTGCAGATGGCGGGCCCGCTGTCGGCCGAGGAGGTGGCGGAGCGCTGCACCGACCCGGCGGCGGCGCCGGGCTGGCTGGACGAGCTGGCGTACACGCGGCGCGCGATCGAGGTCCGGGTCGGGGGCCAGCCCCGGTGGGCGGCCGTCGAAGACGCCGGCCGGCTGCGTGACGCCCTCGGGGTGCCGTTGCCGCCGGGCATCCCGGAGGCGTTCGCCGAGCCGCTACCCGACCCGCTCGGGGACCTGGTGTCCCGGTACGCCCGCACCCACGGGCCGTTCACGGCCGACGCCGCGGCGGCCCGGTACGCGCTGGGAGTCGCGGTGGTGGCCGGGACGCTGCGCCGGCTGGCGGCGGCCGGGCGGGTGGTCGAGGGCGAATTCCTGCCGGGCGGCCGGGGCACCGAGTGGTGCGACGCCGAGGTGCTGCGGATGCTGCGGCGGCGCTGCCTGGCCCGGCTGCGCAAGGAGGCCGAGCCCGCGCCGCCGGTGGCGCTGGCCCGGCTGCTGCCGGCCTGGCAGGGGGTCAAGCCCATCGAGGCCGCCAGCAACGGCCGCGGCGGTTACCGGCGGCGGTCCCGGTCCGGAGCGAGTGGCCCGGGTGCGGTGCTGGACGTGCTCGACCAGCTGGCCGGCACACCGGTGGCGGCGTCGGCGCTGGAGACCTTGGTGCTGCCGGGGCGGATCCCGGACTACTCCCCCACCATGCTGGACGAGCTGACCACGGCGGGCGAGGTGCTGTGGACCGGTGCGGGCGGGCTGCCCGGCGGGGACGGGTGGCTGGTGCTGGCCTCGGCCGAGTCTGCGCCGCTGCTGTTCCCCGAGCCGTCCGAGATCACCATGACCCCGATCCACGACGCGGTACTGGACGCGCTGGCCGACGGCGGGGCGGTGTTCTTCCGGATGCTGCACGAGCGGGTGAGCGCCCGGCTGGCCGGGGAGCCGAGCGTGACCAAGGCGCCGCCCGACACCGACGTGGCCGCGGCCATCTGGGACCTGACCTGGGCGGGCCTGCTGACCAACGACACGTTGGGCCCGCTGCGGACCGTGCTCGGCAGCGGCGGCCCGCGCCGTACCAGCCCGTCGCCGACCCGGATGCGGAGCCCGCGGCCGGGACGGCGGTCCTCCTACGGGCGCCCGGCCATGCCGTCGCGGACCGGGCCGCCGAACGTGAGCGGCCGCTGGTCGCTGCTGCCTCCGGGCGCCACCGACGCGACCCTGCGGGCGCACGCGCTGGCTCAGTCGCTGCTGGACCGGTACGGGATTCTGACCAAGGGTGCGGTGGCCGCGGAACGGATCCCGGGTGGCTTCTCGGCCGTCTACCCGGTGCTGCGGGCCATGGAGGACGCCGGGCGGGCGCGGCGCGGTTACTTCGTCGAGGGGCTGGGGGCGGCGCAGTTCGCGATCCCCGGCGCCGTGGACCGGATGCGCGCGCTGGCCGCACCGCCCGCCGGGCCGGCCGACCCGCTGGCCACGGCGCTGAGCGGCGGGCCGGTCCAGTACCGGGGCCAGGCCTCGGGCGGGGACGGGGCGTTCACCGACCTGTGGGCCTACGAGCGGGACGGCGACCCGCCCGCACCGGCCGAGGAAGCGGACGACCGGCAGCCAGGGCAGGTCATCGTGCTGGCCGCGGCCGACCCGGCCAACGCCTACGGCGCGTCGCTGGCGTGGCCGGAACGGCCGGACGAGACCCCGGGCGGCCACCGGCCCGGCCGCAAGGCCGGCGCGCTGGTCATCCTGGCCGACGGTGAGCTGATCCTCTACGTGGAGCGGGGCGGCAAGACCCTGCTGTCCTGGACCGACGACCTGGACCTGCTGCGCCCGGTGGCGGCGGCGCTGGCCGACGCGGTGCGGGCCGGGGCGCTGGGCCGGCTGACGGTTGAGCGGGCCGACGGCGAGGGGATCTATGACTCGCCGCTGGCGACCGCGCTGGAGGAGGCCGGGTTCCGGCCCACGCCGAAGGGGCTGCGGCTGCGCGGCTGAGGCTGGGCCGCTGGAGCTGGGCCGCTGGAGCTGGGCCCCGGGCCGGGCATGGCCGTCACAGGCGTTCCAGCAGGCCAAGCGCTTCGGGGCCGCGCTCGAAGTCGACGAACAGGTGATCGTGGGCCAGGCCCGCGATGACGTTGCAGCTGATGCCGGCCTGCGCCAGCACCCGGCTGACCTCGGCGGTCAGGCCGATCGCGGCCAGGTCAGAGCCGATGGTAAGCGTGATGCGGGCGGCCAGGTAACCGTAGGGCAGGCCGAGCCGGTCCGCCTGGGCCTGGGTCAGGACCAGGGTGGTGCCCTCGTCCTCGCGGATGACCGCGAACGGGCCCGGTCTCCCGGAGATGCCAGGTGGCACCTCCGGGACCTGAGCGAACACATAAGGGTCCGGGTACAGGCTGGGTCGCAGGTCGTGCCACGCCGTGGACATGCCTCGTGGTTACCACAGCCGGACTCAGCCCATGGTCTTGGCGCCGTCGAGGGCCTCGCGGATGATGTCGGCGTGGCCGGCGTGCTGGGCCGTCTCGGCCAGGATGTGCAGCAGCACCCGGCGGGCGGACCACTGTGACCCCGGCGGGAACCAGGGCGCCTGCGGCAGCGGGTGGGCCGCGTTGAGGTCGGGGAGGGTACGGATCAACTCGTCGGTCCGAGCCGCCACTTCGGCGTAGTACTCCAGCACGCCGGCCAGGGTCTCGCCAGGCAGCAGCCGGAACTCATCCGCGTACCGGGCCCGGGCCTGCTCGTTCATCGCGTCGAAGTCGTCGGCGGGCGACGGCCCCTGCATGATGAACACGGCCCAGTGCGCCTCGGTCGCGGCGACGTGCTTGATCACGCCGGCGATGGTCAGCTGGCTCGCGGTGGTGCGCCGGAGAGCCTGCTCGTCATCGAGGTCGCGGGCGGTGAAGCGCAGGAACTGCCGGTGCTGGGCCAGGGTGCTCAGGAGGTCGGACTGCTCGCTGGTCTCAAGGGTGTCGTTGCTCATAAATCCAGGCTAGAGAGTATTGCGGTCACTTTCTGACCTTAATCCCGGGCAGAATGAAAACCATGGCGAACACCAGCACGCGGACCCTGCGGTTGCTGTCCCTGCTGCAGGCCAAGCGGTACTGGCCCGGCGGCGAGCTGGCCGACCGGCTCGGCGTGTCCCCGCGCACGCTGCGGCGGGACGTGGACCGGCTGCGGGAGCTGGGCTACCCGGTCGAGGCCCAGCGCGGGGTGGACGGCGGCTACCAGCTGGCGGCGGGCGCGGCGCTGCCGCCGCTGGTGGTCGACGACGAGGAGGCCGTCGCGCTCGCGGTCGGGCTGCAGGCCGCGGCGCAGGGCCCGGTCGAAGGCATCGCGGACTCGTCGGTGCGCGCGCTGGCCAAGGTGGTCCAGGTGATGCCGGGCCGGCTGCGGCGCCGGGTCGAGGCGCTGGCCGCGATGACCGTGCCCGCGGCGTGGGACGGGTCGGGCGCGCAGGTCACCCCGAACCGGACCGCCCTGGACCCGGCCGTCCTGACCACGATCGCGCTGGCCTGCCGCGATTCCGAGCGGATCCGGTTCGGGTACACATCGGCCACCGCAGTCCAGAGCAGCCGGCACGTCGAGCCGCACCGGCTGGTCTCGCTGGGGCGCCGCTGGTACCTGGTCGGCTACGACCTGGACCGGCAGGACTGGCGCAGCTTCCGGCTGGACCGGCTGAGCGAGCCGTCCGGATCCGGGGCCCGGTTCCGGCCGCGCGAACTGCCGGCCGAGGACGCCGCCGCCTTCGTCCGGGCCGGGATCAGCTCGGCCTGGAACACCTACGAGGTGGACGTGGTCGTCGACGCGCCCGCGGACCAGGTGCGGGCCCGGATCGGCCGGTGGGCCACGGTCGACCCGGCCGGGGGCGACCGCTGCCGGGTGCGGATGAGCACGGACTCACTCGACTGGCCGCTGATGGCCCTGGGGACGGTGGGAGCCGAGTTCTCGGTGGTCTCGCCGCCGGAGCTGGTGGATCAGGTGCGCGACTGGGGCGGCCGGTTCAGCCGGGCCGCGAGGGCCGGGTGCTGACTCAGCAGGAGGGCCGGCCACGTCTAGCCACCCGGTGACGTGGTTAAAAATCGGGCTGGTCAGACGGAGTCAAGCAGGTCCTCGCGGGCCTGGTCGACGGCCGCGAGCATGGCCCCGCGCAGGACGGGGGCCCCGGAGACGGCGGTGGGGACGACGCGGGGGCTGGCCGGGCAGATGCGGGCGACCTCGGCCGCCACCCTGTCCGCCAGGGGGACGCCGCCGGCCATGCCGACGTTGCCGCCCAGGACGACCAGGCCGGGGTCGAGGACCACGCTGACCGAGGCCACGCCCAGTGCGACGCGGCGGGCCACTTCGCCCAGGAATTCCTCGGCCCGGGCCACGGTGGCGCCGGAGCCGTTGGAGGCCGAGCCTGCCGCGGCCTGGACGGCGGCGCTCACGGCTTCCTCGGCGGTGGGGGCGGCGAAGCCGAACACGCCGGCCAGCATGCGGACCACGTTCCCGCCGACGAGGGACTGCAGGCCGCCGTTGGCCGGGTGCCGCACGTCTTCCGGCAGCGGGGCGCCGGGGACGGGCAGATAGCCGATCTCGCCGGCCGCACCCACCGCACCGCGGTGCACCTTGCCACCCAGGAACGCGGCCATGCCGAGGCCACCGCCGATCCAGACCAGCACGAAGTCGCTGAGGTCACGGGCGGCGCCGACGGAACGCTCGGCCAGCGCGGCCAGATTGACGTCGTTCTCGATGATGACCGGGCGGTGCAGCGCACCGCGCAGTGAGTCCAGCACGCCTTCGTGCCAGTCGGGCAGGTTGACGGCCAGCTGCGGGTCACCGGTGCGCGGGTCGACCACGCCGGGGCTGCCGATGACAAACGCGCTCAGGCGGCTCATCTCGACGCCGGCCGTCCGGCAGGCCCGGTCCACGGCGCTGCGGACCAGCTCGACCGGGTTGGCCGCGTTGTTGGGGTTGACGCTGACCTCGGCCACCACCCGGCCGGTGACGTCGGCGACCCCCGCGCTGACCAGGTCCATCTCGACGTACAGGCCGGCCACGTAGGCGCTGGAGGGGACGACGGAATAGAGCGCGGCGTTCGGCCCGCGCCCGCCCTCCTGCTGGCCGACCACGGCAACCAGGCCGCGCTCCTCCAGCCGGGTCAGCATCTGGGCCACCGTCACCTTGGACACCCGGGTCTGCTCGCTGATCTGCGTACGGGTCAGCGGCGTACCGGGAAGCAGCAGGTCGAGTGCGGCACGGTCGTTCAGTTCCCGCAGCAGGCTAGGCGTACCCGGTCGGCGCTCCATCGCGGTCCCCCTCCTGTCCCCCTGGCGATATTGCCGTCGGGTCTTGTATTTCAATCCGGCAACGGCACTATCTTATAGGAAAGTTTCCGATTAGTTTTCTCAGTACGGCCGTGTCTCCCCTATCTCTACAGCGTCCCCCCCGGGGGGAAGGAGAGCCAGCAGTGAAACCCATCAAATCATTTGCCCGGCCCGCCGGGCTCGGGGCGATCGCGCTCGGCGCGGCCGTCACGCTGGCCGCCGCAGGCTGCGGTTCCGGCTCCGGTTCAGGCTCATCGTCATCCACCTCGTCGTCGGCCGCCCCGGCCAGCCTGACCGTCTGGCGCATGGGTGCTTCCGTCCCATCCCAGGTGACCTGGATGAACGGGGTGGTGTCGCAGTTCCACAAGGACTATCCCGCCTATGCCAAAACCAAGGTCAAGGTGGTCTGGGTCCCGTGGACCAACGCGACCACCGAGTTCACCAACGCGCTGTCGAGCGGCAAGAACGCTCCCGACGTCACCGAGATCGGCAACACCGAGACGCCGACCAACGCCTCCCTCGGGATGCTGGCCAACATCACCAGCAACGTCAATTCCTGGTCCAACAAGTCTGACGTGGTGTCGGGCATGCTGGCCAACGACACGCAGAACGGGCAGGTCTACGGCGTGCCGTGGTTCGGCGGCGTGCGGGGCATCTGGTACCGCACCGACCAGTTCAAGGCGGCCGGGATCACCTCCACCCCGACTACCTGGGCCGAGCTGACCAGCGACGCGCAGAAGCTGCAGCAGAAGTTCCCCGGCACGTACGGCCTGGGCGGGCCGAGCGACTTCACCAACGGCATCGTCAGCTTCATCTGGGGCGCCGGCGGCCAGGTGGCCACGGAGAAGAACGGCAAGTGGACCGCGGAACTGACCAGCCCGCAGTCCGAGGCTGGCCTCAAGTACTACGCCGGCCTGACCCTGAGCAGCAAGGTCTCGCCGTCCAAGTACATCGGCCAGACCGAGCTGGGCAACCCGGGGGCCACGTCCGGTGGCACCGACGAGGACTTCGCCCTGGGCAAGCTGGACATGTACATCGACGGCCCGTGGGCGCAGTCGTCGCTCTTGGCGGTCAGCTCCAAGTACAAGTCGGACTGGGCCTCGTTCCCGATCCCCAGCCAGAACGGGCCGAACCCGGCGCCGGCCTTCGCGGGCGGCTCCGACCTGGCCGTCTGGGCGGGGAGCAAGGACAAGACCGCCGACTGGGACCTGATCAAGACCATGGACAGCACGTCCAACTCGACCTCGTTCGCCAACCTGCAGGGCTTCTTCCCGCCGTTCACGTCGCAGCTCAAGGGCGGTGTGTACGCGGGCAGCCAGATCATGTCCGGCTTCGCCAAGGCGGCCGCGGTGACCCAGATCTCGCCGCTGAACGCGAAGAACTGGTCCACGGCCGACCAGACCGACCAGATCATCCCGACGATGATGAAGTCGCTGGTGCAGGGGGCGAACTTCAACGCCACCGTGAGCAAGGCCAACACTGAGCTGCAGAACGTGCTCAACACGGGCAAGTCGAGCTGAGCAGGCCCGGATGGCTAACACAGATGGCTAACCCAGATGGCTGACACCGTGGACAAGAGGCTGGCGGCGCGGGAGGCCGTGCCGCCAGCCCTCGGCCCGGAAGACTCCGGGCGCCGGCGGCACTCCCCCCAGCCGCCGGCGGCCGGCCAGCACCACCGCAGTGGGCCCGCCCGCAATGGCGGGTCCGGGCGGGCACGTTCATCCGCCGCCACAAGCTGGCCCCGTACCTGCTGTTGCTGCCGGCCCTGACCGGCATCGGGCTGGTGCTGGTCTGGCCGACGATCCAGCTCGGGCTGCTGTCGTTCCAGAACTTCGGGCTGGGGCAGCTGTCCGGCACGCTGCCGACCCAGTGGGTGGGCCTGAGCAACTTCAGCGCCACGCTGAGCGACCCGGAATTCTGGCTCGCGCTGCGGATCACCGTGCTGTCCGCGGCCGTGGTGGTGGTGCTGACCCTGCTGGTCGGCACGGCGGTCGGGGTGCTCATGCACCACCTGGGCCGGAAGATGGCCACGTTCGTGAGCTGCTGCACCCTGCTGGCCTGGGCCACCCCGGTGGTCAGCGCCTCGGTGGTGTTCTACTGGCTGTTCAGCCCGGACGGCGGCATCGTCGACTGGGGCCTGAGCAAGCTGCCCGGCTGGCTGGGCGGGGGCGCCCACTGGGCCGGCTTCAACTGGACGACCAGCGGGGCCCTGCCCGCCTACACCGTGCTCACGTTCGTGGTGGTGTGGATGGGCTTCCCATTCATCGCCACCACCGTGCTGGCCGGGCTGAAGACCATCCCGGCCGAGCTGCTCGAGGCGGCCCGGGTGGACGGGGCCAGCCCGTGGCGCTCGTTCCGGCGGGTCACCTACCCGCTGATGAAGCCGATCTTCCTGGTGCTGCTGCTGCTCTCGGTCATCTGGGACTTCGGCATCTTCACCCAGACCTACTTCATCACCGGTGAGCTGGGGAACCGGGACGAGTACAACCTGTCCCTCTACCTGTACGACAAGGCGTTCACCATGCCGCCGGCCTACGGGCTGGGGGCCGCGTTCGCGCTGATCCTCACCGTCATTTTGCTCATCATCACGGTCGGCTACGTCCGTGCCTCCGTCCGCCAGGGAGCGATCTCTTGACCGCACTGCCGCAGGCGCTCGGGCGATCCCGCTCGCGCCCCCGTGGGGGCACGTCCCGCCGGACGTCCCGCCGGACCAGGAAGTTCGCGCTGAACGGCGTGGGCGTGATCGTCGCGCTGGTCACGCTGTTCCCGATCTTCTGGATGGTCTCGACCGCGTTCAAGCCGTCCGGGGAACTGTTCTCGCTCACCCCGCACCCGGTCCCCCTGCACCCGACGCTGGGGAACTTCTCCAACGTGATGAACGGGCACGCGGCCGGGCTCGGCATCTCGTTCTGGGTGTTCGCGCGGAACAGCCTGCTGGTCACGGTGGTGACCGTGGTGGTGGCTTCCATCGTGTCGCTGCTGGCCGCGGTGGCGGTGGCCCGGTTCCGCTTCCGGTTCCGCGTCACCTTCCTGATCATGCTCCTGATCGTGCAGATGCTGCCGGCCCAGGCCATGGTCATCCCGCTGTTCATCGACTTCCGCGGCATCGGGCTGCTGGACAGCCTGTTCGGCCTGATTCTGATCTACGCGGCCCAGGCGCTGCCGATCTCGATCTGGCTACTGCGGAACTTCGTCGCCGCCGTGCCCAAGGACCTCGAAGAAGCAGCGGCCATCGACGGGGCCGGTCCGCTCCGGGTGTTCTGGCGGATCCTGTTCCCGCTGGTCGCGCCGGGCCTCGTGGCGACCAGCATCTTCGCCTTCATCACGGCCTGGAACGAGTTCATCTTCGCGCTCACGTTCCTCGGCACCGACCAGGGCAAGTACACGCTGCCCATCTACGTGCAGTACTTCTTCGGGCGGGGAACCGCGGACTGGGGGGGCATCATGGCCGCGTCAACGCTGTACACGATCCCGGTGGTGGTCTTCTTCCTGATCGTGCAGCGCCGCATGGTGGGCGGTCTGGTCGCCGGGGCGGTGAAGGGATGAGCCGGGGCGGCGAAGGTGCGACCCGCGACCCCGAGCTGGCCCGGCTGGCTGACGCGGTGCTCATCCCGCCCTTTCCCGGGCACTCGCCGCCGCGGTGGATCCTTGCCGCGCTGGAAGGGGGCCTGGCCGGGGTCACCCTGTTCGGGCCCAACGTTGCCGACCCGGAGCAGATCGCGCTGCTGACCGGCGCCCTGCGCGGGGCGGTGGACGAGCCGATCATCGCCATCGACGAGGAAGGTGGCGACGTCACCCGGGTCACCTACTGGAGCGGCAGCCTGTACCCGGGCAACGCGGCACTGGGGGCGATCGACGACCCGGTACTGACCGAGCAGGTGCACCGGGCGATCGGCACCGACCTGGCCCAGCTGGGGATCAACGTGGACCTGGCCCCGTGCGTCGACGTGCTGGACGGGGCGGAGAACCCGGCCATCGGCACCCGGTCGTTCGGCGCCGACCCGGACCTGGTGTCCCGGCACGCGGCTGCGGCGGTGCTGGGCCTGCAGTCGGCGGGGGTGGCCGCGACAGCCAAGCATTTCCCCGGCCACGGCAGCACCCGGGCCGACACCCATGAGGTGGTGGCGTCGATCGCGGGTGACCTGGCCGAGGTCTGGCGCCGCGACCTGCCCCCGTTCCAGGCCGCCATCGCCGCGGGGGCGGCGGCCATCATGCCGGGGCACCTGCGGCTGCCCGAGCTGACCGGGGACCTGCCCGCCAGCTTGTCGGCCGCGGCCGTGACCGGGCTGCTGCGGGGTGAGCTGGGGTTCGACGGCACGATCATCTCCGACGCGCTGGAGATGCGGGCGGTCAGCGGGCCGTACGGGATCCCCGAGGCGGCGGTCATGGCCATCATCGCCGGGGTCGACCTGCTCTGCCTGGGCCGGGACGTGCCCGAGGACGAGTACCACGCGATCGTGGCGGCGATCTCGGACGCGGCGCGGTCGGGCCGGTTGCCCGCGGCGCGGCTGGAAGAGGCTGCGGACCGGGTGGCCCGGCTGCGGGGCTGGCTGGCCTCGGCCCGGGCCGAGCGGCGGGGTGCCGACAGGGTGCTGGGCAGGCTGAACGGGGCGGCCCTGAACGGGACGGGTATCGGGCTGCAGGCGGCGCGGCGGGCGGTCCGGCTGTGGGGCGAGCGCCCGTCGCTGACCGACCCGGTCATCGTCGAGGTCGAGCCACGCGGCAACGTCGCGGTCGGGCGGGCCGCGTGGGGGCTGGCCCCGTGGGCGCCGGCGGGCAGCCTGCGCCGGATCGCCGCGGGCGCTGGCGGGAGTGTGGCGCCGGTGCCGATTCCGCTGGAGAAGGGCGAGAAGCCGGCCGAGGAGGCCAGTGCGGCCGACATCCTGGCCGCCGCCGCGGGCCGGTCGCTGGTCCTGGTGGTCCGGGACGCGCACCGCAATCCGGCCACCCAGGACCTGGTGACGTCGGTGCTGGCGGACCGCCCGGACGCGGTGGTGGTGGAGATGGGGCTGCCGGTGTGGCGGCCCGCCGAGGGATCGTTTCGCACCTACCTGGCTACCTACGGCGCGGCCCGGGTCAACGCTCAGGCCGCGGCCGAGGTACTGGGCCTGGTCCAGGCTGACGGCGGCTGAGCCCGGTGGGCCAGCCCAGAGCGGGGGCGTGGGCTGGTCCCGGATGTCGGCCAGGGTGTTGCTTAATGATGTTCAGCCGATCGGGGGGAGCTGGCCGCGTTCGGCCTGCTTGGCCAGGCGACGGCTCTCCCTGAGCGACAGGCCGCGGGTCTGCGGGGGCAGCCGCCAGATCGTGTTACCGCCCATCAGGCTGAAGGTCTTGATGTGCACCACCGGGGCGCCCGGCCGGGGGCGGGAGTCCGGGCCGCGTTCCTCGTTGCCGCCCATGATCGCGAACCCGCTGATCTCGACGTCCACCGAGTCAGGCAGGTAGATAGTGGAACCGCCCATGACCGAGTACAGGTTCAGGGTCAGGCCGCCACCGTCGATCTCGGCTTCTCTGAGGTCGATCTCGTCGCCGCCCATGATGGCCAGGCCGTTGACCTGAGAGCCAGCGCGGAACCGGCCACGTCGGCGTGAGCCGCCCATGATGGCCACGAACCAGCGGACTGGCGTCTTGCGGGGGCCGGGGGCCGGTTCGGCGGGCAGGTCACGGGTCACGGTGGCCAGGTCGGTACGGGTCTTGGCGGTCAGGGCCTGGCCGGCCCGTTCCTCCAGCTCGTCCAGGGTCAGCCGGCCTTCGGCGGCCTGATGGCTCAGCGTCTGCAGGGTGGCGTCCCGTTCGACGTCAGAGACGCGCAGCTCCCCTTCCGGCACCGGCTGCTGCGCAACCGGCGGCACGGACGGCACCGGCTGTTCGGGCCCCGACGGCTGTCCTGAATTAGTCACCTGCGTGTCCTCCATCTTGCCCCCGGTGCTGATTGTCCCCTAACGAGCGGGCGCGGCGTCAACCCGGCGGCCGCCCTGGGCTGACTAGTTGGTGACCTGGGGTTTGGCGCGCCAATGCAAGAGAAAACCGGTTGAGGTTGCATAATGCTGGGCATGCGGCTTTCAGCCCGCGCGGATTACGCGCTGCGTGCAGCAATCGAGCTCGCCTCGGCGACGGACAGCCATGTTACGGCTGACCGGATCGCGCGCGCGCAGCAGATTCCCGGCAAATTCCTCGAGACGATCCTGACCCAGCTAAGGCGGGCAGGACTGATCCGGAGCCAGCGCGGGCCGGAGGGTGGTTTCTGGCTGGCCCGCCCGGCCGAAGAGATCTCCCTGGCCGACATCATCCGGGCCATCGACGGGCCACTGCTCGGCGTGCGCGGGGAACGGCCGGAGAACATCGAGTACCCCGGCGCGGCTGAGCCGCTGCAGCAAGTGTGGATCGCGCTGCGGGCCAACGAGCGGGCCATCCTCGAAGAGGTGACGCTCGGGCACATCGTCGCGCGCGAGCTGCCCGTCAGCATACGGTCGCTCACCGAGGACCCCAAGGCCTGGGTCTAAGCCGCTGGTGCCTGCGGCCGTCCGAGCCGACCGCAGGCAGGCGTAAAACGTAAACGGCGGGCGCGGTCTTTCCGCGCCCGCCGCTCTGCGGGTATACGTACGTCCCGGGCCGGTTAGACCGGGACCATGTCGGTCACTTCGTGTACGAGGCCGTCCCCGAATCCGCCAGCCGGGCCGGAAGCCAGGTCATCTGTGCTGAAGCTCGTGGTCCGCACCGAGCCGATGGTGACCTCGCGCCCCGCGGGGAGCTTGGGCTCCCGCGGCGCCTCGAGCACCGGCTCATTCTGCAGCTCAGCCAGAGCGAAGTTGTCCGCAACCTCGCGGAACACTTGTGAGAGGGGAATCCCCAGCGCGCTGCAGATTGCTGACAGCAGCTCGGATGAGGCTTCCTTCTGCCCCCGCTCCACTTCAGACAGGTAACCCAGCGAAACCCGAGCTGAGGCAGAAACCTCTCTCAGGGTCCGACCCTGCCGCAGGCGTAGCCGACGCAGCACGTCACCGAGCAAGTGACGAAGCAAAACCATCGCCGCACTCCTTCCCGAGGCAGAACCGTTACCTCTCCACGGTACCTTTCCCGAAGGTCGGTCCGGGAGTCCGCAACGGCCCAGTTCGCTTCTGACGTAACGCTGTAATCACCGGATGTCTTCCCGAAGCCGGCCCAGCAACAGCGCTAGCGACCGCTCTACTGTCAGCCTACGGATGCGATCGCGGTCCCCGTCAAGGGCCAGTGTCCGCACGACGGTGTCGTCGTGCGCGCTGACCGCGATGTGGACGGTGCCGACCGGCTGGCCGTCGGCCGGGTCCGGGCCGGCCACTCCGGTGGTGGCCACGCCGAACGTGGCGCCGAGCCGCTGCCGCACTCCGTTGGCCATGGCTGCGGCCACACCGGCGTAGACGGCGCCGTGCGCGTCCAGCATGGCCTGCGGGACGCCGAGCAGCGTGGCCTTCAGATCGGTGGCGTAGCTGACCACACCGCCGCGCACGGCCTCGGACGCACCCGGAACACTGGTCAGGGCGGCGGCGACCAGGCCACCGGTCAGTGACTCGGCGGCGGCCACGGTCTGCCGGGCCGCCCGCAGCATCGAGATCACCTGGCCCGCCAGCGCGTCGCCGGCGGCCTCCTGATCCTGCGTCATGATCCTCCCTGCGGCCCGCTGTGGGTCCCAGCCGGTGGCGGTGCCAGTGGCGGTGGCGGTGCTAGTGGCGGTGCTAGTGGCGGTGCCGGTGGCCGGCCCAGGCGGGCGGCCTGCAGCACGTAGTCGACCCCGGTCACCAGCGTGATGGCCACGGCCAAGCCCATCACGATGGGCCGCGCGACGCCGAACGGCCCCGGAAGTATGTACAAGCTGATCGCGATCATCTGCAGCAGCGTCTTGAGCTTGCCGCCCCGGCTGGCCGCGATCACGCCCCGCCGGATGACCGCGAACCGCAGCACGGTGATGCCGACCTCGCGCACCAGGATCACGGCGGTGACCCACCAGGACAGCTCGTGCATGGCCGACAGGGTGATCAGGGCCGCGCCGGTCAGCGCCTTGTCCGCGATCGGGTCCGCGATCTTGCCGAAGTCGGTGACCAGGCCGCGCTGGCGGGCCAGCCGCCCGTCCAGGAAGTCAGTGGCCGAGGCCACCCAGAACAGCACGAACGCCGCCACCCGCCAGCCGGTCGTCCCGGCGGCCAGGCAGAGGACGAACGCCGGGACCAGCACGATGCGGATGACCGTGAGCACGTTGGCCACGTTGACCAGGCCGGGCGCCAGCCGCGGGGAATCAACGCCAGGGGGTCCGTGGGCCTCCTGGGCCGCTCCTGGCGGTCCGAGTGGCTTCGGGGATGCCCCTGGTGAGGTCAACGCCGATCCGCCAGCGAGCGAGCCGTGGAGAGCCGTACAGGGTCTTGCGCCGGGGCGGCTGGAGCGGCCGAGGCGCTCGGGGTGGCGGTCAGGTCGACGCCGTCCGAGCTGATCACCGTGGCCCGCACCATCTGGCCGGGAGCCAGCTCACGGTCAGTCCGGACCGTCGTGGAGCCGTCGACCTCGGGCGCCTGGTGAGCGGACCGGCCTTCGTACTCGCCGTCCCCCACCTTCTCTTCGATCAGCACGTCGACGGTCTGGCCGATGCGGTCGGCGCCGCGCTGGGCCATCAGCTCCTCGGCCAGGTCGGCGACCTCCTCCACCCGGCGGGCGACCTCGGTCTCGTCCAGGTGGCCGGGCAGCGACTCCGCCTCGGTGCCGTCCTCGTCCGAGTAGCCGAACACCCCGATGGCGTCCAGCCGGGCGCTGGACAGGAACAGCTCCAGCTCCTCCAGGTCGTGGGCGGATTCGCCGGGGAAGCCCACGATGAAGTTGGACCGGACCCCGGCCTCGGGGGCCAGCTCGCGGATGCGGTCCAGCAGTTCCAGGAACCGCTGCCGGTCACCGAACCGCCGCATGGACCGCAGCACCGAGCCGCTGGCGTGCTGGAACGACAGGTCGAAGTACGGGGCGACGCCGGGAGTACCCGCGATGACCTCGATCAGGCCGGGCCGCAGCTCGGCGGGCTGCAGGTAGCTCACCCGCACCCGCTCGACGCCGGGCACCGCGGCCAGCGACGGGAGGACCTCCTCGAGCAGCCGCAGGTCGCCCAGATCCTTGCCGTAGGAGGTGGAGTTCTCGCTGACCAGGAACAGCTCGCGGACGCCCTGGCCCGCCAGCCATTCGGCCTCGGCCAGCAGCTCCGGCGGCCGGCGGGACACGAACGCGCCGCGGAAGGACGGGATCGCGCAGAACGAGCAGCGCCGGTCGCAGCCGGAGGCGATCTTGAGCGGGGCCACCACACTGTTGGACAGGCGGCGGCGCATGGTGCGGGGACCGGATGCGGGCGCGACGCCAGCCGGCAGGTCGGCGGGGATGCTGGCCCGCGCGGCTTCGCGGTCCGCGGCCCGGTCGACCGGGCTGATCGGCAGCAGCGTGCGCCTGTCCCGCGGGGCGTGCGCGGTCTTATGCTGGCCGGCCAGGATGTCATCCAGGCGGCCGGCGATGTTCCCGTAGTCGTCGAAGCTCAGGATCTCGGCTTCGGGCAGCGCATCGGCCAGCTCGTGGCCGTACCGCTCGGCCAGGCAACCCACGGCCGCGACCTTGGCCCCGGACTCGGCCGCGCCCAGCAGCTCGTCGATGGACTCCTGCTTGGCCGCCTGGATGAAGCCACAGGTGTTGACCATGACCACGCTGGCGTCCTCGCCCTCGGCGGCCACCTCCCAGCCACCGGCGGCCAGCCGGGCGGCCAGCTCTTCCGAATCGACCTCGTTACGGGCACAGCCCAGCGTCACCAGGCTGACGGTTCGGCGCTGCGGAGCAGGGCGGGCGCGGTCAGGAGCATCGACGTCTGGACGGGAAGGCACACCGGCAGATTACGGCACCGCAATGGGTGCATGGACGAGGACAGCCGGGCCGGGCACGGTCAGCCAGCCGCGCCGGGCAGGGTCAGCCAGCCGCGCCGGAGGGCAGGCCGCCGCTCGCGACGGGCGAGGGCGAGATCTGGACCTTCTGCGCGGGGCCGACGCTGAGGGTCACCGGCTCGCTGGTGCCGGGCGACTCCTTCTTGCCGTTGATCGTGAGGTTGACCCCATCCGGATTGCCCAGGCGCAAGTTGACCGCCTGGGTTTCCTTCCAGGACTGGGTCGAGCCGGCCGGGATCACCCCGCTGTAGATGGTGTCGCCCCGGTCGTTGGTCAGGAAGACCCAGCAGTCCTCGACCGCGGTGAGCTGGATGACCACATCGCTCGGCGCGGGGGACGGGGCAACGGAGGGCTTGGTGGGGGCGGGCGAGGCGGAGTGCGTGGTGGTCGCCCGCGGTGCGACGGCGGCGGTCTTGCCCGCGGGGCCGCCCGACCCGGCGGAGACGAAGTGGTAGACGCCGTAGCCGACCACCACGAGCAGGGCCAAGATCATGGCCACGCTCCAGTTGAGCGAACGGCGTTCCTTGATCCGGAGCGGCGCGGCCGGCTTGAAGACGTCGGCGGCCCGGGTCGGCTTGGGAGCGCCGTAGGCCTCGTCGTACTCGTGGATCAGCGGCTCCGGGTCCAATCCGACCGCGGCCGCGATGCTGCGGATGTGGCCCCGGGCATAGAAGTCACCACCGCAGGCCGAGAAGTCGCTCTGCTCGATCCCGCGAATGATGGTTTCCCTGATGCGCGTCCGCTCGCTGACCTGCGTGACGGTCAGACCGGACTGCCGGCGCGCTTCTGCCAGCGTGTCACCGATACTCACGCTGCGCCTCCACTGTGCACCTCTACGATGCATGGCAGGCTACCGCGCCGGGCCCCGTAAGGCCGAAACGACACGACGGACCGGCTACCCGGCGCGTCCGTGTCGTCGCAGGTCAGTCGCCTCGCAGCGAGGCCAGAACCTCACCCAGATCGTCCGGTTTGATGAGCACGTCGCGTGCTTTGGAACCCTCGCTGGGCCCGACGATGCCCCGGCTTTCCAGCAGGTCCATCAGCCGGCCCGCCTTGGCGAACCCGACCCGCAGCTTGCGCTGCAGCATGGACGTCGAGCCGAACTGGGTGGACACGATCAGCTCCGCGGCCTGGACCAGAAGCTCGAGGTCGTCGCCGATCTCGCTGTCGACCTCCCGGGACTTCCCCGGGGCGGCCTGTACGTCCTCGCGGTAGTCCGGCTCGGCCTGCTTCTTGCAGTGCGCGACGATCTCGCGGATTTCCTTCTCGGAGACGAAGGCGTTCTGCAGTCGCATGGGCTTGCTCGCGCCCATGGGCAGGAACAGCGCGTCGCCCTGGCCGACCAGCTTCTCTGCGCCGGGCTGGTCCAGGACGACCCGGCTGTCGGTGAGGCTGGAGGTCGCGAACGCGAGCCGGGACGGGACGTTGGCCTTGATCAGGCCGGTGACCACGTCGACGCTGGGCCGCTGGGTGGCCAGCACCAGGTGGATGCCGGCCGCGCGGGCCAGCTGGGTGATGCGGACCACGGAGTCTTCTACGTCGCGGGGCGCGACCATCATCAGGTCGGCCAGCTCGTCCACGATGGCCAGCAGGTACGGATAGGGCCGGTAGACCCGCTCGCTGCCGGGCGGGGCGGTCAGCTTGCCCGACCGGACCGCCTTGTTGAAGTCGTCCACGTGCCGGAAGCCGGAGGCGGCCAGGTCGTCGTAGCGGCGCTCCATCTCCCCCACGACCCAGTCCAGGGCTTCGGCCGCCTTCTTGGGGTTGGTGATGATCGGGGTGATCAGGTGCGGGATGCCCTCGTAGATGGACAGCTCGACCCGCTTGGGGTCGACCAGGATCATCCGCACCTCGTCCGGGGTGGCCCGGGTCAGCACCGAGGTGATCAGGCCGTTGACGCAGACCGACTTACCGGAACCGGTGGCCCCGGCGATCAGCATGTGCGGCATCTTGGCCAGGTTGGCCACCACCGTGCGGCCTTCGACGTCCTTGCCCAGGCCGACCACCATCGGGTGGTGGTCGGTGATCGCGACCTGAGACTTGAGCACGTCGCCGAGGCTGACGATCTCCTTGTCGATGTTCGGGATCTCCACCCCGATCGCCGACTTGCCGGGGATCGGGGAGATGATCCGGACGTCCGCGCTCTTGACCGCGTAGGAGATGTTCTTGCTCAAGGCGGTGACCCGCTCGACCTTGACCGCTGGCCCGAGCTCGATCTCGTACCGGGTCACGGTCGGGCCCCGGGTGAACCCGGTGACCTGGGCATCCACGTTGAACTGCTCCAGCACCACCGACAAGGACCGCTGCATGTTTATATTGGCCTGGGTCCGGGCCTTGGGCGCGGAGCCGGGCCGCAGCAGCGCAGCGGGCGGCAGCGTGTAGCTGGTCACGGCGCCGGTCAGCGTGAGCTGCTCGGGCTTGCGGAAGTGCTCGTGCTCCACCGGGGGGGCGGCGGGGGCCGCCGTGACCGGGCTGTCGGCCGGGCTGTCGGCCAGGTCGTTGCGGCCGGCACCGGCCGGGCCGGGCGCGCCGCCCGGGGTGCCGATACCGCCGAGGCCACCTGCTCCGGGCAGGAAACCGAGCGCCTCCAGCAGGCCCTCGTCGGCCTCTGGGCCAGGCTGCGCGCCCGGGGGCGGGCCGCCTTCGTCGCCCAGCCCGGCGGCCGGGTCGTCCAGCGGCGCACCCTTGCGCCCCTTCGAGTTCGGGGTGATCAGCGGGGAGTCGTAGGGCTTGACCCGGTCCGCGCCCTCGATGGCACCGCGGGCGCCGCGGACGCCCTTGGCCAGCTGATCGCGAATCCGGCGGCTGCCACCTTCCAGCGCGGCCGGGTCGTCGTCCTCGCCGTACTCCTCGCCATAATCTTCGTCCTCACCGAACACGCGGGTGCGGCGGCCGAAGTACTCGCGCGCCTCTTCTACCCGGTCCGGTACTCGGTGCAGTGGCGTGCCGGTGATGACCAGGATGCCGAACCCGGCCACCAGGGCCAGCACCGGCGCGGCGACGTACGCGGTCAGCGCCTTGGACAGCGGGGCGGAGACGACGAAGCCGATCAGGCCGCCCGCGTGCCGCATGGCCATCTCACCGTCGGACGGAGCGGGTGTGCCGTTGGCGATGTGCAGCAGCCCGAGCACCCCGATGGTCAGCGCGCCCCAGCCGATAGCCACCCGCCCGGCCTGAGCGTTGTGCTCCGGGTGGCGAAGGTAGCGCCAGGACAGCATCCCGGCCAGCAGCGGCGACAGCCATGCGGCGGACCCGGCGGCGCCGTGCACGAAGGCGGAGACCGCGTGGCCGACCAGGTTGTCCATGCCCCACCAGATACTGGCGGCCAGCACGAACGCGACGGCCAGCCAGAGCAGCCCAACCCCGTCCCGGCGGTGGTCGGGCTCCAGGTCGCGGGCGCTGCGCCCGATCCGCCGGGCGGCGAAGCCGACGGTATTGGCCGCCACCATCCAAGCGGCAGCCACTGCGTGCCCGACCCAGCCGACCAGGATCAGGATCGGGTCCCGGGACCGGGCGGAAGCCGGGCGACGGCCGCGGGCCCTGCTGCTCCGGGCCGTAGAGCTGCGGGTCCTGCTATTGCCTTTGCTGTTGGTCCTGGGCTTCGGCTTGGCCGTGCTGCGGGTCGCGGTCGAGCGTCCCGGGGTCGCCGCAGGCTTTCTGCGGGCAGGGCCGGCCGGCTCCGCACGGAAGTCGTCGGAACTCCCGCCGCGCGGGCGGGTGGAACCCTTGGGCGCACGGGTGGCCATAATGACCACGGTAATAAAGAAGGGGGCCCGTGAGTGGGATGCGGCAAGGTGTGTCGGCCCGCGGGGTGAGGCGTCAGGTATTGGCGGGCAGGCTGGTGCCGGCGCCACGGCGGCGGACCTTGATCAGGTCGCGGCGGTGCTCGGGGAGGGTGGGCTCGGCCGCGCCCTCCACGGTGAACCCCGCGTCGGCGATCATCTCCAGGTCCTGCTGACCGGCCTGGCCCTCGCTGGTCAGGTAGTCGCCGAGGAAGATCGAGTTGGCGATGTGCAAGGCCAGCGGCTGCAGCGAGCGCAGGTGCAGCTCCCGGCCGCCGGCCAGCCGGACCTCGGCGTCCGGGCAGACGAACCGCACCATGGCCAGGATGCGCAGGCAGCGCTGCGGCGTGAGGGTCCACTCCCCCGCCAGCGGCGTGCCCTCGAACGGGATCAGGAAGTTGACCGGTACCGAGTCTGGGTCCAGGTCGCGCAGGGCGAAGGCCGCGGACACCAGATCGGCGTCGGTCTCACCCATGCCCGCGATCAGCCCGGAGCAGGGCGACAGCCCGGCCGCCGCGGCCTGCTGCACGGTGTCGACCCGGTCACTGAAGTCGTGTGTGGTGCAGATCTCGCCGTAGTGGGCCTCGGCCGTGTTCAGGTTGTGGTTGTAGGCATCGGCGCCGGCCTCGCGCAGCTGCTCGGCCTGGTCCTGGCGGAGCAGGCCCAGGCACGCGCACACCTCCACGTCCGGGTGCTCGGCCTTGAACGAGCCGATCATCTCCGACACCCGGGTGATGTCCCGGTCCGCGGGACCGCGGCCGCTGGCCACCAGGCACACCCGCTTGGCCCCGGCGCTCACACCCGCCTGGGCGGCCGACAGGACCTCGTCCGGCTTCAGCCAGCTGTACTTGAGCACGTCCGCCCCGGAGCCGAGCCGCTGCGAGCAGTAGAAGCAGTCCTCGGGGCACAGCCCGCTCTTGACGTTGACCAGAAAGTTCAGCTTCACCCGGCGGCCGAAGAACCGCTGCCGCACCCGGAACGCCGCCGCGACCACGTCCAGCAGTTCATCGTCACTGCTGGTCAGGACGGCGAGCGCCTCCTGGTGGGTCGGGCGCTCACGGTCGAGCGCCTTGGCGGTCAGCGCGTCCAGCCACGGCATATCGTCGTCCTCCCGAAATTTCCGCCGGTCACCACGGCCGACGGTATCAGCAGGCGAGTAGGGTCACTTTCGGCCCATCGGCCTCATCACGGCGGAAGCTCAGGCAGGGAGCGCGGGATGCGGATCGCGATTCTGGACGACTACCAGGACGTCGCTCTCGGGTACGCCGACTGGAAGGGCCTGCCGGGATCGCCCGAGGTCACGGTGTTCAACGAGCACATCAGCCGGCACGAGCTGCTGGCCGCCACGCTGCGGCCGTTCGACGTGATCGTGGCCATGCGGGAGCGGACCGCGTTCCCGGCCAGCCTGCTGGCGCTGCTGCCCGACCTGGGGCTGCTGGTCACCACCGGGATGGGCAACGCCGCGATCGACCTGGCCGCGGCGCGCGAGCGTGGCGTCACGGTGTGCGGGACCAGCGGGCACCCGGCGGCCACCGGCGAGCTGACCTGGGGCCTGATCCTGGCCCTGACCCGGCACATCCCGGAAGAGGACTGGCGGATGCGGGCCGCGACCCGGGCGGGCGGGGCAGCATTGTCGTCCCGGGGCAGCTGGCAGCGGACGATCGGGACGGGCCTGCACGGCAAGCGGCTCGGCGTGGTCGGGCTGGGCCGGATCGGCCGGGAGGTGTCCGCGGTCGGGCAGGCGTTCGGCATGCAGGTCGCGGCCTGGAGCCAGAACCTGGACCCGGACCAGGCCCGGGAGATCGATGTCGAGCCGGTCAGCAAGGAGCAGCTGTTCGCCCGCTCGGACGTGGTCACCATCCACTACAAGCTGAGCCCGCGCAGCACCGGGCTGGTCGGAGCGGCCGAGCTGGGCCTGATGAAGCCGACCGCGTACCTGGTCAACACCTCGCGCGGGCCGATCGTGGACGGCTCGGCGCTGGTGACCGCGCTGCGCGACGGGCAGATCGCCGGAGCCGCGCTGGACGTCTACGACACCGAGCCGCTGCCGCTGGGTGACGCGCTCCGCTCGCTGCCGAACACGGTGCTCACGCCGCACCTGGGTTACGTCACCGACGAGACGTACCAGGTGTTCTACCGCGAGGCGGTGGAGGACATCGCCGCGTTCGTCGACGGCTCCCCGGTGCGGGTCCTCAACGACTGACGGGCCAGCCGCCGGACGTCCCGCGGGCGCTCAGCCCGCCCCGTGGGCCCTCACGCTACCGCTGGCCGGTTTTCATAGTTTTCCAACCAGTTTAGTTGACTTTTACTTGACGGACGTGCTGAGGTTGAGGTGGTGACGTTCGCAGCGGCGCGGGAGGGAGGGGCCTGATGACGGCAGAAGAACCTGGCCCACTCCCCCGCGGACTGCTGGATCGGCTGGCCTCCCGGCCCGACGCTGGAGGATCGCGCACGGACGCCAGCGCGCTGGCCGCCCGTTCGGAGCGTGGGGCCTCGCGCACGGACGCCAGCCTGCTGGCCGCGGACCTGGCCGTGCTGCGGGACTCCGGCTACCTCAAGCTTGCGCTGCCCGCGCGGTTCGGCGGGGCCGGGCTCGGACTGGCCGACCTGGCCTGCGCCCAGCGGCAGCTCGCGGCCCGGGCGCCGGCCACGGCCTGGGCCGTGAACGCGCACCACGCCTGGATCGGGGCCGCCGCTGACGCGCTGGCCGCTGACGCGCTGGCCGCCGACGCACTGGCCAGCGGGCAGACCGCTGACCGGGGGCCGGGCGGAGCGGCCTGGGTGCTGGGCGAGGCCGCCCGGGGCCGGGTTTTCGCCGGCTTCGGCGCGAGCCACGACGACCTGGATGCCGGTCACGACGACCTGGACGCCGGCCGTGCCCAGGAGACGCCGGGCTGGGACTGGCTGGCCGGACGCCGGGTGGACACGGGCCAGCCCGGCGGGCCAGCCATCGTCTACGGGTTCAGCGGGCGGGCCGGGGCGGGCTTCCGGGCGGTGGCCCGACGAGTAACTCAAGGACCGGCGCTGGGCGCGGATACCTCGGACAGCACGCTGATCGCGGGGATGTACGCCTGGGGGCTGGCGCTGGACGGCATGACCAGCTACGCCACGGCCCGCCGGACGTTCGAGCAGGCGGTGGAGCGGGCCCAGCAGGCGGGGCTGTCGCTGGACCGGTGGCCGGTGGCCGAGGCGTCACTGCGGCTGGACGACATGCGCGGCGGGCTGGACGAAGTGATCGCGAGCTGGCGGCAGCGGGTGGCCGCCGGCGGCGGGGTGGCCAGCCTCGATCCCGGCCGGCTGGGGCTGATCAGGCAGTTCACCGCGCGGCACATGGCCACCGACGGCGCACGGCGCGTGCTCGACCTGGCCGCGCTGATCGCCGGCCACCCGGTCGCGGCCACCCGGTAGATCACGCACTCCGGCGTGCTGGAGGACACCCGTGCCCGTCGTGCGCTCGATCGGATTGTTCATCCTGGCCGCCTACGGCGGGATCTTCATCGCCGGCTCGCTGGCCTGGGGGCGGTAGCCGACGGCTACCGCCCCGACCGCTTCGACATCATCGGCGCGCTGATCTGCCCAATCAGACCTCCATGACCACCGGGATGATCATGGGACGGCGGCGGTAGTTGTCGCTGACCCAGCGGCCCACGGCCCGGCGGACCAGCTGCTGGATCTGGTAGGTGTCGGTGACGTTGTCCGCGGCCGCGCGGGCCAGGGCCTCCTCGATCTTCGGCCGGACCGCGGCGAAGGCCGCGTCGTCGATGCCGGAGCCGCGGGCGTGCAGCTCGGCCGGGGCCACTGCCTTGCCGGTGGTCGAGTCGAGCACGATGATCACTGAGACGAAACCCTCCTCACCCAGGATCCGCCGGTCCTTGAGCTGCTCGTCGGTGACCTCGCCGACCGAGAGGCCGTCCACGTAGACGAACCCGCACGGCACGGCGCCGGTGATCTTGGCCTGCCCGTCGATCAGGTCGACGACCACGCCGTCGTCCGCGATCACGATGTTGCCCTCGGGTACGCCGCTCTGGGCGGCCAGCGCAGCGTGCGCCCGCAGGTGCCGCCACTCCCCGTGGACCGGCATGAAGTTGCCCGGCTTGGTCACGTTGAGCACGAACAGCAGTTCACCTGCGTTCGCGTGCCCGGACACGTGCACCAGCGAACCGCCCTTGTGGATGACGCGGGCGCCGAGCCGGGTCAGGCCGTTGATGACCCGGTAAACCGCGGTCTCGTTGCCGGGGATGAGCGACGAGGCCAGGATGACGGTGTCGCCCTCGGCGATCCGGATCGGGTGGTCGCGGCCGGCCATCCGGGACAGCGCCGACATCGGCTCACCCTGGGAGCCGGTGGAGACCAGCACCACGTCCTGGGGCCGCATCTCCTCGGCCTCGCGCATGTCGACCAGCATGCCGCCGGGCACCTGCAGGTAGCCCAGGTCGCGAGCCACGCCCATGTTGCGGACCATGGACCGGCCCACGAACGCGACCTTGCGGTCGTGCTTGGCCGCGGCGTCCAGGACCTGCTGGACGCGGTGCACGTGGCTGGCGAAGCAGGCCACGATGATGCGCTTCTCGGCCCCGGCGAACACCTGGTCCAGGACCGGGGCGATCTGTCGCTCGCTGATCGTGAAGCCGGGCACCTCGGCGTTGGTGGAGTCGGCCATGAGCAGGTCGACGCCTTGGGCACCGAGCCGGGCGAACCCGCCGATGTCGGTCAGCCGGTGGTCCAGCGGCAGCTGGTCCATCTTGAAGTCGCCGGTATGCAGGACCAGGCCGGCCGGGGTGCGGATGGCCACGGCCATGGCATCGGGAATCGAGTGGTTGACCGAGAAGAACTCCAGGTCGAACGGCCCGAATTGCCGGCGTTCACCCTCGACGACCTCGTCCACCACCGGGGTCAGCCGGTGCTCGGTGAGCTTGCTGCGCACCAGGGCCAGGGTCAGCCGGGACCCGACCAGCGTGATGTCCTGGCGCTCGCGCAGCAGGTAGGGCAGCGCCCCGATGTGGTCCTCGTGGGCGTGGGTCAGCACGACCGCTTCGATCAGGCCGAACCGTTCCTCCAGGTAGCGGAAGTCCGGCAGGATCAGGTCGACGCCGGGCTGATCCGGCTCGGGGAACAGGACCCCGCAGTCAACGACGAGCAGCCGGCCGTCGTACTCGAAGACGGTCATGTTCCGGCCGATCTCGCCGAGGCCACCGAGGGCCACGACCCGCAGGCCCCCCTCGGCGAGCGGCGGGGGCGGCGGTAGCTCCGGGTGGGGATGACTCACTGTGTTGTAGTCCGCTCTCTGCTAATAAAAGTGCTGGCGGGGTCTTCCCCCGCGTCAGTTGTCAGTTACCGGTCCCAGGCAGCTTGATCCCGCCGGCTTCAAGGTCCTCCCGCAGCCGGCGGATCTCCGCCTCGGTGGCGTCGGCCAGTGGCTGCCGCACCGGCCCGGCGGGCAGCCCGAGCAAGCTCAGCGCCGCCTTGGTCATGACCAGGCCCTGGTTGCGGAACAGGCCGGTGTACACGGGCAGCAACGCCAGGTGCAGCTCGCGGGCCCGGCCGACCTGACCCGCCTCGAACTCGTCAATCATCTCATGCAACAGGTCCCCGACGATGTGCCCGGCCACGCTGACGAAGCCGACCGCGCCAAGCGACAGCCAGGGCAGGTTCACCATGTCGGTGCCGCAGTAGTACACCAGGTCGGTACGGGCCAGTACCTCGGAGGTGCCCGCCACATCCTCCTTGGCGTCCTTGACCGCCACGATGTTCTCGTGGTCGGCCAGCCGGATCAGCGTCTCGGTGGCGATCGGCGTCCCGGTACGGCCGGGGATGTCGTACAGCATCACCGGCAGCTCGGCGATGTCGGCCACGGCGCGGAAATGGGCCTCCAGCGCGTGCTGCGGCGGCTTGTTGTAGTACGGCGTGACCAGCAGCAGGCCGTCCGCGCCGGCCCGCTCCGCCTGCCGGGTCAGTTCCTTGGTGTGAGCGGTGTCGTTCGTGCCCACGCCGGCCACGATCGACGCCCGGTCACCCACGGCCTCGATCACCGCGCGCAGCAGCCGGTCCTGCTCCTCGTCGCTGGTGGTGGGCGATTCACCGGTGGTGCCGCTGATGACCAGCCCGTCGTTGCGCATGTCGTCGACCAGGTACGTCGCCAGCCGCGCCGCCCCGTCGTAGTCGACGGCCCCGTCCGGCAGCATCGGTGTGATCATCGCCGTCAGCATCCGGCCAAACGGAGCAGTGGCCGGTGCCGCCGGGGCGTCGGGCGGCGTCGAATTAGTCATGGTCCGACCGTACCCGCCCACCCCGGGCCTGCGTAGCCAACCTGCCGCCACATGCCGCCCAGATCCTGCCAATTCCGGGACCGGCTCAGAGGCCGGCCAGGGCCTCGGCCAAGGGGCCGAGATCGTCGAACGCGAACTTCCCGTCCGGGCCCAGCGGCTGCAGCAGGACGTGGTCCGCGCCCGCGGCCAGGTGCTGGCGGACGCGCTCGGCAATGACCTCCGGGCCGTGCGGGATGATCGCGTCGATCAGCCGGTCGCTGCCGGAGCCGCTGGTGTCGCTGTCGCCGAAGCCGAACCGGCGCAGGTTGGAGACGTAGTTGGGCAGCTGCAGGTAGCGCTGGGCGTAGGTGCGGGCGCCGCCGGTGTCGTCGCCCAGGATCACCGCCTGCTCGGGGATCAGCAGCTTGTCCGGGCCGAGGACCTGGCGCGCGAACGAGGTGTGCTCGACCGGGCTGAAGTACGGGTGGGCCCCGTCGGCCTCGTCCCGGGACAGCTCCAGCATCCGCGGGCCGAGGGCGGCCAGGATCCGGATCGCCCGTTCGCTGGGGACCTCGGCTCCGCTGGGCGTCTCCTCGGCGCTCCGCCCGGACGGGTGGTCCATCTCGTCCAGATAGCGTTCCATCGCGCTGTAGGGACGGGCGTAGGACTTGCCGAGCTTTTCCACCGCGGGGGCGTGGGCGACGCCCAGGCCGAGGATGAACCGGCCCGGGAAGCCGGTGGACAGCGTGTCGGCACCCTGGCGCATGTCGGACGGCTCCCGGCCCCAGATGCTGGCGATGCCGGTGCCGATGATCAGCTTGGTCGACCCGTCCAGCAGCGTCACCAGCTGGGTGAAGGCGTCCGGGGCCATGTGGCTGCCGCCCAGCCAGAGCGAGCCGAAGCCGTGCTTTTCCACCGCGGCGGCCAGGTCGCGGGCGTCCACACCAAAAGACTCCGGCACCCCGGACCAGATCCCGGTCGGACCCAGGTTGCGGCGCAGGGCGGTAACACGGTCACTGGCGTCCGGCGTGGTCATCAGCGGCTCCCGGTGCGGTAGCGGATGGGGCATCATTGCGTCCTGCTGGGTGTAACGCAAGAGAGCCATGATCCTTCCCGGTCACCGATCGAATCACGGCCCGAATCCCCGGGCGAAGCTTTCCTTGTCTGCGTCGTTTGTACTGTTTTAATCATGGTGTGCCTTTCCTTAGCGCGATGGAGCGGCTACGGAGTGCACGGCGGGACGGCCCGCTGGCCTACCGCGGCTTCCGGTTACTGGCGGCCGGCCAGTTCAGCTCGGCCACCGGGGACAGCTGCTACGCGGTCGCGCTGCCCTGGCTGATCCTGACCGGACATGGCAGCCCGGTGCTGCTCGGCATGGTGCTGGCCTGCTACGGGGTGCCGCGCACGGTGCTCATCCCGGTGAGTGGGATGCTGTCGGACCGGGTGGGCGCCCGCCCCCTGATGCTGGTGGCCGACGCGGCCCGGTGCGTGCTGGTCGGCGCGCTGGCCATGGTGGCATTAGGCCACCACGGCACGCTGCTGGCGCTGGGGCCGCTGGCCGGGCTGACCGGGGCGAGCGAGGGGCTGTTCATCTCGCCGTCGTACGCGCTGCTGCCGTCGCTGCTGCCGCCGGGTGAGCTGCAGGCGGGTAACGCGATCGCGAGCGCGGTGACCGAAGGCGGCAGCCTGATCGGCCCGGCGCTGGGTGGCCCGCTGGTGGCCGCGCTCGGGCCGGCCGCCGCGTTCGCCGCCGACGCGGCGTCGTTCGCGGTCTCAGCGGCCATGCTGGCCCTGATCCCGGTCCGCCGGGCCGGGGGCCGGGCCGGGCATCAGCGGCGCGAGGCCCGCGAATGGCCCAGGAAGCTGACCCGGGGGGCGGCCGGGCCGGAGCGGCTGTGGCCACTGATCCGTGCGGAACGGCTGCTGCAGGTCATGCTGGCCGTGGTCATCGTGGCCAACCTGGCCTCGGACGGGACGCTGGAGGTGGCCATCCCGGCGCTGGCGCACGCTCGGTACGGGGCGATCGGCTACGGCTCGATGATGGCTTGCCTGGCGGCGGGCGCGGTGGCCGGGAACCTGGCCGGGATGAACGGCCGGGCCCAGGGCCGGACGCTGGGCCCGTTACTGGGCCGGATGCTGGCCCGGACCACACCGGCGGTGCAGTCCGCGGTCAGCTTCGTGCTGGAGGGCGTGGCCATCATGGCGCTGCCCTATCTGGGCGGGCTGGCCGGGGCGGCGGCGGCCGCGTTCGTGCTCGGCCTGACCAGCGGGTTCGGCAACGTGCTGCTGATCACGCTGCTGCAGCAGTGGGCCCCGCCCGCGCTGCTGGGCCGGGTGATGAGCCTGATCATGCTGGCCGCGTGGGGCACGCTGCCGCTGTCGGCCGCGGTGGCCGGGGCGCTGGTGCTCCGGTTCGGTGCCGCCCCCTACTTCCCGGTGGCCGGGGCGATCGTGGCCGTCGCGGTGCTGGGCGCGCTGACCCAGCGGGAGTTCCGCCGCCTAGGGTGACGGAACTCCCGCAGGAGATCAGCGGGCTGGTCAGTACGCGTCGGTGATCGCCGCGACCTCGCCCTGGTCGAGCTTGATCGCCGCGGCGGCCACGTTCTCCTCCACGTGGCCGGCGGAACCCGAACCGGGGATCGGCAGCATCTCCGGCGACCGGGCCAGCAGCCAGGCCAGCACGATCTGGCGCGGGAACACGCCGTGGTCGCGGGCGGCCTTGACGATCACTTCCACCTCGTCGGCGTCCTGGATCGGCGCCCAGGGCAGGAAGGCCAGCTGCTCCTGCTCGCACAGGTCCACGACGGTCTCGGACTTGCGGTCGGTCACGTTGTAGCGGTTCTGGATCGACACGATCGGGACGATCCGCTCCGCCTTACGCAGGTGCTCCTCGGTCACGTTGGACAGGCCGACGTGCCGGATCTTGCCCTCGTCCTTGAGCTGGGCGAGCGCGCCCACCGACTCCTCGTACGGAACCTTCGGGTCCGGGGTGTGGTACTGGTACAGGTCGATCTGGTCGACCTGGAGGCGCCGCAGGCTGCCCTCGAGCGCCTCGCGCAGGTGCTCCGGCCGGCCGTCCGGCTCCCACTTGTTCGGGCCCGACCGCTGGAAACCACCCTTGGTCGCGATGACCAGGTCGTCGGCGTACGGGTGCAGCGTCTCGGCGATCAGCGTCTCGCTGACCTCCGGGCCGTAGGAGTCCGCGGTGTCGATGAAGTTGACGCCGAGCTCGACCGCGCGGCGGAGCGCGGCCTTGGCCTGCTCCCGGTCCGGCGGCTCACCCCAGACGCCGGACCCGGTGATGCGCATGGCACCGTAACCGAGCCGGTTCACCGTCAGGTCGCCGCCGATGTCGATCGTGCCGGCCTCGGCCGCGTTGGGCTTGCCAGTCATTTCCTGCCTCCTCTTCCTCGGGGTCCAGCTTTCCAGGCGTTCCGCCGGGCCCGCAGCCGGGGCTGCGGGCCGGTGTGCTCGTGCGCCCGGGAACGGGGGCGGCTCACCGGTCGCCGCGGCACCCACCGGGGCGTCCGCGCACGGGCCGATCCACGCCCGGGCCAGTTCTCCCGGGCCCGGGCCTGGTGCTCTTCTTGCAGGTCGAACCGTAGCCGGTCCAGCAGCATGAGCAGCTCACCACGCATCGACCAATCCGCCTCGGTGGGGTCGGACCGCAGCAGGCCGGCCAGCCCGTCCTGCAGTTCGTGGGCCTGGTTGAGGCTGCGCTCGAGGTCATCCTCGACCTGCTCGGGCCGGATGGTCTCGGGGGTCACCCGGTGCAGCAGCGCCGGCGGCCGGATGACCAGGCCCTCGGGCGGGGTGGGGCTGGTGGTGGCCGAGGTGATGCCCGCCCGCACGTGGTCGCCGACCGAGCCGACCGCCACCGCGAGCTCGCGCAGTTCCTCGGTCAAGGCGGCGCGAATCCGCGGGTCACGCAGCGGGCTATCGATCTCGGGCCGGGAGGCGTCGGCGGTCCAGCGGGCGATAACGCGGACCGTAACCGCAGCGCGCTCCAGCGTCTCCAGGCCAGTGCGCAGCGGGATGGCCGCCTGGGGCAGGATCCGGGCGCCAGGGTTGAGCCGAAGGCTGTCCTCGGACTCGGTCAGCGCCCGGTCGACCCGGGTGATCTCGCCGCCGAGGGCGCGGGCCTGGTTCAGCCGGTCGGTGCTGCGGCAGGCGTCGGGACCGTCCTCGATGTCCCCGGCGATCAGGTCGAGCAGGTCGGCGAGTTGCCCGCTGAGGTCCTCCACGGCGTCCTCGGCCGACTCCAGCTTGACCGGGCTGAACAGCAGGCCGCCAATCAACCCGACGGCCGCGCCGATCAGCGTCTCGACGATCCGGCTGGTAGCCGCGCTCGCGCTGCCCACCGCGGACAGGATGAGCATCGCGCTGATCGGCACCTCGAGCAGGTCATCACCCAGCCGGAGCACCAGGCCCACGGTCAGCGCGACCGCGACCAGGATGCCCAGGCTCCACCAGGTGAAGCCGACCACCACCGACAGCCCGATCGCGACCAGTACCCCGGCCACCACGCTGATCACGCGTTGGGCCGCACTGCGCAGGGTATGGGTCAGGCTCACCTGGACGACCAGCAGCGCGGTCAGCGGGGCCAGCACCGGGCCCTGGTGGCCGGCGAACATCAGGGCGGCCAGGTAGGCGGACACGGCGGTCAGCGTGAGCCGCGCGATATAGGCGATCCGGGGCTGCGCTCGGCGTCGCGCCAGCGTCAGCGTCTCTGGGGTGGCGCGCACGACGGCTTCGACCGCAGTACGGGCGCCGCGTGACCGCCACCAGCTAGTCAAAGTGGTCACCAAGACTGGAAGAGCTAGGCAGCGCCAGTAATTCCGTCATTAAGAATATTTTGATTTAATCGAGAGCTAAATCACTCTGCGCTCAGGCCGCCGTGGGCTCCCGCAGATAGGCGGCCCATTGCGGGTCACCATCTCGGGCCACGCCGATCAGCCGCCAGTGCGCGCCGCGGGGCACCGCCGGTATCCGCGTCAGCGTCCAGCCGAGCTCCTCCAGCAGGCGGTCGGCCTTCTGGTGGTTGCACGGCGTGCAGGAGGCGACGCAGTTCTCCCAGGAGTGGGGGCCGCCGCGGCTGCGCGGGATCACGTGGTCGATGGTCTCGGCCTTCCGGTCGCAGTACGCGCACCGGTAGTTGTCCCGGCGCATCAGCGCCGCCCGGGTCAACGGGACCCGGTTGCGGTACGGGATGCGGACGTAACGCCGGAGCCGGATGACCGACGGGGTGGTCAGGGTGACCGACGCCGAGTGCAGGGTCGCCCCCGCGGCGTCGTCGTGGACCACTTCGGCTTTCCCGCTGAGCACCAGGCACACGGCGCGACGAAGCCCCACTGTGGTAAGCGGCTCATACGTGACGTTGAGCAGCAGGACTCTTCGCACTCCCACCTCCGCCGGGCGGTTTCGCATCAGAGCAGACTGTGTTCCTAGTGTGTCCGCTGAAGCGCTCGACCGCTACTACAAAAGAGTAAACACGCAGGAGCGTCGCATTGCTTCCGGCTACCCTCTGCGGCCCGGCTAGGGTCTTCCCATGACTGCAGACCAGAGGCCGGGCGGGTATCCGGACGCTCGGCGGCTCGACCTTGTCGAGGATCTGTCCGGCTTCGAAGTCAGCGACCCGTACCGCTGGCTGGAGGACGCGGCCAGCCCCGACGCCCAGGACTGGCTGCGGGCACAGGACGAGCTGTTCCGTGAGCACGGAGGTCACCTGCCGGGGATCGATCGCCTGGCCGACCGGATCCTGGAACTGACCGGGACCGGTCACATCGGGGTCCCGGCCTGGCGGGGGGACCGGCAATTCTTCACCCGGCGGCTGCCGGGCCAGGAACACGCGGTGCTGTGCACGGTAGACCCGGGCGCCAGTGCGGCGCGGGCCCTCATCGACCCGGCCGCGATGGACCCCACCGGCAAGACCACGCTGGACAGCTGGCAGCCGGACAAGGAAGGCCGGCTGCTGGCCTATCAGCTGTCCGAGGGCGGCAGCGAGGAGTCCGTGCTGCGCGTCCTGGACGTGGAGACCGGCGAACTGGTGGACGGCCCGATCGACCGCTGCCGGTACACCTCGATCGCCTGGCTGCCGGGCGGCAAGGCGTTCTATTACACCCGGCGGCTGCCGCCGGAAGCGGTCCCGGCGGGTGAGGAGCAGTACCACCGCCGGGTCTACCTGCACTTCCTGGGCTCGCCCGCGGACGACGACGTACTGATCTTCGGCGACGGGCGCGACAAGACGACGTACTACTCGGCCTCGGTCAGCCTGGACGGGCGCTGGCTGATGATCAGCGCGGCCCGCGGCACCGAGCCGCGCAACGACCTGTGGATCGCCGACCTGGCTGGGTCCGGGCTGGGCACCCCGGCGCTGCGCCCGGTCCAGGAAGGCGTGGACGCGCGGACCGGGGCCCGGGTGGGCCGGGACGGGCGGCTGTACGTGTTCACCGACCTGGACGCGCCCCGGGGCCGGCTGGCGGTGACCGACCCCGCCGACCCGGGCGCGGACACCTGGCGGGACCTGATTCCAGCCGACCCGGAGGCCGTGCTCGAGGGGTACGCGATCCTGGACGGGGCAGCGGAAGGTCAGCTGCTGACGCTGTGGACGCGGCACGCGATCAGCGAGATCAGCGTGCACGACCTGGCCACGGGGGCGCGGACCGGTTCGGTGCCGCTGCCGGGGCCGGGCACGGTGGGCGGCATCGGCGCGCGCCCGGAAGGCGGCCACGAGGCCTGGTTCGCCTACACCGACAACGCCACGCCCGCGGTGATCATGCACTACGACGCGACCCCAGGGCCGACGGCGCCGACGGCGCAGGTGTGGGCGCGGGCGCCGGGCTCGGTCCAGGCCCCGCCGGTGCACGCGCAGCAGATCGCGTACACCTCGGCCGACGGCACCGTGGTCCGGATGCTGGTCATCAGCGCGGACGCGGCGCCGGACCGGCCCCGGCCGGCCGTGCTGTACGGGTACGGCGGCTTCGGGATCAGCCTCACCCCGGCCTACTCCCCCACCATCCTGGCCTGGGTCGAGGCGGGCGGCGTGTACGCCATCGCCGGGCTGCGCGGCGGGAGCGAGGAGGGCGAGGAGTGGCACCGGGCCGGCATGCTGGGCCAGCGGCAGAACGTGTTCGACGACTTCCACGCCGCGGCCGAGAAGCTGATCGCCGACGGCTGGACGACCCGCGAGCAGCTCGGCATCTACGGCGGCTCGAACGGCGGCCTGCTGGTCGGGGCGGCGCTGACCCAGCGGCCTGACCTGTACGCGGCGGTGGTGTGCTCGGCGCCGCTGCTGGACATGGTGCGCTACGAGCAGTTCGGCCTGGGCGAGACCTGGAACAGCGAGTACGGCACGGCCACCGACCCGGAGCAGCTGGGCTGGCTGCTGTCCTATTCGCCCTACCATCACGTGACTGCGGGGACCGGCTATCCGAGCGTGCTGTTCACCGTGTTCGACAACGACACCCGGGTGGACCCCTTGCACGCCCGCAAGATGTGCGCGGCGCTGCAGTACGCCACCTCCGGTTCGCTGGCCGAGCGGCCGGTGCTGCTGCGGCGGGAGGCGGACGTCGGTCATTCCAGCCGCGCGGTGAGCCGCTCGGTGGCGCTGTCGGCCGACCTGCTGGCCTTCCTAGCCGCGCAAACGGGCCTGCCGTTGGCCTGAGCGGACCTGTGTGGGCTGGTCAGGCCCTGCTCTTCACCCGCGGCGGGGGATGCCGCGGGACCAGCCGTCGGCGAACCTGAGCGGTATGGGACTGCACAGCGCGAGACGGCACGGCCGCCAGCAACGGAGCCTGGAACGGATCGAGGAGCCTCTCGTAGCGAGCAGTCCCCGGCTCGCGTCCATGTTCGCGATCTTCACGGTCATGACGCGGCACGAGCCGATGCCGGCGACCGAGCGGCTCGCCACCCGGCGGACGCGCTTCCTCCGCAAGGCTTCAGGTTTCCTGAGCACTACTAGCTTCCCGAGCAGCTACTAGGCCACTGTTCAGGCCACTGTTTAGGCCACGGTGCCGATTCCGGCCGCTCAGAAAAGGTCCTGGTCCTGCCCCCGGGCGATGGCGTCATCGCGGGTGGACACCCCGAGTTTCCGGTAGATCGCGCGCGTGTGAGTCTTGATGGTGTTCTGTGACAGGAACAGTTCGTCGCCGATCTCGCGTAGCGAAAGCGGTCCGGCCAGCAGCCGCAGTACCCCCGCCTCACGCTCGGTCAGCGGTGCGCCCAGCGCTATGGCCCGCGGCGGGCGGGACTGGCCCGCGAGTACCCGTTCGACCCGGTCCAGGCGGTCGAACTGGGCCCCGGCGCCGTCCGGCGAGGCGAGCAGGATCGACCGGGCCTCGGTCAGCAGGGCGACGGCTCCGGGCCGATCGCCGAGGCCAGCCAGCACCGGCGCGAGCCTGAGCAGCACTTCCAGGGTGGCCCAGGGGCTGATCCCCTCCTGTCCGTGCCGGACGTCGAGCGAGCGCTGGAACGCACGGCGCGCCTCGGTCAGCCGTCCGCGCCGGGCCGCGACCGCGCCGGCCGCCGTGAAGACGAGCGAGCTCTGCGGCGCTGTGCGCAGACCCGGGCCAGCGTTGGCCACGATCCGCTCGGCCCGGCGCACCCAGTGCTGGGCGTCGGCCAGTTCTCCCCGATCGACCGCGACCAGCGACAGCACCGCCGCCCCCAGCATGCGGACCAGAGTCCTGGACGGAGTGACCGCCCAGGCATCGCGCGCCCGGGTCGCGGCCGCATCAAGGTGACCGGACCAGTACAGGCCCGTCGCGTACGCGGCCTGAGCCATTCCGTGCCACGGCGACGCTGGATCGTTCTCCAAGGTGGTGGCCCTGGCGGCCGCAGTGCGCATGGGGCCGATGCCCTCGAAGCCGAACGTGCCCTGCAGCAGCGCGGCCGACGACTGCATCGACCGAATACCGTCCGGCAGCGCTCCCTGGAACTCACTGGCCTCGACGATCGGCAGCCAGCGCCGCAGGGACGCCTGGTCACCGGACAGCGCCGCCACCCACGCCGCGCAGTGCACCGCGACCGGATCGGCGCCGACGGCGCCGTCCCCGAGCAGGCTCAGCCAGCCGCGGACGGTCGCGACTCGGCCGGAGGACACGTAGGTGTACCAGTGCCGGGTGATGAGGTTGATGACCCCGGCGACGTCACTGGCCGCGTAGGCGTAACTGATCGCCTCGTCGGTGGAGCCTGACCGGCGGTGCCAGGCACTGGCGCGCTCGTGCAAGGTGGGCACGATTCCTGGTTCGGACCGGCTGAGCTCGCCGCGGAGCATCCGCCCGAACAGATGGTGATAGCGGTACCACCGGCGGGTGTCATCGAGCGGCACGATGAACAGATTCTGCCGTTCAATGAGATCGATGATCTCGGCGGCATCGGCCGACCCGGTCACGGCATCACACAGCGGCGCGCAAAATCGGCTGAGGATCGAGGTACGCGTGAGAAACTGCCGGACCGTATCCGGCTGGTGGCTCAGCACCTCCTCAACGAGAAAATCGCCGACAAAACCGCTGTCGCCGCTGAACTGGCGGATGACGGAACTGGGCGACGCGTGCCCGCGCAGCGAAAGCGCCATGAGGCTGATTCCGGCGGGCCAGCCTTCGGTCAGGTCGACCAGCTCAGCCAGATCAGCCGGGCTGAGCTGCAGGCCGGCGACGGAAGCGACGAGCTCGGCCGCGTGCGCAGAGGCAAAACGCAGGTCGACCGCTCTGACCTCGGCCAGTTCCCCAGCCGCTCGCAACCGGGCCAGCGGCAGCGGCGGCTCAGCTCGCGTGACCAGCACCAGCTGGATCGTGGGCGGGAGATGCAGCAGCAAGGAGGCAAGCTGGTCGTGGCAGTCGCGTTCGCTGATCACGTGGTAGTCGTCCAGCACCAGGACGACTGGCTCCGGCAGGTCGGCCAGCTCGTTGACCAGCAGCGGAAGCAGGGCCCCGGCAAAATCCAGCTGCTGGTCCCGGAGGGCAGCCAGGACGATGCCGGCGCTGAACCCAGGGCAGGCGCCCTGCAGCGCCCAGGCCACGTGCCCCCACAACCGGCAGGGATCGTTGTCACCGCGATCGAGGGAGACCCAGGCGAACGGGCGGCTCTCGGTCGGGCTCAGATGCCACTGGGCGACGAGCGTCGTCTTGCCGAAGCCCGCGGGGGCCTCCACCAGCAGGAGCCGGCCGGACGCGCCGGCCAGCTGGCCGACCAGCTCATCGCGCGCCACCCACTCCCGCCGCGCCCTGGGCGCGTAGAGCTTCGTCTCGACCAGCACCTCGTGGCCTGCGCGCCTCGTGGCCGGGATGTCCGCAGCCGACGTTGCATCTTCCGCCGGAATGACACCGCCGGAAAAATTGACCGCGTGGTAGCTAACCAAGCGATCGGCCGTGGAAATGTAGTGAGTGCTCGGACCATCATCGGCGCTATCCCATTGGGCGCGACTGCACGCTGATCCCCCAGCTGATGGTACCTATGGCCGCCGGGGTCTTGAGCAGCCAGAACGATGCTGTCCCACTCTGGCACTTTTTCTGCTGATAAACAAATCTCAGGCCACGACCTGGAGCCGAATGAAATCGAATGCATTGGCGTCGGCGTCGCCATCTTTGCGTGACGACACGTTAATCTACGTAAACAACGCGTTAATGACAAGGTGGTCATTGACTTCTCCCGGGGGTATTGGCCAGGTCAGGGCACAATATGAAATCCCACGAGACCGGCGGTGGAGCTCAGCCGATCCGGTCGAGGATGTGGTCGCCGACCCGGATGGCGTTGGCCATGGCGGTCAGGGCCGGGTTCACCGCGCTGATGCTCGGGAAGATGCTGGTGTCCGCCACGTAAAGGTTGTCGAGTTCATGGGCCTTGCAGTTGGGGTCGAGCACCGACGTCTCCGGGTCGGCGCCGAACCGGACGGTCCCGGCCTGGTGCGCGCAGCCCGCGACCGGGATGTCGGTCTTCATGTACGCGAACCGGTAGGCCAGGTGATTTTCGTGCATGCCGAGTGAGCCGAGCATCGACTTGAGCTGGGCATACAGCCGCTTGGCCGCGGTGGGGTTGCTCGGCGTGTAGAGGATATGGACGTTGCCGTCCGAGCCCAGAGTGACCCGATTCTCTGGCTGCGGCAGGTCTTCGGTGGACAGCCAGAAGTCCACGGCGTGGTGTGCGACGTCACGCAGCGCCCAGCTGGGCGCGAACTTGGTCTCGAGGGGCTTCTCGCCACGGAACATCGCCGCTTGGGACTTGCCGATCATCTGGATGTTGCCCATCGGATAGTCGAACTCCGGGCCGCTGAAGTAGAAGTCGTTGACGCCGAGGGTCTTCTGGAACACGGTCGGGTTCGGCTCCTTGGACAGGGCGAGCACGGCCTGGCTGTCGTGGAACATGAAGTTGCGGCCGACTTGATCGGAGCCGTTGGCCAGCCCCTGCGGGTGCTGATCGGTGGCCGAGGCCAGCAGCAGCTTGGCCGAGTTGGCCGCACCGCAGGATAGGACCACGATGTCGGCCGCGTACCGCTCGGTCTCGCCATCCCGCTCGACCACCACCTCGGTGACCGCGGTGCCGGCCGGGTTGGTTTCCAGCTTGACCGCCTGCGCGTTCCGCAGCAGCGTGACGTTGGCGTGCTTGAGGGCGGGGCGGACGCCGAGCACCTCGGCGTCGGACTTGGCGTGCAGCGGGCAGGGGAAGCCATCGCAGGAATCGCAGCGTACGCAGATGCTGTACGGCAGGTTCGCCTCGTTGACCAGAATGCCGCACGGCGCGTGGAACGGGTGGTGTCCGCTCTTGGCCAGGTCGTCGGACAGCTGCTGAATCCGGGGCTCGTGGGAGACCGCGGGGTACGGGTACGGCGCGCTGGACGGCGGCTCGGTCGGATCCTCGCCCCGCGCTCCGTGCACCTGGTACATCGTCTCGGCAGCGGTGTAGTACGGCTCCATGTCCTGATAGGAGATGGGCCAGGCCGGCGACAGGCCATCGTGATGATGGATTTCACCGAAGTCCTGCTCGCGCATCCGGTACAGCGCGGCGCCGTACAGCTTGGTCGCGCCGCCGACGAAGTAATGCACCTGCGGCTGGAAGAAGGACTTGCCCTTCACGTCGTACCACTTGTCGGGCGAGATGTAACGGCCATCGACGAAGACGTCTTCCGTCGACCAGTTGGCCGGCTCGCGGGGCAGCCAGTCGCCCCGCTCGAGCAGCAGGATGCGCTTGCCCGAGGGGGCGAGGTGACGGGCGAGCGTGCCGCCGCCGGCCCCCGTTCCGATCACGATGACGTCGTAGTGCTCGCTCATGCTTGGCTCCTTCCGGGTGGGACGACAGTGGGCGCTGGGGTGCCCGGCGCGTTGCCGGAGGGCTGCCTCGGCGGCGCCGGACCGGCCGGCGCGGGTTCGATGAACTGATCCCGGCTGACCCGCCGGCGGAAGACGTAGTAGGTCCAGGTCTGATAGGCGAGGACCAGCGGCAGGAAGAAGAGGACGACGACGGTCATCGCCTTGAGCGAATACGGATCGGACGCCGTGTTATTCACAGTGAGGCTGTAAGCCGGGTTGGTACTGGACACCATCACGTTGGGGTACAGGCCAACGAAGACCGAGACGATGCAGGTCGCCGTGGTGATCGTGGTCGCGGTGAAGGCGAAGCCGTCGCTGTGCGCGTAGACCAGCCAGACCGCGGCCAGGACGGCGACGATGGCGAGCAGCTCAAGCGGCCGGAGAAAGAAGGTGCTGCTGGACTGGACGTGCGTCCAGATGGCGAAGCCCACGACCGCGGCGGCGGTGAACGGGGCCACCGTGCGGGCGATCCGCCGGGAGCGTACGTGCATGTCGTCGGTGGTTTTGAGGCACAGGAACGTCGCGCCGTGCAGCAGGCAGATCAGCACCAGGGTGACCCCGGTGAACACGGCGTAGGGCTGGAACAGGTCCCAGAATGACCCGGTGTAGTTCTGGCTGGAGTTGATGGGCAGGCCGTGCAGCATGTCGCCCAGCACCAGGCCGACCAGGAACGGGGCCAGCACGCTGCCGGTGGTCAGCGCCACGTCCCAGGTTCGGCGCCAGCGGGCCGCGTTGCGTTTGCCGCGGTACTCGAAGGCCACGCCGCGGATGATCAGTGACGCCAGCAGCAGCACCGTGACCAGGTAGAAACCTGAGAACGTCGTCGCGTACCAGCCAGGAAACGCCGCGAACATGGCGGCGACGGCCACGATCAGCCAGACCTCGTTGCCATCCCACAGCGGCCCGATCGTGTTGATGGCCGCCCGGCGCCCCGCTTCGTCCTGGCCGACCAGGGTGTGCAGCATGCCGACACCGAAGTCGAACCCCTCGAGGATGAAAAACCCGGTCCACAGAACCGCGATGACGATGAACCAGAACGGCACCATCATGACCTCAATACTGAACAGCTGGGACGGGCGCGGCGGCGTCGGCTTCGTCGCGCGCGGGCGGGAGCTGGTCGCGTGAGTACTTCAGCATCAAGAGGAAGTCGACCGTGCCGAGGGTGCCGTACAGCAGCACGAATCCCACCACGCTGATCCACAGCCAGGCGGTACCGACGGTCGGAGAGATCCCGTTCTTGGTCAGCATGATGCCCTGCACGATCCAGGGCTGCCGGCCGCTTTCGGTCAGCAGCCAGCCCGCGGTGTTCATGATGAACGGCAGCACCGCGCCCCAGATCCCCACCCACAGGAACAGCCGGGACGTCGCGAGTTTCTCGCGCCGGGTCAGCCACAGCCCCCACAGCGCTATCAGCAGGACCACGACCCCCAGGTAGGCCATCGCCCGCATGGACCAGTACTGGATGAAGACGTCCGGCACGTAGTAACCGGGCCCGAACTGCTTGCTGTACTGCGACTGCAGCGGGCTGAGCCCGACCACCTTGCCGTTCCAGTGATTGGTGGCCAGCAGCGACAGCAGGTGCGGGATCTCGATGATCTGGGTCGGGGTCTGGTCGTTGTTGCCGCCGCCGATCTGGAACAGCGAGAACGAGCACGGCTGGCAGGTCGTCCACTGCGCCTCGGCCGCCGCGATCTTCATCGGCTGGTACTGGCCCTCGATCACCCCGAGCTCGTCGCCGACCAGCATCGTGAACAGGATCGCCGGGACCATGACGATCAGCGCCAGCCGGGCCGACCGGGTGAACACGTTCAGGTCCCCGCCGTGGCGCAGCTGCCAGGCAGAGACCGCGAGCATGATGGCGGCGCCGGTGACCAGCGACACCAGGACGACCTTCGCGTATCCCCAGACGAAGACCGGGTTGGTGAATACCGCCCAGATGTCGTCCAGCTGGGGCTTGCCTTTCACCATCTTGTAGCCGACGGGGTGCTGCATCCAGGAGTTGGCCGCCAGGATGAACGCCGCCGACAGCAAGCTGCCCAGGCTGACCAGCCAGAGCGTGGCCAGGTGCACGCGGCGCGACAGCTTGTCCCAGCCGAACAGCCACAGCCCCAGGAACGTCGACTCCAGGAAGAACGCGGCCAGTCCCTCCATGGCCAGCGGGGCGCCGAAGATGTTCCCGACCAGCCGCGAGTAAGCCCCCCAGTTCATCCCGAACTCGAATTCCTGCACGAGGCCGGTCACCACGCCGATCGCCACATTGATGACCAGCAGGACGCCGAAGAACTTGGTCAGCCGCAGGTACTCATCGCGTTTGGTCCGGTACCAGGCCGTCTGCAGCAACGCGGTCAGAAAGGCCAGCCCGATCGTCACCGGAACGAAAAAGAAATGGTTGATGGTGGTGAACGCGAACTGCCACCGCGCAAGATCCAGCGCCATCCGTGCCTTCCCCCGTCACCAAGCCTCGGAGCGGTTGGCCGCATGAAGCGCCCAATCGCTGGTCAGGAACCGACGTCGGCCGACACGCCGTTGCGCCAGGCGGCCGTGCCGGCCGAGGCGGCCGTCCTGGCCTGCGTCCACTTGAGCTTCGCCACCTCGCTGGGCGGCACCTCCATCGCCTGGATCCACCGGCGGGTTGCGGCGAACAGGTGCGAACCCCCGACAGCGAGGCCCGCCGCGACGACCAAGGCGCCGGCTGCGACGAGCGCGCCGCTCGTGATCAGCGGACCGGTTCTGAACTCCGGCAAGTTGTTGCTTCCCTGCGTGTTAGCAGACATGACACTCACCAATCTGGCCGTCGGACAATGACCTCACTCTGGCCGTCGCGGCGGGGACGAACATCACCCTCCTGGGGTGATCAGTCCGCCGCCGGTCCGGCCGGCCTGGTAGTCCACCTGCCCCGGGGCGGCAGATCACCCAGAGGGGGTGACGCGAGCGGGAGCCGCGACCGTCAGATTGGGAGTATGAGCGAGCCGGCTGGCCTGAGCGGCCCGTCACTGATGACGAAAAGAGGCTCCGTGACTGACACTCCGGCCCAGACCGCGCCAGGGCAGACGACCACCAGCACGTTCCCGCCGATCGCCGACTACGCCTTCCTGTCGAACTGCGAGCAGAGCTGCCTGATCGCGCCGAACGGGGCGGTCGAATGGCTGTGCCTGCCGCGGCCGGATGCCCCCAGCGTCTTCGGGGCGCTGCTGGACCGGACGGCCGGGTCGTTCCGGTTCGGCCCCACCGGCACACAGGTTCCGCAGCATCGCCGGTACGTGCCGGGGACGATGGTCCTGGAAACGACCTGGCAGACCCCGACGGGATGGATGATCGTCCAGGACTTTCTGGCCATCGGCCCGGTCCAGCATGAGGGACGACGGCCTGACTACCACCGGGCGCCGGCTGATTTCGGCGCCGTGGGCGCGCTGGTGCGGATCGCCACCTGCATCAGCGGCCGGGTCGAGGCCGTGGTGAACTGCGCCCCGCTCTTCAAATACGGAACCAGCAGCGGCAAGTGGGACTACCAGGGCGACGGGTACGACGCGATGACCATCGCGCCTTCGGAGGGGGACGTGCGGCTCGACCTGGCCGGCACCATCCCGCTCGGCGTCATGGGCGCCCGGTGTTACGGCCGCACCACGCTGGCCCAGGGCCAGTCGGCCTTCGTCGCCCTGTCCTGGGGAGACGCCCGGGTCCCGGCCAGCCTGGACGAGGCGCAGAGTTCGCTGGAAACCACGGTCAATTACTGGCGCGACTGGCTGAGCTCGGCCAAGATCCCCGACCATCCGTGGAAGACGTACCTCGACCGCAGCGCCCTGACCCTGAAGGGGCTCAGCTACGCTCCCACCGGTGCCATCATGGCCGCCTCGACGACCTCGTTGCCGGAAACGCCCGGCGGCGCACGCAACTGGGATTATCGCTTCACCTGGATCAGGGACTCCGCGTTCATGCTCCGCTCGCTGTACCGGCTGGGCTTCGACTGGGAGGCGATCGAGTACTGGGGCTTCGTCATCGACGCGGTCAGCGGGGGTGATCTCAAGAACAAGCTCGAGCTGCAGATCATGTACGGCATCGGCGGGGAACGTGACCTGACCGAACGGACCCTCGACCACCTGTCCGGGTATGAGGGGGCGCGGCCGGTCCGGGTCGGCAACGGAGCCTGGAACCAGCAGCAGCACGACGTGTGGGGCATGATCGTCGACGCGCTCGATGTCCAGTTCCACGCGGGGGCCGCCCAGATCGTGACGCCGGTGTGGGAAGGGGTCGCCGGGTTCGTAGACGAGGCTCTCCGGCGCTGGCGCGAACCCGACCAGGGCATCTGGGAAGTCCGCGGCGACCCGAAGCACTTCACGGCGTCGAAGGTGATGTGCTGGGTGGCGGCGGCGCGCGGCGCCGATCTCGCCGATCAACGGGGCGATACGGACCGGGCCAATCGCTGGCGGGCCGGGGCCGACGAGATCAAGGCCGAGGTGCTGGACAAGGGCCTGTCCGACCGGGGCGTCTTCCGGCAGCACTACGAGACCGATGATCTGGACGCCTCACTGCTGCTGCTGCCGATCATGGGCTTCCTGCCACCCGACGACAAGCGCGTTGCCTCGACCGTGCTGGCCATCGCGGATGAGCTGACCCAGGACGGCCTGGTCCTGCGGTACAAGGTCGGGGGAACCGACACCGGGTTCGACGGCGACGAAGGCACGTTCACGATCTGCTCCTTCTGGCTGGTGACCGCGCTGGCCATGATCGGCGAGACCGAGCGCGCGCGCGCCCTGTGCCAGAAGCTGCTGTCGTTCGCCGGGCCGCTGCAGCTGTACGCGGAAGAGATCGACGCCACGACCGGCCAGCATCTGGGCAATTTCCCGCAGGCGTTCACGCACCTGGCCCTGATCGAAGCCGTATCGCTGCTCATCGAGTCCGACCAGGCAGGCAACGCCGGTCCCTCGTACAGTCCGCCTCCCGTCATCTAAGGAGTGGGATCAGGCACTGGAGAGGAGCCCGGACGAACCCCAGCCGGGACGAAAGCTCAGTCAGCCCCGCGGCCTCTGCGGGGCTGACTGGCGCTGAGCCAGATGCCCGGTTCACCTTCGCCAACGAGCGGACGTTCCTGGCCTGGTGCCGCACCGCGCTCGCGCTGGTGACCGCGGGGCTGGCGATCGTCCAGTTGCTGCCGGCCTTCCCTGGCGTCCCGTGGGGCCGGCGCATCATCGGAACTCCGCTGATCCTCCTCGGCTCGGTCGTCATCATCGTCAGCTATCTCGAATGGATGGCCAATCAGCGAGCACTTCGCCGCGGTGAGCCGGTGGGCCGCTCGCGACTGCCCGGCATCATGACCGTGACCATCGCAGCCGTCGGGCTGATCGCGGTGGCGCTTTCCCTGCTGTCGGGAGTGGGGCAGCACCGATGACGCCCGCTGATGACATCGAGGACGCCGATCCAGGCCTGGCGCGGGCCAGGACGGCCCTTTCCTGGACGCGGACGGCGATCTCGTTCGCCGCTCTGGGAGCCGTCATCCTCAAGAGCCGTCCGTACGCAGGGATCCCGATCCTGATCCTCAGCGGCCTCATCTGGGGCCTGGGTCAGCTGACCCGCGGGCCGGGCACCGCCCAGGCCCGGTCCCGCCGCCTGCTGCTGGTCGCCGCGGCCATCCTCGGCGTCTCGATCGTCGCGCTGGCGATCGCCCTGTTTGTACCGAGCCGCTAGCTGGAGGATGACCATGGACCTTGGTACCGCTCCACAGGACCACCCAGAGACCGAACGGGTATCGACCGGGGTACTTCCATCCGATACCGAAATCCAGGCCCTGGTCAAGGCCGCCTACGAGCGGTTTCTCCCGGTCGACGAGGGAGCCGTCGCCGACTACATTCCGGCCCTCGCGGCGGCGTCGCCCACCGCCTTCGGCGTTTGCGTGGCCGGGGTCGGCGGGCGGATCTTCTCGATCGGCGATGCTGACCAGGAGTTTGCCATCCAGAGCATCTCCAAGGTCTTCGTCTTCGCCCTGGCCTGTCAGACGCTGGGGCATGACGAGGCCCGCCGGAAGCTGGGCGTCAACAGCACGGGCCTGCCCTTCAACTCGGTGATGGCCATCGAGCTGAATGCCGACCGGACGATGAACCCCCTGGTCAATGCCGGGGCCATCGCCACCACGAGCCTGGTACCGGGAACGACCGCGGAGGAGAAATTCGAGAGCATCGTCGCCGGGATGTCCCGCTTCGCCGGGCGGCGACTGGTCATGGACGAGGACGTCTACGCGTCCGAGGCAGCGACCAACGACCGCAACCGGGGGATCGCCCACCTCCTCGACGGCTACGGCTATATGTACTGCGACCCCGATCTCGCCACCGATGTCTACACGCGCCAGTGTTCGCTGCGGGTGAGTGCGCGGGACCTGGCCATCATGGGAGCGACGCTGGCGAACGGCGGAGTGAACCCGGTCACCGGTGAGCAGGCCGTTGACACCCGTTACTGCCAGCGAGTACTGGCCGTGCTGGCCACCGCCGGCCTCTATGAGGAATCCGGCCAATGGCTGTACGACGTCGGCCTGCCCGGCAAGAGCGGAGTCAGCGGGGGCCTCGTGACGGTGTCGCCAGGCAAAGGGAGCGTCGGCACGTTTTCCCCGCCGCTCGATGTGGCCGGCAACAGCGTGCGGGGCCAGCGGATCACCAGGTACCTGTCGGAAGCGCTTGGGCTCAACCTCTTTGCTTCGGCTCCGGCGGGCTGACGTGGATCCGCGCCCTAGGGACCTTGGTCCCTAGCCAGATGCCGAACCATGGGATCACATGGCCTGACTGGTAGGCGGCACATCGCGTGTGGCACCCCAGTGGGAGAAATATGCCGTCGTCAGCGACCAAGCGCGCCGACCGCCGGAGTGCCTGGGCCGTTCCGGTGGCTGATTGGGCCGTGCATGGCGATACGGCGCGCCTGCGGCGCCAGCCGGTGCACATGGTGGAGGGCCGGGCCGAGGGTGGCTACCGGGACCTCTTCGAGCTCATCTGCCCGAGCTGCGGTGACCATCCTTACCTGGATTACTCGGAGGTCTCGCCGCGGCTTCAGCGCCTGCGCGGGCCGCGCACGCTCACGGCCGGCCTGGCCGCCTATGAGGACCATCTGGCGCAGAGCGCCAGGTACCGGCATGAGGCGCTGCTGTACTCCGGCCCGGATGAATTCCGCACCGCTACGGTGTCGTTTGCGCGCCGGGCCGTCCGGGCGGGCGATCCGATCCTGGTCATGGTGAGCAGCCCGAAGATCGACATGCTCCGCCGGGACCTGGGGGCTGACGCCGAGATGGTCACCTTCGCCGACATGGCTGAGGTTGGCCGCAACCCCGGCCGGATCATTGCCGCGTGGCACACGTTCGCGCAGGCGCATGCCGGGGCGGCGCAGCTGTATGGAATCGGGGAGCCGATCTACCCGGGTCGGTCGCCGGCGGAGATGACCGAATGCCAGCAGCACGAGGCGCTGCTGAACGTCGCTTTCGACGCATCGACGCCGTTGTGGCTGCTCTGTCCGTACGATCTTGAGGCTCTGACCGCAGACGTCATCGACGAGGCCTGGCGGACGCACCCGCTGGTCGCCCACGGCGAAGACCGGCAGCAGAGCAGCATGTACCGGCCCGTCGACCCCGCTGATCCATTTGCCCGGCCGCTGCCGGCCCCGCCACCAGAAGCGGACCATCTGATCGTCCGGCCGGGGGACCTCGGCCAAGTGGGTACGTTCGTCGCCAGGCACGCCCGCCAGGCTGGACTGGGCCAGGACTCGACCACCGCATTGTTGGTGGCGGTCAAGCAGATCACCGCCAACAGCGACCGCAACGCGGGCGGTGAGGGCGAGCTTCGCGTCTGGTCCGACGGCCAGGCGCTGATCTGCGAGATATCGGACCACAGCCGCCTCACCTGGCCGCTGGCTGGCCGCCTGCCGCCCGGCGCGGACGCCGGCGCCGGCGCCGGGCCGGGAGACGATCTGTGGCTGGCCAATCAGCTCTGCGACCTCGTGCAGCTCTACTCCTCGCCCGGCCGCGCCACGATCCGCCTCCATCAGTACGTGTGACGGCTGTTACTTTTCCTCGGTGCGCTCGGGCAGCAGCAGCAGGGCCCCCGCCAGGAAGCACAGGGCGCCGATCAAGGTACCCAGATTGGCCCGCTCGGCGTTGCGCAACTGGCCGGTCGCCGGGCTGATGTAGCCGGCCACGGCGGAGATACCGAAAGCTACGGAGCCGATCAGGTTGAGCAGCGTGATCCACCATGACCACGACCGGGGCTGCCAGCTGGCCCAGCCGTGGCAGACCTCGAACCAGGCCAGCGCGCTGGCCACCAGGAAGCACACCGAACCGTAGGCGTCGGGCCGCCACACATGCTGATGCGCGGCTGAGGCGGTGAGGTCGACCCGTAGCGCGTTCCCCGTGCTGACGTTGAAGAACAAGGTCCCGGCCAGTTGTATCGCCGTCGCCCACCAGTCGATCCGGTGCGGCTGGAAGACGAAGAAACGCCGCCGGTCCACGTGGGCTGGCTGCGGCCCCGCGTCCACGGCCTCCCGGTAGGTGAGAAAACCAGCCGCGGTGAAAAACAGCGAGCCGATGAAGAATGTCCCGGCGTCCGAGCGGGTCCCGACGGCACTGGCGTAGCCGGGGACCGCGCCGACGGCGAACAGCAGCGACCCCACTGCGAACAGGACAGCGATCCACCAGCCCCTCGTCCGGGGGGCCCACCACGTCGAGCCGGCCGCCGCGGCGGCCTGCAAATGCTTGCGGTGGCGGCGGGAGTCCCAGTGCGCCACGACGCCGTCCGGCCGGACGTGTTCAACGAAGGTCACGAAGGGGCCAACCCGCCCCTGCCGATCTTCGCGCTCCTGCACGGACATCGGCGCGTCCTGTCTGATCGGTTCGATCCACCCGGCCCTGACAGCAGAATGCCTGGCCCGGGGGCTCGCGACCTCACCCGCTGTAGGTGATGCGTCCCTGGTCAGGGCCGGAGAGCATGGCGGGGAGAGTGCCGCCTCCAGCCGGACAGCCACTGCCACGGCCCAGGATCCCCGGGGCGGGTGTTCCAATCGAGGAGACGAGCGACTATGCCGTTGCACGAGCGTGACACGGTTCGGGAGCAGATAGACGAGTGCGTGTTCGTCGGGCACGACCTGACCCGGGAGGTACCCAAGTACCGCTTCCCGTCCGCGGAGTCACCGGCGCGCGAGGCGTACCAGGTGGTCGCGGACGAGCTGATGCTGGACGGGAACGCTCGGCAGAACCTGGCCACGTTCTGCCAGACGTGGGCCGAGCCGGAGCTGCTGGCGCTGATGGCCATGTCGATCCACAAGAACATGATCGACAAGGACGAGTACCCGCAGACCGCGGAGATCGAGGCCCGCTGCGTGCACATGCTGGCCGACCTGTGGAATGCGCCGGATGCGGGCAACGCCGTGGGCGCCTCGGCCATCGGGTCCTCGGAGGCCTGCATGCTGGCGGGCATGGCGGCCAAGTGGCGGTGGCGGGCCAGGCGGGAGGCCGAAGGCAAGCCCACCGACCGGCCGAACATGGTGTGCGGCCCGGTCCAGGTGGTGTGGCACAAGTTCGCCAAGTACTGGGACATCGAGATGCGCGAGGTCCCGATGTCGCATGGCCACTACATGATGGATCCGGACTCGATGCTGGAGCGGGTGGATGAGAACACCATCATGGTGGTCCCCACGCTCGGGGTGACCTACACCGGCTCCTACGAGCCGGTGGAGGCCATGGCCGCTGCCCTGGACAAGCTTCAAGCCGATACCGGCCTGGACGTCCCGATCCACGTGGACGGGGCCAGCGGCGCGTTCCTCGCGCCGTTCTGCGCGCCCGAGGTCGCCTTCGACTTCCGGCTGCCCCGGGTGAAGTCGATTAGTGCCTCCGGGCACAAGTTCGGGCTGGCCCCACTGGGCGTCGGCTGGATCCTGTGGCGGGACCGCGCGGAGCTGCCCGAGGACTTGATCTTCCACGTCAACTACCTCGGCGGCGATATGCCGGTCTTCCAGATCAACTTCTCCCGCCCGGCCGGGCAGATCATCGCCCAGTACTACAACTTCCTGCGGCTGGGCCGCGAGGGCTACCACGACATCCACAACGCGTCCTACGAAACCGGCCAGTACCTGGCGCGCGAAATCGTCAAGCTGGGGCCGTTCGAGCTGCTGTGCGACAGCGACCCGGCCACCGGGATCCCGACGGTCACCTGGCGGATCCGGGAGGGCGAAGATCCCGGCTACACGCTGTTCGACCTGGCCGACCGGCTGCGGGCCCAGGGCTGGCAGGTGCCGGCCTACACGCTCACCGGAACGGCCTCCGACATCCCCGTGCAGCGCATCCTGGTTCGTCTGGGCGTGAGCCGGGACATGGCGTCGCTGCTGCTGGACGACTTCCGGAACGCCGTGGCCCACTTCTCCCGGCACCCGGTCAGCGTGCCCATGACGAAGGAAGAGTCAGGCGGGTTCAGCCACCTGTAGCGGCCTTCGGGAGGTCATTTTCAGGAGGTCACAGGTTGAATACATACCTTTCTGGGGCCGGGTCAGCCGGGTCGTGTGAACAGCAGGGGCCGCACCAGCTGGCCGAGCCGATCCATCAGCCGTGGCCCGGCGGGGATGCGGCCCAGCGGCGGGCCGTACTGCACGAATACGTAACCCAGTCGCCGGGCCAGGATCCCGTCGGTGGCGATCTGGTCCCCGATCACCATCCCCGGCCGCGGAAAGCCGCGGTAAGACGCGATCCGCAGCGGCTTGCCCGCCGACGCCAGGTAGACCACTCGCACGCCGTCACCTGGGGACAAGCCCGACGGGCGGCGCACCGAATTGGTGGCAAAGCACACCACCTGCACGCTTGGCACCGTCTCGAGCTGGCTGAGTACCAGCGCAACCCCCTGGTCAAGGGCCGCCTGGCCACTGTCCCAGTACGCGACCAGGGGCTCGATGTCGAAGATGACCGTCCGGACCGCCAGTTGCCGCGCGCGGTGGAGCACCTCATCCAGCTCAGCAAAGCGCTCATAACCGGTTCTCATGCCGCTACCTCAGCATGCAGGCCGGGATCACCGCCAGCCCCGCGACGGGTGGTTCTGTCCCTGCGCCTGGCTTTGCAACCCAGTCTTTGGCAAGGTGGAATCTGATGAAGGTAAGGACCCGGCGCTGGCTCGCCCGCGCCTCGTTCGCGTTGATGCTGGCGGCCGTGGCGCTGGTGCTGGCCGTAGCGGGGTGGCGCAGCCTGACGCTGGTGGCGTTCGCCGTCATCGGCGTGTGCGTCGTGCTGGCGGGCGCGTACTGGTTCCTGGCCCACCGGGGTGTGCTCCGGTGGATCGCGCTGGTCCTGGTCGTCGCGGCGCCCGTGCTCATCCTGGTGGCCTATGCGTTTGCCCGCCTGCTGTGGGTGGCCATTGTGGCGGTGGCGCTGATGGTGCTCGCGGCCGCCATCGGCCGGACCGCGCTGAGCACTGGCGATCAGGACGCGGCCATGCCGGCCGTCCCGGCGGCGCGTCCGCACCGGCCGTTCCTGATCATGAACCCGAGGTCGGGCGGGGGAAAGGTCGTCAAATTCGGGCTGAAGGACAAGGCGGAAGCGCTGGGCGCCGAGGTGGTGCTGCTGGACGGTCCGGGGATCGTGGACGTGGCCGCCCTGGCCCGCCAGGCGGTAGCCGATGGCGCCGATCTGCTCGGGGTGGCTGGCGGCGACGGAACCCAGGCGCTGGTGGCCGGCATCGCGGCCGAGCACGGCCTTCCCTTCCTGGTGATCAGCGCCGGGACCCGCAATCACTTCGCCCTGGACCTGGGACTGGACCGCGAGGATCCGGCGGCCGGCCTGGATGCCCTCACCGACGGGGAGGAACTCCGGGTGGACCTGGGCACCATCGGCGGGCGCACGTTCGTGAACAACGCCTCATTCGGCGCCTACGCCGAGGTGGTACGGAGCCCTGCGTACCGGGATGACAAGCGAGGCACCACCTTGCAAATGCTGCCTGACCTGCTCAACGGCCACCACGGCGCCCGGCTGTCCGCCCAGGCGGGTGACATCAGGATCGATGGCCCACAGGCGCTGCTGGTCAGCAACGGCCAGTATGAGATGAGCGACGTGGCCGGCCTGGGGCGGCGCAGCCGCCTCGACACGGGCGCGCTGGGCGTCATCGGCGTCCGCGTGAACAGCGCCCGGCAAGCGGTCGAACTCGTCCGTGGCCGGCGCGGTAACGGGCTGACGTTCCGCACCGCCGATGAGGTCATCGTCGACGCCGACGCCCCCGAGATCCCCGTCGGCATCGACGGCGAGACGGTCATGATCGCGACGCCAGTCCGCTGCACCATCCAGCCACGAGTGCTTTCCGTCGTCGTACCAAGGGAGCGTCCTGGAGTTCCCTCCCCCAGGGCAGCCCTGGAATGGCCGCGGCTCCGGCAACTCGCCTCCTTCCGCTCCCGGCCGGCCATCCCGCTGCCGGCCATCCCGGTCAGTGGAGATGGTTCAGCACCAGGTCCTTGAGCCCGATCATTACCAGGCCAAGGGCCAAGGCCACCGACGTGGCGAAAATTAGCGGCCGGCCGTGTAGCTGGGCCGCTCGGCTGGCGGACCATCCGTGGAAGGTGAGCAGCACGATCGCGGCCACTAGCCCGATGTTGGCGGCGGCGGGGGCCGAGGCTCCGGCTAGCCGCGCCAGCAGCAGCACCAGCAACGGCGCGTAGGACGCGCTGACCATCGGCCAGGTCGCGGTTAGCGCTGCGCGGATGGCGGCCCAGCTGGGCAGGCGCCCGTTTCCGGCCTGCTCGCCCAGAAGCTCGGCGTATTCTTCGGCGAGCCAGTAGACGACCAGCGTGACCACGACCGCGACCACCAGTGGCAGGGTGGGCAGGTGGCCTCCGGCGGTGTCAAGGATCGCCGCCGTGATGATCGCGCCGTATATCCCGGCGGCGCGGCGGCGCCCCAGGTTCTTCGTCTTGGACTCCTGCTGGAGTCCGTCACCTGCCGTAATGTCGGCCATGGTTGCCCCTCAGTGTCCCGTGAGGTGGATGATCCCGACGTCGGCCAGCCCGTTAAGGGTCAGCTGCACTGGGCTGGACCGTGGTCAGCATGAAAGACGACTGGGCGACCATCTTCTAGCGGTGCGAACGGCCTGGATCGCCGGGGGCAAGCGCCCGCCAGGTCCCTTCGCCCGGGTCATATTCCTTCCGTTCGTAGAGGTACATGTTGTCACCCAGGAGAATGAGCGAGTAGGGGCTGGGACCCGTACCGAGGACATGGCCGTGGTTGTGGATGTCGCCGGGTGGGGTCAGCGTCGCGACGTCACCGTGGCGCATGGCGCGGTCATCGGCCAAGCGCAGCTCGGCCCGGCCGTCTTCATGGCGAACCGCGTCCCACCGCTGATGGGTCTCCACTCCGCGAACAGGCGCGACCGCCACCCAGCAATGGTGGGAATGGGTACCGAAAAATTCCCCGTCAGTGGCCATGAAGTGACCGAGCGGGGCCGGGAAAGCGCCAGTGCTCATAACCCCTACTCAACCGCCTTAGCCCCGGCTGGGGCATCACCCACGAGGGGCGGTTGGGTGGGCCCGGGCGCGCCGCGGGGAGGGAGCGGCGCGACCGGAGCGAGGCGCCCCGCCGACCATCAGGGGCGCCCTCGGGGGGACGAGGACATGGCCAGCGGGGCGGCTTTGGGGTTCTTCCCGGGCAGGCGCTGGTGGCCATAGCCGGGAAGAACCACCTAAAGAATCGGCGACGGGGCTGACCGTTTGCTGAATATTACCCGCAGGTAGCCTGTAACCTACTGACAAGTAACCTGTGGGGCTGGTGTGCATGGAGGGACTGCCGGGTCGGGGCAGAACAACGAAGTCGGGCCGGGAGATGCTCCCGGCCCGACGTGGTTGAGCGACTTAGTTGAGCCTGGTCATTCCCGGCGCGGGGTCCGATAGCACGACGATGGACCGGGGACCGACGGTCTGGCGCTGGCCGGCGGCCTGGGCGGGAGCGGAAGCGCCAGTGGCAGCGGGGTCGTAGGTGTCGACCTCGAGGCGCCAGGCGGCGTCCGGCCGGGTGACGGGCAGGACGAACTCCAGCGGCTCCCACCAGGCGTTCACCAGGACCAGGAAGTCGTCGTCGAGCATCGGTGTGCCATCGGCGGCGTGGTCCGGGTTGTCGGATCCGTCCAGGTACAGCCCGATGGCCAGGGCGCCGGCGTCCGACCAGTCGGCGGACGTCATGCCCGTGCCCTGGGGAGTGAACCACTGCAGCTCGGAGGCCTCGGCGCCGGCCAGGAAGCGGCGCCGGCGGAAGACCGGGTGCTGCTTGCGCAGGGCGACCAGCCGCTTGGTGAAGTCCCGCAGCTCCGTGTCGGGCTGGGACCAGTCCAGCCAGGCGATCTCGTTGTCCTGGCAGTAGGCGTTGTTGTTGCCCCGCTGGGTGCGGCCCAGCTCGTCGCCGCCCAGCAGCATCGGCACGCCGAACGACAGCAGCAGGGTGGTCAGCATCGCCCGGGACTGGCGCTCCCGCAGGGCCAGGATGGTGGGGTCGGTGGTGGGGCCCTCTGCCCCGCAGTTCCACGAGGCGTTGTCATTGGTCCCGTCGCGGTTTGATTCCTGGTTGGCCTCGTTGTGCTTGTCGTCGTAGGAGACCAGGTCCCGGAGGGTGAAGCCATCATGCACGGTGATCAGGTTGACCGACGCCGTAGGCCGGCGGTGCGCGCCCGCGTAGAGGTCTGACGACCCGCAGAAGCGGGTCGCGAACTCGCCGAGACCGACGGGGTGACTGCGCCAGAAATCGCGCATCGTGTCCCGGTACTTGCCGTTCCACTCGCGCCACAGGGGCGGGAAGCGGCCGAGGTCGTAGCTGTCCATCTGGCCGACGTCCCAGGGCTCGGCGATCAGCTTGGCCCGGGACACCACGGGATCCTGGGAGACCATGTCCAGGAAGGCCGACACCTTGTCAAAGGCGCCGTCCTGGCGGGCCAGGGTCGGGGCCAGGTCGAACCGGAATCCGTCGGCGTGCATCTCGGTCAGCCAGTAGCGCATCGAGTCCATCATCAGCTGCAAGGTGACCGGGTCTCCCGCGTTGAGGGAGTTGCCGCAGCCCGTCGTGTCGTAGTATCCGCGCGGGTTAGCGGGCTCGAGCCGGTAGTACGCCGGGTTGTCGAGGCCGCGGAAGCAGATGGTCGGCCCGTCGGCGCCGGCCTCGGCGGTGTGGTTGAACACCACGTCCAGGATGACCTCGAGCCCGGCCGCGTGCAGGGCGTCCACCATGGCCTTGAACTCGTCGACCTGGCCGCCCGGCTTACCGGCCCGGACCGCTGCCGAATAGCCCTGATGCGGCGCGAAGTAACCGATCGTGTTGTAGCCCCAGTAGTTCGTCAGCCCGCGCTGGAGCAGGAACGCCTCGGGGACGCTCTCATGTACCGGCAGCAGCTCGACGGCCGTCACCCCGAGGTCGAGCAGGTGGGCGATGGCCGCCTCGTGACCCAGGCCGGCGTAGGTCCCGCGCAGCTCCGGCGGGATCGCCGGATGGCTCATGGTGAAGCCCTTGACGTGCAGTTCGTAGATGATCGTGTCGGAGAACCGGTGCCGGACGTGGCCGCCGTCGCGCCAGTTGAAGGAGTCGCCGGCCACCACCAGGCTCCGCGGCATGCTGGCGGCGGAGTCCGCGGGGCTGGGCGCGTCCGGGTCGCCTTCGGCATAGCCCAGCACGTCCGGGCCGAAGGCCACGGAACCGCTGATGGCCCGCGCGTAGGGATCCAGCAGCAGCTTGGCCGGATTACAGCGCACGCCGCGGGCCGGCTCGTACGGCCCGGTGGCCCGGTACCCGTAGGCCTGCCCCGGCCTGATCCCGGGCACGAAGGCGTGCCAGACGCCCGCGTCGTAGTCCCGCAACTGGATCTGCGTTTCCATGCCCGCCTCATCGAACAGGCAGAGCACCATCCCGTCGGCGACGCCCGAGGCCACCGCGAAGTTGGTGCCCGCCTCGTCCGCCGTGGCCCCCAGCGGGAACGGGCTGCCGGGACGGACGGTAAGGGGCAGCCCGGCTACGGCCGTCATCGCCCGTTCCCCTTGCTGATGGCCCGGATGACGTCGCCGATGGGATCAACCGCCCCGTGCCGGCGGCGGATGATGTCGGCGATCAGCCCGGTCCAGCCGGTCTGGTGGAAGGCGCCGATCGCGGCGCCGTTGTCGCCGTGGAAGTACTCGCTGAAGATCAGGTTGTCATGCCAGGCCGGATCGTTCTGCAGCTTCTCGGTCCCGCCGAAGCAGGGGCGCCGGCCCTCGGGTCCCTGGGTGAAGATCGAGATCAGCCGGTCCTGCAGGTCATCGGCCACCTTGTCCAACGTGAGCTGCACACCCGACCCGGTCGGGTACTCGATCGTGAACTCGTCACCGAAGAACCGGTGGTAGCGCTGCAGGGAGCTGATCACCAGGTAATTGAGCGGGAACCAGAGTGGCCCGCGCCAGTTGGAGTTCCCGCCGAACATCGCGGTGGTGGATTCGGCCGGCTCGTAGTCGATGCTGGCCTGGAGGCCTTCGACGTTGAGGACGTAGGGATGATCTTGGTGGTAGGCCGACAGCGCGCGCAGGCCGTACGGGGAAAGGAACTCGCTCTCGTCGAACAGCTTGGCGAACAGCTTCTCGAGCCGGTCGACGCCGGCCAGGCTGAGCAGCAGCCGCCGCTGGCCGGCCTCACCGCGCACCAGCCCGATCTCGCTGGCCTTGTCCGCGTCGGCCAGACCCCGACGGTCCATGAACTCGGCGAATGACTTGCCTACCGTGAGCGCGGTCTGGAGATCATTCTCTTCAAGAACCGCCGCGGCCAGGATGGGGATGATGCCGACCATGGACCGGACCTTGACCGAGGTTGCTTCCCCGTCCGGCGCGAGCAACCGATCGTAGTAGAGCCCGTCGGTCTCGTCCCACAGCCCGAGGCCATCGAGGGCGTCGGTGATCCCCGCGAAGTGCTCCATGAACTTGAGAATGAGGTCGATGCCGGGTCGCTGGCCAGAGCGGTTCAAGATGATCGCCAGGGAGGCCATGGCGATCGCGTAGAAGCCCATCCAGCCGGTGGCGTCGGACTGCTCCAGCGTGCCGCCCACCGGCAGATGCGACCGGTCGATCGGGCCGATGTTGTCCAGGCCGAGGAAACCACCCTCGAACAGGTTGTTGCCGTTCACGTCCTCCCGGTTGACCCACCAGGTGAAGTTGACTAGCAGCTTGTCGAAGATCCGGCTGACGAAGTCGATGTCGCGGCCGCCGTCGATCGCGAACACCTCGGCCGCGGCCCAGGCCTGTACGGGCGGGTTGACGTCGCCGAAGTCCCACTCGTAGGCGGGCAGGGCGCCGTTGGGATGCTGGAACCACTCCCGGCACAGCAGGATCAGCTGGTACTTGGCGAACGCCGGGTCCACGTGGGCCAGGGCCACGCAGTGGAAGGCCAGGTCCCAGGCGGCGTACCAGGGGTACTCCCACTTGTCCGGCATGGACATGATGTCGAAGGCGTTGAAGTTGCGCCATCGCGAGTTTCGGCCGCTCAATCGCTGGGCGGGGGGGACCGGCTGGGTCGGGTCGCCGTCCAGCCAGCGGGCCACGTCGTAATAGAACAGCTGCTTGCTCCACAGCAGCCCGCCGAACGCCTGGCGCATGACCAGCGCCTCGTCGGCGGTCGCCTCGGCCGGGGTGAGCTCGCCGTAGAACTCGTCGGCCTCGGCCTTGCGCTGCTCGATCACCTCGCTGAACGGCTGGCCCAGAGGATTACTGGCCTTCCCGATGGGCGCCCGGGCGGGCGGCGGGCGCAGCCGCAACCGCAGCTCCACGGTTTCCCCGGGCCCGGCCGTCACCTGGTACCAGAACGAGCACTTGGTGCCCGTGCGCTCAGGATTTACGGTGTCCGCCCCGCTGACCACATGGTCGTTGATGCCGTCCTTCGGGTACGGCGTGAGCGGCGCCGAGCCGAATAGCTTCTGGTCGTTGGTCTCGTTCTCGCAGAACAGCGCGATCGGCATCGTGCCGTCCGGCCCGGGGCCGGCCAGCAGCTCCATCGGGCCGACGAACGGGTGATCGATGCCGACCTCCGAATCGCCCACCGCGCGCATCGTGGGTTTGGGTGCGTCCACCTCCCACGACCAGGTGTTGCGGAACCAAGCGGTCGGCAGCACGTGCAGCGTCGCGGTCTCGGGGCCGGCGTTAGTCACCTGCACGGTCATCAGCAGGTCATCGGCGCTGGCCTTGGCGTAGTGCACTTCGGTGATCCAGTACCGGTCCTCGTCGAACGTCCCGGTATCCAGCAGCTCGTACTCGGGTTCGGTACGGCTGCGCGACCCGTTCTCGTCGATGAGGTCCTGATACGGATAGGCGCCTTGCGGGTAGTGATAACGCCAGCGGTTCCAGGCGTGGCTGGGCAGCGCATCCAGGTACCACCAGTACTCCTTGACGTCCTCGCCGTGGTTGCCCTGCGCCCCGGTCAGCCCGAACGCCCGCTCCTTCAGGATCGGGTCCTTGCCGTTCCACAGAGCCAGGCCCAGGCAGAGCCGCTGCTCCACGTCACAGAACCCGGCCAGCCCGTCCTCGCCCCAGCGGTAAGCCCGGGACCGAGCCTGGTCGTGCGGCAGGTAATCCCACGCCTCGCCGTCGGCGCTGTAATCCTCGCGTACCGTGCCCCACTGCCGCTCACTGACGTAGGGGCCCCACCGGTACCACTCCCCCGCCTGAAGCAGCCCGTCCTCCAGCCGCCCGAACCCGGCAACCCGATCCCGCTCAGCGCCCACTGCTGGCCCCTTTACATTGACGTATTCCCTGCCTTTCTATGCGGGTGGACGCGACGGCTCATCACCTATGACGGGTGATGATTCCGGGCGCAGTCTCGGCCACATTAAGGACGTAGCTAGCGGTATATGAACGGTTGGTAAACAATGGCCGACCGGCTATCGGAGGCTGGCGTGACGACAGCACAGATCCTCATCGGATTCGGCCTGATCATCCTGCTGGCGGTCGGCTCCCAGGTGCTGGCCAGCCGGCTGCGAATTCCCGCGCTGATCGTGCTCCTGCCGGCCGGCTTTACCGTGGGCGCGCTGACCAGCGACGTCAACCCGCAGCACCTGCTCGGAGCGTCGTTCCAGCCGCTGGTCTCCTTGTCGGTGGCGGTAATTCTCTACGACGCGGGCCTGGGCCTGGATCTGCGCAAGCTCAAGGGTCACACCCGCAAGGTGGTGATCCGCCTGATCGTCCTGGGGGTGCTGATCACCTGGGTGCTCGCGGCCGCTTTGGCCGCGCCACTGCTCGGCATGTCGCGCGGCGCGGCGGTGATGATCGGGATCATTCTCGTCGTCTCGGGGCCGACGGTCGTGGGACCACTCCTCGGTTTCGTCCGGCCGACGGAACGGTTGCAGCGGGTCCTGATCTGGGAAGGCTCATTGATCGACCCGGTTGGCGGAATACTCGGGGCGCTGGTATTTCACGCGGTCACCGCGAGCACCAGCAAAGGCCTCGGCAGCCAGCTGGCACAGTTCCTGCTGAGCACCTTGGTCGGGCTGGCCGGCGGCGTGGTCGGGACCGCCTTGCTATGGCTGCTGCTGCGCAAGCTCCGGCTGAGCGAGGTGCTCGGCACCAACGCGCAACTCGCCGCTGTGGTCGCAGTGGCGGCCGGGTGCGATGCTCTCCGTGACGACACCGGGCTCATCGCGGCCATATTTATGGGCCTCGCGGTAGCCAATATGCGGGGTTTTGACATCCCGGCCCGCCGCCCATTTTTCGAGACCCTCGTACAGCTCATCATTGGCGTGCTGTTCATTTCCATTAGCGCCACCGTCACTCCGCAGTCGCTCCGGCACCTGATATTGCCCACGCTCGTCCTCGTCGCGGCCCTGGTCATCGTGGCCCGGCCCGTCGCGGCCTTTGCGTCCACGCTGAAAACGGATCTCCCGGCAGGCGAGCGCGCGTTCATCGGCTGGATGGCCCCGCGCGGGATTGTCGCCGCCGCCACCGCCTCGACGTTCGGGACGGCTCTGGCGGCCAAGGGAATCGGCGGCGCGTCCAAGATCCTGCCCGCCACCTTCCTCGTGATCGTGGCCACGGTGACCCTGTACGGCCTGACCGCGGCGCCAGTGTCCAGGCGATTGCACGTCAGCCGGCCGGACCGCACCCGGCCGCTCCTGGTCGGCGGGGACGCGTGGGTCATCGGCCTCGGGCTGGCGCTGCGGTCGGCCGGCCTGGAGGTGCTGATGTGGGCGGGCCTGGATCAGCAGCGCGAGCAGATCAGGCAGGCCGGCCTGGAGCTGGCACCGGGCGAGTTGGTGGCCGCCGCCACCGGCCGCGGCGCACGGCTGGAGGGGATCACGGATGTCCTGCTGCTGACCGACGAAGACGACTTCAACGCCCTGGCTTCGGCCTTGCTCGTGGGCAGCGTTGAGGGGCGGGTCTACCGGCTCGCGCCGCAGTTGCGCAGCCACGGCGTGGTTGCCCCGTACACCGGCGGTGAGATTTTGTTCAGTGACGGCCTGACCAGGCTGGCCGTCACCGATCGGTATGCGGACGGCGCGCGCATCAGCGTGCGGCAGGCCAGCGTCGAGCCAGCCGCCTGGCCCAATGGGCCCAATGAGGCCGACCTGCTGTTCCTGGTGCGGGCGGACGGGCATCTGGCCGCCGTCACCCAGGCCGGTGTACCGGCGCCGCAGGCGGGCGACACCTCGGTGTCGCTCGGGCCGGTGCCGGTGCCGGTGGCGCAGGCGGCCGACGGCCGGGGACCGCGATGACCTTTCACGTGCGCCTGGTCAGTCCGCCGGACCAGACCGAGAGCCTGGTCGGGCTGCTTACCGCCGACTCCGGCGTGGCCAACCTGGTGGTGCTGCCGGGAATGGCCCGCCGGCCAGACGGTGACTCCGTGCAGTTCGACGTGCGATCACAGTCCGCGAACTCCGTGTTCCGGCGGCTGGAGGCTTTCGGACTTGACGGCGGCGGGGTCGGCATCAGCCAGGTGGATGCGACGCTCGGAGCGGAGACAGCTCGGACCCCCGAGCACTTTCTTGTCCAGCGAGACGTCGCCCCGGTGTGGGAGATCGTCGAAGCCAAGATTCGCGCCGACGCCGTCTACGCGCCCAGCTTCTACATTCTTCTGATCATCGCCGGGCTGATCGGCGCGGTCGGCATCCTGACCAACTCCCAGATCCTCGTGGTCGGGGCCATGGTCGTCGGGCCGGAATACAACGCGATCATGGGCGTCGCGCTCGGCCTCGACAAGTGGAGCAAGCGTCCGGTCATGCGCGGCACCCTTGCCCTGCTGGCCGGATTCTCGGCCGCTATCGTCATCACCGGCGTCTTCGGCCTGATCATTCGCTGGTCCGGTCGTACGCCGAGGCTGTATCTGGCCGGCGTGCGGCCGGTCTCGGCTCTGATCGACAGCCCGAACTTGTTCTCACTCGTCGTGGCCGTGCTGGCCGGGATCGTCGGTGTCGTCTCGCTGACCGAAGCGCGAGCGGGCGCGCTCATCGGCGTGTTTATCTCGGTCACGACCATCCCGGCCGCGGCCGACTTCGGGCTGTCGCTGGCCTATTCCAGCTGGTCACAAGCCTGGGGGTCGGCATTTCAGCTGGTGCTCAACGTGACCGTACTGATGGTGGTCGGGGCGCTGGTGCTGCGTCTGCAGCGGATGATCTGGCGTCGCCGCGAAGGGCCGTGACGCGGTCAGGCGGGCGGGTGGACCGTGGCCCAGTCGGCGGCCATATCGACCACCGTCCACTTGCGCTCGGCGGCGGCGGCGAGCACCTGGTCCGTGCCGGCGCCGAGGATGGGGTCACGGTCGTAGGCGTACTCCCGGTCGCCGTCGGTGTGGCGGACGACCAGTTCCAGGGTCCGATACGGGCTGGCGGCGGTCCACTGCAGCATGGCCAGGTCGCCATCGGTGTTCCCGGCGGCCATGATTGGGCGCTGCCCGACGTGCTGGTGGATCGAGCTCGGCTTCTGCGGACCGTCGTTGATGACCTGGACGGTGGGGCCCTTGACGAGTTCGGGGGTGCCCCCGGACTCGTAGCGGAACTCGGTTTCGCCGACGCTGCCGATCACCCGGTGCGGGGGCAGGCCGTAGACCTCGTCGGCCCAGGCCCGCATGAAGTCCGTGCCACCGCCGGAGAAAATCCAGCAGGAGAATCCGTTCCGGTCCAGCAGGCTCAGCAGTTCCAGCATCGGCTGGTAGACCGTTGCCGGGTAGGGCCGCTTGAAGCGAGGGTGGCGGGCTGAGGCCAGCCACGTCCGGCTCGCGGCATTGAAATCATCGGTGGTGATGCCCGCGTGGGTGAGCTTCATCAGCTCCATGAGCGCGGCCATGCCGCCGGCGTGCAGCTCTTCGAGGCTGGTGGGATGGCCCAGCGCGGCCGCTCGGTCGATCGCGAACATCAGCTGCGCATACACGGGTTGTTCAGTCCACAGCGTGCCGTCGTTGTCGAACACCGCGATCCGGTCCCGTGCCGGGACGAAGTCCGCCGAGTCGGGGTCGGTCACGGCGGCGACGAACTCCACGATCGCCTGCCGCGGGCCGGTCCCCCGCCAGCCCGGCAGCTCTGCGGCGCTCACCGCGGGCATCAGGCGGCCCTCCTGATACCCAGGTTTTCGCGTGAATCGTAGACACACAGCGCGTACAGGGCGGTCAGGTCGATCGCGATGATCGCGATAGACCACAGAGGATAAGAGGCGAGAAAGAACATCTGAGCGATCGAGTTGAGCCCGACGACGACCACCCCGAACCAGCGCGCCAGCGGATTGCCGGAGATTATCCCGCCCGCCGCGAGCAACTGAAGAACCCCGAGGATCAGCACTACCCAGCCCCAGGCGCGCAGGTTGCCGACCGCATAATGCGCATTCGCCACGAAGACATGCGACCGGCTGATGGCGGCGATGCCATCCAGAAGGTTGAAGAAACCGAGCACAGCCAGGACGACTGCCGCGAAGACCACCAGCCCGGAGCCCCGGGGACGGCGAAAGTCGCTGCTCTCCCCACTGGAGTGTCTGCTCGGCGCTGCCGACGTCATGGAGGCCTCCCTGATGAACTTCACTTCTGCGTCAGTACGCTGTCCCAGCGGCTACGGCCCAGGCATCACCCGTGCCGGGTGATGAGCCACGGCTTCGCGGCCAGCTGGCGGTCACCCGTCTTCGGTCCCGGCCTCCTCGTCGGCCGGCCCGGGAGCGGGCTGCCCTGGCTGGGCCGACTGGGCCAACCGGACCTGTTCGTGGAGGCGGCGCACCTCCAGGACCTGTACGCCGAGCAGCTCGAGCCTGGCCAGCAGCCCGTGCAGGGCGGCCTGATCAGGCAACTGACCGTGGACTACGGTCTCTACCGGCTCGACCGAGGCGATCAGGTCCTCGAAGTCAAGCAAGGCCTCTGGCGGCAGGATGCCGGTGATACGTATCTCGTAGGAAGAGGAACTCACCCGGGCCCCCAATCAACTCGAAGTGCGGTGCCCGTAGCCCTCATGGTGAGGCTCCCCGGCCGGTTACGCGCCCCTCATGGCGGGTGACTTCCTTATCGCAGAGGTGTGAGTTGCTCATCGCGGAGGTGGAGACGCGGGAAATTCTGGGTGACCGTCCAAGTCGGCCGGGACCGGGCTGGCCGGGGCCGGGCTGGCCGAAGGCGGCCCGGCCGCCGCGGCACTCGGGCCGGCCGCGGGCCGCGGGCTTTCGGCGGCGGGGCCAGCGGCCGGACTCGGGGTGAGCCTGGCCGAGAGGACGTAGGCCACCACGACGGCCACGATGACCAGCGGCATGACGGCCAGGCCGTCTGAGGCCAGCAGCAGGGAGGCCAGCAGGACGGAGGTGAGCGGCAGTCTGAGCATGACCACGGACATCGCGGCGATGCCCATGGCGACGCCGTCGACGAGCGGTAGCCCGGGCAGGTGCGACAGCGCGACCCCGCCCGCCGCCCCGAGGAACAGGGCCGGGAACGTCGGGCCGCCGCGAAAGCTGCTCAGCGAAATCCCGTACGCGATCCCCTTGCAGGCCAGCAGGAGCACCAGTGCTCCGACGGTGTAGCTGGCGGCGTGGTCTACGAACGGACCGAGGGCGGACTGCCCGGAGAACAGCACCTCAGAGGAGCCTTTCCCGGTGCCGGCGGCGAACGCGATGGCCAGGCCCGCGACGGCCAGGCCGACCACCGGAGTGAGCAGCACCCTCCGCCGCTCGACATAGGGCCGCAGCAACAGGCCGAGCCACCGGATGCCCATGCCGAAGGGGACCGCCAGCACGCCGATCCCCAGAGCCCATAGGAACTCCCCGATCGTCGGCGCCCCGACGTGCGGAAGGCCCGGGATGGCCAGCGAGAACGTTCCCAGCCCGGTCCAGGCGTCCAGGCCGACGAACACGAGCGAGCCGACACCGGCGGCCAGCAGGCCTGGGACCAGCACCACCTGCAGCATCGCCCCGCCCAGGCCCGAGGCCTCCATCAGGAGGAACGCCCCGGTTATAGGGGACCCAAGCAGGGTGCTGATGGCGGCGAAGCTCCCGGCCGCGGCGACGGCCGCCTGGGTCCGGGCGGGAGCGTCGCGCTTGACGAGCTTGACCGCGAGGACGCCGAGCCCGCCGCCGAGGGCGATCAGGGGCGCCTCGGGCCCGAGTACCACGCCGAGGCTCAACGTCGCGAACGCGGCCAGCACGATGCCCGGAAGCTCCCGGGGAGATGGCGGCCCCGCGCCGGCCTTGAACCCGTCGGCGGGCGAGTGGCCACCCGTGCCGGGCAGGTACTTGATGGTCAGGGCCACCAGCACCCCGGCCAGCAGCAGGGGCAGAATCGGCCACCACAGTGGTTCGGCGTGGAAGCCCACGCCCTTGGGCAGATCGGTGAAGACCCACCCCTGCAGCTTGCTGACCAGAGCGAGAAAGAAGTAGGCCGCCGCCGAGACGGGCGCACCGATGATCACGGCGATGACCAGCAGAACGATATAGCTTCGGGACCGCAACAGCGCCAGTGGGTCAGGCGGCTTATCGGGGTCAGGTGGCTTATCCGGGTCAGGTGGGACGGGCGGGTCAGGAGGCGTACTCACCGGGCTTCCTCCTGACCCCGCAGCATGTCCTGGACGGCCGTACTCCGCGCTAAATCAGCTGCCGAGCAGCTTGGCCTTGGCGGCGGTGAATTCGTTGTCGGTCAGAGCGCCGCTCTGATGCAGGGTGTCGAGCTGGTTCAGCTGGTCGAGCAGGGACGGTCCCGCGGGCGGGGCGGCGGCCGCCGGTGGCGGCGGCGGAGCGGCTGCCTGCTGCTGTTGAAGGTCGTTGATCTGGGCGTTCTGCTGATCGTCTTGCTGGGCTTGCTGCGCATTTCTGTTCGCGTTGTGGCGGCCGGCGGCATAGGCGCCGCCGCCAATGACTGCCGCGCGCATGAGCGGGCGTCGTCGTCTCATCATTTCTGCCTCCTGGAAACCGATCGACCCTGCGGATTCTCTGCGCTCGCCTAGGCGTCGGGCGGCAGCTCGAGGCCGAGGGCCAGCATGAGCTCGGGCGCGGCCGCCATCGCCCGGGGGCCTCCCACCTGCGGCAGAACCGCACGCAGCACCCCGAGCATGTCCCGCGGCGTGGCCCCAGCGGCGAGCGCGTTGGCGACCTGCCACAGGTACGACGCAGGCGGGGCATCAAGGGCGATGAGGGCGGCGATCTTGACGAGCGAGAAGGTGCGGGGGTCCAGGCCGGTGCTGGCCTGCTCGCTGTCCCGGAACGCCAGGACCTCCTCCAGGACCGACCGGTCGCCGACGGCCAGGCCGGTCAGCGTGTCCTGGGTCGCGGCATCGACGTCGGCCTTGACGGGCGTTGTCATGATCAGACTCCTTAGATCCCGGGGCGCGCCGAGCCAGCGTTCGCTCAGGCCATCACCACGACTCAACTGTCACGCTTCACCGCGAGCGGCGCGTCACCCGCAACGGATGATCCGGAGGTGATCTGGTCAGCCGTGCACGAGGCCGAGGACGCCGTTGACGGCTACGATCACGCCGCCCACGAGCAGGACGGCGATGAGGATCTTGTTGCCGTTCGCGCGCAGCCAGCCGTTGAACGCCATCAGATAACGCGTCGTCGCGCCGGGCGCGACGATGTGCACCAGCAGGGGCAGCCACACGAGGAGCGCGTTGATCACGACGACGACGACGATGGCCGTCGTGGTTTCTTCGATGTCGGCATTGGCCGTGGCGATCACCTGAACCGCGGCGATGAACGTGATACCCGGCGCGAACAGCAGCAGGCCGACGGCAAACGCGCTGGCCGGGGCGGGATTGGCGATCATCTTCGAGACGAGCCCCTGCTTGGGGTGGTCGGGATCGGGCGGCTTCGGTTTCCGCCGGGCCAGGAAGGCACCCGCCGCGATCATCAGCAGGCCGAGGCCGAGCCGCAGGCCGTAGCGAGGCGTGCGCTGATTGTGGTGGCTCAGGCCGGTGTTGCGCAGAATCACGATCACCACCAGGCCCATCACCAGGCTCATGAGGATCGCGCCCGCCAGGTAGGCCGTGCCGACCAGCCGGGGCCGGGCGGAGCCGAGGTAGACCGCAGACACCAGCAGGGTGGTCGGGGACAGCGCGGCCAGCAGCGCGAGGCCGGCCGCCTGCAGGATCACCGGCTACCCGCCATCCCCGGCTCAGCGGGCGGGGCGGGCGGGCTGGGTGGATCAGGCGGAGTGGTGGTCGAAGCAGGCGGCCTACTGCCGATCAGCTCGATCAGCCCGAGCACCACGAGCAGCAGGACGACCATCACGATGACGGCAACGGCGGATGGCTCGCCCCAGAACACGAAGATCAGCGCGGCCAGGGCCACCGCGGAGATGCGCAGCGCCCGGCGGTGTGCGTAGGTCCAGGTACCGACCGGTCCGGTCCGGACCCCAAGGTGCTCGGCGCCGTGGCGCAGCCAGCCGAAGCCCGAGGTGAAGGCGCCCCGGGTCCGGACCGCGGTCACCGACGGGCCGGTCATAAACGCACCGGCCGCGATGACCAGGCCAATGACCAGGACCAGGCGCAGCCCGTCTTTGATGAACCGGACGAACGTATCGAAAATGACGGCCGCGGCGTCGGCGGGCAGCACGCTGTCCGGCACGCTGCTCAGGTAGATGCTGCGGAAGATCAGCAGCCCGGCCGCGAGCACCAGCATCGATGCCGCCAGGCCCAGCCCCGCCCCGATCAGGGCACGGCGATGGCGGCGGGCTACGTACACGCCGGCCGCCAGCAGCAGCACCATCAGGATCGGCAGCACGATCTTGAGGGTGTTGACCGCCCGGTAGCCGCCCTGCGCCTTGACCAGGTACTTAGCCGAGAAGAGGGTGAACGTCGGGTTGATGGCCGGGAGTTTGCTCACGATGCTGAGGCCGCGGCTGGCCAGGTCCTGTTTGACGAGGGTGATGAACGGTCCCAGGTTGAGGACGACCTGACCGTTTTTGATGCTGACCGAGGTGCTGCCCTGCCCGGACAGCACCTTGACCACTTGGGCGTGAATGCGGGTATTGGCCTGGACCCACAGCTGAGCGAACTTCTGGCTCGTCACCACCTTGTGCACCTGGGTGTGCACGAAATTGGTGAACGCGCCGCTGATCTGCGGGGCGAAGTTATGCAGCAGCGTTCCGACGCGAGGCAGACCTTTCTCGGTAAGGGCGGCGGCGGCCTGATTGGCGTACCCGGTGACGTTGACCTGGGTCGTGATCGCATTCGTGATCTTGTCGGTCAGGGCATTCTGAATGGCCGGATCATGGACCAGGGGCTCCACGTTCTCCACGTACCGTGCGGTATCGGAGACCTGATTGCCGGCCCAGACCCCCAGCAGTGAGATCGGCGCGAGTATGCAGCCGAGCACGATCAGGACCGTAGCGACCGGCGCTCGCCAGCGCCCGCGCCGCCGGCCCGCGGGCGGCAGTGCCTCCTGCCGGGTGCGCAGCTCGGCCACCTCGGCCCGCAGACGATCGATTTCTGCCTGCTCTTCCGGGCTGGGACCTGAGCCTTCGGCTGCAGGGCCCGCCGCGGGGACGGCGTCAGACAACGGATGCCTCCTGAGACAACGGATGCCTCCTGCCGATTACTGGATTCGTTCACCGTCTCCCGCCGCGCCGCCATGCGCTTCACCCGGCCGGGGTGAGTTGTCCGCAACGGCATGACCGCATCATCGGCGTATGAGCAATCGCGGGCCGGTTGATCCGCGGCTGTTGCGATACGCCGGGGCCGCCCGCGGCTACCTGGTCGTTACCGTGGCGCTCGGACTGGCTGGAACGGCGCTGATCCTGGCCCAGGCCGGCCTGCTGGCCCACGCCCTCGCGACCGCGGCCCGCAGTGACGTGGCCGCCACGCTGGCGGGCACCCTGACGGCCCTGCTGATCGTGGTGGCGGCGCGGGCGGCGGTGAGCTACGGCGGGGAGGTGACCGCGCTCCGGGCGGCCGCGACCGTCAAGTCGCAGCTGCGCCGCGCGGTCACGGCGCGGGCGCTGCGGCTGGGCCCCGGGTGGCTGGGCAGTCAGCGGGCGGGTGAGATCGCCACCTTGAGCACCCGGGGACTGGACGGGCTGGACACCTATTTCGCCCGCTACCTGCCGCAGCTCGTGCTCGGGGTGCTGGTGCCCATCGCCGTGGTGGTCCGGGTGGCGGCCGCAGACTGGATTTCGGCGGTGGTCATCGCGGTGACGCTGCCGCTGATCCCCCTCTTCGCGGTGCTGGTCGGCTGGCACACCAAGGCGCAGACGCGGAAGCAATGGCGATTGCTGGCCACCCTCGGTGGCCATTTCCTCGATGTGGTGGAAGGCCTGCCCACGCTCAAGGTGTTCGGCCGGGCCAGGGCCCAGGAAGAGGTAGTCGCCAAGGTCACGGACGACTACCGGAGAACGACGATGGCGACCTTGCGGGTCGCATTTCTGTCCGCGCTGGTCCTGGAGCTAGCCGCCGCGGTGGCGACCGCGCTCGTCGCGGTGGAGGTCGGGCTCCGCCTGCTGTACGGTCACATCGGCTACGAGACGGCACTGCTGGTGCTGCTGCTCACTCCGGAGGCATTTCTGCCGCTGCGCGCGGTCGGCGCCCAGTTCCACGCGAGCATGGAGGGGGCCGCCGCAGCCGGGCGGGCGTTCGAGATCCTGGATACTCCGGTACCGGACGGGCCGACCGGCCAGCCGACCGAAGCGGCCCGGCCGGCCCGGGCGGCTGCGCCCACGGTGGCGGCGGACCTGCGGTTCGCCGAGATCAGGCTGGACGCGATCACCGCGACCTATCCGGGCCGTTCCCGGCCCGCTCTGGACGGGGTCAGCCTGACGGTCGCGCCGGGTGAGCGGATCGTGCTGACCGGGCCGAGCGGCGCGGGCAAGAGCACGCTGCTGGCCCTGCTGCTCCGCTTCCTGGCCCCGGCGGCCGGGATCATCGAGGCGGGCGGGGTCGACGTGACCGCGACGGATCTGGAGCAGTGGCGGCGGCAGATCGCGTGGGTACCGCAGCAGCCGTACCTGTTCAGCGGGAGCGCAGCCGACAACATCGCGCTCGGCCAGCCCGGCGCGAGCCGTGCGGCTATCGGCCGGGCCGCCGAGCTGGCCGGCGCGGCCGAGTTCATCGACTCGCTACCGCGCGGCTACGACACACCGCTGGGGGAACGCGGCCTGCGGCTGTCCGCCGGTCAGCGTCAGCGGATCGCGCTCGCCCGCGCGTTCCTGCGCGACGCTCCCCTGCTGCTCCTCGACGAGCCCACCGCTCATCTGGATCCGGCTGGTGCCGGGCTGATCGCCTCGGCCCTGGATACGGAATTGGCCGACCGCACCGTCATCCTGATCAGCCACGGCCAGGGCTGGGCGGCCCGAGGCGGCGGCCGGGTCCTCAGCCTGGAGCACGGGACACTGGTATCACCGGCTGGTTCGGCGCGGACGGCGGCTACGGCGGTGACCACATGACGAATGAGGTCGTGGCCGGCCGGCGGCCGCTGCTGCGGCTGCTCTGGCTGGCCGGGCCGCTGCGCGGGCGGCTGGCGCTGTCGGTCCTGACGGGCGCGGCGGCCACGGGGTTCGGCGTGGCCTTGCTGGCTACCTCCGGCTTCATGCTGGCCCGCGCGTCAGAGCATCCAAGCATCCTGGCCATATCCGTCGCGGTGGTTGCGGTCCGTGCGTTCAGCGTCGGCCGCGGCGTGTCCCGCTACCTCGAGCGCCTGACCTCGCACGACGTCGCGTTCCGGGTGCTTACTGACATCCGGGTGGCCATTTACCGCCGGCTGGAACGGCTCGCGCCGGCCGGGCTGGCCGCCTTCCGGTCCGGCGATCTGCTGGCCGCGCTGATCAGCGACGTCGACGCCACCCAGGACCTGTTTATCCGCGGCATCGGGCCGCCGCTGGCTGCGCTGCTGGTCGGCGCGGGCGCCGTGACGGTGTGCCTGCTCATCCTCGCCCCGGCCGGCGGCCTGCTCGCCCTGGGACTGCTGGCCGCCGGGGCCGCGGCGCCGGCGCTGGCCGTCCTCGCCTCGCGGCGGGCGGCCCGGGCCACCGCACCGGTCCGCGGCGAGCTCAGCGCGACCGTCACCGACCTGCTGGCGGGCGCGGCCGAGCTGCACGCGTTCGGCGCCCAGGACACCGCGCTGGCCGCCGCCACCGAGGCGGACGCCAGGCTGACCGTAATGGCCAGGCGCTCCGCGGCCGCGACGGGCCTGGGCAGTGGGCTGGTCACCGGCCTGACCGGGCTCACGGTGTGGGCCGTCCTGGTCCTGGGGGTAGCGGCCGTGGGGCATGGCACGCTGACCCGGGTACCGCTGGCCGTGCTGACGCTGACGGCGCTGGCCGCCTTTGAGGCGGTAGCCGTCATGCCGGCGGCCGCGTTGCAGCTCGGGGCCGCGCGCGCCTCGGCCCGCCGCGTCGGCACGATCCTCGACGCGCCGGATCCGGTCACCGAGCCGGCCGTCCCCCGGCCGCTGGACGCCGGGGCGCCCGTGTCGGTACGGATGTCGGGCGTGCAGGTCCGGTACTCCCACGACGAGCCGCTCGCGCTGGACGGGCTCGACCTCGACCTGTCCGCGGGACGGCGGGTCGCGCTCATCGGCCCCAGCGGCGCCGGAAAGTCCACCGCGGCGGCGGTCCTGCTGCGCTTCCGCGAGCCGGCCGGCGGCACCGTCACGCTGAACGGCGCCGACCTGGCCAGCTACGCCGCCGATGAGGTGCGGAAGGTGATTGGTGGCTGTCCTGCCGACCCGCACATCTTCGACGCGACCGTTCGTGACAACGTGCGCCTGGGCCGCGCGGGGGCCAGTGACGGTGAGCTGACGGCGGCGGCGGCGCGGGCCCGGCTGCTGCCCTGGATCGAGTCCCTGCCGCTGGGCTGGGATACCCGGGTCGGCGCACACGGGGCCGCCATGTCCGGCGGAGAACGGCAGCGGCTGGCCCTGGCCCGGGCCCTGCTGGCTGACCCGGCCGTGCTGATCCTCGACGAGCCCACCGCCCACCTGGACCCCGAAGCGCGCACGGCCCTCACCGCCGAGCTGCTGCAGCTGACCGCGGGCCGCGCCACCCTGCTCATCACCCACGAACTGGAGGGGCTCGAGCAGGTCGACGAGATCATCCTGCTGGACCAGGGCCGGGTCACCGAGCGCGGCACGCACGCGGAACTGCTGCGGACCGGCGGCCGCTACCGGCAGCTCACCCGCGGGGTGTGATGTAGCCGGCCCGTGGCCACGCTCTGATGGCCAGGGTGATCTGTGATGTAGGCAGCGGCTGGCTTGGCCAGCAGAGGAGCTGACATGGCAACTAACGAGGTGGATGCGCTGGTGATCTTCGGCGCAACCGGAGACCTGGCGAAGATTGAGACCTTCCCGGCGCTGGTGGGCCTGGTCCAGCGAGGAGTGCTCAACGTGCCCGTCATCGGGGTGGCGAAGAGCGGCTGGGGACTGGAGCAGTTCCGCGACTACGCGGTGGCGTCGCTGCGGCTGAACAACATGGATCCGGACAGCGAGCCGGCGCGGAAAATGCTCGGGCTGCTGCGCTACGTCGACGGGGACCTCGATTCCGACGCGACGTACCAGGCGATGTCGGACGAGATTGGCGCGGGTACCCGGGTGCTGTTCTACCTGGAGGTGCCGCCGCCGCTGTTCGGGCGGATCGCGCAGGGAATCGCCACGGCCGGCCGGGCCAAGGATGCGCGGGTGATGGTGGAGAAACCGTTCGGCACCGACCTGGCCAGTTCGCGCCAGCTCAACGACACGATGCACAAGTACTTCCCGGAAGAGGCGATCTTCCGGGTCGATGACTGGCTGGCCTTTGACCCGGTGGAGAACGTGCTGTTCGTCCGGTTCGCGAACTCGATCATTGAGCCGCTGCTCAACCGGAACTACGTCGAGAGCATCCAGATCACGATGGCCGAAGCGTTCGACGTGGCCGACCGAGGCCGGTTCTATGACCGCACGGGTGCGATCCGGGACGTGGTCCAGAACCACATGCTCCAGGTGCTGGCCACCGTGCTGGCCGAACCGCCGAGCAAGCCCGGCCTGGCCGACTGGCGGGAAGCCAAATCGCAGGTGATATCCGCGCTGCGGCCGCTGACCCCCGAGGATGTGGTGAAGGGCCAGTACGAGGGTTATCTCGAAGTGGAGGGCGTCGATCCGAAATCGACGACCGAGACCTACGTCGCGGTCCGGCTCACCGCGGACACCTGGCGCTGGGAGGGCGTGCCGATCCTGATCCGGGCGGCCAAGACCATGCCGGTCACCGCCACCGAGATAGACATTCGTTTCAAGCGGCCGCCGCACGACGTATTCGGGATCGATCCGTTCGCCGTACGCGACTCGCTGCGGTTCCGGATCTGGCCGGAGACCGCGGTGGGCCTCACGCTGGCGGGCAAGAAGCCCGGTGCCGGGATGGAGCCGCAGCAGGAGGACCTGGCGTTCGCGGGCCAGCCGGGCTCGGACATGCGTCCCTACGACCGGCTCATCGGCGCCGCCCTGGACGGGGACCGCTGGCTGTTCGCCCGCCAGGACACCGTGGAGGCGGCCTGGGAGGTCGTTGACGCGGTGATCGGCGATGTCACCCCCGTGCACCCGTACGCCAGGGGCAGCTGGGGCCCGAAGGAAGCCGACCGGCTGCTGCCGGAGCGGGACACCTGGCACGACCCGGCCGGATGAGCGAGAACGGAAGCACGCCATGACGGCCATGACGCAGGAAAGCGGCCAGCGTCGCGTGGTGATCGTGGGCGGCGGCTTCGCCGGCCTGTTCGCGGTCCGCGCGCTCAAGGACAGTGCCTCGGTGACGCTGATCGACCGTTCCGGGCATCACCTGTTCGCGCCGCTGCTCTACCAGTGCTCGACCGGCATCCTGTCCGAGGGGAAGATCACCGCGCCGCTACGCGATCTGCTGAAGAAACACAAGAACGTCAACGTCGTCCTGGGCGAGGTGTTCGACTTCGACGTCGAAGGCCGGCGCGTCCTGGCCCGGCGAGTCGGCGGCGAGGTCATGGAGTTCGGCTACGACGATCTCATCGTGGCCGGCGGAGTCCGGCAATCCTACTTCGGCCATCCCGAGTTCGCCCGCTGGGCACCGGGCATGAAGACGATCTCCGATGCGCTCGCGATCCGGCGCCGGGTGTATGGCGCGTTCGAGATGGCGAACACGGCCACCGATCCGGAGGAACGCCGTACCTACTTGACCTTCGTCCTCGTCGGGGCCGGCCCGACCGGCGTGGAACTAGCGGGGCAGATCCGGGAGGTGGCGACCAAGACCCTGCGGGCCGAGTTCCGGAACATCCAGCCGGAGGATGCCCGGGTGCTGCTGTTCGACGGCGGCAGCGCACCGCTGGCCATGTTCGGCCCGAAATTGTCGCAGAAGGCCGCAGACTCGCTCGACAAGCTGGGGGTCGAGCGGCACATGGGCTCGATCGTCACCCACGTCGACCAGGGATATGTCCTCGTCCGCGACCACGATGGCCAGGAGACGCGTTACGACGCCGCCACCGTGTTGTGGACCGCCGGGGTCGAGGCCCCGCCAATCGCTAAGGCCCTGGCCACCGCCACCGGCGCCGAGCAGGACCGGGCCGGGCGCATCGTGGTCGAGAAGAACTGCACCATCGCCGACCATCCGGAGATCTCCGTCCTCGGCGACATGATGAGCCTGGACAAGCTACCCGGCGTCGCCGAGGTGGCCATGCAGACCGGCCTCTACGCCGGGCACCGCATCCGGCGCCGGGCCTCGGGCAATCTGGAGGAGAAGCCGTTCCGCTACCACGACCTCGGCTCGGCGGCCTACATCTCCCGGGGCAAGGCCGTCGTCTCGGCCGGGCCGCTGAAGGTCGGTGGCTTCATCGGCTGGTGGATCTGGCTGTTCATCCACATCCTCTTCCTGACCGGCTACCGCAACCGTGTCGGCGCCGTGCTTACCTGGTGGCTGGCCTTCACCCGCGATGTCCGGCGCGAGCGGACGTTCACCACTCAGCAGGTCGCGACGCTGCACGACGTCTACACCCAGCCCCTGGGTCCCATTGAATCTGAGCGGCCCGCCGTGGCACCAGACCCGGTACCGGACGGAGCCGCGCCCGCGGTCCCAGGGGTCACCCGGCCGGGGTGATGCCCGCGTCCGGACGCGCCTGCCAGCCTGATCAGGTGGACCCCATATATGCCGCCTGCGCGCGAGGAACCGTGAGATGAGCGAGCCGTTCAAGGGCACGATCAACGTTGATATCCGTGATTCGGTCCCGGACTGGACGCCGTTCGAGCCACCGAAAGCTCCCGACGGGGCGCCGAACGTGGTGTACGTCGTGCTCGACGACGTGGGCTTCTCGGCCATGGGCAGCTACGGCGGCCCGATCGAGACCCCGAACATCGACCGGATCGCCGCGGACGGGGTCCGCTACACGCAGTGGCACACCACGGCGCTGTGCTCGCCGACCCGCTCGTGCCTGCTGACCGGGCGCAACCACACCCGTAACTCGATGGCGTGCATCACCGAGGCCGCGGTCGGGTTCCCGAACGCGAGCGGGACGATTCCGCCGGAGAACGGCATGGTCTCCGAGATCCTCGGCGAGCTGGGCTGGAACACCTACATTGTCGGCAAGTGGCACCTGTGCCCGACGGTGGAGATGAACCTCGCCTCGACCCGGCGTAACTGGCCATCAGGGCGCGGCTTCGAGCGCTTCTACGGATTCCTGGGCGCGGAGACGAACCAGTGGTATCCGGACCTGGTCTACGACAACCACCCGGTCGACCAGCCCAAGTCCCCGGAGGAGGGCTACCACCTCACCGAGGATCTGACCGACAAGGCGATCGAGTTCATCAGCGACGCCAAGGTGATCGCGCCCGACAAGCCGTTCTTCCTCTACTACGCACCGGGCGCCGCGCATGCCCCGCACCATGTCTCGAAGGAATGGGCCGACAAGTTCCAGGGCCAGTTCGACATGGGTTACGAGGCGATGCGGGAGCAGACCCTGGCCCGGCAGAAGGAAATGGGCATCGTCCCGGCTGATACCGGACTGCCGCCCATCAACCCGATCGGCACCCCCGAAACCCGGCAGGGCCCGGATGGCAAGCCGTTCCCGCCGCTGGACTACACCCGGCCTTGGGACTCGCTGAACGCGGAGGAGAAGCGGCTGTTCGCGCGGATGGCCGAGGTGTACGCCGGGTTCCTGGCCCACGCCGACCACCACATCGGCCGGCTGCTGGACTACCTGGAGGAGACCGGGCAGCGCGAGAACACGATGATCATTGTCGTGTCGGACAACGGCGCCAGCGGCGAGGGCGGCCCCGAGGGGTCGGTCAACGAGATGAAGTTCGCCAACGGCATCCCCGATGACATGGCGTCGAACCTGGCCATGCTGGACGAACTCGGCGGCACGAAGACCTACAACCATTACCCGAACGGCTGGGCGATGGCGTTCAACACGCCGTTCAAGATGTGGAAGCGGTACGAGTTCAACGGCGGCACCGCCGACCCGTGCATCATCTCGTGGCCCTCGGCCGCGCCCGGCGGCACGGCCGGCCGGGGCGAGATCCGCCACCAGTACCACCACGCCATCGACATCGTGCCGACCATCCTGGAAACGCTCGGGGTGCAGAGCCCGGCGACGATCAAGGGCCATGTGCAGAGCCGGTTCGACGGGGTGAGCATGCGCTACAGCGTCGAAATGGAATCGGCGCCCTCGGCGCGCACGACCCAGTTCTACTCGATGCTCGGCTCGCGCGGGATCTGGCACGACGGCTGGAAGGCCATCACCACCCACCCCACGCTCAGCGGCTGGAGCCACTTCAACGACGACACCTGGGAGCTGTACCACGTCGACACCGACCGGGCCGAGCTGCACAACCTGGCCGACGAGCACCCGGACAAGCTACGGGAGCTGATCAACCTGTGGTTCGCCGAAGCCGGCCAAAACGGGGTCTTCCCCCTCGATGACCGGTCCGCGCTGGAAATCATCATCACCCCGCGCCCGCAGCTGGCCCCGGTGCGCGACCGGTACACCTACTTCCCGAACCTGGCCGAGGTGCCCGAGCAGCAGGCGGTGAACCTGCGCAACCGGTCCTTCACGATCGGCGCACAGGTCGACATCCCCGAAGTGGGCGCCCAGGGCGTGCTGTTCGCCCACGGGTCACAGTTCGGCGGGCACGCCCTGTACATCAAGGACAACCGGCTGCACTACGTCAATAACTTCGTCGGCCTGATGGAGCAGAAGATCGACGCCACCCAGGAGGTCCCGACCGGAACGGACCTGATCTTGTCGGCCGCATTCGACAAGGACGGCGAGGACCCGCCCGGCGTGTCCACCGGCATCCTGTCCCTTTACTACGGGGACCAGAAGGTCGGCGAGGGCCGGATCAAGACCCAGCCCGGGATGTTCATGCTGGCCGGCGAGGGCCTGTGCGTCGGCCGGGACAGCGGCGAATCGGTGACCGACGACTATCCCGGCGAGCACCCGTACCCCTTCACCGGCGGCACGATCAAGCGCGTCGCCGTCGACGTCAGCGGCGACCCCTACGTCGACCTCGAACGCGAGGCCCAGGCCATGCTCGCGCGGGAGTAGGGACCACCGAGACGGGCCGGCGACCCGGGGGCGTCGCCGGACCGCGACGGGTTACCGCGTAACAGGGGCCGGGCCACGGCTGATGCAGCGGAAACCAGCGCATCACCCAGACGGGGTGAGGCGGACAGTTCTGCGGCCCGGCATGGTAAAAAGCGAACGCGCACTGCGCGAAAGGAGCCAAACATGAGTGACCTCAAGGCCGAGGCTTCCCCGCGCCAGTCGTTGCGTTACGAACTCGACACTGCGCTGGGGCATCTGACTCCCACCGAGCGCGCGGCCCGGGGCGCGGAGGCCCGGGCGGCGGTGCCGAGGGAAGCCCACGCGATGTTCGATCCGGGTTCCGGCCGGCCGGACCCGATCGCTCTGCTCACGAAGCAGGCGGCGTCGCGTGTGCCCGAGCTGGTGCCCGTCCGGTGGGGCCGGATGATGGTCTCGCCCTTCACCTATTACCGCGGCGCCGCCCTGCCGATGGCCAGCGATCTGGCCACCACCCCGGTAACCGGACTGGCCGTCCAGGCCTGCGGTGACGCGCACCTGTCGAACTTCGGCATCTTCGGGTCGGCCGAGCACAGGCTCGTCTTCGACATCAACGACTTCGACGAGACGCTGCCGGGGCCCTGGGAGTGGGACGTCAAGCGCCTGGCCGCCAGCATGGAGGTCGCGGCGCGGACGAACGGGTTCACCGGCAAGGAGCGCCGGAAGATCGTCACAGCTACCGTGGCGAGCTACCGGCTGGCGATGCGCGCCTTCGCCGGGATGACGAACCTTGACGTCTGGTACGCGCACGCGGACGCGGACCAGCTAAAGGATCAGTTCCGATCCCAGATGAAAGCCCGGCAGCGCAAGCTTGTCGACAAGGGCCTGGCCAAGGCGCGCACCAGAGACAGCATGGAACAACTGGGCAAGCTCACCGTCGTCGTGGACGGGCAGCCGCGGATCATTTCCGATCCGCCCCTGCTGGTACCCATCGACGAGCTCGTACCCGACCGGATGGAACGCAGCGCCATCGAGTCCCAGATCAATGACATCCTCAGCAAGTACCGGCGCACGCTGGAGACCGACCGGCGGCACCTGCTCGACGAGTACGAGTTCACGGACCTGGCCCGCAAGGTCGTCGGGGTCGGCAGCGTCGGTACCCGGTGCTGGATCGCCCTGATGCTCGGCCGCGACCAGGCTGATCCGCTGTTCCTCCAGATCAAAGAGGCCGAGCAGTCGGTCCTCAGCCGGTTCGTCGGCGCCAGCAAGTTCACCAATCAGGGCCAGCGGGTGGTCGCGGGCCAACGGCTGATGCAAGCCTCCAGTGACATCTTCCTGGGCTGGCAGCGGACCAGTGGACTCGACGCACAGCAGCGTGACTTCTACGTCCGCCAGCTGCGGGACTGGAAATTCTCCCTCGACCCCGAGGCCATGGTGCCCCACGGCATGGGCCTGTACGGCAACCTGTGCGGATGGACCCTGGCGCGGGCCCACGCCCGGTCCGGAGACCGCATCGCCATCGCCGCCTACCTGGGCGGATCCGACAAGTTCGACCAGGCCATCACGCAATTCGCCGGCGCCTACGCCGACCAGAACGAGCGTGACCACCAAGCCGTCATCGACGCGGTGGCCTCGGGGCGGATCACCGCTGAACGCGGCCTGTGATCTGACGAGGAGCCGAGCGGGTGGTCCTTAACCTTCTGCTCATCGGTCTCGCGATAACCCTCGAGCCCTTCCCGCTTACCGCATTCATCCTGCTGCTGAGCGCCGAGAAGGGCATCTTTAAGGGCCTGGCGTTCATCCTCGGCTGGCTGGCCTGCCTGGTCGTGGTGGTAGCGGCGGTGACCCTGTCGACGCAGGGGAAGCCGCCCGCGCCGAACACGGTACCGTCGAACGCCGCCCTGGCCGTCAAGCTGGCCCTGGGCGTCGCGCTGATCCTGTACGCCGTGCGTAAGTGGCGCCGGAGGGCCATTCCGCGCAAGCCGCCCACCTGGATGGCGCGGCTCGACGGGGTGTCGCTGTGGGCCGCTGCCGGGCTGGCCGTCTTCCTCCAGCCGTGGGCGCTGGTGGCGGCGGGCGCCGCGACCATCACCGAGGCCAAATTGGCCGGGCTAGCGGACTACCTGACCCTGGTGCTGTTCGTCCTGCTGGCCACGGCCAGCTTCCTGTACCTCGAGCTGTACGCGACGTTGGCACCCGCCGCCGCCGGCGTGCGCCTGCAGCAGCTGAGAACCTGGCTGGATATCCACCGCGACCAGGTCATCGTCCTGCTGTGCCTGCTGCTTGGCCTCTGGCTGGTCGGCAACAGCCTCTACTACCTGACGTAGCCAGGCGGCTTACTCGGCTGGCGAGCTCCGGTAGGCGGAGACCAGGCGCGCCACCAGGGTGGCCAGGAATATCTGCCCGGTCATCGCCTCCAGGACGGCGACGGCGCGGCCGCCGTTATCCGCCGAGGTGAAGTCCCCGTAGCCCAGGGTCGTCAGGGTGGAGAAGCTGAAGTACTGGAACGTCTGGGTGTTCGCCGGCTGCCCGTCAGCGAAAAAGCCGCCGCCGCCGAGGTACTTGATCGCGGCGAAGAAGGAGGCGAACATCATGCCGATCATCACGTAAGCGCTCAGGGCACCGTAAATACTCTGCACGGTGACCGTGGGCTTGGCCAGCACCCGGGTGAGGATGAGGACCACGGCCAGCAGCAGGATCAGCCCCTTCCAGATCGCGGCAACGCCGTCACCCACCTGGGTACCGGTCAGGGCGGCCCCGAGGGCCGCCGCGGAGCCAGCCAGCGCGGCGCCTCCGGCCAGCCACTCCCTCCGGCCACGTACCCGTGATGTCCGGAGGGCCAGCAGCAGGAGGGCCAGGAACAGCAGGAGCTGCAGATCGATGATGGTCCGGCCCTTGGTGAACGCCGAGAGCAGATAGGTCAGGATCAGCACCAGCAGAAGAAGGCCGTATCGGCCGCCGGGTTCCCGGCGGCCGATACGGCCACTGCCACCTGCTGCCCGTTCGTGGTCAGCGGATGTCTGTGCCATGACCCTCCGTCTGATCTGGCCGGGGCGGAACGGCGGCCGTGCTGACGAAGCGCCTATGCGGGGCTTCCGCCGTGCAGCGCGTCCTGAAGGTCCTGCTCGCCTTCCTTGGACAGGGAGGTCTTCAGCACGGTGCCGCCGAACTTGCTCATTGCCTCTATCGCCTTGTCCGGGGTGACCTTCTCCACCATGAGGAACAGCGCGGAGGTGCCGGGCGTCAGCATTCCGCGGACTTGTTCCTGGAACTGGGCGTCGATACCCGACTTGCTGATCTTGCCCATGAGGGCGCCGAGTCCCGCCCCGATGGCTATCCCGGCGACCGGTACGAAGAACAAGAGCCCGAACAGCAGTCCCCAGAACATGCCCCAGCTCGCCCCGGCGCCGACCAGATGGTGCTGAGTATGAACGTGGAACTTCCCGCCTTTGTCCCGCTCGATCACAGCGATCGCGTCAGGCTCGATGATGAGGTCGCGGGCCAGGCGCCGCGCTTCGTCGGCAGCAGCTTCGGCGGTGGCCTCGTCGGGGTATCCGATCGCGATCAGGTCAGACATGGCGTTCTCTTCTCCCTTGGTCGGTCCAGCCTCCTTACTTCATCAAGTCGTACGCGACAGCGCGCCACCCGTTGTGGGTGATATGCCTGAGCATCGCTGGTCAGATGAGGTTGAGCTTCCGGGCCCGGCGGACCGCTTCACCCCGGTGATTCGCGGCAAGTTTCCGGTAGATGCTCTTGAGGTGGGTCTTGACCGTGTTCACCGAGATGTACATCTCGGCGGCGATCTCGGCCGTGCTGAGCATCCCGGACAAGCGTTCGAGGACTTCACGCTCACGGTCGCTGAGCGGGCCGACCAGCAGCGGCGGCTCATCGGTGCCGGGCGGCCGGGCCGGGACGGCGCCGAAGCTCCGCAGATCCTCCTCCAGCAGATGCCCATGCCGGCGGACCAGGTCAGGGTCGCGGCGGAGGGCGGGCCGCAGCCAGGCCCGCTCCCGGGCGAAGGGCAACCGGATCTGCTCCGCCTCGGCCAGCTGCAGCGCCCGTTCCAGGGACCGGCGGCCGCGGGCACCGTCACCGCTCTCGTAGCGGAGCCGAGCGTCGATCAGCCACCCCTGAAGGTCCAGTGGCTTCTGCGCCGCGGGGAAGCCGGCGTCGGCCAGGACGCGCCTGGCCGCAGGATGGTCGTCGGCGGCCAGCCACGCATAGGCCAGGTCGACCGTCGCGCCGGGGGCACCCTGCGCCTCGGCTCGGGCTGCCGCGTCAACGGCGCCCGGCAGGTCCCCCGCCGCCGCGCAGGCCTGCGACTCAAGGAGGGTCAGCTTATGCTCGAGCCAGTACGGCGGTTGCCACTGCTGGCGGGCCCGGCTGATCAGCTCCAGGGCCGCACTGGCACGGCCTTCGCTCAGGCAGCAGGCCGCCGCGATGAGGCTGGCCACGGCGGACGTCAGCCTGTCCGGGTGGATCCGCAGGGCGGCGGCGGCGAGCACCAGCTGGTCGTGCGCCTGCCGTAGCTCGCATCGCGCCAGGTGCACACAGGCCAGTGCCGCGCTGGCGGACGCGATGGCGGGCTCCAGCTGCGGCTCGCGTTCTGACGCCGTGCCTGCCGTCTCATCGGCGAGCAGCACGGCGGAGTTCAGGTGCGCTTGCAGCGCTTCCACGAGGGCCAGCTGCCCGAGGCAATCGGCCCGTTCGCGGGAGCTGGCTGGAGCCACGGCAGCGGCGATGCCGACCCGGAAGGTTGCGGCCGCCTCGTCAGCGTGTCCCGTCCAGAACTCCGCAATGCCGCGCGCCAGCAGTACCTGGGGGCGGATCTCGGGATGAATGGCCAGCACGCTTCCGGAGATCTCGCTGAGCAATCTCTCCGCCTGGACGCTCGCGGCGACAGCAGCGTCGAGATCACCGACCATACGGGACAAGGCCGTCCGGATCAGTGCGGCCGCTAGCCGCGCCGGAATTTCTTCCTCGGCGGGAAGGCGCTCCAGCATGTCCTCGGCCCGGCCGAGCGAGGTACTTCCGGTTCCATCCATGCCGGAAAGTCCCAGCGCGGCGGTCACGAGCAAAGGCTCCCACCGATCGCCAGCCCCATCCCCCGGCATGCGGCGGAATATGTCGGCCAGGGCCATTGACTGATGGTCGCGCGGTTCGATGAGGCCGGGAATGGCGAAGTCCTCTAGCACCATGCGGGCGGCGAGCGGCCAGTCGCCGGCCTCCGCGGCGTGCCGTACGGCTTCGGTGAGATACCCGTTGCGCAGGTACCAGCGGCCGGCGCGCCGGTGCAGATCAGCTACTTGGCCGGGGAATTCGTGTCGGAGCTTCAGCAGCAGCATCTCAGCCAGCAGCGGGTGGTACCGATACCAGCCGTTACCCAGCGGCTGAACGAAAGCGTTCGCCTCGGCCAGCGTGGACAGCTGGTTCGCCTCCTGTGGGCCGATATCGCATAGCTCTGCCGCGACGTCGGCGCGAATGCGGTCGAGGATGCTCGTGCGGAGGAGATAACCGCGCAGGGCATCGGGCTGCGGGTTGAGCACCTCCTCAATTAGGTACCCGGTGATCGCGCTGTCCTCAGCGCACAGTTCCTTGACGCATAGCTCTGGATCAGGGTGTCCGGTCAGGGACATGGCGGCCAGCCGTATCCCGGCCGCCCAGCCCTGCGTCCGGCTGATCAGGCCGGCCAGAGACTCCGCCGACAACGTGACGTCATGCTGTGCCATCAGTAGGGCTGATTCGGTCGAGTTGAAGGCGAGATCCGCGGCGCGGATCTCGGTCAGCTCTCCGCTGAGCCGGTACCGGTGCAGGGACATGGGCGGCTCAGTCCGCGAGGAGACAACCAGGCGCAGGCTTGGCGCAGCATTCCTGAGCAGGTAAGAAAGACCGTCAACGACATCGGTATCGGTCACTAGATGAAAATCCTCGATGACCATGAGCACCGGTTGCGGGGCCGAGGCCAGCGCGGACGCAAGACGTAGGAGGAACTCATGGCCGATGACTTTTTTCCGGCCCGCCAGCTTTTCGGTCTCGGGCACAGCGAAGCCGACCTGGCGAAGGGCCGCCACGATGTAGGACCAAAAGACCTGTGGTCGGTTGTCGAATTCGTCGAGGGTGATCCAGGCCACGGCAGGGGGGTCGTTGTGGGTCGCGGCCCACAACGCGATGGACATCGATTTGCCGGCCCCGGGCGGCCCAGTGACCACCGTCAGTGGGCCGCGCGTGCCGTCGTCGAGGAGGTGGTTGATCCGCGGCCGCGCGATCGCCCAGCCGGCCCGGCTGGGCGCAGTGATCTTGGACATCAGGACGGGATTTTCAGATCCGCGACCCCGCCCTCTAGGGCGCATCGAAATGCCTGTCCCGGAAGTGCCTGTACCGGAAGTGCTGGTCAAAATAGGTCCCCCGACCGGGCTCAGTCCGCCGCAGCCACGGTCACCTGGACCGCGACTGCCTGCGGACTCTCACACCAGACGGGCCCGTTCGCCCGTTCCTACTAACCCATCTCGCACTTGAAAAGTAAATTTGTCACCCCCTCAGAGCAAATCTCACCCGGGTGACTGATCATCCGTTCCGGGTGATCGCTGCTCAGCCGACGATTGTCTCAGGCCAGGATCTTCTGTCTCAGGCCAGGATCTTCGCCTTCTGGGCGTCGAACTCCTGATCGGTAATGGTGCCGCGGTCACGAGCGTCGGCCAGGCTCTGCAGCTGCTCCGCAGTATTCGCCCGCGGCTCCGGGGCAGCGCTGGCAGGCACACCCGACGTGTAGCTTTGCCGGTACCCATCGTCACGTACAGCCCGCGCCTCAGCCCGGTCGTGCATTTCGCCGCCGCGCACGATCAGGTATACGAGCAGGCCGATCAGCGGGATGAAAAACACGAACGCGAACCAGCCTGCCTTGGCCCCGCCCGACAGATCGCGACTGCGGAATATGTCTGTGATAACGAAGATGAGGACCCAGAACCAGGCAACGAAGGCGAAGAATTCAAACATTGTCCAAAAGATATTCAGCAGCGGATACGACAATTTCGCTCCCTGAGCACGTGATGGTAGGCACATTGGCGCATGGCGACGATGCGCTATTCGCCTGCAGGTCAAGAATTTCCTGCCCCTGGACCACCGGCATCACCCAGCAGGGGTGAACCACCCGCCGCCGGGGGCAGGGCCGGCCACTATAGGGAGGTCCGTGAGCGCGCGGTACCGGCCGGATGCGCTCCTACCCCAGGAAGGATCTTGTGCTTCTCGACGCCCACTTCACCGGTATCAGCTTCTCCCAGCGGCCCAGCACGCTCATCGGCAGCTGCGGGCGCGAGCCCGGCATCGCCTGCCGGATGGTCTGGGACGTCTCGCATAGCGGCACCGCGGCCAAGCTGACCGCCGTGTACCTGGCCGGTCCGGCCAACCTGATCCTCAAGCTGGTCTGGCTCGTGTTCCTGGCCCTGGTGGCGCGGGTGCTGGTGCACCGCCTGATCAACCGGGTGACGATCCGCGCCGCGGACGCCCCGCTGGCCGCCCGGCTGCGGCAGAGCACCGGAGGCCGGCGCCGGTGGCTGGCCCGGCTGCGGCATCCGGTCCGTGCGAGGGAACTGGAACGCGCCCACGCCACCTTCGCCGCCGAGCAGGCGGCCACGGAAGCCGCGCGGGAGGATGCCGTGCTGGCGGGCGCGGAGGCCGCCGTGACCGGCTCTACCGCACCGGAAGACATGTCCATCGCTTCGGAGGCGGTGACTGAGGCCGTCACGGAACGACGGCACCAGCGCGCGCACGCCCTGGGCTCGATCCTGCGCAGCGCGGCCTCGGTCACGATCTTCACCATCGCCGTCGCCATCGGCCTCGGCGACCTGGGCGTGAACCTGGCCCCGGTGCTGGCCAGCGCGGGCGTGGTCGGGATCGCGGTCGGCTTCGGTGCGCAGAACCTGGTCCGCGACTTCCTGGCCGGGATCTTCATGCTGATGGAAGACCAGTACGGCGTGGGCGATGTGATCAATATCGGCGACGCCACTGGCACGGTGGAGGCGGTGAGCCTGCGCACCACCCGGCTGCGCGACATCAGCGGCGTGGTCTGGCACGTCCGCAACGGCGCGCTGGAGAAGGTAGGGAACGAGTCCCAGGGCTGGGCCCGGGCCGTGGTCGACGTGCCGGCGCCGCCCGAGCTGGACATCCCGGACACCCGGAAGATCATGGAGCAGGCCGCGACCACGATGTGGCGCGATCGCCGCTGGCACAAGCTGATGCTGGAGAAGCCCACGGTCTGGGGCGTGCAGGCGATCACCGACACCCAGGTCACGATGCGGGTAGCGGCCAAGACCCTGCCGCTGCGGCAGTACGAGGTCGGGCGCGAGCTGCGCGAGCGCGTGGTGTCCGCCATCGACCTGGCCCTGCTGGACCTCGAGGTGGACCCCCAGCCGGGGCGAACCGCGGCGCAGCTGGCCGCGGTCGGCGAGGAAACGCGGCGGCCCAAGTCCCCCCGCACCACCATGCGGTCCCGGACCGGGCACGCGGGCGGCGACGACCCGATCTCGGACGAGATCGAGCCGAAGCCCGAGGCCCCGTAGGACGGGAGGCCCCTTAGGCTGGGAGCCGCCATGAACACTGAACCAGCCTCACCGGCTCCGCATTCTTTCTACGAGGCCGTCGGCGGCGAGGAGTTCTTCGACCGCCTGGTGCACCGCTTCTACCAGCTGGTCGCGGAGGACCCCGAACTGCGTGCGGTCTACCCGGCGCAGGACCTGACACCGGCCGAGGACCACCTGCGGATGTTCCTCATTCAGTACTGGGGCGGCCCGCAGACCTACAACGAACTGCGCGGCCACCCCCGGCTGCGCATGCGGCATGCGCGCTTCGTCATCGACGAGGCCGCGCGAGACGCCTGGCTGCGGCACATGCGGACGTCGCTGGACGAGCTGGACGTGGACCCCGCGCTGGACGCGCAGCTGTGGGACTACCTGGTCATGGCGGCCCACAGCCTGCTCAACCGGCCCAGCGGCCCGCCCGCCGGGCAAGACCTGGGTCTCACGCCGCGCTGAACGACCGCGAGCCCGGGCCGTAGCGGCCCGGGCTCGCGTGATTGCTGTTCCGGTCAGGTGCGGGTGAGCTTGCGGTAGGTGACGCGGTGCGGGCGGGCGGCTTCGGCGCCGAGACGGTCGATCTTGTTCTTCTCGTAGGCCTCGAAGTTGCCCTCGAACCAGAACCAGTTGGCCCCGCCTTCCCAGGCCAGGATGTGCGTGGCGATCCGGTCCAGGAACCACCGGTCGTGCGAGGTGATCACCGCGCAGCCGGGGAAGTCGAGCAGCGCGTTCTCCAGTGAGGAGAGCGTCTCGACGTCGAGGTCGTTGGTCGGCTCGTCCAGCAGCAGCAGGTTGCCGCCCTTCTTCAGGGTCAGCGCCAGGTTGACGCGGTTCCGCTCGCCACCGGACAGCACCCCAGCCGGCTTCTGCTGGTCCGGGCCCTTGAACCCGAACGCGGCCACGTAGGCGCGGCTCGGGATCTCGCTGGTGCCGACGTTGATGTGCGTCTCACCGTCGGAGATGGCTTCCCAGACGTTCTTGCTGGCGGCGATCTTCTCCCGGCTCTGGTCGACGTAGGAGATCTCCACCGTCTCCCCGATCCGGACGTTCCCGGCGTCGGGCTTCTCCTCACCGACGATCATCTTGAACAGGGTCGTCTTACCGACACCGTTCGGGCCGATGACACCAACGATGCCGTTGCGGGGAAGCGAGAAGCTCAGCCCGTCGAACAGCAGCCGATCGCCGAAACCCTTGACCAGGCCTTCGGTCTCGACCACCACGCTGCCCAAGCGGGGGCCCGGCGGGATCTGGATCTCTTCGAAGTCGAGCTTGCGCCGCGAATCGGCCTCGGCGGCCATCTCCTCGTAGCGGTCCAGCCGGGCCTTGCTCTTGGCCTGGCGGGCGCGGGGGTTGGACCGGACCCACTCGAGTTCGTCCTCCAGGCGCTTGCGGCGCTTGACGTCCTTGGCTCCCTCGACCTTGATCCGGGACGCCTTGGTGTCCAGGTAGGTCGAGTAGTTGCCCTCGTAGGGGTAGGCGTGGCCGCGGTCCAGCTCCAGGATCCACTGGGCCGCGTTCTCCAGGAAGTACCGGTCGTGGGTGACGGCCACGACCGTCCCGGCGTAGCTCTCCAGGTGCTGCTCCAGCCACTGCACGCTTTCGGCGTCCAGGTGGTTGGTCGGCTCGTCCAGCAGCAGCAGGTCCGGCTGGGACAGCAGGAGCTTGCACAGCGCGACCCGGCGGCGCTCGCCACCGGACAGCTGGGTAACGGTCGAGTCCGGCGGCGGGCAGCGCAGCGCGTCCATGGCCTGTTCCAGCTGACTGTCCAGGTCCCAGGCGTCGCGGTGGTCGAGCTGCTCCTGCAGACGGCCCATTTCCTCCAGCAGTTCGTCGGAGTAATCGGTGGCCATCTTCTCGGCGATCTCGTTGTACTGGTCGAGCAGCGCCTTGGTTTCGGCGACGCCCTCCTCGACGTTGCCGAGGACCGTCTTGTCCTCGTTCAGCTGCGGCTCCTGCGCCAGCATGCCGACGGTGAATCCGGGCATCAACCGCGCTTCACCGTTGGAGGGCTGTTCGACCCCGGCCATGAGCTTCAGCAGCGTGGACTTGCCGGTACCGTTCGGGCCCACGACGCCGATCTTGGCCCCAGGCAGGAAAGACAGCGTGACGTCGTCGAGGATTACCTTGTCGCCGTGCGCTTTGCGCACAGCACGCATTTGGTAGATGAACTCCGGCATACCCCTAGCGTATTAGGCTCCGACGCTCCTTCGGTCGTGGTCGAAGCAGCTCAGGCCGCCGGGCGGCTCGGGCCCGGTCAGGCCGCAGAGTCCTCGGCTTCGTCGTCGTCCTCGGCACAGTTCTTGGAGGCGTCGGCGGCGGCTGGCGGGCTTAATGGGGCCTGGCCGGTGCGCCGGCCCAGGCGGGTGGCGTCGTCGGGGGCGTAGACCCGCACCTGGTCGCGGCCCTCGGCTTTGGCCCGGTACAGGGCCAGGTCGGCCGCGGCCAGCAGCTCGAACAGGTCCCGGCCGTGCGTGCCCAGCACGGCCAACCCGATCGAGATCGTCACGTCCAGCGTCACGCCGTCGGCGTACACACCCATCACGCTGGCCCGGTGCCGGAGCCGCTCGGCGATCTTGATCGCCTCGTCGGCGTCGGCCCGCGGCAGCAGCACCACGAACTCCTCGCCGCCGAACCGGCCCACCACGTCCGAGCCCCGCACCTGCTGGCGCAGCTCGGTGGCCAGCCCGCGCAGCACTTCGTCACCGGCCAGGTGCCCGTAGGTGTCGTTGACCCGCTTGAAGTGGTCGACGTCGGCCAATAGCAGGGCGAGGCTCTCCCCCGCCTGCAGCGCCCGGGCGATCTCGGTGTCGGCCTCGCGCTGCCACGCGGTCGCGTTGAGCAGCCCGGTCTTGGCGTCGGTGCGCGCGGCCGCCTGCAGCTGCTGGTGCATCAGGCTGCGCTGCAGCACGATCACCGGTGGCAGCGCCACCAGCAGCAGCAACGGGCTCAGCGCGCAGGAGACGACCACCAGCACGCCGACGCAGATCTCGGTCAGGTCCAGCAGCAGGCTCTCGTGGTCCCAGAGCACCTCGGCCCAGCGGGCCTGCGGCTGCGCTGCGTGGGCGGCGACCGCGACGATGCCGGTGTTCAGCACGTTGAACAGGGCCGCACTGCCCAGGGCGGCCAGCATCGCGGTGGGCCGCAGGAACCAGGCGTGGGCCTCGGCGTGGGCCAGCCACGGCACCGACTGCGCCGCCGCCGCGGTCGGGCCCAGGTGCCGGAACGTCATCGACGCCGACGCACCAGCTAGCCCAAGGGCGGCCGAGCTGAAGAGCCGGCGGTAGGCGGGAGTCCGCCGCACCCGCAGGTAGAGCAGGGTGCCGAGCACGATCGGCGCGATCAGGGCGTAGACCGGCGGGAGCAGCAGCGCGATCGGCAGCCACCAGGCCGACAGCAGGTCACGCGAGACACCGGTCGGCTGGCCCAGCCGCCGGGTGGCCTCAATACAGATAGCGCCACAGGCGAGCAGGGCGGCGAACAGGGCCAGATCGCCTCCCCGGACCGGGGTCACGGCGACGCCCCACCCGGTCAGGCCGAGGTCAGCCGCGATAATGGCGAAGACGTAGCCAACGACGAGACGCGGCAGCGCGAAGAGCTGCCAGCTCCGCGGCCGGCCCAAGCGCCGGAAGATGCCGTGGGAGGGCACCGGCTGGGTCACTGGCTGGTCAGCTACTGACATGCCTCTCGCCTGTCACAGATCGGGTCGCCTGTTACTGATCGAGGCGACATGGAAACTGTACGTGTCCAAGAATCGCCGCGCATCACTTTGAGTAACTTCCTGAAGACTGAATGTCGCTTGTGACGAGGGTCCGGTATAAGGGCGACACTGGGGCCGTCAAGGTCACAGTCCGGTAGCGGACGCAATACGGCGCCCTCAATACGTGTGCCGGGAGGACCGAAGCTGTATGTTGGTGCCGCGCGGATCGGTTACGCAGACGGACATCTTGTCTGCATAGCGTGACCTGCACCGCGCGGCCTTCCGTAAGCCCCGGCCCGACCCGACGGTCCGGATCCCGGCTACACGAAGAGAGTGAGTTCCATGCGAGGGGTCATCTGGTCCTGAGTCCGGTGCCGCTACCTGGCCGCCGGCTCTGCCACCGACGCATCCAGCTCCTGATCGAGCTCTGCGATGGCGTGCTCGTCGAACAACCCGCTGTCTGCGTCGGTCTTGCCGTCGCTTGTCCCGTTTTCCAGCCCGGAGCGAATGGCCTCGCCGAAGTTCAGCCCGTCGTCGGGTGAGTGCTTGAGGCGGCTGAACTGCGCGACGCCGCGGGCCAGGTCGAAGCCGATCGTGTCGGCATCGACCACAACCTCCGTTCGCTGCGTACCGGCCCGGTCGCGCCAGTTGTTGACGCGCAGCTTGCCGGCCACGATGACCGGCTGCCCCTTGTGCAGGCAGGTGGCCGCGTTACTGGCCAGCGCCCGCCAGCAGGTGACGGAGTAGAAGCTGGTCTCCCCGTCCTGCCACTGCCCGGTCTCCCGGTCCAGCTTGCGGACGGTCGACCCGATGCGCATGTTCGCGACCGGTGTATTGCTGTTGACGTAACGCACCTTGGGCTCGGTAGCGACGAAGCCGACCAGCGTCACGCTTCCACCTTGACTCATCACGATCCTCCTGCGATCTGGCGGCATCGTGCCGCCGAACGAAGCCGGCCCGCCGTCCGGGCGGGCCGGTCACAGTTCACGGTGGCGGATTGCGCCGGACCGGGACAGGCTGATTTTCCCGCCTGTGGATAACCAGTCAGTTATCCACAGGTGGGCGCCAACCGCTTGGCGGCCAGCCGTGGTTGCGGTGCGATGGAGCCATGCCGACATCAGTGCGACAGCGCGTCCAGCCGAGCCATCTCGGCATCGTCCAGCGAGAAGCCGGACAGGGCGAAGTTCGAAGTGATCCGCTCACGATGAGAGGACTTCGGGATCACCGCGATGCCGTGCTGGAGGTGCCAGCGCAGCACGACCTGGGCGGGCTCGACCGCGTGCCGCCCGGCGACCTCGGTGATCGTGCGGTCGCGCAGGTTCGTGCCCTTCAGCGAGCTGTACCCCTCCACCAGCACGTCCCGGTCACGGTGGGCGGCCAGCACGTCCGGGTCATACTGCGGGATGCTCCACGGGATCTGGTTGACCGCGGGCGCCTCGTCGCTGGTGCGGATCAGCTCGTCGATCTGGGCCGGGCTGTAGTTGCTGACGCCGATGGCACGGGTCAGGCCGGCCTCGCGGGCCTGGATAAGCTGCTCCCACATCTGCGGGGACGCACCGCGGCGGGGTGGCCAGTGGATCAGCCACAGGTCTACGTGATCCGTGCCCAGGTCACGCAGGCTGGCGTCGATCGTGGCCCGTTCCCGGCCGACGTTACCGGGCGGCACCTTGGTGGTGATGAAGACATCCGCGCGGTCCACGCCGCTGTCCCGGATGGCCCGACCCACCTCGGCCTCGTTCCCGTACATGGTCGCCGTGTCCAGGTGCCGGTAACCGGCCTGGAGCGCATACCTGACCGACTCGTAGGCCGTGCTCCCCCGCAGCCGCCAGGTACCGAATCCGACCATGGGCATGGCCACCTTGTGACCGAGGTCGGCCTCGGCCGGAACCTGATCGTCGCTCATATCCCGATTCTCCTCTTCCGTCTTCCCAGGCCGCCGGCTGGTACGGTCACCGCTCGTGCAGCGAATCTCGGTGGTGGGCTCGGCCGGGGCGGGGAAGTCGACGACGGGACGGCAGCTCGCGCACATCCTGGGCGTGCCGTTCGTCGAACTCGACTCCATCTACCACCAGCCGGACTGGGTACCCCTGGCGCCGGAGGAGTTCCGCCGCCGGGTCGCGGAGGTGGCCGCGGGCGATGGCTGGGTCATCGATGGGAACTACAGCGCGGCCCGGCCGCTGGTGTGGGCGCGGGCCGACACCGTGGTGTGGCTCGATCTGCCCCGGCGGACCGTAATGCGGCAGGTCATCTGGCGCACCCTGCGCCGGGCGGCGTGCCGGGTCGAGCTGTGGAACGGCAACCGGGAGCGGTGGGCCAACCTGTTCACGTGGGTGCCGGAGGATTCGGTCATCTCGTGGGCGTGGCACCGGCACGCGGTCTACCGGGAACGGTACGCGGCCGCGGCGGCCGATCCCGCCTACGCCCACCTGCGCTTCGTCCGGTTGCGGGACCGGGGCGAGGTGCGCCGGTTCCTGGCCGGGGCCCGCCCGCCGGGCGACGCGGCTGACCGCGGCACCCGGCAGGCGTGACCCGGGGCTCAGCGTGATGGCCCGGGCCGGCGTGACGGCCCGGGCCGGCGTGACCGCCCAGGCCGGCGTGACTGGCCTGGTCAGGCGGCGACCAATTCGGACGGCTCGGCGATGACGTCGACCAGGGCGCCGTTGCGCATGACCGTGATCGCAAGCGGCTTGCCGATCGCTTCCTCGAACATCAGCCGCTGCAGGTCCTGCGCGACGGCCACCGGGTGGCCCCCGGCCGAGACCAGCAGGTCACCTGGACGCAGCCCAGCGCGCTCGGCGGGGCCGCCCGCGACGACCTCGGCCACCCGCAGGCCGTTGGCCCGGCCGATCCGATCCCGCCAGGGCGCGGTCAGTGGGGCGGGCACCGAGACCAGGCCCAGGTAGGCGCGGCGGACGCGGCCGTCGCGCATCAGCGCGGAGATGATCTTGCGGGTGGTGGTGTTGACCGGGACGGCCATGCCCAGGCCGACGCCGGCCACGGCGGTATTGATGCCGACCACCTTGGCCTCGGCGTCGGCCAGCGCGCCGCCGGAGTTGCCCGGGTTGAGCGCGGCGTCGGTCTGGATGACGTCTTCGATGAGCCGGGTGCCGGCGCGGCCGCCGGCCGGCATCGACCGGCCGAGCGCGCTGACCACGCCCGCGGTCACCGAGCCGGCCAGGCCGAGCGGGTTGCCGACCGCCACGACCAGTTGGCCGACGACCAGATCGTCGGCTTCGCCGAGGTCGGCGGGCGGTGGCGTCGGGCCGGTGGCACGGAGCACGGCCAGGTCGGACAGGGGGTCGGCGCCGACCACGCGGAAGGGGGCCGTCGTGCCGTCCGAAAACGCCGCCGTGCCGCTATCCGCCTGCCCGACGACGTGCGCGTTGGTGAGCAGGAATCCGTCGCCGGTGAAGACGACACCCGAGCCGAGGCTCTCGCCGACCCCGCCGCGGCCGCGGCGCGGAACGCGCAGGCTGGCCACCTTGGGCGTCAGCTTCTCGGCCACGCCAGAAACGATTTGCGAGTACACGTCCAATGGACGGTCTGCTGCCATGGACCGCCTCCTGTTGCGGTGATTACAGTATTACAAGCCAACAGGCTCGATTCCGGCTAGCTTCCGGCCACCGTTATGCCGTCAGCGGAAAGCCGGGCAAACGGGCCCCGGGTCACCCGGGCCGGGTGAGGCGCAGAACCGCTCGGCGACTGAGGCTCGTGAGAGACAGGGACGCGACGGCCGCAGGTGCAGCGACGGAGCGCCCCCCGGTCAGCCGAGCCTGGGAGTGAACACATGCCGAAGTCAAAGCCGGAACCAGGTCCGGAGAAGCGCTCGACCAAAATGGCGCTGGTGGTGATCGGGCTGGGCCTGGTGAGCCGGGTGGCGCGCGATCCCCGCACCCATGAGGCCTTGATCGTGATCGCGATCGTCGCCGTGGTGGCCGCGACCGCCGCGCGGGAGAGCGGGAACAAGTCGCTAGCCGGGCTGAAGGCGTTGGACGCCAAGGTCACGGGCAAGGTCAAGGCCGCAGCCAAGGCTACGGTCGACGCTACGGTGGATGCGGTGGATGCGGTGACGCCGGACTCGGACTAGCGTCAGGTGCTTTGCCCCTGCGACGTCACACGTATTCACGCCGGCGCATCCAGGCTACTGGCGGGCCATGGCCATGCGCATCTCGCTCTCGGAGTCGGTGATGCGGCCGATGCGAGCGACGGCGCCGCCGTGATGATGTGCGGGTGAGCTGATGAGCATTTCCGATCTGGCCATCGTGGCGGCGCTGATCTTCGCGTGGGGTGCGGTGTCGGCCCGGCTGCAACGGTTTGACGTGACGGCACCGATCATCTTCGTCATTGCCGGGCTGGTGCTGACCCATGGCCCGCTGGGGGCGCTCGGGTTCGCGCCTTCGCACGAGACGGTCAAGGTCCTGGCCGAGGTCACGCTGGTGCTGGTGCTGTTCTCCGACGCGTCCCGGGTCGGGCTGCGGGACCTGCGGGATGAACTCAGCCTGTGCCTGCGGCTGCTGGGGATCGGGCTGCCGCTCACCATCGGTCTGGGCACACTGCTGGCGCTGGCGCTATTCGGGCACATCAACGTCTGGCTGGCGCTACTGATCGGCGCGGCCCTGGCCCCGACCGACGCGGCACTAGGTGCCGGCGTGATGCTCAATCGCGCGGTCCCGGCCCGGATCCGCCGCCTGCTCAACCTGGAGAGCGGGCTGAACGACGGGATTGCCACGCCGTTCGTGCTGGTCGCTGTGGCGGGGGCGGGGACCGCCGCGCACGAAGCCAGCATCGGCCCGGGCCGGGCCGTCGCGGAACTGGCCCTGGGCCTGGCCGTCGGCGTGGTGGTGGGCGGCGTAGGCGGCTGGCTGGTCAAGCAGGCGAGCCGCCGCGAGTGGGTCGCCGAGGGGTTCGCCGGCGCGGCCGTCCTCGGCCTGGCGGTGTGCGCGTATGCCTCAGCGATCGCTCTGCACGGCAACGGCTTCATTGCCGCGTTCACCGGTGGGCTGGCCTTCGCCAGTACGGCGGCCCGGCGCGGCGAGCCGCTCGTGCCGTTCGTCGAGGAGACCGGGGCGCTGGTGTCGCTGCTGGTGTGGCTGGCGTTCGGCGCGATCGCCGTCGCGCCGATGTTCGAGCACCTGACCTGGCAGCTCGTGGTGTACGCCGTGCTCAGCCTGACCGTGGTCAGGATGGCCCCGGTGGCGCTGGCCCTGATTGGTACGAAGCTCGGCTGGGCCACCACCGCGTTCGTGGGCTGGTTCGGTCCCCGGGGTCTGGCCTCGGTCGTGTTCGCACTGCTGGCGCTGGAAGATCTCGGGGAGAAGGCGGCCAGCCCGGCGGTGGCGGTCATCACGGCCACGGTCCTGCTCAGCGTGATCGCGCACGGCCTCAGCGCCGAGCCGCTGGCCCGGCGCTACGGGGCAGTGTCTGCCGCGGCGGAGGCGCTTCAGGACTCATCCGCCGGGCCTGAGCCCGAGGTGCCGACGCGCCGGCTCGGCCGCTTATCCAACCGGAGTTCCTTTTCTACCAGGTCAGCTCGATCTCGAGCTCGGTGCCATCGTCCTCAACCTCAAATTCCACTTTCAGGTGGACCTGATCGGGGACGTGGGCGACGAACCGAAGATCCGCCCGCTCGATTACGACGTCATTGTTGGAGGAAAGCTCGTCAGCGATGGCGTGCAGACGCGCTGCCGCATCTTCCCGGGAGAGCGATATCTTTTCCTTCAACTCCATCAGTTCCACGTGAGTCTCCGATCTATGGCGGGCCGTTATCCTGCACCGTTCCATGAGATGATCAGCCGCCGCATCACCCGCCAGGGACCATGTGGCCGACGCGCTGGCTCACCCGCTTATCCGACCGGCGTTTCCTTTTCGCGGCGCCGGACCAGCCAGGCCTCGGCGTCGAGATAGGCCGCCTGGGTCGATTCACCGACCACCGAGGTCGCCTCGAACGTGCGCATCGGCCCTTCGATGCTTCCGGTGCGGTGGAGCTGTTCGGTCAGCGTGGGCTGCAGGCCGCTGAGGTAGAGCCGGCCGCCGACGGCGTCGAGGCGGTCGGCGTAGTCACCGGCCACCTTGATGAAGGTGGCACCCAGCGAGGTGCGGCCCCGCAGCCGCAACACCACCACCGGCGCCTCCGTGCCCGCCGGGTCAGGCAGGCGGGACTGCAGGGTGCGGGATCCGGCGTACAGCAGGCTGCCGTACACGTCGAGGATCGTGACGTGGGCGCTAGTCAGCGCGGACGGGGCCCGGTGCTCTTCGAACCGCCCGTCCTCGCGCGGTACGAGCTCGACCACCTTGAGGTCCATGGCTTCGGTGTTCAGCTGCAGCAGCAGCGACAGCGCCACACCGATGCCCACCGCCGCGGCGACCGGCAGGAAGATCGTGGCAGCAAAGGTGGTGACGACGGCAACCTGAGAGTTAAGCCCGGTACGCAGGATGGTGGCCATCTCGCCGAACCGCAGTGAGCCGACCGCGGCGAAGATGAGGATCGCGCCCAGCGTCGGGAGAGCGACCTTCGCGACCAGGCCGGAGAAAGCCACCAGGATCACCAGCATCCACAGGCCAGCCCAGATCGGTGCCCACCGGGTCCGCGCCCCGGACCTCACGTTCAGCGCGGTCTGGCCGACCGAGCCTCCTACGGCCACGCCGCGGAAGAAGCCCGACGCCAGGTTGGCCACCCCTTGCGCGATGATGTCCCGGTTGGTGTCCGACGGCGTGCCGTCGGAGTTGGGTGCGGCCTCGGCCACCCCCGCTCCCTGAACCAGGATGATCGCCGCGACCGCGAGCGCGCCGGTGACCAGGCTGAACGAGAACAGCCCGAAGTCCGGCAGGTGCGGCACCGGGACGCCGCGCGGAATGTCCCCCGTATCGCCGACCCGGGCCACGCTGTCCAATCCGGCCAGGACCACCACCACGGTCGGGATCACCAGGGCGACCAGCGCACTGACCGCGGCCAGCCGGGTACGGGCCAGCAGCACCAGGATGGCCAGCGCGCCCAGCCCCGTCAGCAGCGACGCCAGATCAATGTTGGCTGGGTGGGCCAGCACGTGGATCGCCTTGGCCAGCGGGAAAGCGCCCTGGGCCTTCGCCCCCGTCAGGTCGTCGAGCTGGCCGCACACGATGTTGACGGAGATACCGGTCAGGAACCCGATCATCACGGAGTAGGACACGAACCGCGTGTACCGGCCGACCCGCGCGAGCCCGGCCGCTACCAGCGCGACGCCGACCATGAGGGCGAGCAGGAGCAGCGCCCCGGGACGCTGATCGGCGGGCACGTGCTGCAGCGCCGAGCCTGCGGCCAGCGCGGCGGCCGATGTCGTCGTGATCACCATCAGCCGCGTACTCGAGCTGAGGCCGCCGGTGATCGGCCCGGCGAAGGCGGCGTACAGGCCCTGCACCGGATTGACCCCGACCAGGACCGCGGCGGCCATCCCATCCGGGACACTGCTGATCGCGCCGGGCAGCCCGGCCATCAGGTCGGCGCGCAGGTACCGCCGTTCCGGTTTGATGGAGCGCAGCCAGCGCCCAGCGGCGGCCACAGGCACGCGGATCACGCGCAGCCTGGGTCCGCGTTCAGTCATGTCCGGTCCTCCGCCTGAAGCGGGCCCTGCCCGCGGCCCGGCGCATTCACATGATTCACGCGTGCTTCGACCAGAACGTCACCCGTAGAGGGCGATGCGGGCGGGGCGGGCGGGGCGGAGGGTAGAGCACAGCGGCACCGGGCCGCGATTTTGACCTGGGAGGTCACCGTGACATCGGCAACAGTCAGATCGGACAGCGGCGCGGGCGGCCGCCACGCGGAAGGCCGCGGTATTGGGCTGATCTTCTTTGCGTCCATCCTGCTGCTCGTGGCCGGCTTCTTCAACATGATCTACGGCATCGCCGCGATCGCCCAATCGCACGTCTTTGTGGCCAACGCCCATTACGTGTTCGGCAACCTGCGTGCCTGGGGCTGGATCACGCTCATCATCGCGATCCTGCAACTCGTCGCCGGAGGCGGGGTCCTGGCGGGCAATCAGTGGGCCCGCTGGTTCGGCGTGGTCGTGGTCGGGCTCAGTGCCATCGACATGATGTTTTTCATCCCGGCCTACCCCTTCTGGGCGCTGACCATCATCGCCGTGGACATCGTCGCGCTGTACGGGCTGTGCGTCTACGGCAGCCGCGAAAACCTGGCCGGCGTCTAGCCGAGCTGATCGGCTGCGTGAGAGCTCACCAGCCCAACGAAACGGAAATTGAATCATGACCAGCGAATCTCTGGATGAACTAGGTCCCGTCGACTACGTCGTCGTCGAGTTCCCGGCCGGGGCCAGCAACTTCACCGGCGAGATGGCTACGGAGCTGCGGGCATTGGTCGACTCCAAAACCATCCGCGTGATCGACGTACTGATCCTCACCAAGGACGCGGACGGTTCCGTCGAGGCGACGGAACTCTCCGACGTCGATGAACTCGGGGAACTGGAGACCATCGAGGCGGAGCTGGCGGAACTGCTGGCCGCCGATGATGTTGCCCAGCTCGCCGTGGCGATGGAACCCGGGAGCACGGCCGGGGTGCTCATCTGGGAGAACCTGTGGGCCGCGCCGTTCGCGTCAGCGGCGCGGCGCTCTGGTGGCCAGCTGATCGCCGACGGGCGGATTCCCCTGCAGGCCATCATCGCCTCGATCGAGGCCGATGAGGAAACCGAAACGGCAGGAGACTGACCATGCCCCTGAGACGAGCACGCGTGGGAAGGGTCGGCGTCATCCGCGCGCCAGTCGCGAAGACCGCCGTCGTAGCCCGCGCCGTGACACCCGGCCGCGCGCCGGTGGCCAAGACGGCGGTCGTGGCCGCGGCCGTCAGACCCGGGAGGCGCCGCCGAATTTAGGGGCTTGACGGCCCAATGAGCTGCCCCGGAGGACGGTACGGTACTTGAGCAGGCGAATATGATCCTCACCGCGGTTGCGGACGAGGCGTCGGGCAGCACCTTCGATACGGTGATGGGGCACGTCGCCCAGGGTTTCGAGGCACTCGGAGCCGGGATCCTGGTACTCGGCGTGATCTGGTCGTTCGTCCTCGGGGCAGTGGCCTGGCGGCGGTCCGGCCAGTCGGGAAAGGCTTACCTGGTACTGCGCCAGGCAGTCGGCGGCGCGCTGCTCCTCGGGCTGGAGGTCCTGGTAGCCGCCGATCTAGTCCGTACCGTGGTGGTCGCGCCTACCCTCGACAACGTCCTCGTGCTGGGGCTGATCGTAGTGATCAGAACGTTCCTGAGCTTCTCGCTGGAAACCGAGATCGAGGGCGCTGCGCCGTGGCGGCGGGCCACGATCAGCGGGGCGGGGACGATCCGCCGGGCTTCGGCTGGCGCGCTGGAGTCTGAGACGCCACCTTGACCCGTGACCGGGAGGAGCAAGCCAGTTGAGTGACACCGACTTCGACGTCATCATCGCGGCCTACCTGGCCCCCGATCTCGCCGAGAAAGACTTCGATGATCTCGTCCGTCTGGTGGCGGGAAAACAGCTCACCGCGGAGGGGGTCGCCCTGGTCAGCAACGACGCCGAGGGTTACGTCAGCGTCAAGGAGACCGCCGATCACCTGGGACGCAAGGGCCTGGAGATCGGCGGCGGCGTCGGGCTTGTCGTAGGGCTGCTCGCCCCGCCGCTCCTGGCCTGGATGGCCGCCGGCGGCGCCGCCGGCGGCCTGATCGGGAAGTTCGCCCGGCACCGGGTGGAGAGCGGCCTGGAGCACATGATGCGCGGCGCGCTGCCACCGGGTTCGGCCGGCGTCGTCGCCATCTACGACCGCGAGAAGGCCAACGCTGTCGACGCGACACTCACCAGCGCGGTGAAGAAATCAGTCGCCCACGTCGACGGCCACGGCGCCAAGAAGCTCAAGGGCGCCCTCGCAGACGCCCGGTGCGGCCTGAGCGGCTGACTGGCCGGTCCTGCTCCCGCCGTCAGTGCCGCGGAGTTGGCCAAATACGGATTGTGCTGCAAGACTCTGGCTTTGTGCTGCTCAAGACCCTGGCAGTGTGATGGACTCATGGCCGGGGGGACAGTGGGCAGCGAAGAGCGGCAGGTTGTGCCGGAAAGCCAGTCGGCACCCACCCATCTAGCTTCCGTGCCGGCGACGGGCGGGACGGCCGGAGACGCCGTAACGCAGCGCGTGGCGATGGGGAAAGGCGCGCGGTTCGCGGCGGCGAAGTTCCGTCCGATCATCCTGCCTGCAACGTTGCTCACCCGACCGGCGCTGCACCGACGGCTGGATGCAGGGGCCGGTAAGTCCCTGACGATGGTGATGGGACCGGCAGGCGCCGGTAAGAGCGTGCTGTTGTCCAGCTGGGCGGCGGGCCGAGAGGCCGGCCTGACATCGTGGCTGTCCTGCGATGAGGCTGACGCGGACCCGGTTCGGTTCTGGGCGGCCTTCATTCAGGCTCATCAGGCCGTGGCGCCGGGGTTCGGCGCTGACGCCGCCGAGTTGCTGGCGATGGACGGCTCAGTGTCCGCGGATGTGACCGCGTCGATCGCGAACGACGCGGCGAAACTACCGGCCGGGTCCGCGATCGTGGTCGATGACTTCCACCTCGCGGCGGCATCCGCCGCGAGCATGACCGACCTGCTGGAACGCTGGCCGGCCGGTAGCGCGCAGCTGGTACTGGCCGGGCGGGCCGACCCGCCCTTGCGGCTGCACCGGCTGCGCCTGTCGGGTGAGCTGTGCGAGCTTCGTGACGATGACCTGCATCTATCGCTGCCCGAGACCGGCGCCCTGCTATCGAACTTCGGTGTGCGGGTCGCCCCCGCTGACCTGACGCTCCTGCATGAACGAAGCGAGGGCTGGGTCGCGGCCCTGCAGATGGCCGCGCTGACGTTGCGCGGCGCGACAGACCCGGTCCAGGTGGCACGGGCGCTCAATGTCCACGGTCATACGATGGCCGACTACTTCGTGGAAGAAGTCCTCCAGCAGCAGCCGCCCGAGGTGGCGCGTTTCATGCTGGAGATTTCGGTCCTGGATGAGCTGACGCCGGACGCCTGCGCGGCGGTGACCGGCCGCCAGGACGCAGCGAGGCTGCTGCGCAACCTGGAGGCGGCCAACCTGTTCGTCGTGGCCCTCGACGATGACCGGGAAAGTTACCGCTACCACCATCTGGTCCGCGACGTACTGCGCGCGGTACTGCACGCCACCGACCGGAAGCGGGAGCTCGTGCTGCAGCACCGGACCGCCGACTGGCTCGAGTCCATCGGGGACACCCGCGGAGCGATCCGCCACTTCTTCGCGGCCGGGCAGGCCGACCGGGCCCTCGGCTTGCTGCAGGAGCGGGTGGTGGCGGACCTGCTGCAGGATCCGGCCGCGCCGACGGCGCTGGATCTGTCCATGATCAACCCCTCGCTGCTGACGAGCGTCCCTGAGCGGCTGCTGGCCCTGGCGGCCGATCTTCTGCTGTGGGGTGACTGGACGCGGGGTGGCGAGTGCCTGGACCTGCTGGAACGCGCGCAGCCGGCGATCCCGCCGGACTCACGGCTGGCTTTCCGGCTTGCGGTGGTACAAGCACTACGCTGCGCGCTACGTGGTGAAGCGGCCGAAGTTGTGCGCCATGCCCGCACGGCACAGCACATCGAAGACCGGACCCAGCTCGGGGATGAATGGGGCTTCGGCGTACCGGTGCTCCTGCTGCGCGGCTACACCTGGCTGGAGGACTTCGAGGCGGTCGACCGTGAGGCGGCCACAGCGCAGACGATGCCCTCGGTCACCGAGTCGGGCAGGCTGGTGGACGTGCGGGGTGCCCAGGCGCTGGCGTGGTTCGAGGCCGGCCACCTCAACCGGGCGGCCGAGGCGGCGCACAGGACTGATGTGGACGCCAGGCGGCTGGGATTCGAGCAGCACCCCTTCGCAGTGGACTACCTGCGCGTCCTGGCCGGTGTCGCGCTGGAGCAACAAGACCTTGACACGGCCGAGCAGCTCACCGAGCGCGCACTCTCGATATCCGAACGTTTCCGGCCAGTCTTTGAGTTCGGCGCGCTGCTGGACCGGGCCCGGATCTGGGCGGCCCGCGGGCAGACCCACGACGCGCTAGCCAGCGTCGAAGCGGCCCGCCTGATCCTGGCCGGGACGAAATCCGTGCTGCTGGCGCGAGCAGATGAGCTGGAGGGGCTGCTGCGCCTGACGCTCGGCGACCTGCGCTCGGCCACCGGGCTGGCGGACAGCCTCCCCGCCACCCCACGCAGCTTGCTGCTGGCCAGGATCGCGCTCGCCGCCAACGATCACCTAGCCGCTGAGCAGCACCTGGACCCGCGATTTCTGGGGAACCTGACGACGCGAACCACACTGGTGCGCCAGGTACTCCTGGCCGCCGCCGCCATCGAGCGCGGCGACCCTGAGGCGGCTGGCCTCGTGAGCGAGGTTCTCCGGATCGCCCGCCACGAAGGCTTCCTCAACACGATCGTGACGACCGCCCCCCAGCTGACGCGCTACCTCGTCGAGCATTCGGGACACCTGCAGCCGGAACCGTTCCTGGACCAGATCATCGACGCGGCCCTGAACGCCCGCAGCATCCAGGCCCAAGCCTCACGTCTGGCCACGCCACTGACCACGGCCGAGCTGCGAGTCCTGGAACTGCTGCCGACCAGCAGCTACGTCCAGATAGCGGCCACCCTTTTCATATCCCACAACACGGTGAAGACCCACCTGCGGTCCATCTACCAGAAGCTGGGAGCGTCCTCACGCGCGGAGGCGATCGAGCGAGCCGTGGAGCTGGGCCTCCTCTAGGCGCGGCCGGCGGCGGTCAGCTCGGTACAGAACCGGGCGTATTCGGTCAGCTCGGCGCCGGCCGGGATGACGACCAGGTCGCGGGCCACGGCGTCGATGCGGGCCCGCATGGCCGCGGCGATCTGCTCGCGTTCGCGGTCGAAGGCGAGGGTGACCGCGTTCTGGCTGCCGGTGGCGGTGAGCCAGCCCAGCAGCAAAAAGGCGACGACCATGGCCACGACCCACGGGATCAAGGCGACGCTGCCGATCAGCTCGGGCGGGTGCTGGCCCATGGCGTGGAAGACCCCGACAACCAGGAGCACGCCTATCCAGCCGATCCCGGCGGCGACCAGGGCGACTAGCAGCCACTGCCAGGCGCAGACCAGGCGCCACCAGGCGGGGATGCGGGCCGCGGCGGGCACGCTGTCGCTGATGGCCGCGGTAAGCGCGCCGCTGATATCGGAGGCGTGGGACCGGGCAGCGGTCCGCACCGTGCGCGGCCAGGGATCGGGCAGGGACTCGCTGATCGCTTCGGCGAAGACCGTGATGGCGCTGTCGATCTCGGACTGCTGGGCGTCCGCCCCGGCCGCGACCGCGATCCGGGCGTCGGCGCTGGCCCGGTTCATGCGAACCGAGCGGACCGGATCCCGGCCCGGCAGCCAGCCCGAGATGCGGGCGAACGGCCAGCTCAGGTACTTGGCGGCGTGGATCTCGCGGACATCCTCCAGCGCGTCGGTGACGGCGGCCAGGCCGGCCGCGTGGGCCAGCGCGTCGGCCACGGCCAGGGCCGGGGCGGCCGGGACGCTTTCCAGCGCGGTCCGGGCGGGCGAGGCCTCGCCCGGCAGGCCGAGGGCGGCGTCCTCCCACGGCGGCTTGACGGGGCCGGTGCCTCCGCCGGGGCCGGCTGGGGTCAGGGGCTCGGCCGGGCCGGGGATGGCGGTGGCGATCTCGGCCGCGCGGCGGGCCACCGCGGCCGGGTCGATCGCGTACGTGTCGAACCGGCCGATGACGCTGTCGATGTCGGCGGCGATGCGGTCGGTGACGGTCTGGCGCGCGGACACCGCGTCGGACAGGACCTGGCGCAGTTCGCCCAGGCCGGCGCCGGTGGCCGCCGAGACCAGCAGGACCCGGGCCTCACCGTGGCCTTCGGAGTCGAGCAGCCGCCGCAGGTCCTCCTCGCAGTCGTGCGCCTGCTGCGGGGTGAGCAGGTCGGACTGGTTGAGCACGACCGTGGTCACGGCGCCGTGCCGGGCCAGCTTGACCAGGAACCGGTTGTGCACGGCGGCGTCGGCGTACTTCTGCGGGTCCAGGACCCAGACCATCAGGTCGGCCAGGCTGACCAGGCGGTCGACGGCGGTGACGGCGCCGGCCGCGACCGAGTCGTGGTCGGGCAGGTCGAGCAGGAGCAGCCCCTTGAGGGTGTCCTCGCCCGCGTCCAGCGCGCTGGCCCGGGCGTAGCGGTAACGGCGTTCCACCCCGAGCCAGTCCAGCAGCGGGGCGGCGCCCTGCATGCCCCACACGCAGGCGTGCGCGTTCCTGGTGGCGGGCCGGGTCACGGCCGAGGGCGAGAAGTTGGCGCCGGCCAGCGCGTTGAACAGGGACGACTTCCCGCTGCCGGTGCCGCCGGCCAGCGTGACCACGGTGTGCGCGGCCGACAGCTTCAGCCGTTCACCAGCCCGCGCGAGCAGGCTCTCGGCCTCGGCCACCAGCTCGGGGCTGAACCCGCCCGGCCCGCTGCGGCTCTGGGCGATCTCGGTCAGCGCGGTGAGCGCGGCCAGCCGGGTGGGCAGGTGCGCACTAGGCAGGCCAGCGAATGGGGGCGCGCTGGTGGTCACTGCAGTGCCTCGAGCATGAACCCGGCCTGGTAAAGCCGCACTCCCGCCACCTCATCGAAACGGCCCATACTGTCGATGACCTCCGGGAACCGGAGGAGTTCCTCGTCGAGAAGCAAGCGCGCCCTCTCGTTCAGCTCCGCTCGGGCGGTGCCGAAAATCTCCTGCACCGGTTCCTCTCCGAGCACGCCGGTGGCCACCCGCCGCGGCAGCGTCAGGATGTCGCTGTCGTCGGACGGCTTGGCGGCGTGGCTGCCAATCGCGCCCTCGCCGAGGATCGCGAGCACAGTCACGAGGGTCAGCGTATCGTCGTCCAGCCCTGCCACGGCGGAGGATCGGCCGTGGCCACGTTTGCGCTCCACCGCCTGGCGAACCAGCCGCAGCACGTGGTCCTGCCAGGAGCTGATGGCCCGCGACACCCGGTCCGGCAGGTCGGCCGAGGACTTGGCCAGGTTGAGCTCCTCCGGCCCGGCGTTCGTCCCGTCGCCGAACACCGACGCGAACAGCCGGTCGGCTCGCTGCCCGGTGGACTGCTGCTCGGTCGCGGTGGCCAGCATGACCGACCCGGCCGGGTCATCCCGCCACTGGCGCTCGGCGTCCTCCGAGGCCCGGTCGGCGGCGGCCACGATCACGGCTTCCAGGGCCGAGCGGAGCGCGGACCGCAGCGCGGTCGAACGCTCCGGGGCCTGGCGCTTGCGGGCCCGCTTGCCCTGCCGCGGCGGCTTGCGGGTGCGCAGCGTCCGGGTCAGGTCACCGGTGACGACCAGGTCCTGCCAGCGGGCCTGAACCTCCCCGCGCAGCAGTTCGCCGTCGCGGAAGGCCTTTTCCACCGTGCCGAGCGCGGCCTGGTACGGGCCGTCGGCCTGGTTGCGCAGCCGGGTGCGGACGGCCAGCTGGCCTTCGGCCGCCGCGGCCAGCGCCGGGACCCGGGTGCGGAACGTGTCCATCACCCCGGCCATGGTCTGCGTCAGCACCGCGACCCGGCGTTCCTCGCGGCGGCTGGTGTCGGTCAGGAAGGCGCGGATCTGCTCGAACGCCTCCGGCGGCAGCATGCCCCCGGCCACCCGGGTCTCCGGGATCACGAACCGGTCGGCCGAGTCGATGGCGTTGGCGTCCAGCATCGCGGTGAAGTGCCCGACCAGCTCGGCCCGGGCTCCGGACGGGACCCGGGACAGCACGATGCCGAGCGAGGCGCCCCGGTCCCGGGCGTGCTGCAGCACCTGCCAGACCGGCGCGTCGGCGTAGCGGCTGGCCGAGGTGACGAACAGCCACAGGTCGGAGGCGTCCAGGAACTGGTAGGCGAATTCGTGGTGGGCCTGGACCACGGAGTCGATATCCGGGGTGTCGAGCAGCGCGAACCCTTTGGGCATGGCCTCGCTGGACGCCAGCACCAGCAGCCCGTCGCGTCCCGGCCGGGCCAGGCCCTCCTGGCGGACCCGGGGCAGGCTGGGGAGGAAGTTGTTCTCCGCGAACCAGTCGGCGTCCTCCGGGTGGCAGGCGAGCACCGGGCTGTTGGTCGTCGGGCGGCGTACCCCGGTCGCGCTGACCGGCTGGCCGACGATGCTGTTGACCAGCGTCGACTTGCCGGCGCCGGTGGAGCCGACCACGGCGACCAGGATCGGGGCGTTGGAGCGGCGCAGCCGAGGCAGCAGGTAGTCCTCGATCTGGCTGAGCAGCTTGACCCGTTCCGCCTTGACCTCGGGCAGGTCTGGGGTGTCGAACAGCAGCGGCACCGCGGCGATGCGCTGGCGCAGGTTGACCAGGGCGCCCTCGAGGGCCTGGGCGTTCAGCCGGATGTGCGGCTCGGCCGGTGAGTCCTCGGCTGGCTCGGGGGGATCCTGGACCGCGACGGGCTGGTCCGGGGCGGGCGCGGGCGACTCGTGCGGGGCGGATGGGGGTTTCACGCCAGGCTCGTCCCGGTCGTGGCGGGCATGCGCTGCACGAGCTCGGCTATCTCGGCTGCGACGTTCACGACCTCCCCTATCACCACTACGGCCGGCGGCCGGATCCCATCTTCGGCCACGCTGGCCGCGAGGGTGTCCAGCGTTGCCACAATTGTGCGCTGAGTAGGCAGAGTACCGTCCGCGATCACCGAAACGGGTGTCTGGGCGGAACGGCCATGATGGATCAGGGTCTCGGCCACCGCGGCGAGCCGTTCCACCGCCATGAGCAGGATCAATGTGCCCTGCATGGCGGCCAGCGCGGGCCAGTCGACGGTGGACCGCGGGTCGCCCGGTGGCACGTGCACCGAGACCACGCTGAACTCCTGGGCGACACCACGGTGGGTGACGGGCACGTTGGCCGCGGCCGGGACGGCGACGGCGCTGGTGATGCCGGGGACCACGGTGACCGGGACGCCGGCCTGCAGGCAGGCGATGACCTCTTCGGCGCCGCGGCCGAACACGTACGGGTCGCCGCCCTTGAGCCGGACCACGAACTTCCCGGCCTGGGCGCGGGTGATCAGGGCCGCGTTGATGTGTTCTTGGGCCACCGAGCGGCCGTAGGGGATCTTGGCCACGTCGACGATCTCGACGTCGGGGGGCAGCTCGTCGAGTACCGAGCGCGGGGCGAGCCGGTCGGTGACCACCACGTCGGCCTCGGCCAGCAGCTGGCGGCCGCGCACGGTGATCAGGCCGGGGTCGCCCGGGCCGCCGCCGACCAGGGCCACGCCGGACCGGTGCTGACGGCCGCGCCGGGCGCCTACGGTGCCGGACCGCAGGCCGGTCACGATCGCGTCGCGCAGGCCGGCGCTGTGCCTCGGGTCGCCGCTGAGCACGCCGACCTGGACGTCACCGGCCAGCCCGGAGGCCGGAGTCCACACCGGCGAGCGCTGGGCGTCGTCGGCCCGGATGGACCAGATCCGGTGCTGCTCGGCTTCGGCCACGATGGCCTCGTTGGCGGCCGGGTCATTGGTGCAGGCGCAGACCAGCCAGGCGCCGCCCGTGTCCCCGGGCTGGAACGGCCGGCGGGCCCACTGGATCCGGCCGGACTGAGCCAGGTCCTCCAGCGAGCCGGTGACCTCGGGCGAGACCAGGAACACGGCGGCGCCCGCGTCGAGCAGGGCGGGTACCCGCCGCCCGGCCACGGCGCCGCCGCCGGCCACCAGCACGCGCCGGCCGGCCAGCCGCAGCCCCAGCAGGTACGGACGGCCGTCAGCCATCGTTATGGCTCCCGGTCAGCACCTGTCCCGCTCCTTGATGGTTACGATTTGTCGCTGACGCCGGCCGAGTCGAACGTCGCCACGTCACGCAGGGCCCGCGCCGCGCTCTGGACGAGGGGCAACGCCAGCACGGCCCCGGTGCCCTCACCCAGCCGCAGATCGAGGTCCACCAGTGGCCGCAGCCTCAAGTGACCAAGCGTAGCGGCATGGCCGGGCTCGGTACTGCGATGGCCCGCCAGGCACGCGCCCACCGCGTCCGGCGCGACCGCGACCGCGGCCAGCGCGGCCGCACCGGCGATTACCCCGTCCAGGATGACCGGCACCCGCAGGGCCGCGGCGGCCAGGATGAACCCGGCCAGCGCGGCGTGCTCGAAGCCGCCGAACGCGGCCAGCACGCCGACCGGATCGGCCGGGTCGGGCTGATGCCGGGCCAGCCCCTGCCGGATGGCGGCCACCTTCCTGGCCTGCCCGTCGGCGTCTGCGCCGGCCCCGGCACCGGTGACCATGGTGGGGTCGAGGCCGGTGAAGGCGCAGATCAGGGCGGCCGAGGCGGTGGTGTTGGCGATACCCATGTCCCCGGTGACCAGGCACCGGTTGCCCGCCGCGACCAGGTCGCGGGCCACGTCGATGCCAGTCTCCAGCGCCTGGTGGGCCTGCTCACGGGTCATGGCCGGGCCCTCAGTGAAGTCGGCGGTGCCCCGGCCCACCTTGCGGGGCAGCAGGCCCGGCGCGGGATCCAGGTCGGCCGCGACCCCGGCGTCGACCACCACGACTTCGGCCCCAGCCTGGGCCGCGAAGCTGTTGACCACCGCTCCCCCGGCCAGGAAGTTGGCCACCATCTGGGCCGTCACCTCCTGCGGCCAGGGACTGACGCCCTGGGCGTGCACCCCGTGGTCGCCGGCGAAGATCGCCACCGCGGCCGGCTCGGGCAGCGGCGGCGGGCACTGCCCGGCCAGGCCGGCCAGCCGGACCGAGACATCCTCCAGCACGCCGAGCGAGCCGCGCGGCTTGGTCATCCGGTCCTGGCGTTCCCGGGCCGCGGCCATGGCCTCGTCATCCAGCGGGCCGATCGCGGCCACCACCTCGTCCATCAGGCGCACCGGCCCGCTGCCCGGCAGCCCGCGGCGGCCGAACTCCCCCGTGTGCACGGCCCAGGACACCGGGCGGCGCCGGGCCCAGCCGGTGGCGGCGAGCTCCGGTTCGGACCCGAACTCGCGCACGTAGCCCAGGCACAGGTAGGCCACGACCTCCAGGTGCGCGGGCAGCCCCAGCTCGGCGGCCAGGTCGCGCGGGCCGAAGAAGCTGACCCAGCCGATGCCGAGGCCTTCGGCCCGGGCCGCCAGCCAGAGGTTGGAGATGGCCAGCACGCTGGAGAACCCGGCCGTCTCCGGCTGGCTGTGGCGTCCCAGCGTGTGCCGGCCGCCCCGAGTCGGGTCGCAGGTGACGGCGAGGTTGACCGGGGTGTCGAGGATCGACTCGACCTTCAGGGCACCGAAGGCCCGGGCCCGGGCGGCGGGCAGCCCGGCCGCGTACTGGTCCCGGTTGCGGCGGGCCAGCGCGGCGACGCGTTCGCGCTGGGCCCGGTCGGTGACGACGATGAAGTCCCAGGGCTGGGAGAAGCCCACCGACGGGGCCTGGTGGGCGGCGGCCAGCAGCCGGGCCAGCACGTCGTCCGGTACCGGGTCCGGCAGGAAGCCCTGGCGCACGTCGCGGCGCTCGGCGATGACCCGGTAGACGGCGGCGCGCTGGTCGTCGGGGTACGGGAGCGCACGCTCGGGCTGATCGCCGTGGGAGGGGCTCATGGGGTCTCCTTGCTGATGGCATCGAGCACGCGGGCCAGGGCGGCCACGAACCGGTCGTTGGTGGCACGGTCGCGGACCGCGATGCGGAGCCAGCCGGGGCCGAGGCCCGGGAACGTGTCGCCCCGGCGGACCGCGAAGCCGGCCTGCCTCAGGCGCTCGCGGACAGTTGGGCCGGAGGCAGCGGCGACGCCGGGCGGCCGGACCGGGCCAGAGTCTGCTTCGGCGCTGCGAGCTGCCTCGGGGAGAGAAGGTCCTATTTTAATCAAAATAAAAGAGGCACAGGCACCTGGAGTGACCGCGACGCCCGGGAGTTCCGATAGTCGGCGTATGAGGTGCGCTCTTTCCTGGGCCAGTTCCGCCGCCCAGCGGCTCGCTTCGGCGGTGGCCCGGGGGGTGCAGCAGGCTATGACGGCGGCCAGGGCGGGGCCGGACACGGCCCACGGCGGGCGGGGGCGGGCCAGGGTCTGCACGTCAGGCGGGGCGGCCAGGAGATAACCGGCGCGCAGGCCGGCCAGGCCCCAGGTCTTGGTCAGGCTGCGCACCACGATCAGGCCGGGCACGTCGCGGGCCGCGGCCAGGCTCTCCGGCTCGCCGGGCACGCAGTCGGCGAACGCTTCGTCCACGACCAGCGTCCGGGCGGGGCGGGCCAGGGCCCGGAGCGTGTCCGCCGGGTGCAGAACCGAGGTCGGGTTGGTGGGGTTGCCCACGATGACGAGATCAGATTCTTCCGGGATGGTCCCCGGGTCGAGCTGGAAGGGCGGCGGGAGGATGGCCCGTTCGACGCGATGACCGGCGGCCCGCAGCGCCGCTTCCGGCTCGGTGAACTGGGGGTGGACGACCACGGCGCGGCGGGGCCGGAAGGCCCGGGCGATCAGCGTGAACGCCTCGGCCGCACCCGCGGTGACCAGCACCTCGGGCGACGGGCGGCCGTGCCGGCGGGCGACGGCCTCGGTGGCGGCGGCCGGGTCGGGGTAGGCGGCGATGTCGTCGGTGGCGGCGCGGATGACCGCCCGCAGCCAGGGTGGCGGGGTACTGGGGCGGACGTTTACAGCCAGGTCGACCAGACCGTCGGCCAGCTCACCGTCGCCGTGAAAGTCCAGGTCAGGCCCATCGGGCCGGTCGGGCTGGTCAGGCGCCATTGAGGTGCACGTGATCATGCGGATGATCGTGCGGCTGCTGCGGGAGGCCGACGCGGTGCGCGAAGCCGGGCAGCGCAGTCCGGTACACACACAGGTCGCAGTTCATCCGGATGTCGCCCTCCAGCGCCTCGCGGTAGCGCTCGGCCACCAGCCCGGCGATCTCGTCGCAGTCCCCGAGCACGTCGGTGACGCGGACGTCCAGGCCGGGATGGGCGGCGGCGAACTCGGCCGCCTGCTCGGTCACCCGATCCGGCAGGACACCGGGGAACAGGAAGTACCGGGCCACCACGATGCTGCGGGCACCGAGGCGGCGGCAGCGCTCCAGGCCCTCGGGCACGCTGGGCCGGGCCAGCGAGATGAACGCCGTCTCGGCGAACTCATACCCCCGGCCCTCCCACAGCAGCCGGGCCACCTTGACCACGTCGGCGTTACCGTCCGGGTCGCTGGTGCCCCGCCCGGCCAGCAGCACCGCAGGCGGCTCGGGCAGCCCGGCCGTGACCGCGTCGATCCGCGCCGCCATCAGGTTGAGGAGCACCGGGTGCGGGCCGAGCGGGCGCCCGTACCGGACGCTGAGGCCGGGGTGCCGGGCCGTCTCGCGGGCCAGCGCCGCGGGCACGTCGCCCTTGGAGTGCCCGGCCGCGGACAGCATCAGCGGCACCGCCACCAGGTCGCGGTGCCCGCGAGCGGCCAGGTCGGTGACGGCGTCCTTGAGCGGCGGTTCGGACAGTTCGATGAACCCGCCCGCCACCGGCATCCGGTCGGCGTTGAGCCGGGCCACGCGCTCGGTCAGCGCAGCGAAGGCCGCCACCCCGGCGGCGTCGCGGGTGCCGTGCCCGGCGATGAGCAGGGCCGGGTTCAATGGCGGCCTTCCGCGCGCCGGCCCGCGCCACGGCCCTCGAGGTCCTGGTCGCGGGCCACCCGTAGCAGCGCGTTGAACGCGGCCGCCGCCACCGCCGAGCCACCCTTCTCAGACTGGTTGCTGAGCGCGGGCAGGCCGCTGTCCCGCAGGGCCTCCTTGGCCTCGGTCGCCCCGACGAAGCCCACCGGCAGGCCGATGATCAGAGCCGGGGACACCTCCCGCTGCAGGATCTCGCCCAGCGCGGTCGGGGCACAGCCGATGACCCAGACCGCGCCCGGGCCGGCCTCGCCGAACGCCAGCCGGGCCGCGGCGGCGGACACGGTGAGCCCCACCGTGCGGGCCAGCCGGGTAGCCAGCCCCTCGCCGATCTTGCAGATCACCGGGTAGCTGGTGATGCCGGAGGCCACCATGGCCACGTCGGCGACGACCGGCGCGCCGCGGCGGATGGCCGCCACCCCGGAGGCCAGCGCGGCCTCGTCGGCGACCAGGTCGGTGACGTAGTCGAAGTCGGCGCTGGCGTGGATGACCCGCTCGGTGACCGCGCGGGTCAGCGGGGGCAGGTAGCTCAGGTCGACCCGGGACCGCAGGATCCGGTAGGACTCGGCCTCGATCGGGTGCGGCTCGCTGGGGTCCCGTTCGGGGGACGAGCTCTCGAATTCGATCACGTTTCCTCCCGGGTAGTACCCCAACGGTATTCGCGAGGGGTGACCATCCGCCCCGCGAACAGCCCGGTGCGCGACGAGCCGACGATGACCATGGTGCGCATGTCGATCACGGCTGGGTCGAAAGTGGCCAGCGTGGCCAGCCCCGTGCTCTGGTCCGGTCGGGTCGCGTCACGGACCCAGCCCACCGGTGTGCCCGGCGGCCGCTGAGTGGCCAGGATGGCCAGGGCCTTGCGGAGCTGCCAGTCCCGTTCCCGGCTGGCCGGGTTGTAGAAACACACGACCAGATCGGCGTCGGCCGCCGCGCTCACCCGGCGTTCGATGACCTCCCACGGGGTGTGCAGGTCGGACAGGGAGATCATGGCGTGGTCATGGCCGAGTGGTGCGCCGAGCGCGGCCGCGGCGGCCAGGGCCGCGGTCACGCCGGGGACGCCGACGACGTCGATCGTCGCGTCGGCCGACTCCAGGGCGGGGCTGCCCATGGCGTAGATCCCGGCGTCGCCCGAGCCGATGAGGGCCACCGCGTGGCCCGCCGCCGCGTCCGCGACCGCGGCGGCGGCCCGCTCCTGTTCCTGGCCGAGGCCGCTGGAACGCAGGACGGTGCCGGGACGGAGCAGGTCGGCGACCTGGTTCAGGTACTGATCGAGGCCGACGACGATGCGGGCCCGGCGCAGTTCGGCCGTGGCGCGGGGGGTGAGCAGGTCGCGGGCTCCCGGGCCGATGCCGACGATGGCCAGGCGGCCCCGGGGGGTGCGGCGGGCGACGGCCACGGTGGCGTGCGGGCTGGTCTGCTTGGGGACGACGAGGGTGGCGGGGGCGGTGGGGCTGGAGTGAATGCCGGGGTTCGGGTCGGCGGGGTTTGGGTCGCGGGCGGCGAGGAGGGCGGCGGCCTCGGCCACGCTCGGGGTGCCGACGGCAGCGCGAACTGCGTCGCTGGGGTTCGGGACAGGAACTTCGGCCAAAGCCGTCGCCGGGAACGTGACCAGGGGCCAGCCGCGTTTGGCGACCGCGGCGACCAAGCCGGGCTCGTTTTGCTTGAGGTCGACCGTGGCGGCGGCACATACCGAGCGCGGGGACAGGTTCGCGGCGCTCAGCGTCTGGTCGATGAGGGCATCGATCTCTTCTGGCGGGACGCCGCGGCTCGACCCGAGGCCGATCACCAGTGATGGCGGACGGTAGACCACCGTGGGCGCGTCGTGTTCCAGCCTGGCGCGGTCGGTCACGATGATCGCGGGCACAGCGGGCTCGGGCTGGCCGGCGACGACGGCGGACGGCAGCGGCGGCAGCGGCCAGGTGGTGTCGGTGCTGAGCGTGACCCGCAGGCCGGACAAGACCGCGGTGCCCACCGCGGCCAGGTCGCTGCCCGGCTCGACCACGAAGCCCAGGTCGGCGCCGAACCCGTCCAGGGCCACCACGCCGGCCGCGTCGCTGGCCGTGGTGATCACCGGCTCGGCACCGAGCACCGCGGCGACCCGGCGGGCCAGGTCGTTGCCCCCGCCCGCGTGCGCTCCCGCCACCGGCACCGCGAAGCGCAGGGCCTCGTCCACGCAGACCACCCCGGGGTCACGGTGCTTGTCGCGCAGGAGCGGGGCGAGCAGGCGCACGGTGGCCCCGACGGCGAGGAACACGACCACGGTGTCAGCCGCACCGAACGCCTCGGGCAGGGCGGTGGCGGCCGGGCCGTCGTAGGGCCTGGTCTCACCGGGCCAGGCCGCGGCCAGCCGGGCGGCGGCGGCCCGGCCCGCGGCGGTGACGGCGACCAGGCCGATCACGGCGAGGCTCCCGGGTTCTGGGGCGCAGCGCGGTCGGCCCAGAGGACGAAGACGGGGTTGAGGGCGGCCAGCCGGAGCGAACCGCCGGGCAGCGGGGCCAGCCGGGACGCTTGCAGCTGGGTGCCTTCGGTGGTGTAGCCGAGGCCGGTGAGCAGGTCGCTGACCGGGCGGACGCGGTCCACCGAGGCCAGCGCGACCACGACCCGAGCCGGGGCCCCGGCCTGCACCGCGGCCCGCAGCACCTCGTCGTCGCCACCGCCGGCGAAGATCGCGTCCGGGGCGGGCAGGCCGTCCAGGGCGGCGGGGGCGCGGCCGGCCACGACCTGAAGCAGCACGCCGTGCTGGGCGGCGTTGCGGCGGATGCGGTCACACTGGGCCGGGTCGGCCTCGACCGCGACGGCCCAGGCGCCGAAGCGGGCACACTCGATCGCGACCGACCCCGACCCCGCGCCGACGTCCCAGATCGTCCGGCCCGGGCCGGGCCCGAGCCGGGCCAGCGCCAGCGCCCGGACCTCGGATTTGGTGATCATCGAGTTCCGGTGCTCGAACGCGGCCTCGGGTAGGGCCCAGGCCGCGGGCGCGCCGGTGTGGCCCGCGAGCCAGCGGGGGGCGGTGGGGCTGGTGGGGCTCTTGTGACTTTCGGGGTCGGCGGGGGTGGCGGGGGTGGCCGGGTCGGCGGGGGTGGCCGGGTTGGCCGGGGTGGCCGGGTTGGCGGGGGATGCGGCGTCAGTGATGGCGGCGGGGGATGCGGCCAGGGAGATGAGGACGTGAGGGTCGGTGACCTCGGCGGCGGGGTCGTGGGTTAGGTCGCGGACTCGCTCGTCTGGGGCGCCTAGGCGTTCGGCGACGTAGATGGTGCGGCCGGCGTTCCGTAGGGCAGCGCGGAGGGCGCCGGTAGCGGCCTCGGGCGGCCCGGTCAGGATGGCCGCCTTGGGGTGGGCCAGGGCGGCGGCGGTGACCGGGCCCGCGTCGCGGCCGTGGGCGGACAGGACCAGGGCGTCGTCCCAGTCCAGGCCGAGGCGGGCGAAGGCCAGCGCGACCGAGGACACGGCCGGCACGACGGCGGGCGCGACGCCGCGGGCGCGCAGGGCGCGGACGATGCCGAAGAACCCGGGGTCGCCCGAGGCCAGCACGGCGACCGGGCCGGGGTGGGCGCAGATGGCGTCCAGCGCGGGATCGAGGCGGCGGAGCGGGATGCGGTCCGCCTCGGGGGGCAGCGGGACGGCGGCCAGGTGGCGGCGGGCACCGGCCACGGCGGACGCGGCCGCCAGGGCCTGCGCGGCGGCGGGCGGCAGCGGGTGCCCGTCGCAGCCGATCACGGTCACCGTGGCGGTGCTGGCCACGTTGGTGGTCACGCCTGGTCCTGGTCGTGGGCCCGCAGGGCGCGGCGGGCGCCGGCCTCGGCCCGGCGGAAGCCGTGGAAGTGCCCGGGGTGGTACAGGTGTGACCGGGTGCCGCCGGCGGCCAGGCCCGGGCCGACCAGGACCAGGGTGTGCTTCCACAGCTTGCGGGACTTCATGGTGGCGGCCAGCTCGCCCAGCTCGCAGCGCACGATCAGCTCGTCGGGCCAGGTCACCTGGTAGGCGACCACGCACGGGGTGTCCGGCGGGTAGCCACCGCAGAGCAGTTCGTCCTGCAACTGGCCGGACCGGGCGGCCGACAGGAACAGCGCCATCGTGGTGCCGTGCTGGGCAAAGCCGGCCACCTGCTCCCCCGGCGGCATCGGCGTCTTGCCGCCGCCGAGGCGGGTCAAGATGACCGACTGCGCCACCTCGGGGATGGTCAGCTCCCGGCCGATGGCGGCGGCGACCGCGGTGAAGCTGGACACGCCGGGCACGATCTCGGTGGCCAGGCCGAGCTCGGCGCAGCGGTCGAGCTGCTCCTGGATCGCGCCCCACAGCGCCGGGTCGCCGGAGTGCACCCGGGCCACGGTCAGGCCCTCGGCCGCCGCCCGCTGGTAATACGGAAGGACGCCCTCCATGGGCAGCTCGGCCGAATCGATGACCTCGGCGCCGTCGCGCGCGTGTTCCAGCACACCCGGGTGGACCAGGCTGGAGGCCCAGATCACCACGTCGGCCGCGGCGATGGCGGCGGCGCCGCGCAAGGTGATCAAGTCCGGGGCGCCGGGGCCGGCGCCGATGAAGGCGACTCTGCCGGTGCTCATGAGTCCTCCGTGACGCCTGGGGCTGGTGGGGCTGGGGAGCTTGGCGGGACTGGGAAGGTGTCCGTGGTGGGTGGGATCGCACTGGCGGGCTGGACGCGGTTGAGGCTGGAGCCGGGGGTAGTGCGGGGGGCGGGAACGATAAGGGTGGACAGGTAGGGGACCGCGGCCAGGCTGGGCAGGTCGGCGGCGGGGCGGATGTCCTGGCCGGGAAGGCCTTGGCGGGCGCCGACTACGGCGCCGTCCAGGCGGCCGAGGGTGGCCAGCAGCCTGGTGACCTCGGCCGGGGTGGGGCCTGCGGCGGCGCCGAGCTTGTAGCCGACGACGGTGCCGGGGCGGGTCAGGGCGTCGCGGAAGGCCTGCGTCCCGGCGGTGAGCGGGAGCAGGGTGAGCGGCTCGTCGCCTTCGGCCAGGACCGTGGCGGATCGGGCCGCGAGGTCCTGCATGGCGGTGATGCCGGGCACGGTCTCGATGGTCAGGCCGGGGACCAGGCCGCGGACGGTCTGGGCCAGATAGCTGAACGTGGAGTACAGGTTGGGGTCGCCGATCGTGCCGAAGGCCACGGTGCGGGCGCCCGCCGTGAACGCGCGGGCTACTTCGGCCGCGGCGGCCTGCCAGGCGGCGGCGCGTCGTTCGGTGACGCCACCGGTGTCGTTGAGGGCGAACGGGACCGGGCGGATCCGGTCCCCCGGGATGTGGGCGCGGATCGTGGTCTCGGCCCGGCCGGGGCCGGCGGTGCCCGGGCCGGCCATGACCGGGACGAAGACGACGTCGGCCTCGCGCAGCACCCGGACGGCCTTGACCGTGACCAGTTCCGGGTCACCGGGGCCCACGCCCACCCCGACCAGGGTGGTCATACCGGGGCTCCCTGGCTGGCCGCGGCGTGGCAGGCGGCGGCGAAGCGGGCCGCGCACTGCGGGTAGCCCGCCCAGTGGATGTGCAGGTAGGACGCGTGCACGTTCCTGGTGACGTGGCCCTCTTGGCGGCCTGGGTGGAGGCGTGGAGGTGGCCAGGCTGGGGGGTGGTGAGGCAGACCGGCGGGAGAGCGCGGGTCGGTCTCGGTGCGGTGGAACTCGTGGGCGCGGACTACGTCGCCGGCCTGGGCCAGGATGGAGTCGGTCGCGGCGACGGGCTCGCGGTAGGCCAGGGTGAGGCGGGCCGTCATGGTGGCGTCGATGGGGAGGACGGCGCACATGGGGGCGCCGTCCAGGGTGCGGGACAGGTAGAGGAGGCCGGCGCACTCGGCGGCGACCGGGATGCCGCGGGCGGCGGCGGCCGCGACGGCGTGGCGGAGGGGCTCGTTGGCGGACAGGGCACTGGCGTGCATTTCCGGGAAGCCGCCGCCCAGGACCAGGCCGGCCGTGCCGGGAGGAAGGGCCTCGTCGCGCAGGGGGTCGAAGGGAACCACGTCCAGGCCGGCCGCGGCCAGGAGCTCGCTGTGCTCGGTGTAGCTGAAGGTGAAGGCGGCGCCGCCGGCCACGGCTACGACCGGGCGCCCGCCCGAGTGAGGGAGCTCGGGCGGAGCCCAGGCCGGGCCGGGCAGGTCGGGCGCGCTGCGGGCCAGGGCCAGCAGGGCGGGCAGGTCGCAGGAGGCGGCGATCAGGGCTCCGAGGCGGGCCGTGGCCTCGGTGGCGTCGGCCGAGCGTTCCGCCACCGGGATCAGGCCCAGATGGCGGGACGGCGCGCTGACCTCGTCCGAACGCCGGATGGCGCCGAAGACCGGGAAGCCCGCGGCGGCCAGGGCGTCCCGCAGGAGCTGTTCGTGCCGGTCGGAGCCGACCTGGTTGAGGATGACGCCGGCCACGGTGGTGCCGGAGTCGAAGCGGTCGAACCCGGTGGCCACGGCGGCCACCGAGCGGCCGGCGGCCGACGCGTCGATGACCAGGACCACGGGGGCGCCCAGCAGCTTGGCCACGTGTGCCGTCGAGCTATAGCCCGGGTCGCCTGCTCCTTCACCCGAGGGCGCGGCGGTCCCGTCGAACAGGCCCATCACGCCCTCGATGACGGCCACGTCCGCGCTCCTGGGCGCCGTGCAGGAACAGCGGCGCGATACGGCGGGCGCCGCACAGGGCCGGGTCCAGGTTGCGGGCCGGGCGGCCGGTGGCCAGCGAGTGGTAGCCCGGGTCGATGTAGTCGGGGCCCACCTTGTGGCCGGACACGACCAGGCCGGTGGCCCGCAGGGCCGCCATCAGCCCGCAGGCGACCGTGGTCTTGCCGCTGCCCGAGGACGGAGCCGCGATGACCAGCCGGGGCGCGGCTACCATTCGATGCCCTTCTGGCCCTTCTGACCGCGATCCATCGGGTGTTTCACCTTGGTCATATCGGTGACCAGGTCCGCGTATTCGACCAGGTCGGGGTGGGCGTCGCGGCCGGTGATGACCACGTGCTGACGGCCCGGGCGCGCCTGCAGCACCGAGATCACCTCCTGCACGTCGACCCAGCCCCACTTGATCGGGTAGGTGAACTCGTCCAGGACGTAGAAGCGGTAGGTCTCGGCGGCCAGGTCCCGGGTGATCTGGGCCCAGCCCTCGGCGGCCTGGGCGGCGTGGTCCTCAGGGTGGCGCTGGATCCAGGACCAGCCCTCCCCCATCTTGTGCCAGGCCACCGTGCCGCCCTGGCCGCTGGCGCCCAGCGTGCGGAGCGCGTTCTCCTCCCCGACCCGCCACTTGGCCGACTTCACGAACTGGAACACCCCGATCGGCCAGCCCTGGTTCCAGGCCCGCAAGGCCAGCCCGAACGCGGCGGTGGACTTGCCCTTGCCGGTCCCGGTGTGCACCACGACCAGCGCGCGGGTACGCCGTTCGCGGGTGGTGAGCCCGTCGTCGGGGACGTGTTCCGGCTGTCCCTGGGGCATCAGGCGGCCCGTCCGCGTGCGGCCCGGACCACCCCGGCCAGCGGGCCGCCACCCCCGGTGGCGGGCAGTTCGTCCAGGCCGACCAGGGCGGCGCCGAGCCGGGCGGCCAGCGCCGCGGCCAGGCCCAGCCGGACCAGGCCGGTCTCGCAGTCCACGACCACGGCCGCGGTCCCGGCCAGCCGGGCGACGGCGCGGGCCAGGTCGGAGTCGGTGCCCTGGGTGGCGCGGCCGTCGGTCACCACGACCAGCAGCGGGCGCCGGGCGGGGTCGCGGAGCTTTTCGGCCGCCAGCACGGCGGCCGCCTTGGCCAGGCCCGCGGCCAGCGGGGTGCGGCCGCCGGTGGCCAGCGTCTGCAGCCGCCGCGCGCCCGCCTCGACCGAGGAGGTGGGCGGGAGCACCAGGTCGGCGCGGTCACCGCGGAAGGTGACCAGCCCGACCTTGTCCCGGCGCTGGTAGGCGTCGAGCAGCAGGGACAGCACCGCGCCCTTGGCCGCCCGCATCCGCTGCCGGGCGGCCATCGAGCCGCTCGCGTCCACGGCGAACAGGACCAGGTTGCCTTCGCGGCCGACGTGGACCGCCTCGCGCAGGTCGCCGCCGGTCAGGATGAGCTTGGGCCCATCCTGACCAGCCCGGCGGCGGCGAGCCAGCTGGGCGGGTGCGGCGGCGCGCACGGTGGCGGGGAGGTGGACCGAGGTGACCCGGCCGACCGGCGGGCGGGCGCCTACGGTCCGGCCGGTCGGTGTGTAGGCGGCGGAGCGGCGGCCCAGGGCCCCGGCACCCATCCCCGGAACCGTGAGCAGGCGGGCGCGGAACGGCGGCGTGGCCGGCGCGGGATCGTCCGGCCGGGCGGACGACCCAGCGGGCTGGGATCCTGTTGAATTATCAGAACCAGAGGCTGGATCGCGGCCGGCAGGCTGGTCACCGGCGGGCGGCTGAGCAGGACCGTGCCCTGACTCCGGCGGCGGGCCACCGCCGGGCTGATCGGGGGGCTCGGGCTGATCGGGCGGCTGGTCGGGGGGCTCGGGCTGGTCCGGCGGTGGCTCGTTCAGGGCGTCTTCGAGCTCCTGGGCGTCCAGGCCGGGCGCGTCGAACGGGTCGCGGCGGCGGCGGTGCGGCAGGGCCAGCCGGGCGGCCTGGCGGATGTCGTCCTCGGTGACCTCGTCCCGGCCGTGCCAGGCGGCCAGCGCGATCGCGGCCCGGGCTGTGACCAGGTCCGCGCGCATCCCGTCGACGCCGAACCGGCCGCACACCGCGCAGATCTGACGCAGCGCGGCGTCCGGCAGCACGACCTGGGGCAGCCGGGCCCGGGCCGCGGCCACGGCCTGGGCCACGGCCTCGGAGTCGGGCTCGAACCGGGCGGCGAACCCGGCCGGATCCGCCTCGAAGGCCAGGCGGCGGCGCACCACCTCGGCTCGCTCGTCCGGGTCCCGGCTGGCCGCCACCTCCACGGTCAGCCCGAACCGGTCCAGCAGCTGCGGGCGCAGCTCGCCCTCTTCCGGGTTCATGGTGCCGACGAGCAGGAACCGGGCGGCGTGCCGGATCGAGATGCCCTCCCGCTCCACGTAGCTGATCCCGAGCGCGGCCGCGTCCAGCAGCAGGTCGACCAGGTGGTCGTGCAGCAGGTTCACCTCGTCCACGTAGAGCAGGCCACGGTGCGCGGCGGCCAGCACGCCCGGCTCGTACGCGGTGACGCCCTCGGACAGCGCCCGTTCGAGGTCGAGCGAACCGGCCAGCCGATCCTCGGTCGCCCCGACCGGCAGCTCGGCCAGGGTGGCCGGGCGGGACAGCTCGGGCGCGCCGGGCGGGTGCGGGCCGTCCGGGCAGTCCGGGTCGGGCGCGGCCGGGTCGCAGGAGAACCGGCAGCCCGCGACCACCCGGACCGGGGGCAGCAGGGCACCGAGCCCGCGGACCACGGTCGACTTCGCGGTGCCCTTCTCGCCCCGGACCAGCACCCCGCCGATGGCGGGCGAGACCGCGTTGAGCAGCAGGGCCAGCTTCAGGTCGGCCATGCCGACGATGGCCGCGAACGGGTAGATCGGGGCGTGCGTGGTGCGTTGCTGGCTGGCATCGGCGGTCAAGTTAGCACTGGCCTTTCCGGGTGTGCGCGCCCGTAGGAGTGACCGGCGGCCGGAGTCTCCTGGCTCCCGGATCAGTGCTTGCCTTCGCCTTCCCGCCGCAATGCGGCCGTGGCCTAACCGAAGGGTTGCTCACCGGTTACAGTTGCGCGACAGCCCCGGATTTACACCGGAGTTCCTCCGCTCACCGCCACCGCCCAGCATGCCACATTTGCCGAGCCCTGCCGGGCGCGGGTGCGGCCTCGGTACACTGACCAGGCACATCGTGGCGCCGGCGTCGTCGTTCCACGCGCTTTGCGGTAAGCGTCCCGATTCGCGTGCAGCTAACGCTCAGCTTGGGCCGATAGCGTGCGTGCGTTTACAACGCTGAAAAACAAACGTTCGCTGAACAATCCCGAAATGGAGCTTGGATGGGGAACGATCTTCCCTCCCGCGTACTGGTGACCGGGGGGGCGGGCTTCATCGGCCGCCGCGTGGTCGCGGCGCTGCTCGCCGAGGGCGCCGAGGTGACCGTGGCGGACCTGAAGACCTACACCGGCGACGACTCGGTTCGCGTGGTGACCGGCGACTTGGTGGAGCCCAGCGTCGCGGACCAGGCGGTGGCGCCCGGGACAGACACGATCATCCACCTGGCCGCGCGCACGTCGGTGCTGGAGTCGCTGCAGGACCCCGAGGCTTACTACCGGAACAACGTGGCGCTGACCGCGGGCCTGCTGGAACTGGCCCGGCAGCGCGGGGTCCGCACCTTCCTGTTCGCGTCCACCAACGCGGTGGTCGGCAACGTGGGCCAGACCCTGATCACCGAGCAGGCCCCGCTGCGGCCGCTCACGCCCTACGGCGCGACCAAGGCCGCGTCCGAGATGCTGATCAGCAGCTACTCGGCCGCGTACGGCGTGCGCGGGGTCTGCCTCCGCTTCTCCAACGTGTACGGGCCCGGCATGGAGCACAAGGACAGCTTCATCCCCCGGCTGATGAAGGCCGCGCGGGACGGCACCGGGGTCAAGGTGCGGGGCGACGGGTCCATGATCCGTGACGTCATCCAGGTCGACGACGTGATCAGCGGGATATTCGCCGCCTGGCGCAGCACCTACAGTGGCCCGGCCATCCTGGGCTCGGGCCAGTCGGTGACGGTGAACGAAATGGTGGCGACGGCGCGCCGGGTGACCGGGATCGACATCCCGGCCGAGAACGTCCCGATCCAGCAGGGTGAGATGCCCGCGGTCAAGCTGGATATCTCGGTGTCCCGCAGCCTGGGCTACTCCCCCACCTACGACCTGGAAAAAGGCATGGCGACGGTGTGGCCGGATTTCGACCCCAACCGGACGCTGGTGACGGAGGGGGCCAAGTGAGCGCGGCCGGTACCGATTTGAAGGCCGGGGCGGGCGCCTACGCCAGCCCGGCCGACATCGCGATCGACGACGCGGCGCTGGCCGCCATGGGCGGGCGGTACGGCGACCGGGTGCGGAAGCTGCCGCCGGTCGCGCTGATCATCGCGGCCTACAACGAAGAGGGCGCGGTCGGCCCGGTGGTGCAGAACCTGCCCGAGCAGGTGTGCGGCCTGAAGACGGCGACGGTGGTGGTGGCCGATGGGTGCGTCGACGCCACGGCCAAAGAGGCCGATGCGGCCGGGGCGCTGGTGGCCGACGTTCCGGAGAACCGCGGGCAGGGTGCGGCCCTGCGGCTCGGGTACCGGATCGCCCGCGAAGGCGGCGCCGAGTACATCGTGACCACCGACGCCGACGGGCAGTACAACCCGGCCGAGATCGAGAAGCTGCTGGCGCCGATCCTGGCCGGCCAGGCCGACTTCGTGACCGGGTCGCGGCGGCTGGGCAGCGAAGAGACCAAGGACCCGATCCGCCAGGCCGGGGTCCGGTTCTTCGCGGCCACGATCAGCCTGCTGACCGGCCAGCGGATCTCCGACACGACGTTCGGGCTGCGGGCCATGCGGTCCGAGGTCACCGGGGCGGTGCAGTTGGCCCAGCCGCAGTACCAGGCGTCGGAGCTGCTGATCGCGGTGATCACCCACGGCTACAAGGTGGCCGAGGTGCCGGCCACGATCCACAAGCGGCGGGTGGGTGAGTCCAAGAAGGGCCAGAACCCGCTGTACAACCTGCACATCCCGGGGGTGAACAACCTGTTCTACGGGATCAGGTTCAGCCGGGTGGTGTTCGGTACGTGGTGGCGGGAGCGGAAGCGCCGGGCAGTCGGTGCTAGCTCAGTCAGGGCCGATCAGGCGTGACGTCGGCCAGCGGCTCCGGGTCGACCGCCTCGGCGGCGGCCCGGGGGGCGGCATCGGCCGCATCGGCCTGCTGGGCCGCGGGCTGGCGGGGCGAGCGCGGGTCGGCGAAGAGGACGTAGTGGAAGAGCAGGAACCGCAGCAGGAACGTCACGCAGTTGGCGGCGAAGTAGATGCCGTCCACCACGGCGATGCGCTTGATGCCGTGCAGGTTCATGGTCGCCGCGATATGGACGCCGAGCTTCGCGGCCAGCGCCAGCACGACCCACACCGCGACCGACACGAGCCAGAACGGCAGCGTCTCCCGGAGGAGATCCGGGCGGCCCTTGCGCTCCCAGGCCCAGCGGCTAAGCACGTAACTCACGCCGGCGCCGATCACCGCGGCCAGCCCGCCGGAGAAACCCGCCGACTGGTGACCCGGGCCGATCAGCAGGCTCAGCGCGATCTGGCTGGCCGCCACAGACGCGAGCGCCACCACGGTGAACCGGGTGAAGCGGATCCCGACGTTGCTGCGGGCCTTCCGCCACAAGGCCGTGCTGATCCGACTCGTTACAAGTGCCATCAGTTTCCTAGGGTACGTGACTGCCGATCTTGAACGTCGGCGAGGTCCCGGAGAGTAGGTAAAAGGTGTCAGGCGACGCGGGCCACAAACGCCTTGGGAATCACGCGAATTACCCGCCAGCCCCAATGCTGACCAGCAGCACGCTATCGCGTCGCCGCAGCTTACGCAGCGAATGCCAGCTGCGAATGGGCTGAGAAAAAGCTGAAGGCACGTTGAAGAAAGCACGACAAAGCCGGACCGGCACGACAAACCGAGGTGGATGGCGATGAAGATTCTGGTGCTGGGCGGAGACGGGTATCTGGGCTGGCCAACGGCCCTGCACCTGTCCGCGGCGGGTCACCAGGTGGCGGTGGCGGACAACTTTGTGCGCCGGTCCTACGACAACGAGCTCGGGGTCGAGTCGCTGGTGCCGATCGAGCCGCTGCAGAGCCGGATCGCGGTGTGGAAAGAGCTCACCGGCCAGGAGATCACCTGTTACGTAGGCGACCTGACCGACGCGAGCTTCACGTACCGGATCATTTCCGGATTCCGGCCGGACGCGGTGGTGCACTTCGCCGAGCAGCGGGCGGCCCCGTACTCGATGATCGACCGGGCGCACGCGGTCTACACCCAGCAGAACAACGTGATCGGCAACCTCAACCTGCTGTTCGCCATCGCCGAGACCGACCCCGACATCCACCTGGTCAAGCTGGGCACGCTCGGCGCGTACGGCACGCCGAACATCGACATCGAAGAGGGCTGGCTCGAGGTCGAGTACAAGGGACGCCGGGACAAGGTGCCGTACCCGATGCGGCCGGGCTCGTTCTACCACCTGTCCAAGGTGCACGATTCGCACAACATCGAGTTCGCGTGCCGGGTCTGGAACCTGCGCGCCACCGACCTCAACCAGGGCGTGGTCTACGGCCTGCAGACCGAACAGACCGCACGCGACGAGCGGCTGGCCACCCGGTTCGACTACGACGCGGTGTTCGGCACGGTGCTGAACCGGTTCGTGATCCAGGCCGTCATCGGGCACCCGCTGACCGTGTACGGGACCGGCGGCCAGACCCGGGGCATGATCGACATCCGGGACACCGTGCGGTGTGTCCAGCTGGCGTGCGAGAACCCGGCCGATCGGGGCGAGTTCCGGGTGTTCAACCAGATCACCGAGTGGATGTCGGTCCAGGACATGGCCCAGACCATCCAGGCGGCGTCCCCGGAGGACGTGACGATCGAGTACCTGGACAACCCCCGGGTCGAGCTGCCCGACCACTACTACAACGTGACCCACACCAAGCTGGAGGAGCTGGGCCTCGAGCCGCACCTGCTGTCCGACACCCTGATCGAGTCGCTGTTCGAGATCATCAAGCGGTACGCCCACCGGGTCCGGCCCGAGGCCGTGGCGCCCACGGTGAACTGGCGGAACCCGACGGCTGGATCTTAGGCGGGCAGGCCGAAGAGGCGGGCCAGGTCGGCCAGGGCCCGGCCGAAGTAGGCGTCGCGGTCGGCGATGACGTTGTTGAACTGGCCGAAGAGCTCGAAGCTGATGATGCCGAAGACGGCGGCCCAGACGGTGAGCGCGGCCGCGACCACCTCGTCCGCCACACCTGGCATGAGCCCGGCCCGGAGCTGGGCCAGATCCCCGGTGAGGGTGGGCGGGACCGGCGGGCCGGCGGGCGGCGGCTGCAGCACGCCGGCCGCCTGGGCCTCGCTGACCAGGCGGCCGAACACCGCCGCCGTCCGGGCGGCCGGGGCGATGGTGTCGGCCGGGGCCTGGTAGCCGGGGACGGGTGAGCCGTACAGCAGGGCGTACTCGTGCGGATGAGCCAGGGCCCAGTCCCGGGCTGCGCCGGCCACCGTCCGCCAGCGGGCGGCGTAGTCGTCCCGGGCGCAGGCGGCGTCGGCCTGCTCGACGGCCGCGCCCAGGGCGTCGTAACCCTCGATGATCAGCGCAGTCAGCAGCTCGTCCCGGCTGGCGAAGTAGCGGTAGATGGCCGACGACACCATGCCCAGCTCCCGGGCCACGGCCCGCAGCGACAGGGCGGCGGCACCGTCGGCGGCCAGCCGGGCCCGGGCGACGTCGGTGATCTCGCGGGTCAGCTCGGCGCGGACCCGCTCCCGGGCGGTGGGGCGTGGTGGCATGGTGTCAGCTTATCAGAGCGCTGGACTCAAAATAGAGCAGCGCTCTGATCTGGTTGGCGGGGGAGAATTTGGCGGGAGAGAATGCTGAGCGAATGGGTACCGGCGGCCGCGAAGGAGCCTTCCGTGCATGACGTGCTCGACGACCGTGACCTGGTGCCGGACGAGGCGGAACAGCTGGTCACCAGCGGCTACCCAGCCGGCCCGCTGCTGGAGCAGGCCCGGGCGGCGGCCCGGGTCAGCTCCTGGCCGCGGCTGGCGGAGATCGAGGCCCAGCTGGCCGCCCTGCCACGGGACCCGGGCTGGCCGTACCGGGAGCCGGCCGCGGACGAGCTGCCCGCCCTGCTGCCGGCGCCGCTGCCTCGGCCGTTGACTGGGCCGTTGACTGGGCCGACGGGGATAGCGCTGAGCCGGGCGGACCTGGCCGACCGGCTGTACGGGGCGTGGCTGGGCCGGTGCGCGGGCAACACGATGGGCAAGCCGGTCGAGGGCCTGACCGCGGCCGAGATCGAGACCTACCTGCGGGCGGCCGGCGCCTGGCCGCAGCGGGGGTTCGTGCCGCTGCTGGACGAACTGCCGCCCGGGGTCAGCCACCTGCACCAGTCGGCACCGATAGCGTCGCTGGGCCGGTTCAGCTCGGTGCCGCGGGACGACGACCTGGACTGGACGCTGGTCGGGCTGCACCTGCTGGAGACCTACGGCGACGCGATGACCACCGAGGACGTGGCCCGCGAGTGGCTGAACCTGCTGCCGTTCACCCAGGTGTTCACGGCCGAGCGGGTCGCCTACCGCAACCTGGTCGGCGGGCTGCGGCCGCCGGACACCGCGACCTGGCGCAACCCGTACCGGGAATGGATCGGCGCGCTGATCCGGGCGGACGCGTTCGGCTACGCCCACCCCGGCGACCCGGGCCGGGCCGCGCGGCTGGCGCTGACCGACGCCCGGCTGTCGCACGTGGGCAACGGGATCTACGGCGAGCTGTGGGCGGCGGGCCTGGTGGCCGGGGCCCTGGTCACCAGGGACCCGGCGGAGGCGCTGGCCGCCGGGCGCTCCTGCGTGCCGGACGGCTCACGGCTGGCGGAGGTTCTGGACGGGGTGGCCGCCCTGGCCAGCGAGGGTGCGTCTTACGAGCAGGCGCGGGCCTGGCTGGACGCGCACACCGGCCAGTACAACTGGGTGCACACGGTCAACAACGCCGGGATCATCGCGGTGGCCCTGCGCTGGGGCGGCGGGGACTTCGTGACCACGATCGCGCGGTCGGTGGCGGCCGGGCTCGACACCGACTCCAACGCCGCCACCGTGGGCAGCGTGTTCGGTGCGCTGCACGGCGCCGCGGCCATACCGGCCGAGCTGCGGGCCGCGGGCGGGGAACGGCTGAGCAGCGCGGTGCAGGGTTTCGACGGCATCGAGATCGCCGCGCTGGCCGACCGGTCGCTGCGGCTGGCCGAGAAGCTGGCCGCTGGGGCGGATGTGGCCCCATGACCCAGACCGCCCGTCACGACGGCGGGACCAGTGAGGAACAGCGGGTCCGGCTGCTGTCGGCGCTGCCCACGGCCCCGGTACGCATGGTGCTCGACACCGACGCCTGGAACGAGATCGATGATCAGTTCGCCCTGGTCCACGTGCTGCTGGCCCCCGACCGCGCTCGGCTGGAGGCGGTGTACGCGGCCCCGTTCGCCAACTCCCGCGCAGCCACCCCGGCCGAGGGCATGGGCAAGAGCGAGGCCGAGATCCACCGGGTGCTGGGACTTCGGCCGGACCGCAAGATCCCGGTGTTCGCCGGGTCGGACCGCTGGCTGACCGAGGCAGGCGGCCCGGTGACCAGCCCGGCGGCGGACGACCTGATCGAGCGTTCCCGTCCCGGGGACTCCCCGCTGTACGTGGTGGCCATCGGCGCCCCAACCAACGTCGCGTCGGCACTGCTGGCCGACCCCACCCTGGCCGAGCGCATCGTGGTGGTGTGGCTCGGCGGGCACGCCCTGAACTGGGGCACAGCCGCGGAGTTCAACCTCAAGCAGGATCCGGACGCGTCCCGGGTACTGCTCGACTCGGGGGTCCCGCTGGTGCTGGTGCCGTGCCTCGGGGTCGCCGACCACATGATCACATCCAAGGCCGAGATCGACCGCTACGTCCGCCCCGCGGGCGACGCAGGCGCGCTACTGGCCGGGCTGTACGACAACTACGTGCCGGACAAGCCAGGCTGGTCCAAGGTGATCTGGGATCTGTCGGCGACCGCGTGGGTACTGGACCGGACCTGGCTGGACACCGAGTTCACCACAAGCCCGCTCCTCACCCCCAGCCTGACCTGGTCCCGTGACCCCGGGCGGCACCTGATCCTGTCTGCCACCCAAGTGAACCGGGACAAGATCTTCGGGGACCTGTTCCGCCGGCTCGCGGAGCATCATGGGGATGGCTGACCCGGCGGCCGGCCGGAGGGACGATGACCCTAGTGGTGGGCGTGGACGGGTCCTGGTCGAGGCGGCCCGGACCCTGGACGCGGTGATGATCGTGCTGGCGGCACGAAAAGAGGGAGCCCCCTCTCGCCTGCTCGGTGCGGTCAGCCAGTATGTTCTGCGTAACGCGCCGTGTCCCGTGCTGGTGGTACCCGAGACCAGTAAGGCACGATAGGTCCGGCCGGATCACGCGCCCGGTAGGCAAGCCACAAGGAGGAACGGTCTGATGTCTTTGGTTGCAGCCGCTGGGCCGCTGGCATACGAGACGTCGATCACCACCATGTCGGAGGGCGGCCTGATCGTGCTATCGATCTGCGCCGTCTTCCTGATGGGCTTCCTGCTGCTGCCGCCGATCCTGGCTGGCCGGGCGCCGCGGCGCAAGGGCCCGGCATCCCTGCCACCGCAGACCGGGCCGGTGCAGGGCGGCGTCCACGCCGGGGACGGCCGTAGCGTCGCGCCGCACCGAACCGCCCCGGCCGAGGTCTTCGACCAGGAGGCGGCCGACCGGGGCAAGACCGCCCAGGCCACCGTCATTCACGACGAAGACGGGGCGGCAGGCGACGAGGCGGGCCCGGCCAGCCGGGAGTAGTCGGGGCTGACCTCGGCTCGGGTGGGGATGGCCAGGATGGGCACCGCCGGGAACAGCGTGGCCAGCCCGAATGATCAGGGGGCCCAGGTGGGGGTGGGGTAGGCGGTGAGGAGGTCGCGGACGGCGGCGGCGACGCGGTCCAGGGTGGTGTCGTCGTTCTTGGTGGCGGCGGTGATGGCCTCGTCGATCCAGGCCGCGATCGGGGCCATGTGCTCCTCGCGCAGGCCCCGGGTGGTGATGGCCGGGGTGCCGAGGCGGATGCCGGACGGGTCGAACGGCTTGCGCGGGTCGTACGGGACCGTGTTGTAGTTCAGCTCGATGCCGGCCCGGTCCAGGGCGCGGGCGGCGGGCTTGCCCCCGATGCCCTGGCGGGTCAGGTCGGCCAGGATCAGGTGGTTGTCGGTGCCGCCGGACACCAGGTCGTAGCCTCGTTCGGCCAACGCGGCGGCCAGGGCCCGGGCGTTGGCCACGACCTGGTGGGCGTAGTCGCGGAAGCTGGGCTGGGCCGCCTCGTGCAGGGCGACCGCGATCGCGGCCGTGGTGTGGTCGTGCGGGCCGCCCTGCAGGCCAGGGAACACCGCCTTGTCCAGGGCGGAGGCGTGCTCGGCGGTCGACATGATCATGGCGCCGCGCGGGCCGCGCAGGGTCTTGTGGGTGGTGGTGGTGATCACGGGCGCGTAGCCGACCGGGGACGGGTGGGCACCCCCGGCGATCAGGCCGGCGATGTGGGCGATGTCGGCCACCAGGATCGCGCCCACCTCGGCCGCGATCTCGGCGAAGGCCGGGAAGTCGATGGTGCGCGGGATCGCGGTGCCGCCGCAGAAGATGATCTTCGGGTGCTCACGGCGGGCCAGGTCGCGGACCTCGTCCAGGTCGACCCGCCCGGTGTCGCGCCGGACGTCGTACTGCACGCTGTGGAACCACTTGCCGGTGACCGAGACCGGCCAGCCGTGCGTCAGGTGGCCGCCCATCGGCAGCGACATGCCCATGATCGTTTCGCCGGGCTGGACGAAGGCCAGGTAGACGGCCAGGTTCGCGGGCGAGCCCGAGTACGGCTGGACGTTGGCGTGCTCGACGCCGAACAGGGTCCGGGCCCGCTGGATGGCCAGGGTCTCGATGACGTCGGTGAACTGCTGGCCCTCGTAGTACCGGCGGCCCGGGTAACCCTCGGAGTACTTGTTGGTCAGGACCGAGCCGGACGCCTCCAGCACGGCCAGCGACACGTAGTTCTCCGACGGGATGAGCCGGATCTTCTCGTACTCGCGGCGGGCCTCGTGCTCGATCAAGTCCGCGATCTCCGGATCGGTGCGGGCCACGTGCGGGATGGGCGGCTGGTGCATGGCGACCTCCTGGGCACGAGGCTACAAGCGGGCCAAGGCCAGCGGCGAGCACAGCGGCGGGCGCGGGCAGGTACGGCCGCGGGCAGGTACGGTCGAGGGGTGGCGAAGAAGATCATTCTGGACTGTGACCCCGGCATCGACGACGCGCTGGCCATCGCCTTCGCCGTCGGCTCCCCGGACCTGGACCTGATCGGCATCACCAGCGTGGCCGGGAACGTGGGGATCGACCTGACCACCTCCAACGCGCAGCGGGTGTGCGAGTTCATCGGCGCGGCCGGGATACCGGTCACCCGCGGCAGCTCCGCGCCGCTGCTGCGGACGCCGATCGACGCCCGGCTGGTGCACGGGGACAGCGGGCTCGGCGGCGCCCGGCTGCCGGACCCGGTCACCCGGCCCGCGGGCGGGCACGCCATCGACTACCTGATCGAGACGATCAAGACCGCGCCGGGCGAGATCACGCTGGTGGCCACGGGCCCGCTGACCAACATCGCGCTGGCCGTGCACCGCGAGCCGCGGCTGGTCAACCTGGTCAGCGACTTCGTGATCATGGGCGGCTCGGCCAGCCGCGGCAACGTCACGCCCGCAGCCGAGTTCAACATCGGCGCCGACCCGGAGGCCGCGGCCGTGGTGTTCCGCGCGGGCTGGACCGTGACCATGGTCGGGCTCGACGTCACGTTGCAGGCCCGGGCGACGGCCGCGGTCCGTGACCGGCTGGCCCCGCTCGGCCCGCTGGCCACCGAGCTGGTGCTGCCCGGGCTGGACCAGTACGCCACCGACGCGGACCCGCTGGCCGCGTCCCCGCTGGCCGACGGCGAGGTGGGGGCCGCGGCGGCGAGCGAGTCCGCGGACGGGCTGGGGCCGGCCGTGCACGACGTGGTGGCGATGGCTTACGCCGCCTCCCCCGGCCTGCTGGGCTGCCTGCCCGCCCGGGTCGAGGTGGAGACCGTGGGCCAGTGGACCGCGGGCATGACCGTGACCGATTTCGCCGCTCCGGTGGCGGAGCAGAATGCCCTGGTGGCCACGGCCATCGACGTGGGCGGCTTCTGGGACCAGGTGCTGGACAGTTACCACCGGGTCGCGGCGGCCATGAAAACACCTAGCTTGTGAAACACAGTTTATGATTTCTGAGGCGCGTTTCGCATTTTCTAAGTATTAGCCCCACCGCCGGGCCCGCATTTAATTCAGCTAATATGGGCGCATATTGGCTATAGCAGCAAACAAATGGCACGTGTACAGTCACAGGCGCGGCGGAAACTCATTGCAGACCGCCCGGCCTTTGAGACAGGCCAGTAAGTGGGTGGATCCCCCGGGATTGCCCCCCGGGGGATCCACCGACCTGAGACGGCAATCAGATGTCGTAGCGTCCGTCCTTGACGTCGACCAGGAACGCGGCGAACGCCGCCCGGTCGACGACGTGGGCCCCGCCTTCGGGGCGCTTGCTGTCACGGACGGCGGTCACACCGTCCAGGTTGGCCGCGATCTCCACGCAGCCTCCGTTGTGTGAACTGCGGCGGGCCTTCCGCCAGTCGGCTTGAGACAGGTCGATCATGGGCTCACTCCAGTTGATCAGCGAGATGCTCGAGGTAGTCCACTGTGTCGCCGGGGTCGAGCGCCCCGTCACACGCGCGCTTGAACGACTGGACGTAGCCGTTCACGGCCTCCCGCTTGTTCACCTCCTCGATGGCGTAGTCGGTCTCCACGAAGACCAGGCTGGGATCCTGGCCGCCAAATCCGAAGAGGTTGACCATCGAGTGAGCGCCGCTGGGCGGGCCGTCCTGGAAGCGCTGCACCCGCAGCTCGATATCCGGGTACCGGGCCAGCTCGATCAGGTGCGCGATCTGCTCCTGACGGTCACTACTGGTGCCCCAGCGGTAGAGCAGGGACGCCTCGGTGATCACCGCGCTCAGGTGCGGGGCGGAGCCGTCGGAGCGGTCCAGGATCTCCTGCCGCCGCAGCCGGGCCTCCAGCGCCTTGCGCCGCCACTGCGGTGGCCGCGGGCCGGTCCGCAGCAGCGATTCGATGTAGGCCTCGGTCTGCAGCAGCCCGGGCAAGATCAGCGGCATGAACACGCCGATGCTGGTGGCGTCGTTTTCATACCCGGGGAATTCGCTGTCGAAGATCTCCGGGAAGTCCCGCCACCAGGGGCGGGCCCGCGCCTTCATGGCCAGCTCTTCGACGTCCTCGGCGCCGCCGCCGGAGATCCCGTAGATGCGCAGCAGGTCCCGGACGTCGCTCATCTCGGGGCGCTTCCACTGGTTGGCTTCGAACCGGCCGACCTTGCCGCGGCCCCAGTTGAGAATGTCGCACACGTGGTTGGCGGTGTAATCCGAGGCCACGCGCAGTTCGGCGAGACGCTCCGACAACCGGCGCTTGGCGATGGTGGCCCCGTAGGCATCGTCGGTCATAACGGCCGACCTCCTTGACAATTTCTGCCCCCGCAGTTAAGGGTACCCAAATTGCGATTCACAAATCTAGGGGACAAGGCTGGCGGCGTCATCGAATTCGCCTTTCCTGGCCCCGTCCAGAAAGCACTCCCACTCGTTCCGGTCGAAGACCAGCACCCGGCCATCGGGATCGCCCGCCACCCGCATCAGCACCCAGTTCTCGGCGCTGGCCTCTGGGCCTTCGCCCAGGCTGGCCTGAGCGAAGGCGACCTCGATGGCCCCGGCGCCGCTGCCGGAGCGCTGCCAGTGCTGGGCGCCCGGGTCGAGGCCGAGGTCGCCAGGAGTGGGCTTGGCCATCACGGCTTCCTGGCCACCCCGCAGTACAACCAGCGTGAACCGTCGCTGTCGGCCAACTCGCGGTCTTCGGCGCCCCAGACGCCGGTGTAGGTGAGGCCGGGCTCGGCACCCTCGTATGGGGCGACCAGATCCAGGCCGTCGAAGAACGCGGCCACCTCGGATTTGGACCGGAAGTACAGGTGTTCGGTGGCGGTGTCGAACACGGCCCGGAAACCCTCGGCCCGCGCCGGGGGCTTCTGGTCCTCGGTGAGGTGGGACAGTGACAGGTAGCTGCCCGGAGCGAGCGCGTCCAGGTATTGCCGGACCAGGTCGTGCGGGCGCGATGCGTCGGAGACGAACATCAGCACCCCGGTGAGCAGCAACCCGACTGGCTGGGAAAAGTCGATCAGGTCGCGAACCATCGGATCGCCCAAGATGGCAGCGGGCTCGCGCAGGTCGCCGGCGATCGCAGCGATCTTCTCCTCGCCGACCAGGATGTCCTGGCTGTGCAATTTGACCATCGGATCGTTGTCGACGTAGATCACGGTCACATCGGGAACGATCTTCTGCACCACCTCGTGGGTGTTGCCCACCGTGGGCAGGCCCGAGCCGATGTCGATGAATTGCCGCACGCCGTGGTCGGCGATGTACTTGGACGCCCGCTGGTGGAAGCCCCGGTTGGACCAGGCCGCGTCCCGGACCTCGGGCACCGCCGCCAGGATCTGCTCGGCGGCCTGCTGGTCGCGGTCGAAGTAATGATGACCCTTCAGCATGTAGTCATAGATCCGGGCCGGCGTGGGGATGCTGGTGTCGACGCCCGGAGGGACATGCGGGGCCTCGGTCATTACGCCTCCATTCACGATGCGTTTATAGTCTGTCACGTAAATTGCGAATCACAAGTACGTTTATTTCTCTTTGTGCTGCTTTATCCGTTTATCCGGGGAACGATCCGCCCGATTCCAGGTCACCCTCCAGGTCCAGATACACCTGGCGCAGCTGGTCGAGAGTCTTGGGATCCGGTTCCGCCCACATGCCGCGCTGGGCCGCTTCGAGCAGACGCTCTGTTATACCCCTTAGCGCCCAGGGGTTCGACTTCTCCATGAACGTCCGGTTCTCCGGATCGAACACGTAGGCGGCCGCCAGCCGTTCGTACATCCAGTCCGCCACCACGTGGGCGGTGGCGTCATAGCCGAACAAGTAATCCACGGTCGCGGCCAGCTCGAACGCGCCCTTGTAGCCGTGCCGGCGCATGGCCGCGATCCACTTCGGGTTGACCACCCGGGACCGGAACACCCGGCGGGTCTCCTCGTCCAGCGTGCGGGTCTTCACCGCGTCCGGGGTGGCCGAGTCGCCGATGTAGGCGGCCGGGCTGCGCCCGGTGAGCGTGCGCACCATGGCCACCATGCCGCCGTGGTACTGGAAGTAGTCGTCGGAGTCGGCGATGTCGTGCTCGCGGGTGTCGGCGTTCTTGGCCGCCACCGCGATCCGCGCGAACGCGGTCTCCATGTCGCCCCGGGCGGGCTTACCGTCCAGCTCACGCCCGTAGGCGTAACCGCCCCACACGGCGTACACCTCGGCCAGGTCGGCGTCGTCGTGCCAGTTCCTGCTGTCAATCAGCGGCAGCAGGCCGGCCCGTAGGCCCCCGGCTTGGAGCCGAAGATACGGGTGGTGGCACGCCGCCAGTCTCCGTGGGCGGCGTGGTCGGCGGTGGCGTGGGCCCGCAGGTAGTTGACGTCGTCCGGTTCGTCCAGCTCCGCGACGGTGGCGATGGCGTCGTCGAGCAACGCGATCACGTGCGGGAAAGCGTCACGGAAGAACCCAGAGATGCGCAGTGTGACGTCGATCCGGGGCCGCCCCAGGTCACCGGCCGGCACGACCGCGAACCCGGTGACCCGGCGCGAGGTCTCGTCCCACTCCGGGCGGCAGCCGATCAGGGCCAGCACCTCGGCGATGTCGTCGCCCTGGGTCCGCATGGCCGAGGTGCCCCACACGGTGAGCCCGACACACCGCGGGTAACCGCCCTCGTCGGCCAGGTGCCGGGCCAGCAGCGAGTCGGCCAGCGCCCGCCCGGTGTCCCAGGAATTGGGCGACGGGATGGCCTTCGGGTCGACCGAGTAGAAGTTCCGGCCGGTCGGCAGCACGTTGACCAGGCCGCGGGTGGGCGACCCGGACGGGCCCGCGGGCACGTAGCCGCCGGACAGCGCGGTCAGCACGGCGCCGATCTCGCCGCTGGTCGCGGCCAGCCGGGGCACGACCTCGGTGCAAGCGAACTGGAGGACGCGGGTGACGGCCTGCGGGTCGGCCTGCTCGTGGCCTTCGCCGCCGGAGGCGGCGGTGAGCGCGGCGGCGGCGACTTCGGTGGCCCGGTTGGGATCCCAGCCCGCGGCGGCCATGGCTTCGATCAGGGCGCGGGCGGTCTGCTCGTAGCGGTCGGTGTCGGTGCGGGAGGCATCGCCCCCTTCGAGCAGGCCCAGGGCGGCACGCAGGCCGGGCAGGGCACCCCAGCGGGCGCTCCACAGCTGGGCCGAACGCAGGATGACCAGGACCAGGTTGAGCAGGGCCTCCCCCTCCGGCGCCGCGCCCAGGATGTGCAGCCCGTCCCGGATCGAGGCGTCCTTGACCTCGCACAGGTAGCCGTCGATGTGCAGCACGAAGTCGTCGAACTCGGTCGCGCCGGGCTCGCCGGCCACCCCGAGGTCGTGATGCAGCTGGGCGGCGCGAACCATCGACCAGATCTGGGCCCGGACCGTGGGCAGCTTGTCCGGGTCCAGCGCAGCCACGGTGGCGTACTCGTCCAGCAGCTGTTCCAGCTTGGCCAGCTCCCCGTAGCTGTCCGCGCGGGCCATCGGTGGTACCAGGTGGTCGACGATGACCGCGTGGCCACGTCGTTTGGCCTGGGTGCCCTCCCCCGGGTCGTTGACGATGAACGGGTAGACCAGCGGCAGGTCCTGCAGCACGGCATCGGGGGCACAATCGGCGGACAGGCCGAGCCCCTTGCCCGGTAGCCACTCCAGCGTGCCGTGCTTGCCGAGGTGGATGACGGCATCCACGCCGAACTCGTGGTCCAGCCAGTGGTAGGCGGCCAGGTAGTGATGGGAGGGCGGCAGAACCGGGTCGTGATAGATCGCGACGGGGTTCTCGCCGAACCCCCGGGGCGGCTGGATCATCACCACCACGTGACCGAACCGCAGTGAGGCGAACACCAGGTCGCCGTCGTCGGTGTACAGCTCGCCCGGCGGTTCGCCCCACTGATCGGTGACCGAGCGGGTGAAGCTCTGTGGCAGGGCATCCAGCCACTGGCGGTACCGGGCCAGCGAGACCCGGGCCGGTGCGGCGCTGAGCTGCTGCTCGGTCAGCCATTCGGTGTCGTAGCCGCCCGCGGCGATCAGCGTGTGGATGAGCGTGTCGCCGTCCTCGGGGAAGCCGTCGCCGAGGTCGTAGCCGGCCGCGCGCATGGCCTGCAGCAGCCGGACGGCCGAGGCCGGGGTGTCCAGGCCGACGGCGTTGCCGACCCGGGAGTTCTTGGTCGGGTACGAGGACAGCATGATCGCGACGCGCTTGTCGGAATTCGGGGTGCCGGCCAGCCTCGCCTGCCGGACCGCGATCCCGGCCAGGCGCCGGGCCCGTTCCGGGTCGGCGACGTAGACCCCGATGCCGTCCGGGCCCTCCTCCTTGAACGAGAACGGCACCGTGATCAGCCGGCCGTCGAACTCGGGGATCGCGACCTGCATGGCCGCGTCGATCGGGCTCAGCCCGCCGCCCGCGTCCTGCCACTGCGCCCGCGAGGAGGTCAGGCACAGGCCCTGGAGGATGGGCACGCCCAGGGTGGCCAGGGCGCCGGCGTCCCAGTCGCCTTCGGCGCTGGTGCCGGCCGCGCCCGAGCCGCCGGCCGCCAGGACCGTGGTGATGACGGCCTGGGCGGGGGCGAGGAGCTCGGTCAGGCCCGCGTCAGCCGAGCGCAGGGAGGCGCAGTACACCGGGAGCGGGACGGCGCCCCGGGCGGCGATGGCCTGGCACAGCGCGTCGACGAAACCCGTGTTGCCGGAGAGCTCGTGGGCGCGGTAGAAGACCACGGCGACGGTAGGGGCCGCTGGGGCTGGCGGGGCTTCTGCAGCTAGCGGTGCTGGCGGGGTTTTCGGGGTTTGCGGGGTGGGCGGGGCTGGCGGGGTGTCTGGGAGGGTGTGGCGGCCGTAGGCGGGGGTGGCCTGGGGCGGGGCGAAGCCTTCGCCGGTGAGCAGGACGGTGTCGGACAGGAACCCGGCCAGCTCGCGCAGGTTGGCCGGGCCGCCCTCGCGCAGGTAGCCGAGGGCCTCGGCCACCACTCCGGCCGGGACCGTGGACAGGCTCATCAGCTCGGCGTCGGGGGTGGACTCACCGCCCAGGGCGACCAGCGGCAACCCGCTGGCCCGCAGGGCCGCGACGCCCTCCGGCCAGGCCTGGCGGCCGCCGAGCAGCCGGAGCACCACCAGGTCGGCCCCGTCGGCCAGGGCGGCCAGGCGAGCGGCGCCGGCCGGGTCGCCCACGGAGATCCGGGCCGGGTTCGCGGTCCGGTAATCCGCGCCGGAGGAGCGGGCGGCGAGCAGTTCGGTGTCGGCCGTCGACAGCAGGAGGATCGTAGCCACCGTCCGATCCTGTCATGCTCGTCCGGTCACGCTCGGGGGTGGAGGAAGGCGTCCAGTTCGGCCCGGTCCGGGGCGGTGGCCGGTCCGGGGCGGGTCGTCGACCAGGCGGCGGCGGCGTTGGCCCGGGCGGCCGCGGCTGCGGGTGGGCGGCCGTCAGCCAGGGCAGCCAGGAACACGCCGGCGTGCGTGTCACCGGCGCCAGTGGTGTCGACCGCGTCCACCCGGGGCGCGGGGATCTCCTGGAGCTGGCCGTCGGTGCTGGCCAGGACGCATCCGGCGGCGCCGGCGCGAACCATGATGGCGGCCTGCGGCATCAGAGCCTGCAGGCGGCGGGCGGCGGCGGCGGGCTCGATCGCGTGGGTGAGCAGGCCGGCCTCGCGCTGGTTGGCGCTCCACCAGTCGGTGCGGCGGGCGACCGGGCCGAGGATGTCCGGCGGGATGTCCGCGACCAGCGGACCGGGGTCGACGAACAGGGTCACGGCGGCAGGCAGCCGGGCCGCCCACGCGCTGAGTCCCGGGCCGGAGGCGGGCGCGGCCAGGCCGTAGCCGGACACGTACACCACATCCCCGGGACCGGCCGCGATCGCGTCCCAGGCGCCGTCCGGTGCGGGCAGCGACTCGGCGCCCAGGCTGGTCACGAACGTGCGCTCCCCGGCCGGTTCGACCAGCGCGACGTCAAAACCGGTGTCGGCCCGAGGGTCGGGCGGCCGCAGGATCTCGATGTTCTCGCGGGTCAGGGCCGAGCGGACCAGATCCCCCCACGGGCCGGTGCCGTGCCCACCCGCGTACCGCACGGGCAGGCCTTGCCGGGCGGCGGCGACCATGACGTTGTACCCGCCGCCGACCGCGATCCCGGACGAGGTGGCCAGCAGGTCGCCGCCTCGTTCCGGCAGCGACGGGACGGCCATCAGCAGGTCCACGATGGCCTCGCCCGCGAACAGCAGCCGCTGGATTTGAGTCATAGGGCTCGGCCGGCGGATCGGCGGGCTCACCGCAGGGCCAGCAGGGCGGCGGCCAGGCCGGGCAGATCCAGCCGGTGCCGGTCGATGACCGCGATGGCTTGGCCGGGGAAGGCGGCGACGCCGTGGCAGGCACCGGCCACCGCGCCCGCCATGGCGGCGATGGTGTCGCAGTCCCCGCCCAGCGAGGCCGCGAACCGGCAGGTCAGCCACGGGTCATCGGGGGTGGCGGTGAGCGCGGCGAATGCGGCCGGTACCGACTCCTGGGTGGCCAGGCCGGTGCCGACCAGCCGGTAGATCACGTCCGCGGCCTCGACGGGCGGCAGGCCGGCCACCAGCTGGGTGGCCCACTCGATGCGGGCGGCGACGTCGGCCCCGGCCACCCAGCGGCCCCGCCCGGCGGCGATGCGGGCCGCGGCGATGGCGGCGGCGCTGGCCTCGGGCACGCTGGCCCCGGAGACGCCGGCGCTGACCGCGGCGGCCACCGCGGCCGCCCCGGCCAGGGCCAGGCTGGTCCCGTGGGTGACGAAGCTGGCCTGGACCACGCGGTCGACCAGGGGGTCCAGGCTGGGCTTCTTGCTGTTATCAGCAGCGGGTGAGGAGGCACGGAGCGGGGTGGCGATGCCGACGGGGGCGATGCGCATGGCGGCGCCGTTGGTGTCGCCGGTGGCGCCGGCTTCCTCGGGCGGGGCGCCGGCCTGCACGGCGGCCAGCGCGCGGCGGGTGGACGGGCCGAGCAGATCCAGCGATCCCCGGGCCTTCATGTCCGCTTCCCAGGCCACCAGGGCGCCGGCCAGCTCGCGCGGGTCAATCCGGCCGTGCCCGGCCACGAGCAGGCGCCCGAGCAGGACGGCCTGCTCGGTGTCGTCGGTGATGTCACCGGCCTGGTGACCGGTGGCGATGGGGTGCCCGTCCGGCGCGGGCTCGAATCCGGTCAGCAGCGGGCCCCACCGGGCCACGATCTGCGGGCGGGACAGCAGTTGCGTCGGCATCCCGAGCGCGTCGCCGATGGCCAGCCCGTACAGCGCCCCCTGGGCCCGCCCGGCTTGACCGCTGGGGAGGCGGGGAAGATTGATCATTAGTCGCGATGTTTCAGCCGGGAGACGCGGCCTGTCAAATTCCGGCCGGCCCGGGAGGAGCGTGGCGATGAGCACGGCAACGCAAGAACACGCCGGAGGCATCGAGCTCAACGGCATCAACGTCATCAGCGAGAACGAGCGGGGCGGCCGTCCGCGGCAGCTGTTCTGGCCCTGGTTCGCGGCCAACATCTCCGTGCTGGGGCTCAGCTACGGCGCGTTCGTGCTCGGCTTCGGCATCTCGTTCTGGCAGGCCGCGGTGGCCGGCCTGATCGGCATCGTGGTGTCCTTCCTGCTGTGCGGGTTCATCGCCATCGCCGGCAAGCGCGGCTCGGCGCCGACGCTGATCCTGTCCCGCGCGGCGTTCGGCGTCCGCGGGAACAAGCTGCCCTCGGTCGTCTCCTGGATCCTGTGCGTCGGCTGGGAGATCGTGCTGACCGCGCTGGCCACGCTGGCCACCGCCACCGTGTTCCAGCGGCTGGGCTGGGGCGGCGGCGACGTGACCAAGGTGATCGCGTTCCTGGTCATCGCCGCGCTGATCGTTGGGGGCGGCGTGCTCGGGTTCGCCACGATCATGCGGCTGCAGACGGTCATCACGGTGATCACCGGGGTGCTGACCGTGATCTACTTCATCCTGGTCGCGGACAAGATCCACTGGAGCACGGTGTCGCACCTGAAGGGCGGGTCGGCGGCCGAGTTCGTCGGGGCCACCATCTTCGTGATCACCGGCTTCGGCCTGGGCTGGGTCAACACCGCGGCCGACTACTCCCGCTACCTGCCCCGGCGCACCTCCGGCGGCGCGGTGGTCGGCTGGACGACGTTCGGCTCGGCCATCGCGCCGATCTTCCTGCTCGGGTTCGGGCTGCTGCTGGCCGGCTCGTCGACCACGCTGGCCAGCGCGATCTCGGCCGACCCGATCGGCGCGCTGACCACCATCCTGCCGACCTGGTACCTGTTCCCGTTCGCCATCGTGGCCGTGCTCGGGCTGGTCGGCGGGGCGGTGCTGGACATCTACTCGTCCGGGCTGACGCTACTGGCCGCGGGCCTGCGGGCACCGCGGTACGTGGCGGCCCTGATCGACGGCGTGCTGATGGTGGCCGGGACGATCTACGTGGTGTTCTTCGCGCACAACTTCATCGGGCCGTTCGAGGGCTTCCTGATCACGCTGGGCGTGCCCATCGCGGCCTGGTGCGGGGTGATGCTGGCCGACCTGGCCCTGCGGCGGCACGACTACGCCGACGCCGACCTGTACGACCCGGCCGGCCGGTATGGGGACGTGCGGTGGGCCGCGGTGGCCGTGATGGTGGTGGGGACGGTGATCGGCTGGGGCCTGGTCGTCAATACCTCGGCCTCCTGGCTCAAGTGGCAGGGTTACCTGCTCGGCCCGATCGGCCTGGGTGGCAAGTCCGGCACCTGGGCGTTCGCCAACCTGGGGGTGGTCATCGCGCTGGCCGTGGCGTTCGCCGCCTGGCTGCTGCTGGGGCGGGGACCGGTCCGGGCCCAGGAGGGCGTTGACCGGCCCAGCCGGTCAGACCGGAAGCTGAGGGCCTGAACGTTCTGGTCACAGGACGGTGGAGCCGTACATCTGGCCGAGGGAATCGGCCAGCAGCTCGATGCGGGCGCCGTCGGGGTCGCGGAGGTAGATCGAAGTGCCGCTCTCCAGCTGGTACGGCACCCCGGCCGCGTCGAGCTTGCCGCGCAGGTGGTCCCAGGACTCCTTGGTGACCGAGATGGCCAGGTGGTGCAGGCCGCCCAGCACTTCCGCGTACGGGCCCACGTCCAGCCCGGGGAAGTCGAAGAAGGCCAGCAGGTTGCCGTGACCGACGTCGAAGAAGAAATGCGTGGACCCCTGGTAGTCCCGGTTCTCGATCACCTCGGTGAGCGGAAACTCCAGGACACCCTGGTAGAAGCGGATAGTGCGTTCAACGTCCGAGCTGATCAGGGCGGTGTGGTGGATGCCGCGGGCGCTGCTGACCGGCCGCTTCCCGGCCTGGTAGGTAGCGCGAAGCCGGGCGCGCTCCGCTTCGAATGCGGCCTGATCGATCGGGGTTTCCGTCATTTCCTCATTCTCCGACGGGTGGGACAAGGCTGGAGGGCCGGCCCCGGTTAGGGGGCCGGCCCTGCTTCATGCGAGACACAAGAGCCGGCTCGAGTGATCCAGCCGGCTCAGTTGACCAGGTAGTCGAAATTCCCGTCCTGCAGCCCGGCCATCAGGGCCATAATCGCGTCACGCTGGCATATGAGCGCCGGTCCCTGCGGATCCCGCGAGTTCCGCATGGCCACGGTGCCGGCGCTGATCCTGGCAATCTCCACACAGGCGCCCTGCGAGTTGCTGCGCTGGCTCTTGCGCCACACAGCTCCGCTCAGCTCCCCGGCAGACATGCCGTTATAGATGGCATGCATGGTCTGTCTCCTGACGTAGCAGTGACATGAGGCCGTGCGCTGAACGTCGCGCCCGCAGCGCCGCAGGCGATGACGGCCGTGGCAACGGCCCCTCCCCCGGTCCCTCGGACCGAACTGGGTCCATGATATTGAGTATGCACGTGCATTCGCATGTCCTTTTGCAAACCCATTAGCACAGTCATCGGCATGTGCTGTCGGGTCGAGCGTGCCGGGCCTGCACGTGCGGCGAGCTGGTCATCAGCTCAGGAAGATTCGCGGGTCAGTGGTCCGGGGTGGGGCCGCCCCGTCCCTGCCGCCGTTCACCGTTATCAACATGTGCTTGGCTCCCATCACAGGCGAGCTTGCGCGTAGGCCTCCTGGGCTTCCCTTCGTTGCCGACCGGAACCCGTCGTCGTTTTCATTATCACCACGAAACGGAACTTATAAAGACCAGGCGGAGTGACTTAATGCCATCGAGAGAGGCAAAAGAAGTAAAAGCTGCGGATTTTGGTGAGTTGAAAATACGCTGACCAGAATCCTGCTGACGAGGCTCGGCGTGGCGGCAAAACGGCGCACTAACGATGCACAGGGGGAACGTTCGACCAATTGGCCTGTTCTGGCCGCGTCGGCGAGACGCCGCAGGCCACAGGGCTGCCCACCTGATGGAACGGACGCGAGTCCAGCGGGCCGGACCGGGTGGCCCGATCGGGCTTTATAACCAGAGAAGAAGGCGCGGCAAAGCCAGCCGAAATGGCCGGCCTGATCTCAGAAGATTACCGGTCCCGTTCAGAGGTAACGGCCAACCTGGGTGAGCCTACGGCGGCGCAATGGCCGACGGCACCAATTACGGTCAGAACAAAAGGAATGAGACGGGAAAACGAACGGCGGGGCGCCCGGATGGGCGCCCCGCCGTCACGAGCAGGTGCTGGATCAGAGGCCGGCGGCCCGGCGGAGCTGCTCCACGCGGTCGGTGCGCTCCCAGGAGAAGTCCGGCTCGGTCCGGCCGAAGTGCCCGAACGCGGCGGTCTGGGAGTAGATCGGGCGCTGCAGGTCGAGGACCGAGATGATCGCCCGTGGGCGGAGGTCGAAGACCGCGAGCACGGCGTCCTGGATCTTCTCGACCGGGACCTTCTCGGTGCCGAAGCACTCGACGAACAAGCCGACGGGCTTGGCCTTGCCGATGGCGTAGGCGACCTGAGCCTCGCAGCGGTCGGCGAGACCGGCGGCGACCACGTTCTTGGCCACCCAGCGCATGGCGTAGGCCGCGCTGCGGTCGACCTTCGACGGGTCCTTGCCGGAGAACGCGCCGCCACCGTGGCGGGCCATGCCGCCGTAGGTGTCGATGATGATCTTGCGGCCAGTGAGGCCCGCGTCACCCATGGGACCGCCGACTTCGAAGCGGCCGGTGGGGTTGACCAGCAGCCGGTACCCGGCGGTGTCCAGGTCCAGGGCGTCCACCACCGGCTTCACCACGTAGTCCTTGATGTCCGGCGCGAGCAGCTCCTTGAGGTTGATGTCCGGAGCGTGCTGCGTGGAGACGACCACGGTGTCCAGGCGGACAGGGGTGTCGCCGTCGTACTCGATCGTCACCTGGGTCTTGCCGTCCGGCCGCAGGTACGGCACGGTGCCGCTGCGGCGGACGTTGGACAGCTGCCGGGCCAGCTGGTGAGCGATCTGGATCGGCAGCGGCATCAGTTCCGGCGTCTCGCGGCAGGCGTAGCCGAACATCAGGCCCTGGTCGCCCGCACCCTGGCGGTCGAAGTCCTCGGTGCCCTCGCCCTCGCGGTACTCGTAGGCGTCGTCGACGCCGAGCGCGATGTCGGGCGACTGCGACCCGATCGAGACCGACACGCCACAGGAGGCGCCGTCGAAGCCCTTGGCCGACGAGTCGTAGCCGATCTCGAGGATCTTCTCCCGGATGATGCCGGGGATGTCGACGTAGGTGCGGGTGGTGACCTCGCCCGCCACATGCACCTGGCCGGTGGTGATGAGAGTCTCGACGGCGACCCGGCTCTCGGTGTCGTCCTTGATCATGGCGTCGAGGACGGCGTCACTGATCTGGTCGGCCATCTTGTCCGGATGACCCTCAGTGACTGACTCGGAAGTAAACAGGCGACGTGCCACGAGATTCCCTTTTCTTCTGTGCGGGCAGAATGTCCAACCCGGCAGACTTCGGCCGAAGTTTATCCAGGATCACGCCACCGGCGCTGGAGTCGGCCAAGGTCCCGCCGAAAACGTGATCAGTTACCGACCGCGTTTGATACGGCGGCACGGCCCGGGTAAGGCTACCTTTTGAGCGCCGTCAGGCGCCAACCGGGTGGAAACTGCCAGCGCAGCCGGGGTCAGGCGGCCAGCGCAACCAGAGTCGAAGGCAGCCAGGGTCAGGTCAGCCGGGCCCGGACGAGGTCCCAGACCTGGTCGGCCAGCACGTCCTTGGCCACCTTGGTGATCTCGGTCTGCGACCCGTCGGCGCCGAGCACGATGGCCTCGTTGTCGGGGGTGCCGAAGGCCAGGCCGTCGCCGACCCGATTGACGACCAGCAGGTCACACCCTTTGCGGGCCAGCTTGGCCCGGCTGCCGTCCAGGTCCAGCTCGGTCTCGGCGGCGAAGCCCACCACGACCTGGCCCGGGGCCCGGCGGGCGGACAGTTCGGCCAGGATGTCGGGATTGCGCACCAGCTCGATGGGAGCGGGGACGTCGTCAGCGGTAGCGTCCTTTTTGATTTTGGCTTCCTGGCGGGTGGCCGGGCGGAAGTCGGCCACCGCCGCGGCCATCACCACCGCGTCGGCGCCCCCTCCCTCGGCGGCCAGCGCCTCGGCCAGCATCGCTTCGTGCAGCTGCCGGGCCGAGGTGACCCGGACCACCCGGCTGCCGGCCGGGTCGGGCAGGGACACGTTCGCCGCCACCACCGTCACCTTGGCCCCGCGGGCGACCGCGGTCTCGGCGAAGGCGTAACCCTGGCGGCCGGAGGACCAGTTGCCCAGGAACCGCACCGGGTCCAGTTCCTCGCGCGTACCGCCGGCCGACACGACGACCGTGCGGCCGGCCAGGTCCTGGGAGAGCCCGGCACTCCCCCGGGCCAGCAGGCGGACGGCGGCCGAGAAGATCTCAGCCGGCTGAGGAAGCCGGCCTGCCCCGAGTCCGCCCCGGTCAGGCGGCCGCGGGCCGGGTCCAGCACCAGGGCGCCACGCTTGCGGAGCAAGGCCACGTTGGCCTGGGTGGCAGGGTGATCCCACATCTCGGTGTGCATGGCCGGGGCGTAGAGCACCGGGCAGCGGGCGGTCAGCAGCGTGGCGGTGAGCAGATCATCGGCGCGCCCCGTGGCCGCGCGGGCCAGCAGGTCCGCGGTGGCCGGGGCCACGACCACGAGGTCGGCACTCTGGCCGAGCCGGACGTGCGGGACCTCGTCCACGCCGGTCCACACGTCGGTCGTGACCGGCTGACCGGACAGCGCGGCCCAGGTCGGTTCACCCACGAAACGCAGGGCGTCCGGGGTCGGTATGACCCGGACCCGGTGACCGCTCTCGGTCAGCCTGCGGAGCAGCTCACAAGCCTTGTAGGCCGCGATGCCCGCGGACACACCCAGGATGACCTGCGGGGTCTCGGGGCCCATAGCGGATGAGCGCGGGTCAGGCCTGCTCGTCGGTGGGCTCGGCCGAGATCAAGCCGTCCCGGACCTCGCGCAGCGAGATCGACAGGGGCTTCTCCTGGACCCGGGTCTCCACCAGCGGGCCCACGTACTCCAGCAGGCCTTCGCCCAGCTGGGAGTAGTACGCATTGATCTGCCGCGCCCGCCGGGCGGCCATGATCACGAGCTGGTACTTGCTGTCGACGATCTTGAGAAGATCATCGATGGGCGGGTTGATGATGCCATCTGCGGCGGGAGTCCCGGCCACGTCACGCCTTTCGTCGTCAGAGGCCTCACCGGTCGTCCGGCGAGCCAATCCCCAAGGTTACCAGCTGTTCACACACTTCCTTGACCGAAGTGTTGACCAGCGTGAGGTCGAACTCGCCCTCGGCCGCGAGCTCCAGCCGGGCCGCGTCGAGCCGGCGCTCGATGACCTCCGGCGGCTCGGTGCCGCGGCCGGTGAGGCGGCGCACCAGTTCGTCCCAGGACGGGGGGGCCAGGAACACCAGGCGGGCGTCCGGCATGCTCTTGCGGACCTGCCGGGCCCCGGCCAGATCGATCTCCAGCAGGCAGGGAATGCCCGCCGCCAGTTTCTCTTCGAGCGGCCTTCGCGGTGTTCCGTACTTATTTCCGGCGAACTCGGCCCATTCCAGTAGCTCGCCGTCGATGACCATCCGGTCGAATTCAGGCTCGTCCACAAAGAAGTATTCGCGGCCGCCGGCTTCACCGGGCCGGGGGGAGCGCGTGGTGGCCGAGACCGAAAGCCACAGCTCGGGATGGCACCGCCGCAGTTCCGCGACTACCGTGCTCTTCCCGACCCCGGAGGGCCCGGAGAGCACGGTCAGCCGGGAGAACTCACGCATGGTAAGGCAGTATCCACTGCTGAGCCCCGCGGCTCCGCCGGGGGTGGCGGAGTCGCGCGCGAAACCTCCGGACGGGGCGACCATGCCCCCGGGCCCGCTACCGGAATCCGCGATCGGTCTCAGCTTTCTATCGGTGATCCGGCTCAGATGTCGGCACCGAACTCGTGCTCGAGCGCCGAGCGCTGGTTTGCCCCCAGACCACGGACACGACGGGACTCAGCGATGCCGAGACGTTCCATGATCTGCTTGGCGCGAACCTTGCCGACGCCGGGCATGGACTCAAGCAGAGCCGAGACCTTCATCTTGCCAATGATGTCATCGCTGGAGCCTTCCTTGATGACGTCGGTGAGGGTGGTGGCTCCGCGCTTGAGGCGATTCTTCACCTCCGCGCGTTCTTTGCGTGCTCTGGCTGCCTTCTCCAAGGCCGCCGCACGCTGATCAGGAGTGAGGGGAGGAAGAGCCACTCGAGGTCACCTCGGGTTTCGTCGGGAAAAACGTTGGTGGCGGTGAAACTAGCGAGTAAGCGTACCTTTCGGCAACGCGAATCCCCGTTTATGTCACAATAAATTTAGGGATATTACTCTCAGTGATTGATCTGTCACAGGTAGCAAGCAATCAACGGTCACAAGCTCTCCGCTTGCCTGCCGGCAACGGCCGAATGTGTAGCGCTACCCAGGTGCCAACGCCACTACGATAGGCCGTCCACCGCAAGAGTAAGCCAACCGACGCCGTTCTTGAACGTCGGCGTGGAGATTACTTCTCCGCCGGGCGGCCAATCTCTTACTGGGCCCGCTAACTGCGCTTGCTAACAGTGCTTGCTAACCAGGCGGCCTTACTGGCTCGCTAGTACGCTGTCGAGCGCGCGCAGACGACAGCCTCCGTGCACCGATTTGGCGGTTGCCGATGCGCATATGATGACAACCCTTGGCCGGGCTGAGTACGACACAGGCGGGCGCGGCTAGGCCATGCAATCCCGTGGAAACGGATACGTTACCGCTCTTACGGTGTCAGTAAATATTTTACGATTCAACACCGACCGGATCCTATGCGTTGGCAATGATGTGCATACGAATCGCACGCCCGCCTTACTCGGGGCCAGGTATCCGATCATTTAACGGTGGCTGATAGTTGCGGCGCGGCCGATAACCGAGATGGGCGCCGGCGGCGCGTGGGACGGCGGCGAGGCGGCGGCAGCGCGTGGGACGCCGGGGGCGTGGGACGCGGGGCGGCGGCCGGGCCGCTATCGGGCCGCTATCGGGCCCGGGGAGGTGGCAGCCAGCGCGGCCTGGCGGCGCAGGGACGCGACCACCGCGGCGGCGGCCGCACCCGGGTCGGGAGCACCGGTGATGGGGCGCCCGATGACCAGCAGGTCCGATCCGGCCAGGATCGCCTCCTCGGGTGTGGCCACCCGGGCCTGGTCGTGCGGGGCCGATCCGGCCGGGCGCACCCCGGGCGTGATCAGCAGGATCTCGGGCCCGACCTCGGCCCGGACCGCGCTGACCTCCTGCGGGGAGCAGACCAGGGCCCCAGCACCCGCCTCGACCGCCAGCGTGGACAGCCGCCGCACGGCGTCGTGGACGCTGCCGGTGACCCCGATCAGGCCCAGCTGTTCCTGGCTGAGCGAGGTCAGCAGGGTCACGGCGGCGATCGTGGTGTTCGGGGCGCCGTCGATGGCCGCACGGATGACATCCGGGCCGCCGCTGGCGTGCACGGTCAGCAGGTCCGGGTGCAGGCGGGCGACGGTGCGGGCCGAGCGGGCCACGGTGGCCGGGATGTCGTGCAGCTTCAGGTCGAGGAAGACCCGGACGGCGCTGGCTCCGCGGATCGTCGCGACCACGTCCGGCCCGTAGCGCAGGTACAGCTCGAGGCCGATCTTGACCGTACTGACGTGCGGTGTCACCAGGTCAGCCCACAGCGCGGCCGTCTCCAGGTCGGGTGCGTCCAGGGCGACGGCGACTGGCGCGGGCTTATTCAAGGCCCCTCCTCGGGCTCGGGCTAATTGTTAACGCTCACATGTGCGGGCGCATCGCGACGAGCCACCCGGGGCGCCCCCGCTGACCTGCTCGGGCGGGTCGCCGCGCAGCCGTTCCGAGAGTAGTGCACGCTGGGGCCCCGCCCATGGGAGTTCGGAGTCCATGCCGTCAGGTCTACCCAGCAATACGCGCGCGTGCCCCTGCGAGATTGAACGTTCTTCCGGGTCAGGCCAGGCGGCGGCGCAATGTGGTGGCCGCGCCGGGCTGGTGGGCCAGGCCAGTGACGTCCCCGATGCGCTCGACCCCACGGGCGGCCAGTTCGGCCTCCAGCTCGCGCTGGATCCGGGCGCAGGCGGACGGGTCGTGGAAGACGGCCGTGCCCACGCCGACCAGGGTGGCACCGGCCAGGATCAGTTCCAGGGCGTCGCGGCCGGTGCGGACCCCGCCGATGCCGATGATGGGGACCTCGGGCAGGGCCTGGCGGGTGCGCCAGATGCACCGGACCGCGATCGGGCGGATCGCCGGTCCGGACAGGCCACCCATGCCGCCGGCCAAACCGGGGCGCATGGTCCCGGTGTCGATGACCATGCCGGGCACGGTGTTGATCATGGACAGGGCGTCGGCGCCGGCCGCGACGCAGGCCCGGGCCACGGTGACGATGTCGGAGACGTCGGGCGACAGCTTGGCCACGACCGGGATGTCGTAGCGGGCGACGGCGCGGACGGCCTCGACCACCCCGGCGGCGGCCTCGGGCTCGGACGCGAAGTCACGGCCGCGGCCTTCGACGTTGGCGCAGGACAGGTTGAGCTCGATGGCGGTGACGCCGGCCGCGTCGGACAGCCGGGCGGCGAGTTCGGCGTACTCTCCCATGCTGCTGCCCGCGATCGAGACCACCGTGTGCGCGCCGCGGGACAGCAGCCAGGCCAGGTCACGCTGGAGGAACGCGTCTATGCCGGGGCCCTGCAGGCCGACCGAGCTGAGCAGGCCGGCCGCGGTCTCGGCCAGGCGCGGGGTGGGCCGCCCAGCCCGGGGCTCGATCATGATCGACTTGGTCACGACCGCGCCGATCCTGGCCACGTCGATGTACTGGGCCAGCTCGCGGCCGGTGCCGGCGCATCCGGCGGCGGTCAGGATCGGGTTGGGCAGCTCGACGTGGCCGAGCCGGGCCCGCAGGTCAACCGCCATGGCTGTGGGGGGTCAGGGGGCGCGCCGGCTTCCAGCCGGGCGCACCGAGCGCGTCGAACGGGATCGTGCCCACGTCCTCCCAGCGGACCAGGTCGGCCCGGAACACCGGCCCGTCCGTGCAGGCGCGGACGATACGGGTGACGCCGTCCGGGCCGGTCACCGGCAGCACGCAGCTCATGCACACCCCCGTCCCGCAGGCCATGGGCTGCTGCACCAGGGCCTGCACGGGCAGGTCGTAGCGGCTGGCCAGGCTCACCACCTCACGCAGCACCTCCAGCGGGGCGGAGGCGTAGATGAGGTCGGTGCGGGCCTCGTGGATGACCTGGCTGAGCATGCCGGTGATGACACCACGGGCGCCGAGCGAGCCGTCCTCGGTGGTGATGGTGGCGCTGCGCGCGGTGCGGCGGGCCCGCAGCGCGCCGAACACCCGGTCCGCGCTGGCCGCGCCGAGCATGAAGTCGATCTGGCAGCCGCGCTCGCGGAGCTTGTCGGCCAGCGGGAACAGCGCCGCGGCGTGGTGCCCGACGCCGACCAGCAGACAGCTGACCGGCTCCCGGGGCAGCGGGAACGGGCGGCCGAGCGGACCGACCACGTCCAGCAGGTCCCGGCTGCGGCGGGTGGCCAGCCACCGGGTACCAGGGCCGCCGGCCTCGAAGACGAACTCGATCGTGCCGCCGTGGTCGGCCCGCACGTCGTGGACGGAGAACGCGCGGCGTAGCAGCATGGACGATTCCGGGCCGCCGACCGCGATGGTGATGAACTGCCCGGGCCGGAAGTCGGTGGCGATGGCCGGGGCGACCATGGTCACGGCGTGGTAGGCGTCGACCCGGCGCACGGTCAGCACCGGCCCACTCACCTGAACCGGCGCCACGGTCTGCCTGCCTTCCTGTGCGTGCTAGCTGCCGAGGTCACTGCGCGGGTCACGCAGGCGCTCGGCGTGCTCCTGCAGCGACCGGACGCCGACCTCGCCCCGGATGATGGCCTCGATGCCCTGCACCGCCGCGCCGAGCCCGGGCACGGTGGTCACGCAGGGGACGCCGCGCCGGACGGCCGCGCTCCGGATCTCGTAGCCGTCGAGCCGGGGCCCGGTGTGCCCGGGGCTGCCGAACGGGGTGTTGACGATGAGGTCCATCTCCCCGTCCAGGATCCGGGTGACGACCGTCGGCTCGCCGTCCGGCCCGGGGCCATCGCTGTGCTTACGGACGATCTTGGCACGGACGCCGTTGCGGCGCAGCACCTCGGCCGTCCCCTCGGTGGCCCAGATCTCAAAGCCCAGGTCGGCGAGCCGCTTGACCGGGAACACCATCGCCCGCTTGTCCCGGTTGGCCACCGAGACGAACACCCGGCCCTTGACCGGCAGCGACCCGTACACCGCGGCTTGCGACTTGGCGTAGGCGGTGCCGAACATCTCGTCGATCCCCATCACCTCGCCGGTGGAGCGCATCTCCGGGCCGAGCACGGTGTCCACGCCCTGGCCCTGGGTGTCGCGGAAGCGGCCGAACGGCAGCACGGCCTCCTTGACCGCGACCGGCGAGTCCAGCGGCAGCGTGCCGCCGTCGCCGGTGGATGGCAGCAGGCCCTCGTCCCGCAGCTCAGGGATGGTCGCGCCGAGCATGACCCGGGCCGCCGCCTTGGCCAGCGGCACCGCGGTCGCCTTGGACACGAACGGCACCGTCCGGGAGGCGCGCGGGTTGGCCTCGAGCACGTAGAGCACGCCCGCGGCCAGCGCGTACTGCACGTTCAGCAGGCCGCGGACGCCGACCCCGGCGGCGATCCGGCGGGTGGCGTCCCGGATGGCCTCGATGTCGGCCCGGCCCAGCGTGATCGGCGGCAGCGCGCAGGCCGAGTCGCCGGAGTGGATGCCAGCCTCCTCGATGTGCTCCATCACGCCGCCCAGGTACAGGTCGGTGCCGTCGTACAGGGCGTCCACGTCGATCTCGATCGCGTCGTCCAGGAACCGGTCGATCAGCACCGGGTGCTCGGGACTGGCCTGGGTGGCCCGCCGCACGTAGCCGGACAGCGTGTCGTCGTCGTAGACGATCTCCATGCCGCGGCCGCCGAGCACGTAGGACGGGCGGACCAGGACCGGGTAGCCGATCTCGTCCGCCACCGCCACCGCCTCCTGCTCGGAGGTCGCGGTGCCGTAGCGGGGCGCGGGCAGCCCGGCCGCGGCCAGCACCTCGGCGAAGGCGCCGCGGTCCTCGGCCAGGTGGATGGCCTCGGGGCTGGTCCCGACGATCGGGACGCCGGCCTTTTCCAGGGCGCGGGCCAGGCCGAGCGGGGTCTGCCCGCCGAGCTGGACGATCACGCCCGCCACCGGGCCGCTGGCCTGCTCGGCGTGCACCACCTCGAGCACGTCCTCCAGCGTGAGCGGCTCGAAGTACAGCCGGCCGGAGGTGTCGTAGTCGGTGGAGACCGTCTCCGGGTTGCAGTTGACCATCACGGTTTCGTAGCCCGCGTCGGCCAGCGCGAACGACGCGTGCACGCAGGCGTAGTCGAACTCGATGCCCTGGCCGATCCGGTTCGGGCCGCTGCCCAGGATGATCACCTTGGGCCGGTCCCCCGGCGGGACCTCGGACTCGTCGTCGTAGGTGGAGTACAGGTACGGGGTGCGGGCGGCGAACTCCGCCGCGCAGGTGTCCACCGCGTGGTACACGGGCCGCAGGCCGAGGCCCCAGCGGATCTCCCGCACGCCCTGCTCGGTCATCCCCCGCAGCTGGCCCAGCTGCACGTCGGAGAACCCGGCCCCCTTGGCCATGGCCAGCGTGGCCGCGTCGATGCCCGAGCCGCGCCGGACCCGCTGGGCGACGTTCTCCACGAAAGCGATCTGCTCCACGAACCAGGGGTCGATCCCGCTGGCCGACACGATCGCGGCCACGCTCACCCCCGCGCGCAGCGCCTGGTGGATGGTGGCCAGCCGGCCGTCGTGCGGGACCCGCACCCGGCGTAGCAGGTCGCTCTTGTCGCCGGGAGGATCGGCCCAGCTGAACGGCGCACCCGGCGATTCCATCGAGCGCAGCGCCTTCTGCAGTGCCTCGGGGAACGACCGGCCGATGGCCATGGCCTCGCCGACCGACTTCATGTGGGTGGTCAGGACGGGGTCGGCCCCGGGGAACTTCTCGAACGCGAAGCGCGGTGTCTTCACCACCACGTAGTCGAGGGCGGGCTCGAAGCTGGCCGGGGTCTGCCCGGTGATGTCGTTCGGGATCTCGTCCAGGGTGTAGCCGATGGCCAGCTTGGCCGCGATCTTGGCGATTGGGAAGCCGGTGGCCTTGGAGGCCAGCGCGGAGGACCGGGACACCCGGGGGTTCATCTCGATGACGACCATCCGGCCGGTGAGCGGGTCGACCGCGAACTGGATGTTGCAGCCGCCGGTGTCGACCCCGACGGCGCGGACGATCGCGATCGCGGTGTCGCGCATCCGCTGGTACTCGCGGTCGGTGAGTGTCATGGCCGGCGCGACCGTGACCGAGTCGCCGGTGTGCACGCCCATGGGGTCGATGTTCTCGATCGAGCAGACCACGACCACGTTGTCGTGCCGGTCGCGCATCAGCTCGAGCTCGAACTCCTTCCAGCCCAGGATCGACTCCTCGAGCAGGACCTCGGTGACCGGACTGGCGTCCAGGCCCGCCCCGGCGATCCGGCGCAGCTCTTCCTCATCACGGGCGATGCCGGAACCCGACCCGCCGAGCGTGTAGGAGGGCCGGACCACGACCGGGAAGCCGAGCTCGCCCGCTGCGGCCAGCACGCCCTCGAGCGAATGGCAGATCCGGCTGTCCGGGACCTCAGGAACCTGGCCGGGGTCGTCCGCGCTGAGGTACATCGGCGGCAGGCTGGTCACGATCTCCTTGAACCGCTCTCGATCCTCACCGGCCTTGATGGCGTCGATGCGGGCCCCGATCAGCTCGGTGTTGTACCGGGCCAGCACGCCGGACTCGTGCAGCTCGACCGCGGCGTTCAGGGCGGTCTGGCCGCCCAGGGTGGGCAGCACGGCGTCCGGCCGCTCGATCGCGATGACCTTTTCCAGCACCTCGGCGGTGATCGGCTCCACGTAGGTGCGGTCGGCGAACTCCGGGTCGGTCATGATCGTCGCCGGGTTGGAGTTGACCAGGCTGACCCGGATGCCCTCGGCCTTGAGGACCCGGCAGGCCTGGGTCCCGGAGTAGTCGAACTCGCAGCCCTGGCCGATCACGATCGGGCCGGAACCGATGACGAGCACCGAGTTAAGGTCGCTGCGGCGCGGCATCAGGCACTCCTGCGGTTAGGCATCGCGGTGCAGAACTCCTCGAACAAGCCGGCGGCGTCGTGCGGGCCGGGGGCGGCTTCCGGGTGGTACTGGACGCTGAACACCGGGCGGTCCAGCAGGCGCAGCCCCTCGACCACCCCGTCGTTCAGGTTGACGTGGCTGACCTGGGCCGCGCCGTACGGGGTGTCGAACGGGGCGCGGGCCGCGTCCGGGATGTGGGCCCAGACCGTGCCGCCGGTGTCGTTCCCGGTGGCGGTGATGGCCTGGCCGCCGCCGTCCTGGCCGGGCAGTGCGGCGGCGAAGCCGTGGTTGTGGCTGGAGATGTGCACCCGGCCGGTGGCCAGGTCCATGACCGGCTGGTTCACGCCCCGGTGGCCGTAGCGCAGCTTGTAGGTGCGCAGGTCCAGGGCCAAGGCCAGGATCTGGCTGCCCATGCAGATGCCGAATACGGGCAGGCTCGCGTCCAGCACGCCGCGCATGGTCTCGACCGCGTACCCGGCCGCGGCCGGGTCGCCGGGGCCGTTGCTGAAGAACACCCCGTCCGGGCTGGCCGCCAGGATCTGCTCGGCGGTCACAGTGGCGGGCAGCACCTGTACTTCACAACCCAGCCGGGCCAGGTACCGAGGGGTGGAGGCCTTGATGCCGAGGTCCACCGCAGCGACCCGGTAGCGGACCGGGGTGCCCGGCGGCGGACTGACCGTGTAGGGCTCCGGGGTGGTGACGTCGCGGGCCAGATCCGCGCCGGCCATCCCCGGGCTGGCCAGCACCCGCTGCAGCAGCTGCTCCGGGTCGGTCTCGGTGGTGCTGATCGCGGCGCGCATGGCACCCTGGTCGCGCAGCCGGCGGGTCAGCGCCCGGGTGCCGCGCACGGCGATGCCGGTGATCCCCTGGTTGCGCAGCTCGGTGTCCAGATCCCGGACGGCCCGCCAGTTCGACGCGATCCGGGCCGGCTCGCGCACCACGTAGCCGCCGACCCAGATGCGCCGGGACTCGGGGTCGGCGTTGTTCATGCCGGTGTTGCCGATGTGCGGCGCGGTCATGGCTACGATCTGGCGGGCGTACGACGGGTCGGTCAGCGTCTCCTGGTAGCCGGTCATGCCGGTGTTGAACACCATCTCGCCAAACGTCTCGCCCTCGGCCCCGAAACCGGTGCCACGCAGCGTGGTCCCGTCCTCCAGCACCAGCAAGGCCGGCGGCCCGGCGGCGGGAGTGCCCGCGGGCAGCCCGCTCACGCCGCCACCTTCCCGCCGGTCAGCTTCCCGTCCAGGACGGTGGGGACGCCGCGCAGGAACGTGGCCACCACCCGGCCCGGCAGGGCCATGCCGCGGAACGGGGTGTTGCGGCTCTTGGAGGCGTGGGTGACCGGGTCCACCGGAACAGGGCGGGCCCCCGGGTCGTACAGCGTCAGGTTGGCGGGGGCGCCGGCCGCGGGCAGCTGCCCGTGCCCGGCCAGCCGGCCGATCCGGGCCGGCCGGACCGACATCCGGTCGGCGACCCCGGCCCAGTCCAGCAGGCCGGTGTCCACCATGGCCTGCTGGACCGCGCGGAGCGCGATCTCCAGGCCGGTCATGCCCATGGCCGCGTCGGCCCACTCGGTGTCCTTGTATTCAGCCGGATGCGGCGCGTGGTCGGTGGCCACGCAGTCGATCGTCCCGTCGGCCAGGCCCTGCCGGACCCCGGCGACGTCGGCCGCGGTGCGCAGCGGCGGGTTGACCTTGTACACCGGGTCGTACCCCTGCGCCAGGTCGTCGGTGAGCAGCAGGTGGTGCGGGGTGACCTCGGCGGTGACGCGCCAGCCCTTGGCCTTGGCCCAGCGGATGATTTCGACCGAGCCGGCGGTGGAGACATGGCACACGTGCAGGGCCGAGCCGACGTGCGCGGCCAGCAGGCAGTCCCGGGCGATGATCGCCTCCTCGGCCACCGCGGGCCAGCCGGGCAGGCCCAGCCGCCCGGACACCTCGCCCTCGTTCATCTGGGCCCCCTGGGTCAGCCGGGGTTCTTCGGCGTGCTGCGCGATCACCCCGTCGAAGGCCTTGACGTACTCCAGTGCCCGGCGCATCAGCAGCGGGTCGGCCACGCACCGGCCGTCGTCGGAGAACACCCGGACCCGGGCCACGGAGTCGGCCATGGCGCCGAGCTCGGCCAGCCGGGTGCCGCCCAACCCGGTGGTGACCGCGCCGACCGGCTGGACGTCACAGTGCCCGCCTGCCCGGCCCAGCCGCCAGACCTGCTCGACCACGCCCGCGGTGTCGGCCACCGGGTCGGTGTTGGCCATGGCGTGGACGGCGGTGAACCCGCCCAGCGCCGCGGCCCGGGTCCCGGTCTCGATCGTCTCCGCGTCCTCCCGGCCCGGCTCGCGCAGGTGGGTGTGCAGGTCGACCAGGCCGGGCAGGGCCACCAGCCCGTCCGCCTCCAGGACCTGAGCGTCATCCGCCCCGAGCTGCGGGCCGATCTGGGCGATCGCGCCGTCGCGGAGCAGCAGGTCGGTGCGCCCGGTGCCGGGTAGCGTGGCCTTCCTGATCAGCCAGGTGCTCGTCATCGCGCCTTCCCCTTCACTCATCGGTCCCCCCGAGCAGCAGGTACAGCACGGCCATCCGGACGCTGACGCCGTTGGCCACCTGCTCCACGATCGTGGACCGCGACGAATCCGCCACCTCGGCCGCGATCTCGACGCCCCGGTTCATCGGGCCCGGGTGCATCACGATCGCGTGCTCGGGCAGGGCGGCCATCCGGGCCACGTCCAGCCCGTACCGGCGGCTGTACTCACGGACACTGGGGAAGTACGCGGCGTTCATCCGTTCCTGCTGAACCCGCAGCATCATGATCACATCCGTCTTGGGCAGCACCGCATCCAGGTCGTAGCTGACCTCGCAGGGCCAGCCGTCCACGGCCAGCGGCAGCAGGGTCGGCGGCGCGACCACGGTGACCTCGGCGCCCAGGGTGTTCAGCAGCGCGATGTTGGACCGGGCCACGCGGCTGTGCAGCACGTCGCCGACCAGGGTGACCCGCAGCCCGTCCAGGCCGCCGGACGGGGTCCCGCGCAGGCGGCGGCGGATGGTGAAGGCGTCCAGCAGGGCCTGGGTCGGGTGCTCGTGCATGCCGTCACCCGCGTTGACCACGTGACCCTGGATCCAGCCGGCCAGCCGGTGCGGCGCGCCCGCAGCCATGTGCCGGATGACCACCGCGTCGGCGCCCATCGCCTCCAGGGTCAGCGCGGTGTCCTTGAGGCTCTCCCCCTTGGCCACGCTGGAGCCCTTGGCCGAGAAGTTGATGACGTCGGCCGACAGCCGCTTGGCCGCGGCTTCGAACGAGATGCGGGTCCGGGTCGAGTCCTCGAAGAACAGGTTGACCACGGTGCGGCCGCGCAGGGTGGGCAGCTTCTTGATCGGCCGGTCGGACACCCGGGCCAGTTCCTCGGCGGTGTCCAGGATCAGCAGGGCCTCGTCGCGGCTCAGGTCGGCCGCCGCGATCAGGTGCCGGTTCACGCCAGGGCCCCCGTCCGCCCAGGGCTGTCCGGGGTCTCAGGGCCCTGCCCCAGCAGCACCGCGTCCTCGCCGTCGATCTCGGACAGCAGCACCCGGACCTGCTCGCGCTGGGAGGTGGGCAGGTTCTTGCCCACGTAGTCGGCCCGGATGGGCAGCTCGCGGTGGCCGCGGTCGACCAGCACGGCCAGCTGTACCGCCCGCGGCCGGCCGAGGTCGGTCAGCGCGTCCAGGGCGGCCCGCACCGTGCGGCCGGAGTACAGCACGTCATCCACGATGACCACCGTCCGGCCGTCGATGCCCTCGGGCGGCAGCTCGGTCTTGCCCAGCGCCCGGGCCGGGCGCAGCCGCAGATCGTCCCGGTACATGGTCACGTCGAGCGAGCCCCACGGAATCGCCCGGCCTTCGAACTCGCCGGCCCGCGTGGCCAGCCGCTGGGCCAGCGGGGCTCCCCGGGTCGGAATGCCGAGCAGCAGGATGTCGCCTGCTCCGTTGGTCCGTTCGAGAATCTCGTGCGCGATCCGGGTCAGTGCCCGCCGGATCTCGTCGGGCTCGAAGACCCGCTTGTACTGAGTTTCGAGCTGAGTTTCGTACTGGGGGCCCGCCTGAGGGGGGCTCACCGAGTGGTCCGCGTCGCCTGGGCTGGCGGCGCCCGGCGTTTGTCCGCCGCTGCGCGCATGCATCACCCGCGACCTCCTTTGCCGTCTCACGGAACGGTCCTTAAAGGACGTCTGTCGAAAATCACGGTATCAGGGCAGCCGGCCGGTGAGCTTCGCGGGCACGCCGGAGCGTCATCGGGGGCCGCGCCACGTGGTCACGGAGACTCGGTAAGTAGTGTGATTTGGGTCACACAACAGATGGCGTTCACAGAACAACACAAGCCCCCGCCGAATGGTCGAAAACGGTCGCAGACCACCGATAAAGCCCGGTGACGTCGAGGTTCCCGCACGCTCAGCGTGGGGTAGATAACGCTGAGGTAGGGCAGGCCGGTTACCGGGTGGGATCAACCAGTTTTTGCCATTCGGCTTGACCTTGACGTGCTCCCGGCTTACCGTCACTGTCCGTAACCGTTACCGTAAGCAACGACTGGCCGGGGGGCCAACAACATGCCATCTGAGTACGCCAAGACGCTCGGCGCGCGACTGCGCGCGATCCGGACGCAGCAGGGCCTGTCCCTGCACGGGGTTGAGGAGAAATCGCGCGGCCGGTGGAAGGCCGTAGTGGTCGGCTCGTACGAGCGCGGCGACCGGTCGGTCACCGTGCAGAAGCTGGCCGAGCTGGCCGAGTTCTACGGCGTGCCGGTGTCGGAGCTGCTGCCCGGCGACTCCACGCCCACGCCGCTGGCGCCCACGCCCAAGCTGGTGATCGACCTCGAGCGAATGAACGAGCTGCCCAAGGAGAAGTCCGGCCCGCTGGCCCGGTACATCGCCACCATCCAGAGCCAGCGCGGCGACTACAACGGCCGGGTGCTGTCCGTCCGGCAGGAGGACCTGCGCTCGCTGGCCGTCATCTACGACAAGTCTCCGGCCGACCTCACTGAGGAACTGATCAACTGGGGCGTCCTGGACTCCGAGGCCCGCGGGGCCATCGACACCCTCTGACGGCTGACAACCCCCTGGCCAGGCCCCGGTCCTTAACGGGGCACAGCAAGGAACAACGTACGATCGATCGGCCACAGGCGGCGTACCGCACACGCGGTGCGCCGCCTTTTGCCGTCCCGGCGCGCGTATCAGCCGCGGGGTCAGCCGGCGGGGCGCAGCGGCAGCGGTGTCTGGTCCACGCCGAGCGCCGTCTCCACCACCGACAGAAAGATCTCGGCGTCGCGCAGCAGGTCGTCGGCGTCGTGCGCGGTGGCCGCGCGGGACAGGCCGGCCTCGGCCGCCGCCCGCTTGCTCGCGCCGGCCGCGAAGAATGCGGCCCACTCGGCCAGCGTCGGCTCGACCTGCGGCAGTAGCTCCCACACACTGCGGGGCCGCCGGCGGCGTCCGGGCGTGACCGGCTCACCGCGGGCGGCCACCACCGCGGCCGCAGCCCGCAGCGCGGCCAGGTGGGCCGCCACGTACCGGGCCGCGGGCGCGGATTCGTCCGCCGCCTCGGCCAGCCCGCGCCGGGCCGACTCGAGCTGGGCCAGGGCGGATGCCGCCACCCGGCTTCTCGGCAGCCCGCCCGCCGACGGCCGGCTGGGCGACGACCTCCCTGCGCGCACCGGTGTGCGCGGCTGCGCTGACGTGACCGCGTTCATCGTCGTCCTCCTTGCCTTTCAGACAACACCGTGCTTGCGGAACCAAACACCGTGCTCGCGGAACCGTGCCCGGCGGGGCCTTCCCTTCACCCCGCCCGGCACGGGCCCGGCGGCCCGAGGGGGGTCGGGGCCGGGATTTCGCACATTCAGTCGAACACACTTTCGGCAACGTGTCCAGTCCATCTGTACGTGCGTTCGAATCTAACCGGGGGGTCTGACATTTCGGCGCGCCCGCGGGCTCGCGCAGTTTGCCCCGCGAATCCGGCTCGGGACGGGATGCCGGCCGAACCGGGACTTTGGCCTGTGACCCGTCCCATGTCGATCATGGGACATTTCGCGGACCGGTCACGCGCTCGGCGCCGGCTCGATAGCTTCGGCGGCGAGCATGGTCACACCGCCGCCGGGGGGCGGCAACTAATGGGTGTCCCAGTTCGTCATCAGAGCAAGCAATACGGGGGGAGGCCGGCCCGGCCATGGGCGCACCACCGGAAGAGCGGAAGGGCCTGACCCGCCGGTCGGTCCTGGCGGCGGGCCTGGCCGCCGGGGCCGGAGCGGCCGGTGCCGCCGGTTACGGTGTCACCGAACTGGCCATCAGGGCCAGGCCGGGCACGGCGGCCGGGCCCGAACCGCCCGGCCACTCGCATCCGGCGGCCACGTCGCTGGAGTTCGAGCTGAACACCGGCTGGCGGTTCGGCCGGTACACCGCGGGAGCCGAGGACGCGGATCACGACGAGAGCAGCCTCGGCGCGGTGACCTTGCCGCACTGCGTGACCGAGCTGTCCTGGCAAAAGTGGCAGCCCGGCGACTGGGAGAACGTGTGGGTGTACCGGCGGCACATCCACAGCCAGGGACTGCCGGACGGCCGGGTGCTGGTCGACTTCGACGGGGTGATGGTCAACGCGACCGTGGTGCTGAACGGCACCACGATCACCCGCCACAAGGGCGGTTACCTGCCGTTCTCGGCCGAGCTGACCAGCCACCTGACCAGCGGGGACAACGTGCTGGCGGTCATCGTGGACACAAGGTGCACGCCGGTACCGCCGACCTCGGGCACCCCCCGCTCGGTGGACTTCTTCCAGCCGGGCGGTATCTACCGGGACGTCAGCCTGCGGGTGCTGCCGGACTCCTATCTGTCCGACGTGTACGCCCAGCCGACCGACGTGCTGTCGCCGCAGCGGCAGGTGGACGTCCAGTGCACGATCGACAGCGCAAACGCGGCCACCGGCCCGGTGCGGCTGGAGGCGGTGCTGACCGACCACGGCGAGCCCACCGGGCAGGCCGGTCACGTCCGGACGGTGGCCAGGGCGACCCGGACGCTGCCGTCGGTCCCGGCCGGGACCACGGTGACCGCGCTGACCATCGGTGGCCTGGAGCAGGTCACGCTGTGGTCCCCGGACCACCCGAAGCTGTACCAGCTGACGACCACGCTGACCGTGCCCGGCGGCGGGACGCACGCGGTGCGCCAGCGGATCGGGTTCCGGCAGGCGGAGTTCCGCGTCGACGGGTTCTTCCTGAACGGCCAGCGGCTGAAGATCTTCGGCCTGGACCGGCACCAGCTGTTCCCGTACACGGGGATGGCGATGCCCGCGCGCGTGCAGCGCCGGGACGCCCAGATCATCCGGAACGATTTCAACTGCAACATGGTGCGCTGCTCGCACTACCCGCAGTCGCCGCACTTCCTCGACGCCTGCGACGAGCTCGGCCTGATGGTGTGGGAAGAGACGCCCGGCTGGCACTACATGGGCGACGCGGTGTGGCAGGACGTCGTGCTGCAGAACGTGCACGACATGGTGGTCCGGGACCGCAGCCGCCCGTCAGTGATCATCTGGGGCACCCGGCTGAACGAGACCCGCAGCTACCCGGGCCTGTACCGGCGTACCCGGGAGCTCGCCCGCCAGCTGGACGGTACCCGGCCGTCGTCCGGGGCGATGTACACCCGGGACACCCGGGGCTGGCACGAGGATGTCTTCGCCTTCAACGACTATCACCGGGACGGGGCCGGCAACGCCCGGCTGCGGCCACCGCTGCCGGGCGTGCCGTATCTGGTCACCGAGTCGGTCGGGGTGATCCTGCCGCACCCGCACCGGTACCGCTGGACCGATCCGCCCAAGGTGCTGGCCCAGCAGGCGATCTACCACGCTCAGGTGCACGACGCCGCGCAGTCCGACCCGCGGTACGCGGGCCTGCTGGCCTGGGCCGCGTTCGACTACTCGTCCCCGTTCGGCACGCACCCCCAGCAGATCAAGTGGGCCGGGGTGGCCGACGGGTTCCGGGTGGCCAAACCCGGGGCCGCGATCTACCTCTCGCAGATCGACCCGAGGGTCCGGCCGGTCGTGGTGCCGGTGTTCTTCTGGGAGCTGGGCACGAGTGCGTCGCCGGACGGGCCCGGGCCGAACGCCCTGCTGGCCACCAACTGCGAGCAGGTGCACGTGTTCGTGGGCGGCGCGCACGCGGGCACCGGCGGGCCGGTGCTGGACTCCGAAACGTACGGCCACCTGGAGTACCCGCCGACCCTGCTCGATCTGACCGTGTCCCGTGACGATCATCCCGAGCTGCGGATCGAGGGGTACGTGGACGGCCAGCAGGTGTCCGTGGTCCGGATGTCGTCGAACCCGGCCGGTGACCGGCTGGCCATGACCGTGGACGACCCGGTGATCTACGACGACGGCTCGGACGCCACCCGGGTGGTGTTCCGCGCGGTGGACGCCTACGGCAACCAGCGCCGGTTCGGCACCGGTGAGGTGCGCTTGCGGGTGACCGGGCCGGCCGACCTGATTGGCGACAACCCGTTCGCGTTCGGCGAGTACGGCGGGCTGGGTGCGGTGTGGCTGCGCTCGCGGCCCGGCCGGACCGGCGTGGTCTCCGTGGTGGCCGAGCATCCCACCCTGGGCCGGGCCCGGATCCAGGTCAGCGTCCGGCCGGCGGGCCGTCAGCGCATGGCCTGAGGCGACGCGCCCAGGCAGGCCGGGGCGTATCGGTCGTAGCGGCGGAAACGGCGCAGGCGGCTGGCACGATCGTCTGGCCGCCCACGAGGGGCGAAACCAGACGACGGGGGAAACCGATGACGTCCGGCGCGGTACCGTCGCGTCGTGCGGTACTGCGCGGCGGGGCGTTCGGCGGAGCGTCCCTGATGGCGTGGCGATCCGCGGGATCGAGCCGGGCGGCCGCGGCTGAATTCGCGGCCGAGCCGGCCGCCGGGACCTGGGACTTCAACCGGGGCTGGCTGTTCGGCGGCGAGTACGTAGCCGGGGCCGAACAGGCCGACTACGCCGACGGCGCGTTCACGACGGTCACGGTGCCGCACACGGTGGCCCCGCTGTCCTGGGGCAGCTGGGACCACACCACCTGGGAGAACGTCTTCATCTACCGGAAGCACTTTTCCGGTGACGGCCTGGCCGGGCCCGGCGGGCGCGTGCTGGCCGACTTCGACGGCGCGGCGTGCAACGCGTCGGTGTACGTCAACGGCGTGCCCGTGGCCACCCACCAGGGCGGCTACCTGCCGTTCCTGGCCGAGCTGACCGGCCACCTGACCAGCGGCGACAACGTGCTGGCGGTGGTGGTCGACGCGCGCTGGCTGAACGTGCCGCCGGACAACCCGCCCGGCGGCACCGCGTCCGTGGACTACCTGCAGCCGGGCGGCATCTACCGGGACGTCCGGCTGCGGCTCGTGCCGCCGGTGTTCATCGCCGACGTCTTCGCCCAGCCGGTCAACGTGCTGACCCCGGCTCGCCGGCAGCTGCAGCTGCAGGTCACGCTGGACGCGGCCCGTGTGCCGGGCGGCGCGTCCACGCTGACCGCGCAGCTGCTGCACGGCTCGGCCGAGGTCGCGAGCGCCACCACCCAGACGACCATCGCCGCCACCGGGACGTCCGTGGTCACGCTGACCATGACCGGGCTCGAGCAGGTGGGCCTGTGGTCACCGGACTCGCCCAAGCTGTACACCCTGCGGACCACCCTGCACCCGATGCCGGGCAGCGCGGCCCAGCCGCACGTCTACGAGGTCACCACCGGGTTCCGCGAGGCGGTGTTCGCCGCCGACGGGTTCTACCTGAACGGCGAGCGGCAGCCGATCTTCGGCCTGAACCGGCACCAGCACTTCCCGTTCCTGGGCCTGGCCGCCTGCGCGCGGCTGCAGCGCCGGGACGCCGAGATCCTGAAGAACGAGCTCAACTGCACCATGGTCCGCTGCTCGCACTACCCGCAGTCGCCGCACTTCCTCGACGCCTGCGACGAGCTCGGCCTGATGGTGTGGGAAGAGACACCCGGCTGGAACTACGTGGGCGACGCGGCGTTCCAGCAGATCGTGCTGGACAACGTGCACGACATGGTGGTCCGCGACCGCAACCGCCCGTCGGTGATCATGTGGGGCACCCGGCTGAACGAGACCGCCAACTACGTGGACCTGTACGCCCGGACCCGCCAGGAGGCCGAGGCCCTGGACGGGACCCGGCCGACCACCGGGGCGATGGACATCTACTCGATCACCGACTGGGCGCAGGACGTGTTCGGCTACGACGACTACCACTCCAGCGACGGGGCGGCCACCCTGCAGCCGCCGCTGCCGGGCGTGCCCTACCTGGTCAGCGAGGCGGTCGGCGCGCTGGACGGGTCACCGACGTTCCGGTGGATCGACCCCGGGGCGGTGCTGGCCAGCCAGGGCGTGATGCACGCCCAGGTGCACGACATCGCCCAGGGCGGAGCCGGCTACGCGGGCCTGCTCGGCTGGTGCGCGTTCGACTACGCCTCGCTCAACGGGGGAAGGAGGATCTGGCTGAACCTGAAGACCCCGGGCGTGATGGACCTGTTCCGGGTGCCGAAGCCGGGCGCGGGCTTCTACCGCTCGCAGGTCCCCTCGGCGGACAAACCGGTGATCCTGCCGCTGTTCTTCTGGGACTACGGGCCCAGCTCCCCGGTCAACGGGCCCGGGCCAGACTCGGCCATCGCCACCAACTGTGACCGGCTCGAGCTGTTCGTCGACGGCCGGCACCTGGGCACGGCGCTGCCGGACACCGACGGTTACCCGAACCTGGCCTGCCCGCTGGCCTTCGCCGACCTGTCGGTCCCCGGCACGGGCCTGCCCGAGCTGCGCATCGACGGTTACGTGGGCACCACGCTGGCGGCCACGGTGACGATGGCCTCCGATCCGGCGCGGGACCGGCTGGGGCTGACCGTGGACGACGCCTCGATCGTGGCCGACGGCAGCGACACGACCCGGGTGACGTTCCGCGCCCTGGACGCCTACGGCCACCAGCGGCCGTACGTCACCGGCGACGTGACGCTGGCGCTGACCGGGCCCGGGGTGCTGGTCGGTGACAACCCGTTCGCGTTCGGCGCCTACGGCGGGGTCGGCGGGGCGTTCATCTGCTCCACGGTGGGCGGCACCGGCCGGGTCACGGTGACCGCGACGCATCCGGTGCTGGGCTCGGCCCGCGGCTCAGTGACGATGACCGCGGCCACCGGTTCCTACCGCTGAGGTTCCTCCTGCGCCCTGCGGGGTACGACGGCTGACCGGGTAAGCGAAGGGAGATGGACGCTGATGGGCTGTGAGGTGTCCTGGTTCGCCGCGTTGTGCGACGACGACTATGAGTTCCTCGGCGTGCCCGACCCGGCGCTGCAATCGAGCTGGGAGCACTGCCGGACCATCGCGCTGGCGGCCGAGGACGGCGGCTACGACAACCTGCTGCTGCCCTCTGGGTACACCCTGGGCATCGACTCGGTCAGCTTCGCGGCCGGGATCGCGCCGCTGCTGCGCCGGATGCAGCTGCTGGTCGCGGTGCGGATGGGTGAGATGTGGGCCCCGCAGCTGGCCCGGCAGATCGCCACCCTGGACCAGATGCTGGGCGGGCGGCTCACGGTCAACATCATCTCCTCCGACCTGCCCGGGCAGAAGCTGGAGTCCGGCCCGCGTTACCGGCGCACGCTGGAGACCATGGCCGTGCTGCGGGACCTGCTCGACGGCAAGCCGGTCGACTTCCACGGCGAGTTCGTGGACCTGACCCTGGACCCGCCGCGGCTGCGGCCCAAAGGCGGCTGTCCCCCGTTTTACTTCGGCGGCCTGTCCGAGCCGGCCCGCGAGGTGGCTGCGCAGGCGGCCGACGTGTTCCTGATGTGGCCGGACACGCTGCCCGGGGTCAGGTCGGTGATCGAGGACATGCGGGCCCGGGCGGCCCGGTACGGCCGGGAGCTGCGGTTCGGCTACCGGGCGCACGTGATCGTTCGTGCTACCGAGGAGCAGGCCCGGGAGGCGGCCACGCGGCTGCTGTCCCGGCTGGACGCGGAGACCGGCGAGCAGATACGGCGCCGCTCCCTGGACACCACCTCGGTGGGGAACGCCCGGCAGCGGGAGCTACGCGAGATGGCCAGCGACGACGGCTGGGCCGAGCCTGGCCTATGGACGGGCATCGGCCGGGCCCGCTCCGGCGCGGGCGCCGCGATCGTGGGCGATCCCGATCAGGTACTGGCCAAGCTGCGGGCCTACCAGCAGCTTGGCCTGGAAGCCTTCATCTTGTCCGGCTACCCGCACGTGGCCGAGGGCGATCTGTTCGCCCGGCACGTGCTGCCCCAGCTGGAGCACGGCCCGCTGTTCACCCGGTAGGGAACAGCGGGCCAGGCGGGCGCGGCCCGGTCAGGCGATGACGTAGGCGGTGGACTCGCCCTGGACGGCCCGGCCGCGGAAGCCGTCGACGCCGACCGGGATGTCGCCGGCCACGGTGACGCGGTGCATCCGGCGGGGCAGGTCGCCGTAGTCGTCGATGGCGTAGTGCTGGGTGGCGCGGTTGTCCCAGATGGCCACGTCACCGGGGGTCCAGTGCCAGCGGACGGTGTTCTCCAGCCGGGTCACGTGCCGCTGGAACAGCTCGAACAGGCTGCGCGAGTCAGCGCCGGAGACGCCCAGGATCTCCTTGACGAACTGGCCGAGCAGCAATGTCCGCTCCCCCGTCTCGGGGTGCACGCGGACCACCGGGTGCTCGGTCTGGAAGACCGTGGACAGGAACACCTCGCGGAAGTGCCGCTCGTCCTTGGCGGACTTGCCGCCGACACCGCCGCCGGACTGCGTGGCGTAATCGTAGGCGTTGGTATGCAGCGCGTGCAGGCTCTCGGCCAGCGTGCGCAGCTCGGGCGGCAGGGACTGGTACGCGGTCGCGGTGTTGGCCCAGCAGGTGTCACCGCCGTAGGGCGGCAGCGTGACGGCCCGCAGGATCGACACGGCGGGCACCCGGTCCACGAACGTGACGTCGGTGTGCCAGGCGTTGGCCTTGCCCCCGCCCGCCTGTGCGTCCAGCTCGAGGACGTGCGGCTCGGCTTCGGCGCCGGGCACGGTCGGGTGCGCCGTGGTCAGGTCCCCGAACAGCCGCGCGAAGCCGGCCTGCTCCGCGTCGGTCAGGTGATCCTGGCCGTGGAAGAAGATGACCTTGTGCTCGTGCAGGGCGTGCCGGATGGTGCTGAACACATCGCCCGGGAGGTCGGCGGCCAGACGGACGCCGGTGACTTCGGCGCCGATGTTGCCTGCGATGCGCCGGACGTCGATACCGGGTTCGGTGGTGGACATGAGGCTCCTTCCTGATGGCCCTCACAGATCACAACATCGACGCGGATCTGAAGTCAATAATTTAGGTGGGTAATATCGTCTATAACCGGCGAGCCCCGACCAGCCGGCGATCCGGGCGGCCCGGACGCCGGCCCGTCCCGTAAGCTCTCCAGAATGGGGCCGGCGACGACGCTCACGGAACTGGGGGCCGCGCGCTTCGTCGCGGCCGTGGACACGATGCTGACCGTGTACACGGCGGCGATGAACCCGGCGCCGTCGCAGCTGGCCGGCCGGCGGTCGATCATGGCCCGGCACGCCACCAACCCGGGGTTCCGCGCGCTGGCGGTGCTGGACGACGCGGGCGAGCCGGTCGCGTTCAGCTACGGCTTCCACGGCGAGCCCGGCCAGTGGTGGCACGACATGGTCAACTACGCCGTCGCGGCCACATCGGGCACGGCCGAGGCCACCCGGTGGCTGACTGATTCGTTCGAGGTGGCCGAGCTGCACGTGATGCCGGCCTACCAGCACCAGGGGCTCGGGCGCAGCCTGCTGTACCGGCTCACCGCGGACCTGGGCGAGCGGAACGCGCTGCTATCCACGCAGGACTCCGAATCACCGGCCCGGCACCTGTACCGCAGCGCCGGCTTCGTTGACCTGCTGACCGCGTTCCGGTTCTCCGGTGGCGACCCGCCCTACGCGGTGATGGGCGCGCTGCTTCCGCTACGCAGTGTTCGCTGAACTCCGCTACGCGGTGATGCCCGCTCCTGAGCCGACCGTGGCCTGGGACGCCTTGCGCATGCGGGCGGCCCGCTCGGCCAGGCCGAGGCGCTGGTACAGCTCACGAGTGGCCCGGGACCAGTTCAGCGTGTAGAAGTGCAAACCCGGTACGCCCTCAGCCAGCAGCCGCTCACACATGGCCGCCCCGTAGTCCACGCCGATCTCGCGTACCGCGGCGCGGTCGTCGGCCACCGCGTGCAGCCGTTCGGTCAGGTCGGCCGGGATCCGGGTCCCGCCCAGTTCGATGGCCTTGTCGATGATGCGGACGCTGGTGACAGGCATGATCCCGGGGATGATCGGCACCTCGCAGCCCGCCGCGGCCACCCGGTCGCGCAGCCGCAGGTAGTCCTCGGGGTAGAAGAACATCTGGGTCACCGCGAAGTCGGCCCCGGCCCGGCACTTGGCCACGAAGTACTCGACGTCAGAGTCCAGGTCGGGCGAGCGCGGGTGCTTCTCCGGGAACGCGGCCACCCCGACGCAGAAGTCGCCCGCCGACCGGATCAGCCGGACCAGCTCGTCGGCGTGACCCAGGCCCGCCGGGTGCTGGGGCCAGTCGGCGTTGGGGTCACCGGGCGGGTCGCCCCGCAGCGCCAGCAGGTTGCGCACCCCGACGCTGGCGTAGGAGCCGATGACCTGGCGCAGCTCGGCGACCGAGTGGCTGACCGCGGTCAGGTGCCCGACCGGGGTCAGCGTGGTCTCTTCCGCGATCCGGCCCGTGACCCGGACCGTGCGGTCACGGGTGGACCCGCCCGCCCCGTAGGTCACCGAGACGAACGTCGGCCGCAGCGGCTCAAGCTGCCGGATCGCCCGCCAGAGCTGCTGCTCGTCGGCGTCGGTCTTGGGCGGCATGAACTCAAACGAGTACGACTCGCCGCCGGCGGCGATCAGGTCCCGGATCGCGGCGGCGTGCCGGATCGGCCCTTTCGGGACACCGGCAGAGGCCGTGAATCTGCGCTGACGCGGAGGCATGCCTCAGGGTAACGCGACGGCCAGACGCCGGGCGAACTCCGCCGCGGCGGCGGCCGGGTCAGGCGCGTCGGTCAGGGCCCGGACCACAACGACGCGGCGAGCGCCGGCGGCCAGGACCTCGTCCAGGTGGCCCAGATCGATGCCGCCGATTGCGTACCAGGGCCGGGTGGTGGCCAACGCCGCCGCGTAGCGGACCAGCGGCAAGCCCGGGGCCGGGCGACCCGGCTTGGTCGGGGTGGGCCAGACCGGCCCGGTGCAGAAGTAGTCCACCCCGGGCTCGTCGGCCGCCGCGGCGGCCTCCGGTTCGGCGTGCGACGACCGGCCGATGATCGGGTCCGGCCCGATGATCCGCCGCGCTACCGGAACCGGCAGGTCGTCCTGGCCCAGGTGCAGGATGTCCGCGCCCGCGGCGTAGGCCAGATCGGCCCGGTCGTTGACCGCGAACAGCGCCCCGTGCTTGGTTGCCTGCTCCCGGAACACGTCGAGGAAAGCCAGCTCCTGCGTGGCTTCCAGGCCCTTCTGCCGGAGCTGCACCACGTCCACGCCGGCCCCGAGGACCGCGTCGAGGAACTCAGCCAGGTCGCCCTGCCGCTCGCGCGCGTCCACGCACAGGTACAGCCGGGCCTGAGCCAGCCGGTCCCGGATACCCGTCATCTGGTCAGGCCGCCCGTCGTCAGGTCGGCCATCATCAGGCAGGCTGCGCCGCGGCGGCGGCCGGCCCGGTGAGGCGCAGCTCCACGCTGATATTGCCCCGGGTGGCCCGGGAGTACGGGCAGACCTGGTGGGCGGCGTCAACGACTTCCCTGGCCTGCTCGGGCGGGACGTTCGGCAGGTCGCTCTCCAGCGTGACCACCAGGTCGAAGGCGTCACCCTCGGGGCCGATGCCGACGTAGGCGGTGACGGTGGACCCGCTCACGTCGACCCCGGTGCGGCGGCCGACGGCGCGCAGCGCGCTGTGGTAGCAGGCCGCGTAACCGGCCGCGAACAGTTCCTCCGGGTTGGCGCCCTCGCCCGACCCGCCCATCTCCGGCGGCAGGGCCAAGTCCAGATCGACGCGGCCGTCGGCCGAGATCACGTGGCCGTTGCGGCCGTCGCCAGTGGACGTGGCAACCGCGGTGTACAGGGTGCTTTCCGGCATGAGCTACCAACCTCGGGCATTGAGGAAACGGGTGTGGGCAACCGTGCGCCGCCTATGCTACGAGCCCATCAGCAGTCGTCGCAGGGCGGCCGCCGAGGTGAACTGGACGGCGGCCAGGCCGGCCGCGCGGGCCCCGTCCACGTTGGCCGCGACGTCGTCGATGAACAGGCAGTCGGCGGCCGCGACCCCGAACTGGCGCACGGCCAGCGCGAAGATCGCCGGGTCGGGTTTGCAGACCCCGGCGAAGCTGGACACGATGACGTCTTTGAAGCAGCTGAGCACGGGAAACATGGCCTGCGTGACCGGCCACACCTCGCCGTTGAAGTTGGTGATCGCGTACAGGTCGCGGCCGGCCGCAGCCAGTTCGGAGAGCAGGTCCGCCGTGCCGGGCACCAAGCCGCCGAGCATCTCCGGCCACCGGTCCCAGTAGGCCCGGATCCAGGCGGCGTGCTCGGGGTACTCGGCGCTGAGCTCCGCGACGGCCTGGGCCGATGGCTTGCCCGCGTCCATCTGGGCGTTCCAGCGCAGCGAGCAGACCTCGGCCAGGAACCACTCCCGCTGCGCCTCGTCCGGGATCACGGCCCGGAACAGGTGGCGCGGGTTCCAGTCCAGCACGACCCCGCCCACGTCGAAGATCAGCACTGGCCGGGACGCGAGCCAGGCCGGGTCGTCGCCGTGGACCATGACGCTCCTTACTGGTTGGTTACTCCGGGCGGCGGAAGCACGGGCAGGCCATGGGGCGCGCCGCCGTTGATCAGCCGGCCCAGCGCGGCGGTGTCGAGGTGCCGCTCGACCAGGTCGCCCAGCGCGTCCAGGCGGCCCTCGCGCAGCCGGGCGAAGTCGGTGTCCGGCGCGGGCACGAACGGCCGGCCCGCTTGCCGGGCCACCGCGGCCAGGAACGCCCGCCGGAAGGCGTCGTTCTCCAGCGTGCCGTGCCAGCTGGTCCCCCATACCGCGCCGGCCCGGCCGCCGTCCAGGAACGGCTCGCAGGAAGACAGGTCCAGGGCCACGCGCCCGTGGTGGATCTCATACCCCGTCACCGGCGCACCGAGGGCCTCACCCTGGGGGCGGCCCAGCGTCTTGCGGTCGGCGAACACCACCCGGCCCGGCAGCAGCCCGAGGCCCGTGACCTGACCGGCCTTCGATTCCACCCGGTCGTCGATGTCGGCGGCCAGCATCTGGTAGCCGCCGCAGATGCCGAGCACCGGCCGGCCGGTCACGGCCCGTTCGGTGATCGCCGCGGCCAGCCCACGCTGGCGCAGCCAGTCCAGGTCGGCCACGGTGGCCCGGGTCCCGGGCAGGATGACCAGGTCGGCGTCGGCCAGCTCGGCCGGCTCAGTGGCGAAGCGAATGAGCAGGCCCGGTTCGGCGCCCAGCGCGTCGAGGTCGGTGAAGTTACTGATGCGCGGGAAACGGACTACCGAGACGCGGAGGACGGCTGAGGCTGGTGGGGCAGCTGATGTTTTGGGGGCAGGACGGGCGAGGGCCAGGGAGTCTTCGGCGTCGAGGCCGAGGCCTTCGGTCCAGGGCAGGACGCCGAGCAGCGGGCGGCCGGTGAGCTGTTCCAGCATGACGTTGCCGCTGGCCAGCAGCTCGGGGGCACCACGGAACTTGTTGATCACGAACCCGGCGACCAGTTCCTGGTCGCCGGGCGGCATCAGAGCCAGCGTGCCGTACAGGGCGGCGAACACCCCGCCACGGTCGATGTCGCCGACCACGATGACCGGCAGCTCAGCCGCGGTGGCCAGGCCCATGTTGGCCACGTCGGTGGCGCGCAGGTTGATCTCGGCCGGGCTGCCGGCCCCTCGCAGATGACCACGTCGTACTCGGCTCGCAGCCGGTTCAGGCTGGCCAGCGCCACCTCGCGCAGCTGAGCGGCCATCGGCCGGTAGGACATCGCGTCGGCCTCGGCCACGGGCTGGCCCAGCACGACGACCTGGCTGCGGCGGTCGCTACCCGGTTTGAGCAGCACCGGGTTCATGTCCGCGGTCGGTTCCACCCCGGCCGCGGCGGCCTGCATGACCTGGGCCCGGCCGATCTCCGCGCCGCCCGCGGTGACGAACGAGTTGAGCGACATGTTCTGGGCCTTGAACGGGGCCACCCGCACGCCCTGCCGGGCCAGCCACCGGCACAGCCCGGCGGTGAGCACGCTCTTGCCCGCGTCGGAGTTGGTCCCGGCGACGAGAAGGGCCCCCTTCACCGGCGCCCGCGGCGCGGTATACCCAGGGCCTTGGGGGACGCGGCCACGGCCGCGGCGGCGGCCAGGACGGCGGCCGCCGCCGTCACCGCCCGGGACAGCCTGGCCGCCCGGCCGATGTCGGCCGGCTCCGGTGGGCGGCCGTCACCGAGCTCCGGCCGGTGCTCGGTGACCCCGCCGTAGCGGCTGGTCCCGCCGAGTTGCAGCCCGAGCGCTCCGGCGAAGGCCGCCTCCGGGCGGCCCGCGTTGGGGCTGGGGTGGTGGCCGCCGTCGCGCCGGACCGCGCGCCAGGCCGGCCCGGCGCGCCCGGAGGCCAGCGGCGCGCAGCCGGCCGCCAGCACCGCGGTCAGCCGGGCCGGAGCCCAGTTGAGCACATCGTCCAGCCGGGCGGAGGCCCAGCCGAACCTGGTGTACCGGGGCGACCGGTAGCCCACCATCGCGTCCAGCGTGTTGACCGCCCGGTAGATGGCCAGCCCGGGCAACCCGGCGACCGCGCCCCACAGCAGCGGCGCGACCGCGGCGTCACTGGTGTTCTCGGCCACGGACTCCACCACGGCCCGGGCGATCTCCCTGGCATCGAGCCGGGCCGGATCCCGGCTGCACAGCCCGGGCAGCAGGGACCGGGCGGCGGGCAGGTCACCCTGATCCAGTGCCGACCTTATTAGAGATGAATAAAAACGAAGCGAACGGGCACCGGTGACCGCCCAGACCGTGGCCGCGACCGCGGTACCGTACGCCAGCGGGCGGCGGCGGGTCAGGCGGTGGGCGGCGGCGGCCGGCGCGGCGGCGGCGAGGACGCAGGCCGTGGTGTACAGCACGCCGCGGGCACGGTCGTCGGCGTAGGCCCGCTGCTCCAGCCAGCTGGCGGCACGGCCGAACGCGGCGACCGGGTGGCCGCGCCGCGGATCGCCGAGCAGGGCGTCCAGCGCCACGCCAGCCAGCAGGCCGCCGGCCAGAGCCAGGTCGCGGCGGGGACGAGCGGAGCGGGTCGGCGTCACGTTCCGACCCTAGGCGAAACCCAGGGCCCTCGTTCAGATGCCCCCGCGGCGCAGGCAGGCCTCGATCTCGGGGCGGCACCGTTCCAGCCAGTCGGCCGCCCGTACGAGCCGCTCCCCCACCCCGGCGTCGAGCATCCGGGCCCAGGCCCGGCCGCCGCGCTCGGCCCGTTCCGTGATCGTGGTCCGGGACCGGCGCATCCAGCGCACCGCCACCGGGACCAGCCGGGCCCGCTCGGCGTAGGACAGCCCGTAGGCCTCACAGAACACCGCGATCCGGGCCGGCACGTCCAGGCCGGCGAACGCCGGGTCGCGGTCGGCCGGGGCCGCGAGCGGCGCCCAGTAGCGCAGCGTCTGGATGATGTCGACCAGCCGGGTGCCGGGCCGGGCCAGGTCGAAGTCGATCACCGCGTACGGCTGCGGGCCGCCCGGGCCAGGCCGGAAGATCACGTTCTCCAGGTTGATGTCGCAGTGGCAGATCAGCTCCACCGGCCCATCCACCAGCCAGGTCAGCTCGCCGTCCCAGCGCGCCCCGGACGGCGCTTCGAAACCGGTCACCGCCTCGTGGTACCGCAGCTGCAGCTCGGCCAGCGCGACCAGGGTGGCGTCGGACAGCGCGTAACCGGGCAGCGGCCGGTGCGGCACCTGGCCCGGCAGGTAGCTGAGCACCTCCCGGTTCTGGGCATCGATGCCGAGCACGCGCGGGGCACCCTCGAAGCCGGCCGCCTCCAGGTGGCGCAGCAGTGCGTGCACGGCGGGGGTGTGCGGGCGCACCGGGCGCCGGACGGTCCGGCCCACCCGGACGACGCCCTCGGTCATATCCCCCCCGATAAGCGGGATTTCGGGGTCTTCCTCGCTGGTCGGGGCGGCGAGAATGTCAGCTGGGCTGAGGATGCTGGCCGCCGGGTGGGCGTCGGCCGGGTAGAGCGGGTTGGGCTGATACCGGGGGGTGCGCGGGTAGAGCCTCCCCGTGGGGCGCACGGCGCCGGCCGGGTTCACGACCTCCCGTGATTCCAGAATGTCCAGGGTCGCGGAAGTCGTTCCCGCCTGGGTCGGCAGGTCGCGGCACTCGGTCATCAGGCCCCATCCTTCACTTACGTTCCCCCGGTCACGCAGGGATTGGTCTCCGGAAGGTGGCCCGAGCCGACCCGGGAGATAGGGGAACCTCCGCGGTACCGACTCGGGCGGGCCGGGTGGCGGAGAGGTCCTTAATCAGTTCATTGTTCCCGGAAGTCATCAAAAGTGACGATAAACGGTTACCGCCCGAAGTCGCTAGCCGGCTGAGCGCCCACACTTGAAGCTTTTACCGGCTATTTAACCGTTTGCCGCGCTTATTCTGGACATAGCTAAACTGCGGCATCAGAAGAAACCTTGGCCCCAGGAGCATCATTCGCCTTAACGGCTGACCGGCGCGCCAGAGGCTTTTGGGCCTTGATCTTGGCACGGAAAAGTGCATGTCACGGCGGTCAAGTCACCTAACGTGACCGGTTGAACGGTCAAGCGTCAGAACCGGGTGACGGCGCAGCCCTAGGTCGGCAGGAACATCGGCATTCCCGGCATTCACCGTCGCCCGCTACGCGGCCGTCAGGTCTTTCAGTATACTTAACAATGCGTTCCCTATCACGGGTATTCTTGGTGATACTTAGTGAATATCGGCCCATTCGAATTTCGGTCATTCCCCGGCCGCCGCGCGACGACTGGCCGGGCTGGGCGGTGCGGCGTGCGAGCTGGTTCGGCAGGCCCGGAAAGCGCGCCGATCCGGGTGGCCAGCCCGGCCCAGCCGATCCATACCACAGCGACCTAGCCGTGGCCGGGGCGTGACCTTAAGCACGCATAATGATGTGCCGAGCGCCCGTAGCTCAGATGGATAGAGCAGCTGCCTTCTAAGCAGCCGGTCGCAGGTTCGAGTCCTGCCGGGCGCGCCTGACCTGGGGTTTTATCCCATTTTTCGCTCTGCGGGCGGTTGCGCAGCACCGACGGGTATTCAGGCAGCCGCTGACACTCACGGACCGAGAACTATTGCTGCTAGCAGTACAAACATGGCTGGAGGTGTCGCCTGGCGGCAGCTACAGCGCTCGTACAGCAGATAACTGGCGTTTTCCGCAGTTGCGATTGGCTGGTCAGCGCGTTGGCCTGCGCCGGTTCTCCTCTCCCCCGGCAGCAGCTCAACTCGCGCCGGGCTCTCGGTGCGGCCCATTGGGAAGGGGATCGGCGGTTCGAACCCGCTCACCGGCCCCAGTGGCCACGAATTACCTGGGGCCCGATGGCTACTGGACAACCCCATCGTTTGGATATTTCATGACTAATGGGGGATCAGGGCGCAAAGCTGAGTCTTGCCTCGCGGCAGATTTCGGCCTCTCCGGGGGATTTGCAGCGCTGCTCAACTGGTTTCCGGCTGGGCAGAGTTGTAAGGAGACGGCATGTCGCAAGGTCGCAGATCCGGTCAACGTGTGCGGACGGCGGGGTCGTGGCGGCGGGTGCTCGCGGCCGGGGTGGGGATCCTGACCGCGGTGGCCGTGCTGGCCGGAGCGGGGACGGCGTCGGCATCGCCGCGCGCGGCGTCGCTGGCATTCACCCCGGCCCCGTACAACTACGGGCAGGTCCCCGCCGGGAAGGCGGCTTCGCGCACGTTCACGCTGGCCAACACGGGCGGCACGGCCACCGGCAAGCTGCGGGTGCGGCTCACGGGGCCGACCGCGTTCACCATGACCGGCGACACCTGCCGCAACACGCTGAAGCCGGGGAAGACATGCACAGTCACAGTGCGGTTCGCGCCTACCAGTGCCGCCAGCCTTAACGCGACCCTGACCGCGGCTGGGAAGAAGCACGGCGCCACCGCCACCGATGCGCTCACCGGTAGCGGCGGGGGACTCGGGCAGTCCCTCGGCGGCCACGTTTACTGGACCGTTCCCGGGGCGATCAATCAGGCCAACCTCGACGGCACCAGCCCGCAGGTCGCCGTCCCCGGCCGGAACTCTCCGACCGGAGTGGCGGTCGACCCGAGCCACGTGTACTGGACCGATACCGTGGACGGTCTGGGCACGATCTGGGAGGCCAACCTGGACGGCACCGCCACGCACGTCATCAGCGACGGGCAGTACAGCCCAGCCGGGGTGGCGGTCGGCGCCAGTCATATCTACTGGGCTGACGCCGGGGTCGCGGGAAGCCCAGGCGCGATCTGGGAGGCCAACCTGGATGGCACCGATCCCCAGGTCATCGTGCCCGGGCAGAATTCCCCATTCGGGGTGGCGGTCGAGCGCCGGCCACCTGTACTGGGCCAACAACCTTGACGGCACCGTCAATGAGGCCAACCTGGACGGCACCGATCCCCAGGTCATCGTGCCGGGCCAAAATTCCCCATTCGGGGTGGCGGTCGGCGCCGGCCACCTGTACTGGACGAACGCCGGTGACGGCACCATCGGGGAGGCCAACCTCGACGGCACGGATCCCCAGGCCATCGTGCCCGGGCAGAAATCCCCGATCGGGGTGGCGGTCGGCGCCGGCCACCTGTACTGGACGAACAACGGTGACGGCACCATCGGGGAGGCCAACCTCGACGGCACCGATCCCCAGGCCATCGTGCACGGGCAGAAATCGCTGGCCGGGGTGGCGGTCGCCCCGCCACCGGCGGCGCTGGCCTTCACCCCCGCTTCATACGACTACGGCCAGGTGGAATCCGGGCTGCCCGTTTCACAGACGTTCACGCTGGCCAACACGGGTGGCACCGGCACCGGCGCGCTGGCCGACACGCTGACCGGGCCGTCCGCGTTCGCCATTACCGGCGACACCTGCACTGGCGCCAGCCTGGAACCCGGTGGGACGTGCACGATCACGGTGCGGTTCGCGGCGGCTAGCAACGCCAGCCTCACCGCGACCCTGACCGCGGCCGGCCCGAACCCGGGTGCCACCGCCACCGCCACACTCAGCGGCGTGGCCGAGGTTCACTTCCTTTACTGGACCAACGCCGCGCTTGACTCTGTGCCCAACGATCCAGCCGGCACGGTCAACAAGGCCAACCTGGACGGCAGCAGCCCACACACTGTGGTCCCCCGGCAGAACGAACCGGGCGGGGCGGCGACGGGCGGCGGCCACCTCTACTGGGCCGCTGACGGCGCCGTCGGGGAGGCCAACCTCGACGGTACCGGCGCCCGCGTCGTCGTCCCGGGCCCGAACGCCCAGGAAGTGGCCGTCGGCAACAGCCATCTCTACTGGACGAACTCCGGGACCGGATCCGATGAGGCGGGCTCGGTCTGGGAGGCCAATCTCGACGGCACCGGCGCCCACTCCATCGTCCCCGGCCAGGCCAGACTCATGGGCGGAATCGCGGTCAACGGCAGCCACGTCTACTGGGCCGCCAGTACCGATTTTTCGGACGGGCATGGTGCGATCTGGGAGGCCAACCTGGACGGCACCGGCGCGCAGGTCATCGTCCCCAGCCAGGACGACCCGGCCGGAGTAGCGCTGGACGGCAGCCACGTCTACTGGGCCACTCCCATCGGAGACCAGGACGGCCCTGGTGCCCTCTGGACAGCCAACCTCGACGGCACCAGCTCAAAGCCGTTGATCTTCGACCAGAACAACCCGACCGGGGTCGTGGTGGACGGCACTCGGATCTACTGGACCGACATCGCCGGCGGCACAGTAAACGAGTCCAATATCGTCGGCCCCCAGCCGCATACCCTGTTCGGCGGGCAAGACAACCCGTCGTCCATCACCATCGGTTTTTGACAAGCTAGGAGGAGCATCACGAACACCCTGGTGAGCAGCGCGGGTTGAGAGCCACCAGCACCGGGGCGAAAAGGACGATCGCCAGGTTCGTGTTCATGGAGTACGGCTCCTTGACACGGTGCATTCAGTGCGCGAGTCGACCTGCTTTCCGGCCAGGAGCCGGATGACCGAGATCCCTGCGTAACACGCAGTGCGCCCGGCGGCCCGGGCGCCTGGCGCTGCGGTCGTCGCCTGCCAGCAGGTCACGACCCGGTCGTCTTCGGCGATCTGGTCCACGATCTTGATGTAGAGGCCGGGATAGGGGCGGCGGCGGCTGGCCACCAGCCGGCGAACGCCCTCTGGCCCGGCCACGTCCCGCCCGGCGCAGGCGAAGTGGCCGACGTAGTCGGCGGCTACCAGCTCGTCGATGAGCTCCAGCCGTCCTTCGTTCCACACCGCCTCGACGAACAGCCGGACCTTCAGCTTGTTGAGCTCGCTGACGCTGTTCACCTGGCCATCGTCTGGGCGGCACGGCCGCGGTGACAAGGGAGGATCCCCGAGGGTTTCCCCGAGGTTTTGTCACTGGCACGCCGTGTATCGTCGGTTTGTGTCGTTCGTCACGGCTGGAGTTCTGGCCGAGCGCGAGCGTGAGCTTGAGACGCTGCGTGAGGGGCTGGATCGCGCGTGCGCCGGAGAAGGGTCGCTGCTCCTTATCGAGGGGCCGGCCGGCGTGGGCAAGACGGCGCTGGCGCGTGAGGCGCGCGCGGCGGCCGGGCGCGAGCGGATCACGCCGCTGGAGGCGAGGGGTTCGGAGCTTGAGCGGCCGTTTGCGTTCGGCGTGGTGCGGCAGCTGCTGGAGCCGGTAGTCAACAAGGACTATGGGCACGCCGACCTGTTCGCAGGCGCTGCCGGTCCCGCGGCCCGGTTGTTCGAGCCCGACGGGCGGCAGCCGCTGGGCGCTGATGTTGGTTTCGAGGCCCTGCACAGCCTGTACTGGCTGGTGGTGAACATCGCCGATCAGGCCCCGGTGCTCGTCCTGGTGGACGATTGCCAGTGGGCCGACCATGACTCGCTGCGGTTCCTGGACTACCTGGCCCTGCGCATCGAAGGGCTTCCGGTAGCGATGCTGCTCACCGGCCGCCCGCCCGATCCCGCCGGGGACGAGGCGGGGCCGCTGTGGGCACACATGGCCTCGCGGCCCTCCGCGCTGGTGCTGTATCCGCGGCCGCTGAGCGAGCCGGGCGCGGTGGCTCTGGCCCGGGAGTGCCTGGGCGCGGAGGCCGCTGAGGAGTTCTGCCGCGCATGTCACACCGCCACCGGCGGTAACCCGCTTTTCCTGCGCGAGCTGCTGCGGGCTCTCGACGCCGCGGGGATCGTGCCGTCGGCCGCCGCCGCGAGCGAAGTACAGGCGGTGGGACCGGCCGCAGTAAGCCGTTTTGTCCTGCACCGGCTGGCCGCGCTTGGCCCCGCGGCGGCCGAACTGGCGCGGACGGTCGCAGTACTCGGTGATGACAGCGAGCTGCCGCTCGCGGCCCGGGTGTCGGGCCTGAGCGAGGACGATGCCCGGCACGCGGCAGATGACCTGGTCCGGGCGGACATCTTCGTTCACGCTGAGCGCCTGGGGTTCGTGCATCCGATCGTGCGGGCGGCGTTGTATGAGGATCACGCGCCCGGCGAGCGGCAGGCGCGGCACGCCGCCGCGGCCGAAGCACTGGCAGCAGAGGGCGCTTCGGCTGAGCGCCTCACCGCACACCTGCTGCTCACCGCCCCGACGGGGGATCAGCACCGGGTCGGCACGCTCAGATCGGCTGCGGCCGGCGCGGGGCGCCGCGGCGCCCCGCGGGCGGCGGCCGAGTGCCTCCGCCGGGCGCTGGCCGAATCCCCGGCCGGGCAGGAGCGAGCGGAGATCCTGGCTGAATTGGGCCGCTGCGAGGTGGCCACGATGCAGTTCGAGGCGGCCGAAGAGCATCTGCGCGCGGCCGTGACGTCGGGCGCCGCGCTGACGACCCGAGCCGACGCGGCTTCGACGCTGGGGCGCTGCGCGATCGTGTCGGGTGGCCGCTCAGCGCGGGCCGCAGCCGACGCGCTGGCGTCGCTGGCCGGGGAGTTGCGGCCGGCCGATCCCGAGCGCTCGCTCGAGCTCGGCTCCGAGCTGCTGGCGGTCACAACGGCTTTCTCGCAGTTGCGCGCCGGCCTCGCCGCGCAACTGCAGCGCTTTTGGGACCAGGCCCGGGGCCACCCAGGTTTCGAGGCCGTGGCGAGAATCCATAGCGCCTATGAGCAGCTTTTGCGGGGAGAGCCTGCTACGGCCGCGATGGACGAAGTTCAGCAGGCGCTCGCGACTGGCCTGCCGCGTAGTGCGCAGTCCAACGCCGCGCTGCTGGCGCTGCTGGCGCTGCGGCTCGGTGAGCGTTATGAGCTGGCTGTCCAGCTGCTGGACGCCACCCTGGAACGTGCCCGCCGGGAAGGCCACGCGACCAGGCAGGGCATCCTGCACGCGCAGCGTGCCGCGATCGCGCTCGCCCAGGGGTCGCTGCACGATGCGCAGGCCGAGGCCGATACCGGGCTGCTCCTTCTGGAGGAGTCGCATTTCACCGCGCTGCTGCTCGTCACGGTGGAGATCACCGTGCACATCGAGCGCGGAGAGCTGGATGCCGCCACCCAGTGGGCTCAAACCGGCGAGGCCTTTGGGATTGCCAATCGCGCCCACGTCAACGACTTTCTGACCGCCCGCGGGCGTCTGCGAATCGCCCAGGGGCGCCTCGAAGAAGGTGTGGCGGACCTGCTGTGGTGCGGCCACCGGCGCGAGGCGCGAGGGCAGCGCTGGCCAAGCGACTGGAAGGCGCACGCGGCCCCGGCGGTGGCCGCGCTGGGCGACAAACAGCAGGCCGTCAAGCTCGCGCGCGAGCAGCTGGCGGCGGCCCGGCGGTTTGGTGCGCCCGGGGCGCTCGGAATGTCGCTGCGCGCGGCGGCGCTGGCGATCGGCGGGGACGACCGGCTGGCGCTGCTGCGCGAGGCGGTCTCGGTCCTCGAGCGCAGTGCGGCGCGGCTTGAGCTGGCTCACGCGCTGGCTGACCTGGGTGCGGAACTGAGCCGCGCGCACCAGCGGGGGGAGGGCCGGGACGCCCAGCGGCGGGCGATCAAGCTGGCTGGCCAGTGCGGTGCGACCGCGCTGGCGGAACGGGCGATGGCCGAGCTGCACGCCGGGCCCGGTCGCCGCCCCCGAATGGAGCTGACCGGGCCGGGCGCGCTGACCGGGGCGGAGTGGCGGGTGTGCCGCCAGGCGGCCGAGGGGCACACCAATCGCGAAGTCGCACAGGCACTGTTCCTGACCGAGAAGACCATCGAACGTCACCTCAGCAGCGCCTATCAGAAGCTCGGGATCCGGTCCCGCTTCCAGCTGGCCGCGGCCATAGGCGAGTAGGGCCGCCGGCCGAGAGCCGCCGCCGGGCGGTTCGGCGTTGGATACCACCGCCGAGAAACCGTAGGGATAACACGCGGGGTTCCCCGCTTATGCCAGGTCAACGCCGTCCGGCACGTTGGCCTTAAGCCCACGCAAACGCGGTGGCAACCACGGAGGAACAGGAAAGAGCCGGTCATGACAGGTGCACTTTACGGGCTGGCGCGGTTCTGCGCCCGGCATCGCTTCGTAGTCCTCACCGTCTGGCTTTTGGTCGCGGTCGCGCTGGTCGGGGTGGCGCATCAGCTGGGCGACCACACCAACGACAGCTTGACGCTGCCGGGAACCAACAGCCAGCAGGCCACCGGCACGCTGGCCAAGTCGTTTCCCGATCAGTCCAACGGGACCAGCCCGATCGTGCTGCACGTCGGCAGCGGGAAGCTGACCGACTCCAAGTACTCGGGCGCGGTCAACCAGGCGGCCGCCGACGTGGCCAAGGCACCGGACGTGGCCTCGGTGGTCAATCCGCTCACCTCGCAGGGCGCCTCCGCGCTGAGCAAGGACCAGGCGACGGGGTATTTGCCGGTGACCTTGTCGGTCAGCCCGGGGGCGCTGACCGAAGATGATGCCCAGACGATTATCAACGCGGCGGCCAAGCCCGCCCAGGCGGCTGGGATCCAGGTGGAGACCGGCGGCCAGCTCGGGGCGAAGGTGTCCAAGCCGTCCACCGAGACCAGCGAGCTGATCGGGATCATCGCGGCGATGGTGATCCTCACGCTCACCTTCGGGACGCTGGTGGCGATGCTGCTGCCGATCCTGACCGCCATCCTGGCGCTGGCCACGACGCTGTCGATCATCACGATCCTCAGCCACACGACCACCGTATCGACGGTGGCGCCGACGCTGGCCACCATGATCGGGCTGGGCGTCGGGATCGACTACGCGCTGTTCATCGTGACCCGGCACTTCCGCGGCCTCAAAGAGGGCCTGGAGCTGCGCGAATCGATCGCCCGGGCGGTCGCGACCTCCGGCGGCGCGGTGGCATTCGCCGGCGGCACGGTGACCATCGCACTGGTGTCGCTGGCGGTGGCCGGGATTCCGCTGGTGACCACGATGGGCCTGATGGCCGCGATCGCAGTCATCGTCGCGGTCCTGGCCGCGCTGACCCTGCTGCCCGCGATGCTCGCGATCACCGGCCGGCACGTCAACTCGCTCCGCGTCCGCGGCCGGCACCCGGACCGCCGCCACGCGGCGGCCCCGGAGCGGGGCCTGTGGGCCCGGTGGGCCGGCAGTGTCGCCCGGCACCCGGTGATCGCAATGCTCGCGGCCTTGGCGATCTTGATCCCGCTGGCGGTCCCGCTGCTGTCACTGAACCTGGGGCAAAAGGACGTCGCCGCGCTGTCCACCTCGACCACCGAGCGCCGGGCCTACGACCTGATCTCTCAGAACTTCGGGCCCGGGGTGAACGGGCCGCTGATCATAGCGGTGTCACTGGGCTCACCCGCCCAGGCCGCCTCGGGTAGTTCGTCCGGCTCGTCGAGCTCGGGCAGTGACCCGCGCGCCGGCGATCCGCGGCTGCAGACGCTGCAGAAAGACGTCTCGGCAACCTCTGGGGTGGCGGCGGTCACCCCGGTGCAGATCGACCAGGCCGGGACCACCGCGTACTTCAACGCGGTCGCCACCACCGGCCCCGCCGAGCAGGCCACCGCGAACCTGGTCGCCGCGCTGCGCTCCAGCGCGATCCCCAACGCGGACAAGGGCACCAACATGACTGCCTACGTGGGCGGCACCACGGCCAGCAATGTGGATCTGGCCGCCGAGATCTCCAGCAAGCTCGTGCTGCAGATCCTGGTCGTGATCGCGCTCAGCTTCCTGCTGCTGCTGCTCGCGTTCCGCACCGTCGTGATCCCGGTCCAGGCCGCCGTCATGAACCTGCTGTCCATCGGCGCCGCCTACGGCGTGCTGACCGCGCTGTTCCAGTGGGGCTGGCTGCACGGCCTGATCGGACTGGACGGTGCCGTGCCGATCGTGTCCTACGTGCCGCTGTTCATGTTCGCGGTGTTGTTCGGCCTGTCGATGGACTACGAGGTGTTCCTGGTCAGCCAGATCAAAGAACACGTCGACGAAGGCCAGGACTATACCCGTTCGGTCGTCTCCGGGCTGGTCACCAGCGCCGTCGTCATCACCGCCGCCGCCTCCATCATGGTGTTCGTGTTCGGCAGCTTCGTCCTCAACGGCGACCCGACCGTCAAGCAGTTCGGAATCGGCCTGGCCGTCGCCGTCATCCTCGACGCCACCGTCGTCCGCTGCCTGCTCGTGCCCGCGCGCATGATCATGATGGGCAAGCACGCCTGGTACCTCCCCCGCTGGCTCGGCCGGATCCTCCCCCGCATCAGCATCGAAGGCGCCGAATACTTCCAAGCCCGCGACCAGGTCCCGGCAGCCAGCCAGGCCCAGCACTCAGACCCCGGGTCCTCCCCCCTGGTCAACGCCAAGGACCGCTGACCCGAAAGGCCTTGCCAGCGCCGGGGCGCCACGCCCCGGCGCTCATCGGTGCCGGGACCGCTGGAAGCTTCAGGCCGCGCGGCGGCGGACCAGCCAGACGGCGATGGCGATGAGCACCGCTGACAGCGCGAGCAGCCAGCCGGCCTCGATCCACTGGAAGGTCCAGAACCGGCTGCCGGGCTGATAGCTGGTCCACACCGTGTAGCCGTGCGGGGCGAGGCACTGCTCGGGCGAGAGGGCGGAGTTGGGGGGAGGGCAGAAGTGCCGGACGGCGTGGAATATCCCGGAGCCGTGGGCCGCGAACGCGAACTTGCCGCCCTTGGTGTACCACTGGTTCACGAGCCACGCGGTACTGGGCGGGTTCAGGCTGTGGGTGAACAGCGGTGTCATGTAGTGCTGGCGTAGCCACAGCGCGGTCGCGAAGGCGAGCCCGGCGTAGACGGCCAGGGTGGCGGCGATCGCGGGGACGACCCGGCGGATGAGCATGCCGGCCAGGGCGCCGATCGCGAAGGCGGCCAGCGTCCAGGCGGCGAACGCGACCCCGAGCAGGCCGAACAGGCGGGTAGCGAACGGGATCGTGTAGCCCGCGGCGAAGAACGGCTGGCTGTACCAGGAAAACAGCACAGTGAACGCCCCGGCCGCGGCGGCCACCGCGACCGCAAGCAGCACCAGCTTGGCCAGCGTCCAGCGCAACCGGCCGAAGCCCTGGGTCCAGGCGTACCGGAAGGTGCCGGTCTCCAGCTCCCGGGCCAGCACCGGTGCCCCGGCGAACGCCCCGATCAGCGCCGGCACCGCCTGCAGAAAGATGCTGACGACAATCGCGGTCGTTGCGTATCTGCCGGAGAAGTTCAGGGTGCAGGCTAGCGAGCCGGCCGGGTGGCAGGCGGCCGTGTAGGCGTGGTGGATCTGAACGCCGGTGAGCCACAGGTATACCGCCAGCGCGCCCAGGAGCACGGCCACACCGGCCAGCGCGACCCGGTGCTGGCGCCAGGTGACCCAGGCCATCCGCCGCCAGGGCGCCGGCCGCAGGCGTGGGTCCCCGGACGGGCGGACGGGCATGGTCTGTGTGGTCATCTCGCCACCTCCGACCGTCGTGCGCCGCGGCTGGGGCCGGGGAGCGCCGCGGCGCCAGGCTCCCGCAGATAGGCCAGCGCGAGCTCTTCCATGCCCACCGAGTGGGCCTCCCAGCCGGGCGGGACCGGATCGTCCGCGCCGGCCTTGACCAGCAGGTGGGTCAGTGCCTCGCCGCGCCTTGTGTGCACGACCGGACTGGCGGAATACCGGTCGGCCAGCGTGGTCGGGCCGGTCAGCATGCGGTGACCGGCCAGCAGGTCGTCGACCTCGCCGGCCACCTGCAACTGACCTTTGGACAGCAGGACGAGGTAGTCGGCCACCCGCTCCAGCTCGGCGAGCACGTGCGAGGACAGCACCACCGAGACCCCGTCGTCGGCCGCCGCGGTCAGCACGCTGGCCATGAAGTCGTGCCGGGCGATCGGGTCGAGCATCGCCACCGGCTCATCCAGGACGAGCAGCCGGGGCCGCCGGGCCAGCGCCAGGGTCAGTGCGAGCTGCGCCTGCTGGCCGCCGGACATCTTGCCGGCCTTCCGGTTCAGCGGGATGCCGAGCTCGCTGAGCCGGGTCTCGGCATAGTGCTGGTCGAAGCGGTGGTTCAGGTTGCGGGTCAGGTGCAGCATGTCCGCGGCCGGCAAGTTCCGGTACAGCGGCGTGTCCTGGGCGACGAACGCGATGCCGTCCAGGGCGGCGGGAGACCCGGCGGGCAGGCCGCCGAGCACGGTGACGACGCCGGCGGTCGGTTCGGCCAGCCCGACGGCCAGGTTCAGCAGCGTGGACTTGCCCGCGCCGTTCGGGCCGACCAGCGCGGCCACGTGCCCGGCCGGGATGGCCAGCGTGCACTCATGCAGAGCCCAGGTGCTGCCGTAGCGCTTGCCCAGGCCGCTGGTTTCGATGATGTTCATGCGACGCCCTCCGTTTCGTCGCCGGCGGCGCTGCGACCATGGCTTGTACCGTCGCGACGCTCATAGAAATTTCGCAAGGCGCGGGTGAACAGCGCCACGATCCCGTCCTCGTCCAGGCCCGCCGCCTCGGCCGCGGTCAGCCAGCCGGCCAGGGACTTGTCCAGCCCCGCGAGCTCCGGGAGACCAACCTGGCCCAAGGTGGCCTGGATGAACGTGCCCTGGCCGGGCCGGCCTGCCGTCAGGCCCTTGATCTCCAGCTCCTTGTAGGCCTTCAGCACGGTGTTCCCGTTGATGGCCAGCGAGGCGACCACGTCCCTGACCTTCGGCAGCTGGTCGCCGGGCTTGAGGTAGCCGAGTCGCAGCGCGTGCTCGACCTGCTGCACCAGCTGCAAGTAGGTCGGCACCCCGGAGGCCGGGTCGAGCCGGAAGTCGATCAAGGACGCGGCTGCGGCCGGCTGGGATGAGGCGGTCGTCCCATCCCGGCCGTCAGCACCCTGCGAGGACATGCCGTCGTCCCAGCTCGACTCTGTCTCCTTTATCTATATACATAAGACAAGAGTACAGAGATGGACTTCGCTGTCAACACGGCCAAGGCAGGCAGTGCCGAGAGAGGGCTGTGCGGATCCCGAGGAGCTCGCGCAGGTCGGATAGGCATTCGTACGGCCGTGGCTGTCACACTAATGCGCGCTGCCGGCGACATGCAGGTCAGGGCCCTCGCATGTAGACGCCTTCGCGCCTGCGCAGGGCCGAGCGTGGTGCAGCTGCTCGCCACTGGCCGGGTCATGCGCTGTGCCCGCCGACAGGACGTGGTCCCGGTGAATCCCGGCCCCAGAGCGGGGCCCGCGACGCCTCATCGAGCAGAGCGTGTACCCCGGTTGCATGGCCACGAGCTGCCGCGGACTGGTGGCTCAGATCGCCGTCACCCAGCGACCAATAGCCACGAGGCGCTGCTGGTCGCCGGTACCGGCGTGGAGGGCAAGACCGTCGTGGGCCGTGGCGGGCACCGCCGACTACGCCATCCCGCGGGCCGTTACAGCTAGCCACGGACCACACGGCGCACGCCCATGTCACAGGTCGACGCTCGTACCTATCCATGATCGCCCATCCCGCAGCCGTGACGCATGTGGGCCAGCAAGCCGTTCGGCGACTTCCGAACGGCGGGCTCGCGCCACGGCGATGAACAGCATCCCGGCAAGTGACCAGGTGCGCCGCTGGTGGGCACGTCTGGCAGCAGCCTGGCCGCTAGCTTCCGCTGTCGGCTGGTAGGCACACTCGCCGGGCGGGCAGGCTTGTGCCTGGCTTGCGGCGCAGGGCGCGTGCTGGCCTGGCGAGTGAACGGAACAACCGGGCAAGCGCTGCGGAATGCTGACCCAGCAGGGCGTCAGCTGCCCTCTGCTCAGCGGGGCTCCGGGTGCGTTCGGCCTCATAGAGGACGTAACCGTAATAGGGCATTGTCCCTCCTCGCTGTGAGTGATCATCAGGGCGATGCTTCTGCCTTGTTTCCATCGTAACGTATTTTGACGGTAACATGAACGCGAGATCCATACGAAATTCCACTTTAAACGGATAATGTTTCTGGTATTATAGGCTTTGATGGAAACAACACTGATGCGGCCGCCCCTCACCGACCTGCGGATCGTCGGCGGTAACCTGGCGCTGGATTTCGTCAACACCTGCACCGGCCCTAGGCACGCCCCGGCCGACACCGAGTGGCTGTCCAGCTACGAGGACTTCGCGGCCTGGAGCCGCCAGGCCGGCGTCGGCCACCCCAGCGCCGCGCCCAGCGAAACCACGCCAGGCCCGGCCACGATCGCGGCGTTCGCACGGGTGCAGGCATGCCGGGACGACATGTACGAGATCTTCCTCGCGCTGGGCGACGGCTCAGCACCGCCCGATCCAGCCCTGCGGCGCCTGCACCATGCCTACGTCGAAGCACTCGCAAAGGGTCAGCTCATCGGCGGCGCGGGGGGCTGCGCGTGGACATGGGACCCGGGCAGCGGCCTCCTGGCCCCCCTGTGGCCCATCGTCGCCGCGGCAGTTGAGCTGCTAACCCACGGGACGACCGACCACATCAAGCCATGCGGCGCATGCCGGTTCCTGTTCATCGACCACAGCAAGAACGGCAGCCGCCGATGGTGCAGCATGGACGACTGCGGGAAAGCAGCGAAGATCGCCCGCTACCTCCAGCGCCGGTCCGACGCCCACGGGCAGGAAGAATCCGACGCCCATGGGCAGCAAGAGCCCACCTGACCGTCGGCGACCCCCGACTCACCCGCGCGTAGTCGGCATCCGGCGCTGCCGCGCAGATAAATGGCGGCGGTTGCTGTCATCGGCGCGGGGGCGCGGGGAGGTTCAGGCCGCGCGGCGGCGGACCAGCCAGACGGCAATGGCGATGAGCACCAACCCGCTGCTCAGCCCGGTGGTGGCGGCCGACCTCACCGGTCTGCCGCCCGTACTGGTGCAGGTCGGCACGAATGAGATGCTCCTCGACGAGGCGCTGGACCGGGCCGCGCTCTTCCTGCGCCAGCGCGTCCGCGGCTGACCGGCACACCATTCAGATCTCCAGCGCGTTCACTCCGGGCAGTTCACCAAAGCGCGCCTTTATGTCCCGGCTGACGACGGTCCGGCCCGTCTCGGCGGCATGCGCCGCGATGATCAGGTCATGCGCACCACGCGCCGTGCCCGAACGACGGACGTGGGCCAGCAGGCGGCCATGGTGGGCCGCCGTGGCCTCCGTGTAGTCGAGGACGTTGACGGCCGACGTTATGACAGCCAGAGCTCTGGCTCGCTCAGCCGCACGCTCAACCGTGTCTGCCATCTCGATCCCGACGCGGTACTCGGCCACCGAGACCGGGGCGATCGCAAGATCATCCTCGTCCAGCGCCGAGCGGTCAATCGTGCCTCGTTCGTAGGCGATCAGCATGTTTGTATCGAGAATCAGGCGTCGGCCCACGGGTCGTTCACCTCAGATCGGAGCAGCGCGACAGCTTCGGCGATGTGCCTGCTGAACTCCTCATCCGGCGGGGGCACGTCGGCCAGCGCAGCCCGCAGACCGGCACCCGTACGCCGCTGAGCGGGGCCGATCTCCGCGACCGGGTGATTGCCGCGCACGATCGTGATCGTCTCGCCTCGTTCGACGGCATCAAGCAAGTCCGAGAAGTGCCGAGAAGCCTCGGTCGCGGTCATGGTCCTCATTCATTCATACTATCTGAGAATCAGATTTTAATAAGAGCCAAGGTCCGAATCCTGCCGGGCGCCCGCAGGGAGGCCAAGGCAGCAATGGTGCCGAGATGGCCGGTCATTGGTGGGCTTATACGCTTAGCTCCGTGGACCTCAACCTCAGTCAGCTCGCCTGACCGGCATGGCGCTGGAGTTCCGGCCTTCACCCCGTCCCACGCTCGGCGTCGAGTGGGAGCTCGGCCTGGTCGATGTCCGCACCGGTGACCTCGTCTCGGCGGCATCAGAGGTCGTCGAGGAGGCTCGGGCTCAGATACCGGCGGGCGAGTCGCGAGTGCACCAGGAACTGCTGCGCAACACCGTCGAACTGGTCACCGGGATCTGCGAGTCCGTGCCGCAGGCCACCGCCGACCTGGCCGAGAGCCGTGATGTCGTCCGGCGGGTCGCCCGGCAGCGCGGCCTGGAGATCTTCAGCGCCGGCACGCACCCATTCGCCCGCTGGTACGACCAGGAGGTCAGTGAAGGTGAGCGGTACGCCGCGCTGATCGAGCGCACCCAGTGGTGGGGGCGGCACATGCTCATCTTCGGCGTCCACGTGCATGTGGGCGTGGACTCGGTCGGCAAGGTGCTGCCGATCCTCAACGGGCTGCTGCGCTGGTTCCCGCATTTGCAGGCGCTGTCGGCCGCTTCGCCCTTCTGGGGCGGGGCCGACACCGGTTACGCCAGCAACCGGGCCCTGATGTTCCAGCAGCTGCCGACGGCCGGGCTGCCGTTCCAGTTCGGCACCTGGGCGCAGTTCGAGGCGTACGTGAGCGACATGCTGGCCACCGGCGTGATCAGCGATTTCAAGGAGATCCGCTGGGACATCCGTCCCTCTCCGGCGCTGGGCACCATCGAGGTCCGCGTCTTCGACGGGCTGCCGACGCTCGAGGAAGTGGCCGCTGTCGCCGCGCTGACTCACTGCCTGGTCGTCGACTTCGATCGCCGGCTGGAAGCCGGCGAGACGCTGCCCACGCTGCCGCCATGGCATGTACAGGAGAACAAGTGGCGCGCGGCCCGGTACGGGCTGGACGCCGAGGTCATTCTCGACGCCCAGAACCGTGAGCGACTGGTCACCGACGACCTGTATGACCTGCTGAACCGGCTCGAGCCGATGGCGGCGCGGCTGGGCTGCCCGGCCGAACTCGCGTCTGTGTCCGATCTCATCACCACTGGAGCGAGCTACCAGCGGCAGCGGGCGGTGGCCGCCCGGGCGGGCGGCGACCTGTGGGCGGTGGTGGACAGCCTGGTCCGGGAGATGCGTGACGGCCTGCCGGGCAGCGCAGCTCGCGCGGTTAGCTGATCTGGGCCAATGCTGCGGCCAGCGGCTCGAGCACAGCCGGAGTGAGCGGCGGGCGCAGGTAGACGATGGCGAGGTCCAGCCCTACCTCGCCCAGCGCGGCGGCCTGGTCCGCTGTGGCCGACGCACCCGCCGCGGGGTCGAACTGCACATGCGACGACAGCGTGATCTCGGCCGGGTCCCGCCCGATGTCGGCGCAGTGCGCGTGCAGGACCTCTCGCTTGCGGGCGAACTCCTCGGTGGTGCCGCCGCCGAAGTTCCAGTGCTGGGCGAAACGCGCCGCGGTACGCAGCGTCCGCTTCTCCCCTCCGCCGCCGATGCAGATCGGCGGCAGCGGGCGCTGCGGTCCCTTCGGCTCGTTGTGGGCGTCGGTGAGCTGGTAGTAGCGCCCCTGGAACGAGAACGCGGGCTCGGACAGGAGGCCGACGAGCACCTCACAGGCCTCCTCGAATCGGTCGCTGCGCTCGCCCGGGGTGCCCAGCTCGATGCCGTAGGCACCGGACTCCTCCTCGTTCCACCCGGCGCCGATACCCAGCTCGAGCCGGCCCGACGAGATGATGTCCAAGGTGGCCACCATGTTGGCCAGCACGGCCGGATGCCGGTAGTGGATCCCGGTGACCAGGGTGCCCAGGCGCAGGCGCGAGGTGGCCTGGGCCAGCGCAGCCAGCATCATCCAGCCTTCGAGACAGGGGCCGCCAGCGTTGCCGTCGATCGGGTAGAAGTGGTCGAAGTTCCACCCCGACTCGAAGACCTCGATCTGGTCGGCGGCTCGCCACACCTCGAGCACGTCATCCCAGGTGGTGCTCTGATTGGCCGTCTTGAACGCGAACCGCACCGGTGGCGCCCTTTCTCGAAGGAATCGAATACTTACCTGGTTGGTGACTACAGGGCGGCGAGGGCGTCGTTGAAGGTCTTGGAGGGACGCATCACGGCCTCGACCTTGTCGGCGTCGGGCAGGTAGTAGCCGCCGATGTCGGCCGGCTCGCCCTGGACCGCGAGGAGCTCCTCGGCGATGGTGGACTCCTTCGCCGCCAGCGTCTCGGCCAGTTCCTTGAACGCCGCGGCGAGGCTGGCGTCGTCGGTCTGGGCGGCCAGCTCCTGGGCCCAGTACAGGGCCAGGTAGAAGTGCGAGCCGCGGTTGTCGGTGGTACCGAGCTTGCGGCCCGGGCTGCGGTCCTCGTCGAGGAAGGTGGCGGTGGCCCGGTCGAGCGCGGCGGCCAGGACCTTGGCGGCCGGCGCCTCGGCGAAGTCGGCGTACTGCTCGAAGGCGGGCACCAGTGCGAAGAACTCACCGAGCGAGTCCCAGCGCAGGTAGTCCTCGGCGACGAGCTGCTGGACGTGCTTGGGGGCCGAGCCGCCGGCGCCGGTCTCGAACAGGCCGCCGCCCGCGATCAGCGGCACGACCGACAGCATCTTGGCCGACGTGCCCACCTCGAGGATCGGGAACAGGTCGGTGTTGTAGTCGCGCAGCACGTTGCCGGTCACCGAGATCGTGTCGAGCCCCTGCCGCATGCGCTCCAGCGAGTACTCGGTGGCCAGCTGGGGCGAGAGGACCTGGATCTCCAGGCCGTCCGTGTCGTGCTCGGGCAGGTAGGCGTGGACCTTCTTGATCAGCTCGGCGTCGTGGGCGCGGGACTCATCCAGCCAGAAGATCGCCGGGGTCTCCGAGGCGCGGGCCCGGGTGACGGCCAGCTTCACCCAGTCGCGGACCGGGATGTCCTTGGTCTGGCAGGCGCGCCAGATGTCGCCGGCCTCGACGTCGTGGGACAGCAGGACCTCGCCGGCCGAGTTGGACACGGTGACGGTGCCGTTGGCCGGGATCTCGAACGTCTTGTTGTGTGAGCCGTACTCCTCCGCCGCCTGGGCCATCAGGCCGACGTTGGGTACGGTCCCGATCGTGGCCGGGTCGAGCGGGCCGTTCTTCTTCACGTCGTCGATGACGGTGGCGTAGACCCCGGCGTAGGAGGAGTCGGGGATGACCGCGAGGGTGTCGTCCTCGGAGCCGTCCGCGCCCCACAGCTTGCCGCCGTTGCGGATCATGGCCGGCATGGAGGCGTCCACGATGACGTCGCTCGGGACGTGCAGGTTGGTGATCCCCTTGTCGGAGTTGACGTAGGACAGCCGCGGGCCCGCGGACAGCGCGGACTCGAATGCGGCCTTGATCTCGGCGCCGTTCGGCAGCGAATCCAGCCCGGCCAGGATCGAGCCGAGGCCGTCGTTGGCCGACAGGCCGGCCGCCGCGAGGTCGTCGCCGTACTTGTCGAAGACCTCTGTGAAGTACGCCTTCACCGCGTGGCCGAAGATGATCGGGTCGGAGACCCGCATCATGGTCGCCTTGAGGTGCACCGAGAACAGCACGTCCTCGGCCTTGGCCGTGGCCACCGCGTTGCGCAGGAACGCCCGCAGATAAGCGGCCTGCATGACGGTGGCGTCGACGACCTCACCCGCCAGCACCGGGAGCGACTCGATGAGCACCTTCCGCTCGCCCAGGGTGGTCTCGAGGACGATCGTGAGGGTGTCGTCGGCGGGCAGCGTGACCGACTTCTCGTTGTTGCGGAAGTCGTGGTCGCCCATCGTGGCCACCGAGGTCTTGGAGCCGGCGCCGAAGGGCTTGTTGACGCTGGGGTGCTTGCGCGCGTAGGCCTTGACCGGGAGCGGGGCGCGCCGGTCGGAGTTACCCTGGCGCAGCACCGGGTTGACCACCGACCCGATGGCCTGGCCGTACTTGGCCCGGATCTCGGCCTGCTCCGGCGTCTTGGGCGACTCCGGGTAGTCCGGGAGGTCGTACCCCTTGGCCTGCAGTTCCTTGACCGCCGCCTTGAGCTGCGGGACCGAGGCCGAGATGTTGGGCAGCTTGACGATGTTGGCCTCGGGCCGCTCGGTCAGCTCCCCCAGCTCGGCCAGCGCGTCGTCAGCCAGGCCGAACTGAGCCAGAATCCGTCCCGCCAGTGAAATGTCACGGGTCTCGATCTCGACGCCAGCCTTGTGGGCGTAGGCGGAGACGACCGGGAGGAAGGAGTAGGTCGCCAGCAGTGGCGCCTCGTCCGTGTGGGTGTAGATGATCGTGGCCATCGGTGTTGCCAGCTCCTGCTCTGGAGGTTTCTTCTCGACGTCAAGATACTCCTAGGCACGCCCCGACCGCCAACCAGCCCGGCCGCTCCTAGAGTCCCGTGCTCGACCAGTTGATCGTCTCGGGCGCCACCAGCGGGGCTCCCACCTCAACCTGGAGGTTCTCGTGCGATCCGAGCGGCACGTTGCGCGGGCTGCCCGTCCAGACCTTGCCGTTCACGATTACGGTGACGGCGCCCTTGGCTGACCCCACCTGGCCGGCGGACAGCGGCTGATTCCACTCATCGAAGAAGTCTCCGAGCGTGAACGTCCGCTGCTCGGGTGACTCGATGTGGATGATTCCGTCCGCGGCGTGGGTGTGCAGCCAGTAGAAGCAACGGCCGGAGTCGACGAACGGTCCCGCGGACGTCTGCTGGGCGACAGCGTGGGGGATGCCGATCCCGGCCGGCACCTGCCGCTGCTGCCCGTGCACGAAGATCGTCAGGTGGGTGTGGATGTGGAAGACCGTCTGCTCGGCGGTCTGGCACGAAATTCCGTCGATGGCCTGCCCCGAGGTGGCGGCCGACGTCCCGGCGAGCGCCTGCGCGGCCGGGATGGGTACCCGCTCCGGACCCATCGCACCCGCGGCCGACGCCGCCTTGAGCGGGCCGAGCGTGGACAGCGCCGCGTAATGCGCGGAGTCCGCGGCGCTGGAACCACTGGGCAGGGCGAATCCGAGACCGGCACCCAGGCCCGCCAGCACCACGGCCGCGCCGCCCCACGCCGCCAGCCGCCCGCGCCGCTTACGTTGCGCCTCCTTCTTCCTGGCCTGCTCGACTGCGCGCCGCCTGCTCTCCCGTGAGGTTCGTTCCGACACCGGCACTCCAAATCTACGTATCTACTACGTACTACTTACGTACGGAGATAGTAGCAACTGCCGCGGGGTCCTTCGCCGGAGCGGCCCGGAGGTGGCGGACGCTGGGGACGGCCAGGGCGACGGCGCTTCCGGCCACCGTCCAGCCGGCGGCGAGCCACAGGGTGGTGGTGACGCCGATCGCGCTGGACAGGGGTCCGGCCAGGGCGTAGCCCAGCGGCACGAGCGCCACCGAGCCCAGCCAGTCGTAGGCGCTGACCCGGGACAGGACCGCCGCAGGCACGTGCTGCTGCAAGGCGGTGTCCCAGAGCGTTCCGAACACCGCGAGGCCGACGCCGGAGACGGCGGCGGCCGCAGCGATCGCACCGGCCGGCGCCTGCAGGGCAAGCAGCGCGAGCGGTCCGGCGAAGGTGAACGTGCCGATCGTGGCCGCAACCAGTGGCCGCCGGGGCCGGGCGCGCAGGATGGCGAGGCCGCCGACGATCGAGCCGCCGCCCTGGGCCGCGAGGATGAGACCCCAGGAGGTCGCGCCGCCGAGGGTCCGGTCAGCGATCACCGCACCGAGGACCATGAACGGCGCGTAGGCGAGCAGGTTGAACAGGCCGAACTGGACGACGATCACCCACAGCCAGGTCCGGGACCGGAATTCGGTCCAGCCCGTCCGCAGCTGGGCGGCGAACGACTCGCGCGGGGGCGGAGCCTGGGCGGGCAGGTGCAGCCGGGCCAGGCACACGGCGCTGACCGCGTAGGTGGCGCCGTCGATGGCGATGGCCCAGCCGGCGCCGCCCGCGGCCACGATCAGCCCCGCGGCGGCCGGCCCGACGATCTGGGCCGTCGAGGACGCGACGCCGCGCAGCGCGTTGGCCTGTTGCAGGCGGGCGGGGCTGACCACGGAGGGGAGCAGCCCGGTCAGCGCGGGGTTGAAGAACGCCTGCCCGGCGCCGATCACCCCGGCCAGGACCATGAATACCCACAGCGGCGGGGATCCGGTGAGCAGGAGCGCGGCGAGGAGCAGCTCGCTGGCGCAGCGGGCCACGTCCGAGCCGATCATCACGGCCCGGCGGGACAGCCGGTCGGCGATCACCCCGCCGGCCAGCAGCAGGATGACCAGCGGGACCGTCTCGGCGGCCAGCACGTAGCCGACATCCTCGGCGCTGCGGCCTTGCTGCAGGACAGCGAAGGTCAGCGCGACCGGCACCATAGCCGCCCCGACCAGGGAGGTGGCGTAGCCGGTGAAGAACAGCCGGAAGTCCCGCTCGGCCAGAACGCCAAGCCGCCCGCGCCACCCGCCGGGCTCGGCACCGGTCACGGGGACTCAGTGGCAGCCGGGGTGGGGTCGGCCATGACAAACATGACCAGGCTGGTGTTGACGTGCACGGTGCCCGGCTCATGCGGCCGCCGGGCGCGCTCGTGGAGCAACGTTGCCGCCTCGCGGATGGAGGTGCGGGCTTCCGCCCAGTCGTCCGGGTCCACCCACAGCTCGGCGTCGACGGCCAGCACCGGCGTTTCTGCTGCCCGCTGCCCGGCGCGGCGGCGCAGCTCCTCGATGACGGCCTCGACGAACAGCGCGTGCCCCTCGGCGTCGGCGGACGCCTGGTCCCCGGTGTGCGGTGGCACCCGGTAGCGGTAGCGGCGCTCCTGCCCGCCGCGCCGGGACCGCTGCTCGGCCAGCTCCACGACCTCCGCATCGGCCAGCTGCCGCAGGTGATAGCTGGCCAGGGCCTGGCTGACGCCGAGCTCTCGGCCGAGCTCGGCCGCCGACATCGCCGCCCCGGTGAGCAGGGACAGCATCCGCAGCCGCAGCGGGTGCGCGCGAGCACGCAGCGCGGCGACCTGTCGTCCCTCGACCTCCAAAGACATGTTTGCAGCTTAGCTCTGGCGTTACTGACCTGCAAGCATTCCTTTGGATGTCACCTGGGGAACGAGTTGCGCGGCGCTTGGTGAGCCTGGCTAGGCGGCGGAACGGTCGGTGACGGGGCGACGGCGCAGGCCCGGGTGCTGCAGCGCGGGCGGCAGGTAGGCCTGGTCGAGCGGGCCGACATCGGTGCCGGGCGGGACGATCTCGTCGATACGGTCGAGGATGTCGTCGGACAGCGCGACGTCGAGGCCGGCCAGCAGGTCGTCCAGCTGTTCCTCGGTCCTGGCCCCGAGCAGAGCACTGGTCACGCCAGGGTGGGTGATGGTGAACGCCATCGCGAGGTGGGTCATCGGCATACCCGCTTCCGCGGCGATGGGGATGAGCTGCTCCACGACGTCGAGGCGATGCTCGTCGTTGAGGTGCCGGAAGAAGCGCGCCCGGCTGAGGTCGCTGCGCTGGCCCTTGCGGACCCGGCCGGTGAGCAGGCCCTGCGCCAGCGGTCCCCACACCATCGTGCCCAGCCCGTGGCGCTGGGCGACCGGCAGCACCTCCCGCTCGATCCCGCGGTTGAGGATCGAGTAGGCCGGCTGCTCGGTGCTGAACCCCTCCAGGCCCCGCCGCTCGGCGACCCACTGGGCCTCGACGATGCAGGACGCAGGCGACCCGGACGCCCCGATCGCCCGGACCTTGCCGCTGCGGACCAGATCGGACAGCGCCGACAGCGTCTCCTCGATGCCGGTATCGGGGTCGGGCCGGTGGAGCTGGTACAGGTCGATGTGGTCGGTCTGCAGCCGGCGCAGCGAGTTCTCGACCGCGGTCGTGATCCACCGCCGCGAGGCGCCCTGGGCGTTCGGGTCCTCGCCCGTCGGGCGGCCGAACTTGGTCGCGAGCACGACGTCGTCGCGCCGTCCCTTCAGGGCCTGGCCGACGACTTCCTCGGAGTCGCCGTAGGCGTCGGCGGTGTCGATGAAGTTGATCCCGGCATCGAGGGCCTTGTGGATGATGCGGGCCGAGTCGGCCGGGTCGGAGTTGCCGACCGACGTGGCGAACATCAGCGCGCCGAGCGCGTACGGGCTGACCTTGATGCCGGTCCGGCCGAGGGTGCGGTACTGCATGGCGGTCTCTCCTGCCGTATCGTGAGAGCTAAGCGGAAAGCTCTTCCGCAACTATACGGAAAGTCTTTCCGCTTAAGCAAGCGACGGTGGCCGCGGCGAGGACGGCGGCGTGGGCCGGGCGACGGCGAGAGCGGCGTACGCGAGGCTGGCGCGACGGCGAGAGTGAACAGGGCGGAGGACGGTCGTGACGGAGACGGCGGCGATGCGCCGGCGGCGGGCCGACGCACAGCGGAACCTCGAGGCTCTGCTCGACGCGGCCAAGGCCGTATTCGCCGTATCGGGCGTGGACGCCCCGGCCAAGGAGATCACCGACCGGGCCGGCGTCGGGGTGGGCACGCTCTACCGGCACTTCCCGCAGCGCTCAGACCTCGTGCTGGCCGTGCTGAAGCACGAGATCGACGCCTGCGCCGACGCGGGCCCGGCGCTGAGCGCGGCCAATCCCCCGGGCGCGGCGCTGACCAAGTGGATCCAGCGGTACACCGAACTGATCGCGACCAAGGCCGGGCTGGCGTCGGCCCTGCAGTCGGCCGATGGCGCCCACCAGGCGATGCGGACCCACTTCTACCAGCGCATGGCACCCGTGCTCGAGACGCTGATGGCGGCGGCCACGGCGGCCGGGGCGATCCGGCCCGACGTCAGCGCCATGGACGTCCTGCACGCGGTGCCGCTGCTGTGCCAGCCGGTGCCGGGTGAGGAGCCCGGCTACGGCCGCCGCCTGGTCGACGTGTTCATCGACGGCCTACGGCCCTGAAGGTAGTAGGCAATCGCGGACTGAATGAGGCCGAGCGGAATCTCCAGATAGCGTGCGGCCTCCGCGGCGTCACCACCGTTGTCGCGGACCACCGATATGACCTCGGACACGTCCTTGCCCGTCCCGAGCAGCCGGGCCCGGCGGCCGGCTGGGCCGTTGGCGAACCGGACCAGCGGATGCTCATCCATGCGCAAGCCCTCCTCGATGTAGCGCTGCGCGAGAGTACGAGGCGGCAGGTGAACATGGCGAGCACGCGCGGCCAGACGGTCGATCGTGGCCTCACTGAGGCGGACACTCAGCGGATGACTCATGTAGTTCATTGTAGTGCCGTGTATTACGGCACTCAATTTCAGTTTGGTCGCCTCCGCACGCGCGATCCGCTGAGGGGCAGGAATGCCGGGCGGCCGGGGGTGGCGGGCCGTAGAGTTCCGGAGGCGGATGCCTCGAATGTCATTGTCTGGCCTGGAGATGGTGATGGAACGCGCGAGTGTGGGCCGACGGGCGGTGCTGGCGGGCCTGGCGGCGGGAGCGCTGGCCGGGTGCGGGCGGGCGGCGGGGCTGGGCTCGGGGGGTCATGCCGCCGCTTCCGCGCCGTCCCCCTCCCCCGCAATGGCTGGGACCGGGACGGCGCGCACCAGTCCGTCGGCGGTAGCCACTGCCACGGCGGCGTCTACGCCGTCAGCGGCGCCAGGGCTTAGCCGGGCTGAGGTGGTGGCCCGTTACGGCGAGCTGAGGCCGCACTACTGGGGATTCGGCGGGCCGGGGGTGGTGCGCGACCTGCACACGACGCGGCGGGTGGTCGCGCTGACCTTCGACGCCTGCGGCGGGCCGGGCGGCAGCGGGTACGACGAGGCCCTGATCCAATTCCTGCGGCAGCGGGAGGTGCCGGCCACGCTGTTCCTGAACTCGCGCTGGATCGACGAAAACCCGGCCGTGTTCCGGCAGCTGCGGGGCGAGCCGCTGTTCGAGCTGGCCAATCACGGCACCCGGCACCTGCCCCTGTCGGTCAGCGGACGGTCGGCCTACGGCATCGGTGGCACACGGGACGCGGGCGAGGTCTACGACGAGGTGGCCACGAACCAGATCAAGCTGACCCGGCTGCTGGGCACCCCACCGCGCTTCTTCCGGGCCGGCACCGCCTACTCCGACGACGTCGCGGCGCAGATCGTCACGGCCATGAACGTTTCCCTGGTCACCTTCTCGGTCAACGGCGACGGCGGAGCCACCTTCACCCCCGAGGAAGTGCGCAGCACCGTCGCCGCCGCCCCGGCCGGGTCCATCGTGCTGTGCCACATGAACCATCCGCGCGGCGGCACGGCCGAGGGCATCGCGGCCGCGGTCCCCCCGCTGAGGGCGTCCGGCTACCGCTTCGTCCGCCTCTCCGACGGCCTGTCCTGACGGTCCGCGGCCCAGCCCGGCCCGGCGTCCGAACCGGTCGTCGTAGCGGTACTTCCGCAGCAGCCCGACCAGCCCCAGGTACCGGTCGTAGTCCCAGTTGGTCGGCCGCTGGGACGGATCGGGGAGGGCCCGGGTGTCCAGCCGGGTGTACGGGCCGAGCTCGGCCACCGTGATGCGGGCCAGCGCGCGGTCCCAGCGCGGGGAGTTGTCCGTGCCCTCCCACGGGTGGTAGGTGGTGACCAGCCCGGATGCCTCTGGGTCGCGCTGGGTGGCCAGGTAGCGGTGCCAGCTGACCAGGCGGGAAGAAGGCTGTTCCGGGCCGCCCGGAACACGATGTGCGGCACCATGCCCGTGGCCCACTGCGGGCGAAAACCGGGGGCTAGGCCGGAGGGGCCGGTGGCCCAGCGACGAACGTGGCCAGCGGCTGTCCGGTTTCAACGATGTAGGTGGAGAGCATCTGGCCGGTCCCCGGGCCGATGTCCAGCGCGTTGTGCGGCGTGCCCGGCGGCATGAGGAACGGGTCGCCGGCGTGCAGGGTGAGGGTGGTCTGCCCCTGGATCATCATCTGCACGGTCCCCGCGAGGATGTAACCGACTTCTTCACCGGGATGGACGTGCCAGCCCGACTCGACGCCGCACGGAATCTCGGTCAGCACCTGCACGATCTCCCGGCCCGGAATCGAGGATGCCTTGTGTTGCAGTTCGGTGCGCTTGAGCTTGCCCGCGAGCGCGTCGCCGGGCGGCGGCGAGGTTGTCATCAGGACACGCTCTGCAGCGCTTTCATGATCACGTCGGTGACCGCCTGGGGCTGGGAGATCATGATCACGTGTGATCCATCGACCTCGGTGATCTCGGCTTTGGCCCGCTGGGCCATGGACCGCACCACGTCGGCGCCGGCCGCCTTGTCGCCGGTCGCGACGACGGCCCAGGCGGGACGGTTCTTCCAGGCCGGCGGCCCATTCTTCTCGCCGAAGGCGGCCGCGGCGACCGGCCGCTGCTCGGCCGCCATCACGGCCGCGTCCTTTTCTGAAAGGTCACCGGCGAAGGCATGATGGAACTCCGCCGGGTCGATGGAGAACTCGGTCTCGGTGCCTGATCCGGTGGGATAGGTCGACGGGCGGATGGCGGAATTCAGCACGCTGTCGGTCGAGCCCGCTTCAATATTCTGTAGCTCTTCGCCCTCGTCGGGGGCGAACGCGGCCACGTAGACCAGGCCGACGACGTTGGCTGCGTCCGTGGCGGCATTGGTGATGATGGCGCCGCCGTAGGAGTGGCCGACGGCCAGGACCCGGCCCGGTATCTGGCTGAACACGCTGGCGACGTAGGCCGTATCGACGCTTATGCCGCGCAGCGGGTTGACGATGGCCCGGACCGGGACACCGGCGGCCTGCAGCCGTTCGACGACGCCGTTCCAGCCGGAGCCGTCGGCGAACGCGCCGTGGACCAGGACTACGGTCACGCGCTCGTTGGCGGAGGCAGCATCGGTCATGGCGAGTCCCCTCTCGTGTCCAGCTTCGTACAGGCTGCGCTGATCGTAACTAGGTTTTTTCGGCCGGGGTAGGGGGCGCAGGCTCGCGCTTGCGGTCGGCGTGGCCGGGCCACCAGACACGGTTGCCGATCAGGGCGGTGAGGCTGGGCGAGAAGAACATCGCCATCACGAACGCGGCCAGCGCGATCCCGGCGGCGACCGCGAAGCCGATCTGCTGCAGGATCGAGTTCCCGGCCAGGGTCAGTGACCCGAACGTGCCCGCCAGGATCAGCCCGGCCGCGCCGATGGTCGGGCCGGACTGGCGGATGGCGTGGGCGGCGGCGTCGTGCGGGCTCATCCCCTGTCTGGCTTCCTCGCGCAATCGCGCGATCATGAGGATGTTGTAGTCGGTGCCCAGCGCCACCACGAACAGGTACATGTAGATCGGCAGCAGGAAGACCAGGCCCGACTGGCCGGCCAGGGTCTGGAACACCAGGACCGTGGCCCCCAGGGTCGCGGCGAACCCCAGCCCGACCGAGACCATCAGGTACCACGGGGCCACCGCGCTGCGCAGCAGCAGCCCGAGGATGAGCAAGATGATTACCGCGGCGACGGGGAACACCACCGCGTAGTCGTGGTTCACTGCCCGCTGGATGTCGGCGAAGACGGCAGTGGTCCCGCCCACCAGCGCGAAGGTGCCCGGTGGGGCGGCCGCGTGCGCATCCGGCCGCAGCTGGTTCTTGAGCACGTTCACGGCGGTGGTGGAGTCCGGGTTGTAGGACAGCGTCACGGTGTATTCGGCGGTGGCCCCGTCCTTGCTCACCGTGGGCTGCGCCACCGCGCCGACGCCCGGCATGGTCTTGAGCTTGGCCCCGTAGGCCGTGACCTCGGCCGTTGACAGGGAGCCGGAGTTGGCGTGCAGGTAGATCTGGGTCGGATCGGTCGCGCCCGGTGGCAGCCCCTTCTCCAGGGTCTTCAGCGCGGTCACGGACTCGGCGTTGGACGAGATACCGGCCGAGGCCAGGTCGAACGTGGGCTTGAAGTTGAGCGCCCCGATCGCCAGGGCGACGAGGATGAGGCCGGAGATGAGTGCGAACACGGCGGGCCGCCGCCCGACGGCCCGGCCGATGGCGGCGAACCTGGCCCCCTTCGGCTCCCGCCGCCAGGCCTTGGACGGCCAGAACACCTTCGGGCCGAGCAGCGACACCACCGCCGGGACCAGGGTCAGCCCGGCGACCAGCGTGACGGCCACGGCGATGGCCAGCGTCGGCCCCAGCGACCGGAACAGGCTCAGGGTGGACAGCAGCAGGGCGAGGAAGGCCACGATGACCACCCCGGCGGCGGACGCGATGACCTCGCCGACCCGGGTCACCGCGTTCACCATGGCCAGTTTGGGATCGTCACCCAGGCGCAGCCGTTCCCGGTAGCGGAACATCAGGAACAGGATGTAGTCGGTCCCGATACCGAACAGGACCACGATCAGCAGGGTGGTGACCGAGGAGTCCGCGTTCAGGTGCAGGGCGCTGTTGACGTCGCTGATCAGCCCGGTCGCGACCTGGGAGACGACCGCGATCACGATCAGGGGCAGGAACGCGATGATCGGGCTGCGGAAGATCACCAGCAGCAGGATCAGGATCAGGGCCAGCGTGGCGATGGTGACGATCTTCTCGGCGTTGTTGCCGGACTGCTGGCTGTCCAGTTGCTGAGCCGCCGTCCCGGTCACGCCCTCGGACAGACCGCTCCCCTGGACCAGCGGTTTGATGTCCGCGCGCAGCACCTTGATCGCGTCGCCGGCCGCGTTCGACGTGCCGTTGAGGATGCTGTTGTTCATCGAGACCAGGGCCGTCTGGACCAGCTTGTTCGGCGAGGCCGGCCCGGCCGTGACGGACAGGATGTTCTTGATGTGCCGCGAGTTGAGCGCGGCCGCGATCGAGGCCACCTTGGCCGAGTCGGCGCTGGTGAGTTTCTGCCCATCAGACCGGGCGAACACGATGATCGCCGCGTCCGCGGTCACGTCCCCGGCCTGCGGGAACGCCTTATCTTGCAGGCTGGCGGCGCGGATCGACTCGTAGCTGCTGGGCAGGAAGCTGGATTCGTTGGTCGTGGTGGGCAGCGCGGGCGCGGTGGCGATGATCGCGACGGCGGCGATCACCCACAGGGCGATCACCCGCCACGGGTGGCGGACCACCATGCGGCCGAGCGCGCCGAAGAAGCCGCCTGCTCTGCTGTCCGGTCCCGCATCAACCCCCGTGGTGCGGCGCCCGGCTGTCCCCGTCGTTTCGGACACGAATCGTCCCCTTCAGCTCACGGCATTTGGCTCACCGCAAACGATGCCGTATCCGGCGGAGCATCGCATAACGCGTTTCCGGCTCGCGTCATGATGCTCAGGTGAATTCTTTCCTGATCGCGCCGGGCGCGGAGGGTGATCTGCCCGGGATCGTGGACGTGCTCAACTTCACAATTATTAACTCGAACGCGACCCTGGTGGCCGAGCCGGTCAGCGCGGCCGGGCTGCGGACGTGGTTCGGGCGTTTCGCGGCCACCGGCCCGTACCGGCTCCTGGTGGCCCGGCGCCAGGGCCAGGTCCTCGGCTACGCCGCCAGCCAGCCCTACCGGGAATCCGACGGCTTCCGGGAGACCGTCGAGGTCAGCATCGCGCTCGCCCTGGCCAGCCGTGGCCAGGGCGTGGGCACGGCGCTGTACCGCGCGCTGTTCCGGCAGCTGGCCGATGAGCCTGTGCACGTCGCCCTGGCGGGCATCGTGCTGCCCAACGCCGCATCGATCGCCCTGCACCGCAAGCTCGGCTTCACCGAGGTGGGCACGTTCCACGAGTACGCGGTCAAGAACGGCCAGTATCTGAGCTCGGTATGGATGGAACGCCGCTTCCCAAGCCCTTAGTGACCGGTGCCGGACCTTGCGGCGGCCCGCACCTTGCGCACTGAGATCCCGGTCATGACGACGGTGACCCCGAGCAGCAGGATGATCAGGGCGATGATCTGCGCCTCGAACTGCGAACCGGTCAGCGAGATCGGTATGACCGAGGACGTTGCGACCGCGTTCTGACCGGAGCTGGCCCCGCTTCCCTGGGCGCTGCCCGGGCCCGGGGCACGGCTGGGCGCTGGGGAGGACGGCTTAATTTCCGGGAACAGGCTGGCCGCGTTGCCCGCGGGGACATTCTTCGTGACCGGCGACCCACCGGAGCCGACGACCGGGAGCGCCCCGATCGGCAAGGCCACGCCGAGGCCGCCGGCCGTTCCCGGCGCGTCCGAGAACGTCAAACCCGGGACGGTCGCACCCGCGACGGCGTTAAAGCCGCTCCCGGTCGAGCCGCTCCCCCCGTCGAGCCGCTCCCGTCGAGCCGCTCCCGGTCGAGCCTGATGAGGAGCGCGGTGATGAACCCGCGCGTGACGTCGCGCTCGGCGTGGGGGTGGGGGCGACGCGACCGCCGCGGCCACGGTAACGGTGGGAGAGCTGCCCGTGGCGGTCAGCGGTGAACTGCTCCAGCCAGCGACGGAGACGAGGGCGGAGAACGTGATCGTCTCCCCTGCGGGAGCCGTCTTCGGCACGCTGAGCTGCGCCTCGATCTGCGATGTAGCAGGCTGTTCGGCCGGCAAGGGCAGGTCGCAGTTCCCGCTGGCCGGGTTGCCCCGGCAACTGCCGGCCGTGAACACCGGCGAGCTGAATGCCGGACCCTCAGCGCCGAGCGTCAGCGTCGTCGCGATGTTGCCGTCCTCCGCGGAAGTCGACCAGGCCGTGATCCGGAACAGGATGGTGCCGCCCGGCGGCACGCTGGTCGCCGACGTCGAGACGGTCACCCGGGGCTCGGCGGGGGCCGATGTGGGCCTGCCGGTCGGTGTGGGCGTGGATGTGGGCGTGCCGGTCGGCGTCGGCGTCGGGCTGGTCGTCGAGGGTGACGGCGAGGGCGAAGCATGAGACCAGGAAGTCGTGGGGCGGCCGGTGGCGCTCGCGGCCGGGGTAGAGGTGGCCGAGGGTAGACGTGACCGACGGGGTAGAGGTGACCGACGGGGTAGAGGGGACCGACGGGGTGGAGGTGGTCGGCCGGGCGGTCGTGGCCGACGGCGTGGACCTGGCCCACGGAGTCCTAGGCGCGGCCGATGGCGACGGCGACGGCGCAGCTGAAGCCGGCGGCGTGGCGGTCAGCACAATACCGGCCACGCCGCTGGAGATGATGAAGAGACCGGTGGCCAGGCCCAGCGTGATCGGTCGCAGGTACGGGGATCGCATGGGGCACCTTGTCTGTGGAAGTTAGCGCGGTCCGGTGCCGGCCAGGCCCGGCGCCTGGAACCACACGGTGATCAGAGCCGAGCGGGTCGTGGTGGCCACCGACGGCGCGTAGGCGCCTTGCTGAGCACGCAGGAACGACAGGATGACCGGCGAGGCTCCCGGGGAGACGGCGCCGATTTCGGCCCCCCGGAGCGGCACCGAAGCATCCGCCCCGGGCGACAGATCGTCGAAGGCGACGAGCCGGATCGGCATCTGGGCGGCCAGGACGGACAGGTTGGCCAGCAGGCGTGGGTCGACCCGGCCAGCCAGGAGCGCCGGGCGGACGGCCGGCGAGGCCTGGATGTTGCGGTCGCGCAGCAGCTGCTGCCCGGCGGAGACGAGGGCAGCGTGCTCGGAGGCGAGCTGGGCCCCGCCCGCGGCGACCTCCCGGACATCCACCGCCGCGGTCCCGGAACCGAACCGGGCGATCACCAGCGGCGCGGAGCGAGTGAGCCGGGTACCGAACTGGTCCCGTACCGTCGCGGTCGCGACGACCAAACCGGAGAGCGGCGGACCGGCCGGCGCCGGCGGCAGTACGGTCAGCTGGGCGGCGGGGAAACCCTTCTCGCGCAGCTGGTTGCACATCGCCGGGTCACAGGACACCACCGTGCCCGGGCTCACCTGCTGGGCGATCCAGGCCGCCGTCTGGGCCTGGTTGGCCGCGACCAGCTGCGGCGGATCCAGGCCGGGTACGGGCGGACCCGGCTGCCCCACCCCGGCGGCGGCCACCGCCGCCCCGGCCACCACCGACAGGGCACACAGTCCGCCCAGCACGACGGTGAACCGTTGCCGCCGGGTGGCCTGATGCCAGCCGACGGCGCGACGTACCGCGTACCACGGGCGGACCACGAGGATCCCGAACCACAGGCTTACCGCGAACGCCGGGGCGGGTTTGCCCGCATCTGTACCCACATCCGGCCTTCGGACCCAGCCGGGTACCGGATTGGCCGGCCAGCCATCTATTTAGCGCAGCGGGGCAGAATCAGGACGGGAGGAAGGGGTGGGGAGCGCCGGGTCCGAGCGGGAAGACGACCAGCCGCTGGCCCAGGCGCCGCCGGAGCTGGCTAACCGGGTCCAGGTGCAGCCAGCGCGACAGCGATGAGCCGCGGGGATTCCCGGACACCAGGAGGACGGCGGCGTAGTCCCGGCTGCGGACTTCCGACATCACCGCCTTGACCAGGCTCTCCTCGTCGCCGATGAAACCACTGGCCTGGCAGCCGATGGCCGTCAGGTGCCGCACGGTGAGGTTCATCCGGTGCCCGGCCGCCGCCCCGAGGTTGTAGCTCGGCCGCGGCGTGACCGGGAACTTCCCCGACTGGGCGCCGAGCAGAAGCTCCGTGGCCGGCAACCGGGCCTGAGCCGTGTTGGCCAGCGACAGGACCACCGCCTCGCACGGTCCCTGCTCCTCCAGGGCGACGAGGTAGTTGACCGGTTCCAGGTCGAATTTTTCGTCGGCGGCCAGTAAATCCATGTCCAGCACGAGCAGGTACCGTCGCATGCCCATCACTTCCCCTGAAGGCTGACGGTCGTGCGATAGGCCTACCCGCAGACCGGGCCCCTATTCGTCGATGGTGGCGACGGCGGCGAGGATGGCGGCCAGGGCGGCCTCGGGGTGGGAGACCATCGATACGTGCGAGGCGGCGACCTCGGTGATCGTCGAGCCCGCGCGCTCGGCCATCCGCCGCTGGGTCGCCGGGGGGATGACCCGGTCCTCGGTCCCGATCACGGTCCAGCTCGGAATGGTCTTCCAGGCCATGGCCCCGGTCCCGGCGGTGTTCGCGCCGAGGGTGATCGGGCGCTGGCTGGCGGCGATCAGCCAGCGGTCGGCCTCGGGGAGGTCCTGGGCGAACGACTCGTGCACGGTGGCCGGCTTGAGGAACGCCTCGGCGTCGCCCTCTGGGGCGCCGGGGTAGCCGACGATGTCGAACACGACGCTCGGGTCGGGGATGTCGAACGCGGAGCCCGATCCGCCCAGGATCTGGAAGACGGTCTCACCCGCGTCGGGGATGAACGCATCGACGTACACCAGCGCCTTGACGTCGCCGCCGTTGGCACCGGCGTTCGTGATCACCACGCCACCGTAGGAGTGGCCGACCAGGACGACCGGGCCTGTCGTGCGCTGGGCCAGGAACGAGGCGACGTAGGCGGCGTCGCTCTCCACACCGTGCAGCAGGTTCGGCGGAGTGAGGACGGTGAAGCCTTGACCCTGGAGCTCCTTCGATACCGCGTTCCAGCTTGATCCGTCGGCCCAGGCTCCGTGGACAAGAACGATCGTCGGCTTCGGCATACTGCTCCCTCATATTTTTTGCTAGCGTCGTGAACTTAAAGATAGTTCTCAAGGTCAGAGGCGATGTCGGCGGGGGGCACCGGGGGCTCGTAGCGCTTGATCACGGCGCCGTCACGGCCGATGAGGAACTTGGTGAAGTTCCACTTGACCTCGTCGGTGCCGTCGGAGCCGGGCCGGATCTTCGAGATGGCCTGGTAGAAGTCGCCGTAGTCCGGGCCGAAGTCGCCAGGCGCCGCGGCCCGCAGATACTCATACAGCGGGTCGGCGTCGGGCCCGTTGACGTCGACCTTGCTGAAGACCGGGAACGTGACGTCGTAGTTCGCCTGGCAGAACTCCTGGATCTCCGCGTCGGTGCCGGGCTCCTGCTCCTTGAACTGGTTGCAGGGGAATCCCAGGATCTCCAGGCCCCGGCCCTGGTCGTCGCGGTAGAGCGCCTCCAGGCCCTCGTACTGCGGGGTCAGCCCGCACTTGCTGGCCACGTTGACGATGAGCATCACCTTGCCCTGGTACCGGCTGAGCGGCACCTCGATGCCGTCCACGGCGGTCGCGGTGAAGTCGTGCGTGCTGGTCATGCGCTCTCCTTGCCGGGGGGTCACGTGCCTCCAGTCTCCGGGGCCGGCCCGCTCCCGCGGCTACCGGGTCCCGGCTACCGGGCCGCTCGGGCGACGCCCGGCCGTCAGAACGTTTGTTAATCGAACAATATTGTTTGTACATCGAACTATCCGGTAGGTTGCAGGGGTGGCTGCGAAAACCGAGGTGACCGGGCTGACCGGGCTGGATGCGGAAATCGAAGCGGCCCGGGCGCTGGCCCGGGCCTCATCGGTGCTGGAGCGCGCGTCCAGCGAGCTGAGCCTGGGCCACTACCGCGTGCTGTCCGCCGTCGCGTCGGGGCACGAACGGGCGTCGCAGGTCGCGGCCAAGCTGGCGCTGGGCCGGCCCGCGGTCAGCGCCGCGGTCGAGTCCCTGTGCGCGCGGGGGCTGCTGACCCGTTCCGAGGTCGACGAGGATCACCGGGCCATCACCTTGCGGCTGACCGGCGAGGGCAGCGAGCTGCTGGGCCGGGTCGAGGGCGAGATGCGCGAGCGGATCCGCGATCTGTGCCGGCGCACGCCCGACGGTGACCGGCTGCTGGAAGCGCTGGTCTGGCTGGGGCGGGCGATCGACGAACGGCGAGCCGAGTCGCTGGCCCGCCGCTCCCGGGGCGGACGGTGAGCCTGCTGGCCGGCAACTCCACCGGCAGCGTGACGGGCAACTCCGCCGGTAACTCCGCGGGCAACCTGAGTGGCGACACGACGGGACCGGGCTGGATCCGGCGGCTCTGGCCCTACATCGCCCGGCACCGGCGCGAGCTGTGCCTGTCGCTGACCGGCGCGCTGATCGGCGGGGCCTGCCTGGTCGTCATCCCGCTGGCCGAGCGCCAGATCGTCGACGGGGTCGTAGTCAGCCACACCTCAGCCCTGTGGCCCTGGCTGCTGCTGATGGCGCTGCTCTCCCTGCTCGGCTTCGCCATGTCCTACCTGCGCCGCTACAACGGCGGGCGGGTGGCGCTCGGGGTCCAGTTCGACCTGCGCAACGCGATGCACGACCACCTGCAGCAGATGGACGCTCAGACCCTGGACGCCATGCCGACGGGTCAGCTGGTCGGCCGGGCCAGCTCGGACTCGACCCTGGTGCAGGGCCTGCTCAACTACATCCCGGTCATGAGCAGCAACGTGCTGCTGGTCATCGGCTCGCTGGCCGTCATGCTGTGGCTCTCGCCGCTGCTGGCGGTCGTGGGCCTGGTCGTGGTGCCGGTGGTCACCGTGCTGTCCTACCGGATGCGGTCCAAGGTGTTCCCGGCCAGCTGGGACGCCCAGCAGCGCGAAGGCGACGTCGTCCAGATGGTCGACGAGTGCCTCAACGGCGTCCGGGTGGTCAAGGCGTTCGGCCAGGAACAGCGGGAACTGCGGCGGGTGACCGAGGCGTCAAAGGTGCTGTACGGGTCCCAGGTGCGGCAGGTCAGGTTCCAGGCGCGCTACCAGCCCATCCTGCAGGCCATGCCGGCCCTGGGCCAGGTCGCGGTGCTGGCCCTGGGCGGCTGGATGGCCCTGCACCACCAGATCAGCCTGGGCACGTTCCTGGCCTTCTCCACCTACATGGCCCAGCTGGTCGCGCCCGCCCAGCGTCTGGCCAACGTCATCACCGTGGCTCAGCAGGCCCGGGCGGGCGTGGAGCGCATCTTCCAGCTGCTGGACCTGCGCCCGGCCATCGCGGACCGTCCCGGCGCCACGGACCTGCGCCAGGTCCGCGGCGAGGTCACGTTCTCCGACGTCCGCTTCGGCTACGACGAGGACGAGCCGGTCCTGAACGGATTCGGCCTGACCGTGCCGGGCCGGCGAGCGGGTCGCCCTGATCGGACCCAGCGGCTGCGGCAAGTCCACGGCCGTGCTGCTGCTGTCCCGGTTCCACGACCCGCAGTCCGGCGCGGTGCTGGTGGACGGCCAGGACGTGCGCGACGTGACGCTGGCCTCGCTGCGCCGGCAGGTCGGGATGGCGTTCGAGGACAGCTTCCTGTTCTCCGAATCGGTGCGGGACAACATCGCCTACGCGCGGCCCGAGGCCTCGTTCGACCAGATCGTGGCGGCGGCCCGGGCCGCGGGCGCGCATGGGTTCATCGAGAAACTCCCGCGTGGTTACGACACGACGGTCGGGGAACGCGGCCTGTCCCTCTCGGGAGGACAACGGCAGCGGGTGGCGCTGGCCCGGGCGCTGCTGTACGACCCGGCCATCCTGGTCCTCGACGACGCCACCAGCGCGGTCGACGCCACTACGGAAGAGGCCATCCACGCGTCGCTGCGCCAGGTGATGGCCGACCGCACGACCATCCTCATCGCGCACCGCCGTTCGACGCTGCACCTGGCCGACCGGATCGTGGTCATGGACCACGGCCGGGTGGCCGACCACGGCACCCACGACGCGCTGATGGAGCGGAGCGAGCTGTACCAGAGCATGCTCACCGGCCTGGAAGAGGAGGCGGCCGCCGCGGTCGGGGACCGGATCGAGGCGCTGGCTGCCATCGGCGGCGGGACCGTCACCGCCGCCGCCTGGGCCCGCGGCAACACCGGCTCCGGCCCGGGCGACCGACCGGTCAACCGGGGCGGCTTCGGCGCGCCGAGCCTGGGCATGGGCCTGGGCGGCGGCGGCAACTGGAGAGCCAACCTGGCGCCCACACCGGCGTTCCTGGCTCAGGTGGCGGCGCTGCCCCCGGTACGCGACGTGGCCCAGGTCGACCTGGACGCCGAGTCCCGGCAGGACCCGGCGTTCAGCCTGCGCAAGCTGATGCTGCAATTCCGCCGCCCGCTGGGAATCGGCCTCGTGCTGGTGATCCTGGACGCGCTGGCGGCGCTGGCCGGGCCGCTGCTGGTCAAGTGGGGCGTCGACAGCGGGGTCCAGGCCGGCTCGCAGGGCGTGCTGGTCGCGGCCTCGGGCATCTACCTCGCGGTGGTCCTGGCCGACGCGGTCGACGAGATCGGCGAGACGTTCGTGACCGGCCGCGCGGCCCAGCGGGTCATGCTGTCGCTGCGGATCCGGATCTGGGCCCAGCTGCAGCGGCTGTCGCTCGACTACTACGAGGGCGAGCTGGCGGGCAAGATCATGACCCGCATGACGACCGACGTCGACCAGTTCGAGTCGCTGATCGAGAACGGCGCCCTGTCGGCGCTGGTGTCGCTGGTCACCTTCGTCGGGGTCGGCGCCGCGCTGCTGGTGATCAACCTCAAGCTGGGGCTGTGCACGCTGAGCGTGGCCGTGCCGCTGGCCTTCACCACCGTCGCCTTCCGCCGCCGGGCGGTGGTGCTCTACAACCAGGCCCGCGACCGCATCGCGATCGTCAACGCCGACTTCCAGGAGAGCCTGTCGGGCGTGCGCGAATCCCAGGCGTTCGTCCACCAGGATCTGACGGACCAGCGGTTCCACCGGCTCGGCCGCGACTACCTGGACTCCCGGGTGGCGGCGCAGCGCCTGGTGGCGATCTACTTTCCGTGGGTCCAGCTGCTGTCCGGGGTGGCCAGCATCATCGTGCTCGGCGTCGGCGCCGTCATGATCGGTCAGGGCCAGCTCACGGCGGGCGCGCTGATCGCGTTCGTGCTCTACATCGACCTGTTCTTCACGCCTATCCAGCAGCTGTCGCAGGTGTTCGACTCCTGGCAGCAGACCACGATCTCGGTGGCCCGGATCGGTGAACTCATGCGGACCGAGACGCTGACGCCCAATCCGGACCATCCCCTGCCGCTGGACCGGCTCGCCGGCGACGTGCGCTTCGACGGGGTGCACTTCGCCTATCCCGAGCAGACCAGGACCGGCGCGGGACCGGCCCGGCGCGGGCCGAAGGACACCCGGATGCCGGGTGAGGCCGACCTGGTCCAGGCCCCGCCGCCCGAGGCCCTGCGCGGCATCGACCTGCGCATCGCACCCGGTGAGACCGTGGCCCTGGTCGGCGAGACCGGGGCCGGCAAGTCGACCCTGGTCAAACTGCTGGCCCGGTTCTACGACGTGGGGACCGGGAGCGTCACCGTCGACGGTTACGACGTGCGGCAGCTGGATATCCATGGGTACCGCTCCCATCTGGGCTACGTGCCGCAGGAGAGCTTCCTGTTCACCGGCACGGTCCGGGACAACATCGCCTACGGGCGGCCCGAGGCCTCCGACGCCGACGTGGAGGCGGCGGCCCGTGCCGTCGGGGCGCACGAGTTCGTGGCCGCCCTGCCCGGCGGGTACCTGCACCAGCTGACCGAACGGGGCCGGTCCCTGTCGGCCGGGCAGCGCCAGCTACTGGCCCTGGCCCGGGCTCAGCTGGTGGACCCGGCCATCCTGCTGCTGGACGAGGCCACCTCCAACCTGGACCTCATGACCGAGGCCCGGGTCAACGCGGCCATGGACCACGTCTCCTCCGGGCGGACAACGATCATCATCGCCCACCGGCTGCAGACGGCCCGGGCGGCCGACCGCATCGTGGTGCTCGACTCGGGGCGAATCGTCGAGACCGGCGACCACGACGCGCTGCTGGCCGCGGGTGGCCGCTACGCCGACATGTGGGAGTCGTTCGAGACGGCCACGACCGGAGCCCGGTAGGCCAGGGCAGGCCCGAGCGCAGGCCCGAGCGCAGGCGCCCGAGGGAGCAGGCCCTGTTCATTATTCCGGCAGGAAAGATGGACAATCGGGGTATGAGGTTCCAGCTGCTGGACATCCTGCCCAACATCGAGAATCCGGTGACCGGTCGTCTGGTCAGCTCCGCGGACCGGCTCGAACAGGCCGTGACCGCGGCGCGTCAGGCCGAGCGGCTTGGCCTGGACGCGGTGGCGCTCGGGGAGCGGCACGCCGGGCCGTTCCTGTCGGCCGGCGTGACCGTGGTGCTGGGCGCGATCGCGTCCGCCACCAGCCGGGTCCGCATCCAGACCGGCGTCTGCGTGCTGTCGATCCTGGACCCGCTCCGGGTGGCGGAGGACTACGCCACCGTCGACCAGCTGTCCCGTGGCCGCCTGGAACTCGTGATCGGCAAGGGAAACGAGCTACGTCAGCTGCCGATGTTCGGCGTCGAGCCCGGTCAGCAGTGGGAGCAGCTGGCCGAGAAGTACGAGCTGCTGCGGCGGCTGTGGCGCGAGGAGAAGGTGAGCTGGGACGGCCGGTTCCGTGGTCCGCTGCGTGAGGTGACGAGCCTGCCCCGGCCGTTCGCGGGCGCGCCGCGGATCTGGCATGGCTCGGCCACCACCTTGACCTCGGCTGAGCTGGCGGCGACCTGGGGCGACCCGCTGTTCAGCGCGAACGCGATCCAGCCGCGTGCGAACTACAAGGTGCTGATCGACCACTATCGTGCCGAGTACGAGCGCCATGGTCACGACCCGCGTTATGCCTACGTCGCCGCGGGCTCGAACTTCTTGTTCCTGGCGGACACGACCCGGGAGGCCCGGGAGCGCTACGGGCCGGTCTACGAGCAGATGGTCGCGTTCTTCAACCGGCCGGGCAACCATACGCCGGGCAACGAGATGGTCTTCCGCGACATTGACCACGCGATCGCCGAGGGCCCGGCGCTGGTCGGCAGCCCCCAGCAGATCATCGACAAGATCATGTACTTCCGGGCGGCGTTCGGCCACGACCTGCAGTCGTTCAGCCTGCCCACCATGCTCCCGCACGAGCAGCAGCTCGACATGCTGGAACGGCTGGCCACCGAGGTGCTGCCGGTCGTCCGCCGGGAAGTGAAGACCACCCTGTGGACGAGCGAGGACCCCTACGGCGGCCGCCCGGCGTTCACCGGGCGGACCGTGCCCGACGCCGCCGCGGTGATCGAAAGCGCGGGGGCCTGACCTACGGCTGGGCCGGGCGGGCGAACAGTGACTCCAGGACGCGCGGGACGTTGGCTTCGAGGTCTTTGGCCGCGGTGACGTCACCGGCCAGGTGGCCGATCAGCGCGTGCTGGAACAGCCCGTCGAACATGGCGTAGGCCAGGGCCGGCGTCACGGCGGGCGGGGTCTCGCTGAGCTCGGCGAACCTGGTCACGACGCGCCAGATCATGTCTTCGAGGCTCTGGTCGATCTCGCGCGCGTCGGCCCGGAACGCCGGCTCGAACTGGCTCTGGTTCCGCAGGTCGTACCAGAGCCGGTGCATGGCCGCGTCCTCGCGCAGCGTGGCCGCCATCGCCGCCCCGAAGCCCCACTTGAGCTCGGCAGCGGAGGTGGCCGTGGCCACGATGTGGTCGTAATGGGTCACGCACTCCGTCTTGCACTGCCGCACGCAGAAGGTGATCAGCTCGAACTTGTCGCTGAAGTAGTAGTGCAGGACCCCGTGGGAGAACTCGGAGTTCTGGGCGATGTCCCGCAGGCTGGTGCGGGCGTAACCCAGCTCGGCCAGGGTCTGCAGCGCGGCCGCGGCGAGCTGGGCCCGCCGCCCGGCGAACTTGTCCACCTGCCGGCGCGCGACCCGGTCCCGGTTCCGCTCCTTCACCTCGGTCAAAGTCAGGGTCCGATCGTTACGGGGCCGTCGCCCCAAAAAGTACCAGTCCGGTCCGGGCGCACCCGGCGTCCGTTTGTCTTGACGACTGGCCCAATATCTCTTGACCATCGTCAAACAATGTCTTGACAAGTGTCAAGACACGCGAGAAGGCTATGAGGCACGTCACACCCTGTTGCCCCGAGCTGACCTGCGGCGGCGTGGCCGCGGAAAGAGGTACCTGATGAGCGTGTACGACCTGACCGGGCGGAAGGCGCTGGTGACCGGCGGGGCCCGCGGGCTCGGCGAAGGGATGGCGCAGGCGCTGGCCCGGGCCGGGGCGTCGGTGGTGATCGGCGACATCCGCGAGGACCTGGGCAAGACGTGCGCCGACTCGCTGCGGGCGTCCGGCGGCACGGCCGAGTTCGTGCAGCTCGACGTCACGTCGGACGAAAGCTGGGAGCGGGCCATCCCCGAGGTCATCGGCTGCCTCGGCGGCCTGGACATCGTGGTCAACAACGCCGGGGTCGAGATCACCAGCCTGCTGGTGGACCTGAACGCCGACGACGCCCGCCGGATGCTCGAGGTGAACGTGCTGGGCACGTCGCTGGGCATCAAGCACGGCTTCCGGGCCATGCGCCCGGGGGGCCCGGCGGGCCAGGGCGGCGCGATCGTCAACGTCGCGTCGGTCGCGGCGACGATCGCCTTCCCCGGCATCGCGATCTACTCCGCGACCAAGTCGGCCGTGGACCGGCTGACCCGGGTGGCGGCGATGGAAGCGGGCAAGCTCGGCTACGGGGTCCGGGTCAACAGCGTCTACCCCGGCCTGGTGCCGACCGAGATGGGGGCCCAGCTGGCCAGCGACGTGGCCTCCATCGGCCTGTTCGAGAGCACCGAGGCCGCGGTCGGGGCGGTGGTGGAACTGACCCCGCTGGGGCGGCTGGGCGAGGTGGCCGACATGGCCGACGCGGTGGTGTTCCTGGCCTCCGACGGGGCCCGGTTCATCACCGGGGCGGGCCTGCCCGTCGACGGCGGGATGGGCATGTAGCACGCCCGGACACGCAGCCCGGCCTGGGCTCGGAGGGGGGTCCAGGCCCGGACTGCGGCCCGCGCCGGTAGCAACGATGCACAACCAGCGGAAAGGATGAGCCCATGGCTTCGAGGGGCGCGGTGACATGCGGCTGACCGACTACCTGGACAAGGGCGCCTCGCTCGGTCCGGAGGCACCCTGCCTGACCACGGCCGGGCACACCCGGTCCTACGGCGAGGTCCAGCAGCTGTCCCGGCAGATCGCCGGGGCGCTGGAACGCTCCGGCATCGCGGCCGGGGACAAGGTCGCGATCTTGTCGGCCAACGACCCGGTCGCGTTCAGCTGCGTGTTCGGCATCTCCCGGGCCGGGGCGGTGTGGTGCCCGGTCAACCCACGCAACGAGGCGGCCGAGAACCGCGACCTGCTCGACTTCTTCGACTGCCGGTGCCTGATCTTCCAGGCCGCCTTCGGGCCGCTGGTGGCCAAGATCCTGCCCGATCTGCCCAAGCTCACCACCCTGGTCTGCCTCGACGACGACTTCCCGAACGCCACGCCGTTCCGGGAGTGGATCGGCGCCGAGGCTGCTGAACCGGGGCCGGCCGGACCTTTGGAACCCGGGCCTGCCGGCTCCGGACCCCCCGGTTCCGGACCCGCTGACGACCTGATCATGCTGGTCGGCACGGGCGGAACCACCGGGCGGCCCAAGGGGGTGATGCTGACCGGGGCCAACATCGAGACGATGTCCGCGCTGACGCTGATGAGCTACCCGTTCCGGCCCCGGCCGCGCTACCTGGCGCTGGCGCCGCTGACCCACGCGGCTGGCGTGCTGTGCTTCCCCGTCCTGTCGCTCGGCGGCGAGATCGTGATCATGGGGAAGCCCGATCTGACCGACTTCCTCGCCCTGGTCGAACGGCACCGGATCACCCACACGTTCCTGCCGCCGACGCTGATCTACATGCTGCTGGACCACGCCGCGCTGGAGACCACCGACACGACCAGCCTGCAGTGCCTGTGGTACGGCGCGGCCCCGATGTCGGCCAGCCGCCTGGAGGAGGCGCTGGCCCGGCTGGGCCCGGTGCTGGGCCAGCTGTTCGGCCAGTCCGAGGCCCCGATGATGATCTCCACGCTGGCTCCGGCCGACCATTTCCGGGCCGACGGCTCGCTCGCGACCGAGCGGCTGTCCTCGGCTGGGCGGCCAACCCCGCTGACCACGGTCGCGATCATGGATGACGAGGGCCACCTGCTCGGCCACGGCCAGCGGGGCGAGATCGTGGCCCGCGGGTCACTGATCATGGCGGGCTACTACAAGAACCCGGACGCCACGGCGGAGGCGTCCCGGTACGGCTGGCACCACACCGGAGACATCGGCTATCTCGACGAGGACAACTACCTGTACATCGTCGACCGGGCCAAGGACATGATCATCACCGGTGGCTTCAACGTCTACTCGGCCGAGGTGGAGCAGGTCCTGCTGGCCCATCCGGCCGTGCAGGACTGCGCGGTGATCGGCCTGCCGGACGACAAGTGGGGCGAGCGCGTCACCGCCGTGGTGCAGCTGCGCGCCGGGCAGTCCGTGACCTCGAAAGAGGTGTACAACTTCGTCAAGGAACGGCTGGGCAGCGTGAAGTCACCCAAGCAGGTCGAGGTCTGGCCCGACCTGCCGCGCTCCAAGGTCGGCAAGATCCTCAAGACCGAGGTCAAGGCCCAGCTCCAGGGGGAGGCCGGCTAGGGCCGGTCAGACGTCATCCAAGGCCGGAGTGGCGCCGCGCCTCTCGTTCGGCGGCGCTGCTCCCGACGCAGAACTCGTTGCCTTCAGGATCGGCCAGCACCACCCAGCCGGGACCGCCGGGCTGGCGCCGGTCCGCCAGCAAGGCCGCCCCGAGCCGCAAAGCCCGCTCGACTTCAGCGTCCCGCGCCGTGGCGGTGGGCCACAGGTCGAAGTGGATCCGGTTCTTGGCCGTCTTGCTCTCGGGCACGTGCAGGAACAGCAGGCCGGGCTGACCGGGACGCCCGGCCACGAGGACCGAGTCGTCGGCGGGCATGTCCCCGGGCCGGATCTCGCGGTCGAGAAGGTGAGCCCAGAACGTCGCGAGCCGGTGCGGGTCGGCCGCGTCGAAGGTGATCTCGTGTATCTCAAGGTGCGGGGATGCGGAGTCGTCCATGGTGACAGGGTCGCACGCGGGGCGGAGGCCGCGGCTCGGCGCCGGCTTGCGATCATGGGCTGGTGGAGGACGTGCTGAGCAGGTCAGCGCCGGGGCCGGACGAGACGCTGCGCTACGGGCCGGGACCCGACCAGGTGGCCAGCGTGTGGTGGCCGCGCCCGGCTGCGGCCAGGGCCGCCGGGGCGGCCGGGGTGGTGCTGTTCCTGCACGGCGGATTCTGGCGCGCGGCCTGGGACCGGACGCACGCCGGGCCGCTGGCGGTCGGCCTGGCCGAGGCCGGCTTCACCGTGTGCCTGCCGGAGTACCGCCGCACCGGCGGGGGCGGCGGATGGCCGGCCACCTTCGACGACATCGCCGCGGCCGTCGACATCCTGCCCGGCCTGCTCAGTAACCTCGGCCGGGACCCCAGCCGGGACCCCGGCGGGGTGGTGGTGGCCGGGCACTCGGCGGGCGGTCACCTCAGCCTGTGGGCCGCGGCCCGGCACCGGCTGCCCGCGGGCACGCCGTGGCGCAGGCCCGGCCCGGCGCCGATCCGGGGTGTCGTCGCGCTGGCCGCGGTCAGCGACCTGACCGCCTGCGCCGACGAAGGACTCGGGGGCGGGGCGGCCGCGGCCCTGATGGGCGGATCACCCGCAGCCGAACCGGACCGGTACGCGCAAGGCGATCCGGCTCGCCTGCTGCCGATCGGGGTCCCGGTCTGGCTGCTGCACGGGGACCGCGACGACCGGGTGCCCGCGCCGATGAGCCGGTCCTTCGCGGCCCGGGCCCGGGCCGCGGGCGATCAGGTGACGGCCCGGGAACTGCCCGACTGTGATCACTTCGACCTGATCGACCCGCGGTCGGCCGCCTGGCCCGCCGTCCGCGACGCGTTCCGCGCTGCGGCGGACCGGGCCGGGACGGCCTGACCGGAGGGAAGGCTTACCTCAATGGGTGCCGGTCAGCTGCCCGGCAGGAGCAGCAGCTTGGCGCCGTAACCCGCCTCGGTGGGTGCGCCGGGCAGCAACTGCAGCTGCAGGGCATCGACGGGCGTGATCGGGTTGGGGGCCAGCTGGCAGAGCCGGGCCACGGTGCCAGCGATCTGCGGCGCGGAGAACGACGTCCCGCTCCAGATGGCCCAGGCGTTCGGCCCGAACTTCTGGCTGGTGTCGTTGGCCTCGTCCTCGACGCCCGGGACGAAGGTCGAGGCGATGCCGACGCCGACGGCCGAGCAGGTCACCCAGTCACCGAAGCTGGACCAGTCCGCGGGGGTGAGGTCCGCGTGCAGCGCGGCCACGCCGATCACTCCGGGGATGGCCGCGGGGTACATCGGCACGTCCGTGCCGTTGTTGCCCGCGCTGGCCACGATGAGCACCTCCGGGTGCTCGTCCTGCACGGTCTGCACCGCGGTGAGGAGAGCGGCCGGCGCCTCGTCCGCCACGCCCGGGGTGGCCATGGACAGGCTGATGATGTTCGCGCCGTCGCGCGCGGCCTGGATGATCGCGTTGCCGATGTCCTGGACGGTCGCCATCCCGTCGGTGTCCGCCTTCCTGTAGACCACGATCGCGGCCTGGGGTGCGACCTGCTGCAGGACCCCGCACACGAACGTGCCGTGACCGGCGCTCGCATCGAGGATGCCGTCGGCCGGAAGGACGTCGAGCGGATCTTCGTTCAGGGGCGTCTCGGCGATCGTGGCCAGCCAGCCGTCGGTCCGGTCCTCGCGGTTGATGCCGGTGTCGATGACCGCCACGGTGATCGGGCGGAAGATCTGCTCGGTACCGAACTCGGCGGGCGGAAAGGCCGGGTCGGCCGCGGTCAGCTCGGGGGTGTCCTCGTCCTTGACCGTGTGACCGGTCACGCAGACGTAGTTCAGGTCCACGTCGGCACCGGTTTCTTCCCGGACCTGGTTGCGGTTCTGGACCAGCTCGGCCCCGTCCTTGCCGCGGCTCAGGAACGTGCGGAACGGCAGCGGTCCCTGGGGCTCGTCATGAAGCTTCCGCGGCTTGTAACCCAGGTCGTTCAGCTTTCTGACGGCCTGGTCATACGCGGTGGGGTCACAGCCCGGGTCACCGCCGGTGCGGGTGTCGTCGTGCTCGGCGCCAGGCGGCGGGCCGGCCGGGTCCCGGAGCAGCAGCTGGTCCCGGGCCACCAGGATCGGGTGCTGCTCGCCGGACTGATCGGGCCAGATCACATCGATCAGGACGGGCGGATCGCCCGGGCCGGACTGCAGTTGCTCGCGGACCGCCTGGAGCCGGCGGATCATGTCGTCGGCTCGGCCCGGATTGGTGTTGGACTCGGTGAGGGCCTGGGATTGCGCCGCCGCGATACGCCCGTCGCTGCGGCGCTGAGTTTCGGAACGAAAATCCGGATAGAGGGGGCCGGGGGTGCCGTCAGTGGTCATAGCGGAATTCTCCTTGGCGTCCGTAACGGCTACGATTGTGCTGCTTGGCGGCCGACCAGATCGGGCCTGCAACCATGGATGCTCAGTCTGACTATCTCGTGCCGGAAGCCGAAGCGGCGTATGGCGGAGTAATTAGGGACCCCGCTAGATACACCGCCAGGATCCCTAAATTGATCGCGCGGGCCCGCGCGGCTCACGACACCGAGGCACTGGTGGTCGCGCTGCGGGCTCAGGCGTGGGCCCAGCACGTGGTCCTGGACAACCTGGCCGCGAAAAATACGCTCGACCAGGCGGCGCGGCTGGCTCGCCGGGAGGGACTCGGCCACCGCCTCGGCGACGTGCTGGTCACCCGCGCGGTCGCGCTGCACGAGCTGGGCCGGCGGGCCGAGGCCCGGCGCGATCTGGGCCGCGCTGAGCTGCTGGTCCGCGACGAGCGGCGACCGGAGATCGGCCTGCAGCAGGCGCTCCTGGAGCACAATGCCGGGCGGAACCGGGACGCCGCCGCGCTGTACCAGCGGGTGCTGGCCGACCCGCTCTGCCCGCCGGATGTGTGGATCAAGGCGGCCAACAACCTGTCCGTGGCCTACACCGAGCTGGGCCGGCCGCAGGCCGCGCTCGACCTGCTGGAGCAGGCCGCCGTGCGGGCCCGGGAGCAGAGCCCGCTGCTGGTGGCCATCGTCACCAACAGCCAGGCGTGGTCCAGCTTCCACGCCGGCGAGGTGGTGGGCAGCCTTCGCCTGTTCGAGCAGGCGGCCGGGCTCTACGTGGCCGCCGGGATGCCACTCGGCGAGCACTACCTGGACTACGCCGACGTCCTGGTCGACCTGCGGCTGCTGGACGAGGCGCTCACCGTGGCCCGCTCGGCGGCGGACGAATTCGAGTCCCACGGGGCCCGGCTGATGGCGGCGCAGGCCCGGCTGCGGTGCGCTCAGCTGGCGTTGCTGCTCGGGGACCGCGCGATGGCCGGCGCCGACGCCGGCGCCGCGCTGGCCGAGTTCCGCCGCCAGCGGCGGACCGCGTGGACGGCGCGGGCGACGGTGGTCGCGGTCGAGGTGGCCGCGGCCGGGACCGAGCGCCAGCCGGATGAGGTCCGCCGGCTGGCCCGGGCGGCGGGAATGCTGCAGCGGCACGGCCTGCGGGCCGAGGCGGTCGGGGCTCACCTGGCGGCCGGACGGGCGGCGCTGGCGGCGGCCGAGACGCGGACGGCCCGGCAGCACTTCCGGTCGGCCGGGGAACTGGCCCGGGGCCAGGCATTGCTGGTGCGGCTGCGGGGCCGCCTGGCCCAGGCCCTGGGCGCCAGCACCAGCCAGCAGGCCGGCCCGGTACTGCGGCACTGCCGGACCGGCCTGACCGACCTGGCCCGGCACCGCGCCGCGCTGCCCTCGATGGAGCTGCGCATGCTGGCCTCGGGTCACGGGGCCGAGCTGGGTGAGCTGGGCCTGAGGGAACTGCGCCGGGGCGCGCCCGCGGCCCGGGTGTTCACCTGGATGGAGCTGACCCGGGCCGCTTCGCTGCTGAGCGTCGAGCCACCGGTCGCGGCGGTGCAGGAGGACCTGAACGCGCTGCGCGCACTCGACCAGGAGCTGCGGGCGGCGCGGCGCGAGGCCGACCAGGCGCCGGCCGAACTGCTGGCCCGCCGGGCCCGGCTGGAGACCCGGATCCGGCGGGCGGCCTGGACCGGGCCGCAGAGCCGGTCGGCCCAGGCCGAGCTGGCGGGCAGCGGCGAGCTGCGGTCGCTGCTCGGCGGCCGGTACCTGGCCGAGTACGCGGCCGCCGGGGACCAGCTGGTCGCGGTGGTCATCGGCCCCCAGGGGGCCCGGCTGGTCGAACTGGGGCCGGCCCAGCCGGTGTACCAGGCGACCGACCTGCTGCTTTTCTCGCTGCGGCGGCTGCTCCGGCGCGGCCACCGCGCCGGGGCCCGGGAGAGCGCGGAGTTCCACCGGGCCGCCCTGCGCCGCGCGCTGGTGACGCCGCTCGGGGTCGGGGACGACGACCCGCTGGTGATCGTGCCCTCGGGCCGGCTGCACCGGGTGCCGTGGCCCGGGCTGCACCAGGCGGAGACCTGCGTCGTGCCGTCGGCCACGTTCTGGGCCCGCAGCCGCCGGGCCGCGCCGCCGGCCGATGCGGCGCGGCTGGCCCTGGTCGCGGGCCCGGACCTGCCGGGGGCGCTGGCCGAGGTGCAGGAGATCCACCGGGCGCGCCGGGAGGCCGGCCTGCTGCTGCCCCCGGACAGCAGCGTGCAGGCGACGCTGAAGCTGATCTCCGGCGTCGACCTGGCCCACCTCGCCTGCCACGGCCTGTTCCGCTCGGACAACCCGTTGTTCTCCTCGCTGCTGCTCAGCGACGGCCCGCTGACCCTGTACGAGGTGCTCAACGCGGGCGGCGTGCCGCGCCGGGTGGTACTGGCCGCCTGCGACGCGGGCGCGGAGTACCGGTACGCGGGCGGCGAGGTGCTCGGCTTCGTCAGCGCGCTGATGGCCCGCGGGACCGCCGGGGTGGTGACCTCGGCGATCCCGCTGCCCGACGGGGCCAGCGTGCCGCTGATGACCAGCCTGCACCGGAAGGTCACAGCGGGCGCGTCGATGGCGCAGGCGCTGTGGGAGGCCCGCACCACCGCCGACCTGGAGCGGGCGGAGAACTACGTGGCCTGGTCCGGCGTCACCGCCTACGGCGCCGCCTGAGTCTTGCTCACGTAGCGCCGGGCAGGAGCGGGCGCATGAACGTGCGCTCGTAACGCAGCACGCAGTGGCTCTCGTCGCGGATGCGGTCGGCGGCGATGAAATCCGGATCCCGGCCGAACAGCTGGCGGTACTCCTCGTACGCGGCCAGGCTGGGGAAGCTGAACAGGGCCAGGGCCTGATCGCTGGCCCCCTCGGCGGGCAGGAAGTAGCCGTGGTGGGTGCCTCCGTGCCGGTTGACCAGCTCCATCCACCGCTGCGCGAACTGCTCGAACGGCTCGATCTGGGCCGGATCGATGACGTATTCGACGACGCAAGTGATCATGGGCCACTGTAGCCCGGGGGCGGCCGGACCGGGGGCGGCGCAGCGCCGCACGCTCGGGTAACCAAGTGCGATGCGCACCCTTATTAATAATATTAAAAGGTTATTCTGTGGCCAGTGCCGATAAAAATGCGTGCGATTCGCATGTTCTTTCCCGGCTCGGGGTAGATGGCCAGCCATGACCAACTTCACCACGACAGGACTGATGGTGACCGGGCCCGGCGAGGGCGAGCCGCGATGGGTCGGCAGCAGCCGGATCACGATCAAGGCGACGGCCGGCCAGACGCAGGGCGGCTTCGGGCTGATCGTCTCCGAGGTCAAGCGGGACGTCTCCTCGCCCATACACATCCACCACACGGCCGACGAGTCGATGTGGGTGGTGTCGGGGCTGATCCGGGTGCGCTGCGGCGAGGACGAGTTCCCGCTGGCGGCAGGGGCTTTCGCGTTCCTGCCGCGGGGCGTGCCGCACACGTTCATCGCCGAGCAGGACACGACCCTGCTCGGGCTGGTCAGCCCGGGCGGCACCGAGGCGTTCTTCACCGAAGGCGGCCCGGTCGCGACCACGGACACCCCTCCCCCGCCCGACCTGGAGCGACTCCAGCGCGCCGCGGAGCGGAACCAGTGCGAGTTCGTCGGGCCACCGCTGTCACCTCCCCTGAGCGCCCGGCCAACTTAGACTGGCGGCCATGGAGGACGACGTCGCTCCGGCTCTGGCCAGCCTGCTCAACCGGCTGATGCTGCCGGCCAACCGGGGCGCCCTGTGCGCCCCGGTCATCGCGGTGGCGCCGGACGGAGTGGACGCGCAGACCTACCCGGTGCTGAACACGCTGGCGTCGGTGGGACCGGTCACGGTGGCCCGGCTGGCCGAGCAGGTGGGCATCGACCGCTCGGGCACGAGCCGGTACGCCGATCGCCTCCAGGAAGCCGGGCTGATCAAGCGCACGACGGATCCGCTCGACCGGCGCGCGACCCTGCTGTCCCTCACGCCCAGGGGCACGCGGATGATCGGCAGGCTCAACGCCACGCTGACCGATCACCTGCGGGCCCTGACCGCGGCTTGGCCCGAGGGCTCGGCCGCGGCGCTGGCCGACGGGCTGGCCCTGCTGCTCGACGGCCCGGCCACGCCAGCGGCGCGGCTGGGGACGGCACCAGGGGTCAGCCGCCGGTTAGGGCGTCCGGCATACTGCCGGTCATGATGATTGGCGCGGGACTGGATGGCCGGCTCGGCCTGGCGTTCGACGAACTGCGGGCGGCGGCCCGGGAGGCCGGGCAACTCGGCTTCGAGAGCCTGTGGACCCCGGCCGGGACGGTGCCGGACTCGTTCCACGTCTGCGCGGCCTGGTCGCAGGACACCTCGCTGCGCACCGGGATCTCCGTCGTCCCGGCGGCGCGGATGTGGACCCCGCTGAGCCTGGCCCTGCAGGCGGCCACGCTGGCCCAGCTGTCCTCGGGCCGGTTCGTGCTCGGCCTGGGCACGGGGGGTTACGGGCCCGACTTCTGGACGTCGGTGGGCCTGCCCAACCGCCCGATCGCGGTCATGCGCGAGTACGTCACCCAGGTCCGGGCGCTGCTGGACGGCCAGCAGGTCACCACCGGGTTGGAGGGCGGCCGGGCCGGCACCGGGTCCGGCTTCCCCGGGTGGCCGCGGTCGGCCTCGCTGGGGGTAAAGGACCTGCCGGCCGCCCCGGTGTACCTGGCCGCGCTCGGCCCGCAGATGCTGCGGCTGGCCGGGGAGACGGCCGACGGCGCCCTGCTGAACTGGGCCACGCCGGCCCGCATCGCGGCCAGCCGGGCCGAGATCGACGCGGGCGCCGCCCGGGCGGGCCGGGCCCCGGGCTCGGTCCCGATGACCATGTACATCCGGGTCTGCATCGACGACGACGTGGCCGCGGCCCGGCTGGCGTTCGGCACGCAGGTGCTCGGCTACGCCATGGCCCGGCCGGGCATGCCCAAAAACGCGGGGTACCGGGCCCTGTTCGCCGAGATGGGCTTCGACGCCGAGCTGACCGAGCTGGAGCAGCGGCGCGATCAGGGCGCGGGTATGCCCGAGTTGGTGGCGGCCGCCCCGGAGGAGATGCTGCAGGCGGTCGGCTACTACGGCCCGGCCGGCCCGGCCCCGGCCGCGTTCGCCCGGCTCAGCGCGGGCCTGGACGAGACCGTGGTGCGGGTCATCACGGCCCGGCCGGGCCTGGACCCGGTGCTGGCGGCGATGAACGCGTTGACCCCGGCCCTGATCAGGGACGCGGCCGGGGTATAGCGGCCAGAGTTAAGGAGCCGGGGTTAGGAATCGGGGTTAGGAATCGGGCAGGGCATCGCGGCGCAGCGGGCGCCAGCAGCACGCCACGAGCACGGTCATCGCGATCGTGATGGCGAAGAACACCGAGCGGGGTCCCAGGCTGTCGGTGAGGAAACCGGTGGCGAACCCGGTGATCGGGGTCATGCCCGGCATCATCATGACCCACAGGCCCATGATGCCGCCCCGCAGATACGGGGGAGCCAGTAGCTGGACGAGCGTGTTGGCCAGGGCGAGCAGGCAGATCGAGGCCAGCCCGATCAGGATCGTGCCGGCGAAGGCCAGCGCCGGGATGGGCGCCAGCCCGGTGAGCAGCGTCGCGGCGCCAGTGCCCAGCGCGGCGAGGGCCACCCGCCGTCCGCGGTCCTTTCCGGCCAGCCGCGCGGCCAGGAGTGCGCCCGGCAGGGCCCCGATACCCAGGCAGGCCACCAGGGCCCCGTAGCCGGAGCTGCCCAGGTGCAGCGACTCCGCGGAGAACTCCGGGAAGTAGGCGGTGGTGGTGACCACGGTGGTGCTGAGCGCGGCGATCAGCATGCAGGACCTGATCGGTCCGCTGCGGAAGGCGAAGCGCGCGGCCGCCCGGGGGGCTGAGGTCCGCTGGGCCCGTTCCTCGGCCGTGGCCGCGTACTGCGGGGTGTAGATGGCCAGCACGATCAGCGGGCCGACGTAGGTGCCGGCGTTGAAGAAGAAGCAGGCCGCCGGGCCCAGCAGGTCGAGCAGCACGCCGCCCAGGGCGGGTCCGGCCATGCGGGACAGCGACAGGCTGACCTCGAACAGGCTCACGGCCTGGTCCACCCGGTGCCGGCCTACGAAGTCGACCACGATCACCTGGCGGGCGGGCCCGTCGAAGGCGTTGATCAGCCCGGTCAGGAAGCAGATGCCGTAGATCGCCGCCAGCGGCGGGTCCCGGTTCAGGCTGATCACCCCGAGCGCGCAACCCGCGACCAGGGCCAGCGACTGGGTGACGAGCAGCACCGACCGGGCGTCCCGCCGGTCCAGCAGGGCGCCGGCGAATACCCCCAGCAGCAGGCCGGGGCCCAAGGTGGCGACGGGAATCAGCGCCAGCGCGACCCCGCTGTGGGTTTCCAGGTACACCACCCACGCCGCCCCGATGGTCTGCGTCTGCACCCCGGCGCTGGACAGCGCCTGGGAGAAGAACCAGGACCGGTAGGCGGGATCCCGGAGCGGCCCGGGCGACGGGTCCATCAGCGCGGTAGATGAATTGTTATCGGTCGGCTGCATTTCGAACTAGATTATGGACAACTAGTTATTTAGCGCAACCGCCGGATCCATCAACGTGGTGGTGAGCGGCGGGTGATGCGGTGGACGGTGTGGCGGTGGCTGGTGTGGCGGGTGAGGCGCTGGGTGAATTGTTATCGGACGGATGCATTTCGAACTAGGTTAGGGATAACTCGTTATTTAGCGCAACTATCTACCTGTGCTTTGTGGTTCGGCCGTTGGAGCGCGCGCTGGCGCAGGGCGCGCTCCTTGGGATCTGACGGTTCGCCCGCCGGGCGCAGCGAGCGCCACAGCAGGGCCGCGGCGTAGGACCGGTACGGGGACCAGGCCAGGCCGCGGCGCCGGACCTGACCGCTACTGGGCGGCCGGTCAAGCTGCCACAGTTGCTGGATCGCCTGGCCGATACCGCGGTCAGCTTCCGGGAGCACGTCTGGGCGGGCCAGGTTGTGCAGCAGGAAGGTCTGCGCCGACCACAGGCCCACCCCCCGGACGGCCGTGAGCCGGGCCACCGCCTCGTCATCCGGCACCGACCCGAGGTGCTCGATATCCAGGGCGCCGGACAGCTCGGCCGCCGCCAGCGCCACCGCGTAGCCGGCCCGGCCCGGGACAGGCCGCAGTCCCGGAGCCGGTTGGGTCCCAGGCCGGCGATCGCCCGGGCCGTGGGCAGGCCGTCCGTCGCGGCGCTGATCCGGTCGTAGATCGTGAACGCGGCCTGGGCCGAGATCTGCTGCCCCACCACGTGCAGCAGCATGGCGGCGAACTTGCTCGTCCCGGTTCGCCCGCCGTCGTGCCACTCGAACGGCGCGGGGCTCGCCGTGGGCGCTGATGACGCCGGCCAGCACCGGGTCCGCGCCGGGCGGCGTAGGCCTGGGCATGCTCCGGCGTCACTGAGCCACCTTAAACCGGGTGCCCGGGCGGGGGTCGGGCGGTGGCCGGAGCGGGGGCCGGCCGGGGACCGGGCGGTAGCCGGGCCAGGCCGGGCCGGGGGCCGAGCCGGGGGCAGGCCGGGCCCGGCGGTACGCCGGGCCGGGCGCGGGTAGCGGCGGACCGCCTCAGTAACGGCGGGCTCAGGCGACCTCGCGGGTGCCGGCGCCGACGCGGGCCAGGATCGAGGTGGCCAGTTCGGCGGCCTGGTCCCTGATCTCGGGGATCGCGGTGCTCTCCCAGAGCTCACCGCGCCGGAGTGAGCCGAGCGTCCAGGCGGGCAGGTCGCCGGCCGCGGCGGCGTCGGCGTCGGCGGCCGAGCTGAGGCGGCCGTCCGGGTAGGTGGCGAAGCCCAGGCCGAGGGAGTCGCGGCGGGCCGATCCGCGGGCCAGCAGCGCGCGCACCAGCGGGTCGTCGCCGGGATCGGGGGTGGCGGACCGGCCGGTGCAGTTGATCACCAGGTCGGCCCGGACGGTGGTGCCGTCGCTGAGCCCGACGGCCAGGCCGCCCTCGTGCTCACGGGCCTCGGCGACCGACGCGGCCCGGACGGTGAGCACGCCCTGAGCGTGGCGGGCCGCCATCCACGCGCCCAGTTCCGGGGCCATCCGGTGCCGGACGCGTTCCCAGCGCCGCTGGCCCTGGGCCAGCAGCCGGCGGCGGTTGGGGTCGTCCAGGCGGGACCAGAGCTGCTGGGTGACCGGCCGCAGGCTGTCGACCGCCGTGCGCCAGTCGCCGTCGAGCGCGCGGATCCGGTCGAAGACCAGCCGCCGGGCGCTCGCGGCGGTGAACGTGGTCTCGGGCAGCGGCCTTGGCTGCGCCGCGGGCGGGTCGGGGACGTGGGCCAGGGGCAGCAGCCCGTGCCGGGAGACCGTGTGGAGCTGACAGTGACCGTAGTTGATGGCGACGTCGATCATGGTCAGCCCGGAGCCGACGAGCAGCACGGTCGACCCCGCGGGCAGCTCGGGCAGGCCACCGGGACGCCACGGGTCGGCCACGAACCGGGGTGAGCGGGCCAGCGGCGCGGGCACCCAGTTGGTAGTGGCCGCGCCGTGGCCGAGGGCGAGGACGACGGCGTCGGCCGGCAGCACCTGGCCATCGGCCAGCGTGACCGTCACGGCCTCGCCGCGGCGGCGCAGGTCCACGGCCCGGCTCCGGTGCTGGGTCCAGGCCACGCCGGGGGCCGCCGCCAGTTGCCGGCCGAGAGTGTCGGCCAGGTAGCGGCCGAACACGGCCCGCGGCGCGAAGCCGCCCGCCGGGAAGCCCGGGTCATAGCTGGCCCGCAGCCAGTGGACGAAGTGCCCCGGCTCCTCCGGGAGCACGCTCATCCCGGCGGCCGGGACGTTGAGCCGGTGCTCGTGGTTCCCGGTCGAGTAGGCCACGCCCCGGCCGAGCTGACCCGGTTCGACGATGTCGAGCGTGAGCGGCACGCTGGTGGCGGCGGCCCGGCGACTGAGGTGCAGCGCGGCCAGGGCTCCGCTGGCCCCGCCGCCTACCACCACGACCTGCAATTAATTCCCTCCCGATCGGATAAGTAGACAATACCTTCGGCGTGGGTCAGGTGGGGTGCGGCCTCCCGCGTGCGCGGGGCCGGGCGCGCGGCAGGGTGCGCCGGGTCCGGGCGGCGGAGCAGCGAGGACGCCTGACTGCTGCCGGGGAATGGATCTTCGAAACCGGTGTGGCGGAGCGCGTGCAGGGATTATGGCACTGCAACTGCTCCAGGGAGCCCGGCCTGGCATCCCGTCGCCGTGGTGGGGCGAGCGTGGCAGGTGGGGCGGCGGTGCTTCATGGGCAGTGAGCCTCCGCGGCTTGACGCGGCCCGGGCGGTCTGCTCGGCTGAGCGGCGGGCGACGGGGGCAAGGGAGAGCCAGGCCACGGGTTTTCATCCATCCCGGAGCCGGAAGTGCCCCCGCCGGAGGCAGACCCGCTACTGGAAGGTAGATTCCCCCTGTGGCCGGACCTCTGATCGACGTTGATCGCCTGGGTGAGCTGCTGGACCGCGACCGGGCGCCGGTCTTGCTGGACGTGCGCTGGTCGCTGGCGGGCGGACCCGAACGAGCGGACTACCTCGCAGGTCATATACCCGGTGCCCAGTTCGTGAACATGGACGCCGACCTGGCCAGCGCGGCCGGGGGCGGGGGACGTCACCCGCTGCCCAGCCCGGTGCGGTTCGCGGCGGCCATGCGGCGGCTCGGGGTGCGCAACGACACCGGCGTGGTGGTGTACGACGCGGGCAACTCCACCTCGGCCGCGCGGGCCTGGTGGCTGCTGCGCCGGCTGGGCCACGCCGACGTGCAGGTGCTCGACGGCGGGTACGCGGCCTGGCGGCGCTCCGGCCGCCCGGTGGAGACGGCCGTGCGCGAGGTGGCCGCGGGCGACTTCGTGGCCGGCGGCCCGGGGGCCGAGGTGGTGGAGGCCGACGGCGTGCTGGCCGCCGCCGCGGCGGGCGTGCTGCTGGACGCCCGGGACGGCGAGCGCTTCCGGGGCGAGGTCGAGCCGATTGACCCGGTGGCGGGCCACATCCCCGGCGCGGTCAGCGCCCCGACCCGGGACAACGTGACCGGCGACGGCTCGTTCCTGGACGCGGGCGCGCTGCGCGAGCGCTTCGCCGCGCTCGGGGTCACGGGCAGCCAGCCGGTCACGGTCTACTGCGGGTCGGGGATCACGGCCGCGCACGAGGTGCTCGCCCTGGAGGTGGCCGGCTACCAGGCCGCGCTCTACCCCGGGTCGTGGTCGCACTGGATCACCGACCCGGAGCGGCCGGTGGCGACCGGTCCCAGTAGGGTCATCCGGTGCCCGAGCTTCCTGAGGTCGAATCGGCGCGGGCGGTCATCGAACGGGCCGGGTTGCGGCGTCGCATCGCTGACGTCGACGACTCCGACCGGTTCGTATGCCGCCCGCATCCGCCGGGTGCGATCCGGCGCGCGCTGCTCGGCGGTGAGCTGGTGGCCGCCCTGCGGCAGGGCAAGAGCATGTGGTGCCAGGTCGGCGGGGTGGCCAGCCCGGTCACGCTGGGGATCCACCTCGGGATGTCGGGCAAGATCGTGATCGCCGACGCCAGCGGGGCCGAGGTCGACGGCGGCGACTACTGGGAGGGCCAGCGCCGGCCCGGGGACTACCGCTGGGCCCGGTTCACGCTGTTCTTCGCCGACGGGGGCCGGCTGATGCTGGTCGACCCCCGTCGGCTGGGCCGCGTCCGGCTGGACCCGCCGGTGGGCGAGCTGGGCCCGGACGCCGAGCGGATCACCCCGGCCCAGTTCCGGGCCGCCCTGGGCGCGGGGGCGGCCGCGCCGGTCAAGGCCCGGCTGCTGGACCAGCACCGGATCGCCGGGATCGGGAACCTGCTGGCCGATGAGATCCTCTGGCAGGCCCGTGTCCATCCAGGCCGTCCTGTCGGCAGCCTGTCCGGCGCGGAAGAGGAGCGGCTGCGGCGCGCCACCCACGCCGTGATCGAGACCGCGATCCGGGACGGGGGCGTGCACACGCTGCGGCTCATTCCGGCCCGGCACAAAGGCGGGACCTGCCCGCGTGATCACGTGCCGCTGCAGACCGGCACCTTCGGCGGGCGCACGAGCTGGTGGTGCCCGGCTGAGCAGGTGCTGGCGGCCTGAGCGGACCGGCCAGCCGTCGTGGTCAGCGGGCCGACCAGCCGCCGTCGAGGACCCAGGACGAGCCGTTGGCGAACGAGGCCGCCGGCGAGCACAGGTAGGCCATCAGCTCGGCGACCTCGGCGGCTCGATCAGCCGCTTGATGGCCGGCTCGGTCAGCATGATGTCGCTGATGACCTGGTCTTCGCCGATGTCGTGGATCCGGGCCTGGTCGCTGATCTGCTTTTCGACCAGCGGGGTGCGGACGTAGGCCGGGCAGATGGTGTTGGAGGTGACGCCGTGCGGGCCGCCTTCGAGCGCGATGACCTTGGACAGCCCCTCCAGCCCGTGCTTGGCCGCGACGTAGGCCGATTTGTAGGGCGAGGCCCGCAGCCCGTGCACGGAGGAGATGTTGACGATCCGGCCGAATCCCTGCTCATACATGTGCGGCAGCGCGGCCTGGGCCAGGCGGAACGGGGCCTCCAGCATCACCGCCAGCAGCAGCCGGAACTTCTCCGGCGGAAACTCGTGCACCGGGGCGACGTACTGCAGGCCGGCGCAGTTGACCAGGACATCGGCCCGGCCGGCCAGCGCATCCGCGTCGAAGCTGTCCGTGGCCAGATCCACCCCGTAGGGCCGGCCGCCGAGGCCGGCTGCGACTTTGGCGGCGGCCTGTTCGTCCAGGTCGGCCACTACGACGTCGGCCCCGGCGGCCGCGAGCCGGGCGGCGCAGGCGGCACCGATCCCGCTGGCTCCGCCGGTGACCACGGCCTGGCGGCCGGCCAGGTTCAGCTCAGCGGGGCCACGCCGGATCAGGTGCGGATGTATTCGCCTGGGGCCGGGTAGAGCACTGGGTAGGTGCCGCTGCCGGTCGGCGGCGGGTCGGTCAGCGGGCCCGAGTTCTTGGCCGACCACTGGGCCCAGTCCTGCCACCAGGAGCCGGCGTGCCGGGTCGTCTTCTCCCGCCACTTGTCGGCCGACCCGGGGTACTTCTCGCCGACCAGGTACCAGCCCTTGGGGCCGGGCGGGTTGACGATGCCGGCGATGTGACCGCCGTTGCTGAGCACGAACCGGACCGGGCCCGTGATCAGGTTGGTGGTGGCGTAGGCCGACCGCCAGGGCACGATGTGGTCGTTCTCGGCCGAGACGACGTAGGCCGGGTGCTTGACGTCGGCGAGGTTCAGCCTCCGGCCGGCCATCTCCAGCAGGCCCTTGGCCAGGTTGTTCTCGACGTAGAAGTTGCGCAGGTAGAACGCGTGCATGGCCGCGGGCATGCGGGTGCTGTCCGCGTTCCAGGCCAGGATGTCGAAGGCCGGCGGGTCCTGGCCCATGAGCCAGTTGGCGGCGACGTAGCTGAAGATCAGGTCGTTGGCCCGCAGCATGTCGAAGGTGCCCGCCATGGCGCTGGCGGCCAGGTGGCCTTCCCGCTCCATCTGGGCCTCCAGCCGGCGCACCGTTTCGATATCGGTGAACGCGCCCAGCACCCCGGGCTCGGAATAGTCGAGCAGCGTGTTGAGCAGGGTGAGGTTGCCGATCCGGTCGTCGGCGCCCGCGGCCAGGTAGGCGTCGGTGATCGCGGTCAGCGCGCCACCCAGGCACAGGCCGACGATGTCGGTCGCCGGCGCCCCGGTGATGTCGCCGATGACGTCGAGGGCCTGCTGTGGCCCGCGGACCAGATAGTCGTCCAGCGTGATGCCGGACATCTCCGGCGACGGATTGCGGTAGCTGATGGCGAACACGGTCCGCTCGTGCTGGACCGCCCATTCGGCGAAGCTGCGCCCGGGAGCCAGGTCCATCACGTAGTACTTGTTGATCCACGGCGGGCTGAACAGCAGCGGCGTGGCGTGGACCTGATCGGTCTGCGGTGAGTACTGCAGCAGTTCCATCAGCTCGTTGCGGAACACGACCTGGCCGGGGGTGGCGGCGAGGTTGTCTCCCAGCGTGAACGGGCTGGTGTCGACCTGCCGGGGCCGGCCGTTGTTGTGCAGCAGGTCGTCGACGAAGTTGCGCATCCCCCTGGCCACGCTGGCGCCACCGGTCTCGAACGCCCGCTTGAGCGCGGCCGGGTTGGTGGGCAGGTAGTTGGTCGGGGCCAGCGCGTCCACGACCAGGCCGGATATCAGGCGAGCCTTGGCCTCCTGCTGGGACTCGAGCCCGGCGGCCGACACCAGCCGGCCGGTGAAGTCGGCGAAGGCCTGGTAGGACATCCGCAGGGAGTAGAAGGCCGGGTTGTCCGACCACGCCGGGTCGGTGAAGCGCTTGTCCCGCGGGTCGAGGGACACCGGCGGCGGGATCGGGCGGCCGATCCAGCTGGACAGCGCCACCGCCGGGATCTGGGCCAGGGCGGCCGTGTACCGCAGCCAGGCCTCACCGGCCTCGGCCGGATTCGACATGGCGCCGGTGAACACCGCGCCTAATGCCCGGCCGAGCCCGGCCGCGTCCGCGTCGGCGAACAGGTTGGTTTCCGGCCCGAGCATGAACGCGGCGTGCTGGCCCCGATCGTCGGGTGTCTCACCCGTCATGGCGGCTCCCTTGTCGCTGCCACCAGCAAATCCCGCCACCGCGTCCGAGGCAACCCCCACGGCCCTGCCGCGGCGCGCGGCCGCCCGGATAACCCGCCAGGTCAGCGCGGCCGACTGAGTTCTTACGGCTCAGCCGCGGGTACATACCGGACCATGATCAGCCGTCTGGTCCGGGTCCAGGGACTGACCATCCACACCCAGGTGAGCGGGCAGGGCGAACCGCTGCTGCTGCACTCCGGCGTGTTCGCCGGCGCGCAGAGCTGGGATCCGCTGCTGCCCCAGCTGGCTGGGTACCAGGCCATCACGTTCGACCCGCCCGGCATCGGCCGGTCGCCGGCGCCGGCGTTCCCGCTGACCATGCGGGCGCTGGCCTCGGTCGGGGCCGGGCTGCTGGACGAACTGGGCATCGGGTCGGCCCACGTCCTCGGCCTGTCGTTCGGCGGTGCGGTCGCGCAGCAGATGGCGCTCAGCCACCCGTCCCGGGTGCGCCGCCTGGTCCTGGCCTCCACCGTATTCGGGAGTCCCGGGATGCCCGGTGACGCCCAGGCGCTCTGGCATTTCCTGCAGTCCGGGCGTTACAGCCAGGAACGGCTGGAGCAGACGGCCGGAATCATGTTCGGCGGCCGCCTGCGGACCGAGCCCGGGCTCATCCGCATCCTGCGGATCCGGCGGCCCGGCGACACCCAGGCCGGCCTGTACCGGATGACCTCACTGTTCGGCTGGTCCAGCCTGCCGTGGCTGTGGGCCATCCGCCATCCGGCCCTGATCCTGTGCGGTGACGACGATCCGATCACCCCGCTGATCAATTCCCAGATCATGGCGGCCCTGATGCCGGACGCGCGGCTGGAGGTGGTCCGGGGTGGCGGTCACCTGATGCTGCTCGACAGCCCGGCCCGGGTCGCCCCCCTGGTGACCCGGTTCCTAGGTCGCGCTACCTCAGCTGCTCTGGCACGGTCCGTCCCGCATACTTAGGTCGGTGTACGGCTCGCACCGGGCCACGATCAACCGAGGAGAACGGGATGGCGTACGAGCCCGAAGGCGACTCACAGGCGGGCAGCCTGGGCGGCTACATCCGGCTGCAGCGGCAGCTGGCCGACCTGTCTCTGCGGCAGCTGTCCGACCTGACCAAGGTGTCCAACGCCTACCTCAGCCAGGTCGAGCGCGGGCTGCACCAGCCGTCGCTGCGCGTGCTGCGGTCCATCGCTGACGCGCTCAACCTGTCGGCCGACACCCTGCTGTCGCAGGCCGGCATGGCGGGCAAGGAGAATGCGGGCGGCACCCAGGCCGGCCCGGGATCCGGCTCCGGGGCTGGATCCGGGACCGAGGCGGCAATCCTGCGCGATCCCGACCTCGGCCCGCAAGAGCGCGAGACGCTGCTCCGCGTGTACCGCAGCCTGCGACAATCCCCTGGCGCTTGACATACTGATCACCTTGATTGACATGTAGAGCAGTCGTGCGTACTATTTCAAGCGAACGGTAAACACAAAGTACGCACGACAGGGAGAACCCATCATGACCACCATCCAGGAGCAGTACTCCGAACTGATCAAGCAGAGCCAGGACGCCAGCCGGGCCGCCATCGAGACGTGGACCCAGACGTTCCAGCAGGCCGCCGGCCAGCTGTCGGGCTCCGGGCTGATCAGCCCGAACCAGGTGATCGACCAGGTCTTCGACTTCGCCGGCCAGGTCCTCAACGCCCAGCGCGACTTCGCCAAGCAGCTCGTCGCCACCAGCACCGCGATGGCGGAGAAGGCGCGCGATGGCGTGTCCCAGGCGACCGGCCACACCCACCAGGGCTGACAGCGCGACGAGGGGGGGGAGAGGGGGGGGAGAGAGGGGGGGGGGGGGGGGGGGGGGCGACGGTGGCGGAGGTGGACGGGAATCGAACCCGCCGGCGGCGCGGAGCACCGCCCACCGGTTTTGAAGACCGGGGCGCCCACCAGGAACGCTGACATAGAGGGGATAGGAAGGGGGTGGTGGGGTAGGGGAGTAGGAAGTGTGTATTGATGGGTGGGTATGAGGGCAGGTGATGATGAAGGGGGTGGGTGGGGGGTGAGGGGAGGTCGATAGGTACGCACGCGTTACGTCAGGTCGGGGGTGGTTGGAGGGGCGGGCGCAGGTTACGCACCCGACAGGGCGCCGGCCGACTCCTATATCGACGTGTCGTCGATGACCAGCTCTGAGGTGGACGGCACACCAGCCGACGTGGGCCGGGTCGCCGGGCACGCAGCGCGCCGCCGTCACCGACTCGGGCGACGCCGGGGCCGACACCTGCAGGCTGGAGATCTGGATCGACTGCGCACCGACGGGCAGCACGCGGCATGGCCGGGGCGGGTGGCACGGCGAGCCTGGCGGCGGCCGGCCGCGGCCGGCGGCGGCTGCGGTGGCTAGGGCGGCTGGGCCAAGGCCGGGGCCGGACCGCGTGGGGCAGCCGGGGCTGGTGGACGCCATGCCCAGCTGCCACCGCGAGCAGCGTCAACCGGCCCCCGCGGAAGGACACCAAGGCGGCGAAGCCACTGGTGAGCCGGTCCGAGTATCACGGGCGAGGGTTAGCTGACGCGCGGGTGGCTGACCGGCGGCGCAGGGCGAACGTACCGGTGCCGACCAGCAGCACCGCGCCGATCGCCGCGGCGAGCCACGAGCGTTGTCAGCGGGCTGGATCGCGGCCAGGCCGCCGGTGCCAGCGTTCACGCCGGGCACGCGGACACCGACCCGCCAGGGCCGTGTAGTCGCTCTCGGCCATCTGCAAGTGCTCTCTGCCACCGGCAGATAGGCTTGGCGTCCATGACCGCGGTGCTGGAGCCGCCGGCAGCTCGGCTGGTCTGGCTGATGCTGGCGTGGCCTGGATCTGGATCGAGTCGTAGGTGGCGACAAACTGGCTCGACGCCACCGTCTACAGCTGGCCGCCTGGGCCTGCTGCGTGGCGCTGGGTGCGCTGGGCAGCGTGATGCCTGCGCGACGCGACGACCAGCGAAGCCAGTGCGGTGTGGCGCTGATGGTGACCGCGCAACACGGTGGCGAGTGCGGCCGCTGCTGGGCGAGCTGGCCGACGCGACCAGCAGGCGGTCTGAGCGTGGCGGGCCAGCTGGTGCGGGCGAGGCGGCGCGGTCCGGGCCTGACCGGGGCGGCGGCCGAGGTGATGGGGCCGCCCGCGGGCACCGCCCCCAGCAGGAGCCGGACACGGCCAAGCAGGCGCGGAAACCAGCGCCGTGCGGCCGACAGTGATCATGTCCTAACCTCCACGAGGTGCAGTGACACCGCCTGCTGCCCGGGCCGCAGGCGTAAACAGAAGTTTCATGTTTACTTGTGCAAGGTGCATAGCTGTGCAGAACCGAAAGGGGTGGCCATGACGGGACCGGCTGACGGCATGACCATCGGTGAGCTGGCCGAACGCACGGCGTGCCCGCGGCGACGCTGCGCAGCTGGGAGTCTCGCTACCGCTTCCCCCGGCCGCAGCGAATGAATACCGGGCATCGCCGGTACGCCCCGGGCGACGTGGCGCTGATCGAGGAAGTACTGCGGCAGCGCGCCGCCGGGCTGAGCCTGCCCACGGCCATCGCGCAAGGCCGGCCGCGCCCGCCGACCCGTCGGTGTCGCCCTGCTGCGCCGCCGTCATCCCGAACTGCAGCCCCAGGTGCTGCGCAAGTCCACGCTGCTCGCCCTGACCCGGGCGATCGAGGACGAGTACTGCGCGCGGGCCGAACACGCGACCTGTTCGCCAGCTTCCAGCGGGAGCACTACTACCGCCGATCCGAGGATCGCTGGAACGAGCTGGCCCGGACGGCCGAGTCGGTCACGGTCTTCGCGGACTTCGCCACCGCAGCCGGAGGCGACGGTGAGCCGACGCAGGCCGGTTCCGGCCGGGGCTCCGCTGCGGCGGGAATGGATGCTCGTGTGCGAAGCCCCCGACTACCCGGCCTGCCTGACCGGCTGGGAGATTCCCGGTCAGCGCGGGACCGCCGACGCCAATCGCCAGTTCGAGGCGCTGTGGACGCTCGATCCCCGCCCGGTGCGGGAGGCCGCGCACACCTGCGCCCGGCTGGCGGAATCGTTCAGCCCCGGCCTCGGCCTGGCGGCCGCCTGCCCGCCGAGCCCGCCCCGCCCGTCTCGGCCGACCTGCAGCGCGCCACCGCGCGCTGACCCGGATGGCCAGCTACCTCGACCATCACCCCACCTGACCCGTTCCGCGGTTCGGTTTGCGGGTTCGGTCACGTTCTGCGGCGCGGTCACGTTCCGCGGGCGCTGGGCGTCATATCGGCACCGGGGCGCCCACCAGGAACGCTGACACCTCCACGCCATCGCCGCGTTCCGAACTTACTGGATACCGGGACGCCGGCCACCAGTCACGTTCCTTCGCCGCCGGGCGTCATACCGGTGAGACGATCCAGGCCGGATCGGGTGACCGCGGAGGAGAACGAGATGACCGAGGCGATATCGGGCCAGCAGGTCCAGACCTTGCGGGGGCAGGGCGCAGTCAACCGCATCATGCGGGGCCTGCTGAGCACGCCGCTGCTGTCCCGGCTGGTGGGCCGCAGACTGGTCACGCTGGACGTCGTGGGCCGCAAATCGGGGCGGCACTACTACATCCCGGTGGCCTACACCCGGCACGAGGGGGACCTGCTCATCGGCTCCCCCTTCGGCTGGACCCGTAACCTGCGCACCGGCGAGCCGGTGCAGCTCCGGCTCCAGGGCCGCCGCCGGACGGCCGACGTCCGGGTCATCGCGGACGAGCCGGGTGTGGTCGACGCCTACGCGGTCATGGCCCGCGACAACCGCAACTTCGCCAAGTTCAACCACATCGGCTTCGACTCCAGCGGCAGTCCCCGGCCCGCTGACCTGCACGGAGCGTGGGCGGCGGGAGCGCGGGCCTTCCGGCTGACGCCGCGCTGACCGGCGGCTGACCGGCTGGTCAGGGCCGGTGGGCCGGTGTGACCCGACACACATCTGGGGCGGAAAGAAACGAGGGAGTGACCTGCGTTTAGCCTTGAGGTAAGCGCAGCTACTAACTTCGTTTTCTTTGACCTCGTCCCAAGGTGAGCTGATGACAACTCCGGACACATCGAGCGCGCAGGTGGGGAACACCGCCGACGCCGACGTTGACCCGAACTACGCCCGGCGCTGGTGGATCCTGGCCGTCCTGGGCCTGGCCCAGCTCATGGTGGTGCTCGACGTCACGATTGTGAACATCGCGCTACCGCACGCCCAGGCCTCGCTGGTCTTCTCCAACACCGACCGGCAGTGGATCGTCACCGGTTACTCGCTCGCGTTCGGCAGCCTGCTGCTGCTGGGGGGCAGGATCGCGGACCTGTTCGGCCGCAGGCGCGTCTTCCTCATCGGGATCGTCGGCTTCGCCGCGGCCTCGGCGTTCGGCGGCGCGGCCCAGAACTTCGACATGCTGCTGGCGGCCCGCGTGCTGCAGGGCGCGTTCGGGGCGCTGCTCGCGCCGGCCACGCTGTCCCTGCTGACCACCACGTTCACCGACCCGCAAGAGCGCACCAAGGCGACCGGCATCTACGGCGGCATCGCCGGGGCCGGCGCGTCGGTCGGGCTGCTGCTCGGTGGCTTCCTGACCGAGTACCTGAACTGGCGCTGGGTCATGTACGTCAACGTGGTGATCGCGGCGTTCGCGCTCACGGGCGGCGCCATGCTGCTCAGTCGCGTCGCCGCCCCGACGCACCGCCCGAAGCTGGACATCGTGGGTACCGTGCTGGGCGCGGCCGGCCTGTTCTGCCTGGTCTTCGGGTTCTCGAACGCATCGATGTCGTCGGGCAGCTCGGGCTGGACCAAGCCGGGGACGTGGGGGACGCTGATCGCCGGGGTTGTTCTGCTCGTCGCGTTCGTCCTGGTCGAACAGCGGGTGGCGAACCCGCTGCTGCCGCTGCGGGTCGTCCTGGACCGCAACCGCGGTGGCGCCTACATGGCGATGTTCCTGGCCGCGATCGGCATGTTCGGCGTGTTCCTGTTCCTGACCTACTACCTGGAGGACACCCTCCGGTACAGCGCGGTCAAGACCGGTCTCGCGTTCCTGCCGCTGACCGTGATCCTGGTCGTGGTCGCGGCGCTCGGCAACACGATCCTGCTGACCCGGGTCAGCCCGCGGATCGCGGTGCCGATCGGCCTGGTGCTGTCCGGCGTGGCCATGGCGCTGCTGACCCGGATCAGCCTGCAGTCCAACTACGTGTCCGACGTGCTGCCCTCGCTGCTGCTGCTGGGAGTGGGGCTCGGCCTGGTGTTCGCGCCGGCGTTCACGCTCGGCACCCTGGGTGTCGACCGGGATGACGCGGGCGTGGCGTCGGCCTCGATCAACGTCGCCCAGCAGATCGGCGGCTCGATCGGCACCTCGCTGCTGAACACGATCGCGGCCACCGCCGCGACCGGGTACATCGTGGCGCACGCGGCGTCGGCCACCTCGGCCGCGGGCAAGGCGCTGGTGGCGCAGACCGGCCTGGTCCACAGCTACCACGTGGTGTTCTGGGTCGCGGCCGGGGTCTTCGCCGTTGCCGCGGTACTGACCGCCCTGGTGCTCCGCTCCGGCGTGGCCATCCCGCGCGAAAGCTCCCAGACGGCTCCGGCGGTGCACGTCTGATGACCGTTTCCGCGGCGGCCGTCGGCGGGACGCGGCGGCTCCGGGCGGACGCCGCCCGGAACCGTCAGCGGCTCATCGACGCCGCCGCGGAGGTTTTCGCCGCGCGCGGGCTCGACGCCACGCTGGACGACATCGCGCGGCACGCCGGGGTCAACGTGGCCACCGCCTACCGGCACTTCGCCAACAAGCACGAGCTCGCGCATGAGTTCCTGCGGCAGTGTGTCGACCGGGCCGTGGCCACGGCCGAGGAGGCGGCGGCCGAACCCGACCCCTGGATCGGGCTGGCCCAGTTCCTGGAGCGGTCGCTGGACATGATCTCCTCCAACCGCGCGCTGGTGGACGTGCTGACCCGCGCCTACGGCGCCGAGCACTTCGCGGAGATGCTGCAGCGGTCCTGGGGGCCGCTGGAGGAGTTGCTGGCCCGGGGCCGGGCCGCGGGCGTGGTGCGGGCCGACATCGGGGTGACCGATTTCCCGCCCATCCTGGAGATGCTGGGCTCGGTCACCGGCCACGGCGAGCCCTGCCTGCCGCACCGCTACATCGGCCTCATCCTGGCCGGGCTGCGCCCCGACCCGGACCCGCTGCCCGGTGAGCCCATCACCCGGGAGCGACTGCTCGAGCTGGTGGCGGCCAAGGCCTGACCCGGACCGGCTCACCCGGCGGCGCTGGCCCTAGCTCGCGTACTCCAGGACCTCCACCGGGTCCCCGATCCGGATCTGGCCCGGGGTATCGGGGATGATGTTCTGCCCGAACACCAGGCTCTGGCCGAAGCGGCGCTTGCGGGCCAGCATCCGCAGCGGCTGGGAGCCGCGCACGCCGGTGACCTGGTCGGTCGTGGTGACCACGCACCGGCCGCAGGGCTTGGCCACGCGGAAGGTCACCCCCCCGATCCGGACCCGGCGCCACCGGTCCTCGGCCCAGGGCCCGAAGCCGGTCACGACCGCGTTGGGCCGGAACCGGTTCATCGGCACCGGCTGGTCCCCGTCCGCGGCCAGCCAGTCGCCGAGCTCGTCCAGCGAGGACGTGCTGGTCAGCAGCAGCGGGTACCCGTCGGCGAAGCTGACCACGTCTCCGTCCCGGCCGAAGTCGGGATCGACCCCGCGCCGGGTGGGGTCATCGAGGTAGGCCAGCCGGACCGGCTGGTCCAGGTAGGCCGAGAACCAGGCGTCGGCCGCTGGCCCGGCCGCGGCGGCCAGCACGGTCGAGCTCCACACGCTGACCTCGAGCAGCTCATCGCGCCCGGGGGCCGGGACCGACAGCGGCGGGCGGCCCGGCGCGGAGACATCGATGCCGCCGGCTGGCGCTGGACCTGAAGCTGACCCTGGCCCGACCACGACGCGCGCGAGCGCGGGTTGTTCCCGCTGGCTGACGAAGCGGGAGCCGGCGTCGACGATGAGCCACCGGCGATCGCCCGCCAGCCCCCACGGCTCGACGGCCGATTCGCGGAGGTCGATGGCCCGGCAGCCCTTCACGGGATAAATGTGTATCGATGCCAGCACCTTTCTATGATCAGCCACCACGGAGAGTGCAATGACGCTGGACCGCGGGTATGGAGGCTGGGTGGACGACAGGAGCGGCCCGCTGGCCGGCTACACGGTGGGCATCACCGCGGAGCGCCGCCGGGAGGAGTTCGCGGCGGCGCTCGAACGCCAGGGCGCGACGGTGATCTCGGGTCCGGCGATCCGGATCGTGCCGCTGGCGGACGACCGCGAGCTGCTGGCCGCGACGCGCCGGGCCCTGGCGGTACCCCTCGACATCGTGGTGGCGACGACCGGAGTCGGGTTCCGCGGCTGGATGGAGGCGGCCGGCCAGTGGGAGCTGGCCGAGCCGCTGACCGCCGCCATCGGCCGGTCGGTGGTGCTGGCCCGCGGGCCCAAGGTCCGCGGGGCCATCCGGGCCGCGGGCCTGCGCGAAACCTGGTCGCCGGAGTCGGAGTCGTCGGCCGAGGTCCTCGAGCACCTGCTGGCCGACTACGACCTGACCGGGAAACGCATCGCGGTGCAGTTGCACGGCGATCCGCTGACCGAATTCATCGCAGCGTTGCGTCAGGCGGGTGCCGAGGTGATCGAGGTGCCGGTCTACCGCTGGGTGCCGCCGGAAGATCCGGAGCCGCTGCACCGGCTGATCGAAGCCGTCGCGGCCGGCACCGTCGACGCGGTCGCGTTCACCAGCGCACCGGCGGCGGCGAACTTCCTGGCCACGGCGGACCAGCAGGGCCGGGGCGAAGCGGTACGGGCCGCGCTGGCTGGCCCGGTGCTGGCCGCCTGCGTAGGCCCGGTCACCGCCGCTCCCCTGGTCCAAGCGGGACTCCCGGTCGTCCAGCCCACCCGGAGCCGCCTCGGCGCCCTGGTCAAGGAGATCGCCGAGCAGCTCCCCCGCCGCAGCGGGCGCCTGGCCCCGGCCGAGCCCCCCGCACGCTGAAGCTCAGGTCAGCAGTTCCTGCAGCAGCGGCAGGTAGGAAGGGTCGGCGAAGGTCAGGCCGCTCAGCTGGCCGGCCGTGAACCAGCCGATGGCGTCGTGTTCGTGCGGCTGCAGGTTCGCGACATCGCCCCGCCACCGACCGGAGACCCACACGGTTAGGTCCAGGCCGGTCCCCGGGTCAGTCCGGCGCAGGACCGGCTCGCCGTCGACACCGTCGAGGGTGGCACCGAGCTCCTCGGCCACCTCCCGGCGCAGGGCGTCTGCCGGGCGCTCACCCGGCTCGACGTGACCGCCGGGGAAATCCCACACGCCTGGGTACCAGCGGCGGCCGGGCGAACGGTGACACAGCAGGATCTGATCCGGGCGGCGCAGGATCACGGCCACCACATGGTGAGTCTCCACCGGGCGCGGCGTTACTTGATGGCCAGGGCGTTGGGCGGGGAGGCGATGCCGCCGCGGCCGTTCAGCGGGGCGCTGGTCAGCAGGCACTCGAAGACGCCGTCGTCGGCGCAGTCGGCGGCCAGGTCGCCCAGCGGCCACAACTCCCCCAGGCCCATGCCGAACTGGCCGATGAGCATCCGGTGCAGGAAGCCGAACGGGGCGGCCTCAGGGCGGCTGTCCGGCGGCCACACCTCGACCGCGAACGTATCGGAGACGACGGCCATCGCACCGCTGTCCCACAGGTAGCGGGCCATCTCCTCGGTGTGCTCGACGCCGGGGGCCCGCAGGTCCCTGACCCAGTCGGCACGGTCCTCATAGGACATGGTCAGGTACCAGCCGAGGAAACCGGTGTGCAGCACGATCACGCAGCCGGGTGAGTAGGACAGCCCAGTCACGGCCCGGGCCAGCTCCAGGTCGGCGACGCTGAACGCGGTGGCCATACCGGGCCGGTACTCGCGGCCGCTGGCGGGCAAGGCCCGGGCCACGTCCAGTACGACCGCCCGGGCGGCGATGCCCTTCCGGGCCCAGTAGTCGATCGTGTTGCGCCGGCCGGCCAGCACGTCGTCCTCGGTGACGCCGTTGTAGAAGACGCCGGGTGAGTAGGCCGCGTGGCCGAGCGAGTCCCACTGACTGGACTGCTGCGGGTTGAAGTTGTCGTACACGTCGTCCAGGCCGGAAATACCCGGGCCGGGCGGGTGGATCAGCCCGTGCCGGGGCTTGCCGCGCCGGGCTATCAGCGGCGGGTCCAGCGCGTCAAGCTCGGCGTTCAGCGGGAACACCGCACCCCGCCGGACCAGCCTGGTCGCGGCCAGCACCGACTCCGGGGTCTGCAGGTTCAGCAATCCGATCGAGTCGTCCGGGCCGAACAGGCCCCAGCCGCTGCGGCCGCCCCGGTCCGCGACCGGGAGCTCGTCGTAGCGGGGCAAACGGTCATCAGCTTCAGTCACAGTGGTTTCTCCTGACCCAGGAATCGGCCCCTGCCCCCAGGATTGCGCTAGAGGAAGGAATTGACCAGAGCGGCGAAGCGGGACCAGTCCTGGAACAGGAAGGCGTGGCCGGCGTCGGGATAGAGCTTGAGCTTCGAGCCGTGGATGAGCCCGGCCAGCGTGTGGTCGTTGGCTACCAGATCGAGCTGGTCCTCGGCGCCGTCGGCGATCAGCGTGGGCGCGGTGATGTGGCTGGTCTCGCGTCCGGCCTGGTCCTGCCCGACCAGCCAGTCGGACATGGCTGCGCTCTGCCCGGCCACGGCCGGGGCGGGGCCCGATGCGGCCGGGTACTCGGCGATCGCGGCCTTGAAGGCGGCGTAGGCGCCGGCTTGGTCGGCCGGGAAATCGCTGCGGTTGGGTGCGGCCGCGGGCGGCGGCTGCTGGTCCGAGCCGTTGCCGGGGAAGGTGGCGCACAGCACCAGCCGGCCGACCTGGTCCGGGTGCAGGACGGCCAAGGCCTGGGCGACGGCACCGCCCAGGGACCAGCCGAGCACGTCCGGCCGGCCCAGCTGCAGGGTACTGATCAGCGCGCTGGTCTGGCCGGCCATGTCGTCAATGCTGAACGGCACGGCTAGTTGCCGGGTCCGGCCGACGCCGGAGTTGTCGAACATCACCACCCGGTGGTGCTCGGCCAGGGCGTGCACCAGCCGCGGGTCCCACTCTTCGATGTTCCACCCGTAGCCCTGGATCATGACCAGCGGCGGCCCGCTGCCGACGACCCGGTACCCGACGGCGCCGTCGGTGGTGTGGGCCACCCGCACCGGGGCCGACACCACCGAGGCCGTACCCGGCGCTTCCTTGGGCGGAGAGGAGCCGCACGCGCTCAGCGCGGCGGCCAGCAACGCCGCGACCAGGATTAAGGCGCTTCCGCGCCGCGCGGTCACAGTGGCCACGATACGCCGGGGACTCTGTCCGCCCCGCGCTCCGTGCACCCGGGGCTCCGCACGCCATTGGACTTTCGGATTTGCTTACATCATTATAATAAATATATGCGTATAGGTAACCGGCGACCGTGGCTGATCCTGGCGATCTGCTGCATGAGCCTGCTGATCGTGGGGACCGACTCGACCATCGTCAACGTGGCCCTGCCCTCGATCCGGCGCGACCTGCACGCCTCGCTGAGCGGCCTGCAGTGGTCGGTCGACGCCTACACGCTGGTGATCGCCAGCTTTCTGATGGTCTCCGGCTCGATGGGCGACCGGTTCGGCCGGCGGCGGGTGTTCCAGACGGGCCTGGCCCTGTTCACGCTGGGGTCACTGCTGTGCAGCCTGGCCCCGAACGTCATCTTGCTGGTGGTGTTCCGCTGCCTGCAGGCGCTGGGTGGTTCGATGCTCAACCCGGTCGCCCTGTCCATCGTCAGCAACACCTTCACCGAGCGGAAGGCGCGGGCCCGGGCGCTGGGCATCTGGGGTGCGGTGTTCGGCGTGAGCCTGGCCCTGGGCCCGGTGCTCGGCGGCCTGCTGGTCACCGACGTCAGCTGGCGGGCGATCTTCTGGATCAACATCCCGATCGGCCTGGCCGCGATCGTCTTGACCCAGCTGTTCGTGCCCGATTCGAAGGCGGCCGTCGCCCGCCGCTTCGACCCGTGGGGCCAGCTGCTGGTGATCGCCTTCCTGGCCACGCTGATCTACGGTCTCATCGAGGGACCGTCGGCCGGCTGGGGATCGCCGCTGATCGTGGCCATGTTCGCGATCTCGGCGGCCTCCGCAGTCACGCTGGTGCAGGTCGAGTTGCGCCGCACGCAGCCGCTGCTCGAGGTGCGCTTCTTCCGCAGCCTCCCGTTCAGCGGGGCCAGCCTGATCGCGGTGCTGGCGTTCGGGGTGCTCGGCGGCTTCCTGTTCCTCAACACGCTGTACCTGCAGGACGCCCGCGGCTACAGTGCGCTGCACGCGGGCCTGCTGACGCTGCCCATGGCCGTGCTGATCTTCGTGTTTGCCCCGATCTCCGGCCGGCTGGTGGGCAGCCGGGGCCCGCGGCTGCCGCTGGTGCTGGCCGGCGTGGCCATCATGGCGGCCTCGCTGCTGCTGATCCGGCTCAGCAACGGCACGCCGGTGCCCTGGCTGCTGGCCTCCTACGTCGTGTTCGGGCTCGGGTTCGGGCTGGTCAACGCGCCGATCTCCAACACGGCCGTGTCGGGTATGCCGGACAGCCAGGCCGGGGTGGCGGCGTCGGTCGCGTCGGCCAGCCGGCAGGCCGGATCAGCCCTCGGGGTCGCGATCTGCGGTTCGCTGATCGCGGGAGCGTCCAACGCGGGCCTGGCTGCGGCCAGCCACGCCGCGTGGGCCGTCCTAGCGGCCTGCGGGCTGGGCATCGTCGTACTCGGCTGGGCCTCGACCGGCCCGCGAGCACTCGCCACCGCGCAGCGGGTCCGTGAGACCCTGGGCGGCGAAGCCATGGGCCCGGAAGGTTCGGCGGGCACGGCAGGTCCCGATCGGGAAGGAGAGCCTCATGGCGCGGCCGTCGAAGGCTCCTGACGACCGGGCCGTGGGCGACCGGGTTATGGGCGAGCAGGGCGCTGGCGAGCCGGCTCGTGACGATCAGGCCGCCCGGGTCTGGACGGTCATGCGTGACCTGGCCGCCCACTATCCGCCGCCGGACCTGCTGCGCGGCGCGCTCAACCTGGGACGCGGCACGGGTCGGGTCAAGGCGCTGCTCCAGCTGGCCGAGGGGCCGCTGTCGGTGAGTGGCCTGGCCGAAGCGGTGAGCGTCGACGCCCCGTACGCCACCCTCATCGTCGACACCCTGGAGGAACGGGGCCTGGTCGAACGCCGTTCGGACCCAGCCGACCGGCGCCGCAAGCTGGTCGAGCTGACCCCGGCGGGCCAGAAGGCGATCGGGCGCGTGGAGCGGATCCTGCGCGAGCCGCCCGAGGGCTTCGCCGACCTCAGCCCGCGCGAGCTGGACGTGCTGGAAGACCTGGTCACCCGGATCACGGCCCGTTCGGAGCCGGCGTCCTAGTACGTCGGGCCTGCGGGGTCGGGGGCCGGGAAGCTGGGTACGTTTTTCCGCACATGCTGCGGGAAACCGTACCCAGCCCGGAAGTACCTAGGTAGCACTGGGGCTGGTGGGACTGCCGAGGCGGGTGGGGCGCGAGTTCGCGCACACGGCGGGCCGGGAGTACTCCCGCCGGAGGCGAGATCGGGTGTCTGGGCTGGTTAGAGGGCCAGGAAGTCCAGGATCGCCGCCGCGAACTCTGGCTGGAGGGGCGCGGTGCCGTGGTCTCCGGGCACCGGGACGTAGCGGGCGTCGGGCAGGGCCGCGGCCAGCTCCGCCGCCTGCCGCTCGTCCTGCTCGCCCGCCACCACCAGGGTGGGCACGGTGATCCGGGCCAGCTCGGCCGGCGTGACCTCGGTGAACGAGTCCAGTACACCCAGCAGTGCGACCGGGTCGACGCCGGCTTCGGCCATCCAGGCGGCCTGCCGCGGCTCGAGCGGGGCGCCGCTAGCCAGATCGGCCAGCATGGTGCGGTAACCGCCGGTGCGGCTGCTGGCGGCGTCGATCGCGTCGAGGCCCTGGCCGCCGATGAACGCGCGCCGGGGCCGGGCCCCGCGGACGAGCATCCGCAGCACCACCTTGCCGCCCAGCGAGTAGCCGCCGAGGTCGTAGCCGTCCTCGCCGAGGCCCAGGTGGCCGGCCAGCGCCAGCACGTCGTCGGCCAGCACCTCCGGAGGGTAGGCGGCGGGGTCGTGCGGCCGCGGGCTGTCGCCGTGGCCGCGCAGGTCCGGGACGATCACCCGGTAGCCGCCCTGGGCCAGGGCGCCGGGCAGGCCGCCGTCGATGAGCTGCTGCCCGCTGCTGGTGTACCCGTGCAGCAGGATCAGCGGGCGGCCCTGGCCCATCGTCCGGTAGACCAGCTTCAGCCCATCGCGGGCCGGGAACTGGCCCACGAAACCGGCGCTCATGTCCCGGAGTTTAGCGCCCGGGGCCGACCCCGCCCCGGTCGAGGACAGCCGGGGCCAGGCCGGGGGCGTAAAAGGTGACGGACGGGGGTGTTCAAGGGGTGTGAGGGCGGAGTAAATTACCGAATGATCGGTAAGTAAAGGGGGACGGCGAGTGAGATGGGGAAGATCTCGTGACGGTTCTGCGCAGCTACGTCGAGGGCCGCTGGTACGCGCCCGATAGCGGCACCCCGGTCTACGACGCCGTCACCGGCGAGACGGTGGCTGAGGTCTCCTCGGCGGGGATCGACTTCGGGGCGGCGCTGGACTACGGGCGCGCTACGCGGCGGGCCCGCGCTGCGGGAGCTGACCTTCCACGAGCGGGCCGGCGCTGGCCAAGGCGGCCGGCGGGCTGCTGCGCGAGCACCGGGACGAGCTGTACCAGCTGTCGTACCGGACCGGGGCGACGCTGGGCGACTCCAAGTTCGACATCGACGGCGGCATCGGGGTGCTGCTCAGCTACGCCAGCAAGGCCAAGCGCGAGCTGCCGAACGAGCGCTTCTTCGTCGAGGGGCCAGCCGAGCAGCTGGGCAAGGCCGGGCAGTTCCTGGGCCAGCACCTGCTCACCCCGCGGCGGGGCGTGGCCGTCCAGATCAACGCGTTCAACTTCCCGGTGTGGGGGCCGCTGGAGAAGCTGGCCCCGGCCCTGATCGCCGGCGTCCCCACCCTGATCAAGCCGGCGTCCCAGACCGGCTACCTGACCGCGCGGGTGGTGGAGCTGATCATCGAGGCCGGGCTGCTGCCCGACGGCGCGCTGCAGCTGGTCAGCGGCAGCGCCGGGGACCTGCTCGACCACCTGACCGAGCAGGACCTGCTCAGCTTCACCGGGTCGGCCAGCACCGCCCACCGGCTCCGTTCGCACCCCAACGTGGTGGCCCGGTCGGTGCGGTTCAACGCCGAAGCCGACTCGCTGAACATGTCGATCCTCGGCCCGGACGCCACCCCCGGCACGGCTGGCTTCGACCGGTACGTCCAGCAGCTGGTCACCGAGATGACGGTCAAGGCCGGGCAGAAGTGCACCGCCATCCGCCGCGCGCTGGTGCCCGCCGGGCAGCTGGACGCCGTCACCGAGGCCGTGCGGGAACGCCTGGCCACGGTGGTGGTCGGCAACCCGCGCGGAGGCGTCCGTGCAGATGGGGGCGCTGGCCAGCCTGGAGCAGCGGGAAGAGGTCCGCCGCTCGCTCAAGGCGCTGGAGGCCGCCGGGTCCATCGTGTTCGGCGACCCCGAGCAGGTCGAGGTGACCGGGGCCGACGCCACCCGGGGCGCGTTCTTGTCCCCGGTGCTGATCCGGGCCGGAGACCCGCGCCGGGCCGAGGTGCACGAGGTCGAGGCGTTCGGGCCGGTCAGCACGCTGATCGGGTACCGCGACACCGCCGACGTCATCGAGCTGGCCGCGCTGGGCAAGGGCAGCCTGGCCGGCTCGGTGGTCACCGACGACCCGGACTTCGCCCGCGAGGTGGTCCTCGGCACCGCCCCGTGGCACGGCCGCCTGCTGGTGCTGGACGAGGACGCGGCCGCCGGAGTCCACCGGCCACGGCTCGCCGCTGCCGATGCTGGTGCACGGCGGCCCGGGGCGCGCGGGCGGCGGCGAGGAGCTGGGCGGCCTGCGCGGGGTGTTCCACCACCTGGAACGGACCGCGCTCCAGGCCAGCCCGGCGCATGCTGGGCGCGGTCACCGGGCGCTGGGTCAAGGGCGCGCCGCGGACCAGCGACGGCGCGCACCCGTTCACCAAGTCGCTGGCCGAGCTGCGCGTCGGTGACACCATCACCGGCTGGCCCGCGCACGGTCACGCTGGACGACATCGCGCACTTCGCCGAGTTCACCGGGGACACGTTCTACGCCCACACCGACGAGGAAGCCGCGGCCAAGAACCCGTTCTTCGGGGGCCGGGTGGCCCACGGCTACCTGATCGTCTCGTTCGCGGCCGGCCTGTTCGTGCAGCCCGACTTCGGCCCGGTGCTGGCCAACTACGGCATCGACAACCTGCGCTTCCTGACCCCGCTCAAGCCGGGCGACGCGATGACCGTGACCTTGACCTGCAAGCAGATCAGCCCCCGGGCCGGCGACTACGGCGAGGTCCGCTGGGACGCGGAAGTGACCAACCAGGATGGCACCGTGGTCGCGACGTACGACGTCCTGACCATGGTGGCCAAGGAGTGGAACGCATGACGACCAGCACCGAGCCCACCGAGAGCAGCGCGCCGGACCTGCAGGCCCATTTCGAAGCGACGATCGGCCACGACCGCCGGATCGAGCCCCGGGACTGGATGCCGGACAAGTACCGGGCCACGATGGTCCGCCAGATCGCCCAGCACGCGCACTCGGAGATCATCGGCATGCAGCCGGAGGGCAACTGGATCACCCGGGCGCCCTCCTTGCGGCGCAAGGCCATCCTGCTGGCCAAGGTCCAGGACGAGGCCGGGCACGGCATGTACCTGTACAGCGCGGCCGAGACGCTCGGGGTCCAGCGGGGCGACCTGACCAGCAAGCTGATCAGCGGGCGGCAAAAGTACTCGTCGATCTTCAACTACCCGGCGCTGAGCTACGCCGACGTCGGCGTCATCGGCTGGCTGGTCGACGGGGCCGCGATCTGCAACCAGGTGCCGCTGTGCCGGTCGTCGTACGGGCCCTACGCCCGGGCCATGATCCGGATCTGCAAGGAGGAGTCGTTCCACCAGCGGCAGGGGTACGAGCTGCTGATGACGATGATGCGCGGCACCGAGGCCCAGCGGGAGATGGTGCAGGACGCGACCAACCGGACCTGGTGGCCCGCGCTGATGATGTTCGGGCCGCCCGACGCCGACTCCCCCAACACCGCGCAGTCGATGGCCTGGGGCGTCAAGCGGCACACCAACGACGAGCTGCGGCAGCGGTTCGTGGACATGACCGTGCCGCAGGCCGAAAAGCTCGGCGTCACCCTGCCCGACCCGGAGCTGCGCTGGAACCCGGACCGTGAGCACTACGACTTCGGCCCGGTCGACTGGGACGAGTTCAAGGCGGTCGTGGCCGGGAACGGCCCGTGCAACGCCCAGCGGGTGGCCCACCGCCAGGCCGCGCACGACGACGGCGCCTGGGTCCGTGAAGCCGCCCTGGCCCACGCGGCCAAGCACCGCACGGCAAGCCCAGCAAGGGAGCAGGCAGCATGAGCGACGCCGAGGTCACGGCGGAGTGGCCGCTGTACGAGGTGTTCCTGCGGGGCAAGCGCGGGCTGAACCACGTGCACGTCGGCAGCCTGCACGCGGCCGATGCGCAGATGGCGCTGCACCACGCCCGTGACCTCTACACCCGCCGCAACGAGGGCGTCAGCATCTGGGTCGTCGCGGCCGGGGACATCACCGCGTCCACCCCGGATGAGAAGGACCCGTTCTTCGCCCCGTCCGGGGACAAGGTGTACCGGCACCCGACGTTCTACGAGATCCCCGACGACGTCCCCCACATGTGAGACCAGCGGGAGCTACAGCGTGAGCCACGAGGACAACCCCTACGACCTGCTGGGCGAGGACCACGACGGTGGTCACCGGTGGGCGTTCGGCACCGGCTTCACCGACCCGCTCGAGGGCATCGACACCTCGGTCCCCGACGGTCTCGACGCCGCCGCGCTGGCCCGGTACTGCCTGGCCCTGGGCGACGACGCGCTGATCTACAGCCACCGGCTGCAGCAGTGGGTCACCCGCCTGCCCGAGCTGGAGGAAGAGACCGCGGTGGCCAACATCGCGCTCGACCTGCTGGGCCAGGCCCGGATGCTGCTGGCCCGGGCCGGCGCCATCGACGGCCGGACCGAGGACGAGCTGGCCTTCTTCCGGGACGAGAAGGACTTCCGCAACGTCCGGCTGGCCGAGCACGAGGACCGCGACTTCGCCGAGCTGGTCGGCCGGCTGCTGATCTTCTCCAGCTGGCGGCTGGCCCTGTTCGGGAAGCTGGCCACCGGGCCCGATCCGGTGCTGGCGGCCATCGCGGCCAAGGGGGCCAAGGAGCTGACCTACCACCGCGACTACGCCGCCCGGTGGGTGGTCCGGCTGGGCGACGGCACCGACGTGTCCCACGAACGCATGCAGGCCGCGCTGGCCGCCCTCTGGCCGCTGACCGGTGAGCTGTTCCGGCCCGACCCCGACGCGCTGGCCGTGGTGGAGCCCGCGGACGTCGACCCGATCCTGGACACCGTGCTGGCCCTGGCCGGGCTGGACCGCCCGGACGCGCAGCCGCTGGCCGGGGTCAGCGGCCGGACCGGCCGGGACGGCGTGCACACCGAGGCCATGGGCTTCGTGCTGGCCGAGCTGCAGTCGCTGGCCCGGGCCCACCCGGACGCGACATGGTGAGGCCCGGGTTCCACCCGCTGGTGGTGGCCGGGGTCGAACCGCTGACCGACGACTCCGCCGCCATCACGTTCGCCGTGCCCGACGAGCTGGCCGGGGACTTCGTGTTCAGCGCCGGGCAGAGCCTGACCATCCGCCGCGGCGAGGAACGGCGGTCCTACTCGATCTGCGCCGCGGCCGGGACGCCGCCGCGAATCGGGGTGCGCGAGGTGGCCGGCGGCGCAGTCTCGGGCTGGCTGGTGCGCGAGCTCAAGGCCGGGGACACGGTCGAGGTCCAGGCGCCGAACGGCACGTTCACCCCCGACCTGGCCGTCCCCGGGCAGCACGTGCTGATCGCGGCCGGCTCGGGCATCACGCCGATGGTGTCGATCGCGGCCTCGGTGCTGGCCGCGGACGACAAGTCGACGGTCACGCTGCTGTACGGCAACCGGCGCAGCGACACGGTCATGTTCGCGGACGAGGTGGCCGACCTGAAGGACGCTTACCCGGCCCGGATGCGGATCGTGCACGTGCTGTCGCGCGAGGCCCAGGAGGTCGAGCTGTTCAGCGGGCGCCTGGATGCGGCCCGGCTGACCGAGCTGCTGCCGGTCACGGTGGACGTGGCCCGGGTCGACCACTGGTGGCTGTGCGGCCCGTTCGGCATGGTCACCGACGCGATCGACGTTCTCGGTGGCCTGGGCGTGGAGGCCCGGCGCATCCACCGCGAGCTGTTCTGGGTCGGGGACGATCCGCCGGTCGAGGCCACCCACGAGGAGGCGCCGGCCGGTGACGGCGCGACCCTGACCGTGATCCTGGACGGGCGCTCGTCCACCCTCACCCTGCCCGCCGGCACGGCCGTCCTCGATGGCGCCCAGAGGGTCCGGCCCGACCTGCCGTTCGCCTGCAAGGGCGGCGTCTGCGGCACCTGCCGGGCCAAGGTGACCAGCGGCGCCGGGACCATGCGCCGCAACTACGCCCTGGAGCCGCACGAGGTGGACGCCGGCTACGTGCTGACCTGCCAGACCGTGCCCACCTCGGACGAGATCACCGTCGACTACGACGCGTGAGGAGACAGCCATGACCGCGATTGCCAGCTCGCCCGGGGACCTCGGCCCCAGGGACCGCGACCCCGGTGACCTCGAGCCCATCGAGACGGCCTCGACCGATGAGCTGCGGTCGCTGCAGCTGCAGCGCCTGCAGTGGTCGCTGCGCCACGCCTACGAGAACGTGCCGCACTACCGGGGCGCGTTCGACGCGGCCGGGGTCCACCCCGACGACTGCAAGGAGCTGGCCGACCTGGCCAAGTTCCCGTTCACGGCCAAGGCCGACCTGCGGGAGAACTACCCGTTCGGCATGTTCGCGGTCCCGCGCGAGCAGGTGGCCCGGGTGCACGCCTCCTCCGGCACCACCGGCCGCGCCACCGTGGTCGGCTACACCCACACCGACATCGACACCTGGGCCACGGTCATGGCCCGTTCGATCCGGGCCGCGGGCGGCCGCCCCGGGCACATCCTGCACAACGCCTACGGGTACGGCCTGTTCACCGGCGGGCTGGGCGCCCACTACGGGGCCGAGAAGCTCGGCTGCACGGTCGTCCCGGTCTCCGGCGGCATGACCGAGCGGCAGGTCACGCTGATCCGCGACTTCCGGCCCGACGTCATCATGGTCACCCCGTCCTACATGCTGGCCATCGTGGACGAGATGGAGCGCCAGGGCCTGGACCCGGCCCAGTGCTCGCTGAAGTTCGGGATCTTCGGGGCCGAGCCGTGGACCAACGAGATGCGCACCGAGATGGAGGCCCGGGCGGGTATCGACGCCACCGACATCTACGGCCTGTCCGAGGTCATGGGGCCGGGCGTGGCCCAGGAATGCGTCGAGACCAAGGACGGCCTGCACGTCTGGGAAGACCACTTCTACCCCGAGGTGATCGACCCCGAGACCGGCGAGGTACTCCCCGACGGCGAACCGGGCGAGCTGGTGTTCACCTCGCTGACCAAGCAGGCCATGCCGGTGATCCGGTACCGGACCCGCGACCTGACCCGGCTGCTGCCCGGCACGGCCCGGACCATGCGCCGGATGGAGAAGATCACCGGCCGCACCGACGACATGATCATCCTGCGCGGCGTCAACCTGTTCCCGACCCAGATCGAGGAGCTGATCCTGCGCACCCCGGCCCTGTCGCCGCACTTCCAGCTGCACCTGTCCCGCCGGGGCCGGATGGACGCCATGGCCGTGCACGTCGAGCGCCGGGCCGACGCCACCCCGGACGACGCCGCCGCGGCCGGGGTTCAGCTGACCACGCTGATCAAGAACACCATCGGCGTGAGCACGGAGATCGTGGTGGCCGAGCCCGAGTCGATCGAGCGTTCGCTGGGCAAGATGCGCCGCATCATCGACGAACGCCCGCGCTAATGAGGCTGGCGCCGGCGCGGGTCTGGGAGTAGAGCACGGAGCGGCCGGCCCGGCGGCGCTGAACCAGGCCCGCGTCGAGCAGGACCTTCAGGTGCCGCCCGGCCGAGCCGAGGCCGAGCCCGGTCAGCGCGACCAGCTGGGTGGTGCTCTTCGGGGTGTCCAGCCGGGTCAGGACCTGAGCCCGGCCCGGACCGAGCAGCGCGGCCAGCGAGGCGGGCACCGGCGCGGCGTCCGGGCCGGCCAGCACGCCGGCGCACGGGTAGATCTGGGCGTACCGATAGGGCTCGTCCCAGCTGGTCCAGCCGCGGCTCGGGGTCACCGGGACGAACAGCAGCTGCGCCCCGGAGATGTCGCGCGGCGGGTAGTTGTGCGCGTTGATCTGCAGCCGGCCGTGGCCCAGCCACCGGATCCCCGGCCCCATGCCATCCAGCGCGGCGACCCAGCCGCCCTGGCCGAGCCGGGCCGACCGGGCCAGGATGTCGGCTTCGAGGATCCGCCGCCGGGTCGGCCAGTACGGCCGCACGCTGGTGTCCCACACCCACTCCAGCAGGTCGGCCAGCCGGGCGGCCAGGTCCGGGCGGTGCAAGTCCTCCGGCAGCGGGCCGCCCAGCGAGACCTCCAGGTCCGCGGCCACCTGCTCGGGGGTGGCGGCCCGGACCCGGGCCAGCTCGGCCGCGAACGGCTGCTCCCCCTCCCCCAGCGGCGCGGGGGCCAGCAGGTCAGCGATCCAGTTCCGCCCCAGGGCCGCGCGGACGGTGCGGGCCGTGACCGGGTCGGCCGCCAGGCGCTGACGGTAGGGCGTCCGGTGGATGTCCAGCCAGGCCCGTTCGCCGGGATGGCCGGCCGAGCCGCGCTGCAGGGTCATCAGGCTCGCGGTCGTCTCGGCCAGCGGGGAGATCACAAACCGGCTGGCGGCCAGGGTGTCGGCACTGACGATCCACCAGCCCATAGTTTCGCCTCCACGCGAAACTCTAACTCCCCGGCGCACCCGCCGCCCAGGCTGAGGTGGTGCGCACCTACCGCGAGTTGTTCGCCGTCCCGGAGTTCCGGCCGCTGTTCTGGACCAGCTCGGTCCAGGTGGCGGCGCAGACCATCAGCGGCCTGGCCCTGGCCACGCTGATCTTCGACAGAACCGGGTCGCCGCTGCTGTCCGCGCTGGCCATGTTCGGCCCGTCGCTGACCCAGCTGATCGGGGCGAGCACGCTGCTGGCCGCGGCCGACCGGCTGCCAGCGCGGGCGCTGATCAGCGGCCTGTCGCTGGCCTTCGGGGTCAGCACCGCGGCGCTGGCCGTGCCCGGACTGCCGATCTGGGCCGCGTTCGCCATCCTGGCCGTCCAGGGGCTGGGTGGATCGCTGACCGGCGCGGTCCGGTACGGGCTGCTCACCGACGTGCTGACCGCCGACGGCTACCTGCTCGGCCGGTCGGTGCTGAACATGGCGGTCGGGGCCATGCAGATCGGCGGGTTCGCGGCCGGGGGCATCCTGGTGCTCACGCTGTCCCCCCGGGGTACCCTGCTGACCGGCGCCGCCCTGTTCGCGCTCGGGGCGGTGGTGGCCCGGTTCGGCCTGACCCGCCGCCCCCCAAGAGCCACCGGGCGGGCCTCGGTCCGGGACACCTGGCGGGTCAACCGGTGGCTGTGGTCGAGTATCACCCGCCGCTACATCTACCTGGCCTTGTGGCTGCCCAACGGGCTGATCGTCGGGTGCGAGTCGCTGTTCGTGTCCTACGCGCCCCGCCACGCCGGACTGCTGTTCGTCTGCGCCGCCGCCGGGATGCTGGCCGGTGACACCCTGGCCGGGCGGTTCATCAGCCCGCGGTGGCGGGAGCGGCTCGGCGCCCCGCTGCGGCTGCTGCTGGCCGCGCCCTACCTGGTGTTCGCGATGCCGATCCCGCTCCCGGTCGCGGCGGCCGCCATTGTCCTGGCCTCGGTCGGCTACTGCGCCAGCCTGGTGCTGCAGGAACGCCTGATGACGCTGACCCCGGACGACATGAGCGGGCAGGCGCTGGGCCTGGCCTCCTCCGGCATGCTGGCCATGCAGGGCGTCGGGGCCACGCTGGCGGGCGTCATAGCCCAGCTCAGCTCGCCCGGCACGGCCATGGCGGTCATGGCCGGCGCCTCGCTCGCGATCACGTTGACCCTGGCTCCTGGTCTGCGCCCGGTGCGAAGGGTCCCGATCCCGGTGCCATCAGCTAAATGACCCGGCCTTTGGCGGTGACCTGTTAATTATTTTTAAATGGCTGGCGTGAATGCGGCGGTAAAGGTCCGGCCGGCGGCCCGCCGGTGCGGCGCTACGATGTCGGACGTGGCCGACGACTTCGATGTCAGTGTGCCGTCCATTGCGCGGGTCTACGACTACCTGCTGGACGGGAAGGACAATTTCGCCGCCGACCGGGAAGTGGCGGAAAAGCTGATGGCCGTCGCGCCGCTCACGGTCCAGGTGACCCGGGAGAACCGGCAGTTCCTGGCCCGGGCCGTAACCTGGGCCGCGCAGCAGGGCATCGGCCAGTTCATCGACCTCGGCTGCGGGATGCCGACCGTGCCCAACACCCACGGGACGGCGCAGAAGATCGACCCGGCGACCCGGGTGGCCTACGTCGACAACGACCCGGTGGTGCTGGCCCACCTGCGCGCGCTGGCGGCCCAGGGCAACCCCGGTGTGACCGTCATCGCCGGCGACGTGCGCGAGCCGGCCCCGGTCCTGGACGCCGTGGCGGCCGGCGTCGACCTGGCCGCCCCGGCCTGCCTGATGATGGGCTTCCTGCTGCACTTCTTCGACCCGGACGCCGCCCGGGCCCTGGTGGCCAGCTACGTGGCCCCGCTCGCGCCCGGCAGCTACGTCGTGCTGTCGGCCGGCCGCGGCGACAGCGACGAGGCCGACAAGGGCTTCGGCTCCTACTCCTCCGGGGCGATCCAGGTCTACAACCACTCGGTGGCCGATTTCACCAGCTTCTTCGGTGACCTCGAACTGGTCCCGCCGGGCGTGGTGGACAGCCGCGAGTGGCACCCCGAGTGGGATAAGCCCGTCCACCTGCCCCCGCGAGAAGGCCAGGTCATCGTCGGCGTGGCCCGGGTCGCCTGAGGCCGGTTCTGGCTGAGCCCGAAGCCCCCGCCGGAGGCACCGGCTTGAGCTTCGTGGGACCTAAGTGGCAGGTGTGGTAGTTGGGGCCGGTGGTGGCGCGGCGCTGGGTGTCGTGTGAGGCGGGTGGGGACTGGCGGGGTGGTGGCCCCGGCGCTGATCCACGGCCCGGTGACGTAGTCAGCGCATACGACTGACAACGTCACCGGGAGATGGATCTTGGGGCGGGCGGGGTGTGGACGGACGCGGGTGGTGGGGGGCGAACGCGGGGCGTGGGCGGGGGCCGCGGGGGGGGTGGGGGGCGCCGGGGTGGGGGCCGACGGTGTTCCGGTGTGACTGGAGTGGCGGGTGTGGTCGGCCCCGAGTTAAGTGGAGACAGTGGTATCCGTCCTGGAGCCGGAGCGCACCTGGCGGGGGCACCCGGTGGCGGGATCTGGGCTCATGCAGACGTAATCTTCAAGGGTTGCTGAGGTCCATCTTGGACAAATGAGCCGTGTCTTCTTCCACTCTTGCGCCCGGACGGGGCGGCCCGGCGGCCGGCGCTCCGCGGGGCGGGGCGGCCGGTAGAGCCCGGGCGCGCCCAGGGCTGGTGCTGGCGCTGATCGTGGCGGGTGGGCTGGCCGCGATCGGGCTGTGGTGGGACGAGACCCCGGCGATCAGCGGGCTGGGTGACTGGCTGACCAACGCGGGCCGGATCACCGGGCTGCTGGCCGGGTACGGGGTCGTCGTGCTGGTCGCGCTGATGGCCCGGCTGCCGCCGGTCGAGCGCGGGGTCGGGGCGGACCGGCTGGCCCGCTGGCACGCGATGGGCGGGCGCTACACGGTGGGCCTGGTCGCCACGCACGCGGTGCTGATCATCTGGGGTTACGCGGTCACGGCCCACACCAACGTGATCAGCCAGACCAAGATCCTGCTGGTCAGTTACCCGGACGTGCTCGCGGCCACGGTGGGCGGCCTGCTCCTGGTCGGGGTGGGCATCAGCTCGATGCGCGCGGCCCGCCGGCGGCTGCGCTACGAGACCTGGTACTACCTGCACTTCTACACGTACCTGGCCGTCGCGCTGGCGTTCAGCCACCAGTTCGCGGTCGGGGCCGAGTTCATCTCCAGCCTGCCCGCGCGCGTCGGCTGGGGCGCGCTCTACATCGTGGTCTTCGCCGCCATCTTCTGGTACCGGTTCGTCACCCCGGTCCGCCAGGCGTTCCGGCACCGGATGCGGGTCCAGTCGGTCCAGCCCGAGGGACCGGGCCTGGTCAGCGTGGTGGTCAGCGGGCGGCACCTGGACGAGCTGCGGGCCGAATCGGGCCAGTTCTTCCGCTGGCGGTTCCTGGCCCGCGGCCGGTGGTGGGTGTCGGCCCCGTACTCGCTGTCCGCGCCGCCGCAACCGGACCGGCTGCGGTTCACGGCCAAGGCGCTCGGGGACCACAGCCGGGCGCTGGCCGAGCTGCGGCCGGGGACGCGGGTGGTGGCCGAGGGCCCGTTCGGCGCCCTGACCGCCGCGCGCCGACGGCAGCGGCAAGTCCTGCTGATCGCGGGCGGGGTAGGCATCACGCCGATACGGGCCCTGTTCCAGACCCTGCCGGCCGGCGCGGGTGACCTGACCCTGGTCTACCGGGCCAGCCAGGACGCGGACCTGGCGTTCCGGCGGGAACTGGAGCAGCTGGCCCGGCAGCGCCACGCCCAGCTGTGGTTCGTCGTCGGCCGCCGCGCCGACCTGGGTGAGGACCCGCTCAACGCGGCCGTGCTCAGCGCCAACGTCCCCGGCCTGGCCCAGCACGACGTCTACGTGTGCGGGCCGCCCGGCATGGCCGACGCCGTTATCCGCGAGCTGCTGGCGGCCGGGGTCCCGCGCCGGAACATCCACCGCGAGTCGTTCGAGTTCTGACCGTCCTGCTCTGTGCCTACGCTGGCCGTCAACGAAAGGCACCGCTCATGCGCCGGGTCATCCTCGCGATCGTCAGCACGGTCGTGGGCCTGGTCCTGCTGCTGACGTTCAAGACGCACAGCACCAGCGGCGCCGGCTCGCCGCCCGCCGCCATCGGCACGCCGAGGGCTGGCCAAGGCGGGGCGGGTCAGGGCGGGACTGGCCAGGGCGGGACTGGCCAAGGCGCCGGGGGCAGCACCGCCGGGGCCACGACCGTGACCGGGGCCGCGGCCAGCACGATCTACGGGCCGGTCCAGGTGCAGATCATGGTCAAGGGAGGCAAGGTCACCGCGGCCAAGGCGGTGGAGTATCCCGAGGACACCCCGCGCGACAGCCAGATCAACGCCTTCGCCATCCCCGTGCTCAACCGGGAGGCGGCCAGCGTCGGCAGCGCCACGATCGACATGGTCTCCGGCGCGACCTACACCTCGCGGGGTACATAACGTCATTGCAGAGTGCGCTGGATCAGGCGAAGATCGGAGCATGACCGGCGTCAGGCGGTCTCCGGGCCGGAGAGGCCGAATAGCGGCTCGTCGGGGGAACGCAGGTCGGCCGTGGGCAGGCCGCCGGGGTACAGGCGGCGAACCCTATCGGTCACGGAGATCGCGACCTCGACGTGCTGGCGGCGGCTGGCGGTGTAGAACGCCTGGGCGTCCGCGCTCAGCTTGGGCAGGGCGTGCAGGGGCTTGTCGCTGACCGCGAGCAGGGTCGCGGTCGGTATCCGGTACCGGAACCCGTTCGCGGCGACGGTGGCGGACTCCATGTCCACCGCCAGCGCGCGGGAGACCCGCAGCCACTCCTCCACCGCGGACAGGTTCAGCTCCCAGTTCCGGTTGGCGGTGGTGAACACGATGCCGGCCCGGCTGCGCAGGCCACGCTCGAGCAGTTCGCCCAGGAGCAGGTTGTTCAGCGCGTAGTTGGAGATCACCGGCACTCGCAGCGGGAGGATGTCGTCCAGCACCCGGTCGTCGCGCATGAACGCGGTGGCCAGGACCAGGTCGCCGACGTCCTGGTGGTTCCGCAGCCCGGCGCAGTGCCCGATCATCAGGATCAGATCGGGGCGGAGCACGGCCAGGTGATCGGTGATGGTCTTGGCGTTGGACGGGCCGACCCCGATGTTGATGATGCTCACGCCCGCACGGCCGGGCTGCTCGTGGTGCCAGGCGGGCATCTGGCGGCCCTCGCTGTCGGGGCCGACGCAGCCGGGCAGCGCGGCGCGGAACTCCTCCACGTGCCAGGCGTAGTTGGTCAGCAGCACGTAGCGCTGGAAGCTCTCGGCCGCGGTACCGGTGTAGTGCTCGAGCCGGTCGATGGACAGCGCCATCCGCTCCGGGCCGAACAGAAACAGCTTCTTGCGCCGCAGGTCCCAGCGGGTCTCATCGACGGCCGGCCCGATCCGGGGATCGCGCAGGCTGATGACCTTCCGGCCCCGGCAGACCGAGATCCGGGCGCCCTTGGCCGCCAGCCGCCCCAGTTCGCGCTCCAGGTACCAGCGGATGGCGTTGGGGCAGGCGAACTCGCCCTCGAGCACGCGGTTGTCCACCGACCAGGGCCGCTCGACCGTCAGCCGCGGATAATAACCCTCGACGTAGGCCGTTTCCATGGCGTCGCAGAGCCGCGCGATCTCCGGGCCGCGGCGGTCGCCGTCCACCAGGGCGGAGAAATCCATCGTCAACGTCATGGGCCCATATTCGCAGCCGCGCCCGGCCGACGGCGGCCGATAATGGCGTGCGCGTGGCCTGGGCGGCGAGTACGACTGGTGGCATGCCGGAGCTGATCCTGCCCGACCCTGCTGTGCAGCGCTCGTTCCTGGCTGCCATGGCCGAGTTCCAGGCCGAAGGGCGCGGCGGCCCGGACGACAACACGATGCTGGGCCGGGAGATCTGCCGGTGGACGGACCGGTGGGACGACCCGGCCGAGTTCGCGGCCTACGTCCGGTGGCTGCGGGCGGACGCGGCCGAGGAGTCAGCGCGCCCGCCGGGGTACGTACCCGGGACCACGATGTGGTGGGCCGACGGCCAGCAGTACCTGGGCCGGCTGACCATCCGGCACCGGCTCACCCCGTCGCTGCTGAATCTCGGCGGGCACATCGGCTACGACATCCGGCCCGGCGCCCGGCGCCGCGGCCACGCCACCGCGATGCTGGCCGCGGCCCTCCCGGTGGCGCGCGGGCTGGGCATCGACCCCGTGCTGATCACCTGCAACGAGGACAACACCGGCTCGCGCAAGGTCATCGAGGCCAACGGCGGGGTGCTGGAGGACATCCGGCACGGCAAGCTCCGGTTCTGGGCCCCGGCCGGCGCAGCGGTGCGCGGGCGCTGAACCCGGTCAGACGATCTCGGCCACGTTGCGGGTCAGCAGGATCGCGGCGCAGAACGAGCGGTAGATGGCCAGCGGGTCGTCGCCGGTGAAGCGCAGCTCCCGGGGCCCGGTGCGTTCCACCCCGCGGACCCAGGTGGCCGCCTCGGCGATGTCGGTGGTGCGGACCGAGACGTCCAGCACGGCCTGGCCCAGCGGGGGCGGGGCCGCGGTGGCCGCGCCCTGGACCGCCCGCTCGGCGGTTTCCCGGATCAGCGCGCAGGCCCGGTCCGGGTGCAGGCTGTGCGCGGCGGCCCGGCTGACCGGCTCCTTGACCACGGCCGTGTGCACGTCCGGGATGAGGACGGCGGTCTCCTGGCAGGCGCAGCGATCCCCGGTGACCAGCACTACCGGCACGCCGTAGTGCGCGGCCACCAGCGCATTGATGCCGGCCTCGCCGGTCACCACCCCGTCCAGCCGGGCCTCGACCACGGCCCGCGGGTTATACGTGTGCGACAGCCCGGACGGGGCCCCGACCGAGCCGTGGTACGACACGAACAGGACCGCGTCGAAGCTGTCGTCCAGGCCCTGCATCATGTACAGCGGCTTGAAGCTGCCGGAGATGTAGGAGGCCTGGGCGGCCAGCGCCTCCGGCGGCAGGTTGCGCATGGTCGAGTGGGAGTCGTTGACCACGACCTCGGTGGCCCCGCCAGCCACGGCGCCCTCGATGGCCGCGTTGACCTCGGCCAGCAGCAGCCGACGGCCCGCGACCGCCTCCAGCCCGTCGCCCCGGCACTGCTCCCAGTCGACGACCCCGGCCGTGCCCTCCATGTCGCTGGACAGGAAGATTTTCACCCGAACCTCCGTTTCTGGCCCTGCCCCGATGGCGCCATTGGGCACACGATGGTGTGCCCATGGCGCCATCGGGCTCGTTCGGTCAGGCGGGGGTGGCCCAGTTCCCGCGGCGGACGACCTCGCCGAAGGGGCGCCGGTTCAGCTTCTCGATCGGGCGCAGCGGGCGATCGGCCGGATAGCCGACGCCGAGCATGAACGAGACGACGTAGCCCTCGGGGATGCCGAGGATCGCGCGGGCCCGGTCCTGGTCACCGACGGAGGAGTGACCGGTGCCGATGCCAAGGTCAGCTGCGGTGATCATCATGGCGTAGGTGGCCTGGCCGAGGTCGTACTGGTCGACGATCTTCGTCCGGTCGTCTTCGGGCTCGGGTACGACCAGCACGATGGCGGCCGGCGCCTGGGCGATGTGCCGGGCTCCCTGCCAGACCTGCGACAGCTCGGCCAGCTGCTCGTGGTCGGTGACGATGACGAAGTCCCAGTGCTGCCGGTTCGACGCCGACGGAGCGCGCCAGCCCGCCTCGGCGATGCGCAGCAGATCCGCATCGGGAATCGGGTCCGGCCGGTAGTCACGGACGTTCCGCCGGGACCGGATGGCGTCCCACGTCTCCATGGATGGCTCCTCGGGATCGATCTGTCATGGCTACCCGACAGCATGACGGATGGACCGGAGCAAGACGGCAGCGGCTTCCACGATGGGGGGTTATCGGAAAGCCGCTGCCGCGAGTCCAGTATGCCCCGGATCTCCTGGCCCGCGGACCGGCTCAGACCGCACCGGGCCAGGAAAACGCGCCGGCCTGCGGCAATTCGGCCGCAGTCAGGGCGGGGTCCAGCGGGTGATGGACGAGCCGCCGCGGACCAGCAGACCGGCCGGGAGCAGGCGCAGGGCGGTGTTGCGGGCGCGCTGACGCCAGCCGGGGCCGAGATCGGCGCCGAACCGGGCGATGGTCATGGCGGACCGGACGATCTGGCGGCCGCGGGGACGGCGGGCCTGGTCGAAGGCGGCCAGCGCGGGCGCCAGCGCGCCACCGGCCCGGACCGGCGCCGCGATCAGGCGGCCGGTACACACGGCGTCCTCCAGGGCCATGGCCGCGCCCTGGCCCACGGTCGGCAGGCAGGCGTGCGCGGCGTCCCCGATCAGGACCACGCGGCCGGTCACGTAGGCGGGCGGGCCCTGGGGCAGGTGGTAGACGTCGTTGCGGATCAGGCGGTCGGCCGGGGTGGCGGCCAGCAGGTCCCGGACCCACGGCGCCCAGCCCGCGAAGCGGTCCCGGGCCGCGGCCAGCTCGTCCGGGAACACCGCGCCCGCGGGATGGCGGATGTAGCCGTACCAGTAGGTCTCGTGGTCGCTCAGCCCGAGCGCGCCGAACTCGGCCTCCGGTCCCCAGGCCGCGACGAAACGGCGGTCGGCGGCGGTGACGGTGCCGGGGGCGGCGGCGGTGCCTGCCGGGCGGCTTTGTCGGGGACGACCGCGCGCCAGCTGGTGCTGCCGCTGTAGTGCGGCTGAACCTCGGGGAAGAGCTGGGCCCGGACCGTGCTCCGTACCCCGTCGGCCGCTACCACCAGGTCGGCCCGGGCGGTGCGGGTCTGGTCGCCGGACCGCCAGCTGACCTCGGCCCGGTCACCGTCGGGTACGCCGGGCCGGACGGCGGTCACCTCGGCCCCGGTGATCAGCTCGGCCCCGGCCGCCGTGGCCGCCTGGCGCAGGACCGCGTGCAGGCGCTGGCGGTGCTGGCCCCAGATCGTGGTGACCGCGTCCCGGCCGGGGCGCTCGGCGGGCAGCCGGATGAGCCAGCGGCCGGCCGGGTCCTGGAAACCGGCGCTGGCCGTCCGGTACCCGGCGGCCCGGACCGCATCGCCCAGGTCGAGGGCGTCCACCGCGGCCATCCCGTTCGCGGTCAGGGCCAGGCCCGCGCCAACCTCGCCGAAAGCGGCCGCCCGTTCCAGCACGGTGACCCGCCAGCCCGCCTGGTCCAGGGCCACGGCCGAGGCCAGCCCGGCGATCCCGCCGCCCGCCACGATCGCGGTCAGCTGTTCCGCAGTCATCCGTTCACCTCGCCGCCCGTGTGTCGCCCCAGGTCAAATTACTACGACCCGTAGTAGGTGGAAAAGTGAATTTCGGGCGGCCCGCGCGGCGGGGTGACCGCTGGCGAGTGGGGTGGCGTAGGCGGAAGGGGCTGGGGCGGTTATTCCTTGAACATGGTGAGGTTGATCTTGTTGGCCATGGCCTGGTAGCCGGCGTCGTTGGGGTGCAGGTGGTCGCCGCTGTCGTAGGCGGGGGCCAGCTCCAGCGGGGCGGCCGGGTCGCGGACGGCCCGGTCGAAGTCGATGACGCCGTCGAAGGCACCGCTGGTGCGGATCCAGTGGTTGACCGTCTCGCGTTTCTTCTCGCCTGCGGCGGAGTAGTAGTCCGAACCCTGGAACGGGGTCATCGTCGCGCCGAAGATCGTCAGGCCTGCGGCGTGGGCGGCCGTGATGATGCGCTGGTAACCGGCGATGATCTGCGCGGCCGACACGTTGGTGTTGGGCGCGGTACAGCCGGTATCGGGGTCCCGGCTGTCGCCGATGTCGTTGATGCCCTCCAGCAGGATGACGTAGCGGGCCCCGGTGCGCCCGGCCACGTCGCGGTTGAAACGGGTCAGCGCGCTCTGGCCCGAGCAGGCCGAACCGTTCAGCAGCCGGTTGCCGGTGATGCCCTCGTCGACCACGGGCCGGGCCTGGCCCGCGGCCCGGAACCGCCGGGCCAGGTCGTTGGGCCAGCGGGCGTTGGCCCCGACGGTGGACTGGTAGCCGTCGGTGATGGAGTCGCCCAGCGCCACCACCGCGCCGCTGGTGGCGGCCCGGACGTCGACGTCGTCGAGGAAGAACCAGGCCCCGTTGGTGGTGGTGAAGGGGCTGGCCGAGTCGCGGCCGGCATGGTTGCCCGCGGCCAGGTAGTTGTCCTGCTGCGCGTCGGCGTGGTAGGTGGCCGGGCCGGTGGCGGCGGCCGTGAACAGGCTGACCACCAGGTTCGTTTCGGCCGGGACGTTGAGCCGGACCGGGTCGCTGACCGCCTCGGCCCCCGGCTTGATCGTGACCGCGGCGTGGCCGGCGAACGTGATCGGGTGGTTGGTGCCCGCGGCGACGGCCGCCCCGCCGGCCGAGACGCCGATGTCCAGCTGGCTGAAGGTGACCGGCCGGGTCCCGAAGACGTTGGACAGCCGGATCCGGGCCGCCCGGCCGCCCGCGCTGGCCCAGACGACGTCCCGGATGGTCTGGTCCCTGAACCCGGCCGCGGACAGGTCACCGGCTGAGGCCAGCCGGGACGGCGTGGCCGCCATCGGGCTGGCGGCCCAGGTGGACACCCAGTGGCTGGGACCGGCCGCGGCGCTGTTCGTGGTGTTGGCGGCGGGACTGGTGGTAGCCGTGGCCCCGGTCCCGGCCGTGGTCGTGCAGGCCGCCGCCAGAGCCAACGCCACCGCCAGCGCCAGCGCCGTCCCGGCCAGCCGCCAGCGCCGGGCCCGGGGCCTGGCCCCAGCCCGCTAGGGCCGCCCGGGTTCGCTCAGCTCGCCGGCGGCGGCTCGGCGGCCACCGCTAGTTCTGCTCGTAGGTGGCGACGATCGCGCCGCGGGCCAGGGTGTGGCTGAGCAGGTTGAACATCAGGAAGGCAGGAGTGGAGGACGCATCGATGTCCAGGTGGTCGACGTCGAGGGCGTGCACCACGAACTCGTAGTGGTGCGGGCCGTGGCCGGCCGGGGGCGCGGCCCCGACGTACTGGGACATGCTGGCGTCGTTGCGGAGGGTGGACGCACCGGCGGGGAGGCTGAGGCTGCCAGGCTCACCGGCGTTGGTGGGAAGCTCGGTCACCGAGGCCGGGATGTTGAACACGGCCCAGTGCCAGAACCCGCTGCGGGTCGGGGCGTCCGGGTCGTACACGGTGACCGCGAAGCTCTTGGTCCCGGCCGGGACATCGCTCCAGCTGAGCTGGGGGGAGTGATCCTGGCCACCGGCCCCCATGACCCCGCTCACCTGGGGCTGGGGCAGGGTGTCGCCGTGGGTGATGTCCGAGCTGGTCACGGTGAGGCTCGGAGCATCGGGGAGACCCTCGAAGGGGTCATGGTTATGCGCGTCCGCCATTGGACTTCCTCTCTTCGGATGGGTAGTGGGGCTCAAGGGCAGGTACGCGGGCGGCGCAGGACGCACACGGCAGCCCGAAGGCAGTGGAATCGGTGAGCCGCGGAGGTGGCAGTATCAGTCCATGGTCGGCGCGGCTGGCCGCGCCGGCTGACCAGGGCCCGGTACAGGCGGGGCGGCACCGGGAAGAAGCCACTGGTGCGGCGGGCGTACTCGACGTAGCCGGGGCGCTTGGCCATGGAGCGTTCCAGCAGCCGTTTGCCGGTGCCCGCCACCAGCAGGTAGGTCATGAGGGCCGGGCTGACCACGGTGAGCACGCCGGGCCAGCGCTCGGCGGTGATGAGCCACAGGCCGGTCCACACGGCGGCGTCGCCGAAGTAGTTCGGGTGCCGGGTCCAGCGCCACAGTCCTTCGTCGATGACCTGGCCGTGGTGGGCCGGGTCGCGGCGGAACCGGTTCATCTGATGGTCCCCGACGGCCTCGAAGGTCAGGCCGAGCAGCCAGACGGCGACGCCGAGCCAGCCGATCACCGAGACCGGGCCGGGCTCGGCCATGCCCACCTGCAGGGTCCCCGACACCAGGTACAGCACGATGGCCTGCGGAACGAAGATGTACCGGACCGCGGTCAGGGTCCGGTGCCCGTCGTGCTTGGCCAGCAGGTCGACGTAGCGCTGGTCGTCGCCTTTCCCGGCGCTGCGGCGGCCGACGAAATAGCCGAGCCGCAGGGCCCAGATCGCGGTCAGGCCGAGCAGCAGGCCCTGCCGCAGCGGGTCACCCGACCGCCCGGCGGCGACGGCGCAGGCGACCGCGGCGACCAGCAGGAACCCCAGCGGCCAGAGCGTGTCGACGATGTTGTTGCGGTGCAGCAGGTGGGCCAGCACGAACGCGGCCACGGCCCAGACCACCACGGCCACGGCCGAGAACGCCAGGACGGGCCAGACGTCGTTAAAAGTCATCGATTGCGGCGGTGACCGGCCACGGCGGCCAGCAGTTCCAGCGCGGCCCAGCCCGCCGCGACCCCGGCGACCTTGGCCCGCTGCCCGGGCGGGACCACGCGGGCGAACCAGGCCGCGTCGGCGCCGTCGGACAGGACCCGGGCCGCGGTCAGCACGTTCATCGGGTAACCGGCCGGCGCGACGGCCAGGGCGGCGGCCATGGCCGCGTCACGGGTGCCGATGGAACGGGTCAGCTCGGCCACCGCGGGCGGCACGCTGCCGTCGGGGTTGGTCAGGCGGCAGGGCTTGGCCAAGATCTCGGGCCGGATGGTGATGGCCACGCTGTAGGCGGTGGTCCGCGGCGACCGCGCGGGAGGGCCAGCCGTCCTGCCAGCGGAAATTCTGGATTTTCATGATGGCGGCCACTACCCAGCGGGCCGTGAAACATGTCTGACCAGCGGCTGAGCGGCCCGGCTCACCCAGCCGGGTTAGCCAGCCGGGTTAGCCAGCACGGTCAGGCGGGCTCGATGCCGTGGCTGGCCAGCAGCTTGCGCAGGCTCATCACGGCGTCGGCGTCCAGGTCCTTCTCGCTCCCGTGCCGGTGCAGCACCTCGGTCTCGCCGCCCAGGGTCACGGCCAGGTTGCCGTGCCGCTCCTCGATGTCGCCGACCGCGCCCAGCAGTCCGATGACGTCCTGCCACTCGACGTTGTGGCTCACCGGGTGGGCGAAGATCTTCTTCAGCGTGTCGCGATGGTTGTTGCTCAGGTCTGGGGCGGGCATGCAGTTACCTCCGGTCGGGTATTACTTCCGCGATCCTATGGCCGGCCAGGACGGCTTGCTCCTGGGCGGGGGTGAAGCCGCGGTCGAGCGGGGGTTCGCCGCGGGCGCGGTCCCAGGCCAGGACGTCGGCCGCGGTGGTGAGCAGGGGGGTGGCGGGCAGGCCGGCCGCGCGGGCGCGGGCCGGGCTGCGTTGCTGGGCGGGCCAGTCGGTGCGGACCAGGGGGAACATGGGGGGCGCCAGGTGAGGCGGGACGGGGACGAGCTCGACTTCGGTGCCGGCCGCCCGGGCGCAGGTGCGGATGAGGCCGGCCAACGTGGTCGGGTCGGCCGGGCCGACGGCGTGGAAGGGGCCGGGGCGGTCGTCGGCCAGCAGCTGGACCACCAGGCGGGCCAGGTCGCGGGAGTCGATGACCTGGATGGGCTGATCCGGGTCGGCCGGGAGGGCGACGCGGCCGCCGCGCCCCGCCCGGCGGACCCAGTAGGTCAGGCCGTCCTGGTTGTCGTGCGGGCCGGCCACCTTGCCCGGGCGGACGATCGTGGCCCGGTCGCCGTAGCGGGCGGTGACGTCGTCTTCGCAGGCGACCTTGAGCCGGCCATAGGTCTCGCCGTTGAGCTCTTCGGTGTCCCGCACCGGCGGACGGCGCGGAGTGTCCTCGGTGGAACCCGGGCCGACGCCTTCGGTCTGGTAGACGGCGTGGCTGGAGATGAACAGGTACCGCCCGGCCCGATCGCCGAGGGCCTCCATGGCCTGGCCGACGTGGCGGGGCACGTAGCCGCTGACGTCGACCACCGCGTCCCAGCGGCCGTCGTGCAGGGCCGCGTAGTCGCCGGTGTCGCGGTCACCGATGAGCCGGGGCAGGCCGGGGAACAGCCCGGTCCCGGTCTGGCCCCGGCTGAACAGGGTCACGTCGAAGCCGGTCCGCAGCGCGTCGTCGACGATGGCCCGGCCGACGAACGAGGTCCCGCCCAGCACAAGAATCCGCACGGGCCTGAACGCTACTCGGCCGGCGGGCCGCGGGGTATTCTCTTTACGGCGCGGCTCCCGGACGCCACGGCGCGGCTCCTGGACGACGCTGGCCAGGACCGTGGCCACCGTCCGGTGGACGGTGGCGGGCGCGGGCGGGGTGGTGTCGCGGCCCGCGAACAGCAGGTGGCAGGCGCCCAGCAGGGTGGGGGCGAGGGTGGCGACGTCCGCGTCCCAGGCCAGGCGGCCCAGGTCACGTTCGGCGGCGAGGTAGGCCGCGAGCATGGCCGCCGCCTCGGTCAGCAGCGGGAAGCCGGTGGGCGTGGTCGACCGGAGCCGGGCCCGCAGGTCATCGCGGAAGGTGATGAGGGCGACGATGGCCACCGCGACCGAGCCGAACAGGTCGGTCAACGCCGCGGTCAGGTTGTCGAGTACGGTGCCGGCGCCGGCCGCGTCGAGCAGGGCCCGCCGCTGGGCCTCCAGCCGGGTGATGCGGTCCCGCACCAGCTCGGCCAGGAAATCGTCGAAGTCGGCGAAGTGCCGGTGCAGTACGCCCTTGGCGCAGCCCGCCTCGGTGGTGACCGCGCGGCTGGTCAGCGCCTGCGGGCCGTCGCGCAGCAGGATGCGCTCGGCCGCGGTGAACAGCTGTTCCCGCGGGTCTTGCGAGGGCGACTCCGGTGGGCACGGCGGCTCCTGTCTTTGCTGAGCTGACGCCGCTAAGCCGTTGACGAGTGGGCGAGCGCCCACTTAGGGTGGGCGCATGCCCACTCTATCGGGATCAGGGCCGGAGCAGCCAGCGCCAGGGCCGGAGTGGCTCAGGCCGGACTCGGACCAGTTCCGCCAGGTGGCGGAGGGGTTCGGCGCCAACGCCGGGCGGTACGACCGGGCCCGGCCCAGCTACCCGCGGGCCATGGTGGACCAGATCCTGGCCACCAGCCCCGGGCCGCGCGTGCTCGACGTGGGCTGCGGGACCGGCATCGTGGCCCGGCTGTTCCAGGCGGCGGGGGCCCAGGTACTCGGAATCGATCCGGACGAGCGGATGGCGGCCCGGGCCCGGCAGCGCGGGCTCGAGGTCGAGGTGGCCCGGATCGAGGACTGGGACCCGGCGGGCCGCCAATTCGACGCGGTGGTGGCCGGGCAGGCCTGGCACTGGGTCGACCCGGTGGCCGGGGCCCGGCGGGCGGCGCAGGCGCTGCGGCCCGGGGGGCGGCTGGCCGTGTTCTGGAACAGTTTCCGGCCCCCACCTGGCCTGGGCGAAGCCATGGCTGCGGTCATGGCCCGGGTGGTGCCGGACGCGCCGATGCAGGGTCTGCCCGGGCCGGACGGATACGCGCGGCTGGGTGACCGGGCGGCGAGCGGGATCCGGGAGACCGGGGCCTTCATTAAAAATATTGAACAATGGCGCTTCGACTGGGAGCGCCGGTATAGCCGGGACGAATGGCTGGACGCGGTGCCGACCTTCGGCGGCAGCAACCGGCTGCCGGCCAGCACGATGGGGGAACTCCTGGCCGGGATCGGCGCCGTGATCGACGCAATCGGCGGCCAGTTCACCATGGGGTACACCACGGTGGTGAGTACCGCCGTCCGCTCCGCCAATTGAGGACGGGAACTGGCCGCAATGCGCCTCTAGCGTCGAAGTATGACGACTTCGCAGAGCACGACTACTTCGAAGAGCATCAAGCCGTTCCGCATCGACGTCCCGCAAGCCGAACTGGACGAGCTGTCGGCGCGGCTGGCCGCGACCCGCTGGCCGGGTGAGGTGACCGGGGCCGGCACCAGCTACGGCATGCCGCTGGCGGTGGTCCAGCGGCTGGCCGAGCGCTGGCGCAGCGGCTACGACTGGCGCGCGCACGAGGCCGAGCTGAACGAGATCCCGCAGTTCACCACGGTCATCGACGGGCAACCTATCCACTTCCTGCACGTCCGCTCGCCCGAGCCGGGGGCGCGGCCGCTGCTGCTCCTGCACGGCTGGCCCGGTTCGGTGGTCGAGTTCCTCGGCCTGATCGGGCCGCTGACCGACCCGCGAGCCCACGGCGCCGATCCGTCGATCGCGTTCGACGTGGTGGTGCCGTCGCTGCCGGGCTACGGGTTCTCCGTTCCGGTCACCGAGCCGGGCTGGGACAGCGCCCGGATGGCCCGGGCCTTCGCCACCCTGATGAAGCGGCTGGGGTACGAGCAATGGGGGATGGCGGGCGGCGACATCGGTGCGCTGGTCGGCCGCGAGCTGGGCATCCTGGCGCCGGACGGCCTGATCGGCCTGCACCTGCTGCAGATCTTCGCGTTCCCGTCCGGCGACCCGGAGGAGGCCCGCCGGATGACCGCCGCGGACCGGGAGAGCCTGGCCAGCTCGACGTCCGATTTCCAGAGCAAAGCCGGTTATCAGGCCATCCAGCGGACCCGCCCGCAGACGCTGGGTTACGGGCTGACCGACTCCCCCGTCGCCATCCTGGCCTGGAACGCCGAGATCTGGACCGGCTGGGGTGACTACGCCGCCTACCTGGACGTGGATAACTACCTGACCCACGCCAGCATCTACTGGTTCACCCGGACCGGGGTCTCCAGCGCCCGGAGCTACTACGAGGACGCGCGCAGCGGCGCGGGCTACCGGGACGAGCCCAACCAGGTGCCGACGGCGGTGGCAGTGTTCCCGCAGGACTACCGGACCATCCGGGCCTGCGCGGAACGGGCCAACCACATCGTCCGCTACACCGAGTTCGCCGAGGGCGGGCACTTCGCCTACACCACCCACCCCGGCCTGGTCGCGGACGACCTGCGGGAGTTCTTCGCCAGCCTCTAGTCCAGCCGCTGGTCCAGCCGCTAGCGAGGGGAAGGCCGGCCCAGGAAGCCGGAGTGGAGCAGGGCGATGGCGGTGGCGATGTGGCGGCTGAACTCGTCGTCCGGCAGCGCTACGTTTTCGAGCGCCGCGCGCAGCGAGGCTCCGCTCCGGGGGTAGGCGGGATCGTCCTCCGTGGGTCGATCAAGCTCGGCTGGGCGCCAGCTGGTCGTCATCGACATCGCCTCCGGGCAAATCGTACGACGGGAGGCGACGCCCAGCCGGGAAGCCGGGCCGGGCGGGGCCGGGTTGCGAGCTGGATTGGCGGGGCTGGGTGGCGGGTGGCGTGAAACGCTGGGTGCGGGAGGTACTGACGTGGTGATCTTCGACCTGGGGGGCGCGTGACCGCGATCGTGGCGGCGGCCGATCTGGACCTCGGCCGGGTGCTGCGGCCCGGGGACCGCATCGTCAGCGGGCACGCCAGCGCCGAGCCCGGCACCCTGATCGAGACGCTGACCGAGCAGGGGCCCGGTATCGGCGGCCTGTCGTTGTTCACCGCGACCAGCTTCTCCGGCCGGTTCACCCCGGCCACCGCGGCCAGCTTCGCGCTGTCGAGCCTGGGCGCGATCGGGGCCCTGCGGACCATGGCCCAGGCGCACCAGCTGGCCGTCATCCCGTGCCACATCGGCCAGATCGGGCCGCTGATCGAGGCCGGGGCGATCGGCTGCGACGTGGCCTTCATCCAGGTCAGCCCGGCCGACGACGACCGGCCACCACAGCCTCGGGCTGGCCGGCGACTACGTGCGGGCCGCGGTGCGGACGGCCCGGGTGGTGGTGGCCGAGGTCAACGATCAGGTGCCGTTCACCTACGGGGAGCTGCTGCCCGGCGCGGAGATCGACGTGGCGGTGCCGGTCTCGCGTCCGCCGGTGGAGGTGCCGGCCGCGCCACCGGGTCCGGTGGACGAGGACATCGCCCGGCACGCGGCGGCCTACGTCGAGGACGGGTCGGTGCTGCAGATCGGGATCGGCGCCGTGCCGGAGGCGATCACCCGGCGGCTGCGCGACCGCCGCGACCTCGGCGTGCACTCGGGCATGCTCGGCGACGGCCTGGTCGACCTGGTCGAGTCGGGCGCGGTGACCAACGCACGCAAGCCGATCGACCGGGGCGTGTCGGTCACGGGACTGCTGATCGGCACCCGGCGGCTGTTCGGCTTCGCGCACCGGAACAACGCCCTGGCGCTGCGCGACGGCGGCTACACCAGCGACCCGGCTGTGCTGGCCCGGCTGGACCGGCTGGTGACGATCAACTCGGCGCTGGAGGTCGACCTCAGCGGCCAGGTCAACGCCGAGCAGAGCGGCCCGTCCTACCTGGGCGGCACCGGAGGCCAGGTCGACTTCGTCCGGGCCGGGGCCCGCTCCCCCGGCGGCCACGCCATCATCGCGCTGCCCGCCACGGCCCGGGGCGGCACGATCAGCCGGATCACGGCCCGGCTGTCCGGCCCGGTCACCACGGCGCGGACCGAGGTGGACGTGATCGTGACCGAGTTCGGCGCGGCCGAGCTGAAGGGGCGGTCGCTGGCCGAGCGAGCCCGCCGCCTGGTGGCCATCGCCCACCCGGCCTTCCGGGAAGACCTGGAGCGGGAGGCCCGTTCGATCCAGCAGCGGGGCTACTAGTACATAGTTGTGCCTCGCGTAATACTCAGTTGTTCCGCGCGGGCCCCGGTTGTTGACTGGATCCCATGACCGAGCTCCCGGTGGTGCCAGCTCCGCAGATCCCGGTGACCGACCGCTTTCACGGCGTCGAGGTCACCGAGGATTACCGCTGGCTGGAGGACGCCGCGGCGGAGGAGACCATGGCCTGGACCAAGGCCCAGCAGCACCGCAGCCAGACCTACTTCGGCGAGATCGGCTGGCGAGAGGCGCTGCGGACCCGGGTCAGCGGGCTGCTGAAGTCCGAGCGGACGGCGTACAAGCAGCTGCGGTCCGGTGGGAGCACCTTCTTCGCGCTGAAGGTACAGACACCACGGCAGCAGCCGTTCCTGGTCGCGCTGACCGACCTGGACGATCCCGGTACCGAGCGGGTGGTGGTGGATCCAGACGTCATCGACCCGTCGGGTGAGACCGCCATCGACTTCTTCGTGCCGTCCCCGGATGGCCAGCGGGTCGCGGTCTCGCTGTCGGAGCACGGCACCGAGGACGGGTCGCTGCACATCTTCGACGTGGCCAGCGGGGAGGTCATGGGCGAGCCGATCGCGCACGTGAACCTGATGGGCGGATCGGTGGCCTGGCGCCACGACGGCTCCGGGTTCTGGTACACCCGCTGCGCCGACCCCGCGGGCTTCCGGCAGCAGGTCTGGCTGCGCGAACTCGATGACCGGCCGGACCGCGTGGACCTGGCGCGGCCCCTTCGCCGACGAGCAGATCGCGGAGAACTTCCTGTCCGCCTCGCCCGACGGCCGCTGGGTGATGGACCGGGTGCAGCGGGGCGACGGAGGCGAGTGGCAGATCTTCGTCCGGGGGCAGGGCGCCGACGGCTCGTGGTGGCCGGTGGCCGATGTCCCGGACAAGTGCGTCTACGCCGTGCTCGGCCCGGACGCCCTGTACCTGCTGTCGGTCCGGGACGCCCCGCACGGCAAGGTGCTCCGCCTGCCGCTGAGCCAAGGCACCACGGTCGCCGGGGCCGAGGAGATCGTGCCGGCCGGGAACACGGTCATCGACGACCTGGCGGTGACCGACGACACCGTCTGGGTCGTGGACATGGACGGCGGGCCGCAGCAGGTGCGCGCCTTCGACACCCGGGGCAGGGCGCTTCCCCCGGTGCCGATCCCGCCGCTGAGCTCGGTGTCGTCGTACCGCGATGGCCTTTCGCGGCTGGGCCCGGATCTGATCGCCTGGTCGCGCGAGTCCTTCACCGAGCCCGCGGCCTGGTGGGTGGCGGCCCGCGGCCAGGCGCCCCGGCCCACCGCGCTGAGGACGACCACGCCCGTCGACCTGTCCGGGTACGAGGTGACACGCGAGTTCGCGACGTCCAAGGACGGCACCCGTATCCCGCTCAACGTGATCGCCGCCCCCGGCACGCCCCGGGACGGGACCGCGCCGGCGCTGCTGACCGCGTACGGCGGTTACGGCCTCTCGCAGGTGCCGCGCTTCGATCCCGAGCGGCTGCTGTGGCTGGAGCAGGGCGGGGTCTGGGTGGTGGCCAACATCCGCGGCGGCGGCGAGTACGGCGAGGAATGGCATCACGCCGGCGGGCTGGCCACCAAGCAGAACTGCTTCGACGACTTCATCGCCTGCGCCGACCACCTCGCTGCGCAGCGGGATCACCCGCCGCGACCGGCTGGCCATCGTGGGCGGTTCCAACGGAGGCCTGCTGATGGGGGCCGTGCTCACGCAGCGCCCGGACATCGCCCGCGCGGTGGTGGCCGCGGTCCCGGTGCTGGACTCGTTGCGGTCCGAGACCACCACCAACGGGCGGTTCAACACGACCGAGTTCGGCACCGTGGAGGATCCGGACCTGTTCGCGGTGCTGCTGGCCTACTCGCCCTACCACCACGTCGTGGACGGGACGGCCTACCCGGCCGTGCTGCTGACCGCGGGCGAGAACGACACCCGGGTCGACGCCTGGCACGCCAAGAAGATGACGGCCCGGCTGCAGGCGGCGACCTCCTCCGACCGGCCGGTGCTGCTGAGACTGGCGTCCGGGGGCCACCTGGCCGGGTCGCTCGACCAGGCCATCGACGAGACCACCGACTGGTACGCCTTCTTGTTCGACCAGCTCGGTCTCGGCTACTACCCCGTCAGCCCTGGGTGATCGGCCCGGCGTGGAGGAGTCTTCCCTTTGCTTAATGCTTCGCGGCCTTTTTGGCCTTCTTGCCCTTGTGCTTGACCTTCCCAGCATCTTTCTTGCCCTTATGCTTGACCGCTTTAGCGTCACGCTTAGCCTTCTTGACCACGCCCATAACCAGCTCCTCTCTAGCTCTAGGGCACGCGATGTCCCCAGGGCACCCGACGCCGCATAGACAGGCCGTGTTCTCCCAAGCGTCCTAGCGGGGCCGATCCGATCTTTTCCATCTTCCACGCCGGACCCATCTCAAACTAATCGGGTCCTGCCTTCCGCGCTGGCAGCGAAGTCGCGTTCTGCTTCCGACTGGCCGCTCCAAGAACGGCTACGCTCGTGCGCTTGTCCCAGGTCAGCGACTCTACGGAGCCGTTGAACCAGTGGCCACGCTAGCGGAGTCCTGGCCGGGCCGCGCAGCCGGTCCCGGCCGCGCGGCCCGGCCGCGGTGTGGTGGAGGGTTCAAACGGTGGCGGCATGGATTTTGCGTGCGGTCCGGGCGCGGTCCAGCAGCACAGCCACGGCGGCAGCAACCAGCGCGGCGGCGAGCGCGATCAGGGTGATCTGCCAGCCGGGCATGCCGCCCTCGTTGATGACACGTACGGGCGAAGGTGGCGGAGCGATAGTGCCGGAATCACCGCCCGGTGGCACCCGCATGGCAAAAGCGGCGGGGCTGGCCGTCAAGGCCAGCACCGCAGTGGCCAGCGTGGCCACAGCGGCAAAGAAGATACGACGAACGTGGTTCATGGCGCCTCCCTGGGGGCGTGGTGGGTCAGGAGAAGAGCTGGCGCAGCTGGCTGTCGGGCCAGTACGTGCGCTCACCTAGCAGGACAGCGCTGAGGGAGTGGAATTGCCTTGGATTCCGCTTGGACGGTGGCTGGGAACAGCGGTGGCGCCTTCACCGAGCTGGTGGTGGAATGGTCTGAAACCGCTGGCCTTAGCGGCCGGAGGGAACTGGGCGGGTGGGGGGATGGCTGACGGATTAGCTGGCGAGACCGGATCCGCGACGTTCGGCATCCTCGGACCGCTGGAGGTCTCCAGGTCCGGGCGTATGGTGCCGCTGGGCGGCCCGCGGCAGCGGGCCGTGCTCGCGCTGCTGCTTCTCGAGGCAAACCAGGTCGTATCGATGGACCGGCTGGCCGAGGACATCTGGGGCGGGGACCCACCCGCGGGGTGGGCAACCACCGTGCAGACCTACGTGTTTCACCTGCGCCGGGCGCTGGAACCGGACCGGGCGCGGGGTGCCGACGGCGGTGTCCTGGTCACCAGGGGCCACGGTTACCTGCTGTCGGTGAACCGTGAGCAGCTGGACGCGGCGAGGTTCCAGGACGGGTTCACGGCCGGGCGGGCCGCGCTGGATGCGGGCCGGTACGCCGAAGCGGCTGAGATGCTGCGGCAGGCGCTGGCGCTGTGGCGCAGCGGCGTGCTGGCCGACCTGGCCGACTACGCGTTCATCCGGCCCGAGGCAGCCCGCCTGGACGAGCTCCGCCTGGCGGCGCTGGAGGCCCGGATCGACGCGGACCTGGCGCTGGGCCGGCACGACGCGCTCACCGGCGAGCTGGAGCACCTGGCCGCAAGCCATCCGCTGCGGGAGCGGCTGCACGGCCAGCTCATGCTGGCGCTGTATCGCTGCGGCCGGCAGGCCGAGGCGCTTGCCGCCTACCGGCGCGCCCGCGACCTGCTCGCCGCTGAGCTCGGCATCGACCCCGGGGAAGCACTGCAGCGCCTGCACCAGGCGGTCCTGGCCCACGACCCGGCGCTGGACTGGAACCAGCACCGCGAGACAGCGGCCGACGATCACCTCGCCCACGCGCACTCCCCAGCCCCGGGCCGGGGAGCGGAAGTCCGTGACTCCCGGCCGGCTGCGGCCAGCCGCGTGCTGGGCTGGGGATCGGGGCCAGCTCGCCGCGTGCTGGTGGCTGGCTTGGCGCTCGCCGTCACCGCGGCCGCCATCGTCACGGTGACCCGGCCATGGGCCGGCGTACCGCCGGGCCTGCCCGGCAATACGGTGGGGCTGATCGACGCCGGTGGGGGGCGGGTCGGGGCCGCGGTGAGTGTGGGCAGCCCGGCTGGCCTGGCCTACGGCGACGGCTCAATTTGGGCCGTGGACGGCACCGAGGGCGCGGTGTCCCGGATCAATCCGGAGACCCATGCCGTGATCGAGCAGATCCCGGTCGGCTCCGCGCCGACCGCGGTGACCGTCACCGGTGACAACGTGTGGGTCACCAACAGCGGTGACGGAACCGTGTCCCGGATCAACGCCGCCGCCGACCGCGTCGTCGGGACGACTTCGGTGGGCAACGTGCCCGTCGCCATCGCCAGCGGGCCAAGCGGCGTGTGGGTGGCCAACGAAGGCGACGACACCGTGAACCGGATAAATCCCGCGACCGGTAAGGTAACGGGAAAATCCCAGGTCGGCGGGCATCCAGACGGGATCGCGGTCGGGCCGGATGCCGTCTGGGTCGCCAATGGTGAGGACGGCACCGTGACCCGGATCGACCCGGCCACGGGCCAGCCGGGCGGCCCGGTGTCCGTCGGTTCCGGGCCTGCCGGGATCGCCATCACCCCGGCAGCCGTGTGGGTCGCCAACTCGCTGGATCTCACCGTCTCGAAGATCGACCCGGCCACAGATTCAGTGACCCGCACCGTCGGTGTCGGTGACGGACCGAGCGGCATCGTCGCCGCCAGGGGCGCACTATGGGTCAGCGATGAGTTCAATGCGACGCTCGACCGCATCGACCCGCGATCCGGCCAGGTCACCAGGTCCGTCTTCGTCGGCAGCTCGCCGCAGGGCCTGGCCGCCACGCCGTCCGGCGTGTGGGTCGCAGCGCGGCCATTCGCGGCGGCCAGCCACCGCGGCGGCACCCTGACCGTAGCGAATGATCGGCTGCCTGAGCGCGAACCGATGAACGGATTCGACGATGTATCAGAGTCCGGCGCTCAGTACCGTCTACGACGGCCTGGTCGCTCTGCGCCGATCCGGCGGCGCGGCCAGTCTCACGCTGGTACCCGACCTGGCCAGAACGCTGCCGCGCCCGGCAGGCGGTGGCACGGTGTACACGTTCACGCTCCGCCGCGGAATCCGCTACTCGAACGGCGTGCTCGTCCGGGCATCCGACTTCCGCCGCGGCATCATGCGCCAGCTCAGCTTCGGCGAATATCCCCCTTACTACGAAGGAATCCTCGGCGGTCAAGCGTGCCACCAGGTCCCGCGGCGGTGCGACCTGTCGGCCGGGATAATCACCAACGACACGGCCGGCACGGTCACCTTTCACCTGGACCACGCCGACCCCGATTTCCTGTACAAACTCGCGCTGATACTGGCCGTGCCAGGCTCCGCCCGGCGCCCCGGACCATGCCATGGACCGGGCGCCGTTCCTGCCCGGAACCGGCCCGTACATGATCTCCCAATACCGGCCGAACGTATCCTTCACCCTGGCGCGGAACCCATACTTCCGCCAGTGGTCGTTCGCTGCGCAGCCAGCCGGTTACCCGTCGGTCATCCGCTACGACCAAGTGGCCAGCCAGAGCAAGGAAGAATCGGCGGTTATCGCCGGCCGGGCCGATTTGACCCCGGTCGGCGACAACGGCCAGTCTCTCGCGACCCGGTACCCGGCCCGCGTGCACGCGGGCCTCAAGTCCTGGACGACGTATATGTTTCTCAATACCCGCCAGCCGCCGTTTACCAGCCTCAAGGCCCGCCAGGCGGTCAACTACGCCATCGATCGCGGCCGGATCCTCCAGCTCCTCCACCGCGCCCCGGGCCAGGCCGCGGTGACCTGCCAGCTACTCCCAGCCGACTTTCCCGGTCACCAGCCTTACTGCCCCTACACCACTGGGCACCGAAGACGGCAGCTGGCATGGCCCGGACATGGCCAAAGCCCGGCAGCTGGTCCAGGAGTCTCACACCGCGAACGTGCCGGTAACCGTGTGGACCTTCGCGGTACTACGGAGAAGTTTGAAACGTTGTGACCTCCTACCTCGTCCAGCTGCTCAAAGACCTCGGATACCAGGCCCACCAGCGCACAGTGTCCGCGAGGCGTTCTTTAAGGCGGTCGCCAACGCCCACCGCAAGATCCAGGCCGGAGTGGCGCGATGGGGCGCCGACTTCCCCACCGCATCAGGAATCTTCGTCCCCGCCCTGAGCTGCCGCTCGTTTGACCAAGATCCCACCAACACGACCAACTATGCCGGGTTCTGTGACCCTCACGCCGACCAGCTAGCCAGCCAGGCGCAGGCGGCACAGCTCACGGACCCCGCCACCGCGCGGACACTGTGGGCCCAGGTGGATCGCAACGTCACCGACCAAGCGCCATGGGTTCCGATCATCAGCTTCGCTGCCGCATATTCGTCTCCGCCCGGATCGGGAACTACCAGCAGTCCCCCAGTGTCGGACCGCTGCTCGACGAGATGTGGGTCCGGTAGAGGCGGGCGGCCGATCACCCGTGCCGCCGTGACCCGCGGTCCGTGTGACCGAGCGGCGATGTCCAGACGTGGGGCGATGGAAGCCCCGGCCGTGGTGGTGCGGCTCGAGACCGGGCTGGGACGCCGGGCCTCGCGGGAGTTTGTTAATTAAGGGCGGTTTTCGGACCCCGGGCTACGCTGGGCGGACGGGGAGGTGGTGACGTGGCTTCGGAGCGCAGGCTCGGCTCGCCGGAGGCGAAGAACCGTCAGGTGCTGCTGGACGCGGCCGAGCAGCTCATGCTGGCCGAGGGCTACGCCACGGTCACCGCCCGCCGCGTGGCCGCCCAGGCCGGGCTGAAGTACCAGCTGGTGCACTACTACTTCCGGACCATGGACGACCTGTTCCTGGCCTTGTTCCGGCAACGAGCCGAGGAAGGGCGCGAACGGCAGGCCCTGGCGCTGGCCTCCAGCCAGCCGCTGTGGGCGCTGTGGGAGTTCAGCACCGACCCGGCCGGCACCAGGATCACGATGGAGTTCATCGGCCTGGCCAACCGGAACGAGGCGTTCAAGGCCGAGATCGCCCGGTACGCCGAACTGCTGCGGGCCGAACAGCTGGAAGCACTGCCCGCCATCCTGCAGCGGTACGGGGCGGCGGCGCAGGCCTACCCGCCCGAGGTGCTGGCCGTCCTGCTGACCAGCGTGTCCCGGGTGCTGGTGATGGAGCAGATGCTGGGAGTGTCGCTCGGCCACGCGCAGACGCGGGAGCTGGTGGAGCGGTACCTGCGGGAACTGGAAGGCGATCGCGGGCGACAGGGGACTGAGTAGCCTGACGGTCCTACGGGGAAGAGGAACCGTGCGAAGAATCCTTACGGTCCTGGCGACAGGGCTGCGGCCATGTGCTGACCGTGGCCGGGCTGTCGGTGACGGCCGCGGGCGCCGCGACTGTTTCGGGTGGCGCGGATACGCTGGACAGCTGCCTGGCCAGCCATTCCGTCTGCGTGGCCAGCGACGCCCGCAGCGCGCTGTCGGTGAGCCAGCAGGATCAGCTCGAGCAGCAGATCGGCAGCGAGCCCATCTACATCGTGGTCGCGGCCTCCGGCAGCAACGGTTACGACGCCGCCATGGACCAGCTCATCAACGACCTGAGCAGCCACCAGCAGTTCGTGGTCGGCTTCTACGACGTCCGGACGGACCACTTCGGCGCCTACAACCGCGGGGTGCTGGCCGACAACGAGGCGGCGCAGCTGGCCACGACCGCGGTCCAGGATCACCAGAATGACCCGGCCGCGGCGCTGACCGAGTTCGTGAGCAGCGTCAAGTCCAAGGCGGGCTCGGCGTCCAGCACCGGGTCCGGGTCCTCGTCTTCCGGCGCCTGGATCGCGATCGTGATCGTGATCGGCGTGCTGCTGATCGCGGGCCTGCTGGTGGGGTTGCTGATCATCCGGCCCCGGCGGGCCCGCCGGGCCCGCGACCTCAAGGACGCCAAGGCCGCGGCCCAGGACGACCTGCTCGCGCTCAACCAGCAGATCACCGACCGGGACAGCGACGTCGCCATCCAGCAGCACCCCGACGCGGCGGCCGAGCAGGCGGCGGCGCTGGCCGCCTACGAGCGGGGCACCGCCGCCCTGGACGCGGCGCGCAAGCCCCAGGACATGCTGCTGGTCAGCCGGAACATCGCCGAGGCCCAGTACCGGCTGGCCGCGGCCGAGGCGCTGGCCCACGGTCAGCCCCGGCCGGACCGGCGGCCGTCGTGCTTCTTCGACCCGCGGCACGGCATGTCGGTGGCCGACGTGGCCTGGACCCCACCGGACGGCGGCCCCACCCGCGAGGTGCCGGTGTGCGCCAACGACCTGCACAAGATCGAGCGGGGCGTCGAGCCGGAGATGCGCACCGTGCGGCAGACCGGGTCGCAGACGCCGGTGTACTACGCCAACGCCGGGTTCGCCCCGGCGTACTGGGGCGGCTACGGGTACGGCCCGGACCTGTTCACCGGTTTCCTGCTCGGCTCGGCGCTGTCCGGCGGCTGGGGCGGCGGTTACGGCTGGGGTGGCGCCGGGCTGGGGCGGCCCCGGCTGGGACGGCGGCCCGGGCTACGGGGACGGAGACGGCGGCGGCGAAACTTCGGGGGTGGCGACTTCGGCGGGGGCGACAACTTCGGCGGCGGGGGCGGGGACTTCGGCGGCGGCGACAACTTCAGTGGTGGTGATTTCGGCGGCGGGGACTTCGGCGGGGGCGACTTCGGGGGCGGGGACTTCGGCGGCGGCGACAACTTCGGCAACTGATCAGGGCGCCGGGCGCGCGTGCTCGATCCAGTCCAGCGGCGGCTGGGCCAGCGCTTCGGCGGCGAGCTGGCGGGCCGCGTCGGTGCGCAGCCGGCTCAGGGCCGAGTCGATCCAGGGCCGGACATCGCGGTGGCCCTGGTCTTCGTACTCGCGCGCCTGGAGCAGCATCTCCAGCTTGTCGGCGTCGCGGGCGCAGCGGGCCTCGGGAGTCTGGCCGGCCTCATACTCGCGGACGGCGTCCCGGATCAGGCCGGCCAGCGCCGGCGGTAGCGGGCGCACCTGATCGTCGGTGACCTGTTCGTGCGGAGGTGCGGCCACGTACCGTTGCGCCAGGTGCGGCAGGTCGGTGGTGCGGGTCTCCTGCGAGTCGTGCCACAGGGCCAGGAAGGCGGCCCGCTGCGGGTCGGCCCCCTCCAGGCTGGCGATGACCGAGGCGGCGACGCTGGCCCGGAACGAGTGATCGGCGACCGACTCCGGGGTCCGCACCCCCAGCTGCAGCCACCCCGTGCGCGGATAGCGCTTGAGCAGCCCGATCTCGTACAGGAACCCGGTGATTGCTTTCACCCGGGCCATTGTGCCCGCTGGCCGGTCGGTGCTAGCTAATCAGGCGGCGCTGAAGTCGACCTGGCCCGTCTCGACCACGCCCGCGGTACGACCCGGCGCGGTCTGGAAGGCCCAGTACAGGTTGGTGTGGGCGATGACCTGATCCACCGGCGGCGCACCCCAGGCGGTCTTGTCGCCCGCGGTGTGCGCGTCGCCGACCAGCGTGGTGTCGTAGCCGCGGGTGAACGCCCCGTGCAGCGTGCTGCGGATGCAGGCGTCGGTCTCGGCCCCGGTCACCACCAGGCGGCCGACCCCGAGCCCGGCCAGCACGGTCTCCAGCTCGGTGTCCTCGAACGAGTCGCCGTAGCGCTTCCCGATCAGCGGCTCGGCGTCGTCCCGGGTCAGCTCGGGCACGATCCGCCAGTCGTCGCTGCCCGGGATGAGCTCGTCGTCGGCGGAATGCTGCACCCAGACGACGGGGACTCCCTCCCGGCGGGCCCGCTCGACCAGGCCGTTGATGTTGGCGACCACGGAGTCACGGGCGTAAGCCCCCCGACGACGCCATTCTGCACGTCAACGACCAGGAGTGCGGTGTTGGGCCGTTCCTTCAGCGTGGTCATATCAGCCACGGTAGCCGCCACCACCGACAGAACGCCCGGGGGTTTTTCGGCGGCGGAGTCAGGGTCGGCGGGCTTTCTCAATGTGATCCAGTGTGAGCGGCGCCTCTTGACTCCGGCCGGGCCGATGCGATTAGGTGTGGCTTGCCTTATTTAGGTAAGGCATACCTAATCTTTAGCGGGCACGATCGCGGTGCGGTGGGCCCAGAGAGGGACGCTGCCGATGCTGCCCACGTTCGTGATCGGCCTCCGGGAAGGGCTGGAGGCGGCGCTCATCGTCGGGATCATCGCCGCGTTCCTCGGGCAGCAGGGCCGCCGGGACGCGCTCCGGCTGGTCTGGCTGGGGACCGGGGTCGCGGTCCTCATCTGCATCGCCATCGCCATCGCGCTCCAGGTGATCTCCTCGGACCTGCCGCAGCGGCAGCAGGAGGGCCTGGAGACCGTGGTCGGCGCGCTGGCCGTGGTCATGGTCACCTACATGATCTTGTTCATGCGCAGGCACGCCCGCCACCTCAAGGGCGATCTGGAAGGCGCGGCCGCCTCGGCCCTGGCCGAAGGGTCGAGCCGGGCGCTGGTGATCATGGCGTTCCTGGCCGTGCTGCGCGAGGGCTTCGAGACCGCGGTGTTCCTGCTGGCCACGTTCAACGCCTCCGGGGACGCCACCACCTCGTGGCTGGGCGCGGTGATCGGCATCTTGCTGGCCGCGGCGATCGGCTACGGCATCTACCGGGGCGGAGTCCGGCTGAACCTGGCCCGGTTCTTCAAGGTCACCGGCCTGGTCCTGGTGGTCGTGGCGGCCGGCCTGGTGATGACCGCGTTCATGACGGCCAACGAGGCGGGCTGGCTGAACTTCGGCCAGGCCCAGGCGTTCGACCTGTCCTGGCTGGTCCGCCCGGGCACACCACTGTCCTCCCTGCTCACCGGCGTGCTGGGCATCCAGCCGTTCCCGAGCTGGATCATGGTCATCGCCTGGCTGGTGTACCTGGTGCCGATGGTGATCATCGTGGCCTGGCCCGGAGGGCTGCGCCGCAAGCAAGTCCGTACGCCGGAGCCCGTGCAGGCCGCGCTGGCCGAGGGTCCGGCCCGGGCTGACGGTGCGGTGCGGGCTGACGGTCCGGCCCGGGCCGAGAGCCCGGCGCTGGCCCGTGATTTTTCCGTTGATATCGAAGGAGCAGTACCGCGTGAGCACTGACGGCCGGCCGAGCACCATCCGCGGCAAGACCCCCCGCATCACCGCCCTGGCCGCTCTGGTCACCGGGGCCGCCGTGATCATCGCAGGCTGTTCGAGCTCGGGATCAGGTAAGTCCAAGACCGCGGCCGACACGGGCAAGACCACCACGGTCAGCATCGCCCTCACCCCGCAGGGCTGCGCGCCCAAGCCGGCCACGGTGACCGCGGGCGCCGTGCAGTTCAACGTGACCAACAAGAACGCCAGCGCGGTGTCCGAGGCCGAACTGCGGACGGGTGACCTGTCCAAGATCCTGGGCGAGCAGGAGAACCTGACCCCCGGCCTGTCCGGTGGCTTCGAGCTGACCCTCCAGCCCGGCAGCTACAAGATCAACTGCCCCGGGGCGTCACAGCAGCACGCCACGTTCAAGGTCACCGGCAAGACCAGCGGGGCCAGCTGGCAGTCCAACTCTCAGCTCGCCGCCGCCGTCAGCGGCTACTCCACCTACATCAACGACAACACGACCCAGCTGGTGTCGAGCACCCAGACGTTCTGCAAGGCGATCGACGCCGGGAACCTGAGCCAGGCCAAGATCCTCTATCCGAAGGCCCGCGTCTACTACGAGCGGATCGAGCCGGTCGCGGAGATCTGGGGCAGCCTGGACACCGAGATCGACGGCCGGTGGGAGAACCCAGTCACGGTGCAGTCCCAGTTCATCGGGTTCCACCGGCTCGAGCAGCTGATGTGGTCGAACAACACGCTGTCCGGCGCCCCGGCGCTGTGCTCCGCGCTGGTCACGCACGAGCAGCAGCTGCTGACGCTGGTCAAGAGCGCCAGCTACAACCCGCTGGAGATGGCCAGCGGCGCCACCGACCTGATCAACGAGGCCGCCACGTCCAAGATCAGCGGCGAGGAGGAGCGGTACTCCAACACCGACCTGCCGGTGTTCAAGGCCAACGTGGACGGGGCCATGGAGGTCGTCTCCCTGCTCACGCCCTACCTGAAGACCAAGGACGCCAGCCTGCTCACCCAGATCAACCAGCGCGACGCGGCGGTGACCAAGCTGCTCGTCCAGTACCAGGCCACCCCCGGCTACGACGACACCGGTTACGTCGAGTACTCCACCGTCCTGGACAGCGGGCGCCGCGCCCTGTCGACCGCGGTGAACGCGCTGGCCGAAGAGCTGTCGAAGATTTCTGTGCAGGTGGGAGCCGCCTGATGAAGCGGCCAGACAACGGCGAGCCCACCGATCCAGCGAACCGCCCGGCTGAGGGTACGGCCGACGAAGTGGCGGCGGCCGGCCCGGCGGCCGAAGCGGCCGGCGGCCGGGAGGAAGGCCCATCGCGGCGGCGGCTGCTGGCCGGGGCCGGCCTGTTCGGCGCCGGGGCCGTGGCCGGCGGGCTCGGCGGGTACTTCGGCCACGGCAGCACGACCAGCTCGGCCGCGGTGGTGGGCGAGGACAGCACCTCGACCGTCCCGTTCTACGGCACGCACCAGGCGGGCATCGCCACCCCGGCTCAGGACCGGCTGGCCTTCGGCACCATGAACGTGGTGTCGGGGACCAGCCGGGCCGACCTGCGGGACCTGCTGCGGGAGTGGACCACAGCGGCGGCCCGGATGTCGGCCGGTCAACTGGTCGGCGAGGACAGCCAGGCCTACGCTCCCCCGGTCGACACCGGGGAGGCGGTCGGCTCCCCGGTGTCACAGCTGACCATCACCGTCGGCTACGGCCCTTCGCTGTTCGACAGCCGGTTCGGGCTGGCCAACCGGAAGCCGTCCGCGCTGACCGAGCTGCCGCCCCTGCCGAACGAGAACCTGGACCCGGACTACACCGGCGGCGACCTGTGCGTCCAGGCCTGCTCGAACGACCCGCTGGTGGCGTTCCACGCCGTGCGCAACCTGGCCCGGATCGGCATGGGCGTGGTCGAGCACAACTGGATGGAGCTCGGGTTCGGCCGCACCTCGACCACGTCGACCGCCCAGGCCACCCCGCGCAACCTGCTCGGCTTCAAGGACGGCACCCGCAACATCAAGGCCGAGCAGACCGACCTGATGAACAAGTTCGTGTGGGCGGGCCAGGAGACGGACCAGTCCTGGCTGCGCGGCGGCAGTTACCTGGTGGCGCGGAAGATCCGGATCTTCGTCGAGAACTGGGACCGGGACTACCTGCAGGACCAGGAGAAGGTCATCGGCCGGTCCAAGGTGTCCGGCGCCCCGCTGTCCGGCGGCACCGAGTTCACCACGCCCAACTTCCACGCCCAGGCGGCCGGCGGCCTCGGGACCGCCATCCCGGCGGACTCGCACATCCGGCTGGCCAGCTTCGAGCACAACGGCGGCACCCGCATCCTGCGGCGCGGTTACTCGTTCACCGACGGCATCGATCCCGCAGCGCGGCACCCTGCTGGGCGGCCTATTCTTCATCGCGTTCATGAAGAACCCGTCCCAGTTCATCAAGCTGCAAAACTCCCTGGGCGCCGACTCGCTGAACGAGTACATCCAGCACACCGGCAGCGGCGTGTTCGCCTGCCCGCCCGGCGTGAGCAAGGGCCAGTACTGGGGCGACGGCCTGTTCGCCTGAGGCGGCTGGACCTGGGCGGGACGTTCCCCGGCGCTCTCGTCAGGCCGAGCGCGCCGGGATGAGGCCGTGGTAATCCGCGGGCAGCTCGACGGTCACGTCGTACCACTCATCGGGGCCGACCGCTTCCGCCAGCGTGGCGAAGACGGCCCGTACGTGCTCGAAGGTCTCGGTGTAGAGGCCGGCCTCGTCGATGTCGGCGCCTTCCCGCTGGGCCACCCGCCGCAGGAATTTCTCGAGCGGCATCCGTTGTGCGCCCGGCGCGGTGGATGACGCGCCCCGGCGCAGCGGCGGGTGCAGCAGTGGATCCAGCCGCGTGATGAGGTCCTCGACCTGGCCGTCGGCGATCCGCTCCGCCAGCGTCTCGAGCACCGCGTCGGTGATACGGTGGGCGGCCGGGCTCACCGGTGCCGAGCCGGTGCGCGACGCGGCCCCAGAACTCGCTGGCCGGCATGATGTCCACGTACCTGTTCTGCGCCTCGGCCAGCAGCGGATCAAAACTGCGCGGGAGGACGGCCGCCAGGTGCGCGACCACGTCCGCGCTGAGCGCCCGGCCAAGCGCGGAAAACACGGCGCGCGCGTGCCGGAAGGCCGTTTCGGTGTCGGTGCCCTCGCGCTGGGCCACCCGGTCCAGGAACTCGTCGAGGTCGAACTTCTCCGGCTCGGTCTCGGTGTGGATCCACGGATGCAGCTCGGCCGGCAGTTGCTGCAGAATGTGGCGGTCCTCGTCGCGCGGGAGCCGCTCGGCCAGCGCCTGCAGCGTCGCCTGCGTGGCGCGTTCGGCCATCTCTGTGCTCAGGCCGCCGGCGACCTTCCCGACTATCTCGATGAACTCCTCGTATTCCATTCCCGCCCTCCAGCAGTGCGATGAGCCTGAACCGCCGGAACCAGCATTGGGCCGCCGCCGCGGCTGCGTATCCTCCGTCCGGCTAGATTGCGGCCCCCCGTCTGGCTAGATTGCGCGGGACGTATCGGGCGGACATCGGGGGGTAGGGGGTGGAGCGTTCCTGACCGACCGCAACGTCCGGGGAAGCACATGACGACCACCCTCAGCAAGAGTTCCTACGCCTTGGCCCGGGATCAGATCAAGAAGGGCAATGTCGTGGCCGACCAGCGGGACGACTGGAGTGAGCACCAGCCATCGACCCGCCAGGAGAACGAATTCATCGAAGCCCACGGCTGGGACGAGTACGCGAATTGGCATCTCGGAGTGGACGACGAGGCCTCTGAGCAGACGAAGGCCCGGTACAAATTCCCGTTCGGCGATTTCGAGAAGGTGCACCGGTGCGGACTGCTCGCCGCGGAAGTGCGTGCTGGGCAGAACAAGTACGGCGACATCGAGGACGCGGCCATCCGGCTTCGGCAGATGATCGACAAGCAGGAGCACCGACCGTAAGCGCCCTGCTCGCTGAACGAGTACATCCAGCACACCGGCAGCGGCGTGTTCGCCTGCCCGCCCGGCGTGAGCAAGGGCCCGTACTGGGGCGACTGGCCTGTTCGTCTGAGGCGACGGGCGGGGGCTGGGCTGGGCTTGAGCGGGGTTATTCGCCGACACTCTCGTCACGTCGGCCCCGTGAGGCTCCGCAGTGAGCGGTACTCCGGGTTCGGGAAGACTTTTCGACAGTATTTGCCAAAAGGTCTTCCCGAATACCAGGAACTCGGGGCGACGTAACACCCGCCCGGCTGAGCGGCCAGTGTCCTGTGCAACCGGGGAGCTGGGGCCCGGGTGGGAGTCAGGCGCCTTCGATGAGCGGGGGGACGCAGTCGGCGGGGAGGCCCCAGGGGTTGGGGTCGTCGGCGGTCCAGGATTCGCGGTGACGTTGTTGCGTGGGCGGGGTGGGGACGCCGGCGGGTGGGGGCAGGAAGCTGTGAGAGGCGGCCGGGGCGGGAGCGCTCGTCGCTGTGGGCGTGATGGCGGGCGGGGGCGACGGGACGAGGGCGCCGCCGGATAGGCCGCTGTCCAGGGTGGGGAGTTGGGGCAGGGGGCGGGCGTTGAGAGATGGGCTGCCGGCGGTGAGTTCTGGGGCGGGCGCGGCGGCCGGGGCGCCAGGGAAGCCGGGGAGCGCGCTGGTGGTGGCGTGGGAGCTGGGGACGGTCGCGGGGGCCGGTGGGGCGGGGAGGCCGGGCGACACGGCCGCGGGAGACGCCTGGGCTTGGCCGTGATCGCCGTGGTCATGGGGGTTGGTGGTGTGACCCCTGGCCGCCGTGGTTGATGTGGTCGACGTGATTTTTGTTGCTGAAGTGGTGGGTGCGCCTGGAGGTGTCGTCGGTGCGCCTGGAGGTGTGGCGGGTGCGCCTGGAGTGACTTCGGTGGTGGCGGGGGCCGGGTCGGGAGTGACTTCTGAGGTTGCGGGGGTGGCCGTGGTGGGCTCACTGGAGGCGGCGGCCGTGGTGCGGCCTGGGGCGGGAGGAACGGGGGCCAGGGTGATCGGGCCTGGGGTCGGAGTCGGCCCCGGAGCCGCGGCTGATGCTGGGCCAGCGCTGGCCGGGGCGGTCGCGGCCGAGGTGGGGTCGGGGACGCTCTGGAGACTGCTGATGGGGGCTGCGGGGTGCGTGCGGCCGGACGTTAGCGGGGTGCCGACGGGGCTGCCCTGGCCGGAGTGGCCGGTGAGGCTGACCAGGCTCAGGGGGCTTGAGTGGCTCGAGTGGTTGGTGGCGGCGAGGCCAGCGGGATTGGTGGTGCTGGCGGGGCTCCTGGTGGTGCTGAGCCCGGCGCTGAGGCCGGAGCGGCCGGGCGGCGTCGGAACGGGGTGGCGCGAAGTAACTCCGGGGCTGGTCGTGCCTTGAGCAGGGGCGATGGTGGGGAGGGACTTGTCGGCCTGGATGAGGGCGGCGGTCAGGTGGGTGAGGAACTGGCGGGCCTGGGTGGGAGTGGCCGGGTGGTTCAACGCCGGCAGGACCTGGGTGCCCAGCCAGGTCAGGACGGCCCCGGTCCGGGTGACCTGGGTCGCCAGGGTGGCAGTCTGCTGGTGCAGCCGCTGGAGCTGGGCCAACGCGGTGCGGGCGGCGACGCCGGACCAGTTCTGGGCCAGGGTCCCGGCCTCCTGGGCCAGGTGGGCCGCCATGGTGGCCAGCTCACGGCCGAGCTGGGTCTGGGCGGCGCCGGCGTCCTGGAGAGCCGCCCCGTCCAGGCGAGCCAGGATGGTGGTGACCTCGGCGGTGGTCAGGGTGCCGGCGGTGGCGGGGACGGGGTCCAGTTTGACCTCGTAGCTGGTCATGACCCGGTTACCCCGGGCACGGGGACCGCCCGGACGGCCCGGAGGCTGTCGGCCTCGGCGGCGTCGTAGCTGGCGGCGCTGGCGGCCAGGTTCGTGATCACGGCCTGGTGGGCGTCGCCCAGCTCGCGCGCGACCTGGAGGCTGGCCTGGTGGGTGCCGGTCACGTGGTCGCCGAACACGTCACCGGCGGGCCAGCCGGACAGCGAGCCGGTGCCGGGTCCCGCGGCCTGGACCTGGGTCATCGCGGCGTCGAGGGCGGCCAGGTCGGACCGGAGCCGGTACGCGACGGCGCGGAGCACGTCGCGGTGGACCGCCACGGCGTGCGCCGCGTACCTGGTTCGTCGGGGATCACGACGGTCCTCCCGGTCAGCCGCTCCAGAGCGCGGTGTTACGCGACTCGGCGTTCAGGTAGTTGCTGTGCGCCGCGCCGATGACCGCACCCAGCTGGCTCAGGACCTGGGCCATGTTGGCCATCGCCGCGTTCCACTGGGCCTGGGCCTGCTCGTAGGCGGTCTGGGCCGAGCCGTCCCAGCGGGCCAGCGAGGAACGCAGCTGCGACTCCAGCGACGAGACCTCAGACTGCAGGGCCGAATACGTGCGCTGGAAGTCGGCCTGGCCCTGCTCCAGGGCGCCGAACACGGCCATGGTGTATTCGCTCATCGGTGTGCCCCTATCCGTTCAGCAGGCCCGCGACCCGGGTCACCGAGCTGGTGTTCGCCTCTTCGGTGGCCTGGTAGGTCCCGTGCGTGGAAACCAGGTTTTCCTGGATCGACTGGAGCGCGTGCAGCACCTTGGCGAAGTCGGCGGTGAACGCCTCGTAGGTGCCGGAGAACGCGGACGCGGCCTGGCCCTGCCAGCCGCTCTGCAGCTGGCCGACGTAGCCGTTCATGCTCGACTGCAGTCCCTGGATCACCGAGACGGCCTGCTCGACCTGGCTGGCCGCGGTGGCCATGGCCGCCCGGTCAACGGCGGATTCGCCGGAAGGCACCCGGGTCACCTCATTTCGTGCCGGCCCTGCGGTGTGAATTGGCCTGCGGTAGGAACGAGGCGGCCGGCTCGCATTCCCCGTCACCCGTCATCAACGTGGGGTCACCAGGCCCGGTTCAGCCCCATTAAAAATCATGATTATTAATAACGCTGATGAACCGTGACCCTGCTCAGGCCGTGATCCCCGTTATGACGCGACGCGGGAAAAGACGCGGGAAAAGGTGACAGATGGCGGACGGATTCTCGGTCGACCGGCGCGCTCTGGCCGAAACGGCGGACGGCATCAAGGCCTCGATCGGGGCGCTGAAGGGCCTCGGGCTGGACGAAACGGCCGAGGTCGGGCGCGGGTTTTCCGGGCTGTCGCTGTCCGGGCTGCAGGCGGGACACGCGGACCTGGCCGCCGCGTTCGGCGGGTTCTGCGACCGGTGGTCGTGGGGGGTGCGGTCGCTGGTCCAGGACGGTGACCAGTTCGCGGCCCGGCTCGGGCTGTCGGCCGGGGTCTACGCCGACACCGAGCAGTACCTGACCGGCGTGGCCAAGCACGTCACGGTGGCGGTGGCCGGCGACCCGCACCTGAGCGACGGCCAGGCCGCGCAGGCCTCGTGGTCGCAGGACGCGGCCGCGGTCACCGGAGCGCCGACGCCGGCCAGCGGGACCACGTGGGCGGAGATGAGCCAGCAGGCCAGCCGGCAGTGGGCCGAGGTGGGCCGGGACGAGCTGAAGCTCCCGGACGAGGCCAAGCGGCTCCTGAACGACGTCACCGGCGGAGCGGCCACCGGCGGGGCGGCCACGGGCGGGGCGGGGTGAGCCCGGATGGGCAGCCTGTTCGGCTCGCTGTGGAACGACGCGAAACAGACCCTGGGCACCGCCGTCGACGACGGGACGCACCTGGTCGGCGACGGGCTGAACGCGGCCGGGCTGACCGGGGCGGCGCAGGCGGTCGACACCCTCGGCGACCAGGCCGGTTACCAGCTCGGCGCGGACGTGGCCGAACTCCAGCTCGGCCAGACCTCCGACCCGGCCCAGCTGGTGCACGGCGACCCGGGCGCGATCCGGTCCGCGGCCGGGAGGTTGCGCATATTCTCCGGGGCCTTCGGCGAGACGGCGCGGGGCCTGCAGGGAACCGACAGCGCGCACTGGACCGGGGCGGCCGCCGACGCCTTCCGGGCCCGGTTCGCGCCGCATCCGGCCCGGTGGCAGGACGCGTCGTCCGCGACCAGCACGGCCGCCGGAGCGCTGGAGTCCTACGCGGGCGCGGTGGAGTCGGCCCAGGGCCAGGCCCGGCAGGCCATCGCCGTGTACGGGCAGGGACAGCAGGCCACCGCCCAGGCCCAGGCCAGCTATAACGCGCAGGTCGCGGCCTACAACCGTGCGGCCCAGGCCTACAACGCCACGCTGGCCGGCGGGGCCGACCCCGGCCCGGCTCCCACCCAGCCTGAGGCGTTCGACGACCCCGGGGCGGCCCTGCGGCAGCAAGCGGCCCGGCTGCTGGGGGACGCCCGGAACGCGCGGGACGCCGCCGCGGCCACGGCGGCGGACGCGATCGGCCGGGCCACCGACCTGGCCCCGGCCGAACCCTCGCTGGCGTCCCGGCTGGGAAGCGACGTCATGGACGGCCTGCAGGTCACGAACCTGGCCGACATCTCGTTCGCGGGCGGCATCGCCGACGGCACCGCCGACCTGGTGCGGTTCGCCCGCACGCTGGATCCGCTGGACCAGTGGAACCTGGACCACCCGGCCGAGTACGTGGCCGGGCTGTCCGGCACCGCCGCGGGCCTGGCCGAGGTGGGCACCGACCCGCCCAAGCTGGCCCGCAGGGGCTGGTCGGTACCGGGTGGGCCAGCGACCCGTTCCGCGCCGCCGGGCGGCTGGTCCCGAACGTGGCGCTGGCCGTGGGGACGGACGGCGGAGGTGCCGCGGCCGACGCGGGCCGGGCCGCCGGAGGGGGCTGGGGTCTGAGGGGGATGCGGCCGCGGCGGGGGCGGACGGGCTGGCCGGCAACCCGGCCGCCGCGGGACGGCCGCCGGACGACATTCCGACCGCCGGTGACCCGGTCGATGTGGCCACGGGTGACGTGATTCTGAGCCAGACCGATCTGACGCTGGCCGGCCTGCTGCCCCTGGTGGTGGAGCGGATGCACCGGTCCTCGTGGCGGGCGGGCCGGTGGTTCGGCCGGTCCTGGGCCTCCACGTTCGACCAGCGGCTGCGAGTCGGCGCGGAGCGGGTCATCGGCGTGTTCGGGGACGGGCGGGCGCTGATCTGGCCGTTGGCTGGGGCGGGGCTGGGGCTTCGGACGGGGACGTGGCTGGGGCTTTGGGTGGGGCGGAGGCTTGGGCGAGGCTGGGGTGCTGCCGGTGGCGGGGGCGGCGTGGCCGCTGCGGCCCGAACCGGACGGCGGGTGGACGGTCACCGATCCGCAGCGCGGCCTGACCTGGCGATTCGAGCCGCATCCGGCCTACTTCCGCAGCGCGGACGGCCAGGGCGAGCTGCCGCTGGCGGCGGTGCGCGACCGGGCCGGGCACGAGCTGACGTTCAGCTACGACGGGGCGGGCCAGCCGACCGGAATCAGCCACTCCGGCGGCTACCAGATCCAGGTGGTCATGCAGGACGGGCACGTGACCGCGCTGGTGGCCGACGGCGCTCCGCTGATCAGCTACGACTACGACGAGGACGGCAACCTGGCCGGCGTGGTCAACTCCTCGGGCCGGCCGCTGCGGTTCAGCTACGACCCCGCGGGCCGGCTGACCGGGTGGACGGACCGCAACGGGTACCGCTACGAGTACGGCTACGACGGCGACGGCCGCTGCGTGCGCGGCGACGGGTCGGGCCAGGCGCTGTCCGGTACCTACCGCTACGAACCGGAAGCGCAGGTCACGACCTGGACCGACGTCGCGGGCGCGGTCACCAGGTACGAGATCAGCGACGGGGCCCGGGTGGCCGCGATCACCAGCCCGCTCGGGCACCGGACCCGCTGGGAGCACGACACCAGGGGCCGGGTCGTGGCCTGCACCGACCCGCTGGGGCGCAGCACCCGCTACGGCTATGACCAGTGCGGCAACCTCACCACCGTCATCCGGCCCGACGGCAGCCAGGCCAGCGCCGATTACGACGAGCGCAACCTGCCGGTACGCCTGACCGATCCGGCCGGGCGGGTCTGGGTCCAGGAGTTCGACGACCGAGGCGGGCGCACGTCGGTCACCGGGCCGGACGGGGCCACCACCGGGTTCGGCTACGACGAGGCCGGGCACCTGGCCTCGGTCACCGATCCGGGCGGCGCGGTGACGCGGATCAGCTGTGACGCGGCCGGGCTGCCGGTGGTCGTGACCGGTCCCGGCGGGGCGTCGACCCCCTACGAGCGGGATGGGTTCGGCCAGGTCACCCGGGTCACCGGGCCGGACGGCGCCGTCACCGAACTGGCCTGGACGCCGGAGGGCCGGCTGGCGTCGCGGACGCTGCCCGACGGCGCGGCCGAGTACTGGGACTACGACGCCGAAGGCAACGTGGTCCGCCAGCTCAGCCCGGGCGGGGGCCTGACCCGGTACGAGTACGGGCCATTCGACCAGCCGGTCGCGATGACCGGACCCGACGGCGTCCGCACCGAGTTCGGCTACGACCACGGGCTGCGCCTGATCAGCGTGCGGCGCGCCGGGCTGACCTGGAGCTACGGCTACGACGCCGCCGGCCGGCTGGTAGCCGAGACCGACTACAACGGGGCCACCACCCGCTACGGCTACGACCCGGCCGGGCAGCTCACCAGCCAGGTCAACGCCTGCGGCCAGCGGGTCGCGTTCCGCCACGACCAGCTGGGCAACGTGGCCGATCGCATCAGCGGCGGGACGACCACGACGTTCGGGTACGACCTGGCCGGGCGCCTGGTCTACGCGCGGAACCCGGACGCGGAGGTGTGGCTCGACCGCGACCCGTGCGGCCGCATCACCGCCGAGACCTGTAACGGGCGCACCGTGAGCTCCGGTTACGACGTGGCGGGACGCCGGCGTCGGCGGGTGACCCCGTTCGGCGCGGTGGCCGAGTGGGACTACGACGCGGCCGGGCAGCCGGTGCGGCTGACCGCCGGCGAGCACGAGATCCGGTTCGGCTACGACGCGGCCGGGCGGGAGGTCCGGCGGGAGCTGCCCGGTGGGCTGGTCCTGGCCCAGTCGTGGGACCAGCGGGGGCGGCTCACCGTGCAGGCCCTGTCCGGGGCCGATGGGCCGGCACGCTTGGCGGGGGTGGCGGGCGCGGGCGCGGTGGGGTTGGTGGGGGCGGCGGGGTTGGCGGGCGCGGTGTTGCAGCGGCGGGCGTATGGCTATGACTGCGACGGGCTGGTGACCGGGATCGAGGACCTGCTGGGTGGGGCTCGGACCATCGGGCTGGACCGGGGTGGACGGGTGACCGCGGTGCAAGGCCCGGACTGGGCCGAGCGGTACGCCTACGACCCGGCCGGGAATGTGGCCGCGGCTCACTGGCCTGCTGAAAGTCTGGGCGGGGGGCAGGGGCTGGGCGGCGAGGTCGGGCTGGGCGGCGAGGGGCGGGGGCCGCGCCGGATCAGCGGGACGCTGGTCACCCGGGCCGGGAACGTCCGGTACCGGCACGACCGGCAGGGCCGCGTGGTGCAGCGGCAGGTAACGCGCATCTCCCGCAAGCCGGACGTCTGGCACTACCAGTGGGACGCCAGCGACCGGCTGACCGCGGTGACGACCCCCGACGGAACCGGCTGGCGCTACCGGTACGACCCGTTCGGCCGCCGCATCGCCAAGCAGCGCCTCGGGCGGGACGGCGCGGTCGTGGAGCAGACCGACTTCACCTGGGACGGCCCCGTCCTGGCCGAACAGTCGTCGACCATGGTGGCCGGGCGCGGTGGCCGGGTGAAGCGGGCCGCGATGGCGGAGTAGGCGGTCGCGGGTCGGGTGGGGATGGCGCGGGTGCGGGCGAGCCGGGCGAGGGAGCTGGCTCGGCGGGCGAGGGTTCGGCGGGCGAGAGTGGTCGGCTGGGTCGTCACGTGGAACTACCGGCCTGGCAGCTTCACCCCGCTCACCCAGTCCGAGCACATCCCGGCCGCCGACCTGGCCGAGGCTCCTCAGGAGCAGATCGACCGCCGTTTCTACGCCATCGTCACCGACCTCGTCGGATCCCCGACTGAGCTGACTGATCCCGACGGAACCCTGGCCGGCCACCAGCAACACACCCTGTGGGGCAACACGGCCTGGCGCGGCCGGGCCGATACGCCGCTGCGGTTCCCGGGTCAGTACGCCGACCCGGAAACAGGCCTGCACTACAACCAGCACCGTTACTACGACCCGGAGGTGGGGGCGTACCTGACGCCAGATCCGCTGGGGCTGGCGGCGGCGCCGAATCCGCATGCCTACGTAATGAATCCGCAGGTGCTGGCCGACCCACTGGGGCTGGCGCCGTACGACGCCGACGGCAGATCGGCACCAACTCGCTCATTCGCGGCCTGGACTTCGGCGAGCTGGACAAGCTGGCGGACGCGCTGGCTGGCCGGTCGCCGGTCATCTCACCACAGGCCCGGGCGAGTACCTGGAAAGAGGCAACGCTGCGCGTCTGGGTGACTTCCTCACCGCTCAAGGTGGCAGGATCGGATCGCAGGTGAGTGAGGAGACAGCGGCGGCGTTGCGAGGCCCAGGCCAACTCGCTGGCGGATCAATTCGGGAACGGTCGCGCGCTCGGTGTCAAGGACAGCTTCGTGATCGGATCAGCCATGCGTGATGGGGTGTCACTGATTACAGCGGACAGGCAGGTCATAGTTTTTCTCCGGGTCATTCGTTATTCAGTGGAGCCGTTTGGATGAGCGCGTACAACACGGTCGTTCTGCCGCGCCAGACAAATTGCCCCCACTGCGGCTCGGAAATCAGGCCCGCGGATCCAATTCAAATACGGGGATACGCAGCAGCACGATTACTCGGTCGGCGACCGGGTCAAATGGGGCGGTAACGACATCGGAAAGCCAGCCCGGCTGGTGACGCGCTGGGCTATCCGGAGGACTGCCCGGTGTGTGGTAAAGAACTGGGCGGGGTGTTCGATGTCATCGTGCGGGATGGCGTCATCACGGATGTCGTCCCCGGGCAGACGCAACCTTACATAGACGCGGACAACGCCAACTACCTCGTGCTCGAGCCGTAGGGCATCGGGTCGCAGCGCTAGCACGTATGGGCCGGCGGGAGTGGCTCGGTCTAGCGCCCTGACCGCCTGCGACTCGTTAGCGTGTGCAAAAAATGTCGTTGGGGTGACAGTTTTTGCACACGGTAGTGGGGCTAGCCGGTGGCTGCTGGGTTGGTGGCGGCGGTGGGGCTTAGGGGTGGGCCTGCTGGGATCTGGTCCAGGACTCCGGCGGGGAGGACCGCGGAGTCCGACTTGAGGGTGTAGCCGAGGATGGCGGCGACCGACTGGGTGGGGAGGGCGTAGCGGGTGGCGCCGGTGACCAGGAAGTAGGTGGTGACGCCCGCCGAGGTTGCGCCGGGGGCGGCGCCGATTAGGGCGCCGTGGGCTGGGGGGAGCCAGACTTGGGTGCGGGCCACTGATGACGGGGTGGCGCCTGGGGGCACGGTGGCGCCGGTGACGATTTGGGGCTGGAGGGCCGGCCGTAGGTGACGCAGAGGGCGGAGCGGGCCGGGGTTACGGCGGGGATGGTGGCGGGGAGGTGCCGCGCGGGATCGTCGTGGTGGACAGGTCCGCGGTGGCGGCCGACGGGGAGATGGGGCGAGCCGCCGGGGCGCCGGGTTCGCGGGTTAGGAGCTGGGCTTGGGTGGCGGTGACGTGGGCCAGCTTGCCGTCGGCCAGGAGGGCGTAGTACTGGGGGGCGGCGCCGCCGGAACCGGGCTGGTCGAAGACCTGGCCGACTAGGGCCGGGCCGTCGGGGCCGGTGACCTGGGTGCCTTGGCCGGGGATGTGGGGGGCGGCGAAGGGGGCACCTTCGGGGACGGCGTTCAGCCAGGCCGACGGGACCGTCTGGAGCGGCATGGCCGGGAACAGGGTTTGCGCGACGCTGGGCTGGATGGCTAGGCGCTGGCCGTCCCACAGGACCCAGACGTCACCCTGGCCGGTGGTGGCCAGGGCGGCCGAGCCCGGGCCGAGCGGGGTGCCGCCGACGGAGTGGCCGCCGACCAGGGTGGTGCCGGCGGTGGTCGCGCAGACGGCCCAGGGGCCGGTGACCAGGTTCTGGGCCAGGGGCAGGTCTTGCGGCAGGCCGGCGACGCCGATGGTGGGGCCGAGCGAATAGTGGGCCAGCGCGGCCGGGCTGACCTCGACCCGGCGGACGCTGGCCGAATCGAGGGCCAGCAGGGCCGAGGTGTAGTTCAGGGCCGGGCAAAGTTTGCCGCGGTCGCAGGGGACGTAGGCGGTGGCGCTGGCCGAATCCACCACCAGCGTGCCCGCCTGGGTCAGGCCGGTGGCGCTTCCGGTGGCACCGCCGCCCGGGGAGATGAGGCCGAGCACGGCGAACACGGCGGCGGCGATCGCGCCGGCCAGCAGGCTGGAGATCGTGCCGACGTTGAGCCGGCGCAGCGGCTGGTGCGGGGAATCGGGCTCGCCGCTGATCAGCGCCAGCGCCGAACGCTGGGTCATCAGCCGGTGCGCCTGCAGCAGGTCGCGGTGGCTGGGCACGGTCAGCCACCGAGGCCGTGCAGCAGACCGAACACGCCGGCGACGGCCAGGGCCAGCGGGACCAGGCTGATGATCAGGGCCGTGTCGGCCAGGTCGGCGGCCCGGTTCCAGAACGGCGACGGCCGGTGGCCGGGACGCTGCAGGGCGGCGCCGACCCCGATCGCGGCCGTCGCGACCAGGGTCAGCAGGACCGGGGCGGCCGCGCGCAGCGATGACCCGCCGACGGCCACGGCCAGCCAGATCAGGCCGCCGTAGCCGGGGATCAGCAGCCACAGGCGCTGGGCCCGGCCGCGGAACACCCGGGACCGCAGCAGCAGCGCGCAGGCCAGCGCGGCGGCCAGCACCGGGGCCAGGCCGCGGTGGTTGAGCCCGAGCACGATCGCCGCGCCGCCACCGAGCAGGCCCAGGCTGGAGACCGCGCCGGTCACCACGCGGTCGGCGGCGGCGGCCCGGCCGCGCACGTCCAGGCCCAGGATCGGCTGAGGTCCAGGCCCAGCTCATCCCGGTCACGCACGTCCGCGGCCGGGCCGTCCGGGATGGCGGCCATCGGCCGGGTGCCGTCCAGGAAGGCGTCGTCGCGTAGGTCGCCGGCGCTGGCCGGGACGCCCGGCAACGGCAGCCGGGCCAGCCGGAACGCGACCGCCGGGATCAGCGGGGTCAGGCGCCAGGGCCGGGGTGACGACCAGGCCGGCCGCACCCGCGGCGCTCAGGCCGGGCCACAGCCAGGCCAGCGCCGCCCCGGCGGCCCCGAACGTCGCGGCCACCGCCACGCCGAAGAACACGGCCAGGCCGCGGGCGATGGCCGTGGCCGCGACCAGGGCGGCCGCGGCCAGCAGGACGAAACCGGCCAGCAGGTCCACCGGGCTGGCGTGGGTCAACGGCAGCGCCCCGAGCGGCGCCAGCAGTCCAGCCGTGAACGCGAACGGCAGCGCCGCGTAGCCGAGGACCGCTCCGGCGCCCGCGTCGCCGCCGGCCCGGGACACCGCCGCACCCGCGACCAGCAGCAGCGCGGCCAGCAGCCCGGCGGCCAGCGCGGGAGTGGTCCACGGTGGCCCGGACCGGAGCAGGATCACCACTCCCGCCGCCAGCGCCGCGGCGGCTACGCCGAGGGCCACCCGGCGGCTGTCCGGCGGGCTCCAGCGGCCCGGGCCGTCGTGGACGCCGGCGATGTCGTCGGCGATGTCGTCGGACACGGCGGGCGGCAGCGAACTGCTCCAGGGCCGCAGGTAGAGCAGTTCACCGTCGGCCACCCCGGCCTGGGCCGGGGTCGACGGCGGCTCGAACGGCGGCTGGCCCAGTCGCTGCAGGGCCCAGCCCTCCGGCGCTTCGGCCACGGCGGCCCGGTCCAGGCCGGCGTACAGCGCGATACCCGGGAACAGCTCGGCGAACGGCACGTGGGCAGGAAGAGCCAGGTCAACCCGCTTGCGCGGGCTGACCACGGTCACCCGGCACAGGTCCGCCGCCGCGGCAGCTGTCATCGTCACTCCCGTTTCCTCGCTGCCGGATTGAACGGAACCGCCCCGCGATCCGGTTCATTAGGAAAGGAGAAAGGGGCTCGCATGCCGACGACCGGCTCGGGGGCTGACGCGGCGCGCGCCGTTCCGGAGCTGCCGCAGGGCGAGATCCAGCTGCCGTCCCCGCCCGAGTTGCCGGAGGTGGCCGCGGACGGCCTGACCCAGGTCCTCATGTATCTGCCGATGGGGGCGATGGCGATCGGCATGGTCGCGGTCCTGGCCGGCGGCAAGTCCAGCCCGGTCCTGTTCATCGGCAGCGGGGCCATGGCCGTGGGCATGGTCGGCATGATGGCGGGCCAGCTGGCCCGGGGTAAGGGCGACCGGAAGCTCAAGATCAACGGGCAGCGACGGGACTTCCTGCGCCACCTGAGCCAGATCCGGCGCCGGGTCCGGCGGGCGGCCGAGCAGCAGCGGCGGGCGCTGGAGTATCGCGGGCCGGCCCCGCGCTCGCTGCCGTCCCTGCTGGCTACGGGCGCGGGCCAGATCTGGCAGCGCGCCCCTTGTGAGCCGGGGTTCGGCTGCGCCCGGTTCGCCACCGGGACCCAGGCCCTGGCCATCCGGTTGATCCCGCCGGATACCAAGCCGATCGAGGACCTGGACCCGCTGTGCGCCGGAGCGCTGCGCCGGTTCATCCGGGCTCAGAGCCAGGTGCCCGGGTTGCCGGTCGAGGTGTCGCTGCGGTCGGTGACCCGGATCGTCCCGGCCGGCGAGCCCGCCGCCGTGCGGGCGCTGGTCCGCTCGCTGGTGATCCAGATCGCGATGCTGCACTCCCCCGCCGACGTCCGCATCAGCGTGTGCGCCCCGGCGGACCGGCTCCGGTACTGGGAGTGGGTCAAGTGGCTGCCGCACACCATGCACCCGACCGAGCAGGACGCGGCCGGCCCGGTGCGGCTGATGAGCCCGTCGCTGGGCGGGCTGGAGCCGATGCTGCAGCTGCGGGACCGGCCCCGGTTCTCCCCCGCCGCGGCGGGCTCGGCCCCGGGCTCGTTGCCGCTGCACGTGGTGGTGGCGGACGGCGCGGCCCGCGAGCCGGGGGTCGAACTGGACGGCATCGACGGCGTGGTTGTCATCGAGATTGGTGCGGCCGCTGGGGCGGCGGGGCGGGGACGCTTGAGTTGCGGGTGACGCGGGATGCGGTGTACCGGGTGGCTGCGGACGGGGCGGCGGAGGCGTTCATTGGGGTGCCGGACGGGGTGTCGCTGGTGGAGGCCGAGGCGGTGGCCCGGCAGCTGGCTCCGCTGCGGCCCGCGGAGGTGGCGGCCGCGGCGGGTGATGCGCTCGCGGCGACGACCACGCTGACCGCTCTGCTCGGGGTGGCCGGGCCGCCGGCGCTGGACGTGGCCGCGCTGCGCCGGGGGCGGGCGCCGCGGGACCGGTTGCGCGTGCCGATCGGCCACGACGCGGACGGCCAGCCGGTCGAGCTGGACCTCAAGGAGTCGGCCGAGGGGGGTATGGGCCCGCACGGGCTGGTCGTCGGGGCCACCGGGTCGGGCAAGTCCGAGCTGCTCCGGACCCTGGTGCTGGGGCTGGCGCTGACCCACTCGGCCGCGGACCTGAACTTCGTGCTGGTCGACTTCAAGGGCGGGGCCACGTTCGGCGGCCTGGACCGGCTGCCGCACACCTCGGCCGTGATCACCAACCTGGCCGACGAGCTGCCGCTGGTGGACCGGATGCGGGACGCGCTGCAGGGCGAGATCGTCCGGCGGCAGGAGCTGTTGCGGGCGGCGGGCAACTACGCCTCGCTCCGCGACTACGTTCCGCGGGGCCCGGGCGCAGCGACCCCGGGGCGCGTCGGAACTGCCGCCGGTGCCGAGCCTATTCGTCGTCCTGGACGAGTTTTCCGAGCTGCTCGCGGCCAAGCCCGAGCTGATCGACCTGTTCGTGATGATCGGGCGGGTGGGCCGCTCGCTCGGCGTCCACCTGCTGCTGGCCTCCCAGCGGCTGGAAGAAGGCCGGCTGCGCGGGCTCGACACCCAGCTGTCGTACCGGATCGGGCTGCGGACGTTCTCCCCGCAGGAATCACGGATCGTGCTCGGCGTCCCCGACGCCTACGAGCTGCCGTCCCAGCCGGGCAGCGCCTATCTGAAGGACGGCACCGGGGAACTGATCCGGTTCAAGGCGGCCTACGTGTCCGGGCCGCCTTCGGGAACCGGGGCGGCAGCGGGCGGCGGTGGACCCGGGCGGGTGCCAACGCCGGCACCGAGGCTAAAGCCGCGGATCGTTCGGTTCGGGCCCGGGTATGTGGCTCCGCGGTACGAGGAGACGCCGGCCACTGGTGAGTTTGTTAAAAGTATTAATGATGCTGATGGGGTCGGCCGGGCTGATGGGTTTGGTGCGGCGGCGGTCGGGCGGGAGGCCACGGGGCGGGAACGTAGGCAGACGTTGCTGGATGCGACGGTGGAGCTTTTGTCCGGGGTCGGGCCTGCGGCGCACCGGATCTGGTTGCCGCCGCTGAGCGAGCCGCCGGCGCTGGACCAGTTGCTGGGCCAAGCCGACCCGCGGCGAGGTGACCCGGCCTCGTTGCCGGCCGTGCTGGGCATCGTGGACCGGCCGTTCGAACAGCGCCGGGACCCGCTGTGGGTGGACCTGGCCGCGGGCGCCGGGCACGTGGCGGTGGCGGGCGGACCACGCAGCGGCAAGTCCACCGTCGTGGCCTCGCTAATCAGCTCGCTGGCGTTGATCCACACGCCGGCCCAGGCGCAGTTCTACGTGCTCGACTTCGGCGGCGGGACGCTGAGCACGCTGGACGGCCTGCCGCACGTGGGCGGGGTGGCCAGCCGGCTTCAGGGCGACCGGGTACGCCGCACGGTGGCCGAGGTCCGCGCCCGGCTGGAGCAGCGGGAACGGCGAGTTCGGCCGGCTCGGCATCGACTCGATCGCCACCTACCGCGCGCTGCGGGCCGACGGGGCCATCCCCGGCGACGGGTTCGGCGACGTGTTCCTGGTGGTGGACGGCTGGCTCACGCTGCGCCAGGACTACGAGGAACTCGAGCAGGCCGTCACCGCGTTGGCCGCCCGGGGCCTGGGCTACGGCATCCACCTGGTCGCCGCGACCAACAAGTGGTCGGAGTTCCGGCCCGCCGTCCGCGACTTGTTCGGCACCCGGCTCGAACTACGGCTCGGCGACCCGTACGAATCGGAGATCGGACGGGCCGCGGCCCGGAACGTCCCGGCCGGCGCGCCCGGCCGCGGCCTGACCCAGGACGGGCTGCACTTCCTGGCCGCGATGCCGCGGATCGACGGGCGGCCCACCGCGGCCGGGCTGCCGGAAGCCGTCCGCGCGCTGGTAGGTCAGGTGGCCGCGGCCTGGGACGGCGACGGCGCGCCCCCGGTGCGGATGCTGCCCGACGTGCTGACGGCCGCCGCGCTCCCACGGCCAGGCTCGTCCGGGTCGCGGGTGCCGTTCGGCATCGACGAGAGTGAGCTGGCCCCCGTGTTCCTGGACTTCGCGGCCGACCCGCATTTCCTGGTCCTGGGCGACACCGAGTGCGGCAAATCGAACCTGCTGCGGCTGGCCGTCGCGGGCCTCGCCGCCCGCTACACCCCCGAGCAGGCCAAGATCATCTTCCTCGATTACCGGCGCTCGTTGCTGGACGCGGCCCAGGTGCCGCACCAGATTGGCTACGCCACATCCTCGGTGGCGGCGACCGCGTTGCTGGACGAGGTGCGCGGGGTGCTGAGCAGCCGGTTGCCGCCGACAGACCTGTCCCCGGCTCAGCTTCGTTCCCGGTCGTGGTGGCGCGGGTCCGACCTGTTCGTCGTGGTCGACGACTACGACCTGGTGGCCGGGTCGGCTGGGTTGGCGGGGGCGGCCGGGTCGGCGGGGGCGGCGGGGTTGGCCAATCCGCTGCTGGCGCTGGCCGAGTTCCTGCCGCAGGCGCGCGACGTGGGGTTGCACGTCATCTTGGCCCGGTCGGCCGGCGGAGCGGGGCGGGCCATGTTCGACCCGGTGATCCAGCGGCTGCGGGAGATGGGCTCCCCCGGGCTGATCATGTCGGGGAGCAAGGAGGAAGGCGCGCTGCTTGGGGGCGTGCGGCCGTCGGCGTTGCCGTGCGGGCGTGGGGTGCTGGTGACCAGGCGGGGCGGGGCGCGGCTGGTGCAGGTCGCGCTGGCGGCGGAGGTTGGCGCGGAGGCGGCCGAGTCTGACGCGGAGAGCACGGGGCAGTTCCCGATGATCGCGTAGGCCGACCCCGCGGAGCGGGAGCTAACCTGCTGGATGGCGCCAACGTACAGGCGGGAGTCAGCCTAGGGGCGGAGTCAAGGCGGGCCGGGGTGCCAGTGGCGGCGGCGGCCTGCGGGGATGATGACGGCCGCCGCTACGGCCAGGGCGGCCAGGGCGGCTGCGGCGGCCGTGATCGGGAGGGCGATGGCGGCGGCCTGCTGGTCAGGGTGCGCGGGCCGGTCGATGGTGACCCGGGTCTGGGGGGTGCCGGCTTTGGTGGGGACGCCGGCGTGACGGCCAGCCGCTGCGCCGATGGCGGTGACGGCTTGGACCGGGTTGATGAGGCCGTGGCCGGTGCCGGGGCCGACCGAGCCGTTCGCGGTGGCGGTGATCCGGGCCACCACCTGGGCCTGGTCCAGGCCGGGGTGGGCCGCGCGGACCAGGGCCGCGACCCCGGAGACGAACGCGGTGGCGAAGCTGGTGCCGTTGCTGGCCGGGTTGTAGGCCCGGGGGAAGACGCCGGGGTAGGCCGCGGTCACGCTGACCCCGGGAGCGGTGACGCTGACCGGGGTCCGGGTGTCGGAGAAACCAGCCCGGGCCCCGTCCTGGCCGACGGCGCCGACCGACAGCACGCCCGGGTAGGCCGCCGGGTAGAACGGGCCGGTCGCGCCGTCCGGGCTGTCGTTGCCTGCGGCCGCCACCACGACCACGTTGCTGGCCTGGGCGAAACGGACGGCCGCGGCCAGGGCCGGGGTGCTGACCGCGGCCAGGGACAGGTTGATGACCTGGGCGCCGTCATCGACCGCGGCCACGATGGCCCGCGCCGCCACCGAGCCGGGGAAGGTGTCCGAGTTGGTGATCTTGACGGAGAGGATGCCTGCGGCCGGCGCCACCCCGGAGAACGAGACGCCCGGCACCGGAGCGGCGGCGATGATGCTGGCCACCGAGGTGCCGTGGCCGACGCAGTCGGCGTCCGGGGCCGCGTCCGGGGACGGGCTCGCCGGGCTGGGGGCCAGGTCGGGGCCGATCGTGACCCGGTCCCCGAACTGGGGGTTGGCGTCGACGCCGCTGTCGACCACGGCCACGGTGACCCCCGCGCCCCGGGTCAGCGGCCACACGCTGGCGAAGCCGAGCGCCTGCTGGGCCCAGGGCGTGGCGCCCGGTGCCGCGACGGCGCTGGTACCCGGGCAGCCCGCGGATGGCTGGGGCAGGACCGACAGTGGCCGGGCGGCGGCCGCGGAGGCCGGTGCGGCCAGCGCCGCGGTCAGGCCGAGCACCGCGGTCAGCACTCCCCCGGCTCGCAGCATCGTTCCCCGGGTCACGGCAGGCACCTCCGCAGTCGGTTCACCTACTTAGGACTACGGATCTGCGGGAGGGTGGTTCGGGGGGCGGAGCGGGGGTCGGGGCGGGGCGGGCGGGCGCAGCGGGGCGCAGGGGGCGAGCCGCTAACGGGCGGGGGTTACAGGACGATCCACTGGCGGCCGTCGATCAGCTCGCGGACGGCGTCGAGGTGGCCGGCGTGGACGGCGGTCTCCCTGATGACCCACAGCATGATGGTGCGCAGGTCGGCAACGTCCGGCCCCCACTGCGGCGGCTGCCGGGGTGGCTGGTCCAGTGAGTTCGCGGCGATGATCTCGTCGGCATGAGCGATCTCGTCGCGATAGAGGGCGAAGACGTCTTCGGCGGTCTCATCCGGCCCGAGCTGGAAGTCGGCGTTCGGGCCCTCGGGGAAGTAGTCCTCAGACTCGCCGTTCATCACGCAGCGGAACCAGTAGTGCTCGTCGGACAGGGCCAGGTGCTTGACCATGCCCAGGCAGTGCCAGCCGGAGGGCAGCACCGGCCGGGTCAGCTGCTCCTCGGTCAGGCCCTCCAGGATGCCGAGGACGTGGTGACGCTGTTCGTCGAGGAAGCGCCGCAGCACCGCAGTTTCGTGGTCCATGGTGATTGAGACTAGACAGGCCCGAGCTTTTCACCGGTGAGGCGGGCGAGGATCTCGCGGCCGATGGGCAGGGCGGCGGTGGCGGCCGGGGACGGGGCGTTGAGTACGTGCAGCACCGAGCCGGGTCCCTGGCCCTGGCTGACGAACAGGAAGTCGTCCAGCAGGGTGCCGTCGGGCCGGACGGCCTGGGCGCGGACGCCGGCCCCGGCCGGGGCCAGCTGCCCGGCGCGGACGTCGGGCAGCATCCGCTGGATCTGCCGGGTCATGGCCCGCTTGGACAGCGAGCGGTGGACCTCGCCGAGGCCGTAGCGCCAGTGCTGGCGGGCCACCTTGATCATGCCCGGGTAGGCCAGCGACCGGGCCAGCTCCCGCGGGCGGACCGTGCGCCAGGAGTAGCCCTCGCGGGCCAGCGCGAGGACCGCGTTCGGCCCGACGTGTACGTGCCCGTCAACGCCCCGGGTGGCGTGTACCCCGAGGAACGGGAAGGCCGGGTCCGGCACCGGGTAGATGAGGCCGCGGACCAGCTCGGCCGCGTCGCCGGTCAGGCCGGCGTACTCACCGCGGAACGGGATGATCCGCACCCCCGGGTCGGCGCCGGAGGCCGCGGCCAGTTCGTCGCCGTGCAGGCCGGCGCAGACCACGGCCTGCGCGCCCAGCAGCTCGCCATCGTCGGTGTCCACCACGACCTCGCCCGCGTGCCGGACCGTACGGTGCACGGTCCGGCCGAGCAGGATGTCACCGCCGCCCTTGACGATCAGCTCGCCCAGCTTGTCTGCGACGGCGCGGTAGTCACAGATCCCGGTGGAGGGCACCCACAGCGCCGCGATCCCGCGCACGTGGGGTTCGTGTTCGCGCATGCCCGCGGGGTCGAGGCGGTGGTTCTCCACCCCGTTGGCGTGGCCCCGCCGCTCCAGTTCGGCCATCCGGGGCAGTTCGTCGGGCTCGGTGGCCACCACGAGCTTGCCGCAGACCCGGTGGGGCAGGCCGTGCTCCCGGCAGAACGCCACCGTCTCGGCACAGCCCGCGGGGGCCAGCCGGGCCTTGAGGCCGCCCGGCGCGTAGTAGATGCCGGAGTGGATCACGTTGGAGTTCCGGCCGGTCTGATGGGCGGCCAGCCGGGGCTCACGCTCGACCACCGCGACGCGGCGCCCGGTCCGGAGCACCGCATGGGCGGTGGCCAGGCCGACGATCCCCCCGCCGACCACCACGACGTCGTACTTATCCGCTGCTGCCACGCACCCCATTATCTGCGGAGCGTGACCGGCCGTCTAGCCGGGAGCGGTGTCAGCCGGGAACTAGCCGGGAGCGGTGTCAGCGGGGAACGTCTTCGGTCTCGGGGCCGGTGAGGCGGCTGGGGAGGCGGACGCCGGCCAGGATCGAGATCACGCTGACGAACAGGGCGAAGCCGAAGGCCAGGGCCACGCCGTTGCGGTGGCCCAGGCCGCGGGCGGCGCCGGCCACGATCGCGCCGGCCACGCCGGTGCCGATGGCCTGGCCGAGCACGTCGAACAGCTGCAGGGCCGAGGTGGCCCGGCCCTCCTGGCCGCGGGTGGCCCGGTCGAGGGTGGTCACCGACAGCGGGGCGTAGGCCTGGCCGATACCGAACCCGCCGATGGCCCAGGCCACGATGCCCAGCGCCACCGGTACCGACGGGAGCAGGGTGACGCTCATCAGCGCCAGGCCGATGAACACCATCCCCTCCCCCAGCCGGATCAGGCGGCGCGGGCCGACCCGGGTGATCCAGCGGGCCTGCACCCAGGAGCCCGCGGTCCAGGTCATCGTGGCCGCGGTCAGGGCCAGCGCGCCCATCTCAGTCGGAGCGTGCCGTACGACGGTGATGGCGTACGGCACATAGGCGTCGCCGGCGAAGAACGAGCAGGTCAGCAGGCCGCGGCTGAGGATCGTGGCCGGCAGCCCGCGGCGGGCGAGCAGGGTGCCGGGTGGGGCCAGCCGGCGCAGCGACACGACCAGCAGCGCTCCACCGGCCAGCACGCCGACGACCACGATGGGCAGCTGGCCGGAACTGAGCGAGGCCAGCGCGACGCCGGCCCCGGCCACCACGCCCAGTACCGGCAGGTACGGCAGCGCCGGGCGGGCCGTCGACGCCGGGCGCGGGACGCTCCGCAAGGCCAGCGTGGCCAGCAGGCCCGCCACCGCGACCAGCGGCAGCAGGCCCAGGAACACCCAGCGCCAGCCGACCGCCGAGGCGACCAGGGCCGCGATGGCCGGGCCGATCAGGCCGGGGATGACCCAGGCGGTCGACAGCACGGCGAACATGCGCGGCCGGCAGCCCTCCGGGTAGCCGCGGGAGATCGACACGTAGGCCACCGCGGGCACCACCCCGGCCCCGAGGCCCTGGACGGCCCGGCCCGCGACCAGGATGGCCATGGTGGGCGCGGTGCCGCCGATGACCAGGCCGACGGCGAACAGGGCCAGCCCGGCCAGCATCGGCCGCCCGAGCGGCATCCGGTCGGCCAGCGTGCCCGCGACCACGATGCCGATCAGGCTGGATAACAGGAACGCGCTGAACACCCAGCCGTACAGGCGCAGGTCACCGAGCTGGCGGCTGACCACCGGCAGGACGGTCGCGATGGCCAGGGCCTCGAAGGCGACCAGGGTCACCGCTAGGACCAGGCCAATGGTGAGCGAACGCCGGCCGGGGGTCCAGATGCCGCCGGCCGAAGGTACCGGGGGCATCTGCGCGTCCCGGGCCGCCTGATCCGTGCTCACTCGGCCCACCGTAGAACCTCAACCGCAGTTGACGTCAATCCGGTTTCCCTGGCACGAGCCGCGGAGCTGGGCCGGTCGGCGAGGATGGGCCTGTGAGCGAGGACATGCGGGCGGTGGTGGTGGGCGGGGACGGGACGGTCGGGGTGGAGCGGTCGGCCGTGCCCGAGCCGGGGCCGGGAGAACTGCTGGTGGCCATGAGCGTGGCCGGGATCTGCGGGTCGGATGTGCACGCGGTGCAGGGGTCGCACCCGTTCGTGCCGCCGCCGTTTCGTCCGGGGCACGAGGTGACCGGGACCGTGCAGCGGGGTGGGCCCGGGACGTCGACGCCGGCGGGGCGCCGGGTGGTGGTGAACCCGGTGCTGTACTGCGGGCGGTGCCTGCGCTGCCGGCAGGGCCAGGTCAACCTGTGCCGGGAGATGGCAGTGTTCGGGTGCGGCACCGCCGCCGGGGGCATGGCCGAGTACTTCGTGGTCCCGGAGCGCAACGTGGTGACGCTGCCGGACGAGCTGACCGATCTGCAGGCGGCGCTGATCGAGCCGCTGTCCACGCCGGTGCACGCGGTGCGGCTGGCCGGGCCGGACCTGACCGGGCAGACGGTGGTGATCCTGGGCGCGGGCACGATCGGCCTGCTGACGCTGGCGGTGGCCCGGCAGCACGGCGCGGCCACGATCGTCATGACCAACCGGTCGGCAGGCAAGCGGGAGCGGGCGCTGGGGCTGGGGGCGGACGCCGCGTTCGACCCGCGGGATGCCGGCGTGCTGGACGCGATCCGGGCCGAGCTGGGCGGGGAGAACGCCGACGTGGTGTTCGACTGCGTGGCCGTCCAGGACACCGTGGACCAGGCCCTGGCGCTGGTCCTCAAGGGCGGCACGGTGATGGTGGTCGGGGTGCCGCCCGGCCCGGTGACCCTGCCGCTGCCGGACCTGCAGGACCGGCAGATCCGGCTCCAGGGCAGCGCGGTCTACCTGCCGGAGGACTACACCGAGGCCATGGGGCTGCTGGCGGCCGGGGTGGTCCGGCCCGAGGACTTCGTCACCGCGCAGTACCCGCTGGCCGAGGCGGCGGCCGGGTTCGGCGCCGCCGCCTCCGGCCAGCAGATCAAGGTCGTGCTCACCGCCCCTTAACGTCCGGGGCGGCCACGGCCAGCGCGTACGGGGTAACTGCTCCGGGACAGGAGAGTCTGTTAAAAATTAAATAGCGGTCTGCCAGGACGCGGCACCGCACTGCTGCTTGACCTGGTTCAGGGCGTTGATGATCTTGAGCCCGTAGGTGCCGGAGTCCGGCTTGCTGTAGCTCGCGGCGTAGGTGCGCGCGTTGGCCGCGATGACCTGCTCGGCCTGCTTCAGGGTCGTGGTGATCCCCTTCTGCGACTGGTCGTCGGTGAAGGCCTGGGCGCTGCGGCCGAGGTTGGAGGCCAGCTTGGCCTGCATCGCCTGCTGCTTGGTCAGTTCGCCGGCCGCCGGGGTGGCCTTGGCCGCGCCGCCCATGATCGTGTTCAGCGTCGAGTTGATGGCGTTGCAGGCCGCGGTGCCGGTGGCCGGGCCGGTGGTGGCCGCGGGCGAAGGACTGCTGGCCGCGCTGGTGTCGTGCGCGCTGCCGCCGCTGCTGCAACCGGCCACTGCGGCCGCCGCCAGCGCCATCGCGCCGATGGCCAGCTTCTTCCTCATCGTGTGTTCCCCCTCGGGTCCGGCCGATCTTCCGGCGTCTGCTGGTGTCTTCCGGGTGCCGACCCTAGTCGATTCAGCACAATGAGTGACGAGTGTTTAGCTTTCTGTGCACACCTTCGGAGGCTGGGCTCAGGCGATAACGATCAGGACATCACCTGCTTAAACAGGTGCGCACCGGGTAAAACGCGAACCGCTCAGTCAATGACGACGGGAGGGCCCCATGCGTCGGTCCGGTTGGATTCCTGGTTGGTCGCGCCGGATGGGAGCGCTCGCCGCGGCGCTGTCTCTGGGCGGCCTCGCGTTCGTGGCCGTGCCCATGGCCGGGTCGGCCGCGACGGCCGCGACCACGGCTGCTGCGACCACGGCGCCCCCGTACAGCTGCGCCCCGAACGGGCCGACGGGCGGCCAGACCGTGTACGGCACGTTCGGTGACGCCAGCGCGATCGGCTGGGCGGGCAACAGCCAGGGCGTGGTCGCCTGCCTGGGCGGCAGCTTCTGGGTCGACACCAGCGGGCCCAACGGCGGGCCGGGCAGCGCCAGCACCGCCGCGGTGACCGGCACCACCTACGGCTACGGCATCTACGACGACAGCAAGACCTCGTGGACCAACGCCGACGGCTACCTGCCCGCCATGGTGACGAGCTTCTCCCGGGACGGGGCCAAGATCTCGATCACCAACTTCGGCGACCAGGTCACGGTGGGCGGGCACAGCTTCGTGATCATCTACAGCCGGGTCGCGGTGACCAACCCGACGGGCCAGGCCATCACGGTCGACCCGCAGGCCTCGGCCGGGCTGATCGCGCTGAACTCGGCGTCGGACACCGTGCCGGCCCACAGCACGGTGGACCACGACTACGCGGTGCCCTCGGACAAGTTCGGCGGCAGCTACGCCTACCCGTCCAACAGCGCGATCGTGGCCGCGGGCGGCTACAGCCAGCACTTCACCCACATGAAGTCGTTCTGGGACGGCCAGCTGGCGGGCATCGCGCAGATCACCCAGCTGCCCGACGCCAGCCTGATCAACGCCTACAAGACCGGGTTCATCTACACCCAGATCATCCGGTCCGGCGACGAGCTGAAGACCGGGGTCAACGGCTACGACCAGGAGTTCAGCCACGACGTCATCGGCATCCTGGCCAACCTGTTCACCCAGGGCTACACCACCGGCGCGCACGGGCTGCTGCTCCGGGCCCGGACCGTCAGCGGCAACCAGCCCCAGTACCTCGACGGCGTGTGGACCTATCCCTGGGTCTGGGCCATCTACCTGCTGAAGACCGGTGACAAGAGCTTCGTCAAGGCCAACTTCGCCACCGAGGGCCCGGGCGGCAAGAAGGACCCGAGCATCAAGGACACCGCGCACACGATCGCGGCCGACCGGACCGGGCCGGGCGGGATCATGGAAGAGACCAACGACATCGACGCCAACGGGTTCTGGACGATCGACAACTACGAGGCGCTGATGGGGCTGTGGTCCTACCACTGGCTGGCCCAGCAGGTCGGCGACTCGTCCGAGGCGTCGTGGGCGCTGTCCCAGTACAACAGCCTGCTGGCCGCGACCAACAAGACCCTGAACGCGACGATCTCGGCCAACCAGCTGAACTACCTGCCGTGCTCGATGACCGAGCCGAACACCAGCAACCGCTGCGTGAACGCCGAGGACGCCAACTGGGCCGCGCCGTTCCTGTTCGGCCGCTGGGCCTGGGACGGCTACCTGTTCGGCGCGCCGCTGAGCGGACCCGGCGTGTCAATGATCGACGCCACCTACCAGTACGGCTTCGACCGGCTCAAGGGCGCGCTGCCGGCCAACACGTTCGGCGGCTACCCGACGCAGTACTACACCACGGCCTACAACGCCGGGTACGGCGAATGGGGGCTGGCCAGCAACGACTACCGGGACCAGGGCATCTTGTCGTACCAGTTCATGGTGTCCAACGGGCAGGCCGGACCGTACTCCTGGTGGGAGAGCGAGCAGTTCCCGAACCCGGGGTCGCCGTGGACCGGCACCCACCCCGAGTCCGGCAACGGCTCGTCGCCGCACGCCTGGGGCATCGCCAACGCCAACATGGTGCTGCTGGACTCGATCGCCGCGCAGCGTTCCGACGGTTCGCTGGTGGTCGGCCGCGGGATCCCGTCGGCGTGGCTCAGCTCCGGTAAGGCCATCAGCGTGGCCAACTTCCCGACCACGGACGGCAAGCACATCAACCTGACCATCCGGGGCCAGGGTTCCACGGTGAAGCTGACGGTCAGCGGCGCCGGGGCGACCGAGCCGGTGCTGCTCCAGCTGCCGGCGCTGCAGGGCAACATCGCCCACGCCAGCGCCGGGACGGTGGACGCCAAGGCCGGGACGGTCACGCTGCCGGCCGGGACCACCTCGGTGAGCGTGCAGCTCGACCACGCGGCCAGCTGAGGTCGAAGGTAATCGTCGAAGGTAATCAAGGTGCTCTTCTGGGTGGGACCGGGCTAGCATTGCGCCCGTGCCAACGCAAGAGGTCACCAGCGCCGATCTGCCCTACCTGCGCCGCTGCGTGGAACTGGCGGCGCAGGCCGTCGACGACGGCGATTTCCCGTTCGGCTCAGTGCTGGTCGGAGCGGACGGGACCGTTCTCACCGAGGACCGGAACCGGGAAGTAACCGCGGGAGACTCGACGCGTCACCCGGAGTTCGAGCTGGCCCGCTGGGCCGCAGCGAACCTGACCGCGCCGGAACGAGCCGCGGCCACCGTCTACACCTCGGGCGAGCACTGCCCGATGTGCGCCGCCGCCCACGGCTGGGTCGGCCTCGGGCGCATCGTCTACGCGTCCTCAGCCCAGCAGACGAGCACCTGGCTCACCGAGCTGGGCGTCGGCCCGTCCCCGGTCAGGCCGCTGGCGATCCCGGATGTCGTACCCGGCGCCGTGGTGGCCGGCCCGGTCCCGGACCTGGCCGAGCAGGTGCGCGAACTGCACCGCAGATTCCGTTCAGCGTAGGCACGTCAGCGGGAGCGGCGGGCGTAGCGCCGGACCGACAGCGGGATGAAGATGGCCAGCAACGCCGCGCACATGCCCAGCGTGGTCGGGATCGGGTGCTGCAGCGACCACACGTCCGGCACCGCCCCGCCCTGGGTGGTGCCGAACAGCTGGCGGGCCGCGGCCACCACCGCGCTGAGCGGGTTCCATTCGGCGATGACCCGCAGCCAGGGCGGCATGTTCTGGGTCGGGACGAACACGTTGGAGATGAACCCCAGCAGGAACGCGGGCAGCATGGACAGCGTGTCGGCCGACTGCGGGCTCGAGGCGATCATGCCCAGCCAGATGCCGACCCAGGCCATGGCGAAGCCGAACAGCTGCAGCAGCAGGAAGCCCAGCACCGCCCGCCCGAGGCCGGCGTCGGCCCGCCAGCCGACGATCAGGGCGCAGACGATCGTGACGAACAGCGCGGGCAGCCCGATGATCGTGTTGCTGACCGAGCGGCCGATAAGCACGGCCGACCGGGCGATCGGCAGGGTCCGCATCCGGTCGATGACCCCCTCGCTCATGTCGGTGGCCACGGCCGTGGCCACCGTGGCCGAGGCGAAGATCGCGCCCTGGGCGAAGAGCCCGGACAACAGGTAGGCCCGGTAGTGACCGCCGGGCACGCTGATCGAACTGCCGAACACGTAGCCGAACAGGACCACGAAGATGACCGGGGTCAGCACGCTGCCGAAGATCACGTCGCCCTGGCGGCGGGCCCGCAGCACGTAGCGCCGGGTCATCGTGTAGAAGTCGCGCAGCCCGAAGCGGAACCGTCCGGCGGCGCCGTCCGGCTCGATGACCAGCGCGGTCACCGGGCACCAGCCAGGTCAGCGGGGGCGGTACCGGCCGCGGCGGCTGGGGTGCCAGGGGTACTGGGGCGTCCGGGTTTTCTGGAGCGTCTGGGTTTTCTGGAGCGTCTGGGCTGGTCAGGCGGGTGAACACCTCGTCCAGGGTGGGACGGGCCAGGCCGATGTCGGCCAGTTCGGCCGCGACCGGGGTGAGCCGGGTGATGACGGCGGCCAGCGAGGCCATCCCGTCCGGGGCCGGGACGCTGAGGTCCCGGCCGTCGTGGTCGGCGTCCGGGCCGAGCAGGGCCAGGACGGCGGGGCGGGCGGCCGGGTTCTGCAGCCGGATCCGGACCCGGGGCTGGCCGGCCGACGCCTTGAGCTGGCCCGGGGTGCCGGTGGCCACGACCGTGCCGTGGTCGATGACCGTGACCTCGTCGGCCAGCTGGTCGGCCTCTTCCAGGTACTGGGTGGTGAGCAGCACCGAGGTGCCCACCTCCCGGGTCAGGCCGCGGATCACCCGGTACACCGCACCCCGGCTGACCGGGTCGAGCCCGGTGGTCGGCTCGTCCAGGAACAGCACCGGCGGCTCGGCGACCAGGCTGGCGGCCAGGTCCAGGCGGCGGCGCATCCCCCCGGAGTAGGTCCGCACCAGGCGCCCGGCGGCGTCGGTCATCTCGAACCGTTCCAGCAGCTCGTCGGCCCGGCGGCGGGCCAGCGCGGACGGCAGGTGGAACAGGCGGCCGACCGTCTCCAGGTTCTGCCGGCCGGTCAGCAGCTCGTCCATGGTGGCGCTCTGCCCGGTCACCCCGATCCGGGCCCGGACCCGCTGGGGGTCGCGGATGACGTCGAACCCGGCCACCTCGGCCCGTCCGGTGTCCGGCAGCAGCAGCGTGGTCAGGATGCGGAGCGCCGTGGTCTTGCCGGCCCCGTTCCGGCCGAGCAGGGCGGTCACGGTTCCGGACCGGACCCGGAGGTCGACGCCCCGCAGGGCGCGGGTCTTCTTGAACGTCTTGGTGAGCCCCTCGGCCCAGATGGCATCGGCCCCCGTACGGGCCTCGGCGTGGGTGGTCACGGGTTCTCCTCTGGCTGAACCTTGCGTACGGCGTACTCTGGCGTACGTTGTACTCTCGGGTACGACGTACGCTAGCGATACGATGTACGCGTGTCAACCGATAAAAAGGGCCCGGCCGAGGCACCCGCGCGCTCGTTCTGGAGTGGCTACGACGTGATGTGGGGGGTGGCCCCGGAGACGGTGCCGCGCCGCGGGACCGGCCTGGACCGGACCACGATCGTCCGGGCCGCGATCGCCATCGCCGACGCCGACGGGATGGACGCCGTCACCATGCGCCGGGTGGCGGACCGGCTGAACACCGGGCCGATGTCGCTCTACCGCTACGTCCCGGACAAGGACGCCCTGGTCAGCATGATGGTCGACGAGGTCATCGGCGAGCCAGGCGCGCGGGGATCGGACGAGCTGCCCGCGCACTGGCGGGACGCGCTCCGGCAGGTCGCGGAGTCGATCTGGGACGTGTGCCAGACCCACCCGTGGTACCCGGAGGCGATCATGGTCAGGCCGCCGCTGACCCCGAACGGGGCGGCCGGCCTGGACCTCTGCCTGTCGATCTTCGACGGCTACGACCTGGACATCGGGACCAAGATGCTGTTCGTCGGGATGATCCAGTACAGCGTGGTCGGGGCGGCGCTGATGACCGCGGGCGAAGGGCGCACCCGGGACCGGATGGACCTGACCGAGGAGGAGGTCATGGAGCAGGGCGCGCCGTTCATCAAAGCGATGATCGAAAGCGGGCGCTATCCCCGGGTGGTCGAGTTCATCACCAAGGCCGAGCACATCAGCGAGAAGGAAGAGATCATGCGGAACGTCGACCTCATCCTGGACGGCATCGCGACCCGGCTGCCCTAAGGGTGGCGCCCCGGGGCGGCGGCCCTGAGGGTGGTACGCCCGGGGCGGCGGCCCAGGGTCACATGTGGATGGCGGTACCGGGGTGATCGGGGTCGAGCAGGTCGGCGTACTCGGGATGCGCCTCGATGAACTCGGCCGTGAACGTGCAGAACACGGTGATCTTGCGGCCCTTGGCCCGCAGATCGTCCAGCGCGCCCCGGGACAGCGCGGTGGCGACGCCGTGCTCGCGCTGCGACGGCTCGACCCAGGTGTGGGTCAGCACGGTCCGGTTCCCGGCCAGCTCGTAGACCAGCGTCCCCACGATTTCATCCCCGATCCGGGCCTCGTAGGTCCGGTTCTCCGGGTTGTCCCGCACATCGATCGTCGCCGTCTCGTCCATGCCTGTATTCAATCAGGGCTACGAGGTAGCCGCGCTGTGACGCCGGGTCGACGTGACGCCTGGGCTGCGCGGGATGGGAGGAGCAGAGGGGTCCGGGTCGCCTGGCCTGGCCGCGTCGGGCAACAGGATCGATGGCGCCAAAGGGCTGGCCATAGCGGGTCAATGGCGCCATTGGCAGGACCGACGCCGCAGTGCAGAGGCCCATGAGGCGGTTGTGACGTCTGGGGTCCGGGCGCGCCGGTGGCGCACACGGGTGGCGGCCAGGGACGGAGCCAAGCCCAGGGCCTCTCATCCCGGAGGCCGAAGCGCCCCCGCCGGAGCGGAGCGGCGGCGGCTACTCGAGGAGGCGTTCCCACAGGATGACGTCGCGCCACTGGCCGCCCAGGAGGATCTGGGAGTGAGCGACGCCGTAGGCGATGTAGCCGTTGTTGCGCAGCACGTGCTGGGAGCCTACGTTGTCCAGCTGGGTGGTGGCCTGGGCCCGATGCAGCCGGAGCTGGCCTGCCATCAGCTCGGTGGCCAGGCCGACGGCGCGGGTGGCGTGGCCGTGGCCCTGCTGGGTGGTGGCGACCCAGTAGCCGAGTGAGGCGCCGCGGACCGGGCCGTACTCGATGTTCTGGACGGTGATCTGGCCGATGACCTCGTCGCCGGCCAGGATGACGGCGGGCCAGATCTCGCCCTGGCCGTGCTGAGCCAGCAGCCGGCCGATCCGCCGGTGCTGGCCCGGGATGGTGAAGAACTCGGCCGGGCGGAAGGGTTCCCAGCGCTCGAACCTGTCGGCGTCGCGGATCAGGTGCCCGGCCAGGGCCTCGGCGTCCCCATCCTGGATGAGCCGGATGCTGGTGGGTCCAGGAGTCACCCCGCCAGGGTACGGAACCCGGCTCAGCTACTGGAGCAGGGCGGGGAGGGGGTGACCAACTGAGGCATCCGCCACGCGGCGGCCGCCTGGGCCACGGCCTCGGCCGCCTCCTGCAGCGGTGACTCCGCGCTGACCGCGTGTCCGGCCAGGAAATCGCGCACCGTGTCCTGGACGCCGGAGTTGCCGAGCAGGCCGCCGTGCAGGGCCGCGACCACCACCGTGTCGGCGGGCAGCTGGCAAGCGGGCAGGGTGAGGCCGTCGGCCAGGGGCAGCACGGCCAGCCAGCGCTTGGGCTTCAGCTCGTTGGCCCGCACCGCGGCCTGGACGTAGCTGGCCCCGGTCTGGTCGACCGAGTTGATCAGCTTCTCCGCGCCGGAGGTGCCGAACGGGGACAGGCCGCCGATGAACCAGACCACGGCCTGCAGCGCGTAGCCCGGGACGTCCCCGCGGGCGTCGCGGTCGTCGGCCGGGTAGCTGACCTGGCCCGGGGCGATGATCGGGCTGAGCAGGACCACCGACCCGATGGGCACGTCCGGGTGCCGGGCCAGCATCGCGTACACCCCGAGCGTGCCCTCGCTCTCGGCCACCAGGTCGACCGGCCGCCCGGTCTCGGCGTACAGCCGCTCGACCTGGGCCGCGATGCGGTCCCCCAGCACCGGGAGCGGCAGGTCACTGGCGGCCGGGCCCTGGGGCAGCGGCTGGCCGCGGGAGTTCAGGCCCCGGTAGGAGAACTGCTGGGCGACGGCGTGGCCGGCGATGGCCCGCAGCGAGGACGCGGTGGAGCAGCAGGATGACCCGAACCCCTGGATCTCCAGGACCGGAGACTGGCGGCGGCACCGGACGGGGCCGGATCAGCCGCTGACGACGGCGGCGGGTCCTGGGTGCCGATCGCGGCCTGGGCCTGGGTGCTCCGGTGGTGCGGGGCGGTCGCCACTGCGAAGCCAGCCCGCGCCACCCCGATGACCAGGCCGATGGCCAGCACCGCGGCCACCGGGGCGATCGGCAGCCGCCGGGTGGCCGGGCTCCGGCGGCGGGCCGGACGGGCTCCCGGGGACCGGGCCGAGAGCGGGCCGGCCAGCGCGGCGGTCACGCCGTACCAGGCCCGCGCGTTGACCACTCCGGCCAGGCCGGCCAGGGGCACCGCGTAGCCGGTCGGCAGCCGGTTGATGACCAGGGCCGCGGCCGACAGCACCATGAACTCGGTCAGCAGCCAGGTCGCGGCGCGCAGCGGGGGCAGCGTGCGCCACCACCAGCTGGCCGCGCTGCCGTGGCTGAGCAGCAGGGCGAACAGCACCAGCACCGGCAGCATGCCGAGGAACGGCCACGAGAACGGCAGCAGGGCCACCCCGAAGACCAGCGCGACCAGCGGGGACAGCAGCAGCACGGCGCACACCGTGAGCGCCGCGCTCGACCCGAGCAGCAGCATGGTCCGGGGCCGGGCCAGACCGCGGGGCCAGGCCAGCCAGGCCAGGGCGGCGTCGAGCAGGCTGCGCGCGGCGACCACGGCGGCCAGAGTCAGCGCGAACCGGGGCCAGGTGCCGCCCAGCCCGAACAGCCAGCGCAGGTCGTGGAACACGGCCAGCGGGGCCAGCGCGGTCACCTCGGGTGACAGGGCACGGGCCGACGGCACGGTCAGGTCCACCGCCGCGGCCTCGGCCATCGGTACCGCCACGGCCAGCGCGATCAGGGCCGGGCGGCTCAGGAAGCCGCGGCCGGAAAAGGGCGCGGCCGAGCCGGGGAAAGCGCAGGTGGCGGCGCGTGCTGAAGTCCCGGCCAAGCCCGGACGTCTCCGGCGGGCCGGTCACTTCCTCGTGGCCTGTGCCTCCGTCAGGCATTACGAGGAATGGACCTCAACCGCAACATAACGATCACCCCGCGTGACGCTGTGTTCCGGGGCAGCAGCGCCGGGGTCCAGGGCGCTACTGCCAGTTCTCTGATCGTAAGCCGAAGCGGCAACCGCTTTATTTCGGGGCGCGCCACCGCTCGAGTCCGGGCTGGATCTCCTTTGGGGAGAAACATAATTAAATGATATAAATAGCTTATGGATGGGTCGACGGAGGCGGCAGCGCGGAGGGGACGGGCGCGGGAGAGGACAGCGGCCGCTGGGAGAGGGCGGCCAGGCTCGGGCCGAGAACGGACCGCCCCGGAGGGCGAGCGGCCCGGGAGAGTCAGCCCGGAGGGCGAGCTGGCCCGGAGCGGCGAGGCGGCCCCGGGAGCTGCGGGAGAGCCGCGCCGGGAGGGCTGGCCCGGAGGGCGGCGCGGCGCCGACGGGAGAGTCGGCCCCGGGAGAGCTGACTCCGGGAGGGGACGAGCTCGCGCTGGGGGTGGCGGCCGGGATCGAGCGGCTGCTGACCCTGCTGCGCTCGCTGGCCCCGCGGGACGGGCTGTCGTTCACCGCGGCGGCGACGCTGGCCACGCTGGACCGGTCCGGGCCGTCCCGGCTGACGCTGCTGGCGGTGAACGAGGGCGTGACCCAGCCCGCCATGACCCAGCTCGTGGCGCGGCTGCTGGATGCGGGGCTGATCGCCCGCGCCTCGGACCCGAGCGACCGGCGGTGGTCGAGGTGAGCATCCCGCCGAGGGCTCGGCCCTGCTGGCCCGGCGCCGGCCGCGCGAGCCGGGCGGCTGGCCGCCATGCTGGCCCGGCTGAGCCGGAAGATCAGGCCGCGCTGGCCGCGGCCCTGCCCGCGATGGACGCCCTGACCGCCAGCGCAACATCGTCACGTCGCAGAACGGAGCAAGAGGTGAGTGGCACATCAGGA
>CAWHZI010000016.1:0-1286657 GCA_963833835.1 uncultured Actinomycetes bacterium
CCGGGTCCCGAAGTCCAAGAGCTGTATCGCAGCGACCCTCGACTCGCGCACGCCGTCGTCGAGGTTCGTCCCCGCCTAACTCGTATCCTGGCAGCCGTTATGGCGGGGTTTAATCTCTAGTACAGACATCGTCCAATGCGTCTGCGATTTTTCCCTTAGCTTGAATACAGCTTCCGCGGCTAACAGAGCTTTATATAGCTATATAAGCCAATTATATTATGTGGCATCTGGCCACGACGGTGCCCATAGTGGCGACCGGTTTAACTCGCGCTGCTACTAGGCCGGGATGACTGGACTCACGCTATGGTTGGCGTTGCGCTGACCGCCAGGTGACCACGGCACCTTGGCTTGTGCAGCGACACTTGTATTGAGCCACTAGGTGAGGAGAATCGACGTGCTTTCCTCCCACGCGGTGGAGTTCCATCAACTCGCGGAAGCGGATCTAGTCGTTGACCGTATCTACAAAGGTGGGTCGGCAGGAAACACTGGCGATGACCCCTTGTCTAGATTGCTGCCTGGAGTGGGGAATCAGGGTGGCTTCCGGATGCATGGCAGGCCGGTTAGAGGCACGGTCAAGCTGGTAGTGCTCTACACATCGGGTGGCGAGCCAGATTGGCCAGACGCCCTTGACCCGTATACCGGGACCTTTACCTATTTCGGCGACAATCGATCACCGGGCCGAGACTTGCACGATACCCCCCGCAGGGGGAACCTTTTGCTGAGCCAATCTTTCGAGCGCGCCCATGCTGGACTTATAGGTCGTAGGCAGGTCCCACCATTCCTGCTATTCGACAAACCTGGAGTAGGCCGGAGTGTCCGGTTCCGTGGTTTGCTCGCGCCTGGCTCGAACCGACTGAGCGGGGAAGAAGATCTGGTTGCTGTATGGCGCACCACGAAAGGCCAGCGCTTTCAGAACTACCGTGCGCTATTCACCGTTCTGAACGTGCCGTCTGTCACGCGTACTTGGATCCATCAGATCGTCGAGGGTGAGCCTCTTGGTGAGGACTGCCCAGCTGTTTGGCGGAACTGGGTGGAATCGGGCGATTATAAACCGCTGCTGGCTCCTCCCACCGTCATAATTAGGTCGCGTGAGCAGCAACAACCAAGCCCCGCAGAGCGGTCTTTGCTGAACGCGGTTTACTCATATTTTAAGGATAGGCCGCACGACTTCGAACAATTCGCTGCAGACATAATGCGGATGAGCAATCCAAATGTCGACCGGGTTGACGTCACACGCCCATGGCGGGATGGCGGGCGTGACGCGGTCGGGGATTACTTGCTAGGGCCACGCGCTGATCCTGTAGCAGTAGAGTTTGCGCTCGAGGCCAAGTGCTACGCCCCAACGAACAGCGTAGGAGTAAGGGAAACGAGCCGCCTAATCTCACGTCTGCGGCATCGCCAATTCGGTGTCCTGGTAACCACGTCTCATCTAGACGCCCAGGCCTATCGCGAAATTCGCGAGGACGGCCATCCGGTAATTGTCATGGCTGGAGGAGATGTGGTCGACATTCTGAAGACCCGTGGCCTCAACACTCCCGAAATCGTTCGAAACCATCTTCTCGAACATTATCCCCGTCCATGACTTGCCAGATTTACTAGCCAAAATATCCACCAAGCTTGGTGTGGTCCACCCGGGGTGACTCTCAAACCGTTACGTCAGTCGACACTGAAGTTAGGCTCTGCGGAACCGTCTATTACCTCTGGGTCTTCGTGCGGCATGTGAACGCTTGCCAGCTATCGCGAGCGAAGGCCAATGTGGCGTCATCCGGATTCTTGCTATCGCGGACGGCGATGGTGTGGGGGGTGGCGGCGACCTCTATGCAGTTGCCGCCGTTGCTGGTGCTGTAGCTCGACTTGCGCCAGGTCAGGGCGTCTGCCGTCTCCATGTCGTTGCCACTTCCTCCACCAGATCAAGGGATGCGCTCCGGGGCAGCGCCTCTAGTCTCAACGTATCCCAGGTCGATGGCTAGAGCTTCTACCTGATTTCCGTCTTCTACGATCTGTCCAGTCACGGCCGTGTCCTGGTAGCCGAGGCTTGGGTTATCGGCGAAGTCGGCGAGGACAAATGGTCCGCCCCGCATGCCTTCGTGTGCTCCAGCGGCTAGCGGGATGATCTGCAAGACGATGTGTGGTCGCTGGCCGCCGTGGCCAGAAACGTCAACTGCTCAGCCATAACCCCAGGCTCGCCGACCGGGCGCCTGAGGACCGCCTCGTCCAGCAGCACCCAGAGCTCGGGCGGCTGCTCGCGGTCCAGGATCTGCTGCCGTTCCAACCGTGCGGCGACAGCCTCGTCGAGTTCCTCCGTCGGTGGCGCCGACGCGGGTGCTGAGGATTGCCCGAGCGTAGGCCTCGGTCTGGAGACAGCCCTGGAATCGACGACGAGTTCGAAGTTGCGGAGGCGGCGGGCGTGGGACTCGTGGTCGGGCCAGGCCTGGAACCAGCCGGGGTAGGCGCGGTGGCGGAGGTGGTCCTTCAGGATTTCGCGGAGTGTGGTGAGGGCGCCGTTGCAGTTCAGCTCGGGGAGGGCTTCGCAGGCTTGGGTCAGGGCCTCGGTCGGAGTCCTGGTGCCTTCCTCGACTTTGCGGATCTGGGAGGCGGAGAGGTAGATGCGGGCGCCTAGCTCCTCGGGGGTCAGGCCTGCGGCGACGCGGTAGTGGCGGAGCATGGCGCCAAAAACGCGGAGGGGGCTCTCGGCGGTGGCGTCTCGCTGCATTCTTTGACCCTCTCAGTACTGGAGGGAACCGTTCCGCCACGGCATTGGACAGGTGTTGGACGGATTGCCACAGCTCGTGGACGCGGGGCGGTTTGCTCTTTATGACGGTAACTCGATGGAGGCAGGCTGTCAGAAAGACACGCAACTGACTCCGCAGAGGAAGTAGTCGATGATGGGCGCGTATCGGCAGGCTGAGCTGGATGAACTCGACGAGCATTGGGGTGAGGATTACGATCTTGCCGTTACTTCGGCTGGGTGGGTGGCTAAGCGGCTTGATAATGGCCGGGCGCTGGTGGCAGCTAATCCAGGAAAATTGCAGACGTTAATTGCGGCGGATAGCGAGGCTTCGCCTGCCAGGGGTGATTGTGGCGAGGCGGCGAGGATCGCGTGAGGGGCGGACCGTCGCTGGCGTCGGCTTCATCCGCTCTGGCTCAGGCGGCCGCTCTGCGCGCCGCCTTCCCCGGGTACATGGTCACTGTGCTCGTGAACCGGCGGGACAGGCCGCGGTTCGAGGTGGTCAACCAGGAGGGTGGTGACCCGTACTGCCTGATCTCCAGTGACGCCCAGGAGATCTGGCGGGAGCTGCGGGGAACGGTCAGCTGACGCAGAGCTCGTTGTCCTTCGCGTCGTGGCAGGATCCGTACATGCGGCTGTACCTCTCCTCCTTCCGCGTTGGCTCATATCCGCAACGGCTGCTGCAACTGCTCGGTGCGGGGCGCCGGGTGGCGCTCATCCCGAACGCCCTGGACGGAGTTCCTGAGCAGGCTCGCCGGCCCAGCCTCGAACACGACTCCGAGGAGCTCCAAGCCCTCGGGCTGGACGTGACCCAGGTCGATCTGCGCACGCCTGGTGCGGTCGGCGAACTGGCCCGCTACGACCTGATCTGGGTCCGCGGCGGCAACACGTTCGTCTTGCGGCGGGTGTTCGCGGACAGCGGGGCGGACGAGGCACTGACCGCCTTGCTGCGCGACGACGCGCTGGTCTACGGCGGGTACAGCGCCGGGGCCTGCGTCCTCACCCCTGATCTCAGCGACCTGCAGCAGGTCGATGACATCTCGGTCGTGTCTGCGCCGATCACCACCGGGCTCGGCCTGCTCGACCGGCCGTTCGTGCCGCACGTGGCATCGCCGGGCCATCCCGAGACCGGCGCCTGCGATGAGGTGTCGGCTGCGCTCCGCCGTCGCGGGCAGGATCACTGGGCGCTGAGCGACGGTGACGTGCTGGTCATCGACGGCGAGCGGACTCAGCTGCTGCGAGGGTGACACCGAGCCAAATGGCGCCCGGTCAGCCAACTCAGCTACATGACCGTGCCGAGGTGCCAGGGGACGAACTCTTCCTCGCCGTAGTCGAGGGACTCGCTCTTGGTTTCCTGGCCGGAGGCGACGGACAGCACCGCTTGGTAGATCTCCGCACCGACTTCCTCGACCGTGGCTTCGCCGTCGACGATGCGGCCGGCGTTGATGTCCATGTCGTCGTTCATGTGCTCGTAGAGAGCCGAGTTGGTCGCGACCTTGATGCTGGGCACCGGGGTGCAGCCGAAGGCCGAGCCGCGGCCCGTGGTGAAGCAGACGACGTTGGCCCCACCGGCGACGATGCCGGTGACCGAGACCGGGTCATAGCCCGGAGTGTCCATGAACACGAAGCCCGGCGAACGTACCGGCTCGGCGTACTCGACCACGTCGGCCAGGGGAGTGGTGCCGCCCTTGGCCACCGCCCCCAAAGACTTCTCCAGGATGGTGGTGATGCCGCCGGCCTTGTTGCCGGGGGAGGGGTTGGCGTCCATGGTGGCGCCGTTCTTGGCCGTGTATTCGCGCCACCAGTCGATGCGCGCCAGCAATCGCGGCCGACCTCCTCGGTGACGGCCCGCCGGGTCAGCAGGTGCTCAGCGCCGTAGATCTCCGGCGTCTCGCCGACGATGCCGGTGCCGCCCTGGCGGACCAGCCGGTCGACCGCGTTACCCAGCGCCGGGTTGGCCGTCAGCCCGGAGTAGGAGTCCGAGCCGCCGCAGTTGGTCCCGAGCACAATCCGGCTGGCCGGCACCGCCACCCGCCGGGCCTGGTCGGCCACCCCGAGCATGGCGGTGAGCCGCTCCATCCCCGCGGCCACGGTCTTCTTGGTGCCGCCGATCTCCTGGATCGTCCCCGTGGACACCTGCAGGTCGGAACGCAGCTCGACGCCGTTGGTGAGCGCCTTGACCTGGTTGTCCTCGCAACCCAGGCCGAGGATCAGGAAGCCGGCGAAGTTCGGGTGGGTCAGGTAGCCGCGCATGACCCGGCGCAGGACCTCGATGCCTTCGCCGTTCGGGTCCATCCCGCAGCCCAGGCCGTGGGTGAGCGCGACCACGCCGTCGACGTTCTCGAAGTCGTCCAGGATGCCGGAGTAGCGCATCCGGTTGGCGATCTGCCGGGCCGCGGTGGCCGAGCAGTTGACCGTGGTCATGATGCCGAGGAAGTTGCGGGTGCCGACCGAGCCGTCCGCCCGGACGTAGCCGGCGAACGTGTCCTGGTCGGCCTCGGCCAGCACCGGGCCGGCCTCCGACATCCCCGCCGACCGCGAACTCGTACGCCCGCTCGAACTCCCGGTACTCCAGGTTGTGCAGGTGAACGTGTTCGCCCGCCGCGACCGGCCCCTTGGTGAACCCGATGACCTGCCCGTAACGGCGCACCGGCGCCCCGGCCTCTAGGTCCCGTACGGCCAGCTTGTGCCCCCGCGACACGTCCTGCCGCACCGTGACCAGCCCGCCGCCCACGTCCACCGGTGTCCCGGCGGCCACGTCGGCCGTGGTGATGGCCACGTCGTCATCGGCCTGGAGCCGGATCCCACGGGCGGCAGCGGAAACAGTCACGGTCAACCTCGGTTCTGCGTGTGCGCAACGGCGAAAACAGCCACTTCGTCCCCTAGCGAACCTATGCCGGGCCCCCGGCCTGCGGCAACGGGCTAGCCCGACGCCGGGCCAGCCGGGCCGAAATCAGCCCGGCCGACTCGACGGCGACCACGACCGCCACGCTGGCCAGGACGAACACGGCCGACAGGGCCGTCGGCCCGTTGTGCAGCACCAGCCCGTAGTAGAGCCAAAACACCTGGGACCCACCCCGCATCAGCCAGGACGGGATGGATACCGCCGACCCCTCAGCCTGGCGCCGACGGACCGACGTCACCACCTGGGGCGTGCCCGCGACCAGGGTGAGCACGAAGGCCAGATAACCGAGAACGTCGGCCTGGGCCAGCATCGCAACCAGGATCAGGACCCCGGCCGTAGCGGTCAGCAGGGCGGCCCGCCAGGCCATGGTCAGCCTGGCCGGCACGGCCAGGACGATCGCGGCTGCGCCGGGGACAATGAGCGCGTTGCCGGGGATCTGCGGCCAGATCTGGCCTTTGACGCCGTAGAGCAGCCAGGTAAAGCAGCAGGCCGCTGTGATCAGCCACGACATGGCCGACACGCCCCCCAGGCTGGGATGACGCAACGTCCGGATCAGCTGGGGGACCACCATGCCGACGCTGAGCGCGGCGCCGATGTACCCAGCCGCGTTGGCGAACTCGTTCACCGCTGGGACCTGTTCTGGTCAGCTGTATCGGTAAAGTGGAGGATTCTTTAACGATACAGTGACCGTGCTGCCGGTGGAAGGGCGGCGATCGTGGTTAAGTCGGCTGACCCGTGTGCCGACGGGGTACAGAAACCATGAGGGGTGAGGTCAACGTGGACCGCCCGACGATGCAGACCGTGGCGACCGCGGCCGGGGTGTCCCGGATGACGGTCTCCAACGCCTACAACCGCCCGGATCAGCTGACCGCCCGGACCCGGGAGCGGATCCTCCAGCTGGCCCGCGACCTGGGCTATCCCGGGCCAGACCCGGCCGCCCAGTCCCTGCGGCGGCGGAGCACCGGCGCCATCGCGGTCGTGCTTACCTCCCGGTTGACCGATGCCTTCACCGACCCGGGGCTGGTGATGATCCTGCACGGCATCGCGGGCCAGCTGAGCGACGCCGGCTGGGCGCTACTGCTGGTCCCGACCAGCGCGGCGGCTACGTTCCCGGTCCGGCACGCCATCGCTGACGCCTTCATCCTGTGCGATCTGGCCGCCGACGATCCGGCCGTGACCGACGCCCTGGACCGGCACATCCCCGTGGTCACCATCGGCCATCCGCGGCTGCCGGGGATGCCGACGGTCGGGATCGACGATCAGCGGTCGGCCGCCATGGCCGCCAGCTACCTGCTCGAGCTGGGGCACCGCCGGTTCGGCCTGCTCTCCTGGCAGCCGGACGGCGCCGGGCCCGCTGGCCCAGGGCCCCAGCCCCAGCCCCAGCCCCGGCCGAGCATCCCGCTCCGGTCGGCCGGATTCGCCGGCGCCTTGCGCCGGGGCGGCATCGAACCCGCCTGGATCGTGCGACGGGAGTCGGCCAACACGGTCGAGGCCGCCACCGAGGCCATGGCCGACGTCCTGGCCATGCCGCCGGGCCAGCGCCCGACGGCCGTGTTCGCGGTCACCGACGTGCTCGCCCTCGGCGTCCTGGCCGCCGCTCAGTCCGCCGGGATAGCCGTCCCGGCCGAGCTGTCGGTCGTGGGCTTCGACAACATCGCCGCCGCGGCCAGCAGCTCACCCCCGCTGACCACGGTGGACCACCCGCTGGTCCAGCTCGGCCAGGACGCGGCCCGGATCGCGCTGGCCCAGCTCGATGGTCAGCCCGTCCGGCCTCGCCGGCTGCGGACCGAGCTGCTGATCCGGGCCAGCACCGGACCGGCGCCCTCCTTTACGCCGGAATGACCTTTACGCCGGCCACGCCGCCTGCTGCGCGGACCTCGCCGCCCGCCGCCCTAGAGCCCTCCGCGGCTCAGGCTGAATCCTTGACGATGCTCCAGCCGCCGTCGACCGGGATCGTGGCTCCGGTCACGTACGAGGCGTCGTCCGAGGCCAGGAACGCGACCACCGCGGCTACCTCTTCCGGCCTGCCGAGCCGGCCGGCTGCCGTCGCGGCCGCACTGCGTTCCAGGTCTCCCGGGCCATAGAAGTCCCCATCCCAGGCCGGGGTCCGGATCGGCCCGGGCCGAATCGTGTTCACCCGCACCTCCGGCCCGTACTCGACGGCCAGCTGCCGGGCCAGCGCGTCCAGTGCTCCCTTGGACGCCGCGTAGGCGGGCCGGCGGGGTAGCCCGGCCTGCGCGAGGACCGAGGAGGTCAGGATGATCGATCCGCGGGCCGCGCGCAGCAGATCGATGAACGTGCGCACCATCAGCCACGCACCGGTCAGCGACACGGCCAGCTGGGCGTTCCACTCGTCCAGGGTGAGCTCGTGGGCGGCCTTGTCGACCACGTAGGCCGCGTTGCTGTGCACGATGTCCAGCCGCCCGTACCGGCGGTCCACGTAGGCCCGCACCGCAGCCCAGTCCCCAGCCGAGCCCACGTCGAGGTGCTGGTAGCTGGCCCCGTCGGCGACGCCCCCGGAAAGGCGGGCGGCCAGGTCCCGGCCCTGGTCGTCGGCCACGTCGGTCAGCACCACGGTGGCGCCCTCAGCGGCCAGCCGGGTGGCACTGGCCGCGCCGATCCCGGACGCCGCCGCGGTGACCAGCGCGATCCGGCCGTCCAGCCGGCCCGCACTCACCATGCCTGCTCCGCGCCCTGCCAGCTCATCATCTCCGGGCTCCCTTCCGGCCGTGGCGCCAAGGACGTTAGACCAGCGTGACCTGCATACCGATCTCGCTCAAGGCCTGCACCGCGCCCGGATCCGCTCCCCGGTCGGTGATCAGCTCATCGACGTCCCGGGCCGGGCAGATGCGGGCGAAGGTGACCTTGCCGATCTTGGAGCTGTCCGCGACCAGGACGGCGCGCTGGGCGTGCCGGATCATCACCTGGTTGGTGTGCGCTTCGACTTCCTCGTGGGTGGTACAGCCCGCCTTCGCGTCCACCCCGTCCACCCCGATGAACGCCACGTCCAGGGTGAGGCCGGCCAGGCTGGCCTCGGCGATCGGGCCGGACAGCTCGTAGGTCTGGCTCCGGGCCAGGCCGCCGGTCACGATCAGCTTGATGTTGGGCCGGACGCCCAGCTCGGCCGCGATGTTGAGCGCGTTGGTCACGATCGTCAGCCGGGGCCAGGCCAGCGCGCGGGCCACCTCGGTGGCGGTGGTGCCGCCGGTCAGCCCGACCGCCATGCCCTCGGTCACGCTGTTGGCCGCCGCGGCCGCGATCCGCCGCTTCTCCTCGGCGAACAGCACACCCTTGTAGCGCAGCGGCAGCTCGTAGCTGACCGCGTGGGCGACCGCGCCGCCGTGGGTGCGCTCCAGCAGGCGCTGCCGTTCGAGCGTGGCCAGGTCGCGCCGGATGGTGGCGGGGGAGGCGTCCAGCTCCTTGGCCAGCCCGTTGACGTCCACGCCGTTCCCGGTGGCCAGCTGGTCCAGGATCGCGCTCAGCCGCGCCGATTTGTGCATAGCACGTTCATCCTAGCCCGGGTGATAGGCCCCTATTAATCAAAATTATCCCTATTAATATGCTCACAGATGATCTAAAGTGGCCTGGATGAGCACGAGTGAGCAAAACGGTGCTCCGGAGGTCACCGCAGACCGCGGGTTCATCCGCGCTCTGGGGCTGTTCCCGGCCACCGCGCTGAACATGGCTCAGATGGTAGGCATCGGGCCGTTCATCACGATCCCGCTGATCATCGCGGCCATGGGCGGCCCCCAGGCCATCCTGGGCTGGGTCGTCGGCGCGATCATCGCGCTGCTGGACGGGCTGGTCTGGGCCGAGCTCGGGGCGGCCATGCCGCGCTCCGGCGGTACCTACACGTTCCTGCGTGAGGCCTACCAGTACTCCACCGGCCGCCTGATGCCGTTCATGTTCGTGTGGACGACGCTGCTGGTCACCCCGCTGATCATGTCCACCGGCATGATCGGGATGACGGACTACCTGGCCTACTTCTTCCACTTCACGTCGATGGAGGGCCACTGGATCGCCGTGGCCTTCACCGTCATCACGGTGGCGCTGCTGTACCGGCGGATCGAGTCGGTGTCCAAGCTGACCATCCTGCTCTGGGGCGCCATGATCGTCACCGTCGTGCTGGTCATCGTGGCCGGGTACACCCACTTCCACGCTTCGCTGGCGTTCACCTACCCGGCGGGTGCGTGGACGCCGAACGCCAAGTTCTTCGGCGGCCTCGGCGCGGGCCTGGTCCTGGCCATCTACGACTACTTCGGCTACTACACGGTGACCTACGTCGGCGACGAGGTGAAGAACCCCGGCCGCGTCATCCCGTGGGCGATCATCTTCTCCATCCTCGGCGTGCTGGTCATCGACCTGGGCATGAACATCGGCATCATCGGCGTGCTGCCCTGGCAGCAGGCGGAGAAGTCCACCTCGATCGGCACCGAGTTCATGCAGGCCGTCTGGGGCCACGGCGCCGCCGACGTCATCGCGGTGCTGATCATCATCTGCGCGTTCGCCTCGGTCTACACCGGCCTGCTCGGCGCCTCCCGGCTGCCCTACAACGCGGCCCGGGAGAAGCTGTTCTTCAAGCCGTTCGGCCTGCTCCACCCGCGACTGCGCTTCCCGCACATCTCGCTGCTGGTCATGGGCCTGGTCACCGCGATCGCCTGCTTCTTCCCGCTGACCACGGTCATCAACGCGCTGATCGCGCTGACCCTGTTCACCCAGTTCATCGCCCAGATCGCCGCGCTGACCATCCTGCGGCACAAGCAGCCCGGGCTGAAGCGGCCGTACAAGGAGTGGCTGTACCCGGTGCCGAGCATCCTGGCCCTGGCCGGCTGGATCTACATCTTCCAGGCCTCGGGCTGGGCCGCGATCCGCATCGCCATCGGCTGGACCGTGCTGGGCATCATCGCGTACCTGATCTGGGCCCGCCGGGAGCATGTCTGGCCGTTCGGGCCCAAGGAGGTCCGGGAGGAGTTCCTGGCCGAGCAGGCTGAGCAGAAGGTGACGACGTAAGAGCCGCCGGAACTGGACGGTGCCGCCTGCGCCACACTCAGGTCAGCGCCAGTGCATCCGCCACAGTGCCGACCACGGGCATCACCTCATCGGCCCCTGCCAGCGACAGCACCCGGGCCACCACCGGCTGTGCCCCGGCCAGCACCAGCAGGCCGCCCCCGGCCATAACCCGGTTATTGACACTTACCAGCACGTGAATGGCTGACGTATCCATAAACCACAGCCCGCGGTCACCCGGCTGCAGGCGGACGCGCTGGTGACCGTCGACCCGGAGCTGGCTGCGGTGGCCCGCGATGTGGTGCCACTGGCCGCCGTCCACGACCTACTGGCGCGTTAGTCCCAGGCACCCCGCTGGTGCGGTCGTGGCGGCTCAGCTAGCCGCGCGCAGTCAGGCTCAATCACGCAAGTTGGAATGGCGGCAGCGATGCCGATACCGGCCAGATATCGCCCTTTGCGTTTTGACGGAGCTGACCACCTAACCAGGACTTGTCAAGGATTTGGCGGATATTGCGCCGGCGGTTATACGAGCAGGTGACCCCCGACCCATAGTGCGGTGACCGTGGCCGCCAGCCACAGTACGAACCATACGACTCGTGGGATGTGAGTCACGTCACGCAGGTTGCCTGCATCGCCAGCGTCGGTGTTGTGCTTAAGGACCCAACGGACTCCGGAAAAGAGCATGAACCAGCTGAGAGCATAGGCGGTAATGGTCTGGAGCTCGGCGTTCCCGTAACGCAGAACCAGGAAGATAAGCCCACCATTCAAGATCACCGAGATAACGCCGAAGGAATTGCGGACCAGGAGCAGGATGATAGCGAGAAAGATTACGGTCAGCCACAGCACTGCCACGATATGGTCCAGCGCAATGAGGACCGCTGCGCCAAGGCCAAAGATGCTCGGGCCCAGGTAGCCGGCAAAGCTGCTGATGATCCCACCCAAGCCGTTAGGCCCGATGCTGTCCGTTCGGCCATCGGCATTACTCTTCAGTGTCACACCGGTGACCCTGCTACCCATGATCCAACAGGTAGCTACATGCGCGCCCTCGTGCGCGATCACTGTGATGTGTCGCGCGAGTCGCCAGATCCCCTCCAACGCGAATGCAATGAACACGAGCAGCCCTACCGGCACGGCCACCGACTTCGGCAACGGCTCAAGCGCGTGCCCAAACTGATGCTGCGTCAATTCCAGCGCCAGCATTCCGCCCTCGGCTCACTCGCGACAATCAGAGCTAACTGTTCGCAGACATTCCCCCTGGCCGCACCACGGATGGTGACCGTTGGGAGTCTTGCCACCAGGTAAACACCGGCCGCAGGACCAGGCAAGGGCCAAAAGGTCCTTGGGAGTGCCGAGGGTTGGCTCCTGCGGGAGAGCCGGGTGTCTGTTTACCTTCATGCTGCTTCGGCCCGGATCAGGCTGTTTCGTGAGAGGCCAAGGAAACGCCATCTCATCGGCATGTCAGTGCGTTGTGTCGGCATTTTGCGGGCGGCGTCCTAGTCCTGTTCGGGGACGCCGTCGGTCAGGTCGCGGCCGCGACGGCTCAGCTGGCCGCGCAGGTTGGCGCTCATGACGTCGAGCGTGGCCAGTGCGGGGAACGCGCGGTTACGCCGCTGCAGGGCGGCGTGGACCTGGGCCACGGTCACGCCGGCCAGCTCCGGACGACTCAAACGGTTTTGGCCGCGACCGGGGCGGTCAGGACCCGGAGCAGCCGCGCGGCCTCCGCGGCCACCGCATCCCGGGCGGGCCCCAGGTACTTGCGCGAGTCGACCAGGTCCGGCCGGGCGGCCAGCACGTCGCGGACGGTCGCGGTGAACACCGAGACCAGGTGCGTCGAGATGTTGATCTTGGTCATGCCGGCCGCGACGGCGCGGCGGATCTCCTCGTCCGGCACGCCGGAGGAGCCGTGCAGCACCAGCGGCACCGGCAGCGTCGCGTGCAGGGCGGCGATCAGGTCCTTGTCCAGCTCGATGGTCCGCTCGGTCATGGCGTGGGAGGAACCGACCGCGACCGCGAGCGCGTCCACCCCGGTGTCCCGGACGAAGACCGCCGCTTCGGCCGGGTCGGTGCGCGCACCCGGGGCGTGCACGCCGTCCTTGCCGCCGACCTCGCCTAGCTCGGCCTCGACGTAGACGCCGCGAGCGTGGCACCACGCGGTCAGGTCCGCGGTGACGGCCACGTTCCGGTCGTACGGCAGCGCGGACGCGTCGATCATCACCGAGCTGACCCCGGCGGCGACCCCCTCCCGGATGAGGACCGGGTCGGTGATGTGGTCCAGGTGGACCGACAGTTCTGCCTCCGACCCGGCGGCCACGGCCAGCGTGGCCTTGGTTATCGGCCCCAGGCCGCCGTGGTAGCGGATGCAGTTCTCGCTGATGCCCAGGATGAGCGGCACGCCGGTCTGCTCGGCCGCCGCGGCCAGGGCCTCGGCCGTTTCCAGGTGCAGCACGTTGAACGCCACCGCCGCGGTCCCGGACCGGAGCGCCCGGGCCACGATCTCCCCGGTGGGCACGACCGCCATCAGCCCGGACCTTGCATCGAGACACCAGCTTGCCGCCAGGCCAGCAGGGCCGCCCCGAGCAGCCCGGCCTGCTCCCCGAGCACGGCCCGGACCAGCTTCGGGTGCCGCTGCGGCGGGGTCACCCGGGCGGCCACGCCCCGGCGCAACGGCTCCAGCAGCACCTCACCGGCCCCGGACAGCCCGCCGCCCACGATGATCAGCTCCGGCGCGGCCACGGCGGCCGTCACGGCCAGCACGAAGGCCAGCGCGTCCACCGCCTCGTCCCAGACCGCGCGGGCGTCCGCGTCCCCGCCACCGGTATCAGCCCCTAGGCGTCCGGCCACGTCGAGCGCCCCAGCCACCGGCCGGCCGCTCCGCTCGGTGTACCGGCGGGCGATGGCCGCGGCCGAGGCCACCGTCTCCAGGCACCCCCGGCTGCCGCAGGGGCAGGGCAGCCCGCTGCCCACGTCGATGTGGCCGATCTCGCCCGCCCAGCCGCCGCCGGCGTAGGGCCGGCCGTCCAGCACCAGCGCGGCCGCGATCCCGGTCCCGATGGGAACGAAGGCCACGTCCCGGTGGCCCCGGCCCGCGCCGAGCTGTTGTTCGGCCGCCCCGGCGGCGCGCACGTCGTGATCGAACGCGACCGGCAGGCCGGTAATCTCACCCAGCCGGGCCCCGAACGGCACGTCCCGCCAGCCCAGGTTCTCGGCGTACCGGGCCACCCCGGCCGCCGCGTCGACCAGGCCGGGCACCACCATCCCGATCCCGGCCGGCCGGCCCCAGCCGCCCGCCCCCGCGGCCAGCGCCGCGAGCTCGTCCACCAGCCCGGCCACCTGGTCCAGCACCGCCTTGGCGGTGGCGTCGCCGTCCCCGTCCACCACCGGGGTGGGCACGGTCCGCGGGTGGTGGACCTGCCCGGCCACGTCGACCAGCCCGGCCTTGATCCCGGTGCCGCCCACGTCACAGGCGACCACGACCCCCGCGGCTGCCCCACCCAGAGGACTCATCGCGCCCCGAGGACCACCGAGCGGGTCAGGTGCCGCGGGTTGTCCGGGTCGAGGCCCCGGGCCCGGGCCCGCTCCAGAGCGACCCGCTGCACCAGCACCAGGTCGGCCACCGGGTCGCCGTCGTGCTGGACGAAACGCGCCCCGGTCGCCTCGACGTCCTCCCGCAGTCCGTCGGGTGCCGCGCCGAACATCCACGTCACCCGGCCCGGCGCGGCGATCGAGATCGGGCCGTGCCGGTACTCCATGGCCGGGTAGGACTCGGTCCAGCTCTGCGAGGCCTCGCGCATCTTCAGCGCGGCCTCGTTGGCCAGGCCGCAGGTCCAGCCCCGGCCCAGGAACGCGAACTGCTCGGCCTCGATCCACTCCGCCTCCACCGGCCGGCTCAGCGCCGCTTCGGCATCGCGTACCGCACCGGAAATGTCCTCACCCAGGTGGGCCCGCAGCATGATCAGCGCGGTGGTGGCGAACCGGGTCTGCACCACCGAATGCTCGTCCGCGAACGGCATGGCCACCACCTGGTCGGCCAGCCGGGCGATCGGCGTGCTCGGGCCGCCGACGATGGCCGTCGTCGGGGTCCGGCCCCGCACCTGATCCAGCAGCTGCAGCACCTCGGTCGTGGTGCCGGAACGGCTGATGACCACCAGCGCGTCATAATCCCGCGTGGCCAGCGGGGCCTCGGACGCGGCGAAGGCGTCGGTGACGCCGTGCCCGGCCGCCTCCCGCAGGGCGGCGTAGGACTGGGCCATGAACCAGGAGGTCCCGCAGCCGGCCACGGCCACCCGCTGCCCGGCGGCCGGCAGGATGCCGTTCAGGCTGGCCGCGAGCCGCCCGCCGCGCCCCCAGGTTTCGGGCTGGCTCTCGATCTCCTCGGCTATGAACTCGGTATAACTCACGTGCGCCTCATGCTTTCTATGATCGGGCCAGGCCCGGCGGCAGCAGGTCCCGGTGCGCCTCCAGCAGCTCGTCGCACATGGTGACGGTCTGCGCGGTGGTCAGCGTGGCCGCGGTGTTGGGGTCCAGCAGCGCGGCCTGGTACACGTGGTCGCGGGATTCCTCCAGCGCGGCCGCGACGGTCAGCTCGACCACGTTCAGGAACGTCCGGTTCAGCGCAGCCAGCTGGGGCGGCAGCGCGCCGATCGCCACCGGCTTGGGCCCGTCCGCGCCGACCAGACACGGCACCTCGACGCAGCACTCGTCGGGCAGGCTGGAGATCAGGCCGCCGTTGCGGATGTTCACGTGCAGCTCACGCTCGGTGCCGGTCTCCAGGGCGTGGATGAACTCCGAGGCCAGCTCGCTCGTGGGCTCCAGGTCCAGCGGGGTGCCCGCGGCCAGGTCCCGCTCGAGCGACTCCAGCTCGCGCAGATTCTCCTCGGACCGCTCCAGGTAGTCGCCGACGAATATCTGGTACTGCTCGATCTGGTCGTCGTGCCGCATGAACCAGGGCACGTATTCGGCCGAGTGCTCGCTCGATTCGGTCGGGAAGTAGCCGAACCGGCGGAAGATCTCGACCCGGACCCGCCGCTGCAGCTCGGGCGAGCCGTCGATGACCTCGGTCAGCTTGGGGTACAGGGACTGGCCGTCCTGCTCGAAGCGCAGCACGAACGCCTGGTGGTTGAAGCCCGCGGTGGTGAAGCGCACCCGCTCCGGGTCGGCCCCGGTCAGCTCGGTCAGGAACGCCTGGGTGTCCCGGACCGAGTGGCACAGCCCGTACACCCGGCTGAAGCCGGTGCCCGCGTACACGGACCAGGGCAGCATGGCCATCGGGTTGCTGTAGCTGAGCAGGTAGGCGTCCGGGCAGACCTGCTGCATGTCCGCGGCCAGCGCGACCGTCACCGGGATGGTCCTCAAGCCCCGGAAGATGCCGCCGATGCCGAGGGTGTCCCCGATCGTCTGGCGCACGCCGTACCGGGCCGGGATGTCGAAGTCGGCCCGGGTCGACTTGTACCCGCCCACCTGGACCTCGTTGATGACGTAGGCGGCGCCGTCCAGCGCCTCACGCCGGTCCCGGGTCGCGGTCACCGTGGCCGCCGCGCCGGTCTGAGTTACGATCTGCCGGGCCAGGCTGGCCGCGAACTCCAGCCGCTCGGCGCTGATGTCGTAGAGCGAGAGGTGCAGGCCGCCCCGGAACTCGGGGTAGCTGCACAGGTCTGTCACCACGTTGCGGGTGAACTCAACACTGCCCGCGCCGACGAAGGTCACCTTGATCACGGTTCAGTAGTGTTACATCTGCGCTAATTTCGCGCAAGAGTGAGCACCACGATGATCAGCGGGCTTACCGTAACCGTAGTCATTTAGGCCGATCAGTAACGATTTGACACCCTTGACACCGGCCTCGGGCGTGATCACTATTGCTAAAAACTTGCACGCTTCGAGCAGGAGCCAGCAGAAGGAAGTGGGACGGTATGGCGAGGCATCGGCTGTACGTCACGATGGCGGCCCTGCTCGGCGTGGGAGCCGTGGCGCTGTCCGCCTGCGGCACCGACAGCCAGAGCGGCGGCGGCGGTAACGGCAGCAGCAGTAGCGCGAGCAGCACCGCCTCGATCCAGGTCTGGGAGGGCTGGACCGGCGATGAGGCCAAGACCTTCACCAAGCTGGTCAACGAGTACGAGAAGCAGAACCCGGGCGACAAGATCAGCAGCCTGTACGTCGACAACGACGACACGCTGCAGAAGGTGACGACCGCGGTCCGGGGCGGCAGCCCGCCCGACATCGCCTACCTCTACGGTTCCTGGGCCCCCAACGTGGCCACGATCCCGCAGGTCGTCGACCTGACTCAGGTGGTCAAGCGGTCCGGCGTGAACTGGAACGACTTCTACGTCGGCGAGCGCGACGTGGCCACGGTCAACGGCAAGGTCATCGGCATCCCGGCCCTGGTGGACAACCTGGCCGTGGTCTACAACAAGAAGCTGTTCGCGGCGGCAGGCCTGGCGCCGCCCAGCGCCAACTGGACCTGGCCCGAGTTCGTGGCCGACGCCCAGAAGCTGACCGTGGCCTCGAAGAAGCAGTACGGCACGGCCTACGTGACCCCGGGCACCGAGGACACGGTGTGGCACTGGGAGGCGCTGCTGTGGGCGGCTGGCGGCCAGATCCTCAACGCCGGACAACACGAAGGCCGCGTTCAACTCCCCGGCCGGTCTGACCTCGCTCAACACGCTGAAGACCCTGGCCGCCAGCAAGTCGATGTACTTCGACCCGACCGACCAGGCCTACGAGAACGTGTTCAACTCGGGCAAGATCGGCATGCTGGTCACCGGCCCGTGGGACCTGTCCACGTTCCCCAACGTGCAGTACGGCGTCCAGGTCATGCCGTCCTACCCCGGCACCGACGGTGGCCACCAGACGATCTCCGGCCCGGACAACTGGGTGGTGTTCAACAACGGCTCGGCCAAGACCGCGGCGGCCGAGAAGTTCCTGCTCTGGCTGACCGCCCCGGCCCAGGTCAAGACCTGGTCGCTGGCCACCGGCGACCTGCCCACCCGGACCTCGGTGTCCAGCACCCCCGGCTTCGTCCAGAAGATGAACACCACCCTGCCCGGGGTGGACACGTTCATCTCCAACCTGAGCAACGTCAAGCAGGCCCGCCCCCAGATCACCCAGTACCCGAAGATCTCCACGGTGCTGGGCAACATGGTCCTGTCGGTGCTGCTGAACAAGAGCACACCCCAGGCCGCCCTGAACTCGGCCGAAAAGCAGGTCAACCAGGTCCTGGCCGGGAGCTGAGGTGGCGGTTTCCGTCCTTCCGCCGCGGCGCCAGGATCAGCAGCGGAACCGGGCCGGCCGGCCCCCGGTCCACCGCCGGATCCTGTCGTCCGAGCACCTCACCGGCTGGGCCTTCGTCACCCCGGGCGCCGCCATCATCCTGCTGTTCGGGGCGGTGCCGATCGTCTGGTCAGCGGTGATGTCGTTCCAGAACTCGCACCTGCAGGGCGGCCCCAGCCCGTTCGTTGGGCTGAAGAACTACCGGCAGATGGTGCACGATCCGGTCGTGGCCCAGGCCATCGGGCACACGCTCATCTACACCGTGCTGTTCGTGCCGGGGGCGATGATCGTCGGCCTGTTCCTGGCCGTGGCCATGAACCGGAAGATCCGCTTCATCTCGCTGTACCGGACCGCGGCCTACGCCACCATGGCCATCTCCACGATCAGCGAGGCGATCGTCTTCATCTGGCTGTTCGACCCGTCCTACGGCATCGTCAACTACGCCTTCAGCCTGGTCGGCATCCCGCAGCAGCAGTTCCTGAACAACCCGTCCGAGGCCCTGTACGTGATCGTGGCCATGACGATCTGGGGCTGGACCGGGTTCGCGGTCATCATCTACCTGGCCGCGCTGCAGGGCGTCCCGGCCACGCTGCTGGAGGCGGCCGCGCTGGACGGAGCCGGGGCGTGGAAGACGTTCCGCAGGGTGACGCTGCCGCTGCTCAGCCCGGCGACCCTGTTCCTCGCGGTCTGGCTGACGATCAACGCCTTGCAGTTGTTCGACGAGGTCTACCTCAGCACCAAGGGCGGCCCGCTCAACGCGACCACCGTGCTGGTCTACTACCTCTACGAGCAGGCGTTCCAGAATTTCAACTTCGGTTACGCCTCGGCCATCGCCTACTTCCTGTTCCTCGTCATCCTCGTGGTCACCGCGATCCAGTTCCGGATCGGCCGGCGATACACGCACTACCGGTCATGACCGCGATCCCGGCCGGCACCCCCGCTTCCGGGGCCGCTTCTGGGCCGGCGGCTCCGGAACTGGCCCGCAGGCTCCGGCCCGCCGGCGCCGGAGGCTGCCGTTCAGCCCCTGGCACCTGGTGCTGATCCCGGCCACCATCATCTTGATCTTCCCGTTCCTGTGGCTGCTGCTGACCTCGGTCGAGACCCAGGCCGAGGCGCTGCACTTCCCGCCGCTGCTGACCCCGCACGTGCTGAAGTTCGGCAACTACATCGACGCGCTGAGGGCCGGCCCGTTCGGCACCTGGTTCCTGAACAGCGTGATCGTCGCAGTGGCCGTCGTGCTGGCCAACCTGGTGCTGTGCTCGCTGGCCGGCTACGCCTTCGCCCGGTTCCGCTTCCTCGGCCGGACCGCCCTGTTCGCGGTCATCCTGGGCACGCTCATGGTCCCGTTCCAGGTCACGATGATTCCGCAGTTCATCATCACCAAGTGGCTGGGCGTGCACGTCCTGGCCGGGGTCGGGATCAACCACATCGGCGCGCTCATCCTGCCCAACGCAGCTACCGCGTTCGGGATCTTCTTCCTGCGCCAGTTCTTCCGCACCCTGCCGCTGGAGTACGAGGAATCGGCCCGGGTGGACGGGGCCAGCCGGCTCACCGTGCTGTTCCGGATCGTGCTGCCGCTGGCCAAACCGGCCCTGGCCACGCTGGCCGCGCTGACCCTGCTGGACTCCTGGAACAACTTCCTCTGGCCCCTGATCGCGGTCACCTCGACCAGCCAGATGACGCTGCCGCTGGGGCTGGCCACGTTCCAGGGCTCACACGAGACCCAGTGGACGCTGCTGATGGCGGCCAACGTCATGAGCCTGCTGCCGATGCTGGTCGTGTTCATCGTGGCCCAGCGGTTCTTCATCCGGTCGGTGGCCGCCACCGGCCTGGCCGGCACATGAAGCGGCCCGGCCCGTGATCGGTGTCGTCTGCCTCAACCCGGCGCTGGACATCACGCACCACGTGCCGGTGGTCGACTGGGCCGGGGTCAACCGGCCGCGTCAGGTGGCCACCCGCCCCGGCGGCAAGGGCGTCAACGTGGCCCGCACACTGCTCACGCTGGGCGCGGAGGTGCTGGTCATCGGGCTGGCCGGCGGCGCCACCGGCGAGGCGCTGGCGGCCGGCCTGGCCACCCACGGCGTGCCGTCCGAACTGACTCCCATCGCCGGGGAGACCCGGCGCACCTTCGCCGTCCTGGACGAGGCGCGCCAGACGGTGGCCATGTTCAACGAGGCCGGCCCGCAGGTCCGGGCGGCCGAGTTCGACGAGTTCCTTATTTCTTTTAAAAGGTTGCTGACGGGGAGCGAGGCCCTCGTACTGTCGGGCAGCCTGCCCCCGGGTCTGCCCGCCGGCACCTACGCCACGCTGATCCGCACCGCCGGCGCCGACGTGCCGGTCGTGCTGGACGCCCATGGGGAGGCGCTGCGGCTGGGCACCGCCGCCGGCCCGGCCGTGGTCAAGCCCAACCTGGCCGAGCTGGAGGACCTGGCCGCCGGGCCGCTCAGCCTGGCCGGCCCGGGCACCGGCCGGCCCACCGTGGCCTCGGCCGCGGCCGAACTGCGAGCCGCGGGCGCGGGGTCGGTCGTGGTCTCGCTCGGCCCGGCCGGCCTGTACGCCGACACCCCGGCCGGCAGCTGGCGAGCCGTTTCGGCTCCGGTGGAGGCGGCCAACCCGACCGGGGCCGGGGACGCGGTCACGGCCGGCCTGGCCCTCGGGCTGGTCCGCGGCCAGCCCTGGCCGGAGCGGCTCCGGGATGCCGTTGCGCTGGGTACGGCGGCGGTCCTGGCCCCGGTGGCCGGGGAGTTCCGGCCCGACGACTACCGCCGGGTTCTGGCCGGTGTGACGCTCACCGAGGTAACGCCTGCGCGGTACGGTTCGGCGGAGCATGCCGAGCGCGGCGGCCACGCAGGTCAGGGGAACGGAGACGCCGGGTGAGCCGTTATCGACGCTGGAACGAGCTGCTGGAGCTGCTGGCCACGGCCGGCCAGCTGCAGGTCGAGGAGGCGGCCAAGGCGCTCGGGGTGTCCGCGGCCACGGTGCGCCGTGACTTCGACGAGCTGGCCGGCCAGCAGATGCTGACCCGGATCCGCGGCGGCGCGGTGGCCCAGGGCGTCACCTATGACCTGCCGCTGCGCTACAAGAGCGAGAAGCACCCGTCGGAGAAGCAGCGCATCGCCGCGGTGGCCGCCGCCCTGGTCCGGCCGGGCCAGATCGTCGGCCTGAACGGCGGCACCACCACCACCGAGGTTGCGCGCGCCCTGGCCACCCGGGCTGACCTCAGCTCGGAAACACCAGCCCCGGCGGTGACGATCGTGACCAACGCCCTCAACATCGCCACCGAGCTGGCCGTACGCCAGCACATCAAGATCGTGGCCACCGGCGGGGTGGCCCGGCCGCAGTCCTACGAGCTGACCGGCCCGCTGGCCACCGGGGTGCTCGAGCAGGTCGCCCTGGACATCGCGTTCATCGGCGTCGACGGGATCGACGCCGCGGCCGGCGCCACCGCCCACCACGAAGGCGAAGCGAGCATCAACCAGCTCATGTCCTCCCACGCCGCCCGGGTCATCATCGTGGCCGACAGCTCCAAGGCCGGCCGCCGCGCGTTCGCCCGCATCTGCACCGCGCGCGAGATCGACACCCTCGTCACCGACACCGGCATCCCCGACGACGAAGCCGCCCGTCTCAAGGAGGCCGGCGTCGACGTCATCCTGGCCTGACCACCCCGTCAGCCCGGAGCCCTTCGGAACGAGCGGGGCGGTGTTGCTGATCGGCGGCGATCGTGGCCAGCAGGGTCAGCGCTTGCTCGGTGCGACTGCCGGGTTGAGCCTGATAGACAGTGAGCATCTGCCGGTCGGCCCCGGCCAGGTGGAACTTGTCGTAGTGCAGCTCCAGCTCTCCGACTTGAGGGTGCTGCATGCGGTGGACGCCCGAGCCGACGTGAGGCTTGACGTCGTGACGCGCCCACAGCCGGCGGAAGTCGGCGCTCTTGAGTGAGAGCTCGCCGATGAGCTCGGTGAGCTGCGGATCGCCGACGTCGGGGCCAACCGAGGCCCGCAGGGCGGAGACCACATTCTCGAGCGGGACCGCTGCGTCGCAGAACAGGTCGGCCACTGCGGAATCAAGGAACGCCGCCCGGAGGATATTGCGGCCCGGGGTGTACATCGGTGAAAGCGCCATCATCAGCGGATTTGCCGCCAGCACGTCCAGGAAGCGGCCCTGCACGAAGGCGGGATTACCGGGCCAGGAGTCGAGCAGGTGCCGCACGCTCGGGCTGACCTGTTCCGGCCGGCGGGGCCGGCGTCGCCGGGCGGCGGCCGGGGCGGCCAGCTCGTGCAGGTGGGCGGTGGCGTCCGCGTCCAGGCGAAGCGCGCGAGCGAGCGCGTCGAGGACCTGCGCCGACGGGTGGTGATCGCTGCCCTGTTCCAGGCGGGTGTAGTACTCGGTGCTGATGCCAGCCAGCAGAGCGAGCTCGTCCCGCCGGAGGCCGGCCACGCGGCGCCGCCCGCTGTCCGGGATGCCGACCTCGTCCGGTCGGATCAGTTCCCGCCGGGCCCGCAAGTACTCCCCGATGCTGTTCATGCTCACACCACCCACGGTAGGCCCGCGCGTGCGTCCCAGCCTGGCCCCAGCGGGGCACCCCTCGACGGGAGTATGGCTGCCCCGCTCGGCTAGGCCGATGCTGCTGGAGGAGGCGAAGGCTCCTCCATTCGGCAAGGAGAAAACTTATGGCCCAGCGCGCATGGTTCATCACCGGCGTCAACAGCGGATTCGGCCGCGAGATGACCGAGCAGCTACTCGAGCGCGGCGACCGGGTAGCGGGTACGGTCCGCAACCTCGACTCGGTTCGTGATCTCACCGAGAAGTACGGCGACCGCTTCTGGTCCGCCCACCTGGACGTCACGGACACGGCCGAGATTCGCAAGGTCGTCGACGCGGCATTCAACGCCTTCGGCCCGATCGACGTCGTCGTCAACAACGCGGGCTACGGCCTGTTCGGGGCGGCCGAGGAATTCACCGACGAGCAGGTCGTCCACGAAATCGGCACCAACCTGCTCGGCTCGATCCAGGTCGTGCGCAGCGCGCTGCCGCACCTTCGCGCGCAGCAGCAGGCCCGCATCATCCAGATCTCAACCTACGGCGGGCAGGCCGCGCTACCCGGCGGGTCGATGTATCACGCCAGCAAGTGGGGGATCGAGGGGTTCAGCGAGGCCCTGATGGCCGAGCTGGCCCCGTTCAACATCGGCGTCACGATCATCGAGCCGGGCGGGGCCCGCACCGGCTTCCGGCACGGCAGTGCCCAGCTTGCCCCGGCGCTGGACGCCTACGCCGGCACGCCGGCCGCGTTCGTCCGCGGAATGCTCGCTGACGAAACCCACCCCTCTCCGGGGGACCCGGCCAAGATGGCGGCGATCATTATCGGCAGCGTGGACACGACTCCGGCGCCTAAGCGGATCGTGCTGGGCAGCGACTCCTACGGAATCCTGGTCAACGCCCTCACCCAGCGTCTGGCCGACATCGAGCCACAGAAGGACGTTGCGGCTTCGACCGACTTCGCTACCGCGACGGACGGGCCGAGGTAGTCGGAGCTACAGCGGCTGGCCGACATCGATCCGGTTGCCGCCCGGGTCGGTGAAGTCGAAGTAGTCCACTGCGCCCTCAACGTGCTCAAGCGGTCCGACCGCTACACCTAGCTGGGCTAGCCGGGTCCGCTCGGCCCCCGCGTCGGCCACCCCGAACCGGGTCAGGGTCCCGGTCTCGCAGGGCTCAGTCGGCGCCGCAACTGTCGCTGGGGTGACAGTTTTTGCACACGGTAGCGGGACCCGCCGCCCGAGAACCCCGCAGCGACCGGCGACCGGGGTCAGCGGTAGGTGAAGGTGGCCCAGACGACCTTTCCGGCGGCGTCGGGGGTGGTGTAGCCCCAGGTGTCGCTCAGGGCCCGGATGATCTGCAGGCCCCGGCCGGTCTCGGCGAACGAGCCGGGCGAGCGGGGAACGGGGACGGACCGGCTCGGGTCGGCGACCGCGCACAGGACCCAGGGGCCGGTCTGCCGCAGGCCGAACCGGATCGGGTTCTGCAACGGCACGTCGGCCAGTTCGGGCAGCCGGGGCAGGGCATGCCGCAGGGCGTTGGTCAGCAATTCCGACACGACGATGGCGACGTCGTCCACCCTGGCGCCGGCTCCCCATCGGTACAGGGTGGCCACGGTGAACTCCCGCGCCGCGCAGACCAGCCCCGTGCCGGTGCCGGTGCTAGCGCCCAGGCCGCGCGTGAACTCCGGCAGGCAGGACCAGCCGAGCGGCCCGGGATCGGCCGTCGACCGCCAGTCGCCGCTGGCCAGGTCGGTCATGGCCGCGGCCAGCGTTGCCCCTTCGGAGATCATTAATTTGGTACCTGTGCTCATCATCGTGGGTAGAACGCGGGCTGCGGATACTGATAACTACCCTGTCGCGCAGCCTCGCGGGCGGCCCGGGTCAGGGCGTAGGTCCGGTTCCACAGCACGACCTGCTGGGTCGCCCGGAAGATGGCCGAACGCTGCTGGCACTGCGGGCACGTGAGCCGTCCCAGCGCGTCGATGCGCCAGCCCGCCGCGATGGCCCGGGCCCGGACGTCGGCCATCCCGAGCGCCTCCCGGTCGCCGTGCCACGAGACACAGGACCCTGGCTCCAGCTCACACCAGACCATCGGGGTCCGGAGGTCTGCCCCGATCAGTGCGCCGACGCCTGGCTCCGGCGCGGTGGGCGCAGGAGCCGCAGTGGCAGGAGCGACTACTCCGGGAGCTGTCGGGGCCCCAGCATTTGCCGGAGGCCGCAGAAGCCGCCGGGACCCCAGGAGCCACTGGCGCAGCCGCAAAAGCCGGTGCCCCAGGAGTACCGGAAGTCACAGGGGCCATCCAGGCCTCGGGAGTCACCGGGCCGGCGGCATACGTCGGAGCCACTGGAGCCACTGGAGTCCAGGAAGCCCCGAAAGTACTAGGAACCGCAGGAGTCACCGGACCGGCGCTGCCGCCGGTCACAGGCGCCTCGCCCGTCACATCCGCATCGGGTGTCTCGAGCAAATCGGTCGCCGCCGCCGACGGCGCCCCATAAGGCTCCGACGCCACGTCGACCACGCCGGGCTCGTCGGTCACAGCGGTGTCGCTGGGCTCAGCAGCCACATCAGGCTCGGCCGCATTGGTCTCGTAAGGCCCGGGGTGGCCGCCATCAAGGTCGTAATCCCCGTAGTGCCCGTAAAACCCGTCGCCCTCGTCCAGTGCTGCGCCACCGTGCGGCTCGTCCATTGCGAACGTCTGGCTGGCAGCGTACGGCTCAGCCGGGTCGCCGGCTGCCCGCCAGCCCTGGGTCGTACCCGAGTCGCTGGGCCCCCAGCTCTGGGCCGGGGCCTGGCCGTCGGAGGGCTGCCAGCTCTGGGCCGGGGCCGTACCCGAGTCGCTGGGTCCCCAGCTCTGGGCCGTGGGCCGCTCGCCGGTCGTGCCCCCGTCTTGGGGCTCGGCCGGGGCCGGAACCGGGCCGCTGGGCGTCCAGCTCTGGGGCTCGGCGGTGCTGCTGGGCCCGACGGTCGCGGCTGGCTCGGGATCGGCGTCTTCGCGCAGGTTCGCCAGCCAGTCGTTCATCTCGGACCATTCGGTGGGACCGGGCGGGCCAGGATCGTCCGACCGCAGTTTGATCTTCATTAGAGAGCCTCCCGTTGAGTCAGGCCCGCGTCGTGCCGGTGGTGAGGCACGTGCGCTGCCGGGTGGGCTGGCCTCCTTCTGTGTCGGCCGCTGGCCATCTCGCCGCGTGTGAACTTTTTACAGTCCTGAATTTGAATAACAGACGGATAAAGTTCTGGTAGCCATTTAATTTACTTACAAAACGTAACGGTGTGGTACCTGGACAGTCCCGGTCTTTCCGTCATCCACAGGGGTGTGGAGAATAATTGCCCATTAGCCGACGAACTGGGGATTGCCGAAGTGTTCAATCCCCAGAATTTACGGCCACATGCACAGGTCCGGCGTGCTTTTACACAAGTCGTCCACAGGCTTATACACAGCCGGATGTGATTTTTATCAAATGACAATTCCTGCGGGCTTCGGCAAATCAGGCCAACGGCGACAGATCCAGGCCGAGGTCCAGGGCCGGAGCGGAATGGGTCAGTGCCCCCACGGCCACGTAGTCGACCCCGGTGGCGGCGACATCGCGGGCGTGCTCCAGCCGCAGGCCACCGCTGGCTTCCAGCTTGACCGACGGGTACCCGGCAGTCAGAGCCACGGCAGCGCGCAGATCCGCCAGCGCCATGTTGTCCAGCAGGATCAGGCCGGCGCCGGCGTCGAGAGCCTCGCCGACCTGGTCCAGGGTGTCGCACTCGACCTCCAGCGGCAGACCGGGCGCGGCCGCCCGGACGGCCTCGATCGCCTTGGTGATGCTGCCCGCCGCGACCACATGGTTGTCCTTGATCAGCGCGGCGTCGCCCAGACCCATCCGGTGGTTCTGGCCGCCGCCGCAGCGCACCGCGTACTTCTCCAGGACGCGCAGGCCGGGCAGCGTCTTGCGGGTGTCGCGGACCACGCACCGGGTGCCGGCCAGCGCGTCGGCCCAGGCCCGGGTCGCGGTGGCCACGCCGGACAGGTGGGTGAGGAAGTTCAGCAGTGTCCGTTCCGCGCCGAGCAGCTCGCGCAGCGGGGCCTGGATGCGCAGCACCTCGGTCCCGGGGCCGATCCTGTCCCCGTCGGCCCGGCACGGCGTGACCGACTCCGGCGGCAGGCCGGCCCGGTCGAGCACGGCCCGGGCGACCGGCAGGCCGGCCAGCACGCCCGGCTGCCGGGCCACGACCGCGGCCACCGCCTGCGTCCCGGCTGGCCCTGTCGTGGCTGGCCCTGTCGTTGCTGGCCCAATCGTGGCTGGCACTGTGGCGGCCGAGGTGACGTCGGGACCGTAACGCAGGTCCTCGTCCAGGGCGGTCTGGACGACCTGCTCGACCTCAGCCGGGTCCAGACCGGCGGCCAGCAGGTCTTCGTTAACCAGGTGGTGCAGCATCAGGCGGCTCCTGCCTCGCGAAGTTCAGAATGGGTGGCCACCGCCAGCTCGGGACCGAGGTGCAGCACCGAGTGACGGGCACGTTGTTCAAAATGATCAATGCGATCCGCGGCGTGCCACCGATGGCAGCCACGGCTCTCGCTGCGGGCCAGGGCGGCCACCGTGAGCAGGACGGAAACCAGGTGCAGGTTCGTCGCCTCCACCGTGTCCAGGTCCAGGGCGCCAGGCGCCAGGCCAGTGCCGGCCAGGGCGGCCCCAGCCAGAGCTGGCCCGGCCGGGGGCGCCTGGTCCAGCCGGTCGCGCAGCTGTTCCAGGCCGGCCCGGTCGCGCAGCACACCGGCATGCCGGGACATGGCCGCGGCCAGGGCAGGCCGGACCGCCGGGTCGACGCCGGGCCCGGCCGGCGGCCGGTGCAGCGGGCCAGTCGCCGGGGGTAGTTCCCAGCCGAGCCGCTCCCCGGCCCGGCGGCCGGTGACCAGCGCCTCGGTCACCGAGTTGGAGGCCAGCCGGTTGGCGCCGTGCACGCCGGTCGACGCGACCTCGCCCACCGCGAACAGGCCCGGGAGCGAAGTGCGCCCGTTCATGTCGGCCTGGACACCGCCGCAGGTGTAGTGGGCACCGGGCGCGACCGGGATCGGCTCGGTCACCGGGTCGATGCCGCGGGCCCGGCACAGGCCGAGCACGGTGGGGAAGTCGCGCTCCAGGGTGGCGCGGCCGAGCCGGGTGGCGTCCAGCCACAGGTGACCGGGGCCGTCGGCCACGTCCAGTTCCTCCGCCATCACGGCCGACACCACGTCCCGCGGGGCCAGGTCGCCCAGCGGGTGGCGGCCCGCCATCACCGCGCGGCCAACCCCGTCGACCAGCACCGCCCCGGCACCGCGCAGGGCCTCGGTGACCAGCGGGCACTGGCCGCGCGCTCCGGGCTGCCACAGCACGGTCGGGTGGAACTGCACGAACTCCACGTCCTGCAGGGCTGCTCCGGCCCGGGCCGCCAGGGCCAGCCCGTCGCCGGTCACCCCGGGCGGGCTGGTGGTCGTGGCGTAGGCCTGGCCGAAGCCACCCGTGGCCAGCACCACCGCCCGCGCGGTCACCGTCCCGACCCGGAGCTCGCCGGTGGGCCCGGCCACCCCCGCCACCCCGGCCACCCCGGCCAGCACGCCGCCCACCGCGCCCCGGTCGTCGGTCAGCGCGTCCAGGGCCACGCACCGGGTCAGCAGCCGCACCGGACTGGCTCGCAGCGCGGCCTGCAGGACCCGGTTGACCTCGGCCCCGATCGCGTCACCGCCCGCGTGCACGATCCGGGACTGGTGATGGCCGCCCTCCCGGTGCAAGGTGGCGGTGTTCAGCTCGGCTCCGAGCCGGGCCAGCCGCACGATCTCGCCGGGCGCCTCGTTGACCAGGGTGGCCACGGCCTCGGGGTCGCACAGCCCGGCGCCCGCGGTGAGCGTGTCGCTCTGGTGCAGGGCCGGGGTGTCGCCCGGCCCGAGCGCGGCGGCCAGCCCGCCCTGGGCCAGCGGCGTGGCCCCGCCGCCCAGGTCGTCCTTGCTGACCAGCAGCACGTCCCGGCCGCAGCGCGCCGCGGCCAGGGCGGTGGCCATGCCCGCGGCACCCGACCCCACCACGACCACGTCGGCCCGCAGTTCCCACTCGGCGGGCGGCGTGGGCAGCCGGCGCGGCGCGATCCCGCTCATTCGGCCACCGCCGCGGGGGCCGGCGCAGCCCCCGACGGTGCGCCGGTCCCCGCGAGCGTGCCGGTCCCCGACGGTGCGCCGGTGCCGATCATGGCCTGGACCGCCTGGCGGGCCCGCGCCGCGATCTCGGGCGGTACGTGCACCTCAGTGGTGCCGTCGCGCAGGCAGCGCAGCAGCGAGTCCGGGGTGGTCATCTTCATGAACCGGCACACCGCGGCCGGGTTGACCGGTTCCCACTGCACCCGGGGGTTGGCTCGCCGCAGCTGGTGCAGCATGCCGGTCTCGGTCGCGACCAGCACGGTCCCGGCCGTGGTCGACCGAGCGGCGTCGAGCATGCCCCCGGTGGACAGGATCTTGGTGCGCTCCCGCGGCAGGTCGCCCTGCTCGGACTGCCACAGGGCGGCGGTCGAGCAGCCGCACTCGGGGTGGATGAACAGCTCGGCCTCGGGCGTGCTGGCGGCCTTGCGGCGCAGTTCGCCGGGGCTGATGCCGGCGTGGACGTGGCACTCGCCCATCCAGACGTGAATATTGTCCCGGCCGGTGACCCGCTGCACGTAGGCCCCGAGGAACTGGTCCGGCAGGAACAGCACCTCACGGTCGGCCGGGACCGAGGCCACGATGTCGGCCGCGTTGGACGACGTGCAGCACAGGTCGGCCTCGGCCTTGACCTCGGCCGACGTGTTCACGTAGGCCACCACCGCGGCGCCGGGGTGCTCGGCCTTCCAGGTTCGTAGCTGGTCCGCCGTGATCGTGTCCGCGAGCGAGCAGCCGGCCTGCCGTTCCGGGATCAGCACGGTCTTGCCCGGCGCCAGGATCTTGGCCGTCTCGGCCATGAAGTAGACCCCGGCGAACACGATCGTCTGCTCGGTACTGGCCGCGGCCAGCCGGGACAGCGCCAGTGAATCGCCGACGTGGTCCGCCACGTCCTGGATCTCGGGGGACTGGTAGTTGTGCGCCAGGATCACCGCGTCCCGTTCCCGGGCCAGCCGCTTGACCTCACGAGCCCACTCGTCCACGAGGAATTCCTCTCGCCGTTCGCCGCTACGTCTCCGTGGTCCCCGCCGTCTCAGCTGTCTCGGCCGCGCCGACGAGGTTTTAGACTTGGAGTGTAAAACTGTTTTCGCCTCTGAGTCAAAAACCGATCAATGGAAGGCCGATAGCGGGGGAGCGGGATGGATACCATGCCTGCGTGCCCAGTGATCAGCCCCGGGATCAGCCCAGTGATCAGCCCCGGTTCGCCCACGACGTGCTGGCCGTGGTGCTCCAGGTCCGCCAGGGCCGCTTGCAGGTCCTGCTGTGGCAGCGGGCCGAGCCGCCGTTCGAGGGCCGGTGGGCGCTGCCGGGCGGCCCGCTGGCCGGCGGCGAACGGCTCGGCACCTCGCTGAGCCGGCACCTGGCCACCAAGGTCGACCTGACCGGCATCGCGCACATGGAACAGCTGGAGACCCGGTCCGACCCCGAGCGCGACCCGCGCGGGCGGGTGCTGGCCACCGCCTACCTGGCCCTGGTCTCCTCCGACTACGAGCCGCAGGTGCCACCGGACACCGCGTGGCATCCGGTGGCTGGGCTGCCGCCGACCGCGTTCGACCACGGGTCGCTGGCCGAGTCCGGACGGGACCGGCTGCGGGCCAAGCTCTCCTACACCAACATCGGCTTCGCCCTGGCCCCGGAGACGTTCACCATCGCCCAGCTCCGGGACATCTACGCCGCCTCGGTGGGGCACCCGATCTCGGCCACCAACCTGCAGCGGATCCTGACCCGCCGCGGAGTCATCGAGCCGACCGAGGAAGCCGCCCGCCCCACCTCAGCCGGCGGCAGGCCCGCCACGCTGTACCGCTTCGTGCAGCGGCACCTGGTCGTGACCAACCCGTTCGCCGCCTTCCGCCCGCCGGCGGCTTAGGCGGGAGTATCCTGGTCGACTGTTCCTTTAATAATCGATTATTAATTGACAATCGACTCTCGAAGTCAATAGCGTCGTGTTTGTATCCCGGAGAGGAGCCATCCTGTGACTGACCGCGGCGAACCAGGTCCCATCGTGCTCCGGGGCGTCACGGTGGTGGACACACACGACGGGTCCCTGACGCCGGGGGTCGACGTGGCGCTGGCGGACGGCCGGATCGCCGCGATCACGCCCACCGGCGACCCAGATGGCTCAGCGGCAGGGACGACGATCGACGCGGCCGGGAAGTTCGTGGTCCCGGGGTTCCTGGAGATGCACACGCACGTCCTGGGGGAGAAGGACACCGCGCGCGACCTCAAGCTGCTGCTGGACACTGGGGTCACCGGGTTCCGGCTGATGGGCGGCTCCGACCGGCTGCTCAGGGAACGCCGGGACGGCGCGCCCCCCTGGTCGGATAGCACTTCGGCCGACACTCCGGAACTGCTGGCCATGCCCGGAGCAGTGCTGAACCCGGCCAACGCGGGCACGGTCAAGGCGGCGGTGACCACGATCCGGGAGCAGCACGCGGCCGGGGCCGACTTCATCAAGGCGGCCCTGGTCAGCTCGGAAGTGTTCTTCGCCGCCCAGGCCGAGGCCCGGCGCCTCGGGTTGCCGATCGTCGGCCACCTGCCGGCCGGGATTGACGTGCGGCTCGCGTCGAGGGGCGGAATGAGGTCGATCGAGCACCTGGGGCCGGGGACCGGGGTGCTGGCCGGTTGCTCGACCGAGGAGGCGGAGATCCGCGCCGCGCTGGCCGCGGCCCCGGGTATGAAGGCCCCGCCGTTCCGGATCCCGTTCGCCGACAAGGTGATGGGGCCGATCATCCGGAAACTGGTCATGAACCCGGTGCTGCACAACAGCCCGCTCGCGGTACAGATGCTGCGCCGGGCCATCGACACCTTCGATCAGGGCCGAGCCGAGGAACTGGCGGCCGCGTTCGTGGCCGACGGGACCTGGCACTGCCCCACCCTGATCCGCGAGCGCACCAGCGAGCTCAGCGACGCGGCCGAGTTCCGGGACGACCCGAACCTCCGGCTCATGGACACCGACACCGTGACCCGGTGGCGCGCGGCGGCCGACCGGTTCGGCGCGCTGCCCGCGGACACCCGGGCCACCTACCGTGACGCCTACGACCTGCAGCTCCGGCTGACCAAGCTGCTGGACGACGCCGGGGTGAAGCTCCTGGCGGGCAGCGACTCGTGCGGGGCGGTCTGGGAGGTGCCCGGCCACTCCCTGCACCAGGAGTTCGACGAGCTGGCCCGCGCCGGCCTCGCTCCGCTTCGCGTGTTGCAGACCGTCACCCTGGACGCCGCCGAGTTCCTCGGGCGCACCAGCACGCTGGGCACGGTCGAGCCCGGCAAGCAGGCCGACCTGGTGCTGCTCGACCGTAATCCGGTGGAGAGTGTGCAGAATCTGCACGGCCTGGCCGGCGTGGTCCGAGCCGGCCGCTTCCATTCAGCCGCCTGAGCGTCACGGCACCTGTCATCCTGGGGATACCGTCCCGGTCGTGATCAGCGGGGAATGCCGTCCGCGCCTGGCGTGTTGCCAGCGACAATGAGCGCTGTTGAGGAAACACTGCCGCCCGGGGAAACACTGCCGCTGGGCGTGCTGGACTTCGTCGGGATCGAGTACGGCGAGAGCGCGTCGGAGTCCATCGCCGGCGCGGTCCGGATCGCCCAGGCGGTCGAGGCCGCCGGTTACCGGCGCTACTGGGTGTCCGAGCACCACAACATGAACAGCCTGGCCTGCAGTGCGCCGGAATTGCTGACCGCGCACATCGGGGCGCAGACGGACCGGATCCGGGTCGGCGCGGCCGGCATCATGCTGCCGAACCACGCGCCGCTCAAGGTGGCGGAGATGTTCCGCACCCTGCTGGCCATGTACCCGGGCCGGATCGACCTGGCCCTGGGCCGGGCGCCGGGGACCGACCCGATCACCTCGCACGCGCTGCGCCGGGGCATCAACACCGATCCGGCGGCTGAGTTCCCCGGCCAGGTCGGCCAGCTGCTGGCCTTCCTCGGTGAGGGCTTCCCCGAGGGGCACCCGTACCGGGGCATGGTGGCGGCGCCGGTCATCGACGAACAGCCCGAGATGTTCGTGCTCGGCTCCAGTTCCTACGGGCCGAAGTTCGCCGCGGTCAACGGCATGAGCGCCGCGTTCGCGCACCACATGAGCCCGGAGCTGGCCTTCGAGGCGCTGCGGCAGTACCGGCGTGAGTTCACCCCGACCACCCTGGGCCAGGAGCCGTACTCGGCCATGTCGGTGCTGGCCTTCGCGAGCCCGGACGAAGAGGCGGTCCTGGACTTCGAGGCGGCCTGGACGCTGACCATGCAGAACCTGCGGCGCAACATCCGCGAGCCGCTGCGGCCGGAGCAGGTGCTCGAGGTGTCCCGGTCGGCCGAGTTCCGGGCCGCCCGGCGGGACGACGGGCGGATGGTCACCGGCGAGCCCAAGGCCGTGGCCGAACGGCTGCTGGAGATGAAGGCCGGGGCCGAGGCGGACGAGATCGTGATCGTCACGCCCAGCCTGGACCGGGACCGCCGCATCGGCAGCTACGTCGCCATCGCCGACGCCTGGCGCAAGGCCGCCTGATCAGGGCTTTTCGAGCCGACCTGCCTCAGGCTTGGACCTGGTCTTCAGCCGGACCTGATAGACCTGATGACGTGAGCGATCGACGGCAGGAAGCACGGCAGCTAGCACGGCAGCCAGCCCTGGCCGGGACCGCGCAGTTCGCGGACCCCGGGTTGCTGGACGCCCTGGAGTCCGTCCCGCCCGGCCGCATCGACGACTTCGATTTCGGCCTGATCGTGATGGACCGGGACGGCCGGGTGCTCGGCTACAACCAGGCCGAGTCTGAGCTGTCCGGGCTGCCGGCCGGCGAGGTGATCGGGCGCAACTTCTTCGTCGAGGTCGGCCCCTGCACGAACAACTACCTGATCGCCCAGCGCTACCAGGACTCCGAAGAGCTGGACGAACAGCTCAACTACGTGTTCACGTACCGGATGGCACCGACCCCGGTCCGGCTCCGGCTGCTGGCCCGCCGGGGATCGCCGCAGCAGTATCTGGCGGTGGTCTTGCGATGACCCGCCCTTCAGAGGCCGCGGTGACCGGCCCTTCGGAGCAGGTGCTGGCGCCGGAGCATCAGGAGCTGCTGTACCTGCGGCAGTTCTTCTACCAGTGCCCCGCCGGGCTGTTCGAGACGGACGACGCCGGCATCGTCCGGATGGTCAACCCGGCTGCGGTGCGGCTGCTGGCCCCGATCATCGGCGACGGTGACCTGTCTCAGCTGTTCCCGCTGCTGCGGCGGGTCGCGCCGGAGATGGTCGACGTGATCACCCGGGAGCCGGGCCAGCTCGGGCCGCTGGCGGCCGGGCGCCGGATGCTGATCCCGGCCGGCGCGGACCGGGACGCGTGGCTGGAGATGCAGGCCGTCCGGGTCGCCCCGGACCGGGTGATGATCGTGGTCCAGGACGTGTCGGCCGAACGGCGTCTGGCCATCCGCGAGCACCAGACCGCGGTCGAGCTGCAGCTGACCATGCTGGGCCACGCCGACGAGGTACCGGGCTTGGAGATCGGCGTGACCTACCGGGCCGCCGCGGCCGAGCTCCAGGTCGGCGGCGACTGGTACGACGTGATCGGCTTGGACGACGGCCGGGCCATGTTCGTGGTCGGGGACGCGGTCGGCCACAACCTGAGCGCGACCACGGCCATGGGCCAGCTGCGCAGCGCCATCCGGGCCACCGCACCGTACGTGCCCGATCCGGCGGCCCTGCTGACCCGGGCCGACGTGCTGGCCGGGCAGATCAGCGGGGCCGAATGCGCCACCGTGGCCTGCGTGCTGCTGGACCCGGCCACCGGCGAGTTCAGTTACGCCACCGCCGGGCACCCGCCGATCCTGGTCGTGCACGCCGCCGGCGGCACCAGCTACCTGGACGGCGGCCGGGGCCTGCCACTCGGCGTCGCCCGGGCCACCCGGCGCCGCGCCGCCCAAGGCCGCGCCAACCGGGGCGGTGCCACCAAGATCGGGGCCAACCGGAGCAGTGCCACGACCCAGCTGGCCCCCGGCGACCTGCTGGTCCTGTACACCGACGGCCTGTACGAGCGGCGCCGCGAGTCTCCGGACGTGGGCCTGGCCCGGCTGGCCAGCCGGGCCGCAGAGGTCCACGACCTGCCGCCGACCGAGCTGAGCCACGCCCTGGCCGACGGCATGCTGGCCGGGGCGGCGCCCGAAGACGACATCTGCGTCCTGGTCGCCGCCCCGGAGCTGGCCGTTCGTTAGGCGACGTTCGGTCAGCCGGTGCGCTCCACCGTGTAACGGACGGTCTGCGCCCGGATCAGGCCGTCACGGAAGACGAACGTGTCGATGCCGTCATCGGCCCGGGTGGCCGTGGAGACCGCCGCCCACTCCAGGAAGAGCAGGTCGTCCTCAAAAATCGTGGTCTTCAGGGTCCAGTCGGCGCTGGGCAGGTCGGCCAGCAACTGAACGAATGCCGCCCGGATACCGTCCTTGCCGCGTATCGGGCCGGCCGGCGTGATGAGGATGGCGTCGTCGGAGTAATCCACGACGATCTCATCGAGGTCCCCGGCCCCGAGGGCTTGGACGTGGTGCTCGAACACTTCCTGCGGCGTGCGGGCCATATGCTCCTCCATCGCAGCGGTTAACTGATCACCAGCTTCGCGGTTGGCAGGCGTTGACGTCCACCCTCCGGGACGCCAAAGCTGGCCCGGACAGCCATGGCCCCACCCCGGGCCTCCCTCCGAAGGAACGGAACGCGCATGACCGGAACCTTTCTGAACGAACCTCCGCTGTCCGCTCAGGCGCAGGCGCTCTACGACGAGGACCTGACCGAAGACGGCTTCGTCTGGAACTTGTCCCGGCTGTGGGCGCACCAGCCCGACACCGTGCAGCAGCTGTTCGCGCTGATGTCCGGGGCGTTCCGGCCGAGCGGGCTGACCTTCCGCCAGCGCGGGATCCTGGTCACCGCGGCGGCGTCGGCCCTCGGTGACTCCTACTGCTCGCTGGCCTGGGGCGGGAAGCTGAGCAAGGCCTCGGACGCCGGGGTCGCGGCCGGGGTCCTGAACGGCAGCGACGCCGAGCTGACCGACCAGGAGAAGGCCATGGCCGCGTGGGCCCGGAAGGTGGCCCGGGACCCGAACGCGACGACACCGGCCGACATCCAGGCCCTCCGCGACGCCGGGCTCGACGACGAGCAGATCTTCGCCATCACCACCTTCGTGGCCCTGCGCCTGGCCTTTTCCACGGTCAACGACGCGCTCGGCGCCCAGCCCGACGCGCAGCTGGCCCAGTCCCTGCCCCCGGAGGTGCGCGAAGCCGTCACCTGGGGCCGGCCGGTCGCTCCGCCGCCGGCTAGCTCCTGAGGTCCCGTGCCAGCTGGTCGCGGAGCACGTGCTTCATGACCTTGCCCGAGCCGGTCAGCGGGAGGGCGTCGGTCCGGTGCCAGATCTTGGGCACCTTGTGCCGGGCCAGCCGGTCCCGGCAGAAGCTGGCCAGCCCCTCGTCGGTGGTGGGCTCCTGCAGCCGGACCACGGCGGCGACCTGTTCGCCCCAGTAGGGGTCGGGGACGCCGACCACCGCCACCTCGATCACGGCGGGGTGGGCCGCCAGGACCTGCTCGATTTCCCACGGGTAGATGTTCTCCCCGCCGCGGATGATCATTTCTTTCAGCCGTCCCACGATGCGGGAGTAGCCCCGGTCGTCCATGGCAGCCAGGTCCCCGGTGTGCAGCCAGCCGTCGGCATCGACGGCCTGGCCGACGTCGCCCAGGTAACCGAGCATCACGTGGTAGCCGCGGGTGCACAGCTCACCGGTCTGGCCCGGCGCGACGGTCTGGCCGGTCACCGGGTCGACGATCTTGACCTCGGTGCGCGGCAGCGGGCGGCCCAGGGTGGTCGCCCGGTCCTCGGCGGAGTCGTCGGCCCGGGTCATCGTGATGCCGGGTGACGCCTCGGTCTGGGCGAAGATCACCGAGAACGGGACACCCAGCGACGACTCCACCCGCCGGATCAGTTCCGGCGCCACCGAGGCGCCGCCCGCCAGCGCGATCCGGACCGACGTCAGCCGGGCCGGGTCGAAGTCCGGGTGGCCGAGCAACGCCACCAGCATGGTCGGCACGCCGCCGAACACGAAGCTGTGCTCGGCCTCGACCAGCTCCAGCACCAGCGCGGGGTCGAAGTACGGCACCAGCACCTGGGCCGCCAGGACCGTCATCGGGCCCAGCGTGGCCAGCACGCAGCCGGCCGTGTGGAACAGCGGCATCGGGTTGACGAAGGTGTCGCCGCGGCGCATGCCCAGCACCCGGCCGTAGGACAGCCGGGCGTTGTTGACGATGCCCCGGTGGGACAGCATCGCGCCCTTGGGCGGCCCGGTGGTGCCGGACGTGTACTGGATCTGGGCCGGGTCGCCCGGCTGGACCTCGGGCAGCGCAGCGTAAGGCAGCGCGCCCCCCCGCGCCGGATCGGCCCCCCGCACGAACTCGTCCCACTGGTCGAAGAACACGACCTCCCGCAGGCCCGGCAGCTCCGGCCGCAGGCTGTCGATCATGTCGGCCAGGGACACGCCCCGGTACTCCCGGAGCATAAACAGCCCCGCCGCCTGGCTGTCGGACAGTACGTGCCGCGCCTCGCTCAACCGCAGCGCCGGGTTGACCGTGACCAGGGTCAGCCCGGCCAGCGCGGCGCCGAACTCCAGCACCACCCACTCGGGGATGTTGCCCGCCCACACCGCGACCCGCTCACCGGGGCCGAACCGGCTGGCCAGCACCCGGGCCACCTGCTCGGACTCGGCCAGCAGCTGCCCGAAGGTCCAGCGCCGGCGCTGGGCCGGATCCGGCGTCCCGGCCACCAGCGCCACCTCGTCCGGTGCCTGCGCGGCGGCCCACCGCAGCAGGCCGCCCACGGTCTGCTCCTCGACCCGCTCGTCGTCTTCCGGCACCCACTGGGCCAGTCCGTCGATCAGCATCGCGCACCCCAAGTCACCAACGCGAGAAGTCGCCGTCGCCTCCTGAGGGTAGACGTCCCGCCGCAACCGGGCGAGGCTGGTCAAAGCGCGCATCGCACCCCCTCAGCGACGACGGGAGCCCCGCCCGATGACGACCACGCAGCTCGCTCCGGCCACGCAGGCCGTGCAGACCTGGCTCGGCCGGCTGGATCAGGCCCTCACCAGGGCCGGCACCGCCGCGGGTGACGCGGCCGCGGCCGCGGACCTGTTCACCGAGGACTGCTTCTGGCGGGACCTGGTCGCGTTCACCTGGAACATCGCCACGTTCGAGGGCCGGGCCGACGTGACCGCGATGCTGGCGGCCAACCTGGACCGGGTCCAGCCCAGCGGGTGGAAGATCACCGAGGGCGAGGAGCCGGCCGAGGCGGGCGGCGTGACCGAGGCGTGGATCGAGTTCGAGACGGCGGTCGGCCGGGGCCGGGGCCACCTGCGGCTCCGTGACGGCCTGGCCTGGACCCTGCTCACTACGCTGTACGAGCTCAAGGGCTACGAGGAACCCAGGGGCCTGAACCGGCCCAAGGGGGCCCAGCACGGGGCCAGCCGGGACCGGACCAGCTGGCTGGAGGACCGCCAGCGGGAGGCGACCGAGCTGGGCTACACCGAGCAGCCCTACGTGCTGATCGTCGGCGGCGGCCAGGCCGGCATCGGGCTGGCCGCCCGGCTGCGCCAGCTCAACGTCCCGGCCATCGTCATCGACAAGCGCGGCCGGCCCGGTGACCAGTGGCGCAACCGGTACAAGAGCCTGAGCCTGCACGACCCGGTCTGGTACGACCACATGCCGTACCTGAAGTTCCCCGACAACTGGCCGGTGTTCTCGCCCAAGGACAAGATCGCCGACTGGCTCGAGTCGTACACCCGGGTCATGGAGCTGAACTACTGGGCCAACACCGAGGCCAAGAGCGCCTCGTACCACGAGCAGACCGGGGAGTGGACGGTCAACGTCGAGCGCGACGGGCAGCCCCAGGTCCTCCGGCCGAAGCAGCTGGTCCTGGCCACCGGGATGTCGGGCCGGCCCAACGTGCCCAGCTTCCCGGGCATGGACGTCTTCCGTGGCGACCAGCAGCACTCCTCGGTGCACCCCGGCCCGGATGCCTACAAGGGCAAGACCTGCGTGGTCATCGGGTCCAACAACTCGGCCTTCGACATCTGCGGCGCCCTGTGGGAGGCCGGCGCGGACGTGACCATGGTGCAGCGGTCCTCGACCCACATCGCCCGCTCGGATTCGCTGATGGAGATCGGGCTCAAGGCGCTGTACTCCGAAGAGGCCGTGGCCAGCGGGGTCAGCACCGAGAAGGCCGACCTGATCTTCGCCTCCATCCCGTACCGCATCATGCACGTGTTCCAGATCCCGGCGTATGAGGCGATGGCCGAGCGGGACAAGGACTTCTACGACCGGCTGGCGGCGGCCGGGTTCGACCACGACTGGGGCGAGGACGGCTCCGGCCTGTTCATGAAGTACCTGCGCCGCGGGTCGGGCTACTACATCGACGTCGGCGCGGCCGACCTGGTGGCCAACGGTGAGGTCAAGCTGGCCAAGGGCCAGGTCGACCACCTGACCGAGCACGCCGTGGTGCTCGAGGACGGCACCGAACTGCCCGCCGACCTGGTCGTCTACGCCACCGGCTACAGCTCCATGAACGGCTGGGCCGCCGAGCTGATCTCCCAGGAGGTCGCGGACACGGTGGGCAAGTGCTGGGGGCTGGGCTCGGACACGGCCAAGGACCCCGGCCCCTGGGAGGGCGAGGAGCGGAACATGTGGAAGCCGACCCAGCAGGAAGCCCTCTGGTTCACCGGCGGGAACCTGGCCCAGTCCCGGTTCTACTCGCTGTTCCTGGGCCTGCAGCTCAAGGCGCGCCAGGCCGGGCTGGACACCCCGGTCTACGCCCTGCAGGAGGTGCACCACCGCGGCTGAGCAGCTGAAAGGCGCCGGGCGGAAGGTGTCGAGCTCGTTCCTGAACAACGCCACGCTGTCGCTGTTCGAGCGGCACGGTTTCACCCGGGAGCGCCGGCTGGGCAAGAACCACTGGGTCGTCAGCCGGGAGATGGCCGGGTGATAGGAGTAGGTCATGGCTGACACCTCGTTCGCGGACCTGACGGTGACACTGGCCGGGCACGTGGCCACGGTCGAGATCCAGCGGCCGCCGGCCAACTACTTCGACCTGGCCCTGATCGACGCGCTGGCCCGCGCCTATGAGTACCTGGAGGGCGAGCGGGACTGCCGGGCCATCGTGCTCTGCTCGGACGGGCGGCACTTCTGCGCCGGGGCGAAGTTCGGCGCGCCGACCGGGGACGCGGCCCGCGACGCCGACCCGGTCGACACCGACGCGCTGTACGACCGGTCACTGGCGTTGTTCTCGCTGTCCAAGCCGGTGGTGGCGGCGGTCCAGGGCGGCGCGGTCGGCGGCGGCGCGGGCCTGGCGCTCAGTGCCGACTTCCGGGTCGGGGAGCCGGCCTCGTGGTTCGCGTTCAACTTCGCCCGGCTCGGCATCCACCAGGGTTTCGGCATCTCGGCCACGCTGCCCCGGGTCACCGGGCAGCAGCGGGCTCTCGACTTCCTCTACACCGGCCGCCGGATCAAGGGCGAGGACGCGCGGGCGGCCGGGCTGTTCGACCGGCTGGCCGAACCGGGCACGCTCCGGGAGGTGGCCACCGCCCTGGCGGCCGAGATCGCCGCCAACGCCCCGCTGGCCGTGCAGTCCATCCGGCGGACCATGCGGCGGGCCCTGGCCGAGGAGGTGCGCGCGGCCCACCCGGTCGAGGCCCGGGAGCAGCGCGAACTGTTCACCACGGCTGACTTCCGCCGCGGGGTGGACGCCGCCGGCCGGCGCGAGGAACCCGCCTTCGAAGGCGACTGACCGCTCGCGGGCCGGAGCGGCCTACTTCTCCCGGTCGCGGCGGAGCTGGTCCAGGACCGGGCCCGGGTCGTCGGCCGCGATGCGGATCATGGCCCGTACCGTGTCGGCCAGCGCCACCCGGGGCACGTCCAATTCAACAGCGGCCTCGTCGGCCCAGCGGGTGAGCTGGCGGTACAGCTCCGGGCTCAGGTCCAGGGTGATCCGGACCGGCTTGGACCGGATCGCCGTCCGGCCCGCCGGCTGGGCGTCCGGCTCGGTGCGCCGCCCGGCCGCCGCCGCCATCTGCGCCTTGCGCTGCTCGCGTGGCTTGGTCATGACCGCACCGACGACAGCGGGGCGCCCCGGTTGATCAGCTCGCGGGCCACCCGGCGCCACACGTCGTGCTCGGCGACCTTGAGCGGCAACCCGAAGCTCTGGGCGTACAGCTCCAGCCGGGGCACCGCCGTTTCGAGCACGTCGTACCCAAGGTCCTGCAGGGCCTCGCGGGCGTCGGTGGTGGAGTGAGCCCGGGCGATGCACCGGTTGAGCAGGATGGCCGACCGGGCCGGGGCGGCGCGGACCGCGGAGATCTCGGCGATCTCTTCCCGCACCGGTGACGTGCGGTTGATCTCGATCGGGCTGGGCGCGCAAGGGATCAGCACCTCGTCCGCGTAGCGCAGCGCAGATCGGGCGATCCCGGCGTGGTCCTCGATCTGGGGCGTGTCGATGATCACCACGTCGTCGTCCTGGGCGATCTCCGGCACTCGCCGGTGCAGCTCGCGGGACGGCAGGGCGACGATCCGGAACGGGAACGACGCCTGCGGATCCACCCCCGGGTCCATGGCCGCGAGGTCGGACCATTCCAGCGCGCTGCCGGAAGGGTCGGCGTCGACCAGCAGCACGCGGTTCCCGGCCTGAGCGAAAACGTGCGCCAGCCATACCGCTGAGGTGGTCTTGCCGGTGCCTGGTTTGAGGTTCACCAGGGCGAGGCTAAGACCAGTCATCCAGGTATTATCGCAGCGACTGCGGACTAACGGTAGTTGACCGACAGTAGTCTGACACAGCGTGCGCACCCTAGAACCTTGGGCGACGAGATCCTGGCTGACGAGACAGTAATGCAGTACTCACTGCATTACTGTCAGGCGTGGATGAGGTGGAAGTCCCGGCCGGATCATGGTCCAGAAGCAGATCCCGGGTCCCGATTATTTTTAATGACGCCGCCGCGAATGCCGGGTTCGTAACCGGGCGCGGCACTTAATCCACAGGGCAAACCGGCGAATCTCCCGAAAAGCCATCGAGCCGGGATTTCCCACAGGGGATGTGGACAAAGAGTCCCTATCCACCCACGCTAAAGGCGGGTTATCCACAGCCTGTGGATGAGCTTGTGGGTAAATCACAGCTGTGTAATTCAGGGCCCGACGGCTGCGGACAGGTCACGGTCCGGCCCGGCCGCTTGCCCGCTGAGCGGACCGGCAACAATAATGCGCGTAAACATCTGACGGCATTGGGGCGAGACCTCCCGCTTTTCCTGATGCTCTCGGAGCGGGGCTCTCCGGGGGCAGGCCCAGGGCTCAAGGCGGGTGGGGAGGAACTGTGGGCGGGGGCGACTACCCAGGTCCTGGGGCGTACACGGTCGGTTCTGAGGTGGCCGGTTACCGGCTCGAGGAGCAGATCGGCCAGGGCGGCATGGCGCTGGTCTACCGTGCCCGCGACATCCAGCTGGGCCGGAACGTGGCCCTGAAACTGCTGTCTCCCATGCTGGGATCGGACGAGTCGTTCCGTGAGCGGTTCATCCGCGAGTCGCGGGCCGCCGCCGCCGTGGACCATCCGAACATCATCCCGATCTTCGCCGCCGGGCAGAGCGACGGCGTGCTGTACATCGCCATGCGCTTCGTCCAGGGCGGCGACGTGCGCCAGCTGGTCGACCAGCTGGGCCCGCTGTCCGGTGACCGGGCCATCGGCATCATCACCCAGGTGGCGTCCGCGCTCGACGCCGCCCACCTGCACGGCCTGGTCCATCGTGACATCAAGCCGGCCAACATGCTGCTCGACTCCAGCGCCGGCAACGGTGAGCAGGACCACGTGTACCTGGCCGACTTCGGGCTGAGCAAGCGCTCGATGTCGGTGACCGGCCTGACCTCGATGGGGCAGTTCCTCGGCACCCCGGCCTACGTGGCCCCCGAACAGGTCGAAGGCCGCGCCGTCGACGGCCGGGTCGACCAGTACGCCCTGGCCTGCACGGCGTTCGAGATGCTCAGCGGCTCGCCGCCGTTCGAGCGCGACGACGACCTGGCCATCATGTGGGCGCAGGTGTCGGCTCCGCCGCCCGCCCTGTCCGAACACCGCCCGGACCTGCCGACCGCGATCGATGGGGTACTGCGCCGGGGGCTGGCCAAGTCTCCGGCCGACCGCTACCCGAACTGCCTGGCCTTCGCGGCCGCGCTGCGGGCGGCGCTGGGCCTACGCGGCCAGCAGGCCGCCCGCCCTGAGCCCCAGGCGGGCCCAGGGTCGACAATGGTCTCCGGCTCGCCGGGCCGGTTGCGGGACAGCTCCCAGCACCCGCCGACCCAGATCTCCCACCCCGGTGCTGGCGCGGCGGCGGGGGCGGGCCAGGCCGCGTTTGCCGAGGACGAGCCGAGCCGGGCGGGTGAGTTCACTCCGCCGACCGCGGAGGGACCGGTGCCGTGGCCCGGCCCGGCGGCGCCGGCGTCCTCCGGGTCCGGGTCCGCAGCCGCGCCCGTCAGCGATCCGGGTGCCCGGGTGTTCCCGCCGACGCAGGACTGGGAGAGCCCGGGCCGGGTGGAGCCCCCGTCACCCGCCAGTACTCCGTACCAGCCGTCCCAGCAGTCACCCCAGTACCCGCCGAACCAGCCGTACCAGCAGGCGCCGCGCCAGCCGGCCTACCCGGCCCCGGGCGGCCCGGTCGGCCGGGGTCCGTCCGGGCCGGCCGGCCGCGGGCCCGGAGGGGGACCGCGGCGGAAGTCGCTGTGGTGGCCGCGCGGGGCCATCGTGGTGGGCTGCGTGGCGGTGGTGGGCGCGGCCATCGGGGTGTTCGCCGCGTTGCACGGCGGCGGGGGCAAGCACGAGGCCGCCTCGGGCGCGGCCGACAACGCCACCCGGGGGGCGGCGACGCCGGCCGCGGTGCTGGCCCCGCTGACCGCACCGGGCTGCCGGACGACGGTGCACCAGGCACGGGCCCTGGCCAACGCGAAGTCGCAGTCGGTGACGGTGGGCGACCAGCCGTTCGCCGTGACCACCACGGCGGACGGCAAGTACACGTTCGTGACCCGCAAGGATGCGGTCGTGGTGCTGGCCAGCCACGGCGGCCTGGCCCCGGCCGTGGACCACGTGATCAGCCTGCCCGGGGTGGGCCACGGGGCGGTGCTGACCCACGACGGGAAGTACCTGATCACCGTGCTGAACAGCGGCGCGGTCGTGCTCGACGTGGCCGCGGCCGAGCGGGGCAGCAGCGGCGCGGTCGTGGGCACGCTGAGCAGTTCGTTCGGCAGCGGAGCGTTCGGGGTGACGATCTCGCCCGACGACCAGTTCGCGTTCGTCACCCTGCAGAACAGCGCGGCCCTGGCCGTGTTCAACCTGAAGACCGCGCTGAGCCACGGGTTCGGGTCGGCCGACGTGGTGGGCAAGATCGGCCTGGGCCAGCAGCCGGCCGGGCTGGGTCTGTCCACCGACAACCGCTGGCTCTACGCGGCCAGCGACAACACCACGGCGACCTCGAAGGCGACCAACGGCATGGTGACGGTGATCGACATGGCCGTGGCCGAGACCAACCCGGCCAAGGCGGTGAAGACCACGGTGCCGGCCGGGTGCGCCCCGGTCCGGGTCATCGCGTCGGCCGACGGGCAGACGATCTGGGTCACCAGCCGGGACAGCGACGCCCTGCTCGGCTTCTCTGCCGCCCGGATGGTCAGCGACCCGGCCCACGCATTGGAGGCCCAGGTCGACGTGGGGACGGCGCCGATCGGTGAGACGTTCGCCAGCGTCAACGGCCAGACCCGCATCCTGGTGGCCGACTCCAACCTGAACAGCGAGTCCGGGGCCGTGGCCAACGTGGCCGTGATCGACCCGGCCAAGGCGCTGCGCCGGGTCCCGTCGCTGCTCGGCTACGTCAGCACCGGCAAGATCCCGCGCCAGTTCACCATCCAGCCGGGCGGGAAAACCGCCCTCGTCACCAACACCGGATCGGGTCAGCTCCAGGCCATCGACCTGGGCACGTTGCCTTGACGACCGGTGGTGGAGTGATAGTGGATAGTGGGTTGGTCCGTGCATCGATGTCATCGTTAGTGGGGGTACGTGAGGCATGGAGAGGTAGGCGCCGAGGAGAACGGAAAGGCGATAACGCGCTGGCGCGAGGGGTGCTATTGCGCAGGATCCTGCTGGGTGCGTCGCAAGCTTATGGTGTGGTATGAGCGCGTAGCTGATATGCTGGTGGTATATATGGATATGCATAGTGGGTGGCGTGTTATATATAGTTGGGTAAGAGCCTGGTTAAAATGATGGTGAAAATAGATCATAGCAAGAGATGATCGCGAGATCACAGAATGGAAAGATTGCCAAGGATACGAGTGCGCGCAGAATATATCGATGAGTTATGTATGCACAGCAGCATGGCGCGAAGGTGTATAGAGGGAAGCAATCTGAATAACGAGCGAGTAGAGCTAGATAGCGTGCAGTGCACGAAGAGGGAGAGTGGTAAAATACAAGCGTCGAGATACTATTAGGCTGAGATGATCGGGTCGAGGCGAATGATAGGTGATGAACGAGAGTTGATGAGAAAAGATCGGTCAGCCGAGATGTCGAATTGATGAGAACTAGAAGGATATTTGGATGAATGTGCGAAGCCTCATAGGTCTACATCAGGGCAGATTGACTCCCGAGATCGCCACGCCGACCGACAGATGTCGATGAATAATTGACGGTATCGTCTACAGCAGCCCATTTATCCGGAGACACCGGGTACAGACCCAGAGGTCTTTTGCTATGCTCGTGAGTCGATTCCAGCCGAGGTAGCTACACTGGAATTCGAAGTGAGTTTGGACTAGGGATTCGAAGAGGCTAACTAGTACCTCTATGCAACAGTTTAGGGCTCACGGAGATAAGGGTGGAACTCCGCAGAGTAGATCGACGGTATCGAGGACAGCATCGCTCCGCTCGGTTGGTAACGCCCAGGATGAAAACACGTACAGTGAAGCAAGGGAACTGCTATGGACAACGTAAAAAGATTGATCGGTCTGGACTGGGCAATCAGGCTGGCGGAAAGAGGCGGCGACATCTGTCTGCCGCAGCGATCTATCTACGATGTAGCGAAACATAAGGAAGCTGAACGACAGAGTAAGGCTTGCCAGATTCGATGGTTCCAGAGACCTCCACGCACTATAAAGGACAACGCGATGAAGATCGCGACGCGGGAGAAGCGGGGGCACCGCACCCGATCATCGCCATGTGTGGGGTGGGGGGTTGCTTTAAGCGACAAACACAAAAAAAAAAAAATCCAGGGTCCGGCATGATTTCAGACATGACTGAGTTTCCGCCCGCCTACTACCTGCCCCTGGGGGCGGACCAGTTCGAGCCGACCGAGGCCACGACCAGCCCCTGGGACGACCGGGCTCAGCACGGCGGGCCGCCGACCGCGCTGCTGGCCGACTGCCTGGACCAGGCCTTCGGGCGGCCGGAGCTGCGGGTGGCCCGGATCAGCATGGACTTCCTCGGCCCGGTGCCGCGGACGCCGGTGCGGGTGCAGACCGAGCTGCTGCGGCCGGGGCGGCGCACGCAGCTCAGCCAGGCCAGCCTGTGGGCGGGCGACCGCCAGGTGGCCACCGCCCGCGTCTGGCACCTGGCCACCACCCCGGTCGAGGGGGGAACGGAACCGGCCGACGCGCCGCCCGCCGATCTGCCCGGGGCCCAGCAGCAGAAGTTCTTCGGGGATGAGAACTGGGGCTACGGGAAGGCTACCGAGTGGCGGTTCGTGTCCGGCGGCTACGCCGCCAGCAGCGGCGCGGTCGACGTGTGGACGCGGGTCCGCATCCCGCTGGTGGCCGGGCGCCCGCTGAACGGGCTGGCCCGGTTCGCGATCGTGGCCGACTCGGCCAACGGGCTGAGCGCGCCGCTGAGCTTCAGCGAGTGGCTGTTCATCCCGCCCGGGGTCACCATGCACCTGCACCGGTACCCGGTGGGGGACTGGGTCCGGCTCACCGCGGCGTCCGACGCGGGCCGGGACGGGATCGGGCTGACCGAGGGCACCATGTCCGACGCCACGGGCCGCTGCGGCACGGTGACCCAGCCGCTGCTGGTAGCTCCCCGGTGAACCGGGTAGCCCGGGAACTCAGCGGGTAGGTCACACTGTGGGTACGAGATGGTCAGCTCACCAGCCGGCCTCGGGGGATCGAGCGGACCGAGCGCGAGAAGGGCCGCTGACGTTGTGATCGTTCCCGGGAAGACGAGGGCACCGGAGGAGGTTCGCCCGCCACGGGCCGCTCCGGAAGCCGAACGCGTCCGCCGGCCGACCGACCTGCTGTTCGCGCTGCTGTCGCTGGTGGCCATCCTGATCGTGCTGGGCTCGATCCGTGCGCTGCCCCTGGGCAGCACGGAGGTCGCCGACGACGTCTCGCACTGGCTGACGCACATCCCGCGCTTCCTCTCCTCGGCCGCCGCGGTGGTCTCCGGCATCGGCTGTTTGCTGTTCGCGGCGCTGGCCGTGGGCGTGCTGATCCGCAACCAGTGGCGGGACGCGCGCAACGCCGGCATCGCCGCGCTGGTGGCCGTGGGCCTCGCGCTCGGCATCTGGACCGTATGGCGTATTCAGGGGGGCCCGGTCGCGGTCGCGGTGATCCACGACCGCATCCCGACCACGTTCGTCTTCGATGTCGCGTTCGTCGCGTTCCTGGTCGTCACCGACCTGACCCGGCGCACGCGCTGGTCCCGCTGGTGTGTCGGCCTGACCGCGGCTCTGCTCGTCAGCGGGCTGGCCACCGACGCGCTGACCCCGTTCTCCATGGTCATCGCGCTGTTCGGCGGCCTGATGATCGGCTGGCTGATGCGCTGGGTGCTGGGGGCCACGTCGGCCCGGCCGGATATCAGCCAGCTGACGACCTGGCTCACCGAGCACGACGTCCCGGTGGCCGAGCTGACCCTGGGTGATCAGCAGGACCAGAGCCGGATGGCCGGCCGGCTGGCCGACGGCACCCTGGTCGACGTGCACCTGGCCAACCGGGACACCCGCGGCTCGGGCATCGCGCGGCGGGTGTGGGCGCTGATCCGGCTCCGCCCGGTCGTCGTGGGGCACGTCCCGCTCAGCTCCCGGGCCCAGTTGCAGCTGCTCGCGCTGGCCAGCACGCTGGCCCAGCGGGCCGCCGTGCTGAGCCCGCCGGTGCTGCTGCTGGAGGAGACGCTCGGCGAGACGCTGGTGCTGGTCATGGCCCGGCCCGCCGGCCAGCCGCTGGAGGGCACGGTGAGCCCGGAGCAGGGCACCGAGCTGTTCGCGGCGCTGCAATCGCTGCACCACATCGGCGTCGCCCACCGCGACCTGCAGGCGCCCAACCTCGTCCTGACCAAGGACGACGCTGGCTTCGCCTCGCTGGACTCGGCGGTGCCGGGGGCCAGCGAGCTGTCCCGGCGCCTGGACGTGGCCCAGCTGCTGACCACGCTGGGCCACATCGCCGGCCCCGCGGTCGCGGTCGGCGCGCTGCGGACCGGATACGGGCCGGTGGACGAGCGGGCGCTGGCCGCGGTCATGCAGCCGGTCGCGCTCGCGTCGTGGGGCTGGTCGTCCATGCGGGATGCGCGCAACTGCATGACCGAGGTCCGCAAGGTGCTGCTCGGCCCGGATGCGGTCGTCCCGGCGGCCCGGCTGGAACGCTTCCGCCTCCGCACCGTGATCAGCGCGGCCCTGCTGACCGCGGCCGCCTACCTGCTCATCGGCCAGATTTCCAAGGTCAACCTGGCCAGCACGCTGGCCCACACCAACCTGGCCTGGTTCGCGGTGGCGGTGGTGGCGTCGGCCCTGACCTACTTCGCGGCCGCCGCGAACCTGGCCGCGTTCGTGCCCAAGCACCTGTCCCCGATCCGCGGCTTCCTGGTCCAGCTGTCGTCGGCGTTCGTGGGCCTGGCCCTGCCACCGACCGTGGGCCACGTGGCGGTCAACGCCCGCTACCTGCACAAGCAGGACGTGGACGAAGGGACCATCGCCGCCGCCGTCACCCTGTCCCAGCTGGTCAACGTGGTCACCACCGTGCTCCTGCTGGTCGCGCTGGGCCTGCTCACCGGGACCGGGCTGAGCCGGTTCAACATCGTGCCCGGCGCCGACGTGCTGATCGCGGTGGCCGTGATCGCCGCGGTGATCGCGATCGTGGTCGCCGTGCCGCAGACCCGGGCCAAGCTGCGCGATTGGGTGTGGCCGCACCTGCGCGGCGTCTGGCCCCGGCTGCTGGACGCGGCCACGCACCCGGCGCGGCTCGCGGTCAGCGCCGCGGCCAACCTGCTGCTCACCGCCTCCTACCTGGTGGCCTTCTTCGCCGCGCTGTACGCGGTCGGCGCGCACCCGGCCATCCTGCCCGCCGCCGTGGTCTACCTGGCCGGTAACGCGGTCGGTTCGGCCGCCCCGACGCCCGGCGGCATCGGCGGGGTGGAAGCCGTGCTGGTGGCCGGCCTGGCCGGCATCGGGATCCCGGCCGACCAGGCCATCCCGGCCGTGCTGGTATTCCGGGTGGCCACGTTCTGGCTGCCGATCCCGGCGGGCTGGCTGTGCTACCTCGGCCTCGAGCGCCACGGCACCCTGTAGGCCCGTGGCTGCCCGGGGCCGGCGGCTACTTCTGGCTGGCCTTCCGGCTGATGCCGACCTGGGCGTTCGGGTGGTCGCGCCAGGTGGCGGCGCCGGACGAGGCCGCCGTCTTGGCCTGCTCCCACTTCAGCCTGGCCAGCTCGCTGGGCGGCGTCTCCAGCTCGTTCACCCACTGGCGGGTGGCGGAGATCAGGTGCGCTCCCGCGACCGCCAAGCCCACGGCCGCGATGGCCGCGCCGATCCCGATCAGGGAACCGCCGGTGATCAGCGGTCTGGCCTGCACGGTCGGCCAGTTCCCGCTCTGCGATGAGTCCAGCTCGGCACTGCTCATGACACCCGCCTCAAGTGAGCTTGTTAAATATGGAATCTAGCGCGCCCGGGATTGATCTTGCCCGCACGCCAGCCGTTATCCCCATTCCACCCGAATCCGACACCCGTACTCTTGCCCGGGACCGTCAGCGGTGTTTGGCTAACCAGGAGGTGATGGATGAGTATCTACGACGAGCGTCCGTGGCTGGCCCGATACGACCCGGGGCAGCCGACTGACCTCGGCGTCGAGCACGAGACCGCGCTGGACATGTTCACCGCCTGCGTGCGGCAGGACCCGGGCGCGCCGATGATCCGGTACTTCGACGGCATGCTGACCCGGCGGGACCTGGACGAGGCGGCCGCCTCGTTCGCCGCGGCCCTGATCGCCTCGGGTTTCCGCCGCGGCGAGCGGGTCGCGCTCTACCTGCAGAACGTCCCCCAGTTCCTGATCGCGATGATCGGCACCTGGAAGGCGGCCGGCATCGCGGTCGCGGTCAACCCGATGAACCGGCAGCGCGAGCTGGAGGACATCCTGACCGACTCCGGGGCCAGCGTGCTGGTCGCCCTGGAGGACCTGTACCAGAACGTGGCCGTGCACGTGGTCGGCCGGACCAGCCTGCGGCAGGTCATCACCACCTCGGCGCTGGAGTACCAGACCCGGGGCGACCGCCGGGTGCTCGGCGGCGTGGGCTGGCACCGGGCCGAGGGCACGGACGACATGGCCTCGCTGATCCGGCAGTTCCGCGGCCAGCCGCCGCACGATCCCCGGCTGAATCCGGACGACGTGGCCTTCCTGACCTACACGTCCGGCACCACCGGCCCCCCGAAGGGGGCCATGACCACGCACCGCAACATCGTGTTCAACGCCCAGACCTACCGGAACTGGATCGGCATCACCCGGGCCGACGTGATCCTGGGCGTGGCCCCGCTGTTCCACATCACCGGTTCGATCGGGCACGTGGCCCTGTCCCTGCTGACCGGGGCGACGCTGGTGCTCACCTACCGGTTCGACCCGGCGCTGGCGCTGGAGACCATCCGGGACGAGCAGATCACGTTCACCATCGGCTCGATCACCGTGTTCATCGCGCTGATGAACGCGCCCGGCGCCGACTCGTCGGCGCTGGCCTCGCTGACCAAGATCTACTCCGGCGGAGCCCCGATCCCGCCCAGCACGGTCTCGGCCTTCGAGAAGATGTTCGGCCAGTACATCCACAACATCTACGGGCTGACCGAGACCACGTCGCCGTCGCATGCGACGCCGATGAACGGGCGGGCCCCGGTCGACCCGGCCTCGGGCGCGCTGTCGGTGGGCGTGCCGGTCTACAACACCGTCGTCCGCATCATCGGCGAGGACGGCCGCGAGCTGCCGGCCGGCCAGATCGGCGAGCTGGTCACCGAGGGCCCGCAGATCGTGGCCGGGTACTGGAACAAGCCCGCGGAGACGGCCCAGGCGCTGCCCCGTGGCGCGCTGCACACCGGCGACGTCGGCTTCATGGACCCCGGCGGCTGGTTCTACATCGTGGACCGGAAGAAGGACCAGATCAACGTGGCCGGCTACAAGGTCTGGCCGCGCGAGGTGGAGGACGTCCTGTACGAGCACCCCGCGGTGCGGGAGGCGGCCGTGGTCGGGGTGCCGGATTCGTACCGGGGTGAGACGGTCAAGGCCTACGTCAGCGTCAAGCCCGGCCACGGTCACGGCTACGAGGGGACGCTCGAGGGACTGCCGGACGAGCTGATCGTGCACTGCAAGGAGCGGCTGGCCGCCTACAAATACCCCCGCCAGGTGGAGATCCTGGCCGAGCTGCCCAAGACCGCAACCGGGAAGATCCTCCGCCGCGAGCTGCGGGACATGGCCCGGCAGGGCGACGTGATCACCGTGATTGACCAGCGTTAGCCGATCACCCCTCGATTCAATGGAGAGTCAGCATGGGCCGAGATCTCAGCGTCACGATCATTCCCTGCGGTGCGATGACCGCCGACATCACCTGGCTGCTGCTGGCGCCGGGTCGCGCGATGCGCACCCGGCAGAACAAGACCGCCCCGGCGGAGTGGACCGACGTGCCCAGCCACTGCGTGCTGGTCGACACCCCGGACGGCCGGCTGCTGTGGGACACCAGCTGCCCCCGGGACTGGGAGCAGCGCTGGGCGCCGACCGGGCTGCAGGACTTCTTCCCCTACGACCACGTCTCCGAGGAGGAGTACCTCGACTCGCGGCTCAAGCAGCTCGGCCTGGCCCCGGCCGACCTGGACTTCGTCGCCTTCTCCCACCTGCACTTCGACCACGCGGGCAACGCCCTGCTGTTCAAGGACTCCGGGGCCCGGCTGGTCTGCAGCGAAGCGGAGAAGGAGTTCGCGTTCGGGTTCGACGGCCCGTTCACCGGCGCGCACATCAAGGACGACTACGCCAGCCTGGACTTCGAGACGGTCTCCGGTGACGCCGAGTTCCTGCCCGGGGTGAGCTTCATCCAGACCCCGGGCCACACGCCGGGGAGCATGTCGATGCGGATCGACCTGCCCGAATCGGGCACGATGATCTTCACCGCGGACGCGGTCTACATGGGGGCGAGCTACGGGCCGCCCGCCGTGCCCGCGGCCATCGTCAACAACCTGGAGCAGTTCTACGCCTCGGTGGAGAAGCTGCGGGGGATCGCCACCGAGACCGACGCGACGCTGGTCTTCGGGCACGACCCGGACCAGATCAAGCAGCTGCGGACCGCCCCGGACGGGAGCTACCGCTGATGACCGAGTCCCAGATCGAAGCTCATGCCGACGACCTGACCGAGGAGACCATCTTCACCTGGGGTGCGCCGCCGCTGAAGTTCGGGGCCGGCGCGGTGGACGAGATCGGTTTCGAGATGGCCCAGTTCGGGGCCAAACGGGTGCTGATCCTGACCGACCCGGGCATCAGCGCGCTGGGCCTCCCGGGCCGGATCGCGGACTCGCTGACCCGGTATGGGATCACCTCCGAGGTCTTCGACGGCGTGCACGTCGAGCCGACCGACGACAGCATGGACAAGGCCGCCGGTTACGCCCGCTCGCAGGGACCGTGGGACGGCTTCATCGCGGTCGGCGGCGGGTCGTCCATCGACACGGCCAAGGCGGTGAACCTGCTCACCACCGACGGCGGTGAGCTCATGGACTACATCAACGCGCCGATCGGCGCGGGCCGGGCCCCGCAGCACCAGCTGAAGCCGCTGATCGCGGTGCCGACCACGGCCGGTACCGGCTCGGAGAGCACGGCCATGTGCGTGCTGGACATCTTGTCGATGAAGGTCAAGTCCGGCATCAGCCACTGGCGGCTGCGCCCCACGCTGGCCATCATCGACCCGCTGGTGTCGCTCTCGCTGCCGCCGGAGGTCACCGCGGCGGCCGGCATGGACATCGTCTGCCACGCGGTGGAGTCCTACACCGCCCGCTGGTACACCAGCTTCGACCGGAAGACGCCCGAGCAGCGGGTCACCTACTGCGGGTCCAACCCGATCTCGGACCTGTGGAGCGAGCGGTCGCTCGCGCTGATCGCCCGGTCGTTCCGCACCGCGGTCCACGACGGCTCCGACCTGGCCGCGCGGAGCGACATGATGATGGCCGCGACGTTCGCCGGCATGGGCTTCGGCAACTCCGGCGTGCACATCCCGCACGCCAACGCCTACCCGATCGCCGGCATGGTCCGGGACTTCCGGCCCGCGGGCTACCCGCAGCAGGAGCCGATGGTGCCGCACGGCATGTCGGTCTCGCTGACCGCGCCGGAGGCGTTCCGGTTCAGCTTCTCCAGCGCCCCGGAGCGGCACCTGCGCGCGGCGGCGATGCTCGCGCCCGACCAGGACAAACTGAACGACGCCGGCGAGCAGCTGCCGTCCGCGATGGTCGAGCTGATGCGGGACATCGGCATCCCGAACGGCATCGGCGCGGTCGGCTACACCGAGTCCGACGTGCCGGACCTGGTGCCGGGCACGATGAAGCAGCAGCGGCTGCTGGCCACCTGCCCGCGCCCGGTCGACGCGGACGACATCGCCGGCATCTTGACCCGGTCGATCGAGAACTGGTGATCGGGATGCCGCTGTACGACTACCGCTGCCCGCAGGGGCACCACTTCGAGCGGATGGCCCCGATGAGCGGCGGGGACGCGGCGGCCTGCCCGCGCTGCGGCGGGGCCGCGGCCAAGGTGCCGTCCCGGGTCGCGCTCGGCGGCCAGGCCAGCCCGGGGCCCAGCCGGGAGCAGATGCCGCAGACCTGGCGCGGCACCTACGAGGGCAACCCGGAGTACGTCGGCCAGCTGCGGCGCCAGTGGGAGGGCCGGGCGAAGCTGGAGGAGAAGTACCCGGAGCTGCGCGGCGACCAGCGGCCGGTGCTGGCTCACGAGGGCCAGTACCACGACCACCCCCTCCGAGCGGGAGATCCGCCGACTACGCTGTCACAACATGACCAAGGCGCCGCAGGAGCTAGCGGCTGACCTGGCCCGGGAAGTTCAGGGCGAGGTCCGGTTCGACTCGGCCAGCCGGGGCGCGTTCGCCGCCGACGCTTCCAACTACCGGCACGTCCCGGTTGGGGTCGTACAGCCGGTGAGCACGGACGATGTGCTGGCCACGATCGGGATCTGCCGGCGGCACGACGTGCCGGTGCTGCCGCGCGGCGCCGCGACCAGCATCGGCGGCCAGGCCGTCAGCGAGGCCGTGGTCATCGACTTCTCCCGGCACCTGCGCTCGGTGCTGAGCATCGACCCCGGGGCCAGGACGGCCCGGGTCCAGCCCGGGGTGGTGCTGGACGACCTGCGCGCGGCCGCCGCGGCCCACGGCCTGACCTTCGGCCCCGACCCGTCCACGCACAACCGGTGCACGCTCGGCGGCATGATCGGCAACAACGCCTGCGGGTCGCACTCGGTGGCCTGGGGCAAGACCGTGGACAACGTGCGCGACCTGACCGTCGTCACCTACGACGGCCTCCAGCTGGTGGCCGGTCCTACCAGCCCGGACGAACTGCTCCGGCTGCGCCGGCAAGCGGGACGCATCGGCGAGTTCTACCGGGGGCTCGGGGACCTGGCGCAGCGGCACGCGACCGCCATCCGGACCCAGTTCCCGCAGCTCACCCGCCGGGTGTCCGGCTACAACCTGGACCAGCTGCTGCCCGAGCACGGCTTCAACCTGGCCCGGGCCCTGGTCGGCACCGAGGGCACCTGCGCCACCCTGCTGGAGGCCACGGTCGAGCTGGTCCCCACCCCGGCGGTCCGGGTGCTGACCGTGGTCGGCTACCCGGGCGTGTTCGGCGCGGCGGACGCCGCCCCCGGGTTCCTGGACCTGGCCCCGCTGACCATCGAGGGCATGGACGTGGCGCTGATCGCCGCGCTGCGGGCGGCCCGGCCCACCGACCAGCGCTACCGGCTGCTGCCGGACGGCGAGGGCTGGCTGTTCATCGAGACCGGCGGGGCCACCGCGGCCGAGGCCCGCGCGAGTGCCCAGGCCATCGCCGACCGGGCCGCGCAGACCGGCGGGACCAGCCGGATCGTCACCGACCCGGCCCAGGCCCGGACGCTGTGGGGCATCCGCAAGGCCAGCGCCGGCATCCTCACCCGGGGCGCCGACGGCCGGGAGGCCTGGCCCGGCTGGGAGGACACCGCGGTCCCGCCCGAGCAGCTCGGCCCCTACCTGCGGGAGTTCCGCAAGCTGATGGACGACCATGGCCGGCGCGGGGCCTACTACGGCCACTTCGGCGATGGCTGCGTGCACATCCGGATCGACTTCGACCTGGTCACCAAACCAGGCATCGCCGACTTCCGCCGCTTCATCGAGGAAGCGGCCGACCTGGTCACGGCGCGTGGCGGCTCGCTGTCCGGTGAGCACGGGGACGGCCAGGCCCGGGCCGAGCTGCTGCCGCGGATGTACCCGCCGGAGCTGATCGACGCCTTCGCCGAGTTCAAGGCCATCTGGGACCCGAAGGACCGGATGAATCCCGGCACGATCGTGCGGCCCCGCAAACTCGACGCTGATCTGCGGGTGTTCGTGGACGGCCCGCGCCCCGCTGGCCGGCCCCAGCTGGCCCTGACCCACGACCACGGCAGCCTGGAGGCGGCCACCCGCCGCTGTGTCGGGGTCGGCGCCTGCCTGTCCGCGTCCGGCGGCGTGATGTGCCCCAGCTTCCGGGCCACCGGGGACGAGCAGCACTCCACCCGCGGCCGGGCCCGGTTGCTGTTCGAGTTCGCCAGCGGCCGGGCCGGGGTGGACGCCGCCCACGCCGACGACGTGGCCGGCGCGCTCGACCTGTGCCTGTCCTGCAAGGGCTGCAAGCGGGACTGCCCGGTCGGCGTGGACATGGCCGCCTACAAGAGCGAGTTCCTGGCCCAGCGCTACGCCCGGCGGCGGCGCCCGGTGGCGCACTACTCGCTGGGCCGGCTGCCGCGCTGGCTCCGGCTGGTGGACCGGACCCGGAGCGCCGGCCTGCTGAACCGGGCCGCCCGCGTCCGGCCGCTGGCCGCGCTGGCCAAGCGGCTCGGCGGGGTCGCGCCGGAGCGGGACATACCGCCGCTGGCCGGCGAGTCGTTCCAGGCCTGGTTCGGCCGCCGGGGGACGCTTGGTCCTGCGGACGGTCCGCGGCTGCTGCTGTGGCCGGACACGTTCACCAACTACCTGGAGCCCGGCATCGGCCGGGACGCGGTGGCGGCGCTGGAGGCACTCGGCTACCGGGTCGAGGTTCCGTCGGCCCCGGTGTGCTGCGGCCTGACCTGGCACAGCACCGGGCAGCTGGCCCAGGCCAAGAAGGTGCTGGCCGCGACGCTGGGGGTGCTGAAGCCCTGGCTGGACGACGAGGTGCCGATCGTCGGCCTGGAGCCGAGCTGCCTGGCCGCGCTGAAGACCGACGCCATCGAGCTGCTGCCGGACGACCCGGCGGCCAAGCAGGCCAGCGTGTCGGTCCGGTCCCTGGCCGAGGTGCTCCGCCCCCACGCCGGCGAGCTCCGAGCCCGCTCCGCGGCGCCGCCCGCGGCCGGGGCGGTGCGGGCGCTGGTCCAGGTGCACTGCCACCAGCACGCCGACCTGGGCTTCGACGCCGACCGCGAGGTGCTGGCCGCGCTGGGGGTCGAGGCGGACGTGCTCGACTCCGGCTGCTGCGGGCTGGCCGGCAACTTCGGCTTCGAACGGGGTCACTACGAGGTTTCCCAGGCCTGCGCCGAGCGGGTGCTCTACCCCGCGCTGCGCGCCGGCCAGGAGGCCCAGGTCGTGGCCGACGGCTACAGCTGCCGGACCCAGATCCGCCAGGGCGTCGACCGTGACCCCGTGCACCTGGCCCACCTGGCCGCCGCCGTCCTCACCTCCAGCGACTCCCAGGTCAACCCAGCCCCATAGCTCCCGGGCGGCGCCCCAAGAAAGGAGCCCCCGGAGCCAGAGCTCCGGGGGCTTTACCTAGCTAGCTGAGCGGCGGGTTACGCCTCGACGCTTTTCTCGGGGAGCTCGGTGAGCAGGTCGCCCGAGGTCTCCATGCCGGCCCGCCAGACCGAACGCGCGATGATCTTCGTCAGATCGGCCCGGTTCTTGTACTTGGCGGCGATCTGCGTGCACTCCTCCAGGAGGCCCTCGGACAGCGTGGTGGGCTGCAGCCCGAGGGCGAGGAACTGGTCGTTGCGCACCACGAGGTCGTTCTCTTCGGCTTCGCGCCGCGGGTTGGGCAGGTAGGCGATCTCGACGCCCACGGTGTCGCCGACCAGCTTGGCCAATTCGAGCACCTGGTGCGTCTCGGTGATCTGGTTCAGCACCTGGACCCGGGAGCCGCTTTCCGGCGGGTTGGTGATGGCCAGCTCGATACAGCGCACGGTGTCCCGGATGTGGATGAACGCGCGCGTCTGGCCGCCCGTCCCGTGCACGGTCAGCGGGTGCCCGATGGCGGCCTGCATGAGGAACCGGTTGAGCACCGTGCCGTAGTCGCCGTCGTAGTCGAACCGGTTGATCAGCCGCTCGTCCAGGCTGGTCTGGTCGGTCTGCGTGCCCCAGACGATGCCCTGGTGCAGGTCGGTGATGCGCAGGCCGTCGTTCTTGGCGTAGAACGCGAACAGCAGCTGGTCCAGCGTCTTGGTCATGTGGTAGACCGAGCCCGGGTTGGCCGGGTGCAGGATCTCCCGCTCCAGCTCACCGTCCGGGGTCGGCACCTTGACCGTCAGGTAGCCCTCGGGGATCGGCGCGCTGCCCGACCAGCCGTAGCCGTAGACGCCCATGGTGCCCAGGTGCGCGAGTGCGGCGTCGATCCCGGTGTCGACCAGCGCGGTCAGCAGGTTGTGCGTGGCCCGGACGTTGTTGTCCACGGTGTACCGCTTGGCCTGCGGGCTGCGCATCGAGTACGGCGCGGCGCGCTGCTCGGCGAAGTGCACGATGGCCTCCGGCCGCAGCTCCAGCAGCAGGGCAGTCAGCCGGTCGTACTCCTCGGCCAGATCCAGGTTCACGAAGCCGATTTCGCGGCCGGTCACTTCCTGCCAGACCCGGATGCGCTCGCCAATCGGCCGGATCGGGGTCAGCGACTGGACCTCGAGGTCGATATCGATCTTTCGGCGGCTCAGGTTGTCAACAATGGTGACATCGTGACCACGTTCCGACAGATACAGCGACGTCGGCCACCCGCAGAACCCGTCGCCACCCAACACCAGAACGCGCACGTCAACTCCCATCTGGGTACAAGATGCCGGTCTTCGTGAGCGTAGCATGCACCCCGTTACACGTTTACCCATCGGAAATATGTAAGTTTCCTGTGGGGTTAATGCGAAATTCCTTAAATTGTGTATTTACGTTCAGGCATTCCGAATAGGGAGACAGCGTGCGACTGACCACTCCGAGCGTGGAAACAATCCTGGAGGGGTACCGGCTGGGCACGGACCAGGGCGATATCGCGTTCTGCTCGGTGAACCTGGTGCAGGGCATCGACGACCAGGGGTCGCTGAAGCGGATCCTGATCGACACGGGGCATGTCGGCCGGCGGCCGGCCCTGGACCAGTCGCTGCGGCAGCGGGGCCTGACCCGGGACAGCATCGACGTGCTCTTCTGCACGCACGCGCACTGGGACCACATGCAGAACCTGGACATGTTCCCGCGGGCCGAGGTCGTGCTGCACCCGGACGAGCGGCGTTACGTCCGGCGGCCGCACCCCAACGACACGGGCTGCCCGGAGTGGACGGACTCGGTGATCAGCCGGTATGAGGAGCGCGTCAAGCTGGCCGAAGAAGGGACCAGGCTGCTGCCCGGGGTGGAAGTGGTGGCGGCCCCCGGCCACAGCGCGGGGACGATCGCGCTCGCCGTGGCCACCGCCGACGGGATCGCGATCGTCGCGGGCGACTCGATCCAGAACAGCACCGTGGCCCGGGAGCGGCGCAACGCGCTGGTGTTCTGGAACGAGCAGCAGGCCAACCAGAGCGTGGACAAGCTGCTGGCCATCGGCGACGTGATCTACCCGGGACACGACCTGCCGTTCCGGATGAACCCGGACGGGACGACGGAGTACGTGCACGACCTCGAGCTGACGATCACCGGTGTCACGCCGGGCCAGCCCGGCCTGTCCTTCGCCGAGCCTGAGTTCCAGCCGGAGATCATGGCGGGCGTCGGGGACCAGCGCCTGCCGGACTGACCGGAACGCCGCTGCTCTTCCCGGGGGCCCCGCCGCGCCGGGGGAACGGCACGGCGCGGAGCTCGGGGTCAGGGACGCAGGCCGCGGGACGGGCGGAAGATCCGGATGACCATGATCAGCGTCTGCAGCGCGGTGATCACGGCCAGCGCACCCCAGCCGACGGTCAGCGTGCGCTGCTGGAGGAACAGCGGCGCGTGGATCCAGCCCAGCACCACGGCCGCGGCCAGCAGGGCCACCAGCAGGATGGCACCGAGCATCTTGACCGGGCCGTTGGAGCCGCCCTGCTCGGCCCGGGCCTGGTTGGCCCAGCCGTCCCGTTTGATGCCGGCCAGCACGTTGACCCATGAGGCGGTGGCGCAGGCCACCCGCATGACCAGGTAGATCTCCACCGGTACGAGCAGGACCGAGGCAATCAGGTCGGCCGTGGTCCGGTTCGGCACCCGCCAGGCCAGCTTGAGGTTCAGTGCCGCGGCCACCACCGGCGGCACCGCCCACCACCAGCTCCACACGTACTGGTGCACCAGCAGCGCCGCGGTCAGCAGGAACAGGAACACGACCCGGGTGATCCCGTTGGAGAACATGCTGAGCTGCTGGCGCCACAAGGTGGCGGTCCACTTGTTCACCATCGAGCTGACCAGCAGCCGGACCATGCCTTCGTCCCACTTGCGGCGCTGGTGCCAGAGCGAGCGCACGGTCACCATCGGCCCGGCGTAGGCGCGGGCGGTGGGCGACACCCTGGTCGCGTACCGCATGGCCTGCAGGTCCCCGGTGAGCTGCATGTCCTCGACCATGGTGCTGGTGTCCCAGGGCTCCCGGGTCCGGTTGCGCTCGGCCACCGCCCGCAGCGCCTCCGCGTTGAACAGGGTGCACTGGCCACCGAGCACGTAGGTCTTGCGCTTGCGGTGCAGCGCATCCGCGGTCCAGGACGCGAACTCCAGCCGCTGCATCCTGATCAGCATCCGGGCCATGGCCGAGGTGCCCGCCTGCTGGTCGAAGGTGTAGCGAGCCATCACGCCGCCGGCGCGGGGCGTGGCCGCCAGCTCCTCTTCCAGGCGCTGCAGGCAGTCCGGGGCGATCACGGTGTCGGCGTCGACACCGGCGATGTAGTCGTAACCGGCCTGCCAGCGCAGGTAGGCCTGGTTCAGCGCACCAACCTTGCGCTCGGCGTTGCCCACGGTCCGCATGACCGTGACGCCGCGGTACCGCCGGGCGATCTCCTCGGTCCGGTCGGTGCAGTTGTCCGCGATGACCACGATCCGGTCGGGGACCCGGCTCTGGGTCAGCAGCGCGTGCAGGTTCCGGCCGATGGTGGCTTCCTCGTTGTGCGCGGGGATCAGCACCAGCATCTTGGCCGTGCGGCGGCGCGGCGGCCGGTACTTCAGGTCGTGCAGGACCCGGGACACCGTCCGCCTGGCCTCCCCGGCTCGGCTCGCGGCGCGGATGAAGATCCTGTCGGTGCCGCCGGACTGGCCAGGCTGCGGCGGGAGTTCGCGCACCGTCACCGCTTTCGACGCGATGACCAGTTCTTTCGTCGGCATGTGTCCTCCGTGATTCGGTATGCCGACAGCTTGACCGGGCCAGGGAGCGATCCCGGGTGCCTTCCGGTTGCGCCCCGGTAGCGCAGTATCCTTAACCTTCTGTAACTAAGCGATCACAGGAGCCATGGAGCTCACAGGGGGAACGCGGCATGGGGGCACCTCCAACCGAGACGGCAACCGAGACGGATACGGTCACCGGGATCGAGGCCAGGGCCGACACTGCGTTCGGCGCCCTGGCCCGGCTGTCCCCGGTCGCCGTCGTGCAGAGCGACACCGCCGGGCGGGCCGTGTTCGTCAACGAGCGCTGGTGCGCGCTGACCGGGCTGTCGCAGAGCCAGGCCGTCGGCTCGAACTGGCTGGATCTCCTGCGCCCGGCCGATCGCACCCGCATCGAGCGGAAGATGACCGCGCAGTACCAGCCGGCCACGGGCCAGCCGGAGATCGCGATCGACGTGCGGCTGCGTCCGGTGGCCGGGCCCGTCGTCCGGGTCCGGGGATCGGTGGTGGCGCTGCGCGAGGGCGGCCACCCCGCGGGCATGCTGGCCACGTTCGCCGTGGCCGAGCCCAGCCCCGCGGCCGCGGCTGACCCGTCGGCCGCGGCCGACCCGCCCGACAACACCCCGCAGTTCGTGGCCACCGTGTCCCACGAGCTGCGCACCCCGCTGACCTCGATCATCTCGTTCCTCGAGCTGATCAGGGCCGAGGATGACGGGCTCAGCCCGGACGGCGTGCACTTCCTCGACATCATCCAGCGCAACGCGAACCGGCTGCTCCGCCTGGTCGGCAACCTGCTGCTGCTCAGCCGGATCGAGTCCGGGATCAGCCCGCCCGACCTGGCCCCGGTGTCCGTGCCCGAGCTGGCCCGGGAGGCGGTGCGGGACGCGTCCGCCGCCGCGGCCAGCTTCGGCGTGACGCTGGAGGCCGAGGCGGCCGACGGCCCGGACGTGCAGGGCGACCACCTGGGCCTGACCCAGGTGCTGGAGAACCTGATCGGCAACGCGGTCAAGTTCTCCCACCCCGGGGACACCGTCCGCGTCCAGGCCACCTGGTCAGGGGGACAGTGGCGGGTTGACGTCGCGGACCAGGGCATCGGCATCCCGCCGGATGAGATGGACCGGCTCTTCCACCGGTTCGTCCGGGCCTCCAACGCCCGCACCTCGGGCCGCCCCGGTACCGGCCTCGGCCTGTCCGTGGTCAAGGCCATCGTCGAGGTGCACGGGGGCTGGGTCACCGTGGACAGCGAGCTGGAGCAGGGCACCACGTTCAGCATCTACCTGCCGGCCGGCCTGGAGGTGCCGGCATGAAGGCCCGGGTGCTGGTCATCGAGGACGACGCCGACATCGCGCTCAGCGTCCAGACCGTGCTGAGCCGGAACGGCTTCGACGTGGCCAGCTCGGCCGACGGGCGGCAGGGCCTCCGTGACTTCCACGCTGGCCGCCCGGACCTGGTGGTGCTGGACATCGGGCTGCCGTCGCTGGACGGCTGGGAGGTGCTGGAGCGCATCCGGGACATGAGCGACGTCCCGGTGCTGCTGCTGACCGCGCGCGGGCACGAGGGGGACAAGGTCCGCGGCTTGCACGGCGGCGCTGACGACTACCTGACCAAGCCGTTCGGCAACTCCGAGCTGGCGGCCCGGGTGCACGCGCTGCTGCGGCGGCCACGGACCCAGCGCGAGCAGGCCGACGTGTACGACGACGGCACCGTGCTGATGAAGTTCACCTCCCACGAGGTAGGCGTGAACGGCCGCGCGGTTGACCTCACCCCAACCGAGTTCCGGCTGCTGGCCGCGCTGGTCAAGCACCACGGCCAGACGCTGTCGGCCGAGCAGCTGCTCGAGCTGGCCTGGAATGACCCGTTCGGGGTGGGCCCGGAACGGGTGAAGTTCGGCGTCATGCGCCTGCGCCGCAAGCTCGGGCAGCCGGCCTCGGCCGCGCTGCCCATCGAAGCCGTGCGCGGTTTCGGTTACCGCTATGTCCCGCCTGCGGCGGATATGCCACCTTTGGGGTAGAGCGCAACTGTCCTGCACCTGACCGGCAACTGAGCCAGGCGGTTCCGTCCCGCAGACTGCGCTCATGACCACCGCAGTCCCAGCCCGGCGTGGGCGCATCCTGCTCGTCGAGGACGACCTGGAAGCGGCCTACTTCGCGGTCCACGTGCTCACCACGATGGGCCGGTTCGACGTGAGCCATACGGCGGACCCGCGCATCGCGCTGGACCGGGCCCGCTCGGAGCCGTGGGACCTGGTGCTGACCGACCTCGACCTGCCCACCATGACCGGCCTGGACCTGCTCGGTGCGCTGCGCCGGGCGGTCCCGGGCCTGCCCGTGGCGGTGATCACCGCGGACGCCGGACCTGGGCCGGGCGCGAACGCGGCCCGCCGCCAGGCCGACGCGTTCCTGCAGAAGCCGGTGCCCGCGGCCCAGCTGGTCGCCGTCGCCGGGGCTCTGATCAGCGCCGCTACGACGTGAACCGGCGGACGGGATACGTCAGAGCCCTGGACCCTTAGTCGGCGGCCAGATCACCGGAAACGGGTTCGGCCGGGACCACGGCGGCCGGGACGTCAACCGTGGCCGGGAGGTCGCCCGTGGCCGGGAGATCACTGGCCGCGGCCCGTACCTGGCGCAGCGCGGCGGTGACGCCGGCCGCCTGTTCGGGGGTGATGCCGGGGAGCCCGAACGAGGCCTGGTTGAGGGCGGTGGTGGCCTCACGGACCAGGGACTGGCCGGCTGCGGTAATGGTGGCCAGGACCACCCGGCGATCGTCGGGGGACAGACGGCGCTCGACCAGGCCCCGTTGCTCGAGCCGGGAGATGGCGTTGGTCACCGAGGCCGGATGGACCATCAGGCGCTCGCCCATCTTGCCCATGGGCAGCGACCCGCGGCGGCTGAACGCCAGCAGCCGCAGAGCTTCGTAGGCGGCGAAGGTCAGCCCGTACGGCTTGAGCGTGTCCTCGATCCGGCTCAGCAGCAGCTGCTGGACCCGCATGACCGAGGTGACCGCGGCCATGTGGTCGGCCTGCTCCGGCCAGCGTTCGCTCCACTGCCGATGCGCCTCGGCGATCGGATCAAAGGGAGCGGGCATGCGCCCACCGTACTGGACGGTAATAGGGCCGGTCACGATCTGCCGCCCGGCGGGCGACGCCTCCCCGGCCCTGCACTACTTACCGCCCGCCTGGCTGACCGCCCGCGCCCCTGGTACCGTTTACTTTAACGTCCAAATGTTGGTCGTCCAAGGATCTGGTCCCGGGTGCGCTAAGCCGGGGGCCGCCGATCCGGGGAGGGGTTCCCATGACCGCTGCTGACTCCAGCCCGCTGCACACTCCGGAACATCCGGTGCGCTTCGTCACCGCGGCCGCGTTGTTCGACGGGCACGACGCCGCGATCAACATCATGCGGCGGATCCTGCAGTCCCAGGGGGCCGAGGTCGTGCACCTGGGACATGACCGGTCGGTCCGCGACGTGGTCGACGCGGTGCTGGAGGAGGACGCGCAGGGCGTGGCGGTCAGCTCTTACCAGGGCGGCCACGTGGAGTACTTCGAGTTCCTGGGCCAGCAGCTGACCGAGGCCGGGGCCAGCGACGTGAAGGTCTTCGGTGGCGGTGGTGGGGTCATCGTCCCCGAGGAAATCAAGCGGCTGGCCGACGCCGGGGTGCGCATCTTCTCGCCCGAGGACGGCCAGCGCCTGGGCCTGCCCCGCATGATCAACGAGCTGATCCGGGACTGCGACGTCGACCTGACCGCCGACCCGGCCCCGGTCGAGGCCGTCCTGGCCGGCGAGCGGCGGGCGCTGGCCCGCACCATCACCTGCCTGCAGGGCGGCCGCCTCCCCGACGACGTCCGCACGACCCTGGCCGAGGCCGCGGCCAGCCGGACGGTGCCCGTGCTCGGCATCACCGGCACCGGCGGCTCGGGTAAGTCGTCGCTGACCGACGAGCTGATCCGGCGGCTGCGCACCGACCAGCACGACAAGCTGCGGGTGGCCGTGCTCGCGGCCGATCCGACCCGGCGGCGCAGCGGCGGCGCGCTGCTGGGCGACCGGATCCGGATGAACGCGCTCGACGGCGGCCACGTGTTCTTCCGCTCGCTGGCCACCCGGGGCGCGGGCGAGCTGCCCGACCACATCGAGGACATCATCGCGGCCTGCCGGGCCGCCGGGTACGACCTGATCGTGCTGGAGACGCCAGGCATCGGCCAGGGCGACGCCGCCGTGATCGACCTGGCCGACATCTCGATGTACGTGATGACGCCCGAGTTCGGCGCGGCCACGCAGCTCGAGAAGATCGACATGCTCGACCTGGCCGACGTGGTGGCGATCAACAAGTTCGAGCGCCGGGGCGGGGCCGACGCCCTCCGCGACGTGTCCCGCCAGCTGGTCCGCAACCGGGAGGCGTTCGGGGCCCGGCCGGAGGACATGCCCGTGTTCGGGACCAGCGCCGCCACCTTCAACGACAACGGCGTCACCGCGCTCTACCAGCACCTGGCCGGGCTGCTCAGGGAGAAGGGCCTGCCGCTGGGCGAGGGCGTGCTGCCCGCCGCGACCGGCCGCACGTCGACCGAGGTCCGCGCGGTCATCCCGCCGGCCCGGATCGGCTACCTGGCCGAGATCGCCGCCACCGTGCGCGGCTACCACGAGCAGACCGCGCGCGAGGCCGAGGCCGCCCGCCGCCTGCAGCGGCTCACCGCCGTCGCGGGCGAACTCGAGGGTGACCCCCGGCAGGCCGTGGCCGACCTGGCCGACCAGGCGCGCGAGGACCTCGGCCGCGACAGCCAGCGGCTGCTGGAGGGGTGGCCCGCCACGGTCGAGGCCTACTCCGGCGACGAGCAGGTGGTCCGGATCCGGGACCGGGAACTGCACACCAGGCTGACCCGCGAGACGCTGTCCGGGAGCCGGGTGCCGCGGGTGGCGCTGCCCCGGTTCACCGACCACGGCGACCTGCTGCGGTTCCTGCGCGAGGAGAACCTGCCCGGGCGGTTCCCCTTCACCGCCGGGGTGTTCCCGTTCAAGCGCGAGGGGGAGGACCCGGCCCGGATGTTCGCCGGGGAGGGCGACCCGTTCCGCACCAACCGCCGGTTCAAGCTGCTGGCCGAGGGCAATGAGGCCACCCGGCTGTCCACCGCGTTCGACTCGGTCACGCTGTACGGCCGGGACCCCGACGAGCGCCCCGACGTGTACGGCAAGGTCGGTACCTCCGGGGTGTCGATCGCCACGCTGGACGACATGAAGGCGCTGTACGCCGGGTTCGACCTGGCCTCGCCGACCACCTCGGTGTCGATGACGATCAACGGGCCCGCCCCGACGATCCTGGCCTTCTTCCTCAACACCGCCATCGACCAGGGCGCCGAGCACGGCCTCTCGCGCGAGGAAGTGCTGCAGGCGGTGCGGGGCACGGTGCAGGCCGACATCCTCAAGGAAGACCAGGGTCAGAACACCTGCATCTTCTCCACCGAGTTCAGCCTGCGGATGATGGCCGACATCCAGGAGTGGTTCATCGCCAACCAGGTGCGGAACTTCTACTCGGTGTCGATCTCCGGCTACCACATCGCCGAGGCCGGGGCGAACCCGATCAGCCAGCTGGCCTTCACCCTGACCAACGGGTTCACCTACGTGGAGTCCTACCTGGCCCGGGGCATGAAGATCGACGACTTCGCGCCCAACCTGTCGTTCTTCTTCTCCAACGGCATGGATGCCGAGTACACCGTGATCGGCCGGGTCGCCCGGCGGATCTGGGCCACGGCCATGCGGGACCGCTACGGCGCCGGCGAGCGCTCCCAGAAGCTGAAGTACCACGTGCAGACGTCCGGGCGGTCGCTGCACGCCCAGGAGATGAGCTTCAACGACATCCGGACCACGCTGCAGGCGCTGACCGCGATCTACGACAACTGCAACAGCCTGCACACCAACGCCTACGACGAGGCCGTCACCACCCCCAGCGAGGAGTCGGTCCGCCGCGCCCTGGCCATCCAGCTCATCATCAACCGGGAGTGGGGACTGGCCATGAACGAGAACCCGCTCCAGGGGTCGTTCATCGTCGACGAGCTCACCGACCTGGTGGAAGAGGCGGTACTGGCCGAGTTCGAGGCGATCAGCGAGCGGGGCGGGGTCCTCGGCGCGATGGAGACCGGCTACCAGCGGGGCCGCATCCAGGACGAGTCGATGCTGTACGAGCAGCGCAAGCACGACGGCAGCCTGCCCATCATCGGGGTGAACACCTTCCGTAATCCGCACGGCACCGAGCCCGTCGCGGTCGAGCTGGCCCGGGGCACCGATCAGGAGAAAAGGTCGCAGCTGGACCGCGTGCGCTCGTTCACCGAAGATAATCGGGAAGCGGCGCACGAGGCGCTGGCCGCGCTCAAGGAAACGGCCCGGTCCGGTGGCAACGTGTTCGCGGTGCTGATGGACGCCGCCCGGGTGTGCAGCCTGCAGCAGATCACCGAGGCGTTCTTCGAGGTCGGCGGCCAGTACCGACGCAACGTCTAAGGAGTACTGATGAACGAGGAATACCCCGCCTACGCGCCCTCAGAAGAACACGAGCTGCTCCGGGCCACGGTGCGCGAGCTGGCCGAGGCCAAGATCGCCCCGGCCGCCGCCGACGTCGACGAGAACTCCCGCTTCCCGCAGGAGGCGCTGGACGCGCTGACCGGGGCCGGGCTGCATGCGGTGCACATCCCGCAGGCCTACGGCGGTGAAGGCGCCGACGCCCTGGCCACCGTGATCGTGATCGAGGAGGTCGCGCGGGTCTGCGGCTCCTCGTCGCTGATCCCGGCGGTGAACAAGCTCGGCACGGTGCCGGTGCTGCTGTCCGGCTCAGAGGAGCTGAAGCAGCGGTTCCTGGCTCCGGTGGCCCGCGGCGACGCGATGTTCTCCTACGCGCTGTCCGAGGCCGGGGCGGGCTCGGACGCGGCCGCCATGAAGACCCGGGCCGTGCGCGACGGCGACTCCTGGGTGCTGAACGGCACCAAGATGTGGATCACCAACGCGGGCGTTTCCCAGTACTACACGGTGATGGCGGTGACCGACCCGGACCAGGGCGCCCGCGGCATCTCCGCGTTCGTGGTCGACAAGGATGACCCAGGCGTGAGCTTCGGTGCGCCGGAGAAGAAGCTCGGCATCAAGGGCTCGCCCACCCGGACGGTCATCCTGGAGGACGCCCGCATCCCGGCCGACCGCATCATCGGCGAGCCGGGCACCGGGTTCAAGACGGCGCTGGCCACCCTGGACCACACCCGGATCACGATCGCCGCGCAGGCGCTCGGCCTGGCCCAGGGCGCACTGGACTACGCCACCGGCTACGTGCAGCAGCGCGAGCAGTTCGGCCACCCGGTCAGCGAGTTCCAGGGCGTGCAGTTCATGCTGGCCGACATGGCCATGAGGCTCGAGGCCGCGCGCCAGCTCACCTATCACGCCGCGATCCAGTCCGAGCAAGCCATGAACGGCGTCAAGATGCCCGGCCTGACCTTCGCCTCGTCCGCGGCCAAGTGTTTCGCCTCCGACGCCGCCATGGACATCACCACCGACGCGGTCCAGCTGCTCGGCGGCTACGGCTACGTCAAGGACTACCCGGTCGAGCGCATGATGCGCGACGCCAAGATCACCCAGATCTACGAAGGCACCAACCAGGTCCAGCGCATGGTCATGGCCCGCCAGCTGCTCAAGCGCTAACTGCTGGCTCGCCTCGGGCCTGGAACGCGACGTCACACGATCGCGCGGTAGCTGTTGCGCCAGCCGCTTCATCTGGGATCTGACTGGTATGATAATCCCATGGAAGCTGTTGTGGATCAGGCCCGCCGGATCGTGCTGCCCAAGTACATCCGCGACGCCCTGGGTCTGCTCCCAGGGACGAAAGTGGATATCTCGCCCTACGGCGCTGGCGTGCAAGTCGTGCCGACCGGCCGGACCGCACGCCTGGTCAAGGAAGATGGCGCACTCGTGTCGGCCGGCGACACGCCAGTCGATGACGACGTCCTCTTCGGCCTCATCGACGCGGGCCGCAGGTGACCGTCGCGGTCGATACGAGCGTGGCGGTTCCCCTGTTGGTCCGCTCGCACCAGCATCACGCGGACGTGGTGCGCTGGTGGGGTGGGCAAGAGCTCACCCTGAGCGGGCATGCTCTCCCGGAGACCTACTCCGTGCTCACAAGATTGCCCGGTGACGCCAGGCTCTCCGCGTCGGACGCTGCGCGCTTGCTTGATGCGCGGTTCACGACGCCGCTGACGCTGAGCGGTCAAGCTGCCCGAGAGGTCCACGCCACTCTGAGCGGCTTGGGCCTTGCCGGAGGTGCCGTGTACGACGGACTGGTGGCCCTGGCCGCTAAGGAGCACGGGATGGCCCTCGCGACGAGAGACGCCCGCGCCCGCGGGACCTACGACGCGGTCGGAGTCAACGTCATCCTGGTGGCCTGAATGGCGCATGATGCGCGACGCCGATGATCAGGCGCTCGCGGCAGCCGCCGCTGGGTCGGGCGCGGGCTGGGCTGTTCCGGCTCGACGGCCGATCTGTATGGCCAGGGCCAGGGGAAGGATGAAGCCGACCAGGGCGAAGGTGATCGCGGGGCCGCGGTAGACCGGATTGCTGTGCAGCTGCGCGCCGATGATGATCAGCCCCAGCGACGCGAAGCGGAAGACCGACACCATGCCGGTCGTCGTGCGGACCTCCGCGCTTCCGCCCCCCAGCAGCAGGCCCAGTAGCAGGCCCGAGGGCAGCGGCGACGATGACGATGACGATCGCGGTGACGACCACCCACGAGCCGAACATCGACACGATCGTGCTCCAGTTCCCGGCGATGCCCGTCGCCAGCGCGACCACCAGCGCCAGGTTGGCCGCTTTCACCAGCCTTGCCTGCCAGGCCTGGGCGTGGCCGGCGTAGCGGGCCCGGGCCAGCAGCCAAACGACCAGCGGCAGCAGTACCAGCAACAGCAAGCTCTTCACGATCTCCCACGCACTGATCGACGCACCGGTGACCACCTGCCCGGCCCACAACGGCACAGCAAAGATGTCGACCAGCTGGAGCACCACCACCACCGACACCGCCAGCGGCAGATCCGTCCGCTTGGCCAGCTGGGCCGCCTTCAGCGACGCGGCGCTGCCCGCGCCCAGGGTGGCCAGGACCAGGCCGGGGACGATCTGGAGTCCATCGGCATGATTTCGGCGATACCCCACGCCGCAGCCGGGATCACTCCCGCGTTCAGTACCACCATGGCGATGACCAGTGCGACACGGTGCAGCGGCGCCACCAGCTCGCGCACGGTGAAACTCAGGCCCAGTGACAGCACGGTGATACCCACCGAGACGGCAATGCCGACGTTAAACAATGCGGTCAGTACCTGCTGAGCAGTCACGCCCTAACCATGGCACGCTGGCCCGTTAACGGGGATGGTCCTCGACGGGTGAACCGGGCCAGCACTCCCACGACAGGCGATAGCCCGGGGACTTCCCGCTGGTCAGTTGAGGGGCTCGAATTCGTTGAGTTTCCAGGTCTGGTCGAACCAGGGCTGGAGCGGGCCGTAGAGGCGGAAGAGCTGGAACCAGGATTTGCCGGGGATCGTCTCGACCCAGTTCGGCTCTTTGCCGTCGGGAGCCTTGGGGCCGAAGTACAGGTCGTAGGAGCCGTCGGGGTTGGCTTCCAGTTCGCCGCTGTTGCTGGCCACGGCGGGGTAGATCGTGGATGGCACCTGGATCAGGGAGCGGGTCTGGGTGTCGTAGAGTCAACGGCCCAGAAGTTCTTGGCCGGGACGTCCGGGTCGACGTGCAGCCGGTAGGGCTTGCCGCCGTCGAGCACGTCGCCGTTAGCGTCGTGGACGGTGTAGGCGTAGGCCGATCCGGCGCCGACCTGGGCGTGGGCCATGGCCGGGGTGATGACGGTCGCCATGTAGTGGAACTGGGTCCGGGCGTCGAGCAGGCGGGCGCCGCCGCGCAGGAACTCATAGCTGCCGCCGACGAACGCGTGCTTCCACGAGCCGTACAGTGCGGCGTCGGGGTCGCGGGGGCGTAGGCCAGGACGCGGGAGATCCCGGCGGCGATCGGGCCGCGTTGTCGAGGATGGCGCGCATCCGTTCATCGGGCGCGAACGGCTGGCCCTTGACGATCCCGATCGCGGCGAGCTGGCCTGCCCGCTCGGTATCCAGGGCGTCGGCTGGCTCTTCCTGGACGAGCTCGTTGACCTCCTCGTAGAAGGAGAAGTCGTTGGCGTGGATGGTGTTGAAGGGCATCTGGGTGATGTCGATCCACTCGTTGTCCGGCGGGCGCCGGCCTCAGCCAGCGGGTAGATCCTGGTCTGCTTCATGGCGGGCACGCCGCCGAGCGCCCGCAGCACCACCCAGTTGGTGTAGGCGGGATCGGTACGTGAAGTACCCATCGGGTACCTCGCCGTCATAGCTGGGGGGCAGGAACAGGTACTTGCCGCCCTGGCCCTTGTCCGGCCGGCGATGCCCATGTCGGCGACATAGCGGACCAGAAATCATCCACCACGCACAACGAGGCCGGTGGTGCCCGATCACGGTCGGCCCCACGCCTTGAGATCCAGCACCGTTGTGCCGTAAGTGGTCTCCGTGTTCGGGGTCAGGAAGACGACCGCGAGTTGGCCCGCGGGTCGGTATAGCCGATAACGCGCGGCGAGGTGACCCCGGCCGAGCGCAGGCCGTTCCGCAGCGCCACCACCGATGCTCCCGGCACGCAGTTCAGGAACACGTCGATTCCGCGCATCAGGTCCAGCGCGTCATAGACCTTCGACACCGTGCCCGGCGTCGGCACGCCATCAAAAAATCCAGCCGCCGAACGGGGAATCCACCACATCCGGCGAGGCCAGCTTCGTGATCACGTCCCGCATCTGCTCCGCCGTCAGACCTGACCGGTTAGCGTCATCCGTCGCCACATCGGCTCCATTTCAGGGTCAGTAGTCTTCGCGGCCGCGATTTTCCACCGCCCGCAGCGCAGCGCAGCGAGCATGCAGTCATCCTCCCCAGGGGGAGCGAAACCGGCTCATCCCGACAGGGTGAAATAGCGAAGTCCCCAACACTAGAGGGCTGCCTACCGCCAGGCCCCCATCACCGAGGGCCATAGCCCGCTGGATGAACTCGAAGACGCGGGCCGTGTAGGCGGCCTTTTCGGTGGCGAACAGCATGCCGTGGGAGCGTCGCCGGTGATCCAGTCGCTGAACCCGGCCGCGCGGTCGTGCAGCTGCTCGACATCCGGGGTGGATTCTGCTGGTCGGCCTGGCTGTGGATAAAAACTACGGGACCTGCGAGCGAGCTACCTGTTTGCCGTATCGGCGCCGAAGATCTGGTGGCGTACTCCGGTCAGGTTGAGCAGTGTGGCCGAGATCAGAATGGGCGCGGCCGGAATGTGGTGCCTATGCAGGCGGTAGGTCATGATGGCGCGGACCGAGGTAAAGGGTAAGTCGGCGATGACCGCCCGCACTTCGCTCGGCAGGCCCTCACCGGCCGCGTTGAGCAGCGTATTGGCCCCCATGGAGATGCCGTGCAGTATGACGGAGGTGTTCTCTCCGAGCTCCACGATCCGGTCGATCCACAGCCTGCAGTCCTGCCCCTCCAGCCAGCCGAGACCGGAATAGGACCCGCCGCTCTGACCATGGCCGCGGCTGTCGATCAGCAGGACGTTGAACTGCCGCTGACGATATTGAGCGGCAATGATGCCCATATTTTCGGCGCTGGCGTTATGCCCGTGCACCAGCAGGGGCATTTGTGCTCTTTATGGGCGAAGGAAAGTAGTAGCCCACCAGCTCGATGCCATCTCGGCTACGGATCGACCATCGAGCATGATCGTCTCGTGCATCCACGCGGCTCCGGCGCGGCGGGTCCAGACCAGACGCGGCTCCTTGCGCTCTTCGGCGTCGGAAATTTCAGCCGCGGGGGCCGGGCGGGCGAAGGCGTCGGCTCGCAGCCGGTTCGCGATCAGCACATCCGCGCCGCAGACAAGCAGCGTCCCCGCGACCGACAAATGCCGAACTGAGTTTACCTGCTCGCCCATGCCTTCAGTATCGGCCGCCGCCCGGGGGGTACCACCCGTCTACCTGCAGCCGACGTGCTGTCGCGACCGGGCAGCTCCGTCAGCCGGCCAGGGGCAGCAGCGGCAGCAGGGCCAGCTTGCCGACGGTGGCCCGCGCTTCCAGTTCCGCGAGCGCCTTCGGGCCGTCGGCCAGTTCGTAGCGGTGGGCTGGCCGGGGGTGAGCACGCCCGGCCGCGATGAGCGCGAACAGCTCCCCCATGACCTCGCCGAAGATCTGCGGTGCGGCCTGGATCAGCACGCCGATGTTCAGGCCGATGACGTGGACCTGGTGCTTGTAGACCAGCTCCCAGTTGGTGATCGCGGCTTCGCCGCCCGCCACGCCGTAGACGACGACCCGGCCGGTGACCCGCTTGGCCGCGGCCAGGCTGGCGTCGAAGGTGGCGCCGCCGGCCGACTCCAGCACCAGGTCGGCGCCGGCGCCGCCGGTCAGCCGCAGTACCTCGGCGGCGAGGTCGGCGCCGCGGGAGTCGAGGACGTGGTCGGCGCCCAGTGCCCGCACCGTCTCGTGCTTGCCCGGCGAGGCGGTGGCGATGACCGTCGCGCCGTAGTGCTTGGCCATCTTGACCGCGGCCTGGCCGGTCGCGCCGGCCGCGGCGTGGATCAGCACGGTCTGCCCGGCGGCGATGCCGCCCAGCGGCTTGAGCGCGGCCAGCGCGGTGGGCCAGTTCACGACCAGGCCCAGCGCCTGCTCCTCGGTCCAGCCCGCCGGCACCGGCACCGCCGCGGCCGCGGGCAGCACCATGTACTCGGCGAAGGCGCCGCCTCCGATGCCGACGCCGATGACGTGGGCCCCGGCTCCAGGCCGGTCACCGCCTCGCCCACGGCGACGATCTCGCCGGCGGCCTCGAAGCCCGCCAGGTACGGTGGCTGCGGGCCGCCCAGGAATGTGCCGTGGGCCTGCGAGATGTCGCCGAAGTTGACGCCGGCGGCGGCGACCCGGATCAGGACCTCGCCCGGGCCCGGGCATCGGTACCGGCGCGTCGGTGATCAGGCGCAGGTCCTGCGGGCCGTTCAGGGACGTCTGCTGCAGGGCGCGCATGGTGGCGGGGATGCTCATGGCGATCGGTTTCCTTTCCTTAGCTTGCGTGAGCAGGGCGGGCTGACTACACCCGGGAAGACCCGGCGAGAACGGAAAAGGAATCGCTCAGAACGGCTGGAACCCGAACACGGTGACCAGGCTCGGGTCGCCGAAGGAGGAGATCCGGCGGATGCCCGCGCCGGTGACGGTGAGCACGCAGATGCCGTACGGCTGGTAGTTCCCGTCCTGGTCACGGGTGTAGGCCGCTGCGGCAGGCTGCCCGTTGGCGCTGGTGGCCAGCATCCGCCAGTCGCCAGGCGATCCCAGGAGTGGTCGCGCAGGAACGGCACGCAGGTGTTGCGGCCGGCGAACCAGGTACGCATCGGTGTTGCCTCCAGGGTGGCGTCCGCGAGCAGGAGCCGCTCCAGCGCGGCGGCGTCGGCATTCTCGAACGCCGCGACGTACTGGTCGAGGAGCGCGCGGGCCTGCGGCGCGGTCGGCTCGGTGATCTCGTCGGCGGCCAGTGCCAGTTCCTCCAGCCGCGCCCGGGCGCGCTGCAGGGCACTCTTGACCGACGCCGTCGTGGTGCCGAGCATGACCGCGACCTCGGTGGCGGGAAACGCCAGCACATCCCGCAGGACCAGCACCGCCCGCTGCCTGGGCGGAAGGTACTGCAGGCTGGCGATGAGCGCCAGCCGCAGTCCCTCGCGCGCCGCAACGATGGCCGCGGGATCAGCCGAGTCCGGGGTCACCAGCGCATCCGGGCCGGCTGCAGCCAGCTCACCTCTGTCCCGGCCTCCTCCAGGTACGCGTCAGGATCCGGTTCCGGGTCGGAAAGACCGGATGGCAGCATTCGCGGGCTACGCTTAGCCAGCTCGGTCAGGCACCTGTTGGTCGCGATCTGGTACAGCCAGGTACGCACCGAGGACCGTCCCTCGAACCCGCCGTAGGACCGCCAGGCCCGCAGGTATGTCTCCTGGACCGGGTCCTCCGCATCCTGGATCGAGCCGAGCATGCGGTAGCAGTGCGCGAGCAGCTCACGCCGGAACGGCTCGGCATCGGTGGACAAATTCTGTTCTATCGAGCACTGACTCAAGATCTTCTCCCGCCGTGATACGCCTTCGAACCAGGCAGACCTGGCCGAGGGCGGAAAAGGAATCGCCCCGGTCAGGAGCGGTCAGCCAGCAGCTCGATCAGCCGGTCCGGTATCTCTTTTCCGCCCTCGGGACCGGAAACGAGCTTGGAGCGGTCAGACGGGTCGCGGGCCAGCACGTGCAGCCGGTCGTGCTTGCGGGCCAGCACCAGGTCGGTGGTGTTCTCGGCGGTCTCGGCTGATCCTTCGGTCGTGTACCGGGTGACGGTGAGAAGCGCGGCCCGATCGGCCGTGGCCAGCAGGTCGTCGGCGTCCACCGGGTCCCCGGGCGGCCTGGTGTCCCTGGGGCAGCCACCTGGCCAGGGCGCTGAGCGCCTCGTCCAGCTGGTAGAGACCGACTTGATGAATCCCGAGCGCATCGATGCTGAACTGCAGGCAGATCTTCTCGGGCTGCGGAAGCAGCAGGATGCGCCAGGGCTCACCTGGTTCCGTCCCGGTCACGCGGGCATCCAGGACAGCCCGGGCCCGCTGCTGGAAAGCGACGGCGATGCCCAGATCTCCCTGCACCCGTACCTGCTGCCCGGCGGCACCAGCCACGAGGAGCTGCCGGGCGGCCAGCGACCGGACCGCCTCGGCCAGCACCTCGTCCGAGGGCCGGGTCTCGAGGAAGTCGACCACCGCGTCGACCGCCGTGAGCTCGGCGATGGTGTAGGCGCCGAGCAGGACCGGTCCGGTGTTGACCAGGTTGACCACCGCCGAGACGAGCCCTTCCCGGAACCGAAGCCTGGCCGTCGCCTCCGGCCGCTGGGGCTGGATCTGGTGCGCTCATGCTTTTACTCCGTTGCTGGTCAGCGCGGGCTGTTCCGGGCGCTCGTTCAAGATCGAGGCGGCGACCCGGGATGGTGTCTCCGTGACCCACACCTCGGAGTTGCCGAACAGCCCGCGCCCGGACCGGCCGGACAGCGACTGCCCCAGCTCAGCCGCGGGGTTGGCCCGCTCGGGCGGCGGGAACCGGTCGGCCAGGTCCGCCGACGCCGAGGTGTCGTCGTCCGCGGCCTCGATTCGGTGCAGCGCGGCGGCCAGTGACTGTGCCACCGGCGGCGCGAGGGACGAGGGTATGGCGATGGCCGGGGACAAGTACATGGGGTGCCGTTCGGTCATCCGGGACAGACCCCACGGGCCGACGTTACTGCGGGTGATCCGGTACACGACGTAGTCCATGAGGTGCCGGACATCATCCAGGCTGGGCAGCTTACGCTGGCCGAAGGCGGCGGGGGTCTTCTCCAGCTGAACCCAGGTGCCCTGCGCCGTCCGCCCGTGCAGCTTCTCCCTGACCACCACTCCCCGCATGCCTATGTCGGGGTATTTGGTCTTGTCGATGTCCCGGTGATGGCTGGAGATACGGTGGTGGCTGACCGACGCGAACCGCCATTTCTCATAGAGCCCCGGATCGTCGACCAGGACATGGCCGCCGCACAGGATGTCGTGCGCCTGCGGGACCTGCAGGCCATGAGCCTCCAGATCGGAGATGATGGCCGCTTCCTCCGGGCTGAGCCGGGCCGCGGCGGCCAGCAACCCCTTGCGGTACTCCCCGGCCCGGGACGTTATCTCGATGATCAGCCGGACCCGGGTGCGCGCCTCAGTGACCTGATCGGTGTCCCTGGTGTTCCGGCCCGTCGCGGCGGCCCGGGCGCTCTGGCCACTGCGAGCCAGTGCGGCCCCGACACGCGTGCGATTCACCGGATCAGTACAGCACAGCCGCCGGGCCTCGGCGTTGCCGGAGGCGATCTTGGCCCGGTTGGTGGGGTCGGGGAGAGCAGCGAAGAACTGGTCAACGGCCTCGGCGTCCGGCTGGTGGAACGGGTAGTCGGTGGAGAACAGCACCCGGTCGGCGCGGGTGAAGTCGAGGGCGTGGCGCAGCAGCCGTTCCTGCAGCATGCCGCTGCTGGTGATGTGGATGTTGGACGTGATGTAGTCCGAGACCCGGCGCTGGAGGTGCGTCGCGATCCCGGACAGGCTGTCGGCCCGGTCCATCCAGAACAACAGCATGTTGCCCCAGTGCCCGAGGATGAGCTGAAGATCGGGATGGCGGTCGAACGTGCCCCGCAGGATCAGGCGCAGCGCGGCCAGGCCCGCGTCCATGTGCCAGCCCCAGCCGAAGGTGGCCAGGCCGAGGTCGAGCAGGGGACCCAGGCCCCGGTACGCGGCGTCGCGCAGCTCGTTCGACGGGATCTGCGGGTGGATGAAGATCGGCTGGTGCCAGCGGGCCGCGGTCGAGAACAGGTCGTCGTAGGCAGGATCGTCCAGCGTCCGGGAACCAGCCCGTCCGTGGATCATCGCGCCGACGTGACCCAGCTGGGTGGCGCACCGTTCCAGTTCGGCCGCTGCGGCCTGCGGATCGCCGGTCGGCAGGGTGGCGAACGCGCGGAGGCGGTCCGGGTGGGCGCGGACGGCGTCGGTGGCCTCATCGTTCGCGTCCCGGGCCAGGGCCACGGCCTCCGGTACGGGCAGAGCCTGAGTAGCGGGCGTGACGACCGACAGATCGAGACGTCGATCCCGGCCGCGTCCATCGCCTGGAGATGGCCGGGGCCGATGTCCTCGAGCCGGTCCTGGGTGTCGCCCCTGCGGTTGAAGGCGACACTTTGTCCTGCGCCCCGCGGGGCAGGCGGTCGAGCGCCTCGCGGATGCCGGCGCTGTTCCAGTGCTTTCGATCGCGATGATTTATGTTGCCGCTCCAGGCTGGTGATGTCGCGGCGTGTGGGCTCGCATCACCAGGCGACGGTCTGACCCCGGTAGTCCAGGTACTGCAGCCCGCCCTGGCCGGCCTGGGCCTCGATCGTGTCGGCCACCCCGGGGATGCTCTGGTCGACCGTCAGCGGCGCGCCGGGGCCGCCCAGGTCGGTCTGCACCCAGCCGGGCGCGATCAGCAGCAGGGTGCGCGGGTCGCCGGCGTGACGGGCGGCGAAGCTGCGCATCAGCTGGTTCAGCGCGGATTTGCTGGCCCGGTAGATCTCGAAGCCGCCCTTGTTGTTGTTGGCCACGCTGCCCTGGCCCGAGGACATCACCGCGATCGTGCCCTTCGGGGCGACCAGATCCTGCAGCGCCTCCACCACGCGTACCGGGCTCAGGGCATTGGTCACCATCAGCCGGACAAAGGTGTCGGTGGATACGTCGGCCACGGTCTCCTCGGGGCCGTTGGTGACCCCGGCATTGACGAACAGCAGGTCGAACGTCTCATGGGCCAGGCGCTCGTGCAGCGCCGCGACCTGCTCGGGCCCGGTGATGTCGACCGTCTCCACCGCGAGGCGACCAGCCGAGGATGCGGCCAGCTCGTGCAGCTGGGTCCGCCCGGCTCCCCGCACGGTCGCGGTCACCTGGCCGCCCCGGGCCAGGAACTCGGCCGCCAGCGCGTAGCCCAGCCCGCGTGACGCGCCGATGATCAAGACGTTCTTAACAGCAGGTGCTGTCATGGGGCTCCTCATTCGATTCCGATCTCTCGCTCATCGTTTGTTGAGCCAACCGTACACCATTCGCTCAACAACGGTAGAGTGAGCTTCGTGAGTGAGCCGGGAAGCAGCCAGCCACCGAGCAGAGCGGCCAAACGGGCCGCCACCGCCCAGCGCATCCTGGACGTGGCGCGGCTCGGTCCGGGGAGCGCGGCCTGGAAGCGGCCACCATCCGCCGCATCGCCCAGCGCGCGAACGTGGACCCGTCCCTGGTCATGCAGCACTACGGATCGAAGGCCGCGCTCTTCGCCGTGGCCATCCAGCTGGAGGAGACCACTGCGGGCGAGATCGAAGACCATCTGCACGACGTCCTGGACGTCCGCCTGGGGAGCTGCCCCCGGAGACCAGGGCTCTGGTGCGCTCCATGCTCACCGCGCCCGAGGCGGCCGCCGCCATGAGCGCGTTCCTGAACGAGCGGGTGGCCAACCTGAGCCGGGCCATGGGCGGCGAGGACGCCGACCTGCGGGCCGCGCTGATCGTCAGCAGCTATCTTCGGGCTCATCGATTGCTCGCCCGGCACTTCCTGTAAGCTCGACGCGTTCGCCGGCGCCTGGGCCGCCGACATCGCCCGAGTCGCCCGGCCCTGGGTCACCACCGGCGTCGACCCGAGATCAATGAGGGGGGGGGGGGGGGGGGGGGGGGGGGGGGGGGGGGGGGGGGGGGGGGGGGGTAATTAGCACTAAAGGAGTGATTTTGGTAGTTGCCGTGCCTCAAGAGGGGGAGCCGGGGGGGGCCCTGTCCGACACCGCGAGAGGGGGGGGGGGGCTGTCCGACACTGCACTGGCCGCCGTCGCCGACACCGTCCCTGATGTCGTCGCTCACTTCGCCGGAGTGACCAGCATGACTCCCGGGACAGACATCGCGCAGATCGGCCGGAGCGCGGTGCACATCGGTGCTCTTGAGCGCGTGGTGCTGCCGATCGCCGAGGCCACCATGACGGACGGCGCCAGCCGGGCTGAGGAAATGCGGCGTTACGGTCGCGAACTGTCGACGGCGCTGCACTGGCTGGACCGTCACCTCACCGGCGACGTCCGGGTCGCGGCATCCTCGAATCACGATCTGACCCAGGGCGTCCGGGTCGCGACCGCCACCTACCTCAAGGCGGAGCAGTCCCTGATGAGCGCGCTGGCCGACGTCCTCGACGGGCACGAGATCGTCAATCTGATCACGTCCTACCACCGGGCTTCGCTCATGGCGCCGACCCGGGGCCACCCCGGCTCAGCTACCGCGGCCGCAGGGGATGGCTGATGTTCAAGGTCGCCGCCTTCATCGATGACGTGCGGGACGGTACGGACAATCGCCCGGTCCGCTCGGACGTCTGGTTGGCCGCTGATAAGGCCCTGCACGATGTGGATGCGCTGCACTGCCGGTGGTGGGCCCTTCCGGCAGCGGCATAAGATCGGCGCCGATACGAGCCCTGGTGATTTCCTCAGCAATTCTGCGATGACCTCGCGGGCAACGGACGGTGGCGTCGTTGGCCGAACCGATCAGCTTGCAGGAAGCGGCCAGCCGCCTGGGCGTTCACTACATGACCGCGTACCGGTACGTCCGTACTGGCCTGTTCGCCGAGCGCGACGGCGTCCAGTGGCTGGTCGATCCACGCGACCTGGAGCTGGTCCAGCACCAGCCGCGCGTCCGCCCCCGGGCGGCCCCCGGCCGAAGCAGGACCGGACGGCCCGCGACACCGCGCGGATGACCGCCGGTGACGAAGCCGGTGCCTGGCGCGTCATCGATGACGCCCTGGCCTCGGGGATGGAGCCAGCTGAGGTTTACCTCGACCTGCTGGAGCCCGTGCTGTCCGGCGTGGGTGCGGGCTGGGCCGACGGCACGGTGACCGTCGCGCTCGAGCACCGAGCCTCGGCGGTGGCCCTGCGCATCATCGGGCGGCTGGGGCTCCAGTTCGCCCGCCGGGGCCGGAAGCGCGGGGTGGTGATCATCGGTGCCCCGGCCGGGGACCAGCACAGCCTGCCCGGCGCCATCGTCGCCGATCTGCTCCGCGGGGAAGGGTTCGAGGTCATCGACCTCGGCGCGAACACGCCGGACACTTCCTTCGCGGAAACCACCCGGGACGTGACCCGCCTGGTCGCCGTGGTCATCGGGGCCATCGCTTCAGGCTGCGACAGCGCGGTCCGGTCCACCGTTCAGGCCATCCGGCGTGGTGACCGCGCCGTGCCGGTACTCATCGGCGGCGCCGCCATCAACGACGCCGGCCACGCGCGACGTCTGGGCGTGGATGCATGGACCGGGCCGGACGGCCGGTCGGTGATCGCCGCCGTGAATGAAGCGGCGCGGCCCGCGGCCCGCGCCGCGTCAGGCCCGGTCCGGGTAACGCCCGCGGCGACGTAGTCGAGGGTGCGCTCGATGAGCCCGCTGGCCCGGCGCAGGTCGGCCGAGCTGGGGCCGGGATCCCCGCTCAGCCGGCCGGTGATCCGCTCCGGTAGCTCCGGGATGGCCGCGGCGGCCAGCCCGACGCCGATCCGGGCCGCGGTCCGGACCACCTGCGGGTCGACGGACCACAGCATCTCAAAGGTGCGGTCCCGGTCCCGGCGCTCTTCCTGCCCGGGCCGCTCCCAGGCCACGATGCAGGCCGGCGTATCGGGGGCGTCACAGATCAGAGCCCACTCCCGCCGCATCGGCGAGTCCTCGGGCACCGCGACCTCTGCGACCGCCCCCGAGCGTAGGCGGCTGCGCCCGAAGTCGGCGAACACCACCGTCTGCTCCGCCGTGCGGGCCAGATCGGCCCAGCGCGCCGCCGACGCCTGGTAGAACCGCTGGCGCTGAAAGGACCCGAGCAGGACCGGGCGCTGGGCGCGGGCTCCGCACTCGTCCTCGATCGCCCGGGTCACGGCCAGCACGATCGGCTTGTCCAGGACGTGCACCCGCAGGGCGGGGTAGTGGCGGCGGATCCCGGCGAAGATCGACTGCGCAGCCCCTCCCCCCAGGCTTTCCCCGGCGCTGTCCCCGGTGCTGGCGGTGGCCTGCGCCATCGCCGCCGACAGGGACAGGCCGGCCGCGCGGCGGCGCAGGACCTCGGTGAGCAGGTCACAGTCGGCTTCGGTGTAGCGGCGCTGCCCGCTGGGAGACCGCTGCGGGCGGGGCAGGCCGTACCGCTGCTCCCAGTTCCGCAGCCCGGCGACCGGTATCCCGGTCCGCCGGGATACCTCGCTGATCGACAGCACGGCGGCGTCGGCGTGGGCGCCGTCGCCTGCGGTCCCAAAGCTCGTCATGATGATGACCCCCATTAATCATGATGATGAGGTATGGTCACTATAGCTGAGCTGCCGCTCCGGCACCTGCCGAAGTCTGATCTAGCTGCAGCAGCTGCTCCGGGCCCCGGCAGCGGATCCGCGCGAGCCGCCGAGCCGGAGAATCGTGAGCCATGCCACAGATCGGGATCACCAGTCACTGGGCACAGCGCCAGTCCGCCCCAGACCCCGGTAGCGACCGCACGTCACCGGAGGGATCAATTCTCGCCGTCACCGGAGGGCCTCGACAATCCGCTGGACGACCAGCAATATCTGTTCTTCCGGGAACCTCGCGACGGTCCGACGGGCTGGATGGTGCGGGGTGCGTGCCGGGGTGTGGATCCCGAGCTGTTCTTCCCCATTTCCGCCCAGGGCCGCGCGGTAGAGCAGATCAATTCGGCCAAGGCCGTCTGCGGCCGCTGCGCAGTGGGCGGAAATTGCCTCTCCTACGCGCTGCGGACCATGCCGGACGGTATCTGGGGCGGAACGACCAGGGAAGAGCGGATCGCGATGCGCATCCGTCGGCCGTGCGTTTCCGGGCTCCGGCCGAAGGGTGAGGTCCGGCCGAAGCTGGCCTGGCCGCCAGCGGTGGATTCTGAACCGGATCGAGCACCGGCTCAGGGCCGATGATCATGGTCTGAGCTCGCTGTTCGCGGTCTTCGCCCGGCTGACTCGGGCAGAAGCCATGCCCGCGGCGGAGCGGATCGAGGGCGGCCCATGGCGCTTGCTGTCCAAGACCGGGAGCCACCGGCGCGAGCGGCGGCTGTCCCTGGCCGCTGTCCCGGGCAAACTCCCCGGTCCCACGGGGCGCCCGTTCTTATTCGTGGTTGAGAATCTCCCGCCGGGTAGGTGACCGGAGTGGCGGAGCGCGGAAAAATTTCGAGGAAGCTGAGCATTCAGTTAGAGATATAGCTGATGGCCCGTTGACCGCGCACGACGGTTAATAAAAAACTATTTCTGCGGCACCTGAAGAAGCCTGCTGCCGCCGCATCCTGGTAACTGCCGGGCATCCTATGCTTTTTTTTTTTTTTTTTTTTTTTTTTTTTTTTTTTTTTTTTTTTTTTTTTTTTTTTTTTTTTTTTTTTTTTTTTTTTTTTTTTTTTTTTTTTTTTTTTTTTTTTTTTTTTTTTTTTTTTTTTTTTTTTTTTTTTTTTTTTTTTTTTTTTTTTTTTTTTTTTTTTTTTTTTTTTTTTTTTTTTTTTTTTTTTTTTTTTTTTTTTTTTTTTTTTTTTTTTTTTTTTTTTTTTTTTTTTTTTTTTTTTTTTTTTTTTTTTTTTTTTTTTTTTTTTTTTTTTTTTTTTTTTTTTTTTTTTTTTTTTTTTTTTTTTTTTTTTTTTTTTTTTTTTTTTTTTTTTTTTTTTTTTTTTTTTTTTTTTTTTTTTTTTTTTTTTTTTTTTTTTTTTTTTTTTTTTTTTTTTTTTTTTTTTTTTTTTTTTTTTTTTTTTTTTTTTTTTTTTTTTTTTTTTTTTTTTTTTTTTTTTTTTTTTTTTTTTTTTTTTTTTTTTTTTTTTTTTTTTTTTTTTTTTTTTTTTTTTTTTTTTTTTTTTTTTTTTTTTACACGCCGCCCCCAAGAATATTTTTTTTTTTTTTTTTTTTTTTTTTTTTTTTTTTTTTTTTTTTTTTTTTTTTTTTTTTTTTTTTTTTTTTTTTTTTTTTTTTTTTTTTTTTTTTTTTTTTTTTTTTTTTTTTTTTTTTTTTTTTTTTTTTTTTTTTTTTTTTTTTTTTTAAATTTTAGTCTCGGTCGAGCGCGTCTGGCTGGGTATTTAGACAGCCACCATTTAGCATTAGGTCGCTGTTTCTGTCTGTTTTTCGCTGATCGACGACTTTGACATCAACGTCATCACTCGCTGATCAGCTTCGGGATCCGTCTCACGTGGCTGGGTCCCGTGGCCCGTCACCGCTGAGTCACTTCACGATGAGGAGTTCCATGAGCAGCAATCGCAACACCTTCATCCGGTCCCTGCATGACCTGGGGGTCGCGGCCTGGTTCGGCGGTTCCCTGATGGGTGCCGTGGCCCTGAACGGGGCCTCGAAGGACGTCAGCAACCCGCTGGAGCGGGCGAAGATCGCGTCGTCGGGCTGGGCCCGGTGGGCGCCGTTCTCCGCGGCCGCGATCGGGATCGACGTGGTGGGCGGGATCGGGCTGGTGCTGGCTCACCAGGACCGGGTCCGCAACCAGGCCGGTGTCGGGGCCAACAGCGCCGTCAAGACCGTGCTGACGGCGGCCGCGCTCGGTACCACCGCCTACAGCGGGGTGCTCGGCGCCAGGCTGGCCAAGACCGCCGGGGACGACACCTACACCGAAGGTGGCACCACCCCCAGTGAGCCACCCCCGACAACGGGCCGCGATCCAGCAGCGGCTCCGGATCCTGCAGTGGGCCACCCCGGTCCTGACCGGCGCGCTCATCGTGCTCGGCGCCCAGCAGGGCGAGCAGCAGCGTCCCCAGGAGCGGGTCCGCGGCTGGCTGCAGAACGCCAGCTGACCCCGGCCTCGCGCCGCCGGCGGTCTGCTTCGGGCAGGCCGCCGGGTTTTTATGACCGGCGAAGGCATCTCCGGCGGGGTGCGTTTGAAGCCAGCCTCCCGGGGAGCAGCAGGTCACGGCACCAGTTGCCGTGCCGTTCCTGGACCCGCGGCTCGCGGTCACCGGCCGCGTCCGACGCTTGAGGAGTCCCACGGTGTCAGCTCTGCCGCAGCCCAGCGTGAACCGGCCCCCAACCGGCCCGCCGGCCGTGGGCAGCGAGTACGCGATGTTGTCCCGGCAGGTTCGGCAGGCGGACCTGCTGGCCCGGCGGCCGCTCTACTACTGGCGCAAAATCATCGTCACCGCGGCGGCGCTGGCCATCGGCTGGGTCGCGTTTGTCTGATCGGCGACTCCTGGTGGCAGCTGGGCCTGGCTGCGTTCCTGGCCGTGGTCTTCGGCCAGATCGGCTTCCTTGGTCACGACGCCGGGCACCGGCAGGTGTTCGCCAGCCACCGGGCCAACTACGCCTCGGCGTCTTGTGCGGCAACCTGGGCATCGGACTCAGCTACGGCTGGTGGACGAGCAAGCACAGCCGGCACCACGCTCACCCCAACACCGAGGGTGTGGATCCGGACGTCATGACGGGCTGCTGGCGTTTTCCGGTGCCCGCGCGCGGGCCCGCGTGGCATCCAGCGGCTCCTGTTCCGCTACCAGGCTTACCTGCTGGTGCCCTTGCTGTTCCTCGAAGGGGCCAACCTGCACCTGTCCAGCATCACCGCGCTGATCCGGCAGGCCGGCCAGCGCGGGGAAAGCCGGGCCGCCAGCGGCCGCCACTGGGCCTGGGAAGCCGGACTGCTCATCCTCCATGCCTGCGGTTACCTCGGCGCGGTCTTCCTGGTCCTCTCACCGCTCCGGGCGGTGGTTTTCATCCTGGTCCAGCAGGGACTGTTCGGGTTCTACCTGGGCTGCTCGTTCGCACCCAACCACAAGGGCATGCCCGTGCTCGCGGCCGAGGACAAGATCGGCTTCCTGCGCCAGCAGGTGCTCACCTCCCGCAACGTCCGGGGCGGCCGCCTCACGGACTTCGCCCTCGGGGGGCTGAACTACCAGATCGAGCACCACCTGTTCCCGTCCATGCCCCGGCCCAGCCTGCGGCGGGCGCAGCCGCTGGTGGCAGCCTTCTGCGCCGAGCACGGCCTGTCGTACTGCGAGGCCACCCTGGCCGGTTCGTACGCTCAGGCGCTCCGGCACCTCAACGAGGTCGGCAAGCTGACCCGGCCGGGGTCAACGGCCCAGTTGCACGTTCAGTCCGCACCGTGAGGCGGGCTGCGGCCGCGGGGATGCGGTCAGGTGCTTGACGTCAGGCTAGGTACTGCCTCATGTGCTGACGTCAGGCCGGGCCCCGCCCGGATGGGCGCGCTGGTTCACGATCAGCCGGCTCAGGACGACCGCGCCGCCCGCGGCTACCAGTCCGGTAGCGGTCATCCCGCTGGCCCACAGCGATCTGGGCCAGGCCGGGACCCGCTCGGTCGCTGGCATCTCCTGGCCGCAGGCGGACCGGGTGAAGATCGCGAACCCGGAGTCGAGACGGAAGTCCTCGGCCAGCAGCGAGCGCTCCATCTGCCGCAGCAGCAGTGGCTGACTGCCGGGCAACCGGACGATGCCCTTCCAGCACAGCTGGACGGCGCGTGACGGCCAGCGGCGCAGACCTGCTCCCGGTCCCTGCGGCGCGGCCTGCAACCGGTCATCGCGAGCGGCTGGTGGCCGGCTGACCGCGTTCACCGGACCGTCCTCCGCTCGCGGTCTCGTGGGACGGCCGTGTCCACGCTTGAACTCGAAACGGGCCGGCCAGCGCACAGGTGGGAGTGAATCATCCCGGCGTCCTCCTCGTGGATCTTCACCGGCTCTGTCGCCGGGGTCTGGAGCGAGGAGGCACCCACGTAGAGCGGAGCCGCTCGCGCGGTGGCCTCGCTGAGGCGATTACCCCAGGCAGGCCAGGTTAACCTTTGCCCGCTTTGCCCTGGCTGATTGCCGAGGGGTGCCCTCCGGTCCGGCCCCACTCACCGGCCAGCCTCGCCAGGGGGTACGAAGGACCACCCAATCTCCCCCTCGCCGTGTGTGTTCCTCATCGCTCCTGCCCATCGGCGTATCCATGGACGGGCACCACCGAGGTCCGGAGCGGCATATGGATCTGCCGTAAATCTACTGCGGCCGCTGCGGCCGGGCGGCGCCGCCGGGCGTTACCGTTCCGGCCGCTGTTCCGGGGTGCTACCCAGGCTGAGCAATCCATCGCGGAGCCGCTCGGCCACCGTTCCGGCCGGAACCCCCAGCAGCTCGGCGACCTGCCGCCAGGTGTACCCGGAGGACGCCAGCAGCATGGCCTGACGCTGCGGCTCTGGCAGGGAGGTCAGGCCACGGTGTGTCTGCAGGTTCCCCGCGACCCGCTCCGCCGCGACTCCAGGGAGCCCGGAAGGCAGGAGCCCGGCCGCCGTGCGGGCGTTATCCACCGCAGCACGGCTCACGGCGCGGCGCCGCGCCAACGTCATGACCCATTCGAGCCCGCTGCCCTCAGCCGGGCTGAACCGCGACGCGGATCGCCAGACCTCCAGCAAGACCCCCGCGGCCAGCTGCTCGGCCTGGGACTGATCCCTGATGATCCGGCGGACCAGGCCGTACACCGCGCCGGAGACCTGATCACAGACGGCCGTGAACGCCTCGGCATCACCACGCGCGACCCGCGGCAGCAGGTCATCAAGAACCGGCGCGCCCCGCTGCCCGTCCTCATCGCGCCCCGCCGCCGGCTCCGTACCCGCCGGGCGGGAATCACCCTTCTGCCCAACCGCCATGGCTGCTCCACCCATACCGCGCCAGGTAATGACCACAGGCTGTCAGGGTCTGGAACAGCACCGTTATCTAGCTAATCGACGTCGCGGTGAAGCTACCCAGCCACAGCCAGATATTCACGATCACCGCGTCCGGCTGATCCTCGGACCGGCCGGCACCGCCTGGCTCCAGGATCAGCCGGAGCGGGATTCGCGGACCGCTTGCCAATCGGCCACGTTCTCCGAACCGTTGGCCACCGCGCCCGCCAGCTCGGCCAGCCGCCGGTTCTGCAGCCGCGCCTGACCGCGCAGCTGCCCGAACGCCTGCCCCATGTCCAGGCCCAGCCGCTCGGCCAGGACTCCCTTGGCCTGCTCGATCGCGACCCGCGAGTTCAGCGCGCCCTGCAACTGCTCGGCCAGCACCTCCTGGTGCCGGAGATTGCGTTCCTGCAGCAGCCCGATCGTGGCCACGTCGGCCAGCGCCTGCCCCACCCGCAACCCGGTTTCATCGAGCCGGCGCGGGGTGTACATGAACAGGTTCATCGCCCCGATCACGTCATCACGCAGCCGCATCGGGATCGCCTGCATCGCCGCGAACCCGGCCTCGGCCGCCGCCGGGGCGAACATCGGCCACCGCTGCATGGCTGCCGCCATATCGGCCTCGTAAACCGGCCTGCCCGTCTGATAGCACTCCAGGCACGGCCCCTGATCGTGCTGCAGCTGGAACAGCTCGACCAGCCGGGCCTGCTCACTCGACGACGCGATCACCTGCAGAGACCCGCGCTGATCGGCCAGCATCAGCCCGGCCGCATCCACGTCCAGCAGCTGGACGGCCCGGTCCGCCAGCCCGTGCAGGAAATCCACCACGTCAAAGTCAGCGACCAGCGTGTCCGCCAGCTCGACGAACGCTGCCGCCAGCATCTGTTCGCGATCTTGACCCAAGCTCATGCCGCCTACTTCCGCATTGTTCTGCATCAACCATAGGACCGCACCGCATCAACACAAGAGCGCACCCGGGGGGCCCTCACATGACTGGCTTGCCGGTCTCATCGGTATCCAGCCGCAGTTGCCGCGACACCACCGCCGCCGCCACCTCGTCCAGCGTCAGGTCGTGCGAAAATGCGTACCCGCGCAGCACGGCCAGCGCCTCCTCCAGCCCCGTCCCACGCTGTGCGGACACCATCCCTGTCGCCTGATAGACCCGGGCATGGTCATCGGACCAGCCATCTTGGGCCAAGCCGTTCCCGGTACCATCCATCCCGGCCCGGGAGTTCAGCAACAGCAGCAACGCCGCGTCCGCGCACACCAGCACGTCGGCCAGGGCGCCCGGGCTCAGCGAACCAGGTGTTTCCCGGTACAGCCCCAGCACCCCGACCCGGATCGCCCCCTGCACCAGCGGGAAGGCGAATATCGCCGCCGCGCCCGCCGCCACCCCCGCGGCCGCGAACCCTGGCCACCATTCCCGCCAGCCCGGCGCCTCCAGGTCGGCCACCAGGACCGGGTTTCCCGAGCCGAACGCGTCAGTGCAGGGGCCCTCGCCCAGCGTGAACTGCAGCTCCTCCAGCTCGGCCGCCCGCCCGTCGGTGGCATGTACCAGCGCCCGGCGCGCCGGGTCACTCATGACCGACAGCCAGCCACCGTCCACCCCGCCGACCGCGACCGCGACCGCACACGCATGTGCGGCCGACACCGTGGCACCCTGCACGCCCGCCTGCTCAGCGATCAGGCCCCACAGCCGGGACCGCCGCTGATCAGCCACGCCCGGCCACCGGCCCCGGCGTCATCCAGCCCTCAGCCCATCCGCCAACTCCGGCATTGCCCCTGCCTCCACTCGACCGGTCAGTTACGACCACGACCGAGCTGGGGGGATGCAGCCGGCGGGGACCCGGCTAACCACAACCAGACAACAAGGCCACGTAGCCCATTTCTAGGCCCACCATAGCCGCACCAGGCATGGCCCCATGGCCTCGCCGCGTAGGGCCGATGCCTGTTAGTTCCACCCGGCCCCGGGTAACGGGAAACCATCCTCTATGGCGAAGGATGACCCGATGGACACCGAGCTGCTCTCCGGCACGTTTGTGGAGCTGGCCGACACCATGGTCGCCGACTTCGACATCATCGACTTCCTGTACCTGCTGACCGAACGCAGCGTCCAGCTGCTGTCCGCGTCCGCCGCCGGTGTCGTGCTCGCCGCCCCGGACGGCGAGCTGCAGGTCGCGGCGGCGTCCAGCGACCTCGCCGAGCTGGTCGAGCTGTTCCAGATCCAGAAGGACCAGGGGCCCTGCCTGGACTGCTTCCGTACCGGCCTGCCCGTCGCCGCGGCTGACCTGCGAGGGCCGGGCCAGCCCTGGCCGCAGTTCGCCGCCGCCGCGACCGGCGCCGGGTTCCGGTCGGTCCAGGCGGTCCCGATGCGGCTGCGAGACGAAGTCATCGGCGCGCTGAACCTGTTCGGTGACGGGATGGTCCCCTTCAGCCCGGAGGATGTGCGGATCGGCCAGGCGCTGGCCGACGTGGCTACGATCGGGCTGCTGCAGGAGCGAACCGCACGCCGCCGGGAGATCGCGGCCGAACAGCTGCAGGGCGCCCTGAACAGCCGGGTCATCATCGAGCAGGCCAAGGGCAAGCTGGCCGAGCGGCTCAGCCTCGACATGGACGCGTCGTTCAAGCTGCTGCGGGACTACGCCCGTACCAGCAACCAGCGGCTCACCGACGTCGCCCGCCGCTTCGTCGAGACCGCCACCGCCGAATTCCCGCCCCCCGCCCCCCAGTCATGCCGGGGCTAGACGCTGTACCGTAGCCGTAAAGTGTGCACACTTTAGTGCGGCCGGCATAGACGGGAGGTCACTGATGACCGACGTGAGCGGGGGATCCGAGCCTGCGGTCCGGGTGTCGAAGCTCGGTTACGTGCAGTTCACCACGCCGGATGTGGACCGGCTGGTGGACTACTACACCAAGGTGCTGGACTTCCAGCTGGTCGAGCAGGCGCCTCAGGGTGCCTTCCTGACCACCGGCTTCGACCACCACAGCGTGGTCATCAGCCAGGGTGACACCCGGGGCCGGTCGGCGGTGGGTTACGAGATCTGGGGGTCGGTTGCGGACGCGGAGCGCCGCCTGCGCACGGCCGGGTATGAGGTCGAACGGCGCAGTGACATCGGCCCGGGCATGTCGCAGGCTCTGGTGCTGACCGAGCCGTCGACCGGGGTGCCGCTGCATCTGTACGAGGACCAGGATCGCAGCGGGGTCGACGGGTACACCCCGCTGCGCCCGACCAAGCTGGGCCACGTGGCCGCGTTCACCCCCGAGCTGTCCACGCTGCAGCAGTTCTACGAGGACCTGCTCGGCTTCAGCTGGTCGGACACGGTCGGGGACTTCTTCGTGTTCCTGCGCTGCAACGCCGACCATCACGCGGCCAACTTCATGGCCAGCACCAAGCTCGACGGCATGCACCACGTCGCCTACGAGATGCGCGACCCGGCCCACCTCATCACCCTGCTCGACCACCTGGCCAAGGAGAACTACCGGCTCATCTGGGGGCCCGGGCGGCACGGCCCCGGGCACAACCTGTTCACCTACCACAAGGACCCGGACGGCAACACGGTCGAGCTGTTCACCCAGCTCGATGTGATGCACGACGACAACAAGGGCTACTGGGAGCCGCGCCCGTGGCACGAGTCGTTCCCGCTGTTCCCGCGGACCTGGGAGGTGGACCTGGCCACAGTCAACATCTGGGGCCCGGTCAACCCGGAGCTGCTGGACCACTGACTGGATCACTGGCGCCGTGACGCCCGGGTAGCCGCCGTAACATGCGTCATCCCGGGCTGGTGGCCAGCCCGGGATGACGTCAAGCGTGGGTCAGGACGTGAGGTCGGCAGGCGCAGCCGGGAAGTCGGTCGCCCAGCCCGCGTTGGTCTGGACGGCGTCGGCGTTTCCAGCGCAGTGATCGCGTCGGTGATGTCGCCTGCCACCGCATCATGGGTGGCCGTCTGGAGATCGCTCACGAAGGACACGTAGGCGCTGTGGTTGCCCGGGTAGGGGTTCCTGGCTGCGGTGGCCGCGGCGCGGCTGATGGCGTTTCTGCCGTGAGAAGCTGATCAAGTGACGTCAGGTGACGGGCACCGCAGGCACCGGGTGGTGGCGCTCGCGCTGCCGGAGGTGGTGGCCTTCGACCTGTCCATCGCGGCGCAGGTGTTCGGGCACCGGGACGAGCGCGAGCGCTACTCGTTCACGGTGTGCGCCGAGCGCCCCGGCCCGGTTCCGTCCACCACCGGGTTCAGCGTCAACGCCCCGGCCGGGCTGGACGCGCTGGAGGAGGCGGACACCGTCATCGTGCCTGGCTACTACCCGTTGGGCGACCCGTCGCTCGCGGCCCAGGACGCCCTGCGGGCCGCGGCCGCGCGCGGCACCCGGATCGCCTCCATCTGTATTGGTGCGTTCGCGCTGGCGTCGACGGGTTTGCTCGACGGCCTGGCGGCGACCACGCACTGGCAGGAGGCGGACCACTTCCGGGCCCGGTTCCCGGCCGTCCGGCTCAACCCGGACGTGCTGTACGTCGACGAGGGGCCGGTGCTGACCAGCGCGGGGCTGTCGGCCGGGATCGACCTGTGCCTGTACCTGGTGGACCGGGACTACGGGGCGGGCGCCGCCGCGGACGTGGCCCGGCGCATGGTGGTGGCGGTGCACCGGCCCGGCGGGCAGGCCCAGTACGCCCGCCGGCCGCTGCCGGAAGACGGCGGCCTGGGCCCCACGCTGGACTGGGCGGTGGCCGAGCTTCACCGGCCGCTGACCGTCGGCACGCTGGCCCGGCACGCGGGCCTGCCGACCCGCACCTTCGCCCGCCAGTTCCGCGAGCAGTTCGGCCTGACCCCGATGCGCTGGCTAACAGGCCAGCGCCTGCTCGAGGCGCGCAGGCTGCTGGAGGTCACCGACCTGTCCGTGGACGACGTGGCCGAGCGGTGCGGTCTCGGCAGCGCGGCCACCTTGCGCGCGCACCTGGCCCGCGAGTCCGCCCTCACCCCCACCGCCTACCGGCAGGCCCACCGCCAGGCCGGTCACCAGGGCCGGTCACCAGCCGGACCGCCAGGCCGGCCACATTCCGGCCGCCAGTTGGCCGAACCCTGACGACGAACGGCCGTATCGGCCATCGCCACCGGGCGGCCGGCCGCCGAGACTGGGTTCATGTCCAACTTCGACGAACTACTGCGCCGCAACGAGGCCTTCGCCCGGACCGGAGCCAAGGACCGGGTGCCGGCCATCCCGTTCCTGCCGAACAAGCAGGTGTACATCCTGACCTGCATCGATCCCCGGGTCGACCCGGCCCAGCTGTTCGGCCTGGACCTGGGCGACGCGATCGTGGCCCGCACCGTGGGCGGCCGGGTGACCCCGGCGGTGCTGCAGGACCTGGCCTGGATCAGCTACCTGCATGAGACCAAGACCCCGGACGCCGAGTGGTTCGAGTTCGCGGTCATGCACCATACCGACTGCGGTTCCGGCTTCTTCGCCGACGATGAGCTCCGGCACGGCTTCGCCGCCCGGGGTTATGACGACGCCGAGCTGGCCGGCCTGGCCGTCCTCGACCCCTCGGTCACCGTCCCGGCCGACGTGGCCACGGTCCTCCAGGCCCCGCAGGTGTCCTCACGGATCAAGGTCACCGGCCTGGCCTACGACGTCAAGACCGGCCTGGTGAAAACGGTCGTGCCGCCGCGATGACCCGCGGCGGCACGACCGTCGTAGTGAGCTGTGAACTTGGGCGGAATCCCAGGGAGCCCCAGCGGAGCCCGCGGTTAGCGTGCTCCGGTACCGGTGACTGGTTCGGAGTCCCGGATCGCCTCTTCCTCCTCCACGCTGGTCACCGCCGGGCCCGACGCGTGGCCGAGCTGGGTGATCAGGAAGTCGTACGCGGTCTCGGCGTGCTGCGTGAGGTCCACGCCGGTGATCTCGTCCTCCTCCGAGACCCGGAAGCCCATCGTCTTGTCGATGATCTTGCCGAGGATCCAGGCCACGGTGAAGGAGTAGAGGCCGACCGCGACCGGGCCGAGCACCTGCACCCCGAGTTGGTGGACGCCGCCGCCGTAGAACAAGCCCTTGCGCTGGCCTTCCAGGAGCGGGTAGGCGGCCAGGAAGCCGAGCGAGATGGCACCGAACGCGCCACCGACCAGGTGCACACCAACCACGTCGAGCGCGTCGTCGAAGCCGAGCTTGTGCTTCAGGCCGATCGCGAAGCAGCAGAGGCCGCCGGCCGCCAGGCCGAGCAGGATCGCGGCCCAGGGAGCGATGAACGCGCAGGCGGGGGTGATCGCGACCAGGCCGGCCACCGCACCCGAGGCCACGCCCAGGGTGGTCGGCTTGCCGTCACGGTACCGCTCGACCAGCAGCCAGCCACCGGCCGCGGCCGCGGTCGCGATCTGGGTGTTCATGAAGGCCAGGGCGGCCGTGCCGTCCGCCGCGAGCTCGGAGCCCGCGTTGAAGCCGAACCAGCCGAACCACAGCAGGCCCGCGCCCAGCAGCACCAGCGGCAGGTTGTGCGGCCGCATCGGGTCCTTCTTCCAGCCCTTCCGCTTGCCGAGCACGAGCGCCAGGGCCAGGCCCGCGGAGCCGGCGTTGACGTGCACGACCGTGCCACCGGCGAAGTCCTCGATACCCAGGCTGCTGAGCCAGCCGCCGCCCCAGACCCAGTGGGCGACCGGGAAGTACACCAGCGTGGCCCAGGCGACGGTGAACACCGTCCAGGCGCCGAACTTGGTCCGGTCAGCGATCGCGCCGCTGATCAGCGCGACGGTGATGACCGCGAACGTCAGCTGGAAGGCAGAGAACAGGAGATCGGGAATGCCCGACACCCGGGACGCGCTGTGCACGAGCCCGTGCTCGCCGAGGTACTCAAAGCCGCCGATGAACCAGTTACCTTTGCCAAAGGTCAGCGAGTCCCCGTACAGCACCCAGGCGATGGTCACGGTGACGATGGCGATCCACGACATCATCATCATGTTCAGGGTGGTTTTGGCCCGGGTCATGCCTCCGTAGAAGAAGGCCAGACCTGGGGTCATCAGCAGGACGAGCGCGGTGCTCGCCAGCATCCAGGCGGTCGAGCCGGAATCTATCTTCACTACGATCTCCTTTTTGTCCGTCCGCCAGACAGGCTCGCCAGCACGGATTTCGTAATGGGTCCCCGAATATTTCCGCCCTGTTAAAAGCGGGGTCTGGGACTGTGACATACGTTGCATCTGATCGCGCGGACGTTGCCCCGTAGACGGGCTGGTCAGCGCCGTGCGAGCCGGAGATGAACCCGGTTCCGGCCCCGCGGGTCCTCGCAAATCTGGCCTCTCGGGCGGCCCCGGTCTGACGTCGCGGCAGGCCCCACGCCGGCCGGTTCCCGAATTCCCGCACATGCTGCGCACGCTCGTGTACTCTGAGCAACGCTTGACTACACAAGGTGACTAAGGCCTGGTCAGACCACCTTGTACAAACCCCCCCGAGTACACCATTTCCTGATTGAGGGTCCAGCTCGCCGTGCACACTTACCCAGACGTGCGCAAGCTGCCCGGTCCGCGTCCCGTCGGCGGACCGCCGGGCCGGCATGCCGCGCACTCGTCCCGCGGGCTGCCCGCGCGCCCGCTGGGCGCCCGGCGCAGCGGGCGGCACGGTGCACCCTCCGAGAGCCAGCAGCGGACGCTCCGGGTGCTGGCCGCCGGCGTCCTGTGCGGCACCGCGCTGTCCCTGCTGATGTACCAGTACCAGTTCCGGCACCTGGAAGCGGTGGTCGCCGCGCACCTGTACCGGCTGTTCACGCCGGTCCTGGCCGGGTCCCGCGCTCCCATTCTCTGGTTCGGGCTGGGCACCACGGCCGCGTACGGGCTGGTGATCACGCCCGAATGCAGTTCGGCCCTGCTGATCGTGCCTTTGTGCGGCCTCGGCGTGCTGCTGCTGGTCCCGCGCCGGCTCGCGGTGAGCCGGGTCATCCGGGGCCTGATCGTGGCGGCCACCGTGATGGTGGCGGGCAACCTGCTGCGGATCGGCGTCATCGCTGTCGCCGTCCGCTACGGCGGCCTCGGCGCCGGTTACCAGCTGGGCCACCTGATCCTCGGCTCGATCGTCAGCATCGTCTGCATCGGCATCGGCCTCACGCTGCTCACCGTCATCCTCGTCCGCCGCCGTCCGGCCCGGGGCCAAGGTCGCGGCCGGCGCCGGGGGGTGGCGCGGTGAACAGCACCTTCATCCAGGTCGCGATCGCGCTGGCCCAGGCTGTGGCCCTGATCATGAGCGTCGCGTTCATCACCTACGTCGTCATGATCGTGGTGCCGTTCTCCCGCCACCGGGCCAGCAGGCCGGGTGACGCCCGCTCGCTGGCCTGGCACTTCTTCGTGCCCGCGCTGAACGAGGAACAGGTCATCGGCCGCACCGTGGACCGGCTGCGGGATACCTTCCCCGCGGCGCACGTCTGGGTCATCGACGACGACAGCGACGACCACACCGGGGCCATCGTGGCTCATCGCGCGGCACTCGACCCGATGGTGCACGTGGTGTCCCGCCGCTTCCCGGATGCCCGGACGGGCAAGGGGCACGCGCTCAACGACGCCTACCGCACGCTCAGCGACTGGCTGCCGCTCAGCGCGGACCGCGTCCGGACGGTCATCGGCGTGATCGACGCCGACGGCCGGCCCGCGGCCAACTGCCTGGACGTGATCGCGGGCGGTGACCTGTTCGGCGACCCCGTGGTCGGCTCGGTCCAGATCCAGGTGCGGATGATGAACCGGGACGACCCGCGGCCGTTCCCGCAGCGCGGCCGGCTGGTGAACGCCCTCGGCCAGACCCTGGTCCGGCTGCAGGACCTGGAGTTCCGGGTTCCGATCTCGGCCATCCAGTGCGCCCGCCGGTTCACCAAGAGCGTCGGGCTGGGCGGTAACGGCCAGTTCAGCCGGCTGTCCGCGCTGGACACGCTGGCCGACACCAACGGCGAGCCGTGGAAGGGCGCGCTGCTCGAGGACTACGAGCTCAGCCTGCACCTGATGATGACCGGCCACCGCAACGAGTACACGCCGGACACCTACGTGGACCAGGAAGGCCTGCCGGACATCTTCCGCCTGGTCCGGCAGCGCACCCGGTGGGGCCAGGGCACCATGCAGTGCGGCCTGTACCTGCGGCAGCTGTGGGCGTCGCCGCACGTGGGCCCGCTCGCCGCCCTGGAAGCCACCTATTACCTGCTGCAGCCGTGGCTGCAGCTGGTCGGCACGCTGGTCTACCCGGTGCCGGCCGCGGTGTTCGCGGCCAACTACCTGGCCGGCCCGGACGCCATGCGGTCCTGGCTGACCAGTGGCGGCTGGATGATCGTCGCCTTTTACCTGCTGATCGGGGCCGGCCCCTTCGTGCTGTGGGGGCCGATCTACCGCAGCCAGTGCGAACGGCGGATCAGCGTGCTCCGGGGCTTCGGCCTCGGCGTGGGCTACGCGCTGTTCGTGCTGATCTTCTACGTCACCTCGTGGCGAGCCTTCACCCGGATCATCCGGCACCGGGAGGACTGGTTCAAGACCCGCCGGAACGCGGAGTTCATCTCCGAAATCGAGCTGGGGGCAACGGAGCCCACGCAAGCTCTTCAACTGATTACCGTTATGAACGGGGAAACGAATGATTGGCAAAGTTAACGGCCTGGTCAAGGCAGCGGCGTCAGCGTCGCTGGTGGCCGGGGTCATCATGGCGACCGCGGGTCCCGCGGCCGCGGCCGGTCCCAACACCTCCGATGGCGCCGCCGCCACCGGCCTGATCACCCTTGCGCCGGTGGCCCCGGCCAGCTTCCCGGGTACCTCGCCGGCCAGCGTGGCCAACCTTAATGTGGCGGGCCTGATCACCACCGGCCTGATCACCGACACGGCCGACGCCACCGACGCGTCGTCGACGATCGCCGACGTCGGGGCCACCCTGACCGCCAGGACGGGCCTGACCGCTACGGCTGTCACCTCGTCGTGCACCTTCGACACCAACACCGGCGACGTGACCGGCACGTCCAGCATTGCCGATGGCCACGTCAACCTGGCGGGTATCCCGCTGCTCGCGCTGGCGGCCAACGCGGCTCCCAACACGACGGTCAACGTCCCAGGCGTGGCCACGATCACGCTCAACCGCCAGGTCACTGCGGCGGATGGGACGCTGACCGTGGACGCGATCTACGTGAACCTGCTGAGCGGCACCCAGACCCTCACCATCGGCACCAGCACCTGCAACGCGGCCAGCGTGGCCCCGGTGCCGGTGCTGCCGGGCATGTCCCTGCCGATCGGGCTTGGCGCGCTGGGCGTGCTCGGCCTGGGTGGCCTGGGCTTCGCCGTGGCCCGGCGCCGCCGGACGGCCACCGCCGCCGCCTGAACCGGTTCCCGCCGGAAAACAGAGCGGGGGCTTGCGCTTGATGCGCAGGCCCCCGCTTTTTACTGCCTTCTGGTCAGCTCAGTTCAGTTCAGGTAGTTCCGCAGGCAGCCGGCGATCTGCTCGCTGGCCGTGCCGTCGCCGTACGGGCAGGGCACCCGGGCCAGCCGCGCGCTCAGTCCGTCATCACCGATCAGCTCCCGGCCGAGCTCGCCGAGCCCCGGGCCAGGCTGGATCAGGTGGGCGAACCCCGCGTCGATGGACTCCGGGCGCTCGGTTGAGTTCCTGACCACGATCAGCGGCCGCTTGAGCACGGTGCACTCCTCCTGCACGCCGCCGGAGTCGGAGACCAGCAGCCGGGCGTGCTGGGCCAGGCCGAGGAACGTCCGGTGGTCGGCCGGCGGCAGCGTCACCAGCCGGTCCAGGGCCGCGTCCAGCCCGTGCCGCCGGGCCGCCAGCCGGGTCCGCGGGTGCAGCGGCAGCAGCACCGGCAGGCCGAGCTTGCTCAGCTGGTCCAGGATGACCCGGAGGCGTTCGCCGTCGTCGGTGTTCTCCGGCCGGTGGATGGTGGCCAGCACGTACCGGCCCGGCTCGGCCCCGGCCTCGGTGACGATCTCCGCCGCCGCCTCGCCGCTCGGCATCATCTCCCGGGTCGCTTCCACGATCGTGTTACCGGTCAGCATGACCCGGCGGGCCGGGACGCCCTCGGCCAGCAGGTTGGCTACCGCCCGCTCGGTCGGCGCGCAGTGCAGGTCGGCCAGCACGCCGATCAGGCAGCGGTTCAGCTCCTCGGGCATGCCCCGGTCGAACGACCGCAGCCCGGCCTCGACGTGCACCACCGGAACCCCGGCGTAGTGCCCGGCCTGGGCCGCAGCCTGCGCCGTGTTCGTGTCGCCCTGCACCAGCACCGCCGCCGGGCGCTGCCGCGCGAACTGCTCGCCGAGTTGCTCGACGATCCGGGCCACCTGGACGTGCCGCGGCTGCGAGCAGATCCCGGACAGGGTCTGCGGTACCGGCAGCCCGGCGGCGGAAAAGAACACGCCGGACAATTCCTCGTCGGTGTGCTGGCCGCTGTGTATGAGCATGGCCTGCGGGCCGAGAATGCGAACGATAGGGGCCAGTTTAACAATTTCGGGACGAGTCCCTACCACGACGGCGACCTGGGCATATGTATATTTTTCCAGCATAAGACACCCTTGGGGGGAGGTTGTGGAATCGGCAATTATTAATAGCCGTGAAAACCGTATCGCCTGCCCGAAAGAAATATCGCTGCTTGGTGAGCTACCCGTTTGGCGGCATTTTTTTATTTAATTAACTCTTATGTGGATAGGGTTATTAAGTCGGTTAAGGTGAGCCCGTGGACGAGGCGCGGGACGATCTCGGGCACCCGACCGGGCCAGGCGGGCCGGCCCGCCGGGTGGTCTCGCTGGTGCCGTCGCTCACCGAGTCGGTCGCCGCGACCCGTCCGGAGGCCCTAGCGGGGGCGACGGACTGGTGCACGCACCCGGCCGGCCTGGACGTGCCCCGGGTCCGGGGCACGAAGAACCCCGACCTGGCCGCGATCCGGGCCCTGCGCCCCGACCTGGTCCTGGCCAACCAGGAGGAGAACCGGCGGCTGGATGTCGAGCGGCTGCGGGCGGCCGGCGTCCCGGTCTGGGTCACCGTGATCCAGACCGTGGACCAGGCGCTGGCCTCGCTGCGCCGGATGTTCGCCGCGGCGCTGGGCTGGCCGGTACCGGACTGGCTGGCCGCGGCCGAGCGGGTCTGGCGCGAGCCTGCCCCCGCGACCCGGGTGCGGGCGGTCATCCCGGTCTGGCGTGACCCCTGGATGGTGGTCGGGTCGGCCACCTTCACCGGCGACCTCGCCGCCCGCCTCGGGCTGGACAACGTGTTCGGCGACGACCCGGGCCGCTACCCCCGCGTCGGCCTGGCTGACGTGGCCGCCCGCCGCCCCGACCTGGTGGTACTGCCCGACGAGCCGTACGCGTTCAGCGCGGGCGACGGCCCGGAGATGTTTCCCGGGCGGCGGGTGGCCCTGGTCGAGGGCCGCAGCCTGACCTGGTACGGCCCGTCCCTGGTCACCGCGCGCGATGAGCTGCGGGCCCAGCTGGCCGCGGCCCGCCCGGGGGGATAATGGGTGATATGCCTGCTACCAATCATGCCCCGCCCTTCGAAGGTGTCGGGGTCGCCCTCATCACCCTGTTCCGCGACGACGGGCAGGTCGACTTCGACGGCACCGCCGCCCACGCCGCCGCCCTGGTGGAGCGGGGTGTCCGCGGGGTCGTCGTGGCCGGCACCACCGGTGAGGCCGACGCGCTGGACGACGCCGAGCGGGTCAAGCTGTTCGCCGCGGTGCGGGCGGCCGTGCCCGGCGTGCCGCTGGTGGCCGGTACCGGCGCCCCGGAGGTCGAGCGGGTCCAGGCCCTGACCCGGGCCGCGGCCGACGCCGGCGCCAACGCCGTGCTGGCCCGGTCCCCGCGTGGGGTGGACGACCCGTCCAACTTCTACCAGGCCGTGGTGGACGTGGCCGGTGAGCTGCCCGTGCTGGCGTACCACTACCCGAAGGTGTCGCCGCCCGGCATCACCCTGGACGTGCTGGACCGGCTGCCCGTGTCCGGCTGCAAGGACTCCAGCGGCGACATGGGCCGGCTGCTGGCCACGCTGGACCGGTGGGACGGCTGGCTCTACACCGGTTCCGCCCCCCTGACCATGTCGGCCGGGCTGCTCGGCTGCACCGGGGCCATCCTGGCCCTGGCCAACGCCGAGCCCGAGCTGTGCGCCGACGCCTTCAGCGGCAGCCCCCAGGCCCAGCGCCAGCTGACTCCGGGCCACCTGGCCGCGAGCCGCAGCTTCCCGGACGGCCTGAAGCACCTGGTGGCGGAGCGGTTCGGCACCTCGGAGGTGGCCCGCATGGACCGTACGGCCTGACCGGTTCAGACCTCCAAGGCGGCGGCCAGGTTGTCGTCGACGATGAGGCCGATCTTGCCCCGGGTGTGACCCCGGGCGACCTCGCGGTGGGCCTCGGCCGCATCCCGCCAGGAGTACCGCCGGGACACCTCGACCGACAGCGTGCCGTCGTCGAACCAGGGCGCCATCCGGATCAGCCGGCTGCCGCGCGGCTTCCCGTTGTAGTGCCGCCAGGTCACCCGGCCCGCGTCCGGGTAGTCGCCGTTGACCGGGGTCGCGATCAGCGCGCCGTCCCGGGCCGCCAAGGCCGCCCCGGCCAGCGACGGGATGGCCACGGCCAGGACCTTGGCCGCGCCACCGTCAGTGGCCTTGCGCACCTGGTCGGGCCAGTCCGGCTGGGTGTGGTCGACCACCACCGCCGCCCCCAGGTGGTGCAGGAACTCGTGGTTGGCCGGGCTCGCGGTGGCCACCACGGTCGCGCCCAGCGCCCGCGCGATCTGCACGGCCAGGTGCCCGAGGCCGCCCGCGGCCGCGGTGATCAGCACCGTGTCGCCGGCGCCCACGTTCAGCTCGTCGGTCAGTCCCTGCTCCGCGGTCAGCAGGTCGACCGGGACGGTGCCGGCGTCGGCCACGCTCAGGCCGGACGGGATCGGGGCCAGCTGCTCCAGCGGGCACGTCACGTACTCGGCGTAACACCCGGTCAGGCCCGGGTAGCCGTAGACCGGGGTGCCGTCGCTGAAGTCGGCGTACTCGCCGGTGCCGCCCTCGACCAGGCCGGCGAACTCGCCGCCGGGGGTGTAGGGGAGTGAGCCACCGGCGTGGCCGTCGCGCAGTGCGACGTCCCACGGGCCGACGCCCGCGGCCATCACCCGGACCAGGACCTCGTCCGGGCCCGGCTCGGGCCGGGCCACGTCTTCGATGCGCAGCACGTCCGGGCCGCCGAACTCGTGCACTCTGATCGCCAGCATGGTCTTACCGTACGAGTTCCTTGGTCGCACGGGCCACCCCGGCCCCGCGACGGGAGAACCGCAGCACGCCGTCGTTGATCCGGCCGTGCCGGAACGTGACCGCGTCGTTGAGGTAGCTCCTGCCCAGCCGCCAGGGCGTCCGGGAGCCGGACTTGGGGAACTCGTGCATGGACCGCAGGATGTACCCGGCCGCGAAGTCGAGCAACGGCCGCTCCGTCACTCCCGGGTCGTCGTTCACCGGCACGCACACGTCGTAGCCGTGGCGGTCCATGTACCGGAGCAGCCGGCAGACGTAGTCGCTGACCAGGTCGGCCTTGAGCGTCCACGACGCGTTGGTGTAGCCGATGGTGAGGGCGAAGTTCGGCACGCCGCTCAGCATCGTCGCCTTGTAGGCCATGGTCTCCGGCAGCTGGATGTCGCGTCCGTCCACGGTCAGCTGCAGGCCGCCCAGCGCGAGCAGCTGCAGGCCGGTCGCGGTGACCACGATGTCGGCCTCGACCTCCGCGCCGGACTCCATCCGGATGCCGTGCTCGGTGAACGCCGCGATCTTGCCGGTCACGACCGAGGCCTGCTGGTCCCGGATGGCCCGGAACAGGTCGCCGTCCGGTATCAGGCACAACCGCTGATCCCACGGGCCGTACACCGGCTTGAAGTGGGTGTCGACGTCGTACCCGGCCGGCAGCTGCTTGACCGTCATGCCGCGGATCCAGCGCCGCATCATCTGGGGCCGGCGCTGGCTGAGCTGGTAGATCAGGGTGCTGACCAGGACGTTCTTCCAGCGGGTGACCGGGTAGGCGCGCCGCGTCCCGACCAGCCCGCGCAGCTTGGCGTCGAGGGGGTCTTCGGTCGGCAGGCTGATGATGTAGGTCGGCGAGCGCTGCACCATCGTCACGTGAGCCGCGGTCTCGGCCATGGCCGGCACGATCGTCACCGCGGTCGCGCCGCTGCCGACCACCGCTACCCGCTTCCCGGCGTAGTCCAGGTCCTGCGGCCACTGCTGCGGGTGCACCACCTGGCCGCGGAAGTTCTCGATCCCCGGCAGGTCAGCCTGGTACCCGTGGTCGTACCGGTAGTACCCGGTGCACACGAGCAGGAAGTTGCAGGTGAAGGTCACGGTGCCCGAGGTGCCTGAGGTGCCTGAGGTGCTCGCGGTAGCGTCGCCGACACCGGCAGCCCCGCCGTCATGGCCAGCCCCGCCGTCACCGCCAGCCCCACCAGCTGCCCCGGACCTCCCGTTGCTGGCGGGCTGGCCGCCGTCCTGGCTCGCAACCTGGCTGGCCTCAACCGTCCACCGCGCGTCCGCGCTGGACCAGGACGCCCGCGTCACCCGGTACCCGAACCGGATGTGGCGGTCGACGCCTGACTCGGCCGCCGTGTCCCGGACGTACTGCAGGATCGCGGGTCCGTCCGCGATGGCCTTGGCCCCGGTCCACGGCCGCCAGCGGTAGCCGAGCGTCTGCATGTCCGAGTCCGAGCGCACCCCCGGGTACCGGAACAGGTCCCAGGTCCCCCCGATGGCGTCCCGCGCCTCGAGGATCGTGTACTTCCGTCGCGGGAACGCTCGCTGCAGCTGGTGGGCGGCCCCGATCCCGGACAGCCCGGCCCCCACGATCAGCACATCGACGTGCTCAGTCATCCGGTCCTCACCAGTCCCAAAAGCTACGCATCAGTAACCTAAAGACAGTAACCGCCCCGGCCGCCCGCGTCGAGATCATCTGCGTCTCCGCAGGCCAGGCCGTTATGCCCTGATTTATTGATCCATGCGAACCTGCTCGGCGCTTAATGTCGAATAAATCGAGTTCTTCTTGCATAAAAGGGCAAGCATGGTGAAAAGGTAACTCCGTAGAAGCGCCTCCCGACGTTGGGAGCACCCTGGTGGCCCACGCAGTCCTGCGCGGCATCGCTCGCCGAGCGGTGCAAGCTGGATTGCTGGCTGCCGGAATTCTGATCATGCTGGTGCTCTTCTCGCACCAGCAGGCTCACGCCGACACCACCCCGTCGTCGCCGTCCTCCGCCGCGGGCTCCTCCGGCCCGGGGAGTGCCCTGCAGACCGTCGGCTCGGTTGCCTCGGCCGTCGCCCAGAGCGCATCGTCCCAGGCCAGCCCCGTAGGTACGACTGACTCGCACGGGGATTCGGCAGCCTCGGCCCCCTCGGCGCCCGCCCAGTCGACCGCCCCGGCGGGTGGCTCGGGCTCAAGCGGCGGCGGGTCCTCAACCGGCGCCTCGGCCTCGGCCGGGCACTCGGGCTCGGCGAACGGCTCGGGATCGGCGAACGGCTCCGCCTCGCCCCCGGCTTCGACGGCCGCCTCGCAGTCAGCCCCGGCCTCGTCCAGCCAGTCCCAGAACGCCCCGGCCAGCTCCACACCGGCCAACGCGGCGACGTCGGCCGCAGCCTCCGTCTCGGCCAGCTCGTCCACGGCCACCCCGTCGGCCAGTTCGACGTCCACGGGACACTCGACTCGGGTCGCCCCGGCCACGTCCGGCTCCGGCGCCACCGGCTCCTCCCCGCTGTCATCCGTCGCCGCAGCCCCGTCCAGCGTGACCCACGCCGTCAGCTCCACGGTCCACGCCGTGGGCTCCACCGGCACCCACGGAGCGACGACGCCCGCGCCGAGCCCGGTCAGCGTCGCGGCCGCCCCGGCCTCCGCTCCGGCTCCGGCGTCAGCCCGACCGGCCTCCGCGCCGTCCACCTCGGTCGCCCCGGCTGCCGCCACCTCCGGCCCGAGCGGCGCGCTCCACGCCGCGGGGTCGGTGGCCACTTCGGCTGCGTCCGCCGTGACCCGGCCGGCCTCCGCGCCGTCCGCCTCGGCCTCTGCGACCGCCCCAGCGTCGGCCACCCCGAGCGGCGCAGTCCACGCCGTGGGCTCCCTGGCCGCCGCCGCGCCGTCCGCCGCCACCGCGTCAGCCTCCCGGCCCGCGGCCATCTCCAACGCGGCGGCCCCGATCACCTCGGCCGTCACCCAGCGCCGCCGCCACCGTCGGCGGGCCGGTGGCCGCAACCGCCACCCCCCAGGCCGCCAGCATCGGCTCGGCCGGGCTGGCTCCGGTGCTGTCTCCGGTCGCCGGGGCGCTCGGCTCCGCGACCGGCTCGGTTGCCCCGGTGGTGTCAGCCGCAGCCGGTGCGGTTGCCCCGGTCGCCAGCAGCGTGGCACCGGCCGTCTCCGCCGTCACCAGCAGCGTGGCGCCGGCCGTCTCCGCGGTGACCACGGCGGTGGCTCCGGTGACCTCCAGCGTGACCGGGACGGTGGCACCGGCGGTGTCCACCGTGACTCAGGCGGTCGCTCCCGCCACGGGCGCGCTGGCCCCCGCGACTGCAGCGCTGGCCCCGGCGGTGTCCACCGTGACCGGGACACTGGCCCCCGTCACCGGTGCGCTCGCCCCGACGCTGGCCGCCGTGACTGGGGCGGTGGCTCCGGTGACCGCGACGCTGGCCCCGACGGTGACCGACGTGACCGCGAGCCTGGCTCCGGTAACCGGAGCGATCGGACCCGTCCTCACCTCAGTGACCGAAGCGGCGGCCCCGCTGACCCAGACGCTGGCCCCGGTCACCGGTGCGCTGGCGCCGACGCTGGCCACTGTGACTGGGACGCTGGCCCCGGTGACGGGCGCGCTGGCGCCGACGCTGGCCACTGTGACTGGGACGCTGGCCCCGGTGACGGGTGCGCTGGCGCCGACGCTGGCCACTGTGACTGGGACGCTGGCCCCGGTGACGGGCGCGCTGGCGCCGACGCTGGCCACTGTGACTGGGACGCTGGCCCCGGTGACGGGTGCGCTGGCGCCGACGCTGGCCACTGTGACTGGGACGCTGGCCCCGGTGACCGGCGCGCTGGCGCCGACACTGACCACCGTGACCGCCAGCTTGGCCCCGGTGACCGGCGCGCTGGCGCCGGCCCTGTCCTCGGTGACCGGCGCAGTGGCCCCGGTCGCTGCGACGCAGACGCTCGCGTCGCTGCCGACCTCGGCCGCCGCAGCGCCATCGACTGCTGCGACGTCCAGCCCGGCGGCCCGCCCGGCCGTTGCGGCCGCCGCCGGCACGTCCAGCATCACCTCCGCTTCCGCCGCTAACGCCGCCGCAATCCTCGCCGTCGGTTCGTCCGGCTCGGCCGCGGCCGCGTCGGGCGCAGACGTCCCGGGGGCGCCGTCGCCGACGACGCCCCGGGTGCCGGTGGCCGGCGGCCCGGGTAGCAGTGGCGGGGCCACCGGCGGCGGTTCGACCGGTGGCGCCAGCGGTGGCGGCCACACGCTGTCCGGCCGGGCCGCCCAGGACCGGATCACTTCCCGCACCCTGACCGTGGTGCGGCGCGTCCGTACTGAGGGCGCCAAGGCCATCTGGCGATCGTTCCTGCCGGAGGTGCCGCCCGCGTAAGTCGCTTCCTTCCAGCCGCTTCATCCCTGACGGCGCCCGGCCCGTAACGCCCGGCGCTGATCTCCCTGGAAGGAAAGTGACAGCACCATGCGTGCGTGGATCAAGCTCGCGTGCGTTGTGCTGGCCTGGACCATCTTGCCGGCAGGCGTAGCTTCTGCCGGTCAAGACAGACCCGAACATCTGGCCCAGATCAGTACCCGCACGACCAACATCAGCTTCACCAGTGCCCAGCCGGCCGCCAGGCCAGCTTCCGCGGCACTGACATCGATCACGGCGGCTCCGGCCGCCAGCACGGCCCCGGCCAGCACCACGGCCCCGGCCACTAGCGCCAACTCGGCCACTAGCGCCAACTCGGCCACGACCAGCCCAGCGGCCACCACACCGGCCCGCACCTACGCCGTCCAGCGTGGCGACACCCTGTCGGCCATCGCGGCCCGGTTCGGTGTCCGTGGCGGCTGGCCTGCTCTGTACGCGGCCAACCGGTCAGCCATCGGTCCCGACCCCGACGCCCTGAACGTGGGCGTGGTCCTGCACGTGCCCGGTCCGGTCAACCCGGTCCGGTACACGGTCACGGGCGGGGACACGCTGTCCGCGATCGCGTCCCGGTTCGGTGTCCTTGGCGGCTGGCCTGCTCTGTACGCGGCCAACCGGTCAGCCATCGGTGCCGACCCCGACGCCGTTCACGCCGGGATCCGGCTGACCATCCCCAGCCCGGCGACCTCGCCCGGCAGCGGTTCAGTCCCCGGGAACCCGGCCCCCAACGGCACCGCCCCTAATGGGACGGCCCCCAGCGGCCCGGCCCCGAGCCGGTCGCAACCATCTACCCAGCCCACGAATCCGGCTCCGTCATCCCCGTCGGTGGCCCACCCAAGCCACCCGCAGCCGCGGCCGCACGCCAGCTCCGGTATGCCGTCGTGGCTGAAGAGTGTGCTGCTGGCGGTCGGGCTGCTCGCGGTGATCGTTTTCGCCGCCGAACCGTTCCTGCTGGCCCGGCGTCGCCGGCGCCGTCGTGGCGTCATCCCGGCGCCTCCGCCCCATCAGGTCGGCCAGGCCCTCGAGCCGCCGCACCAAGCCGGCCCGGTGCCCCATCAAGCCGGCCCGGCCACCCAGACCACACCCCTTGAAAGCTCTGTCTCGGAGATTCCCGTCATGCCCGTTCCCGCGCACGAGGGCCGCATCGAGCCGGCCCGCATCGTCATGGCCGACCACGACCGTCTCGTCGTCACCCGCAACAAGCAGGACGACACCATCTGCGTGCTGCGACCTCCGGGTGGGGACCCGGCGGACATCCTGCGCGTCGCCCGCCTGGTCCTGCCCGAGGGGCATTACGGCAGGCTGGCCGAACACCTCGGCCTGCCCGCCAACTGGCCCATGAACCAGTGAGGGAGCCTTCGTGACCGAGCCCGGGAGATGCCGTGGTTAACGGCCGGGATGCTCCACGGCCGCCTTCTTGCGCAGCGACTCCACCAGGGCCGCGACGTGCCGCCGGTCGGCGGCGGTCAGTTCGTCGATGCTGGCGATCAGGAGCTCGCGCTCCGGATCGCCAGCATCGGGATCGCTCTCCGGCCCCGGGCCGGCCGGTTCGTCGTCGTAGTAGTGCAGTCCAGTGGACGCGGCGGCGACGGACCGGACGACGGAAACCGGCAGGTCCAGCCCCCAGGCCAGACCGTTCAGCGTCACCGGGCGTGGGGGCCGGGCCAGGTTCCTGGTCGTGGCCAGCGTGTACACCGTGGACCGGGGCAGGCCGCCGCGCCTGGCCACGTCACCGTAGGACCAGCCCCGTTCGTCCAGCCGCTGCCGGATCAGTCGCTGCAGCGGGTTACCGTCCGGCGCCGGATCCTGGGCGGCTCGGCGCGACAGGCTGCCGCCCGGGGCCTGCGCACCTTGCGGAACTCCGTGCCGCTCATCTGCCAGAACCCCGTGCCGCTCATCTCCCGGAACACCCGTGACCACCAGCGCACCCACCTCCGCTCGGCCAGGAACCGCACCGTGCTCAACGAGATTGCACAGCACGCTCTTGCGTCCCAGCCCCAATCCGTATACTGTTCGGTGATGACCGAACAGTTTGTACGTTAAAGAGCGTACAACACGGATCGCTCAAAGGAGACTCCATGTCGGACGTAACCATGCAGGAGCTGGAGCTCGAGACCGCTGAGCTGCTGCCGAGCCGCGAGACGCTGCACTGCTGGCGGGGCGGCGGCGGCACCAGTGTCGTCGGTTCCTTCGACCACCAGGTCAACATCCTCGGCGGCAACAACGTCGCCAGCGGCAACAACATCGCTCTGATCAACTTCGGTGGCCAGTCCGCGAGCACGTCCGCGGTCGGCAACGGCATCGGCTTCTAGCCGCCTGCCTGGCCCAAGCACCCGCTGCGCAACGGGAGGGGAGTGCGCAGCGGGCGGGGAGGCCGCCCGCCCTTCGTGGGTGGCCTCCCGTCCCCCATCCCCGGTGCGTATGTGAGGGAAGAGCAAGCCGATGACCCTGGCTCCCGGGCACCTGGACTCCGGAGGCACCCTAACCAGCCCGCCTCCGGGCCAGGTGCCCGGGTCTTCGGAGCCGCCCCGGCTGGCCGGCGGGATCGAACTGCTCGGCACCTACCAGGACTCCGGTTACGACCGGCCGCCGTCGCTGGTCCGCCGGTCCGACGGCCAGGTCATCCAGTTGTCCCCGCTGCTGTACCTGGTGATCAGCCACCTCGACGGGGCCCGGGATCTGGCTGCCATCGCGGACCGGGTCAGCGCGGACCTCGGGCGGGCGCTCAGCGCGGAGCAGGTCGGCTTCCTGCTCACCGCCAAGCTGATACCCCTCGGCATCGTCGCGGCCGAGGGCACCCTGTCAAGCCCGCCCCGGGCCAACCCGCTGCTGGCGCTCCGGGCTCGCGGCACGCTGCTGCCCGAACGGGTGGCCAACGCCGTCGGCACGATGTTCCAGCCGCTGTTCCGGTGGCCGCTGGTGGTCGCCGTGCTGGCCAGCGTGCTGGCCCTGGACTACTGGATCTTCGCCGTGCACGGACTCGGCCGCGGACTCCACGAGATCCTGCAGGATCCGGTCGATCTGCTGGTCGTGGCCGGGTTGTCGGCGGTCGCCGGGCTGTTCCACGAGTGCGGGCACGCCTCCGGCTGCCGCTGCGGCGGGGCGCGGACCGGCGTCATCGGCTTCGGGATCTACCTGGTCTACCCCTCGTTCTTCACCAACGTCACCGACTCCTACCGGCTCAGCCGGGCGGGCAGGCTGCGGACCGATCTCGGCGGCCTGTACTTCAACCTGATCTTCATGCTGGTGCTGGCCGGCATCTACGCCGGCACCTCGGCCGAACTGCTGCTCCTGGTCATCGCGGTCACGCACCTGGAGATGCTGGAGCAGTTGCTGCCGCTCGCCCGCTACGACGGGTACTACATCCTCAGCGACCTGGTCGGGGTGCCGGACCTGTTCGCCCGGGTCGTGCCCATCCTGCGCGGCGTGCTGGGCCGGGGGCCCGCGGACCCGCGGGTGGCCGGCCTGCGGCGCCGCAGCCGGATCGTGGTCACCTGCTGGGTCCTGATCGTGGTCCCGCTGCTCACGGCCAGCCTCGGGTACCTCGTGCTGCACCTGCCGCAGATCAACCGGGCGCTCTGGCTGTCCGTGCGGCTGCAGGCCCACACGGCCGCCACCGCCGTCACCAGCCACCATTTCGCGCTCGCCGCCGCTAGCGTCATCGGGGCCATGCTGGTGGGCCTGTCCATCGCCGGGTCGCTGTTCATCACGACGGGACTGATCCGGCGGCTGGCGGCCGCGGGCCTGCGCTGGTCGGCCGGCCGACTGGGACGCCGGGCCCTGGTCGGCGCGGCCGGGCTGGCTGCGCTGGCCGGGCTCGGGACGCTGTGGGCCGCGCAGGGCGCGTTCACCGGCTGGTGAAGGTCGGCCAGCTGGTGAAGGTCAGCCGTCCGGAGACTGGTGGGCGGGGCGTTCGGCGCCCGTCTTCTTGCGCAGCGACTCCACCAGGGCCAGGACGTGCTGGCGGTCCTCCGGGCTCAGTTCGTCGATGCTGGCGATCAGCAGGTCCCGTCCCGGGTCGCCCACGGCGTCCGCCCCGCCCAGCTCGTCATCGTAGTAGTGCAACCCGGTCGACTCGGCCGCGGCGGAACGCACCACCGCGACCGGCAGGTCCAGGCCCCAGGCCAGGCCGTTGAGCGTGGCGGGCCGGGGCGGCCGGGCCAGGTTCCGGGTCGTGGCCAGGGTGTACACGGTGGACCGGGGCAGGCCGCCGCGCTTGGCGACGTCGCCGTACGACCAGCCCTGCTCCTGCATCCGCTGGCGGATGAGCCGCTGCAGCGGGTTGAGGTCCTGCTCCGGAGGCTCGTTGACCGCCAGCCCACTCACCTCCGTCCGCGGGACCATGTCTGGGACTACAGCCGAACGCTTGATCTCTGGGGCAGTAAATGTATACTGTTCGGTGGTGACCAAACAGCCTGTACGCCAAATAGCGTACAGCCGAAGTCCGCTCCCAGGGGAACTGATTTTTAATGTAGCGGTTTCCCTGGGACGGGCCGCGTAGCCACTGTGCAACGGGAGGGGACTGCACAGCGGAAGGGGAGGCCGCTCGCCATCACCTCGTGGGCGGCCTCCCTACGCAACGGCCGGCTCGTCCGGCCGGCCCCCCGGCCCCCGGGCACCTGACCACCGGACGCGTCGTCCCCCGGCCTGCTTCCGGCTCAGGTGCCCGGGTCTCAACTCCGGGCCTCCACCCTGGGCCTCAGCCGTCTGCGAGCCAGACGAAGCCCCACGCGGGCAGCTCGATCCGGTCACCGCTGATCGTCAGCTCCCCCGCGGTCGAGCGGGCGTGCCGGGGTGAGCGCAGCCCGGCCCGAGCGATGACCCCGGTGTCGGCCTGCTGGGCGACATCGCTGAAGTTGGTCAGCGACAAGAACGCGCCGCTGCGCGGGTGGGCCCGCCGGTAGGCCAGCACGCTGCGGTTCCCGGTGGGAAGGATTTCGGTCGCCCCACCCGAGCGCAGGGCCGGCAGTGACTGCCGGGCCGTGACCAGCCCGCGCAGGGCGGCGAACGCGCGGCCTTCCACCGACTCCGGGTCCTGGCGGCGGGCGGCCTGGGACCAGTCCATCCGCGGCCGGTGCATCCACCGGTTGTCGTCGGCGTGCGCTGGGTCGCTGGCCCAGTGCGGGTCGTTGCGCAGGGCCAGCTCGTCGCCCATGTAGATGAGCGGTATGCCGCCGAACGAGAAGACGACCGCGTACAGCGCCTCCAGCCGGCGCAGGGCCACGGTCAGCTCGTCCGGGTCGCCGGCCTCCAGCGCGCTCTCGATGCCGCACAGCGACGCGGCGCTGCCGGAGATCCGGGCGTCGCCGGTGGCCAGGTTCTGCTGGAACAGCGCACCCCGGGCGAACGAGCCGGGGAAGCGCCCGGCGTAGAAGTCGCTGAGGAACTTCCGGTGCGCGAAGCCATCCAGCCCGGCCGCCGTCGCGTCCGCGTCGGACACCGCCCAGCCGATGTCGTCGTGGCACCGCAGGTAGGTGACCCAGGCGGCAGGCGCCGGGGCGGGCCGGCGCCGGCTCAGGGCTTGCTCGGCCAGCTGCACGTCCCGGGTGGCCAGCGCGGACCACAGCATGACCATGAGCTGATTGTCGTAGGCCAGATCACACTCGGGCTGGTACCGGTCGTGGGCCCCGAGGTACTGCACCAGCAGGTCCGGGCTGACGATGGCCTCGGCCTTCAGCGCCAGCCCGGGCGCGGCCAGCCGGGTCAGCGCCCGGAACGCCTGCAGCAGCCGGTGGGCCTCGGGCTGGTTCTGGCAGTCGGTGCCCAGCCGTTTCCACAAGAACGGCGCCGCGTCCAGCCGGATCACGTCCACGCCCCGGTTGGCCAGCGTGAGCATCGTGCCCAGCATGGCCCGGAACACGGCCGGGTTGGCGTAGTTGAGGTCCCACTGGAAGTCGTGGAAGGTGGTCCACACCCAGCCGGTCCCCGGCATCTCGGTGAAGCTGCCCGGGGCCAGGTCGGGGAAGACCTCCGGCAGCGTGCGCTCGTACCGGTCCGGCTCGGTGCGGTCCGGGTAGATCAGGTACATGTCCCGGTAGGCCGGGTCCCCGGTCGCCGCCTTGCGGGCCCATTCGTGCTCCCGCGCGGTGTGGTTGAGCACCAGGTCGACGCAGAGCACGATGCTCCGGTCGTGCAGCCCGGCCGCGAGCGCCTGGAGGTCGGCCATGGTGCCGAGGCGCGGATCGACGGCGCCGTAGTCCGCGACCGCGTACCCGCCGTCGTTCTCACCCTCGCGCGGCCGCAGCAGCGGCATCAGGTGCAGGTAGGTCACGCCCAGCTCGGCCAGGTAGTCCAGGTGCTGGCCGACGCCGGCCAGGGTGCCCGCGAACTGGTCCGTGTAGCAGACGTAGCCGATCATGCGGGCCCGCTGGAACCAGACCGGGTCGATCTCCCGGCGCCGGTCGAGCCGCCGCAGCGCGGGTGCGCGGGTCACCGCCGCGTCGAGCGCGTCCAGCACGCAGTCCGTGACCAGAGCATCTACGTCGGCCAGGCCGCCGTACACCTGGGCCAGCGGTTCGGCGATGTCGGCCGCCAGCAGGTCGAGCCGGGCCAGGAAGGCGTCGGCCTCGAGCGGGTCCAGACGCTGCCCTATCGCCTGCTCCACCGCCTGGGGGTCCATGGTCGCAAGTGTGCGGCCAGCGGCCCGATTTGGGAACTCGGCCGAGTGGGGACCGCGAGGCGGGAGGGGAGAGTGGGACCGCCCTGGACCGGAGGACGGCCCCCACGCTGGTGCCAGATATCTGGAAGTCTGCGCTGCTTGACGGTGGCGCGGGCTCCGGGTCGGTACGCTGGGCCGGAACGTGGGGAATCACAGGAAAGCGCGGACGTCATGAACGATTGGCCGCAGGGCTGGTATCGGGACGAGCCCGGGTCGCGCAGGCCCGCGCCACCCGAGGGCGGCCAGGGCGGGCGGGGCCCGTCGCAGCCGGCCGCGCCGCAATCGGGCCGGTCCGGTGGATCCGGCCGGTCCGGCTGGCCCGACCAGCCGCCCGCCGCGCCGCCGCGGCGCGGTCAGCCGTACCGTGCTCCGTCCGGGCCGCCCCCGGGCGGGCGCCGCGGGCGCTTCTGGGGTCAGCCGGGCCGCCGGGGACGCCGCATCACGCTGGTCCTGGGCACGGTCGTGATCCTCATCATCGCCCTGGTGGCCGGTTCGTACGTCTGGCTGGACGGCAAGCTGAACCGTTCGGTCACGCTGCCCGCCAGCACCACGACGTCGGCCGGGGAGAACTGGCTGATCACCGGCTCCGACACCCGTTCTGGCCTGTCGCGGACCGAGAAGGACGCGCTCCACGTCGGGTCCGACACCGACACCAACTCCGACTCGCTGATGCTGCTGCACATGGGCGGTCCCACGCCGGTGCTGATCAGCATCCCGCGCGACTCCTACGTGCCGATCCCGGGCCACGGCTCCAACAAGATCAACGCGGCCCTCGGGTTCGGCGGCCCGGCCCTGCTCGTCCAGACCGTGGAGAGCGTCACCGGGCTGCACATCAACCACTACATGGGCATCGGGTTCGAAGGCCTGGTCGACGTGACGAACAAGGTCGGCGGGGTCAACGTCTGCCTGAAGACCGCGGTGCACGACCAGAACTCGGGCGTCAACCTCCCGGCCGGCTGCCAGACGCTGAACGGCACCCAGGCGCTGGAGTTCGTCCGGGACCGGGACTCGTTCGCCACGGGTGACCTGCAGCGGATCCAGGACCAGCGGGAGTACCTCAAGGCCCTGCTGAGCAAGGCGACCAGCCCGGCCGTGTTCCTCAACCCGTTCCGGGCGCTGCCGTTCGGCTCCAGCGCCGCGAGTTCGATCTCGGTCGACCAGGGCACCCACCTGTACAACCTGATCAGGGCGGGGCTGGCCCTGCGCAACCCGGAGACCGGCACGGTGCCCGTGGCCAACGCCGACTATCAGACCGCCGCCGGTGACTCCGTGCTGTGGAATCACACCGAGGCCACCGAGCTGTTCACCGCGCTGAAGAACAATCAGGCCGTCCCGGCCAGTCTGCTCAGCGGCAGCCAGACCGGCTGAGCCCGCTCCCAGACCGGCTGAGCCCGCCCGGCACCATCGGCGGCCTGCCACCCAGGTCCCTGGGGCGCGGATTGTCTCCTCTCCGTTACGCAGGTCTTTGGTATGTTTCGCGCGCTTTCGGGGCATCCAGCGTTGATAACGGATCGCCAACGCATCCTTGACACCCGCCCGCTTCGGGCTCAATGTGTCTGTTATCACTGTGCTAAGTGAGCGCATTGCGCTCATTTGAGCGCCCAATGGAGCATGCAGTGGCACGTGCGGTGACGCAGTAAGAACGCTGGACGTAGCGGCCTGACGACAGGAAGCGACGATGACTCGACGACGAGACACGCACAGCGGGGGAACGATCAGCCGGCGGGCCTTCCTGGCTGGATCGGCCGGGGGAGCGGCCCTGGCCCTGACGGGCTGCGCGACCGGGACCGAGCAGCTGTTCTCCGGTGGCGGTTCCGGCACCCGCATCACCGTGGCCATCGTGTCCAACTCCCAGATGGAGGACGCGATCAGCCTGTCCCCCCTGTTCGAGAGTGAGCATCCGGGGGTGCACCTCAACTTCGTGTCGCTGCCGGAGAACGAGGCCCGGGCCAAGATCACTGCGGACGTGTCCACCCAGGGCGGCGAGTTCGACGTGGTGATGATCAGCAACTACGAGACGCCGATGTGGTCGGCCAACGGATGGCTGGTCAACCTTCAGCCCTACATCAACAACACCCCGGGCTACGACGCCCAGGACTTCCTGCCCCAGCTGCGGGCCACGCTGTCGCATAAGGGTGACCTGTACTCGGTGCCGTTCTACGGCGAGTCCTCGTTCCTGATGTACCGCAAGGACCTGATGACCAAGTACGGCATCACCATGCCGAAGAAGCCGACCTGGAAGCAGGTGGCGCAGATCGCCCAGACCATCCACAAGAAAGGCCTGGTCGGCATCTGCATGCGCGGCGACCCGGGCTGGGGGGAGAACCTGGCCCCGATGGACACGGTGATCAACTCCTACGGCGGCCGTTGGTTCGACCTGCAGTGGCAGGCCCAGCTCACCAGCACCGAGGTGACGAGCGCGGTCAGCGACTACGTGTCGCTGGTGCAGAAGTACGGTGAGCCGGGCGCGCCGGCCGCCGGTTTCTCCGAGTGCGCCACGCTGTACAGCCAGGGCGACGCGGCCATGTGGTACGACGCCACCTCGGCCGTGAGCACGATCGAGGATCCTTCCAGCAGCAAGGTGGCGGGCAAGAACGGCTACGCCTGGGCGCCGACGCAGGACGGCCGCCCGTCCGGCTGGCTGTATACCTGGTCGCTGGCTATCCCGGGGACCTCGGCGCACAAGCAGGCGGCCTGGGACTTCATCTCCTGGATGACCTCGAAGACCTACATCAAGACCGTGGGCCAGAAGCTCGGCTGGTCGCACGTGCCGCCGGGTAGCCGGTTCTCCAGCTATCAGATCCCGCAGTACAAGAAGCTGTCGTCGGTCTACGGCCCGCTCACCCTGCAGTCGATCAACGCGACCAACTCGGCCCATCCGTGCCTGAAACCGGTGCCGTACACCGGCGTCCAGTTCCTGGACATCCCCGAGTTCCAGGACCTCGGCACCAACGTCAGCGAGCAGTTCAGCGCGGCCATCGCCGGCTCCCAGTCGGTCAAGGCCGCGCTGTCCCAGGCCCAGCTGTACGCCCAGGCCGTCGGCGAAACCTACCGGAAGTGAGGGCACCATGACCGCGATCGCTCCCCCGGTGGCCGGGACTCACCACCTGCGCACGCGCGCCGATGAACGCCGTCGCGGCTGGGTGCGGCGGGCTCCGCTGCTGCCGGCCCTGGTGTTCACGATCATCATCACCCAGTTGCCGTTCCTGATCACGCTGTACTACTCGCTGGAGTCGTGGAGCCTGGTCCGGCCCGGCTCCCGGCACTTCGTCGGGTTCGCCAACTACGCCCAGGTGTTCCAGGACAGCCAGTTCCGCACCACCGCGCTGAACACGGTGATCATGACGGTCGGCACCGTGTTCATCGCCATGGTCCTCGGCGTGCTGCTGGCGTTGCTGCTGGACCGCAAGTTCCTCGGCCGCGGCGTGGTGCGCACCCTGCTGATCACACCGTTCCTGATCATGCCGGTCGCCGCGGCGCTGGTGTGGAAGACCATGATGCTCGACCCCACGTTCGGCATCGTGAACTTCATTCTCCGGCCGTTCGGCATCGGCAAGTTCGACTGGATCGGCAGCTTCCCGCTCGGCTCGGTCATGATCGAGATGATCTGGCAGTGGACCCCGTTCATGATGCTGCTGGTCCTGGCGGGCCTGCAGAGCCAGCCGAAAGACATCCTGGAGGCGGCCAGCTGTGATGGCGCGAGACCGCTCGCCATCTTCCGTGAGCTGACCCTGCCGCACCTGCGCCGGTACATCGAGCTGGGCATCGTGCTCGGTGCGATCTACGTGGTCAACGACTTCGACGCGGTCTACATGATGACCCAGGGCGGGCCCGGTATCTCCAGCGCCAACCTGCCCTTCTACATCTACCAGCGGGCCTTCCTGGGCTTCCAGGTCGGCCAGGCCGCAGCCATGGGCGTGGTCGTCGTGGTGGCCACCATCATCATCGCGACGTTCGCGCTGCGGCTGATCTTCACCTCGTTCTCCGGCACCGAACAGGCGGCATGATGGCCAGCGCAGACGTCACCGCAGGTCCCACGACCCCCACCACCGGCACCACCGCGCCGGCGGAGTACACGGGGCCACGCGCCAAACGCCGCAACAACAGCCTGACCTGGGGCATCGTCGGCTGGGTGGTCGGGATCGTGTTCTTCTTCCCGGTGCTGTGGATGGTGATCACCTCGTTCAAGACCGAGGCCGAGGCGTACACCAACACGCCGCACATCGTGTTCTCGCCCACCCTGTCTCAGTACAAAGCGGTGTTCGCCAGCGGCCTGTGGCCGTACGTGGCCAACTCCGCGTTCGCCACGATCGTCTCCACGATCCTGGTGCTGCTGCTGGCCACGCCGTGCGCGTTCGCGCTGTCGCTACGGCCGGTCAAGAAGACCCGCGACGTGCTGTTCTTCTTCATCAGTACCAAGATGCTGCCGGTGGTGGCGGCGATCATCCCGATCTACATCGCCGCCCGTGACCTGCACCTGCTGGACAACATCTTCTTGCTGGTCATCCTGTACACGGCGATGAACCTGCCGATCGCAGTGTGGATGATGCGGTCCTTCTTCCTGGAGGTGCCGGGCGAGCTGCTGGAGGCGGCCGAGATGGACGGCGCGCCGCTGCGGCGCACGGTCGTCGAGGTGATCTTGCCCATCGTCGCGCCGGGGCTGGCCGCGACCGCGCTGATCTGCGCCATCTTCTCCTGGAACGAGTTCTTCCTGGCGGTCAACCTCACCGCCACCCAGGCCGCCACCGTCCCGGTGTTCCTGGTCGGGTTCATCTCCTCCGAGGGGCTGTACTTCGCCCAGCTCGCCGCGGCGGCCACGATCGCCACCCTGCCCGTCGTGCTGGCCGGCTGGATCGCCCAGCGTCAGCTCGTCCGCGGCCTTTCGTTCGGGGCCATCAAGTGAACACAGGAGCACACCATGGCTGAGGTCACCTACGACTCCGCGACCTGCATCTACCCGGGGGCGGAACGGCCCGCGGTGAACGCGCTCAACCTGCCGATCGGAGACGGTGAGTTCGTGGTCATGGTCGGCCCGTCGGGCTGCGGGAAGACCACCGCGCTGCGGATGCTGGCCGGCCTGGAGGAGATCGACGACGGGTCGATCCGGATCGACGGCAAGGACATGGTGGGCGTGCCGTCCCGGGACCGGGACATCGCCATGGTGTTCCAGAACTACGCCCTCTACCCGAGCAAGACGGTCGGGGAGAACATGGGCTTCGCGCTGAAGATGCAGGGCGTGGATTCCGGCGAGCGGGCCCGCCGGGTGCGGGAGGCAGCCAAGCTGCTCGACCTGGAGGAGTTCCTCGACCGCAAGCCGCGCAACCTGTCCGGCGGCCAGCGGCAGCGGGTGGCCATGGGCCGGGCCATCGTCCGCGAGCCCAAAGTGTTCTGCATGGACGAGCCGCTGTCCAACCTGGACGCGCAGCTCCGGGTATCGACCCGGACCCAGATCGCCGAGCTCCAGCGCCGCCTGCACGTGACCACGGTCTACGTCACCCACGACCAGGTGGAGGCCATGACCATGGGCGACCGGGTGGCGGTCATGCGGCTGGGCCAGCTTCAGCAGTTCGCCTCGCCCACCGACCTGTACGACCACCCAGTCAACGAGTTCGTGGCCTCGTTCATCGGCTCGCCGGCCATGAACCGGTTCGGCGGCACGCTGGAGAGCGACGGGGTGCGGGTCGGCCAGGCCCTGCTCCGTCCCTCGAACCGGCTGCTGCAGGGGGCCAGCGGTCATGACAAGCTGGTGGTCGGCATCCGCCCCGAGCACGTGTCGGTGAGCGTCAGCGGAGACCTGACCGTGAAGGTCGCGCTGGTCGAGGACCTGGGCAGCGACTCCTACATCTACGGCAGCCTGGCCGACGATCCGGACAGCAACGTGATCATCCGCAGCGGCCGCGACCACCCGCGCCCGGGTGAGGTCATCAAGGTCGCCGTGGACACCAGCCATCTGCACCTGTTCGACGCGGGCAGCGGCGAACGGGTCGGCGACTAACGGGAGAGGGGACACAACTGATGCGTGCCGTTGTCTGGGAGGAGCCCGGCAAGCTCGCGCTGGCCGAGGTGCCCGATCCCGCGCCGGGTCACGGGGAGCTGATCGTCCAGGTCGGTGCCTGCGGCATCTGCGGGACCGACGTGCACATCGCCGACGGCGAGTTCCCGCCCACCCCGTACCCGATCGTGCCCGGCCACGAGTTCGCCGGCCGGGTCGTGGCGCTGGGCGAGGGCGTGCCGGGCGAATGGCGCGGCGGGGAGCGGGTGGCGGTCGACCCGTCGCTGTTCTGCGGCCACTGCCCGGCCTGTCACGCCGGCCGGGGCAACCTGTGCGCCAACTGGAACGCGATCGGTGACACCGTGGACGGCGCGTTCGCCGAGTACGTCAAGGTCCCGGCGGCCAACGCCTACCCCATCCCCGACAGCGTCAGCGACGCTCAGGGCGCCCTGATCGAGCCGCTGTCCTGCGCGGTGCACGGTGCGCGCCGCCTCGGGCCGGTGGTGGGCGAAGACGTATTGGTCATGGGGGCCGGCACGATGGGCCTGCTGCTCATGCAGCTGCTCAACCGGGCCGGCGCCCGTTCGGTGGCCGTGGTCGACCGGAAGGCGGCCCGCCTGGAGTCGGCCACCGCCGCGGGGGCCGCCGCCGTGGCCACGGACGTCGCCGACCTGGACACCGGCAAGTTCGGCGTGGCCGTGGACGCCACCGGGGCCCCGGCGGCGATCGAGGCGGCGTTCGGCCGGCTCGACCGGGGCGGCCGGCTGCTGATCTTCGGCGTGACCAGCGGCGACGCCGAGGTGTCGCTGTCCCCGTTCCGCATCTACAACGACGAGATCACCGTGCTCGGCTCGATGGCCGTCCTGGACAGCTTCGGCGCCGCCGCGGACCTGATGGCCGACGGCGCCGTGATCACAGGGCCGCTGCTGGGTGACCCCTACCCGCTGGACCGCTTCGGCGATGCCCTGGCCGGCGTCCGCGCCGGCGAAGGCATCAAGATCCAGGTCGCCCCGGGCACCTGACGGCAGCATTGCTCGTGCTAAGCATGGGTGATGATGCAACTGCAGCCCGATGACCCTGAGGCGGACTGGACGGCCCCCGGCGTCTACGACGTCGGGGCGGGGGTCTACCGGATCCCGCTGCCGTTGCCCCAGGACGGGCTGCGGGCGGTCAACGTGTACGCGGTGCGGGACGGGGACGGCCTGACCCTGGTCGACTCGGGGTGGGCCATCACTGAGGCCCGTGAGCTGCTGGAGCAGGCGGTCAAGCTGCTGGACTGCAGCCTGGCCGGGGTGCGCCGGTTCCTGGTCACGCACGTCCACCGCGATCACTACACGCTGGCCGTGACGCTGCGCCGGGAGTTCGGCATGCGGGTCAGCCTGGGCGAAGGCGAAGCCGGGACGCTGCAGGCGATCCGGGACAAGGGCTCCGCGCCGTGGGGCACGATGATGTCGCAGCTGCGGCTGGGCGGTGCCCTGGACCTGATCCAGCAGATCAGCCAGATACAGGTCGAGCAGGACCTGTCCGAGTGGGAAGACCCGGACGAATGGCTGCGGGCCCCGCAGGAGATCCCGTTCGCCGACCGCGTCTGGCAGGTCCACGCCACCCCGGGGCACACCCGCGGGCACGTGGTGTTCGTGGACGCGGAACGGGACGTCATGTTCGCCGGGGACCACGTGCTGCCGCGGATCACGCCCTCCATCGGCTTCGAGCAGCACCACGCCGAGTACCCGCTGCGCGACTACCTGGACTCGCTCCGGCTGGTCCGGGGCCTGCCGGACCGGCGGCTGCTGCCTGCGCACGGCCCGCTGGCGCCGAGCGTGCACCAGCGGGTGGACGAGCTGATCGAGCACCACGACACCCGGCTGGCCCAGATCGACGAGACCATCGACGCGGGCGCCAGCACCGCGTCCGAGTCGGCCCACCGCTTGCTGTGGACCCGGCGCGGGCGGCAGTTCGGCGAGCTGGATCTGCTGTCGCAGTGCCTGGCGGTGACCGAGACCATGGCCCACCTGGACGTACTCATGCTGGCCGGGCGGCTGCGCCGGTCCGACGTGGACGGCACGTGGCACTACCTGCGGGCCTGACCGTGCCTGCTCGCCCCCCGGCCCCTCACCCTGCGGACACGGCCACGCCCACGCTGTCCCGGCGGCACGCGGCCGGGGCGCCCAGCGCCCGCGGGCTGCTGCTCACCCTGCTGGGCGAGTTCGTGCTGACCGGGGACGAGACGGCGTGGACGTCGGCCGTGCTGGCCACCTTCGGGGGGCTGGGCATCGAGGAGAAGACCACCCGGCAGGCGCTGATGCGCACGGCCGCCGCGGGCTGGCTGGACGCGGAGAAGCTGGGCCGCCGCACCCGCTGGCGGCTGACCGTGGCGGCCCGCCGGATGCTGACCGAGGGCGCGGCGCGGATCTACTCGTTCACCGGCCCGGACCCGGGCTGGGACGGCCGCTGGCTGCTGATCTCGGCGCGGATCCCGGAGAGCGACCGGCGCGCGCGGCACGTGCTGCGGACCCGGCTCAGCTGGGCCGGGTTCGGGTCGCTGGGACCGGCCCTGTGGGTCAGCCCGCACCCGGACCGGGAGGCCGAAGCGATCCGGGTGCTGCGTGAAGCCGGGATCGCGGACGACGCGCACGTGTTCACCGCGCGCCGGTCCGGGCTGGGCGACGAGCGGACGATGGTGGCCACCGCCTGGGACCTGACCGCCATCGAGGACCAGTACGGCCAGTTCATCGGGGAGTTCGGCCCGCGGCTGCCGGAGCCCAGCCTCCCCGGGTCCGGCCTCCCGGGGCCGGAGGACGCACTGGGCCGGCAGATCGAGCTCGTGCACGCCTGGCGGCGGTTCCCGGCCCTGGATCCCGCGCTGCCGCGGGAACTGTTGCCGGCCCGGTGGAGCGGGCTGGAGGCGGCCCGGCTGTTCGGGGAGCGGCACCAGCAGTGGTCCGCCGCCGCCGGGCAGCAGTGGCGGCGCCTCAACGACGTCGGCTGAGGGCTCTTGTGCCGATCCGGGCCCAGGGGTACGAATAGGTCTCAGTTGCCCAGCTGACGGCCGGAGCCACCGGCCGGACGGGCGCCTGCCATCGGGGGGCCAACGCGGTGATCAACAACGGTGCACCCGCGCCGCTCTTCGCTCCGCCGCGCATCACCGTGACCAGCGCCGGGCCGGACGCCGACTCCGGCAGCCTGCTGCTCCGGTCGGCCGAGCCGCTGGGCCGCTACCCCCGCACCGTGCTGGACAGCGTGCGGGCCTGGGCCGGGGCTGACCCGGACCGGGTGCTGGTGGCCGAGCGGGAGGGCGCCGGAGAGTGGCGGATCTGCCGCTACGGCGCCGCCGTGGCCGCGGCCGACAGTATCGGGCAGGCCCTGCTCGACCGGGGCCTGGGCCCGGACCGGCCGCTGCTGGTGCTGTCGGGCAACAGCATCGACCACCTGATGATGACGCTGGGCGCGATGAGCTCCGGGGTCCCGGTCGCGCCGGTCAGCGCGGCGTACTCGCTGCAGAGCGCCGATCACACCCGGATCCGGCAGATCGCCGCGCTGACCGGTCCCGGCGCCGTATTCGCTGATCATGGGGAACAATTTGGTCCCGCGCTGGATGCGGCGCTGGCAGGTTTGCCCGCCGGACGTGAGCCCATTCCGGTCATCGTCAGCGCGGGCCGCCGCGACGGTGCCGATCGGCTGAGTGACCTGCTGGCCACGGTGCCGGGGCCGGCGGTGACGGCCGCGTCCGCCGCGGTGGAGCCGGACAGCGTGGCCAAGATCCTGTTCACCTCGGGATCGACCGGCGCGCCCAAGGGCGTGCTGAACACGCACCGGATGCTGGCCGCCAACCAGCAGATGATCCGGCAGGTGTGGCCGTTCCTGGCGGCCGAGCCGCCGGTCATCGTGGACTGGCTGCCGTGGAGCCACACGTTCGGCGGCAACCACAACCTGAACATGGTGCTGAGCAACGGCGGCACGCTGTACATCGACGCGGGCCGGCCGGTGCCGGCCCTGTTCGGCCAGACCGTGCGGAACCTGGCCGACGTGCCGCCCACGGTCTACTTCAACGTGCCCGCCGGCTACGCGCAGCTGGTGCCCGCGCTGGAAGCCGACCCGGCCTTCGCCGCGCGGTTCTTCTGCCGGCTGCGGCTGATGTTCAACGCGGCGGCGGCCCTGCCCGCGGGGCTGCGCGACCGGCTGGGCGAAATCGCGGTCCGGGCCGCGGGCCACCCGGTCCCGGTCACCGGGTCGTGGGGCGCGACCGAGACCGCCCCGGCCGTGACCGCCGCGCACTTCGCCTTCACCGACGCCCGCTGCATCGGCGCGCCGCTGCCGGGGGCGCAGGTCAAGCTGGTCCCGGCCGAGGAGGCCTACGAGATCCGGGTCAAGGGCCCGATGGTCACCCCGGGGTACCTGGGCCGCCCGGACCTGACCGCGGCCGCGTTCGACGCCGAGGGCTTCTACCGGTCCGGGGACGCGGTGGGCCTGGCCGATCCCGATGACCCCAACGCGGGCCTGGTGTTCCGCGGCCGTCTGGCCGAGGACTTCAAGCTGACCAGCGGCACGTTCGTCCGGGTCGGCGCGGTCCGCACCGCCCTGCTGTCGGCCGCCCCGCTGCTGGCCGACGCGGTGATCGCGGGGGAGGGCCGGGCCTACGCCTGCGCGCTGGGCTGGCTCAACCCGGCTCAGGCGGACGGCCTGCCGGACGGCCAGGTGCGGCAGGCTCTGGCCGCCGCCCTGGCCCGGCACAACGAGGCCGCGGGTTCGGCGGCCAGGATCGAGCGGCTGGTCCTGCTGACCGAGCCCGCCGACCTGGACGCGGGAGAGATCACCGACAAGGGGTACGTCAACCAGCGGGAGGTGCTGCGCCAGCGGGCCGGACTGGTCGAGCTGGCCTACACCGACCCGCCATCGGCGGACGTCATCGTGGCCGCGGCCGAGCAAAATGCTACGGAGTCTTGACGAAAATACTCGAAGACGTAGAACATGGTATGACCGACCCACGCAGAGGACGATCATGACGACGCCATTGGTCGACTTCCGGACCGATCCTTCCCGCTACCGGCACTGGCGGCTGGCCTTCGACGGCCCCGTGGCCACGCTGACCATGGACGTCGATGAGCAGGCCGGGCTGGTCCCGGGGTATGAGCTCAAGCTCAACTCCTACGACCTCGGCGTGGACATCGAGCTGTACGACGCGGTGCAGCGGCTGCGGTTCGAGCACCCCGAGGTGCGCACGGTGGTGGTGACCAGCGGCAAGGACAAGATCTTCTGCGCCGGGGCCAACATCCGGATGCTGGCCGCCTCGCCGCACCCGTGGAAGGTGAACTTCTGCAAGTTCACCAACGAGACCCGCAACGGCATCGAGGACGCCACGGTCAGCTCCGGCCAGACGTACCTGGCCGCGATCAACGGCACCGCGTCCGGCGGTGGCTACGAGCTGGCCCTGGCCTGCGACCACCTCATGCTCATCGACGACCGCTCCTCGGCGGTCTCCCTGCCCGAACTGCCGCTGCTCGGCGTGCTCCCCGGCACCGGCGGCCTGACCCGGGTGGTGGACAAGCGGCACGTGCGCCGCGACCTGGCCGACTACTTCTCCACCCGCGCCGAGGGGATCGGCGGCCGCAAGGCGGTGCAGTGGCGGCTGGTCGACGAGCTGGTGCCGCGGGCCAAGTGGGACGAGACGGTGGCGGCGCGGGCCGCGGACCTGGCCAGCCGGTCGCACCGGCCCGCTGACCTCGTGGACGCGGCTGGTGTCGAGCTGACCCCGCTGGACAAGACCCGGACCGACGCCGAGATCTCCTACCGGTACGTCACCGCCGCGCTGGACCACGAACGGGCGGTGGCCGAGATCACCGTGCGCGGCCCGGACGCCGATCCGCCCGCGGACCTGGCCGCGGTCCAGCAGCAGGGCGACGCCTTCTGGACCCTGGCCGTGGCCCGGGAGCTGGACGACCTGATCCTGGACCTGCGCGCCAACGAGCTGGAGCTGGGGACCTGGGTGCTGCGCACCGAAGGCGACCCCCAGCAGGTGCTGGCCTTCGACCAGCTGCTGCTGGACCACGCCGACGACTGGCTGGCCAACGAGATCGTGCTGTACCTCAAGCGGACGCTGAAGCGGCTCGACGTGACCAGCCGCAGCCTGCTGGCCCTGATCCAGCCGGGCAGCTGCTTCGCCGGCTCGCTGCTGGAGCTGGCCCTGGCCGCCGACCGCTCGTTCCAGCTGGCCGGGGTGTTCGAAGAGGTGGACCCGGAGGCGGACCCGGCCGCGATCACGGTCGGGCCGATGAACCGGGGCCCGCTGCCGATGGGCAACGGCCTGACCCGGCTGCAGACTCGCTTCCTCGGGGACGAGCAGGGCCTGGCCGAGGTGGAGAAGCGGGCCGGGGAAGCACTGGCGGCGGAGGACGCCGAGCAGCTCGGGCTGGTCACCTTCGCCCCCGACGACATCGACTGGGACGAGGAGGTCCGCATCGCGACCGAGGAGCGGGCCAGCTTCAGCCCGGACGCCCTGACCGGCCTGGAAGCGAACTACCGGTTCGCCGGGCCGGAGACCATGGAGACCAAGATCTTCGGCCGGCTGACCGCCTGGCAGAACTGGATCTTCATTCGGCCGAACGCCTCCGGCCCGGACGGCGCGCTGCGCCGTTACGGCACCGGGCAGCGCGCCGACTTCGACCGAAAGCGAGTCTGAACCGATGACAGCACCGGACTACACCGAGAAGATCCCCAACAACGTCGCGCTGCGCGAGGACCGGCGGCTGCAGCGGGCGCTGGAGTCCTGGCAGCCGAACTTCCTGAACTGGTGGGAGTCGATGGGGCCGACCCTGCCCACCCATGACGTGTACCTGCGCACCGCGGTCAACGTGGGCCGCGAAGGCTGGGCCCACTTCGGGCACGTGGCCATGAAGGACTACCGGTGGGGCATCTTCCTGGCCGAGCGCAACCAGGACCGGCGCATCGCCTTCGGCCAGCACCGGGGCGAGCCCGCCTGGCAGAAGGTTCCGGGCGAGTACCGGGCCGACCTGCAGCGGCTGCTGGTCATCCAGGGCGACACCGAGCCGGCCAGCGTGGAGCAGCAGCGCAACCTGGGTGCCACCGCGCCGTCCCTGTACGACCTGCGCAACCTGTTCCAGGTCAACGTGGAGGAGGGGCGGCACCTGTGGGCCATGGTCTACCTGCTGCAGGCCTACTTCGGCCGCGAAGGCCGGGATGAGGCCGAGGAACTGCTGCACCGCAACTCGGGCAGCGAAGACTCGCCCCGCATCCTCGGCGCGTTCAACGAGGAGACCCCGGACTGGCTGTCGTTCTACATGTTCACGTACTTCACCGACCGGGACGGCAAGTACCAGCTCGGCACGCTGAAGGAGAGCGCGTTCGACCCGCTGTCCCGCACGTGTGAGTTCATGCTCAAGGAGGAGGCCCACCACATGATGGTGGGCACCACCGGGGTGGACCGGGTGGTCAGCCGCACGGCCCAGGTCATGGTGGAGAACGACACCGACGACGTGGCCGCGCTCGGGGTGGTCCCGCTGCAGGTGATCCAGAAGTACCTGAACTTCCACTACAGCGTCTCGCTCGACCTGTTCGGCGGTGAGACCTCCACCAACGTGGCCAACTACTACACCGCCGGGCTGAAGGGCCGCTGGATGGAGGAGCGCCGCAAGGACGACCACCGGCTGGCCGACGACGCGATCATGGTCGATTCGCTGGACGAGGGCCAGATCGGCCTGACCGAGGTGTCCGCGCTGACCGGCCTCAACACCGACCTGCGGCGCGAGTACATCGCCGACTGCCAGGGCGGGGTCAAGCGCTGGAACAAGATCCTGGCCGAGGCGGGCCTGGCGCACCGGCTGAAGCTCCCGCACGTGGCGTTCAACCGCAAGGTCGGCGCGTTCTCCGCCATCGAGGCCAGCCCGGACGGCGAGCTGCTCCCGGCCGACGAGTGGGAGCGGCGCAGCGGGCAGTGGCTGCCCACCGACGTGGACAAGACCCACGTCCGCTCGCTGATGCAGCCGGTGCACGAACGGGGCAAGATCGCGGCCTGGATCGCGCCGCCCCGTAACGGGATCAACGGGCAGCCGTTCGACTACGACTACGTCCATCTGGCCTAGCCCGTCTCGGCGCAGCAGCCGTATCTACGAAAATCGAGGCAAGCGGCAATGGTGCAGCTCTTCAACGCTTGTGAGTACCTGCTCGACCGGCGGCTGGCGGCCGGGGACGCGCCGCGGACCGCGCTGACCGGCGGCGCCGGGGACCTCAGCTACGCCGGGCTGCACGATCAGGTGTGCCGGACCGCGGCCGGACTGCGATCGCTCGGGCTGCAGCCCGAGCAGCGGATCCTGATGCTGATGGCGGACTCGCCCCAGTTCGTGGTGGTGTACCTGGCGGCCATGCGGATCGGCGCGATCCCGGTGCCGGTGTCCACCATGCTGCACGCCGACGGGGTGGCCGAGTTGCTGCGCGACTCCCGGGCCCGGTTCCTGGCCGTCACCCACGAGTTCGGCCCGGTCGCCATCGGGGCGTGCGCCGCCGCGCCCGAGCTGACCGGGATCCTATCCGACGTGGCTCTCGACCAGGCGCCCATCCCGGTGCACCGGCTCGGTGAGCTGGCCTCCGGGGCCTCCGACGAGACCGTCTACCCGACCGGTCCCGGACTCACCCGCCTTCTGGCTGTACACCTCGGGCACCACCGGCACGGCCAAGGCGGCCATGCACCGCCACGCCGCGATCGAGGTCGTGTGCGAGACCTACGGCCGCCAGGTGCTCGGCATCACGGCCGCGGACCGCTGCCTGTCCGCGGCCAAGGCCTTCTTCGCCTACGGCCTGGGCAACTCGGTGCTGTTCCCGCTTTCGGTCGGCGCGACCGCGGTGCTGGAGCCCAGCCCGTCCCGGCCCGACGTGATCGCGGACGCGGCGGCCAAGTACGGGGCCACCCTGTTCTTCGCCGGCCCGACGTTCTTCGCCAACATGCTGCGGGCCGGGCTGGCCGCCGGCGCGCTGCCTGCGGTCCGGCTGGCGGCCTCGGCCGGCGAGGCCCTGCCGGCCGCGCTGTACACCCGGTGGACGTCGCACTTCGGGGTGGACATCCTGGACGGCATCGGCATGACCGAGCTGCTGCACATCTTCCTGTCCAACCGGCCGGGCCAGGTCAAGGCGGGCACCACCGGGGTCGCGGTACCCGGCTACGACCTGCGCCTGCTGGACGAGAACGGCCAGGAGTGCGGGCCGGGCACGCCCGGCACGCTGTTCGTCCGCGGCGCGTCCACCGCCACCGGGTACTGGTCCCGGTACGACACCTCGCGCCAGGTGTTCCAGGGCGAGTGGCTGCGCACCGGCGACACCTACGTCCAGGACTCCGACGGCTACTACGCCTGCCTGGGCCGGACCGGCGACATGCTGAAGGCCTCCGGCATCTGGGTCAGCCCGGCCGAGGTCGAGGGGCGGCTGCTCGCGCACGAGGCGGTGGCCGAGGCCGTGGTGGTCGCCGCCCCGGACACCAACGGGCTGGAGAAGCCGGTCGCCTACGTGGTCCTGCAGCCCGGCCACTCGGTCAGCGAGGACGACCTGATCGAGTTCTGCCGCCAGGGGCTGCCGTCGTTCAAGCGCCCCCGCAAGGTGGTGTTCGTGCCCGGTTACCCGACCACCGCCACCGGCAAGGTCCGCCGGGTCGAGCTGCGCCGGATGGCCACCACGGTCCTGGTACCCAGCGACCCGCCGTCCGAGCCCGTGCCAAAGTAGACCCGTAACGACGAGGGAGACGCGATGGCCCTGCACTGGAGCAAGGAGGACACGCCCCGCTGGGACACCGGCAAGCAGCGGATGTTCGGTCCCGCGGAGCTGGCCTCGGTCGGCTTCACCGCGCCCGTGCCGGACGAGCCGATGGCCAACGAGTGGTGGCGGGTCAGCGACGACGACGGCACCGTGCTGGGTTACGGCTGGCTCGACAGCGAGTGGGGCGACGCGGAGATCACCTTCCTGGTCGACCCGGCCCGGCGCGGTGCCGGGGTCGGCGCGTTCATCGTCAACCAGCTGGAGGCCGAGGCGGCCACGCGCGGGCTGAACTACATCTACAACGTGGTGCCCAGCAGCCACCCGGACCCGGCCTGGATGATCGGCTGGCTGCATGCCCTCGGCTTCAGCGACGGCCACGGCGACCTGCGCCGCCGGGTACGGCACGTCAGCCCGGCGTGAGCCGCGGGCCGCGGTCACCGTCCCTCGCCGTCGCCGCGCTCTGCCTGGTCCAGTTCATCGATGTGCTCGGCGTGACGGTGGTCGTCACCGCCCTGCCGTCCATGCTGTCCAGCCTGCATGCCTCTCCGTCCGGCAGCACGCTCATAGCCACCGGGTACGCCATGTTCTTCGGCGGCCTGCTGATGCTGGGGGCCAGGCTCGGTGACCGCTACGGCCACCGCCGGACGATCCTGGTCAGCCTGGCCGTGCTGGCGGCGGGCGGCCTCGTGGCCGCCACCGCCTCATCGGTGTTCACTCTGGCCGTGGGGCGCAGCCTGCAGGGCGCCGCCGCGGCGGCCTCGGTGCCGTCCGCGCTGCGGCTGCTGACGACGGTGACGGCGGACGGGGCGCCGCGACGGCGCGCGATCGCGGCCTGGAGCGCGGCCGGTGCGGCCGCCGGGGCCAGCGGCTTCGTGGTCGGCGGCATCGTCACCGGCCTGGCCAGCTGGCGGCTCATCTTCTGGGCCTACCTGCCGCTGGCCGCCATCCTGGCCGCGGCCATCGCCGCGAGCGTGCCGTCCGGCGCCGACGACCGCGCGGCGACCTCGCTGAACCTGGCCGGATCGGCCGTGTTCACCGCGGCGATCATGACCTTCATCGTCGGCACCACCATCGTCACCCAGCCGGCTGGGCGGCTGGCCGGCGGCCTGCTGCTGGTGGCCAGCGTGGTCCTGGCCGGCGTCTTCCCGATCGTCGACCGGCGGATGGCCGCCCCGCTGTTCCCGGCTCCGCTGATCGGTGACCGCCGGCTGCGGCAGGGATCCCTCGGAGGTTTCCTCAACACCGCGGCGACCAGCTCGGTGATCACGCTCCTCACCTTGTACCTGCAGGACACCTTGCAGCGCACGCCGATCGAGGCGGCCGCGACCCTGCTGCCGTTCAGCCTGCTGGTCATCGCGGGATCGGCCGGGTCCGCGGCCCTGCAGCGCCGCTGGCCGCCGCAGCGGGTGGTGGCCACCGGCTTGGCGATCATCGCGGTCGCGGACGCCGCGCTCATCCCGGCCGCGCGCTCGCCGTGGGCGGTGCCCGTCTGCATGGCCGCGGCCGGCCTGGGGATCGGGCTGTCCTCGGTCGCCGCCACCGGCCTGGGCACGGAGGTCGGCGAGCGCTGGCGCGGCGGGGCCTCCGGCATCATCAACACCGCGGCTCAGCTCGGCACCGCGCTCGGGACCGCCGTCCTGCTCCTGATCGCGTCGCTGACCAGCGGCCTTCCCGGCCCGGGCCACCCGCCGCCCGACCTGGCCTGGGGCGTCGGCGCGGCCGTGGCCGCGGCCGGGGCGCTCCGCTTCGCGGCGGTCAGGTCCCGTCCGGCGGTCAGGACACCGCATCCGCCGTCGCGGGCGGGAGCAGGCGGTCCAGCTTTATCCCGGTCGCTCCGTCAGCTCGCCGTGGGGAGCCGCACCGTGAACGTGCTGCCCGCGCCCGGGCGGCTGTCGACGGTCAGCTCGCCCCCCATCGCCTCGACCAGGCCCCGGGCCAGCGCCAGCCCCAGCCCGGCCCCCTGCTCCGAGCCGTTCTCCGCGCCGAGCCGGTCGAACGGCACGAACAGCCGGTGCAGCTCAGTGGCTGGGATGCCCGGTCCGGTGTCCGTGACCCGGATGGCCAGCATGGCGCCGCCGGGCTCCAGGGCGACCTCCACCGTGCCCGCCGGGCGGTTGTACCGGACGGCGTTGGTCACCAGGTTGATCAGCACCTGGCGCAGGCGCCGTTCGTCGGCCCGGACCGTGCCCGCCGCCGGCCAGCATTGGCGCAGGGTGATGCCCCGTTCGGCGGCCAGCGGGCCGAGCAGGTCCAGCACGTCCTGGGCCACCGTGGCCACATCCACATCCGTGAGCTGGAGCGACAGCGCGCCCGCCTCGACCTTGGCGATATCCAGCACGTCGTCGACCAGCGCCGCGATGTGCGCGGTGGCGCCCTGGATGTGGGCCAGCGCGGCCGCGCGCCGGTCCTCGCTCAGCGGCAGCGTGCCCAGCAGTTCGGTGAACCCGCCGATGGCCTGCAGCGGGGTGCGCAGCTCGTGGCTGAGCGCGGTCAGGAAGGCCGACTTGGCCTGGCTGGCCGATTCCGCCGCCCCCCGGGCCACCTCGGCGTCCCGGCGCGCGCCGAACAGCCGCTCGTGGTCGATGGCGATGGAGGCCAGGTGACTGAACCGTTCGACCAGCTCCCGTTCCCGCGGGCCGGGCTGGTGGGCATGGTCGTGGTAGACGGCGAACGTGCCCATGCAGCCGGCCTGGCCGCGGATCGGGCTGGACCAGCAGGCCCGCAGCCCGTGCGGCATCGCGGTGTCACGGTACCGTTCCCATCGCGGGTCGGCCGCGATGTCCTCGGCGATGACCGGGACGCCGAGGAAGGCGGCGGTGCCGCAGGACCCGGCGTCCGGCCCGATGCTCATGCCGTCGATGGCCCGGGAGTAGCTGGCGGGCAGCGTAGGAGCTGCCCCGTGCCGCAGCGTGGCCGTGCCGGCATCCAGCAGCAGGATCGAGCACCGGGCCCCGGCTATCAGCTCCTCCAGCGCGACGACCACGCTGGTCAGCACGTCGGTCAGCGGGGCGCCGGCCGCCAGCAGCTCCAGCACCGTGGTCTGGCGGTGCAGCAGCCGCAGGCTGTCGGCATGGCTCAGGTCGCTGGCGTGGCCCACGGTGTCGGCCGTCACGTCAGGCGTCCATCCGGTAGCCGACCCCGCGGACCGTGTGCAGCCAGTGCGGCCGGGCCGGATCGTCCTCCAGCTTGACCCGCAGCCGGTGGACGTGTTCGGTCACCGTGGCCTCGCTCTGCCAGGCGGCCTCGCTGTCCCACACCGAACGCAACAGCTGGGCCCGGGTGAACACCTGACGGGGATGACGGGCCAGAAAGGCGAGCAGGTCGTACTCGCGGGCGGTGAGGTCGACCGGCCGGCCGCGGGCGAACACCTCCCGGGCCGCCTCGTCGATCCGGAGGCCCGCCGCCGTGCTGGCCGGCCCCGGCCCGAAGCCCCCCGACCCGTCCGGCTGGACGGCCGGTGGCCGGGCCCGGCGGAGCACGGACCGCACCCGGGCGGCCAGCTCACCGGGCGAGAACGGCTTGATCAGGTAGTCGTCGGCGCCGAAGTCCAGCCCCACGATGCGGTCGGTCTCCCCGCTGCGGCCCGACAGGATGATCACCGGCAGCGGCGTGGTCCCGGCCGGTTCGTGCTGGCGGACCGAGCGCAGCACGTCGAGGCCACCCACACCCGGCAGCGAAAGGTCGAGGATGACCAGGTCGGGACGATCGCGGCCGATGTGGTCCAGGGCTTCGGCTCCGTCGGCGGCACATCGCACCGCGAACCCCTCCGCCTCCAGCTGCCAGGACAGCAGCGTGCGCACCCGGTTGTCGTCGTCGACGACCAGGATGTGCCGCGGTGCGCTGTCCGTCATGCCCGCATCCCCCCACGGGTCGGCCTCGTTGCCTTGTTGATCGTCTCTCCGCAGGCCGGGCACCGGCAAGAGAAGCCGCAATCTATGATGAGCCGCGCAATGGTTCCCCCGGAGGGCACCCGAATTGGACGGACCCGGATTGGGCAGGCCCAGATTGGACGGACACTAACGTGGCCGGGATCGTCGGCCTGGGCGGCGGCATCGGCTCGGCCCGGCTCTGGCGGGTGCTGGCCCGGGCGACCGGCCCGTCCAGCCTGACCCTGATCGTCAGTACCGCCGGCGACCTGCGCCTGCACGGGCTGCGCATCTGCCCGGACCTCGACACCACGCTGTACGCGCTGTCCGGCCGCCAGGACTCCGAACGCGGCTGGGGCCTGCGGGACGAGTCGTTCCGCTGCCTGTCGGCGCTGCGTGACCTGGGCGGCGAGAGCTGGTTCAGCCTGGGCGACCTGGACCTGGCCACGCACCTGTACCGCACCGGCCTGCTCGGCGACGGCGGCACGCTGACCGAGGTGACGGCCCGGCTGGCCGCCGCCCTCGGCGTCCGGTCCCGGGTGCTCCCGATGACCGACCACGACGTCACCACGATGATCACCACCACCGACGGCCGGCTCCTGCCCTACGAGGAGTACCTGCTCCGCGAGCAGGCCGCCCCGGGCGTCCGCGGCGTCCGCTTCGACGGCATCGGCGCCGCCCAGCCGGCCCCCGGCGTGCTGGCCGCCATCGAATCCGCCGACCTGATCGTGCTAGGGCCGAGCAACCCGGTGGCCAGCATGCTGCCCATCCTGGGGCTGCCCGGCGTGACCCACGCCCTGGAGCAACGCCGGGACCGGGTGGTGGCCGTCTCCCCGGTGGTGGCGGGGGTCCCGTTCACCGACGAGGCCGAGCGCCGCCGGGGCCAGGCCCGCGCCGCCCTGCTGGCCGCGATCAACCTCCCGGCCACGGCGGCCGGGGTGGCCCGTCTCTACCGCGACATCTGCGCCCGCCTCGTCTACGACCGCGCCGACCAGGGCGAAGGCGCCCGCATCGAGGCCCAGGGCCCCCAGCCGGTGGCCGCTGACCTGCTGCTGCACCAGGGCGCCACCCCGGACTCCCTGCTCTCGGCCCTGCTCGGGCGGGCCGTCGCATGACGGCCGAGCGCAAACCGCCCGGCCAGACCCCGGAGCGGATCAGCTTCTTCACCGATGCGATCTTCGCCATCGCCATGACCCTGCTGGTCATCGAGATCCCGCGGCCGGAGGAGGCGGCTTTCTCGGTCGGGCACGGCATCTCTAAGGCCAAGGCGTTCGACAACCTCGCCCACTTCCTTGGCGGGCAGTGGGATGCCTTCTACGCCTACTTCCTGACGTTCCTCATCCTGTGGATCGTGTGGCGGCAGCACCACCGGATGTTCGATCAGTTCAGCCGGGTGACGCCGCGCATGGTGGGCTGGCACTTCCCGCTGCTGCTGTTCGCCGCGTTCCTGCCCTACGCGTCCAGCACCTATGGGCACTACGCCGACAACCCGATGGCGGCGCTGCTCTACGGCGTGGTGGTCGCGGCGGTGCTGTTCTGCCGGACGCGCATTCAGGCCGAAGGGCTGCGGGACGGCGTGCTGATCGAAGGGGCGGACCGGGAAGAATACCGAGCCGAAGTGCTCGTCTCCTGGATCACCACTGGTTACTGGGTCCTGACGCTGGCTCTGGTCTGGTGGACGCCGTGGGCCGGGATCCCCTGGCTCTTCACCTCTTTGTTCGCAACCCTGGTTCGTTCGGTCCTGCGCCGCCGCCGCTTGCGCCCGGCCCCGGCCTAGCTGCCGCGATAGGTGGAGTAGGCGAACGGGCTGAGGGTCAGCGGGACGTGGTAGTGGCCACCGCCGTCCTCGACCTCGAACGTCACCGTGACCTCGGGGTAGAAGGTGCGGCGCCCGTCCCGGGCGAAGTAGGCCCCGGTGCCGAACACGATCCGGTACACCCCGGGGGGCAAGCCGTCCGGCCCCAGGGCGCCGATCCGGCCGTCGGCGTCGGTCGTGCCCGAGGCGAGCGGAGCTGCCTCGCCCGGGCGCTCCAGGCGTACCGTCACCCCGGCCGCGGGGCGCCCCAGCGCCGTGTCCAGCACGTGCGTGGTCACCGTGCTCATGGGGCCTCCGTCCCGATCAGCTGGGCCAGCCGCAAGTCGTTGATCTTGATCAGCTCGCCCCGCATGACCTGCCGCTCGGTCTGCGGGTCGTTGGCCAGCCGGGCCTGCAGGATGGCGAGCAGTTCGGCGGCGCTCCGCCCGGCCGCGCAGACCAGGTAGATGTGCCCGAACCGGGCCTCGTAGGCCTGGTTGCCCGCGGCCAGCTCGGCCCGGACGGCCTGATCGGCGCCGGCCACGCCGGACTGCTCGGACCGGGACGCCGAACTGTGCGTGGCCGCCGGGGCCTGCCCGATCCGCGGGTGGCCAGCCAGCGCCTCGGTCACGTCCTCGTCGGTCAGCACCGCAGCCGCCCGCGCCTGCAGCGCACCCAGCGAAGAGTACGGCCGGCCCTGCGTCACCTGAGCCGCCCAGCGCTCCGCCCGGCAGCACCCCAGCAACGCCGCCCGGGCCTCCTCCGCCGGCCGCGCGTTGAACCCGGCTACTCCCACACCTTCCACTCCGCTCATCCCCGCCAACCCGGTGCGTCCGGCAACGTGGGCACAATGTGTTGCCATGGCCGCGAATTCTGCCCACGGTACCGAAGATCAGCTGGCCGGGCACTCGCTGCCTTACCTGGCCAACTGTTCCCTGCTGTTCACCGAGGAACCGCTGCTGCGGCGCCCGGCCGCGGCCGCCGCCGCGGGCTTCACCGCGATCGAGTGCTGGTGGCCGTGGCCCGAACCGGTGCCGCCCGACCGGGACGTCGACGCCTTCGTCGCGGCGATCCAGGACGCCGGCGTCGCCCTCGGTGGCGCTGAACTTCTTCGCCGGTGACCTGCACGGGCCGGACGCCGGGGTGGTCTCGATCCCGGCCCGGAGCGGGCAGTTCCGCGACAACATCGACGTGGCGGTGGGCATCGGCCAGAGACTCGGCGTGCGTGGTTTCAACGCGCCGTACGGCAACCGGGTGGACGGGGTCCCGGCCGCGGCCCAGGACGAGCTGGCCACCGAGAACATCGCGCTGGCCGCGCGGGCGGCCCGCGGCATCGGCGCCACCGTGTTCATCGAGCCGCTCAGCGGGCCCAAGCCGTACCCGCTGCGGACCGCGGCCGACGCGATGGCCGTGGTCCGGCGGGCCCGGGCGGCCGGCCCGGCCAACGTGGCCTTCCTGTGCGACCTCTACCACCTGGCCAGCAACGGCGACGACCTGGACGCCGCCGTCGCCGCGCACGCCGGCGACATAGGCCACGTGCAGATCGCCGACGCGCCGGGCCGGGGCGAGCCCGGCAGCGGCCGGCTCGGCCTGGGCCGTCACCTCCAGGACCTGGAAGACCGCGGCTACCGGGGCTGGGTCAGCCTGGAGTACCAGCCCACCACCAGCACCGAGGCCAGCCTGGCCTGGCTGCCCCGCGCCCGCCGGGCCGGGCCGGCCCACCGGCCGGCCTGACCTCCACCGCCGTGGTCGTGCTGGACTAGGGGCATGCGGATCGTGATCGCCCCGGACAAGTTCAAGGGGTCACTGCCCGCCGCCGAGGTGGCGGCGGCCCTGGCGGCGGGGTTGCGGGACGCCCTCGACCGGGCCGGCGCTCAGGCCGAGCTGATCACCATCCCGGTGGCGGACGGCGGCGACGGCACCGTGGACGCCGCCGTGGCGGCCGGCTTCGCCCGGGTGCCGGTCACCGCGACCGGTCCCACCGGCCAGCCGGTCAGCACCGGCTACGCCCGCCGCGATGACCTGGCCCTGGTCGAGCTGGCCACCGTCTGCGGGCTGGAGCGGCTGCCCGGCGGTCGGCTGGAGCCGCTCGTCTCGTCCAGCTACGGCGTCGGCGAGGTCATGCGGGCCGCGCTGGCCGCGGGCGCGCGGGAACTCGTGCTCGCCCTGGGCGGGAGCGCCAGCACCGACGGCGGGGCCGGGATGCTCCAGGCCCTGGGCGCCCGGGTGCTCGGCGCGCGGGGTGAGCCGCTCGGCCGGGGTGGCGGGGCACTCGGTGCCGCGACCGGGCTGGACCTGACTGCGCTAGTCGGGTCTGGGCTAGTCCCGTCTGGGCTGGACCTGCCTGGGCTGGACCCGGCGGCGGGCGCGGCGCAGGTCACGCTCGCGGTCGACGTCCAGAACCCGCTGACCGGCCCGGACGGCGCGGCGGCGGTCTTCGGCCCGCAGAAGGGCGCCACCCCGGAGCAGGTCGCCCGGCTGGACGATGCCCTGCGCCGCTGGGCCGGCCTGGTGGCCGGGGCCACCGGCCATGACTGGTCGCAGGCGCCCGGCGCCGGGGCGGCCGGCGGAGTGGGATTCGCGGCGCTGGCCGTGCTCGGGGCCCAGCAGCGCTCCGGCATCGACATGATCCTGGACCTGGTCGGCTTCGACGCGGCGCTGGACGGCGCCGACCTGGTCGTCACCGGCGAAGGATCGCTGGACACCCAGAGCCTGGCGGGCAAGGCGCCGGTCGGGGTGGCCCGGGCCGCCGCGGCGCGCGGGATCCCGGTCGTCGCGGTCGCCGGGCGCAGCACGCTGACCTCGGAGCAGGCCCGCGCGGCCGGGATCACCGCGATCCACCCGCTCAGCGGCCTGGAACCGGATCTGGCCCGCAGCATGGCCGGGGCCGCCGCGCTGCTGGAGCGGATCGCCCGTGATCAACTGGCCTCATGGAGCCGCCCATGACGTTCGACCTGCTGATCCGGGCCCGGCGTGCCGTCGTCGACGGCGCGCTGCGGCCGGCCACGATCGCGGTCCGCGACGGGCGCATCGCCGCCGTCGGGGAGCACGACACCCCCGCCGATGCGGCCGAGGTCGTCGAGCTGGCCGCGGACGAGGTGCTGCTGCCCGGCCTGGTCGACAGCCACGTGCACGTGAACGAGCCGGGCCGGACCGAGTGGGAAGGCTTCGCCAGCGCCACCCGGGCGGCCGCGGCCGGCGGCGTGACCACGATCATCGACATGCCGCTGAACAGCATCCCGCCCACCTGCGACGTGGCCGCGCTGGAGGTCAAGCAGAAGGCGGCCCGGGGCCGGGTCCACGTCGACACCGGGTTCTGGGGCGGCGCCATCCCCGGTAACGCGGCCGAGCTGCGCCCGCTGCACGAGGCGGGCGTGTTCGGGTTCAAGTGCTTCCTGCTGCCCAGCGGCGTGGACGAGTTCCCGCCGCTGGACGAGGCCGGGCTGGAGCGGGCCATGCGGGAGATCGCCGCCTTCGGCGGCCTGCTGATCGTGCACGCCGAGGACGCCCACGAGATCACCGGCGTGCCACCGGGCCGGGACTACCAGGGCTTCCTGCGGTCGCGGCCGCCCGCGGCCGAGCAGCGCGCCATCGGCACGGTGCTGGACCTGGCCGGGCGGACCGGCGCCCGGGTGCACGTGCTGCACCTGTCCAGCGCGGCGGCGCTGCCCGCCCTGACCGCGGCCCGCCGCCGCGGGACCCGGGTCACCGCCGAGACCTGCCCGCACTACCTGAGCTTCGCCGCGGCCGACATCCCGGACGGCGCGACCCAGTTCAAGTGCTGCCCGCCGATCCGGGACGCCGCCAACCGGGACGCGTTGTGGCAGGGACTGCGGGCCGGGGAGATCGACTGCGTGGTGTCCGACCACTCACCCTGCACCGCGGACCTGAAGCACCCGGACACCGGCGACTTCGCCGCGGCCTGGGGCGGCATCGCCTCCCTGCAGCTCGGCCTGCCCGCGGTGTGGACGGCGGCCCGGTCCCGCGGCGTGCCGCTCACCGACGTGGTGACCTGGATGGCCGCCCGCCCGGCCGCGCTGGCCGGGCTGGCCCGCAAGGGTGCCCTGGCCCCCGGCCGGGACGCCGACCTGTGCGTGTTCGCCCCCGACGACAGCTTCGTCGTGGATGCCGCGGCCCTGGCCCACCGCAACCCGGTGTCCGCCTACCACGGGCAACGGCTGACCGGCGTCGTCCGCCGCACCTGGCTGCGCGGCGTCCCCACCACCGGCGGCCCGTCCGGTCGCCTGCTCAGCAGGGCGGAATCATGAACAGCGAGCTCAAGCAGCAGTGGCCCGACCTGGCCGGCCGGGACCTCGGCGGCAGCGTCGTCTACGCCAACGACGAGCTGTTTGCCGCCCGGGAGAACCTGATCCGGCCGGGCGACCCGGTGTTCCAGCCGCACACCTTCGGCCCCAAGGGCCAGATCATGGACGGCTGGGAGACCCGGCGGCGGCGCGAGCCCGGCCACGACCACGCCGTCGTCCGGCTCGGCTGTGGCGGGGTGGTCCGCCGGGTGGTGGTCGACACCTCCTGGTTCACCGGCAACTATCCGCCCGAGGTGTCGGTGGAGGCGTGCGGCGCCGAGGGCTACCCGGGTGCCGCTGAGCTGGCCGTGGCCGAGTGGGTCACGCTGGTCCCGCAGACCTCGGTCCAGGGGGACCACCGGAACGAGTTCGCCGTCACCGTCAAACAGCGGTTCACCCACGTCCGGCTGACCATCTACCCGGACGGTGGCGTGGCCCGGCTGCGGATCTTCGGCGAGCCGGTGCCCGACCCCCGGCTACTGCCGGGGGTGATCGACCTGGCCGCACTGGAGAACGGCGCGCTGGTCACCGACTCCAGCAACAGCTTCTACAACTCGGCCACCAACCTGGTCATGCCGGGGCTGGCCCGGGTCATGGGGGACGGCTGGGAGACCTCACGGCGGCGCGACGACGGCCACGACTGGGTCGCGGTCCAGCTGGCCTGCGCCGGCACGGTCGAGGTGGTGGAGCTGGACACGTCCTGCTTCGTCGGCAACGCCCCCGGCTGGGCGTCGCTGCGCGGCGACCGCGGGGACCTGGTACCCCGCACCGCGCTGCAGCCCGACACCCGGCACCGGTTCGCGGTCCCCGGTGCCCCCGTGGCCGAGCAGGCCCGGCTCGACGTCTACCCCGATGGCGGCCTGGCCCGGCTGCGCGTCTGGGGCGCCCCGACCCCGGCCGCGTGGGAGTCGCTGGCCAGCCGGTTCCTGCATGTGCTGCCCCGGGCCCAGTTCGCCGCCGTGCTGCGGGACGCCGGCCTGCCCGCCGCCGAGGCGGACCAGCGCGCGGCCGGCGGCCCCAGCCTGGCCGGGCTGCCGCCATCGCTGCGCACTCAGTTCCGTATCACCGCCCATTAAAAGGAAAAAATCAGCCATGGCCATCACCTTCGGCACCAACCAGTACGGCAAGGCGGAGGTCCGCCTGGTGCACGTCGCCCGCGACGGTGACCGGCACCAGATCAGGGACCTCAACGTGTCGACCGCGCTGCGCGGCGACTTCGCCGCCGCCCACACCGACGGCGACAACTCCCACATCGTCGCCACCGACACCCAGAAGAACACCGTCTACGCCCTGGCCCAGCAGTACGGAGTGGGCCAGCTCGAGGAGTTCGCGCTGCGCCTGGGGCGGCACTTCACCGACAGCTTCGACTGGGTCAGCGGGGCCAAGGTCAGCATCGAGGAGTACGCCTGGGACCGGATCGCGGTCGACGGCGCCGACCACCCGCACAGCTTCTCCCGGGCCGGTGGCGGCACCCGGACCACCGTGGTCACCGTGGACGGCCCGCAGGCCTGGGTGGTGTCCGGCCTGACCGATCTGACCGTGCTGAAGTCGACCGGGTCGGAGTTCACCGGCTTCCCGCGCGACCGGTACACCACGCTGCCCGAGGACCGGGACCGCATCCTGGCCACCGCGGTCACCGCCCGCTGGCGCTACGCCGGTCTCGGCCTGGACTGGGACGCCAGCTACACCGACGTGCGGCGCATCCTGCTGGAGGCGTTCGCGGTCAAGCACAGCCTGGCCCTGCAGCAGACCCTGTACACGATGGGCGAGGAGGTGCTGAAGGCCCACCCGGAGGTGGCCGAGATCCGGATGTCGATGCCGAACAAGCACCACTTCCTGGTCGACCTGAGCCCGTTCGGGCTGCCCAACGAGCGCGAGGTCTACTACGCCGCCGACCGCCCCTACGGGCTGATCGAGGGTACGGTGCTGCGCGACGACGCCCCCGACGCCGGCCGGGCCTGGCAGGCCATCCCCGGGTTCTGAGCTGACCTGGCTGAGACATGACCGCGCTATCGTCAATAGCAGGGAAAGTACGCCGTCGCAGGCAGGAGCGTGTGCGTGAGCCCGGCAGTGGTGGTCAACGGCCGGTCCCGCGACCTCAGGGAGGTCGGCGGGCACGTCACGCTGCTCGAATGGCTGCGGGGGAGCGGCCTGACCGGGGCCAAGGAAGGCTGCGCCGAGGGCGAGTGCGGGGCCTGCGCGGTGCTGGTGGCCCGGGACGACGGCGCGGGCGGTACCCGCTGGGTGGCGATCAACGCCTGCCTGGTCCCGGCGGCCGGGTTCGACCAGCAGGAAGTGGTGACGGCCGAGGGCCTGGGCCAGCCCGGGGACCTGCACCCCGTGCAGCAGGAGATGGCCCGGCGCGGCGGCTCCCAGTGCGGCTACTGCACCCCGGGTTTCATCTGCGCCATGGCCGCCGAGTACTACCGCCCGGGCCGCCTCCCCGCTAGCCACAACGGCAACGGCAGCTCCAACGGGCACTCCAAGCCCAGCGACCACGAGCACGGGCCGAACGGGTTCGATCTGCACTCGCTCAGCGGCAACCTGTGCCGCTGCACCGGCTACCGGCCCATCCGGGACGCCGCCTACGCCCTCGGCCCACCGGACCCGGCCGACCCGCTGCTGGCCCGCCAGACCGGCCCGGCCCCGCCGCCCGCGCCGACCAGCGTGACCAGCGACCAGGGCCGCTACGTCCGCCCGGCCGACCTGGCCGAGGCGCTCGGCCTGCTGGCCGAGCACCCGGACGCGCAGCTGGTGGCGGGCAGCACCGACTGGGGCGTCGAGCTGAACATCCGGCACCGCCGGGCGGCCCTCACCATCGGCATCGACCGGCTCCCCGAGCTGCGGGAGTTCGCGGTCCGCCCCGACGGGTTCGATATCGGCGCCGCCCTCAGCCTGTCCGAGATCGAGGCCCGGCTGGGCGGCCAGGTTCCGCTGCTGGACGCGCTGTTCCCCCAGTTCGCCTCCCGGCTGATCCGCAACGGGGCCACCCTGGGCGGCAACCTCGGCACCGCCTCCCCGATCGGCGACACCCCGCCGGTCCTGCTCGCCCTGGGCGCCTCGCTCGTGCTGGCCTCGGCCGCCGGGGACCGTGAGGTCCCGCTGGCCGGTTACTTCACCGGTTACCGGGAGACCGCCCGGCGCCCCGGCGAGCTGATCAGGACCGTCCGCATCCCGCGCCCGCTGGCCCCGGTGACCGGGTTCCACAAGATCGCCAAACGCCGGTTCGACGACATCTCCAGCGTGGCCGTGGCCTACGCGCTCCGGCTCGGCCCGGACGGTTCGGTCGGCTCGATCCAGATCGGGCTGGGCGGGGTGGCGGCCACCCCGATCCGGGCCCAGGCCGCGGAGGAGGCGCTGACCGGGCGGCCGTGGACCCGCGAGACCGTGGCCGCGGCGGCGGGCCGGATGGCCGAGGCGGCCACCCCGCTGAGCGACCACCGGGCCAGCGCCAGCTACCGCAGCGCGATGCTGCGCACCTCGCTGCTGAAGTTCTACGCCGAGCACGCGGAGGTGCTCACATGAGTCAGGGTTTCGGGCCGCTGGCCGACCGGCCGGCCCAGGCCGCGGTCGGCCTGGACGTGCCGCACGAGAGCGCCGACCTGCACGTCACCGGCACCGCCCTCTACACCCAGGACCTGGTCGGCCGGACGTTCGGCCTGCTGCACGCCTGGCCGGTCACGGCGCCGCACGCGCACGCCCGGCTGGTCGCGCTGGGCACCGCGCGGGCCGCCGCCGTGCCCGGCGTGGTCCGGGTGCTGACCGCCGCCGACGTGCCCGGGCTGAACGACGCCGGGGAGAAGCACGACGAGCCGCTGTTCCCGGCCGAGGTCATGTTCTACGGCCACGCCGTGGCCTGGGTGCTGGGCGAGACGCTGGAGGCGGCCCGGCAGGGCGCGGCCGCGGTCACCGCCGAGTACGAGCCGCTGCCCGCGCTGGTCAGCGTGCACGACGCGATCGCGGCCGGCAGCTACCAGGGGGAGCCGCGGACGGTCAGCCGGGGCGACGCGGCCGCCGGGCTGGACCGGGCCGCGCACCGGTTCTCGGGCCAGCTGGAAGTCGGCGGCCAGGAGCACTTCTACCTGGAGACCCAGGCCGCGCTGGCCCAGGTGGACGAGAACGGGCAGATCTTCGTCCAGTCCAGCACCCAGCACCCGTCCGAGACCCAGGACATCGTGGCCCACGTGCTGGGCCTGGCCGCCCATAACGTCACCGTGCAGTGCCTGCGCATGGGCGGCGGGTTCGGCGGCAAGGAGTTCCAGCCGCACGGGCTGGCCGCGGTGGCCGCCCTCGGCGCCACCCTCACCGGCCGCCCGGTGAGCCTGCGCCTCAACCGGAACCAGGACATTCAGCTGACCGGCAAGCGGCACCCGTTCTACGCCACCTGGGAGGTCGGCTTCGACCAGCACCTGCGGCTGTGCGCGCTGCGGGCCACGCTGACCAGCAACGGCGGCTGGAGCCTGGACCTGTCCGAGCCGGTGCTGGCCCGGGCCCTGTGCCACATCGACAACGCCTACTGGATCCCCGACGTCGAGGTCCACGGCCGGGTGGCCAAGACCAACCGCGCCTCCAACACCGCGTTCCGTGGCTTCGGCGGCCCGCAGGGCATGATCGTCATCGAGGACATCCTGGGCCGCTGCGCCCCGCGGCTGGGCGTGGCCCCGGACGAACTGCGGCGGCGGAACTTCTACGCCCCCGGCCAGGCCACCCCGTACGGGCAGCCGGTGCGGCACGCCGAACGGCTCGAAGCCATCTGGTCCACGCTGACCGACCGCAGTGACTTCGCCCGCCGCCAGGCCGCGGTGACCGCGTTCAACACGTCACACCCGGACACCAAGCGCGGCCTGGCCATCACCCCGGTCAAGTTCGGGATCTCGTTCAACCTCACCGCGTTCAACCAGGCCGGCGCGCTGGTGCACGTGTACAAGGACGGCTCGGTGCTGATCAACCACGGCGGCACCGAGATGGGCCAGGGCCTGCACACCAAGATGATCCAGGTCGCGGCGACCGCGCTGGGCGTGCCGATGAACCTGATCCGGCTGGCCCCCACCCGCACCGACAAGGTCCCGAACACCTCGGCCACCGCGGCCAGCTCCGGGACCGACCTCAACGGCGGCGCGGTCAAGGACGCCTGCGAGCAGATCCGCGAGCGGCTGGCCGCGGTGGCCGCGGGCCAGCTCGGCGTGCACCCGGCCGACGTGCGCTTCGCCGCGGGCGTGGTCACCGGCATCGGGTTCGGTGACCGGCGGCTGGCCTGGGCCGACCTGGTCCACGACGCCTACTTCCAGCGGGTCCAGCTCTGGGCGGCCGGCTTCTACCGCACCGAGGGCCTGCACTGGGACTCCACGCGGATGCAGGGCGAGCCGTTCAAGTACTTCGCCTACGGCGCGGCCGCGTCCGAGGTCGAGGTGGACGGGTTCACCGGCGCCTACCGGGTGCTCCGGGCCGACATCGTGCACGACGTGGGGGACAGCCTGTCGCCGCTGATCGACCTGGGCCAGATCGAGGGCGGCTTCGTGCAGGGCGTGGGCTGGCTGACCCTGGAGGAGCTGCGCTGGGACGAGACCGACGGCCCGCACCGGGGCCGGCTGGCCACCCAGGCCGCCAGCACCTACAAGATCCCCAGCTTCTCCGAGCTGCCGGAACAGTTCAACGTGCACCTGTTCCAGCGGGCCACCGAGTCCGGCGTGGTCTACGGATCGAAGGCGGTGGGGGAGCCGCCGCTGATGGAGGCGTTCAGCGTGCGCGAGGCGCTGCGCCAGGCGGCCGGCGCGTTCGGCCCGCCCGGCTACGAGGTCGAGCTGGCCTGCCCGTCCACGCCGGAAGCGGTCTACTGGGCCATCGAGGCCGCCCGGGCCGCGACCGGGGCGACCCGGCCGCCCGCGATCCACGTGGGGGTGTGAGATGGACTGGCTGGACGCCGTTCAGCACCTCCGGCACGAGGGCCGGTCCGGCGTGCTGGTCACCGTGGCCGAGGTCCGCGGCCACGCGCCCCGGGAGCCCGGGGCCAAGATGGTGGTGAGCCACGACCAGATCTGGGGCAGCGTGGGCGGCGGCAACCTGGAGGCGTCGGCCGTGGCCCGGGCCCGGGAGCTGATCGCGTCCGGGGCCACCGTGCCGGAGTTCCGCGAGACCAGGCTCAGCCCGCACACCAGGACCGAGCACGGCCGCCAGTGCTGCGGGGGTGTGGTCCGGCTGCTGCTGGAGCCGCTCCCGGCCCGCCCGGTGGTGGCCCTGTTCGGCCTGGGTCACGTCGGCTACGAGCTGGCCCGCATCCTGTCCCGGCTGCCGGTCCAGCTCCGGCTGGCCGATTCGCGGGCCGAGCAGCTGGACCGGGTCCGGCTGGCCGACATCATCGACGGCCGCGCCGACGTGCATGTCCACCACACGCTGCTGGGCGAGCAGGTGCTGGAGCAACTGCCACCCGGGGCGCACGTGCTGATCATGACCCACGACCACGCCGAGGACTTCGCCCTGTGCGACGCCGCGCTGCGGCTTTCCCCGCCGCTGGGCAGCATCGGGCTGATCGGCTCCAGCGCCAAGTGGGGCCGGTTCCAGGCCCAGCTGGCCGGCCAGGGCCACGCGCCGGAGACCATCGCCCGGATCACCTGCCCGATCGGGCAGCCTGGCATCACGGGCAAGGAACCGGCCGTGATCGCGGTGGCGGCGGCCGCGGCCCTGCTGCCCGCGCTCACCCAGCCTGCGGCGGTGGCGGCCCACCCGTGACCATCTACGCCGGCTCGATCATCGACGTACCGGGTGACCCGTTCGCGGGTGACCCGGACGGAGCCCTGGAGGCCGACGACGACGGCGCGCTGCTGGTCCGGGACGGGATCATCGCGGCCCGTGGCCCGCTGGCGGTGATCCGGCGGGCGCACCCCGGCGAGCCGGTGACCCGGCTGGACGGCGGGCTGCTGCTGCCCGGCTTCGTCGACACCCACGTGCACTACCCGCAGATGCGCGTCATCGGCGGCCTGGGCCTGCCGCTGCTGGACTGGCTGGAGCAGCGCGCGCTGCCGGAGGAGGCCAGGCTGGCCGACCGGGCCTACGCCCGCGCGGTGGCGGCGGAGTTCCTCGACGGCCTGATCGGCTCGGGCACGACCAGCGCCCTGGTCTTCGGGTCGCACTTCCCTGGGGCCATGGACGAGCTGTTCACCGCGGCCGACCGGCGCGGCCTGAACCTCACCTCCGGCCTGGTGCTCAGCGACCGGATCCTGCGCCCGGATCTGCTCAACACCCCCGAGTCCGCGCTGGCCGGCAGCACCGAGCTGATCAGCCGCTGGCACGACCATGGCCGGCTGCGCTACGCGGTCACCCCGCGGTTCTCGCTGTCGGCGTCGGACGAGATGCTCGACGTCTGCGCCCAGCTACTGGCCAAAGGTGTCTGGTTCACCTCGCACATCAACGAGAACGTGGCCGAGATCGCCCAGGTCGCCGGCCTGTTCCCGGCCGCGCAGCACTACCTGGACACCTACCGTCGGCACGGTCTGGTCACCGAGCGGAGCGTGTTCGCGCACAACGTCCACCCCGACGACGCCGAGCTGTCCATGCTGGCCGAGCACGGCGCGTCGATCTCGCACTGCGCGACCAGCAACTGCGCGCTGGGCAGCGGGCTGTTCCCGCTGCGCCGGCACGTCGACCACGGCGTTCACGTCGCCCTGGGTTCGGACGTGGGCGCGGGCGTGGGCCTGTTCCTGCCCAAGGAGGCGCTCCAGGCCTACTTCGTCCAGCAGTTGCTGGGGCCGGACGGGATGAGCCTGACCCCGGTGCACCTGCTCTACCTGGCCACCCGGGCCGGGGCCCAGGCCCTGGGTCTGGACGGCCAGGTCGGTGACTTCGGCATCGGCAAGGACTTCGACGCGGTGTGGCTGCGCCCGGCCGACGGCAGCCCGCTGGCGGTCAACCTGGCCCACGCCGTCAGTCCCACTGACGCGCTGGCCCGGGTGTTCGCCCTGGCCACCCCGGCCGACGTGGCCGGGGTCTGGATCCGGGGCGCTCAGGCGGCCGTACCAGCGGCCTCGGGGTCGGCCCCGGCGTCCGCCTCGGTGTCGGCCTCCGGGGGCGGCGGCATGCTGGCCCGGTAGGCCCGCCAGCTGCCGTAGGCCGAGATGTCCTTGTGCCCGCCGTGCTCGTGCTCGCCCGTCCGGAGCACCATGGCGAACGACAGTTCCCCCTCGTCCAGCTCGATGACGGTCAGCTCCAGCTCCGGTGGCTCGGTGTCCAGCAGCGCGCGCAGCGGCTTCATCTCTACGTCGTACAGCTCGCCCAGGATGGGCTGGCCGTCCCCGTCGGCGGCCGGATACAGCCCGGGGAACTGGTCGCGCACCGAGTAGAACCGGTAGATGGGCGCGGTCCGCCGTTCCCCGACCAGCGGCGCCCCCTCGATCGCGTGGTGGGCGGATCCCCCCGCCATCCCGTCGCCGCTGAGGAACATCAGAGCCATCCGTGCCTCCGCACCCGCACCAGGCCCCCGTGGCCCCAGACCGGTTCTTCCCGTCCCCCCGCCCGCCCAACCGCAGCGGGCTTCTCAAGTGGCGGCCTCCACTGGAGCGGTTGCCGGGATATCCGAGCTGCCGGGATTATCCCTGCAGGTGCTCCACTGAAACCGCGTTCGCCCGGCACAGCCCGGGGAGCTTGGCCGCTGTAGCGATGTCGACGGGAGTAAAACCCACGACGGCCAGTCCGTCCGGCTTCGGCTCGGACCAGAGCTGGTAGGGGGCCAGCCAGAGCGGGCCGAGCACGGGGTGCGGGAAACGCTGCGCCGTAGGCCAGGGGTGGAGCAGGTACACGTTGCGGCCGGCCGGTGGCACCCACGCCAGCCCGAACAGCCCGTCGTAACTGCGGTTGCAGGCCAGGATCTGGCCGCGCCCGTCCCGGACCGCCGCGGGGAACGGTTCCACCTGCCGCAGCAGCGACCGCAGATAGGATGGCACGCCGTCGTCCAGGCGCACCTGAAGCCACTGGCTACGTGCGGAAGCGGATCTGGCCGCCGGTGCTGAGATCATCATTCCCCTGAGGTAACGAGGCTCTGCTTTGCCCGTTACTACGGACGGAATCGTCGATCGGATTGATAAAGCGCGAAGGAGACGCCTTCGGTTAACTCACCAGCGAGCGGAGCAGCCGCACCGGCGGGGAGCCGTGGGCCAGCATCTGGTCGTGGAGGTCGCGCTCCGTGAGGCTGGGCTGGGCCGCGCGGAGTTCGGCGGCCAGGTCGGAGACTTCGGTGTAGCCGACGTAGTAGGTGGACAGCTGGGCTGAGGTCAGCAGGGCCCGCCGCCACTTGCCCGACGCTTCGCCTTCCTCCTGATAGCCTCGGCCGGTCATCAGGGCCATGGCCTCGGCCTCGGTCATGCCGTAGCTGTGCACCCGGGCGTCCAGGATGGCGTTGATGATCATGCGCAGCTGCATCTTCAGCTGCTGCATCCGGACCGCGCGCGGGTCACCCTCGGCCGGGTAGCCGTGGTCGGCCATGAGCTGTTCGGCGTACACCGCCCAGCCCTCCACGAACGAGCCGGACCACAGCGCGGCCCGGATGGCCGTGTCCGACCCGCGGAACCGCCGCGAGTGCTGGAGCTGCAGGTAGTGGCCGGGCATCGCCTCGTGCACCATCAGGTTGTGCACCATGTGCCGGTTGTACTCGCGGTAGAACGAGGCCACTCGCTCCGCCGGCCAGTCCGCCGGGGTGGGGGAGACCGCGACGAACGTGGCCATCGGGGTGGGCTCCAGCGGCCCGGGCGGGTCGCAGTAGGCCACGGCCACGCCCCGGTCGATCTCCGGCATCTCGATGACCTCGACCGGGTCGTCGAACAGCGTGATCAGCTCGTGTGCGGCCACGAACGCGGTCTGCTGGGTCAGCGCGCGGCGGCCGAAGTCCAGGATGGTCTGGTCGTCGGGGGCGTCGGCGGCCAGCCGGTCGAGTACCTGCCGGACCACCGGGTCACCCCCGGCGGCGGTCGCCCGGTCCCGGCCGGGCCCCGCGGTCCCGGCGATGTCCGCAGCCACGGCCGAGATCTCCTGGCTGACCCGGTCCAGGTCGGCGTGGGCCCGGGCCAGGATGGCGTCCGCGTCGGCTTGTGCGTTGAGCGCCAGCGACAGCTTGCGGGCGAACCGCTTGGCCCCGAGCCGCGGGTCGGCGAACCCGTCGGCTGGGGTCTCCTCCAGCCGGGTCTCCAGCCAGGCCCGGTGCTCGGTCACCGCCGCCAGCGCCGCCTCCCGCGCCCCAGCCAGGTCCTGGCCCTGGCGGTCGGCGTCCGGTGCCGCGGCCAGCGCCGCTTCCAGCACCGTGGTGATCAGGTTGATCGTGCCGCTGAACTGCCCGATCGCCGTCTCCAGGTGAACCCGCGGCATCGGGCCGAGCAGGTCGCGGGCCGCGGTCAGCGTGGCCGGCACCTCGGCCAGCCGGCCCGCGAGCGAGGCCAGCCGTTCCGGCAGCGGGGCGAAGTCCCGGGCCAGCAGCTGGTAGATGGCCCGGCCCGGGTTGGCCAGCAGCGGGTTCCAGGTCTGCTCGTGCAGCTCGTCCAGTTCGAAGATCTGGCGTTCGATGTCGTTGGCCAGCATGGCCGCGTCGACCTGATGCTCGGCCGTCAGGGCTGCGGTATCCAGCCCGGCCAGGGCCTCGGCCCAGCGGTTCAGGGCCCGTCGCTCAGCGGCCAGCGCGGCGGCGGACTGCGCGGGCAGCGATGCGTCGAACCGGTGGTCGCCCAGCTCGGTGGCGAGCTCCGGGTGCCGTCGCCCCCGGTCGTCCAGGTATTGCTGCGCCAGCGTCGCGAACTGGCGGTCGTTCTCGTCGGTCATTGCGCACCTCCGCCTCTTCCACGTACCCCCGTACGCAGACCCAGCGGATCGAACTTACTCCTCCTCAAACACACACAGAGCGTCGAAGCCCGTGAGCGCGAGCACGCGCCGGACTCCCGGACTGGGCCGGCGGATCACCGGGGGCCCGGCGGCGGGCCGCGTCCGCGTCGCCTCGCTGATCAGCCGGGCCGTGGCCACGTCGATGAACGGAACCCGGGTCAGGTCGAAGACCAGCCGGCCGGGCGCCCCGGCCGGCAACTGGGCCAGCAGCTGTTCCAGGTACCACGTCAGCGCGGGCACGCTGATCAGGTCCAGCTCGCCCGTGATCACCAGGGTCGCGGTCCCGCCCGCCAGCTCCGGCCGGATCGAGACGTGCGGATTGCGCGTGACCCGCGGGGGCGGCCGGTCGCCATACCGGTGCCGGCGATCACGTTCGGCGTCAACGAGCCCGTAGCGGGTACAACTCGAGGCCATGCAGGACTCCCGGCCAGCAGCGTCGGACGGTGGGGTCAGCGGCTGCTGTCAGAGGGCTTGACCGGCGGTCCTGTCATCATCAGGAACCTACGGAGCGGGGTCAGCAGCGAGGTGACGTGGCCGCGGAAGTCTGGGCGGCTTAACCATTTTTAATTATGCCTTACCGGACTGACATTTAGGACAGTGCAGGCCGTACCGTGCAGGACCAACCGTGCGGCTTGGTCCCGGTCACGGGCGGGTGAGCAGGCCGCTGCGCTTCACCGTGCGCATGACCATGACCGTCTCCACCTCGTGCAGGCCCGGCAGCTGGGCGATGTCCGCGGTCAGGTAGGTGTACAGCGCCTCGGTGCTGGGCGACAGCACCGAGGCGTACAGGTTGGCCTTCCCGGTGGTGGCGGCCACGTACGCGGTCTCCGGATGCCGGGCCATGGCCTCCCCGGCCGCGTCGAGCCGGTCCGGGCTGACCGTCAGCCACACCATGCCCCGGGCGCTGAGGTCCAGCAGCGAGTGGTGGAAATCGACGTCGAAGTAGAGCATCCCGGTGGCCTGCAGGTCGGCGATGCGCCGCCGGACCGTGGTCTGTGACCATCCGGTGGTGGCGGCCAGGTCACGATGCGTCGTCCGCCCGTCCAGCTCCAGCGCGGCCAGCAGGGTGGTGTCCTCGGCGACGATCCGGCCCGGGGCCGCGGGCCGGATCCCGCCCTGGTCGGCCGGGGGCTGGAGCGCTGCTACCTGGTCCTGAGTCAGCGTGCCGGACTTGTTGATCAGGCTGAGCACCCCGCCGAAGTAGGTGTGCAGCACGCACTGCGCGGTGATCCCGGTGACCCCACGGCTGCGCGGCAGGGTGTCCAGCAGCAGGTGGCTGTCTTCGTCGCCGGTCCGGGTCCGGACCACGCAGGCGACCTCGGTGCCACCGGAGGTCAGGCTGATCCAGGCCGTGTCCGGCCGCTGGGCCAGCGCCTCGGCCACCACCGCCGCAGCGTTCGGCGTGCACTGCACCCGGATCAGCCAGGACGTCAGGCCGATCAGGTCCGGCTCGACCAGCCCGCGCACGCGCAACTGCCCCGCGGACCGGAGCCGGTGGTACCGCCGCGCGATGGTCTGATCGGACACCCCGAGCACCTCGCCGATCAGGCTGAACGGCGCCCGCCCGTCGAGCTGCAGGGCGTAGACGAGCTGAACATCGAGGGCGTCAGGCACTGAATTTCGCCATCGATTCGCTCTCCTGTGTCGATATCGGCCGAATATTTCTCGTGAGTGGTCGCAAGAGGCGTGCAGAACGCAACCTGTTAATGAATTTAGACCACGGGAGAACATCATGAATCCTTCAGCGCCAGTCATTCCTGGCCCGGCCCGGAGCCGGTGGTGGCCGCTGGTCGCCATCTGCCTCGGCACCTTCATCCTGCTCGTCGACGTGACGATCGTCAGCGTCGCGCTGCCGCCGATGGCCCGCGACCTGCACACCCAGCTCGATTCGCTGCAGTGGGTGGTGGACGCCTACGCCCTCGCGCTGGCCGCTCTGCTGCTGGTCTGCGGCTCGCTGGCCGACCGGTTCGGCCGGCGGCGGCTGTTCCAGCTCGGCCTGGCCCTGTTCGCCGCCAGCTCGCTGGCCTGTGCGCTGGCGCCGAACGCCGGCTTCCTCATCGCCGCCCGCACCGTGCAGGGCGCCGGGGCCGCGGCCATGTTCGCCACCAACACCGCGCTGCTGAATCACAGTTACTCCGGCCGCGACCGCTCGGTGGCGTTCGGCGTCTGGGGTGCGATCAACGGCGCCGCCGCCGCGGTCGCGCCCGTGCTCGGCGGCCTGCTCATCGCGGCCGCGGGCTGGCGCGCGATCTTCCTGGTCAACCTGCCCATCGCGCTGGTGGCCGGGATCATGACCCAGCGCGTGGTGGCCGAGTCCCGCGGCCAGGCCAGCCCCATCGACTGGACCGGTGCCATCTCGTTCACTGTGTCCGCGGCCGGCCTGACCTACGCCCTGATCCACGGCGGGGACGGTGGCTGGGGTACCCCGGTCACGCTGGCCTCGTTCGCGGTGGCGGCCGCCGCCCTGGCCGTCTTCGTGGCGACCGAGCTTCGGGTCGCGCACCCGCTGCTGGACCTGTCCCTGTTCCGCCGGGCCTCGTTCACCATGCTGATGGTGGCCGGGGTGGTGATGACCGGGTGCGCGTTCGCGCCGTTCATCTACACCCAGCTGTGGCTGCAGTCCGTGCTCGGCCTGCCCGCGATCGGCGCCGGCCTGGTGCTGCTGCCGCTGGCTGGTACCGCGTTCGTGGTGTCCGCCGTGGCCGGGCGCTTCCTGCACGGAGTAGCGGCGCGCTGGCCGCTGGGCGCCGGCCTGGTGTTCATCGGGGCCGGCTCCCTGCTCCGCGCCTTCCTGGCCCCATCGTCCGGCTGGGTCTCGCTGATGGCCGGCCTGGTCGTCACCGGGATCGGCGTCGGGCTGGCCGCCCCGGTGCTGATCTCCGCCGCCCTGGCCGCCGTCCCGCGCCAGCGCTCCGGCATGGCCAGCGGCGCCATCAACACGTTCCGCCAGATCGGCTACGCCCTGGGGATCGCCGCGTTCGGCTCGCTGTTCGCCACCCACATCACCCGCGCCGTCGTGACCAGCGCCAACCGTCACGTGGTGCACGCCGCCTACGTCTCGGCCCAGAACGAGATCTACCTGGTCGCCGGCCTGACCGCGGTGGCCTGCGGGCTGGTGGCCATGGCCTTGATCCGGCCGGACCGCACCCCGGTCGCTCCGGCGAGCCCCCCGGTCCCCTCGGTCCCGGCAATGACGGCAATCCCTAGTGCCAAAGTAGACTAGGGGGTCACCCGGATGTCGGCCAGCGGAGGGCGCGGGCATGTCCATCGAGATCATCGGCATGGTCGGTACGCAGGACGTGTCCGAGTCGCGGGGCTCCGCTGGCGGCCCGGCGATCGACCCCGGCTACCTGACCCGGTTCGCCCGGGCGCACGAGGCCGCGGGCTTCGACCGGGTGCTGATCGGCTACCACGCCACCGGCCCGGACGGGTTCGCGGTCGCGGCCCACGTGCTGAACGCGACGACCCGGCTCAAGGTGCTGATCGCGCACCGGCCCGGCTTCGTCGCCCCCACCCTGGTGGCCCGCAAGCTGGCCACGCTGGACGCGCTGGCCGGCGGCGGCCGGGTCGCCATCCACCACATCACCGGGGGCGACGAGGCCGACCAGCAGCGGGACGGCGACTTCGCCGACCATGACCGGCGCTACGCCCGGACGGCCGAGTTCATGGACGTGCTGCGCCGTGAGCTCACCGCACCGGAGCCGTTCGACTTCGACGGCGAGTTCTACCGCGTGCGCGGGGCGTTCAGCGATGTCCGGCCGGCCGGTCCGGCCGGCATCCCGCTGTACTTCGGCGGTGCGTCGGCCGCCGCGGTCGGGGTCGGCGCCCAGCACGCCGACGTCTACATGCTGTGGGGCGAGCCGGTGGCGCAGGTCGCCGAGCGGGTGGGCCAGGTCCGGGAGCTGGCCGCCCGGCACGGCCGCACGATCCGGTTCAGCCTCTCGGTCCGGCCCATCGTGGCCGCGACCGAGGAGGCGGCCTGGGCCCGGGCCGAGCAGATCCGCGCGGCCACGGCCGAGCGGGTCGCGGCCTCCGGCGGCGCCCAGGTCCAGGGCGTGATGAAGGCGGGCCGCGCGACCGGGCTGACCCGATCCTCCTCGGTCGGTTCGGCCCGGCTGCAGCAGCAGGCGGCCGAGCGCGACGTCCACGACGAACGGCTCTGGTTCGGGGTGACCCGGCTGACCGGACCGGGCGGCAACTCCTCGGCCCTGGTCGGCACCCCAGCCCAGGTGGCCGAGGCGCTGCTGGCCTACCGCCAGGTGGGGGTGGACACCGTGCTCATCCGCGGCTTCGACCCCCTGGATGACGTCATCGACTGGGGCCACGAACTGGTCCCGCTCCTCCGAGCCCAGTCCGCCATCCCGCCCGGCCCTGGCGCTGCGGTGGTCGATCATGGCTGACCGGCTGGCCGACGTCGCGGCCGCGCTGGCCAAGCGGGCCGAGGAACACGACCGCAGCGCCGCCTTCCCGGCCGACGGCATCGCCGAGGTGCACGCGGCCGGCCTGCTGACCGCGACCGTCGCCCCGCAGTACGGCGGACCCGGGGCCGGCCTGGGCGAGACCGCGGCCATCCTGCGCGCTCTGGGCCGCGGCGATCCTGCGGTCGCCCTGATCAGTGCCATGACCCTGTTCGCGCACGCGCTGCAGGCCATCGAGCCGTCCTGGCCCGACGCGCTCTACCGGGACGCGCTGGCCGAGTCGGCCGAGCGCCCGGTGCTGATCAACGCGCTGCGGGTCGAGCCCGAACTGGGCACCCCGGCCCGCGGCGGCCTGCCCGCCACCACCGCCCGCCGGACCGATGACGGCTGGTCGCTGACCGGCCGGAAGATCTTCTCGACCGGCGCCGAGGGCCTGACCTGGATGAACGTCTGGGCCCGGACCGAAGACGAGCCGGCCCGGGTCGGCGGGTTCCTGGTCCGGGCCGGGCTCACCGGGCATCACGATCGAGCGCACCTGGGACCATCTCGGCCTGCGGGCCAGCCGCAGCGACGACGTGATCTTTACCGGTACGCCGGTGCCGTACGAGGCCACCACCGGCCTGGCCGAGCCGGCCCCGCGCCAGGGCAGCCCGGTGTTCATGGCCTGGAACGCGCTCGGCCTCACCGCCCTGTACCTGGGCGTGGCCGACGCGGCCCGGGACTGGCTGCTGCAGTTCCTGGCCGAGCGGACCCCGGCCAGCCTGGGCCGCCCGCTGGCCACGCTGCCCCGTTTCCAGACCGCCGCCGGGGAGATCGACGCCGCCCTGATCTCGGCCGGCGCCCTGGTCACCGCGCTGGCCGCCCGCGTGGACGCCGGTGACCAGGACGCGATCGCCCAGGCCGGGGTGGCCAAGCTGACCGCCACCCGGGCCGCGATCGCCGCCGTGGAGCAAGCCGTCGCCCTGGTCGGCAACAACGGCCTGACCCGGCATCACCCGCTGGAACGCCACCTGCGCGACATCCTCTGCGCCCGCGTCCACACCCCCCAGGACGACTCCACCCTGACCGCCACCGGCCGCGCCGCCCTGTCCACCGTCACCAACGCCTTGTAGCGGTCGGAAGCGATCGTGACCTAAAACTATGACTAACGTCATACCTATCTTATAGGTATAGCGCGTCGGAAGCATCAGCGATGAACAGGAGCTAGCTCCTGGTGCGGCTGGCCGTCTTCGGGGACACGATCGCCGCGTGGCTCACCAGGACGGCGCGCACCGAGTCGTACGGGGCCGGGCTGCGGAGCGCGCGGGAGGTGATCATGGCGCCTTCCACGCCGGCGATCACGGCATCAGCCAGCACGCGCGCCGCGGCCCGGTCCACGCCGAAAGCGACGAAGTGGAATACCAGCCGGTCGGTCATCTCGGAGAATGCGCGGCGGCTGGTTTCGCTCAGCTCGGCCGACTCCTGCGCTGCGCCTTCGGTTACCAGCGGCGCAACGCCGCAGCCCCGGCCGTAGTGGCCGGCCACCATGCCCTCGCGGCCGAGATCTACGTACCGCTCGATGAGCTGGGCCGCGGAGCTGGCTTCCCCGGCGGCGCGGTCGATGATCTCGACCTGCTCGTGGGCGTGCGCCTCGGCCGCTTCCATCCCCAGCTGCGCTTTGCCGCCCGGGAAGTGGAAGTACACCGAGCCGCGCGGTGCGCCGCTGAGCGTGAGCACATCAGAGAAGGCGGTCGCGCCATAGCCGCGCTCCCGGATGAGCTGCCTGGCCGCCTGCACCATCTTCTGCTTGGCATCTGATCGCTTTCCCATGCGAGCACCTCCCTTCCTCATTTATACCATGTATGCTGGCCTACATAGTTAGTAAGGCTGAGTCCCCGGCCTGAAGGACTCAGCCAGTTCAACCTGAACCGCCCCGGAAAGGATTCGTCATGCCCTTCGTCAACATCTCACTGGCCCGCGGCAAGCCGGGCGAGTACCTCGAAGCCGTCTCGCGGGCAGTTCACGACGCGCTGGTCGCGGAGCTCCACATGAAGCCGGAGGACGAGTTCCAGCTCATCCACCAGCATGAACCGGGCGAGATGGTGTTCAACCGTAACTTCCGGGGCGGCCCCCGGTCCGACGACTGGATCGTGTTCACCATCACCGACGGCCTGGAGCGCGGCGAGCGGGCCAAGCGCCGCTTCTACCAGGCCCTGGTCCGGCTGCTCGAGGAAGGCCCGGGCGTCCGTCCGGCCGACGTCTTCGTCATGATGACCGTGACGCCACCGGAGAACTTCTCCTTCGCCGGCGGAGTGACCGGCACCGACGTTGCCGCCGCCGAGGCGCTCGACGCAGCCGCGAAGGCCCCCGGCAGCCGGGAGACCTACACGAAGGCCGAGATGGCCTACGCCATCACCGAGCTGCTCGGGCACCGTGACAGTAGCCGCATCCTGCCGATGCTGCGCCAGGACTTCGTGCTCAAGATCCCGGCCACGCTGCCTTACGGCGGGGAGTTCACCGGCCCCGAGGCCTTCGCCAAGTTCTTTGCGGGTACCCCCGGCGGCGCAGCGGTGTGGGAGTCCTTCGACGTCCACGTCGACCAAGTCATCGAGTCCGCTGACTACCTCGTCGCGCGGCTCACCAATACGGCCGTCCTCAAAGCGACCGGCAAGACGGTGGTGTTCCAGAACGTTTGGCTCTTCGAGGTCGCCAGCGGCCGCCTGGTCAGCGCCCAGCTCTACGCGGACACGGCCGCTGTCGGCGGCAGTGCGGACTGAGGTCCTTATTTTTTTGCCGGGCACCCGCCGGCCTCGGCCACCGCCCGGAATGTCGGGGGTGGTGCCTACCGTGAAGTTATGACGGCTCAGACTCCGCCTCTGGGCGGCCCGCAGACCCAGCCGGTGGGCGGTAGCGAGGGGACTGGCCTGGGGACACGGGCGGACGGCATCGGCCACGCCGCGCCCGCCGGGTACACGACCGTGACCCCGTGGATGATCAGCAGCGACACCGGCCGGCTTATCGAGTTCGTGCAGGAGGCGTTCGGGGCGCACGAGCTGGCCCGGGTGCCGGGGCCGGACGGGCGCGTGGGCCACGCCGAGGTGCGCATCGGCGATGCGGTGGTGATGATGTTCGACCGTGCCGGCGACTGGCCCGATACTCCCGGGTTCCTGCGGCTCTACGTCGAGGACGCGGACCTGGTCTACGAGCGGGCCCTGGCCGCCGGGGCCACGCCGGTCACGCCGGTCACCGGGCTGTTCTTCGGGGACCGGGTCGGCCGCGTCCGGGATCCGCTGGGCAACATCTGGTGGATCCAGGCCCACGTCGAGGACGTCGACCCGGCCGAGCTGGCCCGCCGCCCCCGTGATCCCGGCGCCATGGAGGCCCTGCGGTTCGTCGAGACGTCCCTGGACGCCGCCATGCGGCCGAACTGACCGCTTGCTTTGGGCCGTTAGCCGGGCCAGGCGTTAGCCGCGAGCGCGAGCGGTAGCCGTTACCGGGGCCGCAGGCCCGGGCCGTCAGTTCGCCCGGGACCCTTCTGCGGCCGCCCCGGCGAGCACGGGGAACGCATGGACGGCCGCCGCGATGTCGTCCGCGGTGGCCAGCTTTTCCATTTCTTCGTGGAGGTCCGGGCCTGAAAGCGGTCGTGGAGCCGGCGTGGGGAAGACAGGCATGGGTGGAACCACCTTGGAGCGCCGTGCGATGAATGAGGACAACCACCTATAAGTCGCGCGACCCCCGGTTCAGGTTCACACGGTAATTGACTCGTTACTTTGTGTCGGCCATCTCGACGGATAACCGACATACCCGCGGGTTCACCACATGAGTTCGGCCCGGCACACCGGGGGGCCGGGCCGCATACGACCACTCCCGGCACCCAAACTTGTTCTGAAAGTGCGTTCGTATCGCCGCCGAGCCGCTTTACTGCAGGCCGCCCGTGTCTGCGTACCTGACCGTAGGCTGATCACTACCTCCAGACATCATCTGTCCCAGGTATGGGTAATACGGCTTTCAACGTTAAGGTCCAACTGGCTGATCGAACGGTTCATTCAGCCTCGCCACGGACCGGACCGCTCACGTGGAGGTGACGCGGCTTGCTGAGGCTACATGTCAATTGGTTCGACTACACGATTCTGGCCATCTACTTCACCCTGGTCATAACGATCGGGGTGATCGCCCGCCGGGCCGTCGCGACCAGCGAGGACTTCCTGCTCTCCGGCCGGTCGCTGCCGGCCTGGATAACCGGGCTGGCCTTCATCTCCGCCAACCTCGGGCGCGATCGAGATCCTGGGCATGGCCGCGAACGGCGCCCAGTACGGCCTGCCGACCGTGCACTTCTACTGGATCGGCGCGGTCCCGGCCATGGTGTTCCTCGGCATCGTCATGATGCCGTTCTACTACGGGTCACGGGTCCGCAGCGTGCCGGAGTTCCTGCTCCGGCGCTTCAACCCGGCCACGCACCTGTTCAACGCCCTGACGTTCGCGCTGGCCGCGGTGCTGATCGCCGGCGTGAACCTGTTCGCCCTGGCCCTGATCATCCACGCGCTGATCGGCTGGCCGACCTGGCTGTCGATCGTCGTCTCGGCGCTGTTCGTGCTGGCCTACATCACCCTCGGCGGGCTGTCCGGCGCGATCTACAACGAGGTGCTGCAGTTCTTCGTGATCATCGCCGGGCTGGTCCCGCTGGTGATCATCGGACTGAAAGACGTCGGCGGCTGGAGCGGCCTGCAGGCCAAGGTCGATCACACCAAGCTGGGCGCCAGCGCCTTCTCGAGCTGGAGCGGCGTCGGGGTCGGGCACTGGACCAACCCGCTGGGCGACTGGATCGGCATCGTCTTCGGGCTCGGCTTCGTGCTGTCGTTCGGCTACTGGACCACGAACTTCGCCGAGGTCCAGCGCGCCCTGTCGGCCAAGGACCTGTCCGCGGCCCAGCGGACGCCGCTGATCGGGGCGTACCCGAAGATCTTCATTCCCGCCCTGACCATCATCCCCGGCCTGATCGCGCTGGTCGTGATCCCCAAGCTGGGCGGGACCAAGGTTACCTACAACGACGCCATCCCGGCTGCTGATGGGCAAGTACCTGCCGAACGGCGTGCTCGGCGTGGCGCTGGCCGGCCTGCTGGCCGCCTTCATGGCCGGCATGGCGGCCAACGTCAGCTCGTTCAACACCGTCGTCACCTACGACATCTGGCAGACCTACATCAGGAAGGGCCGCCGGGACCGGTACTACCTGAATGTCGGCCGGGTGGTCACCGTGGTCGGCATCGTGATCGGGATCGGCACGGCGTTCATCGCCTCCGGCTACAGCAACATCCATGAACTACATCCAGATGCTGTTCTCGTTCTTCAACGCGCCGCTGTTCGCCACGTTCATCCTGGCCATGTTCTGGAAGCGCACCACGCCGTGGTCCGGGATCGCCGGGCTGGCGGCCGGGACGATCGGCGCCGCCGCCATGCACTTCGCCGGCTACCACATCGCCTACTTCTATCCGCACCAGGTGCTGGACCCGACGCACGCCACGATCAACGCGCAGATGGTCAACTTCTACGGGGCCATCGCCGCCTTCGTGGCCGACCTGGTGGTCACGGTGCTCGTCACCCTGGTGACGAAGCCGAAACCGGTGTCCGAACTGGCCGGCCTGGTCTGGGGCGTGCCCGACCCGAATGCGCCCGACCCGGCGAGCGTGCCCAAGCCGGTCTGGTGGAAGTCACCCAAGCTGCTGGGCGGGGGCGCCCTGGGCATCGTCCTCGTGTTGTCCATCGTGTTCGCGTAGGAAGGAGCACGCCATGTCCGAGACGCCAGACACCGGCGCCGAGGCCCCGCAGTCAGCCGCGGCCCGCCTGTTCGACCTGCGGTCGCTGATCGGCGGGCTGTTCGTCCTCTACGGGATCATGCTCACCGTGGCCGGGTTCTTCACCTCCCCGGCGAACCTGGCCAAGGCCAGCCACATCAACATCAACCTGTGGATGGGCATCGGCATGCTCGTCCTGGGGGTGTTCTTCCTCCTCTGGTGGCGGCTCAGACCGCTCCAGCGTCCCCAGCCGAACAGCCAGAGCCGCCCGAGACCGGGACCGCCGGTGACGGCCCCGGCCGCGCCGGTGATCGTCGTCGGGGTGGACGGCCGGCCGGCAGCCGGGACGCGGTGCGCTGGGCGGCGGAGCAGGCCCGGCTGACCGGCGCGGAACTGAGAGCGGTGGCCACCTGGCGGTGGCCGAATACGTCACGCGGACCCCGCCCGGCGCCGACCCCGGCCGACACGCTGTCCACCCTGCAGGAGGTGATCGCCGAAACCGCACCGCGTTCCCCGGCGTGCCAGTCAGCGAGCACGTGGTCGAGGGCCCGGGCGGCCCGGCGCTGCTCTCCCAGGCCACCGACGCTGCCCGACCGGTCGTCGGCGCGCGAGGACGCGCGGCCTACCCCGGCATGCTCCTCGGGTCAGTGGCCGAATACTGCGTCCGCAACGGTCCCTGCCCCGTGGTGGTCGTCCGCCTCCCGCGCCATAGTCCCTCGATCTGCTCGCAAGCTGGCCGAAAGGACGGGTAGCTCCCGGCCCGGTGGCGCAGGCCCAGTACGCCTTGTCCGCGGCGTGCGCCCGGGCTACCGTGGGGCATATTCGTCACTGGGTGACGAATTTATTTTTAACAACGTCCCAGCGGGAGCGGGTCGGATGCGAGCGGGGAGTGTGCCACATGGGTGACTGGTTCGAGAGCGTCGCCGAGGCCCGGCGCCGGGCCCGCAAGCGGCTGCCCGCGTCGGTCTACGGGGCGCTGATCGCCGGCTCCGAGCGGGGGCGGACGATCGAGGACAACATCGGGGCGTTCGCCGAGCTGGGCTTCGCGCCGCACGTCGCGGGCCACCAGCCGCAGCGGGAGCTGGCCACCAGCGTGCTCGGCCAGCCCATCGCGCTGCCGGTCATCATCTCCCCGACCGGGGTGCAGGCCGTGCACCCGGACGGGGAGGTCGCGGTGGCGCGGGCCGCCGCCGCCCGCGGCACGGCCATGGGCCTGAGCTCGTTCGCCAGCAAGCCGGTGGAGGAAGTGGTCGCGGCCAACCCGCAGACGTTCTTCCAGGTCTACTGGTCCGGGAGCAAGGACCAGCTGGTGCAGCGGCTGGACCGGGCCCGCGCGGCCGGCGCGGTCGGGCTGATCGCCACCCTGGACTGGTCGTTCTCCATGGGCCGGGACTGGGGCAGCCCGGTCATCCCGGAGCGGATCGACCTGAAGGCGGCGCTGCGGTTCGCGCCCGAGGCGCTGGCCCGGCCGAAGTGGCTGAGGGACTTCGTGCGCACCGGCCACCTCCCGGACCTGTCCGTGCCGAACATGGCCAACCCCGGTCAGCCCGCCCCGACGTTCTTCGGCGCCTACGGCGAGTGGATGCAGACGCCCCCGCCGAGCTGGGAGGACGTGGCCTGGCTGCGCCAGGAGTGGGGCGGTCCGTTCCTGCTCAAGGGCGTGACCCGGATCGACGACGCCCGCCGCGCGGTGGACGCCGGGGTGAACGCGATCTCCGTGTCCAACCACGGCGGCAACAACCTGGACGGCACCCCGGCCACGATCCGGGCCCTGCCCGCGATCGCCGAAGCGGTCGGCGACGACATCGAGATCCTGCTCGACGGCGGGGTCCGCCGCGGCAGCGACGTGATCAAGGCCGTCGCCCTCGGCGCCCGCGCGGTCATGATCGGCCGCGCCTACCTGTGGGGCCTGGCCGCCAACGGCCAGGCCGGCGTGGAGAACGTGCTCGACATCATGCGCAGCGGCATCGACTCGGCCCTGCTCGGCCTGGGCAAGTCCTCCATCCACGAACTAACCCCCGACGACGTCGTCATCCCCCCGGCTTCGTCCGCCGCCTGGGCGACCCCGCCGCCACCCTGTCCCCGACCTCCTGACTTGGCTCCCCAAAGCTAACCCCGGCTCCCCATAGCCGACCCGGCGCCCCAGAGCCACGTCGGCCAGCACCCGGAGTCCTCACCCGGTGTCCCTCTGGCACCGACCTGGCCCGGCTGCTTCAGGACGGAACGAGGGAGGCCAACCATCCCGGGGTGCCGAGCCCCCGAGTGCCAGCACCCCGGGAACGTTGGCTCACCCGGAGTCGGCCAAGTTGCGCATCAGAACCTGTGGTGGGCACGAAACCACACGAAACCAACTGCAGGTCGGCGTTATCGTCGCCACGAGGCTGCGGCCGGGTCGATGCTTTCGGCTGGAGCCGAAGTACCTGGGGGTCTGATGCTGGACGTGCCGTTCACCGCGGAAGACGTCGCCCGTACCCGGTTCGCGCCGTCTCCCGCCCCGATGATCGAACTGACCGCCGCGCTGGCCACCCTGCAGCGGCGTGATGCCTTGTTCGCCCCCTGGCGCCGCCGGACGGCGCGGGTTCTGCCCCGGTCCGTGACCCCGTTGTTCGAACTGGTTCCGGCCACCTCGACCAGCCCGTTGTTCCTCGACCCGGCCATCCTGGACTTCGATGAAGGCCTGGATACCGTGCTGTCCGCGCCCACCGCCATGGTTCAGGCCGAGCTGCGCCGGATCTTCGCCGGCCGCACCCGGGTCAGCCCGTGGCTGCGGGCGCTGGACGACCACGACGCGGAGGCCTGGCAGGTCCTGCGCAGCGCGCTGGAGACTGGCTATGAGGTCTTGCTGGCTCCGCACTGGCCCCGGATTCGTGCCTGCTACCAGGCCGAACTGGAGCTGAAGGGCCGCCAGTGGGCCTCCGGCGGGGTCGGCGGCGTGCTGGCCACCATTCACCCGGGTACCCGCTGGGACGGTTCAGCGCTGCACATTCCGGTCGACGTCCGCCTGCACCTCGACCTGCGCGGTCGCGGTGTGACCCTGATGCCGTCGGTGTTCTGGCGGGGACGCCCGATGTTCACGCGGCATCCGGACGGCTCGCTGGTGATCGTCTACCCGGCGGCGACGCCGCTGCCGCTCGCCGCCAACGGTAACGGCAGCGCCAACGGCGCGACGAATCCAGTCGCAGTTCGGTCGTCGCGCTCCTGGGCAGCAACCGGGCCGGAGTGCTGGCCGCCGCGAGGTCGGCCAGCACCACCACCGAACTGGCCCGGAGCGCCGGACTGTCCCTGGCTTCGGCGTCCGAGCACGCCACGATCTTGCGGAACGCGGGCCTCATCAGCAGCACGCGCGAGGGGCGGCAGGTCACGCACGCCGTCACCTGGCTGGGCCAGCAGCTCCTGCACGGGGACGGCTGAACACGGGACCCGGGCGACGACCGATCATGGCCTGCCGGTACCGGGCACCTCGACCGGGAGGGCCAGGATCTCCCCGGTACGTGGTCCCGTGGCCAGCCGTTTGAGGTTGGCCGCGGCGTCCTCGCCCTGGTCCCATTCGGCCGTACAGATGAACAGGGTCCGCCGGTCCGGGCCGCCCAGCATCAGGGCGAACGGGGCCCGGCCTGCCGCCAGCTCGACCCGCTGCAGCACGGTGCCGCCTTCGGCCACCCGGACGACCGAGAACCCGCCCGTCTGGACCCAGACCGCTCCGTCGGCGTCCAGGCAGATGCCGTCCGGCCCGAGACCCTCGGCGAATACCCGGCGGCCCGACAGCCCGCCGTCGGCGGCGATGTCGAACGCGGTGAGCTGGCCGGCGAACGACTCGGAAATGATCAGCGTCCGGCCGTCCGGGGTGATGACCATGCCGTTGGGGAACTGGATGTCCTCCGCCACCGGGCGTACCTGCCCGTCTGGCGTGACCAGCTTGATGTAGCCCGGCTTGGGTGGCGCACCGGCCACGAATTCGAAGTCCGCGCCGTTGACGTAGGCGTTCCCGCGCCCGTCCACCACGATCTCGTTGGCCCGCTGCTCGGCGTGCACGGCCATCGACCCGTCCGGTTCCTGGCGCCGGACCTTGTCGCCGGTCGACAGCAGCCTGCCGTCGGGCAGCCAGTCGATGGAGTACCCCATCGGATGGCTGGCCGGGTCCCGGGTGACCATGACGTCCGTCCGGCCGTCCAGGCCGGCCGCCACGATCTGCCGTTCGATCCAGTTGCAGAACCACAGCCGCCCCTCGTGCCACCGCGGCGACTCGGGGATCCCCAGCCCACCCACCAGAACCTTCGGTTCCGCCATGACGCCCTCCTTCCTCGGCGCGCCGGTCTCAAGCCGGCCGTTCGCCCCCTACACGAACGGCACCGGGCCAGATCGACAGCGCCCAGGAGAGGAGATCCTGTTAAAGATCAATTCATGACGCCGGGCCCACTCCGGGTCCGCACCGCAGGTCTCGTTGATTCCTGGAACAGCTGGTCCGCCGGTCGTGTTCTCGGGCCTATGCGCAGGTACGCGGCGGTGTGGCGGATACCGGGGGCTCCGTTGCTTCTGGTGGCCGGCGTGTTCGCGCGGCTGGGCATGGGGATGACGCCGCTGGCGCTGCTGTTCCTGGTGCACCAGGAGACGGGACAGTACGCGCTGGCCGCGGTGACGAGCGGTGCTTACGCGCTGTCGGCCGCCCTGGCCAGCCCGGTGGTGGGGCGGCTGGTGGACCGGCTGGGCGCGCCCCCGGTGCTGAGCGTCGCGGCGGTGGCCAACCCGCTCGCCCTGGGCGGCCTGCTGGTGGCGGCGCACGCCCGGGCGCTCGGGTTGATCCCGGTGGCGGCCGCCTGCGCCGGGATGACCTACCCGCCGCTGACCGCGGCGATCCGCAGTGCCTGGATCGGCCTCACCGAAGGGGAGCGGTCCGGCTTGCGGCAAAGCGCCCTGGCCGTGGAAACCTCGTTGTACGAGCTGGTCTTCGTGACCGGCCCGCTGCTGGTCGCGATCTTCGTGCTGGTCGCGTCGCCGGCTGCCGCCATCGCTGCGTCGGCCTTCGCCACCTTGACCGGGACGCTGGTGCTGGCCCGCAGCCCGATCCTCCGGCGGCCGGGCGGGCGGCCGATGACGGCGCGTACCCGTGGCCTGGGCCCGCTGCTGATCCCCGGGTTCGTGCCCGTGCTGGTCTGCGTGGCCAGCCTGAGCGTGGCGTTTGGCGCGGTCAGTGTGACCGTGCCCGCGTTCGCCAGCCAGCACGCCGGGTCCGGCGGCCAGAGCCTGGCCGGGATACTGCTCGCGGTCTGGGGACTGGGCTCGGTCATCGGCGGTTTCGGGTACGGCGCGCTACGCATCGCCGCGCCGCTGTCCCGGCAGTTCGGCTGGCTGCTGGCGGCGGTGGCCGTGAGCACTGCGCTGCTTGCGGTGATGCCGGGCCCGTTGGCGCTGGGCGCCGCTCTGGCCATCGGCGGCATCACGATCGCGCCCGCGCTGACCGTGTACACCGCCATCGTCGGGCGCATCGTCCCGGCGGGCATGCGCAACGAGGCCAACACGTGGCTGGCCACCGTCCCGTTCGCGGGCAACTCGGCGGGCGGCGCGATGGCGGGCCTGATCGTCGACCACCCGGGTACCGTGCCCTGGTCCTTCGGCTTCGCCGCCACCGTGGTCGCAGCCGCGGTCCTGGTCGCGGCCTGGCCGTCCGGCCCGATCAAGCGGGCCGACTCCGCAGCTGTCGTCGCCGGTGAACCGCGGGCCGCCGCGCTGCCCGCGGTGATCGCGAGTGAGACCCGCTTAACCAGGCAACGATGTGCCCGGGCCTCTTGGTCCTGGGCGGCGTGGGGTTGGCGCGACTGATGAGGTGGCGTACAGGCGCGGCCCGGGTCAGGGTGATCCACGGCCCGTCTGCCGTTGTCAGCGCATACGACTGACAACGTCACCGGGCGATGGATCTTCATGCCGGTGGGGATGCGGGACTGGCGGGATGGGCTGGCGACACGGGCGGGCCCGTCCGCCGTGAGGGCCGCCGCCCGGGGGCACCGACTGTATTTCCCGTGTGACTGGAGTGGCGCGTGTGGTCGCCCCCAGGTTGGGGAGCGAACTCAGCGTGATCCCCGCGACCTGCCCTCACCCTGCTTCGCCTACTGCGACCTGGGCGGCCAGGGCGATCAGGTCGTCCGCGGCATAATCGGCTTCCGCCGGTGGCGGTGGCGCCGCGCCGCCCGGTCCCCACTCGGCGGGCCGCGGGATGTAGCCGGTCCGCAGCCCCTGAGCCGCCGCGGCCACCAGGTCTTCCGGGTGACAGGCGACCATCAGCACCCGGCTCGGCGGGATATCGAAGTAACCGGGGATGAGCTGGTAGACCCGCGGATCCGGCTTGTAGGACCGGGCCAGCTCGGCCGACACGATGCAGTCGAACGGCAGCCCGGCGAACCGGGCCAGCCGGGTCAGCAGGCCCAGTCCGCCGTTGGACAGCGGGCTGAGGTAGTGCCGTTCGCGCAGCGCGGTCAGGCCGGGCCCGCTGTCCGGCCACGGGGCCAGCCGGTGCCAGGCCAGGACCAGCTCGTCCCGGTCGGCATCGGTCAGGGCCCCGAGCCCGTGCTCGTCGGCCACCTGGTCCAGCATCATCCGGTGCAGCACGTCCAGCGGCCGGAACGGCAGCCCGCCCTCGACGACCCGGTTCAGCGTCGGGTGGTAGAGCGCCCGCCAGGCGTTGGCCAGCTCGGGCCAGTCGGCCTCGATCCCGGCCCGGCGCCCCACCCGGGCCAGCGCCTCGGCGATGCTCGTGTGCCAGTCCACCAGCGTCCCGAACACGTCAAACGCCACGACCTCGATGTCCACGTCCTCAATGACCACGTCGCGTTCCTTCCCGCCGGCGTGATCCGCAATACCGCTACCCGTCGCGTAGTCTCCCGATCATGGGAGCAGCGGAGCCGCCCGATCAGTGGCTGGCCGCGCTGGGCGGTGACGGCGCCGAACGCGACGACGCGGAGGCCCGGCTGCACGGGGCCCTGCTGCGGGTGGCCCGGTCCGAGCTGAGCCGCCGTCGCGGCCAGCTCAACGTGTCCGGTCCCGAACTGGACGACCTGGCCCATCAGGCCGCGGCGGACGCCATGGTGGCCATCATGGCCCGGCTGGATCAGTTCCGGGGCGAGAGCCGGTTCACCACCTGGGCCTACAAGTTCGTGATGTTCGAGGTGTCGGCCAAGATCGGACGGCACTTCTGGCGTGCGCCGCCGGTGCCGCTGGAAATCGAGGACTGGGACCGGCTGCCGGACCGGTTCGGGTTCGACCCGGCGGGGGAGTCGGAGCGGCGCGACTTCATCCGGGCGGTGCGCCGCGCGGTGGACGAGGACCTTACCGACCACCAGCGCCGGATCTTCGTCACGCTGGTCCTGGACGGCGTGCCGCTGGATGCCCTGGCCGAAAAGTCCGGCTCGAGCCGGAACGCGATCTACAAAACGATGTTCGACGCCCGGCGTAAACTGCGAGCCAGTCTGGTAGCCAACGGGTACCTGGACGATGACTCGGTGAGGCGCCCATGAACGGCTGGTCAGCCTTTGAGCGCTTCGTGCGGACCGACCCGTCCGACACCGGCTGTGGTCCGGCCATGGACGCGATGGACGTCTACGCGGAACTGGCCGTCGCCGGCCGGACTGCCGCGGAAGAGCGCTACCCCGGGGTCGCCGCGCACCTGCGCTTCTGCGACCCGTGCCGCCAGGACTTCGAGGGCCTGATGACGCTGATCCGCGCCAACGGCCACGGCCCCGGCCAGATCTTACGAAGTCCTTACAACGGCCAGGCCCGCTGGGAACCGGGGTAAGAATCCGGGCCGCAACCCGCACTAACTCCTCGTCCATGCATACCAATCCTTAGGGACGGGGATCCATGAAAAGCACTGCTCGTTTCGTCACCGCTGGCGCGGCGGCCCTGGCCGCGACGGCCCTGCTGGCCACCCCCAGCCTGGCCGCGACCCACGGGGCCCAGCACGCGTCAGGCCCGGCGCCGGGCGAGGTGTTCGTCCAGACCGACGCCACCAGCGGGAATGCGATCGTCGTCTACCACCGCAACGGCGACGGCACGCTGACCCAGGCCGGCCAGTACGCCACCGGCGGCCTGGGCGGCATCCTGGCCGGCTCGGTCGTCGACCACCTGGCCTCCCAGGGCTCGCTCACTTATGACTCCGAGCATGGCCTGCTGTACGCGGTCAACGCGGGCAGCGACACGGTCACGGTGTTCGGGGTGCACGGCGACCACCTGGTCCGCCACCAGGTCATCGGCAGCGGCGGTTCGTTCCCGGTCAGCGTGGCCACGCGCGGCAACGTGGTCTACGTGCTCAACGCTCGTGACGGCGGCTCGGTCCAGGGCTTCCTGCGGGTCGGCTCGTCGCTGGTGCGGGTGCCGTCCTGGCACCGCGCGCTCGGCCTCGATGCGTCGCAGACTCCCGAGTTCACCAGCACCCCGGGCCAGGTCGCGTTCACCCCGGACGGCCGCCAGCTGGTCGTCACCACCAAGGGCAACGGCAACGACATCGACGTGTTCGCGGTCTCCCCGGGCGGTGCCCCGTCCGCCCACCCGGTGGTCAACGCCGACCCGGGCGCGGTCCCGTTCGCGGTCAGCTTCGACGCCGGCGGTCACCTGGCCGTATCTGAAGCCGGGACCAACAGCGTGGCCACGTTCACCGTCGGCCACGACGGGAAGCTCACCCTGATCAGCCGGGCCGCCACCGGGCAGATGGCGACCTGCTGGATCGCCCGGGACGGCTCGCTGTTCTACGCCTCCAACGCGGGCAGCGCCTCGGTGTCCGGATACGCCGACTTCGGGTCCGGCGCCCTGCACGCGCTGGGCAACACCACGGCCGGGGCCGGCACGGTGGACGCGGTAGCCAGCGCTGACGGCCGTGACCTCTACGTTCAAGGCGGCGCGAACGGCACCGTGAGCGAGTTCGCGGTGCACGCGAACGGCTCGCTGACTCCGATCGGCTCGGTCACCGTGCCCGGCGCCGTCGGCGGCGAGGGGATCGCCACCTCCTGACCGTCGTCCGGTAGACCCGCCGGCCCTCGCAAACAGCGGAGGCCGGCGGGCACCGGGCTAGCCGTCAGCGAGCTACCAGGCGTAGTGCTCCGGGGCGGGCTTGTACCCGGGGAAGATGTCGTCCAGCTGCTTCAGGGTGTCCTCGCTCAGCCGCAGGCTGACCGCCCGCAGCGGCTCGTCCAGCTGCTCGATGGTCCGCGGCCCGATGATCGGCCCGGTCACCCCGTCCTGGTGCAGCAGCCAGGCCAGCGCGACGAGCGCGGGCTTCTCCCCGAGGGCGTCGCACAGCCCCTCGAACGCCTCGATCTGGTCCCGGTGCGCGTTCAGGGTCTCCTGGGCCCGGCCCGCCGTCCGGCGCCGGCCTTCCTGCTCCTTCTTCAGCACCCCGCCGAGCAGGCCGCCCTGCAGCGGGCTCCAGGGGATCACGCCCACCCCGTAGGCCCGGGCCGCGGGCAGCACTTCCAGCTCGATGTCCCGGGTCATCAGGTTGTACAGCGACTGCTCGCTGACCAGGCCGAGCAGGTGCCGCGCGGCGGCGGCGTCGTTGGCCTGGGCGATGTGCCAGCCCGCGAAGTTCGACGAGCCGACGTACAGGATCTTGCCCTGGGCGATCAGGATCTCCATAGCCTGCCAGATCTCGTCCCACGGGGTGTCCCGGTCCACGTGGTGCATCTGGTACAGGTCGATGTAGTCGGTCTGCAGCCGCTGCAGGGAGGCGTCGCAGGCCCGCCGGATGTTGAGGGCCGACAGCTTGCCCTCGTTCGGCCAGTCACTCATGGGCCCGAAGACCTTGGTCGCCAGCACGGTCTTTTCCCGGCGCCCGCCGCCACCGGCGAACCAGTCCCCGATGATCTCCTCGGTCCAGCCCGCGTGGGCCTCGGTGTTCTGGCTCACCTGTCCGGGCGGCCCGCCCATCGAGCCGTAGCGGTTGGCGGTGTCGAAGAAGTTGATGCCCACCTCGTGCGCGTGATTCATGATCGCGTGCGCATCGTCCGGCGGGGTCAGCGGCCCGAAGTTCATCGTGCCCAGGCACAGGCGGCTGACGCTGAGCCCGGTACGACCGAGATGTGTGAATTCCATAATTAATATCTTCTCGCGCGCCGCGTTCCCGCCCGCCCCTGGCCCCCGGGATGGGCCGTGGCCCAAGCGCTCCAGCGGGCCGGAGAACTAATAACAGCCCAATCGCGCGTTGAACGTTCTAAGTCCCCCCGCTGGTCATCCCCCTCTTCAGACTGGCGGGGGGACCCTTCCGCGACAGAGCTGCCAGTAGAGCCGCCCGCAGGGCCGCTAGGAGGGCGGGACGTCCAGGGCCGGGTTGCGGTCGAAGAAGCCCGACGGCTTCAGCCAGAACGAGACCGTGTCGGCCGGCATGACCGGCCAGTCTTCCGGCCGGGTGATGTGGTGGACGCCGAACACGTACCACAGGACCACGTCGGCGCCGGCGATGGGCCGGTTCTGCTTGGTCCAGGCGGCCAGCCCCTCGTCCCGCTCGCTCTGGTTGCAGAACTCCCCGGCGGGCCAGCGCTCGGCCGGGTCGTACGGGGTGACCCACAACGTGTGGCCGATGACCTCGGCCCGGCGGTAGACCGGCGAGGCCGGGTCCATCATCGGCGGGAAACAGCTGCCCGGGATCAGCTTGTACGCGGTCGGGGTGCCGAGCCGGTTGCGGCGGGTGTCGCTGGCCACCTTCCAGGTCCGCTGGGTGTCCCACCGGTAGTCCTGCTGGCCTTCGGCCTCGGTGCGCAGCGGCGTCTGCCGCTGGATCAGGGTCAGGCCCAGCGGGTTGTCCTCGCCAATCGGTGCGGCCTCGGAGTCGCAGCAGTACACGGTGTTGTCGGTGCCGTCGACGTCCAGGTCCAGCCGGGCCACGATGAAGTGCTGGTGGAACGGCGCGTACGTGCCGGTGTCCACGATCGTGCCGGGCGCGGTCTCGCCCGGGCGCAGCGCCGTGGTCACCATGATGCCGGTGGCCCGGATCTCGCACTCGATGCTGCCGTCGGTGTAGAAGCGCCAGTAGACCAGGTACTCGTAGTTGGCCACGGTGGCGTGGAAGGAGATCACCATCCGGCGCATCCGGCGCGTCTCGGCGCCCGCCTCCGCGTCGACGTGCTTCCACAGCACGCCGTTGTCCTCTTCGTGCAGGCAGATCGCGTTGGGGATGCGGTACGGCTCACCCGCCGCGTTGTGCAGGGTGGCGTCCAGGTAGCGGATCTCGCCCAGGCAGTCGCAGTGCTGCTCGAGCGAGGTGGTCATGAAGCCCAGGCCCCACTCGCCGATGTCGAAGGCGGTGCGCCGGTAGTGCTCCGGGCTGGTGTCCCGGTACGGCACCACCATTTCGGCCAGTGACAGCCGGTGCGCGACCGGCCGGACCTGGCCGTCATCGTCGTAGGCGACCTGGTGCAGGACCAGGCCCTCGCGGTAGTTGAAGCCGATCCGCAGCGACCACTTCTGCCACCGCAGCTCGTAGCCGTCCAGGTCGAACGAGACCCCTTCGGGCTGGCTGATCTCCACCGGCCGCACGTCCTCGCGGGCGTGGTAGCCGGGGATGAGCGCGGGCACGTACTCGCCCATCACCGGGGGCGGCTCGACCGCGCCGGTGTCGCCCACCTCCAGCAGCTCCATCCGGTTCAGGTCGATGACCGGGTGCAGCCCGTTGACCGGGTTCGCGTACGGGTTCGCGCCGGGGGCGGCCCGGTACCACACGTCGGACCAGCCGACCCGGCGGTCGCGGTACTGCTCGGGGATGAGGGCGAAGCCGTAGGTCCAGGTGTCGAACAGCACCAGGTCCAGGTCGGTGATGCCGCGCCGGGCCAGCGCGGCCACGATGTCCGGGTGGGCCCGCAGCGCGGCGTCGGCCTCGTGCCACTCGTCCACGGTGGCGTTGGGCTGCACCCCGGGCCGGTGGTCGAACGCGGTCACCTCGTCGCCGGTCAGCGAGACCGTCGCGGTGTAGGCCTGGCCGTCGTCCCGGTTCCAGCAGGTGGCCAGGGCCGCCCGCCCGTACGGGTCGCCGGGTCGCCAGGCGGCCAGGTCGGACTTGCCCGGCTCGGCCAGCTCGATGCCGCCGAACCGCCACCGCTCGCCCACGCCGCGGTCGCGGCGCAGCACGGCCACCGCCTGGCGGATCTCCGCGGCGGTCAGCGGGTCGAGGGGATGGCCGGTACTCGCCGGACTCCCGTCATTGCTGGTACTGATGGGGAGCATCATGTCACGGGCCCACCGGCGGGGTGCCGTGGGTGTGGAACGAGCTGATCGTCTTCAGGCCCCAGGCTTGGCCCTTGGCCCGCTCGGCCTCGCTCCAGCTGACCGTTTCCCAGTCCGGGGCGAAGATCAGCCGGGCCACCGGGTTGCACAGCTCGATCCGGTTCCCGCCCGGCTCGTAGACGTAGAGGAAGAACGTCTGCTGGATGGCGTGCTTGTGCGGCCCGGTCTCGATGAACACCCCGTGGTCCAGGCAGATGTCGGCCCCGCGCAGGATGTCCTCGCGGGTGTCGGTGGCGAAGGCCAGGTGGTGCAGCCGTCCCCGGCTGCCCGTCCAGTCCTCGGTGTAGACCAGGTCGTAGGACTTGCTGGCGAAGTGCAGCCAGCGGGCCGACACCACCCCGGTGTCCAGCACGATCTGCTCGGTGGCCCGGGCGCCCAGCTGGCCGACGATGAAGTCGGTGGTCTCGGTGACGTCGGCGGCCAGGTAGTTGACGTGGTCCAGCCGCCGGACGCCGATCCCGCGGCCCGGGTAGGCCTGGGCCTGGTTCTTCAGCGCCGGGGCCAGCTCGGGCGGGGCCTGGTACCACTCGCTCTCCCAGTACAGCCGCATCTCGTGGCCGTCCGGGTCGCGGAAGGCGTAGGTCGGGCCGATCCCGGGCTCACCGTCGGTCCAGCCGGTGCCGAGCCCGGAGTCCGCCAGGTGTTTGACCGTCCGCTCCAGCGCTTCCTGGCTCGACGCGCGGAGCGCGGTGACCCCGAGGCCGGACGTGTCGTGCGCGGTCAGCTTGAGGCTGAACTGCTCGTAGTCGTCCCAGGTGCGCAAGTAGACCGAGTTGCCCTCCCGCCCGGTCTCGGTCAGCCCCAGGATGTTGACGAAGAACCACAGGCTGCGCTCGGGCTCGGGGGTGAGCAGCTCGGCGTGGCCCAGGTGGGCGACGTCATGCCGTAGTGCGGTCATCGGTGACTCCGGGGGTATGGGGACTCCGGGGGAAGACGGTTCCGTCGAACAGCTTGCGGGCGGTGCGGATCACGCCGCTGCGGCGTACCCGCGGGATCTCACCTGAGGTGTCGATCTCGGCCTCGACCTCGAGGTGGCCGGTGGGGTGCTCCACGTCGTAGCGCACCCCGGACGGCGCCGCGGCCAGCTCTGCGCCCACCGCGCCACCGATGGCGAGCGCGGTCACCACGCTGACCGCGCCCAGCACGCCGATCGCGGTGTGCGGCCGGACCGGGATGAACGTCCGGGTGCAGATCGTCCCGCCGTCCCGCGGCGCCGCCACCAGGGTGGTCTTGGGCACCGAGGCGCCGGTGACGTCGCCCAGGCCCATCAGCTTCCCGGCCTGGACCCGGAGCGAGGCGATCCGGTCCAGCAACCTGCGATCGGCGCCGAGCTCCTCGTAGCTTTCGTACCCGGTCAGCCCGAGGTCGGCCGCCCGGGCCACGACCACCGGCATGCCGTTGTCGACGCAGGTGACCGCGATCCCGTCGATCTCGTCCCGGACGTGACCGGTGGGCAGCAGCGCCCCGGTGGCGGACCCCTCGGTAGCGGTGAAGTCGAGCACGATGGCGCTCGCCGTCCCGGGCACCCCGGAGATCCCGGTGTCGCCGTCGTAGTCGGGCACGCCGCCGGGGGTGGCGAACCGCGCGGTGGCCAGACTGCCGGAGTTGACCATGCGGATCCGGGTCGTGGTCTGCTCGGGCCCGGCCGCGATGAGCCCGCGCTCGACCGCGAACGGGCCCACCCCGGCCAGCAGGTTCCCGCAGTTCTGCTGGTCAGAGACGGTGGCCTGGTCCACTCCGAGCTGGAGGAACAGGTAGTCCAGGTCGGCCTCGGCCTCGGCCGAACGGCTGACCACGGCCACCTTGGAGGTCAGCGGGTGCGCCCCGCCGATCCCGTCGATCTGCCGGGGGTCGCCGCTGCCCATGACCCGGATCAGCAGGTCGTCGCGGGCGGCGGGGTCGGCGGGCAGGTCGCCGGCCAGGAAGTACGCTCCCTTGGACGTGCCGCCGCGCATCAGCATGCAGCGGATACCGGTGCTCATGCCCGCTGTGCCTCCCGTAGGGCCCCGATCACGCTGGCCAGATGGCTGCGGGCCGCCGCCTCGGCCGCGGCCGGGTCCCGGGCCGCGATGGCCTCGATGATGGCCTGGTGTTCCGGCAGCGACACGTGCGTGCGCCCCGGCCGCAGCGACAGCTGGAACTGGTGCCGGACGATCTGGGCGTTGAGCCGCTGGAGCAGGCCGGCCGCGACCGTCTGGCCGGAGATCTCGTGCACGGCCTGGTGCAGCTCCCGGTTGAGCGCGGAGTACTTGAGTGGCTCGCCCGCGGCCACGGCCGCCGCCAGCTGCTCCCCGATCGCGGTCAGCTGCCCGATCTGGGCCGGGGTGGCCACCTCGGCCGCCTTGGCCGCGCACAGTCCCTCGAGCACCATCCGGCACTCGGTGATGGCGATCGCCTCCGCCACCGGCACCGCGCGTACCCGCGCCCCCCGGTTCGGGATGCGTTCGACCAGGCCGTCCGCGGACAGGTCGATCAGGGCCGCCCGGACGCTGGCCCGGGTCGTCCCCAGCAGCTCGGCCAGCTCGGCCTCGACCAGCCGCTGGCCGGGGACGACATCACCGCTCATGACCGCCCCGCGCAGGTACTCCACCACGAACCGCCGGGCCTGCTCCCCTTCCCGCGGGCCGCCGCCGGGGGCCCGCGGGCCCCCGCCGGGCCCCTCCCGCGGGACGCCGGGCTGCGATTCGCCAGCCGCACGGACCCCGTCTGCCTCCTGCGTCACTCTGGCCTCCCGAGCCCGCCCCAGATTGCGCGTTAAATTGTTGACAATCCAAGGTTACCTTCCGGCCGGGCGATCGTCCCGCACGGCGGCGTCGGAGACCCCGAGCGCCCTGACCCGCACAAGCGGCTGGGCGCGCCACACTGGGGAGATGCCAGAAGTAAACGAACCTGTTCCCGGCGGCCCACGCAACCAGGGCTACCAGGACGATGTCATGGATGGCATCAAGCTCATGCACACGCGGATGTCCGAACTGGAGCGACTGCTCGGGGCCGGCGACCGGGCGGTCACGGAGTCCAGGAAGACGTTCGTCCCGGCCTGGCGGCGGGTCACCAGGGGGAGCCGCGCTGGCACGCGGCCCTCGCGGTCACGATCGCGATCGTTTTGCAGGGGCCGCTGCCCGACCGGCTGGTGCTGTTCCGGCCGACTTGGCTGCTACCGGTGCTGGAGGGTGCCCTGCTGGTGATGCTGGTCACCCTGGGCCAGTACCGGCTCAACACCGAGTCCAAGCTGGTCCGCATGCTGGGCCTGACCGCGGCCGCGATCCTCAGCGTGGCCAACGGCTGGTCGGCCGCGCATCTGGTGATCGAGCTGGTCAACGGCACCATGGGCGACTCGGCCGGACCGCTGCTGATCTCCGGCGCGGTCATCTGGCTGACCAACGTGATCGTGTTCGCCCTGTGGTACTGGGACTTCGACCGCGGCGGCCCGGCCGCCCGGGCGCACGCCACCAAGCAGTGGCCGGACTTCATGTTCCCCCAGATGACCAGCCCCGACCTGGCCCCGAAGGACTGGGAGCCGCTGTTCCCGGACTACGCCTACCTGGCCTTCACCAACGCCATCGCGTTCAGCCCGACCGACGTCATGCCCATGTCCCGGTGGGCCAAGGCGGCGATGACCGTGCAGTCCATGGTGTCGCTCGTGGTGGTGGCCCTGGTCGTGGCCCGGGCGGTGAACATCCTCAAGTAGCGGGCGGCGTGTCCTGCCCGGCGAACATCGCACCGGTGCTGAACGCCATCGTGCCGACTTCGGCCCCGGTGACGCGGCGGTGCTGGGCCGGCGGCGGCATGCGGGTGGCCACGGTGGCCACGGATTCGTCCAGCTCGGTCTGCCACAGCCATCCCTCGGCGTCCTTGACCGCCGAGCCGAGCAGCGCCCCGGACGCCCTGAACGCGGCCGCCAGTGTGGCGCCGATCCAGGCCAGCGCGGCGACCAGCCGGGCCGTGGGCGACACGCTGTGCAGCGTGAGCACGGTGACGATCACGCCCGCAGTAGCCAGCACCGCGATCAGAATCGGCCAGCGGGCCGCGACGATCGCCCGCTTGGCGATCTGCCGGGCCGCGGCCAGGTAACCGGACAGGTTGAGCATGTCGGCCGCGGCCTTCTCGCCGGTGATCAGGCCGCGCCAGAGCTGGCCCTGGACCCGCATCTCCAACTGGGCGGACCGCCAGTCGGTGCCGGCCGACGCCGCGGCGACCCACTGCTGCCAGTCGGCCAGGCCGGCCGAGACCGCATAGGCGGCGTGGTCGGGCAGCATGGTCTTGAGCTCGACCAGCCAGTCTTTGATCGTGGTCACCCGCCCGGCCGCCAGCAGCTCGCCGAACGCCTCATCCAGGTCGTCGGCGGCGGCGGCCGCGGGCACCAGCGTGGTCTCGGCCAGGGCGCGGCCCAGCCCGTAGGCCTTGCCCAGCCGGAAGTCGGCCACGGTCAGCGACTCCAGCAGCCGGCAGTGCAGCGTGAACACCGCGTCCAAGGTCGCGTCCCGGCGCCGCCCGCGCTCCCCGAGCAGGCCCACCACCCGGCCCAGAGCCTCGGTGACCGGGCCGGGCGGCGTCGGCAGCAGGCTGGTCACGGTGGCGTCGATCTGCTCGGCCAGCCACTTGGCCTGGGTCGCATCCGGGAAACCGGAAATCCCCGGGAGCCGGGCCCCCCGCCGCGGATCGGCCGCCGCTCCCTCGCGGACCGGGGAGTGGTACAGCTTGGCCATCTGCCAGCCCAGCGACACCGCGGCGCAGACCCGCGCGTTACCCGACGCCGGTGGCATCGGTCCCGTCATGGATCCGCAGTTTAGACCGGTGCGTGGCTGGGCGGGTGTGATCGGGCTGGGCCGGGGAACGTGGTGATCATGGCGCCGAGAAAGAAAGCCAGTACCGGGGAGTCCGCGCACCAGCCGCCCGGAGAGCGGCTGTCTTCCTACGACCGGAAGCGGGACTTCGGCCAGACGCCGGAGCCTTCCGGCCGCGGTGCCCGGGGAAAGCAGCCCGCCAAGAAGCAGGACGCCAAGAAGTCCGCCACCCCCGACGGCCCGCGCTTCGTGGTCCAGCGGCACCGGGCCCGGCGGCTGCACTACGACCTGCGATTCGAGATCGACGGGGTGCTGGCCAGCTGGGCCGTGCCCAAGGGCCCGACGCTGGACCCGGACGTCAAGCACGCCGCCATCCACGTCGAGGACCACCCGATCGAATACGAAGACTTCGAGGGCGTGATCCCATCCGGCCAGTACGGCGGCGGGGACGTGATCGTGTGGGACACCGGCACCTGGGACCTGCACGCGGCCGACGACGCCGCCGAAGCGGTCCGCGACGGCGAACTGCACGCCGATATCTACGGCGAGAAGCTCAAGGGCCGGTTCATCCTGATCCGCCGGCAGGGCCGGGGTGAGCCGGGCAAGGAACAGTGGCTGCTGTTCCACAAGCACGACGAGTACGCGGTCCAGGGCTGGGACCCCGAGGACTACCCGAAGTCAGTGCTCAGCGGCCGGACCAACGACGAGGTCAAAGCCGACCCGGACCGGATGTGGCGGTCGGACCTGCCCCCGTCGCAGGCCTCGGTCCCCGCCGATTCAGCGGCGAAAACGAAGGCTGCCACCGGGCGGCGCGTCATCGGCCAGTCCGGAGCCAGGGAGTCCAAGGCCGAGCCCAAAGCCAAGCCCGGGGCCAAGCCCAGCCCCTCGACCAAGACCAGCCCCTCGACCAACGCCAGCCCCAAAGCCAACGCCAGCCCCAAAGCCAACGCCAGCCCCAAAGCCAAGCCCCGCGCCCGCAGCCGATCTGATAACAGCAAGAAACCACGGGACGCCGATGAGGACCCTGGAGGAGCGGGCCAGGTCGCCCCGCCCAGCCCAGACGAGCTGGCCGCCCTGGACGATCTCGGCGACGGCGGGACCTGGGAGGTGTTCGGGCGCCGGCTGAAGCTGACCAACCTGGACAAGGAGATCTTCCCGGCCCGGCCCGCCGGGGGCGGGCGGAAGGGCGAGCCTGCCGTCAGCAAGCGGGAGTTCGTCGCCTACGCGGCCCGGATCGCGCCGGTCATCCTGCCGTACCTGACCGCACGGCCGCTGAACATGAACCGGTTCCCGGGCGGGGCCGGGACCCAGGGTTTCTGGAACAAGCAGCTACCCGAGCACGCGCCGGGCTGGCTGCCGCGCTGGCACCGGCCCGGCCGCAAGGCGGGCGAGGCCGACACCTACCTGGTGGTGGACGAGCCCGCCGCGCTGGTCTGGGCGGCCAACTACGGCGCGCTGGAGTGGCACGCCTGGACGGCCCGGGCCGACGCGCCGGACCAGCCCACCTACGTGCTGATCGACATCGACCCCGGGACGGGCACCAGCTGGGATGACCTGCTGGTCCTGGCCCGGCTGCATCGCACCGCCCTGGACCACCTCGGGGTCCGGGGCCAGCCCAAGGTCACCGGGCAGCGGGGCATCCAGATCTGGATCCCGATCCGGCCCGGGCCCAGCTCGGAGGAGACCAGTGCCTGGGCCGAAGAGCTGTCCCGTGCGATCGGTGCCGCCGTGCCCGAGCTGGTCAGCTGGAAGTGGGAACGGCGGGACCGGGGCGGGCACGCCCGGCTGGACTACACCCAGAACGCCGGGCACAAGACGCTGGTCGCGCCCTACAGCTCGCGGCCCGCACCCGGCGCCCCGATCTCCGCTCCCATCGACTGGGACGAGCTGGACGATCCGTCGCTCCGTCCGGACGGTGTCACCGTCCGGACGGTCTTCGACCGGCTGGCGGACCGGGGCGACCCGTTCCGCCCCGTCCTCAACTACGACCAGACGCTGCCGCCGATCACCTGATCAGCGGCGGCGACAGCATCTGGGCCCGATTACTTCTTGAGCCACTTGCGGTACTTCGGGGCCGACGCCCGCTTCCAGTCCTTCCAGCCCTGCTGCTCGGAGTCGCGGACCGCGGTGCTGTTGTGCTCGTGCAGCAGGCCGAAGGTGAAGGCGTTCTCGCCCTCCAGGTGCGCCCGGATGCCGATCTCACGCAGCGTGTTCCGCGCGATCACCGCGTCCTGGTGCGTGCCCAGGGAGGACTGGACCTTCTTCATCTGCTTGCCGAACCGCTTGGCCTGCTTGCCGTAGACCGGGGTGGCGACCTCGGCTGCGTACCGGGCTCGCTTGGCCGTTCGCCGCGCGGCGTGCAGCGCCACGTTGGTCGGCTCGCCCGCGTGGGCCTGCCGGGCGTGCTGCATCCGCTTGTCCGTGCGCTTGTAGGCGCGAGCCACCGCGTGCGCCAGCGCCTTCTTGGCGGGCTGACCGGCGTCCGGGCCCAGCGGCGGGTCGGCCAGCAGCTGGTCCAGCTCGTCCAGCAGCGCGAAGTACCGCTCGGAGTCCAGCATGTCCAGCACCGCCTGGCGGCTCCGCCCGGCCAGTGGGGCGAAGTGCTCGCGCACCCGGGCCTGCACCGGGCCCATGACCAGCTCGACCGGGGCCTGGTGCAGCTCAGCCTCGATGCGCCCGGACAGCACCTCATTGTCGCGGGCGTCGCCCAGCACGTGGCTGAGCCAGCGCAGCTCGCCGGCCAGGTGCTTGGTGTCGGCGGTCGGCAGGATCTTGCCGAACGACTGGAGCGTGCTGCGCAGCCGCCGGGTGGTGACCCGCATCTGGTGCACGCTGTCCGGCTCGTCCCGCCGCACCGACGGGTCATAGGCCTTCAGCTTGTCCGCCTGCTCGGCTACGTAGTCCAGCACCACGTCGGCGGCCGAACCACGGCCACCGGGGTGCTCGTCACCGGTGGGGGCGGGCAGGGCGTCGGCCAGCGCGCGCTCCAGCTTGGCCGTGCGGCCCGCGGGCTGCAGGCCGCCCCGGCGCAGCCGCTTGTCGGCCGCGCGCAGCAGCTGGCGGTCGCCGCCGGTCAGCTCGACCTCGACCTCGCGCCAGGTGGAGATCGTGGTGGACGCGCCCAGCGTCTGGGCCGAGACCTCGTCCGCGACCACTTCGGCCAGGGACGTGCCGGCCTCATCGACCAGCGTCCGGACGTGCCGGACGGTGGCGATCCGCGCCACCGGGGCCAGGGCGTGGCCGCGGCTGTACACCTTGACCAGCCGGACCAGCTCGGCGGGCACGGTCCGCCCGCCCCGGCCCAGCGGCAGCCGGAGCTCCCGCCGCGTCTGCGGGCCGGCCGGCAGCTTCAGGTGCCAGCCGCTGTCCTTACCACCGCGGCGCCGCCGCAGCGTGACACCATCGCGCAGCAGCCGCAGGTCCTCGGTGTCGTAGTACTCAGCCTCGAGCTTCTGCTCATCGGGCCCGTCCTCGCTGGCCACCCGGGGCAGGTCCTCCAGGGGCGGCAGCACGGCGTCCGGGCCAATCTCGTACTTGAGCTCAATCTCGCGGGTATCCGTAACCATAGAAATCTGTGTACCCATTCCGTTGATGGCGATGCGTGCTGACGAGCTGTTAGCTACAACCAGGATCTACTTGTAAGACAATTCAAGTTCAGCCAGAGTTTACCTGCCGTTCATCTTCCGAGCTCGAGTGACTGATCGTACATTTGTTCTAAATAGGCGTGATGATCAGCGTAAGTTAATTCGAACGTGTTATCGTCTCGGCCATGGGAGCTGGGAGAACGTCATCGGGTGGGTATCCGCCCCCGGTGGGGACGGTGCCGATGTTGTCCCGGGTGCCGGCGGGGGAGCTGATGGACAGCCCGCGGCGGGCGCCGGTGCGCCGGACGGCGGAAGTGCTCTACAGCGACACCAGCTGGCGGCCCTGCCTGATCGTGGCCTGGGCCCAGTACCAGGGCGGCTGGGCGGCGCTGATCCGGTGGCCGGACGGCCGGGAGGACTGGCGGCAGTTCAACCGCCGTCACATGCGCCCGCAGGCTCACGGCGATCCGGGGTTAGCCGGAGGCCGCGTGCGAGGCCCGGCCGGGAGCCTGCTGCCCGGCCCGGGACGAGTCCTGGCGATCGCTGTCTTCGGACAGCAGCGGGGAGCGGGACAGCGCGAACACGGCCCCGGCCATCAGCGCCGTGCTCAGCGCGGCGAACAGCAGCGGGATCATTCCGGCCCGGACCCGCTCGTGGAAGGCCAGCACCCCCCACAGGATCGAGATGATCGGGTCGGACAGGGTCAGTCCGGGCTGGGCCGCGATCAGCCGCCCGGCATTCAGGGCGGACTGCACCAGGAACATGCCCAGCCCCCCGGTGGCGACCATCGCGTACAGCTGCCAGCTGGTGAAGATGGCCCCGAACCCGTGCGAGAAGTGCGTGGTCATGCCCTTCATCAGCGCGGCGGTCAGGCCGAACGCGGATCCGCCCGCCACCCCGAACACCGCGGCCTGGTGGCTGCTGCTGCCCCGGTTGCCAGTACTGCGGCCGCCACCGCGCCCGGCCGGGCCCTTCCGGCCCCAGGCCACCAGCACCCCGACCAGGGCCAGGTTGGCGCCGATCCCGATGAGCCACACGTACAGGGGCACCTGGTCGGACCGGCCGGCTGACGGGTCCAGGAAGTACAGCAGCCCGGCCAGGCCCACGGTCATGGCCAGCGTCGAGCCCCACTCCCGCTTGCCCATGGCGGACGAGCCGAGCACCCGGGCGGCCAGGATCAGCGTGAGCGGCAGCTCGATGACCAGGACCGGCTCCACCACGGCCAGTTCGCCCGCGCCCAGGGCCGAGGCCTGAAGTACAAAACCAATGGTGATGGCCAGGATGCCGCCGAACCACACCGGCTGGTGCAGCAGGCTGCGGATCAGCTTCCAGCTCAGGTTTTCTTTCTGCGGCACCTTCTGGTTGGCCTTGCGCTGCAGCACCGACGACGTGGCGTTGGCGCAGGCTGCGAGCACGGCCAGGAGGTAGCTGAGCATGCTCGCCCTTCCTGTCCGCGGCCCGGTGTCTCTACGTCGAGCTACCCGCAAATGACCACGTGACACGCTTGCCGTGAGCGGGAGAAGGTCATCCCGGCCAAGGAATCGGGAAGCCGCCGTCATAGGTTGGCAGGGACCACTGAGACGAATCCTTCGAAGGGCCCACCATGGAATACCGTCAGCTTGGCCGGAGCGGCCTCCGGATCTCGACGCTGACTCTCGGCACGATGACGTTCGTCGGCGGGGGCGGCCACAGCCCACTGGCCAGCACCGACTTGGACGGGGCCAAACGGCAGATCGGCATGGCCCTGGACGCGGGGGTCAACCTGATCGACACCGCGGACATCTACTCCGCGGGTGTGTCCGAAGAGATCGTCGGCCAGGCCATCAAGGGCAAGCGGGACGACCTGCTGCTGTCGTCCAAGGTCCGGATGAAGACGGGCGACGGGCCCAACGACGCCGGCCTGTCCCGGCACCACATCATCACCGGCCTGGAGGCCAGCCTGCGGCGGCTGGACACCGACCACATCGACATCTACCACGTGCACGAGTGGGACGGGGAGACGCCGGTCGAGGAGACCCTGTCCACGCTGGACGCCCTGGTCAAGGCGGGCAAGATCCGCTACCTGGCCGCGTCGAACTACTCCGGCTGGCAGCTGATGAAGGCCCTGGCCGCCGCCGACGCCCGCGGCCACGAGCGGTTCGTGGCCCAGCAGATCTATTACTCGCTCGAGGCCCGCGACGCCGAGTACGAGCTGGTGCCGCTGGCCCTGGACCAGGGTCTCGGCATCCTGGTCTGGAGCCCGCTGGCGGGCGGCCTGCTGTCGGGCAAGTTCCGCCGGGACGCGGACCAGCCGGAGGAGTCGCGCCACCTGAACGGGTGGAGCGAGCCGCCGGTGCGCAACGAGGACCGGCTCTACGACACGATCGAGGTCCTGGTCGACGTGGCCAAGGCCCACGAGGTGTCTGCGGCCCAGGTCGCGCTGGCCTGGTTGCTCAGCAAGCCCGGCGTTACCTCACTGGTCATCGGGGCCCGTACCGACGAGCAGCTCGCGGACAACCTCAAGTCGGCCGATCTGGTCCTGTCCAGCGACGAGCGCGCCGTCCTGGACCAGGTCAGCACGCCGGACCTGATCTACCCGCACTGGCACCAGCTGGCCACGGCCAACGACCGCCTCGGCGACCCCGACCTGGCCCTGCTCCGCCCTCACCTGGGCAAGTAAGCCCGGCCGCTAAGCCCGGCCGCGCCGGCACCCCTGTCCTGAGCGGTCCCCTGACTGCTCAGGACAGGACGCTGCCGGCGCCAATCCGGTCACCCGCGTACTCGTGCATGGCGTCCAGGTTGTCGTGGGCAGGGTATCGGCTGGCCGCCGGGCCGTCCGCGAATGCGCGGAAGATGTTCGAGGTCACCTGGCGGACGAAGGCCGGGGTCGAGCCGCCGATCCCGTGCGGCTGGTCCCCGAAGATCGCCTCCACCCAGCGCATGGTCCCGGCGTTGAACACCCCCGCGCCGCCCTTGGCCGTGTAGTAGGCCGAGTCGCCGTAGCTGCTGACCCCGTTGCAGACCAGCGGGGAGTGCGACAGCACCTCGATCGGGCGCGGCACCGGGTAGCCGGGGTTGACCCGGTCGTACTCCACGCCGACCAGGTTGGCGAAGTCCGTCCCGGCCGGTACCGCGGTGCCCTTGAACACCCAGCTGCCCGCGCTGGCCACCCGGTACGCGGCGTTGGCCGGGTACGACTCGTAGAGCGTGCCGATCAGCGATGACTCCGGATCGGCGGCCGGGGCGTCCCGCCAGTTGCCGGTGACCTGGGCGTCGTCCTTGCCGTACATCGGGTCTTCGGTGTAGCTGGTCTTGTAGCAGACGACTTCGCGGTCGGGCCCCAGCGCCGACGTCTGCAGCCGGGTGCGCCGGAACATCGCGTTGGCGCCCAGGAAGGCCACGTTGACCCCGGCGTCGCGGGCCGCGGTCACGTTGGCCCGTTCCGGTGGTGTCCAGTACTCGTCGTGCCCGAGCGACAGGAGCGCGCTGGCCCCCTTGAGCAGGCCCGGGCTGGTCGCGATGTCGATGCTGGTCACGTAGGCCAGCGGGATGCCAAGGTGCTCGGCCAGCTTGATCGCATTCCGCTCGTAGGTGAGGAACATCGACGCGCCGTTCCCGCCGTAGGGGCGGTCCAGGCTGACCACCAGGGACCGGTCCGCGTACGCGCCCTGCGGGCCCTTGTACAGGTCGTAGCCGCCCCAGGTGTTGTAGGCCTGCCAGGTCTCGACGCAGTTCTTGATCACCACCTTGCCCGCCATGCTGGGGGACCGGACCGTCACCGGCACGTACCGCTGGGCCCCGGAGTCCGCGTCCAGCAGCAGCAGGTACGAGCCCGGTGGCCAGTCGTCGGTCGGCACGCTCAGCACCTGATCCCAGGACGTGCGGATCGTTTTCGTGGCGTCGTCCAGGACCGGCTGGGCCTGGGTGTGCCCGTGCAGCGCGCCGGACTGCCAGACCCGCCGCGCGCCGATGCCCTGGTACCAGCCGAGCCGGTACGCGGTGACCCGGTAGCCGGACGACGTGGTCGACACGTACAGCGGAAACGGCTCACCCTGGCCCACGCTGGCCAGGCCCGTGTACCCCTCGATCTCGTGCTCGCCGCCCAGGTGGCGGATGACCCAGTGCGGGTCGCCGGGCCGCGAGTTCTCCGACGCGGTGGTGGTGCCCCGCGGTCGCGGCGTGGGCCGCAGCGTCGCGGCCGCGTGCTTGGTGGCGGCCGGGGCCGATGACCCGCTGGGCCACCACAGCGGCGAGGTGGCGGCCGCAGCCACCCCGGCGGCGCCCACCCCGGCGGCGCCCAGGAAGGATCGGCGGCTCAGCCCCTGGTCCGCGGCTCGCCTGCCCCGCCTCCGGTCACCAGTCATGCAGACAAGGATGCCGCACACCGCCGGCGGTGGTGACAAAGGCCGTGAACTAGCTCACGACACGGACGTTGATCTATTTCACGGTGCTGCCGTCGATCTGGTCGAAGTCGCCGATCCCGTTGCTCAGGCCGCCGCCGCCGGACCACTGCCACATCAGCGCGTGGACGCTGGTCCGGGTCACCCCGCCGAAGAACGTGGCACAGCTGGACGAGCCCTTGAGGCAGAAGCCGGACGGGGCGGCGCTGAAGTTCTTGGTTTCCGGCTCGTAGGTCCACTCGTCGGTGCCCGAGATGGAGGCGTTGCTGCCAGTGCCGAAGATCGAGGCCCACACGCCGGCGTCGGAGTACACGCCAGCCGTATAGCCGTGGGCCTCCTCGTAGGCGTAGAACCCGTTGAAGTCGGCCCGGTCGACGGTTGCCGGGATGTAGCTGGACTTGACCTTGCCGCTGCACGATGAGGTGTAGACCGAGTTCCAGCCGTTGTCGTGGGCCGGTGCCACCCCTGGCAGCTCGACGTCCATGAACAGCACCTTGTACTTGATCGCCTCACCCTTGGCGTCGGCCACCGCCCGCGCCGCCTGGCGCTGCCCCCAGGCGTAGGCCTCGCTGGCCGTCCCGTTGTAGTGCGGATCCACCCCGGGGCCGCCCATGAACCAGTACGCCCCGGTGCCGATCCCGACGCCGTGGGCGTAGTTGCTGTTGGCCTGGGCGCTGTTGGCCGACGACCAGGCCAGGAAGCCGCCCTTACAGCCCAGCCAGTACGACCAGCTGCCGGTCATCCCGATGTAGCCGCCGTACCGGCCCAGGCCCTTCGGCTCTTGGTACGGATTACCGCTGATGGAGATGGGCCAGCTGTCCGTGCCCCACCAGAACCCGGGCGGGCTGTCCCCGGCGCGCGCGGTGGCCGCGGTCCCGGTGTCCACCGCGGCCACCGCGTGCGGGCCGGTGGCACTGACCGTGATCCCGGCCACTACGGCCGCCGCCGCCCCGGCGGCGAGGATCCGGCGCATTCGTGTCGTCAGCCGTACCATTCGTGCCCGCCTCCGTGCTGCTCTCGGGGGCGAACGCCCCGGCTGACACAGGATCGTACGGGCAGAAGGCCCCGGTAGGGTCGATCTGGCTCCCGGAGTGTTGGATCAAGGTCAGCCGTCCGGGAAGTGACCGGGACGCAAACGGTGACCGTTCTGAGGCCTGCGTTCAGGTGAATCACCCGGTCCTGGTGTGTAAGGCTGATCTCATGGGTGCGGACGAGCCGCGGCGGCTTCTGCTGCTCCGGCACGCCAAGTCGGCGTGGCCGGATGTGCCCGACGCCGAGCGGCCGCTGAGCGACCGGGGACGCCGGGATGCCCCGGTCATGGGGCGCTGGCTGCAGTCCAGCGGCTACGTCCCCGACGTGGTGCTCTGTTCCACCGCCTGCCGCACCCGGGAGACCTGGGACCTGCTGGCGCCCGAGCTGGAGGTGGCCCCGCCGGTCCACTACGAGCAGCGCATCTACGAAGCCACCGCGCTGAGCCTGCTGCACCTGCTGCGCGAGGCCGGTAACGGCAACCGGACGGTGCTGCTCATCGGGCACAACCCGGGGATCGCGGAGCTGGCCATCGGCATCGCTCAGCAGGCCGACGGCTCGGCCGGCGAACCGCTGGGACGGGTACGGAAGAAGTACCCCACCGCCGGGCTCGCGGTGCTGGACTTCGAGGGTGAATGGGCCGACCTGACCCCGGGCGAGGTCCTCATGACCGAGTTCGCCGTGCCGCGCGAGCTGCGGGCCTGAGCCCCAGGCGTGCGCGGGAGACGCTGCTCGCTGGCTGCCTCCCGCGCACGTACCTCAGAGCCGGTCAGGACCCGAAGCTGGCCACGGCCGGGATGACCTCGTTGCCGATCACTTCGATCGGCGTGATGGTCGAGACTCCGCGCACGCCGCCGATCGCGGTCTGGATGCCCTGCTCGGACAGCTGGCCCAGCTCGTCGATGGTCTGGGCGGTCCTCTCGCCCTTCTCACCGACGTCGAACGCGTAGTACGCGGTCTTCTCGATCTCGTCGTAGTCGCGGCCTTCGCGCTCGCAGTGCTCGCGCAGCACGTCGAGCTTGTGGCCCAGCTCGGGGCCGCCGAACAGGTTGCAGGCCTGCGCGTACTTGGCCACCATCCGCAGCGTCTTCTTCTCGCCGCCACCGCCGATCATGATGGGCGGGTGCGGCTTGGTCAGCGCCTGGGGCGAGTTCAGCGGCCGCTCCAGGTGGAACTGCTTGCCGTGGTACGGGCTCTCGTCTCCGGCCCACATCTGCAGGCAGATCTGCAGGGCCTCCTCGAGCTGCTCGAACCGCTCAGCCACCGGCGGGAACGGGATGCCCAGACCGCGGGACTCCTCTTCGTTCCAGCCCGCCCCGATACCCAGCCACGCCCGGCCGCCGGACAGCACGTCCAGGGTGGTGATGATCTTGGCCAGGACGCCCGGGTACCGGTAGATGACCCCGGTGACCAGGGTGCCCAGCCGGGCCCGCGACGTGTGTGCGGCCAGGAAGCCCAGCGTGGTGTAGGCCTCCAGCATCTCGTGCTCGGCCGGTCCCACCGACTGGATCTGGAAGAAATGGTCCATGACCATGATGTGCTCGAAGCCGGCGTCGTCCGCGGTGCGGGCCACGGTAGCCAGCGTCGCGCCCAGCTGTTCCGGGCCACCGGCCCAGGTGAAATCGGGAATCTGAATACCGAGTTTCACGCAATCACCTCCGGCGCCAGTCTTCCATATCCGGAGGAAGCTCCGGTAAGCGGGCGGGCGCCCGGGTCCACGGCGGCCTGCGGGCAGTGGCCGCCCGGGGTCAGCGCCCGGGGTCAGCGGTTGCCGTCCAGCAGGCGGGTGCGCAGGGCCGGGTTCAGGGCGGCGTCGGCCGCGGTCCAGGCCAGGGCGGTGGCGGCGTCGGTCAGGGCCCGGTCGGCCGTCGGCGTGACGCAGTGCGCGGCGAACTCCTTCTGGTGGTTGACCGCGGGCAGCGAGTCGATGCCGATGTAGGGGTGGATGGCGGGCACGACCAGGGAGACGTTGCCCATGTCGGTGGAGGCGCGGTTCATCCGGCCCGCCAGGCCCGCGGCGCCCCCCGAACCGTCGGACGGCAGGAACTCGCGGCCCAGGTGCTCGGCGTTGGCGCGGTACAGCGGGAGCAGCTCCGGGTCGTTGCGGAACTCGGCGTACGGGGGCGCCTCGGCCTCGATTTCGAGCTCACAGCCGGTGGCCAGCGCGCCCGCTTCGAAGCAACGCCGGATCTTCGGTTCCAGCCCGGCCAGCTCGTCCAGGCTCTCGGCCCGGACGTACCAGCGGCCCTCGGTCTGGTCGGGGATGATGTTGGGGGCGTCGCCGGCGTGGGTCACCACCCCGTGCACCCGGGTGCTGGGCAGCAGCTGCTGGCGCAGCAGGCCGATGGCCACCTGGGCCACGGTGAAGGCGTCGGCCGCGTTGATGCCCTGTTCGGGGTAGGCCGCGGCGTGGGTCGCCTTGCCGCGGAAGCGGACCAGCATGTGCGACACCGCGAACGGGCGCGCCTCGGCCACGTCGACCGGGCCCGGGTGGACCATCATCGCCGCGTGTATCCCGTCGAAGGCGCCCCGTTCCAGCATGAAGACCTTGCCCCCGCCGCCCTCCTCGGCCGGGGTGCCGAGCACGGTCACGGTGAGGCCCAGGTCGTCGGCCACGGCGGCCAGCGCCAGCCCGGCCCCGACCGAGGACGCGGCGATGATGTTGTGGCCGCAGGCGTGGCCGACCGCGGGCAGCGCGTCATACTCGGCGCAGATCCCGATGTGCAGCGGCCCGGTGCCGGCCCGGGCGATGAACGCGGTGGGCAGCTCGCACGCGCCGGTCTGCACGTCGAACCCGGCGTCGGCCAGCTCGGCCGAGACCCAGGCCGCGGCCCGCTCCTCGTGCCACGCGGTCTCGGGATGGGCGTGCAGCTGATGACTCAGCCCGGTCAGCCGGTCCCGGGCCCCGGCGATGGTCCCGGCGATCGCGTCCTTGACGTCCATCCCTGCTCCTCTGGTTCCGCCCGCTCATGACGGCGCTACCTCGAACGTTACGTCGGTGCCGAGATAGCGCCCCACGTCGGTCGCCTCGGCCGCCAGCGCGTCCCGGGTCGCAGCGGCCAGCGCCGTGAACGGCTCCACGACCAGGCGAGCCCGGCCCGGCCCTCGATTCAGCCGCCAGGTCCCGGCCACCCGGCCGCCGGCCAGCACGGTGGGCTGAATGAAGCCGCCGCCCGCCTGGATCGACCGCGCGTGCGCCGGATCGAGGATCAGCGCGCGGTCTTGGTATCCCATCAGCAGCGGGTCGAAGTGCCCGAGCAGCCGGGGCGCCAGCGTTGCCCCGGTCGGCGTTGCCCCGGTCAGTGGTGCCCCAGTCAGTGGTGCACTGCTCAGTGGTGCACTGCTCAGTGGTGCGCCGGCCAGCGCGGACAGCTCGGTCCCGGCCGCGGTCACCGGGATGGTCTCGGCCGCGATCAGCGCCCACGCCCGGCGGGTGTCGGCCGCGGGCAGGCCCGACCAGGTGCCGAAGTCGGGCCGTCCCGCGGGCCCGTAGCCGCCCAGGTAGCGCCGGGCCAGTTCGGCCAGGGCGTCGTCGCGGCTCAGCGCGGGAGCGTCCGGCGCCCAGTCGTCCAGCAGCGCGTAGGTGGGCTCGTCGCCGGGCCGGTCCGGCCCCCGGCAGATCAGGCCCCGGGCCGCCGCGTAGCCGAGCAGGTGCGGGGGCTGCTGGGTCCGCGGATCGATCTCGATGCCCGCGACGGCCAGTTGCTCGATCAGCTCGGCCCGGGTCAGCGGGGGCGAGGTGGCCAGGATCGACGCCAGCGCGGTCAGGGCCCGTTCGCACAGTTCGTCGCCGAGGCCGAGCTGGAGACGCCGGCGCCGGTCTTTCCGCGCCGAAACCGGGCCGAACAGGCTGGTCATCCAGCGCACGTCGGCCGTGGCCACCAGGTGCAGCGTGCCCCGCATGGCCCAGGTCCGGGTGACGTCCCGGTCCGCGCAGGCCCGGTCGACGTCGGCCGCGGTCAGCCCGGCGGCCCGGGGCCGGACGGCGAGCCGGGCGGGCGGGGCGGCCTGGGCCTGGAGGCCGCCCAGGTGCGCGGCGATACCGGCCACCGCCCGGCCTGGGTTACCCGGCCAGTCCCGCGGGCGGCCAAGCAGCAGGGCGTGGCCGCGGGCGGCCCGGAGCTGGTCCGCAGTGAGCGAGGTCCCCACGGCGGTGACGATATCGGGTTGTCCCGCGCCGCGCCGACCAGCGAGCATGGGGTGATGCAGGTTTCGGTATCCCGCCCCCCCGAGGTCCTCGAGCACGGGCCGGCGACGCTCCGGCGCTGGCGGTTCGGCGACGAGGAAGCCGCTTTCGTGGCCATCATCGAGTCGCAGGAGCACCTGCGTCCATGGATGCCGTGGGCCAAGGGCTACTCACGCGAGAACTCGGTCGAGTTCGTGGCCGGCTGTGACCGGGACTGGGATTCCGGGATGGCGTTCAACTACGCGATCATCGTGGACGGGGTCATCGCGGGCAGTTGCGGCCTGATGGCCCGCCTCGGGCCGGGCGCCCTGGAGATCGGCTACTGGGTGCACCGCGACTACGTCCGGCGCGGCCTGGCCACCGCGTCGGCCGCCGCGCTGACCAGCGCCGCGTTCGCCCTGCCCGGCATCGACCGGGTGGAGATCGTGCACGACGAGCTGAACCGGCCCAGCGAGGCGGTGCCGCGCAAGCTCGGCTTCACCCGGGCCGGCCAGCGCATGCTCGATTTCCCGCCCGAGGCCGGCACCGGCCTCGGCATCGTCTGGCGCCTGGACCGCCCGGCCGCCACACCTTCGGCTGCCACGGCGGGCAGTCAGCGTTCCCCGGGCTGACCGGCCGTCGCGGGGAGCGTGCTGCCCTCCAGCAGGATCTGGGCCACCAGCGCCGGGTCGTCGGTCATCGGCACGTGCCCGCAGCCGGGCAAGGACAGGAACCGGGCCTGAGGCAGCTGCCGCTGGGCCACCGCGGCCTGGCTCGGCCGCAGCAGCCGGTCCTTCGTGCCCCAGGCGATCGTGACCGGAACCTGGTCCGGGATGACCTCGGTGAACCACCGGGGGGTGTCGATGATCGCGTCGACCGCGGCCCGGGCCGCCGTGAACGCCCGGGCGTCCCCGGCGGCCTGCTCCGGGCTGAGCCGGGCCGGGCGGCTCATCACCGCGCCGAACATCAGCGCCCGCCCGGCCCGGTAGCGGGCCAGCCGCGGCGCCGAGCCCTCCAGCGCCCGCCCGGTGACCTCCATGATCTTGAAGATCGCCTTGGCGTAGCTGAACTGCCGCTGGTTCACCCAGAACCCGGCCGGAGACACCCCGGTCACGGTGGTGGCCCGGCCCCACGACCCGGCGATCAGGGCCAGCGCCCCGCCGAGCGAGTTGCCCGCCACGTGCGGCCGCTCCAGCCCCACCTCGTCGAAAAAGGCGACGACGTCTTCGGCCATGGCCTGGACCGGTTCCCGGCCGTTCGGCTCGAAGGGCGGGGACTCGCCGTGACCCGGCAGGTCCACCATGATCAGCTCCCGGCGGTCACGCAGCAGCCCCACGATCGGGCGCCAGGCCTGCCGCCGATGCCCCACCCCATGCAGCAACACCAGCGGCGCCCCGGACCCCACCCGGTCATAGGCCAGCGTCATCGCGCACCTCTCATTACCGACGAGTAACAAGATCGTACGCGCCCTGCGCCCTCTCGCCTAGCCCCCAGCCCTGAGCCCCGCCCCCACCAATACCGTGTGCAAAATCTGCTGTCATAGCGACAGTTTTTGCACGCGGTGATGTGGAGTGTGACGCCTGCGCCTGTGGGGTCAGGTGTGAACGGAGACGAGGAGGGTGATGACCGCCAGCACGAGGGTGGTGCCGGCGGCTGACCCGTGGATCAGGATGCGCCGCGGTGGGTAGCGTCGCCCCGTCGCCCCAGGCGTCCCTCCCGACGTCCCTACCCCGGACGTCCCTCGCCCGGACGTCCCTGACACCCCGGACGTCCCTCGCCCGGACGTCCCCGCTCCGGCAATCCCCGCCTCGGGCGTTCCCAGCTCGGACGTTCCCGCGCCGGACGTCCCCGCCCCGAGCATCTCCGCCCTAGACGTTCCTAGCTCGGACGTCCCCGCCTCCGAACCCCCTGCCCCACGAGTCACAAACACCCCAGCGGTCCCGGGAGCCCCAGAGGTCTCTAGCACCTCAGAGGTCCTCCGGGACCGGGCGGCGGCGTGGCGGCGGTTGACCGTGTACCAGGTCAGGCCGGCCGCGATCGTGGCCAACAGGATGCCGAACGACACCCACGCGAACGTGCCGAACTTGGTCGCCACGTAGGCGATCCAGCAGCCCAGGCCGATGATGCCCAGCGCCGGGTGCATGAACTCCAGCAACGGGTGCTGGCCCGGCTGGGTCGCGATCCGCGTGTGGGTGATCGGCGGTACCCGCGCGCCGGCCGCCAGCGCCTCGGCCGCAGCCTGCGGGATGCCGGCCTGGGCGGGACGCGAGGCGGGCACGGTGACCGGGGTCATCGCCTCCGCCTCGGCCACCTCCGTGACGGCCGCCCCGTCCGCGACGGGTGGGCCGACGGGTGCCCCAGCGGGCCGGCCCGGGCGGCCCGCGACGAGCAGGTACAGGCCGGCGCCCGCGGTGATCATCCAGAGCAACATGGCCGCGATATCCAATGGGGCTCCCTTCGTGCCGACCCTACAACTCGCTGCCGGTAGCGTGGGCGACCATGCAGGCGGACGCGGTGGACACGAAGATGATGGACTTGGCGCTGCAGCAGGCCCGGGAGGGCCTGGCCCAGGGGGGCGTCCCGGTCGGTGCGGTGCTGGCCGCCGGCGGCCAGGTCCTGGGGGCCGGGCACAATCAGCGGGTGCAGCAGGGCGACGCGGTGGCGCACGGCGAGATCTCCGCGCTGCGGGACGCCGGGCGGCGGCCGGACTACGCCGGCACCACCATGTACACCACGCTCTCGCCGTGCCAGATGTGCTCGGGCGCGATCCTGCTGTTCCAGATCCCCCGGGTGGTGGTGGGGGAGGCCGAGACGTTCGCGGGTGACCTGGATTTCCTGCGTGGCCGCGGGGTCGAGGTCGTGCTGCTGGACGACGGCCGCTGCCAGGACGTGATGCGCGAGTTCCAGGAGCGCTACCCGGAAGTCTGGAGCGAGGACATCGGCGGCCGGCAGTTCCGCTGACCAGTTCCGCTGATCAGTACCGCTAGCCGTTAACCCAGGCCGCTAGCTCCAGATCGTCACGTACACCGGGGGCCGGAACTTAGACGGCGGGACGCCGCTGCCCGGCGAGCGCATCAGCTTCATGGCTTCCGGCGTGCCCAGGAAGTGCCGCATCGAGCCGGCGATGGCGGGCCGCCGCTCCCGCCGCAGGGTGGTCACGTACCAGGTCGCCTCCATCGGTGTGGCCGGGGTGTCGACCACCCGCAGCTCACCCCGGCGGACCTGGGAGGCGAGCAGGTGGGCCACTCCCGGGGCCACGCCGGCGCCGCTGGCCGCGGCGGCCCAGGCCGCGGTGGCGTTGGGGAAGACCCGGATCCGGTTCTCCGGCACGCCGAGCTTGGCCAGCATGCGGCTGACGTCGCTGGACGGGTCGATCCCGGACGGATCCACGACCCAGGGCCAGGTGGCCGGGGCGCCCTTGAGCGGGTCCTTGGGTGAGGCCACCGCCACCATGTGGTAGCGGAACACCGGCTCGCTGATCAGCTCTTTCTCGCTCAGCAGGGGGCCGATGGCCATGTCGGCCAGCCGGTTCACCACCAGCACGGCCATCTCGTCCTCGGCCGCCACCCCGGCCGAGGCCTCCACCGGCTGGGCGAACCGTCGCGAGAACGCGTCGGTCAGCGACCCGGCCACGAACTCCGCGAACGAACTGGTCGTGACCAGGCGGAGCTGCTCGGGCAGGCCCTGGCCGGCCCGCACCGCGGCCTGGGCCTCGGCCCCCAGCGCGATCATCTGCGACGCCACCGGCAGCAGCTTCACGCCCGCGGTGGTCAGCGACATCGTCGCGCCGTTGCGCGTGATCAGCTGATCGCCCAGGTGCTGGCGGAGCGCGGTCAGGGCCTGGGAGACGGCAGGCTCGCTCACGTTCAGCATCTTGGCCGCGTCCTTGACCGACCCGAGCCGGGCCACCATCACGAAGGCGCTGAGCTGAGTGAGCGTCACCTTCTGATCATGTGCTTGATCCGGCCGGATTGGCCAGGATTCTTAAGCCAATGCTTATCCTGCTCTTGCCCGCTGGCACGGCAGGAGGCTGAATGCAGGTTCCATCGCATGTCGAGTACGAGAGGGCGCGAAGCGTGGATCACGCCCTGGAGCTGCTGGCCCGGTTCGGCCCGGAGTCCCGGGTGCTGGCGGGCGGCCACAGCCTGATCCCGATGATGAAGCTGCGGCTGGCCCAGCCGGAGACGCTGATCGACATCAACGGGGTCAGCGGATTGTCCCGTATCACGGTGACCGACGGTGAGCTGCGCATCGGGGCGCTGGTGCGGCACGCTCAGCTGCTGGCCTCGCCCCTGGCCGGCCGGCACTTCCCGATCCTGCACGACGCCGAGCAGGTGATCGCCGACCCGATCGTGCGCAACTGGGGCACGATCGGCGGCTCCCTGTGCCAGGCCGACCCGTCGGAGGACCTGTCGGCCGCGTTCGGCGCGCTCCGGGCCACCGCGGTGATCCAGGGCCGCGACGGCCCCCGGCAGGTGCCGGTGCGCGAGTTCCACCTCGGCCCGTACGAGACCGTGGTCGCCCCGGACGAACTGCTGACCGAGCTGCGGGTGCCGATCCGGCCCGGGCCCGCCAAGAACACCGGTAAGGATGGCAGCTGCGGCGGCAGCGCGTACGAGAAGGTGGCCCGCCGGGTCGGTGACTGGTCGGTGGCGGCGGCCGGCGCCATGCTCGTCCTCGACGCGGACGGTGCGGTGGCCGAGGTGGGCATCGGCCTGGCCGCGGTCGGTGCCCGTCACTTCGTGGCGGCCGGCGCCGAGGACTTCGTGCGCGGCGCCCCGGCCGATGAGGCGACGTTCGCCCGGGCCGGGCAGATCGCGGCCGAGCACTGCGAGCCCGCCGCCGATCAGCGTGGGCCAGTTGACTACAAGCGGCACCTGACCGGCGAGCTGACCACCCGGGCCCTGCGCCGCGCCGCCGCCCGGGCCCGGGGCCAAGAGGCCTGAGTGGAGATCACCATCACGGTCAACGGGACCGAGTACACCCGCGACGTCGAGCCGCGCATGCTGCTCATCCACTTCATCCGGGACGAGCTGGAGCTGACCGGCAGCCACTGGGGCTGCGACACGTCCAACTGCGGCGCCTGCGTGCTGTGGCTGGACGGTGCGCCGCTGAAGTCCTGCACCGCGCTGGCCGCCATGGCCAACGGCCGTGACATCCGCACGGTCGAGGGCCTGGAACAGGACGGCCAGCTGGACCCGGTGCAGCAGGGGTTCATCGCCTGTCACGGGCTGCAGTGCGGGTTCTGCACGCCGGGCATGCTGATGACCGCACGCTGGCTGCTGGACCACAGCCCGGACCCGGCCGAGGCCGAGATCCGGGAGGCCATCTCGGGTCAGATCTGCCGCTGCACCGGCTACGAGAACATCGTCCGGTCGGTGCGCTGGGCCGCGGAAAACCCCCAGGGAGCCGCCTCGTGACCACGCCAGTGAAGGCCAGCCCAGTCAAGGCCAGCCCAGTCAAGGCCAGCACCGAGCAGGCCGCCCCGGTGGGCTACGGCTCGATGCGGCGCAAGGAGGACGCCCGGTTCATCCGGGGCAAGGGCACCTTCATCGACGACATCCGGCTGCGCGGCATGCTGCACGGCGCGGTCCTGCGCAGCCCGTACGCCCACGCCCGCATCCGATCCGTGGACACCTCGGCCGCCGAAGCCCACCCGAAGGTGCGGGCGGTCATCACCGGCGCGACGCTGCAGGACCGCGACCTGGCCTGGATGCCGACCCTGTCCGGGGACACCCAGGCCGTCCTGGCCACCGACAAGGTGCGGTTCCAGGGCCAGGAAGTCGCGTTCGTGGTGGCCGACGACCGGTACGCGGCCCGGGACGCGCTGGAGCTGATCGACGTCGAGTACGAGCCGCTGCCGCCCGTGATGGACGCCAAGCACGCGCTCGACCAGGGCGCCCCGGTCATCCGGGACGATCTGCCCGGCCGGGATGACAACCACATCTTCGACTGGGAAGCCGGGGAGGCGGCCCGGACCGACGAGATGTTCGCCGCCGCCGACGTGACCATCGCCGAGGACCTGCTGTACCCGCGGGTGCACCCGGCGCCGCTGGAGACCTGCGGCGCGATCGCCGACTTCGACGTGATCTCGGGCAAGCTGACCGTCTGGTCCACCAGCCAGGCACCGCACCCGCACCGGCTGCTGTACGCCATGGTGTCCGGGGTGCCCGAGCACAAGATCCGGGTCATCTCGCCCGACATCGGCGGCGGGTTCGGCAACAAGGTCCCGATCTACCCGGGTTACCTGTGCGCCGTCGTGGGCTCGATGATCACAGGCCGGCCGGTCAAGTGGATCGAAGACCGGTCCGAGAACCTGATGAGCACCTCGTTCGCCCGCGACTACCACATGCACGGGGAGATCGCCGCGACCCGGGACGGCAAGATCCTGGCCGTCCGGGTGCGCGTGCTGGCCGACCACGGCGCGTTCAACGGCGCGGCCCAGCCGACCAAGTTCCCGGCCGGGTTCTTCGGCGTGTTCACCGGCTCCTACGACCTTCAGGCCGCGCACTGCCAGGTCACCGGGGTGTACACCAATAAGGCGCCCGGCGGGGTGGCCTACTCCTGCTCGTTCCGCATCACCGAGGCCGTCTACCTGGTGGAGCGGATGGTCGACATGCTCGCCTTCGAGCTGGACGCCGACCCGGCCGAGCTGCGGATGAAGAACCTGCTGCGGCCCGACCAGTTCCCCTACACCTGCGCCACCGGGTGGGTCTACGACTCCGGCGACTACGCGCGCACCCTCCAGCTGGCCCTGGACAAGGCGGACTACCCCGAGCTGCGCCGGGAACAGGCCGCCCGTCGCGAGCGCGGCGAGCTGATGGGCATCGGCCTCAGCTTCTTCACCGAGGCGGTCGGGGCCGGCCCGCGCAAGCACATGGACATCCTCGGCCTGGGCATGGCCGACGCGGTGGAGTTGCGGGTGCACCCGACCGGCACCGCCGTGCTGCGGATCGCGGTGCAGAGCCAGGGCCAGGGGCACGAGACCACGTTCGCCCAGATCGTGGCGGAGGAGCTGGGTATCCCGCCGGACCTCATCGAGGTCGTGCACGGCGACACTGACCAGACCCCGTTCGGGATGGGCACCTACGGGTCCCGGTCCACCCCGGTGTCCGGGGCCGCCGCCGCGGTGGCCGCCCGCCGGGTCCGGGACAAGGCCTGCGTGGTCGCCGCGGCCATGCTCGAGGTGTCCACCGACGACCTGGAATGGGAGAAGGGCCGCTGGTTCGTACGCGGTGACCCCGACCAGGGCCGCTCGATCGCCGAGATCGCGATGGCGGCCCACTCTGACCTTGAGCTGCCGGACGGGGTCGAGGGCCACCTGGACGCGAGCTGCGTCTACAACCCGCCGAACCTCACCTACCCGTGCGGCGCCTACCTCTGCGTGGTCGACGTGGACCCCGGGACCGGGAAGGTGAACGTGCGGCGGTTCATCGCCGTGGACGACTGCGGGGTACGGATCAACCCGATGATCGTCGAGGGCCAGATCCACGGCGGCCTCGCCGACGGCGTGGGCATGGCCCTGATGGAAGTGATCACCTACGACACCGACGGCAACTGCCTGGGCGGTTCGTTCATGGACTACCTGCTGCCCACGGCGGTGGAGTGCCCGTCCTGGGAGCTGGGGGAGACCGTCACCCCGTCACCGCACCACCCGATCGGGGCCAAGGGCGTGGGCGAATCCGCCACCGTCGGGTCCCCGCCGGCCGTGGTCAACGCGGTCATCGACGCGCTCAAGCCGTTCGGGGTGCGGCACGCCGACATGCCACTCACCCCGGCTCAGGTCTGGCGTGCGATCCAGGGTCGCCCGCTGCGCACCGATCTGGCCGAGCCGTGACCGGGACGCCGGAGCTAAAATCGGCCCCGATGAACGCGGCCATCGAAGACCTCAGCCAGCGGGTCCCCGACGTCGCCGCGCTGTCCGGCGTCCTGGACGCGGCCGGCTACCTGGCCGGGGACGAACTGGCCACCGCGTTGTTCCTCGCGGTCCGGATGGGCCAGCCCATCCTGCTCGAGGGCGAGCCGGGTGTGGGCAAGACCGAAGCGGCCAAGGCCCTGGCCGCCGGGCTGGACACGCTGCTGGTCAGGCTCCAATGCTACGAGGGCATCGCCGCCGCCGAGGCCCTGTACGAGTGGAACTACCCCCGTCAGCTGCTCGCCATCCGGCTGGCCGAGGCCAGCGGGGACGCGGTCCGCGAGGCCGACCTGTTCACCGACGAGTACCTGCTGGCCCGGCCGCTGCTGGCCGCGCTGGACCATCCGGGTCCCCGGCCCGCGGTGCTGCTCATCGACGAGATCGACCGCGCCGACGACGAGTTCGAAGCGTTCCTGTTCGAGCTGCTGGCCGAATCGGCGGTCACCATCCCCGAGCTGGGCACCCGGCGGGCCGTGGTGCCGCCGGTGGTCATCTTGACCTCGAACCGGACCCGTGACCTGCACGACGCGCTCAAGCGGCGCTGTCTCTACCACTGGATCGGCTACCCGGAACCGGAACGGGTCGCGGCCATCATCCGGCGCCGCGTCCCCGGCGCCTCCGGCCCGCTGGCCGGCCAGGTCGCCGAGACGGTACGCCGGCTGCGGGGCCTGGACCTGACCAAGCCCCCCGGGATCGCCGAAGCGGTCAACTGGGCCACCGCGCTCGGCGTCTTCGGCGAGACCGAGCTGTCCCCGCCGGCCGTGACCCGGACGCTCAGCGCGGTGCTGAAGTACGCCGAAGACGAGCAGACCGTCCACCGCGCGGGCCTGGCCACCCTGATCGAATCCGGTGACTGACCCGGTTCCTGGCCACGTGGGCCCCGGCGAGCCGGCGATTCCTGGCGACCCGGTGCCGTTGGACGTCGCCGCGGTCACGGCCGAGTTCGGGGCCGCGCTGCACGGGGCCGGGGTGCCGGCCGACCCCGGCCGCTGTGCCCGGTTCGCCCGGGCCGTCAGCGTGATGCGGCCCCGCACGCTGCGGGAACTGCACGCTTGCGGGCTGGCCACGCTGGTGTCCGGGCCGGAGCAGATCGAGGTCTACGACCGGATCTTCGCCGCGGCCTTCGGCGCCCGGTGGCCGGAGGCACGGCCCGGGGACAGCCTCCCGCCCGTGACCGGGACCGCTCCCCGTCCGGACGGTTCGCCGCCGGACCCGGCGGGCGGGACGGTGGCGCGGCCGGTCAACGCGGCGCGGCTGGACCTGCGGTCCGGGGACGGCGAGCCCCCTGAGCGGGACGGCAACCTGCCCTGGCGGACCGTGGCCACCGCGGCCGAACGGCTTTCCAGCCGGGATTTCGCCGATCTGTCCGAGACCGAGCTGCGGCTGCTGGAGGACCTGATGCGGCGGCGGGTGATCGCCACCCCGCCGCGCCGCAGCCGGCGGCAGTGCACCGCCCCGGCCGGTCGCCGCCCCGACCTGCGGGCCACCCTGCGGCAGGCCCGGCGCACGGACGGCGAGCCGCTCCAGATCTCGCACCGGGCCCGCCGGCTGCGGCCGCGGCGGCTGGTCGTGCTCTGCGACATCTCCGCCTCGATGGAGCCGTACGCCCGGGCCATGCTCCAGTTGCTGTACTGCGCTAGCCAAACCGGGGCCAGCCAGACCGGGGCCAGCCAGACCGGGGCCAGCCAGACCGGGGCCAGCCAACGGAGGCCCAGCCCGACCGGGACCAGCCGGACCGAGGTGTTCACGTTCGCCACCCGGCTGACCCGGATCACCGCCGAACTGGCCACCGCCCGCCCGGAGACCGTGCTGGCCCGAGCGGGCGCGGCCGCCCCCGACTGGTCCGGCGGCACCCGCATCGGCGCCTCGGTCCGGGAGTTCAACGAGCGGTACGGGGCACCCGGCCTGGCCCGCGGGGCGGTCGTGCTGATCATCTCCGACGGCTGGGAGACCGGCGACGCGACCGAGCTCGGGCAGCAGATGGCCCGGCTGCACCGGCTGGCCTACCGGATCATCTGGGCCAACCCGCGGACCAAGAGCCCGCGCTACCAGCCCAAGGTCAGCGGGATGGCCGCGGCCTGGCCCTACTGCGACGCGGTGGTCAGCGCGCACAGCCTGGACGCGATCGGCGACCTGATCGCGGCCCTGGGCCAGCCCGCCTAACGGTCAGGCCACGGTGACCTTGACCGTGTGGTAGCCGGTGGCGCCGTTGGGCGGCGGCCCGTGCACCGCCGCGGTCTGGGTGTAACCGGTCTTGTCGGTGGCCCGCACCTGGAGGGTGTGCGGGCCCGGCTCGGCGTTCCAGCGGTAGTACCACTGCCGCCAGGTGTCGATCGTGTCCTGGGTGGCCAGCGTGGCCTCGGCCCAGACGCCGTCCACGCCCACCTCGACCTTGGCGATGCCCTTGTGCATGGCCCAGGCCACTCCGGCCACCACCACCTGGCCCGCCGTGAGCGGCTTGGTCGCCTTGGGGGTGTCGATCCGGGACTCGGTCTTGACCGCGGCCTGTGCCGTCCAGCCGCGTTTGGACCAGTAGGCGTCGTAAGCGGCGTACGTGGTCAGCTCCATGTCGACCACCCACTTGCAGGCCGACACGTAGCCGTACAGGCCCGGGACCACGACCCGGACCGGGTAGCCGTGCTCGGCCGGCAGCGGCTGGCCGTTCATCTTCACCGCCAGCAGCGCATCCCGGCCGTCCATGACCGCCTCGGTGGACACCCCGATGGCCATGCCGTGGACATCGCGCATGACGATCTGGCTGGCTCCCGGGTGCACGCCGGCCTCGCGCAGCAGATCGGCCAGCCGTGCACCCTGCCAGCGTGCGTTGCCGACGTAGCCGCCGCCGACCGCCTCCGATACGCAGACGATGGTGATGTCGCGCTGCAGCTGGGGCCGGCGCAGCAGATCCTCGTAGTTGATCTCGATTGGCTTGTCCACCATGCCGTGGACACGCAGCTTCCACCCCTGGGTCGTGATCCTCGGCACGACCAGCGCGGTGTCGACGCGGTAGAACCTGCCGTCCGGCGTGTAGAACGGCGAGATGCCCGCGATGTTGTCGAGTCTCGCGCTGGCCGGCAGCGCCGGCAGCTTCTGCACCGGCCCGGCCACCTCCGGCGGGGCGACCGTGACCCCCTTGCGCATCAGCAGCCGGCCGCTCACCCCGGCGGCCGCCGCGACGGCCGTGACCGACAGGCTGGCCAGCAGAAACCGCCGCCGGTTGGTGCCGACCACATCCAGTTCGCCGGTCCGCTGGTAGCCGCCTCGGACCCCTGTCACCGCCCGGGCCAGCACGACCTGGGGGCTGGCCGCGCTGGCCAGCACGGCCAGGGCGAGCGCCCCGGCCACGCCACCGAGCAGGGCGGGGACCACGTCGACGGCCTGGCTGCCGGGCCGGGTCAGGACGCTGAACGCGGCCGCGGCCCCGAAGACCGCGGTCATCCCGATCACGCCGGGGGCGTGCCGGCGCCGGGCAATCAGCCCGAAGGTCATGGCCACGACCGCGACGGCCAGCCAGGCCAGCGTCAGCAGCACGACGTGCCCGCGGGCGCCGAGGTGCCGGACGGCGAAGCTCGTGCTGGCCGCGGACCGCAGTATCGCGGCCACCGCGGTCACCGGTGACGCCTCGGGCCGCAGCAACGCCGCGGCCAGGATGGCCACGGTGATCGCCACCGCCGCGGCCAGCAGCCCGGTGGTCATCCCGGCCAGCAGGCCACGGCCTCGCCGCCGCCAGGCCCCGGGCGTAGGGCCACGCCCCGGCTCAGGTGGCGTCAGCCCCACGTAGGCGGTGGGGTCCTCGTCGCCGTCGCTGGCCGGCGGTGAATCGACCGGGGCCGGATTGATCACCGGCGTGGCGAACTCGTCGCTGACCGGTCCTGGGTAGGCGGGCGGCTCGGTGATCACCGCGCTGGTCCGGTAGCCGCCCGGCGCCTGATACTCCTGCGGTGCCTGGTGCCCCTGAGACGCCTCGTGCCCCTGTGGTGTCCGGTACCCCTGCGGCGCCTGGTACCCCTGCGGCGGCGCCTGGTGCCCCTGAGACGCCTCGTACCCCTGCGATGCCTGATAGTCGGGGTAGCCCGCATAGTCGGGGTAGCCCGCCCGGCGGTAAGCCAGCAGTTCGGAATACCCGGCCGGGTAGTCGCGGACGTCCGGCTGGTTTCCGGGCCATGGCACGCCGCCGCGGTCGTCGGCCGGCGGCCGGTGACGTCCGGGACCTTGATGGCTCATAGGTTCAATGTGCCGGGTGCGACGCGATTCCGGTGGCGTCCAGAGTGTCCGGTAACCCAGCGGTAAGAAGGCTCAGCGGGCCGCGACCGACCCGGTGGTGTCCTCGGTGACCGCCGTTTCCGGGTGCGCTGGTCCCGCCCCGTCCACGCTGGCCTCAGTACCAGCCAATCCGGCCTTGGCCCCGCCCAACCCGGCCCCACCGCGCAAACCGAACCGGACGGCCCAGGCCCATTCCGGGTGCCGGGCCAGCAGCCAGCGCAGCAACGTCACCAGGGCGATGAACAACGTCGCCAGCCCGTACCCGATGACCACGGCGTGCGGGACCTCTCGCCACCGGCCGAGATGAGGCTCGGCCCCCAGGTAACCGCCTGCCGCGAGGGCCAGCCACTCCGGCCGGCCGTCCAGTACCACCAGCATGACCAGCAGAATCGCGTACCACTGGTATTTGGGGGTGGTCACGATCAGGGCCATGCCGGTCATCACCACGGCGGCCTGCCAGGGCCGGTCCGGATCGGAGAACCGGATCACCGCCAGCCCGGTCACCGCCAGCAGCAGGACCGCGATGACGATGGCCAGCTTCCCCGTCGCGAACAGCGAGATCAGCGCGAACCGCTGCCCGCTGTCGTATCCCTCCTGCTGCAGGTAGCCGGGCAGGAACCCGATGACCTTGCTGCCCACCGCGAGCACGTGCGGCAGGTAGACCACGGCCACCGCGCCCGCGGCCGCGCCGGCCACGCTGACCCAGCGGCGTTTCAGCACGGCCGGCCCGACCAGCACCGGCGTCATCTTGGTCGCGATGGCCAGGCCGAGCAGCGTGCCGCCGAGCAGGGCGCCGCGGCGCCGGGTCCCCCGCAGCGCCAGCACCAGCAGGGCGGCCAGGGTCAGCAGCACCGCGACCACGTCCACGTGCGCGTTGTTCCCCGCCTCCAGGGCGACCGTGGGGCACCAGGCCCATAGCGCCGCCCAGCGCAGGTCCCGGCGCAGCCACCGCAGCCCAGCCAGCAACAGCAGCGTGACCAGCACCGCGCACGCGCCCGCCGCGGCCTGCACCGGCGTCGAACCCGCCCACACCGGCGTCGCGTAGTGCAGGGCCAGGAAGTAGAACTCGGCCACCGGCGGGTAGATGGTGGGTACGGTCGGCCGGTTGATCTGGGTACAGCCCGGCGCCAGCGTCAGGCCGGGGTAACCCGGCTCGTGAACACCTGCCCCCACGCAGAACCGGGCCTGGTGGTTGAACAGGAACGGATCCCTGATGTGCGCCAGTTGCGGCGCCGACGGGACGTAGGCGTACGGGTCGTAGCCGTGCGCCTGCACCCGGCCGTCCCACATATACCGGTACAGGTCGGTGCTGGACTGCGGTGGCCCCGAGACGGCCACGATCTGGATGGCGACAGCGCCGATGATGATGAGCGCGACCGCCCAGCGCAGCGGGACGCCGCGCAGCAGCCAGGCCGCGGCGGCGAACAGCACCCAGGCCACCGTGACCAGCGGCAGCGGCTGCAGCGGCACGGGCAGCGGATCGGCGGCCGGGTGGATGACCAGGAACTCCAGCCCGCAGATGATCACCAGGGCCGCGATAACCGCGCTGACCCGCGCTTTCGCCGTCATGCCCCGCGCTTTCGCCGTCATGATCCGGACACGGCGGGCATGCTCGTGGCCGGCATGTTCGCGGACGCCCCCGCAGACGTCCCCGCGAACATGTCCGCGAACGGGCCCGCGGCGGCGGCCGGCTCGCGGTCGAGAGCGGCGAACCACCGGCCGCCTGCCGTCCAGGTCTCGCGCAGCACCAGCCCGGCGCCGCGGGCCACATCGCCGATCTGGTCGGCGCCGACGTAGGCCCAGGGGAACCAGTCGCCGGCCGTGCCTTCCTGGCACAGCCGCACCCGGTCACTGCGCAGCGGGACGCCCGGAGCCTGGACTTCGACCAGCGCGTGACCGTCGGGGGCCAGCAGGTCGCTGACCCGGCGCAGCAGCGCGGCCGGGTCCCCTCCGATGCCGATGTTCCCGTCGGCCAGCAGCACCGCCTGCCACCGGCCCGTGCCGGGCACCCGGCCGAAGACGTCGCGGTGCATGGCGAAGGCCCCGGACGACTGGGCCAGCTCGACCGCGTACGGCGTCACGTCGATGCCCAGCGCCGGGATGCCGCGCTCGGCCAGCGCCATCGTCAGCCGGCCCGGGCCGGACCCTACGTCCAGGGTCGGCCCGTGGCACCGGTCGACCAGCGACCAATCGCCCGGCGTGATCTCCAGCCACTGCCTGACAGGCAGCGGGACGCGGGTGCCATCGGAGTGTTCGACCTCGGCCTGTACGGCGCCGGCCAGCGCCGCCTCGTAAAGTTCGCCGAGCACGCGGTCTCCTCCCGTGGCGTTCATACGCCTGCGACATGGCACGTCGTGCCCTGCAGGGCAGTCTCGCCGAACGCGCAGCTGAACCACACCCGGCCGCTCATCCGTTCAGATGTTCGTCACTGAACTTACGGAGCCGTGACGGATTTGCCCTAGTAGGTGGTCCGTGCGGTAGGAGCCATCTACCGTGAGGGCACGACTTTTACGAACGGGAGGCCGTAGCGACAATGGTGGCCGCGGTGAACAACCCCGACCCGCCGGGCCGGATCGTGGTCGTGGACGACGACCCCACAGTGGCTGACGTCGTCGGACGGTACCTCGTCCGCGACGGGCACCACGTGGAGTGCGTCCGCGACGGGCAAGAAGCGCTCCGGCGGGTAGCTGAAGAACCCCCCGACCTGGTCGTTCTCGACCTCATGCTGCCAGGCATCGACGGGCTGGAGGTGTGCCGCAGGCTTCGGGCCCGCTGGCCGATCCCGGTCGTCATGCTGACCGCGCTGGGAGATGAGACCGATCGGCTGGTTGGCTTCGAAACCGGGGCCGACGACTACGTGACCAAGCCGTTCAGCCCGCGTGAGCTGGCTCTGCGGGTCCGCTCGGTGCTCCGCCGGGCCCGCGGCACCGGCCTGCCGGACCCTCAGCCCGCTGGCCTCATCGGGGATGGCGACCTGGCGGTCGACCTGACCGCGCACGAGGTCCGGGTGGGCGGCTCACTACTGTCCCTGACCTCGCGGGAGTACGACCTGCTGGTGTTCCTGATGCAGAACCCGCGTAAGGCGTTCACCCGGGAGCAGCTGCTGAACCAGGTCTGGAGCTGGACGTTCGGTGACACCTCCACCGTCACCGTGCACGTCCGCCGGCTGCGCGAGAAGCTCGAGTCTGACCCGACCCTGCCGCGCCGGATCGTGACCGTCTGGGGCGTCGGCTACCGCTACGAGCCCGAGGCGGCTTGATGCAGGCGTCTGCGGCGGCCGGTGTGCTGGCCGATCCGTTCCCCGGCGTGGCCTGGTCCGATCTGCGCAACGTGTCGATCACCACCGGGGTGATCGCCGTCGTGGCCATCGCGATCGGGATCTTCGCCCTGCACGCGCTGTCCCGCCGGTCGATCGGGGTGCTGCTCGTCCTGATCGCCGGCGTCACCGTGGCCACGTCGCTGGCGGGCGTGGGCGGCATCACCTGGCTGATGCTGGGCGACACCGGATACCGCTCGATCATGATGGAACTGATGGTCATCGCGGGGGTGGCGGGATTCGTCGTGGCCCTGATCGTGGGACACCGGCTCACCCGGGCCAGCCGGTCGCTGCTCGAAGCGGTGCAGAAGACCGGCGACAGTGGCCTGTACATCCCGCCCTCGATGGCGCTGCCCGCCGAGCTGGCCGGTCTGTCCGAGGGCTTGTCCGCCGCACACGAGCGGCTGGCCCAGGCCCGGTCCCGGGAGCGGGCCCTGGAGGCCAGCCGCCGTGAGCTGGTGGCCTGGGTCAGTCACGACCTGCGTACCCCGCTGGCCGGCCTGCGCGCGATGGCCGAAGCCCTGGAAGACCAGGTGGTGGTGGATCCGCGCACGGTCAGTGCGTACCACACCCAGATCCGGCGTGAGGTGGACCGGCTTTCGCTGATGATCGACGACCTGTTCGAGCTCTCCCGGATCCACGCCGGCGCGCTGCGGCTGAACCGGCGCCCGGTCGCCCTGGAGGACATGGTGGCCGAGGTGCTGGCCAGTGCGGAGCCGGTGGCCCGGGCCAAGGGCGTGCGGCTGGCCGGGTCCGCGGTCCGCGGCATGCCGATCTACGTGGACGCGGCCGAGTTCGGGCGGGCCCTGCGCAACCTGGTCATCAACGCGGTCCGGCACACGCCGTCCGACGGGACCGTCGAGGTCCTGGGCGACGTGCAGCAGGGCATGGCCCGGTTCAGCGTGGCCGACGCCTGTGGCGGGATCCCGCCACATGACCTGCCGCGCGTGTTCGACGTCGCGTTCCGCGGCGAGGCGGCCCGCACGCCGGGACCGCAGGAGGGCGCGGGCCTGGGCCTGAGCATCGCCCGCGGCATCGTCGAGGCGCACGCGGGCCAGATCGCGGTGCGCAACGCCGGCCCGGGCTGTCAGTTCCTCATCCGGCTGCCGCTGGCCCGCTCGGTGGCTCCGGCCCCGGACTTTCCGGCCCGCGCCGGCGCTGGCACCGGGGCCCAGCGCGCAGTACCAGCCGGCCTCTGACACGTCCAACCGGACCGTTGGCGCCAACGTACCGGCGATGACCGGACCGATGGCGCCAACGTACCGGCGGGATCGAAACCGGCCGGACCCCGGAGTCAGGCCACCGGGGCGGAAACGCGGGCCGACGCCCGCAGCTCGGCCCGGGCGAACTCGCTGACGCCGCGGGCGAACGGGACCTGCGCCCGGAACCCGAGGTCCTGCTCGGCGGCGGCCGGGGAAGCCATGATGTGCCGGACGTCGCCCAGCCGGAATTCTCCCGTCACGTACGGCACCAGGCCGCCGCCGAACTCACCGGCCAGCGCTTCCGCCATCTCGCCCACCGTGTGCGGGTGGCCGCTGGCCACATTGAAACTCCGCAGGCTCCCGGCAGGCCCGCTCCCGGAAGCGCCGGTCGCGCCGATCGCGAGCAGATTGGCCCGGGCCACGTCGGTCACGTGCACGAAGTCACGCTGCTGGCGGCCGTCCTCGAACACCCTCGGGGCGGCGCCGTTCTCACACGCGGACCGGAAGATGGCCGCCACGCCCGAGTACGGCGTGTCCCGCGGCATCCGGGGCCCGTACACGTTGTGGTAGCGCAGCGCGATGGCGCGCCCGTCGGTGAGCCGGGCCCAGCTGGCCGCCAGGTGCTCCTGGGCCAGCTTGCTCGCCGCGTAGGCGTTCCGCGGGTCCAGCGGGGCGTCCTCGCTGATCGTGGCGGTCTGCAGGTCCTGCCCGCAGCCTGGGCAGCGCGGCTCGAACCGGCCTGCCAGCAGATCCTCCCGGGCCCGCGGTGCCGGGCGGACCCGGCCGTGCCGGGCGCAGTCGTAGGCGCCCTCGCCGTACACCACCATGGAGGAGGCGAGCACCAGGCGGCCGACGCCGGCCCGGCCCATCTCGGTCAGCAGGGTCGCGGTGCCGGTCACGTTGACGTCGGAGTAGGCGGGCAGGTCGGCCAGGTCGACCCCCAGCCCGACCAGCGCAGCCTGGTGGCACACCACGTCCACCCCGGCCAGGGCCTGCCGGACCGCCGCAGCGTCCCGCACGTCGGCCACGACCAGCTCCACGTCGTCCGGCAGGTAGCCGGGACGGCCATCGTGGACGGCCGGCGTGAGTGAGTCGTAGCCGCGCACCTCGTGACCGTGGTCCCGCGCGGTCTGGAGAATGTGTGATCCGATGAAACCGGCCGCGCCGGTGACGAGTACCCGCATGGCCGGAGCCAAGCACGCCGGGACCACCGCGGGCGCCGGTCTGGGCTCCCCGTCACCAGTACGTAAGCGCAGGTCGCCGCGACCAGGTGGGCCCGGCGCGGCGTCACCGCTTCGTAAGGGCTTTCGCCCCGTTTGCGCCAGGTTCCCGCCGTAGATTCGCGCCATGGAGATCGATGTCGTCCTGCCGTGCCTGAACGAAGCAGGTGCCCTGCCCTGGCTGTTGTCGCGAATGCCGGCCGGGTACCGGCCCATCGTGGCGGACAACGGCTCCGACGACGGTTCGCCGGCGATCGCCGCGGACCATGGCGCCACGGTCGTGCCCGTGCCGCGACGCGGCTACGGCGCCGCCTGCCACGCCGGCCTGGAGGCCGCCAAGACGGACATCGTCTGCTTCATGGACGCGGACGGATCCCTTGACCCGGCCGACCTGTCGGCGGTGTCCGGGCTGGTCGAGAGCGGCCGGGCTGACCTGGCCATGGGCCGCCGGCGGCCGCAGAGTGCGGGCGCCTGGCCCGCCCACGCCCGGCTCGGCAACGTCGTGATCGCCGCGGCGCTACGCCATCGTTCCGGGGTACGGGTGCACGACATCGGGCCGATGCGGGCTGCCCGGCGGGAGGACCTGCTGGCCCTGCCCATCTCCGACCGCCGGTTCGGCTACCCGCTGGAGACCGTGATCCGGGCGGCCGAGGCCGGGTGGCGGGTGTGTGAACGGGACGTCCCGTACTACGCGCGGACCGGGAAATCGAAGGTCACCGGCACGGTGGGCGGCACCATGCGGACGGTGCGGGACATGCGCAAGGTGCTCGCGTCATGACCGACCTGGCCGCCCAGATCGTCGTGCTGGCCAAGGAGCCGGTCCCGGGCCGGGTCAAGACCAGGCTCACCCCGCCGTTCACCCCCCATGAGGCGGCGACGCTGGCCGAGGCCGCGCTGACCGACACCCTCGAGGCCGTCCACCGGACCAGAGTGGTGCGCCGGGTGCTGTGCCTGGCGGGCGAGCCCGGGATCTGGCTGCCGCCCAGCTTCGAGGTGATCCCGCAACGGGGCATGGGTCTGGACGAGCGGATCGCCGCCGCGATGTGGGACACCTACACCGGGCTGCCGGTACCGACCGTGCTCATCGGCATGGACACCCCGCAGGTCACCGCGGGGCTGCTGGAGGCGGCGGTGGAGCCGCTGGCCCGCACGATGGCCGACGCCGCGTTCGGGCCCGCCGAGGACGGCGGGTTCTGGCTGCTGGGCCTGCGCCGCCCGGCGCCCTACCTCACCCTCGGGGTGCCGATGTCCGAATCGGTCACCGGGCGGGCGCAGCTGGTCCGGCTCATCCAGGCCGGGCTGCGTATCCACATGACACCGGAACTGGTCGACGTGGACACGCTGGCCGAGGCGGCCCGGGTGGCCCGGCTCGCCCCGGCCACCCGGTTCGCGACCACACTGGCCGCGACCCTGGGGGCGCCCGCCGAGCCGGACCAGCCGGTGCCGGACTGGGCGCCCGCCCTGGTCACCCGCTGACGGTGACCAGGCTGCCGTAGCTCAGCAGGTCGTAGGCGGAGTGGGCCGAGCTCTCCGGCAGCTCCACGCAGCCCAGGCTCTGCTCGTAGCCGTACGAGCCGCGGTCGAAGTAGTGCACCGCGTCGCCGCCGTCGAAGTAGGAGATCCAGTACACCGGGTCGGCGTACTTGCTGCCGTCCGGGTTGGTCCCCTTCATGATCTGGAACGGCAGCTTCTCGTAGACCGGGAAGGTGCCGTCCGCGGTCGGGGCCTGCGGGATGCCGGTGTTGGCCAGCGTCTGCAGGGACTGCTTGCCGTCGTGCCAGATGGTCAGCGTCTCGGGCGAGCTCTTGCTGGCCAGCGCGTAGGTGTAGCCGTTGCCGTTGTCGTGCCCGGCGGCCACATCCTTCATCAGGTCGGCCCAGACCGCCGCTCCGGCCTCGCCGTCCATGGTCAGGTTGTGCTGGTCCTCGAAGGACCGGATCGCGCCGGTGACGATGAGGTTGGTCGACCCTTCCGACCAGAAGCTGTGCAGCGCGGACGGGTAGCCGCTGTCCCAGCTGAAGCTGCCGGACGGCGGCTCGTAGGCGGCCGCGATCTGAGCCGCGTCGTCCGTCCCCGAGATCGCGGGCCCGGCCGGGGCCCAGCTCAGGGGCAGGTAGTTGAGCTGGGCCAGCAACTGCTCGAGCCGCAGCGTGGAGTACGTGCTGGTGGTGAAGCTGCGGGTGAACGCGGCCGCGAGGTAACCGCCGGCGTTCTTGGCCGTCCCGGCCTTGGACCGCATGCCGGACGTTCCGTCCGGGATGGTCACCGTCACCTTGGTCTGCTCGGGCCAGCCGGCCGAGGGGGTGAAGGTGGCCGTGCTGCCGCTGATCTCCCAGGATCCGGCCGTGTCCGGCGAGATCTTGGGCAGCGGGGTGCTGGCCGACAGCGGTGCGGAGAAGCCGACCGTGATGGGGCTGGTGCCGTTGACGGTGCCCGCGCCGGAACGGGGTGTGAACGAGGCCACCTCGATCGCGGGCGCCGGGGTCACGGGCTTCGGCGTCGCCTTGGTGCTGCCGCTGTGCCGTGACGCCGCGACCGATGTGGTCCGCACGGTCGTCTGGCCCGGGCCGACCGCCAGCACGACCAGGCCCGCGACGAGCACCAGCGCAGCCGCGACGCCGGTGATCACCAGGGACCTTCTCGCGCGCGAGCGACCGGTTCCCCGCTGTGCTGTCAGACGGCGGAACCAACCCGAATACGACACGCCTTTTCCTCGCTCCCTCGGTCAGAATCAAGTCACATCAAGATCAGTAACGGTTGTGGCACAGTTTCGCGGGCCGGGTGTCTCGGGGCACGGCAAAGCCGCCCCAGCAAGTTCCGGGGCCGACGCGACTGCTGAGAGAACGGGTGCCTGGCGGGCTGCCGCGCCAAGCCGATGCTGACGCGCTGTGCTTCAGGCTATATGCCCGCACCCCGCACGGTGGAGTTTTTTTATGCATCTGCAACCATCTTTGGTCACCCCCGGATGTGTTCACCTCAACGTCACCAGCATGCCCCTTAAGACGCCGCTCGTACCCAGATGGTTGCCACGCACGTCCTGCCTGCCTGGGCCGGTCGGCCAGGTATGACCGCCCCGCGCCGTTACCAAAAATCCAGGAATTATCTGCTCTCGGTATTTGGAACATTATTAATAATGTAATTTAACGCTGGCTTGCCCGCTCGCCGCGCCGTTATATGAGTCGTGCGTAAAGGCCAATTATCGCCATCCCTATATCGCTCCGGCCGCACCCGCGTGACCTGCAACGACGTAGACCTCCGGGGAGTCAGGGCCGTACCTGCGGGCACCCCGGTCCCCGCCTAGTCAACGATCGCCTCCGGCTGAGAGTTGCACGGGCGGCTATTCTCGTCGCGCGTCAGCGCCGATTTGCCCAGTTCCTCCCGGCAGAGCACACGAAGGCTCCCCAGCCCGCTAACCACGTATCGGTGCCGCGGGCGGCCAAGCAGGGCCGGCGTCCAGCCGCCGCGCTGCGGCAGCATGCCCGGCCGGTTCGCCCCAGCTGGGCCACACTCGCCGACGCCGACGCCAGCCGGAGCCGAGATAACGGATCGGGCCGAAACAATTTTTCCGCCTCCGGCCGGCCCGGCCCGAGCGCCGATCACGGTGCTATCTCGCTGCGATCACGACCGTGATCAGCGACGTAAGGACTTCGTAATATCTTCATCCGCCCAATCGGCGCGGATCGGGCGTCCGGCGGGCCAGGGCGGATCTTCCGGATCGCTGTATGTCGGCTTAAAGCCGGGTCTACGGTGATCCATCAGAGCGCCAAAGCTCACCCTGGAGGTGGATGGATGTCAGCCGGGCGCCGGTCCAACCGGCGCTATCCCCGCAGCCGCGCGGCCCGCCTGGCGGTACCGCTGGCGGTTCCGATGGCGCTCGGCCTGACCCTGGGGATCATCCTGGGGGTCTCGGGGGGAACGCAGCACACGTCGATCCAGCAGGCCCCGCAGGCGAACACCGCCCCGCTGGCCAGCGCCTCCGCCCGTCCCGCGGTGAGCCGGTCGTTGGCCCCGTCCGCCTCGGCCTCCGCGACGACCGCCCCGTCCCCGGCTCGGGCTACGCCGTCCAGTTCCCCGGCGTCGCCGCCGAGGTGACCGAGATGTCCGGGGCCGGCACCGTGGACGGGTCCACGAACGAGCTGCCGTCCGGGCCGGCCTTGACCGCCTGGTGCAGCGCACTGCCCTTGAGGTAGTCGGTCCAGCTCAGGAACCATTCGGTCCAGCCGTCGTCCCACTTGCCGGCCTTGGTGCTGTCGGTGACGGTGATCGGGTCACCGGGCACCGCGAGGTTGTAGTAGGTCTCGGAATCGGCGGGGGAGAGGTTGACGCAGCCGTGGCTGACGTTGGAGCTGCCCTGATCGCCGACTGACCACGGGGCGTCGTGCATGTAGTCGCCGCTGAACGTGAACCGGACCGACCAGGGCACCAGCTCGTCGTAGTAACCCGCGGTCCCCTTCGTCCCGCCGATCATGCGGACCGGGTTTTCCTTCTCCACGCTCACGTAGGTGCCGTTCGGCGTGGCCGTACTGGCCTTGCCCGTGCTGGCCGGCCAGGTGTACTTGAGCGCGCCGTCGATGTAGATCTTCGTCTCGTGGGCGGTGGCGCTGGTCACCGCGATCACCGACGATCCGATGGTGAAGCTCTGGGTCAGGTCGGCCGCGCCGTACATCCCGCTGGCGCCCTCGACCCCGGCCAGGTGCCCGGTGAGGGAGACCGTGGTGTCAGCCGGCCAGTAGTTCTCCGGCCGGAAGTACAGGTGCTGGTTGCCGTCCCAGTACCAGGCCCCCACCACCGGCTTGGACGTGGTCAGCTGCAGGGAGCGCTCGACCGCGGCCTGGTTGGTGATCGGCTCGCTGAACGTCAGCATGATCGGCATGCCGACGCCGTAGGTCTGCTGGTAGCCCTCGAAGATCTGGGTGTGGAAGGTCTGCTTCGGGCTGAGCGTGCGGAACGAGACCGTCCGGGTCAGCGTGCCCTGGCCGGTCCCGGTGGCCGACGCGGTGACCGTGTAGCTCTGGTCTGGGCTCAGGGTCCACTGGGTGTGCCACACCTTGTTGCCCTGGCTCAGGCTGCCCGGCACGGTGGCGCTGGCCGTGGCGGACGACACGGACGACGCCGACGGCGAGGCCGAGGCCGAGGCGGCCGGGCCCACGCTCACCACCACGTTCTTCAGCGTGCCGCGCACCGCGGTGACGGTGACGCCGCCCGACGGGTCCGCGTCATCGGTGCCTCCGGCCGGAGTGATCTTGATGTCGGCCGCGGCGATCGAGGCCCGGGGCGTCGGCGTGGCCGAGCTTTTGGCCGGGCTGGCGGCGCTGTGCCCGCCGCTGGACCCGCCGCTGGAACATGCGGCCAGTACCAGGGCCAGCACCGCGACCACGACGGCGCCCGCTGGCTTCCACAGCCGCTGGCCTGAGGTGCCCGTATTGCCGCGCACGCTGATCCTCCATGGTCCGGCCCGCAATGTCGTGCCCAGGGTACCGGCCCGCGTAACGTCCGCTGCGGTGTCTGCTCCTGGCTCAGCCGGAGCGCCGCGGTCCGCGCCGGTATCCGGCCGCCGCGGCCAGCAGCGCCAGCGCGGTCAGCCCGACGATCACCCACTCGGGCCACGCGCCCGCATCGTCGGCCCAGGTCCGGTGGGTGATCAGCGGCACCTTGGCCTCCAGCACGGCCTGCTGCCAGGTCCCGCTGTGCGTGATCAGGTGCCCGTCCGGCGCGATGATGGCGCTGACCCCGGTGGTGGAGGCGACCACCACCGCGCGGTCGGATTCCACCGCCCGGATCCGGGCCATGGCCAGCTGCTGCTCGGACTCGCCGGTCTGCCCGTCGATCTCGAAGTCGGCGTCGTTGGTCTGGACGGTCAGCAGGTTGGCCCCGGCCGTGACCTCGGACCGGACCAGCCGGTCGAAGCCGACCTCGTAACAGATGACGTCGCCCAGCCTGATCGCCCCGGTGCGGAACACCACGGCCGAGTGGCCGGGGACGAAGTCGGTCGGGACCAGGCCGGTCAGTGAGGTCAGCTGGCTGACGAAGCCGCGCCACGGGATGTACTCCCCGAACGGCACCAGCTGCCGCTTGGCGTAGATGGCGCCGGCCCCGCGTCCCGGGGTCCACAGCTGGCCCACGTTGAGCTGCGGGTTGTTCAGCACCTCGCCGACCAGGATCGGCCGGCCGACGGCGCCGAGCGCGGAGGTGATCTGCTGCTTGATGACCGGGTAGAAGAACGGGTCCAGGTCGGTGGAGTTCTCCGGCCAGATCACCAGGTCCGGCGCGGGCTTGCGGCCCGCCTTGACCTGCGCGGCCAGTTGCTCGGTGGCCCGGGTGTGGTTCCCGGTCACCTCGGTGTCGTTGAGCTCCTCCGGCAGGTTGCGGGCCCGCGGGACGTTGCCCTGCACCGCCGCCACCTCCGCCGTCTTCGCGCCCGAGGTGGGATCCACCGGCAGCAGCCCCCCGGCCGCCGCCAGCCCGGCCGTGACCACCACGGCCAGCGCCGGGAGAGCCAGGGCCCGCAGCAGCGGGTGGCCGGCGGTGTCGCCCTTTGGGCCGCTCCCTGGGCTGCCGTCGGTGTGGCTCGCCGGGCGGCGGCCCAGCGCGGACAGGATCAGCCAGCCCAGGCTGGCGCCGACCAGGGCGACTACGAAGCTGAGGACCGGTGCCCCGCCCACCGCGGCCCAGCCTGCCGTCGGCGCGGAGGCCTGGCTCATGGCCAGCCGCCCCCACGGGAACCCGCCGAACGGGAAGCGGTCCCGCAGCGCTTCCAGGCTCACCCACCAGCCCGCCACCGCGACCGGCCAGCCGGGCAGTCGCAGCAGCAGCCGCTGCGCGATGGCCAGGACGGCCAGGATGACGGCCGACCCCAGCGCCAGCGCCGTCCACGCGAACCACCAGACGTTGATCACCCAGGACAGCAGCGGGAAGAAGAAGGCCACCCCGAACACCAGCCCGCACAGAAACGACGCCCGCAGGTTCCGGCCGGCCAGGGCCACCGTGAGCAGCGCGACGCCCACCGGGGCCAGCGGCCAGATCCCCACCGGCGGGAACGAAACGGCCAGCAGCAGCCCGCCCGCCAGCGCACCGGGCAGCGCCCAGCGCAGCCGCAACCCCGGCTGGCCGCCCGCGTCACGCCCGCGCTGGCGCGCGGCGGCGGACGGCTGGGCGGAGATCACACCTCGGAGGGTAGCCGCCCAACCTGAAACTCTGCCTCCAGGCCGCCCCGGCCATGGCCGGTCCCGCGCCGGTCCCGGGCCGGTTGAGCGCTGGCCGGCCGGGGTATATCGGCCCGCGTTGCGCCGGAAAGATGGTTTTCCGAATTACAGCTTTCGGCTAAAACGGGCATTCTGACGTAAAGATATCTGACTGGCGGAGCAGGGCAATCCGCCGTGTTATCGTACGTAACGCGAAACGCCTCGTGGGGGGGCGTGCATTCACCTGTCAACGGATATGACGCGTATTAAGAGGCTGGCTCGTGATCAAGATCATCTATCGTGACCTCTCGCCCGGATTACACGCATCAGCGGAGACGGCGGGCCGGGACACGATCATCTCGCTGCTGCCTGGGCTGACGCCTGAGCAGCGGCGGGCGGCGCTACGCCGGATCCGGCACAGCGGCCGGATGGGCCACGGCCCCCGGGTTTCCGCGCTGCAACTCGGGCTGGCTCTGGGCCTGGACCGGATAAAAGCCATTACGCGCACGGGTGCGGCAGTTGTCCGGCTTCATCCGGCCGGGAGCACAATTCCGGTGCTGCTCCTTTCCGCCGCGGCGGTGGTCTTTGTTCTGATGGCGACGGTGTCCATTCATGTGGTACCGGCACCGAAGTCCTCGGATCAGACTCCGGTCATCGGCGGACTGGTGCACGGCCCGTCGGCCTCCGCCCCGCGGGCGGGCCAGGTGCCCGCGCCGCCGGACCGGGTCGCCGCCGGCCTGCCGCGTAACGGCGGTACTGCGCACCGTTCCCGGCCTTCGGCCCAGGGCGGGTCGGCCGCCGCCCAGGGCAGCCCGGCCGCCGACACCCCGGGTGCCACGGCGCCGGGCTCGCTGATCGGCCCGGTCACTGCCGGTTCGGCCGGGCTGGACGCGACCAATTCGGTTGATCCGGGTGTGATCGGCACCAGGTCGGCTTCGGCCCCGGTCGGCTCGGCTGGGTCGAGCGGAGCGGGCGCCGTCAGCCAGACCACAGGTTCCGGCTCGGGGGGGACCAGCTCCGGATCGGGCAGCAGCTCCTTGGGTACCGCCTCGCGCCCGGCTACGGGTTCGAGCTCTGGCTCGGGCCGCTCCGGCACCGGCGGTTCCGGTACCGGTGTCAGTTCGGGCTCAGGCTCGCGGGCGGGCTCGGGTTCGGGCGGCACGTCGGGCGCCGGGACCGGCGGCTCGGGTGGTTCCGGTGCCGGCAGCTTGGGCACGGGCGGCACCTCGGGTTCCGGCAGCTCGGGCGGATCGGCCGGCTCGGGTTCCGGCAGCTCGGGCTCCGGCTCCTCGGGGGGCTCCAGCTCGGGCGGTGGCACCTGCGTCACCCTGCTGGTGGTCCAGGCCTGCCTGGGCCTGTAATGGGCTTTCGCTCCGTTCCGCACTGGCCGTAGGCTCTGGCCGCCCGCTGGATTGGCCCAGCGGGTGGTCAGAGCGTCGGAAGGAGCGCGGCCGTGAGCCGACGGGGCTGGGTGCTGTTCGCCGCGATGAGCCTCATCTGGGGTATCCCGTACCTGCTGATCAAGGTGGCGGACGGCGGCGTCTCGGTCCCGGTGCTGGTGTTCGTCCGGGTCGCGCTGGGTTCCCTGCTGCTGCTGCCGGTCGCGCTGCGCCGCCGTGAGCTGGGTGCGCTGCGCGGCCACTGGCGGTGGCTGGTCACGTTCGCCGTGGTCGAGATCATCGGCCCGTTCGCGCTGCTCTCCAGCGCGGAAAAGCATCTGGCCAGCTCGACCAGCGGGCTGCTGGTGGCGGCCGTGCCGATCATCGGCGCGGTACTGGCCCAGTTCACCGGCGGATCGGACCGGCTCACGCTGGTGCGCTGGACCGGCCTGCTCATCGGGCTGGCCGGGGTAGCCGTGCTGGCCGGCCCGGACGCGGCCCACGGGGACGCGCTGTCGGTGGGCGCGGTGCTGCTCACCGCGCTGGGGTACGCCATCGGCCCGATCATCGCCAACCGCAAGCTGGCCGGCGTCCCGCCCGCCGCGGTCAACACCGTGTGCCTGGCCATGGCCGCGCTGGTCTACCTGGTGCCCGCCATCGTGACCCGGCCGCACGAGCTGCCGTCGGCCGAAGTCATATTGTCGCTGCTGGCCCTGGGCGCGATCTGCACGGCCGCCGCCTTCGTGGTCTTCTTCGCCCTGATCGCCGAGGTCGGCCCGGCCCGGGCCACGGTCATCACCTACGTCAACCCGGCCGTCGCGGTCGCGCTGGGCGTCCTGGTCCTGAACGAGCACCTGACCCCGGCCGTGGTCGGCGCCTTCGTCCTGATCCTGGGCGGCTCGATCCTGGCCACCCGCCCCAGCTTCCCGGCCCCAGCCCCGCCGGCTGACCACGCCTCCCCGGCCCCGCCGGCTGACCACGCCTCCCCGGCCCCGCCGGCTGACCACGCCTCCCCGGCCCCGCCGATCGACTGCGCCCCTCCCGCCCCGCCATCCACTCCAGCCCCGCCAGACCCCGCGGTCCCATTGGCCACATCAGCCTCGGCCGTAGCGGACGATGGCCCCGGCCCGACCGTGCGGGCCGGGGCCACCGGACGGAACGGTCAGCCGTTCAGCCGGTTCAGCAGGTCGGTGGCGGACGGGGAACCCAGGCCCGTGCAGGGATCCCAGCCCGGCCCGGCCGAGTAGGCGCCGTTGCTGCCGCTGGTGATGTCGTTGAACCCGGGCGTGCTCTTGCCCGCCGCCACCCCGTCGTAGAGCAGCGGCTGGAGCAGCCCGAACTTCTTGCCCGTGGACTGGGCCAGCCGGGCGACGAGCGCCGCCCACAGCGGCGCCACCGCGCTCGTCCCGCCGTAGACCGCCTGGTTCCCGTCCACCAGGACCTGGTAGCCGGTCTGCGGGTCGGCGTTGCCGGCCACGTCCGGCACCCCCCGGCCGCCCGCGCTGGCCGAGGCCGCGGGCACGCCCGCGTTGGCCTGCCAGGACGGCACCGGGTACAGGGTGCTGATGCCGCCGCCGGTCGCGCCGCCGCTGGAGCCGTCGTTCCACACCGTCTCGGAGCTGATCGCCCCGGTGCTGGTGCTGGCCTCCAGCCGGGTCCCGCCGCAGGCCAGCGCGTACGGGCTGGAGGCCGGGTAGTCGCAGTGGTTTTTGCCGTCGGTCTCGCCGTCGCTGCTGCCGCCGTCACCGGCCGCCACCGTCACGGTCACGCCCAGCGCAGCCGCGTCGGACATTGCCTCGTCCAGGGCGGTGCGGGACTGCGCCGGCCAGGTCTCCTCCGGGCCGCCCCAGCTGATGCTGATGACGATCGGGGTCGGGCTCGCGTGGGCCGCGTCGCTGATCGCGTCGATGAAGGCCTGGTCGGTGTTGGGGCCGAAGTACACCACCTGAGCCGCTCCGGGGGCCACCGACCCGGCCACCTCGATGTCCAGCAGCACCTCACCGTCCGCGCCGGAGGGGTCCCCGGGGGTGTTGGACCCGCCGTCCACGCTCGCCGCCGTGACCGTGGGGACGGACAGGCCGAGACCGGAGAAGTAGGTCTGCAGGTCGCTGGGGGCGAACCCGCCGCCGAACTCCAGGATCGCGATCGTCTGCCCGGTGCCGTCGGTGCCGGCCGGGAACTGGTAGGCCTGGGCGACCTGGGGCGGGGTGTACGAAGAATTCTGCGCGGCGGCCGCGGCCGCCCGGATCTGCGCCCGGACCTGCGGCCGGTTGTCCAGGCCGAGGATCGCGATCACGATGCCGTCGAGCGCGGCCGGCACCTGCAGGGCGCCCTCCCGGTACCGGTGCTCGACCTCACCGGACACCCCCGGCTGGGTGCTGCGGGCCTGGCGCAGGTTCGTGCCGAACACCTGGGTCAGGGCCGACGCACTGCCCGCGACCTTGATCCGCCGTGAGGCTCCGTCGGTGGCGGTGATCTCCAGGCCGAGACCGCTGAGCGTCTCGCGCACCAGCTCGACGTCGGCCGGTTCGGCGCCGTAGGTGTCGGCCAGCTCGCTCCGGGAGATGGTCTCCGGCGAGAACACCAGCTCGTCCGGCAGCTCCGCGCGTCGCCGGAGCACCACGGTCACCTCGATCCGCTCCTGCTCGTTCACAGGCCCGAGGTCCTGGACGCCGGAAATTGCCGTGCGTTCGCTGCCCGCGAGCGGCACGAACGACCCTGATGTCATGTCCGAATCCTCCTGAGATTGGGCTAACCGGTCCGGTTTGGTGCCCGGCTCCCGCGCCTGCTCCGCTGCGCGGGCCCGGCGTGTTCCGCAGCGCGTGCGGCCGGTCACCGTAGAGCATCATCCCCCGTACCGGACAAGTCGGATAGCGAGTCGGCGCAATGTTTCCCCGAATGCTCGCCGCCGTGCCGGCCACCCATGCCGGCTGGCGTTTCCGCATACTGGGGCTGTGGTTTACATCGGTAACACGGCCGGCCATCCCCGGGTACCTCGTGGCTAGCCCGGCCGCAGCGCCGCAGACCGGAATGCCGGGCCTGCAGTACGGCAGCCCCGTCGGCCGGTGGGTGCTGACCGCCACCGTGCTCGGATCGGGGATCGCCGCGCTCGACGCCACCGTAGTGGGCATCGCGCTCCCCGCCATCGGCCACGACTTCCACGTTGGCGAGGCCAGCCTGCAGTGGGTGGTGGACGCCTACACGCTCTCGCTGGCCGGGCTGCTGCTGCTGGGTGGCACCCTCGGTGACCGGTACGGCCGGCGCAAGGTCTTCCTCATCGGCACGGTCTGGTTTGCCCTGGCCTCGCTGCTGTGCGGGGTGGCGCCCAATGCACCTACGCTCATCCTGGCCCGGGCCATCCAAGGCGTCGGGGCTGCGCTGCTGACCCCGGGCAGCCTCTCCATCCTGCAGGCCTCCTTCGTCAAGGACGACCGGTCGAAGGCCATCGGCGCCTGGTCGGGACTGGGCGGCCTGGCCACAGCGGTGGGACCGTTTATCGGCGGCTGGCTGATCAGCGCCGTGTCGTGGCGCTTGATTTTCTTCATCAACCTGCCGCTCGCCGCGGCCGTCGTGGTCATCTCCCTGCGGCACGTGCCCGAGTCCAAGGCGCCGGACGAGACCGGCCCGCTGGACGTGCCCGGGGCCATCACGATCACCGGGGCGCTGGTCGGGATCACCTACGGGCTCATCGCCATCTCCGGTCACGGCTGGACCTCGGGAACGGTCCTGGCGTCGCTGCTGGGCGGGGTGGCCCTGCTGGCGGCGTTCCTGGTCATCGAGTCGCGCCGCGCCGAGCCGATGCTGCCGCTGGGAGTGTTCGGCAGCCGCCAGTTCTCCGCGGCCAACGCGGTCACGTTCGTCGTCTACGGGGCCTTGGGCGGGACGTTGTTCCTGCTGCCCACGGTGCTGCAGGAGGCCGCCGGGTACAGCCCGCTCGCCTCCGGTGCGGCTCTGCTGCCGGTCACCCTGATCATGCTCCTGCTGTCCGCGCGGTCGGGGGCGCTGGCGGCGAGGATCGGCCCGCGGCTGCAGATGTCGGTCGGCCCGCTGGTCATCGCGGTCGGGCTGCTGCTGTTCATGCGGGTGGCCGGCTCCGGCAGCTACATCGTCGACGTGCTGCCCGCGGTGCTCGTGTTCGGGTTCGGGCTGGCTATCAACGTGGCCCCGCTGACCTCGACCGCACTGTCGGCCGTCCCGGCCGAGCACGCCGGTATCGCCTCGGCGGTGAACAACGACGTGGCCCGGGTCGCCGGGCTCATCGCCGTGGCCGTGCTGCCGGTGGCCGCCGGTATCACCGGGGACAGCTACCTGCATCCGGCCGAGCTGACGCAGGGATTCCAGAACGCGGTGCTCATCGCCGCGATCGCGTGTGCCGCGGGCGGGTTGCTGGCCTTCGCGACGATCCGTAACCCGCCGCGCCCGCAACGGCAGCCGGGCCAGCCGGCAGCGCAGGGTCAGTCCGGCCTGCACTGTGGCCTGGACGCGCCACCGCTGCGCGGTGACCAGGTTCCTGCTGGGCCGGTCCGGCGGCCGGCCGGGGCCCCCGGGCCGGGCTGAGCCCTCTTCCGCCCGGAGCGCCTGAGCGCGGCCAGCGCCGCCTGGAGCGCCTGCCCGGAGCGTTCGCCGGGTAAGCCGGTCCGGAACGCCGGAAGGGGACGGGCCAGCAGGCCCGTCCCCTTCTGTCCCGCGCCGGGAGCGGTTAACCGTCTTCAGCGCGGGAGACGGTACGCCGTCAGGCGGCGAGCCGCTCCTCGGCGGCCACGCCGTCGAGCACCTCGAGCTGGTGGACGACGTTCTCGGTGGTGGCCTCGTGCGCGGTCAGGTCGGCCAGCGCCAGCACGCCGATCAGCAGCGCGTCGGCGAACACCAGCCAGGTGAGCGCGGTACCGGAGAACACCAGCGCCGCGATGATCGACCAGGCGGCGGCCAGGCCGACCAGGCCGTGCCCGGCCTTGCGGGCCAGCGTCGGCGCCAGGATCGCGCTCAGGCCGGCCAGGACCAGAACACCCACCGAGACCGCGAACGCGACCCAGTGGGCGACCCCGATGGTCCATGCCATCGCGGCTACCGCCAGGAACCCGGCGGCGATGACGAAGAGGTTGTCGAGGACAAACCTAGAGCTGAGCTTCATGGGGTGCACCTCCCTGACACCGCCTGCGCGGTGTCAAACCGTAACGTTGACGGCGGGTCAGTACGGGCGCCATCCCGGTTCTCCGGGTGTCCGTGCGGCTCGTCGGGTTGCCCCAGCCCCAACCGGGGCAGCCATTGATCGTTAATCCATAGACCCCCTTCGATATTTCCAGCTCAAATGTCTCTTAGCTCACATTGCCCCGTCCCGACCTGCCACGCCTCACGCCCGCGCCGCGCCCGTGCCCCCCGCGCCCTCGCGCGGCGCCCCAGCCATGTGGGCAATGGCGCATCGCATACACCCGGGTGACGTCGATGGCACATTGCCTACATACGAAGCTGGGGCGCAGGGGACTCGGGTGACTGGCGGGGCTTGGCGAGCGGGCCCGTCCCGCGGACCGGGCCAGCCGGCTCAAAGGCGCCAGCGACCCTGCCCTGGCCGGCTCAAAGGCGCCATCGACCACGTAACAGGAGGGCCTGCGCGGACCGGGCCGGCTGGGGCGCCGGAGCTGGGATGATGGGGACATGACGACGACGGGCGATGAAGCCGCACGGCAGGAGGCTTCGGCGGCGGTGCGGGCGGCGGCGGTGGCGGCCCACCGGGCCGCGGGCAGCCTGGCCAGCGCGCCGGAGGACGCGATCGGCCGGGCGCTGCGGGCGATGGCGGACCGGCTGGGACGCGCGTCCGACGCGATCCGGGCGGCGAACGACGATGACATGCGCGCGGCCGACCAGGCCGGCCTGACCGGAGCGCTCAAGGACCGGCTGCGGCTGGACGACACGCGGCTCAAGGGCATCGCCGACCAGCTGCTCGAGCTGGCCGAGGTACCGGCCGAACCGTCCAGCCGGGTGATCAGGGAACTGCCCGGCGGCCTGGTGGCGCACGAGCGGCGGCGGCCGGTCGGGGTGATCGGGGCGAACTTCGAGGCCCGGCCGAACGTGGTCGCGGACATCGCGTCGCAGCTGATCAAGTCCAGGAACGCCGGGGTGCTGCGGACCGGCTCGGCCGCGCTGCGGTCGGCCATCGCGCTGGCCGATGAGGTGGTGGCCCCGGCCCTGGACGACGCCGACCTGGACCCGGCGGCCATCCAGCTCATCCGGGTGCCCGGGCAGGCGGCGGCCTACGCGCTGGTCGGTGAGCCGGAGCTGATCCCGCTGGTGATCCTGCGCGGCAGCGGGGAGAGCACCCGCGCGCTGGCCTTCGAAGGGGCCCGGCACGGGGTGCGGACGCTGGCCCACGCCGACGGCGGCGCGGTCATCTTCATCGACGCCGGGGCCGACGAGAGCAAGGCCCTCGGCCTGATCGAGGACAGCCTGGACCGGCTGGGTGTGTGCAACCGGCTCAACCTGCTGCTGGTCGACGGGGAGCGCTGGGACGGATTCCTCCCCCCGGTGACGGAGCTGCTGACCCGCCTCGGCATCACCGCGTCGCTGCCGCCGCACGACCACCCGCTCGGGTACGAGTGGGCCCTGGACGCCGGGCGCGAAGCCACGGTCACGATCGCCCCGGCCGATGGGGCCGTGGCCGCGGCCGCTATCGCCAACGACGAGACGTCCGGCCTGGCCGCGGCCATAATCACCGAGGACTGCGACGCGGTGGACCGGTTCTTCAACGCCTACGCCGGCACCGGGGCGTTCTGGAACGCCACCCCCCGGTTGCTCGACGGGTACAAGCTGCTGGCCGTGCCGGAGACCGGGATCAACATCGACAAGGTGCCGGGCCCGCGCGGGCCGGTGACGTTCCGGGACCTGTACCTGCGGCAGTTCGTGATCGTCCCGCAAGAGTGACCACCCAGACCGAGGAACTGCTGTCGCCCGCGGGGGCCGAGGTGCTGGCCCTGGTGGCCGCGGCCCGCGAGGCGGGGGAGGCGCCGCTGGCCATTGGCGCCCGGCTGCGCCGCGACTACCCGGCCGGGCTGGTCGCGGCGGCCACCGCCCAGGACGAGCTGCGGGTGGCCGCCCGGGCCAAGTTCAGCCGGGCGGCGCGCATGCTGTTCACCCGGGCGGGCCTGGAGCAGGCGTCGTCGGAGACCGCGGCCCGGCACCGGGCGGCGCGGCTGACGGCCACCGCCCCGGGCCGCCTGGCCGACCTGGGCTGCGGCATCGGCGGGGACTTGATCGCGCTGGCCGCCGGGCGTGAGGTCCTCGCCGTGGACCGGGACCCGGACCACCTGCTGATGGCGGCCCACAACGCCGGCGTGTACGACGTGGCCGGGGGGCTGACCACCCGTGAGTCCGATGTGCGCGACGTCCCCCTGGCCGGCCTGGCCGCGGTCTTCGCCGACCCCGCCCGCCGCCGCGCCCGCACCGCCCACGGCCCGGCCCGAGGCACCCCGAAGACCCAGCGGCTGCGTCCCGGCGACAGCGAGCCACCGCTGGACTGGTGCTTCGCGCTGACCAGCCAGGTGCCGGCCGTGGTGGTCAAGGCCGCGCCGGGGCTGCCCGCCGGTACCGCCCCGGACGGCTGGGAGACCGAGTTCGTGGCCGACGGGCGGGACCTCAAGGAGGCCGTGCTGTGGTCACCGGCCCTGGCCACCGCACCGGCCCGGGCCACGATCCTGCCCGCCGGTGACACTCTGACCCCCGAGCCCGGCGAGCCGGTGCCCGTGCGCGCACCGGGCGCGTTCCTGTTCGACCCGAGCCCGGCGGTGACCCGGGCCGGCCTGGTCGAGGACCTGGGCCGCCGGCTCGGCGCGTGGAAGATCGACGACCGGATCGCGTTCCTGTCCACGGACACCATCCGGAGCACGCCGTTCGCCCGGACCCTCCAGGTCGTCGACTCCGCGCCGTGGAACGAGAAGGACTTCGCCCGGCGGCTGCGGGCCCTCGGGATCGGCGCGGCCGACCTGCGCCGCCGCGGCCTGGCCGGCGACGTCGACCAGATCCGCCGCCGGCTCAAGCTGTCCGGCCCGCACCGGGCCACACTCGTGCTCACCCGGGTCGCCGACCGCCCCTGGGGCCTCATCTGCACCGATCCGCCGGCGCCGCCCGCACCACCGCCCGCCCCGGTCCCGTCTACGGCATCCTAGGAGCGTGCACAAGACCTCAGGTCAGCGCGATCCCGCCGCCGCGTTCCCGCTGCCGGTGCAGCGCGATGACGCCGACGACCGGCGCCAGGCCAACCGGGCGGTGGCGGTCAGCGCCGCCGGGCTGGCCGCCACCGGCCTGGCCGAACTGCTGATCGCCCTGGTCACCGGCTCGGTCGGGCTGCTCAGCGATGCGATCCACAACTTGTCCGACGTCTCCACCAGTGCGGTGGTGTTCCTCGGTTTCCGGCTGTCGCGCCGCGGTCCCACCGAGCGCTACCCCTACGGTCTGGACCGGGCCGAAGACCTGGCCGGGATCGGCATCGCCCTGGTCATCTGGGTCAGCGCGGCCTTCGCCGGCCTGGAGAGCGTTCGCAAGCTGCTCGGCCACGGCAGCACCGCTCACCTCGGCCTCGGCATCGCCGGGGCGGTGCTCGGGATCGTCGGCAATCAGGTCGTGGCCCGGTACAAGCTGGTCATCGGCCGGCGGATCCGGTCCGCGACGCTGGTCGCCGACGCCCGCCACTCCTGGCTGGACGCGCTGTCCTCGGCTGGGGCCCTGGCCGGGCTGATCGCGGTGGCGGCCGGGCAGCGCTGGGGCGACCCGGTGGCCGGCCTCGCGGTGACGGTGTTGATCTGCCATGTCGGCTACGAGGTCACCACCGACGTGGTTCGCCGCCTGGCCGACGCGGTGGATCCCGGGGTGATCACCGCGGCTGAGGCGGCGGCCGGCGATCTGCCCGGCGTCGTACACGCGCACACCAGGGCCCGCTGGACCGGCCGGGTGCTCCGGGTCGAGGTGGAGGCCTGGGTGGACCCGGACCTGACCACCCGCGACGCCGACGCCCTCGGCCGCCGGGCGGCCGAGGCGATCGCGCAGGCCCTGCCGGACGCGGGCGCGTTCACCTGGATCACCCGGGCGGCCCCGCAGTGACCGAGCACGCTGAGCACGCTGAGCACGAGCCGTCCCGGGCCACCGGCGCGGCCGCGGCGGCCAGCGGCTGGTCGCATCGGCACCGGGACGTCTCCGGCGGGACGTTGCGGCCGACCGTGTTCGGCGCGGTCGACGGGCTCGTGACCAACGCGTCGCTGATCGCCGGGGTGGGCGGCGGCGGGGTCTCCGCCCACGCCGTGATCCTGACCGGGGTCGCGTCGCTGGTCGCGGGCGCGTTCTCGATGGGCTTCGGCGAGTACATCTCGGTCACCAACCAGAACGAGCTGGTCCAGGCCGAGGTCTCGCTGGAGCAGAAGATGCTGGCCCGGTTCCCCGTCGCCGAGCAGGAGGAACTGGCCGGGTACTTCCGCGAGTACGGCGCCGACGCGGACACCGCGGCCCGGATGGCCGCCGCGGTGTCCAAGGACCCGGACACCGCGCTGCGCATCCACACCCGGGAGGAGCTCGGCATCGACCCGAACGAGCTGCCGTCACCGGTGCTGGCCGGGGTGGCGTCGCTGTTCGCGTTCTCGGCCGGGGCGCTGGTGCCGCTGCTGCCCTACCTGCTCGGCGCGTCGATGCTCTGGATCAGCCTGCTCGTCACCGGCGTGGCCCTGGCCAGCGGCGGGACGATGGTCGGGCGGCTCACCGGCCGCCCGCTGCTGCGCTCGGGCCTGCGCCAGCTGCTGTTCGGCGCGGTCGCCGTCGCCATCACCTTCGGCATCGGCACCCTGATCGGCCACCACGCCGGCTGACCCGGACCGGCCCCAACTGCCGGCCCCAACCGCCGGCCTCTAGCAGCCGGCCCGGACAGCCACGGTGGCCGGCCCGGACCGCTACCACGGCGGCTAGGCTGGACCAATGTGCGCCGCCCGCCCCGTTCTGGACCTGCTCGGCCGTTTTCAGCCCCGGGATGAGGCCGAGGCCGCCGACGTGGCCCGGATCCAGGAGCTGGCCGAGCGCACCGATGACCCGTGGGCCCGGGCCAACCCGCTGCACATCACCGCGTCGGCGCTGATCGTGCACCCCGCCACCGGCCGGGTGCTGCTGCGCTGGCACCAGCGCCAGCAGGCCTGGCTCCAGGTCGGCGGGCACGGCGATCCCGGTGAGAGCGACCCGCTGGACATCGCCCTGCGCGAGGCGCGGGAGGAGAGTGCGCTGACCGACCTGCAGCCGTGGCCGGACGCCGAGCTGTGGCAGGTGGCGATCGTGGACGTACCCGCGAGCAGCAAGGAGGCCGCCCACCAGCACGCCGACCTGCGGTTCCTGCTGGCCACCGGCGACCCGGACGCGGCCCGCCCGGAGACCCCGGGCAACCCGCTGCGCTGGCTGCCGGTGGCCGAGGCCGAGGCCGTCACCAGCGAGGCCAACCTGCGGGCCCTGCTCACCCGGGTCGAGGAGCTTGTCGCCCGGTCCTGACCTCCCTGCGGACCGACCCCGCTCATCAGCAGGCGTTCGTCCACCTGCCCGCAGACCTCACCCGGTTACGGGCCCCACCGGCCCCGGCCGCGCCCGCGACCCCCCAGCGCCGGGTCGTCGTCGATCAGCAGGATCCGCCCGTGCGGACGGTCAGGCTCACTGGCTTCCATTCGGCCCCCCGGCCAGAGTCAGCCCGCCGGTTACCGTCTGGCCCCCCGGCCGTGGATCGGCGTCCCCGTGGTCAACCCTCAGTAGTCCCGCGACCACTTACTGTCTATTTGCCAAGATAGCAGCGTCGCCCTTGACCCTCCAGTAACAGGAGGCCCGAGGGTGGAGTCATGACCACCGATACCAGCCTCAGCATCGACCTCCACGGCACCCGGGCCCTGGTCACCGGGGGTACCCGGGGCATCGGCCAGGCCATCGCCGCCCGCCTGGCCCTGACCGACGAGGACTGGCTGCTGACCCTGAACACCAACCTGATGTCGGCCGTGCGGCTGGACCGGCTGCTGCTGCCGTCGATGGTGGCCCGTTCGTCCGGGGTTATCCTGCACACCTCATCCGTGCAGTGGCGCCGCCCCAGTGCGTCGTCGCCGGCCTACGCCGCGGCCAAGGCGGCGCTGACCAACTACAGCAAGGGCCTGGCCACCGAGTTCGGGCCGCACGGCATCCGGGTCAACACCATCGTGCCCGGCTATATCGAGACCAGCGGTGCCGCGGCCCGGATCGTGGGCATCGCCCGGGATCGCGGGCTGGACCCCGGCACCGCGCGCCAGACCCTGATCGACGACCTCGGCGGCATCCCGCTCGGCCGCCCCGGCCGGCCCGAGGAGGTGGCCAACCTGGTCTGCTTCCTGGCCTCCCCGCTGGCCTCCTACCTCACCGGCGTCCAGGTCTACGCCGACGGCGGCAACCTCCCGGTCATCTGACCGGGAGGTTGCCGCCACCGGCACCGCTCACTCCGGCGTGATGATGACCTTCAGTGCCTCGTTGGCGGCGGCGTTGCCGAACACGTCGTAGGCCTCGTTGATCTGGCCGAACGTGAACCGGTGGGTGCCCATCTTCTCGGACGGGATGCGGCCGCTGGCCACCATCTTGAGCAGGATGGGGATCGACACCGTGTCGACCAGCCCCATGGTCAGCGTGATGTTGTGAATCCACATCTCATGGAGCGGCAACTCGACCGAGACTCCGTGCACGCCAATGTTGGCCACGTGGCCGCCCGGCCGCACCAGCGACACCGTGGTCTGCAGCGTCTCGGGGAAGCCGACCGCCTCGATGGCCACGTCCACGCCCAGGCCGTCGGTCATGGCCATTACGCTCTCGCGGGTGCCCGGACCGGCCTCCACGATGTCGGTCGCGCCGAACTCCAGCGCCGTGCTCAGCCGGAACTTGTTGGTGTCGATCGCGATGACCTTGGAGGCGCCCCACAGGCCCGTGGTCTGGATGGCCGACAGGCCCACCGCCCCGGCCCCGACCACGGCCACCGTGTCGCCCGGCCGCACCTGCCCGGCCAGCACGCCCACCTCATACCCGGTCGGCAGCGAGTCGGCCAGGAAGATGGCCTGCTCGTTGGTCACGTTCTCCGGCACCGCGTACAGCGACGTGTCGGCGAACGGTACCCGGACCGCCTCGGCCTGAGTGCCGTCGATCAGGTGGCCGAAGATCCAGCCGATCCCGCCCACGGTCTGGCAGTGCGACGGCATGCCCCGCTGGCAGTAGGCGCACCGCCCGCACTTGGTGATGGCCGGCACCAGCACCCGGTCACCCACGGCGAAGCTCTTCACGCCTTCGCCGACCGCGGTGACCGTACCCACGGCCTCGTGCCCGAGGATGCGCCCCTCGGTCACGGCGGCTACGTCACCGTGCAGGATGTGCAGGTCGGTCCCGCAGATCGTGGTCGTGTCGACCTTCACCACTGCGTCGGTCGGGTCCTGGATGGCCGGGTCGGGGACGTCGGTCCAGTCCTTGCGGCCTGGCCCGTTGTAAACGAGTGCCTTCACTACGGCCTCCATTGGCTGTTGAGTGCTGGTGCCGTAACGCTAAGCGCGGTTCACAAACGTTGATGTTTCATAATGAAACGGCGTATACGAAAGAATCCGCCAGGATGACAGTGAGCGCGGTGGCCTGTCGCCACCGCGCTCACCAATTCCGGCTGTTAGGGCCAGGTATTACCAGCCCACGGCCACTATTACCAGCCCACGGCCACGACCATGTATTGCGGGTTGGTCACCGAGATGTCGGAGGACTGCCCGGCGTCGTCGTCGTAGGGGAACCCGTACTGCACCCCGTTGATCGCGTTCTGGTGCCAGAACTGGGCGTAGTAGTTGGCCGGCGCCGCCTGGTAGAAGTTGGCCGGGTTGGACTGGTCCGCGGCCGGCAGCTGCGCGACGTGCCGGTTCAGGCCCGCGCACAGGGTCGGGTTGGCCGACAGGGTGCCGCCGCAGCCGAAGATCTGCGCGGTCGAGTCGCTGCTGTCGCCGTTGGCCGCGGCGTAGCTGGTGAAATAGTTGGCGTACGCGCCGCCGGTCTGGAACGCGGGGTCGTTGCCCGGCGACGGGATGCCGTAGGGCGCGCTGTCCGTGGCCAGTTCCTTGAATTCGGTCGGTACCGAGTTCTCGAATCGCTGGAACGTCGCGGTCCGGCTTTCCTGGAACGTCGCGTAATTTTCGCCGACTTCCTGGTTGGAGCCGTCCTTGCCGTGCAGCAGCAGGGCCAATTTGAGCCCGAACCGGTCTACCCGCGTGGTGTCCACATTGATCGACGACGTGCCCACGGTGAACTCGATGAAGTCGTAATACGGGGCGTTGGGCGAGCCGAGGTAGAAGTACATCCGGCCCGCAGAATTAGCCGGCATGTCGATGTAGGGCTGCTGCGCGATCGACTCTTCCTGGCCGTTGAAGCTCCAGTACACCTGGCTGTCGGGGTACTGGCCGTTGGTCTGGTTGACGATGGCCACCTCGAGCACCTTGGTCGCGGCCGGGATGGCGCTGGTGTTACCCCAGAACGACGCGGGCGGGGCGCCCGTGCCGGTGCTGCCGCCGCCACCGCCGGTGGTTCCGCCGGTGGTGGTGTAGACGCCGAACTCCCACAGGCTGTAGCCGTACGGGGTGGCCCGGGCCGTGCCGTTCATCCGCACGTACCGGCCGGTGCCGTTGACGCTTAGGGTCTGGGTGCCGCCGGTGCCGGTGGTGGTCGAGTAGATCGTGGTCCAGTTGGTCCCGTTGGCTGAGGTCTGGATTTGGAACGCGGTCGCGTAGGCGGCCTCCCAGTCCAGTGTCACCTGGCAGATCGTCTGCGAGGTGCCCAGGTCGACCTGCAGCCACTGCGGGTCGGAGAAGGAGCTGGACCAGCGGGTGCCGGTGTTCCCGTCGACCGCGTTCGACGCCGGGTAGGCGGAGCTCTCCAGCGAGGACGCAGTAGCCGGATGGTTCAGCGCGGCGTCGGTCGTGTTGCAGCTGGTGGTGGTGCTGCCGGAGGTGCCGTACACCTGGAATTCCCACAGGCTGTAGCCGTACGGGGTGGCCCGGGCCGTGCCGTACATCCGGACGTACCGGCCGGTCCCGCTGACGTTCAGCGTCTGCACGCCGCCGGTGCCGGTGGTGGTCGAGTAGATCGTGGTCCAGTTGGTCCCGTCGGCTGAGGTCTGGATCTGGAACGCGGTGGCGTAGGCGGCCTCCCAGTTCAGCACGACCTGGCTGATCGTCGCGCTGGCCCCCAGGTCGACCTGAAGCCACTGCGGGTCGGAGAACGAGCTGGACCAGCGGGTGCCGGTGTTCCCGTCCACCGCGGCCGAGGCCGGGAAGGAGGAATTCTCCAGCGACGACGCGGTGGCCGTCTTACCCTGCGAGAGCAGGGTCGCGGTGGCCGCCGCGTCCCGCAGGTGCGACGGGCCCGCGGCCTGCGCGCCGCATCCGCTGGCCACCAGCGCGAGCGCGAGCATCACGACGCCGGCGGCACCGAGCCGCCATCGACGCCAGCTGGACGCTGAGGTACCGCCAGGTGACAGTGACCTCCGGCGCCAGCCATGAACGAGCGGGATCGGCCTCATTGGCAATCCTTTCCAGCCGGGTCGGCCACCCCGCCACCAGCCAACCGCCCATTAAATAGTTCCGGTATTAAATAAAGCCTTATTTTTTCCCGTAACTTAACGGCCAACGGTCACACCGTCAACCGTTTCACGTAAATATCTGTGAGTTCCTGAGCGAACCTGACGCTCTCCAGGGCTCAGAACGTTCCACTCCAGCCTCAGGTAACTCGCACGTCTCTAAGGCCACGTGCAAACCCTCGAACCACACCATCTGTCCGGTAGCTCAGGACCCCTCGACACACAGCGCCACCTCGTCACAGCCCGCGCCGCCCCGAGCGCCCGGGCTCGTCATTACCGTGGGCAATTTCTGTCGTCAGGACACTCGTCCGGACAGCAGTTTCTGCACACGGTGCAGCGGGCCCCCCGACGGCTGGCGAAGCGGCCGAGCCCGGTGCCGCCTGGGCCGGCGCCCTCACCCGGGCCCCTATAGTCGGAGCGGGCCGAGCCGCCACGACGGCCCCAGGAGAGCTCCCAGATCCCAGGCGTCCCACGAACACCCGGCGTCTCGTGGGGGGCGAAGGGAATGTTCGGGATTTATTCATTTTTAATGGACCGAACCGGGAGTCTTGCGGCAACGTTGTAGCAGTGAGTTTGACCGACGTGTGAAGGGTAAAGAGGCAGCCGTGCGACGAAGCGGAAGGCTCAAGTCTCTGAAGCCGGGCACGCCCCAGTTCACGTTCGTGATGGGGCTGGTGTTCCTGCTGGCCGGGCTGGTCGAGCTCATCGGCGTGGTGTACGGCGCCCCGCACTGGGGCTGGATCGCGGTGGCCATCTGGCTCGCCGGTGGCGGCGTCCTCGTGGGCCTGGCCACCCTGCAACTGCACCGCCGCCCCGTCGCGCGCATCCCAGTCTGAACCGGGTCGGCGCCGGACCCCGGCCCAGACGGCTCCCGATGATCGGCCTGCTCCGATGATCGACGCGGTCGTCTTCGACGTGGGCGAGACGCTCCTCGACGAGACGAGTCAGCACGGGGCCTGGGCCGACTGGCTCGGCGTTCCGCGGCACACGTTCTCGGCCATGTTCGGCGCGATGGTGGCCACCGGCCGGGAGTTCCGCGACGCGCTCGAACAGTTCAAGCCCGGCTTCGACCTGGCCACCGAACGCCGGCGGCGGGCCGAGGCCGGCCGCGTTGACACGTTCACCGAGGCTGACCTGTACCCCGACACGCGGCCCGGCCTGGCCGCGCTGCGGGACCTGGGCATCTGGGTCGGGATCGCCGGTAACCAGCCATCCAGCGCCGGCGACCTGCTGCGGGCCATGGACCTGCCCGCGGACCTGATCGCCACGTCCCAGGACTGGGGCGTGAACAAGCCGGACCCGCGGTTCTTCGAGGCGGTCATCGCGGCCGTCCCGTTCCCCGCGGACCGGGTCGCCTACGTCGGTGACCGGGTCGACAACGACATGAAGCCGGCCAAGGCCGCGGGCCTGCGCACGATCTACCTGCGCCGGGGGCCCTGGGGCTACATCTGGGCCCACCACCCGGACCTGGCCACGACGGCCGACTGGCAGGTCGCGTCGCTGGCCGAGATACCGCCGCTGATCGCCGGGCTCAACCAGGGCTGAGCGCCGTCACCGGCCGCTGACTCCGCCCGGGCTGCCACCCTCGTCGGGGCCGCTTTCGCCCGGGCTGCCGCTTTCGCCCGGGCCGCTGTCCTCGTCCGGGTCGATGTGATGGCGGCGGAGCAGCGCGCGGAGCCGGCCGATCTCCTCCCGCAGCGACTCCACCTCGGCGCGGACCGGCTCATCCGGCTCGCCGAGCACCTTGGCCACCTGGACGGTGGTGGACATCTCCGGGTGCAGCCGGATGATCTCGGCCCGGGCGGTGTCCAGGTTCGCGCCCAGCTCCCGCAGGGCCCGCGCGGCCGGGCCTTCGTCCTGCCGGATCAGGCCGAGCAGGAGGTGCTCGGTACCGATGTGCGAGTCGCCGAGCTGCAGTGATTCCCGCAGCGACAGTTCGAGGGTCTTCTTGGCCTGCGGCGTGAACGGGATGTGCCCGGTCGGCGGAACCAGGCCCGCTTGCACGGCCAGGCCCAGCTGCTCACGCACCCGGTCCTCGGTGATCCCCTGGTCGGTCAGCACATGGACCGCCATCCCGCGGTCATCGCGCATCAAGGCCAGCAGGATGTGCTCGGGGCCGACGTAGGTGTAGCGCAGCGCGCGGGATTCCTCCTGGGCCTGAACAATCACCCGGCGCGCTCGGTCAGTGAACCTCTCGAACATGCCGCATCGCCTTTCCGGCGTCGCTCGGATCGAGCTGGCGCCTCCGACGATACGCCGGGCTGGCGGCCTAGGCCCGTTGCGCCCGTGAGCGCAGGCCTGAACCAGCCGCCGCCAGCGCCGCGAGGGCCCCGGCCACTGCCTCGGCCGCCCAGGCGTGGTGGTAACCGGCCAGCGTGTGAGCCCCGGTCCCCAGCACGACGACCACCACCGCCACCCCGACCGCGCTGCCGACCTGCCGTGACATGTTGAGCACGGCGCTGCCGGTGGTGGCGCGGTCGGGCGGCAGCGTGCCGGCCGCGGCGAACAGCGGGGCCTGGGTCAGCCCGGCTGAGACCCCGCCAACGATCATGCCGGGCAGGATCGCCGTGAAGTACGCCGGCTGCGCCGTGGTCAGGGTCAGCCAGATGATGGCCGCGATGGCCATGCAGGACGTCCCGATGACCGCGGGCCAGACCCGGCCGAACCGGCGGGCCAGCCGCCCGGCGTTGACCGCGAACACCGCGGCTACAACCGGCCCGGGCATGATGCCCAGTCCGGCCCGCACCGCGCTGTAGTGCCACTCTTCCTGCAGGAACAGCGTGCCGTTGAGCAGGAAGATGGCGAAGCCCACGAAGAACAGGAACAGCGCGATCGTCGCGAACGTGAACGGCCGGCTGGTGAACAGGGCCTTCTCGATCAGGGCGTGCGGGTGCCGGATCGTCCGGTCCACGGTGAGGGCCGTGGCCATCACCGCGGCGGCCAGCAAACCGATGGTCCGGCCACTACTCCAGCCCCACTCGGGTCCTTCCACGGTAGCCAGGACGAGCAGGCTCACCGCGGCCAGCAGCAGCGCGGCCGATACCCCGTCGGGGAGCCGGGCGCCCTTTTCCGCCCGGACCTCAGGCAGCAGCCGCCAGCCCGCAATCAGCGTGGCTATCCCGATCGGCACGTTGATCAGGAAGATCCAGCGCCAGTTCACCTCGACCAGCAGGCCGCCGACCGGTGGGCCGGATGACCCGGCCACGGCCGCGACCCCGGCCCAGATGCCGACCACGGTGGCGTGCTGCCGCTTGGGGAACGACGGGTAGAGCAGGCCCAGTGACGTGGGCACGATCAGGGCCGCGCCGACGGCCTGCACGGCCCGGGCCGCGACCAGGAACGGCAGCGACGGGGCGGCGGCACAGGCGGCCGAGGCCAGCGTGAACACGACCACCCCGATCAGCAGGAACCGCCGCCGGCCGAAGTGATCGGCCAGCCGCCCGGCCGGCACCAGCAGCGCCGCGAACACGATCGCGTAGGCGTTGAGCACCCAGGACAGCCCGGACAGGCTGCCGCCGAACGACCGGCCGATGGCGGGCACCGCGATGTTGACGATGAACAGGTCCAGCTGGGCCATGAACGCCACCGCGGCCAGCACGGCTAGGATCCGCCACCGGTTGGCGTGACCCTCGTCCACGGTGGCGGGGGGTGGGCTGGTCGCACGATTGCCCGTCGCCGCCGTCGTCATGGGACTCCCCAGCCTTAGTTCAATGAATGTACTAACGAAGACTGTAGTGGTTCCAGCGTGGTTCGGTCAACGAACTACGGCGAGGCGATCTATCCGGTCCAGCGAGTCCGGGCCTTCAGGCCCGGCGAGTGGCCGGTCTTACGGCAGGTACCGCAGCGGGAATCGGGGGGTCCAGGGGGGTCGTCCCCCCGGACGGTGTCGCGTGCAGGGGCGCCAGCATGGGGTGCGGGGTGGCCAGGGCCTGGCTGACCGGGTCGGCCGGCGCGGGCGAGGCCAGCCCCGGCCCAGGCACGACCATCAGGTCACTCACCGGGACGTCCAGGCCGCATACCTCGCACGAGCCGCCCGCCGTCACCAGCCCGTCGTCGGCCGCGTGGCGGAACAGCCGCCGCGGCCCATCGTCCGAGTAGTGCTCGTCGCCCCAGGCCAGCAGGATGCGGATGGCCGGCCAGAGCGGCAGGCCCTTGCTGGTCAGCACGTACTCGGTGTGCCCGTGGCCGCCGTCGGCCCGGGCCAGCACGCCGGCCTCGGTCAGGGAGCTGAGCCGGTCGGACAGCACCGCGCGCGGGATGTTCAGGTGGGCGGCGAAGTCACCGAACCGGCGTACCCCGAAGAAACTGTCCCGCAGGATCAGCAGGGTCCAGCGTTCGCCCACGATCTCGAGCGCCCGGGCCAGCGAGCACTGCTGCCCGGCGTAGTCCTTTCCCAGTGGCATGCCGCCAGCATAACCCCGGTCAGTTCGTTGAACGAACTACCAGGTCTGCTCGGCCGCGCGGACCAGGAGCTCGTTGACGGCGACGCGGCGGTCGCGGGTCACGATGTAGGCCACGGCGTCGGCGATGTCCTCCGGGCGCAGCGGCTCGATCTCCGCCGTCTGGCGCTCGGCCGCGGCCCGGACCTCATCGCGGTTGTGCGTCACGAGCTCGGTGTCCACGGTGCCGGGTTCGACCACGCTGACCCGGACGCGCTGGCTGATCAGCTCCTGGCGCAGCGACTCGGAGAACGCGGTCACCCCGAACTTGGTCAGCGCGTACACCCCGGCGCCGGGGCGGGCCACCCGGCCTGCGGTCGAGCTGATCGTGACCAGGTCGGCGACCCGGCGCGGGCCGTCCGCCGCCGCCGCGACCAGGTGCGGCAGGGCCGCGTGGACCACGTACAGCTGGGCCTGGACGTTGAGGGCGATCATCGCGTCCCAGTCCGCGGTGGGGCTGGTCAGCGCGGGCCCGAGCAGCATGACCCCGGCGTTGCTGACCACCGTGTCCAGCCGGCCGAGTTCGCCCACCGTCCGCTGGACCACGTTCTCGGCCTGCTCGCGGTCGGCCAGGTCGGCCTCCACCGGCAACGCCCGGCCGCCGGCGTCCTTGATCGCCTTGGCCAGTTCCTCCAGCCGGTCGCGCCGCCGGGCGGCCAGCGCCACGGTCGCGCCCTCGGCCGCCAGCCGCATGGCGGTGGCCCGGCCGATGCCGCTGCTCGCCCCCGTCACCAGCGCGACCGTCTGGTCAAGTGCCGCCATGGCCACCTCCCTGGTCAGTCGTTGTCGAGCACACTGTTGTCGAGCAAACTGTAGCCAAGGGCCTCGGCCACTTCGGGCAGGCCGGCCACCACCAGGTCGGCCGCGCGCAGCGCGTCCGCTGGGTGCGTGGTGGTGACCGCCGCGACCAGCGCGCCCGCGGCTTTGCCCGCGTCCACCCCGGCCGGTGAGTCCTCGACCACCACGCAGTCCGTGGCCGCGACACCGAGCGCGCGGGCCGCCATCAGGTAGCCGTCCGGGGCGGGCTTGCCGTGCCGCACGTCCTCCGCCGTGACCAGGACCTCGGGCCGGGGGAGCCCGGCCGCGGTCAGCCGGGCGGTCATCAGCTGCCGCGGCCCGGACGTCACCGCGGCCCACGGCCGCCCGTCCAGCGTGGCCAGGAATTCACCCGCCCCGCGGCAGGCGGTGACCTCACGGTCGGCCAGTTCGAGGGCGTCGATCCGTACCTGCGCCGCCGCCCGGTCTTCCGGCGGGAAGAACTCCTCGACGGTGTCCATGCTCCGCCGCCCGTGGCAGTTGGCTAGGACGGTGTCCGCATCCACCCCGAACTCCTCGGCCACCTGCCGCCACGCTCGTTCGACCACCGCTGACGAGTCGACCAGCGTGCCGTCGATGTCGAACAGGAAGGTGCGCATGCCGCCCGACCTTACTCGGCCAGCGTGTCGATCCAGCGCTCCAGCCGCTGGGCTTCCGTGCTGATCAGGGTGGGATCGCGCAGGGTGCTGGCCAGCAGGGCCACCCCTTCGTAGGCGGCGATCAGGGCCACGGCCAGGTCCCGCGCGTCACCGCGTCCCAGGGCCCGGAACTGTTCCTCGGACCAGTCGACCAGCGAGCTCAGTACGCCTGCCGCCTGGGTGCGCAACTCATCGTCCCGCTTGTCCAGCTCCGACGACAGCGATCCGACCGGGCAGCCGTACGCGGTCAGCAGCTCACTTCGCTCGGTCAAGGCCTGGATGAGTGCCTTCAGCCTGGCCTGCGGCGTGGGCTGCCGATCCAGCTCCGTGCTGATCACGCCGTAGGAGTCCAGGTACCCGTCGAGGACCGCGGCGACGAGGGCGTCCTTGGTCTTGAAGTAGTAGTACACGTTGCCCACCGGCACCTGCGCCGCGGCCGCGATGTCGGCCAGCGTGGTCTTCTCGACACCCTGCTCGTGGATGGTTTTCCGGGCCGCCGCGACCAGCCGCTCCCGTTTACCTGGGCCCTGGCCTGGCCTCTTGGCCGCTCGCGCCGCCTCGACCGCAGCCCACGGTGATGAGTTAGTCACCTAACCAACTATAGACATCCCCGCCTCGCTCGTCTAGTTTGAGTTAGTCAGCTAACTGAATTAGTTGACCCGGTCGAAGCAGCTCAGATCGCACCAGCCGAGGAGATTGACCATGCCGCGCAAGACCCACGTCCCACCGGGGCCTGTCGTCAGCAACGCCGCTGTGCCTGATCCTGGGGGCCGGGACCAGCGGCGGTGGCTGATCCTGGCAGTCATCGGTATCGCCCAGCTCATGGTGGTGCTCGACGCCACCATCGTGAACATCGCGCTGCCCTCGGCCCAGCAGGCGCTGGGCTTTTCGACCGCCGACCGCCAGTGGGTCATCACCGCGTACGCGCTGGCGTTCGGCGGCCTGCTGCTGGTCGGCGGTCGCCTGTCCGACATCTTCGGCCGGAAGCGGACGTTCGTCGCCGGGCTGGTTGGTTTCGCGATCGCCTCGGCCGCGGGCGGCGCCGCCCCAGGGTTCGCGGAGCTGGTGGCGGCCCGCGCGGTGCAGGGCGCGTTCGGAGCACTGCTGGCGCCGTCGGCCCTGGCCCTGCTGGCCACCACGTTCACCGATGCCCGGGAACGTGGCCGGGCCCTGGGTATCTACACCGCGATCGCGGGCGGGGGCGGGGCCATCGGCCTGCTGCTGGGCGGGGTGCTGACCGAATACCTGTCCTGGCGCTGGTGCCTCTACGTGAACGTGGTCTTCGCCGCCGTCGCCCTGGCTGGCGCGCTGGTGTTCATCACGGGTCAGCCGCGGTCGGCCACCGCCCGGCTTGACGTGCCCGGCAGCCTGCTGGCCGTCGGCGGCCTGGTCGCGATCGTCTTCGCGTTCAGCGAGGCGGCCCGTGACGGGTGGTCCAGTCCGCTCATCGTCGGCCTGCTCGTGGCCGGGGTCGTGCTGCTCGCCGCGTTCACGCTGGTCGAGAGCCGGGTGGCGCACCCGCTGGTCCCGCTGTACATCCTGGCCAACCGCACCCGGGGCGCGGCCTACCTGGGGGCAACCATCTCCGGGCTCGGGCTGATCGGCCTGTTCCTCCTGGTCACCTACTACCTGCAGCTGATCCTCGGGTTCTCGCCGCTGCGGGCGGGTCTGGCCTTCCTGCCGTTCGTGGCCGGCGTCGTCGTGGCGGCGAACTTCGTCAGCAACGTCGGCCTGGCCCGGCTGGGGCCCAAGGTGGTCGTCCCCACCGGTCTGCTGCTGGCCGCGGCGGCGGCCGGATGGCTGACCCGGATCGGGGTCACCGGCCACTACGGCACGGACGTGGCCCCCGCCCTGGCCGTGGTGGGGCTGGGGGTGGGCTGCGTCGTCACCACCGCGTTCAGCCTGGGCCCGGCCGGGGTCGCCCCGGCTGACGCCGGCGTGGCCGCCGCCCTGGTGAACAGCAGTAACCAGGTCGGTGGTTCGCTCGGTGCCTCCCTGCTCAACACGATCGCCACCAGCGCCACCGCGGGTTACCTGGCCGGGAACATTGCGGCGCACGGGGGAGCTACGGCCGACCGCGCCGTCGCCGCCGCCACCGTGCACGGTGACGTAGTGGCCTTCACCGTCCTCATCGTGCTGTTCGTCGCGGGCGCCGTGGTCACGGGCCTGCTCTTCCCGCGCCGCGTGCCGCAGCCCGCACCGGCCGGGCCGGGTAAATCCGTTGCGGCTGGTGAACGGGCTGGCTAAGTTCCGATCGTTGTGAGCTTCCTCGGTGCGAACCCAGTTTTGACGGGCTCCCTGGTCCGCCTGGAGCCGTTGTCCACCGTGCACGGCGCCGGCCTGGCCCGCGCGGCCGAGGAGGATCGCGGCAGCTACGCCTTCACCGTGGTGCCGCGGGTCAACGAAGTCGAGGCCTACCTCGCGGCCCAGTCCGGGCGGGCGGACGCCGGGGAACTGGTGCCGTTCGCTCAGGTCCGGGTGGCCGACGGCCAGGCCGTGGGCTGCACCTCGTACGGGCACCCCCGGTACTGGCCCGGCCGCGCGGACCTGTGCGCGGTCGAGATCGGCTGGACCTGGCTGGCCGCGTCGGCCCAGCGCACCGGCATCAACACCGAAGCCAAGCTGCTGCTCCTGGAGTACGCCTTCGAGACCCTCGGCGTGGCCCGGGTCGACTTCAAGACCGACGCCCGCAACGACCGCTCCCGCCGGGCCCTGGCCGCCCTCGGGGCCCACTTCGAGGGCGTGCTCCGCGGCTGGTCCCCGTCCCGGGTCCCCGGCGAGGAGGGCCGCCTGCGCGACTCCGCGATGTTCTCACTGCTGGCCGCCGAATGGCCTGACACCAGGGAACGGCTGCGCCACCGCCTCAGCTCACCCGCCCGCGGCCAGCCGCACCCGTTGGCTGGATGAGACCTTTCTCATCCAGGCCTTATCTGGCTGTGCTCCGTATTGCTGAGAGTGGAAGCCATGCGGAATGTAGCTCTCGCCGTCGGCGGCGCGCTGCTGATCACCGCGGGCATTGTGCTGGCCGCATTCAGGCCCGCCAGCATCGGTGATACCGAAGGCGTCATCGGCCCCGCCGTCGTGGTCGGCTCGGCCGTGCCCACCAGCAGCAGCGGCACGCCCGGACCGCCGGCCACCCCATCCACCACGGTCAGACCGCCCACCGCCAGCGCCACCGTCGCGCCCAGCCGGTCGCCGACTGGCCCGGCCAGCCCGGCCAGCGACGACCACGTCCACCCGGTTTCACCGTCGCCCGCGGTGCCGGTCACCGACGACCACGGCGGCGGCCGTCGCAGCGGCCGGCACGGTGACTGATCGCAGCCCCCGGGGGAACACCCTGTGGCGGCCTGCGTTCGGGGTCCGGGCCAGGGTCCTGGCCACCGTGCTGGGCCTCACGGCCTTGGCCATGGCCCTGGCCGGCACCGTGTCGGTCCTGGCCCAGCGGGCCGCCGCAACCAGCCGGGCCGACCTCACGATCGCCCGTGACGTGGCCGAGTTCCGGGCGCTGGCCCGGTCGGGTAATGGCCCGGGCCAGCCGTTCACCAGCGTCAGCGCGATCCTGCAGGCCGGCATCCAGCGTCAGGTGCCCGCGGGCGACGAGACCTACCTCGGGCTGGTCAACGGCCATCCCACCTGGATCCCGTCCGGCCAGCGCCCGGTCCGGCTGGAAGACGAACCCGGCATCGTCGCCGCGGCGGCGCAGCTGGGCCCGGGCGCCCCGGTCCGGATCCGGCTCGCCCGGACCCGCGCGGGTGACGTCCGCTACGCCGTGGTCCAGGTCCGGATGGCAGGCCAGACGCAGACCGGCAGCTACGTCGTGGCCATCGCTACGACCCGGGACCAGCAGGTGATCCTGGCCGGGGCCCGGCAGTACGCACTGGTGGGGCTGGGTTCGCTCGTGCTGGTCGGCCTGGTCGGCTGGCTGGTGGCCGGGCAGCTGCTGAGGCCACTGCGGCTGCTCCGCGAAGCGGCCGAGCGTATCTCGCACACCGATCTGAGCCTGCGAATCCCGGTGTCCGGCCGCGACGATGTCACCGAGCTCACCCGGACGGTGAACGCCATGCTCGACCGGCTGGACTCTGCCTTCGCGGCCCAGCAGCGGTTCCTCGACGACGCCGGTCACGAGCTGCGGACTCCGGTCACCGTGGTCCGGGGACACCTGGAGGTGCTCGACGTCGAGGACCCCCGGGAGGTGGCTGAGGTCCGGGATCTGGCCTTGGACGAGCTGGACCGGACGGGCCGGCTGATCGGCGACCTCACCCTGCTGGCCAAGGCGCAGCGGCCAGACTTCGTCCGCCTGGCGCCGGTGGATCTGGCCCAGCTCACCAGCGACATCGCGGACAAGGCCAGCGCGCTCGGCCCCCGGCGCTGGACGGTCGAGGCCCGGGCCGGCGTCGTCGTCCGGGCCGACGAGCAGCGGCTCACCCAGGCTCTGCTGCAGCTGGCCGACAACGCGGTCAAGCACACCCGCGACGGTGACGAAATCGCGATCGGGTCGTCGGCCGACCGGGCCCAGGCCCGGCTCTGGGTCCGGGACCGTGGTCCCGGTGTGGCCTCCGGGGACGCGGAACGGATCTTCGAACGATTCGGCCGGGCCGCGTCGGCGGTGGGCCGCAACGACGAGGGTTCCGGTCTCGGCCTGGCCATCGTCGGCGCCATCGCCGAAGCGCTCGGCGGCCGGGTCGTGCTTGACAGCCGCCCCGGGCACGGCGCCACCTTCACCCTGGTGTTCCCGGTGACCGGGCCATGAGCCGGATCCTGGTCGCCGAAGACGAGGCCCGGATCGCGTCGTTCATCGGCAAGGGGCTGCGGGCCGCGGGGCATGCGGTCACGGTGGTGGCCGACGGGCCGTCAGCCCTGGACGAGGCCCGGGCGGGCCGGCACGACCTGATCGTGCTCGACATCGGGCTGCCGCTGCTGGACGGATTCGCGGTCCTGCGCCACCTGCGTGAGGGCCACCATCAGATCCCCGTCATCATCCTGACCGCCCGGGACTCGGTCGGTGACACGGTGGCCGCGCTGGAGGGCGGGGCCGACGACTACATGGCCAAGCCGTTCCGGTTCGAAGAGCTGCTGGCCCGCATCCGGCTCCGGCTGCGCGCCGAGCAACGGGCCCCGGAGCAGACCACGCTCCGCTACGGTGACCTGGTCCTCGACCTGCGCAGCCGCCGGGCTGCCGTCGGGACCCGCGCGGTGGATCTGTCGGCCCGCGAGTTCGCCCTGGCCGAGACGTTCCTGCGCAATCCGGGTCAGGTGCTGTCGCGCGAGCAGTTGCTCAGCCACGTCTGGGGTTACGACTTCGACCCCGGTTCCAACGTCGTCGACGTCTACGTCCGCTACCTGCGGAAAAAGCTCGGCGCCAGCCGCATCGAGACGATGCGCGGTGCCGGTTACCGGTTGGTGGAGGCCTCCGGCCCAGGTTCCTGACCCCGGCATGAGAGCTCTCTCATGCCAGGCCTCCCGGTGGTCTCACGCTGATCCTGGAACGTGGAGGACAGCACCGAGGGACGGTGCCGCGAAAGGAGTCCACCGTGTTCAAGCTCTCCGCCTCCGCCGCCAGGCTCGCCGCTGTCGCCGCGGCCGCCGGCGCTACCGCCATCGTCGGCGTCGGCGTCGCCACGGCCTCCAGCGGCCACGCCACCCCGTCGCCCGGCCCCATCCACTCCGTCTCGGTCAGCCATTCCGGTGCGCAGCCCACCGGAGGCCCGGTCACGGCGACCCCGGCGCCCGCCCATCACCGCGAGCCGGGCGACGACCGCGGTCGTCACGCCGAGCCGGGCGATGACCGTGGCCGTCACGCCGAGCCGGGCGACGACCGGGTGGCCCGGGTCGCGCCCGCCGCGCGAGTCGCGCCGGTGGCCCGGGCCACCCCGGTGGCCACCGCGGACGATCGTGGCCGCCACGCGGAGCCGGGCGACGACCGCGGTTCCCACACCGAGCCGGGCCACGACCACGGCCGCGGCCGGCCGACGGAGCCGGGCGATGACCGAGGCCGGCACGGTGGCCGCGAGCACTGAGCCGCCCCGCGTGGCACTACCCCGGCCTTGACCGCTCAGGTCCCGTCAGCGGTAGCCGGGGGCAGGCGCAGGGCGGCCAGCTGGGTCGACTGCAGCACCAGCCGTCCGGCCGAGTCCCAGCCTTCGAGAACCTCATCGGCGAAGCCGTCCTGGATCAGCTGGGTGCGGAACCGGAGCCGCAACGGGCCCGGGGCGGGGCGGGCGCGGATGTAGACGGTCAGGTCGAGCGTGGGCACCCAGCCGCTGAACACGACCCCGGCGGTGGCCGGCGGCAGCGCGTCCGCGGCGAACAGCAGGCCGACCGAATCCAGCGATTCCCGGTCGTCGTCGCGCAGCCAGGCCCGCAGTTCCCCGCCGCCGGAGACGACCGGCCCGTCCGGGGTGATGGTCCAGGCCGCGGCCGGGTCGAAGCTGATCGAGACGCCCCGGCGGTCGGCCGGGAACATCGGCTGGCAGTCCTCGATCGGCGGGAGCGGAACCGGCTCGCTGCCACCCCAGTACGGCTCGCCGCCGGCGGCCAGCGTGGCCAGGGTGAACTGGGCCTGCACCCCGGGGGCGCCGTCCGGGCTGATCGTCGCGGCGACCTGGGTCGCGGTCCGGCCCGTCCGCAGCACGGTGGCGCCGATCGTGGCCGGCCCGACGGCGGGCGAGCGGAAGTACTGGGCCCCGGCCGCGATCACGTGCTCGTGCGCGGATCCCGCTTCCCGGGCCGCGGCCAGCGCTGCCCGGCCCAGGCAGGCCAGCAGGTAGCCACCGTTCGGCTTGGTCCCGCCGATGGCGTACTCGGCCCGGAGGTCCGCCTGGTACGACCCGTGGCCAGCCGGAGTGACCGTCGTGGCCGCCGCGAACGTCGTGGTCATGAAGACGAAGCTACCCGGATCGCCGCGCCATTTTGATGATCATTTAATAGGGGCTCAATATAACTGAGTCACCTACGCGCAACTTGGTTGCCACGGCGCCGGCCGGTGTGGTTGATTCGTGCCATGGCAGTCCGCGAGGCTACCGGGCGCGTGGCGACCGCCACCGACCGCCGCAACGCCCGCTGGTACCTGATCGGGCTGGCCGCCTCCTTGCTGGGCGACAACGCGATGAGCCTGGTGGCCGGCATCTGGGTCAAGTCGCTCACCGGGAGCAGCGCCGCGGCCGGGCTGGTGTCGGCCTGCATCTATGCCCCGGCGCTGCTCGGGCCTGCCGCCGGCCTGCTCGCGGACCGGGTGTCGCGCCGCCGGCTGCTGCTCGGCCTCAACACTGCGTCCGCAGCGATCGTCCTGACCCTGCTGGCCGTGCGGTCCGCGGCCCAGGTCTGGCTCATCTTCGCCGTGATGGTCTGGTACGGCATCGAGCTCGTGTCCAGTGACCCGGCCGAGAACGCGCTGTTCGCCGAGATGCTGCCGCTCGATCTCCGGCAGCGGCTCAACGGGTGGCGGCTGGGCCTGCAGGAGACCGGCCGCCTGGTGGCGCCGCTATTCGGGGCGGCCCTGTTCGCCGTGGTCGGCGGGGGCAGCGTCGCCGCCTTCGACTCGGTCACGTTCGTGGTGGCCGCGCTGACCATCACCCGGCTCCGGCTGCGCGAGCCGGCGCCCCGGCCCCGGGCCGCGACCTGGCGGGCCGACGTGCTGGCCGGCCTGGTGCACGTCCGCGGCACCCCGGCGCTGGCCCGGCTCCTGGCCACGGGCGGGTTCGTCATCGCGGCGTCCGGCCTGCTCGTCGCGGCCCAGTACAGCCTGGTCCAGGCGATCGGCCAGCCGCCGGCCTTCCTCGGCGTGCTCAGTGCCTGCCTCGGTGCCGGGTCTGTGGTGGCCAGCCTGGTCAGCAGCCGTCTGCTCCGGCACGTCGGCGAAGGCGGGCTGGCCGTCCTCGGGATGATCAACTTCGCCGTCGGCTGCGCGCTGCGGGCCACCGGCCTGCTCCCGCTCGCGGTGGCCGGCACCCTGATCCTCGGCTTCGCCCTGCCGTGGATCTTCCTGGCCATCCTCAGCCTGGCCCAGCGGCTCACCCCGCTGGAGCTGCAGGGCCGGGTGTCCGCCGTCTTGTCACTGGCCCTGTTCGGACCGCAAGCACCCCTGCAGGCGCTGGGGTCGCTGGCCATCCGGTACGCGACGTACCGGCAGATCTTCGCGGGCGGCGCCGCCCTGGCCCTGCTCGCGGCGGCGGGCTACCTGCTGTCGTCCCGGCGGGCGCCGAGCGGGCGCCAGAGGGGACGTACGGCGGGTGAGACAATAAAGGCCATCAGCTCGGACACCGGAGGCGAACCGTGAGTCTCGGCCGCGAGAACAGCCAGCCCGGCGGTCGCCGGATGCGCGCGTCGGATGCCGACCGCGACGGGACCATCGAGACGCTCGCCGCCGCCAACGCGGAGGGACGGCTCAGCCTGGAGGAATACTCCCAGCGCAGCGACGCCGCCCTCACCGCGGTCACGCTCGGAGACCTGGCCCGCCTGACCACCGACCTGCCCGCGCCGGCGCGGGGCGGCGCGGCGCCGGTCCCGGAGAAGATCACCGCGGTCCTGGGCAACGAGGTCCGCAAGGGCCGCTGGGTCGTTCCTCCCTACCTGACGGTCCGCTCGGTCCTGGGTGACTGTCACCTTGAGCTGCAGCGGGCGGTCATGCGCCAGCAGATCACCACCATCCACGCCAGCGTCAGGTTCGGGTCGGTGACCATCGACGTGCCGGACGGTATCGACGTGCGCCTGACCGGCCGCGCCGTGCTCAGCACCAAGACCTCCGATCTGCGCGTTGAGCCGCGGCCAGGAGCCCCGGTCCTCGTCGTCCGCTGTGATCTCTTCTGCGGGGCGGTCACTGTCCGCCGCGCCGCCCTGGACGTGCGCGGTGCCATCGCTTCCGTGCTCCGGCGGATCAGTGATTCGTAATCGGGGCCCGACCCAGTCGAGCTGGAGCAGGCCAGCTCAGGCCGGGCTCAGGCCGAGGGCACGACGATGTGCTTGACCTCGGCCATGTAGCGCCCCGCGGCCGCCGCGGCCTCGTCCGGGGTGCGGCCGCTCTCCCGCGCCAGCATGTACGCCGCGTACCAGTCCCACCAGTCGTGCGGCGGGGCGACGGCCTCGAACTTGCCGTGATGGTCGGCCGTCTCGTGCAGCAGCCCGGCCCGGGCCGCGATGGCCGCGTTCGCGTCCGCTTCGGTCATAGTGTCCTGTTCCTTTCGCGTCTGGTTTCCACCATGATCGTGACCGGGCGCCCGCCGCGCCAGGGTAAGACCCTGGTCGCCGGCCCAGGGTGCCCGGGGCCCGGAGGAGTGAGCCATGGATGGTGCAGCGGTGCCGGTCGCGGTCGTGACCAGCCGGGCGGAAGCCGAGCTGATCGCGGGCCTGCTCCGCAGCAACGGCCTGCGGGCCGCCGTCCTGGCCGACGACGCGGGCGGCCAGGACCCGCAACTTCAGCTGGACGGCGTCCGCGTGCTGGTCGCCCCCGAGGACGAGGCCACCGCCCGTCAGTTCCTGGCCGGCACCCAGGCCGCGGACCCACGGGACTAGCCCGTCCGGAGCCTCGGGTGAACTCATCCTCGCCTTCCGGGTGAGAAGAGGTGAGGATGTCGAACCCAGGGAGGCGCCGGCGATGGACGGACATGGCACGTGCTGAGCGAGGAGGTCCGCCCGGCCGACACGCCCGGAGCGGAAAGCGACTCCGACCTCATCGAGTTGTCGCTGCGGGAGCCGCCCGGTTCGGGGCCATCTTCGACCGGCACGCGGCCGAGATCCTGCGGTATGCGCACGCCCGGCTGGGCCCGTCGCTGGCTGAACCCCGCCCCGCCGCCGTCGGCGGCTCGCGGTAGCCCAGGATTCACCCAGCCAGTCGGGCAGCATCGCGGGCATCGACCCGCTGACCAGCAGCAAGCTGCCCCGGTGCGTGCCGGTCAAGCCGCCCACCCCGCAGCAGATCGTCTCGCCGCAAGCCGGTCAGCCGGGCCGTAAGACGCCCGTCCAGCCGCCGGGCGGGTCATTCGGCCACCAGTTACCGCTGCCGTCCAAGCCGGGCGCCCTGTCCTGAGCCTCGCCAGGCCGGTCAGATCCGGTCGATGAGCACGACCACCGGCGTCAGCGGGCGCTGAGGTGGAATGGCCAGCCCGATCCCGGTCAGAGCTCGCCCAGAGACCTCAAGGACCCCGGATCGCGGCTGGCCGAGCCCGGGCCGCCGGGGCGGGCGTGGCCCCGGGGTCACCTCACTGATCCGGTACCGCCGGGCGGGATCCAGGCCTGGGACCCGCAGCGCGGCCGGCTGGTCGTTGCGCGGTTCGTCGAGCTGCACGTAGCTCATCAGTGCGGTCGAGGCATCGGTCGCGACCACGCCGTACATCCACGCGGTGTCGTCGGGAGTGTCCAGCCGGACCATGCGGCCGGAGTGGATGAGCCCGCGGTGCCGCTTGTACAGCCGGATCCAGTCGGCCAGTTCGGCCAGGTCTTCGGCCGAGGTCTGGGTGATGTCGGCTTCGATGCCGAAGTGCCCGAAGAGTGCGGTCCCGCCCCGGAGCGACATCGGCATGTACCGGCCGGTCTGATGGGAGAACGGTGCCGACACGTGCGCGCCGAGGTACTCCGGCGGGACCAGCTGACCGGTCCAGCGCTGGATGGGCTGGCGGGCCAGAGCGTCGGTCATGTCCGAGGTCCACACCCGCTGGACGTGCTCCAGCATGGCCACGTCGATCCGCCCGCCGCCCGCCGCGCACGACTCCCACTCCACCTCCGGATGCCGGGCCCGCAACTCGCCCAGCAGCTGGTACACCGCCTGTGCCTGCGCGTGCGCGGCGGGAGTTCCCGACGCGGCTCCGTGACCGGCGTCGATGATGTCCCGGTTGCAGTCCCACTTGATGTAGGAGATCTCGTACTCGCTCAGCAGGGCCGAGATCCGGTCCCGCAGGTACTCGCGCACCGGCGGCCGGGTCAGATCCAGGACCAGCTGGTGCCGCTGCAGCGGAGGCCGACGATGCCCGGTCGAAAGGATCCAGTCCGGGTGGGCCCGGTACAGCTCGGAGTCCGGGTTGACCATCTCGGGCTCGACCCACAGCCCGAACTGCAGGCCGCGGGCCCGGACATGGTCGATGAGCCGGTGCAGCCCGCCGGGCCATACCTCCTCGTCCACCCACCAGTCGCCCAGCCCGGCCCGGTCGTCGCGGCGACCGCGGAACCAGCCGTCGTCGAGGACGTAGCGTTCCACGCCGAGCTCGGCGGCCGCGTCGGCCAGGGCGGTGAGCTTGTCCAGGTCGTGGTGGAAGTAGACCGCCTCCCACACGTTGAGATTGACCGGGCGGGGCGCGCGCGGATGCGCGGGCTGGGCCCGCAGGTAGCCGTGGAACTGGGCGGCCAGGCCGTCCAGGCCACCCTGGCTAGCGGCCAGGTACACCCACGGGGTGGCGTAGGACTCGCCCTGCGGCCAGCACGATCTCGCCGGGCAGGAGCAGCTCACCGCCGCCGATGGTGGTGACCCCCGGTTGCATCCGTTCCCGGGGCCCGGCTTCAGTCTCGGCGATGCCCAGGCCGGAAGGGACCCGCTCGACCCGGTGCACGGTGTTGCCGCTCCAGGCCACGTGGACGCCGTAAGCCTCACCAGAGCCGAATCCGAAGCCCGGCACCCCGGCGATTACCATCGTGGCCGCGTCATGGCCGGTGTGCCCGCGCCGGCCTTCCCGCAGCCACAGGCCGTCGCCGAGCTGATGCCGCTGCGGGATGCGCTCCGCGGTCTGCCGCCCGGTGAAGTCGAGCACCTCCCCGACCCGGGACGGCAGCGGGAACACCACTTCCAGCTGGTCGACCACGTACGGGTCGGGGCCGAGGTTGGTCAGCGTGTGCCGGACCCGGACCGCGCCGCCCGGCACCGCCTCGACCTCGGTCACCAGGCCCAGCCCGGCGTCCGGGTCGGCCGCGTTGATCTGGGCCCGGTCGTCCTCGACGGCCGCCGAGCTCGGCCGGAACAGCGGCGACCAGTCGCGCCCCGCGGCGGCCTCCGCCTCGGACCCGAGCCGGTGGCCGGCCAGCCCCGGCCGCCCGAACCATCCTTCTCCGTGTTCGGGCAGCAGGGGACAGGGCCGGACCGCGGCCAGCAGCGCCGAGGCATCCCGCGGGTCCGGCGCGGCCGCCGCCGGGCCCACCCACGCGGCCGGCAGGGCATCCGTCCGGGGGAACAGGATCAGGGCGGACCCGGTGCCGTCGGCGGCCGCCACCAGAACGGGGGCCGGGCTCAGCGAGGTATCAGGCATTCAGTTACCGGTTTTCAGGGCGTAGTTGGCATCGTTCCCGGCCTGTTTCAGCGCCGAATTTACCGGCTTCGAGCCCACCCAGGCCGGCCCAAGGTCGTTTTCGATCTGCAGGATCGCGGCCCCCATGCCCGAGCTGACCGGGAAGTTGACCACCTTGCCGTGGGCCTCGGTCAGGAACGCGGACATGTCGATGCCCTGCTTGGCCCAGTACTGCTGGAACAGCGGGTCCAGACTCTTGATGGCCGGCCAGACGTAGCCGCCCGAGCCCAGGATCTTCTGCGACTGGGCCGATCCGAGCCACTGCTCGAGCTCCCAGGCCTGCTTCGGGTACTTGGTGTGGCTGTTCAGGCCGTCGATCAGCCCGTTGAACACGCTGACCCGGCCGTCCGGCCCGATCGGCAGTGTGGTCACGCCGACCGGGAACTTCACCGTGGTCTTGAGCGAAGTGGTGTTCCAGTCACCCGCCTGCCACATGGCGATCTTGCCCTGGGTGAACAGCGTCTGCAGGTTGTCCCCGTTGGCGTTCGGCCCGGTTTCGGCGCCAGGCGCGATGAGGTGCTCGTTGGTCAGCGTGCTGGTCAGGAACGACATGCCCTGCTCGAACGCTGGCGTGTCGAGGCTGGTTGTTGAGGCGTAGGGGTACGGGATGATCTTTCCGCCGAGCTCGGCCACGTAATCGCCCCAGCCGGACTGCGGGTCGTTGTAGGTGCCGAGGGCCCAGGTCGCGATCTTGCCCGGGTTGAACTGCGGGGACAGCGCGTTGTGGCCGCTGGTGTCGGTGGTCGCCTTCTTGAGGAAGGTGACGAACGACCCGGTCCCGTTGGCGTTCCAGCTCAGGTTGGCCGGGACGGTCAGGCCGATCTTCTTGAAGTAGGCCTTGTTGTAGTAGAGCGCGATCGTGTCCCAATCCTTGGGCAGCCCGTAGATGGCGCCGTTGCGCGAGTGCATCGTGACCAGCTGCGGATAGTACTGGGACATGTCGATGTGGCTGGCCTTGATCTTCGGGGCGATGTTGGTCAGGATCCCGTCCTTGACGAACGTGCCCAGCCACGGGGTGTTGACCCAGAACAGGTCGGGGGCCTGGCCGGTGATGAACTCGGCCGTGATCTTCTGCTCGTAGCTGTTGTAGGTGATGTTGTCGATGTTGACCTTGATGTCCGGGTGCAGCTTCTCGAACTCGTCGATCGAGGCCTGGTAGCCGATCTGCTCGTGTGCGTCCCACAGCGCGTAGGTGAGCGTGACCTTCCCGCCCGAGCTGCCCGTGTTGATCCCCCAGCCTGCGCAGCCGGCCAGCAGAACCAGCGCGGTCGCGGCGATGACCGCCTGGGCCAGGGTCCGGGCCCTCACCGGTTGATCCCGGTCAGGGAGATGGACCGGACGATGTGCTTCTGGAAGATCGAGAACAGGATCACCATCGGGATCAGGGCCACCAGCGACGCGGCCAGGACCAGGTTCCACTGGTCGGCGAAGTTGGAGTTCAGGTTGGCCGTGCCCACCGACAGCACGTTGAGTGAGTTCGAGTTGGTCACGATCAGCGGCCACAGGAAGTTGTTCCAGCCGAATACGAAGGCCAGCAGGGTGGCGGTGATGATGATCGGCTTGGAGATCGGCACCACGATCCGCCACAGGATGCGGCTCTCCGAACAGCCGTCCAGCCGGGCCGCCTCCAGCACCTCCTTCGGGATCGTCATGAAGTTCTGCCGCATGAGGAACACCACCTGCGGGACGCCGAGTGTGTAGGGCAGGAAGATCGCCCAGTAGGTGTTGAGCAGGCCGGCCTTGGCGAACATCACGTAGAGCGGGACCAGGGTGACCACGTTCGGCACCATCAGCGTGGCCAGGTACACCCAGAACAGGGTGTTCCGGCCGGGGAACTCCATCCGGGCGAAGGCGTACGCGCCCATCATCGAGAAGGTGACCTGGCCGGCGGTGAGGATCACGGTGACCAGGAGCGTGTTGGCCAGGTACCGGCCGAAGTCGTCCTGGGTGAAGATCTGCTTGAAGTTGGCCCAGGTCGGGCTGGTCGGCGGCCGGGCCGGGGACTGGGTCAGGATGTCGCCGAGGGGCTTGAACGAGGCGAACAGCGCGAACAGGTACGGGGTGATGAAGACGATCACGATGATCAGCAGCACCAGGTAGTACCCGGTCAGCCGCAGGCCGCGGCCGGGCCCGGGCCTCGTGCTGCTGGGCGTAGCGGCTTTCGCGGCGGCCGAGGGCGCCACCGATGTGACCGAGGCCATGGCTTAGCTCCTCACACCATCTCGTAGGTCGTGCGCCGGTTGAAGTAGGTGAACTGCAGGATCGTGACGACCAGGATGATCAGGAACAAGATCACCGACATGGCCGAGGCCTCGCCGATCCGGAACCCCTGGAACGCGGTGTTGTAGATGTTGAGGTTGGCCACGGTGGTGGCGTTGCCGGGCCCGCCGTCGGTCAGCACGAAGGCGGTGTCGAAGACCTGGAACGAGCCGATGACCCCGGTGACCAGGACGAACAGCAGAGCGGGCCGGAGCAGAGGCAGGGTTATCCGGCGGAACTGGGAGATCTTGCTGGCGCCGTCGATGGCGGCCGCCTCGTACATGCTGGGCGGGATGGCCTGCAGCCCGGCCAGGAAGAACAGCATGTTGTAGCCGGCGTACTGCCAGATGTTGGCGAAGGCGATGACCGGCATCGCGGTGGCGGCGTCGGACAGCCAGGCTGGTCCCACGATCCCGACGTGGGACAGCGCCTGGTTCACGATGCCGTTGGTCGGATCGAAGAACCAGGTCCAGACCACGCTCATCGCCACCGGGGTGGCCAGGAACGGCAGCACGGCCACGACCCGGACGAATCCGCTACCGGGCAGCTTGTTGTTCAGCAGCATCGCCAGCCCGAGGGCGAGCACGGTCTGGACCGGGATGTTCAGCAGCACGTAGTAGGCGGTGACCAGCAGCGAGTGCCCGAAGGCGTCGTACTTGAAGATGTTCGCGTAGTTGCTGAACCCGACCCACTTGAGCGGCGTGAGCAGGTTCCACTGGGTCAGGCTCAAGATGATGACCAGGATGACCGGGATCACCAGGAACAGCACCACGCCGATCAGGCTGGGGGCCAGGAAGGCGAAGGCGGTGCGGATCCGGCGCCGATCGGCCGTCGGCGTCGCCGCTGATGATGATCTGCTTTTCCCTGCTCCCGCGGTAACCGTGACAGCGCTCATCGCGCCTCCCATGACAAGGCAACAGTGCCGGTCAAATCGTTCCGGTTAGGCTGATGGAAGCTTCCACCAATAACAGAACGCCGGTACGAATCGGATGTCAAGGCGCAAAGTGCGTGCACAATTGAAGACGTAGCGGACATGATTTCGGGGGGCGGTGCGGTGGTATCGGCAACTGGCCGGAGGACTGGTCCGGCTCCGCGCGGTCTCACCCTCATGGACGTGGCCCGGGCCGCCGGGGTGGGTAAGTCCACCGTGTCAAACGTGCTGAACGGCACCGGCCGGGTCGGTGCGGCGGCCCGGATCCGGGTCCTGGAAACGGTCGAGCAGCTCGGCTATCAGCCGCATCAAGGTGCCCGCAGCATGCGTTCCCGGCGGACCATGCGGCTGGCCTACCTGATGCCGCCGATCCAGCTCGAGCCGACCAATCTGATCATGATGGCGTTCATGCAGGCACTGCTTACCGCCGCCGCCGCTGAGCACTACAGAGTCCTGGTGGTTCCCCAGGCGGAAGATCCTCGGGACGACATTCGCCGCCTGGTCGCGGACCGCAGCGTCGACGCGTTCATTCTGTCCGAGCTCGAACGTGGGGATACCCGCGCCGAACTGCTGCAGCGGCTGGGCATGCCGTTCGTCTGCTTCGGCCGGACCGACCTGGGCGGGCCGCTGGCCTGGGTGGACATCGACGACGTGGCGGCCGAGGTCGACGCGGTGGCACACGTCATCGGCCGTGGCTACCGGCGGCCGGGTTACATCGGCTACGAGCCGCGTACTTATTGGGACGCCGAGCGCGAGGCCGGCTTCCGGTCGGGACTGGCCGCCGCAGGCGTCGCCCACGAGGGCGCCGGCGTCCTGCGCCTGGCCGACGACGCCATGGCCCGGGCCTGCGTCCGCTCGTTCCTGACCGCCGCTCAGCCCGACGCGGTGCTCACCGGCAGCGACAAGATCGCCATCATCGTCTACGGGGTAGCCGCCGACCTGAACCTGCGCATCGGCCGGGACCTGGCCGTGGTCGGCTTTGACGGCAGCGTCGGCGCCGCACTGCTCAGCCCGCCCCTGACCAGCGTGGTCATGCCGGTTGAGGAAGTGGCCACGCGGATCGTGGAGCGGGTCCGGCGGCTGATCGAGCACGGCTGGGATGATGCCCCGGGCGAGATCCTTTCCACCTGGCTGCGCGAAGGTACTGGTCCCGGCGGCTCGAGTACCGCACCGCGCGGCATCACCGTGCCCTGACATATTCGAGCATCAGGCCCAGGTGGTCAGGGGTGGACGGGGCCGCTGGGGCCGCGGTCGAGGCGCAGCGACTGCATGATCTGGAACGTCGTGGTCGTGGTGAACTCCGCGATGTCGGCGGCGGCCAGCACGCCGGTGTATTTGGCGATGACGGGGGCGGCCGCGCGTTCGGTGACGGCGTCGAGGTGGCCTTTGACCCCGGCCCAGACGTTCTGGCCGCCCGCGACGTAGTAGGGCACCGGGTTGACCGAGGCCAGCGCCTCGCGCGAGCTGGCCTCGATGTCGGCGATGTACTGCTGGTGCACCGCGACGTCGTCGCGGGTGGCCAGCCGGCCGAGGTGCCCGGAGATGAGGCGCGTCCACGGGTAGGCCAGCGCGATGTCCGGGGCCCCCATGTAGCCGATGACGTCCTCGGACAGGTTGAGGTTGTAGATGGGCACCCAGCCGGCGTTGACGACATCGATGAACATCAGGGTGTCGTGGCCGGGGAAGTGGATGTAGATGTTGTCCGGGGTGTGGTTGGGGCCGTGCCAGGCCAGCTCGGCCCGCTCACCCCCGACCTCCAGGGTGTAACGGTCGGCGAACGTCACCTCGGGCACCGGCCGGGCCGGGTCGTCGTCGCGGAGCAGCAGCCGCCGGGTCTCCTCGTGCCCGATGTGGACCACGTCCCCGTCGAAGATTGAGGCGGCGGCGCCGTGGTCGGCGTGGTGGTGCGAGTAGACCAGGTGGGTCACGGTGTTGCTCACACCGTTGGCCGCGGCGATCTCGTCCACGGCCCGGCGCAGGTTGTGGCCGATGCTGGGCGGCGCGTCGAACAGCACCACGCCGTCCCGGGTGGTCAGGAAGGCCGAGTTGTAGACGCCGTCGGTGACCCAGTACAGGTTCCGCTCGACCCGCCCGACGTAGTAGCCCTGATCGTTGAGGGCCGGCCCCATGGCTGACCGGGGGATCGGTGCGTAGTCAGGCAGGATGGCGGCGCCGTCGGCGCCCGGAGCTGGTGATGTCACGGTGTCTCCCTGGGGTCTCGGGGCACGTCCCTGGCGGCCGTGCGCCTTCGCGACAGGCTCAGGCTGGCCCGCAGTCAGGTGATAAGCCGTCACCCGATCCTGGTGATTCACCACCGTCGGCCGCCGATCGGTCATCAGGTGTCTGCGGCGGGCGGCCGGACCTGGCGGACCTCCAGCAGGTCCAGGCCGAGGGCCTCCATCTCGGCCAGGACGCCGTAGAGCGCCGCGGCGTCCGGCAGCAGGCCGGTGAGCACGGTCTCGGTCCCCTGCTGCCAGGCCACCAGCGCCGGGAACGCCGACAGCAGGGTGGGGCCCAGGTGCCCGCCGACCCGGAACTGGTACCGGACCGGATCATCTCCCATGGGTCCATGGTCGGGAGCTTCCCGGTGAGCCCGCGTCGCCGGGATCGGGTGATCGTGGTGCGGTCAGCGCCGGCCGGGCGACAACAGCCGCAGTTCGCGCCCGCGCTGTACCGCCGCGGACCGGTCGGTCGCCCCGAGCTTGGCGTAGATCCGGCGGACGTGGGTGTTGACGGTGTTCAGTGAGACCGACAGCTCGGCCGCAATCTCGGGCCGGGTCAGGTTGGTCGGCAGGTAGCGCAGCACCCGCAGCTCGCTCGGGCTCAGTTCCTCAGCCGGCCCGGGCGTGATGCCGTGGTTGAATCCCTCGCCGGCCCGGCCCGGTCCGCCGCCCTGGCCCGCGCCACCGCCGTGGACCATGTCCAGGATGTCGGCCACCAGCGCGGCGTGTGACGTCCCCTGGGGTGGCAGCGCCGTCAGCAGCTCCCACGCCCCGGTCATCGCGAACGGCAGGATCAGCCGGTCCGGTTCGGCCAGGTGCAGCGCCCGCTCCGCCGCGGCCCGGGCCGCACGCTCGTCACCGAGGTCCCGGTAGGCCAGCCCGTCCAGCAGGTAGGCCTCCAGCCGGGTGAGGTAGGAATGCACGGCGGCGGTGCCGTCGAGGACGGGCTGCAGTTCCCGGCGGGCGGCGGCCGGATCGTGTTCGGCCAGGCTGATCACCGCGGCCGCATTGCGGATCTCGCCGGTGCGGGCCAGCTGGTCATCGAGAGCCGCCAGCGTGTCCCGCGCCTGCCCGGCCTGCCCCAGCTGGGCCTGGGCCGCGATCGTCCACGCGGTGATGCGGGAGGTCAGCGCGTGCCGCCCCAGCATCAGTGCCTGCAGCTGCCGGGCCGTGGCGAACTCTGCCAGCGCCTGCCGGTGGTGACCCCGCGCCGCCTGCAGCATCGCCGAGGTGAGGGCGACCAGCAGCCGGACGCCGGGCTCGCCGACGGATCGGGTCGCGCGCCGGGCGCGCTCCAGCCATTGTTCCCCCGGGCCGAGCTGGCCCCGCCAGATCAGCGCGTTGGCCATTGTGGCCAGCGCCGGGGCGATCACCGGCTCGGTGTCCCAGCCGTGCCCGGCGGCGACGGCGATGGCCTCCTCGCAGCGCCGGCGGGCCAGCTCGAACGAGTGGATCGTAGCGGCGAACCCCAGGTGGGCCAGGCAGGCCACCTCCAGGTAGGGCCGGCCGATGTCCCGGGCCAGGGCCGCGCCCTGCACGAGGTGCCGCTCGCTGTCGGTCAGCCGCAGCGACCAGGCCTCGGTGACGCCCAGGTTCAGCAGCGCGACCGCTTCCAGGTCGCTGCTCAGCGCGACGTCGGCATGGGACTGGCCGGCGGTCAGCGCCGGAAGCGCTTCCACCTGCTTGAACACGCCGTCAAAGGACCCGCTCAGCCGGGCCGACAGTAGTTGCAGGGTCGCGATGATCAGTTCCAGCCGGTGCCGCCGGCCGGGCGGCCTGGTGCCGGCGTAGGCCCGGGCCACGTCCAGATGCGCCGCCGCCTGGTCGAGGTGGAGCTGGTCGAGGTCGGCGATCGCGTACACCAGCGCCAGCTCCGGGAAGTCCTCACCGGCCTGGGCCGGGAACGCGCGCAGCAGCGCCGCCACCGTCCCGGCCTGGCCGTCGAGGGTCAGGCTCAGGGCGTGGTCGGTCAGCAGCCGGGCCGCCTCGGCCCAGTCGCCGGCCGCCTGCCGGTGGCGGATGGCCTCGATGGTCTGGCCGTGCCCGGCCAGCCACCCCGCGGCCTGCCGGTGCAGCTCCGGGATCTGCGCGGGCTGGGTCCGGCGCAGCTCCAGCCGGAGCAGGCCGGCGAACAGGTGGTGGTAGCGGAACCAGGTCCGGCCGGGGTCGAGCGACAGGACGAACGCGTTGGCGTCCTCCAGGTCCAGCAGGATGCGTTCCGATCCGGTGGCCCCGGTCAGCAGGTCGGCCAGCTCGCCGTTGACCCGGTCCAGCAGGGAGGTGCGCAACAGCAGGCGCTGGATCTCCGGCGGCTGCCGGTCCAGCATCTCCGCCATCAGGTACTCGGCCACCGTGCGGTCGCTGCCGGAGAACTCGGCCACGAACCGTTCCGGGTCGGGGTGCCCGTCGAGGGACAGCACCGCCAGCCGCAGCCCGGCGGCCCAGCCTTCGGTCCGCTGGTGCAGCGTGGCCACTGCCGCAGCGGGCAGCGCTATCCCCGCGGCGGCCAGCAGCGTGCGTGTCTCGTCCGCGGTGAAGCGCAGCTGGGCGGCGCGGATTTCGGCCAGCTCACCGGCCAGCCGCAGCCGGTGCAGGTGCAGCGCCGGATCGCGGCGGCTGGCCAGGACCGCGTGCACGCCGGGCGGCAGGCTGGTCAGCAGGGTCGTGAGCTGCTTGCGCGCCGCGGCCGAGCTCAGCTCGTGCAGGTCGTCGATGATCAGGACGGACGGACCGCGGGAGGCCAGTTCATCCAGCACCTTGTCCACCATGGCCTGGCCGTCGAACCCGGGTGCTGCGGGCGGGGACGGGGAGCCGCCGGCCGCGGCGCGGATCGCCCCCAGCAGCGTGAGCCAGAACAGCTGGTCGTCGTGCTGGCCCGGCCGCACCGACAGGAAGGCGATCGGGCGATTCTGGCCCGGCCGATCGGCCCAGGCCCGCAGGAGCGACGTCTTCCCGCTGCCGGCGGGCGCCGAGATGATCGTCACCTGCTTCGCGGCCGCCTGGTCCAGCAGCGCGACCAGGTCGCGACGGCCGATCAGCCCCGGCCGGCCCGCGTCGGCCCCGCGGCCCGCGTCGGCCCCGCGGCTCGCCGTAGCCGGCGTGCCGGTCATGGCGCCGTCTCCTCGGGGCACGCGGTCAGCGTAACTCACCCGCAATTCCTGCGGATCACCATAATCCGGTGACGACCGCTCACCTTCCCGGCGGTGAACCTGGACCCGACCGGAAGGAGCAACGCATGAGCGAGCGAGTGGCGATCGTGACCGGCGCGGGTGGAGAGCTCGGGCGGGCGACCACGGAGAAGCTGACGGCGGCCGGATTCACCGTGGTCGGGATCGACCGGAACGAAAAAGGGCTGAAGGAGCTGCCGGACGGTATCCGGGGCGAAGTGGCCGACCCGGTCGACCCGGCCGCGGCCCGCGGCGTCGTGGACCGGATCGCGGCCGAGGTGGGGCCGCCCGAGGTGCTGGTGAACACCATCGGCATGTACCACCTGGGTGACACGCTCTCGGTGACACCGGAAGACCTGCGGCTCATGATCGACGTCAACCTGGGGGCGGCGCTGTGGCTGACCCAGGCCGTGGTCCCGTACCAGCGGGAGCACGGTTCCGGCGCCATCGTGCACGTGGCGTCCCGCCCGGGCCTGGAGCCGGCCGCCGGGCTGGCCTCCTACGCCCTCAGCAAGGCGGCGCTGGTCCACCTGATCCGGGTCCTCGACCTGGAGCTGCGCCCGTCCGGAATCCGGGTCAACGGTGTCGCGCCGCAGCTGCTCAACACGGCCGAGACCCGCCAGTTCGCACCCCCGGACGCGCTGGCGCACTCAGTCACGCCACAGGCCATCGCCGACCTCCTCGTCTACCTGGTGAGCGACGCCGCCGCGCCGATCAGCGGCGCGATCGTGCCTGCCTACGGTGCCTAGGCGCTGGGGTCAGGGTGCCTGGATGACGCCGGCTGAGGAGAAGTGCGCGGCGCTGGAGCCGAAGTCCTGCTGGGACAGCTGGGACACGAAGGAGACCGTGTCGCCGCCGGGCACGGGCTGCCCCTTGCCGACGTCCTGGACCGGGTAGAGCCGGGCCTGCTCGAACTGCCCGGTGGAGGACAGCGTCACGTGCAGGATCGCGCTCAGGGCGAGGTCGCCGTCGGTCCCGAAGTTGCCGTAGCCGGCGAAGTTGCCCAGGCTGTAGGCGATCAGGTGACCCTTATAGAACTGCATGCCCCGCAGCACGTGCGGGCCGCTGGCCAGCACCAGGCTGGCCCCGGAGTCGACGGCCATGTGCGCGAAGGCCTCCGGGTTGCCCCGGTCCTCCCCGACGTAGGTCTCCTCCTGCCCGGTGACGTGGTCGGCGTCGGAGCCCTCGGCCCCGACGTGCATGTAGACCACGACCACCGACGCCTCGGTCTTGGCCTTCTCGATCAGGGCCTGGGCCACGGGCAGGTTGAGCAGGCTGGCGGTCCAGTTGTACGGGGCGAAGGCCAGGAACGCCACCTTGACCCCGTTCGCCGACACCAGCGTGATCTCGCCGGGCAGGCCGGTCTGGGCCAGGCCAGCGGCGTGGATCGACTGGACCGTCTGAGCCAGGCCGGCCGGGCCGAAGTCCATCGAGTGGTTGTTGGCGTCGTTCAGGACCGTGAACCCGTCGGCCTTGTAGTCGTTGGCGTACTCGGGCGGATCACGGAAGGCGAAACAGGTGCCACCGTCGCCGGCTGATCCGCACTTGCTGCCGTCGGCGGTGGTCAGCGTGCCCTCGAGGTTCGCGAACACGATCTGCGCGCCGGTGGTCAGCTCGCTCTTGACCGGGTCCAGGTACGTCGTCGGGCTGGGCGGCAGGTCCGGCGTGTTGCCCAGGCTCATGTCCCCGACCGCGGCGATCGTAACCGGGGCCGAGCTGGATGGGCTGGCGGTGGCCGAGTGGGGCGCGGCCGGGGAGCTGGCCGTGGCCGGCGTCTTGCCCGAGGCGGGGGAGTGCGCCACCGACTGAGCCGTGGTGTTCGCCGCGGACGAGCACGCCGCCAGGCTGACCGCCCCCACCACGGCGGCGACGGCCACCGGCAATCGCAGTTTCACAAGGTCATCATGGTGGCTGAGCCAGGCCGGTAGCCAGCGAACACGCGGGTTGCGACTGGACAACCAGTGCTTTTCGCCTAGCGCCGGTCATAATCCGGCTGGGCGGGCCAGGAATGTGGAGGGTTGCGATGACCAGGCGTACTGCGCTCGTGACGGGAGCCAACCATGGCATCGGCGCGGCGACCGCTTCGGCTCTGGCCCGGCGCGGGTGCGTGGTCCTGTGCACCTACCTGCGCGTCGATGATCCGGTCGATCCCGGTACGCCCCAGCGATACCGCGACCGCCGGGCCCAGGACGCCGGGCCCATCGTGGCCCAGATCCAGGCTGCGGGCGGCCGCGCGGTGGCGGTCGAGGCTGACCTGGCCGACCCGGACACGCCCGCCAGGCTGTTCGATCTGGCCGAGGAGCAGCTCGGCCCGGTCGACATCCTGGTCAACAACGCGACCGGCGGCTCGGCCCCGGACACCTTCGCCGCTGCAGAAGATGACCGGCTCGGCCGTTCGCTTCAGCCGGTGACCGCCGCCACCTGGGCGCGGCACTTCACGGTGGACGCGATGGCGGCGGCCCTGCTGATCAGCGAGTTCGCCCGGCGTCACATCGCCCGCGGCGCCGACTGGGGCCGCATCGTCGGGCTCACGTCCGGCGGCGATCTGGGCTTCCCGGAGGAGGTCTCCTACGGCGCGGCCAAGGCGGCCCAGACGAACTACACCATGTCCGCCGCGCTGGAACTGGCCCCCTACGGGGTCACGGCCAACATGGTCTACCCCCCGGTCACCGATACCGGCTGGGTCACCGGCGCGGTCCGCCACGAAGTCGCCCGGCGCCCGGAGCTGATCCACATCGCCACCCCGGCCGAGGTCGCCGACGTCATCGCCTACCTGGCCTCCGACGCCGCCCACCTGATCACCGCCAACGTGATCACGCTCCGCTGACCGGCCGCGGGAGCGTCCGGCGCAGGCCGTCGTGGCCTGCGGTGGTAGTGCCGCTGAACCCGCGCCCAGCACGCTTCGCCCATTCTGCTGCGGTGATAGCGGCCGGGTCCGCTGGAAGGTAATGGCTGAGGATGAGCTCGCGGACCAGGGCGCGTGCGGCGACGCCGCCGACCTGGCTGACGTCGGTGTGCAGCGCGGCCATCCGGGCCAGTTCGGCGTCGTCGGTGCCGTGCTGCTTGAGGTAGTTCAGGTCGGCGACCTGGTGGATGAGGATGTCGGCCCCCCGGGCCAGGGCGATCAGGTTTTCGTTCACCGTGGTGTCGCCGGAGAACGCGATGGAGCCGTCCGGCGTGTCGAACCGGTAGGCCAGCGCCGGAACCGCCCGGCCGTGCGTCACGGCTACGGCGGTCACCCGGAGGATCCCGTCGTCGAAGACGACGACCGGGATAGGGCGGATGTCCCCAGCCGGTGCGGGCACGGCGATGTCTGTGGCCCGGACGAGCGCGCCCGCGTCGGGCATGCGGGCGTCCAGCGGCATGACGTTCAGGTGGTAGGCGTAGCCGGCCAGGATGTGCTCGATCAGATCCGCCGTTCCGGGGACCGGCGTTTCGGGGTGGATCGTGGTCTGGCGGTGGAAGACGGCATCACCTTCCGGCAGCGTCCTGGGCCGTGACGGCCCGAAGACGTGGATCGGTGCCAGCGGCACGTTACCGCGCGCCCGGGCACCCCAGCCGTACAGCAGCATGCCCGGGAGGTCACCGATGTGGTCCGCGTGCAGGTGGCTGAGGAACACCGCCTCCAGGCGGGAGAAGTCCAGTCCCGCCTCGGCGAAGGCGGACGGTGCCCCCCGCCCGCAGTCGATGACGAAGATCCGTCCGTCGACGACGAGTGCCGTGGAGATCCCCGCCCTTCCGGCGACCGGAAGGGGAGCCCCCGCCGTTCCCAGCAGGATCAATTCGGTGGTCATGTTCCTCTCCCTTCCGCTGCTGTCGGCGTTCGTCGGCAGGCGGGTCAGGGTGCGAGCCAGGCCAGGGCCGCCGCGAGCAGCGCCTCGGTGCCGGTTCGCAGGGTGGGCTGCAGCGGGGGCAAAAACTCCGGGGAGTGATTGGCGGGCAGGTCCGCTAGATGTCCGGCCTTCTCGGCGGCTAGATAGACTTTCCGGTCGGTGCGCCCGATGCCCCAGTAGGTATATGGAGCACTCGCGGCAGCGGGGATGAGACCGAAGTCCTCGCTCACGGTCTGCCGGTCAAGCACGAGGGCGTCGTTGCCGAAATGCGCGGCGAACGCGGCCGCCACGCGGTCCGTGGTGGCGGCGTCGTTATCCAGCAGCGGGAAGCTGGCCAGGGTCTGGAAGTCAGGATCTTTGGGTGACCCGCTGGCCTGGCATTCGGCGCGGATGATCCGCTGGATCGCGGCAAGCATGCGCTGACGGGTCGGCTGGGAGTAGCTGCGCACGTTGAGCAGCAGGACAGCGTGGTCGGGAATGACGTTGCTCGTGGTGCCGGCCTGCAGGCTGCCGACGGTGACGATGGCGATCTCGCCTGGCGTGACCTCGCGGGACACCACCGTCTGCAGCCGGACGATGATCATGGCCGCGAGCACCACCGGGTCGATGCCGTCCTGCGGCAGGGCGCCGTGACTGCCCCGCCCGTACACGGTGACCTTGATGCTGTCTTCGGCCGACATGAACGGCCCGGAACACGTCCCCACGGTCCCGGCGATGCCGGGCAGCAAATGCTGGGCCAAGGCGACATTCGGGGCTGGGATGCGTTTCAGCAGGCCGTCGTCGACCATGCCCCGGGCGCCGTCGCCGGTCTCCTCGGCGGGCTGGAACAACGGGATCAGGGTCCCGTTCCACCGGCCGCGGTGATCGGCCATGAGCTTGGCCATGCCGAGCAGGCAGGCCATATGCATGTCGTGGCCGCAGGCATGAGCAACCGGCACCTCGTGGCCGTCGGCCGCCGTCGTGGTCACGACGCTGGCGTAATCCACGCCGGTGTTCTCGCGGATGGGCAGCGCGTCCAGTTCGGCCCGCAGTAGGACTGTGGGCCCGGCACCGTTGGCCAGGACGCCCACGACTCCCGTGCCGCCGATCCCGGTCAGGACCGTGAAGCCGTATTTCTGCAGTTCCTCAGCGACGCACCGGGCGGTGCGATGCTCGTGATGAGACAGTTCGGGATGCTGATGCAGGTCCTTGTAGAAGGCCTCCTGGGCGGGCCGCAGGCCCTCGTAGCCGGCCAGGATGTCGTCGATGGCGCTCATCGCTCCGCTCCTTGCGGGCCGGAGAAGATCTCCAGGAAGAACAGGGACACGTTCAGTACGTCGACCTCTGGCCCGTAATTCATGATCCTTGCTCCCTTTCTTCTGATCTCAGGTCCTGTTCCCACAGTCCCGCTCGGAAGCCCTCGGCACACCAGGGCCATGCCCTGGCCGACGCACCGGTATAGGCCACGGACCGCTCGCGGAGCGACATTGGTGCCGGACAGGCTCCAACCGGCCAGGGCACCGGCCAGGGGGCTCACTGGCGCGACCAGCCGCTCCCAGATACCAGTGTGTTGGCCAGGATCTGGCCCGGGTCCCCGTCCAGCCACCCATCAGACCTAGCCAAGGGGATCGTCGTCCCCCTCGGCGTAGACCAGCCTTGAGGTTCGTGACAGAAAGGGAGCGGTCAGCATGCGCGCAGCAGGCGTACGCCAGATTGGCGGTCCGGTCGAACCGCTTCGGCTGCCCCCTCCCCGCGCGTTGCGGGCCGATGAGGTGCTGATCGACGTCCAGGCGTGCGGGGCGGGTAACTGGGACGAATTTGTCCGCACGGGAGGCTGGGACACCGGCGCCCATCCGCCCATGGCGCTCGGGGTAGAGGCGGCCGGGCTGGTCGCCGCGGTTGGGAACTCGGTCGAAGGGGTCAGCGTTGGCGACGCGGTGACCACACATTCGCTGCCGCTGCGCGAACAGGGCAGCTGGGCGGAGAAGTTCATCGCGGCCGCCGGACACGTTGCCGTAATCCCACCCGGGATCCCGGTCGACGCCGCCGCAGCATTCCCCGTCCCGGCGCTCACCGCCGACCAGGCCCTCACCGATGGGATCGACCTCCGGTCCGGTCAGACGGTCCTGGTGAACGGCGCTGGCGGCGTCACTGGAGGCATGCTTGTCCAGCTCGCGGCCCACCGGGGGGCCAGGGTGCTGGCCACGTCGAGCCGCGACGATGCCGCCCGCATAACAGCTATGGGCGCGGACATCGTCCTTGACTATCACCAGCCCGGCTGGCCGCAGCGGGTGATCTCGATGACCGGCGGCGCCGACGCGGCCGTGAACGCCGCTCCGACGGGGGCACGGGAGGCCCTCGGGGCGGTTAGGGACGGCGGCAGACTGGCCACCATCACCGGTGACCCGCCAGCCGCCGAACGGGGAATCGCGGTGTCTGCGGTGCAGGTTGTCCCGGACGGCGCGCGGCTACGCCGGCTCGCCGGGCTTCTTGGCGAGGGCGCAATCGCGATCTCCGTGGGTATGCGCTACTCCCTCGGGCAGGCGGGGCAGGCGCTGGAGCAGGCCCGGCGCGGCGGCCACGGGGCAGCGACCGTGCTGCGGCCGTCGGATTCAGGGTCGTGAGCTAGTACTCGGTGTCACTGGCCCGTCGATCAGCGCAGGGCCTGACGGGCCTGCTGGGCAGCAGCATGCGGGCCGGCGGCGAAGCAGATCGTCCCCTCAGCCGGTTTGGGTCGCGCGCTGATCACCGCGGAACGGCCGCACCACGGTCATGATGAAAAAGAATGGCAGCGCAGCGAATGCGGCCAGGGCCACCAGCGGCTCGACGAATGCTATGGCCCCTGCTGCCGGGTAGACGACGACGCTGAGCAAGGATCGCCGGACTCCCTGGCGTGCGTAACCGGTGGCTGCGGCATCGGTCAGCAGGTGCGGGTTGTGGGACAGGTACCGGTACACGACGATCCAGGCGAGCGGCACCAGAAACCCCACCACGGCGTACAGCACGGTGGCAGCGACCTGATCGGCGTGGTTGCCGTCCCGCACGGCCGCGGAGATCACGGCAGCTGGCCACGGGAACAGCGATGTGATGAGCAGAAGCAGCAGGTTGGCGCAGATCAGGCGCGCATCTACCCGCCGCACGAGCGTGAACAGCTCGTGATGATTGAGCCAGATCGCCGCTATGTTGAGGAACGCCGCCAGATAGGCGACGTAGGCAGGCCACTGGTCCAGCAATGCGCGCGCAAATCCACCGTGCCCGGAGGCCGGGCTGTGCAGATCGAGCACCAGCAAGGTCAAAGCGATGGCGAACACTCCGTCGCTGAAAGCCTCGACCCGCGTGCTTTCGGCCAGCCGTGGTGCGCGGCCCGCCCCGTCCGTTGTCATCTCGCCAGCTTGCCGCACTGACCATCCAGCCAGTCGGCCGTTCCCGTCAACCGCACTCGCCCGGGTTTCACCAGGTGGTTGAGTACCTTCAAAGCGGGCCTGCGATCATCGCATGCACATCGAATTGCGCCCCGGAGCGATGCTGCGCAGTGATCTCGGACGGTGGCGCAGTGCAGGACACGGAACGGCAGGCAGGGCCTCAGCCTCGGCTGGCGAGGTTGGCTGACGTTCTGGACCGGTTCCTCCTGATCCTGGTGGTGATCGTGGCCGCCGCGGGCGTCGCTTTCCCCGGTCCCGGCCGGAATATCGATGCCGGAGGGGCGATCCTCGATACCCTCGCGGTCCTGGTCTTCTGTACCGGGGCCTCGATGACGTTCGGTGAGATTGCCGCCGTCCGGACCGCGTCCCGCCGCCTGCTCCTGGTCTTGGCGGTCAGCACGGTCACCCTCCCCGCGCTGGCCTGGCTGGCCAGCCGGCTCGTCACCGGCCCGGTCCTGCGCGGCGGCATCCTGGCGGCGGGGGTAGCACCGACCGAGGTCGCTTCGGTCGCGCTCACCGGCCTGGCGGGCGGCGAAGTCGGCCTGGCCGCCGGCCTGCTCGTCGGCTCCACCGTGCTGACGGTCCTGCTCGCCGGGCCGATCCTGAGCCTCGTGGGCGCTCATTCCTCCGCCTCGCAGCTCGGCCTGCTGACCACCCTGGCCCTGGTCGTGGCGCTGCCCCTCGTCGCGGGCTCGGCGCTGCGCACGCTCGATCCGCTGGACGGCCGCGAGCAGCCCGCGGTCCGGGTCCTGGGTACCGTGAGCTTGCTGGTCCTGCTGTGGGAGGTCGCCAGCGAGTTGCACCTGCGGGCCAGTGATACCCGCGTCGCCCTCGCCCTGGTGCTGTATCTGGCGGGCGGGGCCATCCTCGGGTGGCTGCTCGCGATCGGCGTGCCCGCCCGGCGGCGCACCGCGATCGTGCTGCCCACCGCCATGCGGGACTTCGCCGTCGCCGCAGGCATCGCCACCAGCGCCTTCGGGGCCGCTGCCGCCGCGCCCCTCGGCATCTACGGCGTCCTGGTCCTGATCTTCGGCACCGTCGCCGTGTACACGGTCCGGCACTAACGTTGTCGCGTGGCCTGCGTCACGGCCTATAGACCTGGATAGACGAGGACGGCATTCCCGAGGTGCTATGACCGAACGGATGGGGCACGAGATGCCGGGCATGCATGGCGTCTACGGCCACGTGAGTCCCGCGTGGTGGCTTGCGGGCGCGCGGGCTAAAGATCACCAGGACTGACCTGAGATTGACCTTCGTTCCTGTGGAGTTTCACGTCTGGGGAACTTAGGTGGGTATGACCAGTCGCCAACGTCGCTGAAGTCGACTTTGCCGCCGGAGAACTTGGCACCCTCGAAGCTAATCACGCCGTCCGGGAACGCGGGTCGCGGGATTCGGCGGAACGAAGTACGAGATACTGGTTGCGTGGATCCGTTTGCACCGCTGCGTATGGTGGGCGGCCGGCTCGCCCCATCGGCGGACGCGCTGGCCCAGGCCATCGCCGATCGCGTGATCGGCCGGGTGGTTGGCGCGCTCGATCTGAACGCGCTGCTGGCCGAGATCGATCTGAACGCCGTCCTGGAACAGGTCGATCTCGGGCAGGTGCTGGACCAGGTAGACGTCAACCAGGTACTGGACCGGGTGGACGTGAACCGTCTGCTGGCCCGGGCCGACATCGAGGGAATCCTGGACCGGGTGGACGTGAACCGTCTGCTGGCCACGGTGGACGTGAACCGTCTGCTGGCCACGGTGGACGTGAACCGTCTGCTGGCCCGGGCCGACATCGAGGGAATCCTGGACCGGGTGGACGTGAACCGTCTGCTGGCCACGGTGGACGTGAACCGTCTGCTGGCCACGGTGGACGTGAACCGTCTCCTGGCCACCGTCGACGTCACGGCGTTGATCGGCCGGGCCGATGTAGGCCAGATCCTGCAGCAGGTCGACGTGAACGAGGTGATCGGGAGGGTCGACCTGGACGCCGTAATCGACCGGGTGGACATGAACGCCGTCGTCCAACGAGTCGACCTCGAAGCACTCGTCGAGCAGACCGACCTCGGCTCGATCATCGCCAAATCCTCCGGCGGGGTAGCGAGCGATCTGGTCGACGCGGTCCGCAGCCGGACCGTCGGGGCCGACGAGTCCATCGCCCGCTTGGTAGCTCGTCTTCGCCGCCGTCCCTACACCGGCCCGCCCGGCCCGCCTGCCGGACTGCCGGCCCCGGCCGCATCATGACCACGCCCACGGGCGAGGTCAGGCCCTTCGAGCCCCCGCCCGCCGCCCGCGAGAGCCTGCAAGGGCACTACGCGGGGTTCGCCTCGCGGTTCGCCGCCTTCATGGTGGACCTAGTCGTCCTCACCGGGATCTTCATCCTCGTCTTGGCCGCCATCAATTTCGCGGCCAGCGTCCTTACCGGGAAGAGCATCCACTTCAACCACGGCAATACCTGGGTGGTCGTCGCGTATGCGGTGTGGGCGTTCATCTACTTCGCCCATTTCTGGGGCCTGAACGGCAAAACCCCAGGTGGGGCGTTGTTTGGTGTGCAGGTCGTGACGAACGACGGCGGCGACGTGAGCGGGCGCCGAGCGATCGGCCGCATGCTGGCGTTCCCGCTGAGCTTCCTTATCCTCTGCCTTGGCTTCCTGGGCATACTCCTAGGCGACCAGCGCCGCGCTCTGCACGACATCATCGCCGGGACGGTCGTGATCTACTGCTGGGACGCGCGGGCGGCGCGGCTGCGGTTGCTGTCCCGGCCCCAGTACTCCGCTCCGCACGCTCCGCCCGAATCGCACAGCCTGTCCGGATCGCTGGGCCAGGCCGACCCGCCCTCTTGACCCGGACCAGGCGGTTTGTGCGGTTTCGACCCGATACCGTCGTGGTGGTTATCCTTCGCCGCGACTGCCCGTGAGATCGGCATCGAGGACGGCGAGCGGTTCTCGCATACGCGAACGGCGCCCTCCCATCTCGCTCCCAAAATCGGACATGGGAGGAGGGGGAGCCGAAGGTGAGAGACCTACGCAAGCCGTTGGCTTGCCAGTTCAAGGGTGGAGCTGAGGGGATTCGAACCCCTGACCCCCTCGATGCGAACGAGGTGCGCTACCGGACTGCGCTACAGCCCCGAGAACGTCAGTCAGCCTAGCAAAGGTCAGGGGTGCCTTGCGCGTTCAGTCGCCGACCGCGCGGAGCTTGGCGTCGGCGTACTGGTCGTAGAGCTGGTCTCCGACGTGCTCGGACAGGTCGATGACGTCGGCCCGCGGGCCGGTCTCGTAGGGGGCGGCCACCGACGCTGAGCCCGTGGCCGTGACCGTGGCCGGCTCGGCCGGGCGAGCGTGCGGGATCCGGTCGGCGACGTCGCGCTCGGCCTCGCGGCGCTCGCGGGCTTCGGCGTCAGCCTGTGCGGCCTCGCGCAGCAGCAGCATGTAGCCAGCCAGCAGCACAAGCGGGGGGATCACGATCCACCAGGAGGACAGGTGCGCCACGACCAGGCCAATACCCACGGCGGTCAACGCGACCAGCATCCAGAGCATCCGGCGGCGGCTGCGTACTATCCCGGCCCGGCGCTCGGCCTCTTCCGTCTCGTCGCCGTAGTAGTCGGCGCGCTCGTCGTCCCTGTCCTGGACGCCCGGGGCGCCGGCCGTCGGCGTCGGCGTCGGCGTCGGCCGAGCATGCGGGACCCTGGGAGCCTGCGGGGCACTGGGCGCCGGAGCGGCGTCCCGGGCCGGGGCCGGGCGCGGGATGTTCCGTTGGACCTGCTCGTGCTGCGTGACCTCTTCGGCCGACCATCCATACGATCGGACCGGCCCATACGATCGGGCTGGCGCTGGTGCGTCCGCTTCGTAGAGCTGTGCCATGCTCTCTCTGTTCCCGCTGGTTACGGAAGAAACTTTCTCTTCGTGATGGATCTCGGGCTCCGGGTGAGCCTCGGGGGTGTGCTGGTCGGGCGCGGGGGGCACAAAGCTGGTGTACCGGGGACGGCCGGCGGGATCGAAGCCCGCGCGTTCCCGGTCGTCGGTGTGGCGGGAGCCGCCGAAGCGAAGGGAAAAGCGGCGAAGTCCGGCCGGCCGGCTCTGGGAGCTGTCGTGCCGGAGCCAGCGGGGGACAAGCACGCCGATCCAGATCGCCACGATGGCGACATAGAGGATCGCGCTGCTCACGGTCCCCCCTCCCCTGGGTTACGGGCCGAAGCGGGCTGGGCGGACGTGAAGAATATCGTCAGCTGCCCGCTCACGTGACGCAGCGTAAATGCCGGCGCAGGCGATGGCGAGCATAAAGCCCGGTGTGTCGCGAGATCACCGAATCGAAATAAACCGCCGCGGTCAGAACCTGGGGAGGGGCTCACCGCCGCCACGACCCCGGCGGGGGTGAGCCTCACCAGGACGGGGGTTATCCCCACTGCGTTTCCGGGCCGCCGCGCATATACCTGAAGCGTGATTACCTCATCGTTTTCCGCGGACGAGATCCGGGCGGCGGCGGAGACCCACCGTGAGCTCCCGCCGGAATATCAGACTGCGGTGATCGACTCGTTCCTGTCCAAGGTGGACCGGGAGATCGATGCCCGCGTCGACGCCCGGATGGCCAGCTACGGGCCCAGCCGGATCCGGTCCGGGGCGCACTCCCCGGCCTTCTTTGTCCTGGCCACGCTGATTTTTGGCATCCCGCTCAGCGCGATAGCGGTGGCCGCCGGGCAGCATCCGGCCGGATTCTGGGGCCTGCTCGTGGTGTGGGTCGGCATCGTGGCCATCAACCTGGCCTACATCGGCCGTCACCGGCCGCCGGACGCACCCCGCTAACTCAGCCAGCCCGCCCCGCCGGCCAGCCGGGCCGGGTCAGCTCGTGCTGGACTTCGAGGCCATGACGACGCCGCGCCACCGGGTCATCAGGCGGTCGGGGACTTCCTCCGACGTCAGGGCGTAGCAGAGGTGATCACGCCAGGCGCCGTCGATGTGGAGCTGGCGGCGGCGCAGGCCTTCGTCGCGGAAGCCCAGCTTCTCCACGACCCGGCGGCTGGCGTGGTTCTCGGGGCGGATGCTGGCTTCCAGGCGGTGCAGGCCGACGACGCGGAAGCTGTGGTCGACCGCCATGGCCAGGGCGGTGGGGATGATGCCACGCCCGGCGAACCTTTCGTCGATCCAGTAGCCGACCTGGCCGGAACGGGCCGAACCCCACACGATGCTGCCCACCGTCAGCTGCCCGGCGAACTCGTCGCCGTAGGTTACGACCCAGGGCAGGGCCTGGCCGAGCCGGGCTTCCTGGCGCATGGCCCGGACCATCGACACGTACGGGCTCAGGCTGGACCGGTACAGTGGCGTCTCCGGATTGGTTGGCTCCCACGGCCGCAGCCACGGCGCGTTCCGGACCCGGATCTCTCGCCATGTCCGCGCATCCCGGACCCGTACCGGGCGCAGGGCGATGGGTTCGTCCAGCAGCCTCGGCTCGTAGAGGGTGGCGGGCCAGCCACGCATTCGTCCCACGGGGTCAATCATTCCCTGGTAATCGGCTGGACGCCATCTAAACACGGCCAGATCGATCACCAGGGTAATCGTTGCCGGATCCCTGCAGGTCTCCCAGCCCGGAGGCCAGCCCGGTGGCCGATCCGGTGGCCGGCCCTGAAGCCGGTCCGCAGACCTATTCGGCGGCCGGTTCGGCCGCGGGGCTGCGGCGGTGGTCCCCGCCGTGCACCTGGTCGACGGCGTGCTCGAGGACCCGGCTCAGCACGGCCATGCCGTCCTTGACCCCGCCGGTGGACCCGGGCAGGTTGACGATCAGCGTGCGGCCCGCCAGCCCGGAGATGCCACGGGACAGGATCGCCGTCGGCACCCCGGCGTTCGCGCCGGCCATGCGGATGGCCTCGGCGATGCCGGGAATCTCGCGGTCGAGGATCCGCCGGGTCATCTCCGGGGTCAGGTCGGCCGGGGTCAGCCCGGTGCCCCCGGTCGTCACCACCACGTCGTAACCGGCCGCGATGGAGTCCCGCAGGGCCTCTTCGACCGGCTCACCGTCGGGGATGACCAGCGGGCCGTCCACCACGTCGCAGCCGGCGCGGCGCAGCAGGTCGACCAGGACCGGCCCGGACCGGTCCGGGTAGACCCCGGCCGCCGCGCGGTTGGAGACGGTGACCGCCAGCGCGCGCACTACGCCCTCCCCGAAGCCGAAGCCGAAGCCGAAGCCGAAGCCGAAGCCGAGGCCGAAGCCGGGCGGTGCCACGGACCGTTCTTCCCGCCGGTCTTCTCGTCCACGCGCACATCGGTGATGACCGCGGCCGGGTCGACCGCCTTGATCATGTCGATGAGGGCCAGCGCGGCCACGCTGACCGAGGTCAGCGCCTCCATCTCGACCCCGGTGCGGTCCGCCGTCCGGGCCGTCGCGGTGATGTCCACCCCGTCGTCGGTCACGGTCAGGTCGACCGTGACCCCGTGCAGCCCGATCGGATGACACAGCGGGATCAGGTCCGGCGTCCGCTTGGCCCCCTGGATGCCGGCGATCCGGGCCACGGCCAGCGCGTCGCCCTTGGGTACCTCGCCCGCACGCAGGGCCGCGACCGCGGCGGCCGACAGCCGGACCCGGCCGGACGCGCGGGCCGCGCGGGCGCTCACGTCCTTGCCCGACACGTCGACCATCCGGGCCTGGCCGGCCGAGTTCAGGTGCGTCAGCTCGCTCACGGCAGGACCAGGACCTCGGCGCTGTCCCCCTCGTTCAGGTGGACCACCCACTCGGGCACCACGATCAGCGCGTTGGCCCGGCCGAGGGTGGCGATCTGGTGCGAACCCTGGCCGGTCAGCGGGGTGACCGTGCCCTCGGTGGCGTTCAGCACCCCGCGCAGGTAGGACCGGCGGCCGGGCGGTGAGCGCAGTGGCCCGGTCACCGTGGCTGGGACGGAGGGCAGCCGCCGGTCCGGCTGGCCCTGCAGTGCGCCCAGCGCGGGCAGCACGAACAGCTGGAACGACACGTACGCGCTGACCGGGTTGCCGGGCAGGGTGAAGATCGGGGTCTCGTCCTCGCCGATCGTGCCGAAGCCCTGCGGCATGCCGGGCTGCAACGCGACCTTGCGGAACCGGACCGTGCCCAGGCGGCTCAGCGTCTCCTTGACCACGTCGTGCTCGCCGCCCATGCTGACCCCGCCGCTGGTCACGATGAGGTCGGCCCGCAGCAGCTGGTCCTCGATCGCGGGGAGCATTTCCATCGGGTCGTCCGGGATCGGTCCGTGCCGGTAGGCCAGGCAGCCGGCCTCGTGCGCGGCCGCGGTCAGCATGTAGCTGTTGGAGTCCCAGATCTTGCCCGGCGCCAGCGGCGTGCCGGGGGCGGTGAGCTCGTTGCCGGTCGACAGCACCACTACCCGGGGCCGCGGGTAGACCTCGGCCCGGGCGCGCCCGGACGCGGCCAGCACCGCGATCTGCATCGGGCCGAGCCGGGTGCCCGCGGGCAGCAGCACCTCGCCCTGCCGCGCGTCGCCGCCGCTGTACCGCACCGAATCACCGGGTGCCGCCGGGATCCTGATCGCGACCTGGGCCAGGCCACCGTCGGTGTCCTCCACCGGCACCACCGCGTCCGCCCCGCCGGGCAGCTTGGCCCCGGTGGTGATGCGCAGGCAGCTGCCCGGGGTGACCGCGTAGGCGCCGGTGTCACCGGCCGCGACCTCCCCGGTCACCCGCAGCATCACCGGCGTGTCCTTCGACGCGTCGGTGACGTCGGCCGAGATCAGCGCGTAGCCGTCCATGGCTGAGTTGTCGAACGGCGGCAACGGCAGGCTGGCGGTAATGTCCTCCGCCAGCACGCACCCTTCCGCTTCCGGGATGGCCAGCTGGGTCGGCGGGAGCGGCCGGACAGTGCCGAGGATGTCGGCCAGGTGGGATTCGACGCTGGTCAGCTCACCGGGCGTGCTGTGGTGATGGTGGTGGCCAGCCCCGTCGGTCACGACAGCGATTCCAGGTGCTTCCGTAGCCAGGGCACGAACTCCTGGGCCAGGTCCGGCCGCTCGGAGGCGAACATCACCAGCGTCCGCAGGTAGTCCAGCTTGTTGCCGGTGTCGTAACGCCGCCCGCGGAACAGCACGCCGTGCACGCCGCCGCCGCTTTCGGTGTCACTGGCCAGCGTCTTGAGCGCGTCGGTGAGCTGGATCTCGCCACCGCGGCCGGGCGGGGTCTTCCGCAGGATGTCGAACACCTTGGGGTCGCACACGTATCGCCCGATGATGATCCACCGGCTGGGCGCGCTGCCCGGGACCGGCTTTTCCACCAGGTCGGTGATGTTGACGACGTCCTCTTCGTCGGTCGGCTCGATCGCGGCGCAGCCGTACAGCGACACCTGCTCCGGGTCGACTTCCATCAGCGCCACCACGCTGCCGCCGAACCGCTCGCGCACCTCGATCATCCGGGTCAGCAGCGGGTCGCGGGGATCGATGAGGTCGTCGCCGAGCAGCACCGCGAACGGCTCGTGCCCGACGTGGCGGGCCGCGCACAGCACGGCGTGGCCCAGCCCGCGCGGGTCGCCCTGCCGGACGTAGTGCACGGTGGCCAACTCGGCCGACTCGCGGACCTGAGCCAGCCCGTCGGTGTTGTCCTTGGCGGCCAGCGCCTCTTCAAGCTCGTAGGCGCGGTCAAAGTGGTCTTCGATCGAGCGCTTGCTGCGCCCGGTGATGAGTAGCACGTCATCCAGGCCCGCGGAGACTGCCTCCTCCACTACATACTGGATCGCCGGCTTGTCGACGATGGGCAGCATTTCCTTGGGAGTGGCTTTTGTCGCAGGAAGGAACCTTGTCCCGAGTCCCGCAGCGGGAACTACGGCCTTAGTGACGGCGGAAGAATCGGCCATGCTGGAACCCTAACGAGTTTGCGGAGGCACAGGTGCAAGAGCCCGCTTCTGAGCACGGGCGTGCCCGGCGTGGCGGCTGCGAAAGCCGCCCTGCGGGCCAGCGTAAACGACTCCCGGCGCAATCAGCCCGCGGAGCAGCGCGCCGACGCCGCGCGGCTGCTCCGTGACCACGTGCTGTCGTGGCCCCAGGCCGAGATGGCGGGCACGGTGGCCGCGTACTACTCGATGGGGACCGAGCCGGAGACCCACCGCCTGGTTTTCGGGATGTGGAAGCGCGGCACCTACGTGATCCTGCCCCGGCAGCGAACCGATGGGGATCTGGAGTGGGCCTCGTACGAAGGCCCGGACTCCCTGGTACCCGGGCCGCGGGGCGTGCTGGAGCCGTCCGAGCCGTCCCGCGGGGTGGACGCGATCAGCCGTGCCGCGCTGGTGCTGGTGCCCGCGCTGGCCGTGGACCACCGCGGGCAGCGGCTGGGCCGGGGCGGCGGTAGCTACGACCGGGCGCTGGCCCGGGTGGGGGAGCGGGTCCCGGTCGTCGCGCTGCTGTTCGACGGGGAGCTCATCGAGCAGGTGCCGGTCAGCGGGCACGACCGCCCGGTGTCCGCGGTCGCGCTGCCGTCGCAGGGAATCGTGAGCGTCGGGGGACTGTTACGTCACTGAGTTAGAATTAGCACTCGAATCGCACGAGTGCTAGCATCGCGCGACGCAGCATCATGCCGCCGGTACGCCCGTCCCGGGCGGCGCCGGCACAGCACGGAGGAGCACCTGTGCCCACGTATCAGTACGCCTGCACCGAGTGTGGCGAGCAGCTCGAGAAGGTACAGAAGTTCAGCGACGACCCGCTGACCGTCTGCCCGAACTGCACCGGCCGCCTGCGCAAGGTGTTCTCTCCCGTCGGCATCGTGTTCAAGGGCTCCGGCTTCTACCGCACCGACAGCCGCAGCGGCCCGGTGGCCGGCGGCAAGGACAGCAACAAGGACGGGGCGGGCAAGGACGGGGCTGGCAAGGACGGCGGCAAGGAGAAGGCCGAGTCCGGCAGCAAGTCCGAGAGCTCGTCGGGCGACAAGAGCAGCGCCAAGTCCGACAGCTCGGGTACCAGCTCCAGTAAGGACTCTGGCTCCAGTTCCAGCTCGTCCGGCAAGTCGTCCGGCTCGACCAGCGAGAAGGTCGCCTGACGGCGATGCCGCCTGTAGCCGACATCGGGGTCATCGGGGGCTCTGGCTTCTACCAGTTCCTGGACCAGGCCGAAGAGGTCAAGACTGACACTCCGTTCGGGCCGCCCAGCGACCCGATCACGGTCGGCGAGGTGAACGGCCGCCGGGTCGCGTTCGTGCCCCGGCACGGCCGCGACCATCGCTTCCCGCCCCACCGGATCCCCTACCGGGCCAACCTGTGGGCGCTACGCTCCCTCGGTGTCCGCCAGGTCGTCGCCCCGAGCGCGGTCGGCTCCCTGACCCCCGACTTCGGGCCCGGCACGCTGATCGTCCCCGACCAGCTGGTGGACCGGACCCGGAGCCGCGAGAACACGTTCTACGACCGCAACGCCGTCCACGTCTCGTTCGCCGACCCGTACTGCGCCTCCGGCCGGGAGCGGGCCATCGCGGTGGCGACCGAGGCGGGCTGGCCCCCGGTGCCGGCCGGCACCCTGGTCGTCATCGAAGGCCAGCGGTTCTCCACCCGGGCCGAATCCCGCTGGTTCGCCGCCCAGGGCTGGACGCTGGTGGGCATGACCGGATACCCGGAGGCCGTGCTGGCCCGGGAACTGGCGCTGTGCTACATCCCGCTGGCCCTGGTCACCGACCTGGACGCGGGCATCGAAGCGGGCGAGGGCGTGACCCAGGCCGAGGTGTTCGAGGTGTTCGCGGCCAACGTGTCGCGGCTGCGCGACCTCGTCGCCGGGATCATCGCGGCGCTGCCGCAGGTCCAGCCGGACGACGTCTGCGCGCACGCTCTGGACGGCATGCGGTTGCCGTTCGATCTTCCTTAATTAATAAGGTCTGACCCCACCCGGTTCCCGCCCGGATCCGGCTCGCGCCTGAACCCGGCTCTGGCCTGGAACTGGCGCTGTGTTGCCACCGGCGCTGTGCCGCAACCGGCTCAGTCGACCTCGCCCTCGATCCGGGCCAGGCGGCGCTTGCGGACCAGCTGGTCGAATTCGTGCTCGATATCGATCTCGCTGTCCCCGGCGCCGAGCGCGCCGAACACCCCGGTGATGTCGCGCATGCTGACCACGCCGAGCAGCTGGCCGCTCTCCAGCACCGGCAGGTGCCGGATCCACCGGGCCGCCATCTCCCGCGCCGCCACGTGCAGCTGCATGTCCGGCCCGACGGTGAACACGTCCACGGTCATCGCCTCGTCCACCGTGGCCCGGTCCGGGTCGGCTCCCAGCGCCACCGCCCGCAGCACGTCCCGCTCGGTGATGATCCCGATCAGGCGGCCGTCCTGCGTGACCAGCAGCGAGCCGGTCTGCTCCCGCCACATACGCTCAGCGGCCGTGCGGAGGTTGTCGGTCGGCGTGTCGGTGACCGTCGCCTCTGTCATCACGTCCCGGACTTGCACGCCCAGTTCCTCCTGCCGTACCGGTGACCCCCAAGCCTACGATGCCTCATCGTCTCAATCGCAGCGCCAGCAGGGACCGGTTAAGCTTGGCGGGCATGTCGTCCCTGGCCCCGATAGCTCAGGGGATAGAGCGACCGCCTCCTAAGCGGTAGGTCGAAGGTTCGAATCCTTCTCGGGGCGCCGGTCAACGCTCCTCAATCACCGATTGCCTTGCGAACAAGCTCCGCGACGACCTTCTCATCGGCCGATGAAAGCTCGGTGACAGCCCAGGATGTGGGCCACATCGTGCCATCGTCGAGCTGTGCCGCCCCGAAGAACGTGAGGTTGGCGTAGCGACCTTTGAACCTCGCGCGCTCCTGGTAGAACAGCACGGCCTTGCCGTCCGCGTTGGCATAGGCGGGGCTGCCATACAGCAGCTTCGGCACCAGCGACGGTGCGACCTTCGTGACGATCGCGTGAATCCGCTCGGCGTTCGTCTTGTCCGGCTCATCCAGCGAGGCGATCTTGTCGAGTACCGACTTCAACGCCGCTGCGGCAGCCTCCTGCGCTTTGAGTTCCTTGGCCCGCTTACGCGCGGCCGCCCGCTCCTCGGCCGTGGATTCAGAGCCGGACTTCTTGCTCGGTGCCATGCGTTCATTATTGCGCGACGCGCCTCGCTGCCTTATGCCCTCGGCGTGCCCGATGGCTTCGCCGTCTTGCGCCACTTGGACTTGGCGAGTTCAGCCCTCGCAGCCTTGCCGCCACGTCAGCCAAGGTGCGCTGACGTGCGCCTGTTGAGTGGTCAGCGGCGGGCGTTGGCCCTAACTCCAGGTTTGTCTTGAGCAGGCTGGGAAAACTGACCGCCGGGCATCTCGTGCAGATGAGCTGCCGGAGTTGCGGATGGAGGCGACGTGCACGCGAACCGCTACCGGATCACCGTCAATGGTGCTCTCGGCCCGGTGTCCTGCCAGGTGTTCGAAGACTTCGTCATCGAACCTGCTGGTGAGCAGACGTCGCTCATCGCCGACCTTGACCAGGCCGCCCTATACGGTGCGCTGCTTCGCCTCCAGTCACTGAATCTGGAACTCATTGAGCTCGCCAGGATGCCAACCGAGGCGGGCTGACAGAGGACGGCGAGGGCGGCCTGACGTCACGTGTGAGCGCGGGAAGCTGAGCGCGACGAACCTCTGTGACGAGACGTACCGTGTTTCCTATCGGGTGTGCCGACGCAGAGCAGGGCCAAGAAGGGCGAGGCGGACGATGTTCGAGCGGTTCACGAAACGAGCCCGTCTTGTCGTCGTTGCCGCGCAAAAAGAAGCCCGGAACCTCAATCACCACGACATCGGCACCGGGGTCATCCTGCTCGCTTTGACCGACGAGGGGACGGGTACCTCAGCCCGCGCACTGGCTTCGCTCGGGATCACCCAGGAGGCGGCAGGCCAGCAGCTCAGGGAGATCGTCACGCCAGGCCAGCCATTGCCACCGCAGGTACATCTACCATTTTCAGTGGCCGCCGGGCAGGCGCTAAAGCTGACTTCACGCGAAGCTGAAACGCTCGGCCACGCCGAAGCCGATACCGGCCACCTGCTGCTCGGCCTGATCGACGTCGGCCACAACCAAGCCACCCAGATCCTGAACGGCTTGGGCACCGACCCGCGCCGGGTCCGCCAGAAAGTAATCGAGCTGCTAGACCCTCACCGGTCGAACGGCTAGTTCGTGCCCTCCGCGCGCCTGGGGCTTCTTGACGCCGGTAGGGGGCGGGGGACAGGCTGATTCGTCTGGCCGTGGCGGACGGCTTAACCGGCTGGCCAGGGACGAGCATGATCGGCCCCGGAGTGATCATCGCATGGGTGGCCTCCTGCTCATCTGGGTCGCGATCAGGATGTGGCAGGGACGGCTGCCGCGTAACTCGATCGCCGGAGTCCGTACACCGACCACGATGCGCAGCGGCGAGGCGTTCGATATCGCCAATAAGGCCGCCGCGCCGCTGGCGGTCGCGGCCGGTGTCTTCCTGACGGCGGGCGGCTTGGCCGCGGCGATCCTGGCCGATTCTGAGGGCGCTACCGCGCTGCTGGCGGGCACGTTGACCTGGCCGCCTTTGCCATTGCGGGAGGAATCATCGGTGTCCGCGCCTGCCGCTGAGGCCGGACGCCGCAAACAAACTTGCCACGACCGCGGACTGCGGCGAAGCTGCGAACGTGACTGAAGCCGGGACCGTGGTGGCGCTGCGCCGCTATCCGGTCAAGTCCATGCTGGGCGAGGACCTTGGCTCGGCCCGGCTCACCGCCAGCGGTCTCGAGGGGGATCGGGTCGCGGCGGTGATCGACGTGGAGACCGGGAACGTGGCCACGGCCAAGCATCCGCACCTGTGGCGCGGGCTGCTGGCCTTCACCGCCCAGTGGAACGGCGGGTCACTCCGCATCACGCTGCCGGATGGCGAGTCGATCGGCGTGGACGACGCTGCGGCCGGGCCGCTGCTGTCGGAACTGCTGCATCGTCCCGTCCAGCTGAGCACGGTCCGTCCGGAGAAGGCCGTGGTCGGACGGCCTGATCCGGAAGACGTGATCGAGGCGGGCGACGACGCCGACGTGCCGTATCAGGTGCTGGAGATCGGCCGGGGCACCGAGGGGTCGACGTTCGTCGACTTCGCGCCGGTGCACCTGATCACGTCGGCGACGCTGGCCCACGTGGGGGCGGAGATGATCCGCTACCGCCCCAACCTGGTGGTCGACCTCCCGGGCAGCACGGCGTTCGCCGAGAACGACTGGGCCGGACGCGAGGTGTCGGTCGGGCCGGCCCGGCTGCGGGTGATGCTGCCGACCCCGCGCTGCGCGGTCCCGACGCTGGCCCACGGAGCGCTGCCCCGCCGCGTCGACGCGGTCCGGACGCTGCTGACCGAGAACCGCGTCGCCATCCCCGACATCGGCGTCAAACCGTGCCTCGGGGCCTACGCCCAGGTGGTGACCGGCGGCACGGTCTCCGTCGGTGACCGGGCCTCGCTCAGCTGAGCCGGGCCCTGCGCGGCACGCTGGCCCGGCGATCCGTCAGGTCAGGGATTAAGACATTGGCCGGAAAGGCCGAATTACTTCCCGGCGGGCAGGCCCGGTGGCGGGCCGCCCAATTGCCGAATGGCCGCCTCTAGTGGGCGGCCTCATACTCCTTGACCACGGAGGCGGGAATGCGGCCGCGCTCGTTGACCTGGATGCCCTGGTCTTTGGCCCAGGAGCGGATGCCGGCGGTTTCCTGCCGGGTCCCGGCCGTGCGCTGGCGACGGCGGCCGGACGACGCCGCGCCGGTCTTGCGGGCCTGCGCGACAAACGGCTGGAGACCATCGCGGATCTGCTGGGCGTGCTTGGCGCAGACATCCACCTCGTAGGCGGCGTTGCCCAGGCTGAACTGCAGGGTCTCCTCGGCGTCGACATTGCCGTCGTCCAGGTCGCACAGCAGCATGACCTGTACCTTCTGCGCCATCTTGTCTCCTCTTCGTAAGGTCTTACTAAGCGGATCGGTTTTATATCAGCAAAGACTACTCAGTCGTATCTGAGAGATTATTTAACCACAGCTAAGGGTGGTCATAGCTTATTTTAAAGAGGTTATCCATACGCAATTGCGTAGAAGAGTGCCGAAGCGGACAGTCGTACGAGAAGTGAAGTTAGCTATCCCCGCAACCAAATGCCGGCCGCCGCCTAATGACCTTGCCCAGCCCATTGTGACTCTGCCGCCACAGGGTTATCGCAGCAGGTAAGTGCCGGTGGCGGCCCTCGTTTGGCCCCCAGCGGGACAGCGCTAACCGCGCCCGGTGTCCCGGTCCGCGGCGGCCCGGTCTACCGCGGCCAGCACCGCGCGGCCGTCCGGGCCGGTCCAGCCGTCCGCGCCCAGTTCGCGGGCGTGCCCGGGACCGGTGATGGCGGACGCCGCCTACCAGCACGGGGGCGGTGAGCCCGGCGCTGGCTCAGCGCGGCCACGGCCGACCGGACGCTGTCGTCCAGCCCGGGCGCGGTGACCCCGATGACCACCGCGACCAGCCGGTCGGCCTGCTGTGCGGTCTCGGCGAAGGAGGCGGCCGGGGTGTTGGCGCCCAGGTCGATGACCTCGAATCCCCGGCCGCGCAGCAGGTCGGAGATGATCGCGCCGGGCAGGCCATGCTGTTCCCCGGCGGGGCCGCCCGTCACCACCGTGCCGCGCTTGCGGCCCCGGCGGGCGAACCGGGGTCCCAGCCGCCCGATGATCCGCTGCGCCACCGCGGACGCGCGATGCTCACCGGCGATCGAGATCGTGCCCTCGGCCCAGGCCGCGCCGACTCCGCGCAACGCGGGCACCAGCAGGTCCAGGTAGACCCCGGTCACGTCCATGCCGGAGGCCAGTGCGTCATCGACGATCCGCCAGGCGCCCGCCTCGTCGCCCGCGGTCATCCTGGCTATGAGGATGGGCACCCGGTCGGTGTGGGCCCGTTGTCCGGGCGGCGGCGGGGGCTGGTCCCGTAGCAGGCTCAGGTCGCCCGGGTCGATCAGCCATTCCTGGCCGTTACGGCGGGCGGGCAGCCGTCCGGTCCGGACGTAGCGGTAGGCGGTCATGTAGTGCACGCCGAGGCGCCGGGCCGCTTCCCGCAGGCTGATCGGCTCGGCCGTGGCCGCCGGGGGTGTCGGGGGTGTGGGTGTCGAGGGCGGCACGGCCGGTCCGGTTACGAATCCGCTGGAGCGTGCTGTGGCGCCTGCTCCGCGTCCGCGTCGGCGTCGGTGTCTGCGTCTTCGTCCAGGTTGCGCAGGGCCTGGGCCGCTTCGGCCCCGACCACGGGTCCGGCCGGGCGGCTCTCTGTGCCATCCCGGACATCGTCGACCAGCCCGGCCAGCCGGAACTTCATGCGCCCGAGTATGCCGCCGTAGCTCAGGCTCGGGTGCGGCCGGGTCGGCGCGACCTGCTCGGCCTCGTGGTACGACGTGACCAGCTCGGTCAGCTCGGCTTCGCTCAGCGTTGCGGCCAGCTCGGTGATCAGGCCCTGCTCCATCTCGGCGTAGGTCGCCAAGGCGGCCTGCACGTCGCGGTCCATGTCTTCGCCCGGCCAGGTCTTGGCCTGCGGGTCGCCGGTCAGGTGCCGGTCCAGCCAGAACAGCACGGTGTTCAGCTGCTCGCCGCCCTTCCGCAGCTGTTCGGCCCGCGCCTTGCCGTCGTCCAGCCTGCGTTCCGCGACCGGGAGCACGATGCGCTCGAACGCGGCCAGCCGGGCCGCGTACCGGCCGATCTGTACCCGTCCGTCGTCAGCCGCGCCCTCGGCGGTCAGCTCGGTCACGCCTGCGGTGCTGGTGATGGTGGACAGTTCGGTGAGAGCAGCGTCCGAATCCATGGCGCCTCCTGGGTTTGAGAGCCCCTTCGGAACTCGCTTCTATTTAGCACTAAATGAAACTCCCCAGCTCAGGGTCGTTCAAACCGATCGCGGGATGCCTTCGTGCAAGGCTGCTGGTAGCCCAGTCGCTCCAGGGTTGCGCCGTCCTCGTCCCGGGCATCCTGGTCCCGCGTCACGCTCATGGGTGACCTCCACCCCGGGGTCAAATACGTTAATCAAGGACGGCACGGAACAGTTGGCCATGGCGGCCCATAACCGCCGAGAGGGGCGCTCCGATGACCAGCACCAGCGCGGCGCCGCCGGCCGTCACGCCTCCGCCGGAGGGCCCGGACGGAGGCCGCCGTGGCCGGGCTGCATCGCAGTGATCCGCGCGGGCCGGGCATCACCCGGGAGCAGACCCCGGACGGCTTCGCCTACCGGGATCCGTCCGGCGCGCCGATCACCGCGCCGGAAACGCTCCAGCGGATCCGCGCCCTGGTCCTGCCGCCCGCGTGGCAGCAGGTGTGGATCTCGCCCGACCCGCTCGGCCACATCCAGGCCACCGGGATCGATGGCCGGGACCGGACCCAGTACCGCTACCACGACCGGTGGCGCGAGCACCGGGACGAGGAGAAGTTCGCGCACATGCTCCGGTTCGCGCTGGCGCTGCCCGGGCTGCGCGAGGCGACCCTGCGGGACGTGCGCCGCCGGCACCTGGACCGGGACCGGGTGGCGGCCAGCGCCGTGCGCCTGCTCGACCTGGGCCTGTTCCGCATCGGCGGGGAACGGTACGCCGAGCTGGACCACCACTACGGCGCGACCACGCTGGAGAAGCGGCACGTGGCCGTGGGCCGGTCCGGGGTCCGGTTCGACTACGTGGCCAAGGAGGGCAAGCGGCGGGAGATCACCGTCAGCGACCGGGCCATCCTGCCCACCATGCGGGCGCTGACCCAGGCCCCCCACGACCTGGAGCAGCTGTTCGCCTGGGAGCAGGACGGCGCCTGGCGCCCGCTGCACTCCCACGACGTCAGCCGCTACATCGCCGACCGGGCCGGGGCGCACTTCACGGCCAAGGAGTTCCGGACCTGGAACGCCACCGTGCTGATGGCGCTGCTGCTGGCCGGGGCCGAGCCCGCCGCCTCCGACCGGGCCCGCCAGCGGGTCATCACCGCCAGCGTCAAGGACGTGGCCGGCTGGCTCGGCGACACCCCCACCGTGGCTCGCTCGTCCTACATCGATCCCCGCCTGATCACCCGGTACCAGGCCGAGGGCCAACTCCCCTCGATCCCGGCCGGACCGGCTGAGCTCCCCGCCGCCGCCGAAGCCGAAGCGGCCGTGCACGCCCTCCTGTCGGAGCAGGAGTTAGCTGGCCGCCCAGATGCCGCCGTCGACGGGGATGATGGCCCCGGTGACGTAGGAGCCGGCCCGCCCGCTCAGGTAGATGGCGACCCCGGCCATGTCCTCGGGGCGGCCGATCCGGCCCAGCGGGGACGCGGCCGCGATCGAGTCCCCGGCCGCAGCCAGCGTGGCCGCCATCATCTTGGACTCGAACGGGCCCGGCGCCACCGCGTTGACCGTGATGTGCTTTGGTCCCAGCTCCCGGGCCAGCACCCGGGTGAGCTGGTGCAGGCCGGCCTTGGTCGAGGAGTAGGCGTAGGTCGGCATGGGCGGCACCTGGAGCCCGTCGATGCTGCCGACGTTGATCACCCGGGCCGGGTCGTCGGCCGTGCCCGCGGCCTCCAGCAACGGCAGGAACGCCCGGACCAGGAAGAACGGCGCCTTCAGGTTCAGGTTGACCAGCTTGTCCCAGGCCGACTCCGGGTACTCCTCCAGCGGCGCCCCCCAGGCCGCGCCCGCGTTGTTGACCAGGATGTGCACCCGGGGCTCGGACTGGCCGACAACCTCGGCCAGCCGGCGGCACTCGGCCTCGGTCGACAGGTCGGCCGGCACCGAGATCACCGGCCCGAACCCGGACAGCTCGTCCACGGCGGCCCGGCCGGCCTCGGCCTTGCGTGAGCTGACGTAGACCGTCGCCCCCGCCTGCAGTAGCCCGCGCGCCATCATCAGGCCGATGCCGCGGGTTCCCCCGGTGACGACGGCCACTTTCCCGCTGAGATCGAAGAGATCCATCCCGATATGGTCCCACCGGCGGGCCGATGCGCCACCCCGGTTCCGCCCCGCGCCGGGACCAGTTATTGATCACGATTGAACCCTGGATGCATCCGGCAGCCATTTCCCCGCGAATCACCACCAGAGGCCCGCAGCGGTGTGGGCCCATCCCGAGGAGATTCGCAATGGGTGCATTGGCCGCTCGATTGCTCGGTTTTTCAGCACTAACCGCCGCGGTGGCCGCGGGCGGAGTCCTGAGCGCAACCGGTGTGGCCAGCGCCGCGACCGCCCAGCCGGGCGCGAGTGGTGACGCCGCGCTGACCGTGATTCACGGCGTCCCGGGGGTCACCGTGGACGTGTGCGCGGACGGTAAGGCGGCCATCACCGGGTTCACCTTCGACAGCCAGAAGTCGCTGTCCCTGCCCGCCGGGACGTACTCGCTCGGCATCGTCAAGACCGGCTCGGCCTGTACCTCGGCCAACTACCTGGTCTCGGCCTCCGCCACCTTGTCCAGCGGTGAGAACGCCAGCGCCATCGCCTACCTGAACAGCTCGGGCAAGCCCGCTCTCGGCCTGTACGAGAACAGCCTGGCCTCGGTGCCCTCCGGGCAGGGCCGGCTGGTGCTCAGCCACAACGCCGCCGCTCCCGCGGTCAAGGTCGCCGCGGGCGGCACCACGCTGGCCAGCAGCCTGTCTCCGGGTGACCAGGCCGCGGTGACCGTGCCGGCCAAGACCTACTCCGGGGTCGATGTCACCCCGGCCAGCGGCGGTGCCGCCGCCCTGTCCGGCGCGTCCGTCCCGGTCAAGGCGGACGCCGACACGATCGTCTACGTGGTCGGCTCCTCGTCGGCCAAGTACTCCGCGATCGTGCAGACCGTCTCGCTGTCCGGCATGCCGGGCATGGTGGTGACCGGCAACAGCCCGGCCGCCACCCATCACGGCCTGCCGGGCGGCCTGTTCGCCGCGCTGCTGGCCCTGGCCGCGGCCGGAGCCATGGCGTCCGTCCGCCTGCTGCGCTCACCCAGGACCCGGCGGAGCTGACCCACGTGCGGTTCTCCTGGCCGGTTAGCCGGCGGGCGCGCGGCCTGTCCGCCCTGGTGGCGTCCGTCCTGATCGGGGCGGGTGCCATCGGGGCCTGGGCGGCCTGGTCGGTGCCCAGCCCGGTGGAGCTCGCTCCGCCCACCGGGCCGGCTTCGCGCGCCTCGGCTCCCCCCGCGCCTGCTCCCCCCGCGTCGGCTACGTCCAGGCCGATGGCCGCACCCACTGCCCGAGCCCCGGTGGCCGCTGTCTCCACCGCCAGCGGCCACCGGCCCGAGACGGCCCGGGTGACCGGCGCCACCGCGGCGTCCCCACCGGTAGCGCTGGTCATCCCGGCCATCGGCGTCGACGCCCGGGTCGTACCCGAAGACCTCGGCCCGGGCGGCGCCCTCGACATCCCGCCGCCCCGGCAGGTCGGCTGGTACGACCGCGGCCCGGCCCCGGACCAGAGCGGCACCACCATGCTGGCCGGGCACATCGACGACAACGGGGTGCCCGGCGCGCTGCTGCGCCTGAACGAGGTCCAGCTGGGTGCGGCCATCCGCGTGACAACCGCGTCCGGCCGGGTAGCCGCCTACACCGTGACCCGCCGTCAGGTGCTGCCCCAGCACGAGCTGGCCTATTCCGGGCTGCTGTCCCAGCAGGGTGCGCCGTCGCTGGTCCTGGTCAGCTGCGGGGGAGCGTACGACGAGGCCACCCATCTGTACCTGGACAACATCGTCGTCGTCGCCACCCCGGTCCGGTGAGGCCGATGAGTGACCCGCCCCTCGAGACCGTCGGCCAGCGCCTGGTGGACGGCGACGAGCGCGCGCTGGAGGAGTGCTACCAGCGCTACGGGCCGTCGGTCCGCGGCTACCTGCGCCGGTTCGTGCCGTCACCGGACGTCGAGGACGTCCTGCAGGACACGTTCCTGGATGTGTGGCGGTCCCGCGGGAAGCTCGACCCGGGCCGCCGGTTCGAGCCGTGGCTGTTCGCCATCGCCCGCCGCCGGGCCATCGACGCGCTGCGCCGCCGCCGAGGCGTGGTCGACGTGGCGGTGGTGCGGGACCTGATGGGGGAGGACGGTAACCAGCTGGCCGAACAGCTGGCCTGGGCGGCGGAGGTTCACGCCGCGCTCGCTCAGATGCCCGCCGAGCAACGGGAAGCGATAGAACTGGCCTACTTCGGCCAGCTCACCCAGCGAGAGATCGCCGAACGGCTCGGAATCCCGCTGGGCACGGTGAAGGCCAGGGTGTCCCGTGGCCTGCGCCGGCTCGCGGTCCTGATGGAAGGGAGGGCTCTATGACCGACCCGGAGCCCGCTCACGTCGCCGACGAACTGCCAGGGCTGCTGGCCGGCGAGTGCGACCGGGAGCAGACGCTCACGCTGGCGGCCCATCTGCGCGCCTGCCCGCAGTGCCAGGAGGAGCTGGTCTCGGTGGTGCTGGCGGCCGGCATCCTGCGGGCCACGGTCCGCGCCGAGCAAGCGCCGTCGCCCGCCGTCTCGCCGTCGCCCCTCCCGTCATCATCTGAATCAACAAGCTCACCCGGAGCAGGAGCCCCGGATACCCCGGAGTGGCTGACCCGCGGGACCCGGCGGGGCCCGGCAGGCTGGGGCACCCGCCGGCGGCTCGCGGCCCTGGCCGCCGCGGTCGTCATCGTGGCCGGAGCGGTCGCGGCCGGGCTCGGCCTGTCCACCTCCAGCGCCCCGGTGACGAACCAGGCCGCGCTGCGCCCGCTGCAGGCCCCGGCCGGCGCCCACGGCGCGGTCACCGTGACCGCGGCCTCCGGGGCCCGGCAGGTCCAGGTCAGCACCGGCGGCCTGCCCGCCGCGGGTCAGGGCCACTACTACGAGGTCTGGCTGCTCGACCCGGCCACCCTCAAGATGCTGCCGATGGGCGCGCTGGCTCCCTCCGGCCAAGCCACCTTCGGCGTCGCCACCGGCTTGATGGCCGGTTACTCCGCCGTCGACGTCAGCCTCCAGGCCAACAACGGCAACCCAGTCCACTCCGCCGTCAGCGTCCTCCGCGGCACTTTGCGCTCCTCCTAGAGCGAGGCCTCCGGCGGGGGCCTCGGGTTCCGGGATGGGGCCAGCCAGGACCCTCGGTGCGCGCAGCCGCGCCCGGGCCTTGCTCCTACGCCCCACCAGCCCCACGCACCTCGCAGGTTGGGGCGCTGCCTCCCACTGGAGCAGTTGCAGTGATAATCCCTGCACGTGCTCCAGTGAGAGCGGGCACGCCGATGCGTCGCCCCGCAAACCTCACCAGCCCCACGCCGTCCCGCCTCGCAAGCCCCACCAGCCTCAGCGCCCCCACTGCCCCCAAGATCCATTCTCCGGTGACGTTGTCAGTCGTATTCGCTGACAACGTCACCCGGCGACGTACCACCGCCAGCCCGGCTCCCACCGGCGACCACAACCGCCACTCCAGTCACACCGGTGGCGCGCCAACTCCCAGCGTCAGTGGTGGGCGGCGCGGTGGGCGGCCAGGACGTCCAGGCCGAAGTCGGACTCGGGGTCGCGCCAGACCGAGTGGGCGTGGTTGGCCTTGCGCTGGACGTTGTCGTACTCGATGAGCAGGCCGGGGCCCTGCAGGCGGTAGTAGACCGGCTGGCCGGGGACGACCGGGCAGGCCCAGCCCAGGTGCACGGCGTCCAGGGCCCGTTCGTCGTCGTAGTCGCCCAGGGGGGACACGCTCTCGGGCACCCGGCCCAGGTAGCAGGCCAGGACCCGGCGGAGCTGGCGGCGCTGGCTGTCGTTCAGGTCGCGGGCGGCCACGCCCTTGGGCGCGGCGGTCAGGGCCACCTGGCGGTGGTCGGTGGGGTCGTAACCGGTGGCGTCCTCGTTCTTATTGTCCGTGGCCAGCAGCGTGGCCACCACGTCCGGGTCGGTGAAGTCGCCGTTCCAGATGTGCCGCAGCCGGATCATCTCGTCGCCGTCGGCCAGGCGGGGGCGGTTGCCGCCGACGATGTCCGACGGGGCGCGGTGGTGCAGGGTGGCCGCCTCCTCCTGGTCCGGGCCGAGCGAGCGCATCAGCTCCCGGGCCAGGTCCTCGGCCCCGGCCAGCGGCCGCAACGGCTCCGGGCCGAGCAGCGGTGAGACGGCCGGGTCGGCCCCGAGGAAGCAGGGCGTCATGGCCTGGACCCGGCCGTCCACGATCAGGTTGTTCAGCGAGACGTGGTGGCCGCCGAACCGCCAGCCCCACGGCTCCGGCCCGCCGGGCTGGCCGAACACCCGCAGGTAGTACAGCTCGGGGTCGCGGCCACGGTCGCGCTCCCAGTCGGCCACCCAGCCCTCGGTGTGGTCGAGGATGTTCTCCAGCCCGATGATCGTGGCCACGGTGACGTAACCGGCCGTGGACAGCCCGCTGGCCACCAGCTGGTGCGCGAGCCGCTGCTGGCCGGCGGCCTGGGCGCCCAGGGTCAGCCCGCCGTGGTCGGTCGGGGTGTAGAACCAGCGCTGCCGCTCGGTCTCGGCCTCGGTTCCCGTTCCGGGCGCGGGCCGGGTGGCCATCGCCCGCTGGTCCGGCTCCAGCGCCTCCAGCCACGCCTTCGCGGTCTCCGCCATCCGGGTCGCCACCTCGGTGGCTGCGGTCCGCCGCTGGTCACTGTTCAACACGCCCATGCCTTCACCTTTGCCACCCGGGCGCTGCGTGACAAGAGCGCGGACTAGGTTATGGGTCATGGCGACTGCGAATAGTGCCTCCAGCACTTCGGACACCACGACCGTGGCCGGCGACGCCCCGGATCCCGGCCCGACCATCTTCGTGCTGTTCGGCGCGACCGGCGACCTGGCCAAGCGAATGGTCCTGCCGGCCTTCTACAAGCTCTGGCTGGAAACCCTCCTGCCCAAGGAGTGGCTGCTGGTCGGCAACGGCCGCGGCGACGTGGCCCACGCGGACTTCCGTGCCCACTTCCACGACGTCTTGGAGGAGTTCGGGCCCAAGCCCGACCCGGCCCAGTGGCAGGACTTCTCCCAGCGGGTGTTCTTCGCTGGCGGCGGCTTCAACAGCGACGACCCCGGCAGCCTGCTCGACCACCTGGCCAAGGCCAAGGAACAGCTCGGCGGTGACCCGCAGCTGATCCATTACCTCGCGGTCCCGCCGGTGGCGTTCACCGAGCTGACCCAGGCGCTGGGCCAGCACGGCCTGGCCGAGGGCTCCCGGGTCGTCTACGAGAAGCCGTTCGGCACCTCGCAGCAGAACTTCGAAGAACTCGACCGGACCGTGCACTCGGTGCTGGACGAGAAGCAGGTCTACCGGATCGACCACTTCCTGGGTAAGGAAGCCACCCAGGATCTGCACGTGCTGCGGTTCGCCAACGGGCTGTTCGCCGCCATGTGGAGCAACGAGCACATCGAGTCCGTGCAGATCGACGTGCCGGAGACGCTCGACATCAACGACCGGGCCGGGTTCTACGACGCCACCGGCGCGGTGCTGGACATGCTGGTCACCCACCTGTTCCAGGTCGCGGCGGAGGTGGCCATGGAGCCACCGGCCAGCCTGGACGCCGAGGACCTGCAGTCGGCGCGGGAAGAGGTCATCGGCTGCTTCCGGCCCCTCGACCCCAAGAACGTCATTCTGGGCCAGTACGAGGGCTACCGCGACGTGCAGGGGATCGCGCCCAACTCGAACCAGAACACCTACGTGGCCGCCCAGCTCTGGATCGACAACGACCGCTGGCGCGGGGTGCCGTTCTACCTGCGCACCGGCAAGCGGCTGGCCGACTCCCAGCAGAAGGTCAGCATCATCTTGCGCGAGCCGCCGGGCCCGCTGGCCGGGAAGCTCGAGGCCGACTCCAACGTGCTGACGTTCTCGCTGTCGGGCGACGGGGAGATCGACGTGATGCTGGTGGCCAAGAAGCCCGGCCCGGCGCTGATCACCGAGGAGGCCAGGGCCGCCATCCCGCTGGCCGGCCTGGACGGCGCCGACCCGCTGCCGCCGTACGTGCGGCTGATCCATGACGTCATCATCGGCGACCGGTCCCTGTTCACCCGGCCGGACGGCCTGGCCGCGGTGTGGCAGGTGGCGGCGCCGCTGCTGAACAACCCGCCGCTGCCCCTCTCCTACCCGCAGGGGTCGTGGGGACCGGAGCAGGCCCGCAACCTCATCACCCCCGACCACTGGCTGCTGGGCCAGTAAGGGTTATTCCTGAGCAAATCCTGAACAATGTGGTCAATGTGGTGGCGGTCACCTGCTGGGGCCACAACCATTGCGGGATGAATACGACCCCGGCGTGGACGTTGTCCGCCTGCCAGGCGGGCGGCGGCTGCCGCCGGTCCCCGTGCTTCCGGATCCAGCTGCCCGGAGGACGGGCCCGCGGGCCGGTCCGCGCTGGCCTGCGGAGCCCATCTGGGCGAGGTGGCCCGTGACCTGGCCGCGTGGGCTCGTGGCCGCGGCTTAACGGCGGGCCAGGTCACCGTGCTGGCCATCGATCCCCGGCGGCCCGGCCTGCCGGGGATTCAAGAGCCGGACGGCCAAGAGACGGAGTACCCAAGAGGCGGGTACCCGAGAGCCTGGCCGGCCGGGGATCGTCGTCGGATCGTTTCCCCTGGTCAATCCGGGAGGTCGGGGTCCGCTGCCGGGGTGGCGTCCTTAGCGTCCGACCATCTGCGCACCACGCTGGTGTCCGAGATGAACCGGACCGAGGCGTCCGGGGCCCAGCGCCGGGCCGCCTCCTGCAGGCAGTCGTCCACCAGCGCGGCCATCGCCTCGCCGTGGGCGGCCGGGGTGTGCACCAGCAGCTCGTCGTGCAGGCAGAGCACGATACGGGCACCGAAGGCCTCGCCGCGGGCCCGCACGGTCACGGCCCACATCTTGAACAGCTCGGCCGCCGCCCCCTGGATCAGGGCGTTCCGGCCGTACCGGCCCCGGGCCGCAGCCCGGGCCGGCGTGTCCGGGCCACCGCTGCCACTCAACGCGATCAGCCGGCCCCCATACGTCCGCACGTCCCGGCGGTCTTGCCCAGCCCGGTCACCGTCTTCCAGATAGGCCATGGCCACCGGGTAGGTCCGCTTGAGCCGGCGCAGGGCCTGGGCGCCGTGCCCGGTCGTCTGCCCGTACATCGCGCCCAGCACCGCCACCTTGGCCGTCGGCCGGTCCACCCCGAGCTGGGCCGCGACCGGCGCGTACAGGTCGTCGGCCCGGGTCGCGGCAGCCAGCGCCCGGTCCCCGGACACCGCGGCCAGCACCCGCGGCTCGATCTGGCCCAGGTCGGCCCGGACGAACACGTACCCGTCGCCGGCCAGCACCGCCTGCCGCATGACCGCGGGCATGTTGTGCAAGCCGCCGGACGCGGTCATCCGGCCCGCGGCGCCGTCGGTGCCGGTCCACGCCCCATGTAGCCGGCCGTCCGGGCCCAGGTGCTGGTCCAGCCAGCTGTAGCCGTAGGTGGTCGCGATCCGTTCCGCCTTGCGCCACTCCAGCAGCGCCGCGACCAGCGGATGGGTGTCCTGCAGAGCCCGCAGCCGCCAGGCCCGGGTGTCCGGCACGTCCACCCCGATCGCGGTCAGCAGCATCTTGACCTGGCCCGGGCTGCGCAGGTCGGCGCCGGTCCCGCCGGGCGCGTGCCGCAGCACGGCGGCGTCTCGCGCGGCCCGGTTCCGGGCCGCCTCGCCCTCGTTGCGCGGCCGCGGCCCGATGAACCCGGCCAGCACCTGCTCGGCCGCCTGGTGACTCATCGGCAGCCCGTCGGCCGACAGTTCGGCGCACAGCAACTCGGCCGCCGATTCCGAGCGGGCGGTGGGCAGCGCCATCGGGTGGCCGGGCAGCCCGGCCAGCGCGTCCTGCTGGCGCACGGCGACGATGCGGGCCAGCTCGGCCCACCGGGCCACCCGCTCGGGGCTGGCCCGCCAGCCGCCGTCGATCCACTCCGGCCGCAGGTGCCCGCTCGGGCCGGCCGGCTCGTCCGGGTCGCCCCCGTCACCCTGCTGGAACAGGTCCGGCGGCCCGCTGGCCGGCAGCGTGGCCAGCCCAGGCTGCATCCGCGCCCAGGCCAGGCCCAGGTCCGCCCGCCAGCCGCCGAACAGCAGCCGGTGCACCGCAGTGATGTCCCAGCAGGTGGCCAGCCGGACCCCCTCGGCGGTCAGCGTGGCCGCGGTCTCGCCCGACCACACCACCCAGCGCGGTCGCAGTTCCCGGTCGATCCGGCCCACCTCGCGGGCCAGTTCCCCGGTCAGGTCACCGGCCGGCCGGGCATCCGGGCCGCCACCGGTCCCGGGCCGCACCGCCCACGCCCCGGCCTCGGTGGCCAGCCCCAGGGCCATACCCGGGGCCACCGCCAGCCCGACCAGATCCCCGCGGGACACCCCGGCCTGGCGCAGCATCGCCATCGCGTCCACACCAGCCTCCTGCACGGTCCCAGCCTGCCACGCACCGCCGTCAGTCCCTACGGCTGGTGACGTTGGTCCCTGGTTCCTAGGTCAGGGGGGTGCGACCCTGCGGTGATGTTTGTCGCCCACGACGTCCTGCTGGACGTCGCCTTCGGTGTGGCGCGGCCCCGCCTGGTCAGTCTGGCCAGCAGCCGCGCCCTCATCGACGCGTCCCGGGCGGCTTACGAGGAGGGCCTGACCAGCCTCATCCGGACTGCGCCCGCCCCTGCGGACGCAGCTGAGTCCCGGCTGGCCCGGGTCAAGTTCCTGCCCCCGGTGGAGCGGCCCGACACCACCACCGTCGGCCTGCGCTGGGAGGCCAGTGACCCCGCGACCGGCCTGTTCCCGGTCCTGGACGCCGACATCACGCTGGCGGTGGCCAGCGAGCACACCACCACGCTCACCTTGTCCGGCGTCTACCGTCCGGCATCCGACGGCCCGGCTCTGCCCGGCGCGCCGGTGCCGGACGAGGCGGATCCGGGCCTGGTGGCCGACGTGGCGGTCCGGTCGCTGCTCCGCTACGCGGCGGCCTACCTGACCCGGTAGACGGCTGGGAGCAGATTCTTCCCGTGCGGTGTCGATCCCGGCTGCTCCCGTTCGTGTAGGAAGTGAGAGGCCGGCCCCAAGCGGGAGACCCAAGCGGGAGACACCGTGCCGGCCGCCGACGAAGGAGAACCAGCCATGAAGCAGTACCTGCTCAGCATGTACCAGCCGCAGGGCCCGATCCCGGGGCCGGAGGTGCTCGGGCCGGTCATGCAGAAGCTCGGCGCCATCCGGGAGGAACTGGTCAGCCAGGGCGCGTGGGTGTTCGGCAACGGGCTGCACGCGCCGGAGACCGCCACCGTGCTGCGGCCCAAGGACGGCGACGTGCTGGTCACCGACGGCCCGTTCGTGGAGGGCAAGGAGTACCTCGGCGGCGTCACGATCATCAAGGCGCCCGACCTGGACGCCGCGCTGGCCTGGGGCCGCCGGTACACGGAGGTCACGGGCCTGCCCATCGAGGTCCGCCCGTTCCAGGGCGAAACGGACGCGTGACGTCCCCGGGGACCGCGGATATCGAGCGCGTCTTCCGGGCCGAGTACGGGCGCGCGGTCGCGGTGCTGACCGGCGTCTTCGGCGACCTCGATGTGGCCGAAGACGCCGTGCAGGAGGCGTTCACCGCCGCGGTCAAGCGCTGGCCCGCCGATGGGCTGCCGCCCAGTCCGGCGGGCTGGATCATCACCACGGCCCGCCGCCGGGCCATCGACCGCCTGCGCCGGGAGTCGTCCCGCGACGACCGCCAGGCGCAGGCGGTCCAGCTGCAGGCGGCCACCGAGGTGCCAGCCGAGGGAACTGTCGAGGAAGCGGCCGAGGAGGGACCCGTGCGCGACGACCGGCTGCGGCTGATCTTCACCTGCTGTCATCCGGCGCTGGCCCCCGCGGCGCAGGTGGCGCTGACCCTGCGCCTGCTCGGCGGCCTCAGCACCGCGGAGATCGCCCGCGCCTTCCTGGTCCCCGAGCCGACGATGGCCCAGCGGCTGGTCCGGGCCAAGGCCAAGATCCGGGACGCCCGGATCCCGTACCGGATCCCGGACGAAGCCGGCCTGCCAGAACGCCTGCGTGCCGTACTGGCCGTCGTTTATCTGATTTTTAACGAGGGATATTTCGCCAGCGAAGGTGACCTGCTGTCCCGGGCCGAGCTGTGCGCCGAAGCGATCCGTCTCGGGCGGCTGCTGTCCCAGCTCATGCCGGACGAGCCCGAGGTTCTCGGGCTGCTGGCGCTGATGCTGCTGACCGACGCGCGCCGCGACACCAGGACGTCGGCCGACGGTGCCCTGATCCCGCTGGACGAGCAGGACCGCGGCCGCTGGGACCAGGACCGGATCGCCGAGGGCCAGGCGCTGGTCCGGGCCTGCCTGCGGCGCGGCCAACCGGGTCCGTATCAGCTCCAGGCCGCGATCAGCGCGGTGCACACCGACGCGGCAACCTGGGCTGATACCGCCTGGGACCAGATCCTGGCCCTGTACGGCCAGCTCATGGGGTGCGCACCGAGCCCGGTGGTGGCCCTGCACCGGGCCGTCGCGGTGGCCGAGGTCGACGGCCCTGGCCCGGCGCTGGTCCTCGTCGACCAGCTCGACCTGGGCCAGCACCACGTGTTCCACGCCGTCCGCGCCGACCTGCTGCGCCGCCTCGGCCGCCCCGCCGAAGCCGACCAGGCCTACCGGGCCGCCATCGACCTGACCGCCAACACCGCCGAGCGCCGTTTCCTGGAAGGCCGCCGCCGCCTCTTACCGGCACGTTGGCGCCATCGGTCCGGCTATCACCAGTACGTTGGCGCCATCGGTCCGGTGCTCAAGCGGCCAGTTCCGCATCAGCGCCGCAGGCGGGTGACGCCGATGGTGAGCACGGCGGCCAGGGCGGTCAGGGGGATGGCGGGGACGGCGGCCGGGGCGGCGGAGATCAGCAGGCCCGCCAGCAGCGCGCCCACCACCAGGGCGGACAGCGCGAAGGCCCGCCGGAGGTTGGCCTGGCGCCGTTTCGCGGTCCCGCGCTCTTCTCCCGGGCTGGCCAGCGAGTCCAGCAGGGACGTCAGGGTTCCGGTCAGGTAGGTGGTGCCGACGCCGGAGATGTCCAGCACCACGACCACCGCGCTCTGCAGGCCCATGGCCACGGTGGCCAGGGCGATCAGCAGGAACTCGGACCCGCCGGAGGGGTGGGTGCCGGTCACCTCCCAGCCGATGGTGAAGGCGATCAGGACCGCGGCTTCGACCCCCAGGGTGGCCACGACCCACGGCGTCCAGCCTGAGCCCGCTGAGGCCTCCGCATCTGCGGCGCCCGTTCGCGCCGGACGCCGGGCCAGCCGGGAGCCGGCCAGCACCCCCGTTGCGTATCCGGCGAAACTGACCGCGGCGTGCAGGGCCAGGGAGCCGGAGTGCCGCGCCGCCGCCAGCCCGAGGAACACGATGTTCGAGGTCATCACGCTGGCGAACACGTTGCCCAGCCGGGTGAAGGCCATGATGTCGGTGGCGGCCGACCCCACGGTGAGCAGCGCCGCGACGATCGTCAGGGCCCACGCCCCGGGGGCCCGCTGGCCGGTGCTCATGCGCCCATGCTCATACGCCAGTGCTCACGTGGCGGTGGGGACCCGGACCGCGCGGGCCCAGGCCGGGGCCTCGGGCGCCCGGTCTCCGAGCAGGGCGATGAGCACCCGGGTGCCCTTGGGGGGCTGGGCGGGCCAGGGTGTGTAGCCGTCGGTCAGGACCACGGTGATCGCGGGCCGGGGCCGGAGCGCCACGGCCGCGGCGATGCCCGCGCCCATGTCGGTGCCGCCGCCCCCGGTCAGCTCGACCTGCCGGGCCGAAGAGACACGCTGAGCCGGGCCGGCGGCGGCGTCGCAGGCCAGGACGCGCAGCTGGCGGCTCACCCCCAGCGAACGGAGCAGCCCCTCCACCTCGGCCAGGGTCATGGCCAGTAGCTCGTCGGTCATGCTGCCGGAGGTGTCGCAGACCACGGCGACGTCGGGCACCGGGCGGCGCAGCGCGGGCAGCACCACGTTGCCCACGGCCGCGGCCCGCCGGGACGGCCGGCGGTAGGAGTAGTCCGCCGCCCCGGCCCGGTCGGCCACCGCGCGGCGCAGTTCGGCCGCGAGCAGCGTGCGCCAGTTCACCACCGGGGCCAGGGTCTGCTGGGCCCACCGGGCCAGCCCGGCCGGGACCGAGCCGGCCTCGCGGCCGTGCCGCAGGATCTCGGCCGCGACCTGGCGGCGCAGCAGGTCGGCCTGCCAGGCCGGGAGGCCCTCCGGCCGCGGCGGCCCGTTACCGGCCCCCGGGAAGCCGCCGGGGGAGTCGCCCGCGCGGGGCTGACCGTCCGCGCCGCTGCCGCAGTCGGCGTCCCCACCCTCGCGGCCGTCCGCGCCGTCGTCGCTGTCGTCGGGCGCGTAACCCGGGCGGAAGTACTGCTCGGCCAGGCCGCCCGGGTCCGCCCCCAGGTGGTGCGGCAGCACCGGGCCGCCCGGCAGGTCCAGGCCCGCCGGGATCAGGTCGTCGTTGATCTCCGCGTCGGCGGCCCGGGTCCACTCGTGGGCGTCTTCGGGCCGGACCCCCAGGGCCCGGGCCCGGCCCGCGTGCTCGCGCAGCAGGTGGCACACGTGGTGCACGAGCACGCTGCCGAACTGGGCCGCGGACCACCCGGCGGCCACGTCCGGATCGGCCTGCAGCCGCCACTGCTCGTCCACCGTCACCGCGGCCGAACCCGGCGCCGGCGTGACCTGGGTGGCGAAGATCCCGCTGGCCAGGTACGGGAACCGGGCCGCGGCCCACAACCGCGCCCCGGCCAGCCCGGGCAGCCCGGGCCGCTGGTCGCCGGTCATGACGAGAGCAGGCCGGCGTCGCGCAGCACGGGCGCGAACAGCCTGATCTCCGGCGGCAGCGGCGCGCCATCGGGCCGGTGCCGGGCCAGCACCCGGGCCGCGGCCGCGGCCACGTCGGGGGCGCCGGTGGCCGCGGTGCCCAGCACCTGCCAGCCGGCCGCCCACCGCTCCGGCGTCAGGTCGGCGGTCACCGCGGCGGTGACCGCGGCCAGCGCGGCGTAGGCCCGGTCGGCCCGCTCCGGCAGCGCGAACGAGGCCGGGTCGGCCAGCGCCTCTTCCGGGTCGGGCAGGTCCATCTCGGCCAGCCAGGTCAGGAACTCCGCCCCCGCGCCGTCGCCGACGCAGCCGCGGACCAGCGCGGACCGGGTCGCGCCGCCGGCCCCGGCCGCGTCCGCGGCCGCCCACAGCCGGGCGGTCATCTCCCAGGTGCGGGGGCTGGGCCAGCCGCGCCCGGCGGTGGCCGGGTCGGTGGGCGGCGCGCAGGCCAGCACGGGCCGGACCCGCAGGAACGCCGCGACCAGCCCGCGGGCCATGATCTCGGCTGCTTCCCAGCTCCCGGTCAGCTCCGGCACCCGCGGCGGGGCCCAGCCGCCGGCCAGCCCGTCCGCCACCACCCGCGGATTGATCTCCCAGGTCAGATGGCACAGCCGGTTGGCCAGCGGGGCGGACAGGTCCCACCCGTCGGCGGCCTGTTCCGGCGGGTTGGCCGCGGCGACCACCGCCACCTCGGCGGGCAGGTCGAGGTCGCCGACCACCCGTTCCAGCACGACCCGCAGCAGCGCGGCCTGCACGGCCGGCGGCGCGGTGGACAGCTCGTCCAGGAACAGCAGGCCCCGGCCCGCGGCGGCCAGCCGCTGGGCCCAGGCGGGCGGCGCGAACCGGACGCCCTGGCCCACCACCACCGGCAGGCCCGCGAAGTCGGACGGCTCGCGGATCGACGCGATCACGGTCTCGCACGGCAACCCGGCCGCGGCGGCCATGGCCCGGATGGCCGAGGTCTTGCCCGTGCCCGGCGCGCCCCACAGCAGCACCGGCACGCGGGCCGCGACGGCTACCGTGAGCGCGGCCACCGTCGGGTCCTCGTCGCCCGCTCGCTCCCGGGCCGCGGCCCGGCGGCCCTCGTCCACGCTCATGCCTGGCCCGCCTCCGTGGTTTCGGTCTTGTCCCAGTGTGCCCACTGGGACAAGTGCCCGGGCCCACCCACCCCGGTCCCGGCCTCGCCGTCCACCGCCCGCACCCCGAACCGTACCGGCGGCGCGCCCGGGGCCGGGACGGCCAGCACGGTGGCGTCCGGCCAGGCGGCCTGCTCCACCGCCACGACCAGGTGGCCGGCCACCACGGCCAGCCCCGGCGCCCACACCGTGGCCAGCCAGCTCACCGGCAGCGTCGCGTGCAGCCGGCGGCCGGCTCCGGTGCCGGTCAGCTCCAGTGCTCCCCAGCTCGCGGGTTCCGGCGACCGCTCGAGCAGGCTCGCGTCCACCCGGTCCGGGTCGAGCCCCAGCCAGGTCGCCGCGGCCGGGGCCAGCCGCCCGGCCAGCGCGGGTTCCAGCGCGGGCCAGCGGGCTGAGACCTCCGCCGCCCGCGGGCCATCCGCCGCCCAGCTGGCCGCGATCGTCCCCGACAGCGCCAGCTGGAACGCGGGACCTAGCGCGAGCAGGATCAGCATCTCCAGCCGGTTGGCCCGCAGCCGTTCCGGGTCGGCCGCGCCGCCGCCCGCACCGGCCTGGCCCGCCCGGCCCGGCCAGCCGCCGCCCGCACGCGGCGGGAGCCCGCCCGCCGCCTGGGCCCGGATCATCGGCCGGCTCCCGATCGGGGCGCCCAGCGTCTGCCGGGTCAGCCAGCCACCCGCCGGCGCGGACCGGAACTCCTGCACGTAGTCCCAGCTGACTCCGGTCTCGTCGTCCGGGTCGCGCGGGCCGACCGTGAACCAGTCCAGGTCGCTGGTGTGCCGGTGCCAGGCCTGCGCTACCTCCAGGCAGGGGGCCTGCTCCCCGCCCAGCGCGGCCAGCACGGCCTCCGCCTCGGGGTCCGGGTGCGCGGGCAGGCTGAGCGTCCCGTCGGCCCAGCGCACCGGGTGGCTGCCGTCGCCACACGGCACCCAGGTCTCCAGGGCGGGCAGCGCCTGCCACCACGGGTCTGGGGTCACGGCGCCGCCCACCAGCGCAGCGGCACCTCCGCGCGCACGTGGCCGGTGAGGGTGCTGGCCAGCAGCGTGACCCGGGCGGTGTCCCGGCCCAGCGGCGGCAGCACCTGCAGCGTCCCGGTGACCGACTCCGGCGGCGTCGCTGTGCCAGGCCTCGCGGCACCGCCACGTGCCACTGCCCGGCGTCGTCACGGAGCCAGCAGGAGAACCCCCGCTGCGAGAGCAGCGCGGCGCGGAGAATCGGCCCGGCGGACGTCCCGGGCGCCACCACCAGGTGCAGGAAGGTCCGGTTGTCGCGGGTGTGCAGGCCGCGTACCGCGACCTGGGCGCCGTCCACGTCGGGCAGCACGGTCCCGGCCGAGGCCGTGCCGTCGTGCACCGGCGGCCGGTGCCGCCGGCCGTACCAGGCCAGCAGGCTGAGCCACGGGGCGGGCAAGCCGGCGGTGGGTGTGGCGGTGATGCCATGGCCGCCGGCGCCGAGCCGCTCGCAGATCGTGGCCAGGTACCCGGGCACCGGGCTGAACGGCGACAGCGCCCCGGCCGCCTCCAGCGCCGCGATCACGTCCCCGAGGCCGTACGCCTGCCGCCGGGCGTCGCCCGGGCGCCCGGCCGCGCTGGCCAGGATCTGCTGGGCCGCGTGCTCGAGCAACTGCTCACCGGGCTGGCTGTCCTGGGCCTGCACGGTCACGTCGGCCGCGGGCGGCTCGGTGGTCAGGTCGATCCGCAGCCGGGGCGCGCCGGGGCCGGCCGCCAGCTCGAGCCAGCGGGCCCCGGTCGGCGGGGCCGGGTCGATGGTCAGCTGGCCTTCCCACCGGGTGGCGTGTCCGCCGCCGTCGAAGCTCACCTGATAGGCGGTGCCCCGGTCATCGGCCACGGTGACGTTCGCGAACGGCTCCGGACCAGCGGAGTACCTGGCACCGCCCGCGACGCCCGGGCGGATCGAGGCGATGGTCAGCGCCTCCGCCCGCTCCGCGGTGATCAGCAGCGACAGCACGTACAGCTCGCCGGCCGCGAACTCGTCCCGGAACGGCAGCATCCGTCCCACCGGCCACAGCCGCCACGGTGCGGCCGGCACCTCCGGCTGTCGCGGGCTGGAACAGCGGCGGTGTGGTGCCGGTCAGGGCCAGCAGCCGGCGTGGCCCGCGGCGCAGCAGCGGCCCGGCGTTCTGCGGCTGCAGCCGGCGGCGGACGGCCAGCGCGGCCTGGAACTGGATGAGGATGTCGTCGGCCCGCTCGGCCTCCAGCGCGCCCACCGCGGTCAGCGCCATGGCCACGTTGCTCAGCCGCAAGGTGCAGTCGCTGAAGACGGCCGGCGTGCCAGGCCCACCGACGTCATCGGCCAGGGCCCGGGCCCGCCGCAGCCCCGCCTCGGCGGCCAGCCGCAGCTGGCGTTCCGCGCGGTCACGGTTCACCCGTCTACGGTCTCACTCCAGCCGGAGGGTGCGCGAATTGAGCGCATGGGCCGGGAAAGTGCGGGGGCCGGGCTGGCGAGGATGGGTTCGCCTGCCCGGCCCTCTGGCCACCGGCAGAAACTATGACGTGGCTTAGCGCCCCGATGGTTCCGTCCGCGGCATCATTTTTCGAAGTTCTCGCTGGCTGAGCTTCTGTCCACGGCGCCCGGCCAGTGCCCGGGCAGCGGCAGCTCCAGCTCCGCCAGCCAGGGCGGCGGTGGCCAGCGCCGGCCCTCCGCGTCCCACGGCGAGGACGGATGCCCGGGCGGCAGCCGCTCCAGCTGGGACTGCATCTGCGCGTCGGAGACCATCGGACCCTTCCGTTGTCGGGCACTTTCAGTGACAATAAAATACCTAAAGTAACGACCGCTGAGCGGCCGTTCCGCAGGCAAGCAGCGGCCGGGGCCCCTCGGGTGTTGGGCCCCGGCCGCCGTTCAGTCGGCCGCCAATTGAGCGGTGCAGCTCAGTCGCAGCCGAAGTCCGCCGGGCGGTGCCCTGGGGCAGCGACGAGTAGCGCGGTCCCCGCCCGCGCACGGAAACGATGCGGAAATTTCAACGAGCCTTCTCCCCCGTGGAGTTGCCGATCGAGGCATCCCCACCGGTCCGCTGCCGTAATCACCTGCGGGTGTGTCGTCCCGCTCTTTCCTTTTTAACGAGGCTGTGATCGCGCTGAGTATCCCGTCACGCCGGCCCGGACCATGTTTACGGGGCTTTGATCTTCGTCAGCACCTCGTCGTGCAGGCGCCCGTTGGTGCACACGATGCTGCCGCCGTCCGGGGTGCGGTTGCCGTCGATGTCGGTGAACCGGCCGCCCGCCTCCTCCACGATGACCTGCAGCGCGGCGATGTCCCACAGCGAGACCTCGGGCTCGGCCGACACGTCCACCGCGCCCTCGGCCACCAGCACGTGGGACCAGAAGTCGCCGTAGGCCCGGCTCCGCCACACGGACCGGGTCAGGCCCAGGAACCCGTCCAGCCGGCCACGCTCTTCCCAGCCGCCCAGGCTGGAGTAGGACAGCGACGCGTCGCCCAGCTCGCCGACCCCGGACACCGCGCAGCGGGTGGCCTTGGTCAGGCTGCGCCCGGTCCAGGCCCCGCCTCCGGCCGCCGCCCACCAGCGCCGGCTCAGCGCGGGCGCGGACACCACGCCGACCACGACATCGTCCCCGTCCATCAGCCCGATGAGCGTGGCCCACACCGGGACCCCGCGGACGAAGTTCTTGGTCCCGTCGATCGGGTCGATGACCCAGCAGCGTGGTCCGTGCCCGGCCCGGCCGAATTCCTCGCCCAGCACGGCGTCCCGGGGCCGGGACCGGCGCAGCACGTTACGCAGCGACTCCTCCGCCGCGCGATCGGCATCGGTGACCGGGGTCAGATCGGGCTTGGTCTCGACCTGGAGGTTGAGCGCCCGGAAGCGCCGGGTCGTGATGTCGTCGGCCGCGTCGGCGAGAACGTGTGCAAACCGCAGATCATCGTCATAGCGAGGCACGCGCAGAACGCTACCGCTTCGGCCAGTCTGGTGACCAGGTGAGCGCCGGCCCGGCGCAGGGGGCACACTGAGTAGATGGGCGAAGCCAGCCTCAGGAAAGCGGGGGACGCAGCCAGCCGCGTGTCCGGCCAGCTCGATCAAGACGACGAGTTCGTGCCGTTCGTGCACGCGGGCCGGATCATCGCGATTCCGGCCCGCCCGGTCCGCCGCCGCCTGCTGCTGGACTGCGTGGCCCAGGCGTTCGAGCCCGGGCTGCGTTATCCCGAGGCCGTGGTCGACGACGTGCTGCGGGTGCTGTGCGACGACCACGCCGTGCTCCGCCGGTACCTGGTCGACGAAGGGTTCCTGTCCCGGCAGGCCGGGGTCTACTGGCGCAGCGGCGGGACCGTCGACCTCGACCCGGCCTGACCGCATGCCTGGCACTGCCTGACCAGCACTGCCTGACCGCTGGCCTGCCCGGGCTTGCTAGCCGGCGTGGGCGGCATCGAGGCTGGTCAGCAGCCGCCGCAGCGAGTCCAGCCGGGCTTGGGCCCCGTGCTCGGCGGCCCACTGGTCCAGGCCGCAGTCCGGTCCCAGGTGGTCGTCGCCGGGCGGGCAGTCCTCGGTGCCCTCGGCCAGGTCGGGGAACGCCTCCACCACCCGCTCCGGGGTGACGTGGCCGAGACCGAAGCCGCGCACGCCGGGGGTGTCGATGATCCAGCCGCCACCCGGTAGCGGCAGCGCCACCGCCGACGACGACGTGTGCCGGCCCCGGCCGGTCACCGGGTTGACGATGCCCGTCACCCGGTCCGCGTCCGGTACCAGCGCGTTGACCAGCGTTGACTTGCCCACCCCGGACTGGCCGATCATCACGCTGATCTTCCCGTCCAGGACCGCCTGCAGCCCGGCCAGCTGGTCCGCGGTGAGCGGGCGCTGGGTCACCTGGGCGGCCACGCCGAGCGGCGCGTAGACGCTGAGCACCTCGTCCGGCGAGGCCAGGTCGGCCTTGGTCAGGCAGAGCAGCGGGCTGATGCCCGCGTCGTACGCGGCGACCAGGCACCGGTCCACGAATCCCAGGTGGGGGGCCGGCTGGGCCAGCGCGCTGACGATCACGAGTATCTCGGCGTTGGCCACGATGACCCGCTCCACCGGGTCCGAGTCGTCGGGGGACCGGCGCAGCGCCGAGGTGCGCGGCTGGATGCGGACGATCCGGGCCAGCGTGTCCGGCGCCCCGGACACGTCGCCGGCCAGCAGCACCCGGTCCCCGACCGCGACACTGCGGCGGCCCAGCTCGCGGGCCTTCATCGCGGTGACCATGTGCTCGCCGGCCAGGCAGCCGTACCGGCCCCGGTCGATGCTGACCACGAATCCCTCCGACGCGTCGGAGTGGGCCGGGCGGCGGCGCGTGCGCGGCCGCGTGCCCTTGCCCGGGCGCACCCGGATGTCGTCCTCATCGAGGTCGCGTGGGCTCAGTGCTCCCGCTCCCGTCGTCGCGTGTCGCATCGCATACCGTGAGGTTAGCTGCTCGCCGCCGGGGGGTGCCGGGCCCCGCGCGGCGCCGGGCCCGTGGTCCGGGTTTGGCGAACCGTCTTTCCGGCAATGAAACGCCGCATTAAGCCTTTGTTCACACGACGACTGCTGTGTCTGGATACGGGGTATGTGCGGGCGATTTGTTTCTGCGCGGGAGCGCCAGCAGCTCATCGATGAGTTCGGCGTCGCGCGCGACCAGGTGGCGGGTGACCTGGCGCCCGACTACAACGTCGCCCCGACCGATTCCATCTACGCGGTCATGGCCCGCCCGCCACGGGACGACCGTGCCGCCCCCCCGGCCCGGGAACTGCACGCGGTGCGCTGGGGGCTGATCCCATCCTGGGCCAAGGACCTGTCCGGCGCGGGGCGCCTGATCAACGCACGGGCCGAGACCGTCGCGGTCAAGCCCTCGTTCCGCAACGCGTTCGCCCGCCGCCGCTGCCTCATCCCCGCCGACGGCTACTACGAGTGGCGGACGATCGAGAACCCGGCCGGGGGCAAGCCCCGCAAGCAGCCGTACTTCATCCACCGGGCCGACGGGACCGGGATGGCGTTCGCGGGCCTGTACGAGCTGTGGCGGGACGACGCGCTGCCGGACGACCACCCGAAGGCCTGGCTGTGGACCGCGGCCATCATCACCACCCGCGCCACCGACGAGGTCGGCTGGGTCCACGACCGGATGCCGATGGTGGTCAAAGAGGACCTGTGGCCGGACTGGCTGGATCCGGTGCCCGCCGACGCGGACCGCCTGCTCAAGGTCATGGCCCCGGCCACGGCTGACGCCCTGGAGACCCGGCCGGTGTCGACCGCCGTCAACTCCGTGCGCAACGACGGGCCGGACCTGATTGCTCCCGTGCCCGGAGCCGGTGAGCCAGGGACGGTGTGACAACCCGGCCCCCGGGCCGGCGGACAGGAGGCGGATGCTGCCGTGGACACTGCAGTCTCGCGTAGGCGTCTTGAGGAGATGCTCGACGGCCTGGACCGGTCCATCTCCGTGCTCCGGGGCGAGAGCCCGGCTCGGGGGGAGGGGCCGCCGGACTCCATGGACCCCGCCGACGCCGGAGCGAACCTGTCCGAGACCGACCGCACCGCGGCCGTCCTGGATTCGGCCCAGCAGCAGCGGGGCAAGGTCCTGGCCGCCCTGACCCGGATGGCCGACGGCACCTATGGCCTCTGCCTCGACTGCGCCAAGCCCGTCCCGGAGGGCCGCCTCGAAGCCCGCCCCGACGCCTCCCGCTGCGTCGCCTGTCAAGCCAAATACGACCGCCGCCACCGCTGACCCGGCCCGAAGTCCTCAGTAGCAGCACCAAAGGCGCCAACGGTGCTGCTCTAGCCACCCCAAGGGGCGTCTCAGTCAGCGGGGGCGGGGGCGGCGGGGGCCGCGTTTGCGGGCGGAGATCACCAGCTGGACCCCGACGGATTCGTCGGGCTGGCTGGCCAGCTCGGCTTCGACCAGGCGGGGCAGGCCTTTCGGGTCGCGGCGCAGGACGTGGGCCACGGTGGAGGGCGAGAACACCGTGCGCGGCCGGATCCACATGACGTCGAGGCCGGCGTCGTCGAACAGCTCGCGCAGCTGCTCGGCGCCGAAGCAGCGGGTGATGGTGCCGTCCGGCCAGGGGACGAGGACCACCTCGGCGTGCGGCAGGTCGGTCAGCTCGGCCCAGTGCCGCTGCTCGGCCAGCATGGCCATGCCCAAGACCAGGGAGTCAACGCAGGCCAGGACGCGCCCGGCTGGGCGCAGGACCCGGGCGATGTCGGCGATCAGGTGCTCCGCGGCCAGCTGCATGGACAGGGCGCGGTCCTCGGCGATGACGCCGTCGGCGCAGCTGTCGGCCAGGAACGCCAGGGACCCCGGGTCGGAGGAGACCAGCGCCACGTCGCCGGGCCGGGACCCGTTGGCCGGGACCGCGGCCGGCAGCACCAGGTCCGGCAGGTTCAGGTCCGGCGGCATCAGGTCCGGTGGCACGCCATCGACCAGGCCGCCGGGCCGGGGCGCGGCGCTGGCCACCCGCAGCACGGTGTGGCCGGCTGTGGACGCGATCTGGGCCGCTTTCGCCCGCGGTCCCGAGATGTCCACCAGCAGGCGGCCTTCGCGGGGCAGCCAGGACGCGAGCTGCGCCTCGGCCACCGCCTGGTGAAAGCGCCAGTACGGCGACAGTGACCCGGGATCGTCGACGGCCGCGGCGCTGGCCGAAGGCCTCACCGTAACTCCTGCCGTGGCTGCGGCTACCGCCTCTGCCGCATGGTTTTCTCAGTATGTTCCCCGCCCGGACCAGTTCATCCCCGCCGTGCGGGAATGACGGGCAGGAATGCCTTGGCCAGCCGCTGTGTTCCACTGCACATGCCAGTAGCTTGTGGCTCACCTCCGGCGGACCACGCCGGCCTCAGCCTGGGTATCCAGCCGGTGCCCGTTCCCCAGGTGGCCCCGCCCATGGGCGGAATGGCCAGCCTCGGGGGGGTCCCCGGACCACTCAGCCATGTATCCTCCCGGCCATATGGTTTTCACAGGCCGGCCATGATGGATACCGAGGAGGTGGGTCCCGTCCCGGAGACACTTGAGCAGCGTGACGAACGGTTCGAACAGGATGTTCTGCCGTTTTTGGATCAGCTGTATTCCGCCGGGCTCCGGATGACCCGCAACCCAGCGGATGCCGAAGATCTCGTGCAGGAGACGTTCGCCAAGGCGTACGCCTCCTTCCACCAGTTCCAGCCGGGCACCAATCTGAAGGCCTGGCTGTTCCGCATCCTGACCAACACGTTCATCAACACCTACCGGAAGCGGCAGCGCGAGCCGCAGCGCTCCGGCGCCGAAGAGGTGGAGGACTGGCAGCTGGCCCGGGCCGCCTCGCACACCTCCAGCGGCCTGAAGTCCGCCGAGGCCGAGGCGCTCGAGGGGCTGCCCGACTCCGACATCAAGCAGGCCCTGCAGGCCCTGCCGGAAGAGTTCCGCATCGCGGTCTACTTGGCCGACGTGGAAGGTTTCGCGTACAAGGAGATCGCCGACATCATGGGAACGCCGATCGGCACGGTGATGTCGCGCCTGCACCGGGGGCGCAGGCAGCTGCGCGACATGCTCCAGGACTACGCCGCGGGCCGTGGCCTGGTCCGGTCCGCGTCTGGATCTGGCTCGGCGGCTGACGCCGCGGATGGCGAGCCTGGGGAGGAAGCCCGATGAGCTGCGGGAAGCACCACGAGACGCCGTGTACCGAGGTGCTGGATCGCATCTATGCGTACCTGGACGGTGAGCTCGACACCACCGACCAGTCGAAGGTTCGCCAGCACCTGGACGAGTGCGGGCCCTGCCTGCGCGAGTACGGCCTCGAGGACGCGGTGAAGAAGCTGATCCGCAAGCACTGCTGCGATCAGGCGCCGGTCGAGCTGCGGGCTAAGATCCTCATCCGTATCCAGGAAGTCCGCGCGCAGATCGAAGTCATCGACTGATCTGATCACACTGATCTGCTCAAACCGATCTGGTCTACGCCGATCTGATTACACCGATCTGATTACACCGTGCGATCCGGTAGGTACTATTCGCTCACGATGAACTTTGGGCCTACGCGGATGCACCGGGTCGGGTTACGCTGGCTTTTCGTTCTGCGGCGGTGAGCGCCTACGCTCGCGCCGTTAGATGGTCACCCTCGGTTGCTGACCCGCCGCCGCCTGTGCGGGTCCGAGAGTGGGAGGAGGCGCGGTTGTGCAGCTAGGAGTTGTCTGGGGCTTACCCTGACCGGTCTGATGTTCGGCATCGTTCGGCCACGGTGAGGGGGGGAATTGAGCAGGCTCTCGCGTGCGACGTGGCTTTATATCGGCGTTATCGTCATCGCGGCCGCGATCGTCACCGGGTATGGCCCGCACCGGGATGTTGCCTGGAGCCGCCTGGCGGTTCTCGCAGTGCTGTTCCTGGTGTGCGAGTCCACACCAACGGCGATTCTGCCGCGCCAGGTGGCCTGGTCCCCTGGTTACGCGGCCACGCTCGCCTCGGTGGTTCTGGTCGGCCCGTGGGGTGCGGCCATCGTCGGCCTCGTCAGCGCGTTCAGCCTGCGGCGCGGCTTGAAGCCCGCTCAGCGGGTCTTCAACGGAGCGATGTACGCGCTCAGCGCGTACGCCGCCGGGCGGGTTTACCTCGCCTTGGGCGGTGTGGTCGGCATCCCCCCGCACAATTCGTTCCCGCAGATCATCGGCCCGTTCGTCGGGGCTGCGGCCGCGCACATCGTGGCCAACTACGGCATGGTCAGCGTGGTCCTGTGGCTGACCAGCGGGGGCGAGAGCGGCCGCCGCCTGCTGAACCTGCGGCTGTCGCTGCCGGACCTCGGTTACGCCGTCTTCGGCCTCCTGATCGCGGCGCTGTGGAGCGTGGTCGGGGCGTTCGCGGCCATCCTGGTCCTGATCCCGCTGTTCGTGGCGCGCTGGGCCATCGCGCAGTTTGCCAACCAGCAGCGGGCCTACGAGGCCACACTCCGGGTGCTCTGCCAGGCGGTTGAGACCAAGGACTTCTACACCCGCGGCCACAGCGAGCGGGTCTCCCGCGGCTCGGTGATGATCGCCCGCGCGATCGGGATGCGGCCCGAGCGGGTGGAGGCGATCAGGTACGCGGGCATGCTGCACGACGTGGGCAAGCTCGGCGTGCCGACCAAGGTGCTGCAGAAGACCGGCAAGCTGACCGAGGAAGAGTACGCCGCGATCCAGCTGCACCCGATGCGCGGCCTGGAGATCATCAAGGAGATCGGTTTCCTGGACGAGGCGCTGGCCGGCATCATGCACCACCACGAGCGGATCGACGGCTGCGGCTACCCGATGGGCCTGGCCGGCGACGAGATCCCCGAGTTCGCCCGGGTGCTCGCGGTGGCCGACGCGTTCGACTGCATGACCTCGACCCGGTCCTACCGTGGTGCCCGCTCCATCGCCGAAGCGATCACCGAACTGCACAACTGCTCCGGGACCCAGTTCGACCCGGCCTTCGTCGATGCTCTGGTGGCCGCGGTCGAGCGGGACGGCTGGCAGACCCCGGACACGCCGGTGCCGCCGCCGGGTGAGCGGATCGAAGCGGCCGCGCACGACCACGACGATCCGGCTGCACCGCTGCGCGTCATGGGCAGCCGCTGAGGTGCGGGACCAGCGTGGGCGTTAGCCAGAGCCGGCGTGAGCGGGGGGCAGAGCCGGGTGACGAGCTCGCGGCTGCGGTCCCGCGCGCGGCGGCCAGCCGGCACCGGACCGCGGCTGCTGGCCGCGGCGGCCGGTCTGCTGGTCACGGTGGCGGTGGTGCAGACGCTGCTGGCCGGCGTGGTCGCGGTCAAGTGGGCCCTGGCGTTCGCGGCCCTGATCGCGCTGGGCGAGCTGCTCCGGCTCAACCTGCCCGGGGACCGGGAGGCGGCACCGATCGGGACGGCCTGCGCGCTGGCCTACGCGCTGCTGATCCGGATCGGGCCGGTGCCGGCCTGGCAGTCGGCGCTGCAGGTGGTCGCGGTGACCGGGATCGGCATGACGCTCGGGGTGCTGCCGCACCTGGCCGCGGGCCGTCCGGCCCGGCGGGCCAGCATGGCCTCCCGCCTGCTCGCGGTGGCCTTCGCCGCGTTCGTGTTCCGGCCGCTGGCCGACACCCCGGCCGTGATCCGGCACTGGTGGACGGCGTTCGCCGTCCTGGCCGTGCTGGTCACGCTGGCCTGGCTGGTCAACATGGTGCTTGAGGCGGCCGTCCGGGCCAGCGTGCTGCGCGCCCGGCTGTGGGTCACGTTCACCGACGAGGTGCGCGTCCTGGGTCCGCTCGGGGTGGCGGTCGGCTCGTCCGCCACGCTGATCGTATTCGCCGCCGAGGCCATGGGACTGGTCGCGGTGGCCGTGTTCATCGCCCCGCTCCTGGTCACCCAGGTCGCGTTTCGCCGCTACGCCGGCATCAGGGCCACCTACCTGCAGACCGTCCGGGCGCTGGCCCAGGTCACCGAGATCGGTGGCTACGTCGAGGCCGGTCACTCGGACCGGGTCAGCCGGCTGGCGGTGGCGGTCGGCCGTGAACTGGGCCTGTCCGAGCAGCAGCTGCTGGAGCTCCAGTACGCGGCGCTGATCCACGACATCGGGCAGCTGTCGCTGCCCGACCCGATCCCGGGCGGGGCGACCGTGCTGGTGTCGCCGGAGGACCAGCGCCAGATCGCGGAGCTGGGCGCCGAGGTCATCGAGCAGGCCCGCATGCTGGACAGCGTGGCCGAGATCGTCCGCCGCCAGAGCGAGCCGTGCCGGGACCCGGCCGCTGTCGGCACCGTGGCGCCCCCGCTCAGCAGCCGTATCATCCGGGCCGTGAACGCCTTCGATGACCTGGTGGGCAGCTCCGCCAACCCGGGCCGGGCCACGGCGGTCGTCGGCCGGCTGCGGCTGGACACCAGCGCCGAATACGACCCCGAGGTGGTGGAGGCGCTGGCCCGGGTCATCGCCCGCCAGTAGCACCGGTCCCGGCCCCGCCCTCCTCTATGCTGCTCGGGTGGCGGAGATCAGAGCGGAGATGGTCGCGAACGTCTGGAAGGTGGTCGCGGCCGAGGGTCAGCAGATCGGCTCGGGCGACACCGTGGTCATCCTGGAATCGATGAAGATGGAGATCCCGGTGCTGGCCGAGGATCCCGGCGTCCTGTCCAAGCTGAACGTGGCCGAAGGTGACGTGATCCAGGAAGGCGACCTGATCGCCGTCATCGACTAACCATCGGTCACACTCCCGTCGTCGACCGCGGGTACGCGATCTCCGGGTCGGTGACCACGTTGACCAGGTAGGGGACCCCCGACGCGAACGCCCGCTCCAGCGCCGGGCCGATCTGGCCCGGCTCGGTGACCAGCTCACCGGCCCCGCCCAGTGCCCGCACCACCTCGTCGTACCGGCAGCCGGGCTGCAGGTCGGCGGCGACGTCGTAGCCGTACAGCGCCCGCATCGGGTGCTTCTCCAGCCCCCAGGCGCCGTTGTTGCCGCACACCATGACGACCGGCAGCCCGTGCCGGACCAGCGTGTCCACGTCCATCAGGGAGAAGCCGGCCGCGCCGTCCCCGAGCAGCAGCACGACCTGCGACGAGGGCCGGGCCAGCCGGGCCGCGATGGCGTAGCCCAGACCGGTGCCCAGGCAGCCGAACGGGCCCGGGTCCAGCCAGTGCCCGGGGCGGGCCGGTTCCACCAGCCGCCCCGCGAACGAGACGAAGTCCCCGCCGTCACCGATGATCACCGCGTCGTCGGCCAGCACCCGGTTCAGCTCCCCGTACACCCGCATCGGGTGGATCGGGGTGGCCTCGCTGGCGAGCAGCGGCGCGTCGGCCGCGATCGCGGCCCGGGCCGTCCCCTGCAGCCGGGTCAGCCATTCCTGCCGGGCCTCGGTCTCCCCGCCCCCGCCGGCCACGCCCAGCGCGGCGAAGAACGCGCTCAGGTCGCCGGCGGCCGCGGCCGCCAGCGGGCGGTGGGTGGCGATCTGCCCGGGGCTGTCCACCACGTGCACCACCGGGGCCTCCTGGTTCCCGGCGCCGAACTGGCCATACCCGAGCCGGAAGTCCAGCGGCGTCCCGGCCACCACGACCAGGTCCGTCTCCCGGAAGGCCACCGAGCGCGCCCGGGTGACCAGCTGCGGATGCCCGGCGGGCAGGATGCCGCGGCCCTGCCCGTTGGCGATGACCGGCAGCGACCAGGCTTCGGCGCAGGCCCGGGCCGCGTCCTCGGCGCCGTCCAGCCATACGTCGGATCCCAGCACCAGGACCGGCCGCGACGCCTCGGCCAGCCGCCGGGCGATGTCGCCGACCACGCCCGGGTCCGGGGCGGCGCCGGACGGCGGGATCGCCACCGGGCCGGCCGCGGCGGCCGGCGGCGCGGCCTGGTCGTACAGCGCCTCCAGCGACACGTCCAGGAACACCGGGCCGCGGTGCGGGCTGGCGGCCAGCCGGAACGCCTCGTCCACCGATCCGGCCAGCTGCGCTGTGGCGTGTTCGGTCCAGGCGCGCTTGGTCACCGGGGCCAGCAGGGGCGGATGGTCGATCTCCTGCAGGCTGCCCGCACCCCAGCGGTAGTCCGGGGCCCGGCCTCCCAGCACCACCACCGGCGCGCCGTTGAAGTGCGCGGTGGTGACCGCGCTGACGCTGTTGGTCACGCCGGGACCGGCGGTGACCACGGCCAGGCCAGGGGACCGGGTCAGCCGGGCCGTGGCCTCGGCCGCGAACACCGCGGTCTGCTCGTGCCGGACGTCGATGATCGGGACCGCGGGCTCGGCGCGGGTGGCCGCGTCGTACAGCGGGAACACGTGCCCGCCGGACAGCGTGAACAGGTGGGTCACGCCGTACCGCCGCGCCGCCTCGAGGGCCAGTACCCCGCCGTGCCGCCGGTCCGCCTCCTGATCAGTCATCCCGCGATGTTACCAACGAGTTAACTCACGGGCGGGGTGCCCAGGCTACCGGCCGCCCCGCCCGTCCCGCTTGCTGCGGTGACGGCGGTGGCGGCTCGCGCACGACGGGCCCCGGGTCGGCGCTGTACTGGTGGGGCAGCGTCTCGTCCGTGCCTTCGGGCAGGTGCAGCAGCCGGGCCACGACCGTCAGCACGGCCGCGACGACCACGTTGAGCACGAAGGCCGCGATGGCGATGTAGATGACGTGCCCGAACACCGGCGCGCTGGACCCGCCCCAGTGCGACCCGGGCACCCCCGGGGTCGGCACCCGGTACACCTGGACGGTGCCGTAGACCATGGCCGCGGCCCAGCCGATCAGCAGGGCCCAGCGATGGAACCAGCGGGTGTACAGCCCGGCCACGATGGCCGGGAACGTCTGCAGGATCCAGACCCCGCCCAGCAGCTGCAGGTTGATCGAGAACTGCTTGCTCAGCCCGAACACGAACACCAGCGCCCCGGCCTTCACGATCAGCGAGACGAACTGGGCCACCCGGGTCTGCTGCCGCGGGCTGGCCCCGGGCGCGAAGATGTCCCGGTAGATGTTCCTGGTGAACAGGTTGGCCGCGGCGATCGACATGATCGAGGCCGGCACCAGCGCGCCGATCACGATGGCCGAGTACCCGATCCCGGCGAACCAGCTCGGGAACATGTTCTCGAACAGCAGCGGCACGGACAGCTGGGCGTTGCCGCCGGCCGCCTTGACCCCGGCCCGGACCGCGGGCGTGGCCAGCGCCATGTAGCCCAGCAGCGCGATGAAGCCCAGCACCAGCGAGTACAGCGGCAACATGGCCATGTTGCGCCGGATCACGTCCCGCCGCTTGGCCGCGAACACGCCGGTGATGGAGTGCGGGTACATGAACAGGGCCAGCGCCGAGCCCAGGGCCAGGGTGGCGTAGGCCCATTCGCCCGCGGGCATGACGATCAGCGACCCGAACGGCTTCTTGGTCTTGGGGTTGGTCGCAGCCAGGTGGGTGCTGGCCGTGCTGAAGATGTGGCCCCAGCCGCCCAGCCGGGTCGGGATGTAGATGACGGCCACGATGACCATCACGTAGACCAGCCCGTCCTTGACGAACGCGATCAGCGCCGGGGCGCGCAGCCCGGAAATGTAGGTGTAGAAGGCCAGGATTACGAACGCGATCAGCAGCGGCAGGTCGCGGACGAAGCCGTTGGAGCCGGTGCCGCCCAGGCCGAGCACGGTCAGCACGGCCTGGATCCCGACCAGCTGCAGCGCGATGTAGGGCATGGTGGCCAGGATCCCGGTCAGCGCGACGGCCACGCTCAGCCCGCGCGAGCCGTACCGGCCCTTCACGAAGTCAGCCGGGGTCACGTAGCCGTGCACCCGCGCGATCGACCACAGCCGCGGCGCGAACACCAGCACGATCGGGAACACCATGATCGTGTAGGACAGCGCGTAGAACCCGGCCGCGCCGACCCCGAAGACCAGCGCCGGGACCGCGATGAACGTGTAGGCGGTGTACAGGTCCCCGCCGAGCAGGAACCAGGTCACGAACGTGCCGAACCCGCGGCCGCCCAGCCCCCACTCGTCCAGGTGCATCATCTCCTCGGCCCGGCGCCAGCGTGCGGCGGCGAAGCCGACCCCGGTGACCACTACGAACAAGATGATCACCACGGTCAGGGAGGCCGCGTTGACGTGGTTCATCGCGCCTCCCCTGACTCGTCAAGGCGCTGGCCCTCGGAGACCCGCCCGGTCCTCGGGGTCCGCAGCAGCAGGTAGGCCAGGTAACAGAGCACCATGACCACCGGCATCCAGATGAGCTGGAACCAGTAGAAGAACGGGAAGTCACCGAGCTTGGGCGCGCTGCGGGCGTAGATCGGCACCCAGAACGCCCCGATCACCGCGACCAGGAGCAGGACACCCGCGATCACCGCGTTGCGCGGGTGCAGTGCCCGCCGTTGTGGCTGGACCATCGTTCCCTCTCAACGTGAGAGCCTCGCGACCGTCCGGCCGTTGCGGTGGCTCACGCTGACCGCGGCACCGCTGATCCCCCCAGTGGCTGGCCGGCCGCCTTGCCGGTGTGACGCATGGCACACTGGTAAGCCAATGTTGCGCCGTTGATGCACGCTGGGCAAGACCTTGATTGCTGATAGTCAGCGGTGGTAAGTTCCGCCGAACACCGGCGCCATCGACCTCCGGGCTACGGCCAGGAACCGGTCCGGCTTCAGCCCGCCGAGACCTTCCGGCAGCATCCCGGCCAGCGGGCCGCCGGCCAGCGCGGGCAGGTCGTCCAGGTTGCACCGTTCGGCCAGGCCGGGATCGGCCGGCCAGCTGCCCACCACCACCCCGGCGCAGGCCAGCTTGCGGGCCGCCAGCGCCTCCAGGGTCAGCGCGGTGTGGTTCAGGGTGCCCAGCCCGGCCGCCACCACCACCAGCACCGGGGCGTCCAGCATGGCGGCCAGGTCGGCGATGGTCGAGCCGGCCGGGTCGTACCGGACCAGCAGGCCGCCCGCGCCCTCGACGATGACCAGATCCCGGTCCTGCGCCAGCCCGGCGATGTGGTCCGCGGCCCGGCGCAGGTCCAGCGGCGGCTGGCCCGCCGTGCGTGCCGCGGCCTCGGGTGAGAGCGGATCGGGGTAGCGGGCCAGCTCGTGCAGGTCGTCCAGCCCGGACAGCGCGGCCACCACGGCCAGGTCGCCGGGCGCACGGCCCGGCTCACCGGGCAGTTCACCGGGCGGCTCACCCGTTTGGGCGGGCTTGACCACCGCCACCCGTTCGCCGCGAGCGCAGGCCAGAGCGGCCACCGCGGCCGTGGTCACGGTCTTGCCCACCCCCGTGCCGGTGCCGCTGACGATCAGCAGGCTCACTCGGCTAACCGCCGCAGCCGGGTGACGAACTTGTACCGGTCACCCCGGTACCAGGACTGGGCCCACTCCACCGTCTCGCCGGTCACGTCGACCGCGTGCCGGGACAGCAGCAGCAGCGGCAGGCCGACGTCCACCGCGAGCAGGTCCGCGTTGTGCGGGTCGGCCAGCACGGTCTCGATGGTCTCTTCCGCCTCGGTCAGCCGGACCCCGTAGGCCGAGGACAGCGTCTCGTACAGCGAGCTGTGCCGGTTGAGCTGCTTGCGCAGGCCGGGGAAGCGCCGGGCCGGCAGGTGGGAGGTGTCCACCGACATGGGCTCCCCGTCGGCCAGCCGCAGCCGGTGGATGCGCAGCGTGCGGGCACCGGACCGGATGCCGAGCCGGGCGGCCAGGTCCTCGTCGGCCGCCATGTAGCCGATCTCCAGGATCCGGGTCTGCGGGTGCAGGCCGTGTGCGCGCATGCCCTCGGTGTAGCTGGCCAGCTCGAGCGACTGCGCCACCTTCGGCTTGGCCACGAACGTGCCCTTGCCCTGGCGGCGCAGCAGCCGGCCCTCCACCACCAGCTCGGCCAGGGCCTGCCGGACCGTGGTTCGTGACGTGCCGTAGTCGCGGGCCAGCTCCCGTTCCGGCGGTACCGGGCTGCCCGGGACCATGGTGACGATCAGGTCCAGCAGCTGGCGCTTGACCGTGTAGTACTTGGGCAGCCGCAGCAGCGTGCTGGGCCCCGACTCGGTGCCGGGCCCCGACTCCTCCGCCGTGCTCCCCCCGCCGCGTGCGGCTGGCACGCTGGCGCCCTCCGGTGGCTCCGGCGCGACAGGAATGGGGGAGACGGTCATGGCCACTTCTTCCTTCCCGCTCAAGCGGTTATCCGGACATGATCCCTCACTGCACCCAGTGCACGGAATGCCAAGGCCAGGTGAACTTCTGAGAGATTGGCCCGGGCGGTCAGCCGCAGGCAGGCCTGACCGGCCGGTACCGACGGCGGCCGGAAGCACCCCACGCGCACCCCTTGACCAGTGCAGATGTCCCGGGCCTGGACCGCTGCGGCGGACTCGCCCAGCACTACACGGACTACGGCAGCGGCCGGTTCACTGGCTTCGAAACCCAGGCGGGTGGCCAGCTCCGCCAGCCGCCTGGCGTTGTCCCGGGCCTGCTGGCCGAGCTCTGGCTGGTCGCGCAGGATAGCCAGCGCGGCCAGCGCGGCCGCGGCACTGGGCGGGGCCAGGCCGGTGTCGAAGATGAACGGCCGCCCGGCATCGATCAGCGTGCCGATGACCTCGGCCGGGCCGGTCACCGCGCCGCCCTGGCTGGCGAGCGACTTGGACAGCGTGAACGTGCGGATCACGTGCGGGTCGGCCGCGATCCCGGCCGCCGCCGCGGCGCCGCGGCCGCCCGGCCCCAGCACCCCGAACGCGTGCGCCTCGTCCAGCACCAGCAGCGCCCCGTGCGCCCGGGCCACGCGGTGCAGGTCGCGCACCGGGGCCAGGTCCCCGGCCACGGAGAAGACGGTGTCCGAGACCACCAGCGCGTACCGTTCGGGCCGCCGGGCCAGCGCTCGCTCCACCGCGGCCGGGTCCGCGTGCGGCGTCACTTCCACCCGGGCTCCTTGCGCCCGGGCCAGCCGGCAGCCGTCGATCAGCGAGGCGTGGTTGGCCGCGTCGCTGACGATCAGCACCCCGTCACCGGCCTGGGCCCCGTGACCCAGGACCTGGGCCAGCGCGGTCACCACGGCCAGGTTGGCCAGGTAGCCCGAAGAGAACACCAGTGCCTGCGGCGCCCCGGTGAAGGAGGCCAGTTCCGCCTCCAGCCGTCGGTGCAGCTCGGTCGTCCCGGTCACCAGCCGGGAACCGGTGGACCCCGGGCCCCAGTCCCGGGCCGCGGACGCCGCCGCCTCGGCCAGCCGCGGGTCAGCCGCCAGGCCCAGATAGTCGTTGGAGGCCAGGTCAACGGGTCCATGGTGGCCGGCCGCCCGGGGGATCAGCGTCCGGCTCAGCCCGGCCGCTGCCCGCTGCGCCGCTGCGGCCCGCAGCACCGCCAGCGCCTCCGGCCCGCCGGTCGTCTCCGTGCTCACTGCTGCCCCCCGCCCCATTCGCCTGCCACCCGTTCGTCTTACCATCCGGGCCGGTGAGCAAAGTGTGGCGGCCGAGCGGTCTGGACGCGACGGGAATGACGTCCGCCGGGATGAGATTATGGTGATGTGCCCTCCCTAACTGACCTGGCCAGACGACATACCGGCCTGACCCGCGCCGACCTTGAGTGCCTGCACGCCCTGGTGTCGGACTGGCAGCTGCTGGCGGACCTGTCGTTCGCCGACCTGATCTTGTGGGCACCGCTTCGCGACGCCAGCGGCTGGATGGCGCTGGCCCAGATGCGGCCGACCACCGGCCCCACCTCGTTCCAGGACGACGTGGTCGGGCGGCTGGCCGCGCCGGAGGACAAGCCGCTGCTGGACACGGCCCGGGACGAGCGCCGGATCTGGCGCGAGAGCGACCCGGACTGGACCACCGGCGTCCCGGTGCGGGCCGAGACCATCCCGGTCACCCGCGAGGGCCGGGTCATCGCGGTGATCGAGCGGAACACCAACCTGAACTCGGCCCGTACCCCCAGCCGGCTGGAGCTGACCTACCTGCAGGGCGCGGACGACCTGGCCCGGATGGTGGCCGAGGGCACGTTCCCGTTCGGTGAGGAAGCCCAGCTCGTCCGCTCGCCCCGGGTCGGGGACGGCCTGCTGCGCCTGGGCCGGGCGGGCCGGGTCACCTACGCCAGCCCGAACGCGCTGTCCGCGTTCCGCCGCCTGGGCCTGGCCACCGACCTGGTCGGGGCCGAGCTGGGCCCGCTCACGGGCAAGCTGTCCGCCCCCGGCGAGCCGGTGGACGAGTTGCTGATGCTGGTCGCGTGCGGCCGGTCGCCGCGCGACGCGGAGATCGAGGGCAACGGCTCCGTGGTCCAGCTGCGCGCGATCCCGCTCATCGTGGGCGGGGACCGGACCGGGGCGCTGATCCTGGTCCGCGACGTTACCGAGCTGCGCCGCCGCGAGCGCGAGCTGATGACCAAGGACGCCACGATCCGGGAGATCCACCACCGGGTCAAGAACAACCTGCAGACGGTCGCGGCCCTGCTCCGGTTGCAGGCCCGGCGGCTGCACGGCCCGGAGGCCCGGGCCGCACTGGAGGATGCCACCCGCCGGGTCGGCTCGATCGCGATCGTGCACGAGACCCTGTCCCACGCCCCGGACGAGATCGTCGCCTTCGACGAGGTGGCGGACCGGGTGGTGATGATGGCGACCGAGGTGGCCGGGACCGGGGTCCGGGTCGCCCCCAAGCTCACCGGCAAGTTCGGCCTGCTCCCGGCCTACATCGCCATGCCACTGGCCCTGGTCCTGACCGAGCTGCTGCAGAACGCGCTGCAGCATGGCTTCGCCTACCCCGAGGCTGCGGCGTCCGAGTCGGCGCCGAAGCCGTCCGGCAGCGTCGAGGTCAGCGCGGTGCGCGTGCCGGACCGGCTGACCGTGGTCGTCACCGACGACGGCGTGGGCCTGCCGGACGACTTCGATCCCGAATCGACCGATTCTCTCGGCCTGCAGATCGTGCGCACCCTGGTCGTCGGCGAGCTGGGCGGCAAGCTGGAGATCACCCCGCGTCCGGAGGGCGGTACGCAGGCCCTGGTCGACCTCCCCGTCGACGGGGACTAGGCCGCCGTCAGCTCCTCCTGCCCGTCCGGCTCGACCAGGGTGAGAGCGTGCTCGCGCCGGGGGAGCAGCAGCGGAGTACCGAGCATCAGGCCGCCCGCGATCCCGATCGCGGCCAGCGGGCCGGCGAACGCGGCCAGCAGGCCGCCCAGCGCGGTCAGCGCCGCGATCGAGGCCCTGGTGCTCACCGACCAGGCCGACAGGACCCGGGCCACCCGGTCCGGCGGGGTCTGCTCCAGCCGGTAGGTGGCCAGCACCGGGTTGAACACGCTGCAGGAGAAGATCAGGCCCAGCTCCACCACCATGACCACCACCAGCCCGGTGACACCGGGGCGCATGAGCAGCAGTCCCACCACCCAGCACGCCCGCAGCGTCCCGGCCGTCAGCAGGACCCGGTGCCGTCCGAACCGGGCCACGATCCGGCCCGTCACCCGGGAGCCGGCCAGCCCACCCAGGCACGGCACCGCGAAGGCCAGGCCGTACTGCCAGGGCCGGAAGCCGAACCGGCCCAGCATGAGCACGGCCAGCAGCGGCTCGGTCGCCATGATCAGCCCGTTGACCAGCACCACGTTCGCCAGCAGCGGGCGCAGCCCCGGGTGCCCGAGGATGTACCGCCAGCCGTCCAGCAGGTCACCGGGCCGCGTCCGCGCCCCCTCGGCCCGCACGGGGTGCGGCTCGTCGCCGCCGATGGCCCGGATGCCCAGCGCCGACAGCAGGTAGCTGACCGCATCCGCGATCACGGTCGTCACCGGGCCGAGCAGCCCGATGGCCGCCCCGCCCAGCGGCGGCCCGAGCACGGTGCTGCTCCAGGTCGTGGATTCCATCCGCGCGTTGGCCGTGAGCAGGTCGGCGGGCCGCACGACGGCCTTAAGGCTCGCGCCGCTGGCCGCCTTGAACGTGATGTCGGCCGCGCCGGAAATGACCGACACCGCCAGCAGCTGGCCAAAGGTCAGGCCGCCGAGCGCATAGGCCAGCGGGATGCTGATCATGGCCGCGAACCGGCTCAGGTCCATGGCCATCATCACGCGCCGCTTGGGCCGGAACTCCACCCACGGGCCGAGGGGCACCGCGATCGCCGCCCCGACCGCCGCGCCCACCGCGGCCAGCGCCGACACCTGCACCGGGCCCGCGTGCAGCACGACGATCGCGATCAGGGGGAACGCGCCAAACGCGAAGCAGGTACCGAACGAGCTGACCGCGTAGGCCGCCCACAGCCATTCGAACTGCCGCCCCAGCGACCGCCGGATCGCCACGCGCCGCCCCTTGCCCTCGTTCCCGCCCGGACCAATCCCTGCGATCCAACCGGGAACCGGGCGGCAGAATCCAACAATCGGGCCGCCGGCGCGCCACAACCGGCGGTTGTGCCGCTAGGGTCGGCCGCTATGGACCTGGACGCCGTGCGCACCTTCGTCGCGGTCGCCGACGCGGGCCAGTTCTCCGCGGCCGCCGCGGCACTGGCCGTCTCCCAGCAGGCCACCTCCAAGCGGGTGGCCGCGCTGGAGAAAGACCTCGGGGTGGCGCTGTTCACCCGGACCCCCCGGGGCGTCCGCCTCACTCCCGCTGGCCAGGCCTTTTTGACACCCGCCCGGGACCTGCTGCGGGCCGGGGAACGGGCCGCCGCCTCGGTGCGGCCGGGCCGCCGCGCGCTGCGGGTCGACGTGATCGGCACCCGGCTCGCCCCGGCCCACCTGCTGCGCGAGTTCCACCGGGCCCATCCGCGGACCCCGCTGGAAGTGGTGCGCCTGTTCGACGCCCGCGCCGCGATCGAGGCGCTGCAAACCGACGCCATCGACGCGTCGTTCCGCGCCGTCACCGGTGCCGCCGCCCTGGAGGCCCAGACGGCCCGGCCGGTACCCGACGGCATCGAGACGGCCCGGGTCTTCGACGAGCCCGTCCAGCTGCTCACCGGGCCGCGCCATGCCCTGGCCGGCGCGGGCACGATGACGACCGCCCAGCTTGCCGGGCACCGGATCTGGATGCCTACCCTCGACCCCGGCACCGAATGGACCGCGTTCTACGACGATCTGGCCGCCGCGTTCGGGCTCAGCATCGACGTCACCGGCCCCGACTTCGGCACCGAACCCCTGCTGGACGTGATCGCCGGGTCGGCCGAGCTGGCCACGCTGGTGGGGGAGCAGACCCACCTGGTCTGGCCCGCCCGGTTCGACCTGCGCCGGATCTCGCTGCGGGACCCGGTGCCGGTCTATCCGCACTCACTGATCTGGCGGGCCGGCAACGCACATCCCGCCCTCCGGGCCCTGCGCAGGCATCTGGCCCGCACCCGGCCGGACCACGGGAACGCCGCCGCATGGACCCCAGAGTGGGCCCACGGGTGAGCGGGGATGATGGCGAGACGGCCAGTACGGCGTGGTCCGTGCTGGCCGGGTGGAGCAGCCGCAGAAGGCGTCCGGATCAGACGTGCGTCCGGGTACGCAGCCGCAGCGCGCGCCGCTTCACGGCCCGCCGCTCGTCCTCGCTCAGTCCGCCCCAGACCCCGGAGTCCTGGCCGGACTCGATGGCCCAGTGCAGACACGGTTCCATAACCGGACAACGATGACAGACGCGCTTGGCCTCGTCGATCTGAAGTAGCGCGGGACCAGTGTTTCCGATCGGGAAGAACAATTCAGGGTCCACGTCACGGCACCCGGCGTCATGGCGCCAGTCCATGAGTCACTCCTTCGGGCAAGTCGGTCACGCGGGGGACTGCTGATCCTCGCGCGCCCACTTCTCAGAGCTTGTGAATGATTTCACGAGCTAAGTTGTATATCGGGAGAAAGCAGTTATTTCCCCGTATCAATGCGGTGCCAGTCGGCCACCAACCCGGAGCTGCGTCACAGCCCGGACACGCTTGGGACCGGGAAACCTGCTCCTCGCAGACCGCACGCGGGAAGTGGGCTTCCGCCCGGCATCGTTTAAAGCTTCTCAAGCGTGCCGTTGCAAACGCAAGAGGGCGCAACCGTGATCTTCGTCATTTTGAATGTGACGTAAATCACAATTCAACATCTGTATTAACAAAGTCCAACGGTTCTGGGTAATCACGCGATGACACGTATCGCATCCGGGACGCAGCGAAATGTAACCGACTCCCGATCACCCACGTAATCCCCGTCCACCTGCAGCGCGACCGCTTCCTGGGCCTGGACCGTGATCTCCACCTGGTCGTGCAGGGCAAAAGCGTATTTCCCGATCACCGGCCGTTCTGGCCGCATGATCATCTGCCGCAGTGTGTTCAGAGTAGGAATGGTACGCAACCGCCGCAGCAGGAATGCATCCAGCCCCAAATCGAAGGACGCGTGCGGGGTGGCGCTCACCGGGTGCCGGCCGACATAAGTCCACGGCGTGGTGTTAGCGATAAGGGCCAGGCCGACCGGGCCGATACGGGTGCCGTCTGCCGCGCGCACGGTCAGGTTGGGGTGCCGCCGGTCAGCCCGCCGGAACTCATGCAGCGCGGTGCGCATATACAGGCCGTTGGAGGCCGGGCGGCCCTGGGCCCGCCGCTCCTCGACTGCGTGGATGACCTCGGCGTCCCAGCCCAGGCCGGCGTTGAACGTGAAGTAGCGGTCCCCGGCCAGGCCGAGCCCGATGGTCCGGGTGGTGCCGGCCGTCAGCCGGGCCGCGATCAGCTCCACCGCGGCCAGCGGGTCCGGCGGGACTCCCAGGTCCCGGGTGAACACGTTGGCGTTCCCGCCCGGCAACGCGCCCAGCGCGGGCAACTGGTCGGCCGAGGTCGCAGGGTCGGCGGCAGCCTGGCCGGCCCGGATCGACGCCTTGTCCATCAGCCCGTTGACCGCTTCGTTGATCGTCCCGTCCCCGCTCAGCACCAGCAGCGCGTCCCAGCCCTCGGCCACGGCGCGGGCGGCGATCTCACGGGCGTCGCCGCGGTGCCGCGTTTCGACCACCTCGATGTCGGCCCGCGCGGCCAGCGTGCGCACGATCTTGTCGCGGACGGGCTTGGTCGTCGTCGTCGCCCGGGGATTGACGATCAGCAGCGTGCGCACGCGCATAGGCTAGTCCTGGGCAGAAAGGTGCGACACATGCGACCACGTCCGTGGACGTTGCTACTGGCCGTGGCGGCTCAGGTCCTGGAGGCAGCTGGCCTGCTGGTGGCGGCCGTGGTGACCACGGTGGATGCCGTTTCCGGGCACTCCTACCACCAGAACAGCGGCATTGCGCTGACCGTCCTGGCCTACCTGGCCACGATCGCCGTGGCCTTCGTCGCCTTCGGCCTCTACCGGGCCAGCCTGTGGAGCCGGACTCCGGCCCTGTTCACCCAGCTGTTCGTCGGCACCACCGGCATCTACCTGCTGGAGGGTCACCACCTGGCCTACGGCCTGCCCGCGCTGCTGGTCGCGATCATCGGCTTCCTCGGCATCTGCCTGCCCCCCAGCTGGCAGACCCTGAGCCGACTGGGCCTGGCCGAACGCGAAGACGAGCTACCCGCCCAGCCCAAGCCCGCCCCAGTGCCCCCAGCCGCCCGCAAGAAAGCCGCTGCCCGCCGCCGTTAATGCGAGAACGCCGCCCGGTGGAATGGATCCCCGGGCGGCGTTCTCGGCGCTTGCTACTCCTCGTTGGTCAGACCATCGCGGAGCTGGGTCAGCGTGCGGGCCAGCAGGCGGGAGACGTGCATCTGGGAGATGCCCAGCTCGGCCGCGATCTGGGACTGGGTCAGGTTGCCGAAGAACCTCAGCAGGAGGATCTTCTTCTCGCGCGGTGGCAGCCGTTCCAGCAGCGGCTTGAGCGACTCCCGGTATTCGACGCCTTCCAGGGCTTCGTCGACGATGCCGAGGGAGTCGGCCACGGCGGGAGCGTCCTCGTCGCCCGAGTCGGGGGCGTCCAGGGAGACCGTGGAGTAGGCGTTGGCCGACTCCAGGCCCTCCAGCACCTCTTCCTCGCTCATCTGCAGGTGCGCGGCCAGCTCGCTGACGGTGGGCGCCCGGCCCTCGCGCTGGGCGAGTTCGCCGATGGCCTTGGTCAGCGACAGCTTGAGCTCCTGGAGCCGCCGCGGCACGCGCACGGCCCAGCCCTTGTCGCGGAAGTGCCGCTTGATCTCGCCCACGATCGTCGGCGTGGCGTAGGTGGAGAACTCCACGCCGCGCTCCAGATCGAAGCGGTCGATCGACTTGATCAGGCCGATGGTGGCCACCTGAGTCAGGTCGTCCAGCCACTCACCGCGGTTGCGGAACCGCCGGGCCAGGTACTCGACCAGGGGCAGGTGCATCTCGACCAGCACCCCGCGGAGCTGCTCCCGCTCGGGACTGCCCGGGGGCATCGCGGCCAGCCGCTCGAACAGCTCACGGGCCCGGGCCCGGTCGGGGACGGAGCGGTCGTCGCGCGAGCTCGCGCTGACCGCCGCGGGCGCCTCTTCGGCCGGCCGTGCGTCGTATTCGTCGCTCACCTGGACGTCGTTACCAGGGACGCGGACTTCGAAGTCGGCCATCAGGACCCCGACGCCCCGCGGCGCTTGCGCAGCACGATGGCCACGCGATCGTCCGGTTCGAGCTTGGCGTCGACGTCGCCCGCCAGCGCGGAGAGTACGGTCCAGGCGAACGTGTCCCGGGCCGGGGTTTGCGGCTGGGCCGCGACCACCAGCACCGTGATCGTCATCGAGTCGGCGCCGAGCTCGAAGTCGCATTCCAGGCTGGTGCCCGGGATGGCCTGACTGAGCAGCATGGCGCAGGCCTCGTCGACCGCGATGCGCAGGTCCTCGATCTCGTCCAGGGTGAAGTCGAGCCGCGCCGCCAGGCCGGCGGTCGCCGTGCGCAGCACGGACAGGTAGGCCCCTTCGGCCGGCATGCTCACGCGGACGCGGTCACGGGCCTCGCGGTCGGCCGCCACCGCGCCAGGACTTGGCCCGGCGCCCTGCTGAGCGGCCTGCCTCGCTGCGGTCTCTTCGGTCACGTCTCTCCTTCAGGCCGGTGGCTCCGGCCGGCTCGCTCCGGTCGCTGGCCGGACCGCGGTCGCCCGCCCGGCCGGATGGCTCCCTGCAATTTAGCGCCCCGGCTCGGGGTTCCCGGTATTGCCGCGCGGCGGCGATCGTATGATCTCACGTGGTTACCGGGGGTGGGGCCGCGTTGCCCCGGGGTACCGGGCATCCGCGCCCGGTCACTGCACCGCTGTCCTTCCCGCAGGGCCGGGATGGGTCAGGCTGGCGTGAGCTCTCACTTGAAAGTACCGCGTGTTCGCGGTCCCGGAAATACCGCGAGGGGCCGCGACATTGTCGCGGCCCCTCCTACGGGTGCGTCGGCGATGTGACTGCCAAGCAGGTCAGCCCTGCTTGGTCTCCCAGAAGATCTTGTTGATCTCGTCAATCTTCGCCAGCAGCTGGTCGGCCACAGCCGGGTCGGCGCTGGACTTGGTCCCGCCGCCACCGCCCGCCAGCTTGGTGGCCTCGTTGAACAGGGTGTTCAGCTGCGGGTACTTCTCGAAGTGCGGCGGCTTGAAGTAGTCGGTCCACAGCACCCACAGGTGGTGCTTGACCAGCTCGGAGCGCTGCTCCTTGATGATCAGCGCCCGGGTACGGAACTCGGGGTCCGAGTTCGCCTGGTACTTCTCGTCGATGGCCTTGATCGATTCAGCCTCGATCCGGGCCTGGGCCGGGTCGTAGACCCCGCAGGGCAGGTCGCAGTGCGCATAGGCGACGGCCTTTGGTTCGAGCAGGCGTGTGAGCAGCCTCATCGATCCACCTTCCGTAGTGTTTGATCACCGGAATTCCAGATCCGACACTACCCCGATCGCCTGAACCGACACGGGAGGGCCTCCGTGCAGTCGCCGCTTCGCCGGATCGCCGTCGTCGAGCACTCGATGGAACCGGTGCTGTGGCCGGGCGACTGGCTGCTGGTCCGCCGCACCCGCCGGGTCCGCCCCGGCCAGATCGTGCTGGCCCGCCATCCCGGGCGGCCGACCCTGCTCATCGTGAAGCGCGCTGCGCGGCGCCAGGACGGCGGCTGGTGGCTGGAATCGGCCAACCTAGCCGCCGGTGCCGTGGACAGCGCCCGGTTCGGCGTGGTGCCGGACGAGCTGATCGAAGGCCGCGTCCTGTTCCGCTACTGGCCGCTGCGGCGCCCGGCCCGCGAGCAGGTTCGGACATGAGCGGAGGCCCCGCCCTGGCGAACCAGGGCGGGGCCTCCGCCGATCAGAACTGGGACGCGCTCTGCTCAGCCCACGAGCTCCGGCCCCGGCGGGGCCGGCTCGTCCGACTGGGCGCTGACCAGTTCCAGCATCTCCTCCCGGGGCAGCCTGCTGTACATGGCCCAGTAGTAGATGATCAGGCTGAGCCCGGCCACCGCGACGATGTCCCACCAGAACGGAATGTTCATGGTGATGGTCGGCGGCTGCGGGTGCTTGTCGGACGACGCCGCCCCGCTGAACTGACCCTGCCAGGAGATGATGCCCAGGCCGATCAGCCACACCGGCAGCCAGATGGCCGACCTCCACTGAATCGGCGGCCGCTGCTTGTCGAACGCCATCAGGACGCCGATGATGACGTAGCCGATGATCAGCACGATGCCGAGCTTCCAGATGACTTCGAAGCCTGACCAGTAGATCAGCAGGTTGCCCACGATGAACGCGAACGGGCACAGGATCGCCGCCGCAGGCAGCCGGTACGGACGTTCGGCCTCGGGCACCTGGCGGCGGAACGCGCCCAGCGACAGCGGTGCGCCCGAGTACATCAGCACGCTGGCCCCGGTGATCAGGCCGACCAGGGAGTGCCAGCTCGGGAACGGCAGCAGGAAGAACAGCCCGATGATGAACGCCGCGAACAGGCCGACCCACGGGATACCCCGCTTGTCGGTCTTGGTGAAGACCGGCGGGAAGTACCGGTTCCGGCCCAGGCCGTAGCTGACCCGCGAGGTGCCGGTGGTGTAGATCAGGCCGGTGCCGAACGGGGAGATGAAGGCGTCGACCCGCAGGATGAACGCCAGCCAGGCCAGGCCGACCACGCCGGCCAGCCCCGCGAACGGCCCGGACAGGATGTCCTTGTTGCTGATGCCGGCGAAGCCGTGGGTGAGCAGGCTGGGCGGCATCGCGCCGATGAACGCCAGCTGCAGCAGACAGTAGATGATGATGCCGACGGTGACGGCCAGGATGATGGCCCGGGGCAGGTTGCGCTGCGGGTCCTTGATTTCACCCGCGAGCTGGTCGGCCTGCTCGAACCCGGAGTAGGCGAACACGATGCCCGCCGCGGGCAGTGCGGCGAACAGGGCGTGCGCCCCGCCCGGCATGAACCCCTGGCCGCCGGCGGTGAAGTTGCCGCCGTGGAACTTGAACAGCAGCACGATGATGGCCAGCACCGGAACGGCGATCTTCCACCAGGTCAGTGCGCTGTTGACCCTCGAGAAGATCCGCATGGCCAGGAAGTTGACCGCCACGAAGATGGCCATCAGCACGATGGTGACGACGAAGCCCCACCCGGTCACGTTGCTCGTGTTGGAGTTGTAGAGGGCGGGTATGAAGTGCGACCCGTACTCCATGACCGCGAAGCACTCGATCGGCGCGATCGTCACGGCCTGCAGGTAGGAGAAGAACCCGAAGCCGATACCGGCCCCGCTGCCGAAGGCGAAGTGCGGGAACCGGGCCGTGCCGCCCGAGACTGGGTACATTGCCCCCAGCTCAGCGTGCACCAGGGCCAGAACCATGACCACGACGCCGGCGATGACCCAGTCCAGGATGGCGGCTCCGCCTACGGCCTGGGCAGCGTAGAGCGCTCCGAACAGCCATCCGGAACCGATGATCGAGGTTTCCGACGCCCAAGCGGCGCCGATGAAGCCCATATCACGTTTCAGCCCAGTGTCAACCGGAGCGACCGCCGTGGTGGCGGTCTCCGTATTACTAGCCATACTCGATCCTCTTGGTCATGCCCCGCAGGGCGGTTGTCACCCGCGTGTCGGATCGCGCGTTGTGCAGGTGAGCGATGCGTATGCGCTGAGTGAGAACATCGTAGAGACGCGGTCTATATCTGAGAAGTGGCCTATCGGCGTCGTTTCGATAACGCGCATCACATTTCCGTGCCCCCCGTGAACGCTCCGTATACTCCGGGCCCGATCTTCGCCTCTCTGCGTCTGCCTGTATCGGAACTACCCACTTGTGATTACAGACCGATGTCCGTCGCATTTCAACAATGTCGCGGTCGCGGCCGCGTATATCTGGACGAAGTAGCGGAAACGCGGCCCCAGGGAATCAGGCGGTCCGGCCGTTTGCCTGCCACCTCAGGATCACCCCCGCCGGCCGGCGAGCACGGCCCCGGCTCCGGGGTGTGGCACAATGGCGGTACGGGTGACCCCCGGACGATCCGACCATGGCCGCTCGGCGACGGCGTACCTTGACCGCCCGAAGCTGGCCGACGACCGGAAATCCTGCTCGTTCCTGCCTTGGGGTTAACCATGTCTGAATACCCGTACGCCACCGATTCTCAGTACGCCACCGACCCGGTCTTCCAGATGCACCGCGGCGGCAAGATCGAAATCACCTCGTCCGTGCCGGTCGCCGGCCCGGCTGACCTCTCCATGGCCTACACGCCCGGCGTGGCCCGGGTCTGCACCGCCATCGCCGACCAGCCTGAGCTGGCCCACGCCTACACCTGGGTGGCCAACACCGTGGCCGTCGTCTCCGATGGCACCGCCGTGCTCGGCCTGGGTGACATCGGGCCCGCGGCCGCGATGCCGGTCATGGAGGGCAAGGCGCTGCTGTTCAAGAACTTCGGCGGCGTCGACGCTGTGCCGATCTGCCTGGCCTGCACGGACGTCGACGAGCTGGTGGAGACCGTGGCCGCGCTGGCCCCGAGCTTCGGCGGCATCAACCTGGAGGACATCTCGGCGCCGCGCTGCTTCGAGGTGGAGGACCGGCTGCGCCAGCGGCTGGACATCCCGGTGTTCCACGACGACCAGCACGGCACCGCGATCGTGACGCTGGCCGCGCTGCGCAACGCGGCCCGGCTCACCGGCCGGGAGCTGAGCGACCTGCGCGCCGTGGTGGCCGGGGCCGGCGCGTCCGGCATCGCGGTGGCGAAGATCCTGCTCCGCGCGGGCATCGGTGACGTCGCGGTGTCCGACAGCAAGGGCCTGGTCTACCGGGGCCGCGATGGCCTGAACCCGGTCAAGGCCGAGCTGGCCGAGATCACCAACACCGCCGGGCTGACCGGCTCCACCGAGGCCGCGCTGCGCGGCGCCGACGTGTTCATCGGCCTGTCCGGCGCCACCGTGGCCGAGTCGGCCATCGCCACGATGGCCCCAGAGGCCATCGTGTTCGCGCTGTCCAACCCGAACCCGGAGATCCACCCGGACGTGGCCCGGGCGCACGCCCGGGTGGTGGCCACCGGCCGCAGCGACTTCCCCAACCAGATCAACAACGTGCTGGCCTTCCCGGGCGTGTTCCGCGGTGCCCTGGACGTCCGCGCGGCCCAGATCACCGAAGGCATGAAGCTGGCCGCCGCGCACGCCATCGCCTCACTCGTGACCACCGATCTGGCCCCCGACTACGTGATCCCCGGCCCCTTCGACCCCCGGGTCGCTCCCGCCGTGGCCGCCGCCGTGGCCCAGCAGGCCCGTACCGAAGGAGTGGCCCGGGTTTAATCCGTCCCGCCTGTGCCTTCGGGCAGAGTCCTAGGGGGCACAGGCGGTCGTCACCCCGGAAGATACTGTTTAACCCATGTTTGCTGTCTCTGCGGTGCGCATCGACCAGGAAGACCCCCTGCATGGGCTGGAGCTGGGGGAGCGGCCTGACCCCAAGGTGCCGGACGGCTGGATCACGGTGGATGTGCGGGCCGCCGCGCTGAACCACCATGACCTGTTCACGCTGCGCGGGGTCGGCATCAAGGCCGATCAGCTGCCCATGGTGCTCGGCTGCGACGCGGCCGGCATCGACGAAGACGGCAACGAGGTCGTGGTGCACTCGGTCATCGGCAACCCAGACGCCGGCGGCGGGGACGAGACCCTGGACCCGCGGCGCAGCCTGCTGTCCGAGAGGTACGACGGGACGTTCGCGCAGAAGGTCACGGTGCCGCGCCGCAACGTGCTGCCCAAGCCGGACGCGCTGACGTTCGAAGAGGCGGCCTGCCTGCCCACCGCGTACCTGACCGCCTACCGGATGCTGTTCACCAAGTCCGGCGTGCAGCCCGGTTCGACCATCCTGGTCCAGGGGGCGGGCGGCGGTGTGGCCACCGCGCTGGTCACGCTGGGCCGCGCGGCGGGTTTCCGCATCTGGGTCACCAGCCGCAGCGAGGAAAAGCGCCAGCGGGCGGTGGAGCTGGGTGCCGACCAGGCCTTCGAGACCGGCGCCCGGCTGCCCGAGCGCGTCGACGTGGTGATGGAATCGGTCGGCGACGCGACCTGGGGCCACTCGGTCCGCTCGCTCAAGCCCGGCGGCCGGATCGTCATCTGCGGGGCCACCAGCGGGCACATGCCCCCGGCCGAGCTGCAGCGGATCTTCTTCCTGCAGCTGTCGGTGGTGGGCTCGACCATGGGCACCCGGGCCGAGCTCGGCCGGCTGCTGGAGTTCTGCGAGCAGTCCGGCGCCCGCCCGCTGATCGGGATGCGCCTGCCGCTCCGCGAGGCCCGCGAAGGCTTCGCCGCGATGGCCCTGGGCGAGCAGTTCGGCAAGATCGTCTTCACCGTTGACTGACAGGCCGGCCGCCGAAGCCTGCTGCGGCGGCTCGAGCAGCCGCTGACCCTGCGGCTTAACGGGGCCGGTTACCCCCGCGGACTGGCATTGGGCGGATCGCCGGCCGACGGGCTGGTGCCGGCCGCGGACTCCGGGCTGGGCGCGGGCTCGTCGTCCGGCGTGCCCGGGCCCGGGGTGCCCACGGCGGTGGGGCCGGCCGCAGGGCTGGGCGGGGCTTCCGGCTGCGCGTGCTCGGAGCCGAAGATCTCGCTGCGCACGCGGTCCAGGGTCTCGTCCAGGATGATGCGGAGCTCGGTCAGGGCGTCCTCGCCCGCTTCGGCGCTGGACTGCCAGGCCAGGCGGCGCATCTCGCGGGCGAAGTCCTTGACCGTGTGCTCCAGGTCGTGCAGGAGGCGGATGTCGGGCTTGCCCGGGAAGCCGCGGCGGCCGGGCCAGTCAGCCCACGCAGCCCAGTTGCCCCAGTCGTGGTCGCGGCCGGCCGGCGGGGTCTCACGTTCGGCGCGAGCGTATCCCCGGGCGTCGTCGCGGCGGCGGCGCGCGTTCTCCTTGGCCTCCTCGCGGGCCTGCCGGACCCGATCCCGGGTGTCCTCCCGGCTCCAGCGGGCCTGATCGCGGGACTGCTCGGCCGGGCCGCGACGCGTGTCCCGTACGTCCTCGTCGGCGCCCTCGGGTGGGCGGGCGTTCCGCGCGGCCCAGGTCAGCTCCTCGCGCAGGCTGCGGACCGTCTCCCGGACGTCTTCCTTGACTTCGCGCACCACGTCGCGCACGGAGTCCGACAGCTCCTGCTCCAGCTCGGCCAGCTCGTCCTCGCGGTCGTGGAGTTCCTGACGGCCGGCGTCGGTGATGCGGTACACCTTCCGGCCGTCCACCTCATCGTGGGTGACCAGGCCCTCCTCTTCCAGCCGGGCCAGCCGGGGGTAGATCGTGCCGGGCGAGGGGGCATACACGCCCATGAACTGGTCGCGCAGCATCCGGATGACCTCGTACCCGTGCCGCGGCTCCTCATCGAGCAGGCGGAGCAGGTACAGCCGGAGCCTGCCGTGCCGGAAAACCGGACTCATCGAGCCTCGCCCTTCGTCTCTGCGCCTTTCGCTGGTTCGTCGCTGCGGGTGGGCGACGGGGGTTCGGGACGCTTGAGCAGTGTGACCCGGCCGGACAGCGTCGTGACCGAGATCTGCCCGGAACCGGCGCCCAGCGTACCGTTCACCGAGCGCGCGGCCGGGGCGTGCGTGCTGCGCAGGCAGTCGAACTCGCTGACCACGCGGCCGGAGGTGGACCGCAGTCTGACCTTGGCGTCCGGCTGGGCGGGCAGCCGCAGGGCCACGTCGGACGACACGGTCGCCACCCGGACCTGGCCCGGCTGGCCCAGGTGCACGTCGGCGGTGACGCTGCCGCTGACGGACTTGGCCTCCAGCCGGTCGAGTGAGCCGCCGGCCAGGGTCAGGTCGCCGGACACCGAGTTGAACGAGACCTGCCCGTTCACGTCCTGTGCTTCAACGTCGCCCGAGACCGTGTGGGCCTCGACCCGGCCGCCCAGCCCGTCCAGGGTGATCGCGCCGGAGAGGCTGCGCACCGAGGTTCGCGCCGTCACCCCGGACACCACCGCGGTCGCGGCCACCACGCCCACCTGCGCCGGGCAGTCCCGGGGCACGGTGACGGTCATCTCGGCCGCGTGGGCCCGGGGCCGGAGCCATTCCAGCAAGCCGTCCCAGGTCAGGTCCTCGTAGCTGATGGTCAGCACCCCGTCGTCGTGACTGACGATGAGCGGCTGGCCGCTGATGCTGGTGATGTCCAGGGCGGGAGCCTCGCCGGTGGCCAGGACGGCGACCGAGCCCGCGATGGCCCGGACCCTAAGGGCCGTCACATCGTCGAAGGCGAGGCGCGTCGGTGCGTCGACCGTCCACTGCGGCATTGGCTGTCTCCTGTCCCACCCATGACCAGCTTATTAAGACTTACGATATATCTTGTCTCGGGCTAGTCCGCCGGTCAAGATGGGCCGTGATCCGGCAGCGGGCGGTCAGTCGTCCTCGTCGAGCCGGGCCAGCCAGCGGGCCAGCCGGTCGACGGGGGTGTCGAACTCCGGGTTGAGGTCCACGAAGTCCCGCAGCCGCGCGGCCAGCCAGGACAGGCTGACCTGCTCCTCGCCCCGCCGTTCGTCGAGCTCTTCGATGCCTTGGTCGGTGAAGTACATGGTCCTCCGCGCCCTGGCCCCACCGTGGGGCGGCCGGTGACCGCCCCACGGTGATCAGGCCAGCGCCGCCTCGATCAGCTGCTTGTGCGTGGCCGCGTGCTGCTTGGCCGAGCCGGTAGCCGGAGCCGAACTGGCCGGCAGCGACACCAGGTCGAGCTTGCGCCCGAGCAGTTCGGGCAGCTTCAGCGCCATCCGCGGCCAGGCGCCCATGTTGGCCGGCTCCTCCTGGGCCCAGACCAGCTGCTCGGCCTGCGGGTAACGGGCCAGCTCGGTCCGGAGCTCATCCAGCGGCAGCGGGTAGAGCCGCTCGACCCGCACGATGGCGGCGGCCGAGCCGGAGGCCCGCCGCTGCGCGGCCAGATCGTAGTAGACCTTGCCGGTGCACAGGACGACCTTGCGGACCTGGCTCGTGTCGAAGTCGTCCGGCTCGCCGATCAGCGGCTGGAACGAACCGCTGGTGAAGGCCGAGGTCGGCGACGTGGCCGCCTTGAGCCGGAGCATGGACTTCGGCGTGAACACGATGAGCGGCTTGTTCCGCCCGGACAGGCCCTGCCAGCGCAGCAGGTGGAAGTAGTTGGCCGGGGTGGTGGGTATGGCCACGGTCATGTTGTCCTGGGCACACATGGACAGGAACCGTTCGACCCGGGCCGAGGAGTGGTCCGGGCCCTGGCCCTCGAAGCCGTGTGGCAGCAGCAGGACCACGCCGGAGTGCTGGCCCCACTTCTGCTCGCCCGCGCTGATGAACTCGTCGATGATCGACTGGGCCCCGTTGAAGAAGTCGCCGAACTGGGCCTCCCAGGCCACCAGGGCGTCCGGCCGGGCCACCGAGTAGCCGTACTCGAAGCCCATCGCGGCGAACTCGGACAGCAGCGAGTCGTAGACGTAGAACTTGCATGACCCGTGGTCGAACTGCTTCAGCGGGGTGTACTCGTTGCCGTTGTGCCGGTCGACCACGACCGCGTGCCGCTGGCCGAACGTGCCGCGGCGGCTGTCCTGCCCGACCAGGCGGACCGGATGGCTGTCCAGCAGCAGGCCGCCGAACGCCAGCAGCTCGCCGGTGGCCCAGTCGATGGTGTCTTCGGTGATCATGTCCGAGCGCCGGGCCAGCTGGGGCTGCAGCCGCGGGTGCGGCGTGAAGCCCTCGGGCTGGGTCACCTGGGTCTCGATGATCTGCTTGACCACCTCCAGGCTGATCGCCGTGGGCACCGCGGTGTGGTTGACCGGGCGCTCCTCCGGCTCCGGCTTGCGGACCGCGCCCGGCTCGGGCGGCTTCTGGGTCGCCTCGCGGGTCTCGGTGAAGGCCCGCTCCAGCTGCCGCTGGTAGTCCCGCAGCGCCGCCTCGGCCTCCTCCATCGTGATGTCGCCCCGGCCGATCAGCGACTCGGTGTAGAGCTTGCGGGTGGACCGCTTGGCTTCGATCAGGTCGTACATCAGCGGCTGGGTGAACGAGGGGTTGTCGGCCTCGTTGTGGCCGCGCCGCCGGTAGCAGACCAGGTCGATCACGACGTCCTTGTGGAACGCCTGCCGGTACTCGAAGGCCAGATGCCCGACCCGGACCACGGCCTCCGGGTCGTCGCCGTTCACGTGGAAGATCGGCGCCTGGATCATCCGGGCCACGTCGGTGGCGTACTGGCTCGACCGGCCCGACTGCGGGCCGGTGGTGAAGCCGAGCTGGTTGTTGACCACGATGTGCACGGTGCCGCCGGTGCGGTAACCACGCAGCTGGGACAGGTTCAGGGTCTCCGCGACCACGCCCTGGCCGGCGAACGCAGCGTCGCCGTGCATCATGACCGGCAGCACGGTGAACCCGCCCTCACCGCCCTTGTCGAGCACGTCTTGCTTGGCCCGGACCACGCCCTCCATGACCGGGTCCACAGCCTCCAGATGGCTGGGGTTGGCCACCAGCGTGGTCTTGATCCGCGGGCCTTCCGGGCTCTGGTACACGCCCTCGGCGCCCAGGTGGTACTTGACGTCGCCCGACCCCTGCGTGCTGCGGGGGTCCATGTTGCCCTCGAACTCGTTGAAGATCTGCCCGTAGGACTTGCCCACGATGTTGGCCAGCACGTTGAGCCGGCCGCGGTGGGACATGGCCAGCACGGACTCGTCCAGGCCCGCGTCTGCCGCCTCGGTCAGCACCGTGTCCAGCAGTGGGATCAGCGACTCCGCGCCCTCCAGCGAGAACCGGCGCTGACCAACGAACTTGGTCTGCAGGAACATCTCAAACGCCTCGGCCACGTTCAGCCGGGACAGAATGTTCAGCTGCTCGTCGTGCTCAGGGCGCTGGTGCGGCCGCTCGATCCGGGCCTGGATCCAGGCCCGCTCGTCGGGCTCCTGGATGTGCATGTACTCCACGCCGACGGTCCGGCAGTAGGAGTCGCGCAGCACGCCGAGGATCTTGCGCAGCTTCATCAGCGGCTGGCCGCCGAAGCCGCCGGTGGCGAACTCCCGCTCCAGGTCCCACAGCGTCAGCCCGTGCTGGTTGATGTCCAGGTCGGGGTGCTTGCGCTGCGGGAACTCCAGCGGGTTGGTGTCGGCCATGAGATGGCCGCGCACCCGGTAGGCGTGAATCAGCTCCTGCACCCGGGCCGGCTTGGTGATGTCGTCCTCGTGCCCGGCGGAGATGTCCCGGACCCAGCGGACCGGCTCGTACGGGATCTGCAGCGCGGTGAAGATGTCGTCGAAGAAGCCGTCGTCGCCCAGCAGCAGCTGGTGGATTCGCTGCAGGAACTCACCGGACTGCGCGCCCTGGATGATCCGGTGGTCGTAGGTCGAGGTCATCGTGACCTGGCGGCTGACGGCCAGCCGGGACAGCGTCTCGTCCGAAGCGCCCTGGTAGGAGGCCGGGTACTCCATCGCGCCGACCCCGACGATCGTGCCCTGGCCGGTCATCAGCCGGGGGATGGAGTGCTCGGTGCCGATCGTGCCCGGGTTGGTCAGGCTGATCGTGGTGCCGGCGAAGTCCTCGACGGTCAGCTTGCCGGTGCGGGCCTTGCGCACCACGTCCTCGTACGCCGTCCAGAACTGCCGGAAGTCCATGACCTCGGTGCCCTTGATGTTGGGCACCAGGAGCTGACGCGACCCGTCGTCCTTGGCCACGTCGATGGCCAGGCCCAGGTTGACGTGCTCGGGCTGCACCAGCACGGGCTTGCCGTCGTCCTCGGCGAACGAGTCGTTCATCGCCGGGATCACAGCCAGCGCCCGGATCACCGCGTAGCCGATCAGGTGGGTGAACGAGACCTTGCCGCCGCGACCACGCTTGAGGTGGTTGTTGATCACGATGCGGTTGTCGATGAGCAGCTTGGCCGGGATGTCCCGGACGCTGGTCGCGGTGGGCACGGCCAGGCTGCCGACCATGTTGACCGCGGTGCGAGCCGCCGCGCCGCGCAGCCGGTTGCGCTGGCCTCCGGCCGGGGGCGCCGCGGGCTTGGCCGGCGCGGGGGCCGGGCTAGCCGGGGTAGCCGGGGTAGCCGGGGAAGGCGCGGCCGCCGACGGAGCCGGGGGAGCCGCGGGGCGGGGCGCTGCGGGCGGCGCCGGAGCCTGCGGGGCGGCCGCCCCGTTGGTGTGGCCGGCCTCGGCGGGCGCGGTAGCGCTTGCTGACCCGCTGGTCCTGTTGGCTACGGGCGGCGCGGTGGTGGCGCTGCCGTTGCTGTCGGCTTCCGTTGCGTCATCGCCGTTGCCGCCGCTGGACCGGTAGTCGGAGAAGAAGCTCCACCACGCCTGGTCCACTGAGCCTGGGTCCGCCAGGTAACGCTGGTACAGCTCATCTACGAGCCATTGGTTGGCGCCGAAGTCAGAGGCGGTCAGCTGCGGATCGGGCCCGTGTGGCCCGTCTGGCTGGTCGGCTCTGCGCGTTGGCTCTGATTCGCTGAGATCCGCGCCGATACGCGGTGACTCAGAAGACACGGCGGATATCGCCCACTTCCGCAGTTTGAATGCGATCCTGGCTAGGCCTCCAGGTTACCCGTGCGCGCCGGCCCCGGGGAGTGAAGAGATCTTAGGGTTCACCTTGGTGAATGTGGCCCCCGTCACCTGTGGCTGACGGTACGGGAGTCGCCGGTAATCCCCGGCTTGATCAAGGTGCCGGGAGGTACGATCGCCGCGTAGGGGACATAGACCGCCCTTCCCCGTTATGTCCGGGCTTGGTTCCCCCGCCCCCTCGAGGAAAAGGTGAGTACGACCGGCAACCCCTGGGATGACGATCCGCAGCGTCCCCGACGCGTGCGCATTCGCCGGCCCGGCAGCGGGGAAGCGGATAGCTGGCGCGGGCCGGACGTGCCCGCCCCCCGGCCGCCGGACCGGTTTGCTGGTGTCCCCGCACCCGCTCCGTACGGCCTGGGCGATGAACCGCCCGCCGGCGGCCAGCCGGGCTACGCCTACCCGTCGTACGTGCCGGAGGCGAGCTACCCCCCTCCGTACGAGGGTGGCTCCGGCTATCCCTACCAGGAGGGGGACGGCGCCCCGCCCGACCTGGGCACCGGCTACCTCTACGTCTCCCGTGGCGGCCAAGCGGCCGAGCCCCCGCCCGGCAACGTCCACTACGATCCGCCCGAGCTCTACAGCTACGAACGCGGCCGCGCTTCCTACGTCCCCGGCCCGGCCGGCGACCGCTACCGCCCGGACCCCGGCTACGCCCCCGGTCCGGGCTACGACGCAGGGGCCGGTTACGGCGCTGGGCCCGGCTACGGACCCGAGCCTGGCTACGCCCCGGGGCCGGGCTATGGCCCCGAGCCCGGTTACAGCGCTGAGCCGGTCTACGTTCCCGAACCGGTCTACGAGTCCGAGCCGGGTTACAGCGCTGAGCCGGTCCACGTTCCCGGACCGGTCTACGAGTCCGAGCCGGGCTACGAGTCCGAGCCGGGCTATGGCCCGGAGCCGGTCTACGTTCCCGAACCGGTCTACGAGTCCGAGCCGGGTTACAGCGCTGAGCCGGTCCACGTTCCCGAACCGGTCTACGGATCCGAGCTTGGCTATGGGCCCGAGCCGGGCCATGGCCCGGAGCCGATCTACAACTACGATCCCGGCCCAGGTTACGAGTACGACGCCGGTCCCGGCCATGGGCCCGCTCCGGGCAACCAGACTGGTCCGGGCTATGTCGCCGGTCCGGGCTCCGAGTACAGCCCCGGGCCAAGCCGCGAGTACAGCCCCGGCCCGGGCAACGAGTTCGGCCCCATCCCGGCCTACGAGCCCGGACCGGCCTATCCCGCCGGCCCGCCCGGCTACGAGTTCGGCTACGAACCGGTCCCCGAGCCGGTCCAGCCCCGGCGCGCGCTGGACGACCAGGATCTCGACCTGGACCCGGAGACCACGCTCGCGGGCCAGGTCTACATCGGCCCCGACCTGTGGTCCGACGAGCCCGGCCCGTCCGGCCACGAGCCCAGCGGCCCAGCCAGCGAATCCGGCCCCCGGTCCGCCGGCGCCCTACCGCCCCACGCTCCTTCCGGGCTCCCAGGGCCCTACGCCCCGGCCCCTTATGCGCCCCAGGCCCCCTACGCGCCCCAGGCCTCCTCCGCGCCCCAGGCTCCCTACGCGCCCCAGGCCCCCTACGCACCCCAGGCCCCCTACGCGCCTCAGGCTCCCCATATGCCCCAGGCCCCTCCCGAGCCTCAGGCTCCCTTCGCGTCCCAGGCTCCTCCCGGGCTTCAAGCCCCTTACGTGCCCCAGGCTCCTTCCGGGCCCCAAAGCCCCTACGCGCCAGAGTTTTCTTCCGCGTATCAGGCTCCCTATGCGCCGCAGGCTCCCTACGCGCCTCAAGCCCCTCCCACTTCCCAAGCCCTCTACGCACCTCGGGACCCTTACGCCCCGCGAGCCCCGTACCTCCCGCAAACCCCGGCCAGCTTGTCCGCCCCACCGGCCCCACCCGTCCCGCTGGCCCCGCCGATCCCAACGTCCCCTCCGCGCACCCCGGGCGCGCACCCCGGCCCGCCCTCACCGCTGGGGCCGCCCGGCTTCGAGTTCACCGGTACCGGCCGTGCCTTCGACGAGGCCGCCACCGACCCCTACCGGCGGCCGGCGCTCGCGCTGCCGCCTGCCCCCGGTGACGTCATCGACGACCCGGCCGAGGTCACCGCCGCCCGGGCCGACCAGGCCGAGCCCGTCGCCCCCGCGCGCAACGACCGCCGGATCCACCGGGACGGCCGCGACGACCGGGACCGCCGCGGTCGCCGGGCTGCGCCGGACCATACCCGCCCGCCCAGCCGGGGCCAGGGCCGCGACCGGCCGTTGCCGTCGCCGCTATCCGCGGCCGGGGTCAAGCGCTGGGCGGTGCGCGCCGCGCTGCCGATGGTGTCGATGGTGGTGATCGGCATCGCCCTGGTCGCGGCGTTCGGCGGCGCCGGCGGCCCTGGGCCGACGCCGGCCACGTTGTCCGTCGGCTTTCCGCCTGCCACCGTGGCCAGCAACGACTTCAGTGCTGATGCCGCCGACCAGAGCCGTGGCATCAATCAGGTGCTGACCGCGGCGGCCAGCTCCGGAACCCGGGTGGTGGCGGTCGGCTCGCAGACCGGGGCCCGGATCGGCCGGGCGCAGTTCTTCGTGTCCAGCGACGGTGGCCAGACCTGGAGCCTCGCCGCCGAACAGGCTTCCGGCGGCGGCCAGCCCGCCCCCGATCACCCAGCCTCGCTGATCGCCGGCGGCGATGGCCGATGGGTCGCGATCGGCCCGCACAGCGTGTGGACCAGCGCCATCGGCACGTCGTGGACGCTGCGGTCGGCCTCCGGGATCACCCCCGTCCAGGCCGGTGACCAGGTGACCGTGCTGCGCCGGACGGCCACCGGGTTCCTCGCGGCCGGCCACACCGCCGCGGGCGCCCCGGTCGTCTGGACCTCGGCCACCGGCACCAGCTGGCGGCGCCTCACCGCAGCTCAGCTGAAGCTGACCGTTCCCGGCGCGCAGGTGGGGCCGGTCACCGCGGCTGCGGCGTCTGGGCCGGTCACCCTGATCGCGGCTACCGCCTCCAAGGGGACCACCCACAGCACGGCGGTGTGGCGCAGCACCGACGGCGGCGCCACATGGTCACCGGTGACCGTTCCCGGCGGGCACGGAGCCACCACCTCGGTGGCCGGGCTGGCCGTGGCGGGCAGCACGTTCGTGGCCATCCGGCCCGGTCAGGCCCAAGGCCGGGCCGCCGCGGTCGCCTTCACCTCGCCGGACGGCCGGACCTGGAAGGTCGGCGCCACCATTACCGGGCCGGACCATGCGGCGCTGACCGTTCGCAGTGTCGGCGGCGGGCCGGCCGGCGCAGTGATCGCCGCGGCCGGCGGCGGTGCGGTGCTCGCGTTCACCAGCGCCACCGGCGCCTCCTGGCAGAGCGCCGGGATCCTGTCCAGCGCCGCCGCCGGCACCATCGCGGGCCTGGCCACCACCGCCGGGGGCGCGGTCGTGGCCACCGGATCCTCGGCCACCGAGCAGGGCCAGCAGCCGCTGCTCACCGTGGACCACGCCGGGCAGGTCAAACCGGTGAGCCTGGCTGCCATCCCGGGCGCGGTCGAACCGGAGCTCGCGGTGAACAGCATCATGGCCAACGGCAGCAACCAGGTCGCGGCGGGCAGCGCGAACGGCTTCCCGGCCACCTGGTTCTCGGCCGACGCCGGCACCACCTGGTTCCGCGGCACCGGGGCCACCGCGAACGTGCTGAACCGGGCCGGGCTGGCCCAGCTGACCGGAGTGGCCCACGGCGCCGGAGGCTGGGTCGCGGTCGGCGGCGTGCAGGCCGGGGCGGCCCAGCATCCGGTCGTGGTCACGTCGGCCGTCGGCCGCAGCTGGCAGTCGGCCGACTCGGCCCGCCCGTTCACCGGAACCGGGTTGTTCACCTCGGCCGTGGCCGCTGGTCCGGCCGGTTACGTAATCGTCGGCCGGCAGGTCAGCGGCGGCCGCACGCTCGCCGCCGCCTGGTGGTCGACCGGACTGACCGGGTGGCAGCGGGCCACCGATGCCGTCCCGGGCGCCCTCGACCAGGTTGGCGCGAACCGGCAGATGCTGGCCGTCACCGCCGACGCGGGCGGGTTCACCGCCGTTGGCTCGGCCGGTTCGCATCCGGCCGCGTGGACCTCGATCAACGGCCGGGCCTGGCGGACGGTGACGCTGGGCCTGCCGTCGTCGTCGGTCCGGGCCCAGCTCAGCTACGTCACGGTCAACGGCCGCACGCTGGTCGCCGCGGGCACCGCCACCACTGCGGCCGGCCGGACCGGCCCGTTCGCGGCGGTGTCGAAGGACGGCGGCATCACCTGGACCGAATCGCTGCTGCCGTCCCCGGGCGGGACCGCGGCCGTGCACGCGGTCGCCGCCACTGGCAGCGGCTTCACCGCGGTCGGCACGTCCGGCTCAGCCGGCCATCAGAACGTGGTCATCTGGACCTCCACCGACGGCCGGACCTGGAACCTCAACGCTCCCTCGGTCACCGGCCTGAGCGGCCAGGGCATCCAGGAGATCACCGCCCTCACCGTTTCCGGCAGCACCCTGACCGGCGTCGGCTTCACCGCGTCGCCGGTCAGCGAGACCCCGACCATCTGGCGTTCCCCCATCCGCAGCTAGCCGCCCGGCGTCAGTGCATGTCCGCCACCCGGCTCAGAGCAGATCGGGGGTTAGCCTGCTGTCGGGCCTCGATGCGGCGGCACCTGCGTGATGCCGACCCGGAGGACCTCGAATGCGCGAACCCCTGATGGTCGCGGTGGCCCAGCCATCCTGTGTGCCGCACGACGTGGCGGCCAACGCGCGGGCGCACGCGGCGGCGATCCGCGCGCCGGAAGCGGCCGGGGCGCGCGTGGTGGTGTTCCCGGAGCTGTCGCTGACCGGGTACGAGCTGGACGCCGCCCCGGTCGACCCCGGCGACGAGCGGCTCCAGCCGATCGTGGCCGCCTGCGCCGACACCGGCACCGTGGCCCTGGCCGGCGCCCCAGTGACAGGCTCGCCCACGGCCAACGTTCCGGTGACCGGCGCATCCACGGCCAACGCCCCAGTGACCGGCGTCCCAGCAACCGGCGCCCCCGCATCTGATAACAGCAAGAAAAATGGAGCCCCGCGGGTGTTCATCGGCGTGCTGGTCATCGACTCCGGCGGGGTCTCGGTGGCTTACCGGAAGATGTGGCTGGGGGAGGAGGAAGCTCGCCGGTTCAGCCCCGGTCCCGCGCCCGCGAAGCTGACCGTCGACGGATGGCGGCTGGGGCTGGCGGTCTGCCGGGAGACCGGCGTGGCCCAGCACGCCGCGGACACGGCCGCGCTCGGTATCGACGCCTATCTGGCCGGCACGGTCATGACGCCCGACGAGGCCGAGATGCAGAACGAGCGGGGACGGCGGATCTCCACCGGCCACCACCTGTGGGTCGCGCTGGCCAGCTTCGCCGGGCCGACCGGCGGCGGCTACGACCAGACCGCGGGCCGGTCCGGGATCTGGGCACCGGACGGGACGCAGGTGAGCGCGGCCGGCCCGCGACCCGGCGCGGTCAGCCGAGCCCTGCTGACACCCGGCGCGGTCGAGCCGAGCCCGCCTGAGCCCGTCCCGGTCAGCCGAGGACGTCCGGGCGCCGGTGCTCCAGGCTCGGGATCGACCGGCGCACCTGAGCGGTGAAACCGGTGTCCACCTCGGCCACGCCGACCCCGGGGAACGGGCCCAGGTCGAGCCGGACCGTGCCCATCGGGTCGATGAGCACGCTGCGGCCGATGCCGGTGGGCGCGCGGGTGGGCGGCTCGTCCGGGTCGGGCACCTGGCCCGCCGCCGCCACCCACACGGTGTTCTCGATGGCCCGGGCGCGGGCCAGCGTGATCCAGTGTTCTTCCTTGAACAGGCCCGCACCCCAGGCCGCCGGCATCACGATCAGGTCGGCGCCCCGGCTGGTCAGCGTACGGGTCAGTTCGGGGAAGCGCAGGTCGTAGCAGATCTGCAGCCCGACGCTGAGGCCGGCCAGCTTGGCCACCACGGCCTCGTCTCCGGGCGCGACCAGGGCCGACTCCTGCTGCCCGAACGCGTCGAACAGGTGCAGCTTGCGATAGGCGGCGACGAGCTCACCGGTCCGGTCGAACAGCACCGCCGTGTTGTAGACCCGGCCGTCCTGCGACGGGGTGAAGATGCCCGCGACCAGCGCCACACCCGCGTCCGCGGCGGCCGCGGCCAGGTCAGCGCCGAACGAGCCGTCCACCGGCGCGGCCACCGGCCGGGGATCGCAGCCGAACCGGATCTGGGTCGCCTCGGGGAACACGGCCAGGTCGGCGTGGGCGGCGGCGGCCTCGGCCAGGGCGGCACGGACCCGGTCCAGGTTGACCGACGGCTGGGAGCTGACCGGGATCTGGCAGAGCGCGACTCGCATGCCCCCAGCCTAAGCCGCCGGCCCGTCTAACCTGCCGGCCCGCCTAACCCGCCGGCCCACCTGGGCCACCCCAGCCCGCCGGGCATGATGTCATAAGCCTGTGCGTAGACCACTGCTGAGCCAGCGCCTTACCGGCATGGGCACCACGATCTTCGCCGAGATGTCCGCGCTGGCCGTGCGGACCGGCTCGGTCAACCTGGGTCAGGGCTTCCCCGACACCGACGGGCCGCGGGCCGTGGCCCAGGCCGCCGCGGACGCGGTGCTGCAGGGCCGGGGCAACCAGTACCCACCCGGTCCCGGTGTCCCCGAGCTGCGCCGGGCCATCGTGGACCACCAGCGCCGGTTCTACGGCCTGGAGTACGACCCGGACACCGAGGTGCTGGTCACCGCGGGTGCGACCGAAGCCATCGCCGCGGCCATGCTGGCCCTGGTCGAGCCGGGCGACGAGGTCATCGCGTTCGAGCCCTACTACGACTCGTACGCGGCGTCGATCGCGATGGCGGGCGGGACCAGGGTGCCGGTCACGCTGCGGCCACCGGCCTTCCGCCCGGACCTGGCCGCCTTGGCCGCTGCGGTCACGCCGCGGACGCGGGCCATCCTGCTGAACTCGCCCCACAATCCGACCGGCGCGGTGTTCACCCGCGAGGAGCTGACCGCCATCGCGCGGATCGCGGTCGAGCATGACCTGCTGGTCGTGACGGACGAGGTGTACGAGCACCTGGTGTACACCGGGGAGCACGTCCCGCTGGCCACGCTGCCCGGGATGCCCGAGCGCACGGTGTCGATCAGCTCGGGCGGCAAGACGTTCTCGTTCACCGGCTGGAAGATCGGCTGGGTCACCGGAAAGCCGGAACTGGTCGCCGCGGTCCGGGCGGCCAAGCAGTTCCTGACCTACGTCAACGGCGGGCCGTTCCAGTACGCGATCGCGGAGGCGCTGGGTCAGCCCGACGTCTACTTCACCGCCCTGCGGGACGACCTGAGGATGAAGCGTGACCTGCTCAGCGGCGGCCTGGCCGAGCTGGGCTTCGAGGTCTACCCCACGGACGGGACGTACTTCGTCACCACCGACATCGCGCCGCTGGGGGAGACCGACGGGATCGAGTTCTGCGCCGGGCTGCCGGAACGGGCCGGGGTGGTGGCCATCCCCAGCGTGGTGTTCTACGACGACAAGGAAGCGGGCCGGACCCAGGTCCGGTTCACGTTCTGCAAGCGGCCCGAGGTACTGAAGGAGGGGCTGGCCCGGCTGGCCGCGGCCCGGCTGAACATGGGCATCACCGGCCTGCGCCGCGCCCAGCTGGATCTTCCGCAACCGGACCCTTCGCGTCTGGCCGTCGCCCTGGCTGGCCTCGGACAGGTGGACTCCCCACCGGCGGCCGCCGCTCCAGAGGACACCCCGCAAGAGGACACGGACACCTCCCAGGAGGACAAATCCCAGATGGATCCCGCCCTGCTCCGCGCGGCCGAGGCGGCCGCGGGCTTCATGCCGGCTGACGAGGGGCAGGCCCTGTACGAGATCGCGCTGGCCTACGCCCCGGTCGGCCCGGTCATGGAGATCGGCACCTACTGCGGGAAGTCCACCATCTACCTGGCCGCCGCGGCCCGGCAATACGGCCAGACCGTGCTCACCGTCGATCACCACCACGGGTCCGAGGAGCATCAGGAGGGCTGGGAGTACCACGACACCTCGCTGGTCGACCCGGGCACCGGGCGGATCGACACGCTGCCGCGGTTCCGGGCCGCGATCGCCGCCGCCGGGCTGGAGGACGACGTGGTGGCCGTCGTGGGCCGGTCCGACCGGGTGGCCCAGGTGTGGCGGGGCCTGCTGGGCATGGTGTTCATCGACGGCGGGCACACCGACGAGGCCGCGCAGGCCGACTACGAGGGCTGGGCGCCCAAGGTGACGCTGGGCGGGGCGCTCGTCATCCACGACGTGTTCCCCGATCCGGCCGACGGCGGCCAGGCGCCGTACCGCATCTACCAGCGGGCCCTGGAGTCCGGTGAGTTCACCGAGGTCCGGGCGGCGGGCTCGCTACGGGTGCTCGAACGCATCCTGCCGTCCATCGGCTGACCCGGAGGCGCAGTCACAGTCGGCCGCCGCATCCGCGTCGCCAGCCAGCGCCCCCGGGCCCGCTTCCACGTCACGGAACACGTTGGCGCCACCGGTCGTGCCGGACAGTGCGTCGGCGGCCAGGATCACGGCCGCGGCCGTCCACGCGCTGCGCTCGGCCGGGTAGTGCTGCCGGTGGGCGAACTGCCAGCCGGTCCAGTAGGCGCCGTCGGTGTCCCGCAGGTGCTGGACGTCGGCGAACAGCCGGGTGGCGGCCGCGCTCTGGCCCGCGGCGTGCAGGGCCAGCACCAGCTCGCAGCTCTCGGCCCCGGTCACCCAGGGCTGGTCGTCCACGCAGCGCACGCCCAGGCCCGGCACCACGAACGTGTCCCAGCTCCCGGCCAGCTGCCGGTCCGCGGCCGAACCGCGCAGCACGCCGCCCAGCACCGGGTAGTACCAGTCCATCGAGAACCGGCTCTTGTCCGCGAACGAGGTGGGGTGCCGGGCCACCGCGTGAGCCAGCTGGTCGGCGGCCAGCTCCCAGTCCGGCTGGGACTCGCCCAGCTGGCCGGCCAGGGCCACCGCGCAGCGCAGGCTGTGGTGGATGCTCGAGCACCCGGTCAGCAGGGCGTGACCGCCGGGGACACCGTTCGCGTCGCGTTCCCAGGCGATCTCCCCGCTGGGGGCCTGCAGGTCCAGCACCCATTCGACCGCCCGGCGCACCGTGGGCCACATCCGGGCCGCGAAGGCGCGGTCGCCGGTGACCTGCAGCTCGTGCCAGACCCCGGCGGCCACGTAGGCGGCGTGGTTGCTCTCGGCCGCCGCGTCGGTCACGGTCCCGGCCACGATCGTGCGCGGCCATGACCCGTCGGCGCGCTGCTCCCGGCGCAGCCAGTCGTAGGCCCGCCGGGCCGGGCCGCCCGCGCCGGCCGCGCTCAGCGCCATCGCGCACTCGATGTGGTCCCACACATCTACGTGGCCGTCGGGCCAGCCGATCGCGCCGGACGGTTCCTGCACCGCGGCGATGCTCTGGGCCGTGGCCTGCACGCTGGCCGCGCTGAGCACGCCTGGCACAGCAGGCACGCCTGGGACGGCCGGGACGCCCGGGACGGCCGGCGTCACGAGGTGAGGCTGGCGTACACGACCACGCTCTTGCCGATCAGCGGGTTCAGCGCCTGCTCGGCCAGCCGGGTGGCGGCCGGCCGTTTCATGATGTCCCAGACCAGCATCCGGTGGTACGCCTTGGCCGCCGGATGGTCATCGTTACCCACTCCGACCAGGCATTTCACCCACCAGTAGGGCGAGTGCAGGCCGTGCGCGTGGTGATGCCCGCCGATCGCGAACCCGGCCCGCCGCAGCTTGGCTTCCAGTTCCAGCCGGGTATAAATGCGCACGTGGCCGCCCGGCACCTCGTGGTACTCGCGGGACAGCCCCCAGCAGATGCGCTCCGGCAGCCAGGCCGGCACGGTCACGGCCAGCACGCCGCCGGGTCGCAGCACCCGGGCCACCTCGTCCATGGCCCGCTGGTCGTCCAGGATGTGCTCGAACACCTCGGCCGCGATGACCCGGTCGAACGAGCCGTCGGCGAACGGCAGCCGGGTGGCGTCGCCCGACACCGCCGCGCTGCCTGCCTCCGGCGGGGCCTCGCCCTCGGCCCGCATCGCCCCGCACATCCCGGCCACCGCGGACAGTTCCTTGCGGTCCAGGTCGAAGGGGACCACCCGGGCGCCCCGGCGGTAGGCCTCGAACGCGTGCCGCCCGTTGCCGGCCCCCACGTCCAGGACGCGGTCGCCCGGGGCGATCTGCAGCCGGCTGTAGTCGACCGTCAGCACGGTGGTGTTCCCCGCCCGGCCTCGCGCGTCCCGGCGTCGCGCGTCCCGGCCTGGCTCGTCCCGGCCTGGCGTGCGATGGCCTGCCGGTAGCAGTCCGCGGTGGCCCGGGCCACCGCCGGCCAGGCGAACCGTTCCTGGACCCGCAGCCAGGCCCGCTGGGACAGCTGTTCCCGCTCGGCGCGATGGTCGTGCAGCCGCCGCAGGGCCGCGGCCAGTTCTTCCGGGTCGCCCGGCGTGACCAGCACCGCGGCGTCCCCGGTGACCTCGGGCAGCGCGCCCGCGCGGCTGGCCACCAGCGGCGTGCCCGACGCCATGTGCTCGACCGCGGGCAGCGAGAAGCCCTCGTACAGCGACGGCACCACGGCGATCTCCGCGCTGGCCAGCAGGGAGGCCAGGTCCTCGTCGCTGAGCCCGGAGGTGAACCGGACCCGGTCCGCCAGCGACAGCTCGGCGATCAGCCGCTCGGTCGGGCCGCCGGTCACGGGGCGGGCCACCACGACCAGGTGCACGTCCCGTTCGGTGGCCAGCTTGGCCACCGCCCGCAGCAGCACGCTCACGCCCTTGACCGGTGAGTCGGCGCTGGTCACGGCGACGATCCGGCCCCGCACCCGGGGCGTGTCCCGGGGATGGAAGACGCGGGTGTCGACGCCCAGCGGGATGATGTCCACGCTGCCCGGGCGGAGCCGGAAGTCGCGGTAGATGTCCCGGCGCGATGACTGCGACACGGTGATGACCGGGCCGGCCTGGGCCACCCGGCGGGCCACCCGGGCCTGCATGCGGACGAACCCGTACCAGCGGCGCTTGGACAGCCGGGCCAGGCCGCGGGTCGCGTCCAGCTCGATCTGGCGGTCCACGCTGATCGGGTGGTGGATGCTGGTCACCAGGGGCAGGCCGAGCCGGGGGATGCCCAGCAGCCCGTAGCCCAGGGTCTGGTTGTCGTGCACCACGTCGAAGTCGGCCCGCCGGTCCCGCAGCACCCGGCGCGCGCGCAGGCTGAACGTGAGCGGCTCGGGGAACCCGCCGCTCCACATGGTGGTGGTCTCCAGCACGTCGACCCAGTCCCGGTACTCGTCCCGGCGCGGGGTACGGAACGGGTCCTCGTCCCGGTACAGGTCGAGGCTGGGCACTTCCCGCAGCAGCGGGCCCGGGTCCAGGTCGGGGTAGGGCTGGCCGGAGAACACTTCCACGGTGTGGCCGAGCGCGGCCAGTTCGCGGCTCAGGTGCCGGACGTAGACGCCCTGGCCACCGCAGTGGGCCTTGCTCCGGTAGGACAGCAGCGCCACCCGGAGCGGACGGCTCACGATGGTCAAGCGGTTCACCATCCTCGTCCGCGGCTTCGGCGAACCCAGCGTTGCCGGGGATCCTAGGAGGCGAACATTACCATTCAGTAGTCCTGGCGCGGATGCGAAGCCTGGGGCCATTGAGGCTGTCCGTTACCGGTGCAGACGGCCGATCGGACCCCTGGCATGAATCCATGCGAGAACTTACGATGTGAATGAATCTGTACACGCCGGCCAGCAAGCGAGGGACGATGGAGGGCCAGGGTGTCCCCGCTGACGCGCTGCTGATGCTGCTGGACGGGCGCCGTCTGTCGCCCGCGCAGCGCCGGATCGCCCAGTATCTTCTCGACCACATGCCGGACTCGGCCTTCTTGTCCAGCGTGGTGCTGGCCGGCCGGGCCGGGGTCAGCCAGCCGTCGGTGACCCGGTTCGCGGCCGCGCTCGGGTTCTCCGGCTATCCCGCGTTCCGGGACGCGCTGCGCGCCATCGCGCTCGACGCCCCCGGGGCCGCCAGCCTGGGCGGCACCCTGGCCGGCGCCACCCGCCCGGACGGCCTGAACGGCCGGCCCGGTCCCGATGGCCCGGCGGCGGGGCGGGACGACGCGCGGCCCCCGATGCAGGCCGCCGTGGCCGACGAGATCGCCAACCTGCAGGCGCTGCACGAGCTGCTGGCCGACCCCCGGGTGGTGACCGGGCTGGCCCGCGAGCTGGTCGCCTCGGTCCCGCTGGCCGTGCTCGGGCTGCGCATCTCCGCCCCGCTGGCCGAGTACTTCTCCTTCGCCGCCCGCCGCATCCACCCCGACGTGCGCTGCCTGACCTTCGGCGGCAGCGTGGTGTTCGACGCGTTGCTGCACGTCAGCGAGGCGGGCGGGAAGTGGCTGGTCGCGTTCGCGCTGCCGCGGTACCCGGCCGAGACCGTCCAGGCCCTCCGGTTCGCCCGGCGGCTCGGCATGCGCACGGCGGTGATCAGCGACGTGCGGTTCGTGCCGTTCGCCGGGGACGCCGACGTGCTGCTCCCGGCCGGGGTGGGCACGCGGCTGCTGTTCGACTCGCACGCGGCGCCGGCCGTGCTGGCCGGGGTGATCGTGCAGGCCATGGCGGACGCGGACCCGGAGCGGGCCCAGGAGCGGCTGCGCGAGCACGAGCAGCTGTCGGCCGGGCAGGGCGTCTTCCTGGACCGGTGAACCGGGTCAGCAACCAGGCGGCAGGCCCGGGACGTCATTAAAAATATTGATTTAACAGACTCCCGCCAGACCCCGTCGGCGACCCGGTGACGGTCCCCGGTCACCGCCCGGCCCACGGGCCAGCAGGTCCCACCGCGATGGGAAGGTGGCCGGTCACACCCCGGCCAGCGCGGTCAGCAGGCCCTCGGCCGCGTCGATGTCGGCGTCCAGCGGCCGGTCCTCGATCCGGGTGTCCAGGGCCGGGGCGGCCAGCTCGTAGGCGTCCCGCAACGGCCCGGCCGCGGGCACCAGCCGGCGCAGCCGCAGCCCCCGGATCGCGGCCACCAGCTCGCAGGCCAGCACGATCCGGTACGCGGCCACGGTGTCGGTGGCGGCCCGGGCGGCCTGGGTGGAAAAGTCGGCCAGGTCCTCCAGCCCGCGGGACAGCACCGCGGTGCCCAGCGTGGCCGGGGAGGCCAGCCGGCGGATGTCGGCCAGCGCCGAATGGGCCACGTACTCCAGGGCCAGCACGCCCGAGCTGGCCGGCACGTCGCTGGCCAGGAACGGCCGCAGCCCGGTCAGCCGCGGCTCGACCAGGGTGCCGAGCCGCGTGGCCGACAGCGCCGCGGTCTGGAACAGCGCCAGCCGGGCCGAGTCCAGGGCCAGCCCGAGGTAGGCGGTGTAGAAGTTCCCGTTGTGGAAGACCTGCCCGGACACGCTGTCGACCAGCGGGTTCTCCGCCGCGGCGTTCATCTCCACCGCCAGCACCTCGCGCAGGGAGCGCACCGCGTCGACGGCCGGGCCGTGGGCCTGGGGCAGCGCCCGGTAGCCGTACGGGTCCTGGATCCGGGCCGGCTTGAGGCGCTGGCCGGCCAGCAGGGCCCGCATCCGGCGGGCTACCTCGCCCTGGCCACGGTGCGGCCGGGCCTCCTGCACCTCGACCGCGTAGGGCTCGGCTGAACCGCGCACGACCAGGAACGACAGCGCGGCCAGGACCGGTGTCGCCGCGATCAGGTCGGACAGGTCGGCCGCGGCCAGCGCGGCCTCCCCGATGGTGGCGGCGTTGCTGCTCATGAAGGCCAGCGCGTCCGCCGGGTCCAGGGCGAACGGCGGCAGCACCTCGCCCAGGCCGCCGAGCCACGGCCGCTCGCCGATCAGGCACAGCGCGGTCGAGGCCAGCGCGCTCAGATCGCCGGTGCCGATGGCCCCGACCGTGCGCACCGGCGGGATCAGTCCCCGGTCGAGCACTTCGGCCAGCACGGTCAGCAGCGCCGGGTCGACCCCGGAGCCGCCCGCGGCCAGCTGGTTGAGCCGGACCACGAGCATGGCCCGGGCCAGCGGCGCGGCCAGCAGCGGCCCGGCCCCGCCGGCGTGGCTGCGCAGCAGGCGCAGGCCGTGGCCGCCGTCCTGGACCTCGATGCTGCGGTTGGCCCCTACTCCGGTCGTCCGGCCGTACACCGGCTGAATCTCCATCGCCGCGCGCACGGCGTCGCGGGCCCGCCGGGCGCGCTCGAGCCCGGCCTCGGCTACCGTCACCGGCGTGCCGTCCCGCGCGATGGCTCGCACGTCTTCGCAGCTCAGGCCGGATCCATCCAGCGTGGCTGGTGCCGATCTCCGGTCGATTTCCGCCGTCATGATCACTTCCCCTGGCACGTAACAACTTCGCATACTCCGCAGGCGGTCGCCTTGACACCCTCTTCAGGACTCAAGAGCATGAAGAGAAATATTCACGCTGGTGGCCACGTGAGGCACGCACCGTCGCGGGCAGAGACCATGATCAGTCACCGGGATAACCAACGATGAGCGAGGCCCGCGCTTGATCACCTTTGAGAGTGTGACAAAGCGTTATCCGGGCGGGACAGTAGCGGTCGACGCGCTGGACCTGGAGATTCCCGACGGTCAGACCATGGTCCTGGTTGGCCCGAGTGGCTGCGGTAAAACTACCTCGCTGCGGATGATCAACCGCCTGATCGAGCCCTCCGAGGGCCGGATCATGCTGGACGGTACCGACATCACCACGGTCGAGGCGTCCCAGTTGCGCCGCGGTATCGGCTACGTCATCCAGCAGGCCGGGCTGTTCCCGCACCGCACGATCGAGGACAACATCGCCACCGTCCCCTTGCTCGAGGGCTGGAACAAGGCCAAGGCCCGGGACCGGGCCCGGGAGCTGATGGACCTGGTCGGCCTGGACGCGGACATGGCCCGCCGCTATCCGTACCAGCTGTCCGGCGGCCAGCAGCAGCGCGTTGGCGTGGCCCGGGCGCTGGCTGCGGACCCGCCGGTGCTGCTGATGGACGAGCCGTTCAGCGCGGTCGACCCGATCGTCCGGTCCTCCCTGCAGGACGAGCTGATCCGGCTGCAGGCCGAGCTGCACAAGACCGTGGTCCTGGTCACGCACGACGTCGAAGAGGCGATCAAGGTCGGGGACCAGGTCGCGGTGTTCTACCCGCACGGGAAGATCGCCCAGCTGGATACGCCGCAGCGACTGCTCGGTGCGCCGGCCGACGAGTACGTGGAGAACTTCCTGGGCTTCGACCGGGGCATCCGCCGGCTCGCGTTCTTCTCGGCCGGCCAGTTGGACCTGGAGACCGGCACCGTGCTGCCCGGGGACACCACCGTGGAGCAGGCCCGGGCCGCGGCCCAGCGGGCCGGGGAGTCGTGGGTGCTGGTCACCGACGGCAACGGCAAGCCGCAGGGCTGGTTCGCCCTGGCCGACCTGGACAGCCAGCCCGGCCGGGAGACGCTCGGCACGCTGTCGCTGCCGCTGGCGCCGCTGGGCCACACGTTCCAGGTTGGCCGGGACTCGCTGCGGGCCGCGCTGGACGCCACCGTGCTGTCCCGCACCGGGCGCGCGGCCGGCGTCGACGACCAGGGCCGCGTGCTGGGCATCACCACCTACGAGCGGCTCCGGGCCGCCATCCAGACCGCCGAGCAGGCTGGGCTGGACGGGAACCCGGACCAGCCGGTGTTCCGCGGGGCGCGGACCACCCCGGAGGCGGTGACGGCCGCCCGGGAGGGAGCCGAGTCGGCCGGCGAAGGCGTCCGCCCGTCATGAGCTGGGCCTGGCAGAACCGCGACCAGATCGGCCACCTCCTGGTCAGCCACCTGTACCTGGCCCTGCTGCCGGTCGTGTTCGGCATCGTGGTGGCCATCCCGGTCGGGATCATGTGTGTCCGCTGGCGCTGGACCTGGCCGCCCATCCTGAGCCTGACCAGCATCTTCTACGCGCTGCCTTCGCTGGCGCTGTACCTGGTGCTGATCGCCTACACCGGGCTGACCGACTGGACGGTGATCATCCCGCTCACGCTGTTTTCGCTGTCGGTGCTGATCCCGAACGTGGTCGACGGCCTGCGCTCGGTGCCGCAGCCGGTCCAGCAGGCCGCGGTAGCCATGGGTTTCGGCCGTCTGCGCCAGACGATCCAGGTCGAGCTGCCGCTGGCCGTCCCGATCATCATCGCGGGCCTGCGGGTGGCCACCGTGTCCAGCATCAGTCTGGTCAGCGTGGGCCAGCTGATCGGCATCGGCGGCCTGGGCTACTTCTTCACCGATGGTGAGCAGCGCGACTTCTCGACCGAGATCTACGTCGGCCTGGTCCTGATCATCCTGCTGGCCCTGCTCTTCGACGGTCTGCTGGTGCTCGCTCGCCGCTGGCTGACCCCGTGGGAGGCGGGCCGGGCACCGCGCGGGGAGCGCCGCCGCGCCGTGACGGTCACCCTCGGGGGCAGCTCAGCTGGGCTAACTGGGCCCCACGCGGGCCACCACGCGGGCCACGCCGGCGGCGGAGGCGGCCACGGCGGGGGAGGGGGACACGGGTGAGTTACTTCAGCGACGCGTGGCAGTGGCTGATCTCCTCGCAAAACTGGCACGGCTCCAACGGCATCCCCGAACGGCTGGCCCAGCACCTGGAGTACACCGGGATCGCACTGGCCATCGCGCTGGTCATCGCGGTCCCGGTCGGCCTGGCCATGGGGCACCTGCGCCGCGGCGGTTTCGTCGTGGTGACCGTGGCCAACTTCGGCCGGGCCCTGCCCACCCTGGGCCTGGTGGTGCTGGTCTTCGTGCTCACTGCCGGGTCGGCCGCGTCCTGGGTGGTCCCGCTGTCCGCGCTGGCCATCCCGCCCATGCTGGTGAATACCTACGAGGGCGTGCTCGGGGTGGACCGGGAGCTGACCGACGCGGCCCGCGGCATGGGCATGACCGAATGGCAGATCCTGCGCAAGGTCGAGATCCCCGTCGCCATGCCGCTGATCCTCCTGGGCATCCGGACCTCCGCGATCCAGGTCGTGGCCACCGCGACCATCGCGGCCTACATCGGCCTCGGCGGTCTGGGCCGCTACATCATCGACGGGCTCGCTCGTAACGAGTACAACGTGGTCGCCGGGGGGGCCGCCGTGATCGTGCTGCTCGCGCTGGCGGTCCAGGGACTGTTCATGCTGCTCACGATCGTCATCGTCCCGGTGGGCCTGCGCCGTCAGGCACAGAACTCCTGATAACGTCTTTTCCGGTCAGAATTGAAGGGAACACCCTCATGCCTTATAAGAAATTTACGGCGGTCGGCCTGGCCGCCGTGGCCTGTGTCGCCGTCGCCGCCTGCTCCAGCAGTGGCAGCGGCAGCAAGTCCAGCTCCGGCTCCAACCCGCTGTCGCCCAGCGCGTCCAACACGGTGGTGGTCGGCTCGGCCAACTTCCCCGAGGATGAACTGCTGGGCCAGATCTACGCCGACGCGCTGAAGAGCGCCGGGGTCAAGGTGACGACCAAGTTCAACATCGGGGCCCGCGAGGTCTACTACCCCGAGGTGGTCAAGGGCGCGATCTCGATCATCCCCGAGTACAACGGGGCGCTGCTCACCACCTCGGTGGACAAGACCAGCACGGCGACCAGCACGGCTGAGGTCGACGCGGCCCTTACGGCCAAGCTGCCCAGCTCGGTGAAGATCCTGAACTCCTCGGCCGCGCAGGACAAGGACTCGATCACCGTCACCCAGGCCAACGCGGCCAAGTACCACCTGAAGTCGATCTCCGATCTGTCTTCGGTGGCCAAGGGCTGGGTCATCGGCGGCCCGTCTGAGTTCCAGACCCGGGCCGACGGCATCGTCGGCCTGAAGAAGGTCTACGGGCTCACCTTCAAGTCGTTCTCCCCGCTGGACGAGTCGGGGCCGATCACCCTGTCCGCCCTGACCAGCGGCAAGGTCCAGGCGGCCGACGTGTTCACCACCACGCCGCAGATCATCACGGACAAGCTCCTGTCGCTGTCCGACCCGAAGAACATGTTCGCGGCCCAGAACGTGCTGCCGCTGGTCTACAAGAAGGCGGCCTCGGCCAAGGTGGTCAGCACGCTCAACGCGGTGTCGGCCAAGCTGACCACGGCCGATCTGCTGGCCATGAACAAGTCGCTGAGCATCAACCACGAGAGCTACACCACGGTCGCCGACAACTGGCTCAGCCAGAACGGTCTCAAGTAATAGCGTCTGCACGTAACAGCGTCCGCAGTAACAGCGTCCGCAGTAACTGGCGGGGCCGACGGTACGTTCCCGGCCCGGACGGGCAATCATTGACCATGCGCAATGACACCTCCGGGCCGGGAGCGGGCCCCCGGCCGGTCCGCGCCCCGCGCGGCACCGACCTCAGCTGTAAGGGCTGGCCGCAAGAGGCCGCCATGCGGATGCTGATGAACAACCTCGATCCCGAGGTGGCCGAGCATCCCGACCAGCTCGTCGTCTACGGCGGCTCCGGCCGGGCCGCCCGCAGCTGGCCCGCGTTCGACGCCATCGTCCGGTCGCTGCAGGACCTGGCCGATGACGAGACCCTGCTGGTCCAGTCGGGCAAGCCGGTCGGCATCGTCCGCACCCACGAATGGGCCCCCCGGGTCCTGATCGCCAACTCCCTGCTGGTCCCGGAGTGGGCCAACTGGGAGGAGTTCCGCCGCCTCGAGGCCCTCGGGCTGACCATGTACGGCCAGATGACCGCCGGTTCGTGGATCTACATCGGCACCCAGGGCATCCTGCAGGGCACCTACGAGACGTTCGCCGCGGTGGCGGCCAAACGGTTCGGCGGCACGCTGGCCGGGACCATCACCCTCACCGCCGGCCTGGGTGGCATGGGCGGGGCCCAGCCGCTGGCCGTGACCATGAACGGCGGCGTGGCCCTGTGCATCGACTGCGACCCGTCCCGGATCCAGCGCCGCATCGAGCAGGGCTACCTGGACGTGGCCGCGGACAACCTGGACGACGCCGTGCGCCGGGCCGTCGCGGCCCGGGACGCGGGCACCCCGCTGTCCATCGGGCTGCTGGGCAACGCGGCCGAGGTGCTGCCTGCCCTGCTCGACCAGAGCTTCCCGGCCGACATCGTCACCGACCAGACTTCGGCCCACGACCCGCTGAGCTACCTGCCCCGCGGCGTGGCCTTCGAGGATATGGAGGCGCTGCGGGCCGAGGACCCGGCCGGGTTCACCCACCGGGCCGAGGAGTCCATGGCCGCCCACGTGGAGGCGATGGTCGGGTTCATGGACGCCCGGCTCGGAGGTCTTCGACTACGGCAACTCGATCCGCGGTGAGGCCGAACGGGCCGGCTACACCCGGGCGTTCGCCTTCCCCGGCTTCGTGCCCGCCTACATCCGGCCGCTGTTCTGCGAGGGCAAGGGGCCGTTCCGGTGGGCCGCGCTGTCCGGCGACCCGAAGGACATCGCCGCCACCGATGCGGCCGTGCTCGACTTGTTCCCGGAGAACGAGCCGCTGGCCCGCTGGATCAAGATGGCCCAGGAGAAGGTCCACTTCCAGGGGCTGCCCGCGCGGATCTGCTGGCTGGGTTACGGCGAGCGCAACCTGGCCGGCGTCCGGTTCAACGAGCTGGTCCAGCGGGGCGACATCAGCGCGCCGATCGTGATCGGCCGCGACCACCTGGACGCCGGCTCGGTCGCCTCGCCCTACCGGGAGACCGAGGCCATGGCCGACGGGTCCGACGCCATCGCCGACTGGCCGATCCTCAACGCGCTGGTCAACGCGTCGTCGGGCGCATCCTGGGTCAGCGTGCACCACGGCGGCGGGGTCGGCATCGGCCGGTCCATCCACGCCGGCCAGGTCTGTGTCGCCGACGGCACCGAACTGGCCGCGGCCAAGCTGGAGCGCGTACTGACCAACGACCCGGGCATGGGCGTGTTCCGCCACGTCGACGCGGGCTACGAGATCGCCGAACGGGTAGCCGCCGACCGCGGCGTCCAAATCCCCATGCCCCCAGGGGTAGCTCCGTGACCCCGGTTCCCCCCTACCCCCAGTCCCTCCAACCCCCCCAGTACCCTGAACCCCTCCAGTCCTGCCAACCCCGCCAACCCCCCCAAGCCCACCAGTCCCACCAATCCCACCAGTCCTCATCATCTCCGCTAACCCCACTGGTCCTAGCAACCTCTTCACCCATCGACCCCACTGGCCCCAGTGGCCGTAGCGGTCACCGATGAAAGGACCCGGGCGCGCCGGGCACGCCCCGCACGGGCCGGCCGCCGCCGGACCCGGCCGTAGCGGGCACGGACCGCCCGTGCCCCCGGCCGGGCCTGATGGGCCGCCCGGCTCGCCTGGTCCCTCCCGCCCCAGCGCCAGCCCGGACACGGAAGAGGCGCGCCGCCGCACCCGCCACTGGCACGCCGAGCTGGCCTGGCTGCCCGGGGTGGGTGTGCGCCGTGACGTGCTGATCGAGGCGGCGGGGGACCGGTTCACCGTGGTCACCGCCGGGGTGGCCCGGGAGACGGCACCGGCGGGGACCACCGCCCTGGCCGGGCTGACCCTGCCCGGTCTGGCCAACGCGCACTCGCACGCCTTCCACCGGGGCCTGCGCGGCATCGTCCAGGCTGATCAGGGCACGTTCTGGACCTGGCGGGAGCAGATGTACCGGCTGGCCGCCGCGCTGGACCCGGACCGGTACTACGCCCTGGCCCGGGCGGTCTACGCCGAGATGGCGCTGGCCGGCGTCACCTGTGTCGGCGAGTTCCACTACCTGCACCACGAGGCCGGCGGCGTGCCCTACGCCGACCCCAACGAGATGACCTGGGCCCTGCTGCGGGCCGCGGCCGATGCCGGCCTGCGGATCACGCTGCTCGACACCTGCTACCTGGCCGCCGGGCTGAACCCGGACGGCAGCTCGCGGCCGCTGGAGGGCGTCCAGCTCCGGTTCGGCGACGGCGACGCGAGCCAATGGGCGGAACGGGTCGCCGCGCTCAACCCCGGCCAGCACGGGACGCTCGGCCCCGGGGCCCGGATCGGCGCCGCGATCCACTCGGTCCGGGCCGTGCCCGCGGACCAGATGCCGGAGATCATGGCCTGGTCGCACCAGCTGGCCGCGCCGGTGCACGCGCACCTGTCCGAGCAGCCCGCGGAGAACGAAGCGGCCCTGGCCGCCTACGGCCGCACCCCCACCGAGGTCCTCTACGAGGCCGGCGCGCTCGGCCCGCGCAGCACGATGGTGCACGCCACCCACCTGACCGCCGGCGACATCGACCTGCTCGGCCAGACCCAGACCACCTGCTGCTTCTGCCCGACGACCGAGGCCGACCTGGCCGACGGGATCGGGCCGGCCCGGGCGCTGGCCACGGCCGGTGCCCCGCTCAGCCTGGGCAGCGACAGCCACGCCGCCATCGACCTGCTGGCCGAGGCCCGCTGGCTCGAGCTCATGCAACGGCTGGCCACCGGCCGGCGCGGGCACTTCACCGCGGCCGAACTGGCCCGGGCCGCCACCGGCGCCGGTCACGCCTGCCTGGGCTGGGCCGACGCCGGCGGGATCGTCCCGGGGGCACTGGCCGACCTGGTCACGGTGGACCTGGACACGCCCGCGCTGGCCGGCGGCGCGGATGCGGAGCCGGAGCAGGCCGCAGCCGACGCGGCGCTGGACCGCGTGCTGTTCGCGGCCACCGCGGCCGACGTCCGGCACGTGGTGACCGGCGGCCGGGACGTGGTGCGCGACGGGCGCCACCTGATGGTCGGCGACGTGGCCGCCGAACTGTCCGCCACGATCCGTGCCGCGCTGACGGCATCCTGACGGGTGGCCTGGTTATGCAAACACTGATGAGGACACCGCGATGAGCACGCTGATCACGAACATCGGCGAGCTGGTCACCAACGCCCCCGAGGACCACGACACCAGCCGCGGCCCGGGGCCGTTCGAGGCCCGCACCGGCGCCGCGCTGGTCATCGACGAGGGCCGGGTGGCCTGGACCGGCCCCGCGGGCCAGGCGCCGGCCGCCGACGACATCGTGGACGCCCGCGGCCGCGCGGTGCTGCCCGGCTTCGTCGACTCGCACGCCCACCTGGTGTTCGCGGGCGAACGCGGAGCCGAGTTCGCGGCCCGGATGGCCGGCCAGCCCTACGAGGCGGGCGGCATCCGCACCACGGTCGCGGCCACCCGGGCCGCCTCCGACATCACGCTCCGGGCCAACCTGCGCCGGCTGGCCGACGAGATGGCCCGCCAGGGCACGACCACGTTCGAGTGCAAGTCCGGCTACGGGCTGACCGTCCGGGACGAGGCCCGCGCCCTGATGCTGGCGGCCGAGGTCACCCCGGAGGTCACCTACCTGGGCGCGCACGTGGTGCCGCCGGAGTACGCCGGTGACCGGGCCGGCTACGTGGACCTGGTCTGCGGCCCGATGCTCGACGCCTGCGCCCCGTACGCGCGCTGGATCGACGTGTTCTGCGAGCGGGACGCGTTCGACGGGGCCGAGACGGCGCGCATCCTGGCCGCCGGGCAGGCTCGTGGCCTGCTGGCCCGGGTCCACGCGGGCCAGCTCGGCCCCGGCCCCGGGGTCCAGGTCGCGGTGCGGGCCGGGGCCGCCTCCGCCGACCACTGCACGTTCCTGACCGCGGCCGACGTGGACGCGCTGGCCGCCTCCGACACCGTGGCCACGCTGCTGCCCGCGGTGGAATTCTCCTGCCGCCAGCCCTACCCGGACGGCCGGCGGCTGCTCGCCGCGGGTGTCACCGTGGCCATCGCGACCGACTGCAACCCGGGCTCCTGCTTCACCTCGAGCATGGCCCTGTGCGTGGCCTTCGCCGTCCGGGACATGCACCTGACCACCCAGGAAGCGGTGTGGTCGGCCACCGCGGGCGGCGCCCGGGCCCTGCGCCGCACCGACGTCGGCCATCTCGGCCCGGGCGCCCGGGCCGACCTGCTCATGCTGGACGCCCCGTCCCACGCCTACCTGGCCTACCGCCCCGGCGTCCCGCTCACCGCCGCCGTCTGGCGCGAAGGCCGCCTGGTCGCCACCCAGCCCGAACTCCTACCCCGCTGATCCGCCCGCGGCCTCCCCTGCCCACCGGCCGCCTGCCCGACCGGCTCCAGGCCCACCGGGCCCCCCTGCCACCAGGCCCCTGCCCCGCCGGCTCCCTGCCCCACCGGCCACTCGCCCCACCAGCCCCACTGGTCCTGCCAGTCCCACCGGACCCCACGGCCCCAGCGCGATGATTCCGGGCGCGGCGTTTCGTCATACCCCCCGGGCACGCTGTGAGAGCGGAGTTTTTTCGTTCGCCCAGTGTCCCTGGCTGACGATAGGTTCGTGGCACCCGGGCGCTGACGGCCCGGAGCCACGCGGGGAAGGAAGTGACGTGGAGCAGAGTTCTGCGGGGCCAGCGATTCTCGTTGAGAACCTGACCAAATCATTCGGCGACGTGCATGCGTTGCGCGGCATCGACCTGACGGTGCCGCGCGGGACGGTGCTGGGGGTGCTGGGCCCGAACGGGGCGGGAAAGACCACCGCCGTGCGCATCCTGACCACGCTGCTGCGCCCGGACGGGGGCCGCGCGGTGGTCGAGGGCCACGACGTGGTCAAGGAGCCCAGCGCGGTCCGCCGCTCGATCGGCCTGGCCGGCCAGTCCGCCGCCATCCAGATCGAGCTGACCGGGCGCGAGAACCTGGAGATCATCGGGCGGCTCTACCACCTGGGCCGCGCGGCATCGCAGGCTCGCGCGACCGAGCTGCTGGAGCAGTTCGGCCTGACCGACGCGGCCGACCGGTCGGCCAAGACCTTCTCCGGCGGCATGCAGCGCCGCCTGGACCTGGCCGCCAGCCTGGTCGGCCGGCCCCAGGTCCTGTTCCTGGACGAGCCCACCACCGGGCTCGACCCGCGCTCCCGGCTGGGCATGTGGGAGATCATCCGGTCGCTGGTGGCCGGCGGCACCACGCTGCTGCTCACCACCCAGTACCTGGAAGAGGCCGACGAGCTGGCCAACGAGATCGTGGTCATCGACCACGGCGAGGTCATCGCGGCCGGGACGTCGGCCGAGCTGAAGGGCCGGGTCGGCGGTGATGTCCTGGAGTTCACCGTCCCGGAGCGATCGCGGGTCACCGATGCGGTCGCGGCCGTGAGCAAGCTGGCCGAGGGTGAGCTGCACGTGGACGAGGGCACCGGCGTGGTCAGCGTGCCGGTCGGCATCAACGGCTCCGAAGCCCTGATCCAGGCCGTCCGCAACCTGGACGAGGCCGGGATCGCGACCAGCGGGCTGGGCCTGCGCCGGCCGTCGCTGGACGACGCGTTCCTGGCCCTGACCGGGCACGCCGCCGAAGAAGAAGACGCCGAGGATGGCGGCAAGCGCCGCCGCGGCCGCCGCAAGGGCGCCGAGAACGCCGAGAGGGCCACGTCATGACCGCCATCGCCATCCAGCCGCCGCAGGACGCGCCCGGCCTGTTCACCCGGGCCCGCTGGGCGGTCAGCGACACATTGACCATCAGCCGGCGCAACCTGCTGGTCTGGGCCCGTGTCCCGGCCTACATCATGTTCACCATCATTCAGCCGGTCATGTTCGTGCTGCTGTTCCGCTACGTGTTCGGCGGCGCGATCGCCGTCCACACCAAGGGCGGCTACGTCAACTTCCTGCTGCCGGGCATCCTCGCCCAGACCGCGGCCTTCGCCTGCTTCGGCACGGCCATCTCGCTGGCCCAGGAGCTGAAGAAGGGCGTCATCGACCGGTTCCGGTCGATGCCGATGGCGCGGTCCGCGGTCCTGGGGGGCCGGCTGGTGGCCGACACCGCCCGGATGACGGTCACGATTCTGATCGTGGTCGGGGTCGGGGTCGCGGTCGGCTTCCGGTTCAGCAACGGCGTCGGCCCCGCCATCGGCATGGTCGTGCTGGCCATTGTGCTCGGCATCGCCTGCTGCTGCATCGCCGCCTACACCGGCCTGGCCATCGGGGACGAAGAGTCGGTGCAGGCGTTCGGCCTGATCTGGCTGTTCCCGCTCACGTTCCTCAGCTCGGCCTTCGTCCCGGTCGCGACCATGCCCGGCTGGCTGCAGGCGTTCGCCAACAACCAGCCCATCACGTTCACCGTCGACGCCATGCGGGCCATGGCCCTCGGCGGCCCGATCGCGGCCAACCTGTGGAAGAGCATCGCCTGGCTGCTCGGCATCTTCATCGTCTTCGCCCCCCTGGCCGTCCGCGCCTACAAACGCGCCTCCTAACCCCCTCGCGCCCAGGCCCCGGCCCCGCCCCGGGCCCGGGCGCGCCGGCCCGGCGCCGGCCTCACTCCCGCCCCACGAGTAACACCCGCCGAAAACCAAAGCAGCCCCACGAATCACAGCAGCCCCAAAAGCCTCACCAACACCATGTGCCACTCCAGCGTCACCCCAAGCTTTCACTGGAGCGTTTGCCGCGATTATCACTGCAGGTGCTCCAGTGGGGCGCGGCTTCCCGCCTGCTGAGGCGCGTGAGGCTGATGGGAACCCAGCAGGCGACCAGACCGGCCCTGTCCCCGTTAGGTGGAGCAAAATCGGCAAATGGCGCTGACCGTGCTCCACCTAACCGCGGTGTCGCCAACTCCTGGGACTCCCGAGGCTGACGAGGCGCCACGTCCCGAGAGCGCCCTGGGTGGCTCCCCGATCCGGGCAGCGTTCTCAGCGCATAGCCCCGAAAAGGCCTCCATCATCGCCAACTTCGAGCCTCCCGAGCCCGCGGAGCCTACGAGCTGGCGATGCGGTCGAGCCAGTCGCCGAGGAGGGCCCGTTCGGTGGCGCTGAGGGCGGTGACGCCGGGCAGCCCAGCTCGCAGGGTCACCGCTGCGGCCGCCGGGCCGCCCGCCGTCACCGGGTCGGTGTTCTCGTCCACCAGGATGGCCGCGCAGACCGACTCCCAGGCGGTGTCGGCCAGCCCGCCGTCGCGCTCGTCCTCGGGCTGGTCGATGAGGGTGAACACGACGCCGGTGCCCGCGGCGCTGATGAGCTCGACCGCCCGGCGCTCGGTCACGCGCAGCCGTCCGGCCTCGGCCACCCGGTGCACCCGGGCTTGCAGCACCGCGGCTCCGGAGGCCGCGGCGGCCTGACCACCGGGCGTGCGCAGCGCCGTGTGCATGAGCCGGAACAGCTCCGGGTTGGCCAGCCCGAAGCCGACGTGGAGCTCCCATCCGGCCCGCAGGTTCTCGACGGGGTCGTCACCGGTGTTGATCGGGTGCTTGCGGGCCATGTAGCTGGCGAACCCGTGCTCGGCGACGGCTTCGAGCAGCCCGTTCTTGTCGCCGAACAGGCGGTAGATCGTGGGTGCCTGCACGCCGGCCGCGAGCGCGACCGAGCGGGTGGTCACCGCGTCCGGCCCATCGGTGGCCAGCAGCTTGGCCGCGACCTCCACCAGTTGCGCCCGCGTCCGGTCACGCGATGACACCAGACTCCGCTCCGCCATGTTAACGATGATAACAGGAATTTGCGATCGCTATGTTTCCGTTGGTATCTTCTTAGAAGAATCATCGATAACACGAGGGGCGGCTCACATGATCGTCATCACCGGCGCTACCGGCGCCCTCAACGGCGCCACCGTTGAGGCCTTGCTCAAGCGCATCCCCGCGGACCAGATCGGCGTGAGCGTGCGCGACGTGGCCAAGGCACAGCACTTCGCCGATCGCGGCGTGCGGGTGCGGCGCGGCGGCTACGACGACCCGGCCGCGCTGCTCGACTCGTTCGAGGGTGCCGACCAGGTGCTGCTCGTCTCGTCCAACGACCCCGGCGCCGACGGGGTAGCTCTGGTCCGCGGCGGCATCGAGGCCGCCGTCCAGGCCGGTGCCAATCGGATCCTCTACACGAGCCACCAGCACATAGGGCCTGACAGCCCGTTCGTGCCGGCCGTCGTGCACGCCGCCAACGAGGCCCAGCTGGCGGACTCCGGCCTGGCCTGGACCTCCCTGCGCAACGGCTTCTACGCCCACAGCCTGGACTGGCTGCTGGGCCCCTGGCGTGAGACCGGGGTCGTCGCCACCCCCGCCGACGGTCCCGTTTCGTGGACCGAGCGCGCGGACGAGAGCGAGGCAGCCGCCGTGATCCTCACCAGCGAGCGTCCCTACGACGGCCCGGTCACCCTCACCGCGAGCGCGGCGCCCACGTTCGACGAGATCGCGGGCATCGCCTCCGAGCTCACCGGCCGCGACATCCGGCGCGTGGTAATGGACGACGAGGACTGGGTGGCCGCGCAGGCAGCGCACGGCACTCCGGAGACCGCCGCGCGCTTCATGCTCGGGTTCTACCAGGCCGCCCGGGACGGACGTTTCGCCGGTACCGACCCGCTGCTGGCTGAGCTGCTGGGCCGGGAGCCACGCACGGTGCGCGACCTGCTGGCCGAGCGAGTGGCGGCCTGAGCTCCGGACTTGCCCTAAGCCCAGCCCCGGCCGAGCCCCAGCCCCGGCCGAGCCCCAGACCCAGCCGAGCCCCAGACCCAGCCGGGCGCCTCAGGCCGGGTCTGCGGTCAGGGTGGGATAGCGGCGGCCGAACCGGATGAGGGGTTCGCCCGCCGGGGCCAGATAGGGGACCGCCATCACCTGGGCGATGAGCACCAGGTGGTCCCCGGCCGGGACGCGCTGGGTGACCTCGCAGTCCAGGGCGGCCAGGCCGCCGTCCGGGATGATGGCCCCGGAGTGGGGTCCGCGCTGGTACGGAACACCGTCCAGCATGCGGCGGGCGTTCGGACGCCCGGCCGCCGCGAACCGGCCTGCGATCGCACGCTGGCTGGCGGACAGCAGGGTGACCGCGAACCGGTCCACCGGCCCGGCGTCAGGGTCCGTCCCGCTGAGCAGGTCGGCCGGATAGGACCCGGCAATGAGCGAGATCAGCACCAGCGGGGGGTCCAGCGATACCGGGCAGAACGCGCTTACCGTGGTGCCGATGTCATCCCGTCCGTCGGCCAGGCTGACCAGCGTGACGCCGGCCGCGTAGACCGACAACGCCGCCCCCAGGTCCGCCCCGCCCGTGACCCCACTGGCCGCGGTGGCCGTGACCCCGCTGGCCGCGGTGACCCCGCTGGCGCGTGCCCCGCTGGCCGCGGTGACCCCGCTGGCCGCAGTGGCCGGAGCGCCAACCCCGCCGGCCGGAACGGCGTCGGTCAACCGACTCTCCAGTACCCCGGCATCATCAGCTCGCCCGCGGGCGGCCCGGTCAGCTGAGCCGCCAGCTGCCCCGCCACACCCCAGGCACTCCCGGTACCCCCCGCGCCCCAGGCACTGGAGCCCGCGCCGACCCCAGAGCCGAAGCCAGAACCGGCGCCGCCGCTCAGCGCCGTGGCCAGCCCGGACAGCACCCCGCCCGGCAATGAGGCGGCGCGGTCTTCGCTGGAGTCGTGCTGCCGGAGCTGTTCGATCGGGTTCACCCGGGGGAAGATCCGCAATGGCGCGTCCGCGGCCAGGCCACCCCGGCGCCGCGCCGTCACCGCGGCCTCGGCCAGGCCGCCGAGCTGGTCGGCCAGCCCGTTGTGCACGGCGTCGATCCCGAGCCAGACCCGGCCACGGGCGACCGCTTCGACCTCGGCCTCGGACAGGCTGCGGCCGCTGGCCACCTTGGTGGTGAAGTCGGCGTAGATCTGGTCCAGCCAGCTGTTGACGATGGACCATTCGTCGTCGCTGAACGGGTGGGTGGCCGCGAACATCCGGCCGTGCGCACCCTCGGTCACCCGATCGGTGGTGATCCCGGCCCGGTCGAGCAGGGTTTCGACCACCGGCTTGCCCACCACGACACCGATCGAGCCGGTGATCGTGCCGGGCTGGACGATGATCTCGTCGGCGGCCATCGAGATGTAGTAACCGCCGGATGCGGCCACGTCGCCCATGGAGACCACGACCGGCGTGCCGCCGGCCCGGGCCCGGACGACCTCACGCCAGATCGTGTCGGACGCGGTGGCCGAACCACCCGGGCTGTTGACCCGGAGCAGGATCGCGCCGGCCCGCTCGTCGGCCGCGGCGGACCGCAGCGCCGCGGCGATCGTGTCCGAGCCCATCCACGGGCCGGACATCGGGCCGCGGCCGCTGCGTCCCATCCGGATCGGGCCGGTGGCGTAGACCACGGCCACGTACCGTTCCCGCGGGTTCGGGAGCTTACGGGCCCGCTGGGCCAGGCTGGCCGACCGCTGGTAGCGCGTCAGGTACTGCAGCACCGCGTCCGGGCCGGCCTTCTGCTTGATCGCCGCGTAAGCCTCGTCGCGGTAGCCCAGCACGTCGACCAGGCCTTCGGCCAGCGCCTGCTGAGGCAGGAACGGGCCCCGGTCCAGCAGGGTCCGGGCCTCGTCCGGCGTCTTGCCCCGGCGGTCGGCGATCGCGCTGGTCAGCTGCCCGGCTACGCCCGCGGCCAGGTGCTCGTTTTCCTCGCGGGCCGGCCCGGTGAAGCCAGTTTCGGTCAGCGCGTGGGCCGCGGTCTTGTACTCGCTCCGCTGCCCGGCCTCGAAGCTGACCCCGGCCTTGTCCAGGGCCGAGCGGAAGAACAGCCGCTCGACCACCACGCCGGTCAGCCCGAGGCTGCCGGAGGGCTGCAGGTAGATCCGGTCGAACGCGGTGGCCAGGTAGTACGGCCCGTTGCCCTGCCCGAACTCACCGAACGACTCGGCCCAGGCGTAGGCCGTCTTGCCCGCCGCGCGGAACTGCCCGATCGCCTCGCGCAGCTCCTGTACGGTGGCCAGCCCGAGGTTCTGGCCACCGACCTTGGCCACCAGCGCCTGCACCCGGTCGTCTTCCCGGGCCCGGCGCAAGCCATCGAGCGTCTCGCCGAGCCGCAGCCGGTTCCGCGACAGCACCGCGTTCAGCGGATCCGTGGGTGGGCCCTCCACGATCCCCTGGGTGAGGTCCAGTTCCAGGATCAGCGGCGCGGAATGCCGCTGCCGCAACCGGGTGATCTGGTGGGCAATCGTCGCCTCTGCCATGCAATCCAGCTTAAGCGCCGTCTTTCGCGGTAGAGACGGCGGGGAAAGTGTGTGAATGCGACGCCTGAGAACGGCATGGCCCGGCGCGGCCGGGTTATCGTCGGTCCAGGACGTTAAAGGGGAGGGGACCGGGCGATGACCCAGGGTGACGGCACTGGGGCCGTCAACGGCAGGCTCGACGGCGAAGTCACCATCATCGTGGACGGGGCCAACGTGGTCGGCTCGCGGCCGGACGGCTGGTGGCGGGATCGGGCCGGGGCTGCGGTCCGGCTGCACGACAACCTGGCCAAACTGGCCGAGCGCGGTCACCAGGGCATCCCGGCGAGCGAGCTGGCCACCGCCGAGCCCGCCCCCGCACCCGTCCGGCGCGCCGGCGGCCATGAAGCCGGCGACCATGAACCGGGCGACCATGAACCGGCCCACACCCCCGGGCCGGCCGCGAGCACGAGGACGCCAGCCTGGTCCCGGTCACCGTCCTGCTGGTGCTGGAGGGCGCGGCCCGCGCGGGTGCCCCCCGCATCGCCGAACGCGCTCGCGCCGCCAGCGGGGTCCGGGCCACCGCCGGGGCCGGTGGGGTCAGCCGTGACGGGGACGTGCGGGTGGTGTCGGCCCCGGGGTCGGGGGACGACGAGATCGTCCGGCAGGCGCACGAGCGGGCCGGGCACTGCATCGTGGTGACCGCCGACCGCGAACTGCGGCGGCGGTGCGTGGCCGCGGGAGCGCGGGTGGCGGGCCCCTCCTGGCTGTACGGATTGCTCTGATCACCGGGCCCGGAATCGCCCAGTGCCGGGACCCAGCCCGGGCACCCTCCGCATAACATTGGGGAGTCCCCCTGGAACGCTCCACCTCTCCCGAAGAAGACGATGGTTGCGCTGATTGTTCTCGTTGTTGTCCTGTTCGCTGCGGCCGTATTCACGGTTGACCGCACCGTGAAGGCCCGGAGGAAGGCCCGCCTCCGCCGGGAGGCCACCGAGCGGCTGGCCGCTGCGGCGGCCGGGGCCGAGGCCAGGGAACGGGACCGGCGGGCACGCCAGGAGGCGAGCGCCGCGCTGACCTCGGTCATGCCGACCATCCACGACCGCGGCCCGCGGCGCGTCTGACCCGGACCGCAACCCCCGACCCGGGCCACCCGCAGCCGGCATGAATATCGTCGCGATCTCAGACACCCACGCGCCCCGGCGGTGGAAGTCCTGCCCGCCCCGGGTGGCCGGGTACCTGCGCCAGGCCGACCTGATCCTGCACGCCGGTGACGTGTGCACCGCGTCCGTGCTGGACGAGCTGGCCCAGTACGCGCCGGTCCACGCGGTGCTGGGCAACAACGACGGCCCCGACGTTGCGGCTTGGGGTGCGCCCGAGACGCTGGACCTCGAGCTGGCCGGGCTGAAGGTGTCGATGATCCACGACAGCGGGCCCTCGGCCGGCCGCCTGCGCCGGATGCGCCGCCGCTTTCCCGAGGCCGGCCTGGTGGTGTTCGGGCACTCGCACATCCCGCTGGACGAGTCCGCCGACGGGCTGCGCATCCTCAACCCCGGGTCGCCCACCGACCGGCGCCGCCAGCCGCACGGCACGATCGCCCTGCTGACCGTGGCCGGCGGCCGCCTGGAACAGGCTCGGATCGTCCCCGTGACCTGACGGTGCCAGCCAACTCAGTAAGAGCACCTATTAAGAACGAGAGCACTGCTCTTGACTAAACGGCCAGAAGTGGTGTTAACTGCTCTTAAGTCAGAGCAGTGCTCACGGAACAAAACCGGGAGCCGGATCCCGAGGAGATAGCCATGACCACACCGACGGCAGACCCGCAGCACTACCAGCAGGCCGGCTGGTTCACCCGCAATGTGTTCAACAAGGCCGTCGCCGGGCTGACCGGCCTGGGCATCAGCATCATGGGGTCGCGGATCCTGGCCGTCCGCGGCCGCAAGAGCGGCGAGTGGCGCACCACCCCGGTCAACCTCCTGGTCATCGACGGCCAGCGGTACCTGGTCGCCCCGCGCGGCCACACCCAGTGGGTCCGCAACATGCGGGTCGCGCACGGCGGCGAGCTGCGCCTGGGCCGCCGGACCGAGCCGTTCACGGCCACCGAGCTCACCGACGACGAGAAGCCGGCCATCCTGCGGGCCTACCTCAAGCGCTGGAAGGCCGAGGTCGGCGTGTTCTTCGGTGGCGTCGGCCCGGACTCCTCCGAGGACGACCTGCGCCGGATCGCTCCCGACCACCCGGTGTTCAAGGTCAACTCGGCCTGAGCGTTCCCAGCAACGGGATGGCCGCGATCTTCTCCTCGGTCAGCTCGTCCCAGCGGACCGAGGCCGGCCCCCGGCGCGGCAGGCCCGGGCGGCAGTCGATGATCCGCTCCGGGGTGATGACCAGATCGACCGGCACGTCGTGGTCCGTGACCGGAATCGAGCCCGCCGGCCGCACCTGCAGCTCATGCACCGTGGTGACCACCACCGTGCCCGGTCCGATCAGGCCGGCCGCGCTGGCCAGTGCGTACTCCAGGTCGGCGAAGCCGCCGCCCTTGCCCAGCCGGGCCCCGTCCTCGCCGACCGCCACGCAGCCGCTGACCACCAGCCCGACCTCGGCCAGGTCGGCCACCGGGATCCGGCGGGCCGACCGGGTGGCGCCGCTGATCGAGGCCGCCTTGCGCGGTGGGTCGCTCAGGTGCGCCGGGTCGAGCAGGAAGAACGGGTCCGCCTCGGCCAGCCGGGGCACGGCCATGTACACGGTCTTGCCGTCCTGCAGGGCTCGCTGCCGGACCGGCAGCTGAGCCGAGTCCGGGTTGGACTTGATCGCGCGGGCCTGCTCCCACTCGGGCCGGGCGCGCAGCCGCTCGGCCGCGGCCTCGGCCCCGGTGAAGTTGGGGATCCGTCCGGCGGCGCCGGGAAACCGGGCCACGCGGGCCGCGGTCATCGCCGACCACACCTCGTCGCGCAGCGCCGCCTTGGCCGCCAGGTCTTCCGCGCGCCCGCCCGCATCGTGATCATGGCGGGGAGCGGAGCGGGGCACCTGCCTATCCTGCCCCACCGCCTAACCGGCTTTCACGCCCAGGTGACAGAACCGCGGGATGCGGGCATCAAGCACTCCGAGCATCCTTTTTTATATTGAATAGGAACTGACGTGGCTGATGTCGTCCCGATGATCGATCTGTCGCCCTGGTTCGGCGATTCCGAACGTGGCCAGCGAGCCGTCGCCGGGCAGGTGGACGAGGCCCTGCGCACCTCGGGTTTCCTGCTCATCACCGGGCACGGGGTACCGGACGAGGCGCGGGCCCGGACCCGGGCCGTGGCCCGGGAGTTCTTCGCGCTGCCCGCCGCGGTCAAGGCCCGGTACACGGCCGCGGTCGGCGGCCGCGGCTGGCTGCCGCCGGGGGCCGAGGCCAACGGCTACGCCGAGGGCACGCCGACCCCGCCGGACCTGAAGGAGTCGTTTTCGCTGGCCGCGGACCAGCCCACCGGGGACGCCGCCATCGATGCCCGCTGGTTCCGGCCCAACGTCTGGCCGGCCGAGGTGCCGGAGCTGCAGCCGATCGTCAGCGACTACATCAGCCGCATGCACGCCCTGTCGGACGAGCTGATGGCGCTGTGCGCGGTGGCGCTGGGACTGCCCGCGGATCACTTCGTGCCGTTCCTTTCGCACCCGACCTACGGCGTGAACCTGAACTGGTACCCGCCCGCCGACCCGGCACGCGGGCCCGAGCCGGGCCAGTACCGCATCGGGCCGCACACCGATTTCGGCACCGTCACCGTGCTGGACCGCGAGCCGGGCCGGGGCGGCCTGCAGGTCTGCTCGGCCGATGGCACCTGGTCCGACGCGCCGTACGATCCGGCCGCGCTGACCGTCAACATCGGTGACCTGCTGGCCCGCTGGACCGGCGACCGCTGGCGGTCGACCCGGCACCGGGTGCTGCCGCCGCAGCCGGAGGCGCCCGGCGAGGACCTGCTGTCGCTGATCTTCTTCTACGAGACCAACCACGACGCGGTGATCGAGTCGCTGCCCGCGCCGATCGGCCACACCCAGTTCCCGCCGGTGATCGCCCGCGATTACCTGGCGTCCAAGCTCGACGCGATCACCGTCACCTGACGCCTGCCCGCTGATCGCTGACGCACGACGGGACCGGCCCAGACGGCGCGATACCCGACGGCCAGCCGGGCGTTCTATCGTGGCAGGGTGGCCGGCCGGCAAGATAGTGAGCTTCCGTGGGGGAGCGATGCTGCCGACGACCTCATCGAGCAGGGTGACGGAGAGCCGGGGCGGGGCTGGCCTGGCGGGAACTGGCCCGGCGGGAACTGGCCGGGGCGGTTCCGGTGGCACCCCCGGGGCGTGCCGCTGATCGCCGGGCTGGTGGTAGTGGCGCTGGTCGCGGGGCTGCTGGGCGGTTACCTGGCCGGGAACGCGCACGGTCGCCATCGAGCGGCCGCGGCCAGGCCGTCGCGGCCCACCTCGTCGGGTGCCTCCCTCGGGCTGGCCGAGACGGGCAGCCAGTGTTCGACCGTGCTGGGGCACAGCATGCAGCTCGGGGTCGAGGTGGTGAACGGGTCACCGGTCGACATTTCGCTCGGGCAGCTCACCGCCCGGTTCCCGAGCGGCGGGCTGAAGCTCACGGTCGCGTCGTGGGGGCCGTGCGGCACGTTGCCCTTCGCCCATTCGGCGGTGAACACCGTGCTGGCCAGCGGGGCCAGCACCTGGCTGAGCGTGACCGTCACCACGCTGGCCAAGTGCCCGCAGGGGCTGCCGGTGGAGTACGTGGCCAGCTACGACCAGCTGGGTCTCACTTACACGGTGGTGCTGCCGGGCTTCGCCGACCTGGGCGGCGTCCCGGTGGCCGGGCTGCCCGTTGCCGAGCAGCCAGCCGTGATCGCGCCGTGATCGTGCCGTTATCGTGGCAGTGTGACCGGCCAGCAGGATGACGACCCCTGGACAGGGTTCCCCCGCGAGTCAGCGGACGACGTGCTCGAGCTGGGCGATGATCGCCCGCGCCGCAGACTGGGGCCGTCCTGGTGGCCGCCGCAGATACCGCGGTTGGTCATGGCCGCGATCGCGGCCACGCTCGTCCTCGGCTTGGGCGTGGGTTTCGGGGTAGGCCATGCGGCCGGTTCCCGTCAGGCCGGCCGGCCGGGCGTGGCGGCCTCGGCTAGTGACAGCTCGGCCGCAGCCGCGGCGATAGGCGGTCCCACGCTGGCCCAGACCGGCAACGTGTGCTCGGACCAGCAGGGGGATTCGCTCCAGCTCGGTATCCAGGTGTCCAACGACTCCGACGCGCCGCTGGCGATGGGTCAGGTGCGGGCGATATTGCCGATGGGCGGCCTGCAGCAGACCGGGTGGACCTGGGGTCCCTGCGGCGAGCTGAACGCCGGCCCGCACAACGGTGGCGATCCGGAGGGCGCGGAGCCCGACCAGTATCTGCCCACGGGCGCCACCGGCTGGGTCAACGTCACGGTCAAGGTCCTGGTCCGTTGCCCCGAGGCGTTGCCGGTCCAGTTCACGGTCGGCTACGCGCAGCACGGGAAGATCGGCATGGCCCAGTTTCCTGGCTTCCAGGACCTGGGCCTCGTCAGCTACTCCGGCTGCCCGGAAACTTAGGCGAGCGCTTCAGGCGGCTCGGACGGTTCAGGCGGCTCGGGCGGGGCGGCGGGAGCGATGCCTGCGGTCCGGATAACCAGGCGGTCCGGGCCGCGCAGGTTGAAGTTCGGCTTGTAGTGCAGCCCGTCGGCGGCCATCTCCGGGGCGGTCACCCGGCGCGCGAACGCGGTCAGCGCGGTGGCCGCCTCCAGCCGGGCCAGCGGCGCCCCCAGGCAGAAGTGCGGCCCCGCCGCGAAGGCCAGGTGGCCGGGGGCATCGCGGGTGATGTCGAACCGGTCCGGGTCGGTGAAGGCCCCAGGGTCCCGGCCGGTCGCGGCCAGCAGCACCAGGATCAGCGTGCCGTCGGTCGCTTCGAGGTCGCCGAGCTGAATCGTCCCCCGGGCCACCCGGGCGGTCAGCTGCACGGGTGGGTCGTAGCGCAGGGTCTCTTCGACCGCCCCGGCGGCCAGGCCCGGATCGGCCCGCAGCGCAGCCAGCTGGTCCGGGTGCCGGAGCAGGGCCAGGACCGCGTTCGAGATCAGCCCGACCGTGGTCTCGTGCCCGGCCACCAGCAGCAGGATGGCGGTGGAGATCAGCTCGGCCTCGGTCAGCCGGCTGCCCTCGTCTTCGGCCCTGATCAGCTCGGTGAGCAGGTCGTCACCGGGGTCGGCGCGGCGTTCGGCGATGAGCTCGCGGAAGTAGGCGGTGAACTCCTCCCGGGCCACGACGGCGTCGGCCGCGCCCTCCTCGGGCGCGACGAACTGGGGCTGCAGGGAGTGAGCCAGCCGGGCCGACCAGCCCGCGAACCGCGAATGGTCCCCGGCGGGCACGCCGAGCAGCTCGCAGATGATCCGGACCGGCAGCGGGTAGGCCAGCTGGTCCACGAGTTCCAGCTCGTGCGGGTCCTGCTCGGCTGCGGCCGACAGCAGCTCATCGGTGACGGTCTGGATCCTGGGGCCCAGCCGGGCCACCATGCGCGGGGTGAACGCCTTGGACACCAGCCGCCGCAGCCGGGTGTGATCCGGCGGGTCCATGGACAGGAACGACATGCCGGTCCGCCGGGACGCATCCGGCGGGGCCAGCCGGGAGGTGCCACGTTCACTGCTGACCCGGCTGTCGCGGAGGATGCGCGAGCAGTCGGCGTGCCGGCCCAGGACGATCAGGGCCCCGCCCATCGTGGCGTACGGTGAGGCCTCCCGCAGCGCGGCCAGGACCGGATAAGGATTGGCCACCACGGCCGGGTCGCCGAGCTGGCCGAGGAGATTCTGCTCCGTCGTGGTCATGGGCCTAGGCTCCAACTTGAACCAAGGTTTAAGTCAAGCGGCCTGACGGAGTGGCGATGAGCGTAACCGAGACTGATTCCCCGGCGTCCCCGGCGTCCCCGGCTTCCCCGCGTTCCCCGGAGGGGCCGGCGTCCCCGGCTTCCCCGGCGGAGCCGCCGTTGCTGACGATCGGGCAGTTGTCGGCCGAGACGGGCGTCCCCACCTCGACAATCAGGTTCTGGGAGCGCAAGGGCCTGCTCACCCCGGACCACCGCCAGTCCGGCCAGCGCCGCTACACCCCGGCCGCCGTCCGTGGGGTCGCCATGTTGCGCCTGTTGCAAGAGGTGGGCCTGACCCTGGCCGACATCCGCCGCTTCCGCGAGGAACGCGCGATCACCCCCCGGTCCTGGCACACGCTCGTGGCCGACAAACTGACCGACGTGGAGCGCCAGATCGCCGCCCTGGAGCACGCCCGCGATCTGCTGTCTCACGCCTCCACCTGCCACCACGACGACCTCCTGGCCTGCCCCGGCTTCCAGCAATGGTTCGCCACCTACCTGTCCACCTTCCCCGTCCCGCGCGCACACCCCCGCCTGACCCACCCCGCGCACCCCGCCTCCGACCGGCCCGCGCCCTCTACCGCCCGCCCCTGACCGCCTTGCACCCAGCCCTCATCCATGTGGCACGTGTGCTGCGTTACGTCTCGGGAGGCTCAGGGTGGGGTGATTTTTTAGCCACCTCCCGGCTCCGGGCTTCGCGCGGGGACCCCGGCGGCAGGCCCGGCCAGGCCACAAGAGCGGGCAGGCAGAGTGCGCCTGGCCCGCTGGCGAGCGTAGGGCCTGCCGCACCCCCGCACTAAGCCCTCCACCGGCAGGACACCAGCCAAACAATCACCCTGAGCTCGTGCTGAGTCCCGGGGTTCGCTCCCCATGTTGGCAATGCGCCATCCACCACACCCGGGTGTAGGTGATGGCACATTGACTACACGGCGACGCGGGACTGGCGGGCCTACTGTGACCTGAGTGACGGGTGCGACGCAGGGGCGCGCAAGAAGCCCCCGCACCAGGGAGGTGCGGGGGCCTTTTGCGCGTTGAGCGGCGAGCCGGATCGGTCAGGAGCCGGACTCGGGGGCTAGCCAGAGGACGGCTAGGGGCGGGACGGTGATGACGGCGGACGCGGGGCGCCCGTGCCACTCCTCGTCGACCGCTTCGACGGCGCCGAGGTTGCCGACGCCGCTGCCGCCGTAGTTGGCCGCGTCGGTGTTGAGGACTTCGACCCACCGGCCCGCGTGCGGGAGGCCGATCTTGTAGTTCTCGTGCGGGCCGCCGGAGAAGTTGGCCACGCACACCACCGTCGAAGCCCCAGAAGCGGCAGGAGCCCCGGAGCCACCCGTTTCCACTTCGGTCACCAAAGGCTCAGCAGCCCCAGCAGCCCCAGCGACCTCATCCGCCGCAGCAACCTCACCGGCCCCAGTAACCCCAGCAGCCCCGTCAGACTCGACAGCCTGTCCGCCACCGAGCCACGACGGCACCGGCACGGCGGCCGGTTCTGTCGCCAGCGGCGTGGCGAACCGGAGGAACGACAGCGTGTTCCCGGCCGCGTCGTTGGCGTCGATCCAGCTGAACCCCTCGGGCGAGGTGTCCAGCGCCCACAGCGCGGGCGAGGAGCGGTAGAACCCGTTCATGTCGCTGACCATCTGCTGCACGCCGACGTGGTAGCCGTCGGGGTCGCCGAGGACCCACCAGTCCAGGCCGCGTTCCTCGGACCACTCGGCCCCCTGTCCGAACTCCGAGCCCATGAACAGCAGCTGCTTGCCGGGGTGAGCCCACATGTAGGCCAGCAGCGCGCGCAGCCCGGCGAACCGGCGCCAGTCGTCCCCGGGCATCTTGCCCAGCAGTGACCCCTTGCCGTGCACCACCTCGTCATGCGACAGCGGCAGGATGTAGTTCTCACTGAACGCGTAGACCAGGGAAAACGTCAGCTCGTTCTGGTGGTACTGCCGGTAGACCGGGTCGCGCGACAAGTAGTTCAGGGTGTCGTTCATCCAGCCCATGTTCCATTTGAAGCCGAACCCCAGGCCGCCCAGGTGCACGGGCCGGGTCACGCCGGGCCACGCGGTCGACTCCTCGGCGATCATCATGATCCCGGGCTGGCGCCGGTAGGCGGTGGCGTTGACTTCCTGCAGGAACGCGACGGCTTCCAGGTTCTCCCGGCCGCCGTACTGGTTGGGGGCCCACTGGCCGGCCTGGCGGGAGTAGTCCAGGTACAGCATGGAGGCGACCGCGTCGACCCGCAGGCCGTCGATGTGGAACTCCTCCAGCCAGTACAGGGCGTTGGCCACGAGGAAGTTCCGGACTTCGGTCCGGCCGTAGTTGAAGATCAGCGTGCCCCAGTCGGGGTGGCTGCCGCGGCGCGGGTCGGGGTGCTCGTACAGGGCGGTGCCGTCGAACCGGGCCAGTGCCCATTCGTCCCGCGGGAAGTGGGCCGGCACCCAGTCGATGATCACGCCGATGCCGGCCTGGTGCAGCGCGTCGACCAGCAAGCGGAACTCGTCCGGGCTGCCGAACCGTGAGGACGGCGCGTAGTACGAGGTGACCTGGTAGCCCCAGGAACCGCCGAACGGGTGCTCGGCCACCGGCAGGAACTCCACGTGGGTGAAGCCCAGCTCGGTGACGTAAGCAGGGAGTTCTTCGGCCAGCTGCCGGTAGGACAGCCCGGGGCGCCAGGACCCGAGGTGCACCTCGTAGACGCTCATCGGCTCGCGCACCATCTCCTTGCGCGGGCGCTCGGTCATCCAGGTGCCGTCTTGCCACTGGTGGTGGTCCGCCACCACCACGGATGCGGTGGCCGGTGGCCGCTCGGTGCCCCGGGCCATCGGGTCGGCCTTGGCCCGCCAGGTGCCGTCCGGGCCGCAGACGTCGAACTTGTACCGGGTGTTCTCGGCCACGCCCGGGATGAACAGCTCCCAGATGCCGGAACCGCCCAGGGAGCGCATGGGGTTCCCCTGGCCGTTCCAGTGGTTGAAGTCGCCGATGACCCGGACCCCGTGGGCGTTCGGGGCCCACACCGCGAAGGCCGTGCCGGTGATCTCACCCAGGCCGTCGGAGCCGAGGTCGCGGACGTGCGCGCCGAGCACCTGCCACAGTTCCTCGTGCCGGCCCTCGCCGATGAGGTGCAGGTCGAACTCGCCCAGGGTGGGCAGGTGCCGGTACGGGTCGTCGGTCACGAATTCCGGGCCGGTCGAGCCGTCAGCCTCGGGGTAGGCGGTGGCGATCCGGTAGGCCGGCGGCCCGGCGGGGGCGCCGTCGGGTCCGGAGTCGTACGGCAGCACCGCGGCGAACACGCCCAGGTGCACGTGCTCCATGGGGAACCGGCGGCCGTCGGCCAGCACCACCTCGACGCTGGCGGCGAACGGGCGCAGCGTGCGGATCACGAACCCATCCGCGCCGGGGTGGGCGCCGAGGATCGAATGCGGGTCGTGGTGGGTGCCCGCCACGATCTGCTCGATCTCGCCCAGATTGACTCCGGCGGCGGCTGCCGCCTGCTGGGGTGCGTCCGGCTCCGGGGCCGCGCCGTCGACCTCGGCGCCGTCGGCGGTCAGTGGCATATCGGCCGCGGTGAACGCCTGATCCGAAGACGCAGGGGAAGTTGGTGAAGAAGGTGGCATATCAGGAGACCGCATTCCGGGTCAGTCGGGGAAGTCCGCCAGGGACTCCAGGGGAATCTGCAACCAGGACGGACGGTGCCTGGCCTCATACATCACTTCGTAGACCGCTTTGTCGAGGGTCAGCGCGCGCAGCAGCACCTCGTTCGCCACCGGGTCGAGGCCGCCGGCCTCGGCGTACCCGGCGCAGAAGGCGCTGCTGTTGCACCGGCTCCACTCCCGGGCCGCGCCGTGCAGGCGCTCGGCGTCCGGGTTGGTCAGCAGCTGGAACCGGGCCGCGTAGTCGAACGAGCGGAGCATGCCCGCCACGTCCCGCAGGGGCGAGGACCGGGCCCGCCGCTGCGCCAGGGGGGTGGCCGGCTCGCCCTCGAAGTCGAGCAGGATCCAGCCGGTCTCGGTCCGCATGACCTGGCCCAGGTGGTAGTCGCCGTGCACCCGCTGGGCTGGCACCGGTTCGTTGATTTTGGCCAGGGCCGAGTAGGCGTTGCCGATCATGTCCACGTACCGGGCCAGCTCGGGCACGGCCGCGGCCGCCAGGTCCAGCCGCCGGTACATCTGCTCGGCCGTCTCGTGCAGCGATTCCGGGGGCAGCAGGTCGGTGCCGAACGCCTCGGCCAGGTCCCGGTGCACCTCGGCGGTGGCGGCGCCGAGCCGGTGCGCCTCGCCGGAGAAGTCACCGCCGGCGTCGGCCGCGCTGACCGAGTCGCTCTCGTACAGGTCGCGGGCGTAGAGGTCGCGGACGCTGGTCGCGGCGAGCGTCCAGCCGTCGGTCGCGGTGCGCAGGTACTTGGACAAGATGGCCAGGGTGGTGGTCACCCCGTCCATCAGCGTCTCGACCGAGCCGTACGGTTCGGCGATGTGCTGGGAGCCGAGCTGGTTCAGCGCGGACGTGACTTCCAGATCGGGGTTGGGGCCGGCGAAGACCCGGCGGAACACCTTGAGGATCGATTCCTCGCCGTAGACCAGGCTGGTGTTGCTCTGCTCCGCGGTCAGCACGATGCTGTCCAGGCTGGTGTCGATCTCGGCGCCCGGCTCGCGCTGGAAGGTCAGCGAACCGATGGTCTCGTTGCCCGCGATCGCCCGCAGCAGGGTCCGGGTCAGCTCGGGGTCGTGCAGCGCGTCGTATGCGTGCCGCCCGTCCTCCAGCGTGCCGATCTTGGCGTGCTCCAGCCAGTCGGGCAGGTCGCGCCGCAGGCCGAGGAAGATCTGGTAGTGGTCGGCGCTGGCGCCGTGGGAGACCAGGACGAGCAGGTGCCGCAGGGCAGGATCGCCTGCCACGACCTCGGTGTCAGCGACAACCGCCAGGTCGCGGAGTATCCGGCCCTTGCCCGCGAACCACCGCTGCTCCTGCAGCCAGGGCGCGAGCGCATCCTCAAGTCTCATCACCTTGACATACCCACTCCCCCTGAAGGGTCGCCCGAAACCCCCGGGAAACGAGTGTCCGGGGATGATTCGGGCGCGGCGTTCGGATGGCACCACAGGCTACCGGGCCGCCCGGTCATGCTTTCTCCCCCCTACCTGGGCCTGCCGCCTAGTGGTCGTGGTCCTCCCTGGACGGGTGCAGCTGGAACCAGTAGAACCCGTGCCCGGGCAGCGTGAGCAGGTAGTTCAGCTCGCCGATGCGGGGGAAGGTGACGCCGCCCATGCACTCCACCGGGGTCACCCCGCGGAACCGCCGCAGGTCCAGCTCGACCGGCTGCGGGAAGCGGGACAGGTTGTTGACGCACAAGATCATGTCCGTGCCGTCGGAACCCGAGTCGGCGCCCGGCTCCGCGTCCGCGGTCATCCGGACGAACGCCAGCACGCTGGGGTTGGACGACACCAGTTCCTCGTACTCGCCAGTGCCGAACACCGGGTGCCGCTTGCGGATCTCGATCATGCGCCGGGTCCAGTGCAGGAACGAGCCGGGGTTGCGGGTCTGCGACTCCACGTTCAGGGCCTGGAAGCCGTAGATCGGGTCCTGGATCGGCGGCAGGTACAGCCGCTGCGGGTCGGAGCTGGAGAAGCCGCCGTTGCGGTCCGGCGTCCACTGCATGGGGGTGCGCACGCCGTCCCGGTCACCGAGCCAGATGTTGTCGCCCATGGCGATCTCGTCGCCGTAGTACAGCACCGGCGACCCGGGCAGCGACAGCAGCAGCGCGGTGAACAGTTCCAGCTGGTTCCGGTCGTTCTCGAGCAGCGGCGCGAGCCGGCGGCGGATCCCGATGTTGGCCTTCATCCGGGGGTCCTTGGCGTACTCGGTGTACATGTAGTCGCGCTCGTCGTCGGTGACCATTTCCAGCGTCAGCTCGTCGTGGTTGCGCAGGAAGATGCCCCACTGGCAGCCGGACGGGATCTTCGGCGTCTGGGCCATGATCTCCGAGATCGGGTAGCGCTGCTCCCGCCGCACGGCCATGAAGATCCGCGGCATCAGCGGGAAGTGGAACGCCATGTGGCACTCGTCGCCGCCGGTGGACGGGTCGCCGAAGTACTCGACCACGTCGGCCGGCCACTGGTTGGCCTCGGCCAGCAGCACCCGGTCCGGGTAGAGCCGGTCGATCTCGGCCCGGATCCGCTTCAGGTACTCGTGCGTCTCCTTGAGGTTCTCGCAGTTGGTGCCCTCCCGCTCGTACAGGTAGGGCACCGCGTCCAGCCGGAACCCGTCGATGCCGAGGTCCAGCCAGAACCGGAGCACCTCGATCATGGCGTCGGCCACGGCCGGGTTCTCGAAGTTCAGGTCGGGCTGGTGGGAGAAGAACCGGTGAAAGAAGTACTGTCCGCGCACCGGGTCGTAGGTCCAGTTGGACTGCTCGGTGTCGACGAAGATGATCCGGGCGTCGGCGTACTGGTCGTCGGTGTTGGACCACACGTAGAAGTCACCGAACGGCCCGTCGGGGTCGGACCGGGAGGCCTGGAACCACGGGTGCTGGTCGCTGGTGTGGTTCATGACCAGGTCGGCGATGACCCGCATGCCCCGCTTGTGGGCTTCCTCCACCATCTCCACGAAGTCACCGATCGTGCCGTATTCGTCCAGCACCTTCATGAAGTCGGAGATGTCGTACCCGCCGTCCTTCAGCGGGGACTCATAGATCGGCAGCAGCCAGATGCAGTCGATACCGAGCCACTGCAGGTAGTCCAGCCGGGAGGTCAGCCCGCGCAGGTCGCCGGTGCCGTCGCCGCTGGAGTCGGCGAAGCCGCGGATCAGCACCTCGTAGAACACCGCGCGCTTGTACCACTCGGGGTCCCGGACCCCTTCGAAGGAGAACGGATCGGGTACCGGCTCGCCGGGAGTCGATGGGAAGCCGCCCATCTGGGCGGTGGCCGTGCTCGGGTCGCTGGCGGCGCGAGGGTCTGTCACGACTGGGTTCTCCTGCTTGTTCCGTGCTGTCACTGTCGAAGCCAACACTGTCCAGGCCGATCGGGCGTTCAGGGCCTCCTGGCCAGCCTCGCGGTCCGCCCGTCAGCCGGGCCGGACCGTGAAGATGTGCGCAGGGCGGGACGGATCGAGGCGAACATAGTTGGCCTGCCCCCATCGGTAGGACTCGCCGCTGAGCTCGTCGATGACGCTGAGCTCAGTGCCCCAGTCCAGACCCAGTGCCGGCAGGTCCAGCCAGACTGTCGCCTCACGTGCCTGATGCGGGTCGAGGTTGATGACCGTCAGGACGGTGTCGGCTGCTGTGCCGCCGTACCCTGCCGTGCCGGCCAGGCCCGATTCCTCCTGCGGGGTGACGCTCTTGGAGAACGCGAGCCAGTCCGGCTGATCGACAGTATGAAAGCGTAGGTTACGCAGCCGGTGCAGCGCCGGGTGCGATTTCCGGATTCTGTTGAGCGCGGCGATGTACGGCGCGATGCCGAGGTTCTCTCGCGCAGCCTGGTCCCAGTCCCGCAGCCGGTACTGGTACTTCTCGGAATCCATGTACTCCTCGCTGCCGGGGCGTACCGGGACGTTCTCGCACAACTCGTACCCCGAGTAGATACCCCAGGCCGGCGAAAGCATGGCCGCGAGAACGGCCCTAATCTTGAACGCCGCCTCACCTTCGTGCTGCAGATATCCGTGCAGGATGTCGGGCGTGTTGGTGAAGAAGTTCGGCCGCATGTAGGCCGCCGTCTCGCCGGACAGATCCTGCAGGTACTCGGTCAGCTCGTCGGCGTGGTTCCGCCAGGTGAAGTAGGTGTACGACTGGTGGAAACCGGCCATGGCCAGCCCGTGCATCATGGCGGGCCGGGTGAACGCCTCAGCCAGGAACAGCACGTCCGGGTCGGAGTCGTGGATCTCGCCCAGCAGCCGTTCCCAGAACGCCAGCGGCTTGGTGTGCGGGTTGTCCACCCGGAAGATCCGCACCCCGTGGCCCATCCACAGCCGGAGCACCCGCAGCGACTCGGCGTAGATGCCCTCGGGGTCGTTGTCGAAGTTGATCGGGTAGATGTCCTGGTACTTCTTGGGCGGGTTCTCCGCGTACGCGATCGTGCCGTCGGCCCGGGTGGTGAACCACTCGGGGTGCTCGGAGACCCAGGGGTGGTCGGGCGAGGCCTGCAGCGCGAAGTCCAGTGCCACCTCCATGCCCAGCTCCCGGGTCCGGGTCACGAACGCGTCGAAGTCCTCGAACGTGCCCAGGTCCGGGTGGATCGAGTCGTGCCCGCCCTCCGGCCCGCCGATGGCCCACGGCGACCCCGGGTCGGCCGGCTGCGGGTCGAGGGTGTTGTTGCGGCCCTTGCGGAACGAGGTCCCGATGGGGTGGACGGGTGGCAGGTACACCACGTCGAAGCCCATCTCGGCCACCGCGTCCAGCCGGTGGGCGGCGGTCCGCAGCGTGCCGGACACCGGCTCACGGCGGCCCATGGGGTCGATCTGGACCCCTTCCGAGCGGGGGAAGAACTCGTACCAGGACCCGTACAGGGCCCGCTCCCGGTCCACCACCAGCGGCATCCGCCGGGACCTGGTCACCAGCTTGCGCAGCGGGTAGGCCGTCAGCATCCGGACGATCTCCGGCTCGCGGGTGGCGCCCAGCCGGTCCCACGGCGCCAGCTTGGGGTCCCGGAGCAGCCCGGCCACCTCGGTCAGCGCGGCCCGGACCACGTCCGGGGGCAGCGGCTTGTCACTGGGCGGCTCACCCGGCCCGGGGGCCGGCAGCCGCACCCGGGACGACCGGATGATCGACTTGGCCGCCTGGTCGAACAGCAGTGCGCCCTCGGCCATGACCAGCTCGATGTCCTGGCCGCGTGGCACCTTGATGCCCGCGTCGTGGTGCCAGTCGGCGATGGGATCCGACCAGGCCTCGACCCGGAACGACCAGTCGCCTTCCCGGGTCGCCGCGACGTCCGTGCCCCACCGGTCGCTGCCGGGTGCGAGCTCGTGCATCATCTCCAGCGGCAGGTTGCTGCCGTCCGGGTCGCGCAGCACTACGGCCGCCGCCACCGCGCCGTGTCCCTCCCGGAACACGGTCGCACTCACCGGGAACGTCTCTCCAGCCACGGACTTGGCCGGGCGCCGCCCGCAGTCGACCGCGGGCTGAACGTCGAGGATGGGAATTCGTCCAATCACGGCAGTCACGGTATCGACGTTGCTGGTAGCCATGCCAGTGCGGTACCCGCGCTGGTCAATAACATCTCTGCCACTGCCTCCGCGGGTGTTAATTTTTCATAATTAACTGGTTCGGCTGTGGTGTGAGTAGCCTCTTGCGGTCCATGTGCCGGACGGCGCTCCGTCCGGGGCGCAGACCGGCGCCGGAGTTACTGTCCAGTTCCCGCGCATCGGCGCAAACCAACTAAGGTCACTCATCGTGAAAGCCATTCGCCGGTTCACCGTCCGTACCGTGCTGTCTGAGTCGCTGGCGCCGCTGCGCGAGCTGATGCTCAATCTCCGCTGGTCCTGGCACCCGGAGACCGTGGATCTGTTCGCGTCGATAGACCCGGCGGCCTGGGCGGCCTCCGGCGGCGACCCGATCACCATGATCAGCTCCCTGCGCCCGGAAAAGCTGGCCGCGCTGGCGGCGGACCAGGGTTTCCTGGACCGTCTGACCGCCGCCGCCCGGGACCTCGATGGCTACCTGTCCGGCTCGCGCTGGTTCCAGCGGGCCCGGGACACCGCCGGAACCGCGGATGGCGAAATGCCCGCGGCGCCGGCCGCGATCGCGTACTTCTCGCCCGAGTACGGCATCACCGAGGTGCTGCCGCAGTACTCCGGCGGCCTCGGCATCCTGGCCGGCGACCACCTCAAGGCGGCCAGCGACCTGGGCGTGCCGCTGATCGGCGTGGGCCTGCTGTACCGGCACGGTTACTTCACCCAGTCGCTGTCCGCCGACGGCTGGCAGGGCGAGCGCTACCCGGCCAGCGACCCGAACGGCCTGCCGCTGGAGCTGCTCCGCGACGCCGACGGGAACCCGGTGCGGATCACCGTGGCCCTGGCCGAGGATCAGACGCTGACGGCGCAGGTCTGGCTGGCCCGGGTGGGCCGGGTCCCGCTGCTGCTGCTCGACTCCTACGTGGAGGAGAACGAGCCGGCTCTGCACGAGGTCACCGACCGGCTGTACGGCGGCGGCACCGAGCACCGGCTGCGCCAGGAACTGCTGCTCGGCGTGGGCGGCGTGCGTGCGGTGCGGGCCTTCTGCGCCATCACCGGGCACGCCGAGCCGGAGGTGTTCCACACCAACGAGGGGCACGCCGGTTTCCTCGGCCTGGAGCGCATCCGCACCTACATCGGCCAGGGCCTGAGCTTCGACGAGGCGCTGGAGGCGGTCCGGGCCGGCACCGTGTTCACCACCCACACCCCGGTCCCGGCGGGCATCGACCGTTTCCCCCGCGACCTCATCGAGCGGTACTTCGGCAAGGACGGCACCGACCCGGAGCTGCCGGTCGCCGAGCTGGATGTGCAGAGAGTGCTGGCGCTCGGGGCCGAGACGTTTCCCGGCGGCGACCCGCACGTGTTCAACATGGCCGTGATGGGCATGCGGCTGGCCCAGCGGGTCAACGGCGTGAGCAAGCTGCACGGCGAGGTCAGCCGGGAGATGTTCTCCGGCCTGTGGCCCGGTTTCGAGAAGGCCGAGGTCCCGATCGGCTCGATCACCAACGGCGTGCACCCGGCCACCTGGGTCTCGAGCGGCCTGCTGGGCCTGGCCGACCCGGGGGCCGAGGTACTCAGCCAGGGCGGCAACTGGGACTGGGAGCGCGTCGCTGACCTGCCCGCGGACCGGATCTGGGCCGCCCGGCGGGAGCAGCGGGCGGTGCTGGTGGCCGACACGCGCAAGCGGCTGCGGGCCTCCTGGAAGCAGCGCGGCGCCAGCGAGGCCGAGCTGACCTGGATCGACGACGTGTTCGACCCGGACACGCTGACGATCGGCTTCGCCCGCCGGGTGCCGTCCTACAAGCGGCTCACGCTGATGCTGCACGACCAGGACCGGCTGACCGAGCTGCTGCTGGACGCCGACCGCCCGATCCAGATCGTGATCGCGGGCAAGGCGCACCCGGCCGACGAGGGTGGCAAGCGGCTCATCCAGCAGATGGTCCGGTTCACCGACGACCCCCGGGTCCGCGGCCGCATCGTGTTCCTGCCCGACTACGACATGGAGATGGCGCGCTCGCTCGTCCGGGGCTGCGACGTCTGGCTGAACAACCCGCTCCGCCCGCTGGAGGCGTGCGGCACGTCCGGCATGAAGGCCGCGCTGAACGGCGGGCTGAACCTGTCCGTGCGCGACGGCTGGTGGGACGAGTGGTTCGACGGCGCCAACGGCTGGGACATCCCGTCCGCCGACGGCGTGCCCGACCCGGACCGCCGGGACGAGCTGGAGGCCTCGGCCCTGTACGAGCTGCTCGAGAACTCGGTCGCGCCGCTGTTCTACGACCAGGACGCGGACGGCGTGCCGGACGGCTGGGTGGAGATGATCCGGCACACGCTGCGGGTCCTCGGCCCGCGCGTCCCGGCCGAGCGGATGGTCCGCGACTACGTGACCACCCTGTACGCCCCGGCCGCGGCGTCGGTACGGGCGCTGGCCGACGGCGGCTCGTTCTCCACCGCCCGCGAGCTGGCGGCGTGGAAGCGCCGGGTCGAGCTGGCCTGGCCGTTCGTCCGCATCGACCACGTCGAGGCGGACGCGGGGGAGCCCCAGCTGGGCACGCCGCTCACCATCCGGGCGGCGGTGGCCCTGGGCGAGCTCACCCCGGACGACGTGTGCGTCGAGGTGGTCTACGGTTCGGCCAACGAGCACGACGAGCTGGTCGACCCGTCGTTCCTGTCGCTGTCACCCGACCCGGCCGGCGGCCACGACGGTGACGCGACTGCGCGCTACTCCGGTGACATCGAGCTGGCCCAGCCCGGCCCGTTCGGCTACACGGTGCGCGTGCTGCCCAGTCACCAGCTGCTGGCCAACCGGGCCGAGCTGGGACTCGTGACCGCGCCCGACGCGCCCGCCGGAATGACCAACGGCGACCTGCGCTGAGCCGCCCGGCTCGCGGCTGACAGGTCGCGGCTGAGAGGCTGTATCGCGGAAGGCTCGCAACGTCAGGAGGCTGTCATGGGCGACTTCGTCCGCGTGGAGACCGAAGCGGGTATCGCGACCATCCGGCTGGACCGGCCGAAGATGAACGCGCTCAACGGTCAGTTGCAGCGGGAGATCGGCGCGGCCGCGGCGCAGGTCAGCGCCGACCCGGAGACCCGCGCCGTCATCCTGTACGGCGGTGAGCGCATCTTCGCCGCGGGCGCCGACGTCAAGGAGATGTCCGAGGCCAGCCCGGCCGAGATCATGGACCTGGCCGCGGGCATCCAGGCCGCGTTCAAGGCGGTGGCGCACATCCCCAAGCCGGTCGTCGCCGCGATCACCGGCTACGCCCTGGGCGGCGGCCTGGAGCTGGCCCTGTGTGCGGACTTCCGGGTCCTGGGGGAGGGCGCCCAGGTCGGCCAGCCCGAGATCCTGCTCGGCATCATCCCCGGCGCGGGCGGCACCCAGCGGCTGCCCCGGCTGATCGGCGTGTCCAAGGCCAAGGACCTGGTGTACAGCGGCCGCTTCGTGAACGCCACCGAGGCACTGGCCATCGGCCTGGCCGACCTGGTGGTGCCGGACGCCGACGTCTACCAGGCCGCCAAGGGCCTGGCCGGTCGCTACGTGGCCGGCGCCCCGCTGGCCCTGCGCGCGGCCAAGCAGGCCATCGACGCGGGCCAGGACGTGGACCTCGACGACGGCCTGGAGATCGAGCGGCTGCACTTCACCGGCCTGTTCGCCACCGATGACGGTAAGACCGGCCTGCGCAGCTTCGTCGAGAACGGCCCCGGGAAGGCGACGTTCAGTGGCCGATGAACTGACGCCCGCCGACCCGGGCCTCAACCTGGACATGGTGACCGCGGCGCTGCGAGCCGACAGCGCCGACGTGGCCATCTACGCCCAGGTGCTGACCGAGTCGCTGAGCGAGGCGCTGCCGCCCGGCACCGTGGTGGTGGAACGCGAGCGCTCGATGTCGGACCGGATGAAGGGCCGCCCCGGCCAGGTGTCCAAGATCGTGGTCCGGCTGGACGACCAGGTCATGACCCTGGCCGTGCAGCGGGGCCAGCCCGTGACCGAGATCTGCCGCGAGGTCCGCGGCGTGGTCCTGTCCCGGACCCCGGTCCCGCTGGCCGACTGGTACACCGCGCTGGCCAGCGCCCTGGTCACCCACGCCGAGCGCAACGCCGCCGCCGCCCAGGCCCTCCGCAAACTGGTCACCGGCACTTGACCCGCGCCCATCCTGGCCCCACCAACCCCGCAAGCCTCACCACCCCGGCCAGCGCCGCCGACCCCTCGAGCCCCACCAAGCCCTCGAGTCTCACCAAGTCCTCGAGCCCCATGCGGCACTCTTATCGCTCCGCCCTCGTCACCGGCGCGTCCAGCGGCATCGGGGCCAGCTGCGCCCGGGTGCTCGCGGCCAGCGGTTGCGCGCTGGTCCTGGTCGCCCGGCGCGAGGACCGCCTGCACGACCTGGCCGCCTCCCTGCGTGACCAGCACGGCGCAGAGGTCGAAGTGCTGCCCGCCGACCTGGCCTGCGACGACGGCCTGGCCGCCGTCGCCGCCCGCCTGACCGATGGTGAGCCGGTCGAACTGCTGGTCAACAACGCCGCCCGGTCCGCTCGCGGCACGTTCGCGGAGCTGACCCCGGAGATCATCGACGCCCAGCTCCGCCTCAACGTGGGTGCGCTGACCCGGCTGGCTCACGCCGCGGTGACCGGCATGCTGGCCCGCGGCTACGGCGGCATCCTCAACGTGTCCTCGATGGCGTCGCTCACGGCCTCCCCCGGCAGCGCGGTCTACGGCGCCACCAAGGCGTTCGTCACCTCGCTCACCGAGAGCCTGCACGCCGAACTGGCCGGCACCGATGTGCACGTCACCGCGCTGCTGCCCGGCTTCACGCGGACCGAGTTCCACGCGGCCAACAACGTCGAGATCAGCTACCTGCCCAGGCTGGCCTGGCTCGACCCCGACGCCGTGGCCCGGGCCGGCCTCTGACGCGGTGGCCGCCGGCCGCCCGCTGGCCGTCCCCGGGGCCCAGTACAAGCTGGCCGCCGGTACCGTCCGCCTGCTGCCGCGCAGCCTCCTCCGCCACCTGGCTCACCGCTACCGCGACGTCTGACCTCCCTGGGCCCACGGCTCCCATCAGCCTCAAGACGCCCAGACGTCTGCGCGAACACCCCTCTGAACTGCGGACTTGCAATTGTGATCGGGTTGTTTGCCTGAGCGCCGTACTCTGGTGTGGCGATGGCCTCACAGGACCGAATACCGGAAAAGCTCGGGCCGTACCGTCTGCAGGACCGGCTCGGCGAAGGCGGCATGGGAGCGGTCTATCTCGCCCGTGACCGGGAACGCCGCCCGGTGGCCATCAAGGTGCTGCATTCGCGGGTGGCCGTGGAGCCGACCGCGCGCCGCCGGCTGGCCCGTGAGGTGGAGGCCATGCGCCGGGTCCGCAGCCCGTTCGTGGCCGAGGTCATCGACGCCGACGTCGATCACAAGTTCCCTTACATCGTGACCCGGTACGTGCCGGGCGAGACGCTGGACGACACCGTCCGCGCGCAGGGCCCGCTGACCCCCGCCGCGCTGGAACGCCTGGCCAGCGGGCTGGCTCAGGCCCTGATGGCCATCCACGCGGCTGGGATCGTGCACCGCGACCTCAAGCCCGGCAACGTGATGCTGCACAACGGGAACCCGGTGGTCATCGACTTCGGCATCGCCCAGTCCGCCGGCGATTCGACCCGGCTGACCCAGACCGGGATGTTCATGGGCACGCCCGGCTACCTGGCCCCCGAGGTCATCGAGGGCCAGCCGAGCAGTGCGGCGTCCGACGTGCACTCCTGGGGCGCCACGATGGCCTTCGCCGCCACCGGCCGCGCCCCGTTCGGCACCGGGTCGTTCGAGAACGTCTTCTACCGCATCGTGCAGGGGCAGGCCGACATCGGCGGCATCCCCGGCCCGCTGGCCCAGCTGGTGGCGGCCACGCTCAGCCGGGACCCGCGCCGCCGGCCCACCGCGAGCTGGCTGTCCGCTCAGGCCGCGACACCAGGCCTGGCCGCGGGCCCGCCCCTGCTGACCGGCGCGTCCCAGGCCGCCACCCTGGCCCCCGGCCAGGGAGCCAACGGGACCAACGGTGTCAACGGGGCTAACCACGGCTGGCACAGCGTGGCCTCGGTCAGCGGTGCCCCCGCCGTCGGCGCCCAGCCCGGTGCGGCCGCGGTCAACGGTGCGGGCGCGCTCAACGCGGCCGGGCTGCCCGGCCTAAACGCTGCTGGCCAGAACAGTGCTGCCCAGAACAGTGCTGGCCAGAACAGTGCCGGAGCCTACGCTGACAGCGCGGTCCACTACCCGGCCCCGCAGGCGCCGCTCGGCCAGAGTGCCCAGGTCGGCGGCCTGTCTCCGCAGGGCCTGAACACCGGCGTCCCCTACCAGGGCGGCGCCGGGGCCGCCCGGGCCATGCCCCCGCCGATCAGGCCAGGCGACTACGCCGACGTGCTCCCGCCCGTGCAGTATGCGCCGTCCCGAGTGGCCGCTCCCGCCGGGCGCGGGGCCGGGCCGGCGCCGTACAGTCCCGGGCCGTACGGACCGGGTGGACCCGGGTACCCGGGCGCCCCCGGCTACGGCAACGGTTACGACACCGCGGCCCGGCCAGACGCACCCCGTACCGCCGACAGCGCGTCCCGGGTCCAGTCACCGCCGTTCATGGGCCTGGCCCTGATGGTCGCGGCCATCGCGGTTACCGTGCTGCTCCCGGTGGCGGGGCTGATCGGCTCGGTGATCGTGATCACGCTGCTGCGCGCGGCCGATCGGGCCAGCAGCGCCCTCACCGTCCGGCGCTCGGCCCGCGGCCCCAGCGTCACCGACGTGTTCTTCGGCGTGCTGACCGCGCCGTGGGCCATCGTCCGCTCGGTGCTGACCACGGTCCTGGTCGCGCCGCTCGCGGCGGGAGTGGCCGCGGTCGCCTTCGTCGCGGCCATGGTCGCCACCTCGCCCGATTCGGTCCTGATGGCCAGCGGTTACGCGGCCGGGGCCGCGGTGGCGCTGTACGGCCTCGGGCCCGGCTCAGGCGGCCCGCGCCGCGAGGTGACCCGGATCGTCCGGGCCGTCGCCCGGAACCGGACCACCGCGATCATCGCCGCCCTGATCATCTACTGCCTGGCCGCGGCCATGGTGGCGGAAGCGCTGTCCCAGCCGCCGATCTACTGGCCGGACCTCAGCAGCTGGCTGCCGCACCTGCCGAACGTGAACACGACGCTGCACCTGCCGCACCTGAACCTGCCGCACTTCGGCGTCGGGCGGTCCCGCCTCGGCTGAGGTCACCCCACGCGGCGGGGCACCTCGTGGTCGGCGGCCGGCCGCGCCGCCGGTACGTATCCGGCGATCCCGGGCTGGTCGGCTGGCCGGACCAGGCCCAGCGACACCACCTCGTTGGCCAGCCGGATGCGCCGGTTGAGGCCGCCGGAGATACGGAACTTCTGGTACAGCCGGAGCAGGTGCTGTTTGACCGCGGCCTCGGTCACCACCAGGTCCCCGGCGATCTCCCGCGCCGTCGCCGGGGCCACGAACGCATCGTCGGACAGCGCGGGGCGGCACAACGCGGCCAGCACGTCCAGTTCTCGCCGGGTCAGTTCGGGCACGGTGGGACGCCGCAGCTCGGATTCGGTCGGCAAGTCCTCGCTCGGCAGGCCGCCGACCCGGCACCGGGCCGCGCCGAAGGCCAGCACGTCTCCGTCCTCGAGCACCCGCCGGGCCACGGGCCGGCCGTTCACCCGGGTGCCGTTACGTGATAATCCCAGGTCGGCCACGTAGGCGTACGGCCCGCGCCGGATGATCTCGGCGTGCAGCAGCGACACGCTCGGATCGTCCAGCCGGACGTCCACCGCGCTGCCCCGGCCGACGGTCGTCACCTCATCAGCGAGGGGGACGAGCTCACCGCCGTCCTCGACGCGAATGTAAGGCGTATCCATAATGGTTCCTCCCGCCTATCGGAGCCGTGAGCACTCCATCACCTATTAGCTACCCGGTGCGCGCCAGCCGTACCGTCATTTCCGTACTGTCCGAGATCGGACGAGCACAGCCCGCCGCGCTGACGTTGATCTTTCGGATCCGCCGGTAAACTGCCGGGGAGTAGCCCGGGAGGCACGCGCATGGCGGACAAGCCAGCTCACAGCCTGGCTAGAGGGAGCGCGGCCGCGGCAACACGCCGCGGCGCCGGCGGCTTTTCCCGCAACTCCGTCGCACCGGGTTTTCCCGAGCGGATCCTGCGCCAGCGGCCCGCCTCCTACGCTTCCTGTGTGCACCCGATTCAGGCGCGGACGACGGTTCTGTTTGCCCTTGCCGGATCCCGCCCCCGGGCGGAACGGCGGTGAGGAGCGCGGAGGACACCCCAGCCCGCGGCTTCCCCCGCCCCGCCGATCCCGGCTACCCCGCTGACCCCGGCTACCCCGCTGACCCGGCCGATCCCACCGGCCCCCCGGCTGCCGACGGCCCCAGCGCCGCCCGCCCCCCGTGGCCCGACGCCCCCGCCGCCCCAGGCGAAACTGCTTTCCCTGGCGCCGCCCCGCGCCCCGTCCCGCCCACCTTCCGCACCGACGACACCGCGCGCCCACCCTGGCCGGACGCCCCGCCCGCCCCCCAGCCGTTCAGCGCGCCCGCCCGCGACCCGCGCCCGGCACAGCCCCCGTTCCCCGGCGACCCGTCCCGCCCCGCCTTCCCTGACGCCGCGCGCCCAACGTTCCCCGGCGACTCGGCCCGGCCGGCGTTTCCTGGCGACCAGGCCCAGACGGCGTTCCCCGGTGACACCGCCGCGCCTCCGCCCTGGCCCAGGGCTGGGACCGCCGGGGGAGCAGTGCCCAACGGGACTCGAGGGGCGGCCGGTCCCGACCGGACGCCGCCCGGCGCCCCGGACTGGCCACCACAGGACTCGTCCATCCCAGCGCAACCACGTTTCATTCCCAACCCGGATTACGCGCCGCCACCCCCCGCCACCCCGCGCCCCGGCTACACATCCGCCACCCAGCGCCCACAGCGCCCACAGCGCGCGCCGGCACCGCCCGCCACCCAGGCACCAGCGCCCCCCGCGCCCCCCCTGCCCCCCGCACGCCCCGCGACCGGTCCCCACCCAACCACCGCCCGCGCCCGCCACTGGCCCGTACCCCGCAGCCACGCCGGGTCCTGCCACCGGCCCGCGCCCGGCCACTGGCCCGTACCCCGCAGCCACGCCGGGTCCTGCCACCGGCCCGCGCCCCGCCACTGGCCCCCGCCCCGCGCCGCCCGCCTCCTCCGGCCCCTACCCGGCCTCCGCCCAAGGCCCAGCGGCACCTCCATACGCTGCCCCCGCCGGGCCCTCCGGCACCGGCCCCACGCCGTACTCCGCTCCAGCCCCGTACGCCCCCCCGGCCCCGCCGCACCCGGGCACCGGCCCGCGCCCCGCGACCGGCCCACACTCCGCGACCGGCCCGCGCCCCGCCAGCGCCCAGTACCCGGCCACCGGCCCGGCGCCGTACCCCGCGACCGCTCCGACCCCATCACCCAGCAACGCCCCGCCCTCTCAAACGCACCGTCACCTCCGCGCCCCCGTCATCCCCCGCGCCCCCGTCGGCACACAAGCGGACCGGCTCGGCCGCGACCACCAGCCGAGGGGCGACGGTGCTGGCCCAGGTGCCGTACGCGATCGTCCTGGCCTTCACCATCGGCGGTGTCCTGTGGGCCTGGAGTGGCGCGCACGCGGTGAGCGACGGGGCCGGGGTCGTGGGCGTCGCCCTGCTCGCGGCCGCGGCGGCCCGGCTCGGGCTCCCGCAGAGCGCGGTGGGGCTGCTGGCCAGCCGGCGGCGGTTCATTGACGTGCTGGCGCTCGGCATTCTCGGCGCCGGGCTGCTGGTGATCGCACTGGTTTTGCCGCCGACCTGACCGTTGCGGCGCCCGTGGCCGGCCACCCGGACCACGGGCGTCAACGTCGGCCAGCCCAACGTCGGCCGACCCGGAACCGGCAGAGAAGGGACAGACCCAGCGTGTCCAGCATCGAGGTGACGGCCGGGCAGGACAATCCGGTGGCCCGCCGGGGCAAGGTGACCGTGGTCGGGGCCGGCTTCTACGGGTCGACCACGGCCCAACGGCTGGCCGAGTACGACATCTTCGACGAGGTCGTGCTGACCGACATCATCGAGGGCCGCCCGGAGGGCCTCGCGCTGGACCTGAACCAGTCGCGGCCGGTCGAGGGCTTCGAGACCAAGGTCACCGGCGTGACCACGGGGCCGGACGGCACGGGGTACGAGGCGGCCGCCGGTTCGGGCATCGTGATCATCACGGCCGGCCTGGCCCGCAAGCCGGGCATGAGCCGGATGGACCTGATCGAGACCAACGCGAAGATCGTCCGGAACGTGACCGAGAACGTGGTCGAGCACGCGCCCGACGCGGTCCTCATCGTGGTGTCGAACCCGCTGGACGAGATGACCGCGCTGACGGCCAAGGTGTCGGGTTTGCCCGCCCACCGGGTGCTGGGCCAGGCCGGGATGCTCGACACGGCCCGCTTCACCAGCTTCGTGGCCGGCAAACTCGGGGTTCCGGTCGGATCGGTGCGCACGCTGACGCTGGGCTCGCACGGCGACACCATGGTGCCGGTGCCGTCCGCGTGCACGGTGGACGGCCGGCCGCTGACCGAGGTGATGGCGGCGGCGGACATCGAGGAGCTGGTCACCAGGACCCGCAACGGCGGCGGCGAGGTCGTCGCCCTGCTCAAGACCGGGTCGGCCTACTACGCTCCTTCGGCCGCGGCGGCCCGGATGGCCCGCGCGGTGGCGCAGGACGCCGGGGCGGTGCTGCCGGTGTGCGCGTGGGTCGACGGCCAGTACGGGATCTCCGGCGTCTACCTGGGGGTCGAGGCGGAGATCGGCGCGGCCGGGGTCCGCCGGGTGGTCGAGCGCGACCTGACCGAGCCCGAACTGGCTGGCCTGCGCGCGGCGGCCGAGGCCGTGCGGGCCAAGCAGGCTGACGTAGCCAGCCTCTAGCCGCCCAGGCCGGGCCAGCCAGCCGGCGCCCGGTACCGTCTCGGGAGCGCCCGGGACAGCTCAGGCGATCCCGAGACGGCGCAGGGCCAGCTCGGCGTAACACGCGGCCCCGTCGGCCAGCACCGCATCGTCGAACACGGCCGCGGCCGAGTGGTTCGACGGCGCCGTGGCCGGGTCCCGGTCCAGCGGCACCGCGCCGACGGACAGGAACGCCCCCGGTACCTGCTGCAGCACGTAGGAGAAGTCCTCGGCCCCGGTCATCGGGAACGTCTTGAGTATCGACCGGGCCGCGCCGAACACGTCCGCCACGACCGCCCGCGCGAATTCCGCCTCGGCGGCGTCATTGACCGTTACCGGGTATTCGTCGACGTAGTGTGCGTCGGCTTCGACTCCATGCGCATCAGCAAGATCATTAATAATTTTAATGATGTTCTCACGGAGCCGGTCCCTGGCCGCCGCACTGTAGCTACGGGCCGTCCCGAGGAAAGCGGCTTCGTCTGGGATCACGTTGTCGGTCGTGCCGGCGTGGAAGCTGCTGATCGTCACGACCACCGGGTCGAACACGTCGAACCGCCGCGTCACCATCGTCTGCAGCGCGGTCACCATCGCGCACGCGGCGGTGATCGGGTCGGCGGCCAGGTGCGGCTGGGAGGCGTGCCCGCCGCGCCCGCGCACGGTGACCCGGATGATGTCGGCTGCGGCCAGCATCGGTCCCGGGCGGGTGGCGAACAGGCCGCACGGATACTGGGTGGACGAGACGTGCAGCGCGTACGCGGCGACCGGCCGCGGGCCGGCCGCGTCCAGCACGCCCTCGCCGATCATCACGTCCGCCCCGCGGTAGCCCTCTTCGCCGGGCTGGAACATGAAGATCACATCCCCGGGCAGCTCCGCCTGCCGGGTGCTGAGCAGCCGGGCCGCCCCGGCCAGCATGGCCGTGTGCAGGTCGTGCCCGCAGGCGTGCATCACGCCCTCGAAGCGGGAGGCGTAGGGCAGGCCGGTGGCCTCGGTGATCGGCAGCGCGTCCATGTCGCCGCGCAACAGCACCGACCGCCGCGCCCCATCACCCCGGCCGGCCTGCGCACTGGCGCCCGGGCCACTGCCCGGGCCGGCGCCTGCGCCGCCGCGGAGCACGGCCGTCACCGAGCTGAGCTTGCGCCCGGTGCTGACCTCCAGCGGCAGCCCGTCCAGGTAGTCCAGCACCTTGGCCTGGGTCAGCGGCAGCTCCAGGCCGATCTCCGGCTCCCGGTGGATGGCGTGCCGCAGCTCGGCCAGTTCCCCCGCGATCGCCGCCGCGTCCTCGCGCACCCCCATCAACGGTTCCCCATTCGGCCTACTCGGCGTCCGGCACCTGATAGTGCAGCACGTTCGGATCGCGCTCCAGCAGGTACCGGTCATCTTCGGGGTAGTAGACCGCCCGGTCGATGTCTTCGCCCGCGAACGCCTCGATGGCCTGCAACGAGTCCCAGAAGCTCAGGGTGACGATCTCCACCCGGTCGCCGTCGGGCCGGCGCAGCAGCCAGGCCCCCCGGTTGCCCGGGGTCTGCAGGTAACTCTCGATCCCGGTCTGCTGGACGTAGGCCGCGTACTCGTCTGCGTCCTGCGCCCGCACCGCTCCCCGCCATAGCCTCGCGATCATGTTCAGATCATGCGCTGGGCGGCATCGGAAGGGAAGGCGCTGAGGAACTCCGGCTCGGTCCAGCCTCGCTCGGCGAAGGCGGCCCGGACCCGCCCCGACACCTGCTCCACGTCGGCCTCGGGTATCAGGGCCAGGGCGGAACCGCCGAAGCCGCCGCCGGTCATGCGGGCTCCCAGCGCGCCGGCGCTGACGGCCACGTCCACGGTGACGTCGGCTTCCGGCCAGGACACTTCGAAGTCGTCGCGGAGCGAGGCGTGCGACCGGCTCAGCAGCGCGCCGACCTCGCTGAGCGAGCGGAAGTCACCGCCGCCCGAGGCGCGCAGCAGGCTGGTCACCTGACGGACCCGCAGGTTGTCGGTGACCACGTGCCGCGCCCGGCGGTGCAGCACCGGGTCGTCCAGCGCACCCAGCTCGCTGACGTCGTGCACCGCGCGCAGCGACGGGACCCGGAGCCGGCGGGCCGCTTCGGCGCACTCGGCCTGCCTGCTCCCGTACTCGCCGTCGGCCAGCTTGTGCTTGGCCCGGGTGTCGATGACCAGCACCCGCACCCCGGCCCGGCCCGGCCGGAACGGCACCTGGCTCGATTCCAGCGACTGGCAGTCCAGCAGCAGGGCGTGCCCGGCCCGGCACAGCAGCGACGCGGACTGGTCCATGATCCCGGACGGCACCCCGGCGAACTCGTTCTCGGCCCGGCGCGCGATGCGGGCCAGTGCGGGCCGGGCCAGGTCCGGCCGGCCCGCCGTACCGTGGCCCGCCGAATCCCGGTCCGCGCCACCGGGAGCCCAGTCGAGCGGAGCCCAGTCACCCAGCGAGTCCGGCCCGACCAGCTCGGTCAGGGCCAGGGCGACCGAGCATTCCAGCGCGGCCGAGGAGGACAGCCCGGCCCCGTCGGCCAGGCACGAGTCGATGGCCAGGCTGGCCGCGGGCACCGGGTAGCCCGCCGCCAGCAGGGACCAGGCCACCCCGGCCGGGTACCGGGCCCAGCCGGGCAGCTGTTCCCGGATCTCGTCCAGCTTGGCCGGGGTACCGTCGGGCCCGGGCCGGAGCCGGGCCATCGGTATCTCCACCCTGGCGCTGGGGTCCCGGCGGGTGCGCAGGGCCAGCACGTCGTCGCGGCGCGGCGACGCGGCGGCGACGATGCCCTCGCCCAGGGCGAACGGCAGCACGAAGCCGTCGTTGTAGTCGGTGTGCTCACCGATGATGTTGACCCGCCCGGGCGCCAGCCAGACGCCCTGCGGCCGGTGCCCGTAGCAGCTGCGGAACCACCGGGCGCCGCGCTCCGCCACCGAGTGCCAGGCCCGCGGCGACGTGACCGTCCGGGCCGGAGATCATCGGGCGCCCGCGCCGGGCTCCGCGGCGTCGCGGGCCGGCTGCTGGCCGAACGTCCAGGCGTCGGCCACCATCGCGGGCAGGTCGCGGGTGGCCCGCCAGCCCAGGTCGGTGCGGATCCGCTCCGAGGAGGCGACCAGCACGGCCGGGTCCCCCTCGCGGCGCGGCGCCAGCTCGGCCGGGATGTCGACCCCGGTCACCTCGCGGCAGACGTCGACGACCTGGCGGACCGAGAAGCCGGTCCCGTTGCCGAGGTTGTACACGCGGTGCTGGCCCGGCTCGGTGGCCCCGAGGGCCAGCACGTGGGCCTGGGCCAGGTCGGCCACGTGGATGTAGTCCCGCACGCAGGTCCCGTCCGGCGTCGGGTAGTCGTCGCCGAAGATCTTCACCGCCCCGGCCGGGCCGTCGCCCTCAGCCTTGGGCAGGGCGATCTTGAGCACGTTGGGGATCAGGTGCGTCTCGGGGGAGTGCCGCTCGCCGTACCACTGGCCGCCGGTGTCCTCGTGCGCCCCGGCCACGTTGAAGTACCGCAGGCTCACCGCGCCGAAGCCGAACATCCGGGCGTACTCGGTCAGGGTCGTGTCCACGGCCAGCTTGGTCGCCCCGTACGGGTTGGTGGGCCGGGTCGGGTCGGTCTCCTCGATCGGCGTCCGCTCCGGCTCGCCGTAGGTCGCCGCGGTCGAGGAGAACACGATCCGGCGCACCCCGGTCTCCCGCATCGCCTCCAGCAGGGCCAGGCTGCCGCCCAGGTTGTTCGACCAGTACAGGCCGGGCTTGGCCACCGACTCGCCGACCAGCGACTTGGCCGCGAAGTGCAGCACCGCGTCGGTGCCCTCGGCCAGCACCCGGGCCGCGTCGTCGCGCAGGGTGCCGCGGACGAAGGTGGCCTTGGGCGGCACCGCGTCCGCGTGCCCGGTGGACAGGTCGTCCAGCACCGTCACGTCGTGGCCCGCTTCGATGAGGGTCGAGGCGACCACGCTGCCGATGTAGCCCGCGCCGCCCGTGACGAGCAGCCTCATCCTGCCTCCCGCAGTCGTTGCGCCGCGGTCTCCGGCGCGATGTCGTTGATCCACACGCCCATGCCCGATTCCGTCCCGGCCAGGTACTTCAGCTTCCCGGGGGCCCGGCGGAGCGTGAACACCTGCAGGTGCAGGCCGAACTCCCGTCTTGCTTCAACGTCTGTAACCGGCGCCTGGTGCCAGGCCGAGATGTACGGGGCCGGCGTGCCGAACAGCCCGTCGAACCGCCGCAGCACGTCGAGGTAGAGGTGGCCGAGCGCGTCCCGGGCCGCGTCGTCCAGGGCGGCCAGGTCCGGCACCCGGCGCACCGGGAACAGCAGCACCTCGTACGGCCACCGGGCCGCGGGCGGGACGAACGCCACCCAGTCCTCGTTGCGGGCCACGATCCGGGTGCCCTCGTCCAGCTCGGCCGCCACCAGATCCTCGAACAGGTTCTGGCCGCTCTGCAGTCCGTACGAGCGGGCCTGGATCACCTGCTGCCGGACCCGCGGGGTTACGAACGGGAAGGCGTAGATCTGCCCGTGCGGGTGATGCAGGGTGACCCCGATCTCCACCCCCCGGTTCTCGAAGATGTAGACCTGCTCGATGCCGGCCATGGCGCTCAGGGCCTCGGTCCGGTCGGCCCACGCCTCGATCACGGTGCGCACCCGGCGCGGCGTCAGCTGCGCGAACGAGGCGTTGTGGTCCGACGTGAAGCAGACCACTTCACACCGTCCGTAACCGGGTCGCTGCTCGGCGAGACCGTCGTCCAGCGCGGGCAGTCTCACCCCGGTGGTGGCGCTCGCGATCGCGCTTGCACCGCGCAAAGAAGGGAACCGGTTCTCGAAGACCACCACGTCGTAGCTGTCCGCGGGTACCTCCGTCGGCCGGCCCGGCGCGGACGGGTCCAGCGGGCACTGATCGGGAGGAGGCAGGAACGTGCGTTCCTGGCGCGCGGCGGCGATGACCACCCATTCGCCCAGCAGCGGATCCCAGCGCAGCGACTGCTCCGGGGACACCTCATCAGGCCCCGGCACCTTGGCCAGTCCTTCGCGCAGGTCACGAGCCTGCACGCGGTTCAGCTCCGGCGCCTCGTCGAAATATATGATCTCCCGGCCATCGGCCAGCCGCGTGCTGTTCTTCCACGCCAGCCGGCCGCGGCCCGCTTGCATCGCTTGGGTGCCCACAGGAGCCATACGGTATCGGTTTTCCGTTATCTCGTTCGGCCCGGGCACGTTCCCGGCCCCTCACGTCCGGCCGGGCTCCGGTACTTCGCCCAGGATACGGACCCAGGGAATTAGACTGACCGCACGTAGTGGCTGGTGGCCGGGGCGCGACCGGAGCTACATCAGGAGAACCCGGGGATCAAGGTGACCCAGCTCATCGGGGACATTGTCATCGTCCTCGTCATCGTGCTGATCGGCGGCTTCTTCGCCGCGGCCGAAATGGCGCTGGTCTCGCTGCGCGAGGGCCAGATACGCAAGCTCTCCCAGCGCGGCAAGCGCGGCCAGAAGGCCGCCATGCTGGCCCAGGACCCCAACCGCTTCCTGTCCTCGGTCCAGATCGGCGTGACCCTGGCCACGCTGGTCTCCGGCGTGTACGGCTCGGCTACCCTGGTCGGCTTCCTCGAGCGTTGGCTGAAGAGCCTGAACGTGCCGTCCGGCTGGGCCTCGGCAGGCGCGTTCGCCGTGGTCACCGTGGCCATCACGTTCGTCACCCTGATCCTTGGCGAGCTGGCGCCCAAGCGGATCGCGCTGCAGCGGGTCGAGGCCATGTCGCTGCTGGCTGCCCCGATCCTGGACCGGATCTCGGTGCTGGCCCGCCCGCTGGTCTGGCTGCTGTCCGTGTGCACCGACGTGGTGGTCAGGATCCTCGGCGGCAACCCCAAGGCCAACCGCACGGTGATGTCCGAGGAGGAACTGCGTGACCTGTTGGCCAGCAATCAGGCGCTGAGCGCGGACGAGCGGCAGATCGTGGGGGAGGTCTTCGACGCGGGCAAGCGGCAGATCCGCGAGGTGCTGCGGCCCCGGACCGAGGTCGAGTTCGTGGCCGAGGACCTGCCGCTGAACGAGGCGGCCGAGCTGGCGGTGCGCGTGCCGTACTCGCGGCTGCCGGTCTACCAGGGCTCCTACGACAACGTGATCGGCTTCGTCCACATCCGCGACCTGCTCGACCCGGCCCGGACCAACCGGCCGCTCACCGTCGGCCAGGTCAGCCGGCACGTGAAGTTCATGCCGAACAGCAAGACCGTGCTGGCTGCGCTGTCGGAGATGCGCCGGGAGCGTGCGCACCTGGCCATCGTGGTCGACGAGTACGGCGGCACGGCCGGCATCGTCACGCTGGAGGACCTGGTCGAGGAGCTGATCGGCGACATCCGCGACGAGTACGACGTGGACCAGGACCGGCCCCGTCGGCTGCGCACCGGGGAGGTCGAGGTGGACGGCCTGCTCAACCTGCACGAGTTCGAGGAGCAGACCGGAATCGAGCTGCCCGAGGGCCCGTACGAGACCGCGGCCGGCTTCGTCCTGGCCGGCCTGGGCGAGGTGCCCCAGGTCGGCAACTCGGTCGAGGTGGACGGCCAGCGGATCACGGTCACCGAGATGGACGGCCGCCGCATCGCCCGCCTGCGCATAGCCCCGGCCGCCCGCCCCGAGCCCCCGGAGCCAGCCCTCACCGCCACCCAGGCCCCCTTCGGCCTACCCGGCCCGCCCGCCCCACAGGCCCCTTCCGACCAAGCCGCCCCGCCCGCCTCCCAGGCCCCCTCCGCCTCACCCCCCGCGTCCACCCCACAGGACCCGCCAGCCCCAGGTGCCCCAGGCATCCCGCCCGCCTCCCAGGCCCCGCCAGCCCCAGGCACCCCACCCGGCTCGGCGGCCTCTCCAGACGCGCCAGCACCGGAGCCCAGCCCGCCCAACGGCCAGTCCAACGGGCAGGCCCCGGCGCCCCAGCGCAGCACGTCAGGCGGCCGGGGCTGATGCCCTAAACTCGGCAGGTGCACCCGTCCGGCAGCTTCGACACCGTCCTCGTCGTGGACTACGGGGCGCAGTACGCGCAGCTCATCGCGCGTCGCGTCCGTGAGTGCCACGTCTACTCCGAGATCGTCCCGCACACGATGCCGGTCGCCGAGATGCTCGCCCGCAAGCCCAAGGCGATCATCCTGTCCGGCGGCCCCGCGTCGGTCTACGCGGATGGTGCCCCGCCCGGCCCCGATGGCCTGTTCGACGCGGGCGTCCCGGTCTTCGGGATCTGCTACGGCTTCCAGCTCATGGTCCAGAACCTCGGCGGCACGGTCCGCCGGACCGGCGCGGCCGAATACGGCGCGACCACCCTGGACGCCGCCGCCGTGGCCCCCGGCAGCCTGCTGGCCGGGCTGCCCGCCCGTCAGCGGGTGTGGATGTCGCACGGCGACACCTGCGTCGCGGCGCCGCCCGGGTTCGAGGTCACCGCCTCCACCGGGGCCACCCCGGTCGCGGTCATTGAGGACGGCGACCGCAAGCTCTTCGGCGTGCAGTTCCACCCCGAGGTCATGCACACCGACCACGGCCAGGCCGTGCTGCAGCGCTTCCTGGACGCGGCCGGCTGCCAGCCAGGCTGGACCACGGCCGGCATCATCGACGAACAGGTCGAGCACATCCGGGCCCAGGTCGGCGACGGGGTCGCGGTCTGCGGTCTGTCCGGCGGGGTGGACTCGGCCGTGGCCGCCGCGCTGGTCCAGCGGGCCATCGGCGACCGGCTGTACTGCGTGTTTGTCGACCACGGCCTGCTCCGCAAGGGCGAGGCCGAACAGGTCGAGAACGACTTCGTGGCCGCCACCGGGGTCCGGCTCAAGACGGTCAGCGTGGCCGAGCAGTTCCTCGGCGCGCTGGCCGGCGTGAGCGACCCGGAGCAGAAGCGGAAGATCATCGGCCGCGAGTTCATCCGCACCTTCGAGCGGGCCGCGACCGAGATCGCCGCGGACGCGCAGAGCCAGGGTGAATCGGCCCGTTTCCTGGTCCAGGGCACCCTGTACCCGGACGTGGTGGAGTCCGGTGGCGGTACCGGCGCGGCCAACATCAAGTCCCACCACAACGTGGGCGGGCTGCCCGCCGACCTGAAGTTTGAGCTGGTCGAGCCGCTCCGGGCCCTGTTCAAGGACGAGGTGCGCTCGGTGGGCGAGGAGCTGGGCCTGCCGCACGACATCGTGTGGCGGCAGCCGTTCCCCGGACCGGGGCTGGCCATCCGGATCATCGGCGAGGTCACCGCGGACCGGCTGAGCGTCCTCCGCGACGCCGACGCGATCGTCCGGGAGGAGCTGTCCCGGGCCGGCCTGGACCGGCGCATCTGGCAGTGCCCGGTGGTGCTGCTGGCCGACGTTCGCTCGGTCGGCGTGCAGGGTGACGGCCGGACCTACGGCCACCCCGTGGTGCTCCGGCCGGTGACCAGCGAGGACGCCATGACCGCGGACTGGGCCCGGGTGCCCGAGGACGTGCTGGCCCACATCTCCACCCGGATCACCAACGAGGTTCCGCAGATCAACCGGGTCATCCTCGACGTGACCAGCAAGCCGCCCGGCACGATCGAGTGGGAGTAACGAGCGGTAGCGGCCCGAGCGGCCAGACGACCAGAAGGGCCGTCACCGGCGTGAACCTGGCCGCGTCCCGGGAGTAGTACTCCCGTCTCGGGGGCGCGCGGCTGCTCTTCGCTGGTGACGACCCTCTGGCTGGCCGTCGGGACGGTGTCCCGTGGGATCAGGCGTGATCGCGGCTGTGCTGCTCCGGTACCGTCCGCCGGCCCGGACGGAGCAGGGCCTCCGCCAGCGTGAGCACGGTCTCCTCGAGGGACTCCAGCCGGCTGGCCATGTCGGTCTGGATCGCGCTCACCACCTTGGTCACGACCTCTTCGACCTCGGCGTGGCCGGGCCGCGACCGCAGCTCGTCGGCCAGCGGTGACAGCACCGCGGCCAGCCGGTCTTCCAGCGCGTCGAGCCGCGCCGACAAGACGGTGGCGGACTTGCCCGCGGCCTCGCCCAGCTTGCGCTGCGCGTCGTCCAGCCCGAGCGAGGTCGGCAGGTGGCCGAGCTGCCGGGTGACCGCCTCCAGCCGCCCGTCCACGGTCTCGAACTTGGCCCCCATGCCCTCGATCCGGCCGCCGACGCCTTCGAGCCGGCCGTCCAGGCCGTCCATCCGGCCGTCCAGCGAGCCGAGCTTCTGATCGACCGTGGCGATGTGGTCGTCCACCTGGGTGATCCGGTCGCCGTGGGTGCCGATCCGGGTGTCCAGCCCTTCCATCCGGCCGTCCAGGGTCTCCATCCGGCCGTCGAGCGAGCCGAGCAGGTCGTCGACGGCGGCGATGTGCTCGCCCAGCTTCTCGTCCACCGCGGTGATGTGCGCCCCGAGCGTGCCGTCGACCGCCGCGATGTGCTCGTCGAGCCCGCCGATCTGCGCGCTGGCCTGCTCGCTGTACTCGGCGACCCGCTGGTCCAGCTGTTCCATCCGGGCCTCGGCCCGCTCGCCGCTCTCACCGAGCCGCTGGCCGAACTGCTCGATCCGGTTGCCGAGCGTACCCACCTTGCCGTCGGTGGCGGACAGCTTGGCGTCGAACGCCCCGAGCTTGCCGTCGGTCCCGGTCAGCTTGGCGTCCATGGCGTTGAGCTTGTCGGGAAGCGGCGCGGTCCGCTCGCTGACCGTCGCTACCTGGCTGCCGATCATCCCCATCTGCTCGTTGATAGCGGCGATCCGCTCGTTGATCAGCCCGATCCGGTCATCGGTGTCGCCGATGTGGTCGTCGAGGCGGTCGATCCGGTTGGCCAGCGCCCCGACCTTGCCGTCGGTCCCGGTCAGCTTGGCGTCGAGTGCCCCGAGCTTGTTGTCGACCGTGCCGACCTTGTCGTCGGTGTCGCCCAGCCGCTCTTCCAGCCGCTCCAGCCGGTTGTGGGCCACCTCGATCTGGCCGCCGATCAGGTCCACCTGCCCGGTCAGCCCGGACATCGTGCCCGCCAGCCCGTCGATCTTCTCGCTGGCCCCGGCCAGGCCCTCGGTCAGCTTGGTTTCCAGCTTCTCCGACAGCGCGGCCAGCCCCTGGTCGAACCGGGCCGTCTGGGCCGCGAGCCCCTGGTCGATCCGGCCCTTGATGGCCGAGAGCTCTTTGTCCAGGTAGGCCGCGCGCTGGGACAGCTCGGTGATGGCCTTGTCCAGGCGGCCGAACCGGCTCGTGGCCGCCTCCATGCTCTGCTGCAGCCGGTCGCCGTGCTGCTGCATGCTCTTCAGCCGCTCCTCCTGGAGCTTGAGCATGTCCCGGGCCTGGCCGATCAGGGTGCAGAGGGACTCCAGCCGCGGCAGCACCTGGTCCACGTTCTCCGACACCACACCCAGGTCCGCCCACAGCGCGGGCAGCTCGGCCACCGGCTTCATCTGGGCGCTCAGGTTCCGCAGGTGCCCGGGCATCGACTCGGCCCAGGCCGGCGCGGTCTCCTTGGCGTCATCCAGCTGGCGGCGCATCGCCTCGGTCTGTGCCGTCAGCTGGCCGGCCAGGTCGGTGAGCTCATGCTCCCGGACCTCCTTGACCAGCCACTCCAGCCCTTCCAGGTGCTTGCGGATCTCCTCCAGCGCGCTCGCGTGGGACCGTTGGTCCGTCACGTGATCCTGGACCGTCCGCGCGAGCAGGTCGCGCATCCGGTCCGCGGGACCGGGCTGGCTACCGCGCATCAACAGATGGTTGGCCGACTGATCCATGGGGGGTGCTCCTTAGCCAGGGGTGATACCGCTCGCCGGCCTGGTGCCCGGCTGGGTGGGTTCGTTGAGCCCGCGTCCTGCTGGTCCTGCGGGGGATCCCGCCGCCGTGCCCACCGGCCGCGCATCTGCGCGATACGGCCCGTGGCCCCTGGCGATTGCCGGATAATCCTCTCGCGAACGGCGCCAACGTTAGTAGCTGGCTGTAGTCGAGCAAGCACAGATAGTGAAATCCGTAGCCGGAAGGTTACGCAGTTGCGCCCGTGTTGACGGGGCGGTGCGGGCTGGATACTGTCAGACCTAGCACTCAGGCATGTAGAGTGCTAATGCGACGAGGCAGTCTGACACCCGCGACGGCAGGCCGCCGTGGTCGCCCTCTCTAAGCAGTTCACCTTTTATCCTTCCGGAGGGGGAGGTCATAGCATGACGACCGCCACCAAGGTTGTCCTCAAGCCCCTTGAGGACCGGATCGTGGTTCGCACGCTCGAAGCGGAGCAGACCACGGCTTCCGGCCTAGTTATCCCTGACACGGCCAAGGAGAAGCCCCAGGAGGGCGAAGTCCTGGCTGTTGGTCCCGGTCGTTTCGACGACGCGGGCACCAAGCGCGTTCCCGTCGACGTCAAGGTCGGCGACATCGTGCTGTACAGCAAGTACGGCGGCACCGAGGTCAAGTACTCGGGCGAGGAGTACCTCGTACTCTCCGCTCGTGACGTCCTCGCTGTCATCGAGAAGTAAGCACGACGCAGCGAATGCACGGCTAAGGGCGCCCGGCCCACCGAGGTGCGGCCGGGCGCCCTTGCCGCGTGTTCATAACGCGAACTTTTATGTGAAAACCGCAGGGTGAGGTAGTAGTCAATGCCCAAAATCCTAGAATTCAGCTCGGACGCGCGCTCTGCGCTCGAGCGCGGTGTCGACAAGCTGGCCGACACCGTAAAGGTGACGCTGGGCCCGCGTGGCCGCAACGTCGTCATCGACAAGAAGTGGGGCGCGCCCACCATCACCAACGATGGTGTGACCGTGGCCCGCGAGGTTGAGCTCGAGGACCACTACGAGAACCTTGGCGCTCAGCTGGCCAAGGAAGTCGCCACCAAGACGAACGACGTCGCCGGTGACGGCACCACCACGGCGACCGTGCTGGCCCAGGCCATGGTCCACAACGGCCTCCGGTCCGTTGCCGCGGGCGCCGGCCCGATCTCGCTCAAGCGCGGTATCGACGCCGCGGCGGCCGAGGTCTCCAAGCGGCTGCTGGCTCAGGCCCGTGACGTCGAGGAGCAGAGCGAGATCGCTCACGTCGCCACGGTCTCGGCTCAGGACGAGAAGATCGGCGAGCTGATCGCTGAGGCGTTCAGCAAGGTCGGCAAGGACGGCGTGATCACCGTCGAGGAAGCCCCGACCATGGGTCTGGAGCTGGAGTTCACCGAAGGCCTCCAGTTCGACAAGGGCTACATCTCGCCGTACTTCATCACCGACCAGGACCGGCTCGAGGCTGTCCTCGAGGACGGCTATGTCCTCATCACCGAGGGCAAGGTCTCCTCGATGAGCGAGTTCCTGCCGCTGCTGGAGAAGATCGCCGAGTCCAAGCGGCCGCTGCTCGTGGTGGCCGAGGACGTCGAAGGCGAGGCCCTGTCCACGCTGGTCGTGAACAAGATTCGCGGCCTGCTCAACGTGGTCGCGGTCAAGGCTCCCGGCTTCGGTGACCGTCGCAAGGCGATGCTGGCCGACATGGCCACGCTGACCGGCGGCCAGGTTGTCAGCGAGGCCCTGGGCCTGCGGCTGGACAACATCAGCCTGGACGACCTGGGCCAGGCCCGTCGCATCGTGGTGTCCAAGGACAACACGACGATCATCGACGGTGACGGTGACCAGTCCTCCATCCAGGAGCGGATCCGGCAGATCAAGACCGAGATCGACAACACCGACTCGGACTGGGACCGCGAGAAGCTGCAGGAGCGGCTGGCCAAGCTGTCCGGCGGCGTCTGCGTGCTGCGGGCCGGTGCGGCCACCGAGGTGGAGCTCAAGGAGAAGAAGCACCGCCTTGAGGACGCCATCTCGGCCACCCGCGCGGCCATCGAGGAAGGCATCGTGGCGGGCGGCGGCAGCGCCCTCGTGACGATCGCCAACGAGCTGGACGACCTCGGCTTCACCGGTGACGAGGCCACGGGCGTCAAGATCGTCCGCGCCTCGCTGTCAGAGCCGTGCCGTTGGATCGCCATCAACGCCGGCGCCGAGGGTTCGGTCGTCGCGGCCAAGGTCGCGTCGCTGCCCGCGGGTCACGGCTACAACGCCGCCACCGGCGAGTACGGCGACCTGATCGCTCAGGGCGTCATCGACCCGGTCAAGGTGACCCGGTCCGCGGTTCAGAACGCCGCGTCCATCGCCGGCATGCTGCTCACCACCGAGGCTCTCGTGGTGGACAAGCCGGAGGACGACGACGACACCACCGCGAACAGTGGCCACGGCCACGGTCACTCGCACTAGTTCCACCGCACCACCGTCACGGCGGGTCGGCCCCTCACGGGTCGGCCCGCCGTTTCGCGTCCCGGGGCAGCCCGCCGTTTCGCGTCCCGGGGCAGGCTGGCCAACTTCACCGGCCACCGGGACACCGGCCCGGCCACAGGTCCCGCCAGCCCCATCAGTCACATGTGCCACTTGTAGTGCAGCCTGTCTCAGGAGCCTCAGGGTGGGGTGATTTTTAGCCACCTCCCGGCTCCGGGCTTCGCGCGGGGACCCCGGCGGCAGGCCGGCCAGGCTAAGAGCGGCAGGCAGAGTACGCCTGGCCTGCGGCGAGCGTAGGCCTGCCGCCACCCCGCACTAAGCCCTCCACCGGCAGGACACCGGCCAAACAATCACCCGTTGGCTTGGCCGCCGGGCTGGACGACACTTCTGACATGCCGCCGCCCATCGATCGACGCTGGCCCGCTCACGTTGCGGCCGTTCCGCGAGGCTGACATCGCTTGGGTCTGCGAGGTGTCCCAAGACCCGGCCGTCCAGCGCAACCTGGCTGAGGTGTTCGCGCCCTACCGGATGGAGCACGCCGCGTACTTCGTCCGGCAGCTGGCCCTGGCCTCCTGGGATGAGGGGAGGCGGGCCGAGTTCCTGGTCGCGGACGCCGCCTCCGGCACCAGGCTGGGCCGAGTCGGCCTGGACTTGCGCCCCAACGACCCCGGCTCGGCCGAGATCGGCTACTGGATGGATTCCCGGTCTCGCAACCAGGGCGTGGCCACCACCGCCGTCCGCGCCCTCTGCCGGTGGATCTTCGCCGCCCAGGACCTGGCGCTGATTGAGTGGCGCTGCGAGGTCGGCAACCTCGCCTCCCGCCGCGTCGCCGAGAAGGCCGGCTTCCTGATCGAAGCCACCCTGCGGCGGCGTCTCATCCACCGTGGCCAGCGGGTCGACGCCTGGGTCGGCTCGCTGCTCCGCCCGGGCTCGCCGTGACCACCCGGCCGCTGCTGCTGGTGGACATCGATGGGGTGCTCAACCCGTACGGCGCCCCGGGCTGCCCAGTTGGTTTCGTGGAGTACGAGCTGTTCGCGGGGGAGGAGCCGGTCCGGGTCTGCGCCGGGCACGGGGACTGGCTGCGGGAGCTCGGCTCGCGGTTCTCGTTGGTATGGGCCACCGCCTGGGGTGAGGAGGCCAACCGCCGGCTGGCGCCGCTGCTGGGCCTGGACCCGCTGCCGGTGATCCCGTTTCCCCCGGTGCCGTTTCCTCCGGAGGGCAAGCTCCCGGCGGTGTCCCAGTACGTCGGCGCCGAGCCGCTGGCCTGGATCGACGACGCTCTGACCCCGGAAGCCCACAGCTGGGCGGCCACCCGCGCAGTCCCGACCCTGCTGCTGGACATCGACCCGGCCGTAGGCCTGACCCGCGCCGAAGTGGACCAGTGCCTGGCCTGGGCGTCCACGACCTAGCAAGCCTCGGGCTGCTGGGTAGGCAAAGGTAGCTCTGCCTGCCGCTCGCCCGCTACTAACCGGCCTGATCGGCATGGCCGAGCGCGGCGTGAGCCTGGCCGCGCAGTGGTTGATAATCAGTTGTCGCCTGGACCTGGCTGCTCTAGCCTCACCCCTGCGCTGATGGCTGGATGGATACGGCGTGGAGCACAGGAGGCAGTGTGGAGCGTACGGTTCGTACGCCGGACGGCCGGACGCTGGCGGTCGAGGAATCCGGGGATCCTGCTGGCCGGCCGGTCTTGGTCCGTATGGGCAGCCACACTCGGGCACCTGTACGGCCCGTCCGTGCTGGATGCCGCCGCCCGTGGCCTGCGGCTCCTCAGCTACGACAGGCCGGGCTACGGACGGTCCTCGCCGCAGCCGGGGCGCACCGTCGCCGACTGCGCCGGCGATGTCCGCACGATCTGCGCTGAGCTCGGCATCGATCGGCTGGCCAGGTGAGGCATCTCGGGCGGCGGCCCGCACGTGCTCGCGTGCTCTGCTCTGCTCCCGGACCTGGTGGCCGCCGCTGCCTCGCTCGCCTCGCCGGCTCCATACGGCGCTGAAGGCCTTGACTGTTTCGCCTGCATGGGCCAGGACAACGTGGATGACAGCCGCCTGTTCCTCACAGCTGAGGCTGCAGCCAGGGCAAAGACGAACCAGGACCGGGAGGAAATGCCGGCCACGTCGCCAGAGGATGCGGCCAAGGCGATCGAATCACTCCTCACGCCGACAGATGCCGCGGCTCTGCCGGCGAGCTGGCCGAATACCTGACCGCCTCCGCGCAGGACGGGCTGGCGCCTGGCAGCCAGCGATGGTGGGACGACAACTGCATGGTCAGGCCGTGGGGATTCGACCTGGCCGGCGTCACTGTCCCGGTCCTGTTGCTGCACGGCAGGCAGGACATGTTCGTCCCGTTCGGCCACGGCGAATGGCTCGCCGCGCACATTCCCGGCGTCGAGGCCCGGCTGCTCGACCACGACGGGCACCTGACGCTCATGCAGAATCGTGTACCCGAGGCGCATGCCTGGCTGTCAGAACACCTATAGCGCGCGCTCGTGGGGGTACGCAATGGCGCCTTTGCTTCCCTAAGAGGGGTAGTAAAGGCGCCATTGCCCCCGCGACGGCTTGGGGCTGGTGAGTCTGCTGTGACTCAAGCTGTGGAAGCGACGCGGGAGGCGAGCCGCGGACCGGAACCACGGGTGCACCTACCGCTCCTCGGCACCTCGCCGCGGGCCTCCCGGTCACAGGCACCCGCCGGGCGCACTCCCGCTCCAGGCACCGCGCCCGGGACTCCCAGTCACAGGCGTCCCAGGGGTCCCGTCGGGCGCGGATCGGGCCAGACGGGGCGTAGGGGGACGTCACACCAGCTTCGCCCCGGGCGGTCCAAGCAGCTCATTAGGATGGAAGGAATCCAAACCCCCGCCGCGTCGCTGAAGGTGCCATGACCGTGGATGAGAAGTTTGCCCCGCCCGGCCTGACGTTCGACGACGTACTGCTGCTGCCGGCCGCCTCCGACGTGCTGCCCGCCGAGGCTGACACCAGTACCAGGATCACCCCCAAGATCAGCCTCAGGATGCCGCTGGTGTCCTCGGCCATGGACACGGTGACCGAGGCCCGGATGGCGGTGGCCATGGCCCGCAACGGCGGGGTCGGCGTGCTGCACCGCAACCTGGCCATCGAGGATCAGGCCCAGCAGGTCGACGTGGTGAAGCGGTCCGAGGCCGGCATGATCACCGACCCGGTGACGTGCACGCCCGACGCCACCGTGGGGGACGTGGACCGGATCTGCGGTCGCTACCGCATCTCCGGGCTCCCGGTCACGGACGAGAATCACATCCTCCTGGGCATCGTGACCAACCGCGACATCCGGTTCGAGACCGATCCGAGCCGCAAGGTGTCCGAGGTCATGACCAAGATGCCGCTGGTCACCGCCCCGGTCGGGGTCACCCCCGATCAGGCCCTGGCCCTGCTCCGGCACCACAAGGTCGAAAAGCTCCCGCTCATCGACGACCAAGGCCGGCTGCGCGGGCTGATCACGGTCAAGGACTTCGCCAAGAGCGAGGAGTACCCGCTCGCGACCAAGGACCCGGGCGGCCGGCTGGTCGTCGGCGCGGCGGTCGGCGTGGGCGAGGACGCCAAGGGCCGGGCCCAGGCGCTGATCGACGCCGGGGTGGACTTCCTCATCGTGGACACCGCGCACGGCCACGCCCAGTCGGTGCTGGCCATGGTGGCCCAGCTCAAGGCCAACACCGACGTCGAGGTGATCGGCGGGAACGTGGCCACCCGCGCCGGCGCGCAGGCGCTGATCGACGCGGGCGCGGACGGGGTCAAGGTCGGCGTCGGGCCGGGCTCGATCTGTACCACCCGCGTGGTGGCGGGTGTGGGCGTGCCCCAGGTCACCGCGATCTACGAGGCGGCCCAGGCCACCCGCCCGGCCAACATCCCGCTGATCGGTGACGGCGGCCTGCAGTACTCCGGTGACATCGCCAAGGCCATCGCGGCCGGGGCCGACACCGTGATGCTGGGCAGCCTGCTGGCTGGCTGCGAGGAGACGCCGGGCGAGATGGTGTTCATCAACGGCAAGCAGTACAAGCTCTACCGCGGCATGGGCTCGCTCGGCGCGATGCGCAACCGGGAGCGTGGCCGGTCCTACTCCAAGGACCGCTACTTCCAGGACGACGTGCTGCGCGAGGACAAGCTGGTGCCCGAGGGCGTGGAGGGCCAGGTGCCGTACCGGGGCCCGCTGGCCGCGGTGGCGACCCAGCTGGTCGGCGGCCTGCGCGCGTCCATGGGTTACTGCGGCGCGCACACCCTGGGCGACCTCCAGCAGGCGCGGTTCACCCGGATCACCACGGCGGGCCTGAAGGAAAGCCACCCGCACGACATCCAGATGACCGTCGAGGCCCCGAACTACAGCGTCCGCCGGCAATAAGCCAAGGCGCAGCGCAGACAGCCACAGACAGCAGGGACAGCAAGTGACTCAAGTGGAAATCGGCCGGGGCAAGAGCGGCCGCCGTGCGTACTCCCTGGACGAGATCGGCATCGTGCCGGCCCGCCGGACCCGGGACCCCGAAGAGGTCTCGATCGCCTGGCAGATCGACGCCTACCGGTTCGAGCTGCCGCTGGTGGCCTGCCCGATGGACAGCGTGGTCTCGCCGCAGACCGCGATCAAGATCGGGCAGCTCGGCGGCCTGGCCGTGCTCGACCTCGAGGGGCTGTGGACCAGGTACGCCGACCCTGAGTCGCTGATCGCCGAGGTCACCGAGCTCGATGAGCAGGCCGCGACCCGGCGCCTGCAGGAGATGTACGCCGAGCCGATCAAGGACGAGCTGATCGGCCGGCGGATCGAGGAGGTCCGCGCGGCCGGTGTGACCACCGCGGCCCGGCTGTCGCCGCAGCGGACGGCCAGGTACTACAAGGCCGTCATCGACGCCGGCGTGGACATCTTCGTCATCCGCGGTACCACGGTCTCGGCCGAACACGTGTCGGGCCGGGCCGAGCCGCTGAACCTCAAGCAGTTCATCTACGAGCTGGACGTGCCGGTCATCGTGGGCGGGTGCGCCACCCACACCGCGGCGCTGCACCTGATGCGCACCGGGGCGGCCGGGGTGCTGGTCGGCTTCGGCGGCGGCTCCGGGCACACCACCGCGGCCGTGCTCGGGGTGGCGGTGCCGATGGCCACCGCGATCGCCGACGTGGCCGCGGCCCGCCGGGACTACCTGGACGAGTCCGGCGGCCGCTACGTGCACGTGATCGCGGACGGCAGCATGACCCGCAGCGGCGACATGGCCAAGGCGCTGTCCTGCGGGGCGGACGCGGTGATGGTCGGCTCCCCGCTGGCCCGGGCGTCGGAGGCTCCCGGCCGCGGCTACCACTGGGGCAGCGAGGCCAGCCACCCCGAGGTGCCGCGCGGGGTCCGCGTCAACGTGGGCACGGCGGGCACGCTGGAGCAGATCCTGCACGGCCCGTCCGAGGTGCCGGACGGCTCGATGAACCTGATGGGCGCGCTGCGCCGGACCATCGCCACCGCCGGGTACTCCGACCTGAAGGAGTTCCAGCGGGTCGAGGTGGTGGTGGCGCCGGGGGCGCCGCGCGACCCGCAGAACTCGCTCGGCTCGTACGGCAGCGCCGTCACCGGCCCGATCCCGCGCCAGCGCTACTGACGCGCCCGCATTACTGAGCCGAGCTGAGCCGGGTCGAGCCGAGTCGCGTCCAGCCGGCGCTGGTTCATAGACTCACCTGCATGCATCAGCCTCGCGTGCTCTCCGGCATCCAGCCCACCGCCGACTCGTTCCACCTGGGTAACTACCTCGGTGCCGTGAAGCAGTGGGTGGCCCTGCAGGAGACCCACGACGCGTTCTACTGCGTGGTGGACCTGCACGCGATCACGATGCGGCACGACCCGGCCCTGCTGCGCCGCCGGACCCGGATCGCGGCCGCGCAGCTGCTGGGGGCCGGGCTGGACCCGGAGCGCTGCACGCTGTTCGTGCAGAGCCACGTGCCCGAGCACACTGAGCTGCAGTGGGTGCTGAGCTGCATCACCGGCTTCGGCGAGGCGAACCGGATGACCCAGTTCAAGGACAAGTCGGCCAAGGGCGGCGCGGACCAGTCCTCGGTCGGGTTGTTCACCTACCCGATCCTGCAGGCCGCGGACATCTTGCTGTACGAGGCGGATCAGGTGCCGGTGGGGGAGGACCAGCGCCAGCATCTGGAGCTGACCCGCGACCTGGCCCAGCGGTTCAACCACCGCTTCGGGAAGACGTTCATCCTGCCCGAGGCCTACATCCCGCCCGCGGCGGCCCGGATCGCGGACCTGCAGGACCCCTCGATCAAGATGAGCAAGTCGGCCTCGTCCCCGCAGGGCATCGTGGACGTGCTGGACGACCCGGCCCAGATCCGGAAGAAGATCGCCCGCGCGGTCACCGACACCGGCAGCGAGGTCCGGGCCGACGAGGAGGCCAAGCCGGGCGTGACCAACCTGCTGCGGATCTACTCCTCACTGACCGGAATGCCGATCTCCGAAGCCGAGAACAAGTTCGGCAGCGGCGGCTATGGCGCGTTCAAAAAGGAGGTGGCCGAGGCTGTGGTGGCGGCGTTCACGCCGATCCGGGAGAAGACCGAGAAGGTGCTGGCCGACGAGACCCACCTGGATCAGGTGCTGGCCCTCGGCGCGGACCGGGCCGGCCGGGTCGCGCGCCGGACCATGGATGCGGTGCGCGAACAGGTCGGCTTCGTCCCCCGCATGGACCGCGGCGACCGTTGACGGCCATTTATTTCAATATTTAATAGACTCCCTCGCCCCGGGCTGCGCCGGCTCAGCGCGGAAGTGACCGGCGCCGGAGCAGCATGAGCACGACCGCGGCCGCGGCGGCGAACCCGATCAGGGCGATGGACGCCGCGGCCAGCCCGCTGGGGATGTGGCTGCTCTCCAGGCTGCCCGAGGTGACCGGCTGGGCCGCCCCGTTCGGCACCTGGAACTTGGGCACGCTCTTCGGCGCGGCCGGGGTGGGCAGCGGGCTGACCAGCTTGCCGACCGGGGTCACCTTGCCGTCCTGGGCGAAGCCCCAGTTCAGCAGGGTCTTGGCGTAGTTGACCTCGGTCAGCGCCGGGCAGTGCAGCAGGGTCACGATCAGCGTCACGCCGTTGCGCTGGGCCAGCCCGACGTAGGTGGCCCCGGCGGCCGAGGTCCAGCCGATCTTCCCGCCGAGGCCGCCCGGGTAGGTGCTGAGCAACGAGTTCTGGTTGGCCAAAGTCTCGGTCTTCTTCGAGCTGACCTTGAACTTGGCCGTCCGGGTCTGGTCGTAGCGCAGGAAGCTGGGCTCGCTCAGCGCGGCCCGGGCCACCAGGGCCAGGTCGTAGGCGGAGACGTGCTGGCCCGGGGCGTCCAGCCCGTTGGGGTCCTTGGCCGCGATGTCGTAGGCCTGCAGGTGGTGGGCTTCGGCGTTCATCAGCGCGATGCCGGTGTTCAGCGAGCCGGTGGCCTGGGCCAGGGCGATGGCGGCGTCGTTGGCCGAGATCAGCAGCAGCGCGTTGAACAGGCTGGAGACCTGGTAGCTGGACCCGGCGATCAGCCCGGCGATGTTCGGCGTCACGCTGGCCGCCGTCGGCGACGCGGTGACGTAGGCGTTGGGATTGAGCAACGGCAGCAGCGTGACCGCGGTCAGCATCTTCAGCGTGCTGGCCGGCTTGAGCTGGCCGTGGGCGTCCTTGGCCGCAAGCACCTGGCCGGTGCCGGCGTCGGCGATCACGTAGGCCGACGCGGGCACGCTGGGCAGCCGCGGGGTCGCACCGGAGGGGTAGTTCACCACCACACCCGGGCTGGCCAGCTTGCCGCCGCCCACCGCGGCCAGATCGTTCGGCGCGGCCGGCGTGCTGGCCCCGGCCAGCAGCCGGGACGCCGCGACCCGACCCCGGGCGGTCTCGGCCGCGGGCCGCGACTGGGCCGCCGCCGAACTCGGCCCGGCCGACGATGGAGCCTTCGGCTTGGCGGCGGGCTGGCCGGCCGCCTGGGCCGGGGCGCCGGACGCGCCGATACCGGCTCCAGCGCAGGCCAGCACGCCGGCGGCGAGGATCAGAGCGCCCCTCAACCGAGCGATACGAATACGCTCCGTCACCGGTTTACCCTCGTCTTCACCGCTCTCCTCTCCGCTGACTCCTGCGGACCGTAGCCGTAATCTTGAGGCCATGGAGCGTGCCCCGGCCCCGGCATGGCCGATCGACCCCGCCTGCGACGAAGGACAGCTTACGGATTCCTGGCCGCGATCGAGGCTAGGCCAGCCGGGCGAGTTCCTCACGTCTGCGGGACATCCCCCGCCAGACCAGCCCTGGCCCGCCAGACCTGGGCCGCCGACCAAGGTACCCGACGCTTATTCAAGCCGCATAAACCACGCCCAATACGACCTTTTATCCTTTCCGTCCATTCCTCGTATTTGCAAGCATCCTATTTCGCGCATGCCCCGAACCCGCGTGCGCGAGCGGAGGTCGACCGTGGCCATCAGCTGGAACTCGTCCCAGGGCCCCACGCTCGGTGTCGAGTGGGAACTGCAGCTCATCGACGCGCAGACCAGGCTGCTCCGGCAGGAGGCCGACCTGGTGCTGTCCGGGCTGACCGGCGTGGGCGCCAGTGGTGAGCACCCGCATATCCGGCGCGAGCTGATGCAGTCAACGGTAGAGATCGTGACCGGTATTTGCAGCACAGTTTCCGAAGCCCGGGCCGACCTGGATAAGAATATCGCCGAACTCCAGCGCAGTGCGGACAATCACGGTATCGTCCTAGCTTGCGCCGGTACGCATCCCTTGAGTAGCTGGCGCGACGCGAAGATGACATCGCTTAAGCGTTATGCGGAGATACGCGAGCAAATGCAATGGCTCGCCCGAAGGGTCCAGACCTTTGGCGTCCATGTGCACGTGGGGTTGCGCGACGGGGGAAAGGTGATTCCGATCATCAATGCCCTGGCTTCGTACCTGCCCCATTTTCTCGCGCTGACCGCATCCAGTCCATTCCGGGACGGGGAGGCTACGGGGCTCGCCTCGACCCGGGCCGTCATCTTCGGTGATCTGCCGACGGCGGGGCCGCCGCACCGGCTCTCGAACTGGGGGGAGTTCGAGGAGTACATGGACACGCTGCTGCGGGCCAGGACCATCCACAGCATCAAGGAGGTCTGGTGGGACATCCGGCCGCATGCCGACCTGGGCACGGTCGAGATCCGCATGTTCGACGGCCTGCCCACCGGGCGTGAGGTGGCCATGGTCGCCGCGTTGTCGCAGAGCCTGGTGCAGCTGTTCGACTCCCAGCTGGACCGGGGCTACCAGCTCCCGAGTCCGTCGTCTTGGGTCGTTCGCGACAACAAGTGGCGTGCAACGAGATATGGTCTTGACGCGACGGTGATCACCGATGAGTCAGGGGCCACGGCGCCGCTGCGCGACGAGGTCTACGAGCTCGTTCGCGAGCTGGAGCCCATCGCTGACCGGCTTGGTTGTCTCGAAGAGCTGCAGGTAGCCTCAGAGATACTTGAATACGGGGCTTCTTATGAGAGACAACGTGCCATTCTGGCCTATAGCGGCGATCTGACCGGCGTCATTGATGCGCTAGTCACTGAGTTTGCTGAGGACCGTTTCGTCATCCCGGGGGAAGGCGGGCATGGAAGGTAACAATCTGGCGGGCGATCTCGAAGCCTTCATTGCTGAGCATGAGGCCGAGCTCGTCGAATTCCGCCGAGACTTGCACGCCCATCCCGAGGTCGGTTACGCCGAGCATCGCACCACCCGGCGCATCGCCCTGCGGCTGGCCGCGGCGGGCCTGCGCCCGGTGATCCTGCCCAAGGGCACTGGCCTGATCGTCGACATCGGCGGCACCGGCCGCGAGCACGAGGCGGCCCAGCGCCGGATCGTCGCCCTGCGGGCCGACATCGACGCGCTGCCGATGGGGGACGAGAAGAGCGTCCCCTACCGGTCCACCGTGCCCAACGTCTGCCACGCCTGTGGTCACGACGTGCACACCTCGATCCTGCTCGGCACCGGCCTGTTCCTGGCCAGCCAGGCCGCTCGTGGTCTGCTGCCGGGCCGGGTCCGGCTGATCTTCCAGCCCGCCGAGGAGGTCCCCGGGGGCGCTCTCGACGTGCTCGCCGCGGGCGGCATCACCTCCGTCGGCCGGATCTTCGCGCTGCACTGCGACCCCCGTATCGACGTGGGCAAGATCGGCGTCAGGACCGGGCCGATCACCGCCGCGTGCGACCGCATCTCGGTCCGGGTCACCGGCCCCGGCGGCCACACCGCCCGCCCGCACCTGACCGCGGACCTGGTCTACGCGCTCGGCAAGATCGTCACCGAGCTGCCCGCCGCACTGTCCCGCCGGGTCGACCCGAGGTCCAGCCTCAGCCTGGTCTGGGGCCACATCTCGGCCGGTGCCACCGCCAACGCGATCCCGGACGAGGGCCTGGTGGAGGGCACCGTGCGCTGCCTGGACGACGAGGCCTGGCACGGGGCACCGGACCTGCTACGGGAGCTCATCGACTCGGTCGCCGCCGCCTACGGGGTCAAGGCCGAGATGACCTACGCCCGCAGCGTGCCCCCCACCGTCAACGACCAGCTGAGCACGGCCATGTTCGCCGCCGCGGTCGAGCAGACCCTGGGCGCCGACGCGGTGGTGACCACCCCGCAGAGCCTGGGTGGTGAGGACTTCGCCTGGTATCTGGAGTCGGTGCCCGGCTCCTACGCCCGGCTCGGGGTCCGCTCGCCTGACGCGATCCAGCAGCTGGACATCCACCAGCCCACGTTCGACGTCGACGAGCGGGCCATCGGGGTCGGCGTGCACGTGATGGCGGCCACCGCCCTCAACGCCCTCTGGGACGACAACACCCGCGTCACGGAGCCCCTGCCCAACGCCACCGCATTAGGTCCGCCGGTGACCCCGCAGCCCGGGGTTTGCTAGCTCGTTAGGTCGCCTCGTCGTAGGCTGCGCGCCCAACCTCTCTACAATTTCCCCCGTGAGGGCAACTGGGGCGCGGATCGCGATTATCGGTGGCGGGCCAGGTGGCTACGAGGCTGCGCTGGTCGCTTCGCAGCTCGGGGCCGACGTGACGCTGGCCGAACGCGACGGCCTGGGTGGCGCGTGTGTCCTCACCGACTGCGTTCCGTCCAAGGCCCTGATCGAGGTGTCCAGCACCGTCACCGTGCTGAACGGCGCCACCGACCTGGGCATCCAGTTGCCCGGTACCGCTGACGGTTCCCGGCTCCGCGCGACCGCCGACGCGGAGCGGCTGTACCGCCGGATCAAGTCGCTGGCCCAGGCCCAGTCCCGGGACGTCGCGGCCCGGGTCGCGGCCGAAGGCGTCGAGGTCATCGACGACATCGGGCGGCTGTCCAGCCCGGGCACGATCCGGGCCGGCGGCCGGGACATCGCCGCCGACGCCGTGCTGCTGGCCGTGGGCGCGCACCCCCGGGTGCTGCCCGATTCGGTGCCCGACGGCGAGCGGATCCTGAACTGGCGCCAGCTGTACGACCTGCCCGAGATCCCCGAAGAGCTGATCGTGGTCGGCTCCGGCGTGACCGGGGCCGAGTTCGCCAGCGCCTACCAGTCGCTGGGCTCCAAGGTGACGCTGGTGTCCTCCCGGACCCGGGTCCTGCCGCACGAGGACGTCGACGCGGCGGTGGTCATCGAGGAGGTGTTCCGGCGCCGGGGCATGACCGTGCTCGGCCGGTCCCGCGCCGCCTCGGTCAAGCGCGACGGCGACCGGGTGGCAGTCACGCTCACCGACGGCCGGGTGGTGCGGGGCTCGCACTGCCTGCTGACCGTGGGCATGGAGCCCAGCGTCGACGGGATCGGCCTGGAGGAAGCCGGCGTCAAGCTGGACGAGCGAGGCTTCGTCGAGGTCGACCGGGTCTCGCGGACCTCGGCCCCCGGCGTCTACGCGGCCGGGGACTGCACCGGCGTGCTCATGCTGGCCTCGGTCGCGGCCATGCAGGGCCGGATCGCGATGTGGCACGCGCTGGGCGAGGCCGTGCACCCCATCCGGCTCAGCCACGTGGCCGCCACCATCTTCACCGACCCGGAGATCGCCACCATCGGGGTCACCGCCTCCGCCGTCGAAAGCGGCGAGGTACCCGCGGCGGTGGTCAAGCTGCCCCTGGCCGGCAATCCCCGGGCCAAGATGGCCGGCATCCGCGACGGTTTCGTGAAGCTCTACGCCCGCCCCGACACCTCGGTCGTGCTGGGCGGCGTGATCGTCGCCCCCCGCGCCAGCGAGCTCATCCTCCCGGTGTCGGTGGCGGTGGAACAACGCCTCACCGTCGACCAGCTGGCCCAGACGTTCACCGTGTACCCGTCCCTGTCCGGCAGCCTGGCCGAAGCGGCCCGCAAGCTGATGCGCTACGGCGACTTCAACTAGGAGGGGTGCTTCCGGCGGGGGCGCTCTGGCTCCGGGATGGATTTAAGCCCTTTGGCCTGCCCCCTCCCGGGCGCCATCGGGCCCGCTGCTCGCCGCGACGGTCAGTGGGCGGGGTGGCCCAGGTCGGGGTCGTCGGGGACCGGCAAGTCGTGCTGGCGCAGGCGGGCGACGCGGATGTCGTCGGCGTAGATGGTGACGATGAAGACGCTGCCCAGGATGGCCAGCAGGGGAACCATGATGCGGAGCCAGGGCGGGCCGGGCAGCAGGGCCAGGATGCAGCAGATCGGCACCACGACCGCCAGGTGACGCAGCACCGTGCGGCCGCGCCAGCCGGCGTCGATCAGCTCGTGCCGGACCCATTCGCGGTTGGCGGGCGGCAGCCGGAAACCGAGGGAGAAGCGCAGCTTCCCGCCCAAGCCCGGGTCACCGGCAATCCGGGGCACGAACCGTCAATCCTCGATCCGGCAGATCACGGTGCCCGAGGTTACCGTCTGGCCCACCTCGACCGTCAGCCCGGCCACGGTGCCGTCCTTGTGCGCGGTCAGCGGCTGCTCCATTTTCATCGCCTCGAGCACGACGATCGGGTCACCGGCCGACACGGTCTGCCCATCGGACGCGATCAGCTTGACGATGGTCCCCTGCATGGGCGTCACGAGCTCGTCACCACCGCCAGACTGCGCGGCGCCCTTGCCACGCCGGCTGCTGCGACGTCGTTCAATACCCTGGCCATCAGCCGCAGCGGGACCGGCCATGGTCAGTGCGGCCGGCACCACCACCTCGACCCGCTTTCCGCCCACCTCGATGATCACCCGCTCGCGGGCGGGAGCGTCCTGTGCCGGGTCGGCGTCCTGCGGTTCCACGTCCGCGGACCAGTCGGTCTCGATCCACCGCGTGTAGACGCTGAACGGCTCGTCGGTGAAGGCCGGGTCACTGACCACGGCGCGGTGGAACGGCAGCACGGTCGGCATGCCTTCCACCTTGAACTCGGCCAGCGCGCGGCGGGCGCGCTCCAGGGCCTGCTCCCGGGTGGCCCCGGTCACGATCAGCTTGCCGATCAGCGAGTCGAAGGCCTGCGGGACGGTCATGCCCGGCTCGTACCCGAGGTCGAGGCGCACCCCGGGACCGGACGGAAGCTCCCAGGACCGGATCGTGCCGGGGGCGGGCAGGAAGTTGCGGGCCGGATCCTCGGCGTTGATGCGGAACTCGATCGAGTGCCCGCGCGGGGCCGGGTCGTCGTAGCCGATCGGGTGGCCCTCGGCGATGCGGAACATCTCCCGCACCAGGTCCAGCCCGGCGACCTCCTCGCTGACCGGGTGCTCGACCTGGAGCCGGGTGTTGACCTCGAGGAAGCTGACCGAGCCGTCCTGGCCAACCAGGAACTCGCAGGTACCCGCGCCCTGGTAACCGGCCCGGCGCAGGATCGCCTTGGACGAGGAATACAGCAGCCCGACCTGCTCGCTGGTCAGGAACGGCGCGGGCGCCTCCTCGACCAGCTTCTGGTGCCGGCGTTGCAGCGAGCAGTCCCGGGTGGAGATCACCACCACGTTGCCGTGGGCGTCGGCCAGGCACTGGGTCTCCACGTGCCGCGGCTGGTCCAGGTAGCGCTCGACGAAGCACTCGCCCCGGCCGAATGCGGCCACCGCTTCCCGTACCGCCGATTCGTACAGGTCCGGGATCTCGTCCAGCGTCCAGGCCACCTTGAGCCCGCGGCCGCCGCCGCCGAACGCGGCCTTGATCGCGATGGGCAGGCCGTGCTCCTCGGCGAACGCGACGACTTCCTCCGGGCCCGACACCGGGTCGGACGTGCCCGGCGTGAGCGGGGCTTCGACCTCCAGCGCGATGTGCCGGGCCTGGACCTTGTCCCCGAGCGCCTCGATGGCCTCGGGTGGCGGGCCGATCCAGGTCAGCCCGGCCGCCAGCACCGCCCGGGCGAAGTCGGCGTTCTCGGCCAGGAACCCGTAGCCGGGGTGCACGCCGTCGGCGCCGGACTCGGTGGCGATCTTGACGATCTTTTCGATGTCGAGGTAGGTCTCGGCGGCGGTGGCCCCGTCCAGCGCGTACGCCTCGTCGGCGAGCCGGGTGTGCAGCCCGTCGATGTCCTGTTCGGCGTAGATGGCGACGCTGGTCAGACCGGCATCCCGGCAGGCCCGGATGACGCGGACCGCGATCTCGCCACGATTCGCGATGAGGACCTTCCGCACGGCAACCTCTTCTCTCGTTCGGCGCTCGCCGATGCCGGTTTCGTGCTTATCGTCGGATTGGCCGCTAGCTGATGACAGCGGTCACGCAAATGTATGGATTCTAGCTTTGACCGTTATCCATAGATCTACCCGGCCTGGGCTGGGGCGAGTCGTTGCCGGCCGCGATCGGCGTGATTGCGCCGCGCGCCCCGCGATTACGGAATGACACTTCCCTTTGTGGGTAGGAGGTTCTGGCCCGTACCTGACCGGCCGGCTTGATCGCACCAACCTGCTGATACGGCGCATACTCACCGTTAATTTCGCACCGGCTACAGGAGGGACGATCTAGGATGAAGCGCCACAAATAACCTCATGCGCCTCTCTGTAACCGTAGATGTCTCCCGGTGTAGGCCCTTCCTCAACCGAAGCGTGACCTCCGGTACATAGAGTGAGCGTCACTACCGGTTTGCGAGTTCGCCCGCCCCCTCTATCAGGCGAAAAGCAGCCACCGGGTACCTGGGACAGCGGCGTCCAGTGGGTCCCGGGTCTCATAAATAACGTGCGTGTTCGCGTCAGACCCGCCTGAGCGCGGGACTGACCCCCGCGTCGCGCCGGAAGGAGCCCCGTGCAGCAGTTCATCCCGGGGGGCCGCAGATGAACATCCTCGGTCTCCTGGTCTCATGCGCTGCGGCCGTGAGCCTGTGGGTGGGTGCGTCCCGCCACGAGGGCGCCACGGCACGGGGATACCGCTGGCTCGCGGCCACCGCGGTGTTCTGGTTCGCGGGGCTGCTGGCCGACCAGTTGTTCGCCGGTTCATTCGGCGGGTCGGGGCCGCTGTCGCTGGCCGACGTCGCGCCGCTGCTGGCCATGGGGCCGCTGGTCTTCGGGGTAACCGCGCTGGCCTCCGAGCCGCCGGACGGCGGCTGGCGGGACGGAATCGAGCCGGTCACCGCCGAGAGCGCGGACTCGCGCTCGATCTTGTCCTCGCTGGCGGACGGCTACGTGATGGCCATCGCGCTGCTGGTCATCGGCTGGGTCACGCTGTTCGGGGCGGATTACCGGCACTCTGGAGAAGGCGCCGGCACCTTCTTGCAGAACCTGGTGCACCCGCTGGTGGACGCGGCCGTCCTCGGCATGCTGCTGCCCGCCCTGACCACGTCCTGGCGGCGAGTGGGCCTGCCCTACCTGGCCCTGCTCGCGATCGGAGTGGGCGACGCGCTCGCCGTCGCGTCCCGGCTGTCGTCCGGGCACTCGTCCACCGCCCAGCAGGTAGCCCAGATCGTGGCGTTCACCCTGCTCGGGCTCACGCCCTGGATCTCCCGGGCTTACGTACCCGAGATGCGGCGGCTGCCGCGCAGCATCCCCGGCTCGGGCCGGATCGTCGGCTCCGGCCGGGCCACGGTGGTCTCCGCGCTGACCGTGGCCGCGGCCACGCTGGTCGTGCTGGTGCGGGCGATCATGGGCACTCCGGACTCGGCGCTGGCCGTGGCCGTGACCAGCCGCCCGGCGGGTTTGGCCGTCATCCTGGCCGGTGGCGCGGCCCTGCTGGTCCTGGTGGCCCGGGTGCTGGTGCTGATCTGGGAGACCAGCCTGGTCCTGCGGGCCTGGCGCGAGTCCAGCGGCAGCCTGCGCGAGCTGGCCGACCGCACCAGCGACGTGGTGCTGGTCACCGACCTGGACGGGGCGATCAGCTACGCCAGCCCGGCCGTGACCGACTTCGGCTATACCCCCGACGACATGGTAGGCATGCGGCTGGACGAGCTGGTTCACCCCGAGGACCTTTCGATGGCGCTGCGGGCCACCCGCGCCGCCCTGGGCCAGCCGTCCAGCGCCGACGCCGCGGCGGCCGAGGCGGCGGCCGGGACCGGCGATCCCGACGGCACGGTGGAGGCCGCCGCGACCAGCGCCGACGCAGCGGGCGCAGCCGGCCCCGTGGATTCGGCCGAGACGGAGGGCCCGGCGGGCGCCGCGGATCCGCTGGCCGACACCGAGCACGGCGTGACGGGCCGGTTCCCGGTCCGGGTGCGGACCGCCGACGGAACCTGGCGGCACATCGAGTCCACGATCATGCGGTACCGGGTCCCGGGGGAGCCGGACCAGCTGCTGGTCACCGCGCGGGACATCAGTGACCAGGTGGCGCTGCGCCAGCAGGTCACCCACCTGACCTTCCACGACGGCCTGACCGGCCTGCCCAACCGGGCCTACCTGGAGGAGCGGTCCCGCGACGGGCTGCGCCGCCGTGGTGACGGCACCGAAGCCGGCGTGGTCTTCCTCGACCTGGACGGCTTCACCGCGGTCAACGATTCGGCCGGCCACGGCGCGGGCGACCTGGTGCTGGCTCAGGCGGCCCGGCGGCTGCGCGCTATCGTGCCGTCGCACGACACCGTGGCCCGCTGGGGTGGCGACGAGTTCGCGGTGCTGATCGACAACGCTCCCGGTGTCCAGGACATCGCGGACATCGCTGAGCGGATGGCCGGGACGATCAGTTCCGCGCCGTTCCGGGTCGCCGACCGGGACATCGCGATGACCGCGAGCGTCGGCGTCGCGCTGGCCGACGGCTCACCGCCCGGGCTGGTGCTGCGGAACGCCGACGTGGCCATGTCCAAGGCCAAGGACAGCGGCGGCGGCCGGGTCGAGGTGTTCGCGGCCCACATGCACGCCGACGTGGTCCGGCGGCTGGAGCTGGCCAGTGACCTGCAGGGGGCCATCTCCCGGCAGGAGCTGACCGTTCAGTACCAGCCGGTCGTTGACCTGGAGACGAACAAGGTGACCGGGGCCGAGGCCCTGGTTCGCTGGTGGCGGGACGGCGCCGCGGTGCCGCCGGCCGACTTCCTGGACGTGGCCGAGGATTCCGGCTTGATCGTCCCGCTGGGCGCCTGGGTGCTGTCCACCGCGTGCGGGCAGGCCGCGGCCTGGCGGGCCGAGGGCTGGGACGTCAACATCTCGGTCAACCTGTCGGGCCGGCAGATCAACTCGCCCCGGTTCCCCGAGTCGGTAGCCGCGGCCCTGGCCGAGAGCGACCTGCCGCCGGAGGCCCTGATCCTGGAGGTCACCGAGCGCGTGCTGGTGGAGGAGGGCGGGCTGCTGGTCGAGCGCCTGTCCGACCTGCGCCGGCTGGGCGTCCGGCTGGCCATCGACGACTTCGGCACCGGGTACGCCTCGCTGGCCTACCTGCGCGGCCTGCCGGTCGACATCATCAAGATCGACCCGTCGTTCGTGGCCGGGCTCGGGCTCGACGACACCCTCACCCTGCTGACCCGCACCATCGTCCAGGTCGGTCACGACCTCGACATCATGGTCGTGGCGGAAGGCATCGAGAACCAGCGCCAGCTGCGCATGCTGCGCGAGATGGGCTGCGGCTTCGGCCAGGGCTTCCTGGTCGCGCGCCCGATGGCCGCCCCCGGCATGGAGTCGTTCATCGCCGGCGCCACCGGCGGCCCGGCCACGGGTCACGGCGGCTCCTCCGGCCACGGCGGCTCCGGCTCGTCAGGTCACGGCGGCTCGTCGGATCACGGCGGTTCCTCCGGCCACCCGGACCCCGCCGTGGAGGTGCCCGCGAGCCCCAGCGGCTCCGCCAGCCACGGTTCCGCCAGTCACGGTTCCACGGCCGACCACGCCGTCAACGGGCTCACCAGTGAGCTCGGGCGCACCGGGGACGCGGGGCGTGCCGCCGACCTCGGCCGCGACCCGCACCGGGACTCGGGGCCGAGCATGATCGCCAGCGCCGGGGTGCGCGGCGCCGCGGGCCGGGACGACAGCGACTCCCGGCCGGGCCGGACCCCCGCCGGGATCCCTCAGGGATAAGACCGGGCTGTCTCGCTAGGTGAGACGAATCGGTGACCAAGTTGACGGCGCGCGCCGGACAAGGCATGGTGTCTGGTGTGAACCTGACCTTCATTCTGGTACTTGGACGGCGCGCAGACCGCTGACCCAAGCCAGCCTCTGCGCGCTCCCCTCGACTGCCACCCGGCACGGGGGGTTTTTTAATGCCCGTCCGCTCGCGCACACTCGCGGCGGAGTGTTTCGCCGAATAAGGAAAATCGGATGACTGAGCAGACGAAACCCGCCTCTCCCACGCGCGCACATTCCAGCCCCACGCCGCTGGAAGTCGCGCGGGCGGTGCATCGTGACTCGGCCGGAGCCGGCGGCCGCGACGCGAGTGGCCCCGAGGCGCACAGCGACCAGGAGGCCGCCATCAGCCAGGACGCAGGCCAGAACGGTGGCCCCGGTCCGGCCGCCGCCCACCCCACCGCGGCCGCCGCCGCGAGCGCCGGCCCTGCGAGCGCCGGCCCTGCGAGCGCCGGTCCGGCGACTGCCAGCACCAGCACCCCGGCCACGCCCTCCGGTCCGGCCGGAAGCGCCGCCAACGGCACCGCCAGTGCGGTGGCCCACGTCGCCGCGGGCGCGGGCACCCCGACCACCGGCCTTTCTGGCGCCCCGAGCGCCACGGGGGCTGCGGCCAGCACCACCCCCACCCCGGCGGCCCTGGGCAAGACCCGGATGACCGGCGCCCAGGCCCTGGTCCGGGCGCTGGAGAAGGTCGGCGCGGACGTGGTGTTCGGCCTGCCCGGCGGCGCGATCCTGCCCGCCTATGACCCGCTGCTCGACTCGACCGAGGTCCGGCACATCCTGGTCCGCCACGAGCAGGGCGCGGGCCACGCCGCCACCGGGTACGCGCAGGCCACCGGGCGCGTCGGGGTGTGCATGGCCACCTCGGGGCCGGGTGCGACCAACCTGGTCACCCCGATCGCCGACGCCTACATGGACTCGGTGCCGATCGTCGCGATCACCGGGCAGGTGTCCAGCAGCCTGATCGGCACGGACGGGTTCCAGGAAGCCGATATCTCCGGCATCACCATCCCGGTCACCAAGCACAACTTCCTGGTCACCAAGGCCGACGACATCGCCCGCACGATCGCGGAGGCGTTCCACCTGGCCGCCACCGGCCGACCGGGCCCGGTCCTGGTCGACATCGCCAAGGACGCGTTGCAGGCCCAGACCGACTTCAGCTGGCCGGTGCCGCTCGACCTGCCCGGCTACCACCCGGTGACCCGGCCGCACTCCCGCCAGATCCGGGAAGCGGCGCGGATGATCACCGGGGCCAGCCGCCCGGTGCTCTACGTCGGCGGCGGCATCATCAAGGCCGAGGCCGCCCCCGAGCTGCTCACGCTGGCCGAGCTGACCGGCATCCCGGTGGTCACCACGCTGATGGCCCGGGGCGCGTTCCCCGACGGGCACCAGCAGCACCTGGGCATGCCCGGCATGCACGGCTCGGTCGCGGCGGTCGGCGCGCTGCAGAAGTCGGACCTGCTCATCACGCTCGGAGCCCGGTTCGATGACCGGGTGACCGGCCAGCTGGCCTCGTTCGCGCCGGACGCCCAGGTCATTCACGCCGACATCGACCCGGCCGAGATCTCCAAGAACCGGCGGGCCGACGTGCCGATCGTGGGTGACTGCCGCGAGGTGATCTCCGACCTGATCACCGCGATCAAGTCCGAGCACCAGGCCGGCCGGCGCGGCGACCACGACGCCTGGTGGACCCAGCTGGAGGCGTTGCGCAGCACCTACCCGATCGGCTACGACGAGCCGTCCGACGGCACGCTGGCCCCGCAGTACGTGATCAAGCGGATTGGCGAGATCGCGGGCCCGGAGGCGATCTACGCGGCCGGCGTCGGCCAGCACCAGATGTGGGCCGCGCAGTTCATCAGCTACCAGCACCCGCGCACCTGGCTGAACTCCGGTGGTGCCGGCACCATGGGTTACGCGGTGCCCGCCGCGATGGGGGCCAAGGTCGGCATGCGGGACGCCTGTGTGTGGGCCATCGACGGGGACGGCTGCTTCCAGATGACCAACCAGGAGCTCGCCACCTGCGCGCTGGAGGGCATCCCGATCAAGGTGGCCATCATCAACAACGGCAACCTGGGCATGGTCCGGCAGTGGCAGACGCTGTTCTACGGCGAGCGCTACTCCAACACCGACCTGCGCCGGGCCGGGACCTCAGCCGACCTGCCGGGCGCCATGCCCGGTGCGCCGGAGGCGCCGCGCGCGGTGGCCGGGACCCGGGTGCCGGACTTCGTCAAGCTGGCCGAAGCCTACGGCTGCGCCGCGATCCGGTGTGAGCGGCCGGAGGACGTGGACGCGACGATCAAGCAGGCCATGGAGATCAACGACCGCCCGGTCGTGGTCGACTTCATCGTGCACCGGGACGCGATGGTGTGGCCGATGGTGCCCGCCGGCACCAGCAACGACGACATCCAGTTCGCCCGCGACATGGCCCCCGACTGGGCCGGCGCCGAATAACCGTCCGCCCAACAGCGAACAGTGAGCAGAGAAGGCATAGAGCAGATGAGCAGGCATACGCTGTCCGTGCTGGTCGAGAACAAGCCTGGGGTCCTGGTCAGGATCTCGGGACTGTTCTCACGGCGCGGGTTCAACATCGACTCGCTGGCGGTCGGCCCGACCGAGCACGAGGAGATCTCCCGGATGACGATCGTGGTGAACTGCGAGGAGCACCCGCTCGAGCAGGTCACCAAGCAGCTCAACAAGCTGATCAACGTGCTCAAGATCGTTGAGCTGGAGCAGGGGCAGGCGGTCCAGCGCGAGCTGCTGCTGATCAAGGTCCGGGCGGACTCAGAAAGCCGGTCGAAGGTGCTGGAGACCGTCCAGCTCTTCCGGGCCAAGGTGGTCGACGTGGCGCTGGACGCGGTGACGGTGGAAGCCACCGGCAACCGGGACAAGCTGGACGCGCTGATCCGGGTGCTGGAGCCGTTCGGTATCAAGGAACTGGTCCAGTCCGGGATGGTCGCGGTCGGCCGTGGCGGCCGGTCCATCACCGACCGGGCGCTGCGCCCGGTCGAGCGCAGCGCCTGACGGCGAGCCCAGCGCCCGACCGCGAGCGCAGCGCCTGACAGCCAGAAACAACCCATAGATAAGAAGAAAGGCCAGGCAGTGGCAGAGATTTTCTACGACGACGACGCCAACCTCGGAGCAATCCAGGGGCGGCACGTCGCCGTGCTCGGGTACGGCAGCCAGGGGCACGCGCACGCGCTGTCCCTGCGGGACTCCGGCGTCGACGTGCGGGTCGGCCTGCCGGAGGGCTCGAAGAGCCGGTCCAAGGCTGAGGACGACGGCCTGCCGGTGGTCACCCCGGCGCAGGCGTCTGAGCAGGCCGACCTGATCATGGTCTCGGTGCCCGACACCATCCAGCGCAGCCTGTACGAGGAGGCCATCGCGCCGAACCTGGCCGACGGGGACGCGCTGTTCTTCGCCCACGGGCTGAACATCCGCTACGGCCTGATCAAGGCGCCCGCGGGTGTGGACGTGTGCATGGTCGCGCCGAAGGGCCCGGGTCACCTGGTCCGCCGCCAGTTCAACGCCGGCCGCGGCGTCCCGGTGCTGGTCGCCGTGGAGCAGGACGCGACCGGCAACGCCTGGCCGCTGACCCTGGCCTACGCCAAGGGCATCGGCGGGACCCGGGCCGGCGCGCTGAAGACCACGTTCACCGAGGAGACTGAGACCGACCTGTTCGGTGAGCAGGCCGTGCTCTGCGGCGGCGTCTCCGAGCTGATCAAGGCCGGGTTCGGCACCCTGGTCGAGGCGGGCTACCAGCCCGAGGTCGCCTACTTCGAGTGCCTGCATGAGATGAAGCTCATCGTCGACCTGATGTACGAGGGCGGCATCTCCAAGATGTACTGGTCGTGCTCGGACACCGCCGAATTCGGCGGTTACACCCGCGGCCCGCGCATCATCAACGACCAGACCCGCGAAGAGATGCGCAAGATCCTGGGCGAGATCCAGGACGGCCAGTTCGCCCGCGAGCTGGTCGAGGAGTTCGACGCCGGTTCGCCGAACTTCCTCAAGCGCCGCGAGGAAGAGCACAACGAGCAGATCGAGCAGGTCGGGGCCAAGCTCCGCCCGCTCATGAGCTGGATCGGCTCCGACGAGGACTGACCCTTCCGCCCGCCGCCGGCCCCGCCGGCGGCGGGCGATCCCGTTCCGACCACCGCTAAGGTTTTCCCCATGTCTTCTCGCACCATCCGGCTCGCCGTCGTCGGCGGCGACGGCATCGGCCCCGAGGTCACCGCCGAGGCGCTCAAGGTCCTGCGCGCTGCCACTCCGGACGTGACCATCGACGTGACCGACTACGACCTGGGCGCGCGCCGCTGGCACCGGACCGGTGAGACGCTGCCGGACGCGGTGCTGGAGGAGATCCGCGGGCATGACGCGATCCTGCTCGGCGCGGTCGGCGACCCCAGCGTGCCCAGTGGCGTGCTGGAGCGCGGGCTGCTGCTGCGGCTGCGCTTCGAGCTCGACCAGTACGTGAACCTGCGCCCGGTCCGGCTGTACCCCGGGGTCACCACCCCGCTGGCCGCGGCCCGGGCCGAGAACATTGACATGGTGGTGGTGCGCGAGGGCACCGAGGGCCCGTACACCGGCGCCGGCGGGGTGATGCGCAAGGGCACCCCGGGCGAGATCGCCACCCAGGAGAGCCTGAACACCGCGTTCGGCGTGGAGCGGGTCGCCCGCTACGCCTTTGACCGCGCCGCGGCCCGGCCCCGCCAGAAGCTCACCCTGGTGCACAAGACCAACGTGCTGACCTACGCCGGCGACCTGTGGCAGCGGACCGTGGACCGGCTGGCCAAGGAGTTCGCCCACGTGTCGGTGGACTACGCGCACGTGGACGCGGCCTCGATGTTCTTCATCACCCAGCCCGAGCGCTTCGACGTGGTCGTGACCGACAACCTGTTCGGCGACATCCTGACCGACCTGGGGGCCGCCATCGCCGGCGGCATCGGCCTGGCCGCCAGCGGGAACATCAACCCGGAAGGCACCGCGCCCAGCATGTTCGAGCCGGTGCACGGGAGCGCGCCCGACATCGCGGGCCAGCAGAAGGCCGACCCGACCGCGGCCATCTTGTCCGCGGCCATGCTCTGTAACCACCTGGGGCTGACCGCCGAGGCGGCCAAGATCGAGCAGGCCGTCGCGGACGACCTGGTCGAGCGGCAGGGCGAGTGGGCTCGCCGCAGCACCCCGGAAATCGGCGACGACATCGCCCGGCGAGTAATCGGCTAGGGCGGTGCTGGCTGCGCCGCCCCTGGCCTTAGCGGGCGGCGCGCCATCCCGGGCCGTCCGCGTCCAGTTCGGTAGTTGGACGCACGGGACGGCCCGCGGGAATCTCTCCTCGGCACATCCCGGCGTAAAGTTTTAACGTGCTCCACCGGGTTGCCGGTGGTTAGGAGGATTTCTGCGATGACTGCGCCTACGCAGACCGACATAGTGTTCGACGTCCGCCCGTCCGGTACCCCGGCTCCGGCGGCCGACCGTGAACAGCTGCTGGCCAACCCGAAGTTCGGCACACGGTTCACCGATCACATGATCACCCTGCGGTGGACCGAGACCGATGGCTGGCATGACGGGCGGCTGGAGCCTTACGGCCCCTTCACCCTGGATCCCGCCACCGCGGTGTTCCACTACTCGCAGGAGTTTTTCGAGGGTCTCAAGGCCTACCGGCAGGCCGGCGGCTCGATCGTGATGTTCCGGCCCCAGGCCAACGCGACCCGATTCAACAGCTCGGCCCGGCGGATGGCCATGCCGGAGCTGCCGGAGCAGGCGTTCGTGCAAGCCCTGGAGCTGCTGGTCACCCAGGACCGGGAGTGGGTGCCGGAGGAGCTGGAGAAGAGCCTCTACCTGCGGCCGTTCATGATCGCCACCCAGCCCGGGCTGGGTGTGAACCACCCCTCGTCCAGCTACCTGTTCTCGGTCATCGCCTCCCCGGCCGGGGCCTACTTCTCCGGCGGGGTCAAGCCGGTGGCGGTCTGGCTGTGCCACGACTACACCCGGGCTGCCCCGGGCGGTACCGGCGAGGTCAAGTGCGGCGGCAACTACGCGGCCGCGTTCCTGGCCCAGCGCGAAGCGGTCGAGAACGGCTGTGACCAGGTCGTCTGGCTGGACTCCGCCGAGCACCGCTGGGTGGAGGAGATGGGCGGGATGAACCTGTTCTTCGTCTACGGGACGGGTGCCGACGCCCGGATCATGACCCCGTCGCTGACCGGCACCTTGCTGCCCGGCATCACCCGCGACTCGCTGCTTCAGCTGGCCCCGAAGCTCGGCATCCAGGCCGTGGAGGGCAAGATCTCGACCGATCAGTGGCAGGCCGACAGCGCCTCCGGCGAGCTGACCGAGGTGTTCGCCTGCGGCACGGCCGCGGTCATCACCCCGGTCGGCAAGGTCAAGGGCCCGCACGGGGAGTGGCTGATCGGCGGCGACGGGAGCCCGGGACCGGTGACCATGCGCCTGCGCGAGGAGCTGCTCGGGCTGCAGTACGGCCAGCGCCCGGACCCGTACGGCTGGATTCACAAGGTCTGCTGAGGGTCTCACCATCTGAGACATAGTTGGCCCTGGCCGGACGTCGTGTGGCACACTGCCCACATGACGTCCGGCCGCATCATTATCGGCAGGCGCGTCGGTAGCTAAGCAAGCCGCCACCGACGCGCAGACCTCTCGCATGCCGCGAGGGGTCTTTTGCTTTGTGCGGGCCCTCCGGCACGGCCAACCCCCAAGGAACGGATCAGCCAGATGCTTGACGACAGCTTCCACGTCTACGACACCACCCTGCGCGACGGCGCGCAGCAGGAGGGGCTCAACCTCACCGTCGCGGACAAGCTCGCGATCGCATCCCACCTGGACGGCCTGGGGGTCGGCTTCATCGAGGGCGGGTGGCCCGGCGCCATCCCCAAGGACACCGAATTCTTCCGCCGCGCGCAGCGCGAGCTGGAGTTCAAGCACGCGCAGCTCGCCGCGTTCGGCGCGACCCGCCGGCCCGGCGCTCAGGCGGCCGATGACCCTCAGGTCGCCGCGCTGCGCGAGTCGGGCGCGCCGGTTGTGACCCTTGTCGCCAAGAGTCACGACCGGCACGTCCGGCTGGCCCTTCGCACCACGCTCGAGGAGAACCTCGCGATGGTGCGGGACACCGTGACCCACCTGCGCGCCAACGGCCAGCGGGTGTTCCTGGACGCGGAGCACTTCTTCGACGGGTACCGGTCCGACCCGGCCTACGCCCTGGAGGTGGTCAGGACCGCGGCCGAGGCCGGGGCCGAGGTGGTCGCCCTGTGCGACACCAACGGCGGCATGATGCCGGGTGAGCTGGGCGACGTGGTCACCGCCGTGGCCGAGGCGACCGGCGCCCGGCTCGGCATCCACTGCCACGACGACACCGCCTGCGCGGTGGCCAACACCCTGCTCGCGGTGGACGCGGGCGTGACCCACGTGCAGGGCACCGCCAACGGCTACGGCGAACGAGCGGGCAACGCCAACCTGTTCAGCGTGGTCGCCGGGCTCCAGCTGAAGAAGGGCCGCCCGGTGCTGCCGGACGGCTGCCTGGGTGAGCTGACCCGGATCGCGCACTCGATCAGCGAGGTCACCAACGTCACCCCGAACGGCCACCAGCCCTACGTGGGGGTGTCAGCGTTCGCGCACAAGGCGGGCCTGCACGCCTCGGCGGTCAAGGTCGACCCCATGCTGTACCAGCACATCGACCCGGCCCTGGTCGGCAACGACATGCGCATGCTGGTGTCGGACATGGCGGGCCGGGCCTCGGTCGAGCTGAAGGGCAAGGAGCTGGGCTACGACCTGTCCGGCGACAAGGCCGTCATCGGCCGGGTGGTGGACCGGGTCAAGGAGCTGGAGGCCCGCGGCTACACGTTCGAGGCCGCCGATGCCTCGTTCGAGCTGCTGCTGCGGAGCGAGCTGGCCCCGGCGGGGGAGACCGGGAGCCGGTACTTCGAGGTCGAGTCCTGGCGGGTCATCGTCGAGCGCCGCAAGGACGGCGAGCTGGTCAGTGAGGCCACGGTCAAGCTGACGGCCAAGGGCGAGCGGGTGGTGGCCACCGGCGAGGGCAACGGCCCGGTCAACGCGCTGGACAAGGCGCTGCGGATCGCGCTGGAGCGGACCTACCCGGAGCTGGGCCGCCTGGAGCTGGCCGACTACAAGGTCCGCATCCTGGAGGGCACGCACGGCACCGGCGCGGTGACCCGGGTCCTGATCGGCTCCGACGACGGCAGCGGCCGCCCCTGGGACACGGTCGGCGTGGACGAGAACATCATCGCCGCCTCCTGGCAGGCCCTGGAGGAAGCCGTCACCTACTGCCTGCTCCGGTCCGGCCACCAGCCCAGCTGATCGGCCCTGATCAGTCCGGCGCTGGACGGACGGGGGAGGGCGGGGAGGAAAACGGTAGGTGTAGAGGCGGGTGGGGACACACAGGACAGTAGCAGATCGTGGACAACAACACCCGGTAGTCGCCACTGAACGCAGCCGGGCACGCTGAGACCTGCGTCGCATCGCAGGCTGCGGGTATCCTTGAGCTGTGATAGCAGCGGCTATGCGCTTGCGTACCGGCTTGTGATCCGCTGGAGGAAGCGCCTACTAGCGCGCTGGAGAAAGCGGCATCGGCCCCGAGCGCGCGCGGGGGGCTGGCCTGGTCCACGGAATTACGGTTCGCCCCTCGCGCATGGCGCGAGCGGCCCGGATATCGGCGGCGTCCTCCAACTCGGCGAACAGCGCCGAGCCTGTTCCGGCGTCATCCGTTCCAGAAGGGCGGCGAACTCGGCTGGGACGATTCCCGCCAGCCGTTCACCGTGGTGGCCGACCAGGTACACCACTTGGCCGCCGCGGCCCGGGCAGCGCGGCTGCGGCGGGAACATCATCGAGCGGTAGCTCGCTCATCCGACGGCCATCCCCAGGCGGGTTCTTGACCAGAGTAAAGGGGCACCGTCACACAGGAGAGGAGGGGGACCGCGCCAGAAACCGGGGGGGGGGGGGGGGGGTTACGGTGGTGACATGGACGACAAGGAAATCCTGACCCGAATCGACGAACTGGTCGCGGCCGAGCACGAGATGCGCGACAGGCTCGCGGCCGGGACGCTGACCACCGCCGAGGAGCATCAGCAGCTCAAGGCGACCGAAGAAGCCCTTGACCAGGCGTGGGACCTGCTGCGGCAGCGCCGGGCCCGCCGCGAGTTCGGGGAGGACCCGAGCGTGGTGGGCAACCGCCCGGTCACCGAGGTCGAGGATTACCAGCAGTAGCACTTTGTGCCGTCAGTAGGCTTTAGGGCTGGAGCCGCTGAGGTGCTGAAGCTTCGCTTGGCCGTCTGCTGGAAGACGAAGGAGAGCCGTGCGTATCGCAAGGTTCGCCATGGGCGGCGATGTCGCCTATGGCGTGGTCGAAGAGGACCAGGGCGGCGGAATCCCGCCTGCCGCCGGGCTCGATTCCCCGGGGACAACGGCTGCGGCCGGTGCCACGGACCGGCCGCTGGTCATCGCCGAGCTGCGCGGGCACCCGTTTGGTACCGACCCGGCCGGGGTGCAGTTCACCGGGCGCCGGTTCCCGCTGGCCGACGTCCGGCTGCTGGCCCCGGTGCTGCCGAGCAAGGTCGTGGCCGTGGGCAAGAACTACGCCGAGCACGCCCAGGAGATGGGCGACGAGGCGCCCGCCGAGCCGGTGCTGTTCCTCAAGCCGTCGACCTCGGTCGTGGGCCAGGGCGACGCGATCGCCTACCCGATCAAGCTGACCGAGCGGGTCGACTACGAGGGTGAGCTGGCCGTCATCATCGGCCGGCTCTGCCGCGAAGTGCCGATGGACCGCGCCCAGGACGTGATCTTCGGCTACACCTGCGCCAACGACGTGACCGCGCGCGACCTGCAGGCCCGCGACGGTCAGTGGACCCGGGCCAAGGGCTTCGACACGTTCTGCCCGATCGGGCCATGGATCGAGACTGTGGCCGACCCGACCGACCTGGCCCTCACCACCTCGGTGAACGGCGAGGTCAAGCAGCACGCCCGCACCTCGGAGATGGTGCACGACGTGCCCACCCTGATCGCGTTCGTCAGCCAGATCATGACGCTGCTGCCGGGTGACGTGATCCTGACCGGCACCCCGGCCGGCGTCGGCCCGTTGCAGCACGGCGACGAGGTGTCGGTGACCATCGAGAGCATCGGCACGCTGCGGAACCGGGTGATCATCCGTGACTGACCCCTGGTTCGGGGGCCAATCCGCAGCGTCGATCCGGGTCCGGTTTACGCCGTCGGCCGTCAGCCACCTGCACCTGGGCGACCTGCGCACCGCCCTGTACAGCTGGGCGTTCGCGCGGCACACCGGCGGCGCCTTCGTGCTCAGCGTCGAGGACACCGAAGCGGACCAGGCCACCGCGGAGCACGTCGCGGCGGTCCAGGAAATGCTGCACTGGCTCGGCCTGAACTGGGACGAAGGCCCGGATCAGGGTGGCCCCTACGGCCCGTACCGGCAGAGCGAGCGGGTCGGCCTGTACCACCAGTGGGCCCAGCGTCTCCTGGACACCGGGCACGCCTACTGGTGCTACTGCAGCCCGGAGGAACTCCAGGCCCGGCACGAGACCGCTGAGACTCAAGGGGCGGCTGAGACTCAAGGGGCCGACTGGGGCTCAAGGGGCGGCCAGGGCTCAAGGGGCCGACGGGGCTCAAGGGACGGCCGGGACTCAAGGGGCCGACGGGGCACAAGGTGCGGCCGGGGCGCAAGGGGCCGATTACGACCGGTACTGCCGCACGCTGGCTCCCGACCAGGTGCAGGCCTACCTGGCCGAGGGCCGGCGCCCGGTGCTCCGGTTCCGGATGCCGGACGGCTCGACCACGTTCACCGACCTGGTCCGGGGCGAGATCACCGTCGATCACCACGACGTACCCGACTTCGTGCTGATGCGGGCCGGTGGCAACCCACTGGAGACCCTGGCCGCCGCGGTGGACGACGTGATGATGCGGATCACCCACATCATCCGCGGGGAGGAACTGCTGCCCGCCGCCCCGCGTCAGCTTGCCCTGTACCGAGCCATGGGTCTGCCGGACGAACAGCTGCCGGTGTTCGGGCACCTGCCGCAGATCCTGGGTGACGACGGCCAGAAGCTGTCCCGGCGGGGCGGCGTGACCGCCATCGACTGGTACCGCCAGGAGGGGTTCCTGCCCGAGGCGCTCGACAACTACCTGGCCCTGCTCAACTGGTCGCCGGGGGAGGACCGGGACGAGTTCACCCTCGATGACCTGGTGGGCGGCTTCGAACTGCCCCAGGTCAGCCCCAGCGCCGCGCGCTTCGACCCGGAGAAGCTGGAAGCGCTCAACGGAGTCAAGATCCGCGGCCTGACCCCGGCCGACTTCGCCCGCCGCATCGTGCCCTTCCTGGCTCGGACGGGAATGGTCACCGAGCCGCTCAGCAGCGACCAGATGTGGTTCATCCGCGACGGCGCCCCGCTCATCCAGGACCGGATCACCCGGCTGACCGAGGTCCCGGCCCTGCTGGCGTTCCTGCTCGTCCCCGAGTCCGGGTTCCACGTGCCCGCCGAAGAGGCGGCCGCCGTGCTCACCGCCGACGCCGTCACCCCGCTCAAGGCGGCGGCCGAGGCGCTGGCCCCCTTGAGCGGAGCGGATGGCTGGACCGCACCCGCCATCGCCGACGCCCTGCACGGTGCGCTGGTGGACGGCCTGGGCCTTGAATCCCAGGTCGCGTTCGCCCCGGTCCAGGTGGCCATCACCGGCCGCCGCAACTCGCCGCCGCTGCCCGAGGCGATGGCCCTGCTCGGCCGCGACCGTTCGCTGGCCCGCCTGGCCGCCGCCCAAGCCGCCAGTGGCGCTTCCGTTCGCGGCCCAGGCTGATCTCCGCTAGAGTGTGTTGACGCGAGCGGCTCTTCGTCGCTGCAATGGGGTATGGGGTAATTGGCAGCCCGACGGGTTCTGGCCCCGTTAGTCTAGGTTCGAGTCCTGGTACCCCAGCGCTGAGCTGGATCACTGTGCTTAATGGCCCCTTCGGGGCCATTTTCGCGTTTGGCCCGCGCTGCTGTCTTTCGGGGGGACGACCCCCCGAACCCCCCGCGCGGCCCTGCGTCCTGCACCCACTTCCCGCCGACGGCCTTCTTCCCCTGTGCCCCCCGCGGCTCCCTCTGGCGTCCGTGTCCGCCGTCGGCCTTCTTCTCGCCGAGACCCCCGCGGCCCGTCGCCCGCAGCGGGTGCTCCGCCGTCGGCCTTCTTCCCGCCGTGGCTGGTTTCCCTTTTTGCGCTTTAATTTTCTCTCCCCGCGTAGGCAGCCGGATCCCTGTCCCCACGCCCCCGCGTCTCCCCCGCTCCGCGTTCTCACGCAGCGTCCGAGCTGCCCCACCGCGGCCCGGCGCCCGGGTAGCTCACCCGTGTGCCCACGACTTGGGTCCCACTGGAGCGTGCAGGGATTATCACTGCAGGTGCTCCAGTGGCGGGAAGTCACCCACGCCTGTCGCGGCGCCCGCCCAGCCAACCCCACGCGACCCGGCTGCCCCTCCCGCCCAGGCCTCCGGATGGGCGGGTCGCCGTCGCGCGCCTTGGCGCAGCCAGGCCCACCGCTCCTGCGCAGCCAACCCCACGCGACCCAGCCGCCGTAAGCGATGTCGGGGCCAAAAAGATCCCCGTCCGCGAGGGGGGGTTCGCGAACGGGGATGCTCGGGTGGGAGAGCCGGGAATGGTCAGGCCGTGGACTCTTCCCTAGGCGCAGCCTGGGAGGGGGAGCCTGCGGTGCCGGTCAGCTCCAGGCCTACCAGCGACGACGACGGGAGCGGCCGCGGCCGCGCTCGGTGCCGGTGACCCGAAGGATCAGCAGGAGGATGATGGCGCCAATGATGGAGCCGATGATGCCGGTGGCGTGGAACGAGTTGACCGAGACGCTGTGGTACTGGACCAGGTTCTCCACGAAACCGCCGATGAAGGACCCGACGATGCCGAGGATGATCGTGCCCAGGATGCCGATGGGGTCTTTACCGGGAACGAGTAGCCGCGCGATCAGGCCCGCAATGAGCCCGATGATGATGAGGACGATGATGAAGGTGACCATGGCGGCTTGATTCCCTAATCCGAGGCTGATATACGCACCCTGCTCGGGCTATGAGCAAAATGATCTTTACCGGACGCGGCCGGCCAGGAATAAGCCCAGGTCGGGGTCGCGGCCGGACTCGAAAATCCAGAAATCTGGACGCGCAAAAGACATGCCAGGTAGCCCCAAAACCCGCCCCGCACCCCGGTTGGCGCCCCTCACCGGCCCCGGCGAGCGCCCTGGCCAGCGCCGCCAGCGAGCCCCAGCCAGCGCCCCCGTCGGCCCCCCGCCGAGCCCTCGCCAGCCCCGAGCCAAGCCTCCGCTGGGACCGCGCGAACCGTCGTTCCGTTTTGCCGAGTCCCGGACTGTGCACTAGTCTTACGCCGGTCACCAAACACGGTCCCGTCGTCTAGTGGCCCAGGACGCCGCCCTCTCAAGGCGGTAACGCCGGTTCGACTCCGGTCGGGACTACCCCTGAAGGCCGTGCGGCTCTCGTCGCACGGCCTTCACCTTTCTGGCACCTTTACCGGCCGCACTCGAACCAGGAAATACGGGGTACCCGGCATGGGATCTTCTGGCGACGTGGAGTACGTGAGCAAGCCCGGCGACGACGAAGAGGGCGGCGTCGAGGTCATCATCACCACGGACACCTCGGCCGCGCCGCACAAGGCCGGTGAGGGCAAGCTCTACGTGATGCGCAATTCCGGCGACCCGGACGGCCCGAAGCTGTACTTCACCGAGGCCGAGTGGGACGCGTTCGTGCTGGGCGTCAAGGACGGCGAGTTCGATCTGGACGAGCAGGGCAACCTGCCGCCCCTGCCCGGCCAAGCCTGAAGCCCCCGCCCAGGCCTGAAGCCCCCGGCCAGGCCCGAACCTGCCCGCCAGCCCCTGAAGATCGGCCACATCCGCTTGGCCGGCCACAACTTTGCCTTCCGGCTGCCGAGCCATGAGTGAACGTTAAGCCCCGACCGCTAACCTAAGCTCATGTTTGGACTCCCTGATGGCACCACCGCGTGCCTGTTCGACATGGATGGCGTGGTAACCCAGACCGCGCTCGTGCACGCCGCGGCGTGGAAGGACATGTTCGACAAGTTCCTCCGCCAGCGGGCCGAACAGAGCGGCGAGAAGTTCGTTCCGTTTGACGCGGCCAAGGACTACGGCGACTACGTGGACGGCAAGCCCCGGCTGGACGGCACCCGTTCGTTCCTCGAGTCGCGCGGCATCAACCTTCCCGAGGGGAGCCCGGACGACAAGCCGGGCACTCCCACCATCCAGGGCCTCAGCAATGAGAAGAACAACCTGGTGGTGGAGAAGATCCGCACCGACGGGGTGAAGGTCTACGACGACACGATCCGCTACATCAAGGCGGTCCGGGCCGGGGGGCTGCACACCGCGATCGTGTCCTCCAGCGCCAACACCGTGGACGTGCTCAACTCGGCCGGGATCAGCGACCTGTTCGACACGCGGGTGGACGGTCAGGTGGCCACGGAGCGGAACCTGAAGGGCAAGCCGGCCCCGGACACCTTCCTGGCCGCGGCCAAGAACCTCGGCGTCCCTCCGGACCACGCCGCGGTCTTCGAAGACGCCCTGGCCGGCGTCGAGGCCGGGCACGCCGGGCACTTCGCGCTGACCGTCGGAGTTGACCGGGTAGGCAACGGGCACGGCGACGCGCTCCGCCAGCACGGCGCCGACGTCGTGGTCACCGACGTCGCGAAACTTCTCGACTGACACTCACACAAAGGCGAGCGCATGATCAAGCAGGGCGCATACGGGGTTGAGCCGTGGAGTCTGAAGGAGTCCGGGCTCAACATGGAGCTGCTCGCCCAGAGCGAGTCGGTCTTCGCCCTCTCCAACGGGCACATCGGGTTGCGCGGCAACCTGGACGAGGGAGAGCCGCACGGACTGCCCGGCACGTACCTGAACTCGTTCTTCGAGCAGCGCCCGCTGCCGTACGCCGAGGCGGGCTACGGCTACCCGGAGTCGGGTCAGACGGCCATCAACGTCACCAACGGCAAGCTGATCCGGCTGCTGGTCGACGATGAGCCGTTCGACATCCGCTACGGCACGCTGAACTCGCACGATCGCGTGCTCGACCTGCGGGCGGGCACGCTGACCCGGCACGCGGACTGGACCTCGCCCGCGGGTTCGCGGGTCCGGATCACCTCGACCCGGATGGTGTCGCTGACCCAGCGAGCCATCGTCGCCATCTCCTACACGGTGGAGCCGGTCGAGGGCCAGGTCCGGCTGGTGGCCCAGTCCGAGCTGGTGGCCAACGAGCAGATGCCGGACAGCGGCCGGGACCCACGCGCGGCCGCCGCCCTGGAGTCCCCGCTCGTCAGTGAAGACTTCGTGGCCGACAACGACGGCCAGTGCCGCGCCCTTCTGGTGCACAGCACCCGGGTCAGCGGCCTGCGGATCGCGGCCGGGATGCTGCACGAGATCGAGGGCCCGGCCCGGATGTCCGTGCACAGCGAGGCCTACCCCGACGTGGGCCGGGCGCTGATCGCGGCCGAGGTCCCGCTCGGTGAGAAGCTGCACATCACCAAGTACATCGGCTACGGCTGGTCGTCCGTCCGGTCCCGGCCGGCCGTGCTCGACCAGGTGTCTGCGGCGCTGGCGCTGGCCAAGCTCACCGGCTGGGATCGGCTGCTGGCCGAGCAGCGGGCGTTCCTGGACGACTTCTGGGCCGGGGCTGACGTCGAGGTGGTCGGCGACCCGGAGATTCAGCAGGCGGTCCGGTTCGCGCTGTTCCAGGTGCTGCAGTCCGGCGCCCGCGCCGAGATCCGGCCGATCGCGGCCAAGGGCCTGACCGGTCCTGGCTACGACGGGCACACGTTCTGGGACACCGAGACGTTCGTGCTCCCGGTGCTGAACTTTACCCAGCCCGCGGCGGCGGCGGACGCGCTGCGCTGGCGCCACTCGGTGCTCCCGCTGGCCCGGGAGCGCGCCACGGACCTGGGCCTGAAGGGCGCCGCGTTCCCGTGGCGGACGATCGACGGCCAGGAGTGCTCTGGTTACTGGCCGGCCGGCACGGCCGCGTTTCACATCAACGCCGACATCGCCCGGGCCGTGCTCGACTACGTCAACGCCACCGGGGACGAGAAGTTCGAGCGCGAGGTCGGCGTCGAGATCCTGGTCGAGACCGCGCGGCTGTGGCGCAGCATCGGCCACCACGACGCCGAGGGCCGGTTCCGCATCGACGGGGTCACCGGCCCCGACGAGTACAGCGCGATCAAAGACAACAACATCTTCACCAACCTGATGGCCCAGCGGAACATGGCCGCCGCGGCCGACCTGGCCGAGAAGCACGACGACGTGGCCGAGCAGCTCGGGGTCACCACCGAAGAGGCGGCCAGCTGGCGGGACGCCGCGAAGGCGATGATGATGCCGTACGACCGGCGCCTGGGGGTGCACCCGCAGCACGAAGGGTTCACCGAGCACGCGGTGTGGGACTTCAACAACACCCCCGAAGAGGGCTACCCCCTGCTGCTGCATTACCCGTACTTCGACCTCTACCGCAAGCAGGTGGTCAAGCAGGCCGACCTGGTGCTGGCCATCCACATGTGCGGCGACGCCTTCACCGACGAGCAGAAGGCCCGCGACTTCGCCTACTACGAGCCGCTCACCGTCCGGGACTCCTCCCTGTCGGCCTGCACCCAGGCCGTGGTGGCGGCGGAGGTCGGCCAGCTCGAGCTGGCCCACGAGTACCTGGCCGAAGCGGCCCTGATGGACTTGCGTGACCTGGAGCGCAACACCCGCGACGGCATGCACATGGCCTCGCTGGCCGGCGCCTGGATCGCGCTGATCCAGGGCTTCGGCGGCATGCGGCAGACCCCCGACGGGCTGACCTTCGCGCCGCGGCTGCCCAACGGCTTCTCCCGCCTCAAGTTCCACATGCGCTACCGGGGCCGGCTGCTGCGGGTCACCGTGACCCGGCACGAGGCCACCTACGAGCTGGTGGACGGTGACCAGCTGATCATCCGGCACTTCGGAGCCGAGGTCACCGTGGGGGAGAAGGCCACTCGTCAGAAGATCCCCGCCATCCAGAACGCACCCCGTCCCCGCCAGCCCAAGGGCCGAGAACCCATAACCCACCGCGATTAATAAGGGCACCGGTCCGGGGGTCACCCCCCGGACCCGCGTCACTCCCACCGCGCGTGACCGAGTCCATGCTTCTGGGCGTAGACAATGGCTGCGGGGCGGTCACGGCTGTTGGTCTTGGCGAAGATCTGGTTGATGTGGGTCTTGACCGTGGACCGGCTGACGAACAGCTGGCTGGCGATCTCCGCGTTGGACAGTCCCTGGGCGATCAGGGCCAGCACCTCGCCTTCCCGTTCGGTCAGCCCGTCGGGCAGGCCCGGGCCCAACCCGGCTGGCCCAGTCCCGGCCGGGCCAGTTGCCGCGGGCTGGCGGCCGGCCGCCTCGACCAGCCGGGCTGCGGCCACCGGGTCCAGCACGGCCTGCCCGGCCACGGCCGCCTCCAGCGCCCGGCGGATGTCGTCGGTGCCGGCGTTCTTGTCAGGTAACCGGCCGCCCCGGCCTGCAGCGCCGCCAGGATCGACTCGTCGTCGGTGTAGGTGGTGAGCACGACCACGGCCGTGGCGGGCCGGCTGGCCCGGACCGCCCGGGTGGCTTCCACCCCGTCCATGTTCGGCATGCGCAGGTCCATCAGCACCACGTCGGCCTCCTGCTGCCCGGCCAGGGCGACCGCTTCCGCGCCGTCCTGCGCCGCCCCGACCACCTGGACACCGTCCATGGCCCCGAGGATCGTCACCAGGCCGTCCCGGACCACCCGCTGGTCGTCCGCGATGACCACCCTGATCGGCGCCCCGGTCATGGCCGGTCCGCCGGGATCGAGACGGTGACCTGCCAGCCGTCCCCGGCCGGCCCGGTCTCGCAGGTGCCGCCGGCCTGCTGGACCCGTTCCTTCATGCCCAGCAGGCCGTAGCCACCGCCGCTGCCGCTGAGCGGGTGCGGTTGGGCCGGGTCCGGGAGGTCGTTGTGCACCGTGAGGGTCACCGCCTGGTCGTCGAAGCTGAGCCGGGCCGTCACCGGCGCGTCCGGAGCGTGCTTGGCCGCGTTGGTCAGCGCTTCCTGCGTCACCCGGTACAAGGTCAGCGACGGCTCGGCCCGCAGTGGGCGCGGGGTCCCGGCCACCTCGAAGCTGGCCCCGTGCTGGCGGCCAGCCGCTGCAGCTGGCCGTCCAGCGGCGTGTGGTCGTCCCGCAGCGCCCGGACCGCCTGGCGCGCCTCGTCCAGACCCTCGCCGACCAGCTCGTGGCTGCGCTGGATCTCGGTCCGCAGCTCGTCCCGGCCGGCTCCGGTCTGCACCTGCGTGTCCAGCGCGGTCAGCTGGATCGACAGCGCCCCGAGGGTGTGCGCCAGCACGTCGTGCAGCTCCCGGCCGAGCCGGTTACGCTCGCTGACCAGCTCGGCTTCCCGCCGGACCACGTCGGCCCGCTCGCGGGCGGTGGCGATCAGCGTCTGCTGCCGGGCCCGCTGCGCCATCTGCCGCCGCCCGGTCCCGCTGACCAGGGCAGCCAGGCTCACCACGGCCACCGAGAGCAGCCGGCCCGGGAGCGCGTCCCGCACGGCTGCCGCGACCACGAAGCCGGCCGGCCCGGCCGCGGCCAGCGCGACCGCCACCGGCAGCTCGAACGCGATCGCCGCTCCGCCCGCGGCCACCCCTACGAAGATCAGCCCGGCCGGCGCGCTGGTGGCCAGCACGCCGCCCGCGGCGGCCATCGCCACCCAGACCGCAGCCAGCGCCGGGCGCCCGGTCCCGGTGACGTCCGCGATCAGCCACAGCAGCCAGCCCAGCCCGGCTATCACCACGCTGACCAGCGCGGCCAGCGCCGCCCCGGTCAGGCCCAGCGGGATGGCGGCGGTGATGTACCACAACGACGCCCCCAGCCCGGCCAGGCTGATCACGGCCCGGATGCCCCGGTGGGGGACCAGCCCGCTGACCCCGATGCCGATGCTGACCGGCACCACCGAGCCGGGCGCGGCGAGCCTGCGCATCAGCGCCCGCCACGCCCGGTCCGGGGCCTCGTCCTGGCCCGCAGGGGCGGGGTGTCCAGCCACGTTCATCAGCTCCATTATCGACGGGCGGATCGTCGGCCGGCCGGAGCCGGGTCCTGGCCGGAGCCGGATCTGGTCCGAGCCGGGTGCCGGCCGGTCCGGGCCGGGCACCGGCCGGTCAGAGCCGCCGCCGGCCGCGCCGGTCCAGGCGCCGGTCCAGGTGGCCGGCCCGGCGGTCCAGCGGCCGGTCCAGCCGGTCGGCGACGAACAGCCGGGGGAGGGCGAGCAGGTCGCTGGCCCAGGCCCGGTCCCGGTCCGGCTGACCCGCGGGGGTCCGGGCTGGCTGACCCGCCGGGGTCCCGGCCGTGCCCACCGGGATCCCGGCCGGGACGGCGGCCGCGGCCGCAGGCGCCCGGCTCAGGCGGCGGACCCGCCAGCTCCGGCCGGCCAGCAGGACGCTGCGGAACAGGTCCATGCCGATGGACGCGAAGATGAACGCATTGGTCAGGGCGGTCTCGCTCAGCTGGTTCGCGGCCAGGAAGTGGCCGAGCTGGACCGGGAACTCGTGCTGGGCGGCGTAGGCGAACCACAGCCGGGCCACGGTCACCGCGATCCAGAGTGAGGCGTAGCCGGCTCCGGCCCGGCTGACCACCGTGCCCTTGGGCCGGTCACGGTGGAACCGGCCCCGCCAGGCCGGGTCATAGCCGACCGAGACGAGCAGCGGGCACATCGAGAACAGGCCGAGGAGCAGCCCGGCCAGCACACCCGCCCCCTGGAGCAGGAGATCGTGGCCGGACGTCGGCAGGCTGGTGAAGAAGAACGGGACGATGAGGACGACGGCGATCAGTGGGCGCAGGATGCGGAACCAGCCGGCCTTCCGCTGGCCGAGGTCCGACTCCAGTACCACACCGAGCACTGCGAGCTGCAGAATCAAAACGCTGGAGGTCATGTCTCCACAGTCGCGAAAAACCCGGAAAACCAGATCGGCCCACGGGTGGGCCGGCGGCTGGAGACCGCTCTCCACCCCCGGCGGATTCCTCAGGCGACGGCCAACCGGAGGTCAAAGATCCGGTCGCAGCGCTCGGCGACCTCGGCGTCGTGGGTGGCCAGCACGACGGCGCCACCCCGGGCGGTCACCTCGAGCATGCGGCTCAGGACGACGGCCCGGGCCGCCTGGTCGAGCTCGGCCGTGGGCTCGTCGGCGATCAGCAGCCGGGGCTGCCGGGCCAGGGCCCGGGCCACCGCCACCCGCTGCTGCTGGCCACCGGACAGCTCCTCCACGATCTGGCCCGCGTGCGGGCCCAGCCCGAGGTCGTCCAGGACGGCCGCGGCCGTGGCCTGGGCCTCGCGCGCGGGCAGCCCGGCCGCCCGGAGCGCGACCTCGATGTTCTCGGCCGCGGTGAGCAGCGAGACCAGGCCGTACCCTTGGAGCACCAGGGCCACCCGTTCGGACGGTCCGGGCAGCCCGGTGACGCGTTTCCCGTCGATCCGGACCTCACCGGCGGTGGGCGGGGTGAGCCCGGCCGCGATGGCCAGCAGACTGGTCTTGCCCGACCCGGATGGCCCGGTGATCGCGACGCTCTCACCCTCGGACACGGTCAGGTCCACGCCGTCCAGGATGAGCTGCCCCGCCCGCACGTAACGGATCCCCGAGGCCTCAAGCATGACCGTCCTCCTCCAGCCCGGCCCGGTGCAGCGCGACGCCGTCCGCGGTGGGCACCGCCCGGACCAGGGTCCCGGGGGGCAGGGTTGTCTCCAGCACTTCGGTGGGCAGCTGGACCGAGCCGTCCCGGGAGACGACCAGGTAGTCCTGGCCCGCCTGTCCCTCGGCCCCGACCCGCCCGTCCCGGATCGTGACCGTGCGGTGCAGCGCGTTGCCCACCACCGGGTCGTGGGTCACCATCACCACGGCGGTGCCCTCGGCTTCGTTGGCCGAACGGATCAGGTCGATGACCGTGGTGGCCGAGGCCCGGTCGAGCTGGCTGGTGGGTTCGTCGGCCAGCAGCAGCCGGGGCCGGTTGGCCAGGGCCACGGCCACGGCCAGCCGCTGCTGTTCGCCGCCGGACAGCCGGCCCGCCTGGCGGTGGGCCACCCGGGCCAGGCCCATGGCGTCCAGCAGTTCCGCGGTCCGGCGGCGGCTGGCCGCCCGGCCGGGGTGGGCGGGCCGCTGCGCGAACATGACGTTGCCGGTGGCGGTCTCGTTGGCCAGCAGGTTGCGGCCGGGGTTCTGCAGGACCACGCCCACGTCATGCAGCCGCATGGCCGCGGCCGACCGGCGGTTCAGGTCGTTGACCCGGCGGCCGCACACCTCGATCCGGCCCGCAGTGGGCTTGATCAGCCCGGCCAGCAGCCACAGCAGCGTGGACTTGCCCGCGCCGGACGGCCCGAGCAGGGCGACGCTATCGCCGGCCGGGACGGTCAGGTCGATGCCGCGCAGCGCGGTCACCTCCTGGCCGAGCGTCCCGTACACCTGGACCAGGCCGTCGCAGTGCACCACTCTTTCCTGTTCCGCAGTGGTACTCACGTCGGTGTCTCCCGCAGCTGATCGAGGCTGACCCCGCGGATGAGCGTGCTGCTGGCCAGGGCCGCCGCGGTCGTGAGCACCGCCACCGTCACGACCACCATCACCACCAGCGGGAGGGCCGGAGGCACGTAGGACAGCACGGCCGCGGGCGGAGCGTTGATGAACTCGGGCACGCTGCGCAGCGTCACCAGCGCGGCGATCGCGCCCACCACCACCCCGACCACGATGCCGAACCCGAGCAGGAGGGCCAGCTCGGCGCGCACCGCCCGCCGCAGCGTACGGAACGACACCCCCGAGGCCGACAGCGCGGCGTACTCGTACCGGCGCCGCCGGGCCGACAGGTACAGGTCGAGGATGGCCGCCCCCGCCGCCAGCAGGGTGGCGGCCGCCGCGTCGGCCAGGAACAGCACGCTGGACAGGGCCGGCCCCTGGCGGGCGAACGCCGCCGCGGCCGCCGCGGTGGTGCTGGAACTGGCGATGCTGACCCCGGCGGCCTGCAGCCGGGCTTCGATGGCCTGCTGCCCCCCGCCGGCCAGCCACACCTGATCTTCGGCGGTGGCTACCGGGGCCAGGCCCGCGGCCAGCTCGGCGTAGGTGCGGTCCACGATCACCCCGTTGGCCGGCGCGCTGGGCACCGCGACCGCGGCCGCGATCACCTTCAGGTTCAGCGCGGCGCCGTCCAGCCCGGTCCCGGTGGCCTGGGTCTGACCCGGGCCGACCAGGGCGGACGACACCACCGCGGGCAGTGGGTAGGGGCGGTTGACCGAGGTCAGGATGGCGTCCTGGGACGGCCGGCTAGTGAATGACCAGGTGATCCCGCCGTCCTCGGCCGTGATCAGGTCGGGTGGTGCGTCCGAGTGCCCGGGCCGCCAGGAATCGGCCTTGGCCAGGACCGAGGGCGGGCCCGCGTTCACCCATTTCCCGCCCTGGTACTCCTGGATCGCTTTGATGGTGATGGTGCCGGCGACTGGGACGGTAAGGCCGAGGCCAGCCGGCGGTGCGCCGAGGTCCAGGTCCTGCAGCACACACGGGCAGCCGGTCAGCGATCCGGTCAAGGTGGCCGAGCCGTTCGAGGGCACGGTGCCCAAGTTGACCGGTGAGGAGCCGGTCGTGACGTCCGCCGCCAGTGTGGCGCCCGCCGGAGTCACCTTGTCGGCCTGGAGGGTGATCCGCATCGCGGAGCCGGACAGCACCAGCGGCGCCGGGGCCGGCGGGGCCAGCTGGGTGGCTAGTTCCTTCAGCGACGGCTGGCCGGGGCGGGGGGTCCAGGTCGCGACCTGGGCGAACCGCTGTGGGTCCACGGCCAGCGTGGTGAGCCCGGCGCTGCCGCTGGCCGAGCTGGTGTAGCTCTCGACCGCGGCGGCCTGATGCCCGCTGGGATCGGCGTGCGCGACGAGCGTGCTCAGGTCCTGCCCGGCCGGTACGTTCACCGTCAGCACGGTCGGTGCGCCCACTTCGGTGGCCGCCACGGTCTGCTGGTTGCGGTTCCCGACCGACCACGCGCTGACCGCAAAGGTGGCCAGGGCCAGGGCGGTGACCAGTACCATCGTGGCCCGCACCCCGCTGGGGCGGCGGGCCACGTGCCGGATGGCCAGGAACGTGCCGAGGCCTCCGCCCCGGCCGGTACGGGCGTAGGCCGCCCGGCAGCCCACCGGCAGCAGCCGGGACGCGATGACCGCGACCGACAACCCCAGCAGGCCCGGTACCAGCAGGATGAGCGTGCCGGGCCGGGCCGAGCTGACCTGGCCCGAGAGGTAGAGCTCGAGCAGCCCGGCGAGCGCGAAGGTGGCCAGCACGGCGTCGACCACCCAGCCCCGGCTGGTCATCCGCAGGCCGGAGCGCCGCCACTCCTCCAGCACCGGGCGCTGCAGAGTCCGGCGCGCGGCCAGGGCGGCGGCGGCCAGGCCGCCCAGGGTCGCGGCTACGGCGGCCCCCCAGGCCAGCCCGGCCAGCTCCACCGGGGTGCCGGGCCGCAGCAGCAGGTGGCTCAGGACCGCGGTGGCTCCCCATCCCGCCAGCACGCCGACAGGCAGCGCCAGGACCAGCAGGATAAGCGGCTCGGACAACCCGAAGAGCGCCGTCGACCAGGCCCCGCGGCCACGCAGCTTGGCCAGGGCGATCTCCGCGCCGCGCCCTTCCACGGCGTCGGTGACCGCCAGGAACAGCAGCAGCAGGCACAGGGCCAGCAGCTGCAAGGTGATGAGCAGGATCGGGATGGCCAGGGAGCGCCAGCCGGACTGCACGGACGACAGCGTGGCCGGAATGGACGTGCTGACCAGGATTTCCGCGTCGGCCAGCTGTGGATCCTGGCTGAAGGCGGTCATCGCCGCGCCCAGCTGAGCCACATCCTCGCCGGTGACCCGGTCCGGGTTCAGCACTTCGTCGACGACCGCGGTGCCCTGGGTGTCTCCGGGGCCGTCCTGGATAGTGGCCAGCGAGGTGAACATCGTCTCGATCGGCGAGGCTTCCTTCGAGGCGCTCTGCCCGCTCTTCTGGCCGTTCGCCGAGGTGTCGTACCCGAACCAGTAATCCGCGTTCGGGTCCGGTACCTGATAGATGCCGGTGACGGTCAGCGGCATTTCGCCTGCGAGGTGCAGCTGCTGGCCGACGTGCCAGTGGGCCAGCTGGGCCGTGGACTGGCTGACCAGGACCTGGCCCGCCGTGGCCGGGCATTTCCCGTCGATCCGCAGGTGCGCGCACACCGACGTCCGCCAGACCAGCGCGACGGACGTGTTGTACTGCGGCAGCGGCAGCGTGCCCTCCAGCGAGTACACGGGCGGGCCGAACAGCCCGCGCCCGGCCAGGCTGCCGAGCGCGCTGTCCAGCTGCGTTTTCTGGGTCGGGGGCAGCTGGGTGTATAGCTGCGGCAGCGCACCGGTCGCGGTGACCTCGTAGCCCCGGCCGGTGACCGGCTGGGTGACGATGGTGTCCCGCAGGATCGAGGTCCGTGCGGCCGCGTAGTAGATCGGGCCGGCCGCGGCCGCCGCCACCGCCACCAGTGCCACTACGAAGATGATGCTGGTCGTGCCCGCGCGCTGCGCCAGGCCACGCAGCCAGGATGTGCCAGTCATGCCACCAGCGTCTTGACCGCGGCGGTCAGGGCGCCCAGCGCGCTTTTCGCGTCGGCGAAGTACATGCTGGTTTTGGGATCGGTATAGAGCTCGTTGTCGATGCCGGCGTAGCCGGTGCCCATCGAGCGCTTGATCACGATGACGCTCCGGGACTGGTCGACGTCGAGGATGGGCATGCCCGAGATGGCGGTGCCGGCCCGCCGGGCGGCCGGGTTGGTGACATCGTTGGCCCCGATGACCAGGGACACATCCGTGCGAGCGAACTCGGGGTTGATCTCTTCCATCTCTTTGAGCTGGGGGTAGGGCACGTTCGCCTCGGCCAGCAGCACGTTCATGTGGCCCGGCATCCGGCCCGCGACGGGGTGGATGGCGTAGCTGACCTCCACCCCGCGGTCCTCCAGCACGCTGGCCAGCTCGGCCACCGCGTGCTGGGCCTGGGCGGCGGCCAGCCCGTAGCCGGGCACGATTATGACCTTGCTGGCGTAGGCCAGCTGGATGGCCGCGTCATCGGCCTGGATCGACTTGACCTGAGCGTCCCCGCCGGGGCCGGCCACCGCGACGACGCTGTCCCCGGTGCCGAACCCGCCCACGATGATGTTGGCCAGGGACCGGTTCATGGCGTCCGCCATCAGCTTGGTCAAGATGCCGCCGGACGCGCCCACCAGCGCTCCGGCCACGATCATGGCCCAGTTGTCGATGACGATGCCGGCCATGGCCACCGCCGTGCCGGTGAACGCGTTGAGCAGCGAGATGACCACCGGCATGTCCGCCCCGCCGATCGGCAGCACCATCATCACGCCGAACGCCAGCGACGCCAGCACCACGACCAGCAGCGCGGGCAGGCTGGCCGTCCCCAGCATGAACGCGGCCGTCCCGATGATGATCACGCCCAGCGCGACGTTGATCAGCCGGCTGCCGCGGAACACCACCGGCTGGCCGGTGATCACGCCTTGCAGCTTGCCCGCCGCCACGATCGAGCCGGACAGCGTGACCGCGCCGATGATCGCGTCCAGCAGCGTGGCCACGGTGGTGGTGCCGAGCACCCCACCGGGCAGGGGTTCGGTGTGGATGTAGTCGTAGATGCCGACCAGGGCGGCCGCGCCGCCACCGACCGCGTTGAACATCGACACCAGCTGGGGCATCGCCGTCATCTGCACGGTCCGCGCGGAGTACAGGCCGACCGCCGAGCCGGCCAGCGCGCCGCAGATCAGCACGATCCAGCCCGCCGCGGTCACGGTGCCGTCGTGGATCAGCAGCACCAGCGTGGCCGCCACCGCGACCACCATGCCGGCCGTGGACACCTGGTTACCGCGCCGCGCGGTGGCGGGCGAGTTCATCAGGTGCAGGCCGATCACGAAGCAGGCCGCGGCCAGCACGTAGACGAACTGGATGACGGCGGCGAAGCTGGTCACGCCGGCCTGCCGTTGGCCGCCGCGGAGGTCTCACCGGCCGCTGGTCCAGCCGGTACGGCCGGACCAGCCGGTACGGCCGGAGTCGGCGGGGGCGCCGCTGGTGCCTTGCGGCGGAACATCTTCAGCATCCGGCCGGTCACCACGTAGCCGCCGACCACGTTGGCCGCGGCGAAGAACGCGGCCACGAAGGCCAGGATGTAGCCGACCGCGTTGTCCGCGGTGACCCCGATGAGCAGGGCCCCGACCAGAACGATGCCGTGGATGGAGTTGGCCGCCGACATCAGCGGCGTGTGCAGGGTCGCCGGGACCTTGCCGATGACCTCGACGCCGACCAGCAGCGCCAGCACGAAGATGGTCAGGTCAGTTACCAGTGCCGTCGACATCGGCCCCTCCCTCGCTCGTGGGCTGCAGCAGGGCCGCGGTGGCCTGCTGGACGACCTTGCCGCCGTGGGTGATGACCACGCCCGCCTGGATCTCGTCGTCCAGGTCGACCGTGAGCGTCCCGTCCCGGACCATGTGCAGCAGCACGGCCGACACGTTGCGGGAGTAGGCGTTGGAGGCGGCGGTGGGCACGCTGGCGGGCAGGTTGCCCGCGCCGACGATCGTGACTCCCTGGTCGGTGACGATGGTCTGGCCCGGCTCGGACCCGGCCACGTTGCCACCCAGCGCGCTGGCCCCCATGTCGACCAGGACCGACCCGGGACCCATGGCCTTCAGCGCGTCCTCGGTGACCAGCAGCGGCGGGCGCCGCCCGGGCACCTGGGCCGTGGTGATGACGATGTCGTGCCGGGCGATGTGCCCGGTCAGCTCGTCCTGCTGGGCCCGCCGTTCCTCGTCGGTCAGCTGCCGGGCGTACCCGCCCTCGCCCGCCGCGGGCCCGACCGAGGTCAGCTCGATGAAGGTGGCGCCGACCGACTCGACCTCGGTCTTGGTCGCCGGGCGGACGTCGTACCCGCTGACCACCGCGCCCAGCCGGCGCGCGGTGCCGATGGCCTGCAGCCCGGCCACCCCGGCCCCCAGTACCAGCAGCCGGGCCGGGCGGGCGGTGCCGGCCGCGGTGATCAGCAGCGGGAAGAACCGCCCGTAGGTCTCGGCCGCGACCAGCACGGCCTTGTAGCCGGCCACGTTGGCCTGCGAGCTGAGCGCGTCCATCGGCTGGGCCCGGGACAGCGTCCGGGGCAGCCCGTCCAGGCTCACCGCGGTCACGCCCTGGTCGGCCAGGGCCTGGGCCAGCTCCGGGTGGACCAGCGGGGCCAGCAGGCCGAACACGGCCTGCCCGGCCCGCAGCCGGGACACCGCGGGCAGGCCGGGCCGGGTGACGGTGAGGATGACGTCGGCCTGGTCGTAGAGTTCGGGTCCGCTGACGATGGTCGCGCCCGCTGCGGCGTAGGTGCTGTCCGGGAACCAGGCTGCCTCGCCGGCGCCGTTCTCTACCAGCACCTCGGCCCCGGCGGCGACCAGCTTCGGTATGGTCTCCGGCACCAGGGCCACCCGGCGTTCCCCGGGCTCGTCTTCCTTGACGACAGCAACCTTCATGCGACGACCCTAAGCCCGCAAGCTGAATGCGCGACAGCGCCCCTCCCTACGGCGGCGATCTAATATCACCGCCGCGAGCTACGCCGCGTTGACCTACCCGGCCCAGCGAGTCCCGGGCCGTAGGCCCGGGCGAGTGGCCGGTCCTACGGCACGTACCGCAGCGGAATCGAAGGGCCCAGGGGTCGTCCCCCGGACGGGGCTGCCCTGGTCTGGAAAGGACCCGAAGCAATGAGGCCTGTGAGGTGCGGGGGGCTCATGGGGACGTGGAAAGGCAGATCCTGGGACGTGCGGGTTTGTGGCCCTCGTTCACGTGGAGGAAGCGGACACGCAGACCGGCCACGCCACATCTCTCACTTGAGAAACAGGCCCCGACCCAAGCCCGAACCAGGTCTGAACCTGGCCAGCGCAGACGCTCTTAACTGATCAAACCGCTGATCTTGTCGCCGGCTCCGACCACCGCGGCCGCGTGCAGGCGGCCGGGGGAACGGGTCAGCCGTTCGATGGGTCCAGATACTGAGACGGCAGCCACCACCCGGCCGCCGGCCCCGCGCACCGGGGCCGAGACCGACGCCACCCCGGCCTCGCGCTCGCCCACGCTGGCCGCCCAGCCCCGCCGCCGGATCTGGGCCAGCATCGGGGCGCTGAACTTGGCCCCGCGCAGGCCGCGGTGCATCCGCTCCGCGTCCTCCCAGGCCAGCAGGACCTGGGCCGCGGACCCGGCCGTCATCGGCAGGGCCGACCCGACCGGCACGGTGTCCCGCAGCCCGCTGGCCCGCTCGGCCGCGGCCACGCAGATCCGCAGGTCAGCCTGGCGGCGGTACAGCTGCGCGCTCTCCCCGGTGACGTCGCGCAGGTAGCCGAGGATCGGCTGGGCCACCGACAGCAGCCGGTCCTCGCCGGCCGCGGCGGCCAGCTCGGCCATCCGCGGCCCGAGCACGAACCGGCCCTGCGCGTCCCGGGTCACCAGCCGGTGGTGCTCCAGGGCCACGGCGATCCGGTGGGCCGTGGGCCGGGCCAGTCCGGTCGCGCTCACCAGCTGAGCCAGCGAGGCCGGCCCCGTCTCCATGGCGTTCAGTACGGAAACGGCCTTGTCCAGGACGCCAACTCCGCTAGAGTTGTTCATGTCTTGATACTGCCGTCTCGAAATGCGAGACGCAACCGGAACGGTGAAACAGCGACGACGCTCGGGAACGGGCCGGAGAGGAAGGCGCGATGGGCCGCACGCTGGCCGAGAAAGTCTGGGATGCCCACCTGGTGCACAGCGCCAAGGGCGAGCCCGATCTGCTCTACATTGACCTGCACCTGGTGCACGAGGTCACCAGCCCGCAGGCCTTCGACGGCCTGCGCCTGGCCAACCGCACCGTGCGGCGCCCGGAGCTGACCATCGCCACCGAGGACCACAACGTCCCGACCACGGGCATCACCGGCCCGGGGGTGCCGCTCGAGGGGCCGTCCAGCCCGGTCACCGACCCGGTGTCGCGCACCCAGGTCGAGACGCTGCGCAAGAACTGCGCCGAGTTCGGCATCCGGCTGCACCCGATGGGCGACGCCGGCCAGGGCATCGTGCACGTCATCGGCCCGCAGCTCGGGCTGTCCCAGCCCGGCATGACGATCGTCTGCGGCGACTCGCACACCAGCACCCACGGTGCGATGGGCGCGCTGGCCTTCGGCATCGGCACCAGCGAGGTCGAGCACGTACTGGCCACCCAGACGCTGCCCCAGATCCGGCCGAAGACCATGGCTGTGACCGTGGACGGCCAGCTCCCGCCGGGGGTGTCGGCCAAGGATCTGATCCTGGCCATCATCGCCAAGATCGGCACCGGCGGCGGCCAGGGCTACATCGTGGAGTACCGCGGTGAGGCCATCCGCAGCCTGTCCATGGAGGGGCGTCTCACCGTCTGCAACATGTCGATCGAGGCCGGAGCCCGGGCGGGCCTGGTCGCCCCCGACGAGACCACCTTCGCCTTCTTGAAGGACAAGCCGCACGCGCCCAAGGGCCAGGAGTGGGAGGCGGCGCTGGAGTACTGGCGCTCGCTGCCCACCGACCCGGATGCGACGTTCGACCACGAGGTCACGCTGGACGCGACCCAGCTCACCCCCTACGTCACCTGGGGCACCAACCCGGGCCAGGCGCTGCCGCTGGCGTCGTCGGTGCCCGACCCGGCCGACATCGGCAACCCGGACGACCGGGCCGCGGCCGAGCGGGCGCTGCGGTACATGGACCTGACCCCGGGCACGCCGCTGACCGACATCGCGGTGGACACGGTGTTCGTGGGCTCGTGCACCAACGGCCGGATCGAGGACCTGCGGGCCGCGGCCGCGATCCTGCGCGGCCGTAAGGTCAGCGACGGCATCCGGATGCTGGTCGTGCCCGGCTCGATGGCGGTGCGGGCCCAGGCCGAGCAGGAGGGGCTGGACGCGGTGTTCACCGCCGCGGGCGCCGAGTGGCGGGCCGCGGGCTGCTCGATGTGCCTTGGCATGAACCCGGACACCCTGTCCCCGGGCGAGCGCAGCGCCTCCACCTCGAACCGCAACTTCGAGGGCCGCCAGGGCAAGGGCGGCCGGACCCACCTGGTCTCACCCGAGGTGGCCGCCGCGACCGCCATCACCGGCCACCTGGCCGCCCCCGCCCACCTGTGACGTTCGGAAACCCGCTGACGTTCGGAAACCGCTGACGTTCGGAAACCGCTGACGTTCGGAAACACTGCCAGGAGAGACTGATCATGGATCCATTCATCTCGCACACGGGCCGCGTGCTGCCGCTGCGGCGGAGCAACGTCGACACCGACCAGATCATCCCGGCCGAGTACCTGAAGCGGGTCAGCCGCGTGGGTTTCGGCGACGGGCTGTTCGCCGCCTGGCGCGAGGACCCCTCGTTCGTGCTCAACCAGCCCGCCTACGACGGTGCCACCGTCCTGATCGCCGGGACCGACTTCGGCATCGGCTCCTCCCGTGAGCACGCGGTGTGGGCGCTGGTGGACTACGGGTTCCGCGTCGTGGTCGCGCCGCGCTTCGGTGACATCTTCCGCAACAACGCGACCAAGGCCGGGCTGCTGCCGGTGCAGCTGCCGGAGGAGACCGTGGTCGCGCTGCAGGACGCGGCCGAGGCCGACCCGGCCGGCGAGGTCACGGTGGACCTGCAGGCCCGTGAGGTGCGTCACGCCGGCGCGGGGGTCAAGGTGCCGTTCGAGATCGACGACTACACCCGCTGGCGGCTGATGGAGGGCCTGGACGACATCGGGCTGACCCTCCGCCACGCCGACGCCATTACTGAGTTCGAGGCCCGGCGCCCGAGCTGGCTGCCGGTCACGGCTTGACGCATCTGCCAGGAAAGACCCGAAAAACGGTTACATAAGGCTACGGTCTGATACAAAAAGTAATAGGCATATCCGGTCACCATTGCACCTTTAATTAATCGACCGAAACTAGGGTCAGTTTCGGAATGATTACGAACGGTTACGCCGCTTATGCAGCAATCTTGGCCCGCTGACGGCGTAGTTCTGGCCCGGTTCGAGTCCGACACGCCAGGCAATGTTGGCCATGGTTATTGTGTAACGGCGCCGGATCGCCTACTTTCGGGCAGGTCAGAGGTCGCGCGCCTCGGGTGCTTTGTGCGCGCGGCCTCCCGTGGGGGAACCGCAGGAGTGGAAAATGAACAAGCGTGATCTGATTGATGCGATCTCCGGCCGGCTGGGCGACAAGAAGTCCGCGACCGAAGCCGTGAACGCCGTGCTGGACACGATCCAGGACGCCGTCGCCAAGGGCGACAAGGTCGCGATCACCGGTTTCGGTGTTTTCGAGAAGAGCGAGCGGCCGGCTCGGACCGCACGCAACCCCGCCACCGGGGCCACCATCGAGGTGCCCAAGTCGTCGGTGCCGAAGTTCCGCCCCGGCGCGGACTTCAAGGCGCTCGTCAACGGCGACAAGAAGTAAAAGAAGTAACTGAGTAACAGGCACAGACCCCCAGTGCGGTGCGGGCGCTCAGCCCGGCCCGCACCGCGCGCGGGGGGATTGAGGATCTGGCCGTTACCGCAAGCCGGGCCGCTTCCTCAGGGCCGTCTCGATGATCCGGTCCATCAGGGCCGGCAGCGGGAGTCCCGTGGCTTCCCACATTTTGGGGAAGCCGGAGGCCGGGGTCATGCCGGGCATGGTGTTGATCTCGTTGATCAGGATCTGGCCGTCTGGGGTGTAGAAGAAGTCCACCCGGGCCAGGCCTTCGCAGGAAATCGCGTCGAAGGCCGCCGCGGCCAGCCGCCGGATCTCGGCGATGGCGGCGTCGGGGATCGGCGCCGGGATCACCATGTGCGTGCCGTCGGCCAGGTACTTGGCGGCGAAGTCGTAGAAGTCCGCGCCGCCGCCCACCATGACCTGCCCCGGCAGGCTGGCGTCGGGCGGGCCGCCGTCCACGCCTTCCAGCACCGCGCACTCGATCTCGGGGCCGTCGATGGCCGCCTCGACCAGGACCTTCGGGTCGTGCTCGCGGGCCAGCTCGATGGCCCGTTCCAGCTCGGCCAGGTCGTGGGCCTTGGACGTGCCCACGCTGGAGCCGCCCCGGGCGGGCTTGACGAACACCGGCCAGCCCAGCTCGGCGATCTCGTCCAGCACCCGCTTGCGCTCCTGGCCGGTGGCCGCGCCGGTCCAGTCCCGGTCGCGGACGACCACGTACGGCCCCATGGGCAGCCCGTGCGCGGTGAAGACCAGCTTCATGTACTCCTTGTCCATGCCGGCCGCGCTGGCGAACACGCCCGCGCCCGCGTACCGGGCGCCGGTCATCTCCAGCAGGCCCTGGATCGTGCCGTCCTCGCCGTAGGCGCCGTGCAGCAGCGGCAGCACCACGTCGACCGCCCCGAGGTCGCGCGGCACCTCGCCCGGGCTGAGCACGGTCAGCCCGCCCGCCGATCCGCCCACTGATCCGCCCGGGCGGGCCGCGATCTCCGCGCCCGGGGTGGCCAGCGCGTCCACCGACGGCAGCTCACCGCCGCGGCCGATGGCCAGCCGGCTGGCGTCCCCGGGGACCTGGAGCCAGCGGCCGTCCCGGGCGATGCCCACCGGCACGATCTCGTACCGCTCCGGGTCGAGGGCGGGCAGCACGTGCGCCGCACTCGCGCAGGAGATCGCGTGCTCGGAACTGCGGCCGCCGAACACCACCGCCACCCGGATCTTGCCTTGCTCGTTCACGCTGCTTCCTCCGCTCCGATGCCGTCCGACGCCGCCGATGACGGTCCGGCAGACCAGGCCCGATCAGGCCCGATCCAGCGAGTTCAGGGCCACGAATGCGTCGGAGATGAGGTCCTCGGCGTCCTCGAGTCCGATGGAGAACCGTACCGCGCCGGCGTCGATACCCGCACTTTCCAGCGCACGAGAGTCCAGCTGCCGGTGCGTGGTCGACGCCGCGTGGCTGACCTTGGTGTACGTGCCGCCGAGGGACGGCGCGATCCGCGCGATCCGCAGCCGGTCGGCGAACGCCATGCCCGCCTCCCGCCCGCCGTGCGGGGTCACGGTGACGATCGCCCCGTACCGGCCGCCTTCAGGCCCGGCGTCGAACAGCCGGCGGGCCAGCGCGTGGCCGGGGTGCTGGTCCAGCCCGGGGTAGTCGACCCGGCAGACGTTCGGGTGCCGCGAGAGCGTGGCCGCGAACATCATCGCCGTCGAGCACTGCCGCCGGACCCGCACCGGCAGCGTCTCCAGCCCCCGGCGCAGCAGGAACGCCTCGTCCGGCGCCAGCGACCCGCCAGTGTCCACCCGGACCTGCCGGACCCGGCTGATCAGGTCGCCGCGGCCGGTGACCACTCCGCCGGTGACGTCGGAGTGGCCGCCGATGTACTTGGTCGCCGAGTGCAGCACCAGGTCCGCGCCGTACTCCAGCGGCCGGCACACGACCGGGGGAGCGAGCGTGGAGTCCACCACGAACAGCGCCCCGGTCTCGTGCGCCAGCGAGGCCAGCGCGGGCAGGTTGGCCACCGCGGTGGTGGGGTTGGCGATCGTCTCCCCGTACAGGATCCGGGTGGCCGGGCGCATGGCCGCGCGCACCGCGTCCAGGTCGGTCAGGTCGACGAAGTCGGTCTCCACGCCGAACCGGCCGGCCACGTTACGCAGGAAGCTGTAGGTGCCGCCGTACAGTGCGGCCGAGGCGACGATGTGGGCCCCGGTGCGGGCGAAGGTCAGGAACACCCCGCTGATCGCGGCCATGCCGGACGAGAACGCCTGGGCCGCGGGCCAGGTGGGCAGGTTCGGGCCCTCCAGCGCCGCCATCGCCCGGGCGAAGGCGTCGACGGTCGGGTTGTCGATGCGGCTGTAGCTGTAACCGGGCTTCTCGTCGTTCAGCACCGCCGCGTATTCCTCGCTGGTGCGGAACGCGAACGCCGACGTCCGGTACACGGGGGTACCGAGTGGCTCCTGCTCGGGCACGGGCACCTGGGGCAGATGCACCGCACGGGTGTTCTCGCCCAGTTGCCTGCGCACTACATCCACGACGTCACCTTTCGGACCCGTACCATTCCGGCTTGGCCGAGCGGGACGCGAGCAGCGCCGCCGCCTCGCTCACCGGCAGGCCCTCGTGCATGACCGCGGCCATGACCTCGGTGATCGGCATCTCCACCCCCTGGCGGCGGGCCAGGGCGAGTACGGACTCCGACGATTTCACACCCTCGGCGATCTGGCCGTTCATTGACGAAGCCTCGTCCACCGACAGGCCCCGGCCCAGGTTCTCCCCGAAGGTTCGGTTGCGGGACAGCGGGGACCCGCAGGTCGCGACCAGGTCGCCCAGCCCGGCCAGCCCGGCGAAGGTCTGCGGTTCCGCCCCCAGCGCGGTGCCCAGCCGGGCGATCTCGGCCAGCCCGCGGGTCATCAGCATGGCCTTGGTGTTGTCGCCGAGCCCCATGGCCACGGCCATCCCGACGGCCAGCGCGATCACGTTCTTGACCGCGCCGCCGAACTCGCAGCCGATCACGTCGGTGTTGGTGTAGGGCCGGAAGTACCGGGTGTGGCAGGCCTTCTGCAACTGCTGGGCCGCGCTCTCGTCGGTGCACGCCACCACGGTCGCGCCGTACTGGCGCTGGGCGATCTCCCGGGCCAGGTTCGGCCCGGAGATGACGCTGACCTGGCCGGCCGGTACGTCGAGCACGTCCCGGATGACCTCGCTCATCCGCTCGCAGGTGCCGATCTCGATGCCCTTGATCAGGCTGACGAGCTGGGCCCCGGCCGGGATCAGCGGCGCCCAGCGCTGCAGGTTCTCCCGCAGCGACTGGGCCGGCACCGCGAACACCACCAGGTCCGCGCCGTCCAGTGCCGCGGCCGGGTCGGCCGCGGCCTGCAGCGCCGGGGTCAGCACGATCCGCGGCAGGTAGTCCGGGTTTTCGTGGCGCTCGTTGATGGCCCGGGCCAGTTCCGGCCGGCGGCAGCACAGCACCGTCGGCGTCCCCGCGTCGCACAGGACCTGGCCGAAGACCGTCCCCCATGACCCGGCCCCCATGATGGCCGCCTTCACGTCGGGCGGGTCTCCGTTTCCGCGCCGGCCTCAGTGCCGCTCGCGTCAGCCTTCGCATCGCTCGTGCCAGCCCCGGCGCTGGCCTCGGCGCTGGCCTCTGTGCCGCTCCCACCCGCGTCCGCCGAGCCGACGGCCTTCTTGGCCGCGTCGGGGTCGAAGGCGACGGCGGGCGGCGTCTCCTGGCGCAGCCCGGCCAGCAGCGCGGTCACGTCGGCCATGATGACCGCGGTGGCTTCCCGCAGCGTGGTCGCGGTCAGCGGCTTGCCCTCGAAGGCGGACAGGTCCACCGGCGGGCCGGCCACCAGCCGGACCTTGCGCCGCGGGAACAGGTGCGGCTTCGAGGTGCCGTACGGCAGCACGTCCTGAGCGCCCCAGTGCGCGACCGGGATCACCGGGACGCCGGTCTTGAGCGCCAGCCGGGCGGCGCCGGTCTTGGCCACCATCGGCCATAGGCCCGGGTCGCGCGAGGCCGTGCCCTCCGGGTACACGACGAGGCACTGGTTGTCGCGCAGGGCGGTCTCGGCCGACTTGAGCACGAGCGCCGCGTCGCCCCGGTTACGGTAAACAGGGAGCTGACCGAGGATACGCAGGAATGGTCCGACGACTTTGACGTTGAAGACGGAAGACTTGATGAGGAAGACGGGGAAGCGGCCTGCTTCGTAGCTGTAAATCGCCACGGCACCCCAGTCGGCGTACGACAGGTGGTTGGGGGCCAGGATCACGCCGCCTTCACGGGGAAGGTACTGGCGGCCCTGCTGTTCGTGCTTCATGAGGGCATGCAGCAGTATCTGCAGCCCCCGCCCGGCGACGAACCGCCAGCCGGGCGAGTAGCTTCGCTCCTGCCTGCTCATGGGGCGATGCTTCCGATCTTCATCAGGTCAGTCTCCTGGTTGAGGTGGTTCGATGTCGAGGCAGGATCACGCTTATGTCTGATGATGCCCGGTTCGCGTGGGCCGTGGTGGTCCCGGTCAAAGTACTTGCCCGGGCCAAGTCCCGGATCGCCCCCCTGGCCGGTTCGCGCCGGGCTGAACTGGCCCTGGCCATGGCGCTGGACACGATCAGCGCGGTGGTCGCGTCGCCGGCCGCGGGCCGGGTGATCGTCGTCACTGACGACCCGGTGGCGGCGGCCGAGCTGTCCGCGATCGGCGCGACCGTGGTGCCAGACGAGCCCGGTGCCGGGCTGAACGAGGCGCTGGTCCACGGGGCCTCCTGCGCGGCGCGGTGGTGGCCGGGTTCGGGGATCGCGGCGCTGTCCGGTGACCTGCCGGCGCTGCGGCCGGAGGAGCTGGCCGTGGCCCTGCGGGCCGCGTCGTCGTGGCCGGAGGCCTTCGTGCCGGACGTGCCGGGGTCCGGGACCACGTTGTACACGGCCGGGCCAGGGGTCACGTTCCGGCCGTCGTTCGGGCCGGACTCCCGGTTCCGGCACGCCGGGAACGGGGCGGCCGAGCTGCTGCTGCCCGGGATCGCCGGGCTGCGGCGGGACGTGGACACGGGGGAGGATCTGCGCGCGGCGGCCCGGCTCGGGCTCGGGGCCCGCACGTCCGCCGTGGCGGCGGACCTGCTGCGGGCGGCAGGCTGACGCCCCCCGGGCCCGCGGCCGACGTCAGGTGCAGACGTCAGATGTAGACGACGGGGCAGGTCAGGGTGCGGGTGATGCCCGGGACCGACTGGATACCGGTGGCGACCAGCCGGCCCAGCTCGTCCACGTTGCCCGCCTCGGCCCGGACGATGACGTCGTAGGGACCGGTCACGTCCTCGGCCTGGGTCACCCCGGCGATCTTCCCGATCTGCTTGGCGACGTCGGCGGCCTTGCCTACCTCAGTCTGGACCAGGATGTAGGCCTGAACCATGACGTCCTCCAGGGGCACAGTGTTCGACGGTGAATAGAGCCCGGAGAGGCCACGCTACCTTAGGGTGCAACGTCCCTCACAGGACATGATCACCCCAATTTGGCCGGAGGCCGTTATCGGCACGGAAAACCGCGACGGTGGCGGCGTCACCAGCACAAACGCGGACAGTCCGAGCATCGGTGAGCTGGGTGAGTTCGGGCTGATCACGGCGATGGCGCAGCGGTTGGCGCCCGGGCCGGGGACGGTGGTCGGCATCGGGGACGACGCCGCCGTGCTGGCCGCTCCGGACGGCCGGGTGGTGGCCACCACCGACTTCCTGCTCGAGGGCCGGCACTTCCGGCGGGACTGGGCAGGCCCGGCCGACATCGGGCACCGGGCCGCGGTCCGCAGCCTGGCCGACGTGGCCGCCATGGGCGCCCGTCCGACCGCGCTGCTGGTGGCGTTCGCCGCCCCGCCCGCGCTGTCCTCGGCCTGGGCGCTGGAGCTGTCCGCCGGTCTGGCCGCCGAGGCCGCCCGGGCCGGCGCGACCGTGGCCGGCGGCGACACCGCGCGCTTCGACGTCGTCCTGCTGGCCGTGACCGGGCTGGGTGACCTGCAGGGAGCGCCCCCGGTGACCCGGGCCGGGGCCCACCCGGGTGACGTGGTGGCGGTGGCCGGGCCGCTGGGGCACTCGGCCGCCGGGCTGGCCCTGCTGGAGGCGGGCCACCGTGAGCCGGCCGCCCTGGTCGCCGCGCATCTGCGGCCCGCGCCGCCCTACGACGCCGGGCCGGAAGCGGCCCGGCTCGGCGCCACCGCGCTGATCGACGTCAGCGACGGGCTGCTGGCCGATCTGGGGCACATCGCCCGGGCCAGCGCGGTCGCGATCGACGTCCACCCGGCCGCACTGGACCCCAGCCCGCTGCTCCCGGCGGCCGAGGTGCTCGCCATCGGCGGCCCGCCGGCCCCGCAGGCCGCGCCAGGCCCCGCAGGTCGCGCTGGAGTGGATGCTGACCGGCGGTGAGGACCACTCGCTGGTGGCCGCCTTCCCGGCCGGCACCACGCTGCCGCCCCGCTGGCGGGTCATCGGCGAGGTCCGTGCGGGCCACGGCGTCCTGGTCGACGGCCACCCGCACGGGGGCCCGGGCGGGTGGGAGCACTTTCCCTGACCGGCCTGGTCCCCGCCCATGGTCCTGCTCCCGCCCACGGCCTTGCGCCCGGTCATACCCTGGGATTCATGTCGCACCCGCCGTTCGCGCCGACTCCGCCCTGCGTGCTGACCATCGCCGGGTCGGACTCGTGTGGCGGCGCGGGCATCCAGGCCGACCTGAAGACCATGCAGGCGCTCGGGGTGCACGGGATGAGCGTGGTCACCGCGGTCACGGCGCAGAACTCGGTTGGCGTGCAGAACTTCTGGGACCTGCCGCCGGACGTGGTGCGCCAGCAGCTCTCTTCGGTCCTCATCGACATCCCGGTGCAGGCGGTGAAGACGGGAATGCTGGCCTCGCCCGGCATCGTCGGCGTGGTGGCCGAGGTGCTGTCCGCGATCCCGGCCCCGGTGGTGGTGGACCCGGTCGCGGTGTCCAAGCACGGGCATTCGCTGCTGCTGGAAGGTGCGGGCGACAGCCTGCGGGACACGCTGCTGCCGCTGGCCACGGTGGTGACCCCGAACCTGGACGAGGCCGAACAGCTGTCCGGGACCAAGGCCGTGGACGAAGACAGCATGCTGACCGTGGCCCGCGCGATCAAGGCCCTTGGCCCGCGCTACGTGCTGATCAAGGGCGGCCACCTGGCCGGGGACCCGGTGGACCTCCTCTACGACGGCGAGCGCAGCTGGCGCTTCGCCGGGGAGCGGATCGCCACCCCGCACACCCACGGCACCGGCTGCACGCTGGCCTCGGCCATCGCCTCCTACCTGGCCCTGGGCCAGGACGTCCCCACCGCGGTGGCCCACGCCCGCGACTACATCACCGGCGCCATCCGCGGCGGCTTCCCCCTCGGCTCCGGCATCGGCCCCGTCGACCACGCCTGGCAAACCCGCACCCAGCCCCAGCGCCACCAGTAGCCCCGGCTCGCTACCAGCTCCCCGGCCGCCAGCCGGACCGATGGCGCCAACGTACCGGTGGCAGCCGGACCGATGGCGCCAACGTACCGGCTGGGAAAGCCGGATCAGCTAAGCCAGGTACAGGACGGCGATCCCGGCGGTGACGCAGGCCGCGGCGGCGAGCCGGGCCCAGCCGAACCGTTCGTGGAAGAACACGCTGCCGATGATCGCGGCGACCACGATGCTGGACTCGCGCAGCGCGGCCACGGTGGCCAGCGCGCCGCGGGTCTGCGCCCACAGCACCAGCCCGTAGGCCAGCACGGACAGCCCGCCGCCGAGCAGGCCGATGTGCCACACCGGGCGCAGCGCGGGCAGCAGCGCGCGGCGGCGCAGGGCCAGCGCGACGATCGGCACCGGCAGGGTCTCGCACAGCATCAGCCAGCCGATGTAGCCGGTCACGCTGCCGGACAGCCGCACGCCCAGGCCGTCCACCGTGGTGTAGCCGGCGATGGCCAGCCCGGTCGCGATCGCGGCCAGCACGGCCCGCTGGTCGTAGCTGCCGGTCCGGCGGCCCGACAGGACCAGGGTGCCCAGGCCGGCGCAGATCAGCGCGACCCCGGCCAGCTGGCCCACGGTCGGCCACTCGCTGGCCACGATCCCGGCCAGGAACAGCACGACCAGCGGCGACGTGCCCCGGGCCAGCGGGTAGGTCTGGCTGAAGTCGCCCAGCCGGTACGACGCCATCAGCAGCACCGTGTAGACGATGTGCAGGACGACCGAGATGGCCAGGTAGCCCCAGCAGCGGCTCGACGGCGTGGCCGACAGCAGCACCAGCGGCACCGCGCAGATCGTGCCGCCCAGGCTGACCAGCGTGAACGAGACCAGCTTGTCCTTGATACCGTGCGCGATCGAATTCCAGGTGGCGTGCGCGCAGGCCGCGGTCAGGGTGGTGGCGAGGACGAACGGGGAAGCACCAGCAGCGCCGGCCACCGCTGCGGCGGCAAAGCTCATCGGAAGGCCCCTTCGCAACCGGTCGCTGCGCCGCTGTTACCCGGCGCACGACATGCTGAATAGGAGCCCTCAGGGCTTTTATCCCGTCAGGTGTCGGTGCGCACCGGCCTGGCCGGAAGACGCATCGTGGCGCCGCTCGGTCCAGTCGTCGTGACCCTGATTGTGATGTTCCTCAGGCGGGACACGGCCGGAACCCTAGGCGCAACCACATGCTGAGCCCATTATAAATCAATATTTAATGACGCTAATGCGCACAAAGAACCCGGGCGCCACTCGGCGCCCGGGTGCGGGAGAACGAGGCCGCTAGCGGCTGACCTTGCCGGCCTTGATGCACGACGTGCACACGTTCATGCGCTTGGGCGTGCGGCCGACCACGGCGCGGACGGTCTGGATGTTCGGGTTCCAGCGGCGGCGGGTGCGGCGGTGCGAGTGCGAGATGTTGTTGCCGAAGCCCGGCCCCTTGCCGCATACGTCGCAGACGGAAGCCACGGGTCACTCCAAAGTCGAAGAAGGTCGAAGGCCGCTCACACGCTGGGAGCAGCCGTCAGAGGATATCCAACGAAACGCCAGGACGCGAACCAGCGGTAAGTTCCCCGTCGGCACGTTTCTGTCCGTACCCGATTCTATCCTGCCCCTATGACGACCGTGCGTGATCCGCTGGAGCGGGTGCTGGGCGCTAAGACGGCCAAGGTCCTGGATAGCGCGTTCGGCATGGCCACTGCGGGCGACCTGCTGCGGCACTATCCCCGCCGGTACGCCAGCCGCGGCGAGCTGACCGAGCTGTCTTCCCTGCAGGAGGGCGAGCACGTCACCGTGCTGGCCAAGGTCGCGCTGGTCCGCAAGCTGCCCATGGGCGGCCGCCGCGGTGACCGGCTGGAGGTCGTGGTCACCGACGGCACGGCCCGGCTGACGCTGATGTTCTTCCACAAGGCCGGCTACTGGCAGCGGCTGCTGCGCCAGGAGGCCCTGGGCCTGTTCGCGGGCACGGTGTCGTCGTTCCGCGGCAAGCGGCAGCTGGTTCACCCCGACTGCGAGATGCTGCCGACCGAGACCACCGCGACCGGGCAGGCGGCCGAGTACGCCGCGGGGTTCGCCGCCGAGCTGATCCCGGTCTACCCGGCCAGCGCCAAGATCTCCTCCTGGCAGATCGCCAAGGCCGTCCGTACCGTGCTCGACACCCTGGACCTCGGCGCGGACCCGCTGCCCGCGGAGCTGCGCGAAAAGCACGAGCTGATCAGCCTGGCCGAGGCCACCATGGCCGTGCACCGGCCGATCGACACCGATGACTACCGCAAGGCCCGGCTCCGGCTCAAGTGGGACGAGGCCTTCGTGCTGCAGGCCGCCCTGGCCCAGCGCCGGCACGCGGCGGCGGCGCTGCCGGCCACGCCCCGGCCGCTGCTGTCGGGCGGGCTGGCGGAGGCGTTCGACTCCCGGCTGCCGTTCAGCCTCACCGCGGGCCAGTGCGCCGCCGGTGAGACGATCTCATCCGACCTGGCCTGCGCGTTCCCCATGCACCGGCTGCTGCAGGGCGAGGTCGGCTCGGGCAAGACCGTGATCGCGGTCCGGGCCATGCTCCAGGTCATCGACGCGGGCGGCCAGGCCGCGCTGCTGGCCCCCACCGAGGTCCTGGCCCAGCAGCACTACCGCTCGATCAGCGCCATGCTCGGCCCACTGGGCCAGGCGGGCCGGCTGGGCGGGGCGGAGACCGCGACCCGGGTCGTCCTGCTCACCGGGTCGACCGGCATCGCGGCCCGGCGTGAGGCGCTGACCGACGTGTTCACCGGCGACGCCGGCATCGTCATCGGGACCCACGCCCTGCTGGAGGAGCACGTCCGGTTCAGCGACCTGGGCCTGGTCGTGATCGACGAGCAGCACCGGTTCGGCGTCGAGCAGCGGGACGCGCTGCGGGAGAAGGCGCCCGGCGGCCGGCCCCACGTCCTGGTCATGACGGCCACCCCGATCCCGCGGACGGTGGCCATGACCGTCTACGGGGACCTGGAGACGTCCACCCTGACCGAGCTGCCGTCGGGCCGGTCGCCGATCGCGTCACACGTCGTGCCGGCTGACCGGCCCCGGTTCCTGGACCGGGCCTGGGAGCGGATCCGGGAGGAGGTCAGCCAGGGCCGGCAGGCCTACGTGGTCTGCCCCCGGGTCGGCACCGGCGACGGCCCGGACGAGGAGGAGCTCGCGGACGAGTCAGCCGGGGACGGCGAGGAGACCACGGCCCGGCGGCCTCCGCTGGCCGTGCTGGACGTGGCCCCGGCGCTGGCGGAGGGCCCGCTCAACGGCCTGCGGGTGGCCATCCTGCACGGCCGGATGCCCGCCGACGAGAAGGAGCGTGTCATGCGCTCGTTCACCGAGGGGCACCTGGACGTGCTGGTGGCCACCACGGTCATCGAGGTCGGGGTGGACGTGCCCAACGCCACCGTGATGGTGGTCATGGACGCCGACCGGTTCGGGGTGTCCCAGCTGCACCAGCTGCGCGGCCGGGTCGGCCGGGGGAAGCACCCTGGGCTGTGCCTGCTGGTCACCGAGGCTGAAGAGGGCAGCCCGGCCCGGGAGCGGCTGGACGCGGTGGCCGCGACGCTGGACGGGTTCAGCCTGTCCCGCCTGGACCTGGAGCAGCGCCGGGAGGGTGACGTGCTCGGGGCCACCCAGGCCGGCCGGCGTTCCAGCCTCAAGCTGCTCAGCCTGCTGGCCGATGAGGACCTGATCCGCCAGGCCAGGGAGGAAGCCAGCACCGTGGTCCGCGACGACCCGGACCTGGCCGATCACCAGCCGCTGGCCGAAGCCATCGCCGTCCTGCTCGGTCCGCAGCGGGCCGAGTTTCTGGACAAGACCTGACCTGAGACGAGAAAACGCGATCCGAGGGTTGTCGACCGGGTGGTCTGCTACATATTGTCACGACGTATGTTGTCTTTGTGAGTGCCGTGACGGGCATCCGTGATGCTTCCGAGGGGGGAGAGGCCTATGGCGGCTCGCGTCGGTGTGGTGAGCGACGTTCCGGCTCCGCGTGCTGAGCCGGACGAGGAACGGGCCCCGCTGGCCTGGTGGCAGCTGCGCGGCTGGCGGATCGACCGCAACATCTTGATCCGGGTCCGCGATGGCCTGCATGCGCTGGCGCCCGCGCCGTCGCCCGCCGCCGAGGCCCCGTTAAGCCGGACCGCCGCGACCAGGCCGGCCGCCGGGGAGTCTGACCCCGGGGAGTCTGACCCCAGGGAACCCGCCCCCGGGGAACTGCCGACCAGAGTGCCCGCGGCCGGGACGCTCACCACCGACCAGGCCGCGGAAGATGCCGCGGACGATCCTGCCCCCGGGCTGACCGAGCCGGCCGTGGCCGCGGTGCGGTCGACGTTCGCGATCGTGGCCGAGGCCGCCGACAAGGTGCCCGGTTACTTCTACGGCCAGCTGTTCGCCCGCGACCCCAAGCTGCGCGAGCTGTTCCCGCCGGCCATGAACGATCAGCGGGACCGCCTGGTCAAGGCGCTGGTCCGGATCGTGGAGAGCCTGACCACCCCGGAGGAGATGGCCGCCTACCTGGCCCAGCTCGGCCGGGACCACCGCAAGTACCGGATCGAGCCGGCCATGTACGAGGTGGTCGGGGCGGCGTTGCTGGCCACGCTGCGCCGGTTCGCCGGCCCGGCCTTCACCCCGGCGGCCGAGCAGGCCTGGACCGACGCCTACGCGGCGGTCTCGGCCCTGATGATCCAGGCCGCGGCGGAGGCGGGCACCTCGGCCCCGGCGTTCTGGCCCGCTGAGGTGGTCGACATCGAGGAACGCTTCCGCGGCATGGCCGTGCTGACGATCGCGCTCGACCAGGGCATGCGGTTCGAGGCCGGCCAGCACGTCACCGTCCAGCACCCGCGCTGGCCGCGGGTGTGGCGGTCGTACTCGATCGCGGGCTGCCCGCGCGAGGACGGCCTGGTCCAGCTGCACGTCAAGGTCATCCCGGGCGGCTGGGTCAGCAACGCGCTGGTCCGCTCGACCTTTCCGGGTAGCCAGCTGACCCTGGGGCCGCCGCTGGGCACGATGACGCTGGCCCCGGCCGGGGACCGGGACCTGGTGTGCGTGGCCGGCGGTACCGGGCTCGCCCCGATCAAGGCCATCGTCGAACAGGCGGTACGGGACTCGGCCGACTGCCCGCGGCGGATCCACCTGTTCTGCGGGGGCCGGCGGCGGGAGGAGCTGTACGACCTGCCGGCCCTGTGGCGGCTGGCCGACGACTGGCCCGGCCTCCAGGTCATCCCGGTGGCCTCCGACGACCGCGCCTTCAACGGCATGCAGGGCAACGTGGGCCGGGTCGCGGCCCGGTACCTGCCGCGCCGCGACTGCGAGGCCTACGTGGCGGGCCCGCCCGCGATGGTGCGGGAGTCGATCCGGCTGCTGACCCAGGCCGGACTGCCGCGGGCGAGGATCCACTTCGACGACGCCCTGCTGGCGGCCACGGACCTGGGCCCGCCGCGGCGCGGCTAGCTGGCACCGCGCGGCGCGGGCTGGCTGTCACGGCGCGGCGTGGCTCCCCGCGGTGGAGCTACGTCCGGGCCCCGCCGCGGACCTCGAGCTGGCCCAGCAGCTCCCGGGTCGCCGCGGTGATGGCGTCGACGGCGGTGTTGAACGCGTCCGCGTTGTGCGCGGCGGGTGCGCGGAAGCCGCTCACCTTCCGCACGTACTGCAGGGCCGCGGCGTGCATGTCGTCCACGGTGGCCTGCTCGGTGTAGGGCTCACGCAGGGTTTTGATGCTCCGGCACATGACCCGACCCTACGCCGCGGGTCGGTCAGAATCGCCCGCCCGGGAACGGGCACACTGGGGACATGACGCGTGTGATCGCGGGCCAGGCCCGGGGACGGCCGCTGGCCGTGCCCAAGGGCCGGACCACCCGGCCCACCGGGGACCGGGTCCGGGAGGCCATGTTCGCCGCGGCCGGCTCGATCCTGGGGTCGTTCGACGGCCTGCGCGTGCTCGACCTGTACGCCGGCTCGGGCGCGGCCGGCCTGGAGGCGCTGTCCCGCGGGGCCTCGCACGCCCTGTTCGTGGAGACGGACGCCCGCTCGGCCGCCGCGGTCCGGGCCAACATCGGCGCGGTCGCGATCGACGGCGCCCAGCTGGCCCAGGACCGGGTGGAACGGCTGCTGGGGCGGGGTCTCCCGGCCGGAGAGCCGCCGTACGACGTGGCCTTCGCCGACCCCCCGTACGCGCTGGCGGGTGACGAGCTGACCGCGGTGCTGGCCGCTGCGGCCACCCGGGGGTGGCTTGCACCCGGAGCGCTCGTTATCGTCGAACGTGCCTCGCGGTCGGAGCCTTTGCGCTGGCCGGACGGCTTTTCGCCGCTCCAGTCGCGCCGGTACGGCGAGGCGATGCTTTGGTACGCCACCTTCGGCGTTGAGCAGAGAGGCTGATCAGCGTGCGCCGTGTCGTCTGCCCCGGTTCCTTCGACCCCGTCACCAACGGGCATCTCGACATCATCAGCCGGGCCGCCGGACTCTACGACGAGGTCGTCGTGGCCGTGCTCATCAACATCACCAAGAAGAGCCTGTTCACGGTGGACGAGCGCATCGAGATGCTGCGTGCCGTGACGGCCGAGTTCGGCAACGTCCGGGTCGAGCGCTTCCACGGCCTGCTGGTCGACTTCTGCGCGGCGAACGGGATCTCGGCGGTGGTCAAGGGCCTGCGCGCGGTCAGCGACTTCGACTACGAGATGCAGATGGCCCAGATGAACTACCGGATGGCCAAGGTCGAGACGCTGTTCATGACGACGAATCCGCTGTACTCGTTCTTGTCTTCCAGCCTCATCCGCGAGGTGGCCAAGTACGGTGGTGACGTCAGCGAGCTGGTGCCCGAGCCGGTCATCGGTCAACTCCGGGCCCGGCTGGCCGAAAGTTGAGCTACGTTAGGCAATGACGGGGAATGGAGCGGCGGGCGGCTGAGTTGGGATTCGAGGCTGGCTTTGTCGTAAGCTTGACCGTCCAGCCATGATTAGTAAACGCTGTCCAGACCCGGTAAACATTGATGCCTCACGTACGCAGAAAATCCGCAACCACTCTCGACCCGCGCGGAGCTCTCGTGTTCGATACACGAGCGCTTGGTCGCCAGGCTGGCGCCGCTCGGGAAGAGTCCCGTACCATCCCGGCTCCGGATGCCCTGCGTGTCGAGCTCGCGGAAGTCTCCGCGGGCACCGAGGTGGAGCTGTCCGTCCAGCTGGAGGCGGTGCACGAGGGCGTCCTCGTCACCGGCACAGCCACGGCACCGGTGTCGGGGGAGTGTGCCCGTTGCCTCGAGCCGGTGACCTCGTCGGTGGAAGCCAGCTTCCAGGAGCTCTATCACTACGACCCGAGCCCCCCGGAAGCCGAAGAAGAAGAGGACATCCTGCTGCTCGAGGGTGACCTGCTCGACCTGGAGCCTGTGCTCCGCGACGCGGTGGTGCTCGCACTGCCGCTGTCCCCGCTGTGCTCGGACGACTGCACCGGGCTGTGCCCCGAGTGCGGGGTGCGGCTGGCCGACGCCGGGCCGGGACACCAGCACGACGACGTGGTCCTCCCCGAGTGGGAGGCGCTGCGTCAGTTCAATGGATTTGATACCGGAGACCAGACCGGCCGCCAGAACGGCGCCGGAGATCGACAGGAGGGCTGAGGTGGCGGTTCCCAAGCGGAGGATGTCACGCAGCAACACGCGTTCGCGGCGCTCACAGTGGAAGACGAGTGCGCCTACGTTGGTCAGTTGCCCGCAGTGCCATGACCCCAAGCTTCCGCACGTCGCATGCCCGACGTGTGGCACGTACCGGCGCCGCCAGGTCATCGCGCCTTCCTGAGCGGGCCAGGCCTGGTCGAGTGTGCCTGGAGGAGGCGTGCTGTGGGCGTCGTTAGGGATGGGCCGCGTGGCAGTGGAGCGGCCTCGGGCCGGGATCCGGCTGAGCTCCCGGCCGTCCTTGGCGTGCCGCTGAGCGACGACATCCTCGAGCGCGCCCTGACCCATCGCTCCTACGCGTACGAGAACGGCAACCTGCCCACCAACGAGCGGCTGGAGTTCCTGGGCGACTCGGTGCTGGGTCTGATCGTGACCGACACCCTGTTCCGCGGCTACCCGAACCTGCCCGAAGGCCAGCTGGCCAAGCTGCGGGCGGCCGTGGTCAACATGACCGCGCTGGCCGACGTGGCCCGCGGGCTGAGCCTGGGCGAGTACGTCCGGCTCGGCCGGGGCGAGGAAGGCACCGGCGGCCGGGACAAGCCGTCGATCCTGGCTGACACGCTCGAAGCGGTGATCGGCGCGGTGTTCATCGACCGCGGCCTGGACGCGGCCCACGACCTGGTGCACGCGCTGTTCGACCCGGTCATCGAGCGTTCGGCCCGGCTCGGCGCGGGCCTGGACTGGAAAACCTCGCTGCAGGAGCTGACCGCGGCCGAACTGCTCGGTGTGCCCGAGTACACGGTGGCCGAGAGCGGCCCGGACCATCAGAAGTCCTTCCGCGCCTCGGTCAAGGTGGGCGGCAAGGTCCTCGGCTCGGGCGAGGGCCGGTCCAAGAAGGCGGCCGAGCAGCAGGCCGCCGAGGCGGCCTGGATGGCGATCAGCGCCGCCACCGCCGGTGAGGCCACGGCCGATGACGCCGCCGACGGCTCAGCCCCGTCGGCCTGATGCGCTGGTCTCCTCCCCGCAATGCCTGAACTTCCCGAAGTCGAGGTCGTCCGCCAGGGCCTGCAGCAGCACGTGGTCGGCCGCACCATCGACAAGGTCTCCGTCCTGCACCCCCGGGCCGTGCGCCGTCATCTGGCCGGCCCGGCCGATTTCGCTGGCGCCCTGGCGGGCCGCCCCGTCGGCGGCGCCCGCCGCCGCGGCAAGTACCTGTGGCTCCCGGTCGGCGAGGATGCCCTCCTGGCTCACCTCGGCATGAGCGGGCAGCTGCTGGTCGGTGACCCGGACCGCCCGCTGTCGCCGCACGTGCGGGCCGTGTTCACGTTCACCGACGGCGGGCCCGACCTGCGCTTCACCGATCAGCGGACGTTCGGCCACCTGCTCTTTGTGCCGGACGGCGCGGAGCTGCCCGGCCCGATCGCGCACATCGCCCCGGACCCGCTGGAAGAGGCCTTCGACGACGCCGCGTTCGCGACGGCGCTGCGGCGGCGCCGCACCGGCATCAAGCGCGCGCTGCTGGACCAGTCGCTGATCAGCGGGGTCGGCAACATCTACGCCGACGAGGCGCTGTGGCGGGCCAAGCTGCACTACGCGCGGGCCACCGACACGCTGACCCGGCCGGAGATCACCCGGCTGCTGGCGGGCGTCCGCGAGGTCATGCGCACCGCGCTGGCCGCGGGCGGCACCTCGTTCGACCGCCTGTACGTCAACGTCGACGGGGAGAGCGGCTACTTCGACCGCTCGCTGGCCGTCTATGGCCGCGAGGGTGAGCCGTGCCCGCGCTGTGGCACCCCGGTCCGCCGGGATCCGTTCATGAACCGATCGTCCTACACCTGTCCCCGCTGCCAGCCACGCCCGCGGAACGGCCGGTGGTAGCCGGTACGCAGGACGATTCAGGCCCGGTGCGCCTGACCGCTTACGTGGACGGCCGGGTCCAGGGCGTGGGCTTCCGGTACTGGGTGCGGACGAAGGCCGTCGCGCTCGGCCTGACCGGCAGCGCGGTGAATTTGGACGACGGGCAGGTCGAGGTCATCGCCGAAGGTCCCGCCCGCGACGTCCGCGCCCTGCTGGCCGAGCTGACCGGAGGTCAGACTCCGGGCCGGGTGACCCGGGTCACGCAACGCTGGGGTCGCCCGCAAGGCCAGTTGCGCGGGTTCACCGAGCATTAATTCTGGTGCCGATGGTGCCATCCAGTGCGCGGCACCACCTGCGAGACCTCATCGCCGCCCGCCGACCTCCCCAATGGTCACGCAGCGCCGGCGAAGAAGGTGTCCTTATTCGGCATGTAAGGTAAATAACAGGGGCTATGTCGCCACTCAACTTGACCAGCCAGGCCCTTAGTGAGAACCTAGTTATTGTTAATGCGCGCAGGAAGCGTGCTTTAGATAGTGCCCACTCTGGTCACTCAGCGTGGAGGACCCCACACCATGGCGAAGGCTCTACTTGGCCACGTTGGCGGTCCCGATCCCCGGATGATCTCTGAGATGCGCCGTCTCCAGCAGCGAGTGCGAGACCTGGAAGCCGAGCTTATGCGGCTCCAGGACGAGAACGATGCACTCATGACCGGAGCCAGCGACGAAGAGTTCCTGGTAGCGGGCCGCGAGCCAGCGCTCACATGACGAGCGTCTGCACAACAAGGCAAAACGACAGCACGATCCGCAAGACTGTATAGGGGCGCCTGCCTCTTTGGGCGTCCCTATTGTCTTGCGCCTGCACACCTGTGCGGGATGCCATCCGGCAATGCTCGGCAGCCGGTGGCCCGGAGCTTCCGGCGCCATCGGCCTGTCTGGTTTACTACTTTTTCTGACGCTCTCTTCCCTCCTGGCGTCAGATTCGATCTGCAGTTGCCCGCATTCGACAGTGCCGAGCGGTTTTGGCAGTGCCCCGCAGTTTGACGGGGCCGCACGGTAAGGTCACGGCCAGACGGCCCGGCGGGCGACGGTGCCGTTCATGGGGCTGAGCAGGAGGGAGGGCTCCCGGTGTACCTGAAGAGCCTGACCCTGCGCGGCTTCAAGTCGTTCGCGTCCGCCACCTCGCTGCGCCTCGAGACCGGCATCACCTGCGTGGTCGGGCCCAACGGCTCGGGCAAGTCCAACATCGTCGACGCCCTGGCCTGGGTCATGGGCGAGCAGGGGGCCAAATCCCTGCGCGGCGGCAAGATGGAGGACGTCGTCTTCGCCGGCACCACCTCCCGGCCCCCGCTGGGCCGGGCCGAGGTCACGCTGACCATCGACAACAGCGATGGCGCCCTGCCCATCGACTACGCCGAGGTCACGATCAGCCGGCTGATGTTCCGGTCCGGCCAGAGCGAGTACGCCATCAACGGCGACCGGTGCCGGCTGCTCGACGTCCAGGAGCTGCTGTCCGACTCCGGCCTGGGCCGTGAGATGCACGTCATCGTGGGCCAGGGCCAGCTCGACACCGTGCTGCACGCGGGCCCGGAGGCCCGGCGCGCGCTGATCGAGGAAGCGGCGGGCGTGCTCAAGCACCGCCGCCGCAAGGAAAAGGCGCTGCGCAAGCTGGAAGCCATGCAGGCCAACCTGACCCGCCTGGTCGACCTCACCGCCGAGCTCGGCCGGCGGCTCAAGCCGCTGGGCCTGGCAGGCCGAGATGGCCCGGCGTGCGGCCGTGATCCAGGCCGACCTGCGCGACTCCCGGCTGCGGCTGCTGGCCGACGACTACCTGACGCTGGCCACCCGGCTGGAGGTCGACGAGGCCGACGAAGCCGCGGTGCTGGCCCGCCGGACCGCGCTGGAGACCGCGCTGGGTGAGGGTCGGCGCCGTGAGGCCGAGCTGGACACCGCGGCCCAGCAGCACGCGTCCGCGCTGGCCCAGGCCCAGGAGACCTGGTTCGGGCTGTCCTCGCTGGCCGAGCGGCTGCGGGCCACCGCGGGCCTGGCCGCCGAGCGGCACCGGCACCTGTCGGCCGAGCCGGTGGCCGAGCGGCCGGGCCGCGATCCTGACGAACTGGACCGGCAGGCCGCCGAGCTGCGCGAGGAAGAGGACAGCCTGCAGGCCCGGCTGGCGGTGGGCCGGGACCGCCTCACCACCGCGGTCAGCGAGCGCTCCGGCGCCGAGGCCGAGCTGGCCCGGGTCGAGCGGCGCATCGCCGACGACGCGCGGGCCGCGGCCACCCGGGCCGACCGGCTGGCCCGGCTGCGCGGCCAGGTCGGCGCGGCCAGCAGCCGCCAGGCCACCGCGGCCGAGGAGCTGGAGCGGCTGGTCGCCTCGGCCGCCGAGGCCCGGGCCCGGGCCGAGCGGGCCCAGCACGAGCACAGCGAGGTCGCCGAGCAGGTGTCCGGGCACGACGAGGGCCGGGCCGAGCTCGCCGCCACCCACGAGGAGGCCGGCGCCCTGCTGGCCGCGGCCAGTGCTCAGGTCAGCGAGCTGCGCAAGGCCGAGGCCGAGGCCACCCGGCGCTACACCGCCCTGCGGGCCCGGGTCGAGACGCTGCAGGAGGCGTTCCGGCGCGGGGCCGACGCCTCCGCCGACCTGCTGGCCGATACCGGCCAGACCGGATCAGTGGGCCGGTTCAGCGGCATCATCGGCCCGTTCGCCGAGGCCATCACGATCGCCGACGGCGCCCAGGTCGCGATCGCGGCGGCGCTGGGGGCGGCGGCCAACGCGGTCGCGGTCACCGACCTGAACGCGGCCATCGCCGTCCTCACCGTGCTACGTGAGTCCGGCGCGGGCACGGCCGGCCTGGTCATCGCCGGTCACCCCGACGTGGGTCACTCGGTGGCCAGCCGCTCCCGGTCCCGCACCGACCGGGCCGACCTGCCGTCCGGTGCCCGCTACGCGCTCGACCTGGTCCAGGCCACCGACGAGCTGCGTCCCGCCGTGACCCAGCTGCTGGGCGGCGTGGTGGTGGCGGCCAGCCTGGAGCAGGCCGCCGACCTGACCCGGGCCACCCCCGGGCTGCGGGTGGTGACCCGGGACGGGGACGTGCTCGGCGCGCACTGGGCCATCGGCGGGTCCGCGGGCCAGCAGAGCCTGCTGGAGGTCCGCGCGGCCGCCGACGACGCCGCCACCGGCCTGCAGGAAGCGCAGGACCAGTGCGAGAACGCCGCCGAGCGGCTCGCGGTCGCGCTCAGCGCCGAGTCCGCCGCCCGCCTCGCGGTGGACGAGGCCCGGGCCCGGATGCGCCAGGCCGACTCGGGTGCGGCCGAGATCTCGGGCCGCCTGGGCCGGCTGGCCGGTGCCGCCCGCGCCGCCGGTGACGAGGTGCGGCGGCTGGAGACGGCCATCGAGACGGCCCAGCGGGCGGGGGAGAAGGACCAGGCCCGGCTGGCCGAGCTGACCGGCCAGCTGACCGAGGCCGAGGCCTCGGCGCAAGCCGCGGACCCGGACGGCCCGGACGGCGCTGGCCAGGACGGGGCCGAGGCCGACCCGAGCGGCGCCGCCGCGATCAAGGACACGCTGGCCCAGCGGTGCACGATGGCCCGCAACGCCGAGATGGAAGCGCGCCTGGAGGTGCGCACGGTGGAGGAGCGGCTGCGCGCCATCGAGGGCCGCGCGGACGCGCTGAACTCGGCCGCCACGGCCGAGCGGCAGGCCCGTGAGCGGGCCCAGGCCCGGCTGCGGCAGCGGGCCGCCGACGCGGCCGTGGCCCGGGCCGTGGCCCGCGGTGCGCAGCTGGCCATCGCCCGGGCCGAGCAGTCGCTCGAGGCTGCGCTGGCCCGCCGCACCGAGGCCGAGCACGCCACCGCCGAGGGGGCCGACGAGCTCAAGGTGGTCCGGGCCCGGGTCCGCGACCTGGCCGCCGAACTGGACACGGTGGTCAGCTCGGCCCACGGCGCCGAGATCGCCCGGGCCGAGCACCGGCTGCGGCTGGAGCAGATGGAGGTCCACGCGGTCGAGGAGTTCGGCGTGCAGGCGGCCGAGCTGGTCGCCGACTACGGCCCGGCCGTACCCATACCGGCGCCCGCCGACGCGGAGGAGGGCACGCTGCCCACCGCGTACGACCGGGCCGTCCAGGAGCGGCGGGCCACCGCCGCCCAGCGCGACCTGGACAAACTGGGCAAGGTCAACCCGCTGGCTCTGGAGGAGTACGCCGCCCTGCAGGAGCGGCACACGTTCCTGGCCACCCAGCTGGAGGACCTCAAGAAGACCCGCCGTGACCTGCTCATCGTGGTCAAGGAGGTCGACGACCGGGTGCAGGAGGTGTTCGCCTCGGCCTACGCCGACACGGCCCGGGAGTTCGAGCACATCTTCTCCCGGCTGTTCCCGGGCGGCCAGGGGCGGCTGGTGCTGACCGAGCCGGACGACATGCTGGCCACCGGCATCGAGGTCGAGGCCCGGCCACCGGGCAAGAAGGTCAAGCGGCTGTCCCTGCTGTCCGGCGGCGAGCGCTCGCTCACCGCCATCGCCTACCTGTGCGCCATCTTCAAGGCCCGCCCGTCCCCGTTCTACGTCCTGGACGAGGTCGAGGCGGCGCTGGACGACACGAACCTGCAGCGCCTGCTGGCCATCTTCACCGAGCTGCGGGAAAGTTCCCAGCTCATCGTGGTCACCCATCAGCGCCGCACGATGGAGTGCGCCGACGCGCTCTACGGCGTCAGCATGCGCGGCGACGGAGTGTCCGCCGTCGTCAGCCAGCGCCTCAGCGAACGCGAGCCCGCCTGACACCGGCCTACGCCGTTTGGGCATCCCCGCCGGCGAGCAGATAGCCTCAGCCCGGACGAACCGTCCATCCGGCCGAACCGTCCACCCGGCCTGAGAGACTTGAGATCGGTCATGGAAACGATAATTCTCATCATTGTCCTGGCGGTTGTCTTCGTCGTCCTCGTGCTCGAGGGGGGCTGGCTGCTGTTTGTCCGGCCCCGGCGCCGGCGCGGCGGGCCCGTCGAGGTGGTCACGCCGCCGGAGGCACCCGGCCAGGACGAGCTGCGCACACCCGGCGAGGGTGCGGCCGATGCGGCCGGGGACGTCATCGCCCCGCCCGCGCCGGCCCGTGCCCCGGCGCCGGCCGCCCCGGAGATCGAGAAGCCGCCGCCGTCGGCTGGCCGGCTGGTCCGGCTGCGCGACCGGCTGGCCCGGTCCCAGTCGTCGATGGGCTCGGTCCTACTTGGCCTGCTGTCCCGCGACCGGCTGGACGACGACACCTGGGACGAAATCGAAGAGGTCCTGATCACCGCGGACGTGGGCGTAGTGCCGGCCCGGCAGATCGTCGACGACCTGCGGACCAAGGTCAAGGTGCTCGGCGTCCGCGACGTGGATCAGGTCCGTGAGCTGCTCCGCACCGAGCTGATCGGCCAGATCGGCGAGGACCTCGACCGCACCCTCAACGAGGAGAAGCACAGCGGCGCCCCTGCCGTGTGGATGATGGTCGGGGTCAACGGCACCGGCAAGACCACTACCGCGGGCAAGCTGGGCCGCGTCCTGGTCGGCGACGGCAAGACCGTGCTGCTGGGCGCGGCCGACACCTTCCGCGCCGCGGCCGCCGACCAGCTGCAAACGTGGGGCGAGCGCGTCGGCGCCCGGACCGTCCGCAGCGACCGCGAAGGCGCCGACCCGGCCAGCGTGGCCTTCGAGGCTGTGGCCGAGGGCACCGAGCTCGGCGTGGACGTGGTCCTGGTCGATACGGCCGGCCGCCTGCACACCAAGACCGGCCTCATGGACGAGCTGGGCAAGGTCAAGCGGGTCATCGAGAAGCGCACCCCCGTCGACGAGGTCCTGCTCGTCCTGGACGCCACCACCGGCCAAAACGGCCTGCGCCAAGCCCGCATCTTCGCCGAAGTCGTCGCGGTCACCGGCATCGTCTTGACCAAGCTCGACGGCACCGCCAAGGGTGGCATCGTCATCGCCGTCCAGCGCGAGCTAGGCGTCCCCGTCAAACTGGTCGGCCTAGGCGAGGGCCCCGATGACCTGGCCCCCTTCGACCCCGCCGCCTTCGTAGACGCCATCCTCGCCTAACCCCGCCCGGCAGCCCGCCCCCCAGCGGCACCCCGCGGACCGCGCCTCGCCCCGCGCCCACGGACCTCTCCGCCCCCTGCGTCCCGGCGCCCCCGGGCATCCCCCTGAGTCCCCGCGCCCCGGGTCCCGGCGCCTCTGACCACCTTCCCGAGACCTGTGGGGGCAAAGGTAACTCTCCCTCCCAAAGAGGGGAGGAGGCTGAATGGGAAAAGGGTTCCCTGCCCGTAAGCTAATAATCGAACAAATAATCCAGCTTTAGCCGACCGGTTACTCACCCTAGTCCACGCAACGAGAAAGGACCATCCGGCCTGAACAGAACGACGGCGACCGGGCCAGCACAGGAGTCCGGCGTGGCGGTCAGCTGGGGTGCAGGACGAAGAACAGGAAGCACAGAAAACGCCGGTGGTCCGCGATGTTGCCGGGAAGCAGCTCGCGGGGGGTGTCAGGTGCGACGGCGGGCTCGCTGATGGTCGCTATCTGGAAGCCTGCGGCGGTGAAGGCATCGGTCATCGCGTGCAGCGGCCGGGTCCAGAAACGCAGCCGGGCGGTCTGGCCGCCCGCAGTCCACTCAACGTCGTAGTGGTAGGTCGCGAAATAATCCGGTTCCAAGCCGGCCTCGCGATGCCACAGGTTCTCGGCGAAGGGATGGTCGACGGACACGATGAGCCGTCCGCCAGGCTGGAGCACGCGCCGCAGCTCGGCCAGGGCCGGTCCCCAGTCCTCCAGATAGTGCAGTACCAAAGAAGCATTGACATCGTCGAACGTGTCGTCGGGGAAGGGCAGCGGGGTGCCCAGCTCGGCCAAGTGCAGGTCCGCGTCGTCACCGAGTCGCTGCCGGGCCAGTTTCAGCATCCGGGCGCTTTTGTCGAAGCCGGTCACGATGGCGCCCCGGTCCCGCAGCGCCGCGAGCAACGGGCCAGCGCCACAGCCAGCGTCAAGAATCCGCCGGCCAGCCACGTCCCCGGCCAGTGCCAGCATCGCGGGTTGCTCGTAGCACGCATTGACAAGGTTGTTCTCGCTCGCAGCCGCGTACGCCTCGGCGAAGCTGTCATAGTCGTTGACCCCCGGCGGGTCCGCGGCATCAGCTGAGGAGACAAGCCTGGCGGAGATGCCTCCATGATGATTGTGGTCGCTGGGCATACGGCCCATGGTGGCAGGCGCCGATATAGCCCGCCACGGACCCGCATTCTTGGCGGCGAGGACCTTCTCACCATCTTGAGGGCCGGTAAAGTTACCATCGCCCTCCCACGGCTAGGCCGCCTCGCCCCGTCACGGGCTCACCTCGGCCGTCCCACCGGGTCCCGCCGCGGCCCCCGCTCAGTCCCGCCGCCTCCCGCGTCCCGGCCTCGCGCCATCGCCCCACCGGGCCCCCGGCCCCACCCACTCCGGCCTCACCCACCGGCGCCGCGCCGGTCCTGCGCCGTGCCGTGCCAGCCCCCGACCCCGCCGACGCCGCATCTGCGCCTTACCCTCAGCGCCCCTGCTCCCAGGGCCACCCCTACGTCCCGCGCCAGTCCCCGGCCCGGCCGACGCCGCGCCAGTCCCCGGCCCCTGGCCGACGCCGCGCCGGTCCCCGGCCCCGGCCGACGCCGCGCCGGTCCCCGGCCCCGGCCGCGCCGCATCTGCGCCTCGCCCCGGCGCCCCTGCCCACGGCCATCCCTGCGTCGCGCGCCAATAGGGGCGATGGCGCCTTTACCCGTGTAAGAGGACTAGCAAAGGCGCCATTGCCCATGGCGGAACGAACCCCACGCGTCAGCCGAGAGAGGTCCTGCTTCACCGGTATCTCGGTGATCGCCGGATCTCATGGGTCGCGGGCACAGCAGCCGGAGCGCGTTCTGGACGGGCCGTGCTTCGCAGGCGATGTGGCATCGCGATCCTCTTGGAGGGGCAATGCCACATTGCCTACCTGCTGTCCGTCCGGCGGCGGGTTCGGGTCGGCCCGACACGGCACGTCGCCAACGGCGTTCGGCAGGCAGCGTCGGCAGGCTGAGCGGGGAGTTTGCCGAAAACTTCGGCAGCTTCGGCAACACGGAGCGTCGCCGGGACGTCGTTGCGAGCCGCGGCGCCAGGCCGCGATGAGGCCCCGGAAGGCTCCGCTGGCGGCCGCCGTTGGGCTCTGCGGGGGCACGGGGGCGGACCCAGCTGGCCCCCGGCCCGAAGCTGCGCTGCCCGTCGATCTTCACTCAGGTCACACCCGCACCATCAGGCGCTTCAGTCCATCAGGTCACGGGAGGTGACTCTCGTAGCGGCGGGGGAGCCGTCTGTAACATCCACGGTCCGGTTCACCTGTAATTAACAGCACCTATGTGCTTAATGTCCGGAATCAATACAGCGCCATAGGTCATAGGGCGGGGCGATAGGGATCATGGAATTCACTAATCCGGAGCCACCATAAATGCGCTTCGCATAGTGCGATTAATTATTTCCCCAGTACCCAAAATTTGTTTGGCTGAATGGTGGAAATAACGGATTAGTCCGTTACGATGCCCCCGATCGGCACCCGTGGCCGTCTTTCCCCCGGAGATGATCGCTATGGATACTTTGCGCTCTGGTCCGACCCCGTACGGTTCGTGTTCGGTTGCAGAGAGTATCCTCTTGCCGGTGACGGGGCTGCCGACGACCGGCAACGCCCCGTCGGCAGCCGGGACAATCGGCAACTGCGACCGATTTTCGGTCAGCCGTAATTGGCTCCGGGTCGAGTACAAAGGTTTTGGGATCCGCCGGGGTCATCGGCTTCACAGGCATCACCGTGGCATCGACCGGGACCTCGCCCCGCACCCAGCCGCGCGCAGCCAGCATCACGGGATCGACTGGGACCGCCTGCCCGCCCCCACCCCGCGCCGGACCCACGCCGCTCCGAGCCGAGGCCGCCTATGTGCCCCCGCATCGCACAGGCTGAGCACCGACGTCGGCGGGGGGCGTCTGTGCCGCCCGGTACCGCGTCGGTCGCAGGCTGACATCTATGGGGACTGCCTGCGCGGGTCGACGTTGGGCCGGTCACAGGGCACGGTCAGCGGGGGCTGGGGTCGGGGCCGGGGAGAGGGTGCGCCGTGACTTTGCGAGCGGGGCATCATGCTCGCCTCACGCCTGGGCGGGTTCGGTCGGTGTCGTTTCGCCTAGCGCGCCTGGGGCGCCGCGGGTTCGATGAGGATGACGTGCGGGACTTCTGTGACCGGGTGGAGGGCGAGCTGTCCCTGCTACTGGAGGAGCGGACCGCCCTCCAGGCTGAGGTGCGCCGGCTGCGCGGCTGGGCCCAGGCCATCAACCAGCGACGTGCCCGGCTGGCCCTGCCGCCGGGTGCTGCGCCATCAGGTGCCCTGCCGCCGGGTGTCGCGCCACTGGGTCGTGGCCCATCGGGAAGCGGGCCGCTAGATGCGGGGCCGCTGGGTGCCCCGGTCGGCCTCCCGGCTCCCAGCCCGCCATACGGGCGACAGGTAGCGCCTCAGTCGCAGCCGGTAGACGTCAACGACCAGGCCCTGCGCATTCTGGCCAAGGCCCAGCAGACGGCCGAGCGTTACGTGTCCGATGCTCACGCCTACAGCCAGGAAGTCGCGCACGAGGCCCAGCGCCGCCGCGACAAGATCCTGGCCGAGGCCAGCACCAAGGCCACGGACATGCTCGAGCACGCCCACCAGGTGGCGCTCAGGAACAACCTCACCCCGGACACCGGCCGCGGCCGCCAGCCCGCCCCCCGGCCCGCGCCGACCCCTGCTCCACCCGACTACGGCGATCTCGCGGCCCGCTATCCCACGGCCACCCGGGACTACCGGGCCCTGCACCGTCATGACCCGCGTCCCGCCTACGACTCCGGCAGCGGCCGCCGCTCTGGCCCGGCTCACGGCTCCGGCACCAGCTACAACTCGGCTCCCGTCTTTGACTCCGGGCCCAGCTCTGCCCACAACCCGCGCCACACCTACGACGCCGGGCCCGGCTCCGCCCACGACCCGCGCACCACCTACGACTCAGGTCTCACCTACGACCCGCGCACCACGTCCGACTCGGGCCCCGTGCCCAGCTCGGGCCCGGCCCTCGGGCCGGTGTCTGGCTCAGGGGCCGGGTCCGACCCGCGCTCCGTCTACAACAGCCCCAACTACGAGAGCCCCACCTACAACGGCAGCCCCACCTACAACGGCAGCCACACCTATAACAGCAGTCCCGTCTATGACGGCAGCCCCCGCCGCGACACGGGCCAGCCGGGGCCGGGCGCTGACTACAGCACCGTGATCGGCTATCCGGGGCCGGCCGCGGACTACCGGGCCCCGAAGGTCCCGCCAGCCCCGCAGCCCGATTCTCCGGAACCGCGCCGCGACGACGAGGGCTATTCGGACGGATATGGCGACCCGCGCTTCGGCGATTCCCGTTTCCCGTTCTGAGCGCATTTCCCCGCTGTCACCAGCCGGTTTACCCTCACGGAGGCACGGACGTCACAGCACCGCGAACCCCACCAGAACCAAGGGAAACGTGGCCGTAACATAAGGCGAGCCGGATTCACGCCGCCGACACATTCCAGCACGTCTCTGGAAACTCCTGTGCCGGAAAGTACACGCCAGGAGAGGGAAAGGGTGCTCGCATGAAGCTCGTCACCGCCATCATCAAGCCATTCAAGCTGGACGACGTCAAAGCCGCCCTTCAAGCGTTCGGGGTCAAGGGCATGACGGTGGTCGAGTCCAGTGGCTACGGCCGGCAGCGTGGACATACTGAGGTTTATCGCGGAGCTGAGTACCAGGTCGACCTGGTACCCAAGGTCCGCCTGGAAGTTCTGTGTGACGACGAGGACGCCGATGACCTGATCGGCGTGATCGTGAAGGCCGCGCAGACCGGTCGTATCGGCGACGGGAAGGTCTGGTCGATCCCCGTCGACACGGTAGTCAGAGTCCGTACGGGAGAACGTGGGCCCGACGCGATTTAGTCGCTTTTGTCCACGGGGAACCGAGTGGCCTTGATGACTTCGTTCGCCGCCGATCGTGCCCGCCGGACCATCGAAACAGATCGCTGGCTGGCGGGCATGCTCGGCGCCGAGCCGGGTGTCGCCCTGGTTGCCGTAGGGGGTTACGGCCGAAGGGAACTGCTGCCCGGCAGTGACCTGGATGTACTGCTCCTGCACAGCGGGCGTGACGGCATCGCGTCGATCGCGGACCGGATCTGGTATCCGGTCTGGGATTCCGGCGCACGCCTGGATCACGCGGTCCGGACCGTGCCGCAGGCGCGCCGGGTGGCCCGGGCTGACATCAAGGTCGCGCTGGGGCTGCTGAGCGCCCGGCACGTGGCGGGAGATCCCGCGCTCACCATGCAACTGCGCGAGGGCGCGCTGGAGGACTGGCGTACGGCGGCCAGGACACGGCTGGCCGACCTGCGCGAGCTGCACAACGAGCGGGAAAGAATCTTCGGCGAGCTGGCGTTCCTGCTCGAACCCGACCTCAAGGAAGCCCGGGGCGGGCTGCGGGACGTACACGCCATTCAGGCCATCGCGGCGGCCTGGGTCGCCTCGGCTCCCGGGCCCCGGGTCCGGGCCGCCTACGAGTCCATCCTGGACGCGCGGCACATCCTGCACGAGATCACTGGCCGGTCCTCTGACCGGCTGGTGCTGGAAGAACACGATGAAGTGGCGCGCGCCGCCGGGCTGCTGGACGGTGACGCGCTGCTGCGCGAGCTCGCGGGTGCGGGCCGTACCGTGGCCTACGCCGTCGATCACGCCTTTCGCCAGGCCGAACGGGCCAGTGGCCGGCGCCTGCGGCGGCGCAAGCTCGAACGCCGGCCACTGGCCGACGGCGTGGTCGAGCAGGACGGCGAGGTGGTGCTGGCCCGAGCGGCCGACCCCGCCTCCGATCCGGTCCTGGTGCTGCGGGCCGCGGCGGCCGCCGCGCAGGCGGGACGCCCCTTGGCCCCGCGGGCCCTGGCCCGGCTGGCCGAGTGCCCGCCGCTGCCGGTGCCGTGGCCACCCGAGGCCCGGGATTCTCTGGTCGCCCTGCTCGGCGCCGGGCGCGAGGCCATCGGCGTCTGGGAGGCGCTGGACCAGGAGGGCCTGGTCACCGTGCTCATCCCGGACTGGGAGCGGGTCCGTAACCGGCCACAGCGCAACCCCCTGCACACCTACACCGTGGACCGGCATCTGGTGGAGACCGCGGCCAACGCCGCAGCCATGACCCGTGACGTGAGCCGGCCCGACCTGCTGCTGCTGGCCGCGCTGCTGCACGACCTGGGCAAGGGCTGGCCCGGCGACCACAGCGTCAGCGGCGAAGTGGTGGCGCGAGACGTGGCCCGCCGGGTCGGGTTCAGCGAAGCCGACGCCGAGCTGGTGGCCCAGGCCACGCGGCACCACCTGCTGCTCCCGACGATCGCGACCCGCCGCGACCTGGACGACCCGGTCACCGTCGAGCAGGTGGCCCGCACCGTGGGCAGCCGGCCGTTGCTGGAGCTGCTGCAGGCGCTGGCCGCCGCGGACGGGCTGGCCACCGGGCCTGCGGCCTGGAACGACTGGAAGGCCGGTCTGGTCGCTGACCTGGTTCGCCGGGTCAGTGCGGTGCTGGCCGGGGACGCGCCGCCCGCCCCCGGGCCGCTGCGGGACGACCAGCTGGCCCTGGTCAAGGAGGGCAACCCGGCCGCCGTGGTCAAGGATCACGAGGTCACGGTGGTGGCGCCGGACCGGCCGGGGCTGCTCTGGCGGGCCGCGGGAGTACTGGCCTCGCACCGGCTGACCGTGCGCTGGGCCAACGCCACCTCGATCGGTACGACCGCGGTGGCCGTGTTCAACGTGGTGCCCGAGTACGGCGACCCGCCCGACAGCTCGCTGGTGGCCACCGATCTGCGGCGGATGCTGGAAGGACGCCTGGACGTGGAGGAGCGGCTGGAACGCCGGGCCCGGTCGGCCCGGCCGCGCGGCGCGGTCGTGGCCCCGCCCAAGGTCACGCTGGTCGACGACGCCTCGCTGACCGCGACCGTGGTCGAGGTCCGGGCCCACGACGAGCCCGGCCTGCTGTGGCGGATCGGGCGCGCGCTGGGCGGCTGCGGCCTGGACCTGCGCTCGGCCCGGGTGGAGACGCTGGGGGCCGAGGCGGTCGACGTCTTCTACGTCGCCGACGAGAACGGCCAGCCGCTGACCAGCCGGGATGCCCGTCAGGCCACGATCGAAGCCGTGCTCGCCGCCCTGTCCGCCTGACGCCCACGGACCCCGGCCAGGGTCGCGCCGGGCGAGTCGATTAAATAAAATTTTCCACCTGCCGACGACGGACGGCGCGCAAACGTGAGCAGATAGCCTGGATAGACGGATACGCGGGCTGCGTGAGGATGGCATAGAAACGTGTTCGAGACCCTCTCCGAACGGCTTACTACGGTCTTCTCTTCCCTCCGGGGCAAGGGACGGCTCTCTCAGGCCGACATCGACGCGACCGCGCGTGAGATCCGCATCGCGCTGCTGGAAGCCGACGTCGCGCTGCCGGTGGTCCGGGCCTTCATCGCCCGGGTCAAGGAGCGAGCCGGCGGCGAAGAAGTGTCCGGCGCGCTCAACCCGGCGCAGCAGGTCATCAAGATCGTCAATGACGAGCTGGTCGCGATTCTGGGCGGGGAGACCCGCCGGCTGCGGTTCGCCAAGAACCCGCCCACCGTCATCATGCTGGCCGGTCTGCAGGGTTCTGGTAAGACCACGCTGGCGGGCAAGCTCGGCCTCTGGCTGCGCGAGCAGGGCAACACCCCCATGCTGGTCGCGGCCGACCTGCAGCGCCCCAACGCGGTGCAGCAGCTGCAGATCGTCGGCGAGCGCGCCGGCGTCCCGGTGTACGCGCCCGAGCCGGGCAACGGGGTGGGCGACCCGGTCGCGGTGGCCCGCCAGTCCATCGAAGAGGCGCGGCGCCGCCAGCAGAACATGGTCATCATCGACACCGCCGGCCGCCTGGGCATCGACGAAGAGATGATGGGGCAGGCCGCGGCGATCCGGGACGCGACCCAGCCGGATGAGATCCTGTTCGTCGTCGACGCCATGATCGGCCAGGACGCGGTGGCCACGGCCCAGGCGTTCCTGGACGGCGTGGGTTACGACGGCGTGGTCCTGACCAAGCTCGACGGCGACGCCCGCGGTGGTGCGGCGCTGTCCATCGTCGAGCTCACCGGGCGCCCGATCATGTTCGCCTCCGCCGGTGAGAAGCTCGAGGACTTCGACGTCTTCCACCCGGACCGGATGGCGGGCCGCATCCTCGACATGGGTGACATGCTCACCCTGATCGAGCAGGCCGAGCGGCACTTCGACGAGGAGCAGACCACTGCCCTGGCCGACCGGCTGGTCTCGGGCGAGGGCTTCACGCTGGAAGACTTCGTCGAGCAGATCCAGATGGTCCGCAAGATGGGACCGATCGGGAACCTGCTCGGCATGCTGCCCGGCGCGGGCGCGAACAAGGAACTGCTCAGCCAGGTCAACGACAAGGACCTGGACCGGGCCACCGCCATCGTCCAGTCGATGACCCCCGAAGAGCGCCGCAATCCCAAGATTATTAACGGCACACGCCGGGCCCGCGTCGCCGCCGGTTCCGGGGTGACCCCGGGCCAGGTCGGCGCCCTCATCCAGAACTTCCTCGAGGGCCAGAAGCAGATGAAGCAGATGCTCGGCGGCGGCCTGGGCAACGTGCCCGGCCTGCCCCCGGGCATGCGCCGGGCCGGGGCCAAGGCCAGCAAGAAGGCGAAGTCCAAGCGGAAGCGCCCGGGGGGCGACCCGCGCCGCGCGGCGGCCAAGGCCGCGGGTGGCGACGGTGCCGCGACCGGCGTGCCCGGTGGCGGCCAGGCCGGTGGCCTCGCTGGCGGCCTGCCGGAAGGCTTCACCAACCAGGACATGGCCGAGACCCTGGCCGCGCTGCAGCAGGGCGGCCTGCCTGGCGGTGGCCTGGGTGGCCTGCCCGGGCTGGGGACGTCCAACAACAACATCCCGGCCGCGTTCCGCGGCAACAACAAGCGCAACAAGAAGAAGTAACCGGCCCAGGCCGCGTGTAACCGGCCGCTTATTTCCCGTGACCGGCCAGCACCTGCCGTACTCCGGTTCCCGTTCCGGTACCGGTCTGATCCCTGCGCCCGGCCGGGCCCGGCCCGCCGCTCAGTGCGGGGAGGTGGCGCGGACGGTTTCCAGGGTGTCGGCTTCGGAGGCCCGCTTGTCCTCGCGGTAGCGGAGCACGCGGGCGAACCGCAACGCGATGCCGCCCGGGTACCGGGGGCTGCGCTGCACGCCGTCGAAGGCGATCTCGGCCACCAGTTCCGGGCGGACGTAGACGGTGTAGTCGTTGCGTGAGTTTTCCAGCCCGAGCAGCCGCTCGGTCTGCCAGGTCAGCATCTCGTCGGTCAGGCCCTTGAACGTCTTGCCCAGCATGATGTAGCCGCCGGTCTCCGGGTCCCGCGCCCCCAGGTGCAGGTTCGACAGCCAGCCCCGGCGGCGGCCGTGGCCCCACTCGGCGGCGAGGATCACCAGGTCCAGGGTGTGCCGGGGCTTGACCTTGATCCAGCCGGCCCCGCGACGGCCGGCCGTGTAGGGGGTGTCCAGCGACTTGACCACGACGCCCTCGTGCCCGTGGGCCAGGGACTCATCGAAGAACGCGGTCGCCTCGCCGGAGGACGTGGTCACCAGCCGCGGCATCCGCAGCCGTTCCGGTACCACCCGTTCCAGGGCCGAGAACCGCTCCGCCCCCGGCCGGTCGATCAGATCTTCCCCGTCCAGGTGCACGATGTCGAACAGGAACGCCGACAGCCCGGCCGCGGCCTCACCGGTCCGCCGCGACGTGCGCGAGGCGGTGACCTGGAACGGATAGGGGCGCCCGTCCTCCCGCAGCGCGATCAGCTCGCCGTCCAGCACGGCGGCGCGCGCGGGCAGCTGGGCCAGCTCGGCCACCACTTCGGGCAGCCGGTCGGTGATGTCGTCCAGGGTCCGGGTGAACAGCTTCACCTGACCCTCGTGCAGGTGGACCTGGACACGGATGCCGTCCAGCTTCCACTCCACCGCGGCCGGGCTGATCTTGGCCAGGGCGTCCTCGATGGTGGGCGCGGACGAGGCCAGCATCGGGCCGATCGGCCGGCCCACCTGGAGCCCGAATCCGGCCAGCCCCTGGCTGCCTTCGGACAGGGCGGTCTCGGCCACCGTGCTCATCGACCCGGACAGCATCAGCGCGCGCCGGACCTGGGCCGAGGGAACCTCGGCGGCCCGGGCGATGGCCTCGGCCATCACACCTTCGAGCGCGCCCTGGTGCAGCTCACCGGATAGCAGCCCCCGCAGGAACGACTGCTCTTTGGCCGTGGCCTGGCCGAACAGCTCATCGACCAGCTGCTTGCGGGTGGCCTGCGAGCCTTTGCCCGCCGCCGAGCCGATTGCGCTGAGCGCGGCGTCGACGTCGGTCAGGGTCAGCGTGGCGGTGCCCGCGGGCGACGGCGCCTGGCGCAGCGTGGCCCAGCCCACGCCGATCTGCCGCTGGGGCAGCTCGCCGGACAGGTAGGCGACCGCGATCGTGACCTCGGCCGGACCCGCGTCGTGCAGGGCCGTGGCCAGGACCGCGATCTTGGCCAGCCGGGATGACGTCGCGGCCACCGCCTCGGAGGCGTCGGCCATCTCGCTCAGCAGCACGTTGGCAGATTACGCGGAGCCGGACCGGCGCAGCCCCAGCCGCCGGCGGCTGGCCGTGTCGTCGTCGGACCAGAGCCAGTAGCCGACCGGGAACAGCCGCAGGTGCAGGTGCTCGTCGATCAGGCCCCACAGGCCGCGCCGCGACCACAGCGCGATCGCCATGGCCACCAGGCCCAAGATGATCAGGTACCAGGCGTTGTAGGACTGCAGGGTCTGCTGGAGCACCATGTAGACCACGGTGCCGAGGATCGGTCCCTCGATCGTGCCCAGGCCGCCGATGATCGTGGCGAACGCCATCTCCGCGGTCCACTGCACGCTGAACACCGCGCTCGGCTGGACCTGCAGCTGGCTGATGGCCAGCACCGCCCCGGCGGCGCCGCAGCCGCATCCGGCGATCACGAACACCAGCACCCGGGCCAGGCCGACCCGGGCTCCGGAGCTGCGCGCGGCCACCTCGTCGTCCCGGATCGCGGTCAGCACCAGCCCGAGCCGGCCCCGCAGCAGCAGGTAGATGGTGGCCAGCGAGGCCACGGTGACGGCCAGCCCGATCCAGTACGTGTAGGCGGTCAGCAGCGTCGAGTCCATCCCGGTCAGGCCGGGCAGCGGCATGCCCGTGCCGCCGCCGATGGACGAGAACTTCTCGATGATCAGCATCACGGTCGCGGCCATTACCCAGGTGGCGATGGCGAAGTACCCGCTGCGCAGCCGGGACACCAGCCACCACAGCGGCAGCGCCGCCACCGCGCAGCCGATCGCGGCTATCGGCAGCGCGGCGAACGGGGACCAGCCGTGGATGGCCAGGATCAGCACGAAGTACGCGCCCAGGCCCACGAACACCTGCTGGCCCACGGAGACCAGGCCCGCGTACCCGGCCAGCAGGTTCCACATGCTGGCCAGCGTGAGCACGATGAACCCCTGGACGAAGATGCTGGTGGTGCCGGAGTAGACGAGGTACGGCAGCAGAGCCAGCACCACCACCACGATCAGCGCGCCCAGCCCGGTCCAGGCCACGTTCCGCCGCGACCGGGTGACGCGAAGCTGCCCGGCCTGCCGGGCCGGGCTCTGCGTGGCCACGCTCATGACTGCGACCTCCGGGTGGTCAGACCCTGGGGTCTGAGCACCAGCACGAGCAGGAACACGATGTACCCGGCCAGGACCTCGTCGGAGATGCTGATCTGGGCGCCGATCTGCTGGGCCACGCCAAGCACCACCCCGCCGAGCAGGGTGCCCCAGAGCGAGCCGAGACCGCCGATGACCACCGCGGCGAACGCGAACAGCAGGATCGTGTCGGTGCCGGTGGTCGGGGCCAGCTGGGAGTACATGCCGTAGAAGATGCCGGCCACGGCCACCGTGCCGAACGCGATCCCGCCCGCGATCCCGAACACGTGCCGGTAGTTGACCCCGGACAGCTGGGCCGCTTCCTGGTCGTCGGCCACGGCGCGGATCAGCCGGCCGTACCTGGACGCGGACAGGAAGTACTGCAGCCCGAGCAGCACCACCACGGCTACCGCGAAGATGACCACCAGGAGGTAGCCGATCTGGATCTGGGAGCCGATCGTGAACGAGCCCCGCACCAGGGAGAGCCCGCTGCCGATGGCCCGGCTGTTGGCCGTGAAGAACTGCAGCAGCCCGTTCTCGATGACCACGGACAGGCCGAAGGTCACGATCAGCGTGGTCAGCGTGCCCCGGTCCAGCGAGCCCTGGATGAGCGTGCGCTGCAGCGCGTAGCCGACCACCACCATCACCGGGACCACGATCACGAACGACCACAGCACGGGGATGTGGGTGACGGTGATGACGCCGATGGCCACGTAACCAGCCACCACCGCGAGGTCGCCGTGGGCCAGGTTGACCACCTTCATGACCCCGAACATCAGCGACAGCCCGCACGCGAACAGCGCGTACAGGCCGCCGGTGAGCACCCCCTGGATGATGGCGTTGACCCAGGCCATTACCCCTCACTCTCTTCGCCGGCGCCGTCCGCGGTCTTGTCGGCTACCGGGAGCCCGAAGTAGGCCGCCTCGACCCGCTCCGGGGTCAGGTCGCCCGGCGGTCCTTCCAGCGTGGTCCGGCCTTCGAGCAGGCAGTGCACCCGGGACGCGACCCGCAGCGCCTGGCTGACGTCCTGCTCGACCAGCAGCACGGTCAGGCCGGTGGCCAGGATCTGGGGCAGCATGCCGTAGATCCGCTGCACGATCACCGGGGCCAGGCCGAGGGACAGCTCGTCCAGCAGCAGCACCCGCGGGTTGGCCACCAGCGCCCGCCCGATGGCCACCGACTGCTGCTCGCCACCGGACAGCTGCGCGGTGCGCTGGCCGCGGCGTTCCTGCATCCAATTAAAGAGGTCGTAGACCCGCTCGATGGTCCAGGGCCCGTTCCGGGCGTAAGACGCGCCGACCTTGAGGTTCTCCTCCACCGTCAGTGACCCGAACAGGCGGCGTCCCTCCGGCACCATGACAATCCCCGAGGTGGCCCGGAGATCGGGCCGCACCCGGGTGACGTCCGTGCCGTCGAACAGCACGGTGCCGGTGGTCGGCTGGTGCAGCCCGGCGATCGTGCGCAGCAGCGTCGACTTGCCCGCGCCGTTCGCGCCGATGATCGCGTACACCTCGCCCGGAAACACCCGCAGCGAGATGTCCTGCAGGGCCCGGAGCTGCCCGTGGTGCACCTCCAGGCCACGGGTCTCCAGCAGGGGAGTGGTGCTGTCGCCCTGGCCGTCCTCGCTCACGGGGCATCCTCGCCCGGGACGTCCAGGGTCCCGCCGGTCAGTGCCGCGGTGACCGCGCCGCCCAGGAACACCTCGCGCACCGCCGGGGTGGCCAGCACCGTGGCCGGGTCTCCGTCCCCGACGAACTTTCCGCCGGTCAGGCAGAGCAGCCGGCTGACCACCGCGGTGAGCGCGCGCACCACGTGCTCGATCCAGATCACCGCGATGCCCTCGGCGCTGACGCCGCGGACGATCTCCACCAGCTGGGCCACCTCGGGGTCGGTCAGACCGCCGGCCACCTCGTCCAGCAGCAGCAGCGTGGGCTGGGTGGCCAGTGCCCGGGCCAGCTCCAGCCGTTTGCGCTGGAGCAGACCGAGCCGTTCGGCGGGCACGTTGGCCTGGCCGGAAATGCCAGCCCGGTCCAGCGCCGCCGCCGCGGCCTCGTAGCTGGCCCGGCGTCGCAGACCGCCACCCTGCTGGGCCGCCACCAGCAGGTTCTCGAACACGGTCATGTCCCCGAACGGCCGCGGCACCTGGTACGTCCGGCCGATGCCGAGCCGGCACCGGCCGGCCGCGTCCAGCTTGGTCACCGTGCGCCCGGCGAACCGGACCGTGCCCGCGTTGGGCGCGAGGTCGCCCGAGATCAGGCCGAACAGGCTGGTCTTGCCCGCTCCGTTCGGCCCGACGATGCCCACGGTGTCGCCCGCCCCGACCGCGAGGGACAGGTCCTCCGCGATCACGACCTGGCCGAACCGTTTGGTCACGCCGTCGAGCTCAAGCAGCGGGCTGGTCATCGGTCATTTGTTGGTCGGCAGCAGATCGCCGGTGAGCTTCGCTTCCGGCTGCAGCGTGTTGTCGACCACCTTGGCCTCCAGCGGGTACTTGGTGCCCTTCTGCCACTGGATGCCGACCGGCGGCGTGATCGCGACGCCCGGCGCGGGACCGTCGGCGAAGTTCAGCGGCCCGGCCAGCGCCTTGATGTTCACCGCGTGGATCGCCGTCGCGACCTCTTTCTTGTCGTGCGGGTTGTTCACCGCGGTCAACGCGGCGTGCGCGGCCTCGAAGAGGCTGTAGTTGCTGATGTTGGAGTTCCACTGCCCGTGGCCGGCCTCCTCGTACTCGGTGGCCATCTGCTGGCAGGTCTCCCCGGTGAACGAGGAGGTCCACGGCAGCGTCGGCGCCCACCAGGCGTCGGTGGCCACGTTGTAGACCAGCGAGCCGAGCGCGTACGTGTCGGTCGGGAACAGCAGAACCTTGGCCACGGTGGCCAGCTTCGGCCTGAAGCCCTGCTGGACGGACTGCTTCCACATGGTGGCGAAGTCCGGCGGCAGCGGCACGTTGGTGAAGAAGTCGGCCTGCTGCGACTTGAACTGGGAGATCATCGACGAGTAGTTCGTGGTCCCGTCCGGGTAGGCCGAGGACATGTTGAACGTGTAGCCCGCGGCCTCGGCGATGGGCGGGAACACGGCGCGGAAGGCGTTGCCGTCCGAGTCGTTGGGGAACGCGGCCGCGACCACCTTGTTCGTGCCGAGCTGGCTGTGGATCTTGTCCCACATCGGGATGAACGTCTTGATCAGGTGCTCGGCCCCGAGGAAGTACATGGTGACGTAGGCCGCCTTCTTGGTCGGCTTGGCCGGGTTGCCGCCCAGGTTGATGTACCAGGACTCCCACGGGATGTTCGCGCAGATCAGCGGGGTGCCCAGCGACTCGGCCTGGCTGGCCACCGCGTTCACCGTCTCCGGGGTGGAGGAGGCGAGCAGCAGGTCCACCCCGTCGTTCAGGATCGCGGTCCGGGCCAGGTCGCCGGCCCGGGTCGGGCTGGACTGGGTGTCGTAGGACTTGATCGTGACCGGGTACGTCTTACCGCCGATCTTGAACCCGCTCTTGTACGGGCTGGTCTTCTTGATCTTGTTGATCACCCAGATGTCCGGGGCGCCGAACCCAGCCAGCGACCCGGTCAGCGGGTGGATCCAGCCGATCGTGATGGCCTTGGTGCCGCCGGACCCCGACCCGGACCCGGAGCCCGACGACGATCCCTTGATGCCGCCGCTGCACGCTTCGAGCAGGCCGCCCGCGCCCACCGCGACCGCGCCGGCACCGAACGCCTTGAGCAGGTTGCGGCGCCCGAACGGGCCGACGGCGCTGGCCTTCGGGCCGCCGGCGCTGGCCTTCGGGACGATCGGTCGCGAGGTGGTCTGGTCGGTCGCGGAAGCGTCCGGGACGGGTCTGTCTGACGGGCTGGTCATGGCCTTCCCCCTACACGTGGTGCGGACGAGTGGCGAGACATCGGCGAGCGGCCTGGTGCCCGGTCAAGGAGTCGGTGGTACGAGGCCCGCTAGCGTGATCAGTATTGTTCAACGGATTGTCAACAATTGGGGGACAAACACGGACTTCCGCCCGAGTCGCCGAGAGCCGGCGGGCATCCGGATGTTCACTATGCGAACACTCGTGCTCAATATGAACAAGGGTAGGCATAACGTAGATTCGGCACGAGGCACCCGTCAATGCGCGTTACGGAACTGTTGTTGCGCCCGGACGTGTCCCCAGCATCCCCGTTCGTCTGGCAGAATGTTCTTTTGACACTGGCGACGCGGGGCCCTCTACCCCTGCTCGCCGGGCCATCTGAGTGATCCCGCCCAGTCCCCACCTGGCTGCCAGATCACCGCCCGTACCTTTATTTGCTGGGAGAAGACCGCAGCCGTGGCTGTAAAGATCAAGCTCAAGCGCCTGGGCCGTACCCGGGTGCCGACCTACCGGATCGTCGTGGCCGACGCCCGGACCAAGCGCGACGGGCGCGCCATCGAAGAGATCGGCAAGTACCACCCGAAGGAAGAGCCTTCGTTCATCGAGGTCAACTCGGAGCGGGCTCAGCACTGGCTCTCCGTGGGCGCGCAGCCCACCCCGCCGGTCATGACCATCCTCAAGATCACGGGCGACTGGCAGAAGTTCAAGGGTGAGCCGGGCGCCGAGGGCACCCTGCGGACCCGCGAGCTGGCCCCGAACAAGAAGGAAACGTTCGCGGCCGCCCTGAAGGAAGCCGGCAAGGACTCGCCGGCCGACTCCGGGGCCACCACGCCCAAGGGCGGCGGCCGGGCCAAGAAGGCCGACAGCAAGGCGTCCGCCACCAAGGCTGAGGCCAAGACGTCCGCGGCCAAGGACGTCAAGCCCGAGTCCGGCCGGTCCAAGTCCAAGGCCAGCGCGGAGAAGACGGCGGCTGGTTCGGCCGACGACAGCGCCGCCGCGGCCGCGACCGCGGACACGACCGCCCCTGCGGACACGACCGCCCCTGCGGACACGACCGTCCCTGCGGACACGACTGCCCCTGCGGACACCTCCGCCACGGCGGACGCGACCGCCCCTGCGGACACCTCCGCCACAGCGGACGCGACCGCCAGCGCGGACACGTCCGCGAGCAGTGAGCCGGGCAGCGAGGCCTGACGTGCTGGAAGAGGCGCTCGAGCATCTGGTCAGGGGCATCGTCGAACATCCCGACGATGTCCAGGTGTCCACCCGTGCGATGCGCCGTGGCAATGTCCTGGAGGTGCGCGTCCACCCCGAAGACCTGGGTAAGGTCATCGGCCGGGGTGGCCGCACCGCCCGGGCGTTGCGAACCGTGATGGGCTCGCTGGCCGGCGGCCGGCACGTCCGTGTCGACCTCCTGGACACCGACGAGATCCGCTAGTCCGGGATCGGCTATGCAGATTGCCGTCGGTCAGATCGGCCGTGCGCACGGAATTCGCGGCGATGTCATGGTGCTGGTCCGGACCGACGAGCCGGACACGCGGTTTGTGCCTGGCACGGCCCTGGAGACGGAGCCACCGGAGCGCGGCCCGCTGACCGTGGCCGCGACCCGGTGGCACTCCGGCCGCCTGATCGTCACGTTCGAGGGAGTCCGGGACCGGACCGCCGCCGAGGACCTGCGCGGCACCCTGCTGGTGCTGGATTCGGCCGAGATCCCGGCCCCGGACGACCCGGACGAGTTCTACGACCACCAGCTCATCGGGCTCAGCGTGGTCACCGCGGTCGGCGAAGCGGTCGGCCAGGTCGCCAACGTGCTGCACCACGGCCAGGACCTGCTGGTCGTGCGCCGGGACGACGGCGCGGCCGGTGAGGTCCTGGTCCCGTTCGTGAGCGCGATCGTGACCGACGTCGACGTGCCGGGCGGACGGCTGGTCATCGACCCACCCCCCGGGCTGCTCGACTCCGGCGAAGCCGACGAGGCATGACCTCATGCGCATCGACATCGTCAGCATCTTTCCCGAGTACTTCGGCCCGCTCAGCGTCTCGCTGATCGGCAAGGCCGCGGCCCGGGGCGACATCGAGTTCTACGTCCATGATCTGCGCCAGTGGGCTCACGACCCGCACCGGACCGTGGACGACACCCCGTTCGGCGGTGGCCCCGGCATGGTCATGAAGCCTGAGGTCTGGGGCGAGGCGCTGGATGAGATCGCGCCGCCGGACCGGCCCCCGGTGCCAGACCAGGAACCGCGGCTGATCGTCCCCACGCCCAGCGGAGTCCCGTTCAACCAGGCCAGCGCGGCCCGGTACACCAAGTCACAGCAACTCATTTTCGCCTGCGGCCGGTACGAAGGCATCGACACCCGGTTCATCGACGAGGCCCGGTCGCGGATGCCGGTCGACGAGGTCAGCATCGGCGACTACGTGCTGGCCGGCGGGGAAGCGGCGGTGCTGGTCATGGTGGAGGCCATCTCCCGGCTGCTGCCCGGGGTGCTCGGCAACGACCGGTCCGCCACCGACGACTCGTTCGGCGGTCATTCTGCCGGGGACGGCCCGCCGTCGGCGGAGTCACCGCCCGGTGGCGCACTGGTGCCCGACCTGGGCTCGTTCGGCGGCTGGCCCGGCGACGACGCGGCCAGCATGGCCGGACTGCTCGAGGGCCCGGTCTACACCCGCCCTCGCGTCTGGCGCGGGCGTGAAGTGCCGGAGGTGCTGCTGTCGGGCGACCACGCGGCCATCGCCCGGTGGCGGCGGGATGCGGCCCTGCTGCGGACCGCGGCCAACCGGCCCGACCTGATCTTCCGTGCCGCAGCCGACCCGGCCGCGCTGAGCCGCCGGGACTGGCAGGTACTGTCGGCCATGGGCCTGTCCGGCGTGGTCCGCTCGACCGGATCGGGCCCCGAAGAAGCCGCTCGCTTACCAGCCTGGTCCCAAGATGTGGCACACTGAGATTCGCCGTGCGCTTCCGTCGGCGCCGAGGCCCCTTTCCGGCCCGCGCCGCTGTGCCCGCACACGCCTTAAGCCGATCAGCCTAATAATCAGCACTGATCCGATGAGTACTGAGGAATCGCTGCCATGCACACCGCTATCGCCGAACTCGAGCAGGCCCAGCTCCGGGACGATGTTCCGGACTTCCGCCCCGGGGACACGCTCCGCGTCCACGTGCGGGTCAAGGAGGGTAACCGCTCCCGGATCCAGGTCTTCCAGGGCGTGGTGATCCGGCGTCAGGGCGGCGGCGTCCGTGAGACCTTCACCGTGCGGAAGATCAGCTACGGCGTTGGCGTCGAGCGCACCTTCCCGGTGCACAGCCCGTCGATCGAGCGGATCGAGACCGTGACCCGCGGCAAGGTCCGCCGGGCCAAGCTCTACTACCTGCGTGAGCTGCGCGGTAAGGCCGCCCGTATCCGCGAGCGTCGCGAGAACACTGCGAGCTGAGCTAGCCCGCTATGCCGCGGTTCGCCCCTAGGCGAGGTGGTTTGACGTGCCTGAAGTAATTCACAGTGAGCGCGGATACCACTTCTGTCACCAACCGATGACGCTAGGCTCGAACCGATGACGGACGACGGCAACGGCCCCGGCGACCCGCCTCCTACGCAGACGCAGGGCAGGCGGGATGAGCCGGCTGGTGAACAGCCTGCCGGCGAGGCGACCGGGGACGCGGGAGGCGCACGGATGAACGAGGCCGAGGCCAAATCGCCTGCGCCCGCGAAGACCGCGCGGAAGAGGAAGAAGGACCGGTCGTTCTGGAAAGAGCTGCCGGTCCTGATCGTCGTCGCGCTGTTCCTGACGCTGATCATCAAGACGTACGCCATCCAGGCGTTCTACATCCCGTCCGGCTCGATGCAGAACACCCTGGCCATCGGCGACCGGGTGCTGGTCGACAAGCTGAGCTTCGAGTTCGGCAATGTCCACCGCGGCGACATCGTGGTGTTCTCCGGCGACGGCACCTGGGACCCCGGGGTCACCCCGGCCAGCACCAACTTCTTCTCCCGGTTCGGCCAGAGCGTGGCGTCCATGTTCGGCTTCGCCAAGAATCAGAACGACTTCATCAAGCGCGTCATCGGCCTGCCCGGCGACAAGGTGGCCTGCTGTGACGCCCAGGGCCGGGTCACCGTCAACGGCGTAGCGCTGAACGAGAAGTCGTACCTGTATCCGGGCAACCCGCCGTCGCAGTCCCGGTTCAGCGTCACCGTCCCGGCCAACAGCCTGTGGGTCATGGGCGACCACCGTGACGTCTCCTACGACTCCCGCGGGCACCAGTTCGGCTTCCCCGGTGGTGGCGCCATCCCGGAGAGTGCCGTCGTCGGCCGCGCGTTCATCAAGATCTGGCCGGTCAGCCAGTTCGGTCTGCTCAGTGTGCCGGCCACGTTCAACCAGCCCAAGCTGAACGGCCCCTAACGCCTTCTTCTGTCGGGGATCTGGCGTAGCCTTCGAATGTCATGGTTCGCCCCTCCAGCAAGCCGGCCGTTGGCCGCCCGGAATGGGCCCGATGGCGGCATACCGGCCACACGCCCCGGCGTAATGCCGGGCTGGCCGCGTACGAGAACGTTCTCGCCCGCGCGGGCCTGGCCCCGGTCGCCGGAGTCGACGAGGCTGGCCGCGGCGCCTGCGCCGGGCCGCTGGTGATCGCCGCCGTGGTCCTGGACAACGCCACGATCCGCCGGATGCCCGGGCTGGCCGACTCCAAGCTGCTCACGCCGGAGGAGCGCGAGGCCGCCTACCGCGACATCATGCGCTGGGCGCTGGACTGGAACGCGCTGATCATCCCGGCCCAGGAGGTCGACGCGCGCGGGCTGCACGTGTCCAACGTGGCCGGCATGCGCCGCGCCCTGGCCGGGCTGCGCCAGCGGCCCGGATACGTGCTCACCGACGGCTTCCCGGTGCGCGGGCTCGCCGTGCCCGCCCTGGCCGTGTGGAAGGGTGACCAGGTCACGGCGTCGGTGGCGGCCGCGTCGATCGTGGCCAAGGTGACCAGGGACCGCATGATGGTCGAGCTGGACGGGTCCTACCCCTGCTACGGATTCGCCCGGCACAAGGGTTACTCGACGCCGGAGCACATGGCCGCCCTGTGCGCCTGGGGCCCGTGCCCGGAGCACCGGTATTCCTACACCAACGTGGTGCAGGCCAACCGCCGCTGGGCCACCGGGTGGCAGGACGGCGAGGTGCTGGCGAATGAGGGCCTGGCCGACGGCGACGTCGTCGATGTCATTGAACCTGGCGCCGGCAGTACTGAAACCCCCGGTCCGTGGGCAGACCTGGTGGCAGAAGAGGTAACCGTGGGTGAGGCACGGAACGCAGACTAAATTAGGGACACTGTCCTTGCGGACAGCCGGATGAGCGCACGGCGGGCCGAGCGCCTTACCGGCCGATCGGAGGGGTTGCCATGAGCGCAGAAGATCTCGAGAAGTACGAAGCCGAGATGGAGCTGCAGCTTTATCGCGAGTATCGCGACGTCGTGGGCCTCTTCAGCCATGTCGTAGAGACTGAGCGGCGCTTCTACCTCACCAACGAGGTCCAGCTCAACGTGCGCAGCTCCGACAACGGCGAGGTCTTCTTCGAAGTCACCATGCGGGACGCGTGGGTCTGGGACATGTACCGCCCGGCTCGCTTCGTCAAGAACGTCCGGGTCGTGACGTTCAAGGACGTGAACATCGAGGAGCTGGCCAAGAGCGATCTGGAACTGCCCGACGATCCGCCGCCATCTTGACCTGATCCGGGACTAGGCGCAGCGGCCTCACCCGCCGTGCCGGCTCCGGTCGCGTGGGCTTCTACCGTGCCCGCCACCCGGGCCGCGAAGTCCCCCGCACAGTGAAACACGCCCGGCCGACATCGCCACGTGGTTATCCACAGCCGGCCGCCTCGCGCCGCTGTTGTCCACAGCCCTCGATTCCCCCTGTCACCCCGGCCTCCGCCCCGGTGATCGTGGGAACCGGAGGTGGTGACCATGCGGGCCACAGAAGTCCTCGGACAGCGGGGCGAACAGGCGGCAGCCGAGTACCTCGCCGCGGCAGGCTTCCGTATCCTCGCGCGGAACTGGCGCTGCAGCGAGGGCGAGATCGACATCGTCGCCGTGGAGCGGCACACGTTAGTCGTCTGCGAGGTGAAGACCCGCACCAGCGACCGGCGGGGCACACCGCTGGAGTCGGTCAGCCGGGTCAAGCGCAACCGGCTCCGGCGGCTGGCCATCCGCTGGCTGACCGCCCACGGCGTGCGGTTCGACCAGGTGCGGATCGACATCGTGGGCGTCACACCCGACCGCGCCGGCGGGTTCGCCGTGGAGCACGTCCGGGGGGTGGGCTAGATGACGCTGGCCCGGACCCACTCGGTCGCGCTGGTCGGGGTCGAGGGACACGTCGTCGAGTGCGAGGCGGACATCGCCAACGGGCTGGTCGGCATGATCCTGGTCGGCCTGCCCGACACCGCGTTGCGCGAGGCCAGAGACCGGATCCGCTCGGCCATCATCAACAGCGGCGAGCAGTGGCCGCAGCGCCGGATCACGGTTGGCCTGTCCCCGGCCAGCCTGCCTAAGCGCGGCAGCGGGTTCGACTTGCCCATCGCGTGCGCCCTGCTCGCCGCGGCGGGAGTCCTGCAGGCCGCCATGCTCGCCGGGATGGTGTTCCTCGGTGAGCTCGGCCTCGACGGCCAGCTGCGCCCGGTGCGCGGTGTACTGCCCGCCACGATGACGGCGGCCGCCGCGGGCTTCCGCTGTGTGGTGGTGGCCCGCGCCAACGCGCCGGAGGCCGCGCTCGTGCCCGGCCTCCGGGTGGTGTCCGCGCCTACGCTCGCCACGCTGCTCGCGTGGCTGCGCGGCGAGCCTCCGGCCGGGGGAGCGGCCGTCGAGGAGCTGGCCGGTGGCAGTGCCCCGGCCGCCCCTCCGGCCGCTCCCCAGGTGCCTGGCGCGGACGATGCGCTGCTTACACCGGACCTTTCCGACGTGCTTGGCCAGCCGGTCGCCCGGCGGGCGGCCGAGATCTGCGCGGCCGGCGGTCACCACCTGTCCCTGCTCGGCCCGCCCGGTGCGGGCAAGACCATGCTGGCCGAGCGGCTGCCGACGATCCTGCCCCGGCTCGACCCGGAGGCGGCCCTGGAGGTCACCGCGATCCACTCGGTCGCGGGCACGCTGCCCCGGGACTGCCCGTTGCTGACCAGCCCGCCGTTCTGCGGGCCGCACCACACCGCCAGCAAGGCGGCCATCGTGGGCGGCGGCAGCGGGATCATCCATCCCGGTGCGGCCTCGCTGGCCCACCAGGGGGTGCTGTTCCTGGACGAGGCACCGGAGTTCGGCCGGGACGTGCTGGACGCGCTGCGCCAGCCGCTCGAATCGGGCGAGGTGGTGATCGCCCGGTCCGGGGCCACGGCGCGGTTCCCGGCCCGGTTCACCCTGGTGCTGGCGGCGAACCCATGCCCGTGCGCCCGGGCCTCTGCCTCACCCCGGTCGAAATGCTCCTGCAGCCCGGCGACGAGGCGGCGGTATCTGGGCCGCCTGTCCGGGCCGCTGCTGGACCGGGTGGACGTCAAGGTCGAGCTGCTTCCGGTCGGCCGGGCCGAGCTGCTCAGCGACCGGAAGTTCGCCGAGAGCAGCGCCACCGTGGCCGCCCGGGTCGCCCAGGCTCGGGAGCGGGCGGCCCGCCGATTCCGCGGTACCCCGTGGCGGGTCAACGCGGCGGTGCCCGGCTCGGAGCTGCGACGCTCGTTCGCGCCGGTCCGCAGCGCCATGGCACCGCTGGAGCGGGCTATGGAGATCGGCGAGGTCAGCGCGCGCGGCATCGACAAGATCGTCCGGGTCTCCTGGACTCTGAGCGACCTGGCCGGCAAGGACCGGCCGACCATCGACGAGTGCGGCTACGCCCTCGGTCTCTGGCTAGGGGTAGTCAAATGATCAGCACCGTTGACCGGCAGCGCGTCGCGCGGGCCTTGCTCACCTACGCGGCCGAGCCGGGTGACCCGGTGCTGGCCGCCTGGCTGGAGATCGCCACCCCCGGTGACGCGGTCGCCGCGATCACCGCGGGCCGTCCGCCGCTGCTGCCGACGGCGGGGCCGCACGGGCTCGGTGACCTGCAGGCTGAGAAGGTCGAGCACGCTTTCGGGCTGTGGCGGCAGCGGCTCGGGGATCTGCCCGCCGAGCTGGACCTGGACGCCTTCCGCCGGGAAGGGATCCGGCTGGTCTGCCCGGGCGACAGTGAGTGGCCGACCCAGCTCGACACGCTCGGCGTGGCCCGCCCCTACGCCCTGTGGCTGCGTGGTGAGGCTGACCTGCGGTACTGCTGCCTGCAGTCGGTGTCCATGGTCGGGGCCCGGGCCTCATCGGCCTACGGTGAGCATGTCGGCACCGAGATGGCCGCAGCCCTGGCCGAGCGGGGCTGGACCGTGGTGTCGGGTGGTGCCTACGGCATCGACGGCTGCGCCCACCGGGGCGCGCTGGCCGCCGGCGGGGTCACGATCGCCGTGCTGGCCTGCGGGGTCGACCACGTCTACCCGGCGGGTCACCAGGATCTGCTGGCCAGCGTGGCGGCCCAGGGTGTCCTGGTCAGTGAGTGGCCACCGGGCCGCCCGCCCAGCAAGCTGCGTTTCCTCATCCGGAACCGCGTGATCGGCGCGCTGACCCGGGGGACCGTGGTCGTCGAGGCCGGTCTGCGCAGCGGCGCTCTGAACACGGCGCGCCACGCCCGGGACCTGCGGCGGCCCGTGATGGCCGTGCCCGGGCCGGTGACGTCGGAGGTGTCGGCCGGCTGCCACAAGATCATCCGCGAGTGGGGTGCCGTCTGTGTCACGGACGTCCACGACGTGCTGGAGCTGCTCACTCCGCTGGGCGGGATCCCGGCTTACGGCTCCGCCGCGAGCCAGGCCACCTGGTTCCCCGCCACCGACCCGGGCCCCGCCCCTGGCCTGGCCCACGCGGCCGATCCGGCCGATCCGGCCGACCGGCCGACCAGGCTGGCCCAGCCGGCCCCGGGCGGCCGCTCCTCACGATCGCCCGGCCGGCCTCCGCCGGACGGCGGGACACCGGCTGGCGGGACGCGCTGCTGTCCCGGGCCGAGCTCGCTCCGGCGACCCGCCGCGTCCTCGGTGCCGTGCCCGCCCGCGGCGCCGGGCCGGCCGTGATCGCCGTCAGCGCCAACCTTGACGTCGACACCGTGGTCAGCGCCCTCGGGTTGCTGGCGGCCGGCGGCTTCGTCGAACGCTGCTCCCGCGGCTGGCGCCCCCGGCGGTCACCGTGACCCTGACATGACCGAGCGACACAGCGGCGGTCCTAGGGAACGGGCCGGCCGGGAGTCACACTGGGCAGGTGCGCGAAACGGCCGAACCCGACCCCAGCCCGCCGTGGGCCGAGGCGGTCGTGGCCCAGTTCGAGCGGCACGTCGCGGCCGAGCGCGGGCTGTCGCCGCACACGGTGCGCGGGTACGTGGGGGACCTCAGGTCGCTGCTGGCCCACGCGGGCCACTGTGGCGCAGCCGGGCCGGGGGAGCTGACCGCCCCGGTGCTGCGCAGCTGGCTGGCCGTCCAGCACGAGGCCGGAGCGTCGCGGGCCACGCTGGCCCGGCGGGGCGCGGCGGCCCGGGCGTTCACCGCGTTCGCCCACCAGCGGGGCTGGCTGGACAGCGACCCGGGTGCGGTGCTCGGCACGCCGAAGGTACGACGGACCCTGCCGCACGTACTGCGGCAACGCGAGATCAACGACGTGCTGGCCTCATCGGCTGCGGACGTGGAGCAGCCACCGCCGGACCGGACACCGGCCGAGGCGGCCGTGGCGCTGCGGGACGCGGCCATCCTGGAGCTGCTGTACGCGACCGGGATCCGGGTCAGCGAGCTGTGCGGGCTCGACACCGGGGCCCTGGACCTGGGGCGGCGGACGGTCCGGGTGTTCGGCAAGGGCAGCAAGGAGCGGACCGTGCCGGTCGGGATCCCGGCGGTCCGCGCCGTCGAGCGGTGGGAGCAGGCGGGCCGGCCGGTCCTGGCCACCGGCGTCAGCGGCGCCGCCCTGTTCCTCGGCGCCCGGGGTGGCCGTCTCGACCCGCGTACCGCGCGGCGGGTGGTGCACGAGCGGCTCAGGACAGCTGGGGTCAGTACCGACACCGGGCCGCACGGGCTCCGGCACACCGCCGCCACCCACCTGCTGGAGGGGGGCGCCGACCTGCGGAGCGTCCAGGAGATACTCGGCCACTCATCGCTGGCCACCACGCAGATCTACACCCACGTCTCCGTCGAGCGGCTCAAGGCCAGCTACCGCCAGGCTCACCCCCGCGCCTGACCCGGCCGTGCGGCACACCGCCCGCGGCCGGGCCGCCGGTTAGGCCGCGCGGCCGCAACGCGAGGTCAGCTCACCGGGAAGTAACGGTCCATGAACTCGTTGCGGAACTTGCCCGCCGGGTCGTACCGGCTCAGCAGGGCCACGAAGTCGTCGTAGCGCGGGTAGAGCCCCTTGATCGTTTCGGGGGAGGTGGAAAAGACCTTGCCCCAGTGCGGGCGGGCGCCGAACGGGGCCAGGGCCGCCTCCAGGGCCGACACCACCGGTGCGACTGCGGCTTCGTCCTTGATCCAGGTGAAGTGGAAGCCCACCGTGTCGCGCTGGTAGGCCATGCTCAGCCACAGGTCGTCCGCGGCCATGGTGCGGATCTCGGCGATCTGCAGCACGGAGGCGATCTGGTCACCGAGGGCGGCGACGGCTTCGACCGCGGGGACGGCGACCTCCCGGGCGACCAGGTACTCCGACTGCAGCTCCTCCCCGTTGCTGGGGGTGAACGCCAGCCGGAAGTGCGGCAGCCGCTCGTGCCAGGGCCCCGGGGTGCCGAGCTGCTCGGTGGCGTTGGTGGGGGCCATGCCGGGCACCGGGTTGCGCGGGCCGTCGGCCAGCCGCCCACCGAGCCACTGCGCCGCGCCGCCGCCACCCGTCGCCGGGGTGTCGGCGCGCTGCTTCTGCCAGATCCGGATGTCCTGGCCCCGCCAGTCGGTGAACACGCTGACGCTGTAGGCGCTGCCGAAGATCTCCTCGAACGAGCTCGTCACCGCCGCGGCCGGGATGCCCTCGTACACGAACTGCCGGACCTGAAAGGCGGGGATGATCTCCAGCTCCATCGTGGTCACCGCGCCCAGGGCGCCCAGCCCGGCCACCATGCCCGCGAAGTCCGGGGAGTCGGCCCCCACCCGGAGCAGCTCCCCGGACGCCGTGACCAGCTCCAGCGCCCGCACCGCGGCGGGCAGGTTCTGGTTGGCGTCACCGGAGCCGTGCGTGGCCGTCGCGCACGAGCCGGCCACCGAGATGTGCGGCAGCGAGGCCATGTTGCGTACCGCGTACCCGGCCCCGTCCAGCTGCTGGGCCACCTCCCCGTAGCGGACGCCGCCCGCCACCCGGACCACCGACCGGTCCGCCGCGACCTCCACCACCGGGGGCAGGCTGGTCGTGGAGACGAGCACCCCGCTGGTGTCGGCGATCCGGTTGAACGAGTGCCCGCTCCCCAGCACCCGGGTCCGCGGGCTGGCCGCGACGATCTCCTGAAGCTCTTCGACGCTGGCGGGCAGGCGCAGCTCGGCCGCCGAGAACTCGATGTTGCGGGCCCAGTTCACCGGCTGCGCTGCCATGTACTCCACCCATCGTCAGGCGCTCGTCGGGCCGCGGGCGCGCGCCGAAACGGCATAATCCGCCCAGCTCCGCGGTTGTACAAGCTGGAAGATAGCAGGCTCATTCACCGGCCTCAGGCAGGCCGTTGACCGGGGGCCGGACCCGTCGCCCGATTAGCGCGGCAGGTTACCTCCAATCCCACGTAGACTTGACCCAGGCCGCCGGTGGAGCGCGAGTTCCCGGAGCGGCCAAGTTCGCGCGCCCGCATGCCGGCCGGGACCCCAGGTCCCGGCGGTGCGCACCGCTCGGTCCATGAGCCGACCTGGCTCATCGCAGGTGCGTACGGGGGCCAGGGATCAACCGAGTAGCGTCAGCGCTCCGGCGCGGCGCGAGGAAAGAAAGGACCTCCGCATGGCCGCGGTCGTCACCATGAGGCAGCTCCTGGAGAGCGGCGTTCACTTCGGGCACCAGACACGGCGCTGGAACCCGAAGATGAAGCGCTACATCTTCACCGAGCGCAATGGCATCTACATCATTGACCTCCAGCAGTCCCTCGACTACATCGACCGGGCGTACGAGTTCATCAAGGAGACCGTCGCCCACGGCGGCACGATCCTGTACGTCGGGACCAAGAAGCAGGCCCAGGAAGTCATCGCCGAGCAGGCGGGGCGGGTCGGGATGCCCTACGTCAACCAGCGCTGGCTGGGTGGCATGCTGACCAACTTCTCCACCGTGTTCAAGCGGCTCCAGCGGCTCAAGGAGCTGGAGGAGATCGACTTCAGCGACGTGGCCGGCTCTGGCATGACCAAGCGGGAGCTGCTGCAGATGCGGCGCGAGCGCGACAAGCTCGACAAGACCCTGGGCGGCATCCGGCACATGTCCAAGGTGCCGAGCGCAGTGTGGGTGATCGACACCAAGAAGGAGCACATCGCGATAGCCGAGGCGCGGAAGCTGGGTATCCCGATCGTCGCGATCCTCGACACCAACTGTGACCCCGACGAGGTCAACTACCCGATCCCGGGGAATGACGACGCCATCCGCAGTGTTGCGCTCCTGACCCGCGTGGTGGCCGACGCCGTGGCCGACGGCCTGATGGCGCGGTCCGGGGCCGGCGACAGCGACGAGAAGCCGTCCACCGACGGTGTCGCGGGCGAAGAGCCGCTGGCCGAGTGGGAGCGAGAGCTGGCCCAGTCCGCCGAAGGCACTCCGGCCGAGATCGAGGCCACCGACGGCGAGGCCCCGGTCATCACCGAGCCCGTGATCGCCAACGGCGCCCAGCCTGAGGCTGTGCAGGCCGAGGCCACGCAGCCTGAGGCCACGCAGCCTGAGGTCGCGCAGCCTGAGGCCACGCAGCCTGAGGCCACGCAGGCCGAGGTCGCGCAGGCCGAGGTCGCACGCGAAGAGGCGGCTCCGGCTGAGGTCACCCCAGTCGAGGCGGCCACGGAGACCGAGCCGGCGGCGGAGACCGAGCCGGCGGCAGCGGCCGAGGAGCCCCAGGGCGAGCCGGTCGCCGCGGGCGCTCAGGCTGACGCCTCCGCTGACGCCGAGTAAGCCAGGAGAGCCGGGCGAGCAGAGCACCGAACGAGGCAGCTGCGGCAGCACCCGGCGCGGAAAGCGCCGGGTGCCGCCGCGCGTCAGGGCCCGGTAAGCCAGGGCCCAGCCCGGCGGCCGCGCCGCCCAGCCGCCCGGCCAGCACAGACATTGCGAAGAGAACGAGAGTGAGAGACGAGGGACATGGCCAACTTCACCGCCGCTGACGTCAAGCGGCTTCGTGACCAGACCGGCGCCGGCATGATGGACTGCAAGCGGGCGCTGGAAGAGGCCGACGGCAACATCGAGACGGCCGTCGAGGTGCTGCGCCTGAAGGGCGCCAAGGACGTCACCAAGCGCGCCACCCGGACCGCGGCCAACGGCCTGGTCACCGCCGAGCTGTCCGGCCACAGCGCCGGGGTGCTGGTCGAGCTGAACTGCGAGACCGACTTCGTGGCCAAGACCGACGTGTTCCAGCAGGTGGCCGGCGAGATCGCCAAGGCCGCGCTGGCCAGCGGGGCCGCTGACCGGCTGGCCCTGCTGAGCACCGAGGTACGCCCGGGCCAGACCGCCGAGCAGGTCATCGAGGAGGCCGGCGCCTCGCTCAAGGAGAAGCTCGAGCTCGGCCGGTTCGCCCGGTTCGAGGGCGGCTACGTGACCAGCTACCTGCACCGGTCCGACGCGGCGCTGCCGCCGACGCTGGGCGTGCTGGTCCAGATCGAGCAGGACAACGACAGCGTGGCCAAGGACGTGGCTCAGCAGGTCGCGGCCATGCGCCCGCAGTACACCACCCGGGACGAGGTCCCGGCCGAGGTGGTGGAGAAGGAGCGCCGGATCGCGGAGCAGATCACCCGCGAGGAGGGCAAGCCCGAGCAGGCGATCCCCAAGATCGTCGACGGCCGGGTCAACTCCTTCTTCAAGGACGTGGTGCTGGTCGAGCAGTCGTTCGTCAAGGAGCAGAAGAAGACGATCAAGCAGGTACTGGCCGACAACGGCGTGACCGTGCGAGGTTTCGCCCGGTTCCAGGTCGGGCAGGCGTAAGCGCAAAGGCCGGCGGGCGTCGCCCGCCGGCCTTCTGCTAGCCACAACAAAAGCCAAAACGCGGTGAACCGCGAATACAGGAGGTCGCTCGGTGCAGCAGCGGGAGGGCGCGTGGGGGAGCACGTCCCAGACAGAAGACGCGACCGCCGCAGCGGTCCGGGCGGCATCGGCCGCGATCGGTGATCCTGCCCCACACGAGGCCGTTCTCACTGCGAACCCGGAGTATGGAGTGTTCCATCCGCCGTGGCACCGCGTGGTGCTCAAGCTGTCCGGCGAGGCGTTCGCCGGTAAGGAGCCGCTGGGTATCTCACCCGACGCGGTGACGCACATCGCGGCCGAGGTGATGTCCGCGGTCGACGACGGCGTCGAGGTGGCGGCCGTGGTTGGCGGGGGCAACATGTTCCGCGGCCAGGCCCTGTCCGCGCGCGGCATCGACCGGTCCCGGGCCGACTACATGGGCATGCTCGGCACGGTCATCAACTGCCTGGCCCTTCAGGACGTGCTGGAGAAGATGGGCGTCGACACCCGGGTCCAGACCGCGATCACCATGGGCCAGGTCGCCGAGCCGTACATCCCCCGCAAGGCCATCCGGCACCTGGAGAAGGGCCGGGTCGTGATCTTCGGCGCCGGCCTGGGCGCGCCGTTCTTCTCCACCGACACCTGCGCGGCCCAGCGGGCGCTGGAGATCGGCGCCGAGGCTGTGCTCAAGGGCACCGCGGTGGACGGGGTGTACGACTCCGACCCGCGCAAGAACCCGGAGGCCAAGCGCTTCCTCCGGGTGGACTACGGTGAGGTGCTGGCTCGCGGCCTGAAGGTGATGGACGCGACCGCGGTGAGCCTGTGCATGGACAACGGGTTGCCGATCGTGGTCTTCGACCTGCTGGGTCAGGGCAACGCGGTCCGGGCCATCCGCGGCGAGGAAGTCGGCACCCTGGTCTGCGCCGCAGACCGGTAACCTCTCGTTTACCCGGTTAACTTGGTTACTGGAAGAGAAAGCCCGCCGCCACAGGAGCCGAAATGATCGACGACACCCTCCTCGACACCGAGGAGAAGATGGAGAAGGCGGTCGCGGTCGCCAAGGAAGAGTTCGGCGTGATCCGCACCGGCCGGGCCCACCCGGTGATGTTCAACAAGCTCACGGCCGAGTACTACGGGTCCCAGACCCCGCTGAACCAGCTGGCCTCGTTCCACCTGCCCGAGCCGCGGATGGTCGTCGTCCAGCCCTTCGACAAGTCCTCGATGGCCGCGATCGAGCGGTCCATCCGGGACAGTGACCTGGGTGTGAACCCGACCAACGACGGCAGCGTGATCCGCGTCGTGTTCCCCGACCTGACCGAGGAGCGCCGCAAGGAGTACATCCGGGTCGCCCGGCACAAGGCCGAGGAGAGCCGGGTCTCGATCCGCAACATCCGCCGGCACGGCAAGGACGCGATCGACAAGCTGGTCAAGGGCGGGGACGAGGGTGAGGACGACGGCCGCCGCGCCGTGCACGAGCTCGACAACCTCACCAAGACCTACATCGACCAGGTCGACGACCTGCTCAAGAACAAGGAATCCGAACTTCTCGAGGTATAGGTGGACGCGGACCTGACGACGGGGCCGGACGTGTCACCCGCCACGGACGGCCCGGCAGCGAGCGGTCCCGGACCGGCCGAGGCACCCAACCCCGAGGTACCCAAGCCCGCTCCCTCGGGACGCAACCTCCCGGTCGCGGCGGCGATCGGCGTGCTGCTCGGCGGCCTGGTCGTCGCGACGTTGTTCACGGTCAAGGCGACCTTCCTCATCTTCATGGCCGTGGCTATCGGCATCGGCTTGTGGGAAATGGCCCGGGCCTTCCGGGCCAACGGCATCAACGTGCCGCTGGTCCCCATCGCCGCGGCCGGCGCCGCCATGTGGCTGTGCGAATACTGGTGGACCAACCGCGCGGTGCTGGCGTCCCTGGTCCTGGCCGTGGTGGTCATTCTGGCCTGGCGCCTGACCCGGGGTCCCGACGGTTACCTGCGCGACGTCTCCGCGAGTGTCTTCCTGCTCGCCTACCTGCCGTTCCCGGCGTTGTTCGTGGTGGCCATGCTGGCCGCGCCGGATGGCGCCCGCCGGGTGCTGATCTTCGTGATCCTGGTCGTCTGCGTGGACGTCGGCGGCTACTTCGCCGGCAGCACGCTGGGCCGGCACCCGATGGCCCAGGCCATCAGCCCCAGCAAGACCTGGGAGGGCCTGGCCGGCTCGGTCCTGCTGTGCCTGATCGCCGGGGCGGTCACGGTCCCCCTGCTGCTGCACGGCCACGTCTGGCAGGGCCTGATCACCGGCGCGGCCGCCGGAGTCGCCGCCGTCGTCGGCGACCTGGCCGAGTCGGCCATCAAGCGCGACCTGGGGATCAAGGACCTGGGCTCGATCCTCCCCGGCCACGGCGGCGTCATGGACCGCCTGGACAGTCTTCTGATCGCCGCCCCGGTCGCCTGGCTCCTGCTGACCGTGTTCGTGAAGTGACGTGGAGTTCTTCTGCTACCACCGCGACCGGCCCGGCTCGGTCGCCTTGCGCGACGAACTGGCGGAACAGCACTGGTCCTACATGGACCGGTTCGAGGCTGAGCTGATCGCCCGCGGCCCGACCCTGGCCGATGACGGTGACACGGCCACGGGCAGCGTGCACATCATCGACCGGCCCGATGCCGCCGCCGCCCGGGCGTTCGCCTTCGACGAGCCCAACTACCAGGCCGGGGTCTACCGGGACGTGCTGCTCCGGCGCTGGCGCAACATCCTGGGCCGCACCATGTGGGACTTCCCCGGCGCGGCGGAGGGCGGGCGCCGGTACCTGGTGCTCGGCCTCGGCGCGGGCCGTCCCGCCGACCTGGCCGTCCCGCCGGCCGGGGATGAGCTGATCGCCTACGGGCCGCTGCTGTCCGACGACGGCACCGGCTGGCTGGGCACGGCGGCGCTGGTCCGGGCCCCGGACCCGGACGCGGCCCGGGCCACCCTGACTCCCGCCGCCTACGCCGCCATCGAGGTCCACAACTGGCGACCCGGCGGTAGGTCCTAGCCCCGTCCCAACGCTTCATTATTTTTAATAAAGCACTTCATCCCTGAGTGACCGCGCGCCCCGAAGCCGCCCACCGCACCCAACGGCGTCACTCCTCGTCCTCCCGGTCAGCGTCGTCTTCTCTACCCGCCACTATCCAGCTCCGGTGCTGGTCCGCGAGCTGGGCGATCAGGTGAGACGAGCCCTGCTCCTTGGCCACCAGGCGTTCCTGCTCGGTGATGGGCATGACCCACAGCCAGCGCACCGGGTCGCCCCCGAACGAGTAGCCGGACAGGTCCGGCGCCTCCGGGCCGGCCAGGCCACCGGGCTCGTCGAGCAGCAGCACGGCCTCGTGGCCTTCCCCGAGCGGGAACGTGGCCGGCTCGTGGTACCAGCGCACGCTGTGCCCCGGGCCGAACCAGGTCACGGCGCGCCACGGGTACGACGCCAGCCACAGGAACACCCGCGCGGCCAGCGCGGGCGCCATGGTGGTGGCCATGGCCAGCTCGATCCGGGCGTACTGACCCGGGTCCTGCACCAGCCGTTCCACCACCGGCATCCGCTGGCAGCTCATGCCGACCGTGGACAGCACGGTGTAGGGCCGGTCCGGGGTCGGCGGCCGTTCGGAGATCCCGGCCTGCGGCTGCTTGCCCATCGAGGCGTCCCAGTAGTGCGCGCCCTCGCCCAGCCGCTCGGTCAGGTGGCCCAGCACGCCCTGCTGGAACACGCCCCAGGACCGCTCGTGACCGCGCCACTTCCAGTACGCCCTGGCCCGCTCCACCCGGGGTCCGAGGCCCTCCATGGCGTCGTCCAGCGACCAGCCGAACGGCGTCTGGCCCACGATGTCCCGGCTGTAGCCGGGCATCCCGCGGCTGGCGTCGGACCAGCCCGGGATGACCGCGAGCAGCTTGCCGTTCTCCAGCACGGCTACCCCGTCGCCCTCCTCGAACCACAGCGGCTCGAGCGTGCCCGGCTCGATCGGCGGCCGTCCTTCGGGCAGCTTGGTGTGCCCGGACGGCATGATCGGCGCCTGCCCGGACTCGATCCGGGCCACGTCGGTGCTGGCCGGGGCGGGAACGTGGTTGGCGATCCAGGTCGCCGCCGTCGTGGTCGTGGCGTCGTGCAGGTAGGCGGCGGTGGTCACGCCGTCGTACTCGACCGTGAGCCGACGGCTCTCGTACGGGTTCTCGCTTTCCAGCAGCGTTCCCGGCTGCAGCGATCCCGCGGACTCCCGTCGCAACGTCGGCATACTTTGAATTTACCCACTTGCGCGGACCACCCACCTGCGCCGGCCCCGGGTAGCCGCCAGGTGCGCCTATCCTTGACCGTTGTCGTTCTGTTTTCTACGTATCGGGGAACTCCGTGCCACCCAGTCAGCCCAGTTCAGCGCTGCCGCTGGGCCTCACCGTCAGCGGCGAAGGCCGCCCGGGCCGCCCCAAGCCGCCGCGGCACCTGGCCGATCTGGCTCTGGACGAGCGCCGCGAGGCCGTGGTCAGCCTGGGGGAGCGGCCGTTCCGGGCCGACCAGCTGTCCCGGCAGTACTTCACCCGGCTGGCCGACGACCCGGCCACGATGACCGACCTGCCGGAGGCCACCCGGGAGCAGCTGACCAGCGCCTTGCTGCCCCGGCTGCTGACCGCAGAGAAGGAACTGGTCTGCGACGACGGCACGACCCGCAAGACGCTGTGGCGGGCGTTCGACCAGGCTTACGTCGAGTCCGTGCTGATGCGCTACCCGGGCCGGGTCACGATGTGCGTGTCCTCCCAGGCGGGTTGCGGCATGGGCTGCCCGTTCTGTGCCACCGGCCAGGCCGGGCTGACCCGGAACCTTTCCACGGCCGAGATCGTCGAGCAGGTCGTGGCCGGGGCCCGGGCCCTGGCCCGGGACGAGATACCGGGCGGGCCGGGCCGGGTGTCCAACGTGGTGTTCATGGGCATGGGCGAGCCACTGGCCAACTACCGCAGCGTGGTCGGCGCGGTCCGGCGGCTGACCGAGCCGGCCCCGGCCGGGCTGGGTATCTCCGCCCGCGGCGTCACCGTGTCCACGGTCGGCCTGGTCCCGGCGATCGGCCGGCTGGCGGCCGAGGGGCTGCCGGTCACCCTGGCCGTGTCCCTGCACGCCCCCGACGACGAGGCCCGGGACGAGCTGGTGCCGGTGAACCGGCGCTGGAAGGTGGCCGAGGTGCTCGACGCCGCCTGGGGCTACGCCGAGACCACCGGCCGCCGGGTGTCGATCGAGTACGCGCTGATCCGGGACGTCAACGACCAGGCCTGGCGGGCGGACCTGCTCGGCGACCTGCTGGCCGGTCACCTGACCCACGTCAACCTGATCCCGCTCAACCCGACCCCCGGCTCGCGCTGGACCGCCTCCCGGCCGGCCGATCAGGACGAGTTCGTGGCCCGGCTCGAGGCCCACGGGGTGCCGGTCACCGTCCGGGACACCCGGGGCCGGGAGATCGACGGCGCCTGCGGCCAGCTGGCCGCGTCCTCCAGCTGACGGAGGCTTGTGTTGCCGGGTAGACCGTGGCGGGGCCTGACCCAGCGGGCCGTGCACTGGGCCTGGCGACGGGCTCGCGACGCCGGCGCGGTGACCGGCGACAGCCCGGCCGGGCGTAAGTTCGCCGCGTTCGGGCCCGGCTCGGTGCTGGTGTTCCCGCCCGGAGCGATCTTCGGTGAAGCGTGGATCGAGATCGGCTCGGGCACCGTCGTCGGCCAGCATGTGTCGATCTCGGCCGGCATCGTGCCCGGTCAGGAGCTGGGCCCGACGTCGCTGCTGCGCATCGGGGACGGCTGCGTGATCGGGCGCGGCACGCACATCGTCGCCCACCAGCAGATCGACATCGGCGACGACGTGTTCACCGGGCCGTACGTCTACATCACCGATCAGAACCACGGGTACGCCGACCCCGATGTCCCGATCGGCCGCCAGTGGCCCGCGAACGCGCCGGTGTCGATCGGCGCGGGCAGCTGGCTCGGGGCCGGCGCGATCGTGCTGCCCGGCTCCTGCATCGGCCGCCACGTCGTGGTCGGGGCCGGGTCGGTGGTTCGCGGCCAGGTACCGGACCACTGCGTGGTGGCCGGGGTGCCCGCCCGGATCATCCGGTCCTACGTGGCCGGGGACGGCTGGCGGCCGATGCGCGACGGTGCCAGCCGACCCAGTGCCAGCCAGACCACTGGGCCTGCCGGGCCGGTCGTGCCGACCGGGACGCTAGCCGACGCGGAGGGCGTCCAGGGCGTCCCGGAGCCGCCCCACCCGGTGCTCTAGCTGGGCGGCGCAGTCGGCCAGCACAGCGTCGGCGTTGACCGCGGACTGGGTGCTGAGCACGCCCACCAGGTCCTCCACCGCGGCCAGCCGGCTGGACAGCTCCAGCAGCAGCGGCTGGGTGTCCACGGCCGGAGCGGCCGCCTGGGCGGCGTCCTCGGCCGGTGCCTGCGCCGCTTCGCCTGCGGCGGCGTCGGCGCCACTGTCCCGCCCCTGGGCGGGCAGGGCCTTGCGGACCGCGCCCCGCTCCAGCCCCGGACCGGCCCCCAGCTGGCTGCGCAGCAGCTCGGCCTGCTCCTGGAGCTGCCGGTTCTTGGCGTACAGCTCGACGAACACCGCGACCTTGGCTCGCAGCACCCACGGGTCGAACGGCTTGGAGATGTAGTCCACCGCCCCGGCCGCGTAGCCCCGGAAGGCGTGGTCCGGCTCGGCGCTGGCCGCGGTGAGGAAGATGATCGGCACGTCCCGGGTCTTCGGCCGCCGCTTGATGTGCGAGGCGGTCTCGAACCCGTCCATGCCCGGCATCACCACGTCCAGCAGGATCACCGCGAACTCGTCAACGAGCAGCGCCTTCAGCGCCTCCTCGCCGGACCGCACGGTCACCAGGGTCTGGTTCAGCGAGGACAGGATCGCCTCGAGCGCGACCAGGTTCTCGTGCCGGTCGTCGACGAGCAGGATCCGGGCCTTGGTCGTCACCTCAGGAGCTCCTTGGGGCCGGTCACCGCGCGGCCGCCCGCTCCAGGCACTTCCGCATGACCGCCAGCAGGTGGCCGGTGTCGACCGGCTTGGTGATGTAGTCCGTGGCGCCCGACGCGATGGCCTTCTCCCGGTCACCCTTCATGGCCTTGGCCGTCACCGTGATGATCGGCAGGTCCGCGAACTGCGGCATGTTGCGGATGGCCTCGGTCGTGGCGTAGCCGTCGAGCTCGGGCATCATGATGTCCATCAGCACGAGCCGGACGTCCTCGTTGCGCTCCAGCGCCTCGATGCCCTCGCGGCCGTTCTCCGCGTACAGCACCTCCGCGCCGCAGCGCTCGAACACGCTGGTGAGCGCGAACACGTTCCGCACGTCGTCGTCCACGATCAGTATCTTCGCACCGTACAGCGGGTCCTTGGGGTCAGGCGCCGCCGCGAACGCGGGCCCGGACGCCGCGGCCGCGCCGTGGCCGGCCCGGGCCGCCGCGCGGGACGGGCCCGCCATCCGGCTCACGGCCGACCGGCTGGTGCCGTTCCGGCTGGTGCCGTTCCAGCTCTCGGGCGCCACCGGGTAGTCGTCGACGCCGTTGATACCGTTCGGGCCGCCCTGGTCCAGGATCCGGCGCGGGCCGGTGCCGGCCCGCATCGACCGCGCGGGCAGATACAGGGTGAACGTGCTGCCGTGCCCCAGCCGGCTGGTCGCCTTGATCTGGCCACCCAGCAGCCGGGCGATGTCCTTGCTGATGGACAGGCCCAGGCCGGTGCCGCCGTAGCGCCGGCTGGTGGTCCCGTCCGCCTGCTGGAAGGCCTCGAAGATCAGGTGCTGCTTCTCTTCAGAGATGCCGATGCCGGTGTCGGTGACGGAGAAGGCGATCACGTCCGGCTCGTCCCGCAGCGGCCCGGTGAACGTAACGTCCTCGGCCGGCGCGACCCGCAGCCGCACGCCGCCCTGGGCGGTGAACTTCACCGCGTTGGACAGCAGGTTGCGCAGCACCTGCTGCAGCCGCTGCTCGTCGGAGTAGATCATCCCCGGCAGGCTGGCTGCGGTGTCGACCTCGAACGTGAGGCTCTTCTCCGCCGCCATCGGCCGGAACGTGGCGTCCAGGTACTCGACCAGGCCGTCCAGCGGGATCTCGGCCGGGTGCACGTCCATCTTGCCCGCCTCGACCTTGGACAGGTCCAGGATGTCGTTGATCAGCCGCAGCAGGTCCGAGCCCGCATCGTGGATGGTCATGGCGAACTCGACCTGCTTGGAGGACAGGTTGCTGTCCGGGTTCTCGGCCAGCAGCTTGGCCAGCACCAGCAGGCTGTTCAGCGGGGTGCGCAGCTCGTGCGACATGTTGGCCAGGAACTCAGACTTGTAGCGCGAGGAGGTGGCGAGCTGCTGCGCGCGCTCCTCCAGCGTCCGCCGGGCCTGCTCGATCTGGAAGTTCTGGACTTCGATGGCCCGGTTCTGCTTGGCCATCAGCGCCGCCTTGTCCTCCAGCTCGGCGTTGGAGTTCCGCAGCTCGGTCTGCTGGTGCTGCAGCTCGTCGGTGCGCTCCTGCAGCTGGGTGGCCAGCCGCTGGGACTCGGACAGCAGCGACTCGGTCCGGGAGTTGGCCATGATCGTGTTGATTGTGACGCCGATCGTCGGCACGAACTGGTCGAAGAACGCCAGGTGCACGTCGCCGAAGTGGTGCAGCGAGGCCAGCTCGAGCACACCGAGGACCTGGTCCTCGAACAGGATCGGCAGCATGACCACGCTGGCCGGCGAGGCCACGCCCAGGCCGGAGCCCACGGTCAGGTAGCCCGGCGGGACGTTCTCGATCAGGATCCGCTTGCGTTCCAAGGCCGCCTGGCCCGCGAGGCTCTCGCCCAGCACGAACCGGGTCATGCCGCCGCGCTGGAAGCCGTAGGTGGCGATCCGGCTGAACTCCAGCTCGGACGCGATCTGCGGCTCGGGCTCGGGGATGGCCACCTGGCCGTCCGGCCCGTGGCCGGCGCCCTGGCCGGTGGCGCCACTGGCACCACTGGGGCCGTTGGGGCCGTTGGGGCTGTGCCCGTTCTGGCCGTTGACGCTCAGGCCGTTGGAACTGTGGCCGTTGGCCCCGTGTCCGCTGGCCCTGTGGCCGTTCGCGCCCGGCGGCAACGCGGCGTCACCGTTCTCGCCGCCGGCGGTCAGGGCCCGGCCGGGCAGCTCGGAGCCGGGCGGCGTGGCCAGGTAGAACGCGCCGTACTGCGCCGACGCCAGCGGGGTCAGCTCGCTCATGATCAGCCGGGCTACCTCCAGCAGGTCGCGGTGACCCTGCATGAGGCCGGAGATCCGGGCCAGGTTGGTGTTGAGCCAGTCCTGCTCCCGGTTGGCCCGGGTGGTCTCGCGCAGGTTGGCCACCATCAGGTTGATGTTGTCCTTGAGCTCGGCCACCTCGCCGCGGGCGTCGACCGCGATGGACTGGGTCAGGTCGCCCTCGGCCACCGCGCTGGCCACGCCGGCGATGGCACGCACCTGGGTGGTGAGGTTGCTGGCCAGGCCGTTCACGCTCTCGGTCAGCCGCATCCAGGTGCCGGACACCCCTTCGACCTCGGCCTGGCCGCCCAGCCGGCCCTCGGTGCCCACTTCCCGGGCCACTCGGGTGACCTCGTCCGCGAACGCGGACAGCTGGCCCACCATCGTGTTGAACGTCTGCTTCAGCTGCAGGATCTCGCCCCGCGCCTCGACGTCGATCTTCTTGCTCAGGTCGCCCTGCGCGACCGCGGTCGTGACCTGGGCGACGTTCCGGACCTGAGCGGTCAGGTTGTTCGCCATCGAGTTCACGTTCTCGGTCAGGTCCTTCCAGATCCCCGAGACGCCGCGGACGTGGGCCTGGCCGCCCAGCCGGCCTTCGGTGCCGACCTCGCGGGCCACCCGGGTGACCTCGTCCGCGAACGCGGACAGCTGGCCCACCATCGTGTTGAACGTCTGCTTGAGCTGCAGGACTTCGCCCTGGGCGTCGACCGTGATCTTCTGGCTCAGGTCACCATCCGCGACCGCGGTCGCGACCTGGGAGATGTTCCGGACCTGGAGGGTCAGGTTGCTGGCCATCCCGTTCACCGAGTTGGTCAGGTCTTCCCACACGCCGGAGACGCCGCGGACGTGGGCCTGGCCGCCCAGCCGGCCTTCGGTGCCGACCTCGCGGGCCACCCGGGTGACCTCGTCCGCGAAGCCGGACAGCTGGTCCACCATGGTGTTGAACGTCTGTTTGAGCTGGAGCATCTCGCCCTGGGCGTCGACCGTCACCTTGCGGGTCAGGTCGCCGCGGGCCACCGCCGTGGTCACCATGGCGATGTCACGAACCTGCTCGGCCTTCTGCGCGACTTCCGTCGTGAGCGAGGAAAGCTGGCCTGTCACCTCATCCAGCAGCGACCCGATGTCGCCCAGCATGACGCTGTCGCCGCGGGTCCGGCCGCGGGCCCGGAAGTCGCCGTTCGCCAGCGCGGCGAGCGCATCGCGGATGGGCTCAAGGTCGGTGTCGGTGTACTTGGCCTCTGCGGATGTCGTGGGCGCAGGGTGAGGCATAGTGCTCCCTCCAGGCTTTGACGCCGCCGTCCGTGCTGGCGCGCTATCAGGCCGTACTCCTATCCTCGCCAAGCCGGCCTACCGTTTCCTAGTAAGTTCTTTAGGATGTCCCGATAGAAAGTATTAACCTCACGAGTCTGTCACGATGATGACAACACCTCAGCATTTAGCGACTAATCGCATGCCAGTAAGTAGGGCCCAGTTGGGTAAGGACCGAGGGGACACGTGAGGGGACGCACCGACCTCATCGCGTCCGCGGCGTACCAGCCGGAGCCGGCGGCCGCTGCCGCCGCGCGCCGTTTCATCCGGCAGACCCTGCACTCCTGGGAAATCGCGGACCGGTCGCATGAGGCGGACCGGCTGGTCGATGACGCTGTGCTGCTCACCAGCGAGCTGGTCACCAACGCCGTGGTGCACGCCGGCACCGCGCTCGACGTCACCTGCCGGATAGCTTCCGGCGAGCTGGAGATCGCGGTCCGCGACCGCCATCCGGCCCGCACGCTGCCGGATCTCCCGGCGGCCGCGAGCATGTCGGCCGAGCGGGGCCGCGGCCTGCTGCTGCCGTCCGCGCTGGCCTCGTCCTGGGGCGTCACCTACGCCCGCACGGCCAAGGCCGTGTGGTTCCGCATGAGCCTGGCCCACCGGGAAGCCGCCGACGACCAGGCCGCGCCGCCCGCCGGCGCGGACGTCAGCTCGGGCGACCTCACCGGCCCCGCCGACAGCGTCCACCAGCCCGACAGCCCGCGCCCCATCAGCCACACCGGCCCCTCTAGCCACGATGACACCCCCGGCCACGCCGGCACCCCCGGCCACGCCGGCACCCCCGGCCACACCGGCGTCCCCAGCCACGCGAGCATCTCCGGCCCCGCTGGCACCAACGGTCACTCTGACCCGGATCGGCCCCGGCGGCCCCGCGGGCCGGGACGGGGCCGAGGCCGGGTACGTGGCCTCGGCCGAGCCGGAGGTCACCGTGCTCCGGCCGGGCAAGACCCTCAGCCCCGTGTCCAGCCATGCCCCGGCGCAGCTCAGCGCGATCGACGACGCGACCGCCGGGCTGCGCCCCGACCTGGGCACGCTGAGCTACGACGAGCTGCTGCGGCACACCGTGGAGACCGCCCGCGACGTGGTCACCGCCGACGCGGCCTACGCGCTGGTGGCGGACGAGGACGGTGAGCTGCGGGTGCGGGCCGCCGCCGGGATGGGCGTGTCCGAGTCGCTGTTCGCCCCGTCGGTGCCCGCGGTGTTCGCCGACGGCGCCGCGGCCAAGTCGCTGGTCACCGTGCCGTTCCTGGTCGACGGCCGGGTCACCGGCGTACTCGGAGCCGCCGCCACCTCGGCCGACCGGTTCGATGGCACCCACGCGGCCAAGCTGCAACAGGTCGCCGACCGGGTGGCCATCTCGCTGGAGCGGGCCCGGCTCAGTGAGCTGGAGCGCAAGCGCCGCGGCCGCATCGGCTTCCTGGCCGAGGCGAGCGAGCTGCTGGCCAGCACGCTGGACCAGGAGAAGACGATCTCGCTGATCGCCCAGCTGGTCGTGCCGCGGCTGGCGGCCTGGTGCGCGGTGCTGCTGGCCGACGAGGCCGGCGAGCTGCAGCCCGAGCCGGTCTACGTCTGGCACGCCGACGAGTCGCTCATCGACCCGCTGGCGGGCCTGCTGGCCGCGGTGGGGCCGCCCGAGGCGGACGAGGCCGGCCGCAGCTGGTCGCTGGCCATGGATATCGGGGACACCGGGCCGGACCTGGTCGACGAGGCGGTGGTGCTGGCCTCGGACGCGGCCTGGTGTTTCCCGCTGGCCGCCCGGGGGCGCAGCCTGGGCGTGGTGGTGATCGGCCGCCCGCGCGGTGACCGGCCGCCCCGCGAGGCCCTCGAGCTGGCCGAGGACCTGGCCCGCCGGGCCGCGCTGGCCCTGGACAACGCCCGGCTATACGAGCAGCAGCAGCTCACCAGCCAGGCCCTGCAGCGCAGCCTGCTGCCGCCCGAGCTGCCGCAGATCCCCGGCATCGACCTGTCCGTCGCGCACCAGGTCGCGGGGGAGGGCAACGAGGTCGGCGGTGACTTCTACGACGTCTTCCCGGCCGGGCCGGACCGCTGGCGGTTCGCCATCGGCGACGTCTGCGGCACCGGGCCGGAAGCGGCCGCCGTCACCGGCCTGGCCCGGCACGCGCTGCGCATCCTGGCCCGCGAGGAGCACGACGTCGCCGACGTGGTCGGCCGGCTGAACGAGCTGATCCTGGAGGAGAGCGCCCGCGGCCGGTTCCTCACCCTGCTGCACGGCGAGATCACCGTGCTGGGCGAGGCGCCCGACCCGGACCGGGAGGGCACCCTGTTCGCCCGGGGCGGCGAGGGCGTGTCCCAGCCGGTCGTCCGGCTGCGCCTGGTCTCGGCCGGGCACCCGCTGCCGTTGCTGCTCCGTGCGGGCGATCCGTCCGGGGTGCCGCAGCCCGCGGCCGAGCCCCAGCCGCTGCTCGGCGTGATGAGCGACCTGACCTACACGGCCCAGACGGCCAGCCTGTACCCCGGCGACGTGCTGCTGTCGGTCACCGACGGCATCACCGAGCGCAAGGACGCCAGCGGCCGCCTGCTCGACGACGACGATGGCCTGGCCGCGCTGCTGGCCCACTGCCGCGGCCTCAATGCCGGCGCCGTCGCCGCCCGCATCGTCCGCGCCGCCGAGGACTTCGGCGCCGTCCCCCGCACCGACGACATGGCCCTCCTGGTCCTCCGCGCCGTGTAGGTAGAGGGCACTGCCTCCGGCGGGGGTACTTCTGGCTCCGGGATGGATAAGGCCCATGGCCTGGCCTCCGTCCCGGTCGCCGTCGTCCGGCCCGTCAGCCGAGCAGACCTCCCGGGCCGCCTCAAGCGGCGGAAGATCGCCCCCGCTTGACCCGCCCCACTCGGCCCGCTGGTCCGGCCGCCGGGACGACGGCGACGGGATGGCCCAGGCGGGCCGCACTGCGCGCTGGCCGCGCTTCCCGGCCTCACCCGTCACACCCACCCCGGAAGCCTCTGCACTGCGGGGTTACTTCGGGGCTGGGCCTGGCTTTGTGCAGCATAGGGAAGCAAGACAATGCCTACCCAGCTCGCTCGTGCCGTCGGCTGGTCGTGGAGTGGACGGCTCAGCTCTGAGAGGCCACTGGAGGAGCGCAGCGCAGACCACCGTGCCGACCAGGAAGGCGGGTGCCGTCTCTATCCTGCGCCGGTAGCATCCGCGTATGCCCGATAGCGGAGACCGTCAGCGGCGGTTGTTTTCGGCCGGTCTGGGTCCCACAAGGGCTTCAGCGGGCTGGTGGGGTGCCTACTCCTCTTCTGGATCAAGAGGGAAGGCCGAAGTGCGGGCCCTGCTCGCGGGTGCGGCGCTGACGCTGCGTTACCTCAATCGGCTGATACTTCGGTCACAAGGGCTGTCAACGGCGTACCCAGAGGTCGCTCAGAGTGGCAGCCAGATCGAAAGCTCTCGGGCTTCCGCAAGTCGGCACGGTGAGCCTGTGTTGCGCAGACTGGTGTGGCAGGCCGATGATCGTCAGGTGTCCTCGGATGACCGGAATGCTTCCGGCGGGAATTTAGCGTTTGAGGTGCGGCTGCTGGGCCCGGTGCAAATAGCCCGGGTCGGCCGCGAGATCGCGCTGGGCGGTCCCCGGCAGCGGGCGGTGCTGGCGTCGCTGGTGCTGGAGTCGGGGCGGGTAGTGCCTGCCGGACGGCTGGCTGAGGAGGTCTGGCGGGGCAGCCCGCCGCCGGGCGCGGCCAAGACGCTGCGGTCGTACGTATCGCGGTTGCGCACGCTCCTTACGCCGGACGTCGAACTGGTGGGGCGCGGGGGCGGCTATGTGCTCAGCGTCGATCCGGGCGTGGTGGATGCGGTCGGGTTCGAGCGACTGGCCGCGTCCGGGCAGGCGGCGCTGCGCCGTGGCGACCCGGCCGCGGCGGCGGGATGTTTCCGGGAGGCGCTGGAGCTGTGGCGTGGCTCGGCGCTGGCCGGTGTGGGTGAGGTGGAATCCTTGGCGCGGGAGGCGGACCGGCTGGAGGAGCTCCGGCTGGCGGCGGTGGAGGGCCGGATCGAAGCCGACATCGAGCTCGGGCTGCATGCGGAGGTGACCGGGGAGCTGGAGGGCCTGGTCGCAGAGCATCCGCTGCGGGAGCGGTTGTGGCGGCTGCTGATACTCGCGTTGTACCGGGGCGAACGGCAGGCCGATGCGCTGGCGGCCTACCGGCGGGCCCGGGACATGCTGGCCGCCGAGCTGGGCCTGGAGCCCGGGGAGGAGCTGCGGCGGCTGGAAGAAGCGGTGCTTCGGCAGGAAGTCCCCGCGGCGCCGCCGCCTGCGCGGCATAACCTCCCGCGACCGGCGAGCACCTTTGTGGGCCGCGAGGCAGACGTCGCCGAGATCGTGGCGCGCATCCGCGGCGGCGCGCGTCTCGTCGCCCTGACCGGCCCAGGCGGTACCGGGAAGACACGACTCGCGCTCGAGGCTGCAGCCGAGCAGGTGCCGGAGTTCAAGGCGGGCGTCTTCTGGGTCGGTCTTGCGCCGCTCCGAGAAGCGGAGCTCGTGCTTGAGACGGTCGCGCGCGTTCTCGGCACGCAGGACGACCTCGTCTCTCACATCGGCGATCGCCAGCTGCTTCTTCTCCTCGACAACTTCGAGCGGCTGTTGCCCGCCGCGACGGCAGTGGCGAAGCTCGTCGAGCGGTGCCCGAACCTGCACGTTCTCGTGACGAGCCGCGAACGCCTCCGGCTCCGTGATGAGGTCGAGATCCACGTGTCGCCGCTGGCGGCGGCGGATGCGGTACGACTCTTCGCTGAGCGCTCGGGTCTCGCCCCGGACGAGCCCATCGCGCGCCTGTGTGACGCGCTCGACGACCTGCCACTCGCCATCGAGCTCGCGGCGGCGCGCACGGCCGTCCTGTCGCCGGCGCAGATCCTCGCACGCATCGGCCGCCGGCTCGATCTCTTTCGCGGACCACGCGACCTGGACCCACGCCAGCAGACGCTGCGCGCGACCATCGACTGGAGCCACGAGCTGCTCGACGACGCCGAGCATCGCCTCTTCGCCCGCCTGGCCGTCTTCGCAGGCGGGTGCACCCTTGAGGCGGCGGAGGAGATCGCCGGTGCGGATCTCGACACGCTCGAGGCACTCGTACACAAGAACCTCGTGCGCCACGCCGCCGAGCGGTTCTGGATGCTTGAGACGATCCGCGAGTACGCGCTGGAACGACTCGCGGATAACCCGGGCGCGGCTACCCTTCGCAACCGGCACGCCGACTGGTTCCTGGCTCTGGCCGAGCAGGCGGCGCCGCGTTTGCAGGCCGCCGATCAGGCGCTCTGGCTCGATCGCATCGAGCAGGAGTACCCGAACGTGCGCCAGGCGCTGCGCGGCGACGCGCGCGCCGCCCGGTTCATCGCCGCGCTGCGGTTCTTCTGGGTGAAGCGCGGGTACCTCGCGGAAGGACGCCGCATCGTGGAGGAGCACCTGCAGGCGGTGCCCGACGAGGATCCAGCCAAGCCGATGGCGCTCGCGGCGGCCTCGCTCCTCGCCAACATGCAAGGGGATTGGCCAGCTGCCATCGCTTATGGCGAGCGGTGCCGGGAGCTCGCACTCGAGCGCCAGGACGAGCGTCCTGGCGTCGAAGTGGCGAGTGCGCTCGGTAGGGCACTTCTCGCGGTGGGCCAGGAGGAGCGGGCAGTGGCGCTGTTCGAGGACGCTGTGGCGCGAGGCGCGGCCCATGGTGGTCCGGCTGTCGTCGCGATCGGCCTCCTCAATCTCGGCTACCTCTCGCTGGTCCATGGCGACCTTGCGCGGGCCCGGGAGCAGCTCGAGCGCTCGGTGGAAGCGGCGGTCGAGTGCGGCGACGGACACGCACACGCGCGGGCGCTCGCCGGTCTGGCTTCTGTCGCACTTGAGGACGGGCGCGACGAGGAGGCACTGGCGCTGGCTGCGCGGAGCCTCGACGTCTCGGGCCCCGCCTTGGATCGCGACGACATCTGCTGGGCGCTCGAGCTGGCCGGGGTCGCGCGTGCCGCAACCGCGCCCGAGTGCGCGGCACTGCTGCTCGGCGCATCGGAGGCACTGCGCGAGTATCTCGGCCAGCAGCTCGCTGGTCTCGAGCTCAAGCAGCACACGCGTGCGCTGGCGCACCTGCCCGGCCGCGAACAAGCCTTCGCGACGGGGCGGAAGCTCACGCTCGAGGCCGCCGTCGAGCTAGCTGGCACGCCTGAGCGCGCCTCGACATGAAGCGTGTGGCTTTCGCCGAGCAAACTGCGCCGCCGACCTGCCCTCATGGTGATTGTGTGCCCGTGGAACGCGGCAGGTGGAGCGGCTCAGCGGGAACCCCGGACAAGCTGAGTCTGCACGCCGCCCTGCGCATCTACGAGGAGCGACGCGCACCGACCCTCGTTACCCGGGTGAAGTCAGCCCTTGCCGGTCTCCATACCTAGCTCGGCACGAACCGGGTTGAGCCGTCCCTAGGACGGTTCAACAGCATTTCAACCTGCCTTCAACACCTGTCGCCGAGTCTCGTGAAAAGCGCCCGGCCAGCCCGCCGGGCAGACCCAGCCGACGGGAGAAGACAGTGTTCACGCACCCGACCATCACCGCAGCCCTGGCCGACCAGCATCGCCGCGACCTGACTGCCCGCGCCGAAAAGTACCGGACCGCCCACGCCGCCCGCGCCACACGCCCAGGACCCTCGCGTCTCAGGCGGATCATCCCAGGCCTGGTGGCGGCAGCGCGGCGTCCGGTCATGTACCTGCCGCTGCCTAAAACGCCCGCGGCCCCCCGCCCTTCCTAGCAAGCGGAGCAGACAGTGAATTCTTACGACCTCACGCCGAAGAACGGGTTCGTCCGCACCGCTGACGAGGGCCGGGCGTTCTGGTTCCTCAACACGCTGACGATCAGCAAGGTCGGCGCGGCCGAGACTGAGGGCAGGCTCAGCATCGTCGATCACCGCGTGCCCCCAGGCTTCGCGCCACCGCCGCACATCCATCAGGCCAGTGATGAGACGTTCCTGGTCCTGGACGGCCAGGTTCAGGGATTTTGCGGAAGCCAGGCCTGGACGGCCGGCCCCGGCTCGCTGGTGTTCCTGCCATCGGGGATCCCGCACGGATTCCAGGTGTCACACGCCGGGCCGTGCAGGCTCATCGTGATCGTGTCACCCGGCGGCTTCGACCAATTCGTCGCCGCCGTCGGCAAGGCCGCCCCCGATCTCCGGTTGCCAGATCCGGTCCCGCCCGACCCGGGCCGCCTGGCCCAGCTGGCCGCCGCCCATGGCATCAGGATCCTCCCGCCAGCACCAGCACCAGCCAGCGCGTGACTGCCTGCAGCTGAGCGCGCTCACTGCACCCAGCAATGCTCCTGCCCTGTCCCACTCAACCGCTTATCAAGGAGACGATCATGTTCGCACGCCTTCGCCGCCGGGAATCTGACCCGCGCGCCGCAGCACGCAACCCTGCCCCGCGCCTGCGCCGGCTCGCCGCTGCCGCAGCCACCGTCATCAGCGGCATGCTGGCCTCGGCCACCATAGTCACTGCCGCCTCCGCCGAAATCCTGGTCCCGGGCTCAGGCGGAGCAAGTGGCACCACCCGGCTGGCGCCGGTCCCGGCCACCACCGTCCGCGTGGTCAACGCCGGCGGCATGGCCGGCTGGCAGATCACCGTGATCGCGGCAGGCGCTGCCGTGGTCGCGGCCGCCGTGGCCATCCTGCTCGACCGGACGCTCGCTACCCACCGGGCCGCCTCCGCACCCCATGCCTGACCACCTCACCCGGCCAGTGCGGGAACACCCGCTGCGCATGGACCCGGCCCCGGGCCCATGCGCAGCAACCCTCTGATCAGACCCTGGGAACGCTTCATATGGCAAATGCGCAGCCAAACGCCCGCGGAATGGGCCATAAGGTACCGCGCTCACGCAGCTCAGCAGCATGGCGGCCACGATGTTGAACGCTGGTCTCATAATCCGCTACACATCTGCCTAAAACTGGGCCCAGCTTCGTCAACCGAGTCACGGGAGGCACGTGTGCCACGTCGGCCCTGAGAAGCGCGCTGCCCCAGCTGTCGCTGGCCACCAACCGGACCGATGGCGCCAACGTACCGGTGATAGCCGGACCGATGGCGCCAACGCACCGGCGGCCTGACGCGGCCAGGCGTGGCGCCCAGCCCCAAGAGCCCCATCCGCCCCGATGACTCCGGGGCTGGGGACACTCTGCACACAAGCCGCCACCCGTGTGCGCGCGGCGCGCTTCACCGATCCCTCACGTCACACCCGCCCCGTGGGCCTCGATGCTTGGGGTCGCTACCGTGCCCGATGGCGCCAAAGGGCACACCATGCTGTGCCCTTTGGCGCCATCGGGCACGCGCGGTGCGGTGCGGTGCGGTGCGGCCCGGTGCGGCGCGTGCTATGCAGCGTCGTGAACTCGTTCGTCCCTGGCGTCTCAGAAGTCACGGAAGCCGGGCGGAATAACCCCGGGACCTCGCGGTTGGCGTGGACATGAGAGCTGTGGGAGTCACCGAGTGGGGCGGGCCGGACGTACTGCAGGTGCTGGACCTGCCGGTCCCCGAAGCCGGGCCGGGTCAGGTTCGCATCCGGGTCTACGCGGCGGCGGTCAACCCGACCGACACGCTGCTGCGGGACGGCGGCCGGGCCGAGGCGCTGCGGGACGTGCCGCCGCCGTTCGTGCTGGGGATGGACGCGGCTGGGGTGCTGGACCAGATCGGGCCCGACGTCCAGACCAGCCTGCAGGTCGGCGACCCGGTGATGGCCGTGGTGCTGCCGGCTGGGGCGCACGGCGCCTACGCCGAGCAGATCGTGGTCCCGGCCGAATCGGTGGTCCGCGCCCCGCAGGGGGCCAGCCATGCCGAAGCCGCCAGCCTGCTGATGAACGCGGTCACCGTCCGCGCCGCCCTGGACGCGCTGGACCTGCAGCCCGGGCAGCTCTTGGCCGTGACCGGCGCGGCCGGCGCCGTGGGCGGTTTCGCGGTGGAGCTGGGTAAGGCCGACGGCCTGCGGGTCGTGGCCGATGCCTCGCCCGCGGACGAGAAGCTGGTCACCTCGCTCGGGGCCGACGTGGTCGTACCCCGTGGCGATGACTTCGGCGCCCGCGTCCGCGAAGTCTTCCCGGACGGTGCCGACGGCCTGGTCGATGGCGCCCTGCTGGACGAGCACGCGCTGCCCGCCGTCCGCGACGGCGGCCGGATCGCCACCGTGCGCGGCTATCAGGGCCCGGACGCCGACGAGCGCGGCATCACCTTCCACCCGGTGTTCGTCCGCGACTTCGCCCGCGAGCAGGCCATGCTCGATCGCCTCCGCCAGCAGGCCGAACAAGGTCAGGTCACCCTGCGCGTGGCCCAGATCCTCCCGGCCGGCCAGGCCGCGGAAGCCCACCGCATCCTGGAAGCGGGCGGCACCCGCGGCCGCCTCATCCTCGAGTTCTGACCGTCCGGGCGCAGTGGCATAGTCCTGGCTATGACGGTGTTCGACGACCTCGAGGCGGAACAGGACCGGCTCGCCGACATCCTGGCCCGGCTGAGCGGCGCACAGTGGGCCACTCCGTCCCTGGCGCCAGGGTGGACCGTCCGCGACGTCGTGCTGCACCTGGCCCAGGGCGAGGAGATGGCGGTGGCCCGGCTGAGCGGAGCCCCGAACCCGGTGGCGCGCGATCCTGCGGCGCACGATCCGGCGGACGACCAGGACGACCAGGACGACCAGGACGGCCGCACGGTCGAGCAGCTCATGGCCGGCCTGGTCGAGGCCGACCCGGCCACCCCGGCGCAGGCGGTGCGGCGCTGGCAGCAGGCTCGCGGGCGGGCGATGGACCTGCTGCGGGCGGCGGACCCGCAGCGCAGAATCGAGTGGGCGGCGGCGCCGCTGAAGCCGGCTGCGCTGGCCACCACCCGGCTGGCCGAGCACTGGACCCATGGGCTGGACATCACCGGGCCGCTGGGCATCGACTTTCCCGACACGGCCCGGCTCCGGCACGTCGCCTGGCTGGCCCACCGGATGCTGCCGTACGCCTACGGGCTGGCGGGCGAGCCGCCCGCGGAGATCCGGGCCGAGCTCACCGCCCCGGACGGCACGACCACCTGGGAGTTCGGCCCGCCGGATGCCGCTTCGGCCATCACCGGGGACGCGGGCCTGTTCTGCCGGGTCGCCGCCCAGCGGCTGACCCCCGCCCAGGCCGCCGAGGCCGCTGGAGCCGCCGGAGCCCCCGGAGCCGCCCTGCAGACCAGCGGCCCGGACGGAGCCCGGGCGCTGGCCCTCATCCGCACCTACGCGGTCTGAGCCGAGCGCCAGCCACCACCGAGCGCCCGCCACCACCAGCCACGCCGTCCCCGGTAGCCGCATCCGATAACAGGGTGATCGCACCTGGATGAACGGGCTTGACACCTCTTGTGCGATCTCGATAGCAATGGTCGCGCCAGAGGCGCAGTCCGGAGGCACAGTCCGGACGCACAGTCCAGGGGCGGGAGACGGGCATGGCCGACCTGAAGGTCGAGTTCGACCTGCTTGAGTCAGCCGAGCAGACGATGACCAGCCTGACCTCGGAGTTCAAGAACATCAAGGCCCAGGCCAGCGACTACGACGGCGCGATGGGCTCGGGCGACATCGCCGGGGCCATGGGGTCGTTCTCCGGTAACTGGGACTACCACCGCGACAAGCTGACCGGGTCCATGCAGGCCCTCGGCCAGATGATCACCGAGTCGAAGAAACAGTTCCACGAGACCGACAACAAGCTGGCCGCGAACCTGAAGACCAAGACGGAGAAGAAGTAACCGTGGGACGACCACCCGGCTACCAGTGGGAACCGCTCGGCCTGGACAGCGACCCGGTTCCGGGTGACCCGGGCCGGATCAGCCAGGAGGCGGCCCATCTGGCCTCGGTGGCCAAGCAGATCTCCCAGCAGGTGGCGCGGCTGCACAAGCTGGCCGCGGGCGGCGCGGACGGCGCGCTGAAGGGTGAGTACGCCGACAAGATCCACTCCTCGGCGGGCGACCTGGCCGGCGAACTGGACAAGGTGGTGGGCCGCTACCAGAAGGTGTCCGGCGCGCTGAACGGCTGGATCCCGGACCTGGAACAGGCGCAGAAGATGTCGCTCCAGGCCCTGAACGACGCTGAGGGCCCGTCCAAGAAGCTCAACCAGACCGTCGCGCTGCCGAGCGGGGACAACCTGACCGCCCAGCAGAAGCAGGACGTGGCGAACTACCACACCGCGATGAAGCAGGCCCAGGGCGCGCTGGAGACGGCCAAGGCGCTGCTGGGCAAGGCCACCTCGCTGCGGGACAGCTCAGGTCAGCACTACGCCGGCCTCATCCACTCGGCCAGCGACGACAGCATGAAAGATTCCTGGTGGGACAGCTTCAAGGAGTGGGTCAGCCAGCACGCCTGGATCATCAAGGACATCTGCACGGTGCTGGAGGTCGTGGCCACGGTGCTGGCCATCGTGGCGCTGTTCATCCCGGGCCTGGATATCGTGGCCGCGCTGCTGTGGGTCGGGTTTGCCCTGACCGCGGCCGCGCTGACCGGCCGGATCATGCTCGCCGCCACCGGTAACGGCTCCTGGCTGGACGTGGCCCTGGATGCGTTCGCGATGCTGACGTTCGGCGCGGGCAAGCTGGCCAGCGGGGCGCTCAAGGCCGGGGCCGAGGGGTCCGAGGGCCTGAGCAAGACCATGGTGGCCGGGGAGCGCAGCGCCGCGCTGACCAAGGGCGAAGCGTTCCTGAGCAAGGCTGAGGGTGTGTTCAACGACGCTTCCAAGGCCAAGATCATGGCCAAGTACACCGCCGACGTGATCCCCAAGTACGCGCCCGAGCTGGCCAAGTTCGAGGGCGATCTGCCGGTGATGACCCGGGTCGCGCTCAAGCTCGGCGGCACGTCCGAGGACGTGGACAACCTGCGCACGCTGATGGGCGCGGCCCAGCGCTGGGCCGGGAACAGCACGTTCGTGAGCAACCTGGCCGCGGGCAAGAACCTGACCGCGATCCTGGGCGTCAACGCGGGCACGTCCTTCACCGCCGGCGTCGGGGCGCCGCTGCTGGGCGGGCTGGAGATCGACGGCCCGTCCGGCGACCCGGTCCACATCGGCCCGGTCCCGCTCAGCCTGCACCTGCCCGACAACCCGCTCAGCTCCGCGTTCGACAAGGCCGAGGACGGCACCACGATGGACGGCGGCTTCAGCACCGCCCAGATCGACCAGCTGGCCCACCTGGTCACCGGGACGCCCCCGATCCCGTCGTTCAGCCTCACCTCCGGCTCGTGGTAGCCGGCTCGTGGTAGCCGGGCCGGCCGGCTACACGCTGGTGCTGCCGCCCGGGTGGGAGCGCATCCCGGCCCGGCAGGGGGCCGACGACGCGATCAAGTCCATCCTGGACGCGAAGTTCCGGGAACTGCCGCCGGACCTGCCCCGGGACAAGCTGGCCCCTTACCGGGCCGAGATCGAGGGCAAGCTCCGCCGGGCCGCCGCCCAGGCCCGCAAGAACGGCGCCATCGACCTCTACCTGCCGGTCCAGCTGCGCAACGGCCTGCCGGTGCCGGCCTCGTTCGTGGTGTCCGAGGGCGCGATCCCCACCGCCGACGTCACCGAGCCCGGGCAGATCGTCAGCTACCTGGTGAACGAGGACACCGACGGCACGGCGGTAACCGTGGACGGGGTGGCCGGCGCCCGCAGCGAGCACACGGCCGGCCCGGACCCGGACCAGGGCATCGAGTACGGGTCCCGCCGGGTCGACTACGCGGTGCCGATTCCCGGCGATGGGGGCCGCTGGCTGCTGTTCGCGTTCTCCACCCTGGGCGCGGGCGACCCGGACGACCAGGTCGCCCGGATGCTGGTGCAGTTGTTCGACGCGATGATGTCCACGTTCCGCTGGGCTACCGTGTGACCGGGGGCAGCGCGCAGAACGGCGCACGAAAGGAGCCATCCAGTGCCTGATCCAGAGATCTGGGCTCTGACCAGCAAGAAGGGATGGCCCAAGATTGCCTACGACAAGACAATCTGGATCCCGTGCCCGGAGACCTTCAACGGGCCGATGACCCGCGAGGAGTGGGCCCAGGGCTTCGCCAGCCTGTGGTGGGAGGCGTCCGGCTTCAAGCACGGCAAGCGCCAGGTCGCAGGACTGGAGAAGGCCCTGCTCGAGCTGCAGCAGGGCATCTACGCCAGCCAGCCGTGCCACAGCGTGGTGATCCACCTGCCCAACGTGGACGTGGCCCCGCTGCCCGTGTGCGTGGCCGTGTGGCAGGCCGTCAACGACCGCGAGACCCAGCTGCGCGAGCTGGTGCACGCCGAAGAGCCTGAGGCGGTGGAGACCCCGCTGGTCGAGCCGGTGACCACCGAGCAGCTCGGTACCGGGCTGAAGTCCCAGTACCTGCAGCGCTTCGCTAAAGGAAATGAGTTGACCGGAGTGGTCAACTACGCCTGGCGGGTGGAGGAGCTGGAGACCGACCTGCGCGTGTTCACCGCCTGCGGTGACCTGAGCCGGCTCCAGGCCGCGATGCCGGACCTCGACGAGCTGGTCCGCAACATCTCGGTCGAGCCGCTGTGAACCTGCGCAGCGCGTACGTCGTCATCGGGATCGGTTTTGTCATGCTGGCGGCAGCGATCGCATCGTTCGGGTTCAACGCCCCCATCGTGGTCGGTGCGCTGTTCCTGCTGGCCATGGTGGCGTGCGGCGTGATCTACTTCGCTCTCGTCGCGCGGGAGACGGGCCGCCTCAAGGCCACCACCCGCGCGGCGCAGCAACGGAGGGCACCATGGCAGGACTGATCCCGGGCCAGAAAGGCCAGCCGGGCCAGACAGACCAGGCGGACCAGGGCACGGCCGGTCTGTACCGGCGGAGCCAGCTCGTGCTGGGGGCCGCGTTCGTCATGCTGGTCGGCGCGGTGGTGGCGTTCGCCCTGCACGCCCGGGTGGTGGGCATCGTGCTGCTGGTCCTGATGCTGCTGGGCGGGATGGCCAGCTTCTACTTCTCGGTCCAGTTCCGGAACCGCGCGGTGGCGCAGGCGCGGGTGGCCCGGCAGGAGCAGGCGGCGCGGGCCGCCGCGACCCGCAAGCCGTCCCGTCCCGGCCGGGATTGATTTTATTTAATAGGGGCCCGCGTCACCCGGTCACTCGCCTGCGGGGACGGTCACGGTGATGAGCGTCCCGTCGCCCACGTTGAGCAGGGCCCGGCCCGGCTTGGGGGTCTCGCCGGTCATGCTGTGCGACAGCCGCACGCCGATCAGGTCGCCTTCGGGCAGGGTCTGCGGGGCGATCAGGGCGCCGCGCCGGGCCCGCCGGGCTTCCACGTGCCAGCCGCCGAAACCCATGCTGAGCGCCTCGGGGTCGCCCGCGATGATCAGGCCCTGATTCTGGTCGGCGCCGAAGCTGATCAGCTTGCTCAGCTCGGCTTCGGCCTCGCAGTCGCGGTGCCGTTCCGCGTCGTCGATGATGACCACGCCGGGGCCGGTGAACGAGCCCACCGCCGCGGCGAACTCGGCCGCGCCCAGCTCTGGTCCCTCGAACGCGGCCACCACCCCGGGCTGGGTCTCCAGCGCCCGCAGCGGGGACGGCCGCGGCGTGACCAGCACCAGCTGGGTGCCGGCCGCCAGGAGGGAGCGGGCCATGGTGGCCAGGATCGTGCTGCGGCCCGACTTGGCCGGCCCGGCCGTGATGAACACCGGCACGCCGTCGGCCAGGTCCGGGCCGACCGCGGTGAGCTCGTCCCCGCCCACGCCGACCATGGCCCACAACGGACCCGTCGAGCCCACTGAGCCCGTTGAGCCCGGCCGAGCCCCCCGGGCGCAGCGGCCAGGCCTCGTCGAAGCTGATCCGCGCGGGCAGCACGTCGACCCGGAACGGCCGGCGCGCGGCCGGGACGGCCTGGTCCCGGCGCTGGGCCGCGGCGGCGGCGGTGGCGATCGCGGCCGCCTGCCCGGGCCCGGACGAGTCCGCGGCCAGCAGCGCGACCTGGGTCTCCAGGCCGGAGCCGTTCCGGAATCCCCGCCCGGACGGCACGTGGTCGGGCATGTCCCGTGGCCGCAGCCCGATCATGGCGTAGTCGTCCCGGTCGGGCAGCCGGAAGGCCAGCTTGTCCTCGGTCATCGAGGCGATCCGGCCCGCGATCAGCGATCGGTCACCGGTCATGACCAGGTGCACGCCCGCGCTGGCGCCTTCGCCGAGGATCTTGGTGATGATGTCGGTCAGCCGGCCGCCGCCCAGCTCGCCCAGTGAGGTGGTGAACCCTTCCCACCGGTCCAGCAAGACCAGGATGTGGGGCAGACCGGCCCCGGGCCCGGCCGCGTCGCGCTGCTCGCCGATGCCGGCGAACCCACCCTCGGCCAGCAGGTCCTGCCGCCGGCTGACCTCGTCCCCGAGCCGGGTGATCAGGCGGACCGCGCGCTCGGTCTGGTTTCTGGTCACCACCGCACCGCAGTGCGGCAGGGCGGCCAGCGGGAGCAGCGCCCCGTTGCCGCAGTCGATGCCGTACAGGTGCAGGTCGGCCGCGGTGTTGGCGCCCGCGGCGGAGGTGGCGATGGTGCGCAACAGCTGTGACCGCCCGCTGCGCGGCCCACCCGCGGCCATCAGGTGCCCGAACTCTTCCAGCTCGATCACCGCCGCCCGTTGCTCCTGGACGGCGGGCAGGTCGTCGATCCCGTACGGGAATCGGCGCCAGCCGCCCCACGGTGGCCGTCGCGCCGGCCTTCCCCCTGGCGTCGCCCCGGCGCTCTCGGCCGCGATGTCAGCCAGCAGCAGCGTCTCCGGCAGCGCGGGCAGCCACGGGCTGTGCTGGGGCCGGATCCGCAGCTCGCGGGCCGCGGCCCTGATCGCCTGGACCAGCACCTTGAGGTCGGTGATCTCTTCTTCCTGGCCGCGCGAGCGACGGCCGCTGCGGCTCGGGCCGCCCGGCTCCGGTCCAGTCGACCCGGGCCAGCCAGGGCCGCTCCCCGGCGCCGCGGCTGGTGCCGGGCCGGCGGCCGCCGACCCGGCCGGCCTGGAACGGCACCAGCGACGCGTGCCCGAGCCGGACGTAGCCGCGGCCCGGGGTGGACGGGGAGATGTGGGCCGCCTCCGGCGCCTCGATCACGTCGGCCGACTCGTTGGCGTCGGTGACCCGCAGCGCGATCCGCAGGTTGGTGTTGGCCCGGATGTCGGCCGAGACGGCACCGGTGGGCCGCTGGGTGGCCAGGATCAGGTGGATGCCGAGCGAACGGCCCCGCTGGGCGATGTTGACCAGGCCGGCCACGAAGTCGGGCAGGTCCCGGACCATGGAGGCGAACTCGTCGATGACGATCAGCAGCCGGGGCAGCGGCTCCAGCCGGCTGGGCCGGCCCACCCGAGCCTGGCTGGACGTGTAATCCTCGATGTCCTTGGCGTCGGCCGCGGCCAGGATGTGCTCGCGCCGGGTCAGCTCCGCCGACAGCGAGACCAGGGCCCGCTCGACCAGGTGCGCGTCCAGGTCGGTGACCATGCCCACGGTGTGCGGGAGCTGGACGCAGTCCTTGAACGCGCTGCCGCCCTTGTAGTCGACCAGCACGAACGTCATGGCTTCCGGGCGGTTGGCCACGGCCAAGCGAGGCGACCAGCGTCTGCAGCAGCTCCGACTTGCCCGAACCCGTGGTCCCGGCGATCAGGCCGTGCGGGCCGTCGCGGCTCAGGTCGATGCCGAACGGCCCGTCGTAGGACTCGCCGATCACGGCCAGCGTGGACCGCCCGCCGGCGTTCCAGCCCGCCACGATCGGGCTCGGCTCCGGCGGCTCCAGGCCGAGCACGTCCAGCAGCCGGCAGGCGTCCGGCAGGCCCGCCCCGTCGTCGCTGTCGCTGACGTCGCGGACCGGGGCCATGCCGCGGGCCAGCCGGGCGCACCAGGCCACCCCGACCAGGTCGGGCCGCACCCCGGCCACGGTGTCCTCACTCATCTGCCGGACCCGCAGCCCGCCGGGCTCGGCCGTGGTCACCGCGTGGCACTCCGCGGGCAGCAGCCGCTCGTCCGCGTCCAGGCAGATCGCGTACACCCCGACCTGCGGGCCCTCGCGGAGGATCTGCACCGCCCCCGGCAGCATGCGCAGCTTCCGCGACCCGTCGAAGACGACCACGATGTCCTGCCGGAACGAGACCTGGTCCATACCGGAGTCGCGCTGGGCCCGCTGCCGGCCGGCCATGATGGCCTGCAGCTCGGCGATCCGGGCCGCCACCGTCTCGGCGTCGTTCCCGATCAGGGCGACCGAGCGGCCGTCGCCCGGGCGGCAGTGCGGCAGCCACTTGACCCACTCCCAGGCCGACCGGCCGGAGGAGTCGGTCAGCACGCAGATCTGCAGGTCGTTCGGGCTGTGCAGGGTCGCGGCCTGGGCGATCAGCCAGCGGCCCACGCTGCGCGGGGCGTCACCGGGCCCGGCCACGCCGAGCACGCCGCGGTCCCGCAGCGGCACCGCGACCGGCGCGTCCGGCACCTCCCAGATCACGGTCCGGCGGTGCTCGTCCTGGGCCGGGTCGGCCAGCTCCACCGCCGAGGGCAGGTCGGCCGTGCCCACCCGCAGCAGCAGGTAGTCGGGGTCGGTCCGGCGCCGCTCCCACAGCCGCCGCCGCGGGCCGGAGGCGATGGTGAGCACCACCGCCGGGTCGGGACAGTCACTGCGCCGCTGCACCCGTTCGGCCGCCAGCGCCGCCTGCGCGTCGGCCTCGATCCGGGCCTTGTGCTCGGCGTAAGAGGCCAGCTCGTCCGCGTGCGACCGGCGGCCGTGACGCCGTTCGCTGACCGTGCTGCCGATCAGCATGACCGGGCTGAGCACGCACATGGCCAGCAGGTAGATCTCGTGCAGGAACACGGCCATGGCCACGCCCGCCACCACCGGCAGCACGGCCATCAGGATCGGCATCGGCCGCCGGTCCGGGCGGCCGGGCGCCCGGGGCAGCGAGAACCGGGTGGGACGCTGCGGGGGCAGCAACCGCGGCGGCCGGTTGAAGTCAACCCCGGCCCCATCCTCGGACGGGTGCAGCGCCGCGTCCGGCGCCTCGTACGGGGCCAGGCCGAGCAGCGTGCGGCCCACACTGATCAGCTGGCCCGGTGACCAGGGCACCGGGCCGGTCAGCGGCTCGCGGTCCAGCTCGGCGGTCACGCCTTCGTACGGCGCGACCGTGCACATCCCGCGGTGGTCGACGCTGATCCGCAGGGCCAGGTCCGGTACCTGCGGGTCGGCGATCGCGATGTGCGCGGGCTCGGCCCCGCCGATGTCGGCTTCACCCAGCGTGAGCCGGTGCACGCCGCCGGCCGCCGGGCCGCCGGCGACCTGGATCTCCACCACCCCGTGCGGCTCGGGCGCCAGGCTGCCCGCCGGGCTGCCCAGGCTGACCACGCTGCCCTGCCGGATGGGCGACTCGTCCAGCGGCTGGTCCGGCGGGACCAGCCGCTGGTCTACGAACAGGCTGACGCTGGCCGGCTCACCCGGGGCGAGCCGGGGACCGGGGAACGCCAGCACGCCCGGCGGCGGGGCGGCCGGGACCGGCCCGGCCTGGAGCAGGCGGCCCAGCTGCCCGGCGACCTCGGCCACCGGGGTGGCCGGGTCCGCTTCCAGCAGCACATCGGCCTGCTGGCGCGCCGCTGGGGACACGACCGTCAGCGCGAGCCGCATCGTCGTCCTCCCGCTGGACTCGGTTAGCTCCGCCCACCCGGCCCGTCAGGCCCCGGTGTCACTTCTTGAGCGCCGCCGCCAGCTGGGTGTCGGTCTCGTGGAAGGCCTTGGCCGCGGCGTTGAGGTACTGGGCCATGCCGTTGAGGCCTTCCATCATCTTGTTCGCGCCCTGGGTGAACTCGGTGTAGGACTGCTCGAACTGCTTGCTCGAGGTGTCGGTCACGTAGCCGCCCTGCACGAGCTGGTTGATCATGGCCTGCAGCTTGGTCAGGTCGCCCTTGATCTGGTGCTCACCCGAGGTCAGCTGGGTGGCGGCGCCCTGCATCTCGGCGTACGTGACGTTGACGTTTGGCACGAGCGGGATCCCTTCTCGGAGGGTTTCGGATCTCACAGGCGACCACGAACGGCTACGCCTGGCGGTTCACCCGGCGAGCATGGCACCGGCCCGAGATGTGCCGCAAGCAATTCAATGGGATAAGTGCACGAATTGACCGTATTGTTGCGCCGATCAACTTGAAGAATGAACCGTCTGGCCGTGGTGTCCGTATAGGTAGATGGTCACCGGCCGTCGCGGCACGGTCATGATCAGGTCGAATGTGTCATCAGGTTGGTCAAATGGTGCGCAATGGCGGCATTTGCTGCGATACATTCGCTCCGCTGCACACGTGAACAGCGTTGTCGTGGTGCGCCATCGAATACGTGCTGTAGGCAGGGAGACACTGAGCCGATGTCCAGTGATCGTGGTACCACCATGCACCGCGGGCTGGCGCCCAATGGAGAGCCGCAGGGGGACTGGGCTCAGCCCACCTCACCGTCCGCCCGCAAGCTCCCGGGCGCGCCCCGCGAGCGCAAGCCGGCGCTGGCCGCGCTGGCCGTGGTGCTGATCCTGGGCGGCGCGCTGGCGGCCGGGTACCTGATGCTGCAGAGCGGCAAGCGGGTCGACGCCATCCAGATCACCAAGGAGATCGGCCAGGGCCAGCAGATCCCGCAGAGCGCCATGGAGCAGGTCCAGGTCCCGGCCAACACCGGCCTGCACTACGTGCCCTGGTCGCAGGCCAGCCAGGTATCCCGCTTCTTCGCCGCCACCGCGATCCCGCCGGGCACGCTGCTGACCTCCAACATGGCCGTCCGCACCAACACCTTGACCAACGGCAAGACCGTGATGGGGCTGGCGCTCAAGGACGGCCAGCTGCCGTCTGGGCTGACCGTGGGCGACCGGATCAACATCTATGAGGTCAGCGACGCCAGCGAGGCCTGCCCGGGCGCGCCCGGCTCGCTGCTGTCGGGTGACGCGGTGGTGCTCGGGGTTGCCGCGCCGTCGTCCTCCTCCAGCAGCGCGGTCGCAGACGTCGAGGTCGCCGTCAACCCGGCCACGGCGGGCGGGGTGGCCTGCAACGCCTCCAACGGCATCCTGTCCGTCGCGGTGGCCCCGGGCAGCTTCCTGCCCAGCGGCCCCAGTTCGGCGACTGGCGGCTCGACCGGCGCAGCGGGTTAGGCGGGGTCAGAGATGGCGCTGATCGCCGTCGCCGCCGACAAGGGCGCGCCGGGCGTCACCACCACCGCGCTCTCGCTGGCCGCGGTCTGGCCCCGGCCCGTGCTGCTGGCCGAGTGCGACCCAGCCGGCGGCGACCTCGTCTACCGGCTCCCGGCCGCGGACGGTGGCCGCCTGGACCAGCGCCGCGGGCTGCTGAGCCTGGCCGTCGCGGCCCGCCGCGGCCTGCAGCCCCAGCAGACCTGGGAGCACGTGCAGAAGCTGAACGGCGGCCTGGACGTGCTGGCCGGCGTGACCAACGCCGACCAGGGTGCCGGGCTGAACCTGCTGTGGGGCCCGGTCGGGCGGGTGCTGGCCGGCAACGCCCAGGCCGACGTGATCGCCGACTGCGGCCGGCTGGGCGTGGATGGCCCGCACTACGACCTGCTGGCCGAGGCGTCGCTGATCGTCCTGGTCACCCGGGCCAGCCTGGGCGAGGTGGTCCGGTTGCGGGACCGGGCCGCCACCATTGCGGCCGGCCTGCGCAAGCGCAACCGCCCGGGCCTGCAGTCCGACGTGGTGGTGATCGGCGACTACCGGCACTTCCGGACCTCGCTGGCGGAGGTCGGCGAGGCCCTGGGCCAGGTCTCGGCCCCGGCCCGGGTGGTGGGCGGGCTGGCCGACGACCCCAAGGGGGCCGAGCTGCTGCGCGGCGAATGGGGCGGCAAGCTGGACAAGTCGCTGCTGATCCGGACGGCCCGGGACATCGCCGAGGGCCTGGTCTCCCGGCTGCCCGCGGCCCCGTCCGCCCTGCAGGTGCCGCAGCCGCAGCCCGGTGGCCGCCACAGCGCGGTCCTGGCCCCGGACGCTGGGCCCCCGGCTGAGCCCCCCGCCCGTCAGCCCACCGTGTCCCCGGCCAGCCGGGCGACCCGCGGCTACCCGCCGGTCAGCCACGCGGGATCAGCCGGGGCGGTGACGCACGATGGACCATAGCGTCGTCAAGCGGCTGCGCGGCGAGGTCGGGGACCAGCTGGCCGAGCAGCGCCGCCTGGACTCGGCCACCGGCATCGCCCCCATGTCCGGCGAGGACGAACGGCAGTTCGCCCGGGCGATCATCTCCCAGGTGCTGGAGGAGTACGCCCGGGGTGAGATCACCGCGGGCCTGCCGCCGCTCAACGCCCAGGACGAGGAGGAACTGGCGCAGGCCATCCACGCCGCGCTGTTCGGCGTGGGCCGGCTGCAGCCGCTGCTGGAGGACCAGCAGATCGAGAACATCGACATCAACGGCTGCGACCGGGTGTTCATCGGCTACGCCGACGGGCGCGAGGTGATGGCCCAGCCGGTAGCCGAGAGCGACGAGGAACTGGTCGAGCTGATCCAGGTGCTGGCGGCCTACTCCGGCCTGTCCAGCCGGCCGTTCGACACCGCCAACCCGCAGCTGGACCTGCGGCTGCCGGACGGCTCCCGGCTGTCCGCGGTGATGGACGTGACCTTGCGGCCGGCCATCTCCATCCGGCGCGCCCGGATGGGCAAGGTCTTCCTGGCCGACCTGGTCGGCAACGGCACGATCAGCCCGGACGTCGGGTCGTTCCTGGCCGCCGCGGTCGCGGCCAGGAAGAACATCATGATCGCCGGGGCCACCAACGCGGGCAAGACGACGCTGCTGCGCGCGCTGGCCAACCAGATCCCGGTCACCGAGCGGCTCATCACCGTGGAGCGGGCCCTGGAGCTGGGCCTGGACCACTTCCCCGAGCTGCACCCCAACGTGGTCGCGTTCGAGGAACGGCTGCCCAACATGGAGGGCCACGGCGCCATCACCCTGGCCGAGCTGGTCCGCCGCAGCCTGCGGATGAACCCGAGCCGGGTCATCGTGGGCGAGGTGCTGGGCGACGAGATCGTCACCATGCTCAACGCGATGACGCAGGGCAACGACGGATCGCTGTCCACCATCCACGCCAACTCCTCGCTCGAGGTGTTCAACCGCATCTCGACCTACGCGATCCAGGCCACCGAACGGCTCCCGGTGGAGGCGACGCACATGCTCATCTCCGGCGCCATCGACTTCGTGGTGTTCATCGAGAAGCGCAACGAGTACACCAGCGGCGGCCGGCTGCGCCGGTTCGTCAACAGCGTCCGCGAGGTCACCGGGGTGGACGGCCGGGTGCTGTCCAGCGAGGTGTTCGCGCCCGGGCCGGACGGGACCGCGGTCCCGCACGCGCCGGTCTCGTGCCTGCAGGACCTGCTGCCCTACGGCTATGACCCGGCCGCCCGGAGCTGGGTATGAGTGGCTCCGGGATGTTCCCGCTGCTCGGCATCGTGGCCGGCGCGGTGGCCGGCGGTGGCATCTTCCTGCTGGTGGTCGCGATCCGGGGGTTGCCGGCCCGGCCGCCGAGCCCGCGGTCGCGGAAGCTGGAGCAGGCCCTGCGGGATCTGGCTGGGGTGCGCGGCGCCGCCGCGCTGGTGCTGGGCGCGCTGACCCTGCTGTTCACCCACTGGCTGGTGGCCGGGGTCGGGGTCGCGCTGCTCGCGCTGGGCTGGCGGTCGCTGGGCGGGGCCAGCTCCGAGCGCCGGGCCATCGCCCGGCTCGAGGGCCTGGCCTCCTGGACCGAGTCGCTGCGGGACACGATCGCGGGTGCGGTCGGCCTGGAGCAGGCCATCCCGTCCTCGCTGCGGGCGGCGGCGCCGTCGCTGCATGAGCCGCTGACCCGGCTGGTGGACCGGCTGCACACCCGGATGCCGATGCCGGACGCGCTGCGCCGGTTCGCCGACGATCTGGACGACCCCGGCGCCGACCTGATCATCGCCGCGCTCATCATCAACTCCCGGCTGCGCGGGCCCGGCCTGCGTGACCTGCTCGGCGGGCTGTCCACCTCGGTCCGCGAGGAGCTGGACATGCGCCGCAAGATCAACGCCGAGCGCCGGTCGACCCGCCGCAGCGTGCAGATCGTGGTGCTGGTGGCCATCGGGGTCGCGCTGGCGATGGCGGTGTTCAACCACGGCTACGTCAAGGTCTACGACCAGCCGCTCGGCCAGGTCGTGCTGGTCGTGGTGGCCGGCTTCTACGCCGCGGGCTTCTTCTGGATGCGCAAGCTGGCCCGGTTCGACTCCCCGGAGCGGCTGCTGTCCGAGCCGCTGACCACCGGCGCGGCGGTCAGCGCGCCGGAGACCGTGGCCGCCTGGCGCGGAGGTGGCTCGTGACCGCCGGGGTGATTGCCGGGGCGGTGCTGGGGGGCGGCCTGTTCCTGCTCGTGGTGGCGCTACTGCCGCGCCGGGTGAGCCTGGCCCGCCAGCTGGCCGCGTTCGACAGCCGCCCGGCCCCGGCGGTGCGGCAGGCCCGCCCGGCCGGGGCGTCGGAGAGCGAGTTCTCCCGCAAGCTCGGCGCGGGCCTGGCCGCGTTCTGTGCCGAGCAGGGCTGGGAATTCCCGGCCTTGCGCAACGACCTGGCCCTGGCCGACAAATCATTTGAGAATTTCCTCGCCACCTCGGTATTGCTGGGGGTATTCGGCTTTCTGATCGGGCCCATTCTGCTGCTATTGCTCAGCGTTATCGGCGTGCATATTTCCTTTGTCATCCCGATCTGGCTGGGGCTGGTTCTGGCCATTGTTTTCTCGGTCTTTCCCTACGTCGAGGTCAAGCAGAAGGCCGATCAGCGGCGAAAGGATTTCCGGCACGCGGTGGGCGCGTTCCTGGACCTGGTCGGGATGAACCTGGCCGGCGGCCGTGGCGTGCCCGAGGCTCTGATGGCCGCGAGCGAGATCGGCGGTGGCTGGTCCATGTGGCGGATCCGCGACGCGCTGGCCAACGCCCGGATCACCGGCCAGACCCCGTGGCAGGCGCTGGGGGCGCTGGGGGAGGAGATCCGGGTCGATGAGCTGCGTGACCTGGCCGCCGCGCTGAGCCTGGTGGCCGAGGACGGGGCCAAGGTCCGGGAGTCGCTGACCGCCCGCGCGGTCAGCCTGCGCCGCCGTGAGCTGGCCGACCTGGAGGGCCAGGCCGGTGAGCGATCACAGTCGATGCTGGTGGCCCAGATGTTTCTTGTCGCGGGGTTTCTGGTGTTTCTTGTGTTCCCCGTTGTTGGAGTGCTCTTGGGCGCCTGACCCCATTTAAAGAAGTCACTGCGGTAAGCAGCTTGAGGAGATTGCCATGAACCACTACACCACCGCGCTGCGGGCCTACCTGGGCGCGCTGCTCGGTACGCACCGGGCGCGTTTCGCCCAGGCCCGGGAACGCGGCGACGCCGGTGCGTCCGCGGTCGAACTGGCCATCATCACCGCCGTCATTCTGGCCGTCGCGGTCGGACTGCTCGCGGTGATCAGGATCTTTGTCCAGGACCAGAGCTCCCAGATCCACGGCTGAGGGCTGGCCGATCCCGCCATGAACCAACGCCGCCCCCGCCCACCGGTCCCGGCCTGGGCCCGGTCGGTCTGGGCTGGGCTGCGGCGGGACGACCGGGGGTCCAACGTGGTCGAACTGGCCGTGCTGGCCCCCGGGTTCCTCATGATCATCATGCTGATCGTGCAGTTCGCGCTCTGGTTCAACGCCCGCCAGGCCGCGCTGGCTTCGGCCCAGGCCGGCGCCCAGGTGGCCCGCGAGGACGCGGCCACCAACGGGAACTGGCAGGGGCTGGCCCAGCAGGCCTCGTCGGACTACTTCGATTCGCTCAACACCCGGCTGCTCGGCAGCCTGAAGGCGGACGCGCACGGCAACCCGGCCAACCAGGTCTACGTCACGGTCCAGGGCCCGCTGGGGTACTCGGTGTTCAACTTCTTCCACCTGAAGTGGACGGTGACCGAGACGGCGGGCGGCCCGGTGGAGTGCTTCCGCCCGGCCGCCGGGGGCGGACGGTGCGGATGAGGCGCCCCTCCAGCATCAGACGGCCCAGCATCCGGCCCAGCATCAGACGGCCCAGCATCGGACGACACTGTGGTGACCGGGGCTCGATGTCGGTCGAGCTGGTCATCATCGCGCCCGCGCTGGCCCTGTTGCTGCTGCTGGTCGGGGCGGGCGGCCGCTGGGTCGAGTCGCACGGCGCCCTGGACGGGGCCGCCCGCGACGCCGCGCGGGCCGCCTCCGTGGGCCGGACCGCGGGCGACGCGGACAGCCTGGCCCAGCAGGCCGCCGGGGCCGACCTGGCCAGCTCGGGCTGGTGCGACGGCGGCACGGTCGCGGTCGCGGTGACCGGCTTCCCGGACACCGTCGCCGTGGCCCAGGGGACCGCGGTCACGGTCCGGGTCAGCTGCAACGTGAACATGTCCCCGTTCACCCTGCTCGGCTTCCGGGCCGCCACCCCGGTCACCGCCACCGCCGTCGCCCCCCTGGACCCCTTCATGTGCCGGGGAGCAAACTGCCAATGACCCCGCCCCGCCACCCCAGTCCCAGTCCCCAGCCTCACCCGCCTCCAGCGCCGCTCCAGCCCCACCCACTTCGGTGGCCCCACCAGCCCCGCCGCCGGCCGCCCCAGCCCCAGCCCCACCAGCCCCATGCGCCACACCAGCCGCTCCGGTGACCAAGGCTCGGTGGCCGTGTTCACGGTGGTGTTCGCGGTCGCGGTCATCTTCCTGCTCGCGCTCATCGTCGACGGCGGGAACGCCATGAACGCCCGCGAGCGGGCGGCCGACATCGCCGGCCAGGCCGCTCGGGCCGCCGCGGACGACATCAGCCCGGCCACGCTGCGCTCGGCCACCCTGTCCGGCAACGCGCTCCCCATCGACTGGGGCAGCGCCTGCGGCTACGCCCAGCAGGTGGTGCAGAAGTACGGCGCCGGGCTGGCCGGGACCACGGTGACGATGTCGGCCTGCCCGGGCCAGAAGTCCAGCGCCACCCAGGCCGCGATCACCGTCCAGGTGACGACCCGGCCCCTGATCGGCGGCGGCATCCTCGGCACGTTCACCGAGACCGCCACCGGCACCGCCACGACCGAATGCGGTAACGCAGTCCAGCAAGGAGGGTGCTGATGGCACCGCCGATTCCGGGGCTGAGGCAGCCCGTGCACGTCCCGCACCGGACCGCCGGGGACGTGCTGATCGGCCTGGCGGCCGTCGTGGCCCTGGCCGCGCTGACCGTCGGCGTGCCGATCGCGCTGGTCGGCGTGATCGGGCTGCCGTGGCCGCACGGCACGCTGGGCGTGTCCGTGCTCACCCACCAGCTCGGCATCCCGTCGATCCTGCGGGTGCTGTCGATCGTGATCTGGCTGGCCTGGCTGCAGCTGGTGTGGTGCGTGGTCGTCGAGATCCGGGCCGCGGCCCGCAACTCCGGGGTGCCGTCCCGGGTCCCGCTGGCCGGCGCCACCCAGTCCGCCGCGCACCGCCTGGTCACGGCGGCGCTGCTGCTGTTCACCGCCGCCTCCGCGCTGTCGCCTGCCCTGACCCACGCCGGCCCGCCCCGGGCCAGCCACACCGTCTCCTCGGTCGCGCCGGGCGCACGCGGCGGCCAGCCGGCCGGGGGCCCGGCGGCCCCGCCGCAGCAGGTCCGGGCGCCGGCCGTGGCCCAGGCCCCCCAGGCCGACAAGATCTACGTGGTCAAGCCGCCCACCGGCCGCTACCACGAGAGCCTGTGGGAGATCGCGCAGAACCATCTCGGTGACGGCCGCCGGTACGCCGAGATCTACGAGCTGAACCGGGACCGGGTCCAGCCGGACGGCAGCAAGCTGACCATCGCCAGCCTGATCCGGCCCGGCTGGGTGCTGCACATGCCGCGGGACGCCAGCGGCCCCGGCATCGAGGTCGTCACCAGCCAGGACCCGGGCACCGGCGCCACGGGCCACGGCACCACGGGTGGGCCCGGCTTCAGCGCGGCCGGCGCGACCGCCGGTTCCGGATCGGCCGCCGCCTCCACCGCGATGGGGTCCGAGGCGCCGGGCGGAACCGGCGGCACCGGCGGTCCGGCCACGGGTAGCTCCGGGGCGGGTGCGCCGTCCGGGAATGGGAGCTTCATTAAAACTGGTGGGGGAGCACAAGCCGCCCCGGAACCGGGCACCGGCGGGTCGCTCTCCTTCCCCTACGAGCTGTCGGCGGCGTCGCTGCTGGCCGCGGGGGTGCTGGCCGCGCTGGGCCGGCGGCGGCGGGAACAGCTGTGGCGGCGAGCGTTCGGGCAGCGGATCGCGGCCCCGGAGGGGGACGCGGCGGTGGCCGAGAGCGCGCTGCGGATCGGCGCCGACGAGGCCTCGGTCCGGCTGCTCGACGTCGGGCTCCGGCACCTGGCCCAGTCCCTGGCCGCGACGGGGCGGCCGCTGCCCACGGTGTTCGCGGCCCACATCGGGGCGGACAACCTGGACCTGTGGGTGGCCCCGGCCGACCCGTACCCGCCGGAGCCGTGGACCGCGGCCGACGGCGGCGCGGTCTGGCGGCTGCCGGTCGGGCTGGTCAGCCGGCTCGAACTGGACCCCGCTGGGGTTGGCCTCGGCGCCGGCCCTGGAGCCGACTCCGGCGGTGCGCTGGCCCCCTATCCCGGCCTGGTGTCGATCGGCACCAACGAGACCGGCCGGATCCTGGTCGACCTGGAGGTCGCGCACGGGCTGATCGCGGTGCGCGGGCCGCACCGGCCGGTGCAGGCCGCCCTGGCCGCGCTGGCCGTCGAGCTGGCCACCAACCGCTGGTCCGACCAGATGCGGATCACCCTGGTCGGCTTCGGGGCCGAGCTGGCCATGATCGCGCCGGACCGGGTCACCGCGGTGGACAGCCTGGACGAGGCGCTGCCCGGCCTGGAGGAGCGGGCCGGCCAGCTCGAGCAGGCGCTGGCCACCTCCGGTGCCGATTCGGTGCTCACCGGCCGGTCGCGCGGCGGTGACGCGCAGGCCTGGGCCCCGCACTACCTGATCATGGCCGTGCCGCCCACCCCGACCCAGCGGGAACGCCTGCTGGCGCTGGCCCGGACGCGGCACCGGACCGCGCTGGGGTTCGTGATCGCCGGCGACGTCCGCGGCGCCACCTGGACCTGGGAGGTCACCGACACCGGGCGGCTGCAGGCCGACGTGCTCGGCTTCGACCTGGAAGCCCAGCTGCTGCCCGCCAGCCAGTACGCGGCGGTGGTGGAGCTGTTCCAGTCGGCCACCACGGGCGCCGGCGTCGACCTGACCGACCCGGCCGCCGGCGGCGCGCCCGCCGGGCAGCTGGCCCCGGACGCGCGGATGCCGGTCGAGATCGGGCTGCTCGGCCCGCTCACCGTGGACGCGCCGGGCCCGATGGACGCCGAGCGCCAGGGGTTGGCCACCGAGCTGGTCGTGTACCTGGCCACCCACCCGGCCGGCGTGCACCCCAACGTGCTCGGGGGCGCGGTCTGGCCCCGCGGGGCCCCGGCCGAGGTGCAGGACGCGGCGCTGGGCCGGGTCCGGGCCTGGCTGGGCGCCGACGACCTGGGCCGGCCGAACCTGACCACCGACGCCGGCGGCAGGCTGCGGCTCGGTTCCCAGGTCCGGGTGGACTGGCTGGTGTTCCGGGCCCTGCTGGCCCAGGCCGCCAACGCGGCCGAGGACGGGCACGCCGACGCCGAAGCCGCCGCCCTGGACCGGGCGCTCACGCTGGTCCGCGGCCAGCTCCTGGACGGCCGGGACCCGAACCGGTACGGCTGGCTGGCCACCGACAGCTTCGAGTACGAGGCCACCGCGATGATCGCCGACGCCGCCCACCGGCTGTCCGCGCTGCGGCTGATGAGCGGGGACGCCGAGGGCGCCATGGAGGCGGCCCGGGCCGGCCTGCGGCTGGCCTTCAACGACGAGATGCTCTGGCGCGGCCTGCTGCTCGGCGCGTCCGCCACCGGCCAGGAGCATGTGCTGCGCGCGGTGGTCGGCGAGGTCTCGGCCCGGGCCGAGCTGGACGAGGTCATGCCGCAGATGGCGCCGGAGACCGAGGCCCTGATCGATGAGCTGCTGCCGTCCTGGCGGACGTCGGCCGCCTGATTGGCCAACACTGATTGACCAACACTGATGGGCCAGCACTGAGGTGTCACCGAACGGTAAGGGAGGCGTGATGCGGAAGAGCCGGAGGAAGGCCACACTGCTGGGTGTGGCCGGGTCTGGGCTAGCACTGTCGGGATTGTGTGGCGTCGCCGCCTGCGGGAGCCAGAGCAGCGGCGGCTCGTCCGGCACGTTCCAGCCCTCCGGCAGCATGGCGGGCCAGGCTTCCGCCGCCGCGGGCGGTACGGCGGCGGGCGCGGTGACCATGCCGGCCTTCGGCAAGAACGTGCACATCGACCTGACGACCTGGGCGCCGTCCAGCGCCAGCCAGGCCCAGGCCGTGCTGACCGACAAGAACTACGAGCTGGCCTTCCTCTACGCCGAGTACACCGGTGGCCAGGACACGGCCTGGACCAGCTACGTCAGCTCCACCATGCAGACCGAGGCCCAGGCCACCTTGTCCCAGGCCGACGTGACCAGCGAGTCCTTCGTCGGGACGATCAGGATCTTCGACATGACCGCGGTCACCGACCCGACGGTGCCGGCCGACCTGGACGTGTCCGCGTGCTTCGACAACGCGCAGTCGTCCAACACCAGCCGGGCCACCGGGAAGGTCGTCCCGGACACCACCTCGGCCGACCAGCACTACTACCGCTACACCGACCAGCTGGCCAAGGACTCCAGCGGCGACTGGCAGGTGGTCTCGGACCTGCCTGCCATCTACTATCCGCGGGCCAAGGAGTGCAAGCCGTGAGACGCCACCTCGCCGTCGCCCTGATGCTGGTCGCGACCCTGATCGGATCGGCCCTGATTAAACCAACACTGCTCGGGCCGGTGCTGACCGCCGCGCCCGCCAGCGCCGCCAACGGCACCTCCAGCGTGGGCTGCTCCACCGGTGACTCGTGTGAGGTCATGCTGGAGAAGATGGTCACGTTCGGCGGGGCCAACTACTCGCCCGGAGCCAGCAACCTGGTCGTGAACATCACCCCGCCGCCGTGCCTGTGGGAGCCGATCGGTGACGGCACGACCGGCAGCCAGGCCATCGTCAGCGACTGGGGCAAGGACGCGACGCAGGCGCCGACCGACTTCGGTATCAACGCCTCGGTCAAGCAGGCGGAAGGCTTCCTCACCAACCCGCCGCCGCCCGCCGGCACCTGGTACGAGCTGCCGGTCAACCCGGCGGCCGGGGCGGCCGGTGAGCAGGAGTGCCTGCAGCTGCCGCTGTACGCCTGGGTGACACCGGGCAACGCCCCGCCGGGGATCAACATCCCGCCTGCCACCCTGGCTCAGCTCGCGGTGGCCAAGATGGCCCTGCCCACGGCCGGGAAGATGCAGCTCAACCCGGCCAGCGGGCGTACGTTCACCAACCTGCCGACCTACCTGCGGGTGGCGCTGGCCGGCCAGCACGAGATCGACCCGGCCACCGGCATGCCCTACACCACGGTCACGGCCCAGCTCGGGGCCAACGGGGCCACGGTCTGGGGGGTGCCGTCCAAGCTCCGGGTCAGCGCGACCGGCGGCGGCCAGTACACCCCGGCCACCACGGCCTGCGGTTACCTGGGCTCGGCCCAGATCGGCACCGCGACGGCCCGGAACGCCGGCCCGGGCACCACGCCCGACTGCGGCGCCACGTTCGCCTCGCCCGCCACCTGGCAGGTCACCGCGACCATGACCTGGCGCGCCTGCTGGGTCGCCGGTGTGGTCGACGGGCCGCCGCCGGCCAACTGCCAGCCCGTCCCGGGTGCCACCCTCAACGGCCTGAACTGGACCCGCGCCGTCACCGTGAACGAGATCCAGTCCGTCGACAACGGCAACGGGAACGGCTGACCGCCCGAAGCCCCGGTCAGGCCGAGGTGGCCTGGGGCTCGGGCCGGGCGCCGGCCAGGCCGTACTGGTAGGCGGTGGCGGCGGCCTCGCCCCGGCTGGCCACGCTGAGCTTGCTCAAGATGTTGGACACGTGCACGCTGGCCGTCTTGGCCGAGATGAACAGCTCGGCCGCGATCTCGCGGTTGCTGCGCCCGGCCGCGACCAGCTGCAGGACCTCCAGCTCGCGCGCGGTCAGGCCGAACGGCTGGGCCGCCTCCGGGCCGGTGGCGGCGCTGGTGCCGGTTGACCCCGGGCCGCCGGCCTCGGCCGGGGCTGGGCCGGGACGGGCGTGGCGGAACAGCCGGGCGATCTCGGCCCGGAGCGGGGCCGCCCCCACACCGTCGGCCAGGGTGGCGGCCCGGCGCAGGCGCAGGGCGGCGCCTTCGCGGTCGCCGGCGGCCAGCGCGGCCGCGGCCGCACCGGTCAGGGCCTGGGCCTGCGGGTAGGGCTGGCGGACGGTCTCCCAGGCCGCGGCGGCCTCGTCCCAGGCCTCCCGCAGCGCCGTCGGCCCGCCGTCGGCGCTGGCGCTGGCCCCGGGCCGGGTCCCACCCGGACCGGCCAGCTCGAAGGCGGCCTGCCGGTCCAGCGCGGTGAACGTACGGCGCTGGCCTTCCTGTACCCGGCCGTAGACCCCGAACGGGGCGGCGCAATCGCGCAGCCGGTCCAGCAGGGCGATGGCGTCGGCTAGCAGCGTCTCGTCCCGGGTGGCGGCAGCCTGGCGCAGGGCCAGCACGCAGGCCCGGGCGCCCGCGATCAGCACCTGCCAGCCGTAGCGGGTCGTGCTGCCGATCACGTCGTGCCGGTCAAGGACGTCCCGGGTGGCGGCCACGGCCCCGGCCGGGTCCCCGGCGGCGATGCGGGTCTCGATCTCCAGCTGGCCCAGTGGCAGGTGGTGCTGGTCCTTGTACCGCGCGGTGCGGAACGTGGGCCGGGCCGCGTCGGCCCACCGGCCAGCCGCGGCCGCGTCCCCGCGGGCCGCGGCGATCAGCCCGGCCAGCACGTTCAGCGAGGCCTGGTGGATGGGCGGCGGCGCCAGCTCCAGCGCGCGCTCCACGGCCTCCAGGGCCTCGTCCCACCGGCCGAGCGAGGTCAGCGGCTCGGCGTGGTTGATGGTCAGGAACGTCCCGGTGGTCCGGGCCAGGCCGTACTCCCGGGCGTCGGCCACCCCCTGGCGCGCGACCTGGGCGGCGGCCTCGTGCTCCCCGGCCCCCTCCAGCAGGTGTGACTCGTTGGTCGCGATGGCCAGCAGCAACCGGAACGCCTTGGCCTCGGTGGCGATGGACCGGGCCTGGATCACCAGGTTCAGCGGCTCGCTGCCGATCTCGGCCATCCCGCTGTGGCTGGCCGCGATGGAGCCGATCGACTGCAGGGCACTGGCCTCGCTGGCCTGATCGCCGATCTGCCGGGCCAGGACCAGCGCCTGCTCGGTCGTCTCACGATCCCGGGGCGTGTGCCGCCCGCCGTGCTTGCCGCAGGACACCAGGACCTGGACCCGGGCCGCCGGGTCCAGCTCGGCCGGCACCAGCTCGAGCGCCCGCTCCAGGTCGGCCGCGCTGTCGTGGCCGAGCTGATGGCTGAAGTGGGAGCGCCGGTTCAGCAGCAGGGCCACCCGTACCGGCTCTACCGCCGGGTCGAGCTCCTTCAGCCCGGCGGTGGCGAAGGCGTGGCCACGGCTGGCGTCGCCAGCGTCGAAGGCGGCCTCCACCGTCTCCTCCAGCACCCGGGCGTGATCGGCGCCGATCCTCGTCGCCGCGTCCGGCACCTGGTCCCACAGCTCCAGCACCCGGGCCAGCATGGTCAGCCGCTCGGCGTGCGCCACCGCCTTGGACGCCATGGTCGCGGCCTGCCAGCCGCTGATCAGGGCCCAGGTCACGTCGTGGGCCGAGTACCAGTGGTGCGCCATCTCGATGTGCGCCCGGTGCGGCGGCACCAGGCTGTGGTCGGCGTCGATGGCCTCCGCGAACCTTGTGTGCAGCCGGCCGTGCTCGCCCGGCAGCAGGTCGTCGTGCACCGCCTCGCGGATCAGCGCGTGCCGGAACACGTAGTCGTCCGCCTCGGTGACCAGGGTGTTCGCGGTGACGGCGGGACGCAGTACCCGGCTCAGCTGGTCCGGGTCCAGTCCGCTCACCGCGGCCAGCAAGGCGTGCCCGATCCGGCGCCCGCCCGTGCTGGCGATCCGCAGCACCTCCTGGGACTCCTCGGGCAGCCGGCGCACGCCGATGAGCACCAGGTCCCGCAGTGAGTCGGGCAGCTCCCCGGTCTCGCTGTCGTGGCTGGCCAGCAGGGTCTCCAGGAACAGCGGGTTGCCCTCAGTGCGCCGGTACAGCCGGTCGGACCAGGTCGCGTCGGGCACCCGGCCGGTGATCCAGGTGGCCAGCTCGCCAGCTTCACGCCGGGTCAGCCGGGGCAGGTCGATCCGCTGCACCCAGTCGACCCGGTCCAGCTCGGCGATGAGCGGCCGCAGCGGGTGCGTCCGGTGCAGCTCATCAGACCGGTAGGTGACGACGATCAGCACGCCGTCCAGCGCCCGCTGGTTGCGGATCAGGAACGCCAGCAGGTCCCGGCTGGACTGGTCGGCCCAGTGCGCGTCCTCGATGGCCAGCACGACCGGGGCCGGCTCGGCCAGCCGCTCCAGCAGCACCAGCACCTGCTCGAACAGCCGGGCCCGGGCCTCGCCCGCGTCACCGGTGGCCAGCGGCACGCCGAGCTCGGGCAGCAGCCGGGCCAGCTCGCGGATGGTCCCGCCCGCCAGCAGCCCGGACAGCCCGTCGGGGCCCAGCTCCCGCACCAGGTCGCGGAGGACCGCGGTGAACGGCGCGAACGGCAGTCCCTCCGAGCCGAGCTCCAGGCAGCCGCCGGTCAGCACCCGGGTCCCCGCGCCCTGCTCGGCCGCGGTGAACTCGCTGAGCAGCCGGGACTTGCCCACCCCGGCCTCGCCGCCGATGAGCACGGTGGCGGGCGTGCCGTCGCGCACCGCGGCCAGGGCCGACCGCAGCGCGGCCAGCTCGTCCGTGCGGCCCACCAGCGGGGCGCTGATCGTCGGCGCGCTCATGTCTTCCAGGATGCCACCCGGCCCGGACATTTCCGAAAGGTTAAACCGGCTAGCGGGCACGGCCGCGAGCCGGAACCGCCCGCCCCCGCGGGGCGGTTCCGGCCGGGCCGATGATGGGGGTGAAGACGACGAGGCGCCGTCTCCCCGGGAAGGGTCCGGGGAGACGGCGCCGGATCGTGGATCGGTCAACGGACCGTTTCCGTGGGCTGGTCCGCGGCGGGCTTGGTCTCGCCGTGGAACGTGCCGTCGATGTAGTCGGGTACCCGCACGCCCTCCAGCGGGTCAGCGGTCTGGCGCCGCCGCAGGGCCCGGCGCGCCTGGCGGGCCTGCCGGGCGGTCGAGTGGGCTCGCGCGGTGCTCTGCCAGTCCCGCGTCTGCTGCTGGGCCAGCGCGCGAATGATGTCCGGATGCATGGTGTCTCCTCACCGCGAGGGCGACCTTCTGATCGCCCGTACATTCAGGTTCGCGGTAAGGCCCCAGGCCGCACATCGGGCGAATGCCTTATCTATGGGGACCGATCATGGTCTTAGGCCGGCGGCCCGAGCCTGAGGCACCCTAAGGCGGGTCTGCGCAGCCCTAAGGGGGTCCTATGCAGCCGGAATTTGCCTGGCCGCAGCGGTGTTCTACTAGCTGTCGCCCCCTGGTACACCGGGCCGCATAAACTGACTGGGCCGCACATCCAGCGGCTCTTCTCCGCACCGAAATTGAGCGAGACTTCCGCATGCCCATCAGCCCCACCCAGGCCCCTCAGGCCAGCCACGCCGACTTTGCCGGCTCAGCGACCCGCGACGAGATCAGGAACGTTGCGATCGTCGCGCACGTCGACCACGGCAAAACCACGCTGGTTGACGCGATGCTGTGGCAGTCCGGCGCGTTCCGCGCGGGCTCGCACGTGGCCGAGCGGGTGATGGACTCCGGTGACCTGGAGCGTGAGAAGGGCATCACGATCCTGGCCAAGAACACCGCGGTGAAGCACGACGGGCTGACCATCAACATCGTGGACACCCCCGGGCACGCCGACTTCGGCGGCGAGGTCGAGCGCGGGCTGTCGATGGTCGACGGAGTGGTGCTGCTGGTTGACGCGAGCGAGGGCCCGCTGCCGCAGACCCGGTTCGTGCTGCGCAAGACCCTGGAGGCCAGGCTCCCGGTCGTCCTGGTCATCAACAAGGTCGACCGGCCGGACGCGCGCATCGCCGAGGTGCTGGACGCCTGTTACGAGCTGTTCATCGACCTGGACGCCAGCGAGGAGCAGATCGAGTTCCCGATCGTGTACGCCTCGGCCAAGGCGGGCCGGGCCTCGCTGAACCGCCCGGGCAACGGCGAGCTGCCGGACTCGGAGAACCTGGAGCCGCTGTTCCAGGTGCTGCGGGAGACCGTGCCGGCCCCGTCCTACGACCCCGATGCACCGCTGCAGGCCCACGTCACGAACCTGGACGCGTCGTCCTACCTGGGCCGCATCGGGCTGTGCCGGATCTACAACGGGACGCTGAAGCGGGGTCAGCAGGCCGCGCTCATTCGCCGGAACGGTTCGGTGGAGCGGGTCAAGATCTCCGAGCTGTTCCTGACCGAGGCGCTGGAGCGGGTGTCGGCCGACTCCGCCGGGCCCGGTGACATCGTGGCCATCGCCGGGATCCCCGACATCATGATCGGCGAGACGATCGCCGACCCGGAGGACCCGCGCCCGCTGCCGCTGATCACCGTGGACGAGCCTGCGATCTCGATGACGATCGGCGTGAACAACTCGCCGCTGGCGGGCCGGGACAAGGGCACCAAGCTCACCGCCCGTCTGGTCAAGGACCGGCTGGACCGCGAGCTGGTCGGCAACGTTTCGCTGAAGGTGCTGGCGACCGAGCGCCCGGACACCTGGGAGGTACAGGGCCGCGGCGAGCTGGCCCTGGCCATCCTGGTCGAGACCATGCGCCGGGAAGGCTACGAGCTGACCGTCGGCCGCCCCCAGGTCGTCACGCGCGAGGTGGACGGCAAGATCCACGAGCCGGTGGAGCGGCTGGCCGTGGACGTCCCCGAGGAGTACCTCGGCGCCGTCACCCAGCTCCTGGCCGTGCGCAAGGGCCGGATGGAATCCATGACCAACCACGGCACCGGCTGGGTCCGCCTCGACTTCGTGGTCCCCTCCCGTGGCCTGATCGGTTTCCGCACCCAGTTCCTGTCCGACACCCGCGGCACCGGCATCGCCCACCACGTGTTCGAGGGCTACGAGCCCTGGTCCGGTGAGCTGCGCACCCGGCCGTCCGGCTCGCTGGTCGCCGACCGCACCGGCAACGCCGCCGCCTACGCCATGTTCAGCCTGCAGGACCGCGGCTCGCTGTTCGTCTCGCCCGGCACTGAGGTCTACGAGGGCATGATCGTCGGCGAGAACTCCCGCTCGGACGAGATGGACGTCAACATCTGCCGCGAGCGCAAGGTGACGAACGTCCGCCAGTCCACCGCCGACGAGCTGGAGCGCCTGGTCCCGCCGCGGCTGCTCAGCCTGGAGCAGGCGCTGGAGTTCTGTTCCGACGACGAGTGTGTCGAGGTCTCCCCGTCCGCGGTGCGCCTGCGCAAGGTCACCCTGGACGCCAAGGAGCGCGGCCGCACCCGGGCCCGCAAGGCCCGCGGCTCCCAGGAACAGTAAGTCATTTCACGGCCCCGGCCCCGGCTCCCGTCAGGGTGCCGGGGTCGTACGCGTACAGCCAGGCCGTGGCCTTCTCGTAGAAGCGGCCGAAGAACAGCGGCATCATCAGGTTGCGCATCCGGGCGGCCACCGGCCCGGCCACCTTGGCGTCCCGGTTCGACGCCGCGGTCTTGGCCATCTTGGCTACCCGGGGCCGCCGCCGCTGGTCGTAGCCGGCCAGCGCGGCCGCCACCGAGGCGCCGGCCTGCAGCTCCTGGGCCAGCACGATCGCGTCTTCGATGGCCATCGAAGCGCCCTGCCCGGAGCCGACCGGGTGGGCCGCGTCCCCGACCAGGACCGTCCGGTCGTCATGCCACCGGGGAACCGGTGCCAGCACGTGGTGGTTCGTGACGCCGTGCACAGTGTCCGTGGCCGGGTCGCTGGCCCGCAGGATGCGCACCGCCTGGTGCTCGCCCGCGTACAGCGCGGCCAGCCGGTCCAGGTTGGCGGCGTCTGGGCCGGGGGGCTGGGCCGCCGACACCTGGGCCGACCACCACACCGAGCCGTCCGGGGCCGGCAGGTAGATGAACGCTCCCCGCCGCCCGTAGATCATGTTCCACGACCCGGGCTCGAGCTCCAGCCCCCGGGCCACCCCGGACACGCTGTACTGGCCGCCGTACTCCGGGGTGGGTGCCTCCGGGTCGAGGAACGGCCGCGTCGCCGACCAGATCCCGTCCGCCCCGACCACCAGGTCCGTGCCGTCCGCGGCCGCTGCGGCCAGGTCGTCCCCGCATCGCCGCTGTCCGGTGACGATGCGCGCGCCGGCCCGGCGGGCCTGCTCCCGCAGCACCGACACCAGGTCGGACCGCATCAGCGTCACGCTGATCATCGGGTCCTGCGCCGTGCGGGCCCGCGGGACGTCGCCCAGCAGCTTGCCGTTCCCGGCCCACATCCGCTGCCGTGGTACCGCGAACCCGGCCGCGCGCACCGCGTCCAGGGCACCGAGCACGTCCAGCCCGCGCAGCCCGTTCGCGGCCAGGCTCAGGAACGAGCCCACCGGCCCGGCCGGGTCCGCCTGCGCCTCGTACAGCGTGACCTCGGCCCCCGTTGCCGCCAGCGCCACCGCGCAGGCCGTGCCGGCCACGCCGCCACCCGCCACCACTACTCGCATCGTGCACCTCTCTGTCTTCCTGGCCCGGTCCTGCTGGCGCCCCGTCTGCCCGCCAGCTCCCACCGTCTGACCGAATTAATATTCATTGAATAAAGATTCAGTGAACTGACTCTCAGTATGATGGCCAGGGTGAGCATCCGCAAGGCCAAAGCGGCGGACACCGAAGCCGCGCTCAAGGCCGCCGCCCGGCAGCTGTTCGTCGAGCAGGGCTACCTGAAGACCAAGATCACCGACATCACCCGGGCCGCCGGGCGCTCGACCGGCTCGTTCTACGAGCACTTCCCCAGCAAGGAAGCCCTGCTCGAGGCCCTGCTCGGGGACCTGCGGGAGCAGGCCAGCGAGGAGGTGACGGCCCAGCTCCACCCGGCCGACCATGACCTGACCGACCGCGACCAGCTGCGGGCCCATCTGGCCGCGGCCTGGCACACGATGCGGGACAACCTCCCGGTGGTGCTGGCCGTGCACGAGGCCGCGATCGCGGCCGGTCCGGGTTCGGGCGAATGGTGGCAGCAGCTCACCACCGATACCGTCGTCCTGCGTGACCACCTGCAGCAGCTGCGCGACCACGGCCACCCGCTGCCGGGTGAGCCGGAACTGGTGGCCGCGGCCATGGGCGGCATGCTGGCCACGCTGGCCTTTGCTCTGCTCCCGGCGGGCCCGGACCGTTACTCCGACGACCAGGTCATCGACACCGTGACCGGCCTGCTGCTCGGCGGCCTGCGCGGCTAGGCCTCCCGCGCGGCCAGCGCCTCGCGGGCCTCATCCAGCAGCGGCGGTGGGAGGTGGAGCGTGAGCACGTGCCGCAGCGCCCGGCCGTAGGCGACGTCGAAGGCCTGCTCGGCCGGGACCGCGACGTCCGGGACCACTCCGGTGCCTTCCCAGTTGGTCCCGGTCACCGGGTTGACCGACCGGGCGTGCGGGACCGCGAGGGCCAGCGTGGCCGAGATCGGTATGCGCTGAGTGGGGTGGGCGCCGCCGCCGGTGGTCTCACCGATCAGCTCGGCCCGGCCCTGGGCCTGCAGCGAGTAGGCGAAGTCCTCGCCACCGGAGAACGTCCGCGCGCTGGTCAGCAGGTACACCGGCCGGTCCAGGTAACGGTGCCCGGGCACGCTGGCCAGCGTCCAGAACTGCCGGGTCTGGCCGGTCAGACCGTCGAAGATGTCGTTCAGGTGGGTCTGGTCGTCCGGGAAGAGATAACTCAGCCAGAACACCACCCCGGGCGGTGCGCCGCCGCCGTTGTGGCGCAGGTCGATGATGAGCGCGCAGGTGCCAGAGACCAGTTCCATGGCCGCCGCGATGGCCGGGCCGGCCTCGTCCGGGTGGGCCACCGCGTGCAGGTCGAGGTAGCCGACGTTGCCGTCCAGCCGCTCGACCCGGAAGATGCCGTAGTTGAGCGGGCTACCCCGCTCCAGCCAGTCGGGCCAGCGTGGCCGGCCGGCCCTGCCTGGTCGTATCGGTCCGTCCGGCCTTTCGGGCTGGCCTGGCGCAGCGCCCCGGCCGCCCTCCGGGCCGTCCCAGGACGGCCGGGTGTGGACCCGCAGGTGCTTGTCCCGGCACACCTCGTACAGCTGGCTGGTCAGCTTCTCCGCCAGTGCCTGGTCGTCCAGGTCCTCGTACTCGCCCGCGGCCAGGCTGGCCTCGAGCGCCACCGCGGCCTGTTCCGCCCGCTCCGGGAACACATAGCTGGACCGGAGCAGCCCGGTGATGATGTCGATGAGCTCGGTGGCCGGCAGCGGTTCTGTGGTCAGCGCCGGGTCGTCCGGCACGGTGATCCGCGGCACGGGTGCCGCGTCATCGGCCGGGGTCTCGACGGTGAACTCCAGCAGCCGGGCCGGTGGCAGCCGCAGCGACAGCTCGCGTCGCAGCCGCCGCATGCCCACCTCATGCGTCCGCGCCCAGTCGTCCAGGAGCTGCTGCGGGTCCGCACCGGACTGGACCGGGGTGTCCACGAACACCCGGACCAGCAACTCGTCCGGCTGCAGCGCCGGGTCATCGGCGTCGAGGACCAGCGTCGCCCGCCGCACGCTGCCCGCCGGGAAACGCGCGGTGATCTCGCGGTTGATCCGCTCCTCCAGCCGTGCCGCTTCGGCCTGATCCATGTCGGCCTCCCCGTCGTCCGCCGCCAGGCTAATCCGCGGGGCGCTTCAGCGGAAAACCAATTACGTGAAACCCTGTGGGCCATGGAGGACGTCGGCCAGGCCGAGCTGCTGGACGCGGGGCGGCAGGGGCAGATCCTGGACGGCTCGCATCAAGGCGGGCGGCGTCCGGTCGACGCGGCCCTGCTGCGCCGCTGCTGCCTGGAGTTCCGGGACCAGATCGATCCCCGCGGGCTCCGGCTGCGCCGCGTCGCGGTGCGCGGCCCGGTCGACCTGGCCGGTCTGACCGTCCCGTTCCCGGTCCGGTTCGAGGACTGCGAATTCGATGCCCCGGTCTACCTGGAAGGGGCCAAGCTGAGCGAGCTGGCGCTGACCGGTTGCCCCCGGCTGCCCGGGCTGCTGGGCAACGGCCTGCGGCTGCGCGGGGACCTTGACCTGACCGGGTCCACCGTGACCGGGGCCCACCAGACCAGCGCCAGCCTGGGCAAACGGGCGGCGATCTGGCTGTGCGAGGCCCGCATCGGTGGCCGGGTGCTGTGCCTGGACACCACCATCCGGGCCGAGGGGGAGCGGGCTCTGCAGGCCGACCGGATGCGAGTCGGCGGGCCAGTACGGCTGCTCTGGTTCGTGTCCGAGGGTGAGGTCCGGCTGACCGGGGCGCGCATCGGTGGGTCGCTCGACATCATCGGCAGCCGCATCGAGGCGCCCGGCGCGATCGCGCTGGACCTGGGCGACGCGGTCATCGGCGGGAACCTGTTCATCGTGGACGGCGGGGGACACCGCCCGGTGATCCGGGGCCGGATGGACATGGGCAGCGCCCACATCGACGGCCAGTTCCTGTTCCGCAACGCGACGCTGGAGGGATCGGCCAGCATGCCCGCCGACCGGGGGCACGCGGGCACGCGGGTTTCCGGCACGGCCATGTCCGCGACCCGGCTGACCGTGGGCGCGGAGGTCGCACTGGAAGGCCAGTGCGACGTCAGCGGGGGCCTGGACCTGTCCATGAGCGACCTGAGCACGGTGTCCGTCGGACCGGAGTGCACGCTGCGGGCAGGCGGCCGGACCGCGCTCGACCTGAGCAACGCCGAGCTGCGCTCCACGGTGATGATGGCCGGCGTCAGCGTGGTGGGCACGGTGCGGCTCAGCGGAGCACGCATCCACGGCCAGCTGACCCTGACCGGCGCCCAGCTCAGCCAGCCGGAACGTTCCTCGCTGATCGCCGCCCGCGGCGTCACCGTGGACGGCGACCTGGAGCTGATGCGCCTGCACGCGACCGGGGGCAGCCTCCGGTTCAGCAACGCGACGCTCAGCAGCGTGGTCGCGGTCGGAGCCGAGCTGGACAACCCGGACGGGGTGACGCTGAGCCTGCACCAGGCCACCGTGCGCGGCTCGGTCGTGCTGGCCCGCGGCTTCCGGTCGGTGGGCCTGGTCCTGCTCAGCCGGGCCACGATGACCGGCCGGCTGGAGCTCGACCGCAGCTCGTTCGACTCCCCGGGCCGCAGCAACCGCAACCCGCAGGGCCACGCCATCGAGGCCATCTCGCTGCACGCCCGCGGCGGCATGGACCTGGGCTGGAACCGGGCCGAGCCCAGCGTGGACTTCACCAACGCCGACACCACGTTCCTGGCCGACAACCCGGCCCGCTGGCCGTCGAAGATCCTCATCTCCGGGTTCACCTACGACCGGTTCGAGCGCTCCCGCAGCGGTGCGGGCGGCCGGACCTGGGATCACGTGGCCCGCGCGCAATGGCTGGCGCGTCAGGCCGACTACGACGCGGGCCCCTACGAGCAGGCCGCCCGGGTGTTCCGGGAGCACGGCTACACCAGCGCGGCCGAGACGATCCTGATCGCCCAGCGGTCGCAGGCCCGCGAGCTGATCACCGGCCCGGCCGCCGGGATGCGCCGCGCCCTGGACCGCCTGTTCGGCGCCAGCGTGGCCTACGGCTACCGGCCCGGCCGGGTGCTGTGGCTGCTGGTCGTGCTGCTGGGCCTGGTCATCGCCTCCCTGGAGGCCCCCGCGACCCAGGCCACCCTCCGCGCGAGCACCGATTCGGGCATCGTCTACACCACCCGGGGCCCGCTGGTGGGAAACAGCGCGTCCCAGAGCGCCGCCATCCCGGGCAGCGATGCCTGCGGTGGCGGCCAGGTCCGCTGCTTCAGCCCGGTGCTGTACGCCATCGACACCGTGGTCCCGCTGGTCAGCCTGGACCAGCGGGCCGCCTGGTACCCGGACCCCAACGTGCCCAAGGGCACCCTGATGCAGTGGTGGCTGAACCTCGCCACCATCCTGGGCTGGCTGCTGTCCTCGATCTTCGCCCTGTCCCTGGCCCGCCTGGCCCGCTCGTCCTGAGCCACCGCCCCGCCGACTGGGCCTGACCCGGTCTCACCTGGTGGCCGTCACGGTGGCCACGATCGGCCCGGCCAGCCGGTGCCACCGTGGGTCGCGCAGCCCGGCCGCGGCGATCAGCCGGTTGGCCCGGCCCCGGGTCCGGGCCCGGCCGCGGCGGCTTCCCACCAGGGTCGGCCCCAGCCAGGTCGAGAACAGGTCGCTCAGCACCAGGTGGCCGCCGGGCATCAGCACGCGGGCGCACTCGGCCAGCCCGGCCCCTTGGTCCGCCCAGTGGTCGAACGACGTCGTGCTGATGACCAGGTCCACCGACGCGTCCGGCAGCGGCAGCCGCTCGGCCGTCCCCTGGATGAACGTCAGCCGCTGGTCGCCGGTGGCCTCGCGGGCCACCCGGACCATCCCCGCCGCCGCGTCCACCCCCGTCAGCTCCCGGGCTCCTGGCAGGGCCGCGGCCAGCTGCCGCAGCGCGTACCCGGTCCCGGACCCTACGTCGAGCACCCGCTCCGGGGCCGGCACCAGGGCCAGGGCGTACCGGACCGCCCGGTCGGCCAGGTCCCGGTGGAACTGTCCCAGCCGGCCGCTCTCGTAGCTCCCCGCGCGCTCGTCGAAAGCCTGCACATCCCGCTCGTACGGCACGACGCCCCCGGAAGCCTTAGGCCAGGTAGATGGCGCTGCCGATGCCGACCACCAGGCAGTAGATGGCGAACGGGGTCAGCGTGCGGGAGGGATCCCCCAGGTAGCGGACCAGGAAGCGCAGGGCCAGGAACGCCCCGATACCGGACACGATGCTGCCCACCAGCACCTGGCCGCGGATGCCGGCTCCATCCTGACCCAGCAGGTCGGGGATCTTGAGCGCCCCGGCGGCGAAGATGACCGGGGCGGACAGCAGGAACGAGAACCGGGCCGCGTCCTGGCGGGGCAGGCCACGGAGCATGCCGCCGACCATGACGACGCCGTCCCGGCTGATACCCGGCAGCAGGGCCAGGATCTGCAGGCTGCCCAGGACAATGGCCCGCCCGAAGCCCAGCTCGACCAGCCGCCGGTCGGCCGCGATGCCCTCTTTGGCTTCCTGCTGCTTGGCCGCCCGCTGCCCCGACGGGGGCGCTGAGTGCCGCGCCGCCGGCCGCCCTCTGGTGCTGCGCCGCTGGCCGCCGTCCGGCCGCGGTTCATCCCAGCGCTGCTCGTCCCAGGGCGGGCCGTCGACCCGCGTCTCGTCCAGCCGGGGGTCCCGCCAGGCCTGAGATCGGGCCCGGGGCTGGGCCAGGGCCGGGTCCTCGTGACCCTCATAGTCGTCGTAGTCGCCGTAGGCCGGGTCGTCGGCCACCCCTTCGGCCGCGGCCACCTGCCGCCGGCGGAGCCGTTCACCACCGAACAGGATCACGCCGTTGATGGCCAGGAACACCGCGGTGATCACCGGCTTGGCCAACGTTCTCTGCACCGTGTGCTGCAGCAGCGCGCCGACGATGCCGACCGGGATCGTGGCAAAGATGATCATCCAGGCCAGCCGCTGGTCCACGGTCTCGATCCGGCGGTCCCGGATCGAGGTGAAGAACCCGCCGACGATCCGCAGCCAGTCCCGCCAGAAATAGATGATCATGGCGATAGCCGTGGCCACGTGCAGGCCGACGATGAACGCCAGATACGGCGAGTCCGGCGCGGTGATGCTCAGGTCCTGCGCCCAGCTCCCGCCGACCAGCGCCGGGATGAGCACGCTGTGGCCGAGACTGGACACCGGGAACAGCTCGGTGACGCCCTGGAACAGGCCGACGACCACTGCCTCGGTGTAGGTCAGGTGGTGGAGCATGACCTGCCTTTCGCTCCCCGCGGGCCCCGGCCCGGCACAGGCCAGCCCCGAAGCTGAAAACGGATTGTTGGTTCGCGCGCCACTGTGCCCGCCCCTTCGGCCGCGTCTCATCCCACCGGGCCACGAGGCGAGGGCACGACCACATTACCCGCGCCTCGGGCCAGCTACCGGGTGCCCCGGCAAGCCGCCGCGCAAAAAAGAAAACGCCTGGTCACCACCGTGGCTGACCGGGCGCTTTCCGTGTTCGGGGGTGTCTGGGGCTTACTTCATGGCCGTGTTCGGCACCTCGGGGGTGTCCTTGGGTGCCGGGCGGCGGCCGATCTTGGAACCCAGCCACACCAGCGGGTCGTACTTGCGGCCGACCACGCGCTCCTTCATCGGGATCAGCGCGTTGTCAGTGATCTTGATGTGCTCGGGGCAGACCTCGGTGCAGCACTTGGTGATGTTGCAGAGGCCCAGGCCGAAGTCGTCCTGGGCGATCTCCCGCCGGTCGGCCTCGTCGGCCGGGTGCATCTCCAGCTCGGCCACCCGCATCAGGAACCGGGGCCCGGCGAACGGGGCCTCGTTCTCGGGGTGGTCGCGGACCACGTGGCAGGTGTCCTGACACAGAAAGCACTCGATGCACTTACGGAACTCCTGCGACCGCTGCACGTCGACCTGCTGCATGCGGAACTCGCCCGGCTTGATCGACGGGTCGGGGGAGAAGGACGGGACCTGACGGGCCTTGGCGTAGTTGAACGACACGTCGGTGACCAGGTCCCGGATGACCGGGAACGTCCGCAGCGGCGTGATGGTCAGCGTCTCTTCCGGCTCGAAGATCGACATCCGGGTCATGCAGGCCAGCCGGGGCCGGCCGTTGATCTCCATCGAGCATGAGCCGCACTTACCCGCCTTGCAGTTCCAGCGGATGGCCAGGTCGCCGGTCTGGGTCGCCTGCAGCCGGTGCAGGATGTCCAGCACGACCTCGCCCTCGTTCACCTCGACCTGGTAGTCGGTCAGGTCGCCCGCGCCCGCGTCGCCCCGCCATACCTTGAGGTTTGCCTCGTATGCCATTACTCCGACTCCTTCGATCCGGCCGTCCCGGGGGCGGCTGCGACCGGCTCGGCGGGCAGCTCCTCGTGGGTCAGGTATTTCTTCAGCTCAGAGACCTCGAACAGCTCCAGCAGGTCCGGCCGGAGCGAGATGACCGGCTGGCGCCATAGCGTGATGTGGTCGCCCGGCATCGAGAGCATCAGGTTGGTCTTGCGCCACTCGGGCGACATCTCCGGGTAGTCGTCCCGGGTGTGGCCGCCGCGCGACTCCTGCCGCTCCAGGGCGGCCATGGCCACGCACTCGGCCACCAGCAGCATGTTGCGCAGGTCGAGCGCCAGGTGCCAGCCCGGGTTGTAGCCGGTGCCGCCCTCCGCGCTGACCTTAGCCACCCGCTCCTTGTACTTCTCCAGCTCCTTGAGCGCGGTGGTCATCTCCGACTCCCGCCGGATCAGGCCGACCAGGTCGTTCATGGTCTGCTGCAGCTCGGAGTGGACCGCGTACGGATTCTCCCCGCCGGACCGCTCCAGCGGCGCCACCGCCTCGGCCGCGGCCGCAGCGATGTCGGCTTCCGGGGCCGTGGGCGCCCCGGACAGCCCGTCCAGGTACTCCACCGCGCCCAGGCCGGCCCGGCGGCCGAACACCAGCAGGTCGGACAGCGAGTTACCGCCCAGCCGGTTCGAGCCATGGAAGCCACCCGCGACCTCACCCGCCGCGAACAGGCCGGGTACGGCGGTGGCCGCGGTGTCCGGTTCGACCTCCACCCCGCCCATCACGTAGTGGCAGGTCGGCCCGACTTCCATCGGTTCCTTGGTGATGTCCACGTCGGCCAGTTCCTTGAACTGGTGGTGCATGGACGGCAGCCGCCGCATGATCTCGGCGGCCGGCATCCGGGTCGACACGTCCAGGAACACGCCGCCGTGGGGAGAGCCGCGGTCGGCCTTGATCTCGGAGTTGATCGACCGGGCCACCTCGTCCCGGGGCAGCAGCTCCGGCGGCCGCCGGTTGTTGTCCGGGTCGGTGTACCAGCGGTCGGCCTCTTCCTCGGTCTCCGCGTACTGCGCCCGGAACACGTCCGGCACGTAGTTGAACATGAACCGCTTGCCCTCGGAGTTCCGCAGCACGCCGCCGTCGCCGCGGACCGACTCGGTGACCAGGATGCCGCGCACCGACGGAGGCCAGACCATGCCGGTCGGGTGGAACTGCACGAACTCCATGTTCAGCAGGTTGGCCCCGGCCAGCAGGGCCAGCGCGTGCCCGTCGCCGGTGTACTCCCAGGAGTTGGACGTGACCTTGAACGTCTTGCCGATGCCGCCGGTGGCCAGCACCACGGCTGGCGCCTCGAAGAACACGAGTTGCCCGGTGTCCCGGATGTAGCCGAACGCACCCGCGATCTTGCCGGACTCGTCCTTGATCAGCCGGGTGATCGTGGTCTCCGCGTAGACCTTGATCATGGCCTCCGGGTCACCCTGCGACGCCGCGTCCTCTTGCTGGACGGCCACGACCTTCTGCTGCATGGTCCGGATCAGCTCCAGGCCGGTCCGGTCACCGACGTGGGCCAGCCGCGGGTACTCGTGCCCGCCGAAGTTGCGCTGGCTGATCCGGCCGTCCTTGGTCCGGTCGAACAGCGCGCCCCAGGCCTCGAGCTCCCAGATCCGGTCCGGAGCCTCCTTGGCGTGCAGCTCGGCCATCCGCCAGTTGTTCAGGAACTTCCCGCCCCGCAGGGTGTCGCGGAAGTGGACCTGCCAGTTGTCGCGCGAGTTGACGTTGCCCATGGCCGCGGCGGCACCGCCCTCGGCCATGACCGTGTGGGCCTTGCCGAACAGCGACTTGGAGATGATCGCGACCTTCTTGCCGTGCAGGCGAGCCTCGATCGCGGCCCGGAGCCCGGAACCGCCTGCGCCGATCACTACGACGTCGTAGGAGAAACGCTGGATGTCGGTCATGCCAGTTGCCGCCTCAGTTGAAGAATCGCAGGTCGCTGAAGACGCCGGCCGACACCAGCATGATGTACAGGTCGGTCAGCATGAGCGTGCCCAGCGTGATCCACGCGAACTGCATGTGCCTCTTGTTGAGCTTGGAGATCTGGGTCCAGACCCAGTACCGCACCGGGTGCTTGGAGAAGTTCTTCAGCCGGCCGCCGGTGATGTGCCGGCAGGAGTGGCAGGACAGGGTGTATCCCCACAGCAGCACCACGTTGACCACCATGATCAGCGTGCCCAGGCCGAACCCGATCCCGCCGTTCTTGCCGTGGAAGGCCTCCACCGCGTCGTAGGTCAGCAGGATCGCGATGAGATTGGCCACGTAGAAGAAGTACCGGTGCAGGTTCTGCATGATCAGCGGGAACCGGGTCTCGCCGGTGTACTTCTCGTGCGGCTCGCGCACCGCGCACGCGGCCGGGGCTCGCCAGAAGGCCCGGTAGTAGGCGCGCCGGTAGTAGTAGCACGTCAGCCGGAAGCCGAGCACGAAGACCAGCGCCACGAAGGCGTAGGGGATGATCGGCGGCACGGCCGGGATCCAGTGCCCCAGAGCGCTCGATCCCGGCACGCACTCGCCGCTGACGCAGGGCGAGTAGAACGGCGTCAGATAGTGGTAGCGCGCCACCCAGTAGTAGTGGCCCATGAACACCCGGACCGTGGCGTACAGGACCCAGATGCTGAGCAGGATGGAGACGATGGCGGGCTGACGCCACCACGGGTCCTTGCGGAGCGTTTTCTCCGCGATCTGCGCCCTGGTTCTGGCCGGCGCATCCGAAACTTGCGTCATCCTCGACGTCCTCGCTGCCTGTCCATAGTTGCGCTCTCGAATATGAGTTGCGCCCGCACCGGCCGTGCCCCGTCGCCCGCGGGTGTTTATTTGTTAAAAATTTATTCCAGTCCGTGGGGAAATTCTGCCCCTGGCTCCCGTTCGGATCTGTGACCCTTGCTACACTCCCCGTCCGCTGCCCGGCGGCGCCGTCATTACCTGCCCCCGCCCGCGGCGGACAGACCCAGCGCTTCCTGTAGAAAGTCGATCTGCAGCAGCAGCAAGTTCTCGGCCACGACCTCCTGCGGCGTCATGTGTGTTACGCCACTCAGCGGCAGCACCGTGTGCGGATAGCCCGCCGCCAGCAGCGCGGAGGAGAACCGCAGCGAGTGCGCCACCACCACGTTGTCGTCGGCCAGGCCGTGGATGACCATCATGGGCCGTGGCGTCCGCTGATCGGCCCCGTTGTCCACATCGTGCTGTAGCCGTTCCACGTCCTTGACCGGTGAGCAGTGGTCATAGACGTCTTCGTTCTGCTGCGGCAGCCCCAGGTAACGCTCGGTGTAACAGGTGTCGTACAGCCGCTGATCGGTCACCGGGGCTCCGACGATGCCCGCGTGGAACACGTCCGGCCGCCGCAGCACGGCCAGCGCCGCCAGCAGGCCGCCGAACGACCAGCCGCGGATGGCCACGTGGGCCAGGTCCAGGTCGCTGAACTGCTCGGCCGCCGCGTGCAGCGCGTCCACCTGGTCCTCCAGCACCGGGTCGGCCAGGTTGCGGTACACCGCGCGGTCCCAGGCCGGCCCGCGGCCCGGCGTGCCCCGCCCGTCCGCGATGACCACCGCGAAGCCCTGCTCGGCGAACCACTGCGAGGTCAGGAACGCGCCGCTGGCGGCCAGTACCCGCTGGGCGTGCGGGCCGCCGTACGGGTCGACCAGCACCGGCAGCGGCCCCGAGCCCGGCTCGTGCCAGGACGGGAACAGCACCGCCGTGCGGATCTCCCGTGCCCCCAGCGAGAGCAGCTGCGCCCCGGGGAACGGGAGGTTCGGCTTCTCGGCGTACGACTCGATCCGGGTCACCGGCTCCATCGCGTCCCCGGCCCCGTCGCCCCCGGTTCCGTTGCGCAGGACCTCGACCGTCACCCCGTCGGAGTCCAGGCTGCGCCGGGTCAGCACGGTGGTACCGCCGGCCCGCCGCCCCGCGGCCAGGCCGCCGTCCGGTGACACCTGGGTGAGCCCGCCGGGCCCGTAACTCCACAGCCCGATCTCGGTCGGCTCACCGGACGCGGTGAACAGCACCGTGTCCCCGTCCACCCCGATGATGTCCCGGACCTGGAGGCTGCCCGGGGTGACCGTTTCGGCCGTGCCGGTGCTGTGCTCGGCCGGGGTGCCCACCACCAGCCGTTTGGCCCCGCGGACGTCGGCGCTCCAGACCAGCCGCCCGTCCCCGGTCCAGGCCGGTACGCCGGACACGATGTCCACCCACTGGTCGTCGGTGTCCTCACGCAGCAGCTCGGTCGTCCCGGTGGCCAGGTCCACGGTGCGGAGCTGCATCCGGTTCTGGTCGCGGTTGAGCACCACGATCAGCGGCTCATGGTCCGCCTCCCAGACCACGGTGACCAGGTACTCGAACGCGCCCCGGTCCCACTCGACCGGCGTGCGGCTGCCGTCCAGACCCACCAGCAGCAGTGAGACGTCCGCGTTGGGCGTGCCCGCGGCCGGGTACTTGATCTCGGCCGGGGTCCGGTCCGGGTGGGCCGGGTCGGAGATGTACCAGCGTTGCACCGGCGTCTCGTCCACCCGCGCCACCAGCAGCGCGCTCCCGTCCGGGGCCCACCAGTAACCCCGCGACCGCTCCATCTCCTCGGCCGCGATGTGCTCGGCCAGGCCGTAGTACACCCCGGGCTCGTCCGCGGGCTCGGCCACGGCCCGGTCCTTCTCACCGGAGTCCTCACCCGGGCCGGCGTTCACCGGTGCCACGCGGACCGCCCCGGCGCTGACGTAGGCCAGCCGCTGCCCGTCCGGGTCCGGCCGCGGGTCCAGCGCCGGCGTCTGCACGCTGAGCTCGCGCGGTGCGGCGTCCCCGCTGCCCTGCGCCCCAGTCAGGCCAGCCCCAGTCAGGCCAGCCCCAGTCAGGCCAGCCCCAGTCAGGTCGGCCGTGAACACCCGGCCGGACAGGCTGAACACCACCGTGCGCAGGCCGGCGTCCGCGGCGTAGGAGACGATGCCGCCGGCCTGCTCGCGGGCCCGTTCCCGCCGGGCCCTCTCCTCCAGCGGCAGGTCCTCGTCGGCCGCGTTCAGCGCGGTGGGGTCGGCGACCAGGCGTTCGGTCCCGCTGGCCACGTCCAGCTGCCATAGGCAGGTCACCGGGTCGGCGCCGCTCTTGGTACGCAGGAACACGATCCGGGCGCCGTCGGGGGAGATGGTGAACGCCCGAGGTACGCCCAGGCTGAAGCGCCTGGTCCGGGCCTGCTGCCGGGGAAAGCTTTCGGTCATGTTCAGACATCCTGCCAGCCACGGCTACCCTCACGTGCGTGACCTCATCTCCGGACCGGCGCCTGCTGCTGGTGCACGCCCACCCCGATGACGAATCGATTGGCACCGGAGCCACCATGGCCCGGTACGCGGCTGACGGCGCACAGGTCACGCTGGTCACCTGCACCCTCGGTGAACTGGGCGAGATCATCCCGCCCGAGCTGGCCAACCTGGCCGCCGACGCCGACGACCAGCTCGGCGGCTACCGGATCGGCGAGCTCAACGCCGCCTGCGCCGCGCTCGGCGTCACCGACCACCGGTTCCTCGGCGGCGCGGGCCGCTGGCGCGACTCCGGGATGATCGGCACCCCGGAGAACGCGGATCCCCGCTGCTTCTGGCGGGCCGACGTCGACACGGCCGCGCTCGACCTGGCCGCGGTCATCCGCGAGGTCCGGCCGCAGGTCATGGTGACCTACGACGACGACGGCTTCTACGGGCACCCGGACCACATCCAGGCCCACCGGGTGGCCTGGCGCGCGTTCCAGCTGGCCGCGGACCCGGCGGTCACCGTCGCCGGCGGCCTGGCCCCGTGGGCGGTGGCGAAGTTCTACGCCAGCACCACGCCGCACTCGGCCCTGACCGAGGAGATGGCCGAACTGCGCGCCGCCCGGGCCCGCGACGCCGACGGCGGCGGTTCGGGCCTGCCCCGGCCCTGGACCCTGCCCGGGTCCGAAGCCGACCTGGTCTACGGCGTGCCGGACGAGCAGGTCACCACCGAGATCGACGGCACCCGCTACCTGGACGCCAAGCTGGCCGCGATGTCGGCCCATGCCACCCAGATCGCGGTGTCCGGCCACTACTTCGCGCTGTCCAACAACGTGGCCCAGATCGCTTCGGGCCTGGAGCACTACGCCCTGCTGTCCCCGGCCCCGGCCCCGGCCCCTGAACCGGATCCCCAGCCGGCCTGCACGCCCCGGCGCGAAGACGACCTGTTCGCCGGCCTGGACCTGGAGACCGTCGGCTCAGACCCTGCGACTCCGGATACCGTGGCTCTGGATACCGTGGCCGGCCCGGTGCCGCCGCGCGCCCGGGCCGGGCAGGCTGGGTAGCCTTGACCGCCATGGAGTCGCGTTCCGGACCGGGCGCGCCGACGCGGGCGCCGGCGTCGCGCCGGGACGGCTTCGTCACCGGGGGCGCCTACGGGCTGCTGCTGGTCCTCGGCGCGCTCGAAGGCCTGATCGGCTCGTTCGCCTACAGCAGCTGGTCGATCGGCTCGTTCCCCGCCGCCGCGCTGGCCTGCTGCCTGATCCTGCTGGTCACCTGCGTGTTCGGGGCCTGGGGGATGAGCACGGTGGCCGGCGCGATCATCCCGGCCGTGGGCTGGATCATCGCGTCGTTCGTGCTGGACTCCCCGTCCAAGCAGGGCAGCGTGGTCGTGGCCGCCATCACCAGCGGCGAGTTCTACCTCTACGGCGGCGCCCTCAGTGCGCTGCTGGCCATCTTCGTCGCGTTCGGCCTGTGGATCCGCCGGACCAGCCGGAGACTGCCCCAGTGAGCCAGGCCCCGGCCCCGTGACCAGCTCGCAGGACCCGGACCCGGCCCAGACCCAGACCCAGGCCCTTGGCCCGGAAGCGTTCCGTCTCGCCACCGGCCAGTTCGTCACCGGCATCGCCGTGGTCACGGCCACGGTCGGCGGCGTCACCTCCGCCATCACGGTCAGCTCGTTCACCTCGGTCTCCCTGGACCCGCTGCTCGTCCTGGTCTGCCTCGAGCGCGCCGGCCGCCAGCACGACCCGGTGGTCTCGGCCGGCACCTGGGCCATCTCCGTCCTGGCCGAGGACCACGAGCCCACCGCCCGCGGCCTCGCCCCCGCTGCCCAGCCCCGCGACTCCGGCTCTGCCGGCACCGCCACCCGGTCGCGCGCCGGGGTCAGCTCGGAGGTCGGCGCCGGCCTGAACGGCCACCCGCACCACCCGGGCCCGGCCACCGGCCACCCCATCCTCGACGGGGCCCTGGCCGCCCTGGAGTGCCGCACCTACGCCGTCCACCCCGGCGGCGACCACACCATCCTCATCGGCCAGGTCCTCTCCGTCGCCGGCCCCGCCGCCACCGAAGTCCCGGGCCCCCTGCTCGCCCACGCCGGCCGCTACCGCCGCCTCCCCACCCGCTAGCGCCCCCGGCTCGCCCGCCGCCACAACGCGCCCCGCCGCCCCGACGAGCACGGGCGGGCGGTGCTGGTGTGAGGGCAGCGCCGTGCGGGGTCCCTGGGCGCGGTCACCGGGTGGGCAATGTGGCATTGCGACGCTAGAGGGCAGGCAATGCCACATTGCCTGCCTCCATCCCACCCTGACGCCTAGTGGCTCGTTCTGGTGTCATGCGGAGCCATCGTGGCTCAGCCGCAACCTGACCGCCCTGCAAAAGTCGTCGGCCAGAGCCCAAATAACGTCCCTGAGCTGCCACTACGTGACCGATGCCGGTAAAGAGTTGCGTTGGTGCCAAAGTGGTGCCATTATGGTGCCATGAACTTGACGGGGTATGTGGAGGCGCTGCGGCAGCAGCTGGCGGTGGCGGCCGCGGCCGGTGGGGATGAGGCGCAGGCTCTGGCCGAGCGGCTCACCGCTCCGCTGGACGCGGCCACCCGGCTGGTCCTGCTGGACGCGCTGTCGGCGGCGGCCGGGGAGATTACCCGGGACATGGCGCCGGGCTCGGTCGACCTGCGGCTGCGGGACCGGGAGCCGACGTTCGTGGTGACCCTGCCGCCGGCCGAGCCCGCCTCCGAGTCATCAGCACCACAGACATCATCAGCACCAGCATCAACAACACAGCCAGCACCGGAAGCATCCGCTCCGGAGTCCGACGACGCGGCCATGGTCCGGATCAACCTGCGGCTGCCCGAGCACCTCAAGGGCCGGGTCGAGGAGGCGGCGGGCCGGGCCGGCCTGTCGGTCAACGCCTGGCTGGTCCGGGCCGCGAACGCCGCCCTGGATGGGCACAACGTCCCCGGTGACCAGGGCGGCCGCCCGCCACGCGACGACTGGCGCGCCCCGCGCGGCGGCCAGCGCTTCACCGGCTGGGTCCGCTAGCCCGCACGAGCGCTAGCCCGCACCAGCGCCAGCCCGCACCAGCACACCAGAAGCACGAGAACAAAAACCAACCAAGCACGGAGGGAAATCCAGCATGCCTACGTACAGCACTCCCGATCCCATCGTGGCCGTGATCGAGTTCGAGGCCGGCGACGCCAGGATCTTGGCCAGCGAACGCGACGACACCGTGGTCGAGGTCCGCCCCAGCGACGAGTCCCGCGACAACGACGTCCGGGCGGCCGAGCAGACGCGCGTGGAGTATTCCGCGGGCCGGCTCCTGGTCAAGGGGCCGAAGCAGCGTAACCCGTTCGGCAAGCCCGGCATGATCGACGTGACCGTGAGCCTGCCGCACGGTTCCCGGCTGCAGGCCACCGGCGGGCTGGGCGCGTTCCGCGGCGAAGGGCGCCTGGGCGACTGCCAGTTCAAGTCGGGCCTGGGTGACATCGTGGTCGGCTACACCGGCGCGCTGGACGTCAGCACCGGGTCCGGCACCGTCACCGTGGACCAGGTCACCGGCACCGCCGACGTCTCCACCGGCTCGGGGCAGATCCGGCTCGGCCACGTGCACGGCAACGCGGTGATCAAGAGCTCCAACGGCGACGTCTGGCTGGGCGAGATCGACGGTGACCTGCGGGCCAAGGGGGCCAACGGCCGTATCGAGGTGGATCACGCCCGAGCCGGGGTCGAAGCCACCACGGCCAACGGTGACCTCCGGGTCGGCGGGCTGACCCGCGGCGCGGCCAGCCTGAAGACCAGCCTCGGCGCCATCGAGATCGGCGTCCAGGCCGGCACCGCGGCCAAGCTCGACCTGCACACGCAGTTCGGCAAGGTGCGCAACGAGATGGACGCCACCGGCGAGCCCGGTCCGGCCGACCAGGCCGTCGAGGTGTACGCCCGCACCAGCATGGGCGACATCACGATCCGCCGTACCCCGGACGACCAGCCATGAGCCGCGCCCCCAGCACATCCAGCACATCCAGCGCACAGCTCCAGCGCGTCCAGCGCGATCAGCGTGACCGGCCTGCGGAAGTCGTTCGGCGACACGCTCGTCCTGGACGGCATCGACCTGGCCGTGCCCGAAGGCACCGTCTTCTCCCTCCTCGGCCCGAACGGGGCCGGCAAGACCACCACCGTCCAGATCCTGTCCACCTTGATCCCGCCCGACGCCGGGCGGATCGAGGTGGCCGGCCACGACCTGGCCCGCGAGCCGGACGCGATCCGGGCCGCGATCGGGGTCACCGGCCAGTTCTCCGCCGTCGACCAGCTGCTCACCGGCACGGAGAACCTGCGGCTGATGGCGGACCTGAACCACCTGGGCCGCACCCGGGGCCGGGACCGGGCGGCCGGCCTGCTGGAACGGTTCGGTTTGGGCGATGCGGCCCGCAAGCCGGCGTCGACCTACTCCGGTGGCATGCGGCGCCGCCTCGACCTGGCCATGACGCTGATGGGTGACCCGCGGCTGATCTTCCTGGACGAGCCGACCGCCGGGCTGGACCCGCGCAGCCGGCGCACCATGTGGCAGATCATCCGGGACCTGGTGGCGGGCGGCGTCACGATCTTCCTCACCACCCAGTACCTGGAGGAGGCCGACGAGCTCGCGGACCGGATCGCGCTGCTGGACCACGGCCGGATCGTGGCCGAGGGCCGGGCCGATGAGCTCAAGCGGCGCATCCCCGGCGGCCACGTACTGCTGCACTTCGCCGACCCGGCGGCCCTGGACACCGCGGCCAGGACCCTGAGCGCCGGCACCGGGACCGGGGCCGGCACCAGGGCCGACACCAGGAACGAGGCCGCGCTCACCCTCCAGGTGCCCAGCGACGGCGACGCCGGCTCGCTGCGGGCCCTGCTCAACGACCTGCACGAGGCCGGGGCCGACGCCGCCCAGGTGTCGGTCCACACCCCCGACCTGGACGACGTGTTCTTCGCCTTCACCGGCGACCGGGAAGGCACCAAGGAAACCAGGGAGATGGCCTCGTCATGACCGCCTACGCCCTCCCCGATTCAATGGCCAATTCACTGGCCGACTCCGCCACCATGCTGCGCCGCAACTTGCTCCACCTGCGGCGCTACCCGTCCATGACCGTGCTCGTCCTGGGCATGCCGCTCGTGTTCCTGCTGCTGTTCGTGTACGTGTTCGGCGGCACGCTCGGCGCCGGGCTCGGCGGTGGCCGAGCCGCCTACGCCAACTACGTAGCGCCTGCGATCATCCTGCTCACCGCGGCCGCCGTGGCCCAGGGCACCGCGATCTCGGTCGCCTCGGACATGACCGAAGGCATCATCGCCCGCTTCCGCACCATGGCCATCGCCCCGTCCTCCGTGCTCACCGGGCACGTGCTGGGCAGCCTGATCCAGGCCGCGCTGAGTATGGCCGTCATCACCGGCGTCGCGATCGGTGTGGGCTTCCGGCCCACCGCGACCCCGCTGGAGTGGCTGGCCGCGGCAGGCCTGCTGGTGCTGGTCGCGCTGGCCTTCACCTGGCTCACGGTGGCGCTCGGCCTGGCCGCCAAGAGCGTGGAAACGGCCAGTAACTCACCCATGTTCCTGCTCCTGCTGCCGTTCCTGGGCAGCGGGTTCGTGCCCACCGCCTCGATGCCGGCCGGGCTGCGCTGGTTCGCCCAGTACCAGCCGTTCACTCCCATCACCGAGACCCTGCGGGGCCTGCTGCTGGGCACCGGGATCGGCGCCCAGGCCTGGCTGGCCGCCGCCTGGTGCGTGGCCCTCGCCGCGGCCGGCTACCTGTGGGCGAAAGCGCTGTACCGCCGTCGCCCGTCCCGCTGATTTTCCCCCTTAACGGTCCCGCCGTACCGCCACCCCGCCGCAGGCCCGTCCCCGCCGGCCCCGCTACACCGCCGTTACGCTCGGGAAATACTCAGAGGGTCCTCAGCAGCGTCGGGCACGCTGGGGGACGGTGGCCGGACCTGACCTCGCCCTCGGCGCTTCCTCCCCGTTTCCTCAGGAGGCTCACGAGTCAGCTGAAAGCTCTCAGCCAACTTCAGGCTCCGGGCCCGGGCTGGCTCAGCCCTGACCGGGAGGCTGACCCGGTGAGCGCGATCCTCGACACTCCCCGGCCCGGGTCCGCTCCGGCGCCGGGGCCCCCGCCCCGGCGCCGCCGGCCCCGGCTCGTGCACGTCGACGCGATGCGCCCGATCAAGCAGCTGGGCGTGGTGTCCACCCACTCGCTGCAGAGCTTCGCCCCGCAGGCCAGCCTGGGTGTCGGCGCGAGCCTGATGCTCACCCATGTGACCCGGTTCGCGTTCATGTTCATCTCGGCCGCGATGCTGGTCTACGCCTACCCGGCGGTGGGCCGCGGCGGCTGGCGGACGTTCTGGCGCCGCCGCCTGCTGGCCGTGGTGCTGCCTTACGTGACCTGGACGATCGTCTACTTCGCCCTCGGCCTGGCCCAGCACGGGATCGGGAACGCGACCTCCGACACCGGCCACTTCTTCTGGCTGCTGCTCAGCGGCTACGACCAGCTCTACTTCCTGGTCGTGCTGCTGCAGTTCTACCTGATCTACCCGGCGTTCCTGTGGCTGCTCCAGCGCACCGAGCGGCACCACTGGTGGCTGCTCGGCGCCAGCGTGGCTCTTGAGGCCGTGCTGTTCACGCTGGAACACGAGTCGCTGGTGCCGGCCTGGATGCTGAACCAGGCCGCCACCCGCGAGCTGTGGAACTACCAGCTGTTCGTGCTGGCGGGCGGGGTCATGGCCTGGCACTACCAGGAGGTGCACGGCTGGCTGTGCCGGCACTGGCGCGGGCTGCTGGTGGCCATGGTGGTCGCGGTGGGGTTCAGCGAGGGCTGGTTCCTGCTGGCCGCGCAGCATGTGCCCGGGTTCCGCACCGGCGACCCGTCGGACCCGTTCCAGCCGGTCGAGATCCCGCTCTACCTGGGCCTGATCGCCGCGATCTACCTGCTCGGCGTGCTGCTGGCCCGGGAACAGAACCCGCGCTGGCTGCGGCGGCTGGTCCAGGCCGGCGCGGACTACTCCTACGGCATCTACCTCAGCCAGGTGCTATTCCTGACCGCGCTGGTCACGTTCGGCTGGCCGTCGCTGCAGCACGACCTGCCCTGGCCGGTGGTGACGTTCGGCGGCATCGTCATCGTCTACGCGGCGGCCACCGGCTTGACCATGGTGCTGGCCCGCCTGCCCGGCGCCCGCGCCACCGCGGGCATCCCGCGCCGCCCTTGGCGCGCCCGCCCCGCTCTGGATCGGTGAGGTACTGTGCCGGGGTGCGGCGGAGACTGGCGATGACGCTGGGAGTGGCGGCTCTGGTCCTGGCGACGGGGGGCGCGGCCGGGGCCGCCGTCACGCTCACCGCGCCCGCTACCGGGGGCCGGCACCTCACCACCTCCGGCGCCGCGGGCTCACCGGCACCGGCCCAGCGGCCGCTGCTGGCCGTGGTGGGGGCCTCGTTCTCCGCCGGAGTGGGCGCCGGCCACCCGGATCAGGCCTGGCCGGAGGATCTGGCCCGGATCATGCACTGGCGGCTCGCGCTCAGCGCCGACCCCGGGGCCGGCTACGTCAACCCGGGCGCCGGGCACCGCGGCCCGTTCGCCAGGCTGGCCGGGCCGCTGCACCTGGCCCGGACCGACCCCGCCGTGATCATCATCCAGGGCGGCCACGACGACATCGGCCGTCCGCTGCCGCTCATCCGGGCCCGGGTGGAGAGCCTGATCGCCAGCGTCCACCGCGAGTGCCCCCGATCCCGGCTGGCCGTGCTCACCGTGTTCCCGCGCGGCGTCCCGACTCCGGCCACCCGGGCCACTGATCAGGCCATCGTGGCCGCGGCCCGCCACGCCGACCCCGCCATCATCGTGTTCGACCCGATCACCAGCCGCTGGCAGTTCCCCCGCATCGGCGACCACCTGCACCCGACCCCGGCCGGGCACGAGTGGATCGCGCACCAGCTGGCCGGCGGCCTGCGCGCGGACGGCGTGCTGGACCGGGCCACTGGCTTGCCCGACCGGGCCAGCTTGCCCGACCGGGCCAGCGGCGGGCCGCACCGGGCGGCCGGCCCCGATCCTGGAAGCTGGCTGAACGCCCGGCCTGACCTGGGCTGACCCTGAGCCAATCCTTACCCGGGTCACCCGGACCGCTCAGCCGGGGCCGGCAGACTCCTTCCCATGAGCAACGATCGGGTGCCGACCAGCGGCCTCGCCCCGCTGGTGGTCGGGCGAGCACGGGAGTTCGAAGGGCGCGTCTTCCTGGAGGAGGTCGCCACCGGCCGGACGCTGACCTTCTCCCACCTGGGTGAGCTGATCCGGCGGCGCGCGGCCGAGCTGGCCGCGGCGCACGTCCCGGCCCAGGCCCGGGTCATGATCGACGTGGCCGACCCGGTCAACTTCTGCATCGAATACCTCGGCGTGATCGCCGCGGGCCGCTGCGCGGTCCCGGTCAACCCGGACGCCCCCGACGCCGAACTGGCCCGCACCGTGGCCACCGTCGAGCCGGTCGTGCTGATCACCGACCGCCCCGGCCGGGCCAACGCCCTGGGCCTGCCCGCTCTCGAGACTCCGCCGCGGCCCCTTCCTCCCGGCCGCGGCGGTTCAACCACCCTGAACCGGTTCGGCACCCCGGACCGGTTCGGGACGCTGAACCGGCCCGGCGTGTCCGGCGGGTCGGTCCTGCTGCTGACCTCCGGGTCTACCGGCGCGCCCAAGGCCGTCGAGCTGACCGGGCAGCAGCTGGTGTACGTGGCCGGGGGCGTGGCCCGCCACAACGAGCTCACTCCGGCCGACCGTGGCTACAGCGCGCTGCCGCTGTTCCACATCAACGCTCAGGTCGTGGCCCTGCTGGCCAGCCTGGTCGCGGGGTCCACGCTGCTGGTCGACCGGCGGTTCCGGCGGACCGGTTTCTGGGAGCGGCTGGCCCAGCGCGACGTCACCTGGATCAACGCCGTGCCCGCGATCTTGACCATCCTGGCCGAGTACCCGGTGCTGGCCCGGCCCGCCCGGCTGCGCTTCATCCGGTCCGCGTCGGCCCCGCTGCCCGCGGCCGTCCGGCAGCGGGTCGAAGCCCAGGCCCATGTGCCCGTGGTGGAGAGCTACGGCATGACCGAGGCGGCCAGCCAGATCACCGCCATGCCGCTGGACGGCTCCGGGCCCGCCGGGTCCTGCGGCCAGGCCGTCGGGGTCGAGCTGCAGGTCCGCGAGCACGACGGCGTTCCGGTGCCGGCCGGCACGACCGGCACGGTCTGGCTACGCGGCCCGGGTGTGATCGGTGGCTACGTGGCCACCGAGGGCGGGCGGCCGGGAACAAGCACTGCTCAGGCCGCGGAGCGCTTCGGCGCCGACGGCTGGCTCAACTCCGGTGACCTCGGCTACCTGGACGGGGACGGCTTCCTGTTCCTGGCCGGCCGCAGCGACGACGTGATCAACCGCGGCGGCGAGATGCTCTACCCGCGGGAGATCGAAGAGGTGCTGATGGCCGACCCGGGCGTGCAGGACGCGGTGGTCGTGGGCCGGTCCAGCCCCATCCTGGGCCAGGTCCCGGTGGCCTACGTGATCCCGGCCCAGGAGCCGGACACCGCCGGTCAGCTGGAGGAGCTGCTGGCGCGGCTCAACGGCCGGTGCGCCGCCGAGCTGAGCCGGTTCAAGCTGCCGGAGGCGATCTACGTCGTGCCGGACCTGCCCCGGGCCGCCACCGGGAAGGTGCAGCGGCACCGCCTGCGCCAGGCCCAGGCGGCCTAGCTGGTGAGGGCCTCCTCGGTCTGGTCCAGCGCCCAGTCCAGCTCCTGCTCGGTGATGACCAGCGGCGGGGCCAGCCGGATCGCGTTGCCGTGGGTGTCCTTGGCCAGCAGGCCGCGGGCGGCCAGCCGCTCGCACGCCTCACGCCCGGTCAGCGTGCTGAGCTCGATCCCGGCCCACAGGCCCCGCCCGTGCGTCCGGCGGACCGCGGCCGGCGGCAGCGCCGCCAGCCGGGTGTGCAGCTTCACCCCCAGCTCGGCCGACCGCTGCTGGTACTCCCCGGTCCGCAGCATGGCGATGACCTCCCGGGCGACCGCGCAGGCCAGCGGGTTGCCGCCGAACGTCGAGCCATGCTGGCCCGGCCGCAGCACGCCGAGGATGTCCCGGCTGGAGACCATGGCCGACACCGGCACGATGCCGCCGCCCAGCGCCTTGCCCAGCAGGTAGGCGTCCGGCACCACGTTCTCGTGCTCGCAGGCGAACGTGGTGCCGGTCCGGCCCAGCCCGGACTGGATCTCGTCCGCGATCATCAGCGCATTGTTGGCCGAGCAGATCTGCCGGACCCCGGCCAGGAACCCCGGCGGCGGCACGATCACGCCCGCCTCGCCCTGCACCGGCTCGACCAGCACCGCGACCAGCCGGTCGCCCAGCTCGGCCGCCACCGCCGCCAGCGCGTCCAGGTCGCCGTAGTCCACCACCCGGAAGCCCGGGGTATACGGCCCGAACCCGCCGCGCGCGTCCTCGTCGGTCGAGAAGCTGATGATCGTGGTGGTCCGGCCGTGGAAGTTCCCGCCGAACGCCACGATCACGGCCTGGTCCGCCGGTACTCCCTTGACCTCGTAGCCCCACTTGCGGGCGACCTTGATCGCGGTCTCCACCGCCTCGGCCCCGGTGTTCATGGGCAGCACCATCTCCATGCCCGCCAGCTCGGCCAGCTCGGCGCAGAACGGGCCGAAGTGCTCGTGGTCGAAGGCCCGGCTGACCAGCGTGACCCGGTCCAGCTGACGCCGGGCCGCCTCGACCAGCCGGGGGTGCCGGTGCCCGAAGTTGATCGCCGAGTAGGCCGCCAGCATGTCCAGGTAGCGCCGGCCTTCCACGTCGGTGACCCAGCAGCCCTCGGCCTCGGCGATGACGACCGGCAGGGGCTTGTAGTTGTGCGCGCTGTGGGCTGCCGTCTGGGCCCGCAGCTGCTCGCTGCGGGTCATGGTCAGGTCGGTCATCATCGTCATGGTCGCCTCCTTCGAGGGTCAGTTACGTAGCTCGAGTGTGCAGCACTTGGGGCCGCCGCCCGCCTTGAGCAGCTCGGACAGGTCCACGCCGATCGGCTCGAACCCGTGCTCGGTCAGCTGGGCGGCCAGATCGCTGGCCTGTTCCGGCAGTATCACGTGCCGGCCGTCGCTGACCGCGTTCAGGCCGAGCACCGCGGCGTCGGCGTCGGTCGCCTCGATCAGCTGGCCGAACAGCCCGGCCAGCGTGGCCCGGCCCGCGTCGTCGAACGCCGCCGGGTAGTAGGCGGCGGTGTCCGCGTCCAGCACGCACATGGCCGTGTCCAGATGGTAGAACCTCGGGTCGACCAGCCGGACCGGGTGGACGGACAGGCCGAAGGCCGCCTCCAGCTCGGCCGCGGCGCCCGGGTCGGACCGGAAGCCGTACCCGGCCAGCAGGGCGCTGCCCGTGCACAGGATGTCGCCTTCGCCCTCGTTGACCAGCTCGGGGACCCGCACGTCGGTGTAGCCGTGGCCGCGGAACCAGTTCAGGTAGGCCCCGGCCTCGGCCGCCCGCTCCGGGTAGCGGAACCGGGCGCCCAGCACGCCCCCGCCCACCACGGTGGCGCCGTTGGCCGCGAACACCATGTCCGGCAGCCCGGGCACCGGCTCGATCAGGTGCACGGTGTGGCCGAGCTCGGTGTAGACCTGCCGCAGCCGTTCCCACTGACGCACGGCGCGGCGCGCGTCCGCGGGCTGGTCCGGCCGCATCCACGGGTTGATCGCGTAACTCACCGCAAAGTGGAACGGCGGGCACATCAGATAGTTGCGCTCGCTCGCCTGGCGCTCTGCCGCTGGGCGTACGACCAGCTCATCGTCGTAGGGCCCGGCCCCCATCGCCATCGTCATGAAGTCAGCATAGGAGCCGGCCCGGCACAACAGATATGCGTCTCTCATGCGCGATAGGATAGAAACGTTGCAACTTATGACTCAGAAACAGCGATTCATTAATTAATAATGAAGTGTTGCGCATGATACCGAAATTCGTGTGTCAGCCGTGTTAAATCATCACGGAGCGTGGCCGAAGCTCCTCCGCACGAACCGGGAAGCCCTGCGCCCGGACCGGCCGGTGCTGGCTAATTCAGTACCGGCCGATGTCGCGGGCCAGATCCAGGCCCAGCAGCCGGTCCGCCGCGGCGAACGTCTCGAACCTGGCCCCGGGGGTGACGTCCCCGTCGTCGGCCAGCGCGTGCAGCTGGCCCAGCGCGGCCACGGTGTCCAGGTCGTCCTCGAAGGCCGCGGTGATCGCGTCGGCGTACCGGGCGGGCATCGCCGCGCTGGGGGAGTTGGCCCACTGGGCCACGGCCATCCGCCAGGCGGTCAGCGCCTGGTCCGCGTCGGTCAGGGCGTCCCAGGTCAGCTCCACACTGTCCCGGTAGCGCCGGCCCAGGAAGACCAGCCGGACCGCGAGCGGGTCGATGCCCCGCGCCGTCACCTCGGACCACCGCCGGGGGCCGCCGGGCCCGGCGGTGACGGGGCCGGCGGATACCGCGTGGTACCGCACGATGTCCAGCCCGGCCAGCCAGCCGGCCTCGCCGGTGCCGACGTCGAACGCGGGCGGACCGCCCCCGGCGAACTCGGCCGACCGGGCCACCGGCTCCCCGGCCGGGGCGATCCGGGCCGGCGGGTGGATGTTCAGTGCCGCGCGGATGCCGGCCGCCAGCGGCCCGGTGCCCGCCTCGCCTGGGGCGGTGACCTCGCACACGGTCGGGACCAGGTGGCCTCGTTCCGCCGTCCGCCGGAGCTGGTCGGGCAGCAGCCAGGCCCGCACCAGCCCGGCGTCCGGATCGTCCGGGTCGGCCAGCGCGGGGGCCACCGCCAGCACGCGCAGCTCGCCACGGTGCCCGGGCCGGATCGTCTCCAGCTCCCGGGTGTCCGCGTCGTAGAGCGTCAGCACGTCTCAACCCTATGGTCGCTTGACCTTCCCGCTACGGGAGGGTCGAGGATGGGCCCATGACGGCCGGACTGACTGTGGGCGAGTTCTCCCGGATGACGCACCTGAGCGTCAAGACCCTGCGGCACTATCACCAGGTCGGCCTGCTGGAGCCGGCCCAGGTCAACCCGGACACCGGCTACCGCTACTACACCACCGGGCAGATCCCCACCGTGCAGGTCATCCGGCGGCTGCGCGACCTGGAGATGCCGGTCGCCGACGTCAAGGCGGTGCTGGCCGCGCCCGACGCGGCCCGCCGCAACGCGCTGATCGCCGCGCACCTGGACCGGCTGGAGACCCGGCTGGCCCAGACCTACGCCGCCGTCGACTCGCTGCGCAACCTGCTGCAGCCGCCCGGCCCCGCGCCGGTGGTCCACCGCACGGTCTCACCTGTGGCTGCGGTCGGAATCCGGCAGACGGTGACGCGGGAGGACGTCCTGCCCTGGTGGCAGGGCGCACTGGGCGAGCTGCACGCCACGGTGCGGGCCCAGGGCCTGAAGGCCACCGGGCCGAGCGGTGGCCTGTTCGACAGCGAGCTCTTCCAGGAAGACCGGGGCGAGGCCACCGTGTTCATCCCGGTCACCGGCCAGGTCCGGCCCATTGGCCGGGCCGGTGCGGTGACGATCCCCGCCGCCGAACTGGCCGTGATCACCCACCACGGCGATCTGTCCGGCGTCGACCTGACCTACGGCCGGCTCGGCGCCTACGTCACCGACCACGCCATCAGCGTCGACGGCCCGCTCCGCGAGTACTACCTGGCTGACAGCCACGACACCCCCGATCCCGCGCGCTGGCGGACCGAGATCGGCTGGCCCATCTTCCGGGCCGACCCGGCCCGCTGACCGCCACGCCGCACCATTCCGGGATTTAGATCACGGTTGAGTGTCGCCACTCGGCTCTGAACGCCCGGCTATGTCCGGGCATACGGGAATTCGGTGTTACCAAAGGTTTTCCAAAGGGCCGTAAAGCCATTTCTCCAGAGCCAAGTATTTGCGGCCTCATCGGCTCTCTTCGTCTCAATCCAGACATTGCGAACTCGTGTTGACGGTCTCCGAGGCCGGCCATAGCATCATCACTCGTAACGCTCCGTGATTCATTAATCACTCAATGCATCGCCTGGCTGATCTGGCCCGGGCGATCGCGATCAAGCTCTCCGGCTGCGGAAACGCGGCGCGGAGGGGGAGCAGAGCCGGTCGGTCTTCGGGCAGCCCTCAGTAACCCCGCGTCACTGAGGGCTGCCGGGAGACCGGTCTCCCACCCAGCAACGGTCACCGGCAGCTGGGCAAGGTAATCCAAGGAGAATCTGAATGTCTGTCAAGGCAAAGATCGTGGCGGGGGCCGCCACCTTCACCCTCGTCGGTGGCGGCCTCGGGATGGTTGGCACGCTGACTGCCAGCGCCGCGACGCCTAACTGCGACACCAACGGCAGTTCCAACTGTGCGCAGATCTTCTCGCAGAAGTACGGCCCCCAGTACCTGGTCGACGTGTTCCAGGCCAAGTCGGCCGCTGGCACGCCGGTCATCCTGTTCCAGGCCTCCAACAGCGACCCGGCCGAGGACTTCGTCCCCGTCGACGAGGGCACCGTCCACGACTTCTACCACCACTACGGCCTGGTGAGCGCCGCGTTCGCCAAGACCTACTCCGGCGACGAGGCCTACGAGGTCCAGTACGAGCCGTACGGCCTGAACAGCAACTTCTGCCTGTCCACCTGGCCGGGCGAGGCCCCGTCGGCCGGTTACCTGGTCCGCCTGGAGTCCTGTGGCCAGTACTCCAACTCGCTGTGGGCCGCCGACACCGACGCCAACACGGCGCCGAACGGCTCCAGCGTGACCTTCGACCGCCACAGCACCGGTCGTTTCTTCTCCCCGAACCGCACCGATGTGGCGCTGATCAACGGGGCGAACAACAGCTTCTCCAACCCGCTGGTGCTCAACTATCCGGCCGGCAACCCGACCGACATGCCGCGGCCGCAGCTGAGCGTCCAGCCGGAGAAGCAGTACTCCGGTGGCGCCACGTTCGACAACCAGGAGTGGGGCACCGTCGCCGGCGCCGTGCACTAAGCATCGCCTGCGATAACGCGTCACCTCTGAGACCCGCTGTTTAGGTCTCTCTGTGGGCCCCCTGGCCACTTGCGGAATGGGTTCCTCCCAGAACGTTCCCTCCGGCCAGGGGGCCTTTTGCGGCCCAGCCACCCTCATCTTCAGCTGGGAACCTTCCAAGGAGAAGCAATGTCTATCAAGGCAAAGATTGCCGCCGGGGCGGCGACGTTCGCGCTGGCCGGCGGCGGCCTGGGGCTGGCGGGCACGCTGACCGCCGGCGCCGCGACCCCGTCCTGCGGCTCGAACTGCACGCAGCTCTTCGCCCACAAGTACGGGCCCCAGTACGTCGGCGACGTGTACCAGTCCCGGGCGGCGGCCGGCCAGCCGGTCATCTTGTTCCAGGCGTCCAACACTGACCAGGCCGAGGACTTCACCGTCAGCTTCCTGGGTAGCGTGAACAGCTTCTACCGCCACTACGGCCTGGTGTCCCCGGCGTTCGCCCACTCTTACGGTGACCTTCCGGTCGTCGAGATCGAGTACTCGCCGTACGGGCTGACCAGCAACTTCTGCCTGTCCACCGCGCCGGGCAAGGTCGCGGTGTCGGGCGGCAAGGTCAGCCTCGAGGCCTGTGGCCAGTACTCCAGTTCGCTGTTCGCGGCCGACTTCCGCGACGGCGTGCGGGACCGCCGCAGCGAGGTCGGCGGCGACATTCCGCTGATCAGCGGGGCCACGAATAGCTTCTCCAACCCGGAGGTGCTGACCTACCCGGCCGGCAACCCGACCGACATGCCGCGTCCGCAGCTTGAGGTCGACCCGCAGAGCAGCTTCTCGGGCGGCGCGAAGTTCGACAGCCAGCTGTGGGGCTTCCAGGGCAGCCCGGTGCACGGCGCCGTCCCGGCTCCGCCGCCGTAATAACCGGCGATAGCTAGCGGCTTCGGCCGCCTGCGACCAGGCCCCCTGGCCGACACGGAATGGGTTCCTCCCAGGACGTCGCCTCCGGCCAGGGGGCCTTTGGCGTACCCCGGGCATCTCGGGTGGGCTCAGGCCAGCTTGGCCAGCCGGGCCGCGGCGGCGCCGATCCGCTCGTCGGTGGCGGTCAGGGCCAGCCGGATGCAGGGCAGGCCGGCCGCGCCGTACAGCTCGCCCGGCGAGGCCAGGATGCCCGCCTCGGCCAGGATGCGGGCCGAGTCCCAGCCGTCCGATCCGGGGCGGCGGGCCCACAGGTACAGGCCGGCCTCGGAGTGCTCGACTGCCCATCCGGCCGCTTCCACCGCGGGCCGGAGCACGGCCCGGCGGGCCCGGTAGCGCTCACGCTGCTCGTCGGCGGCCTGGTCGTCGTCCAGGGCGGCGGTCAGCGCGGCCTGGATGGGGGCGGGCACGATCAGGCCGGCGTGGCGGCAGATCTCGTGCAGCTCGGCGATCAGGGCCGGGTCGCCGGTGACGAAGCCCGCCCGGTAACCGGCCAGGTTGGACCGCTTGGACAGCGAGTGGACGGCCAGCAGGCCGTCGGGGGTCCCGCCGGACACGTCGGGGTGCAGCACGGACCGCGGGGTGGTCTCCCAGCCCTGCTCGATGTAGCACTCGTCCGAGGCCAGCAGCGTGCCGCGGTCCCGGGCCCAGACGACCATCTTGGCCAGGTGTTCCGGGGGCAGGACCCGCCCGGTGGGGTTGGACGGCGAGTTGACCCAGGCCAGCTTGACCGGCTGCGGGCCGGGGGCCAGTGTGGCGTCGGTGGGCAGGCCGGTGGCACCGGCCAGCCGGATCCCGGCGTCGTAGGTGGGGTAGGCCAGCGCCGGGTAGATGACCGTGTCCCCGGGCCCGAGGCCCAGCATGGTCGGCAGCCAGGCGATGAACTCCTTGGTCCCGATCACCGGCAGCACCGTGTCCGGGCTGACCGAGACGCCGTGCCGGCGGTCCAGCCAGTTCGCCGCCGCCTGGCGCAGCGCCGGCGTGCCCCGCGTCAGCGGGTACCCGGGACTGTTGGCCGCGGCCGCCAGGGCCGCCTGCACCGTCCCGGGTACCGGGTCGACGGGTGAACCGATCGAGAGGTCGACCACCCCGTCCGGGTGGCGTTCGGCCTCTTTCCGGTACCGCGCGACCCGGTCCCAGGTGAACGCGGGCAGCCGCGTCGCGAGGGTCAGCTTGCTTCTCCCTGCGGCGGAAGGGCCGCCACCAGCGGGAAGTCCTTGCCGATCTTGCCGGTCTTCGACGCGCCGCCGGGGGAGCCCAGGTCGGCGAAGAAGTCAACGTTGACCTTGTAGTACTCCTTCCACTGGTCGGGGACGTCGTCTTCGTAGTAGATGGCCTCGACGGGGCACACCGGTTCGCACGCCCCGCAGTCCACACACTCGTCCGGGTGGATGTAGAGCATCCGCTCGCCCTCGTAGATGCAGTCCACCGGGCACTCTTCGATGCAGGCTTTGTCCAGCACATCGACGCACGGCTGCGCGATGATGTAGGTCACGTGGAACTCCTCTGTCGTCCGGGTTCGGCGTGCCGCGCCCGGGCCTGTTACTGCTCCGTCCCTCAAGACCCGAGAAGGCCTTAGTGGAGCAGGATACTTCCGCTGGTGGTGCTGGCCGAGCCGGTGGCCGGTCGCCATCCTCGGCTGCCGTCCGATACGGCCCATTGGTAGCCGTCGTACCGCACGTCGCTGATGCCGTACGCCTGCGCGTGGGTTACGAGCCATGAGGCTACCGCCCAGGCCTGTCCCGGCTCCACCCGCACGGCCACGGCGGGCGCTTTGGCCGTGCCGGAGGTCACGATCCCGGTCACCGGGCGGCCCGCCCCGGTGCCGCCGAACGCCTCGGCCAGCCCCGACTGAGCCGCGGCCAGGTTCCGGGCCGGCTGCGGTCCCGGGCCGGGCCAGCACCACACCGAGTGCGCAGCCTGGCCGGTGAACGCGATGGCCATGGCCCGGGCCATCAGGTCGTACTGGGAGTAGGCCGATCCGTCCGCGCTGTGCTGCACGTCCTGCGCGGCCTGGTCCACCGGCAGCTGCTGCCACCCGGGGACCTTGGTCAGCGCCCCGAAGAACCTGCTCGTGGCGTACACCGGGTCCTTGAGCTGGCTGGCCGGGCCCCAGCCCTCCGACGGGCGCTGCTGGAAGATGCCGACCGAGTCGCGGTCGCCGTAGTCCAGATTGTGCAGCTTCGATTCCTGCAGGGCCGTCGCGTACGCGATCGTCACCGCGTGCGCGGGCAGGCCCTGGTCGGCCGCGACCCCGGCGATGGTGGCCGCGATGCTGGCCTGCTGGGTGTCGAGCGAGACCGCGTTGGTGCCGCTGCCGGCCTGGCACCCGGCGCTGATCAGGAAGCTGGACGTGTGGTGGTACGCGGAATAGGCGAAATAAGCGCCCACGCCGAGCAGCACGACGACGCACGTCATGAAGATGGCGAACCCGCGCCGCCGTCCACGTCTCCTCGGCACACCATCGACCGTACCGGCGGACGGGCCGTCCCGTGGGCGATGCGGGACCGTTCTGCGTGTTTTGTCCGCCTCGCGGGCTTGCCTGCCGGGCCCCTACCGTGGCCGGCGGACTAAGCTCCGGGGCCATGAACGACGCATCCGCCTCGGCCGTCAGCCCGGCCGCGCTCGCCTCCCCGCTGTCCTCCCGCATCGACGAACTGTGGGAGTACCGCTCCCGGCTCACGCCGGATGACACGTCCGCCCGGGCCGAGGTCACCACCGCCATCGACCAGATCGACGCCGGGGAGGCGCGGGTCGCGCAGGTCGTGCCAGGCGGTGGTGAGGTCGTCGTGGACGAGCGGGCCAAACGGGCCATCCTGCTGGCGTTCCGGCTGCTGCCCATGACCCGGTCCCAGGCGGGCGAGTTCCACTACCAGGACCGGGTGCCGCTGAAGACCCGGCTGGACGGGGTGCGGGTGGTGCCGGGCGCGATCGCCCGCTGGGGCGCCTACATCGCGCCCGGCGTGGTGCTTATGCCCTCGTTCGTCAACATCGGGGCCTACGTGGACGAGGGCACGATGGTCGACACCTGGGCCACCGTCGGGTCCTGCGCCCAGATCGGCAAGAACGTGCACCTGTCCGGGGGCGTCGGCATCGGCGGCGTGCTCGAGCCGCCAAACGCGGTGCCGGTCGTGGTGGGCGACGAGGCCTTCATCGGCTCCCGGAGCATGGTGGTGGAGGGGGCCAGGGTCGGCCAGGGCGCGATGCTGGGCGCGGGCACCATCTTGACCGCGAGCACCCACGTGATCGACGCCGAGACCGGTGACGAGCTGCCCCGCGGCCAGGCCCCGGCCTGGTCGGTCTGCGTCAGCGGCACCCGGACCCGCAAGTTTCCCGGCGGGGAGTTCGGCCTGCCCTGCGTGCTGGTGCTGCGGCGGCTGACCGAGGGCGACCGTCACGACAAATCCGCTTTGAACGAAATACTCCGCGACCACGGTGTCAACGCCTGACAACTAGCGTGCCGGCGTACGGGGCGGTGGCACGAAACACTGCGGTGGCGCTATTACCGTGGGGGGACGATGAGTGTCAATTCCAATTCACACCGGCGTGAGCGCCGCCAGGGCCCGGTCACGCTGCGCGGCAGCCAGATCCCCACGACGACCACGGATCAACGGCTGCTGGACCGCCGCGGCCCGGCCGACTGGGTCCACACCGACCCGTGGCGGGTCATGCGGATCCAGGCCGAGTTCGTCGAGGGCTTCGGCCTGCTGGCCGAGCTGGGCCTGGCCGTGTCGATCTTCGGGTCGGCCCGGACGCTGCGCACCAACCCCGAGTACCAGCGGGCCGAGGATATCGCCGAGGGCCTGGCCCGGGCCGGCTACGCCATCATCACCGGCGGTGGCCCCGGCATCATGGAGGCCGCGAACAAGGGCGCGGCCGAGGCGGGTGGCGTGTCCGTCGGCCTCGGCATCGAGCTGCCGCTCGAGATGGGCCTGAACAAGTACGTCGACATCGGGCTGGAGTTCCGCTACTTCTTCGTGCGCAAGACCATGTTCGTGAAGTACTCCCAGGCGTTTGTGGTCCTGCCCGGCGGGTTCGGCACCATGGACGAGCTGTTCGAGGCGGTCACCCTGGTCCAGACGGGCAAGATCACGAAGTTTCCCATCGTGCTCGTCGGCAGTTCCTACTGGTCCGGGCTGCTGGCCTGGCTGAAGGACACCATGTGCGCCACGGGCAACGTGTCGCCGGTGGACCTGGAGCTGATCCACGTGGTCGACGACCCGGCCGAGGTGGTCCGCATCATCACCGAGGCCCACAGCCACCAGGGTCTGGCCCGCGACATCGACGCCTGAGCGTCCTTCGATTGCCACTCGGGTCACCGGGCATGGCACGATTCATAATGTGCCTGTCCTCATGCTTGTGGTGGCGGTGGTCATTTTGGCCGGCGTCGTCGCGGTCGCGTCCGGCCGCGGCGGTGAGCTGGCCGTCAGTGACCCCGACTACCCGCCCATCGACCTCGGCCCGGTCTCCGCGGCCGACGTGGCCCTGCTCCGGCCGCCCTCGGCCGCGTGGGGCTACAACATGCGTGTCACGGACGAGGCCCTGGAGGTCATCGCCCGGGCGGTGACCGAGCGGGACGTGCAGATCGCCGCCCTGCAGCAGCAGGTGTCCGACCTGCGCGACCAGCTGGGCGGCGAGGCACGGCCCCTCACGGCCGGCCCGGCCACCGCGGCTCTGCCCGTCCGGCAGGCTGAACTGGACGACCCGCTGGCCCCGGACCCCGGGCTGACCCGCGACCCCGGGCTGACCCGCGACGACCAGCTGACCCGGGACGACCTGCTGGCTCCCGGCCGCGACCCGGCCTCCGGGGACCAGCCGGCCCCGCAGGGCGAGCCGACTCCCGATGACGGGCTGCCCCTGCCCGGCCAAATGGCCCCGCCTGACCCGGTTGCCTCACCTGACCCGGCGGCGCTGCCGGGCGAGCCGACCCCTGATGACGGGCTGGCCTTGCGTGACCCGGTGGCTCCGCGTGACCCGGTGGCCCCGCGCGATCCGGTGTCCCTGCATGACCCGTCGCCCCCGGCCGGCGGTGGCACCGCCGCGGCCCACGACGATGAGCTCCCGGAGCCGCCCTGGCCCGGTGAGGCCGGCCCGGACCTGCCCGGCGCCGGCACCGGTCCCGTGCCGCCGGTGGCCATCACCCGCCCGCAGCCCATCTACCGGCACCCCGGCGACGGCGACGACGGCCCGGCCGAGCCGACCGCCCCGTGGGAGCCGGCTGAGCCGCCCGAGGGCCGCGCCTCGGGGTGGGAGCCGCCCGCGGGCCACTCCGCCCTGTGGGAGCACGCCAGCCCGCTCGCCGGCCGGGCCGCGCCCGCCCCCAGCTCGCCTGCCGCTCCCAGCGGGCCCGCCGTCTCCGACGACCACGGCTGGGGCACCGACCCGTCGGCCACCAACCCGGACGCCAAGCCCCTGGACTGGGCCGCCGTCCCACCGGCCGCGCCGGACGAGCCCGCCGCCGGGCCCGCGAGGGCCGCCGGTCCGGCCGAGGCGCCCCAGGCCGCGCCCCCCGACCGGGGCGGCCGGAGCCAGCCCTACCCGGCGCCGTCGGTGTGGGACGTGGCTAGCCGGCAGGTGGATGAGGATCAGGCCCGCCGCCCCCGGCTGGCCGACCGCCACGCCGAGTTCACCTGGGACGAAGATCCCCATCAGACGCTGGTCTGGGGCGCGGCCAACGCCCAGGCCAAGGCCCGCCGCCTGACCGAGGAGACGCTGCCCAACGCCGAGCAGCGCGACGACGACCGTGACTGACGCCGTCGCGGGCCCGGACGGCCGGCTGCGCTGCCCGTGGGGGATCAGCGTCCCGGAGTACGTGGCCTACCACGACCAGGAGTGGGGCCGCCCGCTGCACGGAGACCAGGCCATCTACGAACGGCTGTGCCTGGAGGCGTTCCAGTCCGGGCTGTCCTGGCTGACCATCCTGCGCAAACGGGAGAACTTCCGCGCCGCGTTCGCCGGGTTCGACCCGGCCGCCGTGGCCAAGTTCGGTGACGACGACGTGCAGCGGCTGCTGGCCGACACCGGCATCGTCAGGAACCGGGCCAAGATCAACGCCGCCATCGTCAACGCGCGGGCCACGCTGGACATCGCGGGCGGGCTGTCCGCCCTGGTCTGGAACTTCGCGAGCGAGCCGGGGCCAGCCCCGGTGACCACGGCCGACGTTCCGGCCCAGACCCCCGGCTCCAAGGCCCTGTCCAAGGAGCTGCGCGCCCACGGCTTCACGTTCACCGGGCCGGTGACCGCCTACGCGACCATGCAGGCCTGCGGGATCGTCAACGACCACCTGGCCGCCTGCTACGTCCGGTCCGCCGTGGCCGGTGGGGGCACGCATTGATCGTCACCGTCACGCTCAACGCCGCGCTGGACGTGGCCTACGAGGCCGAAGCCCCGGCCTGGCGCCAGACCCGCGACGTCTCCCGGGTCCGGCACCGGGCCGGCGGCAGCGGTGTGGCCGCGGCCCGTGTGCTGTACCGGTTCGGTCACGAGGTCGTGGTGGCCGGGCTGGCTGGCGGGGCGACCGGTGAGCTGATCAAGGAGGACCTGGGCCGCTCCGGCATCCCGGTCGCGCTGACCGGGATCAGCTCGGAGTCCCGCCGGGTGCTGGCCGTCACCGACACGGTGTCCGGCCAGACCATGCGGCTGCGCGAGCCCGGCCCCTACGTGACCACCGAGGAGCTGGGCCGGTTCGCCGGTGACTACCGGCGGCTGCTGGCCGACGCCACCGCCGTGATCTTGTCCGGCTCGCTGCCGCTGGGCATGCCGCCGGAGATCTTCGGCTCGCTGGCCACCTACGCGGCCGAGGCGGGCGTGCCGGTCATTGTCAGCGCCGGCGGCGAGGCGCTGCGCCATGCGGTCACCCGCCGCCCTGACCTGGTGGTGCCCGACGGCGACGGGGAACAGCCCGCCGGGACCGATGAGGCCAGCGGGAGCGCCCTGCTGGCCCAGGGGGCGGCGGCGGTGGCCATCCCGGCCGGGGAGCGGATCTCGGTGGCGACCAAGGCCGGCCAGTGGAGCGCGGCCCTGCCCGGCCTGGCGGACGGCTCAGCCGGCTACGGCTCACCGGGCTCACTGGTCGGTGGCCTGGTGCCCGGCCTGCTGCTCGGCTGGTCGTGGCCGGACCTGCTCCGGCACGCGGCGGCCGTGGCCGCGGCCACCGACGCCTCCGGCCACGTCAACCTGACCGAGTACGAGCGCCTGGTCGACCAGGTGATGATCGAGGCCCGCGGCTAGCCGCCCCGGACGATCAGGTCGGCGCGCTCCCGGCTGGCCGCGACCAGCCGGGCGTTCTGTTCGTCCAGCCGCTGCACCCACTCGGCCGCCTGCTCCGGGGTCTTGCCGAACTCGATGTGCCGCCGGATCAGCCGTTCGACCCGGACCGCGTCGTCGATCTCGACGAACCAGGTCTCGTCCAGCAGCGGCCTGACCTCGTGCCAGGGCGGATCGTCCAGCAATAGGTAGTTGCCCTCGGTGATGATCAGGGGTACCGCCGGGCCGACCGGGATGCTGCCCGCGATCGGCTGCTCGATGCTGCGCTCGAACGCGGGCGCGTAGACGACCTCGCCCGGCGCCGGTGTCCGCAGCCGCCGCAGCAGGGCCAGGAAGCCGAACGCGTCGAACGTGTCCGGGGCCCCCTTCCAGTCCCGGCGGCCGAGCCGGGACAGCTCCACGTCGGCCAGATGCAGGCCGTCCATCGGCACCTGCACCGCGGCGCCGTCCAGCCGCGCGGTGACCAGCGCGGCCAGCGTGCTCTTGCCGGCGCCGGGTGCGCCCGCGATGCCCAGAATGCGCCGGGAGCCCTCGCCAGCCAGCGCTCGCGCCCGGTCGGTCAGCTGGTCGACGTGGATGGTGGTCTCACCCATTGCGCCCTCGTGCCCCTTGCCTCTGAGCAGCCATTACTTCAAAGAGTCATCAAGTGATTACGGAGAGTGTGTTAGGGTCCGAGTCGTCTCAACGCAGTTAGTCAACCCGAGAGCCCTCCCCACCCACAGTCGAAATGGAGTTGTCGTGTTCAATCGGCGAATCTTCCTCGGGGGTGCTGCGACCGCAGCCGTCCTCGCTTCCAGTGCCCTGATGGCCGCGCCGGCCATGGCCAGCACCACCCCGGCGGTCCCGGCCATCCCGGCCGCCTCGCTGCTGGACGTCGGCTCGGTGCTCAGCCTCCCGGGCCTCACCGGGATCCTCCAGGTCGTCCCGGCCAGCAGCCTGCTGAACGTCGGCAACGTCGGTGCCAGCGTGTCGGCCGTGGTCGGCCAGGCCACCCAGTCCACCAGCGGCGCCACCGGCGCGGTCAGCAACGCCCAGGACGCGACCAGCAGCGTCTCCGGCGTGACCAGCCCGGTCACCGGGGCGACCTCCGGCACGTCCGGGCTGAGCGCCACCGTGTCCTCGGCCCTGGGCCAGGCCACCAGCCTCGTCCCGTCCCTCGGCGGCCTGCCCGCCGGCACCAGCACGGCTGGGTCCCCCGTCAGCAGCGTCACCGGCGGCGACGCCGGCAGCGACACCGGCAGCCAGGCCGGCGACGGCTCCTGAGCCGCCGCCCCCGTGCGGCTCAGTCCGTGGCGGCGCTGAGTCTGCTCAGCTGACGACCGGGAGGTCCTGCTCCGCGGGACCTCCCGTTTCAAGGGTCAGGGCACCAGGGCCAGCGTCGCTCCCCGGTCACTCAGCAGCTGGTGCGGGCCCGGGAAGCCCGGGAACCGGGCCAGCTCCCCGCGCACGCGCCGCAGCGGCCCGTCCAGCCCGGCCAGGACGGCGCCGTCGGCGCCCACCGCGATCAGCTCGTCCCCGGACCGCACCAGCACGGGGCCGTCCCGGCCCGCCGAGATCGCCACCCGCCCGGCGCCGATGGCCGCCAGCAGCTGGCCCGGATCGTCGCTCTCGCTCTCGACCCAGGTCACCGGGGTCCCGGGGGGCGCGTCGGAGCCGGGCCGGTGCCAGTCGCTGCCGCCGACCGGGATGGCCGCCGGGTCCCAGGCCCGCCACCACGACAACGGGGTGGTCCAGCTCAGGTCGAGCCAGCTCCAGTGCCAGACCTCCACCAGCGGTGGCCGTTCCGGCATGGCGTGCATCCAGCTCACCGGGCCCGCGATCGGGTGGTTGACCGAGAGCAGGCCGCCCCGGTCCCGGGTCGCGGCCAGCCAGGCCATGGGTGGTTCGCGGAAGTCCACCCAGCCGATGTCGCCCAGCGCCCCGGCGTGCCCCTGGCTGGTGGTCACCTCCTGGCCCGGGATCAGCGTGATCCCGTACCGCCGGGTCGCGGCGGCCAGCTCCGGGTGGTGGCTGACCGTGTTGTGGTCGGTGACGGCGATGAAGTCCAGCCCGTTCCCGCGGGCCAGCCGGGCCAGCTCGGGCACGGTCAGCACCCCGTCCGAGTGCACCGTGTGCGTGTGCAGGTCGCCGGCCCACCAGCGCCGTCCCGGGCTGGCGGGCAGCGGGCGCGGGACCGGCCGGTCGAGGGCCGGGGGAGGATCCGCCGCCGGTTCGGGCCCCGGGCCGGCCTGGCTGGAGGTCTGCGCGACGATCTCCCACTCCAGTCCATCCAGGGGCACCTGGTAGAGCCCGGTGATCACCCGCCACACCCCCGGCTCGATCTCCCCGGGCAGGTAACCCGGTGTCGCCTCGGCCGCCCCGATCACGAACCGGTCCCGCGCCCCGCCCGACCAGCCGCGAAAGCCGGCGCCCAGGCACCCCAGGTCCAGCACGCCCGCCCGCCGGTCGTAGCGCAACTGCACTTCCAGCGTCCGGGTGCCCGGCGGAACCTCTACTTCGACGTAGTGCCACGGCGAAGCGACCTGGTCCTCCAGCGTCCACCGCCCGGTCCGCCGCGTCTGCTGCCTCATACTCCCATGGGACCAGATCCTGGCCACCGGGACGAACCCATGAGGACTCTGTTCCGTAGAACCTGTTGCCATCGCCGCCCGGGTCAGCCGCGGGGCAGGCGGGGTCCGGGTCCGGCCGGGTCGCCCGGCCCGGCCAGCATCCAGTCGGTGCCCTCCAGCCGGATCGTGCGGTCCGCGCCCCCGGGACGGGGCGGCCGGGCGGTGAGCCGCGCGCTGACGAACTCACCGGGACCCGGCCGCGGCAGCCCCAGCGCCCCGGCCAGGGCCTGGTCGCCCGCGTAGTCGCCGAAGATCACGATGCCCTCGGGGCGGAGCTGGTCCCGGGCGCCGCCGCCGGCCCGGACCCGTTTCATGTAATCGTCCTGCTTGGCCACCGTGGCCACCACGGTGCGGGACACCCGCCGGCGCTGGGCCCGGCGGAACAGCTCGTTGACCCGCTGCTGGCCCGACCGCGGCGCCAGGATCCCGGCCACGTCCGGCTCGGCCATCCGGACCAGGACATTCTCCTGCAGCTCGCAGCGGGAGAACAGCCACACGATCTGGGCCCGTCCGCGTTCGCTGAGGGTCTTCTTCAGGTCGCGGTTGCTGGCCTCGCGCAGGGTGCCGGGGCGGATCCGGAGCAGGCCGGCCGACCAGGTGCCGTCCTCGTCGCTGGCCTGGACCAGCAGCACGAGCTGGCCGGACGCCTCGGGCGGGATCATCCACCGGCCCATCCGGTGGCTGAACTTGCAGTCCACGTCGGCGCCGGCGATCGAGTAGTCGAGCAGCCGGCCGTCGGCCAGCTCCAGGCCGCGCTGGATGCCGATCTCGACCAGCGTGCCCGCGTGGGTCTTCTCCGTCTTGCACAGCTGGTCCCAGCGGTACCGCCCGGTGTGCTGGCCGTCCAGCAGCATGTCCAGCGCGGTCCGCACCGCGGCGCCGATCCGGGACCCGTCCGGGTCCACGGTGAGCAGCTCGGCCGCCACCTGGCTCAGCTCGGTGTCGGTCCCGGTGTCGGGTTCCATGTCCGGGGCGCCCGCCCCGGCCCGGCCGCCGCGGGCGATCAGCCCGGCCGCCGCGTGCTGGGCCCCGGTCAGCCCGGCCATGCCCGGCAGCAGCCGCTGGCCGTCGGCCGTGACCGGGTCCGGGGCCAGGCCGGGCAGCACCGCCTGGCCTCGCGGTGGCGGTTCCGGCCCCGAAGTCACGCGCGAGACTGTAGCCGAGTAGCGCCCGGCCGCGCAGCCCCGCCCGGGCGTGTCAGGTCGCGACCGTCTCCCGGTCCCGTACCTCGGCCTCGACGGTCCGGTCAGCCCCATCGATCCCAGCGGCCACGGCGGTCAGCGCGTCGATGAGCCGGATCGCGGCCGGGGAGTCGGGTGGGTCCCCGTACTGCAGTGCGTACACGTGCCGCCGGGCCCCAGGCAGCTCGGCCGCCCGGATCCCCGGATGCCGGGCCGCGCGCAGGGCCAGGTCCGGCAGCGTGGCCACGCCCAGTCCCGCCGCCACCAGGGCCTGCACGGCCACGTAGTCGTCGGTGGTGAACGCGATCTTCGGCGTGAACCCGGCCACCGAGCACTGGGTCATGAGGTTGATCCGGCACCGGTCGCAGCCGGCGATCCACCGGCAGTGGGCGTACCGGGCCAGGTCGCAGCCCATCGGCCCGGAGCCGCCGTCGGAGCGCCGCCGGGTGATCAGGTGCACCGGCTCGTCCAGCACCAGCTGGCCCCGGGTGCCTTCCTCCTCCGGCCCGGCCGGGGGCAGGTCCGGCCCCGGGCCCGGGCCGCTCCCCTGGACGTGCCGGAACACCAGGGCCACGTCCACGTAGCCGGCCCGCAGCATGCGCAGCGCCTCGGGCGGCTCGGCCTCGGTCAGCCTGAGGTCCATCGCGGGGTGCTCGGCCCGGAGCATGGCCGCCGCGGCCGGCACGATCGTGCCCAGCGCCGACGGGAACGCCGCCAGCCGGACCCGGCCCGCCCGCAGGCCGGCCTGGGCGGCCAGCTCGTTCTCGGCCGCGTCGAGCCGGCCCAGGATCTCGGCCGCCCGGTCGGCCAGCAGCCGGCCCGCGTCGGTGAGCCGGATGCCACGGCCCGCCCGCTGGATCAGCCGGACGCCGGTCTCGGCCTCGAGCCGGGCCAGGTGGTGGCTGACCGAAGGCTGGGCGTAGTTGAGCTCCCGGGCCGCGGCCGTAACCGAGCCGTGCCTGGCCACCGCGACCAGGACGCGGAGCCGCGTCACGTCCAGCATGTAACGACTATAGATGAGACCAATTTGTTTGGCCTCAGAGCTATATGGCGTCTATCGACCGGGTCGGACCTCGCTGCCAGCTCATCGCGGGCTGATCGCCACCGGCGCCGCGTCGGCGGCCGGCTCGGCCAGTTCTGGCTCCGGCGCGGGCGAGCGGGGCAGGATCCGGTCCAGCCAGCCCGGCAGCCACCAGTTGGCCCGGCCGAGCAGCTCCATGATCGCTGGCACCAGCACCAGCCGCACCACGGTGGCGTCGACCAGTACGGCCACCGCCAGCCCCAGCCCGATCTGCTTGACCGAGACGTCCGCGCCGAGGACGAAGGACAAGAACACCACGACCATGATCGCCGCGGCCGCGCTGATGACCCGGGCGGTGTGAGCCAGCCCGCGCGCCACCGAGGCGGTGTTGTCGCCGGTCCGGTCGTACTCCTCCTTGATCCGCGACAGCAGGAACACCTCGTAGTCCATGGACAGCCCGAACAAGATCACGAACAGGAACAGCGGTACCCAGGTGGTGACCGGGATCTTCTCCGGGAAGCCGAACAGCTGGTGCCCCCAGCCCCACTGGCTGACCGCGACCAGCACGCCGTAGGCGGCCGCGATGGACAGCAGGTTCATCAGCGCCGCCTTGATGGCCACCGCGATCGAGCGGAACACCACCAGCAATAGCAGCATCGACAGCCCGATGACCACGCCGATCAGCCACGGCATCCGGGCCGCGATCGCGTTGGCGAACGTGACGTTGCCCGCGTTGGGCCCGGTCAGGTAGGCGGTCAGCCCGGTGCCCGCGGTGGCCCGGGGCAGGACCTGGTTGCTGAGCTGGTTGACCAGCGCGTTGGTGGCTGGATCCTGCTCGCTGGTGGACGGGTAGGCGATCAGCATGACCGCCCGGCCGTCCTGGCTGACCACCGGCGGGGTCACATGGGCCACGCCCGGCGTGCGCGCCACCGCCCGCTCCAGCGCCGCGCCCCCGGCGGCCGGGTCCCGCCCGGCCGCGGCCACGATCAGCGGGGCGCCGAACCCCGGGCCGAAGCCTTGGGCCATGGTTTCGTAGCTGGCCCGGCCCATGGTCCCGGCGGCCTGGGCCGACTCGTCCGGCATGTTCAGCGTCAGGCTGAGCGCGGGTACGGCCAGCACCGCGATGACAGCGGTCGCGGCCAGCGCGGCCCGGGCCGGATGCCGGCTGATCACCGCGGCCCACCGTTCCGCGGGATGCCGGCTGGCCACCGTCCGCCGTCCGCCCGCGTCCGGTACCGCCGCAGCCGACCGTCCCGCCGCATCCAGTACAGCCTCTTTATTATTTTTAATTTTCCGTGGCCGGCGCCGCAGGCCAGGCACCCGGAACCGGGATGGCTTGGCCAGCCGGGTCCCGGTGAACCCGAGCAGCGCGGGCAGCAGGGTCAGGGCGGCCAGCACGGTCATGGCCACGGTGGCCGCGGCCGCCACCGCCACGCCGTTCATCAGGGGCTGGCGCAGCACCAGCAGGCCCATCATGCCGATGACGACGGTCGTGCCCGCGGTGAGCACGGACCGCCCCGACGTGCGCATGGCCCGCACCGTCGCCTCCTCCGCAGGCATGCCCGCCCGAAGCGGTGCTGGCCCGGGGGGACGACTCCCCGGAACCCCCCGGAGGTACTCGCGGAACCGGGTCACGATGAACAGCGCGTAGTCCACCCCGACCCCGAGCCCGATCATCGACGCGATGATCGGCGAGAACGACGGGGCCGGGAAGACGTGCCCGAGCAGCGCGATCAGGGAAAGCCCGGAGCCGATGCCGAACACCGCGGTCAGCACGGGCAGGCCCATGGCCAGGAACGAGCCGAACGCGATGAGCAGCACGATGGCGGCCGCGCCGACGCCGATGCCGTCCGACGACCCGCCGTACGGAGTCTCGGCCTGGTCGATCACGTCGCCGCCGAGGCTGAACGTCAGGCCGTGCCCCGACGCGGCTCTGGCCTCGTTCATCAGGGCCGTCGCCTCGCTGGCCGGGATGCTGGTGGACGGCACGCCGAACTGAACCGAGGCGAACGCGATGTGCCCGTCCCGGGAGACCTGTCCCGGGGTGGTGTAGGGGTCGGTCACCGCGGTGACGTGGGGTTCGCGCCGCAGTGGCAGCAGGGCCGCGCTGACCCGGGACCTGACCGGAGCCGAGGTGACCGGGGCGCTGGACCGGATGGCCAGCGTGAGCGTGTCGCCGGACCGCTGCGGGAAGTGCTGGTTCAAGATGGCCTGCCCCGGGTCCTGACCAGTGAAGTTGTTGTCCGCGGGCGCGCCGAACTGCATCCACAGCACGACCAGGCAGGCCACTGCGGCGACCCAGCTCGCCAGCGTGATCCAGCGGTGGCGGTAGCAGAACCGCCCGGTCCGCCCCAGCAGGCCGGGGTGCAGGCCGGGATGGTGGGCTGGTTCGAGATGGGCTGTGGTTCGCATCGGAAGCCTCCCCGGGCGGCGGTGATGTCGGTCCCGATGCTTCCGGCCCGGAGCCGCACCCGTCGTCCTGCGGCGGAAGGCACTTGCCCGGCGGTCGCCACCGGGCGGTGTACTCCGCCAGGAGTAGCGTTCGCCTACGTGGAAGCGCCGAACATACTCCGTGAGGATCTCCCGCTGCCGGTGGCCGTGCTCCGCGGCAGCGTGCTGGACCGCAACCTGGCCGAGTTCCAGCAGTTCAGCGAGGCGGCCGGGGTGCTGCTGTGCCCGCACGCCAAGACCACGATGGCGCCCGCGCTGTTCCGGCGGCAGCTGGCCGCGGGCAGCTGGGGGCTGACCTTCGCCACCGGGCCGCAGGTGCGCGCGGCCCGCGAGCACGGGGTGCCGCGGATCTTCTACGCCAACGAGCTGGTCGGCGCGGCCGACATCCGCTACGTCTGCGCCGAGCTGCGGCGCGACCCGGGGTTCGAGTTCTACTGCCTGGCCGACTCGGTGGCCGGGGTCCGGCTGCTGGCCGAAAGGGTCGCGGCGGAAAGCCCGGGCCGGCCGGTCAACGTCCTGGTCGAGGGGGGCCTGGCCGGAGCCCGCTGCGGCGTGCGGGACGTGGCCACCGCGGTCGAGGTGGCGCAGGCGGTCCGCGCCGCGGCCCCGCACCTGGCCCTGGTCGGGGTGGAAGGTTTCGAGGGCCTGGCCCGGGCCCGGGACGACGGCGACCGGGATCCGGTGGTCCGGGAGTTCCTGGCCTTCCTGGTCCAGATCGCCGCCGCGCTGGACTCCCGCGACCTGTTCGACGTCCCCGAAGTCTTGCTGACCGCGGGCGGGACGGCCTTTCCCGACGTGGTCATCGACGTGCTGACCGGGGCCCGGCTGAGCCGGCCCACCCGGGTCATGCTGCGCAGCGGCTGCTACCTGAGCGAGGACTGGGGCCTGTACGCCCGCGCCCTGGCCGAAATGCACACCCGCACCGGGTCGGGCGCGCCCGACCTGGAGCCCGCGCTGGAGGTGTGGGCCCAGGTGCTCTCGGTCCCCGAGCCCGGCCTGCTCATCTTGTCCGCGGGGCGCCGGGACTTCGGCCAGGACGCCGGGAACCCGATCGCGCTGACCCATGTCCCGCGGGGCACCAGCGAGCGCCGCTCGCTGCTGACCGGCGGCTGGACCATGGCCGGAGTCAGCGACCAGCACGCGCACATGACCGTGCCCCCCGGCCACGGTGTCGCCGTCGGTGACCTGGTCGCGCTCGGCCCGTCCCATCCCTGCACCACATTCGACAAGTGGCGCACGCTCTACCTGGTGGACGACGACTACACCGTCACCGAAGAGGTACCCACGTACTTTTAAGCCCCCTGTGCCGTTCTGATTGGGTGGGAATGTGACCCAGACAACACAGTGTCCGCAAAGGAAGCAGCGCACCGTCGCGACCCCGGACGGCCGGGTGCTGGCCGTGGAGGAGGCCGGCCACCCGGACGGCCTGCCGGTCCTGGTCCACAACGGCACCCCGAACTCCCGGCACCTGTACGCTCCCGTGATGGCCGACGCCGACGCCCGTGGCCTGCGGATCATCGGCTATGACCGGCCCGGGTACGGCGGCTCCAGCCCCCAGCCGGGCCGCACCGTGGCCGACTGCGCCGCCGACGTGCGGGCCATCGCCGACAGCCTGGGTATCGGCCGCCTGGTTACCTGGGGCGTCTCTGGCGGTGGCCCGCACGTGCTGGCCACCGCCGCCCTGCTGCCGGACCTGGTCGCGGCGGCCGCGTCCCTGGCCTCACCGGCTCCGTTCGGCGCCGACGGCCTGGACTACTACGACGGCATGGGCCAGGAGAACGCCGACGACTTCCGGCTGCTGGTGACCGATGAAGCCGCCGGCCGGGCCAAGACCGAGCGGGACCGCGAGGAGGTCCTGGCCGCCACCGCCGACACCATTGCCGCGACCACCCCCACCCTGCTCACGGCGACCGACGCCGCGGTGTTCAGCGGCGAGCTGGCCGAATACCTGGCCTGGACCGGCCACGAAGGCCTGGCCCCCGGGGCCGAAGGCTGGTTCGAGGACGGCTGGGCCCTCTGCCACCCGTGGGGCTTCGACCCGGCCCCGATCTCGGTGCCGCTGCTGGTCATGCACGGCCGCGAGGACAAGTTCGTCCCGTTCGGCCACGGCCAGTGGCTGGCCGCCCACATTCCCCTGGCCGAGGCCCGCCTGCTCGACCATGACGGCCACCTCACCCTGCTGCAGAGCCGCATCGGCGAGGTCCACGCCTGGCTCGCCGCCCACGCCTGCGCCGGCCTGCGGTCCAGGCCGGAGGTCTACCGTTGGGGCATGGGGACCGACCAGAACTTTGAGCTCCAGCCCATCGCCTGCACGCTCAGCGGCAACGACCAGGGTCAGCGGGTGGGGGAGTGGCAGAACCTGCTGGCCCGCGGCACCGCCCGCGAGCCCGTCCCGGACGGCATCCGGCTCACGCTGCCCGCCGCGCTGGCCGGGACGGCCGCCGAACTGGCCGCGGCCGAGCAGCGGTGCTGCCCGTTCTTCCGGTTCACGCTGGTCTTCGACGGCGGTGACCTCCAGCTCACGATGCAGGCGCCTCCCGAGGCCGCGCCGCTGCTGACCGCGCTCACCGACGCGCCCGCCGATGAATCTGCGTCATCGGCATCGTCGTATCCGGCATGAGCTACGCACACCTTGACGGCCTTGACCTCTGGTACGACGAGCGCGGGTCCGGCGAGCCGCTGATCCTGCTGCACGGCGGCGTCGGCGCGTCGGAGATGTTCGGGCCCACCCTGGACCGGCTGGCCGCGGGCCGGCGGGTGATCACGGTGGACCTGCCCGGGCACGGGCACACCGCCGACCCCGGCCGCCCGCTGCGGTACGAGGAGATGGCGGACCAGGTCGCCGGGCTGATCGGCCAGCTGGGCCTGGACCAGGCCGACCTGATGGGTCTGTCGCTGGGCGGCGGCGTCGCGCTGCGGACCGCCATCCAGCACCCTGGCCTGATCCGCCGGCTGGTGCTGGTGTCCGCGCCGTTCCGGCAGGACGGCTGGTACCCGGAGGTGGTGGCCGGCCAGACCCAGCTCGGCCCCGAGGCGGCGGAGATGATGAAACAGTCCGACTTCTACGCCACCTACGCCGCGGTGGCGCCGCGGCCGCAGGACTGGTCGCTGCACGTGTCCCGGGTCGGCGAGCTGCTCGGGCACGACTATGACTGGTCGGCCGGGATCGCGGACATCACCGCCCCGGTGCTGCTGGCCTTCGGCGACAGCGACTCGATCCGGCCGGCCCACATCGTCGAGTTCTTCGCCCTGCTCGGCGGCGGCCAGTCCGACCCGGGCTGGGACGGGGCCACAGGGCCCTCGCAGCTGGCCGTCCTGCCGGGTCACACCCACTACGTGATGGCCACCAGCCCGGCATTGGCCGAGGTGGCGGTCACGTTCCTGGATCGGGGAAAAGATAATTAGCCGGCGTGTAAACCACCCGTCCAACGGCGGCGTCACACTATCGAGGCCCGGCGAAAGCGGGACGTCGGGCCTCTTCTACGTCCGGTCGGCTGACGGGAATTGTTTCTCGTCCGGTAGACCGGAGCCCTGAGCGGGGCACGGCCCTGCAGCAGTTGTTTAATACAGCTGCTGCAGGGCCGTTCGTATTGAGCACCACAATTTCAATGCCATCATCGGGGCCATGAGCCTGGACAAGATCGACGAACGGATCGTGGCCGCCCTGATCGAGGACGCCCGGGCCAGCTACGCCACGATCGGGGGCCTGGTCGGGCTGTCCGCGCCGGCGGTCAAGCGGCGGGTGGACCGGCTCCAGGAGACCGGCGCGATCCGCGGCTTCTCCGCCCGCGTCGATCCGGCCGCGCTCGGCTGGACCACCGAGGCCTACGTCGAGCTGTTCTGCCGGGGGCTCACCTCGCCGGCCGACATCCGGGCCGCCGTCCGCCGCTACCCCGAGGTCGTCGGCGCCTGCACGGTGACCGGTGAGGCCGACGCGCTGCTGCACATCCAGGCGGCCGACGTCGGCCACTTCGAGCAGGTCGTGGAGCGGATCAGGGCCGAGCCGTTCACCGCCAGGACCCGCAGCGTGATCGTGATGTCCCGGCTGATCGACCGCACCGGCCGTCCCGTGCCCACCGCCCCCGAGCCCGGCCACCCGGCCTGAGCCAACAACACCAAAGACGCCAACGGTCCTCCTGTAGCGACACCGAAGACGCCAACGGTGTCCTGATGGGGGCGCCGTGCGGGCAGGTCAGGGCGCCGGCTAGGGACCGGACGGGGACACCGGGCTGGGCGATCCTTTGGCGGGTGGCCTGGCCGCCGGGACGACCAGGGACTCCGGCGCGGACGCGACGGGGGAGGCGGCCGCGGCCGGGACCGGGGCCGCCGTCCGCACCCCTGAAGCCCCGGAGCCCACCGAACCGCCCGGCCCGCCCGAGCCCCCCGATCCGCCAGACCCCGCAACAGCCCCACCAGCCACCCCAGAAGCCCCGGCCACCCCACCCGCCTCGGCGGGAGTGACCACGGCCGTCCGGCTCGGGCCGGCATGGCTGACGTCGGTCGCGCCGCTGGCCGCGATGCCGGGCACCGTGCCAACGCTGGTGAACTGCCAGTAGGACCAGGACGCCCACCCGGCCGGCCCGGTAGACCCGGCCGTCCCGTAGCCCGCCAGCCACAGCGGGTCGGCGCTGAACGCGGAGCTGTCGCCGGTGCAGGCGCGCCACCAGGCCGCGCTGGTGTAGATGACCGGGGCCTGGCCGGTGACCCGCTCGGCTTCCCGGGTGAAGGCGCCGATCCAGGCCACCAGCCGGACCGCGGAGAGCCCGTAGCACTGGTTGGTGTGGTCGGCCGCGGCGTACGGGTCGTATTCGACGTCCAGTTCCAGCGGCCGGGACCGCCCGCCCGCCGCCTGCCCGCCCGCCGCCTGACCGAGGTGATGGACCGCGTAGTCGGCCTGGGCGGCGCCGCTGCTGACGTTGGGGATCGCGACGTGGTAGCCGATGACCTGCAGGCCAGCCGCCGCGGCCCCGGCCGTGTCGGCGGCGTACCAGGGGTTGGCGTAGTAGGTGCCCTCGGTCGCCTTGACCGCCGCGAACGAGTAACCGGCCGCCGCCACCTGCGGCCAGTCGATGCCGGCGCCGCCGGGGTGCTGAGCCGCGGCGACGTCCACCCCCCGGGCCAGGGTCCCGGACGGCTCCCCGGTGCCGGCCAGCGGGCCCGCCAGTTCCTGCAGCAACTCGGGGGAGTGCGCCGCCCCGACGTTGTACCGGTCCGCCGGGCCCGTTGCGGTCAGCCCGGCGGCGGCGCGGGCCGAGGCGGAGGCCGCGGCCGACGCGGCCGAGACCGGGCGGGCCTGCGCCGTGGCTTGCTGGCCGCCGTCCGGCCGCTGATCCGAGGAGCCCACCATCTGCGTGGTGTCCTGGCTGCCGCCACCGGCGGGAGGAGCCGGACCGCTGCCGCTGACGACAATCCCGGTCGCGCCCGAGGCCACCAGAACGGCCAGCGCCACCAGCCAAAGCGTCAGCCGGCCGCCCGCTCCAGCACCCACAAAGGCTCCTCACGCTCGGTGGCAGGGAGTGAGCGTAGCAGCCGAATCGGTACGTACAGGTGCAAAGCGATCAGGCGAGTTGTTGCCAATTGACGCCTTCCGCCCATCCACTAAGCCGCTGACCAGCTAGAGTGACGCGCATGCCGCAGCCAGAGAATGATCCGAGCGCGAGCACGGCAAGTTTCCAGGCGTTCGCACAGCGGTCGGACACCGAAATCACGCCTCAACGCTCCGCGCCGACGAGCCGCTACGTCCTCATCGGGGGCGTCGTGCTGGCCGTCATCGTGATCGTCGTCCTCATCGCCGTCCTGTAGGCGGGATCTCGCCCGAACCGCGCACGATGAGCTGCGTCCCGAGTTCGATGTACTGCGTGGGGCCGTGAGTGCCGGCCAGCCGCCCGAATAGCAGCTCCGCCGCGCGCCGCCCCATCTCGGCCGGGTTCTGCGCCACCACGGTCACCCCGGGGTCCACCAGGTCGGCCAGCTCGAAGTCGTCGAAACCGACCAGGGCGATGCGCTGGCTGGCCCGGGCGATCTCCCGCAGCGCGAGCACCGTGATCCGGTTGTTCCCGCAGAACACCGCGGTCACCGGCTCCGGCCCGGACAGCAGCTGGGCCAGCGCGGCCTGGACGCTGGCCGGAGCGGGCTTGATCCTGGCCACCCACGAGTCATGCACCGGGTGGCCGGCCTGCGCCATCGCCTCCCGGTAACCCCGCTCGCGGTGGCTGGCCGTGTAGATGCTGGCGTCGTCGCCGATGAACCCGATGCGCTGGTGCCCGTGCTGGATGAGGTGGGTGACGCCGGACCGGGCGCCGCCGGCGTTGTCGGCCAGTACCGCGTCCGCCTCGATCATCCCGGCGGGCCGGTCGACGAACACCGACGCCACCCCGGCCGCGATTTCCGGCAGCAGGTAGCGGTGGTCGCCCGAGGCGGGGATGACGATGAGGCCGTCGACCCGCCGGGCGCACAACGCCAGCGCCAGCTCCTGCTCCCGCTGCGGGTCCTCGTCGCTCGAGCCGGTGAACAGCAGCGAGCCGTTCCAGTGGGCCACGTCCTCCACCGCCCGCGACAACGCGGAGTAGAACGGGTCGCCGATGTCCTCCATGATCAGGCCGATCGAGGCGGTCTGGCCCTTGCGCAGCAGCCGGGCGCTGTCGTTGCGCCGGAAGCCGAGTTCGTTGATGGCGTTCCGGACCCGGCTGGCGGTCTCCGGTGTGACCCCGGGCTCGTCGTTGACCACGCGGGACACCGTCTTCAGCGCGACCCCCGCCCGGGTGGCAACGTCCTTCATGGTCGGCCGGCCGCGACCGTGCCGCGTCGCAGCAGCGCCCGCCGCGCCCCGGGGACGGCTGTCCAGCTCGCTGATCATGGCTGCTTCCCGTGTTCCTCTCGTCGCGCTGCGGGAACGCTGGATGGGCTGCCTGCCGCCGGGCGTGTCGGCCCGGCTGCGGTTTCCCCCGGCCAAGTCTGCTACAAAGCGGGGCTTCTCGGCCAATGAGACATTCTTTTTTTACCGGCTAAATTGGCTCCGGGACATGCCATCAGATGCGCCGGTGCCGTTATCCGCAAAACCCGCTATATGTGCTTAGCGTCATTGTCCGATTTTGTGGATGCCCCGCGTCCGGCAATGCGCGGGCCGCACGTACCAGGCCCAGGTTCGGGTGCTTGTATGTGCGTTGATGACGACGAGCAACGTCTCGGCCCCGTCTCGCGGCCGGGAAGACGAAGAGGAGCGGCACCGGCTGTCCGCCCTCGAAGGACTGGCCGCGCTGTCGCTGGACGCGTTATCCTCCGTGGCCTACGGGCCCGAGGCCATCCTCATCGTCCTGGTCGCGGCGGGCGCGGCCGGCCTGCGGTACGCGATGCCGATCACGATCGCGATCGTCGTCCTGCTCGCCGTCCTGGTCATCTCCTACCGCCAGGTCATCGCCGCGTTCCCCAGCGGCGGGGGCGCCTACGCGGTGGCCAAGCGGCACCTCGGCGCCGGCGCCAGCCTGACCGCGGCCGCCTCGCTGATCGTGGACTACGTCCTGAACGCGGCGGTCGGCGTCTCGGCCGGGGTCGAGGCCGTCACCTCGGCCTTCCCGGGCCTGTACGGCGCCCGGGTCTGGCTCTGCCTGGCCGCGCTGGCCCTGATCACCGCGGCCAACTTCTGGGGCGTGGCCGAGTCGGCCCGGATCTTCATCATCCCGACCGTGACGTTCATCGTGGCCATGGCGGTGGTCATCATCGCTGGGCTGGTCCGGTCCCACCCGGCCGTCGCCCCCGCGCACCGCCTGCCCAGCGTGACCGAGACGGTTGGCGTCCTGCTGATCCTGAAGGCGTTCGCGTCCGGCTGCTCGGCCCTGACCGGAGTCGAGGCGATCGCGAACGCGGTCCCCGAATTCCGCAAGCCGCGCGTGCGCCGGGCCCAGCACACCGAGATGTGGCTGGGCATCATCCTGGGGGCCATGCTGCTCGGCCTGGCCGCGGTGATCCGCAAGTTCGACGTCACCCCGGACGGGAACGTGACGGTGCTGGCCGAGCTGACGAAGATCGGTGTCGGCGGCGGCGTGCTGTTCTACATCATCCAGATCGTCACCCTGGTCCTGCTGGTGCTCGCGGCCAACACCTCGTTCGGCGGGCTGCCCGTGCTGGCCAGCATCGTGGCGCAGGACAACTATCTGCCGCACTTTTTCCACCTGAAGGCCGAGCGGCAGGTGCACCGCTACGGCGTGGGCGTCCTCGCGGTCGCCGCCGCCGTCCTGCTCGTCGTCTCCCGCGGCGACACTCAGGCGCTGATCCCGCTGTTCGCGATCGGGGTCTTCGTCGGTTTCACGCTGTCCCAGGTCGGCATGGTCCGGCACTGGCATGCCGAACGGAAGCCGGGCTGGATGCGGCGCGCCGCGATCAACGGGCTCGGCGCGGTGCTCACGTTCGCCGCCATCATCATCGAGCTGGTGGCCAAGTTCACCGCCGGCGCCTGGGTGATCGTCCTGGTCATCCCGCTGCTCATCGCCGGGTTCGTGACCGTGCACCGGGCCTACGTCCGGATCGGCGCCGTCCTCGGGATCGGGCAGATCCCGCCGCTGCCGCAACGGGAGAACTCGCTGGTCGTCGTCCCGGTCGTCGGGTTGTCCCGGCTGACCCAGGAGGCGCTCTCGGCCGCGACGTCGCTCGGCGACCAGGTCACCGCGCTCTACATCTGCTACGAGGACGAGGAAGAGGACGAGGCCACGGCCCGGTTCAAGCAGCAGTGGGCGCAGTGGGGCACCAAGGTCCCCCTGGTCACGCTGTACTCACCGCACCGGACGCTGGGACCGCCGATCGTCAGTTACCTGCGCCAGCTGGAGGGGGAGGACACGAGCCGGCGGCTGGTCGTGCTGATCGCGGAGCTGGAGCCGATGCGGGCGTGGCAGTGGATCCTGCACAACCAGCGCGGCGCCGTCCTGGAGCGAGCCGTCCGGCACGACACCACGAACGTGGTCGTCTGCCGGATCCGCTTCCAGCCCACCACCTGGTCGGCGGACTAGCGTCCCGGCTTATTGCCCGTCTTATTACCCGACTTATTGGGCCGTCTTGTTGCGCTGGGCTCGCGCGGGGTACACCCTGTAGCGCCGCGACGTTGCAGCCACAGGGAGGTCCCATGCGTATCAGCGATCTACTTCGCGTCAAGGGCACGAAGGTCATCACGGTCACCCCGGACACGAAGGTGCGGGGCCTCCTGCAGGTGCTGGCCGACGAGAAGATCGGCGCGGTCGTCGTCTCGGCCGACGGGGCGTCGGTCGACGGGATCGTCAGTGAGCGCGACGTCGTCCGGGCCTTCGCCCAGCGGGGCGCCGCGGTGATGTCCGAGCCGGTCACCGAGATCTACACGGCGCAGGTGCGGACGGTCGCGCCGGAGACCACGCTGGACGACGTCATGCGGCTGATGACCGAGCACCGGATGCGGCACGCGCCGGTGGTGGTCGACGGGGCCCTGAGCGGGCTGGTGAGCATCGGCGACGTGGTGAAGAACCGCATCGACGAGCTGGAGACCGAGCGGACTGCGCTGTCGGACTACATCACCACGGCCCGCTAGCGCCCCATGACGCCCCGGCGGCCCCTCGGCCGCGCCCCGGTAACGTAGGCGCCGTGAACGGCACCAGCCTGATCCGCCCGCCCAGCAGCAGGCTGGCCGAAGGGATCGTCACCCACATCGGCCGCACCGCGGTGGACGTCGCCCTGGCCCGGACCCAGCACGCGGCCTACGCCGACGCGCTGACGGCCAGCGACTGGGCGGTCCGGCCGGTGCCCGCCGCCGACGACTGCCCGGACTCGGTGTTCGTCGAGGACACCGTGGTGGTGTGCGAGGACCTGGCCGTGCTGACCCGGCCGGGCGCGCAGGCGCGGCGGCCCGAAGTGGATGGGGTGGCCGGCCTGATCGGCCCGCTCGGACTGCGGGCGGCCCGCATCGAGGCGCCGGGCACGCTGGAGGGCGGTGACGTGCTCCAGGCCGGCCAGGTCGTCTACGTGGGACGCGGCGGGCGGACCAACGGTGAGGGCATCCGGCAGCTGCGCGCCTTGCTGGCGCCGCTGGGCCGCACCGTGATCGCGGTGCCGCTGAGCCGGGTGCTGCACCTGAAGTCCGCGGTGACCGCGCTGCCCGACGGGACGTTCCTGCTGCTGCCCGGCCTGGTCCCGGCCGAGCTGTTCCCGGCGGTGCGCTCGGTGCAGGAGGAGGCCGGCTGCCACGTCGTCCCGCTCGGCGCAGACCGGGTGCTGATCGCCGCGTCCGCGCCGCGGACCGCGGCCCTGCTCGAGGACCTGGGCTTCACCCCGATTGTGGTCGACATCAGCGAGTTCGAGAAGCTCGAGGGCTGCGTCACCTGCCTGAGCGTGCTGCTGCCGGGCCGGTAGCGTCCGCCCGGCCGCCAGTTCCGGCCTGCTCGTCAGCTTCCGCGGCGATCCCGGCCGGGACCGCGAGCGCGCGCAGGACGTCCGGGCCCAGCGTCACCTCGGCCGCGTCGACGATCTCCAGATCGGCGCGGACGTGCCGCTCGGCCGCGGTGATCAGCAACGCGTCGACCGGGGACCGGCCGGCCGTGGCCGCGGCCTCGGTCAGCCCCCGCAACTCCCGCAGCAGGTGGGAGCGCTGACGGCGCAGGATCTGGGTCAGTGCGCCCGGGTCGCCGAGCCGGGCCGCGGCCATCACCTTGAGGAAGAAGTCGTCGCGGTAACCGCGCTGCCGCACGCTCGGCTCGTTCAGCCAGCGGTCCAGTTCCGCGCGCCCGGCCGGGGTGAGCTGGTGCATCACGCGGTCCGGCTTGACTGGCTGCGGCTGCCGCTCGGAGGTGATCAGTCCGTCCCGGGAGAGCCGGTCGAGCACCTGGTACAGGTGCCCGATGTTCATCCCGCCCCACTGGTCGCCGACCGCATCCTCGAAGCTGGTCCGCAGTTCGTAGCCGTGCGCGGGCTTGGCGGCGAGCAGGGCGAGCACGGCGTGCTGGAGCGGCATCGGGCCTCCGGCGAAGGAAGGATCGTCTTACCTAGCGACTAGGTAACGATGCGGTCTCGTGTCTTGCCTAGCTACTAGGTATGGGGTCACGGTAGTCGCAGATCCGGTCCGGCACCAGCCGGGCGCATCAGCCGGGCATACCAGCCGGGCGTACCAGCCGGGTCCATCAGCATCGCCGGCGCTCGATGCGTCCGCACCACGGCACCCGCGGAGGCCCATCCACCATGCGAAGGCTCGCCTGGTCGCAGCTGCGGTTCGGGGCCGTCCGCACGGTGGCCCTGCTGGCCGGCATGCTGGTCGCGGCGACCGCGTTCACCGTGCTCACCGCGGCCTCGCGCACCTCCCAGCTGCGTACCACCGGCACGGTGTCGGCCCATTTCCGGGCCGCGTACGACATCCTGGTCCGCCCGAGCGGGGCCCAGAGCCGGCTCGAAGCCCAGACCGGCACCGTCCAGCCGAACTTCCTGTCCGGCCTCTACGGCGGCATCACCCTGGACGACTACCACCAGATCCAGCAGCTGCCGGGGGTCGAGGTCGCGGCGCCAGTGGCGATGGTCGGTTACAGCCTGCCCGTCCAGCCCGTAGCCGTGCCGCTGCCGGCCAGCGCGCTGGCCGGGTCCGGGTCCGGGTCCGGCCGGCAGCTGTTCCGCTACGACACGACCTGGGTCAGCGCGGGCGGCACGACCCGGATTCAGCAGCCGGCCTCCTACGTCTATCTCACGTCCGGCCCGCTCAGCATGGACAACGACACCGGCGCGGGCTACGAGACCCAGGGCGGCTCCCGGGTCGCGGTGTGCCCGGCCCTGGGCCCGGCCGCCAGCCCGTTCGGCCCGGCGGCGCAGGCGGAGACGTGGTGCTGGTCCAGGCGCAACGGCCTGGACGGCAACGGCGATGAATTCGGCCTGACCGCCCGCCGTCCTGGCCTGCCCGTGGTCTGGAAGTTCCCGATGCTCATTGCGGCGGTGGACCCGGCGGCGGAGGCGAAGCTGGATGATCTGCCGCACGCGCTCACCTCCGGGCACTACCTGGCCGAGAACGCTGCACCGGGCACCATCGACAGCGGCAAGACTTCGCTGGTCACCTTCCCGGTGCTGGCCGCGGCGGACAGCGGCATCGGCGAGTGGTCCCAAACCGAGGTGCGGCGGCTGGCCGATCCGTCCCGGCCGCCGACGCTGAACGCGGCCACCATGAGCCGGGACGCGACCGCGCCGGGTCAACCGGTGCTGAGCGTCCGCATCAGTGCTCAGCAGGCCTACCGGCAGCTGCTGGCCGACATGACCGGGAGGCCCGGGGGCTACCCGGGGATCGACGAGTACTGGTCGGCCGGCGCGACCAGCTACACCAGGGCGCCGGACGGGGATCTGACCCCGGCGGCGGTGCACAACCCGCTGTCGGTGTGGCGCTCGGCCATCTCGGACGGCGGGTTCGTGCCGGCCCCGATGGATAACGCGGACACCGCCTACCGCCGGCTGACCAGCCACGCTCCGACCAGCAACACGTTCTCCGGCACCACCTTGCCCATCCCGGTCCCCCGGCTGGCCGGCGTGTTCAGCCAGCGCCGGATCGCCTCGTTCGACCCGCTGTCCCAGGTGCCGCTCGGGGTCTACCAGCCGACGACGGCCGCCCCGGCCAACGCGGCCAGCCGGCGCGCCCTGGATGGAAACGACCTGCTCCCGTCCCTGAACCTGGCCGGGTACGTCAGCCAGCCGGTCCAGCTGGTGACCACGCTGGCCGCCCTGCCCGTGCTGGAGAACCAGCGCTACTTCAGCGGCGACCTGCACGCGGCCGACCCGATCAGCGTGATCCGGGTCCGGGTGGCCGGGGTCAGCGGGCCGGACGCCGTGTCGCTGGCCCGGATCCGGCAGGTGGCCCAGCAGATCGCGGTGCGCACCCACCTGACCGTGGACATCGTGGCCGGCTCTTCGCCCCGGCCGACCGCCGTGGACCTGCCCGCGGGCCGGTTCGGCCAGCCCGGCCTGCGGCTGACCGAGGGCTGGGTCCACAAGGGCGTCGCGGTGGCCATCTTGACCGCGGTCGACCGCAAGAGCGTGGTCCTGTTCACGTTGATCCTCGTCGTCTGCGTGCTGTTCGTGGCCAACTCGGCCACCGCCGCCGTCCGGGGCCGGCGGCGGTCGCTGGGGATCCTGGCCTGCCTGGGCTGGACCCGGCCGCGGCTGTTCGCGGCGGTGCTGGGCGAGCTGGCCGGGATCGGCCTGGCCGCCGGGCTGCTGGGCGGGGCGCTGGCCCTGCCCATCGCGGCCGGGCTGGGCCTGCACCCGTCCGTGGCCCGGGCGGCGCTGGCCCTGCCGGTGGCGATGGTCGTGGCGGTCGTGGCCGGGGTGGTGCCGGCCTGGCTCGCGACCCGGGCCGATCCGCTGGCCGCGGTCCGGCCGCCGGTCGTGGCGGCCCGGCGGGCGCATCACCCCAGCGGGGTCACCGGGCTGGCCGTGCTCAACGTGACCCGGAACCCGGGCCGGACCCTGATCGGGGTGGTCAGCCTGGCCGTGGGGGTGGCGGCGCTGACGCTGCTGACGGCGATCACGGTCGCGTTCCGTGGTGTGGTGGTCGGCTCGCTGCTCGGCAACGCGGTCGCGGTCCAGATCCGGGGCGTGGACTACGTCGCGGTGATCGCCACCGTATTGCTGGGGCTGCTGGCCGTGGCCGACGTGGTGTTCCTGAACATCCGTGAGCGTGCGGCCGAGCTGGCTACGATCCGCAGCTTCGGCTGGCCTGAGCGCACGCTGGACCGGATGATCGTGACCGAGGGCGCCGTGATCGGCGCGGCCGGGGCCCTGGCCGGGGCGGCGGCCGGGCTGGCCGCGGCGGCCGGCTTCACTGGCGGCCTCACGTTCCGGCTGGTGGCCTCGGCCGTGGTCGCCGCCGCGGCCGGCGTGCTGCTCACGGCGGCCGCCGCGATCCCGCCCGCGCAGATGCTGCGCCGCCTGCCCGCCGCCCAGCTGCTCGCCGAAGACTGAAGCCCAGGAGCCAGATGTGACCGAGGACGTGCCCGAGGATGTGACTGCGGACGTGACCGAAGACCGGACCGCCGGCGCCGGGATCGAGCTGCGCGGCGTCAGCAAGCACTACGGCATCAGCAAGGACCAGCAGGTGGCCGCGGCCGACGACCTCAGCTTGTCCATCGCCGCGGGCTCGTTCGTGGCCGTGACCGGCGCGTCCGGCTCGGGCAAGTCGACGCTGCTGCACCTGATCGGCGCCATCGAACGGCCCGACCGCGGCTCCATCACCAGCGACGGGACCGAGCTGACCCGGCTGCGCGGCGGCGCCCTGGCCGCCTACCGGCGCACCGTGGGTTTCGTGTTCCAGCGCTACAACCTGCTGCCCGCGCTGACCGCGCTGGACAACGTGATCGCTCCGGTACTGCCGTACCGGACGCGGTGGAACAAGCGCGACCGGGCCCGCGAGCTGCTGGACGCGGTGGGCCTGGCCGGACGGGAGCAGTCGCTGCCCGCGCGCATGTCCGGTGGCGAGCAGCAGCGGGTGGCCATCGCCCGGGCCCTGGTCAACCAGCCGTCGCTGCTCCTGGCCGACGAGCCGACCGGCAACCTGGACACCCAGAACGCGGCCGAGATCATGGCCCTGCTGACCCGGCTGCGTGCCGCGCGGGGCATGACCATCGTGCTGGCCTCGCACGACATGCAGATCGCGGCGCGCAGCGAGCGCCTGATCCGGCTCCGGGACGGCGTGCTGGCCGAGGACATCGACCTGACCGAGGGCTACCCGGTCGAGGACGTGATCCGCCGGGCCAGCCAGCTCGGCTGACGCCGGAGCGCATCCGGTCAGCCGATCCGCTCGGTCCCGGTCACCGGGTCGGGCTGGAACCGGTAGCCCATCCCCGGCTCGGTGATCAGCCACCGCGGCCGGGCCGGGTCGGGCTCCAGCTTGCGGCGCAGCTGGGCCATGTAGAGCCGCAGGTTGCCGGTGGCGCCGGCGTAACCGGGCCCCCACACCTCGGTCAGCAGCTGCTGCTGGCTCAGCAGCTTGCCGGGGTTCCGGAGTAGCACCTCCAGCAGGTGCCACTCGGTCGGGGTGAGCCGGACGTCACCGCCGGAGCCGTCGACCCGCTTGGCCGCCAGGTCGACCACCAGGTCACCCAGCTTGACCTGCGGTGCGTCCTCCGGGGGACCGGACCGGCGCAGGGCCGCGCGCATCCGGGCCAGCAGCTCGTCCATGGCGAACGGCTTGGTCACGTAGTCGTCCGCCCCGGCGTCCAGCGCCTCCACCTTGTCCGCGCTGTCGGCCCGGCCCGACAGCACCACGATCGGCACGCTGGTCCAGCCGCGCAGACCCGCGATGACCTCCAGGCCGCTCAGGTCGGGCAGGCCCAGGTCCAGGACGACCAGGTCGGGTGGGTGCCGCCCGGCCATCTCCAGCGCCTCGGTGCCGGTCGCCGCGGTGTCGACCTCGTAGTTCCGTACCCGCAGGTTGATCCGCAGCGCCCGCAGGATCTGCGGTTCGTCGTCGACGACCAGCACCCGGGTCACGTCGCCGCCGGTTCGTCCTGACCGGCCCGCTCCCGCTGCCCGGGCTCGGCCTCGCCCGGCCCGGGCGCCCCCGGCGTGGCGGCCACGGCCGGCAGCGTGACCGCCATGGTCAGCCCGCCGCCCGGTGTCTCCTCCGCGGTCAGCGTGCCTCCCATGGCCTCGGTGAAGCCGCGGGCCAGCGCCAGGCCCAGGCCCACGCCGGTGGTGTTGTCGGTGTCGCCGAGCCGCTGGAACGGCACGAACATCCGGTCCCGCTCGTTTTCCGGTATGCCCGGGCCCCGGTCGACCACCCGCAGCTCGACCCGGTCCCCGAGCGAGCTGGCGGTCAGCATGGGCGGTCGTCCATTCGGCGAGTAGCGCAGCGCGTTTTCGGTCAGGTTGACCACCACCCGCTCCAGGATGGCCGGATCCACCTGGATCTCGGGCAGCGCCTCCGGGATGTCCACCACGACCTTCTGACTGCGCGGCCCGAGGTCGTCCAGGGACCGGGCGACGATCTCGTCCACCCCCACCGGCCGGGGGAACAGCGACAGCGCCCCGGCCTGGAGTCTGCTCATGTCGAGCAGGTTATCGACCAGCCGGGCCAGCCGGTCCAGCGATTCGTCCGCGGTGGCCAGCAGCTCGTCCCGGTCGGCCTTGGTCCAGCGCACCTCGGGCGAGCGCAGGCTGGTCACCGCGGCCTTGGCCGAGGCCAGCGGGCTGCGCAGGTCGTGGCTGACCGCGGTGAGCAGTGCCGTCCGCATCCGGTCGGCCGCCGCGATTGGCTTGGCCGCCTCGGCCTCGGCCGTCAGCCGCTGCTGCTCCAGGGCGGCGGCCGCGTACGCCGCGAACGCCCCCAGCACTCGCCGGTCGGTGGCGGGCAGCGGCCGCCCGCGCAGGGCCATCGTCAGCGTGTCGGTGACCGGCACCTCAACGTCCGCGTCCTCGGGCGAGGTCACCGGTTCGTCCCCGGTGGTGGCCACCACCATCCAGTGCCGCCCCGGGCCCAGGATCCGGCTGGTCTTGCCCGGCGTGCCGTCCCGTCCCGGGTCGCCGCCGTCCGCGCCCCGGCACTCCAGCAGGCTGACCGACCGCATGCCGAACGACTCCCGCACCTGTTCCAGCAGCGCCGGGAGCGCCTGCTGGCCGCGCAGCACGCTGCCGGCCGTGGTGACCAGCAGCTCGGACTCCGCGCCGGCCCGGGCCGCCTGCGTGGTCCGCCGGGCCGCGATGTCCACCACCGAGCTGACCATCACGGCCACGATGATGAACACGCCGATGGCCCAGGCGTTGTTGGCGTCGGCGATCGTGAACTGGTGGATGGGCGGGGTGAAGTACCAGTTGAGCAGCAGCGATCCGGCCACCGCCGCCAGCACGGCCGGGATGAACCCGCCGACCAGCGCGACCAGGATGACCCCGACCAGGAACGTGAGCACGTCGCTGGTCAGGTTGACGTCGCCGCGGGTCGCGGCCAGAACCACGGTCGCCACCGGCGCGAACACCGCGGCCAGCAGGTACCCGGCCAGCCGCCGCCGCAACGTCAGGCTGCCGCCGGCTCGGGGCAGCAGCCCGCGGCCCCGCCCCATCTGCTGGTGGGTGACGATGTGCACGTCGATGTCGCCGGAGCCGCGGATGGACCGGGCCCCGATCCCGGGCCCCGTGAGCATGGCCGACAGCCAGGACCGGCGGCTGGCCCCCAGCACCAGCTGGGTCGCGTTCTCCGCCCGGGCGAAGGTCAGCAGCGCCTCCGGGATGTCATCCCCCACCACCTGGTGGTAGGTGCCGCCCAGCGATTCCACCAGCCGCCGCTGCCCGGCCAGCGCACCCGGGTCGGCCCCGGTCAGTCCGTCGGACCGGCTGACGTGCACGGCCAGCAGGTCCCCGCCGGACAGCCGGGCCGCGATCCGCGCGGCGCGCCGGATCAGCGTGTCGCCCTCCGGGCCACCGGTCAGCGCGACCACCACCCGCTCGCGTGCCTCCCAGGTGCCCTGGATGCCGTGCGCGGCCCGGTAGCTCTGCAGGCCCTCGTCCACCTTGTCGGCCAGCCAGAGCAGGGCCAGCTCGCGCAGCGCGGTCAGGTTGCCGGTGCGGAAGTAGTTGGTCAGGGAGGCGTCGATCTTCTCCGGCGGGTAGATGTTGCCGTGCGCCATCCGCCGCCGCAGCGCCTCCGCCGTCATGTCGACCAGCTCGACCTGATCCGCGGCCCGGACCACCGCGTCCGGGATCGTCTCCCGCTGCGGCACGCCGGTGATCTTCTGCACCACGTCGTTCAGCGACTCCAGGTGCTGCACGTTGACCGTGGAGATCACGTCGATACCCGCGTCCAGCAGCTCGTCGACGTCCTGCCAGCGCTTCTCGTGCCGGGAGCCGGGCACGTTGGTGTGGGCCAGCTCGTCGACCAGCGCGATCTGCGGCTGGCGGGCCAGCACCGCGTCCAGGTCCATCTCCTCGAACGTGGCGCCGCGGTAGCTGATCCGCCGCCGACCGATGACCTCCAGGCCGTCCAGCAACGCGGCCGTCTGCGGGCGGCCGTGCGTCTCCACGAACGCGACCACCACATCGGCGCCGCGTTCGGCCCGCCGGTGCCCCTCGCCGAGCATGGCGAACGTCTTGCCCACTCCCGCGGCCGCGCCGAGGTAGATGCGCAGGAACCCTCGTTCCGGGGCACCCGGTTGCAATGTGGCCATGACCTCTCCTATTGAACCGCGCCGTGCCACTGAGCCGTGCCACTGAGCCGTGCCACTGAGCCGGGCCGGCTGCCTGGTCACGATCGGTAGCGGTAGCCCATGCCCGGCTCGGTGAGCAGGTGCCGGGGCCGGGCCGGGTCGTCTTCCAGCTTGCGTCGCAGCCGGGCCATGTGGAAACGGAGGTAGTTCGTGCGCGGTTCGTAGCCCGGTCCCCAGATCTCGGCCAGCAGTTGCCGGGCACTGACCAGCTGGCCGGGCCGCCGGGCCAGGCTCTCCAGGATCCGCCACTCGGTCGGCGTCAGCCGGACCGGCTCGCCACTGTCGCCGGTACTGCTGCTGCCGCCCGCTTCCCCCTCCGTACGCCGCACCACGGTGTGCGCGGTCAGGTCGATGACGCAGTGGCCGACCGCCACCGTGGTGGCCCCGGGTGGTCCGGGCTCGTCCCGCCGCAGCACGGCCCGCAGCCGGGCCAGCAGCTCGGCCATGGAGAACGGCTTGGTCACGTAGTCGTCGGCCCCCACGTCCAGGGCCCCGATCTTGTCGCCCGGGCTGGCCCGGCCGGACAGCACGATGATCGGGGCCTTGGACCACCGGCGCAGCTCGACGATGACCTCGGTCCCGTCGATGTCCGGCAGGCCCAGGTCGAGGATCACCGCGTCCGGGGGGCGCCCGGCCGCGGTGGCCAGCGCCTCCCGGCCGTTGCCCGCGGTGACCACGTCGTACTGGCGCGCGCGCAGGTTGATGACCAGCGCCCGCAGCAGGCCCGGCTCGTCCTCGACGAGCAGCACCCGGGCCCCGGTCCGGGGCCGGGTCGCGGCCCGGGCCGGGGCGGTGGTGTTCACCGGTTCGACAGCTTGTCGAGCGCGATGTTTAGGTTCAGCACGTCCACCCGGGGCTCACCGAGGATGCCGATGTTCCGGCCCTGGGTGTTCTCGCTGACCAGCTTCTGCACCGAGGCCGCGCTCAGGCCCCGGGCCCTGGCCACCCGGTTGACCTGAATGTCGGCGTTCTGGGGGGAGATGTCCGGGTCGAGGCCCGACCCGGAGGCGGTCACCGCGTCCGGCGGCACGCTGGCCGGGCTGACCCCGTCGAACTTGGCGATCGCGGCCCGGCGCGTATTCACGTCCTGGGTCAGCGTCGAGTTGTCCGGCCCCAGGTTGGAGGCGCCGGAGAAGCCCGGGTCGCAGCCGTAGTCGGTCTTGGAATCCGGGTTCACCGCGTTCGACGGCCGCGGCTGGAAGTACTGCGGCAGCGGGTTGCCCTTGGCGTCGGTGAACTCCTGGCACAGCAGGCTGGACCCGACGACCTTTCCGTTGTAACTGACCAGCGAGCCGTTGGCCTGGCCGTGGAAGGCCACCTGGGCCACGCCGAACATGACGACGGGGTAGATGATGCCGCACAGCACGGTGAAGACGAGCAGCGCCCGGAACGCCGCGATGTGCTGACGGACGAGCGAGGGAAGGCGGTTCACGCCGGTCACCTGAATCCTGGGATGTTCATAACAATGAGGTCGATGATCTTGATGCCGGCGAACGGGATGATCAGCCCGCCGACGCCGTAGATCCAGAGGTTGCGCCGCAGCATGGCCGCGGCCGAGGACGGCTTGTAGCGGACCCCGCGCAGGGCCAGCGGGATCAGCGCCACAATGATCAGCGCGTTGAACACGATGGCCGAGGTGATCGCCGACTGCGGGCTGTGCAGGTGCATGATGTTGAGCGCTTCCAGACCGGGGAAGACGCCCGCGAACATGGCCGGGATGATTGCGAAGTACTTGGCCACGTCGTTGGCGATGGAGAACGTGGTCAGCGCGCCCCGGGTGATCAGCATCTGCTTGCCGATCTCCACGATCTCGATGAGCTTGGTCGGGTTGGAATCCAGGTCGACCATGTTGCCGGCTTCCTTGGCCGCCGAGGTGCCGGTGTTCATGGCCACCCCCACGTCGGCCTGAGCCAGCGCCGGGGCGTCGTTGGTACCGTCCCCGGTCATCGCGACCAGCTTGCCGCCCGCCTGCTCCTTCTTGATCAGGGCCATCTTGTCTTCCGGGGTGGCCTCGGCCAGGAAGTCGTCCACCCCGGACTCGTCCGCGATGGCCTTGGCCGTGAGCGGGTTGTCGCCGGTGATCATGACCGTGCGGATGCCCATCGCCCGCATCTCACCGAACCGCTCGGCGATGCCCTGCTTGACGATGTCCTTGAGGTAGATGACCCCCAGGGCCCGCGCGGTGCCGTTGGTCTTCTCGGCCACGAGCAGCGGCGTGCCGCCGGCCTCGGAGATGCTGTCCACGATCTGGCCGAGTTCGGCCGGAGGCGTCCCGCCGTTGTCCCGGACCCATTCGGCCACGGAGCTGGCGGCGCCCTTGCGGACTTCCCGGCCGTCGGCCAGGTTGACCCCGCTCATCCGGGTCTGAGCCGTGAACGGCACAAACTCCGCGCCGGACAGCTCGCCCTCGCCCCGCTCGCGCAGGTTGTAGCGGTCCTTGGCCAGCACCACGATCGACCGGCCCTCCGGCGTCTCGTCGGACAGGCTGGACAGCTGGGCCGCGTCGGCCAGGTCGGATTCCAGCACGCCTCCCACCGGGATGAACTCGCTGGCCTCGCGGTTGCCGATGGTGATCGTGCCGGTCTTGTCCAGCAGCAGCGTGTTCACGTCACCGGCCGCCTCGACCGCGCGGCCCGACAAGGCCAGCACGTTGCGCTGGACCAGCCGGTCCATGCCGGCGATGCCGATCGCGGACAGCAGCGCCCCGATCGTGGTCGGGATCAGCGCCACGATCAGCGCGACCAGGATGACCAGGTTCTGCGGGGCGTTGGAGTAGTAGGCCATCGGCTGCAGGGTGACCACCGCCAGCACGAAGATCAGCGTCAGCGAGGCCAGCAGCACGTTCAGCGCCACCTCGTTCGGCGTCTTCTGCCGCGACGCCCCCTCGACCAGGGCGATCATCCGGTCGATGAACGTCTCACCCGGCTTGGAGGTGATCCGCACCACGATCCGGTCGGACAGCACCCGGGTCCCCCCGGTGACCGCGGACCGGTCGCCGCCCGACTCCCGGATGACCGGGGCGGACTCGCCGGTGATGGCCGACTCGTCCACCGAGGCCACGCCCTCGACCACGTCGCCGTCGCCCGGGATCAGCTGCCCCGGTTCCACCAGCACGTAGTCGCCCAGGGTGAGCTGGGTGCCGGGCACCTCTTCCTCGTGCGGGTCAGCCTGGCCGGGCCCCCAGTTGACCAGGCGCCGGGCCACGGTCTCCTGCTTGGTCCGGCGCAGTGTCTCGGCCTGGGCCTTGCCCCGGCCTTCGGCCACGGCCTCGGCCAGGTTGGCGAACAGCACGGTCAGCCAGAGCCAGGCGGTGATCGTCCAGGCGAAGGCCGAGGGGTGGATGATGGCCGAGTACGTGGTCAGCACCGACCCGACCTCGACCACGAACATGACCGGGTTGTGCAGCTGGACCCGCGGGTCCAGCTTCCTGAACGCGTCCGGTAGCGACTTCCACAGCATCTTCGGGTCGAGCAGGCCACCGCCCACCCGCCGTGGCTGCTGTAGTTCCTCCCGCTCGCGGGCGGTGCGTGACTCCTGGTCCGTGCCGTCCACGGCGTCGATTTTCTGGTTGACAGACATCAGTGCAGTCCTTCTGCGAACGGCCCGAGCGCCAGCGCCGGGAAGTAGGTCAGGCCGACCAGGATGATGATCACGCCGACCAGCAGGCCGGCGAACAGGGGTTTGTGCGTCTCGAGCGTGCCCACGCTCGCGGGCACCGGCTGCTGCCGGGCCAGCGATCCGCCCAGCGCCAGGACGAAGATCTCCGGCGCGAACCGGGCCACCAGCATGACGATCCCGCCCGCGACCTGGTAAAAGGTCGCGGCCGTGCCCAGGCCGGCGAACGCCGACCCGTTGTTGTTGGCCATCGAGGTGAAGGCGTAGACGACCTCGGTCAGCCCGTGCGGGCCAGGGTTGAGGATCACCGACCGCGGGGTCTTGAAGCCCAGCGCCAGCGCGGCCCCGATCAGCGCCGAGGCCGGCGTGGCCAGGATGTAGGCCGCGGCCCACTTCATCTCGGTCGGGCGGATCTTCTTGCCCAGGTACTCCGGCGTCCGGCCGACCATCAGGCCGCCGATGAACACGGTGAGCACGGCCAGCATGAGCAGGCCGTACAGGCCGGCCCCGACGCCGCCCGGCACGACCTCGCCCAGCATCATGTCGAACAGCACGATGCCGCCGCCGAACGCGGTGAACGAGTCGTGGAACGAGTTCACCGCGCCGGTCGAGGTCACGGTGGTGGACCCGGCGAACAAAGACGACCCCGGGATGCCGAACCGGACCTCCTTGCCCTCCACCGCGCCGTGCGCGGCCTGCAGGGCCGTGCCAGCGTGCTGCCACTCGAAGAAGGAGATGCCACCTACGGCAACCAGCCACAGCCCGGCCATCACCGCGACCAGGACGTAGCCCTGCCGGTTGTCGCCGACCATCTTGCCGAACGTCCGCGGCAGCGCGAACGGGATGACCAGCAGCAGGAAGATCTCGAACCAGTTGCTGAACGGGTTCGGGTTCTCGAACGGGTGGGCGGAGTTGGCGTTGAAGAAGCCGCCGCCGTTGTTGCCCAGCTCCTTGATGACCTCCTGCGAGGCCACCGGGCCGCCGACCAGGGTCTGGCTGCCCCCCGTGAGGGTGTGGATCACATGAGAGGCGCCGAAGTTGTCGATCACGCCGGTCGCCATCAAGATGATCGCGCCGATGACCGAGATCGGCAGCAGCAGCCGGAACGTCACCCGGGTCAGGTCGACCCAGAAGTTGCCCAGCCGGTCGGTCTTCTTCCGCGTGAACCCGCGGATCAGCGCGATGACCACCGCGATGCCGACGCCGGCCGAAACGAAGTTCTGCACGGCCAGGCCCGCCATCTGGGTGACGTAGCCCATGGTCGACTCGCCCGAGTAGTTCTGCCAGTTGGTGTTGGTCACGAACGAGGCGGCGGTGTTGAACGCGGTGACCGGGTTCACGTTGGTCATGCCGTTGGAGTACGGCAGCCAGTGCTGAATCCGCTGGATCAGGTACAGGAACAGCACGCTGACCAGCGAGAAGGCCAGCACGCTGCGGGCGTAGGTGCCCCAGCGCTGGTCGGCGCTCGGGTCGATGCCCATCGCCCGATACACCCCGCGCTCCGGCGCCAGGTGCTTCTCGCTGGTGAAGATGCGGGCGATGTAGTCGCCCAGCGGCTTGTAGCAGGCCGCCAGCGCGGCGACCAGCAGCACTAGCTGCAAGATGCCCGCAAGGGAGCTGCTCATCAGAATTTCTCCGGTCGGACGAGGGCGTAGATCAGGTAAAAGGTCAAGATGACGGCCGCGATCAGGCCGACCCAGTTCTCAGCGCTCAAGTCGCTCAACCCCCTTGACCAGCAGGAACAGCAGGGCGAAGACGACGATCGTCAGCGCCACGTAGAGCACGTCGGACACGGCCACTCCTCAACTTGAAGGCCTTCGCAGAGCATTCCTTCAGCTCTGGCCATGGCTATAGAACCGCGCGCGAACGCCCGGAGAGCCGGTCCAAACGCGTCCTATGCGACGGGCTGCCAGTTCCTAACAGAACCCATGCGCCGGACCCGCCCGGAGATCTTGCAATATGATCTGTCCGCAGATAATCTGTCCACACATTATTTAATAAAGTGACGACGGGGAGAGGATGACGTCGATGTGGGTGCACGAGTACACGGCGGAAACGGCGGTCAGCCCGGAGGCGATCTGGGCTGTGCTCAGCGATCTCGACCGGTGGCCGCGCTGGGACACCTCGATGGAGCGCGTCGCCCTGCAGGGCCCGTTCGCGGTGGGCACCCAGGTGTCGATGACCCCGGTGGGCCAGGATCCGATCGTGTCCACGATCGTGGGCCTCAGCGCGCCGGAGTTCTACGCCGACCGGACCGACCTGGGCCCGGTCACGCTGGAGTTCAGCCACACCCTGACCCGGCTGGGCAGCGGCGGCACCCGGATCACCCACCGGCTGGAGATCACCGGCGACGGCGCGGCCGAGCTGGGCCCGCAACTGGGCCCGGAGATCACGGCCGACTTCCCCGAGGCCATGGACGGCCTGCTCGCCTGCGCCGCGGCATGACCGGCGACCAGGCCGGCGCCAGGGCTGACGCCAGGGCTGACGACAGCACCGGGGGCCTGCCGGTGGGCGGGCCCGACTACAGCCCAGGGTTCTGGCTCTGGCACGCGACCCTGCGCTGGCAGCGCGAGATCGCCGCCGTGCTGGCCCCGCTGGGCCTGACCCACGTGCAGTTCGTGCTGCTGTCCTGTGCCTGGTGGCTCAACGACCACGGCCAGGTGCCCAACCAGCTGGCCCTGGCCCGGCAGGCCGGCACCGACGTCAAGATGACCTCCGAAGTGGTCCGCAAGCTGGCGGCCAAGGGCCTGCTGGCCCGCGAGACCGACCCGCGGGACACCCGTGCCCTCCGGCTGCGCGTCACGCCGGACGGGGAGCGGGTGGCCCGGCAGGCCATCGCCGAGGTCGAGCGGGCCGACCAGGCCTTCTTCCGCCCGGCGGGACCGGCCGGCCTGGACAGTGCCGGGCTCGCGGCCCTGCTCCGCCGCCTGGCCGAGGCGCCGTAGGACCGCTCAGCCGGACGAGGTCCGGCGGAGCCAGCTCTCCGGGTGGCTGAGCTCCGGCGACCCGCCCCTGCGCGGCCACAGGTGCAGGCCCCGGCCCGCCTCCTCCATCAGGTCGGAGGGCGGGATCGCCACCACCGGGCAGCGCGCGTGGGCCACGCAGTACCGGCTGACCGAACGCCGGATCCACCGCCGCAGGCCGCGCCGGCCGGTCCCCACCACCAGCAGGTCGTCGGGCCGGTCGGCCGCGTCGACCAGGACCGGCCCGGCCGGGCCGCGGATGACCACCGGCTTCACCGCCAGGTCGGCGGGCAGCCCGCCCAGGCCCTGGTCGAAGGCGTCCTGCAACCGCCCGCAGGCGGCATCACGCCAGATCTGCCGGAGTGAGTACACCGGCTGACGCCGTTCGGCCAGGTCACCGCCGGGCGGGACCCAGGCCATGACCGCGATGAGCTGGCCCTCAGCTTGCCGGGCCTGTTCGGCCGCGTACCGCAGCGCCTGCAGGCTGCCCAGCGACCCGTGTACACCAACCAAGATCCGCCGCTCCGCCGACACGGCAAACCGCCTCCCGCCTACTACCGGACCGCTTTCCATTCAACCCGGCATCTGGACCATAAGCGCCCGGCCGCACGATTCCTTAACGAATTTCTGTCAGTCGTCGGAGTCGCGCACCCCGACCTCGTCGATCCGGGCCAGCAGGGCGGCCGGGTCGCTGTAGACCCGGTAGGCCCCGGCCCGCTCGAGTTCTTCCCGGCCGTATCCGCCCGACAGCAGGCCGATGCCGAGCGCCCCGGCCCGGCGGGCGGCGAGCAGGTCCCACACGCTGTCACCCACCACCATGGCGTGCCGGGGCTCCACCCCCAGCAGCGCCGCCGCGGCCAGGAACAGGTCCGGGTCCGGCTTGGCGTGCCGCACCAGGTCGCGGGTGACCATCGGGGTGGACTCCGGCAGCCCCAGCAGCTTCAGCGCGGGCCGCGCGGTGACCGCGTTCCCGCTGGTGGCGATGGCCCACTTGACGCCGCGTTCGGTCAGGTAACCGAGCAGATCGGCCGCTCCCGGCAGCGGCAGCACCGAGTCCATCTGGGCCCGGTACTCGTCCGCGTGCGCGCGCTGCAGCCGCTCGATCTCCTCCCGGGTCATCGACAGGCCCGTCTCCCGGAGCAGGGCCGAGACGAACAGGCCCCCGCTCATCCCGATGCGCCGGTGGATACGCCACACCGACAGGTCGATCCCGAGGTCGGCCAGCGCCGCCCGCCAGGCGATGACGTGCTGGTAGACGCTGTCGATCAGCGTGCCGTCCAGGTCGAACAAAAAGGACGGCGGAGGTGTTTCGGTGTAGGTCACCGGTGAGGTCATGCGACCAGTCTGCCCATCCGGGGGCACCCTCACCAGGCTGGCATCATGAAGATATGGACGGACGTGCAGCCCTGGAGAACATCGGTTCCTTTCTCGCCCTGGGCGACAGCTTCACCGAAGGCCTGAACGACCGCGTGCCCGGCGGTCAGGGGGCTTACCGCGGCTGGGCGGACCGGTTCGCCGATCTGCTGGCGGCGGACCAGCCCGGCCTGCGCTACGCCAACCTGGCCATCCGCGGCAAGCTGCTGGGTGAGGTCGCGGACGAGCAGGTGCCACGGGCGGTCGAGCTCAGACCGGACCTGGTCAGCCTGGCCGCGGGCGGCAACGACATCTTGCGCCCGGGCTCGGACCCGGACGTGCTGGCCCAGACATTCGATGAGGCCGTAGCCGAACTGCGCGGGGCCGGCTGCCAGGTGCTGCTGTTCACCGGGTTCGACCCGTCCGCCTTCCCGGTCATCCGGATGCTGCGCGGCAAGGTGGCCGCGTACAACATGCACCTGCGCGCCATCGCCGCGGCCCGGGACTGCGTGCTGGTCGACCTGTGGACGATGCAGGTGCTGCTCGACCGCCGGATGTGGAGCGCGGACCGGCTGCACCTCAACACCGAGGGTCATCGCCGGGTGGCGCTGTTCGTGGCCGAGACGGCCGGGGTGCCGGTGCCGGCCGACTGGCGGGCGCCGGTGGCGGAGCAGTCCTACACCGGCCAGACCCTGCCCGGGCAGGTGCCGCGCCCGGTGGCCGGGGCGGCCGCAGCCGCCGCAGCCGGGGCTGGTGAGGCCGTGGGCCGGCTGCGGGCCCGGATCAACTCCGCGCGGGACCGGGCCGACCGCACCCTGGCCTGGATGAGCGCCCGCCAGCAGGACACCCGCTGGGCGGTGGAGTACGCCATGCCGTGGGTCCGGCGCCGCCTGACCCGCCGCTCCTCCGGCGACGGCGTCCCGCCCAAGCGTCCCGAGCTGCTGCCCTGGGAAGCCCTGGCCTGGCCTCAGTCCGTCAGACCCGTCAGGCTGCTGAGGACCTCCTCGATCCGGGCCAGCGAGCTCGCGACCCAGGGCACCGCGGTGGGCTCGGCCGCGGCCAGCGCGGTCTCGCGCTGCCGGTCGGTCTCGCCGTACAGCAGCCCGGTGGCCACCCGCAGCCGCAACGCCCCGGGGTCATCGCCGAACGCGCTGCCCGGCAGCACCCCCATGCCGTAGCGCCGCAGCAGCAGAGCGGCCAGGTCGTCGCTGGTCTTTACCCCGTGTCGGCCCTGCAGCTCGTCCCGTACCGGGCCGAAGTCCGGGTACAGGTAGAACGCGCCGACCGGTGGCGGCACGTCGGCCCCGGCTGCGGTGAACCGCCGCGCCACGGCCCGGGCTACCTGCCCGTGCAGCCGCCGGCTGAGCGCGATCCGCTCGGCCAGCTCGGGCGGCTCGCTGAACGCGTACGCCGCGGCCTGCTGGATCGGCGCGGCCGGCGCGGACCAGATCTCGCTGCCGATGCCGACCAGCCGGTCCCGCAGCCGCCGGCGCAGCAGCCGGGCCTGCTCGCCGCCGGGCAGCCGGGCCACCCCGATCCGCCAGCCACCCAGGGCCAGGCCCTTGCTCAGCGAGGTGGTCACGATCGTGCGGCCCGGGGCCATGGCCGCCGGGCTGGTGAACGGCTCGGTCTCCGCGTGCACCAGGTCCCGGTAGATCTCGTCGGAGATGATGATCAGGTCGTGCTCGTCCGCGACCCGGCACAGCGCCCGGATCGTGGCCGGGCTGGCCAGCGTGCCGGTCGGGTTGTCCGGCAGCGTGAGGATGACCGACCGCAGCTCGCGCCCGGCGGCCCGGGCCGCCCGGGCCGCGTCGCCGAGGCGGTCGGGGTCGGGTACGCCGCCCTCGCCGGACCGGATGTCGACGAAGTGCGGCTGCGCCCCGATCAGGCTGGCCTGCGCGGCGTAGCTGACCCAGCTCGGCCGGGGGACCGCGACATCCCCGCCGATGGCCAGCATCAGCCCGAACAGCAGCGCCTTGCTGCCCGGCCCGCACACGATCGCCGCCGCGTCGGTGTCCAGCCCGCGCCGCTGCCAGTACCCGGCCGCGGACTCCCGCAAGCCTTCCTGCCCGGCCACCGGGCCGTAGCCGGTCCGGCCGGTGGCCTCGGCCAGCGCCAGCCGCAGGGCCGGGTGCGCCGGGCAGTCCCGCTTCGCCGAACGCCATCGGCAGCACCGGCTCGCCGCGCTGTTTCCTGGCCGCCATCAGCTCGTTCGCGGCCAGCGTCGGGGACAGGGCGATCGGCACCGGGGGAGTGGCAGACAGGGTGGCGACCGTCCCGGGCGGCTCCCCGGGGTCGAAATCATCGATGGGCAGGGCAGTGTTATCGGCGGGCAGGACGGGGCGCATGGCGGTTGAGGCCATGAAGAATGGCTCCTCGCTGCGGGAGAAAACCGGAGACGGGCACGGGCGGCCAAGGTCTGGCGGCGCTGCCGGCGATGAAGGCCCACGGTGACCGTTACGTCACGATTAACCAGCTTCGCTGGTGGTAACCATTAGGGCAAGCTCCGATTACTGAGGCAGAGCGTAAGATTTTCTTATGCTTGACCTGCATCGCCTGCGCCTGCTGAAGGAGTTCGCCGCTCGCGGCTCCATCGCCGCCACCGCGGCCTCCCTCGGTTACACCGCGTCGGCCGTGTCCCAGCAGCTGGCCGCGCTGGAGCGCGAGGCCGGGGCGGCGCTGCTGGACCGGACCGCGCGGCGGGCCGAGCTGACCGACACCGGCCGGCGGCTCGCGGACTACGCCGAGCGCATCCTGGCCCTGGTCGAAGAGGCCGAGGCCGACGTCTCGGCGCACGCTCAGGACGCGTCCGGCCGGGTCGTGGTCAGCGCGTTCCCGTCCGCGGCGGTCGCGTTCGCCCCGGTGCTGGCCAACCGGCTGCGCGCCCACCCCGGCCTGACCCTGCTGCTGCGGCAGGCGGCCGGGGAGGTGGGCCTGCGCCAGGTCCGCTCGGGCGAGGTCGATGTGGCCATCGTGGACGACTGGAGCGGCCGCCTGCCCGCCACCCGCGACAGCATCTTGTCCTACTACCACCTGGTCAGTGACCCGCTGGTGCTGGTCATCCCGCGCTCCCACCCGGCCGCCGCGGGCCCGGGGCCGGGCGGCCTGTCCGACCTGCGGGACGCGGCCTGGATGGCCGCCCCCGAGGGAGAGCCGTCCCGCCGTGCCGTCGACCGGCTGCTCACCGAGGCAGGCGTGGCCCCCCCGGTGCCGTGGGAGTTCGAAGGCCTGGGCACGATCTTGTCTCTGGTCGCCCGGGGTATCGGCGTGGCCATCGTCCCGCGCCTGGTCCTGGCCACCGGCGAGCGCCGGGTCGCGGTCCGGCCGCTGCCCGGCCCCGGCACGAGCCGTGAGATCTACGCCGTGGCCCGCACGGCCAGCGTCCGCCGTCCCTCGGTCTCCGCCGTCCTGACCGCCCTGCGCAGCGCCGCGGTTGCCGTCCGGGGGGACGGTTAGGCTGCCCGGGTGGAACTGGACCTGTCCGCCGATGCGGCGGCGCTCACTGCGGCCATTGTCGACACCCCGTCGGTCAGCGGGGACGAGGAACCGCTGGCCCGCGCGATCGAGGCGGCCCTGACGGCGCTGCCGCACCTGAGCGTGGAGCGGTTCGGGAACTCGATCGTGGCCCGGACCAGCCTGGGACGGGCCGAACGGGTGGTGCTGGCCGGGCACATCGACACCGTGCCGCTGGCCGATAACCTGCCCTCCCGCGTCGCCGGTGACCGGCTCTACGGCTGCGGGACGAGCGACATGAAGTCGGGGGTCGCGGTGCAGCTGCGGCTGGCCGCCGGCCTGCCGGAGCCGGCCCGCGACGTGACCTACGTGTTCTACGACTGCGAGGAGATCGAGGCCGAGAAGAACGGCCTCGGGCGCCTCAGCCGGAGCCACCCCGACCTGCTGGCCGGGGATTTCGCGGTGCTCATGGAGCCCAGCGGGTGCGAGATCGAGGGCGGCTGCCAGGGGACGATGCGGGCCGAGGTCACCGCCGCCGGGCAGCGCGCGCACAGCGCCCGGTCCTGGATGGGGCGCAACGCGATCCACGAGGCCGGCGGCATCCTCGACGTGCTGCGCCGGTACGAGCCCCGGGAGCCCGAGGTGGATGGCCTGCGCTATCACGAGGGGCTGAACGCGGTCGGCATCAGCGGCGGGGTGGCCGGGAACGTGATCCCGGACCGGTGCGTGGTCACGGTCAACTACCGGTTCGCGCCGGATCGGGACATCGCGGCCGCGCAGCAGCATCTGCGCGAGGTGTTCGGCCGCTGGGACGTGGCTATCGTCGACGCCGCCCCGAGCGCGCGGCCCGGGCTGGGCCGCGGGCCGGCCGCGTCGTTCGCCGCCGCGGTGGGCGGGGCGCCGCGAGCCAAGCTGGGCTGGACCGACGTGGCCCGGTTCGCGGAGCTGGGCATCCCGGCGGTCAACTACGGGCCCGGTATCTCCGAGCTGGCCCACACCAAGGACGAGTACGTGGAGCTGGCCAGCATCGGCGACTGCGAGACCCGCATGCGCCGCTGGCTGGCCAGCTCCTGACGGTCGTTACTTGGCCGGACCGTCGACCAGCTTCACCGAAGCGGTCTGCGAGGTGCCGGAGGTGTTCTGGTAGGTGATCTTGATCGTCTGACCCGGCTTGAACCCGGCCATGATCTTGGTCAGCGCGTTCTCGGTGGCCACGTTGGTGCCGTTGACCGCCGTGATCACGTCGCCTACCGCCAGCCCGGACGAGGCCGCCGGGGTGCTCTGGTAGACGTCGCAGATCAGCGCGCCGGACGAGGTGGTCGAGCCGGACCCGGATCCGATGCCGCCGGTCGCCGCCCGGTGCCACCGATCCCGCCGGTGCCGCCCGTTCCGGAGCCGCTGCTGGAGCAGCCCTGCGACGGGTCGCTGACCCCCACGCCGATGAACGCGGGCAGGCCGATGTGGACCGTGCTGCTGGCCTGGCCCCCCGCGATCTCGTGCGCGATCGACAGGGCGGTGTTGATCGGGATGGCGTAGCCCAGCACCGAGCCGCTGGACGACGACGATGAGGAGGAGCCGGAGCTGCTGGCCGCGGTGTCCATGCCGATGACCTTGCCCGCCGCGTTGGCCAGCGGGCCACCCGAGTCACCCGACTGGATCTGGGCGCTGGTCTGCAGCATCCCGTGCAGGGTCTCGGTGGTGTCGCTGCCCTCGTCGCCGGCCGTGATGGTCCGGTTGGTGGCGTTGATGATGCCCGGCGCCACCGTGGGTGGGCCGCCCTGGCCGCCCGCGTTGCCGATGGCCAGGACCGCCGTGCCCAGCGTCACCCGCGAGGAGTTGCCGACGGAGACCGTCTTCAGGTTGGCGGCGTTCTGCATCTGGAGCAGGGCCACGTCGTCGGTCGCGTCGTAGCCGACCACCTTGGCCACGTAGCTCTTGCCCGTCGAGACCAGGGTGGCCTTGATCGAGGTGGCCCCGTCAATCACGTGATTGTTGGTCAGGACCAGGCCGTCGGGGTTGAGCACCATGCCGGTGCCCTCGGCCGTCTCCTGCTGGTAGTTCAGGGTCGAGGTGATGTCGACCACGCCCGGCTCGACCTTGGCCGCGACCGCGCTGGTGTTCAGGCTGGAGCTGGTGTTGCCGCTGCCCTGGCTGCTCGACGGGTTCGGGACCTGGTTGGAGGAGGTCCCGGTGGAGTCCCCGTTGTTGTTGTTCAGCGCGACCGCCGAGCCCGCGCCCGCCGCGGCGGCCAGCACGGCCACCCCGACCAGGACGGCCAGACCGCGGCGCCGCCGCCGGGGCGGCTCGCCGTACCCGCCGGACGGGGTGCCCCAGCCGCCGTAACCGCCCTGACCGCCGGGCGGGGACCCGTAGCCGCCGCCCTGGCCGTACGGCCCGTACTGACCGCTGGAACCGTAGTCGCCCGGCTGCCCGTAACCCTGGCCCGCCCTGGCCCTGCCCCTGGCCGCCCTGCTGGCCGTAGCCGCCCTGGCCCTGGCCCGGCTGGCCGTAGCCCGGCCCCTGGGCCTGGGCCGCTGGCCCGTACCCGGCCTGCTGGCCGTAACCCTGGCCCTGGCCGGGCTGGCCGTAGCCCGGCTGCTGGCCGTAGCCCTGCTGGCTGTAACCCGGCTGGCCGTAGCCTCCCGGCTGGCCGTAACCGGTCTGGCCCGGCTGGCCGTACCCGCCCGCCTGCTGCCCGGGCCCGGCCGGCTGGCCCTGGCCCGCGGGCGGGCCGTAGTTACCCGCGGGCAGCTGGTGGCCGTAGCCGGCCCCTGGCCGGGCTGGTCCTGGCCGGTGCCGGGCGCGGGGGAGTCTTCGCCCCGGCCGAAAGACACCGTGTCGCCACGCTGGTCATCACCAAAGGAGGCGGTCTCGTCCGCGCGCCGCCAGGGCGTCGCGCTGCCGTCCGGGGCAGCACCGTTCTCAGGGCCGCCGCTGCCGCCCGGCCCGTTCCCGGTACCGCTCTGGTCGTCCTGCATCACTATCGCCCTCGCATTGGTAGACCGGGCCAGGAGGTCTCACCCGGTTCTGCCCGCCCCCCGGCGCCCGTCCTGGTTTCCGGCCGCCGCTTGCGTCCCCAGTTAGTCATCCGTCCCTGAGGCTTACCTGAATGCTCGCTTCAGGTTACGAATAGATGTCACCATCCGCGCCGAAAGGTCCTGTACCCAGAAGTCACCGGGACCATCCTGCCGAACGGTCCCGGGCTGTCTCACCGGCCCGTATCACTGCGCCGTCTCACCGAGACGATCACCGAGCTGGGGCCGCCCCCAGCGCCACCGTCCTGGTCTGGCTCTGACCGGTCGCCGTTTCCCAGTCCAGCTTGACCTTGGACCCGGGCTTCAGGCCGGACACGCTCTGGGTCAGCGCGGTCGGCGAGGTCACCGGCTGGCCGTTGACCGAGGTGATCACGTCCCCGCTGACCAGGCCGGCGGCGCCCGCGGCGGTCCCGCACAGCACGCCGTCCACCAGCGCGCCGTGGCTGACCGGCGCGATCGAGGCCGGCACCGAGGTGTCGGAGTTGTCGAGGACGCAGCCGCTGGCCTTCTGGACCCGATGCCCCCGATGCCGCCGCCCGAACCGGAGCCCTGCCCGGACTGCTGCCGTTCCTGCTGCCGCTGCTGGGCCGCCTGCTGCTGCGGGCTGCTGCTGTTGCTCTGCGGCACCAGAACCCCCAGGAACCCGGGCAGCCCGATCGCCACGGTGCTGCTGCGCTGGCCCGCCGCGATCTGGTGGGCCACGTCCAGCGCGGTGTTGATCGGGATGGCGTAGCCGAGCACCGAAGACGAACCCTGGGAACTGGAGGCGTTCGCGGTGGTCATGCCGATGACCTGGCCCGCCCCGTTGGCCAGCGGGCCGCCGGAGTCGCCGGAAACGATGTCCGCGGTGGTCTGCAGCATGTTGTGCAGGGTCTCGGTTGCGCCGGTGCTCTCGTCGGTGGGGTCGATCGTCTTGTTCAGGCTGTTGACCAGGCCAGCCGCGGCCCGCGGCAGGCCACCCTGGCCCTCGGCGTTCCCCAGCGCCACCACCGGGGTGCCCAGCTTGACCTGGTCGGAGTTGCCCACCGAGACCGGCTGCAGGTTCGGCGCGGTGATCTTGAGCAGGGCCACGTCGTGCGTGGCGTCGTAGCCCACCACCGTGGCCGTGTACTCCCGGCTGCCGCTGGCCACGGCCGCCCGCACGTGGATGCTGTTCGATCCGTTGATGACGTGGTTGTTGGTCAGCACCAGGCCGCCCCGGCTGATCACTATGCCGGTGCCTTCGGACGAGGTGCCGCCGGAGTAGGCGACGAGCGCATCGATGTCGACCACCCCGGGGTCGACCTTGGCCGCCACCGCCGAGGTCCGCAGCGAGCCGCCGCCGGACACGTCGTTGTGCGGCCCCGGGACCTGGTGCGAGGACACCCCGGTCGGTGGTGTGCCCCCGGGTGGCTGGTGAGACCGGCTATGGCCGCGCCGCCCAGTCCGAGGGCCAGCAGCGCCATCACCCCGTAGACCGCCACCCGGCGCCGCCGCCGGGGCCGGGACGGCCCGGTCCCGGCCTCGTCCGGTGGCCCGAACCCCACGACGTCCGGGAGCCGCCCTGGTGGTCCGCTTCGCGTGGCCGGACTCGCTGCCGGGGGTCTGGCTCGCTGGAAGCGCCCACGGGACGGCCATCGTCGTCGCGGCCGGTCTCGTCGTCCTGCATCCTCATCGCCTTTGGCTGCCGGAAGCGTACGCTCTTGTCCCTTTTCCTTCCCCGAACAGGGCGGCACTCTGCACTCTCCCTCAGGGTTCTTGCAGGGGGGACTCGGATCCACCGGAAATGATCATGACGCACACGCGCGCCGGGCCGTGGTCACGGGCGTGGTAGGCTCCAAAAACGAGATATGACGTGAGTTCGGGGTTAGCTGTTCCACTCGCAAGGGGGCTGAGATGACTACACCCACCCAGGTGAACGAGCCTGGCCAGATGAAGCCAGCCGAGAAGCCAGCCCACCGGGGGCCAGCACTGAGCCGGCGCGACGAAATGTCGGTGTCAGGGGCAGCCATGTCCCAGGCGCCGTGGACCGGCGCCGCGGTGACCGGTGGCGTCGTCGCCTTAGGGGACTTTGGCTGGCACGTCATCGGCGGCCATTTCGGCCGCGGCGGGATCACCGATGCCCTGTCGCTGGGCGTCATCGCCTTCCTGGTCGTCGCGGCGTCCGGGGCGCTGCTGCGCGAGCGGTCCGGCCGGGCCATCCGGTGGGCCCGGGCCAACCCGTGGCGCTTCGCCGTGCCGCCGGGGTGGCCGCGGCCGCGATCGTGTTCGTGCTGTCGGTCGTGCTCGGCGGCGGCATCGTGGGCCCGGTCTTCGCCGGTCTCTGGCACGGTGCGGTGGCCTTCGGGCTGACCGGCGCGGTCGGCACCTACGCCCGCAGCCGGGCTAACCGCCCATCAGCTTGACGCCCTGGGCCAGGGAGCCTGCGGTGACCTTGCCGTAGACGTGGTCCACGACCTTGTGCTGGGCGTTCAGGAAGTAGGTCTGCGGCATCGCCACCACGCCGTAGGCGCCGGCGGTGGTCGCCGCCGGGTCGGAGCCCACCGGGTAGCTGACGCCGTACTTCTTCGTGAACGCCAGCGCGGCGGTCCGGCTGTCGTTGGCGTCCACCCCGATCATGTGCACTGAGTCGTGGTGCGACGAGTAGTACTGCGCCAGCAACGGCGTTTCGTGCGGCACGGCCCGCACCAGGACGCGAAGAAGTTCACGATCACCGGCTTCCCGGCGTAGCTGGCCAGCGACACGTGGCCCGCCGGATCATCGAGGGCGGCCAGGTCGAACGCCGGCTGCGTGGCCCACGAGAGACTCCGCCGAACTGGTGCTGCTACTGCCCGCGCCCGAACTGGATCCGGCCGGTCTGGGCCCGGGCTGGACACCCCGGCGAAGATCCCCAGTCCCAGGATCGCGGCCAGGCTGATCCCGAACACCGTCGTCGTGACCTTGTGCTCGCTCACGGCCCGGCGCATGCGGGCCAGCCTGTCCCGCCGTCCAGCCGGCATGGAGCCACCTTCCGATTTGACCGTGGCCTTTGCATCCAGGGGGGCCTTCCCATCGGCTGCGGCCGCGACAACTACACAGGATAGTCACCCGCCGGCACCACCGGCAGCCGGACTGCGGCCCGCAGCCCCGGCTCGGCATCCTCCAGCCAGGCCTGCCCGCCGTGCGCGTGCGCGGTGGCCCGGACAATGGCCAGGCCCAGCCCGGCCCCGGCCACGTCACCGTCCTGACGGGCCCGGGCGTCATCCAGCGTGGTGAACCGCTCGAACGCCTGCTCGGCCTGCCGCGCCGGGATGCCCTGCCCGTCGTCGGTCACCGTGACCAGCACCGATTCACCGGACGGGCGGGCGGCTACCGTGACCCGGCTGCGGGCGTACCGGACCGCGTTGTCGACCAGGTTGACCAGCATCCGGCGCAGGGCCTCGGGGTCGCCGGTCACCGGGCACGGGGCGGGCGCGTCCGCCACCACCGTGACCCCGGCCTGCGCGTACCCATCGGGAATCCCGTGCACCAGCGCGGCCAGGTCGACCGGGCCGCCCGGGGCGCGGCGCTGGCCGCCGCGCTCCTCCAGCCGGGCCAGCGCCAGCAGGTCCTCGGCCAGCCGGGACAGCCGCATCGTGTCGGCCAGCACATCCCGGGCGGTCTGCTCCCACTCCTGGCTCTCCGGGTGGTCGAGCGCCACCTCCAGCTGGGCCCGCATGCCCGCGATCGGGCTGCGCAGCTCGTGTGCGGTGTCCGAGACGAACTGCCGCTGCCGCTGCTGGGCGGTGGCCAGCCGGGACAGCATGTCGTTCAGCGTCACGGCCAGGCTGTGCACCTCGTCCCGGGCCTCGGGCACCGGCAGCCCCTGCGGGCCGCCGGCCGCGGTGACCTGCTCGGCTCCCCGGCGCAGCGCGGCGATCGGGCGCAGCGTAGAGCCGGTGATCAGCCAGCTGACCCAGATCATCAGCAGGAGCAGCAGCGGCGTGCCGATCAGCAGCACGTGCGCCACCGTGGTCAGCGTGTCGTGCACGGCGTCGTACGACACCGCGGCGATGACCGTTTCCCCGCGGTGGCCGCCCACCGCCACCACCCGCAGCATCTCCGGCAACCCGTAAGGCCGCCCGTCGAGCATGACGCCGGTGCGGGAGCGGGCCAGCGTGGCCGCCTGCGTGGTCGGCAGCAGCGGCACCAGCCGGTCAGCCCCGGCCGAGGCGGCCACGATCCGCCCCTGGGCGTCGACCACCTGGACCACGGCGGTGCCCGCCGCCACCGGGACCGGGTTCGGCAGCCGGTTGGCGTCGACCAGCGCGGCCACTTCCTGCCCGGTCTGCCGGGCCGTGACGTCCAGGCCGTGGTCCAGGGTCAGGTTCAGCGTGGTCACCAGCAGCACGGCCAGCCCGGCCAGCGCCACCGCCAGCCCGGCGGCGGCGGTCAGCGTGAGCCGGGCCCGCAGGCTCCGCCGTCGCCACCAGCGGGCCAGCCCGAGCATGGCTCAGCCGCCGTCCGCGGCGAGCCGGTACCCGGCCCCGCGCAGCGTCTGCAGCGCGGCCCGCCCGAACGGCACGTCGATCTTGCGGCGCAGGTAGCCGGCGTACACCTCGACCACGTTGAGGTCGGCGCTGTCCGAGGCCTCCCACACGTGGTCGAGCAGCTCCGACTTCGGCACCACCTGGCCGGACCGGCGGATCAGGTACTCCAGCATGGCGAACTCGCGTGCGGTCAGGCCGATCTCGGTCTCGCCCCGGCGGACGGCCCGGGTGCCCGGGTCCAGCGACAGGTCACCGGCCCGCAGCACGGCCGGCCGCGGCGCGGCCCCGCGGCGCAGCAGCGCCCGCAGCCGGGCCGCCAGCACGACGTAGGAGAACGGCTTGGTCAGGTAGTCGTCGGCACCCAAATCGAGCCCGTCAGCCTGGTCGTACTCGCCGTCCTTGGCCGACAGGATCAGCACCGGCACCCAGTTCTCCTCCGCCCGGAGCCGCTCGCACACCTGATAGCCCGACAGCTTGGGCAGCATCAGGTCCAGCACCACCGCGTCGTAGGCACCCTCCCGGGCCAGGTGCAGCCCGTCAGCGCCGTCGAACGCCAGGTCCACGGCGAATCCCTCGGCCTTCAGGCCGCGCTGTACGGCGCCCGCCAGGCGCCGCTCGTCCTCTACCACCAGCACCCGCACACCCTTAGTCTGGCACCGACTCCTGCTGGCTCAGGAATTCTCAGGGTCACCACAGCGCTGGTGAGGCAACGTAGCGAGTGGGACGAAAAGGTCACTACTGGCCAGAAGATATACAGGTGGTGTGATGAAGCAGCGGGTTCAGTTTTCGCGGCGGGCCCGGTGGGCCGTGCCGGCCGGTGCCGTCATCGTCGTCGGCGGCGTGCTGGCCGGGTCGATGATCTCGGTCGCGTCGGCGGCACCGTCACTGCCGGCCAAGACCCCGGCCCAGCTGCTGACCGCGCTGGCGGCCAAGCCGCAGACCCCGCCGCTGACCGGCACGGTGGTGGAGACCTCGTCGCTCGGGCTGCCGTCGCTGCCCGGCACCTCCAACCCCACCTCGATCGCCGCCCTGCTGACCGGGTCGCACACGATCCGGGTCTGGTACGCCGACCCCCAGCACTTCCGGGTCGCGGTGCCCCAGAGCATGAGCGAGAGCGACATCATCCGTAACGGCAGTAACGCCTGGCTGTGGGAAAGCACGCAGAACACCGTCACCCACGTGGTCATCCCGGCCCATCCGGAACGCCAGAGCGCGGCGGCCAAGCGGCGGCGTCGGAGCCGCCCCTGACCCCGCAGCAGGCCGCCCAGGAGGTCCTGGCCAAGGTCGGGCCGACCACCACGGTCCGGGTCGACAGCAACGTCACCGTGGCCGGCGAGGCCGCCTACCAGCTCGTGCTGGCCCCCAAGAGCACCAGCTCGCTGATCGGCCAGATCCGGATCGCCGTCGACGGCAGCCGGGACGTCCCGCTGCGGGTGCAGGTGTTCGCCAAGGGCGCCAAGACCCCGGCCGCGCAGATCGGCTTCACCTCGGTCTCGTTCGTGAAGCCCGCCGCGGCCAACTTCACCTTCACCGCGCCCGCCGGGGCCACGGTCAAGACCGAGCAGCTCGGCGACGGCCCGCCCGCCACCCAGCACACGCCCAAGGCCGGGGACGTGTCGATGATCGGCCAGGGCTGGCTGTCCGTGGCCGACCTGCCCAGCTCGGCGCTGACCGAGGCCACCCAGTCCAGCGGCCATCCTTCGAGCGGGTCCGGGCTGAGCGGCGACAGCGACCAGGTGATCGGCGCGCTGGTCAAGTCGGGTACCCCGGTCAGCGGCTCGTGGGGCAGCGGCGGGCTGATCAAGACCAGCCTGGTCTCCCTGCTGATCACCGACAATGGCCGGGTGCTGGTCGGTGCGGTCACCCCGCAGGTGCTCTACGCCGCCGCGCAGGCCGCCAAGTGACCCTGGCGGTCTCGACCGCCGGGCTGACCAAGCGCTTCCGCGGCGGTCAGGTCGCCGTCGACCACGTTGACCTCGCGGTGCCCCGGGGGTCGGTCTACGGCTTCCTCGGCCCGAACGGCTCGGGCAAGACGACCACGATCCGGATGCTGCTCGGCCTGGCTCTGCCCACCAGCGGCCAGGCCGAGCTGCTCGGCGTGCCCATGCCCACCGGGGCCGTCCAGGTCCTGCCCCGGGTCGGCGCGCTGATCGAGGGCCCGGCCTGCTACCCGTTCCTGAACGGCCGGGACAACCTGGCCCGGGTCGACGCGGCCGACCGTACCGCCGACCCGCGCACCGCGGCCCGGCGGATCGACGAGGCCCTGGACCGGGTCGGCCTGCTGGCCGCGGCGGGCAAGCGCTACCGCAACTACTCCCTCGGCATGAAGCAGCGGCTGGCCATCGCGGCCGCCCTGCTGATGCCGCGCGACCTGATCGTCCTGGACGAGCCGACCAACGGCCTCGATCCCCAGGGCACGCGCGAGGTCCGGGCGCTGATCCGGGAGATCGCGGCCGAGGGCGTCACCGTGTTCGTGTCCTCGCACCTGCTGGCCGAGGTCGAGCAGGTCTGCTCGCACGTGGGCGTGATGCGCACCGGGCGGCTGGTGTTCCAGGGCCCGCTGGACGAGCTGCGCCACACCGGCGCCGCCCGCATCCGGGTCGAGACCACGGATCCGGCCGCCGCGGCCGCCGTCCTGCGGGAGCTCGGATTGCCGGATCCGCAGGTGACCGAGACCGAGGTCAGTGCCCAGCTGGGCAACGTGGCCGCCGAAAAGATCTGCGCCGACCTGGTCCACGCCGGGGTGGGCGTCCGGGGCCTGGCCGTCATCTCCCCGTCGCTGGAGGAGCTCTTCGTCGGGCTGACCGGAGAGGGGTACGACGTCGATGGCTGACACCGTGGTGGCCGGCCCGGCCGGTGCGGCGCCGGACGCGGCCGCCGGGCCGGGAGCGGGCATCGCCCCCGGGGCGGCCCGGGCCTGGTTCCGGTTCTTCCGGTCCGAGCTGCGGCAGGTCTTCTGCCGCCGCCGGAACGTGATCCTGCTGGCCGTGGTGGGCCTGTTCCCCATCCTCATCGGGGTCGGGCTGCGGCTGGCTTCCCACCCGCATCGCGGCGGTGGCGGCAACGACGGCGGGCTGGCCTTCGTCACCGAGCTCACCGGCAACGGCATCTTCCTCAGCTTCATCGCCCTGAGCATCCTGCTCATGCTGGTCATGCCGGTGGCGGTGGCGGTCATCGCCGGCGACTCGATCGCGGGCGAGGCCGGTTACGGCGCGCTGCGCTACCTGCTGGCCGTGCCGGCCGGGCGGGTCCGGCTGCTCGTGGTCAAGTACGCCTCGATCGTCGTGTTCGCGCTGGCCGTGACGTTCGAGGTCGCCGCGGTGGCCCTGGTCGTCGGGGTCGTCCTGTTCCCGATCGGCCCGGTGACGCTGCTGTCGGGGACCACGGTGTCGCTGGCCGAGGGCATCCTCCGGCTGTTCTTCGTCGCCCTCTACGTCTCGGCCGCGATGGCCGCCCTGGGCGCCATCGGCCTGGCCTTTTCCACCCTGACCGAGCACGCCATCGGCGCCATCGCCGCCCTGGCCATCTTCGTCGTGGCCAGTGAGGTCTGCGACCAGGTGCCCCAGTTCGCGGTCATCCAGCCCTACCTGCCGACCCACTGGTGGCCGATGTTCGACGCCCTGCTGCGCGTCCCCATCGACAGCGGCACGCTGCTCAAGGGCCTGCTCTCGTTCGCCGTCTACCTGGTGCTGGCCGCCTTGTTCGCCTGGGCCCGCTTCACCACGGCCGACGTCACCAGCTGAAGTCCTCTTCCCAGAACTCGGTCGTGCCGCGAGGCGACGGGGTGGCGCGGAACGGGCCGCCGAGCCCGTCCGGGTCCCGCGCCGGCGGTGCGCCGGTACCGGCCCGGGCCTCTTCCTGGCCGCGCAGCTCGACCCGGCGGATCTTGCCCGAGATCGTCTTGGGCAGCTCGGCGAACTCGATCCGGCGCACCCGCTTGTACGGGGCCAGCCGGGCCCGGCTGAAGGCCATGATCGACTGGGCCACCTCGGCCGACGGGAAGACCCCGGCCACGAGGGTCACGTAGGCCTTGGGCACGGCCAGCCGCACCGGGTCTGGTGACGGCACCACCGCCGCCTCGGCCACGGCCTCGTGCTCGATCAGCGCGCTCTCCAGCTCGAACGGGCTGATCCGGTAGTCGCTGGCCTTGAACACGTCGTCGGTCCGGCCCACGTAGGTGATGTAGCCGTCGGCGTCCCGGGCCGCCACGTCGCCGGTGTGGTAGTAACCGTCCCGCATGGCCTCGGCGTCCTGCTCCGGGTCACCCTGGTAGCCGGTCATCAGGCCGAGCGGCCGGGAGCTCAGGTCCAGGCAGATCTCGCCCTCCTCGGCGGCCTTGCCGCTCACCGGGTCGATCAGGGTGATCTCGTAGCCGGGCAGCGGCCGTCCCATCGACCCGGGCCGGACCGGCTGGCCGGGCGTGTTGCCGGCCTGCGCGGTCGTCTCGGTCTGGCCGTAGCCGTCCCGGACGGTGATGTTCCAGGCCTGCCGGACCTGGTCGATGACCTCCGGGTTGAGCGGCTCGCCGGCCCCCAGGCACTCCCGCAGCGCGGTCACGTCGGCGCTGGCCAGGTCGGCCTGGATCAGCATCCGCCACACGGTCGGCGGTGCGCAGAACGTGGTCACGCCCTCGGCTCCCAGCACCTGGAGCAGATCGCCGGCCGAGAACCGGTCGTAGCCGAAGACCAGCGCGGTGGCGCCCGCGTTCCACGGTGCGTAGACGTTGCTCCAGGCGTGCTTGGCCCAGCCGGGGGAGGAGATGTTCAGGTGCACGTCCCCGGGCTGCAGGCCGATCCAGTACATGGTCGACAGGTGCCCCGCGGGGTAGGAGGCGTGGGTGTGCTGGACCAGCTTGGGCTGCGCCGTGGTGCCCGAGGTGAAGTAGAGCAACAGCGGGTCGCTGGCCTTGGTCACCCCGTCCGCCGCGAAGTTCTCCGCCGCGCCGTAGGAGTCGGCGTACCGCAGCCAGACCCCCGGCGCCGGCGTCTCCTGAGCCTCGCCAGCCCCCGTCGTCCCCTGCGTATCACTGGCCTCGGCGATCGCTCCGCCCACGGTGGGCTCGACCGCGATCCGCGTCCAGTCGCCGGGCACCTCCCGGAACTTCGGCACGTGGGCCGACTCGGTCACCACGTGCCGCACCTGGCCGCGGGTGATCCGGTCGGCCAGGTCGACCGGCCCGAGCAGCGTGGACGTGGGCACGATCACCGCACCGAGCTTCATCGCGGCCAGGATGACCTCCCACAGCGGCGCGATGTTGCCCAGCATGAGCAGCAGCCGGTCCCCGCGCCGGACGCCCAGCTCACGCAGCCAGTTGGCCACCTGGTTCGACCGCGCAGCCATCTCGGCGTAGCTGACCCGGGTGCCGGCCCCTCGTCCCGGGTCACGATGCGCAGCGCGGTCCGGTCCGGGTGCTCGGCCGCGATCGCGTCGAACCAGTCCAGCGCCCAGTTGAACTCATCGAGCTCAGGCCAGGAGAACTCGGCCCGGGCGGCGTCGTAGTCGGCCCGGTGGCGGAGCAGGAGATCGCGGGCCGCCCGGAAGCTGGCCGCGTCGTTGCGGGGGTCAGTCATGCCAGCCATGGTGCCATTGGGCCCCCGCCGAGGGGGCGGTGACACCCGCCTTACAGGTTCTTGATGACCAGCTCTTCGCTCGGCGGGCGGCGGCGGCCCTTCCGCTTGCGGGAGTGCGGCACGGGCCGCCGGGTGGCCATGAAGAAGCTGAACAGGTTGGTGCGGAACCTGTCCTCCCACCGGTCGTCGTCCAGCCCGCCCAGGTCGGTGAGCCCGCTCTGGATCGCGGTCACGTTGACCAGGATGTCGATGCCGCCCAGCTCGGCGACGGCCTGGTTGACCGCCTCCTGGCAGGTGTCCTCGTCGGCCAGATCACCGCGCATCACGACACACCGGCGCCCCTCCGCCTCGACCAGGGTCGCGGTCCGCGCGGCGTCCTCGGCGGGCTCGCTCGGGGCGCAGGCGATGGCCACGTCCACGCCTTCCCGGGCCAGCCCGACCGCGATCACTCGCCCGAGCCCGGCGTCTCCGCCGGTGATCAGGGCCCGCGATCCGCGCATGAGCTGCCTGGTCGCGCGAATGAACTCCGCCCGCGGGGTCGGCACTTGCGGGCTGCCCGGTCCGGGCGCAGCCTGGTCGTCGCGTTCCGGCGGCCGGCTGCCGTCCGGAGCTGTCATGTCGAACCCCTTCCCTGCCCCTGCATGTGCCGTCTGTACCCCCGGCCCCTTCGTCCGTTATGCCCCTGAACTGCCGTTTGACGCCTCACCGGGCTGTCGTCGGTTGTGCCCCCGCACTATGGAACGACACCGTTTACCTCAAAGTTTCCTGAACGCCACCCTAGCGAGGCCGGCCCGGCTCCGGCGACGAACGCCCGGTCTCATAGCTGGCTCAGAAGTTCCGCCGAGAGGCCGCCCAGACGCTTAGGTGAAACTTCAACTCATGAACAGCCCGAAGCGAGACGCCGTGACGCGCGGCGTGGCCGCGCGCCGGCGCGCCAGCGGCCGGGTCGTCGCCACGACCGCCACGGTGGGGGTGGCCAGCGTGCTGGCCGCCGGGGCCGTCGCGCTGGCGCTGCCCGGCTCGTCCAGCAGCGCCTCCACCGGCACGAACTCGTCCAACAGCAGCACCGGCCGTGCCAGCTCAGGCGGTGCCAGCTCGGGCGGTGCCAGCTCCGGCAGCACCAGCTCGGGCTCGTCCAGCTCGGGTTCGTCCGGCTCCAGCTCCAGCTCCACCAATTCCGGCAGCTCCAGCAGTCTCGGCAGCCCGTCGTCGAGCCCGGGTTCCAGCTCCGGCTCGGGCCACGCCACCTCGGGTGGCTCCTGATGCACGGGATCACCGCCAGCACCCTGCCCTGGTACGTCAGCCGCGCAACCGGCGTGGTGGCGCTGCTGCTGCTGACCGCGGTCATGATGATCGGCATCCTGATCAACCGGCAGGGCCGGGCTCCCGGGGCTGCCCCGGTTCGCCGTGACCAACCTGCACCGGAACCTGTCCCTGATGGCCGTGGTGTTCATCGTCATCCACGTGGTCACCGCGGTCCTGGACGGCTACGTGAGCGTCCCGCTGGTCTCCGGGATCATCCCGTTCACCTCGGGCTACGAGGGCTTCTGGCTCGGCCTCGGCGCGATCTCGTTCGACCTGATGCTGGCCCTGATCCTCACCAGCCTGATCCGCGGCCACCTCAGCCGGCGGCTGTGGAAGGCGGTGCACTGGCTGGCCTACGCCAGCTGGCCGATCGCGTTCGCGCACAGCATCGGCTCCGGCAGCGACCTGCAGGGCGGCCTGCTGCTCGGTCTGGCCGTGGTGTGCGCCGTCGCCCTGGCCGCCGCCCTGACGTGGCGGCTGGTGACGGTGGCCCGGGAGGTGCCGCGGGCCCAGCGGGTCAGCGCGGTCATGGCCGCCCATCGACTCGAGAAAGCAGATCGCCGATGAGCGCGCCCGCCATGTCCGTTCCGCACGGTCAGCCCGCCCCGGTCCCGGGCGCCGGGCCGGACGGCCTGCCGCGGCTGCTGCCCCCCGGTGCCAGCCAGCCCGAGTCGCTGCGGGCCCACCTGGGCCGGCACGGGTTCGTCCCCTACCGGAACGGCCGCCTGCACCTGATCGCCGACCTGGAGACGGCCGGGCTGACCGGCCGGGGCGGGGCCGCCTTCCCCGTCCACCGCAAGCTGGCCGCGGTGGCCGCGGCCGGCCGCCGTCCCTTCGTGGTCGCCAACGGCGCCGAGAGCGAGCCCGCCAGCAGCAAGGACGTCTCCCTGCTGTGGCTGGCCCCGCACCTGGTGCTGGACGGACTGCAGCTGGTGGCGGAGGCGGTCGGCGCCGCCGACGCCTGCCTGTACGTGCACGAGGCGGACTCTGGCCCGCTGGGGCAGGCACTGCGCCGGGCCCTGTCGCAGCGCTGGGCGGGCCGGATCGACCGGGTGCCGGTGCGGCTGGCGTCGGCCCCGGGCCGGTTCCTGGCCGGTCAGGAAACGGCCATGATCAGCCTGCTCAACGGCGGCCCGGCCCGGCCCACCTACGCCCCGCCCCGGCCGTTCGAACGGGGTGTCGGCGGCGCGCCCACGCTGGTCCAGAACGTGGAGACGCTGGCCCACACCGCGCTCATCGCCCGCTACGGTCCCGGCTGGTTCCGCCAGGCCGGCACGCGGGCCGAGCCGGGCAGCATGCTGGCCACGATCCACCACGCCGACGGCACCACCCGCGTCACCGAGGTGGCCCTCGGTACCCCGCTGTCGGGCCTGATCGGGGCCGACCTGGCCGGCCGCGCCCAGGCGGTGCTCATCGGCGGCTACCACGGCAGCTGGGTCCCGGCCGTCCGGGCCGCCCACCTGACCTTGGACAACGCCGCGCTCAACCCGATCGGCGGCATGGTCGGGGCCGGGGTGATCGCCGCCCTGCCGGCTGGCCGCTGCGGCCTGGCCGAGACCGCGCGGGTGGTCCGCTACCTGGCCCTGGAGTCCGCGGGCCAGTGCGGCCCGTGCCTCAACGGCCTGCCCCGCATCGCCGAAGCCATGGCCGAACTGGCCGGTCCCCGCCCCGGCGGCCAGGTCCGCGCCGACGTCGAGCGCTGGGCCGGGCTGGTCAGCGGGCGCGGGGCCTGCGCCCACCCGGACGGCTCGGTCCGGTTCGTGCGCAGCGCGCTGGAGGTGTTCTCGGCCGAGCTCGGCCAGCACGCCGGCGGCCGGTGCACGGCCGTGCCCGGCCCGCCGTTCCTGCCCCTGCCCGGACAGGACTGGAGCCAGCGATGAGCGCGCAGAAGCAACTAGCGGTCAACCCCATCGACTGCGCCGGGCACGGCGCCTGCGCCGAGCTGCTCCCGGAGATGATCAGCCTGGACGAGTGGGGCTACCCGCTGCTCGACCCGCGGCCGGTGCCGGCCGGGCTGGAGCGCCAGGCCCGCCGGGCCGTCAGCGCCTGCCCGGTGCTGGCCCTGCGCCTGGACCGGATCGCCGAACCGGCCCGGCGCTGACCCGGATTTCCCGATCAGAGCACGTCGTGACCGGGGTGCGGCTCGGCCGGGATGCTGCCCAGCCGCCCGGCCTGGAAGTCTTCGAAGGCCTGATTCAGCTGGGCCCGGGTGTTCATCACGAACGGCCCGTAGGCCGCCACCGGCTCGCGGATCGGCCGGCCGCCGAGCAGCAGCACGTCGAGCTGCCGGGCCGGGCCCTCCTGGTGCTGGTCCGCGCCGACGGTGAGGACGTCACCGGGCCCGAACACGGCCAGCTGGCCCGCGCTGATCGGCCGGCCGCCGTCGCCCACCGTGCCCGATCCGGCCAGCACGTAGGCCAGCGCATTGAAGTCCGGCCGCCACGGCAGCCGCACCTTCGCGCCGGGGGAGACGGTGGCGTGCACGATCGAGATCGGCGTATGGGTCACGCCCGGTCCCTCGTGGCCGCCGAGCTCACCCGCGATGACCCGGAGCAGTGCGCCGCCGTCCGGCGAGCTGAGCAGCTTGACCTGCCCGGCCCGGATGTCCTGGTACCGCGGCGTGGTCATCTTCAGCGCTGCGGGCAGGTTGACCCAGAGCTGGAAGCCGTGGAAGAGGCCACCCTTCATCACGACCTCCTCCGGCGGCTCCTCGATGTGCAGGATCCCGCCGCCGGCCGTCATCCACTGGGTGTCGCCGTTGGTGATCAGCCCGCCGCCGCCATTGGAGTCCTGGTGCCGGAAGATGCCGTCGATCATGTAGGTGACGGTCTCGAACCCGCGGTGCGGGTGCCACGGCGTGCCCTTGGGCTCGCCCGGCGCGTACTCGACCTCGCCCATCTGGTCCATGTGGATGAACGGGTCCAGCTGCTTCAGGTCCACGCCGGCGAAGGCCCGGCGCACCGGGAAGCCCTCACCCTCGTAACCCTTGGGCGCGGTCGTGACCGTGCGCACGGAGCGTTCGGCCGCGGTGCCCCGATCGGGCTCGGCCACGCGCGGCAAGACCAGGATGTCCTCGACGGTGACGGCTGGCATCTGTCCTCCTCAGGTCCGATGCCTCCCCAACGATACTTGAAATTTCAAAATTCCCCCGGAGGGGATGCGCCCGCGTCATAGCGATGCACTCGCTGACGCAATTAAGGGACCGCCTTGAACCGGAGCCGTCCTAGAGACGCAGACTTTCCTCCAGGACGCCGAGCGCCTCGTCGACGCGCTTGAACAGATCGGTGTTGACGAAGTCGCCGTGGTACTCGCCCCACGGCGCGGTAGCGGACAAGATGGCGCCGAAGATGGCGCCGGCCGCGGTGCGGACGCGCAGGTCGCCGGAGCTGAGGCCGGTGCGCCGGGCCACCACCTCGGTCATCACCGTGATCGTACGGGCGAAGTCGTCCATGGCCCGGGCCCGGACCTCCGGGGTGGTCATGGCCAGTTCGGCCTGCTGGCGCATCTCGTCCCACTGCCGCTGGTCCATGGTGCCGAACACCGTGCGGAAGGCGGCCTGGGTGGCCGCCACCAGGCTCAGCTCCGGTGGCTGGTGCTCGATCGCCTCGGCCAGCAGCGGCTCCATGTCGTCCTGCAGGACCACGTCTTCCTTGGTCGGGAAGTAGCGGAAGAACGTGCTGGGTGAGACCTCGGCCGCGGCAGCGATCTGCTCCACCGTGGTCGCGTGGTAGCCCTGCTCCCGGAACAGCCGCAGCGCCTCCGCGCGGATGGTGGCCCTGGTCCGGGCCTTCTTCCGCTCTCGCAGGCCGCTGGGCTGACCGGGTGCGCGGCCGAGGATCTCCGTCATAGCCTCAATTCTGCCCCCTGAACTGCCGTTTCATCACCCACCGGCGGCGCCGTCGTGGTGGCGGCGTCGCGGCGGGCCCGGCGCGGCAGGAAGATGACCGCCAGGATCGCGCTGGCCAGGGCGATCCCGGCACAGACCCACAGCATGACGTCCAGGCCGTGCACGAACGAGATCCGCACCGCCCCGAGCACGGTGGCCGAATGCACCGCGTGGGCCACGGTCACGCCCGCCGCCACGCCATCCTTGGCCGCGCCGGCTACCGCCGCGGGCAGACCGGTCGTGGCCAGGTGGCTCTGATAGACGTTGTTCAAGATTGTGCCCAGGACCGCGACGCCGATCGTGGCTCCGACCTGCCGCATCGCGGTGATCAGGGCGGATCCTGAGCCGCTGCGCTCGGCCGACAGCGCCCCCAGCGCGGCGTTCATCGCGGCCGGCATGGCCAGGCCCAGGCCGAGACCGGCCACCACGAACCAGGCCGCGGTGAACCCGGTCCCGCTGCTGACCCGGGTGAACGCACCCGCTCCCAGCGCCGCGGCCATCACCGCGAAGCCGATGGCCACCATCGACCGGGCCGTCGCCCGCGGCTCGGCGGCCTGCCCGGCCCGCCCCTTGCGCGGGCTCTGCAGCCGGGTCCCGCCGATCATGCCGACCAGCATGCCGCCGATCAGGGGCAACGTGCGCAGCCCGCTGCCCAGTGCGTCCGTCCCGCGTACATCCTGGAAGAACTGCGGCATCGCAAACAAGATGCCGAACATCGCGAACGACACCATCGTGGCCAGGATCGTGCCCCAGGCGAACCCGGCCGAGCGGAACAGCGCCAGCTCGATCAGCGGCCGGACCCGGCCCCCGGCCGGACCCCCGCTGGCCTCGCTGCGCCGGGTCAGCCGCTGCTCCCAGGCGACGAACCCGGCCAGCACCACGGCCCCGGCCGCGATCGTGGCCAGCGAGGCCGGGTCGGTCCAGCCGTGCTGGCCGGCCCGGATGACGCCGTACGTCAGCGCGATCAGCCCGGCGCTGGAGATGACCACCCCGGCCCAGTCCACCCGCGGCCGCTCGGTGCTGCGCGACTCCGGCATCAGGAACGTCACCGCGATCAGTGCGAACAGCACCACCGGCACGTTGATCAGGAACACCGACCCCCACCAGAAGTGGTCCAGCAGGGCGCCGCCCACCAGCGGCCCGATGGGGAAGCTGAGGAAGATGGTCGAGGCCATGATCGCGGTCGCCCGCTGCCGCTCCTCCGGCGCGAACAGCACCGGGATGATGGCCAGCGCCAGCGGCATGATCCCGGCGGCACCGATGCCGAGCACCGCCCGCGCGGCGATCAGCTCGCCCGCCGAGGCCGCGTAGGCGCACGCGGCTGAGCTCGCGCCGAACACGGCCAGCGAGGTCATCAGGACCTTCTTGCGTCCGATCCGGTCGCCCAGCATCCCCGCGGGCAGCACCGCGGCCGCCAGCACCAGGCTGTAGGCGTCGTTGAACCACTGCAGGTCGCTGGTGGACGCGTGCAGCGCGTTCGCGATCGTGGGCAGGGCCAGGTTGAGCACGGTGAGGTCCAGCCCGACGACCAGCATGCTCATCGCCACCGCGATCAGCGCCCACCAGCGCCGGGCCCCGCTTACCCCCGTCGTCACCATGACAGTCACATCCTTTCAGCTGTTAGTTTGAAATGATAGCTACTGTCAAATTAGATGCCAAGTCATTTTTGCCGCAGAATCTGACCGGACGGCCAACCCCAACCAGTGACCGGTGGGCTCGGCGGGCTGACGATCTCGCCGATGGGCCGCCAAACCCGGGCAAACCGGCGGCCAAGTTTGGATTCTGCAACCCGCTCACCGGGGTGACGCGCCATGATGAACCTGCCGTTGCACGCCCAGTGGGCGTCAGCAGGTTCCGTGCATGGCCCGCTTACATCGCCTGAACCGGTCGGCACCCCACCGCTCGTGTCCCCTCCCCGGGCGGTGGGGCCGCCCCGGCCCAGAGCATGATGTGCTAGTGGTTCTCCCGCCAGAAGTGCCGGCATGAAGGTAACGCTGTTCACGCTGGGCGGCACGATCGCCAGCACCAGCACCAGCACCGGCGCTGGGGTCGTGCCCCAGCTGACCGGAGCCGAGCTGGTGGCTTCCGTCCCCGGCCTGGACCGGGCCGGCGTCACCCTCCAGGTCCACGATTTCCGTCAGGTGCCCAGCTCCTGCCTTACCGTCGATGACGTGCTGGATCTGGTGCGCGCGATCCGGGCCGAGGTCGCGGCGGGCGCGGACGGGGTGGTGGTCAGCCAGGGCACCGACACGATCGAGGAGACGTCGTTCCTGGCCGACCTGCTGTACGCCGGCCAGGTGCCGGTGGTGTTCACCGGCGCGATGCGGAACCCCACCCTGGCCGGGCCGGACGGTCCGGCCAACCTGCGGGCCGCGGTGGCCGTGGCGGCCAGCCCGCAGGCCCGCGGGCTGGGCTGCCTGGTGGTACTGGGTGATGAGATCCACGCCGCCCGGTTCGTGCGCAAGGCCCACACCACCAGCCTGACCGCGTTCGTCAGCCCGCCGGCCGGGCCGCTGGGCCTGGTGGCCGAAGGCCACGCGATCGTGCTGACCCGCCCGGCCCGGTGGGCCGCCCTGCCCGACCCGCGGCCCGGGGCGCCGGTGCGGACCGGGCTGGTCACGATGGTCCTCGGCGACGATGGAACGCTGCTCGACGCCGCCACCGGGCTGTTCAACGGGCTGGTGGTGGCCGGGTTCGGGGGCGGCCACGTACCCGGGCCGGTCGTGGCCGCGCTGGGCGACGCCGCCCAGCGCATCCCGGTCGTGCTCGCCTCCCGGACCGGAGCCGGGATGGTGCTGGCCGGGACCTACGCCTATCCCGGTTCCGAGCTTGATCTGCGCAGGCGCGGGCTCATCGGCGCCGGGTTCCTGGATCCGCTCAAGGCCCGGCTGCTGCTGCACCTGCTGCTGGCCGGCGGCGCGAGCCGGGACGCGATCGCGGCCACGTTCGCCGCGGTCGCCGCCGACCTGCCCGGACCGGCCTGAGCCGTCCTCCGGTCACACACACCGGAGCTGGAGCACCCCGGCCTCGACCGTGTCCTGGACCGGGCCGACGCCGCGGTCGGTCAGCTCGACCAGCACGGTGCCGCCCGGGAACGTGAACGGCCCCTTGGTCACCCACTGGCCCTGGTCGGCCTGCTGGTCGACGCTGAAGTCCGCCATCCGGTTCTGCGGGTTGTCCGAGCCGGCGCTGAACCAGTAGAACGCGGACGAGCTGGCGTGCGCGGACGGCGGCACATAGAAGCTCAGCGTGCAGGACGCGACCTGCTTGCCGGTGTGGAAGATCCAGGCGTAGTGGTCGTGCCAGTCGCCCGAGGCGTTTCGCACGTTGGCCAGCAGGCTGTAGCTGAACGAGGCGCCGCAGGGCCCGGTCCGGTCGGCCGTGCCTGGCTGCCAGCCATCCCCGGCGGAAGCGTGGAACGGGAAGACGATCACGCCGTTCACGGCGCGGCAGCCGGGACCGGCGGTGAGCGCGAACGTGGCCGCCTTGGCCGCGCCCGCCGCCCCGCCACTGCCGGCGCCCCCCGGGCTGCTGGCCGACGCCGACGGGCCCGGGCCAGCCGCCGTCTGCCCCTGGCTGAGCTGGCTCGGCGCTCCAGCCGGGGCGCTGGCCGGAGCGCTGGCCGGGGCGCTGGCCACCACACTGGGCGGCGCGCTGATCGGGCTGCCGTTGGACAGCGGCGCCGCGGTTAAGGTCGGCGCGGGCCGGTCGGCCAGGGTCCGCACCCCCAAGATCCCGAGCGGTACCGCTCCGGCCAGGGCCAGCGCGCCGGTCAGGGCCAGGATCGCGCCGCCCCAGTGCCTCCGGCGGCGGCCGCGCTCCGGCCGCGCGTGCCGCGGCCCGTCCCACGGCGCGCCGCCCGGCCGCCGGCCGGAGCCACCCCCGGGCTCACGCAGCAGGGACGGCCCAGCCGGAGATCCAGCCGGTACCCGGGCCGACGGCTCGGCCAGCAAGTCGTCGAACTCTGAGGTCCACGGGATGTCCCACCACGGGTCGGCCGGATCGTGCGGCGGCTCCCACGACTCGAACAGCACCTGGCTCCCGGACGGCGGATAGCTGGGCTCCGCCCGCGGCGCCACGTCCTCTGGGCCATTACCCTCTGCGCCATAACCCTCTGCCTCGTGACCCTCCGCGCCGAAAGCCTCCGCATGATGGGCCTCAGGGGGGACCAGCGGAGGAGCCGGGGGAGCGGCCGGCGCCGGCCGCGGCGTCGGCGGAGGCTGCGGCGAGGAATGCGGCCGGGTGAACTCCACGGCGTCGTCCCCCGGGTCGCCAGGGGAGACCGGGTCGTCAGGGGAGAAGGGATTCCTCGGGTATCGCATCCTGCCTCCGGCCCCAGTCGCGCGTCCCTCTGCTCATGAACACGAAAAGTTCCGCCCCCCGGTTCACCGATTTCGCCGGCACCAGCAGAGACTTCCCGCTACAGTTCGGCGCCCTCCACGACATGAGGCCCGAACCACACGGGCCCGGGCCTGGTCCGACGTGCCGCCGCGACCAGCCCATACGCGATGCGCTGGGACGATGACGGGTCATGGTCAATGCCCTTCCGCGATGACGACTTAATTCAACACAAAGTCACAGAAATACGTGCTGATAACGATGTCAACAGCCCGAGAATGAGGAAATTAAGGCGATCTAGGTTTTGTTTGGACATTTAATGATCGTGGCCACCCCACTGGCTGAGCGACTCGCCCCGGGGAACGCCAGCGGGAATCGGCAACGGTCACGCAGTGTTGTAGCGTCTGGCACACTAGAAGCCGCGAACACGCGGTTCCGGTTCACGCCGCAGAAGGCCGGCCCGTCCCATGACGGGTGACCTGGCGACCCGGCGACCGCACGAGGCAGGAGTAACCGTGAAGCCTGAAATTCACCCGACCTACGGTCCCACCACGGTGACCTGTAGCTGTGGGAACACCTTCACCACCCGGAGCACGGCCCCGGACGGCGAGATCCACACCGACGTCTGCTCGGCTTGCCACCCGTTCTACACGGGCAAGCAGAAGATCATGGACACCGGTGGCCGCGTCGCCCGCTTCGAGCGGCGCTTCGGCAAGAAGCCCGTGGGCACCAGCGCCAGTGCTAGCGAGAGCAAGAGTGCTAGCGAGAGCAAGAGCGACAGCAAGTAAGCCCGCGTCACCCCGCCTGGCGTGCCCGGCACGCCAGGCCCTGAGCTTTCGCCAGCCGGGTTGAGGTCTCCGCCGTACGGCGCAGAACTCGGCCCGGTTGTGCGTTGATCTACCTGAATTAACGGAGGCACTACAGTGTTCGACCGGCTCGGCGAGCTGGCGTCCGAGCACGCGGAGCTGGAGCGCGCCCTGGCCGACCCCGGCGTGCATGCCGACGCTGACCAGGCCCGTGACTTCGGCCGCCGCTACGCGGAGCTGACCCCCATCGTCCACGCTTACACCGAGTACCGGCAGACCGAGGATGACGAGCAGGCGGCCCGCGAGCTGTCGGCCGAAGACCCCTCGTTCGCGGCCGAGGCCGACCAGCTCAAGGCGCGCAAGGCCGAGCTGGAGCAGCAGCTGCGGCGGATGCTGGTGCCCCGCGACCCCAACGACGGCCGCGACGTGATCCTGGAGATCAAGGCGGGGGAGGGTGGCGAGGAGTCCGCCCTGTTCGCCGGTGACTTGCTGCGGATGTACCAGCGCTACGCCGAGCGCCGCCACTGGGCCACCGAAGTGCTCGACTCCACCGTCACCGGCCTGGGCGGGGTCAAAGCGGCCACGCTGGCGGTCAAAGGGCGCAAGGGCGCCCCCGGCCAGGGGGCCTGGTCCCGGCTCAAGTTCGAGGGCGGCGTGCACCGCGTCCAGCGGGTCCCGGTCACCGAGTCGCAGGGCCGCATTCACACCTCGGCCGCGGGCGTGCTGGTCATGCCGGAGGCCGAGCAGGTCGAGATCGACATCGAGCCGAACGACGTGCGGACCGACGTGTTCCGTTCCTCCGGGCCCGGCGGCCAGAGCGTGAACACCACCGACTCCGCGGTGCGGCTGACCCACATCCCGACCGGCATCGTGGTGTCCTGCCAGAACGAGAAGAGCCAGCTCCAGAACAAGGAGCAGGCCATGCGCATCCTGCGTGCGCGGCTGCTGGCCAAGGCGCAGGCCGACGCCGAGGAGAAGGCCTCGGCCGAGCGGCGCAGCCAGGTCAGGACCGTGGACCGGTCCGAGCGGGTGCGCACCTACAACTTCCCGGAGAACCGGATCTCCGATCACCGGGTCGGCTTCAAGGCCTACAACCTGGACCAGGTCATCGACGGTGACCTGGACGCCGTGATCCAGTCCCTGGCCGACGCCGAGATGGCCGAGAAGCTCGGCGCCGACGCCGCCCCCGGCGCGTGAGGCGTACCGGGTGTGGAAACCGCGAGAGCCGGCCGGGTGAGCCTGTTGCTGGATGAGATCGCGCTGGCCGCGGCCCGGCTGGCCGAGGCCGGGGTCGAATCCCCCCGGGCCGAGGCCGAGCTGATCGCGGCCCACGTGCACGGGGTCAAGCGGACCGAACTGCACCGGGTCGCCGACACCGACTTCGACGCGCGGTTCTGGGAGGGCGTCGGCCGCCGGGCCGCCCGCGAGCCGCTGCAGCACATCACCGGCTGCGCCTACTTCCGCTACCTCGAGCTCGAGGTGGGACCGGGCGTGTTCGTGCCCCGCCCGGAGACCGAGGTCATGACCGGCTGGGCCATCGACCGGCTGCGCGAGATGGACGTGGCCGAACCCATCGTCGTCGACCTGGGCACCGGATCGGGCGCGATCGCCCTGGCCATCGCCCAGGAGGTGCCGCGGGCCCGGGTGCACGCGGTCGAGGCCGACCCGATCGCCCGGACCTGGACCGAGCGCAACGTCGAGCGGGTCGCGGCCACCGCCTCGTACACCGCAGGCCGGGTCACCGTGCACGGCGGTGACTTCGCCGCCGCGCTGCCCGAACTGGACGGCCAGGTCGATCTGGTGGTCAGCAACCCGCCCTACATACCCGTGGGCGCGAGCGTCCCGCCGGAGGTGGGAGAATACGACCCGCCGGCCGCGTTGTGGGGTGGTGCCGACGGGCTCGACGCGATCCGTGTGGTGGAGCGTGTCGCCCGCCGGCTGCTGCGCCCTGGCGGCCTGGTCGCCGTCGAGCACGGTGCGCCGCAGGGCGCCGCCGTGTACTGGGTCTTTCCCGAGGAAGCCGGCTGGCGGGACACACGGAACCACAAGGACCTGGCGCGACGAGACCGTTTTGTCACAGCAATGTGGCCCGGCGACCGGCCCGACGTATGACGGATGACGGGATGAGCGGCACATGAGCGAGCGTTTTGACCTTTCTGACCCCGTGCAGTACGCGGCCGGGATCGAGGCCGCCAAGGAGGCGATCAGCAAGGGCGAGCTGATCGTGCTGCCCACCGACACGGTCTACGGCGTCGGGGCCGACGCCTTTACGCCGTGGGCGGTCAGCCGCCTGCTGGCGGCCAAGGGCCGCGGCCGGGACATGCCGCCGCCCGTGCTGGTCGGCACGGTCCGGGCCGCCACCGCCCTGGTCGACGGCTTCGGGCCGTTCGGCCAGGACCTGATCGACGAGTTCTGGCCCGGCGGCCTGACCCTGGTCGCCCGGTCCACCCCCACGCTGGCCTGGGACCTGGGTGAGACCCGCGGCACGGTCGCGGTCCGCATGCCGCTGCACGCCGCCGCCCTCGATCTGCTCAAGAAGACCGGTCCGATGGCCGTGAGCAGCGCCAACATCACCGGCAATCCGGCCGCGACGACCGCCGACGAAGCCGTCGAACAGCTCGGCGACTCCATCGCGGTCTACCTGGACGGCGGCCCCTGCGGCGGGGGTGTCGCGTCCACGATCGTCGACCTGACCGGCTCGGTGCCCCGCCTGCTCCGCGCCGGCGCGATCGGCATGGACCGCCTCCGGGAGGTCGCGACCCTGGTCACCGGCGAGGAAATCAACCCGCCCGCGCCCGACGACACCGCCCCTGATGACGCCGTTCCTGATGATGCAGCCCCCGACGACGCCGTCCCCGCCGATGCTGCCGCCGATGCCATCGACGCCCCCCCGGACATCCCGTCCGACTCCCCGGCCGACGCGCGAGCCGACGCCCTCTCGTCCGCGGCCAGCCCGGAAGACCTGCCCGTCGCCGCCGCCCCCGAGACCCCGGCCGAAATCCCAGCCGAAATCCCAGCCGAAATCCCAGCCGAGACGCCGGAAGCTCCCGCCGGGCAGCTGATCGAGGACGCGGCACAAGCCCAGCAGCCCGCCGACGCCCCCGCCGCGCCGGTCACGTCCGAAGCAGCCGCCGCCGAGCCCGCCGCGCCGGCCGCGCCCAAGCCGGCCCGGGCCCGCAAGCCCGCCGCCCCCCGCAAGCCCGCCGCCCGCAAGCCCGCCGCCGAGCGGACCACCACGCGCCGGACCACGGCCCGGAAGCCGGCCGCGGCCAGCGACACCCCGCCCGCTGTGAGCGACCCCCAGCCGACCGCCAGCGACACCGACCCGAGCGGCCCGGCCTAAAGCCGGACCCTGCGGCCTGGTACGCGGGTTAAAGTTGCTGTTGATGTCCGGCCACCCCGTCACGGACGGCTGAGCTCAGGTGCGGGAGTACGTCCTCGCGCTGCTGATCGCCGCCGCGACCACCTACCTGCTGACGCCGCTGGTCCGGCGTGGCGCGATCGCGACCAACTCGCTGCACGCCGCCCGGGCCCGCGACGTGCACGTCACGCCGACGCCGCTGCTCGGCGGGCTGGCCATGTACGCCGGGCTGGCCGCCGGCCTGCTGGTGGCCAACCAGCTCAGCTACCTGCGGGAGGCGTTCCCCTCCTCGCGCACCGTGCCGGGCCTGCTGCTGGCGGGCGGCGTGCTCGTGGTCACCGGCATCATCGACGACCGGTGGGGAGTGGGCGCGATCAGCAAGCTGGCCGCCCAGGTCGCGGCGGGCGCCATTCTGGCCTGGAGCGGGATTGAGCTGGCCTGGGTGCCGGAGCCGAGCGGCGGGGTGTTCGTACTGCCGCCGCAGCTGGGGCTGATCCTGACCATCCTGATCGTGGTCATCTCGATCAACGCGGTGAACTTCATCGACGGGCTGGACGGGCTGGCCGCGGGCATCGTGGCCATCGCCGCGTCCGCGTTCCTGGTCTACTCCTACACGCTGGCCCGGGTGGTCGGCATCCACTCCCAAGCGGTGCCGACCCTGATCGCCGCGGTGCTGACCGGGATGTGCATCGGCTTCCTGCCGCACAACTTCTACCCGGCCCGGATCTTCATGGGCGACACCGGGGCCATGCTGATCGGGCTGCTGCTGGCCTACGTGCCGCTGTCCAGCACGGTCCACGCTCGACCCGAACGTGCTGCTGCACGGCAGCCACGACGGTCAACCGGTTCCCGACCGTCCTGCCGCTGCTGCTGCCCGTGGCCATCTTCATCATCCCGTACGCGGACCTGCTGCTGGCCGTGGTCCGGCGCACCCGCGCGGGCATGTCCCCGTTCGCGGCGGACAAGAAGCACCTGCACCACCGGCTGCTGAAAATCGGGCACTCGCACCGCCAGAGCGTGCTCATCATGTACCTGTGGGCGGCCCTGTTCACCGGCGCCGTCACCTCGCTGTCCCTGGTCCGCACCGACCTGATCGTGCTGGTCGGGCTGACCCTGGTCGCGGTGCTGGCCCTGCTCCCGGTGACCATGCCCCGCCTCCGCCCCACTCACTGGGGCCACTCCGCCCGCGCCGACCAGGCCGCCCGGGCCGCCCGCGCCGCCCGGTCCGGCCGCGCCGCCGCCCCGGCCGTCGCCAGCACCACTCCGGTCAGCACCGCTCCGGTCAACGCTGGGCCGGTCAACGCTGGGCCGGCCGCCAGCGCCTGGCCGCGTCCCGGGCCTCGCACCCACCCCTCCTCGCGAGCGCACCCCGGCTACCCCGGCCACGCCTGCCGCCCCCCAGGGCTGACCGGCGCGCACTGCCTGGGCGCCCCTCGCGCCCCTCGCGCCCCTCGCGCCCCACAGCCGCCAGTCGGCCTACCGGCACGTTGGCGCCATCGGTCCGGTCATCACCGGTACGTTGGCGCCATCGGTCCGGTTGCGAGTGGCCCGCCACAAATCGGGGACAAGCACCCTGACCAAGGCTTCGGCCAGGTCCCAACAAAGTCCCACCAGAGTCCCACCAAAGTCCGGGACGATAAGCCTGCCCAGGTCACGTCTCCGGCGGCTGCACCATTCGCCCGGAATGACCGAATTGACCGCTTGCGTGACCAAGCAAACGCAAAGCGTAGGTCGGAAAAACTTCCCGCTTGGGTAAAGACAGGGCAAAGAACTTTGTGATAGCTTTCACGAGCGACCACCTGTAAGTAAAGGCGAGGCCCGTGATACCTTTCGTTGACCAGTGGCAACCCCTGCGGCGCAGCAGAGTTGCGCGGCGGGATTATCCCGTGGCCTCCGGACGGCACCGCCCCGGTCGGCCTCGGGTAAAGAACTTCAAAACCGATCCCCCCGGAGTCTTCTAAGTGCTGGCGAACTTCTCCCGCATCGTCGGATGGTCGGCCGTGCTCACGGCCATCGTCGCGGCGATCATGGTTGCGGTCAGCGCGGCGATCGGTGGGACGAGCGGCCTGATCGGGGCCCTGCTCGGCGTCGCCCTGGTGGCGATCTTCTTCGGCATCGACGTGGCGGTCATCGGGCGGGTATCCCGGATCAGCCCGCAGGCCGTCATGGCGGCCGCGGTCGGCCTCTACCTTTTCAAGATCATCGTCTTGGCCATCGCGGTCAAGGAACTGAGCGACTCGAGCTTCTTCAACGGAAAGCTGTTCGGCTTTACCGCGCTCGTCTGCATCCTGGCCTACTGCGCCAGCCAGGTGGCCGTGTCGATGAGGTTCAAGACCCTGTACGTGGAGCCGGAGCCGGACGGGGATCGATGAGCCATGGCCCAGCCCCTTCCCCCCGAGGCGAGACTGCCCGAGGCGCCTGACCGTACCGCCGGCCTCGCCCGACCGGACCAGGACCGCCCGGATCAGGACGGCCAGGATCAGGACAGCTCGGCCGGGCACCCGTACATCCGGCTGCTCCAGGATCCCCCGGAGCGCAAGGTCACCGGCCCGCGGCCACGCCCGGGCGTGCGCAAGCGGCCGTCCCTGGACGACACTACGATGCCGGCCCGCGGTGCGGGCATGACCATCACCAGCTACATGATCGCCGGGCTCCTGGCCTACGGCCTGATCGGCTGGCTGATCGGCCGGGCCGTGCACCTGCCCATCTTGACTGCGGCCGGCATGCTGATCGGCCTGGGCATTTCCATCAGCTTGATCATCTACCGGTACGGCCGGTCCACACCCCCGCGGATCCGGCGTTTCGCGCCGAAGCCCGCGGTCCCCGACGAACCGAACGAGCAGAACGGTCAGATGAGAACAACACGGGCAGACGACAACGAGGCGAGAGGAACTGACCGGTGATCGGTAGCGTGTCGGCGGTCGCCGCGAGCAGCAGCGGATGCCACATCTTCTCCGGGTGTGGCTTTCCCTCCCCCGGCTTGGAAAGCTTTGACTTCAAGCCGATCTTCAGCATCGGCTCGTTCCACTTCACCAAGCCGATCCTGATCGTGATCATCTGCATGGTCTTGGTGATCGCGTTCTTCTGGGCCGCCTTCGCCAAGCCCAAGCTGGTGCCCCGGGGCATGCAGAACCTCGGCGAGCTCGGCCTGCTGGCCGTCCGGGACCAGATCGCCCGCCCGTCGCTGGGTAAGCGGGGCGACACGTACCTGCCTTTCCTGTGCTCGCTGTTCTTCTTCATCTACTTCTGCAACCTGATGGAGATCATCCCGTTCTTCCAGTTCCCGGCGATGTCGCGCAGCGGCTTCCCGTGGGCCCTGGTGCTGGTGGTTTACGTGACCTACCTGTACCTGGGGTTCAAGAATCAGGGTGCGTGGGGCTACATCAGGAACATGATCCCGAGCGACGTACCGGCGTTCGTGCTCGTGATCCTGATCCCGATCGAGCTGCTCCGGTACTTCATCATCCAGCCGTTCACCCTCGGCGTTCGGCTGTTCGCCAACATGTTCGCCGGTCACCTGCTGCTGCTGATCTTCACGCTGGCGACCTGGTACCTGGCCAGCGCCAGCGTCGGCCTGCTGTTCGCGGCCACCTCCGCCATCATGGTGCTGGCCGTGTTCCTGCTCGAACTGCTGGTCCAGCTTCTGCAGGCCTTCATCTTCACCACCTTGGCCGCGACCTACATCGCGGACTCCCTGGAGGCCGGCCACTAAGGCTCTCCGCCCAGACTGCCCACCCACATCTCCGGCGACGAATTCGCCGGGCCTGACCCTAAGGAACGGACAGAGAAATGGTTGACCTCGCTACCGCCGCCCACGTCGTCGCGGCCTCCAAAGGCGTTACCGGCAGCCTCGGCGCAGTCGCCTACGGTCTGGCCGCCATCGGACCCGGTGTTGGTATCGGCCTGATCTTCGGCCACGCCATCGAGGCCATGGCCCGCCAGCCGGAAGCGTCCGGCCGGATTACCCAGTACATGTGGATCGGCTTCTCGCTGGCCGAGGCGCTGGCCCTGATCGGCCTCATCGTCCCGTTCATCTTCGGCAAGTAATCAAGGCTGTTTCTTGACTGGGACGACAGGAAGGGCAGTCACACGATGGAGTCGCACCTGATCGCGGCTGCGGCCGGGTCACAGAATCCGCTGGTTCCAACCTGGACCGAGCTGATCATCGGGCTCATCGCATTCCTCATCGTCTTCGGCTTCCTCGGCAGGCTGCTGCTGCCGCGGGCCCAGAAGATGCTGGCGGAGCGGACCGACAAGATCGAGGGTGGCTTGGAGCGGGCCGAAGAGGCTCAGGCCGAGGCGCAGCAGGTGCTCGAGCAGTACCGGCAGCAGCTGGCCGAAGCCCGGCATGAGGCCGCCCGGCTGCGTGAAGAGGCCCGCGAGCAGGGTGCTCAGATCATCGCCGAGATGCGCCAGGAAGCCCAGGCCGAGGCCAGGCGGCTCTCCGAGGCCGCCAACGCACAGATTCAATCCGAGCGCCAGCAGGCACTCATCGCGCTGCGAACTGAGGTCGGGGCCCTGTCCACCGACCTGGCCAGCCGGATCGTGGGCGAGTCGCTCACCGACGAGGCCCGGCAGAGCCGGGTGGTCGACCGGTTCCTGGACGACCTGGAGCAGCACGGCGGGATAGGGGCGAGGGCGAGCCAGTGATGCGCGGTGTGAGCCGGGCATCCTTCGCCGAGCTGAAGGACCAGCTGCCCGAGGCCCTGACCCAGGGCAGCCAGCCGCCCGCGGGCGGCGGGTCGCCCACGACCAGCCCGGCTGCGTCCAGCCCGGCCACGACCAGCCGGGCTGAAGCCGGCCGCTCCGCGTCCGGCGCGGCGACCGACGCCGCGGCCCGGGCCGAATCTGTCGGCGATGACCTGTTCTCGGTGCTGCACCTGCTGGACCGGGAGCACGGGCTGCGGCGCGCACTGGCCGACCCATCGCGGCCGGCCGACGAGAAGGGCGCGATCGCGGTCGACCTGCTGCACGGCAAGGTCAGCGAGCCGGCCGAAGCGCTGGTCGCGGCCACGGTCCGGGCCCACTGGGCCAGTTCCGCGGACATGACCGACGCGCTGGAGCAGCTCGCGGTGGAGGCGTTCGCCTTCGCTGCCGAGGACCGGGGCCAGCTGGACGACCTGGAAGACGACCTGTTCCGGTTCGGCCGGGTGGTCGCCACCCAGCCCGAGCTGCGCGCGGCGCTGAGCGAGTCGGTGGTGTCGGTGGAGCACAAGCAGGAGCTGGTCGATGCGCTGCTGGGGGGCAAAGTGTCCCCGGTGGCGCTGCGGCTGATCTCCGAGATGTCGCTGCATCCGCGGGGCCGGTCGCTCGTGACCAGCCTGGACATGTGCACCCGGATCGCGGCCGAGCGCCGGCGGCGCCTCATCGCCGTGGTGCGGACGCCGACGGCGCCCACCGCCCAGCAGCGTCAGCGGCTGGCCGAGGTGCTGGCGGGCATCTACGGTCATGAGGTGTACATCAACGTCGTCATCGATCCCACCGTGGTCGGCGGCATGACCATCCAGGTCGGCGACGAGCTGATCGACGGCAGTGTGGCCACCCGACTGGGGTCCCTGCGCCGCAAGCTGACTAACTGACAACTCACACGAGAGACTTGAGGAAGATGGCGGAGCTGACAATCCGGCCGGACGAGATCCGGGACGCTCTGGCGCGCTTCGTCGAAGCGTATGAGCCGGAGTCGGCCTCCCTGGAGGAGGTCGGCACCGTCACCGAGTGTGGCGACGGTATTGCACGGGTCGAGGGCCTGCCCTCGGCCATGGCCAACGAACTGCTCGAATTCGAGGACGGCACCCGCGGTCTCGCCCTGAACCTGGAGATCCGCGAGATCGGCGTCGTCATCCTGGGCGACTTCAGCAAGATCGAGGAAGGCCAGCAGGTCCGCCGGACGGGCGAGATCCTCTCGGTCCCGGTCGGGGACAGCTTCCTCGGCCGCGTGGTCGACCCGCTGGGCGTCCCGCTGGACGGCAAGGGCGAGATCACCGACACCGAGCTGCGGCCCCTGGAGACCCAGGCGCCCTCGGTGGTGGAGCGGCAGTCGGTCAAGCAGCCGCTGCAGACCGGTATCAAGGCCATCGACGCGATGACCGCCATCGGCCGGGGGCAGCGGCAGCTGATCATCGGCGACCGGCAGACCGGTAAGACGGCCATCGCCATCGACACGATCATCAACCAGCGCTCGAACTGGGAGTCCGGCGACCCCGACCGCCAGGTCCGCTGCATCTACGTGGCGATCGGCCAGAAGGGCTCGAACATCGCCTCCATCCGGCAGTCGCTGGAGGAAGCCGGCGCGCTGGAGTACACCACCATCGTCGCCTCGCCCGCCTCGGACCCGGCCGGCTTCAAGTACATCGCGCCCTACACCGGCTCCGCGCTCGGCCAGCACTGGATGTACCAGGGCAAGCACGCCCTGATCGTGTTCGACGACCTGTCCAAGCAGGCCGAGGCCTACCGTGCGATCTCGCTGCTGCTGCGCCGCCCGCCGGGCCGTGAGGCTTACCCAGGTGACGTGTTCTACCTGCACTCCCGGCTGCTGGAGCGCTGCGCCAAGCTGTCCGACGACCTCGGCGGCGGTTCGCTGACCGGCCTGCCGATCGTGGAGACCAAGGCCAACGACATCTCGGCCTACATCCCGACCAACGTCATCTCGATCACCGACGGCCAGATCTTCCTCGAGACCGACCTGTTCAACTCCGGTGTCCGCCCGGCCATCAACGTCGGCCGGTCGGTGTCCCGAGTCGGCGGCGCGGCCCAGGTCCGGGCCATGCGGAAGGTGGCCGGCACGCTGCGGCTGTCGCTGTCCCAGTTCCGCGACCTGGAGTCGTTCGCGGCCTTCGCCTCCGACCTGGACGCCGCCTCGCGGGCCCAGCTGGACCGCGGTGGCCGCCTGGTCGAGCTGCTCAAGCAGCCCCAGTACGACCCGTTCCCGGTGGAGAACGAGGTCGTGTCGATCTGGGCCGGTACCAACGGCCACCTGGACGACGTGCCGATCGACGACGTGTCGCGGTTCGAATCCGAGTTCCTGGACAGCCTGAAGCGCAACAACGCGGGCATCCTGGACTCGATCCGGGAGACGTCCGACCTGTCCGACGACACCGCGAGCTCGCTCAAGGACGCGGTTAACCAGTTCCGCGCCACGTTCGAGAAGAGCGACGGCGAGCTGCTGGTCACCGAGGAGCAGGCCGAGGCCCTCACGGCCGAGGAGACCGGTCAGGAGACCGTGCACAAGTACACGAACCAGCAGCCCCAGGAGGGTCCGGTCGACGCCAACAGCCCGAGCGGGGGCGATCGCGGTCCCGACTCGTCCGGCTCGTCCGGCTCGTCCGGCGACTCCAGCTCATCCAGCTCGTCCGGGGAGAACAGCTAAGCATGGCAGCCAGCCTTCGCGCCGTCCGGCAGCGGATCCGGGCGGTCCAGTCGATCGGCAAGATCACCCGTGCCCAGGAACTGATCGCCTCGTCCCGGATCATCCGCGCGCAGCAGCGCATGCGCGAGGCTGAGCCGTACGCGCGCGAGCTCACCCGCGCCGTCGAGGCGGTGGTCAGCCGGTCGTCGACCATTGACCACCCGCTGGTGACCGAGCCGGAGTCGGTGACCCGGGCCGCCGTGCTGACGCTGACCAGCGACTCCGGCTTCTGCGGGGCGTTCAACACGAACGTGCTGCGGGAAGAGGCCCGGTTGCTGCGCACGCTGCGTGAGCGCAACGTCGAACCGGTCCACTACGTGGCCGGGCGCAAGGGCATCGGCTGGCACCGGTCCCGCAACATCGAGATGGCCCAGCAGTTCAGCGGCTTCTCGGCCCGGCCGTCGGTCAGCGACGCGACCGAGGTCACCAACGGCCTGCTGGAGGCGTTCGACAAGGAGGCCGGGGACGGCGGGGTGGACGAGATCTACATCGTCCGCACGCAGTTCGTGTCGATGCTGACCCAGAAGCCGATGGTGGCCAGGCTGCTGCCCTTGGAGATCGAGGAGAGCTCGGGTGAGCCCGAGGGCGGCCCGCTGCCTATGTACGAGTTCGAGCCGTCCTCCAGTGATGTCCTGGACCGGCTGCTGCCGCAGTACGTCGAGGGCCGGATCTTCTACGCCATGCTCGAGTCGGCCGCGTCCGAGCTCGCCTCCCGCCGCCGCGCCATGAAGGCGGCGACCGATAACGCGAACGACCTGACGGAGCGGCTGACCCGGGAGGCCAACAACGCCCGGCAGGCCGAGATCACCCAGGAAATCAGTGAGATCGTGGGCGGCGCCAACGCGATGGCCGACGCCTCAGCAGAGAGTGAGTGAGTGACGCTATGACCGCGACCGTAGAAAACCCCGCCGAGGGCACCAGCGGCACGGGGACCGGCCGGGTCGTGCGGGTGATCGGCCCCGTCGTTGACGTGGAGTTCTCCGCCGACTCGATGCCCGAGATCTACAACGCCCTGCACGTCGACGTGAAGCTCGGCGACGAGACCAAGACGCTGACCCTGGAGGTCGAGCAGCACATCGGCGACGATGTGGTGCGAGCCATCTCCCTGGCCCCGACCGACGGCATGGTCCGGGGCACCGACGTCACCGACACCGGCGCGCCGATCGAGGTGCCGGTGGGCGAGGTGACCAAGGGCCACGTGTTCAACACCCTGGGCGAGACCCTCGACGTCCCGACCTCGTCGCTCGATATCCAGGAGCGCTGGCCGATCCACCGCGACCCGCCGCCGCTGGACCAGCTTGAGCCGCGCACCGAGATGTTCGTGACCGGCATCAAGGTCCTCGACCTGCTCACCCCGTACGTCCGCGGCGGCAAGATCGGCCTGTTCGGCGGCGCCGGTGTGGGCAAGACCGTGCTCATCCAGGAGATGATCCGCCGCGTCGCGCAGAACTTCGGCGGTGTGTCGGTGTTCGCCGGTGTGGGGGAGCGCACCCGTGAGGGCAACGACCTCTGGGTGGAGATGACCGAGTCCGGCGTCATCAACGACACCGCGCTGGTCTTCGGCCAGATGGACGAGCCGCCGGGCACCCGGCTCCGGGTCGCGCTGTCCGCGCTGACCATGGCCGAGTACTTCCGCGACGTCGAGCGGCAGGACGTGCTGCTGTTCATCGACAACATCTTCCGGTTCACCCAGGCCGGTTCCGAGGTGTCCACCCTGCTCGGCCGGATGCCGTCCGCGGTGGGTTACCAGCCCACCCTGGCCGACGAGATGGGCCAGTTGCAGGAGCGGATCACCTCCACCCGTGGTCACTCGATCACCTCCATGCAGGCGATCTACGTGCCCGCGGACGACATCACCGACCCGGCCCCGCACACCGTGTTCGCCCACCTCGACGCGACCACCACCCTGTCCCGGGCCATCACCGAGAAGGGCATTTACCCGGCGGTTGACCCGCTAGACTCCACGTCACGGATCCTGGACGCCCGGTATGTCGGCCAGGAGCACTACGACGTGGCCCGTTCGGTGCAGCAGATCCTGCAGCGCTACAACGAGCTGCAGGACATCATCGCCATCCTCGGTGTGGACGAACTGGGCGAAGAAGACCAGGTCGTGGTGCGTCGGGCCCGGCGGATCGAGCGGTTCCTGTCCCAGCCGATGTACGTGGCCGAGCAGTTCACCGGGCAGGAAGGGATCTTCACCCCGCTGGAGGAGACGATCTCCTCGTTCAAGGCGATCGTCGACGGCCAGTTCGACAGCCTGCCGGAGCAGGCGTTCTACATGGTCGGCGGGATCGAGGACGCGGAGAAGAAGGCCAGGGAGATGGAAAAGTGACCTTGCACGTCGAGGTCGTCATCGCCGACCGCGAGCTGTGGGCCGGTGAGGCCAACATGGTCATCGCCAAGACGCTCGAAGGCGACATCGGGGTCCTGAGCGGCCATCCGCCGGTGCTGGGGATCCTGGCCGAAGGCAGCATCGTGCGCATCCTGGACCCGGAAGGGTCTTCGGACGGCGAGGGCGGCCGGGAGGTGACCGCCGCGGTCAGCGGCGGCTTCCTCTCGGTCGCCGACGATCAGATCTCCATCCTCGCCGTCGACGCCCAGCTCGGCAGCGAAGTGGACAAGTCCGCAGCCAAGTCCAACCTGGACGCCGCGCTGAGCGACGGGGGTTCGGCTCCGGGCGAGGAGCCGAGCGAGGCCAAGTACGCCCGGGCGCAGCTGCGAGCCGCAGGCGAACAGGCCTGACGAGGGCCAGGGGTGGGGGACGCGCTGGCTCTCGACGCCGCCTGGCTGTTCGCCGCGTTCCTGCTTCTCCTGGTCCTGTTTGCCAGCGGTATCGCCGCCCGTCGCTTCCTGCTCGAGCGGGGCGGCGGTACCGTCGACTGCGGCCTGCGCCGGGTAGCCGGTACGGGCTCCTGGCGGCCGGGTGTCGCCTCCTACCAGGAGGATCAGCTCTACTGGTACCACCAGTTCAGCTTCCTGCTGCGGCCTCAGGTCATCCTGGAACGCCGCACGCTGGTCGTGGCCTCCCGGCGGCTGGCGTCGGCAGCCGAGAGCGCGGCCCTGGGTACCGGGCGGTACGTGGTGGAGTGCAAGATCGGCCAGGAGGGCACCGTCGAGCTGGCCATGTCGGAGGCCGCCCTGACCGGCTTCCTGTCCTGGCTGGAAGCGGCCCCGCCCGGTTCTTACATGGACCAGATCGCCTGACCGCCCGATTGAACGCTCGATCGGCCCTTACCGCTCGCCTCCCGGCTTCCACAGCACGTCGCCGTGCCCGGCGTTGGCCTGCCGCCCCAGGATGAACAGCAGGTCCGACAGCCGGTTCAGGTACCGCGCGGCCAGCGGGTTCACCGTCTCCCCGTGCTCGGCGCAGGCGGCCCAGGCGCTCCGCTCCGCTCGCCGGGTCACGGTCCGCGCCGTGTGCAGCAGCGCCGCGGCCGGTGTCCCCCCGGGCAGCACGAAGCTGCGCAGCACCGGCAGGTCCTCGTTGTACCGGTCGCACGCCTGCTCCAGCGCCTGGATGTAGCCGTCGTTGATCCGCAGCGGCGGGTAGGGCGGGTGGTCGGCGATCGGGTTGGCCAGGTCCGCGCCCACGTCGAACAGTTCGTTCTGGATGCGGGTGAGCAGCGCGGTCAGCTCCGGCCCGGGCTGGCCGAGCGCGATGGCCACCCCGATCGCGCAGTTGGCCTCCTCCACGTCGGCGTAGGCGGCCAGCCGGAGATCGGTCTTCGGCGCCCGCGAGCCGTCCGCCAGCGCCGTGCTGCCGTCGTCGCCGGTCTTGGTGTAGATGCGGGACAGCACGACGGGTTCGTCTCTGCGGTTCGGTGGCATGCCCCCACCCTAAGGTCGCGGATGCGCGGGATGTTCGCGCCCGTACGGTCGCCGTGTAGACGCGCCGAATGCGTCCGGAATGCCCAATGTGATCACGCCCCGTAGCCAAACTCTTTAGCTAGCCTCTTTAGCTAGCACCGTCCGGTCGCGGCGGATTTGTCGGTCACGCACACGCAGCGGGACACTCCGATAGCAAAAAGTGATCAATAACTGACCTGCAAGTATTCACTTTCTGCGATCACTGTGGCAAGGTAATCGACACGCAGGGTGAACAGTCAGGATCGAAGAGTGACTGATCATATCGGTCGGTTTTCGGTCATACTCTGCGCACGGCCGACCGGGACCGCTACTTATAGTAGCGACCGGTCGCCACCCGGGGCCCGATGAATCTCGGGGGCTCATCGGACCCCGGTGTTTCGGGGGAGCGCTCCCGGCCGGTTCGCCCGGCCGGGAGCCACCCCGCTCGAGCCTCCGAGCCGCGGTCAGGAGCGAGGGCGACGGCGGCCGTGCAGGAAGCGGACCAGGCCCAGGGTCCTGGCCAGGTCCTTGTCGGTCCGGGTGAACGTGGTCACGTTCATGGGCGGCTTCATCCACTGGCTGGCGATCGACTTGGACCGGGCGAACTCCCGCAGGCCGTCCGCCCCGTGGATGCGCCCGAACCCGGACTCCCCGACGCCGCCGAACGGCAGGGCCGGCACCAGCATGAAGCTCACCACCGAGTTGACCGAGGCGGCCCCGGTGCGCAGGGTGCGCGCGGCCGCCACCGCCCGGCGCCGGCTCCCGGCGAAGATCGACGCCCCCAGCCCGTACGAGCTGGCGTTGGCCAGCCGGATGCCTTCCTCCAGGCTGGCCACCCGGCGGACGGTGATCGTGGGGCCGAACGTCTCTTCCGTCACCGCGGCGGCGTCCTCGGGCACATCGGTCAGGATGACCGGCCGGACGTAGCCCCCGTCGATGGCGTCGGCGACCGGCCCCGGCAGGGCGCGCCCGCCCCGGGCCACGGCGTCGGTCAGGTGCCGCCGGATGACGTCGATCTGCGACGGCATCGTCATCGGGCCGTAGGACGCGCCCTGGTCGCTGCCCGGCCGCAGGGCCGCCACCCGCTCGGTCAGCTTGGCCAGGAACGTCTCGTACACCGGGTCGGCCACGTACACGCGCTCGATGCCGATGCAGGTCTGGCCGGCGTTGGACAGCCCGCCCCAGGCCGCGGCGTCGGCCGCGGCGTTAAGGTCGGCGTCGGAGTCCACGATCAGCGCGTCCTTGCCGCCGCACTCGGCGATGACCGGGGTCAGGCTGGCCGCGGCCGCCGCCATGACCTTGCGCGCGGTGGCGGCCGAGCCGGTGAACGCGACCTTGTCCACCCCGCTGGTGGTGAGGGCGGCACCGGTCCGGCCGTCGCCGGTGAGGAGCTGGAGCACCGGCTGCGGGGCGGACCGGCCCGCGGTCTGGGCGAACGACCGGACCAGCCACTCGCCCACCGCCGGGGTGAACTCGCTCGGCTTGAACACGACCGCGTTCCCCGCGGCCAGCGCGTACGCGATCGAGCCCAGCGGCGTGAGCACGGGATAGTTCCACGGGCCGATGACGCCGATCACGCCCAGCGGCTGGTACTCGACGGTGGCGGTCAGGTTGAGCGCCACCACCCCGCTGTACACCCGGTGCCGGCTCAGCACCCGCTGGGCGTGCCGGGCGGCCCAGTCGATGTGCAAGATGGCCAGGACGATCTCGAGCCGGGCGTCGTCGGCGGGCTTGCCGGTCTCGTCGTGTACCAGGATGGCCAGCTCGTCCAGCTGCCGGGTCACCTGGGACTTCCAGTCCAGCAGGCGGTTGCGCCGCTCGCGCCAGCCCAGCTCCGCCCACCAGCGGGACGCCTCCCGGGCCCGGTTCACCGCGGCCGCGGCTTCCTCCGGTCCGGCTACCGGGAACGCGGCGATGACCTGGCCGGTGGCCGGGTTCAGCGTCTCGAACGTGCCCGCGTCGTGCGCCTGGGAAGTTGTCATGGGGCACCGCCATCCTGCCGAGGCCTGGAGTGTTAAGTAAATCAAATAAGCCGGACCAGAAACTACCCGTCAGTAGCGAACCACCGGGAGATGCCGTTGCCGACTCGCCCCTACGTGCTGATCAGCTGCGCCATGTCCGTGGACGGCCGGATCGACGACACCAGCCCGGAGCGGCTGGTGCTGTCCGGGTCGGCCGACCTGGCCCGCGTGGACGAGCTCCGGGCCAGCTGTGACGCGATCGTGGTCGGCGCGAACACGATCCGCCGGGACGACCCGCGGCTGCTCATCCGCGATCCGGAGCTGCGGATCCGCCGCCAGGCGGCCGGCCGCCCCGAGCACCCGGTCCGGGTCACGCTGACCAGCACCGGCGACCTCGACCCGGGCCGCCGCTTCTTCGCCGCCGCGCCCGGCGCCGCCCGGCCGCTGATCTACTGCGCCAGCCCCGCCGTCGCCGTGGCGCAGGCCCGGTTCGGCCCCCTGGCCGGCATCATCGACGCCGGTGAGCCCGGTTCCGTCCGTTTCATGCTCGATGATCTTTATCTAAAAGGTTGCCACCGCATCCTGGTCGAGGGCGGTGCGATGCTGCTGCGGGACATCCTGGTGGAAGGCCTGGCCGACGAGCTGCAACTGGCCGTGGCCCCGTTCTTCGTGGGCGAGGAGGGGGCCCCTCGGTTCGCGCTGCCCGGTGCCTACCCTGCGGGCCCGGCCGACCCCATGACGCTGGCCGGGGTCCGCCGCCTGGGCGGCGTGGTGGCGCTGCGTTACCTGCTCGGCCCGGGCGGGGATGACACAAGGTTCCTGCGCGCGGCGATCGAGCTGTCCCGGCAGTGCCCGCCGTCCGACACCGCGTTCGCGGTCGGCGCGATCGTGGTCGCCGCGGACGGGAACGTCATGGCCACCGGGTTCTCCCGTGAGCAGGAGCCGCAGGACCACGCCGAGGAGGTCGCCCTGCGCAAGCTGGACCCGGCCGACCCGCGGCTGGCCACGGCCACCATCTACAGCTCGCTGGTGCCGTGCGGGGACCGGGCCTCCCGCCCGGTGACCTGCGTCGAGCACATCCTGGCCGCGGGCATCGGCCGCGTCGTCTTCGCCTGGCGCGAGCCGCCCATCTTCACCGAGGGCCGCGGCGCCGAGCAGCTCCGCGCGGCCGGCCTCACTGTCGTCGAAATCCCCGAACTGGCCGAGGCCGCCGCCGCCGTCAACGCGCCCGCCCTGCGCCGGGCCAGCAGCTAGCCCGCTGGCGGCGCCAGGGCCGTGACGCCCGCGATGAAGAGGTCGATCCCGAACCGGTAGTGCAGCTCCGGGTCGACCCTGGTGAACGGGGCCGCACACTCGACCAGATGCGGGAACTTGTCGGCCGGCAGCAGGGCCATCTGCACCTGCTTGCGCCGCTGCAGCTCGGCCCGCTCGGCGTTGTCCAGGCCCGCCTTGACGTCGGGCTCGAAGCCCGGCTCGCTCATCACCAGCGTGATCGCGGTCCACATCCCGCCCCGGGTGATCTCGCTGGCCTGCTCGGGGTCGAAGCCCGCGCCGCGCAGCAGGCCGAGAGCGATCTCGGCCGCGCGCATCGAGCCGTCGCTCTCCTTTTTGTGAGAGAGCACAAGCTGCGCCCCGGACGGATGCGCCCGCAGCACGCCGACCAGTGACTCCATGATGGCCCGGAGCTGATCCGGCCACGGGGCCTGCGGGTCGACCGCCAGGTCGACCTCGTCCCAGATGTGGTCGGACAGCGCGGCCAGCAGATCTTCCTTGCTGCGGAAGTGCCAGTACAGCGCCATCGGCGTGACACCCAGCTCGGTGGCCAGCCGCCGGATGGTCAGGGAGTCCACCCCGCCGCGGTCGGCCAGCTCGAGCGCCCGGCTGACCACCGCGCTCTTGCTGAGCCGGGGCCGGTCGGGTTCTTCTGCTGCCGCTGTCGTTGCCATCACTTGACAACTATACACCGTACAAGGCAACCTGTACCTCGTACCTATACGACGTACATGTACGTCGGACAGGACTCACGTACAGGACGCAGCGAGACGACGGGAAAGAGGCGGTGCCGAAATGTCACGGCGCTGGTGGACGCTGGTGGCGGTCAGCCTGGCCACCTTCATGACCTACTTGGACAACAACGTCACCAACGTGGCGATCCCGACCATCCAGCGCAGCCTGCACCTGTCGGTGTCCGGGCTGGAGTGGGTGGTCAGCAGCTACCTGCTGGTCTTCGCCGCGCTGCTGCTGGCCAGCGGCCGGCTGGCCGACCACTACGGGCGGCGGCGGCTGTTCCTGCTCGGCCTGGGCATCTTCACCGCGGCGTCGCTGGCGGCCGGCCTGGCCGGCAACGGGGCCGTCCTGATCGCCAGCCGGGCCGTGCAGGGTCTGGGGGCCGCGCTGCTGGTGCCGGCCACGCTGGCCATCGTCATGGCCACCTTCACCGACCCACGGGAGCGGACCCAGGCCGTCGGCATCTGGACCGCGACCGGCGCCCTGGCCCTGGCCGTCGGCCCGCTGATCGGCGGCCTCATCAGCCAGCACCTGCACTGGGGCTGGATCTTCTTCATCAACGTGCCGGTTGGGGTGATCACCGCGGCCATCGCGCTGCGGACCATGGCCGAGTCCCGTGGCGGCCGGGCCGACGCGCGCCGGCGGCTGGACGTGCCCGGCCTGGCCATCTCCGCGGTGATGCTGTTCGCCCTGGTGTACGCGCTGATCGAGGGACAGGACCGGGGCTGGACGTCACCGCTCATCATCGGCTCCTTCGCGCTGTCCGCCCTGGCCCTGGCCGTCTTCCTGGCCGTGGAGCACCGGACCGCGGACCCGATGGTCGACCTGTCGGTCTTCCGCTCGCGGGTCTTCTCCGGCGGCACGGTGACCATGATGCTGTGGGGCTTCGGGGTGCTCGGGATCTACTTCTTCACCGCGCTCTACCTGCAGAACGTGCTGGGTTTCTCGCCGACCAAGGCCGGGCTGGCCTTCGTCCCCATGGCCCTGGCCGTGGTGGTGTTCTCCGTGCTGGCTGCCCCGATCGTGGCCCGGGTGCGGGCGCACCGTGCGGTGGCAGGCGGCATGCTGCTGATGGCGGGCGGCCTCGTCCTGTTCACCATGCTCGGCCAGAGCGCAAGCTTCGCCCAGCTGCTGCCCGGGTTCGTGGTCTTCGGCGCGGGCGCCGGCCTGATGAACGCGCCGCTGACCGACGCGATCCTGGGGGGCATGCCGTCGGAGCGGTCCGGGGTCGCCTCGGCCCTGCTGAACGCCTCGCGCGAGGTGGCCGGGCTGCTCGGCATCACCGTGATCGGCGCGGTGCTGCGGGCGCGGCAGAGTGCCGCCCTCCGTGGCGGTGCGAACCCGGTGACCGCGTTCATGGACGGTTACCACGCCGGGCTGATCGTGACGATCGCGCTGATGCTGGCCGGCGTGGTCGTCAGCTACCTGGCCCTGCGCCGGATCACCGCCCGGCCGGCGGCGACACCGGCCAGCACCGAGCCGGCCAACCCTGAAACCCTAGAAGCCGCCCGCGGGTAGCGTGCCCAGGTCCACCTCCGAGGTCTCGCCGATCCCGTGCACCGCGGTCACGGTGGCCCAGCCGTCCCGCACCAGGGTCCAGTCGCTGTCCGGCGACCCCTGGCCGATCTGGGCGAAGCTGACCGGGACGTAGCCCTCGTGCAGTTCGCCCACGGTCACCTTGGCCGCCCCGTACGACTCCAGCCGGGCCGCCCGCAGTCCGCGTACCTGCGCCTGCGGGCGGTCCGGCACGTTCACGTTGATCACGACGGATGGCGTGGCGCGGCCCAGGAACCATTCCAGGGCCCGCGCCGTCACCGTTTCCGCGGTGTCCCAGTGCACGGAGGCGTCCGCGGCCAGCGAGAACGCCATCGCGGGCAGCCCGGCCGAGGCACCGGTGAGCGCGGCGCCGACCGTGCCGGAGTGCAGGATGGCCCGGCCCAGGTTCGGGCCCCGGTTGATGCCCGCCAAGATGATGTCCGGGCGGCCGCCGAAACCGCCGTGCAGCCCGATGAAGGCGATCATCGCCGGTGTGGCCTGGACCGCGACCGTGGGCACGTCCTCCAGCCCGTCCAGCTTCCGCTCCTCGACCAGCAGCCTGCCCCCCGCCTCCAGCGCTGACATCATGGCGCTGGTGCCGCTGCGTTCCCCGTTCGGGGCGGCCACGGTCACGTCCAGCCCGGCGGCCACGGCGACCTGAGCCAGAATCCGTACCCCCGGGCTGTCGATCCCGTCGTCGTTCGTGATGAGTGCGCGCATGAGGTCATTATCGGCAGCTGAGCTGGGTGCCCTTCGCCCGCCCGGTGTTCCTCTTTTGCGGCAAACGCGAATCTCGCACCACAAAGGCACGGTAGCGTCGCCGCGTGGATCGCGGGGACGACGACGACATCGGCCAGTGGCGGCCGACCGGGACGCCCGGTGGCCTGACCGTGGCCAGCTACCTCACCGCGCCGGATGATGCGGCGGCCCAGTACCGGCTGATCGTGGACACCCTGCTGGACGAGCAGGCGTATTCGCTGGCTGGAGTGTCCCGCGCCGACCTGGAGGTGCTGCTCCGGCACCGGCTGCGTGACCGCCTGGCCGTGCTGGCCACCCTGCCGCTGGACCGCCGGCTGGACCAGCTCGTGGCCTGGGGGGTGGCCGCCCAGTGGCCCGGCCCCACGGGTGATCGCCGGTATCAGCTCACCGCGGCCGCGGCCCGGCTGCACCGGGCCATCCGGCGTCTCGGCCCGGACCTGGCCGATCCCGATCCGGACCCGGCGGGCTCGGTCGCGGCCAGCGCCGCGCCTTCGGTGCTGGCGGCCGAGCTCGGCCGCCTGGCCGCGTCCCTGCCGGGCGAGCCGGCCGTCGCGGCCGGAGCCTGGTCGGTGCTGCACACCACGTTCGCCGCGATGACCGAGGCCGCCGCGGGCTGGCAGGCCCGGCTGGCCGCCGCGCAGGCCGGGGCGGCCGACCCGGCCCGGGTCGCCGCGCTGCAGGAAGCGCTGCGCCGTTACGTGGACGTCTGGGCGGGCGGCGTGGACCGCCACTGCGGCCCGATTGCCGCTCACACGTCCGGGCTGCTGGCCGTGGGACCGGCCGCGTGGCGGCCCGCCGCGCTGCACAGCCTGGGTGCGGCCGTGCCCGAGGACCGGCTGTCCGCCCTGCTTGGCCGTTACCGGGCCACGCTGACCGGGCTGCTGGCCTGGTTCGGGCCCGGCGACAATGCCGCCCGGCAACTGAGCCGGCAGCTCCGCGACGTGGTGGTGCCGCTGGTGCACGGGCAGCGGGCCCTGGCCACGGTGCGCGGCCAGCTGTCCCAGCGCGCCGACCTGCTCGCCCTGGCCGGGGCGCTGGAACGGTCTACCACCGACGACGCGGCCTGGTCGCTGTGGTGCGCGGCCACCGGCCTGTTCGCCGCCCGGCACCTGCCGCACCCCAGCCCGCAGCCGCCGGGGCCGGCCGGCTCGATCTCGTTCTGGGTCGCCGACCCGGCCCCGGTCACCGCGTCGCGCCAGGGCGGACTGCCGCCCAGCGGGCCTGGCGTCCGCTCTGGCGTCCGGCCGGGGGACCAGGTGGCCCGGATGCCCGACCGGTCGGTGGCCCGCGCCCTGGCCCGGGCCACCGCCACCGCCCGGCAGGCCGCGGCGGAACAGACCCGGCACGCCATCGCGGCCCGGTCCGGTCTGCGGCTGTCCGGCTGGACCGGCCTGGATGCCGGGCAGCTCGACGTCCTGCTGTCGTTCCTGGCCGTCCTGGCCGGGGCCCGGCCCGGCCAGGACGGGAGCCGGACGGTGCGCACCCCGGACGGGCGGTGGACGGTCCGGGCCGAGCCCGCACCGGACGGCGCGCCGCCGGCCGTGATCCGCACCCCGGCCGGGCAGCTCGTCCACCCCGACCTCCGGCTGACCATCACCGCGGCCCTGCCCGCCCTGGCCGGGAGCCTGCGATGACCGCGCCCGCCGCACCCGCCGCGCCCGCCGGGGCCGCTCCTGGACGCAGCGCCCAGCGGGCCTTCGGCGGCCTGCTGGCCCGGCCGCTGGTGACCGCGGCCAGCGACCCCGAGCTGTACCGGGCGGTGGCCCGGCACACCGCCGAGGTGCGCGGCGCCGCCCGTACCCTGGGTTACCGGCTGGCCGCGTCCGGGCAGGCGTTCCGGCTGGTCCGGGTGCCGGTCGCGGGCGCGGTCACCGCCCCGCCGCCCCCGCCGGACCGGCCCGGGCGCCGGGTGCTCGCCCTGACCTGCGTGCTGGCCGCGGCGTGCGCCGAGGTCACCGGGCCGGCCTCGCTGGGCAGGCTGTCCGGCCGGGTACGGGACCTGACCACGGGCCGCACGGCCACCGTCTCGCCCTACGATCCGGAGCTGCTGGCGCACCGCCGTCAGCTGGCGGCGGCGGCCGCCCTGCTCGAGCACTGGGGTGTGCTCCGCCCCGTCCGGCGAAGCGATCCGCCCCGTCCGGCCGAGCCCGCCGCTGCACCGGACGAGCTGACTGGCTGGGCCACCACCGGCGCCGGGACCGGCCCCGAGTACGACGTCGACCCGGCCGCCCTGGAGCTGCTGACCAGCCCGGACGTGCTGACCGAAGCTCTGGGCCCACCGCCGGGCCCGCCAGCGGGCCCATTCGACGACGACGGCGCCGGCGACGGGGCCTCGCGGCCGGTCCGGGCCCTGCGCGCGCTGGTCGAGACGCCGGCCGTGCTCTACGGCGAGCTGAGCGAGGGCGACGCCGGGTCGCTCCGCGCCACCCGTGGCCTGCGGTCCAGCGAGGCCGCCAGCCTGACCGGCGGGCAGGTGGAAGCCCGCGCCGAGGGACTTATCTTGATCATTAATGACGACCCACGCAGCCCGCTCACCAGTGACTGGCCCGGTGACAGCCCCGCGGGCTGGGTCTCGCTACTGCTGGCCGGGGCGGCCGGGCGGGTCGGCCAGCGCCAGACCGACGGTGCCGTCACGCTCACCAGTGGCCAGGTCGACGAGCAGGCCAGCCTGCTGCACGCGGCCCGGCACGACGACCTGACCGGGTCGCTGCGCGATGACCCGGCCGCGGTGCGAGCGGCCGCCGAGCAGCAACTGGTCCCGCTGGGCCTGGTCCGGGTCGGCCCGGACGGCGGCTGGGTGCTGTCGCCGGTGGCCGGTCGCTACCGGCCCGCGGTCGGCCAGCCATGACCGCGCCCGCCCCGCTCGACCCAGCCATCCTCGACCCAGCCGTCCTCGACCCAGGCGCGCTGCCGGAGCCCTCCCGCCGCGACCGCTGGCAGCTGCTGCGGGCCGGCGTGGTCAACCTGTGGGAGTTTGACGTCGCCGAGTACTGGCTGGCCGACGGCCGGGCGCAGTTCGTGGGCCAGAATCAGTCGGGCAAGTCCACCCTGATGGCGCTGACCTCGCTGATCCTGCTGGCCGGGGACCTGGACCGGCAGCTGGTGGACACGTTCGGCCAGGAACACAAGGCGTTCCGCTACTACGTCGAGCCCACCGGCGACCCGCAGGACCGGCGGGAGAGCGGCCCGGCCACCTCCCGCGGCTGGGCCTGGCTGGAGTTCGCCCGGCGCGGGGACGACGGGCCGCGCTACTTCACCTGCCTGCTGTTCGCGCAGGCCCGCCGGGGCGCCACCGACCTGGACCGCACCTGGGCCGTGTGCGACGGGCAGGCCCGCGTCCGGGCCGGCCTGGACCTGCACCAGGCCGCCGCGGTCCGCCCGCCGTCACAGCTGGCCGCGGTGCCCGGGTTCCGCATGGCCAGGACCGGGACCGAATACCGGTCCTGGGTGGCCCGCGACCTATTCGGGTTCACCGACCCGGGCCGGCTGGACGCGGTGGTCCGCATGCTCAAGGTGCTGCGCACCCCGCACCTGGGGCAGCGCCTGGACCCCGGCTTCTTCACCGCCCAGATGCGGATCGCGCTGCCCGCCATCGAGCCGGCCCAGGTCGAGCACCTGGCCCAGGGCTGGGACGCCCTGGACGCGCTGGCCCGGGACCGGGACCAGGCCCGGACCGCCCGGGACGCGGTGGCCGGTTACCTGACTCAGGCCTGGAACCCGTGGGCCGACGCGATCCTGCGCGGGCGGGCCGATCAGCTCGTCACCACCCTGGCCGGGCTGGACGAGGCGGACCGGGCCGCAACCGACGCCGGGCAGGCGGTGACCGCGGCCCAGGACCGGGTCGCGGAGACCACCGCTCAGCTCGGCGCGGACCGGGACACCCTGGCCCGGGTCGAGCAGGGCTACGAGGACCTGCTCACCGCCCCGGCCGACGGCGACAGCGCCGGCCCGGCCGCCCGGATGGAACAGCTCCAGCAGGCGGCGGCACGGTCCCGGCGGGCGGCCGAGGACCTCGCCGCCGAGGCCAGGAAGTCCCAGGCCACGCTGGACCGCCGGGCTGCCGAACGGCAGGCGGCTATCGAGACCGCGGCCCGCGCCACGGACCGGGTCGCCACGGCCACCCGGGCCGCGGCGGCGGCCGCGGAGACGGCGGGCCTGCCGGCCGAGGCCGTGGCCTGGGCGGCCAAGGGCGAGTCCGCCCGGCTGGACGCGGCCATCCGCCAGCAGCGCCAGCAGGTGGCGGACGCGCGGCCGCTGCTGGCCGCGGCGGCCCGGGCCCGGCAGCAGGAGGAGGCCGCCGCCCGCTGGGCCACCCAGGCCACCGCGGCCCAGGGACGCTGCGCGGCCCGATCCGGCCAGGCCGCCACCGCGGTGGACGCGGCCCTGCAGGCGCTGTCCGACGAGCTGGAAGGCTGGGCCGCGGCCTTGGGCGGGGACGCGCCGCCGCCCACGCAGCGGGCCGGCTGGCTGCAGGCCGTCAGCGAGCAGTGCGCCCGGCCCGAGCCGCAGCCGTTGCTGGCCGGCCTGCTGCGGACCGGCTGGCTGACCCCGCAGACCGCCGCGCTGCGCGAGCGCGCCGCCGTGCACGAGTACCGGGCGGGGGAGCGGCAGCACCTGGCCCGGGAGCGGGACGACCAGGCCGCCCAGCAGCTGCTGGCCGAGCCGGAGGCGGCTGCACCCGGTCGCTACCTCCGGCGGCAACGGCCGCCCGCGGGGCCGGACGGCACCCCGCTGTGGCGGCTGCTCGAACCACGCGAAGGCGTGACGCCGCAGACCCTGGCCTGCATCGAGGCCGCGCTGGACGCGGCCGGCCTGCTGGACGCCTGGGTCACCCCGGACGGGACCTGGCTGCCGGCCCGGGACGGCCGGGACACGGTGCTCACCGCCGCGACCGGCTGGCCCGACACCACCGCGTCGTTCAGCACCTTGGCCTCGGTGCTCCAGCCCGCTCCCGACGCCGGGCCGCTGGCCAGCCGGGTCGGGGCGCTGCTGCACGCCATCGGCTACCTGGCCGAGGAGAACCGCGCGCCGCTCAGCTACGCCTACGGGGTCACCGCGGACGGACGCTGGCACACGCCGTTCACAGCCGGTCAGGCCGGGGTGCCCGAGCATGGTCCCGGGCTGATCGGCGCGGTCACCCGCCGGGACGCCCGCGACCGCCGGGTCCAGGCCCTGCGCGATGAGACCGCCGCGCTGCGCGAGGAGGCGGCCGGGCTGCGCCGCGCCGCGGCCCTGCTGCGCGAGCGGCTGACCGATCTGGAGACGGCCGCCGCCCGGGCGCCGGGTGACGTGGGCCTGGTCCGGGCCGTGCTGGCCCGGCAGGCCGCGGATGCGGAGCTGCGCCGGGCCGAGGCCGCCCGCGACCGGGCCGACGACGAGCTGGGTCAGGCCCGGGCCGCCGCGCAGGACGCGCACACCGTCCTGCTCGGGCCCACCGCCCTGCCTGGCCACCTGGGCGCGCCCGGTCCGAGCGCGACCGACGCCGCCGGGCTGGACGAGCGCGCCGGCGCGCTGCAGGCCGCCGGGGCCACGATCGCCGAGCTGGCCGTGGCCCAGGCCGAGCAGCACGCGGCCCAGCGGGCCGAGGAACGGGCCCGCGCCCTGTACACCGAGACCGCGCAGCTGGCGGCCGAGGCCGGCGAGCGGGCCAGCCGGGCCCTCCGGCACGCCGACCGGGACCAGGACGTCGCCGACAACGCCGAGGAGACCCTGGACCTGTCCGGCCGTGAGCTGCGCCAGGCCGCCCGCGAGCAGCGGGCCCACCGGGACGAGCTGACCGCGGCCCTGGATGAACTGCAGGCCGAACACGGCCGGCGGCTGGCCGCGGCCGCGGCCGCCGCCGTGCGCCTGGCCGCCGCCCAGCTTCGGCACGCCGAAGCCGGTCAGGCCCGGGACGCGGCCCTGGCGGCCTGGTGGATCCCGGTCGACGCGGGCCTGGCTGCGGCCCGCAGCCTGCCCGCCGCGCCCGGCCGGACCCCGGCCGATGCCGCCGTCCAGGCCCAGGCGGCCCGGCAGCTCATCCACCTGCCTGCCCGTCCAGGTATCGATCCCGGGGCCCGGGTCGCCGCCGCGTGGGCCGCGGTGGTGGGCCGCCCGCTGATGGAGCTGCGGACCGTGCTGGAAGCCTCCGGCGGCCGCGGCGTCGCCCTGCTGGATCCGGCCGGCCCTGGCCAGCTGCCGGGGGTCGCGATCCTGGCCGACGGCGCCGGTCTGACCAGCGAGCCGGCCCAGGCCGTGGCCCAGCTCGACCAGCAGATCGCCACGCTGACCGAGCGGCACGACCAGACCGTGGACCAGGTGCTGGCCGGCCTGCTGTCCAGCACGTTCGTGGAGCACCTGCAGGACCGCCAGGCCGCGGTCACCGAGCTGATCGACGGGGTCAACCAGGTGCTGGCCCAGCACCCCACCGGAGCCAGCGCGACCACGCTGCGGCTGCGCCGCCAGGCCGCGGCCGGCCACGAGACCGCGTTCGCGGTCCTGACCGCCCTGGGGTCACCGGCGGCCCAACCTCCGGCGGCCCAACCTCCGGCGGGCCAGCCGGACGAGGCGCGGGACCAGGTGCGGACGTTCCTGGAGCAGCAGATCCGTGCGGCTCAGGACCGGGGCCGGGCCGGAGAGGCTGACTGGCGCCAGCACCTGGCTGTGCTGCTGGACTACCGGCGCTGGTTCGACGTGGTCACCGACTACCGGGTCGGGGAGGGCAGCTGGCGCCCGTTCACCGAGGAGGTCCACGCCAAGGACTCCGGTGGCGGCAAGGCCGTCACCCTGCTGCAGCCGATGCTGGCCGCGCTGGTCGCGCTGTACCGCGAGCCCGGCACGGCGCCGCGCCCGCTGTGGCTCGACGAGGCCTTCACCGGCGTCGACGACGCCAACCGGGCCACCATGCTCGCCCTGCTGGTTACCTTCGACCTGGACTTCCTGCTGGCCGGCCCGACCACCCTGGTCACCACGGCCCAGGTGCCGTCGGCCGCGGTCTGGTTCATCAACCGGGCCCCGGCCCCGGATCCGGGCGTGGACCTGTCCCTCCTGCTCTGGTCCGGCGACGCGCCCGCCAGTCAGAACAGTCTGAGCGAGACGTCCTCGGTGCCGCGCATGGCCTCGTAGTCGAGCAGGACGCAGCGGATACCGCGGTCGGTGGCCAGCACCCGGGCCTGGGGCTTGATCTCCTGGGCGGCGAAGATGCCCTGCACCGGGGCGAGCAGCGGGTCGCGGTTGAGCAGGTCCAGGTAGCGGGTGAGCTGCTCGACGCCGTCGATCTCGCCGCGGCGCTTGATCTCCACCGCGACGCTGCCGCCGGTGGCGTCCTTGCACATCAGGTCGACCGGGCCGATCGGGGTGGGGAACTCACGGCGGACCAGCCGCCAGCCGTCGCCCAGCACGTGCAGCTGGATCGCCAGCAGTTCCTGCAGGTGCGACTCGACGCCGTCCTTCTTCAGGCCCGGGTCCACGCCGAGGTCGGCCGAGGTGTCGCTGACGATCTCCTCGAGCGTGATGGCCAGCGTCTCGCCCGCCTTGTTGATCACCGTCCACTTGCCGGGCTGCTCGGTGAGCTTGCACGGCGGGGACATCCAGTTCAGCGGCTTGTACGAGCCGCCGTCGGAATGGACCAGCACCGAGCCGTCCGCCTTGACGATGAGCAGCCGGAGGGCCAGCGGGAGATGAGCGGTCAGCCGGCCGACGTAGTCGACGCTGCACCGCGCGATAACGAGCCGCACGGAACGCCACTGTAGCGGTCCCGCAGGACGTACCGGGCCCGCATAAAGTTACCGGCGTGAGCCCGCGTAGATCCCGCCGTGCGCGCCCGACCACCGCCCCCTGGCCGCTTGGCCCGGAGCGGCCCGAGTCGTGGCCGGACGGGGATTGGGTGGTTCGGCAGATCCCCGGGGCCGCCGCCACCAAGGAGTACCGCTGTCCCGGCTGCGACCAGGAGATCCTGCCCGGGACCGCGCACGTGGTGGCCTGGCCGGCCGAGGCGCCCGGGGCGGAAATGCGGCGGCACTGGCACCGCACCTGCTGGGAGCGACGGCTGACCCGCCGCCCGGGCCGCCGCTGAGCGGCCTGCCAAAACGATAAGGGTCAGGCCCCCGTACCCGGGGCCTGACCCTTATCGGTCGTGCTAGAGCGTTCTTACTCGGTCCACCAGTCCTCGTCGTCCGCCTTGCCGTTGGCGCCCTGCTTGACGCCGTTGGCCGAGGTGGCGCCGCTGCGGGCGGGCTGGCTCTGCTGAGCCGGGGCCTGCCGCTGGGCCGGAGGCTGCGGTGCGGCACCGCCGTTGCCCGGCTTCGGAGCCTCCTGCACGGGGGCGGCCGGCGCCGGCGGCCGCGGTGCGTCCGCACTGATGGCGGGGCGGGACGGGGCGGCCGGCACGGACGATGCTTCTTCCATGCCGGGAACGCCGCCACCGAGCAGCTGACGCAGCTGCGCGAGGTGGCTGCTGATGCTGTCCTTCTGGCGGGTGAGGTCGTCGACCTGGCGCTGGGCCTGGAGCCGGGACCGCTCGGCCTCGCTCTTGGTCTCGGCCAGCAGGTGGTCGGCCTGGCTCTTGGCCTGGCCGACGATCTGGTCGGCGTTCTTCTTGGCGTTGCTGACCAGCTGCTTGGCGTGCTGGTCGGCGTCGCGGCGGGTCTGCTCGGCCTGCGCACTGGCCTTGGACGCCCGCTGCTCGGCGGTGGACGCCCGCTGCTCGGCCTCGGAGACCAGCTTCTGCGTGGCGGCCTGCGCCCCGGACAGCCGCTCGGCCTCCTGGCGCTCGGCCTCTTCGCGCCGGGCCGCCAGCTGAATCTCGAACTCCGCCTCGGCCTGAGCCCGCTGCGCCTCGCTCTCCTCCAGGATGCGCTGCGCCTGGCTGCGCATCTCATCCGCCTGCCGCTTGGAGGTGGTGAGGATCTCGTCACGTTCCCGCTTAGCCGACGCCTTGAGCTGGGCCACTTCCCGCTCAGTCGTGGTGCGCAGCTTGGCGATGTCGCGCTCGACGGCCGCCCGCTTCTCGGCGATCTCGTGGTCCGCCGTAGCGCGCAGCTTGGCCACTTCGCGCTCGGTCGTCGAGGTGAGCTCGTCCGATTCGCGCCGCGCACCCGTCCGAATCGAGTCCGCCTCGCGCTCCGCTGCGCCCCGCTGGTCGTCGGTCTCGCGCTTGGCGTTCGCGCGCAGCTCGGCCGCCTCGTTCTCGGCCGACGCCCGGACCTCGGCCGCATCCACCTTGGAAGCAGCCTTGATCTCGTTAGCCTCAGACCTGGCTGCCTGGACCAGCTCGGTGGCCTGCTCCTCCGCGAGGCGGAGCAGCTGCTCAATCCGTGCGCCCAGACCCGAATAGGTCGGTCGTTCCTGCTCCTGGAGCTGCCGGTGAGCCTCAGCCAGGTCCCGGTGCAGTCCCTGAACTTGATCCTTCTGCTGGCGCAAATCTCCCTCAACCTGGGAGAGATGCTCGTTGACCTGCTGAGGATCGTAGCCGCGCATAACTTTCGCGAACTCGCGCGGCTGCTGGTCATCAAAGAAGTTGGTGAGCTGTGCGTCAATATCGGATTGCATGTGGCCTAACCCTGTTGGACGGTACGGCAGGCGGGGGATCCGAATGAGCATCTCATCGCCCGATCGGAAGGCCATCCGCCGGCGGGTCGGCGGTTCCTAGCCCGGTCGTTAACGGACTTCTGCGATTTTCTCACCCGGTAGCAGGCAGACTACTCTGCCAGCGCGCCGTTGTTGGTTCCTTCGGACTTCCCAGCGGCGGATTCTCTGGACTGTGACCTACGCTTCCGGTCAATTCGCACTATATAGGTCATTGTCCGTATATCTTCCCTGCGTAATGGCCCTAGGCCGCCCTGCTGGATGCCCGGAAGCCCGGCCTACCATGCATTTCGGCCAGGAACCCCCATAGCGGGTCAGCGACCGCGAACCCCAGGTCTAGCCCGGCCGCCGCGGCTCGACCAGTTCGGTCAGCACCCCGCCCAGATCGGCCGGGTGCAAGAACGCGATCGAGGCGCCCAGCGAGCCGTGCCGCGGGCGTTCGTCGATGAGCCGGACCCCCGCTCCGCCCACCTGCGCCAGCGCGGACCGCACGTCGGTCACCGCGTAGCCGATGTGGTGGATGCCCTCACCCCGCCGGGCCATGAACTTGCCGACCGGGGAGTCCGGGGACAGCGGCTCCAGCAACTGGATATAGGAGGCCCCGCCTGGAACGGTCACTGCGCCGGCCGGGCCGGGCTCGCCTTGGGTGGCCACCAGGAGCATGGCCTCGCGTACACCTTGTTCCTCGTTGACTTCGCGGGACGTCACCGTGAGCCCGAACACGGAGCAGTACCGGGACACGGCTTCGTCCAGGTCCCGGCAGGCGATCCCGACGTGGTCGATCCTGTTCAGCATGATCCGTCTATGACACCAGACCGCTCCGGCGGAATGCGGCCCGGGTCTCGCGTTGCTGCACATAGTGGCTGGGTATCGTGGCAACACCGGGCTTGTGGGCCCCGGACGGTGACGTGGAGGTATCGGATGAGCGAGGTGCTGTCCAGCAGTGCGGGGACGCCGGCCGGGCGGGAGCCCGTCATCGTCGGCGGAGCCAGGACGCCCATCGGGCGGCTGCTCGGGTCGCTGGCGGGGTTCTCCGGTGCCGATCTCGGCGGCATCGCGATCAAGGCTGCGCTGGAGCGTTCCGGGGTTCCCGCCGACCAGGTCGACTACGTGATCATGGGCCAGGTGCTGCAGGCCGGCGCGGGCCAGATCCCGGCCCGGCAGGCGGCCGTGGCCGCGGGCCTGCCGATGTCCGTCCCGGCCCTGACGGTCAACAAGGTCTGCCTGTCCGGACTGGACGCGATCAACCTGGCCGGCCAGCTCATCCGCCTCGGTGAGGTCGACGTGGTGGTGGCGGGCGGCATGGAGTCGATGACCCAGGCGCCGCACCTGCTGCCCAAGTCGCGGTCCGGCTACAAGTTCGGCCCGGTCGAGGTGGTCGACTCGATGGCGGTGGACGGGCTGACCGACGCCTACGACCACGTCTCCATGGGCCAATCGACCGAGCGGCTCGGGGCCGGGCTCGGCATCAGCCGTGCGGAGCAGGACGAGTTCGCCGCGCTGTCGCACCAGCGGGCCGCGGCCGCAGTCAAGAACGGCGTGCTGGCCGAGGAGATCGTCGGGGTCGCCGTGCCCCGCCGGGGTGGCGAGCCGCTGCTGTTCGACGAGGACGAGGGGATCCGCCCGGAGACCACGGCCGAGTCGCTCAGCCGGCTCCGCCCGGCCTTCACCCCGGACGGCACGATCACGGCCGGGTCGGCCTCGCAGATTTCCGACGGCGCGGCCGCCGTGGTCGTGATGGCCCGGGAGACCGCCGAGGTCCTCGGCGCCCAGGTGCTGGCCGAGGTCGGCGCGGCGGGCGTGGTGGCGGGCCCGGACAACTCGCTGCACTCGCAGCCGTCCAACGCGATCCGGCGGGCGCTGGCCAAGGGCGGCCTGACCGTGGCCGACCTGGACCTGATCGAGATCAACGAGGCCTTCGCCATGGTCGCGATCCAGTCCATGCGCGACCTCGGGGTGAGCCAGGACCGGGTCAACGTCAACGGCGGCGCGATCGCACTCGGGCACCCGATCGGGGCGTCCGGCGCGCGGATCGCGCTGCACCTGGCCTATGAACTGCGCCGCCGCGGCGGCGGGGTCGGCGCCGCCGGGCTGTGCGGAGGCGGTGGCCAGGGCGAGGCGCTGCTGCTGCGCGTGCCCGCGGCCTGACCGGGCCGCCGGGGACCTAACCGGGTGCGGCCCCGGGATTCTTGATCGCGGAGACGCCCCAGGTCTGGCCGCCGTCGTGGGTGAACCAGACCGCGTGCTGGGCCGGGTCGGCGGGCACGGCCACGCCCTGGTCGCGGCTGGTCAGGCCGACCCAGCTGAAGCCGCCCACCGGGCCCGTGGGCGCGGCCTCGGTCAGCTGCCAATTTGTCCCGCCGTTCCGCGTGACCTCGAGGCCCTCGGTGGTGGCCACGATGATCTCCCCGCCGGGCTGCGCCGCCACCTCGGTGGCGGAGACGCCGCTGAAGTGGCTGCCCTGCTGCCACGCCTTGCCGCCGTCGGCCGAGGTGTACACGGTCGTGCCACCCGGTGCGGCCGGGGTGCCGCACACCAGCACCAGCTCCGACGACGTGGCCGCACCGAGCAGCTGGTGGGCGGGCTGGCCGTTCTGGGACTGGCCGGGTTCGCACCCGCCCTCGGCGGCCGGGGAGGAATCGATCTGCTGCCAGCCGCTGCCGTCCACCGGGCCGCCGTACAGGGTGCCGTTCGCCGCGAGCACGTAACCCTGGGTCGGGGTGAGGACCAGCGCCGGCGCCGCGACCTGGGTCGGCACTACGTTGGCCAGGTCCGCGCTGAGGTCGCTCATCCCCGGCACCGGCTGCCAGTGGTCCGTGTCCGCCGGGCTGGAGTACAGGCTGAAGCGGGTGCACTGCGCCGCGAAGCTGGATCCGGTGCCAGAGCAGAAGCCGAAGATGGCGAAGGCCCGGTCGCCCACGGTCTCCAGGTCGGTGACCCGCAGACCGGCCGTGCTCACCTGCGTCCAGGTGCCGCCGCCGTCGTGCGTCGAGAACAGCTCCGGGCCGAAGGCCCAGCCGTTGGTGGTGTTGAGGAACCGGATCTGGCCGACCCCGGTTGCGCCGGCCGGGGCGCCGGTGATCGGCGCGGGCCCACCGGACCAGGTCTGTCCCGCGTCGTCGGTCCGGGCCACCGAGGTGCAGTACGAGGTGGCGCAGTGCCCGGGGACGCCGGCCTGGCCGATGACCCATCCCGTGTTGACCCCGACGAAGGTCACGGACGTGGCCGCGAAGTTCACCGGCACGGACGCCGGCGCTGTCCTGGTTGCCGTGGGCGTGGCCCCGCCGGTCACCCCCCCGCCCGAGTTGATCGTGCCCTGGTGGGGCGGGGCACTGGGCGTCGCTGATCCAGCCGCGGCCGCGCCGTTGCTGGCGGGATTCTGGTTGACGTTCAGCACCGACGTGGCCACCCGCGGCACCACGACGACGGCGGCGGCCACCGCCGCCGCCACCGCTGCGGATACGGCCACCTGCCGGTACCGTCGGCGCCTGACCCGCCGCTTGATCAGGTCGAACGTCCCCGGCGGCGGCGGCAGTGGATCGATCCGCGCCTGCAGCCAGCGGTCCAGGTCCTCGGGTTCCCGTTGCTCATCCATCGGATTCCCCCATGGTGGCCTTGAGCCGGTTCCGCGCCTGGAACAGGTCGGCCTTGATCGTGCCCTCCGGGCGCCCCAGCAGCGTTGCCACCTCGCGCACGCCGAACCCCGCGTAATAGTGCAGCAGGAACGCGTTCCGCATCCGCTGGGGGAGATCCTGGATGAGGTTGCGCACGTCGACGTCCTCGTCCGGATGGGACACCGGATCGCTGCTGGCCGACGCGGTGACAGTGCGCAGGGCCCGGCGCTCCCGCTCGGTCTTGCGCCAGTGGTCACGGATCAGGTTGGTCGCGATCATGTACAGGTAGCTCTGCGGGTTCTCCAGCGTCGACCACCGGGCCAGCAGCCGGGTGAACGCCTCGGACGCGATCTCGTGGGCGGTGTCATCGTCGTCGACCAGGCGCCGGACCCAGCCGGCCAGCCGCGGGTAGGAGCTGCTGAACAGTTCCTCGGCCGCCGCCCAGTCGGCCTTGCTAAACGTTGGCACCGGTGTCCCCTTGCTGACGGCCGATGTGGGTTGCGACGTGAACGAACCAAGCGTCACGGTCGCGGCGTCCCGCCCCGTATGGGGACGCCTGACATCGTGCGTCAGAGATTCCAATGATCTACCACACAATCACTCAAAAATAGAGCGTCTGGCACTCGAAGATAGAGCTTCTGGTACCCGTACGTGGAGGCTCCCGGACAACGTTGGACATGGGGCCCGGGTGCACCCCTGTGACACCCGGACCAACCTTTGAGACGACCGGAGGGGCGGCGTGGTTGGGTTAAATTTCTGGATTTTCTGAAAGATCGCTGCGAACTGGCCCGGTTTCTCCCGCCTCGGCTGGTTGAGGCACCGCAGGTATGCGGCAGGATGGAAGCATGCAGCCGCAGGATTTTTCGATTTACGGGGCCGTCGACCTCGGTGCTCGGCAGCAGGCCGCACAGCGCCGGGAGACGGTCCAGGCCGCGACGGATGGTGACGGCGACAGCGCCGTCATCGACGTCACGGAAGAGACGTTCAACAGCGACGTGGTGGAGCGGTCACGGACGACCCCCGTCATCATCGACCTGTGGGCCGAGTGGTGTGGTCCGTGCAAGCAGCTCAGCCCAGTGCTGGAGAAGCTGGCCGGCGAGGCCGACGGTCAATGGGTCCTGGCCAAGGTTGACGTGGACGCCAACCCGCGCCTGGCCCAGGCCCTCCAGGTGCAGAGCATTCCCATGGTCGTCGCGGTGATCGGCGGCCAGCTCGTGGACGGCTTCCTCGGCGCCTTGCCCGAGGCCCAGGTCAAGCAGTGGATCAGCCAGGTCGTGGCGGCGGCCGAGCAGATCGCGGCCGGGGCGGGCGGCGCGGGCGCGGACGACGCCGAGCAGGCGTCGGGCCCGGCCGGTGCGGGCCAGCCCGGGCCGGCCGCCCCGCCACCGCCACCGCCGCCGGGCCGGCCTGGGCCCGGCGGCCCGATGGGCCCGGGCGGTCCCGACCCGTCGAACCCAGCCTTTGCCGAGGCCCAGGAGGCTATGCAGCGGGGCGACATGGACGCGGCGGCGGACGCCTTCCGCCGGGTGCTGTCGGCGTCGCCCGCGGACCCGGTGGCCAAGGTCGGCCTGGCCCGGGTGGAACTGTTCCGCCGGCTGGACTCCTACGACGAGGCCAAGGTCCGGCGGGAGGCGGCCGAGCACCCGGACGATGTGGAGGCCCAGTCCCGGGTGGCGGACATCGACGTGAGTGCGGGGCACATCGAGGAGGCCTTCGACCGGCTCCTCGGCGTGGTCCGGCGCACCTCGGGCGACCAGCGGGACGAGGCCCGCAGGCAGCTCATCGGCCTGTTCGAGATCTTCCCGCCGCAGGACCCGCGGGTGAAGAAGGCCCGCGGGCAGCTGTCCAGCCTGCTGTTCTGACGGACCCGGGCCAGCGGGCCCGACTTAGCAGGCTGGGTCAGCGGGCTGACTTAGCGGGGCTGCGGGTCGCGGGGGTCGATCTCGGCCAGCTGCTCCAGCGCGGGCAGCGCCTGCGCCAGCACCTCGATCTGGTCCGGGGGCAGCATGGCCAGGCTCTCCGCGAGCATGGCCGTGCTCTCGTGCCGGATGCGCTGCAGTATCTGGCGCCCGCGCGTGGTGATGGTCAGCGTGCTGGCCCGGGCGTCGCCCGGGACCGCGCAGCGCTCCACGTAGGCGCGCTCCTCCAGCGCGGTCACCAGCCGGGTCAGCGTGGACGGCGCGATGCCCTCGGCCGCGGCCACGTCGCCGAGCCGCATCGGCCCGTACCGTTCCACGGTGGCCAGCGCCGACAATTGGGTGGGCGTCAGCCCGGCCAGCTGGTGGTGCCGCAGCCGCCGGGACAGCCGGGCGATGGCCACTCGCAGCCGCGTCGCGTCGATCGAGGGTGCCGGTGGTGGCTGCTCCGTCGCGGTCACCACGATTTCCTGCGCCATCTGGCCAGAGTACGCGAAACGAGCGGTGTGGACCCGGACGTACCCTTGGTCACAGCACTGCCAGCAGCAACGCGGCGGGCGTCGTGCCCAGCTAAGGTCTAGCCAGGTCTTGAACCAGTGGGCCCGCAGTGTGAGGGAAGGCGGCAGCATCGTGGCCATGGCGCCGAGCATCTCCTATTCGATGACCGTGCGGCTCGAGGTCGGTTCGCGCGGGCGGGCCGTCAGCGAGATCACCCGCGCCGTCGAGCACGCCGGGGGTATCGTCACTGCGCTCGACGTGAACGCGGCCGGTCACGAGCGCCTCCGGGTCGACGTCACCTGCGCCGCCCGGGATACCGGGCACGCCGAGGCCATCGTGTCCTCGCTGTCCGAGCTGCCCGATGTCTCCGTGCACAAGGTCAGCGACCGGACGTTCCTGCTGCACCTCGGGGGCAAGATCGAGATGCGGTCCAAGGTGCCGTTGCGCACCCGGGACGAGCTGTCCATGGCTTACACCCCCGGCGTGGCCCGGGTCTCGCTGGCTATCGCGGCCAACCCCGAAGACGTGCGGCGCCTCACGGTCAAGCGCAACAGCGTGGCCGTCGTCACCGACGGGTCCGCCGTGCTCGGCCTGGGCAACATCGGCCCGTACGCCGCGCTGCCCGTCATGGAGGGCAAGGCGGCCCTGTTCAAGCGGTTCGCCGGCATCGACGCCTGGCCGATCTGCCTGGACACCCAGGACACGGACGAGATCGTCCGCACCGTGCAGGCCATCGCGCCCGGGTGGGGCGGCATCAACCTGGAGGACATCAGCGCGCCGCGCTGCTTCGAGGTGGAGCGGCGGCTGCGCGAGCTGCTCGACATCCCGGTGTTCCACGACGACCAGCACGGCACCGCGATCGTGGTCATGGCCGCGCTGACCAACGCGCTGCGGGTGGTGGGCAAGGACCTCAGCTCCGTCAAGATCGCGATGGCCGGGGCTGGAGCGGCCGGCTCGGCCATCCTGCGGCTGCTGCTGGCGGGCGGGGCCAAGGACGTGTGCGCGGTGGACCACATCGGTGCCGTCTACCGCGGCCGGACCGACCTGGCCGGCGACGAGAACCTGCGCTGGATCGCCGAGAACACCAACGGCGCGTGCTACACCGGCGACCTGGCCGGCGCGGTCCGGGACGCCGACGTGTTCATCGGGGTGTCGGCCCCGCGCATCTTGACCGGAGCCGACGTGGCCACCATGAAGCCCGACAGTATCGTGTTCGCCCTGGCCAACCCGGAGCCCGAGGTGGACCCGGACGAGGCCCGCGAGTACGCGGCGGTGATCGCGACCGGCCGCAGCGACTACCCCAACCAGATCAACAACGTGCTCGCCTTCCCCGGCGTGTTCCGCGGGCTGCTGGACGCCCAGAGCCGGACCATCAACGACGACATGCTGGTCGCCGCGGCCCGGGCCCTGGCCGACGTGGTCTCGGCCGACGAGCTGGGCCCGAACTACATCATCCCGTCGGTCTTCCACCCGGACGTGGCCAGTGCGGTGGCCGCGGCCGTGCGCGAGGCCGCCGCGCGCACCGCCGCAGCCGGCGCCCCGCCGGGTGACGGCCGCTGATCGCGGCCGTACCGTTAATCTCCCGCGATGATGGGCACAGGGACGAACGCGATGATGGGCACAGGGACGAAATGGCCACCGACAGCCTGACCGGCTGCCTGCTCGTCGCCACGCCGGTGCTCGCGGATCCGAATTTCCGCCGGACCGTGATCCTGGTCGTCGAGCACGAGGCAGCGGAGGGCACATTGGGCGTGGTGCTCAACCGGCCCACCGACGTGCCCGTGGACCGGGTCCTGGATGCCTGGTCGGAGCTGGTCACCGGCCCCTCGGTGGTGTTCAAGGGCGGCCCGGTCGCGCCGAACAGCGCGCTGGCCATCGGCTCGGTGCCGGGCGACGCCGAGCCGCTCGGCTGGCACGCGCTGGACGGCGCGGCAGCCATCTCCCGGCTCGGGCTGGTGGATCTGGATGCGCCGCCGGACCTGCTCGCCCCGGCCATCAACCGGCTGCGTGTGTACGCGGGCTACGCGGGCTGGTCGCCGGGCCAGCTCAACGCCGAGATCGACGAGGGCGCCTGGTACGTGGTGCCCGCCGAGCCCGCGGACGCCTTCGCCGGTGAGCCCGAGGAACTGTGGGCGGGCGTGCTGCGCCGGCAGGGCGGTGAGATGGCTTTCACAGCCACGTTCCCCGACGACCCGAGCCAGAACTGAACCGCTGGCCCCCGCGCGAGCCCTAAACTCGAAGGCATGAGCACCGAGGTTCTTCCGGAGACTGCCCCTCAGACCGAAAGTGGCACCCGGATCAAGACTGACGTCAGGCCGGATCTCTCCCACGGCGGCGACGGGGACCACGAGCGGTTCGCCCACTACGTCGACAAGAACAAGATCGTCGAGAGCGCGGTGACCGGTGACCCGGTGGTCGCGCTGTGCGGCAAGGTCTGGACGCCGAGCCGGGACCCCAAGCGATTCCCGGTCTGCCCGGAGTGCAAGGAGATCTACGAGTCGCTGCCCGGCGGCGGCGGCGAGGGCGAGTGAGCGGGCCAGCTTCTGCCTGATGACCTCTCCTTCCCTTGATTCTCTGAGCGACGACGTCTTTATCCGGTCCGACCTGCTGGGCATGCTGCGTGTCTGGCAGCGTGCGGCGTGGGTGGAGTACTTCCGCGTGCCCCGGCGCGACTTCCTGCTCAACGCCACCCCGGGCGCCGGCAAGACCGCCTACGCCCTCAGCATCGCGGCCGAGCTGCTGGCCAGGCGCGAGATTGCGGCCATCACCGTGGTCACGCCGACCGAGCACCTCAAGCACCAGTGGGCCGCCGCGGCGCTGCGGTTCGGTATCGCGCTGGACCCCTCCTACCGCAACGCCCAGGGCCGGGCCTCGGCCGACTTCGCCGGTGTGGCCGTCACCTACGCCCAGGTCGCGGCGCACCCGATGCTGCACCGGCAGCGCACCGAGGGCCGCCGCACGCTGGTCATCTTCGACGAGATCCACCACGCCGGCGACGCGATGTCCTGGGGGGACGCGGTCCGCGAGGCGTTCGAGCCGGCCCGGCGGCGGCTGGCCCTGACCGGCACGCCGTTCCGCAGTGACACCAACCCGATCCCGTTCGTCACTTACGGCGAGCAGCTGGACGGGTCCCGCCGCAGCTCGTCCGACTACGTGTACGGCTACGCCGACGCGCTGGAGGACGGCGTCGTCCGGCCGGTGATCTTCCTGGCCTACTCGGGCGAGATGAGCTGGCGGACCCGGGCCGGGGACGAGATCACCGCCACCCTCGGCACGCCGCTGACCAAGGAACAGGTCGCGCAGGCCTGGCGGACCGCGCTGGACCCGGGCGGCGAGTGGGTGGTCCGGGTGCTGGAGGCGGCGGACCGGCGCCTGACTGAGGTCCGCCGGGGCATGCCCGACGCGGCCGGCCTGGTCATCGCGGGCGACCACGAGGACGCCCGGGCCTACGCTGCCCTGCTGCGCCGCATCACCGGCCAGCGCCCGGTGGTAGTGCTGTCCGACGACCCGACGGCCAGCCGAAAGATCGGCGCGTTCGCCAGTTCCGAAGACCGCTGGATGGTCGCGGTCCGGATGGTCTCCGAAGGCGTCGACATCCCCCGGCTGGCCGTGGGCGTCTATGCCACCAGCGTCAGCACGGCGCTGTTCTTCGCCCAGGCCGTCGGCCGGTTCGTCCGGGCCCGCCGCCGGGGCGAGACCGCCTCGGTGTTCGTGCCGTCGGTCCCGGTCCTGCTGACCTACGCCGCCGAGCTCGAGGCCGAGCGCGACCACGTGCTGCACAAGCCGTCGGACGCGCCCGAAGAAGACGAGCTGGCGCAGGCGCAGCGCCAGCGTGACACCCCGGACGACCTGCTCACCCCGTCGATCGAGGTGCTGCACGCCTCGGCCCACTTCGACCGGGTGCTCTATGACGGCGGCGAGTTCGGCACGGCCACCGCCCCGGGGTCAGCCGAGGAAGAAGACTTCCTCGGCCTGCCCGGCCTGCTTGAGCCGTCCCAGGTGGCCCACCTGCTCCGCCAGCGCCAGGCCGGCCAGCTCAGGACCCGTTCGGCCGGGCCCGCGAACCCGGCCAGCTCACCCGCGACCGCCATGCCGGGGCCCGGGCCCGGAGCACCCGCACCGGACGATGCCGCGCCCCCGGTCAGCCGGGAGGCGCTCGGTGCCCTGCGCAAGGAGCTGAACGGCCTGGTCGGGGCCTGGAATCACCGCACCGGCCAGCCGCACGGCGTGATCCACAATGACCTGCGCCAGGCCTGTGGCGGCCCACCGCTGCCCCAGGCCACGGCCGAGCAGATCCGGGCTCGCATCGACATGATCCGTCAGTGGGCCATCCGCCGTTAGAAGCCGTGGCCGCCGCTAGACGCGGCCGTCAGCCGTCGGCGTACCACGGTCCAGAAGCTAAATCGCGCGGCGAGCCGAACGACGGCGGCCCCGGCGGCGGCCGCCGGTCCCAGTCTTCCTGCCTGCCCTCGCGCAGCCTGCCCTCGTGCTCTCGCCCGGCCTCGTCGCGCGGGTCACTCCAGCCACGCTGGTGACGCGAGACGTTCCAGTCACCCAGATCACTGTCCCCGCGCTCGTCGGGCCACCGCGGATCACGCCGGCCCGCGGCTCGCGGCCGCACCCCGGGGTCCGGCCGGGCGTCCCGTGCCCCTCGGGTCTCACGTGTCTCCCGGGTGTCGGGGCGACGCGGGCCAGCCGGGCCGGCCTGCGGCCGCGGGGCTGCCTCTGTCCCGGCTCCTCTCGCCCGGCGGGCCCAGAGCCCGCGGCCGGCCGTGATCACGATGGCCACCGCGGTGGCGGCGGCCATGGTCAGGAAGCCGTTCGCGATCCATTGGGCCGCGTTCACGGTCAGCGCCGACGAGGACGGCGCGCTATGGCTCCGCACCAGCCCCGCGGCCAGCGCGAAGACCAGGTAGCACAGCACCGGTACCGGGATCATCAGGTAGGCCGACCGCTGCCGGACGGCCAGGACGGCGGCCAGCGATCCGGCGACGACGAATCCGCCCAGCAGCGTGCCGGGCTCATGCTTGGTGGCCACCGAGACGAGCGCGCCCGCCGCGGCCGCGATGACCACGATCCCCAGGCCCTGGCCGCCGGACATCTGGCCCCAGCGCCAGGACCGCGCCGGCCTGCCGTCGCCCTCGGCCTCGCGGGATCCCCGGGCGCCGGCCGCTTCATCCTGGCGCGGCCCGGTCATCGGCACAGCCCGGAACGGGTCGGTCCACCCGGACGAGGCCTGCCCGCGCAGTGCTGGCCGATCCCGGGCTGGCCGGTCCGGCGTCGGCCGGTCCTGAGCCAGCCGGTCCTGAGCCGACCGGTCCTGGACACGCCAGTCCTGAGCCGACCGGTCCTGAGCGGCCCTGCTCCGGGCCTGCTCGGGGTCCTCGCGGTACCAGCCCGGCTCTTCCCACGCGGCCGGTTTGCCGTCGCCAAGACGCCGGTACCCGCCCGTTGGCGGTTCCGTGACATTTCGGGCCGGACGGAAGCCGGGCCCGGGCGCACTGCCGAACGGCGGGCGCGGATCCGAATCGTGCCATCGGGGCTCGCTCATCTGATCACCGATGTTAGCTGTTAGGGATCAGTGACACGGCCCCGCCGGTATTCTTCGCGGCATGGAAAACGGCGGCCGGCGTGGAGCGCAGTTGGCCAGCGTGCCGCCCGCCCGCCCCCACCGGCATGTAGCCCGTACGTCCATTTACCTCGTGACCTGCGTTCTTTCGGCGCTGGTGCTCGCGGCGAGCGGTTTTTCCTACTTTGTCGTGAGCGATGTCAACAGCATCGGCTCCTCGCACGCGATCTCGAGCGGAAGCTCGATCGGCGCGCAGAACATCTTGCTGATGGGCCTGGAGAGCCGCCGCGACTGGGACGGCAACGTGCTGCCGGCCAGCGTCCTCAAGGCCCTGCACGCGGGCAGCGTGCAAGGGGTGGAGAACGGCGTCGGCGGCAACGACACCAACACGCTGATCCTGATCCACATCCCCGCGGGCGGGAAGAAGGCCATCGGCTTCTCGATCCCGCGCGATGACTGGGTGAACTTCGCCGGCACCGTCGGCCCGCAGCAGCAGGGCAAGATCGACCAGGCCTACGGCGTCAGCATGTTCTACCAGCAGCAGCAGCTGAAAAAGCAGCAGCCGAACATCAGCCAGAACCAGCTCGCGTTCCAGGGCAACGAAGCGGGCCGGAAAGCGGCGGTGGACACCGTCGAGAAGCTCACCGGCGTGCACATCGACCACTTCGCCGAGGTCAACCTGGACGGCTTCTACGAGCTGGCCAACGTGCTGGGCGGGGTCGAGGTCTGCCTCAACCACGCCGTCTCGGACAAGAACTCCGGGGCCGACTTCAAGGCCGGCTACCAGCACCTGAACGCGGCCCAGGCGCTGGCCTTCGTCCGCCAGCGCGACGGGCTGACCAACGGTGACCTGGACCGGACCCACCGCCAGCAGGCGTTCCTGGACTCGGTCATGCAGCAGCTGCGGAGCCAGGGCGTGCTGGGCGACCTGGCCAAGCTGCAGGCGCTGCTGTCCGTGGCCAAGCAGTACGCGATCACCGACTCGGGCTGGAACCTGCTCAACTTCTCCTCGCAGATGTCCAGCCTGACCGGCAGCAACCTGATCTTCCACACGCTGCCGATCCAGGCCTACGCCACCATCGAGGGCCAGGCCGCCAACCAGATCAACCCGGCCCAGATCGCCGCGATTGTGCAGCAGACGTTCTACCCGGCCCCGGCCGCTTCGCCGTCGTCCAGTGCGCCGTCGGCGCCGGGCACCGCCGCCGCGCAGACCGTGGTGGACGTGCTCAACGGCAGTGACACCGGGGGCCTGGCCGGTCGGGTCTCGAGCGCCGTGGTCAAAGCCGGTTACCAGGCCGGGCTGATCGAGAACACCACCGCGCTGGCCAGCACCGAGGTGCTCTACGGCACCGGTGAGGCCGCCAACGCCAGCTCGCTCGCCTCCGCCTTCGGGGTGACCGCCACGGCCAGCACCTCGGTCGCGGCCGGCCACATCGAGATCAAGCTCGGCGCCGCCACCACCTCCGTGCCGGTGATCAGCTCCGGTTCGGCCCCGGCGGGGACGGGCGCGAGCGCCTCGTCGTCCACGTCGTCGTCCGCGGTCATCCCGACCGCCGGGCCGCAGGGCGGCGCCGTCGGAGCCGACAAGGGCATCCCCTGCGTCAACTGAACAGTGCCAGCTACCGAACAGTGCCAGCTACCGAGCGGTGCCAGCTACTCGAGTAGGGCCAGCTGCTGAGAGGCTCAGCTGATGAGGACCGGGATGCCGTCCAGCTCGACGTCGCCGTCCCGCATCTCGGTCAGCGCGCGGGCCGTGCTGTCCGGGGCCACGCCCGCGGTCAGCCCGAGCCGCACGCGGGTGCCGAAGCCACCCCGGACCGCGTCGGCCGCGGTGGCCCGGACGCAGTAATCGGTGGCGATGCCGACGATGTCCACGTCGGTGACGCCACGCTGGTGCAGCCAGTCGGCCAGCGGCGTCCCGGCCTCGTCGGTGCCCTCGAAGCCGCTGTAGGCCGCGGCGTGCTCACCCTTGCGGAACACCGCTTCCACCCGGCTGGTGTCCAGGTCGGGATGGAACTCGGCCCCGGGAGTGGTGGCCACGCAGTGCGGCGGCCAGGTGTCGGCGAAGTCCGGGTGGTCGGAGAAGTGGGTGCCCGGGTCGATGTGATGGTCCTGGGTCGCCACGATGTGCGCGTATTCGCCGGCGTTGATGGTGAGCCACCCGCTGATCGACTGGGCCACGAAGGAGCCGCCCGGAACGGCGAGAGAGCCCCCCTCGCAAAAGTCATTCTGAACATCGACAACGATGAGTGCGCGCACCTCGCCACGGTATCGTGCCGGAAGCGCGGCCGGCACTATCGAGCAGCACGGGCGCGGGGCCAGCACGGGCGAGGGGGAAGATGGCCGGTTACTGGAACCACAACGTCTACTACCAGCCCTTGATCCTGGGCGCGGTGCCGCCGGGCTGCGGCAGCGCGCTCGACGTCGGCTGCGGCGACGGGCGGCTGGCCTTTCTGCTGGCCGAGCGCTGCCGGGACGTGACCGGGGTCGACCGCGACCACCAGATGATCGCGCTGGCCCGGGAACGGGCCCTGGCCGTGCGCAATGTGGCCTTCATCGACGCCGAGTTCCCGGCGTTCCCGTTCGAGGACGCCAGCTTCGACTTCATCGCCTCCAACACCGCGATCCACCACATGAACTTCGAGGCCGCGCTGATGGCCATGACCCGCCTGCTCCGCCCGGGCGGGCGGCTGGCCATCGTCGGCCTGGCCCGCAGCGCCACTGCCCGCGATTACCTACCCGACGTCATGGGCGCCCCGCTCCAGCTGGGCCTCGGCCTGACCCACGCCACCCTGCGCGCCGCCCACCGCGAGGACCGCAGCCCCCGCTTCCCGATCAAGGAACCGACCATGACCTGGGACGAGGTCCGGATCGGGGCCCTGCGCCTGCTCCCCGGTGTCCAGTACCGCCGCCACCTGCTCTGGCGCTACTCCATCCTCTGGCGCAAGCCCGCCTGACCGGCCAGCTTCGTTCGCAGCAACCTCACAGTCCTCAGGGGGTCGTTGCGCTGCTTACCCCACGAGTCACTTGGGTCCCAGAGCCATGTGCCGTTTGCCCCACTGGAGCAGTTGCCGCGATTATCCCTGCAACTACTCCAGCGAGGCCGGTGCGCATTCTCAGCACCGCACACCTCACAAGTCACAGCAGGCTCTGGAGTCCCAAACCCCGCGTCCCGATGGTCCCACGCCTCGTTGCCCGCCCCGTACCCCAAAGGCTCAGTCGCGCCCGTCGCCGTTCTCGAAGATGGTGGGGATGGCGGGTTCGCCCCGGGACAGTTGCCGCGCCTGGGGCGGCAGCTCGGCCAGCACCTGACGGTGCCGTTCCCGGGCCGCTTCCAGCGGTTCCCGGCCGACGATCTCGCCCGCGCGGACCAGCGGCACCAGCAGTTGCCGGTCGCCCGGTCGCGGGTCCGGGTGGAACAGCTGGATGTCCTCCGCCTGGGCCACGCCGTGCTCGTCGTGGTGCCGCATGGCCCACTTGCGCCCGCCCACCCCCGGCTTGCCCACCGATCGCTTGGCCACCGGGCGCAGCGGCCCGCCCCCGCCCCGCCCGTTCGACCGGGCCACCAGCTTGTACACCAGCGCCGCCGTCGGGGCCCCGGAACCAGTCACCAGCGAGGTACCCACCCCGTAGCCGTCCACCGGCGCCGTGGCCAGCGCGGCGATCGAGTACTCGTCCAGGTCGCCGGTGAGCACGATGTGGGTGTTCTTGGCCCCGAGCTCGTCCAGCAGCGCGCGGACCTGGTGCGCCACCACCGGCAGGTCACCGCTGTCGATCCGCACCGAGCCCAGGTCCGGGCCGGCCAGCTCCACCGCGGCGCGGACCGCGCGCGGCACGTCGAAGGTGTCCACCAGCAGCGTGGTCCCCGGGCCCAGGGTCTCCAGCTGGGTCTTGAACGCGTGCCGCTCGTTGTCGTGGACCAGGGTGAACGCGTGCGCGCTGGTCCCGGCGGACGGTACCCCGTACTGCCGGTGGGCCTGCAGGTTGGACGTGGTGGCGAATCCGGCCAGGTAGGCCGCCCGGGCGCTGGCCACGGCGGCCATCTCGTGGGTACGCCGCGAGCCCATCTCGATCAGCGGCCGCTGTCCGGCCGCGTTGACCATCCGGGAGGCGGCCGAGGCGATGGCGCAGTCGTGGTTGAGGATCGACAGCGTGACCGTCTCCAGGATCACCGCCTCAGCGAACGTGCCCTCGACGACGATGATGGGGGAGCCGGGGAAGTAACAGTCTCCTTCGGCGTAGCCCCAGATGTTTCCGGTGAAACGGTATGATTCGAGGTACCGGAGCGTGACATCGTCCACGATGTCGGAAGCCCGGAGGAAGTCAAGATCAGCTGCGTCAAACCTGAACCTCTCCAGGGTGTCGAGCAGCCGTCCGGTACCGGCCACGACGCCATATCGCCGGCCGTGCGGCAGATGCCGGGCGAACACCTCGAAAATTGTGCGGCGCTGCGCCGCGCCGGAGTGCAGGGCACCCTGGAGCATGGTCAGCTCGTAATGGTCGGTCAGCAGAGCAGTGCTGGGCCCGCCATTGGGTAGGGATGACTTGCTGTCGGCCAAATTCGTCACGATGGAAGACTACGGACTGGGAGGTAGGCACCAGTGAGCGTGGCACCCTCTGAGGTGGAGCTCCCGGAAATTGGGGAGCGGACCACCCCGGACACACCCTGGCTCACGATCGTCTGGAACGATCCGATCAACCTGATGGATTACGTGACCTTCGTGTTCCAGACTGTCTTCGGTTACCCGAAATCGAAGGCGAGGAAGCTGATGCTCGACGTGCACCACAAGGGCCGGGCGGTCGTCGCCGCCGGCGCCCGCGAATCGATGGAGCACAACGTCGAGGTCCTGCACGGCTACGGTCTGTGGGCCACCGTTTCCTCGGACTCCTGAGCCAGGAAACCTTTTAATAATGGATGCTTTCCGCCGGTCAAGCGGGGGCGTGCGGACGAAGTTCGACGCTCCCGAGGCCTCCCTGCTCCGCAGCCTGATCGAGCAGGTCATGTCGCTGCTGGATGAGGCCACCGATGACCGCCCCGACCAGGCCTTCGAGCCCGACGCTGCTACTCAGGGGCAGGTCAGCCCGGGCCGGGACGCCGGGCCTGGGCACCCGGACGAGATCCTGGACTCCAGCATCCACGACGTCCCCGGCGCGGCCGAGCTGGACGCGATGCTGGGCTTCAGCCCGCGGACCCGGGCCCCGCTGGACCCGGCGCTGGCCCGGCTGCTGCCCGACGCCTACCGCGACGACCCGGACGCGGCCGGGGAGTTCCGCCGCTACACCGAGCAGTCCCTGCGCTCGGCCAAGCAGGAGGTCGCGCAGACCGTGCTGGACACCCTGCCCGCGGACGGTGGCCCGGTGAAGCTGTCCCGGGACCAGGCCCAGGCCTGGCTGCGGGCCCTGAACGACGTCCGGATCACGCTGGGGGTCCGGCTCGGGGTGACCGAGGAGTTCGAGGACGAGTGGGGTCAGCTCGATCCGCTCGACCCGCGAGCCACCGCGTTCGAGGTCTACGCCTGGCTCGGCGACGTCCAGGAGAGCCTGGTCCAGGCCCTCAGCTAGTCACCGCGCCACTCGGCTAGGCTCGCTTTCATGCTGTCGATCCGCCGCGAGCTCCACGACAAGATCGTGGCCCACGCCCGCGCCGACCACCCGGACGAGGCCTGCGGGGTCATCGCAGGGCCGGCCGGCAGCGACCACCCGGAACGGTTCATCCCGATGATGAACGCGGAGCGGTCCCCGACGTTCTACCGGTTCGACTCGATGGAGCAGTTCCAGGTGTGGAAGGAGATGGACGAGCGGGACGAGGAACCGGTCGTCATCTACCACTCGCACACCGCGACCGAGGCCTACCCGTCCCGGACCGACGTCTCCTACGCCAGCGAGCCGGGCGCGCACTACGTGCTGGTCTCCACCCGCGACCCGGACACCACCGACTTCCGCTCCTACCGGATCACCGGCGAGGTGATCACCGAGGAGCCGGTGGAGATCACCGGCGTGGAATGATCCCGGCAGGCCCCGGGTTGGACGCTAGGGGGTCAAACCCCGCCTTGCACCTGCACCGAATTTGCACACTATGGAGTGTTGATGGCCATCGACGTTCGTATCCCGACGATCCTGCGCACCTACACGGACGGCGCCAAGCAGGTAGAGGGCAAGGGCGCCACGCTGGGCGAGCTCATCGATGACATTGACGCCAGCCACACCGGGCTCAAGGAGCGGCTGATCGCCGACGGCGGGCTGCGCCGCTTCGTGAACGTGTACCTGAACGACGAGGACGTGCGCTTCCTCGGCGGCCTGGAGACGCCGGTCAAGGACGGCGACACCGTCACGGTGCTCCCCGCGGTCGCCGGAGGCGCGGCCTGAGGGCCAGCTGATCATGCGTTACGACTCGTTGCTGGATTCGGTCGGCCGGACCCCGCTGGTCGGCCTGCCCCGGCTCTCGCCGGGACCTGACGTCCGGCTCTGGGCCAAGCTCGAGGACCGCAACCCGACCGGCTCGGTCAAGGACCGGGCCGCGTTCTACATGGTGGCGCAGGCGGAGAAGGACGGCCTGCTCCATCCCGGCTCGGTCATCCTGGAGCCCACCTCGGGCAACACCGGTATCTCCCTGGCCATGGTGGCCAAGCTGCGTGGTTACCAGCTGACCGTGGTCATGCCGGAGAACACCTCGGCCGAGCGGCGCCAGCTGCTGCAGATGTACGGGGCCACGATCATCTCCTCGCCCGCGGCCGGCGGCTCGAACGAGGCGGTCCGGGTGGCCAAGCGCATCGCGGAGGAGCATCCGGACTGGGTCATGCTCTACCAGTACGGCAACGAGGCCAACGCCCGCGCCCACTACGAGACCACCGGGCCCGAGCTATTGAGCGACCTGCCCGAGATCACGCACTTCGTGGCCGGGCTGGGCACCACCGGCACGCTGATGGGGACCGGCCGGTTCCTGCGCGAGCACGTGCCCGGCGTCAAGATCGTGGCGGCCGAGCCCCGGTACGGGGAGCTGGTCTACGGGCTGCGCAACGTGGACGAGGGCTTCGTCCCCGAGCTCTACGACGAGTCGGTGCTGACCACCCGGTTCTCGGTCTCCTCGGCTGATGCGCTGTCCGCCACCCGTGACCTGCTCGACGCGGAGGGCATCTTCGCCGGCATCTCCGCGGGCTGTGCGCTGCACGCGGCCCGGGCCCTGGGGGTCAAGGCCGCCGACGCGGGGGAGCGGGCCGACATCGCGCTGATCGTGGCCGACGGCGGCTGGAAGTACCTGTCCACCGGCGCCTACGACGGCACGCTCGCGGATGCTGAGGGCAGGCTCGAAGGCCAGCTCTGGGCCTGATCGCAAACACCGGGGGCCCCGGGCCGGGCCCCCCTTATGCTGCTGGGATGCGGCTGACCATCATCGGGTGCTCGGGCAGTTTCCCCGGCCCGGAAAGCCCCGCGTCCAGCTATCTGCTGGAGGCGGAGGGCTTCCGGCTCGTGCTCGATCTGGGCAGCGGCGCGCTGGGCGTGCTGCAACGGCACGCGGACCTGTACGACATCGACGCGGTCGCCCTGAGCCACCTGCACGCCGACCACTGCCTGGACATGTGCGGATACTGGGTCGCCCGCCGCTACGCCCCCGGCGGCCCGCAGCCCGCGCTCCCGGTGCACGCGCCCGACGGGGCGGCGCAGCGGCTCACCCTGGCCTACGGGCCCGAGGCGGCGGCGGGCCGGTCCGCGGGCCCGGGCATGGCCGAGGCGTTCACCTTCCACTCGCTGGCTCCGGGTACCCGGTCGATCGGCCCGTTCCAGGTCACCACCGCGCGGATGAACCACCCCGTCGAGACCTACGGCTTCCGCTTCGAGCATGGCGGCCGGGCGCTGGCCTACTCGGCCGACACCGGGCCCAGCGAGGCCCTGATCGACCTGGCCCGGGACGCCGACCTGCTGCTGTGCGAGGCCTCCTTTCTGGACGCCCCCGATCTGCCGCCCAACCTGCACCTGACCGGCCGTCAGGCGGGCCAGCACGCGGCCCGGGCCGGGGCCCGGCACCTGGTCCTGACCCATATCGCGCCCGGGACCGACAAGCAGCGCTCGTTCGCCGAGGCCCGCGAGGTGTACGCCGGCCCCTTGTCGCTGGCCGCGTCCGGCCAGACCTTCGAGCTCGCCCCGTCGGGCCCGCTCCCGCTCTAGCCCCGGTCTCGCTTCCGCTCTAGCCTCGGTCTCGCTCCCTTTCCATCCTCGATAGTCTGGCGGGCATGGCCCGACCCGACGGACGTTCCGCGACCGACCTGCGCCCGGTGAAGCTGACCCGGGGCTGGCTTGACCACGCCGAAGGCTCAGTACTGGTGGAGTTCGGCGCCACCCGCGTGCTGTGCGCGGCCAGCGTCCAGGAGGACGTGCCGCGCTGGCGCCGGGGCAGCGGCCTCGGCTGGGTGACGGCCGAGTACGCGATGCTGCCGCGCGCGACCAACACCCGCAACGACCGCGAGTCGGTCAAGGGCCGCATCGGCGGCCGCACGCACGAGATCTCCCGGCTGGTGGGCCGGGCCCTGCGCGCCAGCGTGGACTACAAGGCGCTGGGCGAGAACACCATCGTCATCGACTGCGACGTGCTGCAGGCCGACGGAGGCACCCGGACCGCGGCCATCACCGGCGGTTACGTCGCGCTGGCCGACGCGGTGTCCTATCTGCGCGGCCGGAAGCGGCTGCCCGGCGACCCCCTGGTCACCTCGGTGGCCGCGGTCAGCGTGGGCATCATCGACGGCGAGCCGCGGCTGGACCTGAACTACGCCGAGGACAGCACAGCCGAGACCGACCTGAACGTGGTCTGCACCGGCGAGGGCGACTTCGTCGAGGTGCAGGGCACCGCGGAGCGCGAGCCGCTCCGCCGCGATCAGCTGAACCAGCTGCTCGATCTGGCCGTAGCCGGTTGCGGTGAGCTGACCAGCCTGCAGCTCGCTGCCCTCTCCCGGTCCCTTTGATTTTTAACAAGGTCTCTTGGGGTTCCCGTATGACTGATCGGCTCGTGCTGGCCACGCACAACGCGGCCAAGGTGGTCGAGCTGCGCCGGATCCTGGTCGCGGCGGCCGTCCCGGTCACCCTGTCCGGTCTGGACGAGTTCCCCGGCGCGCCGGAAGTGGCCGAGACCGGCCTCACCTTCGCCGAGAATGCGCTGCTCAAGGCCCGGGCCATCGCCGCCTTCACCGGCCTGCCCGCGGTCTCCGACGACTCCGGCCTGTGCGTGCAGGTGCTGAACGGCATGCCAGGGATCTTCTCCGCCCGCTGGGCCGGGCGGCACGGCGACGACCCGGCCAACCTGGCCCTGCTGCTGGCCCAGATCGCCGACATCGCCGAGCCGAACCGGGTCGCGCACTTCGCCTGCGCCGCGGCGCTGGCCCTGCCGGACGGCCGCGAAGGGGTGGCCGAAGGCCGCCTGGACGGGTCGCTCACTCCTGCCCCGCGCGGCAGCAACGGCTTCGGCTACGACCCGATCTTCGTCCCGGACGGCGGCGCGCAGACCACGGCCGAGCTGACCCCGGAGGCCAAGGACGAGATCAGCCACCGCGGCCGCGCCTTCCGGGCCCTGGTCCCGGTGGTCACGGCCGAGCTGGGCCTGACCCTCGCCTAGGAACTGGTCGAGCCGGAGCCGGAGCCGGAGCCGCTGGAACCGCCCAGGTCACCGGCGGGCAGGGTGGCGATCTGGGCTGCGGGCGGCACCGACGCGGTGACCGGCTGGTTGACCGACGTCACCACGATCGTCGAGGCCACCGACTCGCTGCTGCCCTTGGCCGTAGTGACGATCTTGCGCACCTGCTGCTGGCCGTCCAGCCAGACGGTGAAGTGCTCGGTGGTCAGGCCCAGCGTCTTGAGCTGGGCCGCGATCTGGCTACGGGCCGTCACCGGCAGCTTGGCCAGGCCTGCCGTGACCGGGTAGGTGCCGGTGTACCCGGTGGTGGGCACTCCGTTGATGGTGGCCGTCCCCACCTTCTGCACGTTGGTCGAGCTGGCCAGCATCTGGGCCTGCACCAGCGGGTCGCTGCTGCCGTTCTGCAGCAGCTGGCTGAAGCTGCCCCCGGACAGCTTGGACAGGTCAGACGCCGGGATCTCGATCCACGGCTTGCCCAGCTGCTGGGTCAGCGGGGCCATCTTGAGGTAGACCCCGGTGCCGTTGACGATCTCCTGGATGCCGCCCCGGACCGCCTGCCCCTGCACGGTGACCGACCCGAAGTCGGCCACGGCCAGCGGGTTCGCCCCGGTCTGCTGCTTCAGCGTGCCGGAGATCGTGGTGCTGGCCGTCCCGGTGGTCTGCACGTTCACGTCGGCCGCGAACGAGGTCGCCTTCCCGGCCTGCTGGGCCGCCTGCCGGATGGCCCCGGCCGCACTGACCGACCCGCCTCCGCCCGAGCCCGCCGTCGCGCCAGTCCCGGACGACGCGCTGGCCCCAGAGCTCACCTTGGCCCCAGACGACGCAGTACTCGCGGAGCCCGCGGCGTGCCCCGCCGCCGAACATCCCGCCACCGCCAGCGCCCCGGCCGTAACCGCGATGGCTCCCCAGCAAGCCTTCCGCGACGTCCCCCGTTGCTGCGGCATCATGCGTAACCTCCAGGCCTGTGTCACGTTCCGGCGCGTTTCCAACGTTGCGGCGCCTTCCATACCCGGAGCATCTATATCAAACAATCTCGCCCGTCCCGGGCCGAACGGCCTGGCCGCCCCGGCGAGCCGGGAGCGATAACGTTAGAGCAGCACGGCCCATGAGATGGCAGGGCCGGTGAGATCCCAGGGAGTGCACGTGAGCGAGCAGCGGCTGACCCCAGGCGACCAGGCGCCGGATTTCACCCTGCCGGACGCCGACGGCAACCCGGTCAGCCTGTCCTCTTACCGCGGCCGGCAGGTCATCGTCTACTTCTACCCGGCCGCCATGACGCCCGGCTGCACCAAGGAAGCCTGCGACTTCCGTGACCGCCAGCCCGACCTGGCCGGCGCCGACACCGCGGTGCTGGGCATCTCCCCGGACAAGCCGGAGAAGCTGGCCAAGTTCCGCGACAAGGAGAAGCTCACCTTCCCGCTGCTGTCCGACCCGGACCACGCGGTCGAAGAGGCCTACGGCGCCTACGGCGAGAAGATGATGTACGGCAAGAAGAGCGTGGGCGTCATCCGCTCCACGTTCGTGATCGACGCTGACGGCAAGGTGGCCCAGGCCCAGTACGGCGTCAAGGCCACCGGCCACGTCGAACGCCTCTTGCGAGACCTCCTCCCCCAGTAGCCCCACCCCGGCGGGCGTGGCGAAATGGCATACGCGCCAGGTTTAGGTCCTGGTGGTGGAAACACCGTGGGGGTTCAAGTCCCCCCGCCCGCACCCATCCCTCTCTCTCCCTTCCGCTCCCCCCGCGGGCCGCGCCGCCCACGCCAGCCGCGCCTGGCCCCTCTGCTCGCGCCCGGCATCCGTCTTCCGCCGATCATCCAGCTGGCCGTCCGGCGTCCACGCCGGTTTTGTCGGACCCTCCCTCTATTATCGAACTAGCGATCGAATCAGGGAGGTGACCCGGATGAGCGCCCAACCGTTAGACGCGGCCGACGCGCTGGCCATGACCCAGGCCGGGTTGTCTCTCCTGGCCACCTGCGAGGCGGCGCAGCTGTCGGTCGACGCCCAGGCTGAGGTCCTGACCGGCCTGGAGCAGGCCGAGGCGCGCCTGACCGCCGCGCGGTCCGCGGTACTGGCCGCGTTCTCCACCGGGCATGGCTATGAGGCCGATGGCCAGTTCGGCCCTAAGCCGTGGCTGCGAGCGTTCACCCGGATCACCCAGGGTGCCGCAGCCGGGACGATGGCCTGGATGCGGCGCCTGCAGGCTCATCCGCTGGTCGCGGCCGCACTGGCCGCTGCGGCCATCACCGCCTCGTGGGGCCGGGAGATCTGTGCCTGGACCGATCGGCTGCCATCCGGCCTCATCCAGGACGCCGACGCGATCCTGCTGGCGGCCGCTGCCGGAGGCGCTGACCTGTCGGACCTGGCCCTGCTGGCCGCCGAGATGATCGAGCGGTCAGCCGTTCCCGATAGCGACGACGGCGGTTTCGGCGACCGGGCCTTGTGGCTGGAGACGACGCTGGCTGGGGCCGGACGGCTGACCGGAGACCTGACGCCAGGCTGCGCCGCGGCGCTGACCGCCGTCCTCGAGGCGCTGGGGGATAAGGCGGGCCCAGAGGACACCCGGAGCCTGACCCAGCGGCACCACGATGCGCTGGAGGAGGCCTGCCACCGGCTGATCGCCGCGAATCTGGTGCCCGGCCGCGACGGCCAGCCCCTGCACCTGTACGCCCACGTGGACCTGCCGTCCCTGGCCGCCGCGGGGTCGGCTGCGGGTGGTTCCCGGCTGGAGTCCCGCTGGTCCCTGGCCCGCACCGCCGCCGGCCCTGGCGCCTGGTGCCCGGCCGGCCCGGACCTCGACGCCGCCGCCTGCGACGCGACCGTCATCCCGGTGATCACCAGCCACGTCGACTGGTCCCTGCTGGACGACGTGATCTCCCTGGCCCTCCCGCCCTGGGCCCAGGCCCACACCCCGCCAGGCGACCTGCCGGCCCCGCCCAGCCCGGACCGAGAGAATTCGGCACCATCAGCACGCAGCCGCCCAGCCCAGCCCGGCTCGTCCGCAGCCGGTGGCCCGTCGGCGTCCCCGTCCTGGCTCAGCCCCGCGGGTCCCGCGCACTCCTGCGGCTCACCGAGCCCCGCCGCCCCGGCCAGCCCTACCGGTCCCGCGGCCGGCGATGACCCGGCAAGCCCCGGCCACCCCCGCGGTCTCGGCCACCCTCCACGCCCAGTCGGCCCCACCGGTCGCGCCAGCCCCACCTGTCCCGCGGCCGACACCGATCCAGCGACCCCCGGCCACCGGCCCAGCCCCGGCCACCCGCCCGGACCCGAGTCACCCACCCGGAACCGCCGGTTCAACTGGCCGCGCCAGCCCCACCAGCCCCGCCGACCTCCTCACCCCCGAGGTCAGCGAGCGCCTGCGTCAGCTGGTGATCCAGCACGCCACCGGCCTCCTGTCCGGCCCGGCCGGCCTGGCCGCCCAGCTCCGCACCCGCACCCTGGGCCGCCCCTTCACCGGGCGCAGCCAGCCCCTGGACCTCGGCACCCCCACCCCGATCATCCCGCCGCACCTGAGACGGGCCGTGACCCTGCGCGACCAGCACTGCCAGTTCCCCGGCTGCACCCAGCCACCCGCGGTCTGCCAGATCCATCACCTGACACGCCGAGCCGACGGCGGCCCCACCAGCCTGGGCAACCTGGCCCTGCTGTGCCGGTTCCACCACCTGACCGTCATCCATCGCTGGGCCTGGACGCTTACCTGCCACGCCGACGGCACGACCACCGCCGTCAGCCCCGACGGGCGCACCCTGCACAGCCACAGCCCGCCCTGCCGCGCCGCCTGACGATCAGGGGCCAGGCGGGCCGGCGGCGATGAGCCCGGTGAGGATGACGTCGATCTCCCAGCGCAGACGCTGGCGATGGGCTTCGGAGTTGACCGTCGGCACCCGGTCCAGGGCGGCGCCGGTGACGAACAGGCCGAGCAGGTCGAGGGCGGCCGGGATGGTGGCCTCGCCGAGGCCGCCTTCGGCCAGGAGGGCATGGACTCGTTCGGTTACCGCGATCGCGTTTGGCCCGGACGGGACGGCGGTGAGCGCGACCCGGGCCAGGCCGCCGTGGCCGCTGGCCGTGCTGATGGACTTTAGGAGCAGCGAGGTCAGGCGCTCCCGCCAGTCGCCCTCGGGCAGGTTGGCTTCGGCCACGGCCGCCATGGCGTGGTCGAACATGGCATCCAGCAGGTCGTCCCGGTTCTGGATGTAGACGTAGAGGGCGGACGCCCCGGTCTCGAGTTCGTCGGCCACCCGGCGCATGCTCACCGCGTCCAGGCCCTGCCGGTCGGCCACGGCCAGGGCCGCCTCGACGATGGCGGTGCGGCTGAGCGCGGGGCGGATGGGGCCGCCCCGCCGGCTCACCGGCTCGCGAACGCTCATGGCCCGATCCTATGCGGCCGACGTACATTGGTTCCTAACGTACACTGTTCTCTAGACGAACGACGTTCGTTACCGTGCCGAGAATCCGGTGCGCGAGACCAGCGCGCCAGAAGGCGGGAGGAATTCCGGTGGCTGTTGAGACCGCCCGGGAGCCTGTGACGGATTACCGGTGGCGCTGGTGGGTGCTGGCTGTGGTGCTGAGCGCCGAGGCCATGGACATCCTGGACACCACCACGGTCAACGTGGCCGGCCCCTCGGTGCGCCGTTCCCTGGGCGGGGGCATCGGCCTGGTCCAGTGGCTCTCGGCCGCCTACACTCTCGCCTTCGCCGTGCTGCTGATCACCGGCGGCCGCCTCGGTGACCGCTACGGTCCGCGGCGCATGTTCCTGGTCGGGGCGGCCGGGTTCACCGTCGCGTCCCTGGCCTGCGGGCTGTCGGTGAGCCCCGGGATGCTGATCGGGGCCCGGGTGGTGCAGGGCGTGTTCGGTGCGGTCCTGCTGCCCCAGGGGATCGGGCTGCTCACCGCCGCGTTTTCTGAGCGAGAGATCGGCAAGGCGTTCAGTGCCTACGCACCCGTCCTCAGCCTGGCCGCGGTGGCCGGCCCGCTGGTGGCCGGGGCGCTGATCCGCTGGGACCTGTGGGGCGCGGGCTGGCGGCTCATCTTCCTCATCAACCTGGTCCTCGGGGCGGGGGCCGTGGCCGGCGGCCTCCGCTACCTGCCCGCCGACGGTCCTGCGACCCTGCGCCGCCTGGACGGCCGCGGGGTGCTCATCATCGGCGCGGCCACCTTCGCCCTGATCTACCCGCTGATCCAGGGCCGGGAGCGGGGCTGGCCGTGGTGGACGTTCGCCCTCGTCGCGGCGGGCCTGGCCGGTCTGGGGTGGTTCGCCCGGCACGAGCGGCGGAGCTCTGTCCCTCTTATCGAGCCCACCTTGCTGCGCCGCCGCGGCTACCTGGCCGGTGCCGCCGTCGCGCTCGCTTTCTTCGCCGCCACCGCCGGGATCATGCTGGTGCTGTCCTTCTACGCCCAGTACGGCCTGGGCTACAGCGCTCTCGGCGCCGGGCTGATGCTGACCCCCGTCGCGGCCGGTAACGTCGCCGGCGCCCTGGTGGCCATGCGCCTCGCCCCCCGGCTCGGCGGCCGGGCCACCATCCAGGTCAACCTGGCCGTGGCCCTGGCCGGCCTGGTCGCTCTGGCCTGCATCAGCTTCCTCGGCGCCCAGCCGAACGGCCCCAGCGGGCCTATCAACCTCTCCGGCCCCACCGGCCCCACCGGCCTCATGCTGGCCGGGCCGGTGCTGGCGCTGGGCTTCGGGCTCGGCGGGACCATTGCCCCGCTGTTCGCCACCATCGTGGCCGGGGTCACCCCGGCCGAGACCGGCAGCGCGTCCGGTTCGCTCGGCGCCATCCAGCAACTGGCGGGCTCGATCGGCGTCGCGGCCTTGGCCACGCTCTACGCCGCCACCAGCCACCCCGCCGCCAGCGACGCCGCCACTGGCCAAGCCGCCACCGGCCACTCCGCCGCGCATGGCCTGGCCGTCACCGCCCTGGCCGCCGCGGTCCTGCTCGGTGTCGGCGCCGTTCTCACCCTGTTGCTGCCGGCTCAGGCGACTACATCGCGCGTAGTTTCAGGTAGCGCTTGATGTCGGGGATCGAGACGATGACCGCCGCCAGGGTTACGGCGAGTACCGCCACCAGCAGACCTGTACAGATCTTGCCGATCATTTCTGTTCCTCCTGCCCCGGTCCCCCTGCGGTACCGATCGGCTCGAGTTCGTCCGGCGCGAAGTAGAGAAACCGGCCCTGAGCGCGCTGCAGGTCCGCCATGGGGTCGGCGACCGGGGTGACCGCCACGTGGACCTGCCCGTCCACGTCGAACAGCACCGCCTCGACCTGGGCTTCCCGGCCCACCAGGAACAAGTCCTGGGCATCGGCGCGGCGGGCACCCGGACGCATCCGGACCTTGCTGCCGCGGCCTACGGAAACGCCCCCGATCAGGACCTCGTCGGTCTCGGGGGACACCGAGCTGTCCGAGCCCGGGTCCCACCAGGGCACGTCCGGGGTGTGGAACACCGGCACCTCATCGGCCGCCGGGGCTGCGGGGAACGGCCCCGACGCCATCACCGCCCCCGGCGGTCCTGCCGCCCCAGCAGGCCCGGCTTGCTCAGAAGGCCCTGACGTCTCGTCCGGCGTCCGGGCCGGACCCGACCGGGGCTCCAGGTACCGGATCGCCCCGTGCAGCTTCTCCATCATTTCCGGCGGCAAGCCGTCCAGCCGGTCGATCAGGTCGGCGGCGCGCGGGTCGGTGGCCCGGGCCTCACGCTTTTCTTCGTCGGTCAGGGCCAGCGTCCGCAGCGTGAGGATCTCGTCGATCTCGGTCGCGTCGAACAGGTCACCGGCGCTCTCCGGGGCGATCTCCGGGTGGTCGTACAGGATGACCGGGGAGGACAGCATCAGGTCCTGGCAGTCCGCCGGGCCGCCTAGCACCGGCCAGGTGCCTTCGTTATGGCAGGCCGCAACCTCGGCCGACGCCCACTCCGGTGGGTCGGTCATCGAGATGAACGACCCACCCGGCACCCCGATCAGCGCGTGCGCCGCGACCAGGGCGTAGCGCAGCCCGTCTTCCCGGTTGCCCAGCGCGATGTCGGGCTGGGTGTGGTTTTCGACCCGCAGCCGCAGTCGCAGCGCCTGGAACGGGCCGGCCACCCGTTCGGCCCGCACCCGCAGCACCCCGTCCAGGCCGTCCCACCGGTGCACCAGCCGGCCCGCCAGCGTGCCGCCGGAGTCGGCCAGGTCGTCGGCCGATTCGCCCGCGTCGATGTGGAACGGGATCTCCACTCCCGGCCTGGCCGACCCACCCTCGGCCAGCCGAGTCAGGTCGGCCACGGTCAGCTCGGCATGCTCTTCCCGCTCGGTAGCCTCGGTGAACCGGGTGTACTCGGTACCGTCCACGGTCAGCGTGGGCACGTCGGTCCATTCGGTGGCGTCCTGCGGCCCACCCGCCGGATGCGCCGGGGCCCGTTGCACGCTGCGCCGCTGGACGTGCAGGAACCGGACCAGGATCTGCACCCGCGCGTCATCGCGCGCCTCGGCCAGGCACTCGGTCTGGGAGGCGGACGGCTCGCAATCATCGACCGCCGCGTACGCCGGCGGCATCAGCACCCCGAACTGGAACCGGGCCTGATTCTTCCGCGACGACTGCCGGTACGGGTACAGCAGGTAGCCCTCGTACAGGATCGCGTCGGCTACGGTCAGCGCCTGGGCTGCGTGCGGTGAGCTGAGCGTCACGGCTGGCTCCCCGCCGCCTCCGAGCCACCCGGCGCATCGGCGGCCTCGCCGAGCAGCGTGGTCAGCGTCGCGTCCCAGGTCGGCAGGGCGCGGTCGGTCTTGAACCGCTCCAGGCCGCTGAGCGTCTCCCGGCTCATGGTGATCCAGGCCATGTTCGGGAAGTGCACGTCAACCGCTTCCCGCCAGACGCTGACCGGCAGCCGGTAGGCCGCCTCCTTGCTCCACGGGACCTGCTGGACCTGCATCTTCCCGTCCACCACCGAGAAGATCGTCCCGCTGAACAGCAGCAGCAGCGGGATCTCACCGGCCTCCAGGCTGGCGAAGTACCGGCCGGAGCCAATCTCCAGGTCGTAGCTGAAGTTGACCGGCAATTGCACCTCGGTGTGGCCGGAGAAGCTGCTGATCATGGTCGAGACGTTGGTGAACTGCATCGGCTTGAGCGTGTCGGCCCAGCGCATGGTGTCACCGAACAGGTCCTTGAGCCGGGCCTCCTCGGCCGGGGAGTAGCGCCGCCGGGCCGGCTCGATGCGGATCTGGCAGCGCAGCGCGATGGCGTCGATCCGCTGCCCGCTGGTCTCGCTGATCCGCAGCATCAGCGTCATCGAGGGCAGGACCGCGTACCGTTCGGCCTGCGCCCCGACGCAGTCGAAGGTCAGGTCGGCCACGTCAGGCCTCCCCGGCCAGCGGCCGGGCCCGGGTCCGGACCGTGTCGAGAAACTCGTCGATGCTGCCCCGGGCCTCGCTGCCGCCATCAAAACCGCGCCAGGTCAGCCGCATCCGTCCGGCCAATTCATAACAGGCATCGATCGGCACCAGGAAATGCTCGATGCCGGCGTCCCTCTTGGTGATCAGGACCGCCTCCACGTCGTCATCCATGGCGGTCAGCAGCGGGTGGCCGTCGGCCAGCCGGGCCCACGCGGCCAGGTCCAGCCGGCACTCGGTCGCGCCCGCCGGGCTGGGGTAGAACCCGGCCACCTCGCCCACCTGTGAACTGCGCAGGAAGAAGGCCAGCCCGACCGGGATCTCCAGTTCCTCCCACTCATACGGCGACAGCGGGTGCTCCGAATCGGCCAGGTACCGGTCCGGTACCGCCCGGTACCGGCCCCGCCCGGCCTGGGACTGAGTGAAGAGCAGGTAACAGGCGCGGCAGGCGCACAGCAGGGAGGAGTTCTCCAGATCGGCCACGTGAGCGTGGTCGGCCGGAACCACCTCCGCGCACATCTCGCACTTCTCCGCCGCCACCTCGCTGGCCGCGAAGGAGGCGGGCATCTGCGAATCGGACGGCAGCGGGGCCCGCCCAGGAACTGGAACAGAAACGGGGACGGAAACGGGATCAAAAACAGGATCAGGCAGCGGAACAGGAACGCGAGGCGCAGGCGGGGGAGTGGCCGGTGCTCCCGGCACGAAGCGGCCGAGGCCACCCCGCCCGGTCGCCCGTCCGGTCACGACTGACCCTGCGCGACCGCCGCCGGCACCGCCACCCTGATGCCCTGGCTGTCGGTGACCAGCGGCAGCGGGTTCAGATGCACGGTGGTGTCGCTCAGCCCGCGGCCGGCCCGGCTGACGTCGTAGACCGCGCCGCAGGGACAGGTCAGCACCTCGCGATCGAGCCGGCCATCGCCCAGGCCCGAGCCGCAGGCCGCGCACCCGTCCCGGTAGGCGTACAGCGTCCCGCGGACCGAGCAGAGCACGATCGGCAGGTCGCCCGCGGCGGTGGTGACGGGCCGGGCGCTCGGCGGCCCGATCTCGGGCAGCAAGACCCAGCCGCCGCCGGCCGCGTCCGGGCCCGCGTCGGCCAGCGCCACCGCGTCCGGCCGCGGGCCGATCTGCAGCAGCACCGGGCCCGGGGGCGCCGGCGCCTCGGTCACGCCCTCCACCACGACCTCGGTCACCTCGGGGGCGGCGTCCTGCACCGCGCCCTCGATGGCCAGCTGCACGGTGACCGCCGAGGACGGGCAGCCGTCGCAGTTGCCTTCCAGCCGCAGCCGGGCCACCCCCTCGCTGACCCCGACGTAGTGCACGCCGCCGGCGTGTGAGCCCAGGTAGGGCCGCACCTGGTCCAGCGCCCGCTGGATGCGGGCGTCGACGTCCAGCGGGTGCAGCCCGTGCAGCAGCAGCAGGTTTTCCACCAGCGGATCATTGATCAGCCGGTCCAGCGTGGCCGCCATGGCCGCGCGGGTGGCGCCGTCCGCGGCCAGCTCATCGTCGGCCACCACGGCCATGATGTGCGCCAGGCCGTCCCCGTACAGGCTGACCAGCAGGCGGACCAGTTCCTCGGCGGCCGCGCCCTGACCGCTGGCGCCTCAGCCGGCCCAGCAGTTCCTCGATCTGGTCGCCGACCTGTTGCACGCGGGTCATGCCGCTCCTTCTGTAGCGCGGTGGCTCATCACGTGGACGGCGATCAGGTGGACAGGGTGACCCCCATCGGCGAGTGCACCTTCTCCAGCGTCTTGCCGTTGCCGAGGTACATGTGCACCCCGCACGGCAGGCACGGGTCGAAGCTGCGCACCGCGCGCATGATGTCGATCCCCTTGAAGTTGTCCGGCGTGTTCTCCTCGAAGATCGGCGTGTTCTGCACCGCGTCCTCGTACGGGCCGGGCGTGCCGTAGCTGTCGCGCACGCTGGCGTTCCAGGGGGTCGGCGGGTACGGGTGGTAGTTGGCGATCTTGCCCTTCCTGATCACCATGTGATGCGACAGCACGCCCCGGACCGCCTCGGTGAAGCCGCAGCTGTTGGCCTCTTCCGGCACGGTGAACGGCTCCCAGGTCTTGGTCCGCCCGGCCCGGATCTCGCCCAGCGCCTTCTCCACGAAGTGCAGCGCGCAGGCGGCCGAGTAGGCCTGGAAGTAGGTCCGGGCCCGGTCCCGCTCGATGGCGTTGGACAGCGGCGCGCCCTGCTTATCGACCGGGATCTTCCACTCGAACGTGGCCTCGGGCCTGGTCGCGCTGCGCGGCAGGTTGATGAGCACGCTGTGGCCGGTGGACTTGACGTAGCCGAAGTCGACCAGGTTGCCCTGGGCCGTGGCCCACAGCCGGGCGATCGGGCCGCCGCCGGTGTCCGCGGCCAGGTAGTCCTTGCCGTCGAACCAGCGGGGTGACATGACCCAGCTGTACTTGTCGTCGAAGTCCCGTTTCTGCGGCCGCGGGATCGTGTGCTGGTTCCACGGGTGCCGCTCGTCCACCGGGTTGCCCAGCGGGTCGTGCGTCACGAACTTCTCCTGGCCGGCCCAGTCCTCGTAGTACGAGCTGCCCAGCAGGATGCGGATGCCCAGGTTGATGTCGACCAGGTCGTTGGTGAGCAGCTGGCCGTCCCGGATGACGCCCGGGGTGACGAACATCTTCCGGCCCCAGTTGCTCATGTTCTCGTACTTGAAGTCGCAGTACTCCGGGTCGTTCAGGCTGCCCCAGCAGACCATGTCCGCCCGGCGCCGGCCGACCTCTTCGTACCCGGGCAGCGCCTCGTAGAAGAAGTCGAACAGGTCGTCGTGCATGGGGACGACGCGCTTCATGAACTCGACGTAGCGCATCAGCCGGGTCAGGTAGTCGGTGAACAGCTGCACGGTCGCGGTGGTGCCGACGCCGCCCGGGTACAGCGTGGACGGGTGCACGTGGCGCCCCTCCATCAGGCAGAACATCTCCCGGGTGGACCGGCTGACCTGCAGCGCCTCGCGGTAGAACTCGCCTTCCAGCGGGTTCAGCGACCGCATGATGTCGCCGATGTACTTGTAGCCGTGCTCGGCCGCGTGCGGTGCCTCGGTGTGGTTGGCCATCTCCAGCACGCCGGGGTTGGTCTCGCCGACCATCTTGGCGCAGAAGTCCACCCCGACCAGGTTCTCCTGGAAGATGTTGTGGTCGAACATGTACTCGGCCGACTCGCCCAGGTTGATGATCCACTCGCCCAGGTGCGGCGGCCGGACCCCGTAGGCCATGTTCTGGTTGTAGACCGAGCAGGTCGCGTGGTTGTCACCGCAGATGCCGCAGATGCGGCTGGTGATGAAGTGCGCGTCCCGCGGGTCCTTGCCCTTCATGAAGATGCTGTAGCCGCGGAAGATCGACGAGGTGCTGTGGCACTCGATGACCTTCTTCTGCTTGAAGTCGATCTTGGTGTAGATGCCCAGGCTGCCCACGATCCGGGTGATCGGGTCCCACGACATTTCGACGACGTTGGGGTCATCGGTCGTTGTCATCGCTGCTCCCTATCGCTCGTCACCAGGTCACCAGGTCTGCTTGTAGCCGGTCAGCAACTCGGAACTCTTCTTGCGCCACTTCGGCTCCTCGTCCGCCGTCTTGGCGGTGAAGCCGCGCAGGGCGCGGATCACGGTCCCGTACATGCTGCTCGCGGTGGTCGACACCTTCGAGCCCGGCGGCTCGTCCATGAACGGCATGAACTTGTCCGGGAAGCCCGGCATCGTGCAGGCGATGCAGATGCCACCCACGTTCGGGCAGCCGCCGACGCCGTTGATCCAGCCGCGCTTGGGCACGTTGCACTTGACCACCGGCCCCCAGCAGCCCAGCTTGACCAGGCACTTGGGTGAGCCGTACTCGGCCGCGAAATCACCCTGCTCGTAGTAGCCGGCCCGGTCGCAGCCCTCGTGCACGGTCGCGCCGAACAGCCAGGCCGGCCGCAGCGCCTCGTCCAGCGGGATCATCGGCGCCGACCCGGCCACCTGGTACAGCAGGTAGAGGATGGTCTCGGACAGGTTGTCCGGGTGGATCGGGCAGCCCGGCACGCACACGATCGGCAGGCCGGCCTTGGACCGCCAGTCCCAGCCCAGGTAGTCCGGCACGCCCATGGCCCCGGTCGGGTTGCCCGCCATGGCGTGGATGCCGCCGTAGGTGGCGCAGGTCCCGACGGCCAGGATCCCGGTCGCCTTGGGCGCCAGCCGGTCCAGCCACTCGCTGGTCGTCATCGGCTGCCCGGTGTCCGGGTTGTTGCCGAACCCGCACCAGTACCCCTCGGACTTGATCGCCTCGTTCGGGATCGAGCCTTCGACGACCAGCACGAACGGGTCCAGTTCGCCGCGGTCGGCCTTGTGCCACCACTCGATGAAGTTGTCCGCGCCCTGCTCGGGCCCGCACTCGAAGTCGATCAGCGGCCAGTGCACCGCGACCTGGGGCAGCCCCGGCAGCGCGCCCATCACGATTTCCTCGATGCTGGGCTGGGTCGCCGCGGTCAGGGCCACCGAGTCCCCGTCGCAGCTGAGCCCGCCATTCATCCAGAGGATGTGCAGCACCGGCTCGGCCGGCTCCGCCTGGCCCGCGTCGTTAGCCTTTGTGGTGTCTGTGGCCATGAGGAGGCCACCTCCTCGCTGGTCGAATACTGGCCTCCGGGTCGCATGCGCGCCCCCCGCCGGTTTAACGAGTGGCCCGCCCGCGGGCCGTCCCAGAACAGGCTGACCACGTTCACGCATCCCCCCCAGGGCACGAAAAACTTGTGCGTCCGGGGACATCAGCGCTGATGACCATGGCGAACCCGCCTTCGTGTGCCCGAACACCCTTCGTGGTGCACAGACATCGCAATGTTAGACCCGGTGTAACCTACGCCACAAGATCTAAGCGTGACCGCCCGGACACAAGTGTCCAGACCGGCCCGGTCAACTGTTGTTACGATGTCTGACTCTGCCCACGCACCGGAGGCACTCGTGCGCGCACAGACGTCATCCGCCCTTTGTCCGAAGGCTCGAATCGAATAGCCTTGCCTAAGCCCAAACGTGCACCATGCTGTGCTGCGGATGGCTTTGAGGAGAGATCCGGTGGCAGAACCCGTTTATGGTCCTTCGCAGGACCCGATCGAGGTCATGCCTGTCGTGGTTCTCTTCCAGGTATTTCCCGCTCGTCCTTCGTCGATTCCCGACATCCGCGATTTCGTCCGCCGCTGCCTGGCCGAGTCACCCTTGACCGAAGAGGGAAACCGGGAGGTCGGGGAGACGGTCTTCCGTGCCCTGCTCGATGCGGCCGGGCCGTCCGGGTCGATCCAGGTGGCGTTCCGGATCTTCCCCGAGCACGTCGAGGTGGACGTGCTGCACTCCGAGCTTCAGGCCACCGGATTGCCGCCCGCCGACTCCCGCCCCTCCGGCGGCCCGGCCGAAAACGGCACTGGGGCCCCGGTTTCCAGGACTTCTCCGGAGCAGGCGGCGCTGTCCGCGCCCGGGGCGTCCTTCGTGCGGCTGGGCCAGGACGGGCAGCCCGGCAACTTCGCCGACTGGATGTCGGTGGCGCTGCGCCGGGAGGGCTTGACCCAGGAGGCCGCGGCCCGGCTGCTCGGGGTCTCGGTCAAGACGGTCAGCCGCTGGGTGGGTGGCGCGACCGAGCCACGCCTCCGTGATCTGCGGCGTATCCAGGAAGTGTTCGGCGAGATTCCGCTGCAATGACCGGCCCGCGCGTTCCCTCGGGGAAATATTTATCTCGGCGCCGGCGATTTTTTTTCGCTGTCCACTAACCGCCAAAACTGTCTTAATGGGCACTGGACGTTGCCTCACATGTGTCCTACGGTGCTGCCATGGCGGCTAATGGCGGGCGCCATCAACTCGGCCCGGAATCGGCCGGCTCACGCTGCGTACATACCGCAGCGGGCTGGCGGCTCAGGCCGGTCATGATCTGACCATCGATGTCACCCGCTGGAGCGGCGAACTCGACGATCCCGCCGAGAGTGCCCCGGGCGCTCTGGACGCCACCATCGACCTGACCTCTCTGGACATCCGGGAGGGGCGCGGCGGGATCAAGCCGCTCAGCGACCGCGACCGCCGTGACATCACCGGCCAGGCCCGCAAGCAGCTCGACACGGGCCACTACCCCGAGGCGTCCTACGCCGCCACCGGCTTCACCCGGGGCGACGCCGGCGGCGGGGTCATCGACGGCACGCTGACGCTGCACGGCCAGAGCCAGCCGCTCCGGCTCGAGGTCAGCAAGACCGGGGACGGCCAGTACCGGGCCACCGCGACCGTGGTCCAGTCCCAGTTCGGGATCAAGCCCTACTCGGGCATGTTCGGGGCCCTGAAACTGCGCGACGCCGTCGATGTCGAGGTCACCGTGACCTTGCCCGCCTCCCCGGGCCGCACGTCATGACCGGCCCGGTAAGCCCAGCCGACCCGGCAGGCCTGTTCGCGCTGCGGACCGCCCCGTCGGGCCAGCTGGCCGAGCAGGCCACGGCCATCGCCGACGCCTGCCACGCCATGGCCCTTCGCTTCCACCGCGGCGGCAAGCTGATCGTGTTCGGTACCGGCGGGGCCGCGGCCGACGCCCAGCACGTGGCGGTGGAGTTCGTGCACCCGGTCATCGTGGGCAAGCGCGCGCTGCCCGCCATCTCGCTCACCGCCGACGTGGCCACGGTGACCGGGGTGGCCGAGCAGGACGGGATGGCCGGGATCTTCGCCCACCAGCTCCGCTACCTGGCCGCGCCGGAGGACATCGCGCTCGGCATCTCCGCCGACGGCAACAATGACAGCGTGCGGGCCGGGCTGGAGGTGGCCCGGCAGCGCGGCCTGCTGACCGTGGCCCTGGCGGGCCGGGACGGCGGGGCGATCGCCCGCGGCCAGGTCGCCGAGCACGTGCTGACGGCCCCGGCCGACGACCCCCGCATCGTCAAGGAACTGCAGGTCACGACCTATCACGTGCTGTGGGAGCTGGTGCACGTGTTCTTCGAGCAGCCCGGCGTACTGGACCCGGAGGTGATCGCGTGACGGTCCCGGAGTGCGACGGTGAGGTCTGCATCACCTGCTCGGACACGGCGGTCGAGGTCACGGTGGTCCGGCTGCTGGCCGACGGCCTGGCCATGGTCGACACCGGGCAGGGTGAAGAAGAGGTCAGCGTGGCCCTGGTCCAGGCCGGCCCGGGCGACACGATCCTCGTGCACGCCAAGGAAGCCATCGCCGTGGTGGGCCCCCGATGACGCCGCCCCCCGGCCAGGACGCCGGCGAGACCTCGGGTAAGGCCGCGGGCGGAATCGAGTCGCTCTACCCCTTCCTCTACGCCGGCACCACCGACAGTGCCACCGCTCGGGCCGCCAACACCGCCGCGGTGCTGGACCAGGTCCGGGCCTCCACCGTGGCCAAGGTCGCCGAGATCGCCGAGCTGCGCCAGGCCGTGGCCCAGCGCGACGCCGGCCGGCTGGCCGAGTGCGCCGCCGAGGCTGCCGCCCGGTTCGCGGCCGGGGGACGGCTGTTCGCGTTTGGCAACGGCGGCAGCGCCACCGACGCCCAGCAGCTCGCGACCTTGTTCCTCAACCCCGGCCGCGACAACGCAGGCGAGGACGACGCTGGCCGCGACAACCCCGGCCGGGATTGGCCGCCGCTGCCCGCGTTCAGCCTGGCCAGCGACACGTCGGTGCTCACCGCGCTGGCCAACGACGTCGGCGTCGAGGTGGTGTTCGCCCGCCAGCTGGGCGCGTTCGGCACCAAGAATGACATCGCGGTCGGCCTGTCCACCAGCGGGAACTCGGCCAACCTGGTCCGCGCCTTCGACGAGGCCGCGCGCCGCGGCATGCTCACCGTCGGGCTGGCCGGCTACGACGGCGGCAAGATGGCCGAACTGGACAGCATCGACTACCTGTTCGTCGCGCCGTCATCCTCGGTGCACCGCATCCAGGAGGCCCAGACCACGACGTACCACGTGCTGTGGGAGCTGACCGCGACCGCCGTTCGGCAGGCCCGATCGGAGGGCTCGTCATGAGCGGCCCGGGCGGGTCGGCCGGGCCGGGTAGCCCGGGCGAGCCGGCCCCCCGGGTCCTGGTCGCCGGGGTCGGCAATATCTTCCTGGGCGACGACGGCTTCGGGGTCGAAGTGGCCCGCCGCCTGACCGCGGCCAGCCAGCAGGGCGACCTGCCGGACGGGGTCCAGGTCGGCGACTACGGCACCAGCGGCATGCACCTGGCCTACGACCTGGCCGACCACGGCTACGACACCACGATCCTGGTCGACGCCGCGCCGCGCGGCGAGACCCCGGGCACGCTGACCGTGCTCGAGATCCGGCCGGAGGACCGGGCCGACCTGGCCTCCGCCGGCGGCCCGCAGCTGTTCAACGGCCACGGCATGCAGCCCGAGGTGGTGCTGGGCGTGCTGGACATGCTCGGGGCCGAGCCGGGCCGGATCCTGGTCGTCGCGTGCGAGCCCGCGTCGGCCGAACCCGGAATGGGCCTGTCCGCCCCGGTCGCGGCGGCCATCGACCAAGCCGTCGCCCTGGTCACCCGCCTGGCGGGCGAGCACACCGGGGCCGGCCACATCAGGAGCGACGATTGAGATTAATGAGGGGATGGTCGTATGTGCCTTGGCATACCGGGTGAGGTGATCGAGCTCCTGGAGCAGCCGGACCTGGCGCGCGTCGACGTGAGCGGCGTCCGGCGGGTGATCAACATCGGGCTGCTGGCCGACGACCCGCCCGTGCCGGGCGAGTGGGTGCTGATCCACGTCGGTTTCGCCCTGTCGAAGATCGACGAGGCCGAAGCCGCGGCCGCGCTGTCGTTCCTGGAGGGGATCGGCCAGTCCTACGCGGACGAGCTGGAAGCGCTCGCAGAATCCCGGATCGAGTAGAGGGGGCAGGCCATGCGGTTCGTCGATGAATTCCGTGATGCGGACAAGGCCCACGCGCTGTCCGCCAAGATCGCCGCGCTGTGCGAGCCCGGCCGGCAGTACAAGTTCATGGAGGTGTGCGGCGGCCACACCCACACCATCTACAAACACGGCCTCGAGGACTACCTGCCCGAGTCGGTCCAGCTGGTGCACGGGCCCGGCTGCCCGGTGTGCGTGATCCCGATGGGCCGGGTCGACGACGCCATGCACCTGGCCGCCCAGGACGACGTGATCATGACGTCGTTCGGCGACATGATGCGGGTCCCCGGCAGCCAGGGCTCGTTCTTCGACGCCAAGGCGGCCGGGACCGACATCCGGATGGTGTACTCGCCGCTCGACTCGCTCAAGATCGCCCGCAACAACCCGGACAAGCGCGTCGTGTTCATGGCCATCGGGTTCGAGACCACCGCCCCGTCCACCGCGATGACGATCATGCGGGCGGCCGCCGAAGGCCTGGAGAACTTCTCCATCTTCTGCAACCACGTCACGATCATCCCCGCCATCAAGGCCATCCTGGACTCCCCGGACCTGCGGCTGGACGGCTTCATCGGCCCCGGCCACGTGTCCACGGTGATCGGCTGCCGGCCGTACGAGTTCATCGCCGCCGACTACGGCAAGCCGGTGGTGGTGGCCGGGTTCGAGCCGCTGGACATCCTGCAGTCCATCTACATGCTGATGCTCCAGCTGTCCGAAGGCCGGTCCGAGATCGAGAACCAGTACGCCCGGGTGGTGCCCTGGGACGGCAACCCGGTCGCGCTCAAGGTCATCGGCGAGACCATGCAGCTGCGCCCGTACTTCGAGTGGCGCGGGCTGGGCTTCATCTCGCACTCGGCCCTGAGCGTCCGCGAGCAGTACGCCAAGTTCGACGCCGAGCTGCTGTTCGACGTGCCCGGCGTCCGGGTCGCCGACCCCAAGGCGTGCCAGTGCGGCGAGGTGCTCAAGGGCGTGCTCAAACCGTGGGAGTGCAAGGTGTTCGGCACCGCGTGCACCCCGGAAACCCCGATCGGGACCTGCATGGTCTCGCCCGAGGGGGCCTGCGCCGCCTACTACAACTACGGCCGGATGAACCGGAACCGGGTCGCCGAGGTCACCATAGGAAGCCGCCCGTGACTACTCAGAAGCCCGGCGGCTGGATCGAGCAGGCCCTGGCCGAGCACGACGAGCATCACGAACACGACGAGCCCGCTCAACGCGAAGGCCAGGTCTCGGACCGGGAGCAGCAGGTCCTGGACCGGATCGACAAGGCCCGGCGGCGCCGGCCGAAAGTGCGCGAGGAACGCATAACGATGTCGCACGGCGCCGGCGGCAAGGCCACGCACACGCTGATCGAGGCGGTGTTCCTGGACGCCTTCCGCAACCCGCTGCTGGAACCGCTGGAGGACGCGGCCACGCTCCAGGTCGGCTCGGCCCGGGTCGCGCTGACCACCGACTCCTACGTGGTCTCGCCGCTGTTCTTCCCCGGCGGTGACATCGGCGAGCTGGCCATCAACGGCACGGTCAACGACCTGGCCGTGAGCGGGGCCACGCCGCGGTACCTGTCGGCCGGATTCATCCTCGAAGAGGGCTTCCCCGTCGCCGACCTGAACCGGATCGCCGAATCGATGCGGGACGCGGCGGCCGCGGCCGGGGTCCAGATCGTCACCGGCGACACCAAGGTCGTCCAGCGCGGCAAGGCTGACGGCTGCTACATCAACACGGCCGGCGTGGGCGTCTTCGAGCGGGACATCACGCTGGGGGTGGCGCACGCGCAACCGGGCGACGCGATCATCGTGTCCGGCCCCATCGGCGACCACGGCGTCACGATCATGCTGGCCCGTGGTGAGCTGGACATCGAAGCCGACCTGCAGTCCGACACCGCCCCGCTGAACGGGCTGGTGGCGGGGCTGCTCGACCGCGCGCCCGGGGTCCGGGCCCTGCGCGACGCGACCCGCGGCGGCGTGGCCACGATCCTCAACGAGATCGCCAAGTCGGCCGACGTCGGGGTGCTGGTCAGCGAAGACGACATCCCGGTCCGGCCCGAGGTCCGCGGCGCGGCCGAACTGCTCGGCATCGACCCCATGTACGTGGCCTGCGAGGGCCGCCTGGTCGCCGTGGTCGACGGGGATCAGGCCGATGAGGCCCTGGCCGCGCTGCGGGCGCACCCGCTCGGGACCCAGGCGTCGATCATCGGCCACGTCACCGACGGCCCGCCCGGCCTGGTCCACCTCAAGACCGCGTTCGGCGGCACCCGCATCGTCGACCTGCTGGTCGGTGACCCGCTGCCGCGGATCTGCTGACCGCCGTGCACGAGGCGGCCATCGCCGAGGGCCTGATCAGCGGGGTCACCGAACGGCTCCCGGGCCGGCGGATCACGTCGGTCCGGGTGGAGATCGGGGCGCTGTCCGGCGTGGTGCCGGATGCGCTGCGGTTCTGCTTCGGCCTGGCCACCGAGGACACCTTGCTGGCCGGGGCCGAGCTGGAGATCTCCGAACCCAGCGCCAAGTGCGACTGCGTGGACTGCGGCCAGTCGTTCGAACCGGAAGACAACCGGATCCTGCTCTGCCCCTGCGGCAGCGCCAACGTGAGGGTGGTTTCCGGGCAGCAGCTCCTGATCACCTCGGTAAAGGTGGCCTGACCATGTGCGCGACGTGCGGCTGTTCCACCCTCCTGGACCCCCAGGAGGCTCACGAGTCCCACGAGCCTCATGGACCCCACGAAACTCACGAGCCTCACGGGCACCCCCATGATCACCGCCCCGGCGAAGAGATCACGCTGGAGCAGAAGATCCTGGCCAAGAACGACGACCTGGCCGCCGGCAACCGGGCCTGGCTGCGCGACCGCGGCATCCTGGCCGTCAACGTGATGAGCTCACCCGGCTCGGGCAAGACCACGCTGCTGGAACGGTCCGGCCGGGACCTGGCCGGCCAGCTCACGCTGTCGGTGGTGGAGGGCGACCAGGAGACCGCGCTGGACGCCGACCGCATCCGCGCCGCGGGCTGCCAGGTGGTCCAGATCAACACCGGCGCGGGCTGCCACCTCGACGCGGCCATGGTCGGCGGCGCGCTCCGCACCCTGGACCCGCCGCCCGGCTCGGTCGTGGTCATCGAAAACGTCGGCAACCTGGTCTGCCCGGCCCTGTTCGACCTGGGCGAGGCCGCGCGCGTCGTGCTGGCTTCGGTCACCGAGGGCACCGACAAGCCGCTGAAGTACCCCCAGATGTTCCGCAGCGCCGACCTGGTCGTGGTGACCAAGACCGACCTCAGCCCGTACGTGGACTTCGACATCAGCGCGTTCGGCGACTACATCGGCCAGGTCAGCCCCCAGGCCATGATGATCCACCTGTCCGCCACCACCGGCTTCGGCCTGCCCACCTGGTACGACTGGCTGGCCAGCAAGGTCCCCGGCGGCGCGGTGCCCGTCTAACCCCAGGCCCGGCTAGCGGCCGGCGTCCCAGGCCGCCGCCACCACGGCCTGGCCCAGGCTGATGCCGCCGTCGTTGCATGGAACCTGGGCCTGGGTCAGGACGCGGAAGCCGCGCGCCTCCAGCCGGGTCACGGTCTCGGTCACCAGCAACAGGTTCTGGAACACCCCGCCGGACAGGGCCACGGTGTCCAGGCCGCGCTGCTCGCGGACGGCCACGCAGGCCTCCTCGATCAGGGCGGCCACGCCGTGGTGGAAACGGGCCGCGATCACCGGAGGCGCTACGCCGCGGGCGAGGTCATCAGCGGCGGCGTGCACCAGGTCGGCCCCGGCCACCTGGAACGGCTCGCCGGGGGACCGGCCAGCGCGGTAGGAGCCTCGTTCAAAAGGATCGGCCAGCTGCTCCAGCTCGACGGCGGCCTGACCCTCGTAGTTGATCGTGTCCCTGACCCCGAGCAGGGCCGACACCGCATCGAACAGGCGCCCGGCACTGGACGTCAGCGGCGCGTTCACCCCCTTGCGCGCCATGGACGTCACGGCGGCCCACTGGTCCTCGTGCCGGGCGGTGACGGCCAGCGACTCCGGGGGGACACCGGCGCGGTCCAGGTAGGCCGCCGCCATCCGCCACGGCTGCCGGATGGCGGCCGCGCCGCCCGGCAGCGGTACCGGCGCCAGGTGCCCCACCCGTTCGTACGTGGCCAGCTCCGCGACCAGGAACTCCCCGCCCCAGATGGTGCCGTCCGGGCCGTAGCCGGTGCCGTCGAACGCAACCCCGATGACCGGGCCGGCCTCGCCGTTGTCGGCCAGGCAGGACGCGATGTGCGCGTGGTGGTGCTGGACCCCGACCAGGTCCACGTCCGGCCCATCTGAGTCGGCCCGCTCCAGGGCGTACTTGGTCGACAGGTACTCGGGGTGCAGGTCGTGGGCCACCACGGCCGCCGCGATGGCAAACAGGCGCCCGAGGTGCTCGATGCCCTCGGTGAACGAGCGCAACGTCTCCGCGTTCTCCAGGTCCCCGATGTGCTGGGAAATAATCACCTGGTCCCCCGTGGCCAGGCAGAACGTGTTCTTCAGCTCGGCCCCGACGGCCAGCACCGGCCGCCGGAACCGGGCCTGCACCCGCACCGGCTCGGGTACGTACCCCCGTGATCGCCGCAGCACGATTTCCTTTTTAATGAAGCCGCGCGCCACTGAGTCATCGGTCCGGATATGGATGGCCCGATCATGGGTCAAGAACGCATCCGCGATCGGGCTCAGCCGCTCATACGCGTCCCGATCCCGGTAGGCAATGGGCTCGTCGGACACGTTCCCGCTGGTCAGCACGATGGGCCCAGCGACCGCCCGCAGCAGCAGATGGTGCAGCGGGGTGTACGGCAGCATGACCCCGAGCTGCCGGTTCCCCGGCGCCACCGCCTCGGCCACCCGCCCGCCCGGCCCCGCCTCCTCAGCCAGGCGGCGGGGGAGCAGCACGATTGGCCGCCGCGCGCTGGTCAGCAGCCGCTCGGCCGTCGCGTCCACCTCGCACAGCGCGCGGGCCGCGGCCACGTCCGCCACCATCACCGCGAACGGCTTATCCTCCCGGTGCTTCCGCTCCCGCAGCGCCGCCGCAGCCTTGTCCGAGGTCGCGTCGACGGCCAGGTGATACCCGCCCAGCCCCTTGATCGCCAGAACCTGCTCCTCCCGCAGCAGCCCGGCGGCCTGGGTCACCGGGTCTCCCGGGTGTGTGACCCCATCGGGCCCGGTCAGAGCCAGCGTCGGCCCGCAGGCGGGACAGCAGGCTGGTTCCGCGTGAAACCGGCGGTTGGCCGGATCGCGGTACTCGGCCGCGCAGGCGGCGCACATGGTGAACGGATCCATCGTGGTCCGGGCCCGGTCGTAGGGCACGTCGCGCACGATCGTGTAGCGGGGACCGCAGTTGGTGCAGTTGATGAACGGGTAGCCGAACCGCCGGTCGGCCGGGTCGGCCAGCTCGCGCAGGCAGCCGGCGCAGGGCGCGGTGTCCGGCGACACCAGGGCCCGGCGTGCGGCACCGGGGTCCCCGGGCCGTGAGGCCACGATGGTGAAGCGGGCCGAACCGGCCAGCGGCAGCCCCCAGCTCCGGACCCGGTCCACCCGGGCCAGCGGCGGGGCGTCCCGGGCCAGCCGGTCCAGGAACTGCCCGACGGCGGTCTCGGTCCCCTCGACCTCGGCGAACACCCCGTCAGGGTCGTTGCCGACCAGGCCGCCGAGGCTCAGCCCAGTGGCCAGGCCGTACACGAACGGCCGGAAGCCCACGCCCTGGACGATCCCCTCGACCCGGACCGCTTTCCGGACCCGCTCCGTCACCTCCCCAGTGTGACCGGGTACCCGTTCAGGCGCCACTGCGGAACAGTTCGTTCAGGCCCGGGGTCTCCTCCCCCTCGGTGAGGACCAGCACCTCGTCGCCCGCCTCCAGCCGGGTGTCGGCCCGGGCCGGCACCAGCTGCCCGTCCCGGTTGATGAAGATCACCCACACGTCATCGCCACAGGGCAGATCGGCCAGGGTGAGGCCGTCCGCGGGGGCCGACCGCCCGACCACGAAGCGGTGCAGGCCCTCCGGCTCCTCCTGGAACCGGACGCCCAGGCTCCACGGTTCCGGCTCGATGATCCGCAGCGGCACGTGCAGCCGGTGCGCCAGCGACGGCACGAAACCACCCTGGACCACGACCGAGAACGCCACCACCACGAAGATGATCTCGTAGGCCCGGTGGGCGCCGCCGATCCCGGACTGCACGATGTACGTGCCCAGCAGGACCGGCACCGCCCCCTTGAGGCCAGTCCACAGCACGAACAGCCGCTCCCCGCGTTTCAGCTTGATCGGGAGCGTCAGCAGCCCCACGAACAGCGGCCGGATCACGAACGCCAGCAGCACGGCCAGGACCAGCCCGATGGCCCAGGCGTGGCCGTCCGGCAGGTCGCGCAGCCGGACGGTCAGCCCGAGCAAGATGAACGCCACAATCTCGGCCAGGCTGGCCAGCGAGGAGTGGAACCGGCGGATCTCCCCCTTGTACGGCGCCCGTTCGTCGCCGATCACGATGCCCGCCACGAACACGGCCAGGAAGCCGGACCCGTGCGCCACCGTGGCCAGCCCGAAGATGACCAGCACCGAGGTCAGCACCCGCAGCGCGTACAGGCCCTCGCTGGGCAGCGGCACCCGGCGCATGAATTCCAGCAGCAGCCAGCCACCGGCGATCCCGATCGCAACGCCCACCGCCATCTGGAGCAGGAACTCGACCACGACGTGCCCAGCCACCGCGGCCGGGGAGCCGGTCGCCCCGATCAGCGCCACCAGCAAGGCGATGCCGACCGGGTCGTTGGCCCCGGACTCGCCCTCCAGCAGGACGCCGGTGCGCCCGCCCACCTCGCGGCGGCCGAGCACGGAGAACACCACGGCCGGGTCGGTGGGGGACAGCGCCGTGCCCAGCAGCAGGGCCAGCTTCCAGCCCAGGCCGAACAGGACGTGCGCGGCCACCGCGGCCGCCGCCGCGGTCACGAACGTCCCCGCCACCCCGATCCACACGGTGGCCGTGGCCGCGGTGCGGAACTTCCGCCAGCCGATGTGCATCCCGCCGTCGAACAGGATGAACGCCAGCGCCACGCTGACCACGCTCTGCACGGTGCCGTCGCTGAGCCGGCCCAAACCCGGGAACAGGTCCGACGCGACCGCCGCGAACACCAGGAAGAACGCGGGCGCGGGGATCCGCAGCCGCTCGCTGACCCGGTTGGACAGCACGGCCGCCGTACCGACCAGTCCGATGAGCAAAATGGCCAGGCCGAACGATTCGGTTCCGGTCACCGGTCGTGTCCTCTCACCCAGCGGAGACACCGCCGACCACACTTCCCGGCACCCCTCCGGTCACCCTAGCCTGCCTAGATGCGTCTAACGCCGAGCGAGGCCCGTGAGCGGCTGACCGCGGCCCGGGTGGCCCGCCTGGCCACCGTGTCGGCCACGGGCCAGCCCCACCTGGTCCCGGTCACCTTCGCCGTCGACGGTGACATGATCTACATCGCCATCGACCACAAGCCCAAGACCACCACCCGGCTCCGGCGTCTGGCCAACATCGCCGCCAATCCGCAGGTCACCCTGCTGGCCGACCACTACGACGACGACTGGGACCAGCTCTGGTGGGCCCGCGCCGACGGTCACGCCGCCGTCCTGACCGCCCCGGCGGACATCGCGTCCCCGGTGGCCCTCCTGGCCGCCCGCTACCCCCAGTACCAGGCCACCCGGCCCGCCGGCCCCGTCATCGCCATCACCGTCACCACCTGGACCGCCTGGTCCTACACCTGACCCCGCGGCGGGCGGAGGGCGGGGGCGATGGCGATGGCCAGGGCGAGCAGGACGGCCACGCAGACCAGGGCGTACCGGATCTCGATGTGGTCGCCGAGGAAGCCGATCAGGGGCGGGCCGCCGAGGAAGGCGCAGTAGCCGATGGACGCGGTGACGCCGACGCGCGGGGCAGCCAGGGCCGGGTCGTCGGCGGCGGCGCTCATACCGGTGGGGAAGCCCAGCGAGGTGCCGCCGCCCCACAGCAGCGCGCCGGCGAAGGCGGCGGGCAGAGCAGGCCCGAAGATGAACAGGGCCAGCCCGGCCACGGCCACGGCGGCCAGGGCGCGGGTGACCGGGACCCGGCCGTAGCGGTCGATCAGCCCCGCGCCGAACCAGCGGCCACCGGTCATGGCGGCCAGGAACACCGCGAAGGCCAGCGCGCCGAGCGTGGCCGGGGCCCCGTAGTCCTCGATGACCGAGACGCTGATCCAGTCGTTGCCGGTGCCCTCGGCGAACGCGAAGGCCAGCACGAACACCCCGATCAGCACCGTCCGCGGCTCCCGCCACGCCGCTAGCGCGCTCCCGGCCCCCGGCCTGCTGCCAGTTCCGGCCCCGCTCCCGGCCTCAGCCCACGCCCCGCCTTCCTCCGCCGACTCACCCGTCACATTGGCCACTTCAAGTACGTCGGGTACGTCAGGCACGTCGGGCACGAAGGAACGGGCCACGACCCAGACCACCGGGCCTTCCGCGAGGGCGGCCACGGCGAGGTGCACGGTGACCGGCACCCCCAGGGCGACGGCGACCGCCCCGACCAGGGCGCCGGTCACGGTGCCGAGGCTCCAGGCGGCGTGGAACCGGGACATGATCGACCGGCCCAGCCGGCGCTCGACCGCGGCGCCCTGGACGTTCATGGCGACGTCCCAGATGCCGGCCGACACGCCGAAACCGAACAGCCCGGCCGCCACCGGTGCCACCCCGGCCAGGTAACCGAAGGCCACCGTGAGCAGGGCCAGCGTGGACAGCATGGCCATGGCCATCGCGGTCCGGCGCGAGCCCCACCGCGCCACTATCGTCCCGGCCAGCGGGAGCGCCACCACCGAGCCGGCCGCGATGGCCAGCAGCAGCAGGCCCAGGGCCGACGGGTCGAGCTCCAGGTGCTGTTTGACCTGGGGAATGCGCGATGCCCAGCTAGCGAAGCCGAACCCCGACACCGCGAACACGAGGTAAGTGGATCGGGTCGCCGCCTGGACCGGACCGGTCAACGGGAAACCACACCCCTAGCATATGAAGATCTGCTAGCCACGCGCCTGGACGGGGAGACCATGTTTCACGTTGACTCCGAGGTCGGCCGCTTGCGGCAGGTGATCCTGCACCGCCCTGACCTCGAACTGAAGCGACTGACCCCGGACAACGCGGCGGACCTGCTGTTCGACGACGTGCTCTGGGTGAGCCGGGCCCAGGAGGAGCACGACGCCTTCGCCGGGGCGCTGCGGTCCCGCGGGGTGACCGTGCACTACTACAGCGACCTGCTGGCCCAGACGCTGGACGTCGCCGAGGCGCGGGCCTGGATCCTGGACCGGGTGTTCGATCCCCGCTGGCAGGGTCCGCTGGCGGTCGGCGCGCTGCGGTCCGCCGTGGACGGCCTGGACTCGCCGCGGCTGGCCCAGTTCCTGGCGGGCGGGATCACCAAGCGGGAGATCTCCGAGCTCGGCCCGGAGCCCAAGAGCATCGCCTTCCACTCCCTGGACCCGGACGGCTTCGTCCTGCCGCCGCTGCCGAACCTGCTCTACCAGCGGGACACCTCGGCCTGGATCTACGGCGGGGTGTCGATCAACGCCATGAGGCTCAAGGCCCGGATGGGCGAGACCGTCTACGACGAGGCCATCTACCGCTGGCACCCGATGTTCGCCGGGGCGGAGTTCGACACCTGGTACCACGGCGCCGACGCCGAGCCCGCCACCATCGAGGGCGGCGACATCCTGGTCATCGGCAACGGCGCGGTGCTGGTCGGGATGAGCGAGCGGACCACCCCGCAGGCCGTGGAGCTGGTGGCGCACCGGCTGTTCGAGACCGGCGCGGCTCGCTGCCTGGTGGCTGTCGACATGCCGAAACAGCGGGCCTTCATGCACCTGGACACGCTGTTCACCATGGCCGACTACGGCGTCTTCAACAAGTACGCGGGCATGGGCATGCTGCCGTCGTACACGGTCGAGCCGGGCGCGGCCAGCGACGAGCTCAAGGTCACCGAGCATCCGCCGGAGGACATGCACAAGGCCATCGCCGCCGCCCTGGACCTGCCCGCGATCACCGTGCTGACCGCGGTGCAGGACGTCCACGCCGCGCTGCGCGAGCAGTGGGACGACGGCTGCAACGTGCTGGCCGTCGAGCCCGGGGTGGTCGTGGCCTACGAGCGCAACGTCACCACCAACACCTACCTGCGGGACCACGGCATCGAGGTCATCACCGTCCCCGGCGGCGAGCTGGGCCGGGGCCGTGGTGGCCCGCGCTGCATGACCTGCCCGATCGAGCGCGACGCCTAAGGGCAGTGCAGGTCGGCCAGGTGGCCCGCGAACAGGGGCGGGATCCGCCAGGCCGCGGTGGCGGTTTGGCCGTCCGGGCGGAGCTCGATGTCCAGCCGGTGCGGCGTCTCCAGGAAGATGACCTCCAGCCGCAGGCCGCCCCCGTCCTTTCGGCTAACACTGTCCTTCCAGCTAACACTGTCCGTCCAGCCACCTGAGGCGGCGACGGGGACCGCGCCGCCGTGCCGGTCAGCCGGGGTGGATATCGCCCACGTGCCCGCGCCGACCGGGAACGTCACCGTATTGTCCGCCTCGGCCAGCGTCACCGCCCAGCCCTCGCCCCGGGGCGCCACCGAGACGGAGGCCAGGGTGGTGGCCAGCTCGCCGCGCACTCCCACCACCGGGAACGGAGCGCTGGCCCCAGTGGTGACGGCGGCCCCAGTGGCCCCAGTGGCCGGGGCGGAGCCCGCCGGGCAGGCCGGCAGTGCGAGCCCGGCCAGCCGGGCACTCAGCTCGTCCTGCCGGGCCGGATCCCCGGCTCGGTCGAGGCCGGGCAGCAGGTGGTCCCACAGCGCGTCCAGCACGGCCTGCATGTCCCAGGTGGCGGCGGTGATGGCCACCACCGTGTCCTGCTCCGGCAGCACCACGCAGAACTGCCCGAACGCGCCGTCGCCGCGGTACCCGTGCCGGGCCATCCAGAACTGGAAGCCGTAGCCCTGCCGCCAGTCCGGGTTCTCCCGGTCCGGGTTGGCCACCTGCTTGGTGGTGGCCTGGGCCACCCAGTCGGCGGGCAGCAGCTGGCGCCCGTCCCAGCGGCCGCCCTGCAGGTAGAGCAGGCCCAGCTTGGCGATGTCCTCGGTGCGGGCGAACAGGCCGCTGAAGCCCTGCTGCCGGCCGGGCGGCCAGGTCTGCCAGCCGACCGGGCCGATACCCAGCGGGTCGAACAGGCGGGGCCGCAGGTACTCGGTCAGCGGCATCCCCGCGTTGCGCTGGACGATGCTGGCCAGCGTGTAGGTGCACGGCTGGCTGTAGGCGAACATCGAGCCCGGCTCCTGGTCGGGCGGGATGAGCAGGAATCCGCGCACCGGCTCGTCCCGGTCGCGGCTCAGTGCTTCGCCCATCATCTCCCGGTTGTGGCCGCTGGCCATGGCGGCCACGTGCCGGACCCGGATGGCCCGGCTGCGGGGATCGGTGATGTCCGCCTCGAACTCGGGGAAGTGCTTCACCACCGGGTCGTCCAGGTCCAGTAGTCCCTCGGCCCGGGCGAACCCGGCCGCGGTGGAGGTGAAGCTCTTGCTCAGCGAGTACAGGAAGTGCCGCCGGTCCGCGCCGTACGGCGCCCACCAGCCTTCCGCGACCACGTGCCCGCGGCGCACCACCATCAGGCTGTGCATCTCGATGTCTGGCCTGGACTCGACCGCGTCCAGGAAGGCGAGGATGGCGGCCGGGTCGGCCTGCTGGCCGGCGGGGGTGCTCCGGGGCAGGGAACGGGGCGGCGAGGAGAGGCTCATGCTGCTGAGCCTAATTAAGAGATGGGTTAATACTGGCTCGTGCGGACCCCCGGCGCAGAGTTAGAGTCGGCGGCAAGCAATACGGCTGGAGGGACGCTCGTCATGGACGCAGAAAGCGCCGAGGCGCTGGAAGTACTTCGGGACGTCTGGCGGGCCCAAGCACAGACCGTGGCCGACCTGGACGACAGCTGCGAGTCGCGCTGCCGGAAGATGACCGACGCCGGCGTCGGCTTCGACGACTACGCCGCCGGGGACGAGACGGACCGGATGGCGGCGTGGCGGGCCCGGCTGGAGCGTGAGGGCAAGCTCGGCTCGGCCGGCAGCCTGCGCGACCTCATGCTGCGCCCAAGCGAGACCGTCGAGGCCGCCGACGGTACCCGCGGCTGAGCACGGACCGACCCGAGCGCCTGGTGGAGTACCCAGCAACCGTCGCCGAGCTCACCCGGCACCTGCGGGATGGGGGTTACCTGGCCGACCGCGGGCTCGCCACCACCTTGCTGTTGTCGCTTTCGCTGCGCAGGCCCGTGCTGCTGGAAGGCGAGGTCGGCGTGGGCAAGACGGAGGTCGCGAAGGTTCTCGCCGCCGTCTTCGGGCGCAGGCTGATCCGGCTGCAGTGCTACGAGGGCATCACCACCAGCCAGGCCCTGTACGAGTGGGACTACGCCCGCCAGATGCTGCAGATCAGGGCGCTGTCGGCGGCCCAGGCGGCCGAAGCGGCCGAGGGCGCCGCCCCGGCCGGGGCGGGCGGCGAGCCGTCCGTCGACCAGCTGTTCGGGCCGAAGTTCCTGCTGGAGCGGCCGCTGCTGGAGGCGGTCCGGCAGGGCGACCGGGCCGTCCTGCTGATCGACGAGGTCGACCGGGCCGACGACGAGTTCGAGGCGTTCCTGCTCGAGGTGCTGTCCGACTTCCAGATCAGCATCCCGGAAGTGGGGACGATCAAAGCCGATTCGAGCCCGGTCGTCATCTTGACCTCCAACCGGACCAGGGAACTGCACGACGCCCTGCGCCGCCGGTGCCTCTACCACTGGATCGGCTACCCGACAGCCGAGCGCGAGGCCGAGATCGTCGCCGTCCGCGAACCCGGGGCCGCCGGCCAGCTCACCGGGAAGGTCGTGGCGGCCGTGCAGCGGCTGCGCGAACTGGACCTGGCCAAGCCGCCCGGGGTGGCCGAGACGATCGACTGGGTCCGCACGCTCGGCGTGCTGGGCGAAACCGAGCTGACGGCGGACGCCGCCCGCGACACCCTGGGCGCGGTGGTCAAGGACCGCGACGACCTCGACCTGGTGCAGGACAACCTGGCCGAGATCATCTCCGGTGCCTGATCCAGCCGCCCGGGCGCCAGCCGACCGGGCGTCAGCCGCCCGGGCCGCAGCGGGCCGGTTCACCAGCGTCCTGCTCGGCTTCGGCCGCGAGCTGCGGGCGGCCGGGCTGCGGGTCGGCACCGGGGACGTGCTCAGCTACCTCGCCGCCATGACGCCGCTCGACGCGGCCGACCTGCTCGACCTGTACTGGGCCGGGCGGGCCACGCTGGTCAGCCGCCACGAGGACGAACCCGTCTACGACCGGGTCTTCGGCGAGTACTTCCTGGAGGAGGACGGGCCGGCCCGCGGCCAGCTGACCGTCACGGCCGAGTCGGTGGCCAAGGCCCAGGCCGAGCTGGTCCTGCCCGACGTCGAGCCGCTGGACCCCGAACAGGACGAGGAGCACCCGGTCCTGGGCTGGATGGCGTCCGACGTGGACGTGCTCAAGCACCGCTCGTTCACCGCGTGCACGCCGGAGGAACTCGCCGCCCTGCACCGGATCATGACCAGGATGCGGCTGACGCCGCCGCGCCGCCGCACCCGGCGGACCCAGCCGGCCCGGGCCGGGACGGAGCCCGACCTGCGCGCGACGATCAGGGAGTCGATGCGGATGCACGGGGAGCCGCCGGGCCAGCTGTACTTCCGGCGGCGCAAGACCAAGCTGCGGCCCCTGATCCTGATCCTCGACGTGTCCGGATCGATGGCGGCCTACTCCCGGCACCTGCTCCAGTTCGCTCACACGGCCCGGCACGCGGCGACCCAGGCCCAGCCCGGCCGGGTCGAGGTGTTCTGCTTCGGCAGCAGGCTGACCCGTATCACCCGGGAGCTGACCTCCCAGCGGATCGACGCGGCCCTGGAAGAGGCGGCCAGGACCGTGGCCGACTGGGACGGCGGCACCAGGATCGGCCAGTCGCTCGATGAGCTCGTGCGCACCTGGGGCCGGGGTGGCCTGTGCCGCGGGGGAGTGGTGGTCATCTGCTCCGACGGGCTCGACCGCGGCGATCCTGAGGTGCTCGCGCTGGCCATGGAGCGCCTGAGCCGGCTGTGCCATCGCATCGTGTGGCTCAACCCGCACAAAGGCGATGATCCGGATTTCCGGCCGACCTCACTGGGCATGATGGTGGCGGCACCGCATATCGACCTGCTGCTGTCCGGGCACGACCTGGCCAGCCTGGAAGAGCTGGCCGGGACGCTGCCGACCCTGAACTAGGCGGGAGAACGCCAGTGATGTGGAGTGTCGGTCTCGAGGCCGAGGGGGACCGGGTTTTCACCCGGGAGGAGATCGTCGAGCTGGCCGACGCGATCGCCACCAACGCCGGCATCGCCTCCGGTATCGGCACCAACCGGTACGGGGCCCAGTTGCTGGTGACCGCGGACAGCCGCGAGGACGCGATCGCCACCGCGACCGGGCTGTTCCGCACGGCGGCCCAGGCGGCCGGGTTGCCCGAGGCGCCGATCGTGCGGACCGAGGCGGACGGCGATGAAGAGGAGATCTAGGTCCGGATCAAGAGCGGGGCGGCCATGATCCGGCTCGGCTCGCTGGCCGGCTACCCGTTCGAGGGCCCGCGGCTGCTCGGCGGCTGGACCCCGCCGCCGGTCGCGGCGGTCTACGCCGTCATGTACAAGCCGGAGCCCAGTAAGAAGCCGGAGAACTACGCCGTGATCTACGTCGGCCACGCCGACGACCTGTCGGCCGAGCGGTTCCCGTTCCGGCATCCGCGCGCCGCGTGCTGGATCAAGCGGGCCGGCTCCAGGTGGAAGGTCTACGTCGGCTGCTTCGAAGTGCCCGGCGGGACGCGGGCGCACCGCGAGCAGATCGCCCGGGAGCTGATCGCCGTCTACCGGCCGAGCTGCAACTCCCAGCAGTACGACCACGCCTGGAAGGACGAGTGGATCGGCGAGTACTCGGCCGCGCCCACCACCGCCCCGGTGCACCGCCGTGGCCCCGATCAGCGGCCATAGCCGATTAAGCGACACCTTATTCCGCTGTTGCGGCCCGGTTAGGGCTGAGTAACGATCACGGCATGCCAATCGAGTCCGACGGACACAGCAAGGACAATCCCCGGCTGTTCGAGCTGATCGAGGACGCGCCCAAGACCGGCAAGAGCCCCACGGTCTGGGCCTGGCCCCAGCTCGTCGACTACCTCAAGATCGCCGGGCAGCCGGTCTCGGGGCCGTGGCCGCCGCACCAGGAGCCGCGCCCCGACCCCGACTACGAGTCGGGCCCGCAGGCCGTACCGGACCCGCACTCTCAGACGGGCCAGCGCTCCGCGCCAGACCCGCACGCCGGGCGGGAGGACTAGTTGTTCCCCTCCCGGTTCCGCTACGAGTCGCCGCGCTCCCTGGACGAGGCGATCGGCATCTTGACCGACGGCGGCGACTACGCCAAGGTGCTGGCGGGCGGCCAGAGCCTGGTGCCGATGATGAAGCTGCGCTTCGCCTCGCCCGAGCTGATCGTCGACATCAACAACCTGCCCGGCCTGGACTACCATCAGGCCGCCCCCGACGGCAGCCTGCACATCGGCGCGCTCTGCCGCCACGCCGACCTGGAGTTCTCCGGCCTGCTGCCGGGCACCCAGCCGACGATGACCGCGGCGGCGCCGCTGGTCGCCGACCCCCTGGTCCGCAACCGGGGCACGCTGGTCGGGTCGCTGTGCCACGCCGACCCGCAGGGCGACTGGGCCTCGGTGCTGCTGTCGCTGGGCGGCTCGGTCGTCGCTCAGGGCCCGCGCGGCCGGCGCGAGATCCCGCTCGATGAGTTCGTGATCGGCCCGTTCCAGAACGTCCTCTCCCGCGACGAGATCGCGGTCGAGGCCGTGGTGCCACCGGCCCGGGGTGTCCGGGCGGGCGGCTACCTGAAGCTGGAGCGCCGGGTGGGTGACTTCGCCACCGTGGGGGTGGCAGTCTCCATCGAGACCTCGGGGGCCGAGGTGGTCCGGGCCGGCATCGCGCTCACCGGGGTGGGCGGGTCCACCATCGGCGCCACCGAGGCCGCCGCCGTGCTGACCGGCGGGCCGCTCAGCGACGGCAGCATCGCCGAGGCCGCCGACCTGGCCGCCCGGGCGGCGCAGCCGCGGACCGACCACCGGGGCTCGGCGCAGTACAAGCGCCAGCTGGTGCGGGTCTTCGTCACCCGCATCCTCGGCGGAAACATGACCGCGGCGCAGGCCCAGGCGACGGAAAGGGCGGCCTGATCATGACGATGGTGTTCGACGACCCCGGCGACGAGGTCGACGAGGTCCCGCTGCGCAAGATCAGGTTCACCCTCAACGGCACGAAGAAGGTGGCCGAGATCGAGCCCCGGCTGCTGCTGGCCGACCTGATCCGCCGCGGCGCCGGCCTGACCGGGACGCACCGTGGCTGCGACACGACCAACTGCGGGGCCTGCACGGTCCTGGTCGACGGCCGGGCCATCAAGTCCTGCACGATGCTGGCCGTACAGGCCGACGGGCGTGAGGTCACCACCGTGGAGGGCCTGGCTTCGGCCAGCGAGCTGCACCCGATCCAGGAAGGGTTCCGGCAGGAGCACGGGCTGCAGTGCGGGTTCTGCACGCCGGGCATGATGATGGCGGCCAAGGATCTGCTCGACCGCAACCCCGACCCGACCGAGGAAGACGTGCGGTGGGCGCTGTCCGGCAACCTGTGCCGCTGCACCGGCTACCAGAACATCGTGAAATCGGTCCTCTGGGCGGCCGCGAAGCTGAAGACGCAGGAGGCGTGAGTTGACCACCAGTGCCACCGAGTCACGGGCCCTCGACGAGATCAAGATCGGCGGGCTGGGCTCCAGCCGTAAGCGCGTCGAGGACGACCGCTTCATCCGGGGCAAGGGCAACTACACCGACGACGTCGTGCTCCCGGGCATGCTGCACATGGAGATCCTGCGCAGCCCGCTGCCGCACGCCCGTATCAAGTCGATCGACACCAGCCGGGCGTGGGCCATCCCCGGCGTCCACCTGGTGCTGACCGGCGAGATGATGGCGACGCGGAACCTGGCCTGGATGCCCACCCTGTCCTACGACACCCAGGCCGTGCTGGCCACCGACAAGGTGCGGTTCCAGGGCCAGGAGGTGGCCTGCGTCATCGCGGACGACCCGTACATCGCCAAGGACGCCTGCGAGCTGATCGAGGTCGACTACGAGCCGCTGCCGGTCATCGTGAACCCGTGGCAGGGACTGGCCCCGGACGCGCCGGTGATCCGCGACGACAAGGTGAACCAGGCCGACAACGTCGTCTACAACTGGGAGGTCGGCGACCAGGCCGGCACCGACCGGGCCTTCGAGCAGGCCGACGTGATCTCCAAGCTGGAGTGCCACTACCCCCGCAGCCACCCGTCGCCGATCGAGTGCTGCGGCTCGGTCGCCGACTTCAACCGGGCCACCTCCAAGCTCACCGTCTACATGACCAGCCAGGCCCCGCACATCGTCCGGGCCGCGGTCGCGATGGTGGCCGAGATCCCCGAGCACATGATCCGGATCATCTCGCCCGACATCGGCGGCGGGTTCGGCAACAAGGTGCCGATCTACCCGGGCTACGTCTGCTCGATCCTGGCCTCGATCCTGCTCGAGCGCCCGGTGAAGTGGATCGAGGACAAGACCGGCAACCTCATCTCCACCGGGTTCGCCCGCGACGTCTACCTCAAGGGCGAGATGGCGCTGCGGCGCGACGGCAAGATCCTTGCCTTCCGGATGCACACCGACGCGGACCACGGGGCGTTCTTCGCCGACGCGCAGCCGAGCAAGTTCAAGATCGGCCTGATCCACTCGGCCTTCGCCGCCTACAACGTCCCGGTCGCGCACCTGACCGCCCGCGGCGTTTACACCAACAAGGCGCCGGGCGGCGTGGCCTACCGCTGCTCGTTCCGGGTGACCGAGGCGATGTTCTTCCAGGAGCGGATGGTCCAGGCGGCGGCCGACGACCTCGGCCTGGACCAGGCCGCGTTCCGCCGGATGAACTTCGTCGCCGACGACGACTTCCCGCACCGTACCCCCCTCGGCTTCCTCACCGACTCCGGCCAGTACGCCAAGTGCCTGGACGTCGGCCTGAAGGCCATCGGTTACGAGAACTTCAAGGCCGAACAGGCCGATGCCCGCAAGCGCGGCCGGCTGCTCGGCCTCGGGATCTCCACCATGACCGAGCCGCTCGGCGCGGGCAACAGCCGGGAGTACGACATCCTCGGCATCAAGATGTTCGACTCGGCCGAGCTCAAGGTGCACATGAGCGGCAAGGCGATCGTCCGGACCGGGGCCAAGACCCAGGGGCAGGGACACGAGACCACGTGGGCGCAGATCGTCGCGCACGAGCTCGGCATCCCGGCCGACGACGTCGTCGTCGAGGAGGGCGACACCGACACGGCGCCGTTCGGCATGGGCACCTACGCCTCGCGGTCCACCCCGGTGGCCGGGGCGGCGGTGGCCATGGCCGCCCGCAAGGTCCGGGCCAAGGCCCGCAAGCTGGCCGCGCACCTGCTCGAGGTGTCCGAGGAGGACGTCGAGTGGGAGCTCGGCCGGTTCTACCTGCGCAGCTCCCCGCAGCGCGGCGTGTCCATCCAGGAGTGCGCGATGGCCGCCTACAGCAACATGCCCGACGGCATGGAGCCCGGCCTGGAGAACACGTCCTTCTACGACCCGCCCAACCTGACCTGGCCGTTCGCCGTCTACATCGTCACCGTCGAGGTCGACCCGGAGACCGGCGTCTGGGACGTGCTGCGGATGGTCGCGGTCGACGACTGCGGGGTCCGGATCAACCCGATGATCGTCGAGGGCCAGATCATGGGCGGCCTGACCGAGGCCTACGCCATGGCCAGCATGCAGTTCATCACGTTCGACGCCGACGGCAACTGCGTCGGCTCGAACTACATGGACTACCTGCTGCCGACCGCCTGGGAGACCCCCGGCTTCGAGCTGCACAGCGAGGTCGTGACCCCGTGCCCGCACCACCCGATCGGGGCCAAGGGGATCGGCGAGTGCGCCGCGGTGGGCGGCCCGGCCGCCTTCGTCAACGCGGTGATGAACGCGCTGGGTGAAACTGGGGTCAGGAACATCGACATGCCGCTGCTGCCGGACCGGGTCTGGGAAGCGCTGACCCAGCGTCACGACGTGTCCGGCTACCCGCCGGTGCGCCAGGACTAGGCCGGGACCCGGGCGAGGAGGACGGATGAACGGTCTGGGCGTGCTGGAGCGAATGAGCGAGCTGGTCCGCAGTGGCCAGGCCTTCGCGCTGGCCACGGTGGTCTGGCGGCAGGGGCCCTCGTCGAGCAAGCAGGGCTCGCGCGCCATCATCACCAGCGACGGCCAGCTGCACGGCTGGATCGGCGGCGCCTGCGCCGAGCCGGCGGTGATCCGGGAGGCCCGGCAGATCATGGCGGACGGCCACCCCAAGCTGCTGTTGCTGGGCAGCCCGGACCAGTTCGGCACGGCCATCCCGGACGGGATGACCGTGGTGCCGATCTCCTGCCAGAGCGAGGGTGCCCTCCAGGTGTACATCGAGCCGGTGCTCCCGGTGCCGCACCTGGTCATCGTGGGCACCTCGCCCATGGCGCACACCCTGGCCGAGCTGGCCCGGGCCCTGGACTGGCTGACCGACCTGGTCAGCCAGGAGGAGTTCACCCCCGCCAGTGCTGGCCAACACTGGGCCGACGCGCGGACGATGGTCGTCGTCGCGACCCAGGGCCACGGCGACGAGGACATGATCGAGCGCGCGGTGGCCATGCGCCCGGCCTACCTGGGCCTGGTCGCGTCCCGCCGCCGCGCCGAGGCCGTGCTCGGCTACCTGGCCGAGCGGGGCGTGCCGCAAGACCAGCTGGACCGGGTGCACGCCCCCGCCGGGCTGGACCTGGGCCGGACCACCCACGAGGAGATGGCGGTCGCGATCTTGGCCGAGCTGGTCCAGCTGCGGGCGTCCGGCGCGCTCCCCGACGTGCCCGTGCCCCAGACGGCGCCGGGCCTGTCCCCGGGCCTCGAACCGGGCCTCCGGCTGACGCTGGCCGAGGCGGTCGACCCGGTGTGCGGGATGACGGTCCAGCTGGGCGCTTCGGCCATGCCGCTCGAGCACGACGGGGTCACGTACTACTTCTGCTGCGCCGGCTGCCACCGGGCCTTCGAGGAGAATCCAGATGCCTACGCCAAGGCGGTGCTGACGTGATCATCACCAGCGACTTCGAGGTCGCCGAGCCGGTCGAGAAGGTGTGGCGGTTCTTCGACGACATCCCGGCCGTTGCTTCTTGCCTGGCGGGCGCCGAGCTGACCAAGGACCTCGGCGACGACAGGTATGAGGGCAAGGTCGCGATCCGCATGGGGCCGGTCCGGCTTCAGTTCACTGGTACCGCCGACATCGTCGAGCGCGACGACGCGGCCAAGCGCATCACGGTGAAAGCGGCCGGCGCGGACGAGAAGGGACGTGGTCAGGCCGCCATGACGGTCGGCGCCGTGCTCTCGGCCAAGGGACGCGGCACCAAGGTCGCGGTCACCCAGGACCTGCAGCTGTCCGGGGCCGCGGCCCAGTACGGCCGGGGCATGGTCGCCGACGTCTCCGCCATCATGATCCACGACTTCTCGGTGACGATGCAGGACCGGATCGAGCGGCTGGAGCGGGGCGAGACGGCGGAGCAGATCGCCGCGGCCGGCGCCGGCGGCAGCGTTTCGGGTTTCGCGATCGCCATCAGGGCCACCCGGATGGCCCTGATGCGCGTCTTCGCCCGCTTCTTCCTGCCCTACAAACCAGCGTCGAGCTGAGCCCCAGCGATCAGCTGACCGACAGCGAAAGGAGGGCCCGCCATGGTCCTGTGGTGGATCGGTAACGCGGTCCTGCTCGTGGCGGTGCTGCCCGTGGTGATCTATCTGCTCAACCGGGTGCTGGCCGCCCTGGAGCGGATCCGCGCGGCCAGCGACGACATCCTGACCGGCGGCGTCGCCCTGATCGGGGAGCTGCAAGGGGTCCCCGACGGCCTGGCCGTCACCGACAAGACCATCGAAGAAGTGAAGGTCGGCGCGGTCCGCTACGCCGGCTCCGTCGCGAAACTACTCGGCTAGCGAGGAACGGACAGCCATGCCAGCAGCAGCCTGGATGACCATCGCGGTGGCCGGCCTGATCATCGCGATCACCGCCGTCGGCCTGATCAGGATCGTGTTCCACCTGCGGGCCATCCGCGGCACCCTCGGCGCCGTCACCGGTGGCGTCCAGGCCGTCGACCAGCTCACGTCGACCGTGCCCGCCCGGCTGACCTCGGTCAACGCCAACCTGAAGCCGGTCCGCGACTTCTGCGAAACGGTCTAGGGAAGGACAGCCATGACGACCGACTGGACCATCGGCTACGTGATCGGCGGCGTCATCGTGCTCGTCGTCGTGATCCTGGTGAGCGCGATCCTGCTGCTGGCCAAGCAGATCGGCGACGAGGCCCCCAAGATCAACGCCGGGCTCGAAGGCGCCGTCCGCAACACCGCCCCGCTGGCCGCGCTGCAGACCACCATCGAGCACGCCACCATCATCATTGCCGGGCTGCGGCGCGGCCGGATCCGGCTGGGAGGGTAACGGTGAACCCCACCGAGCACACCCTGTGGGTGTCCGTCATCATCGTCGGCTTCGTCGTTGTGCTGGCCGTCGCGGCACTGCTCAGCCTGCTGATCTACCTGATCAAGCGGATCGACCGCCGGGTCGATGTGATCGGCGGGACGCTGACCGCGGCCAAGGCCAACACGGCCAGTACCGTGCTGATCCCGCAGGTCGCCACCGGCGTGGACGCGGTCCTGGCCGAAGGCCTTGAGCACCACCTGTTCCTCGGCCGGGTCCTCGGGAAGGTCAGATCATGACGGTGCTGGTTGTCCTGACGGTCATCGTCATCGTCGCGCTCATCGCGGGCCTGGCCTTCTACCTGTACTGGGCGGGCACGCTGCTGGACCGGATCGGGGCCAAGCTCGAAGGCGCCGCGGAGCTCGTACGCGGCATCGTGGCCGACGCCGAGCTGATCGGCCCGGGGGTCGAGCACATCAACCAGACCGGCGCCGTGGTGGCCGGCGCACTGCCCCTGCTGTACGGCATGGCCGAGGGCATCGTGACCGGCGTGACCCCGCGCGAACCGGAGCCGGAGGTCCCCGAGGTGGCCCGCCCCGCCTCCGGCACCCGCCGCTCCCGGCTGCTGTCCGCGGTCGGTTACCGGGACCAACCGCCCTCGTAAGGAGAGCCGAGGAGACGCTGACGTGCGTGACATCCTGAGCAGGATCACCAAGTGGTGGGAGGCCGGGGAGAGCTTCGGCCTGGCCACGGTGACGCGTACGTACCGCAGTGCCCCCCGGGACCCCGGTGCGGCCCTGGCCGTCTCCGCTGCCGACGGCCACGAGGTCGTCGGCAGCGTCTCCGGCGGCTGTGTCGAGGGTGCCGTCTACGAGCTGTCCCTCGAGGTCTGCCGGACCGGCGTCCCCGTCGCCCAGACCTACGGGGTCAGCGACGACGACGCCTTCGCCGTGGGGCTGACCTGCGGCGGGATCATCGACCTGTTCGTCGAGCGGGTCGAGGCGGCCAGCTTCCCCGAGCTGGGCGAGATCAGCGCGGCCGTCGAGCGCGGCGAGCCGGTAGCGGTCGCGACCCTGATCGCCGGACCGGGCCAGCTCGGCGCGCGCCGTGTGATCTGGGCCGCCAGCGCCGGGGACACTGGCGCCGGGGACACCGCGGCCGGTGCCGACGGCTGGCACTCCGGCGCGTCCGGCACGCTCGGCTCGGCCCGGCTGGACGCCGCGGTCGATGACGACGTGCGCGGCATGCTGGCCCAGGGGCTGACCGGCGTCCGGCGGTACGGAGCGAGCGGCGAGCGGCTCGGTGACGAGCTCAGCGTGTTCGTGAACTCGTTCGCGCCCGCGCCCCGGATGCTGGTGTTCGGCGCGATCGACTTCGCCGCCGCCGTGGCCCGGGTCGGGAAGTTCCTCGGCTACCACGTCACCGTGTGCGACGCCCGCCAGGTGTTCGCCACGGCCTCGCGCTTCCCCGACGCGGACCAGGTGGTGGTCGACTGGCCCCACCGGTACCTGGCCGGCCTCGACGTGGACACCCGCACCGTGATCTGCGTGCTCACCCACGACCCGAAGTTCGACGTGCCCCTGCTCAAGGTGGCGCTGCGCACCCCGGCCGGGTACATCGGCGCCATGGGCAGCCGGCGCACCCACGACGACCGGCTGGCCCGGCTGCGCGAGCTCGGCCTGACCGAAGCCGAGCTCAGCCGCCTCCGGTCGCCGATCGGCCTCGACCTCGGCGCCCGGACGCCCGAGGAGACGTCGGTGTCGATCGCGGCCGAGCTGATCCAGCTCCGCTGGGGCGGCACCGGCCAGGCCCTGACCAACACCGAGGGCCGGATCCACCACCCGCTCGCGATCCGCTAACGCCTCGCCAGCACCCCTACGGGTTGGTCGCGGCGAACGTGTCGCAAGCCGACGGCACACCCTTGTCGTACCCGGTGGTCAGCCACTTCTGCCGCTGCGCCGAGGTGCCGTGGGTCCACTTTTCCGGCTGGACCGACCCGGTGGCCTGCTTCTGCAGGAAGTCGTCACCGACCGTCGCGGCCGCCGTCAGCGCCTCGTCCAGGTCACCCGGCTCCAGCAGCTTGCGGGTGTAGGCCGAGTGGGCCCACACGCCCGCGTAGCAGTCGGCCTGCAGCTCGGTGCGGATGGACAGCGCGTTGGCCTGTGCCGGGTACTGCTGGCTCAGCTGGGCCACCTGGGTGCTGACCCCCAGGATGTTCTGGATGTGATGGCCGAGTTCGTGCGCGACCACGTAGGCCTGGGAGAAGTCGCCCTTGACCCCGTACTTGGCCTCCATGTCCTTGAAGAACGCCACGTCCAGGTAGACGGTCTGGTCGGCCGGGCAGTAGAACGGGCCGACCTCGGCCGTCTCGTCCCCGCAGCCGGTGCGGACGGCCGAGCTGAACAGCACCAGCCGGGCTGGGTGGTACTGCTTCCCGGCCTTCTGGAAGATGGACTGCCACTCCTCCTGGGCGTCGGTGAACACCGCGGCGATGAACCGCTGCTCGGCCGTGGCCGTGCTGGGCGCGGGCAGTGACGGGCTCGCGGTCGCCGCCGGGAAGCTGGGCAGCGCGGTCGCGCCGGCGTCCGAGACCGACGGCGTGCTGGTGGCGGACGGCGAGGCCGATGCCGACGTTGACGCCGCCGGCGAACCGCCGGAGGATCCGCAGCCGGCCGTCAGCACCGTGGCCACGGTCGCGATCAGGGCCGCCGTCACCACTCGCGCGCCTGAACTCATGGGCCAAGCTTACGAGTGGATCAATGGGCGCCGTTAGGCCCGTCATGTCCCGAGACGGTACGTTCTTCATGGTCAAGTTCGCGTTCGAGCACCCGCAGGCTGGAATCGGGCAGGTGGCCCGCGTCCCGCCAGCGCAGCAGTTCCTCCCGCTGGGCGTCGATGACCGCCCGGCGGGCCCACAGCACGGCCTCGTGCTCCGGCGAGCCGGGTGCGGCCACGTCCGGGCCCTCCTCGTCGGCGTCGGCGTCGCCCGGCGCCTGGTAGCGGCGCAGCCGGAGCTGGAGCGTGGACCGCATCCCGTCCAGCTCGTGCCCGTTCAGGTCCGGGTCCTGCGCCAGCTGGTCCAGCCGGGTCAGGCCCGCCTGGGCCGAGGCGGCCCGGGCCTCGTTGCGCAACGCGGCCGCGTCGGCTGGGTCGGCGTGCACGCCCAGCGCCCGCGCGATCGGGGCGAACGTCACGCCCTGGCCGACCAGCGTGACCACCACGACCACGTAGGTACAGAACAGCAGCAGGTCGCGGTCGGGGAACGGCTTGCCGGACCCGGTGGTCAGCGGCAGCGTGAAGATGGCGGCCAGGCTGATCACGCCGCGCGTGCCCGCCCAGCTCAGCACGATGATCTCCCGTCCCGACAGCGCCTGCCCCCGGCGGCGATGAGGCCCCTTTCTGACCAGGTGCTGGGTCAGGGTCAGCCACAGAGGCCGCAGCAGCAGCACGACCCCCACGGTCACGGTCACCGCCGCCGTGATCGTCGCCGTTGGGTAGGCGCGCAGGCCACGGACCACGGGCACGATCTGCTGCCCGATGAGCAGGAACACGAACCCCTGCAGCAGGAAGTCGACCAGCCGCCACACCGCGCTGGCCTGCAGGCGGCTGGCGCCGGAGGTGAACCGGGGCGTGTCGTGCCCGACCATCAGGCCGGCCACGGCCACCGCCAGCACGCCGGACACGTGCAGCTCCTCGCCCAGCAGGTAGGCGGCGAACGGGGTCACCAGCGAGATGCAGTTGACCAGCACCGGGTCGCTGACCACCGACCGGGCCAGCCGCACCGCGATGGCCACCACGACCCCGGCCACCAGCCCGCCCGCCGCGGCCAGCAGGAACCGCAGCACCGCGTCGCCCAGGGAGAACCCGCCGGTGGTGGCCGCGGTCACGGCCACGGTCAGGGTGGTCAGCGCGGTGGCGTCGTTGAGCAGGCCCTCGCCCTCGATGATCGTGATCAGCCGGACCGGCAGGCCGACCCGGCCGCCCACGGCCAGCGCCGCCACCGGGTCGGTGGGGGAGACCGCGGCGCCCAGCGCGATCCCGGCCGCCAGCCCGGCCCCGGGCACGGCCAGGTCCAGGCCCACGCCGGTCAGCACCGAGGTGGCCAGCACCAGCCCGATGGACAGGCTGATCACGGTGCGGAGGTTCTTGCGGATGGCCAGCAGCGAGGCGTTCAGCGCCGCGGTGTAGATCAGCGGCGGGATGACCAGGGTGAGGATGAGGTCCGGGTGCAGGCTCAGGTTCGGGCCGGGCAGCAGGGCGTAGATCAGGCCGGCCACGGTCAGCAGCGCCGCCGCGGGCAGCCCGGTCTTCTCGGCCAGCAACTGCAGCACGCAGATGACCGCCACCGCGACCAGGCCCAGCGCGAGCAGTTCCAGCATGGAACCTTGTTACCAGACGGCCGCCGGCATCAGCATTACCAGACGGCCGCCGGCATCGGCCTGCCGTCAGCCGGCCAGTGGAAGCTCGTATTCGAGCGTGCCGTACTCGCGGCGCAGCACGGTCCCGCCCATGCGGCGCAGCAGCAGGCCCATGGCCACGTTGCCGCCCGCGGTCAGCGCCACGAACCGGCGGATGCCCGCCTGCTGGGCCCGCTGCGTCAGCCGGGTGACCAGCTCGGTGCCGAGGCCACGGCCCTGCCAGCCGTCCACCACGGTGACCGCGATCTCGGCCGTGCCGGGGTCGGCCTGGTCCCGGATGTAGCGGGCGATGGCGACGCCCTGCCCGTCCGCCGCGTCCAGCGCGCCGATGGCCTCGTGGTCGTAGTGGTCGACGTCGGTCAGGTAGCGCAGTTCGGCCGGCCGCAGCTCGTCCTTGGCGGTCAGGAACCGCAGCCGTCGCGACTCCGGGCTGAGCCGGGTGAACCCATCGGCCAGCAGCCCGGCGTCGGCCGGGCCGACCGGCCGGATGAGCACGGTGGAACCATCGCGCAGCGTGGTCGGCTCGGCGCGGGGAATCGTCAGCAGGGAGTGGTTTTTCATCTCTAACAAGGTCAACCGGCCCGGGCCGGGCGGTATGCCCCTGGGGAGCCCGTGGTCGCGGTGATGGTGGTCACCACGGCCGCAAGCCACCGGCCGGGCCAGGGTCAGAGCCGGCTCAGGGCACGGCCGGGGCGATCTCGCCCGAGCCGCGGATGACCAGCCGGGTGAGCAGCATGACCTCGCGTGCCGGGGAGGTGTCGCCGGCGATGCGGCCGAACAGGAGCTGGGCGGCGGTGGCCCCGATCGTGGTCGGGTCCTGGGCCACCACGGTGACCGGCGGGCTCAGCTTGTCAGCCAGCGCGAACTCGTCGAAGCCGACCAGGGCCACGCTGCCGCGCTGCTGCCGGGAGCTGTACAACGCGTCGACCGTGCCCATCGTGACCAGGTCGTTGCTGGCGAACAGGGCGGTCGGCGGGGCGGGCTGCTGCATCAGATCCTCCGCCGCCCGGGCCGCGTCGGCCCGGCTGCGCAGGCCGTGCCGGACCAGCGCGGGCTCCGGGACCAGCCCGTCGGCCGCGAACGCGTCGGTGAAGCCCACGAACCGCTCGCGGATGGCCCAGATGTCCTCCCGGTCGCCCAGGTAGCCGATCCGCCGGTGGCCCTGGTCGAGCAGGTGCCGAACGGCCTGGTAGGCGCCGCGCCGGTTGTCGACCAGCACGGTGTCGGCGTCGAGGTTGTCGGCGGGCCGGTCCACGCAGACCACCTTGACCCCGAGACCCTGCTGCTCCTTCAGGAAGCGGTGGCTGCCCGCCACCGGCACCACGATCAGGCCGTCCACCCGGCGGGCGCAGAACGCCGACACGACCTCTTTTTCCCGGGCCAGGCTGTCGTTCGAGCTGCCGATCAGGACCACGCAGTCGTGCAGCCGGGCCGCGTCCTCGACCGCCCGGGTCAGCGCGGCGAAGAACGGGTTGGCCAGGTCGTCCACCAGCAGGCCGATGGTCTGCGTGAGCTGGCCCTGGCGGCGTAGCTGCCGGGCCATGTCGTTGCGCTGGTAGCCGAGCCGGCGGATGGCCCGCTCGACCCGTGCCGCGGTCTCCGGCAGCACCCCCGCCTCGCCGTTGACGACCCGGGAGACGGTCATCAGGCTCACCCCGGCCGCGGCGGCCACGTCGCGCATGGTCGGCCGCTTGTTCACACCTGGACGCCTCTCAGCCGCGCTCCTCCGACAATGATGGGAACGTTATCAGTTTGTTGCCTCAAGGAAGCTCCCGCTCATCCCTCGCTCTTGACATCTGGGCCGGGCAATTGAAGAATCACGCCACGATGGGAACGTTAACAACCTATAGGGTGCCGTAACACGACCTAGAGCGGAAGGGGGCGCATCCGTGGCCGAGGCTGAGCCACTGCTCGAGGCGCGCAACCTGGTCAAGCACTACGGCCAGGTGCTGGCCCTCGACGACGCCAACTTCACCGCCTACCCCGGCGAAGTGGTGGCGCTGATCGGAGACAACGGTGCGGGCAAGAGCACCCTGGTGAAGTCCCTCTCGGGGGCCATCAGGCCGGACCGCGGGCAGATTTTCGTCGAGGGCCAGGCCGTCACGCTGGCCAGCCCGCTCGACGCGCGGCGGCACGGTATCGAGACCGTCTACCAGGACCTGGCCCTGGCGCCCGACCTGGACGCCGCGGCCAACCTGCACCTGGGCCGGGAGATCTACCGGGTCCGGGCGCTGCAGATCCTGAACAAAACCGAGATGCGGCGCCGGGCCGTGGCCGCGTTCAAGGACCTCGGGGTCGAGCTGCCCGACGTCAGCGCGCCGGTCGTCTCGCTGTCCGGCGGTCAGCGCCAGTCGGTGGCGGTGGCCCGGGCCGTGGCCTACGCCAGCAAGATCATCTTCATGGACGAGCCCACCGCCGCGCTGGGCGTGGTCCAGCGTGAGCGCGTGCTCGACAACATCAGGCGGGTCCGCGACCGCGGCATAGCGGTCGTCCTGATCAGCCACAACATGCCCGAGGTGCTGGCCGTGGCGGACCGCGTCGAGGTGCTCAGGATGGGCCGCCGGGTGGCCCGGTTCCGGACCGCCGACACGGGCGTCGAGCAGCTGGTCGGGGCCATGACTGGCGCGCTGACCATCGAAGACGAGGGCGAGCCGGCCAGCAACGGCGGAGTTGGCAACGACGGAGTTGGCAACGACGGGGCCAGCAACGACGGGGCCAGCAACGACGGGGCCAGCAACGACGGGGGAGGCGCGGCATGACCGACACCAACGCCCCGGCCGCCGACACGGCCGGCAGCGGCGGGACCGGTACCCCGGCACCGCGCCCGGCCCGGCCGCGGTCCGGCCTGGGGCGCATAGTCAGGCGCACGTTCACGGCCAACGAGTCGTGGACCTTCATCGTGCTCATCGGGCTGATGGCGGTGTTCACCGGCCTCGCCCCGGGCAAGTTCCTGACTACCAGCGACCTGTCGCTGATCAGCCAGACCACGGCCCCGTTCCTGGTCATGGCGGTCGGCGAGACGTTCGTCATCCTGACTGCGGGCATCGACCTGTCCGTCGGCTTCGTGCTGGTGCTGTCCGGGGTGGTGGCCGGCGAGTACTACGTCCACAACGGCGGCGCCAACGCCGGGCTGGGCACCGTCTGGATCGGCGTGCTGATCGGCCTGGCCACCGGCGCGGCCTTCGGCGCGATGCAGGGCGTCATGGTGGCCAAGCTGAAGATCCCGCCGCTGATCGCGACCCTGGCGGGCCTCGGCATCGCCGAGGGCCTGAGCTACCTGATCACCGGTGGCCACGACGTGGCCACCGTGCCCAACAAGCTGGCCAGCTCGATCGGGCAGGGCAGCCTGTTCGGCATCCAGTGGCTGATCGTCATCTCGTTCCTGGTCGCCCTGCTGTTCGGCCTGATCCTGGCGTTCACCCGGTTCGGCCGGTACACCTACGCCATCGGCTCCAACGCCGAAGCGGCCCGCCGCGTCGGCATCAACGTGGACCGGTACCTGATCGGTATCTACGCCCTCAGCGGCCTGACGGCGGGCCTGGCCGGCATTATGAACCTGGCCTACTTCAGCACCACCACGATCTCCGGGCACCCGCTGGACAACCTGGTCGTCATCACCGCCGTCGTCTTGGGCGGCGCCAGCCTGTTCGGCGGGCGCGGTTCCATCCTGGGCACGTTTCTCGGCGTCTTCATCCCGGAGATGCTGGCCGCGGGACTGATCATCATCGGCGTCAACCAGTACTGGCAGTACATCCTGACCGGCGTGGTGCTCGCCGCAGCCGTCTATCTCGACCAGTTCCGCCGGCGGCTGCGCGAGCGCGCCTGAGGCAACAAAGGGGGGACCGCAAAGGCGCGTTCCCACATTTCAGGAGGATCGAATGTCACGTAAATATCCCGCGAGAGCGGTCAGCCTGGCCGCGATCGCGGTCCTCGGCCTGGGCCTCGCCGCCTGCTCGAGCAGCGGCAGCGGCAGCCCCAAGAGCAGCAGCAGTGGCAATGCCGCTAGCTCCGGCTTCACCAAGAAGAACCTCGAGCTGGTGGTCGGCACCAAGAGTGACGACTTCTACATCACCATGGAGTGCGGCGCCGAGGCCGAGGCCAAGAAGCTGGGCGCGAAGCTGACCGTCAACGGGCCGGCCGACTTCTCGGTCAGTGAGCAGGCCCCCATTCTCAACTCGGTGGCGGCCAGCAAGCCGGACGCGCTGATGGTCGCCCCGACCGACGCCAAGGCGCTCGACCCCGAGCTGCAGCGGATCCAGACCGCGGGCACCAAGATCGTGTTCGTGGACACCTCGTCCAGCGACACATCGCTCGGCGTGTCCCGGATCAGCACCGACAACGTTGGCGGCGGCAAGATCGCCGCGGACAACCTGGGCCAGCAGATCGGCGGCAAGGGCACGGTCGCGGTCATCAACGTCAACCCGGGCATCAGCACCACCGACGCCCGCATCCAGGGCTTCAACGCCGAGATGAAGGCCAAGTACCCGAACGTCAAGGTGCTGGGCGTGCAGTACGACAACGACAGCTCGGCCACCGCGGCCAGCCAGGTGGCCAGCGACATCGCGGCCCACCCGGACCTGAACGGCGTGTTCGCGACCAACGTGCTGAGCGCCCAGGGCGCGGCCACCGGCGTGCAGCACGCCGGCAAGTCGGGCAAGGTCAAGGTGGCCACGTTCGACGCCGAGCCGCAGCAGATCCAGTTCCTCAAGGCCAATACGATCCAGCTCGCCGTGGCCCAGGACCCGTACGCGGAAGGCCAGGACGCCGTGCAGCAGGCCCTGAACGCGGCCAACGGCAAGACGGTGACCAAGGCCATCGGCACCCCGCTGACGGCCATCACCCAGGCCAACGTGAACTCGGCCGGCGTGCAGAAGTACATCTACAAGAGCAGCTGCTGACCTGCGGCCTGATCCCCCGGCGCGCCCGCGTCCGGGGGATCAGCGCTGTCTGACAGACTGTCGGGATTCGGGAGTCCGGCGCGGAAAGGAAGCATGTGATGGCGGGCGAGGAGATCGTGCCCCGGGCGGGCGACATCGTGCCCCCGGCGGGCAGTCAGGCCGCCTTCAACGGGCAGCTCAGCCAGGAGCAGCTCGTCCGGCAGATCGAGCTGGCCCAGCTGGAGCTGGGGCGCACGGTCGACGCGATCACCGACCTGGTGAAGCCGTCCAACGTGGCCCGCCGCACCACGGACAAGCTCCGGCAGCGCACTGCGACCGTGGACCCGAAGCTGGTCGCCGCGGGTGCGGTCGTGGTGGTCGGGCTGGTGGGGTTGCTGATCTGGCGCCGCCGGCGCTGATGTAGACAGCGCTGGGGCCAGCGTCAGTCGCTGTCCTTGGTCAGTTCCTCGTACTCGGCCGGGGACAGCGTGCCGGGCAGCAGCTCGCCCCCGCCCGCGGGCAGCTGGACCCGGAACATCCAGCCCGCCCCGTAGGGGTCGGAGTTGACCAGGCCCGGGTCGTCCTCGAGGTCGCCGTTGGTCTCGGTCACCTGGCCGTCCACCGGGGAGTAGAGATCGCTGACCGACTTGGTCGACTCGACCTCCCCGCACGGCTCTTCGGCCGTGACGGCCAGGCCCTGGGCGGGCAGCGACACGAAGACCACGTCGCCCAGGGCGCGGGCGGCGAAGTCGGTGATGCCGACCGTTGCGGTCGAGCCCTCCACCGCCACCCATTCGTGTTCCGCGGTGTAACGCAGCTTGGCAGGAACGCTCATGTTCGGGTTCTCCTGTAAAAAGGCAAGTCGGTTAGCTCGGCCGGCTCGGCCCGGCCCCTGATGTCGACGGCCAGCTCACCCGGGCCGGCCGACATCGCCTCCGGCGTCAGGTAGGCCAGCGCGATCGGCACGCCCAGCGTGGGCGACGGCGCGCCGCTCGTCACGGTCCCGGCCGGCTGGCCCGACGCCAGCACCGTGTACCCGTGGCGCGGTACCCGGCGCGAGGCCATGGTCAGTCCGGCCAGCACCCGGCCCGGCGTCGCCTGCGCCCGCCCGGTCAGCGCGGCGGCGCCGACGAAACCACCCGGTTTGTCGAACTTGACCACTCGTCCCAGCCCCGCGTCGTACGGCGTCGTGTCCGGGCCGAGCTCGTTGCCGTAGAGCGGCATGCCGGCCTCGAGCCGGAGCGTATCGCGAGCGGCCAGGCCGGCGGGCACCAGGCCGGCCGGCGTCCCCGCCCGGGCCAGCGCGTCCCACACCGGCTCGGCGTCCTCGGCCCCGACGAACAGCTCGAAACCGTCCTCACCGGTGTAACCGGTGCGGGCGACCAGGGCCCGCCGCCCGGCCACGGTGCCGTCGTGGCCCGCGTAGTACTTGAGGTCGTCCAGGGCGACGTCGGTGAGCGGCCCGAGGATGCCCGCCGCGGCCGGCCCCTGCACCGCGATCAGCGCGTACTGTTCGGTCTGGTCGGTGACCTGGGCCTTGAACTGCCCCGCCCGGCTCTGCAGCTCGGCCAGGACGGTGGGCGTGTTGGACGCGTTGGCCACGATCATGAACTCTTCGCCGCCGGTCCGGTAGACGACCAGGTCGTCGAGCACCCCGCCGTCCTCGGCGCACATCATCGTGTACCGGGCCCGGCCGGGAGCCACCGCGGACAGCAGGCCGGTCAGCGCGTAGTCCAGCGCCGCGGCCGCCTCCGGCCCGGTGACCATGATCTCGCCCATGTGGGACAGGTCGAACAGGCCCGCGGCCTGGCGTACGGCCCGGTGCTCGGCGGTCTCGCTGCCGTAGCGCAGCGGCATCCGCCAGCCCGCGAAACCGGTCAGCGTGGCGCCCAGCCGCTCGTGCTCGGCCAGCAGGGGGGTGGCCCGCAACGGGGCCGGTGCGGCTGGGGGGCCGGCATTCGATTGTGATTCAGCGTCTTGGGCATTCGATGGTGATCCAGGCACGTCCGAATGGTATGCCGGTCGCATGGAGCTTCTCACCGATGATCAGATCACTGCTGAACTGAGCGAGTCGCCGGGCTGGACCACCGAGAACGGCGAGATCACCCAGACCTTCGAGCGGCGCGACTTCCGCGACGCCCTGCTGCTGGTCGGGGCGGTGGCGTTCCTGGCCGAGGAAGCCGGCCACCACCCGGACATCGACATCCGGTGGAACAAGGTCACGCTGACCCTTTCCACGCACTCGGCCGGCGGCCTCACCGCCGCTGATTTCAGCTTGGCCCGCCGCATATCGGCCCTAGGCTAAGCTCATCGTTCCGTGAGCAGACAAGTCCGTGACGCGCGCGCCCGGCGTGCGGGGCGCGCTCCCTGGCCCGTGGCCGCGCTGGCCGCGGCGGGGCTGATGGTCGTGCTCGCGGCCTGCACCGGAACCCGGTCCGGGCCGCCGACCCCGTCAGCCAAAGCCGCCGCCACCAGCGTCACCAGTTCGGCCAACCCCAACTTCATCCGGCTGCTGGTGCCGCCCGGTCTGGTGGAGGACGGCACGCTCGACGCCAAGACGGACTGGGTCACGCCGTTCGAGCAGCAGTCCGGCTGCCTGATCAAGCTGTCCACCGAGCCCACCGACGCCGACGCCTACCACGACCTGGCCGAGGGCACCGGCAGATCCTTCTACAGCGCCGTGCTGGCCTCGCCCGAGCTGGCCGGGGAGCTGATCGGGGCCAAGGCCGTGGCCCCGCTGGACACCAAGCACATCTCCGGCTACTCGCGGATCAGCCCCCGCCTGGCCAGCGCCGCCCCGGAGATGTCCGGCACGACGGCCTACGGCCAGCCGTACCTGTGGGACTCCTACGTGACCGGGTACGACGCCGGGAAGGTCAAGCCCGTCCCGGACACCTGGACCTCGCTGTTCGCACCCAGCTCGGCCAAGGCGTACTCCGGGAAGATCACCGTGCCGCAGGCGCCGGTCACGCTGGCCCTGGCCGCGCTCTACCTCAAGTCGTCCCAGCCCTCGCTGGGGATCACCGACCCGTTCGAGCTGACCTCGAGCCAGCTGGCCGCGGCCCAGCACGCGGTCGAGGCCGTCCGTCCCGACATCGGCACCTACTGGCACACCGACAGCGCGGTCGTCGGGCAGCTCGGGGACGGGGAGGACGTGCTCGGCGCGGTGCTGACCCACCAGATCAACGAGATGACGCGGGCCGGCCTGCCCACCGCCGGGGTGCCCGCGCTGACCCAGGCGGCCGGGTCCGGCACCGCGGTGGCCTACCTCGACTCGTGGCTGGTGACCTCGCACGCGCCCAACACCAGCTGCACCTACAAGTGGCTGTCCTGGATGACGTCGGACTACGTGCAGGAGCGCGCCTCCGCGTTCACCAACGCCGCGCCGGTCGCGCCGGCCGCCTGCGCCGGGCCCGCCGCCGAGAACTGCGCCGCCTACCACATGTCGAGCTTGCCCAGCGCGCGCAACATCGTGTTCGAGCACCTGCCCGCGACCAGCTGCGGCCAGACCAGTGGCTGCGCCAGCTACGCCGGCTGGCAGGCGGCCTGGAAACGGGTCACGGACGCGGCGGGCGTAGCGCCGCTCCCATCGGTCAGCCCCAGCACCGGCTGAGCCGAGGCAGGTCGCAGCGCCGGTGCTCTACGGGCACAATGGGTCCGTGGAACCTCGCGATGTCGTCATCCTCGGCTCGACCGGATCGATCGGCACCCAGGCCCTGGACGTGATCCGGCGTAACCCGGACCGCTTCCGGGTCGCCGGGCTGGCCGCCGGGGGTGGTAACCCGGCCCTGCTGGCCCAGCAGGCCATCGAGTTCGGGGCCGGCCGGGTCGCGGTGGCCCGGCCCAGCGCCCAGGCCGATGTCCGGTCCGCACTGGCCGCCGCGGCGGCCAGCGCCGAGAGCGGTGCGGCCCGGCCCCTCCCCGAGGTCATCGCCGGGCCCGAGGCGATGGCGCAGGCGGCCACCTGGCCCTGCGACGTGGTGCTCAACGGGGTGGCCGGCGCGGTCGGCCTGACCGCCACCATCGCGGCCCTGGACGCAGGCCGGATGCTGGCCCTGGCCAACAAGGAGTCCCTGATCACCGGGGGGGCGCTGGTCACCGGGCGGGCCGCCCCCGGCCAGATCGTCCCGGTGGACTCCGAGCACTCCACGCTGGCGCAGTGCCTGCGGGGCGGCGCCGCCGGCGAGGTCCGCCGGCTGGTCCTGACCGCGAGCGGTGGCCCGTTCCGCGGCTGGAGCCGGGACCGGCTGGTCACCGTCACCCCGGAGCAGGCCCTGGCCCACCCGACCTGGAACATGGGCCCGTCCAACAGCCTGAACAGCGCCACCCTGGTCAACAAGGGCCTGGAGCTGATCGAGGCGTACCTGCTGTTCGGGGTGCGGCTGGACCAGATCGCCGTGGTTGTGCACCCGCAGTCGATCGTGCACTCCATGGTGGAGTTCACCGACGGGGCCACGCTGGCCATGGCCAGCCCGCCGGACATGCGGCTCCCGATCGCCCTCGCGCTGGCCTGGCCGGACCGGGTTCCGGACGCGGCACCCGCGCTGGACTGGTCCCAGGCGGCGACCTGGACGTTCGAGCCGCTCGACGACGACGCCTTCCCGGCCGTCCGGCTGGCCCGCGAGGCCGCTGGGGTGGGCGGCACCGCCCCGGCCGTCTACAACGCGGCCAACGAGGAGTGCCTGGACGCGTTCATGGCCGGAAAGATCCCGTTCACCGGGATCGTGGACACGGTCGCCCGGGTAGTGTCGGAGCATGACGCGTCCGGGGACATGACCCTGGAGGACGTGCTCGCGGTCGATGCCTGGGCACGGACGCGGGCCCGTGAGCTGCACAGCAAGGGAGAGACCGCCTAAATGAGCTGGCTGGGCTGGGTCATTTTCGTCGTCGCCCTGCTCTTCTCGGTCATGTTGCACGAGACGGGCCACTTCGTCGCGGCCAAGAAGTTCGGCATGAAGGTCACCCAGTACTTCGTCGGCTTCGGCACCACGCTGTGGTCGGTCGTGCGCGGCGAGACCGAGTACGGGATCAAGGTGCTGCCGTTCGGCGGCTTCGTCAAGATCACCGGGATGACCTCGATGGACGAGGTCGACCCGGTCGACGAGCCGCGCTCGTTCCGGCAGCACCCGGCCTGGCAGCGGCTGATCGTGCTGTTCGCCGGCTCGTTCATGCACTTCGTCCTGGCCCTGGTGCTGCTGTTCCTGGTCGCCGGGGGGATCGGCCTGGAAACCAGCCACAACACCGCCTCCAACCTGGGGATCAACTCCTGTGTGCCGGCGAACGCCAAGGCTTACGCCGACAACGTCTGCACCGCCTCCGACCGTCCTTCCCCGGCCAAGGCGGCCGGCCTGAAGGCGGGTGACACGATCGTCTCGTTCGACGGCAAGGCCGTCAGCACCTGGACCGGGCTGGGCGACGTCATCCGGGCCACCCCGGCCGGGAAGAGCGTCCCGGTGGTAATCGAGCGGGATGGGCAGCGGCAGACCCTGTACGTCACGCTGGCCAAGGTCAAGGGAGTGTCCGGCTCCCTCTTGGGCGTCGACGAAGCCACCACCTTCGATCGCTACAACCCGATCCGGGCGGTGACCTACGCGGGTTCGACGTTCGGTGAGGTGCTGACCGGCTCGGTCAAGGTCATCGGCCAGCTGCCGTCGGCGATCCCGCACCTGTTCGCCAAGAACCGGGCCAGCACGTCCGCGGGCCAGGTGACCAGCGTGGTCGGCGCGGGCGAGATCACCGGTGACGTGGTGTCGGCCAACGTGGGCTGGCAGGTCAAGGTGGACTACGTCCTGCTCATCATGGCTTCGCTGAACATCTTCGTCGGTGCGTTCAACCTGCTGCCGCTGCTGCCGCTGGATGGCGGCCACATCGCGGTCGTGATCTACGAGCGGATCCGGTCGTGGTTCGCCCGCCTGCGCCGGCGGCCCGACCCCGGTCTGGTAGACATGACCAAGCTGGTGCCCCTCAGCATGGGTGTGTTCGCCATCTTGGTGTTCTTCGGCCTGATCCTGATCCTGGCCGACCTGGTCAACCCGGTCCATATCACCTGACCGGCCGGTAGCGACCAGCTGAACTCCAGGAAAACACGGTTGAATTCCGGGGAAACACCGTGACGTCAGTGTCAGGAAAGACCCCTGTGCCGGGCGTGACCGCTGGCAGGTGTTGAGAGACTGGTAAGTGGACTGGGCTCACCGGCTGAGCGTGCTGGCCGGGGCACGGGAACAATGGCTAATGGATCGGATGGGGAAGATGAGCATTGACCTCGGTCTGCCCGAGTCACCGCCGCGGCCGCTGGCCGAGCGCCGGATCTCCCGGCAGCTGATGGTGGGGTCCGTGCCGGTGGGCGGCGGCGCGCCGGTGTCGGTCCAGTCGATGGCGACCACGCTGACCGCCGACGTCAACTCCACGCTCCAGCAGATCGCCGAGCTCACCGCGTCCGGCTGCCAGATCGTCCGGGTCGCGGTGCCGTCCCAGGACGACGCGGACGCGCTGCCCGCGATCGCGAAGAAGTCGCAGATCCCGGTGATCGCCGACATCCACTTCCAGCCCAAGTACGTGTTCGCCGCGATCGACGCGGGCTGCGCCGCGGTCCGGGTCAACCCGGGCAACATCAAGGCCTTTGACGACAAGGTGGGGGAGATCGCCCGGGCGGCCAAGGACGCCGGCATCCCCATCCGGATCGGGGTCAACGCCGGTTCGCTGGACAAGCGGCTGATGGCCAAGTACGGCAAGGCCACCCCCGAGGCGCTGGTGGAGTCGGCCCTGTGGGAGTGCTCGCTGTTCGAGGAGCACGACTTCCGCGACATCAAGATCTCGGTCAAGCACCACGACCCGGTGGTGATGATCAACGCCTACCGTCTGCTGGCCCAGCAGTGTGACTACCCGCTGCACCTGGGGGTCACCGAGGCCGGGCCGGCGTTCCAGGGCACGATCAAGTCGGCCGTCGCCTTCGGTGCGCTGCTGGCCGAGGGCATCGGCGACACGATCCGGGTGTCGCTGTCCGCTCCGCCGGTCGAAGAGGTCAAGGTCGGCATCGGCATCCTGGAGTCCATGGGCCTGCGCCAGCGCGGCCTGGAGATCGTCTCCTGCCCGTCCTGTGGCCGGGCTCAGGTCGACGTGTACAAGCTGGCCGACGAGGTGACGGCCGGTCTGGAGGGCCTGGAGGTGCCGCTGCGGGTGGCCGTCATGGGCTGCGTGGTGAACGGTCCCGGCGAGGCCCGCGAGGCGGACCTGGGCGTGGCCTCCGGTAACGGCAAGGGCCAGATCTTCGTCCGCGGCAAGGTCATCGCGACCGTCCCCGAGTCCAAGATCGTGGAGACCCTGATCGAGGAGGCCATGCGCCTGGCCGACGAGGAGGGTCTGGCCGAGGGTGAGGCTGGCACCCCTGAGGTCACCGTAGGCTGACCGAACCTAAAGCGGGACCGCACCTCGCAGGAGGTGCGGCCCCGCTTTGTTACCGGGAGCTACAGCTAGCCGCGGGCCGCCCGGGCCGCGGGCATGCCCTCGGCCACGATGATCTCGCTGACCTTTTCCGACGCCGCCTCCCGCACCCCGCCCGGCAGTTCGTCGTCGGTGACCAGCACGTCGACCTCGTCCAGACTGGCGAACGAGCTCAGGCTGACCAGACCCCACTTGGTGTGATCGGCCACCACCACCACCCGGCGGGCCAGCTTGATGAAGGTCCGGTTGGTCTCGGACTCGGCCAGATTCGGCGTGGTGAGCCCGGCATCAGGGTCGATGCCGTGGCAGCCGAGGAACAGCGTGTCGAAGTGCAGCGACCGGACGGTCAGGTCGGCCACGGGGCCGACCAGGGCGTCCGACGGCGTGCGGATGCCGCCGGTCAAGATGACCGACGTGTGCGAACCGTTGGTCGGCCGTGCGCTGCTGTACAGGTTCATCACCCGCAGCGAGTTGGTCACGATCGTCAGTCCGGGGACGTCGAGCAGGCACTGGGCCAGCGCGAACGTCGTGGTACCGGCCGAGAGCGCGATCGCGGTACCGGGCTTGACCAGGCTGGCCGCCGCCCGCCCGATCGCTGCCTTCTCCGGCTGCTCGAGTACGAGCTTGGCCTCGAAGCCGGGCTCGTGACTGCTGGTGGGTGTTCCCGGCAGAACCGCGCCGCCGTGAACTTTCTCGATCAGGCCATCCCTGGCCAGAGCCTCCAGGTCGCGCCGGACGGTCATGTCCGAGACCCCGAGTTGCTGTGTCAAATCGCTGACTCGTGCGCTGCCGTCGCTGCGGACAGCCTGGAGGATCAGCGACTGCCGATGCCGGGCAAGCATCCGTAGCCTCCTCTTTTGTGCGGTGACGTCCCGGGGCTGTTGCTCCGGTGACGCCAAGTTCCGCCATCCGTCATCACTGAGACGTTCGTTTTCGCTGTTCGGTTCCGATTATGGCTGTCGGATACGAAGCGTGACGTCGTGACCAGCTTTGCGCGAACGTGAACCATCTTCGCCAGGCTCGGTCCGAGTCCTCCCGGGCGATTCTGTTCTATTTTGGAGGTATCGGTGCTAACCAGCCGGTGGATCATGTCGCAGTATGGTCAAGCTCTTGGTCCCACCCCCAGCCGACCTGCGGTTACTGTGCGAAGTTAATGAATACCTTCCAGGCACAGTCCGAATCTAATCATTTTTTATGGGTCCAACCTATGTGCAACCCGAAGACATCCTCACAACATCCTCAGCGCCTGAACGTGGGCTGGGCGGGATCGCTGGGTTTCCTCTGCTGAGGCACGCCCTCGGCCCGCGGGACGCCCCGCCCCGCGGCGTGGCGATTGTGTTTCACGTTCGTTGCCCAACAGTTACTTGTTAGCGCTAACATCCTCATAATGTTTGACTGTGTTAGAAGTGAGGCAGAGGTAGCGCTGTGGTTACATCGTGCCCCCTGAGCATGCTGAGCTTTGTGAGCAAGTCCCGCCCGCCGACCCGGTCCGTCCACCTTGCTTCCCCGGCCGCCCGCGGGAGCATCGCGACATCGGTGCGACGGCGGTCATATCAGGCTTGTCCGGAGCTATGCGTGGTGCCTTGACATGCAATCATGAGCGGCTTTAGCGTCGACGCGTTCCGTCAGACTTTGGGGTTATCCCCGAACCGGCCACAATTTGCGCTACGCCAGCCGCCGAAATGCACTGGTGCTGTTTACCCAGCGGGTCCGGCTCGGGACAACGAGTGTCCCGCGACAATTCAACGGAGGTCCATATGAAAGATAAAGTCGACCCGGTAGTCGACGAGGCCATAGAGACCCTCAATATGAAGGACGGCCCCGCTCGCCGCAAGCTGCTCAAGGGCGCCGGACTGTTCAGCGCGACCGCGGCGGCGTCCGCGCTGATCTCGGCCTGCTCGTCCTCCTCGAACAGCAGCGCGGGTGCCACCAAGGCGGTCGCCGGCAATTTCCCGACCACGCCGAAGTGGCAGTTCTGGTTCGTCAATCACGTCACCACGAACCAGTTCTTCACGCCCACCCAGTACGGCCTGGCCGACGCGGCCGCGCTGGTCGGTCTGCCCACTCCGAAGTGGGGCGGCTCGGAGACCTCCACCGTCTCGCAGATGACGACCTACATGAGCACGGCCGTCTCCGCCAAAGCGGACGGAATTGCCGTCGCCGTCATCGACCCGAACGCGTTCAAGGGTCCGGTCGAAAATGCCATGAACGCGGGCATTCCGGTCCTTTCCTATAACGCGGACGGCTCGTTCGCGAACGGCCAGGCGGTCATCGGCTCGAACCGGCTGGCCTACGTGGGGCAGGCGCTGTACATCTCCGGCCAGCAGATGGGGGAGAAGATCCTCTCCCTCGTGCCGGGCGGCGGCGACATCGCCATCTTCATCGCCACCCCGGGCTCGGGCAACATTCAGCCCCGCTACGACGGTGCGGCCGCGGTGCTCAAGGCCAAGGGCGGTTACAACATCGCCGAGGTCGCCACCGGCGCGCTGACCGGCCAGGAGCAGTCCGCGATCAAGGCGTACCTGCTCGGCCACAAGTCCCTCAAGGGCGCGTTCGCGGTGGACGGGGGCTCGACCGAGTTCCTCGGCACCCAGCTGAAGGCGGCCGGCCTCACCATCCCGAACGGCGGGTTCGACACCACCGGTTCCTCGCTGCCCAACATCAAGGCCGGCCTGACCGACTTCGTCATCTACCAGGACCCGTACCTGCAGGGCTTCCTGCCGGTCATCTACACGTACCTGTTCAACCTGTCCGGCGGCACGATCGTCCCGCCCGACACCGACACGGGCCTGTCCTTCATCGAGAAGGCCAGCCTGGGCAACTACCAGGTGTCCAGCCGGTTCCAGGGCCAGACCACGGCGCAGAAGTACATCAAGCGCCCGGCCGGGGCCATCCAGAACGCGCAGGCCACCACCAGCACCTGAGGCACGACGCCGACGGCAGGATGGCCCTCCCCGCCACCGGGGAGGGCTGCCTGCCGTCCGCAGGTGTAAAACTAGATTCAGGTGGCCTGGCATCTCCGTCCCGGGTCCCATCTGCGCTGGCCGGGATCGTGTAGCACAGACGTAGAGAACGGATGAGCAAAGTGAGCGAAGCCGTAGATAACCGGACTGACCGTCCGAGCCAGCCGCCGGGCGAAACACCCCCGCACCGTAGCCCGCTGCGAATGGCGGGCCTGGCCTTCCTGCGCCAGCGCGAGGCGACCGTGCTGGTGGTCGCGATCGCGCTGATCATCTACTTCTCGGTGTCCTCCTCGAACTTCTACGGCACCTCGAACCTGTCGACCTGGCTGTCGCAGGACTCGGCCTACATCATGATCATCGCGGTCGGCGAGGTCTTCTTGCTGATCTGCGGCGAGATCGACCTGTCGGTCGGCTTCATCTTCACGTTCTCGCCGTTCCTCATGCACTACCTGATCGACTTCTACGGCTTCCCCGGCTGGCTGGCCATCATCGTCTCCCTGCTCATGGGCCTGGCCGTCGGCTGGATAAACGGCTTCCTCACCGTCTCGATCGGGCTGCCGTCGTTCATCACCACGCTGGGTACCGGCTTCATCCTGCTCGGCCTGGTCAACACCACCTCGCACGCCGAGGCGGTGCCGATCCCCGCCAGTGTGACGGGCATCGGTAAATGGATCGGCTCCGGCACCTGGTCCGAGTTCATCTGGGCCGTCATCATCGTCATCCTGGGTCACATCCTGCTGACCCGGACCCGGTGGGGCCTGCACACGATCTCGGCCGGCGGCAACCTGCTCGGTGCCCAGGAAGCGGGCATCAAGGTCAAGCGGATCAAGTACGGCAACTTCATGCTCTCTGGCGTGCTCGGCGCGTTCGTCGGCCTTCAGGTCGCCTTCCAGACCAACACCATCGACCCCACGGCCGGCGGCTACACGCCGATGTTCTACGCGGTCACCGCCGCGGTCATCGGCGGCACGGCCATGCTCGGCGGAGTGGGCACGGTCCTCGGCGCCGCCCTCGGCGCGATCGTGCTGGGCACCCTGATCGACGGGTTCAGCATCCTCGGCGTCAGCGCCAACCCGCTGGACATCATCTTCGGCGGCGCCATCCTGATCGCCATGATCGCCAACGTGCAGCTGGCACGACTACGGGAAGCAGGGCGGAGCGTATGACCACCACCACGTCGGACGCGGCTGCGGCCGCGTCAGCGGCCAGCGGCGACATCCTCCGGGTTGAGCACATCTCCAAGCGCTACGGCGCGGTCACCGCGCTCAACGACGTCAACCTGCACCTGGGCCGGGGCGAGGTGCTCGGCCTGCTCGGTGACAACGGCGCCGGCAAGTCCACCCTGCTGAAGATCCTTTGCGGCTTCCAGCCCCCGACCACCGGCCGGATCATCCTCGAAGGTGAGGAGGTCGTGTTCAAGGGGGTCGACGACGCCCGCGCCCGCGGCATCGACGCCGTGTACCAGGACCTGGCCCTGGTCAACCAGCTCACCGTGTACCACAACATGTTCCTGAACCGGGAAAAGGTCAACGGGGTGCTGCTGAACAACCGGGCCATGAAGAAGCTGGCCCGCGAGCACCTGGACGAGATGGGCATCCGGATCCCCTCGGTCAACGTCGAGGTGGCCAAGCTGTCCGGTGGCCAGCGCCAGGCCATCGCGGTGGCCCGGTCGGTCTTCTCCGACCCGAAGATCCTGCTGCTGGACGAGCCGCTGGCCGCGATGGGCGTCAAGGAAGGCGCCATCATCCTGGACCTGGTCCACCAGCTCAAGGAGCAGGGCGAGGTCTCGATCATCATCATCGCCCACAACTACGGCCAGGTGCTCGAGGTGTGCGACCGGATCAACCTGGTCCAGCACGGCGAGATCACCTTCGACAAGCGCAGCGCCGACACCTCGGTCACGGAGCTGACCGAGATCGTGGTGGCCGAGTACCGCAAGGCGCTGGCCGAACGCCACCGGCTCGACCAGCCGCCGCCCACCCTCGGCAGCAACTGACGGCCAGCACGGCCGTCAGCAGCTGGCCTGGCCCGGGTCACCGTGTGGTGACCCGGGCCGCATGCTGTCCGCGGGTCGGGCAAGATAGCCACATGCCACGGATCCCGCTCGGCCGCGCCCTGTCCCTGATCGTCGCTTTGGTCGCGGTCGTCGCCCTGGCTGCCTGTACTTCAAGCAAGGCAACGTCCACCCCCGCGGGCACCTCTACGGGCACCTCCGGCTCCGGCAGCGCCTCCAGCGGCACCGGGGTGGGCACGGTGGCCTGGCACAACTGCACGATCAGCGGGGTCCTGGGGACCAGCCTCAAGTGCGCCAGCCTGCAGGTCCCGCTCAACTACAGCGACCCGGGCGGGCGCAAGATCACGCTGGCCTTGTCGGAGGCCCCGGCCACCGCCCCGGCCAGTCAGCAGCTGGGTGACCTGCTGGTCAACCCGGGAGGCCCGGGAGCCAGCGGCCGGTCGCTGGCCGCCTCGGTCGAGACCGGGCTGAGCCCGAGCGTGGCCAGCCGGTACAACATCATCGGCTTCGACCCGCGCGGGGTCGGCGCGTCGGTGCCCGCGCTGAGCTGTGAGCCGGACTTCTTCTCCGGGGTCCGGGCCAACTACGTCCCGGCCAGCGCGGCCGCCGAGCAGACCCTGGAGAACCGGGCCAAGACGTACGCCGCCGACTGCGAGCAGCGGTTCGGCTGGCTGCTGCCCTACCTGACCACCAAGGACGTGGCCCGCGACATGGACTCGATCCGGTCCGCGCTGAGCCAGCCCAAGATCAGCTACTACGCCTTCTCGTACGGCACCTACCTCGGCCAGGTCTACGCCACGATGTTCCCCAGCCGGGTCAAGCGCATGGTGCTGGACAGCACCGTCGACCCGTCGGGCATCTGGTACACCGACAACATCGAGCAGGACTACGCCTTCCAGGCCCGGCTGCAGGCCTTCTTCTCCTGGATGGCGAAGTACGACAGCGTCTATCAGCTGGGCAGCACCGAGGCGCAGGTCCAGCAGTCCTGGAACACCGCCCGCAGCAAACTGCTGGCCCACCCCATCAACGGGTCCAACGGGAAGCCGCTCATCGGCGCGGACGAGCTGGACGACACGTTCCTGCTCGGCGGGTACGACGACGAGCTGTGGCCCGGCCTGGCCCAGGCCCTGTCCAGCTACCTGCTGCAGGGCTCGACCAGTGCGCTGGTCAGCCAGTACCAGGAGAACGGCGTTCAGGACGAGAACGAGTTCGCCGTCTACAACGCCGTGCAGTGCGCGGACGTCAACTGGCCGCGCAACTGGTCCAAGTGGGACAGCGACACCCGCAAGGTCTACACGACCGCCCCCTACCAGGCCTGGGACAACGCCTGGTACAACGCGGCCTGCGCGTTCTGGCCGGTAAAGGGGCCCGCGACACCGATGAAGATCGGGGCCAGCGGGCTGCCGGGCATCTTGATGCTGCAGGGCACGCTGGACGCGGCCACCCCGTACGCCGGGGCCCAGGTCGCGCACTCCGATCTGCCCACGGCCCGGATGGTGGTGGTCGAGGGCGGCGGCAACCACGGCCAGTCCCTGGAGAGCCCGGCCAACACGTGCGTGCAGAACTACCTGAACAACTATCTGGCCAGCGGCGCGCTGCCCAGCGGCACCGGACAGGTCAACGCCACCTGCCCGGCGGTGGCTCCGCCGAACCCGGTCAGCTGAGCCGCCTGGGTAACTCCGCTACGCTGGTGCTGTGCTCCGCGTGAAACCGGCGCGGCCCGGGCCGCTGCGCATACTCGATGATCGCGATCGCGATGAGGTGCTCAGGATCTGCGACGCCGAGCCGGTCACCAACGTGTTCGTCAGCGCCCGGGTGCACGCGGCCGGCCTCAACCCGGCCCGCCTGGGCGCGCAGATGTGGGGTCACTACACCGGCGGCCGGCTGACCTCGTTGTGCTACGCCGGAGCCAACCTGGTCCCGGTGGCGGCCACGGCCGAGGCGGTCGCGGCGTTCGCCGACCGGGCCCGGTCCCAGGGCCGCCGCTGCTCCTCGCTGGTCGGCCCGGAGCCCGCCGTGGCCGAGCTGTGGCGGCTGCTGCAGCCCCGCTGGGGACCGCCCCGGGACGTTCGCGCGGTCCAGCCGGTGCTGGCGCTGTCCGGCCCGGCCGCCGTCCCGGCCGACCGGCTGGTCCGGCGGGTCCGCCCGGACGAGCTCAACGTGCTCATGCCCGCCTGCGTGGCCATGTTCACCGAGGAGGTCGGCGTCTCGCCGATCGGCGCCGACGGCGGCGCGGCCTACCGGGCCCGGGTGGCCGAGCTGATCCGGGCCGGGCGGGCGTTCGCCCGGATCGAGAACGGCCAGGTCATCTTCAAGGCCGAGATCGGCTCGGCCACCCCGCACGCCTGCCAGGTGCAGGGCGTCTGGGTCAACCCGGAGCGGCGGGGCGAGGGACTGGCCGCCGCGGGCATGGCCACGGTGGTGGAGCAGGCTCGGCGCAGCATCGCCCCGGTCGTGTCGCTGTACGTCAACGACTTCAACGCGCCCGCCCGGGCCGCCTACCGCCGGGCCGGCTTCGCCCAGGTCGACACGTTCATGTCGGTGCTGTTCTAGTGGCTGCCGCCAGGGCTGTTCTAGTCGCGCTCCCGGATCTCCCGCAGGTGCCCGTTGACCGCCGCGTACCCCTCCCGCAGCGCGTCCAGCTGGTCCGGGGTCAGCAGGCCGATGAAGTGCCGCCGGACGCTGTCCACGTGGTTGGGGGCCACCCGCTCGATGGTGGCCATCCCGGTCTCGGTCAGCACGGCGAACAGCCCGCGCTTGTCGCCGGGGCAGGTCTCCCGGCGTACCAGGCCGGCCGCCTCCATCCGGGTGATCTGGTGCGACAGCCGGCTGCGGGACTGGGCCGTGGCGTCGGCCAGGTCGGTCATCCGCAGCCGTGCGGTCGGGGCCTCGGACAGGACGACCAGGATCTCGTAGTCGTTGCCGCTCAGCCCGAACGGCTGCAGGTCCCGGTCGAGCTGCCGGAACAGCAGCTTGCTGGTGGCCAGGTAGGCCCGCCAGGCGTCCTGCTCGTCCGGGGTCAGCCAGCGCCCCGTATCGCTGCTGGCCTCGGTGCTGCCGGGCTCGGTGTCCGTCTCTACAATCCCCATAGCACAGAAACCTACCCATCCCGGCGCGGGCCTACTGACAAGCCCAGGCCCGGACGCGTGATGTGATCAGGGGGTGCGACTGGACAGCGAGCGAGCCACGACCAGTGCAGACCTGCGCGCCCACAACCTGGCGCGGCTGCTGCGCGCGGTCCACGACGGCGGTGGCGGCCGGACCCGGGCCGACCTCACCCGGCAGCTCAGCCTGGCTCGCGGCACGGCCACCGTGCTCGTGCGTGACCTGGCCGACCGTGGCCTGATCGAGGAGCTGCAACTGCCGGCCGACGTGGCCGAACGGCGTTCCCGCGGCCGCCCCACCGGGGTGCCCTCCCCGCATCCGGATGGTCCGGTGGCGCTGGCCGTGGATCTGCGGGACGACTCGTTCTCGCTCGCGTCGTTCGAGCTGACCGGCCGCGGCACCATGCTGGAACGGCGCGAGCGGGCGGCCGGCTCCGGCGCGGACCTGCTCACCGGCCTGGCTGCGCGGCTGGCCGCGCACCGGCGGACGCTGGGGGCCCGGCTGATCGGCATCGGGGTGGCGGTGCCGTCCCCGGTGAGCCGGGGCCGGATGGTGCAGCCCGGGCTGGCCGACTGGCGTGACGTCGACGTCGCCGCCACCCTGGACACCCCGGCGGCCGGCATCCCGGTCCCGATCCTGGCCGGCAACGACGCGCGGCTGGCCGGCCTGGCCGAGGCTCGCCGGGGCGGGCTGCGCGACCTGCCGGTGGCGCTGCACCTGCACCTGGCCACCGGCGTCGGCGGCGTGCTGCTGTCGGCCGGGCTGCCGCTGACCGGCGCGCACGGCGCGGCTGGGGAGTTCGGCCACATGCCGCTGACCGGTGGCACCGAATCGTGCCGCTGCGGCTCGGTCGGCTGCTGGGAGCTGGACGCGGGCAGCCACGGCCTGCTGCGCCGGGCGGGCCGGACCGAGGAGGGCGACCGGATCGACCTGGCTCTCGGCGTGATCAGTGACGCCGCCACCGACCCCGGCTGCGCCCGCGCGCTGGCCGGTGTGGCGCAGGCGCTGGGCCGGGGGATCGGCACCCTGGTCAACGCGCATGATCCGGCCGGCGTCGGCCTGTCCGGCCTGGGCCGCGACATCCTCCAGGCCGCCCCGGACGCGATGCAAGCCGGCTACGAAGCCACGCTGATGCGCTTCCGCCGGGATGCGCCGCCGCCGCTGATCGCCTCCCAGCTGGGTGATCTCGGCGTGCTGACCGGGGCGGCCGAGCTCGTCTTCGACTCGTTCCTGACTCCCCGCGGCCTGACCGCCTGGCCGGCCGCGGTGGCCTGACCGGTCCGCGCACACCCGGGGAAGGTGACGTGCGTGGCCAGCTCAGACCCGGCGAGCGGCCCGGGACCGGCGGCCGCAGAACACCAGCGTCGCCCCGGTCATCAGCAGCAGCCCGGCCAGCAGCGCCGCCAGCAGGAGGCTGCCACCGGCCGCGGCGCCGGCGCCACCATCGGCGGTGCTCCCGGTGGTGGTGCCGGCGGGCAGCGCCGCAGCCGGATGGGTCACCATCCGGCCTGGTGTCGCCTGCGGCCGGGGCGACCCCGCGGGCTGGACCGGGATCACTCCGGAGCCCAGGCTCCACCGCGTCCCGCCGTCGCACGACCCGCTGACGACCGGGGTGCCGGGGACCAGCGGGCCGCCCAGCACCGCGCAGCTTCCGTGGCCCGCGCCGGCCACCCTGACCTGGCTGGCCACCCTGGCCTGGCTGGCGAACTGCCCGGTCGTACCGCGATAGGCCCACAACTGCCCGGCTTGGCCGTCGCACTGCCCGTCGAACCCGATCGCCAACGTGGGGCCCGCCTGCAGGCAGTAGCCGTTGCCGTTCATCAGCACGCCGCTCGTCAGCACACCTTGGCCGGCCAGCGTCCACTGCTGGCCCTCGGCGCTGCCACAGTGCTCCAGCGTGACCGGTGACCCGTTCCCGGCCGCCTGCCAGCACAGGTCCGGCCGTGCCTGCGCGTGAATCTGCGCTGATCCCGTCTGGCCCGGCACAGGCACCTCCCCGGCGATTTATCACTCCATGTAACTGAATGATTGTCGAGAGCATCATAGGGCGACGAGATGTGACGATGTTGCCAACTCTGTGCAACAAATAGTGGCTAAAAGTGATGAGCCTGCGGGCGCCGGAAAATCAGGTGACGCCGGCGCGGCCACCTGGTAAGTTCTCGCACTCTGTGCCACCGCGCCCCGGGAGGAGAGGTCGTCATGCCCGCGCCCCAGCCGGAGGGAGAACCCCCCGATACCGGTCCTGCCCGCCCGTCTACCGACGTCCTCGGCGCCGAGCAGGCCTACCTGCTCGAGTCGCGTAAGTTTCTCGGGCTCATGCGGGACGACGTGCTGTCGCTCCAGGCCCTGGGCGGCGATCCGGTCTCGGAGGAGTACCTGCGGGCCACACTGTTCCGCCGGGCCGAGGCGCTGCAGGACCTGCCGGACACCCCGCTGTTCTTCGGCCGCCTGGACTACGGCGCCCCCGCTGAGAGCTTCCACATCGGCCGCCGTCACGTGCACGACCCGGCCGGCACCCCGGTGGTCATCGACTGGCGCGCCCCGGTGTCTCGGCCGTTCTACCAGGCCAGCCGGGACGACCCGATGGGCCTGGAGCTGCGCCGCCGGTTCGGCTTCTCCGGCGGGGAGCTGACCGCCTTCGAGGACGAGCGGTTCGGGGCCGGCCCAGCCGGTGACAGCGCCGGTGACGCCGCCGGCGCGGGCGAGCCGGTCAGCCGGCTGCTGATCGAAGAGATCGAACGGCCCCGCTCCGGGCCGATGCGCGACATCGTGGCCACCATCCAGCCCGACCAGGACGACATCGTCCGGGCCGACGTGGGCCAGACCGTCTGCGTCCAGGGCGCGCCCGGCACCGGCAAGACCGCCGTCGGCCTGCACCGGGTCGCCTACCTGCTGTACGCCTACTCCGAGCGGGTCGCCCGCCGGGGCGTGCTGGTCATCGGGCCGAACCGGGCCTTCCTGGCCTACATCCGCAACGTGCTGCCCGCGCTGGGCGAGGTCGACGTCAGCCAGCTGACCGTCACCGAGCTGGCCGCCACCGTCCCGGTCCGCGGCCAGGACACCCTGGCCGCGGCCCAGGTCAAGGGCGACGCCCGGATGGCCGAGGTGCTGCGGCGCGCGGTCTGGTCCCGGCGGGCCGAGCCCTCAGAACCGCTGGTGCTGTCCCGCGGCGCGCACCGGTGGCGGATCTCCGCCTACGAGCTGTCCGGCCTGGCCGCGGAGCTGCGCGAGCGCGGCCTGTCCTACGGGGCGGGCCGGGACCTGCTCGGCCACCGGATCGCGCACGTGATCCTGAGCCAGCTCGAGGCGGCCGGGGAGACCTGCGACGACCGCACCCACGACGCGGTGCGCCGGTCCCGGCCGGTCCGGGCCATGGTCGACACGATCTGGCCCAAGGTGGACCCGGTGCGGCTGGTCTTCAGCCTGCTCAGCGACGCGGCCGCGCTGGCCGCGGCGGCGGCCGGGGTGCTGGACGAGGCCGAGCAGCAGGCGGTCAGGTGGGCCCGGCCGCCGCGCGGGCCCGGGTCGGCCCGCTGGTCGCCCGCGGACGCGGTGCTCATCGACGAGGCCCGCGGCCTGATCGAGCGCATCCCCAGCCTGAGCCACGTGGTGGTGGACGAGGCCCAGGACCTGTCCCCGATGGAGTGCCGGGCCATCGGCCGCCGGTGCGCCACCGGAGCGGCCACCGTGCTCGGCGACGTGGCCCAGGGCACCACGCCGTGGGCCACCGCGAACTGGGCCGAGCTGCTCGGCCACCTGGGCAAGCCCGAGGCCGAGCTGCGCGTGCTGCGCACCGGGTACCGGGTGCCGCGCCAGATCCTGGACTACGCCAGCCGCCTGCTGAGCCGGATCGCGCCCGGGCTGTCGCCCGCGTCCTCCCTGCGCGAGGACCCGGGCGCGCTGCAGATCGTGGCCGTGCCCGCGGGCCGCCTGGCCGGCCAGCTGGCCCAGGTCTGCGCCGGTGCCGCCGCGCAGCCCGGCTCGGTGGCCGTGATCGCCGCGGACCAGCAGGTACCGGAGCTGTCCCGGGCCCTGACCGGGCACGGCCTGGCCCACGACGTGCTGGACGGTGAACCGGCGGCCGGCGGCCGGCTCACCCTGGTGCCGGTGACGATGTCCAAGGGCCTGGAGTTCGACCACGTGATCGTGGTCGAGCCCGCGGCCATCACCAGGGCCGAGGCCCGCGGCCTGCCGCGGCTGTACGTGGCGCTGACCCGCGCGGTGTCCCGGCTCACGGTCCTGCACACCGAGCCACTGCCGGCGGAGCTGGCCGAACCAGCACTGCCGGCGGAGCTGGCGCCGATCCGGCCGACTAAACTCCTCAAGTTCTCTATCCTGGTACCCGCTGACACGCTCAGCAGCAATCTGGTCTCCGGGAGTAACAAAGTGATGACGGTGCAAGCTCAGCGGATGCGTGAGGCAGCCGACGTGCAGCTCGAATACCTCGAGAAGTTGGGCGAGGAACTCGCCCGCCGTGGCCTGCAGGTACGCATGGTGCTGCCGCCGGGCCGGGTGCCCAGCCTGTATGTGGTGAACCCGGAAGCCCGCGCGCTCGAAGAGCACATCTACGCCGGCTGCGGCAGCGACGGGGACTGGTGGTTCTGGTGGTCCTGGGCCGAGCGCATCTCCGCCGCCGGCGACCTGGCCGCCGCGGCCAGCGCGGTCCAGCGCGTGCTGGCCAGCAACTCCGCTAAGTAAGAACCAGTTAATTATTTAAGGGCACTGTCTATTTAAGGGCACTGTCCGGCAGGCCCGGGAACGCGATCGTGCTGCCCCGCCAGAACGCGGCCCTGATCGCCGCGGCCTGCATTTCGCTGGCGCCGAACGCCCGCAGCGCCGCGTCGTCCAGCGCGACCAGGGCCAGGTACGCCTGGACCAGCCCGTTCTCCAGCACCGCGGCCAGCGCCCGGGCTGAGGCCGCGCTGTTCACCGCGAACGGGGGACGGTAGACCGCCGCCGCGGGCGCGGGCGTGCCGCCGCGCTCGGTGATCATCGATGACACGCTGACCGCGGCCGCCCGGTGCAGGTTCCAGTCCTGCTGCGCGGTCGTGAGCTGGCTGCCGCTGAGCTGGGCCCCGGCCAGTCCGTATCCGTAGACGGCCGCGTTCTCGGCCGCCAGCACCCCCTGCAGGGCCTGCACGCCCCGGGTGTCCGTCATCAGCTCTGCCCCAGGGCCACCGCGTGCGTGGCCTCGGACGCGGCGATGCTGGCCAGCAGCTGCGCCAGCGACGCCGGCGCGCCGTCCAGCCGGCTCAGCTGGGCCGCGGCCGCGTTCTGCTCCGCCTTGACCAGCAGCGCCACCGCCGCGTCCGCGCTCCCGGCCGCGCCCGGGCTGGCCGGGCCGGCGGGAGGCGGGGACGGCACCGGGGTCATCGTCACGTGCGGGGGCACGACCAGCCGGCCCTGGAGCTGGGCCAGGTGCTGCTGGTGCTGGCTGAGGAATGAATCCAGGCGGCCCGACAGTTGTGGATAACGCCGGATGACGGCGCGGTAGTCATCCACCAGGGCCTGCTCGGCGGTGATCGAGGAACGCAGCGTCTGCACGCTGGCCGAAAGGCCCGGCGGTTTGCGCAGCGCCTCGGGTACGCCGCAGGACGCCGTAGCGGCGAGCGGCAGCATGATCGCGCCCGCGGTGAGCACACGGCGCCGCGAGACCGCCCGCCAACTCGTCACTGTCCGGTACCCTCCGTGTCCTGCCGTCCGCGTCGTGGGCTGCCCGTAGCCATCCAGCGCCATAAGGATGCCATGGTGCCGGCGGTCGAATAGCAGCCATCGCGGCGGTGGCCGGATAGGCTAGCTCAGACAACGTAACAGCGCAGGTCATGGACGTGAAGGAGGCCGTGATGCCAGGTGGACCCCGTCACGTTCCCGCGCGTTCCGGGCGGGCGGCCGGGCGTGGCTCCGGCCGCAAGCCGGGCAAGGCACCGGCCACTGGCGCCGCCGACCGGCCAGTACGCCCCGTCGGCCCGGCGCCCGACACCGACCAGGTCAGCAAGGTAATCGGCCCCGTCGTGCACGCCCTCGGCATGGACCTGGAAGCGGTCAAGGTGACCAGCGCAGGCCGGCGCCGGCTGCTCCGGATCGTGGTCGACAGCGACCACGGGGTGAGCCTGGACGCTGCCGCCCAGGCCAGCCGGGAGCTATCGGCCAAGCTCGACAGTTCCGACGTGATGGGCGACCTGCCGTACACGCTCGAGGTTTCCTCCCCGGGTGTGGACCGGCCGCTCACCCAGCCGCGGCACTGGCAGCGTGCCCTGGGCCGCCTGGTCCAGGTGCCGCTGGCCGAGTCGCCGTCTGATCCCGTCCGCGGCCGGGTGGTCGAGGCTGACGCCTCCGACGTGGTCCTGGACATCGACGGTACCCGCCGCCGGTTCGCCTACCCGGCCCTGCTGGCCGGCCTGATCCAGATTGAATTCGACCGGCCCAATGCGGCGCCGGACACGGGGGAACCCGATGGACATTGATCTCAGCGCCCTCCGCATGCTGGAGAGCGAGAAGGACATCTCGATGGAGACCTCGGTCAAGGCCATCGAGGACGCGCTGCTCGTGGCGTACCACAAGACCGACGGCGCGTCCCCGACGGCCCGGGTCAAGGTGGACCGGAGCACCGGGCACGTCACCGTGTGGGCGACCGAGACCGCCGCCGACGGGACGCCTCCGCGCGAGTACGACGACACCCCCGACGGCTTCGGCCGAATCGCCGCCACCACGGCCCGGCAGGTCATCCTGCAGCGGCTGCGTGACGTCGAGGACGAGATGACGTTCGGCGAGTACGCCGGGCGCGAGGGCGACATCGTGGCCGGCGTCATCCAGCAGGGCAGGGACCCGCGCTCGGTGCTCGTCGACCTGGGCAAGCTCGAGGCCGTGCTGCCGCCCGCCGAGCAGGTGCCGGGTGAGCATTACGTCCACGGCGAGCGGATCCGCTGCTACGTGCTGCACGTGCGCAAGGGGCACCGCGGCCCGTCGGTGACGCTGTCCCGCACCCACCGCAACCTGGTCAAGAAGCTGTTCGCGCTGGAGGTACCGGAGATCGCCAGCGGCGCGGTGGAGATCGTGGCCATCGCCCGCGAGGCTGGGCACCGCACCAAGATCGCGGTCCGCTCGAATCAGCCGGGAGTCAACGCCAAGGGCGCCTGCATCGGCCCGATGGGCAGCCGGGTCCGCAACGTCATGGCCGAGTTGCACGGCGAGAAGATGGACATCGTGGACTATTCCGACGATCCCGCGGGTTTTGTCGGTAACGCACTGTCGCCCGCGCGGGTGACCGCGGTGGACGTGATCGACGCCGAGGCTCGCGTGGCCCAGGTGACGGTGCCCGATTACCAGCTGTCGCTCGCCATCGGCAAGGAGGGGCAGAATGCCCGGCTGGCCGCCCGCCTCACCGGCTGGCGCATCGACATCCGTTCCGATGCGCAGCAGCCCGAGGGGCCCAGCGGCAAGCCCGGACCGGCCGCCGAACCTGAGGGTTCCGGCGGGACCGCCGCCCGCGCCGCGCGCCCGGCGGCCCAATCCACCGGCGCCGCAGACGCGCCGGCGCGGTAGAGTTACAGAGGAAATGGCCGGGCCGTCCGATCGGCCTGCGCGACGCGTGCCTCCGGTGCGCACCTGCGTGGGCTGCCGGCAGCGCGCGGCCAAGTCCAGCTTGCTCCGTCTGGTGGTGGCCGGGGACGTGATCGTTCCCGACCCAGGAGCGTGCTTGCCTGGCCGGGGTGCGTACCTGCACCCGAGTCAGGGATGCTTTGAGCTTGCGCAGCGCCGGCGGGCGCTGGTACGCGCCTTGCGCGCGCCCGGCCCCCTCGGTACCGCCCAGGTCACGGAGTATCTCGGCTCAGTGAATACTCCGGCCGCTGACGAGCGCGGTCTGGAGGCCCGCCGCGACTGGGCATAGCATGGAGACAGCAAGGCACGAACGGCAACCTGTCGGAAAGCAGGTCGAGACAGCGATGAGCGCTCGATGAGCACAAGGCGATGAAGACCACAGGCTGACGTCGGCCCGGAGCACACTCTGCACCCCGGACCGGCGCGAATGGTCCGGTTCAGGCCCGGTTTATCCCGGGCCGGGTAGAGGAGAGTAGTGGCGAAGGTCCGGGTTTACGAACTCGCGAAAGAGTTCGGTGTCGAGAGCAAGACCGTGATGGTCAAGCTCCAGGAAATGGGTGAGTTCGTACGTTCGGCGTCCTCGACGATCGAGGCGCCCGTCGTGCGCAGGCTCAAGGAAGCTTTCGGTCCCGAAGGGGGCCCAGCTGGTAAGGCCGGAGGCCGGTCCAACGGCGGCGCGTCGCAGCGCCCGGGACCGCGCCCCAACGGCAACGGCAACGGTAATGGCAACGGCAGCAACGCCCAGGGCCGTCCGGGGCCTCGGCCGGGCGTGCCGTCGTCTCCCAGTGGCAGCCCCAGTGCTAGCCCCAGCGCCAGCGCGCCCGCTGGCGCGTCCCCCAGCGCCGATGCGCCCAGCGCTCCGGCCGCGGATACGCGTCCGGAGATTCCGCGGGCCGCGGCTCAGGCCGCACCGACCGCGCCGCGTACGGTGCCGCAGGTTCCGGGTTCGTCCCAGCCCGCCACGCCCGACGCCCCCAGCGGTGGTGCCCCGAGCACCGGTGCCCCCAGCGGTGCCCCGGCCGGCGGTGCCCCCAGTGGTGCCCCGGGTAGCGGTGCCCCGCGTCCGGGTCCCCGGCCGTCAGTGCCGCAGGCCCCGCAGCAGTCGTCCCCGGCTGGCCGCAGTGACCAGGCCCGCGGTGACCAGCGTCCCGGCGGTCAGCGTCCTGGTGGTTCGGCCCGCCCCGCGTCGCGCAACGCGCCGCGTCCCGGCCCCCGGCCGGGTAACAACCCATTCAGCTCGACGCCCACCGGCATGGGCTCGACCCCGGCCCCCAGCCGTCCCGCTCCCGCGGGCGCGCCGGGCCAGGGTGGCCAGGGTAGCCAAGGTGGCCCACGTCCCGGTGCGCCCGCCGGCAGTCCCCGGCCCGGCGGGCCTGGGCGCCCGCAGGGTGCTCGTCCCGGTGGTCCCGGTGGCGACGGCGGCTCGCGTCCGGGTGGCCCGCGTCCCGGCGGTCCCCGGCCGAGCCCGATGAACATGCCGTCCCGTCCGGCTCCCGGTCCGAGCCGCGGCGGCCCCGGGGGTGGCCCCGGTGGCCGTGGCGCCCCAGCCGGCGGTGGCCGCGGCGGCCCCGGTGCCCGTCCCGGTGGCGGTGGCGGCGGTGGCCGTCCCGGTGGCGGCGGCGGTGGCGGCGGCGGCCGTCCCGGTGGCGGCGGTCCTGGTGCGGGCGGCGGTGCCCGTCCGGGCATGGGCGCCCCGGCGCGTCCCGGCGGTGGTGGCCGGGGCCGGAGCGGTACCCAGGGTGCCTTCGGGCGTCCCGGCGGCCGGCCGGGCCGTGCCCGCAAGTCGAAGCGGCAGCGGCGGCAAGAGTTCGACAACATGCAGGCCCCGAGCGTCGGCGGCGTGCAGGTTCCGCGCGGCCGCGGCGAGGTCATCCGGCTGTCCCGTGGCGCGTCGCTGGCCGACTTCGCGGACAAGATCGGCGCCAACCCGGCGTCGCTGGTCCAGGTCATGTTCCACCTCGGTGAGATGGTGACCGCGACCCAGTCCGTGAACGACGAGACGCTCCAGCTGCTGGGGGCCGAGCTCAACTACAACATCCAGGTCGTCTCCCCGGAGGAAGAGGACCGGGAGCTGCTGGAGTCGTTCGACATCGAGTTCGGTGAGGACGAGGGCGGCGACGCCGCCCTGGTGGCCCGGCCCCCGGTGGTCACGGTCATGGGTCACGTCGACCACGGCAAGACCAAGCTCCTGGACGCGATCCGGCACACCAACCTGGTCGCCCGGGAAGCGGGTGGCATCACCCAGCACATCGGCGCCTACCAGGTGACCACCGAGGTCGACGGCGACGAGCGCAAGATCACCTTCATCGACACCCCGGGTCACGAGGCCTTCACCGCCATGCGAGCCCGCGGCGCCGAGACCACCGACCTGGTGGTCCTGGTCGTGGCGGCCGACGACGGCGTGAAGCCGCAGACCACGGAGGCGCTCAACCACGCGCAGGCCGCGGGCGTGCCGATCGTGGTCGCGGTCAACAAGGTGGACAAGGAAGGCGCCGACCCGCAGCGGGTCCGGGCCCAGCTCACCGAGTACGGCCTGGTGGCCGAGGAGTTCGGTGGCGATACCCAGTTCGTGGACGTGTCCGCGACCAAGGGCATCGGCCTCGACAGCCTGCTCGAGGCGGTCATCCTGACCGCCGACGCCTCGCTGGACCTGCGGGCCAACCCGGACCAGGATGCGCAGGGCATCGCGATCGAGGCGCACCTGGACAAGGGCCGTGGCCCGGTCGGGACCGTGCTGGTGCAGCGGGGCACGCTGCACGTGGGCGACTCCATCGTCTGTGGCGATGCGTTCGGCCGCGTGCGGGCCATGCTGGACGAGAACGGCGACCCGGTCGATGAGGCCCCGCCGTCCCGTCCGGTCCAGGTGCTCGGCCTGAGTTCCGTGCCGGGGGCCGGCGACAACTTCCTGGTGGTCTCCGACGACCGGATGGCCCGGCAGATCGCCGAGCGGCGCGAGGCGCGCGAGCGTACCGCCCAGTTCGTGAAGGGGCGGCGGCGGGTCACGCTCGAGGACCTCGAGTCGGCCCTCAAGGCGGGCGAGCGGGAAGACTTCCTGCTCATCATCAAGGGCGACGTCTCCGGTTCGGTCGAAGCCCTCGAGGACGCCCTGCTCAAGATCGATGTGGGCGAGGAGGTCGGCCTGCGGGTCATCGGCCGCGGTGTCGGTGCCATCACCCAGGACGACGTCAACCTGGCCATCGCCTCGGACGCGGTGATCATCGGCTTCAACGTCCGGCCTGCGGGCCGGGCGGGCGAGCTGGCGCAGCGCGAGGGCGTGGACATCCGCTACTACTCGGTCATCTACCAGGCGATCGACGAAGTGGAAGCCGCGCTCAAGGGCATGCTCAAGCCCGAGTTCGAGGAAGTCCAGCTGGGCACGGCCGAGATCCGGGAGGTCTTCCGGGTGCCGCGGATCGGCAGCGTGGCCGGTTCGATCGTCCGGTCCGGCACGATCAACCGGAACAGCAAGGCCCGTCTCATCCGCGACAGCGTGGTCATCTCGGACAACCTCACGGTCGACTCGCTCCGCCGGTTCAAGGACGACGTGACCGAGGTCCGCGAGGGCTTCGAGTGCGGTATCGGGATCGGCTACAACGACATCAAGGTCGAGGACGTCATCGAGACGTTCGAGATGCGGGAGAAGCCGCGGGCCTGATGCCAGCGGCGTCCGGGGCCGGCGCGGCGTGTACGTCGCCGCGCTGACCCTGGACGTCCTGCTCGGGGACGTCCGCTCGCTCAAGCAGAAGCGCTCTGTGGTCCGGCCACTGGTGGCCGAGCTGCGGCGGCGCTACCCGGGAGTATCCGTGGCCGAGACCGGGCACCTGGACCTGCACCGGCGGGCCGAGATCGGCCTGGCGGTCGCGTCCGGCACCGCCGCCCACGCCACTGAGGTCCTGGCGGCGTGCGAGCGGCTGGTGGCCGGCCACCCCGAGATCGAGCTGCTGTCGGCCCGGCAGCGCCTGTTCAGCGAAGAAGAATCGTTCAGCGAAGAAGAAACCGAGGAGTAACGGACCATGGTGGATGCCGCCCGGGCAAGCCGTCTCGGCGACCGGATCGCCCAGATCGTGGCCCAGATGCTCGAGACGCGGATCAAGGATCCCCGGCTCGGCTTCATCACCGTCACCGAAGCGCGGCTGACCAACGACCTGCGCGAGGCGACCGTGTTCTACACCGTGTTCGGCTCGCCCGAGCAGCAGGCCGACACCGCCGCCGCGCTGGCCAGCGCGACCGGCGTGATCCGGTCCGAGGTCGGCCGGCAGACCGGCCTGCGGCACACCCCGTCGCTGGCCTTCGTGGCCGACGCGCTGCCGGACAACGCCCGGCACATCGAGGACCTGGTCGACCGGGCCCGGCGGGCCGACGAGAAGCTGGCCAAGGTCCGGGAGGGCGCGCTGCCGGCCGGTGACCCCGACCCGTACCGGCACCCGGCCACCGACGAGGACGAGGACGAGTGACGCAGGGCCCCGCGCCTGGCGGCCTTGTCCTGGTGGACAAGCCCGCCGGGATGACCTCGCACGACGTGGTGGCCCGGGTCCGCCGGCTGGCGGGAACCCGTAAGGTCGGCCACGCCGGGACCCTCGACCCGATGGCCACCGGCGTGCTGGTGGTCGGGGTGGAGAAGGCCACCCGGCTGCTCGGCCACCTGACCCTGGCCGACAAGGACTACCAGGCCACGATCCGGCTCGGCCAGGAGACCAGCACCGACGACGCCGAGGGCACCGTCACCGTCACCGCCAGCACCGCGCACGTGACCGAGGACGCCGTCCGGGCCGCCGTGGCCGCGCTGACCGGCCCGATCGAGCAGATCCCGCCCGGGGTCAGCGCGATCAAGGTGGGCGGCCAGCGCGCCTACAAGCTCACCCGCGACGGCCAGGCCCCGGAGCTGGCCGCGCGTAAGGTCACCGTGCACGACTTCACCGTCACCGGGCTCCGTCGCGTCCCGGGCCCGGACGGCGGCTTCCTGGACCTGGACGCCTCGGTCACCTGCTCCAGCGGTACCTACGTCCGCGCCCTGGCCCGCGACCTGGGCCGGGCGCTGGGCACCGGCGGTCACCTGACCGCCCTGCGCCGCACCCGCTCCGGGAGCTACCGGATCGAGGACGCGCGCACGCTGGACGAGCTGGCGGCCGAGTTCACCGTGACCCCGCTGGCGCAGGCGGCTGCGGCCGCGTTCCCCCGGCTCGACCTGACCGGCCCGGAGGCGGCCCGCGTCGCCCACGGCGCGCGGCTGCCCGCCGGGGAGCTGCTGAAGGCCCGGCCGGAAGCGGCGGCCGGGGGACCGGCGCCTGGGGGACCGGCAGCAGTCTTCGGCCCGGACGGGGAGCTCATCGCGCTCATGCGGGAAGAAGGCGGCCAGGCCCGGTCGCTGGCGGTTTTCGTGCCGTAGCTTGGGTGCCTGCCCGCACCGTCCCCTCGGTCCCCGCCAGCCGCCCGCGCATGGCACCCTTGGAGGACGGGGCCAATGGGGTGATCGTGGGAACCGCCGATGATCGTCGGAAGGAGCGCAGCGTGCGCCGCTGGCACGGCCTGGACGAGGTGCCGGACGACTGGGGTTCGTCCGTCGTCACCATTGGTGTGTTCGATGGCGTGCACCGCGGCCATCAGCGCATCGTCAGCCGGGCCGTCGAGCTCGCCCGCGCGCAGGCCGGCTACGGCGGCGATCAGCGGCTGCCGGTCGTGGTGGTGACGTTCGACCCGCACCCGGACGAGATCGTCCGCCCCGGCTCGCACCCGCCGTTCCTGTGCACCGCCCGGCGCCGGGCCGACCTGCTGGGCGGCCTGGGCGCGGACGCGGTGTGCCTGCTGCCCTTCACCTACGAGTTCTCCCAGCTCGGTCCGGACGAGTTCGTCCGCACGGTGCTGGCCGACCGGCTGCACGCCGCGGCCGTGGTGGTGGGGGAGGACTTCCGCTTCGGGCACAAGGCCGCCGGTGACGTGCCGCTGCTGGCCACGCTGGGCGAGAAGTACGACTTCAGCACCGAGGGCGTGCCGCTGCTGGCCGCCGACGGCGTGACGATCTCGTCCACCTTCATCCGGGCCCGGCTGGAGGGCGGGGACGTGGCCACCGCGGCCGCGGCCCTGGGCCGGCCGCACCGGGTCGAGGGCATCGTCTACCGCGGCCACATGCGCGGCCGCCAGCTGGGCTTCCCCACCGCGAACCTGGAGAGCCCGCCGCACTCGGCCATACCGGGGGACGGCATCTACGCCGGCTGGCTGCTCCGCCTCGACGCGGACGGCGCCGCCGACGGCCACTGGCCCGCGGCCATCTCGGTCGGCCCCAACGCCACCTTCGGCGAGAACGAGCGCACCGTCGAGGCCTACGCCCTGGACCGGGACGACCTGGATCTGTACGGCGCCCACGTGGCCATCGACTTCACCGCCCGCCTCCGCGGCACCGAGCGCTTCGACTCCGTCGAGGACCTGATCACCCAGATGCACCGCGACGTCGACCAGGCCCGGCAACTGCTGGCCCCGTGATACCGTGAAACGTTGCCGGCGGTTGCCGGCGGGTTTTGCTGCACCCTCATGCGGCGACCCAGGGGGCCATTTGGCCGCGGTATGCGGCGGTCCCCAACTCACCGAACGAATACATTGAAGGAGCCACGTGCCGCTCGAAAACGCCGTGAAGAAAGAGATCATGGCGGAGCACGCCACCACTGAGGGTGACACCGGTTCGCCGGAAGTCCAGGTTGCGCTGCTGACCCGCCGGATCAATGACCTGACCGAGCACCTCAAGGTGCACAAGCATGACCACCACAGCCGCCGTGGCCTGCTGCTCCTCGTGGGGCGCCGCCGCCGGCTGCTGAAGTACCTGGCGAAGAAGGACATCACTCGCTACCGCGCGCTGATCGAGCGTCTCGGGCTGCGACGGTAACTTCGCTGGCCGGGGCGGGCGAGCGGCCTGACCGCACCGCCCGCCCCACCAGACAATTACAGAGCTCACAATTACAGAGCTCAACAGACATCCCGGGTCCCGGTTCCCATGGACGGGCCGGTCCTCGGTAGTGGTCCTCGGGTCCGCCCCTAGCGGACAGAGCCGGGGGCTTCGATCGAAGACCGGCCGCTGGGCAGAGTTTCCGCCCCGGCCGCGCCGTCGCATCGCCGCGGGCCTCGGGATTGACCGCAAGGAGGTCCCTCCCGTGGAGGGTGTTTTCACTGCCGAAGCCGTGATCGACAACGGCGAGTTCGGCTCCCATACGCTCCGGTTCGAGACCGGCAAACTGGCCCAGCAGGCCGCCGGGTCCTGCGTCGTCTACCTGGACGACGAGACCGTGATCCTGTCCGCCACCACGGCGGGCAAGCAGCCCCGTGAGGGCTTCGACTTCTTCCCGCTCACCGTGGACGTGGAAGAGCGGATGTACGCGATCGGCCGGATCCCCGGCTCGTTCTTCCGCCGTGAGGGCCGGCCGTCCGAGGACGCCATCCTCACCTGCCGCCTGATCGACCGGCCGCTGCGCCCCTCGTTCGTGAAGGGGCTGCGCAACGAGGTCCAGGTCGTCGAGACGATCCTGGCCCTGAACCCCGATCACCTGTACGACGTGGTGGCCATCAACGCCGCCTCGCTGTCGACCCAGATCTCCGGGCTGCCGTTCTCGGGCCCGATCGGCGGCGTCCGGGTGGCCCTGATCAAGGGTCAGTGGGTCGCCTTCCCGAACTACTCCCAGCTGGACGAGGCCACCTTCGACATGGTGATCGCGGGCCGGGTGACCGAGACCGGCGACGTCGCGATCATGATGGTCGAGGCCGAGTCCACCCCGAAGACGCTGGGCCTGCTGGCCACCGAGGGCAGCGGCGCGGTCGCCCCGACCGAGGAGGTCGTGGCCCAGGGCATCGATGCGGCCAAGCCGTTCATCAAGGTCCTGTGCGACGCGCAGCAGCAGGTGGCCTCGCACGCGGCCAAGGAGACCCGGGAGTTCCCGCTCTTCCTGGACTACACCGAGGACATCTTCGAGGCCGTGGCCAGCGAGTTCTCCGATGAGCTGGCCAAGGTGCTGACGATCGCGGGCAAGGCCGAGCGCGAGTCAGAGACCGACCGGGTCAAGGCCGAGGCCAAGGAGCGGCTCAGCGTCCGCTTCGAGGGCCAGGACAAGGAGATCAGCGGCGCGTTCCGGGCCCTGACCAAGAAGCTGGTCCGGGAGCGGATCATCCGCGACGGCGTCCGCATCGACGGCCGCGGCCTGGCCGACATCCGGCAGCTGTCGGCCGAGACGCACGTGCTGCCCCGGGTGCACGGCTCCGCCCTGTTCCAGCGCGGTGAGACCCAGATCCTGGGCGTGACCACGCTGAACATGCTCCGGATGGAGCAGATGATCGACACGCTCAACCCGGAGCGCACCAAGCGCTACATGCACAACTACAATTTCCCGCCCTACTCGACCGGCGAGACCGGCCGGGTCGGCTCGCCCAAGCGGCGCGAGATCGGGCACGGCGCCCTGGCCGAGCGGGCCCTGCTGCCGGTGCTGCCCGCCCGGGAGGAGTTCCCGTACGCCATCCGCCAGGTTTCTGAGGCGATCAGCTCCAACGGCTCCACCTCGATGGGCTCGGTCTGCGCCTCCACCATGGCGCTGCTGGACGCGGGCGTGCCGCTCAAGGGCATGGTGGCCGGCATCGCCATGGGCCTCATCCACGAGGGCGGCGAGTACGTGACGCTGACCGACATCCTCGGGGCCGAGGACGCCTTCGGCGACATGGACTTCAAGGTGGCCGGGACGCAGGACGTGATCACCGCCCTGCAGCTGGACACCAAGCTGGACGGCATCCCCGCGTCGGTCCTGGCCGGGGCGCTGACCCAGGCCCGCGCCGCCCGGCTGACCGTCCTGGACGTGATGCGCGGGGCTGTCTCCGCGCCGGGCGAGATGAGCCCGTACGCGCCCCGGATCCTCACCCTCAAGGTGCCGGTGGACAAGATCGGCGAGGTCATCGGGCCCAAGGGCAAGATGATCAACTCGATCCAGGACGACACCGGGGCCGAGATCACCATCGAGGACGATGGCACGATCTACGTCGGTGCCACCGACGGCCCGTCGGCCGAGGCGGCGCGGAACGCGATCAACTCGATCGCCAACCCGCACATGCCCGAGGTCGGCGAGCGGTTCCTCGGCACGGTGGTGAAGACCACCACCTTCGGTGCGTTCGTGTCGCTGCTGCCCGGCAAGGACGGCCTGCTGCACGTCACGCAGATCCGCAAGCTGCACGGCGGCAAGCGGATCGACAACATCGACGAGGTGATCAAGGTCGGCGACAAGATCCAGGTCGAGATCCGCGAGATCGACGACCGGGGCAAGCTGTCGCTGGTGCCGGTCGAGGTGGTCGAGCGCGAGGCAGCTGGTGAGGACCTGTCCGGTGGCGAGAGCGACCGCGGCCCGCGGCCCGACCGGGGTGACCGGGGCGGCGACCGGGGTGGGGACGGCTCGCACCGAACCCGTCAGCGCAGCCGTGGGCCGCGCGACTCGTGAGCACCCTTTCTGACGACGGCGCCACCGTAAGGCGGACCGTCCTGCCCGGCGGGCTGCGTATCGTCACCGAGACGCTGCCCGCCGTGCGGTCGGTCGCGCTGGGCATCTGGGTCGGAGTCGGCTCCCGCGACGAGGACGTCCGGCACGCGGGGGCCACCCACTACCTCGAACACCTGCTGTTCAAGGGGACCAAGCGGCGGACCGCGCTGGACATCTCGGCCGAGATGGACGCGGTCGGCGGCGAGATGAACGCCTTCACCACGAAGGAATACACCTGCTACTACGCGCGGGTGCTCGACGCCGACCTGCCGCTCGCCATCGACATCCTGTCCGACATGGTCACCGGCTCGGTGATCAGCCCGCAGGATGTGGACGCCGAGCGCAACGTGGTGCTGGAAGAGATCGCCATGAACGATGACGATCCCACCGACACCGTGCACGAGGCGTTCACCGCCCAGTTGTTCGGTGACACCCCGCTGGGCCGTCCCGTGCTCGGCACGGTGGAGTCGATCAACGCCATCACCCGGGACCAGATCTTCGAGCACTACCGGGCCCGGTACAGCCCGGAGCACCTGGTGGTGTCGGCCGCGGGCAGCCTGGACCACGACGACCTGGTCCAGCAGGTGGCCGAGGCGTTCGGCCAGGCCCTCACCCCCGGGGCCGAGGCGGCTCCGCCCCGGCTGAGCGGCGAGTACGAGGGCGGGCGCCACAGCGCGGGCACCGGCCTGAAGCTGGTGTCCCGCGGCATCGAGCAGGCCAACCTGGTCCTGGGCTGTGGCGGCCTGGCCCGCACCGACGACCGCCGGTACGCCCTGGGCGTGCTCAACGCGGCGCTCGGCGGCGGCATGTCGTCCCGGCTGTTCCAGGAGATCCGCGAGAAGCGGGGCCTGGCCTACTCGGTGTACAGCTTCGGGTCCCAGAACGCCGACACCGGCATGTGGGGCATCTACGTGGGCTGCCTGCCGTCCAAGGCCGACGACGTGCTGGCCATCTGTACCAGCGAGGTCGAGAAGCTGGTGTCCGGCGGCCTGACCGACGCCGAGCTGGAACGGGGCAAGGGCCAGATGCGCGGCTCGATCGTGCTCGGCCTGGAGGACCCGTCCTCCCGGATGAGCCGGATCGGCAAGTCGGAGCTGGTCTACCCGCGGCTGGAGCCGGTCGAGGAGACGCTGGCCGCCATCGAGGCGGTCACGCACGACGACATCCGGGCGGTCGCGTCCGAGGTGCTCGCCCGGCCCAAGGCCCTGGCCGTGGTGGGCCCGTTCGACGACGCCACGAGCTTCGCCTCCGCTCTATGATCGGCGTCGGCGTCCTGGGCGCCCGCGGCCGCATGGGCGGCACGGTCGTCCAGGCCGTCGACGGGGCCGACGACCTGACCATCGCGGCCCAGGTCGATGAAGGCGACGCGCGGGACCCCCTCCTGGCGTGCGACGTGGTGGTCGACTTCACCCGCCCGGACGTGGTGCTGGACAACCTGCGCTGGTGCATCGGCCACGGCCTGAACACCGTGGTGGGCACGTCCGGGTTCGGGGACGAGCGGCTGGCTCAGGTCCGGGACTGGCTGGCCCCAGCCTCGGACGGCCGCCCGGACGCCCGCCCGGACGTGCGCGTCCTGATCGTGCCGAACTTCTCGGTCGGTGCGGTCCTGATGATGCGGTTCGCCCAGCAGGCGGCCCGGTTCTTCGACTCCGCCGAAGTCATCGAACTGCACCACGCGGCCAAGGCGGACGCGCCCTCCGGGACCGCGCTGCGCACGGCGACCATGATTGCCGGCGCCCGCAAGGACGCCGGGCTGGGCACTCCGCCCGACGCCACCACCTCCGAACTGCCCGGCGCCCGCGGCACCGTGGTCGACGGCATCCACGTCCACTCGGTCCGGGTGGCCGGCCTGGTCGCGCACCAGGAGGTCCTGCTCGGCGGCCACGGCGAGACCCTGACCATCCGCCACGACTCGCTGGACCGCGCCTCTTTCATGCCCGGCGTCCTCCTAGCCGCCCGCCGCGTCGGCACGCTGGCCCCCGGCCTCACCGTAGGCCTCGACGCCCTGCTCGACCTTTAAGGCAACGGGGCCTCTCGGCTCCACCTAGGCGGCAAGCCCCTGGCCTCTGGGTTGTGTGGGGCTAGTGAGGCCGCCGTGGCGAGTGGGACTTGCGGGCGACGCACCCCGACGTGATCCCGGTTCACTGGAGCACTTGCAGGGACTATCACTGCAACCGCTCCAGTGAGAGCCGGCCCTACACTTCGCCGAACAGGCGGTCGCCGGCGTCGCCCAGGCCCGGGTAGATGTAGCCGTGCTCGTCCAGGCGGTCGTCCACGGCCGCGGTGACAACCCGGACCGGCGGGCCGGTCTGCTCGCCGAACGCCTTCTCCAGCCGGACGATCCCCTCCGGCGCGGCCAGCAGGGACACCGCGGTCACCGACGTCACGCCCCGCTCGACCAGCATCGCGATCACGGTCTGCAGCGTGCCCCCGGTGGCCAGCATCGGGTCCAGCACGAACGCCTCGCGGCCGGTCAGGTCGGCCGGGATTCGGTCGGCGTAGGTCGACGCGACCAGCGACTCCTCGTCCCGGACCAGGCCGACGAAGCCGACGTCGGCCATGGGCAGCAGCCGGATCATGCCGTCCAGCATGCCGATGCCGGCCCGCAGCACCGGCACGATCAGCGGCGGCGGGTTCCCGATCTTGACCCCGGCCGCGTCCCCGAGCGGGGTCCGCACCGTGACCGGCTGGACCCGGACCTCGCGGGTCGCCTCGTACGCGAGCAGGGTGACGAGTTCGTCGGCGAGCCGCCGGAACGTGGCGGTCTCGGTGCCCACGTCGCGCAGCGCGGTGAGCTTGTGAGTAACCAGCGGGTGATCGATTACCAGAGTCTGCACGGCACCAGTGTGGCAGGCGTGCCCCGGCAGTGTGGCAGGCACGCCCCGGCAGCAGGGCAGGCGCGCCCCGGCAGGGGGGCAGGCGCGCCCGCGGTTACGGCACCCGCCGCGCCCCCGGCCCGGCCGAACCCCCCGAAGCCATCCCAGCGGCCGCTCCGGAGGCCGTCCCCGAGGCCCGGCGCAGGTCGGTCTCGATGGCCTGGGCCGTGCGCAGCAGCGGCGCCAGCAGGTCGTCGACGACCTCGGCCACGGTGCGCCGCCCGGCGTGGGTGGACACGTTGACCGCGGCGATGGCCCGGCCCTCGGCGTCCCGGATCGGGGCGGCCACCGACCGCAGGCCCTCTTCCAGCTCCTGGTCGACCAGGGCCCAGCCCTGCGCCCGGATCGTGCCCAGCTCGGTCCGCAGCGCCACCGGGTCGGCCACAGTGTGCGAGGTCAGCGGGACCAGCGTGACCGAGGCCAGGTAACCGTCCAGCCAGTCGTCCGGGCGGTCGGCCAGCAGCACCCGGCCCATCGACGTGGCGTAGGCCGGGAACCGGGTCCCGACGCTGATCGCCACGGCCATGATCCGCCGGGTCGGCACCCGGGCGATGTACACCACGTCGTCCCCGTCCAGCTGGGACACCGAGGATGACTCCCGGACCTGCTCGACCAGCTGCTCCAGGTGCGGCATGGCCACCTCGGGCAGCGACAGGCTGGACAGGTAGGCGTAGCCCAGCTCGAGGATCTTGGGCCGCAGTGAGAACTGGCTGCCCTCCATCCGCATGTACCCCAGGTTGACCAGCGTGTGCAGGAACCGGCGGGCCGCGGCCCGGCTCAGCCCGGTGCGCGCCGCCACCTCGGACAGGCTGAGCTTGGGGTGCTCGGCCCCGAACGCGCGGATGACCGCCAGCCCGCGCTCCAGGGACTGGATGAAATCCGCGTCCCGGGCGCCGTTCTCGCTGTTCGCTCCGCGCACGAGTCGAACATAGTCCCGGTGGTCCTTTGACACCACTCACGCTGCCGCCCTAAGTTCGCCCTCAGCACCATCGTTCGGACATCGCACATACCTCCTCGGAGTAGTCATGACACTCATGGACGAGTCAGCGTGGCGGGGCAAGGTCTTTCTCGGCGGTTGGTCGCCGGGCGGCGGCGGGGACATCCCGGTGACCGAACCGGCCACCGGCGCCGAGATCGGCCGGGTCGGCCTGGCCTCGGCGGCCGACGTGGCCCGGGCCGCGCAGGTCGCGGCGGCCGCCCAGGTCAGCTGGGCCGCCCGGCCGCACACCGAGCGGCAGGCCATCCTGCGCCGCGCCGGTGACCTGTGGCTGCAGGCCGCGGCCGAGATCGAGCCGTGGGGCATCAGGGAGATGGGCAAGATCCCGCCGGCCATGCAGTTCGAGACCCACGTGGCCACCGAGGAGATCTTCGAGGCGGCCACGCTGCCGTCCCGGCCCTACGGTGAAATGCTGCCCAGCGAGCAGCCCCGGCTCAGCTACAGCGAGCGGGTCCCGGTCGGCGTGGTGGGGGTCATCGCGCCGTTCAACTTCCCCCAGATTCTGGCCATCCGCTCGGTGGCCCCGGCGCTGGCCCTGGGCAACGCGGTCATCCTCAAGCCCGATCCGCGCACCGCCGTCTCCGGCGGCGTGGTGCTGGCCCGGGTGTTCGAGGAGGCCGGGCTGCCTCCGGGCCTGCTGCACGTGCTGCCGGGCGGGGCCGACGTCGGCGAGGCCGTCGTCACCGAGCCCGCGGTGCGGGTCGTCTCGTTCACCGGCTCCACCGCCGCGGGCCGCCGGGTCGGCGAGCTGGCCGCCCGCCACCTCAAGCGGGTGCACCTGGAGCTGGGCGGCAACTCCGCCCTGATCGTGCTGGACGACGTGGACCTGGACCGTGCGGTCTCGGCCGGGGCCTGGGGCTCGTTCCTGCACCAGGGCCAGATCTGCATGACCACCGGCCGGCACCTGGTCCAGCAGTCCATCTACGACGAGTACGTCAGCCGCCTGGCCGACAAGGCCAGCCACCTGCCGGTCGGCGACCCGGCCACCGAGCAGGTCGCGCTGGGCCCGATCATCGACGCGGGCCAGCGGGACAAGGTGCACAGCCTGGTCACCGCCACCGTCGACGCCGGGGCCCGGCTGGCCGCGGGCGGCACCTACGACGGGCTGTTCTACCGGCCCACGGTGCTGGCCGAGGTGACCCCGGGCATGCCCGCCTACGCCAGCGAGGTCTTCGGGCCGGTGGCCCCGGTGGTGCCGTTCGCTACGGCCGAGGACGCGGCCAAGCTCGCCGCCGACAGCGAGTACGGCCTGTCCCTCGGCATCTTGACCCGCGACGTGATGCGCGGCCTGGAGCTGTCCCGCAAGATTCCCACCGGGATCGTGCACATCAACGACCAGACCGTCGACGACGAGCCGAACATCCCGTTCGGTGGCCTGCTCGCCTCCGGCACCGGGGCCCGCTTCGGCGGCACGGCCAATCTGGACGCGTTCACCGAGACCCGCTGGGTCACGATCCGCGGTGACATCACCCCGTACCCGTTCTGAGGATGGCGATGGCCACTGAACGAACCCAGATCGGCATCGTCGGCGCGGGCCCGGCCGGCCTGCTGCTGTCCCACCTGCTCGCCCTGCGCGGCATCGATTCGGTGCTGGTGGAGAGCCGGAGCCGGGCCTACTGCGAAGCCCGGCAGCGGGCCGGCCTGCTGGAGGACGGCACGGTCCGGCTGCTCCGCGCGACCGGCCTGGGTGAGCGGCTGGACGCCGACGGCCTGCCGCACGGCGGGATCTACCTGCAGTTCGCGGGGGAGCGCCACCACCTGGACTTTCGCGACCTGGCCGGCGGCCGGGCGGTGACCATCTACGCCCAGACCGAGATCGTCAAGGACCTGATCGAGGCCCGGACCGCGGCCGGGGCGGCGCTGCACTTCGAGGTGACCGGGACCGAGGTCGCCGACCTGGACACCAGCCGTCCGGTGCTGCGCTACACCGACGCCGGTGGCCAGCGGCACGAGGTGGTATGCGACGCGATCGCCGGCTGCGACGGCTTCCACGGCATCTGCCGCCCGGCCATGCCGGACGGCCTGCTGGCCGTGGCCGAACGGGCCTACCCGTTCGCCTGGCTCGGCATCCTGGCCGAGGTGCCGCCGTCCACCGACGAGCTCATCTACTGCCGCCACCCACACGGATTCGCGCTGCACTCGATGCGGTCACCTCAGGTCAGCCGGCTGTACCTGCAGGTCCCGGCAGATGCGGACATCGGCGAGTGGCCGGATGACCGGATCTGGGCCGAGCTGAAGACCCGCTTCGAGATCCCGGGCTGGGAACTCAAGCCGGGTCCCATCACCGAGAAGTCGGTCACCCCGATGCGCAGTTTCGTCGCGGCGCCGATGCGCTCGGGCCGGCTGTTCCTGGCCGGCGACGCGGCCCACATCGTCCCGCCCACCGGGGCCAAGGGCCTGAACCTGGCCGTGGCCGACGTGACCGTGCTGGCCGACGCGCTCACCGACCTGGCCGGCGGCGATACCGCGCGGGCCGACGCCTACTCGCAGCGCTGCCTGGAGCGGGTCTGGCGGGCCAGCCACTTCTCCTGGTGGATGACCACGATGCTGCACACCTCGGGCGACCCGATGGACGAGCAGCTCATGCAGTCCCAGCTGCGCTACGTGATCGGCTCCCGGGCCGCGGCCACCACGCTGGCCGAGAACTACGTTGGCTATCCGCCCCTGCCATCAGAATTTTTTTAACCAGGCTGACAGATGCTCCGCCTGGGCCCGTCAGCCCAGGCCCACGTGGTGGCGGGGCCCGCGGGCCCGCGACCGCAGCGCGGCCAGGGCCGCGTAGACGCCGGTCTCGGTCAGGGTCAGCGGCTCCCGGGACGCGCGCCCGGTATAGAGCAGGTGCAGCGCCCACAGCCGGTGCCGCAGGCCACCGATCTCGCGCCGCACCGCCTCGGCCAGGTCGGCCCGCCCGCGCGAGGTCCAGCCTTCCTCGGTGTGGATGCGGGCCAGGTGCCGGGTCAGCTCCTCGTAGCCTGCCGGCCCGCTGACCAGCAGGAAGAGCAGGGCCGCCTCGCGCACCGCGACCGCGAAGTCCGGCCGTGGCCCGTCGTCCGTGCCGACCAGGGCGGCGGTGCCGATCCGCCACCGCACGGCCGGGTCCTCGGCCATCAGGCGCCCGGTCCTGGTCAGCACCAGGCTGGTCCCGGCCCGCCGGATCGCGCCCATCTCGCCCTGGGCCAGCCCGCGCAGCGTGTGCAGCGGGAACACGTCCAGTTCCTGCCGCAGGGCCCCGGGCAGCTGCTCCCGCCAGCCGAACTCGTCCACCGCCTCGGTGATGATCGCGGGCGGGATGTAGTGCCGGGCCGTCAGCTTGAGCCCCACGTCAGCGTGCCCGAGCAGCCAGCCCAGGGTGGGCAGCGCGCCCTCCGGCGGCACGGTCTCCTCCAGCAGCCGGGGCAGCACCGCCGCCGCCAGCCGGGACCGTTCGCCCGGCCGGCTGTTGGCCCAGGCGTCCATCCGCTCGGTGTGGATCCGGGCCAGCCAGGTGTCGCTCACGCCGGGCGCGTGGTGGGCGCGGTGCCGGCCGCCCTCCTGCGCCATCGGGGCCGGGGGCGGGGTGGTCAGCCACCGGTCGATGAGTGCCCGCCGCTTGGCCCGCCAGCCGCGGGCGCCGGACGCCAGCTCGCGTGAGGCGATGGCCAGCTCGACCGCGGCCGCGCAGGCGTCGTAGGCGGCCCGCTCGTCCGGGCCCATCACCGAACCCCAGGCCAGCAGCCCAGTGTCCGGCGGCGCGGTGCTGGAGTTCTCCACCGCCTCGGCGTAGGCCGCGATGCCGGCCTCGTGACCGCGTGCGTACGCGGTGAGGATCTGCTCAGTACCGGGGGACAGGCACACGTCGGCGTAGCGTTCCATGCCGACCATGGAGAACAGGCGGCCCAGCGCCCGGGTCACCGCGATCAGCTCCCCGGTGGTCATGGGCCATTTGACCGGCAGGGCGTACCAGACGAACTCCTGCAGCTTGAGCTGCGAGACGGTCTCCAGGCCCGCGCCGTTGGTCAGCCAGCCCAGGGCCGCCTTCGCCTCGTCCGCCGCCTCCGGATCCTCCCGCGCTAGGGCGTCAAGGGCCTGGGCTTCGGTCATCATGCGGCCAGTTTGCCGCAGGAACACCCCGCCCGGCTAGATACCGTGTCACGGTGACCGGAATCTACGACGAGCCTGAGATGTATGAGCTCGCTTGTGCCTACCGTGACGTCCGCAGCGAGGTCGACGCGCTGGACCGCTGGTACCGCCAGCACGCGGATCCGGCCGGGCCCGGCTCGGTGCTGGAGCTGGCCGCCGGGCCCGCCGAGCACTCGCTGGAGTTCGCCCGGCGCGATGTGCAGGCTTCGGCGCTGGACCTCAGCCCGGCCATGTGTGCTTACGCCTCGGAGAAGGCCACCAGGGACGGGCTCAAGCTGGAGGTGCTGCAGGCCGACATGCGGGACTTCGCGCTCGCGGCGCCCGTCGGCCTGGCCATCACCATGCTGAACTCGGCCTGCCACCTCATGACCCTGGAAGACCTGGTGGCCCACCTGGGCGCGGTGGGCCGGGCCGTCACCCCTGGTGGCCTCTACATCATGGAGCTGGCCCACCCGGCCGACTTCCTGACCCTGGTCCCGCGGACCAGCTCGGAATGGGACAGCGAGGTGGGCGACCGCCGGGTGCACGTCCGCTGGGGTGGCGGCGAGGACGTGATTGATCCGGTGACCCAGGTGACCCGGGAACACGTCCAGGTCACCGTGCGCGACCACGAAGGCGCCCGGACCCTGACCGACGTGGTGCCGAACCGGTTCTGGACCGGCACCGAGGTCAGCGCGGCCGCCCGGCTGGCGGGCGGCCTGGCCGAGGTGGCCAGCTACGGCGACTTCGCCGACGGGGTCAGCCTGTCCGACCGCGAAGCGTGGCGCATGATCATCGTGTTCCGCCGCCGCTGAGAAGCCCTAGGCGCCGGGCACCGCGAAGCGCAGCAGGGCGCCGATGTCGTCCTGCAGTGCGGACTCGCCCGGGGCGGTCCCGCCCGGCGGCACCACGAACAGTGCGGCGTCGGTGCCCGCCGCCGCCCGGATCAGGGCGGCACCCACCCGGTCCTGGGCCAGGTCGGTCACGTTTCGGTCCCGCAGATCCGTCTCGGACAATGCGATGTCGGCCAGCCCGGGCCCGATCCAGGCCGGGTCGGACGCCCAGGCCAGTTCCAGGGCCTTCCGGTCGCCGTCGGTGTAGCGGCCGCCAACGAACAGCTCGGCCACCTGCCCGTCGCGCAGCGCGGCCACGGTCGCGGCCAGGCCCTCAACCGCCCGCCCGTTTCCGGCCTGGTCGTGGAAGGTCGCGAGGTGGCCCGCGGTGGCGTCGTCCTCGAGTTGCTGCAGCACCTCCTCGGCCGCCTGGCTCAGCTCAGCGGAGTCCACCGGCAGCTCGCGGTCGACCAGGACTACCGCGCGCTGCAGGCCGTCCGGCAGCTTGGACACCAGCAGTTCCCGGGCCCGCACGTCCCCGGCCACGATGACCGCTTCGATCTTCCGGCCTGCCACCGCCTTGATCACCGCGGTCGCGAGTTCCTTGGCGTTGGTCTCCCAGGCGTCCTCGGCCGACCGCTGGTAGCGGTCCTGGGACCAGCCGCCGCTCTTGACCTTGTGCACCGGCCAGCCGGTGCCCTGCACCTGCTGGTCGGCCCCACTGTCGGCGCCGCCTACGATCAGCACCTCGCCACCCTCGCGGTTCGCGCTGACCAGCAGGTGCGGCGGCCGCGGTGGGGTCTGCACCAGCAGCGGCAGCAGGTCAGGCAGACGGCTCCAGCCGCCCTGCGCCCGGCGCGGCACGCTGGGCAGCTTGACCACCAGCGGCACCCGGCCGGCCGTGCCGAACGCCGCCACGCCCGGCACGCCGTAGTCCTCGGGGGCGCTCAGCGCCGCGCCCACCGCGTCCAGGGTGCCGGTGTCGTCGCTCTCCTTGGCCAGTTCCTCGCGCAGGTCGCGCCAGCGCTCCTGCCGCACCTGGGCGTCGACGCCCCGGTCGTCACCCGAGGTGTCCAGGTAGACCGAGAGGAACGGGCCCGGGTTTTCTACCAGCGAGCGCAGAAACGACAGATCCATCGGTGCCTCCTGAACGGGCCAACTGAACGGGAAGATCTTTCCGCAGCCTAGCCCGGCCCGGCCGCGGGCCGGCCGGCGGGCGGTCCCAGCCCGGGGCCCAGCACCCGGTCCAGGTACGGGTTGGTGAACCGGCCGTCCGGGTCCACCTCGTCCCGGATCCGGACGAAATCCCCGAAACGGGGATACAGCTCCCGCAGCCGGGCCGCGTCCAGGGTGTGCATCTTGCCCCAGTGCGGTCGGCCGCCCACCCCGGCCACGATCGACTCGAACAGCGCGAAGTAGGCCTGGTACGGCAGCCCGCGGTACTGGTGGATCGCGATGTAGGCGCTGGCCCGGTCGTAGGCCGTGGACAGCCAGATGTCGTCCGCGGCCGCCACCCGCACCTCGACCGGGAACATCACCGGGTCGGCCAGCTTGGGCACCTCCCGCCGCAGCTCGGCCAGCACGGCGGGCGCGGTCTCGGCCGGGATCGCGTACTCGGACTCCACGAAGCGCACCCGCCGGGCCGTGGTGAACACCCGGTAGGAGCGGTCGGAGTAGCTGCGCCGCGACAGCGCGGCCGAGGTGATCGAGTTCAGCCGGGGGATGAGCCGGGGTGCCCGCCGGCCGGTCCGGCACAGCAGCCCGAAGCCGGCGTTCTCCATTACCTCGTACTCATAGAAGCGCCGGGCCGCGCTGAGCGGAGCCGGCTGCTGTCCGGCCGGGAGCCGGTTGTTCCGCTTGACCAGGGCATTGCGGCCGTACGGGATCCAGTAGAACTCGAAGTGGTCGTGGGCCGCGGCCAGCTCGCCGAACCGGGTGATCACGTCGTCGACCGGCTCCGGCCCTTCCGTCGCGGCCAGCATGAACGACGGCACGCAGCGCAGCGTGACCTCGGTGATGATGCCGAGCGCGCCCAGCCCCACCCGGGCCGCCGCGAACAGGTCCGGCCGCTCCTGCGCCGAGCAGCTGACCACCGAGCCGTCGGCCAGCACCAGCTGCAGCGCCTCGATCTGGGTCGCCAGGCCGCCCAGCTTGGCCCCGGTGCCGTGCGTGCCGGTGGATACCGCGCCCGCCACGGTCTGCACGTCGATGTCGCCCAGGTTGGCCAGGGCCAGCCCGAGCCGGTGCAGGTCGGCGTTGAGTTCCCGCAGCCGGGTGCCCGAGCGCACGCTGACCAGCCCGGTCCGGGTGTCCGCGGCCACGATGCCGGTCCAGCCGGACAGATCCAGCGCTACCCCGGGCGCGACCGCGATCGGCGTGAACGAGTGCCCGCTGCCGACCGCGTGCACCGGTAGCCCCTCAGCCGCCGCGGCCAGGACGGCCTGCGCGATCTCATCCGCGCTGACCGGGCGCTGCCAGCGGACGGGGGTGACGGTGACGTTACCGGCCCAGTTCCGCCAGGCCCCGTCCTTGCTGGCCGCCGCCACCGCCTCAGCCTCCTCGCCGGCTCGCGTATCGGAAGTAACGGACGATGATGCCATGCGGTGGCCCTGGCCCGCCAGTCGCCCGGGACGGCGCCGGTGCCGCTACAGCCCTACGTCGCGGGCCCGCAGGTCGGCGTGGGTTTCCCGGCGGACGAGCAGCCGGGCCCGGCCGTCGTGAACCGCCACCACCGGTGGCCGCCCCACCATCGTGTAGTTGGATGCCATCGCGTACTGGTAGGCCCCGGTGCCCGCGGTCACCAGCAGGTCGCCGAGCCGCAGGCTGGCCGGCGCGTTCGCGTCCCGGGCCAGCACAGCACCGGTCCGGCCGGCCACGGTGACGGTCAGGGCGGCACTTCCCGCCGGGTGCCCCACCATCCGGACCGGGGCCGTGGCCGGGGCTGAGTGCGGGTGGTCACTGACCCCGCCGTCCACCGTGACCAGTACCCGCCCGTCCGGCCGGTGGGTGATCGTCACTACCCGGTACAGCGTGATCCCGGCCCGGGCCACGATGGCCTGGCCCAGCTCGACCGTGATCCGCGGCACCGGGAGCCGCAGCGTGCGGCAGGCTCCGGCCACGGTGGCCCGGATACGTCCCGCCACGGTGGTCAGGTCCCGGCCGCCGTCCGCGGGGTCGCCCGCCAGGTTCAGCTCGTTCAGGGTCCGGCCGTGCTCGTCCCGCACGGCGGCCAGCACGTCGACCAGGCGCCGGGCCGCGTATACGTACTCCTGCGCTGTGGTCAGCGCCGCGGTCAGATCGCAGCTCAGGCCGGCCAGGTCCAGCGCGGGCTGGGCCAGCACCCGCCGGGTCGCCTCGGCCGCGTCCAGTGCCGGGCTGACCCGCAACAGCACCTGCTGTCGTCCCGGCACCTGCGCGGCCAGCCGGGGGATCTCGCCCAGGCTCTCGATCACGATCCGGCTGGCCCGCTGGTCCAGTGACGCGCGCACGTCCTCGGGGGTCTTGGCCTGACCGCGCACGATGATCCGGGACGCGGGGAAACCGGCCGACGCGGCCACGGCGAGCTCGCCCGCCGAGCGCACGCCCAGCGCCAGGCCTTCCTCTTCGGCACAACGGGCCATGAACCGGCACAAGAACGCCTCGGCCGCGTAGGCCACCTCGCCGTCCCCGAACGCGGCCCGGTAGTCCCGGGCCCGCTGCCGTACGTCCCGCTCGTCCAAGATGATGGTGGGGGTGCCGTACTCGGCGGCCAGTTGCCGCAGCGGCACGCCGCCCACGCTGACCAGCCCGGCCGGTCCGGCCGCGCGGGCGGTCAGTGGCCACGGGCCGTGCACCGGCAGGGTCTCGTCCGCCTGGAGCAGTCCGGGCAAAGCAGCCGATGTCTGAACCACGGGATCCTCCGCAATGTCTCTCGGCGATGAGCCTGCCTGCAGCATCGCGCCGATCCGGCGGGTCGGGCGGGTTCCTGACAGGCTCCAGGCGCGGGCCAGCCGGATCCTGTCGCTGCGCTCACGCTGTATGACCTACGACACACCGGGCCGCAGTAATCCGGCCCAGTGATCTAGCCGCGATCTACTGGCCGGTCACTTAGGGCCTTCACCTTTGGCCAGCCATGGCCTACTGTGCGGGCATGCCCGCTCTTGACCAGGCGACCAAGGGACTGGACCCGCCGCTGGCCGTGGTCGACCTGGCCGCGTTCGACGACAACGCGGACGACCTGGTCCGGCGCGCGGCTGGCCGCCCGATCCGGGTCGCCAGCAAGTCAGTGCGCTGCCGGGCCCTGCTGGACCGGGTGCTGGCCCGGCCGGGCTTCGCCGGGCTGCTGTGCTACTCGCTGCGTGAGGCGCTGTGGCTCTGCGCCCAGGGGACCAGCGATGACCTGGTGGTGGGGTACCCGACCGCGGACCGCGGCGCGCTGGCCGAGCTGGCCGCCGACCCGGTAGCCCGGGCGGGCATCACGCTGATGGCCGACTCGGCCGAGCAGCTGGACCTGGTGGACGAGGCCGTCGGCACCGACCACCCGGAGCTGCGTATCTGCCTGGACCTGGACGCGTCCTGGCGGCCGCTGTTCAGGCCAGCACAGGCCTGGTCGGCACGGTCTAAGCCGCTGGCGGGCGCGGTGCACATCGGGGTCCGCCGGTCGCCGCTGTTCGCGCCGGAGCAGGCGGTCTCGCTCGCCCGCACGGTCCTGGCCCGGCCCGGGTTCCGGCTGGCCGGGGCGATGTCGTACGAGGCCCAGATCGCCGGCCTGGGCGACGCGCCGCCGGGCCGCCCGCTACGGGCGGCCGCGCTGCGCCTGATCCAGCGCCTGAGCGTGGCCGAGCTGCGCGAACGCCGCGGCGAGACGATCCGGCTGCTCCAGGCCCTGGCCCCGCTGGAGTTCGTCAACGGCGGCGGCACCGGCAGCCTCGAGACCACCGCGGACGACCCGTCGGTCACCGAGGTCACGGCCGGTTCCGGGCTGATGGGGCCGACCCTGTTCGACGCCTACCGGCGGTTCTCGCCCCGGCCGGCCCTGCTGTACGCGCTGCCCGTCGTCCGCCGCCCCGCGGCCCAGGTCGCCACCTTGTTCTCCGGCGGCTACATCGCCTCCGGGCCGGCCGGGCGGGATCGCGCGCCCTCGCCGTACCTGCCTGCCGGGCTGAAGCTGATCGGGACCGAGGGCGCCGGCGAGGTGCAGACCCCGGTCCGGGGAGCCGCGGCCGCCACGCTGCGAGTCGGCGACCGGGTGTGGCTACGGCACGCCAAGGCAGGCGAGCTGGCCGAGCGCTTCAACGACTACCACCTGATCGAGAGTGCCAGCTTGGATGGCGCCCCGGCCCGCCCGGTGCCCACCTACCGGGGTGAGGGCCAGTGCTTCGGCTGAGCCCTCGGCCTCAGCTGAGCCCGCAGCCCCGGCCCCGGCTGACCCCCCGGCCTCAGCTGCCCCTCCGGCCCCGGCTGCCCCTCGGGCCTCAGCTGCCCCTCCGGCCCCGGCTGACCCCCCAGCCCCAGCCCGGAGGCCCGCGATGAGCGAGATCACGGACCCGTCCGCCAGCCCAGCGGCGTCCGCGCCGGACACTGGTCATGCCGCTGAGCCGGCCCAGCTCGGCCCGGCCGCGCTGGCTGAGCCGGAGACGCCGGTCCGGGCCGGCTGGATCACGCTGCTGGTCACGGCCAACGTCGGGCTCTGGCTGGGCGTCTACGCGCCCATCCAGGTCCTGCTGCCCGAGCAGGCCCAGCACCTGGACCGGGCCAGCAAGACCCTGCTGCTGTCGGCGGTGATGGGCGCGGGCGCGCTGGCCGCGCTGGTCACCAACCCGATCGCCGGTGCGCTCTCGGACCGCACCACCTCCCGCTGGGGCCGGCGGCACCCGTGGACGGTGGGCGGCGCCGTGCTGGGCGCGGGCGGGCTGGCCGTGCTGGCCGTCGCGCCGGACGCCGCGGTGATGATGCTGGGCTGGTTCCTGGCCCAGGCCGGCCTGGGCGTCATGCTGGCTACGCTGACCGCCGCGCTGCCGGACCGGGTGCCGGTCGCGCAGCGGGGCGCGCTCGGCGGCCTGATCGGGATCAGCCAGATGCTCGGCACCGTGATCGGCGCCCTGCTGGTCACCGTGCTGGTTACCGGGCTGGCCTCCGGCTACCTGGCCTGCGGCGTGCTGGTCGTGCTGGCCGCGCTGACCTTCGCCCTGTTCACCCCGGACGACGTGCTCCCGGCCGCGCTGGTGCCCAAGCAGACCGTGCGGGCCACGCTGGGCCGGCTCTGGGTGTCGCCCCGCCGGTACCCCGACTTCGGCTGGGCCTGGTTCATGCACTTCCTGATCAACCTGGGCAACGCGCTGGGCACCTTGTACCTGCTGTACTTCCTGCAGGACGGCGCCCACTACCACGACCCGCAGACCGGGCTGCTGATCCTGATGGCGATCTACGGCATCGCCCTGGCCGTGGCCGGCGTGGTCTGCGGCACCGCCTCGGACCGGTCCGGGTACCGCCGCCGCTACGTGGTCGGCGCGGCCGTGGTCATGGCGGTGGCCGCGCTGCTGCTGGTCATCTCGCCCACCTGGCACGCCGCGCTGATCGCCGCGCCCCTGCTCGGCCTGGGGTTCGGCACCTACTGGGCCGCCGCCCCGGCCGTGCTGACCCAGGTGCTGCCCGCCGCCGCCGACCGGGCCAAGGACCTGGGCGTGATCAACGTGGCCACCGCGCTGCCGCTGGTGGTGGCGCCGCTGATCGCCGGGATCGTGCTCTACACGCTGCACAGCTATCCGTCCCTGTTCGCCCTGTCCGGGGTGGCGACCGTGGCCGGCGGCCTGGCCGTGCTGCGCATCCGGACCGTGGCCTAGAGGCCCGCGTGCCGGTTCCGCCGACCGAGGAGCGTAACCGCCGGACGCTCGACCTGGACACGCTGCCCACGCTGAGCCTGCTGGACCGGCTCAACGACGAGGACGCCCTGGTCGCCCCGGCCGTCCGGCGGGCGCTGCCCGCGCTGGCCACCGTGGTCGACGAGGCCGTGCGCCGGGTCGGCGCCGGCGGCCGGGTCCACTACGCCGGCTGCGGCACCTCCGGCCGGCTGGCCGTGCTCGACGCGGCCGAGTTGCCGCCCACCTTCGGCCTGCCGCCCGGCGTGGTCGTGGCCCATCTGGCGGGCGGCGACCCGGCCCTGCGCGAGGCGGTCGAGGGGGCCGAGGACGACCGGCGGGCCGGGGCCGCGGCCGCCGCCGGGATCGGGCCCGGCGACCTGATGCTGGGCCTGTCCGCGTCGGGGGCCGCCCCCTACGTCGGCGCGGCCCTGGCGCAGGCCCAGCGGTCCGGGGCCTTCACCGCCCTGATCACGGCCAACCCGGCCGCGCCGCTGGCCGTCCTGGCCACGGTCTGCGTGTGCGCCGACACCGGCCCCGAAGCCGTCACCGGCTCCACCCGGCTCAAGGCCGGCACCGCGGCGAAGCTGCTGCTGAACAGCTTCTCGACCGCGCTGATGGTCCGCACCGGCCGGACCTACTCCAACCTGATGGTGCACGTCACCCCGGTCAACGCCAAGCTCCGGGCCCGCCAGCAGCGGCTGCTGGTCCAGGCCACCGGGGCGCCCGAGGACCAGTGCGCCGCGGCGCTGGCCGGCGCGGACGGCGACCTGCGGGTCGCCCTGGTCGCGCTGCTGTCCGGCGTGGACCCCGCGACGGCCCGGCAGGCGCTGGCCCGGTCCGGCGGCGTCGTCCGCGCCGCCCTCGACTCGCTGGGGTAAGGCCGCCCGGCCCGCCCCATCACCTAGCGCCCCGCCACCCGATCATCTGGTGGCCGCCGCATTACCCCGTCACCCCGCGCCTGGCACCCAATCACGCTGGGCCGCCATCCCGGCCAGCCGGACCGCCCCGGCTACCGGCGGGTCGGTCAGCGCCCGCACCGCGCTGCCCGGCAGCGCTCCGCGCACCGCGATCACCGCGGCCTCACGCAGCCGCGGATGGCCCATCAGCCCGCCGCCCAGCACCACCGGCAGCGCGACCGGCGACTCATCCGGGCCGGCCAGGCGCCGCATGGCCGAGGCGGCCAGGCCGGCCAGCGCCTGTGCGGCCTCCACGGCGATGGACCGGGCCGCCGGGTCGTCGGCCTCCAGCACCAGCGGCGCGTGCCGGGCCCACCGGCGGGGGTGCGGGAAGTCGTAGAACATCCGCTGCAGTTCGTCTATGTGGCTCGCGCCCGCCGCGGCCAGCAGCGTTTCGCCCAGCGCGCCCAGCGGGACGCCGCGGTCCCGCCGGTCCAGCAGGGCCCGGACCGCGGCCCGGGTGATCCAGTAGCCGCTGCCCTCGTCGCCCAGCAGGTAGCCGAACCCGCCCGACCGGGCCTGGCGGCCCTGCCAGGCGCCGACCGCGATCGAGCCGGTGCCGCAGATCACCGCCACGCCCTCGTCCAGCCCGGCCGCGGGCAGCACCAGCATCGCGTCGTTGACCACGATCACGGTGCCGGTCCGGGTCAGCGGGGCCAGCCGGTCGGCCAGGAACTCCTCCGCCCCCGGCACGTTGCTGCCCGCCGACCCGGCGCAGACCGCGTCGAACGGCTCGTCCAGCGGCAGCCGAGCCAGCAGTTCGGCCAGCGCGGCCGCGGCCGAATCGGACCCGGCCGCGGTCAGGCTGGCGCTGGCCGCCTGGGCCTCGGCCACCACGGCGCCGTCCACCACCACCCGGGCCCGGCTCGAGGTGCCGCCGATGTCGAGTCCAAGCAGCCTGATCGAGGTCACCCGGGCTCCTTCCGGCAAAGTTCCGCGCCAGCTTATCGGCCACTCCCGGCGGCAGACGAGGTAAGGGGACGCGATAAGAAGTAACCGGGAGGTCGCCATGACTGCGTCGCTGGTACTGATCAACGCACGGCTGTGGTCACCGGATGGGGTGGGCGCCGGCTGCGACGCGATCGTGGCCGAGGGCGGCCGGATCACCGCCCTGACCACCGGGGCGCAGGCCCGGGCGCAGGTGGGCCCGGGCACCCGGGTCATCGACCTGGGCGGCCGGCTGGCCATCCCCGCGTTCGGCGACGCGCACGTCCACCCGGTTGGCGGCGGGCTGGAGAGTCTGCGCTGCGACCTGACCGGCCCGCGCGAACGGGCCGGCTACCTGCGGGTCATCGCCGACTGCGCCCGCGCGCTCGGCCCGGATGACTGGGTACTGGGTGGCGGCTGGTCCATGGAGGCGTTCCCCGGCGGCGTGCCCCCGGCCGCCGACCTGGTCGAAGCGGCCGGGGGCCGGCCCGTGTTCCTGCCCAACCGGGACCACCACAGCGCCTGGGTCAGCCCGGCCGCGCTGGCCCGCGCGGGTGTCACCCGGGACACCCCCGATCCGCCCGACGGCCGGATCGAGCGGGACTCCCGCGGCGAGCCGTCGGGCACGCTGCACGACGGGGCCATGCGGCTGGTGTCCCGGCTGATCGCGCCGCCGACCCCGGACGAACTGGCCGCCGGGCTACGGGCCGGCCAGCGGCACCTGCACGCGCTGGGCATCACCCACTGGCAGGACGCGATCGTGGGCGAGGCACCGGACATCGGCATCCCGGACGCGCTGGACACCTACCGCCGCGCCGCCGCCGAGGGCTGGCTGACCGGCCGGGTCAACGGCGCCCTGTGGTGGGACCGCCGCCGGGGCCTGGAGCAGATCCCGGACCTGCTGGCCCGCCGCGACCAGGCCGGGACGGGTGCGTTCCAGGCCATCTCGGTCAAGCTGATGCTGGACGGGGTGTGCGAGACGCTGACCGCGGCCATGACCGAGCCGTACACCCGCCCAGGTGGACACCCAGCCGGAGATGCTGCTGGAGGTACAGCCGGGCACACCCACCGGGGCGACCTGTTCGTACCGGGGGAGGAGGCCGCGGAGGCGGTCCGCCTGCTCAGCCGCGAGGGTTTCCAGGTCCATTTCCACGCCATCGGGGACCGGGCCGTGCACGCCGCGCTGGACGCCGTGGCCGCCGCCGCCAAACCGGGCGCGCGCCCGGACCTGCGCCACCACATCGCGCACCTGCAGTTCATCCGGCCCGAAGACCTGGACCGATTCGCGGACTTGGGCGTGGTGGCCAACTTCCAGCCTCTGTGGGCCACCCACGAACCGCAGATGGACGAGCTCACGCTGCCCTTCATCGGCCCGGAGCGGGCCCGCTGGCAGTACCTGATCGGCACCCTGGCCCGTCGCGGCGCCCGGCTGGCCTTCGGCAGCGACTGGCCCGTGTCCAGCGCCGACCCATTGCAGGAGATCCACGTAGCGGTCAACCGCCGCCTGTCCTCCCGCCTGGGCCGACCCGGCACCCCGGAAACCGAGCGTCCCTTCCTCCCCGCCGAGGCTCTGCCCCTGGGTCAGTCCCTGGCCGCCTTCACCGCCGGCGTCGCCTACGTCAACCACCGCGAGCACGAGCTGGGCTCGCTGCGCCCCGGCCACCAAGCCGACATCGCCGTCCTCAGCCAAGACATCTTCGCCGTCCCGCCCACCGAGATCGGCCACACCCAGGTCGACCTAACCATCGCCGCCGCCCAGCTCGTATACGAGGCCCCCAACGCCCCATCCTGACCCGCCGCAGATAGCACCCGGCTCAGCCGACACCCCGGCCGGGTCCTGGCGGACACCCCGCCCCGGCCTTGGCTGACCCCTGCCCCCGCCGACGCCCAGCCCCCCAGCGCTCGCGCCCAGCGCCGCCCCGGCCTGGCGCGCCGCGAACCTGCCCATCGTGGCCCTGCTGCCGCCGCAGATCCGGCCCCGTCACCGCCCCGGCCCGACGGCGCCGAACATCACAATCTGAAAAAAACATTGCAAGTTGCAGAAAGTTCCCCAGACAGGGAGTGACTCGCTGATCACTAATATGCCATATTGAGGTTGTTCGCACTTGCGTCGCGCACATTCAACGGAGGCGACATGACCCTGCCGCGAGCACATGCCTTGGCGGGCCGCACCCACGCCGTCGGGACGGACTCAGGTCACGGCCGGTCCGAACGGATCTGGGAACAACGCCGGGCGCTGGGCCGGCGGCTGGCCGCCCTGCGCAGCCGGTCCGGCTTCAGCCAGTGGGAGTTCGCTCCGTTAACTGGGTACTCACGCAGCACGCTGTCCGACGCGGAACTGGGCCGGCACCGGCTACGCCGGGAGTTCTGGCAACGCTGCGACGACGCACTCCGGGCCGATGGCGGCTTGACCGCGGCCTACGATCGGATCGAGGTCCAGGCCACCGTGGCCCGACGGTCGGCCCGAGTCCAGGCGCAAGCCGTCCGCGAGGAGCAAGCGTCGGCCCGGCTGCACGCGCTGCTGCCCGCCGACGAGCCCGTGGCCGACCCCGACTCGCCGCGTGCCGTGGTGGAGCAGTGCCCGCACTGCCGCCAGCCCGTCACGGTCATCATCGTCCCGGCCCCTCGCGCCGCCAGCCCCGACCGAGCCCTCCCGGACCGGCACTAGCCTCCCGGCGTTGCGGCCGTGGAGCCTGGACGGCCGACCGCCGCGGTCAACGCGCGCGCTGAGACCCAGGGGAGGCAATGCGCCATTGCCCACACCCGGCTGGGCAGAATGGCGCATTGCCCACACCAGGACGCGACAACGCTGATCACGGTGCCTCGAGTTCGCCGTACCGCCGTGATAACAGCAAGAACGAGCCGGGCCTCAGCGTCAGTGTTCCTCACCGCGATAACAGCAAGAACTAGCCAGGGCAGCAGAAATTGAACACGGTATTATCGGCCGGCCCCGACGTCGCCGCGCCACCCGGCGTCGCGTGTCCCGCGCCCCCCGCGCCCATGCGTCGCCTCTGCGCCCCGCGCGTCACTCCGCGCCCGCGTTACCCCCGCGCCCCGCGCGTCACCCCCCGCCCCGCGTCACCCCGTGCGTCGTGTTACCCCTGCGCCCGTGCGTCACCTCTGCGCCCGTGCGTCACCTCGCGCCCGCACGACCACGCCACCTATCTAGTCACACACTTCTAGCCAGCCACAGCCGCCCCGCTGACCACAAACACCCGGCCAGCCACGGGCGCCCGGCTGGCCACACGCGAGCCATACCGCGGCAAGAAATTGCAGAGCAACTTTCACTGAAAATTCCTGCCGGACTTTGTGCCGGCCCTTACCGACAGCGGTGTCGGCAGCTGATTGTTTCTGCCATGTCTAAGTTGTCGCGGATGCTGACGCCCCGGGCGGCCATGCTGATCGCCGCGCTGGCCGCGATCACCACCGCTGGATGTGCGTCCGGCGCCGCGGCCGAGAAGGCGCCGTCGGCCGGGCCGGAGAAGCCGAACCTGGTTATCGCGGCGGTGCCCACGGCCTCGTCGGCCGGGGTCTACGTGGCCCAGCAGGACGGGCTGTTCCGCCGGGCCGGGCTCAACGTCAAGATCGTCAACATCTCGGCCGGGGCCAATGTCACTCCCGAACTGCGTAGCGGCCGCATCGACGTGGTCAACGGGGCGTACGCCGGCTTCATCCAGGCTCAGGTGCACAAGGCGGCCCAGTTCCACATCCTGGCCGACGGTTACGCGGGTGCACCGAACGTGGATGAGGTGGTGGTGCTGCCCGGGTCCGGGATCAGCACGGTCAGGCAGCTGGAAGGCAAGACGATCGCGGTGAACGCGCTCGGCAGCGTGGCTCAGCTGCTGGTGTCGTCGGCGCTGGCCGCCCAGGGCGTGCCCGCGTCCAAGGTGCACTTCGTGGCGGTGGGCTTCCCGGCCATGTCGGCTGCCCTGAAGGCCCATCACATCGACGCCGCCTACCTGCCCGAGCCGTACCTGAGCCAGGCCGAGGAGCAGACCGGCGGCGAGGACGTGCTCGACGTCAATCAGGGCGCCACCCAGGACTTCCCGATCGACGGTTTCGCCGCCACCGTCCAGTGGTGCCGCAAGTATCCCAAGACCGCGGCCGCCGTGGCCCGGGCCCTGGACGAGGGCCAGGCCCTGGCCGACACCGACCGGCCGGTGGTGGAGAAGGCGCTCACCCACTACACCACGATCACCAAGCAGATCGCGGCGATCATGTCGCTGGGAAACTTCCCGGCCACCGTCGATGCCGTTCACCTGCAACGGGTTCCGGACCTCATGCAGAGCTTCGGCCTGCTCAAGCAGCACTTCAACATCAGCGTCATGACGAGACCGACAGGGAGCTGAGATGAGCGAGCGGGCGGGATACACGACGGGATACACGACATGAGCGGGAACCTGATCGCCACCTTCGAGGAGGCGGCCTCCCGGTACGACAGCTCCGGCGCCCGGTTCGCCGGACCGGTGGCTGATGAGCTCGTCGCGCGGGCCGGGCTCCGGCCCGGGGACGACGTGCTCGACGTCGGCTGCGGGGCCGGAGCCGTCACGATCCGCTGCGCCGAGGCCGTTGCCCCGGGCGGCCGGGTGACCAGCCTGGATCTGTCCGACGCCATGTTGCGCCGGACCGCAGCCGAGGCCGCGGCCCGCGGCTTCGGCCACGTGCTGACCCGGCGCGGCGACGCGTCCCGGCCGCCGTTCGCCCCGGCCAGCTTCGACGCCGTGCTGGCCAGCCTGGTGCTGTACCTGCTGCCCGACGCCGGTCAGGCGCTGCGGAACTGGCTGGACGTGCTCAAGCCGGACGGCACGCTCGGCTTCTCCTGGGGTGTTCGTCCCGACCCGCGGTGGTCGCCGGTGTTCGCCGCCGTGGACGCGTTCGCCAAGGCGGCCGGGTTCGAGAGCTACGTGCGGCGGCTGGGGTCGCCGGACGAGCTGACGGCCCAACTGGCCGCGCTGGGGTACACCGGCATCGAGGTCGCCGTCCGGACGATCGACGTGCACTACACCGGGCCGCGGCAGTGGTGGCAGGCCTCCTGGGCCGAAGCGCCCCGGCTGGCCTGGCAGCACATACCCGACGCGGACCGGGACGCCGCTCGCCGGGCGGCCTTCGCGCGGCTGGACCGGATGCGCGAGCCGGACGGCACGCTGGTCCGGCACGTGCAGATGGCCTTCGCAACCGCCACCCGCCCGGCTGCTACGTGCTCGCCCAGCACGGGGCCGGCCGCTAGTGACCGGACGTTCCGGTGAGGGCCGGCTCCGGACCGCACGCGGTCCAGGCCCGGGATGAGGCCGGCGCAGAGTCGGTGCTGCAGATGCGGCGGGCGCTGGGCCGGCAGCTGGCCGCGATGCGAAACCGGGCCGGGCTCAGCCAGTGGGATCTGGCCCCGCTGACCGGCTACTCGCGCGGCACGCTGTCCGATGCCGAGCTCGGCCGGCATCGGCTGCGCCGCGAGTTCTGGCTGCGCTGCGACGGGCTGCTCCAGGGCGAGGGCCGGCTGGTGGCGTCCTACGACCAGATCGAGAGCGCGGACGCGGTCCTGCGGCAGCGGTCCGGTCACACCGCGCAACAGGCTCGCGACCAGCTCGTGTCGGCGCGCCTGCGGGCCGTCCGCCCGTTCCCCGAGCCGGCTCCGGCCCCGCCGGACCCCGCTCAGGCGGACCCCGCTCAGGCGGGCCCCGCTCAGCCGCTGACCCAGACATCACCAACCCAGCCGCAGCCACACCGCGGCTCCCGGGTCTCGATGGAGGCGTGCCCGCACTGCCAGCGTCCGATCGCGGTCCTGATCGTCCCATCCGCCCCGGCCTGACCGGCCACGCTTAGGACCCGGTGACGGCCGTCTCCCGCAGGAACAGGCCGATCTGCTCGCCCAGGTCGCCCGCGTCGGCCGCGCCGCGGTAGCGGGTCAGCTCGTCCCGGACCTGGCTGAGCCCGGCCGCGACCGAGTCGATCCGCTGCGCCCGGGGCAGCGCCAGCACCGGGGCCAGCACGGGCGCAGCCGCGTCCAGCTCCCCGGCCCGCAGCCGGGCGGTCGCCAGCGCGGTACGGGCCCGGGCCGCGCAGCCGAAGCTGTGGTCCCCGTCCGGCCCCGGCCCGAGGTCGTACATGCTGGTGGCCAGCTCAAGCTCGGCTGCGGCCTCCCGCTCGGCCCCGGGCGCCTCGGCCAGCGCGGCGCCGGCCAGGTAATGCTGGGAGGCCAGGGAGAAGCCGAACTCGCCCGCGATCTCCAGCACATCGTCGTGGTGGTCGCGGTCGCGCGCGTCCGCCGCCGCCGCGATGGCCTGCCGCGCCGCCCGGACATCACCCAGCCGGGCCGCGGCCCGGCCCTGGTGCAGGTACAGCTGGGCCGCGTTCGGGCCGCTGCTGAGCAGGTCCAGGCCGCAGATGGCGTGCCGGCGGCTCTGGTCGGGACGGCCGGACCAGTAGGTGATGGTGGCCAGCTCGGTCTGCACCTGGGCCATCAGCGGCGGGTGCTTGACGATCGTGGCGTAGGCCCAGCCGGCCTGGGCCAGCTTCCCGGCCGCGACGGCGTACCCGAGGTCGCTGGCGGCCACGGCCATCAGGCTGTTCAGCAGCCCGAGCAGGAAGTACAGCTCGGTCTCGTCCTGGGGCCACAGCCGCAGGTCCAGCGACCGGTGGATCCCGGCCCGGACCCGGCGCATCCGCTGGAACAGCGGGAACGGCTCCCCGGTCATGTAGGCCCGGGACAGCCGGGTCACCTCGCCCCGCAGGTCCGCCAGCCCGCGCTCCCCGACCTCGCGCTTGATGGCCTGCTCGGCGTGCTGGACCGCCTCCCGGGCCGCCGTCACGATCTGCTCGTTGTCGGTCCGGGCCGTCTCCGCCACCTCGGCCGCGTCGGCCACCGGCGCCGGCGTGGCCGCAGCCACGGCTGCGGCCAGCTGGGTGATGACCAGCCGGTCCGCGGGCGGCAGCCAGGCCTGGTCGGTCTCGTCCACCAGGCTCGGCACCGTGGTGGCGTAGGCCCGGGCCAGCAGGGACAGGATGTACGCGGTGGGTTTTCGGCCGGTCGGCTCGCGGCCGCTGCCGGGGGAGGCCTCGCCCGGCCAGTCCTCGTACTCGCACAGGTGCGCGGCGGTCATCCCGGCCCGGCTCTGCGGGTCGAGGCCGTCCTGGGCCGCGAGCTCGTTGATCCGGGCCGCCGCTTCCCGCAGCGTCCAGCCGTAGGCGTGCCGCCATGCCTTCCGCGGCCGCATCCGGTACTGGCGGGCGAACTCAGCCGCGATGGCCGCGTCGTCCCGGCCGTGCTCGCGCAACTGCTGGCGCAGCGCCTTCTGCTGCGCCCGCTCGCTGAGCCTCGGACGGGCCACGCCATCCCTTCCCGGCTGCGCAGCATCCCTCCCTGGCTGCGCAACGTTTCAGGCCACTAACTGCTTGTGTAGAAGCGTCACATATTTGCGGCGCAAAATCCCTCAATGTAAGCCTTTTCGATCAAGATCCCGATTTCCGGCCTATCTGGCCGTTTGTCAACCGCGCGCCGATATTCACCAGCGGCCCCATCAGCATCTTTAATGGGTGTCGATATCGGCCGGTGGTCCTGCCCTATTTGGGCGCATACCGGTGCCGGGGGGCCGCCGGCCCGGTTAAGCTGCCCCGGCCGGGTGGATACAAGCCAGAAGCGGGGGTAGGCCAGCCAGGTGCCTGACGAGGCGCGGCTTGACGGCCGCTACCAGCTTGACGACCGCATCGCCGCAGGCGGTTACGGTGAAGTTTGGCGTGCCACGGATCTTGTCCTGGGGCGGCGGGTGGCGGTCAAGCTGCTACTGGCCCAGCACGTCCAGCAGGCGGAGACGCTGGCCCGGTTCCGGGCCGAGGCACAGCGGGCCGGGGCGCTGAACCACCAGAACATCGCCCGCGTCTACGACTACGTCGAGCCCAACCCGCCCCAGCCGCCGTTTCTGGTCATGGAGCTGATCGACGGCCCGTCGCTGGCCCAGCTCCTGACGGACGGTCCGCTGCCGCCCGCCCAGGTGATGGACATCATCGCGGGCGCGGCGTCCGGGCTGCAGGCCGCGCACGACGCCGGCCTGGTGCACCGGGACATCAAGCCGGCCAACCTGCTGCTGCCCCGGGACGGCGCGGTGAAGATCACCGACTTCGGGATCAGCTACGCGGCCGATTCCGCCCCGATGACCGCCTCCGGCATGCTGGTCGGCACCGCGGGTTACATGGCGCCCGAACGGCTCGGCGCGGGCCCGGTGACGGGCGCGGCCGACCTTTACGCGCTGGGCATCGTCGGTTACGAGAGCCTGGCCGGCTCGCCCCCGTTCACCGGGACGCCGCTGGAGATCGCGGTGGCGCACCGGGACCAGCCGCTGCCGCCGCTGCCGGCCTCGGTGCCCGCTGGCGTCGTGGGCCTGATCGGGGCGCTGATCGCCAAGGACCCGGCCGCCCGCCCGGCCAGCGCCGGTGACGTGGCCCAGTGGGCTACCAGCCAGCACGACATGCTGGTCGGGGCCACCCGGTCCGACCTGGCCGTGCCCCCCGGCATGACCGGCCCAGGTATGGCCGGCACTGCCGCCCTGGGGGCCTGGGACTCCCCGTCCCGTACGGTGGCCGCTCAGACGCCTCAGTCGCCGTACACTCTGCAGGCATCCCAGGGCCCGCTGACGCCGCAGGGGCCTTACCCGCCCCCCGATCCCTACGGGTCCACCGATCCTTATGGCCCGCAGGATCCGCCGCGCCGCCGCCGTAAGACCGCGCTGATCGCCGCGCTGGCCGCCGTGGTGGTCATCGCGGCCGTGGCCATCGCCCTGGTCCTGTCCCGCTCGGGCGGCGTGACTCCGACCGCACCGGCCGTCCGGACCTCCGTGACCCCGTCCGTGACCGGCGCGGCCACCGCCACCACGGCCGGCCCCCGGCCCACCGTCGCCCCCAGCGCGCCGGCCCAGCGCCCGACCACGGCCCCGACCCACGCGCCCACCACCGCGCCGCCCACCACCGTCGCCCCGTCGACGACCCCGCCGACCACGCTCGCTCCCACCCCCACCGCGTCGGTGGCCGCGGCCGCGTCTCCCACCGCCACCACCGGCGACGGCCAGGGCGCCGGTGGCGGTGGCGGCGGCGCTGGTGGCGGCGGCCAGGGCGGCGCTGGCTAAGAGCGTGCTGGCTAAGACAGCGGCAGCGGTCGCTCAAGCCTGGGATGACGTCTGAGGCATTTGCGTCCGACAGGGTAGGCCCGGATGCGGAGAAACGTCGGCGTTCCGGTGGACGGTTCTGACCTGGCCGGTCAATTTGGCAGGCCCGAGGGGTCTATCGGGCGTTTTCGGGCATAAGTGACACGACCGGCAAATCCGCGCCGCAAGTGCACCGTTTTATGCAAGTGCGTCAGAAGCACTTGCAGCAGGTCCGTATACGAATCCATACTGGGGATATCAATGACACGGGTTGTCTGCTGATGCGGTTACTGCGACGTGCGGATATGGCCTGTGCTGGCCGTGAGGGGTGACAGATGGTTCACACACACCGGCCCGCGCCGGACACATCTGACCGGGCTGGGATCTGGTCCCGGACCGGCTGGCCGGCCCCGCGCCGGGAGTACTGGCAGCGCCTGTTCCGCGGTCAGCAGACCGAGCTGCGTCAGCTCCGGCGCTGGCTCACCGCCCTGCTGCCGGACACATCTGCCCGCGACGACCTGATCTCGGTCGCGGTCGAGCTGGGCACGAACGCCATCCAGCACACGGCCAGCGGCGACGGCGGCTGGTTCACGGTCGAGGTGGCCTGCCTCGGCCCGGTGATCCGGGTCGCGGTGACCGACGAGGGCGGCCCGGGCGCCCCGCGCCTGACCGGGGACCCGCTCAGCTCCGGTGACCTCGCCCTGGACGGTGACCTCGACAGTGACCTTGACAGTGAGATCGCCGTCGACTGTGAAAATGACTGCGGCCGCGGGCTGCTCATCGTCCGCGCGCTGTCGGTGACCGCGGGCGTGTGCGGCAACGCCCGCGGCCGGACCGTGTGGGCCGAGGTCGCCGCCCCTCAGGGTCGCAGCAGCAGCCCCTCCGCGTCGTCCGCGATGGCCAGTTCCCGCACCTTGTAGTGCATCTTCTTCCCGGTCGCGGTGACCGGTAGCGCTTCGGTGAACCGGTAGGCCCGGGGCCGCTTGAACGCGGCCAGCATGGGATGGGCCTGGCAGTGCTTGTCGCACTCGGCCGCGGTGAGCCCGCTGTCGGAGCGCACCACGTACGCCACCACCAGCTCACCCCAGCGCGGGTCGGGCAGGCCCACGACGGCCGAGTCACGGATGCCCGGGAGCTCGTTCAGCACCTCCTCGACCTGAGTGGGGTGCACGTTCTCGCCGCCGGAGATGATCATGTCGTCCTTGCGGCCGACGATCGTCACGTACTCGCCCGAGTCCCAGGTGGCCAGGTCGCCGGTGTAGAGCCAGCCGTCACGGAACCGCTGGGCCTGCTCGGCCGGGTTGTTGAGGTAGGCGTAGCCGGACTTGACCGACCGCACGATGACCTCGCCGACCTCGGTCCCGTCCCGGGCCACCAGCTCGTCCGGCCGGGCCGGGCCGTCCTCGCGCGCCGCCACCACGGCCACGTCGTCGTCGGTGCAGGCCCGACCGGCCGACCCGGCGTGGTCCGGCAGGTCAGCCGGCCGCAGGAACGTGTTCCAGAACGCTTCGGTCGTGCCGTAGCCGTTGAAGATCCGCGGCGTGAGCACCTGCTGGAAACGCAGGCAGGCCTGCCGCTCCAGCGGGGCGCCCATGGTCACGATGCCGTGCAGCGAGGACAGGTCCCGCGCCTTGGCCTCCTGGGTGTCGGCCAGCATGACCAGGTTGGTCGGCGCGCCGATGAGGAAGGTCAGGCCGTAGTCGGCCACGTAATCCAGCACCAGGCCCGGCTCGAACCGGCGCAGCGCCACCGCCTCGGCGCCGACGTAGAACGCCGGGCAGGGGCCGCCGGACGACACGCCGCCGCGGTGGAACCACGGCGTCATGTTCAGCGTCTTGTCCTCCGGCGACAGCGGGAAGTGCATGATCACGTCGTGCGCGGTCAGCACCTCGACCAGGCTGCTCAGCGCGACGCCCTTGGGCATCCCGGTGGTGCCCGAGGTGTACAGCCGGGTGGTCTCGTCGTACGTGCTGACCCGGCCCCGGCCCTCTTCCGAGGGGGGCGTCACCGCCGGGTGCCCGCCGGTCAGCAGCGTCCCGAACGGCGCCGCGCCCCCGGCCTCGCCGTCGGCGACGAACGTCGCGTCCGGCTGGTGCGTGGCCAGCTCCAGCGCGGTCGCGGCCACCTCGGCCAGCGATGCGTCGTACACGTACACCACGGGCTTGGAGTCGTCCAGCACGAAGGCCGTCTCGCCCGCGGAGAACCGGAAGTTGATCGGCGACCCGATCGCGCCCAGGTGCTGGGCGGCCAGGTACAGCAGCGCCCACTCCGGGCTGTTGAACAGCTGGAACACCACCACGTCGCCCGGCCCGACGCCGCGGGAGGCCAGCCCGGCCGCGACCCGTTCCACGTCTGCGCCCAGCTCGGCGTAGGTCCAGCGGCGGCCGGTCTGCGGGTCGTGCAGCGCGGGCCTGCTGGCGTACCGGTGCACGTTGCGCCAGAAGCCGGCCATGTAGGTGAAGTGGTGCTCGAAGACATCGCGGAACGCCGCGGGGTCGTAGACGGCCACGATCTCATTCTCCTCTGGTGAATACGGCGACGACGTTCTGGCCGCCGAAGCCGAAGGCGTTGACCATGGCCACGTCGATTGCCATCGGCCGGGCCACATTCGGCACGTAGTCCAGGTCGCACTCCGGGTCCGGGGTGTCCAGGTTGATCGTGGGCGGCGCCACGCTGTCCCGCATGGCCAGCATGGCGACCATGGCCGACAGCGAGCCGGCCGCGCCGATCAGGTGACCCACCATCGACTTGGGTGAGCTGATGGCCACCTCGGCCGCACGGGCCCCGAACGCCGCCTTGATCGCGGCCGTCTCGGTCCGGTCGTTGGCCCGGGTGGACGTGCCATGGGCGCAGATGTAGTCGATGTCGGCGGGCCCGAAACCCGCGCGCTGCAGGGCCAGCGCAATGGCCCGGGCGGCGTGGGTGGCCGACGGCTCGGGCGCGCTGACGTGGAACGCGTCGGAGGTCAGCGCGCCGCCGGCCACGGTGGCGTAGACCCGGGCCCCGCGGGCCCGGGCGTGGGAGGCCGACTCCAGCACGGCCAGCACCGCGCCCTCGCCGTAGACGAACCCGTCCCGGTCCGCGTCGAACGGCCGGCTGGCCCGGGCCGGGTCGTCGTTGCGCTTGGACAGCGCACCCATCGACGACAGCCCGGCGAACATGACCGGGGTGATCGAGGCGTCGGTGCCGCCGCAGACCACCACGTCGGCCTCGCCGCTCGCGATCAGCCGGCGTCCCTCCAGGAAGGCGTAGATGCCGCTGGCGCAGGCCAGGGCGCTCGCCGTGACCGGCCCGTGCACGCCGAGGTCGATGGCCACCTCGCAGGCGGCCATGTTGGGGATGACCGAGGACACGTAGTAGGGGCTCAGCCGCCCCGGCTCCGGCCCGGCGAGCTGCCGGGTCGCCGCCTCGACCTCGCCCATCCCGGCCACAGCCAGGTTCACCACCACACCGGTGCGGGACTTGAGGTCCTCGTCCAGGACCAGGCCCGCGTCGGCGACCGCTTCCCGGCCCGCGGCGATGGCCAGCTGGCTGAACCGGGCCGACCGGCGCAGCCGCTTGGTGTCCAGCAGCGCGGCCGGATCGAAGTTCTTGACCTCCCCGGCGATCTGGGTGGGCAGCCCGGAGGGGTCGAACGCCGTGATCGTGTCCACCCCGGAAACGCCCTTGACCAACGCCTGCCAGGTCGACTCCCGGTCGTTGCCGACCGGGGTGACGGCGCCCAGACCGGTCACCACCACTTGCCCGTCCACCGCGCCCGTCCTACTTTCCTGACCTCGGGATCTCAGCGTCCTCTCAGGAGATACTTTACCTTTGCGAACTTTCCGAACCGGCAAGATCCAGAAGACCGTGATCCCGGTATGGCCCCCAGGGGAACCGTGCTGATCTACGAGTTATTACCGGCCCCTTACCAACAGCCACATCGCTGAGCCCGGCCAGCCCGTGATCCGTAAGACAGAGGCGTAGGGAGGCGCCCACCGATCGCGGAGGAAGACGTGACGCAGGAATCCCAGCCGATCTGCGACCCCACGCGGCGGGCCGCGCTGGCCGGAATCGGCTTGGCCGGGCTGGCCGCCACGCTGACCGCCTGCGGCGGGAGCAGCGGTTCGGGTACCTCCAGCGCCCCGGCCGGGTCGGCCATGCCGCCCGGGTCGGGCGGCTCGGCCGGCGCCAGTTCCGGTTCCGGAGGCGGCGCGCTCGGGGCGGCCAGCGAGGTGCCGGTCGGCGGCGGCAAGATCTTCACCTCGGCCCAGGTCGTCGTGACCCAGCCGTCGGCGGGCGAGTACAAGGCGTTCAGCGCGGTCTGCACCCACGCCCAGTGCTTCGTGGACCAGGTCGCGGACGGCACGATCGACTGCCCGTGCCACGGCAGCAAGTTCAGCGCCAAGGACGGCAGCGTGGTCGACGGTCCGGCCACCAGCCCGCTGCCCAGCAAGCAGATCTCGGTCCGTTCCGGCCAGATATCGCTGGCCTGACCTGCCCTCGGGGGCGTCCCCCGATATTCCCAGCCCACCCGTGGTGAGGCCCGGCCGCAGGGGCGAAAACGCCGATTCGGCCGGGTGAATCACCGTTCGGTCCGTGTCATAATGCATTGTGCATCCGCACATGCGCCTGACCCAGGAGGACCTAGGGATGGACGTCGGCATCCTGGTGACCATCCGGTCGCTCCTGCCGAACCTGGCCCCGGTCGAGCGCCGGGTCGCGCAGGCGGTGCTCGACGATCCCGGTGGCGCGGCCCGGCAGTCGATCTCCGAGCTGTCCCGGTGCTGCGGCACCTCGGCCACCACCGTGGTGCGGTTCTGCCGCGCGGTCGGGCTGAGCGGCTACCCCGAACTCCGGCTGGCCCTGGCCGCCGCGGTGGCCACCGACGACGCGGGCGCGGGCGGGGTCGCCACCGGGGACATCGACCCTGGTGACGACGCCGCGCTGATCGCCAAGAAGATCGCCTACGCGGACGCCGCCGCGGTCACCGACACCGCGAACCACCTGGATCCGGCCGTAGTTGTCAACGTTGTCAGCGCGCTGGCGGCCGCGAACCGGATCGACATCTACGGGGTCGGGGCCAGCGGCTACGTGGGCCTGGACCTGCAGCAGAAGCTGCAGTGCATCGGGCGGCCGGCCTTCGCCTGGCCGGACCCGCACCTGGCCATCACGTCGGCGGCGCTGCGGACCGAGGGTGACGTGGCCGTGGGCCTGTCGCACACCGGCACCACCGCGGACACCATCGACGCGCTGGGCGAGGCCCGCCGCGGTGGCGCGGTCACCGTGGCCGTGACCAACTTCCCGTGGTCACCGATTACCGAGGCGGCCGACCACGTCCTGCTCACCGCGGCCCGCGAGACCGCGTTCCGGTCCGGCGCCATGACCAGCCGGATCGCCCAGCTCACGGTGATCGACTGCCTGTTCGTGGTGCTGGCCCAGCGGGACCTGCCCGCCACCCAGGCCGCGCTGGAGCGGACCTACGCCGCCGCCCAGGCCAAACGGACCCGGCGTGGCCGCCGCCCGTCGCCCCCGGCCATGACGTGAATCCGGCCGTAATGTGACGTAAGACCCGCCGGCGCGAAGTTCCCACGGGCAACGCATGGTCTCGGGTAACGTCGCTTTGCGTGACCAGTGCCCCCGCACGTCTGGTGACTAAGCCAACGTCTCCCGAACCATCTGTGCCCGCCGCGCCGAGAGGCCGGCGGCTGGCGTGGCTCGACGCGATGCGGGGTTTCGCGGCCCTGTGCGTGGTCTTCGACCACATGGGCGGTCTGGTCCTGCAGCGGCTGCACAACGACGTTTACACCGTGGTCGACACCGGCCAGTACGGCGTCTTCGTGTTCTTCCTGGTCAGCGGCTACATTATCCCGGCTTCGCTGGAGCGCAGGGGCAGCGTCCGCGGCTTCTGGGTCGGCCGGGGGTTCCGGCTCTACCCGCTGTACATCCTGGCCATCGTGCTCTCGATCCTGGCCTACAAGACCGGCTACGGCGCCATCCACGGGGCGCAGAACTCACCCAAGAGCTGGGCCTTCGCCCTGCCGTTCATGATGTCCAACATGCTGAACGGCGCGAACGTGCCCAACGTGATCTGGACGCTGTCCTTCGAGATGGTGTTCTACCTGCTGCTGACCGCGCTGTTCACCTTCCGGGTGCACCGGTTCAGCGCCGGGTACGCGCTGACCGCGATGATCGCCGCGGTCGCGCTGGGCGGCCTCCTGCCCGTCTCCGGCCTGAACGACCTGCACGTGCTCGGCCACTGGACCGGCGAGCGCCGGATCGCCCTGCTGGCCGACGCCGGGATCTTCATCGGCCTCGCGCTGGCCGTCACCGGCCGCCAGCGGCTCCGTGCGGTGGGCGTGCTCATCGCCGCGGGTACCGGCCTGACCCTGCTCCTGTTCAACACCAGCTACCCGGGACCCGGCACCGGCCTGGTCATCTTGGGCCTGATGTTCACCGGCACCATGCTGTACCGGGCCGAGCAGGGCCAGATGGCCTGGAAGCACGCCCTCGCGGTCGCGGGGGCCGTGCTCGTCCTGGCCATCGCGGAAGGCGTGTGGCACGGCCCGGGCTGGGTCCCGGGCAACGTGACCCAGTGGCGCATCCAGTGGATTTCCTGCCTGGTGCTGGCGGCGGTGACGTTCGCCATCGGGATGGCCCTGCGGCACAAGCGGGTACCCGGTTGGCTGGCCTGGCTCGGCCTGATCAGCTACTCGGTCTACCTGCTGCACCCGATCATCCTGAACGCCTACCGGTCCGTCCCCACCTTCCACCAGCCGCACCCGTTCCCCATCCAGGTGCTGCTGGCCGCGGGCATCGTGGCCGTGGTGCTGGCCAGCTCGACGATCACGTACTACTTCGTCGAGTCGCCGATGCAGAAGACCGGGCACAAGCTGGCCCGCTTCCTGCAGGCCCGGTTCGGCCCGGACACGATCCCGGCCCCCGACGTCATCCCGGCCCCCGACGCGATCCAGGCCGCGGCCACGCCGGTCCCGGCGGAGGTCCAGACCGGCCGCTAGTGTGGCGTTTGTGGCAGGGATCACGGGGCCGACGTCGCTGTACCGCAAGGTGGCCGACGATCTGCGCGCCTCGATCGTGGCGGGGGAGTACCCGGCGGGGACCCGGCTGCCGTCCGAGAGCGACCTGGCCGAGCGGTACGCGGTGTCCCGGGGCACGATCCGGCAGGCGTTCGCCGCGCTGCGCGCGGACGGGGTGATCGCCTCCCGGCGCGGCGCCCGGCGGGTCGTGCTGGGCGGGCCTCAGCTGCAGAGCTTCGGCGAGCTGGCCAGCTTTTCCCGCTGGGCCCACGCCGTCGGCGAGGTGCCCTCGGGCAGGCTCATCGACCTGGCCCGGCGCGAGGCCAAACCGTCGGAGGCGGTGCAGCTCGCGCTGGCCCCGGGCGCGACGATCTACCATCTGACCCGGGTCCGGCTGCTGTCCGGCCGCCCGGTGATGATCGAGCGCACCGCGTTCCCGGAACGGGTCGGCGCGCTGGTCGCCGGGATCGACCTGGACCACGAGTCGATCTACGAGCGGCTCGGCCAGCTGGGAGTGATCTTCGCCGACGCGGAGCACGTGATCGACTCGGTCGCCGCCACCGCCGACGACGCGCGGCTGCTGGGCACCCGGCCCCGGGTCCCGCTGCTGCGCGAGCGGCGGCGCACCACCGACCCGCCCGGCAACCCGGTGGAGTGGTCCGAAGACCGCTACCTGGGCCGCGAGGTCGCGTTCACCGTGCACAACTCGCAGGCGATCAGCGCGCTGACCCGTCTGCAAGCAGACGGCTGAGCAGCGGCTGGAAGTGCCCGAACTCCGGGGTGTCCGCGTCCGGGTCCTTGGCTTCCTCGTCCCAGCGCCGCACCGCCACCGCCGCCGCGGCCTGCGGTAGCGCCTCGAACGCGGCCGCCTCGGCCGGGCTCATCGGGCCGCCCTGGACCGACAGCGTGTAGACGGACGCGGTCGACAGCTTCCCGAAGTAGCCCGGCTCGGCCGTGCACAGGTAGCGTTTGGCCGCCACGTGCAGCCGGACCGGCTCGGTCACCTCCGGCCCGAACCACTGGGCCAGCCAGGCCGCCCCGGCCTCGCCGTGCCGGTTGTCCGACCCGGCCATCAGCTCCCGCCCGCTGACCGTGCCGCCGCAGATGTGCCCCACGTCGTGCAGCAGGGCCGCCGCCACCTGCTCGGCCGGCGCGCCCGCGGCCTGCGCCAGCGCCCCGGCCTGGCGCATGTGCACCGCCACGCTGACGGGTTCGCCCAGGTAGTCCTGGGCCCCCTCGCCCGCGAACAGCTCACCGATCACGTCCACCGGATCCACCGGCCATCACCCCATTCTCAGCCAGAGCCGTTTCGTTCAGCAGGGCCAGCGTGCCCGCCAGCGCGTCCAGGTCCGCGTAACAGCCCTGCAGCAGCCGGTCCCCGGAGCTGGTGAACGCGGTCCGCCCGTGCAGCACCCGGGTGTTGTCGAAGATCAGGCAGTCGCCCGGGGCCAGCCGCAGGGTCAGGGCCAGTTCCGGCCGGGCCAGCAGGGCCGCCCACCGGCGGTAGGCCACGTAGAACGCCGTGACCTCGCCCGGTGGCCGCCGCAGCGCCTGCAGGCTGCGGTTGTTGAACCGGATGCCGCGGATACGGCCTTCCGGGCTGAGCTCGATCAGCGGCTGGTAGGCCCGCAGGCCGGCCACGGGGTAGCCGAACGGGACCGGGGTGCGGGTCAGCACGCCGAACGAGCGCGGATCCTCCAGCCGCAGCCGGTGGGCGGCCGCGAACCCGTCGACCAGCACGGTGTCCCCGCCGTCGGCCGCGCTGGCCTGGCAGTGCAGCAACTGGATGGTGGGCACCGGGTCGCGGTACGGGTTGTCGGTGTGCGGGCTGAGGGCCAGCCCGGTGGAGGCCAGGTTGGCCGGGGTCGCCTCCACCCGGACGTCGAACACCCGCCCGTAGTTCGTCTCCCGTACGTACCCGAACGTCTCCGCCACCGCCGCCACCATGCCCGCCTGAACCGGCACCCCGCGCAGCAGCGCGAACCCGTCCGTCAGCACGGCGTCCAGAACCCGGCCCCGAACCACCGGGTCCGACCGGTAGCGCTCCCAGTCCCCGGCGGGGAACGCCGCGCCGGGACCGGACCACAGGCGCTTGCCATCCTCGGTACGGACGTCCCCGCCCGCGCCGGCCCGCTCGTTCTCGGCCAGCCAGCTCCGGTCGAAGCGGGACCGGTGCCCGTCCGGCCCGAACGTCACCGTGACCGAGTCCGCGTCCTCCTCGACCGCGGTCACGGCCAGCTCGTCCGGCAGCTCGGTGATCTGGAACAGCTTCTGGCCGCTGCCCGGCACCCGGCAGTGCGGGCACGGGCAGTTGTCCCGCAGCCAGATCGCCGGCCACCTCCCCACGTCCATCCGGCCCGCCCTCCCCAGTGCCAACCGAAGTAAGTTGGCTATACAAGTTTGAACCTGACTATACTAGGCCATCGACACCGGGCCCCGTTGTCTGAAAGATTCCCCAGGTCGCTGGCGGCCGGACGTCGAGTGACTGACGACGGGAGGACGCGTAGATGAACGACGCAGGGCGGGTGGTCATCGTCGGCGGCGGGATCCTGGGTACGATGCACGCCGTGTCGGCCCGGCAGCGTGGTCATGAGGTCGTCCAGCTGGAACGCGAGGCCGACACCAGGGGCGCCAGCGTCCGCAACTTCGGGCTGGTGTGGGTGAGCGGCCGGGCGCCGGGCGACGAGCTGGACCTGGCCACCCGCGCCCGCCAGCGCTGGGAGCAGATCGCCGCCGGCGTGCCCGGCGTGGGCTTCCGGCCCGCCGGGTCGCTGACCCTGGCCGCGGGCGAGGCCGAGCTGAGCCTGATGAAGGCGGCCTGCGCGCTCCCGGACGCGGACCAGCGCGGCTTCGAGCTGCTGGACCAGGCCGCCGCCCGCGAGGTCAATCCGGCCCTGCGCGGTGAGTTCGCCGGGGCCCTGTGGTGCCGCCGGGACGCGATCGTCGAGCCCCGCGGCGCGGCCGCGGCGCTGCGGGCCCACCTGGCCGCCTCGCCCGGCTACACCTGGCTCCCCGGTAGGGAGGCGGTCGAGGCCGCCCCGCACGCGGTCCGCGACCACACCGGGCGCTGGCACCGCGGCGACCTGGTCGTGGTGTGCTCCGGCGCGGCCTACACCGGGCTGGCCGGCCCGCACCTGGCCGCCTATCCGGTGCCGCCGCTGCGCCGGGTCCGGCTGCAGATGCTGCAGACCCGCCCGTTCGCGGGCCAGCTGACCACGGCCGTGGCCGACGGCGACTCGATGCGCTACTACCCGGCGTTCGACCTGCCGGGCCGGGCCGGGCTGCCCCCGCAGCCGCCGGTCGCGGCCCGGACCCGGGCCCAGCTGCTGCTGGTGCAGCGGCGCGACGGCGGCCTGACCATCGGTGACACCCACGAGTACGACGAGCCGTTCGGCTTCGACGTGGACGAGGACGCCTACGACCACCTGCGCGGCCGGGCCGAGCAGCTCCTCGGTACGCCGCTGCCGCCGACCGGGCGCCGCTGGGCCGGGGTCTACAGCCAGGTCACCACCGACGAGCTGTACCACCGGTCAACGATCGAGCCGGGCGTGGTCCTGGTCACCGGGCCCGGTGGGCGCGGCATGACCTGCTCGCCCGCCATAGCGGAGGAGACGTTCGCATGACCTTCACCATCGCCTGCCTGGACATGGCCGGCACCACCGTCGGCGACGACGGCGTGGTGCTGGACGCCTTCGCGGCCGCCATCAGCCACCGGGGTCTGTCCGCCGACGGCTACGAGCGGGCCATGAAGGACGTCCGGGCCACCATGGGCCAGTCCAAGATCGAGGTCTTCCGCCGCATCCTCGGCGACGAGGACACGGCCCGTCAGGCCAATCAGGCCTTCGAGCAGCACTACGAGCAGGCGGTCCGGGCCGGGCAGGTGGCCCCGCTGCCCGGCGCGGCCCAGACGCTGGCCGCGCTGCGGGCGGCCGGGCTCAAGGTCTGCCTGCTGACCGGGTTCTCGCCGTCGACCCGGGACGCCCTGCTCGACGCGCTGGACTGGCGGCCGCTGATCGACCTGGCCCTGTCGCCCGCGGATGCGGGCCGGGGCCGCCCGTGGCCGGACCTGCCGCTCACCGCGCTGCTCCGCCTGGGCGGCGCCGACGTCCGCGAGCTGGCCGTGGCCGGCGACACCCGCAGCGACGTCGAGTCCGGCCTGCGGGCGGGCGCGGGCCTGGTGGCCGGCGTCTTGACCGGCGGCACACCCCGCGAGGAGCTGGCCGCCGCCGGCGCCACCCACGTCCTGGACAGCGTGACCGAGCTGCCCGCCCTGGTTGCGCCTTAGCCGGTCGGCCCGAACCGTTCCACCTTTATCCGGTCGGCCGGCAGTCCCGCCTGCTCCAGCACCGTGGTGGCCCCGTCCGCGAACCGGGCTGACCCGCACACGAACCCGGTGGCCGCCGGGTCCAGCCCGGCCAGGTCGGCCGGGGCCAGCCGCCCGGCCCGACGGGGCCAGCCGGGGGGAGTGGCCCGGGTGTACACCACCGTGGTCTGCGGCCCGGGCAGCTCGCCCGGGTAGTAGAGGTCGTCCGGCAGGCGCACGGACACCACGAGCCGCAGCAGCCCGGCCCGGCCCTCCTGGCGGGCCAGCCGGAGCATCGCCATCAGCGGCACGATGCCGGAGCCGCCGCCGAGCAGGACGGCCGGGGTATCGCCCCGCCAGACGAACCAGCCGCCGATCGGCCCGCGCACCTCAAGCTTGTCCCCGACCATCACCACGTCGTGCAGGAACGAGGAGACCTCACCCTCCGGCAGCCGCTCCACGGTCAGCTCGATCGAAGCCGAGGCGCCCGGGCCGTCCGGGGCCGAAGCCACCGAGTACGACCGCTGGGCCACGTACCCGTCCGGCGCGGTCAGCCGGATGAGGAAGTGCTGCCCGGCCAGGTAGGGCTCCGGGGTCGGAAGTTCCAGCCGGAACGTCTTGGCCGTCGACGTCTCGCGCCGGATCTCGGTCACCTGGGCCATCTGCCACGGCCCGGGCCGCGGGAACGCCCCGCCCGCGCTCAGCTCGGTCACGGTCAGTCTCCCTGGTAGCGCTGTTCTTTCCACGGGTCGCCGCGGTCGTGGTAGCCGTTCTGCTCCCAGAACCCGGGCTCGTCGTGGTCCAGCAGTCTCAGCCCGGACACCCACTTGGCGCTCTTCCAGAAGTACAGGTGCGGCACCAGCAGCCGGGCCGGACCGCCGTGGTCGCGAGCCAGCGGCTGCCCGTCGTACTCCCACACCACCCAGGCCTGCCCGTTGGTCACGTCGGCCAGCGGCAGGTTCGTGGTGTACCCGGTGGTCGAGCTGGCCAGCACGTAGCTGGCCGACGGCAGCGGCTGGGCCGCCTCCAGCAGCGTGTCCACCGAGACCCCGCGGAACCGCACCCCCAGCTTGGACCAGGTGGTGACGCAGTGGATGTCGCCCATGAACTCGGACTTCGGCAGCGCCATGATCTCGGCCCAGGTCCAGGTGACCGGCTTCTCGACCAGGCCCTCGATCTCGAACGTCCACTTATCGGTGGACAGATTGGGCGTGGCTTCGGCCGTCAGGACCGGCCAGTCCGTTCCGGCGTCGTACTGCCCGGGCGGCAGCCGCGGATCGCGCGCCCGCCGCCCTTTGAATCCCCTCGTAAAGCCCATGCGGGCATGATCTCATCCGTGTCCAGTCGGCCGCATCCCCACCTGGCCCAGGCCGCCCGCACCGCCCGGCCACCTCCCTGTGCCAAGCTGAGCTCATGAGCGACGAACGGGATGGCGTCGCGCTGACCCATCTGGATCAGCCGCTGTTCGACGGGGCGGACGCGACCAAGCAGGACCTGGTCGACTACCTGGACACGATGCGGGACCGGATCATCCCGGTGCTGCGGGACCGGCCGCTGTCGGTGATGCGGATCCGGCCCGGCCAGGAACCGTTCATGCAGAAGAACCTGCCCAAGTACGCGCCGGAGTGGATCCAGACCGCCCAGGTGTGGGCCGACGCGTCCCGCCGGACGATCACCTACCCGCTGGTCAACGACCGGCGCACGCTGGTGTGGTTCGCCAACCAGCGGGCCGTCGAGTACCACGCGGCGCTGGCCCTGATCGGCCAAGAGGACCGGCCCACCCACCTGATCCTGGACATCGACCCGCCCGAGGGGGCCGGCTTCGGGCCGGTCGCCGCGGCCGCCCACCTGGTCCGCCGGGCCCTGGCCGAGCTGGGCCTGGCTGGCGCGGTCAAGACCAGCGGCTCCAAGGGCGTGCACATCTTCGTCCCGCTCGACGGGCGGGCGACCACGTTCGAGGTGGCCGCGGCGACCCGGGCCATCGGGGCCCGGGCCGAGCGCCTCGACCCGGCCCTGGCCACCACGGCGTTCATCCGCGAGGACCGGGCGGGCAAGGTGTTCCTCGACTCCACCCGGGCCGGCGGGGCTACCGTGGCTGCGGCCTACAGCCCGCGGATCCGGCCCGGGGTCACCGTGTCCTGCCCGGTGGCCTGGGACGACCTGGACGACGTGACCCCGCGCGACTTCACCCTGCACACGGTGCCGGGCCTGCTGGGCGACGGCGATCCGTGGACCACCTTGATGCCGCCGCCCCAGCACCTGAGCCCGGAGCTGATTGAGGAGGGCGACGCCATCCCCATCGCCCGGGTCCAGGCCATGCACGAAGGCAAGCGCCGCAAGAAGGCCAGCCGCGAGGCCGCGTCTCCCGGTGAGCCCCAGCCCGGCTGAGCCCTAGCCCCGGCCGGTCACCAGCACCTCGGCCTCGGCCACGCTCACCTGCACCGACGTGCCCGGAGCCAGCGCCGCCGACTCGGTGCTGGGCACGTCCACCCGCACGGTCACGTCCCCGGACAGCAGCGCGTGGACCCGGGTGATCGAGCCGAGGAACGTCGCGATCGTGACCGTGCCGTTTGCGCCCGGGGCGGCGCCGTTCCCGTTCGCAGCGGCCGTGATGCGCAGCTGCTCGGGCCGGATGAGCGCGTCCACCGGGCCGTCCGGCCGGTCGCCCCTGATCGGCAGCGTGGCGTCCAGGACCCGGACCCGCCCGTCGCCGCCGGGGTCGGCCGGGATGCGGTTCATGGTGCCGACGAACTCGGCTACGAACGCGGTGGCTGGACGGGCGTACAGCTCGCTCGGGGTGGCCAGCTGCTCCAGCTTCCCGCTGCGCATAACGCCGACCCGGTCAGCCATGGACAGCGCTTCCTCCTGGTCGTGGGTGACGAACAAGGTGGTGGTGTGCAGCCGCTGCTGCAGCGCACGGATCTGCTCCCGCAGCTGCAGCCGGACCTTGGCGTCCAGCGCGGACAGTGGCTCGTCCAGCAGCAGCACGCTCGGCTCGATGGCCAGCGCGCGGGCCAGCGCGACCCGCTGCTGCTGACCGCCCGACAGCTGGTGCGGGTACTGCTGGACCTGATTGGCCAGCCCCACCATGTCCAGCAGCTCACCGGCCCTGGCCCGGCGCTCGGCCGTGCCCTTCTTGCGCATCCGCAGCCCGAAGGCCACGTTGTCCAGCGCCGACATGTTCGGGAACAGGCTGTAGCTCTGGAACACCATGCCCATGTCCCGCTTGGCCGCGGGGATGTGCGAGACGTCCCGGCCGTCGACCGTCACCGAGCCACTGTCGGTGGTCTCGAAGCCGGCCAGGATGCGCAGCGCGGTGGTCTTGCCGCAGCCCGACGGCCCGAGCAGGGCCACCAGCTCGCCCGGCTCGATCTCCAGTGACAGCCCGTCCAGCGCCCGGGTTGCCCCGAAGTGCCGGCTCAGGTTCTGCAGCGCCACGCGGGCGCCCGTGGCCGTCTCCACGGCCGTATCCACGCTCATGAGGTCCTTCCTGAGTCGGGCTGGGACACAGTGAACAGGTTGACTTCGCCCCGGCCGCTGCGCCGAGCCTGGCGGCTGCCTACCATCGTGATGGCCAGCAGGAAGATCCAGGTCACGAACAGGGCCATGAGTGAGGCGGCCACCGATTCCGGCCCGCTGGTCTGGTCGAAGACCACGATCCAGACGGGGAACGTCTGGAACAGGTCGAGGCTGGCGATGGTGTACTCACCCAGCACCAGCGCCACGGTCAGCACGGTGGCCGACAGCATCGCGGTGGTCAGGTTGGGCAGCACGATCCGCCACAGCGTGGACGGCCAGCCCGCACCGAGCGAGTTTGACGCCTCGGTCAGCGTCTTGAGGTCGAACGCCCGCAGGCCCGCGTCGAACGACCGGTACGCGAACGGCATGGCCAGCACCACGTAGATCAGGCCCAGCGTGTACGGCGTGCCCTTGAGTGAGCCGGGCATGATCTGCAGCAGGCCGACGATCAGCACCACCGGCGGGATGACGATGGGCAGGATCGTGATGCCTTCCATCAGCCGCCGCAGCTTCGGCAGCCGCAGGTGCACGTAGACCGCGGTCGGCAGCATCAGCACCAGCGTGATCAGCGTGGTGATGATGGCCAGCCGGATCGACAGCCAGAGCGAATCACCGAACCCGGACTGGTGCACCACGGACCCGAACGAGCTCCAGCCCGCGAACTTGAGCGCGGCGTACAGCGGGATCAGGAAGTAGATGGTGGCCAGGATCAGGATCAGCCACCGCCAGGGGGTGAACCTGTCCCGGGTGATTTCCCGGCTCCGCTTCGGGCGCCCACCGGCCGTGGCCGCGACCGGGGTTTGCTCGGTTACTGCAGCCATCGTGCCGCCCTCCGCTGGAGCAGGGTGTACAGGACCATGGCCACCGCGATGATGACGACCAGCCCGAGGCCGAGGGCCTTGCCGACGTTCTGCTGGCCGGCCAGTACGTTGCCGTTCAGGAACGACCCGATCTGGATCGCGGTCAGCGGGATCGTGCCGCTGGTCATGGCCTCGGCCGTGGCGTAGGCCGACAGCGCGCTGCCGAACAGCAGCAGCAGGCAGCCGAGGAACGACGGGAACAGTACCGGGCCGCCCACGTGCCGCCAGTACTGCCAGGTGCGGGCGCCCATGTTCGATGCCGCCTCCCGCCAGGAGGGCCGCAGGCCCTCCAGCGCGGGCAAGATGACCAGGACCATGAGCGGGATCTGGAAGTACAGGTACACCACGATCACGCCGCTCAGGCTGTACAGGCTGAAGCCGTGCTGGTACGGGTTGAACCCCAGGTCCGTGAGCCACTTGGTGGCCAGCCCGCTGGAGCCCAGGGTCGCGATGAACAGGAACGCCAGCGGCACCCCGCCGAAGTTGGCGAACACGGCCGAGGCGGTGATGGCGACCTGCCGCAGCACCGACCCGCGCCGGGCCGACCAGATCGCGTAGGCGATCAGCAGGCCGAGTACCCCCGGGATGACCGAGGACAGCACGGCCAGGAAGATCGTCTGGCCGAAGCCGTGCAGGTAGACGCCACTGGTGGCGATCTTCACGTTGTGGAACGTGAAGCCGCCGTTGTCCGGGTTCTGGAACGCCCCGATGGCCACCGCGATCAGCGGTACGAGCAGGCCCAGGGTCATATAGACGCCGAACGGGACCACGCCGGCGTACCGGCGCAGTCCCCGTCCGGCTGTTACCAACCAGGTCATGCTCAGCCGCTGACGCTCGGCCACTGCTGCGAGACGATCGTCTCCGCCGCGTTCTGCTGAGCGATGCTCGGGAACGTCAGCGTGGCCGACGGAGCCGGCGGCAGCGCCTTGTAGGCCGTCTCGTTGACGGTCTTGTCGCTGATCAGCGTGTTCAGCTCGATCGGCCGGGCCTTGCCTTCCAGCCACAGGTTCTGGCCGGTGGTGGAGTACAGGTACTCCTCCCACAGCCGGGCGGCGGCGGGGTGCGGGGCCGTCTTGTTGATGGCCTGGTCGTAGTAGGCGGCGTAGTGGCTGTCGCTGGGGATCACGATCTTGAGCCCCTTGACGCCCGGGCCGACCTCCGACGCCAGCAGGTAGTCCCACCACACGATGATCGGCGTCTGGCCGCTCTCCATGGTGGCCGCGCTGGCCGTGACCGGGACGAAGTTGCCCGCGGCCTTCAGCTTCTTGAAGTAGGCCACCCCCGGGGCGATGTTGCCGAACGAGCCGCCGTTGGACAGCGCCGCCGCGTACACGGCCGCGAACGCCGCACCCGCCTGCGTCGGGTTGCCGTTGATCGCGACCTGGTTCTTGTACTCGGGGTTGAGCAGGTCCGCCAGCGAAGTCGGCGGGGTCTTGACCTTGGCCGGGTTGTAGCCGATGGCCACGTAGCCGCCGTAGTCGGCGTAGTAGGTGGCGTCGCTGGCCTTGGAGCTGGCCGGGATGTTGCTCCAGCTCGACACCTTGTACGGCGCCAGCAGACCTGACTGGTCGGCCTTGACCGCGAACGCGGTGCCCATGTCGAGGACGTCCGGAGCGCGGCTCTGGCCCTTGAGCTGGGTCATCGCGTTGATCTCGTCCTGGCTCGACCCGTCGGGGTTGGCATCGTTGATCTTGATGCCGTACTTGGCCGTGAAGTCCTTCATGATCGCGCCGTAGTTGGCCCAGTCGGACGGCAGCGTGATGACGTTCAGCGTGCCTTCCTTCTTGGCCGCGGCGACCAGCGCGGTCATGCCGCCGGCCGCGCTCAGCGAGCTGGCCGTGGACACGTTCTTGCCGCTGGAGCTGCTGGTGGTGCTACCGGAACTGCCGCCGCTGCTGCATCCAGCCGCGAATACCAGGGTCCCGACCGCGGCCGTAGCCACGACGGCGAATTTTCCTCGCAAAACTTCCCTCCCAGACCTGTTTGGACGGACCTCATCATGGCTAGACAAGTTGGCCTGGGAGTGGCCGCTTTATGGCTGGTCGGCAGCTTTCGGGTGACCGGTATTCGGCCAGCAGGTATCGATTTGGGCAGGACCCGGCCGAGCGGGCGTCAATCGGTGAGGACGTCCAGGATCTGCTGTCCGTACTTGGCCAGTTTGGCCTCGCCCACACCGTTGACGCCGGACAGTCCGTCCAGGTCGGCGGGCCGCTGGCTGGCGATCTCGCGCAGCGTCGCATCGTGGAAGATGACGTAGGCGGGCATGCCCTGCTCGCGCGCCTGCCCGGCCCGCCATTCCCGCAGCCGGTCGAACAGCTTGACCTGCTCGGGGGACAGGTCCGCGGTCACGCTAGCTGCCTTGGGCTTGCGGGTGGCCCGGGTCCGCTCGGGCTCGTGCCGGAACATGATGTTGTCGCGCTGCCGCCGCAGCACCGCGGCGCTGTCCGGGGTCAGCGCGAGCACGCCGTAGTCGCCCTCCACCCCGAGCAGGCCCTGGGCCAGCAGTTGCCGGGCCACCCCGCGCCACTCGATGTCGCGCATGTCGGTGCCCACCCCGAACACGGTCAGCTCGTCGTGCCGGTGCTCGGCCACCTTGGGCGTCTTCTTGCCGGTCAGGATGTCGATGACGTGCCCGGCACCGAACTTCTGCCCGCGCTCGGTGCCCAGCCGGTACACGGCCGACAGGAACTTCTGCGCCGCGATCGTGCCGTCCCACACCTGCGGCGGGGTGGTGCAGGTGTCACAGTTCCCGCACCCCTCGTGGGCCGCGGTCTCCCCGAAGTAGGCCAGCATCTGCTTGCGGCGGCACACCGCGGTCTCGCACAGCGCCAGCATGGCGTCCAGGTGCGCGGCCAGCCGCCGCCGGTGCGCCGTGTCGCCGGGGGAGGTGTCGATCATGCGGCGCTGCTGCACCACGTCGGTCAGGCCGTAGGCCAGCCAGGCCACCGAGGGCAGCCCGTCGCGGCAGGCCCGCCCGGTCTCCTGGTAGTAGCCCTCGACCGAGCGCGGCATGTCCAGGTGGGCCACGAACCGCACGTCCGGCTTGTCGATGCCCATCCCGAACGCGATCGTGGCCACCATGACCAGCCCGTCCTCGCGCAGGAACCGCGACTGGTGGGCCGCCCGCAGGCTGGCGTCCAGACCCGCGTGGTAGGGCAGCGCCTCGATGCCCTGGGCGGTCAGGAACTCGGCCGTCTTCTCGACCGACGCCCGGGACAGGCAGTACACGATGCCCGCCTGCCCCGCCTGCTCGGTCCGGAGCAGCTCCAGCAGCTGGCGCCGCGGCTCGTTCTTCTGCACGATCCGGTAGCTGATGTTCGGCCGGTCGAAGCTGTCCACGAACTGCCGGGCGCCGTCCAGCTTGAGCCGGGTCGCGATCTCGGTCCGGGTGGCCTGCGTGGCCGTCGCGGTCAGCGCGATCCGCGGCACGTCCGGCCAGCGTTCGTGCAGCATGGACAGTTCGAGGTAGTCCGGCCGGAAGTCGTGTCCCCACTGGGCCACGCAGTGCGCCTCGTCGATAGCGAACAGCGAGATCTTGGCCCGGTCCAGCAGGCGTACCGCGGACTCGGTCTTCAGCCGCTCCGGGGCCAGGTACAGCAGGTCCAGCTGGCCGGCCAGCAGCGCGTCCTCGGTGGCCCGGCGCTGGGCCGCGTCCTGGGTCGAGTTCAGGAAGCCGGCCCGCACGCCCAGCGCGGTCAGCGCGTCCACCTGGTCCTGCATCAGCGCGATCAGCGGCGAGATGACCACGCCGGTGCCCTCCCGGACCAGCGCCGGGATCTGATAGCACAGCGACTTGCCGCCACCGGTCGGCATCAGCACGAGCGCGTCGCCGCCGCCGGTCACGTGGTTGATGATCTCTTCCTGCGGACCGCGGAACGACTCGTACCCGAAGACCCGTTGCAGGACGTCCACTGCTGCCACGCCCGCGATACTACGGGCCACCGCTGTCAGATTGGCACCGCAGCTCAGAGCTACTGGGCCAGAGCTAAGGTACTGATGTGAGCGTGAACCGGGTCCGCGAGATCTGCCTCGCCCTGCCCGAAGCGCAGGAGAAGTCGTTCGGCGGTCACACGTCGCCTGCCTTCCGGGTGCGGGACAAGCTGTTCGTGATGATCAGTGAGGACCAGACCTCGATGACGTTCAAGGCCGCGCCCGGGGTCCAGGAGGCCCTGGTCGGCGACGACCCGGAGCAGTTCTACGTGCCGCCCTACGTCGGGTCCAAGGGCTGGGTCGGCGTCCGGCTGGCCTTGGACCACGACTGGGACGAGCTGGCCGAGCTGCTGCGGGACAGCTACCGGCTGATCGCGCCCAAGCGCCTGGCCGCTCAGGTCTGAAGGTGCAGGCCTGACCGTGCTGTTCGCCCACGACACGACCGCCGCTCTGACCGTGGCTACCGACCTGGTCAACACCGAGCGCGACGGTGAGGACTTCCTGCCCGACGTGGCCACCCTGGAAGCCTTCCTGGACGAGCGGCACGTCACCCGGGACGGCCCGGTTGACCTGACTGCGGTCAAGGCCCTGCGCCCGCGGCTGCGCGAGATCTGGCGGGCTGATACCCCGGAGGACCTGGCGGCCAGGGTCAACAGCCTGCTGCGCGACTCCGACGCCCGCCCCTGGGTCGTCGATCACGGGGGCGGCTGGGGCTGGCACCTGCACGTCACCGAGCCCGCCGCCCCGCTGGCCCACCGCATCGGCGCCCAGTCCGGCTTTGCCTTCGCCGACCTGATCCGGCTGCGGGAGACCGAACGCCTGCGCGTGTGCGACGCCGCCGACTGCGACGCGGTCCTGATCGACCTGTCCCGCAACCGCTCCCGCCGTTACTGCGACACCGGCAACTGCGGCAACCGGCAGCACGTCGCCGCCTATCGCGCCCGGCTTCGCACCGGCTGAGGTCCTCTGACCGATTTATTTTCGGCCTGACCTGGTTGGTTACGTTTCCCTCTCGTTTCACATTCGTTTCATCGTGACCCTTGCTGTGCCCCGTCCTGGGGTGTACGAATGTGTGATCGTTCATTGTTGACAAGAATCGGTTGACGATTATCGGCAGCCTCAAGGAGGAGCGGTGCGGCTTTCACGTTTGGCTGCGGCAGGTGCCGCGGCGTGTTTGGTGGCGGGACTCGCCGCCTGTAGCAGCTCATCCGGCTCGTCCGGCTCGTCCGGGAGTTCGGCCAGCACCACAGCGAAATCGGTCACTATCTGGGGCAGCAACGTCGAGTTCTGGGCTTATCAAGCGGCCCATCTGTCAGAGTTCACCAAGGAAACCGGCATCAAGGTGAACTACGTGCAGATCCCCCAGGCCACGATCCTGGACAAGGAGGCCATCGCGCAGCGGGCGCACTCCAGCGACTTCGACATGTACGAGGGCCCCACCTCGCTGATCAGCCAGGACATCGGACTGCTGGGCGGGGTCGGCCTGCAGCCGTTCCAAAGCAACAGCAAGCTGAACGTCACGGGCTTCAGCACCAACGGCATGGGTGAGCTGGGTGACTGCACGCTGAACGGCACCCTGTACTGCCTGCCGGTCTTCGTGGACGGCTCGGTGATCGCCTACAACAAGAACCTGCTGACCAAGGCAGGCATCAGCACGCCCCCGGCCACCTGGGCCCAGGTCGTGACCGACGCCGACCAGATCACCCAGAAGACCGGCACCCCCGGCTTCTGCACCCGGGGAAGTGAGGCCGGCGCCGCGATCGCCACGGCTCACTTCATGGAGGCGTACTACATCCCGTACAACGCCAAGAACAAGGGCTTCACCGTCGGGCCGGACTGGAAGTCGCTGGATGACACACCCGGCGCCCTGGCCTGGGCCAAGGATTTCCAGCACCTGATGACCAAGGACGCGCCCAAGGGCGTCGGCGCCTTCACCCAGGAGAACTGCGAGCAGGCCTTTGACCAGGGCAAGACGGCCCTGTACTTCGACGGACTGACCTCGATGGACGCGAACGAGTTCACCCCCAAGGCGGGTACCCCGCTGGCGGGCGGCGCGGTCGGTTTCGACGAGATCAAGTGCCCGACCAGCTCGCCCTGCATGCCGCTCGGGCCGTGGGGCATGTTCATCAACCCCCGCGTGCCCAAGGACCAGCAGAACGCCGCGTGGAAGCTGATGGAGTACCTGGACTCGACCCCGTACCTGACCCAGGAGATCAAGGCGCTGGACTTCCCCGGCTTGGCCGTGACCAAGACCGTGGCGGCGGAGAAGTTCGCCGGAGTGCCAGAGAGCTTCCTGCAGGCCGAGGCGTACGCGGAGTCGCAGGCCGAGCCCAACGCCTTCCCGCCCACCACTGCGTTCAACCAGAGCCAGCAGGACGAGGAGACCGCGATCTCGGAACTCATCTCCGGTACGTCGCCCAGTAAGGCCGAGGCGTTCGCCGCCAACGGCGCTAATCAGGTCTTCCAGCAAGCGGGCCTGATCAAGTAGCCCGGCGTCCGCCGCCCGCCCGTTTCCCCTCCCGGGCGGGCGGCGGCGCCCGGCCGACTGGAACCGACGATTCGAGGTCCGAGACGATGACCGTACCCGCCACCCAGCCGCGCGCCCGCCAGCTTTCCAGCCCGGGCGGGCCAGGCCGGATCGCGGCGCTGAAAAACTGGTCCGCATTCGACCGCAGGTTCTTCCGGCTGGCGGCCCTCCCGGCGTTCCTCGCGGTGTTCATCATCACTGCGGTCCCGCTGGTGATCGGCCTCGGCCTCAGCTTTTCCAGCGTCACGAGCACCCACAACGGTGTCTTCCCGCTCACCCTGAAGAACTACTCGCACATCTTCACCGACTCCGAGGTCCACACCGTCCTGCTCAACACGGTGATCTACGTGGTCCTGGCGGTAGGGCTGGAGACCCTGCTGGGGCTGGGCCTGGCCCTGCTCATGACCCGCAAGAATCGGGCCATCTCGGTGTTCCGCGTCATCTTCCTGCTGCCGCTGACCGTGGCCGGTGTGGCCGCCGCCATCAGCTGGGGTGCCCTGTTGAACACCTCGCAGGGCTGGGTCGACTACTTCCTCCAACTGGCCCATCTGCCCCAGCCGAACTGGCTGGCCTCGTCGACCACGGCCCTGCCGTCGGTCGTGCTGGTCGACCTGTGGAGCGGGGTGCCGGTCGTGGCCGTCATCGTGCTGGCCGCACTGCTGTCGGCCCCGCGCGACCCGATCGAGGCCGCCCTCGTCGACGGGGCCGGGGCGTGGGCCCGATTCCGCTACGTGACCTTCCCCGCCATCCGTCCGGCCCTGATGCTGGCCGCGCTGCTGCGCACGGTGGCCGCCTTCCAGCAGTTCGCGCTGTTCCAGATCCTCACCGGCGGCGGCCCCGGGTTGAACACGACCGTGCTCAACTTCTACGTCTACCAGCAGACGATCGTGTTCAACAACATCGGCTACGGTGCCGCCCTGGCCATGCTGCTGCTCTTGTGTATGGCGGTGCCGCTGCTGGTCCTCTTCTTTTTCTCCCGGCGCCGGTGACGACGGCCGGCAGGCAGAACAGGAGACTGTCATGAGCGTCCAAGCCGAGAAGCGGCCCGCCCGGCCGGCCTCGCGCCGATCGCTGAGAGCGATCGGCCGCGGCAGCGGGGGCGTGGTCACGTTCTTGCTGCTGATCATCGCCGCGATCTTCGTCCTGCTGCCGTTGTTCTGGCTGCTGTCCACGGCGTTCAAGACGCCGCAGGCGGCGTTCGCGCTGCCGCCGAAGTGGATCTCCAAGCCCACCACCGCTAACTTCAGCACCCTGCTGACTGGTCAGTTCGGGCACTCCGTGCTCAACTCGGTCATCGTCGCGGCAGCGTCCACCGCCGTGGCCCTGATCCTGGGGGTGCCCGGCCGGTTACTCCTTCGCCCGGTCCCCGGTCCGGGGTAGCCGGGTCATCAACTCGTGGTTCATCCTGGCCTACGTGGCGCCCCCCGCCATCTTCATCATCCCGCTCTACATCATCTACCAGCACCTGAATCTGCTGGACACCTACTGGGGACTGGTCCTGGCCTACGAGACCGGCCTGCTGCCGTTCACGGTCTGGCTCATGCGGGTCTACTTCGCCGAAGTGCCGCGGGAACTCGACGAGGCGGCCTGGATCGACGGGTGCAGCAAGATGCGCGCGCTGTGGCGGGTGGTCCTGCCCACGGTCTGGCCGGGCATCACCACGGTCGGCCTGCTGGTCGGCCTGGCCTCCTGGGGCGAATACTTCGGCGCGGCCATCCTCACCGGCCCGCGCACCCAGACCGCGCCGGTGGCGGTGTACTCCTTCGTCGGCACGCTCACCACGAACTGGAGTGAGCTGGCCGCGGCCGGGCTCATCGTCGTGGTGCCCGCGCTGATCGCCACGATCGCGGTCCAGCGCGGCTTCGTCAGCGGCCTGACGTTCGGCGCGGTCAAGCAATGACCGCGCTCACGCCGCCCCGCCGCAAATCCCTGGGGGACGACGTCGCCGACCGTCTGCGCGAGGCCATCCTGCACGGCGAACTGCAGTCCGGCCAGCACCTGCGGGAAGAAGAACTGGCCGAGCGGCTCCAGGTCAGCCGGGGCCCGGTCCGGGACGCGTTCGTGGTCCTGGAGCGCGAGGGCCTGGTCCGCTCGTCACGGCACAAGGGGGTCACGGTCGTCGAGCTGACCCTGGATGACCTGCACGAGATCTACACCCTGCGGTCGGCCCTGGAGCCGCTCGCGGTCAGCCTGGCCATCCAGCGCGGCACCGAGGCCGATCTGGCCGCCATCCAGTCGGCCCTGGCCGAGTTCACCGAGGCCCTGTCCCCCCGGATGAGCGAGCGCACCGCGGCCGGCCTGGACGTGCAGTTCCACGACGCCATCTACCTCGCGGCCCGGCACGAGCGCCTGTACAGCGCGTGGTCGCACCTGCGCATGCCGGCCTACTGGTTCATGCTGTCGCGCAACGTGGCCAGCGCCCAGTGGCGGGCGGAGACGGCCAGCGGCCACACCCGGATCGTGGCCACGATCCTCGCGGGTAACCAGGAGGAGGCCCGCGAAGCGACCAGCGAGCACATCCAGACCGGCTTCCAGCGCATCGAAGCCAGCTACGTCAATCGGACCGGGGAGAAGCTGTAGTGTCACCCGACGTGTCCTCCGTCGCGCTCGTCACCGGGGCCGCCCGCGGCATCGGCCAGGCCGTGGCCCTGGCCCTCGCCGCCCGCGACCTGACCGTCGTCGGCCTGGATACCGGCGACGCCGGTGACCTGCAGGCCCGGCTGCGCGAGCATCAGCCCGCCAGCACGGTGCTGCGCTGCGACGTCAGCTCGGCCGCCCAGGTCGACCAGGCCGTGGCCGCGGCCGCCGCGCTCGGCCCGCTCACCACCCTGGTCAACTGCGCCGCCATCCTCACCTGCCACGACGTGGCCACGACCGAAGAAGCGGAATGGGACCGCGTCTTCGCCGTCAACGTCAAGGGCACATACCTGACCTGCCGGGCCGCCGTGCCGCGGCTGCGCGCGGCCGGCGGTGGCTGCATCGTCAACCTGTCCTCGGTCCACGCCCTGGCCACCATGCCTGACATGGCCGCCTACGCCGCCAGCAAGGGGGCGGTGCTGGCTCTGTCCCGCCAGATGGCCATCGACTACGCCGCCGACGGCATCCGGGTTGTGCCGCTGATCGTAGGCAGCGTCGACACGGAGATGTCCCGCCAGCACGCCGCGGCCCAGGGCCTGCCGCCCGGCCACGCCGAACCCGGGAACCGCGCCCTGGGCCGGATGGGGGCGCCGGCCGAGGTGGCCGAGGTGATCGCCTTCCTCGTCTCGGCCCAGGCTGGTTTCATCACCGGCTCGCCGGTGGTCGCGGACGGCGGCATGCTCACCCACCTGAAGTAGGAGAAGGCGTATGGCGACGCCGTGGATCGACAACCGTGGGCATCGCGACTGGCTGAACGCCGAAGCCGGGCGGCTGCTGGACTTCTACCTCGGCGCCGCGGACCGGCAGGCGGGCGGGTTCTTCGCGCTCGGCCGCTCCGGTGAGCCAGTCACCGGGGTGCCCAAGGAGTTGTGGATCAACGCCCGCCTGGTCCACTGCTTCGCGCTGGGCAGCATGCTCGGCCACCCCGGCTGCACGGCGCTGACCGGGCACGGGCTGCAGGGCCTGCGCCAGCTGTTCCACGACCCGGCCTGCGGCGGCTGGTACTGGTCGGCCACCGCCGACGGGCCGGCCGACGCACGCAAGCAGACCTACGGCCACGCCTTCGTCCTGCTCGCGGCCAGCACGGCGGCCCAGGCCGGCTTCGATACCGAGGATCTGATCGCCGAGGCGGCCGGCCTGATCGAGACGCGGCTGTTCGAGCCCGCGTACGGCCTCTACGTCGAAGGCTGGGATCGCGGCTGGACGTCGCCCGAGGACTACCGGGGGCAGAACCCCAACATGCACCTGGTCGAGGCGTTCATGGCCGCGGCCGAGGCGACCGGCGACCGGGGCTACCTGGCCAGGGCCACGGCCATCACCGAGCGGATCATCGGCCACTTCGCGGCCGCGGACGGCTGGCGGATCCCCGAGCACTACACCGCCACCTGGCAGCCGCAGCCCGGCTTCCACCGTGACCAGCCGCGCGACATCCTGCGGCCCTACGGCTACACCCCTGGGCACTCCCTGGAATGGGCTCGCCTGCTGGTGCAACTGCGTTCGCTCGCGGGCGCTCAGGTCGGGGCGGGACTCGACTGGATGCTGGACGCGGCCCAGCACCTGTTCGGCCGGGCCGTGGCCGACGGGTGGGATTCCGGGCGCACCGGGTTCGCCTACACCGTGGACGGCGACGGCTCGGTCGTCGTGGCCGACCGCTTCCACTGGGTCGCGACCGAGGCCATCGGGGCCGCGGCCTACCTGTTCCGGGCCACCGGCGATGAGTCCTACGACCGCTGGTACCGGCAGTTCTGGGATCACGCCGCGCTGTACCTGCTCGACCGGCGCCACGGCAGCTGGTGGCACGAGCTGACCCCGGCCAACGAGCCCGGTAACACCACCTGGCCCGGCAAGCCGGACCTCTACCACGCCCTGCAGGCCACCCTGTTCGCCCGCACCCCGCTGACGGCCGGCCTGGCCGCCGCCCTGGCCGGCCGCTAGGGGCTCGGCGGGCCGCCGGGCCCGCGGCCACCCCACGGGTCGTAGTCGACCTCCAGCTCCTCCTGCTCCGGGCGCTCAGCCTCGGGCACACGCTCCAGGTTGAGCCGGATCCGGGTCCAGGTCGAGCTGCGGCCGCGCATCGAGTCGACCAGCAGGTCATGCGGGGCCAGGTGGGGCCAGACGGTGGGGTGGCGTTCCTTCCACCGGTCGAGCCCGGCCATGGCCTCGTCCTTGGTCTGAGCCCGGGCGATCTCGATCAGCGGCTTCGTGGACTTACGGCGCCCGGTCGGATTCGGCGCCCGCCCCGCCCGCGTCCCGCCGCCCTGCGCCCCATCATCCTGCGCTCTGCCGCCCTGCGCCCCACCATCCTGCGTCCCACCGGCCTCATCAACCCCAGAATCCCCAGCCGCCCCAGAATCCCCAGAATCCCCAGCCACCTTAGACGCCCCGGTCGTCTTCCCGCCGGAGCGCGAGGACGACCCGGACCGGCGCTTGGACGGCTGCACCCGCGGCGCCTCACCGGCCTGGCGGACGAAGTGTGGCGGCCAGGGCGCGTCCGGCAGGCCGGCCGCCTCGTCCCGGTCGGCCAGCTCCAGCAGGGCGGTGATCGAACCCGCTACCTCGTCCATGCCGGCCCACGGGTCGCCCACTGCGGCGTACCGTTCCGGCACCGTGTCGATGGTGAACGCGGCCGGGTCACACCCCGGAACCTCATCCCAGGTCAGCGGGGTGGAAACGCGGGCGTCGGCCATGGCCCGGACCGAGTACGCCGACGCGATGGTCCGGTCCTTGGCGTTCTGGTTGTAGTCGACGAAGACGCCGTGGCGTTCTTCTTTCCACCACTTGCTGGTGGCCTGGTCCGGCGCCCGCCGCTCGATCTCCCGGGCCACCGCGACCGCGGCCCGGCGGACTTCGGTGAACGGCCAGCGCTGCTCGATGCGGCAGTAGATGTGGAAGCCCTTGGACCCGGAGGTCTTGGGCCAGGCGACCAGGCCGAAGTCCTCCAGCACCGCCCTGGCCACCAGCGCCACGTCCATGATCTGGGCCCACTCCACCCCGGGCACCGGATCCAGGTCGACCCGCAGCTCATCCGGGTGCTCCAGGTCGCTGGCCCGGATCGGATGCGGGTTGAGGTCGATGCAGCCCAGGTTGGCCACCCAGGCCAGCGCGGCCGCGTCCTCGACCACGATCTCGCTGGCGCTGCGCCCGGACGGGAACTTCAGCTCGACCGTACGGACCCACTCCGGGCGCTTGTCCGGCGCCCGCTTCTGGTAGAACGGCTCTTCCGCGATCCCGTTCACGAACCGCTTCAGCGCCATCGGCCGGCCGGCCACCCCGCGCAGAGCCCCGTCCGCCACCGACAGGTAGTAGCGGACCAGGTCCAGCTTGGTGTGACCGGTCTCTGGGAAGTACACCTTGTCCGGGTTGGTCACGGTGACTTCCCGGCCTGCTGCTTCGACGACCACTGCCTTTGCCCCCGGCATGGTGGCTACTTTACGTGAGCGTGGCAGGATGCGGGTGTGCCTACCCACGTCGCCCTGTTGCGGGGCATCAACGTCGGCGGCCGCAACCGGGTCGCCATGCCCGAGCTGCGCGCCCTGATGGCCGAGCTCGGGCACACCGACGTGGCCACCTACATCCAGAGCGGCAACGCGGTGTTCACCAGTACGGAGACCGACACCACCAAGCTGGCCGACGCGCTGGAGCAGGCCATCGCCAGCCAGCTCGGCGTCAGCTGCGGGGTGGTCGTCGTCACCCGGGACGAGCTCCAGCAGGTCATCGAGGACAACCCGTTCCCGGACGCCGACAACCCCAAGACCCTGCACGCCGTGTTCCGCCGGGCCGAGCTGACCGGCGACGAGCAGGCCAAGGTGGCGCAGGCCGCCGAGCGCGCCCAGGCCAAGGGCTGCACGGACGAGGCCGTGATCGTCGGACGGACCATGTTCCTGCACACGCCGGACGGCCTGGGCCGCAGCGAGCTGTCCGCTCAGCTGTCCCGCACCGCCGCGTCCAAGACCGGCACGGCCAGGAACTGGGCCACCGTGCACAAGCTCCGGGCCATGCTCGACGACTAGGCCGATCGCCTGCAAAGCCGCCAGCTAGGACGGCTGGGACGGAGTGCTCGCGCGGGTCCGGTGCCTGCGGCGCGAGGCCGGCCGGGTCGGCGTGGTGTCGCCCAGCAGGATCTCGCCCGGCGGCAGGCCATGCCGCAGGTAGGAGTCGAGGATCTTCTCGATCACCTGGCTGAGCGACCGGCCCTCCCCGGCCGCCTGCCGGTGCGCGGCCGACCGCAGGGCCTGATCGACCTTGACCGTCAGGTGCGGCCGCCGCCCGCCCGCCGCGGCCGGCCGGCGCCGCGGGACCGCGGCCGGCGGCGGCAGCTCGGGCACGCACGCCAGGACCTCGTCCGGGACCGGCTGCCGGACCCGGGCCTGCACGGCCTGGCGGCTGATGCCGAGCGCGGTGGCCAGCGGGCGCAGTGGCCAGCCCACCTCGTGCAGCCGGGCCACCGTGGCCGACAGCAGGTCGCTCTGCCCCGACTTACGCAGGTCGCGCAGGTACGACGCCACCTGGTCGGGCAGCGCCAGGTCACCCACCCCCACCACCGCCGTGGTGGCCGGCCCGCTCGCACTGGGGCCGCTCGCACTGGGGCCGCCGGCGTCCGGGACCTCCTCAGCCCGGCTTTCCTCCGGCCCCGCGGGCCCGGTGAACCGGGCGCTGCGCTGCACGTACAGCTGCAGCCCGAAGATGACGACTTCCGACATCGTGCGCCCTTCGCCCGCCAGCCGGGTCGCCAGACGTTGCCGGAAGTCACGGTCCAGGCGAAACGTCAGCAGCCGGCGGGTGCCGGTCACCCCGCAGTTTCCCGCGAGCCCGCTGGCACGCTGGTCAGCTGGTGCAGCGCGCGCGTGTCGGCCTCGAGCAGTTCGAGGTAGCCCTCGGTCTCGGCCGCGCGCCGGGCGGCGTCCCAGCCGAGCAGGTCACCCATGATATCGGTCACCGGGCCGACCGCTTCCGCGCCGTGCGCCCCGGTCTCGATGAACAGCCGGACCCGGCGGACCAGCACGTCCTCCACGTGCAGCGCCCCCTCGTGGGTGACCGCGTAGGCGGCCTCCGCGGCCAGGTACGGGTGGCCGTCGGCCAGCGGCCGGGCCAGCGCCGGGTCGTCCCGGGTCAGCTCCAGGACCTCCTCGGTCAGCGTCCCGTACCGATCGAGCAGGTGCTCGACCGCGTCGGCGGGTACGCCATAGTCCTCGGCCAGCCGCTCGGCCTCGGCCGCCGCCGCGGCCAGGCCGTCCGCGCCCAGCAGCGGCAGCTGGTCGGTGACCGAGGCGGGCACCCAGCGGCCGAAGTCGGCCACGGCCGCGTCCACCACATCGCGGGCCATCAGCCGGTAGGTGGTGAACTTGCCACCCGCGATGCTGGTCAGCCCGGGCACCGGCGTGTCCACCACGTGCTCGCGGGAAAGCTTGGTCGTCGGCTTGGAGTCGTCCGCCGCGACCAGCGGCCGCAGCCCGGCGTACACGCCGATCACGTCGGACCGGGTCAGCGGGCGGTCCAGCACCCGGTTAGCGTGCTCCAGGATGTAGTCGATGTCCTCGCCGGTCGGGGTGGGTTCGGCCCGGTCCCCGGTCCAGTCGGTGTCGGTGGTGCCGACGATCCAGCGCTGGCCCCAGGGGATGATGAACAGCACGCTCTTCTCGGTGCGGGAGATGATCCCGGTGTCGGCCCGGATCGCCTCGTACGGCACCACGATGTGCACGCCCTTGGACATCCGCACCTTGTACCCGGCCTGGATACCGCCCAGCTCGTGCACCAGGTCGGTCCACACGCCGGCGCACAGCACCACCCGCTTGGCCCGCACCTCCAGCTCCTGGCCGGTCTCCTCGTCGCGGACCCGGGCCCCCACCACCTGGCCCTCGTCGCCGCGCAGCAGCTTTTGCGCACTGACCCGGTTGGCGATCAGCGCTCCGTGCGCGGCGGCGGTGCGGGCCACGGTCACCGTGTACCGGGCGTCGTCGGTCTGGGCGTCGTAGTACAGCAGCGCGCCGGCCAGCCCGGACGGCTTGAGGCCGGGCGCGAGCCGGAGCGCGCCCCGGACGGTCAGGTGCTTGTGGTGCGGGACCGGCCGCTTGGTCCCCTCCATCGCGTCGTACAGCACCAGGCCGGCCCCGACGTACGGCCGCTCGAGCACCTTGCGGTGCAGCGGGTAGAGGAACGACACCGGCTTGACCAGGTGCGGGGCCAGCTTGGAGACCAGCAGGTCACGTTCGCGCAGGGCTTCCCAGACCAGCTTGAAGTCGAACTGCTCCAGGTACCGCAGGCCGCCGTGGATGAGCTTGCTCGAGCGGCTCGACGTGCCCGAAGCCAGGTCGCGCGCTTCGACCAGCGCGACCCGCAGGCCCCGGGAGGCGGCGTCCAGCGCGGCGCCGGCGCCGGTGATGCCGCCGCCGATCACGAGCACGTCGAACTCTGTGCCGGCCAGGCGGTCGAGGGCCGGGGCGCGGTCACGGGCGTCCAGCTTGCCGTTTTTGGGCATCAGGTGGCTTCTTCCTAACGGCCCAGAGGCGTAGTTTCAGGGTGATGTGGGCATGGACTTTCGTCCGGCACCCTGCCTACAGTGTATGTACATCGTCAACCTGGCGCGCCCGCCGGCGCGCGCCGCCGGCGGTGCGGCTCACCTGCCGCCCGCGCTGACCGCATGCCCAATTCCAGAACCTCGCCCCAGAATTCACCCCGCCAATATGAGGCCGCTGGCTTCTAGATCTTGCTGGAGGTGCGCGAGGGACGTACGTTGCTCTTAGACCTCGAAGATCATGCCGTAATAGCCCGCTCATCCTGTCACCGCCGACAGTTGTCAGTGGCTGCCAGGGCTGACTTAAGGGGGTCTTATGTCCGACATCCAGCCGTTGTTGGCCCGTGGCGAGGGCCGAAGTATCGGACGCATCAGTGGCCTGTGGGGCGAACTGATGGCCGAGTTCCTCGGCACCATGATCATCCTCGCGTTTGGTGACGGCTGTGTGGCCATGGCCGTCGCCGCCCTGCCCGGCTCCGGCCGGGCGGCGACCTCGACCACGATCTTCCTGGCCGCGGGCGACTGGCTGCTGATCGCGTTCGGCTGGTGCTTCGCCGTCGCGTTCGCGGTGTGGGTGGCCGGCGGCGTCAGCGGGGCGCACCTCAATCCGGCCGTCACGCTGGCCTTCGCCGCCCGCCGCGGGTTCCCCTGGCGCAAGGTCCTGCCGTACTGGGCCGCCCAGGTGGTTGGCGCCTTCACCGGCGCGGCGATCGTGTACATGGTCTACGAGTCCGCGATCAACGCGTTCAACCTGGCGGCGAAGACGCCGAAAGGCGGGGGCCAAGCACTCGCCACCTATTCGATTTTCGCCACGTTCCCGGCGCCGTACTTCCACGGCTCGAACGTCGGCCCGCTGATCGACCAGATCGTCGGCACGGCGTTCCTGGTCATGTTCGTCGTCGCCGTCATCGACGCCCGCAACACGGCGGTCGGCTCGAACCTCGGGCCGCTGGTCATCGGCTTCATCGTGGCCGCGATCGGTATTTCGTACGGCGCCAACGCCGGCTACGCCATCAACCCGGCCCGCGACTTCGGGCCCCGGCTCTTCGCCTGGATCGCCGGGTGGGGAAAGGTGGCCCTCCCCGGGACCTACCACGCGATCGGATTCCATTTCAGCGATTACTTCTGGATACCCATCGTCGGGCCTTTGATCGGCGGCGTCATCGGCGTCGTCATCTACGACCTGTTCATCGGCGACGTGCTGCACGCGCGGCTCAAGGCGTCCGAAGAGGTCGAAGGCCCGATCGCGGAGACCGGCCTACCGGGTGACGTGGCCGCCGACAGGTCAGCTCCCGACGCCTGACCACCGTCCGGCAATCGACCCCAGACTCAAGGAGGAGGACCCGCGATGGCCGACTTTGTGGCAGCGGTGGACCAGGGCACGACCAGCACGCGATGCATGATCTTCGACCACGGCGGCAATGAGATCGGCCGCCACCAGCTGGAGCACAACCAGATCCTGCCCCAGTCCGGCTGGGTCGAGCACGACCCGGTGGAGATCTGGGAGCGGACCTCCTCGGTCATCCAGACCGCGCTGAACAACAAGGGCCTGTCCGCCTCGGACCTGGACAGCTTCGGCATCACCAACCAGCGCGAGACCACGCTGATCTGGAACAAGCGCACCGGCCGTCCGTACTACAACGCCATCGTCTGGCAGGACACCCGGACCGACCGGATCGCCTCCGAGCTGGAGCGCTCCGGGGCCGGAGAAGTCATCCGGTACAAGGCCGGGCTGCCGCCGGCCACCTACTTCGCCGGCGGCAAGATCAAGTGGCTGCTGGACAACGTGGACGGGCTGCGGGCCGACGCCGAAAAGGGCGACGCGCTCTTCGGCACCACCGACAGCTGGGTGCTGTGGAACCTGACCGGCGGCACCGACGGCGGCGTGCACATCACCGACGTGACCAACGCCAGCCGGACCATGCTGATGAACCTGGAGACGCTGGACTGGGACGAGGAGCTGCTCGGCTTCCTCGGCGTGCCCCGGGCCATGCTGCCGGAGATCTGGCCCAGCTCGTCGCCGACCCCGTACGGCACCACCCGGGCGAACGGCCCGGTCCACGGTGAGCTCCCCATCACCGGCATCCTGGGCGACCAGCAGGCCGCGACCGTGGGTCAGGTGTGCTTCTCGCCCGGTGACGCCAAGAACACCTACGGCACCGGCAACTTCCTGATCCTGAACACCGGCACCGAGCTGATCCGGTCCAAGGCCGGCCTGCTCACCACGCCGGCCTACAAGTTCGGTGACGACCCGGTGGTGTACGCGCTCGAAGGATCGATCGCGGTGACCGGCTCGGCCGTGCAGTGGCTGCGCGACCAGCTCGGCATCATCAGCGGTGCGGCCGAGAGTGAGAGCCTGGCCCGGCAGGTCGAGGACACCGGGGGCGTCTACTTCGTGCCCGCGTTCTCGGGGTTGTTCGCCCCGTACTGGCGGTCCGACGCCCGCGGCGCGATCGTCGGCCTGTCCCGGTTCAACACCAACGCCCACCTGGCCCGGGCCACGCTGGAGGCGATCTGCTACCAGAGCCGCGACGTGGTCGAGGCCGGGGAGCAGGACTCGGGTGTGCACCTGGACGTGCTCAAGGTCGACGGCGGCGTGACCGCCAACGACCTGTGCATGCAGTTGCAGGCCGACATCCTCGGCGTGCCGGTCAGCCGGCCGGTGGTCGCGGAGACCACCGCGCTCGGCGCCGCCTACGCCGCCGGGCTGGCCACCGGGTTCTGGAGCAACATCGAGGAGCTCAAGGCCAACTGGAACGAGTCCAAGCGCTGGCAGCCCCAGTGGTCCGAGGAGCAGCGTGAGAGCGGCTACGCGGGCTGGAAGAAGGCGGTCCAGCGCACCCTGGACTGGGTCGACGTCAGCTGACCCCAGTTAATTAGGCCAGGATCTGCCCGAGGTCGAAGTTGACCGGTTCCTCCAGTTGCGCGTACGTGCACGACTGGGGGAGCCGGTCCGGCCGCCAGCGGACGAACTGCGCGGTGTGGCGGAACCGCACGCCCTCCATGTGGTCGTAGCGGACCTCCACCACCCGATCCGGGCGCAGCGGCACGAACGACAGGTCCTTGCCCGAGTTCCACCGGCTGCCCTCGGCCTTACGCGGGGTGCGCTGGCCTTCCTCGTGCCGCTGCCAGTTCCACGGGTGCTCGTCGAAGCTGGTCACCCAGGGCTGCAGCTCCGTCATCAGCTCACGGCGCCGCTCCATCGGGAACGCGCCGATCACGCCCACGCTGGCCAGCTCGCCCTCTGCGTTGTACAGGCCGAGCAGCAGCGAGCCCACCGCGTCCGGGCCGCTCTTGTGCGGGCGGTAACCAGCCACCACGCAGTCCGCCGTGCGCTCGTGCTTGATCTTGAACATGATCCGCTTGTCTTCGACGTACGGGCTTTCCAGCCGCTTGGCCACCACGCCGTCCAGGCCAGCCCCCTCGAACTGGCCGAACCAGCCCTGCGCTTCGGCTCGGTCGGTGGTGGCCGGGGTCAGGTGCACCGAGGTCCCCGCGCCCGCGAGCGCGCGGACCAGCGCGTCCCGCCGGGCCGAGAACGGCTGCTCGACCAGGTTCTCGTCGCCCACGGCCAGCGCGTCGAACGCGACCAGGTGGGCCGGTGTCTGCCCGGCCAGCAGGTTGATCCGGGTCTCGGCCGGGTGGATGCGCTGCAGCAGCGCCTCGAAGTCCAGCCGCCGCCCCTCGCGCGTCGGGGATGACGATCTCCCCGTCGATCACGCAGCGCTCCGGCAGCTCGGCCTTGATCGCGGCCACCAGTTCCGGGAAGTACCGGGTCATCGGGCGCTCGTTCCGGCTGCCGATCTCCACCTCGTCCCCGTCGCGGAACACGACGGCCCGGAAGCCGTCCCACTTGGGCTCGAAGCTGAACGGGCCCTCGGGTATCTCGGCCACCGACTTGGCCAGCATGGGCGAGATCGGCGGGTTCACCGGAAGATCCATGTCCCCCATCATCTACCAGCCGCTTTGGGCCGGCTGAATCAGGATCGCCGGCGAGGAGGCACACATGGGCGGAGTACGGCGAATCATCCCGCTGACGCTGGGCTGGGCGGACCTGCAGCTCAGCGTGTCGATCCACGGTGACACGTCCGGGGTGATGCTGCGCGAGCCGGTCCCCGGCGTGCTGCTGCAGTGCGACGGCGGCTGGCTGCTGCTGGACACCGGCTACAACACCGCGCTGATCAACGACCTGGCGCTGCGTCAGCGCTTTTACCACGACCCGCTGGAACAGCCGGTGCCGCTGCCCGGCCCCGGGGAGCCGCTGGAGGAGACGCTGGCCGCGGTGGGGGTGGATCTGGCCGACGTGCACGCGGTGGCCGTGAGTCATCTGCACAGCGACCACGCCGGCGGCCTCAAGCTGTTCGCGGGCCGGGTGCCGGTCCACGTCCAGCGGCGCGAGCTGGCCTACGGCCTGAACGGCACCACCGGCCCGGAGGAGAACGGCATCTTCCGCATCGACTACGACGACCCCCGGCTGGACTGGCGCCAGGCCGACGGCGACGTCGAGATCGCCCCCGGCGTGACCGCGGTGCTGACGGCCGGTCACACCCCCGGCCACCAGAGCTTCATCGTCGACCTGGACCCGTCCGTGGGCGGTGGCGGCCTGGTGTTCGCCTTCGACGCCGCCGACCTGACCGTCAACATTGACGAGGAACTCGCCGTGGGCGGCTTCATCGACGTCGAGCCCGAGGTCACCGTGGCCGCCATCCGCAAGCTCAAAGCCCTCGCGGCCGACCGCGGCTACCGCATCGTCCCCGGCCACGACCCCGTAGCCTGGCCCGCCCTGACTGATGAGCTGACCACCCGCTGGCCCAGCTAACCCGCCCCTCACCCTGAAGCTCCAGAGCCCCATCGCCCCTGGCCGCCCCTGGTCCGAAGGCGGGGTGAGACGCTCCCGCCCGGCTCGCTTGCCACCCCGCCGCGGGGCTGTCCGTGCCCGGGGGAGACGCTCCCGCCCACGCCTGCTCCTACCACGCGCCGGGTCACCCGTTTCCCGTGGGTCGCCTAGGCCCCGTGGGTCACTCCGGACCCAGTGACCACTCGGGTCCCACCGGCTTGCTCGCGCCTGCTGGGCACCGGGCTCACCTCGCCGCTCGCCGGTCTGTTCAGCGCCCGCTCGTGAAAGCGCTCTGAGCTGGGCTTTTACTCGTGGTCCGGCCTCGCTGCGCCCTCCCGGCGGCCCCGCTCACCCTTCCGCTATTAACCCTGGCGATATACCTCCGTGATGTCCGTGTGATCACTGTTAAAGTTGGCCAATTTTAATATTCAATGACCGATTTCGATGTGATCTCGGTTACATAACTGATCGGTAATTTCAGCAAACGCCTGATTTGCCGAGGTTGACGTGTACACCATGCTCCGGATGCCTCAACCAAGGAGCAAACATGTCAATTCGACATAAAGCAGGCACCATCGCCGGATCGATGGCTGTGCTTTCCCTCGCCTTCACAGGACTCTCGGGTGTCGCCAACGCGAAGACCCAGTCGTTCAATCAGAAGGTGGCCGGAGACGCGGTGACCTTCGTCCACAAGGTTCCATACGTCTATGGCGGCAGCTCGCCGAGGACCGGATTCGACTGCAGTGGCCTCACGAGCTACGTGTACGGCCACTACGGCAAGTCGATCCCGCGCACCGCCGAAGCGCAATTCCAGAAATTCCGGCGCATTAGCGAAAGCAAGGCCTGGGGCGGCGACCTCGTGTTCTTCCACGAGAATTCCAGCCCGACCAGCTACGTCTACCACGTCGCGGTTTACGAGGGCAACGGCCGCATCGTGTCCGCCTCGACCCCGTCCGAGGGGATCGTCCGGGAGAAGATCTACTCTTCCCATGTCACGTTTGGGACGATCACCCACTAGGGCTTGAGGCCGACCCCGCCCCACATGGCCGCCGCGGCCCCGGCTTCCGCCGCGGTGGCGGGCCGCCACTCCTGGATCGGCACCACTCCGGGCGAGACCAGGTCCAGCCCGTCGAAGAAGCGGGTGACCTGTTCCTTGCTCCGGTACGTGCTGCGCTGCGCGAGTAGCCGGTTCAGCCGGTCACCCATGGCCTTCATGGCGGTGGCGTGCATGTCGCTGGGGACATGCGAGATCGTCAGTGAGCTGCCCGGTGGCAGGTCGGCCATCAACCGGGACACGATCTCCTGCGGGTCCTCGTCCTCGCTCACGAAGTGCAGGACGGCGATCAGCATGACCGCGACCGGCAGGCTGAAGTCCAGCTGGCCGGCCGCGGCCCGCAGGATCTCGCCGGGGTCGCGCACGTCGGCGTCCAGGTAGGCCGTGGCCCCCTCGGGGGCACTGCGCAGCAGGGCCCGGGCGTGGGCCAGCACCATCGGGTCGTTGTCGGCGTAGACCACGCGGGACTCCGGCGCGATGGCCTGGGCCACCTCGTGCGTGTTGCTGGCCGTGGGGATGCCGGTGCCGATGTCCAGGAACTGCCGGATGCCGACCTCGCCCGCCAGGTAGCGCACGGTGCGGGCCAGGAACGCGCGGTTGGCCCGGACCGAGGACACCAGCTGCGGGTAGGCCGCGATGGCCTCGTCGCCGGCTTCCCGGTCGGGGGCGAAGTTGTCCTTGCCGCCCAGCCAGTAGTCGTACACCCGGGCGATGTGGGCCACGCTGGTGTCGATGTCGATGTGCGCGTCCTCGCTCTCGGGGACCACGCTCTGGAAGAAGCCGTCGGCCACGGGGGAGTCCCTTCTCGCGGCGCCCGCGGGTATACGGGCAGCGCGCATCAAGCGTTCCCCCCGCCAGTCCCCGACAATACCGCTGTCGCTGCCGGCGCGACGCCCGCCGGGGGCACGGCGGCCGCTCTGGGCTGGCGCGGCAGCTGATCCAGTCCCCAGTCCAGCCGCTGCCGCAGCACCCGGGTGTCATGCGCCAGCGCGGTGACCAGCACCCCCGGCCCCGCTAGCGGCATTACCGTCACCCACGGCTCCGTCACCCCGCCAGAACCAGAAGCCCCACCAACCCCGCCAACCATCATCAGCCTCACCGATCGCATCAGCCTCAACGGACAGCAGTGTCCCGGCGGCCCGGTGGCCGGCCAGCACGGCCGGGCCGGAGCTGGCCGCATCGGTGCCGCTGACGTCGAGCTCGTGCCGCAGCAGCGGCCGCTGGCCCCGGGCACTGTCCCGGTCAACGGCCAGGCGGGTGCGGCAGGCCCCGCCGCGCTCGCCGTGCCGGCCGAGCAGGACCTCGTCCCGGAGCAGCAGCGTGGCGTCGGCGGCCAGGCGGACCGTCACCTCGGTCCGGTGCCGGGCGCCGTCCGCGGCCACGGTGGGCTCGGGCAGGTACTCCAGGCGGGCGCCCGGGCCGACCGTGGCCGTCACGGTGAGCCGGGATGCTTCGCCGTAACGGCCGGGCAGCGCCACCGCCGCCGCGACCGTGCGCAGCCGCAGGGTGGCCCCGGCCCGGACCTCGATCCGCAGTTCCAGGGTGTCCCCGCCCAGCGGGCCGGCCGCCCCGCTGACCAGGTACACCCCCTCGGGGGTGCGGCGCAGGACCAGCGGGACCTGGGACCGCTGGACCGGCAGCCGGAGGGAGCCACCGGGCCCGGCCTCGGCCACCAGTTCGGCCACTGCTCTCACGACGGCGCCACTTTCACGAAGGCGTCATTTTCACGACGGCATCGTTCTCAAGGGGTGGTGGCCCGTTCGGCCAGGGCGGCGCGCACCCAGGCGGTGACCGCGCTGGCCTGCGGGTCTTCCCGCAGCGAGCTGAAGATCACCGGGCGGCCCCGGCGTACCGCGGCCGCGTCCCGGTCCATCACCTCCAGGCTCGCCCCGACCAGCGGGGCCAGGTCGATCTTGTTGATCAGCAACAGGTCCGAGGTGGTGACCCCGGGACCGCCCTTGCGCGGCACCTTGTCCCCGCCCGACACGTCCAGCACGAAGATCTGCCGGTCGACCAGGCCGTGGCTGAACGTGGCGGTCAGGTTGTCGCCGCCGCTCTCGACCAGCACCAGGTCCAGCGGCCCGAACGTGGCCTCCAGGTCCTCCACCGCGTCCAGGTTGGCCGCGATATCGTCCCGGATCGCGGTGTGCGGGCAGCAGCCGGTCTGCACGGCCTGGATCCGCGCCGGGTCCAGCACCCCGGCCCGGCGCAGGAAGTCGGCGTCCTCGGTGGTGTAGATGTCGTTCGTCACCACGGCCAGCCGGACGCTGTCGCCCAGCGCCCGGCACAGCGCGGCGACCAGCGCGGTCTTGCCGCTGCCGACTGGGCCGCCGACGCCGATCCGCAGGGCCCGCCCTGAACCGTATCGGTCCGGGGCCAGGGCCGCGTGCGGGTCCGCACCGTGGTGATCAACGCTCTGCGGGTGCGGGTGGGTGTGCTCGGCCTCGTCGGGCACGGCGGGCTGGTCAGGATGCAAACAGACGCACCTCTTCTCTCGCGTGGGCTTCGGCGTACAGGTCGAGCGCGGGGGCCGAGGGGCAGGGCAGGTCGTCAGCGCCTCCCGGAGATCCGGCCCCCGAAGATCGGGCACCCCGCGCCGCGACCCGCTCGATGGTGTCGGCCAGGCGGGCGATAACCGCGCTGACCTCGATCGGGTCCAGGGCCAGCAGCCGGACCGCCGCGCTGGCCGGCCCGGTCACGGTGAGATAGGCGGCGATCAGGCCCGCCTGGCCCGGGGTGCAGCCCGCCGCCGCGGCCGCCGCACCGAGGACCAGAGCGTGGTGCGGCGCCCGGCCCAAGGCGTTGAGGGCGGCCGACGGCCAGGCCGCGCGGGCGGCTCGCAGCAGCGCGCGACCCTGCCGCCGGGATGCGTCCCGCTGGGCCGGGGAGGGTGTCCGCGCGTCAGCCTCCGCGTCCAGCCAACTCCACACCTCCCAAACCCCCCGCGCCTCCTCAGCCCCACTCGACGTACCATCACCAAAAGACCCATCAGTCCCACTGGCCCCACCAGTCCCACTGGCCCCACCAGCCGCTGCGGCACAGGCCGCCGCGGCCAGCCCCGCGGTGACCACGCCCGCCGTGACCAGCCGCCCCCGCAGGAACAGCTCCAGCGACCCCACGTCGGTCACCATCCCGGCGGTCACCGCCCCCTCGAGCCCGCCCGAGTGCGCGTGCCCGCCCGCCGGAAACCGCGCGTCGGCCAGCATAAGTACCGTGGCGGCGGAGCCGCCCAGAGGCACCGCAGCGAAGGAGCCCCCCAGAGCCCCTATCGCGGCGAGCCCACCGGCCCGGTCCTCCTCCTCGATGCGGCTGGTGTCCGGCCCCTTCCCGGTGTCGGGTCCCTTCCCGGTATCCGGCCCGCGGCCGACCTCAGGGCCCTTCCCGGTGTCCGGCCTGGGGCCCACCTCAGGTCCGCGGCCCACCTCAGGGCCCTTCCCGGTGTCGGGCCTGGGGCCGACCTCGGGGCCCTTCCCGGTGTCGGGCCTGGGGCCGACCTCAGGTCCCTTCCCGGTGTCCGGCCTCTCGCCCACCTCCGGTCCCTTGCCGGTGTCCGGTCGCTCACCGACCTCCGGGCCCCGGCCGGTATCCGGCGCGCGATGGTCAGGCTTCTTGGCCGGTCGGTCCGGGGGACTCATCGGGAAGGACTCATCAGGCAGCACTCACTAGACAGGGTTCATCAGAACAGGAAGTAGCGCTGGGCCATGGGCAGCTCGGTGGCCGGAGCGCCCTCGATCACCTCGCCGTCGATCCGCACGGTGAACGTGTCCGGCTCGACGCTGATGTCGGGCAGTGCGTCGTTGTTGATCATGTCCGCCTTGCCCAGGGCGGACACGTCGCCCACCGGGACCAGGGCCCGGTTCAGGTTCAGCCGCCCGGCCAGGTCGTTGTCCAGGGCCAGCTCGGACACGAACGACAGTGACGTGGCCCGGGCCACCTGCGGCGCGGCGCCCCACATCGGGCGGGGCAGAATGGGCTGCGGGGTGGGGATCGAGGCGTTGGCGTCGCCCATCGCGGCCCAGGCCACGAAGCCGCCCTTGAGCACGGCGTGCGGCCGGACCCCGAAGAACGCGGGCTGCCACAGCACCAGGTCGGCCAGTTTGCCCGGCTCGACCGAGCCGATCTCGTGGTCCAGGCCGTGCGCGACGGCCGGGCAGATCGTGTACTTGGCCACGTACCGGCGGGCCCGCAGGTTGTCGGCCCCGTTCTCGGTGCCGCCGTCGCCGGGGAGCGCCCCGCGCCGCCGTTTCATCACGTGCGCGGTCTGCCAGGTCCGGATGATGACCTCACCGATCCGCCCCATGGCCTGGGAGTCCGAGCCGATCATCGAGATCGCGCCCAGGTCGTGCAGGATGTCCTCGGCGGCGATGGTGGACGGGCGGATCCGGCTCTCGGCGAAGGCCAGGTCCTCGGGCACGGCCGGGTTGAGGTGGTGGCACACCATCAGCATGTCCAGGTGCTCGTCCACCGTGTTGACCGTGTGCGGGCGGGTCGGGTTGGTCGACGAGGGCAGGATGTTCGGCTGCCCGGCCACGGTGATGATGTCCGGGGCGTGACCGCCGCCGGCGCCTTCGGTGTGGTAGGCGTGGATCGGCCGCCCGGCGATCGCGGCCAGCGTGTCCTGCACGAACCCGGCCTCGTTCAGCGTGTCGGTGTGCAGTGCGGCCTGGACCCCGGCCTCCTGGCAGACCCGCAGGCAGGCGTCGATCGCGGCCGGGGTGGAGCCCCAGTCTTCGTGCAGCTTGAACCCCGACGCCCCGGCCCGCAGCTGCTCCCACAGGGCTTCTTCGGACACGGTGTTGCCCTTGCCCAGCAGGACCACGTTGAGCGGCCAGTCCGCGGTGGCTTCCAGCATCCGGGCCAGGTTCCACGCGCCGGGGGTCACGGTGGTGGCCTTCGTGCCCTCGGCCGGGCCGGTGCCGCCGCCGATGACGGTGGTGATGCCGCTGCCGATGGCCTCGGTCAGCAGCTGGGGGCAGATCAGGTGCACGTGGCAGTCGACGCCGCCCGCGGTCAGGATCAGCCCGTTGCCCGCCATGATCTCGGTGGATGGGCCGATGACCAGGTCGGGGTGGACGCCGTCCATGATGTCGGGGTTGCCGGCCTTGCCCAGGGCCACGATCCGGCCGTCCCTGATGCCGACGTCGGCCTTGATGACCCCCCAGTGGTCCAGCACCACCGCACCGGTGATGACCAGGTCTGGTGCCCCGTCCGCGCGGGTGGCCCGGGACTGGCCCATCGACTCCCGGATGACCTTGCCCCCGCCGAACACGGCCTCGTCGCCAGCCCGGTCCGGGCCGCCGCACAGGTCCTGCTCGACCTCGATGAACAGGTCGGTGTCGGCCAGCCGGACCCGGTCACCCGCGGTCGGCCCGTACAGCAGGGCGTACCGCGACCGGCTCAGCTCAGCCATCCAGTTCCTCCGCTCCGTTGATAGCTCCGTCCAGGCGCAGGCCCGGCACGATGCGGGCCCCGGCCAGCGGGACCAGCCCGACCTCTCGTTGCACACCCGGCTCGAACCGGACCGCGGTCCCGGCCGGGATGCCCAGCCGGTGTCCCTGGGCCGCGTCGCGATCGAACAGCAGCGCCGGGTTGGCCTGGGCGAAGTGGTAGTGCGAACCGACCTGGACCGGCCGGTCCCCGGTGTTGACCACGATCAGCGTGCGCACCGGGCGGCCTTCGTTCAGCGGCACCGGCCCCTCGCCCGGGATGATCTCGCCAGGAATCACGGAATCACCGGCTCACGGGATCGGCTCGTGCACGGTGACCAGCTTCGTCCCGTCCGGGAAGGTGGCCTCGACCTGGACCTCGGTCAGCATCTCCGGCACCCCGTCCATGACGTCGTCCCGGGTCAGCACGGTCCGCCCCGCCTGCATCAGCTCGGCCACGCCCAGCCCGTCCCGCGCGCGCTCCAGCAGGAACGAGGTGATCACCGCCGTCGCCTCGGGATAGTTCAGCTGGAGCCCGCGCGCCCGCCGGTCCCGGGCCAGGCCCGCGGCCACGTGAATCAGCAGCCGCTCCTGTTCGTGCGGCGAAATCAGCATGGGCGAACCCTAACCCGAGCGTGTTAACCACAGGTAACTACGGATCACGCGAGGTTACCCGGGTCCGGGTCATCCCTTTTCTTAACGATGTCTAACGACGCCCCGTGTGACCGAATTCTCCGTCCCAATGTCTCTAGCGTGTAACAGACCTGAGTAGCGGGACTCGGAAGGGAGTTCGCGGAGCCGTGAGACAGCGAAACCGACGGAACAAAAGCCGCTTGTGGCTGGCCGCGGCGGGAGTCTGCGTGCCGGTGGCCGCGGCCGCCGTCCTGCTCACTCAGGCCGGGGCGCACCCGGCGGCCTCGCTCGGGGCCAAGCCGGTCAGCTACGCCGGTGGCATGCCCATGGGCGGCTTCGGCCGTGGTGGCTACCCGATGACCGGGGCCGCGGTCGGCCAGCACGCGGTGGGCCAGGCCGGCACCACCAACTCGGCCGACGCCGCGGCCACGTCCACCAACTGGGCCGGGTACGCCGCGGCCGGCCAGGCCGGCACGTTCACCAGCGTGTCCTCGTCCTGGACCCAGCCCGCGGTCACCTGCGGCGCGCAGCAGACGTTCTCCAGCTTCTGGGTCGGCCTGGACGGTGACGGCACGCAGAGCGTGGAGCAGACCGGCACCGAGGCCGACTGCAGCGGCGGCGCCGCCGCCTACCAGGGCTGGTGGGAGATGTTCCCGGCCGCGCCGGTCTTCTACAACGAGCCGGTCAAGCCGGGCGACGCGATGAGCGCCTCGGTCACCGCCAACGGGGGCGGCGCGTTCACCTTGACCCTCAGCGACCAGACCGAGAACTGGACCCAGACCACCCAGCAGACCTCGCAGACGGCCCAGCTCGGCTCGGCCGAGGTCATCGCCGAGGCGCCCAGCAGCCAGAACGGTGTGCTCCCGCTGTCCAACTTCGGCACGGTGAACTTCACCAATGCCGAGGCCGACAATGCGCCGATCGGGAACGCCGACGCCGACTCGCTGACCATGGTGGCGGCCAACGGCACCACCGAGGCCACCCCGTCCGCGCTGACCGGCGGCGACGCCTTTGCGGTCACGTTCGGCGGTGGTGGCGCCACCACCGGCGGCCCGGTGCCCGCCCCGGCTCCGAGCGGGAGCACCGCCCCGAGCGGGAGCACCGCGCCGCCTACGCCGGCCAGCCCGTCGCCCAGCCTCACGGCGACGGGGCACCGTCATCACCACCATTGGCTCTGGTAGGCGGTTAACGGCCCACCACGGTCAGGGGAGGCAAGGGGCAGTCGCCGGCGGCGGCTGCCCCTTGTTCCGGTCCGGGCACCGGGACGGCCGGCAGCGCGTGCGACTGCGCCACCAGGGTCAGCAGCACGGTGGCGTCGGTCCAGGCCAGCGGGGCCACCGAGCCCGGCCGGCCGTCGGCGTTGACCTGCTCGGGTAGCTCGCCGAGCGTGGTGCGGTGCGCGGCCAGCCAGTCCAGCAGGGTGGCGGCCGCGGCGTGCTGGCCCGTTTCCGCGTCCGACAGGGCGAAGAACGCGGTCTCCGGGGTCCAGGCCGTGGTCAGGTTCCCCGGCCAGCCGGTGCCGGGCAGAAGGCCGCCGTTGGGCAGTGTGAGCGCCCGCTGGGCGGCTTGTTCGTCGCGTTCCAGGGCCGGGCTGGCCGGGCCGAACGGGGGGCCGAGCCAGGTGATCGCGGCGTCCGGGCCGGCCGAGTCGCGGGGCAGCCGGTTGTCGCCGTAACAGCCGAACGACGCCTGCATGGCCGTGGCCAGTCGGCTCGCGGCCGTCGCCCACCGTGCGCTGGCCGAGGTCTGGCCGAGCGCGGTCGCGATATCCGCCGCCGCCCGCAACCCGGTCAGCAGGGGAGCGGCGGTGCCCAGCGTCACCTGGCTGCCGTGCTCCCAGTAGTCGGTGGCCGGCTCGGGCAGGCCGTTGGGGGTCAGCGACCGCTCGGCCGCCCCGGCCGCGGCGTTGACCATTGGCCACAGCCCGGCCAGTTCCGTGCGGGCCACGGACCCAGTGCCAGCGCCAGCCCCAGTGCCAGTGCCAGCGGCCTGGTACCAGGACCACACCGCCCACGGCACCCAGCCCACCGCGTCCAGCTCGGCCGGCCGGCCGTCCACTACCGGGCCGCTGCCGTTGGTCTGATAGCGCGCGGCCCAGGTGCCGTTGGCGTTCTGCTCCTGGCCCAGGAAGCGGAGCACCCGCAGCGCGTCCGCGCCGTGGCCGGTCTCGGCCAGCGCGGCCGCGACCCAGCTCGAGTCGCGCGGCCAGGCGTAGTCCCAGCCGTGGTAGTAACCCGCCACCACCGCACCGTCCGGCTGGACCGACAGGTACAGATCCAGCAGCGACCGTTCCGCCATCGACCGCAGCACCGGACCGAGGCCGGGGACCGTGCCCGACGCCAGCCACTTCCCGGCTGCACTGTTCCCGGCTGCGCTGTTGCCCGTCGCGGTGCCGTCCGCGCACTGGCCGGCCAGCCGCACGCTGTTGTGGCCGGCGTAGGTCGCGTCCTGGTCGGCGGGCACCACGATGACCTGCTGAGATCCGCACGAGCCCTCGGCGATGCCCTCGGTCAGCGAGATCGGCGCGGGCGCGCTGTGCACCGCGCCACGGAATCCTGCCCCGGTCAGGCCGGTCGCGGCCACGGCAGCCAGCACGGCCACGGCCACGAGTGCCCGCGCCACGAGCGGGATACCGGGCATGCACCGATCTTACCGCCGAAGGTGCCGGTCGCGGTCTAGGCCTTGACAGGTGCATCACCGCAGTCATCTAATGTGCTAGGCACCTAGATGAATAGAGGATGTTGGTGATCGAGTTCCACCTGGACGCCCGCTCCGGCGTCGCCCCGTACCTGCAGCTCATCCACCAGGTCCGGCACGCGCTGCGGCTGGACGTGCTCCGCGAGGGTGAGCAGCTGCCCACGGTCAAAGAAGTGGCCGCGGGGCTGGCCATCAACCCCAACACGGTGCTGAAGGCCTATCGCGAGCTGGAGTATCAGGGGCTCGTCGCCGCCCGGCCCGGCCGCGGCACGTTCGTGACCGGGACGCTGAGTGGCGCCTCGGTCGCCGCGCAGGAGCCACTGCGCCGGGATCTGCGGCGCTGGCTCGGCAAGGCTCGCCGTTCCGGGATGGACGAAGAGAGCATCGAGGCGCTGTTCCTGACCACCTTTCGGTCCGCAACCGAGGAGGACATAGCATGACCGCGCTGCACGCCAGCGGGCTCGGCAAGCGCTACCGGCAGCGGTGGGCGCTCAGCGATTGCTCGCTGCAGATTCCCGAAGGCCGGGTGGCCGGCCTGGTCGGCCCGAACGGGGCCGGCAAGTCAACCCTGCTCAACCTGGCCGTGGGCCTGCTGACCCCGGACGCCGGCACGGTCACCGTGCTGGACGGCCAGCCCGGCAGCGGGCCGGATCAGCTGGCCAAGGTCGGTTTCGTGGCTCAGGACACCCCGGTCTACGCCGGCCTGAGCGTGGCCGATCACCTGCGCCTCGGCGCCCACCTGAACCCCGGCTGGGACGCCGCCTACGCGGCCGCGCGGGTCGAGCGGCTGGACCTGGATCCCGGCCAGCGGGCGGGCAAGCTGTCCGGGGGACAGCGGGCTCAGCTCGCCCTGACCCTGGCCCTGGCCAAGCGGCCCCGGCTGCTCATCCTGGACGAGCCGGTGGCCAGCCTGGACCCGCTGGCCCGCCGCGAGTTCCTGCAGGACCTGATGGAAGCGGTGGCCGAGTGGGAGGTCAGCGTCATCCTCTCCTCCCACTTGGTCAATGACCTGGAACGGGTCTGTGACTACCTCGTCGTGCTCGCGGCCTCACGGGTGCAGATCGCGGGCGACGTGGACGCGCTGATCGCCAGCCACCACCGGCTGATCGGGCCGCGCCGGGACCCGGCCTCGCTGCCCAGCGACCAGCAGGTCATCCAGGCCAGCCACACCGACCGGCAGAGCACGATGATCGTGCAGAGCCGCCACCCGGTGCTCGACCCGGCCTGGACCGTCGAGCAGCTCAACCTGGAGGACCTGGTGCTGGCCTATATGAGCCAGGCCAGCGCGACGGCCCGCGGCCGCCGCCCCGTGCTGGAGGTACAGCGATGATCTGGCTCACCTGGCGCCAGGCCCGGACCCAGGCCGTGGTTATGGCGGCCATCCTGGCCGTCTTCGGCCTGGTCCTGCTCATCACCGGCCCGCACCTGGTCACGCTGTACCGGGACAGCACGTTCGCGGCCTGTAACCGCAACTGCGCCACCGACGCCGGCAACTTCCTCAACCAGATGGCCGTCACGCCGCCTTACCATCTGGTCTACCTGCTCGGGGCGTTGCTGATCGTCCTGCTGCCCGCGGTGATCGGCCTGTTCTGGGGCGCGCCGCTGGTCGCCCGCGAGCTCGAGTCCGGCACGTTCCGGCTGGCCTGGAACCAGACCGTCACCCGCGAACGCTGGCTGGCGGTCAAGCTCGGTGTCCTCGGCCTGGCCAGCATGGCCATCGCCGGGCTGCTCAGCCTGATCCTGGGCTGGTGGGCCAGCCCCATCGACCGCGCCGCCGATCTCCAGGGGGCCGGGGGTTTCCAGAGCCGGTTCTTCCCGCTGGACTTCGGTACCCGGGGGATCGCGCCCATCGGCTACGCCGCCTTCGCGTTCGCGTTCGGCGTCCTGGTCGGGCTGATGGTCCGGCGCACCGTCCCGGCCATGGGGATCACCCTGGCGGTGATCATCGCGGTCCAGATCGCCTTCCCGCTGGTGATCCGCCCGAACCTGATCACCCCGGTGCGGAGCACGAGCATCGTCACCGCCGCCGCCATCGACGGCCTCACTACGAACCAGAACGGCACCAACGTCCGGGTGGACGCGCAATCGCCGAACATCCCCGGCGCCTGGGTCTACTCCAGCGATGTCGTCAACCAGGCCGGGTCCACCAACCTTGGCCCGCTGCCGTCGAGCTGCCCCGGGCCGAACGGCGGCGGTAACGGTGGCGGCCCCCAGGAATGCTTTCAGGCGCTGGCCGCCAAGCACCTGAAGCAGGTGACCGTCTACCAGCCCGCGAACCGGTACTGGACCTTCCAGGCTCTGGAGTTCGGCATCTACCTGACCGTCGCCATCCTGCTGGCCTGGGCCTGCTTCTGGTGGACCCGCCGCCGGCTCAGCTGATACCGCCTCGCACTGCCTCAGCTAGACGCCGCTCAGCTGAGGCTCGGGTACAGGGCGGCCACGCCTCCGGCCAGGCCGCCCTGTACCTGCTGGCTGACCTCGTCCGCCACCACCTCGAACTGGCCCGCGGCCACGCCGTCCAGGGCCAGCTTGGCCACCACGGACGGGTCGGTCTTGGGCGCGGTGACGTGCCGGGCCATGTCGGTGTCCATGTAGCCGACGTGCAGCGCCGTGACCTGGGTACCCTGGCCGGCCAGCTCCTGCCGCAGCGCGTTGGTCAGTGACCACTCCGCCGCCTTGGCCGCGGAGTAGGCCCCGACGGCCGGGAAGCTGACCCAGGACAGTACGGACAGCACGTTGAGGACCGCGCCGCCACCGGCCGCGGCCAGCTGGGGCGCGAAGGCCCGGGTCACCGCGAGCGTGCCGAAGAAGTGCGTGTCCAGCTCGAGCTTGATGTCGTCCAGCGAGCCGTTGAGCAGACCGGCCCCAGTGGACGACCCGGCGTTGTTGATCAGCAGGCTGACGTCACCGGTGGCGGCGGCGGCCGCGGCCACCGACGCCGGGTCGGTGATGTCCAGCGCGATCGGCGTCACCCCGGCCAGGTCGACCGATTCCGGGTTGCGGGCCCCGGCGTAGACCTTGGCCCCGCGAGCCACCAGTTCCTCGGCGAACCGCCGCCCGAGCCCGCGGTTGGCCCCCGTCACCAGCGCCGTACTTCCCTCGATCTGCATGCTGACCTCCGGCTTGCTCAACGATCGCCCAGCGTCCCTCGCTGAGTTGGTAAAACCAACCTAGCTGGCTGAGTTGGTATTCGCAACTCAGGGGTAGAATGGGGTCATGCACAAGGAGTCACCGCGCAAGCCGGCCAGGACCTCGCCGCAGAGGGCGACGGTGGAATCACTGCTGGAGCCGGCCGCGGAAACGCCGCCCGAGCTGATGTGCTCGATCGCGCGCAGCCTGTGCGTGCTGGGGGAGCGCTGGACGTTCCTCATCCTGCGGGAGGCGTTCTTCGGCGTGACCCGGTTCTCCGAGTTCCGCGACCGGCTGGGCGTCGCCCCGGACGTGCTCACCGAGCGGCTGGCCACGCTGACCGAGGCCGGCGTGCTGACCCGCGAGCCCTATCAGGAGCCGGGCCGCCGGGTCCGGTACGCCTACCAGCTCACCCCGGCTGGCCGGGAGCTCCAGCTCGTGCTGGGCTCGCTGCAGCAGTGGGGCGATGAGCACCTGCCGCCGCCCGGCGGCCCCACCGTGGACCGGCGGGCCCGGGACTCCGGCCGGCCGCTGCACGTCGGTTTCGTCGACGACCAGGGCCACGAGGTCGCCCTGCCCGACGTCGAGTTCGCCCGGACCGCCAACTACCCGGCCGCTCACGCGTGACCCGGCGCCGGCCAGGCAGGCCGGCGCCGGGTCACGGCGTAACGCGGCCGCGATCCGGAGTCCCAACCTCAAGGTCTGTTTCCTCCTGGGTAGCTACGTTGATATCTGCATCCTTTGACCCGAAGGCGACCCCGCCTAAGCCACCAGGGTTTGACAACTCCAGGGCCCGCCGTCAGCCTCGTATAAGAACTAGAGCATGATTCCAGAAATGGAGTCGGACCCAGCAAGACGGACGCAGAAAGGTCGTCAGGCCGATGGTGGACTTCTCGCTCAGCGACGAGGAACGGCAGATTCGCGACACCGTGCGCTCCTTCATCGAGAAGGAAGTCATGCCGCTGGAGCCCGAAGTGCTGCGCAACGAGCGCGCCGGGCAGCCCGGGCTTGACCGGTCCGTGCTGCGCGACCTGCAGAACAAGGCCCGGCGCAGCGGCTTCTGGGGCGTGAACACGCCCGAGGGGTACGGCGGCATGAACCTCGGCGCGGTCATGTCCGCGATCTTGATGATGGAGTGCGGCCGGACGTTCGTGCCGTTCTCGTTCGGCGGTTACGCCGACAACATTCTGTACGCGGCCAACGAGGAGCAGCAGCAGCGCTACCTGATCCCCACCATCGAGGGCGACCGGCGCTCCTGCTTCGCCATCACCGAGCCGGGCGCGGGCTCGGACGCGCGTAACATCCGGGCCTCGGCCAAGCCCGACGGCGGCGACTACGTCATCAACGGCGAGAAGACGTTCATCACCAACGGCAACGAGGCCGACTTCGTGATGGTGTTCGCGGTGGTCCCGGACGCCGGCATCACCTGCTTCCTGGTCGACCGGGACATGGGCTGGAAGTCCGAGCCGATCCCGACCATGGGGGAGTGGGGCCCGGCCGCGCTGGTCTTCGAGGACGTCCGGGTGCCCGCCTCGGCCATGCTGGGGGAGCCGGGCAAGGGTTTCGAGCTGGCCATGCAGTGGATCCGGCAGGGCCGCTACCTGATCCCGGCCCGGGCCATCGGCGCGGCCGAGCGGCTGCTCCAGATGGCCATCGACTACGCCAAGATCCGGGTCTCGATGGGCCACCCGATCGCCGACTACCAGGCCATCCAGTGGCAGATCGCCGACTCCGCGGTGGATATCGAGAGCACCAAGTGGCTCACGCTGCTGGCGGCCTGGCGGGTCGAGCACGGCCTGGACGGGCGGCACGCCTCCTCCATCGCCAAGCTGGACGGCGCGATCATGGCCAACCAGGTCGTCGACCGGGTCATGCAGATCCACGGCGGCATGGGCTACACCAAGGAACTGCCGGTCGAGCGCTGGTACCGCGAGCTGCGGCTGCTGCGCATCTACGAGGGCACCGACGAGATCCAGCGGCGCACCATCGCCCGCAACCTGCTCAAGGGTCACGTCAAGCTGGGCGGCATCGGGGAGTGAGCCCCCCGCCGCCGGGGGGCAGCGATGTAACCGGTCTGAGGGCGCTCTTTCATCCGCGCTCGATCGCCCTGGTCGGTGCGACCGACAAGTCCGGCTGGTCGGTCAACACGCTGGCCAATCTGCGGCTGCACGAGTTCGGCGGGCCGGTGTACCTGGTCAACCCGCGGACCGAGGTGGTGCACGGCGAGCGGGCGCACCGGACCCTGACCGGCCTGCCGGGCCCGGTGGACCTGGCCTACGTCATGGTGCCCACCGGCGTGGTGCTGGACGTACTGCGGGAGGGCGCCGACGCCGGTGTCCGGGCCTTCGTCATCCTGACCGCCGGGTTCGGTGAGACCGGCCCGGAAGGGGCCCGGCGGGAGGCCGAGATCGTCGCCTTCGCCCGCGAGCGCGGGCTGACCGTGCTCGGCCCGAACGGCAACGGCTACATCAACGCGGCCGCCGGGATCACCCCCTACGGGCTGCCGATCCCGGTACCGCTGCTGCGCGGACCGGTCGGGGTGGTGCTGCAGAGCGGCGGCCTGGCCAGCGCCGTGCTCAGCTTCGCCCAGGCTCGCAACCTGGGCATCAGCCTGCTGGTGTCGATGGGCAACGAGTCCCTGCTGTCGGTGACCGACCTGGTGGACTACCTGATTGACGACCCGGCCACCCAGGTCATCGCCCTGTTCCTGGAGTCCATCCGGCAGCCCGCCGAGTTCGCCGCGGTGGCCCGCCGGGCGCTGGCCGCGGGTAAGCCGATCGTGGCCCTCAAGGTCGGCCGCAGCGTCACCGCCCAGCACACCGCCCAGGCCCATACCGGCGCGCTGACCGGTGACGACGCCGTGATCGACAGCGTGTTCCGGCGGCTGGGCGTGGCCCGGGTCCGGTCCCTGGAGGACCTGATCATCACGGCCGGGGTGCTGGCCGAGCTGACCCGGGACGGGCGAGCCCAGGGCGGGCCCGAGGGCGCCGGGCTGCTGCGCGGGAACCGGCTGGGCGTGGTCACCCCGTCCGGCGGCGCGTCCGAGATCATCGCCGACCGGGCCGACGACGAGGACCTGGCCCTGCCGCCGTTCGCGCCCGCCACCACGGCCGCGCTCAAAGCCATGCTGCCCGCGTTCGCCGACGTGGCCAACCCGCTCGACGTCACCGGCTACGTCGTGGTGGACCGGACGCTCCTGGGCCGGGCGCTGGAGATCGTGGTCGCCGACCCCGGCCTGGACGTGGTGCTGCTGCTGGCCGACCCGGTGCGGGACGAGCCCGCCGACCCGGCCCTGTTCCGGGCCGTGCTCGAGGCCAACGCGCGCCGGATCGCCGATTCCCCCCGGCCGGTGGTGGTGGTCAGCAACGCGCTGACCGACATCACCCCGGTCGGCCGCCGGATGCTGGCCGAGGCCGGGTACCCGCCGGTGGCCGGCGGCATCGAGCACGGGCTGACCGCCATCGGCGCCGCCGTCCGGTGGTTCCGGGCCTACCGCGCGGCGGCCCGCCCGCCCCCGCCTGCCCCGGTGCCGCCCGGTGCCAGCGGGATCGAGGCCGCCCGGTCCGGGGCCCCTGACATCGAGGCGACTGACATCGAGGCGACTGAAATCGGGACGGGCGGCATCTGGGCCGAGGATCGCGCCGCGGGCTTGCTGGACCGCCAGGGGGTGCCGGTGGTGCCGCGCCGCGCGGCCGGTGACGAAGCGGCCGCGGTGGCCGCCGCAGGCGAGCTGGGCTACCCGGTGGTGGTCAAGGCGGGCGGTCTGGCCCACAAGAGCGACACCGGCGGGGTCCGGCTCAACCTGGGTGACGAAGCCGCGGTCCGGGCCGCCTACCGCGGGGTGCAGGCGGTCGCGGACGGTGGCCCGGTGCTGGTCCAGCCGTACCGGACCGGCGGCGTCGAGCTGATCACCGGGATCGTCCGCGACCCGGCCTGGGGCCTGATGCTGGCGGTCGGCCTGGGCGGGATCTGGGTCGAGGTCCTGCGGGACGCCGCCCTGCTCCCGCTGCCGGTGAGCGTGGGCGAGGTCATCGGCGCCCTGCGGGAACTGCGCGGCCTGCCCGTCCTGCGCGGTGCCCGCGGCACGCCCCCGGCCGATCTGGCCCGGGTGGCCGAGGTCATCGCGGACATCGCCGCGGTCGCCGTGTCCCTGGGCGACCGGCTGGAGTCGCTGGAGGTCAACCCGCTGCTGGTGCGGGGTGATCAGGTCGAGGCGCTGGACGCCCTGATCACCTGGAGGTCTCGGTGATGCCGGCGCGGGTGCTGGGGGCGGGCCCGCCCGGCCAGGGCTGACCGGTCATGACGGCCAGGTGCAGCGCGACCAGCGTGTCCTCCAGGGCCGGGACAGCGCTGATCTGCCCGGCCCGGACCCGGCCCCGGACCAGTTCCGCGGTCGCCCCGGACAGGGCCAGGTAGGCGTCGTACGGCAACGTGGGCCAGCCGGGGTGCCGGGTACGGGCCCGCTCGTGCCAGGTCTGGTTCAGGTCGGCGTAGCGGTGCTGGGCCCGGGCCAGCTGCTCGGTGGCGTGCGGCCCGGCCGCGGGCATGTCGATGTAGAAGATCTTGGCGAACTCCGGCTCCCCGGTGATGAACGTGAGGAAGCCCCGGACCGCGACCCGCAGCACCGCCTCGTCCGTGGTGCCCCGATCGGCCGCCCGGGTCGCGGCCACGATCCGCTGGTCCATCAGCCGGCCACCCTCGCGCGCGGCGTCCAGGAAGCACGCCTCCTTGTCCGCGAAGTGGGCGTAGAACGCCGCGCGCGAGACCCGCGCCCGGCGGACGATGTCGGCCACCGTCACCACCGCGTAGTCCGACGCGGCCACCGCCGCGACCACCGCCCGCAGCAGCCGCTCGCGCTGCGACGCCTGCACCTCGGGGGCCGGCAGCCGGCTGCGGCCGCGAGGCAGCCCGGGCTTGCCCTCGTGCGTGTCGGCCAGGGTGCCGCCGGTGCCACTGGTGGCCTCTTGCCTGCTGTGAACCACGCGCTTAGAGTATCCGCCAAACGCCTTAAGTACACAGGCGTACTTATGCGTTCAGTCTGGCGCTTCGCCCCGCAGGAACTGGATGTAGCGCTCGGCCGAGGCTTCCAGCTTCGGCCGGGCGCCCTGCCGGATGGTGGGGGCCCAGCCGCCGTAGATCCGGTCGAACGGGAATGGCCGCACCGCGTCCAGGATGCCCCGGATCAGCGGCTCGGGCAGCGGCAGCCGGTTCGGGGCGCTCCAGATGAACGACAGCCGGTCCTCGCCCGGCGTGACGAAGATCGTGTCCCCGGTCAGCAGGGCCCCGGCCCCGCCCGCGCCCGCCGCCCAGTGCACCACCGCGCTGCCGGGGAAGTGGCCGCCGCACTGCACCAGCGTCACGCCCGGCAGCACGGCCAGCTGCCCGGCCCAGGTCCGGATGGCCGGGTCGGGCAAGGTCACCCAGTCCCGGTCGGCCTCCGGTACCAGCACGTCCGCACCGAAGGCGTGCGCCCACTCCGCCATCGCCCCGTAGAAGTGCGGGTGGCTGGCCGTCACCGCCCGCAGCCCGCCCGCCTCCCGGACCCGCGCGATGGCCTCGTCGTCCACGAAGCCGGGCGGGTCCCAGAGCAGGTTGCCCTGGTCGGTGCGGACCAGCAGCGCCCGCTGCCCGATGCCGACCGACGGCGAGACCCCGATCCCGATCAGGCCGGGCTCCTCTTCCCAGAACTCACAGTGCCGTCCATTGGGACGCCCGCCGGCGGCCAGCTCCTCGTGGGTGGTCCAGCGTTGGCCGGACCTGGGCACCCACTGCCGCTCGTCGGCGCAGATCATGCAGGAAGCCGGCGGGTCCTCGGTGTCCGGGTAGTGGTTACCGCAGGTGGCGCAGATCCAGTTCGGCAACGGGCCCCCCGTGCATTGGCAGTGGGCTGAGGTCAGCGGAAGTCTTCCGGGGTGAACGACCGCGGCTCCACCAGCACCAGCCAGTTGCCGGTGTTGTCGCGCATCACCGCCTCAATACCGTACGGCCGTTCCGCCGGTTCCTGCAGGAACGTGACGCCCTTGGCCGACAGTTCGGCGTACGTCTTCCGGCAGTCGTCCACCTTGAGGCCGAGCCCGCCCATCTGGCCCTTCTCCAGCTGGCCGCGGATGAACCGGGCTGCCTCGTCGTCCAGCGGCGGCCCGGGCAGCATCAGCGTCACCTCGAGCTCCGGCTGGCTGGGGTGCCCGATCGTCAGCCACCGGTAGCCCTCGCCCATGGTGATGTCGGTGCGGGTCTCGAAGTTGAGGTTCTCGACGTAGAAGTCGCGGGCCTGATCCTGGTCGAGGCAGTACACCGTGACCAGCGAGATGTTGGAAATCATGGCCCAGACTCTAGGGCCGGCCGCTCAGCCAGGTCTTCTCTCAGATTGCGCACCTGGCCGCCCGGGCTTCAGCCGCCGGGCTTCAGCCGCCCGGGACCGTGCATGAACAGGTAGCAGCCGGGCACGTGCGGCCCGCCCCGCGCGGCCCACCGGTCGCGGTAGGCGGTCGGCGTCTCGCCCACCAGGCGGGTGAACAGCGACGAGAACGAGCCGAGGCTGCTGAACCCGACCAGGAAGCAGATCTCGGTCACGGTCAGGTTGGCCGAACGCAACAGGTCCTGAGCCCTTTCCACCCGGCGCAGCGTCAGGTACCTGATCGGGGTCAGCCCGTACGCCGCCTCGAAGCTCCGCGCGAAGTGGAACTTGGACACCCCCGCCACCCCGGCCAGCTCGTCCAGGTCGATGGCCCTGGCGTAGTGCCGGTCGATGTGGTCGTGCGCCCGCCGCAGGTGCGGCAGCAACTCCAGCGCCACCGCCTGCTTCACCGCCGCCCGCCCCATGCCAGGAGCCTAAGCCGCCCGCCCGGCCGCCGCCACCGCGTCCGCCACCCCCCGCCACCGCGTCCGCCACCCCCCGCCGCTACGTCTGCCGCCCCCGCTCGCCCATTCCGCCCAAACCCCTTGCCCAATCGCCTGTATACCCAGTATTATCCTCAGCATGATACGGGCCAAGGCCAAGCGATGAGCGTCCGGCACGCGCTGCTGGCGCTGCTCAGTGCGGGACCCAGGTACGGGCTCCAGCTCCGGGAGGAGTTCGAGGCCAAGACCGGCGAAGTGTGGCCGCTGAACGTGGGGCAGGTCTACACGACGCTGCAGCGTCTCGAGCGCGACGGGCTGGTGGAGTCGGACGAGACCGGGGACGAGGGGCCGCAGAAGGGCTTCCGGATCACCGGGGCGGGCGAGACCGAACTGGCCGGGTGGCTGCGCACGCCGCCCGACCTGGCCTCGCCACCCCGGGACGAACTGGTCATGAAGGTTCTGGTCGCCACCCAGGTGCCCGGGGTCGACGTGCACGAGGTCATTCAGGCCCACCGCCGCTACCTGGTGCAGCTGATGCAGCAGTGGACGCGGATCAAGGAAGAGGAGGCCGGGTCCGACCTGAACCTGGCCCTGGTCGTCGACGCCGAGCTGTTCCGGCTCGACGCCGTCGTCCGCTGGCTGGACGCCGCCGACGGCCGGCTCAAGCGGGCCGCCGCCGATCCGGTGCCCGCGTCGGATCCGGCCCAGCTGCCGCGCCTGCGGCGGCGGGTGGGGACGGGGCGATGACCCAGCATCAACCGGGGGAACCACCGAAGGAGACGGGGATGGCCATACTGGAGCTACGGGGCGTAACGAAGACCTACGGAGATGGCGCGGCCCAGGTCAGGGCGCTGGCCGGCGTCGACCTGAGCGTCGCGGCCGGTCAGATGGTGGCGGTCATGGGCCCGAGCGGCTCGGGCAAGTCCACGCTGCTCACCATCGCCGGCAGCCTGGAGGAGCCGGACCGCGGTGAGGTCCTGGTGGCCGGCGCGGTCGTGGGCCAGCTGTCGCGCGGCGACAAGGCCCGGCTGCGCCGGCGCACGGTCGGGTATGTGTTCCAGGACTTCAACCTGCTGCCCGGGCTGACCGCGGCCGAAAACGTCGCGCTGCCGCTGGAACTGGACGGCGTCGCGGCCCGCGCCGCGCGGTCGGCCGGGCTGCGGGCACTGGAGGACCTGGGGCTGGCTGACGCGGCCGGGCGGTTCCCGGACCAGCTGTCCGGCGGCGAGCGCCAGCGGGTGGCGATCGCCCGCGCGGTGGCGGGGGAGCGGCGGCTGCTGCTGGCCGACGAGCCGTCCGGCGCGCTGGACTCGGCCAACGCGGAAGCGGTCATGCGGCTGATCCACAACGCTTGCCGGCGCGGCGTGGCCGCGGTGGTGGTCACCCATGACGCGCAGCTGGCCTCCTGGGCCGACCGGGTGGTGTTCCTGCGCGACGGCCGGATCGTCGATCAGACCGTGCCCCCGCCCGGGCCGGAGTCGCTGCTGAGCCAGGGCCAGACCCCATGAGCACCACCCTCCAAGAGCGGCCGGCGGCGGGAACCCAGAACGGGGGCGTTCCCGCCCGCCGTGCGGTGATCCGCTGGGCCTGGCGGCTGTTCCGCCGCGAGTGGCGGCAGCAACTGCTGGTCCTGGCCCTGATCACGGTGGCCGTGGCCGCGACGTTCGTCGGCGCGGCGGTGGCCACTAACTCCCAGGGGCGGCCCAGCGGCCAGTTCGGCACCGCCCAGGACCTGGCCACCTACGGCGGCAACGACCCGCACCTGGCCACCGAGATCGCCTCGCTGCAGCACCGCTTTGGGCGCACCGACGTGATCGAGAACCAGGTCCTTCAGGTGCCCGGCTCGACCACGACCTACGACCTGCGGGCCCAGAACACCCGCGGCGCCTTCGGCCGCCCGATGCTTTCGCTCCTCCAGGGGCACTATCCCGCCGGGCCGGGCCAGGTCGCGGTGACCCCGGGCGTGGCCAGCCAGTTCGATCTCGCGGTCGGCCACGTCTGGCGCCAGGGCGGCGTGACCCGGACCGTGACCGGTATCGTGCAGAACCCGCAGAGCCTGCTGGACGAGTTCGCCCTGGTGGTGCCGGGCCAGGTGCGGACGCCGACCACGGTCAGCGTGCTGTTCGACGCGCCCTCCGTTCCGCCCGGCAGGATCGGCCCCAACGTGGTGACGCCGCAGACCGCGGCGGGCAATGCCATCAACCCGGACACCATCGTGCTCACGCTGGCCACCATGGGCATGCTGCTGATCGCGCTGGTGTCGGTGGGCGGCTTCACCGTGCTGGCCCAGCGGCGGCTGCGGGCCCTGGGCATGCTGGGCGCGCTCGGCGCCACCGACCGTAACGTCCGGCTCGTGGTCCGGGCCAACGGCCTGGTCGTGGGCGTGGCCGGGACGCTGCTCGGGGCCGTGCTCGGCCTGGCCGCCTGGCTCGCGTACCGGCCCCACGTCGTCAGCAGCTCGCACCACGTGATCGCCCCGTTCGCGCTGCCGTGGGGCGTGATCGGCCCGGCCATGGGCCTGGCCGTGCTGGCCACCTACCTGGCCGCCTCGCGGCCGGCCCGGGCGGTGACCAAGATCCCGGTGGTGGCGGCGCTGGCCGGGCGGCCCGCTCCGCCCAAGCGTGTCCACCGGTCGGCCCTGCCCGGTGTGGTCGTGCTGGCCGTGGCGTTCGGCCTGCTGACCTTCGCGGGCAGCCGGCCCAGCGGTAGCGGTCAGGGCACGGCCATGCTGTCCGTGGTCGGCGGCTTCATCGCGCTGGTCGCGGCGGTGGTCCTGCTGGCGCCGATGTGCCTGGCCCTGCTGGGCCGTCTCGCCCGGCACACCCCGGTCTCGGCCCGGCTGGCCCTGCGGGACCTGGCCCGCTACCGGGCCCGGTCGGGCTCGGCGCTGGCCGCGATCAGCCTGGGCGTGCTGATCGCGGTGATGATCTCGATCGTGTCGGCGGCCCGCTACGCCAACGTGCTCGACTACGCCGGCCCCAACCTGACCTCCAGCCAGCTGATCGTCTACACGCCCAACGGGGCGTACGGGCAGGGGCCGGGCGGCCCCGGCCAATCGGCCTCCGGGCCGGTCACCGGCGGGCAGATCCGGTCCATGCGCACGACCGCGAACCAGATGGCGTCCGCACTGGGCTCGCACCAGGTGACCGAGCTGGAAACCACCACCGCTTCCCTGCAGCACGCGGCCCAGGGCCGGAACTGGTCCGGTCCGGTGTACGTGGCCACCCCGGCCCTGCTGAAGTCGTTCGGGATCGCGCCGGGCACGGTCCGGTCCGGCACGGACATCCTTACCATGCGGCCTGGCCTGTCCGGGTTGTCGAAGATGCAGCTGGTCTACGGCAGCTACTTCAGCAAGCCGCCGGGGCCTGACTCGTTCCCCTGCCCGCCGGGCAGCTGCCTGGCCGGTCCGGTCATGCAGCAGGTCACCGCGCTGCCGTCCGGCACGTCAGCTCCGAATACGGTGATCACCGAACACGCTGTGGGCCAGCTCGGCCTGAGCCCGGTGGTGTCAGGCTGGCTGATCCAGACCCCCCACCCGCTCACGGCCACCCAGATCAAGAGCACCCAGCTGGCCGCGGCCGGAGCCAACATGACCGTCGAGACCAGGTCGAGCGTCCCGTCGCTGAACGAGATCATCGACTGGGCCACGGTGTTCGGCGCGCTGCTCGCGCTGGGGGTGCTGGCCATGAGCGTGGGCCTGATCCGCAGCGAGACCGCGTCCGACCTGCGCACCCTGACCGCCACCGGGGCCAGCGGCCGGACCCGGCGCACGCTGACCGCGGTGACCGCCGGCGCGCTGGGCCTGCTCGGCGCGGTGCTGGGCGTGGCCGCCGGGTACGTGGCCGCGGTCGCCTACTTCCGGGGCGACACCCTGGAGGGCGGCCTGTCCGCGCTGTCCGCGGTACCGGTCACCAACCTGCTGGTGCTGCTGATCGGCATGCCGCTGCTGGCCGCGGCGGGCGGCTGGCTGTTCGCGGGCCGGGAACCGCCCGTCCTCGGCCGCCAGCCCATCGGCTGACCGCCACCGTCCTCCCGTCCGCGAGACCGCGGGCGGGAGGCGATGGCAGGGGCGGGGCGTCAGCCTGGGCCGCCCGCGGGCCGGCGGGGCACGGGAACGCGGTCCAGGTCGGCCGCCACCACGATCTCGCCACCGAACACCGCGCCTGCTTCGTCCGCGAACCGGCGCGGGTCTTCGTGGCTGTACCGCTGGGAGAAGTGGCTCAGCACCAGCGTGCGGACCCCGCACTCGGCCGCGATCTGGCCCGCCTGCCGCGCGGTCAGGTGCCCGAAGGCCGGGGCCAGCTCGGCCTCGGAGTCCAGGAACGTCGCCTCGCACACGACCAGGTCGGCCCCGTCGGCCAGCGCGAACGCGCCGTCGCAGAGCCGGGTGTCCATGATGAACGCGAACCGCTGCCCGGCCCGGGGCTCGCTCACCTCGTCCAGGCTGACCCGCCGGCCCGCCACGTCCAGGCCACCCTCGCGGGCCAGCCGGCCCACGTTGGGCCCGCTGATGCCGAGGGCGGCCAGCCGGTCCGGCCGCATCCGGCGCCCGTCCGGCTCGGCCAGCTGGTAGCCCACGGTCGGCACCCGGTGCGACAGCGGCCGGGCCACCAGCCGCCAGGCGTCCGTTTCCGCCAGCACGTCCGGGTCGCCCGCGACCGGGCGCTCGGTGACGGTGGCCACGTCGTGGAAGTAGGCGGCGTGCCGCAGATGGCCGAAGTACTCCTGCCCCCCGGCCGGATAGTGACACACGACGTCATGGGCCACCCGGTCCAGGGCCATCCGCTGCAGCACGCCCGGCAGCCCCAGGCAGTGGTCGCCGTGGAAGTGGGTGACGCAGATCCGGGTGACCTCGCTGGCCCGCACGCCCGCCAGCAGCATCTGCCGCTGGGTGCCCTCGCCCGGGTCGAACAGCAGGCCCTCGCCGTCCCACCGCAGCAGGTACCCGTTGTGGTTGCGGGTCCGCGTGGGCGCCTGGCTCGCGGTCCCGAGGATCACCAGCTCCCGCCCTGACACGGGAACCGACCCTACGCCGGCGGCCAGGGGCGGGGCTCGGCGGGGGAAGCGTCCTCACCGGCCAGCGAACACTGCCACCAGCCCACGTCCCGCCAGGCGCCGTGCTTGTAACCGACGTCGCGGAACACCCCGACCGGCTGGAAGCCGAGCGCCTCGTGCAGGCCCACGCTGGCCGGGTTCGGCAGCGCTATCCCGGCGAACAGCGACCGGTAGCCCAGCCCCCGTACCTCGGGGATCAGCTGCTGGTACAGCCGCCGGCCCAGCCCCTGCCCGCGGTAGTCCGGGTCCAGGTACACCGAGCAGTCCGCCGACCAGCGGTACGCGGGCCGGGCCCGGTGCGCCGAGGCGTAGGCGTAACCCGCGACCCGGCCGCCGTCGTCGGCCACCAGCCAGGGCAGCCGCGGCCGGGCCGTCATCCGGCGGCCGATCTCGTCCGCCGACGGTGGCTGCTCCTCGAACGAGATGACCGTGCCGGTGACCACCGGCGCGTAGATCGCCGCCACCGCGGCCGCGTCGGCCACGGTGGCGGCCCGTACCTTGATCGTCATTCAGCCATGATGCCCGGCAGCCAGACCCGCATGGGCTGGCCGTCCCGGTTGTCCCACTGGAAGTAGGGCACCGCCGTGGCCCGCTGCACCGGCCCGGGGTCCGTGGCCGGTGCCGTGGCCGTGAACGGCAGCTCATCCGGCAGGCCCGCCCGGACGGGGCGCGCGTCCAGCTCGACCAGCACCGTGCGGCCGACCTCGGCCAGCGTGGCCGGGCTCTCGGTCAGGCCGGAGCCAGCCACCAGCGCGAGGTCGTCCAGATCGGTGCCCTCGGCCTGGTCCACGTGCTCGAAGCAGTAGACCAGCGGGCCGCGCTCGACCGCGGCGCAGCCCCGGACCGCGTCGATCCGCGGGTGCGGGTACACCCACCGCGGGGTCAGGTCGAACGTCGCGGCCAGCACGTCGCCCGGCTGCCACGTCCGGGTCACGGTCAGGTAGCCCTGGGCCGCGGTGGCCTGGACCGGCTCGCCGTTGACCAGCAGCTGCGGTGATCCGCTCCAGGCCGGGACGCGCAGGGCCAGCCCGCACGGGCCGGCGGGCGCCTGCGTGACCCGCACCGTGACCTCTCCCGACCACGGCAGGTCGGCCGACACCGCGACGTCCAGGGTGCCGCCGGCCAGCGGCGTCGTCACCGTCGCCCCGGTGAACTGGTGCAGGTACAGGGTGTCGCCGGCCGTGCTGGCCAGGTAGTGCTGCACCGAGGCCAGCAGCCGCATGATGTTCGGCGGGCAGCAGGCGCAGGAGAACCACTCGTGCCGCCGGGCCGGGTCGTCCTCCTCCACGTGGTCGTAGCGGCGCTGCAGCGGGTTGACGTAGAAGAACCGCTGCCCGTCGGTGGAGATCGAGGCGCCGAACGCGTTGTACAGCAGCCGCTCCATCAGGTCGGCGTAGCGGGCGTCGCCGGTGGCCAGCAGCAGCCGCCAGGACCAGTGGAAGCTGGCGATGGCGGCGCAGGTCTCGGTGTAGGCCCGGTCCGGCGGCAGCTCGAACCGGTCACCGAACGCCTCGTCCGAGTGCCGGGACCCGTTGCCGCCGGTCAGGTAGGTCTTGGTCGCGACCATGTCCTCCCAGCGGCGGACCGAGCCGGCCAGCAGGCCGGCGTCGCCGGTCTCGCTGGCCACGTCGGTCACCCCGGCCTCCAGGTACAGGGCCCGGACCGCGTGCCCCTCCAGGGTCACGGTGTCCCGGATCGGCAGGTGGTCCTGCAGGTACCGGTGCCCGCGGCCGGAGTCGCCGGCCAGCCCGTGCCCGCGCTGCTCCACGAACTGGCGGGCCAGGTCCAGGTAGGCCCGCTGGCCCGTTTCCCGGTACAGCTCGGCCAGCGCGGTCTCGACCTCGGGGTGACCGTCGAGGCCCCGTTCCTGGCCGGCGAACGTGGCCACCAGGTGATCGGCCACGCGCTGGGCCACGGCCAGCAGCCGCTTGGCCAGTTCCTCGTGGCCTTCGGGGCCCTGGCCCGCGGTCCGGCTCAGCGCCACCGCGGCCTGGATGAGGTGACCCGCGCAGTACATCTCGTGGCTGGACGCCAGCCGCCCGTACCGGGGCTCGCCACTGACCTGGATGTAGGAGTCCAGGTAGCCGTCCGGGCGCTGCGCCTGCTCCAGCAGGGTGATCGCGGCGTCGGCGAAGCCGGCCAGGGTCTGCCCGGTGCCACTGTCCGGATCCCGGGCCAGTTCCCACCCGATGGCCTCCAGCGTCTTGTAGACGTCGGAGTCCATGAACACCGGCCCGTGGTAGCTGGCCGCGCCCGGCTCGGCGGAGTCCCCGGCGGCGGCGGCCGCGCGCAGGTTGTCCAGGTTGCCCGCCACCTCCAGCTGGCGCAGGGCCAGCGGCAGGCTCGCCTCCCGGTTACGGCTCTGCCAGTCGTGCAGCAGGCCCTCGGTCAGCGCCGCGCCGGGCCCGGTCAGCGGCCGGTGCGCGGTCTGCGCCGTCGTGGTCGGGGTCGCGGGGCCAGCCTGCACCCGGGTGGGGGCGGCGGCGCGCGGGGATGCGTCCAGATCAGTCACGTAGGCCTCGCGAAGTCAGGAGGAATAGCTTTTCCTCGCGAGGCTAGGTCCCGCCCGGCGCGAGCGTCAAGACACCAGGTCGCGGCGGGGGCTAACCGGACCGCCGGGCGCCGGCCTGCAGCCGCACGTAGTCCACCGACGGTTCCGGCAGCCGGGCCGCGACCCGGTGCACCAGCTCGGCCCGGTCGGCCACCGGGACCTGCTCCAGCACCGAGCCGAGCACCACCGTGCCCAGGTACGCCTCCAGCTGCGCCCCCGGCTCGAACCGGGCCGGGTCGGGCACCAGCGCGGTGTGCACGTCGGTGAAACCCGCGTCCCGCAGCCGCTGGGCGGTAGCGCTGTCGGTGGCGAAGTTGCAAGCCGCGTTGAGCGGCGGCAGGCCCACCTGCGCCAGCGCGGTCTCCACGTTGTCGCAGTTGCCGGCGCCGCCCCACTCGGCCCGGAGCAGGCCGCCCGGCCGCAGCACCCCGGCCAGTGAACGGAACACCACCGCGTGGTCGGGCAGCCAGTGCAACGTGGCCACCGAGAACACCGCGTCGGCCGGGCCGTCCAGCGGCCCGTCCAGGATCAGCGGCCCGGTCAGCGGCTCGGCCAGGTTGGCTCGCAGCACGGTCAGCCGGGCCGGGTCCGCACCCGCCAGCCGGCCGCGGAGCCGGTCCAGCATGGCCGCCGAGCCGTCCACCGCCACCACGTGCCCCCGGGGCAGCCGGTCCAGCAGGGCCGCGGTGTCCCGGCCCGTGCCCGCGCCCACGTCGAGCACGGTCTCATCGCCGGTCAGGGGCAGCGTGGCCAGCAGCCGCTGGCCCCATTGCTCGTGCGGCAGCGGCAGCGCGTCATAGCCGGCGGCGTCCCATTCCCGCGGCCCGCGGGCGGTCGCCCGATGATCAGTAGCCATAGCTGGATGCTAGTTCCAAGGATCATAATGTGGAATAAAGATCTCGAAATATGAGACACCACGGCGGCCAGGTCCCGATCGCTCGGTGCTAAATGAGGCCGCATGGGGTGGTAACGTTCACGTCCGGATGGCGTCGCCCGTGGCCAAAGATTGGGTTCCGGGCGGGATGGCGGCGCAAAAGCTGGGCAGAAGGGCTCCGTACGGGCCTGCGCAGTTTGGGCCTCGGGTGTCAGCTGGCGTTACCGGCGGTTCAGGGTAGGTGGGGGAGTGGAGGACGGCTCGCCGCGGGGCGCGCGGGGATCGTCGCGTTCCACGCCGCCCGGCCCGCTGGACATGACGTTCCGGGCCGGCGATCTGCCCCTGGTCCGCCGCACCACCGCGTCTTGGGCGCTCCGGGCCGGGATGGCCGCCAACGCCGCCGACGACTTCGTGATCGCGGTCAACGAGATCGCCACCAACGCGGTCCGGCACGGATCACCGGAAGCCAGCCTGCGGCTGTGGGCGGACGGGCGGGCCGGGCTGGCCGAGATCCGCGACCAGGGGCACTGGCCGGGTGCGATGACACCCACCCCGCTGCCCCGCCGGGCGGCCGAGCAGGGCGGGATGGGCCTGGAGGTGGCCCGGATGGTCTGCGACGGCCTGCAGATCAACGCGACCGAGGCCGGCACCGCCGTACTGCTGCGGATGAGGCTGGGCTGACGGGACCGTCCGGGCGGTATCGTGGTCGGGGACCTCAGGACCATGATCGCGGGGGGTGCAGGTCACATGCTGTCCCTGTCATCAGAGCAGCGCGACGCGTTCACCGTGGTCCGGGTGTCCGGGAACCTCGACCTGACCTCACGCGACCAGTTCGACCAGTACCTGACCCAGGCCCGTCGCCTCAGCCGCCGGCTGATCATCGACATGTCCGACGTCACGTTCATGGACACCGGCTGCCTGGCCGTGATCATGGGTCACTACAAGCGCCTGTCCGCCTCTGGTGGCCTGATCCTGGCCGGGGCCCAGTACCGCCCGGCCAAGGCGCTGTGGATCACCGGGCTGGCCTACCGGCTGCCGTTGTACGAGAGCGTGGACGAGGCCATCGCGGGCGCCGGCCAGGAGCCCCCGCCCCCCTCGGCCGACCAGGAGCTTCCCGCCCCGTCCTAGCGCCCAATCTGGTTGACCCCGCATCTGGTTGGCACTGCCTCAGCGGATCCGCACCGCCACCAGGCAGGCGTCGTCGCCGGTGTCGGAGGCGGCGTGGGCCAGCACGTGGTCGGCCAATTCGGCCGCCGACGGCTGGGCCACGGTCTGGAAGGGCTGGGCTGCCCGCCGGGCGAACTCGTCCAGCGCCTCGTTGATCGGCGTGCCCCGGCGCTCGACCATCCCGTCGGTGAACAGCAGCATCGTGTCCCCCAGCGCCAGCGGGGTGGTCAGCTCCTCGTACCGGGCCTCCGGGGCGCTCCCCAGCAGCACCCCCTGCGGCAGCGGCAGCAAGGTCGCCTCTCCGTCGCGGATGACGACCGGCGGCAGGTGCCCGGCCCGGGCCCAGCGCAGGGTCCGCTCGGACGGGCGGTACAGGCCGCACACGACCGTGCCCACCACCCCGTCGATCAGGTGGCAGACCGCGCTGTTCAGGTAGGCCAGCAGCTCGCCCGGGCCGGCTCCGGTGATGGCCAGCCCGCGCAGGCAGTTGCGCGCCGCGACCATGCCGGTCACCGCGTCGATGCCGTGCCCGGCGATGTCTCCCACCACCAGCAGCACATCCTTGCTCGGCAGCAGCAGCGTGTCGTACCAGTCCCCGCCGACCAGGTGACCGGGGCCAGCGGCCGATACCGCACCGCGACCTCGATCCCGGCCGCCTCGACCGGCTGGGCCGTGGGGGGCAGGATGGCCCGCTGCAGCCGGACGGCCAGCAGGTGCTCTTCCTCGGCCCGCTGCTCGCTGTCGGCCAGCTGGTCCCGGGTCGCGGCCAGCACGACCCGGGTCTGGTACTCCGCGGTGATGTCCTGGAACGCGCCGCGCACCGACTCGGCCGTGCCTGCCGGGCCGAGCACCGGCTCGGCGAACACCCGGATCTGCCGCACGCTGCGGTCGTCGGCCCGGACGATCCGGAACGTCGTGCTCGCGGGCCGGCCGGTCCGCAGCAGCGTGTCACGGAACTCGCGCAACGCGGGCACGTCCGCCCCGGTTACGTAGCTGTGCAGGTCGGCCAGCGAGATGGCGGTACCCGCCCGGGCCGGCAGTCCGAACAGCGAGAACGCGGCGTCGGTCCAGTCCGGCCGGCCGGTGAGCAGGTTCTCTTGCCAGCCGCCGATCCGGCCCAGCCGCTGGATCTGCCCCAGCAGCGCGGTGAGCCCGTCCGCCTCGGTGGCGATCCGCCAGGTGATCACCACCCCGTCGAAGAACCGGGCGATCCGGACGTCGGCGATCGCGCCGGCCATGGCCCCGGCCGGGATGCCGCTGACCGGACCGGGCAGGTACTGGGGCTCGCCGGTGGCCAGCGCCTGCACCGCCCGGTCCAGCACGTCGCCCGCCATGGCCGGGTACGCCTCGGCCAGCGTCCGACCGGTCGGGTCGGCGGCATCGCGCCGGCCCGGGTGCTGGCTGTCCGGGTGCTGGCTGTTTGCGTGCGGGCCATCGGGGTGCTGGCCGGCCGTTTTGGTGGCGTAGTCGATGCGGAAGTCGGTCACGGTGCCGGTGTCGTCGCGCACGGCCGAGGCGAGCAGCACCGTCTCCAGCAGCCCGCCGAGCAGGCCACGCAGGGCGGGCCGGGACCGCACCAGGGTCAGCTCGCCCCGCGCCACCCGGGCACTGAGCAGCTGCGCGCACGCCCGCGTCAGGTCGCTGACCTGCTGCCGCAGCGAGAGAGGGAAGTCCGCGAGCGGCCGCGGCCAGCAGATCTCGATCACGCCCAGCAGGGCGGAGGCGTGGTCGTGCAGCGCGATCACCGTCCGCGCGCCGTCCGGCCAGTGCCCGACCAGGGGGAGCCCGGGCTCGGGTGGCTCGCCCGCACCGGGACCGGGCCGCCACAGGTCCGGGCCGCCGCCCGCGACCCGCTGTTCCAGGCAGTCCATCTGGGGCGGGATCCAGCGCCAGCGGCTGGCCTCGGCCGGGCCCAGCCCCGCCTCCCCGAGCAGGCCCAAGCTGCCGTCCGCCCCGATCAGCCACAGCGCCACCGCGGCCGCGCCGAGCGGGGCCAGCGCCTGGTCCAGCACCGCGGCCGCGAACTCCCCGCCGTCGGCGGCCAGTGCCGCCGCCGCCCCGGCCAGCTGGTTCCGCAGCACCCCGTCGGCCGGCCGCACCGCGCCGGCCGCGGAGGCCGGGCCGCCCTGCTGGCCGGCTGGCCCGGTGGCCGGCTGGTCAGCCTGGCCGGGCCTGATCCTGGCTGATGATAGCGGCGGCGATCTCGGTCACCGGGGTGCTCGCCTCCCGGGCCAGCGCGGTCAGCTGGCTGGCGGCCTCGGCCGGTGAGCAGCCGAGCCGCTCGATCAGCACCCCGGTGGCCATGTCGGCCACGGACCGGGCCGCGGCCGCCAGCCGCGCCTGGTCCAGCTCCTGCCGCTGGCGGTCGATGACCGCGGCCAGCCGCAGGACCTCTTCGCCCGTGCCACCGGAAGTACCGGTGCGGCCAGAATTAACAGTGCCACCAGAATACGGTGCCACCGGAATAACAGGCACCAGAAGTACCCGTGCCACCGGAATTAACAGTGCCACCGGGAGTACCCGTGCCGTCAGGAGCGTCAGCGGAGGGCACCGCTCACCCACCTTTCGTTGTCCCCGGGGGATTGATACCCCGGCTTGCGCGCCACTGCTGCCTGGCCTGGCCGACTATCTTCTCCGGCCTGCCGCCCTATGGGAACATGAAGGCGATGGACGCGCGCGCGAGCCGGTTCCGGCCTGGCTTAATGTTGCCATGCGGCAAACGTTCTGGCGGCGCGCTGGCTCGCGTCATGTGTCACGATCTGCCCACACCTGGCGCCGTGGCCCCGTGGGGGACCGATAGGGAGCACCGATGACCGACCTCGTGTCCGCCGGCCGGCAGCTGGACGAATTCGGCCTGGAGCAGCTGCTGGCCGGGCTGACCGCGGTGCGGGGCGGCGACTTCAGCATCCGGCTGCGGGAGACCGGCGACCCGCTGATGGACCAGATCGCCACCGTGTTCAACGGGATGGCCGATCAGCTCGGTGCGTTCACCTCCGAGGTGACCCGGGTGGCCCGTGAGGTTGGCACCGATGGCAAGCTCGGCGGCCAGGCCGCCATCCCCAACGTGTCCGGCACGTGGAAGGACCTCACCGAGTCGGTCAACGCCATGGCGGACAACCTGACCGACCAGGTCCGCAACATCGCCCAGGTCACCACGGCCGTGGCCGGGGGCGACCTGAGCCAGAAGATCACCGTGGACGCGCGGGGCGAGATCCTCGAGCTCAAGAACACCGTCAACACGATGGTCGACCAGCTGTCCGCGTTCGCCGACGAGGTGACCCGGGTCGCCCGTGAGGTCGGCAGCGAGGGCCGGCTGGGCGGCCAGGCCCACGTCCGCGGGGCCTCCGGCACCTGGAAAGACCTGACCGACAACGTCAACGTGATGGCGTCCAACCTGACCGACCAGGTCCGCTCGATCGCCGAGGTGGCCACGGCGGTGGCCCGCGGTGACCTGAGCCAGCAGATCACCGTCGAGGCCAAGGGCGAGGTCGCCGAGCTGGCTCAGGCCATCAACGCCATGGTCGGCACGCTGTCCGCGTTCGCCGGCGAGGTCACCCGGGTGGCCAGTGAGGTCGGCACTGAGGGCATCCTCGGCGGCCAGGCCAACGTGCCCAACAAGGCCGGCACCTGGAAGGACCTGACCGACAGCGTCAACTCGATGGCCACCAACCTGACCAACCAGGTGCGGAACATCGCCCAGGTCACCACGGCCGTGGCCCAGGGCGACCTGTCCCGCAAGATCGACGTGGACGCCCGCGGCGAGATCCTCGAGCTCAAGACCACGATCAACACGATGGTCGACCAGCTGTCCTCATTCGCCGCCGAGGTCACCCGGGTCGCCCGTGAGGTCGGCAGCGAGGGCCGGCTGGGCGGCCAGGCCGAGGTCGAGGGCGTGTCCGGCACCTGGAAGCGCCTGACCGAGAACGTCAACGAGCTGGCCAGCAACCTGACCACCCAGGTCCGCGCGATCGCCGAGGTGACCAGCGCGGTCGCGTCCGGCGACCTGACCCGGTCGATCGCGGTCGAGGCCCAGGGTGAGGTGGCCGAGCTCAAGGACAACATCAACGCGATGGTCCAGTCCCTGCGCGAGACGACCTCGGCCAACCAGCAGCAGGACTGGCTGAAGTCCAACCTGGCCCGGTTGTCCGGCCTGATGCAGGGTCACCGGGACCTGATCGCGGTGGCCGACCTGATCATGGACGAGCTGGCCCCGCTGGCCGGCGCTCAGCACGGCACGTTCTTCCTGGCCGAGACGGCCGGCGGCGACACCCGGCTGCGGCTGATCGCGGGGTACGGGCTGCGGGCCGAGAAGGACGCCCCCCTGCAGTACCGGCTGGGCCAGTCGCTGATCGGCCAGGTGGCTAAGAGCAAGCGGTCGATCGTGGTCGCCGACCTGCCCGAGGGCTACGTCAAGATCTCCTCCGGCCTGGGCGAGGCCTCCCCGGCCAATCTGGCCGTGCTGCCCATCTTGTTCGAAGACCAGGTGCTCGGCGTCATCGAGCTGGCCTCGTTCACCATGTTCACCCCGGTCCAGACCGATTTCCTGGAGCAGTTCACCGAGACGCTCGGGGTCAACGTGAACACGATCGTGGCCAACGCCCGCACCGACTCGCTGCTCAAAGAGTCGCAGCGGCTCACCGGTGAGCTGCAGGCCCAGCAGGACGAGCTGCAGCGGTCCAACGCCGATCTGGAGGACAAGGCCGAGCAGCTGGCCCGGCAGAACAGCGACATCGAGACCAAGAACGCCGAGATTGAGCAGGCCCGGCAGGAGATCGAGGAGCGGGCCCAGCAGCTCGCGCTGGCGTCGAGGTACAAGTCGCAGTTCCTGGCCAACATGTCGCACGAGCTGCGCACCCCGCTCAACAGCCTGCTGATCCTGGCCCGGCTGCTGACCCAGAACCCCGGCGGCAACCTGACCACCAAGCAGGTGGAGTACGCCAACGTCATCCACTCCGCGGGTTCGGACCTGCTGCAGCTGATCAACGACATCCTGGACCTGTCCAAGGTCGAGGTCGGCCGGATGGACATCTACCCGGAGCGGTTCACCCTGCACGCCCTGCTGGACGACATCCAGGCCACGTTCCAGCCGCTGACCGCGGAGAAGGGCCTGACCTTCGCCGTCGACCTGGCCTCGGACGCGCCGGGGGAGATGTTCACCGACCGGCAGCGGCTGCGCCAGGTGCTGGGCAACCTGCTGTCCAACGCGGTCAAGTTCACCTCGGCCGGCCAGGTCACGCTCCGGGTCGGGCCGGCTGCCGGTTCTCCGGGCGAGGCGGCCGTCGCGTTCTCGGTCACCGACACCGGGATCGGGATCGCGCCGGAGAACCTGGACGCCATCTTCGGAGTGTTCGAGCAGGGGGACGGCACGCTCAGCCGCCGGTACGGCGGCACCGGGCTCGGCCTGTCCATCGCGCGCGAGGTCGGCGCGCTGCTCGGCGGCGACATCACCGCCGACAGCGGGCTCGGCCGGGGCAGCACGTTCACCCTGTACGTGCCGTGCACGCTGCCGCAGACCACCGGGGACCAGGTCGCCCTCCTGCCTTCCCAGCCGTCGTCGGCGGCCTCCTCGCTCGACTCCCTGCGGCCCCAGCAGCCCCAGCAGCCGCCGACGTCCGCTTCATCCTTCAACGCCTTCCGGCCCCCGCTGCGGGCAGCGGCCGGCCCATCCCTCGCTCCCCATCCATCCCCTCAGCCCGGGCAGTCCCCTCAGCCCGGGCAGTCCCCTCAGCCCGGGCACCCAGCGGCACCCGCCCCATCTCCCGACTCTGCCCAGCCCCTGCCGTCCCTACAGCCCACCCTGTCCCCGCAGCCTCTGGAGCCCCAGCAGGGCGCGCACCGGCTGCTGGTGCTGGAGAGCGCCCCGGGCGGCCTGCTCACGCTGCTGGCCTACAGCGCCGCCTCCGACCTGGCCGACGTGAGCGGGCCGGTCCAGGTGCAGACCGTGACCCGCCCGGACGAGGCGGTGGAACAGCTCCGCTCTGCGCCGCACCAGTGCGTGGTGCTCGACCTGGGCCTGCCCGGGGCGGCGGCGTTCACGTTCCTGGACCGGCTCCGGGACGAGCCGGTCCTGTCCGGCCTGCCCGTGCTGGTCCACACCCGGGGCGACCAGACCGGCGCCCAGGCCCGGCTGGCTCAATATCAGCTGGCCGAGCACCAGCTGGCCGGTCCGGAGGTGGGGGAACGGCCGGTGGAGCTGCTGCCGTCCCTGGACGACCTGCGCGAGCGCATCGCGCTGTACCTGTCCGCCACGCCCACCGGCCAGGCCGATGACCTGGTCAGCCGGACCGGTCCGCACCCGATCGCCCGCCCGGCGCCGCCGGTGGCCGAGCATCAGGGCCTGGCCGGCCAGAAGGTCCTGGTCGTCGACGACGACATCCGCAACGTGTACGCGATCACCAGCTCGCTGGAGGAGCACGGGGTCACCGTGCTGCGGGCCTGCGACGGCCGCGAGGGCATCGCCGTGCTGGCGGCCGAGCCGGACGTGGACCTGATCCTGATGGACGTGATGATGCCGGAGATGGACGGCTACGCCACCATGGCCGCCATCCGCCGGATGCCCGCCTTCGCCGCGCTGCCGATCATCGCGGTCACCGCCCGGGCCATGCCCGGCGACCGGGAGAAGAGCCTGGACGCCGGGGCCAGCGACTACGTGACCAAGCCGGTCGACACCGGGGAGCTCCTGTCCCGGATGGAACGCTGGCTCACCGGCCAGGCCTGACCGGCACCTCACCGGGTGTCCGGCTCACCGGGTGCCCCGCCTTACGGGCCGCGGCCGCGAACCCCACCGCGTCGTGGATCGCCGCCCCGCCCGGGTCGTTGTTGAAGTACACGTACACGTCCGCTCTGGTTGAGCTAACACCGTCTGGCCAGCCGTCCGCCAGCCGTTTGACCCAGGTCCGCAGCCCGGCCGGCCGGTAGCGTGGCCACGGCTCGGCCGCGCCTTCGTGCAGCCGCAGGTAACCCCAGTCCGCGGTCCGCCACCGCGGCTCCTGCTGAGACTCATGCCGATCCGTCCACACCAGCGCCGCCCCCCGGCTGGTCAGCACCTCCCGGATCTCGTCGGTCCAGCAGGATTCGTGCCGCATCTCCACCGCCACCCGGAGCCCGCGTGGCCCGCGCCGCCCGAACTCGGCCAGGCAGTCGTCCAGCAGTTCCGGATCGCCTTTCCACGTCGGCGGAAGCTGCAGCAGGATCGGCCCCAGCCGGTCACCGAGCCCGGTGGCCGCGTCGAGCAGGCGCTGGACCGGTTCGGCCGGGTCCTTCAGCCGCCGGATGTGGGTCAGGTAGCGGCTGGCCTTCACCGCCATCACGAACCCGCCCGGCGTCCGCTCGGCCCACGCCGCGAACATCTCCCGGGTCGGCAGCCGGTAGAACGAGTTGTTGTTCTCGACTGTCCCGAACTGTTCCGCGTAGTGCTCCAGCCACAGCCGCTGCGGCACCCCGGCCGGGTACAGCACGCCGCGCCAGTCACGGTACTGCCACCCCGACGTACCGACCAGCCACGGCATGCGGCCTCACCTCCGGCTCAGTACCCGATGCCCACCGTGTGGCCGATGGTCGCCGGGTCGGCCAGGGCGGCCAGGATCGCGTCGGCCACGTCGGCCCGTGCGATGCTCCTCCCCACGTTGCTGTCGATCATGCGGCGGTAGCGACCGCGGCCCGGCCGGTTGGTCAGCTGCGGCGGGCGCATCAGCGTCCAGTCGGTGGCGCTGGCCCAGATTTCCCCCTCCATCCGCCGGGTGTCGGCCATCGCGTCGCGCAGGATGCGCTGCAGCAGCGGCTTGGCTATCACCCGGGTCAGGAACGGATCGCTCGGCTCGATGAAGGCCCCGCTCGCGCTGAGCGCGACCAGCCGCCGGATCCCGGTGTCCTCCATCGCGGTCAAGATGCTCCGCACCCCGTCGGTCAGCACCGCGGGTGGGCCGCCCTTGCGTGGCCCCAGCGTCGACACCACCGCGTCGGACCCCTTGACCGCCGGCCCGATCTGCGCCGGATCCATCACGTCCGCCGTGACCACGCCCAGCCCCGACCCCGCAGGCACCGCGAGCCGCGCCGGGTCCCGCACCACCGCCACCACGTCGTGCCCAGCCGCCAGTCCCTGCCGCACCACCTCGGACCCCACTCCACCCGTCGCCCCGAACACCGTCACCCTCATCGAACTCTCCCGTCTGCCGTCCAACTTGCCCGGCCGCCTAACCCAGTCAAACTGGTGAGTGAATGCTCACTAACCCCTATGATGGGTAAGCACTCACTAACCTGTCAATGCATTAAGGCGGCACATGCCAGGCACCCGGGACCGCATCCTCGACGCGGCCGCCCACGTGATGCGGACGCGCGGCTTCGCCCGCACTACGACCAAGGAGATCGCCCGCACCGCCGGTTACTCCGAAGCCACCCTGTACAAGCACTTCCAGGACAAGACCGACCTGTTCCTGGCCGTGCTCAAGGAACGCCTGCCCAGCCTGGGCTCGACCCTCAGCGCCCTGTCCGCCGGCATCGACGCCGACGCCGACGCCGGCACCAGCGCCGCAAACGACGCCGGCGCCGGCACCAACGGGCACGCCGACGCCAACACGGCCGCCCGCGAAACCCTGGCCAGCCGGCTGACCGGCACCGCCCGCGGCGCGATCGCCTTTTACGAGGCCAGCTTCCCGATCAGCGCGTCGGTCTTCTCCGAGCCGGAACTGCTGACCGCGCACCATGCCGCGGTCACCCGTCAGGGCGCCGGTCCGCAGTACCCAGTGGAAGCGCTGGCCCGCTACCTGCGCCTGGAACAGGGTCGCGGCCGCATCCGCCCCGGCGCCGACTGCGCCGCCGCCGCGTCCCTGCTGCTCGGGTCCTGCTTCCAGTACGCCTTTTTGCGCTGCTTCGCCCAGCTGCCGCCCGACCCGGACGCGGCGCAGGCCCACGCCACCGCGATCGTCACCACCCTGCTGGCCGGCCTGCAGCCCGCTTGACCTCTGGAGCAGGCCGACCCCGCTTACTCCGGTGCGGACGTAGGGGCAGCCGGCGTCGGCGGCGCATAGGTGCGGACGAATATGTAGTAGATACCGGTCACGGCGGTGATGGCCACCGTGGCCCAGACGCTGAAGAACGCCACCACGAAGGCAATCAGGTACGGGACCTGGCCCGCATAGAAGCTCAGCCGCGCCGGTCTCTTGGCCGCGGCCGACATCGGGTCGCGGACGTACTCGTCATGCCGCAGGACCCACTCGGAGACCAGCGCGAAGGCGATGCTCATAAGCTCAAAGACCCCGGCGAACAGTGCCGCCGCCGTGTTCGCGTTCGGCCAGCCGTCGCGCAGGTAATCGGCCAGGGTGGAGGTGGCGAACGGGATGGCCACCACCACCGCGAGCAGCAGCAGGTTGAGGTACAGCAGCCCCCGGGTGACCGCCACCACGCTGTTCATCATCGTGTGGTGGTTGACCCAGATGATGCCGATGGTGAAGAAGCTGATCAGATAGGCCACGAACGCGGGCCAGCGATCGCCCAGCAGGAGCGCCAGATTCCCGTGCCCCGGCCCCTCCACCGCCAGGTCCAGGGCCAGCAGCGTGATGGCGACAGCGAACACGCCGTCGCTGAACGACTCCAGCCGTGACCGGTCCACCAGTTACCTCCTCAGGCCCCGAGCAGCTCGGCTACGGCCGCGCCGAATACCTCAGTGTGCCGGTCCACGTCGGCCGGGCTGGTGACCGGGCACATCAGCGCCATGTTGTGGAACGGGGTGAGCAGGATGCCCCGGTTGGCCAGGTAGGTGTGCAGGTAGTCGTCGAGCTCGGGATCGGACGCCGCCGCGGCCTCGCTGCCGGTGCGCGGCGCCGGGGAAGTGAACCGGTACTCGGCCCGGGCGCCCAGCCGGCTCACCGACCAGGGCAGGCCGTGCCGGCTGATGACACCGTCCACGCCGGCCGCGAACCGCTCGGCCAGCGCCGACATTTCCCCGAACACCCCGTCCGGCAGCACCTCGCGCAGGGTCGCGCACACCGCGGCGATCGACAGCGGGTTCCCGGCCAGGGTGCCGCCGACCCCGCCCATGTCGACCAGGTCCAGGTCGCGGCGGCCCAGCAGCCGGTCGGCCAGTTCGGCCGTCAGCCCGTAGGCGGCCGCGGGGATGCCGCCGCCGATGGCCTTGCCCACCGTCACCATGTCCGGCTCGAGGCCCCAGGCCGCGGTGGCCCCGCCCGGGCCGGCACAGAACGTGTGGGTCTCGTCGTTGATGAGCAGCGTGCCGTGCCGCCGGGTCAGCTCCCGGACCCCGTCCAGGTAGCCGGGCTCGGGCAGCACGATGCCGATGTTGGTCAGCGCCGGTTCCATCAGCACCGCGGCCACGTCGCCGTGGGCCAGCTCGCGGTCCAGGCCGTCCAGGTCGTTGTACTCGGCCACCCGGCTGGTCGCGAGGACGTCGACCGGCGCCCCGACGTTCCCCGGCCGGGGCCGAGCGCCCGTCGGGCTGGTGACGATCAGCGACTCGTCCACCGTGCCGTGGTAGCAGTAGCTGTGGAACAGGACCTTGCTCCGCCCGGTCAGCGCCCGGGCCAACCGGATGGCCCACCGGTTGGCGTCGGTGGCGGTCAGCGCGAACGACCAGCGGGCCAGGCCGAACCGCCGGGCCAGTTCGGCCCCGGCTTCGGCCGCCTCCTCGGTCGGCATCATCACCGACAGCCCACCGCGCCCGGCCGCGCGGCGCTCGATAGCCCGCAGCACCGGGGCGGGGGAGTGGCCGGCCATGGCCGCCGTGTCGCCCAGCGAAAAGTCCGCGTACTCCAGTCCGTCCACGTCGGTGACCCGGGCCCCTGACGCCCGGTCCAGGTAGAGCGGGAACCCGCCGGCCGCCATGTTCATCCAGGTCATCGGCACCCGGCCGAACAGCGATCCGGCCTGCTGGTGGGCCCGCGCCGACCCGGGATGACGGTCGGCGAACGTGGCCCGCTCCCGCGCGAGCAGTTCGGCCAGACGGTTGCGGTCCACGACTGACCCCTTGCCTAGCTCCGGTCAGGCCGGCGGACGCTGGCCGTAGCCGGACAGCTTACGCACCACGGTCTCGATCTCCTCCGGCGGCAGCAGCCGGGGCCGGCCCGCCGCGGCCGCGCGCAGGTACACGTCGCACACCCACTCCAGCGCCTGCGCCCGGCTGACCGCGGTCCGCAGGTCCGGCCCGGTGGTGACCGCGCCGTGGTTGGCCATCAGGCAGGCCGAGCGCCCGGCCAGCGCGGTGACCACGTTGGCCGCGAGCTCGCCGGTGCCGTAGGTCGCGTACGGCGCCACCGCCACCGGCCCGCCGAACGACGCCACCTGGTAGTGGATGGCCGGCACCTCATCCACCAGCGCCGACAATGCGGTCGCGGCCGGAGCGTGCGTGTGGACGATGGCCGCCACTCCAGCCCCAGTAACCCCGGTCACCCCAGAAACCCCAGAAACCCCAGAAACCCCAGAAACCCCGCCAGCCTCAGCGGCCGCGTACACCGCCAGGTGCAGCGGCAGCTCGCTCGACGGCAGCAACGGGGCCTCGACCGGGGTCCCGTCCATCCGGTGCACCCCCACCAGCTCGGCCGTGAGCGCCGCGTAGTCCAGCCCGCTCGGCGTCACCGCGACCAGCTCCCCGGCCCGGGCGCTGACGTTGCCCGCCGTCCCCACCACCAGCCCGGCCGCGGCCAGCCCGGTGCAGACCGCGGCGATCTCGGCCCGCAGCTCACCGAGCAGCATCGGGCCCGCCCACGGCAAAGAGGGCAGGTAGCGTCACCGGTATGAGCTCCGAAGCCGAGCTGGAGGTCCTGGGCTGGCGCGATGGGCACATCGTCGCCCTCGACCAGACCGCGCTCCCGCACGAGATCCGCATGCTTCATCTCACCACGGTCGCCGAGCTGGTGGACGCGATCGGGCGGCTGGCCATCCGCGGCGCCCCGGTGCTGGGTGCGGCGGGCGCGCTCGGGGTGGCGCTGGCGGCCCGGCTGGCCGAGCGGGACGGCTGGGATGCGGCCCGGCTGGACGCGGCGGTCAAGCAGCTCGCCGAGGCCCGGCCCACCGCGGTCAACCTGCGCCGGGAGACCGAAGCCGTCGCCGCGGTCATCCCGCAGGGGGCCGCCGCGGTCGAGGCCGCCGCGCTGGCCACCATGGCGGCGACCGTGACCGCCAGCCACCGGATGAGCGAACGCGGCGCCCGCTACCTGCGCGAGGTCTGCGGGCCGGCCCCGCTGCGGGTGGAGACGCACTGCAACACCGGCAGCCTGGCCTGTCTGGGCTGGGGCAGCGCGCTGGGCGTGATCCGGGCCCTGAACAACGACCAGGCCCTGGCCCACGTGCTGGTCGACGAGACCCGGCCGCTGCTCCAGGGGGCCCGGCTGACCTGCTGGGAGCTCGATCAGCTGGCCATCGAGCACTACCTGATCGCGGACGCGGCCGGCCCGTTCCTGATCAAGGAGGGACTGGTGGACGCGGTGGTGGTCGGCGCGGACCGGGTGGCGGCCAACGGTGACGTGGCCAACAAGATCGGCACCTACAGCCTGGCCCTGGCCGCCCGGCAGGCGGACATCCCGTTCGTGGTCGTGGTGCCGGAGTCGACCATCGACCCGGCCACTCCGGACGGCCGCCGGATCACGGTCGAGCGCCGGGCCGGGGACGAGGTCACCCACGTGCTCGGCGTCCCCATCGCGCCGGACGGCACCCGCGCCCTCAACTACGCCTTCGACGTCACCCCGGCCGCCCTGGTCACCGCGGTGGTGACCGAAGACCGGGTGATCAAACGCGGCCCCGCGGCCGCGTACCACTAGCCATTTTTGACCTTTTTAATTAACTCACTCGTCCCGTGACGCGCGCCAAGCCGGCGTCAGGGCGCCGCGAGCGCGAGCCCCGACGCCGCATGCCGGAACGCGGTCACCGCGGCCGGGTTGTCCTCCAGGTGCCAGTCCTGGTGGTACGGGCCGTCGTTCTGGGCGATGTCGAACCACACCAGCCCGAGCGTCCCGTACTGGCGCATGCCCGCGAACAGGCCGGGGATCTTGGCTGCCTGCCCGGCGGCCGGTCCGACCGCCGCTTCGGACAGCAGGATCGGCTTGCCGGTGAACAGCCGCACCTGGGCCACGGTCGCCCCGAACACGCTGAAGAAGGTGTCGGTCGGCCGGTAGTAGTACCCGTCGATACCGACCCAGGTCACGTAGCTGGCACCGGGCCACCACGAGGCCACCGGCCCGGTGCCCTTCTCGTCCGCCTGCAGGGTCCACAGCCAGGTCACGTTGTTCGCGCCCTGCTGCCGGAACAGCGTGACGATGTGCCGCCACGCGGCCACGAACGCCGCCGGCGACGCCTGCCCGTAACCCCAGGAGTACCAGTTGGCGTTCATCTCGTGCCCGAACCCGATCACCACCGGGTGCCGGTAGGCCTTGACCGCGGCCGCGAACCGGTGCAGGTAGGCGTCCTGGTGGCCTGCGGCGATGTCGGCCACCGAGGCCAGGGTCGGGTTGATCTGGATGATGGTGGCCGCGCCGTGCTGCCGGGCCTGCTGGGCGAACCCGGTCTTGAACGGCTCGTCCCAGCCGCTGTAGTAGCCGGCCAGGTTGGGCTGGCGCCCCGCCGCCCGGGCGAAGGCGGTCACCGACTGGTAGCTGTCGGGGGTCCCGGTCCCGAAGACGCCCAGGTAAGACGCCCCCTTGGTCGGCAGCGCGCCGCCGGCCCGGCCCGGCGAGGTGGACGCCGCCGGGTGGATCACCGCGAACCGCAGCGCCACCGCCGCGGCCACCAGGATGACCACCCCGGCGATGTACGGGGTCCGGGGGCGGGGCTGGCGCCGCCGGCGCGACCGGCGCGACCGGCGCGACCGGGATGGCTGGAGTTCCTGCTGCGGGCGGGTCATCGCACCAGCCCCGGGTAACTGCGCGCCCCCTGCTGGAACGCGGTCATGGACCCGCTGTTGCCGAGCCGCCAGTCCTGCTTGCCGACCGCGTCGAACCAGGCGAACCCCAGCAGCCCGTAGGAGCGGATGCCGGCGTACAGGTCGGTGATCTTGGCCGTCTGGCCCGCCGCGGTCCCGGCCGCCGTCTCGGCCACCAGGATGGGGTCGTTGGTCAGCGCCCGGACCGCGACGATGGTCGGCCCGAACAGCGAGGAGAACGTCATCGACGGCTGGGCGTAGTAGCCGTCGATGCCGACCCAGGTCACGTAGGAACTGCCCGGCCACCACGGCCCCGGGGCCGAGATGCCCTGGGCGGTCTGCACGATGTTGATCGTCCACAGCCAGGTCACGTTGTCCGCCCCGTAGGTGCGGAACAGCGTGACGATGTGCCGCCATGCGGCCACGAATGCCGCCGGGGACGTGTGCCCGGAGGCCCAGGAGTACCAGGTCCCGTTCATCTCGTGCCCGAAGCCGATCACCACCGGGTTGGCGTAGGACCGCACCGCGGTGGCGAACTGGCCCAGGTACCCGTCGTACTGGCCCGAGGCGATGGCGGTCAGGCTGACGTCGGTCGGGTCCAGCTGCACGAGCGGCACCCCGCCGTGCCGCGAGACGGTGGCGGCGAAGCTGGCCTGGAACGGCTCTCGCCAGCCGCTGTAGTACATGTCCAGGTTGGGCCGGACACCAGCCTGGCCGGTGAAACTGTCGACCCCGGCGTAGGAGTGCGGCGACTGCGGGGTGTACAGGCCCAGCCAGGACTGCGGGCTGGTCCGCAGGGTGACGTTGGCCTTTTTGGGCGCGGGCAGCGCGACCGAGGACCGGTCGTGCCGGACGGCCACCGTGACCACCGCGGCCACCACGATCAGGGCGACCACGATGGCCGCGATCCGGAGTAGCAATCTCATACGTTCGTCCCCCCGACGACCCGTAGGTGGTTGCGCCGCGCGCCCAGCGCCATCGCGGTGATGGCGCTGGTCAACAGCCCGACGACGAGCAGCGGCACGAAATTGGGGCCGTAGGTGGCTAGCCGCCAGCAGGCCAGCCCGACCCAGGCCAGGCTGGTGCCGCCGTTCCAGATGGCCAGGCCGACCCAGATCCGCCGGGTCCCGGCCTTGCGGCTGGACCCGCCGGTGGACTGCCAGCCCAGCTGCCGGCGGCGGCAGATGTCCCACAGTGCCATCACGTGGGCCCATCCGTAGAGGAGCTTGGCCATGAACGCCTCCGGGCCGAAGTGGCAGCGGTGCCAGGCCGGGAACACGACCAGCGTGTAGATGAACGACGGCAGGATGAACAGGTAGTTGATCAGCCGGACCCGGTCCGGGAGCAGGGTCAGCATGACCAGCGGGATGGCCGGGGCGGCGAAGGTGAACAGCGCGGTGTGGATGTAGTAGCAGTAGCCGGACAGGTAGCAGAACCGGCTCCGCCAGGCCATCTTCAGCGCCCAGAACCGGCGCGAGCCCGCCAGCGCCATCGAGCCGGCGCACCACCGGTACTGCTGGGTCAGGAACGAGTCCGGGTCGGACGGGCACAGCCCGGTGGCCAGCGGGATCGGGATGTAGCGCAGGCCCCAGCCCGCCCGCCGCAGGTCGAAGCCGGTGTGCACGTCCTCGGAGTGCCCGATCAGCGTCGACCCGCCGTTGGCGGCCAGCGCCTCGCGCCGGTACATGGCGCAGGAGCCCACGCAGATGGCGCCGTCGTGCCGGTCCCGGGAGACCTGCACCATCCGGTAGAACAGCTCCTGGACCGCGCCGGCGCCGCGCTCGGTCCAGGACATGCGCGCGGTGGTCCGGAAGTACTGCGGGGACTGGACGATGCCGAGTGAGTCGTCGAGCTCGAAGTAGGGCAGCAGCTCGCCGGGCAGGTCGGCCCGCGGGGCGAAGTCGGCGTCCAGGATCAAGATGAACTCGCCCGCGGTGTGAGCGAAGGCGTGGCGGAGGTTCCCGGCTTTCTTCATCCAGCCGCGGTTCGGGCGGCGGGCCCAGGTGAACCCGAAGCTCCGGGCCAGCTGCCGGACGCTCTCGTCCGGCCCGTCGTCCAGCACGTAGGCCATCACCTCGCCGGGGTAGGCCGCGACCAGCTGGGCCACGTACGTCCAGGTGTTGACGAGCACCGCGGCGGGTTCGCCGCAGATGGGCAGGAAGATGTCCAGCGACGGGTACCGGGCCGGGTGCCAGCCGTCCACCAGCGCGCGGTGCCGGTCCTGGTCGAACTCCCGGGTGCCGGCGTTCACGCACAGGGAGATGACGTAGTAGGCGATGGTGAACAGCACGAACGGCAGGAAGACCCAGGTGAAGACCGGGTTGAGGAACACGAACCGGGACTGGCTGATCAGCAGGGCGCCGAAGCTGGCCAGCGACGTCCGGCTGATCAGCGCGAGGTTCCGGTCGGAGTACCGGGCCTTCTCCTCGTCACTCGGCGGGTTGGGCAGGTTGAGCCCGTACCGGCGATGCCGGCCCCGGTTCGGTGCCCGCTCAGCCGTGACCATGGCTTCCCGGGGTCGTCGGCGGTTCGTAGGCCCAGATCGTGTACTGGCCGATGGTCGACGGTGCGACCGCGACGACCCGGTAGTCGCCGGTGGTCCCCAGGTCGGAGACGATCTCGCCGTCGGTCCGGGCGGTGTCGGTGAAGCTGACGACGATCAGCGAGAAGTAGTGCTGGTTGACGGCGGCGCGGTAGGCGGCGGGGCCGGTCAGCGTCTGGCCGGCGCCGGGCGGGCGGTAGTGGAAGGACCAGGTGCCGGACCAGCGCGACGGGGCCACCATGGCCCGCAGGTAGTAGGCCGGGACGCTGTCGTCCTCGGCCAGGTACCGGCCTGGGTGCTGGCGGGTGAGCGTCTGGAGGGCGGTGATCAGCCGGGCCGAGTTCGGCCACTGCCGGTAGATGCCGGAGGCTTGTTCCCGGCCGCTGACCGCCAGCGGGACCACGGCCACGGCCAGCAGGGCCGCGGTCACGGCCAGGTGCACGCTCTTACGCCGGCCGACGGTGGTCAGACCGGCGATCGCGTACCCGGCGGCCGCGGCCGCGAACCAGGCCCCGAAGTCGACGTACTGGGACAGGGTCGCGGTGCTGGCGTGGATCCGTACCTCGTTCAGCGGGGCCAGGAACCCGGTGGCGGCGAAGACGGCCAGGATCAGCGCCTCGCTCCGGTTGCGCCATACCGCCACGATCGCCCCGGCCGCGGCGATGAGGCAGATCATCCCGACCCACTTCCACGAGTCGCCCAGGGCCAGCCGGGCCGGGCTGCCGCCGGTGTGGGTCACGGTGGTGTGCAGCACCCCGGCCCCGTAGCCGGAGCCGCCGATGGCCAGCAGCACGCTGATCAGCCCGGTCGTGCCCGCGGCGACGTAACCGGCCCGGGCCACGCCGGCCTTGGCCCCGCGGTGGCGCGCGGTGGTCAGCCCGGCCAGGGCGACGACCGCCGGGTCGCACAGCACGGTCGAGTACTTGGTCGCGTTGGCCAGCACCAGCAGTACCGTCCCGGCCAGGAGCAGCAGGGTGGAGTCGTCATGGTCCCGGGCCGCCACCACGCACCAGGCCGCCGCGGCCAGCAGCAGCAGGGCCATCGCGTCGAAGGTCGCGAACGCGCCCAGGCGCAGGGTCGGGCCGAGCACGGCGAACAGGGCCGCGGCGCACCCGGCGGCCCGGCCCCCGAACAGCTTGCCGGTCAGGCTCCACAGCAGCGCGGTCGCGCCCAGCATGAACAGCAGGGACAAGATCCGCGCCCCGGCCAGGCCACCGAGGGTGTCGGCCAGCGCCCCGGCCGGCGGGTAGAGGACCGGGGCGCCGGAGAAGTAGCCCGAGTAGCCGGGCACCGGGGTCCCGTGCAGCCAGTGGGCCAGGATCGCGTGCCCGGCCGACAGGTACGCGGCCTCGTTGACGAACGCCGTGTTGGACCAGACCAGCTGCAGAGACCAGATCGCCTGCACGGTCAGGACGGCCAGCAGGACCAGCCCGGACAGGTGGCCGAGCAGGCCGTTGCCGCGGGGCCTGGGTTCCGGGTCGTCCGGGCCCGGCTCGTCGGGACGCAGGATCGGCTGCGGCCGGGTCTCGGGCACGCCCAGCAGCCACGGCCGCCGGCTCTCGGGCACCCGCACCACCGGCTGCGGCCGGGTCGGTGCTGGCTGGGCCGGGGCCGGCCGGGGGTCGAGCCGCGTCGCGTCGCGGGCGATGGAGGCCTCCGAGGTCACGAGCCGGGCCGGTGGTAGGCGCTGGCGCCCTTCTTGAACGCGCTGAACGCGGCCGCGTTCTGCAGGCCGAAGGGCTGGCCCTTCCCCTTGTCGGTGGAGTTGAAGTAGACCAGGCCGAGCAGCCCGTACGCCTTGACCCCGGCGAACATGTCGGCCACCTTGGCCAGCTGGCCGGCCTGCGGCGTGACGCCGGTCTCGCCGATGAGGATCGGCGCGCTGGTCAGCTCCCGGACCTGGGCGATGGTCGGGCCGAACAGCGGGGCGAACTGCCAGTTCGGCTTCAGGTAGTAGCCGTCGATACCGACCCAGTTCACGTAGGCGCGGCCGGGCCACCAGGCCTTGGGCGAGGGGATCTGGCCCTGCTGGGTGTCGTTGATGATGTTGACCGTCCACATCCAGGTCACATTGGTCGCGCCGAGCGCGCGGAACAGGGTGACGATGTGCTGCCAGGCCTTCACGAACGTCGCCGGGCTGGTGTGGGTGTAGCCCCAGCTCGACCAGCTGCCGTTCATCTCGTGCCCGAAGCCGAGGACGATCGGGCCGTGGTAGGCCTTCACGGCCACGGCGTAGGAGCTGAGGTAACCGTCGTACTTGCCGGACGCGATCGAGGCCACGTTGATGCCGGTCGGGTCGATCTGCACCAGCGGCACCGCGCCGTCCGCAGCCGCCTTCTTGACGAACGCCGTCTGGAACGACTCGTACCAGCCGCTGTAGTACATGACCAGGTCGGGGGAGGTGCCGCTGGCTTTGCGGAACGACGTCACCCCGGCGTAGCTGAGCGGGCTGCCCTGGGTGTAGACGCCCAGGTAGCCGTCGGCCGCGGCGGGCAGCTGCGCCGGCAGCGGCTTCACCCCGTTCGAGTTGTGGTTGTAGACCACCACCCCGGCCGCGATCACGATGGCGGCGACGACCGCGCCGGCCACCTTGAGCAGCCGACGGGACCGGCGGGGCCGGTTCTGGTGCCGCTGGCTGCGGCTCCCAGTCGGGCCCGGCCCGGGCGGCGTGGTGGTGCCGAGATCAGTATCGGCGTTTCTCATGCTGCTGCCTCCTCAGGCCAGGGGGGTTTCCGGACGCCTTTGCTCCGCGTCAACAGGGGGGCGGTCATGTAGAGCTGGACGCCGGCCAGCAGCTCGGTTGCCCAGTAGGGGTGCCAGCCGTACTGGTGCACCCGCACGGCCAGGCCCGACCAGAGCAGGAGCTGGACGGCCACGATCCAGGTCCGCAGGATGCGGTTGACCGTGCGGGGTACCTGACCCTGTTCCGGTGACGCGCCGGTGGGCACCCACTCGGCTACCCGGTCCCGCAGCGCGTACCACACCGCGTACAGGTGGCAGCACGAGTTCATCAGGCACACCCGGTAGATCGTCGGCCGCCAGCCCCCGCTCAGCAGCGGGAACGCGAACAGCGTGGCCGCCAGCGCGGGCAGCAGCGGTAGGTAGTTCTGCGGGTGGACCAGGCCCGGGTAGAACCAGATCATCGTCAGCGTCGGGAACGGCCCGGTCAGCAGCAGCGCGGCCGAGGACATGTAGTACAGGAACGCGGCCCAGAACGCGGTCCGCTGCTTCCAGTCGAACGGGGCGGCCAGGAAGTGGTCGTCCACCATCAGCAGCATCGACGACCGGCACCAGCGGGCCTGCTGGTTGGCCAGGGACGGGAAGTCGGCCGGGGCCACCCCGCGGGCCAGGCACAGCGGCAGGTACCGGGTCTCCTGCCCGGCCGCCCACAGCTTCACGCCCGAGTGCACGTCCTCGCCGATCGGGACCTGGGCGAACCCGCCCGCCACGGCCACCGAGGCCCGCCGGTAGACCAGGTTCGTGCCCGCGCAGATCGCGGCCCGGTACCGGTCCCGGGCCGGCTGGATGTACCGGAAGAAGATCTCCTGCAGGGTGCCCGCGTAGCGCTGGATGTAGGACAGCGAGCGGTTGCCGACGTCGTAGAACTGGGCCGTCTGCACGATCCCGACGGCCGGATCGGCGAAGTACGGCATGGTCTCGTACAGGAACTCGGGCCGGACCGCGAAGTCCGCGTCCAGGACCACGATGAAGTCACCGGCGCTGATGCCCAGCGCGTGGGTGAGGTTGCCCGCCTTCTTCAGCTCCCCGGGGTGCGGCCGCACCACGTAGCGCAGCCCGTGCCGGTCGGCCAGCTCGCGCACCTCGGCCCGGGCCGAGTCGTCCAGCACGTAGACGATCTTCTCCCCGCCCCAGCGCAGCGCCCGGGCGTGCCGCATCGTGTTGTCCAGCAGCGCCAGCGGCTCGCCCGCGCTGGGCAGGAACACATCGACGCTCTCACCCTGCTCCCGGTAGGCCGCCACGATGGCCTGGTGCTCGGCCAGGGTCAGCCGGGGCCGGCCGACCCGGAGCCAGAAGTTGACCACCACCGGCGGCACCATGACCATGAGCAGCAGCCACATCAGCGGGGACACCAGCCAGGCCCTGGCCGCCACGTGCACGTAGCCGTAGAGAATGCCGGCCGACGCCACCAGCAGCCAGGCGAACACCAGCCGCCGCGGCCGCCCGAAGTACTTGTACTTCTCCTGATCGTCCGGCGGCGACGGCAGATAGCACTCCGCCGGCGTTCCCGCGCTCGTGGGCTCGGCGTTGGCCGGGTCCGTGTTGGCCGAGTCAGTGACCAGCAAGGCGCCCCCCGCCCTCAGCCCAGACCGTGAACCGGCCCGCGCGGGCCAGCACGTGGTAACCGCCGGTGCGCCGCAGGTCCGCGGTGATCTGCGCGTCGGCCGCCGCGGTGTCCCCGAAGTCCACGACGACCAGCGCGAAGTGGTGCCGCGAGATCGCGGCCGCGTACGACGCGGCCCCCGCGGGCTCGCCCCCGTACCGGAAGGACCGGGTGCCGGACCAGTTCTGCCAGCGCACCTGCGACTGCAGGTAGTAGGCGGGCACCACGTCGTCGTCGGCCAGATAATTGCCGGGATGGGCGTGGGTGGCCGGGCCCAGCACCCGGACCAGCGCGGTCGCGTCCGGCCAGCCCCGGTGCAGGGCGTGCGCGCCGCCCATCGAGCCGAACAACGTGGCCGCGGCGATGGGCAGCGCCATCACCGCAGCCCAGCCGTACCCCCGGTCGACCCGGCTCAGCCGGGCCAGCGCGTAGCCCGCCGCGATGGCCGCGAACCACGCCCCGAACACCACGTGGCTGGCCAGGCCGTCCGTGCTGTGCCGCGCGGCCTGGGCCGCCGGGACCAGCAGCCCCGCTGCCAGCAGCACCACCGGCAGGAAGCGGGCCGGGGCCAGCTGGGGCCCCCGCCTGCGCGCCGACAGCCACACGCCGAGCCCGGCCAGCACCAGGATCAGGCTGGTCTCCACGTAAGCGTCCCGGAGCACGGTCGGCCCAGCGGCGTCCCCGGCCGGATAAGCCAGCGCCCCCGCCCATACGCTCGGCCAGTAATTCTGCCCGCCCGCCACCACCGCCGCGCCCACCGGCACCGCCCACGCGCCCAGCACCATCGCCGCGCCGAGCGCCCTGGCCCCACGCGCCCGCGACCGCCCCGCCAGCAACACCACGCCCACCAGCACCGGCACGAACAGCACGGTCGCGTACTCGGTGACGTTCGCCGCGGCCAGGCCCAGCCCGCACCCGGCCAGCAGGGCCACTCGAGCCCAGCGGCCGGCGTCAGCGGCCCGCACACCCAGCCAGGCGGCCAGGGCCAGCAGGAGCAGCGCGGGCGCGTCCGCGGTGGCCAGACTGCCCAGGAACTGCGTCCCGGCCAGCGTCGCGAACAGCGCGCACGCCAGCAGCGCCGCCCGCCGTCCGTACAGCCGGGCCGCGGTGGCCCACAGCAGCGCCGTGACGCCGAGCATCAGGCCCAGCGACAGCAGCCGGGCCGCACCCACGCCGCCGGCGCCGCCGGCCAGCGCGCCTACCAGCGGGTAGGCCGCCGGCGCCCCGGGCAGGTAGGCGCCCAGGTCCGGGATCGGCGCGGCGTGCACCCAGTGCGCCCACTCCAGGTGGCCGGCCCACAGGTACCCGGCCTCATCCTGGTCGGCGGTGCCGGTCCAGACCAGCCGGACGGACAGCCCGGCCTGGACCAGCAGGACCGCGCCCAGTGCCCAGCCCGCCCGCGGTGCACCACGCGCACGCCGGGTCGCGCCCGCCGCGACCGCACCGGCCGCGGGGGGCGCCACCTGGGAGATTGCCGACACCACGGTGGTCAGCTCGTCGGGGTGACAGGCACGATTTCGTCCTTCACACCCAGCCGGAAAGAGATCTCAGCCGACGGGTTGTCTTCCAGCCGCCAGTCCTGGTGGTACGTGCCCCTGGTCTGTTTCTTGTCGAACCACACCAGCCCGAGCGTGTTGTAGGTGGACATGCCGCGGAACAGGTCCTGGATCTTGGAGAACGGCCCGGCGGCCGGTCCGACGGCCGTCTCCGACAGCAGCACCGGGTCGCTGGTGAACTTCCGCACCTGGTCGATGGTCGGGCCGAACACCGTCGCGAACGTGTCGGTCCGGCGGTAGTAGTACCCGTCGACGCCGACCCAGGTCACGTAGCTGGCCCCGGGCCACCACGACGCCACCGGCCCGGTGCCCTTCTCGTCCGACTGCACGGTCCACAGCCAGGTCACATTGTCCGCGCCCTGCTGGCGGAACACCGTGACCAGGTGCCGCCAGGCCGCGATGAACGTCGACGGCGGCACGTGGCCGTAGCCCCAGGAGTACCAGTTTGCGTTCATCTCGTGCCCGAAGCCGATGACCACCGCGTCACTGAAGTTGCGCACGCTGTCGGCGTAGGACCGCAGGTACTCGTCGTAGCTGCCGTCGGCGATGGCCGAGACCGACGCGTCGGTCGGGTCGATCTGCACGAACGGGATCACACCGTGGCCGCGCAGGCTGTCCGCGAACGGTACGTCGAACGGCTGGGCCCAGCCGCTGTAGTAGCCGGCCAGGTTCGGCGGCCGGCCCGCGGTCTGGGCGAAGGTGGCCACCGGCGCGTAGTCCGGCGGCGCGCCGGGCTCGAACGCGCCCAGGTAGGCGGCCAGCCGGGGCGCCAGGGCGGCGTGCGCGGCCGGCGGCTTGGATGGGGTTGAGCTCACCACGCGGCTGACCGCGCCGGTCACCGAGGCCAGGGCCAGCGCCATGGCCACCGCTACCACCAGGCGGGCCTTCATGCGGGCCTGCTTCCGGGGACGATGACGCGGCTCACCACGGCCAGGTTGAGCAAGCCGAAGAACAACAGCACGGCGAACTGCCACGACCCGGCGGACATCGTTCGCCAGGCCGCCAGCGCTACCCACACCACGGCCGCGCCGCCGCTCCACCAGGTCACCCCGAGCCGGAACCGCCGCAGCGAGCCGCCCGGGGTCCGGCTCGGGTGCCAGCTCATCGACGTGCCCCGGAGACCGTCCCAGATCGCGAACACGTGCGCCCAGCCCCGGGCGATGCCCAGCGGCCAGATGCCCGGCCCGTACCGGGCCCGGTGCCACAGCGGGTACAGCACGAACCCGGTGAACATGGCCGGGAGCAGCACCACGAAGTTGCGCAGCCGGATCTGGTCCGGCAGGAACGCCAGCATGACGAGGGGGATGAGCGGCCCGAAGAACACCAGCAGCGCGGTGTAGGCGTAGTAGAGGAACCCGGAGACGTAGGTCAGCCGGGCCGGGATGCTCATCCGGATCTGCCACAGCCGCCGGGTGAACACGATGCCGACGTTGCCCGAGCACCACCGGTACTGCTGCCGCACGAAGCTGTCCAGGTTGTCCGGGCAGATCCCGGTGGACAGCAGGATCGGCAGGTAGGCCACCGACCAGCCGTCGCTGCGCACGTCCAGCCCGGTGTGCACGTCCTCGGCGTAGGGGATGAGCGTCGGGCCGCCGAACGGCTCCAGCGCCCGCCGCCGGTACACGGCCGACGTCCCGCAGCACACGGCCGCGTCCAGCCGGTTCCTGGCCACCTGGACCGTCCGGTAGAAGACCTCCTGGATCGGGCCCGCGGCCCGCTCGATCCAGGTCTGCCCGGCGTGGCCGCGGAAGTACTGCGGAGTCTGCACGATGGCCGTCCGCGGATCGTCCAGGTAGGGCAGCGTCTCGGCCAGGAAGTCCGGCCGCGGCGCGAAGTCCGAGTCGAAGATCACGAACAGCTCGGCGCTGGTCTGGCTGAAGGCGTAGCGCAGGTTCCCGGCCTTCTTGCCCGCGGGCCAGTCCGGCCGGTGCAGGTACCGGTAGCCGAACTCGGCCGCCATCACCAGAGCGTCCTCGTCCGGCCCGTCGTCCAGCACGTGCACCTGGACCTGCCCTGGATAGGCCTCGACCAGCGCGGCCACCGCGGTCCAGGTGTTGCGCAGCAACTCGATCGGCTCACCGCAGATGGGCAGGTAGATATCGATGTCCGGATAGGCCTCAGGCCGCCAGGCCCGGACTCGTTCGGTGTGCGCGGTCAGGTCGAACCCGGCCCCAGCGAAGTTCACCGGCAGGCTGATGGCCTGGTAGATGACGTAGAGCGCGGTGAAGATGGCGAACGGGGCCAGCGCCAGGTCGTGCAGTTCGAACCGCAGCTGGCTGATGATCACGCACACCGAGCCGAGCAGGATGACCGTGGTCAGGTAGGGCAGGTTGCGCTGGACGTAGCTGTACTTCTCGTCGTCGTCCGGAGGCTGCGGCGGCAGCAGCCGGTGCGGCTGGGGCCGGGTGTCGGTGGTGGCCATCGAGGTGTCGATCACGAGGCTCGCTCGTATCGCCAGATGATGTAGGTCCCGGGCGTCGACCCGGCCGCCCCCACCCCGTACGGGACCACGTCGATCACCTTGTAGTGCTTGTTCTTCTTGATGTCGGCCGCGATGGTCTTGTCCAGCGGGGTCGTATCGGCGAAGTTCAGCGCGATGAGCGAGAAGTAGCCGTCCTTGATGTACATGCCGAACGTGCCCGCGTTGCCCGCGCCGATGATGCCCGCCTTGTCGGTCGGCCCGCCGGTCGGGTTGCCCGACGGCAGCACGATGTTCCGCGTGCTGGACCACCGCTGCCACTGCGTACCGGACGGCAGGTAGTACTCGCCGATCGACGGGTCCTCCACCAGCATCCGCCCGCTGCTGCCGTCGGCCAGCGGCCGCAGGATGTTCACGAACGCCCGCGAGTTCGGCCACTCGGTCGCGAACACCCGCGCCTGGGTCGCGCCCACCGCGGCCGGGAAGCTCAGCGCGACCACGCAGGCCACGCCGGTGAGCAGGCGCATGCGGCCCGCCGGTGCAGCAGTGATGAACCTGTCCAGCGCATATCCGGCGGCGATCGCGGCGAACCACGCGCCCATGTCGCCGTGCTTGTTCAGGGAGGCCAGGCTGTGCAGGCTGGCTTGCTCAGCCGGCACCAGGACGATGGCCGCGGCCAGCAGGGTCACCAGCCACGCCCGCGCCGTTCCTGGCTGGCTGACCCAGGCGTACAACACCCCGCACACGGCAGTCACCGCGATGAATCCCGTCCATGCGAAGGAATTCAGCACCACAGCGAGCGGTGAGTCCTGGGCGGGTGCCCGGGTCAGCGTGGTCACCTCGACCCCGTGGATGTACCGGCTGCCGCCGAGCAGCAGGGCCCCGCTGACCAGTACGGCCACGATGGCCAGCAGGATCAGCGCCCGGCTCGCGGCCAGCCGCCCGCCCGGCTTGGGCCACGCCACCAGCAGGGCCAGCGCGATGACCACCGGGTCGAACAGGGCCGAGGGGTAGGAGGTGAGGTTGGCCAGCGCCAGCACCACGCCCGCCCCGGCCATCCACAGCGTCGCGTCGGCTCGGTCCCCGGCCCGCACCACCAGCCAGGCCGCCAGCGCCACCAGGAACAGGGCCATCGCGTCATAGGTCGCGAACGAGCCCAGGTGCAACGTGGGCCCCAGCACCGCGAACAGCCCGGCCGCGAAGAACGCGGCCCACCGGCCCGCCAGCCGCCCGGTCGTGGCGTAGAGCAGCGCGGTGGCGCCCAGCATGAACACCAGCGAGAGCACCCGGGCCCCGTCCAGGCCGCCCACGGTGTCGGCCAGCGCGGCCAGCGGCGGGTAAATCACCGGGGCGCCGGAGAAGAAGGAGGGGAACTGCGGCAGCGAAGCGCCGTGCAGCAGGTTGGCCCACTCCAGGTGCCCGGCCCACAGGTACAGGGCCTCGTCCTGGAAGGCGGTGTCGGCCCGGATCAGCCGCAGCGACAGCACGGCCTGGAGGATCAGCACCAAAATCAGCGGCCAGCCCGCCGGAACTCGGAACCGGGCGGCCGGGTCCACGGCTGACGGCGTCGTTCGCGACGCTATCGGTGGCGCGGCTGGGCCATGGTCCATGAGTCCTACCTGCTTGCATCAGGGCATACAGGGGTGCTCAGGCCGACCCACCCCCCAAGCGGGCCCATGTCCTGCCGACAGCGGCCAGAAAGCGCTGAAGCTGTCGCGGCCACGGGAACCGCAAACCAGACCGTAACGTTCAGCTCTGCAATCGAAGGGGTGTTTCTGTAAATTTCCGTCCAGAATGTGACTCTCACTGGCGTACTACCGAAAAGGACTATCCGTTAAGCCAGTACTACCCCGCGTAGGGCGGACCGGTATAGGCCAAAACCCATAGCCAGCGGCCAGTTACCCAGCGCTCAAGTGGGGGGCCTTAGTCCCGAAAACGGCGGCACTTCCGGCGAAATCTGATGCCTTAGCGTTACGATTCATCATCGGGCTTGAATTAACGGTCCGTCGTATGCTGCGCTGTACTGTGCGATTCGCGCCATCCCGTTGTGCGGATCGCTGGGGGGCCAGATGACCGACGAAAGTCGCGGTAGTCCGCTGCCGCAGCGCGAGCGAGGTGCCACCGAGGCGGGAGCCAAACCCGCCCCGGCGCGCGTTGGCGCGCCCGCGCTCCCGGACGAACTGCGCCAGCGCATGAAGGCCTCGGTCGATGCCGAACGCGCCCAGAACCGCGAGCGGGCCGCCGAGATGCTGCGTCACCCGCCCCAGCGGCTAGTCGGCGGCGAACGCCCCGAGCGCCCCCGCGGCGACGCCCAGGACCGTAAGCCCAATCCCCTCCGCAAGCGCTTCGGAAAAGGCGATCGGACCCGCACCCCCGAAACGACGCCAGATAACCAGGGGCCCATTGTTGATAATGGGCCGCCAGTTAATTCACCCCCGGCTGAATTGCTTTCACGCACCAACTTTTCTTCTTCCGCGCCTCCCCTCTCCACGCCCGCCGCCCGCGACACACCTCCCACCGGCAACACCGGCCTCGCCAGTCCCACCGGTAACGCGCCCAGCGGACCCAGCTGGACCCAGCGGACCCAGCGGCCCCGTCGGCACCGAAAACCCCGAAAACCCCGGGAGCCACGCAGGCCCCGGGAACCCCGCAAACCCCGGTAGCCACGCAGGCCCAGCGGGCAACACTGGCCTCGTCAGCAACATCGGCCGCGCGCAACCCGCCAGTTCGTTGTCCCCCAGCAGCCGGCCCCCGGCCGCCGGGATCGACCTGTTCACGCCGCCCACCGGCTCGCCGTCGGCCCCGGCCTCGCCGTCCGCTCCAGCCTCGGCGCCCGGCCCCGACGAACTACCGCCTGGCCACCCGTCCGGCCCCTCGGCCACGTCGGCCGCCCCGTTCAGCCGACACCCTCTCGCGGCCTCACCCGCCCCACGCGCCCAGGCCGCCCCAGCCGCCCCGTCCACCCCAGTCGCTCCGTCCACCCCACGCGCCCAGGCTGCCCCGCCGACCCCGACCGTCCAGCCCGCCTCGCCCGTCCAGCCCGCCCCATCTGCCCCACCTGCCTCCGCCCCACCTGCCACACACACCCCGGCCGTCACCGGACGGCAGAGCCGCCGGCGCTGGACCAAGGTAGGGCTGGTCGCCGGCGTCCTGGCCGTGCTCGCCGCCGGGTCGGTCGGCGCGATCATGGCCACGTCCGGCAGCAAGCCACCCAAGACGGTCGTGGTGGGTCCGGTGCAGCAGGGAACGGTCGCCGCCTGGGTGGACGGCCAGATCGACCCGGCGACCGTGGTCTCCTGCGACCCGTCCATGTGCGCGGCGCTGGTCGCCCACCACTACCCGTCGAAGAACGTGCGCGACCTCAGTTCGCCGTCCGCGCTCAAGGCCTCCGGCGTCGTGGTCGTGACGCCGGTCGCGCTGCAGTTGTTCGGTAGCAGCCTGGCCACTGCGTGGGCGCCCGCCGCCCTGGCCACGTTCGGGTCGGGCAGCTCGACCGTCAGCGTCCGGATCGTCGCGCCGCAGGGTGCCACCAAGTACGAGCAGGCGGCCCGCCGGGACCAGGCCGCCCGGGCCTCGTCCGAAGCCGCGCTGACCCAGGCCAAGAGCATCACGATCTCCAAGTCCGCCGCCCAGGAACTGAATTCGGGCCAGGTCGACTGGCGGCTGACGGAGGCGATCACCACCGCGGCCGGGGCTCAGCCCATCGACATCGTGGACTTCGGCAACGCCGGCTCCGGGGCCAGCGCCGACGTGCCGCTCCGTTACGCCGACCTGGCCGCCAGCAATCCTGCCACCGGCCTGAGCGTCTCGGCCTACGTCCGAGCCCTGCGCACCAGCATGGTTGGCAGCCTGAGCCCTCGCCCGGCCCGCACCCAGCTCCTCACGGTGTCCGGCCAGCAGGTGCTGAGGGTGGAGTTCCTGGGACCGAGCAAGCTCGGCGTCCTGAACAACTCCTGATCCAGCGGGCCCGCGCCCGCGGAGCCGTTACGGGCTGCGGCTGGCGGTCTGGCCGGGGAGTGGGCTGGCCAGGCTGAGCCCGGTCCGCGGGTGGGCGAACCGCAGTTCCTGGTCTGGGCTACCCGACAGGGTCCAGCCTTCCAGGTGGATGAAGTAGTGGTGGTGGACGAAGCACAACAGCACCAGGTTGGGCAGGCGGGTCCGGCCACCGTGCCTCCAGGGGCGGATGTGGTGGGCGGTGCACCAGATGGCGGGGAGCCCGCAGCCGGGCCAGCGGCAGCCCTGATCCCGGGCCGTCAGCGCGCGGCGCAGGGCCGGGGTCTCGGTCCGGTAGCGGCGGCCCACATCGAGGGGCAGCCCGTCCCGCCAGCGGATCACCGAGACCTCTGCCCGGCAGGCGAGCGTGAGGATCTGGCGGGCAGTGAGCAAGACGCCGTTGGATGTCCGCGCCGGGCCGGGGGTCACGGCTGGTTCACCGCTGCGCTGGGCGCTGGGCGATGCGTCGGGCTGACCTGCCTGGGCGTCGAGCAGGATGGTCAGGTGGGGCAGGGCGCCGTGGCGGCTCTTGGCGGTGCCGGAGTCAAGCGCGGCCTGACAGGCGGCGGTCAGCCCGTCCATCCGCCGCTGGGCGGCGGTCCGCCGGTCATGGCCGTCACCGGGCGGGCTGAACGCTTCGGCCGCGGTTTTGATGACCTCCATCGACAAGGCGTCACTGCAGGCGCCGCTGATCGTGCCGACGTTGTCCAGCGTCACGCCGAAGGACAGGTACCGCCGTTCGAACCGTTTGCGCTGGCGTTCTTCGACGGCGTCGGGGTCGGCGCGGTAGGTCAGGTCCTCGCCCAGGCGCCGCAGTTCGCGTGGGTCCAGTCCCGGCGTCACCCAGGGGACGCGGCCGGCCGGGAGGGCCCCGTCCGCATTGCTGTCTGAGACAGTGGGCTCGCCTGTCTGCATACCGCCGGGCGCCCCACCGGCGCGGGCGTCTACGGCTTCGGCGGCGGATCGGGAGCCTGGCAGGCCCGTGGTGGCGGCGGCCAGCATCTGCTGTTCGGCGGCTGCGCCCAGGGTCTGGTCGCTGATCTGGCTGACGGCGCGGCAGATCACATGCGCTGCGTCGAACGAGACCCGGCCAGCGGCCAGCGCTTGCCGGGTGGCCTCGAGCCGGCGCATGGCCCGTCCGGTGGCGATCAGTTCCCCGGCGCGGGCGTGGGCCCGGCCACAGGCGTGCCGGACGAACGCGGCCGCCGACCCGTATCCGGCGTGGGTGTAGGCGCCAGTGGCGTCGATCAAGCCGATCAGCTGGGCCAGTTCCGCGTGGACCTGATCAGCGAACCTGGCCAGCTCACGGGCCTGCGTCAGCAGGCCGAGCGCGTCACCGGGTCCGGGGCCGGGGGTGGCCAGCTCGGCCAGTACCTGGTCCCGCGCGGTGACGTGCATCGAACACATATTCGAAGGATTGCATAAGGGTATGACAAACGGCCCCACCCGACCCGCCCGCCTAGCCCCCGGCCAGACGGGCCTCCACCAGAAGCGTCCGCCCGGCAGGCGCGCCCCCCTCCAGTTCAGCCGGGTCAAACTCGCGGTCGACCCGCCAGCCCGCGCGGGCCAGCAGGGCGATCTGCTCGTCCCGGGGCAGGATCGTCCGCCAGGGCTCGGCCTCGCCGGCCCGGCGGCGGGCGTTGGCGGCGGCCACGACCTCGGCCGTGGCGCGTCCCGCGGCGTGGATGGCCAGGCTGGCGGCCAGCGTGCTGCCCGGGGCGGCACACGACGCGAGACCGGACAACAGGCCGGTCAGCGTGGGCTCGTCCAGGTAGACCAGCAGTCCCTCGCACAGGAACAACGTCGCCACCTCCCGGTCGTGCCCGCTCGCCGCCAGCACCGCCGCCACGTCGTCGTGCCGGAAGTCGGCCGTGGCCAGGGTCAGCCCGCTCAGGTCGGTGTCCAGACCGCGCAGGCGCCGGGCCTTGTCGGCCTGGGTGGGGCCCTGGTCCAGCTCGAAGAACCGGACCCCCGGCGTCCGGAACCGCAGCGCCCGGTCGTCGTAGCCCGCCCCGCAGATGACCACCTGACCGACCCCGGCGGCCAACGCGGTCAGCACGGCCTGATCGAAGAACCCGGTGCGGGCGGCCAGCATCGGCCGCAGTCGCTCGATCGGCGCGGGCCGCATGTCCTCGCACAGCCGGGCCTGGGCCCGCGGGTCGCCCGCCGGACTGTGCGGCCGCTCCAGCGCGGCCCGGGTCAGCGCCACCGCCTGACTGGTCCGCGAGATGCCATTCCCGCCCGCCGTCGGCGGAGTGTCCCCAGCAGGCTCAGCCGCACGCCGCCCACGGCGCCAGAACGCAAACTTCATACGCCAAGCGTACTAAATATCCGCTAGGAGAATCCAACCACTTTTATTTAACAGGCCCATCACCGATCTGGCTCTCAACCAGATGGTACGTGTTAGCTTGATAATCGTGTCTATCGCCGCCGCCGCCGCCGCTTCCGACGCCGCCGCTTCCGACGCCGACGCCGCCGCTTCCGACGCCGACGACGCGCTGACTGCGGCGTCCGCGGTCCGGCGAGGTGTGATCCGCCTGAGCCGCCGCCTCCGGGCGGAACGACCCGCGCACGATGTGACCCTCTTGCAGCTGGCCGTGCTGGCCGAGCTGAACGACACCGGCCCGATGACCCCGGGCCAGCTGGCCGCCGCGCAGCGGGTCCAGCCCCAGTCGCTGACCCGGGTGCTGGCCACGCTGGAGGCCCGGGGACTGCTCGGCCGTCAGGCCGACCCCGGCGACGGTCGGCGGGCCCTGCTGGCCATCACCGCGGACGGCCACCAGGCCCTGCGCCGCGACGTGGACGCCCGCGACCGCTGGCTGGCCCGGGCCATGGCCGGCCAGCTCACCCCGACCGAGCGGGAACTGCTCCGCCTGGCCGGGGAACTGATGGACCGCCTGGCCGGAGCCAACCCGGCCCAAGAACCCGAGCCCGGCCCGAACCAAACTAAGCCGCGTCGTGAAACAGCAGCCCCAGCGTGTGCCGCTGACCCGACCGGATGACCGAGACCCCGTGCCGGACCGGCGCCGCCGACCAGCCCCGGGCCGAGCGCACCGGGCGGTCGCGGGTGGTGAACACCAGCCCGTGGCCGTGCGGCACCAGCCGGGCCGAACCACGTGACTGCGCCCTGCGGCCGCTGCTCCAGCAGCAGGAACTCGCCGCCGGTGTGGTCGCGCCCCGGGTCGTTCAGGTTGATCACCACCTGCAGCGGGAACACCTTGTCGCCGTACAGGTCGCGGTGCAGCGCGTTCCAGTCGCCGGGGCCGTAACGGAGCAGCAACGGCGTGGGCCGCCGCTGCCCGGCCCGGTGACACATCTCCAGCCACTCGTCCAGCGACTCGGGCCACTCGTCCGCCCGGCCCAGCTTGGCGTACCAGTCCTGGGCGATGGGCCGCAGCCGGGGGTAGAGCGCCTGCCGCAGCCGTTCGACCGGCTCGGGCAGGGGCGCGGCGAAGTACCTGTACGACCCCGACCCGAACCGGTGCCGGGCCATGTCCACGGTGGCCCGGAACAGCCCCGGCGCACCGGAGTCGTACAGGCCGGCCAGCTCAGCGCACTCGGCCGGGGTCAGCAGCTGCGGCAGCAGCGCCCCGCCCTCGTCGTCCAGTTCCCGGCCCACCGCGGCCCAGTCCGCCGCCGCCACCCGCTCGTCGAAGCCAGCCGTCACGCCGCTCGCGGAGCCATTCCCCATGCCGCTCATGCCGCTCCCTCCAGGTGCAGCAGGATCTCCTTGGCCGCCGCTCCGCCCGCGTACTGGCCGAGCGACCCGTCCGAGCGGATCACCCGGTGACAGGGCACCACCACCGGCAGCGGGTTCCGGGCGCAGGCGGTGCCGACCGCCCGCACCGCGCGGGGGCTGCCCGCCGCCGTGGCGACCTGGGCGTAGCTCTCGGTGTGCCCGTAACCGATGTCGGGCAGGTGGCGCAGCACGCTGCGCCGGAACCCGTCGGCCAGCCGGAAGTCCAGCGGGACGTCGAACCGGTGCCGTTGCCCGCCGAAGTACTCCTCCAGCTGCCGGGCCACCGGGTCCAGCCGGGCCGGGGCGCGCAGGATGCGCGGGCTCACCGTCTCAGCCAGGGCGGCCAGCACCTGCTCGTGGTCCTGGACCTCGTAGGCCACCCGGACCAGACCCCGCTCGGTCGCGGCCAGCAGCAGCGATCCGACCGGGGTGGCCAGCTCGCGGTAGGCCACGTCCAGCAGGCCGTCCCGGGCCGCCGCCCGGGCCAGCCGGTCGTGCAGCCGCGCATTCGCAGCCTCGTCGATCACCGGCAGTGTCTCGAAAACCTGGGCCTCGAAGACCTGGGCCCCGAACAGGCCCGCCGTTCCGTCAAGCTCGGGTGCGTTCATGGCGTCGCTCCCTCCAGATACGTGCGTCGCAAATTCCTGATGCCGTCGGCGGCCGCACGCCGGGCGGCGTCCGCGGTCCCGCCGACGATGGCGGCGATCTCGGCGTAGGGCAGGCCGGCCAGGTAGTGGTAGGCCACCACCTGGCGCTGCTTGCCCGGCAGCTCCCGCAGTGCCTCCCACAGCTCGCCGTCCCAGCTCCCGGGCTGGCCGGAAGCGCCTGGGCCGAAGCCACCGGATTCGGCCGCGGGTGTGTCCGGCAACTCCCCGGCCACCACCGGCCGGCGGGTCCGGGACCGGGTCGCGTCGATCGCCTTGCGGTGCGCGATCGTGACCAGCCAGGCTTCGACGTTCGCGGTCTCGTCCAGCCGCGGGTACGCGGTCAGTGCGGACAGGAACGTCTCCGACCAGGCGTCATCGGCGTCCACCGGGCCGAGGATGGCGCGGCAGACCCGCAGCACCATCGGCCCGTACTCGGTCACGATCTGCTCGAACGGCCTCATCGTCACACCGGGTAGACGCCGGGCCGGGCCGGAACGTGAGGTCGGCCCGCGAAGTATTCGTAATGCCCTTTGCGGTCTGGGGTTTCGGTCGTTAGGCCTGCGCCCTGACGGGTAGCTAGGCGGGACTGCGCACCAAAAGTCCAGGTCGCAGGCCTGATCGAGGAGGGGCGTTGTTCACGCGATCGAAGAAGAACAAGGCAGGATCGCCTGAAAACCCTAGCGAGCCCGACCAGACGGCTGCGCGCAACGAGCCGCAGGAGCCGACCGGCCAGCCGGACGAGGCCATCCCCCCGCTCAACCAGGTCGAGGGTGGCCCGGACAACCCGCTGGAGATCGGCGCCACCGGCTGGAAGAACACGCTCAAGCGGTCGGTCAAGAAGTTCTCCCTGGACCGCTGCACGATGGCCGCGGGCAGCCTGGCCTACCACTGGTTCTTCGCCCTGTTCCCGGCGGTGGTGGCGGCGATCGGCGTCATCAGCCTGGTCCAGCTGGACCAGTCCCAGCTCGACCACCTGATCAACGGCCTGGGCCAGGCGCTGCCCGGGGGTGCGTCCGAGGTGTTCAAGACCGCGATCACGCAGGCGGGCAAGAAGTCGTCCGGCGCGCTGACCACGGTCATCCTGGGCATCGTGCTGGCCATCTGGAGCGCCTCCGGTGGCATGGTCGCGCTGGAGACCGCACTCGACGTGGCCTACGAGGTGCCCAAGAGCGCGAAGTTCATCAAGAAGCGGGCCAAGGCGTTCATCCTGATCCTGTGCACGGTGGTGTTCGGCGGCCTGTCCTCGATCTTCATCGTGGAAGGCGCCCCGCTGGGCAACAGCCTGTCCAACCTGATCGGCTTTCACGGGATCGGGTTCACGATCATCTGGACCATCGTCCGCTGGGTGCTCACCATCATCCTGGTCTCGCTGCTGTTCTCCTGCTACTACTACTTCGGCCCCAACCGGGAGATACCGAGCTGGAAGTGGGTCAGCCCGGGCGGCGTGGTTGGCACGATCATCTTCCTGGTCGCCTCCCTGGGCTTCTCGTTCTACGTCTCGAAGTTCGGCAACAGCTCCTACAGCAAGACCTACGGCTCGCTGGCCGGGGTGGCCCTGCTGATCTTCTGGCTCTACCTGGCCGGGATCGCGGTCCTGCTCGGCGGCGAGGTCAACGCCGAGTCCGAGCGCCAGGCCGCCGCCGAAGCCGGGCACCCCGGCGCCCGGCAAGCGGCCGAAAACGTCGAGCAGGGCACGGCCTCGCCCAGCGCGAACACCGCATCGAAGTAGCAATATTAAGAATATTTAACAGACTCATACGCCCGGGGGTCTCAGCTCGCCGGGACTCTCACCGCTCATCAGCACGGGGGCTGCAACTCGGCCGGCCCCTCACCGTCCCGGTGCGTGAACGGGCTGGCCAGCTGGAACATGTCGCCGACGACCCCGTCCCGGTTCCCGTCCCCGTCGCCCGACCGGGTCGGGATCTCGGCCGAGTCGGTCAGCCGCAGCTTGCGCCGGGCCCGCTGGTAGAACGTGGTCCGGCCGAGCCGGACGACCTTGGCCGCCTGCGGGCGGGCCCGCATCGTGATCTGATCGCCCGGCTCGGTGTGGCCCTCGACGATGCCGTCCACCTCGACCGCGAGCCGGCCGCTGGTAGGCAGCATGACCAGCTCGACCGTCTCGGTGACCGAGAGCACGAAGCCCCGGTTGTAGGCCGAGTGCGGCGCGGCCGGCGTGACCAGCAGCGCCTCCACCGCGGGCTGCACGATCGGGCCCCCGGCCGAGAAGCTGTACGCGGTCGACCCGGTGGGGGTGGCCACGATGACCGCGTCGGCCGCGTAGCTGACGAACTGCTGCTCGCTGACGTTCACCGACACCACCGCGGACGGGTTCCCTGGCACCCGGACCACGGCGACGTCGTTGAACGCGGTCACGGTCCGGCCGCCGAACGTGGCGTCGATGGCCAGCCGCGCCTCGATGGTGAAGGCCTGGGCGTCGATGGCCGACAGCGCGGCGGGCAGGTCGGGCACGTCGACCTCGGCCAGGAAGCCGAGCTTGCCCAGGTTGACCCCGAGCACCGGGGCCCGCTGCCGGTCGGCCAGCCGCATGGCCCGCAGCATGGTGCCGTCGCCGCCCAGGCTGACCAGCAGGTCGACCCGGCGGCCGAGTTCCTCCTCGCTGAGCGGCAGCGCGGCGCACTTCAGCCTGGTCAGCTCGCTGGCGTTGCCGTACACCTTGATGCCGCGCTGATCAGCCCAGGCCAGTACGGCCTCGACCGCTTCCAAGGAGTCCCGTTTCGGGTGCAGGACCAGTCCCACCGAATGCATGTCACAAACCGTACGCCTCGAGCAGGCGCAGCCAGATCTCGCTCATGGTCGGATAGGACGGCACCGCGTGCCAGAGCCGGTCCAGCGGCACCTCCCCGGCCACCGCCACGGTGGCCGCGTGGATGAGCTCGCCCGCTCCCGGGCAGGCCAGCGTGGCGCCGATCATCGTCCGGCGGTCCTCGTCCACCACCATCCGGGCCTGGCCGGTGTAACCGTCGGCGAACAGCTTGGACCCGGCCACCGCGCCGAGGTCGTAGTCGACCACCCGGATGTTGCGGCCCGCCGCTTGCGCCTGGGCCGCGGTCGGCCCGACCGACGCCACCTCGGGCTGGGTGAAGATGACCTGGGGCACGGCGCTGTGGCCGGCCCAGGCGGTGACGGCCGGCTCCTGCCCGTGGGCCCGGGCCGCGATCGCGTCGCCGCAGATCCGGGCCTGGTACTTGCCCATGTGGGTCAGCAGCGCGACGTGGTTGACGTCCCCGGCCGCGTACAGCCAGCCGCCGTCCACCCCCTGGACCCGGAGCGTGTCGTCCACGTCCAGCCAGGAATCCGGCTCCAGGCCCACGGTCTCCAGGCCGAGGTCGCCGGTGCGCGGGGTCCGGCCGGTCGCGGCCAGCACCTCGTCGGCCTGCACCGTGGTCCCGTCGTCCAGCTCCAGCGTGACCGGGCCACCCGGCGCCGGGCGCTGGACCGACGTGGCGCTGACCCCGGCCCGGACGTCGACTCCGGCCCGGCGCAGGCCGTCCGCCACCAGCTGGCCGGCGAACTCCTCGACATTGCCCAGCAGCCGCCCCCGGGCGATCAGCGTGACCCGGGTGCCGAGCGCCTGCCAGGCGGTGGCCAGCTCGCAGCCGACCACGCCGCCGCCGATCACGGCCAGCCGGCCCGGCACCTCGTGCGCGCTGGTCGCCTCGCGGCTGGTCCACGGCCGGGCCGCGGCCAGCCCCGGAACGGGCGGGATCATCGCCCCGCTCCCGGTGGTGACGGCCACCGCGTGCCGGGCCCGCAGTTCGGCCGGGTCCGCACCGGTCACGGCCACGGTCTTCGGCCCGGTGATCCGGCCCTGCCCCCGGTAGAAGTCCACGTGGGCGCTGACCAGCCATTTCACCTGGCCGTCGTCCTTCCAGTGCGAGGCGAAGGCGTCGCGCCGGTCCAGCACCGCGGCAGGCTCGAGCGTGGCACCGGCAACCCCCTCGACGTGCCGCGCGTCGTCCACCGCCGCCACCGGCCGGAGCAGCGCCTTGCTCGGCATGCAGGCCCAGTACGAGCACTCACCCCCGGCCAGCTCGGACTCGACGATCGCCGCGGTCAGGCCCTGCTTGACTGCCCGGTCGGCGACGTTCTCCCCGGCTGGCCCGGCCCCGATCACGATCAGGTCGTATTCCTGTGTCACGGACCTGTGCCTCCCCGCCAGTTGTTGGCCCAATCTTCCCAGTCCCTTTTCTTCGATCTCGGCCGCCGGATGTGATGAGCTAGGCAGATGACCAGCGACACCGTTCCCGAGCCGATGGCCCAGCCGATTGCCCAGCAGGCTGGCCAGGCGGCTGGACTGCCGCACCCTGGGTCCGACGACCCCGACGACCTGGCCATGCTGGCCGGGCTGCGGGTCGAGGACAACGACGACGACGATCCGGTACTGATCCGCCCGGACGGCCGGGTGGTGGACACCTGGCGGCAGGACTACCCGTACGACGAGCGGATGCCGCGGCACGAGTACGACCTGACCAAACGGCTGCTCCAGATCGAGCTGGTCAAGCTGCAGAACTGGATGAAGGACACCGGCGAGAAGCTCATCATCGTCAACGAGGGCCGGGACGCGGCGGGCAAGGGCGGCACGATCAAGCGGTTCATGGAGCACCTGAACCCGCGCGGCGCGGTCGTGGTCGCGCTGGAGAAGCCGAGCGAGCGCGAGAGCACCCAGTGGTACTTCCAGCGCTACACCACCCACCTGCCGGCCGCCGGCGAGATGGTGTTCTTCGACCGGTCCTGGTACAACCGGGCCGGCGTCGAACGGGTCATGGGGTTCTGCAGCCACGAGGAGTACCTGGAGTTCATGCGGCAGGCCCCGGACCTGGAGCGCATGATCGTCCGGTCGGACATCCACCTGGTCAAGTTCTGGTTCTCGGTGTCCCAGAACGAGCAGCTGACCCGGTTCATCATCCGCCAGGTCGACCCGGTCCGGCAGTGGAAGCTCAGCCCGATGGACATCGAGTCGCTGGACAAGTGGGACGATTACACCGAGGCCAAGGAGGCCATGTTCCACTACACCGACACGCCGTACGCGCCGTGGACCGTGGTCAAGAGCAACGACAAGAAGCGGGCCCGGCTGGAGGCCATGCGGCACGTGCTGGCCTTGTTCGACTACCCGAACAAGGACGACGAGCTGGTCGGCTCACCCGACAACAAGATCATCGGCCCCCCGGACCTGCTCTCCGAGCGTAAGTTCACCGCCCCCTTCCCCCAGCTCTAAGCCGTCCCCTGGGGCCCCGTGAGGTCGGTCCGGAGCTGGGCCAGCCGCTCCAGCACCTCGGCCTTGCGCGGCGGGTCCGCACCCGGCCGCTCCACGGTCAGCGCGGCCACGATGCCCGCGCTGGTCAGCAGCCGGGCCAGCTGGGCCGCGCTGAGCTCAGCCAGCGCCGCGATGCCGTCCCGGCCGAGCAGGCCCTCTTCGGCCATGGCGTCGACCAGCCCGGCCGAGAACGCGTCCCCGGCGCCGATCGTGTCCACCACCTCGGCGGGCACCGGGGGCACGGTCAGCTCGGTGCCGTCCCGGCTCAGCCCGAACGCGCCCTCGCCCCCCATCGTCACCACCACCAGGTCCGGCCCGATGCGCTGCCAGCGTCGGGCCACCTCACGGATGGTCTGGTCCGGATACAGCCAGTCCAGGTCCTCGGCGCTGGCCTTGGCCACGTGCACCTGGCGTAGCTGCCGTTCGACGCGGCGCCGCTCGGCGTCCCGGTCCGGGGTCGCGGTGGGCCGCAGGTTCGGGTCGTAGACGATGACGACCTTGCCCGCGGACCGCACCAGCTGGGTGAACGACTCGATGTAGGCCGCGCCGGGCGGCAGCGCGGCCGCCAGTGAGCCCAGGTAGAGCGCGTCGACGTCGCCCGGGAGCGGCCCGAGGTCGGTGGGCCGCCAGGCCCAGTCGGCGGTGCCGTTGGCGTAGAAGCTGTAGGACGCCTGCCCGTCCTCGCTCAGCGTCGCGATGGCCAGCGTGCTCTGCTGCGGGGCGTCCACGAAGTCCCGTGGGCTGATGCCGTTGCGGGTCAGGTGCTCACGCAGCATCGTCCCGAACCCGTCACCGGACAGCCGGGCCCGCAGCGAAACCTCCCGGCCCAGCCGGGCCAGGGCCAGGGCCACGTTGGCGGGCGCCCCGCCGGGCGCGGCGTGACAGCCCCAGTCGGGGGACACCACGAGGTCGACGAGGGCCTCGCCGATGACTGTGATCACGAGTAGAAACTCTACGGGCCGGCCCCGGTAGCCAATAAGGCACCGCAGTTTTACCTGGCCGAAACTTGACGTCACCTGACGTCAACGACCAGGGCATAGGCTCGTCTTTCCGCCTTCTGCTGGGGCCTTGGGCGGCACGGGGCGGAGTGCGACGTACGAAAAAATCAGGTCAGATCGAGTCTCCCCGCAGGACTTCATCATCCGCGGGCCTGAACGAAAGTCGTACCTCTACATGGACATCACTGTGTGGGAATGGTTCGAGAAGCGCTCGTTCCATTCCCGGGACTTCCGCGGCCTCACCGAAGGCGCGGACCGGCTTCCGCTCACCACCACCCTGGTGCTGCCGACCAGGAACACGGCCGACACGATCGGCCCCATCCTCGACACCGTTAACCAGCTGAACGACCGCACCGGGCTCATCGAACAGGTCGTGGTCGTCGACGCCGACTCGCCCGACGGCACGGCGGACATCGCCCGTGCCCACGGCGCGGAGGTGTACTCCGAGAACGAGCTGCTGCCCGAGTACGGCCGCGCGCACGGCAAGGGCGACGCCATGTGGCGCAGCCTGTCGGTGGCCCGCGGCGACATCGTCATGTTCGCCGACTCCGACTCGACCGACTTCCGTGAGCACTTCGTCTACGGCACGCTCGGGCCGCTGCTGACCGACCCGGAGGTCCAGTTCAGCAAGGCGGCGTTCCGGCGGCCGTTCAGCCAGGACGGCAAGGCGGTCGTGGACGGCGGCGGCCGGGTCACCGAGCTGATGGCCAAGCCGCTGCTGAACTTCTTCTACCCCGAGCTGACCGGGTTCGTGCAGCCGCTGGCGGGCGAGTTCGCGGCCCGCCGTGAGCTGCTGTCCGGCATCCCGTTCGCCACCGGGTACGGGGTCGAGATCGCGATGATGGTCGACGTGCTGAACGAGGTGGGGCTGTCGGCCATGGCCCAGGTCGACCTGGAAACCCGGCAGAACCGGCACCAGCCGCTGTTCGACCTGACCCGGATGAGCTCGGCCGTGCTGCGCGCCCTGGGCCGCCGGGTTCACCTGGCCGGGCGCGGCGCCGTGGCCCACGATCCGTCCGAAATGCTGGCCCTGCCCCAGCGGGACGTCTACCTGCACGCGGTGGGCACCCCGGACGGGCTGCGGCTGGACGAGCACCTGGTGGAGCTGCTGGAACGGCCGCCGCTGACCCACGTGCTGGCCACCGGCGAGGAACGCGAGACCGTGGCCTGACCGTGTTAGCCCAACCAATGGCGGCGCCGGTTACGCCTGGGCCCACGTCCAGGCGTAACTGCCGTCGTCGGACGCGCTGCCGCCTTCACCCAGCTCCAGCGGCCGGAACGTATCCACCATCACCGCCAGCTCGTCGAAGAACTCCGCCCCGATGCTGCGCTGGACCGCGGCCGGCTGCGGCCCGTGGCTGTGCCCGCCGGGGTGCAGGCTGACCGAGCCCGGGCCGATCCCGGAACCCTTGCGGGCCTCGTAGTTGCCGCCGCAGTAGAACATCACTTCGTCGGAGTCCACGTTCGAGTGGTAGTACGGCACGGGGATCGACAGCGGGTGATAGTCGACCTTGCGCGGCACAAAGTTGCAGATCACGAAGCCACTGCCCTCGAACACCTGGTGCACCGGCGGCGGCTGGTGGATCCGGCCGGTGATCGGCTCGAAGTCGGCCACGTTGAACGTGTACGGGTACAGGCAGCCGTCCCAGCCGGCCACGTCGAATGGGTGGGTGGCGTAGACGTACCGGGTGCCCACGATCTGGCCGCGGGCGGACCGGTGCTTGACCAGGACCGGCACCTCGGTGCCCGGCTCGACCAGCGGCTCGCCCGGCCCGTGCAGGTCCCGCTCGCAGTAGGGGGAATGCTCGCCGAACTGCCCGTACCGGGACAGGTAGCGGCTGGGCGGCGCGACGTGGCCGCTGGCCTCGATCGCGTAGCAGCGCAGCGGCCCGGTACCGGCCGGGATCCAGCGCTGGGTGGTGGACCGGGGGAGGATCACGTAGTCGCCCGCCCGGACCGGCAGCGCGCCGAACGTGGTCTGCACAGTGCCCTCGCCCGCCTCGATGTAGACGCACTCGTCGCCCGCGGCGTTGCGGTACAGCGGCGAGGCCTCACCCGCGGCCACGTAGGAGATGCGCACGTCGGCGTTGCCGAGGATCAGCCGCCGCCCGGTCACCGGGTCGATGGCCTTCCAGTCCTCGCCGCCGAACAGGTCGTGCAGCCGCAGGTGCCGCGGCTTCAGCGGGTGGTTCGGCGTGGTGGCCAGGTCACCGGGATCCCAGGTGGTCGCGTCCACGATGGCCGACGGGATCCCGGTGTGGTAGAGCAGTGCGGAGTCGGAGCTGAATCCTTCCTCGCCCATCAGCTCCTCGGCGTAGAGCGATCCGTCGCTCTGGCGGTGCTGGGTGTGCCGCTTGGGCGGGATGTCGCCCACGGCGCGATAGTGGGCCATTACAGGTTGCCTCGCTTCTCCTGCTCCCGCTCGATCGCCTCGAACAGGGCCTGGAAATTACCCTTCCCGAAGCCCAGGGAGCCGTGCCGCTCGATGAACTCGAAGAACACCGTGGGCCGGTCGCCGACGGGCTTGCCGAAGATCTGCAGCAGGTAGCCGTCCTCGTCCCGGTCGACCAGGATGCCGCGGGACTGGAGCTCGCCGATCGGGACCCGGACGTGGCCGATCCGGGCCCGCAGCTCCGGGTCGGTGTAGTAGGAGTCCGGGGTGTCGAGGAACTCCACCCCGTTGGCCCGCAGGCCGTCCACGGTGGCGATGATGTCGTTCGTGGCCAGGGCCAGGTGCTGGGCCCCCGCGCCGCGGTAGAACTCCAGGTACTCGTCGATCTGGGACTTGCGCTTGCCCACCGCCGGCTCGTTCAGCGGGAACTTGACCCGGTGGTTGCCGTTCGCCACCACCTTGCTCATCAGCGCCGAGTACTCGGTGGCGATGTCGTCGCCCACGAACTCGGCCATGTTCACGAAGCCCATGACCCGGTTGTAGAACGCCACCCACTCGTCCATGTGGCCCAGCTCGACGTTGCCGACCACGTGGTCCAGGGCCTGGAAGTAGCGCTTGGGCGCCCCGGCCGGCCGGACCACGCTGCCGCTCCGGTAGACAAAGCCGGGCCGGTAGGGGCCGGAGTACCGGGACCGGTCGATGAGGCTGTGCCGGGTCTCGCCGTAGGCCGCGATCGCCGCCATCCTGACCGTGCCGTAGCTGTCGCTGACGTCGTGCGGTTCCGCCAGCACGGTGGCCCCCTGGGCCCGGGCGTGCGCGACGCACCGGTCCACGTCCGGCACCTCCAGCGCGATGTCGCTGATGCCGTCGCCGTGCCGCCGCTGGTGGTCGGCCACCGGGCTGTCCGGGTCCACCGCGCCCTGGAGCACGAACCGGACCGCCCCGCTGCGCAGCACGTAGGCGTGATGATCCCGGTTGCCGGTCTCCGGCCCGGAGTAGGCCACCAGCTCCATGCCGTAGGCCAGCTGGTAGGCCAGCGCGGCCTGGGTGGCGTTGCCGACCGCCCACACCACCGCGTCCCACCCGGTGACCGGGAACGGGTCGCTTTCGGCGTCGTACTCGACCAGGCCCACGAGCTGCCGGAGCTGGGCCAGGCTGAGGTCAGCGAGCTGTTCCTGGCTAGTCAGGTCAAAGTCGATGCTCATGACCGCATCAGAACTCGCCCGTCCGTAGCTGCGCAACAATGCCGTTCTGAGCTGACCATGTTGGGCAACCTGACCGGATGTACGGCACAATAGCTATACAGATTGGCTAGTTATTTGCCCCGGAGATGGTCATGGCCGACGAACCCGTGCTCGACCCGCTGGACCTGGCCCTGCTGACCGCCCTGCGGCGCAGCCCGCGGGCGGGCATCCTGGAGCTGTCCCGGCTGGTCCGGGTGGCCCGGGCCACGGTGCAGTCCCGCCTGGAGCGACTGGAGCGGGCCGGCGTGGTCACCGGGTACGGCCCGGACATTGACATCGCCGCGGCCGGCTACCCGGTGCAGGCGTTCGTCACCCTGGAGATCGCCCAGGGCTCGCTGGACAAGCTCCACCAGGACCTGTCCTCGATCCCGGGCGTGCTGGAGGCCTACGCCACCACCGGCACCGCCGACGTGCTGTGCCGGGTGGCGGCCTCCTCCAACACCGAGCTGCAGCAGATCCTGCTGCAGCTCAACGCGTCAGCCTGGGTGGCCCGGTCCACCAGCGCCGTGCTGCTGTCCACGGTGATCGAGCCCCGGGTCATGCCGTTGCTGGCGTCCCGCCCGCGGGCGTCGTCCACCCGCGCCCCGGCCTTCCGCCGGGCGCGAGATGGCGGTTAGGCCGCTAACGACCGCCGGGCTTCGCCCGGAAGAGTCTCCAGCGTCTGCACCGGGCCGCCCCCGCGGGAGGCCGAGTCGAAGTCGCCGGTGCCGTCCGGGACCGCGTGCGCGGCATCGGAGTAGGCAGTTGCCCCCCCGGCTGGGACCGCCTCCGGGTGACCGGAGCTGATGAGCCGGATCTGGGCGTAGCGCTTGGCGTCAGGGAAACTCAGGACGGCCAGTGCGCCGAGAGCGGCGGGCGCCACGAACTTCAGCAGTTTGCCGATCATCCGTGCCCTCCTTACCGAGGGGTTAGTCACATCTTTCCCGTGTGAAGCAAAAGTTAAGCTTCATGCCATGACGGAATCGCGGATCCCGGCCGTCCGGCAGATCGGGTCCACGCTCTGGGCCCGCGAGGTCACGCCGCTGCGCCGGTTCCTGCGCACCGAGACCGGTAGCGCCGCGTTCCTGCTCGGCGCGACCGTGGCCGCGCTGGTCTGGGTGAACATCAGCGCCCGGTCGTACGAGTCGTTCTGGCACACCACGCTGTCGGTCCACCTCGGCCACGTCGGCCTGTCCCAGGACCTGCACGGCTGGGTCAACTCCGGCCTGATGACGTTCTTCTTCCTGGTCGTGGCGCTGGAGGCCCGGCGCGAGTTCGACATGGGCGAGCTGCGCGAACGCAGCCGGCTCGCACTGCCCCTGGTGGCCGGGCTGGGCGGGATGATCGTCCCGGTGCTGATCTACCTGGCTTTCACCGCCGGGAAGCCGTCGGCGCACGGCTGGGGCGTCGCGATGTCCACCGACACCGCGTTCGCGCTGGGCGCGCTGGCCCTGATCGGGCCCAACCTGCCCGACCGGGTGCGCACCTACCTGCTCACGTTCTCGGTCGTCGACGACGTGGCCAGCATCGTGGTCATCGCCGTGGTCTACAGCGGCCAGGTGCACGTCACGCCGCTGATCATCGGGGTGCTGCTGCTGGCCTTCGAGGCGCTGCTGCGCTTCCGCGGCATCCGGTTCGGGGCCCTGCACCTGCTGATCGGGGTGGCCGCCTGGATCGCGGTGTACGAATCAGGCCTGGACCCGGTCACGGTCGGCCTGGTCATGGGCCTGCTGGCCTACGCCCGGCCCGCCGCCCGCTCGGACCTGGAGCAGGCCACCGACCTGTTCCGGCTGTTCCGCGAGCAGCCCACGGCCGAGCTGGCCCGGTCCGCGGCCGGGGGCGTGCAGGCCGCGCTGTCGCCCAACGACACGCTGGAGGCCAGGTTCCACCCTTGGACCAGCTACGTCATCGTCCCGCTGTTCGCGCTGTCCAACGCGGACATCGTGATCACCGGGAGCTTCCTGGCCAAGGCCTACACCTCCGCCGTCACGCTCGGCATCCTGGTTGGCTACGTGGTCGGCAAACCGCTCGGGACCGGGCTCGGGGCCGTCTTGGTGACCAAGCTCAGCAAGGGCCGGGTGCGGCCGCCGATCGGCTGGGCCGCGGTGGCCGGCACCGGGGCCATCGCCGGCGTCGGCTTCACCGTCGCGCTCCTCATCGCCTCGCTGGCGTTCTCCGGTGACGTGCTGCAGGAGGCCAAGCTCGGGGTGCTGTCCGCGGTGCTGGTCGCCTCCGGGCTGAGCTGGGCGGTGTTCAAGGTCGTGGCCAGGCTGCCCAAGCGGCTGAAGCTCCTGGCCCTGCTGGGCACGTCCGACAGCATCACCGACCTGGCCGTGGCGGTGGACCCGCGCCGCGACCACCTGCGCGGTCCGGCCGCCTCGCCGGTGACGGTGGTCGAGTACGGCGACTTCGAGTGCCCCTACTGCGGCCAGGCCGAGCCGGTGGTGCGCAAGCTGCTGGGCGCCTTCGGTGACGTCCGCTACGTGTGGCGGCACCTGCCGCTGACCGACGTGCACCCGCACGCCCAGCTCGCGGCCGAGGGGGCCGAGGCCGCCGCCGCGCAGGAGGCGTTCTGGCCCATGCACGACCTGCTGCTGGACCATCAGGGCGCGCTGACCGCCCGGGACCTGCTCGAGTACGCCGGCCAGCTCGACCTGGACCTGAACCAGTTCCGTTCCAACCTGCGCACCCACACCGGGGCGGGCCACGTGGCCGAGGACGTGGACTCGGCCGACCTGTCCGGTGTGTCCGGCACGCCGACGTTCTTCATCAACGGCATGCGGCACTACGGCGCGTACGACATCGACTCACTGTCGGCTGCGGTCCGCACGGCCCGGGGCCGCGCCCTGCTGGGGGAGCCCCCCATGGCCAGCCACGCCGAAGATCCGGTCGTGGCCGAACCCGTACCAGCGGGCGGGCCGGAGCCGGTGCCCGAGCCGGAGTGATCCGGCCCGGGCCCCGGTTGTCAGCTAGCACCGCTGGTCAGCCAGCCCGGCCCGCCAGCCCGTCAGTTGTAGCGGCGCCCGGCTTCGTCTTCGCTCTCGACGTGCACCGCGGCCTCCTCGGCTCCGGCCGCGCCCGCGTCGATGCCGACGTCCTGGGCGACCAGGTCCGATTCGGTGTCGGTGTGCGCGCCTTCGTCCTCCGCGACCAGCCGCCCGGACCTGGGATCGGCCTCGTCGGTCTCCTCGAGGTACTCGTCCTCGCTGTCGGCCTCCTCGTCCTCGGCTTGCGCCTTGGCGTAGGGGTCGACGTCGGGTGTCTCCTCGGCCAGCAGCTGGTCGAGGGACTCGCCCTCTTCTTCCTCTTCCTCGGTGGTGCCGAACCGGTCCGCGCCGTAGTAGCGGTCGGTCGGGAGGATGCCGGTGTCGAGCGGATCCGAAGTGGGGCCGTCCTCCAGCGAATCCGATCCCTCGATGACGCCGTCGTTCTCGGCGCCGATCGTCATTTCGTCGGCCTGATCGAGACCCGTCGGGTCATCAGGCCCGTCGTACGACTGCGACATAACGGGTGTTATCTCCCTCGTGCCGGGATGTTGGGTGTCCTAGATCTGCCCAGACAGTGCTGGCTAGACAGTGCTTGCTAGACAGTGCTGGCTAGACAGTGCTTGCTAGACAGTGCTGCCTAAGACAGGCAAGGGTATACCCGGTGCGGTCAGGCCTCCTTGAGGCGCTGGCTCAGGTCCTGCAGCCGGTCGATCAGCTCCGAGGCCTCCGCCTTGGACAGACCCTCGGGTACGTCCTCGTCGGCCTCGCGTGCCAGGGTGTGCAGGTAGGACTCCTGCGGCCCGGTCATCGGCTCGTCACCGGTGGTCCAGGTCTCCGGGTCCTTCTCCACTGGTCCGTGGCTCATAGTCAATCCTTTCTCGAACGTATATTCGAGCTTACTCGCACTCTGTCGGCCTACCCGCATCCGCCGGGGTCAATCCCGATGTTTCCGGACGTTGGTACCGGCGATACCGCAGGCAGCGATCCGCGGTTGCGGCTCGCCCGGCGACGAAGGAGATCGATGCGGACCTTTGGGGTCGAGGAAGAGCTGCTGCTCGTCGACGTGGACACCGGGGTTCCTGTTGCGCTGGCTGACCTGGTGACCCGGCCCGAGACCGACGACGATTCCCCCGCCCCCTCCAGTGCCAGCTCATCCGGGCCGTCCACGGTGCCCGCAGTCACCTCCCCGGGCGGCGCCATGAGCGTCGGGGTCGGGGTCCGGGATGCGCCGGTCCAGGCCAGCGACGAACTATCCGACGACCGGCCCGTTCACGAAATGCAGCGGGAGCAGATCGAGACCGGCACTTCGGTCTGCTCCTCGCTGGACGAGCTGGTCGGCCAGCTGGTCGAGCGGCGCAGCGTCGCGGCCCAGGCCGCGCACCGCATCGGGGCCGAAGTGGCCGCCCTGGCCACCTCGCCACTGCCGATCGAGCCCTCGGTCACGCGCGAGGACCGGTACGAGCGGATGACCGAGCTGTACGCGATGACGGCCCAGGAGCAGCTCACCTGCGGCTGCCACGTTCACGTCAGCATCGAGTCGGAGGAGGAGGGGGTGGCCGTGCTGGACCGGATCAGGCCCTGGCTGCCGCCCCTGCTGGCGCTGACGGGCAACTCCCCGTTCTGGCACGGCCGCGACACCGGCTACAACAGCTACCGGCGGCAGGTGTGGGGCCGTTGGCCGTCGTCCGGGCCGACCGAGCTGTTCGGCACGCCCGAGGCCTACCACGCCACGGTGGACGCCATGCTGGGCACGGGCACGCTGATCGACGAGGGCATGGTCTACTTCGACGTCCGGCTGTCCCGGCACTACCCGACGGTGGAGGTCCGGGTGGCCGACGTCTGCCTGCGGGTCAACGACGCGGTGCTGCTGGCATCCCTGGTCCGGGCGCTGGTGGAGACCGCGGCCCGCGACTGGCGGCTGGGCAAGCCCCCGGTCGCGGTCCGGCTGGAGACGCTGAACCTGGCCTACTGGCGGGCCAGCCGGTCCGGGCTGGAGGACCAGCTGATCCACCCGGTCACCGGCCGGGCCGCGCCGGCCGAGAACGTGCTGCGGGCCCTGCTGCGGCACATCGGCAGCGCGCTGGACGAGGCCGAGGCCGCCACCGACCGCCCGGGTATCACCACCGACCTGCTGCAGACCCTGCTGGCCCGGGGCAATGGGGCCAGCCAGCAGCGCCGCGTCTTCGCCGAGTCCGGCGACCTGCCCGCCGTGGTCCGCAACGCGGTCGCGCACACCCTGACCGTGGAGTGAGCCCCTTAAATCCCGGAAACTCAGTCGGTCGCCAGGATCAGGTCGGACGCCTTGACCACCACGGTGACCACGGAGCCTTCCTTCAGCTCGAGTTCGCGTGCGGCTTCCACCGTGATCGACGCGACCAGCCGGGTGCCGCAGGCGTCCATCTCCACGTTGGCCGTGGCCTCGCCGAAGTTGATACCCGTGACCCGGGCCGGGATCTTGTTCCTGGCGCTTAGCTTCATCTCGTTCCCCTCGCTGGTGGCCGGCGTCACTTGGGCAGGCCGACCACGCCGAGGCTATCTCCGCGCTCGAGGATCTCGGCCGCACCGCGGATGACGCAGCGCAGCGGGTCATCCACCACCACGGCCCCGATGTCGGCCGACGACTCGATCCGGGCCACCAGGCCCGGCAGCAGGGCCCCGCCGCCCGCCAGGCGGATCCGGCCGCGCACCACGTCCTCGGCGATGCCGGGCGGGATGTCGGACAGGGTCTCCGCGATGGCGGAGATGATCGCCGCCACCGTGTGCTCCAGCGCGGTCGCGACCAGTTTGCCCGGCACCCGTTCCACCCGGGGCGTGCGCGTCGCGGCGTCGATGCCGACAGCCTCGGCCCAGCCCACCTCGCCGCCGGTCAGGCCGAGCTCCATCTTCAGCGTGCCCGCCGCCTTCCGGCCCAGGATCAGCCCCAGGTCGGTCCGCGCCAGGTGCATGATCGCGTCGTCCATGGCGTTGCCCGCCACCCGCAGCGACTGGGCCCGGACCACCCGGCCGCCCGAGACCACCGCGATCTCGGTCGTTCCGCCGCCCAGGTCGACCACGAACGCCCCGGCCCCGCTGGCCAGGTCGACCCCGGAACCGGCCGCGGCCGCCACCGGCTCGTCCACCAGCCTGACCTGGGCCCGCGGCCGCCGCGCCTCCAGCGCCGCCGCCACCGAACGCCGCTCCACCCAGGTGGCCCGGCTGGGCACGCAGACCAGCGCCCGGGGCCGTAGCGGCCCGGAGTGCCGGTACGACCGCTTGAGGAACCCGTTCAGCATCAGCGCGGTCGCGTTCAGGTCGGCGATCACGCCGTCCCGCAGCGGGTAGATGATCTCGATGTCCTCCGGCTCCTTGCCGGCCAGGGCGTCGGCCTGCTCGCCGACCGCCGCGACCTTGCCCGTGGACACGTCGAGGGCGATTGCGGAGGGCTCGTCGAGCACCAGGCCCCGGCCCACAACCCAGATGAGCGTGCTCGCCGTGCCCAGGTCGATCGCGATGCTTCCCCGCAAGCCCATGTTTGGAATCCCTACATCCGATAACGCAGTATGCCTCTATAAGTATGGAGCGTCAGTTGAAGCGCTGACGTGCCGGATTGGCGAACCTGTGACCTGCGATCTCGCTGGCCCGCCCGTCCGGACCCGGCCGGTACGTGCGGTCCGGGTGGCCCGGGAATGTTTGACCAATGACCACTGTTCGGGTATATAGTCAAAACAGGCGTGGAGCCTTGTGGCATTTACCGCCAGCTCCGCCGGATTCCTTTGACCGCTCCGCCCATTGGGCGTAGAGCAACATTCGAGTTCATCAGCGCTCAGGTGTGTTTTGCCTGCTCCGTCTGGCTTTCCGCCTTCTCCGCCCGTCGGCGCACTGTGCGCCGCATGGCCATTCCGTGCTGCCCGCAGTCGGCAGTTTCCGCACCTAACATCCTTTTAGAAAAGAGAAATTATGACCACCGCAACCCAGACCAGAAAACAGAATTCCCCGCCACTCTCGGACACCGAAAAGGCCCCGCTGAGCCCCGTTTCTGGCGTGCTGGACGTTACCAGCCGGGGGAGTGCGTTCGTTCGCGTCGCCGGCTTCCACACCAGCCCGGACGACGTGTCCGTCCCGGCCGGCCTGATCAAGCAGTACGGCCTGCGCCGGGGTGACCAGCTCACCGGGGCCGCCCGCACCGGGCCCGCCCGTAACGGCCCGGCCAAAAATCCTGCCCTGGCCACCGTCGGCACCATCAACGGCGTCCCCGTGTCCGCCAGCCCCGTGTCCGCCAGCGCAGTGTCACCGGACATCGCGTCCCCTGCCTACCGGCGCCCGCACTTCGACCAGCTCACCCCGGTCTACGCCGACGAGCGCCTCCGGCTCGAAGCCGGCTCGGCCGCGGCCGCGGCCCGGATCATCGACCTGGTCGCCCCGATAGGCAAGGGTCAGCGCGGGCTGATCGTGGCCCCGCCCAAGGCGGGCAAGACCCTGCTGCTCAAGACCGTCGCCAACGCCATCAGCGCGGGCAACCCCGACGTGCACCTGATGATGGTGCTGGTCGGCGAGCGGCCCGAGGAAGTCACCGACCTGCGCCGCTCGATCGACGGTGAGGTCATCTCCTCCACCTTCGATCACAGCCCCGAGGACCACGTGCTGGTGGCCGAACTGGCCATCGAGCGGGCCAAGCGGCTGGTCGAGACCGGCCAGGACGTCGTGGTCCTGCTCGATTCCATCACCCGGCTGGCCCGCGCTTACAACCTGCTTGCCCCGTCCAGCAGCCGGATCCTGGCCGGCGGTGTGGCCACCTCCGCCCTGCAGCCGCCGCGTACGTTCCTGGGCGCCGCCCGCAACGTCGAAGGCGGCGGCTCGCTCACCATCTTGTCCACCGCGCTGGTCGACACCGGCTCCCGGATGGACGACGTGTTCTTCGAGGAGTTCAAGGGCACCGGCAACCTGGAACTGCGGCTCCGCCGCGACCTGGCCGAGAAGCGCCTCTACCCCGCGATCGACGTGGCCGCCTCGGGCACCCGCCGCGATGACCTGCTGCTGGCCCCGGACGAGTACGAGGCCGTCACCCGGCTCCGCCGCGGCCTGTCCGGCCTGGAGCCCCAGCAGGCCCTGGAACTGCTGCTGGAACGCACCCGCCAGACGTCTACCAACGCCGAATTCCTGCGCCAGATCCAGATCTCCAGCGCCGCGGCCGCCTGACGCGGGCCTCGCTCGAGGCGCCCCGCGTGCGGCGCCACGTCCGGCTAGCGCACGTCCCGCGGCCGGAACTGCACACTGATTCGCGGCCCCACCGGCCGGGCCGTCTTCGGCACCGCGTGCTCCCAGGTCCGCTGGCAGCTGCCGCCCATCACGATCAGGTCCCCGTGCCCCAGCTCGTACCGCCGGGCCTGGCCGCCGCCCCGGGGCCGCAGCATCAGGGCCCGCGGCGACCCCAGCGACACGATCGCCACCATGGTGTCCTCGCTGCCGCCGCGTCCGATCGTGTCCCCGTGCCAGGCCACGCTGTCCCGGCCGTCCCGGTACAGGCACAGCCCGGCGGTCACGAACGGCTCACCCAGCTCCCGTCCGTAGTGCGCGCTCAGCGCCGACCGGCAGGCCTCCAGTGCCGGGTCGGGCAGCAGCTCCTGCTCGCCGTAGAAACACTGCAGCCGCGGCACGTCGACCACCCGGTCGTACATCTGCCGCTTCTCCGCCCGCCACGGCACCTGCTCCACCAGCTGCCCGAACAGGTCCGCGGCCCCGGTCAGCCAGCCCGGCCGGACGTCCACCCACGCGCCGCGGGTCAACGGCGCCCGCCGCACCGCGCCCAGCGAGCCGGGCCGCGCCTCCGTGGGTTGCTCGTCCAAGAAGTCCAGCAGCGATTCCTGGAAGTCAACGGTCATACGCCCAGTATAGCGACCTTTTCAAAATCTTGTTCGACTACCTTGCATCCATGTCTCACGCCCACGCCTCGCGCCCCACCAGCCACCTCAGTCACTCCAGCCCGACTCACATCACGAGTCGGCTGGGGTCACCGACCATGGCGGACGGGTCCATGATGCGGTCGAACTCCTCCGCGCTGATCTCGCCCGTGTCCACCGCGGCCTCCCGCAGCGTGGTGCCCTCCTGGCTGGCCCGGTGCGCGATCTCGGCCGCCTTGTCGTAGCCCAGCACCGGCGACAGCGCGGTGACCAGCATCAGCGACCGGTCCACGTCTTCGTCAATCTGGCTCCGGTTCAGCTCGGTGCCCTCGATGCAGAACTCCCGCAGCTTCGCGCAGGCGTCAGCCAGGATCGTGGCCGAGTGCAGGAAGTTGCTGATGATCACCGGGCGCATCGTGTTCAGCTCGAAGTTGCCCTGCGACGCGGCCATCGCGATCGCGTTGTCCTCCGCCAGGACCTGCACGCACACCATCAGCGTGGCCTCGCACTGCGTCGGGTTGACCTTGCCCGGCATGATCGAGCTGCCCGGCTCGTTGTCCGGAAGGATCAGCTCACCCAGCCCGCAGCGCGGCCCGGACGCCAGCCAGCGCAGGTCGTTGGCGATCTTCATCAGCGGCACCGCCACCCCGCGCAGCCCGGCCGAGGCGCCCGCCATCGCGTCCAGCCCGCCCAGCGCCGAGAACTTGTTGTCCGCGCTCCGGAACGGCTCTCCCGTGGCCGTGGCGATCTCGGCCGCGACCGCGTCCCCGAACCCGGGCGGCGCGTTCAGGCCGGTGCCGACCGCGGTCCCCCCGATGGCCAGCTCGTACAGGCCGGCCACCGAATCGCCGAGCCGTTCGATGGCCTGGGTCAGCTGGTGGGCGTACCCGGACCACTCCTGGCCCACGGTCAGCGGCACCGCGTCCTGCAGGTGTGTCCGGCCGGTCTTGACCACGTCCCGCCACTGGATGGCCTTGGCCGCGATGGCCTGCTGCAGGTCCTGAACGCTGGGCTGCAGCCGCTGGTGGACGACCTGCACCGCCGCGATGTGCATGGCGGCCGGGAACGTGTCGTTGGACGACTGGCCCAGGTTGACGTGGTCGTTGGGATGGACCGGCGTCTTGCTGCCCAGCACGCCGCCGGTCAGCTGGATGGCCCGGTTGCTGATGACCTCGTTGACGTTCATGTTGGACTGGGTCCCGGACCCGGTCTGCCACACGAACAACGGGAAGTGCTCATCCAGCCGCCCGTCGATGACCTCACCGGCCACCTGCCCGATCAGGTCCGCCATCCACCCGGGCAGCCGCCCCGCCTGCCCGTTGACCGTGGCCGCGGCCTGCTTGACGTACCCGAGCGCCCGGCACACCGCCACCGGCATCCGGTCGTCCCCAATAGAAAAATGCACCAGCGACCGCTGCGTCTGCGCCCCCCAGTAGCGGTCGGCCGGCACCTCGATCGCCCCCATCGAGTCCGTCTCCCGCCGGGTCGCCCCCGCCTCAGCCGCCAGGCCGACCGGCAGGTCCAGGATCTTCGGGCCCTCGTCGCTCACCGCGTTCCTCCGCTCGTTGACTCTCACCCCCTACCCAACCCTGCCCCTTCCCCACGCCTGCGCCGTGCTCGCCCCACTGATAACAGCAAGATGACACTCCAGCCGACCCGCCTCCCAGCCGACCCGCCTCCCAGCCGGCCCGCCTCCCAGCCGGCCCGCCTCCCAGCCGGCCCGCCTCCCAGCCGGCCCGCCTCCCGCGTCGGCCCGCCTCCCGCGTCGGCCCGCCTTCCACGCCGGGCCGCCTCCCACGCAGCCGGCGGCTTCGACCACCCACCAGCACCGCCGCGCGCGTCCCACCACCCCAGCCAGTCCCACCAAGCCCGGCAACAACAAAGGCCCCGGTGCCATCACAGCACCGGGGCCTTTCCCGAGCGCTCGCCAGTCCCAGTGCCCCCGCTGGTCCTGGCGAGCGCGGTGAGTTCACCAGCCGTCGCGGGGACCGCGCCACTGCGAGCCGCGCCAGCCGGGTCCGCCCCAGCTCTGGCCCTGCCACTGACCGGCCCGGTCACGGAAGAACCGGCGCGCCTTGTGCCGGAACACCAGTCCCGCGATCATCCCGATCGCCGCCACCAGCAGCCAGAACAGCAGGAACACCTTCAGCAGGGCGAAGAACACCCAGCCACCCGGCAGCAGGATCGCCGCTACCAGGAGCAGCAGCAGGATCGGCAGCAGCCGTGGCCCGCGTCGGCGGCCCCGGTTCCGGCCCGCCCACGGCGGCGCCCCGTACGCCCGCGCTCCGTACGACGGGGCCCCCGGCCCGCCGGCGGCCGGCACCGGGCTGGGCAGGTCGGCCATCAGCCGCCGCAGGTCGCCCGCGGTCTGCGCCTGCAGCGCGGCGGTGACCCGCTCGTCCAGTTCCTCGTTGGTCAGCCCGGCCTTCGGCGTAGTAGTCACGCAACTGGGCCGCCGCGCGGTCACGGTCGCTGTCCGAAATTCGTATCCGGTCGTTCAGGTTCATCGCGGTCCCCGTCTCTTCCTTCTTGCCGCAGGCTACTCGCGCGCGCTGCCGGCCTCGTCCTCAGCGTCGGCTTCGTCCTCGGTGTCGTCGTCGCCCGCCAGGACCTCGTACATTTCCCGCCGGGTGCGCTTGATCAGCCGCTCGGCCGCCCGGATCTGGTCCGGCGTGCCCGCGTGTGCGAGCTGGGCGATGGCCGCGCCCAGCCGGGCCGCCTCGCCGAACAGCCGGGGCAGGTCGCCGGGCCCGAACTCGTCGGAGCCCGCCATCGACTCCCACGCGCCGCGAGCCATCTCCGGGTTGGCCGTCACGTACTCCTGGCCCGCCTCGGTCAGCCGGTAGGTGCGCCGGCCCCCGGCCTCGTCCCCGATGATCAGCTCCTCGTCCGCGAGCAGCTGCAGGGCCGGGTAGACCGCGCCCGGGCTGGGCCGCCACGCGCCCCGGCTCCGCTCCTCGATGTCGGACATGATCTGGTAGCCGGTCCGAGGTCCCTCGGTGAGCAGCGCCAGGATCGTGGCCCGCACGTCTCCGCGGGAAGCCTTGGGCCGCCGCGGCCCGCCGGGACCACCCGGCCCACGCCCGCCGGGACCACCCGGTCGTCCGGGTCCGCCCCAGCCGCGCCGTGGCCCCGGCCCCGGCGCGCCCGGCCACCAGCCGCCGCGTGGCCCGCCGAAGAATCCGGCCCAGTCCTTCCCGGAGAACCCGGTCGACCAGCTGCCGCCCCAGGGGCCACCCCAGCCGCCGCCTTCGCCCGGCTCACCCGGCTCATCGCCCGGGCCCGGCTCCGAGTGCGCGCCCCGCCCCGCCGCGTGCGGCTCGGCATGCTCGTGGTGCTCGTGGCGTTCGTGGTGCTCGTGCGCGAACGGCCCCCCAGCCGGCCGCGTCACGCTCTCCGACCCCAGGTTGTGCAGGTTCCGCAGCAGGCCCCGAGCCCGGTCAACCGCCTCGGACAGCCCATCCTCAAACTCTTCCGCCCCGAATCCGAACGCTGTCATCGCGCTCCTCCACCCGTCGATCTTGAGATACAGTCTCGATATATCTGCACTGTACGTCAGCTGCTCCTGATTGACAAGATATTACGTGTTTCACCACCGGGACTCCCCGCCGCTTGAGCCCACAGCGAAACCCGCCCCCCCCGCCGCGCCCGCAGGTGTCCCAAGCGGCTGGTGTGCCCGCTGGTGCCCACGGATCGCCCGGCAGCCGAGGCGGCCCTGGGCGCGCCCCTCCACTGGAGCAGTTGCAGTGATAATCCCTGCAACTGCACCAGTGAGCCGGAGTGCCCACACCACTGCTACGCATGTGACTCCCGGGGCCAGCGCCGCCGCTCCGGCCTAAGCTCCGCCCGCCTCGTCGACCCGGCTGACTCGAGCTCCGCCCGCTAGATCCCTGGCCCGAGTTCCCCGCCTGGCCCGAGTTCCCCGCCCCCGCCCCCGACCTGGGCGCCCCACCGTCCCAGGCACCCCGCCTGCCTGGGCTCCGCCTGCCTGGGCTCCGCCCGCCTGGTCCTCGTCCCAGCCGACGCGGCCGTCCCACCAACCCCACGCGCCTCAACCTGTCGGTATCTGTCGAGAGTTCTCACGAAAGTGTTACGGACTCTGTTAATTCAGGCTCTGTAAAAACAGAACTGATCTATTGACGACACATGCGCCGGGCGATACGTTCAGTAGCGCCCAATAGGAAACTTTCCTTTTAAATACCGAGAAAGTGGGCGCCGATGATTGGCTGGCTACGACTAGTACGGGGGGAACGACCACAACCTAGGCACCTCATCCGCACCGACCGCGCAGGGCTGGACCCGCTGACCAGCCACTTCGCTCCCGGTGTCGATGACCTCGCCCCGCCCGGCACACGCACCACACGCACCACACGGACCACCCGCTCCGCCGGTGCCTCAACCAGGGCCCAATCCGGCCGCGCGACACGCACCGCCCGGGCCGCGCGCACCGTTCGCATCGCCCGGCGCACGGCTATTACCGTGGCCGCGGCCGCGCTGCCCGTGTTCGCGCTGACCGCCCCGGCTGCGTCCGGCGCCGTCGCCGCCCCAGCCCACACCACGGCCACCACAGCCCAGACCGCCACCACGGCCACCACAGCCCAGACGGCCACCGCCGCCACCACGGCCCAGACGGCCAACACGGCCACCACCATCCCCGCCAACGCCCAGACCCGGGCGTCGGCGACGGACGTCCCGGCACCGCCGTCCGGCTGGACCACCCAGTTCAGCGACGACTTCAACGGGTCGTCCGGATCCGGCGCGGACAGCAACTGGATCTACGACACTGGCCCCGGTTCGAACTTCGGCACCGGCGAGATCGAGACCATGACCAACTCGACCAGCAACGTCCACCTGGACGGGAACGGCGACCTGGACATCACCGCCAACGGCTCCGGCAGCAACTGGACCTCGGGGCGGATCCAGACCAGCTCGGCCAACGTCGGCGCACCGGCCGGCGGCCAGCTTGAGGTCACCGCCTCGATCGAGCAGCCCAACCCGGGCAACGGCCTCGGCTACTGGCCGGCGTTCTGGATGCTCGGCCCGGGCCAGTGGCCGGAAAACGGCGAGATCGACATCATGGAGGATGTCAACGCCCTGTCCGAACTCTCCGGCACCGTGCACTGCGGGGTGGACCCGGGCGGCCCGTGTAACGAGACGAACGGCATCGGCAGCGGCCTGCGGGCCTGCTCCGGCTGCCAGACCGGCTACCACACGTACACGATGATCGAGAACCGCACCAACGCCTCGGACGAGTCGATCACGTTCTACCTGGACGGGAACCAGTACTTCTCCGTGTCCGAGAGCCAGGTCGGCACCGCTACCTGGCAGGCCGCCTTCGACCACAACATGTCGATCATCTTCGACCTGGCCATGGGCGGTGGATACCCGAACGGCGTCTGCAACTGCACGTCGCCCAGCAGTTCCACCACGTCGGGCGGCACGATGAGCGTGCAGTACGTCGCGGCCTACACCACCTCGGGCAGCAGCTCCGGCGGAGGCGGCGGAGGTGGCGGTGGCGGAGGTGGCGGCACCGGCGCCAGCGGGACCGGCCCGATCGTCGGGTACGGCGGCCTGTGCGTCGACGTCCGCGCCGCGAACCCGGCCGACTTCACTCCGGTACAGGTCTACACCTGCAACGGGACCAACGCCCAGCAGTGGTCGGTGGTCCAGGCCGGCAGCACGCTGCACGCCCTCGGGAAGTGCCTGGATATCAACGGCGGCGGGACCGCCGACGGGGCCTCGGTGGACCTGTACGACTGCAACAGCACCGGCGCGCAGGTCTTCATCCCCGAGTCCAACGGCGAGCTGTACAACCCGCAATCCAGCAAGTGTCTCGACGACACGGGCTGGTCGACGACCCCCGGCACGCAGCTCGAGATCTGGGACTGCACCGGCGGCGCCAACCAGCAGTGGTCCCTGCCCTAGGCCCTGGCAACCCCAGGCACCTCAGGCAGGGTCTGTGACCCCGACACGGTCATGGCCGGCGGCCAGCTTCCCCACCAACGGGAGGCTGGCCGCCACGCGTTAAGGTCGTTTTAAGGATGCGGACCATCCCCGACCCGGGAGTGACCAATGAGCGAAGCCAGCCACGAAGCCGGCCACGAAGGCAGCCACGAAGGCAGCAAGCAGGCCGACATCGGCGTCACCGGCCTGGCCGTGATGGGCCGCAACCTGGCCCGGAACCTGGCCCGCCACGGCCACACGGTCGCGCTGCACAACCGGTCGCCGGAACGGACCCGGAGCCTGGTCAAGGACCATGGCGACGAGGGCACGTTCCTGCCCAGTGAGTCGGTGGCGGACTTCGTAGCCAGCCTGGAACGGCCCCGGGCCATCATCGTCATGGTCCAGGCTGGCCCGGCCACCGACGCGGTGATTGACGAGCTCGTCCCGCTGCTGGACGAGGGCGACATCGTGGTCGACTGCGGCAACGCGCACTTCGTGGACACCCGGCGGCGCGAGCACGCGCTGCGCGAACACGGCCTGAACTTCGTGGGCTGCGGCGTGTCCGGGGGAGAGGAAGGCGCCCTCAACGGGCCCAGCATCATGCCCGGCGGGTCCAAGGAGGCCTACGAGAAGCTCGGCCCGATCCTGGAGTCGATCGCGGCCGTGGTCGACGGCACGCCGTGCTGCGTCCACGTCGGGCCGGACGGGGCCGGGCACTTCGTGAAGATGGTGCACAACGGCATCGAGTACGCCGACATGCAGCTCATCGCCGAGGCCTACGACCTGCTGCGCGCCGGGCTGGGCGCCACCCCGGCCGAGATTGGGGAGATCTTCCGCACCTGGAACGATGGCGACCTGGACTCCTACCTGATCCAGATCACCGCCGAGGTGCTCCTCCACACCGACGCGGAGACCGGAAAGCCGTTCGTGGACGTGGTGCTGGACCAGGCCGAGCAGAAGGGCACCGGCCGCTGGACCGTGCAGAGCGCGCTGGACCTGGGCATCCCGATCACCGGCATCGCCGAGGCCACGTTCGCGCGGTCGCTGTCCGGCCACGCCGACCAGCGCGAGGCGGCCCGCGAGGCGTTCGGCACCGACCGCAACGCGCTCGACATCCCGGACCGGGACGCGTTCATCGAGGACGTGCGCCGGGCCCTGTACGCCTCCAAGGTCGTCGCGTACGCCCAGGGCTTCGACCAGATCGCGGCGGGCAGCGACGAGTACGACTGGGACATCGACCGCGGCGCGATGGCCACCATCTGGCGCGGCGGCTGCATCATCCGGGCCCGCTTCCTGGACCGCATCCGCGAGGCCTATGACGAAACCCCGGCCCTGACCAGCCTGCTGGTCGCGCCGTACTTCGCCGACGCGGTGCGCAACGGGGTGGACAGCTGGCGCCGGGTGGTAGGCCAGGCCGCCGCGGCCGGCATCCCGTCGCCCGCGTTCTCCTCCTCGCTGGCCTACTACGACGGCCTGCGGGCCGGGCGCCTGCCCGCCGCGCTCATCCAGGGGCTGCGCGACTACTTCGGCGCGCACACCTACCGCCGGGTTGACCAGGACGGCACCTTCCACACCGAGTGGTCTGGTGACCAGAAGGAGCACGACGCCTGACCCGCCCGCCGGTCACGACCGGGCCGCCTGACCCGCCCGCCGGTCACGACGCGCCCGCCGGCCTGGCCCGGTGGCGGGTCACCACCGCTGCGCCGGTCACCGCGGCCGCCACGGCCAACGGCCAGCCGCAGAACGCCAGCACCACCAGCACCGCCAGCGCTGAGGCCACCGCGGCCACGCGCGTCCCTCCCCGCAACGTCCGCGCCGCCGACACCGTGCAGCCCAGGTACACCACCAGGAACAGCGTGGTCGGCAGCCCGATCAGCTGGGTGGTGCCGACCAGCCCCGCCGCGTACAGGCCGATCACGATCAGCCCGGCCAGCGCGCTGGCGGCCAGGAACGGCCACGTGCCGGCCCGCCCGCCCTGCGGCTCACCCGCCCCACCCGACTCACTCAGCTCATCCGCCCCAGTAGCCCCAGTAGCCCCAGCCCCAGCGGCCCCACCCGGCTCAGCAGCCCCACCGGCCAGCTGCCGGGCCAGGGCGGCCGCCCCGGACAGATAGGCGTTGACCGTGCCCAGGGTGAGCACCACCGCCGCCACCGCCGCGGCCACCCGGCCGGTCTCGCCCGCCGCCCGGACCAGCAGGTCGGCCAGCGGTACGTCGGTGGCCGCGGCCGGGCCCAGCACGGCGATGGTGGTCACGGCCAGCGCCAGGTAGAGCACGGCGGTCACGCCGAACGCCGCCCCGATGACCCGGGGCAGCTGCCGGCCCGGGTCGCGGAACCGGGCCGTCAGCGGGGCCACCGCCTCCCAGCCTGCGAACGAGAGCATGAGGACGGCCGCGGCCCGCCCGATCGCGCCCCAGCCGTGCGGGGCGAACGGTGTCCAGTGACTGGCCCGGGCGGCCGGTGCCGACCCGGCCACGGCCACGGCGATGATCACGATCAGCAGCGTGACCAGGACCAGCTGAGCTGTACTGCTGGCCCGCATGCCACCCAGCGTCAGCGCCAGCGCGACCAGCAGCAGCGCGGCCCCGACCATGCACCGGGCCAGCAGGCCGCCCCCGGTCACCCCGGTCACGTAGCTGGCGCCGATCAGGCACACCACCGGCGCGCCGCCCACCACCCCGGCCAGGAAGCACCAGCTCACGACCCGCCCGGCGGCCGGCCCGAGCCCGGCGGCGGTGTACCCGGCCACGCCGCGGGCGCCCGGGTGAGCCCGCCCCAGCGTGGCGAACACCACCGCCAGCAGTGCCGACACCACCAGCAGGCCAGCCCAGGCCAGGATCGAGGCGGGCCCGGCGGCCCGGGCGGCCAGCCCCGGCAACAGCAGCAGACCCGGCCCGAGCAGCGCGCCCACGTACAGTGCGGTGCCGCGGAACACCGACAGCGGAACCGGCCCGGCCGGCTGGGTAACGGGCTGGTCGATCCCCGTAACAGGTCTGGTGCGGAGCATGCCGTCAGGGTGACAGAAAAGCCGCGGCACGCGATGGCAAGTTCAGCGCCGGATCAGTGTTCCCACGCAACATCGTGCCATTAATATTATTTAATGAGGTCGAACGTTGCCCAGCATCACGCAGACCGAGTTGATCGTGCCATCGTAAGTCGGCTCCAGGTCGACGGGCGGCTGCCCAACGTGGACCTGGCCGAGGCCGTCTCGCTGTCCCCGTCGGCCTGCCTGCGCCGGGTCAAGGCCCTGGAGTCGAGCGGGATCATCGCCGGCTACCGGGCCGAGGTCGACCGGGTGCGGGCCGGGCTGGGCCTGACGGTGTTCATCGAGCTCAAGGTGGAAAGCCACTCCCAGGAGACGTCGGCCCAGCTGGAGGCGGCGCTGACCGCCATTCCGGCCGTGGTCGCCTGCTACCTGATCTCCGGTACGGCCGACTTCTTCGTCGAGGTCGTCGTGCCCGACCTGGCCGCCTACGAGCAGCTCCTGCTGGGCCAGATCCTGGCCATCCCTCAGGTCGTCAGCGCCCAGAGCAACTTCGCGATAAGGACGGTGCTGAACCGCGGACCCCTGCCCCTCGACCACTGGAAGTAGAGGCAAAAGTAGCGGAGGGTTCCAAAATGCCCGGGTGGGAGGCTACGGTGAGGCAACTTATCCACCACCCCACGTGGGATCAGGCGAGCCGCTCTAACCCCCACCGGGTGCGGATTACGGCGAGGCGATCTATCCGGCCTAGCGAGCCCCGGGCCTTGTGCCCGGGCGAGCGGCCGGTCCTGCGGCAGTTACCGCCGCGGGCATCAGGGGGTCCAGGGGGGTCGCCCTCCCGGACAATTGCCATTTATGGGATCGTGCCCTGGCTGGCTAGGCCAGAATGGGCATGTCGCTGGTACAGACGGGAGTCGACACATGGTGAATCTGCGATGGCCATGGTCATGAATGCGATCGTCGTGAGCGACGGTGCCGCCGGGGAGCCCCCGGCCGGGCGCGACCATGAAGAGATTGGCCTCGGGCTGGTGGCGGCGGCTAGTGACCGCGGCCTCCGGCACGAGCGGAACGAGGATGCGGTCGCGCTGGCCACGGTGGATACCACCGACGGCCCAGTGGTGATCTCGGTGGTCTGTGACGGCGTGTCCAGCGCGGACCGCCCGGACGAGGCCTCACTGGCCGCGGCCGGCGCCGCGGTGCAGACGCTGGCCGCCGCCGCGCAGGCCGGGGTCGACCCGGCCGAGAGCGCCGAGCAGGCCGTAGCCGCGGCCCGGGCGGCGGTGGACGAGCTGGCCAGCGAGTCCGACGACACCCCGGCCGCCACCTATGTGTCCGCGGTCATCGCCGGGGACACGATCACCTTGTGCTGGATGGGGGACAGCCGTGCCTACTGGCTGGACTCCACCCCCGATCCCGAGGCGCACCTGCTGACCCGGGACGACTCGCTAGCCGAGGAGATGGTGGCCCAGGGCCTGCTGCACGAGTCCGAGGCGCTGGAATCGCCGCAGGCTCACGTGGTCACCCGCTGGATCGGCGTCGGGGCCCGCGAGGCCTACCCGCACGTCGGGCAGTTCACCCCGCCCGGCCCGGGCGCGCTGATGCTCTGCTCGGACGGCCTCTGGAACTACGACCCCGACGGGGCCAAGATGGCCGTCATCGCGCTGCCCGGCGCGATGACCGAGCCGGACGTCGCGTCGGCGGCGCTGGTCCGGTACGCGGTGGAAGCGGGCGGCCTGGACAACATCACCGTGGCCATCACCCCGTATCCGCCGAGCCAGCCGGAGTAGCCCGCCGGGCTAGTTCGACCCGAACGTGACCGTGACCTGCTGGAAGCCCAGCGACTTGAGCATGCCGGTCAGCATGGACTGGGTGTTCTTCTGAGCCTGGGAGACCAGCGGGCTGCTCTTGGCCGCATTCTGGATCTTGGTCTGCGCGGCCTCGTAGACCTTCTGCTGGTTGTTCGGGTTGCCGGAGAAGAAGTTCCCGATCCGGTTGGCCACGCCTTCCTGCTGGGCGTACACGTAGGACTGGTGCACGTTCAGCACGGCGGGCTCCAGCTGGGCCTTGGGCAGTTTCACGGTGACCGCGGTCCGGTCCGCGGAAACGGAAATGGCCTGGCCTTTCAGCTGGGAAAAGTCCACGTAGGCGATATCGCTGCCCTGGCCGACAAACAACGTGTCGTTGCCTTCGATGAACGACGGCAGGAAAGAATGGCTCTGCAGGTCGACCACGACTTCGAACGAGCCCGTGGCCGCCTCATAGCGGCTGAGCTGGCTGATTGATTTCAGCACCACCGGCTGGCTGCGGTCGGTGGTGGTCTCGGCGAACGGGTTCCGCAGCTGCGGCAGCAGGTGCACGGCCGACAGGACCAGCGCCAGCACCACCAGTCCGGCGATCACGCCGACGATCGCGCCCAGCCGGCCGAGCAGGGAGCCACGTTTCTGCAGGACCACGGTGGTCTGTTCCCGGGGTCCTGCGTCGGTCGCATCGCGGGAAGATCCGGTCATTAGATACCTCACGCCATCTCGGCAGTTCCTTTTCTCGGTCAGTGCATATTTGACTATGCCCGGGCATAACCGAGATATGTTCCGGATGGCCTGGCGAGTGAACCGCAAGACAGGGCGCGAACGGCCATTCCGGCCGCGCCTGGGTGGCTGCCTGTTGTGGATCCTGATCCTGATCGCAATCTTGCTGGTTGCGGCCCTATTCTTCGGCGGCGTCCGCAAGGGTAATCACTCGGCGCCTGCCCCCCGCCCCGTCCCGATTGGTGCGGGCCGCGCGCCCTAGGCGTGCTTGGCCTCGGCCGCGTCCTCCAGACCCAGCAGGCCGATCGACTTCTCGCGCATCTCGATCTTGCGGATCTTCCCGGTCACGGTCATCGGGAACTCCTCGGTCACGTGCACGTACCGGGGGATCTTGTACCGGGCGATCTGGCCGGTGCAGAACTCGCGCACCGCGTCGATCGTGAGCGGGTCGGCGCCGTCGCGCATCCGTACCCACACCATCAGCTCTTCGCCGTACTTCTCGTCCGGCACCCCGATGACCTGGGCGTCCAGCACGTCCGGGTGGGTGTACAGCAGCTCTTCGACCTCGCGTGGGTAGATGTTCTCCCCGCCCCGGATCACCATGTCCTTGATCCGGCCGGTGATGTTCACGTAGCCCTCGTCATCCATCACGCCCAGGTCGCCGGTGTGCATCCAGCGGGCCGCGTCGATGGCCTCGGCCGTCTTGTCCGGCTCCTCCCAGTAGCCGAGCATGACCGAGTAGCCGCGGGTGCACAGTTCGCCCGGCTCGCCGCGCGGTACGGTCCGCCCGGTCTCCGGGTCGACGATCTTGACCTCCAGGTGCGGACCCACCCGGCCCACGGTGGACACCCGGCGGTCGATCGAGTCGTCCGCGCGGGTCTGGGTCGACACCGGCGAGGTCTCGGTCATGCCGTAGCAGATGCTCACCTCGTCCATGTGCATCCGCTCCACGACCTGCTTCATCACCTCGACCGGGCAGGGGGAGCCGGCCATGATGCCGGTGCGCAGGCTGGTCAGGTCGTAATCGGCGAAGCCGGGCAGGGCCAGTTCGGCGATGAACATCGTCGGCACGCCGTAGAGCGAGGTGCAGCGCTCGGCCGCGACCGCGCTGAGCGTGGCCGCCGGGTCGAAGGCCGGCGCGGGGATGACCATGCAGGCGCCGTGGCTGGTGGCGGCCAGGTTGCCCATGACCATGCCGAAGCAGTGGTAGAAGGGCACCGGGATGCAGATCCGGTCGGCCTCGGTGTACTGGCACAGCTCGCCCACGAAAAACCCGTTGTTGAGGATGTTGTGGTGGGACAGCGTCGCGCCCTTGGGGAATCCCGTGGTGCCCGAGGTGTACTGGACGTTGATCGGGTCGTCCGCGCTCAGCGTGGCGCTGATCGCGGCCAGCGCGGCCGGATCGGCGCCGCGCTCGGCGCTGGCCACCTCGTCCCATTCGGCGCTGCCGAGCAGGACGACCTGCTCCAGGTCCGGGCAGGACGGGCGGACCTCGTCGATCATCGCCGCGTAGTCGGACGAGCGGTGGGCCCTGGCCGCGATCAGCAGCCGGACCCCGGACTGGCGTAGCACGTACGCCAGTTCCCGGGCTCCGTACGCGGGGTTGATGTTGACCAGGATCGCGCCGATCTTGGCCGTGGCGTACTGGGTCAGCGTCCACTCGGCGCAGTTAGGCGCCCAGATCCCGACCCGGTCGCCCAGGCCGATCTCGCGGCCGAGCAGCCCGCGGGCCAGCGCGTCCACGTCAGCAGCCAGCTCGCGGTAACTCCACCGGCGGCCGGCCGCCACGTCGACCAGCGCTTCCCGGTCAGCGAACCTGCTCGCCGCGGCGTCGAAGTTATCCCCGATCGTGTCGCCGAGGAGAGCCACCGGGTAGGTGCCGGAGGCGTAACTGCGCCCTGCGGGCAGGCTGGTCTGAGGCATCGACGTCGTTCCCTCGTCCTGGTGGGCTACCACAGCTTGTTACTGGCTGGTTAGCACGATCACACCAGCGGCCGAGGGTGTCAACGACGGTCGGGAACTTACTCGGCGGTGCTGGAGTCCGCGCTCGTGCTCCCGGCTTGCTGCTTGGCCACCTCAGCCCGGACGTCGTCCATGTCCAGGTCCTGGACGGCCTTGATGACCTGCTCGAGCGCGGGGGCGGGCAGCGCACCGGGCTGGGAGAAGACCAGGATGCCGTCGCGGAACGCCATCAGCGTCGGGATCGAGGTGATCCGCGCGGCCGCGGCCAGCTCCTGCTGGTCCTCGGTGTCGATCTTGCCGAAACGGACGTCCTGGTGCTCCTCGCTCGCGGCCTGGAACACCGGCCCGAACTGCTTGCACGGCCCGCACCATTCGGCCCACCAGTCGACCAGCGTGATGCCGGGCTGGGTAACGGTTTCCTCGAAGGTGTCCTTCGTCAGTTCAACTGTGCTCATGCCGCTATATAACGCGCCCAGGCCGCCCAAATTCCATCCTGGGGGAAGGTCCGGATCGGTCCCGGGGAAGGGCCCGGCAGGCCTGCGCGTTACTGTGCCTGCGAGAAGTTCGCCTGCCGGAGGAGATGAGGAAGCATGGCCCTGCCCAACGATGACGCGGCCAAGTTCGGCGATTACGCTCACCCGGAAAAGCTCGTATCGACCGACTGGCTGGCCGCGCACCTCGACGACCCCGGCCTGGTCGTAGCCGAGTCCGACGAGGACGTGCTGCTCTACGAGACCGGCCACATTCCCGGCGCGGTCAAGCTGGACTGGCACACCGAGCTGAACGACCCGGACACCCGCGACTACGTGGACGGCCAGGGCTTCGCCGCTCTGATGTCGGCCAAGGGCATCTCCCGCGACACCACGCTGGTGCTGTACGGCGACCGGAACAACTGGTGGGCCGCGTACGCGCTCTGGGTCGCCACCCTGTTCGGCCACCCCGACGTACGCCTGCTCGACGGCGGCCGGGCCAAGTGGATAGCCGAGGAGCGCCCGCTGACCAAGGACGCCCCGGACCGCCCGCGCACCGACTACCCGGTGGTCGAGCGGGACGACAGCGGCGTCCGCGCGTTCCGCGAGCAGGTCGTGGACCACCTGGGCCAGCCGATGATCGACGTCCGCTCGCCCGGGGAGTACAGCGGTGAGCTGCTGCACATGCCGGACTACCCGCAGGAAGGCGCGGTGCGCGGCGGGCACATCCCCGGCGCCCGTAACGTCCCGTGGGCCCGGGCCGCGGCGGAGGACGGCACGTTCCGCGGCCGCAAGGAGCTCGAGGACATCTACGGCGGCGAGGCCGGCCTGGACTCCGCCGACGACGTGATCGTCTACTGCCGGATCGGCGAGCGGTCCAGCCACACCTGGTTCGTGCTCACCCACCTGCTCGGCTTCCCTCAGGTCCGTAACTACGACGGATCCTGGACCGAGTGGGGCAACAGCGTCCGCGTCCCCATCACCCGCGGCGCCCAGCCGTGACCACCGACACGCTCAACCCGCGGCTGGCCGAGATCGTCGAGGACTTCAACGCGCTGCCCGGCCAGCAGCGGCTGCAGCTGCTGCTGGAGTTCTCCGACGACCTGCCGCCGCTGCCGGAGCGGTACGCCGGCCACCGGGACCTGCTGGAGCAGGTCCCGGAGTGCCAGTCGCCGCTGTTCCTGGCGGTGGAGGTGGCCCCGGACGACACCGTGCACCTGTTCTTCGACGCCCCGCCGGAGGCGCCGACCACCCGCGGCTTCGCCGGCATCCTGCAGACCGGCCTGGACGGACTGAACGCCGACGAGGTGCTGGCCACCCCGTCCGAATTCACCAGCCAGCTCGGCCTGACCGACCTGGTCAGCCCGCTGCGGCTGCGGGGCATGGCCGCCATGCTGGCCCGGATCAAGCGCCAGATCCGCAACCGCCGGGCCGCCTGAGCGGCTGGGCCGCCCCGGTTTCCGTAGCTGACTTGTGCTTACCTAAGCCAGCCCGTACGGTCTAGCTATGGCAAAGCAGAGTCAGGGGTCCCGGGGGCGCGGCCGGCCGGGTGAGGTCCTGATCATCGTCTGTGCCGGCGTCGTGCTGGCCAGCCTGGACCTTTTCATCGTCAACGTGGCCCTGCCCGCCATCGCGCGGGACCTGGGCAGCCCCAGCCTGGGCGACCTGTCCTGGGTGCTCAACGGCTACGCGATCGTCTACGCCTCACTGCTCGTGCTGATGGGCCGGCTGGCCGACCGGCACCGGCGCAAGTACGGGTTCCTGCTCGGGGTGGCCGTGTTCACCGCCGCCTCCGCGGCCTGCGGCGCGGCCACCAGCGTGGCCATGCTGATCGCGTTCCGGCTGGTACAGGCGGCCGGCGCGGCCCTGCTCACGCCCACTTCGCTCAGCCTGGTGCTGGCCAGCTTTTCGCCGGACCGGCGCAGCGGCGCGGTCCGGACCTGGACCGCCACCGGGGGCATGGCCGCCGCGCTCGGGCCGGTCATCGGCGGCCTGCTGGTCGCGGTCAGCTGGCGCTGGGTGTTCCTGGTCAACGTGCCGATCGGACTGGCGGCGCTGGTGGTTGGCTGGTTCCGGCTGCCGGACGCGCCCGGCCATCCGGTGCCACGGCCGGACGCGCTGGGGGCCGTCCTGGTCACCACCGGGGTGGGAGCGCTCAGCCTCGGCCTGGTCGAGGGCGGCGACTGGGGCTGGTCGTCGGCCCGCACGGTGCTGGTGCTGGCCGCCGCCGCGGTGCTGGTGGCCTCGTTCGTGCTGCACTGCCTGCGGTCCAGCAACCCGCTGGTCGATCCGGCCCTGTTCCGGGCGCGCAGCTTCACCGGCGCGGTCACCGTGATGCTGCTGTTCTCGATGTCGTTCGGCGCCATGCTGCTGTCGATCGTGCTGTGGGCCCAGGACGACTGGGGCTGGTCGGCGCTGCAAACCGGGCTGGCCGTGGCGCCGGGCCCGCTCATGGTCCCGTTGTTCTCGTTCCTGGTCGCGGGCCGGCTGATCGCGCGTTTCGGCCCGGCCGTGGTGGTGGCGGCCGGATCGGCGGTGCTGGCCGCGGGCGTTGCCTGGTGGGCGCTGGCCATCGGCCTGCAACCGAGCTATGTGGACGGGATGCTCGGCGGCATGCTGCTCACCGGGGTGGGCGTGGGGCTCACCCTGCCCACCCTCATGGCCACCGCGGCGGCCTCGCTGCCCGCGCCCAGCTTCGCCAGTGGCTCCGGCGTGGTGAACATGGTCCGCCAGGTCGGCATGGCCATCGGGGTCGCCATCCTGGTCGCCGTGCTCGGCGCCCCGGACACATCTGTCGGCCGCCTGGACGCCTTCCGGCACGGCTGGTGGGTGATTGCCGCGATCGGCGGAATCGGGGCGGTCGCCGCCGTCCTCCTCCGCCGCCCGCCCGCGGGCGCGCCCTCGACCGGGGCCCCGGCCACAGCGGCGGCCACGGCCCCGGCCACAGCCCCGGTTGCGGACCCGGAGACGGCCGGCCCCGGGCTCGCCGTTTCCCCGGTGGCCAACCTCGCGAAAGAACCGCGATAAAACCGGCCCTAATAACTCGGGCCGGGGGATAAAACACCATTGTCCTGCCCTGACAAGGCGAGACAACGCGCCCGCCCCTGGTTAAAACGGAGAAAAGCCACACTCGGCCGACCAGCGGAAATACGGCTATCCCGGCCCATTGAGGCATCCCGTACAACTGTGTCGGGTCACCTCTGACCTGGTTTTTTGCACACAATGCCTGCCGGTTCGGCGCTATGCTCATGCCGTTCGCGATACCCGGCGGGTCGGCATGGCCCGTTTTTCGGTATAGCTGGTGGTGCGGAGGGGAACGCAGGCCATCGGTGGGGGAGGGGCTAGGTGTACGTCATTGAGCTGGGTCAGCCGGCACGACAACAGGCGAGCGGGCCGCTGGTGAGCCCGACTGCGGAAGAGCCTGTGCCCGATGTGGTGTGGAGCGGGCTGACCGTCCCCCCGCAGGGTGGCCCGCCCGAAACCGAAGAACCAAAGGACGGGGTGGTGTGGTCGAACCACCCGCCGCGGGTCTCGGCCGTCGAGGCCGGGTTCTTCAGCTGGGACCTGGCCTCCGGCGAGGTGACGCTCGAGCCGGGCACCCGCCGGCTGCACGGCCTGCCCGGCGACGGGCCGGCCACGCTGGCGGAGCTACTGGACCGCGTACCGGAGGAGGACGCACCGGGCCTGGTCGCGGCCATCCGCGAGCTAGCCAGCGCCTGCGGCACCTACCAGGTCGAATACCGGGTGCTGGACGCCGGCGGCACCGTGCGCTCGATGGAAGCGCGCGGCCGGGTGGTGCCCGGCCCCGACGGCCTGCCCGGCCGGATGACCGGGTTCGTCATGGACGCCACCACGATCTGGGCCAGCCGGGAGGCCGAGCGGCGCCGGCTGCACGAAGGCGCCGAGCGCACCGCGCTGACCCAGGAGTTCACCGCGGCGCTGGCCCTGGCGGTGAGCGTCGGGGACATCACCGCCGCGGCCCGGACCGGGCTGGCCACCTACGGCGCGAACAGCCTGATCATCGTGGCGGACCAGGGCGGCCGCCGGGAGGCGGTGGCCACGTACGGGTTTGCCTCGGGGGTCGCCACCGCGCTCGGATCGCCGTCCGGGTCGCCGACGGCCGACGTGTTCGCCACCGGGCAGCCGCTGTTCATCCGGTCGGCCTCCCAGCTCGCTCGCTACTACCCGCGGCTGGCCGCGCTCACCCGCAAGTCCGCTCAGCGGGCCTGGGCCGTGGTGCCGGTCCCGGTGGGCAACGACCTGCTGGTCGTCTGCCTGATGGGGTTCGCCTCCGTCCGCGACTTCGAGGCCCAGGAGCGGGCCCTGCTGGTGGCGGCGGCCGGGCTGCTGGCCCAGTCGCTACAGCGGGCCCGCATGCAGGAGTCCGAGCATGAGCTCGCCCGTGACCTGCAGCGCGGGCTGCTGCCCCGCGGGCAGCTGTCCGCGCCCGGGGTGACGATCGCGGCCCGGTACCGGCCGGTGACCACCGGCCTGGAGATCGGCGGGGACTTCTACGACGCCATCGACCTCGCCGACGGCCGGGTCGCCCTGGTCATCGGGGACGTGCAGGGGCACAACCCGATCGCCGCGTCCCTGATGGGGCGGCTCCGGACGGTGGTCCAGGCCTACGCCCGGGAGGAGCAGGGGCCGGCTGAGGTGATGACCCGGGCCAACCGCTGGCTGGCTGATCTCAACACCGACGTCGACCTGGCCATGTTCGCGACCTGCTGCTTCGTGATCATCGACCCGGCTCGCGGCGAGCTGGAGATGTGCCGGGCCGGTCACCCCGGGCCGGCCCTGGCCACACCGGGCGGATCGCCGGTCCTGCTCGAACACGGCACCGACCTGCTGCTGGGCGTGAACGCGGACGAGAGGTACACCACGGTCACGCTGCCCATGCCCCCGGGCTCGGTGCTGGTCCTGGCCACCGACGGGCTGCTGGACGACGACGGCGCCGACCCCGGCTGCAACGTGCGGGCCCTGCTCGGCGTGCTCGGCGACGGCCTGGCCGACGAGCCCGAGCCGCTGGCCGACCGGCTGCTGGCCAGCCCGCAGCGGCCGACCCGGCACGGCGACGACATCGCGCTGATGGTGGCCCGGCTGGACTGGCCGCGCCTGCTGGCCGTGCCCGCCTCCTGACCTCACCGGCGCCACCCCTCCGGGGCCCGGCCTCACTCCTCCGGGTCGTCGCCCTCCAGCGACAGATAGGAACCGCGCCAGAACAGCAGCGGGGCGCCGCCGTCACCGGACGTCTCCGCGTACTGGACCCGGCCCACGATGATCTCGTGGTCGCCGCCCGGCAGGCTGTGTTCCACCGTGCACTCCAGTGCGGCCAGCGTGCCCGCCAGGCGCGGGCTGCCGGTCGGGCCGGGCTGGTGCTCGACGCCGTCCCAGGCCGCGGACACCCCCCGGCGGGCGAAGTTGGCCGACAGCTCCTGCTGCGGCGCGGACAGCACGTTCACCACGAACGCGCCGTGCTGGTGGATCGCGTCCAGCGTCAGGCTGGACCGGTCGAAGCAGACCAGGATGAGGGGAGGGTCGAGCGACAGCGAGCTGACGGCGTTGGCGGTGGTTCCCACTGGTTCGCCGTCAGAATCGATCGAGGTGACGACGGTGACACCGGTGGCGAAGTGCCCCACCGCGTGCCGGAACTCATCACTGGAGATGTCTCTGTCAGCGTCGGTGGATGCTGTCATCGTCATTTCTGTCCATGGTTCGGCGAGGCCACACTAGGGAGCAAGCGCTTTCCTACCCGTCGTTATTTCCGATCGGCAGATATACCCATAAAACCGACCGGCTAACTCGAGTGTGACTCAGCCCCACCCATCGGAGCCCCTGAGCACGGAGCCCTGAGCCCGGAATCTCAGCCGAGGCCGAACCAGCCCAGCACGGTCGATCCGAGCAGCAGCACCGACATGATGCTGATCCCGACCACGACCATCGTGGCCACGATCCGGATGACCGGGCCGTTGGCGTGGCTGCCGAGCACCTCGCGCCGGTTGGCCAGGATCAGGATGTAGATCAGCACGATCGGGGTGACGATGCCCTGCAGCACCTGGGTGCCGATGAGCAGGGTGATCAGGTTCACCGGGGTCAGCGCCACCGCTGCCCCGAGCGCTATCTGGAAGGTGAACAGGCCAAGGAACAGGGGGGCTTCGGCGAACCGGCGGGACACCGAGCGTTCCACCCCGACCGCCTCGCTGATCGCGTAGCTGCTGGACAGCGGGACCACGGCGCCGGCCAGGGCGCTCGCCCCCAGCAGGCCGAACGCGAACAGCAGCTCGGCCCCGTTGCCGGCCACCGGCCGCAGGGCCTCGGCCGCTTCCTTGGCCGAGCTGAGCGCGCCGCGGCCGCCGATGGTGGCGCCGGTGGCGATGATGATCGCCATGCTGATGACGCAGGCGAACACGGCCCCGCTGACCGCGTCCAGCCGCGCGTTGCGGTAGTTGGCCGGCCCGGCGCCCCGGTCGACCACGCCGGCCGCGGCGTAGAACTGCATGTACGGGCTGACCGTGGTGCCGATCAGGGCCACCCCGAGCAGCAGGTAGCTCTTGGACAGCAGGAAGTGCGGGATCACCAGGTTGGTGCCGACCGTGGCCCAGTCGGGGTGGCCCAGGATGGCGGCCACCGGGTAGGCGAAGAACGCCAGCGACAAGATCAGGAAGATGCGTTCGGCGTACCGGTAGGAGCCGAACAGCACCAGCCCCCAGATCAGGATCGCGGCGGGCGGGATAACCCAGTACCGGCTGACGCCGAGCAGCTCGAACGCGGCCCCGATCCCGGCGAACTCGCTGACCACCAGGCCCGTGTTGGCCAGCAGCACGCAGAACAGGGCCACCCCGGTGAGCCGCAGGCTGAACTGCTCCCGGATCAGGGCAGCCAGCCCCTTACCGGTGAAGATGCCCAGCCGGACCGCCATCTCCTGGACGACGACCAGCGCAATCGTCACCAGCAGCATGAAGAACAGCGTCCGGTAGATGAACTGGGAACCAGCACTGGAATAGGTGGCAATACCGGCCGCGTCGTTGCCGGCGTTCGCCGCGACCAGCCCGGGCCCGGCGATGGCCAGATAGGCCAGCGTCCAGCGGCCGCCGGGAACCCGCTGGATCAGGGCGGCAGTGCGCCCGCGCAGCGCGGTCCCGCTCGGGCCGGGGCGGGACGGGGCCTCCCCGGCCGTTTCGTCCGGGCGGGCCGTTTCGTCCGGGCGGGTCGCTTCGTCCGGGCGCGTCACTGCAGCAGCCTCGGGAAGTGCAGCCGCCCGCGTTCGGGCAGCAGCGCGTCGAGCACGTCGTCGGCCAGGATCCGGCCCAGTGCCTGGCCTTGTTCGTCCACCACCAGCAGCGAGGAGCGCCGGGTGCGGACCAGCTGGTCGGCCACGTCGGCCACGGACGCGTCCGGCAGCACGGTTAGCGGTTCCGGATGGCCGTCCGCGGCCAGCACGCCGCTGACCGTCACGTCGTCGGCGTGGGTGACCAGGTCGAACAGCGGCAGGTCGGCCACCAGGTCGCCGTCGTCGCTGCAGATCACCACCGCGTCGATCTCTTCCCGGTGCTGGCCGAGAGCGGCCACCGCCTGCTTGACCTCGCCGATCGTGCTGCCCGGCCGGGCCTGCACCAGCGTGGTGGTCATGAACCCGCCCGCCTCGCGCTCGGGGTAGCTGAGCAGCGCGGACAGTTCGCCGGCCTTGTCCGGGGACATCTTGGCCAAGATGGCGTCCCGCTCCCGGTCGGACAGGTCGCGCAGCGCGTCCACCGCCTCGTCCGGCTCCATCGCGGCGAGCAGGCCCGCGGCCTGCTCGGGCCGCACCTCCCGCAGCAGCGCCTCCAGCTCGTCCGGGTCCATCTCCTCCAGCGCGTCGGCGGCGGTGTCGTTCTCCAGCCGGGACAGCAGGTCCTGCCGGGCCGGGCGGCCCAGGTCCTCCAGCAGGTCGGCCAGATCGGCCGGGGCCATCCGGCGCAGCTGCTCATCGCTGGACCGCAGCTGCACCGCCGGGGGTGAGCTGGTCAGGTCGCCGGAGAACGGGGCGACGGCATCCCAGTCGATGACCCGCTCCGGGGTGGGCCGGCCGCGGAACCGCTTGGGGCCGAGCCGGCGCAGCAGCGTGTTCAGGCTGACGTCCAGCCCGACCAGCAGGAACTGCCCGGCCACCGGGGCCAGGTACAGGTCCGCGGCCCGGATGACCTGCCGGCCGTCCAGGTCCACCACCTGATGGTCGAGCATGTCCTTGGCCAGCATCACCTCACCGGGCCGGCGCATGAACTCGCGCAGGTCGAGCCGGGCGGTCCGCAGATGCACGGACTGATGGTTGATGCTGTCCACCGCTTCGATGGGCAGGAAGCTGTTGCGGGACCCGATGCGCAGCAGCAGGCCGGTCAGCGGCGGATAACGGTCCTGGCCCTGCATCCGGGCCACCAGGTCGACGAGCTTGCCGACCCGCTGCCCGCGCTGGTTGAACACGGGCGCGCCGACCAGGCTGGCCACGCTGACGATGGCCTGCTGGACCGCCCGGCGGGTGGTCAGGCGGGTGTTACGGCGGCGTAGGGCGTCGGCGGCCGGCGCCATCAGCCGGCGCGGCGAAGGAGAGACCATCGCAGGCTCCACAGCAGAGGACACCCGCGGGCGGCTCAGTTCATGGAACTACGGGAGCCGGGCAGGCGGGTGGCGAGGGCGTTTGGGACGGGACGGTACTAGGAGGTTGACCCGACACGGTCACCACCTCCATTCCTCGTCTCCGGCGTCTGGCTCCGTCTGCGGCGGCTGGTCGCCCTGAGGGATTGTACGACATCCGTTGAGCCACAATAGATCCCGGGCACTGGGCTCAGCATGACCCGGGCAGGGAGGGAGGCGGTCACCGCGATGGCATCCAGGCAGGTGTTCACGTCACGACTGCGGGGCCGCCCGCTGCTGGACGACGAGGAGACCGCGATCGGCAAGATCCGGGACGTGGTGATCCTGCCCACCGCCCGGGGTGCGGCCCCGCGTGCGCTGGGACTGGTGGTGACGCTGCAGCGGCGCCGCATCTTCGTGAACTTCGGCCGGATCGCGGAGATCTCGGTAGACGGCGCGCACCTGCGCGGCGGGGCCGTGGACCTGGGCCGGTTCACCGGCCGCACCGGCGAGATCCTGGCCTCTGACCTGGCCGGCAAAGTGGTCGACGGGGGCGCCGTGGTCGACGTGGCCATCTCCCCGACCGAGGCCCGGCGGGACGGCTGGGAGGTCTCCGCGCTGGCCATCCGGGGCCGGGGCCTGCGGCTCCGCTCCACCCAGATCGTGCCCTGGGACAAGTACCCCGAGCTGTTCCAGGCCGGGGCCCTGGCCGAACAGCTGGCCGGCCTGCGCGAGCTGCACCCGACCGACCTGGCTAGCGCGGTCGAGGGCATGACGCCGGACCGGCGCAGCCAGATCGCGGCCGCGCTCGAGGACGACGAACTGGCCGACGTACTGGAGGAGATGCCCGAGCAGGACCAGATCCGGCTGCTGGCCAGCCTGAACCCGGAACGAACGGCGGACGTCGTTGAGGAGATGGAGCCCGACGACGCGGTCGACCTGCTGGCCGAGATGGCGCCCGAGCAGCGCGAGCGGCTGCTGGCCGCGATGGAGCCGGCCCAGGCCGCGGACCTGCGGCGGCTGCTCCGGTACGGGAGCCGGACCGCGGGTGGCCTGATGACCTCGCAGCCGCTGATCTTCGCGCCCGACGTGCCCGTGGCCGAGATGCTGGCCCGCATCCGGGAATCGGAAACGCGAGCCACGGCCGCGGCTCAGGTCTTCGTGTGCGCGCCGCCCACCGTGACCCCGACCGGGCGTTTCCTGGGCACGATCGGGTTCCAGCGGCTGCTTCGCCGGCCGCCGGCCATGCTGGCCGGTGACTGCGTGCAGGAAAGCACCTTCGTCCGGCCCGAGCTGACCGAACGGGAACTGGCCGCCCGGCTCGCGGCCTACAACCTGATCAGCGTGGCCGTCTGTGACGAGGCCGGCCGCCTGCTCGGCGCGGTCACCGTGGACGACGTCCTTGACCATCTGCTGCCCGCCGACTGGCGCAGGACTGGAGGCTGACGATGGCGCGCTTGAAGGAATTGCTCCCGTCCCGGCTCAACGAACGCTCGGACCTGTCCGTGCCCCGCGGCGCCGGGCCGCGGATGGGAGCGCGCTACGACGCCGACGCGTTCGGCCGGTTCGCCGAGGGGCTGGCCCGGTTCCTGGGCACCGGCCGCTTCCTGGTCGCCCAGACCGTCCTGGTCTTCGCCTGGATCGTCCTGAACATCGTCGGCCTGGTCCACCACTGGGACCCGTACCCGTTCATCCTGCTCAACCTGGCCTTTTCCACCCAGGCCGCCTACGCCGCCCCGCTGATCCTGCTGGCCCAGAACCGGCAGGACGACCGGGACCGGGCCAACATCGAACGTGACCGCGAGGTAGCCGCCCGCACCCAGGCCGACACCGAGTTCCTGGCCCGCGAACTGGCCGCGGTCCGGCTGGCCCTGTCCGACGTGGTGACCACTGAGGACCTGAGCGACTCGCTCGAGCGGCTGGCCAAACTGATCACCGACGGCCAGACCGCCAACGGCCAGTCCGCCGGGCCGTCGGCCGGTCAGCAGAACCACACCAGGAATTAGCCCCGTGCCCGGCGCCGGGGCGGGGTAGGAGGTAGCCGTGGCGAACGCGGAGCAGGAACGGGTGCAGGGGTTCGGCGGGCTCGAGAACGGTCTGCGGCAGGCCAGCGACTGGTACCTGTGGGGGCCCTACGTCAGCGAACGGCAGTGGGGCACGGTCCGGGAGGACTACAGCGCCGACGGCTCGGCCTGGGACTACTTCCCGCACGACCACGCCCGGTCCCGGGCCTACCGGTGGGGCGAGGACGGCCTGGCCGGGTTCAGCGACATCGAGCAGCGGCTCTGCCTGGGCCTGGCCCTGTGGAACGGCCAGGACCCGATCCTGAAGGAGCGGCCGTTCGGGCTGACCGGGCCGGAGGGCAACCACGGTGAGGACGTCAAGGAGTACTGGTGGTACCTGGACAGCGTGCCCAGCCACGCCTGGAACCGCTGGCGTTACCACTACCCGCAGGGCCCGTTCCCGTACGACGACCTGGTGCACACCAACGGGTCCCGTAACCGCTACCAGCCCGAATACGAGCTGCTCGACACGGGCGCGTTCGACGGTGACCGGTACTGGATCGTGGACGTCAGCTACGCCAAGGCCGACCCCACCGACCTGCTGATGACCATCCGGGTCACCAACGCCGGGCCCGACGCCGCCACCGTGCACGTGCTGCCGACGGCCTGGTTCCGCAACACCTGGTCCTGGGACGCGGGCGCGCCCAAGCCGGCCATGACCGCCCGCACTGGCGTCGGCGCACCGGCCGTGGACGTACCGCACCCGTTTCTGGGCGACCTGGAGCTGATCGCGGGCGACGGCCCCGACGGCACCGCGCCCGGGCTGCTGTTCTGCGAGAACGAGACCAACCTGGCCCGCCTGTACGGAGCCACTCCCACCACCGCCTACCCCAAGGACGGCATCAACGACCACGTGGTCGCGGGTGCGGCCACGGTCAACCCGGAGCAGCGCGGCACCAAGTGCTCGTTCTGGTACCAGCTGACGGTCCCGGCCGGCGGCACCGCCGAACTGCGGGTCCGTCTCCGCCCGGCCACCTCGGCGGCCACCCCGGCCACCCCGGCCCCGGCCACCCCGGCCAGTCCGGCCACGGCCGACCCTCTCGGGGACGACTTCATTCAGCTCAACCGGCAGCGCCAGCTGGAAGCGGACCAGTTCTACGCCGACCTCAGCCCCGCGGCCGCCCCGGCCGACGCCGCCCACGTCATGCGCCAGGCCTTCGCGGGCCTGCTCTGGTGCAAGCAGTTCTACTACTTCGACGTGACCCGCTGGCTGGACGGCGACCCGACCCAGCCCTCGCCACCGCCCGGCCGCCAGCTGGGCCGCAACAACCGGTGGGAGAACTTCAACGCCTTCGACATCATGTCGATGCCGGACAAGTGGGAGTACCCCTGGTTCGCGGCCTGGGACCTTGGCTTCCACTGCGTGGCCCTGGCCCACATCGACCCGGCGTTTGCCAAGTACCAGCTCATCCTGCTGTGCCGGGAGTGGTTCCAGAACCCGAACGGCGCCCTGCCCGCCTACGAGTGGGACTTCGGCGACATCAACCCGCCGGTGCAGGCCTGGGCCGCGTTCGAGGTGTTCGTCCTGGACGGCGGCCGTGACCTGGACTTCCTGTCCCGGATCTTCGACAAGCTGCTGATCAACTTCACCTGGTGGGTGAACCGCGAGGACGAGAACGGCAACAACGTGTTCCAGGGCGGCTTCCTCGGCCTGGACAACATCGGCCCGATCGACCGGTCGCACCTGCCGGTGGGCGGCACGCTGGAGCAGTCCGACGCCACCGGCTGGATGGGGTTCTACGCCATCAGCATGGCCAGCATCGCCACCGTGCTGTACCGCAGCGGGCGCCGTCCCAGCGAGGACATCGTGCTGAAGTTCCTCGAGCACTTCGCGTCCATCACCAAGGCGATCAACAGCCAGGGCCTGTGGGACGACAACGACGGCCTGTACTACGACAAGCTGCTCACCCAGGACGGCACCGCGATCTCGGTCCGGACCCGGTCCATGGTCGGGGTGATCCCGATCCTGGCCGTGGCCCTGATCAACCAGGACCTGATCGACCAGGCGCTGCGGCTGGGCAAGCAGTTCGCCGACTTCCTGCGCCGGGCCGACTTCGACGACATCAGCAAGCTGACCGACCAGGGCCTGGTCCGGGGCGAGCCCGGCGACCGGCGGGTCCTGCTCACCCTGACCAGCGTCGCTCAGCTGGAGAAGATCTGCCGGCACCTGTTCGACGAGGGCGAGTTCCTGTCCCCCTACGGGCTGCGCGCGCTGTCGGCCTACCACCGCGACCACCCCTACGTGCTCGACGTCGAGGGCCAGCAGTCCACCATCGACTACGAGCCGGCCGAGTCCACCACGGCCATGTTCGGCGGCAACTCCAACTGGCGCGGGCCGATCTGGTTCCCGCTCAACTACCTGATCGTCAGCATGCTGGAGCGCTACTACCTGTTCTTCGGCGACGACGTGACCGTCGAGTACCCGGCCGGCTCCGGCCACCAGCTCAACTTCGACCAGATCACCTGTGACCTGCGGGACCGGCTGATCTCGATCTTCCTGGTCGGGCCGGACGGCCGTCGGCCCTGCTTCGGCGGGGTGGACAAGCTGCAGCACGACCCGGCCTGGAAGGACAACCTGCTGTTCAACGAGTACTTTCACGGCGACAACGCGGCCGGCCTGGGCGCCTCGCACCAGACCGGCTGGACCGGCGTGGTCGCCGACCTGATCCGCCGCCGCTGGGGTACCGTGCCCTCGCTGCGGGACCTGCGCGAAATGCAGTCCGCCCTGCCTGCCCCAGCTCCAACACTGCCCGCCCCGGGTCCATCACAGGAGGACAAGTGACCACCGGCCTGCCCGGATCCCCGTTCCCGCTCGGCGCCACCCTGCACAGTGACAGCGGGCACGGTGGCGGCACCAACTTCGCCGTGGCCTCCGAGGTCGCGGCGGGCCTCACGCTGTGCCTGTTCGACGCGGCCGGGCACGAGACCCAGGTTCCGATGCTGGACTTCGACGCCGGCGTCTGGCACACGTTCGTACCCGGCGTGACGGCGGGTCAGGCCTACGGCTTCCGGGCCCAGGGCCCGTACGACCCGGCTCAGGGCATCCGCTGTAACCCGGCCAAGCTGCTGCTCGATCCGTACGCGCGCGCCGTCACCGGCACCGTGACCGACAACCCGGACGTGCTCGGGTACGTGGGCGGCAACCCGGACACCCCCAGCGACACCGACTCCGCCTCCGACGTGCCCCGCAGCGTGGTCGTGGACCCGGCCTACGGCTGGCGCGACTCTGGCCCGCTGCGCCGTCCCTACGCCGACACCGTGATCTACGAGGTACACGTCAAGGGCTTCACCATGCAGCACCCGGGCGTACCGCCCGCGCTGCGCGGCACCTACGCCGGGCTGGCCCACGAGGCCGCCACCAGCTACCTGACCCAGCTGGGCGTCACCGCGGTCGAACTGCTGCCGGTGCACGAGTTCGTCCCGGAGGGCTTCCTGACCGGCCGCGGCCTGACCAACTACTGGGGCTACAACACGATCGGCTTCTTCGCCCCCAGCCAGCGCTACTCGGCGCAGGTGCGCGCGGGCCGTCCCGGCGGCCAGGTCGGCGAGTTCAAGGCCATGGTCGACGCGCTGCACGCGGCCGGGCTCGAGGTCATCCTGGACGTGGTGTTCAACCACTCGGCCGAGGGCAACGAACTCGGCCCGACACTATGCTTCCGCGGCCTGGACAACCCGGCCTACTACCGGCTCGACGACGGTGACCCGCGGCACTACTTCGACACCACCGGCACCGGCAACTCGCTCAACACCGGCCACCCGCGCACGCTGCAGCTGATCATGGACTCGCTGCGCTACTGGCTGACCGAGATGCACGTGGACGGCTTCCGCTTCGACCTGGCCGCCACCCTGGCCCGCCAGGACGGCGGCTTCGACACCACGTCCGCGTTCTTCGACCTGGTCTCCCAGGACCCGGTGGTGTCCCAGGCCAAGCTGATCGCCGAGCCGTGGGACGTGGGCCAGATGGACAGCTACGACCTGGGCCGTTTCCCCCCGCTGTGGAGCGAGTGGAACGGCCGCTACCGGGACTCGATGCGGGACTTCTGGCGCAGCCACCCGATCGGGCTGGGCGAGTTCGCCACCCGGTTCGCGGGCTCGTCCGACCTGTACAGCGGGTCCCGGCGGCGGCCGACCGCGTCGGTCAACCTGGTCACCGTGCACGACGGCTTCACCCTCCGCGACCTGGTCTCCTACAACGACAAGCACAACGAGGCCAACGGCGAGAACAACCGGGACGGCAGCACCGACAACCGGTCCTGGAACTGCGGCGCCGAGGGCCCCACCAGCGACCCGTACATCCTGGACCTGCGCGCGCGCCAGAGCCGGGCCCTGCTCACCACGCTGCTGCTGTCGGCCGGGATACCGATGCTGCTCGGCGGCGACGAACTGGGCCGCACCCAGCAGGGCAACAACAACGCCTACTGCCAGGACAACGAGATCTCCTGGTTCGACTGGGCCCGCGCCGACTCCGACCTGCTCGCCTTCACCCGCCAGCTGATCGCGCTGCGCCGCCAGCACCCGGTGTTCCGCCGCCGCCGCTTCCTGTCCGGTGCCGACGCCCACGAGCTGGGCTGGTTCGTCCCGGCGGGCACGCCCATGACCGCCGCGGACTGGAAGGACGACAGCGCGCTGGCGCTGGCCGTCTACCTGGACGGCTCGGACAGCCCCGACCGGGCTGCGGACGGGACCCCGCTGCTCGACGACGACTTCCTCATCCTGGTCAACGCCTGGTGGGAACTGCTCGACTTCACCTTGCCGGTCACCCGGGGCCCGGCCGACGAGCGGGTCTGGCAGGTCGAGGTCAACACGTTCGAGGGCACCAGCCCGGCCCCGGTCCGCCCGCTGCGGACCGGGGATCTGTACACGGTCAGTCCCCGGTCCGTGGTGGTTCTCCGCGCACCTCGCCCCGCCGCCGAAAACTCTAAGTGACCATGACCTTGGTCAATTCACCTTTTGCCCGCTATTATCCCAGCTAGACGCGCCGTACGACGCTTGCCCCCGCCCAGGTTGTCAGTGTGGCGCGCTGCGCTGGCAACGCGACGCGTTCACGAAGGCGGGGGGCCATGTCGGTTACTCACGGTCAAAACAGACGCCGCAGGCTCTGGGGCCGGTCCGGGTTCGTGCTCGCGAGCCTGGTGGCCTGCTGCCTGCTGGCTGGGCCGCTGTCTGTGATCTTCCCGCAGGCGGCCGACGCGGCCACGGTGTCCGACAGCTTCGACCGGGCCAACGGCGGGCTCGGCAGCAACTGGACCACCACCCCGGGCACGGCGGCCCCGCAGATCTCCGGCAACACCCTGCACGCGGGGACGGCCGGCTCGCTGAACAGCGCCTACTGGAGCGCGAGCACGTTCGGCAGCGACCAGTTCTCCCAGGGCATGCTGCCCGCCAGCTCCGGCGGCAATTACGGTCCCGGGCTGGCCGTCCGGCTGAGCGGCACCAAGGGTTACTTCCTCTGGTACGGCAATTCGGGCAACACTGTGTCGCTCTGGCGGATGGACAGCGCCTCCAGCTGGACCCAGCTCAAGGCCAGCGGCTCGCTCACCATCACCCCGGCCACCGACGTGTGGAAGATCCAGGTGGTCGGGTCCACGATCACCGGCTACCAGAACGGCACCCAGGTCGTGCAGGCCACCGACACCAAAATCACCGCGGGCAGCCCCGGGGTGTGGCTGTACTACGCGGCCAACCAGATCGACAACTGGTCCGGCGGGGACGTGGCCACCACGCCGCCGCCCACCACCTACTCGGTCGGCGGCACCGTGTCCGGCCTGGTTAGCGGCAGCCCGGTGGTCCTGCAGGACAACGGCGGCAACGACCTCAGTGTCGCCGCCAACGGCACGTTCACGTTCAGCACCGCGCTGGCCGCCGGCGCAGCCTACGCGGTCACGGTCAAAACCAATCCCACCGGCCAGACCTGCACCGTGGCCAACGGCACCGGCACGATCGCCGCCGCCAACGTCACCAACGTGGCCGTGACCTGCACCACGCCGCCGCCCGTCACCTACTCGGTCGGCGGCACGCTGTCCGGCCTGGCCAGCGGGGGCACGGTGGTGCTGCAGAACAACGCCGCGAATGACCTGAGCGTCGCCGCCAACGGCGCGTTCACCTTCGGCACCAAGCTGGCCGCCGGCGCCGCCTACAACGTCACGGTCAAGACCAACCCCACCGGCCAGACCTGCGCCATCGCCAGCGGCACCGGCACGATCGCGTCGGCCAACGTGACCAACGTGGCCGTGACCTGCACGACCACTCCGCCCACCACCTACACCGTCGGCGGCGCCGTGTCCGGCCTGGCCAGCGGGGGCACGGTGGTGCTGCAGAACAACGCCGCGAATGACCTGAGCGTCACCGCCAACGGCGCGTTCACGTTCAGCACTGCGCTGGCCTCCGGCGCGGCCTACAACGTCACGGTCAAGACCAATCCCACCGGCCAGACTTGCACCGTGGCCAGCGGCACCGGCACCATCGCCTCGGCCAACGTGACCAGCGCCGCCGTCACCTGCACCACCCCGGGCGGGGGAGGCGGCGGCACCGGCGGGACCGGCACCGCCACCGACAACTTCAACCGGGCCAACGGCGCCCTCGGCGCGAACTGGACCGCCATGTCCGACGGTGCGCTGACCATCGCCTCCCAGGTGGTCAAGGGCGGCAACGGCGCCTACAGCGGTGACATCCGCACCGCCGAGACCTACGGGGCCGACCAGTCATCCCAGGTCGAGGTGACATCCACCCAGCTCAGCGGCGGCCAGTGGATCGGGCCCGCGATCCGCGCCAGCAGCGGCGGCAGCAACCTCTACCTCGGCATCTACTTCTGGAACGGTGGCAGCCCCGACTTGATGCTGTTCAAGCGGACCAGCGGCAGCTTCACCCAGCTCGGCTCCAGCTACCCGGTCAGCGCGCTGGCGGCCGGCACCCAGCTCACGCTGACCGCGGTCGGCTCGACTATCACCTTCGCGCAGAACGGTACGGCCCGGATCACCGCCACCGACACCAGCCTGACCAGCGGCGCGCCCGGCATCATGGCCTACGGCACCGGCACCGCCGACAACTGGGCCGGGAACAGCACCGGTACCGGCACCACTGGCCCGTACACCGTCGGCGGCACCGTGTCCGGCCTGGCCAGCGGGGGCACGGTGGTGCTCCAGGACAACGGCGGCAATGACCTCAGCGTCACCGCCAGCGGGGCGTTCACGTTCAGCACCGCGCTGGCGGCCGGCGCGGCCTACAACGTCACGGTCAAGACCAGCCCGCTCGGCCAGACCTGCACCGTGGCCAACGGCACCGGCACGGTCGGCTCGGCCAACGTGACCAGCGTCGCCGTTACCTGCGCCACCTCCGGTGGGGGCTCCGGCGGCACCAGCGGGCTGACCGTGACCTTCGCCGGTACCGACGCCAGCGGGGTCGATTCCTACAACATGACCTCGGCCGAGGACGGCGGCAGCACCCAGACCACCCGGGTCCTGAAGCCGTCGAACCCGGCCGCCGGGGTCAAGCACAACTTCCTGTTCGTGCTGCCGGTCGAGCCGGACCAAGGCACCAGCTTCGGGGACGGCGTGGCCACCATGGCCGCGGCCAACGCCCAGAACCAGTACAACCTGACCATCATCGAGCCGTCGTTCCCCACCGACCCGTGGTACGCCGACAATCCGACCGACTCCACCATGCAGTACGAGTCGTTCCTGACCACTCAGCTGGTGCCCTGGGTCAAGGCCAACCTGGCCACCACCGGCACCGAGCAGAACTGGCTGATCGGCTTCTCCAAGTCCGGGATCGGCGGCCAGGACCTGATACTTAAGCACCCGGACCTGTTCTCGGTCGCCGCCACCTGGGACTTCCCGGCCGCGATGACCTCCTACGCTGGCGCCGACCCGTACGGCACCGTCGGCGGCGGCTCAGCCGGCAACTACGGCACCGACGCCAACTTCCAGGCCAACTACCGGCTGTCCCCGTCGTTCCTGACCGCGCACAAGGCCCCGTTCACCAGCGCCAACCGAATCTGGATCGGCGGCTACAGTGCGTTCCAGCAGGACATGGCCAGCTACGACAGCCTGCTGACCCAGGCCGGCATCAAGCACACCACCGAGACCCCCACGCCGACGTCGCACGCCTGGAATAGCGGCTGGGTCCCGCAGGCCCTGGCCGCGCTCGAGCAGGACAGTGCTGCCTTGGGCGGCTAGCGCCGCGGGCAGGCCCTCGGCGGCTGACCCTGCGCAGCTGGCCGGTCCGTCCGACCCGTCAGGCCGGGCCGGTCACCACGTTGACGATCCGGCCCGGCACCACGATGATCCGCCGCACGGCCATCCCGTCCACGACCCGGCCGAAGTCCTCGCTCCCCGTGACCAGCTCCCGTACCGCGTCCTCACCGGCCCCGGCCGGGACCTCGACCGTGAACCGGACCTTCCCGTTGACCTGGACCGGCAGCTCCACCGTGGCCTGCGCCACCAGCGCCGGGTCAGCCGCCGGGAACGGCACGTAGGCCAGCGAATCGGGGTGGCCCAGCCGCTGCCACAGCTCCTCGGCGATGTGCGGGGCCAGCGGGGCGGTCATCAGCACCAGCGGCTCGGCCAGGGCGCGGGGGAGCGGGGCTGCCCCGGCGGTGCCACCAGTGAGGCGGGCCGCGTGTGAGGTCAGCTCCATCAGCCGGGCGATGGCCGTGTTGTAGTGCAGCGCCTCGAGGTCGGCCCGGACCACGGCGATCGTCTGGTGCAGCCGGCGCGCGGTCTCGCCGTCGAGCGGGTCGTCGCTGACCCGCACCTCGCCGCCGGCCTCGTCGATGATGGCGCGCCACAGCCGCTGCAGGAACCGGTGCACGCCGATGATGTCGCCGGTGTGCCAGGGCCGGTCGGCGTCCAGCGGGCCGGTGGCCATCTCGTACAGCCGCAGCGTGTCCGCGCCGTAGGTGTCGTAGATGTCGTCCGGGCTGACGCTGTTCTTCAGGCTCTTGCCCATCTTCCCCGACCGCCGGGTCACCGGGTGGCCGCGGAACGTGTAGCCGTCCGCCTCGTGTTCCACCTCGGCCGCGGCCACGTACATGCCGCGTTCGTCGGTGAACGAGTCGGCCAGGATGTAGCCCTGGTTGACCAGCCGCCGGAACGGCTCCCGCGTGGCCACGTGCCCCAGGTCGTACAGGACCTTGTGCCAGAACCGCGCGTACAGCAGGTGCAGCACGCCGTGCTCGACCCCGCCGACGTACAGGCCCACCCCGCCGTCCCCGCTGCCGGCCTGGTCCGGCACCATCCAGTACCGGTCGATTTCTGGATTAACAAACTCCCGATCATTGGTGGGATCCAGATAGCGCAGGTAGTACCAGCAGGAGCCGGCCCATTGGGGCATCGTGTTGAGCTCGCGCCGGTAGCGCCGCGACCCGTGGCCCAGATCCAGCGTGACCTCGGCCCAGTCCTCGGCCCGCGCCAGCGGCGGCACCGGGTCGCTGTCCTCGTCGCCGGCTTCCGGCTTGAACTCCGTCATCTCCGGCAGCAGCACCGGCAGCTGCGACTCAGGCAGCGCCACCGGCCCGTGCTCGTCGTAGACGATGGGGAACGGCTCGCCCCAGTACCGCTGCCGGGAGAACTGCCAGTCCCGTAGCCGGTAGGTCCGGGCCCGCCGCCCGTGCCCCGCCGCCTCCAGCCCGTCGATCGCGCCCGCCAGATCGCCCAGCCGCGCCGGATCCACCTTCCGCACCGGCAGCCCCATGACCTCGGCGAAGTCCCGGTCCCGCTCGTCGTGCGCGGGCACGGCCATGATCGCACCGGTCCCGTACCCGGCCAGCACGTAGTCCGCGAGGTAGATCGGGATCAGCTCCCCGGTGGCCGGGTTGAGCGCCGAGCGCCCGCTGAAGACCCCGGTCTTGGCCCCGGTACCAGCCGTCCGCTGTCGGTCACTCAGCCGCGACGTCGCCTCCTGGTACGCCCGCACCGCCCCCCGCACGCCGTCCGGCACGTCCGCGATCAGCTCAGCCACCAGCGGATGCTCCGGCGCCAGCACCAGGTAGGTGGCCCCGGTCAGCGTGTCCGGCCGGGTCGTGAACACCTCGATCACAGCGCCTGCCCCTGGGCCGGAACCAGTGACCGCGAACGTCACATAGGCCCCGTCGCTGGCCCCGATCCAGTTCTGCTGCCGCCGCTTGATCGACTCGGGCCAGTCCAGCCCGTCCAGGTCGGCCAGCAGCCGTTCCGCGAACGCGGTGATCCGCAGCATCCACTGCTGCAGCGGCCGCCGGTAGACCGGGTAGTTGCCGATGTCGCTGCGGCCGTCCGGGGTGACCTCCTCGTTGGCCAGCACCGTGCCCAGCCCCGGGCACCAGTTGACCAGCTCCTGCGACCGGTAGGCCAGCCGGTACCCGTCCACCAGCTCCCGGCGCCGGGCCGGGTCCAACTCGGCCCAGCCGGCGTCGCCCGGCCCGTCACCCGGCACTGCGCGCGCCCCCGACTCGAACTCGGCCACCAGCTCGGCGATGGGCCGGGCCCGCTCGGTCCGCTCGTCCACCCAGCTGTTGAAGATCTGCAGGAAGATCCACTGCGTCCAGCGGTAGAAGGCCGGGTCGGTGGTGGCCACCTCGCGCCGCTCGTCGTGGCCCAGCCCCAGCCGGCGCAGCTGCCGCCGCATGGCCGACACGTTGGCCTCGGTCGTGAGCTGCGGGTGCTGGCCGGTGTCGATCGCGTACTGCTCGGCCGGCAGCCCGAAGGCGTCGTAGCCCAGCGCGTGCATCACGTGCCGGCCGTTCATCCGCTGGTACCGGGCCAGCACGTCGGTGCCGATATAGCCCAGCGGGTGGCCGACGTGCAGCCCCGCCCCGCTCGGGTACGGGAACATGTCCAGCACGTAGAACGGGGCCCGCCCCGCCACCCGCTCGAACCCGCCGGCCAGCGGGCCGACCGGGTTCGGCGTGTGGAACGTGCCCTCGGCCGCCCAGCGGTGCTGCCACCGCCGTTCGATCTCCCCGGCCAGCCGCGGCCCGTACCGGAAGGGCAGCTCGTCGGCGGCCGGAGCCTCCTCAGTCATCTGCGCCGGCCCCGGTCCCGGTCAGGGATCCGAGCAGATCGTTGAGCGCGGTCACGAACCCGGCCGGGTCGTCGATCCGCGCGCCCAGGGTCAGCACCGCCTGGCTGTACAGCACGTGGGCCCAGTCACCGAGCTGCGGGTCGTCCAGCCGGGCATTCAGCCGTTCCACCAGTGGGTGCTGCGGGTTGATCTCCAGCACCGGCTGGCTCGGCACGCCGGAGCCGCGCAGCCGCCGGGCCAGGTTCATCTCGATGTCCGGCTCGTTGGCCACGATGCAGGCGGGCGAGCTGGTCAGCCGGCTCGTCACCCGCACGTCGAACACCTCGTCGCCCAGGATCTCCTTGAGCTTGCCGGTGAGCCCGGCGAACTCGGTGCTGGCCTGCTCCTGGGCCCGCTTCTCGGCCTCGTCGGCCAGGCCGCCCAGGTCAGCCACGCCCTGGGCCACCGACTGCAGCCGCTTGCCGTCGAACTCGGGCAGGTTGGCCACGACCCAGCTGTCCACGGGCTCGCTCAGCAGCAGCACCTCCACGCCCTTGCTCCGGAACGCCTCCAGGTGCGGGCTGCTGGCCGCGGCCGGCCCCGGGGCCAGCAGGTAGTAGATCTTGTCCTGGCCCTCCTTCATCCGGGCCACGTACTCCGGCAGCGACACGTCCGGTCCGCCGGCCGAGGCGGTGGTGGTGAAGCGCAGCAGCTTGGCGATCTCGTCCCGGTTGGCGTAGTCCTCGGCCACCCCCTCCTTGAGTACCGCGCCGAACAGCGACCAGAACGTGGCGTAGGTCTCCGGCTCGTGCTCGGCCAGGTCGGCCAGCTGCTTGAGTATCCGCTTGACCGCGGTGGACCGGATGTGGCTGACCGCCCGGCTGCCCTGGAGCAGCTCACGGGACACGTTCAGCGGCAGGTCGGACGAGTCGATGATGCCGCGGATGAACCGCAGGTACTGCGGCATCAGCTGGCCGTTCCCGTCCTCCAGGATGAACACCCGGCGGACGTGCAGCTTGACCCCGCGCCCGGAGTCCGGGATCCACAGGTCGTACGGCGCGGCTCCCGGGATGAACAGCAGCAGCGTGTACTCGTAGATGCCCTCGATCTTGCTGTGCAGCCAGGTCAGCGGGTCGCTGAAGTCGCCGGTGATGTGCTTGTAGAAGTCCCGGTACTCCTGGTCACTGATCTCGCTCTTGGACCGTGCCCACAGCGCCGACGCCTGGTTGACCGGGCTCTCCTCATCGCCCAGCAGGATGGGCAGGCTGATGTGGTCGGAGTACCGGCCGATGATCGAGCGCAGCCGGTAGTCGTTCAGCAGCTCGTCCTCGCCGTCCCGCAGGTGCAGCTCGATCGTGGTGCCCCGGCCCGCGACCTCCGCGGGCTGCAGCGTGTACTCGCCCCGGCCGTCGGACTCCCAGCGCACCCCCTGGCCGGCCGCCAGCCCGGCCCGCCGGGTGGTCAGGACCACGTGGTCGGCCACGATGAAGGCCGAGTAGAAGCCCACGCCGAACTGCCCGATCAGTGAGGCGTCGCGCTGCTGGTCGCCGGTCAGCGTGTGCAGGAACTCCCGGGTCCCGGACTTGGCGATGGTCCCGATGTGCTCGACGACCTCGTCCCGGCTCATCCCGATGCCGTTGTCGGCGATGGTGATCGTGCGGGCTTCGGCGTCGAAGCTGACCCGGATCTGCAGCGGCCCGTCGGCCTCGGGTGATTCGCCCTGCCCCATCAGCTCCAGCCGCAGCCGGTCGATGGCGTCCGAGGCGTTGGAGACCAGCTCCCGCAGGAAGATCTCCTTGTTGCTGTACAGCGAGTGGATCATCAGATCGAGGATCTGGACCACCTCGGCCTGGAAGCTGTAGCTCTCCTGATCCGCCTGCGCCGTCATCGAACATTCCGCCTCTCCGCGAGTCCCGGCCCATTCCGAACCGCCGGTCATTAATGATGTCAAGAAGCCCATCCCACCGGCGACAAGGACCGCTTGTTTCGCCCTTTCCGCCCCCAGCACAAAACGGGTCCCGCAGCCCGGCGAAACGCATTCACCGGCTTGCCGCCCTGCTGATACGGCCCCTGTCCCAGGCCAGAGCTTCAGTGGAGCGCTTGCAGTGATAATCCCCGCGGATGCTCCACCGAAGGCTCAGGGCCCGGGCCATCGACGTAGCGTTGAGGCGGACAGGATCAGGCTACGGTTTCAGGTGGCGAGCCCATGACGCACTCGGATGGAACGACGACCCCCCGGACTCCCGGCGCCCGGCTGCGGGCGCTGCTGGCGACCGGCGAGCTGATCGTGGCGCCCGGGGTGTTCGACGGCATCTCCGCCCATCTGGTCCGGCAGACGGGGTTCAGGGCGGCCTACCTGACCGGGGCCGGCGCCGCCGCCTCCGGGTTCGGGCTGCCGGACATCGGACTGGTCACCGGGTCGGAGATGGCCGAGCGGGCCGGCATGATCGCGGAAGCCGTGGGGGATCTGCCGCTGATCGCCGACGCCGACACCGGCTACGGGGCCGCGATCAACGTGGTCCGCACCGTGCGCGCCTACGAGCGGGCCGGCGTGGCCGCCATCCAGCTGGAGGACCAGGCCTTCCCCAAGCGCTGCGGCCACCTGCCGGACAAGGAGGTCATCAGCCAGGCCGAGTTCTGCGCCAAGCTGGGCGCCGCCGTGGACGCGCGGGCCGACGCGCTGATCGTGGCCCGCACCGACGCCCGCGCCGTGCTCGGCCTGGACGCGGCCATCGACCGGGCCAACGCCTACGCCCAGGCCGGCGCGGACGTCATCTTCGTGGAGGCGCCCCGCACCGCGGCCGAGGTGGAGCGGATCGCCAAGGAGGTCGACGCCCCCCTGCTGATCAACCTGGTCCTGGACGGCCTGACCCCCGACGGCGGCCCGGAGTACCTCCAGGACCTGGGCTACGCCATCGCCATCCACCCGGTCGACCTGTTCGCCGCGGCCGCCCACGGCATGATCGCCGCCCTCCAGGCCCTGGGCGGCACCCCGCCCGCCCACGTCGGCCGCGACCCGAAGTCCCTGTTCCAGCTGGTCGGCCTGACCGAGTGGCAGGCCCTCGGCGACGCCTTCACCGCCCAAGACTGAACCTCGCCCCGCGCCGCTACCGGACCGCTCTCGATTGGCGAAAATACTTGCTTTAGGTAAACTAAATATCCATGAGCTTCCTGGCCTGCGTGAACCGGTGACCGCGACCCCTATTCTGCACAACGACGGTGCACCCTCGTATGCGGCCAAGCACGGGCCCGTCCGCCACGAGCGGGCCTGGCTCGGCTGGCTGGCCGGCTCCGACCCGGGCCTGATGCGGCTGCGGATGGCGGCCGAGATCGTCATCACGATCGGGGTCGTGATCGCGGCTGAATGGATCTTCGTCCGCACCACCGGCGCGCTCCAGGCCCCGATCCCGGCCGGAGCCAAGCCCGCGGTCGCGACCGAACTGTGGACGCTGAACCATGCCCTGATGGTCATCGCGCTGATGCTCGGCGCGATCCTCGCCCTGATCAGCGGGTTCGGCGTGAGCATGGAAGCCACCGCGCGGGGTCAGCTCATCACCCTGCTCTTCCTGCCGCTGCCGCTGATGGCCACCCTGGCCGGCGGGCTGGCGCTGCACGTCCGGCTGGCCTCGCTCGCCTCCCTGGCCGTGGTGCTGGCCATCGGCACCTACTGCCGCCGGTTCGGCCCGCGCGGCTTCAACGGCGGCGCGCTCGCGTTCATGGGCGCGTTCCTCGGCTTCTTCATCCAGGACTACGTCCAGCTGGGCGACTTCGGCTGGCTCGTGGCCGAGATCTGGCTGGCCATGGCGGTCATCGTCGCGGTGCACTTCGCGTTCTTCCGCCCCCGCCCGGGCGCGGCGCTGCGCCGGATGCAGCGTTCCTACGCCGCCCGCGCCCAGCAGGTAGCGAGCGAGATCGCCGACCTGTACCAGGCCACCGTCCGGTCCGGGGGCGACCCGGCCCGCCAGGAGCGGGCCAACCGGACTCTGCAGCGCCAGCTGCTGCGGCTGAACGAGGCCGCGCTGCTCATCGACGCGCGACTGGACGACCCGACCGCGGTCCCGGCGGGCTGCAGCGCGGCCACGCTGCACCAGCGCCTGTTCGACGCCGAGCTGGGGCTGAGCAACGTGGCCCGGTTCGCGCTCGCGATCGCCCCGCGCGGGCTGCCCGAGCGCTTCACCACGCCGGTGGGGCACGCGCTGCAGCGCATCCGCGAGGACCGCTTCACCGCGGCCACCGACGCCGCCGCCGTCCTCGAGCAGCGCCTGGACTCCGACGACCGGGACTCCGAGGACCGGGTCACCGGGACGGACCGCATCCTGCTGCACCGGTTCGCGATGTCGATCGCCGAGTTCTCGGCCGCGATCGAGGCGTTCCGCCAGTACCCGCCCGCCCAGGCACCCGACGACGTGCCAGCCGACGCAGACGTGGCCGCCCCGGCCGAGTTCCGGACCCAGGTGCCGCTGTTCGGCGGCTGGCTGCCCGGTTCGGCCGCCGTCGCCGGCGCCGCGTCCCAGGAGCGCGGCGGCACGGGCCTGATCGAGCGGATCCGGCTGGCCCCGTACGCCCGGACCTCGATCCAGATGGCCATCGCGGTCGGCGGCGCGATCCTCGTGGGCGACGCCTTGTCCGGACGGCGGTTCTACTGGGCCGTGATCGCCGCCTTCATCACGTTCATGGGGGCCAACACGGCCGGGGAGCAGCTCCGCAAGAGCGCGTTCCGGATCGCGGGCACGATCGTCGGGGTCATCGCCGGGTCGGTCCTGGCCCACCTGGCCGGGGACCGGGTCTGGCTGCAGATCCTCATCGTGCTGGTCTCGTTGTTCTGCGGGCTGTACCTGTTCCGGGTCAACTACACGTTCATGACCATCGGCATCACGGTCATGGTCTCCCAGCTGTACGTGGAGCTGGGCGAGTTCTCCAACAGCCTGCTGCTGCTCCGGCTGGAGGAAACGGCGATCGGCGCCGGGGTGGCCATGGCCACCGTGCTGCTCGTGCTGCCCCTGCACATCGGCCGGGTGGCCCGGGTCGCCGCGCGCCAGCAGCTGGCCGAGCTGGCCGACCTGATCGACCGCTGCCTGGACCGGCTGGCCGACCCGGCCAGCGCGTGCGGTTCGGACCTGGAGCTGCGGGCCGCGGCCCGCCGGGTCGACACCGCCTACCAAGCCCTGGTGGCCACGGTGAACCCGCTGCGGACCCCGGTCCTGGGGCGGCTGGCCGAGCGGATCCGGGGCTTCCTGGCTACCACGGTCGCGGCCCGGAACTACGCCCGCAACCTGCTGCTCGACGCCTCCACCCGGTACCCGGACCTCGACCCCGCCGCCCGGGCCGAGCTGGCCGTGGCCCGGCGCCAGCTGGCCGGCTCCATCGCCGCCATCACCACCGCCCTCACCGGACCCGCCGCCGACGACGACGCCCCGGCCCCGGAGCCCACCTACGTCCGCTCGGCCTCGCGCTTCGCCCGCATCGCCGACACCCTGCCCGCCTCGTCCCCGGTCAGCCGCCCCCGCCTGGCCCTGCGCGACCTGCAGCTCCTCGACGGCGCCCTGGCCGAGGCCGCCACCCGCGCCGGCGTCCGCGTCACCGACCTGGACACCACCCCGATCAGCCAGGACGCCGCTCCGGTCAGCTGCTGACCGGGCGCAGGTGAGTTCGCTGGCCGTCGTGGTCGAAGATGCCGATGATCTCGGCCGGCTGCCCGAGCGCCCCGAAGCCGTGCGGGATCATCGTCGAGAACTCGGCCGCCTGGCCGGGCTCGACGGCGACCGTGCGCTCGCCCAGGAACAGCACCACCGTGCCGGACAGGACAGTGAACCAGTCCCGGCCCGGATGAGCCCGGAGGTCGGCCCGGCTGACCTCGCCCGCCGGCCGGGTGACCCGCATCTTGGCCACGGTCATGCCGTGCGGGCCGTCCTCGTGGTTGAGCGTCCAGGTGGTGATGCCCCGGGCCTCGTCGTGCTGCGGCCGGATCACCACCTCGTCGTCGGCCGACTCGACCAGCTGGTCGATGCTGGTGCCCAGGGCCCGGGCGATCGCGGTCAGCTGATCCAGGCTGATCCGGCGGTGACCGGTCTCGATCCGGCTCAGGGTCGATGGGCTCAGGTAGCACTGGGCGGCCAGATCGTCCAGTGACCAGCCCAGCGCCAGCCGGAGCCCCCTGATCCGGGCCCGGACCAGCCGGTCGAGTTCCCCGTCTTGCGTCATACGCAAGAGTGTATGTCGTCGGCGCAATGTGGCCCTACAGTGGCCGACATGAGCGCCCACCACCACGACGAAGAAGCCCTCACCGAACTGCTCGATCTGGACGGCGAGGTCCTGGCCGGGTACCTGGACCAGGCCACCGCCTGGATCGCCGCCGTCGCCCAGGCGCCGGTGACCCGGGTCGTCGACCTGGGCGCCGGTACCGGGACCGGTACGTTCGCCCTGCTGCGCCGGTTCCCCGAGGCCCGGGTGACCGCAGTCGACCTGGCCCCGGACCGGCTGACCCGGCTGCGCCACCGGGCCTGCGAACTGGGCCTGGACGGCCGGGTTGACGTCGTACCGGCCGACCTGGACCAGCCCTGGCCAGATCTCGGCCCGGCCGACCTGGTCTGGACCTCGATGGCCCTGCACCACGTGGCCGATCCCGCTCAGGCCCTGACCCGGATCTTCGGCCTGCTCCGCCCGGGCGGCGCCCTGGCCGTGGCCGAAATCACGGCACTGGAGTCCTTCCCCCGCTTCCTGCCGGCCGGGGCGGAGTCGGGCCTGGAGGACCGGCTGCACCACCTCCTGACCCAACTGCTGGGCGAACAGGTGCCGGAACTAGGCGCGGACTGGGGTCCCCGGCTGACCGCAGCCGGCTTCGACCTCACCGCGAGGAGGACCTTCGCCGTCACCCTGTCCGCCCCGCTCCCACCCCAGGCCGGCCGCTACGCCCAGCTCACCCTGGACCGCCTGCGCACCGGCCTCGGCGACCGCCTGGACCCCGCCGACCAGAAGAGGCTGGCCGCCCTGGTCGCCGACGAAGGCCCGGACAGCGTGCGCCACCGCGGCGACCTCACCGTCCGCGCTACCCGCCTGGCCTGGCTGGCCCGCCGCCCGTAACGTTCGGCCCCGCAGAGTGGCTGACCTGCGCCGGCACCCGGTGCAGGGTGCCCGCCCCGCCGGTCAGTACCCAGGCCACCAGCAGGCCGGTCAGCAGCACCGCGCAGGCCACCGGGATGGCCGCGGCCCGGCCCAGTTCCTTCACGAAATCCCCTTGTACCGGCGTAGCTGCAGGCTGTTGCCGCTGACGACCAGCGAGCTGACCGACATGGCCAGGCCGGCGATCAGCGGGTTCACGAAGCCGAGCGCGGCCATCGGGATCGCGATCACGTTGTAGCCGAAGGCCCAGATCAGGTTGGCCCGGATCACGGTCAGGGTGACGCGGGCCAGCACCAGTGCATTGGCGATGGCCTGCGGATCGCTGTTGACCAGGGTCAGGTCGGCGGCGCCGATGGCCGCGTCGGTCCCGGTGCCGGTGGCCATGCCCAGGTCAGCCTGGGCCAGCGCGGCGGCGTCGTTCACCCCGTCGCCGACCATGGCCACGGACCGGCCTTCGGCCTGCAGGCTGCGGACGATGGCCGCCTTCTCCTCCGGCCGGACCCGGGCCGCCACGTCGTCCGGGCCGATGCCCAGCTGTTCGGCCACGGCCCGCGCGGCCCGCTCGCTGTCCCCGGTGACCAGGGTCGCCCGCAGGCCCAGCCGCTGGATGCGGGCCACCGCCGCGGCCGCCCCGGGCCGCAGCGTGTCCGCCACCACCAGCACGGCCCGGGCCTGCCCTTCCCAGCCGGCCACTACCGCGGTCTGGCCCGCGCCCTCGGCGGTAGCGACCGCCGACTGCAGGGAACCCGGCACCGTAAGACCATTTTCATTAAAAAATTCCAGGCTGCCCACGCTGACCGTCCGGCCTTCGCTGCCGCCCTGCACCCCGGCGCCGGGCCAGCTGACGAACTCGGTAGCCGGCGTCAGCCCGCCCAGCCGAGCCGCCGCTTCCCGGGCGATGGCCTGCCCGATCGGATGCTCGGACGCGTCCTCGACCGAGCCGGCCAGCCGCAGCGCCTCGTCCTCGGTGGCGCCGTCGGTGGTGATCGACTGCAGCCGCATGGCCCCGGTGGTCAGCGTGCCGGTCTTGTCCAGCAGCACGACCTGGACCGCCCGGGCCGCCTCCAGCGCCCGGGCGCTCTTGACCCCGATGCCCAGCTCGGCGCCGCGGCCCACCGCGGCCAGCAGGGCCATCGGGGTGGCCAGGCCGAGCGCGCACGGGCAGGCCACGACGAGCACGGCCACCGCCGCCTCACCCGCGGCCGCCCCGCCCGCCCCGGCTCCCAGCCAGAATCCCAGCGTGACCACGGCCAGGGTGATCACGCACGGGACGAAGACCGCGGCGATCCGGTCCGCCAGCCGCTGGGCCGAGGCCTTGGTGCTCTGCGCCTCACCGGTCAGCCGGGTGATCTGGGCCAGCAGGGTGTCCGCCCCGACCCGGGTGGCCCGGACCACCAGCCGGCCGCTCATGTTCAGCGTGGCCCCGGTCACCTCGTCGCCCGGGCTCACCTCGGCCGGGGTGGCCTCCCCGGTGACCAGCGAGGCGTCCACCGCTGACCGGCCCTCGGTGACCACCCCGTCGGTGGCGATCTTCTCCCCGGGCCGGACCACGAACGATTCCCCAGCTCGCAGCGTGTCCACCGGCACCCGCTGCTCGGTCCCGTCCCGCAGCACGGCCACGGTCTTGGCCCCCAGGCTGGCCAGCGCGGTCAGCGCCGCCGCGGACTTGCGCCGGGCCCGGGACTCCAGGTAACGGCCGGTCAGCACGGCCGCGGGCACGCCCGCCGCGACGTCGAAGTACAGCGGATGCCCGCCGGACAGGAACGAGGTGAACGCGCCCGTCATCGACATCGTGGTGCTGGCCGCGCCCGTCAGCAGCCCGTACACCGACCAGCCGAACGACACCACCACGGCCATGCTGACCAGCGTGTCCATGGTCGCGGTGCCGTGGCCGAGGCCCGCCCAGGCGGTGCGGTGCAGCGGCCAGGCGCCCCACACCGCGACCGGTCCGGCCAGCAGCAGGCTGACCCACGGCCACCCGGTGAACTGGGCGGCCGGCACCATGGCCAGCACGATCACGGCCAGGGCCAGCGGCACGCACACGGCCAGCCGCCGGCCCAGCGCCTGCGATTGCGCGTCGTCGCCCCGGCGCTCCCGGCCGCCGGCCGCCGGGTCGGCCGGGGCAGTGGCGGAGTAACCGCAGGACTCGATGACCCCGATCAGCTCGCCCGGTTCCCGGCCGCCCACGCTGGTGAAGTAGGCCCGCTCGGTGGCGTAGTTGACGGTGGCGCTCACCCCGTCCAGCTTGTTCAGCCGGCGTTCGATCCGGGCCGCGCACGCGCCGCAGCTCATCCCGCCCACGACCAGTTCGGCCTGCACCGCGTCCAGCCCGGCGCTCACGGCATCCAGCCCATGTGCATCCCGCCACCGCCACCGCCGCCGCCGGGGCTTGGCGGCGCGGGCGTGGACGTGTGGCCAGGCCCGGGCGCGATCGGTCCCACCTGCGTGCCCACCGCGTAGGCGCCGCCGAACACCACGGCCAGCAGCAGCAAAAACCCACCCAGCTTCACCGCCGCGCTCACCCGGACATCACGGGTCCTATCATGGCCGCGTGCCCGTCACCCTGCGCACTCGCCCGGCAGAAACCACCCGCGAAATCGAGCTGTCGGTCGCGGGCATGACCTGCGCGGCCTGCGCCATCCGGGTGCAGAAGAAGCTGAGCAAGCTGGACGGGGTCACCGCCAGTGTCAACTACGCCACCGGCACGGCCCGGGTCATCGCCCCGGCCGGGGTCCCGGTCGAGACGCTGACCGAAGCGGTCGAGGCGGCCGGCTACTCGGCCCGCCCGGCTGAGCTGCTGACTGGCGCCGACGAGGACGCCGACTCCGAAGCGGCCCGGCACGCCACCTACCTGTGGCACCGGCTGATCGTGGCCCTGGTCTTCTTCGTCCCGCTGACCGACCTGTCGCTCACGCTGTCGCTGATCCCGTCGGTGCGCTTCCCCGGCTGGCCCTGGGCCCTCATCGGGTGCGCCGCGCCGGTGGCGCTCTGGTCGGCCTGGCCGTTCCACCAGGCCGCGCTGAAGAACGCACGGCACGGGACCTTCACCATGGACACGCTGGTCTCGCTGGGCATCACCGCAGCCTGCGCCTGGTCGATCTGGGCCATGTTCACGCTGGACCAGCGCAGCACCGGCCGCAGCGGGCTGGGCGAGCTGGTGCACGGCTCCGGCGGCGGCATCTACCTCGAAGTGGCCGCCACGGTGACCACGTTCCTGCTGGCCGGGCGGCTGTACGAGGCCCGGGCCCGGCGCAACGCGGGCGCGGCCATGCGCGAGCTGGCCGGCTCCGGCGCCCGGGACGTGTGCCTGCTGGCCACCGACGGGGCGCAGCGGCGCGTGCCCGTGGCCCAGCTCCAGCCCGCTGACATGTTCGTGGTCCGCCCGGGCGAGACGATCGCGGCCGACGGAGAGGTGCTGTTCGGCTCGACCGCGGTCGACCGCAGCATGATGACCGGGGAGTCGGTGCCGGCCGAGACCACCGAGGGCGACACCGTGATCGGCGGGACCGTGGTGCTGACCGGCCGCCTGGTGGTCCGGGCCACCCGGGTCGGCGCCGACACCCAGCTGGCCCAGCTGGTCCGGCTGGTCGAACAGGCCCAGGCGGAGAAGGCGGCCATCCAGCGGCTGGCCGACCGGATCTGCGGCGTGTTCGTGCCCGCCGTGCTGGCCGCCTGCGTGCTCACGCTGGCCGGCTGGCTGCTGGCCGGCGCGTCGGCCGGGCACGCGGTCAGCGCCGGCCTGGCCGTGCTGATCATCGCCTGCCCGTGCGCGCTCGGCCTGGCCACCCCGGCCGCCCTGGTCGCGGCCTGCGGTCGCGGCGCCCAGCTCGGCATCTTCATCAAGGGCTACCAGGCCCTGGAGTCGTCCCGGACCATCGACACCGTGGTCCTGGACAAGACCGGGACCGTCACCACCGGCCAGATGACCCTGGCCCACGCCCACCCCGCGCCCGCCACCAGCCGCGCCGATCTGCTGCGCTACGCCGGCGCCGTGGAACAAGCCTCCGAGCACGCCGTGGCCGCCGCTGTCACCGCTGCGGCCCGCGCCGAACCTATCTCCGCCACTCCACTCACTCCACTCACTCCAGCCCTATGCGCCACTCCAGCCCCACGAGCCATACCAGCCACAGCAGTCCTGCCGCCCGCCGACCGGTTCCGCGCCCTACCCGGCCTGGGCGCCAGCGGCCTGGTCGAAGGCCACGAGGTCATCGTCGGCCGGGCAAAACTGCTAACCGACCGCGGCCTGGCCATACCGGCCGACCTGACCGGGGCCTGCCAGGCCTGGGAGGCCGACGGCTGCACCACGGTCCTGGTCGCCTGGGACGGCCAGGTCCGCGGGGCCCTGGCCGTGACCGACACGGTCAAGCCCTCGGCCGCCCGGGCCGTGGCCGCGCTGCGCGCCCTCGGCCTGCGCCCGGTCCTGCTCACCGGGGACAACGAGGCCACCGCCCGCGCCGTGGCCGCCGCGGTCGGGATCGACGAGGTCATCGCGGAGACGCTGCCCGCGGGCAAGGCCGAAGTGATCACCGGGCTGCAGGCCCGCGGCCACGCGGTGGCCATGGTCGGCGACGGCGTGAACGACGCGCCCGCGCTGGCCGCCGCCACCATCGGGCTGGCCATGGGTTCCGGCACCGACGTGGCGATGAGCGCCGCCGACCTGATCCTGCTGCGCGACGACCTGACCGTGGCCGCCGACGCCATCCGGCTGTCCCGGGCCACGTTCCGCACCATCCGCCGCAACCTGGCCTGGGCTTTCGGCTACAACCTGGCCGCCCTGCCGCTGGCCGCGCTCGGGTTCCTCAACCCGATCGTGGCCTCGGCCGCCATGACGCTGTCCTCGGTCTTCGTGGTCTGGAACAGCCTGCGCCTAAGGAGGTTCACAGCTGGGTCATACTGAAGGTGACCTGCTACGGCGGAGGGGCAGCATGCACGGGTATACGCACGACAAGGACAACTACCTCAGGCGGCTGCGCCGGATCGAGGGCCAGGTCCGTGGCCTGCAGCGGATGATCGAGGAAGACAAGTACTGCATCGACATCCTGACCCAGGTGTCGGCGGCGACCAAGGCCTTGCAGTCGGTCGCCCTGGGCCTGCTCGAGGAGCACCTCAGCCACTGCGTGGCGCAGGCCGTGGCCGAAGGCGGCGACGGCGCCAACGAGAAGGTCCGCGAAGCCTCCGAGGCCATCGCCCGCCTGGTCCGATCCTGACCCAGTAGTCTCCTGCCATGGCCACCACGACCTACCCCGTCACCGGTATGACCTGCGAGCACTGCGTCAGCGCGGTGACCAGCGAGCTCGGTGGGCTCAACGGCGTCTCCGGCGTCACCGTCGACCTGGTCCCGGACGGGATCTCGCTGGTCACCGTGGCCAGCGACGCGCCACTGCCCGAGCCCGCCGTGGCCGAGGCCCTCGATGAGGCCGGCGGCTACCTGATCAAGGCGCCCTGAGCAATACCCCGGGAGGGTTTATCAAATACCCCTACCTGGTTTCCCTAATGTCGGCCTCAGCGTCTCTGAGCTGGTCTTATATCGCCATGAATGGCTGATTAAAACCGAGTTGCCGAGCAATATTCCGGGCCAATACCATTTTAATTAAATGGTCACAGGCGGCCCGGGACCGGGACGCCGCCGACGTCTTCGCTCCCCGGCCGAAAGCAGCTCCATGACCGCCACCTGGACGGCCCCACCGGAGACGGCGGATGCCACCCGTGCGGCCATGGACGGTCGTCGCGTCCTGCAGCTCGGGCTGGCCGCGGTCTGGCTGCTGGACGGGGTGCTGCAGTACCAGTCGTGGATGTTCACCAAGGCGTTCGGCCAGATGCTGGCCGGGGCGGCCAGCGGCAACCCGGCCGTGATCGCCCGCCCGATCACCTGGGACGCCCATCTGGTCGAGCACTACCCGGTCCTGCTCAACGCGGTGTTCGCCACCATCCAGCTGCTGCTCGGCCTGGGTATCGCCTGGCGGCCCACGGTCCGGGTCGCGCTCGGCGCGTCGATCGCCTGGTCGCTGGCGGTGTGGTGGCTCGGTGAGGGCCTGGGCGGGGTGCTGGCCACCCCGGACAGCGCGGTGGCCGGCGGCCCCGGCGCGGTCATCCTCTACGCCCTGCTGGCCGTGCTGCTCTGGCCGACGGACCGGCCAGTGTCATTCACCGCCCCGTTCGTGGCCGCCCGCGCGGTCGGTGCCCCCGTGGCCCGGGCCCTGTGGCTGGTGCTGTGGGGCGGCATGGCCGCGATCCAGCTGCTGCCGGTCAACCGGGCCCCGCAGGCGGTGCACGACGACATCACCGCCATGGCCGCCGGTGAGCCCCGCTGGCTGGCCGCCCTGGTCCACGGGACCGGGTCGCTGACCGCCCACCGCGGCCTGGCCTTCTCCATCGCCCTCGCGGTGCTCTTCGGCCTGCTCGCCCTGGCCGTCTACCTGCCCGCCCCGGCCGTGCGGGTCACGGTCGTAGCGGCGGTGGTGGCGGGGTTGCTGATCTGGATTCCCGGCCAGGCCTTCGGCGGCATCCTGGCCGGGGGCATGACCGATCCCAACTCCGGCCCGCTGCTGATCCTGATCGCCGCGGCCTACTGGCCCGCCAAACCGGCCCTCAGCGTCACGGAGCCGGTCCCCATGGAGGCGACGTCGTGAGCGTCCCGGCCTGGCTGCTGGACACGTTCGCCGCCGTCGTGCTCCTGGTGGCCGCGGTCAGCGCCGCCCGCCTGGCCATCGCCTGGCGAGCCGGCCGCCGGTCCGACCCGGACGCCGACATCGACGTCTCCCACCTGCTCATGGGCCTGGCCATGGCTGGCACCCTGACCGCCAGCCTCAGCACGCTCCCGTCGGGTGCCTGGGAAATGATCTTCGGCGCCCTGACCCTGTGGTTCGCTTACCGCTTCGCCCGCGAGTACCGCGGCCGCGGCCTGCGCGCCCTGGTCAGCGAGCACCATGCCCCGCACCTCCTGCACAGCGCGGCCATGCTCTACATGTTCCTGGCCCTGCGCACCGTCGCCCCCGGCCACTCCACGTCCTCCGCCATGGCCGGCATGTCCGCCACCGGCGGTCAATCCCTGCGCCTTCCCACCCTGGCCCTCGTGTTCGCCTTCCTCCTCTGCGCCTACGTGGTAGCCGACCTGGACCGCGTGCCGCCGCCGCCCGCCCTGGCCCGCTTCCACCTAGCGAGCCCGCCCCCGGCCCCCTCAATGGCCCTAGCCGGCGTCCCGTCCTCCGCCGCCCCAGCTCTCACATCCCCGCCACCTACCCCAGCCCCACCAACCCCAGCCCCACCAACCCCAGCAACCCCACAGTCCCCAGCAGCCTCACCGGCTCCAGCGCTCTCACATCTCTTGAGCCCCGGCGTAGCCCGCGGCTGCCGCATCGCCATGGGCGTCACGATGGCGTTCATGCTCATCACCATGATCTGAGGCGCACCACGTAGCCAGGTCATGCGCGCGGCCCGGCGCCGCGTAACGTCCCAGTTGCACAGGGCACGTTATTGCAAGTAATTCGCAATTGACTCTAGACTGGGCCGGGTCCAGGGAGCTGCGGAGGCGGAGGGTAGGGCTGATGGCTGATCCGCTCGCCCGCCTGGCCAAGATCCGCCGGGGTCTCAGCCCGGCCGAGTGGACGCGGATCGGCGGCATGACCGCCACGGTGGTCGGCCTGCACCTGGTGGGCTGGGCCCTGCTGGCCGCGGCACTGGGCGGCCACTACCAGATCAGCAAGACGACGGTCTTCGGCGTCGGCACGGGCGCGCTGGCCTACACGCTCGGCATGCGGCACGCGTTCGACGCCGACCACATCGCCGCCATCGACAACACCACCCGCAAGCTGGTCGGTGAGGGCAAGCGGCCGCTGTCGACCGGGTTCTTCTTCTCGCTCGGGCACTCCAGCGTGGTGTTCGTGCTGGCCGTGCTGCTGAACTTCGGCATCCGCGGCCTGGGCGAGCAGCTCAAGGACAACAACTCGCACCTGCAGCAGACCACGAACATCATCGGGACCTGCGTCTCCGGCTTCTTCCTGCTGCTGATCGCGGCGTTCAACCTGGCCGTGCTGGCCGGCATCCTCCGGGTCTTCCGCGAGATGCGGTCCGGCGCCTACGACGACCAGGAGCTGGAAGATCAGCTCAACAAGCGCGGCCTGATGAACCGGTTCCTCGGTCCGCTGGCCCGCCGCGTGGACACCCCGTGGAAGATGTACCCGATCGGGTTCCTGTTCGGCCTGGGCTTCGACACCGCCACCGAGGTCGCCCTGCTCGTGCTGGCGGGCACGGCCGTGGTCGGCGGCCTGCCGTTCTACGCGATCTTGTCGCTGCCGATCCTGTTCGCGGCCGGGATGAGCCTGTTCGACACGATCGACGGCTGCTTCATGAACTTCGCCTACGACTGGGCCTTCTCCAACCCGGTGCGCAAGGTCTACTACAACCTGACCATCACCGGCCTGTCGGTGTTCGTCGCGGTGTTCATCGGCGCCACCGAGCTGCTCGGCCTGCTGGCCCAGGACACCAACCTGAACGGCTCGTTCTGGTCGTTCATGCAGAACTTCAACATCAACACGGCCGGCTTCATCATCGTCGGTGTCTTCATCGTCACCTGGATCATCGCCCTGGCCATCTGGCGCTTCGCCCGCATCGAGCAGAAGTGGGCCACTGCGGACTCCGGCGACTAGGCCTAGGATGCCGGCATGACCGACGAGCAAGCCATCTCCTACCTCGCCGCCCCGGCTGGCATCCCGGTACTCACCGCCACGGGCGCTGAGATCGGCACGCTGGAGCACGTCCTCCAGATCCCCGAGGAGGACCTGTTCGACGGCCTGGTCGTCGCGACCAAGGACGGCCTCCGCTTCGTCGACGCCGACCAGGTGCAGGTCATCACCGCGGTCTACATCCGCTCCACCCTGGACGACGACGCCGCCAGCCGCCTCCCGGCCCCCGACGGCCCGCCGGTCTACCGCGTCGACGCGCTCGAGGACGCCGGCCGGAGCCTGGGCGACCGCCTCGGCCGCCTGTTCCGCCGCGCCCGCTGGATCGACGAGTCCGACGACTGATCGGCCTGTTATCGGATAACGACGCTCCGTCGCCGGGGCTGCGCTACGACTTACCTAAAACTAATGGGAGCGGCGGCGGACGTGCGCGTATATCTGATCGCGTCGAAGGTGACCGACTCGGTGGTCGCCCTCGGGCCCGACCCGGCCGCCGTCGAACGGGCCGTCCGGGACCTGGGCACGTCCGGCCCATGGGAGATCACTGCGGAGATCGCGCCATGACCACCGAGCCGGCCCTGGCGCCAGAGCTGGTCACCGAGCAGGACCTGGCCGCCGACGTCCTCGACGCCCTGCTCCGGGAGAACTTCGCCGGCTTGTCCCACCGGGTCGACCCGGACGGCCCGGACGGCCCGGCCCTGCTCCTGCCCGGCAGGCCCGCGCTCCCGCTGGAGCCTGACGGGTTCCTGACCGACCTGAGGCTGCGGCGCCCCACCCGCTTCACCCTGGCTGACGTGGACTCCGCCCTGCGGACCCTGGCCGACCCGGCCGACGCGGCGGGGGTCGACGACTTCGCCGAAGAGTGCCGCCAGGCCCTGGCCGCCCTGCACCTGCGCCAGCACGAGGCGTCGCGGCTGGCCCGGCGCCCATCCGGTCACATGGCCATCCGGCGGGGCCTGGACGGCCAGCTCGGCTACGACGCCCTGGCCGCCACCCAGCCTCACCCGGCCTATCCGACCGCCGCGGCCCGGCTCGGTTTCACCGACGCCGACGCGCTGGCCTACGCCCCCGAATGGCGGCCCGAGTTCGCCCTGCGCTGGGTGGCCATCCCGCGCGTGGCGCTCACCCGGGCCGGCCACCTGCCGTCCTGGTGGCCCCGCCCCTCCGACGTGGGCCTCCCGGCGGCGCTGGACCCGGCGCACGACCTGTTCCCGGTCCACCCGCTCACCGCCGGGCGCGCCCTGGCCGAGGCGCTGGCCAGCGCCGGGCTGCCCGCCGCCCAGCTCATTGCCCCGGGCACCCACCTGAAGGTGACCCCGACCCTGTCCACCCGCACCGTGGCCGTGAAGAGCCAGCCCGGCGTCCACCTCAAGCTGCCCCTGCCCACCAGCACCCTCGGCCGCCTCAACCGCTGCTCGATCGTGCCCGGCACGCTGCCGGACGGCGCCCTGGTCCGTGCCGTACTGGCCGAAGCCGCCTGCGCCAGCCCGTCCCTGCAGGACCTGCTGCTGGCCGACGAGAGCCATTACGCCCACGCCGGCCATCCCTTCCTCGGCTACCTGATGCGCCAGCTGCCGGACGGCCTGGACCGCTGTCACCTGGTTCCGCTGGCCGCCCTGCTCGCCCCGGCGCCGGACGCCCGGGCCCTGGTCATCCAAGAACTGGCCCGCCAGCACGGCGACGGCACGGTCACCGGCTTGTTCCAGGCCTACCTGGACGTGTTGTTCGGCGTCCACGTCGACCTGTTCGTGCGTTTCGGCATCGCGCTGGAGTCCCACCAGCAGAATGCGGCCCTCGTGCTGGACCCGGACGAGCCCGACGAGCCGTTGCGGCTGCTGATCAAGGACTTCGACGGTGCGCTCATCCACTACCAGCGGCTCGCGGCTGGGCCCATCCCGGTGCCCGAGCCGGAAGACTTCACCGACCCGCGGCTCCTGACCAGCTCGGACGACGAACTGGCCGACGTGTTCATCACGATCACCGTGCACCTGTGCGCGGGCGCGCTGGCCTTCGGCCTGACCCGTCACGATCAGGCCCCGCGACCCGTCCTGCTCGACCTGATCCGCCAGTCGCTGACCCGGGCGCTGGACCGCTACCCCGGCCACCCCGCGGCCGCGCTGCTCCGCGCGCGCGTGCTGGCCGCGGACCGGCTGCCGGGCAAGACCATGCTCACCGCGGGCACGCTGATGACCAAGGCCCGCAGCGGGGCCAGCGACATCAACAAGCACTACGGCACCACCGGGCCCAACTACCTCAAGGCGCCGGACGTGCGCCTGTGAAGCCACACCCATGGCCAACCTGACCTGACAGGATCGACGCCATGACCAGCGAGCAGGAGCGCAGCGAGCCGGAGACCAGCCAGCAGGCCGAGCGGTTCGAGGTCGCCCGGCAGATCGCGGCCCCGCCCGCCGCCGTCTTCGCGGTGCTGACCGACCCGCGCGGCCACGTGACCATCGACAGCTCGGGCATGCTCCAGTCCGCCGACGGGGATCGTGTGCGGCAGGCGGGGGACACGTTCGTGGTCCACATGGACCGCGAGGCACTCAATGACCTGCCGATGGGCAAGTACGACGTCACCGTGATCATCACCCGCCTGGAGCCGGACACCGAGATCGAGTGGACGATCTCGGGCACGATCCAGCCGCCGATCCGGCACCTCTACGGGTACCGGCTGGAGCCGCGGGACGGCGGCACCCTGGTCACGTCGTACTACGACTGGAGCCAGATCGACGAGCGCTACCGCGGCCGGGTCAACTTCCCGATCATCCCCGAGACCGCGCTGCGGGCCACCCTGGGCATCCTGGCCCGCACCGTCGAGGGCCAGCCGGCCAGCACCGTCAGGTGACCGTCGGCCGGGCCTGGAACCGTGACTCCCGGTACCGGCCCGAGGACAGCACCTCACCCAGGATCTCCAGCGCCCGGGCCAGCTCGCCGAACGAGTTGTACAGCGCGTTGAACCCGAACCGGAGCAGGTCGGGCGGCCGGACGTCGCCGATCACCCCGGCCTCGATCAGCGCCGCCATCACCGGCAGCGCGTCCGGGTGCCGCAGCGTCACGTGACTGCCGCGCCGCTCCGGCGCCCGCGGCGTGATCACCTCGAAGCCCGCCTCGTCCGCGCCGGCGATGAAGAATTCCCCCAGCCGCAGGCTCTTGGCCCGGACCAGGTCCAGGTCGACGTCGTCGAACACGTCCAGCGCCGCGTCCAGGGCCAGCATCGAGAGCATCGGCGGTGTGCCGATCCGGGCCCGCCCGATCCCGTCCGCACCCCGGTAGCCGGGCTCCATCGCGAACGGCTGGGAATGCCCGTGCCAGCCGGTCAGTGGCTGGTCCAGGGCCGCCTGGTGCCGCCGGGCCACGTAGCAGAACGCGGGGGAGCCGGGTCCGCCGGACAGGTACTTGTAGGTGCAGCCCACGGCCAGGTCCACCCCGTCCGCGTCGACCTGCATGGGCAGCGCGCCCACCGCGTGGCACAGGTCCCACACCACCACCGCGCCGGCCTCGTGCGCCGCCGCGGTCAGCCCGGTCATGTCCCACAGCTGTCCGGTGCGGAAGTCCACCGTGGACCAGGCCAGCACCGCGACCCCGCCCCGGTCCAGCGCCGCGTACGGGTCGGCGGTCCTGATTACCTGGCGGCCCAGCAGCCGGCCGACCGAGTCGGCCAGGTAGCCGTCGGTCGGGAACTGCCCCGCGTCGGTGACGATAGCCCCGTCCGGCATCCGGCCATCCTGCATCCGGATGGCCGCGCTCAGCATGTTGAACAGCTGGACCGAAGTGGAGTCCCCGGCCATGGTCTGGCCCGGCGCCGCCCCGATCAGCGCCCCGATCCGGTCCCCGATCCGTTCCGGTGCCTGCCACCAGCCGTCGTCGTTCCAGGCCCGGACCAGGTCCTCGCCCCACTGGCGGCCCACCACGTCGCCCAGCCGGTCGCCGACGCCGGCCGACAGCGCGCCGAGCGAGTTGCCGTCCAGGTAGATCACCCCGTCCGGCAGCACGAACCGGGCCCGGACCGGGGCCAGCGGGTCGGCGGCGTCCAACTCGGCGGCGTTCATGCCCTGAAGCTACCCGTCTGGTCAGCGTGTCGACGGCAGGGCGGGACGGGGGCTGAGCAGATCGGTCGTGTTGTGCTCGCCGATCAGCCGCAGCGCCTCGGCGCGGTCCCGGCTGGCGATCGCCTCCACCAGGCTGGCATGCAGCCGGTACCGCTCGGACACGTACTCCAGCAGCGGCTGCTCGGTGACCGGCAGCACGGACAGCGTGTGCGCCTCGATCAGGTCGAGCAGGCTGGTGTACAGCGAGCGCAGCATGACGTTCGGGCTGACCGCGGCGATCCGCGCGTGCAGCCCCCAGTTGGCCCGGATGAAGCCGATCGGGTCCAGCGCCTCGGCCGCCTCGCGCATCCGCCCGACCTGGACCCGCAGGCCGGCCAGGTCGGCCGGGGAGGCGTGCCACAGCGCGTCCTCGATGATCAGCGGGTCCAGCCCCTCCCGGATCCGGACCGCGTCCGCCACCGAGGTCTCCTCGGCATCCAGCGCCAGCACCGAGTTGCCCAGCCGCACCATGGGCGACGGCTCGGCCGCGAACAGCCCGCCGCCCGGGCCGGGGCGCACCGTGACCAGCTTGCGCGCCTGCAGCAGGCGGATGGCCTCGTTGAACGTGCCGACCGAGACGCCGCACTGGCCGCGCAGTTCGTCCTTGGAGCCCAGCCGGTCGCCGGGCATGGCCGCGGCCGCGATCGCTCCCAGCCGCGCCGCGGCCAGTTCGGTGCGGGTCTGCCGGGTCCCGCCATCCACCCGGCCGGCCGCGGCCCGCTCCCAGTCCCCGCGCCGCCAGGCCGGCTCATCCACGGTCCCGGCCGCGCCCGGGCCCAAGCTCCCGCGAACCCCGCCCGCCCCGTTAGCGCCACCGGCCCCCCGGGTGTAGGGCACCCCGGTGGTCTCGTCCAGCTCCGGCGCCTCGGGCACGGCCAGACGGCGATCGGCGGGGCCGGGCGGTCGGTCAGCCATCACGCCTCCTAGGCGGTTAATTAATCATGATGAATGTAATGCATTGTCTTGACAAGGCCAGCGAGCGCACCGAACATCATATTCATCATGATTGTTTCGTGGTCATGACGAGCCTGTCAGCGGGCGGGAGGACAAGACACTGTGGTCACCGACGATGAGTTCCGGACCCTGATGGCCGGCGTGTGCGCGCCGGTCACCGTGGTGACCGCGGCGGGCCCGGACGGACCGGCCGGCACCACGGTCAGCGCGTTCGCGTCCCTGTCCCTGCACCCGCCGCTGGTCAGCGTGGCCTTCGCCCGCGATTCCAGCCTGCTCGGCCAGATCGAGCGCACCGGCCGGTTCGGGATCAACATCCTGGCCCACGGGCAGGAAGGCATCGCCGCGTTGTTCGCCCGGCGCGGCGTGGACCGGTTCGGATCCGTCCCCTGGCACGACGACCACGGCCTGCCCCGCCTGGCCGCGGCGTCCGGCTGGGCCGTCTGCGAGCTGTACAACAACGTCGAAGCCGGTGACCACCGGCTGCTGTTCGGCCTGGTCACCCAGGCCAGCCGCCGTGACGACACGGCCCCGCTGGTGTACGCCGACCAGACCTACGGCACACACTCCCGTTTCGCGGTGCGGTCCCCCCGGCCGATCACCGACCAGATCGCCGCGTTCATGCGCTGAGGAGGACCCATGACCGTCACCGCCCCGTCGGACCAGGCCGCTGGCCACCAGGCCGCCGAAGGACTGCTCGACCGCATCGCCGGGCTGCACGACCTGGTAGCCAAGAACGCCGCCCAGGGCGAAGCCGACCGCCGCGTACCCCAGGACAGCATCGACGCCCTGCGCGAGGCCGGCGCGTTCAAGGTCGCCACCCCGCGCCGCTACGGCGGCTACGAGACCTCGATGCGGACCATGCTCGACGTGTCGGCCGCGGTGGCCGAGGCCGACGGCGGCACGGCCTGGGTCGTCACCCTGCTCAACGTGTGCGCCTGGCTCACCGGCCTGTTCCCCGCCCAGGCCCAGGACGACGTGTTCAAGGCCGACCCGGACGCGCTGGTCTCCGGCGTGCTGGCCCCGACCGCCCAGGCGGTCAAGGTGGACGGCGGCTGGCGGATCACCGGCCGCTGGTACTACAACTCCGGCTCCTGGCACGCCACCTGGGCCGTGCTCGGGATCCCCGTCACCGACGAGTCCGGTGAGGTCAAGGACCAGGGGGTGGCCCTGATCCCGGCGGCCGACATGGTGGTCGAGGACACCTGGTTCGTGGCGGGCATGAAGTCCTCCGGCAGCAACTGCCTGGTCGCCACCGACGTGTTCGTGCCCGAGCACCGGGTGCTGTCGGTGCCGGCCGCGATCGAGGGCCACTACGGCACGGAGCACACCGACGAGGCGTTGTACCGCTCCGCGCTGGTGCCGATCCTGGCCCTGGTCCTGATCGGCCCGCAGCTCGGCATGGGCCGCGCCGCGCTGGACCTGGTGCGGAGCAAGGCGGGCAAGAAGCCGATCTCGTACACGTTCTTCGAGGCCCAGGCCGACTCGGTCGGGTTCCAGCTGCAGGTGGCCGAGGCCGCGATGCTGATCGACACCGCGCACCTGCACGCCTACCGCGCGGCCGACGACATCGACCGGGCCGCGGCCAGCGGTGAGTACCTGGACTACCTGGGCCGGGCCCGGGTCCGGGCCGACACCGGGTACGTGGCCGAGAAGATCACCCGGGCCATCGACATCCTGCTGTCGGCCCACGGCGCGGGCAGCTTCGCCGACGTCAACCCGCTCCAGCGGATCTGGCGCGACTCGGCCACCGCGGCCCGGCACGCGGTCGTGTCGCCCGTGGTCGGGTACGAGGTCTACGGCAAGGCCCTGCTCGGCGTGGAAGAGAAGATCACCCCGCTGGTCTGACCGCGCCCACAGCCGCCCACAGCCGCCCGCGCCCACAGCCGCCCGCGCCAAGAAAGGGTCAACGATGAGCCTGCACCGCCTGACCTCGGTCACCATGGGCGTCCCCAACGTCGCCGAGACCACCGGCTACTACACCGAGTTCGGCCTGGCCCCGGTGGGCGACGGCTGGTTCACCACCCGGGACGGCGGCCGCCAGCTCCGGGTCGTGCCCGCCGCGACCCGCCGCCTGGTCGAGCTGCACGTGGGCGTGGACGACCCCGACGACCTGGACCGGGTGGCGGCCAGCCTGGCCCGGCTGGGCGTGGCCGCCGACCGCACCGGGACTCACCTGAGCGCGGTGGAGAAGGCCACCGGCGTCCGGGCCACGCTGGAGGTGGCGGACCGGCTCACCCAGCCCCCGGTGCCCGCCACCCCGTACAACGGGCCCGGCCGGATCGAGCGCCACGACGACCGGGCGCCCGGCATCCTGCGGTCCGGCCCGGTGCGGCCGCGCAAGCTCGGTCACGCCGTCGTCGGCACCACCGACCTGGACGCGACCACGTCGTTCTTTACCGACGGCCTGGGCTTCAAGGCCAGCGACTACATCAAGGGCGCGGGCGCGTTCCTGCGCTGCTCCACCGACCATCACAACCTGCTCGCCCTGAACGCCCCGGTCAGCTTCCTGCATCACACGTCCTGGCAGGTCGACGACGTCGACGAGGTCGGCCGGGGTGCGGCCACGATGCTGGCCGACCACCCGGAGCGGCACATCTGGGGCATGGGCCGCCACCACGCCGGGTCGAACTTCTTCTGGTACCTGAAGGACCCGGCCGGCAACTTCTCCGAGTACTACTCCGACATGGACTGCATCATCGACGACCAGCTGTGGAAGCCCGAGGTCCTGGAGGGTGCCCGCGGCCTGTTCAGCTGGGGCCCGCCGCCCCCGCCGTCGTTCCTGGCCCCGGAGGACCTGGCCGCCCTGATGACCGGCAGCCACAGCTCTACCTGAATACCTCCCTGTCCTGGGATAATAGAGTCCGCAGTGACGAGAAATCCCAACGAGAGGGAGCAACGATGCCAACCCGTACCGCCCGCACCGCCTGGAACGGCACCCTGGAGCAGGGCTCAGGCCAGGTCGAGCTGACCAGTTCCAAGCTCGACACCTTCGAGGTGTCCTTCCCGAAGCGGGCTGCCGAGGAGGCCAACGGCTACACCAGCCCGGAAGAGCTCATCGCCGCGGCCCACTCCGCCTGCTACGCCATGCAGCTGTCCGCGCTGATCGCTCAGGCCGGCGGCACCCCCGAGGCCCTCGACGTGCAGGCCGACGTCTCGCTCGGTCCCGACCCGGCGGGTGGCTTCAAGCTGACCGGCATCAAGCTCACCGTCCGCGGTGAGGTCGAGGGCCTCAGCGACGACCAGTTCGCCCAGGTCGCCGCCGACGCCAAGGCCGGCTGCCCGGTCAGCAAGGCCCTCACCGGCGTCGACATCACCCTGGACGCCGCCCTCGAGCACTGAACGGTCGGACCCAGGCACTCAGGGTTCGTACACTGAGCAGATGGCGTGGGGGCGTTGGCGGCAAGTCACGGTGAGCCGCCCGCCCCGCCCACTGCTCCCGGCGGGCACCCGCCGCGCGGCGGCCGTGGTCGTCGCGGTCTGCGTGGCCGTGGTCGCCGCCCTCGCGATCAGGTACGCGGGCCACACTCAGGCTGGCCCGTTCGACGCCTCGGTTGACCGCTGGATCCAGAGCCAGCTGGGCCAGACCTCACCCGTCCTCACCGCGCTGACCTGGCTGGGCGACCCGGTCCCGGTGACGTCCATCGTCATCTTGATCGCGCTGGGCTGCGCGCGGGCCCGCTGGTGGCGGGGCGTCGCGCTGGCCGTGCTCGCCGTCCCGGCCGCGTCCGGGCTGACCGAAGGCATCCTCAAGCCCCTCATCGGCCGCACCATCGACGGCTCGCTCAGCCTGCCCAGCGGCCACACCACGGCCGTCTTCTCCATGGCCACCCTGGGCGCCGTCCTGCTCGCCAACGCCCCCGGACAGGCCTCCTCCCGCCGCACCAGGCGCCTGCTCACATTGGCCGCCTACGGGCTGGCCACCGCGGTCGCCGTGGCCATGGTGGCCCAGAGCTTCCACTACTTCACCGACACGATCGCCGGCGCGGGCGTCGGGGTCGGCACCGTCCTGCTCGCCGCCTTCCTCATCGACGCGGTGGCCGGCCGCCTGGCCCGGCGCGGCCGGACGGAGACGACAATGGCGGCATGCCCAGCCGCCTCGCCGCCATCGTCATCGACGCCGTCCGCCCGCAACTGATCGCCGGTTTCTGGTGTGAGGTCCTCGGCTGGCAGGTGGTCGAGGAGGAGGACGGCGTGATCACCATCGCGGCCGCCGGCGGTTCCTGGCCGACGATCGACGTGGCCCCCGTGCCGGAGGGCAAGACGATCAAGAACCGGCTGCACCTCGACCTGCGCGCCGACGGGCTATCCACCGCGGCCGAGCTGGACCGGCTGTATAGCCTCGGCGCCCAGGCCGCTGACGTCGGGCAGCCTGCCGACGCCACCTGGGTCGTGCTGGCCGACCCGGAGGGGAACGAGTTCTGCCTGCTCTCCCGCCCGGTCCAGGATCTCTAGAGCTCGCCCAGCCATGGTGGGGCTGGCATCACCGGCCGGGGGCGGCAGGCATCCTTGCCCGGCCGGCCCAACCCGCGATCTGATGGCCCCGTGAGCGCGATCTGGCTGGGGGTGCGCGCCGAGGCCCGGCGGCGGTGGCGTACCTGGCTGGGCCTGGCCCTGCTGGTGGGCCTGTTCGGGGGCGTGGTGACCGCGGCTGCGGCCGGGGCCCGCCGCACCGACGACGCCTACATCAGGCTCGTGCAGGCCAACCACGGGGCCAGCTACCTGATCTCAGACTTCGTGCCCAACTCCGAGGCCGCCGTCCTGGCCCCCGCGGCCGTGGCCGCCCAGCCGTCGGTGGCCGAGGCGGACTCGTTTCGCGTGTTCGGGCCGGTCACCGACATCGGCTTCAACCTGGTCGCCTCGCCGGACGGGCGCGCCTTCGGCACCGGGCTGAACCGGCCGAAGCTGCTGCAGGGACGCCTGCCCGATCCCGCCCGCACCGATGAGGCCGTCGCGGACTTCACCGTGCCCCACGTACGGATCGGCCAGCACGTCCGCGTCCCGCTGGTGCCGTCCGTCCGCGGCGACACGCACGACCCAGATGTGTCCGGCCGGCCGCTCTGGGCCACCTTCACCGTGGTCGGCGTCGTGGCCGCGCCGACCCAGTTCCCGCCGTTCCCCACCAACAGCTACTTCAACGAGCCGAACTACTACCTCACCCCGGCCTTTTACCAGGCGCACCGGACCTCGGTCGCGGCCTACGAGTTCAGCCTGGTCCGGCTGCGCCCCGGCCAGACCGCCAGTGCTCAGCGTCAGCTCGACGTCCTGGGCCACGGGCGGCAGGTCGCCGTGCAGCAACTCGGGGACCAGGCCCGCGACGTCAACCGGTCGCTCCATCTGGTCGCCGTGGCCCTGTGGCTGCTGGCCGGGCTGCTCGCCGTGGTGGCTGCGATCGCCCTCGGGCAGTTGCTCGCCCGGCAGATCGCCCTCGACGCCACCGGGTACCCGGTGCTGCACGCCCTCGGCCTGACCCGGCGCCAGCTGACCGGCCTGATCCTTCTGCGCTGCACCGCGATCGGGACCGCCGGGGCCGTCCTGGCCGTCGCCGTCGCGATCGCGTTGTCGCCGTTCACCCCGATCGGGGTGGCCCGCACGGCCGAGCCGCACCCCGGGTTCGCCGTCGACGTCCCGGTGCTGGTCATCGCCGCGGCCGGCACCATCGCCCTCGTGGTCCTCCTGGCCCTCTGGCCGGCCTGGCGCACGGCCGGGGCGGCCTCGGCCGCGCTGAGCGCCGCGGCAGAACGCGGGCCCGCTCGCCGCTCGATCGTGGCCGAGGCCAGTGCCCGCGCCGGCTTTCCGGTCACGCTCACGGCCGGGGTGCGCATGGCCCTGGAACGGGGGAGCGGCCCGGCCAGCGTGCCCGTGCGCACCAGCCTCGGCGGGGCCGTGGTCGGGCTGGCCGCGATGGTGGCGGCGCTGGTCTTCGGGGCCAGCCTCAGCCACCTGCTCACCTCACCGCCGCTCTACGGCGTCACCTGGGACACCGAGATCTGGAACAACAATGGCCCCGGTGCCGTCCGTGCGGCCGAGCCGGTGGTGCGGGCCGACCCGGACGTCGCCACCGCGGCCTACATCCAGACCGGCCTGGACTTCCAGTTCCGGGGCCAGGCGCTCCTGGGGTTCGCCTTCGCGCCGGTCAAGGGCACCTTCGGCGCCGCCATGCTGACCGGCCGGCCCCCGGCCGCGGCCGACGAGGTGGCCTTCGGCGCCAACACCGCGGCCCAGCTCGGCGTCCGGGCCGGGGCCACCCTGACCGGCCGGGCCGAACACGCCGGCGCACCGCTGGTGCCGGTGCGGATGGTCGGGACCGCCGTCCTGCCGCCCGGTGACGTCAGCGCTCACCTGGGCGACGGTGTGATCGTCACCCGCCAGGCTCTGGTCCGGCTGGCCGGCGGCCAGGCCCGCTCCCCGTACGTGATCGCGGTGACGTTCCGGCCCGGCACGGGTCCGGCCGCCGGGGCCCGCCTGGACCGCCGGCTGGCCGCCGCCGATAAGAACTTCTTCACCCAGCGGCCCGCCACCCCCACCGACCTGGTGAACTTCGGGCAGATCCAGGACCTCCCGGTCATCCTCGGCTCGGTGCTGGCCGTCCTGGCCCTGCTGACCGTGGCGCACCTGCTGGCCACGTCCATCCGCCGCCGCCGGCGCGACGTCGCCATCCTCAAGACGCTGGGTTTCACCCCGGGTGACCTGGGCCGGGCCGTGGCCTGGCAAGCCATCACCCTGGCGCTGGTGACGCTGGTGGTGGGCATCCCCCTCGGCGTCGTGGCCGGCCGGTCCGCCTGGCGCCTGTTCGCCGGGCAGCTCGGGGTGGTGCCCGGCGTCTCGATCCCCACCGTGCTGCTGGCCCTGATCGTGCCGGCCGCCATCGCGCTCGCGGTCCTTGTCTCGGCCGGCCCGGCCGTGACCGCGATGCGGACCCGCCCCGCCCCGACCCTCCGCGCGGAGTAACCGCCCGGCCGGCCAGCCCGCCAGCCCGCCAGCCCGCCGAGCCCGCCTAACGATCATGCGTCGGTTGCGGATATACCGGCCCATCATGCATCCGGGGACCGGCCCGGCCCGAACTCCTTCGTGCAAGGCGATGACGCCCAACGAAGGGATACACCATGCACAAGTTCAGACGTCTGGCCGTCGCGGCGGCGGGGATGGGCCTGCTGCTGGCCCCGCTGCTCGGGACCACGGCCGCCTCGGCCGGCACGCATTCGTCCGTCTGGCTCAAGGGCGGCACCACCACCGTCACCACTGGCCCCGGCATTGCTCTCACGCTGATCGAGAACGGCATCGTCCCGGTCGGGGTGGCGCCCGGTACCGAGCAGCTCAAGCTGGTCAACGGGGGCGCCGCGGCCCAGTTCGCCTTCCCGGTGACCGGGGGCAAGGTCAGCCTCCACCCGCTCGGCGGCGCGATCGACCACCGCGGCGGCATCCTGTTCGCCGACTACAAGACGGGCAAGCACGTCGAGGTCAGCAACTTCGTCATCGACCTCAGCCACGGTGACCTGACCGGCATCGTCAACGGCAACCCGAAGGCGCGGGTCGCCTTGTTCACCCTGAGCCTGGCCCACGCCAAGCTGTCGGCCGGACGGCACTCCCTCAAGGCCACCGGCATCACCGTGGACCTGACCGCGGGCGCGGCCGCCGCGCTCAACAGCGCGCTCGGCACCACGTTGTTCAGCGGTGGCCTGGACCTGGGGACCGCCGCCACCTCCGTGCGCTTCTGACCGTTCCGCCGGCTGGCCCGCCCGCCGGCGCTACTCAAAAAGGCTGCCGTCCCCGGGCTGAGCCCGGGGACGGCAGTGCGGCGAGCCACTCCCTGGCCGCCCGCGGACTACGGAGCCGCACCACCTCCAGCGGCCCGAACTGCTCACACCGCGCCGCGATCTCCGCCCGCCGGGCCTCGTACTGGGTCCACGCCCACCACGCCGGATGATCCCGCGTGAACCAGAACCTGACCGTCTCCACGTTCCCCCCGAACACGCGCTGCCGCCGCAGCGTCCGCACCGCCGAACGCCGCAGCACCCGGCTCATCACCACCCGCCGGGGATAGTCCAGCCAGACAATGCCATCGGCCCGGGTCCACATCAAGTCTCTGACCTGCGGATATCCCAGAGAATCGAAGACCCAGCCCGGTCCGGCGCTGATCGCGTCCACGTCTTGCAGCAGGAGCGGGTTCTCCTGCCAGCCCGGCCCGCGCAGGGCCAGTGCGTCCATCTCGTGGAAACCGATCCCCAGCGTCTCGGCCACGGATCGGGCCAGCGTGGTCTTGCCCGCGCCGGTGATCCCGGTGACCAGAATGCGCCGCACGCCCAGGCGCCTCAGGCCGTAGTCAACGACAGTTCACTACCGCCCGCGCCGGTGTCGCCCCGGCTGACCGGCGTCGTCCCCAGGCACCCGTGCACCATTTCCTCCAGCCGGGTGGCCAGCTGCTCCCGGGGCAGCCCGCTCCGGAAGAACAACGTGGACTGGATGGCCCCGATAGCCGCGTGCACCGCCAGCCGCAGTTCCCCGTCGGTCAGGTCGCGCCGCAACGGCGCCAGCAGGTGGACCCAGTCCTCGATGTAGTGCCGCTGCCTGCGCCGGAGGCGGCGCCGGTCCTCCTCCGGCAGCGTGTGGATCTCCCGGTGGTAGACGGCCAGCACCTCCCGGTGCTCGATGGCCGTGGCGATGTGGTCGCGGACCAGTTCCGACAGCACGAAGCCGTCGCTGCCCCCGGCCGCTATGACCTCGGCCCCGCCGTTGGCAATCCGGTCCATCACCTGGTCGAGCATGGCCACCAGGATCGACGCCTTGCTGTCGAAGTGCCGGTAGATGCCGGAACCGACGATGCCGGCCTCCGCGCCGATGTCAGCCATCGAGATCGCGTGGAAGCCGCGCCGGGCGCCGAGGGCGGCCGCGGCGGCGAGAATCCGCTGCTTGCGGCCGGGATCGCGGACCCGCACCCTGGCCGACTGTCCTGATGGTGCCATCTAGCCAGTGTCGCAGCTTGCCGTTAGAGTCGCTAGTGAAGGGGCCTTCACTAATCGCCCCTTCGCCATGTGCAGGGATTCGCCATGTACAGGGAGCAGTCAGGGAGCAGTCGTGGACTTCGCGGAAACCGACGAACACCGGGCCCTGCGCGCGGCGGTTGCCGAGATCGCCCGGGACTTCGGCCCGGCCTACTACGCCGACCACGCCGCGCGCCGCGAGCCGTGCACGGAGCTGTGGCAGGCGCTGGGCCAGGCCGGGTTCCTCGGCGTGAACATCGGTGAGGAGTACGGCGGCGGTGGAGGCGGCCTGGTCGAGCTGGAGATCGTCTGCGAGGAGATCGCCGCTCAGGGCACGCCTTTGCTCCTGCTGCTGGTCTCGTCGGCCATCTCGGCCGAGGTGATCGCCGAGTTCGGCACCGACGAGCAGCGCAAGCGCTACCTGCCCGGGCTGGCCGACGGCAGCTCCAAGGTGGTGTTCGCCATCACCGAGCCGGACGCCGGATCGAACACCCACAAGCTGTCCACCACCGCGGTCCGCGACGGCGACGACTGGCTGATCTCCGGCACCAAGTACTACATCTCCGGGGTCGACGAGGCCGACGCTCTCCTGGTCGTAGCCCGCACCAGGCCAGCCACTGATAACAGCAAGGAAGAGCTTTCCCTGTTCGTCGTGCCCACCGACGCTCCCGGCTTCGAAAAGAACCTGCTGCCGGTCGACATCATGCTCCCGGAGCGTCAGTACACCCTCCACTTCGACCAGGTCAGAGTCGGCCCGGATGCCCTCGTCGGCGCGGCCGGGGACGGGTTCCGCCAGGTGTTCCACGGGCTGAACCCGGAGCGGATCACCGGCGCCGCGCTCGGCGTCGGCATCGCCCGGCACGTGCTCACCACGGCCAGCCGGTACGCCACCGACCGGCAGATCTGGTCCGCGCCGATGGGTGCGCTGCAGGGGGTCTCGCACCCGCTGGCCAAGGCCAAGATCGAGACCGAGCTGGCCGCGCTGATGACCCGCCAGGCCGCGTGGCAGCACGACCACGGCGTCCCCGCGGGCGAGGCCTCGAACATGGCCAAGTACGCCGCGGCCGAAGCCGCCCTGGCCGCGTGCGACGCGGCCATCCAGACCCACGGCGGCAACGGGGTGGCCACCGAATACGGCCTGATCCCGTACTGGGGCCTGGCCCGGCTGCTGCGCATCGCGCCGGTCAATCGCGAGATGATCCTGAACTACGTAGCCCAGCACAGCCTGGGCCTGCCCCGGTCCTACTAGAGCCCAGCAAGCCAGCTTCAACGAGGAGGCGGCGTGGACCTCGCGCGCAACCTGATCCAGCGGGTCAACATCGGCGACACGCTGACCCGCAGCGCCGCCGCCCGCCCGGACCACCCGGCCATCGTGGACGGCGACCGGCACTGGACCTACGCCGAGTTCAACCGGCTGGTCAACCGGCTGGCTCACGGCCTGGCCGGGCTCGGTTACGACCACGGCGACGCCCTCGGCATCGCCTCGGGTAACAGCGCCGAGTTCCTGGCCCTCTACTACGCCTGCGCCAAGCTGGGCGTGGTCGCGGTGCCGATCAACCTGGGCTGGCGCCCCGACGAGGTGTCCTACGTCCTGGACCACTCCCGGGCCCGCGGCCTGGCCATCGAGACCCAGCTGGTCAAGCCGCTGCAGGACGCGATCGGCAAGGTGGCCGGGGTGGCCGAGGTCATCGTCATGCCCGGCCTGGCCGCCACCTACGAGCAGGAGCCGTCCGACCGGCACTGGACCACGACCGAGGCCCTGGCCGAAAGCGGCGGTAACGATGCCGAGCCCCAGTGCGTGGTCGACGACCGGGACGCGATCAGCTACCTGTACACCTCGGGCACCACCTCGTTCCCCAAGGGCGTGGTCGGCGCCCACCTGTCCATCTACCTGGAGTCGATGTCGGCCGCGCTGGACTCGGGCTGGAACGCCGGTGACCGGTTCGCGGCCATGATGCCGATGTTCCACACCGCTCAGCTGAACGCGTTCTGCACCCCGGCCATCCTGGTCGGCGCGACCACCTACGTGCTGCGCGCCTTCGACCCGCCCGCCTGGCTCGACCTGATCGAGCGGGAAAAGATCACCCAGGTCTTCGGCCTGCCGATGATGTTCCGCGCCGCCCTGGACGATCCCAGCTTCGACGGCCGCGACCTGACCAGCCTGCGCCGGGCCGTGTACGCGATGGCCCCGATGCCGGACGAGCTCATCCGCCGCTGCCTGGCCGCCTACCGCTGCGACTTTGCCCTGCTGTTCGGGCAGACCGAGATGTCGCCCTGCGCGACCCTGTTCCGGCCCGAGCACCAGCTGTCCCACATCGGTGCGGTCGGCACCCCGATCACCGGCGTCCAGGTCGCCATCATGGGCCCGGACGGTGAGCTGCTGCCGCCGGGCGGGCTGGGCGAGATCGTCTACCGGGGCCCGTCCACCATGCAGGGCTACCTGGACAACCCGGACGCGACCGGTGCCGCGTTCGCGCACGGCTGGTTCCACTCCGGCGACGTGGGCCGCCTCGGCGACGACGGCGTGCTCTGGTTCGCCGACCGCTACAAGGACGTGATCAAGACCGGCGGCGAGAACGTGGCCTCGATCGAGGTGGAGAAGGCCGTGTACGCGGCCGAGCCCGCCGTGGCCGAGGCCGTGGTCGTAGGCCTGCCCCACGAGCGCTGGACCGAGGCCATCACCGCGGTCGTGGTGCCCCGGCCGGGCGCGACGATCGACCCGGACGCGCTGATCGGCCGGGTCCGCGAGCACCTGGCCGGGTTCAAGACGCCCAAGGACGTTATCGTCGTCGATGAGCTGCCCAAGACCAGCACCGGCAAGATCCAGAAGAACCTGGTCCGGGAGCAGCACGCGGATCACTACCGAAGCTGAGCCCCACCGAAGCTGAGCAGGAGGAACCGGCCCTCATGCCCGAAGCCACCCGCGGTTTCGCGGTGCTGCGCGGCGGCGTGGCCGAGGCGGCGCAGGTGGCCGCCGAGGCCGAACGGCGCGGCTACCAGACCGCCTGGAGTCCCGAGTTCTACACCCGGTCGGGGATCGTCACCCTGGCCGCCATGTCCCAGGCCACCAGCCAGGCCCGGATCGGCAGCGCGATCGCCTACGCCGTTGGCCGGACCCCGCTGGTGCTGGCCACCGAGGCCCGCAGCCTGGACGAGCTGTCCGGCGGCCGGCTGGTCTACGGGCTGGGCACCGGCACGACCAAGATGATGGCCAACTGGCACGGCGTCGACCCGTCCGGCCCCGCCTCCCGGATGGAGGAGCTGATCCCGCTGCTGCGCCAGCTGTGGCGGCTGCACGAGGGCCCGGTCCAGCACGATGGCCGCTTCTACCACGTTGACATCGCCCCGACCGCGGAGATGACCGCCCCCCTGCGCACCGAGATCCCGGTCTTCACCGCCGGCGTGAACCGGCGCATGATCGAGGTGGCCGGCCGGGTCGGCGACGGCTTCATCGGCCACACCCTGTTCACCCCGGCCTACTTCACCGAGGTGGTCCGGCCGATCATCGCGGCCGGCGCGGACAAGACCGGCCGCGACGCATCCCAGGTCGAGATCGCGGCCATGGTCATCTGCTCGGTCTCCGACGACGAGGAACAGGCCCGCCAGGAGGCCGCCGCCCAGCTCGCGTTCTACGCCGCCCCGCGCACCTACGGCACGGTCGTCGAAGCGGCCGGATTCGCCGCAGCCGGCGAGAAGATCCGCGCCGCCTTCGCCGACCGCGACATCCCGGCCATGATCGCCGCCGTCCCCGACGAGATGGTCGACGCGATGACCGCCGCAGGCACCCCCAAGCAGGTCCAGGCCAAGCTGGCCGAGTTCGGCCGCCACGTCGACCACGTCATCGTCTACCCGGTCAGCTTCGGCCTGAGCGAGGAGCGCAGCCGCCAGGTCACCACCGACCTGGTGGCCGCGGGCGCCCCGTGACCAGTTCCCCAGCCGAATCCCTGGCCGATCCGCCCGAGTGGTTCACCAAGGCCCTGGCCACGGCACCGCAGGAGCGCCGGGTCGACGTGGACGGGACCACGATCAGCTACCTGGCCTGGGGTGATCCCAGCGCCCGCGGCCTCGTCCTGGTCCACGGGGGCGGCGCGCACGCGCACTGGTGGGACCACATCGCCCCGCTGCTGGCCCTGGACCGCCAGGTGGTCGCGCTCGACCTGTCCGGCCACGGCGACAGCGACCGCCGCGACACCTACACGCTCGACGCCTGGGCGACCGAGGTGCTGGCCGTGGCGGCCGACGCCGGCCTGACCGAGCCGCCCACCGTGATCGGGCACAGCATGGGCGGCCTGGTCACGCTGCGCCTGGCTGGCCTGCACGGCGCCCAGCTGGCGGGTGCGGTGGTCATCGACGCCCCGGTGCGGGACCGGGACCTGACCCCCGAGGAGCTCGCCGCCCGCGAGCGCCGCGCCTTCGGCCCGCTGCACGTCTACCCGTCCCGCGAGGACGCCATCGCGCGGTTCCGGACCATCCCGCCCCAGGAGACGCTGCCGTACGCCGCCGCCCACGTCGCCGCCACCTCGGTCCGCCCCGCGCCCGACGGTGACGGCTGGACCTGGAAGTTCGATCCCCGGATCTTCGGCCGCGAGCCGTTCGGCGCCGCCATGAGGCTGACCCGCCTGGACTGCCGGGTCGCCCTGTTCCGCGCCGAACACGGCATCATGTCCGCCCAGATGAGCCAGGTCATGTACGACCGCCTCGGCCGCGTCGCCCCCCTCATTGAGATCCCTGCCGCCGCGCACCACATCATGCTGGACCAGCCGGTCGCCCTGATCGCCGCCCTCCGCACGCTGCTGTCCGACTGGGACCACTCCCGCCCCCCATCGATTTAACAAACTCCCACCTCCCCGAGCCCGCCCCTCGCCACCCCGTCGCCCCGGCCCCAAGCCAACGCCCCGCCTCCGCCGCTCCTACCAGTCCCGGCCAGGCGCCCCCGCCGCGGCGGCTCGGACCGGGCACAGGGCACCCGCCCCAGCCGGCGCCACGCCGACTCGGGCGGGTACCTGCCCTCGGGCCTCCGCCTGGCGGACTGCGGCCCGCCGAGCGCCACCGGACGCGCCCAGCCCCGGGCGTCACAATCGCCTCATGAGCCTCTGATTACGCGGGGTCTGTACCGTCGTTGGCGCCATCGACCCGACTATCACCGGGTCGATGGCCCATTGACCGGGTGGCCCGGCGAGAAGCCCGCTGCCCCCAGCCGTAGCTGGCCACCAGCCGGACCGATGGCGCCAACGTGCCGGTGATAGCCGGACCGATGGCGCCAACGTGCACCCTCTCCCCGTCGGCGGCCCCCGCTGGCCCGCCGCCGCCCCCGCTGATAACAGCAAGAGGCGCCCAGCCGCCGTCGCGCTCAGCCGCGCTCAGCCACGCGCGTCGCGATCAGGCTGGCCGTGGCACGCCGATCGGGCTCGGGTAGGGGACCACCTGGGCGCAGGCGACCGCCAACGGCGTCAGCACCTCCGCCAGCTCGGCCACGCCGGCGTCCCCGAGCAGCGCCCACGGCCGCTCCGCCGCCCGGTCTGTCGCCCGCTCCACCGTCACGCGCAGATCCCGCCCCGCTTCGGTGATCGCCCCGTCCGCGTCGACCAGCCCACGGTCCACCAGCCGCGCCTGGGCCGCGTCCCACTGCTCGTCACTCCAGCCCCGGATCGGCTGCATAGTGCCGCGGTCCATGTCCAGGCCGCAGCGCAGCACCAGCACCTCGCACCCGTCCAGGCCCGCCGCCAGGACCGCCGCGAAGTGCCCGTCTCCCCGGTGTTCCCGCAGCGTGGTGGCCGCCTGCCACAACCGCCCCAGGTCATCGTCGGCAGCCGGAAGGCCCGCGTTGGCCGCGCCCAGCACCCGCCCCGGGTAGTCCAGCTCGTCCAGCGCCCGCTCCAGCAGTCCGGCCGCCGCCTTGACCTCCGTGTCCCGCCCGGCCAGCAGCCCGCCCAGCGCCGCCACCGCGCCCTCCCGCCGGACCCGCAGCGCGTCGGCCGGCGAGATGAGCTCCCACACCGACGGCAGAGCGCGAGCCACGAACGACGGCGCGAAGTTGTAGAAGGACGCGGTCACCACCTCGGCCCCAGCCGGCCCCAGCGGCCCTCCACGGCCCGCGAAGTACCCGCGCCAGAACCCGCGCAGCCCGGCCGCCTTCCAGGCGTCCAGGGCCTCGGGCGCGAAGTACGTCACCGCGTGCACCGGCTCGAACAGCGTCCACATCTGCCGCGACTGGCTCATGTCAGTCATTCTCGACGACAAAGTCCCCCTTGGCCACGATGTGGGTGCCGTCGGAAGCCCAGCGCGGCCAGCCGGCATCTTTGGCCGGGTGCTTGGATGAGCGCATGACGATGGAGCCGGAAGCGCCGCGCGTGGTCAGCGCCAGCCGTGAGATCGCGGCCGGGCCAGAGCGGATCTTCGGGCTGATCGCGGATCCGGCTCAGCAGCCACGCTGGGACGGCAACAACAATCTGGCCGGGGCTCCTGGCGGGCAGCGGATCCACCGCGTCGGCGATATGTTCCCGATGACGCTCACCACCGGCGCCGTCCGGGAAAACCACGTAGTCGAGTTCGACGAGGGCCGCCGGATGGCCTGGTTGCCTGCCGAACCGGGGCAGGAGCCACCGGGGCACCTGTGGCGATGGGAACTCGAGCCGGTCGGCGCATCACGCACGCGGGTCACCTGCACCTACGACTGGACGCAGCTGACTGATGAGAAACGCTTGCCGCGAGCCCAGGCGACCACGGCCAGCAAGCTGCGGGCCTCACTAGACCAGCTCGCAGCCTTGGCTGAACAATCATGACCATCAGCCAGGCAGGCCACGCCCAGCGGCGTCGCCGTCAGTCGTTCTCGACGACGAAGTCCCACTTGGCCACGATGTCGTGACCGTCGGGAGCCCAGCGCATGAGCCCCTCTCCGGTGGCTTCGACCGCGCGTAGCTCAAAGCTGACCTTCTGGCCGGGCTTCAGTACGGTGGCCGGTTTCGGCCGCCCCGGTACGAAGGTGGGTTTGTAGACGTTGTTCTGGTCGTCGATGGCCGTGAAATCTGCCGCGGAGATGGGGACCGATCCGGTGGCCCCGGACAGCGTCACCACCCAGGTGCAGGTGTCTGCGCTGGCCTGGAACGGCAGGCCCTCGCCGGGGACCTGGGGGCCGGTCACCGTCACCAGCACCGAGAAGCCGGACGCCTTGACCCGCACCGCATCACCCTCGTTGGCCAGCGCGGGCCGCTGCGCGGTGCCGGTGAGCACGCTGTCCGTGGGCTGATGCAACGTGCTCTTGGGCAGGAACGACGGATAACTGCCCAGGGGAGTGGCGCCGACCGCCGCGGCGGGCTTTTTGACCCGGGAGCCGGAGCCGGAACCAGAACCGGAGCCAGAACCACAGCCGGCCACGGCCGTCACGGCGGCCACCGTCAAGGTGACCGCCGTGACCGCGACGCGCGAGGGTAGCTTCACGGCCGCCCGAGTACGAACCCACGGCGGCGGGTCCACAGGTAGCCGCCCACGGCCAGCACGGCGGCCAGTGGCGCACCGACCGCCAGCGAAATCGTGGCCCAGGAGGTCCCGGACGACCCGGACGACCCGGACGACCCGGACGACCCGGTGCCCGGGACGGTCAGCGCAGTCAGGTGGCCCTGACCGTAACCGGCCGGGTTGGTGAATACGTCCCGCCCGAACCCTCGCAGGCCCGGCTGGGCCGCGTAGCCGATGTGACCCAGACCGTCCAGACCGCCGGACACCGTTCCGGCCGGCAGCTTGGTGTGGTCGTGCCCGGCGGACACGCCGAAGATGTCCTCCATCGTGCGCAGCCAGCTGTAGTGGTTGTAGTAGACGTCAGACGTCGTACCGGGCTTGATGAACGGGCTGATCAGCACGCTGCCCGTGTCACCGCCGCCGGTGGTCGGGTCGGTGGCGTCCCACAGCGGGTCCGGGGTTTCGCCCGCGGTCAGATCTCCGGGGTCACCCTCGGCGCTCAGCGTGATGCTGGTGACCGGGCCGGCCGGCTTGACCGGGGTACCGTCCTGGCTGACCAGCTGGAACGAGCCGGTGGTGGCCGATCCGGTGTTGGTGGTGGGGAACAGCGGACCGGTGTTGAGGACCGCCCCGACGTAGGAGTTGGCCGGGATGTTGGTCCCGGTCACGGCCCGGCCGGTGTCGTCGGACACGATCGTGGCGTCAGTGACGTCGCTCGACGAGGCGCCCGCCGTCACCGCGTCGGTCCGTGCCCCGGGCGGGCTGCCCGCGCCGCCCCGCACGATGCCGGGCACACAGTCCGCGGGCACCGGCGTCGGGCTGGTCTGGGTACACGCCGGCGGACGGTCGATGAAGGCGTTGTTGCCCGGGCCCGGATAGAGCTGGTCGCCCTTCTTGTTGGTACCGAGCGTCGAGTTCGGGCCGGTCGGCTCGTAGTGCACGTTGCGGCCGAACAGGTTCTCGGCTGCCGTGTCGGTCTTGATCGACTCGGCTGCGTTGGGCTTGTCCTGCTTGGTGGGCGGGTAGTTGTTGGCGTCGTTGAAGCTGTTCCCGGTGTAGGTGAACGGCGGGAACGCCTCGTCGAAGGTGACGTCGATCAGGCCGCCCTGCTTGAACGCCTGCGACTGCTCGATCAGCGGGATGTAGTACTCCAGGAACAGGTCCGAGGCGTACAGGCCGCCGGTGAAGTTCTTCGGCGTGGTCGATTCCGGTACGAACGGGTCCGGCGAGTTGTAATTCGGCGCCCCGTTGCTGCTGAACGCGCCCGACAGGTTGTTGCCCTTGCATACCGCGTCATGAGCATCGCTGCAGTTGTCCGGGGTGATCCAGCTGAACGACGGGGTGTCCTTGGCGTTCTTCAGATCGTGCACCAGACCGGTCTGCGGGCTGTCCAGGTTCACGGTGTGGTTGGCGTCGCAGTTGGTGCCGCCGTTGGACGGCTCGTTCAGCGCCGGGCCGTTGACCGAAGAACCGGTCAGCGCCTCGAACCACGGGAACGGGAAGTGCTTGGCCACGAACTGGTCGTTCGGCTGGGCTCCGGTCAGCGTGGTCACGCCGGCCGGGAAGTCAGCTGCCATGTTGGTCGGGTTGGTGTCCGGGTTGTTGGCCGGCGTGCCCGGGCCGTGGCACACCGCCGCCTCACGGTCCGGCACCGCGTTGGCCTGGTAAGACGTCGATCCGGGGGTCTGCGCGCCGCCGATGTCCTGGGCGTAGCCCTTCCAGGTCTTTCCGGCCGCGTTGAGCTGGTTGAACAGCGTCGGCGCATCGGTCGGGTAGGTGCAGCCATTCGCACCCTGCGGGGCGTTCGCCCCGCTGGGCTGGGAACTGTTGGCCGGCGAGTTCATCTGGCCGTAGTTCTTGTTGGTGAACAGCGAGCCCTGGTTCAGGATGTCCGAGTCCGGCCCGATGGTCTTGTCGGTGACGCTGCAGTCTTCCTGCGTGTCCTCTTCGGGCGCCTGACCGGACACCAGGGACAGGTAGTTGTCCATGCTGGAGTGGCCGGTGCCGTAGTAGTTCTTGAGCAGGGCGCCCTGCTTGGGCAGGGTCTTCCACAGGTAGCTGTTCTCGTTCAGGCCGGTGAACGTGGCGTCGTAGGACTTGTTCTCCAAGATGATCAGCCACACGTGCTTGACGGCACCGGATTTGAGCCCGGTGCTGCCGATGGTGACCTCTTTCGACTGCGTGCTGGGCTTGGCCGGCGAGGCGGAAGCAATGGACGCTGGCACCGCGACACCCGCCACGGACAGCAGTCCCACCCCGCCCGCCATGGCCGCGCGGAACAGGCGGTGGCGGGTGCGCGACCTGGTCATGTGACCCCTCCACTCAGAAGCTGAACACCGTATTAACGGAAACTGTCATGTGAATGACACGAAGGTCAACAGTTTCTCTCAGTCGACCGACAGGAACTCGGCCCGCACACCCAGCAACCGGACCGGCCGATCGCTTCTGAACCGGGCCAGCGCGGCCAGGGCTGCGGCCCGGATCGGCCCGGCGTCCACGGTCGGCTCCGGCAGTGGCTGGCCGTGGGTCTGGGTGATGAACGGCGCGTACCGCACCTTCACCACCACCCGCACCGCGGGCCGGGGCCCATCGCCTCCGGCCTCTGCCTCCGGCTCGGCCCGGCCAAGGCCAGCTCGGCCGCCACGGTCTCCGCCAGCCGGGCCACCTCGGCCGTGACCTGATCCCAGTCCGTGAGGTCCTGCTGGAACGTGACCTCCCGGCCGTGCGAACGGGCCCGGTACGGCGTGTCGTCCACGGTGGTCTCGCCGTGGCCGCGGGCCAGCAGGATCAGCCACGGCCCGGTGGCCGGGCCGAACGCGCGGGCCAGTTCGTCCGGGTCGGCCGCGGCCAGTTCCCGCACCGTGCGCAGGCCGAGGGCGGCGAGCCGCTGGGCGGTCTTGGCCCCGATACCCCACAGGGCGTCGGTGGGCCGGTCGCCCAGCACCTGGTCCCAGTTCTGGTAGGTCAGCCGGAACACCCCGGCGGGCTTTCCGAACCCGGTGGCCAGCTTGGCCTGCAGCTTGTTCTGGCCAATCCCGACCGAGCAGTCCAGCTGGGTCGCTTCCCTGACCCGCTGCTGCAGGCCGCGGGCGAAACCCTCCGGGTCGTCGGTGTCCACCCCGAGGAACGCCTCGTCCCAGCCCACCACCTGAACCACAGCGCCGGACGCTCGCAGCGTGGCCATCACCTCGGCCGAGACCTCTTCGTAGGCGGCCCGGTCCACCGGCAGGAACACCGCGTCCGGGCAAAGGCGGACAGCCCGGCGCAGCGGCTGACCCGAGTGCACGCCGAACTCACGCGCCTCGTACGACGCCGTGCTCACTACCCCGCGCTTGGCCGGGTCGCCGTCGCCGCCGACCACGACCGGCCGCCCGCGCAGCTCAGGACGGCGCAGCACCTCGACCGCCGCGATGAACTGGTCGAGGTCGACGTGCAGAACCCAGGCCACCACACCCTGGTGTTACCCCGAGACCCTGGTGTTACCCCGAGCGAGGAACATTACCCCAGGTCAGGGTGCATCGACCCACAGGTGCAGGCGCCGGGAGATCAGGCCCTGGCCGATGTCGTGCCCGCGCCAGAGCGCGAACGTGTCCCCGGCGTCGAGGTAATCGCCGACGTCCTCCCCGAGCACGGTCATGGTCAGCTGCATGCTGTGATTCCCAGCCCGCACCGGCTCGTCGTGTACCCCGGCGATCAGGGCGCTGAACATCTTGCTCTGGTGCGTGTCGTGATGTTTCGCCCGGACCACGACCCGGCCTCCCGTGTGCGGGAGCGAGCTACCGGCGGTGTCCGGGTCGAGATGAACCAGCGCGCGGTACTTGTACTGTCTGGACTTGTACTGTCTGGCCACGATGATCGCCTCCAGGCGCAGGCTGACAGCCGAGATTGATATCTCGTACGCAATAGAAAACGTACACCCCAGAGCCGGAGGTTCCCGGCGCGCGCTCAGACCGGATGGAACTCCACCCGGTACAGCAAGGTGTCGTCGTGGATCGGGCCCGCGTGGGCGGCCCGCCGCCGCAGTGTCTCGCGGTCCGGCTCCCCGGCCTGGCGGACGTCGGCCTCCGTGATCGCGGCGAACGGGATCAGCTCGATCGAGTCGACCTCGATCTGCCGGCCGCCCACGCCCCCCGAGCCGACCGGATACCGGCCGCCCACCTTGACCTTGGGCCGCTTCCACAGCCGGAACGACACCGTGATCGCGCCGGACCGCACGTCGTCTTGCAGTTCCTTGCTGAAGATCACACACCGAGCGTACGCACCCGCGACGTCACGCCACCTCACGCCGTGCCCCGCCAAACGCCGTGCCCCGCCAACGCGAACGGCCGCCCGGGCCAGCCCGGACGGCCGTGTCGTACCGCGATGGAACCAGGGAACTGGTCAGGCGCTGGTGTGCAGCTGACCGTTGACGCCGTCGGGGTAGAAGCCGCCCTTGTTGGCCACCTTGGGGGTCAGGTACACGATGTTCAGCACCTGGCCCGGGGTGCGGCCGAAGGCCAGCCCGTTGCCGTCAGTCGGCACGATGTTGGCCTTGCCGCGCAGGGTGATGCCCTGGTCGTCGTTGCTCGGGCCGTCCAGGCTGTTGCGGGCCTTGGAAATGGCGTTGGCCGCGCTAGCCAGGCCCCGGTCGTACAGGACGGTGCGGATGTTGGCCGCGTGGTAGGCCTCGACCGCGAGGATGCCCGCGGCCGCGCCCAGGTAGGTCTTGTTGCTGATCAGCGGGGCGGCGCCCTTGTAGGCGGTCACGCCGACGTCCTCGAAGATGAACGCGCCCAGCAGGAAGTCGTTCTCGTTGTCGAACGGGCTGAACGACTGGTGCGACCCGACCAGGCCGGCCGCCCGCGCCGCGGCGGTGAAGCTGGTCGACAGGTTGATCTCCGGCTGCGACACCTTGGCCCCGCCGAGCGCGCTGCGCAGGAACGCCACGTGCTCGTACTCGTCCTTGGCGATCTCGGTCGCGAACTGGCGGATCGAGCTGGTCTTGAACGGCACACCGTGGCCGCCCGTCACGCCGCCGCGGTGGCCGGAGCCACTGGTCATGTCGGACGGCAGACCGCGCCCGTAGACCGCGTAGTGGTAGAACTGGGCCTCGAGGTACTCCAGGTTGAGCGCGAAGTTCAGGATCGCGCTGTCCGAGATCGCGTCGGCCGAGGCGTCCTTCTCCGAGGCGCCCGCAGCCGGCATCCCGGCCAGCAGGCCGGCGCCCACCACGCCCAGGCCCGCCGCGCTGGCGCTCTTGAGGAACCGGCGACGGTCCGCCTCGTTCTCCGCGCTGCGGTTGATGAGCTGACCGACGTAATTCTTTCCGAACACTGTTATCCCCCTCCGGGATTTCCCATCCGTACGTAGCCATTCGGAGCGACCCGCCGGTCAGATCGGTCTGTAACCATAATGTAACCGAGAGTAGCCATCCCAGAGCAGGCGATGGCCCCGACGTTTTCATGCAGCGGAGTGCCCGGTGACGCAGCCGGTGTGATCCGGCGTTTGTGCCTAGACGTTTTTGCTGGTCAATCACTCAGCAGGCACTGAGCGTAGCCAAAGAATAGCGCAAGGTGACCAGCAATGACGGATCCAAACCCGGAAGTGTTGCCGTACCGGGCGGCCGGGCGCGGTCAGCGGCCCTTCAGGCTGCCCACGCTGAGGGATCCGTCCCCGTCGGCCAGCGCCTGCTCCTCCGCCTGGACGTAGCCTTGAGGGTCCTTGTCCACCGGATCCACGCCCGCGTAGTGCCGGGCCTCGAAGTCGGCGAACTGGACGGCCAGCTCGTGGCGGCGCTGCAGGCTGGCCAGCCGCCGGAAATCGGTCAGGCCCTCGCGCTCTTCCTCGCCCATGTGGTCGCTGTTGGCCTCGTTGGCCCCGGCTACGGCCTCGAACCACTCGTCCGTGCCGACGTCGTGCCGGGCCACCTCGGCGACCGAGTCCCGGATCTCGTTGTGGTCCTTGATGGCGTCCAGCGTCTCGTCCTCCACGCCGTCCCGCCGGTGCGCGGCGATGCCCACGCGAAGCAACTCGGGGTAGAAGATCTCCTCTTCGGCCGCCGCGTGCAGCTCCAGGAACGCGCCCAGCCGGCCCCACACGGCCGACAGCACCGCGGTGTTGCCCCGGTCGATCTGCTCCAGGATCGAGAACAGCCGCCGCTGCTCGTGGTGGTCGTCGAGGATCAGCTGGGTTATGTCCACGCTCCAACGCTACGGCAGCCGGGCATACCTGGTACGCCGGGCCCGGAACGAGCCCCGGATGCCCGGGTCAGATCTCCTTCACGTGCTCGAACGGCTCCGAGCAGGCGCAGCAGCTGTAGACCGAGCGGCAGGCTGTGGCACCGAAGTACGAGACCAGGCCGGTGTCCGGTGATCCGCAGTGCGGGCAGTGCACCTGGCGGCTGGGCAGGCTGAGGGTCAGCGGCACCGGGCCACCGGCCCGGTGCCGCGGTGCCGTTCCGGGCGGCGCGATCCCGGCCGCGGCCAGCTTGCGGCGGCCTGCGGTGCTGATCCAGTCGGTGGTCCACGGCGGCGACAGCACCGTGCGCACCTCGACCGCGCCGTATCCGGCCCGGCGCAGCGCGAGCACCAGATCGTCCCGCATGGCGTCCAGGGCCGGGCAGCCGCTGTAAGTCGGCGTGATGGCCACGGTCACGGTGTCACCGTCCTCGCGGACCTCACGGAGAACGCCCAGGTCAGCCAGGGTCAGCATGGGTAGCTCGGGGTCGGTCACCGCCTCGGCCACGGCCCGGGCGCTGAGCCTTTTCTCTCCCGTCATCACGTCGCCATCGGTCACAACGGTCACCTCCGGTCAGCCGCTCGCCTTTATCAGTTCGTTATATAGGGGTATCACGTCGGCCGTACCGGCGTTCCGGCAACCTCCGGTAATCCGGCAGGCCAGGCCCGATTACCAACCGATCGTTCGGAAAATAATTATTTAATCTTAACTTTCCTGGCCCGGTGGCGGAAGGATAGATTAACGACCGTCCGTTCGGTCAGTCGAGAGAGGGGCGGCCGCATGGCCAACCAGGCCCAGGCGATGTTCGCCGACGACATCGCCTCCCGGTCTCTCGGCATGGAGCTGGTGCAGGCGGCCGAGGGCACGGCGGTGGTCCGGATGCGGGTCACCAGCCAGATGGTCAACGGGTACGACATCGTGCACGGCGGTTACCTGTTCATGCTGGCCGACACCGCGTTCGCCTGTGCCTGTAACAGCCACGGCGCGGTGACAGTGGCGGCCGGCGCCGAGATCTCGTTCGTGGCCAGCGCCCGGCTCGGCGATGAGCTGACGGCCACGGCCGCGATGCGGACCCGGTACGGCCGCAACGGCATCTACGACGTCACCGTCCAGCGCGGTGACGAGATCATCGCCGAGTTTCGCGGCCGCAGCCGGGCCGTCGCCGCGGCGACGTCGTGACCGCGTCCCCCGGCTCGGTGACCCAGGCCGCCCAGCCCGTCCAGCCCGCGGCCCGGCGCGGCCGCCCTGGCTACGACCTGGAGTCGCTGCTGGCCGTGGCGGCCAAGCTGTTCAACGAACGAGGCTACGACGGCACCTCAATGGAGGACCTGTCCCGCCGGCTGGGCATCACCAAATCGGCCATCTACCACCACGTGCCCAGCAAGCAGGAGCTGCTCCGGCTGGCCATCAACCGGGCCCTGGACGCGCTGTTCGCCGAGGCGGCCAAGCTGGAGCAGGTGGACGGCCGGGCCATCGACCGGCTCGAGCACCTGGTCCGCGGCAGTGTCCTGGTCCTTACGAGGGACCTGCCGTTCGTCACCCTGCTGCTGCGGGTGCGGGGCAACACCAAGGTCGAGCGGGAGGCGCTGGCTCGCCGCCGCGAGTTCGACCACCTGGTCGCCGACCTGGTGGCCCAGGCCGCGGCCGAGGGCGACCTGCGGGCCGACATCGACTCCGCCGTCACCGCCCGGCTGCTGTTTGGCCTGGTCAACTCCCTGATCGAGTGGTACCGCCCCCGTGGCGCCGTGGCCGCCGGGCAGCTGGCCGACACCGTGGTCGCGGTGGCCTTCGACGGCCTCAGGGTCCGCCCGCCCGCCTAGGGCGCAGGGCGTCCATCACCACGTCGAGCAGGTGGGTCGTGCGCCGTTCCCAGTCGTCGTTGTCGATGCGCCACAGGAAGCCCACCAGTAGCAGCACCTCGTCGGCGTCGATGTCGGGCCGGATCTGGCCCGCGGCCTGGCCGGCCTCCAGCAGCAGGGTGATCGCGTCGGTCACCGGCCGGTAGTAGGCGCTGGACAGGTCGGCCCGGGTCGCCGCCTCCACCGCCTGAGCCACCCCGTGCTTGATCCGCCCGTAGCTGGCCAGCCGGCCGAACCACCGGCGCAGCGCCTCGGCCGGCGGGTAGTCCGCCAGCAACGCCGGGGCCGCGTCGATCACCGTCTGCACGTCCTGCCGGTACACCGCGAGCAGCAGCGCCTCCCGGTTCGGGAAGTGCCGGTACATCGTGCCCTGACCGACCCCGGCCCGTTTGGCGATCGAGTTCAGGGTCGCGTCACTGGAGGTAGCCAGCGCGGCCACGGCCGCCTCGATGATCCGGGCCCGGTTCAGCTCGGCATCGGACCGCATAGACGTCACCAGGCCACTGTAGTTGTCTCGGTTGCTAAGTGGACACTTGTCCGGTAACCTCCACAGCGATCCGGACAAGTGTCCGTTTACTGCGGAAGGGTACTGATGACGGCAGGCATCGAGGGCAAGGTCGTGGCCATCACCGGAGCGAGCAGCGGGATCGGGGCGGCCACGGCCGAGCTGCTGGCCGGGCAGGGAGCCAGGGTCGTCCTGGGCGCCCGGCGGCTGGAGCGGCTGGAGGCAGTGGCAGGCCGCATCGCCGATCGCGGGGGACAGGCCGCTTACCAGGCCACCGACGTGCGGCGCCGGGCCGACGTGGCCGGGCTGGCCGCGCTGGCGCAGGAGCGCTTCGGCCGCCTGGACGTCCTGGTCAGCAACGTCGGCGTGGGCCTGGTCTCGCCGCTGGACGCGCTGCGGGTCGACGACTGGGACGAGATGATCGACACCAACATCAAGGGCGTGCTGTACGGGATCGCGGCCGCGCTGCCGGTGTTCCGGCGGCAGCAAGCCGGGCAGTTCGTGCACGTCGCGTCCACCGCGGCCTACAAGACCGTGCCCGCTCAAGCGGTCTACTCCGGGACCAAGGTCGCGGTCCGCGCGATCTCCGAGGGCCTGCGCCAGGAGGCGGGCGAGCACCTGCGGGTGACGATCGTCTCGCCCGGGTTCACCCGCACCGACTTCGTGCACGGGGCGGCCGACCCCGGCGTGCGGGCCGAGTTCATCGAGGCCCGGGACCGGATGGCCATCGCGCCCGAAGCCGTGGCCCGCGCCATCGCCTTTGCCATCAGCCAGCCCGCCGACGTCGACGTCAACGAGATCGTCGTCCGCCCCACCGCCCAGGCCTGAGGGGGCGCCTAGTATTCAGGGTTCAGTCCTCAGGGCATGAGCACCAGGGCCAGGAAGGTGTCCAGCGCGGTCTCCAGCGGCCCGGGGTCTCGCTCGACCTGAGCCAGCAGCAGGCCGCCCTGCAGGCAGGCCAGCAGGGTCACCGCGAGGGCGTCCGGGTCCATCCCTGGCCGCAGCCGCCCGGCCGCGTCCAGCTCCCGCAGGCCGGCCCGCAAGGCGTCCGACCAGCGGCCGAACCCGTCGGCGACCTGGCCCCGCGCCCGTGCGTCAGTCTCGGCCAGCTGGCCGCCGAGGGAGCCCAGCGGGCAGCCCCCCTGGCCAGAGCTGCGGGCGGCCTGCGTCACGACCAGCTCCCGCCAGGCCCGCAGTCCTTCCGGCGTGCCCAGGCCGGCCTGTTCGGTGGTGCCCACGATGGTGTCGGCCTGATGGCCGATGACCGCCTGCACCAAGGCTTCCTTGTCGGCGAAGTAGTGATAGAGCTGCGAGCTGCTGACCCCGGCCGCCGCCTTCACGTCCTCGATCGTCGTCTCCGCCACGCCGCCCTCATGCATCAGCCGCGCGGCGGCCGCCACGATCCGCCCCCGCGTCCGTTCCCCCTTGGCCGTCAGCCGACCTGCCTGCCGTCCCGTCTGCCCCGCCAACACCCCCGCCACCACGCCCGCCGCCGGTCCTCCGCTGCTCACCACGCCCCCACTGTACTCGTTTTCTGGATTTGACAATCCATTTTGTGCCTGCCATGGTGACCCAAATGGATCACACAATCCAATCAAGGAGACGGGCATGATTCTGGTCACCGGAGCGACCGGCAAGGTTGGCTCGGAAGCGGTGCGCCTGCTCCGGCGGCAAGACATCCCCGTCCGGGCCATGGTCCGCGACCCGGGCAAGGCGGCCCCGCTGGCCACGGCGGGCGCCGAGCTCGCCCGGGCCGACTTCGACGACCCCGGCGCCATCGACGCCGCCCTGGCCAGCGTGGACACGGTGATCCTGGTCAGCCCGGGGGTGCCCGCGCAGGAGCTGAACGTCGTGGCCAGCGCGGCCCGCCAGGGGGTCAAGCACGTGATCAAGGTGACCAGTAACGCCTCGGCCGACTCGCCCATCGCCCGGCGCCGCTACCAGGCCGAGATCGAAGCCGGGCTGGCCGCGTCGGGCCTGGCCCACACGCTGCTGCGGGCCAACGCGTTCATGCAGAACACGCTGGCCCTGGCGCCCGCGATCAAGCGGACCGGCGGCTTCGGGTCGTCGGCGGGCACGGGCCGGGTCGGCATGGTCGACGCGCGCGACGTGGCCGCGGTGGCGGCCGAGGTCGCGACGGCGCCGCAGGCCCACGCGGGCCGGACCTACTGGCTGACCGGGCCGGCGCTGATCACCTACGCCGACGTGGCCGCGGTGCTGTCCGAGGTGCTGGGCCGGCCGGTCCAGTACCGGCCGGTGGGTTTTGAGGAAGATCGCGCCGCTATGGTCCGGGCCGGGCTGCCCGAGCCGGTGGCCGAGATGAATGCGCAGGCCTTCAGCCTGATCGCCGAGGGAGACGCGGCCTGGCTCAGCCAGGACATCCCTGCCCTGCTCGGCCGCCCGGCCCGTTCGTTCACGCAGTTCGCGGCCGACTTCGCCCCCGTTTTCAGCTGATTCTGGTACGTGAAAGCTCAACCACTTGACACCGCTGGCCCGGTCACAGGAGGGTGGCGCTTACCGCAGAGCGGACAACTGTACGGGTGGAGGCTGCCGATGACGCCAGCGCCGGGCGAGGGCCCAGTGGTGGAGACCGACGTTCTCGTGGTGGGTTCGGGTCCTGCGGGCGCCGCCGCGACCCTGTTCCTGGCCAGCTACGGGACCCGGACCCTGATGGTGACCAAGTACAGCCGGCTGTCCGACAGCCCCCGGGCCCACATCACCAACCAGCGCACCATGGAAACCATCCGCGACATGGGCTTGGAAGACGCCCTCATGCGCGAGGCGACCCCGTGGGAGTCGATGGGCAACACCACGTTCTGCCTGAGCCTGGCGGGCGAGGAACTGGGCCGCATCCCGTCCTGGGGCACCGACACCGAGCGGCACGCCAACTACGAGCTGCAGAGCCCGTGCACGATGCTGGACGCCCCGCAGACCATCACCGAGCCGATCCTGGTCAAGGGCGCGCAGGAGCGCGGGGCCAAGATCCGCTTCGACACCGAGTACCTCAGCCACACCCAGGACGACGACGGCGTCACCAGCCGGGTGAAGGACCGGCTGACCGGGGCCGAGTACACCATCAGGTCGAAGTACCTGGTCGGCGGGGACGGCGCCCGCAGCAAGGTCGCGGCCGACGCGGGCCTGCCCTTCGAAGGGCCCGGCGCCGTCGCCGGCGCGATGAACATCGTGTTCGAGGCCGACCTGTCCCGCTTCGTCGAGTACCGGCCCTCGGTCCTGTACTGGATGCTCCAGCCCGGGGCCGAGCGGGAAGGCGTCGGCCTGGGTGTGCTGCGGATGATCAAGCCGTGGCACGAGTGGATGCTGATGTGGGGCTACGAGGTGGCCGCCGGGCCGCCCGAGTTCACCGACGAGTTCGTCCGTGAACTGGCGGTCAAGCTGGTCGGCACCGAGGACTTCGAGATGCGGGTCAAGTCCGCCTCGCCCTGGACCGTGAACCACGAGTTCGCCACCACGATCGCCCGGGGCCGGGTGTTCTGCGCCGGCGACGCCGTGCACCGGCACCCGCCGACCAACGGCCTGGGCTCCAACACCTCGATCCAGGACGCCTACAACCTGGCCTGGAAGCTGGCCATGGTCGTGGCCGGCACCGCCGCCCCGTCGCTGCTCGACACCTACAACATCGAGCGGGCCCCGGTCGCCCGGCAGATCGTGGAGCGGGCCAACCAGTCCATCCTCGACACCGGCAAGATCCTGACCGCGCTGGACCTGACCGACACCACCGACGTGACCCGGCTGGAGCGCCAGCTACAGGCGCGCAAGGAGCCCGGCCCCGAGGGGGAGAAGATCCGGGCCGCGCTCCGGGAGGCCATTGCCTACAAGGCCTACGAGTTCGACGCCCACGGCGTCGAGCACAATCACCGCTACGCCTCGTCCGCCGTGGTCCCGGACGGCACTCCGGTGCCGGAGTTCCGCCGCGACCCGGAGCTGTTTGCTCAGCCCACCACCTGGCCCGGCGGCAAGCTGCCGCACACCTGGGTCACCGTGGGCGGGCACCGGATCTCCACCCTCGATCTGGCCGGGAAGGGCCGGTTCACCGTGGTGACCGGCATCGGCGGCCAGCCCTGGCTGGATGCCGCGGCCGCCCTGAGCGCCGAGTGGGGCCTGGACATCACCCCGGTATCGATCGGCCCGGGTCAGCCCTACGAGGATCCGTACGGGACCTGGGCTGAGCTGCGGGAGATCGACGACGGGGGAGTGCTGCTGGTCCGGCCTGACCTCTACATCGCGGGTCGGCAGCTGGCCGCACCCGCCGATGCCGCGCAGGCCCGCGACTGGCTAGCCACGGTGCTGGCCCAGGTCCTGGGCCGGACGGGCCATGCGCCAGCCAGCACGGCAGTCGCCACCAGCCAGCGGCGGAATAAGCTGGCCAGCCGGCCGATTGTCGCGAGTATGACGGTTCAGGACCTGGACACCTCGGCCTACGCCGGCCAGTGGCAGCAGTGGCACCGCGAGCATGAGGCCCAACTGGCTGCTCCGCACGGCTTCCTCGCCATCACCGGCCTGCACTGGCTCGACTCCGAACCCCAGCGCTGGCCCGACGCCCCCGGCACGTGGCGCAGCCAGGACGACCGGGTCACGGTCGTGCTGGACGAGGGTGAGGACCTGTCCGTGGACGGCGTCCCCGTGCACGGCGAGTACACCTTCGCCCCCATCCCCGAACGCGGCGCCATCAACGCCGAGACCGGCGACGCGGCGATCGAGGTGGCCAAGCGCGGCGGCAACCTCATCGTCCGGCCCCGGCACCCGGACCACCCGCTGCGGACCGGGTTCGCCGGCACTCCGGCCTACGACCCGGACCCGCGCTGGGTGCTGACCGGCCGGTACCGCCCCTTCGCCCAGCCCCAGGACGTCACGGTGGGCGCCGTGGTCGAGGGCCTGCAGCACGTCTACGAGGCGCCCGGCGAGGTCGAGTTCGAGGCCGGCGGCCAGACGCTGCGGCTGACCGCGTTCAACGGCCAGACCCCCGGCGCCCTGAACATCCTGTTCACCGACGCCACCTCGGGGGTCACCACCTACCCGGCCAACCGCTCGCTGCGGGTGGCCGCGCCCGACCCCGATGGCCGGGTCACGCTGGACTTCAACCACGCGGTCAACCTGCCCTGCGCCTACACCGAATTCGCCACCTGCCCGCTGCCTCCGGCCGGGAACCGGCTGCCGGTCGCGGTCGAAGCGGGGGAGAAGACTCCCGCCTGACCCGCGCGTTACCGTGGAGCATGCCTCCCGCCGCGAGCGTGCTGGCCTTCGCTGTGGCGTCGGTCATCCTGATCGTGATCCCGGGTCCCAGCGTGCTGTTCACCGTGGGGCGCGCCCTCGCCTACGGCCGCCGCACCGCGCTGGCCACGGTGTGCGGTAACGCAGCCGGCAACTACCTCGTCGCGTCCTGCGTGGCGGTGGGCCTGGGCACGGTCGTCCAGCGTTCGGCCCAGGTGTTCCTGGCCGTCCGGCTGGCCGGGGCCCTTTATCTGATCTGGCTCGGCGTGCAGGCGTTCCGCAAGCGCGCCAGCCTGGCCGGAGCGTTCGCCACCGATGCCCCGGGCCGCAGCGACCGTCGTGCGGTCCGCGAGGGTTTCGTGGTCGGAGTGACCAACCCCAAGGCCTACATCCTGTTCGGTGCCGTCCTCCCGCAGTTCGTCGACCGCGCCGCCGGCCACGTCCCGGTGCAGATGCTGCTGCTGGCGCTGATCTCCATCGCGATCGGCCTGGTCTCCGACACCACCTGGGCCCTGGCCGCCGGCGGCCTGCGGGCCTGGTTCGCCCGTTCCCCGCGCCGCTTCGCGCTGGTCGGCGGGGCCGGTGGCCTGGCCATGATCGGCGTAGGGATCTCGGTCGCCGTCACCGGCCGCCACAGCTAGAAATACCGCTGGGAATACCGCTGGCCGGGTCTCGCCGGGCGTGGTAACCATGGCGGCATGCGCCCCGACCTCACCCCGCCGCCCAAACTCAGCCCCGGGGACCGCGTCGCGGTGCTGTCGCTGTCGTTCGCGGCTCCGGCCGTCTTCCCGGCCGTGCACGAGCAGGCCATGCGCCGTTTGCGCGCGGAGTTCGGGCTGGAGCCGGTCGAGTACCCCACCACCCGCCGCCTGAACGCCGACCCGCGCGACCGGGCCGCCGACCTGATGGCCGCGTTCGCGGACCCCGGGATCGCCGGACTCCTGGCCACCATCGGCGGCGACGACCTGCTCACCGTGCTGCCGTTCCTGGACCCGGAACTGGTGGTGGCCAACCCCAAGCCGTTCGCCGGCTACAGCGACAACACCAACCTGCTCAACTGGCTGTGGAACCTCGGCCTGGCCAGCTGGCACGGCGGCTCGACCATGGTCCACCTCGGCCGCGGCGGTGGCCTGAACCCGGTCTCGGCCGGCTCGCTCCGGGCCGCCCTGCTCGACGGGGGCGATCTGGACCTGAAGCCGGCCACCACGTTCAGCGAAGACGAGCAGGACTGGGCCGATCCGTCTGCGCGGACGTTGTTCCCGGCGCAGCGGCCCGGTACGGGCTGGGCCTGGCACCAGCCCACCGGCGTGATCACCGCCCCGACCTGGGGCGGCAACCTGGAGATCCTGCACTGGAACCTGGCCGTGTCCCGCTGGATCCGTCCCCCCGAGGACTACGCCGGGGCCATCCTGCTGCTGGAGACCTCCGAGGAGCGCCCGGCCGCCGAAGAGGTCTTCCGCATGCTGCGTAACTTCGGCGAACGCGGCCTGCTGGCCCAGTTCCCCGCCGTCATCGTCGGCCGTCCCAAGGCGGCCACGTTCGGCGTCCCGGCCGACCTCACCGAACGCCAGCGCTACCGCGACGACCAGCGCGACGCCGTGCTGCGCGCGCTGACGACCTACCACCCCACCGCCATGGCCGTGTTCAACGTCGACTTCGGCCACACCGATCCCCAGTACGTGCTGCCCTACGGCGGCTTGCTGACCGTCGACGGCCCCGCCCGCCGCATCACCGCCCACTACTGACCCGTTCCGCGGCTGCCCTCTGGCCAGCGACCGCGAGCGGGCAGCTCCCGCAGGGATAGGGCGGCCACCACGTAGCAGTCCTGTTCGTCGCCTGGCTTATGCGTGGGTGGGTAAAGCCGAATTAGTCACAAGCGTAATGCTTCTTGTTACACCCATTTACCCGCCGTGAATTCCGGATGCCAAAAGCTGAGGGGCCAGAAAAAGACCGAGACGAAGTACTGTACCCAGCTATGGAACGCTGCTCCGGTGAACGCTGGCGTCGGCAAATGGGGAGGCGCGGTGTTGTAGAAGACACCGATCAGAATGTAGATCGCGATGAAGAGACCAGCTGGGGCGAAAAGAAGCCGTATGTAAGCAGCGACTCCCTTATATGTGCGGCCACCCCTGGTGTAGCTTAAGGACACCTCAGCCCACCTCCTGTGTGGACGCTAAAACTGTTCCCGATGCGCGACAGGGAACGTGCAGCGCGGGATGTCATGCTCTTCGTCAAGATAAATATCACCCCAAGATAGTCCCCCGGCAACTCTTGCACCAGGGCAGAGACACGAAAAGCGCGCTCGACCTCCAGGCCTCGGAAGGCGCCGGCGAAAGTACGAAGCCGGAACCTCCATGGTTGAGGGGCAGTGGCTGCTGGCCATTGGGAGCCACTTGGCATCGCACACCCAGTGTGCGTAATGGCCCCTTGCCGGTGTGACCCTCCGATTACAGCCGCGCCGGGGGCTAGAGCGCGCGAGAAGGCCCGGGTCACCTCTCGGACCCGGGCCTCCCACTACTGACCCGCGCCTACTGATCGTCTGGGTTCTTACGCACCCGATGGCGCCATTGGGCGCGCCCTAGTGTGCCCAATGGCGCCATCGAGCATGCTGCCCGGACGCGACGAGGCGCGGCGCGGCGAGGTGCGCGAGGAGGCCCAGGTCCCCCGGCGGGGACCTGGGCCTCCTGCCTCCCGAGCGCTTGGCGTGTCAGGAGCTCTTGGGCTCGGTGAGGTCGTAGACGGTGGTGCCGCCGACGGTCTCCTTCTTGTAGTGGGCGGCGACCCAGGTGGTGATGGCCGAGGAGCTGTTACCGCCGCCGAAGCTCTGGCTGTTGGCCCCCAGGTAGTAGTGGATCTCGCCCTGAGCCACCATGGCCTTGAACTGGGCCAGCGTGGGCGACGGGTCGGTCCCGTTGAAGCCGCCGATGGCCATGACCGCCGCACCGCCGGTGGCCAGTTCCAGCGGCGCGGCCTCCTGGGACCCGACGGTGGCGGCGACCCACTTGTAGCTGGACGCCCCCTTCTCCAGGAGTTTCACCAGGGCGCTGCTGACCTGAGTGTTGCCGCTCAGGCCGCCCGCCCCGCCGGCGCCGCATACCGCCCGCGGCCGCCCCGGTGCCGGTCCGGGTTCCCCCCGGAGCGGTCCCGGTGCCGGTCCTCGTCGAGCTGCCGGTGCCGGTGCTACCCGTGCCACTGCCGCTCGGACGAGTGCCACCCATTCCCGTGCCCGTCGGAGGCGTCCCGGTCCGCGAGCCAGTCCCACTAGCCGAACCAGCCGAGCCAGTCCCGCCAGCAGCCCCAGCAGCCCCAGCAGCCCCAGCAGCCCCAGTCCCACCAGCCGCGCCCGTCTTACCGGCCGCACCAGCACCGAAGCCACGCCCACCAGCCCCGCCGCCTCCGCCCGGGGCGCCACCCATCCCGCCGGCCGAGGCCGGCCCGGCACTCGGAATCGACCCAGTGTGGGTGGTGGCCACGGTCTCGGCCGCATAAGCGGCGGGCCCGGCCAGCCCGGCCACCAGGGCCAGCACGACCGGAACCCCGGCCAGCCCGAGCCGCCCCATCCGGGACCGGCCCAGCCCGGCCAGCCGCGGTCCGGCCAGGATGCCCAGCACGGCCAGCCCGGCCGCGACGACGATGGCCCAGCGCAGCCACGGGAACCAGGCCGGCGTCCGGTCGAGCAGGACGAACGCCCACCCCGCGGTCACCGCCACGGCCGCCGAAACCGCCAGCCGCCCCAGCCAGCCCAGCCCCCGATCCCACAAAGCTACGGCCCCGATGCCGACCAGCGCCGCGATCGCGGGCGCCAGCGCCACCATGTAGTACGGGTGGATGATGCCGCTCATGTAGCTGAACGTCAGGCCGGTGACGATGAGCCAGCCGCCCCACAGCAGGGCCGCCGCGCGGGTCCGGTCCGTCCGGATCGCCCGCCGGGACACCCACACCATGGCGGCCAACGCGATCAGCGCGGCCGGGAGCAGCCAGCTGATCTGGCCGCCGAACTCCGAGGCGAACAGGCGGGTGATGCCGGTGGAGCCGCCAAAGGCCGAGCCGCCGCCAGCCCCGCCACCCGCTCCGCCCCCGCCGATCGAGCCGGTCTCGCTGCCGTCCAGCCGGCCGAGGCCGTTGTAGCCGATGGCCAGCTGCAGGATGTTGTTGTTGGTCGAGCCGCCGAAGTAGGGCCGGTCCGCCGCCGGGACGAGCTCGGCGATGCCGATCCACCAGCCGGCCCCGACGATGATGCCCAGCCCGGACAGCAGCAGCTGCCCGATGCGCTTGCGCAGCCGCGGCGGCCCGGCCCACAGGTAGGCCAGCGCGAACCCGGGCACGACCAGGAAGGCCTGCAGCATCTTGGACAGGAACGCGAACCCGACCAGCACCCCGGCCAGCACCAGCCAGCGGGACCGGCCGTTTTCCAGCGCCCGGACCATGGTGTACGCGGCCACGGTGAGCAGCAGCACCAGCAGCGCGTCCGGGTTGTTGAACCGGAACATGAGCGCGGCCACCGGGGTCAGCGCCAGGGCCAGCCCGGCCACCAGCCCGGCCGCCGGGCCGAACCAGCGCCGCACCGCCGCGTACAGCACGCCGACGCAGGCCACCCCCTCCAGGGCCTGCGGGACCAGCATGCTCCAGGAGTTGACCCCGAAGATCCGCCCCGACAGCTCCATCACCCACAGCGAGGCCGGGGTCTTGTCCACGGTGATGAAGTTGGAGGAGTCGAACGAGCCGAACAAGAACGCCTTCCAGCTCTTGGTGCCGGCCAGCACGGCGGCGGAGTAGAAGTCGTTGCCCCAGCCGTTGCGGCTGAGGTCGATCAGGTACAGCAAGGCAGTCAGGGCCAGCAGCCCGAGCAGGGCCGGGCGGGCCCAGCGCGGGTCGGTGGTCGGCCCGTACACCAGCCGTCTCATCCGGCCGCGCGGCGGCTCGTGCCGGCCGCGGCCCGGAACCTCGGCCCGGGTAGTGATGGTGGTCAAGACAGGCTCCCGTCGGACGAAATCGATGGGACAGCGGAGGCCGGGGCGGGCGCAGACGACGGGGCGGGCGCGGGCGATGGCGCCCCCCGGCCGAACACCCAGCTGCGGTAGAGCACGAACCGCGCCGCGGTGGCGACCAGGTTGGCCACCACCAGCACGGTGACCTCGGCCCCCCGGCCCGGGGACGCGGTGGCCGCGTGCAGCCCGGCCAGCGCCCCGGTGGTCAGCCCGAAGCTGATGCCGAACGCGATCAGGCCCTTGATCTGGTGCTGCGCCGCCTGGGCCCGGCCCCGGATGCCGAACGTCAGCCGCCGGTTGGCGGCCGTGTTGGCGATCGCGGTGACCAGGAGGCTGAGCGCGTTGGCGGCCAGGGCGGGCATGACGCTGCGCAGCAGCAGGAACAGCAGCAGGTAGGCCACCGTGCTGGCCACGCCGATGGCCGCGAACCCGGCGATCTGCCAGCCGAGCTCGGCCCGGCCCTGACGGCCCCGCGGATAACCGGCCGCGAACGCCCCGGCGGCCGAGTCCCGCAGCGTCGGCACCTTGATCGTGCCGCGGAGCAGCCCGACGCTGAGCCGGACGATGCCGCGCAGGTCGGCCAGGGCGGTGGCCACGATGTCGACCCGCGAGTCGGTGTCGTCGATCCAGTCGACCGGCACCTCGTGGATGCGCAGCCCGGCCCGCTCGGCCAGCACGAGCAGCTCGGTGTCGAAGAACCACCCGGTGTCCTCGGTCAGCGGCAGCAGCGCCCGGGCCTGGTCGCGCCGGATGGCCTTGAACCCGCACTGGGCGTCGCTGAACTCCGCGCCCAGCGAGGCCCGCAGCAGCAGGTTGTAGCTGCGCGAGATGACCTCCCGGCGCGGCCCGCGGACCACCCGGGAGCCGCGGGCCAGCCGGGTGCCGATGGCCAGGTCGCTGTGCCCGGACAGCAGCGGGGCGACCAGCGGCAGCAGCGCGTTCAGGTCGGTGGACAGGTCGACGTCCATGTAGGCCAGCACATCGGCGTCGCTGCCGGACCAGATGGCCCGCAGCGCCCGGCCCCGCCCCGGCTGCTCCATGTGCACCGCGGTGACCGCGGGGAACTCCCGGCTCAGGCCGGTGGCCACGGCCCAGGTGTGGTCCGTGCTGCCGTTGTCGGCGATCGTGATACGGGCCGAGAAAGGGAATTCGTCACGCAGAAATGCACACAGCCGCCGGACGCTCGGGCCCAGATCGCGTTCCTCGTCCTTGACCGGGACGACAATGTCCACCTGTGGCGGCGAGAATACGCGATCAGCCACGCCCGGTCCGGGTTCTGCGACGGTTTCGAGTGGCTTCATGTAAATCATGGTGCCCGGCCAATTTTCGGCGTCACTGAAGGTTTTTTCTGAGGGGCATATGAGCCAATTCAATGAACCGGCTCTCAAAATTCTGGATTTTTAATGAACTGCCCTCGGGGTGCGCGTCACAACGCGCCAGCGGCCCGCCAGCACCCGGACCGGCAGGTCGCACCGCCGCGGCTCCCGGCCAGCGCACATCCTCCGCCGCCGCGGCCCGGACCGGCGCAGAAAATGCGCGCGATGTTCCGCCAATTCTGGCCGGCGGCCGCTCAGGCTTATCCGCATCACAACGTGCCTATTATCAGCAGGGTTTCTTGGCCGGGTCCGTGGTCTTTACTGGGTGCTCCATGAGCATTTCCTCTGTCCTTTAAAGAGCCGCTGATCCGGACTGAGCGATGAATGCTATGAGGTCTGTTTCTGCGTCCGGTCTCGCCCGCCTCTGCAGTTGCCTAGGGCTCCTGAACGGCCCGAGGCGGTCCGCAGCTCGTCCACAGCGGGCCCAGAAACCGCGCTGAGCTGGGCGTCCATAACTTCCAGGTGTCTGGAAGAAGGCCCGTTTTCGTTGACGCGCGCGCCCGCGTTGGGCATGCTCGGCATCCGTAATGAGGCATTCACTGTGCGGGCCGCTCAGGTTCCGGGCACCGTGGACATAGCGAATCCATAACGAGGACGGTGGTCGATGAGCGAGCAGGGTGGGGCGGCACGCCGTGCGGGCCGGATTTCTCTTCCGTCGCGGAACCGCAGGCGGTGGAAGATCGTGGCCGCGGTCGTGGTGTGCTGGATTGTCCTGCTGCTGATCACCGGCTCGGCCCTGGGGGCCACCATCTTCCTGGTCGTGATCGCGGCCCTGGTCGTCGCGGCCGTGTTCGGGCTGCGCGCGCTGGGCGTGACCCGGGATCACCCCTGGGTGCAGCGGATGTCGTCCCGGCCCTGGCGGGACGGGCAGGACGTCCTGCAGCAGGCGCTGCGGCACGTGTCCGAGGTGTTCGTGGTCACGCCGTCCGGGACGCTGCTGGCCCCGGACGTGGTCGACCTGCGCATGAACCCGCAGGACCTGGCCGTGCTGGGGGAGCGGATGGAGCCCAGCGTGGTCATGGAGTCGGCCACCGAGGTCTACCTGGAGCAGGTCCAGGCCCGGGGTGCCCGGCTGGCCCGCCGGGTGCCGACCGAGGTCCGCATCATCGCCGACCCCTCGATCCCGGAGGGCCGGTACCGGCTCAAGCCGGGCCAGCCGGTCAACCCCTACGCCGCCTCCGACGCCCCAGGGCAGACCCCAGTACAGGCGCCAGGGCAGGCCCCAGCGCAGGACCCGGTTCAGGCCCAGGCGCCGCGGCCGGCCGCTCAGGCCCCGGCTCAAGCCCCGCCGGCCGCTCAGGCCCCGGCCCCGTACCAGCGGCCGCACCTGGTCCCGGACTACGGGACGAACGACGGGTACACCCAGGCTCAGGCCAGCCCCGCCGGCGGCGGCACGGTCAGCGGGCTGCCCACGGTGCTGGAGCGCAACCAGCGCGCCGCCCCGCCGCTGCGCCTGATCACCGGGGGCGCGGTGGCCGAGACCACCGTGTCCGGCGCCCGGGCCGGCCGCGGCCACGCGGTGGAGCTGGGCCTGCCCGAGGTCCCCACCGTGTCCCGGGAGCACGCCAAGTTCACCTACTCCGACGGCCAGTGGTACGTCACCAACCTGGGCATGAACGGGATCACCCTCAACGGCCGCGCGGTCACCGGCGAGCACGCGGTCAGCACCGGCGACTCGATTCGCTGGGGCACCCGGCCCGACGCGCTGCTGTCTGAGGTTCAGATCGGCTGACCCGCTAAAGTCGTCCCGTGACGACCGGCCAGCTCTCTATGTGGGCGGCGGCGCGCGGGGAGTGGGCGCGCTGCCCGCCGGACGAGATCACCTGGCTGGACCGCGGTCTGCTCAGCGACAACGAGGATCTCACCCTGCACCGCGCGCCCCGCTGCGCCGGCCTGCGCTACGTGCACCACCGCTGGGAGCTGTTCAGCCGGGACAGCACCCACCGGGTGTACCTGGCCCCGGATCCGGGTGGCGACGCCCCGCCCGCGGCCCAGGCCGTGCAGCGGGCGGCCCGGCACGTGCTCCCGATGGCTCCGGCCCACTACGAGGCCCTTCCGGTGGTGCTGGAGGAGGGCTCCTGGCTGGTCTGCGTGACCGAATGGGTGCTACGCCTGCGCCTCGAGTTCGCCGCCGAGCCGGCCGCCCCGCTGGCCGGTCCCTCCGACACCCAGCCCGTCACCCAGGACGGCCGGGTGCTGCGTCAGGCCGGAGGCCTGACCAGCGGGCCGCCCGGTGAGGAGGCGGTGGCCCGGGTCCGGGCCTGGTTCGAGCGCAACAACACCGCCCGGCTGGCCACGGCGTTCTACTACCAGGAGTACATCCTCGGCCTGCCCGCCCCGGCCACCGTGCCGATGATGGACGTGGTGGTCGCCCTGGACCTGTCGGGCGAGGGCGCGATCTCGGACTACAAGAAGCTGCTCCAGGGCCTGATCTGGAACGAGCGCGGCCACTCCCGCAACCTGGCCAGCTTCCTGCTGGCCAACGGCCTGCTCACCCCGGTCGACCTGGACCAGGCCCGCCAGCTGGCCGCCCGCAACGAGCGCACCGGCGTCACCGAAACCGCCCGCAAGCGCCTCCAGTACCGGCCCAAAGGTGCCGAGTAACCGCAACCTTCGCCCCGGGCCGAGCGTCTCACTGGGTGGAAGGCCGTCTGGGGATTCGGCCTTTGCGACCCTGCTCGACTGGTCCGGTGACAAGACCCGGGCGCTGTTCGTGGGCCCGACACCGGGCGCCGTCGGCCAGCTCGTCTTGGCCACGGGGAAGTTCACCAGCTTCAAGCTGCCCGGCGGCACCCAGGCCATCGGCTACTCCCGGCCCGACGGCGCCAGCCTGGCGGTCAACGGCGCCAAGGCTCTGGAGCAGGTCGGCAACGACGGTCACGTCATCAGGTCGCTGCCGGTCCCCGGCAACCCGATCTGCCACCCGGTGCGCTGGTGGAACGCGAGCACGATCCTGGGCAGCTGCTACGCGCCCGGTCACCCGGCCAGCCGGCTCTGGCTCGTCCCGGTCAGCGGGGCCAGTCCCACCGCCCTGACCCCCCAGCGCAGCTCGAGCGGCCCCGGCCTGGGCGACATCAACGCCTGGTCCCTGCCCAGCGGGCTCTACCTGCAGGCCACCGGGGCCTGCGGCGTGATCTATATCGCCAAGCCGACCAGCACCGGCGCCGCCGCGACGGTCAACGTCCCCGGCACCACCGGCAACGACAATCAGATCGTCACCGCCGACGGCCCGCGTCTGCTGGTCCGGGCCCAGACCAGCTGCGAGCCGAGCACCTCCCTGCTCTGGTTCAACCCCGCCACCCACGCCGTCCAGATGCTGATGCGGGCCCCGGCCGGCACCCCGGGCGTCATCGCCGACGTCCCCTACCAGGGCAGCTGACGCCTGGCGCCACCAAAAGGCGGCTGACCTCTGAGGCCTTCACCCCAGCCCCAGGCACTACCCCAGCCCGCGCCCCGTAGTGTGCTCGATGGCGCCATTGGGCACACTATGGGGCGCCCTTTGGCGCCATCGAGCACCCCTTGACCGGCGGCGCGAGCGGCGTGGTTCACGACCGGGCGTGGGCGTCCAGCAGGTGGGCCACGGCCTGGGTGATCTGCTGGGCGAAGGCGATGTCGAGCCACTCGTTGGGCACGTGGGCGTTGGAGTCGGCCCCGAGCGCGCCGGTGACCACGATCTGGGCCTGCGGGTACCGCCGGCCCAGCATCTCCATGAACGGGATCGAGCCGCCGATGCCCAGGCTGCCGTACTCCTTCCCGAACACCCGGTCGCTGGCCGACTCCATCGCCGTGGTCAGCCAGGGCGCGAACGCGGGCGCGTTCCAGCCGTTCTCGGCCACGTAGTCGCTGATCTCGACGGTGGCGCCGTAGGGCACGTCGGTGGTCAGCGCCTGCACCACGGCGGCGCCGGCCGCTTTCGTGTCGGCCAGCGGCGGGGTGCGGAAGCTCAGCGTCAGCGACGTGGCCGCCCGCAGCACGTTCCCGGCCTGGGCCGGTTCGGGCAGCCCGGCCGCCCCGGTCACCGACAGCGTGGGCCGCCAGGTGTTGTTCAAGATCAGCTCGACGTCGTCCTCCGACACCGGCCGCATGCCGTCCAGCAGCGGGTACAGCCGCTTGGGGCCGTCCGGGTCCATCGCCGCCAGCGCCTGCGCCGCGGCGCGCCGGTCGGCCGGGATCGGCGCGTTGAACTCGGGCAGCTTGATCTCCCCGGTCGCGGCGTCCTCCACCCGGTCCAGCAGCTGCCGCAGGATCCGGAACGAGCTCGGCACGATGCCGCTGGCCATCCCGGAATGCTGGGCCGATTCCAGCACTTTGACCGTGACCGTGAGTTTGACCAGCCCGCGCAGGCTGCTCATCAGCCACATGCGCTCGTAGTCGCCGCCCCCGCCGTCCAGGCACACCACGAACGTCACGTCCCCCAGCCGCCCGGCCAGGTGCTCCATGTAGGTGGGCAGGTCGGGGCTGCCCGATTCCTCGCCCGTCTCCAGCAGCAGGACCGCCCGCGCGTGCTCGCCCCCGGCCGCCAGTACCGCCTCCAGCGCCGTGGTGGCCGCGTAGGCCGAGTAACCGTCGTCGGCTGCACCCCGGCCGAACAGCTTGCCGTCCCGGAACACCGGCGTCCACGGCCCGAGCCCGTCGGCCCAGCCGCCCACCGGCGGCTGCTTGTCGAGGTGCCCGTACAGCAGCACGGTGCCCCGGCTCCCGGGGTCAGCACCGGCCGCTCCGGCACTGGCGGGCACGTCCACCACCAGCAGCGGCGACCGTCCCGGCAGCTCGACGACCTCGCTGTGAGCCCCGGTCAGCCCGCGGGTCCCGATCCAGGCCTGCACGTGGTCGACCGCCGCCCGCAGCTGCCCGTGCTCGGGCCACTGCGCGTCGAAGGCCGGCGACAGCGCCGGGATCGTGACCAGCCCGGCCAGGCTGGGCAGCACCTCATCGGTCCAGCTGCGTTCCACGCTTGCGCGCACTATGTCCTGTTCCACGGTCCCTCATCCTGCCACCGGTACGCTGGCGCGCAGAAACGGAGGGGATCAGGTGCGAGCGGTCGTACAGCGGGTGAGCCAGGCCAGCGTGAGCGTGGACGGGCGGGTGACCGGGGCCATCGACGAGCCGGGACTGATGGTCCTGGTCGGCGTGACCCACACCGACACCCCCGAACTGGCGGCCAAGCTGGCCGCCAAACTGTGGGGCCTGCGCATCCTGGAGGGGGAGAAGTCCTGCTCCGACGTGGCCGCCCCGCTCCTGATCATCAGCCAGTTCACGCTGTACGCCGACACCCGCAAGGGCCGCCGCCCGTCCTGGCTGGCCGCCGCGCCCGGCCCGGTGGCCGAACCGCTGGTGGACGCGGTGGTCGAGGCCCTGCGCGGGCTCGGCGCGCACGTGGAGACCGGCGTCTTCGGCGCCAACATGAAGGTCCAGCTGACCAACGACGGGCCGGTCACGATCGTCTTGGACCTCTAGGCATCGCGACCTCTAGGGCTTGCGGGCCACGCCCCCGTAGGTGTCCACGTGGCGCACTCCGGCCGGGTCCGGGTCGGGCCGCCACTGTGACACCGGCACCACCCCGGGGTCGAGCAGCTCCAGGCCATCGAAGTACGCGGTGATCTGCTCGGGGCTGCGCAGCTGGTAGGGGACCGCGCCGGTCTCGCGGTACCGGTCGTGCGCCTGGGAGCGGGTCACGCTGGTGTTGGCGCCGTCGCTGAGGGTCAGGTAGCTGCCGCTGGGCAGCGCGGCAGTCAGCTGGTGCACGATCGACCGGGCCTCGTCGTCGTCCTGGATGTGGCCCATGATGCCGAGCATCATCAGCGCCACCGGCTGGCCGAAGTCCAGCGTGGCCCGGGCCGCCTCGATGATCGCCGCCGGTTGCCGTACGTCGGCGTCGACGTAGGCGCAGGAGCCTTCGGGCCGGGACGTCAGCAGCGCGCGGGCGTGCACCAGGACCAGCGGGTCGTTGTCGACGTAGACGATCCGGGACTCCGGTGCGACCCGCTGCGCGACCTCGTGGGTGTTGTCGACCGTGGGCAGGCCGGTGCCGACGTCGAGGAACTGCCGCACGCCAACCTCGCCGGCCAGGTAGCGGACCGCGCGGGCCAGGAAGTACCGGACTGAGCGGGCCACGTGCGACATGTCCGGATAGACCTCGAGGAACCGGTCGCCGGCCTCCCGGTCCACCGGGTAGTTGTCCTTGCCGCCGAGCCAGTAGTTCCAGATCCGGGCCGAGTGTGGCACGGTCGTGTCGATCTGATCGCTGGCCATCCTGTCTCCCTCGGCTTCCGTCAGGGCTTCCGGCCCAGGGCGGCGTACGCGCCGGCCTCGGCCGCCGCGGGCCGCGGCTGGGGTTCCCCGTCGGCCCGCCATTCGACCATCGGCACCAGCCCCGGCGGGACCAGCTCCAGGCCGGCCACGAACCGCTCGAACTCGGCCCGGGTCCGGTACTGGAACGGGATGCCCGCGCTGCGGTAGCTGCCCTGTGCGCCCACGCCTGCCGGGTAGAAGTCCCCGGTCGGGTGCTGGACGCCCAGGTAGCTCCCGCTGGGCAGCGCGGCCAGCAGCCGGGTCACGATGGCGTAGGGGTCGTCCTCGTCCGGGATGAAGTGCAGCACGCCGAACAGCGTCAGCGCGACCGGCTCGGACAGATCCAGGGTCTCCGTCAGCCGGGGATCGCTGAGGATCTGCTCCGGCTGGCGCAGGTCGGCGTGGATGTAGGCCGTGGCCCCTTCGCTGTTGCTGGTCAGCAGGGCCCGCGCGTGGGTCAGCACGATCGGGTCGTTGTCGACGTACAGGACCCGGCTGTCCGGGCGCAGCGACTGCGCGATCTCGTGCATGTTCGGGCTGGTCGGCAGGCCGGTGCCGATGTCCAGGAACTGGCGGATGCCCGCCTCGCCCGCCAGGAACGCCGTCATCCGCCGCATCAGGGCCCGGTTTTCGCGCATGCCGGTGGCCAGGTGCGGGTTGGCGCCGAGCGCCTTGGCCGCGGCCTGCCGGTCGGCGGCAAAGTTGTCCTTGCCGCCCAGGATGTAGTCGTAGATGCGGGCCGAATGGGGCACGGACGTGTCGATGTCCGGCAGCTCTTCGTCCGGATCGATGCCGCGGAAGTTCCAGCCGCTGGTCAACGCGTTCCCGCCGGTGCCGTCGCGGGGAACAGCCTGGATTCCATGAGGATCATTATGGGGCGTCGCCGCCACCGCTGGAACCGGGCCTCATTGACACCGCCCCGACCCGCAGGAATACCTTTTCCTCATGCGGGTGGTCGTGGTCGGGCTGGAGTTCGGGGCTGAGTTCGTGCCCATTTACTCCGACCACCCCGGGGTGACCAGCACCGGCATCGCCGATCTGCGGGCCGATCTGGCCGCCCGGGTCGCAAGCCGCTTCGGCGTCGGGTCTGTCTACCCGGACCTGGACGCGGTGCTGGCCGACCCGGCCGTGGACGCGGTGCACCTCGTCACCGGCCTGACCGCGCACGCGGACCAGGTGGTGCGCGCGCTGCAGGCGGGCAAGCACGTCGCCTGCACGGTGCCGATGGCGCTGACCATGGGGGACCTGGCCCGCATCGTGGCGGCACGCCGGGCCGCCGGAACCAATTACATGATGATGGAGACGGCGGTCTACACCCGCGAGTTCCTCTGGGCCCGCGATCTGGCCGCCGCCGGGGCGCTGGGGCGGGTCAGCTACGCCCGCGGCACCCACTTCCAGGACATGACCGGCTGGCCGCCCTACTGGCGGGGCCTGCCGCCGATGTACTACGCGACCCACGCGGTCGCGCCCATCCTCGCCCTGCTCGGCACCCGGGCCACCGCGGTCCGCGCCCTCGGCGGGGGACGGCTGGACCCGGCCCACGAGGGCGCCTACGGCAACCCGTTCCCGGTGCAGAGCGCCCTGATCGAGGTGGCGGGCCAGGCCGCGGTGGTCGAGGTGACCCGGTCACTGTTCCAGCTGGCCCGTTCCTACACCGAATCCTTCTCCATCTACGGCGACCGCCAGGCCATCGAGTGGCCGCAGCTCGAAGGAGCCGGTGAGCATCCGGTGCTGTTCACCCTGGGGGAGCCCGAGGGAGAAGGACGGGGCCGCCCGGTCACCGCCACCCGGGTCGAGGTGCCGGACCGGGCCGACCTGCTGCCCGAGCCGATCCGCAAGTACACCCGCGAGTTCACCCACGCCGGCGACGGCGCCGGCCCAGCCCGGGGCACGGTGAGGCATCGCTCGTTCGTGCAGGGCGGCGGGCACGGCGGGTCCCACCCGCACCTGGTGCACGAGTTCGTGTCCAGCGTGCTGGCGGGCCGGGCCCCGTTGGTGGACGACCTGACCGCGGCGAACTGGACCGCGACCGGCCTGGCCGCGCACGAGTCGGCCCTGCGGGGTGGCGAGCGTGTTCAGGTCCCCGACTTTGACTGAGGATGCAGTAGTGAGACCGCCCAGCTCAGCTGAGGACCCGGCCGCCCCCGTGGCGGCGCTGGCCCAGGCTCACCACGTCATGCCGCCGGTCGAGGCGGCCGGCCTGGCCCGGTCCCGGTACGGGCTGGAGGTCACCGCGACCCGGCTGGCCACCGAGAAGGACGACACGTTCCGGCTGGAGGGCACGGACGGGCGCCGCTGGATCCTCAAGGCCGCCCACCCGGCCGAGCCCGCCGCCGAAATCGACTTCCAGACCTCGCTGCTGGCCCACGTGGCCCGGGCCGACCCGGCCGTACCGGTGCCCCGCGTGCTTCCTGACCAGCAGGGACAGCGCTGGGCCGTGGTCACCGACGGCGCGGGCCAGCGCCGCGTGGTCCGGCTGATGACGTACTGCGCGGGCGCGCCGCTGGACCGGATCCCGTCCACCCGGGCCCAGCGCCGGGCCAGCGGTGAGCTGCTGGCCCGGCTGCGCCAGGCCACGGCCGGGTTCGCCCACCCGGCCGACTCGCCCGTGGTGGCCTGGGACGTGCAGCACCTGCTGCGGCTGCGGCCGCTGCTGGCCAGCATCGGCGACCCCGGCCGCCGGGCCCAGCTGGCCCGCGGCCTGGACCGGTTCGCGCTGATCGAGGGGCAGGTGGCCGCGCTGCGCCGCCAGGTCCTGCACAACGACTTCAACAAGTCCAACCTGCTGGCCGACCCGGCCCGCCCCGACGTCATCACCGGGATCATCGACTTCGGCGACGCGACCCGCACCGCGATCGCGATCGACGTGGCCACCGCGCTGCTCAACCAGCTGCCCCGGGACGGCGTGCTGGCGGGCGACATCTTCGCCGACGGCCGCGACCTGCTCGACGGCTACCGGTCCCGGGCCGACCTCACCCCCGGTGAGCTGCGGCTGATCCCGCAGCTGGTCATGGCCCGGGTGGTGGCCCGGGCCCTGATCAGCACCCACCGGGCGGCCCAGTTCCCGGCCAATGCGGCCTACCTGCTGCGCAACACCGAACCCGGGTGGGCCCAGCTCGACTGGTTCCTGGAACACTCCGTGCCGGAGGTGACCGAATGGCTGGTGTGACTCAAGGGGCCCGCGGCGACGAGACCCGCGGCAAGATGAACAACGCCTTCGACCCCGCGACCGCGGCGGGCCTGGACGACGGGACCCGGGCCCTGGTCGAACGGCGCCAGCGGCTGCTCAGCCCCGCGTACCGGCTGTTCTACACCCACCCGGTCGAGGTCGTCCGGGCTCGCGGCGTGCTGCTCTACGACGCGGACGGCCGCGACTACCTGGACGCCTACAACAACGTGGTCTCGGTCGGGCACGCCCATCCCCGGGTCACCGAGGCCATCGCCGCGCAGCTCGGCACGCTCTGCACCCACACCCGCTACCTGCAGCCGGGCATCCTCGACTACGCCGAGGACCTGCTGGGCACGCACAGCGGCCGGATCGGCCGGGCCGGGCAGGCCATGTTCACCTGCACCGGCTCCGAGGCCAACGACCTGGCCCTGCGGATGGCCCGGCACCACACCGGCCGCCGCGGCATCATCGTCACCGCCGAGGCCTACCACGGCAACTCGGACCTGACCGCGGGCATCTCGCCGTCGCTGGGGGAGGGGTCCCCGCTCAGCCCGTGGGTGCGGCGGGTGCCCGCCCCGGACTCCTACCGGCGCCCGGCCCCGGGCCTGGGCGCCTGGCTGGCCGGTCAGGTCGAGGCCCAGATCCGGGACCTGGAGCGGCGTGGCGACGGGGTGGCCGCGTTCATCGCCGACTCGCTGTTCTCCTCCGACGGCATCTACGCGCAGCCCACCGACGTGCTCGGCCCGGTGGCCGAGGTGGTGCGCCGGGCCGGCGGCCTGTTCGTGGCGGACGAGGTGCAGAGCGGCTTCGCCCGGTCCGGTGAGCGGATGTGGGGCTACCAGCGGCACGGCCTTGACCCGGACATCGTCACCATGGGCAAGCCGATGGGCAACGGCTACCCGGTGGCCGGCGTCCTGGTGGTCCCCGAGGTGGTGGCCGGTTTCGGCCGCGACACCCGGTACTTCAACACCTTCGGCGGCAACACCGTGGCCATGGCCGCGGCCCAGGTCACGCTGGACGTGATCCGGGACGAGGACCTGCTGGCCTCCTCGGGCCGGGTGGGCGCGTTCCTGCGGGGCGAGCTGGCCGGCCTGGCCGCCCGGTACGAGCCGGTCGGGGACGTCCGCGGCGCCGGCCTCTACGTCGGCATCGAGCTGGTCCGGGACCGGGCCTCGCGTGCCCCGGATCCGGCCGCGGCCACCGCCGTGGTCAACGGCCTGCGCGAACGCCGGGTGCTGATCTCGGCCACCGGCGAGCACGGCAACGTGCTGAAGATCCGCCCCCCGCTGGTCTTCTCCGAAGCCGACGCGAGCCGCCTGCTGGCCGAGCTGGACGCGGTACTGGCCTCGCTGTCCGATTGACCTGGTTGCTACTCTCCTGGCAGGGAAGGCGGGCGCATGCTGAACTACATCATCTCGGGCGTTCTGATCATCTTCATCGTCTCGGTGCTGGTGTTCCTGCGGCGCCGCGAGCGGGCCAAGGACTAACCGGCGGGCTCAGGGCTGGCCCCAGCGTCAGCCGAGGTCGAGCAGCTCCTCGTAGAAGCCGCCGATCTGGCGGTCCCGGTCGACCAGGTGCACTTCGAGGATCCAGTGGCAGGCGAGCCCGCTGCGGTCGGCCCGGCGCATGGGCTGGTCCGAGCCGGGCGCGATGTAGGACTCGATCTTGTCGCCCGCGATCTTCTCGTGCGGGAACTGCCCGACCAGGTGGCCGGCGATTTCGCCGCCGAACTCCCAGCCTGCCTGCTCGGCCAGGCCGACCATGTGCGCGTACAACTGCTCACCGGTGACGTCCGGCTGGCTGCGGAAGTACTCCCGCCCGGCCTGCCACACCACCGGCAGGTCGTCGCGCAGCCGCTGCTTGACCGGGTCGCCGCCCAGCACGAACGTGCGGCCGAAGTCCGCTTCCCAGGCCTCGAAGATCGGCCCGAAGTCCGCGAACGCGATGTCGTCGGCCGAGATCTCGCGGTCGGGCGGGTTCTTCTGGTAGGGCTGCAGCGTGTTCGGACCGGCCCGGACGATCCGCTTGTGCCAGTGCCGCTCCACCCCGAACATGTCCGCCGCCAGGTCCCGGATGGCGTCGCTGGCCTGGACCTCGGTGACCCCGGGCCGGATGATGCCCCGGGTCCCGATCTCGGCGAACAGCTGCGCCGCCTTGTCCTGCGCGTCCAGCAGCTTGGTGGCCCGGACGTCCTCGTCGTCGATGCGTCTCGCCATGCTTCCCACCCTAATCGGGCGAGTCGCCGGGTTCGGTGGCCCCGGCGTCCGGGTCGGTCAGCGAGCGTTCGTGCCCGGTGGCCAGCACCATGAGCGAGGCCCAGATGCCGGTGTCCCGGTCGCCGACGAACTCCCAGGCCCGGGCCACGCCGATGAACAACGAGGCGATCATCAGGTTGCCCAGTGTGTCCAGCGCGCTGTGGTTGGACCAGTGCACGATCAGCTCGGCACCGAAAATGATCTCGCTGATGAACACGGCCAGCAACCCGCCGATCAACGAGATCTGAGCTACGAACCTGGCTCGCGCCCTGGTGTCGGCCAGGATCGAGCGCACGCTCGCCAAGGTGAACAGCGTGCCGATGATGCCGAACGCGGCCGCCGGGTAGCCGACGTTGTTGTCCGGCACCAGGCCGAACAGCGAGATGCCGAGCGCGTTGGTGAAGGCCAGCAGGGCCGCGGCCGACCGCACCTGATGGATCACGCCGCGCGGCCGGCCGCCGGCCGGGCGGGGCGTGACGGTGACGGCCACGAACAGCAGGCCGGTCAGGGCCGCGGCCGCGCTGGCGACGGCCACGAATAGATCCCGCGCGTCTCCGGTCACCATGGCGGCCATGAGACCATAAGCCGACCATGCGGACCAACCCGGGGGCCGGACGATGATCAGCGGCGTGATTCCGGTGGCGCCGACCACGTTCCACGACGACGAGACCCTGGACCTGGACAGTCAGGCCCGGGTGTGCGATTTCCTCATTGACGCGCGGGTCGACGCGGTCTGCATCCTGGCCAACTACTCCGAGCAGTTCTCGCTCACCGACGCCGAGCGGGACCGGGTGGCCGACCACGTGCTCGGCCACGTCGGCGGGCGCATCCCGGTGGCCGTGACGACCAGCCACTACAGCGCCCGGGTCGCGGCCCAGCGCAGCCGCCGGGCCGAGCAGCTCGGCGCGGACCTGGTCATGCTGATGCCGCCGTTCTTCGGGGCTACGCTGAACGCCGATGCCGCCGCGGTGGCGGACTACTTCGGCACCGTGGCCGCCGCCATCGACATCCCGATCATGATCCAGGACGCGCCGATGAGCAGCACCCGGCTGTCCGCGGCGCAGCTGGCCGAGCTGGCCCGTGACATCCCGAACGTGCAGTACGTCAAGGTGGAGATGCCCGGCACGGCGGCCAAGCTGCGCGAGGTGATCGCGCTGGCCGGGACGGCGCTGCCCGGCCCGTTCGACGGCGAGGAGTCGGTCACCCTGCTGCCGGACCTGGACGCCGGCGCCCGTGGCACCATGCCCAGCTGCAGCGTCCCCGACGTGCTGGCCGAGGTGGTCCGCGCCTACCAGGCCGGCGACCGGGAGGCGGCCACGGCCCGGTGGGAGGAGTACCTCCCGCTCATCCACTTCGAGAACCGCCAGTGCGGCCTGCGCGCGGCCAAGGTGCTGCTGCACGAGGGCGGCATCATCACCAGCGAGGCCACCCGCGCCCCGCTCGGCCCGCTGCCCCACCCCACCCGCGACGGCCTGCTCGAACTGGCCCGCCGCCGCGACCCCCTCGCCCTCCGCTGGGCCCGCTGACCGCATGCTCGAGGTTGCCCGCCGCCACTCCTTCCCGCTTAAGGCAACCCTTTTCCTCGCCTCGGCCGGGCGGGGAGCATGATGGTCCTGGACTCATCGTGACGACGGGAGAGACGATGCCGAAGAAGATCTGTGTCACCGGAGCGGCGGGCAAGGCCGGGCGGGTCGCCGTGCGCGAACTGCTCGACCAGGGCTACGAGGTGCTCGCGACCGACATCGTGCCGCATCCGCCCACCCTGCCCGCGGCCAACTCCCGGCCGGACTTCGGCTACACCCGCGGCGACCTGACCGACTACGGCGACGCGGTGGAACTGCTGTCCGGGGTGGAGGCGGTGGTGCACCTGGCCAACATCCCCGCGCCGCGGCTGTTCCCCCCGGCCCGCACCTTCACCGTCAACACCGCGATGAACAGCAACGTGTTCCTGGCCGCGATCCAGAACAAGCTGGCCAAGGTGGTGTGGGCCTCCAGCGAGACCACGCTCGGCCTGGACTTCGAGAAGCCTCCCTGGTACGCGCCGCTGGACGAGGACCACTACCCGCGGCCGACCACGACCTACTCCCTGTCCAAGGTCGTCGGCGAGACCGAGGCCACCCACCTGGCGCAGTGGAGCGGCATCCCGTTCATCGCCCTGCGGCTGTCCAATGTCCTCTACCCCGAGGACTACCAGGAGTTGTTCCCCCCGGCCTGGGCCGACCCGAACCTGCGCAAGTGGAACCTGTGGAGCTACATCGACGCCCGGGACGCCGCCCAGGGCATGTGGCGGGCGCTGGAGGCCGACGTGACCGGGGCCCGCAGCTACATCATCGCCAACGCCGACACCGTGATGACCACGCCGTCGGCCGAGCTGATGGCCCGGACCTGGCCCGAAGTCAAGCTCACCCGCGAGGTCGGTGAGTTCGAGACGCTGATGAGCATCGACAAGGCGCGACGCGAGCTCGGTTACGAGCCCCGCCACAGCTGGCGGGACCACGTCCAGCCGCCCGCTTAAGGTTGCGGGCGGGCCGCCCGGCACCGGCAGGCCAGCACGGCCTGCAGCGACGCCGGCACCTCGTCCAGCGAGCCGACCGGCCCGTCCGGGAACGACAGCCGGACCGCGGCCACGCCGGACGCGGTGATCACGGCCAGCTCCAGGCCGAACCGGTCCAGGCCGCGCGGCACCACCCACTCGGCCTGGTGCATCCCGTGCGCCCGGACGCAGCCCATCAGCTCGGCCATGTGCCCGCGCTCGAGGTGGCGAACGGCGCCGGCGGCCACCCGCCACAGCGGGTCCGGCTCCGCCGCCTCGTACTCCGCCAGCGGGACCCGGGTCCCCCCGGGACCCGCGAACCGCAGCGCGCGCACGTCCAGCAGGTGCCCCACCCGGCCGTCGGCCTCCGGCCGGGCCTGCACCGCCCCGCTCAGCGCCAGCGACCGCAGCGGCGCCGGAGCGGGTACGGTCACCGTCACCCGCGGGCTGGTGGCCAGCGCCTGGGTCACGGTTTCCCGCGGCGGCAGCAGCAACAGCGGCCGGCCCAGCCGGTCCACCCGGATCGCCGCCGTCGCGGTCACCCGGTCCGGGAAACCGGGCGCCACCTCGGGGTCACCCCAGGTCACGGTGGCCAGCCGGGCCTGGGTGATTGCTGTCCGTGCCCGTTCGGCCAGCGACGGCCCGGGCAGCACCTCTACGCTCATTCCTCCTATTTATTAGGTAAGCCTTACCTAAGTCAAGAGCTGGCCGTGAGCTACTTCGGCAGCGACCAGCGCTGGTTCGCGCCGCCGTTGTAGGCGAACACCAGCACCGGGTTACCGTCGCTCTGGCCGAACGACGCATCGTCCAGCACCCGGCCGTCCCGGTACTTGTACCGGCCGTGGTCGAACGTCACGTACTGGGTGGCCGCGTTGTCGCACGGGGCGATCAGCATGGCCCGGTCGCCATGCCTGGGCTCGGACACGCAGTACCGGTCGTTGCCGTTCCTGGCGTCGTACCGCAGCGAGTGATCGCTGTAGGTGAAGATCTGGTCCTCGCCGCGGTTCGCGCCGCAGCTCCACAGCTGCAGTTCGGTGGTCCTGGCCCGTCCGAAGGTGTTCCTGGCGTCCAGGCACTTGCCGCTATAGGTGTTCACCACGTAGCCGTGGCTGCTGGGCCCGGACGGCGGGGTCGGCTGACCGTGGCCGGGCGGCGTCGGGTGGCCATGGCCAGGAGGAGTCGGGTGCGAAGTGACATCCGGAGAAACAGCATCGCCGCCGTACTGGATGGCGGTGATGGTGTCCGTGGTGCCCGCGGTCTGGTCGCCGTCCGCGACAATGTACGCACCGGTCACGTGCGTGCTGCCGGCCGCCGCCAGGGCGAGCGCGTAAGTCGTGTACTGAAGGGCGGTGGTCCCGCAGCCCGTTGCGCCGTTGACCTGCCAGTTGGCGGTCGTGCTGCCGAACTGGCTGGGGTAGCCGAACAGGTCACAGCCGGAGCTGAACTCGATGACCCAGCGCGGCGAGCCCGCCGCGTAGGTGTCCGTGGTGAACGTGGGCGCGGTGGCCGGCGCGAGCGCGGGCGGGTCGGCCAGCTTGACCTCGGCGAAGGTCGACCCCGACGGCGAACCCACCGTCAGCTTCACCGAGTCGGTGCCGTTCCAGCTCGCATGCGCACCGGCTCCCGACGCCGAGAGCGTGGCGGGCAGCGTGTGTACAGGGGCCGCACTGGCGACGCCAGCCGTACCAGCCAGCGCCGCTGAGACCAGAATCCCACCCATGGCGAGCTTGGCGCCAGCGCCAGCCGCCTTCTGCTTTCCGATCATGTTGTCCCTTGGTTGAGTCCGACGAAGATGGTCACCATCAGCATGTGTCACTATCTGCGCTTACTTCGTCGCTCATAGTAGTGAATAGCTGACGCGCGGACGGCAAAACGGTTCAAGAAGTCATCCCGGCCGCCCCGAGTGACGGCCCCAGACACGAAATCGCCCCAGCTCACGGCGGTTGGCCGCGCTGGGGCGATCGCTGGTGATTTGTGCGCTAGTGCTTGACCTTGCGGCCGAACACGAACGTCTCCACCGGCGCGGACGGCAGCGTGGTCGTGCCGTCGTGGGCCGTGCCCGCCTCGTTGCTGACCGCCGGGATGGCGAAGTACTGCAGGGTGATCGTGGTCTGGCCGCGCCCGTGGCCCGGGTCCACGTCGAAGATCGCGTACCCGTAGGCGTCGGTCACGTTGCGGGACGCCGACCAGGGCGCGTCCTCGACCGAGTCGGCCGCGTTGCGGGTGAAGCCCGCGGCCTCCGAGCCGGTGATGGCGTTCCGCTCGGTGATCACCTTGGCCTGGGGCAGGCCGTCCGCGGTGTCCTCGCCGTAGGTGTTGGTCGGCCCGTTGGTGCCGCCCCCGCCCAGCACCAGGAACACCGTGCCCTGGGCCGTGTTCCAGGCCGGGAGGCCGCTGACCTTGCCCGGTGTGGTGGTGGCCACGGCCGGGCGCCGGGTGTCCACCGCCGCGCCCTTGGTCTGGTCCGGGTTGGGGGAGACCACCGTGCCGTGGGCGCCCTTGTCGTAGCCGCGGACCGGGTAGCTGCGCTCGTAGTCGTGGTCGTGGCCGGACAGCACCAGGTCGACCTCGTACTTGTCGAACAGCGGCAGCCAGGCCCGGCGGATGCCGAGGTCGGAGCCGTTGCCGGGGGCCGAGGTGGACAGCGCGCACTGGTGCATGAACACCACGATCATGTCGACGTCCCGGTCGCGCCGGTACTGGGCCAGCGTCCGCTCCAGCCACAGCGTCTGCAGGTTCGGCCGGCCGTGGCGGTAGTCGGGCACGGCCGAGTTGTTCTGCTTGTCCAGGGCCAGGTCCCCGGTGTAGCCGTGGTTGTAGGTGACCGTGCCGTTGGGGATCGACACCCCGGACGAGGTGACCTCGGGGCCTGCGTTGGCCGTGGCGTTCAGGTAGGCCGACGCGCCGTCCTGGTAGATCACGTCGTCGGCGTCCAGCGAGATGAACGCCACCGTGCCGACCTGAAAGCTGTAGAAGTTGCCCCGCAGGTGGTTGCCGTCGTGGTTGGTCACATCGTTGTCCGGCAGCAGGAAGCGGGTCAGGTAGTGGCCGTAGCCGTAGGGCCCGTTCCAGTAGTTACCCGCCGCGGCCTGGGCCGCGATCCCGCCCGGCGCCGTACCCGGATGACCCGCGTGGTCGCAGGTGCCGAACTCGGTCTCGTGGTTGCCCAGGGCCGGCATCCAGGGCCGGTTGGCCGATGACCGGGCCACGTTGATGCCGAAGTCCCGCCACACCCCGGGCGCGTTGAAGATGTCCAGGTTGGCGTAGCACAGGTCGCCGTTGAGCAGATGGAAGAGCGGGGCGCCGCGGCCGTCGCCGGGGCTCTCGATCGCGCTCACCGCGTAGTAGGAGTTGTCGCACGACTCGTGCCAGATGTTGCCCGAGGCGTTCTTGTCCCACGACGGGGTGGCCAGGTCACCGTAGCTGGAGAACCGGTACCGGGCCCGGCCCGCGGGCGCGGTCTCGAACGAGGCACCGGCCGAGGCGGGCGTGCTCGACCCGTCGCTGACCTCGTAGTAGTACCGGGTGCCGGGCCGCAGGCCGCTGAGCTGAGCGTGGTAGGCGTAGGTGGTCTGGCCGTTCAGCCCGTCGGTGAAACTGACCGAGGCCGCCTCGGCGTACCGCTCGGTCACGTCCAGCGGCTTCGGGTCCGGCAGCTTGACCAGGTGCCCGGGGTTGGCCTCGGTGATCGGCTGGGTCGAGTACCGCAGCGTGGGTGCGGGCTGGGCCACCGTCCCCGGCGCCCACCACGACACGGTGACCGACGTGGCGGGATCGGCGCCCCAGGTCAGCAGCAGCTGCTCGGGCTCGGTTGTGGTCGGCAGCGGCAGCGTCGTGGTCGGCGGCCCGCTGGGCGCGGTGGCCCCGGCGGCCGAGAGGCCAGCCGGGCCAGCGCCGGCCGCGCCGGCCGTGGTGGCCGCGCTGGCCGGCTGCGGCCGCAGCACGCTCTGGCCCGTCCGGGCCAGCCCGGCCGCGGCGCCGAGGCCGGCCACGCCGCCCAGGAAGATGCGCCGCGAGACCCGCGGCCCGTTCGGCTTGTGCTTGTTCGGTTGGTCCATGTGCCGAAACGGTAGAAAACGTAGATGAACGTCGAGCGGCTACCGGTCGGCCGACGGCCTCGCCGCGGCGGTGAACGTCGGGTTGAATCAGTAACCGACCGCTCATGGCCGGGAGGACCGTGGTGACCCGGGTCGCCCGTTAGATCTCGGGCAGGGTCAGCCCAGTCCCGCACCGCGAACCCGTCCCCGCGGCCCCGTTACCGTCGATGCAAAAACCGTCACCCTAGCGACAGTTTATGTGCACGGTATTTGGCGACCCGCGGCCAGGCGACGGGCCGGCAGCTACCTGAGGTGAACCGTCGGCGTCCCTGTTCCCGGCCGGACGCACGGCCGGGAACAGGGCCAGGATCGCGTGCAGGCTGGTGGGGTACGGTCGAGGCGGGCGCACCCGAGAAGGCGGTGAAGTGGGATCGTGGCAACAGCGGAGCCGGGCCGGCCGGTGACGGCCACCGATCCGCTGCCCCCGGCCCGCGGGCGGCTCGACTCGACCGACGTGCAGTACGCGCGGCTGCGCAAAGACATCCTGGACGGGGCGTTCGCACCCGGGACGGTGCTGCTCGAGACCGCGCTGAGCGTGCGCTACGGGGTGTCGCGGACGCCGGTCCGGGAGGCGCTGGGCCGGCTGGCTCAAGACGGCCTGATCGAGCGGTCGACCCGGGGTTTCCGGATCAAGCAGCGCAACCCCGAGGAGATCCTCGAGATCTACGAGGCTCGCATCGCGCTGGAGAGCCGGAGCGCGGAACTGGCCGCGCGGCACCGGACCGATATTGATCTGGCCCGGATGGCCTACGTGCTGGACGAGCGCCGGGCCGAGACCGATCCGGCCCGGTTCGGGCTGCTGAACAACAAGTGGCACGACGCGATGCGGGTGTCCGCCCACAACGCCACCATCGATGACCTGCTGGCCCGGCTGGACTCGCTGCTGCTCCTGCTCCGGCCGCGGACGTTCGCGCCCCGTCCGGACGACCGATCGGCCGAGGAACACGCCGAGATCATGACGGCCATCTCCCACGGCGACGAGACCGCCGCCGGGGCCGCGATGGCCGACCACCTGCGCCGGATGCGCGACTGGCGGATCAGGTCCCTGATCGAGGACGGCCAGTAGATCGTGGCCAGGCAGTAGCGGGTCCCTCCGCCCCCGGGTTCTTTTTTTAGTTCAACGGTCTCTCCCCGCGTCCTCCTCCGCCCTCCACCCGGGCGGCAAAAGCGGCAAAGTTATTCTTGACTACTCCGATAGGATTAGTTAAGAATGTCGTGCATACGCATGAGGACATTGCGGTCCACTGTGTATACACACCGACCATGACCTGCTGTCCTTGCGATGTTTGCTACGCATCCCGCGGTAGCTGACCGGGAGATCGAGACCTGATGCAGTCCACCACCAGACCAGCCCGTCCACGATCGCCGCGCCGGGTGTCCCGGCGCCGGCCGCTGCGGTACGGGGCCAGCCTCGCCTGCCTGGCCCTGCTCACGGGTGCGGTCGCCGCCTGCAGTTCGGGAACCGGGGCCAAGTCCAGCTCGGAGACGTCCGCGACCACCAATCTGCAGCTGGCCCTGTCCGGGCCGCCGACTGCCACCGGCGGTCCGTTCGAGATCGCCGAGTACGAGGGCTACTTCACCAAGCAGGGCCTGAACCTCAACGTGACCGCGCTGAACGGCGGGCCGCCCATCGTCGAGGCCGAGATCGCCGGCAAGATCGACATCGGTGAGTACGCCCCGTCCACCTCGGTCGAGACCTACAACACCACGCACAAGCTGGTCGCGGTGGCCACCGAGGCGACCCGGTCGATTACCTACGCCGTGGTGTCGAAGAAGTACCTGGCCTCCCTGGGCCTGACCCCGGCGCAGTTCACGGCGCTGCCGCTCAAGCAGCGGATCGCCAAGCTCAAGGGGGCCTCGTTCGGCACCCACGCGGCCGGCGGCCTGCAGGATCACTACACCGAGATCCTGGCCACCTACGGCGGGCTCGACCCGAAGTCCGGCCTCACCAAGGTCAACCTGGGCAACAACACCGCCGACCAGGCCTCGTTCGAGGGGGGCGCGGTCAAGGGCTACTGGCCGACGGCCTACCAGGACCAGCAGGAGCTGGCCAAGGGCCTGGGCGTGAACGTGTTCGACCCGACCGACGCCTCGGTCGCGTCCGCCCTCAGCCCGATCGAGCTGGGCACCGGCGGAACCGGCTGGATCCTCAGCCAGAAGTGGGGCCAGGCCAACAAGGCCACCGTGCAGAAGTTCCTCAAGGCCGAGCTCGAGGGCGCCCAGTGGATCAAGAGCCACACGGCGGCCCAGGAGGCCCAGGTGGTGGCCAAGCACTTCCCGTCGGTGCCGGCCTCGGCCGTGCTGGCCAACGTCAAGGCGACCAACCAGACCGTGGACTACTCGCTGGTCATGCCCGCCGCCGCCATCACGGCCAACCTGCAGCTGGCCAAGGACAGCGGTGAGATCCCGGCCAGCGCCAACGTGCCCAGCACCGACCAGTTCGATCCCTCCTACCTGACCGCCCTGGGGTCCGGGCAGTGACAGCGGTCCAGGTCGAACCGGCTGGGTCGGCGGCGGGGCCGCCGGCCCCGCCGGGCCCGGGCCGGCGGCTGCTGGCTCAGCGGGGCAAGCTGACCCTGCCCGCCCTGCACGTGCTGTTCGTGGCGGCGATCCTCGGCGTCTGGCAGTACGCCTCCGGGCGGTGGATCGATCCGCTGCTGGTGGCCAGCCCGTCCACGATCGCGGTGCGGCTGTACCAGTGGCTCGGCAACGGCACCCTGTGGCAGAACCTGCGGCCGACCCTGATCGCGCTGGTCATCGGCTTCGTCATCGGAGTCCTGGTCGCCTTCGCCGCCGCGGTGCTGTTCGTGGAGGTCGCGCCGCTGGGCCGGTTCTTCGAGACCTACATCCTGGCCCTGGGCGCGGTGCCGTTCGTGGCGCTGGCCCCGCTGCTGATCATCTGGTTCGGCCTCGGGCTGGAACCGAAGATCGTGGTGGCCGCGCTGACCACGTTCTGCTCGTTCTTCGCCAACGCCTTCACCGGGCTGCGCGAGACCGACCCGAACCTGCTCGAGCTGGGCCGGATCCTGCACACGTCCCGGCGGCAGAAGCTGACCAAGATCCAGTTCTGGAACGCGATGCCCTACCTGACCTCCGGGATCAAGCAGTCGCTGCCCCGGGCGGTGTTCGCGGTGATCGTGATCGAGTTCCTGGCCTCGAACAAGGGCCTGGGCTACCTGATCACCAGCTCCGGTAACAACCTCGACATGCCCGGCCTGTTCGGGGCGGTACTGGTGCTCGTCATCGTGACCCAGGGGCTGCTGTTCCTGGTCCGGCTGGCCGAGCGCCGGCTGCTGATCTGGCAGCCGCAGGAGCGGCGATGACCACGCGCCCCGCTCCGGCCCAGGCCGACACCCGGGACCAGGGCCAAGCCGCCCACGGCGCCATCGTCGCGACCGGTATCGAGCACACTTACGAGTCGGCGGGCCGGTCCGTGGTCGCCCTGGCCCGGACCGACCTGGTGGTCGACCCGGGCGAGTTCGTCAGCCTGGTCGGGCCGAGCGGCAGCGGCAAGACCACGCTGCTGAACATCTTGGCCGGGTTGCTCACCCCCACCCAGGGACAGGTCACGATCACCGGCGAGAACCCGGCCGGGGCCGGTTCGCCGGTGGTCGGGTACATGACCCAGCACGACACGCTGCTGCCGTGGCGCACCGCGCTGAAGAACGTGGTCTTCCCGCTCGAGCTGTCCGGGGCGCCGAAGCGGGAACGGCTCGACCGGGCGGCTGGACTGCTGGACCGGGTCGGGCTGGCCGACTTCTCCGCCCACTACCCGCACCAGCTGTCCGGCGGGATGCGGCAGCGGGTCAGCCTGGCCCGCGCGCTGATCTACGGGCCGCCGGTGCTGCTGCTGGACGAGCCGTTCGGCGCGCTCGACAGCGGCACCCGGCTGGCTCTGCACGAGGTCCTGGCGGGTGTGTGCAACGACCTGGGCACGACCGTGCTGCTGGTCACGCACGACCTGGCCGAGGCGGTGTCGCTGTCCGACCGGGTGCTGGCCCTGGCCCCCCGGCCCGGGCGGGTGGTGCGCGAGTACGCCATCACGCGGCGCGGTGTCCGGCACGAGGTGCGCGACATCTACTCCGAGCCCGATCTCATCACCCTGCACAACGAACTCCGCGAATCGATGTCCGTCTAACCGAAGAGGAATTGCTCACATGGCATCTGAGCGCCGGCAGGTCAAGCTCGGCTTTTCGATCTGGGCGTCCGGACAGCATCCGGCCGGATGGCGAGTGCCCGAGGCGAGTGCGCACGGGACGTTCGACCCCGGGTTCATGCGCGACACCGCCCGCGCCGCCGAGCGGGGCAAGCTCGACTTTTACTTCGTCGGCGACCGGGTGGTCGGGCTGCCGTCCTCCCAGTACGAGGCGCCCAATGAGGTGCTGCGGCCTGAGGCACTGACGCTGGCCGCGTTCATCGCCGCCGCGACCACCCACATCGGCATCATCACCACGGTCAACACCACTTACTCCGACCCGTACACGGTGGCCCGGGCCGTCGCCGAGCTGGACCATCTCAGCCGGGGCCGGATGGCCTGGAACATCGTCACCGGCAAGAACGAGGAGGCCGCGGGTAACTACGGCCGGGAGTCACACTGGGACTCCGACCGGCGCTACTCCTGGACCAGCGAGTTCATCGAGGTCGTCCGCGGGCTGTGGGACACCTGGGAGGACGACGCGCTGGTCGCGGACAAGGGCACCGGCCAGTTCATCGACGAGGCCAAGGTGCACCGGCTCAACTACCGGGGCCAGCACTTCTCGGTCAACGGCCCGATCAACATCGCCCGGCCCCCGCAGGGGCACGTGCCCATGCTGCACGCCGGATCCTCGGTGGAGTCACACGAGTTCGGCGCCCAGTACGCCGACATCCGGTTCATCCTGCTCCAGGACTTCGAGGCCGCCCAGGCCTACTACCGCGACACCAAGGCCATGCTGGCCAACTACGGCCGGGACGAGGACCAGCCGATGGTGGCGGGCCTGCCCGTGTTCGTGGCCGGCACGGCCCGGGAGGCGCACGCCAAGTTCCGCCAGGTCCAGAACCTGACCGTGGGCCAGCCCAACCTGGCCAAGCTGTCCAGCGCCCTGGGCGTGGACGTGACCCGGTACCCGGCCGACCTCCCGCTGGACCAGATCCCCGAGCTGAGTGGCCTGACCGGCCGGCCCGCGCTGATCGTGAACCGGGCCCAGCACGCGCTGGACGACAGTGCCCCGTCGCTGGGCGAGCTCGCGCTGTACGTGCGGCGCACCGGCGGCAACGAGGTCGCGGTGGGCGACGGCCCGCAGGTGGCCGACTTCATCGAGCGGCACTTCGAGGCGCGCACCACCGACGGGTTCATCCTGTTCCCGCCCTACCTGCCGGGCCCGCTGGACGCGTTCGTGGACCTGGTGGTGCCGGAACTGCAGCGCCGCGGGCTGTTCCGGACCGAGTACCCGGACCACCCGACGTTCCGGGAGTTCTTCGGCCTGGCCAAGCCGGAGAACCAGTTCGTGGCGGGTACCTTGCCGGCCGCCGCGCACCCCGACACCGATCCGCCCACGTCGCACCGGGCCGAGCACTTCGTCACCGCGGCCGAGCTGGCCAAGCTGCTGACCGACCCGCGCCCGCCGGTGGTGCTGGACGTCCGCAACGCCAACAGCGGGCCGTCCGGGCGGCCGGAGTACGAAGCCGGGCACATTCCGGGCGCCGTCTACGTCGACCTGCCGACCGAGTTGCAGGGCCCCGCCGAGGGGTTCAGCGGCGCCCGGCCGCTGCCGCCGGTCGAGCAGCTCCAGGACTGGGCCCGGGCCTGGGGGATCAGCCAGGGTGACCCGGTCGTGGTGTACGACAACGTGTCCGGGACCAAGGCCGGCCGGGCCTGGTTCGTGCTGCGCTGGGCCGGCCTCGCCAGCGTGCGCCTGCTCGACGGCGGCTACCGGGCCTGGACCGCCGGCGGTCACCCGGTCAGCACGGCCGAGCCCGACCCGGTGCCCGGGGACGTGGTGCTCAGCCCCGGCCACCTGCCGGTGCTGGACGCGGACGGCGCGGCCGAGTTCGCCGCCCGGGGCCAGCTGTACGACGCCCGCGGCCAGGGCCAGTTCGCGGCCGGCCACATCCCCGGCGCGACCGCCGCCCCCACCACCGACAATCTCAACGGGGACGGCCTGCTCCGGGACGAGCCGGCGCTGCGGGCCCGGTTCGCCGCCCTCGGCATCGACGGGTCGCAGCCGATCGGCGTGTACTGCGGGGGAGGGGTGGCCGGGGCCCACGAGCTGGCCGTGCTGGCCAGCCTCGGCCTGCCCGCGGCGCTGTTCGTCGGCTCGTTCTCGGCCTGGAGCTCCGACCCTGACCGTCCCGTAGCGACCGGCGACGGGCCGACGGCGTGAGCATCGGGCTCCGCGCCCTGGGCCGGTCCGGCCTGGTCGTCTCCGAACTCGCGCTGGGCACGGCCGCGTTCGGCAGCCGGAACCGGATCCCGGGCGGCCAGAGCGACGTGGACACGATCGTGGGCACGGCCCTCGACCTCGGCGTGACCCTGTTCGACACCGCCGAGGGCTACGGCGACGAACGCGGGCTCAGCGAGGCCATCCTCGGGCGGGCGCTGGCCGGCCGCCGGGACGAGGCCGTCATCTCGACCAAGTTCAGCCGCCACCGCGGCCCGCCCGGGCCGCCGGACTGGGGCGCACACGGCTCCCGCCGCAACGTCCGGATCGCGGTCGAGGGGTCGCTGCGCCGGCTCGGCACCGACTGGATCGACCTGTACCAGATCCACCAGCCCGACCCGCTCACCCCGATCGAGGAGACACTGGCCGTGCTGGACGACCTGGTCCGGGAGGGCAAGGTCCGCTACACCGGCAGCTCGAACTTCGCCGGCTGGCAGCTGGCCGACGCCGAGCACACCGCCCGGGAGCGCGGCTACCAGCGGTTCGCCGCCACCACCAACGAGTACAGCCTGCTCTGGCGCGCGGTCGAGGCCGAGGTGCTGCCCGCCGTGACCGCGTTCGATCTCGGCTTCCTGGCCTACTTCCCGCTCCAGAACGGGCTGCTGACCGGCAAGTACACCCGCGACCAGGCTCCGGCGGCGGGCAAGGTGACCCGGTTCAAACCGCACCTGCTGGAACAGGCCCCGTGGGACGGCCTGGACCAGCTGACCGAGTTCGGAGCCAAGCGGGAGCTGACCCTGGTCGAGGTGGCCTACGGGTGGCTGCTGGCTCAGCCCGGGGTGTCCACCCTGGTCACCGGCGCGACCAGCTCGGCCCAGGTCACGGCCAACGCCACCGCGACCACCTGGCGCCCCACCCCGGCCGAGGAGACCGAGCTCCGGTCCCTGTTCGCCGGCGACCTCAGCGGCGCCCCCGGCCGCTCCGCGCCCAGCCCCCAGCGCCTCCGCCGAACCCTAGCCCGCCTGAACCCAGCCCGCCTGAACCCAGCCCGCCTGAACCCAGCCCGCCTGAACCCAGGCGCCCTAAACCCTGACCGCCCCTAACCCGGCCAGGTGCTTGGCCAGGTCGCCGATGACGTCGCGGGCGTCGTCTTCGATGCCGTAGATGAACGTGGACTTACGGCGCCGGAGCACCGGCAGGCCCAGCGCGTACAGGCCGGGGCTGTCCGTGACCACCCCGCCGTCGTGCTCGAGCTGGCCCTTGGCGTCGACCACCGGGACGTCCAGCCAGGAATAGTCGGGCCGGAAACCGGTGGCCCAGACGACCGCGGCGATCTCGCCGCTGGTCAGGTCGAGCTGCAGCCGCGAGGTGGCGGGCACCTGGGTCGGCTCGGAGCGCTCGGGTGCCGTGAACTCCCCGTCCCGCCCGCTGGTCAGGGCCCACTCGTCGAACGTGTCCAGCAGCCGGCCCAGCTTGAGGTCGGCCAGCGAGAACACGTTCCGCAGTCCGCCCGAGAACAGCGCGCGGCCGTCCCGGATGGCGGCCCAGCGGCCCACCAGCTGGACCCCCAGCGCGGTCAGCGCGTTGAGGTCGAGCGTGGCCCGCTCTTGCGTGCCGACCAGCTGGGGTGACGGCAGCCGCCGGGCCCGGGTGAGGTCCTCGATCTCGTCGTAGCGCTGGTCCCACACCCCGGCGTGGTCCATCCACCACAGCACGTCGCGGCCGCGGTAGGTGCGGGGCAGCCGGGTGTGCTCGCCGACCGAGAGGGTGACCGGCCGCCCCGACCGGGCCAGCTCGGCCGCCAGCTGGACGCCGGTGGCCGACGCCCCGACCACGAGGACGCCGCCGTCGGGCAGCTGTCCCGGATCCCGGTAGTCGAACGTGGTCACCTGCTGTACGGAGGCCGGCACCCCGCTACTGAGCGCCGGCACCGAGGGCCGGTTGCAGGCGCCGCTGGCGATGACCACCGTCCGGCAGGCGAACTCGCCCCGGCTGGTGGCCACCTGGTACCCGTCGTCGGTACGCCGCACCGACGTCACGGTGGTGCTGGTCCGTACCGGGGCGCGGCTGGCCGCGGCGAAGCGCCCGATGAACTCGGTCACTTCCCCCACCGTCATGTAGCCGTCCGGATCCGGGCCCTCGTAACGAAGGCCCGGGACCCGGCTCTGCCAGTTGGGGGTGAGCAGCCGCAGAGACTCCCAGCGTTCGTGCCGCCAGGAGTTCGCCACTTCGCCGCGCTCCAGCACGACATGATCGATCGACCGGTCGGTCAGGAAGTGGCTGGCCGCCAGGCCCGCGTGCCCCGCCCCGATGACGACCGTGGTGACATGCTCGATGATCTGCGCCTCAGACCACTTCGACGGTGACGTTGGTCGGGTTGGTCAGGGCGTCGTACACCGCGGAGCGCTTCGTGGACTGGGCCACCAGCGCCTCGATCTCCTCCTTCGACGCGTCCGCGTCGATGTCGAAGCTGACCTTGATGTCGTTGTAGCCGTTGCGGACGTCGCTGTCGGCCCCGAGGATGCCGCGGATGTCGTGCCCGCCCTCGACCGTCGACTCGACCGAGCGCAGCTGGATGCCGCGGTTCTCCGCCACCGAGGCGATACCCCCGGTCAGGCAGCTGGCCAGGCCGACCAGGAGGTACTCGATCGGCGTGATGCCGCCATCCTCGGCCGCGAAGACCTCGGGGTGGTCGGCCTCGAAGGTCCACTCCTGCTTGTGGTTCTGCTCCTCGCCCAGGCCGAAGAAGCTCTGCACCTTGATCTGGCTGTGCACGCCGCTCTGCCACTTGGCCGACGCGCGCCAGGTGAACTGGGCCGCCTCCGGTGCGCCCTTCAGCACTTCGCGCGCGTCCAGCAGCGCCTGAACGTTAACCCCGTTGGTGACGGTGGTCATGATGGCCCCTCTCGAAGGTCTCCCCCAAATTCCCTATGGGGACGATCGACAATATACCGGTCAGGACCAGCTAAGATAGCCCCATGCCGGAGCCAGGCTCGACGCTCGCGGCCGACGCGGCCGGTGCGGTGGGCTCGGCCGGTACCGTCGAGACCCAGTACCTGGACCTGCCGGAGCCGGTACGGCTGGACTGCGGGCGGGAGCTGTACCCGATCCGGGTGGCCTACGAGACCTACGGCACCCTGTCACCCCAGCGCGACAACGTCATCCTGGTCTGCCACGCCCTCAGCGGCGACGCCCACGCCGCGGGCTTCGCCCGGACCCCGGGCGCGGCGAGCACCCGCGACGGGTTCGCGGCCGATGATCGCGACGGGGCGGCGGGCAAGGCGCTCGGCTGGTGGGACGGGATGATCGGCCCGGGCAAGGCCTTCGACACCAGCCGCTACTTCGTCGTGGCCACGAACCTGCTCGGCGGCTGCCGTGGCACCACCGGCCCGTGCTCGCCCGACCCGGCCACCGGTGTGCCTTACGGGACGGACTTCCCGGTCATCACGGTGGCGGACATGGTGCGCACCGAGCGCGCGTTCCTGGACGCGCTGGGCATCGAGCGGCTGGCGGCGGTGGCCGGTGGCTCTCTCGGCGGCATGCAGGCGTTCGAATGGGCCATCCTGTACCCCGACCAGGTCGACGCCGTGGTCGCGATCGCCAGCACGCATGCGCTGCACCCGCAGGGCATGGCCTGGAACGCGATCGCCCGCGAGGCGATCATGCGCGACCCGGACTGGCAGGACGGCCACTACTACGGCACCGGCCGCGCACCCGAGGCCGGGCTGGGGGTGGCCCGCATGGTCGGCCACGTCACGTACCTGTCCGGGGAGGCGCTGGACACCAAGTTCGGCCGCCGCCTGCAGGCCTCCGACGACCTCCGCTACACCCTGACCGAGCCGGAGTTCCAGGTCGAGAGCTACCTGCGCCACCAGGCCAGCTCGTTCGTCCGGCGGTTCGACGCCAACACCTACCTCTACACCTCCCGTGCGCTGACCTACTTCGACCTCGCCCGCCAGCACGGCGGCGGATCGCTGACCCAGGCCCTCAAGGGCGTCGCGGCCCGGACGCTGCTGATCGCGTTCAGCTCGGACTGGCTGTATCCGCCGACGGGATCGGAAGAGATCGCGGGGGCGCTGCGTTCGCTGGATAAGCCGGTCGAGTTCGAGGTGATCGACGCGCCGTACGGGCACGACTGCTTCCTGCTGGAGGAAGCCCGGCAGACTCCCATCATCCAGCGCTTCCTGAGGAGCTCTTCGTGACCGACCAGCCGCCCCGGTCCGAAGAAGACCGGGCGTTCGGATTCGAGACGCGGCAGCTGCACGCCGGACAGCGCCCCGACCCGAACACAGGGGCCCGGGCGGTGCCGATCTTCCAGACCTCCAGCTACGTGTTCGAGGACCCGGAGTCGGCCGCCGCCTACTTCAACCTGCAGGAGTACGGCAACACCTACTCGCGGATCATGAACCCGACCGTCGCGGTGTTCGAGGAGCGGGTGGCCAACCTCGAGGGCGGCGCCGGTGGGGTCGGGTTCGCCAGCGGCCTCGCGGCCCAGGCCGCCGCGCTGTTCACGCTGCTGGAGCCGGGCGACCACGTCGTCTCGTCCTCGGCCCTCTACGGCGGCACGGTCAACCAGTTCAAGCACGTGCTGCGCAAGATGAACGTGGAGCTGACCTGGGTCGACCCCGACGACCCGGATGCCTGGCGGCAGGCGGTCCGGCCGAACACGAAGGCGTTCTTCGCCGAGACGATCGGCAACCCGGCCGGGAACGTGCTCGACATCGAGACCGTGGCGGGGATCGCGCACTCCCGCGGCCTGCCGCTGCTGGTGGACAACACGTTCGCCACCCCGTACCTGTGCCGCCCGATCGACTGGGGCGCCGACATCGTGATCCACTCGGCCACCAAGTTCATCGGCGGCCACGGCACGTCCATCGGCGGCGTGGTGGTCGAGAGCGGGCTGTTCGACTGGTCCAACGGCCGCTTCCCCGTGGTCGCGGACCCCTCACCCGCCTACCACGGCCTGCAGTTCCACGAGACGTTCGGCACCTACGGCTACCTGATGAAGCTCAGGGCCGAGACCCTGCGTGACCTGGGCGCGGCCATGTCGCCGTTCAACGCCTTCCTGTTCCTGCAGGGGCTGGAGACGCTGTCGCTGCGGATGGAACGGCACGTCACCAACGCCCTGGCCATCGCCTCGTTCCTCGAGTCGCACCCGCTGGCCTCGAACGTGACCTACCCCGGCCTGCCGTCCAGCCGGTTCCAGCCGCTGGTGGGCAAGTACCTGCCCCGCGGGGCCGGCGCGGTGTTCTCGTTCGACTGCGCCGGCGGCCGGGCCGGCGGCCAGGACCTCATCCGCGGCCTGACGCTGTGGTCGCACCTGGCCAACGTGGGCGACGCCAAGAGCCTGGTCATCCACCCGGCCAGCACCACGCACCGGCAGCTCAGCGACGAGGAGCTGGCCGCGGCCGGCGTCGGCCCGGGCACGGTCCGGCTGTCGGTCGGGCTGGAAACCGCGGCCGACCTGACCTGGGACCTGGAGCAGGGCTTCGCCCTGGTCGCCGCGACGGCGGGCAGGGAAACGGCCAGCCAGGAAGAAGGAGCCTCGGCATGAGTGTGGACCTAGCTACCAGCGACTTTGACCTGGCGCCGTACCAGGACGTGGCGGCGATCCAGCGGGTGCTGCATCACGCGGGGACGATCGCGATCGTGGGCCTGTCCAACAACCCGCTGCGAGCCAGCTACTTCGTGGGCTACTACCTCAAGCGGCACGGCTACACGGTCATCCCGGTCAACCCGCGGGAGAAGGAGATCCTGGGGGAGACGTCCTACCCCAGTCTCAAGGACGTCCCGGTGCCGGTGGATGTGGTCAACGTGTTCCGGGCGCCGGCCGCGCTGCCGGGCATTGCGCAGGACGCGGTGGCGATCGGGGCCGGCACCCTCTGGTGCCAGTTCGGCGTGATCAACGAAGAGGGCGCCAAGATCGCCGAAGAGGGCGGCCTGACCGTGATCATGGACCGCTGCATCAAGGTCGAGCACGCCCGCTACGTCGGCCGGATGCACTGGCTCGGCTTCAACACCCAGCGCATCACGTCCGTCCGCTCCGGCCTTCAGTAACGCTAGGCGTCGCCCGGCGTTACCGGACCCAGGGCCGCCTCGGTCAGGGCGGCCCCGGTCAGCGTGGTCGCCGTGTGCACGATGCTGGCGATGGCGTCCTCGGGCTCGAGGCCGTGCAGGTCGGTCAGGCTGAACAGGGCTTCGGCGCTGACCACCACGGCCAGGTCGCGCTTGAGCTGGGCCAGCACCGCGGGCTGGGCCGCCCCCAGTGTGTCCTCCAGCGGAGCGAGCGCGTTGTCGATCAGGCCGAACCGCAGGCCGGGGCGGGCCGGGGCCTGGCCGGGCCGGGTGATCGTGGCCGCGATCAGCGCGCGGACCGCCCCCTGCCGGGCCAGCACGTGGCGCAGCAGGAACTCGGTCACGGCGGCGATCCGGGCCGCCGGGTCGTCCCGGCCGGCCAGGGGAGCCAGGGCCTCGTCCGCGGTCGGCAGCAGGCCGGCGATGGCCTCCTGCAGCAGGCTGGCCAGGTCGGGGAAGTAGCGGTAAGCCGTCGCCTCGGAGACCAGCGCGGTCCGGGCCACCTCCGGCATGGTCACCTCGCGCCCGGTGCAGCTCAGCTCGGCCGCCGCCGCGACGATCGCAGTGCGGGTCCGGAGTTTCTGGTTGACCCGGCCCGTCGTGCCCGTCGTGCCCGTCACGCCCATCGGTCGCCCCCTGCCTGCCCGCTCTCAGACGAAACCTCGCACGAGGTGAGAGTCAGCTATCATGATGCCTCATTAATTTCATAATTAACAAACTCCTACGGCACGGCGCCCGCAGGTCGTGTCGGCTCCCACGGCGCCGGCGCCACGGTCAGTCCGCCGCGGGCAGCGACCGCAGGCCGGTCTCGACGATCCGCGCCGCGCGCCGGACGTCCGCGGTCACCAGCTCGTGCAGCCGGTCCGGAGTGGCCGCGTGGTCCAGGTGTTTGCGCAGGCTGTCGGCCTGGACCCGCCACAGCCCGAGCAGGGCCCGGGCGGCGATCTGCGGTTCGGGGTCGTCCGCGGTCAGCCCGGCCCGGGCGGCCAGGATCCCGGTTGCTACGAAGATTGACCGTTCCATCATGTCGGCCTGATAAGCCCGCAGCGCAGGCGTGGCCCGGATCAGGTCGCCGAACCGCCGGATCGCCTGGCGCCGAACGGCTTCCTCCGCCCCGCCGCCCCGCCCAACGCCGGCGTCCCCCGGGCCGGCGTCCCGCGGGCCGCGCAGGAGGCCCGTCATACCTCCCAGCTCGCCCGCCAAGATGGCCAGCACCGCCTCGACCGGGCCCTTCCCCCGGTCGTCCAGCCCGATCCGCAGCGCGGCCAGCGTGCCCTCCAGCCGGTCCATGATCAGGGCTTCCTTGACCGGGAAGTAGTTGAACACCGTCTTCTCCGACACCCCGCACGCCGCTGCGACCTCGGCCACCCGGACCGCGTCGAACCCGCGCTCCAGGAACATCCCGGTCGCGGTGTCGGACAACTGCTGGCGCATCAGCCGCTTCTTACGCTCCCGCAACCCGTCACCCACACCCCCACCTTAACAAGATTTACAGTTGCAGAAAAAATTCTGTGACCGTACTTTCGAGTCATACGTGAGGGACAAGCTCAGGAGGGCCTGATGACCGAGATCCGTATCGTCCGCGACTACCCGTATCCGGTGCCGGTGGTCTGGCGCGCGCTGACCGACCCGGCGCTGATTCCGCAGTGGACCGCGACCGGCGCGGGCGCGCACCCGGAAGGCTTCGCCCCGGTCCCCGGGACCAGGTTCCGGTTCGTGGCCAGGCCCCGGCCGGGCTGGAGCGGCGTCGTCAACTGCGAGGTCCTGGCGGCCCATGAGCCGGACCTGCTCCGCTACACCTGGGCCGACGCAGGCGGCGGCGAGCAGACGGAGGTCACCTACCGCCTCGAGCCCAGCGGCGACGGCACCCGCTTCACCTACGCGCACACCGGCTTCACCGGCGTCGGCGGCTGGTTCATGGCCCAGTTCCTGGGCCGCGTCCGCCGCACGATGCTGACTGACGGCCTGCCCGTCGTCCTCGCCCGCCTCAACCAGGAAACCCCCGCGGGATAGCGTTAGAGCCATGGCGATCACGACACGAACCCTCGGGCGCACCGGCGCGGACGTGACCATCCTCAGCTACGGCGCCATGGAGCTGAGGGGCCAGCCGCGCGGGCCCGAGATTGCCGACGAGGACGCGGGCCGGCTCCTCAACAGTGTCCTCGACGGCGGCATCAACCTGATCGATACCTCGCCGGACTACGGCCGCAGCGAGGAGCTGATCGGCACCTACCTCGGCCACCGCCGGGACGAGTTCTTCCTCGCCTCCAAGTGCGGTTGCCCGCTCGACGTTCCGGCCGACGCGACGCCGCCCTACGCGCACGACTACACCCCGGGCAACGTCCGGGCCGACGTCGAGCAGTCGCTGCGGCGCCTGCGCACCGACCGCCTCGACCTGGTCCAGGTGCACATGTCCCCGAGCCGGGCCACCCTGGCCGAGAACCACACCGTCGAGACACTGCAGGAGCTGCAGGCCGAGGGCAAGCTCCGCTTCATCGGGATGTCGGGCATCCTGCCCAACCTGCCCGATCACCTCGCCCTGGGCGTGTTCGACGTGTTCCAGATCCCGTACTCGGCCGTCCAGCGCGATCACGAAGAGCTCATCACCGAGGCCGCCGACGCGGGGGCGGGCACGTTCATCCGCGGCGGTGCGGCCCGCGGGGCCGCCGCGGAGGACAAGAACTGGCAGGTCGGGCCGCTCAGCCAGGAGCGAGGCCTGGGCCAGCGGAACTGGGAGGCCTCCGGCATCACCAGCCTCGTGAGCGAGGCGGGCCTGACCAACATGGAGTTCGTGCTGCGCTTCACGCTCAGCCATCCGGGCCTGTCGACCACGATCGTCGGCACCGCGAACCCGGCCCACCTGGCCGGCAACATCGCCGTGGCCGAGCAGGGGCCGCTCCCGGCCGACGTCTACGAGCAAGCCAAGAAGCTCCTGCCGGTCCACTAAGCGGAGCTGGCCCTCCGGACATGCCGGTCGTCCTCGTCAGGTAGTCGGATGCCCGATTCGAGTGCTTCCCAGCCGGTGACCATCGCGTCGCCGAAGGCTTCCCGCATGCTGGCGAAGCGCTTGTCCACATCGATGCCCGGGTGGATCTCTTCGATGGCCGTCTGCGCTTCGAGGAGAATCCGGCTCGACCAGAGCGGGCGGTACATGCCCCTCTCGGCCACACGCAGCAACGTATCGGCCAGCGCGATGGGTACTAAAACGCACGCATCGAGGACTGCCGTGTAGCGCGACATCGTCAGGAGGCGTCAGTATGCCGGGCGGCTTGTCTGCGAGCTCTTTTCAGGGCCGAGGCATAGTCCTCGGGGGTGCCGTCGTACTGGCCAGCTTCGCTAGCATCCTCGGTCATCCGGTCCAGGACTGCGCGGCGCCCCGCATGCTGCTGCTCCTGGTACGCGAGCAGGTCCGTGAACAGGATTCGGCGGTGCCTGCCGGGCTGCTCGTAGGAAATCTTCCCCTCTTCAAGCAGCTTGACGAGCGTCGGCCGACTGACGCCGAGGATGTCGGCGGCCTCCTGAGTGGTGAGCCGCTGGGTGTGCGGGACGAGGGTGATCGCCTTGCCTTGGCGCATGGTTTCCACCACATCGGCCAGCACCCGATAGACCTCCTCCGGCAGCGGTACCTGCTCGCCATCCGGGCCCAGCAGGAGTCCCGGCTCGGTGTGCTGCTGCAGGAACCGGCCCAGGTCCAGCAGTGCGCTGAGATCTCGCGGCGGGAACACCACATCCGCTCGCGTGGTCGTCGTCGCCATCACGCCTCCTTGCCGTTCAGCTTACCTGAATTCGAAAGAAACGAAACGAACGGCGTCAACCAGAGCCAGCAGGTCCGCGTAGGGATCAGTGTTGGGGACTGAGCGCAACCGTTCCCTGGTCGGCCTGGTAGGAGGCCAGCAGGGCCAGCTTCTCGGCGTCGGCGCTGCCGGCGTCGGCGTGGTAGATGGCCAGGATCTGGCCCTCGGACCCGTTGATGGCGAGCTTCTCCCGGTTCAGGGTGATCACGCCGACCTGCGGATGGTCGAGCGTGACGCCCGCGCCCCGGTACAAACCAACGTCGTGGCGGGCCCACAGCGACCGGAACCGGTCGCTGGCCAGCGACAGCTCACCGACCAGCTCGATGAACCGGGGGTCGTCGGTATCGGTGCCGACTGACTTGCGGAACCCGGCCACCAGGTTGGCCGTGGCCCGGTCCCAGTCGGGGTACAGCGCCTGTTCGGCCGGGTCGAGGAACACGTCGCGCAGCCGGTTCCCGCCCGCCACCAGCCGGGGCGAGATCGCGGCCGCCAGCGGGTTGGCCGCGAGCACGTCGAAGTAACGGCCTTCCACGAAGGCGGGCAGGTCGATCGAGCCGAGCAGCTTGGCGATGCCCGGCGGCACGGTCTCCTTGCGCGGCCGGCGGCGAGCCCGGCGCGGCTTCTCGCGCCCCAGGCTGAGCAGGTAGCTGGTGCCGGTGTCGTCGAGCTGGAGCACCCGGGCCAGCGACTCGAGCACCTGGACCGAGGGGTTGCGGTCCCGGCCCTGCTCCAGGCGCAGGTAGTAGTCGGCGCTGATGCCGGCCAGCATCGCCACCTCTTCCCGGCGCAGGCCCGGCACGCGGCGGACGCCGAACTGGGGCAGCCCGGCGCTGGCCGGCGTGACCAGCTCGCGCCGGGCCCGCAGGTACTCGCCCAGCGTGTTCGGGTCGCCGGTCACGAGCTGGTCTCCGGCTTGGTGGTAGGCGGGCTGCTCATGCAAAAAGCGTACGCGCGGCGGCCCTGGCCCGGCGATCTCGTCCCTGTCCCTGTCACTCCCAGGATGAGCGGGGCCTACCCGCCGGACCGGCGCAGCCAGCAGCATGGATAACGGAACAGCCGATCGAGAATCAGCAGCCAAGCTAGAACGAGCAAGGAGTGTCATGTCCATCGCACTGATCACCGGGGGCAACAAGGGCATCGGGAAGGCGACCGCGCGCCGTCTGGTCGAGCTGGGGCACACCGTGTACATCGGCGCCCGGGACGCCGAGCGCGGCGAGGCGGCGGCCAAGGAAGTGGGCGCGCAGTGGCTGGCCCTCGACGTCACCAGCGACGCCTCGGCCGCCGCGGCCGCGGCCGAGCTCACCGAGCGGGAAGGCCGCCTCGACATCCTGGTCAACAACGCCGGCGTGACCGGGGCCCACGCGACGATCGAGACCCTCACCGCCGAGGCCATGCGTGAGGCCTACGACGTCAACGTGTTCGGGATCGTCCGGGTGACGCAGGCCTTCCTGCCGCTGCTGCGCGCCTCGCAGGCCCCGGTCATCGTGAACGTGGGCAGCCTGCTGGGCTCGTTCGGCGCCGTGGCCAACCCGTACGGCCAGCAGTACGCGATCTTCGCGCCGATCTACGGCTCGGCCAAGGCGGCGGTGCACATGCTCACCGTCCAGTACGCCAAGGAGCTGCCCGGGATGCGCGTCAACGCGGTCGAGCCCGGTTACACCGCGACCGACCTGACCGGCGGGCACGGGCTGCAGACCCCCGAGGACGCGGCCGCCAACGTCGCCCGCTGGGCCACCATCGGCCCCGACGGGCCCACCGGCACCTTCTGCTACAAGGAGACCATGGCTCCCTGGTAGGCCAGCTCAGGGGCTTACTCCGTCCCGCCTGCGGAGTTACGATGCCCAAGGCAGTGTCGCACCTCCGCCGGGCGACACCGGAGTCGCCCGGCCGGACGGCAGCCTGAGCGACCGGCCTCGGGGAGCCGGCGCCGCCGCTCAGGTCGGATTCGTCAGCTAGACGTCTGGGCCCAGGGATCGATGATCTCGATGCCGGTGCTCTCGAAGTCGGCCACGTTCCGGGTCGCCAGCGCGGCGCCCCTGGAGCGGCAGACCGCCGCGATCAGTGTGTCGAACCCCGCGATCGGTTTCCCGCTCCGTTCCCGGCTGCTCGCGATGGCCGCGTAGTGCTCCGCGGCCGCAGGGTCCACCGGGAGAACCTGATCGGCGAAGGCCGCGAAGATGTCGTCGGCCGCGGTGAGCAGGAGCTGCTTCCTGCGTCCGTCCGGCAGCCGGGCAATGCCGTAGCGGACCTCGGCCAACGTGATGGTGGTCGTACGCAGCTCGCGCCGGTCCCGTTCGCGGACCCAGTTCGCGACGCCGGGCGCGGGTTCGGCCCGCATCAGCTCGGACACCACGTTGGTGTCGAGGACGATCATTCGGAGAAGTCCGCGGCCCGCGCGGGCTCGTTGCGCTCGGGCAACTGGAGGTCGGCTCCGCCGAGCGTGCCGAACTGATCAAGGAGCGCCGTGAACAGCCCGGCGGAATCGGCGGGCTCGCGGACGGCCTCGGCCAGAATCTCACGCACCTCGGCCTCCATCGACCGGCCGTGCCGGGCCGCGCGGACCTGAATCCGCCGCTTCACCGCCTCATCGAGGTTCCGGATATTCAGCGCTGCCATTGATAGCACCTCCTGCTATCAATGATAACGGCTGTTCCGGATCCGGAACAGCGGCCGGCCTGTTCTGGTTGTCATAACCAGAGAGGAGGACCAACAATGAACCGCACCATGAGCCCGCTGGCTCGTATGGGTCACCGTGTCGCCGCAATCGTCGCCGAGATGAACGACGCCGGGAACCGGCTGGCCAGCCCGCAGCACACCCCGGAGCGTTTCTGACCTCTCGAGGTCCGCTCCCACGTATCAGCCGCTAGCCGACAGGTGGTCACTCCCTGCCGGCTAGCGCCGTCTCAGGCCAGTGCTCGGGTCGGGCGAGCCCGGGCCGTAGGCGAACAGCACCCGGTCCCACCCGGTCTCCTCGTGCGCTCGCGCCAGGCGCCCGGCCTGAGCCAGTCCCCGCATCCCCGGCCTACGCCGGTCTCCACGGCGGCCTAAGAGGGGTCTCAGCTGGGAACTAAGGCTTTCTCCCGATGCCCTAAGGGGGGTCTTACGACGAGACTCAATAGTGACCGGCAAGGAGATGGCCGGAAAAACGAGGAGGAACGATGAACACCACCGCTACGCAGAACACCCGGGGTCCGCTCGCCCGCTTCGGCCACCGCATCGCCGCGATCGTCGCCGAGATGAACGACGCCGGGAGCCGGCTGGCCAGCCCGCAGCACACCCCGGAGCGTTACTGACCCAGCTGGGCCAGCCCCCAGGGCCACACGAACTGAACAAACCAGACGCTAGCCGGTAGAGGCACAGGCCTCACCGGCTAGCGCTGTTTCTGGTCCTGTCTGGCTGGTCGCGCTGTCGGCCGGATCGCGCTGCTTCCCCGACCACGATCCGGCCGGGCGATCCAGCCGCCTTGAGGCCATAGGCTGGAATCGTGGCAGGTGACGGCCGGAAGGCCACGTACGTTTCCCGGGCAATAGCGGGCGGCTCCTGGGCGGTAGCGGGCGGCTTTGCCGCGTGGGCGGCGGCCAGGATCGCCGCGGCCGATCGCGTGCAACGCACCGAAGGCCCGGTCGTGCCGTTCATATCGTTTACCCCTCAGGTGGCCAAGGCCGCGCCGTGGGCCGCGCTCGGGCTGCACCTGGCCGGCCAGCGGCGGCCGGCTGCGACCGCCGCCGCCGCGGCGGCGGCGCTCCGGCTGGTGGTGCGATCGCGCGCGATGTTCCGGATGCAGCCGGGGGCCAGCGGGCCGATGCTGCGGGTACTCACGTTCAACATGTTCTTCGGCCGGGGCGACGCCGAGGTGCTCGTGGCCCGGGTCCGTCAGCTCAGCCCGGATGTGCTGTTCCTGCAGGAGCTCACCGCGGATGCGGTGACCCGCCTCAAGCAGGCCGGGCTGGAAGAGCTGCTGCCGCACAACCAGGTCGAGCTCCGGGGGGGCCCACGCGGTTCGGGGATCTACAGCCGGTTCCCGCTCGGCGAGGGCGTGGCCATGCCGCCGGCCCACGCGGCCCAGCCGACCGCGCTGCTGGAGGTGCCCGGCGGGCACCGGGTCGAACTGATCTGCGTGCATTCGGCTACCCCGGCGTCGGAGCACGGCGGTGCCGCCGCCCGGTGGCGAGCCGACCTGGCCGCGCTGCCCGCACCGGGTGAACGGCCGAGAATCATGTCCGGGGACTTCAACGCCACCCTCGATCACGCCGCGTTCCGCGCCGTGCTGGGCCGCGGCTACGCCGACTCCGGCCAGCAGGCCGCGGGCGGGCTGACCCCCACCTGGGGCATGCCGCCGGGCCAGCGCGCCGTGCTCACCCTGGACCACGTGCTGGTCGACCGCGGCTGCGCGGTGCTGGCCTACTCCGTGCACATCATCCCGGGCAGCGACCACCGGGCCGTCTACGCCGAGATCCAGCTGCCCGAGCTCGATTCCGACGCAGCGGCTCTGACCGCGTAATTCTGGCGTTAAGCGTTAGCCCGCTAACTCTTCGGCCGTACCTCATTCCCTGCCCCGGGCTACCATCGGGGATATGGATGCCGCCGCGGACGTGACCGGACTGCCGGAGATACCGGGCGACCCGCTCGCTCTGGAACGTCAGGTGTGCTTCGCCCTGTCGATCGCCGCGCGCAGCGTCCTGAGCATCTACCGGCCGCTACTCGAGCCGATGGGGCTGACCCACCCGCAGTACCTGGTGATGCTGGCGTTGTGGGGGCGCTCTCCGTTGTCGGTGAAGGAGCTGGGCGAGATGCTCCAGCTCGACGCCCCCACCCTCTCGCCGCTGCTCAAGCGGCTGGAGGCGGCGGGTGTGCTGACCCGCACCCGGGAACCGCGCGACGAGCGCCAACTGCGGATCGAGCTGACCCAGGCTGGCCGGGACCTGCGCGAGATGGCCCTGCGCGTCCCGCCCGCCGTGGTCGCCCGGCTGGGGGTCGAGCTCGGCGAGCTGCAGGACCTGCAGCAGGCCCTCACCCGCCTGAACGAGGCCGCCCGCCGGGCCGGGGTGCAGCCGCTCCCCGCCCCGGCCCAAGGCAGCGTGTAGCCGTTTCCGCCCGCTGAGCTGGCTGAGCTAGCTGAGCCGGGCGTCGAGGTCCAGCAGCGCCTGGCTGAACACCTCGATGGGGGCCACGGCCACACCCGCGCCGACCTGGCCACTGCCGTCGGAGTTGTGCAGGATCCCGGTGGTCACCTTGGGCGTGATCCCGAGTTCGACGACCTTGCGGACATCGACGCCGACCGGGGACCCGCGCATCCCCCAGACCGGCAGCGTGAACCGGGTGGAGCGGCCGACGCAGACCAGGTCCAGTTGCTCGGTGAGCCGGGCCGCGTCGGCCATCGTGCCCCCGACCAGCTGGGCCACGGCCGGTGACCCGGCGGCGCAGGCGCCCCCGAGGCCGATCAGTTCGAGCACGGAGCTGTCCCCGATGTCGGGGGCCGCGTCGGCTTCGGTACGTCCCGGCTGGTAGAGCGCGTCGCCGACCAGTGGGGAGGGCGCGAACTGCCACGGCGCATCCGGTCCGGCCAGCCAGGCCGCGAAGCCGCTGCCGTTTCGGCTCATGCCGGTGACGATCGAGCTGTCCTCGACCTGGCCGGCCCAGCTGGTGAGGGTCCGGGCCGCGGCCATGGCCAGGCTCAGGAACAGCAGGTAGTTGCCCGACAGGAAATCGGCCACCTCGCCGCGGCGCGGATGGGTGCCCCGCACCAGGGCAGGCAGCAAGCTCCGCAGCAGAAGGTTGGTCGAGGCCTGGGTCCGTACGTGCACGTCGTCGCCCATCGCGACCGCCTGGGCGGCGAAGGACAGGACGTTGAGCGGGCCGCTCGCCGCCAGCGCGTCGGCTAGGACGGGGCCGGCCGCATCGCGCAGCAGGATCAGCCGCTCGATGGCGCCGGGGCTGTCCTTACCGAACCAGGCCACATCGCCGGAGCCCTGGCCCAGCGGGGCGTAGGCCCGGATCCCGGCTTCGGCCAGCTCTACCACCCATACCGGCGTCCGCGGGCCCAGCGCGGTGGCCATCGGCACCACGGTCTGATGCTCATTGGCCGAGCCGGTCCGCACCTGGCCGGAGGCCAGCAGCACGTCGGCCTGGCCGGGATCGGTGGCCCAGCCCTCCGCGCAGACTGCCGAGCGCATGGACCGGCGGAGCGGATCGACCGCGTGCGAGTAGGCGATGGCGGGGCCGCTGTGCAGGATCAGCCGCTCGCCGTCCAGGGCCGGGATGACCTCGGCGGCGGGACGGACCGCCACGGCCTCCGGCACCCCGTGGTCCAGGCGCCGGTAGGCCTCGGCGTTGGCGGCGTCTATCACCGCGGCCCGGGGACCGGACAGCCGGCGCAGCGCCGCCACGACCTTCGGGTCGCCCCCGCCCGGAATGCGCCAGTCGAGCTGGACCACGGGTCGCCCCTGCTCGGCGATCGCCTCGGCGAACAGGGGGAGTCCGGCGTTGAGCACCGATATCTCGTCCGGCAGCCGCACCGGCGGATCGGCCTCGTGGGCTACGGCGGTCACTGCCGTTCTCCTTCGGTTGGTGCGGCCAGCAGTGCTCTGGCCTGGCTGACCAGTTCGTCCTGGGACGCGAGCGTGGCGGCCCGGCGCCGGTCCGCTTCGTCGGCGAGCCGTTCCCCGTGCTCCCGGCACCGCTCGGCCATGCCCGCGACCACCTGCGGGGCGGCACCGCCGTCGAGGACCCGGGTCTCGACGATCCCGCGCGGATCGAGGACCGTGGCCAGGTCGATGTCGTCGAGGTCGAGGTGCGAGCCGTTGTACTCGGCCGCGGCGTCCTGCAGCCGTCCGACGGTAAGGTCCACCCCGCGGATGCCGTCCCGGCTGGCCTTGCGGACGGCGGCTCCGACGATCTGGTAGGCGGTCCGGTAGTCCACGGCGCACTCGCCCATGATGAACTCGGCCAGGTCGGTCGACTGGCTGTAACCGGACTCCAGCGTCTGCCACATACGGCCCGCGTTGACCTGCAGAGTGGAGATCACCCCGGCGGTCAGCCTGGTCGTGCGCAGGGCCAGGTCGAGCGCGCGCGGGACCTCGCCGTAGGCGTAGATGAGGTTGTCGCTGCGGGCCGAGGGGCTCTTGCTGACCGCGAGGAATCCCGACAGGCGCCCGATCATGGTGCCCGACGCACCCCGGATGATGGACAGCGAATAAGGATTCCGCTTCTGTGGCATCAGCACGCTGGCACGGCTGTACCCGTCGGCGATCGAGACGTAGTCGAACTCCGTGCTGGCCCAGATTTCCAGGTCCTCGGCCAGCTTGCTCTGTGTGGTCAGCAGGCTGGACGCCGCCGCCATCGCGGCGATCAGGCCGTCGATCTGCCACATCGCGTCGCGGGTGTGCTCGATGAACCCGCTGAATCCGAGCAGGCTGGCCACCCGTGACCGGTCGTGCAGCAGGCGGCTGCCGTTGACGCACCCGGCCCCGCCCGGGCTCAGGTTGATCCAGTCGAGTTCGCTGGTCAGCCGTTCGCCGTCCCTCAGCACGGGATAGGCGAAGCTGACCAGGTAGTGGCCGAAGGTGGACGGCTGCGCGTGCTGCAGGTAGGTCTGGTCGGGCAGCCAGGTCCTGGTGTGCTGGCCCGCCAGCCCGGCGATCTCCATGCCGAGCCGTCCCGCCGCCGCGATCAGGCCGGTCAGCACCCCGCGCAGATGGAGGCGGAGCGCGATTCTGACCGCCTCCCGGCGGGGACGGCCGGCGTGCAGCCAGCCGGCCGCGTCGCCGATCTGCTCGGTGAAGTACCGCTCGCGGGAGTTGTACGGCTCGCCGAACGCGGGATCGTAGGGAAACTCCGCCGCGGGGGTGGCCGTCGCCTCGAGCAGGACCGTCAGCAGCGCGCGCATCGCTGTGGGCGGGATGACCTTCCGCTCGTGCAGGTCGATGACGTGGGCCAGGTCGGCCAGGTTCAGGCCGTCGTGCAGCAGCGGCGCGTCCGCGTTCTCCAGCGTGAACCCGCTGTCGATGAGTTCCTGGGCCGGCCCGCTCACCGGTGGCCCGAGGCGCGTGCCTGGGGCCGGAGGTGCCGGGGTCTGTGCGGACATCAGTTCTCCTGTCGTTCGGCAGCTTCAGTGAGGACTTCGCCGACGGCGTCGAGCAGGCCGCCGGTGTGCCAGAACACCGTGGTCAGGCCGGGGTCCGCCGCGGTCTGGCCCAGCACCCGGGGCAGCTCGGCCAGGGCCTTGGCCGTGTACACCGGGTCGAGCACCAGGCCCGCGCTGCGCAGCGCCAGGCGCGCGGCGGCTTTCCCTTCGGCCGAGGCGAGCCCGTGCCCGGGGCCGCGGCCGTCCGCGAGCTCGACGTCGGCCGGACCCGGGATCGGGGTACCCAGCCGTTCGGCGCAGCCCGCGGCCATGCCGAGCACCCGCTGCCCGGTCTCGCCGGGCGGCCTGGACACCGAGACGCCCACGAGCCGCCACGGGCGGCCGAGCGCCACCGTCCCCGAGACCAGCCCGGCCAGGGTGCCGCCGGAGCCCGTGGCGGTCAGCACCGTCACCCGGTCACCGGCATCGCCCGTGCTGGTCCCCCCGACACCGATGCTGGCCAGCTGGCGGGCCAGTTCACCGGCGGCCCAGTGGAAGCCGGCCGCTGACCGGGGCGTGGCGCCGCCGCGCGGGATCGGGAACGGCCGCTCGCCGTCGGCCTCGAGCCGGACCGCCGCCTGCACGATCCCCGCGTCGACCGACTCGCGGCCGGGATCGCCGGTGAACAGGACGTCAGCCCCCCAGTGCCGGGCCGCGGCCAGGTTGGGATGTTCGTGCTCCGGCTCGGTCCCGGCGTACACCACGACGGCGGGCAGGCCGGCGTACGCGGCCGCCGCTACGGCCGCCGCGACGAAGTTGGACCCGGTTGCGCCCCCGGTGACGATGACCGTGGCCGACATGTCGGCCGCCTCGGCCAGCAGCACCTCGAGCGGCCGCGCCTTGTTGCCGGCCACCGCGAACCCGGTCAGGTCGTCCCGCTTCACCAGCAGCCGGCCCGCCAGGCCCAGGGCCGTGGCCAGCCGGGGGGCCGGCGTCAGGGGCGTGGGGAGGACCGCGAGCGGCAGCCGCCAGCTGATGCCGGGCGCCACGGCCACGGGCCCGGGCGTCACGGCCACTGCTCCGGCTCCTGGTCCCGCGCCTGCCGGGCCCGGGACACCACGAGGTCGACGATCTGCGGCGCGGCCCCCGGATCGGCGGGGTTGGCGGTCGAGCCGAGGTAGGTGGCCACGTTGGCGGCCATCCGGTCCTCGTGCACCTCGAGTCCCTCGGCCAGGGCGATGGCCAGCTCCAGCGCCTGCGCGGTCAGCAGGCACACCTCGGGCAGCGCGGGCCACTCCGCTTTCCACGTCCGGCCGTCCCGCTCGTGCACACCGACCAGTCCCTCCGTCAGCACGCCGGCGTTGACCCGGGCCAGCCGGGCCAGCGTGGCCAGGTGCTCGCTGCCCTCGGGGTTCCGTTTGTGTCCCATGGTGATGGAGCCGACGACTGTGCTGGTGCGGGGCTCGCCCAGCTCCCCGATCTCCGGCCGCTGCAGCTCGTATACCTCGGTGCCGAACCGGGCCAGCGTGCCGGCGACCATGGCCAGCACGCCGCCGAACTCCGCGATCCGGTCGCGGGCCGCCAGCCAGGAGATGACCGGGTCGGCCAGGCCCAGCTCCGCGCAGAAGGACGCCCGGATGGCCAGGGCGTCCGGCCCGAAGGCGGCCAGCGTCCCGATGCCGCCGCCGAGCTGGCCCGTCAGCCAGCGTGGCGCCCCTTCGCGCAGCCGGTCGATATGCCGACGCACCTCGTCGGCCCAGCTGGCCGCCTTCCAGCCGAACGTGGCCGGCGCACCCGGCTGGCCGTGCGTGCGGCCGCAGATGAGGGTGTCCCGGTACCGGGCGGCCAGGCCGAGCAGCAGTTCCTCGAGCCGGCGAAGGTCCCGCCAGCACACGCCGCCCACCGTCCGCAGGGCCAGGGCGGTCCAGGTGTCGGTGACGTCCTGGACCGTGGCGTCCCGGTAGACATGGGCGGCCGCGGCCGGCGACAGCACCCGGCGCAGCTCTTCGATGAGCCCTTGGGTGGAGTGCCCGGTGATCCTGGTGCCCTCCGCGACCCGATCCAGATCCAGCCGGCCGACCGTGGCCTCGGCCGTGATCGCCGCGGCGGCCTCCGCCGGTATCTGGCCGTGGGCGGCCTGCGCCCGGGCCAGCGCGGCCAGCACAGTGAGCCACCCCTGCAGCCGGCCTTCCTCGCTGAAGACATCCCGCAGTTCCGCGGTACCCCACAGGTGGCCGTAGGACAGCGAGTCCGTGATGCGCGCGCTCACCGGGCCCCGCCCGGTCCGCTCGTCTCCGCGACCTGGGCCCGCCGCACGCTGGCCAGGCCGACGGCCGTCCGCAGTCCCTCCGCGACGAGGTCGAATGATGCCCCCCACGGCACCACCACGGTGTCATCCCGGGTCTCGATGTGCTCCTCGAGCAGGCAGCACTTGGTGAGCCGGGCGTGTCCCGCCGGGATGGGGAAGGTCGCGGCCAGCCGCGCCGGGCAGGTGTCTACCTGCCGCAGCGATTCTGCCTGGCCCGGATAGAAATGGTCGTGAATGGCCCGGGAGCGGGCGCAGCCGAGCAGTACCCAGCCGGGATCAGGCGGCGGCACCTCGTCCAGGTAGGAGATGGTGGCCCCCGGGACCCGGGCCCCGCCGCCGCGGCAGGGCAGCAGGTAGTGGCGGGCCGGTTCGGCCTGCGCCAGTTCCTGGACGTCGACCACCTGCGTCCGGGTCAGGACGGGCGGCAGGCTCTCCGCGGTGTCCAGCAGCCGGTCCACCTGATCGCAGAACTTTGCGGGCCAGGGCGGCGCCACATCCAGGACGTGGACCACGGGCGGATCGGAGTCGAGCACGAAGTTGACGTGCTCGTACCGGCCTTTGACCACCACACACCGGTGACCGGGGAACTCCGCCGCGACCCGGGCCAGCTGGCTGGGCACCGCGGTGTCGATTTCCGGCCTGGTCACCAGGGTCGTCTCCGGCGACGTGGCCAGCAGCCTGACTTTCGTGACCGGGCAGAACAGCGCGCTGCCGTCGCCATCGGCGGCCTTGGTCACCTCAGCGAGCGCCATCTTGGGGCCGGAGCACGCGATGACGAACCGCGTGCGGCGGTAGACGTCGTGGTCCGCGAAGTAGGTCTCCAGCGATTCCTGGGACAGGTCGCCGCCGATCGTGGTGAAGGCCACGGTCCGGTACTGACCGGGGATGAGCATCAGGCGCCCTCGACCACGTCTGGGACCGCGCCCATCGGGCCTGTGTCGACCGTGTCTGCCCGCAGCCCGAGCCGCAGGGCTTCCACCGACAGGGCCGCGGACAGCCGGACGTTGCCGATGTTCACGTTGGCCCCGTAGCGGCGGATCAGCCAGGTTTGCTGGGTTCGCTGCGGAGCCTCGAACAGCACACGCTCCACGCCGATCGCCGAGACCACCGCGTCGGCGACGTCGCCGCGGACCGAGCCGTCGGGTTCGTACAGGCCCACGGTGCCGCTCTCGCGTCCTTCGGTTACGACGTAGTCCGCGCCGGCGCCGAGGTCGGCCTCGGCGTCGGCGGCCCACTGCCCGGGCAGAACGGATGCGCCCGCGTCCTTGCGGCCGATCTCCGCGAGCACGGAGAACCGCTCCGCGGCCACGCCGATCAGGCCGGACTTCTCGAGCCTGCTCAGCGTGACGGTGCCGGAGGACACCTCGACACACGGGAAGCCGACCGCCATCGCCCAATCGAGGAACTGGGCCACGGCCCCCTGCGCCCACGCGATTTCCAGCAGCGTGCCGCCCGTGCAGGCGCGGACCCCGTGCCGGTCGAGCAGCTCGAGCTTTTCCTCCAGGTTCTGGTCGATGTAGGCCGTGCCCCAGCCGAACTTCCAGATGTCGATCAGCGGAGCGGCCGCGTCCAGGTACTGCCGGGCCTCGGCCGGCGACATACCGTCATCCAGCACGTGCAGCAGCCCGGATGTCCTGGGCTTGGTGGTCCGGGCCGGGAGGCGGAGGAATCCGGGTGTGCGCAGCCCCGGCCCGGGGTGAGCGTCGTGCGGGACGGTGATACATTGCGCCGGTGCCTGCTCCGTCATCGGACCTCCCACCTGGTGAGCTTGATGGCCTGGCCCGGCGGATCCGGGATCTGCCCGGGGTTCGCGCCAAGAGCGCCATCGGGACGGTCGCGGACGTCCTTGGCGGTGGCGATTGGTGGGCGGGGCCGGGCGACGACGGCGCGGTGGTCGAAGACGACGGGCACATGCTGGTCGTCGGCGGTGAGGCCATGCTGCCGGCCTTCGTCGCCCGTGACCCATACGGGGCCGGGATCGGCGCCATGGTGGCCAACATCAACGATCTGGCCGCCATGGGAGCACGACCGCTGGCCATCGTCGACACGCTGGTCGGGTCCGCCCCGGTATGCCGGGAGATCCTCCGCGGCCTGCGCTGGGCGGGCGAGCGCTACGACGTCCCCGTCGTCGGCGGTCACCTCACCGAGACCGACGGCGCACCCTCGTTCTCCGCGTTCGGACTCGGCCGGGCCAACGCCGTGCTCTCTGCGACCCACACCCGGCCCGGCCAGGTCCTCATCGTCGCGGCCTGCGTCAACGGCGGAATGCGGGACGACTTCCTGTTCTTCCGCTCGTTCGAGCAGCAGGGTTTCCAGCTGGCGGGGGACATCCGGCTGCTGGCCGAGATTGCCGAGTCCGGTGCCGCCGTCGCGGCCAAGGACGTCAGCATGGCCGGGATGATCGGCTCGCTGGCCATGCTCCTGGAAGCGAACCAGCTCGGTGTGACCGTCGACCTGGCCGCCGTTCCCGCGCCGGAAGGGGTCCCGCTGGGCGACTGGCTGTGCTGCTTCCCGTCCTATTCGTTTGTCCTCACCGGGCCCGCGGAACGGGCGGACGACTGCGTGTCGATGTTCGCCGGTCACGGCATCACCGCCGCGGTGGCCGGCGAACTCGACGATTCCGGCGTCGTCCGCCTGACCGCGGGGGGCTCGGTCGCGAACGTCTTCGACCTGCGCGCCGCGGGCGTGACCCGGCTGGCCCGCTGATCTCCCAGGCCGATCGACATGCGCTGGTGCGGGATGCTTTCGTACGGTTCAGGCTGGCCGGCCAGGCTCCAGCCGAGGTACCGGAAGAAGACGACGTTGGCCAGCTGAACGTGGGCGATCATCCGGCCGCCACCGAGGCCGCCCGCGGTCCGGACCGCGTACCGGACCAGCGGGCCGCCCACGTGGTGGCGCCGGTATTCCGGCAGCACGGCCAGCCGGTCCCCCCGCCACAGCATCTGGCCATCGGGTTCGGGCCGCAGCGGGTAGAGGCGGACCGTGCCCGCGGCGACGCCGTTGACGTAGCCGACGACGTGCACGGTGGCCGCGTCATCGTCGCGGTCGTCGCGGTCATCGCGACCGAAGATGCGCTGCTCGGTGACGAACACCTGGCGGCGGATCGACAGGTGCAGCGCCAGCTCGGCTGCCCCCTGGACGTTCCGGCACTCGACCGGGCTGACGATGGTCGTGGTCATCGCGGTCACGCCACCTGCAGTGGCAGCAGCCGCCGCCCGTCAGCAGGCGGCTCCGGCGGCCCGGGCTCGTGGCCGCGTTCGAGTACCGCCATGCCCGAGCAGGCCTGGCAGCGGGCACAGCCCGCCGTCACCCCCGCCGACGTCATCCCGTGCCGGCGCATATGCGGGACCACCTGGCGGTACACGCTCTCGACGTAGTCCCGCGGCGGCGGCACGGACTCACCGAGGATGGTCCCCGGTACCGGCCGGAGCGGCACGATGAACGGGTAGACGCCCATCTCGACCGCCCGCTTGCAGCTCTCGACGGTGACGGCCAGATCCTCGCCCATGCCGAGGATCACGTACGTGGACACCTGCCCGGACCCGAAGACCTCCACCGCCCGCTGCCAGGCGGCGAAGTAGGCCTCGATTCCCCAGCGCGCCTTGCCCGGCGCGACGCGGGCCAGGACCTGCGGGTCGAAGGTCTCAACGTGGATACCGACGGAGTCGACGCCCAGGTCACGGACCCGGTTGATGACGTCCAAGTCCGATGGCGGCTCGAACTGCACCTGCACGGGCAGGCCCGAGGCGTCCTTCACCGCCTTGGCGCACCGGCCCACGTACAGGGCGCCACGATCGGGGGTCGCGGTGCTGCCGGTGGTCAGGGTGGCGTCGACCGCGCCGTCCAGTTCCTTGGCCGCGACCGCGACCTCGGCCAGCATCTCCGGTGTCTTCTTGGCGATCGTGCGGCCGCCGGCCAGGGAGAGCCCGATGCCGCAGAACTGGCACTGGTCGGAGTTCCCCCAGTAAGCGCACGTCTGCAGGACCGTGCTCGCGAACGAGTCCAGGTGCATCAGGGCGATCTTCCAGTACGGGATGCCGTCCGCGGTCTGCATCCGGTAGAAGTTCGGCTGCGGTGCCGGGCGGGCCTCCGCGAGCCGCGCGGCGCCCCGGTAGATGCCGAAGCCGTCGTCGTCCGCCCGCAGCGCGTACGGCGATTGCGCCACGTAGGCCGCGCTGGTGGGGACGGTCGTGGGCACTCCGTCGATCCACAGCATCCCCGCGTCGGACGGGCCGGCACCGCCTTGGCGCGTTTCCAGTTCGGCCTCGACCCGCAGGCCCACCGACTGGAGCTCCGCGATGAGGTCGTCTGCAGCTGAGCCGCCATGTGACCTGGACATCTGCGACATGGGTCACGTTCCTCCGTTCCCGCGTGCGGCGGCCGTGCCGGGCGGTTGACCCCGACGGTCCGCGCAGTAGACGCTGTGGCGTCTACTATAGGAAACGAAAGGCTGATGGCAACAGGGTGTCGCGCAGATGTCAGTCCGCGGGGTTCCTGTCCTGGCGGGTGAAGTCCGCGCGCAGCGCTGACACTTGTTCCTCGCGCGCCTCAGCCGAGTCGAACTCCCAGCATCCGTCCTGGTTATCGAGGGTAATTTCGCCACTGGCGGGATCGACGAAAACCACCTGGACCGCGTGGATGACCCCGGTGAAACTGTCGTCGGGCCGGGTCTCCACGAGGACGCCCGAGCCGGTCACCGGATCGGCTTCCAATCTCCGATAGGCAACGAACGGGTCCCCGGCGGCGTCACCCACCTCCGCAAGTACCAGCCAGCCTCTCCCGGCACCGGCGGCCCGGGCCATCGCCCGGCGGCGTCGGCGCGAAGCCAGCCAGTCCGTCACCTCGCCGTAGCGGATCGCGAATGCGGTGGCGGTCAGCGCGTCGCGTTCGGCGGTCGTCAGGGGCAGGTTCATGCCACCGGCCGCGGCACCGGACTCGCGCTCGTCCCACGCGCTCACCAGTACCGTGGCGGCGGCTTGAGCGCCTTGGTCGTGATCCTCGTCACGGTCCAGGTCCGGCTCGGCCTCCCCGACGGGCTCCGTGTCGGGCGCCGCGGCGCGCAGTCGGTCCAGCCAGGCAGCCACCAGTCGCGCCGCGGCCGCGTAGCGCTCGGGGGACTGGTCCATCCCGGCGAACGCGTTCCCGGCCGCGGCGACCCACTGCGGGCCCAGCCGCCGCAGCCGGCCCAGCGGTGCGGCCGGATCGCCTACGGCCGCGGGCCGCGGCGGTGTGCCCATCGGTTGCTCCTTTGCCTTTGATTATTTACTATACGAAACGCACGTTCGACATCGGAAAAGTCTCAGAGCGAGTCCGAGCGCGATCGGTCGGCCCCTCCGGAAGGTCGGTGAAGTGGCAAGCAAGGTAGCGGTGGTGGCGGTCGGTGGCAACGCACTGACCCGCGAAGACCAGCGTGGCACGGCCCAGCAGATCAGGGAGAACGCGGCCGAGATAGCCGTCGGGATCTGTGGTCTGGCCGACGCCGGCTGGCAGGTGGTGGTGGTCCACGGCAACGGCCCGCAGGTCGGCAGCCTGATCATCCAGCAGGAGACGGGGGTGGCCCTGGTCCCGTCTCAGCCGCTGAGCACCCTCAACGCGATGACCGAGGGCCAGCTCGGCTCGGTCCTCACCCTGGCCATCGACTCGATCCGCGGGGCGGGCAGCGCGGTGGCGCTGGTCAGCCACATGACGGTCAGCCCCGACGACCCGGCCTTCGAGCATCCGACCAAACCCGTCGGCCCCTTTTTCGATGCCGCCCACGCCGAGCAGCTGGGCCGGGAACGCGGCTGGCTGATGGCCGAGGACTCCGGCCGGGGCTACCGCCGGGTCGTGGCCTCACCCGCCCCGCGGGACCTGCTGGAGCTGGCCGCGCTGCGCGGGTTGCTGAGCACGGGCGTGATCGTGCTGGCCGCGGGCGGCGGTGGCGTGCCTGTGGCGCGGACCCCGGCCGGGACGTTCACCGGAGTGGACGCGGTCATCGACAAGGACCTGTCCGCCGCGCGGGTGGCGGCCGGGATCGGGGCGCAGGCGCTGCTGCTCGTCACCGCCGTCGATGAGGTCTATGTCGACTTCGGCACCCCGCAGGCGCGGGCGGTCCGGGTCATGGATACCGCTCTGGCCGAGCAGTACCTGGCCGAGGGCCAGTTCCCGCCGGGCAGCATGGGGCCGAAGGTCCGGGCCGCGGTGTCGTTCGTCCGCTGGTCGGGTGCGAGCGCGGTGGTGACCTCCGCGGCCCAGATGGCGGCCGCGCTGGTACCGGCTGCGGCCAGGGGCACCCGGATCGTCCCCGAGATCGTCATGAGCCGGGCATGAGCGCCGGGTCGCTGGCCGCCCACCGCGCGGCCCAGCGGATCTCCGATACCTACGCGGACTCCATGGTGCTGCTGGTGGCGACGTCGGTGATGTCCGGGCAGCCCGGGGTCGGATGGGCGGGGGCGGTGATGGCCACCCCCGGCGCGCTCGCCGACCTGGCCGCGCAGGGCTTCAGGCCCGCTGACCTGGCTGACCTGGCCGACGCTGACGCCAGCGACCTGGTCCTCGCAGTGCACGCGGCGGACGAGGAGCAAGCGCGGGCCGCGCTGGCGGCCGGAGCCGATTCCATCTTCAGCGCCGCCCGCACCAGCGACGCAGACGGACCGGAACCGGCGCCCCGCACGATCGGGCAGGCCGCGGAACGCTCCCCGGCGGCGAACGTCGCGATCATCTCCGTCCCTGGTCCGTACGCCGCGCTGGAGGCTCATCACGCGCTGACGGCCGGCCTGCACGTCCTGCTGTTCAGCGACAATGTGCCGCTGGCCGAGGAGGTCGAGCTCAAGCAGCGGGCCACCGAGCTCGGGTTGCTGATCATGGGCCCGGGGGCCGGCACCGCCGTCCTGGCGGGGACCGGGCTCGGCTTCGCCAACGTCCTGCGCCCCGGACCGGTGGGCGTGGTGGCGGCCGCGGGCACCGGGGCCCAGGAGGTCTCCGCGCTCATCGACCGCTGGGGCGTCGGGGTGTCGCAGGTGATCGGCGTCGGCGGGCGCGACCTGTCGGCCGAGGTCGGCGGGCGAATGGCGATGGCGGCGGTGCGGGCGCTCGACGCGGACCCGGCCACCCGGGCCATTCTCGTGGTGTCCAAGCCGCCCGACCCGGCCGTGGCCGCATCCGTGCTCGAGCAGTGCGCCGGCACCCCGGTGGTCGCGGTCTTCCTCGGCGTCACCGACATCGACCGGCCCGGTGGAGCCGAGCTCGCCCGAACCCTGGAGGCGGGCGCGATCGCCGCCGCACGGCTGGCCGGGGGAGCGCCGGGGGATCCGGGACGCGGTCTCGCCGATCACGCGGCCCGGGCCGCGGCCCGGCTGCCCGAGCCGCGGCGGGCCATCCGCGGCTTTTACTCGGGTGGCACGCTCTGCTACGAGGCGCAGCTGATCATCTCGGGCCTGCTCGGGCCGGTGTACTCCAACGAGCCCCTGGTGCACGCCCATACCGTGCCCGCGCCCCCGGGCAGCCACGTGCTGCTCGACCTCGGCGCTGAGGAGTACACCGCCGGGCGTCCGCATCCCATGATCGATCCCCAGAGCCGGATCGAAGTTCTCCGGGCCCAGGCGCGCGAACCCGACGTGGCCGTCGTGCTGCTCGACGTCGTGCTCGGCCACGGATCGCACGCGGATCCGGCCGGGGAGCTCGCCCCCGTCCTCACCGAGATCATGGCCGGCGGCGGCCCGCAGGTGGTGGCCTACGTCCTGGGTTCCCCCGGTGACCCCCAGGGCTACGCCGGGCAGCGCGCCGCGCTGGAGGAAGCCGGCTGCCTGGTCACCGAGACGGCGGCCCGGGCCGCCTATCTGGCCGCGGCCATCGCGGCCCGCAAGCCCGAAATCGCCGAGCAGCGGGACTGACCGCGGCCACCGGCGGGACCGACCACGACAGGAAGGCGGCTCATGCCCACGCAGACGGCACCGGTCGCGCTGATCACGTACAGCACCAAGCCGCGCGGCGGTGTCAGCCACACCCTCGCGCTCGGCGAGGCGCTGCACGCGCGGGGCTATCCCGTGCTGATCGTCGGGCTGGGCGACCCGGCGCACGGATTCTTCCGGCCGGTGGCCGCTCCGACGCTCATCGTTCCCGCGCCCGCCACCCCTCCGGGGGCCGGCCTCGAGGCCAAGGTGGACGCCAACATCGACGCCCTGCAGGCGGCGCTGGCCGACCTCGCGGCCCGGTTCCCGGTGCTGCACGCTCAGGATTGCATCTCGGCCCGGGCCGCGGCCCGGGTCCGGGACGCCGGCCCCGGCACCGCGTCGACGGTGGTGCGCACCGTTCACCACGTCGATGACTTTGACACCGAGAAGCTGATGGACTGCCAGCGCCAGGCGATCTCAGAACCCGACCACGTGCTCGTGGTCAGCCGGATGTGGCAGCAGATCCTGGTCGCCGACTACGGGGTCCATCCTGGTCTGGTCGGCAACGGCGTGGACACCAGGAGGTTCTCCTCGGCCGACTCCGGCCTGGCCCGGCGGCTGCGCCAACGGGTGGCACCGGCCGGGCCGCTCGTGCTGTCCGTGGGCGGCATCGAGCCGCGCAAGGGCACCGACACGCTCGTCCGCGCACTGGCCCGGCTCCGGCAGGCCGCACCCGGGGCTGAGCATGAGGGCGGCCCCGCGGTCGCGCCACCGGTGCTCGCCGTCATCGGCGGGCACTCGTTCCAGGACCACCGCTGGTACCGGGAGCAGGTCCTGGCCGCACTCCCGGGTCTCGGCCTGGCCGCCGGACGTGATGTCGTCGAGCTCGGCACGGTCCCCGATGAGGAGATTCCGGCCTGGTACCAGGCCGCAGACGTCCTCGCCTTTCCCTCGGTCAAGGAAGGGTTCGGCCTGGCGCCGCTGGAAGCGATGGCGGCCGGCACGCCGGTCGTCGTCAGCGACCTGCCCGTATTCGGCGAGTGGCTGCGGGCCGGGCGGGACGCGCTGCAGGTTCCGGTCGGTGACGACGTGGCTCTGGCCGGCGCGCTCGGCCGGGTGCTCGCCGATCAGGAGCTGGCTGCCCGGCTGCGCGCCGCCGGGCAGCTCGTGGCCAGCCGGCACAGCTGGGCCGCCGAGGCGGAGCGGCATGAGCGGCTCTATGAGCGGTTCCGTGCGCCGGCCCGGCGCTGAGCCGGCTGGCGGGCGCCGGTCATTCCATCCGCAGGGCCATCCAGATGGCCGTGGCCAGGGTGTCGCCCGGGTTACGCCACGAGTGCGGCTGGTAGGTGCGGAAGTGGAGCGAGTCGCCAGGCTCCAGCACGTGCAGCCGGCCGCTGATGGTGAACTCCAGGCTGCCGGACATGACGTAGACCAGCTCCTCCCCGCCGTGCGACAGCGGCTTGGCGCCGCTGCTGGCGTGGGGCTGCACCTGCGCGAACGCCGCCGCCACCATGAACTCGTCGTAGGGTCCGGTGATGCCGCCCAGCTGGATGCCGGTGTGCGAGGTGTAGATGTCTGGCCGCTCATCCGGCCTGATCACCGCGGTCGGGGGAGTGTGGTCCGGCTCCTCGACGAAGTACGCCACCGGCCGCTGCAGGGCCGCCGCGATCTTCAGCAGGGTGGTGATCGTGGGCACCATGTCCCCCTGCTCCATCTTGTGGATCGTCGCCGCGGAGACATCGGCCCGGGTGGCCAGCGCCTGCAAGGACAGGCTGTTCTCGGCACGCAGCGCCTTGATCTTCGGGCCGATGCCCGAGACCACCTTGTGCAGCTCATCGTTCATCTAGGCCACCAGGGTCGGAGAGAGGAATTACGCGCAGGTTGACGTACATGCCGCACTAATTGATGATAGGAAAATAATGTTGCCTATAGGAAACGTAAAATTCTGGCTCCCGGCGAGGTTGACATGGCACAGCGAATCATAGTTGTCGGTGGCGGGGCCGCCGGGATGGGCGCGGCTGGGGCCGCCCAGGGCACCGACCCGGACGCCCAGGTCACGGTGGTGACGAGCTTCGAGGACGCCGCCTACAGCCCGTGCGGCATCCCCTACGTGCACGGCAAGGAGATCCCCGACTTCGACCGGCTGTTCATGGCGACCAAGCAGCACTACATCGATCAGGGTCTGGACATCCGGTACCAGACCACCGTGACGTCGGTGGACACCAAGGCGAAGGGTGTCACGCTCGGCTCCGGCGAGGTGCTCGGCTACGACTCGCTGGTGCTGGCCACGGGCTTCGAGTACGCCCCTACCGGCGTGCCCGGCGAAGACGGCGGCTCGGGGCTGTACTACGTGAAGAACATCCGCGAAGCCATGGAGTGGGACAAGACCCTGGACACGGTGCGAAGCGCGGTCGTGATCGAGGGCGGCCCCCTGGGCGCGGAGATGGTCACCGCCCTGGCCGAGCGGGGCATCGAGACGCACCTGGTGGATTCGGCCGCGTGGGCGATGTCGATGGCCACCGACCCGGACATCATCAAGCCGGTCGAGGATGAGTGGCGCGAGGCCGGGGTTCACCTGCACTACAGCACCAAGCTCGAGGCCTTCCTGCGCCACCCGGACGGGCGGCTCCGCGCCGTGGCCACTTCCGACGGCGAGATCCCAGCCGACCTGGCCGTGATCGCCACCCGCAAGGTGGCCAACACCGCGCTGGCCAAGGCGGCGGGCATCAAGCTCGGCATGTCCGGCGGCATCATCGTCGACGCCGGCATGCAGACCTCGGCCCCCGGCGTGTTCGCCTGCGGCGACGTCACGGAGATCCCGCACGGGGTGTCCAACGTGCCGATCCAGGGACTGTCCGGCAGCCATGCTTACGCCCAGGGCAAGGTGGCCGGTACCCGCGCCGCCGGCGGCGTCCGCGACTACCGCGCGGTGTACGTGCCGTGGGGCATGATGGCCGGCAAGTCGATGCTCGGCGGCGTGTCGTTCAGCGAGACCCTGGCCACCGCCCTGGGCATCGATTACGTCGTGGGTACCGCGACCGGCATCTCCCGGGCCCGCTACTACCCCGGGGTCAAGCCGGTGACGGTCAAGCTCCTGGCCGACCCGAAGAGCCAGCGCCTGATCGGCGCCCAGCTGATCGGCGGCGAGGGTATCAAGGAGCGCACCGACTTCCTGGCCATGTGCGTCCGTAAGGGCCTCACGCTCGAGGACCTGGCCACGATGGAAAACGTCTACAGCCCGGGCATCGGCGCGCTCAACGAGCCGATCGCGCTGGCGGCGCAGAAGACGCTGGCCAACCTCGCCGCGGGAGCCTGATCCGATGGCCCGCTTGTTCCAGTGGGTCCGCCAGACCTCTGAGCGCCACCTGATGATCGACGCCCAGGACCGCATCGGCCGCAAGCTGGGCGCCGGACGCCCGGCCCCGCCGCGTGGTACCGAGCTTTTCTGGCGCCGGGTCTATGTCCCGGTGTTTCACCATCTGCCGCCGGGCGTGCGCGACGCCATGATCGCGCGCATGCCCGGCAGCCACCGTCAGCGCTGGCCTGCCGAGCCTCCGCCGGCCGGCCCCGCCGTGTGACCAGCCCCACCAGATAACTCACCCAGCTGAAGAGGAGTCCCATGTCCACCAAGACGAACACCATCGCCCCGGCCCAGGAGGGCGACGTACTGTACGACACCAGCGAAAAGATCTTCCCCGACGTCCAGGCCGAGCCGGGCCAGAAGGCCACGGTCTTCATCCACTCGGTTCCGTTCGAGGGCTCGGTCTCGCTGGTCAACCTGATGACCTCGACCCGGCTACAGCGCAAGGGCTTCGAGCTCACGATCGTGCTCTACGGCCCGGCCGTGCTGCTCGCCTCCAACACCCGCGGCTTCCCGTCAGTCGGCGCCGAGGGCTTCCCGGGCAACCTCGCGGTCAACCGCCAGCTCAACGTCCTGCTCAAGGAGGGCGCGACGATCTACGCCTGCCGGTTCGCCATGGGCGCGCTGTACGGCATGCGCGAAGACGACCTGATCCCGGGGGTCAAGGCGTTCAACCCCCTGGACGTGCTCGATGCCGGCCTCACCGCGTGGAAAGAGGGGCACTTCCAGCTGAACACCTGGACCGTCTGATGGCGACTACGCCATCCCGGCACGTCGATGCGCACCGGCACCTGGGCGTCCTGCCCGCCTTCCCGTTCTACGGGGGGCCGCCGGTCAACCCGGACATCAACGCCCGGGCCACCGTGCGCGAGCTGCTGGCCGATCTCGATGCCGAGGGCACCGAACGGGCCCTGGTCATCCCCAACTACGGGGTGCCGCAGCCGGAGCACTCGTTCAAGCTCAACGAGCTGGTCCTGGAGGCCGCCGGGGCCAACGACCGGATCAGCGCCGCGATCTGGGCCTCACCGCGGCCGCAGGATGCCGAGCTGACGGCGGCGGCGCTGAAGCTGGCCGCCGAGCCCGGGGTCAAGGCGCTGAAGATCAGCTTCCTGCTCGGCGGGTCGGTCGAGGACGAGGCGGTCCTGGCCCAGCTGGACCAGATCTTCGCCACCGCGCGCCAGCACGACCTGGTCGTGCACATCCACACCTCGCCCGGTGGCAGCTCCGACATCAATGAGATCGGCCAGCTGGTCGAGCGGTACGGCGACGAGAACAAGATCCATCTCGTGCACTTCGGTGGCGGGATGAGCGGCCACATCAAGCTCATCGGCGGCCGGTTCTTCGACTGGATCAGCGCGGGCAAGCAGGTCTACACCGACCTGACCTGGTCCATCGGGTTCGCCCCGTACTGGCTCGCAGCCGAGATCGACCGCCGGGGCATCGGCGGTGACCGGATCCTGTTCGCCACCGACCAGCCCTGGGGTGACTTCGCCGGCGAGTATCACCGCCTGATGGCGGCCCTCGGCGACAAGGAGCTCACGGAGCTGATCTTCCACGGCAACTTCGAGCGCCTGTACGGCTGACCGGCCGGGTCAGTTTCCCGGGCCGGACGGCCCGGGAAACTGACCTGGAGACAGGAGGTACGGGCGGTGGCCCGAGAGAGAACAACCGCCGATGTCGTCTCGGCATCGGTCGCGGGCTACGAGGCCAGGGTCACCGTTCGCGGCCACGAGCTGACCGTCGATGAGCCGGCCGAAGATGGCGGCAAGGACACGGGCCCGACCCCAACCGAACTCCTGCTGGCCGCGCTCGCGTCCTGTTACACCCTGGCTCTGCGCTGGGCGGCCAAGCACCGCAGCGTGCCCCTGGGCGACGTCCAGGTCACCGCGAACGGCGAGTACGACGGGCTGAAGTTCAGCCATATCCGGCTGGTGGTGCGCGGCGAGCTGCCCGCGGGTGAGGAGGCGGGATTGCTGCGCGACGCCAGCCGCGTCTGTTACGTGTCGAACACCCTGGCCAGCGCGGTCGATGTGGAGGTGAACTTCGGCGGCCCCGCCTGACGGCAGCACGGGCATCGTGCCTTGCGCTCCGGTCACCACCGTGTGAAGATGCTTGGTGCATTAACAGTTATTGCACTAACGGATCGCCGGTGATCTGAGCCTGGAGCGTTGTCACGTGAGCTTGCCACGGGTGATCGGTGCCGACTGGCAGCCGGCGCATCAGGATGCTGCGCCGGTCTTGCGCATCCGCGCCGCCGACGGCCAGCTCACCACGCGGCAGCTGAGAACGGCCGGGGAGGTGTCCCGGCGTTACGCGCGGGACTTCGTCGCCGTCACCGGACGGCAACTCCAGCTGTCCTTCATCCGGGCTCAGCAGTTCTCCGAGGCGACCGCGCTGCTGCGAGCGGCCGGGCTCACCGTGGCCCGCGCTCCCGATGGGGCCGCGCCGGTGTTTGTCGGCAGCCCAGTGGCCGGCATCGCCGCCGACGAGATCATCGACGGCACCCCCGCGCTGCGGGAGATCCGCGACCGGCAGGCCGTACGGGCCGGGTTCGGTGCGTTGCCCGCGGCGTTCACGACCACCGTCAGCGGGTCATCCCGGCCGGACGTTCTGCACGAGGCCAGCGACCTATCGTTCACCGGCGTGCGGCATCCCGATCTGGGGCCGGGCTTCGACGTGCAGGTCGGTGCCGCCCTGCCCAGGGGCCCGATCCGGGCCGGTCGTCTGGGCGTATTCGTGCCGCTGGGCGAGGTACCCGCCGTCTGGGCTGCAATCGTGAGCGCGTTTCGCGACTTCGGCTACCGGCGGCTGGGCCGCCGCGAGCACCTGACCCTCCTGACCGCGGAATCCCAGCTCGCGGCGGGCGAGGGCGGTGGCTTCCGCCGGCTGATCGAGGGTGAGTACCTGCATCACTCCCTGGCCGACGGCTATGCTCCGCCGGCACCTGCGGGGCCGCGCGACCACATCGGCGTGCACGCCCAGCGCGACGGCCGGTGCTATGTCGGGGTCACCCCCGGCGCCGGTGGCGCGCTCCTGGTCGCACTGGCCGACCTGGCCGAGGCGCACGGCAGCACCCGCGTCCGCATCACCCCGTATCAGAAGCTGATCGTTCTCGACATCCCGCCGGGCCGGGTGGAGTCGTTCTGCGGCAGCCTCGAACGGATCGGGCTCACCGCCCGGCCGGGGCTGTCTCACCGGCGATCGACCGGGTGGTGGCGATCCTGACCGCTAACCGCGAGGTTCGGATCCGGGCACGTCGCGGAGCTGGTGACGATCGGTGATCCCCAGCTTGGGGAAGGACCGGTACAGGTGGGATCCGACCGTGCGCGGTGAGAGCGACAGCCGGTCGCCGATCTCGCGGTTGGTCAGGCCGTCGCGGGCCAGGCGGACGATCTGGCGCTGCTGCGGGGTCAGCTCCATGAGCGCGTCGAACCCGCCGGGCGCGCCGGTGACGACGACCCCGCTCGCCCTGAGCTCGGCCTCGGTGCGCTGGGCCAGCGACCGGGCCCCCAGCCGCCGGAAGGTCTCCAGCGCGTTGGCCAGTTCCGGCTTGGCTTCGTTGATCCGGCGCCGTCGCCGCAGCCATTCGGCGTAGTCGAGGCGGAGCTGGGCCCGCTCGAACGGCCACTGCTCTCCGGCGGGGTCGCGGAGCGCCCCGGCGAAGTGGGCCCCGGCTTCGGCCGGGTCGGCCAGGATGCCGCAGGCCCGGGCGATGAGCTGCTCCAGCCGGGGCGACGGTGTTCCGGCCAGGTGGCCGAGCGCCGCGGTCAGGATGACCCGACCTTCGCGCCGCCGGTCTGCCCGCACCGCGGCGGTGGCCAGATCGGCCACCCCCAGGTAGGAGAAGATGTTGTGCACCGGCGCGCCCTCTTCGGAGAACAGCCGGCGGAGCAGGGTGAACGCCAGCAGGTGGTCGCCCTCGGCCAGGGCCGCGACCCCGAGCGCCCGCCAGCCCCGCGCCGCGATCAGCCCGTTTTCCACCGGGTCGACCCCGGCCAGCGCCCGGTCCGCGTGGGTGCGGGCGGCCCGTCCGTCCGCCCGCAGGGCCAGGACGGTGGCCGTGATCACGTCCGCGGTGGCGGCCACGATGCCCATCTGGTTGGCCTCGGCCCAGTCCGCCGCCTCCGCCGCGGCTTCGAGCGCCTGATCCCAGCGTCCGGTGTCGACGTAGAGCCAGCCGAGCGCGGTCAGGCCGCCGCCGCTGGTGCCCTGCGTGCCAGGGGCCCGCAGCTGGTACATGGCGTCCTGCAGCAACCGGATCCCCAGGCCGGATTCATCCAGCAGCCAGGCCGCGGAGCCGATCCGCCACTTCGCCGATTCCGCCAGCGGCGAGCCGGCCGTCCGCCGCACGTAGGCGACGAGCTCGCCTCGGCTGCCGAACGGGTCGGTGCAGGCTCGTATCCAGGCCTTCTGCGGCCGAGCATCACCCGACGGCCCAGCATCACCCGACGGCCCAGCATCACCCGACGCCTCCATCCGCACCCGGAGGCGGTCGACGGCCTCACGGCCGGTGGCCGCGCCCGACTGGTACGCGACGGTGGCCGCGTCCGCCAGGGCTTCCCAGCCCAGGGCCGGGAAATCGCGGGCCGCTTCTTCGGCCACGGAGATGAGCGCCGGGAGCGCGGCCGACCGGCGGCCCGAATAGGCCAGCGCCCAGCCGGCGTTGCTCCGGGCCAGCAGCCGCAGTTCAGGGTCGGCCGTCACCTCCAGCGCCCGGGTCGCGAGATCGGCCACCCAGGCCGCCTGGCCAGTGGATACGGCGGCGGAGGCGGCCGAGACCAGCCGGCGCGCCCGGTCGGATGGGTCCGGGCTGAGTTCCGCGGCGCGCTCCATCGCCAGCGCGGCGGCGGTCACGCCACCCCGGCGCCGCGCCTGGCCCGCCGTGGTCTCCAGCCGCGAGGCCAGCTCCTCGTCGGGATGCAGCGTCGCCGCGGCCAGGTGCCAGGCCTGCCGGTCGGGCTGGTCCCGCAGGGCCGCGGCCAGCTGCCGGTGCGCCGCGGCGCGCTGGGCGAAGGGCGCGCCGTGGTAGATCGCAGACCGGACCAGGGGGTGCGAAAACCGCAGGCCGGTCCGGCCCATGGTGACCAGTCCGACCTGCTCGGCCGGCGCCAGCGTCTGCGGGTCGGGCCCGCCAGCGCCTGCCGTCCTGAGGTCGGGGCCGTCGGCCACCGCGGCCACGAGCAGCGCGGCCCTCGTCGGCTCCGGCAGCGCGGTGAGGCGGGCGGTGATGACGGCCAGCAGCCGGTCACCGGGGGGCAGCGGCTCGGCCGCCCAGCGGCGGCTGGCGGCGGGATCGCTGGCGATCACCTTGGCCAGCTCGATCAGGGCCATCGGGTTGCCGGCCGCCTGGGCCAGCACCTGGGCCCGGGCGGCCCCGCGCGGCGGCTGGGGCTGCCGGTCGAGCAGCAGGCCGGCGTCCGCCGCGGACAGCGCCGCGAGCGGCAGTTCGGTGAAGCCCCGGTCGAAGCCAGCCGGCGGGACGTGTCCCCGGGCCGCCAGCAGCAGGACGACCCGTTCGGTCTCCAGGCGGCTGCCGGCGAAGGCCAGGATGTCCAGTGTGCTGCGGTCGAGCCAGTGGGCGTCGTCGACGATGACCAGCACCGGGGCCGCTTCCGAGCTGTCCGACAGCAGGGTCAGGGTGGCCAGCCCGGTGCCGAGCAGGTCAGCCGCCGCGGGTTCCTCGGCCAGGCCGAGCGCCCCGAGCAGGGCCCGGGCCTGCCGCCGCTCGAGGTCCGCCGCCGCTCCGAGTACGGGAGACAGCAGCCGGTGCAGCCCGGCGAAGGCGATGTTCGTCTCCGACTCCCGGCCGGTGGCCCACAGCACCCGCATGCCCGCGGCCCGGGCCTCCTGTGCCGCGCTGGCCAGCAGCGTGCTCTTGCCGATACCCGCCTCGCCCAGCAGCACGAGCACCTGGCCCTGCACCGGGACACGGTCGATGAGGGTCCTGAGCCGGGCGAGCTGGTTTTGGCGGCCCACGACCCCGGTGCTCACGACGTCGGGGCCTACGGCGGTCACGTGGTCCAGTGTCCCAGATGTGCAGTCACGCGTCGGATACCCGGACCGGGCCTGGTCCTGAACAATCGGCCCCATGACAGCTGAACAGCGAGACCTCGAAGGCCTGAGCGTGCTGGTCACCGGCGCGACCTCCGGCATCGGCCAGGCCGCGGCCAGGCAACTGGCCCGGCACGGCGCCGAGGTCATCGTGCACGGGCGCGACGCCGGCCGGGGCGGGGCCGTGGTCGACGCCATCACCGCCGAGGGCGGGAAGGCCCGCTTCGCCGCGGCCGACCTCAGCGATCCCGCCGGGGCCGGGGTCGACGACCTGATCCAGCAGGCCGGCCCGGTCGATGTGCTGGTCAACAACGCCGGGGCCTCCTGGTTCGGGCCCACGCCGGAAATCGACGTGGCCACCTTCGCCCGGCTCTTCGTGGCCAACGTCCAGGCGCCCTATTTTCTGGTCGCCGCGCTGGCCCCGCAGATGGCCGCGCGGGGGAGTGGCGTCATCATCAACGTCGGCAGCATGGCCGGCGAGGTCGGCATGCCCGGCGGGGCCGCCTACGGTGCCACGAAGGCCGCGCTGGACTCGATGACCCGCTCCTGGGCCGCCGAGTACAGCCTGGCCGGTGTCCGCATCAACACCGTGGCTTCGGGCCCGGTTTACACCGCCATCCAGCCCGCGGAGGTCACCCAGGGGGTCGGCGACACCACCATCATGAAGCGGGCCGCCCAGCCCGACGAGATCGCCAACGTGATCGTCTTCCTGGCCTCGCCGAAGGCCAGCTATATCACCGGCGCCGTCATCGCCGCCGACGGCGGCCGCTCCGCCATCTGAACCGGGACGAGGACCAGACCCGCCATGCCCCCCGCGCTCGCCATCACCGCGCCCACCCAGTTCCTCGAGGCCGGCGGCATTCGTTTCGCTTACCGCCGCTTCGGGACCCCGGCCGCCACCCCGCTGGTCTTCACCCAGCACTTCATGGGCAACCTCGACAACTTCGATCCCGCCATCACCGACGCGCTGGCCCCGGGACGCGAGGTCATCCTGTTCGACAACGCCGGCGTCGGCCGCAGTACCGGCACCGCCCCCAGCACCATCGACGGCATGGCCGCCGACGCTCTTCGCTTCATCGACGGCCTCGGCCTGACGGCCGTCGACCTGCTCGGGCACTCCATGGGCGGTGAGACCGCGCAGCTGATTGCGCTCAACCGTCCCGACCTGGTCCGCAGGCTCGTCCTCGTGGGCACCGGCCCGCGCGGGGGTTTCTCCATCGCCCGGCAGCCCGCTTCTACCGCCCCTCTCTTCGGTAAGCGGGACGAACTCGGCGACGACATGTGGCTGCCGATCCTGTTCTCCCCGTCGAAAGAAAGCCAGGCGGCCGGCCGCGCCTTCGTCGCCCGCATCCAGGCCCGCAGCGAAGACCGGGACATCCCCGTCAGCGCCGAGACCATCGCCGCCTACCGCGCCGCCGCGCAGGGATGGGGCTCGGCACCCCTGGACGACCTGGCCTACCTCAGCCGCATCGCCCAGCCGGCCCTCGTCGTCAACGGCAGCAACGACGTCGTCATCCCCACCATCAACTCCTACCACCTGTACCAGCACCTGCCCGACGCCGAGCTGTGGCTGCTGCCCGACTCCGGCCACGGTGCCCACTTCCAGTACCCCGCGCTTTTCGCCCGCCAGGTCATCGACTTCCTCGACGTCGGCTAGGCTGACTTGTTATTTACATAGTCAGGCTAGGATGGGCTCATGGCAGCGACACAGTCCGTCGAGGACGAGGTGATCACCCCCACGGGCCGCCTGGCCGGCCGCGCTACGGCGGCCGGCGAAGGCTGGTGCCCGATCGAGCGGGCGCTGGAACGGGTCGGCACCCGATCGGCGATGATCCTGCTGCGCGAGGTCTTCTACGGCGGGCGGCGTTTCGATGACCTGGCCCGGAGCACCGGGCTGAGCGACGCGGTGGCGGCCAAGCGGCTCAAGCAGCTGGTCCAGGACGGGCTGCTGGCTCAGCAGCCCTACCGGGAGCCGGGCGCGCGGACCCGGTATGAATACGTGCTGACCGACCGGAGCCGGGAGCTGTTCGCGCTGCTCGTCGCGCTGGCCGACTGGGGCCTGCAGTTCGACTCCGGCCACGGCTCCGGCCACGGCGCTGGCCACGGCTCCGATTACGGCAGCGTCGAGTTCGTGCACGCCGGCTGCGGCGCCCGGCTCACCGTCGCCGTGCGCTGCGAGGCCGGCCACGACGTGGCGCCCGGCCAGGCCGAAGCCCAGGTGACCACTGCGTCCAGCGCGCCGTGACCCCGGCCTGACCGGCGCTCCGCAACACCTGCTTTCCGGCCGGCGTCCAGGTTGTGCGATGCTCTGACGGATGGCTCCGAACCCCGTCCGGCCCCCCCGGCTGCTCGCGCTCAGCGACCTGCACGTGGGCTACCGGGAAAACCGGGCCATCGTCGAGAACCTGCGTTCCGAATCGGGGGACGACTGGCTGATCGTGGCCGGTGACGTCGGGGAACTGTTCGCGGACATCGAATGGGCTCTCGGCCTGCTGCGTGACCGGTTCGCGCAGGTGATCTGGGTCCCCGGCAACCATGAGCTGTGGACCCACGGCCGGGAAACGGTCCCGTGGCGCGGAGAAGAGCGCTACCGGCACCTGGTCGAGCTGGGCCAGCGTCTCGGCGTGATCACGCCCGAGGACCCTTATCCGGTCTGGACCGGCCCGGGCGGCCCGGCCACGATCGCGCCGATGTTCCTCCTGTACGACTACTCGTGGCTGCCCGAGAACGCGCCGACCAGGGAAGGAGCGCTCGCCTACGCCTACCAGACCGGCGTGGTCTGCAGCGACGAGAGGGTCCTGTACCCCGATCCCTACGAGAGCCGTGAGGCGTGGTGCTGGGCCCGGGTCGAAGCGACCGAACGGCGCCTGGCCGGGCTCGATCCCGGCCTCCCCGCGGTGCTGGTCAACCACTGGCCGCTGGTCCGGGAACCGACCCAGATCCTGCGTTACCCGCAGTTCGCCCAGTGGTGCGGGACCGATCGCACCGCCGGCTGGCCCACCAGGTTCAACGCCGTCGCGGTGGTCTACGGTCACCTCCATATTCCCCGCACCACCTGGTACGACGGGGTCCGGTTCGAGGAGGTCTCCGTCGGCTACCCGCGGGAGTGGCGCCGGCGGCCGCAGCGTCCCGGCATCCCGGATCAGCCCGGCATCCCGCGCCAGATCCTGCCGGTGCCGGACACCCCCGAGCCGAGCCCCGACGGCGTGTTCCGGTGATCGAGACCATTTTGCCAGCGCAAGCGGCCACGGCCGAGGCCTTCGGGGATCCGCCCGGCCTGACCCTGTTCCCCGAGGAAGAGGCGGTCATCGCCAAGGCCGTCGGCAAGCGGCGCCGCGAGTTCACCACCACCCGGGCCTGTGCCCGGACCGCCCTGGCCCGGCTGGGTCTGCCGCCCGTTCCGATCGTGCCGGGGCCGCGGGGTGCTCCGCAGTGGCCGGCTGGCGTGGTCGGCAGCATGACGCACTGCGCCGGGTACCGGGCCTGCGCCGTGGCCCGCGACCGGGACCTGCTCACCATCGGCCTGGACGCGGAGCCGCACGGCCAGCTCCCCGAGGGCGTGCTGGGGGCGGTGTCGCTGGAGGAGGAGCGCGAGCGGCTGGCGACCCTGGCCGCCACCGTGCCCGGCACGCACTGGGACCGGATGCTGTTCAGCGCCAAGGAATCCGTCTATAAAGCGTGGTTCCCGCTGACGCAGCGCTGGCTCGGCTTCGCGGACGCGTCGGTCACCATCGATCCGGATCGCGGCACGTTCACCGCCCGGTTGCTGGTCGACGGGCCCGAACTCGAGGATGGGCCGCTCACCGGCTTCACCGGACGCTGGCTGGTTGATGCTGACCTGATCATCACGGCCATCGCCGTGCCTCGTACGTCATGACAGGTGCGCCGCCAGGGACTTGAACCCCGAACCCGCAGATTAAGAGTCTGCTGCTCTGCCAATTGAGCTAGCGGCGCCTGGAACCTGGCCAATGGTAGCAAGGCGCCGCCCGCTGCGCGAATCGCCGTAGGCCCGTGCCCCGCCGTCAGTGGTCCCGGTCCTCTTTTGTTTTAACAAGGTCTTCACTCCCAGACAAGAACCCACAGCTCCTTACTCTGTGTCCAGACACCGTCACGTCTTGAGTAGCCTGGTCCCGGGTCGGCCTGCGTATCGGGGCGAAAACACCACGAATCGCACAATTATAAACAGACTCAGTTAATCACGAGTAAAGTTCAGGTCAAGACACGCCATCCGAGCATTGCGGAATGGGTGAAACCGCGCTGGGATGAGACCTGAGCGGTGGTGCGTCGGCTGTCGGCGCCCCGTGCCGATGAGGAGCACCATGCTGCCGAGCCTTCGCGGGCTTGGCCCACGCCGTCTGCCGACGCCGGGGCCTAGGCGGCGGCTTGCCCCTCGCCGGCTGCTCCTGCCCGTACTCGCCCTGGTCGCCCTGGCTGCTGCTTTCCTCCCGGCCGCGGCGGCCCGCCCGGGACAGGCCGGCTCCACCCCGGCCAGCTCGGCCCGCGCGGCCGCGTTCACGTACCGGACCATTGCCAGCCCGGCCGCGTTCGCCGCCGCGGCCGGCGACACCGCCGCGCCGATCCCGTCGGTGGCGGGAGACTGGGCCGTCCAGCTGCAGTCGCCGAACCCGCTCAGCACGGCCAAGTGCCTGGCCACGATCAAGCTGCGCTGCTACAGCCCGCTGCAGTACCGGGTGGCCTACGACCTGGACCCGCTGTACGCCGCGAACGTCACCGGCAAGGGCCAGACGATCATGATCGTCGACTCGTTCGGCTCGCCCACGATCCGCAATGACCTGGCCTACTTCGACCGGCAGTGGGGCCTGTCCGACCCGACCCTCAACGTGTTCAAGCTGGGCAAGCTGCCGCCGTTCGACAAGTCCAACGCGACCATGGACGGCTGGGCCGAAGAGGCCACCCTGGACGTCGAGTACGCGCACGCGGTCGCGCCCCAGGCCGCCATCGACCTGGTCGAGACGCCGGTCGCGGAGACCGAGGGCGTGACCGGCTTCCCGCAGATCATGGCGGCCGAGAAGGCGCTGGTCGACCGGGGCGGCATCGACGTCATCAGCCAGAGCTTCGGCGCGACCGAGGACACCTTCCCCGGCTTCGCCAAGGGTTCGTTCGCCAGCCTGCAGAGCCTGCGCTACGCCTTCAAGGACGCGGCCCAGCACGACGTCACCGTGCTCGCGGCCGCCGGGGACACCGGCGCCACCGACGACGAGCCCGACGGCGTCAGCCTCTACCCGCACCCGGCGGTGGCCTGGCCTTCGTCCGACCCGCTGGTCACCTCGGTGGGCGGCACCCAGCTACTGCTGGCCCAGGACGGCAACAAGATCCAGCCCGACCAGGTGTGGAACGACGATTACGGCGCGGGCGGCGGCGGCCAGTCCGCCGTCTTCTCCCAGCCCGCCTTCCAGAAGAACGTGGGCGCCGTGGTCCAGGGCCACCGCGGCACCCCGGACATCTCGATGTCGGCCGCGGTCAGCGGCGGCGCCTGGGTCTACCAGAGCTTCGAGCCCGGCGGGGCCGGCTGGGAGATCCTCGGCGGCACCAGCGAGGCCACCCCGCTGTTCGCCGGCGTGGTCGCCCTGGCCAGCCAGAAGGCCGGTCACCCGCTCGGCAACATCGACACCGCCCTGTACACGCTGGGCGAGCAGAGCCGGATCAAGGCCGACGCGCTGCAAACCGGCATCCTGGACGTCACCACCGGCGACAACACGTTCGGCGACGTCACCGGCTTCAAGGCCGCCCCGGGCTACGACCTGGCCAGCGGCTGGGGCACGATCGACGCCGCCCGCTTCGTCCCCGCCCTGGCCCGCACGGTCAAGCTCACCCCCTAACCCACGTTGGCCACTGGCTCACGCCGGCCCCGCGTCACGCTGGCCCCCGCCTCACGCCGGCCCCGGTCACGCGGCCCCGAGTCACGCTGGCCCCCGCCTCACGCCTTCCTCCCGGCCCGCGCCACCCTGGCCCGCGTCACCCCCGGCCCGCGCGTCACTCGAATCACTGGCGTCCCACCGGCCCCGCGAGTTCCCGCCCGCTGGGTTGCGTTCCTTGATCGATGGCGGTTTACGCACCCTAGAGGGCTGTAAAGGTACATCGATCATGACCTGGCCCCGAGAGCCACGCTTCTGAAACAGGGGCTCAGTTCCATCCATCACTCGCACCATGGAAGCCCCGCCAGCCCCACGGGCAGGCCACCCGTCATGGGTGAGAACCGCCAGTGAGTTTTCAGAAGGTACTCAGAATTGCTCACTAACGTTCCATTTCGTGTCTGCTGCCGCCGTGACCCTGAGAACGTCTTCCCCGCCCGCTACCCCCGCGGGCCGGCGGCTGGCCTGGCTGGACGCGCTGCGCGGATTCGCCGCCCTGTTCGTGGTGTTCGACCACCTCAGCTACTACGTGCTGCAACATGTGCGGGCGGACGTCTACCAGTACTTCGACCCGGGGACGTACGGCGTGTTCGTCTTCTTCATGGTGAGCGGCTACATCGTGCCGGCCTCACTGGAGCGCCGGGGCAGCGTCCGCGGGTTCTGGGTCAGCCGGGTGTTCCGGCTCTACCCGCTTTACCTGGTTGCCCTGGTCGCGGCGGTGGTGCTGTGGAAGGTGCACCTCGGCCTGATCGCCAACACGAACACCGACGTCCAGACCGCGCTGCTGACCCACGGGCTGATGCTGTCCAACGTGCTGGGCACCCAGAACGCGATCGACGTCATCTGGACCCTGTCCTACGAGATGGCGTTCTATCTGCTGGTCACCGCGCTGTTCGTGACCGGCAAGCATCAGCGCAGCAGCCGCTGGGCCCTGCTGTTCGCGGTGGCTGCGGTGGCGCTGGGGGGCGTGCTGCCGATGACCGCGATCTCCCGGACCTTCCTCGGCACCCAGCTGGTGGCCGAGATCGCCGACCTGCTCATCGTGGCCGGGGTCGCGCTGGCCGTCACCCGCACCCGGCTGCCCAAGCGCATCGGCGCCCTGCTGGCCGGGGGCACCGCGCTGGTCCTGGTGTGCCTCAACGGCAACTGGGTCCTCCCGTTCGAGGCGCTGACCATCATGGCCCTGATGTTCACCGGCACGATGCTCTACCGGGCCGAGCGGGGCGACTACCCCTGGCGCCGCGCCATCCCGATCGCGGTGGCGGTATTCGGGCTGGCCATCGCGGCCGGCCGATGGAACATCTCGACCTGGAACCTGTGGTCCGCCGTCCTGCACCAGGCCGCGTACCGGCAGTGGGTGACCGCGGTCGGGGGAGCCGGCCTGACCTTCGCCGTCGGTCTGGCCTGCCGCAACAAGAAGGTGCCGGCCGTGTTCGCCTGGCTCGGGCTGGTCAGCTTCTCGGTCTACCTGGTGCACCCGCTGATGGTCGAGGTGTTCCGGCGGCTCTCGATCACCCAGGGACCGCACCCGTTCCCGGAGCAACTCCTGATGGTCGGGGTGTTCCTGGCCATCCTGCTGGTCCTGTGCTGGCTGACCCACCGCTACGTGGAGTCCACCATGCAGCGCCGGGGCCGCCGCGTCGCTGGCTGGCTCGACACCTGGTTCGGCCCCGACACCCTCCCCGACCCGTCCCACCAGCCCACCCCGCCCCACCAGCCCACCCCGCCCCACCAGCACACTCCGACCCTGGCGTCCCCGGAGACTGCCGCGGCCGAGCCGGGGGTGCGCATCGGGCATCCTTGAGGCATGTCCGTCCCTGCCGCGGCGCTGCCGCCGCCCCATCAGCCCGGCACGCCGTACACCGTCTGCCTGGTGTGCCTGGGCAACATCTGCCGATCACCCATGGCCGAGGTCGTGCTCCGGTCCGAACTGGCGCAGGCCGGTCTGGCCGACGCCGTCACCGTGGACAGCGCGGGTACGGGTGACTGGCACATTGGGCATCCGATGGACACGCGGGCCCGGGCCGAACTGGAACAGCGCGGGTACGACGGATCCGCGCACCGGGCCCGGCAGATCGACGCCTCCTGGCTGCCCGGCCGGGACCTGTTCCTGGCCATGGACCGGCGCAACTTGGCCGACCTGCGCTTGATGGCCACCCAGGCCGGCGTCCCCGCCGATCGGGTCCGGCTGTTCGGCGAGGCCAGCGGCCTCCGGCCGTCCGGCGGCGCCGGTGACTACCTGGACATCCCCGACCCCTACGGCGGCGGCGCGGACGACTTCAGGGCCGCCCTCGAGCTCATCCAGGCGGGGGCCCGGGACCTCGTCGCCCAGCTCGCGGTCCTGCTGGCCGGCCACGCCCCGGCCTGAACCGGCGTGCCACCCGACCCGGTTGCCGCCCGGATCAGCGCGCTCACCGGCACACAAGTGCGGGATCTGCGCCCGGCCGGTGCCCAGCATGGCACCACGCACTACCGCGCCACCCTCACCGACGGCCGCGAAATCTTCGCCAAACTCACCACCCCCACCAGCCCCAGCAGCCCCACCCAGCCCAGCAGTCGCACCACCCCCGTCGGCCCCAGCAGCCCCGTGGAAGCCGAGGCCCAGGGCCTGAACTGGCTGTCCGCGGCCGGCGCCGTCCCGGTCCCCGAGGTCCTGGGCTGGGACGACCAGGCCCTGGTCCTGAGCTGGCTCCCGCCCGGTCCGGCCACCCCGGCCGCGGCCGCCGCGTTCGGCCGTGACCTGGCCCGCCTGCACGCCGCGGGCTCCAAGGCGTTCGGCGCCCCGTGGCCCGGGTTCATCGCCAGCCTGCCGCTGGACAACACCCCCTGGCCCGCGGCCGACGGCTGGCCGCGCTGGTACGCCGAGCGCCGCATCCTGCCCTACCTGCGCCGCGCCGCCGACGACGGCATGCTGGGCCCCGGCGACGTTGCCCTGGTCGAGCAGGTCATGGCGCGGATCGGTGCGCTGGCCGGGCCGGACGAGCCGCCCAGCCGCATCCACGGCGACTGCTGGTCCGGCAATGTCCTGTGGTCCGGGGGCCGCGGCTGGCTCATCGACCCGGCCGCGCACGGCGGTCACCGGGAGAGCGACCTGGCCATGCTGGCCCTGTTCGGCGCGCCGCACCACGAGCACATCATGCGTGGTTACCAGGCCGCCGTCCCGCTGGCGGCCGGCTGGCCCGCCCGGGTGCCGCTGCACCAGCTGCACCCGCTGCTGGTGCACGTCTGCCTGTTCGGCGCCGGGTACCGTCAGCAGGTTCTGGCCGCGGCTCGCGCCGCGCTGGCGGGGTTATTTGCGGAACGAAACCGGGGCCGGGGCCACCGAGTCGGCCGGATCCACCGGGTCGCCCCGGTCCTCCAGCTCCTCGTCCTCGGCCGGTGTGGCCTCCGCCGCCAGCGGCAGCGTAATGCGGAACGTCGCTCCCTGGCCAGGGGCCGATTCCACCGTGGCCGTGCCGCCGTGCGCCGCGACCAGCGCGCTGACGATGGCCAGGCCCAGGCCGTTGCCGCCGCTCTTGCGGTTGCGGGCCTGGTCGGCCCGGTAGAACCGCTCGAACACGTGCTGGGCCTGCTCGGGGGTGAGGCCCTCCCCGTGGTCCGCGACTTCCACCACCGCGGCCGGGACCGACACCGCCGGGGCGCCGGGATACGGCGGGGGACCGGGCAGGAACCCGGGCCTGAGCCGCACGTCGATCGCGGTGCCGTCCGGCGTGTGGGCCAGCGCGTTGGACATCAGGTTGCCGATGACCTGGCGCAGCCGGGCCTCGTCGCCGTCGATGAGGAACGCCTTGCCCGGCTCCACGTCCAGCTGCACCGGCCGGCCCGGGGCGATCATCGTGGTGTCCTGGACCGCGTCCGCCGCCAGCACCAGCAGGTCCACCGGCCGGTGCTCGATCGGGCGCTGCTGGTCCAGCCGGGCCAGCAGCAGCAGGTCTTCCACCAGTACGCCCATCCGGGACGCCTCAGCCTCGACCCGATGCATGATCCGGTTCAGGTCCTCGGCGGGCAGGCTGCCGCCGCTGCCTTCGGCCCCGCCGCGCTGGCGGTAGTACTCGGCGAAGCCGCGGATCGCGGTCAGCGGGGTGCGCAGCTCATGGCTGGCGTCGGCGACGAACCGGCGCATCCGCTCCTCGGACTGGACCGCCGCCTCTTCGGACTCCTGCTGGGCGTGGAACGCCGTCTCGATCTGGGCCAGCATCTGTTGATCGACTGGCCGAGCCGCCCGACCTCGGTCCGCGGGTCCCGGTCCGGGACCCGGCGGTCCAGGTGCCCGGCCGCGATGTCGTGGGCCGTCTCTTCGATGTCGTCCAGCGGCCGCAGGTTGGTCCGCACCACGGCCACGCTGACCACGACCGAGCCCGAGCATGATGATCAGGCTGACCACCACATCGAGTGTGGTCAGGTAGCGGATCGAGCTCGCCAGCGCCCCCAGGTCCTGGCCGACGATGAGCGTACCCGGTTGACTCCGCCCCGGTGGTCTCGTTAACCAGAGGCACAGCCTGGACGATGACCCGCCAGCTCCCGTCCCCGCTCGTGGACGCTACGGTCACCGGGCGGGCGTTGTTGGCCTTGAGCCAGGCGGAAGTCGGGTGGATCCGGGGCGGCGGCGAGGACAGGTGCTGGACGTTGCCGAAGCCGCTGATCATCTGGCCGCTGGAGTTCAGCCCCTCGACGATATAGCCGTTCGGCTCGTAGGCCAGCTCCCGCGAGCCGGGCCCGGCCGTGGCCAGGACGTTGTCCACCTTGGCCTGCAGGTTCTGCAGCTGTCGATCGGTCTGGTTCACCAGATAACCGCGGAAGACCGCGATGCTGGTGAAGCTGATCACCGCCAGCGCCAGCGCGACCAGGGCCAGCAGGGCCGTGATCAGCTTGACGCGCAGCGGCGTCCGCTGGGACAGCCGCGTCATTGCGTTCGGAGCCATGATGGACGAGCCTTACGAGGAGGGCAGCCTGAGCACGTAGCCGACCCCGCGCAGGGTGTGGATGAGCCGCGGCTCAACCGTGTCGATCTTCCGGCGCAGCACGGACACGTAGGATTCCACGATGCCGGTGTCGCCGCGGAAGTCGTAGTCCCACACGTGGTCCAGGATCTGCATCTTGGACAGCACCCGGTTGGCGTTGCTCATGAAGTACCGGAGCAGCTTGAACTCGGTGGGGGAGAGCTGGACCTGCTGGCCCGACCGCCACACCTCGTGGCTCTCCTCGTCCAGCTCCAGGTCGGCGAACGTGAGCCGCGGCGTCGGCTCGCCGCCCTCACCGCTGGTGCGCCGCAGTACGGCGCGGATCCGCGCGATGACCTCTTCCAGGCTGAACGGTTTGGTCACGTAGTCGTCGCCGCCGAGGGTCAGGCCGCGGATCTTGTCCTCGGTGGCGTCGCGCGCGGTCAGGAAGACCACGGGCACCCTGGCCCCTCCGCTGCGGAGCCGCCGGACGACGTCGAAGCCGTCCATGTCCGGCAGCATCACGTCGAGAACGATCAGGTCGGGACGGTGCCGCTGGGCCGCCTGGACGGCCTCGCTCCCAGCGGCCGCGGTGACCACGTCGAAGCCGGCGTACCGCAAGCTGGCGGACAGCAGCTCGAGGATGTTCGGCTCGTCCTCGACAACGAGCAACCTGGTCTCCGTCCCCTGCCGCTCGTCCTCAGTGGTCAGCATTTCCATGCTCCGTAGTCTCGCCCGCCAGGCTGAAGGAAACCTGAACGCCGTCTGGGTCCTAGCTGTGCAATTCAGCATAGACGCTGGACAGAGCGGTGTTGCTGGGGCGCCGTGACCCTCTGCGGAGGTCTACCCGTAGCCCTCGCGCGTCAACCGCCGACCTTCTCCTCGTGGCCCAGCCACTGGGAGATCGCTGCGCCCCGCGAGCCCGCACCAAGCTTGGAGTAGATCCGGTTGACGTGGTTCTTTACCGTCTTCTCGGCCAGGAACAGCCGGGTGGCGATTTCACCGTTGGTGTGGCCGCCGGCAATCAGGGACATGATCTCGGCCTCCCGGGCGGACAGGCCGAGGTCTGGAGCATCATCGGGCGTGGCGCCAGTGCTCATCAGACCTCCGGCCGTCGCCGTCAGTACCCCTGCTGGCATGGGATGTTACCAAACAAGCCGCTGAAAACGGGCAAACGGCGCGACGGGCGTCACCGGGTCCGGCGGATCCCGTACAGGTGGGCCGGGCCGGCGTCGCCCGGGTCGTCCGAATCGAGCTGGCCGCTCCACCAGCGGGTATACCCGGCCCGCTCCAGCGCCCGGCAGGACGCCACGTTGGCCTGCTGCGGTACGGCCACCACCGCGTCGGCCTGCGGGTACCGGCCGAACGTGAGCGAGGTGAACTCCGCGATGGCCGCCGTGCCGTAGCCCTGGCCGGTCAGCGCCGGGTCGCCGATCAGGTAGTCGATCCCGGCCGCGCAGCCGCCGACGGCCCCGGTCAGCCGGATGGCCCGGGCCCAGCTGGGATCGTCGTCGATCAGGTACCGCTGAATCAGGCCGGCCGCGCGGCCCGCCACCTCGATGATGAACACCTCGGTCGGGTCGTCGCCGTCGATGCTGGGCTGGTACTCGGCCTGGACGGACTGCAGGTCGGAAGGATCCTGCCACCACCGGGTCACGTGCGGCGCGGCCAGCCACCGGGACAGCTGGACCAGGTCTGCTCCGGTCAGCGGCCGCATCGCCAGTGGGGGACTGCCGGGCAAGGTCACACCCGCATTATGACCTCGAGACCGTGATGTCCGCCGCTCATTATTCGCCGCCCGATGGTAGGGACCTTCGGCCCTGTCCAGCGCCAGTCGTTCTCCCCGATAGTCACTGCTGTCGCGCTTGTTACTTTCAGCGATTGGTTAGTAACCCGGCGTTTATGTCATGTACGGCAACTGGGGAGGAAAGTTTCAATGGGGAACAAGAGGAATGCCTGGAAGAAACTGGCCATGACGATCGCCGTGCCGGGGGTGGCCGTGGGGACGCTGGCCGGCTTCGCGGCCGGGCCCGCCATGGCCGCCACCGCCCATCCGCACGGAAACCCGATTGAGACGATCAGCGGTTCCGGCAACGGACCTAGCGGCATGGTGAACGTGCAGGCCAGCGGCGTGTTCCACGACTTTGGCCACGTCAACCTGGGCTCGAACTCACCGTTCACCGAGGTCCACCTCAGCCACGGCTCGCTGTATACCCTCCACAACCACGGGCACAACTGGACCAGCGTCAACCCGTTCAGCTGCTTCGCCGCGTCCAGCACCACGGTCGACTACGCCATCACCGGCGGGTCGGGCCACTACTGGCACGCCTCCGGCCACGGCACCGCGACGGTCACGGTCACCGGCGTGCTGCCGCGCAAGCCGAACCACCACTGCAACACCAATGCCGACCCGCTGCCCTGGACCGAGCACACCACGTTCCTGGCCCAGGGGCCGGTGTACCTGCCCTGACCCGCTGAGGTCGCACGCTCGGCAAGCCGCCGACGGCGGGTCCCCGGGTCAGCCCGGGGACCCGCCCGGCTCCACCAACTGCCGGGCGTAGTTCGACACCGAGACCTGGTACCGGTTCAGATGCGGCACCAGCGCGGCCAGGGCGGCCGAGACCGCCTCGCGTTCGCGCCCCACATCGGTCAGCGCCAGCGCCAGGAACGCCACCACCGCGTCGTTCAGCTGGTCCGATGTCGCGTCGAGTTCGGCCGTGAGCAGGCCAACGCTCTCCTCCGCCCGCCCGGCCAGCCGCAGCGAGCTGGCCAGCTGGATGACTGCCTGGCGGCGCCGGCCGCCCGGCAGGCCCGCGGCCAGCGCCTGCTCATACATCGGAATGGCGACGTCCGGGTGCCCGGTCGCGTCCAGCGATGACGCCCGCTCGAAGAACCCGGCGCCGTCGCCGGGCGGGCGTTCCGCGGCCAGCTTCTCGATCAGAGCCAGAAATTCGGTCTCGTCAAGCTCGTCGAACGACTCCCAGGCTGTTGCCACTCGGTCTTCCCACTCTGTTTCGTCCACCGGTTAACCGTATATAACAAGGATCAACAGGGACCCTGCCTTGGTCAGTGCGGACGGCTTACGCCGGAGGGGCCGATGGATGAGACGGTGTGGAGTGCCTACCTGCGCCGCCTCGCGGTGCCGCGCCCGCTGACCGCCGACACGGTCACCCTGCACGTGCTGCACCGGGCACACCAGCTGACGGTGCCGTTCGAGAACCTGAGCATCCACCTGGCCGAGCCGATCACCCTGACCGACGACGCCCTGATCGACAAGATCGTGGATCGTGGCCGGGGCGGTATCTGCTACGAGCTCAACGGGGCGTTCGCGCTCCTGCTGGCGAGCCTCGACGCCCAGGTGACCCGGGTCGCGGCCCGCGTCTACGGCGCTGACGGCCAGCTCGGCATCCCGTTCGACCATATGGCGCTGATCGTGCGCTCGTCCGACGGCAGCGGACCCTGGCTGGCCGACATCGGCTTCGGCCGCAACAGCGTCTACCCCCTGCTGTTCGACAGCCGGGCCGAGCAGGACGATCCCGGCGGCCGGTTCCTCCTCGCCGACACCGACGACGGCGATGTCGACCTCCTCCGCGACGGCCAGCCGCAGTACCGCATCGAACGCCGCGAGCGGGCCCAGTCCGACTTCGGCCCCACCTGCTGGTGGCAGCGGTCCTCGCCGGACTCGCACTTCACCCGCAGCACGATCTGCTCCCGCCTCACCGAAACCGGCCGTGTCTCCCTCAGCGACCGCACCCTCATCGTCACCAACGACGGCGTCCGCTCCGAGCAGCATCTCCCCACCGACCAGGCCCTGCTGGCCGCCTACCGTGACCACTTCAACATCACCCTCGACCACATCCCGGAAGTCCTGTTCCCGCCCCTTCCGGAGTCGGCGGCTCAGGGCTCCCAGACGGCGTGATCGTGCGCGAACACCACGCGGGCCGGGTCGAAGGCCATGATGCGGCCCATCCAGGCCGGCGGGAGCGGCACCCCATCGGCGTGACCCTCCTGCCGGGCGTGCCAGGTCAGCGCGTCGGCGCTGTACTCGGTGGCCGTGTCGTGCGCCTGCCCGGCCACGACCACGGTCCCGTCCGCCCGGCGCACGACCAGGGACTGATGCCCGTCGGTGTGCCCGGGGGTCGGGACCACGAACACCCCGGGCAGGATCTCCGCCTCCCCATCCAGTAGCTCGTACTCGATCCCCGGCACGTCGACCAGCCACGGCAGCGTGTAGTCATCCCGCGAGGTCGCGGTGGCCAGCTCGGTCCGCTGCGTGAACACCGGCCGCCCGGCCAGCAGCGGGTTACCCCCGCAGTGGTCGAAGTGCAGGTGGCAGTTGACCACGAACCGCACATCGTCCACCGCCGCCCCGGCCCGCGCCAGCGCGGCGTCGAGGGCCTGCCGCCGCGGCCGGTAGTGCGCGTCCACGTCGGGGTCCGAACCCATCCCGGTGTCCAGCAGCACCAGCCCGTCCGGATGCCCGACCAGATAACCCAGACACGGTTCCACCCGCGCCTGCCCGGTCCCGGTCTCCTCGCCCGGCCGCACGAAGTACCCGAAGTCCACCCGTCGTACCGTCAGCTCACCCATCCCCGCAGTCTGCCCCCGGCCCGCCCCGCACGCCGGCACCTCACCAGAACTGCACTCAGCTCAATCTGGAGCATCTGCAGGGATTATCCCTGCAGATGCTCCAGTAGGACCGGGCACCCGGCAGCCCACCTCGCCAGTCCCGTCGGCCCCACGCGACTCGCCCTCCGGGCCTCACCCGTCACACCCGTCACGCAAGGACTGGGTTTGCCTTAGGTGGAGCGGAATCCGCGCTATGGGCCGAGATACTTCCCCAGCTTGGGCAGTCGTTCGCGGTACAGAAAAACTAAGGGGCGCCGTGGCTAGAACGTATCCACAGTGGCTGGCCGATCACTATTCGGTCCACCGGCTCCGGCAGATCTACGCCTAGCCTATGATCCCAACGTTTCTTATCTAGCTTCACATCCTTATAGACTCCGGCAAACCACTCAGCATTAGTCAATCGCTCAAAGACACGCTTTTTACTTAGACCTTCGTTGTTAAATACTCGTAGTATTTCGACGGCTATCGATTCGTCATCATCATAGATCGGCGCTGGCCTCGTCCCGCGATTGGCGATAAACTCTTCAATTGACCAAGCAGATGAAGATGACCACATCGAGGTTTCCACGCCGTCCGTCGAGAGGTAGTCGGCGCAATTATCCAAACTTCCGAATAGGCATATCTCAACACGGCATCCATCACTACTTACCGTACGAGTGTGGGCTATGATACCCGTCCTTTCGGAACTTTTTTCCGGATAATATTGGGTGTAAGCGGCTAGTGTAACCTCCCCACATCCTTTTGCAAAAGCGGTGGGAGGTGGAGTCACGAAATCCTCAATGGCGAGCTGGCCGATCGCCCTTTCGATCCGCTGAGCGACCTCGTGCCGCTGTACGCCCTTACGCTCTTTGGTGAACTCCGTCTGAGGCAACAGACCAAAAGCGGGACTTCTGAAAGTGAGCCGCTGGCGTCGATCCAACTCAATATCGTTGTCCGCCGCGATACTTCTAATTCGCCTGTCAGACCAGTATGAGTATCGACGTACGGTGCCAAGCTCGCCCATGGGTTAAGCTCCCTTCAGAGGTGCGCACCCCAATTGGCAATAACAATAAGCCGATCAGCCCATGCCACTGGGGTAAATGTCGGGCAAATGCGGCAGGTGCTCTCAGTGGGGAGTGCTGAGCAACCAGCGGATCGGTAACTCCTAGTGCGGGGCGCACGTAGTCGACGATATGCGCGGTGATCCTTAAACTTCCAGCGGCTTACCGTGAGGTGGCCGATCGGCCACTATCTTGAGACTCACCGCCTTGCCCGACTGCCGGAGTCCCGAATTTACGATCAGGCGATCGACCAGGATCGAGGTCCTCTGGCCAGTGGCCGACACTTTGGAAGTATTCGGGCGCCGCGGGGTTCTCGTTAAATTCCAGCAGTCCGCCGGACTTCTCCAGCAGTGCCGCGCGGACCTCGGCCGGGGTCGCGAAGAAGAACTCCCGGCGTTCGTTAACGAAGTTAACCCGACGGCTCGCAAACGTCTTGTGCAGCTCGTTCTCAAGCGTGATCGCGTCGGCGGAAAAGAACATGGCGTGTACGTCATACCGGAATGGGACAGAAGCATCACCGAGCTCACGGACGCGGTCCATGGGTTCGAGGCGTCGGGTCATGCCGATCTTGACAATATTCGGCCCGAACGCACCGATGTTCGAGATGACGTATACGAACCCGGCGCGGATGTTCGCGATCCGGTAGTCGTTTGCCTCGATGGCCTTGTCAATGTCGGCCAGCCGGCCGACGAGCTCCTCGGCGGCGACATGGTCGCCTTTGGCTCGCAGGGCCTCCAGCACACCGATGTAATGGGCGCGCTCCTTTCCCAAGCGCTCCTTCTCCGCTGCCAGCTCGGCCTCGGCTCGACGCTGTTCCCTCAGTAGCGCACGTTCCTCGCGAGCCTGTTCGCGCTCTTCCTGGAGCTTAATCTGATAGTCAGCGGTTAGCTCGAGTTCGTTGACGCGTAGCGCGTGGTACTCGGGATTTACCCGCATGTCCATGATGGCGCCGAGCTTCTCGATCGCGGTCACAGCGGATACGAGCCGTCTCGTAGCGGTGCCGATGTTGCCCGAACGCAAGGAACGGACACAGTTGTCGGCTTCGGCGTTATAGGCCCGCAGCATCAGTCTGGATAGGTCGGCGACCATCTTGCGGCCCTTAGCCAAAGACCCGTCAAACGTGAACAGGTCAGCAGCTAGCACGGCCCGGCCACTCTTGACGATCTCGTCGACCTCTACGTCGAGCTGGGCCAGCCGCTCTTTATACGCGACAGCGTTCTCCAGCGGATGGTGGTAGCGGTAGATACCGACGTCCTGCAACACGCGCTGATCGCTCAGCTCGATCACCTCCCCACTGGAGGTCTGCGCAGCGAGCGCCGCTTCCAGTTCGGCGATGCGTGCCAGCAGGACCGCCGTATCAGCTGCAGTAGCGTGCGCGGCGACCGGCGCCGCGGGTGCGTCGTCGGCAGCATGCCGCCCTCGCGTGAACCCCGCCGTCGGCTGCGTGACCGGGGCAGCGGGAGTGGCCGGTACATGGCCGCCGGCCCCGCCGGCCGCACCGGTACCGCCGCCTGCGTCTGGGATTTCACTACTGCTGGTGTTGTCGATGTCGGGCAGCCACAGTTGCCACCCATCTGGGGGCGCCCGGCCAGGACGGGTCCGGGTTCCAGCCCGGCGGCGGAGTCCAGCCGTCGGGCGGGCTTGGCCAGCCGGGTGGCGGGTTGAACCGCATCGTTACTGCCTGCGAGCCCGCACACCGTGCGAGGTGTCGGCGGGCGTCAGCTCGAACGGGGACCTGGACACGGCCGCACCCAGGTGGTCGAGTGTGGCACGAGGGACGACATTAGTCAGATCGAAGCTTCTGAACGTCTCCCGGTCAACGGCCACGATCACCAGCGGAATATCGCCGGACAATCCGGTGGCCGGCGAGACGGCTTCCGTGCCGAGCGTAAGCGCGATCGAGTGGATCTTGCCGCCGCGATCGGCTTCGAAGATCTCGTGCAGGGAGCGGACCGCGACCTGGTGGACCGCCCCGGCGTACCGGTCCTTCTGGGCCCTGATTGGCAACAGCGTCGCTGTGATCTCGTCCTTCGCTTTGACGTACTTGTATTCCTTGACGCCGGGAACGTCGGACGGCGGCGGGACGGTAACTCTCAATCGCAGCTCACGGTTCGATAGGTCGAACTCGTGATCGTGGCTGACCGGGAATGCATCGGGATATACCGAGTTCGACAGGACAATGCCGACGTACTCCTGAATGGCCGACTCGACATCGAACGCCAGATTGCTGATGAGCTTGTCCAGTTCCTGATTGCGCGCATCAGCCTCCGCTTCACGCTTCTGGCATTCGATTTTGTACTGCGCCTCGGCGGCGAGCAGACGCTCCAGACGCCTGCGCTCGACCTCCTCGCGGCGTTGCGCCTCAGCGACGTGCGCGTTGTACATCGCCGTGTTCTTCTCAGACCACTCTCTTTGCGCCCGCTGATGTTCCGCCTGTGCTTGCGCGATCAGCTCCGCATGTTTCTTCTTCGCGCCGAACAGCCCTCCGGGTGCTGGTGGCTCCTGGTATACCGGCTCCGGCGGGTACACGAGTCTGGGCATAGGCGGTGTCGGAGTGCCGACCTGGCCAGGCCTAAATGGGGGATGGTCTACCTTTCTTACCTTCAGTGACTCAAGGTCGATGTAGTCGTCGACCCCAAAGGTCGCAGCGAGAATACCGTCGATCTCCTCGAACACCTGCGCAAGGTTCGCGTTGCGGGATTCGGCCTCGGCTATCTGAGACTCCACATAGAGGCGGGCCGCTTCCTTCTCCAGCCGAGCCCTCTCCCGCACAGATGCCGTTACCGCGGCGGCCCTCGCACGTTCCGAGGCTAGCCTCGACCGCTCGGCCTCCCTCTGGGCCGCCAGCTGGGCACGGTAGGCAGCGGCAGCTTGCTGTCGGCGGCGTTTCTCAGCCTGCTGGCTCTGATACTGCAGCTCCGCGAAGAACCCGCGCTTCCTAGCCACGAGACTCCCTCCCCTTGTCACCATTCATCAGGATCCCAGTAGCTAACCGTAGTCATACGGGACGACATCCAGAAGACATGCCAAGCGGCGGGACCGGGATGGGTGTGACGGTGCTCGTCCCGGTGAGTTCACGGTGGTCCTTCCTGGCTGCGTGGTCTATGGCTACGGAGAGTCGGTCAGAGCTGGATCGTTTGTTCGATTACTAGCCTGCGGCCCGGGGTCGAGATTCCCACTTGGGATGGGATGACCCAGCGTGCCCGGTCAAAAGGGAAACCTGCTCTTGCGGCCTTAGGGTGCGTTCGGGGGCTGGCTGCCGGTTTTGGTCGGCGCGAGGTGAGCAGGCCTGTGACGGCTTGGGAGGGACGAGCGCCGTTGACCCGAGCCCGCCCGCGCCTGCGGGGACGGAAGCAGCAGCACGTCTAGGGGTAGCCCATCCGGCCACACGCCCTGTGCCGGTCCCTGCCGCACCCCGCGCCATACAGGCACAGTTCTATCGCTCCCTCCGGACAAAGTCTCGCCCGGCCCGGTGATGCCCTTCCCTAGCGGACGCGCCTGGTCAAGGCCGCCGGCTTATGCGCTGCGGTCGTAGCTCGGCGGTCCACTCGATTACCAGTCGGCGAGTCGGCCGGGATGTGCAGTGATTGTTCGCCATCCCTATTTGCTGAGAATGCTCCAGCTAAGCCACCAACCCGCGTGCCCGGGCACGCCCCAGCGCCCCCTCCGGCCATACAAGTTGCTAAGTGCAAACTTATAAGGCTAGGCTTAGCATATGACGAGAGAGCCAGACGTGAGCGACGTGGCCGTCGCGTTGCGGGACAGCATCGGGCTGCTGTTGCGGCGGATGCGCCAGCAGCAGCCGGACGGCGCGCTCACGCTGCCGGAGGGTGCCGCGATGACGCGGCTGAACCGGGGTGGCCCGACCACGTCGAGCGCGCTGGCCAAGCTCGAGCAGATCAGCCCGCAGTCGATGGGGGCCACCCTGGCCGGGCTGGAGACCCGCGGGCTGGTGGCCCGGCATCCCGACCCGGAGGACGGCCGCCGCGTGGTGCTCTCCGTCACCGAGGCGGGCCAGCGGATCCTGCAGGACAAGCGGAACGCCCGGACCGACCAGCTGGCCCAGGCCCTGTCGGCCGGGTTCACGCCGGACGAGATCCGCCAGCTGGCGGTGGCCGCGCCGCTGCTCGAGCGCCTCGCCCAGACCATCTAGCCCAGACCATCTAACCCCGGGCGCCCGGCGGCCCAGCGGCCTGCCGACGGCCCGAACCAGGGGGTCAAGCTCAGTGACCAGCAAGATGACCGCCACCGACGCCGGTGGCCGACTGCCGGACGACCGCTACAAATGGGTCGCCCTGGCCAACACGACCGCCGCCATGTTCATGTCCGCCCTCGACGGGTCGATCGTGATCATCGCGCTGCCCGCGATCTTCCGCGGAATCAACCTGGACCCGCTGTCGCCGGGCAACATCAGCTACCTGCTGTGGATGATCATGGGCTACCGGCTGGTGCAGGCCGTGCTGGTGGTGGCCGTGGGCCGGCTGGGCGACATGTTCGGCCGGGTCAAGATCTACAACGCCGGGTTCGTGGTCTTCACCTTCGCCTCGATCCTGCTGTCGTTCGACCCGTTCAGCGGTGGCCACGGCGCGCTGTGGCTGATCGGCTGGCGCATCCTGCAAGCGGTCGGCGGGTCCATGCTGATGGCCAACTCGGCCGCCATCCTCACCGACGCCTTCCCGGCCGAACAACGCGGTTTCGCCCTCGGCACCAACCAGATCGCGGGCCTGGCCGGCATGTTCATCGGCCTGGTCGCGGGCGGGCTGCTGGCCGCGATCGACTGGCGGGCGGTGTTCTGGGTCAACGTCCCGGTCGGGATCTACGGCACGATCTGGGCCTACCTGCGGCTAAGGGACAACGGGGAACGGCACCCGGCCCGCATCGACTGGTGGGGCAACATCACCTTCGCCGTGGGCCTGAGCGCGCTGCTGGTCGCCGTGACCTACGGCATCCAGCCGTACGGGGGCGACACCATGGGCTGGACCAACCCGTGGGTACTGGCCGGCCTGATCGGCGGGGTGGCGTTGCTGGTGGTGTTCGGCATCATCGAGACCCGGATCGCCGAGCCGATGTTCCAGCTCAGCCTGTTCCGGATCCGCGCGTTCACGGCCGGCAACCTGGCCGGGTTCCTCGTGTCGATCGCCCGCGGCGGTTTCCAGTTCATCCTCATCATCTGGCTGCAGGGCATCTGGCTCCCGCTGCACGGCTACAACTACAGCCAGACCCCCCTGTGGGCCGGCATCTTCCTGCTGCCGCTCACGGCCGGTTTCCTCATCTCCGGGCCCGTGTCGGGCTACCTGTCCGACCGGTTCGGGTCGCGCGGTATCGCCTCCAGCGGGATGGCCGTCTTCGCGGGCAGCTTCATCGGGCTGCTGCTGCTGCCGGTGAACTTCCCGTACTGGGCCTTCGCCCTGCTCATCGCGGCCAACGGCATCGGCAGTGGCATGTTCGCCGCGCCCAACTCGTCGTCCATCATGGGCAGCGTCCCGGCCCGGCAGCGCGGCGCGGCGTCCGGCATGCGATCCACGTTCCAGAACTCCGGCACGGCCCTGTCCATCGGCGTGGTCTTCTCCCTGATGGTCGCGGGCTTGTCCAGCACGCTGCCGAAGACGCTGACCAGCGGGCTGCAGGCCCAGGGTGTCGCGCACAGCGTCGCCCAGCAGATCGGGTCGCTGCCGCCAGTGTCGTCCCTGTTCTCGGCGATGCTGGGCGTCAATCCGGTGGAACACCTGCTGTCCGACGCGCACGCCCTGTCGTCCCTGTCCGCGGCCCATCGCGCGATCCTCACCGGCCGCGAGTTCTTCCCCCGGCTGCTGTCCGAGCCATTTCACCAGGGCCTGACCGTGGTCTTCCTGTTCGCCGCGGCCCTGTCGGTGCTGGCCGGCCTGGCGTCCCTGTTCCGCGGCGGCCGCACCCTCCCGTCCACCGCAACCGTCCCGGAAATCAGCTCAACTCCAGGGACCCGAGACGCGACCAGAAGCGACCGAAGCAGCGACCGAAGCAGCGACCCGAAAGGGGACCCTATGACCGACCCGACCCCCGCCCTCGACCCCAGCCGGACCGCGTTGCTGGTGATGGATTACCAGAACGGGATCGTCGGCCGGCTGGAGGACAGCGAGGCGCTGCTGGGGCGGATGGCCCACGCCATCGCCCTCGTCCGCCAGGCCGGTGGCCACATCGGTTACGTGCGGGTGGCCTTCGACGACGCCGACTTCGACGCGATCCCGCCGACCAGCCAGTTCGCCCAGCTGGTGACGCAGTCCGGGCGGTCCATGCACGCCGACTCGCCCGCTACCGCGGTGCACGAATCGGTGGCCCCCGAGCCCGGTGACCTGCTGGTGCGCAAGACCCGCGTCGGCGCCTTCTCCACCACCGACCTGGGCGACCAGCTCCGCGCCCACCAGGTCGACACGCTGATCCTGGCCGGGATCAGCACCAGCGGCGTGGTCCTGTCCACCGTGCGGGACGCGGCTGACCGGGACTACCGCGTCTACGTCCTGGCCGACGCCAGCGCCGACCCCGTGCCCGGTGTGCACGAGTTCCTGACCGAGAAGATCTTCCCGCGCCAGGCCCGGGTGATCACCCTGGCCGGCCTGGAGCAGCTGCTGTCCAACTAAGCCGCGCACGAAACAGGCCCGGGACTCCCCTGCGAGTCCCGGGCCTGCTGACGTCAGGCTGCTGGCGTCAGTGTTTCGCGATCAGCAGCCCGATGAAGAAGGCCGGGCCCTTGGGCGTGCCGACCCCGGTCTCGTCGTCGTAGCCGGGCGTGTCGTGCAGCGTGGTCTGCTGCACATCGATCGTGCCCAGCTCGTACGTGAGCCCCGCCGACGCATCCACGCTGTTGGCGTAGTTGGTCCTGACCTGAGCCACGGGGGAGGTCGGCGCCTTGATGTCGTTCAGCGCCGGCGTCCCGAGCAGCTTGTAGTACAGCGGGTTGATGAACCCGAGCGAGTGGTGGGTGAACTGGTCGGCCACCGCGACCACCCCGGCGATCAACGGCGAGGACAGGCTGGTCCCGCCGATCCGGTACTGGTCCCAGTAGGTGCCGTCCGGGAACGTCTGGGTCTCGCCCACTTCGAAGCCGGTGTTCGGGTCACCGTTGGCCGAGATGTCCGGCACCGCACGCATCGGTGTTTTGCCGAAGTACTCGGACACGCTGGTCGGCACCTTGCCCTGCTGGTACCAGGGCTGCTGGAACAGCACGCTGGTACCGCCGCCACCGCCGGAGCTGTAGGTTCCGGGGGGAGCAGGCGTCCAGGCTCCGTTGGTCAGCTGGGAGTAGTCGGTCTGCCAGCCGTACTCGGCCAGGTGCTGGCCCTTGCTGCCGATCAGCACGCTGGTGCCGCCCACGCCGGTGACGTAGGGCAGGTCGGCCGGGAACTCCACCGTCTTGGACGCCAGGTCCGTGCCGCCGGCGGTGTTGTCGCCGGCGTCACCGGTGGAGAAGTTGACCGTGATGCCGGTCATCGCCGCTTCCAGCGAGTACTGCTCGTAGAACTGCACGTAGGACGTGCCCAGCAGGGTCAGGTCGTCCGTGCCGTCGGTCCACGAGTTGGTGATGACGTTGGCCACGTGGTTGTCGATCGCGCTGGCCCAGGCGTTGTCCAGGCCGGATTCACAGTCAGCCGCGCCGACGTAGACGATCTTCGCGCCGGGTGCCATCGCGTGCACGGCCTCGACGTCCAGGGTCTCCTCGCCGTACCAGCCCTGCGGGTCGCACACATCCTCGTCGCCGTATCCGTCGGCGGCCGGCGTGATCTGGCTGAACTGGCCCGGCGCGAACAGCGGCTGGTTGTGCACCTGGTTGTACTTCTGGGCGTCGGCCAGGATCGTCGGCGCCGCGTAGGCGTCGGTGATCGCAACCGTGACGCCCTTGCCGCTCACCCCGGAGCGCAGCAGCGCGGACTCACCGTAGGCCGACTGGTACTGCTGCGGCACGTAGCCGCAGACCGCGTACGGCTGCTTCTTGCCGTAGGCGGACGGCTTGTCCGTGGCCGTCTTCTGGCCGTAGTAGGCCGAGCAGGGCTGGACGCCGTAGCGTGCCCCCGGCGGCGGGCCGGGCAGCGTGTCGGCGGGCGACTTGAGCGCGGTGCCCTGGTCGACGCCGACGATCCCGGCCACGACTCCGGTGACCGCGGCCGGAGTGCTGGCCGGCAGCGACAGCTCGCTGGAGTTCGCCCGCACCGTCTTGCCCTGGTAGGAGTAGTTGTTCAGCTTGCTGTCGAACACCTTCTCGACCTGGGCCGCGGTCCCGCTGGCCTCCACGTACATGCCGCTGGGCAGCGTCTGGGTCACCGTGAAGCCCTGCCCGCGCAGCCAGTCCTGGACCGCGGTGACGCTGGTCTTGGCCGGCGCGTACTGCTCGTCGAACGCCTGGTTCGTCAGCCACTTGCCGTAGCTGGCGCTGGTCGGGTCGGAGATCGCCTTCAGCGTCGCTTCCGCGCCCGCCTCATTGCGCATGTCGAGGAGCACGCCGAAGCCGACCTGCTCCGACGATGACGTCGTGCCGACGCTCTTGGCCTTGCTCAGCCACTTGGGTGTGCTGCCGGCAAGGTAATGACGCTGGGGGCCGGACGCGGACGCTGTGCCCGCCGCCGCAGCCAGTCCGCCGAAGACGGTCGCGCCGCTGATCACAACGGCCAGCGCCGATCGCCGGACAAATCGCATAGATGCCATTCAGGTACCAGATTCTGTGAGAACCGCACCGAAACCAACTTCAACAGCAAATCCTGCCGCCGGGAACCGGTCAAGGGGATCAGCGCACTAGAAACCGTCACGAAACATAACGACTTGGCTCATGATGACGCTGCGTATTGGTGGAATCGGTGCACTTCACAGCGTGTGCCGGCCCGGGCCCGGCTTGGCCCGGCGGCCGGCCGGGCCCAGGATCGGACGGCCGGGCCGGGTTATCGTGGTGGGGCGGGACTCGTGGTGCCCAGCTACGACTCGTCCTGCACCCGCCAGCCGGTCGGGACCTGTGGGGGGTTGGCACGTGGTTGTCTCCTTTACCGGCGTGCTCGTGGTGGGCATCGTGTCGGTGCTGGTGCCGGTGATTCTCGGCTTCGTGCCCGCGCTGACCGTGCCGGGAGCGGTCCTCGAGGTGATCGCGGGCATCGTGATCGGCCCGTCCGTGCTGGGCTGGGTGCACATCGATGTGGCCATCACGGTCCTGGCTGACCTGGGCCTGGGCATGCTGCTGTTCCTGGCCGGCCTGGAGATCGACGTGGCCGGGCTGCGCGGGCCGCTGGGACGGCTGGCCGGTGTGGGGTTCGCCGTCTCGGTCGTGCTCGGGATCGGCTGCGGCTTCGCGCTGACCGGCGCCGGCCTGGGCGGCCGGCCGCTGTTTCTGGCCGTGGTACTGATGTCGACCTCCGCCGGGCTGCTGCTGCCGTTGCTGAAGGACGCCGGGGAAGAGGCCACCCGCTTCGGGCAGCTGGTCATGTCGGCGGCCGCGCTGGCCGAGGTGGCCACCATTGTCCTGTTGTCGCTGCTGTTCTCCGCGGCGTCCCGCACCACCGCGAGCCGGCTGGCCTCGCTGGCCATCTTTCTCTGCCTGCTGGGCGCGCTGGCCGTCGCCCTGGGCCGGGTTCGTCGGCTCGATGCCGTCGACCGCCTGCTGGACCGGCTGGGGGACCGCAGCGCCCAGCTGCGGGTACGGGCCACGCTGACGCTGGCGCTGGCCTTCGGCGTGCTGGCCTACAAGTTCGGGTTCGCGTCCATCCTGGGCGCCTTCGCTGCGGGCCTGCTGGTGCGCGCGATCGAACTGACCGGGCGCACCCCGCACCCGCAGTTCGAGATCAAGCTGCAGGGGATCGGTTTCGGGTTCCTGATCCCCATCTTCTTCATCGCCACTGGCATCAATTTCGACCTCCGGGCGCTGGTCAGCCACCCGTCGGCGCTGGTGGAGGTGCCGCTGTTCCTGCTCGCCCTGCTGGTCGTGCGGGGCCTGCCCGCCTTGCTCTATGTCCGCATGTTCGGCCGCCGCCGCGCGGTAGTGGCGGGCCTGATGCAGGCGACCTCGCTCACCTTCGTCATCGTCGCCACCGAGATCGGCGTGGCCGCCCGCCTGATCTCCACCGTGACCAGCGCCTCCCTGCTGGCGGCCGGCCTGCTGTCCGCAGCCATCTTCCCCACCGTGGCCCTGCGCCTGCTGGCCGAGCCTCAGCCCCAATCCCAGCCCCAGCCCGATCCGGCCGAGCCGCAGCCCGCCGCGCCCGCCCCGCCGCAGCCCGAACCCGTCCAGGACACCCCCGGGAATGCGAAAGGCCCCGGCCATCGTCATGACCGGGGCTTCTTTCCGCCATTTCATCGGGGTGGATGATGGGATTCGAACCCACGGCCCCCAGGACCACAACCTGGTGCTCTAACCAACTGAGCTACACCCACCATGGCCGCGCACCGCGCAGCAAAGAGAACTTACCAGCTACCGGGAGTTCGGGCGAAACAAGGCGGCTACTCCGAGGCAGGCACTTCGCTCGTGTGCCGGGCCGCGATCTCCCGTGCGGTGGCCGAGTCCGGGCCGGGCTGGGGCACGAATACCGCCTCGCGGTAGTAACCGAGCTCCTGCACGCTCTCGGTGATGTCGGCCAGTGCGCGGTGGCCGCCATGCTTGGGCGGGCTGGCGTAGTACGCCCGCGGGTACCAGCGGCGGGACAGCTCCTTGATGCTGGACACGTCGACCATCCGGTAGTGCAGGTACTGGTCGAGCTGGGGCATGTCGCGGGCGATGAACCAGCGGTCGGTCGCGATCGAGTTACCGCACAGCGGGACCCGGCGCGGCTCCTTGATGTGCCTCTGCACGTAGCTGAGCACGATCTCCTGGGCTTCGCCCACCGTCACGCCCCCGGCCAGCTCGTCCAGCAGGCCGGAAGTGGTGTGCATGGTGCGAACCACGTCGCCCATCTGGTCGATGGCCTCGGGCGGCGGCTTGATGATAACGTCCACGCCTTCGTCGAGGATGTTGAGCTCGCCGTCGGTCACCAGGCACGCGATTTCGATGAGGGCGTCCCGCTCAATGTCGAGGCCCGTCATCTCGCAGTCGATCCACACCAGCCGTTCGTTCATCGTCCCAGGTTAGGCCCTTATCCCAGCACTAGCGGCCAGGCTCGAAATCATTTGGACACGTTTCGTTCACGCATCGGCGGCTGGCCGGGGTGCCGAGAAACTCCTGATGTGCCCGGGAACGGTGATGTCCGGGCGTAGCGCCGGATCGGGGACCGGCGCGCCGAACGTCACCGTCGCGGGCAGCACGCCGGCCCACACGTCCAGGTCCAGGTCGCCGGGCTCGTCCGCCGGCGGCCCCGTCCGCACCTTCACCGACGCCTCGGCCAGCGGCAGGGCCAGCACCGCGGTGGCCGCCATCTCCTTGTGCGTCGGCGACCGGGCCGCGTCCCACTGGCCGGGCACCAGGTGCTCCACGATGGCCCGCAGCGCGTGCCGCCGCTCGTCCTCGTCCCGGACCACGGTCGCCGTCCCGAGCACGATCGCGCTGCGGTAGTTCACCGAATGGCTGAACACCGACCGGGCCAGCACCAGCCCGTCGAAGTGCGTCACGGTCACGCAAACCTCGTGGCCGTCGGCCGCGACGAACCCGGCGTTGGCCGACGAGCCGTGCAGGTACAGCGTCTCGCCGTCGCGGGCGTAGGTGGTGGGCAGCACCCGCGGGGCGCCGTTGACCACCACACCCAGGTGGCAGATGAGGCCGGCGTCCAGCACGTCGTACAGGTCGGTGCGGCCGGTGCGGCCGCGCTCGCGGTGCCGCCGCAGCCGCGTACGGTCCGTGGCCGACAGTTCTCCGGGCGAGACTGCTTCAGTGCTCATGGCCCTAATCTGGCCCGATCTCCCCGGCGTCTGTCAAAACCAACACTGTCAAAACTAACCCTGTCAAAACCAATAAGCCCTCGTACTCGCGATCAGCATGGCCTCGTACTCGGCCCGGCCGTATGAGCGGCCGTATGAGCGGTCGGATAATGCGCGCTGCCGCGCCAGGCGGCTGGCTGCCGGGGCGCGGTCGGCGTCGATGTCCGGGCCGAGCATGTCGGTCAAGGCCACCCGCAGTGTGCGGGTCAGCGCCTCGGACCGCCCCGCGTGCGCCTCGGACCGTTCCGGGTGAGCTTCGGGACGGCCCACGTGAACGGCATGGACCGGCCGGAGCGGGCGCGATCCGTTGATCGGCACACACGGCGCCGCGGCCGGCGTGCTCAGCAGGCCAATGTCGATCGCCCCCGGGCCAACCGCGTCCCAGCCCGGTACCTGCGACGCGCCGAAATGGCCGCCCAGCGCCCACTGCGCGCAACTGCGCGCCGCCGTCTGGGCGTGCGTGAACGGGGCCGGCCGCCCGGCGGGCCAGCGCGACGGCACCCCCCAGGACGCCAGCCAGCTCAGCAGGGCGGCGGCCCCGTACTGGGGGCCGTCGGTGAACGGCTCCCAGGCCCGGGCCAGCACGCCGATCTGGGCGCACAGCCGGCCCTGGCGGTTGGTCGGGGCGACCTCGGAGCTGCTCGTCCGGGAGTCGAGGCCTTCCGGGGCGCCGAGGGAACAGGCCGCCCGGACCACCGGGATCAACTGCACGATGTCACCGGACAGCGGGTTCCAGACCAGGTGCGGCGGCCGCCCCTGCTGCACCAGGCGTTCCGCGGCCGAAGTAGCCGAGATCAGGCGTGGATCCGCGCCCAGTGCCTGCCAGACCACGCGCGGTGCGCCACCTCGTAGCGTCCCGCCGTCTGTCTGGGCTCGAAGGCACCACGCGCCAGGCATCCATGCGTCAACCACAGGCCACTCTCCCCAAGGTCTAGACCTCCTTCTCAATTGCTTACGTCACCGGGGACGAATAGTCCATAGGGGCCGCGTAGGTAATATTGCCGACGAGCCACCCCAACACGGGCAATGAGCTAGCGAACACGGGCAAAACGCATGGATTGGATAGGCGAATCGACACTGGTTCCGTAAATCCGGAGATTGTAGACGTGGCATGTTTCACGCATGTTTCCGATCCCGGCGATCCTCGGCTTACCGACTACCTGAACCTGACCGATGTCGAACTGCGCAAGAGCCTGGAAGCGGAGCACGGGCTATTCGTGGCCGAGGGGGAGAAGGTGATCCGGCGGGCCGCGGCGGCCGGCTACCGGGTCCGGTCGCTGCTGGCCACCGAGCAGAAGGCGGCCGGGCTGGCCGACCTGGCCGCGGTGTGCGGCGGGCCGTCCTACGTGGTGCCCGCGCCGGTGGCCGAGCAGTTGACCGGCTACCACGTCCACCGCGGCGCGCTGGCCGCCATGGACCGGCGCCGGCTGCCTCCGGTGGCCGAGGTACTGGCGGGCACGCGCTCCGCGCTGGTGCCGGACGACAACGTGGACCACGCCAACGTGGGCCGCGCTGTACGGCACACCAGCTCAGCCGCTCGTAAAGGGCCAGCTAGCAGGGTCTTGGTGCTGGAGGACATTGTTGATCACGGCAACGTCGGGGGCATCTTCCGCTGCGCGGCGGCCCTCGGTGTGGACGGCGTGATCTTGTCGCCCAGGTGCGCGGACCCCCTCTACCGGCGCGCGGTCAAGGTCGCCATGGGGGCCGTCTTCGCGGTCCCGTATGCCCGCATGACCGACTGGTACGGGGGCCTGGCTGAGTTGCGCGCGGCAGGCTTCCGCCTGCTCGCCCTGACTCCCGACCAGTCCGCCACCGCGATCGACGAGGCCCCGAAGGGGGAGCGTGTCGCCCTCATGCTCGGCACCGAGGGCGACGGACTGTCGTCTCGGTGGCTGCACGAGGCCGACGAGCCGGTTTGTATTCCGATGGACCTGTCCGCAATGGCGGCTGGCGTTGACTCTCTCAATGTAGTGGCCGCCGCCGCGATCGCCTGCCACTCCCTGACGCGATAAACGGTTACGTTCCTGACGGCTCGCTGCTATTCGCCAGAAATATCAGACCATTAGCTGCTTGCGATTAATACACCATTCGGCCTCGGTAAAAGCGGCCGGCGCGATGGTTGCGAGCGCGACGACGGTGAGCCTGCCGCCGGCCAGCCGGCCCGAGCGCAAACCGGCCCGAGCCGCAAACCGGCCCGAGCCGCAAACCGGCCGGGGCCGGACCGGACCGCCCGCCGCGTCACGCCGCCCGGTCGCCTGGAACGAACGCCTGCCGGAATCTGCCCCTCATCTTGGCGCTCGGACAGTAATACGCCGGCCTTATTTCGGTTAGAGGTATCGTGTCCGCAAATGACGCCTCATCGGGGGAGTCCGCCCCGGAGATCAGCGCTTCGGTAAGCCACACGTGCGACCAGAGCAGGCCGGGCATCCCACCACGGCCGCCCAGAGCTTGTGCGGTCACCGCCATGACCGCCCCCCGGTCGGCTGCCCACTGATCGGCGGGCCGGGCGTCCTTGCGGCGATATCGGCGAAGAAGCGAATGAGTCACCGGGCTGCGGTCCAGATAATCACTTTAATCGTGGAGTAACCGCACATGTCGACCTGCCAGGAAGCCGTTATCGCGTCGGTTTGCTCGGAAAGTTTCACATACCTCTTCTCACGTCTCGGGCACGTATAAGCGGGGAACGAATACGGGAAGCGTAATGCCCGGTCACGGGGCGCCCGTGGCTCCGACGCTCGTGACAGTTGTCATAGGGCAAATTTTCAGTACGCGTAAACCGGCAGCATGATCGTTTCGTCGGCGTGGATCACAAGCCGCATACCGCCGTACTAGGACGCCCAGGTCACAGGCCTGGCGGTGTTCTCAATCCACGCCAATGCGGTGCGGAAGCCGAATCGGCGCCTCGCGGTCGCTCCGCTGTCATCCCAGCGTCGAACCGCCGTGTTAGCGGCAGATTCCACGTTAATCAGAGAATTTATCTTTTCCGCCGAATTCCGTCCGTGGCCGTGATAGCTCCCATCGTCATGGCAACGTCGAAATCATGCCGATGGCGCAGATGATCGCTTTAGCCCAGTATTTTAAGAACGGATAGAAACAGCAGCGCCGGGCGGCGGGCGTGAGCTATACCTGTGACGTTGTCCTGCGCCTGGGCCTGGGCCGGCTGGGCCTGCGCCTTCGCCGGTGCCGGGCGCGAGAATTCGCCACATCCCGCATGCGGATTCAATTCCGCAACGAAGAAGCACTCATCGGGTTGTTCCAGCCGCAGCCGCGGCATACCGCCACGCATGGAATGGATCGCCTTGCCGCACATCGATTCAGTAGCGCAGGCCAGTGGAGCCGCTACGCGTCTGGAACTGGCCTGGAAACGCTGGCGGGCGACCCGCGGGCTGCCGGATGGGCGCGATCCAATGGCCGCCTACGTCGGGCACTCACGCGAAGACCCCGCGGGTCAGGCGCGGGTCGTCATCAATGTCGATGCTGTCGATGCCCTGCTATTCGCCGAAATGATTGGTTACTTGATCGCCTCCCGGCCTCTCGGCCATCCAGGAGTGAGCAGCGGGCCATGGCCGTCCGGTCGCGGAATGGGGAATGCACAGCCTTCGGCGGGACGCTGCTGCCGCGATCACGAAGTTGACGGCCAGGTGTCGAGCCAGTTTTCGTCGTGGGATCTCGGCGTCCCGTCACCCGATACCGCTGAAGCGGAGCGCCCGATCATGCGCGGGTCGCCGGCGCCGGCCGCGACGCTCGCATTCAGTTGGCCGCCGGACTGGCCGAACGGCTGATTAAGCCGCCTGACCGTCAGGGAATTGCCCCGCACAATGTGACCAGGGCCGCAACGGTAAATTAAAAAAAATGAACTAACCCTCGGCCGTCATGCTTTCGGCGGCAAGTCGTGTCCCGCCAACGATGACCCCGTTTAACCGCCCGGTCGTTACCTGTGCATATACCGCCGGAATGGGCGTATGGTCACAACCCGTGGCCCCGCGCCCAAACCGCCGATCACAATGTTTAAAGCAGCTGTTCTTGGGCGTGGAAGTAACCGCTCGATTCGCGCCGCCACAGCATGATCGTGGCCCCCAGCCCAACCAGCCAGGTCACGATGGCAAACACGGTGGAGATGCCGCTGGAGGACCGCGCCGCCACCAGGATCAGGTCCAGCGTGTAGAGGCCGAAGAACACCGTGCCGGTGATCCGGGCCCAGTTCTTGCCGCGCTTGTTGGCCCACGCCATCCACAGCCACAGGCCCACTCCGATGACGCCGGCCACGACGACGATGGCGACCTCGGCGTTCACCAGCGAGCTGATCTTGGACGCGGAGTAGGTCGGGTTCTGCTTCTCCAGCGTGCGCCGGACGCTGCCGATGGTGACCAGGCCCAGGATGAAGCTGATCGCGCTGATCCCGGCGCCGGCGTACATCAGCCGGACGGCGGCCTGCACCGAGGTCGGCGCCTGCTGGACGGCTGGCGTTTCCGGTAGCTGCCCGCCTGCCCCGGTCGACGGGTAATTTTCGTACATTATTACTCCAAAGCATGTGTCTGGGCTCGGCCTGCGGGCGGGGCCCGCACGGTCGTGGCCCGTTCATATCGCCCGAGCCTAGTAGCATGCCGGGCCAGTCGCCAGAAGCGGCGAGCGGCCAAGTGCAAACGATATCTATCGGATATTTAGTCACGATGTGAGCCACGCGGGCCAATGCAAAGGCGCTAAGGTCGTGCAATTGTGCGCGTGGGCGGTATCATGCCGAGTACTCCTTGCAGCCGCAAGGGACGATGCACGTGCACGGTGACGACACGACGGCACTGCAGCTAAAGCACTGCAAGCTGAGGTTGGGGTGGTGAGCATCATGTCGGCGTGGGGGAGCGCCCGACGGTGTCTCGTCCTGGGCCAGGCAGTTCGGGGACAGGAAGTGGCGGGGTGATTCCCAGCCACCCGGGAAGTGGCCCGACCGTCCTGCGCATCCTGCTGGGCTCCCAGCTGCGCAAGCTGCGCGAAGCCCGGGGCATCTCCCGCGACGAAGCCGGTTACCGGATCCGCGCGTCCGGGTCCAAGATCAGCCGCCTCGAGCTGGGCCGGGTCAGCTTCAAGGAGCGCGACGTCGTCGACCTGCTCGACCTGTACGGCGTCACCGACTCGGGCGAGCGCACCCAGCTCGTCTCGCTGGCCCGCGAGGCCAACTCGCCGGCCTGGTGGCAGAAATACTCCGATGTGGTGCCGGACTGGTTCCAGATCTACGTCGGCCTGGAAGAGGCAGCCGAGCTCATCCGCGTGTACGAGGTGCAGTTCGTCCCCGGCCTGCTGCAGACCGAGGAGTACGCCCGGGCCGTGGTCAAGCAGGGCCAGCCCGCCGCCGCCACGGACGAGGTCGACCGCCGGGTCGCGCTGCGCGCCCGGCGCCAGCAGCTGCTGACCCGGGACAACGCGCCCCGGTTGTGGGCCATGGTCGACGAGGGCGCGCTGCGCCGGCCGATAGGCGGCAAGGCCGTCATGCAGGGCCAGATCGAGCGGCTGATAGCCGCGACCCGGGAGCCGAACATCACGCTGCAGGTACTGCCGTTCACGTTCGGCGGGCACGCAGCCGAGGGCGGCGCGTTCACCGTGATGCGGTTCCCCGAGCCGGACATGAGCGACATCGTCTACATCGAGCAGCTCACCGGCGCGTTGTACCTCGACAAGCGGGAAGAGGTGGAGCGGTACAGCGAGGTCATGGAGCGGCTCAGCGTCAAGGGCACCTCACCCGATCGGACGCAGGACATTCTGGCCGCGATCCTGAAAGAACTCTGAACGTTCTGAACGTAAGGAATCCCCAGCTGATGACCACGGCTCATGGTCCAGACCCCGCCGGGAAGCCATACAACGGAATTCCAGCCCCTCAGCTTGCTGGCGTTGATTGGCAGCCCACCACCCAGGACGGCACCGGCGTCGAGCTGGCCAAGCTTCCGGACGGCGGCGTCGCGGTGCGGAACGCCAGCGACCCGGACGGCCCGGCCCTGATCTACACCCGGGCCGAGATCGAGGCGCTCATCGGTGGCGCGGCCGATGGAGACTTTGACGATCTACTCAGGTAGTTCCCCAGGTTTCTGCCGCTAGAGTGCGTCCGATGAGTGATGGCCAGGACCTCCCGGGCGCCCCCCTACCTGAGGCGCCCTCTTCCTCCGCGCCCACTCCGGCCCCACCGGGCCGCTGGGTCCTGCCCACCCGCAGGCTGCTCTGGTGGGAGGTCATCGCGGTCTTCGCCGTCTCGCTCGGCGGCAGCGGCCTGTACGCCTTCGTGGACCTGATCGGCTCGCTCACCGCCAGCAAGTCCCTCGGCAAGCAGACCGCGACCCTGAACGGCTCACTCGCTCCCGGCCGCCCCACCCTGGACCTGTTCCTCCAGCTCACCAACACCCTGCTCGGCGTGGCCCCGGTGGTGCTGGCGCTGTACCTGATCGCCCGCGAGGGCGAGTCTCCGTCGGTCATCGGCCTGGACGGCAAGCGCCCGGTGCAGGACCTGCTGCGTGGCGCGATCGTGGCCGCGGTCATCGGCGGCTTCGGGCTCGGCTGGGTCATAGCCGCCTTCCACCTGGGCTTCAACCTCAACGTGGTCGCGGAGAGCCTGCCCAACGTGTGGTGGCGCATCCCGGTGCTGATCCTGTCGGCCCTGCAGAACGGCCTGGTGGAAGAGGTCCTGGTCATCGGGTTCCTGCTGCGCCGCCTGGACCAGCTCGGCTTCCGGAATTCGAGGGCCATCGCGATCAGCGCCACCCTGCGCGGCTCGTACCACCTGTACCAGGGCTTCGGCGGGTTCATCGGCAACGCGGTCATGGGCGTGATCTTCGCGATCCTGTACCGCCGCTGGGGCCGGGTCACCCCGCTGGTCATCGCGCACACGCTGATCGACATGGGCGCGTTCATCGGCTACGCCGAACTGCACGGACACGTGGCCTGGCTGCCGTGACCACGCTGGCGAACTTCTGGGACCGGGTGACGGCCACCGGGCCGGTCCTGGCCACCTGGCTGGTCGCGCTGACCGCGGCGGTGGCCTTCGCGGTGGTAGCCAGCCACCGCGTCTGGCACGTGTCCCGCAACGTGGTCACGCTGGCCCACGAAGGCGGGCACGCCGTGGTCTCGGTCGCTACCGGCCGCCGCCTCGACGGCATCCGGCTGCACTCCGACACCTCGGGCGTGACGTCCTCGCGCGGCAAGAGCCACGGCGCCGGGCTGGTCCTGACCACCGCCGCGGGCTACGTGACCCCGTCGCTGCTGGGCCTGGGCGCGGCCTGGCTGCTCGCCGCCCGGCACGCCACGTTCCTGCTCTGGCTGGTTCTGCTGCTGCTGGCCGCGGCGTTCGCGGCCATCCGCAACGCCTACGGTTTCCTGGCTGTCCTGGCCACCGCGCTCCTGGTCTTCCTGATCAGCCGGTTCGCCTCGCTCCGGGCCCAGGAGGTGTTCGCCTACCTGTTCGCCTGGTTCCTGCTGTTCGGCGGCATCCGGCCCATCTTCGAGCTGCAGCGCCGTCGCCGTCGCGGTGGCGCCGCCTCAGGCACCCGGACCTCAGGGACACTGGCCTCCGACGCCGACCAGTTGGCCCTGCTCACCGGCGTCCCGGGCGGCGCCTGGGTCTTCGGCTTCGCCGTGGTCGCGTTCGTGGCCCTGATCGCGGGCAGCCTCTGGCTCCTCCCCGGCCTCAGCCACTGGCTCCTCTCCGCTCGCACCTGACTCACTCAGCCACCCCGTCCCACATCTCACCGCCGATCGGCCCGACGCACTTAGTGACCGGAACGCCCGAATTAGTTATCCTGCCCGCATGCCGGAGCCCCCCGCCACGCACGGATCCGCGTCGGTTGGCGGCCTCCAGCGCGCCATGTCCGCCGGAACCCTCACCTCCGCCGACGCCACCGCCTTCTACCTGGACCGGATCGACCGGCTGAACCCGGCCCTGCACGCGGTGATCACGGTCAACCGCGCGGCCGGCGAGCAGGCCCGCGCCAGCGACGCGATCCGCGCCCGCGGCGGTGCCCGCGGCCCGCTCGAGGGCATCCCGGTGCTGGTCAAGGACAACGTCGAGGTGGCCGGCATGCCGACCACGGCCGGGTCGCCCGCGCTGCTGGGCGAGCCGGGCAGCCACGACCGCGACGCCTTCATCGTGTCCCGGCTCCGGGCCGCGGGCGCGGTCATCGTCGGCAAGGCCAACCTGTCCGAATGGTCCAACTTCCGGTCCACTCACGGGACCAGCGGCTGGTCGACGCTCGGGGGCCAGACGGCCAACCCGTTCGCGCTCGAACGCAACCCGTCCGGGTCCAGCTCCGGCTCGGCCGTCGGGGTCGCCGCGGGCCTGGCCCCGATCGCGGTCGGCACCGAGACCGACGGCTCGATCGTCTGCCCGTCCAGCGCTTGCGGGGTGGTCGGCATCAAGCCCACCCTGGGCCTGGTCAGCCGGTCCGGCATCGTGCCGATCTCCGCCGCCCAGGACACGGCCGGCCCGATGGCGCGCACGGTCACCGACGCCGCGGCCATGCTCAGCATCCTGGCCGCCGCCGACCCCGATGATCCCGCCGTCCACGGTTCCGGTTTTGATTATTCAACTGGTCCCCGCCCCGCTGACTACACCGCGTACTGCGACCCAGCCGGGTTGCAGGGCGCCCGGATCGGGGTGTGGCGGACGGGTTCCGCGCTGGCCGGCCCGGCCACCGCCGCCGTCCTGGATCGCGCGGTGGCCCGGCTGCGCGACCAGGGTGCGCAGGTCATCGACCCGGTGGAGCTGCCTGACACGGAGAAGATCGGGCTGGCCGAGGTCGGCGCGCTGCTGCCCGAGTTCAAGCACGACCTCGAGGCCTACCTGGCTGGACTGCCTGGTGCCCGGCACCGCACGCTGGCCGACCTGATCCGCTTCAACCAGCGGAACGGGGAGCTGGTGCTGGCCCGGTTCGGCCACGAGGTGTTCGAAAAGGCCGCGGCCGCCTCGGCCGACCTGACCGATCCCGGCTACCGGGAGCTGCGGGCCACCGCCGCTCGGCTGGCCCGGGTTGCGGTCGAGACACCACTGGTCACGCACCGGCTGGACGCGATCTTCGCCCTCACCGCCAGCCCGGCCTGGCTGACCGACTACACGCTCGGCGACCACGACGTGTTCCACACCTCCGGGCCGGCCGCCGTCGGCGGTTTCCCCGCCGTGTCGCTGCCGTTCGGCTACGTCTGGGGCCTGCCGGTCGGGGTGTCGTTCATGGGCCCGCGCTGGAGCGAGCCGCGGCTGATCGCCCTGGCCTACGCCTTCGAACAGGCCGCCGAACGGGCCGCCGAACGGGCCGCCAAACAGGTCGCCAGCGCCGTCAGTACCCCGTCGGCGGTGCCGTCCCCGCCCCACGTCAGCACTGGCCCACCGCCCCAGCTGGCGCAGACCCTGGCCCCGTTACCGGTTCCGGCCGTTCCCGGGTGGGCAAGATAGCCTGACCTCATGGATTCCTGGCGTCGTCCTCCCGTCCCCCAGCTGCCCGGGCGCGGCCCGGAGCCGATGCTCCGGGACACGGCGAGCGGCGAACTGCTCCCGGCGGCGGCCGGCCCGTCCGGGGGCCCAGCCTCGCTCTACGCCTGCGGGATCACCCCGTACGACGCCACCCACATCGGGCACGCGGCCACGTTCACCGCCTGGGACCTGCTCGTCCGCGCCTGGCTGGACGCGGGGCACCAGGTCACCTACATCCAGAACGTGACCGACGTGGACGACCCGCTGCTGGAACGGGCCGAGCGGGACGGCGAGGACTGGCGTGAGCTGGCCCAGCGCGAGACCCAGCTCTACCGCGGCGACATGGAGGCGCTCCGGGTGCTCCCGCCCACCCACCTGATCGGCGCGGTGGAGGCCATCCCGGTCATCGACCGGTTCGCGGCCCGCCTGGCCGACCGGGGCTCGCTCTACGACCTGGACGGCGACGTCTACTTCGCCCGCGGCGCCGACCCGGAGTTCGGTGAACTGTCCGGTCTCGGCACCCCCACCGGGCTCGACCCGGCCCAGATGCGGGAAGTCTCGGCCGAACGCGGCGGCGACCCGGACCGGCCCGGCAAGAAGGACCCCCTCGACGTGCTGGTGTGGCGGGCCGAGCGCCCGGGGGAGCCGGCCTGGGAGTCCCAGTTCGGCCGCGGCCGGCCCGGCTGGCACGTGGAGTGCGCGGCCATCGCCACCGAGCAGCTGGGGTCGGTCTTCGACGTCCAGGCCGGCGGTTCTGACCTGGTGTTCCCGCACCACGAGATGAGCGCCTCGCACGCCCGGGTGGCCTACGCCGACCAGCCCGCCCCGGTCTTCGCCCGGGTCTACGCCCACGCCGGCATGGTCGGCCTGGACGGCGAGAAAATGTCCAAGTCCCTGGGCAACCTGGTCTTCGTCTCCCGGCTGGTGGCCGGCGGCGAGGACCCCATGGCCGTCCGCCTGGCGCTGCTGGCCCACCACTACCGCGACGACTGGGAGTGGACCGAGCCCGGCCTGGCCGCCGCCCGCACCCGCCTAACCCGCTGGCGCACCGCCACCGCCCTCGACGAAGCCGCCCCAGCCGCCCCAGCCGCCCCTGGCGTCCTCACCGGAAGCCGAGGCCGTCCTGGCCCGCGTCCGCGAACGGCTGGCCGACGACCTCGACGCCCCCGGCGCGCTCACCGTGGTCGACCGCTGGGCCGACGCCGCCATCGCCGACCCGTCTGCCGTCAGCCCGGCCGGCCGCCAGCTCGTGCGCGACCTGACCGACGCCCTGCTCGGCGTGGCCCTCTGACGCAGGTCCGACTTAGCTGACGTAACCCACCCCGCCCTCCTCGTCAAGACCCTCCTCCCGCCCTGGGCACAGCCCTGCCCTTATCCACAGCCCGCCCCCGCCACCTGGCCCTCCAGCACCCGCCCAATGACCCTGGCCCCATGACAAAAAATCCCCCGCCAGGGCCCCGCCCCCCGCACCCGCACCCCGGCCCACCCCGCCCGGACGACCCACCCGGCCCGCAGCAGACGGTCCAGGTCGGCTCCCCGGCCGCCGTCCTGGCCGTCGTGCCGCACCTGCTCGGCTTCGTCCCCAGCAAGAGCCTGATCGTGATCGGAGCCGGCCCGCCGCTGGACCGCGTCAACGTGACCCTCCGCTTCGACCTCCCCGACCCGCCGGACACCCGGACGGCCCGGGACATCGCCCAGCACGCCGTCTCGGTCCTCACCGGCCAGCAGCAGGCCCTGGCCGTCGCGATCGGCTACGGCCCGGGATCCCTGGTCACCCCGGTCGCCGACGCGATCAGGAAAGCGGCCCGGCGCGCCCAGCTCGAGCTGCGGGACGTCCTCCGGGTCGAAGGTGGCCGCTACTGGTCCTACCAGTGCCGCAACCCGGCCTGCTGCCCGCCGCAGGGCGTCCCGCTCGATCCCGGCCATCCGGCCGGCGCGGCCATGGACGCGGCCGGGATGCCGGTGCTGCCGGACCGGGCCGCGCTGACCGCCTCGATCGGCCCGCTCGGCGGTATCACCCGCACCTCCATGCGGGACGCCACCCGCCGGGCCGAGACCCACGCCCTCAGCCTGGTCAGCCAGGCGTCGCGTTCCGGACGGTCCCGGGACACAAGGCGGCTGGTGCTGCTGGAGGGGCTCAGCGCGGTCACCGACGCGCTGGCCACCTACCGCCAGGGGGGCAGGTTCGTCACCGACGATCAGGTCGCCTGGCTGGCCCTGGCCCTGACCAGCTTGCGGGTGCGCGATGACGCCTGGGCCCGGATGGACACGGACTTCCGGGACGCGCACACCCGGCTGTGGACCGATGTGGTCCGCCGGGCCGAGCCCACCTACCTGCCCGCTCCCGCCTGTCTGCTGGCCTTCACCGCCTGGCAGTGCGGGAACGGCGCGCTGGCCAACGTGGCCCTGGAGCGGGCGCTGACCGTCGATCCCGGCTACTCGATGGCCCTGCTGCTGCGCGACACGATCGACGCCGGCGCACCACCGTCCCTGGCCCAGCTGCCGATGACGCCGGAGGAGGTCGCGGCCAGCTACGGCACCGAGGACGGCTTCCCCGAGCTACCACCCGTCCGCCCCCAGCGGCCAGCTGAGGCCGGTTGAGGGCTCACGGACCCGGTGACCTGCGGCAACCCGACGCCCCGTGGCCCTGGCCCCCTAGACGACCGGCCACGAACAGATAAACTGCCTGAGGTTTTTGCCCGGTTTGGCCGGGCTGGCCTGTCCCGGTCCCGGGTCAGGCCGGATTGAGAGGAGCAGCGCATGACGGAAGTCGTCCGCAGGGGCCCGCCGTCAGCCGCCCTGGCCGGGCACCGGGCGGCCGTGGCCGAGCTGCGCCGCGCGTACGAAGCGATCCCGCCCGGCGCGCCGGTGCGGCTGGCCAAGCGCACGTCGAACCTGTTCCGGTTCCGGGACGCGAACGCCCGTCCCGGCGACGGCAGCTACGCCGGGCTCGACGTGTCCGCCTTCGACCACGTGCTATCGGTCGACCCGGACACCAGGGTTGCCGTCGTCGGCGGCATGACCACCTACGAGGCCCTCTGCGACGCGACGCTCGAGTACGGCCTGATGCCGCTGGTCGTCCCGCAGCTCAAGACGATCACGCTCGGCGGCGCGGTGTCCGGGCTGGGCATCGAGTCCACCTCGCTGCGTAACGGCATGCCGCACGAATCGGTGCTGGCCATGGAGATCCTGACCGGCGACGGACGGGTGGTCACCGCCACCGCGGACGGGGAGCACGCCGACCTGTTCGCCGGCTTCCCCAACTCCTACGGCACCCTCGGGTACGCGCTGTCCCTCACCATCGAGCTGGAGCCGGTCCACCCGTTCGTGCACCTGCGGCACTTCCCGTTCACCGACCCCGCGGCCTGCATGGACGCCATCGCCGAGATCGCGGCCGAGGGCAGCTACGCCGGGCACCGGGCCGACTTCCTGGACGGGGTGGCGTTCGGCCCGGACGAGCTGTACCTGACCGTCGGCGCGTACAGCGACCTCGCGCCGTGGCGCAGCGACTACACCGGCAAAAACATCTACTACACCTCGATCCGCGGGCCGCGCGAGGACTTCCTCGCCATCCGCGACTACCTGTGGCGATGGGACACCGACTGGTTCTGGTGCTCCCGGCCGTTCGGCATGCAGAACCCGCTGATCCGGTCGCTGTGGCCGCGGCGGTATCGCCGTAGCGACGTCTACCGGAAGCTGGTCGCGCTGGACCACCGGCTCGGCCTGACCGCCGCGCTGAACGAGGGACGGCAGCGGCCGGCCCGCGAGGACGTCATCCAGGACGTGGAGATCCCGGTCGAACGCGGCGCGGACTTCCTGGAGTTCTTCGCCGGCCAGGTCGGCATGAGCCCGGTCTGGCTGTGCCCGCTGCGGCTGCGCGGCGACCGGGAGTGGACGCTGTACCCGCTCAAGCCGGGCGAGGTGTACGTCAACTTCGGCTTCTGGGGCCAGGTCCCGCTGCCCTCCGGCCGGGCCGACGGCTACTACAACCGGCTGATCGAGGACGAGGTCGGGGCGCTCGGCGGCCACAAGTCGCTGTATTCGACGTCGTTCTACACCGAGGATGACTTCAACCAGCTCTACAACGGCGCGGCCCAGGAGAAGCTCAAGCGGGAGTACGACCCGTCGGGGCGGCTGCCTGGCCTGTACGACAAGTGCGTCCGCGGACGCTGACCCCAGACCCCGGTTAGATTCACGGAAGCGAGACACGCATGGCCCTGGCGCAAATCTTCGAGAGCTTCGCGGGCCCGGATGCCCCGGTGGAGTTCCTGGCCTACGACGGCAGCCGGGCGGGAGCGGAAGACTCTCCCGTCCGGATCACGGTGCGGTCCCCGGCCGCCGTGTCCTACCTGGCCCAGGCGCCCGGTGCGCTGGGGCTGGCCCGCGCCTACGTCTCCGGCCACCTCGACGTGGACGGCGACATGTACACCGCACTGGCCCGGCTGTCCAACGCGCAGACCATGGACGTCGGCCTGTCCGAGCGGATCCAGCTGTTCCGTGACCTCGGCGGACCCAAGGTGCTGATCCCCCGGCTGGCGCCGCCACCCCAGGAGGTGCAGATCAGCTCGAGGTTGCTGAGCGGCCTGCGCCACTCCAAGGGCCGCGACGCACGCGCGATCTCGCACCACTACGACGTCTCGAACCGGTTCTATGAGTGGGTGCTCGGCCCGTCCATGGCCTACACCTGCGCCGTGTACCCGACCGCGGACTCCACCCTGGAAGAGGCCCAGGCGGCCAAGTTCGACCTGGTGGCCCGCAAGCTCGGCCTGCGCCAGGGCATGCGCCTGCTCGACGTGGGCTGTGGCTGGGGTGGCATGGTCATGCACGCCGCCCGTGAGTACGGCGTGCAGGCTCTCGGGGTCACGCTGTCGGAGCAGCAGGCCAGCTGGGGTCAGCGGGCCATCGAGCAGGCCGGCCTGTCCGGCCTGGCCGAGATCCGCCACCTCGACTACCGGGACGTGCCCGAGACCGGCTTCGACGCGGTCAGCTCGATCGGCCTGACCGAGCACATCGGCATGCGCCAGCTGCCCAGCTATTTCGAGTTCCTGCTGGGCAAGCTCCAGCCGGAGGGCCGCCTGCTCAACCACTGCATCACCCGCCCGGACAACACCGAGCCCGCGGTGCGCCAGCGCGGCTTCATCAACCGCTACGTGTTCCCCGACGGGGAGCTCGAGGGACCCGGCTACCTGATCTCGCTCATGCACGACACCGGGTTCGAGGTCCGGCACGAGGAGAACCTGCGCGAGCACTACGCCAAGACCCTGGCCGCCTGGGGCGACAACCTGGACGCGCACTGGAAGGAAGCCGTGGCCGAGGTCGGCGAGGGCACGGCCCGGGTGTGGCGGCTGTACATGGCCGGATCCCGGCTCGGGTTCGACCGCAACCACATCCAGCTGCACCAGGTGCTGGGGGCCAAGCTCACCGACAGCGGTGTGTCCGGCATGCCGCTCCGGCCGGACTGGGACGTCAGGACGGTGACCGAAGCGGCCATCGCCCCGGAGTCCGGGAACGGTCACCACGCCGCAGCGGGCCGGGACAGCGCGCTGACCTGAGGCACCTGCCGCCGGGTCGGCCCGGGCTGGCGCAAGCTGGCCCGGCTGGCCCGCCTGGCCTGGGCTTGGTTCAGGCCAGGCGGCTCAGGCCAGTCTGCGCAGCGGGTCCGCGGACGGGGCCGGGGGAGCGGCCGGCATCGTGGTCAGCGGGCCACTGCGTGGCCCCTGGTCCCGCGCCCCACTCCGGCCGCGGCGGGACGGCAGCGGCCCCGCGTCGCGCATGCGCAGCCCGGTCCAGGCCACCATGAGCTGGCCGGTGCCGTCGTAGCCGTGGATGTCCCACACATAGTCGGTGGGCTCCGTCCCGTCGTCACCCGCCGCCGGCCGGCTGGGCGGCCCCGAGATGAGGTACACCAGGAGCTCTACCGCCCCCTGGACCTGCGCACCGGTCACGGCCAGTGAGTCACATCCGCCCGGCCGCAGCACCCGGCCCGGCACGCAGGCCTGCGCCACCTGCAGTGCGGTGTCGTTCAGGCCGGGGCTGCCCAGGACCAGCTCCTGGGCGGCGGCATCCGGGAGCTCGAACCACGGCGCGTCGTCGTGGCCGCGGACGATCGCGCGGCAGGACCGCGGTGGCCGCCCGGACACGATCGCCACCCGGCGGAACCGGCCCGTCTGGAAGCACACCGTGTTGTACAGGTCCACCCCGTCGACCAGGGACGCGGGCCCGCACGCCGCCGCGTCGTCACCGGACGGTGCCGCGCCCGCGCCCGGCTCGGCCACCTCGCGGGACTCGGGGGCCCCGACGAAGACTGCCCGGGCGCACTCGGCGAACTGCAGGCCCGAGCCGGAGTGCAGGAACGTCTCCACCCCGTCGTCACGGACCCGGGCCCGGACGCGCAGCAGGGTCTCACCGTCGGCGGCGACCCCGACCAGGTCGCCCAGCACCACCTGCCGTGCGCCCCGCATCGGCTGCCGCGTCAGGGTGGACGCGGCCTGGGCCATCGCCTCCAGAGCCATCGCCGCCGGGAACACCGGCTGGCCGTCGACGAGGTAGTCGGTCAGGTACGGGTCGGTCTGCGGTGACAGCCGCACCTCGGCCCGCAGTTCCTCCCCGGCCCGCAACATCGTGACCTTCTCCACGAAGCGCCCGCGTGCGCTGGCCACCCCCGGTACCCCGGGCCCGGCGGTGCCCGGCCGGACCAGCGGGATGACCGCGGCCGACGGTCCCGTCGCCGGCCCGGTGGTGTGCGCCGCCGGCCGGGCCGCCATCTGCGCGGCCGCCCGGGTGACCGCCGGTCCGGCGCCCGCCGCGAACAGCGCAGCCGTGCACGCCCCGGGGTCCTGCCCGGACGCAGGGACGCTGGTCACCGGCAGGCCCGAACAGGCCGCGGCGGCGGCCAGGGCTTCGTCCGGTGCGGCCAGCATCAGCAGGTCGGCGCCGTCCGCCACCACCGCGAGGGCTTCACGGAACCGCACCGGCGTGGTGAGCTGGGCGCACAGCAGGGCCGCGATGTCTTCCTGCCCCGTCAGCACCCGCCCGGTCACGGTGGACGCCAGCCGGCGCCGCGGCGGCCCGAACCGGACCTGGGACAGCACGCTGCGCAGCGGCGCCACCGACGGTGCCATCACCGGGGTGTGCAGCGCATGGCCGGCCGCCAGCACCTGCGCGGGCAGGCCGAGCGAGTCGGCCAGGCGGGCCAGTTCCCGCACCGCCGTGGCCGGGCCGCCCAGCACGTGGGAGTGCGGCCCCTCGTAGCAGGCGACGAACAGCCCGCACGACACGGCCAGCTTGGTCGTCGTGCGGTAGCAGGCCGGGATCCGGGCCAGCCCGGTCCGCGCCAGCCCCGCGCCGCCGCGCAGCTCGCCGTGCGCAGTGATCAGCCGGGCCGCCTCCGAGGCGGTCAGGCTGCCCGCCCACACCAGCCCGGCGAACTCGCCCAGGCCGGCGCCGACCGCCGCGGCCGCCGTTACCCGGCACCGGTCCAGCCAGCGCAGGGTGCGCACCGACGCGGCCAGCGCGGCCGCTTCGGCCGCGGGGACGCCATCCCCGCCGGGGAAGATCAGTACGGTGCGGCCGCGGGCGGCGTAGGACAGGTACACCCCGGCCTCGCTCAGCACCGGGCCGGGCCGGACCTTGCTGACCAGATCGGCGGCCAGCCGGGCCCGCGTCACCAGCTGGTCGTTGCTCTCGGCCAGGAACGCGACCCGGATCTCGCCGTCCCCCACAACGGACGAGCTACCAGACGCCGACGTGCCGGACGCCGACGTGCCCGAGGGCGACGTGCCCGACTGCGACGTGCCCGACGGCGACGTGCCAGACGCCGATCCGTCGGTTGCCGAGGACGGCGCGGCGGCCCGTGGCGGCGGCCCGGCGGCGGCCTGGCGGCACCAGTCGGCGGCCAGCTGCTGCCGCTCGGGCCCGGACAGCCGCGGGGCCAGCAGGGCCAGCCGCTCCAGGGTCGCGGCCAGCGCCCGCCGGTCGCGGCCACGCAGCGCGAAAAGCCCGGGTGTGACGGGCCCGGTGGCCGGCCTGCTTTTGGTCTTTCTCCAGATGCCCATTTTTCACCGAACCGCAATGATTACGCCCCAAGCCGCGCTGGCCTCTTTATAGCTGGAAATGCATTCCGCGGCGTCACGAAAACGGGCTGATTCGCCCATGACGACCGCGGGCACCGGGCCTGGGACTGGCCGACGTGCTGGCTGTGCGACGTAACCGGACCGCCGATGACGTACCGGTCAAGCCGTCGTACCGGGCCGGCTGACGGTACTGGCGGGGGCCGGCGAGGCCTCACTGTATTGATCCCCGTTATTGCCGGTCAAGGGACATCGAAATGACTCTCCGATTCCCGGGGCAAATTCATTTCTGCGGTGCAATGCCCGCAATGAATGCCGCTTAGCCGCTATTAGCGACATGACGCCGATGCCGCGATGAGGGTGGGGCGCCCGCCCGCGGGCGCCGAGCCGGTTACGTGGTCGTTCCCGTGCCGCCCATAGTGCCGGTACGCATGCGCTATCCTCTGGCCATGCGTGCTGTCCGGCTGCTCCTTAGCTAGCCACGCCGATCCCGTTTCGTTGGCGTGGCCGCCCCTCGTGCAACGAGGGGCCTTTTCATTGCCGTACGCAGAACGCCGGACCAGACAGGTGAGGACACGATGACAGCGGCGGACAGCGCCGAGGCGCAGCGCTATGACCCACGGGCCATCCAGGAGAAGTGGCAGTCCCGGTGGGCCGAGCTGGATCCGTTCCGGGCCAGCGACGATCCAGCGGACCCCCGCGAGCGGGCCTACCTGCTGGACATGTTCCCGTACCCGTCGGGTGACCTGCACATGGGACACGCCGAGGCGTACGCGATCGGCGACGCCATGGCCCGCTACTGGTTCCAGCTGGGCCGCAACGTGCTGCACCCGATCGGCTGGGATGCGTTCGGGCTGCCTGCCGAGAACGCGGCGATCAGGAACAACGCCCACCCCGCCGACTGGACCTACGCCAACATCGAGACCCAGGCCGAGTCGTTCAAGCGGTACGCGGTGTCGTTCGACTGGTCTCGCCGCCTGGCCACCTGCGACCCGGCCTACTACCGCTGGAACCAGTGGCTGTTCCTGCGCTTCTACGAGCGGGAGCTGGCCTACCGCAAGGACGGCTACGTCAACTGGTGCCCCAAGGACCAGACCGTGCTGGCCAACGAGCAGGTCATCAACGGCCGCTGTGAGCGGTGCGGGACCGAGGTCATCCGGCGGACGCTGACCCAGTGGTACTTCCGCATCACCTCCTACGCCGACCGGCTGCTGGCCGACGCGGCCGAGCTGGAAGGCAAGTGGCCGGAGCGGGTGCTCCTGATGCAGCGCAACTGGATCGGCCGGTCCGAGGGCGCCGAGGTCGAGTTCCAGATCGAGGGCCGGGACGAGCCGGTGACGGTGTACACCACCCGCCCCGACACCCTGTACGGCGCGACGTTCTTCGTGGTCGCGGCCGACTCCCCGCTGGCCGCCGAGCTGGCCACCCCGGAACGGCGCGACGAGCTGCACGCTTACGTCGAGGACGTCCAGAAGCTGACCGACATCGAGCGGCAGGCCACCGGCCGGGACAAGACCGGTGTGTTCCTGGGCGTGCACGCGATCAACCCGGTCAACGACGAGCCGATCCCGGTCTGGGCCGCGGACTATGTGCTGCCCGATTACGGCACCGGCGCGATCATGGCGGTGCCCGCGCACGACCAGCGCGACCTGGACTTCGCCATGGCCTTCGGGCTGCCGGTGCGGGTCGTGGTGGCCACTGGCCAGGCCGACCCGGCCGAGACCGGCATCGCCACCCCGGGCGAGGGCGAGCTGGTCAACTCCGGACCGCTCGACGGCCTGACCAAGGGCGAGGCCATCGCCAAGATCGTGGACATCCTGGCCGGCAAGCAGCTGGGCCGGACCGCGGTGAACTACCGGCTGCGGGACTGGCTGCTGTCCCGGCAGCGGTTCTGGGGCACCCCGATCCCGATCATCCACTGCCCGGCCTGCGGCGAGGTCCCGGTGCCGGAAGAGGACCTGCCCGTGGTCCTGCCGGACCTGCGCGGCCAGGACCTGGTGCCCAAGGGCGTGTCGCCGCTGGCCGCCGCCACCGACTGGGTCAACGTGACCTGTCCCAAGTGCGGCGGCCCGGCCAAGCGGGACACCGACACCATGGACACGTTCGTCGACTCGTCCTGGTACTTCCTGCGCTACTGCTCGCCGCACGACGAGGACGCGCCGTTCGACCCGGCCCAGCTGCGCGAGTGGGCCCCGGTCGACCTGTACGTGGGGGGCGTCGAGCACGCCATCCTGCACCTGCTGTACAGCCGGTTCTTCGTCAAGGTGCTGCACGATATGGGCCTGGTCGAGTTCCGCGAGCCGTTCACCCGGATGCTCAACCAGGGCCAGGTCATCAACGGCGGCAAGGCCATGTCCAAGTCCCTGGGCAACGGCGTCGACCTGGGCCAGCAGCTGGCCGCGCACGGCGTCGACGCGATCCGGCTGACCATGATCTTCGCCAGCCCGCCGGAAGACGACATCGACTGGGCCGACGTGCGGCCCGAGGCGATGGTGAAGTTCCTCGGCCGGGCCTACCGGCTGGCCACCGACGTGGCCGCCGCGGGCACGCCGGCCGCGGGGACGGTGAGCGACGGCGATCTGGAGCTGCGCCGCGTCACCCACCACACCATCGAGGAGGTGACCCGGCTGGTCGAGGCCTACCGGCTGAACGTGGCCGTCGCCCGGCTGATGGAGCTGGTCACGGCCACGCGCCGGGCCATCGATCACGGCCCCGGCGCCGGCGACCCGGCGGTACGGGAGGCGGCCGAGACGCTGGTCCTGCTGCTGTCCCTGTTCGCCCCGTACACGGCGGAGGAGTGCTGGGAGCTGCTCGGGCGGGAGGCGTCGGTGGCCCGGGCCGGATGGCCTCAGGCCGACCCCGCGTTGCTGGTCACCGAGTCCGTAACCTGCGTGGTCCAGGTGAACGGCAAGGTACGCGACCGGCTCGACGTCGCGCCCGGGATCAGCGAGGACGAACTGCGGGAGCAGGCGCTGTCCGCGGCGGGTGTCATCCGCGCGCTGGGCGGCCAGTCCATCCGCAAGGTCATCGTGCGCGCGCCCAAGCTGGTCAACATCGTCGCAGGCTGAAATCGGGCCGGCCGGCCGCGAGGACGGCCGGCCCGCAGTCACACCCGGCGCAGGACGGCGACGACCTTGCCCAAGATGGTGGCCTCGTCGCCCAGGATCGGGGCGTAGACGGGGTTGTGCGGCATCAGCCAGACGTGCCCGTCGCTCTTCTTGAACGTCTTGACGGTGGCCTCGCCCTCTGCCCCCTCGCCTTCGACCATGGCCGCGACGATCTCGCCGTTCTCCGCGTCGGGCTGGGACCGGATCACGACCCAGTCGCCGTCGGTGATCGCCGCGTTGATCATCGAGTCACCGCTGACCTTGAGCAGGAAGTGCTCGCCCTCACCGACCAGCTGCTTGGGCAGCGGGAACACGTCCTCCACCCGCTGCTCGGCCAGGATCGGCCCACCAGCGGCGATCCGCCCGACCAGCGGCACGTACGCGGCCTCCTGGGACGGGATGTCCAGCGCGCCACCGGTCGGCTCGGCCGAGTCTTCTTCCGGCTCCAGCTCGGGCCGCACCGCGGGATGCCCGGGCAGCCTTACCTCCACCGTGCGCGGGCGGCCCGCGTCGCGGTGCAGATAGCCCTTCTGCTGCAGAGTCGAAAGCTGGTACGAAACACTCGAGGTGCTTGTCAGCCCGACCGCTTCGCCGATTTCCCGCATTGAGGGCGGATATCCGCGCCGCTGCACCGAATCCCGGATCACCTGGAGCACTTTCCGCTGCCGCCAGGTCAGAACGTGACCGGGTTCCGGCTTGTCCGGGGTCACCGTCACGACCGGCGGAACGCTGCCCTTTGGCTTCCGCCCGGGTTTTCCCTTCGGCCGCGGCGCGTCGCCGGCACCCGTGGCGGCGTTGTCCGTACTGCCGTTGTCCATCAGTCGACCTTCCAATCCGGTTATTGCCTATCTGAAGCCGAGAGTAACCGTTGCGCCCCCCGAGCTCAAACATCTGTTCGACGTGTCGGCAAATTGTCAGACCCGCCCGGTACAAAGATGTCGTAGGTTCGTTCGATCGAACAGGTATACGATCGAACAGCCGCTTATCGAAAGAACGTTTGATAGAGGAGGTCGGCATGAGTGCTCTTCCCATGGAGCAGCCGCCGTCGGGGGACCACCGGACCACGACACGCCGGGGCGCACGCCGTGCCACGCCGGTACGGCAGCTTTTCCCTGACCGCACCGCAGTACTGCCCGACGGGGACTGGACGTTCCCCGGTGGCGGCCAGAGCTTCTCCGGCGATGAGAACCGCCGGGCGCTCCCGCCCCGGGCCACCGCTCCGCCCCCGGCCACCGCTCCGGCCTGGGCCGGCGCGCCGGTCACCGCCCTGCCGCCCCGGCCGGGTGCGTCCCGCCCGACCACGGCCGAGCTCAGCCTGGCTACCGCGGCCGACGAGGCCTGGCTGGCCAGCGTGGCCCGGGCCCGCTTCGCTCCTGACCCGGCGCCCGCCTCCGCCGAAGCCCTCGCCGCGGCCCCGGTCCTGCGCACGGTGCGCCTGACCCGTCGCGGCCGCCTCGTGCTGGCCGTCGCCGCGGCCCTGGTGGTGGCGGGCCTGGTCGTGGCCGGGGCCACCGCCGCGCAGGCCAGCGGCCCGGCTGTCGCCCACGGCGGCGACTCGCGGGTGTTCGTGCAGCCCGGCGACACGCTCTGGTCGATCGCCCAGCGCACCGACCCCGGCGCCGACCCGCAGGCCGTCGTGGCCGGCATCCTGCGGGCCAACCACCTGCCCACCTCCTCCGTGACCGTCGGTCAGCGGCTCTGGGTGCCCCGCGGCTGACACGTCCCACCCAAATCGGCATCACGCGACACCCGCCCGCTGATCCCGGGCGTGTCGCGAGCTGGCCGTGCCACCCTTGGCACCTGCGGAAATAGCTCGTCCCAACCGAGCGACCCGGGCGACGGCGCCTGCGGCGACACGCCGGGCGGTCCGCGCAGACCCGATGGGCACGGGGTTTTCTGGCGACACGCGGGCTGCGCTTGCGACCACTAGGGGCGGTGGTCTACCGTAACCACAACATCTAGTAGTTACACCGATGTGTTTTATCCACAGCTTGTGTCCACAGGCTGGGTATAAGTCGGTTCGCCGTTCGCCAGTTCGCTCACCGGAGGTGATCGCATGCACTGTCCCTTCTGCCGGCATCCGGACAGCCGCGTGATCGACAGCCGTACGGCTGACGACGGTGTAGCCATCCGCCGCCGCCGGGCATGTCCGGAGTGCGGGAAGCGTTTTACCACTCAGGAGACAGTCACCGTGATGGTGGCCAAGCGGAGTGGGGTGACCGAGCCGTTCGTCCGGGACAAGATCGTGCGCGGGGTGCGCCGCGCCTGTCAGGGCCGCCCGGTCGACGAGGACCAGCTGGCCATCTTGGCCCAGCAGGTCGAGGAGACGGTCAGGTCCCGAGGCTGCGCCGAGATCGGTTCGCACGAGGTGGGTCTGGCCATCCTGGGCCCGCTCCGGGAGCTGGACGAGGTGGCTTACCTGCGCTTCGCCTCCGTCTACCGGGGGTTCGAGTCGCTCGTGGACTTTGAGAAAGAGATCGAGGCTTTGCGCGAGGAGCGCCAGCAAGCAGCGCGCGGGGAGTCCGAGGAGCAGCCGGCCCCCTAGGTGGCCGGCGCGGGCACGCGAGCGCGATCGAAGTTGATTAACGACCGGAAACGGCACGAGCGGCCGGGTGGCTGCAGAAGGGGGCTTGTGGCATGACGGAGACGGTGAACGGGACCACTGCTTCGAAGGGCAGGAGCACGCGCAAGGGACTCCGGACCAACCGGATCAACACCACCAAGGGCGTGCACCCCTACGACCAGGTGACCTGGGAACGGCGCGACGTCGTCATGACGAACTGGCGCGACGGCACGGTCAACTTCGAGCAGCGTGGCGTGGAGTTCCCCGAGTTCTGGTCGGTCAACGCGGCCAACATCGTGACCACCAAGTACTTCCGCGGTGCGGTGGGGACCCCGCAGCGCGAGTGGAGCCTCAAGCAGCTCGTCGACCGGGTGGTCGGGGTGTACGTGGAGGCCGGGCGGCAGCACGGCTACTTCGCCACCGAGGCCGACGCCGAGGTCTTCGACCACGAGCTCAAGTACGCCCTCATCCACCAGATCTTCAGCTTCAACTCGCCGGTCTGGTTCAACGTCGGCACCACGTCGCCGCAGCAGGTCTCGGCCTGCTTCATCCTGGCCGTGGACGACACCATGGACTCGATCCTGGAGTGGTACCGGGAGGAGGGCCTGATCTTCAAGGGCGGCTCCGGCGCGGGCGTGAACCTGTCCCGGCTGCGCTCCAGCAAGGAGCTGCTGACCTCGGGCGGCACAGCCAGCGGCCCGGTCTCGTTCATGCGCGGCGCGGATGCGTCGGCGGGCACGATCAAGTCTGGCGGCGCCACCCGGCGGGCGGCCAAGATGGTCGTCCTCGACGTCGACCACCCCGACATCGAAGAGTTCGTCGAGACCAAGGCGCGCGAGGAAGAGAAGGTCCGGGCGCTCCGCGACGCCGGGTTCGACATGGACCTCGGCGGCAAGGACATCGTCAGCGTCCAGTACCAGAACGCCAACAACTCGGTCCGGGTGTCCGACGAGTTCATGCGGGCCGTCGAGGACGACCGCGACTTCGACCTGCTCGGCCGCCGCACCGGCGAGGTGATCAGCAAGGTCGGGGCCAAGGGCCTGCTGCGCAAGATCGCCCACGCCGCGTGGGAGTGCGCCGACCCTGGCATCCAGTACGACGGCACGATCAACGACTGGCACACCTGCCCCGAGTCGGGCCGGATCACCGCCAGCAATCCGTGCTCGGAGTACGTCCACCTGGACAACTCATCCTGCAACCTGGCCAGCATCAACCTGCTGAAGTTCCTGCGCCCGGACGACACGTTCGACGTGGAGCGCTTCCGCAAGATGTCCGAGCTGATCATCACCGCGATGGACATCTCGATCTCGTTCGCGGACTTCCCGACCGAGAAGATCGGCGAGACCACCCGGGCCTACCGTCAGCTCGGCATCGGTTACGCCAACCTGGGCGCGCTGCTGATGGCGACCGGGCACGCCTACGACTCCGAGGACGGCCGGGCCATCGCCGGGGCGATCACGGCGCTCATGACCGGCACCGCCTACAAGCGCTCCGCCGAGCTGGCCGCCGTGGTCGGTCCCTACGACGGCTACGAGCGCAACGCGACCGCGCACAAGCGGGTCATGCGCAAGCACGCCGACGCCACCGACCGGGTGCGGATGGTCGGCGCGATGGACCGCGAGCTGGTGGGCGCCGCGTCGGCCGTCTGGCAGGAGGCGCTGCGTCTGGGCGAGGCCAACGGCTACCGCAACGCTCAGGCCAGCCTGCTCGCGCCGACCGGCACCATCGGCCTGATGATGGACTGCGACACCACCGGCGTCGAGCCCGACCTGGCTCTGGTCAAGTTCAAGAAGCTGGTCGGCGGCGGCTCCATGCAGATCGTCAACCAGACCGTGCCGCGGGCCCTGAAGAACCTCGGCTACCAGGGCGAGCAGATCGAGGCGATCACCGAGTACATCGCCGAGCACGGCCACGTCGTGGACGCCCCCGGCCTGCGGCCGGAGCACTACGAGGTGTTCGACTGCGCGATGGGGGAGCGGGCCATCAGCCCGATGGGCCACGTCCGGATGATGGCCGCGGTCCAGCCGCACCTGTCCGGCGCCATCAGCAAGACCGTCAACATGCCCGAGAGCGCGACGGTCGAGGACATCGAGAAGATCTACTTCGAGGGCTGGAAGCTCGGGCTCAAGGCGCTGGCCATCTACCGCGACAACTGCAAGGTCGGCCAGCCGCTGTCCGCCTCCAAGAGCAAGACCGCCCAGGCGAGCCCGTCGGCCGAGGTGGCCGCGACCGGGCCGGTCGAAGCGCACCGGCCGGTCCGTCGCAAGCTGCCCCGGCAGCGCCCGGCCACGGTGACCAAGTTCTCGGTGGCTGGCGCCGAGGGCTACATGACCGTCTCCAAGTACCCGGACGACGGCGTGGGCGAGGTGTTCCTCAAGCTCGGCAAGCAGGGCTCGACCCTGGCCGGCGTGATGGACGCCTTCTCGATCGCGATCTCGGTCGGCCTGCAGTACGGCATCCCGCTCGAGTCGTACGTGGGCAAGTTCACCAACATGCGGTTCGAGCCGGCCGGCCTGACCGACGACCCGGACGTCCGGATCGCCAGCTCGGTGATGGACTACATCTTCCGGCGCCTGGCCCTGGACAACCTGCCCTACGACGAGCGGGCCGAGATGAGCATCCTGTCTGCCGCCGAGCGCAGCGCCCAGCTCGCCGGTGAGGACCCGAGCCTGCTCACCGAGCCGGAGGACGTGGACCCGGAGGCCCTGGCCCAGTCCGCTCCGGTCGAGCAGCCGGTGCACAACGCCCGCGAGGGTCACGACGGCCACGAGGGTCACGACGCTCCGCTCCAGCTGGCCACCCCAGCCCCGAGCGGCGCGCACACCACCACCGAGCTGATCGAGTCCCACCAGGGCCGCACCGCCGACGCTCCGCTCTGCCTCACCTGCGGCACCAAGATGCGTCCCGCCGGCAGTTGCTACGTCTGCGAAGGCTGCGGCTCCACCAGTGGCTGCAGCTGACCCAGGCACCGCTAGCACCAAGTTTTACCAGCTCAGGAGGGGCATGGCCGAGAGGCCATGCTCCTCCTGGCGTTATACAGCCGCCGCTCGTTGTCGCATTTGATGCAACAAGCTGTGCCCACCGGCGGCTTGGCGCGCGGGGGTGCCGCTGGCACGCATCTCGGCGAAGTCCTGCTAATATGCTTTTATGCGCACCACGATTGACATACCTCCCACCCTGATGCGGGCGGCGAAGGCGCGTGCCGCCGAGCGCGGTGAGAGCCTCAAGGACCTCGTCAGCCGGGCGGTAGCGCACGAGGTTGGCCTCCCCGCCACACCTAGAGGGAAGGCGGGGCGCGTGACCCTGCCGCTGATTGCGCGTGACGCCGCGCCGACCGTCCTGGTTACCAACGAGGACATCGCGGAGGCGTTCGATGCCGAGGACGTTGAGAGGCACGCCGCCCAGTGAAGCTGGTCGACGTCGGTGTCTGGCTGGCCGCCGTCTGGGGACGGCATGTTCACCATCCGGTCGCCGCGGACTGGTTCGGTAAGGAGACGGACGATATCGTCTTCTGCCGGGTCACGCAGATGGGGCTACTGCGGCTGCTGTCCAACCCCGCCATCATGGGCGACGATGCCATCGATCGCAGTCAGGCGTGGCGAACCTACGATCAGCTCTGGGCTGACGAGCGCGTGCTCTGGGCCGATGAGCCAGCGGAATTGGACGCGGTCTGGCGTGCGCTCTCGGCCCGTGCTGACCAGAGTCACAAGCTATGGACCGACGATTACCTGGCCGCCTTTGCCCAGGTCAGCGACGCGACACTCATAACTCTCGACCGTAAGCTGGCTGCCCGCTATCCCTCGGTGCAGGTCGAACTGCTGTCCTGACCGGCCCGGCCCGACGCCACCGGCGGCCTGTGGGCCGGGCGAGGACTGGCTGAAAGGATGCTCAAACACCCCGATCCGGTAGCAGACCGCACCTACCGTCGGGGGGTGCGAATGGGGCGGGCGGTGCGGAGGTCATGGCCGCTGCTGGCCGTGCTGGCCGTCCAGGCGGCGCTCTCGGCCAGCATGGTCCGGGCCAGGACCGCGTTCGGGGACGAGGCGCTGTACCTGTCGGCCGGGCATCTTGAGTGGTCGCACTGGTGGCACGGCACCCGGATTCCGGCCTACCTCACCTGGTTTTCCGGCGCTCCGGTCATCTACCCGCCGATCGGGGCCATCGCCGACGGCCTGGGCGGGCTGGCCGCGGCCCGGCTGCTGTCCCTGGTCTGCATGCTCGGCGTGACCGCGTTCGTCTGGGCCACGGCGAACCGGTTGTTCGAGGACCGGCGCATCTCCTTCTTCGCCGCCGCGCTGTTCGCCGCGCTCGCGCCGACGTTGCACCTGGGCTCGTACGCCACCTACGACGCTCCGGCGTTGCTGCTCCTGGCCATGGCGACCTGGTGTGCCGCCGGAGCCCGGAGCGGTCAGCATGCGATCCGGCGGATGGTCGCGGCCGGGATCCTCCTGGCCCTGGCCAACGCGACGAAGTACGCCACGGTGCTCTACGACCCCACGGTCCTCGGCGTCACGATCTTGAGCTCGTGGCCGGACGCCGGGTGGAAGGTAGCTTGCCAGCGTGCGGCCTGGCTCGCGGGCTCCGCGGCGGCGGTCCTGGCCGTACTGCTCGCCCTGGGTGGGCCCGGCTATCTCACCGGGATCCGCATGACCACGACCGGGCGTGCGCACGGCACCGACCCCGCCGCCCTGGTGCTGGCCGATGCGTGGTCGTGGTCCGCCGTCGTGCTGGTCCCGGCCGTCATCGCGGTGGTCGTCTGCGCGGTGCGCCGGCGGTGGCCGCAGGCGTTGCTCCTGGCCGTGCTCGCGCTCTCGGCGCTGCTGGCACCGGCCGACCAGGCGCGCCTTCAGACCGCGACGTCGCTGAGCAAGCACGTCGACTTCGGGGCCTGGTTCGCCGCGATCGCGGCCGGGTACCTGCTGAGCAGTCTGTCCCGGCGGCCGGTGGTGCTGGCGGTCCTGCTCACCGCCCTGATCCCGGTCACCTCAGTGGGCACGGCCCAGGCCGACGCCATGATCAACTGGCCGGACGTGACCGGCCTGGTCAAGGTCGTCCGGCCGATGACGGCCCATGGCGGGCACTTTCTCGTGGAGACCACCTACGTCCTTCAGTACTACCTGCCCGACACGACCTGGCGGCAGTGGTCGAACACCGAGACCGGCACTCCGGAGTACTACCAGCAGGCGATCACGCGGCACTACTTCTCGGTGGTGATCCTCAGCTTCACCCAGACACCCGCGGTGGACTATGCGATCACCCTTGAGCTGCCCGCCGCCGGGTACCGGCTGGCCGCGAAGGTGCGCTCCGGCCAGACGGTCTTCTACGTGTGGCAGGACGCAGGCCGAGTCTGATCGCGCCCGCCTGCCCGGCCACTCGCCCAGCCGCGCCCCTCCGCGCGTCAGCCGGACAGGGCTCCGGGCTCAGCGCAGACCGTGACGGTCGGCCCAGGCCGAGAGCGCGGCGGCGATCTCGGCCGGCCGGTCCTCGGGCGCGTGGTGCCCGGCTTGGCCGCAAGGGATGACCTCCAGCGCGGCGATGTGGCTGTCGCACCAGTCCGCCACGGCCGCCGAGACGAGCAGCGTCGGTGAGCCCTCGAAGGTCATCAGCAGCTTGGGCACCTGCGGGCTGGCCGCGAGCCAGGCGTCGTAAGCCTCGATCCGCGTGATGAGCCCGGCCGGTTCACCGCCCAGCGGCAACTGCCTAGCCCAGGCCAGCAGCGGCCGGCGGCTGTCGCGGGTGGGGTAGGGCGCCAGGTACTCCTTCAGGTCCTGTTCGCTGACCGGAGTGAGCACGCCGCCGGTGAACGCCTGCCGGACGAACAGGTCCTGGTCGAGATAGAGGTTCTCGCCCTCGGGGCTGCGGATCTTCTCGGTCCGCGCCCGCGCCTGCGGTGATACCTCGTCCCAGCCCATCGGCTTGACGATGCTTTCGGCAAAGGCGAGGCCGCGGACTCGCTCCGGGTGACGGGTGGCCCAGTCGAACGCGAGCGCCCCGCCCCAGTCGTGGCCGACCAGCACGACGCGGTCCAGCCCCAGATGGTCGAACCAGGCGTCCAGGTAACGGGCATGGTCGTCGAAGCTGTAGGCGATGTCGGGCTTGCCGGAGCGCCCCATGCCGATGAGGTCCGGCGCGAGCAGCCGTCCCGGCCCCGTCCGGGGCAGGACCTCGCGCCAGATGTGGGACGAAGCCGGGTTGCCGTGCAGGAAAACGATCGGTGTGCCGCTTCCTGACTCCTCGTAGTGGATGGTGGAATCCAGTGTCATGACCCCGGGCATGTGAGTCTCCTTTAAATATCGAGGGGTGCGTCGAGCAGGGTGGCCAGGTCCCGGACGAAGGCTTCCGCCCGCGGGTCGCCGCGGCCGCCCAGCGGGGTCATCAGCCGGTCGAGCAGCTTGCTGACCTCGGTGATGGCGGGCTGCACGACCTCACGTCCGCGATCGGTGAGCGCCAGCCGGATGGCCCGGGTGTCCACCGGGTCGCGGTCGCGCCGGATCAGCCCGCCGGCGTCGAGGGCCCGGGCCAGCTTGGACGTGTACAGCGGCTCCAGCCCGGTGTGGTCGGCCAGCTCACGCTGAGTCGGCCGCCGTCCGTCTTGCTCCATGCCGGACAGCGAGGCCAGCAGGACGTACTGCGCGTGCGTGAGCCCCAGCGGCGCCACGGCCCGGTCCACCGCGACCCGCCACTTCATCGACAGCCGCCAGACCAGGTACCCCGGCGTAGGCTCAGCGCTCATGCCACTTACAGTACATAGATACTAAATACATGGCTACTAATTAATTAGCTGTAGATCTTGCTACGCTGGTAGCATGATGAGATGACGCCGAGAGGCTTAGTGAGCTGGTGACTTGCAGCGAAGCAGGTTGATGCGTTACTTGACGAGCACGGACTGCGAGCTGGCCGTCTGCTGGCGTACGCGAGCGGTCGCCTGAGTTCCAGCACGCTGCCGAGGCTCTCCTCGTCTCCAGATCGCAGCCCAGCGACAGCATCCGGCCATCGGCCTGCTGGAGATGCTGGGCGCCGAGGAGCGAGCCGGTGGAGCGGCCTACCGACCCGACATCATGTTCGGCAACGTGATCGCGGAGCTGAAGCACTCCGGGGCGGCGCGCAAGGTCAGCGTGTCCATGCCGGAGGACTGACCGAGCCGTGGGCGTGGGCCTGGAAGCCAGCCCAGAGACCGAGGCCACAGCCCAGAGACCGATCGCCGACTTCGGCCTGCTCACCGCCGAGCACGGCCCGGTACCCGAGGCAGCCGGCAGAGGCCGGGCGCGTGGCGAGGGCGAATAGGCCGCAGGTCGCCGTGGCCGGGACCCTGATCTGGACTGCGACGGGCTCTCGAAGCTCGCTGCCGGTGACGGCCGGGCCTGCGCCTATGTGGAAAGCGCCGGGAGCGGGGTGCCCGGGTCGTGGTCAGCGCGATCACGCTGGCCGAGGCCCTCCGGGGCAGCTCACGCGACGTGGCGGTGCATCGTGTCCTGGCAGGATCATCGTGGTGCCGGTGACCCCGGAGATCGGCCGCCGGGCGGGCGAACTGCTCGGGGCCACGGTCTTTCCGGCCATCGCTGCGCCATCGACGCCGTCGTGGCGGCGACCGCGCTGCTGACCGAGCGCCCGGCGGTGCTGCTGACCAGCGACCCGGACGATCTGAGCCGTCTGGTGGAAGAACCCGGCCGCCCCAAGGGCCAGCGCATCGCCGTGATCCACGTCTGACCCGTCGCCAGCCGCGGTCTCAGTGATCGGCGGCCGGCCAGGAGAGAGCGCCGACGAGCTGCGGAGACCATATGCAGGGTTTCAGGATGAGTGGGGGCCGGAGCCAGCCCAGAGACCGAGGCCAGCGATAATAAAGCGGTGCCCAATCCCGCGTTGCCAGCCGCCGAAGCCTCCGGCGTCTCCCATCGGGTGATCCGGCACGGCCCGGTCGCCAGCCTGGCCGAGGCGGCCCAGGTGCGCGGGGTGACGCCCGCCGACGTGGTGAAGACCCTGGTCGTCCGGCGGGCCGACGACGACTTCGTGTTCGTCCTGGTCCCGGGGGGCCGCACGATCTCGTGGCCCAAGCTGCGCAAGCTGCTCGGGGTCAGCCGCCTGTCCATGCCCAGCGCCGAGGTGGCCCGGCAGGCGACCGGCTACGAGCGCGGCACGATCACCCCGTTCGGGGCCACCACGGCCTGGCCGGTCATCGCCGACGAGCGGGTCCGCGGCCGCGAGATCACGCTCGGCGCGGGGGAGCACGGCCTGGCCCTGGCCGTCGACGCCGACCAGGCGCTGCAAGCCTTCGGCGCCACCGTGGCCGACATCTCCGACCCCGAGCCTTAGCCCGCCTAGGGCTCGTAGTGGCTGGGCGGGAACTGCTGCCGTTCCCCCTCGATGAGGATCTCGTCCTTGTCTTCCTCGCGCCGGATCTCGGCCCGCTCCTCCTGGTACTGCTCGGTGTCACGAACGTCGGTGTCGAGCGGCTCGGTGTCGGTCGCCGACGGGACCTCAGCCGGGTCGTACGGGTCGAGGCCGGCGTCGACGCGCTCCTCTTCCGCCTCGTGCGCCAGCTTGTCGTCGTCGAGGCGCGGCGACGCGCCACCGTGCTCACGCCGGTCCCGGTGGAACTCCTGCTCGGGGTCGGACGCGGAGTCTGAACTCTGGGATGTCATGACGCCTCCCGTACCCCTGCGTGCGGGGCGTATTCGTCGTGGGTGTGCTCCGGGGTAACGATGCCACACCACCCACCGTCGACGGCGCGGCGCCGGCCCGGCACGGCGCAAAAGCGAACAACAGTCACATAGGTCACAGACATACCCGGTCCCGGACCGTAATCCCCGGCATAATGGCGAGGTGCAGCAGCCGGAGATCCGGGTCAGGCCCGTCGGCGATGGCGACCGCCCGATGATCGCCTGGCTCATGCTGGAGCTCTGGGGCTCCGCCCTCCAGGTCGTGCACCAGACCGTGTACCGGCCGGCCGACCTGCCGGGACTGATCGCCGAGCGCGGCAGCCGGGTGGTCGGCCTGCTCACCTTCCAGACCGACGGCAGCGTGCTCGAGGTGGTCACGCTCAACGCGCTGGAACGGCGGGCCGGCGTCGGCACGCTGCTGATGGAAGCGGTCGCGGCCGAGGCCCGGCAGCGACGCTGCCAGGAGATTCACCTCACCACGACCAACGACAACCTCGACGCGATCCGCTTCTACCAGCGGCGCGGGCTGCGCCTGGTGGCGCTGCGGCCGGGCGCGGTCGACCGGGCCCGGGCGCAATGGCCGGAAATTCCGAGGATTGGCGATTACGGAATTCCCCTGCGGGACGAAATCGATCTCGCCCGCCCCGTCTGAATCGATCTCGCCCGGTCTGAATCGGGCCGGATAAACCCATTCGGCAAGATCTTTAATGGCGCTCCGTAAGTCAGACTTGACGGCCCCGCCGAGCGGTGGTCCATCATGGGGGTGCAGCTGCGGCCCCGTCCCTAACTGAAAGTGCAAGTACGGAGAAGCAACCTCACCCGCCGTGTCCGGCCGTGTGCTGACGAGGACGGCGGGTATGCGCTATACAGGGGACCAGGTGCGAGGAAGCGAGATGCTGCCAAACGACAGAGCGCAGTCCGCGGCGCCAGCCGTTCCCAATCGGCTCGCCCGCGTATTTGGCGTCTTCCGGCAAGCTCCGCTGCCGCTGAAAATCGGTCTCGTCGTCCTGGCCATAATTCTGTCTGGCCCGGAGGCCGGGATTCTGCTGCTGGCCGGCATGGCCTACGGCGTCTACGCGGTGATCAAAGGCCGTCGTACCGTGCTGGCCTCGCTGGCCGTCGCCCTGTGGGGGGTGGTGGGCGCGGTGGCCGGCCGCACCCAGGGCTCCTGGTTCTTCCTGCTGCTCCTGCTGCCGTTCGTGATCGCCGCGGGGGCGCACATCGGCCCGCTGGCCCGCTGGCAAGTGCCCTGCCGCACGGTGGCCTGGGCCCTGGTCTGGTCCATCCCGGTCGGGGTGGCCGCGCTGCGCGGCTGGCCCAGCCAGCCGTTCATCGGCATCGCCGCCGCCTGGGTCATCGCCTGCATCGTGCTGGTCTGGCGGCTGGCCAAGGGGTCGCAGGAGGCCCACCTGTACGGCGCGGAGAACGGCCGCCCCGGCGCTGGGCCGCCGCCCGGGATGGGTGGGCCCGGTCCCGGGATGCCGCACGGGGGCTACGGCGTCCGCGCCCAGGCCGCCGCGGCCACGCACCTCGACCCCGGCGGCCGCGAGCAGACCATGCCCGAGCCGCTGCCGGACATCTCCGTGGCCGAGGCCATGGCCGAGCTGGACCGCATGATCGGGCTGGCCCCGGTCAAGGAGCAGGTCCGGTCGATCGCCGCCTCGATCGAGGCCGCCCGGCGCCGCGCCATGGCCGGCGTGGTGACCGACAAGCCGATGCGGCACTTCGTGTTCCTCGGCCCCCCGGGCACCGGCAAGACCACCGTGGCCCGGGTCGTGGCCAAGATCTTCTACGCCTTCGGCCTGCTGGACAAGCCGACCGTGATCGAGGCGCACCGCGCCGACCTGGTGGGGGAGTACCTGGGCGCGACCGCGATCAAGACCAACGAGCTGGTCGACTCGGCCCTGGGCGGCGTGCTGTTCATCGACGAGGCCTACAGCCTGGTCAATGAGGGTGACGGGCAGAGTGACCGGTTCGGCATCGAGGCCGTGCAGACGCTGCTCAAGCGGGCCGAGGATGACCGGGAGAACCTGATCATCATCCTGGCTGGCTACGAGGAGCAGACGGAGAAGTTCCTCGGCACCAACCCCGGCCTGGCCTCCCGCTTCGCCACCCGGATCAAGTTCTCCAGCTACGCCCCGGCCGAGCTGCTGGCCCTGGCCGAGTCGGTGCTCGAACGACGCAGCGAGAACCTGGACATCGACGCCCGGCCCGCGCTCTGGCGGATGCTGGAGGACGTCGGCCGCCGCCGGCTCACCGACGAGCTGGGCAACGGCCGGTTCATCCGGTCGCTGCTGGAGAAGGCCGGGCAGGCCCGTGACGTCCGGGTCATGACCGGCGGCACCGAGCCCGGTCCCGAGGACCTGGTCACGATCGAAGCGGGTGACCTGCATCGGGCCTTCGCCGAGCTGACCTCGCGGCTGCGGGGTTACACGGACACGCCCACGGTGGAGAGCGCGCTGGCCGAGCTGACTCAGCTGATCGGCCTGGAGCCGGTCAAGGCGCAGGTCCGGGCGATCGCGGCCCAGCTCGAGGTGGCCAAGATGCGCGGCGGCCGCGGCCTGATCAGCCAGCCGCCGACCCGGCACTTCGTGTTCCTGGGGCCGCCCGGTACCGGCAAGACCACGGTGGCCCGCATCCTCGGGCGCATCTTCGCGGCCCAGGGTCTGCTGGTCCGGCCCGAGGTGGTCGAGGCGCAGCGCGGTGACCTGGTCGGCGAGCACCTCGGGGCGACCGCGATCAAGACCAGCAAGCTGGTCGACTCGGCCCTGGGTGGCGTGCTGTTCGTCGACGAGGCGTACTCGCTGCACAACGAGGGCTACTCCGGCGGCGACGCCTTCGGCAACGAGGCCGTGCAGACGCTGCTCAAGCGGGCCGAGGACGACCGCGACCGGCTGGTCATCGTGCTGGCCGGCTACCCCGCGGACATGGACCGGTTCCTGCGCAGCAACCCCGGACTCTCGTCCCGGTTCAGCACCCGGATCGAGTTCCCCAGCTACACCCCGGACGACCTGGTCCGGATCACCGGCCTGCTCAGCCAGCAAGCCGGCGACAGCTTCGACCTGGACGCCGAGGACATGCTCGAGCGGATCTTCGAGCATGCCGGCCGTGACCACCGCATCGACGAGCTGGGCAACGGCCGGTTCGCCCGCTCTCTGTTCGAACGAGCCTGCGCCCACCGCGACGTCCGCGTCGTGCGCCTGGGTGAGACCGCCACGGCCGAGGACCTGACCACGGTCACCGCCGACGACATCCGCGCCGCCTACCAGGAGCTCGCAGGCGACTACGCCGCCGACTTCTTCTAGGCCGCTCCGGACCCCGCGTCATCTCATTTTTTAATGACGTGCTCACGTCGCTCAAGGCCCCACCCCGGCCGCGCCTCGCCACCCCACCCAGCCCCAGGCGTCCCTCCGCCCCGGCTCCCACCCAGCCCCGGGCGTCCCACCCGCCTCATGGGCCTCTCCGCTCCGGGTTCCCCGCGGCGCCCTCGTTACCGTGTGCGAAAACTGTCATCAGGGCGACAGTTTTTGCACACGATATTGAGTGAGACCCCGCTCAGCCGAGCGGCGACGGGATCAGCCGGAACCGGATCGTGTCGCCCGGGCGCAACTGGGCGGCCCGGGCGACGTCGGCCCCGGCCACCACGGCGATGACCGGGTAGCCGCCGGTGACCGGATGGTCGGCCAGGAACAGGATGGGCTGGCCGCTGGGCGGTACCTGCAGCGCGCCCAACGGCATGCCCTCGCTCGGCAGCTCATCCCGGCGGGCCCGAGGCAGGTCCGGGCCGGACAGACGCAGCCCGGACCGGTTGCTGTCGCTGGTCACCTCGTACACGGCGGCGCGCAGCCGGTCCATCGCCGCCGGGGCGAACCAGTCGTCCCGCGGGCCGGCCACCACCCGCAGCTCGGCCGGCTCGGGTCCGCCCGCCAGTGACCCGCCCCCCAGTGACCCACGCGCCAGGGACCCAGGAGCCAGCGACCCGGCCGCCCGCGGCGCGACGTCGGCCACGATCGGCCCGCAGGCTTCCGTGCCGCCCACGGGCAGCCGATCCCCGGCGTGCAGCGGCGACGGCCCGAGCCCGGACAGTGTGTCCGCCGAACGGCTGCCCAGCACCGGGGCAACCGCCACGCCGCCCCGGACAGCCAGATAGCTGCGCACCGCCGTGGCTGGCGTCCCCAGCGTCAGCGTGGCCCCGTTCGGCACGGCGAACGGCACCCCCAGCCCACTGTCGTCGGCCAGCGCCGCCTCCGGGGCCGGGCTGAGCCGGACCGGGGTACCCGCGCCGGTCACCGCGATCCAGGCCGGGGCGCTGTCGGCCGGGCCGGCGAACCGCAGCGTGGCTCCGCCCAGGGTCAGCTCCACGGCGGCGGCGTCCTCGGGGTTGCCCACCAGCCGATTGGCCAGCCGCAGGCTGTCCGGGTCGGCGGCACCGGAACGCGGCACGCCCAGGTGGCCGTAGCCGGGACGGCCGAGGTCGGTCACGATCGCGAACGGGCCCGGCCGCACCACCTCGATGAACCGCTCCGTGGCTGATTCCGGTGCGTCGCTGACCCGGGTGCCAGGCGGGAACAGGTCGCCCGGATCGCCCAGCTCGTCCACTGGCCGGAACCGGACCCGGCGGCCCGGCGCCAGCACCGCCGGCGGCTCGCGGCGGTCGTCCCACAGCCGGGCCGCGGTCCGCCCCAGCAGCCGCCACCCACCCGGTGACGCCGACGGGTAGACGGCCGCCAGCGGGCCCGCGATGGCCACCGAACCGGCCGGCACCGAGGTGCGGGGGGAGTCCCGGCGCGGCACGTGCAGCTCCGGGTCCAGCCCGGTCAGGTAGCCGAAGCCGGGGGAGAAGCCCAGCCAGCCGACCAGGTACTCGGCCGCCGCGTGCCGCTCGATGACCTGTTCCCGGCTCAGCCCGGTGAGCCCGGCCACCTCGTCCAGATCCGGCCCGTCGTACACGACCGGGATTTCAATAACCCCGCCTTCACCCGCCCCTTGCCTCTCACTGACCCCATCGACCCCATCAGCCACCAACGCACGCAGCCGCCCCGCCAGCCCCTGGAGTCCCACCCTCCCCGGTTCGAAGATGACCAAAACTGTCTCCGCGCCCGGGATGACGTCCGCGATGCCCGGAAAATTCTGCCCCAGGATTACGGCCCGCAGCCGGGCCGCGGCGCCCGGCTCGGCTCCGGCCTCAACCAGCAGCGCGGCATCGCCGGCCGCCCGTACGCTCACGTGAACGATGCGATCCGCACGCCGGCCGTCTCCAGGCCGCGGCGGACCGACCGGGCCAGCTCCACCGCCCCGGGGGTGTCCCCGTGTACGCAGATCGACTCGGGCCGGACCGTGACCTCCTGGCCGTCGGCCGACAGGACCCGGCCGCGGGTGGCCATGGTGACCGCGCGCGCGGCCACCTCGGCCGGATCGGTCAGCACCGACCCCGGCTCCCGGCGGGACACCAGCGTGCCCTCGGCGGTGTAGGCCCGGTCGGCGAACGCCTCGGCCGCGGCCCGTAGCCCGGCGTCGGCGGCGGCCTGCGCCGCGACGCTGCCGGGCAGCGTCAGCAGCGGCAGCGTCCGGTCGTACGCGGCCACGGCGGCCGCCACTGCCTGCGCCTGTACCGGGTCCCGGGCGATCCGGTTGTACAGGGCGCCGTGCGGCTTGACGTAGCGCACCCGGCCGCCCTCAGTCCGGGCGATCCCGTCCAGCGCGGCCAGCTGGTACAGCACCTCGGCGGCCAGCTCGTCCGGCGGCACGTCCATCTCCCGCCGCCCGAACCCGGCCAGGTCGCGGTAGGACACCTGGGCTCCGATGGCCACCCCGCGGGCGACCGCGGCCGCGCAGCACCGGCGCAGGATCAACGGGTCACCCGCGTGGAACCCGCAGGCGATGTTGGCGCTGGTCACTACGGTCAGCAGGGCCTCGTCGTCACCCAGACGCCAGGCCCCGAACCCCTCGCCCAGATCGGCGTTGAGGTCGACGGCCGACGGCCCCGGGGTCGACGGCCTGGCGGCCATCGACCCGGTGGCCGGCGACCCGGTGGTCACTCGTCGGGCTCCGGGCCCAGCTCCCGCAGGGCGGCGTCGAGCGAGCCCCGGTTGTCTCCGGCCGCCTGGATCGCGTCCATCAGCACGTGCAGCACCGCGTGCCGGTCCTGGTCCGCGTCCAGGAACCGCTGAGCAGCGGCCCACAGGCTGGGCGGCTCACCGCGCCACAGCCGGTCCGCGAGGTCCAGGTGCTGTTCCAGGTGCTGTCCGTCGGCCGGTTCGGCACCGGTGCCCCCGGCTTCAGCTTCGTGCGCGCCGGCCAGGAGCGCCCGTCGGCCGTCGACGTCCGCTGGGTCCAGCGCGGACAGATCGGTCCCGCCCACCCGGCCGTGCAGCATCGGGAACGCGAACGCGCGCCGGGGCAGCGCCTCCAGGTCGCCGTCCGGCAGCAGCCGCGCCACCAGCGCCGAGTCCAGGCCGAACTCGGCCGGGTCGCGGTAGGCGCGAGTGAACGCGCCCATCACGTTGAACACGGCGTCGAGGGTGTCGGCGACCTCTCGTTCGCCCTGGCCGCGGCGGCGGCCGGCCCAGCGCACCCAGGCCAGCAGCACGTGCGGCATGGCCTCCTGCTCGGGCGCGGACAGCATGACCTTGCGCGGCAGCCAGTTGATCAGGAACGTCTCTACCTTGACCGGGCTCATCCGCAGCGGGCGGCCGAAGTCCTGATCGCAGCCGTAGTCGATGATCCGGTCGGCGCAATGGCTGGCCGAACTGCGGTCGGACAGGTCCTCGGCCTCGTCCGAAGCGAGGAACTCCGCCGCCAGCATGGCCCGCCGGTCCCTGCCCCACGGCCGCCGCTTGCTCGTGCTGCCGCCCGGCGCGACCGGGCCAGCGGGGCCCCGGGACGGCGGCAGCGCCCGGATCCGGGCCCGGATGAAGGCGTGGTACGACGGGAACGACTCGCTGACCGGCGGATTTTCTGCCGCGTCGGTCTCGGCCAGGGCCGCTTCCAGCAGCCGCCGCGCCACGGGCGGGTCCAGTGGCTTGAAGCCGCGGTCGTCGTCGCCCGGTGGCTTGCGGCACAGGTCCAGCAGCTTGGTCACCTGGGACGTGACCCAGCCGTCCCTGATCATCCCCTCCGCGTTGTAGTCCACCACCAGGACCAGCGCGTGCGGTTCGGTGCCGTCGTAGCTGAAGAAGCAGACCACCTCGTCGGTGTCGCCGTAGGCGTCGCTGTTGACGTAGCAGTCCGAGCCGGTCACCGCGCCCAGGTGCTGGGCCCAGTTGGGGCTGCGCACGCCCCGCTCCATCAGCTCCAGCGCCGCCTCTTCGGCCTTCGACGCCTGCCGCGGCGTGCCCAGGCAGGCGATGCCGGACAGCAGGGCCAGCGCGGCCGGGCTGCTGCGGCGGGCGGCGTAGTCGACCAGGCCCTCGCCCACCAGCCGCTCGACGTCGGAGCCGGGCGCGCTGTCGCTGCGCTGCCCCCACCAGGTGCCGAGCAGTTCGCTGACCATCAACTCCGCATCCAGCGGGCTGCGTACGGCCAGCAGCTCACGTGCGGCGCGGAGAAGCTCGTCAAAGAGCGCGTTCGGGGGCGGGGCGGTCGCCGTGGCACGTTGCGGGCCGCCGCTGCCTCCGCCTGGATCTTGTCTGCGTCGGCTCTGCGGACTCACCTTGATAGCCTCTCAGATCTATTCATGTGGACGCTACGCTACGGTGCAATGCCCACTGTAGTTTCGGGCAGAATCGGCGTGTTGTGCCGAAAGCCCGGAACGAAAGCGCAAGCTCCCTGGTCAGACGGGAAAGCGAGCTGCCCGTTGTGTCCTGCGCCGTCACGTAGTCTTCACCGGCACCAGGTATCGCCACCTGGCCACAACGGTGCCGGGAATGTGGCACGCTTGTCTGAATAACTGCTGCGAATGCCGCCCACACTGGCGGCCGTCCAGGGACGATAGAGCAAACGGCCGCGGCACGGGTGCCAACCCCGCTCGCCGTGACCGCGTCCAATGAGCGCAGGCCGGTGCGGACCGCGCGGTAGGCGTAGAGGGAGCAGGGAGGAGCCGCCGATGGCAGGTCGGTGCATGAGGCACCGGTGCCCGCGGTGAGTCCAGACATCATGAGCCCAGATATCGCCGGCCCGGTGGACGGGCCGGACGCCTCCGTGCCGTTGCCGCGCCCGTCTGAGCTGGACACCGCTGACGCCGCGCTGCTCGACACGCTGCTGCGCGAGGCCCCGGTGGGCTTCACCTTGCTCGGTCCCGACTTTCGCTTCCGGCGGATCAATCAGACGCTGGCCCGGATGCACGATCACGACCCAGACGAGCATATCGGGCGATCTCCGGCCGAAATGTGGCCGGCTGACTTTGCCGCCCGGGCCGAGTCCGCGGCCCGGCGGGTGCTGGCCGACGGCCAGCCGGTCTTCGAGTCCGAGCCGGACGCGGGCCGGGCCCTGTCCTGGTTCCCCTGCCACGATCAGCAGGGGAAGGTCAGCGGTGTGGTGCTGATCGTGGCCGACGTGGCGGGCCACCCCCACTTCGAGGAGACGATCCGGCGCAGCGAGGAGCGGTACCGGTCGCTGGTCCAGGGCGGCGCCCAGATGGTGTGGGTGGCCGACGCGGACGGCGGCCTCATCGAGGACTGCCCGGAGTGGCGCTGGGTCACCGGCCAGATGCCGGAGCAGTACCTGGGCCGGGGCTGGCTGGATGCCGTCCATCCCGAGGACCGGGACCGGGTGGAGCGCGACTGGCAGGGCTGCGTGAAGTCCGGCAAGACGTTCGACGACCGGTACCGGGTCCGCACCCGGGCCGGCTCCTACCGGCACTACGACGTGCGCGCGGTCCCGATCGAGCGGGACGGCAAGATCGTCGAGTGGGTCGGCGCCAGCACCGACGTCACCGGCCAGCGCGAGGCCGAGGAGATGCGCGGCCGGCTCACCGAGCAGCTGTCCGCCGCGGCGTTGCGCACCGCCCGGCTGCAGCAGGCCACCTCGATGCTGGCCGAGGCGCTCACCGTCGAGCAGGTGGTCGAGGTGATCACCGAGGTCGGCCGGACCGCGATCGGCGCGCAGCGGTCGGCGGTGGCGCTGCTGGACGGTGCCCGGCTGCAGGTCATCAACCCGGCCGGCATGCCGCCGGGACAGTCCGCCGCCACCCGCGACATCCTGCTGGACAGCCCGGGCCTGATGACCCGGGCCATCGCCACCCGCCGCCCGGTGCTGGCCGAGGACACCGACGCCCTGCGCCTGCTGCTGGAGGACGCCCCGATCGAAATCGTCGCGGGCGAGGATGAGCGGTCCTGGGTCGGGCTGCCGCTGCTGGCCGCGGGCGCGCCGCTGGGCGCGCTGCGGTTCTCGTTCGGCCGTCCGCGCAAGATCACCGAGGAGGAGCGGGTCTTCCTGGAGGCACTGGCCGGCCAGTGCGCGCTGGCGGTGGAGCGGGCCGCGATGTACGAGCGGGAGCACACCACCGCGGAGACGCTGCAGCGCAGCCTGCTCCCCGATCAGCTGCCGATCGTGCCTGGACTGGTCATGGAGGCCCGGTACCTGCCGGTGGCCCGCAACATGGAGATCGGCGGCGACTGGTACGACAGCTTCCGGCTGCCGGACGGGCGGCTGGCCATCGCGGTCGGCGACGTCATGGGCAAGGGGCTGACCGCCGCGGCCGGCATGGGCCGGGTCCGCAACGCGCTGCGTGCGCTGGCGCTGACCGACCCGCGGCCCTCGGCCGTGCTGACCGGCCTGGACCGGCTGTTCAGCGCGACCGAGCCGGAAGAGCAGGTCACCACCGTTGCCTACCTGGTCATCGACCCGCAGACCGGGGAAGGGCTGATGGGCAACGCCGGTCACCTGCCCGTGCTGCGGCTGGGCCTGGACACCGATCCGTACCTGGAGGAGACAGCCGAGGCCGGGACGCCGCTGGGCTGGCCGAGCCCGCGGCAGGAGCAGCCGTTCCGGCTGCCGCCCGGCAGCACCGCGGTGCTGTACTCAGACGGCCTGGTGGAAAACCGCATCCGTGGTCTCGACTCCGGCCTCAACGAGCTGGTCTCGGTGGCGGCCCGCGCCCGCAGCAGCGTCGTGGGCCACCCGGGGCGGTTGCTCAGCTACCTCGTGGACGCGATGCTCGCGGGCCACAAGCAGGACGACGACGTGACGGTGCTGGTGCTGCACGCCCCTGAACGCGAGCGGGAAGACAACGAATGAGGCACACCGGGAATAGTGCACGGGAGCTATGCGTCGCAAATGTGCAGGCGTGCGCAGGCAGGTTTTCGTGCGCCGTCGTGTACAAGTCATCCTCGGCTGCCACCTATGGTGGTGTGAGTAGGGAGGCAGGTGGGCAGCATCCGCGTTTCGCATGGCTGTCCCCAGCGCACGCTGGTTCTGCTTCCCGGCTCGGTGCATGCATCCGGACCCGCGCGGGAGGAACCGATTCTCGCAACACGCACGCAGGAATGGCGCCGGTACCGGTCGCCAGTCCGGCATGCCGGCCGCGTTTCGCGGCTGTACATGCTGCTAGCCAGCGAAGGAAGGGGTGACCGTGGTGGTACGCGCTGACTCTGCGGCGCGGAAGCGCGCCCGGCCGTCGGCAGGTCAGGCTCCCGCGAACGGGCCCTCCGGCCCGGGCCCGGCGGGCGTGGTCGGCGGTCGCGTCAACGGCAACGGTGACGGCCCGGGCGACGCTCCGGCCGGCGACGTCGCCGTCGTGGACGTCGCTGTCGTGGAGGTCGCTGTAGTGGACGTCGATGACGCGGGGGACCTCGGCGACGACGTCGACTTCGACCCGCTGTCGGTCGACGAGGCGGAGATCCACGAGTCACTTTCGGTCGTCGAAGTCGAGCTGGAGGACGATGAGTCTGACACCCCGGGCGAGTCTGACACCCCGGACGAGGCCGACAGCCCGGACGGTCCCGTGGCAGTGACCAAGGCTCCCAGCCCGCTGGTCGCCGCGGCGACCAGCGGTGCCGCCGCCAAGGCGCCCGCCCCCGCGGATGGTGCGGCCAAGCCGGCCACCGATGGCGACGACGAGACGTTCGTCTTTGGCGACGACGATGACGACCTGCCCGCGGCCCAGGTCGCGGTGGCCGGCGCCACCGCCGACCCGGTCAAGGACTACCTCAAGCAGATCGGCAAGGTCCCGCTGCTCAACGCCGAGCAGGAAGTTGAGCTGGCCAAGCGGATCGAAGCGGGCCTGTTCGCCGAGGAGAAGCTGGCCGAGGACCTGCGGCTGGCCTCCGACCAGCGCATCGACCTGGAGTGGATCGCCGAGGACGGCCGGCGGGCCAAGAACCACCTGCTCGAGGCCAACCTGCGGCTGGTCGTCTCGCTGGCCAAGCGCTACACCGGCCGCGGCATGCTGTTCCTGGACCTGATCCAGGAGGGCAACCTGGGCCTGATCCGCGCGGTCGAGAAGTTCGACTACACCAAGGGCTACAAGTTCTCCACGTACGCCACCTGGTGGATCCGGCAGGCGATCACCCGGGCCATGGCCGACCAGGCCCGCACCATCCGGATCCCGGTGCACATGGTCGAGGTCATCAACAAGCTGGCCCGCGTCCAGCGGCAGATGCTCCAGGACCTGGGCCGGGAGCCGACGCCGGAGGAACTGGCCGCCGAGCTGGACATGACCCCGGAAAAGGTCATCGAGGTCCAGAAGTACGGCCGGGAGCCGATCTCACTGCACACCCCGCTCGGCGAGGACGGCGACAGCGAGTTCGGTGACCTGATCGAGGACTCCGAGGCCATCCAGCCGGGCGAAGCGGTCAGCTTCACGCTGCTGCAGGAGCAGCTGCACTCGGTGCTGGACACGCTGTCCGAGCGGGAGGCCGGTGTGGTCTCCATGCGGTTCGGGCTCACCGACGGCCAGCCCAAGACCCTGGACGAGATCGGCAAGGTCTACGGGGTCACCCGGGAGCGCATCCGCCAGATCGAGTCCAAGACCATGTCCAAGCTGCGGCACCCCTCCCGGTCCCAGGTCCTGCGCGACTACCTGGACTAGGACCGCCGCGGCCAGCGCATGAACGACACAGCGCCTGAACGACAGCACATGTAAGACAGTGCCTGAAGAACAGGGCATGAAAGACAAGGGGCCGGACCGAGCTTCTGCTCGGATCCGGCCCCTTTGCCTTGTTCTATGCCCGCACGCTCGGAGCGCGCGGATATTGTCGCCCTCGGTTACGCCTCAGTTGGACGGTTCCGAGAGCCGCTGGGTCTCGTCCTGAATCTCGCTGGCCACCTTCGCGAGCGCTTCGGCGTGCTCGCGACTGTGGTGCGCGCAAAACAGTAGCTCGAGAGAGTTCGGGAGCATGACTCGGACGTACGCCTGGGCGCCGCAGCGGTCGCACACGTCCATAGCCGTAAGCGGCTGGGTGGGGGCTAGAGCTCCGGTCAACGTAGCCTTCCTCGCCTCGGGCCTCCGGCTTCTGCATCCGGCTGGCTAGTGATCTGTGCTTCTTTACAGCTCACCACAACACTTACCCGATCAGGAGCCTTCCCTCTCTGGCGTCGCGTACGCCGACAGCGAAAGATCAGTTCCGCAGATCACACTGAACCTGACCGTCTGAGCACCATCTGAGCGCCGTGCGCCCTTTGCCGCCCGGGTTCCGGCGTGCCTGGGGGACAGCAGTCGCCGGGGCGGGCTACGCTGCGATCTGGACCCGCAACTTTGTTCTAAGGAGATCCGGCCCCCGTGACCACGCTTGCCGCCGCCCCTGACCCGTCCGCGGCAGCCGCCCGGGAGGGACACCAGGCGGATGCGTACACCGCCCGGCATCTGTCCGTCCTGGAAGGCCTGGACGCGGTGCGCAAGCGTCCCGGCATGTACATCGGCTCCACCGACGGCCGCGGCCTGCAGCACTGCCTGTGGGAGATCTTCGACAACTCGGTGGACGAGGCGCTGGGCGGCTACTGCAGCCGGATCGAAGTCGTGCTGTACGCCGACGGGTCGGCCGAGGTCCGCGACAACGGCCGCGGCATCCCCGTCGACATCGAGCCGAAGAGCAAGCTCAGCGGCGTGGAGCTGGTCATGACCCGGCTGCACGCGGGCGGGAAGTTCGGCGGCGGCTCCTACACCGCTTCCGGCGGCCTGCACGGGGTGGGCGCGTCCGTGGTCAACGCGCTGGCCTCGCGGCTGGACGTGGAAGTGGACCGGGGCGGCCACACCTGGGCGGCCAGCTTCCGGCGTGGTGTCGCCGGCGAGTTCGCCGACAGCGGCGAGCCCACCCCGAGCGCGAGCTTCACCCGCCGGGCTGGGCTGCGCCAGCTCCGCCGGGTGGCCAAGAAGGTCACCGGCACCCGCACCCGGTTCTGGCCGGACAAGCAGGTCTTCGTCCGGGACGCCCGGTTCAGCTTCACCGCCATCACCGAGCGGGCCCGGCAGACCGCCTACCTGGTCCCGGGGCTGGCCATCTACGTCCGCGACGAGCGCCCGTCGGCCCAGTCCGACGCCCCGCTGACCACTCCGGTCGCCGCCGTCCCCGCCATAGCCACCGATCCCGCGGCAGCCACCGACCCCACCAGCTCCGAAGACACCGAAAGCCCCGAGACCACCCTCAGCCTCACGGAGCCCGCGACCCCCAGCGGCCCCCGCGAGGTCGAGTTCCGGTTCGACGGCGGCATCAGCGAGTTCTGCGAGCACCTGTCGTCCGGCGAGGCCGTGACCGACGTGCTGCGGCTGGAGGGCTCGGGCAGCTTCACCGAGACCGTGCCGGTCCTGGACGACCGGGGCCACATGATCCCGACCGAGGTCGAGCGGCTGCTCGAGGTCGACGTGGCCGTCCAGTGGACCAGCGGCTACGACACCATCACCCGGTCGTTCGTCAACGTCATCGCCACCCCGCACGGCGGCACCCACGTGTCCGGCTTCGACCGCGCCATGATCCGCACGCTGAACGACCAGCTCCGCGCGGCCCGCCTGCTCAAAACCGGCGACGAGGCGGTGACCAAGGAGGACGTGCTGGAGGGCATGACCGCGATCGTCACCGTCCGGCTGCCCGAGCCGCAGTTCGAGGGGCAGACCAAGGAGGTGCTGGGCACGCCGGCCGCGTCCCGCATCGTGGCCCAGGTGGTCTCCGCCGGGCTCAAGGCGTTCTTCGAGGCCCGCGGCCGCAACGGGAAGCAGCAGTCCCGCTCCCTGCTGGAGAAGGTCATCTCAGCGGCCAAGGCCCGGATGGCCGCCCGCGAGCACCGGGACAACCAGCGCCGCAAGTCCGCGCTGGCCAGCTCGACGCTGCCGGCCAAGCTGGTGGACTGCCGTACCAGTGACGATCGCAGCGAGCTGTTCATCGTCGAGGGCGATTCGGCCCTCGGCACGGCCAAGCTGGCCCGCAACTCGGAGTTCCAGGCCCTGCTGCCCATCCGCGGCAAGATCCTCAACGTGCAGAAGGCCTCCCTGGCCGACATGCTGAAGAACGCCGAATGCGCCTCGATCATCCAGGTCATCGGGGCCGGCTCCGGGTCCGCCTTCAACCTGGACGCCGCCCGGTACCAGCGGGTCATCTTCATGTCCGACGCGGACGTCGACGGCGCGCACATCCGGACCCTGCTGCTCACGCTGTTCTACCGGTACCTGCGCCCGCTGCTGGACGCGGGCCGCGTGTGCGCCGCCGTGCCGCCGCTGCACCGCATCGAGCTGTCCAACCCGCGCAAGGGCCAGCAGAAGTACGTCTACACCTACTCCGACGCCGAGCTGCGCCGGGTGCTGCTGGACATGGAGCGGCGCGGGCAGCGGTGGAAGGAGCCGATCCAGCGGTACAAGGGCCTGGGTGAGATGGACGCCTCCCAGCTGGCCGAGACGACCATGGACCCGCAGCACCGGACGCTGCGCCGGATCAGGATCGAGGACGCCGCGGTCGCGGGCGACGTGTTCAGCCTGCTGATGGGCTCGGAAGTGGCCCCGCGCCGCGAGTTCATCGTCGGTGGCGCGGCCGAGCTGGACATGTCCCGCATCGACACCTGAGCGTGGCACCTGAGCGCCACCCGGCCCGGCCGCCATGGTCCTGGCCGGTGCGGCCGCCATGGTGAGCGGCACCTTCCCCGACCTGCTGTGGCAGCAAACCATCCCGGATGCCCTGCGGGGCCGCCTGGGCGGTGTCGAGCTGCTCAGCTACGCCCTGGGGCCGTCTGCGGGCCAGCTACGGGCGGGCACGGTGGCCAGCCTGACCACGCCGAGAATTTCTCTTACTTCCGGCGGCCTGCTCTGCGTGGCCGCCGTCGGCCCGATCTGCCTGGCCTTTCCCGGGTTCACCGCCTACCGGTCGCCTGCCACTACTCACAGTGATAATGCAAGTAAGCCTCAGTCACTCTGAGTATTAAGTAGTATCACTCTTCGTGACGAGGAAGACGATGGTGGTTCAGTACATCCGCGAGCAAGCCTGGTGGCGGCTGGACAGTCCCGGCCCCAGCCCGGTCCGCGTGGCCCGCAGCGTGGTGGCGCTGCTGGACGCGGCGGCGTGCATCGCCGAGATCCCCGAAAACCACCCTGACCTTGAGGAACTCGACCGGGCGGGCTGCTTCGAGTCCGGGTTCTTCAACCCCGGTGACACCGGTCTCGCGGTCGTTCGCGGCTGGGAACTGGCCGACCAGCCCACCGGCACCGAGCAGGACCTGCTCGGCGCGCTCACCGTCACCGTGAGTGCCGATCGCGGCGTGCCCAGCCCCACGGCCCGGCGCGCCGCCGAAGCCAGCGGGGCCATCCCGGCCGCGCCCCTGCCGGGCGGCTACTCCCTGCCGGGGCGGTCGCTCCGGGGCCGCCCGCTCCCCGACGCCACGGTGCCGCAGCCCGCGCGGCCCGGGGACCCGGCGCGCTCCTATGCCAAGCCGCGCTCCTAGGGCCCAGCGGCGCGCAGACGCTGGCCTCCTAGGGCACTGGGGCACCTAGGACGCCGGCGTCCCCTAGCGGGGCCGCACCCGCACCGTACCCTCCCGCGCCCGCACCGTACCCGCGCTCGCAGCCGGGCCGCACCCGGACCCTGGCCGCGCCGGCCTGGCCCGGCCCGGCACCGGGTGAGCTCAGCGCTGCAGCTTTCGCGCTCGCCCTGTTTCGCACCCCGATGAAACGGCCAGGTCTGACGCCGCCGGCCGCGTGCCGGGCACCCAAACATCTAGTTCTTCATTATATGAAATTGTCTTCAGACTCTGGACAGGCCGTCATTTCGAGGATTACGCTCTGGCGCAAACACAGGACAAGCGAGAGCGATTGTTGTAATGACGCACAATCCGGACGTGCTTGACCTCTATCGCCGCATGAGTGTCATCCGGCAGTTCGAGGAGCGATGCCTCGAGCTCAGCCGCGACCGCTTCATCAGCGGATCGATACATCTGTGCCTGGGGCAGGAAGCGATTCCGGTTGGCGTCTGCGCCGCGCTGGAGCCCGCCGACCGGGTGATCGCGACCTACCGGGGCCACGGCTGGGCCATCGCCCGCGGCGTGCCACTCGAGCCGCTGCTCGGTGAGATCTGCCAGCGGGCGGACGGCCTGAACGGCGGCCGGTGCGGCTCCCCGCTGCTGTCCGCGCCTGAGTACGGATTTTTCGGGGAGAATTCGATCGTCGGGGCCGGCCTGCCAGTAGCCGCCGGCCTGGCCCTGGCCGCGCAGTACCTGGAGACCGGCCGGATCGTCGCCGTTTCCGTCGGTGACGGAGCGATGAGCCAGGGCGCCCTGCACGAGGGCCTGGTGTTCGCGGCGGCCAAGAACCTGCCACTTGTCATCGTGTGTGAAAACAACGCCTGGTCGGAGTTGACGCCGACCGCCGCGTTCCTGCGGGCGCCCGACCTGGTGGACCGTGTGGCCGGCTACCGCATCCCGGCCAAGGTGGTCGATGGCTGCGATGCCGAGGCGGTCTTCGAGGCCGCGACCTGGGCCGTGGCCGAGGCCCGGGCCGGACGCGGGCCGGTCTTCCTGGAATGCAAAACCGTCCGTCTCGGCGGCCATTACAACGGCGACATCGAGCACTACCGGCCGCGCGACGACGCCGAGGAGGCCCGGCGGCGCGAGCCACTGGCCCGGCTGCGCCGCCTGCTGACGGACGAGCGCCACGACACCGCATCGGTACTGGACGGCATCGATGCCGAGGTGGGCTGGGAGATCGACGAGGTCACCTCGGCTGTCCGCGCTATGGATGAGCCTGCCGCTGAGACGGCAGCGGCGCACGTGGTGGCTGACCCGCTGGCTGGTCCTGGGCCTGACGCCGTGTCCGGGTCCGACGCCGCGTCCGCTGATGCCGAGCCGGCCGATCTCACTTATCAGCGCGCCATCAACCGGGCTCTCCGGGATGAGCTGGCCAGCCGCCCGGACGTCGTGCTCTACGGCGAGGATGTCGGGAAGGCCGGCGGGATCTTCGGGGTATCACGCGGCCTGCAGCGGGACTTCGGCCCGGCCCGCGTATTCGACACCCCGATCTCGGAGAGCGCCATACTCGGCTCGGCAGTGGGCGCGGCCATGGACGGCCTGAAGCCGATCGTCGAGATCATGTGGGGCGACTTCCTGCTCGTCGCACTCGACCAGCTCATCAACCAGGCCGCCAACGTCCGGTTCATCAATCGCTCCCGGCTGCACGCCCCGATGGTCGTCCGCTTCCAGCAGGGAGCTACCCCGGGCGCTTGCGCCCAGCACTCACAGAGCCTGGAAGCGTTTCTCGCGCACATTCCCGGCCTCAAAGTCGGCGTTCCGGCCACCCCCGCCGATGGGTACGCCATGACCAGGGCAGCGGTCGCCGACCCCGATCCTGTCCTGCTGGCCGAGGCCCGGGAGCTCTACCAGCTGGCCGGCCCCGTCCCGACCGGCGGCTCGCCACAGGCCACGGCCGGGGCGCGAATACACCGCCAGGGCTCGGACATCGCCATTCTCACCTGGGGACCGATGCTGCACCGCGCCCTCAGCGCGGCTAGCCGCCTCGCCGATGCGGGTACCGAGGCCTGCGTGGTCGATCTCCGCTGGCTGCGCCCGCTGGATGACAGCACCATCGATGCCGTCGTTCGCCAATGCCATGGCCGTGTCATCGTCGCCCACGAGGCGAACCTGACCGGAGGCTTCGGCGCTGAAGTGGCGGCCCGGATCAACGAGCGGCACTTCGGCACGCTGACGGCGCCCGTGCGCCGGATTGGTGCCCCCGACGTGCGGATACCAGCGGCACCGGCCCTGCAGCAAGCCGTCCTGCCATCGGCTGACTGGCTTGTGGATGCCGCCAGGGAAATGCTTGGCAATTCGCTGTATGCCACCAACGATTAGTTAGAAGGTGCGCAGATGGAACGGCTTTGTTTCGTCATGGAGCTCAATCCAGGTCAAGAAGAGAAATACGACCGGGTGCACCGGGAGATGTTTCCCGAGATGCACGACGCGCTCGTCCAGGCCGGGTACCAGAACTACACGATTTTCCGGCTGCGGACGACCGTCGTGGGCTATGCCGAATGCGTCCCCGACGTGCCCACGGTCCTGGACCGGATGGCGAACCACCCGGTGAGCGCCCGCTGGTCGGAGGCACTGGCCGGAGTGGCCAAGCACAAGCTCGAGCAGGCTGAGCCGGTCTGGCGGCTGTGATGGCGGTTCACTCGATCTTCCACGTCGGCTTCGTCGTCCGCGACCTCGACGCGAGCATCCGCTTCTACACCGAAGGGCTCGGGCTGAGGCTCCGCCACCAGCAGACGCAGGACAACGACTACACCCGCGCCCTGGTCGGTTACCCCGATGCCAAACTTCAGGTCGCCCAGTTCCAGCTGCCTGCAGGCGAACCCCCGGCGTCCGGTCACATCCTCGAGCTCGTGCAGTACGTGGCGCCGGAAGGCGGGCCGGTGGATCTGGAGCGAAACACCATCGGTGCTGGGCACCTGGCCTTCCTGGTCGATGACATCGAGGGGATGACGAGCAGCCTCACGGCGCTGGGCGCGACCCCCCTGAGCGCGCCCAACGAGATCACCGCAGGTATCAACCAGGGCGGCAAGGCCGTGTACCTGTACGACCCGGACGGGGTCATGCTCGAGTTGCTCCAGCCCGCCAACCGGCCTGCCAACCGGCCTGCCCACCAGACTGATGACCAGCCGGCGAAGGCCGTCCGATGAGCGACGAGCCAGGCCGCTACCGGCCCCCCGATTTCACCGGCACCACTGCCGTCGTGACCGGTGGCGGCCAGGGCATCGGAGCGGCGGTGGCGCAGGCGCTGGCCGGGTGCGGAGCCCGCGTCGTCATCAACGGCCGGCACGAGAGCACGCTGAAAACGGTCGCCAGCGAGATCACCGCGAGTGGGGGCTCCTGCGACTGGGTGGCCGGGAGCGTGACCGATCCCGATCACGTCGCCGAGCTGATGGCCACCGCTGCCCGCGACGGCGTGATCCACGCCTTGGTCAACAACGCGAGCATTGCCGGCCCCACCACGGCGCTGGCCGATCTGAGCCTGGAGGACTGGAACGAGACGATCGCGGTCAACCTGACCGGGGTCTTCCTGGCCTGCCGCGAAGCCATCCCGTATCTGCGGGCCGCACATCACGGGAAGATCGTGAACATCGGCTCGGCCACCGGGAAGCGGCCGCTGCCCAACCGCACGCCCTACGCCGCGGCCAAGATCGGCGTCGTCGGCCTGACCCGCACTCTGGCCCACGAGCTGGGGCCGGACAACATCAGCGTCAACACGATCTCGCCGTTCCTCGTCGACAACGCCCGGCTCGATCGGGTGATCTCGAAGATGGCGGAGGCCAGCGGCCGCAGCCCAGCCGAAGTGCGCGACGAGCTGACCGCAGCGACCGCGTTCGGCCGTGCGGTGACTCAGGAGGATGTGGCCCGGCTGACCCTCATGCTCTGCTCCTCCGTGGCCGACGACATGACGGGCCAGGACATCAACATGACGAGCGGGCTGGTCATGTACTAGCCCGCACGAGGGCCGGACGCCATCCAGCAATAGGAGGCAACCTGAATGGACCCGATAGCGATCGGACTGATCGGATGTGGCGGAATGGGGCGCCGCCACCTGCGGGCGTACGCGGCGGTGGCCGGCGTCAGCCCGGATGAGTTCAAGCTCGTCGCGGTGTGTGACCCGCGGCCTGGTGCGGCGGCCCAGGCTGCTGAGCTGGCGGAAGAGCTACTTGGGACTCGGCCGCGCGTGTTCAGCTCACACCAGGAGCTGATCGGCAGCGGGATCGCCGAAGCCGTGGACGTGGTCACCGACCCGTCGGTACACCACCTGGTCGCCGTCCCGGCCCTCACGGCGGGAATCCACGTGACCTGTGAGAAACCTCTTGGGATAACGGTCCGGGCCTGCCGGGAGATCATGGCTGCGGTCCGGCCGGGCGTCGTGTTGTCGGTGGCGGAGAACTACCGCCGGGACGGCCCGAACCGTCTGGCCCGCCGTGTTCTCGACTACGGGCTACTCGGTCACGTGCACGCGATGGTCGAAACCAGCATCGGCGGCAGCGACCAGGTCCTCATCAGCCCGTGGCGCCACATCCGGGAGTCGGGCCCGATGGCCCTGGACATGGGCGTGCACTTCCTGGACATCTTCAATTACTTCCTCGGCGACCTGAAGACCGCCGTCGGATCTTCCTTCATCGCCGAGCCGGTCCGTCGGAGCGACCCGGGCCTCCCGCCCGCACCCGGAATCGACTACCTCGAGCCTGGCGTCTTCCGCGCGACCGGCAACGACTCACTGATCGGGCTCTACCAGAGTGAGTCCGGAGTGTTTGTCCAGCTCACCTATATCCCGTCCGGGCCGGGCCTGCACTTCCGGCAGCGCACGATCCACGGCAGGGCCGGTTCCATGTCGGTGCCGAGGGACCGGACGGGCGATCCGGTGACCGTGCAGCTCGGGGACGAGCAGCTGGCCGGCCCAGCGCTCCGCGAGGCCGTTGGGGGCTTTGCCCTCGACGGCATCACCGCGGCCTTCTTCGGCCCGGAGGGGACGGAGTACCAGCGGTCTTTCGAGTACATCGACGCCGCGAACATCGGCGTCGAACTGGACGACTTCGCGCAGGCCGTCCGGGCGGGCAAGCCGGTCGAGGTCGACGGGGACGGTGGCCTCGCGGCGGTGGCGGGCGTGTGGGCCCTGGCCGAGTCGGAGCAGCTGGGCCGGGCGGTGGCCATCGCCGACATTTCCTCCGGCACCCTGCGGGCGGCGCAGGCCGAACTAGACGCTCAATTGGAGTTGTAGCCATGACTGACCTGACTCCCTTCCTCGATTCTCCTTTCAAGCAGTTCGCGCTCGTGGTTGAGGATCTGGACGCCTCGGTCCGGGTCTGGCACCAGAGCTTCGGTATCGGGCCGTGGACGGCTTATCGCCTCGGGCCGGGGGTCCTGCAGGACATGACGTACCTCGGAAAGCCGGTCGAGTTCGAGTTCCGCCACGCGCTGGCGTGGCAGGGCGACGTCCAGTTCGAGCTGGTCCAGCCGATGAGCGGGCCCAGCATCTTCGCTGACCATCTGCGTGAGCACGGGCCCGGTCTGCATCACGTCGGCAAGTACGTGGCCGACCATCCGGCCGCGGTCCAGGCCGTGCTGGCCAGCGGGTTCACTCCGATCCAGAGCGCTCACGGTTTCGGGGCCAAGGGTGATGGGGCGTTTGCCTACTTCACCCCGCCCGGAGCAGCCGGGCTGATCGTGGAGCTGATCGAGGCCCCCGCGGTCCGGATCGAGCCCGAGTTCGTATATCCCCCGGCCGCCAAATAGCGGAATAGCGGAACAACGGAATGGCGGAATAGCGAGATGGAAGCCATGCGCATCGCCTCCGTAGAGGCCATCCCCGCCGGAATGGCCTGCTACGTGAGAGTCACCGCCGAGAACGGCATGACGGGAGTCGGCGAGTCGACCTACTTCGGCTGGCCCGTCGCGGTCGCCGAGATCATCCGCTCGTTCGAGCCGTTCCTGAAGGGCAAGGACGCAACGGACGTCGAAGATCTCTGGCTGTCCCTCTACCGCGCCCTCAGTTTCCGCGGGATGGCGATCTCGGGAGCCATCAGCGCGGTCGACCAGGCCCTGTGGGATCTGCGCGGCCAGCACTTCGAGGTCCCCGTCTGGCAGCTCCTGGGCGGGCGCGCCCGCCGGGCGGTCCGGGCCATGCGGGTGGTCGACACCGGGACGCCGGAAGAGGTGGTGGCGGCCGCGCGCACGGCGGTCGAGGACGACGGTTACACGGCCCTCAAGATTCTGCTGTTCCAGGACGAGCACCACCGGATGCGTCAGGCCGAGCGGATCAACGATCTCGTCGAGCGCTTCGCCGCCATCCGTGAAGCCGTCGGCTGGCACATCGATCTCGGGGTCGAGCTGCACCGCAACATGTCGGCCGCCAATGCCGTGCTGGTGTGCGCCGAGCTGGCCCGGTTCCGGCCACTGTTCGTGGAAGATCCCATCCCGCCCGACAGCGTCTCCGCCTTCCGGGCGTTCGCGGCCAAGGTGGGAGTCCCCGTGGCCGCAGGCGAACGTAACACCAGCATCTGGGAGTTCGCGGAGTACGTGGAGCGGCCGGGAGTGGACTTCGTCCGCCCTGACGTCGGCATCGCCGGCGGGATCACCCACGTCAGGAAGATCTGCGCCCTGGCCGAGGCGTTTCACGCGGACGTCCTTCCGCACGCGGTGCCATCCGGCCCGGTCGCGGTGGCCGCCCACGTTCAGCTCGGCATGTGCACGCCCAACTGGGAGCTCCAGGAGCACCGGCCGCAGGCCGAGGCCTGGAGCGACGTGGTCGATCAGGTGATCCCGGTGCGCGACGGCTATCTCATCCCCCCGGACCGGCCCGGCCTCGGAATCAGCCTGAACGAAGCCGGCCTGGCCAAGCACCCGCCCCGCAGCGCCGACGTCTCGCACGCCGCGCGGCGCGAGGACGACTCGGTGGCGATCAGATGAGCGACCAACGCCCGAAGGTGGGACTCGCCTGCAGCGAGCCCGTCCACCGGGCCTACATCGACCCGGCCGATGTCCGGCGGCTGGAAACCCACGCGGAGTTCGTCTTCCAGCCCTTCAGCCTGGACGGCAGCGGCCTGCAGCCCGTGCCCAGGGACCCGGTGGCCGAGGCCGAGCTGGCCCGCTTCGCATCGGACCTGGACGTCCTGGTGGTCTGTCACGGATCGCCATTCGTCAGCGATGAAGTCCTCAGCCGCGCCACCCGGCTCAGCCTGCTCGGCGATCTGGAAGGCGATCGGTTCGCTCACCACTTCAGCCTGGACGCGGCGGCGGCGCGGGGTCTGACGGTCATCGACACCTCGCACGGGTCGTCGTGGCCGACGGCTGAGTGGGCTCTGGCCCTGGCGCTCATCGGGCTGCGCAACGCGGGGGCGCTGTTCCGGCGGATCATCGCTCACCAGCCGGCTTTCCCCGGCGGTGTCCGGCCGAGATCAGGCCCGGGCTACGACGGGGCCGAGCTCAGCGGCAAGCGGGTCGGCATGATCGGCTTCGGTCACCTGGCCCGGCGGCTGACCGAACTGCTCCGCCCCTTCGGCGCCGATATTGTCGCCTTCGATCCGTTCGCGCCCCGGGATCTGGCCGAGGCCTACGGCGTAACGTTCGGCCCGCTGGCCGCGGTCATGGACCGCGACGTGGTCTTCTCGCTGGTGCCCCTGACCCCCGGCACGACCGGGATGATCGGGGTGAAAGAACTAGGCCTGCTCCGGCCGGGCAGCGTCTTCGTCAATGTCTCCCGGGGCGCCGTGGTCGACAGCGACGCACTCCTGACCCGGCTGGCCGACGGCGACGTCATCGCCTGCCTGGACGTATTCGACCCGGAACCGATCCCGGTCGATTCCCCGGTCATCGATCTCCCCAATGTCTTCTTGTCACCGCACGTGGCCGGGGTCACCGAGGAGAGCCGGCGCCGGTTTTTCGAGCTGATGGTCAGCGAGATCATCCGGCACCTCACTGGCCTTGAGCCGCTGGCCGAGCTGACGCCCGACATCGTCTCACTCCGCCTGAACCGATAACCCCGCACCAAATCAACCCCGCACCAAATCAACTCCGTACCGATCCATTCGTCCGGGCCAGCAACGGCGCGGCCGCCAGCGAAGGGAAACGATAATGAGATCGAAAGCCAGAGGCAACGAACCATCATCAGGGCAGGGCGGCAGAGGCAGCCCGGGGCGAGGGGCCCGCCGAGTCGCCGCAGCCGGAGTTGTTGTCGCCTTGGTGGGCGCGGCCGCTGCCTGCAGCAGCGGCTCCGGCAAGAGCGTCGACGCGACCGCGACCAGCGGGTCGGGCAAGCTGACCGGCAACCTCACCATATCGGTGCAGGTCTTCGGGGCGCCGATCATCGACCCCGTGATCAAGGCCTTCAAGAAGGCCAACCCCGGGGTTCATGTCCAGGAGTCTGTGGCCGCCTCGGCTGCTGGGACCGCCTACCAGACCAGCCTGCTGACCGAGAAGCTGGCCGGCAACCTGCCGGACATCGTGAACCCCCAGGACGTGCTGTCGCCGACGCTGAGCACGGATGGGATCACCCAGAGCCTCAGCCCGTACCTGGCCAAAGGCGTGCCCTACAAGCAGGACTACTGGCTGCCGAACATCCTCGCCTCCTACATCCCGACCATCGGCGCGCAAAAAGGCCAGGTGTTCGCGCTCCCCAACGAGGCCGACGCCGTCGTCGTCTATTACAACAAGGACGAGTTCAAAAAGGCCGGAGTTCCGCTTCCCACCGACAACTGGACCTGGTCCCAGATGATGGCCGACGCGGCCAAGCTCAAGGTGGCCAAGGGCAGCACTCAGACGCAGTGGGGGATCTGCGACACGCCGGACTGGCAGGCGCTGTACAACCCGCTGATGAAGGCGTTCGGCGTGACCTCCCTGTCCGAGACCAAGGCGGACCTTTCTTCGCCGGGAGCCCTCAAGGCGTGGCAGATGCTGGTTGAGCCCACCACGAACGGTGAGGCCGTGCCGTATGCGACCTACCTGTCGGCGTCCGCGAACTGCTCTACGCTCTTCGACTCGGGCCAGGCCGCGATGTTCTTCGGCGTCCGCGGCAACCTGCCAACGGTACGGACCGGGACCCAGGGCAAGTTCAGCTGGGACGTCGCGCCGATGCCGTTCGTACAGGGCGTGGTTGGCCAGGTCCGGCCCACCGGCGCCGGCAGCATCGCCTGGGCCCTGTCCAGCCAGGCCAAGGACGTCACCAACACCATGGCTTTCTTCAAATTCCTGTTCTCGAAGACAGGCCAGTCGATCGAGGAGGCGGGCTACGGTGTCGTCCCGGCCATTCCCTCGGCTCTTACCTCGGGGGCGGCCTGGCAGAAGCTGCCCGGCCCGCCGGACAACGTCGGGGCTTTCAGCACCGCCGCCCAGACCGGCACGATCGCGCCGCAGACCCCCAACACGGTCTACAACCTCACCCAGACTGCCATCCCCAAGGCCATCGAGGGGGTCGTGGATAGCCACGAGTCCTACTCTCAGGCCTTCTCATCCATGAATGCGGCGGTCAACGCCGCCTACCCCAAGGGCTAGGTCCAGCGCTGGTGGGGGCCGTGAACGGCCCCCACCAGCGCTGGAATGAGGCGGAAGGAAGGGCCAATGGCGGTCGCGATCCGCGCGAAATCAAGAAACAAGCGAACCCGGGGGGCAGGTGATCCACCGGGCGGGGGCGCCGAGCCCTCTGCCGTCAGTTGGGCCAGCCGGGACCGCGCCGCCGCAGCCGGCCTGCTGGCACCCAACCTCATCCTGTACTCGGTGTTCATCCTCATCCCCGTGGTCCTCGCGCTGGCCCTGAGCTTCACCAGCTGGAACCTGGTCGGCGCCCCGCAGTGGGTCGGCCTGGCCAACTACCGGGCCATGGTGAACGACCCGGCCGTGCCGCAGGCCATCGAGACCACGATGATCTTCCTGGTGTTCGGCGTGGTGCCCACGGTCGTGCTCGGGCTCCTGCTAGCCATGCTGGTGAACGTCCAGTTCCGGTTCGTCGGCGTGGTGCGCACCCTGTACTTCGTGCCCGCGGTCGTCTCCTTCGCCGCGTCGGCCATCTTGTGGCAGTGGATCTACCGGCCCGGTCAGGGGTTCCTCGACTTCGCGCTGCAGAAGGTGTTCGGCATCACCGGCCCGGCGTGGCTGAGCAACACGCACACGGCGCTGATTGCCCTGGACATCATCGGGATCTGGCTGTCTCTTCCCGTCGCCATCCTGCTCTACCTGGCCGCCCTGCAGCGGATACCACCGCAGGTCATCGAGGCGGCGATGCTCGACGGAGCCGGCCCCTTCACCCGGCTGCGGAAGATCATCTGGCCCGGGGTGCGGAACATGACGATCATCGTCGTGATCGTGGCCATTCTCGCCTTCACGAACAGCTCGTTCGACCTGGTCAACATCCTCACCCAGGGGGGCCCGGTCAACGCGACGAGCACGCTCATTTACTACATTTATTATGCCGCGTTCAATAATATCCAGCTCGGGTACGCCGCGGCATTGTCGGTCCTTCAGATTGCGCTTTTCGCGGTGATACTGGGTCTCCTGGCCCTGGCGAGGAGGTTTGCGCGATGATAACGCTGAGTGCAAAAATCCGACGGGCCATCCGGATCGCCGTTATCGTGATCGTCGGCCTGATCCTGGCCTTCCCGCTCATCTACCTGGTCTTCGGCTCCGTGATGAGCAACGCCCAGCTGACGTCGTTCCCGCCCGCGTTCTTCCCGCACAGTATCCATCTCGGGAATTACTCCGCGGCCTGGAATTACATGAAGGGCCGGGCGGTCATCAATTCGGTGATCTTCACCGTCGTGACCGTCACCCTGCAATGGGCCTTGTGCATTTCCGGCGGGTTCGTCCTGGCCAAGCTTCGCTTCCGCAGCTCCAACGCGATCACCGCGCTGCTCGGGATATCGCTGTTCATCCCGGCGATCACCACCTTGGTCCCGACCTTCATCGTGGCCGAGAAACTGCACATGGTGAACAGCTACGAGGGGCTGATCCTCCCGATCGTCGCCCAGACCGGATTCGGCACCCTGCTGTTCCGGCAGTACCTCGTCAGCCTGCCCGGCGAGCTCATCGACGCGGCCCGGGTGGACGGCAGCAGCTGGTTCACCATCCTGCGACGGCTCATCGTCCCGCTGGCCGCCCCGGCCACCGGTGCGTATGTGGCGATCTCCGTCCTGACGGCGTGGAACATGTACCTGTGGCCGCTGGTGGTGGCGACCAGTCCCAGCGTCCAGGTCATGACGGAAACGCTCGCCCCGCTGGCCTCGTCTCAGTACGGGACCGTTCCGGAGAACGTCGCGTTCGCGGCGACCGCCCTCACCACGCTGCCGATGGTGGTGGCGTTCCTCCTTGCGCAGCGGGCTTTTGTGCGCGGCCTGTCGGGATCTGGAGTTGAGTAGCAGCCGGCCAGTGCGGACAGGCTCAGCGGCTCAGAATGCGCTGCAGGGTGCCGCCGAGGACCTGATCCAGGCCGTCGGCTCCGAGGAACGTGCAGTGCGTGCGGAACGCCTCCAGTGACTGGCGGTACGTGGTGTGCCGGGTGGAAGCGGGAAAGTCCGACGCCCAGCACAGCCGTTCCGGGCCGAACACCTCGAAGATCTGCCGGAACAGTTCGATGGCGTCGGGCCAGGGATAGTCCCATCCTCTCGACGAGGCGTAGTGGAACCCGGAGGCCTTGATGTAGATATTCGGGCACGACACCGATTCCAGCAGGGTCCGGAGCTGGGCTGGGTCCGTCCCGGCCGACGCTCCGCCGAGATGATGGCAGAGGATGGGCACGTCCGGATGGCGTCGCGCCAGGACACGCAGATCTTCCTGCCACAGCGGGCTCGCGGCCAGGCTGAACAGCAGGCGCCGCTCACCGGCCACGGTGAGAAGCTCGTCGGCTTCCTCGCTGGTGAGCCAGCCGTCGTTCTCCGCGCCCACGTAGTGCGTGAAGCCGGTGAGCTCGTAGCGGTCGGCCAGCGCCCGCAGCCGGTCTGCGCTGCCAGGCTGGTGATAGGTCTGGTGCCAGGTGCAGTCCAGGTCCGCGATGACATGGAGCCTGGCCCGGATAGCGGGACTGGGCAAATGAAACGTACTCGACGTTGTCCGGATTGTTCTCGATGGCGGCGCAGACGACCGTGGCCTGCTCCACGCCATGAACGTCCATCTCGTAGACGAGCTGGTCGATCGTGCCCCGGCTCGTCTCATCCGGTACCAGAGGCGGATACGGCCATACTCGCCAGGCATGACAGTGGCTATCGAGGATTGTGTGGCTCACAGCCCTCAGTGTTCTCATGCCGGCCGAGCCCAGTCAATATATGTAATCCGTTTAAGATAGTGAAATTTCCATCGGCAACTGCGACTAAGGTGATCCTGTGAAGTCCCCTTCAGATAATGACAAAGCCCCGACGACGCTCCAGACGGTTGAGCGTGCGCTGGCCTTTCTGGAGGAGGTGGCCGAAGCCCGTCAGCCGCCGCGGCTGCGGGACGTCGCCCAGACGCTGGGGATCAACGTCACCAGCAGCTACCACCTGCTGAACACGCTCCAGCTGGCCGGTTACGTGACGCGCGACTCCGACGGCACCCTCAGGATCGGCGGTCGTGCGGCCATCCTCTATCGTGGGCTGATCCGGAATTTTGAGCTCGGGCGCGAGCTGTCGGCTGTCGTCGGCGAGCTGTCGGCGGCCACCGGGGAGACCGCCTACGTCGCCGCCCTGAACCGCGAGCGGGTGATAATCCAGGCGCTGGTCGAAGGCAACCAGGCCGTCCGCGTCACCGGCCTGTACGTCGGTTTCAGCGGTTCGGAGCACATCCGTGCCTCCGGCAAGGCGGTCCTGGCCCATCTGCCCGACCAGCAGCGGGACAGCATACTCAGGCGCTGTCTGCCCAGCGCCACCGCGGAAGAGCTGGGCGCCGTCATCGACGAGCTACGCAAGGTCCGGGAGCAGGGCTGGGCGCTGGATGACGGCTCATTCCGGGAGGGCGCGTGCTGCATCGCCGCCCCATTTTTCCGCCCCGCCGGATTCGTGGCTGGCTCGCTGGCCGTATCGGTGCCGGCCGACCGGTTCACCGCGGCCCGCGAGCACATCACCGACGCCGTACTGAGCTCGGCTCAGCAAGCGTCACAGATCATCGGGCACGCCCCCGCCACCATCAGTGCTGCGGGTCATTGGGATGTCGGCTGAGCGGGATTACTTCGATATCCAGATAGGGGAACAGCGGTAGCGATGCGAGCGCATCATGCAATTCCCCGGTCGTCGCCGCGCGCCAGATGCCAGCGTTGGCGCGCCGGCCGGCCACCCGCCAGAGCCGGACCAGGATTCCGGCGGACGCCAGCTCCCGCGCCCGGTCCGCCTCCGCCTGCAGCAGCCGGGCCCGCTCGTCGGCGGGGAAGCTGGCCGGAAGCAGATTTTCCATGCGGACCAGGAACTCTGACGTCGATCCGCCAGTGCCACCGAGATCGGGCTGCACGTGTCTCTCCTGTCACACTTGTGTCTCAGCCCGGTCAGCCCGGGCCGGGCTGACCGGGCTCAGAACGCGGTGGGCGTCCCGCCGATCGCTGCCAGCGGCTGCAGCAGGGGGATCCCGGAGCCGTCCCGGCGGCCGAGCTCGGTGGGCAGGTCGACCGGCACCCCCGCCTCGGTCGCGCCGCGCGCAGGCGGCGCCCCGGCCCAGGCCAGCACCAGGGCGTCCTCACCCTTGACGAAGCGGTGGCAGCGCACGCCGCCGGTGGCCCGGCCCTTGGCCGGGAACTCGGTGTACTCGCTGATCTTGACCGAGCTCACGCCGGTCCCGGGCAGGGCGCCGTCACTGCCGGCCACGGTGATCACCACCGCACCCGACGGGCGAGCCGGGTCGACGGCGCCGAACCAGATCGCGGTGGCCCCGGCGGCCAGCCGGATCCCGGCCATCCCGCCCGCGCTGCGTCCCTGCGGGCGCACGGCCGACGCCGCGAAGTGCAGCAGCTGGGCGTCGCTGCTGATGAACACCAGGTCCTGGTCCTCGCTGGCCAGCTGCACGGCGCCGACCACCCGGTCCTTGTCCTTCAGCCCGATGATCTCGAACTCGTCGCGGTTCTGCGGGTAGTCCGGCAGCACGCGCTTGACCACACCGCTCGCCGTACCCAGCGCGATCCCGGCCTCGGGGGTGTCCAGCGAGGCCAGCGCGACCACGCTCTCGCCGTTCTCCAGGTCGGTGAACTCGCTGACCGGAGTGCCGCCGGACAGGCCGGGGAAGGCCGCGCTGGGCGGCAGCGCCGGGAACTCCAGCACGCTCAGCCTGATCATCCGCCCGGCCGAGGTGATCACGCCGATCGTGCCGCGCACGGTGGCGGGCGCGGTCGAGACGATCGCGTCGTGCGCGGCCCGGCCCCCCTGGTCCGGCTCGCCGTCCTGCTCCGGTGCGTCCTCGCCTGGGGCCGCGGGGTTGGTCCGGGCCAGCAGGCCGGCCGATGACAGCAGCACCGTGCACGGATCGTCGGCCACCTCGAGCGGCACGGCGGCGGTCAGGGCCGCGCCGTTGCCCTCCAGCAGCACGGTCCGCCGCGGCGTGCCGAACCGCTTGGCGATGTCGGCCAGCTCGCTCGACACCACCTCGCGCAGCCGCTCGTCCGAGGACAGGATCTCGGTCAGCGCGGCGATCTCCGAACGCAGCTGCTCCCGCTCGCGCTCCAGCTCCAGCCGGTCGTAACGGGTCAGCCGGCGCAGCGGGGTGTCCAGGATGTACTGCGCCTGGATGTCGGACAGGTCGAACACGGCGATCAGCCGCTGCTTGGCCGCGGCGGAGTCGTCGCTGGACCGGATCACGCCGATGACCTCGTCGATGTCCAGCAGCGCGACCATCAGGCCGTCCACCAGGTGCAGCCGGTCCTCGCGCTTGCGCCGCCGGAACTCGCTGCGCCGCCGGACGACCTCGATGCGGTGATCGAGGTAGATGCTGAGCAGCTCGCGCAGCCCCAGCACCCGTGGCTGGCCGTCGAGCAGGGCCACGTTGTTGATCCCGAACGTCTCTTCCATCGGGGTCAGCCGGTACAGCTCGGCCAGCACCGCCTCGGGGTGGAAGCCGCTGCGGATCTCGATCACCAGCTGCAGGCCCCGGTGCCGGTCGGTCAGGTCCTTGACGTCGGTGATCCCGGTCAGCTTCTTGGCCTGCACCAGGTCCTTGATCCGGGCGATGACCTTCTCCGGCCCGACGCCGTACGGCAGCTCGGTGACCACGATGCCGCTCCGCCGCGGCGTGATCTGCTCGATCCGGCAGGTGGCCCGGGTGCGGAAGATGCCGCGGCCGGTCTCGTAGGCCTCCCGGATACCCTCCAGCCCGACGATCTTCCCGCCGGTCGGCAGGTCCGGCCCCGGCACGTACCGCATCAGCGCGTCCAGGCTGGCGTCCGGGTGCTTGATCAGGTACCGCACCGCGGCGATGACCTCGCCCAGGTTGTGCGGCGCCATGTTCGTGGCCATCCCGACCGCGATGCCGGACGCCCCGTTGACCAGCAGGTTCGGCAGGGCCGCGGGCAGCACCGACGGCTCGGTCTCCTGGCCGTCGTAGTTCGGCTGGAAGTCGACGGTGTCCTCGTCGATCGAGCCGACCAGCTCCATGGCCGCGGCCGTCAACCGGGCTTCGGTGTACCGCATGGCCGCGGGCGGGTCGTCGCCGCCCTGGGAGCCGAAGTTGCCGTGCCCGTCCACCAGCGGCAGCCGCATCGCGAACGGCTGCGCCAGCCGGACCAGCGCGTCGTAGATGGCGCTGTCCCCGTGCGGGTGCAGCCGCCCCATCACCTCGCCGACGACGCGGGCGCACTTGACGTGCCCGCGGTCGGGCCGCAGCCCCATCTGGTTCATCTGGTACAGGATCCGCCGCTGCACCGGCTTCAGCCCGTCCCGGGCGTCGGGCAGCGCACGCTGGTAGATGACCGAGTAGGCGTACTCGAGGTAGCTCCCGCGCATCTCCTCGGCAACATCGATATCAACGATGTTCTCTACGAAGTCCGGCGGGGGAGGTGGGGCTGCAGAACGTCGGGCCATGTCGCCATTGTGCCGTCCGCCGCGACCAAACACGCCCACCGCCACGGCTTTTGCCCCCAACCGGCCCTTGCTTGTGAAAGCTTTCACAAGCAAGGATTGTTTTAACGACGTCGCCGGGTGGCCTGACGTGGCTGGGCGAGCTCCCTACCCGCGCTGGCCAGCGCCCCTCCCGGGGCCCAGCCCAACTGCGGACCTGCTACTGGTGACGCTGGGGGAGGGATCCCCCAGACCCCCTCAGCGCTGGCCAGCAGGGATCTCGCCCCGCCCCGATGACCCTCCCCACCCCCCGGAGCCCCAACGCCTCCACTCCGCCCGTCCCCACCCCCTGCGAAGTCCCACGCCCTCACCACCCCGGCCCCAACCGGATCGTTGGCGCCAACGTGCCGGTGATAGCCGGACCTTTGGCGCCAACGTACCGGCCCGCCCGAGCTGACCTCAGGTGGCGGAGAAGCCGCCATCCACGTACAGCGTCTGCGCGGTCACGAAGCCCGACGCCGAACTGGCCAGGAACACCGCGGCCCCCGCGAAGTCCTCCGGCGCCCCGTTGCGGCCGACCATCGTCCGCGCGACCATGGCCGCCGACCGCTCCGGATCCCGCGCTATCACCGCGTTCAGCGCCGTCGGCACGAACCCCGGGCACACCGAGTTGCAGGTCACCCCCGAGCGGGACCAGGCCTCGGACTGCGAACGGGTCAGCGCGGCCAGGCCGCCCTTGGACGCGCCGTAGCCGCCGCTGTTACCGAACGCCCGGTGATACTGCTGCGAGGTCACGTTGATGATCCGGCCCCAGCCGCGCGCGGCCATGCCGGGGCCGAACCGCTGGCCGAGCAGGAACGGCGCGGTCAGGTTGACCGCCATGGTCGTGTCCCACTGGTCGGCCGACAGCTCGGGCAGCGGCGGCCGCAGGTTGACCCCGGCGCAGTTGACCAGGATGTCGGGCTCGCCGAACACGGCCGCGGCCTCGTCGGCGCCCCGGGCCACCGCCGCGCGGCTGGCCAGGTCCGCGCTGACCCAGGCCGCCTGGCCGCCGTCGGCCGACAGCGACGCGACGGCCTTCTCCAGTGCGGGCCGCCCGCGGGCGATGATCACCACCCGGGCTCCCGCGCCGGCCAGCGCCGTAGCCATGCCCTGGCCGATGCCGGAGCTTCCGCCGGTGACCACCGCGACCCGCCCGTCCAGCCCGAACAGCCCGCGCAAGAACCCCGCCGGGCCGAATCCCGAGCCGGTCCGTGAGCCAGGCCCCGAACCGAACCCTGAGCCAGGCACTAAAGGACCGGTCGCGCGCCGACCAGGCCCAGCGCGTGCGCGGCCAGCCGGCAGCCGCCGTCCAGTGCCTCGCCGGGCGGCTTCTTGTCCAGCCAGGAGGCCAGGAACCCGGCGCAGAACGCGTCGCCCGCCCCGGTGCCGTCGACGATCCGGTCCACCGGCGGGGCCGGGACCCGGACCGGCGGGCGGCCGTTGGCGTAGAACAGCGCGCCGTCCCCGGCCATCTTGACCACGACCTGCGGGTACCACGCGGTGAGCACCCGGGCCGCCTGCTCGGCGTCGTCCCGGCCGGTGAGCACCTGGCTCTCGGCCTCGTTCACGAACAGCAGGGTGGCCCCGTTGCTGAGCTCCAGGAACGGCTCGGCCCCGGCTCGCTCCAGCGGGGCGGCCGACGCCGCGTCGACCGAGACCGACATGCCGGCCCGGATGCTGTACTGGATGGCGGCCAGCGCGGCCTGCCGGGCCCCCTCGCTCAGCAGCGTGTACCCGGAGACGTGCATGTGGTTGCCCGCCGCGAACAGGTCGCGCGGCAGGTCGTCGGGGGACAGCGCCGAGTTGGCCCCCGGGTCGGACAGCATGGTGTGCTCACCCTTGTGGGTGATCATGACGACGCAGGTGCCGGTGGGCCGCTCCGGGTCCATGACCAGGCGGGCGTCCACGCCGTAGCCCATCAGCTCCATGTCGCGGTTCCGGCCGGCGATGTCGGCCCCGCGGCGGCCCACGAAGGCGACATCGTTGCCGTCCACGGCGAGCCACGCGGCGATGTTGGCCCCCGAACCGCCTCCGTGCATGGAGACGGTGGCCGCCGTGTCGCTGCCGCGGGCCAGCGGGTAGAGGGCGTGGGCGACGGCGTCGGTCATGAGGTCACCGACGACAACGACGCGCGTCATGGGGTTCTCACCTCGTCCCGGAAGCACACGACGACATTGCCTCCGTTGTACCTGTTCGATGCGGGGCGGGGGAAGAGGACATAACACCCTCAGTGCTTGTACGGCAGGCTGGCTTGTTTGTCACGCACGACTCCCCGGAAGCCCCTTTTCTTTGCCTAAAGGTAGCTGCCGCCGCCCATACCGTGCTAGCCGAGCGGACCTGCGGACGCCCGTATCGTTATCGCAGCGTAAATGGAGGCCCCTCCGGCCGCAAGAGTCGCCCCGGCGACCCGGTCAGTCGGCGGTCAGCAGCGGCCGGCCCGCCACGACCACGGTGAACTCGTCCGCCTCCGCGGCCAGCCGCTGGTTGAGACGTCCCAGCTCATCGCGGAACAACCGGCCCGCACGGGTGTCCGGCACCACCCCCAGCCCGGTTTCGTCGCTCACCGCCACCACGTACCCGGCCGCCTGCCGCCACGCCGCCACCAGCGCGTCGGTCCGCTCGGCCAGCCGCGCCGCCGAGTCGGCCATATCCGGGCCCGTCCTATCGGAGGCCGCCCCCTCCGCCCCCGCCGCGTCCCAGGCGCCGCAGTCGTCCATGGCCGCGGCCAGCCAGGCCGTCACGCTGTCGACCAGAACCGCGCCGCGGGCCGCCCCCGGCACCCCGGACGCCCCCGGCACCCCGGACCGCGCACCGGTCAGCACCCCGGCCAGGTCGGTGCTCTCCAGCGTGTGCCACCAGGACGGCCGCCGGGCCCGGTGCGCGTCGATCCGGGCCGTCCACTCCGGGTCGGCCGGGTCGGTCCGGCCGGTGGCGACGTAGGTCACCTCCGGCTCGGCCGCCAGCCGCAGTTCGGCTTCGGCCGACTTGCCCGAACCGGCCCCGCCCAGCACCAGCACCCGCCAGGGCCGGGCGGCCCCGGGCGGCAGGCCCAGCGGCTGGCCCAGTCGCCGGCCCAGCGGCTGGCGCAGTGGCTGGCCCCGTGGCCGGCACGGACCAGACGTCACCGTCCCGGGCCGGCGTCGCGCCCCAGAACGCGCAGCGCCGGGCCAGCTCCCGCTCGGACCGGACCCGGTGGTCGGCCCAACCGGCCAGCACCAGCGTGCCGCCGGTCACCAGGCCCTGCGCGCGCAGCAGGCCGAGCTGGCCCGCGTCCCCGGCCAGGTCGAGCAGGACGGCGTCGTACCGGGCCGAGCCCGCGGGCACCTCCGGCCGCGGGCCGGCCAGCAGCCGGGTCCCGTCCGGCGCGGTCACGTCCCAGCCTCCGGCCAGCGCCCGCACCTGATACCCCGCAGTCCCCTCAGCCCCGGCCCCGGCCCCGCCCGGCCCCGGCCCCCCCGGCCCCGACCCCCCCGACCCCCCCGGCCCCCTCAGCCCCGGCCCCGGACAGCTCGACCACCCCGTCCACCAGCACCCGGAACGGCTCCCGAATCCGCCCGTCGGCCGCGGCCCCCTGGCACGAGGCACACCGGCACCCGGGCGCAGGCCAGCCCCCGGGCCCGCCGCTGCCCCGCACCTCGATGTTCACCGGGTGGACGATACCTGTACGCAACATTTGTCGGGTGGCAAATGTACTGGTGTCGTGTTTGAATGGGGCTGCGTCCCGTGCCGCCCCAGACCCAGGCGGATAAACGGATGACGCGGAGGACTCTGTGCTGATCGACGATCTCGCCCGCGACGCTGCCGACCTGCTCAGCGTGGGCAATTCCGGGCCGATGCGGTCCCTGAGCCGGCTGGCCGACCTGGCCGTCCGCGAGGTGGCGGGCTGCTGCGGCGCCACCGCGATGCTGTGGTGTGACCGGGAGCTGGTCGGCCTGACCTCGACCCACCCCGACTTGGCTGAGCTGGCCGAATGCCAGCTGCGAGCCGGCGACGGGCCGTCGATCCAGGCCCTGCGCGAGCGGCAGCCGGTCGGGGTGCGGGACACGCTGCGCGACACCCGGTGGCCGGACTACATGACCGAGGCGCTCTGCCGGGGCGTCCGCTCGACGCTGGCCCTGGTGCACGAGTTCCCGCCGATGACCGTGGTCCTCTCGATCGCCAGCGTGCGGAAGGCGGCGTTCGAGAGCGAGCAGGTCCCGTTCGCCGAGACGCTGGCCGCGTTCGGCGGGGCGGTGCTGGCCAACGCCTCGGCCTACGGGGACGCCCAGCGCGAAGCCGTCCAGCTGCGTAACGCGGTCGAGAGCCGGGCCGTGGTCGACCAGGCCAAGGGCATCTTGATGCACGCGCTGGGCTGCTCGGCCGCCGACGCCCTGGAGCGGATGCGCCGCGTCTCGCAGACCCAGCACGTCAAGGTGACCGACGTGGCCAAGGAGATCGTCCATAATGGCGTCCCCGCCGCCTGAATCAGGCTCGTCCCTGGTAGAGGACCGATTTTCCGGGCACGAACTCATTATGGACAGCCCCGCACCAGACCTCGCGACCCGATTCGAGGATGAAGCCGTCCCGTACGCCGCTCAGCTGTACCCGGCCGCCGTCCGGATGACCCGGAGCCACCAGGACGCCGAAGACCTGGTCCAGGAGACGATGACCAAGGCCTGGGCCGCGTTCGGGGGCTTCGAGTCCGGGACGAACGTCCGCGCCTGGCTCTACCGCATCATGACCAACACGTTCATCAGCGGCTACCGGCGCCGGGACCGGACCCCGCTGCTGCTCCAGGACGACCTGGTCGACCGGGTCGCCCTGCCGATGTGGCCGAGCACGCTGCCGGCTGGGCGTTCGGCCGAGGCCGAGGCGCTGGACCGGATGCCGGCCGAGCAGCTCCGGCAGGCCCTGCGTGAGCTGCCCGCCGACTTCCGCACCGCGGTCTACCTGGCCGACGTGGAGGGCTACACCTACCACGAGACCGCGACGATGATGGGCACCCCGATCGGGACCGTGATGTCGCGGCTGCACCGCGCCCGCCGGGCGCTCCGGTCCAAGCTCGGCAGCCTCCCCACCGCCGCCTGAGCCAGCCCCGAGCCCCGAGCCCCGGCAACCGGCAACCAGTAACCAGCAACGACGGAACGGCCGGGCCCCACAGGGGGCCCGGCCGTTCCGGCTGAGCGAACGGAGCGTCAGGCCGCGGCGGGCCCGGCGACCTCTTCCATGACCTCGTCGAGCTCTTCCGTGAGCTCTGCCGGAGCCACGACGGGCTGCTGCGTCTTGGTGTAGAGCGCGATCGTCTCCCGGCCGATCCGCTCCCAGGAGTACCGGGCCTGGGCCCGGTCGGCGGCGGCGATCCCGAACCCGTCCAGCAGCATCGGGTTGCCGAGCAGCTTCCGGATCCGGCGGGCCAGCGTCTTGGGCTGACCCGGGGCGACCAGCAGGCCGGTGGTGCCGTCGACCACGGTGTCGAGGTGGCCGCCGATGGCCGACGCGATCACCGGGGTGCCGCAGGCCATGGCCTCCAGGCTGGCCATGCCGAACGGCTCGTACCAGGACACGTCGATCATCAGGTCGGCCGACCGCAGCAGGGCGGGCATGTCGTCCTGGCTGACCTGGCCCGCGAACTTGACGCGGTCCGCGACACCAAGGCGGCCGGCCAGCCGGGCCAGGTCGCAGCACTCTTCGTCGCGGCGGAGCATCGGCCGGGCCGGGCCGCCCACGATGATCAGCTCAGCGTCCGGGATCTCGGGCAGCGCCCGGACCACGGTCTCCAGGCCGTCCCGCTTCAGGTGGGTGGCCACCGCGATCAGCCGCGGGCGCTCACCGCGCGGGGCGATCGGGCCCTCCGGGCTGAAGTGCGCGGAGTCCACGCCGAACGGCAGCACGCTGATGCCGGACCGCGGCACGCCCAGGCTGGCCAGGTCGGACACTTCGTCTTCGTTGGTCGCGATGACCAGGTCGGCGCTGCGGGCCACGGCTCGCTCCAGCCGGTCCCGGGCCCCGCTGTCGGCCGCGGTGTGCTCGGCCAGCGTGCTGCCGTCGCTGCCGATGTGGTGCCGGCGCTCGGCCGCACGCAGCGAGTGGAAGGTCTGCACCACGGGGATGCTGTGGTCGCGGGTGGCGGCCAGCGCGGCCAGCCCACCGGTCCAGCCGATCGCGTGCACGACGTCGGGCTTGTCGCCGCGCCACAGCTCGGCCAGGCCGTCCGCGAACGAGCGGATGTGGGGCAGGGTGTCCTCGTCGGCCAGGGGCTCGGCCGGGCCGGCCGTGATGTAACGGACGCTGGCGCCGCCGGGCAGTTCGGCCTGGGCGGGCAGGGTCGCAGCGTCCTTGCGGGCGTACACCGTGACGTCGTGCTGCTGCCGGGCCAGTTCGCCGGCCAGCGCGGCGGCTCGGGTCTCCTGGGTGGCCGGTTCGCCGGTGGTGGCGCGGGACAGGGCAGTGGCGTCTTCGCAAACAAGTGCGATCTTCATGAGGTTCGGGCTCCTCGCGGCAGGTGACTTTCGCAACGTCCGCAGTCACAGCGACTCGCCAGAACGTGAATAAGACCTGAATGCCGGGGGAGAAGAAGGAGATCGGCGGTGCCGACGCCTAGCCCCAGCACCCGCACGTAGCGAGTGCGCCGGACGGCGCGTGTGTGCCTGCGTCGTAGGCACCGCTAACAAGAAGCATATCCCTTCTTGCCGCGCGACAAACATCTACCCGGTCACAGCCCGGTCTCAGGCCGGTGTAATCGCCCCGCCTGCGGGTACCTCTGGTGCCTCTGTTCGCAGGTCAGAAGGGAACCCGCGTGGCCCGGGTCGCCGAGGGTTTTTTCGGGTTCTACGCTGAACAGGTACTGCCGCAACTGGGCCCCTTGACCCGTTGACCCCGATCGCAGGGAGACGTGATGGAACGCGGAAACACCAAGCATGGACCGCTGCGCGACGACGAACTGGCGCGGGACACGCAGGACATGGTCCGCGCCGACGCCCAGCCCGGCCGGGTGCAGGAGGGGCGGGAGCCCGAGCCGCTCGACGACCCGCGTGAGCTGTTCGAGGCGGACACCACCCCGACCGAGGAAGAGGCCATCGAGCTGCGCAGCGAGCTGGCCCGGCTGCTGACCCGGGGCGAGTTCCCGCTGACCCGGCACGCGCTGCTGGCCATCCTGGACGAGAAGGGCGCCTCGCCCGCGCTGGCGGACCGGGTCTCCACGCTGCCCGGCCGGCCGCACTACCAGAGCACGCACGACCTGCTTGAGGCGCTGGGCCTGGCCCATCCCGAGGAGGATGCAGGCCAAGGGAGTTAATTAAAAAATCAATATTTAATGAGCGATCCTGTCCCGGGCTCCTCCGCCGCGTGCGACGTGGCGAGGGGCCCGGTGCGTTCCGGGAGCCGGTCTGGTCAGCCGTCCCGCCGCATGTGCATCCGGAGCACCGTGCCGGTGTCCCCGGACGTCACCTCGACCCGGTCGCAGGCCTGGTGGATGATCCACAGGCCCTGGCCTCCCCGGGTGCCCGCGGCCGGCGGTCGCCGCCCCGCGCGCGTGTTCTTCATGTGGCCGCCGTCGCTGACTTCGCACACGATCTCGGTCTCGTCCTGCCAGATCCGCAGCGTCCCGGCGCCGCCGGCGTGGCGGACCGTGTTCGCGGTGGCCTCACCGACGGCCAGCACCAGGTCGATCACCCGGTGCGGCGCCAGTCCCGCCCTCCGGGCCCGGGCGCGCACGATCTCGCGCAGTGAGGCCAGGTCGAGGTGAAACGGGTATGACTCCACCGGCGCAGGCGGTGTGCCGGGCGCCGAGCCGGGCACACCGGCCGCTTCAGGCCCGCGGACGACCTCGGTCACGTTCTCCCCTCCACGTAATCAGCGTACGGGCTCCCCAGCCCCGACGGTCGGCGGTCAGCCCCCGGGTCCCCGGGTCCGGCCGCCGGACGGCCCCCACTGGTTCTGGCCGTAGCCGCCCTGGTTGCCGCCCTGGTTGTACGGGGCCTGCTGGTTGTACGCCTGGTCGTAGTCGTCCCGGGGCGGCACCCGGCGCTGCCGGACGGCCCGGGCCGCGACCCCGTTGGTCAGCGACCCGATGGCGAAGCCGATCACCAGGGTGACCACGGCGGTGGCGATCTTCTGCGAGATCGGGGCCGACGTGCTGAACGGGTACAGCACCAGAAGCAGCGTGACCAGCCCGACGATCCAGTCGAAGAACGTCATCGGCCGGGGCGCCGCGACCAGCAGCAGGTGCGCCAGCCCGGTCGCGACCAGCGCCGCCGCGGCGGCCACCAGCACCACGTCCGTAGTGTGCGCGTCGCCGTAGGTACCCTGGCTCTGCGGGGACAGCAGCGGGATGTTGAACAGCCAGCGGCACACCAGCACGCCCAGCAGCGCGACGAGTGCGGCGACGATGGCGGTGAAGATCCCGCCCACCCAGAGCTGCTTTGCGTCTACCACCGGCCGGGTCTGCGGTGGCCCTTCGTCCGGCATGATCGGCCTGGTCATGAGCCACCTCGTCGTTGGTTTATACGGCTACCTCACGGCTAGCCGTCACTGCACTGCGTTACCCGGTCTGCCCTACCGCAAACGACGCCCGCGCCGGGCCCGAATACGGTGTGACCTAACGTGCGTAGATTCGGCTTCTAACCATACGAGCAGGAGACGCTAGTGACCAAGGTTCGCGACGTGATGACCGCGGAGCCGATCGTGCTGCAGCAGGACCAGTCGATCGCCGACGCGGCGCAGGCCATGCGCGACGCCTCGGTCGGCGCGGTCCTGATCGTGGACGGGGACAAGCTCTGCGGGCTGGTCACCGACCGGGACATCGTGGTGCGGGCGGTGGCCGAGTCGGCGCTGCCCGATTCGCCGGTGGGCCAGGTGGTCAGCCCCGACCTGGTCGCGGTGGGCGCCGACGACGAGACCGCCGACGCGGCCCGGATCATGCAGGACAACGCCGTGCGGCGGCTGCCGGTGCTGGATGACGGCCATATCGTCGGCATCGTGAGCATCGGTGACCTGGCCGTCAGCCTGGGCGAGGATTCCGCCCTGGCCCAGATCAGCGCAGCCGACCCCAACGAGTAACCGCGAACGGACTATCCATGCCACCACCGGGAGGCCCAATAGGCGGCACTGAGCCGCCTGAGCCCGAGTTCGCCGAGCTGGCCGCCCGGCGGGACGCGCTGCAGCAGGCCGCCGGGCTGCCGGGCGCCCAGCTCCGGCCGCTGCTGGACGCGGTGTTCGCCGAGCTGGACGGGGCCATCGACGCGCTGACCACGCTGCAGGCCCAGGCTGCGGCGCGCAAGGCCGATGCGCCGTCGGAGCAGACCCGGGCCGAGCGCCGGATGCTGCGGGCGGTGTTCGCCGAGGCCCCGCTGCCGATGTTCCTGCTCGAACGCGACGGCACCGTGCGCCGGGTCAACAACCACGCCTGCGACGTCACCGGCTCTCGCCCCGCCTACGCCTCCGGCAAGGCGTTCACGGTGTTCGTGGACCTGCCGTTCCGGGCCGCGGTCCAGACCTACCTGGCCGCCGCCGTGCGCACCGGGCTGGCCCAGCGGACCGAGTGCGCCCTGCTGGGCCAGGACGGCGTGGTCCGGGTCCAGCTGACCATCGAGCCCATCACCCTGCCCGAAGACGCCGGCGTCCTCCTGGTCGCCGCCAGCCAGCTCCCCGCGCCCGGACCAGACGCGGCCCCCACCGCCCCCGCTACCGCCACCACCCCCACCCCAGGGGCCACATCCAGCCACTCCCACCCCGGCAGCCACATCCACCACTTCCACCACCTCGACCCCCGCAGCAACGCCAGCCACCCCCACCACCTCGACCCCGGCGGCCACACCAGCCACCTCCGCCCGGTCGACCTCAGCAGCCACTCCGGCCACGCCAGCACCAAAAATCACCCGCGCCACTCCTGCCACTCCCGCAGCGGCGGCCACTTCGGCCACGACCAGGCCGGGCCCGCGGCCCCGGCCGCCCCGGCGGCAGGCGGCGGCCCAGCCAACGGGCCAGCCCGGCCGCCCCGCCACCGGCCCCGGCCGGCCAGCCCACCACCGCGACCATGCAGGCCGTGCGGACGATGGCGCAGCGGATGGACCTGCTGACCGCGATCACCCGGCTGCTGCTGGAAAACAGCACGTTCAGCGAGTCGCTGACCATGCAGCGGTGCGCCCGGCTGCTGGCCGAGGAGTTCGCGTCCTGGGTCCTCATCGACGTCATCCGCGGCCGCCGGCTCCGCCGCCAGGTCGCGGTGGGGCCGCCGGGGGAGGAGTCCCAACTGGCTGTCCGGGACGTCCGTGGGGCCGACCCGGAGCCGGGCTCACTGCCCGCCCAGGTCCATGAGACCGGCAAGTCCCAGCTCCAGGCCCGCTCCGACGACACCGGCATGCTGGGCGCCGGGCCGGACGGCGTGCCGCTGCTGATGAAGCTCGGGGCCACCTCGGTGCTGAGCGTGCCGATCGCGGAAGGCCAGCGCGGCTACGGCGTGATCACGCTGTGCCGCAGCTCCAGTGAGGGCCCGTTCCAGATCGCCGACCTGGCCCTGGCCGAGGAACTGGGGGCCCAGCTCGCGGTGGCCATCCGGGTCGACCGGCTGTTCCGGCGGCGATCCGAGGTGGCCGAGGCGCTACAGGCCAGCCTGCTGCCCCGGGTGCTCCCCGATGTGCCCGGGATCGAGCTGGCCGCGGCGTACATGGGCGCCACCGAGGGGCTGGACGTCGGCGGCGACTTCTACGACGTGTACCCCATCCCCGGCGGCTGGGGCCTGGCCATCGGCGACGTCACCGGCAAGGGCGAGGAAGCGGTCGCACTCACCGCCGCCGCCCGGTACGCGATCCGGGTCATCGCCCACTGGGAAGCCGACCCGATCCAGGTCCTGCGCCGGGCCAACGAGGTGCTGCTGTCGGCCGAAGGCAGCGGCCGGTTCGTGACGGCCAAGACCGCTCGGCTGGCCTGGCGCGGCGGCCTGCTGCACGTGTCCCTGGGCACCGCGGGCCACCCGGGTCCCGCCGTGGTCCGCGCCGACGGCCGGGTCGAGATGACCGGCGGCGGCGGGCTGCCGCTGGGCCTGTTCCCCGAGGCGCAGCCCGGCCTGGAGGAGATCGACCTGGCCAAGGGGGACACGCTGTTCTTCTTCACCGACGGCCTGACCGAGACCCGCAGCGCGGACATGCGCTACTTCGAGGAGCGGCTGGCCGACGAGCTGGTGTCACTGGCGGGCCGGTCCGCCAGCGACGTGGTGGCCGGCATCCAGGCCCGGGCGGAGGCGTTCTCCGCCGGGGAACTGCGCGACGACCTGACCGTCCTGGCCCTCCGGGTGCTCGACCCGCCCAGCGACAGCTGAGACGCCTAGGCGGGCGGCTCCTCGTACACGTCCTCGATGACCTCGGTGTCGCCGGGGGCGAGCCGGTGCGGCGGAGCCGCAGGCGGCTCGGGCGGGTCGGCCGGCTCGGCACGGTAGACGTTGGCCCGCTCGGTGGCCATCTCTTCCGCCGGGGTCCGGGCGTGCCTTGACTCCTCGGCCGGGTCGATCTCGGATTCGGCCGGGTCCTGCAACCGGCCCACCTCTTCGTCCGGCTCCAGGCTGGGGCGGTCCGGAATCCCGGCCTCGGCATTGCCGCTGCCCGGGTTCTGCAGGACGTAGGGGGGATACGCCCGCTGCTCCACCCGGCTGGTCCCGCCGCTCCGGGTCCGGCGCACGACCACGCGCCGTCCCAGCCATTCGTAACCGCGCCGCGGGGTGACCAGCCCGATGATGCCCACGATCATCACCACGAGGCCGAAAATATGCAGATTGAACACCGAGGTATTCGCGGTGACCGCAAAAGTGAAAATGGCCCCGACGGCGATCCAGAACAGGCAGATGCCGGTCTTCATGGGGTTCCCCTCTCAGGAGAATGCTCTGACGGTCGCGCGCTCAGGCTGGGCCGCAGATAGGTGTACCCCGAATGCCCGGAAGAGTATCGAATCGGCGCCGCGGTCGGGGGCTGGCACGCGGCGGCCGGCGAAATTGTGGCCATGGTGCCGTGAGCCTTCCCGTCAGGTCGCTTTTTACGCCCCTGATCCGGTTTCGCCGTTTCCCAGCAATTGCTCCCTCAGGTAACCGAGCGCCCGGGCCAGTAGCCGGGACACGTGCATCTGCGAGATGCCCAGCCGCTCACCGATCTCGGCCTGAGTCAGGTTGCCGTAGAACCGCATGGTCAAGATGCGCTGCTCCCGCCGGGGCAGGTCCTGCCAGTGGGCGCTGACGGCCGCCATGTCCACCGCCTGCTCGACACCTTCGTCGTCCGCTCCCAGCAGGTCGGCCAGCTGCACCGGGTCCTGGGGGCCGGACACCGGCGCGTCCAGCGAATAGGTGTGGAACACCAGGTCCGCGCGGCGGGCTTCGCCCAGGGCGTCCGGGCTCACCCCGAGGTGCCCGGCCAGTTCGGTCTCGCTCGGGGTGTGGCCGAGCGAGTGGGTCAGGTCCTCGGTGGCCTGGCGCATCTCCAGCAGCAGTTCCTGGGCCGGCCGGCGCACGTGGACCTGCCAGCGCTTGTCCCGGAAGTGCCGTTTGATCTCGCCGCTCACGCAGGGCTGGGCGTAGGCCGGCAGGCTGCCGCCGATGTCGGGATCGAAGTTGTTGATCGCCTTGATCAGGCCCATGTATCCCACCTGCATCAGCTCTTCAGCCGACTCCGGGCTGCTCTGGTACGGGCGGACACAGGACCGCACCAGCTTCTGGTACCGGCCGATCAGGGTCTCACAGGCCCGGCCGCGCAGGTCAGCCTCGCGCGGCAGCGTGTGGACCATGAGCAGCAGGTCGCGGTCCTCGAGCCCGCACAGCACCTCGCGCTGGGCGGTAGGCGGGCGCGCGGCCAGACCCATCATCATGACGTCGCTGGGGAACTCACGGACGCGCCCGCTTCGCTCCACCTTGACCACCATCTGCGGGCCTTTCTTCTCGTACCCCCGAGACGTTTCACCTACCTGTGTGTTCGGGTTTCAAACGTGCGGGTAGAGCGTTGCCTATGAGCGAAGCCAGCGGACCGTACGACGGCGAACAGACCAACCAGGCCCGGGACGAGCCGATCCCGGCCAGTCACGACGACGATCGCGGCGGCGGTAACACGCCCCTGCAGCGCGTCCAGGAAGCCCAGCCCATGGCGGCGGAGCCGGATGAGACCGGGCCGGGCAAGGCGGTGCAGGACATGATGCCGTCCGGGCCCGCCCCGCAGGGTGACGTGCCCGACGCGCCGGGGGTCCAGGTGGCGGCGACGGAGTCCCCGGGAGACGATGATCAAGATGGCCGTCCGGGGCCGGTGCGCACCGTCAGCAACGCGGTGCCGGGTAAACCGGATGGGGAAACCGACACGCGGCTCTGACCGGCCGCGGCCAGGGAAGGTGCGGCGAGATGGGCAGCACGGGGCCAGGGACCAAGCACGGGAAGCAACCGGACTGGCTCGAACCTGAGCTGGCCACGCTCACCCAGGAACGGTTCTCCGATTCGGGCTGGCTGTTCGAGCGGAAGCTGGACGGCGAGCGCTGCCTGGCGTTCCGCTCGGGGGACTCGATCCGGCTGATGACCCGCAACCAGAAGGAAGTGGCGAACAACTATCCCGAGATCGCGGGCGCGCTGCGCGAGCAGGGCTCCGGTGACTTCATCGTGGATGGGGAGATCGTCGCCTTCGATGGCAGCGAGACCCGGTTCGAACTGCTGCAGCAGCGGATCCACGTCACCCATCCCGATGCCCGGCTGCTGCGCAAGGTGCCGGTGTTCTACTACATCTTCGACGTGCTGTACGCCGATGACCAGGACGTCCGCCCGCAGCCCCTGCGCGAGCGCAAGGACGTCCTGCACCGGGTGCTGTCGTTCCGCGACCCGCTGCGGTTCACCGAGCACCGGGACACCGAGGGCGAGGCGTTCTACGCCGAGGCCTGCCAGCTGGGCTGGGAGGGGCTGATCGCCAAGCGCGCCGACGCCCCGTACCGGGCCGGCCGGAGCCGGGACTGGCTGAAGTTCAAGTGCGACACCAACCAGGAGTTCGTCATCGGCGGGTACACCGACCCGCAGCGGTCCCGGATCGCGTTCGGGGCCCTGCTGCTCGGTTACTACGACGCCGACGGCAAGCTGGCCTACGCGGGCAAGGTCGGCACCGGTTTCGACACCAAGACCCTGCGCAGCCTGCTGGCCGAGCTGGAAGAGCTCGGGCAGGACCAGACGCCGTTCGACCACGGTGACCTGCCCCGGTCCGGCGTGCACTGGGTGCAGCCGCAGCTGGTGGCCCAGATCGGGTTCTCCGAGTGGACCCGGGACGCCCAGCTGCGCCACCCCCGGTTCCAGGGCCTGCGCCGCGACAAGGCCGCCACCGAGGTGGTACGGGAGGTGCCGACGTGAGTGCGGTGAAGATCGACGGGAAGCACGTCGAGGCGTCCGGGGTCAGCTTCGAGCTGAGCAACACCGGCAAGGTGCTGTTTCCCGACGACGGCATCACCAAGGGCGAGCTGGTCGAGTACTACGCCCAGGTCGCGGACGCGATGCTGCCGTACCTGAAGGACCGGCCCATCGCCATGGCCCGGTACCCCGACGGCATCACCAAGCAGCGGATCTTCCAGAAGAACCCGGGCAAGTACTTCCCGGACTGGATCACCAGCGTCGAGGTCAAGAAGGAGGGCGGCACCCTCCGGCACGTCGTCTGCGACAAGGCCGCCACCCTGCTCTACCTGGCCAACCAGGCCGTCATCGAGTTCCACGTGTTCCTGTCCCGGGTGGACAGCCTCGAGTGCGCCGACCAGGTCGTGGTCGACTTCGACCCACCCGACAACGACGGCTTCGACCAGGCCCGCCAGTGCGCGCTGTGGCTGCGCTCGCTGCTGGAAGACGAGCTGGGCCTGACCAGCTACGTGAAGACCACCGGGGGCAAGGGCCTGCACGTGCACGTGCCGCTCAACCGCAAGCAGGGTTTCGACGACACCCGGGCCTTCGCCCGCGAGGCGGCCCAGGTCCTGGCCGCCCGGCACCCCGACGCGGTAACCGTCGAACAGCGCAAAGACGCCCGCGGCCACCGCGTCTACGCCGACGTCATGCGCGACGCCTACGCCCAGACCGTCGTCGCCCCCTTCACCGTCCGCGCCCGCCCCGGCGCCCACGTGGCCACCCCGCTGCACTGGGCCGAGGTCGAGGACCCGGCCCTGACCCCCGGGCGTTTCACCCCCCGCACCGTCCCCGAGCGCCTGGCCAGCACCGACGATCCCTGGGCGGGCATGACCCGGCGCCGCTACGACATAGCCGCCGCTCGCGACCGCCTAGCCAAACTCACCACCGACTGAGTTCTCGCCTCCGGCGGGGCGCCCCCGCCTGCCCGGCCATGCCTCCGGCGGGGGCGCTTCCGGCTCCGGGATGGATGAGGCCCTTTGGGCCACTCCCGTGCGCGCGGCGCGCCCTATCCAGCCCCCCACATCACACGCCCCGTGAGCCTCAGACGTCACTCACAACCGCTGAGACTGGGAGCCCGTTGGCGCCTTTGGGCAAGCTCCAGTGTGCCCAAAGGCGCCAACGGGCACGTACTCAGCCGACTTGCGGCGGCGCCTCCCGCGTCCCACCAGGCACGTGAAACTCAGCACCCTCAGGCCGGCGCCCTCCACGCTGGACGCCCTCGCCTACCTCCAACCCGCCTTGAGCCCCACCTGAAGGTGACCTGATGATCAGGTCTATTTCCGGTTATCTCTGCCATCACGGGCATCGTTTACCTCTAGCGTGGTTGCGGGGTTAATTTCGCCGGGCTGGGGCAGCCGGGCTAGGGGATCGGGCCGGGGACGATCGAGGCCGGGAACGGAGGGCGTGGTGGCGCGCAGGTCGTTCACCTGGGCCCGCCGGGGAGTCCTGGCCGCGACGCTGCTCGCCGTCGCGCTCGTGCCGTACCCGGTGATCGGCTCGGCGTCGACCCCGGCGGCCGCTCCGTGCCACACGAAATGCGGTCAGAACGGCACCGCCGGGAAGATCCTCTGGAGCCGGGAGCTGCCCGGTACCTGGACCGCCAGCGGCGGCCTGACCGGCACCGTCCCGGTCAGCGGGCAGGCCTACGTCGCGGTGGGCAACGGGATCGCCGCGGTCGGGCTGGGGATGGACCTGCGGGCCTACAACTCCCGCACCGGCCAGCCCCAGTGGCAGCTGGCCCTGCCCGGGTTCCCGGCGGATTCGGCCATCGTGTCGGTCCGGGTCTGGCCGGGCGTGGTCACCGCGGGCGTCACCTACGGCCCCGGCGGCAGCCACCGGGCCGAGATCGTGATCAACAGCGCCACCGGGCAGGAGTACCGCTGGCATCCGGCCACGCCCTTCGGCGGGGCGGTGTCCGCCACCGCGCAGACCACCGTGGTCGTGGGGCCAGGCGCGGTCACCGCCTACGACACCACCACCGGCCGCGTGCGCTGGCGTCAGCCGACCGGGACACCCGACCAGGCCTGGCAGGCCGACGGCCCCGATCTGTACGTGACCGTGGCCGCCGACGGCTACCTGGGCACCGAGCCGGTGACCGCGCTGCGCCGCATCGACATGAGCACCGGCCGGGAGACGATCGTCCGGCCGTCGGCGTCGTCGTTCTCCGGCACGCTCAGCGGCGTGGTCGGCAACGTGCTGCTGTTCTCCAGCGCCACCGGTGTGACCGCCTACGACGGGCTGACCGGGCTGTTGATGTGGTCGCTGGCCGGGGTCGTGCCCGAGGGCACCGACGCGGCTCAGGGCCGTTTCAACCTCACCCAGGGCACCTCGCTGCTGGCCGTCGACCCGCTCACCGGTCACGTCACGGCCCGCGCCCCGGGTTCGGCCGTTGCGGGTTCGGCCGGGATGTTCGCGGTGCGCGGCGGCGTGGCCCTCGGCCTCGACCAAGGGGCCAGCGGCGAGGCCTGGGGGTACGACCTCAGCGCCCAGCGGGTCATCTGGACCGCGTCCCCCCTGCCCTGGCCGCACTACTTCGTGGACACCAGCGGGATCGGCGGCAGCGCCGAACCCGACGGCGCCACCGTGGTCGTGGCCGCCTGCGGCAAGCTCGGCCCGAGCCGGCCAACCAGCCCACGTCTCCGCCCGCTTCGGCCAGCGGAGCCTCGGCCAGCGGCGCGGCCGGGTCCGCCTCGCCCAGCACGCCGGCCAGCGGCACGCCGGTCACCCGCACCCCAGCCACCCGCACCCCAGCCACCCGCACCCCGGCCACCGGCGCGGCGGGCTCCCCGTCGGCGTCCGGGTCGGCCCAGGCCACCCCGGCTCCATCCAGCCCGATCTGCCTGGATCCGGAGCTGGTCGCCATCTACCGCTGACCAAGGAAGATGCCCGGGCCTACGAGATGTACGCCCAGGCTCTGGACCGCAGTAACAACGAAACCATCGACGTGCACGTAACCCCGGTCCCCGAGGATGAGAAAATGCCCGAGCGGGACGAAAGCGCCCCGGCTGGATCTGATCAGCCGCCGGTTTCCGCCGGGTCGGCTCGGGGAGAGGAGCCTCATGACTCTGGAGACGACAGGTAACAAGCCGTCCGCTGCCCCGCGCGTCGTGGTGGTGGGGGCCGGGTTCGCCGGCCTGTACACGGTCCGGGGCCTGAAGCACTCCGGCTATCGCGTCACGCTCATCGACAAGAACCTGTACAGCACGTTCCAGCCGCTGCTGTACCAGGTGGCCACCGGGGGCCTGAACCCGGGCGACGTGTCCTACGCGGTCGGCGGCTACGCCCGCGAGCACCACGCCAAGTACGACCGCGGTGAGCTGACCGCGATCGATTCGGAGGCGCGGCAGATCACGCTGGCTGACGGCCGCCAGATCGGCTACGACTACCTGGTCCTGGCCAGCGGCGTGTCCTCGTCCCACTTCGGCATCAAGGGGGCCGAGCAGTACACCTACGGCCTCTACACCCGGCACGACGCGGTGACGCTGCGGGACCGGTTCATGGCCGACGTGGAACGGCTGAGCGAAGGATCGCCGGACGACCAGCTGGCCGTGACCATGGTCGGCGGCGGCGCCACCGGGGTGGAGCTGGCCGGCACGCTGGCCGAGCTGCGCGACGGGGTGCTGCGCGAGACGTTCCCCGACGTTAACAGTTCCCGCATCCACGTCCGCGTGGTCGAAATGCAGCCCGAGCTGCTCGGCCCGTTCCACAAGAAGCTCCGCACCTACACCCGCAACCAGCTGGTCAAGCGGGGGGTCGACGTCCAGGTCGACACGGCCATCGCCGAGGTCACCCCGGACCGGGTCATCCTCAAGGACGGCCGGGACCTGCACAGCGACATCACCGTGTGGACCGCAGGCGTGGCCGCCCCGCCCGGGGTCAAGGCGTGGGGGCTGCCGCAGGGGCACGCGGGCCGCATCGAGACCGGCCCGGACCTGCGGGTCAAGGGCCAGGACCGGATCTTCGCCACCGGTGACATCGGCCTGGCGACCGACGACCCCACCCCGCAGCTGTCCCAGCCCGCGATCCAGATGGGCCTGCACGCGGCCCAGCAGATCCTGCGCCTCGAAGCGGGCCAGCCGACCGAGACGTTCCACTACCACGACAAGGGCCAGGCCGCCACGATCGGCCGCCGGTCCGCGGTCATCGAGCTGGCTCATGGCCCGGACTTCACCGGCACGCTGGCCTGGCTGGGCTGGCTGGGACTGCATCTGTTCTACCTGCTCGGCGGCCGGAACCGGGTGTCCGCGCTGATCAACCTGACCTGGCGCTACATGACCTGGGGTCACGGCGGCACGGTCATCGTCGGCGACGAGCCGACCCACAGCGACGAGCCCGCGGCCTTCCGCCCCGGTGCCTCGGCCGGCCGTCCCTCGCTGGCCATCGACCGCGAAGCCGGGCCGGAGCCGGCCGCGGACCCCGCCCCGGCCCAGGAGCCGGCCGCGGACCCCGCCGCGGGCCGTCCGTCTTCCTCATCCTGAACAAGACCCACGTCCGCCTCACTAACAACGACGCCGCGTAGTAGTCTCGGCACCATGGTTGCGAGGCTCACCTCCCCGGATCGCCGGAGCCACATTCGCCGGAGCCGCATTAACCGGAACCCTGCCCGTCCGGCCCGCCTGCGCGTTCTCACGGCCGCTGGGGGCGCCGTTGCCGCGGCCGCGCTTGCCCTGGCCGGCTGTTCCAGCGGCGGCAGTGGCAGTTCGGCCGCCGCGTCGCCCAGCTCCAGCGCGGCCGCCTCCAACCCGAACCTGGACCTGGGTACGACGCTCGGGACCAAGGCCGCGCCCAACGTCAAGCTGACCAACCAGTTCGGCCAGGCCATGTCGCTCAGCCAGTTCCGCGGCAAGGCCGTGCTGCTGGGGTTCGTCGACTCCGAGTGCACCACGGTCTGCCCGCTGACCACCCTGGCCATGCTGGAAGCCAAGCAGATGCTGGGCCAGGCCGGCGATCAGGTTCAGCTGCTGGGGATCGACGCCAACCCCGAGGCCATCGCCACCTCGAACGTGCTGGCCTACTCCCGCGTCCACAACATGGTGAACCGGTGGGACTTCCTCACCGGCTCGCTGCCGCAGCTCAAGTCGACCTGGAAGTCGTTCAACATCTACGCCAAGGTCGTCGGCGACCAGATCGACCACACCCCGGCGCTGTACGTGATCGACCCGCAGGGCCGGGAGCGGGTGGTCTACCTGACCCCGATGGCGTACTCCAGCATCACCCAGTCCGCCCAGGTCATCGCCCAGGAGCTGGCCAGCGTGCTGCCGGGTCACCCGGTGCTGACCCACGCCCAGTCGCTGGCCTACATCAGCGGCCAGACCCCGCACGACAAGGCCAAGCTGGACAGCGCCACGGGTGGCCCCACGGTGACCCTCGGGCCGGGTAAGCCGCACCTGGTGGCCTTCTTCGCCACCTGGCTGACCGAGACCATGGACCTCAAGTCCCAGCTCATCGCGCTCAACGACTACGCCAAGACGGCCACGGCGAAAAATCTGCCCGCGGTCACCGGGGTGGACGAAGCGGTCACCGAGCCCGGCACCGATACCGCGCAGGCCTACCTGAAGGGCCTGGGCCAGCCGCTGGACTACCCCATCGGCCTGGATACCACCGGCCGCCTAGCCGACGGCTATGGTGTCCAGGATCAGCCCTGGTTCGATCTCATCAGCGCGTCCGGCAAGACCCTCTGGTCGCACGACGGCCCGCTGTCGGCCAGCCAGCTGACCGCCGAGATGGCCAAGTACTCCGGGAAGACCGGCTCCTGAGCGATCAGCTCCGCGGCGTCCCGATCGCTTCTTCGATCGAGGGGTAGACCGGGATCAGCTGATCGGCGCCCACCAGGTTGAGCACCCGGGCCACCGTGTTCTGCGGGCGGGCCAGCACCAGCTTGCCGCCGTGCTCGTTCATCAGGACCCGGATGTCGAGCAGCACCTGCACCCCGGTGGAATCCATGAACTCCAGCCCGGCCAGGTCCACGATCAGCAGCGCCGACCCCTTGCCTGCCTCCGCCTCAAGCGCCCCCCGCAGCTGGTCGTAGGTATAGACATCGGACTCGCCCGCTAGCGCGACGACGATATACGAGTCTCCGCCGGAAACCGATACCCGAAGCTGGTCCACGCCCCCCTTGTACCACTTTCCGTGGTCCGAACGGAACTGGACCACCTCACCATCCGGTGCCGGGACACGAATGGTTACGGCCAGGGGCGGGCTGGAGTACCTAATGGGTCGCGCACCCGTGCTTGACTCCGGCGACGAACGAGCGCCACCCATCCGGCGTGAAGACCAGGCTGGGGCCGGTGCCGTGGTCCTTGGTGTCGCGGACGGCCACGGTCGCGGCGAGCACGGTCGCGGCCGGGCGCGAGCCGACCTCCACGCAGTCGCCGTGGGCGCACCGCGAACTCTTCCGCCAGCCGGCCGCGTCCGGGTCAGCGCGGAATAGCTCAGCGTCTGGCTTATTGACAGCACGCATCTTTTTCACACCTCTGGTTGGGAGTGCGGTAGAGCATCAATTCCCGCTCGGGGTCGCGGTGAATAAACTCAGCCTAGTCGCTGGCCGCCGCTCAACACGGTGGAACAGCGTGACGCTTGCGCCGCCCGCGATAATCCCGCGCTCACCGGCACCAATTTGGGACCGGGGCGGCTCGTGTCGTTAGCGGTAGCCGGTATGTACCATTTCGGCTAATCTGACACGTTAACACTGGTCATGACTTTTTTATATATAATAATTTGCCACGGATCGTCGGCAAAAACTCTTCGGCCGGCGTTACCCCGCCGACGGGTGAACGGAGCAATTCCATAATTCCCAGTCCCGCCGGGCACGCGCCAGTCTTTCGCGCGATGCTCTCTTGTCGAGCGCGGCTTCATTCAGCCGCCTGAAGCTATTCAGATATTGAAAAGTATCCCGTTCGGCTTCTATGTAAAGGCTGTCGGTGACGTGCTCGATATAGGCAACGTCGTGATAGGTCACTTCGTGTACCGCGCCGAATTGCAACAGGATGAAGCCGCCCGCGACGATCGGGTGTGCGCCGTCCAGCGGCAGGATCCGCAGGCTGAGATGGGGGTACTCGGACACCTCGAGCAGCCGGTCGAGCTGGTGGACCATAATCTGCTCGCTGCCGATCCGCCGCATCAGGACAGATTCATCAATAACGGCAGTTAACTCAAAGGGCGGATCCCGCTGCAGCAGTTGCTGCCGCACCATGCGCGCCTCGACCCGGCGTTCGACCTCGCCGGGCGGCGCGGTCCCGTTCGCGGTTCTGATCACCTCGCGTGCGTAGTCCTCGGCCTGGAGCAGGCCGGACACGACCTCGGGGGACCAGACCGACGTGGCGGTGGCTTCGGCCTCCAGCCCGATGAACCTGGTGTGCGGGCCGGGCAGGGCGTCCGAGTAGGCCTTCCACCAGCCTTTGCGCTTGGCTTCCTGGGCCAGGGCCAGCAGTTCGTCGGCATACGATCCCTCAATGCCGTACAGCAATAGCAGCCTTTGGATCTCGGCCGGGCGCGGTGCGGTATGGGCGTTTTCAATCCGCGACACCTTGCTGGCTGACCAGCCCATCCGGTCGGCGACGAAATCACCAGTCAGGTCGGCCCGCTCACGCAGCCGCCTCAGTTCGGCGGCCAGCCGCCTGCGGCGCACGATGGGACTGGCTGGCTCGGGCACCGGTTTCACGCTCTCTGGCCATCAACAACAATTTTCCCGTACCGCACAATGCTATCCCTGGGCGACCAGGAGTAGATAGCTGCACTGCACCGCCCGAAAGAACGATCACTGCATATATCGATGCAACATGCATTTAAGCCGGAGGCAGCGGGGGGAATCCGGCATGACGGATGTCATGGGCCGATCTGGACGGACGGCACCTGCCGACGGCGCGCTGGCCGCCCTAGCGTTGAGCTGTGACGACGACAACCCTGGTTTCCATTCTGATCGGCGTGGCGGTCGCGGGCCTGCTCGTGGTCCGGCAGCTGCACGCCCAGCCCCTCAACGCGAACTTCCGGCTACCGCTGATCATCGGCATCATCGGCCTCATTGAGCTCGTCGAGTATCTGGGTAAGCACCACGTGAGCGAGATCGCCATCGGCGCGCTGGTCGGCAGCCTGGCCGTTGCCGCGGTGTTCGGGGCGATCCGGGCGGCCACCATCCACCTGTGGGTCCAGGACGGTCAGCCCTGGCGCAAGGGCAACTGGCCATCCTGCTCTACCTCGCCGTGACCTACACCGTGCAGCGGCTGATCATGCAGGCCCGGGCCCAGCGGCTGCCGGCCAGCAACGACCGCGTGGACTCGCTGACCTCCCAGCGGTTCTGACCCACTCCGGGCCCCCGATCGGTCTGGTCCGCGAAGTGACCAGGCAGAATCAATGATCAAGGGCGTGCGGACGGGGAAGTAATCCCTCACGCCCCGGGGGCGCATCGGCAGGAGGAGTGATGGCGCGAGTTATCTGGAGTGGCGCGCTGGCGTTCGGGCTGGTCAACATCCCGGTCGGGTTGTACGCCGCCACCGAGGACCGGACCGTGCACTTCAACCAGTTCCAGCGGGACACCAGCGACCGCATCCGCTACAAGCGGGTGAACGAGCGGACCGGCGAGGAAGTCGCGTTCAAGGACATCGTCAAGGGCCGGGAGGTGGACGACGACACCTACGTGCTGGTCACCGACGAAGAACTGGAGTCCGTCGAGCCGGGCCGGACCCGGACCATCGACATCACCGACTTCGTGGACCTGTCCGAGGTCGACCCGATGTACTTCCAGCGCACCTACTACCTGGCGCCGCGGGGTGACGGGGCCGACCGCTCCTACGAGCTGCTGCACCAGGCCATGTCGGCCACCAACCGGGCCGGCATCGCCACCTTGGTCATGCGGAGCAAGGAGTACCTGGTCGCGGTGCGGCCGCAGGAGAAGATCCTGGCTCTGGAGACCATGTACTTCGCCGACGAGATCCGCGATCCGGTCGAGGGCACCGGCTATGAGCCGTCCGGGCGCACGGCCAAGCCGCGCGAGGTGACCATCGCCCGCCAGCTCATCGAGTCGATGACCACCGACTGGGACCCGGAGCGGTACCACGACAGCTACCGCGAGCGGGTCGAGGAGCTCATCGAGAGCAAGCAGAACGGCGAGGTGATCGAGGCCGCGGCGCCGGCCCCGCGCGCGTCCAAGGTCGTTGACCTGACCGAGATGCTGCGGCAGAGCGTGGAGCAGGCCAAGGGCAAGGGCGGCCGGAAGAGCGAGGACCAGGCCCGGGGGAGGGGCGGCAAGAAGGACACCGGGCCGGCCGCTGAGGACCTGTCGGCCATGAGCAAGACCCAGCTGGCCCAGCTGGCCGGGGAACTGGAGATCTCCGGCCGGTCCAAGATGACCCGCGACGAACTGCAAGAGGCCGTTCGCGGCGCCCGGCACCCCCGGCCGAAGGCGGTGTCCTGAGGTAACGTCCCTGCCATGACGGTAAAACTCGTGGTCCTGTACACCCAGCCGGACGACCCGGACAGCTTCGACCTGCACTACCGGGAGCAGCACATGCCGCTGGCCCGGGCCATTCCCGGCACGCAGAAGGTCGAGACCGGCCGGATCATCGCCGAGGCCGACGGCGGCGACCCGCTCTGGTTCCGGGTCACCGAGCTGTACTTCGCCGACCGGGCCACGCTGGACACCGGCCTGGCCAGCCCCGAGGCCCAGGCTGCCACGGCCGACTTCGCCAAGATCGCGCCGCCCGGCTCCCGGATCCTGGTCCAGTCCCTCGACGACCAGGACGCCTGACCCAAGCGGCTAGGACGGTTGGCCCAGCGCGGCCACCTTGGCCACCGTGAGCTGGTTCAGATCACCCAGCACCAGCTCGGCCCGGGCCAGCGCGTCCGGGGCGGCCGGGTACTCCGGCCGCGGCACCGCGATGACGTGCGTCCCGGCCGCGGCGGCCGACCGCAGCCCGTTGCTGGAGTCCTCCACCGCCACGATCCGGTCCGGGTCCACCCCGAGCCGCGCCGCCACCGTCAGGTAGACGTCGGGGGCGGGCTTGCCCTGCGCCACGTCCTCGGTCGACACCGTCGCCTTGAACAGCGGCGCGATCCCGGCCGCGGTCAGCACGGTGCGGATCAGCGCGGGCGGTGACGAGCTGGCCAGCCCGAGCGGCCAGCGGTCCGCCATCCGCCGGACCGCCTCCACCGCACCGGGCAGCAGCGGCAGGTTGTGCTGGTACTGCCCGGCCATGGCCCGGATGACCAGCCGGGCCACCTCGTCCGGCGGCAGGCCGATGCCCAGGTCCTCGCTCAGGTAACGGGCCCACTCCTGGGTGCTCATGCCCATCAGGCGCTGCTGGGCGTCGTCGGGCCAGCGGCCGCCGTACCCAGCGACCAGGCCACGCCGGACATGCTCCCAGACGGGCTCGGAATCTATGAGCACTCCGTCCAGGTCGAACACGACCGCCTCGATCATCTGCCCGCCTTCCTGTGCGCTTGAATTGGCCGGTTAAGCTGCCCCGGTGTCCACGCTCAATTTTCGCGACCTGCCCCTGACCCCGCTCACGCGGGCTCTGGGCTTGATCATCGACGACTACGGTAACGACGGTGAGGCCCAGGAAGGCTGCACCTGGCTGACCGGGCACATCGACGCCGGGCCCGAGCATCACCAGCCGATGGGCATCGTGCACGGCGCGGTGTACACCGGCGCCGTGGAGACGGCGGCCAGCGTGGGGGCCACGGCCGCCGTTTACCACCTCGGCCAGTTCGCGGTGGGCGTGGACAACTTCACCGACTTCGTCCGCCCGGTGCGCGAGGGCCGCCTGCAGGTCGAGGCGCGGGCGGCGCAGCAGGGCCGGACCCTGCAGCTGTGGGACGTCGCCATCATCAACGAGGCGGGGAAGCTGGTGGCCAAGGGCCGGGTCCGGCTGGCCAACCGGCCCCGGCCTGACGACCAGGCTGACGATCGGCCGGGCGACCCGGAGGGGGCCGCCTGATGCTGGACGGCCGCCCGCTGATCGACGTCCACCTGCACCCGGCCCGCCGTCCCACGGTCAAGCTGGCCTGGGACGAGTGGGCCAAGGACTTCGGGGCCGCGGACCAGGTCAACAGCCTCTACGACGCAGACGGCACGGTCGTGCCGGCCCGGTTCGACGCGCTGCTGGCCGATGAGGGCGTGGACATCGCCCTGGCGCTGGCTGAGTACAGCCCGCGCGTGACCGGCATCCAGGCCATCGAGGACATGGTGCCGCTGGCCGCCTTCAACCCGGACCGGATCAAGCTCGCGGCCAACATCAACCCGCACCTGCACTACCCGGTCGAGGACGAGCTGCAGCGCCAGCTGGACCTGGGCGCGATCGCGCTGAAGATCCACCCGGTGCACGCCGCGATCGCGGCCAACGACCGGTCCCTGTATCCGGCCTACGCGATGTGCCAGTCGGCCGGGATCCCGGTCGTGGTGCACTGCGGGACCAGCACGTTCCCCGGCGCGTCCAACACGTTCGCCGACCCGGTGGTGCTGGACGACGTGCTGCGCGACTTCCGGCAGCTCAACCTGGTCCTGGCCCACGGCGGCCGGGGCTGGTGGTACGACGCGGCCGCGTTCATGGCCCTGTCCAGTGACCGGGTGTGGATCGAGCTGTCCGGGCTGCCGCCGTCCCGCCTCCGGGAGTACTACGCCAAGCACCACTGGGGCCGGCTGACCCGCCGGATGATCTTCGCCACGGACTGGCCCGGCATCCCCGGGATCGCCAAGAACGCCCGCGCGGTGGCGGCGCTCTGCCCCGACGACGAGACCACCACCCTGGTCCTGTCCGGCAACGCCTGCCAGGTCTACCGCCTCAAGCTGGCCCGGTAACCGAGCCGGTGCCTCCGGCGGGGGCCTCGGGTTCCGGGATGGGGAAGAGCTCCCGGGCCGGCCCTCGTATGCGCAGCCGCGCCGGGCCCCTACTCCACCACCCCACCAGCCCCACGAACCTCACAGGTTGGGGCGCTGCCTCTCACTGGAGCAGTTGCAGCGATAATCCCTGCAAGTGCTCCAGTGAGAGGGGCTTCCGCGGCAACCCACAGGCGGCACCCGGCAACGCACCCCCGGGCTCCCGCGGCGACCACAGCCACCACCCCAGTCACACTGGTAACACGAGTCGGGCCGGAAGATCAGGGCGAAGTAACGCCCAACCCTTCAGCGGCCCGGCTGGTCCGGGCGGAAGATCAGGCAGTTGCTGGTGGCGTGGGCGAACAGCTTCCCCTCGGCGTTGGTCAGCCGGGCCGTGGCCAGCGCGGTACGGCCGCCGATGTTCTCCACCGTGCCCTCACAGGTCAGCAGGCCTGAGGTGGAGGTGATGGGCCGGATGAACCGGACCGACAGATCCAGCGAGGTGTAGTACGCCCCGGCCGGCAGCAGGGTGTGCACGGCGCACCCGCACGCGGAGTCACAGACGGTCGCGTAGACCCCGCCGTGGACCGAGCCGATCGGGTTGTAGTGGTACTCGGCCGGGGTGAACTGGAACACGGCTTTGCCGGGCTCGAATGACACGGCGTCCAGGCCCAGGGTTTCCATGATCGGCGGGCGGGGCAGCACGGCCCGCCGCCATCTCCCGGAAGAAGGTCAGCCCGTCGACCTCGCGCGCGACCGCCGCCGACACCGAGGGGTCAGCCCACTGGTAGGTCCGCGCCCTGTTTTGGTGGTTCGGCTCGTGGTGATTCGGCTCGGGCTGGCTCGGCTCGGGCGACGTCTCCTGCGCGGGCGATGATGGCAGGCTCACGAGCTGGTTCCTCCTGGGCAACGGGGAGCTGGACGTGGACGGAAACGTACGGCCCGCAGTGCGTGTACCGGGCCACCGGGAAGTAGTGCCCGATCAAGGCGAGCATCGTCCGGTTCTCGGCCAGGACCTCCATCAAGATCATGGTCGCACCCCGGGCCTGAGCTCGCGCGGTCAGCGCGCGGATCAGGGCCGACCCGGCCCCGCGACCCTGGTGGGCGTCGGCCACCATCACCCCCAGCTCGGTCACGGGCCGGCGCGTCGTCCCGGCTGTCGGTCGCCATCCCGTGCCCGATGACCGGCCCGGCAAATCCGGGGGCAGTCACCACCAGCGCATCAACGAACTCGCCGCGAGCGGTGATACGCCCGGTCATCCGGCCCAGGAACTTCGGCGTGACCGGCAGCACGCCCGCGAAGAACCGCAGGTACCGGGTCCGTAGCGACAGCCCGGTCAGAAACACCCGGAGCGCGTCCTCGTCCGCCGCCCCGGCCGTCCGGAGCGACCACTCCGGGCCACCCAGCTGAGTTCCATCCACAGACTCAGAATGAGCCCGGATTGCTGAGTCTGTCAACTAGATTTAGCATGGGAGCATGTCTCAGCCCTGGATCCTGGATTTCGACCCGGCCAACTGCGCGGTGGGGGCCGCGGTCGACATCATCGGGGAGAAGTGGACGTTCCTCGTGCTCCGCGAGGTGTTCAGCGGTGTCCGCCGGTTCGGTGACATGCAGCGGCGGACCGGCGCGCCCCGCCAGGTCCTCAGCGACCGGCTGTCCCGGCTGGTGCACGACGACCTGCTGCGCCGCGTCCCGTACCAGGAGGCCGGTCAGCGCGCCCGGCACGAGTACCGGCTGACCCCCAAGGGCCGTGACCTGTACCCGATCATGGTCGCGCTGATGCACTGGGGCGACCAGTACGCGACTGGTCCCGAGGGCTCGCCGGTGGTGCTGACCCACCGCGACTGCGGGGCGCCGGTCCATCAGCGGCTCAGCTGCGACGCCGGCCACGACCTGACCTCACCGCGCGAGGTCACCACCGTTCCCGGCCCCGGTGCCCGCCGGATCGCCTAACCCCTCGAGCTTAGCCAGCCCGGGCTGGCTGAAGCCCGGACTTGACCTGGCCGGGCCTACCTGGGCAGCAGCGCGGTCAGCTTGCCCACCGTGCTACCCACGGTGTTACCCACCGTGGCCCCGGCTTTGCCGCCCGCCTTACCCGCCTTGACACCGCCCTTGGCCGCCACCCTGGCTGCCTTGGCCGACGTCTTGGCCGCGGCCCTGGCCGCCTGCGCCTCTGCCTTAGCCGACGCGGCCTGCACGCTCATGGCGGTCAGCGCCGCCTCCCGCTTGACCGTGTTGGCCGCGTGCCGGCTCCGCCAGGCCACGGACGGGTTCCCGGCCGTGTCGCCCGCCGCGATCAGCAGGCCGCCCAGCATGGTCACGTTCTTCAGGAAGTGGATCTTCTGCTGGGAGCGTTCCTGCTTGTCATTGCTTTCCCAGAACCGGTGCCCGGCGTAGGTGGTCGGGATCAGGCTGGCCGCGAGGGCCGCCGCCGACAGCCGCGGGAACCGGCCGATGGCCAGCAGTGAGCCCGCCACCAGCTGCACCGCGCCGTTCAGCCGCACCGCCTGCTCGACCTGGTCGGGTACGACCGGCACCTGCTCGGCCAGCGGGCGCACCACCGCCTCCGCGGCCGGAGCCTTGGTGTCCGGGTGCAGGAGGGAGTCGATCCCCTCGGCGATGAAGATGGAGGCCAGCATGGGCCGGGCGATAAGTCGAAGTACAGCCATGCCGCCTCCGATGCCCAATGCGGGCCGTTTCTAACCCCCGTGAGCCAGCCCGTCCGGGCGCATCCCGCCCTCACCTGCGGCGAGATCGCGGCGATCCGGCGATCTTCTTGGGCTCAGGGGGTGTCAGGGCGCCGGATTTCGGACACACTAAAACGGTGAACATCGAGGTGACGCGCATCCTCGGCGACGGGAGCATCCGCCGCGTGAGCGTGCAGCCAGAGGAGCGCGCCGACGCCGACCACTGGCGTGAGCTGGTGGACCGGGCCAACCTGGCCTTGCCGCCGCCCTACAACCCAGATCCCGGTCGGCCGGTGTACCAGGTCAGCGACGGCAACCACTCCATCGAGGTCGCCGAGCGCGGCCTGGTCGGGCCGCTGCGGGATCTTGTCGCCGCGGTCCTGGCCGAAGGCGACGGCAACGAGTAGGCGCATGAGCAGGCCCGGGGGACTGTGGGCCGATCGGATCGAGCGGTTCGTGCCAGACTGAGGTCTGGACGCTCAAACGAGCGCTCGTTACGATCGGTGAATGGGGCGTAACATGCCTGGACTGTCCGTCGACCGGCCGTCCGAGGTGGTCCTGGCGGCCCGGGCCGCCAGGCAGTTCTATCTGGAGGGGCTGTCCAAGGTCGACATCGCGGACCGGCTGGGTATCAGCCGGTTCCGGGTCGCGCGGCTGCTGGACGCGGCCCGGGAGAGCGGCATGGTCCGGATCGAGATCGGGCTGCCGGGCGGCAACCTGGATGCGGGCCTGTCGGCCGAGCTGTGCTCGGTGTTCGGGCTACAGCATGCGTTCGTGTTCAACGTCCCGGACGATGACGTGCCTGCCCTCCGGCAGCGACTGGGGGAGGCCGCCGGGCAGGCGCTGATGGACATCATCACCCCGGACGACGTGCTCGGCATGGCCTGGGCCCGGGCGCTGAGCGGGCTGACCGCCGCGCTCACCCGGTTCCCGCCGTGCCCGATCGTCCAGCTCACCGGGGCCGTCCCGCATCCCGACGGCAGCGACCTGCTGGACCTGGTGCGCGGGGTGGCGCGGGTCGGCGGCGGCAAGGCGCACGTCTTCTACGCGCCGATGATCGTGGCCGACCCGGAGACCGCGGCGGCGATCCGCCGCCAGCCCGACGTGGCCGACGCCTTCGCGCTGGTTCCGTCGATCACGATCGCGATGCTCAGCATCGGGGCCTGGAAGCCGGGGCTGTCCACCATCTACGACGCGCTGACCCCCGCCGAGCGCGAAGCCATGGCCAAGATCGGCGTGCACACCGACATCGGCGGGGCGTTCTTCGACGCCAGCGGCGCGCCGCTGGCCACCCCGCTCGACAGCAGGATGATCGTCACGCCAGGACCGGTGCTCGCCTCGATCCCGAATGTGCTCGCCGTGGCCTACGGGTCGGCCAAGAGCTCATCGGTGCTGGCCGTTCTCCGAGGGAAGGTCGTCAATGGCCTGGTCACCCACACCAGTCTCGCCCGCACTCTTCTCGAGGAGGCCGGATGAGCCCCCGGCCGACGGGTCCCCGTCCGAGGAGGCGCTATCCGAAGAGGCACTGGCCGAGGGGGCACTGTCTGAGGGGGCACTGTCTGAGGAGGCACCGTCCGATGGGCCGCTGACCGGCGGTACCGCCAACCGCGGCCTGATCGTCCGGGTGGGCCAGACCGTGCGCCGGCCCGCCACGCCCTACCGGGCCGCGACCCACGCCCTGCTCGCCCACCTGGCCGCGGTCGGGTTCGACGGGGCCCCCCGGCTGCTGGCCGCGGACGCGACCACCGACACGCTGACCTACATCGAGGGCCGGGCCGCCACCGCGCCGCTGCCGGAGGAGACGCTGACCGAGTCGGCCCTGGTCAGCATCGCCGGGCTGCTGCGCCGCTATCACCAGGCCGTGGCCTCGTTCGACCCGGCCGGTTACTGCTGGCCCGGGCCCATCCCGGCCCGTTACATCACCGGCCTGGTCAGCCACAACGACGTGTACCCGGCCAACGTCATCTTCCGTGGCGGCCGCGCGGTGGCGCTGATCGACTTCGATCTGGCCGGCCCGGGCAGCGTCTGCTGGGACCTGGCCGCCGCGGCGCGCTACTGGTGCCCGCTACGCGACGAGCGGGACGTCACCGACCTCAGGCAGGGCCGGGCGCTGTCACGGTTCCGGCTGCTGCTGGAGGCGTACGGGCTGACCGCGGCCGAGCGCACCGAGGTGGCCGGGGCCATCGTGGTCAACCACGACTGGGACTGCGCGATCATCGCCCAGGGGGTCCAAGCCGGGCACGCCGGCTTCATCGACTCGTGGAACGAGAACGGCGGCACGATGATCCGGGCTCGCCGCTGGTGCCAGGCGCACCAGCGCGCCCTGCTGGCCGCCGCTAACTAGGTCGGCCGCTGGCTAGGTCGGCCGCCGCTGGCTAGCGCCCCACCCGGCTGCCGCGGTTCTTGCCGAGCCGGACACCGCCGAACACTAGGTTGGCCAGGAAAATCACGATGCCGATGATCAGCAGCCAGAACAGGCCATGGATGACGACGCCCAGGATACCCAGGGCGATTGCAACGATGATGATAAGCAGGAACAGCGCCATAGTGGTGTCCTTCCCCGGCTGAGCGCTTATTACCGCCGGGCGAGCAGGCGTTCGGATTCGCCCGCCTCGTACGGCATTTCGTAGTGCCGGAATACCGCCGGCTCGTCGGTCGCCAGCAGTTCGCCGTCGGTGTCGATGGACGGCGCGTCCCGGACCTGCTTCTTGGGGAATCTGACCTTGAAGTAGCTGGGGCCTACCGTCGCCCCGGCCGTCGGCACGAACACGAGCCGCTGCCGGGACAGCAGGCCCACCTTGACCGTGGCGAACTCGTACTCGTCGGTCCGGGTATCGACGTACAGTGCCTCGAGCTCGCCGATCTTCGTACCTGAGTCGTCGACCACGTTGTGGCCGCGCCACTCGCGAATGTCATCGGCCTCGAACACCCTGGGTGCCTCCATCCCGGTCTACTGCCCATTCAGGTGACATTATGCTCGCCTGCCTGTGGTGATGCGTGACCGGCGTGGCCGGCGTTCCTGCATCTTCCCCGATCAGCCCGGCGGCAGCAGTTCCAGCTCCCCGGATGTGACCTGAGCCTGGACCTGGTACGGCGAGCTGGTGGCCTGGGCCACCCCGACGTGGACGTACCCGGACGCCACCTGCTGGCTGACCTGATAACCGGGACTGACCCCGGGCAGCCGGACCGTGGCCTGCGCCGACGTCAGCGCCAGGCTGACCCGCCGCGGCGCGCGGGCGAATACCGCCGACAAGTGCCCGGAGGTGAGGCTGACGGTCAGCGACGGCGATCGCAGCGCCGACGCGCTGACGTCGACGCTGGCCGCGGTGATCCGCACCGGCGCGGCCAGCCCGCTCAGGGTCACGTGGCCGGACGGCTGGCTCAGCACCACCGCGGTGCTGGCCGGCACGCTGAGCCGGTAGTCCTCCGTGCACGGGCTGCTGGAGGCGCACACGTAATCCAGGTGCAGTGTGCGCCCCGCCGGGCCCGTGCGGTCCGGTCCCGAGCTAGCCGAGCTCGTGCGGACCGAGGCCAACGGCGCGTGGCCGGACCAGTGCAGCTGCCCGGTCAGCCGGATCTGGCCCGTCGTCGCGGTGGTGATGGTCAGCTGCCCGGGAACCCCCTCGAGATCCACCGTGCCCGCCGGTCCGGTGGTGACCGAGACCGCGCGGGTGCCCGGCCCCGGGCCCCGTGGCCCGGTCCCGCCCGCGCTCCTGGTCGCCACCACCACCACGATCAGCGCCACCACGACCAGCCCCGCCGCGGCGAGGATCGCCGTGGTCCGCCGCGGGGCCCAGTGCGGGGCCCGCCGCGGGGCCCAGCGCGGGGTACGGCCCGCCCGTCCGCCGTGAGGCCAGCTGTTCGGTGTCACGGCCCTTTTCTCCCCGGCGGACACCATTCGATGCATTACCGGCGGGTGAATACGAGCCCGGACGGTATTCGCGCTGGTCACGGCGGTCAATGGCGTTAACGGTCCGTCCGCGCTGTGGCTAATAGGCCCTCCTCGCCCGGCGGCCATGGCTTAGGCCCCGGCTAATAGGGCCGGGGTCTTCGGCCGCCGGCATTACCTTGCGTGGCCGATTAGTGACGAAATTACCGGGTAAACCCCCGCCGCCTGACCGGGGTACGCACTCCGCGGCCCCACCAGAACGACACGTACCGGTCGCCCGTGTCCGGCTGTCTATGTCTTTACAGCCGACCCGGCCACGGTGCCTGCTGACCGAAAGGATCCTGCTATGCTCGCCATTATTGCGGCCATTCTTTTTGCTATCGCTTTCATTATCAATGCCAGCGGAACGGCGGTCAGTGCCGTTTTTGACCCGACCAGCCTGCTGCTCGTCGGTCTCGCCCTGCTGGCGCTGCACCTGGCTGGAGTCGGCAGCGGCTGGCGCTCCCGCCGCTGAGCCGCCAAGCGAGGCCCGGGGTCATATTGCTCTGGCCCCGGGCCTCGCTTGGTTCTGGCCCCTGGCCTCGTTTGGCCCTAGTCCGGGCATCGCTCCAGGTCACCTCGCCCTGAACGCCGATCCTCAGCCCACGCCACCGCAATCTCCGCAGTCCGGACAAATGCGGCTAATGGCATATAAATGAAAAATTGCCTCCCCTGGCAAATAAAATAAAAAGGCCCATAAGTACAACGGTCGTGCTATATAACTGTGGAACCGATACTTACTGGGTTGGTGGGGGAGGGGTTGATATGGCGGGGAAGCTCATTCGTTTGCGCCCGGGCAACTTCCCATTAACGGGCGAATCGGCTGCAAATGCCGATACCCCATCCAACCCGCATGACTTGTCGTCTCCCGAGGGTGGGGACGCGGCCGGCGGACCCGGCGCCGAGGTCGTCCGGCTGGCCGGCTACGGGCGGCACGCCAAGGCGACTGAATCCCAGCCGGACCCGGTTCCCGCCCTGGCCATCCGGTCCGCCGAACGCCGCCGCTGGTCGGCCGAGCTGGCCGGATCCGCCCTGGCCGGGATGGTGGTGCACGGTGTCGGCGGCATCGGGAAATCGGTCCTGGCCGCGCAGATCGCCGCGCGCCTGCCCGACCTCGACGCGGGCTGCGTCACCGCGTCGCTGACCGGTGAGGTCACCCCGGACACGTTTCTGGCCGCGGTGTGCACCGCCGTCCGGCGGCACCCGCTGGCCGCGGACCGGGGCGGCACCGTGGCCTCCGCCGTCGCCGCGGTGGACCGGGCCGTCCTGCCCTGGCCGCAGCGGATGAGCCTGCTCCGCGAGCACGTGCTGGGCCGGGTGCCGCTGCTGCTGGTCCTGGATGACTTCGACGATAACCTGTCGCTCGACGCCGGGACCTGCACGATCCGGGACCCGGAACTGGTCGGAGTGCTGAAGTTCTGGGCCGGCCGGCCGCACCGGGGCCGGCTCTTGATCACCTGCCGGCACCGGTTCGCCGTGCCCGAGGTGGCCGGCCGTCGGATCGGGTTCCGGCCGCTGGGACCGCTGTCCCAGGCCGGCGCGATCGACCTGGCCACCTCGCTGCCCGCGCTCGGCCGGCTCGGCGAGCAGGACCTGGACCTGGCCTGGCGGCTGCTCGGCGGCCATCCCCGGGCCATGGAGTATCTGGATGGGCTGCTGGCCGGCGGCCAGGTCAGGTTCGCGGACCTGGCCGGCCGCCTGCGTGCCCTGCTGCCGCCCGTCACCGGGGCACCCGCGCCCCGGTCCGGGACGGCCGCGCCGGCCGCACCAGCCGCACCGACCGAGCTGCCGCCCCCGGTCGCGGAGGCGGCCGCGCTGGCGGTGTCGGGTGCGCTGCTGGCCGAGCTGTTCGACCGGCTCAGCCCGGCCAGCCAGGGACTGCTGGCCCGGGCCTCGGTCTACCGGGAACCGATCGGCCGGGACGTGCTGCTGCTGCCGGTCGGCCAGTACAGCCCGGCCGAGCTGACCAGCCTGCTGGACGAGTGCCGGGTCACCGGCCTGCTGACCGCGGACCCCGGGGCCGAGCCGCCGTCGGTGTCCGTGCACCCGTGGACCGCCACGGAGGTGCAGCAGTTGCTCCTGGCCCGGGACCGCGGCGCCGAGCTGGCCGACGCCCACCACCGGGCGGCCGAGTACTGGCGCTGGCGGCTGACCTCCTGGCCGCAGGACCAGCACGCTCAGCGCGAGGCCCGTTACCACCTGCTGCAGGTCAACGAGCTGGAGCGGCCGCCCAGCGCCGAGGGCCGGCACCGGGCCGCCCGGGACGTCCCGATGCGCCGGCTGCGGCGCCGGCTGCGCCCGTACGCGGTGGCCACCGTGGCCGTGGCCGTGACCGCCTTCCTCACCGCCGAGTTCAGCGGTGCCCTGTCGACCGACCGGCTGACCTCCTCGGTCACCACCACCTCCGGCGCCCCGACCGGGGCGGCGGCCGCCGCCGCCCGCACCCAGGCCGCGTCCTGGGTGACCAGCCAGGTCAGCCGGGCCGACATTGTGGCCTGCGACCCGGCCATGTGCACCGTGCTCCAGGCCCACGGGGTGCCCGGCGGAGACCTCCTCGTGCTGCGGCCGGGCTCGGCTGACCCGCTCGGCTCCGACGTGGTGGTGGCCACCCCGGCCGTCCGGAACCAGTTCGGCGCCCGGCTGGCCGGCGTGTACGCGCCGCAGGTGCTGGCCAGCTTCGGCACCGGGGCCCAGCAGATCGAGGTGCGCACGGTCGCGCCGGACGGGGCCGCCGCGTTCCAGGCCGCGCTGGCCGCGGACCTGGCCGCCCGCCGCACCGCCGGCCGCCAGCTGGTGCATAACCCCCGCCTCACCATCGCTGGCCCGGCTCGCGCCGAACTCCAGGCCGGCCGGGTCGACTCCCGGCTGCTGGTCGTGCTGGCCGCGCTGACTGCTAATCAGCGGCTGATGATCATCTCGTTTGGCAGCAGCGGTCCCGGCGCCGGCGCGGATACCCCCCTGCGCAGCGTTCAGGTGACCGCGGACCATGCCACCGTGACCGCGATGCTTGCCTTCACCCAGGCCCAGCGGGTGCCGTACCGCCCCGCCCGCGCGGCCGTGACCCGCGCGTTCATCACCCAAGCCGCTGTCACCCACCCGGGCGCCACCCAAGCCGGCCGCGCGTCCGCCCACGCCGCGTCCGCCCACGCCGCCTCCGTCCTGACCGTCGAGTTCGCCGCGCCCAGCCCGGCCGGCCTGCTCGACACCCAGACCGTCCCGTAACTGCTCGACCGAGGGGGAATCATGACCATGCCGACCACGGTGGCCCGGCGCGCCGTCGCCGTCACCGCGTTGCTGATCACGGGCCTGCTGCTGGCGCTCGGCCTGCTGCTCGCCGGCGTGCTCGGCGCCACCCTGCTGAACACCGACCCGGCCGGCGCGTCGGTGGGCGCGGCCGGCGGGACCACGGGCGTGGCCAGCGGGATCGCGGCCCCGGCGGCCAGCACCGGCTGGGTCCGGCTGGCCCACCTGTCGCCCAACGCCCCCGCCGTCGACGTGTACCTGTACAACTTCGGCAACCCGGCCGCCCGGCTGGTGCTGCACCACGTCAGCTACGGCGCGGTCTCGCCCTACCAGCAGGTCCCGGCGGGTGAGTACACGGTGTCGATGCGCGCGGCCGGGGCCAAGGGCTCGGCGCCGCCCATCCTGTCCACCGGGTTCGCGGTCGGCCGCGGTGCCGCCTACACGGTGGCCGGCATGGGCCCCGCGTCCGGCCTGCGGCTGCAGGTGATGGATGACCGGCTGGCCGCCCCGGCCGGCCACGCCCTGGTCCGGGTCATCCAGGCGTCACTGCGCCAGCACGTGGTTACCTTGTCGCTGGGCCAGGTCACCCTGGCCCAGCACCTGAGCTTCGCCAGCACCACCTCCTACCAGCAGGTCAGCCCGGGCCAGGACGTCGCCCGGGTCACCGGCAGCAGCGAGCACACCTCGATGAACGTCTCGATGACGGCCGACTCGATCCAGACCCTGGTCGTCCTGGACGGCTCCAAGGGCTTGCAACTCACCGACCTGAAGGACGCCGCCGGCAGCCAGGTCAAGCCCGTCGGCGGCGCCGCCACCGGCCTGGGCGGCACGGCGCCCCGCCCGGCGCCGTCCCCGCTCCTATGGCTGGCCCTCATGGCCGGGGGCGGCGTCCTGACCACGGCCTTCGCCCTCCGCTACCGCACCACCCACCGCTACCACCCCGCGCACCACACCCGCCGCCCGGTCCACACCAAACGAGCCTGACCCTCTGGTCAGCTGGCCCGGCGGCCCGCCGGGTCAGCTGACCAGGTTCTCCTGTTCGGCCAGGAACCCGCGGCCCTTGACGATGCGGGTGTTCAGGTCGGCCAGGAAGGACTCCAGCGCGGCCCGTTTGGCCTCAACCGTGTCCCGCAGACTCTCCTGCAGCACCAGGCACTCGCGGGTCAGCTGCCGCCGTTCCTCGGCGCTGGTCCGCTCGTCGTGCCAGGTCTGCCGGATCTGCGCGATGCGGTCCTCGTTGCGCAGCAGCACCGCGATCTCGTCCAGGTTGAGACCCAGCAGCGTCTGCAGCTCCCGGATCCGTTCCACCCGGGCCAGGTCGGCGGGGGAGTACCGGCGCAGGCCGCCTGGTGTGGTGCAGGCGGGCACGAGCAGACCCAACTGCTGGTAATAACGCAGCGCGCGCTCGGATACGCCGAGCCGCTGGGCCGCTGCGCCGATACCCAGCAGCGGCCCGTCGCTCTCCGGCCCGCCCGGCGCGGCCGCGGTGTCAGCCATCCTGGTTAGCCATCCCGGGTCGGCGTCCCTGGACCTTCGCCCGGCTCGCTTACCGCCGTACCGGCCGCAGCGCCGCTGGGAGCATGCCCATTGGACACCGGCCGTCCGTTACCCGCAGGCCCGCCGTTGCTCACCGGTCCACCACTAGCCGCAGCCTCCTGGCCCACGGTGAACGGCGCCTCCTGGCCATCGGTGGCCAGCGGCTCCAGGCCGAGCAGACCGCCGGACTCAGCCGCGCCCTCGGCCAGCTCTTCGGCCAGCGGCTCCGGCCGGTGCATGTAACGCCCGCCGCGGAGCGCCGAGGCGACGACCGCGACGAGGGTGGCGATGAGGGCGAACGTGAAGGCCAGATGCAGGCCATCGGCGAACGGCGCCTCGATCAGCCGGGGGAAGAACGACCGGCCGGTGATGTATGAGGCCTGGCTCGGCGACAGCTTGGCCAGCGCCCCGGTCGGGGCCAGCAGCTGCTGCACCGGGTTGTAACCCAGGAACGCGGAGAACAGGCTGCCGATCGGCGGCTCGTTGGCCACCGTGTGCGCCGCGGTCGGGTCGACCCCGGCCGCGACCAGCCCGCTGTACAGGTGCTTGGGCAGGTGGCTGGCCAGCCCCAGGGTGACGATGGTGAAGAACAGGCCCATGGATAGCACGGTGGCCGAGTTCTGGAACGTGTTCAGCATGCCCGCGCCCGAGCCGCGCTGGTCCGCCGGCAGGCTGTTCATGACCGAGGCCTGGTTGGGGGAGAAGAACAGGCCCATGCCGATCGCGAACAGCAGCACGGCCCCCGCGAAATCGACGTAGCCGAAGTTGATCGGCAGGATCTCCAGCAGCAAGAAGCTGATCGCGGAGACGATCAGCCCGGACGTGGCCAGCAGCCGCGCCCCGTACCGGTCCGACAGCACCCCGGCCAGCGGTCCGACCAGCAGGAATCCGACGGTCAGCGGGAGCATCGCGATGCCCGCCCACAAGGGGGTCTGGCTGAAGCTGAACCCGTGCTGCGGCAGCCAGATCCCCTGCAGCCAGATGATCAGCATGAACTGGATACCACCGCGGCCGAGCGCGGCCAGCAGCCCGGCGATGTTGCCGCAGGTGAAGGCGCGGATCTTGAACAGCCCGAGCCGGAACATCGGCGACGGCACCCTGGTCTCGACCCAGCCGAACAGCACCAGCACCGCGATGCCGCCGAAGATCGAGGTCAGCACGAAGGGGCTGGTCCACCCGGTGGGGTGCCCGCCGTAGGGGAGCAGCGAGTACACGATCCCGACCAGGACGGCGATCAGGCCGATCGCGAACAGCGCGTTGCCCAGCCAGTCGATCTTGGCTGGGATCCGCACGCCGTTGTCCTGCAGCTTGAGGTAGGCCCAGATCGTGCCGAACAGTCCGAACGGCACCGAGACCAGGAACACCAGCCGCCACTCGATGGGGGCCAGCACGCCGCCCAGCAGCAGGCCGAGGAACGAGCCGGACACCGCGGCGATGCCGTTGATGCCCATGGCCTTGCCCCGCTCGTCTTCGGGGAACGCGTCGGTCAGGATCGCGGTGGAGTTGGCGAACAGGAACGCGCCGCCGACACCCTGGAAGATCCGCATGATGATGATCCACAGCGCCCCGGCCGTGCCGGTCAGCCACGTTACGGACAGCAGGATCGAGAAGATCGTGAAGATGGCGAAGCCGAGGTTGTACATCTTGACCCGGCCGTAGATATCACCGACCCGGCCCAGGCTGACCACCAGCACCGCGGTGACCAGCAGGAAGCCCATGAACACCCACAGGAAGTACGAGGTGTTCCCCGGTACCAGCGGGTTGAGACCGATCCCGCGGAACAGGTCGGGCAGAGAGATCAGCAGGATCGACTGGTTGATCGTCACCATCAGGATGCCGAGCGTGGTGTTGGACAGCGCGATCCACTTGTAATTAACGCCACGCCCGCCTGATGCCACGGGATCAGCCGTCGGATTTCCCACCCGAGACATACAACTCCCCAGATTCACCAATAAGAGATATTTCGCATGTGAATCGTATCGGATGTTGACGTCAACGTCAGGTCGCAAAGGCTCATCAACGTAACGCCTCAGCCGCCCGCTGACTTCAGCTCTCCGAGCCGTCGGCCATCGCCACGGCCTCTTCTTCTTCTTCCCGCTCAGCGGGGGCGCCCCGCAGCTCCGCGGCCTGGACCCGCTCGGCCTCAGCCAGCAGCGAGTGCCCGGTGGCCAGCACCCCGATCCCCATGATCAGCGCCCCGGCCGCGATGAAGAACGGCACGTGAATGTTGAACGCGATGACCAGCCGCCCGGCCGCGTACGGGGCCAGACCGCCGCCGATGAACCGGACGAAGCTGTACGCAGCCGAGGCCACCGGGCGCTCAACCGGGGCCACGGTCATCACCGCCTGCGTGGTGACGGTGTTGTTCACCCCGATGAAGATGCCGGACACAATGACCGCCGGAATCAGAACGGCGCGGTCGGTGGTCCAGATCGCGATGACCAGCACGAGCACGGCGAACGCGAACAGGTTGAGGTACATGGTGCGGGCGATACCCAGGGCGGCCTGCAGCCGCGGCGCCCCGAACACCGCGAACAGGGCCACCAGGACCCCCCAGCCGAAGAACACCAGGCCCAGCTTGATCGGGCTCAGCTTCATCGGGAACGGCGCGTAGCCCAGGACGGTGAAGAAGCCCCAGTTGTAGCAGAGCGCGGTCAGCGACATGGTGAGCAGGCCGCGGTGCCGCAGCGCCCGCAGTGGTGCGGACAGGCTGGTCTTGTGGTCCGGCTTGGGTGTGGGCTCGACCAGCACGGCCGTGGCCAGCAAGGCGATCGCCATCAGGACCGAGACCCCGAAGAACGGGCCGCGCCAGCTGATCTCGCCCAGCGTCCCGCCCAGCAGCGGGCCGATCGCGATGCCCACGCCCAGCGCGGTTTCGTACAGCACGATGGCGCCGGCGAACCCGCCGCTGGCCGAGGCCACGATGACCGCCAGCGAGGTGGCGATGAACAGCGCGTTGCCCACGCCCCAGCCGGCCCGGAAGCCGATGATGGCGTTGATGCTGGGCGAGGCGCCGGCCGCCGCGCTGAACAGCACAATCAGGATCAACCCGGCGATCAGCGTCTTCTTGGCTCCCAGCCGGCTGGACACCCAGTTGGTGATCAGCATGGCCACCGCCGTGACCACCAGGTAGCTGGTGAACAGCAGCGTCACCTCGCTGGGCGAGGCGTGCAGCTCGTTCGAGATGGCCGGCAGGATCGGGTCCACCAGGCCGATCCCCATGAACGACACCACGCAGGCGAACGCGACCGCGAACACGGCCTTCGGCTGCTTGAACGGGCTCGCGGCCAAGCCCCCGGACGTGCCACTCACCTCTTGCTCCGTTCTGTCACGCTCGATTCGTGCTGGCTGGTCAGGGCGTCCATCGCGGGCAGGGCCGCGGCCAGCGCGGCCTGATCCTCCGGGCTGAGCCGGGCCAGCATCCCGGCCAGCCGCCCGGCGCGCGCCGCCCGGCGCCGGGACAGCAGGGCGGAGCCCTCGGCGGTGATGCTCACCTCGACCACCCGCCGGTCGCTCGGGTCCGAGGCGCGGGCGATCAGCCCCGCCTCAAGCAGCCGAGCCACAAGCTGCGTCATGGCGGGCTGGGTCACGCCCTCGTTCACGGCCAGCAGCGTCAGCCGGCACGGCCCGGACCGGTCCAGCGTGGACAGCGTCGCCGCCGCGGTGAACGACAGCCCGTCCCGTGGGGCCAGCGAGCGCAGCAGGCTCAGCAGCCGCTCGATCCCGGCCGCCACCCCCAGCGCGAACTCGTCCTCTCCCGGCGCCAGCTCGCCCGGCGCCTGAGCCCCCGTCGACCGATTCATAAGCTATTTATATCATTTAATTATGTATCTCTCAGGGGTGGTCCGGCCCGGACTCGAGCGACTGGTGGCCGGAAATAAAGCTGTTGCCGCCCCGGCTTACGCTGAGAGAACTGGTAGTTGCGCCCAGGACCCCGGCGCCGCTGCCCCGGAACACAGCGTCACGCGGGGTGATCGTTATGTTGCGGTTGAGGTCCATTCCTCGCAATGCCTGACGGGGGCATAGACCGCGAGGACGTGACCGGCCCGCCGGAGACGTCCGGGCTTGGCCGGGACTTCAGCGCGCGCCGCCGCCGGCGCTTTTTCCTGCTCAGCCGCGGGTTTTCCGGCCGCGGCTTCCTGGGCCGCCCGGCGCTGATCGCGGTGGCCGTGGCGGTGCCGATGGCCGAGGCCGCGGCCGTGGACCTGACCGCGCCGTCGGCCCGCGCCCTGTCACCCGAGGTGACCGCGCTGGCCCCGCTGGCCGTGTTCCACGACCTGCGCTGGCTGTTCGGGCTGGGCGGCACCTGGCCCCGCTTCGCGGCGACCCTGGCCGCCGTGATCGCCGCGCGCAGCGTGCTCGACGCCGCTCTGGCCTGGCTGGCTTGGCCGCGCGGTCTGGCCCGGCCCCGGGCCGTGCTGCTGCTCGGTTCGAGCGCCGCGCTCACGGTGTGCGCCGTGCTGCTGCTGTCCCCGCTGGTCGCGCTGGTCTTCGGGGTGGCCCTGCTGCCGTTCTCATGGCCGTTCCTCGGGATGCTGCCGGTGCTGGTGCTGTTCGCCCTGCTGCTCAGCCACGGCAGCGCGGCCAGCTGGTGGTGGCGCACCCTGCCCCCGCTGCGCGCCGCGACCTGGCTGCTGACCGAGTTCATGGTGCTGTCGGCCGCGGCCCTGGTCATCAACCGGCTGCCGGCCGGATACGCGGTGCCCCTGGCCGGCCTGGCCGCAGTGGTCAACGCGCGGGCCTGGTACGGCGTGACCACCGCCCTGGCCGGACCGCTCTCGGCCCGCGTCCCGGGCGCGCTCCCGGCCCGCCGCCGGAGCCCGGCCACCCGGCGCCTGCCGATCGCCCCGGTGGCCGCGGTGCTGGCCATAGGCCTGGTCATCGGGGTGGCGCGAGCCGGTTTCGCGGTGGCGTCCGCCCCGCACCACCGGATCACCCAGGCCCAGGCCGCGATCGGCGCCCAGGACACGCCGCCGTCGTCATCGGCCGGTCCGGCCTCCTCCGGTGCCGCCCGCCAGTCGCCGGTCCTGGAGATCCAGGGGTTCGGGTCGTCCTGCTGCTCCACCGCGTCCTCGCTGCGGGCCACGGCCGGCCACGCGGTCGCCGAGCAGTTCTCTTATCGGGGCCTGAACTCCCGCGGCCAGCCGCTGCCGCAGGGCGCGGCGGCCAGCGACCTGCCGCTCCCGGTGCTGGGAGACCGCATCGCGGCCCAGGTCGAGCGGCTGTACGCCGAGACCGGGCAGCCGGTCGACCTGGTGGCCGAGAGCGAGGGCACGCTCGGGGTGTACGCGATGCTGGCCCGGCACCCGGACGTGCCGATCGGGTCGGTGGTGCTGCTCAGCCCGATCATCGCCCCGGGCCAGGTCAGTTACCCGGCCGACGACCGGGACGCCCGCGGGGAGGTCCCGGGCTACGCGCTGCAGGCCGTGGTCTGGTTCATCGGCGGACTGTCCCCGTTCGGCACCTCCGGCGCGGAGAAGCTGATCAACTCGGTCGACCAGACCGGGGCCAGCTACGCCCAGGCCGCGGTGCGGGCCAACGAGCTGAAGCCCAAGCGCTGGCTGGCCGTGCTGCCCCTGGCCGACAGCCTCACGCTGCCTGCCTGCCAGCTGCCCGCCCACACGGTGGTGGTCGCAGCCCTGCACGGCGGGCTGCTCGGCAACCCCGGCGTCCAGGACACGGTGCGCGAATTCCTGGCCGGACATGCGGTCAGCGCGGAATCCCCGCTGCAGGAGGCGGCCGAGGCCGTGGCCCAGGCGGCCGCCGCCTGGCGGATGCCTCAGCTGGTCACCCCCTCCCCGCCCTGTTCCGGCTCCGGCAGCTGAGCCGGATTCCGTACCCTGACGGGGTGACTCCTGGACCCACCAGCATCCGGCTCATCCAGGACGGGGACGGCGAGGCCCTGGCCGCGCACCTGATCCGCGACGCCGACGCGTTCGAGCGCTGGGAACCCTTCCGCCCGGCCGAGTTCTTCACCGTCCCGGGCCAGCACCGGCGGATCGCCCGGCTGCTGGCTCAGCACGGCCAGGGCGACATCTGGCCCGCCGTCATCTTGTCCGGCGACGAGGTCATCGGCCAGATCACCGTCCAGAACATCGAGTACGGCCCGGTCCGCGGCGCCTCACTCGGCTACTGGGTCGCCACCACCTCCCAGGGCCACGGCCACGCCACCCGCGCCGTCGCCCTGGCCACCGAGCTGATGGCAGGCCAGCTCCGGCTGCACCGGGCCCAGGCCACCACCCAGCTGGACAACGTGGGCTCCCAGCACGTGCTGCGCAACAACGGCTTCATCGCCTACGGCGTCGCCCACTCCCAGATTCTCCTGGGCGGCCAGTGGCGCGACGTCATCCTGTGGGAACGCCTCCTCGAGTAACCCGCTCCTCCGGCGGGGGCGCTTCTGGCTCCGGGATGGAAAAGGCCTTGGGCTTGGCTCCGTCCCTGGTCGCCACCCGTGTGCGCAACCGCGCGCCCCGACCCCAACTGTCACGCCCGCCCCGTGGGCCTCTCTACTTTCGGCGTCCCTACATGCGCAATGGCGCCATCGACCTCGCTATAACCAGCCCAATGGCGCCATCGATCCTGTTGCCCGACGCGGCCAGGCGGGGCGACGCCGGACCCCTCTGCTCCTCCCATCCCGCGCCGCCCAGGCGTCACATCGACCCGCCGTCACCGCGCGGCTACCTCGTAGCCCTGATTGAATACAGGCATGGACGAGACGGCGACGATCGACGTGCGGGAGAACCCGGAGAACCGGACCTACGAGGCCCGGATCGGCGATGAAGTGGTCGGGACCCTGGTGTACGAGCTGCAGGGGAACCGGACCGTGCTGACCCACACCTGGGTCGAGCCGTCGCAGCGCGAGCACGGCGTCGCCACCGCGCTGTCCCGCGGCGCCCTCGACGACCTGCGCGAGAAGGGCCGCAAGGTCACCGTGTTCTGCACGTTCACGGCCGACTTCATCGCGGCCCACCCGGAGTACGCCGACCTGCTCGACCCCGAGCACCCCGGTACCGCCATCCACATGTGACCCTGGGCCGCCGCCCCGGGGTACCACCCTCAGGGCCGCCGCCCCGGGGCGCCACCCTCAGGGCAGCCGGGTCGCGATGCCGTCCAGGATGAGGTCGACGTTCCGCATGACCTCCTCCTTCTCGCTGATGTGCTCGGCCTTGGTGATGAACTCGACCACCCGGGGGTAGCGCCCGCTTTCGATCATCGCCTTGATGAACGGCGCGCCCTGGTCCATGACCTCCTCCTCGGTCAGGTCCATCCGGTCCCGGGTGCGCCCTTCGCCCGCGGTCAGCAGCGCCGCCCCGACCACGCTGTACTGGATCATCCCGACGAACAGCATCTTGGTCGCGATGTCCAGGTCGTAGTCGTCGAAGATCGACAGGCAGAGGTCCAGGCCGGCCGCCCCGTTCGGGGTCAGCGGCGGCCTGACCATGATCGCCTCCGGGTACCACGGGTGGGTCTGGCACACGTCCCAGATCAACTCCGCGACGTGCCGGAGCGCGTCCCGCCAGTGCGCGGGCAGCTCGTCCGATCCCCGCGAGCCTGGCTCGCCGATGACCTCGTCGACCATCATGCTGACCAGGGCGTCCTTGTCCGGGACGTAGCGGTAGAGCGACATCGGCCCGGTGTTCAGCCGGTCCGCCACCCGGCGCATGGTGACGGCGTCCATCCCGTCGGCGTCCGCGATGGCGATCGCGGCCCGGACGATCGTGGTCCGGTCCAGGCCGGTCCCGCGGCGCGGCACCGTCTCCGGGGCCACCCCCCACATCACGTCGTAACCACTCCAGAACGAGCGCGCGGGTGCCTCGGCCGGGCCCTTTTTATCGGTTGACACGCGTACATCGTATCGCTAGCGTACGTCGTACCCGAGAGTACAACGTACGCCAGAGTACGGCGTACGCAAGGTTCAGCTAGAGGAGAACCCGTGACCACCCACGCCGAGGCCCGTACGGGGGCCGATGCCATCTGGGCCGAGGGGCTCACCAAGACGTTCAAGAAGACTCACGCCTTGCGGGGCGTGGACCTCCGGGTCCGGTCCGGAACCGTGACCGCCCTGCTCGGCCGGAACGGGGCCGGCAAGACCACGGCGCTCCGCATCCTGACCACGCTGCTGCTGCCGGACACCGGACGGGCCGAGGTGGCCGGGTTCGACGTCATCCGCGACCCCCAGCGGGTCCGGGCCCGGATCGGGGTGACCGGGCAGAGCGCCACCATGGACGAGCTGCTGACCGGCCGGCAGAACCTGGAGACGGTCGGCCGCCTGTTCCACCTGCCGTCCGCGCTGGCCCGCCGCCGGGCCGACGAGCTGCTGGAACGGTTCGAGATGACCGACGCCGCCGGGCGCCTGGTGCGGACCTACTCCGGGGGGATGCGCCGCCGCCTGGACCTGGCCACCAGCCTGGTCGCCGAGCCGCCGGTGCTGTTCCTGGACGAGCCGACCACCGGGCTCGACCCGGTCAGCCGGGGTGCGGTGTACCGGGTGATCCGCGGCCTGACCCGGGAGGTGGGCACCTCGGTGCTGCTCACCACCCAGTACCTGGAAGAAGCCGACCAACTGGCCGACGAGGTCACGGTCATCGACCACGGCACGGTCGTGGCCACCGGCACTCCGGGCCAGCTCAAGGCGTCGGCCGGCCAGCCCCGGGTGCGGATCCGGCTGCAGGACCCGGCGGCCCGCCCCGGCGTCCTGGCCCTGCTCGGCCCGGACGCGGACCACGACGGCCGGGACCTCAGCGTCCCGGCCCCGGACGGGATGGCCTCGCTGGCCGCCGTCATCACCCGGCTCACCCCGGTCGCGGCCGAACTGGCCGACATCGGCCTGGCCCGTCCCACCCTGGACGAGGTGTTCACCCGCCTGACCAGCCCAGACGCTCCAGAAAACCCAGACGCTCCAGAAAACCCAGGCGGCCCAGATACCCCTGGCACCCCAGCTGCCGCGGCCGGTACCGCCCCCGCTGACCTGGCTGGTGCCCGGTGACCGCGCTGGTCATCGAGCCGGACGGCGCCGCCGGACGGTTCCGCTTCGGGCTGCGCGACTTCTACACGATGACCCGGCGCTACGTGCTGCGGGCCCGGCGCCAGGGCGACGTGATCTTCGGCAGCGTGCTGACCCCGGTCATCTTCGTGGTCCTGTTCGGCTACGTGTTCGGCAGTTCGATCAGCGTGCCCGGCGGTCACTACCGGGCCTACCTGTTGTCCGGGCTGTTCGCCCAGGGCGCGATCTTCGCCTCGGCCACGGTGGCCACGGCCGTGGCCACCGACATGAGCGAGGGGGTCATCGACCGGATGCGGACCCTGCCGATCGCCCGGTCGTCTGTGCTTATCGGCCGTTCGGTCAGCAACACGATCATCGGGCTGCCCGCGCTGTTCGTCACGATCGTCTGCGCCCTGATCGTCGGCTGGCGGGCCGACGCCGGGCTCGGGCGGGCGGTGCTGGGCTTCCTGCTGCTGCAGCTGTTCGGCTTCGCCATGGCCTGGGTCGGCATCTGGCTGGGCATGATCGCCTCGAGCCCGCAGGCGGCCGACACGCTGTCCATGCTGCCCGCGTTCCTGCTGGGGTTCATCTCCAACGTGTTCGTCCCGACCCAGAACATGCCGCCCTGGCTGCGGGTCATCGCCGAATGGAACCCGCTCAGCGCGGTGGTGGCCGCGGCCCGACAGCTGTTCGGCACCACCCAGGGCGGGGCGGTGCCGGACGTCTGGTCGCTGCAGCACCCGATCCCGACCACGCTGGGCATGTGCGCGGCGTTGCTGGCCATCTTCATCCCGCTGTCGGTCCGGCGCTACGCCCGCCGCTCCCGCTGACGTGCCTACGCTGAACGGAATCTGCGGTGCAGTTCGCGCACCTGCTCGGCCAGGTCCGGGACCGGACCGGCCACCACGGCGCCGGGTACGACATCGGGGATCGCCAGCGGCCTGACCGGGGACGGGCCGACGCCCAGCTCGGTGAGCCAGGTGCTCGTCTGCTGGGCTGAGGACGCGTAGACGATGCGTCCGAGGCCGACCCAGCCGTGGGCGGCGGCGCACATCGGGCAGTGCTCGCCCGAGGTGTAGACCGTGGCCGCGGCTCGTTCCGGCGCGGTCAGGTTCGCTGCGGCCCAGCGGGCCAGCTCGAACTCCGGGTGACGCGTCGAGTCTCCCGCGGTTACTTCCCGGTTCCGGTCCTCGGTGAGAACGGTCCCGTCCGCTCCGACCAGCACTGAGCCGAACGGGAAATCGCCGTCGTCGACGGCCTGCGCCGCCAGTTCCACGCAGCGGCGCAGGTAGGGCAGATCGGCGCTGGTGACCTCTTGCGTTGGCACGGGCGCAATGCTAGCCCGGTCCCACCCAGAAGAGCACCTTGATTACCTTCGACGATTACCTTCGACCTCAGCTGGCCGCGTGGTCGAGCTGCACACTCACCGAGGTGGTCCCGGCCGGCAGCGTGACCGTCCCGGCCTTGGCGTCCACCGTCCCGGCGCTGGCGTGGGCGATGTTGCCCTGCAGCGCCGGCAGCTGGAGCAGCACCGGCTCGGTCGCCCCGGCGCCGCTGACCGTCAGCTTCACCGTGGAACCCTGGCCCCGGATGGTCAGGTTGATGTGCTTGCCGTCCGTGGTCGGGAAGTTGGCCACGCTGATGGCCTTACCGGAGCTGAGCCACGCCGACGGGATCCCGCGGCCGACCACCAGCGAACCGTCGGAACGCTGCGCGGCGATCGAGTCCAGCAGCACCATGTTGGCGTTGGCGATGCCCCAGGCGTGCGGCGACGAGCCGTTGCCGGACTCGGGGTGGGTGCCGGTCCACGGCGACCCCGGGTTCGGGAACTGCTCGCTCTCCCACCAGGAGTACGGTCCGGCCTGCCCGTTGGACACCATGAACTGGTACGACAAGATGCCCTGGTCCCGGTAGTCGTTGCTGGCCAGCCCCCATTCGCCGTACCCGGCGTTGTAGGCCGTGGTGTAGTACTGCGTCGGGTAGCCGCCGAACGTGTTGGCCGGCAGCGCGCCCTTGAGCCGGTCGAAGCCGTACTGGTAGGTGGCGTCGATCATTGACACGCCGGGTCCGCTCAGCGGCGCGCCGAACAGGTAGCCGTCCCAGGCCCAGCGGCCGAACAGGAACGGCGCGGCCCAGTTGGCGTCCTCGGCGTTCACGCAGCGGTTGCTGGTGTTCGGCTCGGTCATCGAGCACGGCAGGTAGTTCAGCTGGTTGGCCGAGATCGTCGCGTTCAGGGTCTTGTTGGTCGCGGCCAGCAGGCTGTTGTACTGGGACAGCGCCCACGACGCCTCGGACGAGTCGCCGACCTGCTGGGCCAGCCAGTGGTAGGACCACAGCCCCATCAGCGCCTCGTAGTTGTCGATCGTCCAGAACCCGTTGGCGTCGATATCGTTGGTCTCTTCCATGATCCCGCCCGGCCCGGTCCGGTCGGCCGCGATCGTGTGCGCGGTGTCCTTGATGCTCGGGTCCTTCTTGCCGCCCGGGCCCTCGGTGGCGAAGTTGGCCTTGACGAAGCTCTTGTCACCGGTCTTCAGCAGGTAGATGGCCCAGACCCAGGGATAGGTCCACACGCCGTCGAGGTACTGGGGCTGGTTGCCGCTGACGGTCCGGGCCCGGAGCAGCAGCCCGTGCGCGCCGGTGGTGTAGCCCTGGGTGAACAGGTTGGCCAGGATGCCGATGACGTCGTGGCTGAACTCCTGGTCGTAGCCGTTGACCCCGGTCTTCAGCTCGTCGCCGGACCGGATGATCTGGGTGTAGATGAACCCGGTCTTGTAGGCGTTGATCAGGCTGGCGTCGGGCAGCTGGGTGATCTGCGCGATGCCCGCCAGCTGGCCGTCCCAGAACGACTTCATGTGGGTGAAGTGCTGGCTGTAGCCGCCCGCGGCCACGATCGCGCTGTTGGACGGGTAGGCGTAGCTGCCGCCGAACTTGTCCGAGGGCACCGCGTAGTCGTGGTCCACCGTGCTGTGGGCCGGCACGGTGTCCGACGCCGAGTTCAGCGCGATCAGCCCGGCCGAGGCCTGCGGGTCGACCGTGATGGCCTGGCCCGTCGGGTTGGTCACCGCGACCCGGCTGTAGATGATCACGAAGCTGTGCCCGCCCACCGTGACCTGGTCGCCGAAGTTGGTGATCGAGATCTTGGCCCCGTCCCGGGAGAAGCTCGTCACCATGGCGGGCAGGTAGCCGTCGGCGTTGGTCCACGAGGTCTTGCTGTCGTCGTAGATGCCGTAGCCGTAGGTGGTGCCGGTCACCGCGGCGGTGCTGGCGCTGCCCGGCCCGCCGTTGGGCCCGCTGGTGTCGACCCAGAAGCTGCCGCCCAGGCAGGCGACCACGCCCTGGCTGTTGCCCGCCCAGCCGATCGCGCTGGCGTCACCGAACGTGCCGTACACGGTCTGGCCGCCCGTCGGCCCGTTCGGGGCGCAGCTGTACGGGGGCGCCGTGGTCGCAGCAGCCGTGGTCGCGGCCGTCGCGGCCGACCCGGCCATGGGCACGGCCACGAACGCGAGGCCGCCCAGAGACAGCGCCGCGGCGAGCGCTCCCATCCGGCGCGACCAACCAGGAATCCAACCGGACCGACGCATGGGGCCCTCCCGTCGTCATTGACTGAGCGGTTCGCGTTTTACCCGGTGCGCACCTGTTTAAGCAGGTGATGTCCTGATCGTTATCGCCTGAGCCCAGCCTCCGAAGGTGTGCACGGAAAGCTAAATACTCGTCACTCATTGTGCTGAATCGACTAGGGTCGGCACCCGGAAGACACCAGCAGACGCCGGAAGATCGGCCGGACCCGAGGGGGAACACACGATGAGGAAGAAGCTGGCCATCGGCGCGATGGCGCTGGCGGCGGCCGCGGTGGCCGGTTGCAGCAGCGGCGGCAGCGCGCACGACACCAGCGCGGCCAGCCGTCCTACGCCCGCGGCCACCACCGGCCCGGCCACCGGCACCGCGGCCTGCAACGCCATCAACTCGACGCTGAACACGATCATGGGCGGCGCGGCCAAGGCCACCCCGGCGGCCGGCTCGAACCTGACCAAGCAGCAGGCGATGCAGGCCAAGCTGGCCTCCAACCTCGGCCGCAGCGCCCAGGCCTTCACCGACGACCAGTCGCAGAAGGGGATGACCACGCCCCTGAAGCAGGCCGAGCAGGTCATCGCGGCCAACGCGCGCACCTACGCCGCGAACTACAGCAAGCCGGACTCCGGCACCTACGGGCTCAAGATCATCAACGCCCTGAACCAGGTCAAGCTGCAGTGCGGTGCCGCGTCCTGGCAGACCGCTATTTAATTTTTAACAGACTCTCCTGTCCCGGAGCAGTTACCCCGTGCACGCTGGCCGTGGCCGCCCCGGACGCTAAGGGGCGGTGAGCACGACCTTGATCTGCTGGCCGGAGGCGGCGGCGCCGAACCCGGCCGCGGCCTCGGCCAGCGGGTACTGCGCGGTGACGAAGTCCTCGGGCCGGACCACCCCGGCCGCCAGCAGCCCCATGGCCTCGGTGTAGTCCTCCGGCAGGTAGACCGCGCTGCCCTGGAGCCGGATCTGCCGGTCCTGCAGGTCCGGCAGCGGCAGGGTCACCGGGCCGGGCGGGACCCCGACCACCATCACCGTGCCGCCCTTGAGGACCAGCGCCAGGGCCTGGTCCACGGTGTCCTGGACGGCCACGCAGTCGAACACCACGTCGGCGTTCTCCCCGCCCAGCTCGGCCCGGATCGCGTCCAGCACGCCGGCGTCCCGCGGGTCGAACGCGGCGTCCGCCCCCAGCCCCAGCGCCCGCTCCCGCTTGCCTGCCGACCGGTTGGTCATGACGATCGTGGCCGCGCCGTGCTGCCGGGCCACCGCCAGCGTCAGCAGGCCGATCGTGCCCGCGCCCAGGATCACCACCGTCTGCCCGGTCAGGTCCGGCCCGGCCAGCCGCACCGCGTGCACCGGCGTGGACAGCGGCTCGATCAGCGCCGCCTGCAGATCGGTCAGCTCGTCCGGCAGCGTCACCACGTTGCGCTCCGGGACCACGAAGTACTCGGCCATGCCCCCGGCGGCGGTGCCGCACCCGAACACTGCCATCTCCCGGCACAGGTTGACCTGGCCCTGCCGGCAGCGCAGGCACCGCCCGCAGTACAGCACCGGGTTCACCACCACCCGGCGCCCCGCCGGCGTCGACGTCCCGGGCCCACCCCGCTGCACGGTCCCGGTGACCTCGTGCCCCGGACGAAACGGCGGCGGCACGAACGGGTGCGACCCCTGCACCGCGTGCACATCCGACCCGCAGATCCCGGCCACGCTCATGGCCACCAGCAGTTCTCCCGGCCCAGGCTCGGGCACGGTCGTGTGCTCCACCCCAACCGTCCCGTCCCCGCCCACCACCACCGCCCGCATGTCCTCGCTCACAGACCCATCCTCGCCGACCGGCCCAGCTCCCGCGGGCATCGGTGCCAGGGAAACCAGATTGACGTCAACTGCGGTTGAGGTTCTACGGTGGGCCGAGTGAGCACGGATCAGGCGGCCCGGGACGCGCAGATGCCCCCGGTACCTTCGGCCGGCGGCATCTGGACCCCCGGCCGGCGTACGCTCACCATTGGCCTGGTCCTAGCGGTGACCTTGGTCGCCTTCGAGGCCCTGGCCATCGCGACCGTCCTGCCGGTGGTCAGCCGCCAGCTCGGCGACCTGCGCCTGTACGGCTGGGTGTTCAGCGCGTTCCTGTTGTCCAGCCTGATCGGCATCGTGATCGCGGGCACGCTGGCCGACCGGATGCCGCTCGGGCGGCCGATGCTGGCCGGGCTGGCCCTGTTCGCCGTCGGCCTGGTCATCGGCGGCACCGCGCCCACCATGGCCATCCTGGTCGCGGGCCGGGCGGTCCAGGGCCTCGGGGCCGGGGTGGTGCCCGCGGTGGCCTACGTCTCGATCTCCCGCGGCTACCCGGAGGCCTGCCGGCCGCGCATGTTCGCCGTGCTGTCGACCGCCTGGGTCATCCCCGGCCTGCTCGGCCCGGCCATCGCGGCCCTGGTCGCGTCGGCCGTGGGCTGGCGCTGGGTGTTCCTGGGCCTGCTGCCGCTGGTCGCGGTGGCGGGCCTGCTGGCCACGCTGGCCTTGCGGAGCGTCCCGCGCCCGGCGTCGACGGCCCGCCCGGCGCTGCCGTACCTGCCGGTACTGGGCGTGGTGGCCGGGGCCGGCGTCGCGCTGGCCTCGCTCAGCTCCGGCCAGCTGCCCATCGTGGTCGTCGGCGTGCTGGCCGGTGGAGCGCTGCTGGTCGTGTCGCTGCGCCGGCTGACCCCACCCGGCACCCTGCTCGCCCGCCGCGGGCTGCCGGCCACGATCCTCAGCCGCGGCCTGCTGACCTGCTCGTTCTTCGCCGGCGACGCCTATGTGCCGTACGCCATCACCGTCGTACGGCACGCTCCGACTGAGATGGGCGCGCTGGCCCTGACCGCGGCCACGATGACCTGGACCGCGGGCTCCTGGGTGCAGGCCCGCTGGATCACCCGGGTCGGCCCGCGCCGCCTGATCCGGCTGGGCGAGGGGATGGTGTTCATCGGCCTGGCGCTGATGAGCGTCACCCTGCTCCCATCGGTACCGGTGGCGCTGGGCATCGTGGCCTGGGCCATCGGCGGGTTCGGTATCGGCCAGGCCTACGCCCCGCTGTCGGTGACCACCCTCGACCGGGCCACCCGCGGCCAGGAGGGCCGGGCCACCTCGGCCCTGCAGCTGTTCGACGTGCTCGGCCAGGCCATCGGCACCGGCGTGGCCGGCGCGATCGTGGCCGGCGCCGCCCGCGGCCTGGGCCACCGCAACGGCGTGGCCCTGGCCTTCGGCTTCGCCCTGTTCGTCAGCGTGATCTCGATCCTGGCCGGCGTCCGCCTCCCCAGCCGCCTCACCGGCCCCGAGACCGAAGACGTTCCCCGCTGACACCGCTCCCGGCTAGTTCCCGGCTGACACCGCTCCCGGCTAGGACGGCCGGTCACGCTCCGCACATAATGGGGTGCGTGGCAGCAGCGGATAAGTACGACGTCGTGGTGGTCGGCGGGGGCATCGTCGGCCTGGCCACCGCCCATGCGGTGCTCCGGACCGGGCGCCGCGTCGCGGTGGTCGAGCGTGAGCCCCGGCTGGCCGCCCATCAGACCGGCCGGAACTCCAACGTGATCCACTCCGGCATCTACTACGCGCCGGGCGGCCTCAAGGCCCGGCTGGCCCCCGCGGGCTGTGCCGAGACGGTGGCGTTCTGCCGGGAGCACGGCCTGCCCCACCGGGTCTGCGGCAAGCTCGTGGTGGCCACCGAGCCCGACGAACTGCCCCGGATGGCCGAACTGGAGCGGCGGGGCCACGCCAACGGGGTGGAGAACCACCGCCTCGACCCCGCGGGCATGCGCGAACACGAACCCTACGTGCGCGGGATCGCGGCGCTGTGGGTGCCCTCCACCGGAATCTGTGACTACCGCGCCGTCGCAGACAAGCTCGGCGAGCTGATCATCAAGGGCGGCGGTGACATCCTGCTCGGCCGGACCGTGCACCGTACGGTCCGGCACGCGGGCGAGGTCGTGGTGGACACCGACGGTGGCGAGCTGCTGGGCGCGCAGGCCGTGGTCTGCGCCGGCCTGCACGGCGACGAGCTGGCCGCGGCCTCCGGCGCCGACCCGGGGGTGCGGATCATCCCCTTCCGCGGTGAGTACGCCGGCCTGACCGGCGACGCGGCCGAGCTGGTGCGCGGCCTCATCTACCCGGTGCCGGACCCGGCCTTCCCGTTTCTCGGGGTACACGCCACCCGGGGCGTCGACGGGCACGTGCACGTCGGGCCGAACGCGGTCCTGGCCCTGGCCCGCGAGGGCTACTCCTGGCGCACGGTCCGCCCGCGGGAGCTGGCCCGGTCGCTGGCCTACCCGGGCATGATCAAGGTGGCCCGCCAGCACTGGCGCTACGGCCTCGGCGAGGTCCACCGCTCGCTGTCCAAGCGGGCCATGACCCGGCAGATCCAGCGGATGCTGCCCGACGTCCGCGCCGGGCAGCTGGCCCCGGCCGGGGCCGGCGTCCGCGCCCAGGCGGTCCGGCCCGATGGCACCCTGCTGGATGACTTCCTGTTCGTGAGCCAGGGCCAGGGGCCCGGCTCGGTGCTGCACGTCCTCAACGCCCCGTCCCCGGCCGCCACCGCCGCCCTGCCCATCGGCCGCGAGATCCTCGCCCGCCTCACCGGTGAAAAGCTCGGGCCTGTCTAGTCTCAAGCACCATGGACCACGAGACTCCGGTACTGCGACGCTTCCTCGACGAACAGCGTCGCCACGTCCTCGGCATCCTGGAGGGCCTGACCGAGGAGCAGCTGACCCGGCCGGTCCTGCCCTCCGGCTGGCACTGCCTGGGCATGGTCAAGCACCTGGCCCTGTCCGACGAGCACTACTGGTTCCGCTGCGTGATGAACGGCGAGTCCGAGGACTATTTCCCCCGAGGGCCCGAACGCCGACTTCCAGCTCGGGCCGGACGAGACCGCCGAAGACGTCTTCGCCCTGTACCGGGACGAGATCGCCCGCGCCGACGAGATCATCGCCGCGAACTCACTGGACCAGCCACCCCGGCAGCCGCCGGAGTGGGGGCCGGACGTTCCCGACCTGCGCACCATCATGCTGTGGGTGATCAGGGAGACCGCCTGCCACGCCGGCCACCTCGACGCCGTCCGTGAGCTGATCGACGGCCGCCAGTGGATCGTCCTGTAACCCTGGCCCGTCAGCAGCTCGCCCCGCCGCCGCCCCGCCGCGGCCCGCCCCGCCCCGGACCACACCGCCCAGATCCGCCCCCCGAACCACACCCCGGCAGATCCGTAGTCCTAGGTAGGCGAGCCGACTGCGGAGGTGCCTGCCGTGACACAGGGAACGATGCTGCGAGCCGGGGGAGTGCTGGCCGCGGTGCTCGGCCTGACCGCGGCGCTGGCCACACCGGCCTCCGCGGCGGACAACCGGCCACCATCGGAGTTGCCCCAGCCATCCGCGGGCTGCCCGGGCACCAGCGCCGTCGCGGCGCCGGCCGCCACGCCCTGGGCCCAGCAGGCGCTCGGCTTCGCCAGCGTCTGGCCACTGACCCGGGGTGCAGGCGTCAGCGTGGCCGTGGTCGATAGCGGCGTCGACGCCAACCCCCAGTTCGGGAACCGGGTCACGATCGGGCCCGACCTGGCCCCCAGCCCGACGGGCCCGTCCCCCGACGCGGACTGCGTCGGCCACGGCACCTCGGTGGCCAGCATCATCGCCGCCGCGCCGGTGCCGGGCGTGTCGTTCTCCGGGGTGGCACCGGCCGCGGGCATCCTCTCCGTCAAGATCACCAACTCGGACACCTTCCCCGGCTCGGTGGCGGCGCAGGCCATCGTGACCGCGGTCGATGACGGCGCCGAGGTCATCAACCTGTCCCTGGCCACGGTCAGCACCCCGGCCCTGGCCGCGGCCGTCCGTTTCGCCCAGGCCAGCAACGTGGTCGTGGTGGCGGCCGCGGGCAACGACAGCCCCGACGGCGCGACCGGCCCGTTCTACCCCGCGGCCTATCCCGGCGTGCTGTCGGTCGGCGCCGTCGGTCAGGACGGTGCCCGGGCCGGTTTCTCCGACACCCGGACCCCAGTCAGCGTCACCGCCCCCGGGGTCGGGGTGACCGCGGCTTACCCTGGCGTCTTCCCCCGGGCCTACAACCCGGCCAGCAACGGCACCAGCTTCGCCACCGCGTTCGTCTCCGGGGTCGCGTCCCTGGTCCGCGCGGCCCACCCCGGCCTGGACCAGGCGCAGGTGGTGGCCCGGATCACCGCCACCGCGAACGGCTCGGCCGGTCCCGGCACCGGCCACGGCCTGGTCAACCCGGTCCAGGCCGTCACCGCCATCCTCCCGGCCATCAGCGGCGGTCTGGCCGGCGTCTCCACCGGACCCGGTGCCCCCCGGGCCCGCGTCACCGTCGACCGGGCCGCGCACCCCAACCGGCGAGCCGGCGCCGTCGCCCTGCCCATCGCGTCCGGTGCAGCCGCCCTGGCCGTCCTGGTCGTGGCGGCCGCCGTGGTCATCCCCGCGGGCCGCCGTCGCCACTGGCGCCCCGGACCGCCCTGACCCGGTATCTGGCCTCAGGCCGGGACCGTGGCCAGCAGGGCCCGCGTCTCGGCCACCACCCGGTCCTGGAATTCGGGGTCGCGCACCAGCACCGAGCCCAGCATCGGCCGGCCCTTCTCGTCGTAGTAGACCCCGGTCGCTCCCGCCTGGTTCAGCGCCGCGTTGGTGATGACCTTGGCCGCCCGGCCCGGTGTGCTCCAGTACTTGATGAACGGGGCCAGCGGGGCCAGCACGTACCGGGCCAGCCCGCGCAGGAAGACGTTCGCGTCGCGGCCGAGGCCGGTGCCCGGATTGAAGCCCGGTTCGACGGCGTTGATGCGCAGCCGCGGCGTCTCGCGCGCCAAGGCCAGCGCCGCGGCCAGCTCGCACTGCTTCGACGTGGCGTAGGCGTCCCCACCGGGCAGGGCCGAGCCGCCGGGCTCCCACTCGCCCCGCGCGCTGGCCTCGGCCGAGATGTAGCGGCCGCCCCGGAACCCGGCGATCACGGCCGGCCGGCGCTTGGGGTCCTCCACGCCGGAACAGACGAACACCACGTCCGCCCCGTCGGGCAGTTGCGGGATCAGCGCCTCGGTCAGCGCGATCGGGCTGACGTGGTTCGTCGCGAACACCGTGTCCCAGCCCTGGGCGTTCTTGGTGGCCCGCATCTGGCTGGTGCCCGCGTTGTTGACCAGCCCCGCCAGCGGCAGCCCGAGCGCAACGATCTCCGCCGCCGCGCGCCGGACGGCGGCGATGTCTGACAGGTCGCACACCACCGGCACCGCCTTCCCGCCCGCACCCTCGATCTCCTGCTGCACCTCACCCAGCCGCCCCGGGTCCCGCCCCACCAGCACCGCCGTCCCGTGCTTAGCCAGCTCCAGCGCCGTCCGCCGCCCAATCCCCGACGTCGGCCCGGTAATGACGTAGGCCCCCCGCCCGCCCGGACCACCTTGCCCCGCCCGCTCCCGTCCCGCCCGCTCCTGCGCCATCAGCACTCCTTAGTTGCCTGTCTGGACAGTCATTAATCGGCCTAAAAAAATTAGTCGCTCAGGATCCGGCACAGTGCGCCGAACCCGGCCCGGCTGTGTTCCTCGGCGTGCGCGGGGTCGCTGACCATGAAGTCCATCGTCGCCTCGGCCAGCGAGTTCATCAGCGCGCTGACGAACTCCATGGGCGCATCCCGCAGCGGCCCGCCGGCCCGCGCCCGTTCGACCATCTCGGCGATCTCCGCCATCGCCTGGTGCAAAGCCCCCCGCGTCTCGGGCCTGATGTCGTCCGACACACTCAGCAACGCGAGGGCCCGCCGCTGCTCAGGGTGGGAGGTCGCCCACCGCATCCAGTTCGACCACATGGCCGCGAACTGGTCGCGCAGCGGCGCGGACGCCGGCACCCCTTCCAGTGACGCGACGGCCATCCCCGTCTTGAGCTCCAGATACAGCTGGTTGAACAGCTCAGCCTTGGTCTCGAAGTAGGTGAACAGCGACCCGTTAGAGATCCCGGCCTCCCGCGCGATAACCGCCGTCGGCGCACTGAGCCCCTGCGCCGCAATGACCCGGGCCGCCGCCCCCATCAGCGCGTCCCGCTTGTCCTTACTCTTCGGCCGAGCCATACCCCCACCCTATAAATGACTGACCACTCAGTCAACATCGCCCCCGTGGTGCCGGTGCCTCCACCCGGTCCTCCCCCCGGTACGGTGGCGCCATCCATCCGGCTACCACCGGTACGGTGGCGCCATCCACCAGGCTGGCTCCGCGACGCGCGTCGGCTTACGCGATCACCGGGAACTGCCTGGTCGCCTCTACCCCAGTCCCATCCGCCCCGCCAGCCTCAGCCATTCCACCCACCCCGTCAGTCCCGGCCACACCGTCCGCCCCGGCCACCTCTCCAGCGAGAGCGACCTGCACCAGCCGCGACCCCGTCCGCGCCTGGTCACCAGGACCCCGCGCCCGCACGGCTGGGCCGACGGCCGGACCCCCCCAAGCAGCGCGCCTTCATCCTTGCTCCCGGACATGATCAGCCCGGGGGAGCCCATCTCCCGCAGCCGCTGGATCACCGGGTCGAACATCGCCCGTCCCGCCCCGCCGGCCGACCGGGCCGCGATGACGTGCAACCCCACGTCGCGGGCCTGCGGCAGGTACTCGGCCAGCGCCAGCAGCGGGTTGGCCGGGCCGGCCACCAGGTCGTAGTCGTCGGCCACGACGAACAGGTCGGACCCGCGCCACCACGACCGGGAACGAAGCTGAGCCGGGGACAGGTCAGGCGGCGGCAGCCGGGTGCTCAGCACCCCGCGCACCTCGTCCAGCAGCGCGGTCGCCGCCACCGAGGACGTGGCGTAGCCGATCTGGTGCGGGACCTGGGCCGCGTCCAGCAGCGTGCGCCGGTAGTCGAGGAAGATGATCTTGGCCTGCTCCGGGGTGTACCGGGCGGCGATGCCCGCGACGGCCAGCCGCAGCAGGTTCGACTTGCCGCACTCGGTGTCGCCCAGGATCAGGAAGTGCGGGTCGGCCGCGAAGTCCAGGAACACCGGGGCCAGTTCGTTCTCGTCGATGCCGAACGGCACCCGCGACCCGGACGAGGCTGGCGGCGGGAGTTCGGCCGCGGGGAGCCTGTCCGGCAGCATCCGGACCGGTGGCGCGCTGCCGCCGTCCCAGGCCGCGGCGACCTGGGCCGTCAGCGCGCGCACGGCTTCCGGCAGCCCGGTCGCGGTGGAGCGCCCGTCGATCCGCGGCATCGCGGCCAGGAAGTGCAGCCCGTCCTGGGTCAGGCCGCGGCCGGGCGCGCCGGCCGGGACGTTCCGGGCCGCGCCCCGCCCGATCTCGGACTCGTACGGGTCGCCGAGCCGCAGTTCGAGCCGGGTGCCGAACAGGTCGCGCACGGCGGGGCGGAACTCCGACCACTTGTTGGTCGCCGCGACCAGGTGGATGCCGTAGCCCAGGCCCCGGGCGGCCAGCGCGGTGACGGCCTGCTCGAGTTCCTCGTAGTCCTGGCGCAGCGTGAGCCAGCCGTCCACCACCAGGAACACGTCGCCGAACCCGTCGCCGGGGATGGCCCCCTCGGCCCGCAGCGCGCGGTAGGTGGCGATCGAGTCGACGCCGCGCTGGCCGAACTCGCGTTCCCGCTGCTCCAGCACGGCGCGGACCTCGGCCACGGTGCGGCGTACCCGGTCGCCCTGAAGCCGGCTGGCCACCCCGCCCACGTGCGGCAGGCCATCCAGCGTGGTCAGCGCCCCGCCGCCGAAGTCGAGCACGTAGAACTGGGCCTGAGCCGGCGTGTGGATCAGCGCCAGCGAGCTGATCAGCGCGGCCACGACGGTGGACTTGCCGCTGCGCGGTCCGCCCGCCACCGCCACGTGCCCGGCGCCCGCGGCCAGGTCCACCCACAGCGGGTCCCGGCGCTGCTCGAACGGCCGGTCCACGATGCCCAGCACGGCCGGCAACGAGGCCGGGTCACCTCGCCACGGGTCGGCCCGGTCCAGCAGCTGGTCCAGCGTCGGCGGCTCGCTCAGCGGCGGCAGCCAGATCCGGTGCGCCGCCGGCCCGGGGCCCGACAACAACTCGGCCGTGGCCGCCAACAACGTCTCGGCCGGCCTCCCGTCCCGCCGCGACGTCATCATCATTGATTTTTTTAACAGACTCTCCGGTGGCGGGCGTCTCCTCGTACTGCGGCGCCACATACCCGGGCCCGAACCGGACGATCCGCGGCTTCAGCCTGGGTGCCGGCGTTGGCACCCGCCCGGGTCCACCGCCGCCCGCTGCCGCCCCGGTTCCCGAAGGCGGCCCGGACACGTAGGCCGCCTTGAACCGGACCAGCTCCCCGGTGCCATCCTTCAGATAGGCGCTGCCCGGCCGGGACGGCAGCTCGTAAGCGTCGGGGACGCCGAGCACGATCCGGGATTCCTGCGGGGAGAACGTCCGCAGCCCGATCCGGTACGACAGCTGGGTGTCGAGCCCCCGCAGCCGGCCTTCTTCCAGGCGCTGAGAGGCCAGCAGCAGGTGGACGCCGAGCGAGCGGCCCACCCGCCCGATCATCACGAACAGGTCGATCAGCTCGGGCTTGGCCGCGAGCAGCTCAGAAAACTCGTCCAGGACGACGAACAGGCTCGGCACCGGCGGCAGTTCCGGCCCGCCCCGGGGTCGCTGCGCCCGGGCCGCGGCGTAGTCACGCAACGAGGCGTAGTTGCCCGCCGCCCGCAACAGTTCCTGCCGCCGGACGATCTCGCCTTGCAGGGCGTCCCGCATCCGGTCCACCAGCGGCAGTTCGTCGGCCAGGTTGGTGATCACGGCTGAGGTGTGCGGCAGCCGGTCCAGGCCGCCGAACGTGGCCCCGCCCTTGAAGTCGACCAGCACGAAGTTCAGGTCCTCGGCCGAGTGGGTCAGGGCCAGCCCCAGCACCAGGGTCCGGAGCAGCTCGGACTTGCCGGACCCAGTGGCCCCGACGACCAGGCCGTGCGGGCCCATGCCCCCCTCAGCCGACTCCTTGAGGTCCAGCTCGACCGGCTGGCCGGTTGCGTCCTGCCCGATCGGCACCCGCAACCGGTCCCGCGCTGCCCGCCCCCGCCGCAGCCCGGCCACGTCCAGCGCCGGCGGCCCGGCCACCCCGAGCAAGGCGGTCAGCGTGGTCGTAGTGCCGAGCGCATCACCCGCCGCGGCCGTCACCCCCGCAGGCCGCAGCGGAGCCAGCTGCCGGGCCACCGCCTCGGCCTCCACCAGCGACAACCCATCCGGCACCCCAATGAACGCCTCGGCCGACCCGTCCGCCGCCACCCGGTACACCGCATCCCCCGTCACCCGCAACGCCAACGTCCCCGCCCCGCCAGCCCCAGCGGCCGCACCGATCTCGATGACAACCACGCCGTCGATGCCGTCCAGTTCGGCCCCCGGCTCGCGGCCCGCGCCGTCCGCCACCACCACATGCAGCGGCAACGAGCCTGGGGCCGAGCCCGCCGCGGCGGGGGAGAACCGGGGCCGGTCCCGCAGCTGCAGCATCGGCTCCAGCCCGCCCAGCGACGGGCTCATCAGCCGCACCGGGCCGGCCGCGTCCTGCTCGGTGGGGTGCATGGTGTGCGGCAGCCACTTGATCCACTCCCAGTACCGGAGCCGGTCCGCGGGGGCGCACACGCTGATGCGGACGTCGGCGGGGGAGTGCAGCACCGCGATCTGCGTCACCAGCGAGCGGACCAGCGCCCGCACGGCGGCGGGCTCGCCAACCGGGACGATCCGGGTCACCGACCGCAGCGACACCTCGACCGGCAGCCCGGGCACCTGGCTCTGGGCCCGGATGAACCGGCGCAGCGCGCCGGCGCACAGCGGGTCCAGGTCCTCGATCGGCTTGGTGTCCGGGGGGATCAACCGGATGGCCAGGGCCTGGGTCCCGGTGGCGAACCGGGCGCAGCCGAACCCCGGCTCGCCCGGGACCCGCTGCCAGATCTGGCCCGCGCCCGCCGCGAGCAGGGACGGCAGCGAGCGCGGGGCCGGCCCGCGGTACTCCAGCGCCTGCCGCTGCTGCTCGGCCGCGCGCCGGACCCGGCGCCGGATCTGGCTCAGGTGGCGCAGGAAGTCCCGCCGCTGCCCGTTGATCTTGAGCTTCCGGTCGCCCTTACCCCGGGCCAGCTGGCCCGCCATCATGCCGACCATGCCCACGGCCATGGCCCCGCTGCCGATGAACAGGACTGGGCTGGACTTGCCGCCGGCCAGGACCGCGACCATGCCGATCGCCATCGCCCCCATCGGCAGATACATGAGGACCTGGGTCAGGCCGTCGGCGGCCACCTCCGGTAGTTCGGGCGGGGACGGCAGCCGGATCTCGCCCTGCGGCAGTTCCGGAACGGCCCGCGCCGCGTCAGCTCCCGGGACGGTCGTCGGCATGCGAGCCCCTTTCTCCTCTCCTAATGAACCGTTCGCTGGGGCGCTTCCGTTCAATCCGGCAGCGAGGAAACGGGAGTGACGATGACACCTGCCGCGGCCGCGGACCTGTGCCGGGTGACGGTGGTCAGCCCGCGCAGGCGGGTTGACCTGGCTCTTCCCGCCCACGTGCCGTTCGCGGACCTGTTCCCGGGTATCGCGCTGCACGCCGGCCTGGACCGGGCCGCCGTGGCCGAAGCGCCGGAGGGCTGGGCCCTGCAGCGGCTGGGGCAGCCGCCGTTCGAGCCGCCGTCGACCCCGGCCCAGGCCGGGGTGGCCGACGGCGAACTGCTCTACCTGCGGCCGTGGAGCAGGTCGCTGCCGCCTGCCGCGTCCGACGACATCGCCGACGAGATCGCCGGCGTCCACGACGGCCCGGGCCGCTGGAGCCCGCCGGACGGCCGGCGGGTAGCCCTCGGCGTGGCCGCCGCGGCGCTGGCCGCGGGAGTGGTGATCCTGCTCCGGTCCGGGCCGCCGTGGACCACACCCGCGCTGGCCGCCGGGCTGCTGGCTGCGCTGCTGCTGGTCGCGGGTGCGGCGGTGTCCCGGGCCGGCGGCGACACGGGCGCGGGAGCGGTCCTCGGCTATGCAGCCTTGCCGTTCGCGTTCGCGGCCGGGCTGCAGGCGCCGCTCGGGGCGCTCCCGTTGACCCACGCCAGCCCGGTGGCCCTGCTGGCCGCTTTCGTCTTGCTGGCCGCGGCCGCCCTGGTCGCGGCGACGGCCATCGCCCGCGGCCTGGCCGTGTTCTTCGGCGTGGCCGTGGCCGCGACGTTCGGGTCCGCCGGGGCGGCGCTGGCCTGGCTGTGGCCCGGCCTGAGCGCCGCGGGCGCGGCCGGCCTGGTCGTCACCCCGGCCCTGGCGCTGACCCCGCTGATCCCGGCGGTCGCGTTCCGGCTGGCCCGGCTGCCGTTGCCGGGCGTCCCGGCCAGCGCCGGCGACCTACGAGACGACGCCTTCCTGGACGGCACCCGGCCGATGGCCGCCATCCCGGACGGCCCGGCCGCGGACGTGCGTGACCGGGATGAGCTGGGCCTGGACCTACAGGGCCGGGATGGCCTGGGCCTGGACGTGCGCGGCCGGGCTGCCGCCGCCGACCGCGTGGTGACCGGCGCGGTCTCCAGCCTGGGCCTGCTCGGTGGCGGCGCGGCGATCGTGCTCGGGCTCAACCACCGCGGCCTGGCCCCGGTGCTGGCCGCCGCGCTGGCCTGCGCGCTGCTGCTGCGGTCCCGGGTGTTCCGCGGCCGGGCTCAGCGCCTGTGGCTGCTGATCCCCGGCTACGGCGGCCTGATCTGGCTGGCGGTGGCCGTCGGCGGGTCATCGCTGCGCGCGGCCGCCCCGGTCCTGCTGACCCTGGTCGCGACGGCCGCGATCGGAGTCGGCGCCGCCCTGCAGCGTCCCGGCCACCGGCTGTCGCCGTTCTGGAACCGGGCCGCCGACATGGCCGACACGGTCCTGATCATCAGCCTGGTCCCGCTGGCCCTGGCCGTCGCCGGCGTGTTCGGTCTGCTGCACGGCCTCGGTGGCTGACCGTGCCCAGCCACCGCGACCTGCTGCAGGCGCACCGGCTGATGACCCAGCGTTCGGCGCTGGCGCTGATCAGCGGCGAGCCCGATTCCCCGCACCAGCCGCTGCGCCGGCTCAACGTGGGCACGATCTCCAGCCTGCTGGCCGGGGCGATCGCCGCCGCCGTGTTCGCCGTGCTCGGCCTCATCTCCCCGGGCAGCGGTGCCACCGGGAGCGCCACCGGCCTGACCCAGGCGGGCACGCTGGTGGTGGATTCGGCCAGCGCCACCGCCTACGTCCCCTGCGACCGGGGCAAACTCTGCCCGGCCCTGAACTACACGTCGGCCCTGCTGGCCCTCGATTCGGCCAGCGTCCGCCGGGTCGAGGTCAGCCCGGCGGCGCTGGCCCACTATTCGCTCGGCCCCACCATCGGCGTCGCCGGCCTGCCGCAGAACCTGCCCGTGCCCCAGAACCTGGTCACCGGCCCGTGGGCGGTCTGCGCGACCACGGCCGGCACCACCCTGGTCGGTGGCCACACCGTCGGCGGCACCCCCCTCGGCCCGGGCTCGGCCGCCCTAGCCCGCACCGGACAGGGTGACGTCTGGGTCCTGTGGGACGGCCAGCGCCTAGCCGTTCAGCCCAGCGTCGCGCAGACCCTGTTCCCGGCCATGCGGGTCCAGACGGTCCCGTCAGCGTGGCTGAACGCCGTCCCCGAAGGTGCCCCCTTCGCCGCCCCCCACATTCCCGGCCAAGGCACCCAGGTCACCGGCCCCGACGGTCTGGCCCTGGTCGGCCAGGTCTTCGGCCAACCCGGCTCCGGTGGCGCCGCCGCCCAGTACTACGTGCTCCTGGCCGACGGCAAGCTGGCCCACATCACCGCCACCCAAGCCCAGCTCCTGACCCGCGAACCAGGCGCCCCGGCGGCGCGCCCCATCTCCCCGTCCGCCGCCACCGCGGACCTGTCCACCACGCTCATCCCGCAGACCGCCCTCCCCGCCACCATCCCCGCCATAACCCCGGCCCGCTCCGCCCTCTGCGTCACCTACGGCTCGGCCCTCCAGCCCCACTTCGTCACCGGCGCCACCGTCCCCCCAGGCGCAACCTCCTCCTCAGTGGCCCGCATCCAAATCTGGCTCCCCCCAGCCCACGGCGCCCTAATCGGCGCCGCCCCCGGCGCTACTTCGTCGGGGGTCACCGCCTACTTCCTGCTCACCGGCGCCACCCGCTACGCCCTCCCCACCCAGTCGGTCGCAGCCATCCTCGGCTACACCCTCAAGTCAGACTCGACAGTCCTCCCCGCCGGCCTCCTGGACCAGATCCCAGCTGGCCCACCCCTAAGCCCCACCGCCGCCACCAACCCAGCAGCCACCGGCTAAGCCATTACCGTGTGCAAAAACTGCTACCCCAACGACAGTTTTTGCACACGGTAACGAGCCGCAGGCGGGTCAGTGCAGTCACAGCATGAGCCATGTCCCGAAAGTCCCGACACCTGGCTCGCGACCCGGCTCGGCGTTCGACCGCCAACCCGACCAGCCGCCCGCTCGCCTCGGGGCTAGCTGTCGGCATCGTCGATGGTGACCTGTACATCGCCGCCGGCCACCTCGATCGAATCCCCAGTCACCTTCCAGGCGGTAGCAGCCTGGTTTCCACTCGAACCACTCAATGTGGCCGTAGTCGATTTCTCCGCTCGCGTCCCACGCGGGCGGCGTAGCCTTGTCCGACCACTGCAGGGATTTGACGGTCTGGAACCGACAGCTCTCCCCGCCGAAAGCACTCGATGGTTCCGGCGAGTGGCGGCTGGTAGAGCGGATGATCGGTCGTGAGAACGAAGTCCACCTTGAAGACCAGCTGCCTGGCGTGGCTGTAAGACCGAGAACGTAGGACTCTTCGAGGACGATGTCCTCCAGCCCGTCAATTTCGGTGTATGGCTTCACGGCAGGTCCCGGATGATCGGCACATGGTTACCAGGGGAGGGATTCGAAACACGGATTCCCGAAGTGGATCAACCCGTTGTCCAGTTGGAGCGCGAACTTCAATATGCGGGGAATTTGCTGCCAGGAGCACGTGGGCTCCCGTGTTTTATTTTCAGCCTCTTGATGCCGTTGTCATCGATGAACATCCGGGACCGGCTGGGCTCTTGGAAATATCCAGCCCTGGGTTTTCCCGAAGTTCATCAGATCCGAAGCCTTCGCGTCCCCGTTCCTGGTCAACTGGCCCAGAGCGAAGTTGGGATCGTAGGGGACGATGTCGGTCCCGGTCTCGTCGGCGTCGTACGGCGCGAGCCCCAGAGGATCCGCCATCACCTGCGGGTTCATCACGTAGGCATGCGGATTGGGTGCCGCCGCCAACCCCAGCGGATCTGGCGTCAGGTAGGCCCCCACCTCCGGGTCGTAGTAACGGTGCTGGTTGTAGTGCAGGCCTGTTTCCGGATCGGCGTACTGACCCGGGAACCGCAGCGGCGTATCGGCCCGGCCGCGCCAGGCCGTGTTGCCCCACAGGGTGTGTTGCTGGTGGCCGGCCAGGGTTCCGTCGGGATCAGTCAGCTCAGTCGGGGATCCGACGAGGTCGGTGACGATCGCGTAGAAACGCCGGTCGATCTGCTCCTGAGGAGCCTCGGCCAGGTCGGCGGCCGAGATGTGCTCGGACTGGGTGAGCGGGGTGAAGCTGCCAGGCCGGTAGTTCCACGTGACGACCCAGCGACCACTCTCGCCCGCCGAACCCTCGCCCGCTGAGCCAGCTCCCTCGCCCGGCTCGCCCGCACCCGCGCCATCCCCACCCGACCCGCGACCGCCTACTCCGCCATCGCGCCCGCTCACCCGGCCACCGCGCCCGGCCACCATGGTCGACGACTGTTCGGCCAGGACGGGACCGTCCCAGGTGAAGTCGGTCTGCTCCACGACCGCGCCGTCCCGCCCGAGGCGCTGCTTGGCGATGCGGCGGCCGAACGGGTCGTACCGGTAGCGCCAGCCGGTTCCGTCGGGGGTCGTCACCGCGGTCAGCCGATCGCTGGCGTCCCACTGGTAGTGCCAGACGTCCGGCCTGCGGGAAATGCGCGTTACCTGACGCTGCACCACGCGGCCCTGCCGGTCGTGCCGGTACCGGACGTTCCCGGCCCGGGTGACCAGGGTCCCGCTGATCCGGCGCGGCCCCCGCCCCTCGCCGCCCAGCCCGACCTCGCCGCCCAGCCCCTGCCCCCCGCCAATACTTTCAGCAGGCCAGCGAGCCGCGGCCACATTCCCCGCCGGGTCGTAGGCGTACCGCTCGGCCCAGTCCGGGCCTTGCACCGCGGTCACCCGTCCACCCCGGTCCAGCCCGATGGTCCGAGCCCCACCCAGCAGATCCTCGATCCCGGTCACCAGCCCGTCGCAGTCATAGCCATACGCCCGCCGCTGCAACACCGCGCCCGCCAACCCCGCCGCCCCCAACCCCACCGCGCCGCCCCGCCGCCCCCGCCAAGCGTGCCGGCCCATCGGCCCCGGACAGGGCCTGCACGGTGAGCCGCCCCCGCTGGTCCCACGACTGGGCCAGGACCAGCCCGCCGGGCAGCTCCCGCCGGACCTCCCGCCCGGCCGCGTCGTAGCCGAACCGGATCTCGTGCTCGCCGGCGGTCAGCCGCACCGGCTGCCCGGCCGCGTCGTAGTCCCACTCGGCCACCGCGCCGAACGGGGTCACCCGCCGACGCCGGCGTCCCGCCACGTCGTAACCGGAGCTCACGGTGCGCCCGTTACAGGTCTCGGCGGTGATGCGGCCGCACGGGTCGCGGTCGAGCCACACCTCGGCGTCCGGGTTCCGGGCGTAGACCAGCCGCCCGGCCAGGTCGTACCCGAACGTCGTGGTCGTCCCGCCGCTGATGCGATCGGCCACGTTACCCAGCTGGTCGTGGCGGAACGCGACCCGCTGGCCGCAGGCGTTGACCTGGCTGGTGAGCTGCCCGGCCGGGTCGTAGCCGTAGCGGGTGGTGGCCCCGTTGTAGTCGGTCTCGGCCACCAGCCGGCCGGCGGCGTCGTAGCGGTAGCTCCAGGTCAGCCCGGCGCGCCGCACGCTGGTCAGGCGCAGCCCGTGGTCGTAGCCGAATTCGGTGCGCACGCCGTCCGGTCCGGTCATCGCCACCGGCTGGTCGAACGGCCCGTACTCGTACCGGGTCAGGCCTCCACCCGGGCTGAGCTGGCGGACCACGTTGCCTTCGGCGTCGTGGTCCCAGTACTCGGCCGCGCCGTCGGGCAGCGTCCGCGACGCCAGCCGGCCCTCCGGCGTCCAGGCCAGTTCGGTGACGGCGCCGTCGGGCCCGGTGACCCGGGTGACCTGCCCGGACCCGTCCCGGTCGCAGGAGGTCACGCCTCCGCCGGGACCGGTCACGGCCACCGGCAATCCGGCCGCGTCACAGCTGATCCGCGTCACCGCGCCGCCCGGATCGATGACCGAGGCCAGGTGGCCGGCCTCGTCGTAGCCGAACTCAGTGGTGGCCCCGTCCGGCCCGGTGACCGACGTGCGCCCGCCTCGGTCGTCGAACTCCTGGACCCAGGCCCGCCCGCCCGGATCGGTCAGGCGTACCGGCAGGTTGCGCTCGTCGTAATCGGCTCTCGCGTGCCCGCCGTCGGGCCGGATGACGGTGGTGAGGTTGCCGCACTGGTCATAGCCGTAGCGGGTGCTGCGTCCCAGCGGGTCGGTGCAGGCCACGACCCGGCCCCGGTCGTCGTGCTCCCAGCGGGTCCGGTGCCCGAGCGGGCTGGTGATCGCGGCCACCCGGGCCCCGTCGCTGATCTCGTACCTGGTGACCGCCCCCGCGACGTCGGTCCAGGTCGTGACCTGCGCTTCTGGTTCGTAGCGGTAGGTCCCGGACAGCGCCTGGCCCGACCCGTCGCCGCGCACGCAGCGGCCGTCGCCGTCGTAGCCGTACTCGTAGCGGTACGCGTTGCGGTCCGTCCACCCGGTCAGCCGGCCCGCGGGGTCGTAGCTGAACCGCAGCGGCCGGCCCGACGAGTCGGCCACGCCGGCCAGGTTGCCGTCCTCGTCGTAGTCGTAGCCGATCAGCGGGGTGCCGTCGGCCAGCAGCGCGGTCACGTGGCCGTCCTGCATGACCACCTGGACCTGGTAACCGCCCGAATGGCGGATTCCGGTCGGCTGGCCTGCCTCGTCGTAGCTGAACGTCAGCTCGTGCCCGGCCCGGTCGCGCACCGCCGCCAGCGGCAGCTCGCCCTGGCCGTCCGCGCTGCGGAAGTAGGCCGGATGCGGCTCAAACCGCCAGGTCAGGCCGCGCTGCGGATCGGTGACGGTCCACGAGCCGTCCGGTTCGGGCCGCAGCGGCCACGGCGCCCCCGTCACCGGCAGCACCCCCGCCTCGTCCGGCACTCCAGCCCCACCCAAAGCCCCAGCCACGTCCTCGTCCGAAGCCCCCGCCTCGCCTTCAGCCAGCGGCCAGATCAGCGCCCGCCCGTCCCCGAACACCCCGATGACCCGCTGCTCGCCGATCCGCAGCCGCTGGTCGAACGTGGACGCCCAGGATCGGCCGAACCACCGGCCCGCCCGCCACGACGACCGGTGCATCCGCTCCACGACCAGGGGCAACAGGCCAGCCAGCGTCAGATCGGTCTGGCTCAGAATCACGTCACCCGTGGCCACGTCGACCGGGTCACCGGCGGTCGGAATGTCGTCCGGCGGCCGTCCCGCGGCGGCCGGGTTGCCGGCCAGCCCGTCCGCCCCCGCCGCAGCCGCATCCCCGTCAGACCCGAGCGCGGCCCGCCCGGCGGCACGGCCAGCGTCGGCCGCGGCACCTCCGCCGTCCGTCCCCACGGCTAGCGCCACGTTCGGGACCAGCCGCCCGGCGGCGCGGAACGGGTCGCTGGCCCACCCGGTACCGACCAGCCCCTGGGCCAGCTTGGGCGGGTCGGTGCCTACCTCGGCCAGGCCCGCGGCGGTGCCGGACAGCCCGGCCACGTACTCGGCCGGGTGGTCCAGGTTCCACTGGTCCAGCGGGTCCAGCGTGCGGGCGAACTGCACCAGGTCAGCGGTGCCGTCGGCGATGCCGCCCGCGAACGAGATGTCGGCCAGGTTTGCGACTTGCAGGCCGTCCATGACGTCGCTGCCCAGCCGGGACGCCAGCGACGGTTCGGCCGGGGCCAGGTCGGTGGCGGGCCGGATTGCGTCCGCCGCCGTGGCCGCGGCGGCGTCCCGCGCGTTCCGGGCGTCCCCCAGCAGCTGGGCGGCCTGCTGCCGGAGCGCCGCCCCGGGGTCGTCGAACGCCCCGGGCTGGGTGGGTGCCGTCCCCGGGTCGGCCCCGCTGGCCAGCGTGGCGTTGTAGGCCTGGGCCGCGCGGTTGTACGCCGCGACCTGCGCGTGGTACGCGGCCTGGGCCTGCGCGGTGGCCTGCTGTGCCTGCTCGTACACGGTGATGGCCTGCCGGGCCTGGCCCTGGGCCGACTCCACCGCGCCCGCGTAGGACTCCAGCGCTCCGGCGGCCGTGCTGGTCGCGGACGACGCGTCCTGCCACCGGGCCGGATGCGGCGCGAACCGGGCCCGGAACGCGTCGGCGGCCGCGCCGGTCCAGTGCGCGGTGTCGGTTCCCTGCAGGCCGCGGGCTGTCTCGCCGAACGCGCCGGAAAACGTGCGCAGCGACGTGGCGGCGGACCGGATCGCGCCCGGGTCGCCGTGCACCAGCTGGGCCGGGTCGGAGGTCTGGCCGAGCTGGAGTTCGGCCACATCCGCGCCGAGCTGGTAACCGGCCTGGTCGCCGAGGGTCTGGACCGCCTGCGCCGCCCCGGCCAGCCCGGCCGCGGTCAGCCCGTCCCCGACCAGGTGCGCCCCGTCGTCGACGGCGGAGCCCAGGGTCTGTTTCGCGTCGTTCCACAGCGATCCGAACAGGTTGCCCATCCCGAGCTCACCCCGCCCCGCCGGTGGCCGCCCCGCCGGTGGCCGCTCCGCCGGCGTCGTTCAGGAGCCGTTTGGCCTCGTCCGGGAGCTTCAGCTCGTCCCGGCCCACCTCGGTCCACTGCCGGCTGGCCTGCTGGCCCACCTGGGCCCAGGTCGTGCCGCTGGCCGGCGTCGGCGCTCCGGTGACCGCGGCTGCGTCCTGCGACCACGAGGCCTGGGCGGCCTGACCGTCGCTCAGGTGCGGGTCGCCAGCCACGGCCACCGTGACGTGCTTGGCCACGCTGGTCAGGTACTGCTCGGTGTCGGCGTAGACCCCGGCCGACAGGCCCAGCCGTGCCGCGAACTGGTCACCGTCCTGGACCAGCGACCGCACCCCCCACGACCACCGGTCGCAGAACCCGCCGAACGCGGTGGCCAGGTCCGCGTGCCCCGCCTGCAGCCCGGATAGCGACAGCCCGGAAAACCCGCGCCCCACCTCGGCCGTTTCGTCCAGTCCGAGGCCCTTCAGCGCCCCGATCGAGGCCTTGATTCCTTGCGCCGTTTCGGCCAGAGCCCGCCGGTCGACCGAGAACCCGTCCGCCATCGCGTCACCTTTTCCCGCGTCGCGTCATAACGGGGATCACGGCCCGTGCACGGTCACGGTTCATCGGCCTTATTAATAATCATGATTTTTAATGGGCGCTGAACCGTGCCTGGTGACCCCACGTTGATGACGGGTAACGGGGAATGCGAGCCGGCCGCCTCGTTCGTACCGCAGGCCAATTTCACACCGCCGGGCCGGCGCGAAAAGAGAGGTGACCCGGGTGCCTTCCGGCGAATCCGCCGTTGACCGGGCGGCCATGGCCACCGCGGCCAGCCAGGTCGAGCAGGCCGTCTCGGTGATCCAGGGACTGCAGTCGAGCATGAACGGTTACGTCGGCCAGCTGCAGAGTGGCTGGCAGGGCCAGGCCGCGTCCGCGTTCTCCGGCACCTACGAGGCGTTCACCGCCGACTTTGCCAAGGTGCTGCACGCCCTCCAGTCGATCCAGGAAAACCTGGTTTCCACGCACGGGACCTATCAGGCCACCGAAGAGGCGAACACCAGCTCGGTGACCCGGGTCGCGGGCCTGCTGAACGGATAGGGGCACACCGATGAGCGAATACACCATGGCCGTGTTCGGCACCCTGGAGCAGGGCCAAGCCGACTTCCAGCGCACGTATTCGGCCCTGCAGTCCGAGGTCTCGTCGCTGGAGTCGCAGCTGCGTTCCTCGCTGGCCCGCTGGGACGGCTCGGCCCAGACCACCTACGACCAGGCCCAGGCCCAGTGGAACGCGGCGATGGCCAACATGGCCCAGGTGCTGAGCCAGCTGGGCGCGGTCATCGGCGCGGCTCACAGCAACTACCTGAACGCCGAGTCGCGTAACACCGCGCTCTGGAACGGCTGACCTGTGGCCTGGCTGGCTGGGGAGTGGCCGGCCGGGCGGACCAGCGTGAGCGCTGACGAGAACGCCGGCTCGCCGGACGCTGTGGCGGTGCACCGCGACGTGCTCCGCGCCGTCGCGCACCGGCTCCGGTCCGACCTGGCCGCGCTGGACGCCGCGGTGACCCGGGTCCAGGCTGCGGGGCCCGGCACCGGTTCGCTCTACGGCTGGCCGGCCGGGGACGTGTTCGGCGACCACGTGACCAGCACCTACCAGGCCAGCCTGCGGGTCGCACGCGAGCTGGCAGACGCCCACCACGCCGTGCTCACGAAGCTGGCCGCCACCGCCGCCAGCTACGACGCGGCCGAGGCCGACAGCGTCCGGGCCGTCCGGGCGGTCCCAGTGCCCGGGGTAGCCGCGTCATGACCACCTACGAGGTCAGACCGGACCCCGTACCCGCCACGACCGGCGCCCTGACCACCGCCGAGATCACCGCCATCCTGGGCCGCCTGGACGGGGCGGCTCTCCAGGACGCCGGCGCCGCCCACACCCAGCTCGGCCGTGAGCTGGCCACCATGGCGGCGCACCTGGCCCAGGAGGCCGGGACCCTGGCCCAGAACTGGTCCGGCGTCGCCGCCCGCGCCGCGTTGGCCCAGCTCCGGCGGCTACACCAGCAGACCGCCACCCTGGCCACCCAGGCCAGCCGGACCGGCGCCGTCCTGACGTGGCTGGGCACCCAGGTCCTGCCGGCGTTGAACCGCCCGGCCACCCCCACCCAGGCCCGCCAGTTCCTCACCCACCTGACCACCGCCCTGACCCAAGCCGACAAGTCCCTCCCCGCCATCACCTCCAAGGGCACCACCAGCCCCGGGGTCACCATCAGCCCCGGAGTAACCAGACCCGGAGTCACCACCAGACCCGGAGCTGCCGCCAGCACCACCAGCACCATCAGTCACTCAAGACCCATAATCCTGACCAGCACCACCAGCCACTCTGGCCAGGTCAGCCCCATCGGAACCCCGCTCACGGCCGGACCCACACATCCCGCGTCCCAGGTCAGCAGCCTGCAGAGCGCCGCCCCCGTCCCCAACCCGGCCCCGATCGCCCCGGTCACCGCCAGCCCAGCACCGGCCGCGGCTGCGGGGCCCGCTCCCACCCCGGGCCCGATCGCCCTGGCCAACGTTCCTCCCGCCGCAGGCACCACAGCCGCCGCCCCTAGCGAATCCACCCCCGCCACCCCAGCGACCTCAGCAGCCACTCCCGGCGCACCCCCCGCCACCGCCGACGTCACTCCTGGCGCACTCGCCACCCCGGTAACGCCAGCCCAATCGACCACGGCAACCAAAGGCCGCACCACCAGCCCCCGTGACCCCGACGACAACCACCAAGCCCAGCCGCCCTCCACGGCCGGGTCGCCTGGCCTCTCCGCAACGCCGGCCCCGGCGACCGTCCCCAGCACCCACGCCGCCGCCACCAGCGCGCTCCCCGGCTTCCCTGGCGCCCCGGCCGCCGCTCCCGCGCCCCAAGTCACCACCAGCGGCCCGCCCCTCAGCGCCCGCCCGCTCCCCGAACTCCCCACCCTGGACAGCGGCCTATCCGGCGGCGCCCTCCCGCTCCCGACCCAGCCCGCCATCACGCCAACGGCGATGAGCGCTCCTGCCCCGGCCCCCCACAGCTTCCTGCCCCCACCCGCCGCCGTCCCCGACCCCGCCCGACCACGCACGTCACCGCGAATCCTGGGCCACCGACGACGGCAACCCCTGGGCCCTCCCCGGCAGCTGTGTCCCCCCGCTCATAACCGGCGGTTAGCCTCCCGGCCCCTCCTGATCAGCGCGCTCAACCCTCATCAACGGCCGCTACCTCGTGCTGCGCGGCTATCTGGTCGGCACGAAACGCGTCAAGGTCCACTGCCGCGACGACCTGCGACTCCGCCACGAACTCGTCTCGCGGAACGAACCGGCGCAGGCCCCCATCTGGCTCGCGCTCGCAGTCCTCGGCCCGGCTGTTCACACCATCAGTGTCGCACTACGCCACCAGCCACTGGCGGCCCAGCGCAGCGGGTACTGTCCCGCCCCAGGCGCGGGGCCGAGGGAGCCTGGCATTGGGGAAGACTTTTTGACAAATGCTGTTGAAAACTCTTCCCGAATCCGGAGTACCCCGCACTGCGGAGTCTCACGGGGCCGATGTGACGAGAGTGCCGCCCGCCCAAACCCAACCCCGCCCAGAGGCCCAGCCCAGCCGCGCCGCCTCAGGCGAACAGGCCGTCGCCCCAGTACTGGCCCTGGCTCAGGCCGGGCGGGCAGGCGAACACTCCGCTGCCGGTGTGCTGGATGTACTCGTTCAGCGAGTCGGCGCCGAGGGAGTTTTGCAGCTTGATGAACTGGGACGGGTTCTTCATGAACGCGATGAAGAACAGGCCGCCCAGCAGCGTGCCCCGCTGGGGATCGATGCCGTCGGTGAACGAATAACCGCGCCGCAGGATGCGGGTCCCGCCGTTGTGCTCGAAGCTGGCCAGCCGGACGTGCGAGTCCGCCGGGATGGCGGTCCCGAGGCCGCCGGGCGCCTTGGCGTTGAAGTTGGGCGTGGTGAACTCGGTGCCGCCGGACAGCGGGGCGCCGGACACCTTGGACCGGCCGATGACCTTCTCCTGGTCCTGCAGGTAGTCCCGGTCCCAGTTTTCGACGAAGATCCGGATCTTCCGTGCCACCAGGTAACTGCCGCCGCGCAGCCAGGACTGGTCCGTCTCCTGGCCCGCCCACACGTAGTTGTTCATCAGGTCGGTCTGCTCGGCCTTGATGTTTCGGGTGCCGTCCTTGAAGCCGAGCAGGTTGCGCGGGGTGGCCTGGGCGGTCGACGTGGTCGAGGTGCGGCCGAACCCGAGCTCCATCCAGTTGTGCTCGACCACGCCCATGCCGATCCGGGCCAGGTTCCGCACGGCGTGGAACGCCACCAGCGGGTCGTTCGAGCAGGCCTGGACGCACAGATCGCCGCCGGTGTAGTCCGGGTCAAGGTTCTCGTTCGGCAGCGGCGGCAGCTCGGCCAGCGCGGACGGCTTCCGGTTGGCCAGCCCGAACCGGCTGTCGAACAGGGAGGGGCCGTAGCCGAGGGTGATGGTCAGCTGCGACACGGGGGAGCCGACCGCCTCCCCGGTGTCGACCGGGGGAGCGTAGGCCTGGGTGTCCTCGCCGACCAGTTCCCCGGCCGACATCCGGGCCGCCGCCGTGGTCCACTCCCGCAGCAGGTCGCGCAAGTCGGCCCGGCTGGTTCCCGACACCACGTTCATGGTGCCGAAGGCCAGCCGGTCCTGGGCCGGAGTGGCGATGCCCGCCTGGTGCGTGCCGTAGAACGGGACGGTCGAGGTGCTGTCCTCGCCCGCCTCCGCGGCCGAACTGGTCGTGCTGCTCCCGTGGCCGAAGTACCCGCCGAGGCCGCCGGCCACGGCCCCGGCGCCGAACAGGCCGGCCCCGGCCAGCAGCCGCCGCCGCGATGGGCCGCCGTCACGGCCGCTGGCCACTTCGTCCGCCGGGCCGGAAGCCGCACCATCAGCTGGGCCGTTGGCCGGGCCGTTCGCTGGATCGGTGGGCTCGCCGCTGTCTGGCCGCTTCATCAGGCGGCTCCCACCTGCACAGAAATCTTCGACAGCTCCTCGGCCAGCGCGTTCACCGCGGTCGACAGGGCGCGGCGGCCGCTGTCCAGGACGGTGGAGTACTCGACGTAACCGGTGTCGTCGTACCCCGGGGTGGCCTGGTACTGGGTCAGCAGCTTGGTCACCGCCGCGTCCCGCTGGTTGATCTGCGTGAGCAGGCTGGCGTCCTTCGTCTTCAGGTAGGGCGTGAGCAGGGAGACGACCTCCATGGCCCCGTCCACGTTGGCCTTGAACACCGGGAGGTCGGTGTTGGAGTACCGCTCCTCCTCACCGCTGATCTTGGACGTGGCGGCCTCGTTGATCAGGTCGGTGGCGCCACTGGCCATTTCCAGCGGGTTGTACTGCGCGCTCTTGACCAGCGTCAGCAGCTGCTGCTCGTGCGTGACCAGCCCGGAGCACAGCGCCGGGGCGCCGGACAGGGTGTTCTCCGACCACATCAGCTGCTCGAGCCGGTGGAAGCCCATGAACTGCGATTTCACCGTGACCGGGTTCTCCCACCGGCCGTCGATCTCGGTGTCCAGGCTGCCCCAGATCTCCGCGACCGGCTCGATCCGCTCGTAGTAGACGCGGGCCTTCGGGTACAGGATCTTGGCCTGGCTCAGGTTCCCGGCGCCGATCGCCTTGCAGAACGTCTGAGTGCTCGACACGAGCTCGGTGGTGTTCTGGTTCACGTAGGTGGAGTAGCCGCTGACGGCGGCGGCGAGCTGGGGGTTGGACTGCCAGCTGGCCCCGCTGGTCTTGCCGGTGACCTTGAACGTGGCGTGCTGCTGGGACGCCCCGGGGCAGTTGATCACGTAGCTGCCGGACTGGATGGACAGTTCGAAGCCGCCGGACAGGCCGGGGGTGAGGTTTTCCTGCTCGCCCAGGATCTTGGACAGGTCCGACGTCCGCAGTTCGGCCTCGGACACCGCGCTGGCGTTCTTGTTGGTCACGTTGAACTGCACGTCGCCCGCGGTCACGGTGGCCGGCTTGGGCGCGCAGCCCTGCGGGGTGAGGGTGATGGTGACGGTGGTGGTCTTGCCGGTGTCGGCAGCGGTCTTGGACTTACCCGATCCCGAACTCGAACAGCCTGCGATGATCACGGCGGCGCCGGTCACCAGGGCGGCCAGGGCGGTGAGGCGGGAAGTCTTGCCGCGGATGGTGCTCCGCCGGCCGTCAGTGCTCACGCGGTACTGCTCCTTCGATATCAACGGAATGGTCCTGAGCCAGCGCCGAGCTCTCGGCCAGGGCCGGACCCTGAGCCAGCGCCGATCCCTCGGCCAGCGCCGGACCCTCGGCCAGCGCGGCCTGCCCGCGTTCCTGCGAACGGACTTGCTTGCGGCCCCGCCTTCCGGGCCAGGCCACGATGATCACCAGCGGCACCAGGTACGCCAGCCAGGCGATGACCATGATCCAGCTCGGGAACGGCTGGATGCCGAGCACCCCGGTGAGCAGGGAGGACAGTGGCGTGCCCGGGCGGACCAGCCAGGACAGGTCGAACGCCTGGGCCTGGCCGAAGTTCAGCCAGCCCGCCTCGTTGGCGGTCATGAACGCGGTCATCACCAGGCCCGCCGCCACGACCACCAGGACCAGGCCGGTGACCTTGAAGAACCGGCCCAGGTTCAGCCGGACCCCGCCCCGGTAGATCCCGTAGCCGATCACCGCGGCCAGCAGGATGCCGATCACCGCGCCCAGCCAGGAGGTGGTGGCGTCCCCGGAGGCGTTGAACGTGGCCAGCAGGAACACGGCGGTCTCGAAGCCCTCGCGCAGCACGGCCAGGAACGCCATGATCACCAGCGCCCGGCTCGACCCGGCGGCCAGAGCCGCGCCGGCCGCGCCCTCCAGGTCGCCCTTGAGGTGCCGGGCGTGCTTGCGCATGAACAGGATCATGTAAGTGACCATGACCACGGCCAGCGCGCCGACTACGGTCTCCAGGCCCTCCTGCTGCCGCTGCGGCAGGTCCGAGGAGATCACCTGGAGCGCGATGGCGATCCCGATGCAGATGAGGACCGCGACCCCGGTCCCCAGCCAGACCAGCCGAAGCGCGTCCCGGCGGCCCTGCTGCCCGAGGAACGCGGCGATGATCCCGACGATCAGCGCGGCCTCCAGCCCCTCCCGGAGGCCGATCACGAACGTGGGCAGCATCGGCGGCGTCCCTCCCTGGGCCCACCGCGCTGCGGCCGGGTCCACTAAAGATTAGGTATGCCTTACCTAAATAAGGCAAGCCACACCTAATCGCATCGGCCCGGCCGGAGTCAAGAGGCGCTGCTCACACTGGATCACATTGAGAAAGCCCGCCGCCCCTGACTCCGCCGCCGAAAAACCCCCGGGCGTTCTGTCGGTGCTGGCGGCTACCGTGGCTGGTATGACCACGCTGAAGGAACGGCCCAACACCGCACTCCTGGTCGTTGACGTGCAGAACGGCGTCGTCGGAGAGGCCTACGCCCGCGACTCCGTGGTGGCCAATATCGGCCGCCTGGTCGAGCGCGCCCGCCGGGAGGGAGTCCCCGTCGTCTGGGTGCAGCATTCCGCCGACGACGGGCTCATTCCGGGGAGCGACGAGTGGCGGATCGTGCCCGAGCTGACCCGGGACGACGCCGAGCCGCTGATCGGGAAGCGCTACGGCGACTCGTTCGAGGACACCGACCTGGAGACCGTGCTGGCCGGGCTCGGAGTCGGCCGCCTGGTGGTGACCGGGGCGGAGACCGACGCCTGCATCCGCAGCACGCTGCACGGGGCGTTCACCCGCGGCTACGACACGACGCTGGTTAGCGACGCGCACACCGCGGGCGACAAGACCGCCTGGGGTGCGCCGCCGGTGGACCAGGTCATCGCCCACACCAACCTGTACTGGAGCTTCCAGGCCGCGCCGGGCCGCACCGCGGGCACGGTCGAGACGGGCAAGGTCGCCTTCAGCGCCGCCTAATTAGCCAGCACAGATCGTCCAGCGGGCACAATGGCCCGGGTGAAAGCAATCACCGGGTTCCTGTACGAGATCGGGCTGCTCAAGCGCTATCCGCGCACGGGGTGGCTGCAGCTGGGGGTGCGGACCCCGGAGTCGGTCGCCGATCACTCGTTCCGGGCCAGCGTCGCCGCCTCGGTCATCGCCAGCCTGGAGGGGGCCGACCCGCAGCGGGCCGCCTTCCTGGCCCTGTGGCACGACTCGCAGGAGACCCGCACCACCGACCTGCCGCACCTGGCTCAGCGGTACGTGGCCGCCACGGCGCACGAACAGGTCACCGAGGATCAGGTGCGCCCGCTGCCGCCGGCGCTGGCCCGCCTGATCCGGGACGCCGTCCGCGAGTACGAGGCCGGCCAGACCCCCGAGGCCCGTTGCGCCCGCGACGCCGACAAGCTGGAGATGCTGCTCCAGGCCCGGGAGTACGAAGACCAGGGCCACCGCGACGTCCAGCCCTGGATCGACTCGGCCCTGAGCCGCCTGCGCACCGCCGCGGCCCGCCAGCTCGCCGCCGAAGCCCTGGCTCAGCCACCCCTGGACTGGATCGGGCACGCCCGCCCGGCGCCCTGATCAGTTGCCGAAGTTGTCGCCCCCGCCGCCGAAGTCGCCCCCGCCGAAGTCCCCGCCGCCGAAATCACCACCACTGAAGTTGTCCCCGCCGCCGAAGTCCCCGCCGCCGCCCCCGAAGTTGTCGCCCCCGCCGCCGAAGTCCCCACCACCAAAGTTGTCGCCGCCGCCGAAGTCGCCGCCCCCGAAGTCCCCGCCGTTTCCGCCTCCGCCCCAGCCCGGCCCGCCGCCCCAGCCGTAACCGCCGCCCCAGCCGCCGGACAGCGCCGAGCCGAGCAGGAAACCGGTGAACAGGTCCGGGCCGTACCCGTAGCCGCCCCAGTACGCCGGGGCGAACCCGGCGTTGGCGTAGTACACCGGCGCCTGCGACCCGGTCTGCCGCACAGTGCGCATCTGTGGCTCGCCCCCCCGCTCGATCTTGTGCAGGTCGTCGGCGCACACCGGCACCTCGCGGGTGGGGCCGCCGTCGGGCGGGGTCCAGGCCACGTCGGCCACCGACATGCCGTGCCGCGGGTCGAAGAAGCACGACGGCCGCCGGTCCGGCTTGGGCTGACCGTGGGCCAGCGCCTCGGCCGCCGCCAGCCGGTACTGCGCCTCGGCGATGTTCCGGCTGACCAGCAGCATGTCCTGGGGCTTGCGCGCCGCGTCCAGCGCGGCGGTGCCCCGCTCGTAGGCGGCCAGCGCCGCCGCCTGCTCGGCCGCCGCGTCGGGGTGCTGCTGGATGGCGACGTCGCTGTCCCGGTCGGTGATCTGCTGGTTGAGCGCGAGCAGATCGTCCTGGGCCGCGGCCTTGGCGTCCTTGAGATCCCGGGCCCGGCGGGCCCGCCGGGGCCGGATGATCAGCAGCCCGACCAGCAGGCCCGCGATCAGCAGCACGCCGATCACGATCACCACGGCGATCCAGGCGCCTGAGGACGACGACCCGGACCCGGTCGTGGACGTCGATCCCGCCTTGGACTTGACGCTGGTCACGAACTCGGTCAGCGCCGCGGCCGGGTCATTCTGGTGATCCTGGACCGCGGTCGTCGCCAGCTGCGCCGCCTCGTTGTCGGCCAGCACCCCGCGGTTGTAGGCGCCGAAGTGGTCCGTCCGGACGTCGTAGAAGCCGACCACGAACTGCTGGTGGCTGCTCAGGTCGTTGATGAGCTGGTCCATCGCGGCGTTGTAGCCGCTGGCGCCGGAGGCCGCGACCACGATGTAGATGGGCTCGCTGCCGATCTGCTGCTCGAGCTGATCCTGCTGGCTCACCGACAGCGCGCTGCGGGCGTCAGCGGCCACGCAGACGGAATGGCCGGCCAGGCAGCTGTCCAGCGTATCCGCGCCACTCGAAACAGTCGCGGCGCCCGCGGCCGTCACCGACAGCCCGGCCATGGTCACCATGGCCGCGAGCACGGTCGCCAGGGCCGTAAGGATTCTTCGCACGGTTCCTCTTCCCCGTAGGACCGTCAGGCTACTCAGTCCCCTGTCGCCCGCCGATCGCCTTCCAGTTCCCGCAGGTACCGCTCCACCAGCTCCCGCGTCTGCGCGTGGCCGAGCGACACTCCCAGCATCTGCTCCATCACCAGCACCCGGGACACGCCGGTCAGCAGCACGGCCAGCACCTCAGGCGGGTCGGCCTGCGCCGCCGCCCCGTACCGCTGCAGGATGCCGGGCAGTGCTTCCAGCTGTTCGGCCCGCAGCAGTTCGGCGTACCGGGCGATCTCGGCCTTGAACGCCTCGTTCCGGTTGGCCAGGCCCATGAACTCCAGCGTGATCCTGGTGCCGGCCGGGTCGGTGCTGAACTCCCACAGCGCCCACAGCGGCTGGCTGGAGGCCAGCGCCAGCGCCTGCCGTTCGCGCCCCTCCTCGGCCCGCTGCCGGAACAAGGCCAGGAACAGGTCGTCCATGGTCCGGAAGTAGTAGTGCACCAGCTGGTACTTCAGCCCGGCCTGGGCGGCCACGCGGCGGGCAGTGACCGTGGCGTAGCCCTCGGCCAGCATGAGCTGCTCGGCCGCGTCCAGCAGCACCTGACGGTTCTTCGCCTCCGGCGAGCCGAGCCTGCGCTCCGAAGCCACGTCACCACCTCCCCGTCTGCAGCGTAGCCCGAGGTCCGAAAACCGCCCCTAATTAACAGACTCCCGCGAGGCCGGCGTCCCAGCCGGGTCTCGAGCCGTACCACCACGGCCACTGGTTCAACGGCCCAGTAGAGTCGCTGACCTGGGACAAGCGCACGAGCGGAACCGTTCTTGGAGCGCCCGGTCAGAAGCAGAATGCGACTTCGCTGCCAGCGCGGAAGGCAGGACCCGATTAGTTCCTGCTGGATCTAAATCAGAGCCTGGCGACGGCACATCAGCCTGGGGATGGTGGGCGTGCCCGTGCGGCGAGAGGAGGCTGACGGTGACTATCCGGAGGGTTTGAGATGGGTCCGGCGTGGAAGATGGAAAAGATCGGATCGGCGCCGCTAGGCCGCTTGTGAGAACACGGCCTGTCTATGCGGCGCCGGGTTCCCTGGGGGCATCGCGTGCCCTGGATCTAGAGAGGAGCTGGTTATGGGCGTGGTCAAGAAGGCTAAGGGTGACGCTAAAGCGGTCAAGCACAAGGGCAAGAAAGGTGCTGGGAAGGTCAAGCACAAGGGCAAGAAGGCCAAAAAGGCCGCGAAGCATTAAGCCATTCCTCCGCTGATCGGGACACGTCGCCGACGCGCAGGGTCGCGCACTCGTGATGAGCGACGACAACCCCGACCTCCTCCACGCCGGGCCGATCACCCAGGGCTGACGGGGTAGTAGCCGAGACTCAGCTGGTCGAACAAGAAGGCGTACCAGTCGGTGGTCTCGTCGATGGCCTGGTCCAGCGACCCGGTCAGGTGGCCTGCGGACTGCAGTCTCAGCAGCACCGGCCGGTCCGTGGAGGTCGCCGCCTGCAGCCGGGCCGTCATCTTCTTGGCGTGCCAGGCGTCGACCCGGGTGTCGTTCTCGCCGGCCGTCAGCAACACGGCCGGGTAGGCCGTCCCGTCCACGACGTGGTGGTACGGCGAGTAGGCCAGCAGCACCGCGAACAGCTCCGGATCCTCCACGGTCCCGAACTCGGTCGTGTTGAACCTCCCGTTGGTGGTGGTCTCGGCCCGCAGCGAGTCCAGCACCGGGACCGCGGCCACCACCGCGCGGGCGATGTCCGGACGCTGAGTGAGCACCGCCCCCATCAGCAGTCCTCCGTTGGAACCGCCCACGATGGCCAGCCGGTTGCGACGGGTGATCCCGCTGCGCACCAGGTGGTCCGCGCAGGCGATGAAGTCGTCGAAGCAGTTCTGCTTGGTGGCCAGCCGGCCGGCGTGGTGCCACTCCTCGCCGTACTCGCCGCCGCCGCGGATGTTGGCCACCACCCAGACCCCGCCCTGCTCCAGCCACAGCAGCCGCTCGGGATCGAACCGCGGCACCTGCGAGAGGCCGTAACCGCCGTACGCGGTCAGCAGCGCCGGCGCGGTCCCGTCCCGGGGCGTGCCGGGGGCGGCGATCACGTTGAGCGGGATACGGGTGCCGTCCTTGGACGTCGCGAACTCGCGCGTCACCTCGTACCCGGACAGGTCGACGGGCGTGGTCGTCATCAGCCCGGTGGGCCGGGGTGCCTGGCCGCGGGTCGCTACCCACCAGGTGGCGGGCTCGGTGAAGGACTCGCGCGACCAGGCGATCAGATCCGGCCCCAGCCGCGAAAGGCCATCGCGGTACGACGACACCGAGCTCAGCGGCGGGATCGGCACCGGGGGAAGCGCCCGGCCCCGGGGGTCGAAGGCGCGCACCTGCTGCGGCCCGCCGTCCATATCCACGACCCAGACGGTGTCGTCGGTCACCGCGAGGTCGTCGATGACCGTGTCCCCGGCCGGCACGATCTCCTCGGCGCCGGCGACCGTGGTGCCTTCGGTCAGCGGCAGGCGGAGCACCTTGCCGTGCGGGGCGTCCCGGACCGACAGCAGGTACAGGGCGTCCGGGCCGAGCACGGCGTAGACGCACTTGTCCGGGACATCGGCCACCTGCCACCACGAGCCGCCGGCCCCCTGCCCGCGGACGAAGATCTGCCACTCACCTCCGTCGCCCCGCTGCACCCGGTCCATCACCCAGCGGCCGTCGGGTGAGGTGGACAGGAAGTTCTCCGCGATCCGCTCGTCGGCGAAGGGGCCCGCGAGCTCAACGCGGTCCGGCCGGTCATTGAACTCGCGCAGCCAGACCTGCTGCCGGAAGCCCGCGGGGTCGGCGCAGCGGGTGTACCAGAACCCGCAGCCGTCGTGGCGCCAGGTCACTGATCCGCCCATCAGGTTCACGTGCGCGATCGGCTCGCCGATGACCTTCCCGCTGGCCACGTCGAAGATGTGCAGCGACCCGTCCTCGGTGCCGTGCTCCGACAGCGAGACCGCGACCCGCTGGCCATCCGGGGACGGCACGAAGAAGTCGATAGCGGTCTCACCCGCCGGGTCGATGATGTCCGGATCCACCACCACCCGCTCGGTCCCGGGATCGTCCAGGTCGGTCAGCGCCACCAGGAACGGCTGCTGCCGTGGTGTCTGCACCTTCAGCGCGAAGAAGATGCTCCCGCCGGACCGCAGCTGCTTGTACGCCGTCCGCTCGGACTTCAGCAACTGCTCGACCCGGACCCGCAGCGCCTCCCGCCACGAGATCCCGCCGAAGTAGGTCTGGCTGCGGTGCTGCTGGGCCTTGGTCCAGGCCATGGTCTCCTGCGCCGCGGCGTCCTCCAGCCAGCGGTAGTCCTCAGTGACCTCGACCCCGTGAAAGCTGTCGGTCACCGGGATCTGCGGAGCTGGCACCACCGGGAGCGCGGTCATGGGATCAGTCAACAACTCGCGGCGCGCGCGGCACAACCGAGTACTAGTAGCCCCGCTGCTGGATCGAACGGGCTTCCCGCTCCAGGTGTTCGCGGAAGGCCGGGTGGGCGATGGCCACCAGGCGGCGGGCTCGTTCGGCCAGCGAGCGCCCCTTGAGCTCGGCCGCGCCGAACTCGGTCACGATCACGTCCACCTCGGTCCGCGCCGTGGTGACCAGGTCGACCAGGCCGTCGCCGAGCATGCCCGAGTGCACGCCGAGGTCGCGGCGGTCGCGCAGCCCCGCTAGTCGGCCACGCCCGGCCCGGCTTCCCGGCTGGGCGTCGCCTCCCGGCGTACGATTTGCCCGGAGGCGATGTCGATGACGACCAGCTGGCGGCCGGCCGAGCTTGACCGACCCACGGAGGACGATCCCGCCTACCCCCGCAGCGGAGCCTCGCTGCGCGCGGCGCTCGAAAACGTGGCGCCGCCGGACGACGAGTTCAGCCGCCACATGGCCACCGCCATCGCCCTGCTCCACTCCGGCCTCCTGGGCCGGCCTTCCCCTCACTAGAGGCTGCCGAACTAGAGGCTGGCGAAGAACTCCCGCAGGTCAGCCACCACCAAACCCGGGTGGGTGGTGTAGGCGAAGTGCCCGCCCTCGGCGAACTCGGTGTACCGGACGATGTTGTTGGCCCGTTCTGCGCAGGCCCGGATGGTCCGGTAGTCCTGCGGGAACACCGCGACCGCGGTCGGCACCTGGTTGGGCTCATCCCGGTAGCCCGCGCCGCTGCGCGCGTCCTCGTAGTAGCTCCGGGCGCTGGATACCCCGGTCCGGGTGAACCAGTAGATGCTGGCGTGGGTCAGGTAGGTGTCCACGTCCAGGTAGGCGGCGTAGTCGCCCCAGCCGGTCCAGAGCTCCGCGTTCCAGGCCAGGGTGGCCACGGGGGAGTCGGTCAGCCCGTAGCCCAGCGTCTGCGGGCGGGTCCGCTGGATGGCCTGATAACCGGCTTTGCTCTGGAACTCGGCCGTCGAGCTGGCCAGGCTCTCCCGGTCCGCCGCGGTCATCCGGCGGCCCTCGTCCGGGTCGCCGGACGGGAACGCGAAGATCTGCAGCAGGTGCAGCCCGATCAGGCCGTCCGGCGCCAGGATGCCCAGCTCGCGGCCGACCAGCGCACCGATGTCGCCGCCAGCCATCCCCCATCGCTCGTACCCCAGCGTCTTCATCAGGGTGGCGAAGGCCCGGGCCATCCGGGCGCTGTCCCAGCCCGGCTTGGTGACGGGGCCGGAGAACCCGTAGCCCGGCAGCGACGGCACCACCACGTCGAACGCGATCGACGGATCGGCGCCGCGGTCCAGCCCGGTGGTCAGCGGCCCGATCAGGCCGAGGAACTCCACCACCGAACCCGGCCAGCCGTGCAGGAGCAGCAGTGGCCGCGCCCCCGGCTCGGGCGACCGGACGTGCAGGAAGTGGATGGTCTGCCCGTCGATGACCGTGGTGAACTGCGGGATCTCGTTCAGCTCGGCCTCGTGTGCGCGCCAGTCGTAGCCGGTGCGCCATTGCTCGGCCAGCCGCTGGACCACATCGAGCGGCATACCGTAGCTGGTGCCGGCCCCGTTGACCTCACCCGGCCAGCGGGTCGCGGCCAGCCGCGCGGACAGGTCGTCCAGGTCGGCTTGCGGGACGTCGATGCGGAACGGCTTGATGCTCTTCGAAGTAGTCGTGCTCTGCGAAGTTGTCATACCTCGACGCTAGAGGCGATTGCGGCCAGTTCCCGTCCTCAATTAGCGGAGCGGACGGCGGTACTCACCACCGTGGTGTACCCCATGGTGAACTGGCCGCCGATTGCGTCGATCGCGGCGCCGATCCCGGCCAGGAGTTCCCCCATCGTGCTGGCCGGCAGCCGGTCGCTGCCGCCGAAGGTCGGCACCGCGTCCAGCCATTCGTCCCGGCTATACGGGCGCTCCCAGTCGAAGCGCCATTGTTCAATATTTTTAACAAAGGCCCCGGTCTCCCGGACCCCGCTCGCCGCCCGGTCACCCAGCCGCGCGTATCCGTCGGGCCCGGGCAGACCCTGCATCGGCGCGCCCGGTACCACCCGGGCCATGACCGCGGCCATGGCTTCGCCCAGGCCAGGTGGGGGCCGGAAGCTGTTCCAGAACACAGCCAGCCGTCCTCCGGGCCGCAACGCCTGCGCCGCCCGCCGGGCCCCGGCCACCGGGTCGACCCAGTGCCAGGCCTGCCCGGCCACCACCGCGTCGAATTGGCGGCCCGCCGGGTCCCAGTCCTCGATCCGGGCCACCTCGACCTCGAGCCCGTGCTGGCGGGCGCGAGCCGCCATCCGCGCGTCCGGATCGATGCCGAGGACCTGGGCTCCAGCCGCCTCGAACAGCCGGGCCACGATGCCGGTCCCGCAGCCCACGTCGAGCACGCGGAGCCCGGGGCTGGTGGCGAGGATCTGGTCGACCATGGCCCGCGGGTAGCTGGGCCGGGCCCGGTCGTACCGCCCGGCGTTGGCGCCGAACCCCTCCGCCACCTGGCGGAACTGGTCCGACCCCGGCCTGAGCCACTCCGGCCCTGGCGCTGGCTGCTCCGGCCCTGATCCCGATAGAGTGGGCATGCGCCCACCCTAAGTGGGCGCTCGCCCACTCGTCAACGCAGTATCAGCGAACAGGAGCCGCGGTGCCGACGGGAGTAGCGCTCCAAGACCCGCGGGAGCAGCTGTTCACCGCGGCCGAGCGCATCCTGCTGCGCGACGGCCCGCAGGCGCTGACCAGCCGCGCGGTCACGACCGAGGCGGGCTGCGCCAAGGGCGTGCTGCACCGGCACTTCGCCGACTTCGACGACTTCCTGGCCGAACTGGTGCGGGACCGCGTCACCCGGCTGGAGGCCCAGCGGGCCGCCCTGCTCGACGCGGCCGGCGCCGGCACCGTGCTCGACAACCTGACCGCGGCATTGACCGACCTGTTCGGCCCGGTCGCGGTGGCCATCGTCGCCCTCATCACCTTCCGCGACGACCTGCGGGCCCGGCTGCGGCAGAGCACGCCCACCGGCTTTCCGCTGCTGACCGAGGCGGCGGCCATGCTCGCGGCCTACCTCGCCGCCGAACGTGACCTGGGCCGTCTGGCCTGGGACGCAGACGTCGCCACCCTGGCCCCCACCCTGCTCGGGGCCTGCCACCTGCTGTTCGCGGGCCGCGACACCACCCCGCCCGCGCCCGCCACCGTCCACCGGACGGTGGCCACGGTCATGGCCAGCGTCGTCCAGGAGCCGCGCCGTGTCGTCCGGGAGCCGCGCCGTAAAGAGAATGCCCCGCGGCCCGACGGCCGGTAGCGTTCAGGCCCGTGCGCATCCTCGTGCTGGGCGGGACCTCGTTCATCGGCCGTGCGATCGTCGGCGACGCGCTGCGCACCGGCTGCGACGTGACCCTGTTCAGCCGGGGGAGGACCGGTGCCGAGCTGTTCCCCGGCCTGCCCCGGCTCATCGGTGACCGCGACACCGGCGACTACGCGGCCCTGCACGACGGCCGCTGGGACGCGGTGGTCGACGTCAGCGGCTACGTGCCCCGCCACGTCGGCCAGGCCATGGACGCCCTGGCCGATCGGGTGGGCCGGTACCTGTTCCTGTCCAGCCACGCGGTCTACCAGCAGGGCGTCGGCCCGGGCTCCGACGAGGACACCCCGCGCCGGCCCGCCGTCCGCGACACCGAAGAGCTCACCGGCCGGACCTACGGCCCGCTCAAGGTCGCCTGCGAAGACGACGTCACCGCCCGCTACGGCGACCTGGCCACGATCGTCCGCCCGGGCAAGGTGGCCGGGCCGCACGACAACCAGGACGGCCTGACCTACTGGGCCCGCCGGGCGGGGCGCGGTGGCCGCGTCGCCCTCCCGGCCGACCCGGATCAGCCCATCCAGGTCATCGACTCCCGCGACCTGGCCCGCCTGGTGGTCCAGCTGCTGGCCGACGACCGCCCCGGCCCCTTCCACGCCGTCGGCCCGGCCGATCCGACCACGATGGCCAGCCTCATCCGCACCTGCGCCCAGGCGGCCGGCACCGAAGTCGAGCTCGTCCCCGTCCCGCCCAGCCTGGCGCCCCCCATGTTCCCCCTGGTCCGCACCGACTGGCCCTCCCAGCAACGCAGCCCGGCCCGCGCCCGCGCGGCCGGCCTGCCCGCCACCCCCCTGCTCACCACCGCGGCCGACGTCCTGGCCTGGGACCGCGCCCGTGGCGAACCCCCGCTGGACCGCGGCTTCAGCCCCGCCCAGGAGCAGGCCATCCTGGCCGGCCATAGGATCGCGGAAGTGACACCCGACCGGAGGTAACTGCATGCCCGCGCCAGACCTGAGCAACAACCATCGCGACACGCTGAACAAGATCTTCGCCCACCCGGTGAGCCACAACGTCGAGTGGCAGGACGTCATCGGGCTGCTGGGCGCGGTCGGTGACATCGAGGAGCGGCACGGCAACCTGGCCGTGACCCTAGGCGGCGAGACCGAGGTGCTGCACCGGCACGGGAGCGCCAAGGATCTGGACGCCGACGCCGTGATGAGCCTGCGCAAGCTGCTGGCCAGCCACGGCATCGAGCCCGCCTAACCGTGCTGGCTAACCCGGCTGGCTAACCCGGCTGGGTGAGCCGGGCCGCTCAGTCGCTGGTCAGACATGTTTGACGACCCGATGGGTAGTGGCCTGCCATCATGAAAATCCAGAATTTCCGCTGGCAGGACGGCTGGCCCGCCCGCACGGTGGCGGTACTGACCACCGCCTACAGCGTGGCCATCACCATCCGGCCCGAGATCTTGGCCAAGCCCTGCCGCCTGACCAACCCCGACGGCAGCGTGCCCCCGGCGGTGGCCGAGCTGACCCGTTCGATCGGCACCCGCGACGCGGCCATGGCCGCCGCCCTGGCCGTCGCGCCGGCCGGCTACCCGATGAACGTGCTGACCGCGGCCCGGGTGCTGTCCGACGGCGCCGACGCGGCCTGGTTCGCCCGCGTGGTCCCGGCCGGGCAGCGGGCCAAGGTCGCCGGGGTCGCGGCGGGCTGGGCCGCGCTCGAAGTGGTGGCCGCCGTGGCCGGTCGCCGTCGCCAGCAATGATTTTTAACGACGTCTGGCCCGTCCTCGTGTGGTCCGCCGTGGCCGTGGTCGTCTGGGCCGGGGCCGCGTTCGTGCTGGCCCACCTGCTGCACCGCAACAACATCGTCGACACGCTCTGGCCGCTGGGGTTCCTGCTGGTCGCCGCGGTGGCCTGCGCCGTCGCGGCCGGACGGTCGGGTGACCCGCTGCGGCAGGGCCTGCTGCTCGGCCTGACCGCGATCTGGGCCCTGCGGCTCGGTTATTTCGTCGGCCGCCGCAGTGCGGGGAAGGGTGACGATCAGCGCTACGTCGACCTGCTGGCCAAGCACGACGGGCACCGGACCCTGACCGCGGTCCGGTACATCTTCGTCCCGCAGGCCGTCGTGCTGTACCTGGTGTCGGGGACCCTGCAGGTGGGCATGGCCGAGCCCGGCCCGGTCTCGGTGATCGGCTGGCTCGGCGTCGCCGTCTGGCTGCTCGGCCTGACCTTCGAAGCTGTCGGGGACCATCAGATGAACCGGTTCCGCCGCGACCCGTCCCACCACGGCCAGGTCATCGATGAGGGCCTGTGGCGCTGGACCCGGCACCCGAACTACTTCGGCGACGCTGCGGTCTGGACCGGCCTGTGGCTCATCACCGCCGAACGCTGGCCCGGCGTGCTCACCGTGGTCAGCCCGGCCCTCATGACCTACCTGCTGGTGGCGGGCACCGGCAAGCGCCTGCTGGAACGCTCCATGGCCAAGCGCCCCGGCTACCTCGAGTACGCGAGCCGCACCAGCGGCTTCCTCCCGGTGCCGCCGCGCCTGTACCGGGCCCTGGTCGGCCGGCGTCGGCCAGCCGCGCCCGCCACGGACTGATCCGTGCCACCTCGGCGGGCTCACCGGATTCCACTGGCCTTCGGGGGCTGCCGTGTGCGTCCTGCGCCGCCCGCGTAACCTGCCCTTTGGCTCCACTATCCATCGCGAACGGAGGAAGTCCAGTGCCGGACTCTGCCCATAACCCCTTCGAGGGTCTCCCCGATGCTCCGAGCCTCACCGTGACCAGCACAGACATCACCCATGGCGACACCCTGCCCCAGGCCCAGGTGAGCGGGGTCATGGGGGCCGGTGGCCAGGATCATTCCCCGCAGCTCAGCTGGAGCGATTTCCCGGCCGGAACCAAGGGCTTCGCGGTCACCGTGTACGACCCGGACGCCCCGACCCGCAGCGGGTTCTGGCACTGGGCCGTGTTCAACATCCCGGCCTCGGTCACCGAGCTTCCCACTAACGCGGGCGAGCCCGGCAGCCTCAGCCTTCCCGCCGGTGCGTCCACCCTCCGCAACGACGCCAGCATGTCCCAGTACGTCGGGGCCGCGCCCCCGGCCGGCCACGGCCCGCACCACTACGAGTTCGTGGTGCACGCCCTCGACGTCGACCACCTGGACATTGACGCGTCGTCCACCCCCGCCTTCCTGATGTTCAACCTGCTCAGCCACACCCTGGCCCGCGGCGCGATCGTCGCCACCTACGAGCAGAAGTAGCCGTGGCCACCGCGCCGCCGCCAGCCAGGCTGACCACCCTGGCGGCCTTAGTGGGCATGGTGGCCAGGCGCCGGGCCCGGTGCTCGCGGCTGGCCGGGACGACGCTGGCGGTGGCGCTGGTGTTGGCTCTGGCGGCGGCCTGCACGACCACCGCTGGGTCCGGGCCCACGGCTACCACCAGCCCCGCCGCCAACACCGCGAGCAGCGCCGCGGCCGGCCCCAGCCACTGGGTGTCCACCTGGGCCGCCAGCCCCATGGCGGCCACGCCGTCCCCGCTGGCCTCAGCGGGCGACCTGTCCGCGGCCGGGTTCAAGGACCAGACCATCAGGGACGTCGTCTGGGCCAGCGCGGGCGGCCGGTCGGTCCGGATCCGCCTGTCGAACGTCTTCGGGACCCGGCCGGTCACCTTCAGCCAGCTGGATATCGGCGTCTCGGCGGGCGGGGCGGCCGTCGCCGCGGGCACGAACCGCCCGATCACGTTCACCGGCCACGCCGCGGTGACGATCAAGCCGGGCGCCGAGGCGGTCAGCGACCCGATCCGGCTGACCGTCCCGGCCGAAACCAACCTGGTGGTCAGCCTGTTCACGGCCCGCGCCACCGGGCCGGCCACCTACCACGCCGACGCGCAGCAGGACACCTACCTGGCTGCGGGCAACCACGCCGGGCGCAACGCGGCCAGCGCCTTCACCACCACCAACGGGGCCTGGTTCTTCCTCGACGACGTCGACGTCCGCGCCGCCACCACCGGGGCGGTGGTGGCGCTGGGCGATTCCATCACCGATGGCTACCAGTCGACCGTCGGGGCCAACGCCCGCTGGCCCAACGACCTGGCCCGGCGGTTCCGGGCCGCGGGACAGGCCCGGCCCGTAGTGGACGAGGGCATCAGCGGCAACCGGCTGCTGAACGGCTCGGCCTGCTCGGGGCAGAGCGCGCTGACCCGCTTCACCCGCGACGTGGCCGGGCGCCGCGGGGCCCGCTACGTCATCCTGCTGGAGGGCATCAACGACATCGGCTACAGCCTGGACCCCAATTCCGGCTGTACCGCGCCCAACACCAACGTGTCGGCCGCGCAGATCATCGCCGGCTACCAGCGCATCATTACCGCGGCCCATGCCGCAGGCCTGACGATCTTCGGCGCCACGATGACCCCGTTCCAGGGCTCGGACTACTACTCCGCCGCGGGCGAGAAGAAACGCGAGACGGTCAACCACTGGATCCGCACCAGCGGTGCCTTCGACGGCGTCATCGACTTCGACCGGGCCGTCCGCGACCCGGCCGCCCCGCTGAAGCTGGCCCCCGCCTACGACAGCGGCGACCACCTGCACCCCAACGACGCCGGCTACCAGGCCATGGCCAACAGGATCACCCTCACCATGTTCAAGGAGTAACCCGCCCCTCGTGCCTGACCCGCCCCTCCCGCCGGCGGGCCGTTATTCACTTTTCGCCTACTACGGATCGTAGTAGTTTGACGTAGGCGACGGTACACGGGCGGGTGAGGTGAGCGGATGGCCGCGGAGGAACTGACGGCGATCGTGGCGGGTGGCGGGATCGCCGGGCTGGCCTCGGCGGTGGCGCTGGACCAGGCGGGCTGGCGGGTCACCGTGCTGGAACGGGCCCCCGCCTTTGGTGAGGTCGGCGCGGGCCTGGCCCTGACCGCGAACGGGATGGCCGCGGTGGACGCCCTCGGCCTGGGCGACGCCGTACGGGCCGCCGGGTACCGGACGGCCAGCGCCGGTTTCCAGGACCCGGCCGGCCGCTGGCTCATCCGGCTGCCCGCCGAGCGCCCCGGCCAGGACGCGGTCACCACGATCTGGGGCCAGCACCGCCAGCGCCTGCACGCGGTCCTGCGCCAGGCGGCCACGGCGGCCGGAGCCGAGCTGATCACCGGGGCCGAGGTGGCCGCCGTCCGGCCGGGCGTACCCGACGGCGACCGCGCCGAGGTCACCTGGCGATCCGGCGGCCAGACCCGTACCGCCCCGGCCGACCTGGTCGTGGCGGCCGACGGAGTGCGGAGCGCAGTCCGGACCCAGCTCTTCCCCGGGGTCCAGCCGCGCTACGGCGGCAGCACCAGCTGGCGCGCGGTCGTCCCCGGCACCAGCACCGCCGACCGCCGTTTCGTCGCGGCGTGGGGACCGGAGGCCGAGTTCGGCGCGCTCGGGCTGAGCGACCATGAGACCTACTGGTACGGCTACATTCGCCATCCCGCGGGCGCGGTGTTCCCGGACGAGCTGGCCGCGGCCCGGGACCGCTTCGCGGGCTGGGCACCGTGGGTCCGGGACCTGCTGGACGCCACCCCGGCCGACCGCCTGATCCGCAACGACGTCTACCACCTGCCCCAGGGCCCGCCCGCCTACGTGACCGGCCGCGTGGTCCTGATCGGGGACGCCGCCCACGCCTGCCTGCCGACCGTGGGCCAGGGCGCAGCCATGGCCCTGGAGGACGCCGTGTGTACTGGCCGCCTGATCGCCGGCCCGGTCCGGGCCGGCGGCGCGCTGGCGCTGGCGCTGACCGCCTTCGACCAGGCCCGCCGCCCCCGCGGCCGGCAAATCGTCCGGGCCGCCATGACCATCGCCCGCTTCGGCGCCGATCTCGGGCCCGGCTGGCGTCAGCGCGCCCGCAACACCACCCTGCGCCTGCTCCCGGCCGGTCTGCTGGTCCGCGGCGGCGCTTCCATCACCCGCTGGACCCCGCCCTGACTGTGGTCGGATTGCCGCAGTTCGGCGCGTTTTCCTGGCGTGGCGCGGTCTGAGCCGGTCCGCGGGCTAGGAGATTCGGGGCATACTGGACTCGCGGCAGCGGCTTTCCGATAACCCCCCATCGTGGAAGCCGCTGCCGTCTTGCTGCGGTCCATCCGTCATGCTGTCGGGTAGCCATTTCAGATCGATCCCGAGGAGTCATCCATGGAGACGTGGGACGCCATCCGGTCCCGGCGGAACGTCCGTGACTACCGGCCGGACCCGATTCCCGATGCGGATCTGCTGCGTATCGCCGAGGCGGGCTGGCGGGCCCCGTCGGCGTCGAACCGGCAGCACTGGGACTTCGTCATCGTCACCGACCACCAGCAACTGGCCGAGCTGTCCCAGGTCTGGCAGGGGGCCCGGCACATCGCCAAAGCGCCGGCCGCCATCGTGCTGGTCGTACCTGAGCCCGAAGACGACCGGACGAAGATCGTCGACCAGTACGACCTCGGTCAGGCCACCTACGCCATGATGATCACCGCCGCCGACCTCGGCATCGGCACGGGTCACTCCTCCGTCGGTGACCAGGATCGGGCCCGCGCGATCCTCGGCATCCCCGAGGGCTATGTCGTCTCGTTCATGCTCGGCGTCGGCTATCCGGCCGACCGCCCGCTGCGCCCGATCGAGAAGCTGAACCGGCGCCCCTTCGGCGAGGTCGTCCGCCGCGGCCACTGGGACACGCCCGCCTGACCGAACGAGCCCGATGGCGCCAAAGGGCACACCATAGTGTGCCCAATGGCGCCATCGGGCAGTGCCAGAAACGGAGGCTTGGGTGAAAATCTTCCTGTCCAGCGACATGGAGGGCACGGCCGGGGTCGTCGACTGGGAGCAGTGCCGGGGCGACGGCCTGGAGGCGGTCGCGGGCCGCCGGCTGCTGCTGGCCGAGGTCAACGCGGCCATCGAGGGCGCCGTGGCCGGCGGGGCCACCGAGATCGTGGTCAACGACTCCCACTCGACCATGCGCAACCTGCCGCCGGAAGCGCTGGCCGCCGACGCCTCCTACATCTCCGGCAGCTTCAAGCCGCTGTACATGATGCAGGGCCTGGACGACAGCTTCGACGCGGTCCTGTTCGTGTCGTACCACGGCTCGGTCGGGGCCCCATCCGGGCTGTCGCACACGTACAACCCGCGGGCCGTGTTCGAAGCCCGGCTGGACGGGGTGGTGACCGGCGAGGCCGGCATCAATGCGCTGGTGGCCGCGCACTACGGCGTGCCGGTGGTGCTGGTCACCGGGGACCGCTGTGCCTGCCAGGAGACCGCCGCCCTCATCCCGGACGTGCACACGGCCGTGGTCAAGGAGCCGGTCAGCCGGGCCGCCGCGCACAGCCTGCACCCGGCCCGGGCCTGCGCGCTGATCCTCCAGACCGCCGAGCGGGCGGTCCGGGGCGCGGCCGCGGCCACGCCGCCGCCGCTGGGCCAGGCCGTGCTGGAAGTCTCGGTCCGCACCACGGACATCGCCGAGGCGGCCACCTGGGTCCGCGGGGTGGAGCGCACCGGGCCCCGGGAGCTGCGCTTCACCGGCGACGACCCGCTGGCCATCTACCGGTCGTTCTGCGCCGTCATCCTGCTGACCCGCAACGTGGCCGAGATCGTCTGACCGGGTTCAGCGCCCGCGCACGGCGGCGCCGGCCGGGGCCCAGAACCGCAGCTTGCCGTCCCGGATGTCCTCCAGCACCCCGCCGTTGGCCTCGATGACCTTGCGCGAGCCGGTGTTGTTCTCGTCGCAGGTGATCAGCACCGGGTCGATGCCCAGCTCGCGCGCCACCGGCCGGGCCGCGGCCAGCATCGCGGTGGCGTGGCCGCGCCGCCGGGCGCCGGGCCGTATGTCGTAGCCGATGTGCCCGCCGAGATTCAGCAGCGACGGGGTGAGCCGGTGCCGGATGGTCAGCCGGCCCAGGTACTGCTGGCCGTCGGCCCACCACAGCGTGGTCCCGGGTACGTACCCCGGCGGGCGCGCTGACTCCTCGTCGGCGTCCGCGCGCAGCCACCGCACGTAGGCCGCGAACTCGGCCGGGTCGTCCCACCGGTCCGCGTACCGGTAGATCTCCCGGCCCAGCATCGTGCTGTCGTCCGGGCCGCCGCGCCCCTCGGCGCCGAACTCGGCCATGGCGGCCAGGAACGAGCGGTGCACAGCAGGGTCGGGCAGGATCAGCTCCGGCATGCCACCAGTCGTACTCGCCGGCCACGCCACGCGCACGCCATTATCGGCCGCCGCTGGCCGGGAACGGCTGAGAATATGGGCCCATGACGTTGACGATGGATTTCTCAGCCCTGGTGGACGGCGACCGCCGCGGCACGGAGATCGCGCGGCTCTGCGACGCCATGGAAACGGCCTACATCGACGGCCACTATCCGCGGCTGACGGTCGAGCGGCCCTGGTCGGTGGACAACCGCGTGCTCGAGGGCGAGTTCGCCGCGCCCAACGCCATCCGCTGGTACCTGGAGCGCGAACTGGGACGGCTGGCGGCCCATGGCGCCCGGATCTCGGTCTGCCGCGGCCGGAAGGTCATCGGCCTGCGCGATCCCCGGCTCGGTCCGGCCGTCGACGAGACCCGCTGGGACCTGCGGCGCAAGAAGCTGTTCCTGTTCGGCCCGGAGCGGATGGCGCTGTCCATCGACCGGCTCGAGCACTACACCGGTACCGCGGCCGAGAGCTTCCAGCGCTACGTGCTGCTGACCAACTACGCCTGGCACGTGGAGGAGTTCCGCGCCGCGCTGCCGGGCTGCGTCGGCCCCGACAGCGACGGCCGCCAGATGCCGGCCTGGCACTACGCCCAGCCCGGCCGCGCGGGCGTGAGCATCGTCAACATCGGGGTCGGCCCGTCCAACGCCAAGACGATCACCGATCACCTGGCCGTGCTCCGCCCCGATCTGATCCTGATGATCGGGCACTGCGCCGGGCTCCGGAACCACCAGGACGTCGGCGACCTGGTCCTGGCCACCGCGTTCATGCGCGACGACCGGGTGCTGGACGACATCCTCCCGCTGCGCGTGCCGGTGATCTCCAACTACGCGCTGAACAACCTGCTCCTGGGCGAGCTGCTCGAGCGCGGCCTGCGCAGCCGGACCGGCATCGTGTTCACCACCGCCAACCGGAACTGGGAGCTGAACCTGTCCGCGGTGGAGGACTGGCTGCGGGTCTCCCGCGCGCTGGCGGTGGACATGGAGTCCGCCACGGTCGCCGCGAACGGGTTCCGGTACCGGATACCGACCGCCACCCTGCTCGCGGTCAGCGACAAGCCCCTGCACGCCCTGCCCAAGCTGAGCGCGGACGCCCAGGAGTTCTACGCCGCCAGCCGCCGCCAGCACGTCGAGGTCGCGATCTCCGTGACCGACAAGGTCCGTCGCCTGTACCCCGGCGGCCTGCCCACGGCCGACCTGCGCTCCCCCGACGAGCCCTTGTTCGGCCTTTCCGGCCCGGAGACCGCCTGACGCCGGTCAGGAGCCGATCTTGGCCTGATCCAGCGCGCTCTGCAACGACGTGATGTACCCCTGCGAGGTGTAGGTCGCGCCGGAGACCATGTCGATCTTGGCGCTGCCGACGCTGGCTGCCTCCCGGTCCAGTACCGGGATGGCGAAGGCGTTGATCTGGCTGTCGCGCGGGGTGTCCTGGGGATACTCCACCGCCTTGGCCGCGGTGACCTTGCCTCCCTTGACCATGATCTGCACCTGGACCGGGCCGTAGATCGTGCTGGCGGCGGCCCCGGTCACGGTCGTGGCCCCGGTGGTGCTGCCCCCGGCGCCTTGGCTAGTCCCGCCTTGGCCAGTCCCGCTCTGACCCGCCCCGCCTTGGCCAGCACTCGGTGTCCCGATGGCCGCGGGTGGCGAGCCGGCGCCGCTGGTGCTGTGCGTCTTGAACGTCAGCAGCAGGACCAGGCCCACGACCGTGCTGACGATCGCGAGGATGACCCGGCGCATGAGCGGTGCCTTTCGTTGACGGCCAGAGTAGGGCCAGAGTAGGGACAGAGCAGGGACGGTCAGAACTCGAACGACTCGCGGTGGATGTTCCGGCGCGGGACCCCGGCGGCCAGCAGTTCGCGGATAACGGCGTCGGTCATGCCGGGCGGCCCGCACACGTAGACGTCGTGCTGGGCCAGGCCGGGGACGTTGGCGCTGAGCACGGCCGCGTTGAGCGGGTCTTCGCCCAGGTCCGCGCGACGGCCGACGACGAACCACAGCTGGGCGTGGCGCTGCCGGGCCAGCTGTTCCAATTCCCGCCGGAACGCCACGTCCGCGTCCTGGCTGGCCCGGTAGACCAGGGTCAGGTCGCCCGCGCCGGCCGGAAGGGTCTGGAACAGGGCCCGCAGCGGCGTGATGCCCACCCCGCCCGCGATCAGCAGCACCTGCCGCTGCCGGCGGCGCGCCGCGGTCAGGGCGCCGAACGGGCCCTCGGCCACCACCCGCGTCCCCGGCCGCAGCTCGGCCAGCGCCCGGCTGTGGTCCCCGATCGCCTTGGCCGTGAACCGCAGCCGGTCCGGTTGCGGCGGCGCGGACAGCGAGTACGGGGCCGACACCCACCACCGGCCGCGGGCCAGGAACCGCCAGCGGAAGAACTGGCCCGATTCGGCCCGCAGCTCGTCCAGGTGCCGCCCGCTGACCACCACGCTGACCAGGCCCGGTCCCTCGGGCTGGACCGACTGCACCCGCATCCGGTGCCGGAACGCCTGCCGCACCGGGGTGACGAACCGGTACCAGAAGATGGCGGCGAACACCACGATGTAGAGCGCGCCCCAGCCGATGCGCGCGGGCAGGCTGGAGATGAACTCGGCCCCGACCGCGAACTGGTGGCTGAACGCCAGCGCGACGGCCAGGTACGTGTAAAAGTGCAGGTAGTACCAGGTCTCGTAGCGCAGCCGCCGGCGGGCCGCACGCATCGAGCTGATGCCGACCCCGACCAGCAGCAGGCCGCCCACGGTGGCCGCGAGCACGTCCGGGTAGCTGATGAGCAGGATCTTGGTCTGGCTGATCACGTTGGTGTGGGCCGTGACCGCGTAACCCCAGATGATCAGCACCGCGTGCGTGGCGACCAGGCATACCGTGTAGCGCCCGCCCATCGCGTGCCAGCGGGCCAGCCGGTCCGCCCCGACCCCGCGCTCGACCGGCGGCAGCCGGGCCATCAGCGCGACCAGGACCACCACCCCGTACCCGGCCAGCAGCCCGGTGATCCGCCCCGCGTTGGTCAGCCAGTCACCGAGCCCGCTGATCGCGGGAGTCTCGTCCCACCAGAGTCCGATCGCGGCCAGCCCACCCGCCACGATCAGCGCCAGCACGAATCGCGGGTGGGCCCGCGGCGCGGCGGCCGGGGTGCCCCGCGAGACGCTGACCGCGGAGGATGACATTTCGTGAAGAGTACTTCGCCAACCTCTCGATGAGATTGCCGCGCTCGGGCAGTCTTGCCTGCATGACACAGCTGCTGAGAGTGCAGAACTTCAACATTTCCAGTGACGGCATTGCGGCGGGGGAGGACCAGCGCCTGGAACAGCCGTTCGGCTTCCCCGACCCACAGCGGCTATTCGGCTGGGCCGGGGCCACGGCCAGCTGGGTCATGCGCACCGACCCGGGCGGCAGCCGGGGCCTGGACGACTACCTGACCCGGGACTACGCCCGCAACATCGGCGCCGAGATCATGGGCCGGAACAAGTTCGGCCCCCAGCGCGGGCCCTGGGCCGACCTGGAGTGGCAGGGCTGGTGGGAGGACGAGCCCCCGTTCCACACCCCGGTGTTCGTGCTCACCCACCACCCGCGGCCGTCGATCACGCTGTCCGACACCACGTTCCACTTCGTCGACGGCGACCCGGCCAAGGTCCTGGAGTTGGCCAAAGAGGCCGCTCAGGGCCGGGACGTCCGGCTCGGCGGCGGGGTCACCACCATCCGCGAGTTCCTCGACGCGGACCTGGTCGACAGCTTGCACGTGGCGGTCTCGCCGCTGAAGCTCGGTACCGGGCTGAAGCTGTGGGACTCACCCGATGACCTGCTCGACCGGTTCCACCGGGACGTCGTGCCCAGCTCCAGCGGGGTGACCCACTACCTGTACTGGCGCTAGCCGACCCGGGCGACGCCGACGATGACCTGGCCTGGGCGCGGGGGCAGGTGGACGGGGTGGTCCCGCTCGGGGTCCCACTCGCGGCTGTCGACCACGCCGGGCGGCACCAGTTTCAGGTCGCCGAAGAAGCTGGTGAAATCGGCCACCGAGTGGTTGTAGACGCGGATCGCCCCGGAGGAGTAGGAGCCGAAGCCCTTGTCGGCCTCGTCGCTGTCACCGCGGCCGGCCGACAGTACGACGTAACTGCCGGGCGCGAGCGGCGCCACGTAGCTGGCCACCAGGGCCCGGGCGGCATCCGGGTCGAAGAAGTGGAGCAGGAAGCCCATCATCAGGCAGGCCGGGGCGGCCAGGTCGACGCCGGCCGCCACGGCGTCCAGGATCGGATCCGGCTCGCGCACGTCGCCGGCGATGACGGTCACGCCCGGGTTGCCCTGGGCGGCCAGCGCACGCAGGTGGGCCAGCACCACCGGGTCGTTGTCGACGTAGGCCACCCGGGCCGCCGGGTTGATCTTCTGCGCCGTCCCGTGCGTGTTGGGCACGGTCGGCATCCCGGAGCCGAGGTCGATGAACTGGCCGATGCCCTGCTGCGCGGCCCAGGTCACGGCCCGGGCCAGGAACTGCCGGTTCTCCCGGGTCACCTCGACCGTGAGCGGCGCGACGGCCATCAGCTTTTCCGCCACTTCCCGGTCGGCGGCGAAATTGTCCTTCCCGTCCAGCAGGTAGTCATAGACCCGCGCGATGGACGGCACACTGACATCGAAGTCGTCGGCCACGTGCGACATCGTAGCGCCGCACCGGCGGGCCGCCGGCCGGATCTTTACCGCCGCATTGACGCCAGCCATTTAAAAATAATTAACGGGTCACCGCCAAATGCCGGGTCATCTAGTTGATGGCACCGGGATGGGGGCCCCTCGCGCCGGGCGCAGACCGGGAGCCAGGGTCAGCGTGATCGCGAGCGAGGCCCCGGCCATCACCGCCATGGCCGTGCCCGGCGAGCTGAGCTGGGCCACCACGCCCGCCAGCGTGGCCCCGACGCCCTGCATGGCCATCATGCCCGAGGAGGCCAGGCCCAGCGCCTGCCCGCTCAGCTCGTCCGGGGTCAGCGTCATCAGGCGTTCCTGCAGCAGCAGGGTGGCGCAGTACCCAACCGAAGCCGCCGCGACGGCGGCCGCCGCGACCGCGAGCGGGATCGGCAGCGCGAACACCAGGTACGGCGCGGCCAGCAGCAGCCGCAGCGGGGCGCCGAGCCGTTCCCGCCACCGCGGGCTGATGAACCGCCCGGCCAGGGTGTCGCCGGCCAGCATCCCGGCGGCGGCGCAGACGAACAGCAGCCCGGCGTGGCGGGGCGCGTAGGACACGAACAGCGACTCGCACCCGACGATCAGCCCGTTCGGCAGCCACTGGGCCAGGTAGACGTAGCGGCGGGCCGGGCTGGACCACAGCCGCCGGTTGACCCGCCAGGTGTCCCGGACCGAGGCCCGCCCGGTCGCTCGTGGCGGGCGGCGGGTGAGGCCGAACCGGGCCACCACGGCCCCGAGCGCGAACAGGGCGGCGCCGGTCAGCAGGGTGCCCCGGGGCGACAGCGTGAGCACCAGGATGCCCCCGGCCGCGAACCCGCCGATCTGCATGGCCCCGACCGCCATGTTGAGCACCGACCGGCCGAGCAGGTAGCCGTCGGCCGCGACCACGTCGTTGAGCAGCCCGTACCGGACCGCGCCGGCCAGCGATCCGCTCAGCCCCAGGGCGAACACGATCACGAACGCGGCCCAGACCGGCAGGCCGGGCACGGCCAGCGCGGCGGTCCCGGCCGCGAAGGCCAGGGACAGGCCGGCGGTCAGCGCGCGGGGCGGCAGCCGGTCGGCCGCGGCCAGCAGCGTGCTCGCGCCGATCAGCTGGGTCAGCGACGGGCCGAACAGGGCCAGGGCCGACAGCAGCGGCGACCGGGTCGCGTCGTAGATCAGCGTGGCCAGGGCCAGGCTGCTGATGGTCTGGGCGGCCACCTGGATCGCGCTGGTCCAGAACAGCGGCTTGAACTCCGGGACGGCGAACAGCTCGCGGTAGGTGCGCACGGCCTCAGCTTCGGCGGCCCGGCCGCCGGGCGCTAGAGTTTCGCGTGGAGGCGAAACTATGGGCTGGTGGATCGTCAGCGCCGACACCCTGGCCGCCAGCCGGTTCGTGATCTCGCCGCTGGCCGAGACGACCGCGAGCCTGATGACCCTGCAGCGGGGCTCGGCCAGTCATCCCGGCGAACGGGCCTGGATGGACACCCACCGGACGCCCTACCGGCAGCGCCTGGCCGCCGACCCGGTCGCCGCCCGCACCGTCCGCGCGGCCCTGGGGCGAAACTGGATCGCTGACCTGCTGGCGCCCGCCCCGCTGGGGGAGGGGGAGCAGCCGTTCGCGGCCGAGCTGGCCCGGATCCGGGCCGCCACCCCCGAGCAGCTGGCGGCCGACCTGGAGGTCTCGCTGGGCGGCCCGCTGCCGGACGACTTGCGCCGGCCGGACCTGGCCACCCGGCTGGCTGACCTGCTGGAGTGGGTGTGGGACACCAGCGTGCGGCCGTACTGGCCGACGCGGCGCCGGATCCTCGAAGCCGACATCCTGGCCCGGTCGGCCCGGCTCGGCCAGGGTGGCTGGGTGGCCGCGCTGGACGGCATGGGGCCCGGGATCCGGTGGCTGGGCCACGGCCGGCTGCAGATCAACGCGCACAACTACCCGCCGCGCGACATTTCCGGGGCTCAGCTGCTGTTCGTCCCGGTGACCCCGAGCCGCGGCTGGACCAGCTGGGACGAGCCGCACCGGTACGCCCAGATCTACCCGTGCGCTGGCGTGCTGGCCGGGACGGACCCAGCGCCCGTGCCCGCCCCGCTGGCCGCGCTACTCGGCCCGGGCCGGGCCCGGGTGCTGATCCTGCTGGACACCCCGAAGAGCACCACCCAGCTGGTCGCGCTGACCGGGCTGGGCCTGGGTTCGGCCGGGCGGCACCTGAAGGTCCTGCTCGACGCGGGCCTGGTCGCCCGCCGCCGGGCCGGCCGGTCCGTGCTCTACTCCCAGACCCGGGCCGGCGCGACCTTGGTTAACGCCCAGCGCAGATGATGGCGTCCCAGAAGGTTCTCGAAAGAAATCCGTGCGGCGGTGTCGGATCGGGGCCGGGGTGTTCGTAGCAGGGGTGAGAGGCCGCCTACGAGGGGCGCCCCAACGAGGAGGGAGCCGCGATCATGAAGCTGACGACCATGACGCAGATCACCGTCGACGGAGTGGTGCAGGGAAACGGCCACGCATCGGATGAGGACCGCAGGAACGGATTCGAGCGCGGTGGATGGGCCCGGGGGGCGGGCGACGACGAGACCAGGACGTTGATCACCCAGACCTACCAGCACGCCAGCGCGTTCCTGTTCGGCCGGCGGACCTACGAGCTCTTCGCCGGCTCCTGGGGAGCAATCGACGAGATGCGCACCCACCCCGTCGGCGTGGCGCTGGAGAAGACGCCCAAGTACGTCGCATCGACCACGCTCACCGAACCGCGCTGGGCGGACACGACCGTCCTGTCCGGTGACCTCGCGGCGGCCATCGGCGAGCTGAAGGCCCAGCCGGGAGGTGAGCTGCAGGTGCACGGCAGCGGCACCCTGGTCCGCTGGCTGCTCGGCAACGGCCTAGTCGACGAGATGACCCTGCTCATCGTCCCGGTGGTCCTCGGCCAGGGCACGCGGCTGTTCCCCGACACCGGCCCGGACCTGGCCCTTGACCTGGTCGAAACGCGAACCGACTCCAAGGGCGTAACGATCCAGGTCTACCGGCCGACCGGGCGCCCGCGGTACGCCACCGGCTGAGGCACGTGATCAACGGCGCTCGTCGATGATGCGGCGCATCTTGCCCAGGGAACGCTCGATCGACTCGGGCTCGGTGACCACGATCTCCGTGCTCACGCCGATGGTGTTCTTGATCAGCGTGGCCAGCTGAACCCCGGCGGCGCCGGCGTCGTCCGGGGTCGCGTCGGGACGGCGCTCGACGTGCACGGCCATGGCGTCCATCCGGCCCCGGCGGGACAGGTGCAGCTGGAAGTGCGGTGACAGGGCCGGGGTGCGCAGGATCAGTTCCTCGATCTGGGTCGGGAACAGGTTGACCCCGCGCAGGATGATCATGTCGTCGGTGCGGCCGGTGATCTTCTCCATCCGGCGCATGGTCCGGGCCGTGCCGGGCAGCAGCCGGGTCAGGTCGCGGGTCCGGTACCGGATCACCGGCATGGCCTGCTTGGTCAGCGAGGTGAACACCAGCTCGCCCGGTTCGCCGTCGGGGAGCACCGCACCGGTCTCGGGGTCAATCACCTCGGGGTAGAAGTGGTCCTCCCAGACGTGCAGGCCGTCCTTGGTCTCGACGCATTCCTGGGCCACGCCCGGGCCCATGACCTCGGACAGGCCGTAGATGTCGGTGGCGTCGATGCCCGCCCGGGCCTCCATCTCGGTGCGCATCTCGTTGGTCCACGGCTCGGCCCCGAAGATCCCGTACTTCAGCGAGCACTGGGCCGGGTCCAGGCCCTGGCGCTCCATCTCGTCGACGATGGCCAGCATGTAGGACGGGGTGACCATGATGACGTCGGGGCGGAAGTCGCGGATCAGCGTGACCTGCCGCTCGGTCATGCCGCCGGAGACCGGGACGACGGTGCAGCCGAGCTTCTCGGCGCCGTAGTGGGCCCCCAGCCCGCCGGTGAATAGGCCGTACCCGTAGGCGTTGTGCAGGATGTGCCCGGGGCGGCCGCCCGCGGCCCGGATCGAACGGGCCATGACGGTGGCCCAGGTGTCGATGTCGGTGCGGGTGTAGCCGACCACGGTGGCGCGGCCGGTGGTGCCGGAGGAGGCGTGCACCCGGGCCACCTGCTCGCGCGGGACCGCGAACATGCCGAACGGGTAGTTCTCCCGCAGGTCGGCCTTGGCCGTGAACGGGAACTTGGCCAGGTCGGCCAGCTCCTTGCAGTCGTCGGGGTGCACTCCGGCGGTGTCGAACGCGCCCCGGTAGTGCGGCACGTTCTCATAAGCGTGGCGCAGTGACCACTGCAGGCGCTGGAGCTGCAGCGACCGCAGCTCATCGGTCGAGGCCGTCTCGATGGGCTCGAGGGCGCCGGGGTCGAGGTCCCCGGGCGAGCTGGCAATCGCGGTCATGGCTGTCTCCTCACGCGTCGTAGTCGACGGTGATCTCGTCCGAGGTCGGCACGGTCTGGCAGGTCAGCACGTAGCCGGCGTCCACCTCGTGCCCCTCCAGGGCGTAGTTGCGGCGCATGGTGCCGGCCCCGCTGGTCACCTTGGCCCGGCAGGTGCCGCAGACGCCGCCCTTGCAGGCGAACGGCAGGTCGGGGCGGATCTTCTGGGCACCATCGAGGATGGCCGTGCCCGCGGGCAGGGTGAGGGTGGACGAGCGCCCGTCCAGGATCACGGTCAGGGCCGCCCCGTCACCGGCCGGCGCCTCCTCGTGGGTGGCCTCGACCGGGGGATCGTCCCCGACCCAGAACAGCTCGCGGTGGATGCGCCGGGCTTCCACGCCCAGGCCCCGCAGGACGTCGATCGCGTCGGTGACCATCCCGAACGGGCCGCAAAGCCACCAGTGATCGACCCGGGCCACGTCGACGGTGACCGGCAGCAGCTCGGTCAGCCGGCCGGCGTCCAGGCGCCCGCTGAACAGCTCGACCTCCTGGGCCTCACGCGACAGCACGTGCACGATCTGCATCCGGGCCGGGTAGGCGTCCTTCAGGTCGGCCACCTCGTCCGCGAACATGACCGTGTCGCTGCGCCGGTTGCCGTACAGCAGCGTGACCGTCGACTTGTCGTCCGCGGCCAGCACCGAGGCCGCGATCGACACCATCGGCGTGATGCCCGAGCCGGCCGCGATCAGCACGTGCTGGCCGGGGACGGCCACGTCGGGGGTGAACGTGCCGCTCGGCGCCTGGACCTCGACCGTGTCCCCGGCCTTGAGCTCGCGGACCAGCCAGCCCGAGACCGCGCCGCCGGCCACCTCACGCACGCCGATCCGCGGCGGCGTCCCGGTCGCGGCGCAGATCGAGTAGGACCGCCGTTCCTGGCCGCGGCGGATGGTCAGGCTCTGCCCGGCGCTGAACACGAAATCCCCGGCCAGCTCGTCGGGCACCGCGAACGTGATGGCGGCCGAGTCGTCGGTCAGCGGTTCGACCCCGGCCACCACCAGCGGGTGGAATCCGGTCCTCACCATGTCGCGTCCGGGTGGGCCCGGGCCAGCGACTGCAGCTCGGCCAGCACGAAGCCCATGGCCTCGGTGTGCACGCCGTCCCGGCCGGTCCGGCCGCTGACCCCGGCCAGCGGCTGGGCGTCCGGCCGGTCCAGCCCGGCGATGGCCAGCACGGTGTCCAGGATCGGGTCGACGTCCGCGGGCTCAACCACGGCCAGCGCGTCCGGGTCCGGCCGGAACAGCTCACCGGTCAGCGGCCACAGCGCGGCCAGCGCGTTCTGCATGCGGTCGCGGGACAAGTCGGTGCCGTCGCCGAGCCGGACCACCCACCGGGCGGCGTAGTCGCGGTGGTAGGTCAGCTCCTTGGCTCCCTTGGCCGCGATGGCCGCCAGCACCGGATCGGGCGCGGTGGCCAGCTTCCCGAACAGGGCCAGCCGCCAGCTGGAGAAGATCAGCAGCCGGCCGACCAGCTCGGCGAAGTCGCGGTCCTCGTGCTCGGCCAGCCGGACGTTGCGGAAGTCCTTCTCGTCCCGGAAGAACGCCAGCTCGTCCTCGGTCCGGCCGTCGATGGCGCCGGCCCGGGCCAGCAGCATCCGGGCCTGGCCCAGCAGGTCGAGCGCGATGTTGGCCACCGCGGTCTCTTCCTCCAGCTCGGGCAGGCGGGTGACCCACTGCTGCAGCCGGTGGCTGTAGATCAGCGCGTCGTCGCCCAGGGCCAGGCAGTACCGGGCCAGCGCGGCGGCGTCGAGGCCGTCAGGGACCGAGGTGTCGATGCCCTCGAGCGGGTCGGTGAAGCCGGTGCCGAACGCCCACCGGTGACCACCGTCGTGGTCCTCGCCCAGCAGGTCATAAGGGTTGTCCTCGTGACTCACGATGCACTCACATGTGGGGGACGTCGTCGGGGATCTCATAGAACGTCGGGTGCCGGTAGACCTTGTCCCCGGACGGGGCGAAGAACGGGTCCTTCTCGTCCGGGCTGGACGCGGTGATGTCCTGCGCCGCGACGACCCAGATGCTGACGCCCTCGTTGCGGCGGGTATAGAGGTCACGGGCGTGGTGCAGCGCCATCTGCGCATCGGCCGCGTGCAGGCTGCCGACGTGCACGTGGTTCAGCCCGCGCTTGCCCCGCAGGAACACCTCGTACAACGGCCAGTCGTCGCTCATGCTGCCTGCTCCCTTGTCGTGCGGTGCTTGGCCGCGTGGGCCAGCGCGGCCTCGCGGACCCAGGCGCCCTCGTCGTGCGCGGCCTGGCGGTGGGCCACCCGCTGGGCGTTGCACGGGCCGTTCCCGGCCACGACCGCCTTGAACTCGTCCCAGTCGACCGGGCCGAAGTCGTAGTGCTCGCGGTCCGGGTTCCAGCGCAGGTCCGGGTCGGGCAGGGTGACGCCGAGCTTTTCGGCCTGCGGCACGGTCATGTCCACGAACCGCTGCCGCAGCTCGTCGTTGGTGTGCCGCTTGACGCCCCAGGCCATCGACTGCGCGGTGTTGGGGGAATCGGCGTCGGGCGGCCCGAACATCATCAGCGCGGGCCACCAGGTCCGGTCGGTCGCGTCCTGCACCATCTGCCGCTGGGCCTCGCTGCCGCGCATCATCGTCATCAGCAGCTCGTACCCCTGCCGCTGGTGGAACGACTCCTCCTTGCAGATCCGGATCATGGCCCGGGCGTAGGGCCCGTACGACGACCGGCACAGCGGCACCTGGTTGCAGATCGCGGCCCCGTCGACCAGCCAGCCGATGACGCCGACGTCGGCGTAGCTCAGCGCCGGGTAGTTGAAGATCGACGAGTACTTCTGCCGCCCGCTGATCAGCTTGCTGGTCAGCTCGCCCCGCTGCACTCCGAGCGTCTCGGCCGCGCTGTACAGATACATGCCGTGCCCGGCCTCGTCCTGGACCTTGGCCAGCAGGATGGCCTTGCGCCGCAGCGACGGGGCCCGGGTGATCCAGTTGCCCTCCGGCTGCATGCCGATGATCTCCGAGTGCGCGTGCTGGGCGATCTGGCGGACCATCGTGGCCCGGTACTTTTCCGGCATCCAGTCCCGCGGCTCGATCCGGCGGTCGTGGCCGATCGTCGCGTCGAAGTGGGCCTGCAGGTCCGGCTCGGTGCTCTCGGTGGGCTCGGTGCTCTCGGTGCTGGTCGTCATGCGTTCCACTCCTTGGCCACCATGGTCAGGACGTCGTACGTCGCGACCACGGTGCCGTTCTGGTTGGTCACTTCGGCGTCCCAGCGGACCTCGCCGTAGTCGCCGGCCCGGGGGCTGATCTGCTTGCAGGTCAAGGTGACGGTCATCGCGTCGCCCGGCTTGAGCGGGGTGAGGAAGCGCAGGTTGTCGATGCCGTAGTTGGCCAGCACCGGGCCGAAGTCGGGCTGCACGAACAGGCCGGCCGCGAACGAGACGATCAGGTAGCCGTGGGCCACCCGGCCCCCGAAGAACGGGTTCTTGGCCGCGGCTTCCTCGTCGGTGTGGGCGTAGAACGTGTCCCCGGTGAACTCGGCGAAGTGCGCCACGTCGTCCAGGGTGACGGTGCGGGGCCCGCCGGTGATGGTGTCACCGACGCGCAGCTCGGCCAGCGACTTGGTGAACGGGTGCGCCCCCTCCTCGTTGCGCGGCGCGCCCTTGAACCAGCGGCCGGTGACCGCGCCCAGCATGGCCGGGCTGGCCTGGATCGCCGTCCGGTCCATGTGGTGGAAGATCCCGCGCAGGCCGCCCAGCTCCTCGCCGCCGCCCGCGCGCCCCGGGCCGCCGTGCACCAGCATCGGCAGCGGCGAGCCGTGGCCGGTGGACTCCGGCGCCGCGTCTTCGTCCAGGACCAGCAGCCGCCCGTGCCACGGGGCGGTGCCGAGTACCACCTCGCGGGCGAAGTCCTGGTCGTCGGTGACCACCGAGCCGGCCAGGCTGCCCTTGCCCAGCGCGGCCAGCTCGATGACGTCGGCGGTATCGCGGTACCCGATCAGCGTGCTGACCGGCCCGAACGCCTCGACCTCGTGCACCTCGGCCCGGCGCGGGTCACCGGCCCGGATCAGCACCGGGGACAGGAACGCGCCCCGGGTGGCGTCCGCTCCGGTCACCTCGACGTGCTCGGGGTCGCCGAACACGATGGACCCGGCGGCCTCCAGGGCCTTGAGCGAGCGGCGGACCTCTTCCCGCTGCTCCAGGCTGGCCAGGGCGCCCATCTGTACTGACGCCTCCCGCGGGTTGCCGACCACCACCGTGGCCAGGCGTTCCCGCACGGCCTCGGCCACGGCGTCCAGCTGCCCGGCGGGCACCAGCGCGCGGCGGATCGCGGTGCACTTCTGCCCGGCCTTGACCGTCATCTCGGTGACCAGCTGCTGGACGTACCGGTCGAAGCCGGCCGTGCCGGGGGTGGCGTCCGGGCCGAGGATCGACATGTTCAGCGAGTCGGCTTCGGCGTTGAACCGCACCGAGCGGGCCACCACGGTGGGGTGCGAACGGAGCCGGTGGGCGGTGCTGGCCGACCCGGTGAAGCTGAGCAGGTCCTGCTCGGTCGCGTGGTCGAGCAGGTCCCCGGCGCTCCCGCTGACCAGCTGCAGCGCGCCGTCGGGCAGCAGCCCGGCCTCGATGATCAGCTCTACCACCCGCGCGGTCAGGTAGCCGGTCGCCGAGGCCGGCTTGATCAGGGTGGGGACGCCGGCGATCAGGGCCGGGGCCAGCTTCTCCAGCGGCCCCCACACCGGGAAGTTGAACGCGTTGATCTGGACGGCCACGCCCCGCCGCGGGGTGAGCAGGTGCTGCCCCAGGAACTGCCCGGCCTGGCCCAGCTGCTCGGCTGGCCCCTCGACGAAGAAGCGCTCGTTCGGCAGCTCGCGCCTGGCCTTGCTGGCGTAGCTGAGCAGCACCCCGATGCCGCCGTCGATGTCAAACTTGGAGTCGCCCAGCGTCGCCCCGGTCCGGTACGACAGCTGGTAGAGCTCGTCCCGGTGCTCGCGCAGCAGCCCGCCGGCCGCCTTGGCCAGCGCGGCCCGCTCGTGGAAGGTCAGCTCCCGTAGCGCAGGCCCGCCCGTAGCGCGCCCGTAGTCCAGCGCCGCCCCGAAGTCGACCCCCGCCGACGAGACCTCAGCCACCGTCTCCCCGGTGACGGCGTCGTAGACCGGGGTGCCGCTATCTGGCGCGTACCAGCGGCCACCGACGTAGCTGCGCAGAACCGTCACGAGATCTTCCCCATCTACTCGGCGTCCCCCTTTACTTACCGATCATTCGGTAATTTACTCCGCCCTCACGCCCCTTGAACACCCCCCGCCCGCACCTTTCAACTAGCTGCGGCCTCGCCTCCGGCGGGGGCGCTCCGGCTCCGGGATGGAGGAAGCCCTTTGGGCCTGGCTCCTCCCGGGGTCGCCGTCGTCCGCCCCGTCACCCGAGCAGACCTCCCGGGACGACGGCGACGGCATGGCCAGCCCAGCCCGCCGCGTGCGGACTCATGCCCAGTCCGTCACACCCGAATGCCCGGGTATCCAGCCCGAGGGGAGCCCAGTGCCCCCTCCCACCCCGGCACTCACACCAGGCTCAGCACTAGGTGGGTATTTCCGAGCCGGGTACGGTTTGCCACAGCATTTGCGGAAAACCGTACCCAGCTCCCCGGCTCCGGACCCACCCGCCACCCGGCGCTCGCCTCGCCCCACACGTCTCACAGGCCGCGAACCCCTCCCCGCCGGGGAGCCGCCCAAGGCCCACCCGTCGCTTCCACCCCAACCACTCCAGCCCCGGGGTCTCGGGGGCGCATGAGACTGGTGTGACTGCCCGAGCGCCCGGCTCCGAACCCTGCCTCAGCCCGCCACGGCGGCCCGGTAGGGGCGGAAGAACTCGCGCAGTTCGGCTGCGTACAGCTCGGGCTCCTCGATCGGCGCGAAGTGGCCACCGCGGTCTGGCTTGGTCACGCGGACCACGTTGGCGACACGTTCCAGCCAGGCCCGGGGCGGCTGGGCCAGGTCGCCGGGGAACAGCGAGAACCCGGACGGCACCTCGACCCGGCGGGCGTGCTGGGCCAGCGGGATCGCGCCGTTCACGTGGTACATGCGCATCGACGAGCCGATCGTGCCGGTGAGCCAGTAGAGCGTGACGTTGGTCAGGATCTCGTCCCGGCTGAAGCTCCGTTCGACGTCGCCGCCGCAGTCACTCCAGGCCCGGAGCTTCTCTACGATCCACGCGGCCAGCCCGGCGGGGGAGTCGGTCAGGCCGAACGCGGCCGTCTGCGGCTTGGTGCGGTGCATGGCGGCGTAGGCGCCCTCGGCCGCGCCCCAGGCCGCGGTCCGGTCGAGGAACGCGCGCTCCTCGCCGGTCAGTTCGGCCGGGTCGCCGGTGAACACGGGCAGGCCCACGTCCATACGGTGCACGGCCACCACCCGGTCCGGCTGGTCCAGCGCGAGGTAACGGCTCACCCCGCTGCCGATGTCCCCGCCCGCCGCGCCGAACCGCTCGTAGCCGAGGACGCTCATCAGCTCGGCCCACAGCCCGGCCACGCCGATGCTGTCCAAGGGGAGCCCGGCCGGGTGATCGGAGTACCCGTACCCCGGCATGTCCGGCACCACCACGTCGAAGGCGTCGGCCGGGTCGGCGCCGTGCGCGCCGGGGTCGGTCAGCAGCGGGATGACCTTGCTGTAGCGCCAGAACGAGTCCGGCCAGCCGTGGCTCAGCACCAGCGGCAGCGCTGGCATGGAGGACTCCGCCGCCCCCACGGCCCGGGCGTGCACAAAGTGGATCCGCAGGTCCCCGAGCGCGACCCGGAAACGGGGGAGCCGGGCCAGGGCGGCCTCCTGGGCCGGCCAGTCGAACTCATCGGCCCAGTACGCGACCAGCTCACGCAGGTAATCCAGGTCGGTGCCGAGTGACCAGCCCGCGTCCTCGGGCGCGTCCGGCCAGCGGGTCGCCCGCAGCCGAGCGCGAAGATCCGCCAGCGCCGCCGCGCTGGCCGGGGCCACGAACGGCTCGGGGCGGGGCGGTGTCTCCAGGGGCAGGGCATCCTGGGCAGGGGCGTCCGGCATACCCCGCATCCTACGAAGCGGGCTCCGAACGGGCCGTGA
>CAWHZI010000017.1:0-275351 GCA_963833835.1 uncultured Actinomycetes bacterium
GATAACAGCAAGAAGCGCTGCGGCGGCTTGGACCTCAGCCCTGGCCGGCCGGCTGTTCTACTCCGGCCGGTCAGCCGAGCGCGGGTCGGGCTGGTCGATGGTCCAGTGCCGCGCCACCGTGGCCAGCCACAGGTCGTCGTCACCGTGCCCATCGTCACTGTGCCCGCTGGAACCCGGCCCAGGCGGCGAGCCGTCGTCCCTCGGCTGCGCCGGCCAGGGCCGGGGCTGGCACCGGAACCGGCTGATGGCTCGCTGGCCACCCTCCTGGTCGCCGTACAGCAGGTCGACCATCCAATCGCCGCGGTTCTCAACCGTCTTCCGGGCGTCCGGGTAGCGCGGGTCGGCCAGGTCCCGGATCGCCCCCTGCCAGAATCCGACGTCGCCCACCGGGATGTACATGTCCCGGGTCTGCATAACGAACTCGCTCAGCGGTGGCATCGGCTCGTTGGGCTGCGGTGCCAAGTTGGTGATCAGCCGCCAGCCGTGCAGCACGGCGATTCCGCTGCCCACGTTGCGCAGCGACACCGAAAAGTAGATCACGCTGTCCCGGGGCCCCAGTCGGCCGTCCCCGCCTCCGATCTCGGCCACCGCGGACCCGCCCGGCACCCGGACCCACTTGTTGTCGCCGAAGTTCACCTTGAGCGGTTCGTCGCTCAGCCGCGACGGCAGCAGCAGCGGCCGCAGGCTGGTCAGCAACGACTGCTCGGCCGCCCGGGCGGTGCGGTTGCCCGACCGCACCGCCGAGAACGTCGCCAGGGCCAGCACCAGCGTGCCCAGCGCGGTGCCCAGATCCGCGACCGTGGCCCAGGTGTCCGCGCTCACCAGGTCACCAAAGTCACCAGCGGCTGTGGACGGACGCGCGGAAGTACTTGTCGTACAGGTTCTCGACCGCGTCCAGGGTGGGCTGATCCAGGGGTGGCAGGTCGGCGGCGGCGGAGTTCTGCCGGGCCTGCTCTACGTTGCTGGCCCCCGGGATGACCGTGGTCACGCCCGGCTGCTGGATGATCCAGCGCAGTGCAACCTGGGCGGGGACGGTCTGGGCGGCCGTGGCTCCGGCCGGTGCCAGCGCGGCGAACTCCCGCGCCGCCTCCACCCCGGCGTCGTAGTCGACGCCGGAGAACGTCTCGCCGACGTCGAACGCCTCACCGTGGCGGTTGAAACTCCGGTGATCGTTGGCCGCGAACTCGGTGTCCCGGGTGTACCGCCCGGACAGCAGGCCCGACGCCAGCGGCACCCGGGCGATGATCCCGACCCCAGCCGCGGCCGCGGCCGGCAGCACCCGGTCCAGCGGCTTACGCCGGAACGCGTTGAAGATGATCTGCACGGTGGCGGTGCCGGGCCGCGCGATCGCGGTCAGGGCCTGGTCCGTGGTCTCCACGCTGACCCCGTAGGCCGCGATGCGCTCCTCACTGACCAGGGTGTCCAGGGCGTCGAACACCTGGTCGCTGGCGAACACCGCCGTTGGCGGGCAGTGCAGCTGCACGAGGTCCAGCGTGTCCACGCCCAGGTTGACCCGCGACCGGTCCGTCCACGCCCGGAAGTTCTCCAGGGTGTAGTTCTCCGGTACCTGGTCGACCCGGCGGCCCATCTTGGTCGCTACGGTCAGGCCCTGCCCGGCGTTGCCCGCGATGAACCGGCCGATGATCCGCTCGCTGCGGCCGTCCCCGTACACGTCGGCGGTGTCCAGGAACGTGACCCCGGACTCCACCGCCGCCTGCAGCACATCGAGCGCGTCGCGCTCGCTGACATCGCCCCAGTCGGCCCCGAGTTGCCAGGTGCCGAGCCCGATTACCGAAACGGGCCGATTGGTCCGGCCCAGAACCCGCTGTTCCACGATCAGTGATCCTACCGGGCGCGCTCTGGCCGCCTCCGCCGGTGGAGGCGCTCTGGCTGCCTCCGCCGGTGGAAGCCATCCGAAGCCGGTGGAAGATGTACCTGCGACCGATCAAGCGACGACGCCGGGAGGACACCTGTGAAAGCGGCACGGTATGAGAAGACGGGCCCCGCGCGCGACGTGCTGACCGTGACCGACACCGAGCGGCCCGAACCGGGCCCCGGCGAGGTCCGGGTCCGGGTGCACGCCTCCGGGGTCAACCCGACCGACGTCAAGGCGCGCAGCGGCGCCGTGCCGCGCCCGATCGACGGGTTCCAGATCCCGCACCAGGACGGGGCCGGCGTCATCGACAAGGTCGGCGAGGGTGTGGACCCGGCGCGGAAGGGGCAGCGCGTGTGGCTGTACTTCGCCGCGCACGGACGGCGCTGGGGCACGGTGGCCGAATGGACCGTGGTCCCGGCCGACCTGGCCGTACCGCTGCCCAGCCGCGCGAGCATGGAACTCGGCGCGACCATGGGCGTGCCCGCGCTGACCGCGCACCGCTGCGTCTTCGCCGACGGGCCGGTGACCGGGAAGACCGTGCTGGTCCAGGGCGGGGCGGGCGCGGTCGGGCACTACGCGATCGAGTGGGCCAAGCGCGGCGGGGCCCGGGTCGTGACCACGGTCAGCAACGAGCAGAAGGCGGAACAGGCCCGCGCGGCCGGGGCCGACCTGGTGGTCAACTACCGCGAGGGTGACGTGGCCGAGCAGGTGCGGCCGTTCGCCGAGAAGGTGGACCGGATCATCGAGGTCGCGCTGACCGCGAACCTGGACACCGACCTGGCCCTGTCCGGCCCGGAGACCGTCATCGTCACCTATGCCGCCGACGGCCAGGACCCGGTGCTGCCGGTGCGCGCCTGCATGGCGGCCAACGTCACGCTGCGGTTCGTGCTGCTGTACGGCGTCCCGCCGGCCGCTCTCGCCCAGGGCGCGGCCGATATCACCGCGGCACTGGAAGACGGGGCCCTGACCCCGCTGACCCCGCACCGGTACCTGCTCGACGACGTCGCCGCCGCGCACGAGGCGGTCGAAAATGGCGTCAGCGGCAAGGTATTCGTCATCCCCGCGCGGGAGGTGTAGAGATATAACGGTCCTACCGTTATATCCCGGAAATTCAAGCTGGTTTCTTTCTGACCTAAAAGCCCGGAATTACACCCAGATTATTAGCCGTCGGCCGGCGTCTGGCCAAATCGGCTTATTTCTAACCCCAAAACCCGGAATCGTTGGTGCCACCAAAAAAGATCTTGGTGCCCAGGCGATCCTTCCGGCCCCTGCCGCCGCAGGCTCGGCAGGGCCGATAGCCGTAGGTATAGATGGCGCCGTGGTGCCGCCCTGGCGTGTTCTTGCACACCGGGCAGCGCCTGAGCGGGTGGATACGCAGGGAGACGAAATAGCCGACCCCCAAGATCACGACAATAAGGACGAGCGCAGCCATAGCAGAACTCCTGTAATGCGTTCCGCATTGTTGATGTGGATAGCGTAGACCTGTGCAATCTCACCTGGGAGTGATTTTAATTAGCCAAGACCATCGGCAATGGCTCAAATGACGCAATGGCCCCGGTAACCAGTAACCAGTAACCGGTAGGCGCTCCAGCCCAGCTTGACCGCCAGCCCGACCCCGGCCAGCGCGACGACCACCCGCAGTCCCTCCGGCGGCATCCGGCGGACCACCTTGGGCCCGGTCCACCCCCCGATCAGGAAGCCCGCGGCCAGCGGCAGCACGAACGACCAGCGCACCGGGGCGAACAGCGCGAACCCTACGGCGGCCACGAAGTTGGCCAGCCCGCTGATCACGTTCTTGATCGCGTTCAGCCGGGCCAGGGCCTCGTCGATCATCATCCCGAGCACGGCCAGCAGCAGCACGCCGCCGCCCGCGCCGAAGTAGCCCACGTACATGGCCGCCGCGAACAGGGCCATCGTCAGCGGGATGCTGCGCTCGCCATCGGGCCGGGCCGACAGGCTCTTCACCCGCGGCTGGATCAGCAGCAGCACCGCCGCCCCGGCGATTAGCACCGGCACCACCAGCTCGAAGCTGTGGGCGGGGGAGAGCAGCAGGGCGGCCGCGCCGGCCGCCCCGCCCAGCGCCGTGACCGTGCCGAACCGGCGGACCCGGGCGCCCTGGCCGGTCAGCTCCGGCCCGGAGCCGATGGCCGAACCGGCGCCGGTCAGGACCAGCGACACGGTGTTGGTCACGTTCGCGGTCAGCGGCGGCAGGCCCAGGGCCAGCAGGACCGGGTAGGACACCAGCGACGCCAGGCTGAACACGGTGCTCGCGAGCCCGGCCGCGATGCCCGCCGCCAGCAGCACGAGCGCGTCGGTCAGGGTCATGGAAGGTGCGTCAGGCCCGCCCGGCCCAGCGCAGCGGCAGCCGGTCGATGCCGTAGATCCCCTCCACGCCGCCCAGCTCCGGCTCCCCGTCCAGGGCCAGCTCCGGCATCCGCGGGGCCAGGAACGTGAGCGCTTCCGCCAGCTCGGCCCGAGCCAGGTTGATCCCCAGGCAGAAGTGCGGCCCCGCCCCGAACGTCAGCAGCCCCGCGTCGCGTTCGGCGGTGATGTCGAACTCCTCGCCGCCCGCCTCACGGTTGCCCCGTTCGGCGCACACCGCCACGATCGTCCCGGCCGGGAACGTGACGCCGCGGTACTCGATATCCTCCAGGCAGATCCGCGCGGTGAACGGGGTGATCGGCTCGAACCGCAGCACCTCCTGGACCGCCCCCGGTACCAGCGAGGGGTCGCTCGCCAGCCGGGCCCACTGCTCCGGGTGCGCCGCGAACAGCCGCAGCGCATGGCCGAGCTGGCTCTGCGTGGTGTCGATCGCGCCCGCCAGCACGTTCACCACCAGGTTCACGCACTCGCCGGGACCGAGCCGCCCGTCCCCGTCCGCTTCGGCCACCAGCAGCGCGCTGGCCAGGTCGTCCTGTGGCTGTTCCCGCCGTTCGTCCAGCAGCGCGGCCGCGTACGCGCTGACCTCGGCCACGGCCCGCTCGATCTCGGGCACCTGGGACTGCAGCGCCGCGATGTCGAACTGGCGCTGCACCAGGTTCGACCACTCCTGCAGCCGCGGCGCGTCCGCCGCGGGCGCGCCGAGCACGGCCGCGATCGTCAGCGCCGGATAGGGCCGGGCCACCGCGGCCATGAACTCGCACGCCGTGGCCGGGCTCACCGCGTCCCACAGCTGGGCCAGGAAGTCCCGCATCACCGGCCGCCAGCGGTCGGCCGCGCGCGGGGTGAACGCCGGCCCGACCAGCGCCCGCAGCCGCCGGTGCTGAGCCCCGGTCAGGTTCAAGATGTTGGTGTCGATGTGGTCCCACAGCGGGCCGGACGTGATGCCGAAGAACTCCGCGATCTGGCGGCCCGGGAACGCGGCCGCCCGTGAGCGGAGGAAGAACTCGCCCGCCTCGCGGTCCAGCACCAGGTAGGCCAGGGGAGAACGGGCCAGCCAGCCCTGCGCGCGAACCTGCGCCAGCTGGTGGTGGTAGCGGTCGGCGGCGAAGTCCGGCGCGGTGTAGTCGAACGCCGGCAGGTCGAGCTCGGTCACCGTGGTCATGTCACGCCGACCCTAACCCACCTGAAGATAACGCCCTCATTCGGGAGCTACCCCCACTGTGCCCGTGCTGCGGAGGCGGCAGACTCGCTGACGGAACGTAAACAGGAAGGAGCAACCGCGATGATCAGTGGACCAAAGCTTCGGGAGGGGCTGGTCGCGGCCGGCCGTGGAGTTGCGCTAACCGGCCTGATGCTGGCCGAGGTCGGAGTGCTGTTCGCCCTGGCCATCGGGGTGACCTTCGCCGCACTGGGCTTCGGCCTGCTCCTGATCCCCGATACCTTGCTGGCCGGCCGGGGGCTGACCAGCAGGATCAGGCGCCTGGCCGGGGAATGGTCCGGGGTGTCCATCGCTGTCCCGTACCGGCCGCAACCCACCGGCGATGCGGCCCGGCCTGGCTTGTGGCGGCGTTTGGCCTGGCTGCTGACCGATCAGGCCACCTGGCGGGATCTGCTGTGGATGACCGTGGACGGCGTGGCGGGCTGGCTGCTCACCCTGGCTCCGGCCGCCCTGATCGCCTGGGGGCTGTTCGGGGTGGTCATGCCCGCCGTGTGGGCCCCGATCGCGGATGCCGGCGGAAGCAACTGGTACGCCTTCATTCACGTCACCGGCCCCACCACGGCCTGGCTATCGGTGCTCCTCGGCGCGGCCATCGTAGCGATCGGCGTGTGGTCGGGGCCGCGGCTGCTGACCTGGCACAGCCGCCTCGCCCGCTGCCTGCTGGCCCCGGCGTCCGGTCTCCCCGGGCAACCTGCCCCCGCCTAGCATGTGGCGGGTGAACCTCTCCCGTATCTGCGTGTACTGCGGATCGTCGACCGGGTCCGGTCCCGAGTTCGCCGAGGCCGCCCGGGCGCTGGGCGCGCTGCTGGCCGGCCACGGCCTGACCCTGGTCTACGGCGGCGCCGAGGTCGGCCTGATGGGCCTGGTGGCCGACGCTGCGCTGGCGGCCGGTGGCCAGGTGATCGGGGTGATCCCGCGACACCTGTTCGGCCGGGAGATCGCGCACCGAGACCTGACCGAGCTCGTCGAAGTGGGCTCGATGCACGAGCGCAAGCAGAAGATGTACGAGCTGGCTGACGCCTTCGTGGCCCTGCCCGGGGGCATGGGCACGCTGGAGGAGCTGACCGAGATCACCACCTGGGCCCAGCTCGGCCTGCACCGCAAGCCGATCGCCACCCTGGACGTCAACGGCTACTGGGCCGCCTTCCACGCCTTCCTGGGCGGGGCCGTCCGCCACGGCTTCATGAAGCCGGAGAACCTGAACCTGATCACGAACGTGACCGCGGTGGACGACCTGCTGCCCGCGCTGCACGCCTACGCGCCACCGCGGGTCGACAAGTTGCTGGACCCGGAGGAAACCTGACCGGGCCCAGCCACTGTCGCGTCGGTCAGCCCTGGGCCGCGACCGACACCGGCTGCCACTCGCGCCAGGTCGCCAGCCGGGACTCGTAGTCCGCGGTCGCGATACCCAGCGGCGCCTCGCCCAGGAACACCCGTAGCGGCGGGGTCTCGGCGTCGACGATGCGCAGGATCGCCTCCCGGGTCGCCGACGGCACGCCCGGCGAGGCCACCCGCTTGGCCCGCTGCTCGGCCGCCATCTCCCGCACCTTGTCGTAGGCCGGGTTCTGGGCCGAGGTCTTGGACGACGGGCCCGCCCAGTCGGTGTCGTATCCGCCCGGCTCGATCAGCGTGACGTTGATGCCGAACGGCTTGACCTCCTGGGCCAGCGCCTGGCTGAAGCCCTCCAGCCCCCACTTGGAGGCGTGGTACGCGCCCACGTTCAGGAAGGCGGAGATGCCGCCGATGGACGACACCTGCACGATGTGGCCGCTGCCCTGCTCGCGCAGGTACGGCAGCGCCGCCTGCGTCACCCACAGCGCCCCGAACAGGTTGGTCTCCAGCTGGCCGCGAACGTCCTCCTCGCTCAGCTCCTCCACCATGCCGAAGTGCCCGTACCCGGCGTTGTTGATCACGATGTCGAGCCGCCCCAGGTACTCCTGGGCCTGCTTGACCGCGGCGAAGGCCGCGGCTCGGTCGGTGACGTCCAGCTTGATCGGGAGCAGCGCGTCCCCGTACTTGGCCACCAGGTCGTCCAGCGTGGATGTGTCGCGCGCCGTCGCGGCCACCTTGTCGCCGCGCTCCAGTGCTGCGATCGCCCACTCACGGCCGAAGCCGCGCGAGGTGCCAGTGATGAACCAGGTCTTCTGGGTCATGAGGTCTCTTCCCGGTGTTGACGTTTACTGTCCGTGGTTTCTAACCCGGAGGAGCCTCCGGTATTCCGGGCCTGTCTCAAAATGCGCCGTGACCGCCCGGTCGCTTAACACCAGCCCACGGGTAGGCGATCATGATGGCGGCACCCGACAAGGAGGCTTCATGATCTTCATCACGGCAAAGTTCCAGGTGCGTCCCGAAGACGCCGACCGGTGGCCGGAAATCGTCAACGATTTCACCCAGGCCTGCCGGAAAGAGCCGGGCTGCCTGTGGTTCGACTGGTCCCGCAGCCTGGACGACTCCAACGAGTACGTCCTGGTCGAAGCGTTCCGCGACGGTGACGCGGGCGGCGCCCACGTCAATTCGGCCCACTTCAAGGAGGCGCAGCAGACGCTGCCGCCCCACCTGGTCCACACCCCCAAGATCATCAGCCAGAACGTGGACCAGGACGACTGGTCCGAGCTGGGCGAGATGGCCGTCAAGTAGGCCCCGGCCCCGCGTGGTCAGGCCCGCTGCCGTGCCGCCTCGTACAGCAGCACGGTGGCGGCGCTGGCCGCGTTGAGCGAGCTGGCCGACCCGCTGATCGGGATCCGCGCGATCGCGTCGCAGCCGGCTCGCCACGCTTCGCTGAGCCCGCTGGTCTCGTTCCCGATCACCACCAGCGTGGGCCCGGTCAGGTCGTGCCCGGCCACGTCGACCGGGCCGTGCTCGTCGCTGCCCAGCACGGTCAGCGGCACCCCGGCCCGGCGCTGGCCGGCCACCCACTCCAGCACCCCAGCCGGCCCCTCGGCCCGGACCACCGGTACCGCGAACAGCGACCCGGTGCTGGCCCGCACGGCCCGCGGATCGTAGGGGTCCGCCCCGTGCCCGGTCACGATCAGCCCGGCCGCCCCGAACGCGTCCGCCGACCGGACCACGGTGCCGATGTTGCCCGGGCTGGACGGCCGGTCGAACGCCACCCCCAGGAAGTCCGCCCGCACGCCGATCCGCCCGAAGTCATCGTCTGGCATGGCCACCACCGCGACCAGCTCGGGTGCGGCCTCGTCCTTCTCGCCCAGCTCCCGGACCAGTTCGCCCGCCATCGCCACCCGCTCGGCGCTGGCCGCCGCCGGGGACTCCAGCACCGAGTCGGCCCACCGCGACAGCCGCCGGTCCACGTCGTAGATCAGCGCCCGCACCGGCCATCCGTGCTCCAGCGCCAGCGTGATCGGCCGGACGCCCTGCACCATGAACTCGCCCGCCTGCCGCCGCTTGCGCCGGTTGCCCAGCAGCGCCTGCCACTCCTGGAACCGGGCGTTCCGGCTGCTCACCCGCAGCGCTCCAGCCAACTTGCCCCTCCGGCCGACTCGATGCTCCCGCCGCCCCAGCGTCCCACCCGGCCGCCTCGCCACCCAGCAGCCCCCGGCTGCCCGACGCGGGAGGTACTCCCCACCTAACGGTCAAGTCCGGGTCATCGGGACTTGATCAATAACACTTAACCCTGTCCCGCTTTGGGGCAGAAGTTACTATTACGTCCGCAGTAAGTCTTACACCGAGTGGTGATCGTGCCGGGACGGGCCCACAGTCCGGCCGCGGCGGGAGCGGACATGAACGAGCGCAGCCCGGCCGAACGCAGCGACCTGTTCGCGGCCGATTGGGCATCAGCCCTGACCGGCGCGATCGACGTGTCCCTGCCTCCGGGCGAGGTTGCTGAGCTGCTGGCCGCTCTGGCCGCGGACACGCTGGCGGTGGCGCGGGACACCCAGGTCCAGCCCGAGCGGGCGGCCAAGATCGGCGCCGCCCTGGTGGACGCCAGCCTGGTCGACCCGGCCGTGCTCGGCCGCAGCCTGACCGTCATCGCCCGCCAGCTGAGCATGGGCGATGCCACGCTGGCCACGGACCCGGCCCGGGTCGCGGCCGTCCAGGAGGCCGTGGCCGCGGGTTACGTCCGCGCCCTGCGCGACCGCACGCGGGCCGATACCCAGCGCAGTGCGGACGAGGTCCGCCGCGGGGCGGAAGCCCGGTTCCAGGCCGAACTGCGGCACCAGGCCCAGCACGACCCGCTGACCGGGGTGGCCAACCGGGCGCTGTTCCTGGACCAGCTGGCCGCCGTCGTCGCCCCGGCCACGCCAGCGGCCCCAACCCCTTCGAAGGCCCCGAAGACCACAAAGTCCCCGCCCGCCCCGACCTCCGGCCGCATCGGCATCTGCTACCTGGACCTGGACGGCTTCACCTCGGTCAACGACGCCTTCGGCCATGATGTGGGGGATGAGCTGCTGGTCGCGGTGGCGCGGCGGCTGCAGGGCTGGGTCGGGCCGGGCCGGGGCCTGGTCGCCCGGGTCGGCGGCGACGAGTTCGTCCTGCTGATCGAGCCGTCCGGCGGCATCGACGCGATGGTGGCGCTGGCCAGCGAGATAGTCACCTCGATTGAGCGCCCGTTCCGGATCGGACAGCACCGGATCGGCCTGACCGCCAGCGTCGGCATCGTGGAACGACCCGCGGCCGGGGCCCAGGCGGCGGACCTGGTGAAGGACGCCGACAGCGCGCTCTACCGGGCCAAAGTCGAGGGTCCCGGGCGCTGGGCCGTCTACGACGCGGCCCAGCAGGCCACCGACAGCGCGCGGATGGCCCTGACCACCTCGATGCGGTCCGCCCTGGAGGCCGGCGAGTTCACCGTGGTGTACCAGCCGATCGTCGCTCTGCCCGGCGGCGAGCTGCGCGGGGTGGAGGCGCTGCTGCGCTGGGACCACCCGACGCTCGGCGTGCTGGCCCCGGAGGCGTTCATCGAGCCGGCCGAGTCCAGCGGGGCCATCACCCCGCTCGGCCGCTGGGTCATGGAGACCGCGTGCGCGCAGGCGGCGCAGTGGTACCGGGTGCGCCCGGACGGCGCGCCGTTCATCAGCGTCAACCTGTCTGCTCAGCAGGCCACCGATCCCGGCTTCGTCGGCGACGTGGCCCGGATCATGGCCACCACCGGGCTGCCGCCGGGCCTGCTGCAGCTGGAGCTGACCGAGAGTGCTCTGGTCGGGGCGGACAGCCGCCCGCTGGAGACGCTGCAGAAGCTGTCCGCGATGGGGGTCCGCATCGCCGCCGACGACTTCGGCTCGGGTTACTCCAACCTGGCTTACCTGCGGCGTCTGCCGGTCGGTTCGCTCAAGCTGTCCGCGTCGTTCATCAAGGAGTTGTGGCCCGACGGCCCCACCGACGAACCGGTCATCGCGGCCCTGGCTGGCCTGGCCCACCGGCTCGGCCTCGACGTGACCGTGGAAGGCGTGGAGACCAGCGAACAGGCCCGCCAGCTGTTCGCGCTCGGCTGCGACCAGGCCCAGGGCTGGTACTACGCGGCCGCGCTGCCCGGCGGCGACATCACCGCCGTGCTCCGCGATCCTGCCCCGCCGCACTTCCCGCGCGCGGCGTCCCCGCCCGCCTGACCGATCCCACCTGACCAGTCCGGCCCGGCCGGCAACAGTTACTGGACGCTGCGACGTTGTTAATCGAAATTATGTTCGATATTATTTTTAACGAGGCATCCACGGGCCAGACTTCCCCGGTGGCCCGGGGTTGTCTCGTCCGCTAGTTCCTGAGCTGCTAGCCCCCGAGTTGCACGCCGATCGAGAGCAGCGAGCCCACCGCCACGTCAATGGACGGCTCGGTCCCCGACGGCGAGTCCGAGGGCGTGGGACTCGTGCTGGGCGGGGGGTCGGCCGGAGGCGTCGTGCTGGTCACCGGCGCCGGGCTGGTGGGGGGCGGCGTCGTGCTGGTCACCGGCGCCGGTTTGGTGCTGGTCACGGGCGCCGGGCTGGTGGGCGGGGCCGAGGTTTTCTTGGTCCCGGTGGCCGGGCTGGAGGCGTGGGTGGCCGGATGGGTCGCCGGGTGGCTGGCCGCAGCCACCGCGACGTGGGTGCTCTTGGTGCCGCCCACCGCGTACAGGCTGCCGGCCGGCGTCAGGGCGCCGCCCGCCGTGAGGAACTGGCGGCCGCCGCTCTGGATGCGTACCGTCGAGGCGTTCCCGCGGGTCCCGGCCGCCGATATCCCCTTCGACCCCGGCGCGGCCGCGGCCGGCGTGACCGGGGCGCTCTGCCCGCCGGCGACAGCCGGGGCGACCGGTGAGCTGAGGTTGGCCGGCTGGGCGGCCGGCTGGTGGGGCTTCTGCGGCACGACCAGGATCGCCACCGCGGCCACGGCGGCCACGGCGGCGGTGGCCGCCGCCCCCGCGATCGCGGTCAGGGGCTTGGGCGCGAACCGCCACCACGGATCGGACCCGGCCTCAATGGCTTGCGCCTCCGGGAACCCGTAGGCCCCGAACGCTCCCACGCGCCCGCAGATCGCATCGCGCTCGGCCGCGGTGCCTGGGGCGGGGTCGGTGGCCAGGTCCAGTACCTGGTCCCTGAGCTCGGACGGGATCGGCGCGAGCGGTGCGAAGCCGAGCTTCAGCACCGGTCCCAGCACCTGGCGCTTGCGCCGGCCGCACACCGGGCAGCCCTCGATGTGCGCGGTCACCTGCTGGCGCATCCGCACGCTGGTCGTACCGTCCGCGCCGGTGACCAGGCTCTCCAGGTCCGGGCAGGCCTTACGCCCGACCCTGGCTACCACCAGCGCGCCGAGCGCGGTGTCCAGGTGGGCGCGGGCCCGGGACACCAGCCCGTCCGCGTAGTCGCGGGGCATCCCGAGCACGTCGGCCAGGTCGGGGCCAGTCAGCTGGTGCCGCAGGCTGAGCTCGATGACCTCCTGGTCATCGGGGCTCAGGCCGACGACCGCGGCCCGCACCAGGTCCAGCGGCTGGACCCTGGCGTCGTCGTAGACGTCGACGGCCGCCCCGTCCGGGCCGTCCGATTCCTGGGTGGCCGCCGGCCGGGCTCCGGTGCGCAGCCGCCGGTGGCACTCGTTCCGGGCCACCGCGTACAGCCAGGGCCGGAGCCGATTTGGATCGTAGAGTTCGGACACCGCCGACGCGGCGATGACGAACGTGTCTTGCACGGCGCCAGCCACATCGGCTGGCTCCCCCAGTTGCGACCGGCAGAAGCTGAATATTCTGGCCGCGTACCTGTCGTACGCCTCGGCCAGCCCCCGCGGGTCGCGCGCCACGATGGACGCGACAACCTCACTGTCCCGCATGGCACAACGGTAAACGAATCGGCACACGGCGGACACTACCCAGGCCGAACTGCAACCGTACTACAGCATATTTTTTCTGGATAAGTTTCTGTAAGTTCGGACTTCAGCCTCCTGATGGTAGGAAGAGACCGTGGATTCCGGACTCGCCGATCGGCTCGCCATCCGCGAGGTGGTGGAGACTTGGGTGGTCGCCCGTGACTCGGGGGACTGGGACACGTTCGGTGCCACCTGGCACGACGACGGCTACATGATGGCCACCTGGTTCCAGGGCCCGGCGGCCAGGTTCATCCAGGCCAGCCGGGACGGCTGGGACGCGGGCGTGAACATCCTGCACTTCCTGGGCGGCAGCCACGTCGTGGTCGCGGGCACCCGCGCCGTCGCACAGACCAAGATGACGATCATGCAGCGGGCGCCGGTGCACGGCGTGCTGTGCGACGTGGCCTGCATCGGCCGCTTCTACGACTTCTTTGAGGCCCGTGACGGCCGCTGGGCCATCGTGCTCCGTCAGCCCACCTACGAAAAGGACCGGCTGGACCCGGTGGACCCGGCCGCGTCGCTGACCCTGGACCCGGACCTGCTGGGCCGGTTCCCGGCCGGCTACCAGCATCTGGCCTACCTGCAGACCCAGCTCGGCTTCGCGGTCAAGCCGGACATGCCCGGCCTGCGCGGTCCCGAAGTCGAGCGGCTCTACGCCGACGGCGCGGCCTGGCTGGCCGGCGGGTCGTCGCCCCGGGGCCGGGCCGGATGACCGTCGCCGCCCGTCCGCCGGCCGAGGTCCCGGTCCTCATCGCGGGCGGCGGGCCGGTGGGGCTGGCCACCGCGATGGAGCTGAGCCGGCACGGGATCCGCAGCGCGGTGATCGAGCCGCGTCCGGAGGTGGCCTGGCTGCGGCCCCGGGCCAAGACCGTGTCCGCCCGGACCATGGAGCATTTCCGCCGCTGGGGGCTGGCCGACGAGCTGCGGGACCGGTCGCCGCTCAAGGTCGGCTGGTCGTCCGACATCGTGTTCTGCACCACGCTCACCGGGCGCGAGGTGTACCGCTTCCACGACGCCTTCGGGCTGGGGCTGGCGGGCAGCGACCGGGTCGCCGAGCCCGGTCAGCAGGCGCCGCAGCCGGTGGTGGAACAGTTGCTGCGCGAGGTGGCCGCGGCCGACCCGGACATCGAGCTGATCACCGGATGGCGGGTGACCGGGGCGGTCCCCGACGTTTCCAGCGAGTCAGGCTCGGTCCTGGTGACGGCCGAGCCGATCGGGCTGGCCGGCGGCCCGGCGCACGCGCCGGTCACGGTGGCGGCGGACTTCGTGGTCGGCTGCGACGGGCCGCGCAGTGTGGTCCGGGACGCGATCGGCGGCCGGTACGACGGCAGCGAGGACGGCCGCCGCAACGTCAACGTCACGTTCCGCGCCCCGGCGCTGGCGGCGCTGGTACCGCACGGGCCCGCGGTGCAGTACTGGGTGCTGAACCCGGCCCAGGCCGGGCTGATGGGCCGCCTGGACCTGGACGGCACCTGGTGGTGCATCGCCAACGGGGTCAGCCAGGCCAGCGGTGAAGCCCACGCGGCCGGCATCGTCCGGGCCATGACCGGCTCGGATGTCCCGTTCGAGGTCCTGGCCACGGACGCCTGGACCGCGCGCATGCAGCTGGCCGACCGGTACGGGTCCGGCGCCCTGTTCATCGCGGGCGACGCGGCCCACCAGAACCCGCCCTACGGCGGCCACGGGTTCAACACCGGCATCGGGGACGCGGTCAACCTGGGCTGGAAGCTGGCCGCCGTGCTGCACGGCTGGGCCCCCCGGTCGCTGCTGGACACCTACCAGGCCGAACGGCGGCCGGTGGCGCAGGACACGATCGCCGAGGCCCACCGCAACATGGCCACCCTCGGGCCCGAGCTGGCCGACCCCCGGCTGGCCGGCCCGGACGAGGAGTTCGCCGCCGCCCGGCCCGGGGCCCGGGCCGCCATCGAGCGGACCAAGGACCGCGAGTTCCACGGGCTGGACCTGGTCCTGAGCTACACCTACGCCGGCTCGCCGATCGTCGCCGCCGGCGCGGGGGAGCGGCTGCCGCACGCCTGGCTCGGCCCCGGCGACTCGCTCTACGACCACCTGGGCCCGGAGTTCACGCTGATCCGCTGCGGCACCCGCGACGACACCCTGGTCAAAGCGGCCGCCGCCGCTGGCCTGCCCCTAAGCGTCCTCGACCTCGACCCGCCCCCCAAACCTGAGCCCCAGGCGCCTCACCAGCCTCACCAGCCCCACCGGTCCGGCTGGGCCGCCCACTTCGGCGGCGAGCTGGTCCTGGTCCGCCCGGACCAGCACGTCAGCTGGCGGGGCACTATCCCCGACATCGCCGGGGCCCCGGACGCGATCGCGCGGCGCGCGGTATCACCCGACGGCTAGCCCTGCCGGCCCACCCTGGCCTCCAGGGCCCCGGCCCTAGGCGCGGGCCAGCTGGGCCCGTACCGCCTGCTCGACTGAGCTGCTGCCGGGCAGGTAGGCCTCCAGCAGCGGCGGACTCTGCGGTACGGGTGAGTGCGGTGCGTGCACCCGCAGGATCGGGGCGTCCAGGTAGTCGAACGCAGCCTCCTGCAGTGAGGCGGCGATCTCGGCGCTGACCCCGCCGTACCCGGCGCTCTCGTCGACCATGACCGCGCGGCCGGTCTTGCGCAGCGAGGCCGCCACGGTGTCAACGTCCAAGGGGTAGAGCGTGCGCAGGTCGATGACCTCGGCCGAGATTCCGTCGGTCGCGAGGTGTTCGGCCGCTTCGAGGCAGGTGCGGACGGTCACCCCGTACGCGATGAGCGTGGCCTGTTCACCGGGGCGGACGACGCTGGCCCGGCCAAACGGCACCCGTACGTCTGGTCCGCCGGTCTCGCCGCGCAGGCCGGTCAGCATCTTGTGCATGAGGAAGAGCACCGGGTCGTCCAGGTGCAGTGCGGTCTTGATCAAGCCCTTGGCATCCGCCGGCGTGGCGGGTACCGCCACGTTGAACCCGGGCATCTCAGCGAACCACGATTCGATGGCGGTGTTGTGCTGCGCGCCACCGTAGGCGATGCCGTTGGTGGCCCGGATGACCACCGGCACCGGGATGCCGAACATGTAGTGGATCTTGGCTGCCTGGTTGCACAGCTCATCCATCGCGCCGTACGCGAACTCCTGGAAGTTGAGGTCGACCACCGGCCGCATGCCCTGGATGGCCGCTCCCACCCCGGCCGCCACCATGGCGGCCTCGGAGATCGGCACGTCCCGCACCCGGTCGACGCCAAAGGTCTCACCCAGGCCCTGCACCTGCGCGAAATGCCCCCCGCGCAGATAGATGTCCGTGCCCATGATGAAGATGCCCGGGTTCGCCGCCATCTCCTCGGACAACCCAGCCCGGTAGGCCTGGCTATAGGTCAGCGGGCTCACTGGTTCATTCCGATCACCTGCGGCGTCGGCCAGGACCGGTTCACGGTCCCGGTATCTGGCCACGGCGACTGTTCGGCGAAGTCGATCGCGTCCGCGACGGCCTCGTCCGCCTGCCGCTCCAGGACGGCATATCCGGGCTCATCCAGCTCCCCGTCCTCGGTCAGCCGCCGCCGCAGCCGGTCGATCGGGTCCTGCGCCTCGCGCCAGGACGAAACCTCGGACTGCTCGCGGTAATTTTGCACGTCACCCACGTTGTGACCCTCGTAGCGGTAGGTGCGGGCCTCGATGAACGTGGGGCCCTCGCCGCCCAGGGCGCGTTCGCGGGCCGCGCTGGTGGCGGCGTGCATGGCCAGGATGTCCTGACCGTCGACGGCTACGGCCGGCAGCCCGAATCCGGCCGCCCGCCCGGCGATTGACTCTCCCGCCATTGAATGGCTGATATGGGTCTCCACCGCATAGAGGTTGTTTTCGCAGATCGCGATGAAAGGCAGCTTCCACAGCGCGGCCAGGTTGACGAACTCCCAGGTCCGGCCGGTGTTGGCCCCGCCGTCCCCGACGTAGCCGACGGCCACGGCCGACCGTTTCTGCAGGTGCATGGCCAGGGCCGTCCCCATCGCGACGCCCAGGCCGGCGCCGACGATGCCGTTGGAGCCGAGGAAGTTTCGGCTCACGTCGACCAGGTGCATGCTGCCGCCGCGGCCGCCGGTACAGCCGTCGGCCTTGCCGTACAGCTCGGCCATCACCTCCCGGGGCGGCAGGCCTTTGGCCAGGGCGTGATGATGGCTGCGGTGCGTCCCCGCCACCACGTCGGCCGGGCCGAGCGCGCGGATCGATCCGACGGCCACGGCCTCCTGGCCTTCGGAGGAGTGGATCCCGCCCGGGATCTTGTTCGCGTAGGAGAGCCGGACGGACTCGGTCTCGAAGCGCCGGATGATCAGCATCTGGCCGAGCCACTCCCGCAACGCCTCGGCGCCCACCGCCGCGTCCTGGACCTCAGTTCGCTGATCGGTCATCTGTGATCTCCCTCGATCCAGGTGCGCAAGGTGCCGAACTCACGGTCGAACGCCGCTAGTACGTCCGCGGCCAGGTCTCCGTCGAAACTGCGGTGGTCCACGTTGAGCGTGGCGATCAGCGTCGGCCGAACGCCGAGACCGCCTTCGATCGCGACTGGGCGCGGCCGGACCCGGCCTGCGGTCAGCAGCAGCTGCTGTCCGGTCGCGATGACTCCGGTGAAGGCGTCGACGCCCCGGGAACCCAGGTTGGACAGCGACGCCACTGGTTCGGTGGCGAGGTCCGCGCTGTTCAGCCGGCCCGCGCGTCCGCGCCGGACGGCGGCACTGCGGGCCGCCACGAGTTCGGCTGGCTCCAGGCTGGGAATCCTCGCGACCACGGGCATCATCACCCCGGCCGGCGTGGCCACAGCCAGGCCCAGGTCGCCGTGCCCGCCCGCGGTGTCTTGCACCGCCCGGGCCAGCGCCCGGAGCAGCAGATCGGTGTAGGTCGCGGCCAGGCCCCTGGCCCGCAGGGTGGCCAGCACGGCGGAGCTGTCGGCGGCGTCGATCTCCCGTTGGACGGCGAAGTGCGGGATCTCCCGCCAGGATTGGGACACCCGCTGGGCGATCGCGTGCCGGGCCCGGCTGACGTCGGACGGCGCATCGGGGCGGTGCGCCTCGTCGGCCGGCCTGGTCTCACCACGCTCGGCGGCCAGCCTGGCTAGGCGGCGCTGGCGCGGGGACAGTGCGTGCGGGGGACGCCCTGGGCCTGGATTAGCCCGGGCCGCCTCGTCCGCGGCAGCCGGGGTAGGCGGGCCCGTCTCGTCCGCGGCAGCCGGGGCCGCCGGCCCGGTTCGGCCACTGGATGGGGCGCGGCGTCGTCCGCTCCGGCGGTCGGCTCTGGCCCGGCACCTTGCCTCTCGGTCTCATCCGGGGCCAGGATGCGCACGACCGCATCCCCGATCGGGACGGCGTCGCCCTCGCTCACCAGATGCCGGCCGAGGGTGCCGTCGGCCGGGCTTTCCAGTTCCACCGTCGACTTGTCGGTCTCGATCTCGGCCAGCACGTCCCCAACGGCCACCGCGTCGCCGGGATGCTTGTGCCACTGGATGAGGACCGCTTCAGTCATGGCCATCCCGAGCGCCGGGATCGTGACTTCATGCATGGCGAGACCTTGCCCTCTCGGGACTGGGTAAGGGCGGGGGAAAGTCTCGTACAACATATTCTAAAATATGAAGTACTGACAAGGGCTAGACAGCGCAGATCGAATATGAGATACCGATATGCGATATACGGCCGGACCAGGAGATACCTGTCCGGCCGTAGCCCCGGCTAGCCCGGATCGTGGCTCCACAGCAGGCATTTTCAAGCGGGGAAGCCCTGAGAGGGTCGTGGGGATCATCACCAGTGAAGTCGTCAATTTGTCGGTCTCGACGTACAAGCGAGCCGCCTACCTGGCTATCCGCGACATGATCGTGGAACTGGAGATCCCGCCTGGCGCCCGCCTGGTGGAGAGCGATCTCGCCGCCCGGCTGAACGTGTCCAAAACCCCGATTCGCGAAGCTATCGCCTTGCTCGAGACGGACAGCCTGGTGGACATCACGCCCTACCGGGGCGCCACGGTGCGCTGGCTGTCCACCCTGGAGATGGAGGAGCAGCGGTTTCTCATCGACGCTATCGAGTTGCCGGCCTTCCCCTTGGTCGTCGAGCGCATCACCCGGCCGGAGCTGGCCGAGCTCGGCCAGGTGATCAAGAAGATGAAGCGGGCGCGGGTGAAGAACGACGGCCCGGCGTTCCGGCGGCTGACCTCCTCGACCCACGCGATGCTGTTCGCTCCGGTGGGGTACCCGCGGCTGGACCGCTTCATCACGGTCCTGATCGGGCCCGCTGGCCTCCGCTATGACCGGGTGTTCGTTGACAATTTCAGCGACACCTTCGATCTCATGCTCGAGCTGGCCGTGGGCCGCTACGAGCGCATCAAGACCGGAGACGCTGACGGCGCCGCAGCCACGTCCGTTCCTGCCGCGACCAGATCGGCCAGCTGAACAGCTCTCGGCTGCGCCACGAACTGGTGGCGCCCTTCCTTGACCCCGCGAACTGACCCCGGAACTGACCCCGCGAGCGGACCCCGGCCGAAGTCACAGCCAATGGAGCCCTTGTGACCGATGTACCTGCGTTGTTCGACCTGTCCGGAAAGACCGCCGTCGTCACCGGCGGGGGAGGTGCGCTCGGTGCCGTCGTGGCCCGGGGGCTGGCTGCCGCCGGAGCTGCGGTCGTGGTCGTGGATCTGCGCCAGGCCAACGCCGAGAAGGTCAGCCAGTCCATCACCGAGACGGGCGGCCGGGCCGCCGGGCTCGGGGCCGACCTGAGCTCCGAGGCCGCCGTCAACCAGGTGTTCGCCGAGGTCGACGCGGCCTTCGGGTCGGTCGACGTGCTGGTCAACGCGATCTCGGCGCCGGTGGAGCGTCACCTGGCCGAGGACTACCCACTGGACGAGTGGAACCAATCGCTGGCCTCCAACCTCACCAGTTACTTCCTGTGCTCCCGGGCCGCCGCCGGCCGCATGATCGCCGCGGGCCAGGGCGGCAGCATCGTGAACTTCGCCTCGACGGCCGGGGTGAGCGCCCTGGGCCGGGGCAACCTCGCCTACAGCGCGGCCAAGGGCGGCGTGGTCCAGCTGACCCGCGAGCACGCCTACGTGTGGGCCGAGCATGGCATCCGGGTCAACGCGGTACTGCCCTGCCAGTTCATCAACGACTGGTGGGCAGGCCAGATCGCCGATCCCGCCCATTCCGGGCTGGTGAACCGCGTGATCAGCGGCATTCCGCTCGGGCGGCTGGGTGAGCCGCCCGAGATCGTCGGGCCGGTGCTGTTCCTGGCCTCGGCGGCGGCGTCCATGGTCACCGGCATCATGCTCCCGGTCGACGGCGGCAACCTGGCCATGAACGCGGCCGCCAGCGTCGACTGGTAGTCGTCGCCGTCTCAGCTTAGGCCCGGTACCGTCAGCCCAGGTCGGCCGCGGTGGTCATGCGGATGTGGGCGTCGGGCCGGGACAGCAGCTCAGGCCGCAGTGCGGTGCCCAGGCCGGGCCCGGGGGGCGGTGCGATACGCCCGCCGTCGATGGTGGGCAGCGTGGTGACGATGTCGCCGTACCAGCCCAGGTAGTAGGCCCGCACGGTCTCCTGCACCATGGCGTTCGGCGCGCTGGTGGCCAGGTGGGTGGACGCGGTCAGCACGACCGGCCCGGTGCAGTCGTGCGGTGCGATCGGGAGCTCGTACGACTCGGCCAGCGCGGCGATCGCGCTGGCCTCGCTGAGGCCGCCCACCCAGCCGATGTCGAACATGATGATCCGCGCGGCGCCGGCCTCCATGAGGCGGCGGAAGGTCCACCGTCCGGCCAGCGTCTCGCCCATCGCCGCGGGCACGCTGGTCGCGCTCGCGAACCGGGCCGCGGCGTCCAGGTCGTGGGCCTTGACCGCGTCCTCGTACCAGTACGGGTTCAGGGACTCGACCGCCTTGGCGATCCGCACGGCCGCGGGCAGGTGCCAGACCGCGTGCAGCTCGAGGTGGATATCCATCGCATCACCCACGGCCTCTCGGATCTGCTCGATCGTGCGGACGCCCGCGCGCAGGTCTTCCGGGCGGATGTCATGGCCTCCGGTGGCCGCCGCGTACTGGTCAAAGGGCCAGATCTTCATGCCGCTGATGCCATGGGCCAGTAGGTCGGTCGCGAGCTCGCCTGGTCGCTCGATGGCGGCCTGAAGATCCTCATACGGCCCCAGCGGTTCATCCTGGGGCAGGCCGCGATCCCCGGCCGTGGCCCGGTCCGAGGCCTTGAGCGCGCCCTGGTTGCCCCGGCCGTAGCGAGAGCCCGCACAGGTGTTGTAGATCCGGATGGAGTCCCGGGTCCGGCCGCCGAGCAGGTCCGTGACCGGCAGGCCGGCCGCCTGCCCGGCAATGTCCCACAGGGCGACGTCGGTGGCGGAGTTGCCGCGGGTTTCGGCCCCGGTGCCCTCATAGCCGACGAACACGTCGTAGAGGCCGCGGCGGTGCGCGGCGATCCGGCCGGGGTCCTGGCCGATCAGGTATGGCGCGACGGTCTCGTGCAGGTGAGCCTCCACGGTGGCCGGCCCGAGGCAGGTCTCGCCCAGGCCGGTGACGCCTTCGTCGGTCAGTACCTGCAGCCAGAGCATCTGCGGATGCTCAGGCAGCCTGATGGTCCGGATTCCGGTTACCTTCATGCTTGCTCCTGCTCGGTCGTGGGTTTGCGCAGGTAATCGTTGAGATCGAGCCCCACCAGGGCGGCTCCCTCACGCAGGCTGGCGATGACGTCCGCGGGCAGTTCGATGCCGTGTTCGCGGGCGGCGGCCTGTCGGGCCCATTCCATCTCGCCCGGGACGTAGATCCGCTCTACACCGTCAGCGCGGGGAGCAGCGCGGATCTCGTCGATCAGGCGGTCAACCCGGGCGGGCAGGTCCGGCGCGATGGCCCGCGGGTCGATGGCCAGGAACGCCGCGCCGTGTCCCGTTGGCTGCGCCGGATCATCACCCATCCAGCTGCGCACCTCCCAGGTCATGGCGGCCCCTGTGAGGGCACCGGACAGGCTCTCGACCAGCAGAGCAAGCCCGTATCCCTTGTGCCGGGCCGCGGGCGTGAGCGTGGCGTGTCCGGGATACAGCTCCGCGGCGTCGGTGGGCCGCCCCCGATCATCAATCAGCCAGCCGGGAGGAATGGACTCACCGCGCTCCCGGGCCGCGAAGACCTTGCCGCCGGCCACGGTCGCCACCGACATGTCCAGCAGCAGGGGATCGTGCCGCCCGGCCGGGACGGCGTACGCGAAGGGATTGCTGCCGGTGATCGCCCCGCGTGAGCCGGGCGCCGCCACCGACGGGATGTCGTTCGCCATGGCCAGCCCGACCAGACCGGCCCGGGCCGCGAGGGCGGCGTAGTAGCCGGCGGCGCCGAAATGGCAGCTGTTACGCACGCCGACGTAGGCCGTCCCGGTCTCCCGCGCCTTGGCGACCGCCAGCTCCATGGCGAAGACCGACGTCACCATGCCGAGCGAGGAGTCACCGTCGACCAGGCCCCACGAAGGCCCGTCGGCGGCTAGGGCCGGCTTGCCGTCCGCCCGCAGCCCACCCGCGAGCAGCCGCTTGAGGTAGCCCCGCAGGGCCTTGCTGCCGTGGGTGAACACGCCCCAGGCGTCGGTGGTGCTCAGCACGGCGGCACCGGTCGCGGCGTCCGCGTGGCTCAGGCCGGCCCGGCGGAACGCCTGCTCACACAAGGCTTCGAGCCGGGCCAGGGAGATGTTCTCAGTCGCGGTCGCCACCGTGTCCTCTGCCTGCTGAATCGCTTACTTCACTGATAACAGATAACAATCGAGAAAATATCATATGCTAAAATTTACGCCCCTTCCGTGTCCGCACGGAAGGGGGATCACCCGCGCCGCGCCGGATTCCTCTTGGGCTCATCACTGAGCTGGTCGCCGATCGCCGGCGCCGGACCCCGCTGGTCGCCGTCGGTGCGCGCCGTTGCGGACGCCCTCGCCGATCACGGTCCTGACCGGCTCCGCCAGTAGATCTGACCGGCTGGTCGACGGCCGTTTTCCGTTACTAGTTCGTTACCTGGCATATGATATCTGAGGTATTGCTATATCAAGCATGCCATGTAAAACTGAGCCCCGCGTCGCGGTGATGGCCTGTCGCCCCCCTTAACTGCTGCCCTTTTTCCCTCCATCCGGGGGTTCGGCGTCGCCCATCTCACCGGCTTGACGAGCATCCAAAAAAATCGCAGAACGAGGATTTGCTGGACTTAAACGATCGGGTCAAGGGAGACACGACATGGCACTGCGGAAGCCGGATGAGGCAACGGCGGGCGGGGCGATCCAGCGCCTGGACTTCAGCCGCCGGAAACTTCTTTCAGCAGGGGCTGGCCTGGCCGCGGCCGCGGTCGCCGGCTGCTCGTCCTCATCATCGAGTTCGGCCCCCAGCACGAGTAAGTCGGGCGGTAAGACCACCCTGCGCCTGATGTCGTGGGAGCAGTTCCTGCCGGCCGAGCGCGGGGCCTGGTTCAAGGTCGTGGACGATTTCAAGGCGGCGCACCCGAACATCGACGTCACCTGGACCGGGTTCTCGGCCGAGACGTACACGGCCGACGTCATCACCCAGGCTCAGGCGGGCAAGATCGACGCCGACGTCATCATGTGCACGCCCGAGCTGGCCACCACGCTGATCCTCAAGTACAACCTCGGCGTGCCGCTGCAGTCGATCACGAACTCGCTGGGCCTGAAGCCCATCTCGGCCCACTCCTCGTTCGAATCGAACGGCAACCTGTACGGGCTGGGCGTCATCGACGTCTCATTCGCCCTGGTCTACGACGAGCGGATCTTGTCTGCCGCCGGGATATCCGAGCCGCCGGCCGACCTGGACGCCTGGCTGGCCAACACCAAGACCCTCACTCACAAGCCGCAGCAGTTCGGCACCGCCTTGTTCAACACAGTGGCCTCCGGTCTGGCCTGGTTCAACCAGCTCCAGAACTTCCCGCTGGCCTACGGCGGGGTGTGGGCCAAGGGCAACACGCTGATGCTGGAGTCCGACCCGGTGATCAAGGGCATGCAGTACTGGCTGGACCTGCTCAACGCGAGCGGCCTGGCCGGCACCTCGGAGACCGCGCTGCTAAAACTGATCTACGGCGACCGGACCCCGCTGTGGCCTCAGGTCGCGGCGGGCATGGGCACGCTGAAGACGCTTGCGCCGAAGCTGTACCCGAACATGAAGAGCGCGCCATTCCCGTTCCCCGGCAAGAAGGCCGCAGCCCGGCTGCATCCCCTGATCGTGCTCAAGTCGTCGCCGAACGTCGATGCGGCCATGGAACTCACCAAGTGGATTGTGACGCCGAAGAACCTTTTCTACGTCAACACCACCAACGGTTATCCGATCATTCCGTACAGCAACTTCGCGCAGTTCGAGCCCAAGTATGAGCCGTTCCTCCAGGCCCAGCCGTGGGCGTCGGGCTTCCTGGAAGGCGACTTCGTCGGAGAAGGCGAGCTCTTCGGGAATTACGTCTTTGCCTTCTCTGAACTGTCCAACATCGTCATGTCGAATATGTCGTCGGCGATATCCGGCTCGGTCACGGTAGCGGAGGCGATGAAGACCGCTCAGTCGCAGGCGACTCAGCAACTGGCGCACCTGCTCTGAGTCCGGCGCGGTGCCGGGGCCGTGCCCTGGGTCCTGGCACCGCGCCCGCTACAGCTGACGCGGAGGGTTGGGAAACGAGAATTGACTCACGACATTGCCAGTGCCAGCGGAGCGCGGGCCAGCGCCACCCAGACCGTCGTCGCTCCTAGCCCCCGCCGAGGGCGCCGGGCCAGCCGCGCGGGCCGCACCGTCACCGGCGGTGCGGCCCTGCCGTACGGCCTGCTGGCACCGATCCTGATCTTCGAGACCGTCTTCGTGCTCTACCCGATCGTGCGCGGGTTCCTGCTGGCCTTCCAGAACACCTCGTTTGGGATGACCAAGTACGTCGGCCTGCACAATTTCGACCAGATGGCGCACGACGCCTTCTTCTGGGGGTCGGTCCGGACCACGCTGGAGTTCACCCTGTCGATGGTGATCATCTGGCTCGGCCTCGGCCTGCTGGTCGCGCTGCTCATGAACTGGAACTTCAAGGGCCGCTCCTTTTTCCGGGCGGCCCTGGCTCTGCCGTGGGCGCTGCCCGACGTGCCCACGGTCCTGACGTTCACGGTCATGCTGGACCCCAACTTCGGCGTGCTGAACCGGGTGGCCGCGTGGATCCCCGGCGTCCACCACGACATCAAGTGGCTGACCTCGCCGACGCTGGCGTTCGTGGCCATCGTGATCATGGTGGGCTGGAAGGGGTTCCCGTTCTTCGGGCTCATCATTCTGTCCTCATTGCAGGGGATTCCTGACGATCTGTACGAGGCCGCGCGGGTCGACGGCGCGGGGCCATTCCAGCGGTTCAGGGCCATTACCTTCCCCAGCCTGGTTCCTACGCTGGCGTTCCTCTCGGTGCTGGCCTTTATCTTCTCGTTCCAGCAGTTTTCGCTGATCTATCTGTCGACTGGCGGTGGCCCGGGAACGTCCACGTCGACCCTCTCCGTGCTCATCTACAACGAGGCCTTCCAGGACTTCAATTACAACTACGCCAGCGCCGTTGCCGTCGTCGGCCTGGCCCTAGCCCTGGCCGGAACCCTGCTCTTCGTCATCTTCGAACGCCGGGTGGCACGGTCCCGGATGTCGGCCGGATCCGAGATCTGAGAGTGGACGGGAGACCTCAGTGGCGATAGGAAGCACCGCAGAACCGGCCCCGCTGGTCGGCCCCGGGCGCCGGAAGCCCTCGCTGTCCCGCCTGGCCCGGCGAATCGGCCGGTACGCGCTGGTCGTGATCGTCTGCGTAGTCGTCCTCTTCCCGGTCTACTGGATGGTTCTCAGTACCTTCCAGCCCGAGAAGTACAGCCTGACCTACCCGCCACCGTTCTTCCTGCACGGCTTCAACCTCGGCGCGCTGACGTCCCTCTTCAAGCAGCAGCCGATCGTGACCTGGCTGGCCCATTCCTTCCTCGTATCGGTGCTGGCGGTGGCGATTACCGTGGTATTGGCGGTACCGGGCGGGTACCTTCTGTCCCGCCTTAGGTGGCGGGGGAGTGGCGTCTTCGGATTCTTGCTGCTGTTCACCCAGATCATGCCCGGGGCCATGATCGTCGTACCCGAGCTGCAGTTCTACCGGGCGCTGGACTGGACCAATAACTTGTTCGCGCTGTCGGCGGTCTACGCGGCCTTCACCGTCCCGCTCGGCTGCTGGATCCTCAAGTCCGCCTTCGACAGTGTTCCCGGTGAAATCGTCGAAGCCGCGATCGTGGACGGTACCGGCCGTATCGGCGTCCTGCTGCGCATTCTGGTCCCGCTGTCGCGGCCCGCCCTGGTGGCGGTTCTGGTCGTGGCGTTCTTCGTGAGTTGGAATGACTACGTGTTCGCGTCGGCCTTCATCACGAACCGCGGCCTGTACACGGCCGGCCTGGGCATCTCGACCTTCATCAGCGAGGAAGACATCCAGCTCTACCAGTTGCAGGCCGCCGCGGTCGTCTTCTCCCTGGTGCCGGTAGTGCTCTACATGATCGTGAGCCGGAATATCGTCCGTGGCCTGACCGCCGGCGCCGTTAAGTGATCAGGCTGGGGTCGTTTCTGACGGGAGTGGCATGACGCAGGGCAGGCTGGTTCATCCGTGGGTGGCTGAGGGTGCGGGGCGGGTCCGGTTCGGGGTGGTCGGGAATTTCGTGAAGGGCTGGCCGGAGCATCTGCGGTTCGCCACCGAGGCGGAGCGGCTCGGTTATGACTCGTGTGCCCTGTTTGATCATCCGAACCGGCTGATGGAGTGCTGGACGCTGATGAGCGCGCTGGCCGCCTCCACGGAGCGGATCCGGCTGATCTCGATGGTCAGCTGTATTTATTACCGCAGTGCGTTCATGCTGGCCCGGCAGGCCGCGGATGTGGACCGGGTCAGTGGCGGGCGGCTGGTGCTCGGGGTGGGGATCGGTGATGATGTGCCCGAGTTCACCGAGCTGGGTGTGGCGTTCGGGCGGGTGGGGGTGCGGCAGGCGGCGATGGCGGAGACGGTCCGGGTGGTGCAGGCCCTGTGGGGCGGTGAGAAGGTCACCAGTGCGGTGGCTGGCGGTCACCTTGATGGTGCGGGGTTGCGGCCGGGGCCGGTGCAGGAGCCGCATGTGCCGGTGCTGATCGGCGGGGGCGGGGAAAAGACCACGCTGCGGCAGGTCGCGGAGCTGGCTGATGTGAGTAATTTCGCCCCGCATGAGTGGGCCGGGTCGGCGTTCGACGTCGGTGATGTGGCCCGTAAGTACGGGGTCCTGCGTGATTACTGTGCTGCCGCGGGGCGGCCGTTCGGGTCGGTGCTGCGGTCTCATTTCACCCCGCTGCTGGTGCTGGCCGAAGATGGGCAGCAACTGGCCCGCAAGCAGGCGGCGCAGCGGATCCCGGATCCGCATCTGACGGTCCGGCACGTGTTCGCCACCCCGGCCGAGGCGATCGGGCACTACCAGGGCCTGGCTGATGCCGGTGTCCAGTACTTCATCGCCGGCATCGACAGCGCGGACGAGGAAACCATGCGCCTGCTGGCCCAAGCCGTCTGGCCCGCCATCAAAGCCGGCGCCCAAGCGACTTAATCTGGCCCACGGTCGTCTACGAGACAGGAGAACGCCAGGTGCGAGTCGTGGTGATTGGCGGGACCGGGCATATCGGCAGTTACCTGGTGCCCCGGCTGGTGCGGGCCGGACATGACGTGGTGTCGATTTCCCGCGGCCAGTCCCCGCCCTATCTGGTCGACGACAGCTGGGCCGCGGTCGAGCAGCTGGTCCTGGATAAGGACGCGGAAGAGCAGCGGGGCACCTTCGGCCAGCTCGTCGCGGGTTTGCGGCCCGACGCCGTGGTCGACCTGCTGTGCTACACGATGGCCTCGGCCACGCAGCTGGCCGCGGCGCTGCGCGGGTCGCCGGCCTACCTGCTGCACTGCGGCACGATCTGGGTCCTCGGCCCGGCGACCGCGGTGCCCGTCACCGAGGACGCTCCGCGGCGCCCGATCCTGGAGTACGGCGTCCACAAGGCGGCCGTCGAGGAGTTCCTGCTCACCGAGGCGGCCCAGGGACGGCTGCAGGCCACCGTCCTGCATCCCGGGCACGTCGTCGGCCCGGGCTGGCTGCCGGTCAACCCGGCTGGCTATTTCCGCCCCGACATCTACGGCGACCTGGCCCGCGGTGAGGAGGTCAGCCTGCCTCACCTCGGGCTGGAGACCCTGCACCACGTCCATGCCGACGACGTGGCCCAGGCGTTCACGCTCGCGCTCGATCAGCCGTCGCGGGCCGTGGGCCAGGCCTTTCATGTCGTGTCCGAACAGGCCCTGACCATGCGCGGTTTCGCCGAGGCGGTCGCCTTCTGGTTCGGGCAGGAACCCCGCTTGCGCTACGAACCCTGGGAGACCTGGCGCCGGGAGCACGACCCCGAAGACGTGGAGCACACCTGGAACCACCTGCGCCACAGCCCGTGCATCAGCATGGCCAAGGCGCGGCGCGTGCTCGGCTACGCGCCGCGCTACAGCTCGCTGGACGCCCTGCACGAGGCGGTGGCGTGGCTGGCCGAACACGGCCAGATCGAGACCGGCGGCCATCCGATGCGACACTTCCCGGCCGGCCAAGCCGTCGGTCAGGTCTGAGGGGCGGGCCCCGTGACGAGTTTCGATCTCCCCGCCGGCCAGCTCCCCGGCTACCGCGGCCGCAATCCCCGGCCAGATGATCACACCAGCTACTGGGCGCAGGGCCTGGCCGAGCTGGACGCGATCGACCCGGCCGTCAGCCTCGTCACCCATCCGCATCCGGCGGCCGGGATGGAGTGCTTCGATCTCACGTTCACCGGAGTGCGTGGGGCCCGGCTGCACGCCAAGTACGTCCGCCCCCGCGGTGCTGGCTCGGGCCGCCCGGCCGTGCTGATGTTCCACGGCTACGGGGCCAGCAGCGGCGACTGGTTCGACAAGCTGCCCTACGCGGCTCAGGGCTACTGCGTGGCCGCGCTGGACGTCCGCGGGCAAGGCGGCACCTCGCAGGACGCCGGAGTCACCGACGGCACGACGCTCGGCGGTCACATCATCCGCGGCCTGGACGACGAGCCGGGCAATCTGCTGTACCGCCACATCTTCCTGGACTGCGCCCAGCTCGCCCGCATCGTCATGGCCATGCCCGAGGTCGACGCCGGCCGGGTCGGAGTCACCGGGGCCTCGCAGGGCGGCGGCCTGGCCCTGGCCTGCGCCGCGCTTGAGCCGCGGGTCGCCCGGCTCGCCGCCACCTACCCGTTCCTGACGGACTACCTGCGGGTGTGGGAGATGGATCTGGCCAACGAGGGCGCTTACGAGCAGATCGGCACCTACTTCCGCCGCCACGACCCGCTGCACGAGCGCGCGGATCGCACCTTCGAGCGGCTCGGCTACATCGACGTCCAGCATCTGGCCGACCGGATCACGGCCGAGGTGCTCTTCACCGTGGGGATGCAGGACCGGATCTGCCCGCCGTCCTCGCAGTACGCCACCTACAACAAGATCGAGTCCACGAGGCAGCTACGGATCTACCCGGACTTCGGGCACGAGCCACTGCCCGGCCAGAACGACGCCGTCTTCGCGTTCATGGCCGGCCTCTGAGCGCCGGGCGGCCTGACATGACCACCCCGGTCCAGTTCACCGATGCCTGCTGCCAGCACGGCGAAGGACCGGTCTGGGACGGCCGCTCCGGCCGCCTGGCCCTGGTCGACATGCTGCGCGGCGACGTGCTGTTCGCGGACCACGATGGCACGGTCACCCGGCGGCACGTCGGGGCGGTGGCGGCCGCGCTGCGCCCTCGCGCGAGCGGGGGATGGGTGCTCGCGATCGAGCGGGGCTTCGCGTTCGGCGACGCGGACCTGACCGAGATCGACGCACTCGAGCCATTGTGGACCGACGCTGACGTCCGCATGAACGACGGCGCATGCGACGCCACCGGCCGGTTCTTCTGCGGCAGCCTGGCCTCGGACGGCCTGCCCGGGGCGGGGCGGCTGTACCGGTTCGGGTCCCGGGGACGGCCCGAGGCGGTCCTAGACCAGGTGACCGTCTCGAACGGTCTGGGCTGGAGCCCGGACGGCCACACGGCCTACTACGTCGATTCCGCGGCCCAGCGCATCGATGCGTTCGACTACGACCAGGCCCGGGGCGAGTTCACGCACCGCCGCCCGCTGGCCGAGATCGCCCCGTCGGACGGCGTTCCCGACGGGCTGACGGTCGACGCTGAAGGCGGCATCTGGCTGGCCCTGCACGCCGGCGGCGCGGTCCGCAGGTACCGGCCGGACGGTGCGCTGGCCGCCGAGATCGAAGTCCCGGTCTCCAGCCCGACCGCCTGCACGTTCGGCGGTCCTGGGCTGCGGACCCTGTACATCACGACCTCCGCGCTGGGCTTGCCGCCGGGCCGTGAACCCGCAGCGGGCAGCGTGTTCAGGTGCGAGCCGGGCGTGGCCGGCCTGCCGGTTCACCCCTACCGCGGCTAACGTCCTGCCGCGGGCGAGCTCAGCCGGGGTCGCCGAGACGCCGGGCCGCGGCCGCCCATGGCCGCTGATCCCCGCGGGGTTCGAACCGGCGCAGCTCCTGCGTGTCCGCCACCAGGGCGCGCAGGCCCCCCAGGTCTCCGGGGGCCGCGCCCAGGGCCCGCGCCTGGGCCAGCGCGTTGCCCAGCGCGGCCGCCTCCACCGGGCCGGCGATCACCGGCAGGCCGCAGGCGTCCGCCGTCAGCTGGCACAACAGGTGGTTCCGCACCCCGCCGCCGACCATGTGGATGACGTCGGCGGATCGCCCGGACAGCTGCTGGGCCGCGATGATCGTCCGCCGGTAGGCCAGGGCCAGGCTGTCCAGGATGCAGCGGGTCACCTCGGCCGGGCGCTCGGGGACGGGATCCCCGGCCCGGGCGCAGGCCGCGGCCAGCCGGCCGGGCATGTCCCCCGGCGGCAGGAACACCGGGTCGTCGGTGTCCACCACTGAGGTCAGCGGGGCCAGCCCGGCCGCCTCGGCCAGCAGGTCACCGAGCTCCACCGCCCGGCCCGCGGTCCGCCAGCCCCGCAGCGACTCCTGCAGCAGCCACAGGCCGGTCACGTTGTGCAGGTACCGGATCCGGCCGTCCAGCCCGGCCTCGTTGGTGAACCCGGCCCGGCGGCTGGCCTCGGTCAGCACCGGCGCGTCCAGCTCCATCCCCACCAGCGACCAGGTGCCGCTGGAGATGTAGACGAAATCCCGGCCGGACGCGGGCACCGCGGCCACCGCCGACGCGGTGTCGTGCGAGCCGACCGCGATCACCGGCAATCCGCCCAGCTGGGCCGCGTTCTTGCTCACCCCCGGCTGGACCGGGCCGATCACGTCGCCGGGGGAGCGCAGCGGCGGGAGCAGGGACCACGGGATCCCGGCCCGTTCGACCAGCTCCCGGGCCCACTCGCCGCGGCGCGCGTCGTACAGCTGGGTCGTCGACGCGTTCGTGCGTTCGGCTCCGGCCACCCCGGTCAGCCAGTAGGCCAGCAGGTCCGGGATCAGCAGCAGCGTCCGGGCCGCGTCCAGCTGCGGGCTGCCGGCCGCCGCCGCGAGCTGGTAGATCGTGTTGAACGGCAGGTGCTGGATCCCGGTCACCGCGTACAGCTCGGCCTGGCTGACCCGGGCCGATATCTTGTCCGCCATCCCCGCGGTCCGGTCGTCGCGGTAGTGCACGGGGTTGCCCAGCAACGCGCCGGAGGAGTCCAGCAGCCCGTAGTCGACGCCCCAGGAGTCGATCCCCACGCTGGCCAGCTCGTGGCCGGCGTCCGCGGCCCGCCGTGCCGCCACCGCGATGCCGTCCAGCAGTTCGCGGTACAGGGCCAGGATGTCCCAGTGCAGCGTCCCGTCCACCCGGACCGGCTCGTTCGGGAACCGGTGCACCTCGTCCAGGCTCAGCTGCCCGGGCCCGACCCGGGCCAGCATCACCCGCCCGCTCGACGCCCCCAGATCCGCCGCCGCGACAAAAATTCCCCCGGAGCCAGCAGTCTCTCCAGTCACGTCAGTCTCTCTAGCCACATCTGTCACGTCAGCCATGCGAGCCTCAGCGCAGGAACCCGGCCGCCACGCCGGCGTCCACCGGCACGTGCAGGCCCGTGGTCAGCGACAGCTCCCCGGCGGTCAGCGCCACCACCGCCGCGGCCACGTGCTCGGGCAGCACCTCCTGCCCCAGCAGCGTGCGCTTGGCGTAGTAGGCGCCGAGCTCGGACTCGGGCACCCCGTACACCGCGGCCCGCTGCGCCCCCCAGCCCCCGGCGAAGATCCCCGAGCCGCGCACCACCGCGTCGGGGTTGATCCCGTTGACCCGGATGCCGTGCGGGCCCAGCTCGGCCGCGAGCAGCCGGACCTGGTGGGCCTGGTCGGCCTTGGCCGCCCCGTAGCCGAGGTTGTTCGGCCCGGCCACGACCGAGTTCTTGCTCACCACGTAGACGATGTCGCCCCCCAGCTCCTGGGCGATCATCACCCGCGCCGCCTCCCGGGAGACCAGGAACGAGCCGCGCGCCATCACATCGTGCTGGACGTCCCAGTCCGCTGCGGTCGTCTGCAGCAGCGGCTTGGAGATCGACAGCCCGGCGTTGTTGACCACCAGGTCCAGCCCGCCGAAGGCCAGCACCGCCGCGTGCACCGCCGCCGCGATGCCGTCCTCGCTGGTCACGTCGACCGTGACCGCCGCCGCCGCGTCGGCCGAGCCGATCCCGGCCGCCACCTCCGCCGCCGCGCCACCGTCCCGGTCGGCCACCACTACGCAGGCGCCCTCGCCCGCCAGCCGTTGGGCGATGGCCCGGCCGATCCCGGATCCGCCCCCGGTGACCAGCGCGATCCGGGTGGCCAGGGGCCTGGGCTTGGGCCGCCGCCGCAGCTTGGCTTCCTCCAGTTCCCAGTACTCGATGCGGAACTTCTCGGCCTCGTCGATGGGCCGGTAGGACGAGATGGCCTCCGCGCCGCGGATCACGTTGATCGCGTTGACGTAGAACTCACCCGCTACCCGGGCCGTCTGCTTGTCCGCGCCGTAGCTGAACATCCCGACCCCGGGCACCAGCACGATGGCCGGGTCCGCGCCCCGCATCGGCGGCGACGACGGGTCCGCGTGCCGCTCGTAGTAGGCCCGGTAGTCCTCCCGGTAGGCCGCGTGCAGCTCGCCCAGCCGGGTGATCACCGCGCCCAGCGGCGCGGACGGGGGCAGGTCCAGCACCAGCGGCCGGACCTTGGTCCGCAGGAAATGGTCCGGGCAGGACGTGCCCCGCGCGGCCAGCTCCGGGTGCCTGCTCCGCGCGATGAAGTCCAGCACCACATCACTGTCGGTGAAGTGGCCCACCTGCGGCCGGTCGGCCGAGGCCAGGCCGCGGATGACCGGGGCCAGCTCCGCCGCCCGGGCCCGCCGCTCCTGCGCGGGCAGCGGTTCGTAGCCCGCGATAACCGGTCCGAACGGCTCCGGCCGGCCCTGGGAGTCGAGGTAGGCCTGGGCGGTGCGGATGATCTCCAGCGAGCGGGCCTCGCATTCGTCGCTGGTGTCGCCCCAGGCGGTGATGCCGTGGCCGCCCAGGATGACCCCGATGGCATCGGGGTGTTCCCGCTGCACGGCCGCGATGTCCAGCCCGAGCTGGAACCCGGGCCGCCGCCACGGCACCCACACCACCCGGTCGCCGAAACAGGCCTTGGTCAGCGCCTCACCGTCGGCCGCGGTGGCGAACGCGATCCCGGCGTCCGGGTGCAGGTGGTCGACGTTGTCCGCGTCTACCAGGCCGTGCATGGCGGTGTCGATCGACGGCGCCGCGCCCCCCCGGCCGTGCAGGCAGTAGTCGAACGCGGCCACCATGTCGTCCTCGTGCTCCACCCCGGGGTACACGTCCACCAGGGCCCGCAGCCGGTCCACCCGCAGCACGGCCAGACCGGTCTCGGTCAGCGTGCCCAGGTCGCCGCCGGAGCCCTTGACCCACATCAGCTCGACCGGGTGGCCGGTGACCGGGTCGGTGGCCTGCGCCTTGGCCGAGGTGTTGCCGCCCGCGTAGTTGGTGTTCCGCGGGTCGGCGCCGAGCCGGTTACTGCGCTCGATCAGCGCCGGGACCGCGGTGCTGGCATCGGTCATGAGCGTCTCTCCTCAGCTTCCCGGCTGGCCGGCGTGCGTACGATCCGGATGGAACGTTTCAAACTTTGCCTTAAAGTCTGAAGGCTGTCCCGTAACGCTGTCAATGCAGCCGCCCGGGGGCGGGTTTGAATCGTTACAATATATCGATTCCCGGGCCAGGGCACCCTGGAGCGGGCTGGTCGATCCGGAGCATGGGCCCTCTGGAACACTTGACCAGGGAGGACTTGATGGCGGCCGGCATGAAGGACGTGGCCAGCCTGGCCGGAGTGGCGGTCGGCACGGTCTCGAACGTGCTCAACCACCCGGAGCTGGTGCGCCCGCAGACCCGGGCCCGGGTCGAAGCGGCCATGGAGCAGCTCGGCTTCATCCCCGACGCGTCGGCCCGCCAGCTGCGCGCGGGCCGGGGGAGCTGTCTCGGCCTGGTCGTGCTGGACGTGCGGAACCCGTTCTTCACCGAGGTCGCCCGCGGCATCCTGATCACCCCGGTGCACGGCAGCGCCCCGGCCATCAAGGGCATTCGCGACCGCGGCACCCCCGTGGTCCTGCTGGACCGGCCCGGCCCACCCGGTCACTGCTCGGTGGCCGTGGACGACCGGCGCGGCGGCGAACTGGCCGTCGCCCACCTGCTGGCCCTCGGCCACCGGCGGATCGCCGTGGTCAACGGGCCGCTGGCCATCCGCCAGTGCGCCGACCGCCGGCGCGGTGCCTACCACGCGGTGATCCGGGCCGGCCTGGACCCGGCTGCCGTGCTGACCGAGATCTCCGTGCTGGCCATGAACACCCTCTGCGGCGCCGAGGCCGCCGACAAGATCCGTGCCCCCGGCCCGTACGGCCCCGGCGTGCCCACGGCCGCGTTCTGCACCAACGACTTGCTGGCCCTGGGCCTGCTCCGCCGCCTGAGCCAGCTCGGCGCCCAGGTCCCGGGAGATCTGGCCATCGTCGGCTACGACGACATCGACTTCGCCGCCGACTCCGCCGTGCCCCTGACCTCGATCCGCCAGCCTAAGTACGAGCTCGGCCAGACCGCCGCCCAGCTCCTCCTGGAAGAAGCCGACGCCCCGGCCGAGCACGAGCACCGCCGCTTCGTCTTCACCCCCGAGCTCATCACCTGCGCCAGCAGCCAGCCCGAGCCACCCCGCCCGGCGCCCGAATCGTAGCTGCACCGGTCCGGCCGCCTCTCGCCCGTACGGGGTGGGCGAGTCGGCGGCCGGGACCGGCGGTCGATGTGCGGCACGTCAGGCGGCCGGGGTCGTGACGGACCGGTGAGCCGGGCGCAGCCGCGCCGCCAGCAGGACGACGGCCGCACCGAGCAGGGCGGCCCCGGCCGCGATCAGCGCGACCTGCCAGGTCGCGAGGCCAACGCTGATCACCTGGACCGTGGGGGCCGCGAGCGCCGACCCGGCCGCAGCCCCGCCGCCGGGCGCGACCGTCATCGCGAAAGCCGGCGCACCCGCGCCCAGGCTCAGCAGGCCGACGGTCGCGGCGATGACGAGCCCCACGGCCCGGCGGGTACGCAAGGCGGCCTTCCGGGCCAGGGTGGCGGGGATGGTGCGGTGCTGAGGTGAGGATGTGTTCATGATGGTCTCCTGTCTGCTCTGGCGCCAGCCGGCCAGCCCGGCCACCGCGTGACAGGTTCAGCTTCGCCGCGGGCCCCCCTCGCCCGGCAGGGGTCGTATTACCCCTTCCCCGCGGCCCCCGCCCCCGGGGTAAAACCGCCGCCCCAGGGGTAAAGCGACCGCTAGACCAGACCCTCCGCCAGGGCCAGCCGGGTGAGATCGGCCCGCCGCCGGTAGCCGGTCTTGTCCCGGATCCGGTCCAGGTGGGAACGGACCGTGCGCACGCTGATGAACAGCTCCGCCGCGATCTGGGCGTCAGTGCGGCCGCGGGCGACCAGCGTGACCAGTTCCTGTTCCCGCGGGCTGAGCCGGCTCGCCGGCCCACCACCTGGCCCGCCGCCCGCAGCGGAGTCCGGTGGCTCGGTGACGGTGATCATGGCGGCTAGTTCGATCGCCGTGGCCAGGGTCATGGCCTCGCCGCGCTGTTCAGCGGCGCGGGTGGCGGCCGGGCCCAGCGCCGCCCGGGCCTGCCGGGACGCTTCCTCCCGGCGCCGCGCATCGTACGGCACATCGCCCACGTCGTCGTCGCGGGCCCGCGCCGCGAAGGCGGCCCACAGCGTGATGGCCTCGGCCCAGCGCCGGGTGGCGACGCACAGCAACCCGGCGCGGTCCAGGTCGTTGAGCAGGCCGAACGGATCGCCGATCCGGGTGGACAGCTCCAGTGACTCCCGCAGGTGGCGGCCGGCGTCCGCGATCCGGCCCGTGCGCGTGTCCAGGTCGGTCATCAGGCCGAGGCAGAACGCCTCGCTAGCGCAGGTCGTCGGCCTCGCGTGCCCGCGCCAGGCTGTCCGCGCAGCGGTTCTCGGCCTCCGGCCAGTCACCGGTCTCGGTCAGGAACATCGACAGGAACAAGCGGGCCCACCGGGCGATCCAGCCTGGGATGACGGCGGGGTCGATACCGCGTGGCCTGCCGTACCAGGGCCAGCGCCGTCTCCATGTCGCCCGCGAAGTAGGTGATGAAGCTGAGAATGGTCAGGGCCAGGGCCTCGCCGGCCTGGTGACCGAGCTCCCGTGCGACAGCGACGGCCCGGCGGGCATCGTCGAGACCCGCGCCGAATTGGTTGGTGTTGGCCAGGGTGACCGCCCGGCCGGCCAGCGCGTCGGCCAAGCAGCGGCCACGGAGTCCGCTCGGCGGCGGCCTCGATGACCGCGCTGTATGAGTCCCGGGCGAGGGTGAAATCGCCGCTGATGTAGCCGGCCTGCCCGAGCCAGTACTGAACCGCGCACCACCGGTCACCGGGCGCCTCGGCGTGTGCGGCGGCGGCTCTGCAGCAGCGGGAGGACGCCGGCCAGCTGCCCGCGGATGTACCACCAGGGACCCAGGGCGACCACGAGCCGGACGGCGATGTCGGGGGCGTGGCCCAGCGCCCAGTCCAGGGCTCGCCGGAGGGTGGCGTCTTCGGTGTCCAGCCAGCGTACGGCGGCTGGCTCCCCGGGGCTGGTCCGCATGGCCGCGGCGGCCTGCTCGGCCAAGCCGACGGCGTACCGGGCCAGCGCGGCCTGGGCCGCGGGCTGCTCACTCGCGTCGTCCAGCTGGCCGGCCCCATAGGCCCGCAGGGTGTCCAGCAGCAGGTAGCGGGACCGGCCGTCCCGGCCGGCTGACGGCGGCGCCACCAGCGAGCAGTCCACCAGGCGCAGCACGGCCAGCCCGGCGCGCGGTCCCGGCCACCGCCTCGGCCCCGTCCAGGGTGAACGGCCCCGGGAACACCGAGAGCTGGCGGAAGACCCGCTGCTCGGCCTCGGTCAGCAGCTGATAGCTCCAGTCGACCGTGGCCGCCAGCGACTGATGGCGGGCCGCGGCCCGCCGGTCGGCGCCGGTCAGCAGGCTGAGCCGCGCGTCCAGGCGATCCAGCAACTGGGGCAGGCCGAGCGAATCGACCCGGGCCGCGGCCAGCTCCAGGGCCAGGGGCAGCCCGTCCAGCCGGCGCACCAGCCGCGCGACCATGGGACTGGATTCGCGATCCAGCCGGAACCGCGGATCGGCCTGCCGGGCCCGGTCGCGGAACAGCGCCATGGCCTCCGACCCATCGGCCTCCCGGCCCGGCTCCGGCACCGCCAGCGGGGCCAGCCGGTACCGGGTCTCGCCCGCCAGCCCGACCGGCTCCCGGCTGGTGGCCAGGACCCGTACGTCGTCGGCGGCCGGCAGCAGCGTCCCGCACAGTTCGGCCACGGCCGCGATGACCTGCTCGCAGTTGTCCAGCACGATCAGCAGCTGCTGCCGGGCCAGCGCTGCGGTCAGCGTGTCGGTCACGCCGATCCCGGGCCGGTCGGGCACGCCCAGGGCCGCGGCCACCGCGGCCGGCACCCGGCCCGGGTCGGTGACGGCGGCCAGTTCGGCCAGCCAGACCCCATCCGCGTAGCGGGCGGCCACCCGCCTCGCCACCTCGCCCACCAGCCGGGTTTTGCCCACACCGCCGGGGCCGAGCACGGTCACCAGACGGCCGGTGTCCAGCAGGTCCGCGACGTCACGGACCGCCCCGGCCCGGCCCACGAAACTGGTCAGCGCCGGGGAGAAACCATGCCCGTCCGGCCCTGCGCCGGTACCGTCCGCCCCCACCAGGTCACCCTAACCGTCAGGAAAGGGCACAATCGGGGGGTGCTGACGATCGGGGTGGTGGTGCTGGGCACCACCGACATGCCGCGGGCCCAGGTGTTCTGGCGCGCGGCGCTGGGTTATGACCTGCGCCAGGACGGCTTCGGGGGCTGGTCGACCGTGCTGGAGCCGCCGGGTGGCGCCTCCGGCACCCGGATCGCGCTGCAGCGCAGCGCGACCCAGCCGCAGGACTACCCGCGGCTCCACCTCGACCTGCACGTGGCCGATGCCGCCGAACAGCAGGCCGAGGTGGACCGGATGGTCTCGATCGGGGCCGAGCGGGTGGTCTGGGACAACTATCCCGACGACCCCGACTTCGTGGTGCTGGCCGACCCGGACGGCAACCGGTTCTGCATCGTCGACCTCAGCCACGAGGACCGGGAGCGCAGTACCCCCTAGCGAGGGGCTCCTAGCTGATCCCGTCGACCCGGTGGACGTCGCCGCACGGGACGCCGATCGCCTCGTGGTGCTTGCGGATGGCCTCCTCGTCCGGCCCGTCCAGCAGGCAGTACACCTTGCCGTCGGCGTTGTGGTAGAGCTCGACCTGGTGGACGCCGAACTCGTCGGTGACGCCCTCCCGGGATTCCTGGGCGATCTGCTCGATGTCTGCGGCAGGCAGCTTTGTAACCGGAAGACCGATGACCGGTGGCGGCCAGCGTCGTTAGATGGGTCATGACGATGGAAACGGACTTCGACTCGTTGCTGGAACGGCACCGCCGCGAGCTTCACGTGCACTGCTACCGGATGCTGGGCTCCTTCACCGACGCCGAGGATCTTGTCCAGGAGACGTTCCTGCGGGCGTGGCGGCACCGCGACCAGCACGAGCCAGGCTCGAACCTGCGGGCCTGGCTGTACCGGATCGCCACCAACGCCTGCACCGACGTGATCCGCAGCCGCCGCCGGCGGGTGCTAGCCGGCGGTACCCCAGCCGAGGTCCCGTGGCTGCAGCCCTACCCGGACGCGCTGCTCGACCAGATTCCGGACCAGGCCGGAGGCCCGGAGTCGGCCACGATCGCCCGGGAGACCATCGAGCTGGCCTTCATCACCGCCATCCAGGCCTTGCCGCCCCGGCAGCGCGCCGCGCTGGTGCTGTGCGCCGGCCTGGGCTGGACCGCGGCCGAGGCGGCCGACACCCTGGCCACCAGCACGGCCGCGGTGAACAGCGCACTGCAGCGGGCCCGCGCCGTGCTGCGGGAACGGCTGCCCCGCGACCGCAGCCAGTGGACGGCCGCCCCGCTGTCCGCGGCGGAGCAGGACGTCCTGCGCCGGTTCATCGACGCCCACGAGCAGGGCGACGCCGCGGCGGCCCGGGCCATGATGCGGGCCGACATCGTGGCCACCATGCCTCCGCAGCCGATGGTGTTCCGGGGCCGCACGGCCATGGAGCCGCTGCTGCACCGGGCATTCGGGCCACCGGCCGACGGCGGGATGGGGGAGTGGCGGGTCCGCCCGACCGCGGCCAACCGGCGGCCGGCCGCCGCCTGCTACCTGCGCCGCCCCGGCGACAGCGTGTTCCGGGCGTTCAAGCTGGACGTGCTGCGGACCGACGGTGACCAGGTCGCCGAGACGACCACGTTCGGCCCCGAGCTGTTCGGGGCGTTCGGCCTGCCCGAGGTCCTGCCCGAGGTCCTGCCCGAGGTCCTGCCCGAAGCCCGGCCCGCGAGCTAGCCCCGGCGCAGCGGGGGCGAGAACGGCTCGCCGTGCCCGGGGACGATCAGGGCGGGTCCGCGTTCCAGCAGCTGGGCCCGGGACCGTTCCAGCTCGGTCTGGTTTTCGCCCAGCGGGTCGACGTCCGGGCCGTCCGCGGTCCACCACACGTGGGTGCAGGCGATCAGGCCGCGATCGGTCGCGGCCAGCGTGGTGATGTCCTGCGCGGTGTGCCCGGGTGTGGTCATGAGCGTCACCGACGGGGCCAGCTTGAAGCCGTCCGCGGGCCGGCTGGTCCACGAGTCGCGCTCGTAGATGGCCCAGAAGTCGTGGATCCGGACCTGCGGGAACAGCGCCGCGTTGACCGTGTGGTCTGGATGGTGATGGCTGAACACCACGTCAGTGACATCGGCCGGGTCCACGCCCAGGTCGGCCAGCGGGCCCAGGATCCGGGACCGGTCCTCCACCATGCCGGGGTCGACGACGATCACCGCGTCACCGTCGCGGATCAGCACCACCGTGCTCGCCACCCGGGGGATCGCGGCGTAGCCCGCGGTCAGTACGTCCAGTTGTGCGCTCATGAGCACCATCCTGCTCGTCATCCCGTTATGCCGCTAGCGTCCCAGTGACCCCGATCGCGATCGGGGTCACACGCGGTGTAACCGGCTTCACTCACCCCGTGGCCGCTGGTATGTTCCGCGGAGAGCCGGGCCGCGAGCACCGGCCGCAACCCTGCGGAGAGTGATGACCAGCGCTGCCGACCGCGAAAGCGGCCCCGCCGACACCACCCGGGACGCTCCGCCGACCTCAGCGGCCCCGACCGGCCCCGCCAGACCCAGGGCGCATCGCGGCCGCGCCGCGGCGGAATGGATCACGGTGCTGGTCGTCGCCGTGCTGCTGGCCGCCGGCCTGCGGACGCTGGTGTTCCAGCCGTTCAGCATCCCCAGCACCTCGATGGTGCCGACGCTGGAGGTGGGCGACCGCATCCTGGTCCAGAAGGCCTTCTTCGACTGGCACGACGTGCGGGCGGGCGACATCGTGGTGTTCAAGCACCCGGCGGCCGACACCAACTGCAGCGGCCCGGAAAACACCGACCTGGTCAAGCGGGTGATCGCGCTGCCGGGCCAGACCATCTACTCCTCCGGCGACTCCGTCTACGTCGACGGCCGCAAGCTGGCCGAAAGCTACCTGCCGACCCTCGACCCGCTCGGTCTGGCCATCCCCGGGGCCAGCGCCACCTCGCCCTACCGGGTCCCGGCCGGCGACTTCTACGTGCTGGGCGACAACCGCCAGATCTCCTGCGACAGCCGCTACTGGGGCCCGGTCAAGGGCTCCACCATCATCGGCAAGGCCGATCTGCTCTGGTGGCGCGGAGACCACCCCGATTTCCACGGCCTCTAGCCCGTCACCGGCGGCTTTCCTCTAGCCGTACACGCGGCTTCGTCTAACCCTCACAGGCCACTTCGTCGCCCGGGCAGGCGGTCTCGTCCGCGGTGCAGGGCTCGTCCGGGGTGCGCCGGGCGTCATAGCTGCTGCGGGCGGCGTAGATGTCCTCGGTGTGGCTGTCGGCCCAGTCCACCAGCTGCTCGATCGTCTCCAGCAGCGTGCTGCCCATCGGGGTCAGTGCGTAGTCGACCCGGGGCGGGATGACCGGGTGGACGGTCCGGGCCACCAGCCCGTCGCGCTCCAGCCCGCGCAGCGTCACGGTCAGCATCCGCCCGGTGATCCCGTCGATGTTGCGGCGCAGCTCGTTGAACCGCTGGCTGCCCTGGCCGAGCCGGTCGATGACGAACACCGACCACTTGTCCCCGACCCGGTTGAGGACGTCACGGGCGCGGCAGTCGGTGAGCGGCGGGCGCGCGACGGGGTCGCCGGCCCCTGATGTGCCACTCGTCCTGGTAACTGCCATGTAACCAGGATACAGGCTTTAGCTGGAAAGTTGAATATTCAAGGAAAGAACTTGACGTTTCAAATACAGCGGTTACTATTGAGAACCTAAGCACGCACGAGAACTATGGCATGTACGCGAGAGCGAATTTAAGGAGAGGCCATGAGCACCGCTGCTACTGAGGTTCCCGGTTACATCGCCGGTACGTGGGCGATCGACCCGATCCACTCCGAGGTCGGCTTCAGCGTCCGGCACATGATGGTCAGCAAGGTACGCGGCAAGTTCGAGAAGGTCGAGGGCACCTTCGTCACCGGCCCGACCGAGGTCGAGTCGAGCGTGAACGCCACCATCGACGCCGCCTCGATCAACACCAGCCAGACCGACCGCGACAACCACGTCCGCAGCGAGGACTTCCTGGCCGTCGAGAAGCACCCGCACATCACCTTCCAGTCCACTGGCGTGCGCCGGGACGGCGGCGAGTACTTCATCGATGGCAACCTGACCATCAAGGAAGTCACCCGCCCAGTCACGCTGTCCCTGGAGATCAACGGCTTCGGCCCGGACGCTTACGGCGGCACGCGGGCCGGCTTCTCGGCCAAGGGCGAGATCAGCCGCAAGGACTTCGGCGTGAGCTTCAACGGCGTCATCCCCGGTACCAACGGCGCCGTGGTCAGCGACAAGGTCAACCTGGACCTTGAGGTCGAGGGCGTTCTCCAGCCGGCCGAGTAATTTCGCCCCGAGTCTTCTTTATCTTTAACGGCGTCGCCGCCGCACCCCGTGTGCGGGCGGTGGCGCCGTTACCCTTTTCCGGGCCATCTCGCCTCTGGCGGCGCCTGCGTCCCCGCGGCCAGCGCCCGCCCACTTCGACTTACCTCGACTACACGGCCGGGCGACCGCGGCAGGCTCGCTCTCGGGGGACCGAATGACCAGCACGGACTCCACCGGGGCCACCGAGCGCGGTATAGGTGTGGACGACGTCGCTGACCCACTGCGCCGCCTGGCCGGCGCCGATCTCGGTCTCCTCGCCGAGGCGGCCCGCGGGCCCGGCCCGCGGTCACCAGCATGTGCTCGACGACGCCGGGGCCGTGGGCGGGGGAGCGGTAGTGCACGCCGGCTCAATGCAGCCGGTAGACCTCCACCGTCTGCCCGCCGTCGTGGGTCACGTCGAGCAGTCGCGCCTCGACCCCCGGCGAGGTGACCCGCGCGCCGGCCCGGTCCGCGATCAGGGTCGCCAGCGGCACGCCGAGCGTGCCCGCGAGGGCGTAAAGCGTGCTCAGCGTCGGGTTGCGGGCCCCGTTCTCGATCTCCGACAGCGACCCCTTGCCCACGCCGGCCGCCTCCGCCAGCGCGCCGACGGACAGGCCGCGCTCCCGCCGCTCCGCGCGCAGCCGCTCGCCCACGAGTGTGCCAGTCCTCCACAGCCCCGAGTCTAGGTACCTGTGTTCCGTATACAGAACATCGCCTATTGTTCTGTATATGGAACAACGGAGGTGCGTCCGCGGGCGCGCGCGAGCATCCCGGCTGATCCGAGCCGTCGGGCCGAGCCCAGCGCGGCCGTGGCCAGCAGCCAGCCTGTCCCGGCCAGTCGGCCGCCCGGTCCTCGCCGGCATTCTGACCGCGCTGGTCGGATTCACCAGTTCCTTCGCCGTCGTCCTCGCCGGCCTGCGCGCGGTCGGCGCCTCGCCCGCCGAAGCGGCTTCCGGCCTCCTCGCGGTCTGCGCGACCCAGGCGCTCGGCATGCTGTGGCTGGCCCGGCGCCACCGGATCCCGCTCACGCTGGCCTGGTCCACTCCCGGCGCGGCGCTGCTGGCCAGCACCGGCGTCGTGCACGGCGGCTGGCCCGCGGCCGTCGGCGCCTTCCTCGTCGTCGGCGCGCTCATCATCGTCACCGGCCTGTGGCCCCGGCTCGGCGGCCTCATCTCGGCGATCCCGGCCCCGATCGCGCAGGCGATGCTGGCCGGGGTCGTGCTTGAGCTGTGCCTGGTGCCGGTGCACGGCTTCGCCGCCCATCCGTGGGAGGTCGGGCCGATCGTGCTGACCTGGGCCGTCATGCTCCGGGTGGCCCGCAAGTGGGCCGTTCCCGCGGCGTTCGCCGTCACCCTGGTGGTCGTCGGCATCGACGTCGCCGGCCGCGGCGGCCTGCACGGGGCGCTCCTCCCGCACCTGGTCTGGACGACGCCCACCCTCACCTGGGCGAGCCTGCTCGGCCTGGCGCTCCCGCTGTACGTGGTCACGATGGCCGGGCAGAACGTGCCCGGCGTCGCGATCATGTCCTCCTACGGCTATCAGGTGCCGTGGCGCGAGACGATGGCCGTCACCGGCATCGGCACCGCCGCCGGCGCGCTGGCCGGCGGGCACGCCATCAACCTCGCCGCGATCACCGCCTCGATGGCCGCGTCCCCGGACGCGGATCCCGATCCGCGCCGGCGCTGGCTGGCGTCCTGGACCGCCGGCTGGGCCTACCTCGTGCTCGCCGTGGCCTCCACCGGCCTCACGATGTTCGTCAGCGTCGCACCGGCCGACGTGGTCGGCGCGGTGGCCGGCCTCGCGCTCCTCGGCACGCTGTCCTCGTCCCTCGCCGGCGCGCTGTCGGCCGCCGCAGGGCCGCGAGGCCGCGGCGATCACGTTCGTGGTCGCCGCGTCCGGCCTGACCTTCCTCGGCGTCGGCGCCGCCTTCTGGGCCCTCGCCGCTGGCCTGCTGGTGCACGCGGTGCTGCCGCGGGCCACGCCGGGCGATCGGCCATCAGCGGCCCGGGTGGGGCGGCGATCCGGCTAGCGGGGTGGTGTCGTGGTACCGGACCTCGTAGACCCGCTCGGTGAACTTCCAGCCGTCACCAGTGCGCTGGTAGCGGTCGTGGTAGATGGCGTAGTTCACTTCCGAGCGGCCGTCGCGGGTGCGGATCAGCTCCTGCATGTAGGCCCGCCCGGACGCGCAGTCGCCGTCCAGCTGGATCGTGCCCGGGTGCGTGTTCTGGACCAGGAAATCCACGAACTCCGGCACCCGTGTCCCCCAGGCCCGGATTTCGTCCGGCCCGGTCAGCTCGGCCGGGATGTTGGGCATCCGCAGCGCGCCATCCGGGGTGAACAGCGATGCGGCCCGGTCGTAGTCGCGCATCATGACCGCGTCGGTGAACTCGCCCCGCAGCGCCTCGATCTCGACCCGGTCGGCGATGGTCTGCAGGTCGCTCATCGCGCTCACCCCCGGACGAACGTGGCGTGGATGGTGACGGTGGTCTTCATCGAGGTCAGGCCGAGCGCGTTCCAGGTGATCCCGAAGTCGGCCCGGTTGATCTGGACTGTGGCGTCGAGAACGATCTCGCCGTCGCCGCGGACGGAGACCGTGGTTTCGATGGACAGCGGCCGGGTTTGGCCGCGGATGGTCAGCGCGCCGGTCACGACCACGCCCTGGCCATGGGGCCGGACTGCCGGTGGCGGCGAAGGTGATGTCCGGGCTGTTGTCACTGTCGAAGAAATCGGCCGACCGCAGGTGGAGTCGCGCCGGGTGTTCCTGGTGTCGATGGACGCCGTGCCCACCGTGAGCTGGCCGCGGACCATGCCGTCCGGCTGCACGGTGCCGGCCCGGTGACCTCGCTGAACCCGCCGTTGACGGTGATCAGGCCCATGACCTTGGCCTTCAGCTGGACGCTGGACGCGCGCGGGTCCAGGACCCATGACCCGGCCAGGGTCCCGTCGGTCAGCAATCCGGCAGCGCGGGTGGGGCCAGTTGCCCCGATGATGCTGCATGGTTGCCTCCTTGTCGTCTGATCACCTCGACGAGGCGGCCCACCGGAGTGTGAGGCCCGACACTGTGGCGCGCTATCTCGTCGAATGGAGGCACAGGCGATCAGGAAGGCCTGTGACGATGAGCACCCCAGCAGGTGAAAGACCGGGCGCACCCGACCCGGGCTTGAGCACGGTCATGGGCGAGCGGCGTCAGCTGCTCAACCTGGCCTACCGGCTGCTCGGCTCCCTGGCCGAGGCCGAAGACGCCGTCCAGGAGACCTACGCCCGCTGTACGCCATGTCGCCCGGCGCAGCAGGACGCCATCGAGTCGCCCGGGGCCTGGCTGACCACCGTGGCCAGCCGGATCTGCCTCGACCTGCTCCGCTCGGCCCGAGCCCGGCGGGAGCGTTACGTGGGCGAGTGGATTCCCGAGCCGCTGCCTGAACCGGCGGAGTGGGCCAGCGCGGGCCAAAGCGGCCTGACCGCCGACCCGGCCGACCGGGTCACCCTGGACGAGTCGGTCAGCATGACGTTCCTGGTCGTGCTCGACGCGATGACCCCGGCCGAACGGGTGGCGTTCGTGCTGCACGACATGTTCGGTTACCCCTTCGCGGGAGGTCGCTGAGATCACCGGCCGCACTCCGGCGGCCTGCCGCCAGCTGGCCTCCTCCGCCCGCCGCCGCGTCGGCGCGGCCCAGTCGGCCGCGGCCCCCACGGCCAGGCAGGCCGCCGTCGTCCGGGACTTCAAGCAGGGCCTGGGAAGCCCAGGACATCAACGCCCTGGTCAGCCTGCTCGACCCCCGGGCCACGGCCATCGCCGACGGCGGCGGCCTGGTCCCGGCCGCGCTGGACCCGATCCACGGTGGCGAGCAGATCGCGCGGTACCGGACCGATCTCACCGCCCGGGCACCGGGCATGACCATCGCCGAGCGCACGGTCAACGGCCAGCCCGGCTTGGTGGCGAGCTACGAGGGCGTCCTCGCGGCCGTGTTCGCGTTCGGCATCGCCGACGGCCGGATCAGCCGCATCTGGGCCGTCCGCAACCCCGACAAGCTCCGCCCCTGGCTCCCCGACAATCACCGGCCCTGAACCCGCGGGCCGGACCAGGACGCGTCATCGACCCGGCCCGTTCACCGGCAGGCTAACGGTGAATAGCGCGCCGCCGTCCGGGTGGTTGCCCGCGTCGAGCTGGCCGCCGTGAAGGCGCGCGTTCTCCCAGGCGATCGCCAGGCCCAGGCCACTGCCCTCGGAGCGTGCCCGCGCGGTATCGGCCTTGTAGAACCGGTCGAACAGGTGCGGGATCGCGGCGGGGGGCAGCCCGTCGCCATGGTCGCGCACGTCCACGGTCAGCCGCGTGCCGCCTTGGCCGTCCGGCTGGAGGCCGGCCGTCACCGTCACCGGCGGGGCGCCATGGCGCAGGGCATTGCCGACGAGGTTGGCAAGAATGACGTCGAAGCGGCGGCGGTCCAGCGTGCACGGTCAGCCCGGCGGGCACGCAGGCATACGTCCGTCCAGCCCCGCGCGCGAAGGCACCGGCCGACGGCGTTCGCGACGTCGGTGTCATCGGTCACCAGCTGCGCGGTGCCGGCGTCGAAGCGGGAGATCTCGATGAGGTCCTCGACCAGCCGGTTGAGGTGCAGCACCTCCTGCCGGACCAGCCGCGCGGCGGTGGCGGCGTCCCCGGTCAGTCCCGGGTCCTCGTGCAGGATGTCGGTCACCGCGGTCATCGCTGTCAGCGGAGTCCGCAGCTCATGGGACACATCGCCGGCGAACTGCCGGGCGCGGGCCTCCATCCGCTCCAGCTCACCCACCTTGTCCTCCAAGGCGAAAGCCATCCCGTTGAACGAGGTGACCAGCGGGGCGAGTTCGTCCCGGCCGCGCGGCTGGATCCGGACCGACAGGTCACCGCCGGACATGCGCGTCGCGGCGTGGGCCAGCCGCCGGACAGGCAGCAGGACCCGGCGGGAAGCAGCGACCGCGGCGGTGGTGATCAACGCGAGCAGCAGCCCAGCCTCCGCCCCGAAGAAGATCAGCGCGGTATGGGGCACCGGGTGGGGTGCTGGCTGCCCGGGATGGTGTGCACCAGGCTCTGCAGCCAGCCGGGCCCGAGGATCACAGCGTCGAGCCAGGCGGGGAGGCGATAAGCCCCTATCAAGGTGTGGAACCATGACGCGGCGAGGGCTGACACCAGCGCCACGACGATGAACGCGATGACCAGGCGGGTCCGCACCGGGCATTCCTCCTACTCTCCGGCTACACCGGCCCGAACCGGTACCCGAAGCCCCGGACGGTCTGGATGTAGCGGGGCTCGGACGTGTCGGTCTCGATCTTCGCCCGCAGCCGCTGCACGCACGCGTCGACCAGCCGGGAGTCCCCCAGGTAATCGTGCTCCCAGACCAGGTCGAGAAGCTGCTCCCGGGAGAACACCTGCCGCGGCGAGCCGGACAGGACCAGCAGCAGCCTCAGCTCGGTCGGGGTCAGCAAGACGTCCCGGCCGGCCCGCCGGACGATCAGCGAGCTGCGGTCGATCATCAGCTCACCGTACGTCTCCGCCGGCGAGCCGGCCCGGGCCGTCCGGCGGATCACGGCGCGGATGCGGGCGTCGAGCACGCGCGGCTCCACCGGTTTCACCACGTAATCGTCGGCCCCGGCCTCCAGGCCGCCCACGATGTCCAGGTCGTCGCCCCGTGCGGTCAGCATGATGACCGGGATGTCGCTGCCGCGGCGCAGCCGGCGGCATACCTCGAAGCCGTCCAGTCCCGGGAGCATCACGTCCAGCACCACGACGTCCGCGGCGGCGTCGCGGAAGTCGCGCAGCGCTGCCTCACCGGTCTCGGCGGCGCGCACCCCGTAGCCGAGACGGCGCAGGGCCAGCTCCAGGCCATGCCGGGCGGCCGGATCGTCCTCGACCAACAATACGGTTGCCATCACCTGCCATTATGTCGTCCGCCGGCGGGACAGTCCGCCGGCGTCGCCGAGCGGCCGGGCACGCCCTGAGTACACGGCGCCATGTCATGAACCAGTCCGGGATTGTCACGACCGTGTCACAGGGGCCCCGTCTGGCTCTCGCTGTGACACGGTTGTGACCTTAGCCGGACCGGCGGTGAAACCGGTACCGCAGCGTCGCAGGTATGCATCCAACGAACGGCCGGGCCCCGCGGGGCCCGGCCGAACACGAACCGGTTACCGGCGGCGCAGATAAGGGACGATCCTGACGCGGCCTGCTGGCCGCACTCGCCGGCCTGGCTGGCTTCGTCATCGTGAAGCTGCAAGGTCTCCCTCCCGGCCGACCGCCCTCCCGGCCGGCGGCACCGGTTCCGGGACGGCACGCCGCAGCCAGGCCCGCCGCTTCGCGCCAGGCGCGGCTGGGCGCGGTCTCATGGCCGGCCGACGGGGTCTCGGCCGCTGGCATCAGCGGCATCGGCGTGATGGCCGGCCCGGGCGCGACCCGGCCGGTGCCCATCGCCAGCGTGGCCAAGCTGATGACCGCGTACGTGATCCTGCTCGACCATCCGCTGCCTGCGGGAGGATCAGGTCCGGATATCACGGTCCAGTCGTCGGAGGCAGCCGAGTACCCGTCGCAGGTCCGCGACGGCGACTCGCTGGTGCCCGTCGCCGCCGGGGAGACGCTCACCGAGCGCCAGGCGCTGGAGGCACTGCTGCTGCCCTCGGCCGACAACATGGCCTGGATACTCGCGCGGTGGGACGCCGGCAGCCAGGCCGCGTTCGTGGCGCGGATGAACGCCGCCGCCCGCAGCCTGGGCATGACCGGCACCAGCTACACCGACCCTTCCGGCCTGGACTCGTCCACCACCAGCACCGCGGCCGATCAGGTGCGCCTCGGCATGGCGGCGATGCGAGTGCCCGCGCTGGCCGCGATCACGGCGATGTCCACGGCGGTCGTTCCGGTGGCCGGCTTGGTCCGCAACTACAACACGCTGCTGGGCCAGGACGGGATCGTCGGTCTCAAGACCGGCAGCACGCAGGCCGCCGGCGGCTGCCTGCTCGTCGCGGCCTGGCAGGAGGCGGGCGGGCACGGCACCCTGATCGTGGCCGCGACGTTCGGCCAGCCCGGCACCGCGCAGACCATCCTGCCGAACGCACTGGAGGCCGGTCACATGCTCGTGCTCGCCCTCGATCTGCCCTCGACCCGCAGGGCGACCTATGAGCCGATCCGAATCGGCTCGTGGCCGGGACCATGGAAGCGCGGCTCGTGGCCGGGGCCATGAAGCGCGGCGGGCCATGGAAGCGCGGCCCGGTGGTCGCGGCGCTGGCGGTGCTCCTGGCCCTGGTCATGCTGCTGCACGCCGAGATCCCGGACTGGCGCTGGAACCTCGGCAGCCTCGCCGAGACCTTCGTCCCCGTGGCTTGGCCTGCTCATCCCGGTGCTGCTGGCCGGGGCGCTGTGGCGCCGCTCGGCCTTGGCCCTGGTCGCGCTGCTGCTGCCGGCGGTGGTGTGGCTGCACCTGTTCGGCGGGGTGCTCAGGGACAAGTCCCATCCCGGCGGCTTCCTCACCGTGGCCAGCGAGAACATCAACGCAGGCAACCCCGACCCGGCTGGTACCGCCCGCAACCTGGCCGCCTCCGGCGCCGACGTGCTGGCGCTGGAGGAACTGACCCCGCGGTCCACAGGTATGTACGAGAAGGGGCTGGCCAAGGCTTACCCGTACCGCGTGGTCCAGGGCACGGTCGGGCTGTGGAGCAAGCGGCCACTGTCGGGCACCCGGTCGATCGACATCATGGACTATGGGCCGCTGGCGGAGACCATCCCGGCCGGCCAGAAGATGGCCTCGGACCGGGCACTGCGGACCACGGTGGCCACGGACCACGGGCCAGTGACGGTCTATGTGGCCCACCCGGGGTCGGTACGGGTGAATCCCAGGGCGGGCTACTGGACGGCCTCGCGCGACATCGGCCTGCAGGCTCTCGGCCAGGCCATCGCCGCCGATCCGAGTGAGCGGGTGCTGCTGCTCGGCGACCTGAACGGCACCACGGCAGACCGGGCATTCGCCGGCCTCACCGCCCAGCTGCACCCGGCCCAGGACGTGGCCGGGGACGGCTTCGGCTTCACCTCGCAGGCGTCCTTCCGGGTGGTACGGATCGACCAGATCCTGGTCAAGGGCGTGAAGCCGGACAGCGCCTGGGTGAGGCCAGCCAACGGCAGCGACCATAGGCCGGTGGAGGCCAGAATTAGCTGGTGACCACCGCGATGCCAGCTCGCCCGCACTGCACGGTGATAACAGCAAGAAGGCGCCATCTCGCCCGCGTTTACGGTGATAACAGCAAGAAGCTGCTAGCTCGCCCCTAACGTGTGCAAAAACTGTCACCAGGGCGGGATGCCGTTTAGCTTATTTCGATCTTGGTCCAGACGATCGGCTCAACGGCCGGGCCGCAGCGCCCTCCTCCACCATCAGCCCCTGGTGGCCCACCTCACCCGGCACACCCGCCCCACCCCTTACAAGATCCATCCTGGGGCAGCAAAATCAGCCGTATTCACTGAAACTGCTGCCCGCTAATGGATCATGCCGCCCCCGGACGGGCCCCACCGCCCAGGCTCCGCAACCAGGCACCATCCGGCCACATCAAGATCAACTTAAGCTAAACGGCATTGCGTCATAACGACACTTCTGCAGACGATAATCAGCCAGCCTCGCCCGCGCCTCGCTCACTCCGGCACCGCGGTCAGGACCAGCCGGAGCCAGCCCAGCAGCGTGGCGAAGTCCTCGTCGATGACCGCCTGGCTGTGATCCCAACCGTCCGGCGGCCTCGCTGGCGGCGAACCCAAGCACGGTCGTGCTCGATCAGCCCGTACCGCGCGGGCGGCGGCCGCCTCGTCCAGACCCGGCCTCGAGCAGTGCGGCCTGGACAAAATCGCGCACCCAGCAGGCGGCCGGCGTCGTCGCGGGCCGGGTCAGCAGCAACGGGAACACGGTGGGGTGCTGCCGCGCGGTCGAGCGCATCGCCGCGGCCGTGGCGGTCAGCCGGTCTGCCCACGGCCCGTCGGCCGGGGGGAGCGGAAAGCTGGTCAGCAGCCGCTCGACCAGGCCGTCCAGCAGGGTCTGCTTGCCGTCCATGTGGCGGTAGAGCGCCATGGGGGTCACCGTGAGCCGCTGCGCGACCGCCTGCATGGTCACCGCGTCCAGGCCGTGCTCGTCGGCGACCAGCAGCGCCGCGTCGAGGATCGCCTCCCGGTCGATCTGCCGTCTCCGGCTCATCGAGCCCTCCTTTAATACTCGGACTCGGAAAAGTATATGACGTATGCTTACGATGTAAACAATGGAGGTGGCCGTGTTCGTTCTCCTCAGCGACGGCGCCGGGCTGACCGCCCGCCAGTGCGCGACCCTGCTGTCCGCGGCGGGTCATCGGGTCGAGGCCCTGTCCCCGGACCCGCTGTGCCTGAACCGGCTGACCCGGCACGTGCGCGCGGTGCATCGCGTGCCTGGTCTCGGCGCCGATCCCGGCGGCTGGCTGGACGCCGCGCTGGCCGTGGCCGTCCGCCGTCGCTGCGAGCTGTTCCTGCCCGTCCAGGAACAGGTGACCGTGATGTCGCTGGCGCGAGAGCGGATCGCCGCCGCGGGGCTGCTGACCGCGGTACCGGACTTCGCCGCGCTGCGCCAGGTGCAGGACAAGGTCTCGGCCTACCGGACCCTGGACTTGCTCGGCCTGCCCCAGCCGCCAGCTTCGGTCGTGGCCAGCCCGGACGATCTGGCTGGCGTCGGCCCGTTGCCCGTATTCGTCAAGACGCCGATCGGCACCGCGTCGGCCGGGGTCCGCCGGATCGCCTCCGAGCGTGACCTGTGCCGGTACGCAGCCGGCCTGGACTGGCGCCAGCCCGTGCTCGTGCAGCAGCAGGCCCGCGGGCCGCTGATCATGGTCCAGTCGGTCTTCGCCCGCGGTGAGCTGGTCGCCTTTCACGCCGCCGAGCGGGTCCGGGAAGGGGCCAGCGGCGGCGCCAGCCACAAGCGGGGCATCAGCCTGCCCGCGGCCCGGGAACACCTCGCGATGCTGGGTGCGGCCCTGGACTGGAACGGTGCGCTGTCGGCCGACATGATCCTGACCGCTGCCGGGCCTGTTTTCATCGACATCAACCCCCGGCTGGTCGAGCCGGTGAACGCGCAGCTGTCCGGGGTTGACCTGATCGGCGCCCTGGTCGAGGTGGCCCGGTCAGGGACGGCCCGCCCGCAGGCCGCCGGTCACCCCGGCGTGCCGACGCACCAGACTCTGCTGGCCATCCTCGGCACGGCCGCCCGTAGCGGGCGCCGCCGTCGACGTCGCCCGGGAGGTGGGTTACGCCCTGAGCCGCAGCGGACCCTACCGGCACAGCACCGAGGAGCTGACCCCGGTGCGCTGGCCCGGGCCGGCGCCGATCCGGCCGCCGCGATCCCAGCTGTCGCGGCGGCCCTGGCCACCCTGGTCCGCCCCGCGCTGTGGCGCCGGTTCGTCGCCGGCGCCGCCAGCGCCTACTCGCTCACCCCGGCCGCCTGGCAGACCCTGCTCGCCCAGGAGGAGACTCAAGCCCAGTTCCAAGCCCGGTCCCAAGCCGGGTCCCAGGCCCAGGCCTACGTCCCGGCCGTTACCGGACACTCCCGGCGGTGAGCCCGCCGACCAGGTACTTCTCGATGCACGCGAACAGCACCACCACCGGCACGATGCCGATGATCGACGCCACGAAGAGGTACTGGTACTGGGTCTGGTAGAGGCCGACGAAGGCGTTGATGCCGACGGTCAGGGTCTCCCGGTTCACGGTCGGGTTGTTGAAGATCGTCTCCGCGACCACGAACTCGTTCCAGACCTGGATGAACGTGAAGATCACCGCGGTCACGATGCCCGGCTTGGCCAGCGGCAGCACCACCCGGAACATGGTCCGCAGCCGCCCGGCCCCGTCCACCATGGCCGCGTCCTCGATCTCCTTGGGGATGCTGGCCAGGTAGCCGTTCAGGATCCAGATCGAGAAGGCCAGGTTGAAGGCCGAGTCGACCGCGATCAGGGCCCAGTAGCTGTTCACCGCGCCGTTGACCAGGGTCACCTCGCGGTAGATGCCGATCACCAGCGCCACCGGGGCGAACATCTGGGTGATCAGGACCAGGTACAGGAAGGCCCGTTTGCCGCGGAAATTGTGCCGGGCCGTGTAGTAGGCCGCCGGGAGCGAGACCAGCAGCACGATCGCGGTCGAGACCGCCGCCACGATCAGGCTGTTCACCAGGTACGTGGCCAGCGGGATGATCTTCCACACGTGGGCGAAGTTGCTCCACTGCCAGTGCGTCGGCAGGTACAGCGCCGGGTTGTGGAACAGGTCCTGCTGGGACTTGACCGCGCCCAGGAACATCACCACGTACGGAGCCAGGAAGAACGCGGCCACGATCGCGCCGCCGGCCATCAGCCCGGCAGGCCGGACCGGTGACCACAGCCGCCCCACGGCCTTTCCGAACCGCTGACCGGGACCAAGTGGGCGCGGTCCCGACGGGGTCACGCGGGGACGTTGTTCAAAATCATCGGGGGACGAGGCGGCGGCGGGCCGCTGGGGTGCGGCGGGCACCGGCGCAGTGCTGGCCCCCACACCCGCGCCGAATCCGCCCGCCGCTGCCGCCGCACCCGTCTCCGAGGTCATCGCGGCGCCGGTCGCCGGCGGCGCGAACACGGCCCGCACCCGGCGCCGCAAAAACCCGGGCCCGGACCGCCCGCCGCGGCCTCATCACCCGCGTTCCAGCGCACCCGGCGCAGGAAGATGGTGACCACGAGGAGCAGGAAGACCACGTTCAGCACCGACAGCGCGGCCGCCTCGCCGACGTCCAGCCGGTAGGTGAAAGCGATCTTGTACATGAACGTGATCGTGGTGTCGGTCTGGTCGCCGGGCAGCTTCCCGGTGATGACCCAGATGATCGGGAACGAGTTGAACACGTAGATCACGTTCAGCACGGTCGAGGTGAGCAGGGCCGGCCGCAGCAGCGGGAACGTCACCTTGCGGTAGGTCTGCCACGCCCCGGCCCCGTCCACCCGGGCCGCCTCATCACGTCGGCCGGGATGGCCTGCAGCCCGGCTAGCATCACGAACGTGCTGAACGGGATGGACACCACGATGCCGACCACGATCAGGGCCCAGAAGTTGGTCGAGTTGTCCTGGTACCACTCGACCGGGGTGTGGATCATCCCCAGGTCCAGCAGGACCCGGTTGAGCATGCCGTAGGCGCCCTCGTAGATGTAGCGCCACACGGTCGCGGTCATGACCAGCGACGCGGCCCAGGGCACGATCAGGGCCCAGCGCACGATCCGGCGGCCCGGGAACCGCTTGTTCAGGAACTGGGCCAGCGCCAGCGAGATCCCGATCGTCGCCAGACGACCAGCACCACCCACAGCACCGTGTTGACCAGCACGTGGCCGAGCGCGGGCTCATGGAACAGCGTGCGGTAGTTGCCGACGCCCGCCGAGCCCTGGGCCAGCCCGATCGAGTTGAACTTGATGAACGACGTCCTGATCATCTCGATCGCGGGGTACACGATGATCAGCGCGATCAGGATCAGGCTCGGGCCAGCCACCCGAGCGGGCCAGCCGCCGGGCCCAGACGCCTAGGCGGCGCGGCAGCGGGGAGGTCCCGCTGCCGCGCCGCGAAACAGCCACCATCATCCGGACGTTTGCGCGATCTGCTGGATCTGGCCGAGCACCGCGCTGGGGTTGGCCAACGGCGCCATGGCCGTGCCCAGCTGGCTCTGCACCGTGCTCTGGACCTTGTCCAGGCTGGGTCGGTGCCCGGGTAGAACTTGGCCGACGGCAGCAGCTCGATGCCCTCGCCGGTCACCGGGTCGCTGGCCATGGCCGAGCTGGCCGACTTGGTGGTGGGCAGGAAGCCCTCGTCCTTGACGAACTTCAGGTAGTTGCCCTTCTGGTACACGTAGTCAAGGAAGTTGCGGACCATCGCGGTGTTCCCCGGCTTCTTGAACGCCATCAGCAGGTCCTGCACGCCCAGCGTGAACTGGGGGATGCTGGCGCTGGACCGCGGCCACGGGGCCGAGGACCACTGCACCGACGAGCCCTTCATCGAGGTGCTCTGGAACATGCCCAGCGGCATGACCTCGGTCATGGCCACCTTGTCCTGGGCGAACTCGGCCCAGCAGCCGTCGGTGCGGTCGTCGAGCCCGGGTTCGGCTCGGTCACCTTGTCCGTGTTGGCCAGCGTGCACAGGTAGTTCAGCGCCTGCAGGTTCTTGGTGCTGTTCACCGTGAACTGCCCGGACGGGTCGGTCAGCCGCCGCCGTCGGACCACATCCACAGCGACCACTCGGCCTGGGCTTCCTCCGAGCCGAGCGGCAGGCAGTAGCCGATGTAACCGGCCTTCTTGGCCTTCTGCGCGTCAGTGGTGAGCTCGGCCCAGGTCGTCGGAGGCGAGGTGATGCCCGCCTTGGTGAAGGCGGCCTTGTTGTAGCCGAGCGCCCGGACGCTGGCGATCCACAGGATGGCGTGCTGGGTGCCCTTGATCGAGTCACTGGCCAGGAACGAGGACTCGAAGTCCGCCTCGGTGCTGGGCGAGAGCTCGTCCTTCGCAGGCTGGAGCAGGCCGGAGGCGGCGAACGTGCTGTAGGCGTTGAAGTTCAGCACGTCCGGGTAGTTGCGGGTGGAGATCATCGTCGGTACCTGCTGCAGCAGCGTGTCCCAGTCGATGACCTTGAGGTTGACCTTGATCTTCGGGCTGGCCTTTCGAAGTTCTTCGCCAGCGTGGTCCAGTACGGCCCGCTCATGCTGCTGTACTGCGCCATGACCACGCTGATCGTGCCACTCGCGCTGCCGCCCGAACTGCTGCTGCTGCTCGCCGCCGCTGCTGCTCCCGCAGGCCGCCGCCAGCCCGACCGCGGCTACCGCCACCGCCGCACCCGCCGGTCTGGCCCATCGAGGCCCGGTGCCCCGCCAGGCCCTCCGGGCTCCACGCCTGATCGACGTCACGGAAGTGCCTCCGGGCTATCCAGCCGCTGGTCGAGCCCTTGCTTGACCGCGAACGGTTGTCTGGTGACATATAAAAGGTTATTTATTAAAGAGTCCTGCATATCATGCTCCTGACGGCCTGCACGGTCAAGGGCAACGGGTCCGTTCGGCCTGAGGGGCTCGATGGAGGCGTCGGCTCATGGCGGTCCGCCGCTGCTGCGCCAGATCAACAGCGCGCACGTGGTCGCGACGCTGCGCGGGGCCGGCCCGCTCGGCCTGTCCGACCTGGCCGCCCGGACCGGGCTGTCCCGGCCCACCATCGGGCAGGTCGTCGACCAGCTGCAGGCCAGCGGCCTGCTGGCCTGGGTCGAGCCGGGCCAGGCGCAGCGGGCGGGTCAGGACGGGCCGGATCAGCGCTCGAGCCGGTCCGGCAAGCAGGCCCGGCTGGTGCGGTTCCGGGCCGAGGCGGCCTACGTGGTCGGCGTCGACATCGGCCGGCGCAAGGCCCTGGTCACCGTGGCCGACCTGGCCGGGTCGATCGTGGCCCGGCACCAGGAGGACGCCTCCGGGGCCAGCAGCAGCGCCGACCTGCTGGCCGTGCTGCGCACCGCCGACCGCGGCGCGCTGGCTACAGCAGGCATCCGGCGCACCGACGTGGCCAGCATCCGGCCAGCACCCGGCCTGGTCGACTGGCCCCGGGGCGCGGTCATGCTGGCGCCCGGGCTGCCGGGCTGGAAGATCGAGCTGGCCCGCGAGCTGCGCCGCTCGTTCCGCTGCCCGGCCCAGGTGGAAAATGACGCCAACCTGGCTGCCCTGGCCGAACGGCGGCACGGCCTGGCCCGTGATGCCCACACGCTGGTCTTCATCTACTGGGGCGAGCGGGTCAGCACCGGCGTCCTGATCGGCGACCGGCTGCACCACGGCGCGGCCAACGCGGCCGGGGAGATCGGCTTCCTGGCTCTGGACCCGGGCACTGGGGCCGCGCCGGACCAGTTCGGGCGCGGGCCGTTCGAGCGGATGGTGGGGGCTGAGGCCATCGCCGAGGTGGGGCGGAGCGCGGCCGCGCGCCACGGCGGCGTGCTGGCCGGGCTGGACGGGACGGACACGCGCGGGGCTGAGGCCGTGTTCGCCGCGGCCGCCCAGGGCGATGCGGCCGCGGTCGAGGCGGTGCACACGATCGCCCGCCGCGTTCGCCCGCGGGCTGGCCCCGGTGCTGCTCGTCCTCGACCCGGATCTGGTCGTCATCGGGGCCGGCGTGTCCCGGGCCGGATCGGTGCTGCTGGCCGCGATCGAGGACAGCGTCGGCCCGCTGACCCTGGTACCGCCGCGGCTCGCACTGTCCCGCCTGGGCGACGAGGCCGTGGCCCTGGGTGCGGTGGAGCTGGCCCTGGCCGACGCCGAGACCCGGCTGCTGCCGGCCCCCGGTTATCCCGGCTAGGTCCAGCCCAGCATGGCCGGCACCATGTACAGGCCGAACCCGATGCAGATCAGGCACAGACCGGTACAGGTGAACCGGTGGGCGCCGCGCATGCGGTGCTCGGCGGCAGCGCTTCGCCTGCAGGGCCAGCAGGAACCCGAGGACGATCGGGAGCAGCAGCGCGTTCATCACCTCGCAGTCCACGGCGAGGCCGATCAGGTCGACGCTGGCGAGCACCAGCACCGCGCCGATGATGTGCGCCAGCGCGTAGGTGACGTAGAACTTCCAGTTGTGCCGGCCGATCCGGTCCTTGAGGCTGTGCTTCCAGCCGAACACCTCGGCCATCCCCCAGGACCCCGCGAGCGAGACCACCAGCGCCGCCACCAGCGCTCCGCCCAGGACCGACGCGCCGATCAGGATCTTCGCCGGTGGAGCCGAGGAACGGGGTCATCGCGGAGGCGAGCTGGCCCACGTCGTTGAGCGCGGCCCCCGGGTCGGTCTTGCCGACCGTCGCGGCCAGCGCGACCACCACCACGATCATGATGCCCTGGGTCAGGATCGTGCCCACGCCGGTGTCCCAACGGGGGGCCCGCTGCTTGATCGCCTTGATCGCCCGCTGTACTACCGCACTCTGCTGGTAGAAGATCATCCACGGCATGATGACCGCGCCGACGTTCGCGGCCAGCAGATAGACGTACTGCTGGTTGCCGAAGGGGATGTGCGCGTGCCCTGGAGCAGGTCGTGCGGTGCGGATGAGACATGATCATCGCCGGAACGAACGTCAATTCCGCAAGGCCCACCGCGATGCCGATCCGCTCGGCCCGCTTATAGCTCCCGGTGAACGCCAATCCCACCAGGAAACCACCGTCGCCGTCGGGACGGTGACCCACGCGATATGCCGAAAAGCTCACCGACGCCGGCGACCCCCGCGAACTCGGTCAGCAGCGACCCGATCGCCGAGAGCAGCACGAGAGTGCTGCCCGACAGCAGGCCCCACTTGAACCCGAAGCGTTCCCGGATCAGCTGACCGTGCCCCTTGCCGGTCATGACGCCGAGACGAACCGTGATCTCCTGTACCGCGAACAGGATCGGCACAGCACGACCTGAGGCAGCACCATCGAATAACCGAACTGCGCACCCGACTGCGCGGCCGTGATTATGCAGCCCGCGTCCGTATCGGCGAGCATCACGATCAGGCCGGGGCCCCAGACGGCCAGGAGCAGGGGGGTCAGGCGGCGCCGCGGGCCGCCGTCGGCCCGGTATCCGGGCGGGCTGACACGAGTATCTGGGGCCGTCAACGATCCTCCTAGCCAAGGTTAGCCTTACCTAATAAACGACGATGATGGTAGTAGCTTCGTTCCCGCTGCGGCCAGGCTTTCCGGGGCTTAAGATGGCCGGTGTCTGTCGAGCCACCGGTAGTAACCGATCCAACGGAGGACAGTTATGCCAGCCGGACCCACGTTTGCGATCGTCGGCGCGTCGCTCGCCGGGGCCAGGGCCGCCGAGGCGCTGCGCACCGAGGGATTCGAGGGGCAGATCATCCTCATCGGCCACGAAGCGCACTACCCCTACGAGCGGCCGCCGCTGTCCAAGGGGTACCTGCTCGGCACGGAGGAGCGGGACTCGTTCGCGGTCCACGAGCCGGGCTGGTACGCCGAGCACGGCATCGACCTGCGGCTCAGCACCGGGGTGACCGCGATCGACCGGCAGCTGCGCCAGCTCACGCTGAGCACCGGCGAGACCGTCGGCTACGACAAGCTGCTGCTCACCACCGGGGCCACGCCGCGGCTGCTCGAGGTGCCCGGCGCGATCGCCAACGGCGTCATGTACCTGCGCTCGGTCGACGACAGCGACCGGCTGCGCGAGACGCTGTCCTCGGCCTCCAGCGTGGTCATCGTGGGTTCCGGCTGGATCGGGCTGGAGGTGGCCGCCGCGGCCCGCATCGCCGGCGTCGCGACCACCGTGGTCAGCCTGGACAGCGGGCCGCTGCAGCAGGTGCTCGGGCCCGAGGTGGCCCCGGTCTTCGCCGACCTGCACCGTGAGCACGGCGTCGACCTGCGGCTCGGCACCGAGGTGGACCGGCTGCTGGTCAGCGCGGACGCGGTCAACGGGGTCCGGCTGGCCGACGGCACCGAACTGGCCGCGGACGCGGTCATCGTCGGCATGGGGGTCATCCCCGCGGCCGAGCTGGCCCGCGAGGCGGGCCTCGAGGTGGACGGCGGCGTGCTCACCGACGCGGCGCTGCGCACCTCCGACCCGGACATCTACGCGGCCGGCGACGTGGCCCGGGCCTACCACCCGCTGGTCGGCCACCGGGTGCGGGTCGAGCACTGGGCCAACGCGCGGCACCAGCCGGTCGCCGCGGCCCGGGCCATGCTCGGCCAGGACGTGGCCTACGACCGGCTGCCGTACTTCTTCTCCGACCAGTACGACCTGGGCATGGAGTACACCGGCTACGTCACCCCGGACCGCTACGACCGCGTGGTCTTCCGCGGCGACGTGGCCAAGCGGGAGTTCGTGGCCTTCTGGCTGTCCCGGGGGCTGGTGCAGGCCGGCATGAACGTCAACATCTGGGACGTCGCTGACGACAATCGGGAACCTCATCCGCGACGGCCTGTCCGTCGGACCCGCAGCGCGTGGCCGACCTGGGCGCGCCGATTCTGGATACCCGCGGGGAAGTCCTGGGGCTCCACCGTGTCGACAAGGTCCACCTTTTCGCTGCAGATGCCAAGGTATGATCCCGCTGGCATTGGGAGCGTCGACGTCGGCGCAGGCCCTCGGCGCGCTGCTCATGCTGGGGCGTGCTCGGCCGCGTAGCTCCCCGTCAAGTTCGCGGCGCCGGTCCGGCAGCGCGACCATGATCGGCTTCGATCAACGTCTGGACGATCATGGCGATGGCCTGGTACGTGCGTGGTCCTTCCGCGACCTGGAGGCTGTCCTTTTAGCGACAGGTCCTCTGGGAATCACCTTTACCCAGCGCGGTCTCCGACCGCTGCAGCGTCTTCAGGCCGGTCAGGTCTTCTCGGTCGCCCGTTCCAGACCAGCGGGACGATCCCGGTCTCCAGGACCATCCGGCCTCGGTCATGTCGGCCGGCTGATCGACGACAGCGTCACCAGGTCGGCCAGGCCCTCACCGACCCGGTCGCTGTTCGGCACGGTCAGAACGCCCGCGCGCGCCCGAACCGGATCTCGACCAGCCCGCTGGACTCGAGCATCCGGAGTGCCTCACGCACGGTGACCCGGCTGACCCCGAACCGCTCGCACAGATCGCGTTCGGGTGGCAGCCGGTCGGCGGGCTTGAGCTGCCCTGCCGCATCACAAGCGGATCTGCTCGACGATGATCTTCGTGATCCGGCCCACGCTGAACCGGCTGAACATGTCCGGTCCGCCGGAGAAGGAAAGCCAGGCAGCTTGGCCTGGACGGTCTCCCGCGACCCAGCCATCGGTCACCTCCCTTCCCACCCGCGCCGGGGACGCGCTCCGGGGCCGGGTGCTCACGCAGCCCGGAGCCTTCACCGGCGCGGTCAGTCTTCACACTAAGTAAAGGGATTACGGTCCCCGGCGGCGAGCCCAGCCGCTGACTGGAAGTCTGTACTAACCCTCTGGGGGCTGCGCAACCCCCGAATCCGGGGCTATCTCAAGGCGTGCCGCCCGGGTACGCTTCGGTGCGGGATTTGCGGGGACGTCCCAACTCCGGTAGCGCCCCTGGGGCGTGCCCAGCGGCGCTCAGATGAGACGGAGGGATCCCACCGCATCGCGCTCGGAGGCCAGTTCGGCCACCGTGGCGTCGATCTTTTCGCGCGAGAACTCGTTGATCTCCACGCCCTCGATGATCTCCCAGGCGCCCTTGTCCGAGCGGACCGGGAACGAGCTGATCAGCCCCTCGGGCACGCCGTAGGAGCCGTCGGACACCACGGCGGCGGACGTCCAGGACGTGCCGTTCACCCAGTCGTGGACGTGGTCGATGGCGGCGTTGGCGGCGGACGCGGCCGAGGACGCGCCGCGGGCCTCGATGATGGCGGCGCCGCGCTTGGCCACGGTCGGGATGAACTCGCCAGCCAGCCACTCCTGGTCCACCTGCTCCGCGGCGCTGCGGCCGTTGACCTGGGTGGTGAACAGGTCCGGGTACTGGGTGGCGGAGTGGTTGCCCCAGATCGTCATGTGCTCGATCGCGGTGACCGGGACCGACAGCTTGGTGGCCAGCTGGGTGAGGGCCCGGTTGTGGTCCAGCCGGGTCATCGCGGTGAACCGGTCGGCGGGCACGTCCGGGGCGTGGCTCTGCGCGATGAGCGCGTTGGTGTTGGCCGGGTTGCCGATGACCAGCACCTTGATGTCGCTGGCGGCGTGCTCGTTGATCGCCTCGCCCTGCGGGCCGAAGATCCCGCCGTTGGCCTCCAGCAGATCGCCGCGCTCCATGCCCGCGGACCGCGGGCGGGCGCCGACCAGCAGGGCGACGTTCGTGCCGTCGAACGCGGTGGCCAGGTCGTCGGTGATGTCGATGCCGGTGAGCAGCGGGAAGGCGCTGTCGTCCAGCTCCATGGCCGTGCCCTCGGCCGCCTTCAGCGCCGGGGTGATCTCCAGCAGGCGCAGCCGGATGGGCACATCCGGTCCGAGGAGCTGACCGGAGGCAACCCGGAACAGCAGTGCGTAGCCGATCTGGCCGGCCGCGCCGGTCACGGTGACGTTAACAGGGGTAGTCATGATGGGCAGATTAGTGTCTCCGCCAGCAAGAGCCGCACGCCGGTGGGAGAAGATGTCCTGCAGATTGGCTGCCCCACGGGGAGGACGGAGAGGGAAATGGCTGTCGTTGTCCGCAACATCCGCCGCACCGATGCTGCCCTGGCCGACGCGTTCGCCGAGTTCGGTGTGGCCACCACGCACGAAGCGCAGGGCCGTACCGGGCTGCTCGCCCCCTACCTGAACCCGATCTATCCGGGAACCCAGATCTCCGGTACCGCGGTCACGGTCAGCGTTCCGCCCGGCGACAACTGGATGATCCATGTCGCAGTGGAACAGTGCCAGGCCGGCGATGTGCTGGTCGTCGCGCCCACGTCGCGCTGTGACGACGGTTACTTTGGCGAGCTGCTGGCCACCGCGCTGCAGACGCGGGGCGTGCGTGGCCTGGTCATTGAGGCCGGTTGCCGCGATGTGCGGGAGCTGACCGAGATGCGGTTCCCGGTCTGGTCGCGGGCCGTGTCGGCCGCGGGCACGGTCAAGGCCACGCTGGGAGATGTGAACGTCCCGGTCGTCTGCGCCGGCCAGCTGGTCACCCCGGGCGACGTGATCGTGGCCGACGACGACGGTGTAGCCGTGGTGCCCCGGGCCGCCGCAGCCTCGGTACTCGACGCGGCCCGGAGCCGGGCCGAGACGGAGGCCGTGGCGCGTCAGCGCTACGCCGCCGGTGAGCTCTCCCTGGACGTGAACAGCATGCGGGACCGCCTGGCCGAACTGGGGCTGCGCTACACCGACGACGCCCCGGCCAGCTGAACCGATGATCATCGACTGCCACGGGCACTTCACCACCGCCCCCGCCGCGCACGGGGCGTTCCGCCAGGCCCAGCTGGACCGGCTCGAGACCCAGCTGTCCGGTGGCCCCAGCCTGCCCATGCCGGAGCCCGGCGCGATCAGTGACGAGGAGCTCCGGGAGAGCGTCGAGGGCAACCAGCTCCGGCTGCTGCGCGAGCGCGGCACCGACCTGACCGTGTTCTCGCCCCGGGCGTCCGCGATGGGCCACGACGTCGCCGACCCGGCCACCGCCCGGGCCTGGGCCCGGGCCTGCAACGACCTCGTCTACCGGGTCACCACGCTGTTCCCGGCCAACTTCGCCGGGGTGTGCCAGCTGCCGCAGGTACCCGGCGGGCCGCTGGGCGACAGCCTGGCCGAGCTGGAGCGGTGCGTGACCCAGCTCGGGTTCGTCGGCGCCAACGTGAGCCCCGACCCCTCCGGGGGCTACTGGACCTCCCCGCCGATGACCGACGAGTACTGGTTCCCGCTGTACGAGAAGATGATCGAGCTGGACGTGCCGGGCATGGTCCACGTGTCCAACTCGGTCAACCCGGCCGTGCACACCCTGGGCGCGCACTATCTGAACGCGGACACCACCGTGTTCATGCAGCTGGTGGAAGGCGACCTGTTCGGCCGGTTCCCTGAGCTGCGGCTGGTCATCCCGCACGGCGGCGGTGCGGTGCCGTACCACTGGGGGCGTTTCCGTGGTCTGGCCGAGCGGATGCAGCGGCCGCCGCTGGACGAGCACGTGCTGCGGAACGTCTTCTTCGACACCTGCGTGTACCACCAGCCCGGGATCGACCTGCTGACGTCCGTAATCAGACCGGACAACGTGCTGTTCGCCTCGGAGATGCTGGGTGCGGTCCGCGGCGTCAACCCCGCGACCGGCGCCGCCTGGGACGACACCAGGAAGTACGTCGACCAGGCCCCCCTGGACGAATCGTCCCGGGCCAAGGTCTACGAGCTGAACGCCCGCCGCGTCTATCCCCGGCTCGCGGCCCGCCTCGACGGCTGACCCGGTGATCCGCTTACTCTGCTGTTATGGCTGACATCCGGGTAGGAACGGCGTCCTGGACGGACAAAACGCTGATCGAATCCGGGTGGTACTCGCCCGAAGCGAACAACCCGGAGAAGCGCCTGCGCTACTACACCCGCCAGTTCCCGCTGGTCGAGGTGGACTCCACCTACTACGCGCTGCCCGCGGAGCAGACCGCCGCCGCCTGGGCCCACCGGTCGCCCAAGGGCTTCGTATTCAACATCAAGGCCTACAGCCTGTTCACCCACCACCCCACCCGGATCGCGGCGCTGCCCAAGGATCTGCGGCCGCCGCGGAGAAGGTGGCCAAGGGCAAGGCCAGCGTGTACCTCAAGGACGTCGACCCGGAGCTGACCGAGCAGGCCTGGGAGCGCTTCCTGGCCGCACTGGAGCCGCTGCGCCAGACCGGGCGGCTCGGCGCGATCTTGTTCCAGTTCCCGCAGTGGTTCGTGATCGGCCGGGAGCGCAAGGACTACATCCTGTCCTGCGCCGAGCGGGTCGCACCCCGGCAGCTGTGCATCGAGTTCCGCAACAAGACCTGGCTGAGCGAGGACAACCGCGACGAGACGCTGAAGTTCCTGGCCGACCACCAGCTGCCGTACGTGGTGGTCGACGAGCCTCAGGGCTACACCAGCTCGGTGCCGCCTGTGGTGGCGGCCACCGCGCCGCTGGCCGTGATGCGTTTCCACGGCCAGTCGGACAAGTGGGACTCCAACGACATTCAGGAGAAGTACCGCTACCGGTATTCGGAGAAGGAACTGAAGGAGTGGGCACCCAAGCTGCGCCAGCTGTCCCGCGAGGCCGACATCACCCACGTGCTGTTCAACAACTGCTACAGCAACGACGCCCAGGTCAATGCGCAGCAGCTGATCGGGCTGCTGGGCGACGACTCGACCAAAGCATCAGGCTGATCACGACCACAGCTGGCGAGAGGCGATCTCGGCCCCGGCGGCCAGATCGGTGAGCTTGGCCCACACGATCTCCGGGTGGCCGACCCGGCCGCCCAGCCCGCAGTCGGTCCCGGCGATCACGTTTCCCCGGCCGACCAGGTTCGCGAACCGGATCAGCCGCTGCGCGACCAGCTCCGGGTGCTCGATGAGGTCGCAGGAGTGCCCGACCACGCCGGGCATGATCATCTTCCCGTCCGGCAGCTTGGTTTCCTCCCACACCGTGAACTCGTGCTCGTGCCGCGGGTTGGCCGCCTCGAACGAGTAACAGCGGGCCGGGACACCGAGGACCAGGTCGATCAGGTCGCGCAGCGGGATGTCGTCGCGGTGCGGCCCGTGGTGGCTGCCCCAGCAGATGTGCAGCCGGATCTGGTCTTCCGGCAGGTCACGCAGCGCGTAGTTGAGCGCCTCGATCCGCAGGCTGGCGTACCGGCGGTAGTCCGGCACGGTCATGTCGGGGAACATCTGCCACCCGTCGGGCAGGTCCGGGTCGTCCACCTGCAGGATCAGCCCCGTCGGTGATGGCCCGGTACTCCTCGTGCAGCACGTCGGCCACCGCGAACAGGAACGACTCGGTGTCCGGGTAGTACTCGTTGTGCAGCCAGTGCTCGACGGTACCGGGGGTGATGGCAGGCAGGAACGCCTCGACCCCCGCGCGCCCGGCCACCGCCGCCTGCAGCCGGCTGATGTCGGCCTGGGCCCGCTCGCGGCCGGTGTAAGTCAGCGGCCCGGTGCAGAGTACGCGGTCGTCCCGCCCGGCTGGGGCTGCTCTCCGCCGGCCGTCGGTGGCGGCGTGACCGCGGCGCCAAACTGGAAGCCGCCCAGCCCGGCCGCGAAGAAACCGGGGAAGTCCCGGCGGTCCGGCCCTGCACCCGGCGTCCGGCGGCGTGTAGGCCCCGGGCGGGAAGCGGCGGCCCTCGAACCCGGCCATCCGGTCCCGAACGTAGCCGATGAACAGTCCGCGCTTGGAGATTTCCCCATCGTTGACTACGTCCACGCCCGCGCTGACCTGCTGGTCCACCACCTCGGCCACCGCGGCGGGCAACGCCCGCTGGAAGTCCGCCTCGGCCCCCGGGCCGCCGTCGAAGAGCCGCTGCAGGTGCCCGGGCCGGGGCAGCGCGCCCGCGTGTGAGACCCGGATCCGGTCCGTGTTCCGCTGCATGACTGGCCTTCCGGGTCTTCTCCTCCTGGTACTGCCATTCTGAACTACGGCCGCGGATCAGTACCGGTTCGAACTGGAGGCCAGGGTCGGGAGCTCGTCCCAGGCCTGGCCATCGACCGTGGTGCCGCCGAACGCGAGCATGGGCGCGGTCCGGTTCGCGGCGACCGGGAAGCTGAGCTGTGGGGCCGACACCTCGTCCAGCCGGTGCCGCTGGTCCTCGGTCAGCGTGACGTCCAGCGCGGCCAGGTTGGCCTCGAGCTGGTCCACCCGGCGCGCACCGATGATCGTGGACGAGATCCCCGGCCGGCCCTGGACCCAGGCCAGCGCGACCACGGCCGGACCGACCTCGAGCTCGGCCGCGATGTCCCGCACGGTGTCGATCACCTGATAGTCGTGCTCGCTAGGCGTGCCGAACAGGCCGGGCATCCCGGCCCGGGCGCTGTCGGCCGGGGCGGGCCGCCCGCTGGCGTACTTGCCGGACAGGAAGCCGTTCTTCAGCGGGCTCCACGGCAGTACGCCGAGGCCCAGAGCGCTGGGCGGCCGGGATCAGCTCGCCCTCGGACGTCCGCTCCAGCAGCGAGTACTCCAGCTGGAGCGCGGTGACCGGGGCCCAGCCGCGGAACTGGGCGATGGTGGCGGACTCGGCGACCTTCCAGGCGGGCAGGTCGGACAGGCCGACGTACCGGACCTTGCCCGCGGTGACCAGGTCGTCCAGGGCGCGCAGGGTTTCCTCGATCGGGGTCACCGGGTCGTAGTTGTGCAGCCAGTACAGGTCCACGTAGTCGGTCTGCAACCGCCGCAGCGAGTTCTCCAGCTGCTGGACGATGCCCTTGCGCCCGGCGCCGCCGCCGTTCGGGTCACCGGTATACAGGTTGCCGAAGAACTTGGTCCCGAGCACCACCCGGTCCCGCCGGTCCGGGTGCGCGCCGAAGTAGTCCCCGATGATCTTTTCCGAGTGCCCGCCGGTGTAGATGTTGGCCGTGTCGATCGAGTTGCCGCCCCGGTCCAGGTACGCGGCCAGGATGTCGGCCGCCTCCGCCGGGCTGGTGCCCCAGCCGTGGTCGTCGCCGAAGGTCATCGCGCCCAGCGTGAACGGGCTCACCCGCAGGCCCGACCGGCCCAGGGTCACGTACGAATTCGCTGGCAAGTAAAGCTCCCGGTCAGTCGTAGTAGTTGATGAATACGATCAGCCGGATCCCGGCCGTCTTCATCGCACCACGGAAGCCACTGGTGAACCTAGACCGATGAACTCCGACGCTTGCACGATCGGATCAACCTGTGGCTGAATGAGCCCATGCCCACCTCGACCAAGCTGGCTGAGCTGGCCGAGTGCATCGCCCGGCTCAGCCAGACGGCGGGCCGGCATCCGGCCTGGATGCCCGGCCTGACCCTGTCCTGCACACCCCGGACCACCGAGCCGCTGAGCGACGTCAGCCGGCCCGTGCTGGCGATGATCGCCCAGGGGGCCAAGCGCACCACCCTGGCCGACCAGGTCTACGACTACCGGGCCGGGCAGTACCTGATCGCCACCGTCGACCTGCCGCTGAGCGCCCAGGTCACCGAGGCCACCCCGGCCCGGCCATTCCTGGGCCTCGGCCTGCCCCTGAAGCAGCACCTGATCGCCGACCTCCTCCTAGAGACCGGCGCCAGTACCGCCGAGGGTTACGGGCAGGCGACCGATCCGGCCCAGCGAGCCCCGGGCCGGAGGCCCGGGCGAGTGGCCGGTCCTACGGCCGGTACCGCCGCGGGCCGCGGGGGGTTCAGGGGGGTCGTCCCCCCGGACGGAAGAGAGATCGTCCCCCCGGACGAAATCGCCATCGTCACCGCCGACGCCGATGATCTTCTGGTCGACGCGGTGGTCCGTTTGCTCCGGCTGGCCGACCACCCCGAGGACTTCGCCGTCCTGGCTCCGGCGGCCGAGCGCGAGATCCACTGGCGGCTGATGAACGGCCCGCACGCCGCCACCGTGCGCCGGATTGCCATGCCCGGCAGCTGGGTCTGGTTCGTCGGCCAGGCCGTCCGCTGGCTGGCCGAGCACTTCGACCAGCCCATCCGCATCGCCGATCTGGCCGCCCACGTCGGCGTCAGCGTGCCCACCCTCAACCGCCACTTCCGCGCGGTCACCGCGATGAGCCCGTTGCAGTACCAGAAACAGCTCCGCCTGCAGCGGGCCCGCGTCGAACTGCTCGCGGCCCCGGGCGACGTCGCCGCGGTCGGCTATGCCGTCGGTTACGACAGCCCCTCCCAGTTCAGCCGCGAATATCGCCGCCTGTTCGGCGCCCCGCCCGGCCAGGACGCCGCCCGCCTCCTCTCCGCCGGCGCCAGCCCCAACGACACCTAGACCCACGACACCTAGCCCCGGCGCGAGCTCCACCCGCCACCCGCCTCACAGGCGCACCCCCACCAGCTCCAGCCCTGGGCCCAGCCCCGGCCCCAGCCCCCACCCCACCTGTCGATGGCGCCATTGACCTTGCTATAGGCCAGCCAATGGCGCCATCGACGGGGTGCGGTGGCACGACTTCTGCACCGATTCCCCCCGTACAGCCATCGGCCGGGCCTGACGGCTCGCCCGATGACTGATAACAGCAAGAAGCGAGCGGCCCTCCCCAGTTAGTCAATCCACTGGTGATAACAGCAAGAAGCGGGCCGCGCACTCAGCGGAGGGACGCCGGGCCGCAAGAAGCGGGCCGCGCTCTCGGCGGGGGGACCTCGGGCGGTCTGGGTGCTAGGGGCGGGGCATGATGACGGGGGAGGCCTGCTTGATGGTCCGGATTACCGGGGCGGTCTCGACGCGCTCTACGTCGGGCAGCGCGCCGACTTTGGTGGTCAGGAACTCATAGAGCGAGTGCTCGTCGCGGCAGATGACGCAGGCGGCCAGGTTGGCCGGCCCGGTGGTCGCGGTGACGTAGGCGGCCTCGGGGAATTTTGCCAGGTCGGTGCCGACGTCGGCGAGGTGTGCGGGCGGCACCGACAGCCACAGCCAGGCCATGGCCCGGAAACCGAATACCGGCAGGTCGAGCTCCAAGTCGTAATAGAGCGCCCGGGCCTCGCGGAGCTGGTCCATCCGCCGCCGCACTCGCGTCTCTGACCAGCCTGCCGCCACGGCGAGGTCCGCGTACGGGGTCCGGCCGTCCACGGCCAGGGCCGCGAACAGCGTCGTGTCCAGGTCGCTGGCCTCGGTGCCCGCCGGCGTCCCGGCCACGGGTGATCCGTTTCTCGTCGCGGGGCGCAGCGGCGCGACCTGCTCGGCGGGCAGGGTGTCCATAAACCCGAGCCAGTCCGGGCCCCCGGTGAACATGTGCAGTCGCGAGTAGGCGGTGACGGCGACGATCCGCCCGGACCTGGGCAGCTGGGGTAGCAGCGACTCGGGGGCACCGGGGCCGTCCGCGCGCACCGCGCACAGCACCTCGGTGTCGCCGTTGAGCAACTGGACCCAGGTCGTGTCGTGGCGCCGGGCCAGGGCGGCGGCGATCGTCTCGCCCGAGCCGGGAACGCAGCGCAGCCGCAGGTACCAGTTCGCGTACCCATTGCGCCCGGGGTATTTCAGCCCGACGACGCGCACCAGGGCGGCTGACCGCAGCCGCTTGTACCGGCGGGCGACCGTCTGGTCAGACACCCCGAGCACCTCGGCGATCGCGCTGAACGACGCCCGCCCGTCGGCGGCCAGGCACTGCACGAGCTGCCGGTCGAGGTCGTCCACCGTGTTGCTTTCCACCAAATAAACGCTAGCAAAGTCGAGAACCGGCGCATCGGTCCGGCTTAGCTATCCGGCAGCGCCAAAGATAGGGGATTTTTGTCGAGGAACGAGGAGAGCCGCGGCCGGGCGAGAAGAGCCGCGCCAGGATAATCAGAGTCGCGGGGAAGGAACTAGGGATGCGTAAGTGGTGGCCGTTGGTGGCAGTCTGCGCCGGGGCGTGCATGCTGCTCATCGACGTCACGATCGTGACCGTGGCGCTGCCGGACATGGCCCGCCAGCTCAACACGACCTTCAGCGACCTGCAGTGGGTCATCGACCTGTACGCGCTGGTGCTGGGCGCGCTCGTGCTGACCGTGGGCGCCGTGGCCGACCGGCTCGGGCGGCGCCGGATCTACCTGACCGGGCTGGTGCTGTTCGCCGCGTCCAGCCTGGCCTGCGGGCTCGCGCCCAACGTCGGGGTCCTCATCGCGGCCCGCGGGGTGCAGGGGATCGGCGCCGCGGCGATGTTCGCCACGACGATGGCCCTGATCAGCAACATGTACTCCGGCCGCGACCGCGGGATGGCCTTCGGCGTCTGGGGGGCGGTCAACGGCGCCGCGTCGGCGGTGGGGCCGATCGCCGGCGGGCTGCTCACGGCCAACTTCGGCTGGCGGTGGATCTTCCTGGTCAACCTGCCCATCAGCGTCATCGCGGTCGTGCTCACCCTGCGGTTCGTGACCGAGTCCAGTGACCCGCACCCCCGGCGTGTCGATCTGCCGGGCATGGTGACCTTCACCGTCGCCGCCGCCGCGCTCACCTACGCGCTGATCAGGGGGACCTGGGCCTCGGGTGAGACGATCGCGCTGGTCGTGGTGGCCGTGGCCGCGCTGGTGGCGTTCGTCGTGGCCGAGCGCCGCTCCGCCGCCCCGATGCTGGACCTGAGCCTGCTGCGGAGGCGCCTGTTCACCGCCATGCTGCTGGGCGGTGGGCTGCTGAGCGCGGCGGCCTGGGCGGCGATGACCTACCAGTCGCTGTGGCTGCAGTCGGTCCTGGGGCTGAGCGCCATCGGCGCCGGGCTCGTCTTCCTGCCCGCCGCCGGAGCGGCGTTCCTGGTGTCCGGGCAGGTCGGCCGGTTCCTGCACCGGACCTCACCGCGCTGGATGGTCGGCACCGGGCTGCTGGTGATCGCCATCGGCGCGCTCAGCGAGGCGGTGGTCAAGCAGAACTCGAGCTGGCCCGTGCTCATCCCGGGGCTGGTCCTGATCGGAGTCGGGGCGGGCCTGGCCATGGCCTCGCTGACCTCGACCGCGCTGGCCGCCGTACCGGGTGAGCGTGCGGGCATGGCGGGCGGTGCGCTGAGCGCCTTCCGGCAGCTCGGTTACGCCTTCGGGATCGCGGTGCTGGGCGAGGTCTTCCGTGCGGGCCTGACCCGCTCGGCCGGCACCAGGCTGTCGGCCACGCTGAGCGGCGGCCAGGCCCAGGCGGTCATCGTCCGTACACCCGGGCTGTCCCCGGTGGTGCACCGGGCCTTCGCCGGTGGCCTTGACTTCGCCGCGCTGGTCGCGGCCGGCCTCGGCGCCCTGGGGGCCATCTTGGTGTTCGTCCTGGCCCGCCCGCGGGCTCAGGCCGGCCCCCCCGCCGCCAGCGGATCGCCCGCAGCCGAGCTCGGCCAGACCGAGCCCGACCCGGCGTCCACCGGAGCGTAGCCGCGACGCTCAGGGGCGGAACAGGCGGCGGCTGACCGCGGCCAGCGCGGCCAGCAGCGCCGCCACGAAGATGAGCAGGGCGTCGGGCGCCGACAGGTACTGGGTCGCGATCCCCAGGCCGATGACCGGGACGGCCAGGCCCAGGTAGGCGGCCAGGAACAGGCCGGCCAGGGCCTCGCCGCGTGACTGTTCCGGGGCGATGCCGATCACGGTGGCGACGGTGCCCTTGAACGTCGCCCCGGCTCCGGCGCCGGCCACCACGCCGCCCGCCAGCAGCAGGGCCAGGCTGGGCAGCCAGACCGCGACCGTGACGGCGGCCAGGCCGGCCACCAGCAACGCGATCCCCAGGCCCAGCAGCCGGCGCAGCGACACCCGGGCCAGCAGGATCTGGCTCACCGCCGCCGCCCCGAACACGGCGAACGCGGTGACCCCGGCCAGCGCGTGCGACCGCTCATGCAGCGTGCCGGCCAGGAAGCTCGGGGCCAGCGAGGTGAACAGGCCGAACACCGAGAACATCACCGCGGCGGTGGCACCCGCGGCCCAGAATGCCTGACGGCTGGCGGGCGGCACGCTGACCCGCTGGGGCCGGTAGGCCGGGCGGGGGTCGGGCCGGGTCACGGTCTCCGGGACCAGGGCCAGCCCCAGCAGGCCGGCCAGCATCAGACCCTCGACCACGTAATAGGACAGGTGCAGCGGGTCCGGCGCGTACTGGGCCAGCAGCCCGGCCAGCAGCGGGCCGAGCCCGATCCCGCCCAGGTTGGCCGCCGTGGACACCACGTTCGCCCGCCCACCGGACCCCCTGGGCGCGCTGGAACTCCCAGCGGCCCGGTGCAGTTCGGTCAGGTGCGCAGTGGCGGTCGCGGTGAGCAGCCCGATGCTGACCCCGGACACGAACCGGGCCACCAGCAGCCCCGGGACGGTGGGCCAGGTCAGGAACAGCACCCCGGACACCACGTTGACCGCGATGGCCACGGCCAGCATCCGGCGGCGGCCGGCCCAGTCGGACAGGTGCCCGGCCAGCAGCAGGCTGAGGGCCACCCCCACCGCGTACGCGGCGAAGATCAGCGTCAGCGTGAACGAGCCGAACCCGTCGCGGGCCTGGTAGAGCACGTACAGCGGGGTGGGCACGGCCGAGAACGCCATCGTCACCGTGAAGGCGTAAGCCACCAGCCAGAACCCGGCCCGGTGCCGGCCCGGCCTGCTCCGGCCGGCCGGGCCCGGCTGCGGTTGCTTCCCTTGACCCGGCTCGTCCGAAGCCAGCACACGCGAGCCTGTCGCGGCGGTCATGACGCCTCCCGATGAACATGTGGTGTCTGCGCATCAGGAGTAACTGATCGCCATCTGCGAACCATTTCAATTAAATGATCGATTATGCAGATCACAGGCACTACGGCGGGCGATAATGAGCGGGTGGAACTCCATCAGCTGGAGTACTTCGTCGCGGTCGCGGAGGAACTGAGTTTCACCCGGGGCGCGCGGCGGGCGCACGTCGTCCAGTCGGCCGTCTCCGCCGCGATCACCCGGCTGGAGCGCGAGCTGAACGCCCCGCTGTTCGAGCGGACCCGGCGCAAGGTGGTGCTGACCGACGCGGGCGCCGTCCTGCTGCCCGAGGCGCGAGCCACGCTGGCTGCGGCCCAGGGAGCGCGGGACGCGGTGGCGGCGGTGCGCGGCGGGCTGCGCGGCGCGGTGTCGGTGGGGATCATGCTGTCCAACGGCCCCGTCGACCTGGCCGCGGTGCTCGGCGGGTTCCACGCCGCGCACCCGGACGTGGTGGTGCACGCCCGGCAGGCGGCCGAGGGCACCGCCGCGCACCTGCGGGACCTGCGCGACGGCGCACTGGACATCGCCCTGGTGGCGCTGCCCGGGCCGCCGCCCGCGGGCATCGTAGCCCGGTCCCTGGCCGCTGAGCACCTGGTCCTGCTGACCTCGCTCGACGGCCCGCACGCCGGGCGCACCAGCATCAGCCTGGACGACGTGGCGGGGGAGCCGTTCATCGAATCCCCGTCCGGCTGGGGTAACCGGGGCGTGGCCGACCGTGCGTTCGCCGTCCTCGGCCTGCAGCGCACGGTCCGGTTCGAGGTCACCGACTACCAGACCATGGTGGCCATGGTCCGCGGCGGGCTCGGGGTGGCGTTCATGCCGGCCTCGTCCGCCCGGCAGTTCACCGACGTGGCCGCCCTGGCCGTGACCGGGGCCGACCTGACCTGGAGCGTGTCGGTGGCGGTGGCGGAGGGCCGCCGGCTGTCCGCCGCCGCTCAGGCCCTGCTGGCCGACCTGGCCGCGGTCGCCTAGCCGGTCTTCTCCGGCCGGGCCAGGCCATCCAGCCGCTCTTCCGCGAAGGTCATGCCCGCCACGGTGAACCCGCTGGCCACCGCGGTCAGCGCCGCGTCCAGGTAGACGGTCAGGTCACTGTCGGCCCGCGCACTCCAGCGTTCGTAGGCGGCCCGGCACGCGGCCAGCGTAGAACGCCCCACCACCAGCGGGAACAGCGACCACGGCGGCTGCCCGATCCGGGTCCCGACGAACTCGCTGACCGCCCGCTCCCAGTCGTCGTAGTGCACGGCCGCGCTGGACTGCAAGGCCGGTACCGAGCCGATCAGGTGCATCCGGGCCCGCAGCTCCGTCACGTCCTCGACCCGGTAGTGGTTGGCCGCCACCACGGCCTGCCGGATCGCGTCCATCATCGGCACCGACTCCGGCACCCGGGCCAGCGCGTCCCGGATCACCGTGACCTCGGAGTCGAATTCGCCCCAGAGCACGCTGGCCTTGGAGTCGAAGTAGCGGAAGAACGTCCGCCGGCTGACGCCTGCTTCGGCCGCAATCTGCTCGATCGGGGTTTCGTCGAAACCCTGCTCGGAAAAAAGACGGAGCGCGATGAGTTCCAGCGTCCGCCTGCTGGTTCCTGGAGGCCGGCCTCGGCGGGCGACTGAGTCTGGTGAAGGCTGAAGATTGTCCATCAGTGCCCTCAAATCGTAGCCCCGCCTCTTGATTGCGTCACCGGGTGACGTAAAATTAAAAGGTATTCGTCACGCGGTGTCGAAATACGTTGAGGCACCGTCTTCGCAGCTGAGGAGCTGGTATGAGCGAGACGACCACGATCGCCGAAGCCCGCACCGCCGTCCGCGAGCCCGATACCGAGGCCGTCCCCGACGCCGAACCCCGTGCCGAAGAGCTGCTGGTCGAGGAGATCTCGATCGACGGCATGTGCGGTGTCTACTAATACCTCCAGTAGGCCAGCCCCGACCGGGACGGCACTGCCCCTGGTCGAGCAGTTCCAGTTCGGCCTCGACGCGCCGATCTGCCTGACCTGGGAGCTGACCTACGCCTGCAACCTGTCCTGCCGGCACTGCCTGTCCAGCTCCGGCCGGCGGGACCCACGCGAGCTGACCACCGCCGAGTGCAAGGCCGTCATCGACGAGCTGGAACGCATGCAGGTGTTCTACGTGAACATCGGCGGCGGCGAGCCCACGGTCCGGCCGGACTTCTGGGAGCTGGTCAGTTACGCCACCGACCACCACGTCGGGGTCAAGTTCTCCACCAACGGGGTCAAGATCACCCCGGACGTGGCCCGGCTGCTCGCGGCCAGCGACTACGTGGACGTGCAGATCTCGCTGGACGGCGCGACCGCCGAGGTCAACGACGCCGTGCGGGGCGAGGGCTCGTACGCCACCGCGCTGACCGCGATGGCCAACCTGGCCGCCGCCGGTTTCGCCGGGTTCAAGATCTCGGTGGTCTGCACCCGGCAGAACATCGGCCAGCTGGACCAGTTCAAGGCGCTGGCCGACCGGTTCGGCGCCCAGCTGCGGCTGACCCGGCTGCGGCCGTCCGGCCGCGGCGCGGACGTGTGGGACGAGCTGCACCCCACCGCCGCGCAGCAGCGCGAGCTGTACGACTGGCTGGTGGCCCGGGGCGAGCAGGTCCTCACCGGCGACTCGTTCTTCCACCTGGCCGCCTTCGGCAGCGCGCTGCCCGGCCTCAACCTGTGCGGCGCGGGCCGGGTGGTGTGCCTGATCGACCCGGTCGGCGACGTGTACGCCTGCCCGTTCGCCATCCACGACAACTTCCTGGCCGGCAACGTCCGCGAGCCGGGAGGGTTCGCCGGGGTGTGGCGGACGTCAGAGCTGTTCACCGAGCTGCGCCAGCCGCAGGGTGGCGGCGCCTGCACATCCTGCTCGGCCTACGACGCCTGCCGGGGCGGCTGCATGGCGGCCAAGTTCTTCACCGGCCTGCCCCTGGACGGCCCGGACCCGGAGTGCGTCAAGGGCCACGGCGAGCAGGCCCTGCTGAACCTGGCCACCACCACCGACGTGCCCCGGCCCGCCGGTGACCACTCGCACCGCACCCGCCCGGCCAGTGGCCCGCGAGCCGGCGGCCCGGTACCGCTCACCATCAGCCGGCGGCCACCCGATCGCGCCTGCGATGAGAACCCGCTGGCCGGCCTGGCCCTGGACGCCCCGTTAGCCACGTAGCCACATAGTCGCGCCCCGCTGAGAGGCTGGCGCACCCATCCCGCGCGTCGGGCTGACCGGTGCCGCCGCACCGGCGCCGGTCCTTGCCCGCGTGCGTGGCACAAACAGGAGGAAACACCCTAGAAAGGACCCCGGTCATGGGAAAGCTCGAAGGCAAGGTCGCCTTCATCACCGGTGCCGCGCGCGGCCAGGGCCGCAGTCACGCGGTCCGGCTGGCCGCCGAGGGCGCGGACATCATCGCGGTGGACATCTGCGGGCAGATCGACAGCGTGCCCTATCCGATGGCGACACCCGACGACCTCGCCGAGACCGTCAAGGAAGTCGAGGGGCTGGACCGCCGGATCTTCGCCCGGCAGGCCGACGTGCGCGACGAGGCCGGTCTCAAGGCCGCCTTCGGGGCCGGGGTGGCTGAGCTCGGCCCGGTGGACATCGTGCTGGCCAACGCGGGCATCGCGCCGCTGTCCCTGCACGAGGAGCACTCCGCCTGGCAGGACGTCATCGACGTCAACCTGACCGGCGTGTTCAACACCGTCGAGACCGCGATCCCGTCCATGATCGAGCGCGGCCAGGGCGGTGCGATCGTGCTGACCAGCTCGACCGCGGGGATCAACGGCATCGGCGGCCCGTCCCGCGGCGGCCTCGGTTACACCGCGGCCAAGCACGGTGTGGTCGGCCTGATGCGCTCCTACGCCAACAACCTCGCCCCGCACAGCATCCGGGTCAACACCGTCCACCCGACCGGGGTGAACACACCGATGGTCGTCAACGCCGCCATGCAGGAGTTCCTGGAGCACGACCCCAGCCTGTCCAACGCGATGGCCAACGCGCTGCCGGTGCCCATGGTTGAGCCGGTCGACATCTCCAACGCGATCGCATGGCTGGTCTCCGACGACGCGCGCTACGTCACCGGCATCACCGTCCCGGTCGACGCCGGGTTCACCAACAAGAAGTGAGGGCGTCATGGCGGGCAGAGTAGAAGGCAAGGTCGCCTTCATCACGGGCGCGGCCCGCGGCCAGGGCCGCAGCCATGCCATCCGGCTGGCCGCCGAAGGCGCCGACATCATCGCGGTGGACCTGTGTGCCCAGGTCGACAGCGTGCCGTACGCGATGGCCACCCCGGCGGACCTGGCCGAGACGGTCAAGGAGGTCGAGGCGCTCGACCGGCGGATCGTGGCCACCCAGGCCGACGTGCGCGACTACGGCGCGCTGAAGGCGGCGCTGGACGACGGGGTGGCCCAGCTCGGCAGGCTGGACATCGCCTCGGCCAACGCGGGCATCTTCAGCTTCGGCACGCTCGAAGAGCTGGACGACCGCACCTGGCAGGACATGATCGACGTCAATCTGACCGGCGTGTGGCATGCGGCCAAGGCCGCCATCCCGCACCTGCGCGCCACGGGTGGCGGGGCCATCATCTTGACCAGCTCCTCGCTCGGGCTGGAAGGCATGCCGAACGTCGGGCACTACGTGGCGGCCAAGCACGGCGTGGTCGGGCTGATGCGGACGCTGGCCCTGGAGCTGGCCCCCGATTTCATCCGGGTCAACAGCCTGCACCCGACCACGGTGAACACCGACATGATCCAGAACGCCGCGGCCTACGCGCTTTTCGCGGGTGACCTGCCCGAGGCCGAGCGGACCGCGGCGGTGGTGGGGGAGCGGTTCCAGTCGATCAACGCGCTGCCGATCCCCTATGTCGAGCCCGTCGACATCTCCAACGCGCTGCTGTGGCTCGCTTCCGACGAAGCCCGTTACGTCACCGGGGTCACGCTGCCCATCGACGCAGGCGAGCTCATCAAGTAACCCGGACCAGTCAAGTAACCCGGATCAGGATCAGACCCGAGACGAGAAGAAGGCGAAAGGCATGGCAGGCAGAGTAGAAGGCAGAGTTGCTTTCGTTACCGGTGCGGCCCGCGGTCAGGGCCGCAGCCACGCGATCCGGCTGGCCGAGGAAGGCGCCGACATCATCGCGGTCGACATCGCGGCGCAGATCGGCTCGGTTCCGTACGCGATGGCCACCCCGGCGGACCTGGCCGAGACGGTCAAGGAGGTCGAGGCGCTCGACCGGCGGATCGTGGCCACCCAGGCCGACGTGCGCGACTACGGCGCGCTGAAGGCCGCGCTGGACGACGGCGTGGCCCAGCTTGGCAAGCTGGATATCGTATCCGCCAACGCGGGGATCGCCTCGTACGGGCCGTCCGAGGAGCTGACCGAGGACATGTGGCAGGACATGCTCGACGTCAACCTGACCGGCGTGTGGCACGCGGCCAAGGCGGCCATCCCGCACCTGCGCGCCGCGGGTGGCGGGTCGATCGTGCTGACCAGCTCGACGGCGGGGCTCATGCCGTTTCCCAACCTGTCCCACTACACCTCGGCCAAGCACGGTGTGGTCGGGCTGATGAAGACGCTGGCCCTGGAACTGGCCCCCGACTTCATCCGGGTCAACACGGTCAACCCGACCACGGTCAACACCGACATGGTCCACAACAAGGCCACCTACGATCTGTTCGCCCCCGACCTGCCGGCGGAGGAACGCACCGTGGAGAACCTGAAGGTGCGTTTCCAGACGCTGAACGCACTGCCGATCCCGTGGGTGGAGCCGAGGGACATCTCCAATGCGGTGCTGTTCCTGGCCTCCGACGAAGCGCGCTACATCACCGGCGTGACGCTGCCGGTCGACGCCGGGTCGCTGGCCAAGTGACCGGCCGCGTCGAGGGCCGGATCGCCAACTAGGCCACTAACAGCATCAACTGACTGAGGAGACATGGGTGACGTCAGCGATTGGCGCTGAGCGGATCACGGCCGTGCGCGACCGGGTCCGGCAGCACCTCGTGGGCCGCGAGCACGAGCTGAACCTCGTGCTCGCGGCCGTCGCCGCCGGACGCGACATCGTGCTCGAGGGCCCACCGGGGACGAGCAAGAGCACGCTGCTGCGGGCCATCACCGCCGAGTGGGGCATACCGCTGGTGTTCGTGGAGGGCAACGCCGACCTGACCCCGGCCAAGATCGTCGGCCACCACAACCCGGCCCGGGTGCTGCGCGAGGACTACAGCGCGGACAACTTCGTGGACGGGCCGCTGCTGGAGGCCATGCGGTCGGGCGGCTTCCTGTACATCGAGGAGTTCAACCGGGCCCCCGAGGACACCCTGAACACGCTGCTCACCGCGATGGCCGAACGCCAGATCGCGGTGCCGCGGGCGGACACGGTGGTGGCCCAGCCCACGTTCCGGGTCATCGCCTCGATGAACCCGTTCGACAACGTGGGGACCACCCGGCTGTCCACCTCGGTGCACGACCGGATGTGCCGGCTGGCCATCAGCTACCAGGACGCCGCGGCCGAACGCGGCATCGTGACGCTGCGGGCCCCCGTGCCGGAGCTGCCCGGCGAGCGACGGGACCGGCTCATCGCCGACGCGGTGGCGGTCACCCGGGCCACCCGCGAGCACGAGGACATCCGCCAGGGCAGCAGCGTCCGCGGTGCCATCGACCTGACCCTGGTGGCGGCCCAGCTGCTGGAGCTGGCCGACAGCACCCGGGATTCGGCTGACCCAGCCGAGGCGGGGGAGAACTACGCCGACATCGTGTTCGACGCCATGGTCGTCGCGCTGTCCGGCCGGATCTTCCTGGACGAGACGGTCGAGGCCACCCCCGAGCAGGTCCTCCGGCAGATCTGGGAAGACCACTTCATCTTGGAGCCGGCCACCGCCGAACCCGGTTGAAGAGCAGTCGAGGCCGACTCGCCGATCAGCCGCCCCGGCGCCCCGCGCCGGCCGCAGCTGAAGCCGCTGCGCCGGCGGCCCAAGGCCCTCGACGAAGAACCCACCCTGCTCGAAGGCGGCCGGGGTGGCGGCCCGGGCCTGGTCCTGGCCGGCCAGCGACCGCCGCCTGGCCGCGGCCGTCCCCGCCCGGGCAGCGGCGCGCCCGCCGAGACCGCCGAGCAGGGCACGCTGCTGGGCGCGATCCCGGACGAGGTGGCCCCGGATCCTGAGGTGCTGCGCCGGGCCCGGCAGATCGCCACCCGGCTGGCCGTGCCCCGGCCCCGGCGCGACGTCACCGCGCGCCGTGGCGTGGGCGAGCTGGCCAGCCTCCGGTACCGGGGCGGCTCAGACGACATCGACCTGGACCGGACCATCGACCAGCTGGCCGAGCACCCGGTGCCGGAAGAAGAGGACATCATCGTCCGGGAACGGGTCCGGACCCGCCGGTCGGTGGTGCTGCTGGTGGACGTGTCCGGATCAATGCGCGGGGAACGGGTCCGTACCGCCGCGGCCACGGTCGGCGCGCTCGCGGCCGAGCTGGCCCGGGACGACCTGGCCGTGATCGCGTTCTGGTCCGACGCCGCGGTGCTGAACCACCTGGGCCACCGGGTCGTCCCGCAGCAGCTGCTCGACACCATGCTCCGCATCCCGGCCAAGGGCCTGACCAACGTGGCCTTCCCGCTCCAGGTCGCCGCGCGCGAGCTGGCCCGGGTACCGGCCCGGGACGCCCGGGTGCTGCTGCTGTCGGACTGCGTGCACAACGCCGGCCCGGATCCCCGCCCGTTCGCGGCCCGGCTGCCCCGGCTCGACGTGCTGCTGGACACCTCCGGCGAGCAGGACCCCGAGCTGGCCCGGGACCTGGCCCGGCTCGGCCACGGCCGGCTGCTGCGCGCCGGCTCCTACCGCGATATCGCCCCCGCACTGAGTACGCTGTTCGCCGCCTGACCTAGTGCCTGACCTAGTGCCTGACCCAGGGCCAGGCCAACTCGAGGAGGAGCCCGTGTCCGTCGTTGTCGTCGCCACCATCACCCCCAAGCCCGAGCACCGGGATGAGGTCATCGCGGCCATGAAGAAGGCCGTCCCCCTGGTCCACGAAGAGGACGGCTGTGAGCTGTACGCGCTGCACGCCGACGACGAGCAGCTGGTCATGGTCGAGCGCTGGACCTCCCGGGAGGCACTGAAGAAGCACGGCACCGACTCCGCCGGGCTGCGCGTGTTCAACGCGGCGATCGACGGCATGCTGGCGGGCCCGACCGTGGTCCTCCGGCTCGACGCGATCCCCGCCGGTGACGAGGTCAAAGGCCAGCTTTGACCCAGCTGGGCCCGCTGACCTCACCGGAGGTGGCGATGAGGGCCGCGGCCGGCGCGGTGCTGGCCGTGCCTGTGGGCTCGACCGAGCAGCACGGGCCGCACCTGCCGCTGACCACCGACGCCGACCTGGCGGTCGCCCTCTGTGCCCAGCTGGATTCGTCGGTGGTGGTGGCGCCGCCCATCTTTTACGGTTCCAGCGGTGAGCACGAAGGCTTCGCGGGCACGATTTCCATCGGCCAGGAGGCGACCGAGCTGCTGCTGACCGAGCTGGGCCGGTCGGCCACCCGGACCTTTTCCCGCGTGCTGCTGGTGTCCACCCACGGCGGCAACACCGAGGCCGTCCGCCGGGCCGTGGCCCGGCTGCGGGCCGAGTCGCGCGACGTGTCGGTGTGGTTCCCGCGCTGGCACGGTGACGCGCACGCGGGCCGGGCCGAGACCTCGCTGGCGCTGGCGCTGGCCCCGGACGCGGTCCGGCTGGACCGGGCCGAGGCCGGCAACATCACCCCGATCGCCGAGCTGATGCCGGCCCTGCGCGCGACCGCGGTCCACGGGGTCAGCCCCAACGGCGTGCTCGGGGATCCGGCGGGCGCGTCCGCGGCCGAAGGCACCGCGATGTTCGCGGACCTGCTGGCCGACCTGAACGGCTACCTGGAAAGCTGGCCCGATGGCCAACTCTGAGTCACATGAGCCTCGCGTGGCCCTGGTGACCGGGGCGGCTCGCGGGATCGGTGCCGCCACCGTGGCCACCCTGGCCGAGGCGGGCTGGCGGGTGCTGGCCGTGGACTGCACCACCGACGACCCGGACCTGCCCTACGCGCTGGGCACCCCGGCCGAACTGGAGCAGGTCGCGGCCGGCGCCGGCCCGAACGTGGCCACGGCCCAGGCCGATGTCCGCGACGTGGACGCGCTGGCCCGGGCGGTCGCCGCGGCCGAAGACCGGTGGGGCCACCTGGACGCGGCCCTGGCCGTGGCCGGGGTCATCGCCGGCGGCGTGCCCGCCTGGGAGGTGCCGCCCGGCACCGAGCGAGCGGTCATCGACATCGACCTGGGCGGGGTGATCAACCTGGCCCGGGTGGCGGTGCCCGCGCTGCTGCGCCGGCCCGTGCCGCGCCGTGGCCGGTTCCTGGCCGTCGCCTCCGCCGCCGCCACCCGCGGGCTGCCCATGCTGGCCGCCTACTGCGCGGCTAAGGCCGGGGTGGCCGGGTTCGTCCGGGCCCTCGGCACCGAACTGCGCGACAGCGGCGTCACCGCCAACGCGGTCAGCCCGGGCTCGACCGCGACCCCGATCCTGGACGAGAGCGCCCGCCTGTACGGCCTGCCGTCGGCCGGCAGTTTCGCCGCTCAGCAACCCCTCGGCCGCCTGCTTGACCCGGCCGAGGTCGCGGCCGTGCTGGCCTTCCTGGCCGGGGACGGCGCCAGCGCGATGACCGGCGCCGTCATCCCGGTCGACGGCGGACTGGCCCTCTAGTCCGCTGGTCCTGCTAGTCGTTCCCGATCTTGTCCAGCTCGGCCAGGGCGTCGGCGGGCAGCTCCAGGCCGGCCCCGGCCACGTTCTCGCGCAGGTGCGCCACCGACGAGGTGCCCGGGATGAGCAGGATGTTCGGCGACCGGTGCAGCAGCCAGGCCAGCGCCACCGCCAGCGGGGTGGCATCCAGCTGCTTGGCCACCGCGTCGAGCTCCCCGGACTGCAGCGGCGAGAACCCGCCCAGCGGGAAGTAGGGTACGAACGCGATGCCCTGCCGCGCGGTCAGGTCGACCAGGTCATCGTCACCGCGGCGGGCGACGTTGTACATGTTCTGCACGCACACCACCGGCGCGATCGCCTGCGCCTGCGCCAGCTGGCCGGCGTTGACCGTGCTCAGGCCCAGGTGCCGGATCAGCCCCTGCTGCCGCAGCTCGGCCAGGGCGGTGAACTGCTCGGCGATGGAACCCGGTTCGGCGCCCTCAAACCCGCCCATCCGCAGGTTCACCACGTCGAGCGCTTCCAGGCCCAGGTGGTCCAGGTTGTCGTGCACCTGCTGCCGCAGCTCTTCCGGGCTGCGCGCGGACGGCCAGCCGCCCTGCTCGTCCCGTCGGGCTCCGACCTTGGTCACCAGGTGCAGGTCTTCCGGATAGGGCGACAAGGCCTCCCGGATGATCTCGTTGGTCACGTACGGCCCGTAGTAGTCGGATGTGTCGATGTGGTTGATGCCCAGCTCAACCGCGGTCCGCAGCACGGCGATAGCTTCGTCCCGGTCCTTCGGCGGCCCGAACACGTGCGGCCCGGCGAGCTGCATGGCGCCGTATCCGACACGGGTCAGCTCGAAATCACCAACCGGGTAACGGCCCCCGGGAAGGTTGGAGGTGGTCATGAGTTCCTTCCTGCCCGCGACAGGTTGCCACGGACGGTTCCACTCTGCGCAACAGTTCATGCTCCAGCCAGAGTCCCCATCTTCCTGGGACTGTCAGGGCCAGGCTCGGTCCTGCCCTACCCAGGATCCTCCGCCCAACCCCTGGACGCCTAGTAATCCGATGCCTAGTATTACGAGGTATGAACCGCGAACGGATCAAGGGTCATCTGGACCTGCTGCTGCTGTCGGTCCTGTCTGCCGGGCCGGCCCACGGTTACGCGATCATCGCCGCGCTGCGCGACCGCAGCGACGGCACCTTCGACCTGCCGGAGGGCACGATCTATCCCGCCCTGCACCGGCTGGAGGACGCCCGGCTGCTCGCCAGCTCCTGGGCCGCGGGGGAGGGGCGCCGGCGGCGCGTCTACGCCCTGACCGACGTCGGGGCGCAGGCTCTGGCGGCCGAGCGTACCGAATGGCGCCGGTTCTCCGCCGGTGTCCGGGCCGTGGTCGGGGGCCTGGCGTGAGCCCCGCCGCCCGCCCGCCAGGCGACCCGATCGAGGACTACCTGGACCAGCTGTACGCCGGGCTGCGAACCACGCCACGCCAGGCCCGCCGGATCATCGCCGAGGCCGAAGACCACCTGCGCGAGGCCACGGCGGCCGGGACCGAGGCCGGCCTGTCCGAGCAGGAAGCGCAGGAGGCCGCGATCTCCAGCTTCGGCTCGGTGCGGGCCGTGGTCCGCGCGCACGCCCGCCGGATCCCGCCGCTGGCCGTGTTCGGCGAACTGGCCATGTCCGCCTGGAAGCTGACCTCGATCGCGGTGCTCGCGGTGGCGGGCAGCGGCCTGGTCGCTTTCCTCATGAACCAGGTCCTGGGACCTCAATTCGTCGGCGGGAGCGCGGCCAGCGCCTCCGGTCTTTCCGGCGCCGCCTGCCAGCACTGGATGAGCCTGTGGCCGCACGCCCAGTACTGCGGGCAGGCCGCCGTGCTGGAGAACAGCAGTGACGCCGTCACGCTCCGGCTGCTCGCCCTGATCCCCGGCCTGGTCCTGCTCGAGGGTTACCTGCTGGCCCGTCGCTACCAGCGCAAACGCGGCTGGCGCGCCGATCTGCTCCCGGACGCCTTCGTCCCCACCGTCGCCGCCTGCCTGTTCGGCGGGCTCACCGCGGGCCTGGTGCTGCTGGCCGCCGCCGCACCGCCCACCGCCACCCAAACCGGCGGCCCCGGCAGCCTCCTGTCCGCGGCCATCGTCACCCTGCTGGTGACGATCGGCTTCGTGCCCGCGCTGCGCCGCGCCCTGCTCCGGCACGCGTACGGCTGACCGTCCGCGTCGGCTGATCTCTTTTTCCCTTTAATTTTCTCTCCCTGAGTCCAGGTAGGTTTGACCGTCATGAACGGGACGAGCCGGCCGCGTTCCGCCCGCTCGGCTCTGGCTGACGAAAGGACCCTGATGGCATCGCCGTTGCCCGCCGCCGAGCTGCACCTGCATATCGAAGGCACCCTGGAGCCGGAGCTGCTGGTCGCGCTGGCCCGCCGCAACGGGGTGACGCTGGCCACCACCGACCTGGCCGAGCTGCGCGCCCGGTACCGGTTCGCCGACCTGCAGTCGTTCCTGGACGTGTACTACGCCAGCCTGCCGGTGCTCTGCACGGACCAGGACTTCTACGACCTGGCCTCGGCCTACCTGGACCGCGCCGCGGCCGCCGGGGTGCGCCGCGCGGAGATCTTCGTCGACCCCCAGACCCACCTCGGTCACGGTGTGCCGCTGGCCGCCGTGTTCGCGGGCCTGACCGGCGCGCTGGCCGACGGCCGGGCCCGGCATGGCCTGTCCGCCGACCTGATCCCGTGCTTCCTGCGCAATCTGGGCCCGGCCGCCGCGGACGAGACGCTGACCGCGGTGCTGCCGTTCCGGGACCAGTTCATCGGCGTCGGCCTGGACTCCACCGAGATCGGCTTTCCGCCGTCGCTGTTCCGCGACGTCTACCGGCGCGCCGCCGCCGAGGACCTGCACCTGGTGGCCCACGCCGGCGAGGAGGGCGGCCCGGACTACGTGTGGGAAGCCCTCGACGTGCTCGGGGCCGAGCGCATCGACCACGGCATCCGGGCCATGGAGGATCCCGCCCTCGTACGCCGGCTGCGCGACGACCAGGTCCCCCTGACCGTGTGCCCGCTGTCCAACGTGGCCCTGCGGGCGGTCGGCTCGCTGGCCGAGCACCCGCTGCCGGACATGCTGGCCGCGGGCCTGCGAGTCACCCTGAACAGCGACGACCCGGCCTACTTCGGCGGCTACCTGGGCGAGAACGTGACCGCGGTGCGCGGCGAGCTCGGCCTGGACGACAAGCAGTTCGCCGAGCTGGCCCATAACTCGTTCGACGCCTGTTTCGCGCCCGCGGCCGACAAACTCCGCTGGAAGTCCGAGGTCGACGCCGCCCTCGGCGCCTAGGCCGCAGGCCGGCTCGCCCGCTCACGGTGTGCTCTCGGTCACTGGTTGATCAGGTTGGCTGCGCCGCGTCCCGGTCTCGATTACCGTGCCACCCGTGACCTTCATCCGGCCGCGGCCGTCTGACACGCGCACTTGCGTGAGGCGAAGTGGCCCGGATGCCGCTTCTGCGCCGAAAACCCGGCCCATCGACGGTTTACAGTGAGGCAATTGCGAGAGACAATCGCGCTGAGTGTCTCACCCATAGCAGGTGGTTACCCTGGATGACGGCCGCGGTTATCCCGCCGCATTCGCCGGGCGCTCTCTCGCGCCGGGCCCGGCGCCTCCATGAACTGACCGGGCGCGCCGCTGAGTGCGGCCTTCGCCTGACCTTCCTTCCGCCCTGGCGCTCCAATGGCGCAGCGCTCCCGACCCGTGGCAACGGCCCGAGCACCAGAGGAAGAGAGCATTCGATGGTCTGCTACGCCCCCAGTACCGGCACGCTCGCCGTGATCGGCGTCGGTATCTACGTCCTGTGGCATAGAACCATCGGACACCTGCTGGGCCTGTTCGGCACCGTGCTGGAGATCGCCCTCATCCTCAGCGTCGAGGTCGTCTCGGCCATCGCCCTGGTCTGGCTCACCCGTCAGATCCGCCGCCGCCGCGCCGCGGCCGGCGCCTGCACCACCTGCCGCTTCCGCTGCCAGCAGGCCCTGGCCCGCCGCCCGAACCTCCTGGTCAACCGGGTCGACCGCCGCATCCCCGCCCCCGTGCGTCCCGCCCTGACCTGCCATCCCGCCGCGCCGCTGCTGCCCGCGCGCCTGGCTGCTGGCCTTCCCGCTGGCCTCACCGGTGCCGCCCGCCGTCTGCGCCCCGCCCCTCTGCTCTCCCGCCCCGTCGCCCTGGCCGCCACCCCCGTCGCGGCCGCCACCCCCGTCGCGGCCGCCACCCGGGCCCAGCTACCCCGGGGTCATGGGCCGGCCCGTTTCATGGGCCCCGTCCCGGCCCCGTTCTCCGTCCGTGGCCCCGTGCACGCCCCTGTGTCCACGCTGCCTCCGTCCGCCACCCGCATCTCGTCCCCCACCCCGGTCCCCGCCGCCGCACCCGCCTCAGCTCCGGAGCCGGAAGCGGTCGACGTCGATGGTTACGTCCTCACCCCGGACGGCGTGGACCGCGCCCGGCCCCCGATGGCTAGTCAGCCCCGCTGACCACGGCCTGATCGGCCAGGGCGCGGACGTCGCGCGCGATCGTGGGCCACAACGGCGCGGGCAGGTCGTGCCCCACGCCGGGCAGGATCACCAGCCGGGACCCCGCGATGGCCCGGGCCGTGGCGCGAGCCGCGCTGACCCGCAGGATCGGGTCCTGGTCGCCGTGCAGCACCAGGGTCGGCTGCTTCAGGTCGCGCAGCTTGGGGCCGTGCCACGACGCGCCCGCCTGCCGCGCCTGCGCCTGGGTGTCCCGCGGCCCGGCGTCCACTTCGCGCTCGATCCACTCCCGGGCGGCGTCCTCGTCGAACGGGTAGGCCGGTGAGGCCACGCCCCGGGCCACGGCCAGCGCGGCCGCGATGTCGCCCTCGCGCCCGGCCGGGTGCTTGGCCCGGGCCAGCCGGGCCAGCAGGCCGAACCGCACGTACCGGCCCGCGCCCAGGCCGGACACGTCGCTCGGCAGGGCCGCGGCCGAGGTCACCGTCAGTACCCGGTCCGGATGCCGGAGCGCGACCCGTTGCGCGATCACCCCGCCCAGCGAGGCGCCGAACACGTGCGCGCGGTCCCAGCCCAGCGCGTCCAGCACCGCCACCGCATCGTCGACCATGTCCTCGGACGTGTAGGCGCTCCGCTTGCGCGCCACCGCCGCGAATGGGTTACGCGGCCCGGTGCCCGGCATCCGGGTGGACTGCCCGGCGTCGCGCTGGTCGTAGCGGGCCACCTCGAACCGCTCGCTGGCGAACGCCCGCGCCAGGCCGGTTGGCCACCAGAACCGGGACACGCCCAGCCCCATGATCAGCAAGAGCGGATCCCCGTCCGACCCGATCAGACGGTCGTACGCGATCCGCACCGCCCCGTTCTGCGCGTACGCCGTCGGCGTCCACGCATCCTCCCAAGACTCAGCCACGTCATTCTCCCATTATTGCGATCGATGTTCGCTTTAACCACAGCCTAGTTTCTGAGTACAGTGTTCGCAATGAATCAGCCACCGCCGAGTATCTGGCTCCGTCCGGAGCGGTCCGCCCGCGGCCCGGTGCCCGAGCACAGCCGGGCCGAGATCGCCCGGGCCGCGGTGACCCTGGCCGACGAGGGCGGCCTGGCCGCGGTGACCATGCGGTCAGTGGCGGCGGCCATCGGGACCGGCCCGGCGTCGCTCTACCGGTACGTGACCACCCGGGACGAGATCCTGGAGCTGATGGCCGACGAGGCCGCGGGGGAGTACCAGTTCACCCCGCCGCCCCCCCGCCAGCCCCTGGCCGGACTCCTTGAGCTGGCTGACCAGGCCCGGCAGATCTTCCGGCGCCATCCGTGGCTGCTCGACCTGCCCGCTGCGGGCGGTCTGCCCGGGCCCAATGCCATCGACTTCACCGAGCACGTGCTGGCCGTCCTGGACGGCACCCCGCTGACCAGCGCCGCCCGGCTGGAGCTGGTCGGCATCTTCACCGGCCTGGTCCGCCTGCTGACCCGCACCGAAGCCGATCTGCGGCGCGCCGGGCAACAGCTGGCGCAGTGGCAGGGCGCGCTGGCCGGCTACCTGGCCTCCGCCGTGGCCGACGGCCGCCGCCCGCACCTGGCCGCCGCCCTGACCGGCACCAGCATTGAGCAGAGTGCGGTCCCGCCCGCCGCCGATGACCCGTTCGACCAGACCTTGACCCGGCTCCTCACCGGCCTGCTCGTATCGTGAGGGGCGTGCCGCCGAACTTCCCGCAGGACCACGCGACCACGCATCCCCGCCCGGACACCGTCCTGTTCGACCTGGACGGCACCTTGATCGACTCGGGACCATCGATCCTGGCCGCCCTGCGCAAGGCGCTGGCCGAGGAGGGTGTGCCCGCGCTGCCGCCCGACGCCGAGCGATCCCTGCTCGGCCCGCCCCTCTACCGGGCCCTTCCCCCGCTGGTCGGTGACGCCGCCGACCGCGTGGTCCGCACCTATCGCCGGATTTTCGTGGCCGAGGGCTTCGCCTACCGCGCCCAGGCCTACCCGGGCATCGAGGCCCTGCTGGACGGGCTGGCCCGGCACCACGTGCGGCTGGCCGTATCCACCAGCAAGCTGGAAACGTCCGCAGTGACCATTCTCGAGCACCTCGGGCTGGCCGGCCGCTTCGCCACGATCTGCGGCGACACCCAAGACGCGGGGCGGCCGACCAAGGCCGAGGTCATCGCCGAGACGCTGCGCCGCATCGGGGAGTCCCCGCGCCGTACCGGGGAGTCTCCGCTCACGATGATGGTCGGCGACCGCAGCCACGACGTCATCGGCGCGCGCGAGCAGGGGCTGTCATGCCTGGGTGCCGGCTGGGGTTACGGGTCACCGGGCGAACTGGAGGCGGCCGGCGCGGTGGCGGTTCTGCCGGACCCGGCCGCCCTGGCCGCCGCCTGGAAGCTGGCCTGATCCCGGCTCCGGTGCCGAAACGCAGCGGCCGATGTGCACCGGCCGATGTGCACCGCTCAGTCCGCGAGGCCGCCCAGCCAGCTCTGCCACGCCTCGGTCTCGGCCGACGGGTCGCGGTCGTCGAAGAAGTGCGCGGTCGCGAAGACCATGTCGTTGTAACCGTGGATCAGCATGTACATCGCGTCGTCGGTACGCATGCCCACGAAGCTCGGCGAGCCCACGAACTCCACGGTGCCGTCGACCGGCTCGATCCCCGGCACGCTGAGCCGGGCCGGCTGACCGTCCGCCGCGTCCGCGCTGGCGCCGACCGCCGCCGTCATGGCCGCCCACGAGTCCTGGGTGATCGGCCCGGGCAGGAACAGCCCGCCCTTCGCGGTCCGCGGTGCGAAGTGCTTCAGGTAGACGGCGAGCTTCGTCATGTAGGCGCGGTCGCCGACGGACAGCCCGTTGTATTCGGCCTCCCAGTCCTCGCCGAGCAGACCACTGTGCACCACGCGCACCACCGTGCCGCCGCCGTCGCGCGACTCGATGAGCCACTCGAAGGCCATGAACGTGCCGTCCGGGTTCTTGTCCTCCTGCGTCGCGTAGCGGTGGCCGGGCTCCCAGGCCGTGATGCTGGCCCGGGACACCTCGCCGAACATGGCGAAGGTGCTGGTCTTGTTGGCGCTATCGATTTCGGTGTGCCCCATGAGCCAGGAGTCGACTCCCGGCCCCGACGTGATCGCCGCCCACACCTGGTCCGGCGTGGCGTCGACGGTGAACTCGATGGGGACCTCGAAGGGATGCGTCATGACTGCTACTCCTCTGCTGGTGGGTCGGCGTCTTCGGTGATGCTCGGGTGGACCGCGACGATCAGGCGGTGCGGCCGGCCGGTTTCGGCCTGGTATTTACTGATGAGTTGGGCGATCGCGTCCGTGAGCTCACCCGCGAACGCGGCGCGATCAGCCGGCGTCGCGAACCGCACTTCGGCATCGAGCCCGAACGTGGCCAGCGGCTTGTTGGCCCGCGCCGCCCCGTTGATGAGCGCGCCGGTCTCCCGGACGAGCCGCGCGGCCAGCGCGAGCAACCAGCGCGCCGACAGCCGATCGGGTGACCGGGCCGGATCGGGCGCGACCGCGGCCAGTGCGGCCGGTGAGATCACGTAGGCCGCGGCGGAAGCCCGCACGACCCGCTCGGTCATGTTGCCCTTGCGGCGTTCCTCGACCAGCTCCACCAGGCCGTGCTGCTCAAGGGTCTTGACGTGGTAGTTGACCTTCTGCCGGGCCAGCCCGAGCTGCGCCGCGAGGGTGGTCGCGGTGTGGGGCTCGGCCAGCGCCGCGAGCATCCGGGCCCGGATCGGATCGAGCGAGACCTCCGCGGCGGCGGCATCCTCGATCACGGCGACATCTTGCATGCCTCAAAATCTGCCACCGACAAATAATTTTGTCAAGGCAGTAAAAACTGTCCGTCAGACGGCCTCGGCCTCGCGGGGTCCGGACGTGGCCCAGCGGATTCCGCCCACCACCGCCTGCCCGGCCGGCCGGACCAGCGCCGCCTCCGCCACCGGCAGCCACGGCAGCCGCAGCGGCCACCGGGCCCACCCGGGCAACAGCGACACCGCGGCCCCGGCCAGCAGCCCGTACGGCGCCCGGGCCAGGGCGGGCAACGGCGGGTTCAGCAGCAGGAACCGGGCCGCGGCCCGGGCTTCCTTCGTGCTGGCCAGTTCGCCCCGGTAGGCCTCGATGCGCTCCTTCAGGTCCCGCTCGGTCAGTGGCGGGTCGGGTACGCCCAGTTCGGCCCCGATCCGGGCCACGTCGGCCACGTAGCCGTCCCGGCCGGCCTGGTCCAGTGGCTCGGCCCCGAACCGGGTGTGGGCGCGCAGGAAGCTGTCCGCCTCGGCGATGTGGACCCAGGTCAGCAGGTGCGGGTCGGCCGCCGCGTACGGACGGCCGTCCGCGGCCACGCCGGTGACCCGCTCGTGGATCGACCGGACCCTTGTGATGGTGGCCTGGGCGTCATCGGCCCGGCCGAACGTGGTCACGGCCAGGAAGTAGCTGGTCCGCTGCAGCCGTCCCCAGGGGTCGCCCTTGTAACCGGAGTGCCCCGCCACCGCCGCCATGGCCAGCGGGTGCAGCGACTGCAGCAGCAGGGCCCGCAGGCCGCCCACGAACATCGACGAATCGCCGTGCACGCGGCGGATCGGCCGGTCGTCGGCGAACCAGCGCTCGCCATCCGGAGCGAAGATCACCTCGTGGTGCGCGGGCCCCTCCGGCCCCGCGACGCGCTGGAAGATCTGCGCGCCCACTCGGCCGCGCATCCGGTCCGCCGCATCATGCCATCCCACCTCGCCAGTATGTGCCCCCGCCCGTGATAGGAAGACAGGGGTCAGCCCGCCCGCACCGTCGAGGAGAGGCATGCCCAGCGACATCGAGTTCACCATCGGCGCCCACGTCCGCTGCACCGACGGGGAAGTCGGTCACCTGATCTGGGTCGTGGCCGACCGCGGGAGCAGCCCGTGGGTCATCACCCATCTGGTGGTGGAGCCGGCCCACCGGTCCGGGCTCGGCCGGTTCGTCCCGCTGGACCACGTGAGCGGGGTGGACTCCGAGACCGGGGCCATCGCGCTGACCGACCGCAAGCAGGACTTCGAGCAGCTCGACTCGGCCGAGATGACCGAGTTCGTGCCGGGCAGCGAGGCCTACGAGGCCTACGGTCCGGCCCAGCTCGTCACCCGGCCCTACTACGCCGACGAGGTCAACTTCAGCGGGAACGCGGTGCCGGAAACCGCGCTCACCGTGACCAGCGACGCGCCGCTGCCGGACGGCGACCGTGGCGTGGCCGTGCACGCGGTGGCCGCACAGGCCACCGATGGGGCCGTCGGTCACCTGGACGGCCTGGTCATCGACCCCGGCACGCACCAGGTCACCCACGTGCTGCTCCGGGAGGGGCACCTGTGGGGCCGTAAGGACGTGGCCATCCCGCTCTCCGCGGTCCGCGACCTGGACGACGACGGGCTGCAGCTCAGCGTGACCAAGCAGGAGGTCGGGGAGCTGCCGGCGGTGCCCATCGCCCATCGGCACCGGTAGGCCGCCGTGCCGGCCCGAGCGCCGCACGAGCCGGGGGCGCGGCAGTACGTGGTGATCGGGGCGGGCGTGCTGGGGGTGACCCTGGCCGCCCGGCTGGCCGAGGCCGCCGGGCCCGCCGCGGCCGTCACGCTGCTGGAGCAGAACCGGCCGGCCCACGCCGCGACCCGGTCCAGCTTCGCCTGGCTGAACGCCAACCACAAGCTCCCGCGGGCCTACCACGACCTCAACCAGGCCGGCCTGCGGGCCTGGTCCGCCCTGGCCGAGCGCCTCGGCCGGCCGGACTGGTACCGGCCGTCGGGCAACCTGGAGTGGGCCGTTACCGCGGACGCCGCCGCCGAGCTGACCGCCCGGGTCGCCCGGCTGGCTGAGTGGGGTTACCCAGCTCACCTGATCGGTGCTACCGCCGCGGCCGAGTTGGAGCCGTCGCTGCGGTTGCCCGCGACCGTGGCCGCCGCGGCCTGGTTCCCCGAGGAGGGTTACCTGCTCACCGAGCCGATGGTGGCCGACCTGATCGCCCGCGCGGCCCGGCACGGGGCCACCGTGCTGACCGGCGCGCCGGGCCACGTGACTGGCCTGGACGTGGCCGACGGCGTGGTGCGGGCGGTCCGCACCGCGGCCGGCCAGGTCTTCCCGGCCGACGTGGTGGTGTGCTGCGCCGGCCGCTGGGTGCCGGAGCTGGCCGCGCTGGCCGGCTCGGACACCCCGATTCCGCTGGTCCCGTGGCTCCCGCCGGGGGCCGAAGCCCCCGGCCTGGTGGTCCAGGCCGGCCCCGTGCGCCCCGCCGCGCCGGGCCGGTCGCCGGACATGGCACCGGCGCTGTCCCGGATGGTGCACGCCCCCGACGTGTACTTCCGCCCGCACACCGCGGGCCAGGTGCACCTGGAAGCACCCGACGTGCACGCCGACCTGCACACCGGAGAGCCCGCCCTGGGCGACCTGGCCAGCGAGCTGCTGCGGCGGGCCCAGCGCGTCACCGGCGCGCTGGACTCGGCGCAGGTGACCGGGTACCGGGTGTGCGTCCGCCCGATGCCCGCCGACGGTCAGTCCATCGTCGGCTGGCTGCCCGGCGTCGAAGGCCTGTACGTGGCCGTGACCCACAGCGGCGTCACGCTCGGCGCGCACCTGGCCGAGCTGATGACCAGCGAGCTGATGGCCGGGACGCACACTGCAGAGCTGGCACCCTACCGGCCCGGGAGGTTCTCCGGCACCGCGTCGTAGGCTGGGCGGTACGGGAGGTGCGCCGATGCCGGACGCGCAAACACAACCCACGGGGACCAGCCGAGCCGACCAGACCATCGCGCAGTGGCGGCAGGCGGCGGAGCATCACGACACGGCGCAGGCCATCGCCTGCCTGGCCGGCAACGTCGTGCTGATCTCCCCGCTGACCGCTCAGTTCACCTTCGACGGCCGGGACCGGGTCGGTGACGTGATGGCCGCCGGGTTCGAGGTCATCGACGATATCCGGTTCCACACCGAGGTCGGTGACGACCGGACCCGGGCGCTGTTCTACCGCGCCCGCTGCGGCAAGCAGGCGCTCGAGGAAGCCCAGCTGCTCCGGCTCAACCACGACGGCCTGATCACCGAGATCACGATGTTCGGCCGGCCGCTGCCCGGGCTGACCGCGGTCATGCGGCGGATCGTCCCGCTCATCCTCGGCCGCCAGGGCAAGCCCCAGCTCGGCGCCGTGCTCGGCGCGGCCACCGTGCCGCTGCACGCCATCACCACCTCCGGCGAGCAGCGGCTGGTCCCGCTGGCCAGCCCTTACCGCTCGCCCGGCTCGAGGTGGCGCCGCCGTGTCCACCGTTGACGACGCCGCCGGGCTCGCGCTGGCCCTCCCGGAGGTCACCGAGACGGCGCGGCACGGGAACCGGACCTGGGCCGTGGCCGGCAAAGCGTTCGCCTGGGAGCGCCCGTTCAGTAAGGCCGACCTGAAGCGCTTCGGCGACCAGACCCCGCCCGAGGGCCCGATCCTGGCCGTCAGCACCGAGGACCTGGCCGAGAAGGAGGCGCTGCTCGCCGCCCACCCGGACTGCTTCTTCACGATCCCGCACTTCGACGGCTACGCCGCCATCTTGATCGAGCTGCCCCAGGTGACCGGCCCGCTCCTGCAGGAAGCCCTCACCGACGGCTGGCTGGCCAAGGCTCCAGCCAAGCTGGCCCGGCAGTTCGTCCGCGGTTAACCGGCGTCTCAGTCTCTTCATTATTTAATAAAGCATGACCTTGCTGACTCACCGCGGCGCCGGGGCGTCCTTCCCGTACGCCGGGCAGCCGACGCACATCCTGGCCGGGCAGGACGGCCAGCCCCCGGGTTTCGCGGCCATGGAGATTGCCATGCCGGCCCGGTTCGCCGGCCCCATCCCGCATGCGCATGACGAGTTCGACGAGGGGTTCTACGTCCTGAGCGGCCGGCTCATGGTGGGCGGCGACGGGGAGCTGGAAGAGGCCCGGCCGGGCTCGATGTTCGTCGCCCCGCGCGGCCAGCGGCACGCGTTCAGCAATCCGTTCGACGAGCCCGCGCTGGTCCTGGGCCTGTGGGGGCCGCCCGGGCCGGCCCTGGCCTTCATGCGCGACGTCGGCGCCGCGCTCCGGGCCGACGCGCCGCCCGACCCGGAGCAGATGCGCGACATCTACCACCGCCACGCCAGCCGCCTGCTGCCCTGACCCCTTACGGGGCCGGGTCGCCCGGGATGACCAGCCCGGTCTCGTAGGCCAGGATGACGGCCTGCACGCGGTCGCGCAGGCCCAGCTTGGCCAGCACGTTACCGACGTGGGTCTTGACCGTGGCTTCGGTGACGAACAGGGTGGTGGCGATCTCGGCGTTGCTGCGGCCGCGGGCCAGCAGCAGCAGGACATCCCGTTCCCGCGCGGTCAGCGAGGCGACCCGGGACGGCGACGGTGACACCTCGGGTGGCCGGCGCGCGAACGCCTCGATCAGCCGCCGGGTCACCGACGGGGCCAGCAACGCGTCCCCGGCCGCGGCGGCGCGGATGGCGGCGATCAGGTCGTGGCGGGGGGAGTCCTTGAGCAGGAAGCCGCTGGCCCCGGCGCGCAGCGCTTCGTAGACGTAGTCGTCCAGGTCGAACGTGGTCAGCATGACCACCTTGGGCGGCGCGCCCGCCTCCGGATCAGCCGCTCCGGTGATGAGCCGGGTGGCCTCCAGGCCGTCCATGCCCGGCATCCGGATGTCCATCAGCACCACGTCGGGCCGGGTAGCCGCCACCGCGGCCACCGCGGCTTCCCCGTTGGCCGCCTCGCCGGCCACGGCGATGCCGTCGGCGGCGTCCAGGATCACGCAGAACCCGGACCGGACCAGCTCCTGGTCGTCGACGACCAGCACCCGGATCGGGCCCATTGACCCCGGCGGGGTGGGCCCGGTCATCGGGCCGGCAGCCGGGCCAGCACGGAAAAGCCTCCGGCCGGGGTCGGCCCCAGGGACAGCTGGCCGCCGCACGAGGCGACCCGTTCCGCGATGCCGGCCAGCCCGAGCCCCGACCCGGGCAGAGCTGGCCCAGCCGGTACCAACCCGTCCCGCCCCAGGCCACGGTGCGGGCCGGAATCAGCCACGGACACGGTGACGTACCCGGGTTCGTAGGTCAAGGTGACCGTGGCCCGGGCGGCGTGCGCGTGCCGGATGGTGTTGGTCAGAGCCTCCTGGACGATGCGGAACGCGGTCAGGTCCACCCCGGGCGCCAGCCGGGCCGGCGTGCCCACCACCTCGAAGTCGACCGGCAGCCCGGCCCCGCGCACCTGGTCGAGAACCCCGCCCAGCTCGGCCAGCGACGCGGACGGAGCCGTCTCCAGCCGCTCGGACGGACTGCGCAGCACCCCGAGCAGGCGCCGCAGCTCGCCCAGCGCGGCCCGGGCCGTGTCGCCGATGATATCGACCGAGTGCTTGGCTTTCTCCGGCTGCAGCCGGCAGCAGCGACGCCGCTGCTTCCGCCTGCACCGCCATCAAGCTGACGTGGTGGGCCACCACGTCGTGCAGCTCGCGGGCGATGGTGGCCCGTTCCTGGGCCGCGGCCCGGGACGACTCCCGGTCCAGTTCGGCCTCGGCCCGGGCGGCGCGGTCCTCGGCCGCCGTCAGGCTGGCCCGCTTGGCCCGGGTCAGCACCCCGGCCACGCCCGCGGTGAGGAAGATGAACGCCTGCGTGATCGCGTCGTACGGCTCGTTGTGGCCCGGCGCGTCCAGCGCCACCGATATCCCGGCCGCCACGAAGCCGGTGACGATCCAGCGCCAGACGGGACCGCACCGGTCCATGACCGTGTAGTAGGCGATGGCCACCGCGAGCGGGAACGGGGCAAACAACAGCCCGGCCTGGTCGTAGCTGACCCTGGCCCCCCCGATGGCCAGCGCGAACAGCACGGGATGCCAGCGGCGGCCGACGAGCAGCACGCCCTGCAGCGCGACCAGCATGATGGCCAGCCACAGCGGGTGCTGCTGGGCCCGGTACGGCAGCACCGACAGCACGTTGACCACGGCCAGGGCCAGGCCCAGCGCGCCGTCCTGCAGCAGTTCCTGCCGCCGCGGTGGCCACTGGTTCACGCGCGCGACCAGCGACTGCGGGAGCCTGGTGAGCCGCGTGGCCGTGTACACCACTCGATGCTACGGCCCGCCTCCCCGGCGGCGGATCGGCCGCGCGGGGGAGCGGCCAGCTCATCCGCAGTGGGGAGAGGTGCGCCCTGCCGTAGCCCCCGGGTCCGGCTTGCGGACGAGGGAGGCATCGGCCGCTCGCTCGATGTGCCCGGGTGGCCCGCGCGACCACGATGGTAACCATGATGACCATCGGCAGCACGCGCCGGTCCGCCCCGGACCAGCAGCCCACGCTCACCCCGGCTCCGGCCCGCTGGATCGCGCTGATCGCCGTGGCCGCCTTCGGCCTGGAGCTGGCGGTCAGCGCCCGTTACGGCTATGTCCGCGACGAGCTCTACTTCCTGGCCGCCGGGCACCACCTGGCCTTCGGCTACGTCGACCAGCCCGCGCTCACCCCGCTGCTGGCCCGGCTCGGCCAGCTCGCCACCGGGAACACGCTGGCCGGCTTCCGGGTGCTGCCCGCGCTCGCGCTGGCCGCGCTGGTCGTGGCCACGGCGGCCATGAGCCGCCAGCTCGGCGCGGGCCGGACCGGGCAGCTCCTGGCCGCGCTGGCCACCGCCACCTGCGGTGAGTTCCTCGGCGCGCTGCACGAGCTGACCACCACCACCCCGGACCTGGTGTGCTGGGCGGTCACGCTGCTGCTGGCCACCCGCCTGCTGGCCCGCCAGGACCCGCGCTGGTGGCTGGCCATCGGGGCGGCCGTGGGTGTCGGGGCCGAGGCCAAGTGGAACATCGGCTTCCTGGTCCTCGCGCTGGCGGCCGGCCTGCTGGCCACCCCGCAGCGCCACCTGCTGCGCAGCCGCTATCTGCTGGCCGGTGCCCTGATCGCGGCCGCCCTGGCCGCCCCCGACCTCGTCTGGCAGGCCATGCACGGCTGGCCCAACCTGGACGTGTTCCGCGCCCTGCAGACCCAGGCCGGGGCCAACCGGATCAGCTACTGGCCGGCCCAGATCTTCTTCACCGGCCCCGCGCTGACCCCGATCTGGGTGGCCGGCCTGGTGTGGTCGCTGCGCCACCCGGCGGCCCGGCCGTTCCGCCCCCTGGGCCTGGCCTGCGCGATCGTGATCGTGGGCCAGTTCGTGCTGGGCGGCAAGCCGTACTACCCGGGCGGGGCCTACACGTTCCTGTTCGCCGCGGGTGCGGTCGCGGCCGAGCGCTGGCTGGCCGCCCGCAGGCCGCGGGCCGCCGGCACGTCCCGGGGCGCGGTCAAGCTGGGTGCGGTCATGCTGATCAGCGCGGCCATCGGGCTGCCGATCGCGCTGCCGGTGCTGCCCGCCCGCGCGCTGCACACGCTGCCCCTGCAGAAGGTCAACTACGACCTGGGCGAGACGATCGGCTGGCCCCAGGAAGTGGCGCTGGTCGCCCGCGAGTACCACGCGCTGCCCGCGGCCCAGCGGGCCCGGACCACGATCTTGACCGGCAACTACGGCGAGGCCGGCGCGCTGGCCCGGTACGGCGCGGGCCAGGGGCTGCCCACCGCCTACAGCGGTGCCAACAACTTCTGGCTCTGGGGCCCGCCGCCCGCCAGCGCGACCGCCGCCGTCGCGGTCAACGTCGACCCGGCCCTGCTCCGCCGCGAGTTCGCCTCGGTCCGGCAGGTCGCCACCTTCAGCAACGGCCTCGGCGTGGACGACGACGAGCAAGGTGCGCCGATCTACCTGGCCACCGGCCTGAAGTCCTCCTGGGCCGCCGCCTGGCCCGCCTTCCGCGACTACTCCTGACCGGCTGCGGTCCCGGTCCGGCCGGTCAGCGCACCGTCTGGACCTGAGTCGTCTGCGCGACCAGCCGCTCCCGGTCGTCGTACACGCTGGTCTGGGCGGTGACCATGGTCCGCCCCCGGTGCAGCGGCACCGCCACCGCCCGGACCGTGCCGCGGCTGACCGGCCGCACCAGCTGGGTCGTCGAGGTCGCCGTCGCGGTGGTGGCTCCGTCCGGCAACCCCAGGAACGTCACCAGCGCCCCGGCGCTGTCAGCCAGCGACATCAGCACGCCGCCGTGCAGGATGCCGCCCGCGGTGCAGAGCCGCGGCGCCCAGTCCAGCTGGGCCACCACCCGCTCCGCGCTGGCCTCCACCAGCACCAGACCCAGCTCCGCCGCGAACGGCATCAGCGCCACCAGCGCGTCCAGCTCAGCAGTCATCGTCTTCGCCCGGGGTGTAAGGAGGCTGCCGGGCGGAGACTAGGAGTTGCGCAGGGAGATCGGATCGGACTTGGCGATGCTGTCGGCATCGACGGCTCGCAGTCCTTCGCCCAGGCGTTCGCGGGCTTGCCGCAAGAGCTTCAGTGAGTTGGTGGCGTGGTTCTGCGCTGCGGTCCGATCTGGATCAGCTTCGTGCTCCTCGAAGAGGTGGGCCTGGAGGGCCGCGGCGACTTCATCGGCCGCCTTCAGCGCGTGATAGATGGCGCGGTCCCGTGCGGTGTCGTCAACCATGCGGCCAGTATCTCCCCCGCACTCCCAGCAGTACATCAAGGGCGGGACACCAGATAAACCAGATGCCGGGCCCGGCCGCTGGCTGGAAGGCTTAGCTCATGAACCCCGTGGTCAATGGCGGCGACCCTGCGGAGTATGGGGATCGCATCGCGGACGTGTACGACGAGTGGCATGGTGCACGCGACGACGTGAGCCCGGTGGTGGAGTTTCTCGCCGCCCGGGCGGCGGAGGCGGGGGACCGGCCCGTCCTCGAGCTGGGCGTCGGGACCGGCCGGATCGCGCTGCCGCTGGCCGCGCGCGGGCTGCGGGTGGACGGGATCGACGCCTCCGAACGGATGGTGGCCCAGCTGCGGGCCAAGCCGGGCGGGGAAAACCTGGCCGTGACGGTCGGGGACTTCGCCGAAGTGCCGGCGCCGGGCGGGCCGTACGGGCTGGTGTACGTGGTGTTCAACACCTTCTTCGTGCTGCTGACCCAGGAGGAACAGGTCCGCTGCTTCGCCGGCGTGGCCGCCAGCCTGGTGCCCGGGGGCGCCTTCGTGATGGAGGCCATCGTCCCCGACCTGACCTTGTACGACCGCGGACAGCAGCGGGTCCGGGTGGACGGGTTCGCCCCGGACGCGACCCGGATCAGCGCCACCCTGCACGACCGGGCCGGGCAGCGGTTCAGCTCCCGGCACCTGGTGCTCAGCGCGGACGGCGTGCAGACCTACCCGGTCGAGCTGCGCTACGCCTGGCCCAGCGAGCTCGACCTGATGGCCCGGCTGGCCGGGATGGAACCGGCCGGCCGCTGGGAAGGCTGGAACGGGCTCCCGTTCACCTCGGCCAGCCCCAGCCACGTCTGCGTCTGGCGCACCCCCGCCGCCTGAGCCCCCGCCCGGAACAGGCCGGTCTCACCGGCCGGGCGCCGCGATCGCCCCGAGCGCGATCGCGCTGGTCACCGCGGCCGTCCGGTCGTTGACGCCGAGCTTGCTGAACGACCGGATCAGGTGGGTCTTCACGGTCGCCTCGGTGATGGACAGCTGGTGCCCGATCTCCGCGTTGGTCAGGCCCCGCGCCACCAGCGCCAGCACCTCGGTCTCCCGGCTGGACAGCACGTCGCGGCGCGGCTGGCGGACGTGGCTGACCAGGCGCTGGGCCACCGACGGGGCCAGCACGGTCTCACCCCGGGCCGCGGCCCGGATCGCGCGGCCCAGCTCGGCCACGGGCGTGTCCTTGAGCAGGTAACCGACCGCCCCGGCCTCCACCGCGCGCACGATATCCGCGTCGGTCTCGTAGGTGGTGAGCACGACCACCCGGGCCCCGGGGGTGGCGGCCAGAATCTCCGCGGTGGCCGTCACCCCGTCCCCGCCCGGCATGCGCAGGTCCATCAGCACCACGTCCGGCCGGTACCGGGCCGCCACCGCGACCGCCTCGGCCCCCGAGGCCGCCTCAGCCACCACCTCGATGCCCGGTTCGGCGGCCAGCATGCCGCGCAGGCCCTCCCGCACGATCGGGTGGTCGTCGGCCAGCACCACCCGGATGGCGGCGTCTGCCGTCACACCGGTACCTCCGCTCGCACACAGGTCCCCGCGCCGGGCCCGCTGGTGACCTCGATCCGCCCGTTCACCTGGCTCAGCCGCTCGCGCATCCCGCGCAGCCCGTACCCGTTCGTGGCCCCGTCCACCGCAAATCCCCGGCCGTCGTCGCTGACTTGCAGCGACACCATGCCATCGGCGTAGCGCAGGCTGACCCGCACGGTCCGCGCCTCGGCGTGCTTACGCACGTTGGCCAGCGTCTCCTGAGCCACCCGCAGCAGCACCACGTCCAGCGTGGCGGGCAGCGGCCGCGGCTCGCCGTCCTCGGTGAACGTCACCTCGAGGCCGGCCTCCGCGCCCAGGCGCTCGGTGACCCGGCGCAGTGCGGCAGGCAGGTTCCCCGGGGCCAGGTCGGCCGGGGCGAGCGCGGCCACCAGCCCTCGGGCCTCGGCCAGGTTCTCCCGTGCGGTCTCGGTGGCCAGCGAGATCTGCCGCCGGACCGGTTCGGGCGTGTCCGGCCCCAGGCCGGCCTCGGCCGCCTGCAGCAGCATGATGACGCTGGAGAAGCCCTGGGCCAGCGTGTCGTGGATCTCCCCGGCCAGCCGCTGCCGTTCGGCCAGCGTGCCCGCTTGGTGGTGCATCGAGGCCAGCTCGGCTCGGGTCGTCTCCAGCTGGCCGATCAGGTCGGCCCGTTCCCGGCTCTGGTCGATGATCGTGTTGGCGAACCGGCCGTACACGAAGGCCAGGCCGATGCCGAGCCCGGCGTTCAGCAGCGACTGGGGCACGACGTCCTGGCCCGGATAGCGCACGATCACCACCACCGCCGCCACCGCGTTGAACATCAGGACCGCGTACATCGCCTGCCGGAACGGCAGCATGAAGAAGCACTGTGGCGACAGGGCGAAGGCCAGGAACCAGGCGTTCGGCGACAGGTACACCGCCACCCCGAACAGCGCGCTGATCCCCACCAGGTAGCCCCAGCTCCGGGCGCTGACCAGGCCCCCGTAGATCTGGGGCCGCCCCATCACGAGGTACCAGGGCACCATCGCGGCCAGGGCCACGCTGAGCGTGACCCTGGCCGGCGTGCTGAGCGGGGCCCACTCCGCCACCACCACGATGACCACGAACACCACGGCGTAGAAAACGTCCCAGCTCGAGGGGGCCAGCTCCCACGCGTGCGCCTGTGGCTCGGTAATTTTCACCGGCGCTCCGGTCACCGGCGGCTCTGCCACCGGAAGGTCCTGATACACAGCACCAAGCCTGCGGCAACCCAGACCGCCAGCACCAGCGCGACCCGCCCGAGTTCCCACGAGTGAGCGGGTTCCAGGGCGGCCGCCTGCGGCACCAGGAATACCGAGCGCAGACCCTGGGCCATCCACTTCAACGGGAAGATCGCGGCCACGACCTGCAGCCCGCGCGGCACGTCACTGAACGGCACGAAGATCCCGGAGATGAACTCCAGCACCAGGAACGGCAGCGTGACCACGGGCGAAGCGCCGCGAGCGGACCGGGCCAGGCTGCTGACGCCCAGGCCCAGCAGGGCGCACGCCGTGCCGCCCAGCAGGCAGATCCAGGCCAGGGTCAGCCACTTACCCGGGGTGGACGGCAGATGCAGGTGGTAGAACGCCACGCCCACGATCATCAGCAGCGTCACCTCGGCGATCAGGCACACGAAGACCTGAACGATCTTGCCGATGAAGTAGGCGGCGTGCGGCAGCGGCGTCCCGTACAGCCGCTTGAGCATGCCCTGGTCCCGCTCGATGGCCACGCTGATGCCCAGGTACTGGAAGCTGGTGGCCATGATGCCGCCCGCGATCATCCCGGCCGCGTACAGCTGGCCGGTGGTCACCCCGGGCACCTGCACATGCTCGGAATTGAAGATCGACCCCAGCAGGAGCAGCAGTACCGCCGGGAGCGCGAAGATGAACACCACGGTTTCGCGCTCCCGGAAGAACGTGGTCACTTCGATGCGTCCCCGGCTCAGGCCGGCGGTCAGCAGTGAGGGCAGCGGCACCGGGGCCGTCCTCGGCCGAGCCTGGGTGGTGGTGGTCATGCCGCGCCTCCAAGGTCGCCGATCAGTTCCAGATAGGCGTCTTCCAGCGTCGGCCGGTTCACGGTCAGGCCCGGTACCTCGCCGCTGAACTGCCGGGCCAGCTCCGCGACGACCTGGGTCGGCGTGGGGGTCTGTACCGTCCGGCGGCCGTCCGCGGTGTCCCAGCCGACCCGGGTCGGCCGGCCCGCGCCGCCGAGCGCGGCGGGCGTGCCGGTCGCCACCACCCGGCCGCCGGCCAGCACCGCCAGCCGCCCGGCCAGGGCCTCGGCCTCTTCCAGGTAGTGCGTGGTCAGCACGACCGTGACGCCCTCGGCGGCCAGGGCCCGGATCAGCTCCCAGAACTGCCGCCGCGCCTGCGGGTCGAACCCGGTGGTCGGCTCGTCCAGGAACACCAGCTCCGGCCGGCCCACGATGCCGAGGGCCACGTCCACCCGCCGGACCTGGCCGCCGGACAGCGCGCTGATCCGCCGGCCGGCCTGCTCGGTCAGCCCCACCAGCGCGATCACCTCGTCCGGATCGCGCGGCCGGGGGTAGAACCCGGCGAAGTGCCGGACCATCTCCCGGACGGTCAGCTCCGGGCCGGCCGAGGCCAGCTGGAGCACGATGCCGATGCGGGCCCGCCAGGCCCGGCCCGCTCGTCCCGGATCCTGGCCGAGGACTTCCGCCACGCCCCCGTCGCGGCGGCGGAAGCCCTCGAGGATCTCTACGGTCGTGGTCTTGCCGGCCCGTTCGGCCCCAGCAGCGCGAACACATCGCCCCGGCCGATCTCCAGCTCGACGCCGTCCACCGCGCAGGTGTCCCCGTACCGTTTGCGCAGACTGCTGACCCGTACCGCCGTGTCGTTCGTCATACCCCCAGCCTGAAGCCACGCGGGCCGCCCGGCACCAGGCAAAGGATGGGACCTGCTGTCCACCATCTGGTGGACAGGACGCGATTAATTCATTCGAAATTAATTCCGAAATATCGTTGTCAACGTGGAATTGTGACCGAGATCACGCTACGCTCGGCGGCGTCAACCCAACCGCACACTCATGGGGGCACCAATGGCGTCAGTGCTCAACCCGTATCTCAACTTCAACGGCACCGCCCGGCAGGCTCTGGAGTTCTACCGCGACGTGTTCGGGGGTGATCTCACGCTCACCACGTTCAGCGATCTCGGGGCCGCGGACGGCGCGGACGCAGACAAGATCATGCACGGTGGCCTGCAGACCAGCAACGGCTACACGCTGTTCGGGGCGGACGTGCCCAGCCACATGGAGTACCAGCCGCCAGCCGGGTTCGCGGTCAGCCTGAGTGGCGACGACCCCGCCCTGAGGGACTACTTCGAGAAGCTGTCGGCGGGCGGGACCGTCACCATGCCCCTGGCCAAGCAGGCCTGGGGTGACGAGTTCGGCATGCTGACCGACCAGTTCGGCATCCAGTGGATGGTGAACATCGGCCAGCCGCAGGCCAGCTGACCGACCGACGCGGCTACGCCAGGCCCCGGCTAGTCCTGGGGCTTGGCGTAGCCGAAGAACGACCGTTTCTTGATCAGCTCGGCTACCTCCACCGGGACCATGGTCTCCCAGGAGTCGTCGCAGGCGGCGATCCGGCGCAGCACGTCGCGGCTGAAGATCGGCAGGTACTCGGGGTTGTAGTTGCCGAGGTGGACGAAACTGCCCCGGCCCCACAAGTAGTCATACAGCGGCTGCAGTTCGGTCCGGACCTTGATGTCATCCACGGTCTTGAGCTCGTCGTCGGCGGACGGTTTCACCGGGTAGACGTACAGCTTGAGGTCGTTCTTGAACAGCCGCCCGAAGCTCTCCAGGATGCCCCCGGGCAGCTGCGTGTAGTTCTTCTCGTCGAACAGGTCGATCAGGCTCGGGACACCCATGACGATGCCAAGCCGTTCGCTGGTCCGCTCGGCGATGTAGGCGGCCAACCGGTAATAGTCGAAGTAGTCGCTGATCAGCACGGTCATGCCGCAGGCCGCGAGCAGCTCGGCCCGGGCCAGAAAGTCGCGCCGGTCCACGTCGGCGGCTCCGCCCGCCAGCAGGTTCCGCATGGTGATCTCGGTCAGCGTGAGGATCGGCTTGCCCGCCACCGCCGGATCTTCGGAGAACCGGACCCGGGCCGTCTCCAGCATGTCCAGGTTGACGTGCGTCGGTGGCCGGAAGCTGCCCCGCTCGACCAGCACGGCGTGCTTGCGGAGCACCTCGCTGGGCTGCAGCACCTCCCGGTCGGGGCCGAACATCGCCACCCCGCTCAGCCCGACCTGCACCAGCTTCAGTGCCATCAGCCGGTTGTCGACCCGGCGGAACTCGATGCCACGGAACTGGATCATGTCGATCTCGATCCGGCCGGTGGTCAGCCGGTCCAGCAGGCTCTCGATCAGCTTGTCCGGCTCGTGATGGTGGAAGAACGCCCCGTACAGCAGGTTGACCCCGATGATGCCGAGCGCTTCCTGCTGCAGCCACGCCTCCACGTCCAGCATCCGGACGTGCATCACGATCTGGCTCGGCTCGTCGTGCGGCTGGGCCTGGAACTTCACGCCCATCCAGCCGTGGCACTCGTTGCCACCCCGGAAACTGCGCGCCACCACGGTGTCGGCGAACGCGAAGAAGCAGTTGTCGTCACCGCGCTCGGAGTCCAGCCGCTCGACGTTGAGCGCGAACTCCTTGTCCAGCATGCCCTGGAGCCGGCTGGCGGAGACGTAGCGGTCCGCCTTGCCGTAGACCGCGTCGCTGACCGCCATGTCGTAGGCGGACATGGATTTGGCCACCGTGCCGGCCGCTCCGCCGACCCGGAAGAACCAGCGCGCTACCTCCTGCCCGGCCCCGATCTCGGCGATCGTGCCGTACCAGCGAGGGTCGAGGTTGATCTGCAGTGCCTTCTGGTGTGTGTCCGACGGATCGGCACCCACGATCAACTCGGCCATCCATCCCCTCCCGCGGTCAGGTCCGTTTCCAGGGCCAGTGTGGCGGAGATAACATTTACCGCAGATTACGTCTCTGTAACTTCGGGCGCAATCCAGGTAAACATCGTCCGCGCGACTGAGGGCCTGCTCGGCTGCCGACCCTGTCTGACCTGCTTGTTGTACCCAAAAATGCCGTGCTGGACGATCGTCTAGGTTCGAGCAAATTCGACCTCGTTCGCAAGCAGTGGAACCTGACGGCCCGGGCAAGTCAACCAGTGCAGCTGCCAAGAGTATTTTTGCCAATCTTTTGCGCTTATGTCCGGCGACCCTTTACGCTCCCGTGATGTCAGGCGCTCCGAAGACCGTGCAGCAGCACGTGCAGTAGGTCAGCACGCTGCGCAGTCTTCCAAGTGAGTGCGAACTGTTCGGGAAGGAGCCTTTTGGGCGCCCTAGGTAAACACGCGAAGAAACGGCTGCCGATTATCGCCGCTGCACCCACGCTGGTTGGCGTTGCTGCGGCGTTTTGCATGTCAGCGGCACCCGCCGGTGCGGCCACTACTCAGGCCACGGGCGTGGAGCACTCCTCGGCCAGCGACACTGTCCTGCGGGCAGGCACTGAGCCGCAGCTGGTAGCTAACTTCCGGGAAGCTGCCGCGAAGCAGGCCGCAGCCAAATCGGTCAGCAAGTCGCGTACCTACAAGGTCAAGGCGGGCGACTCGCTCTCCAAGATCGCTCAGCACTACTACTCGGAATCCGCCGCGTGGCCGGTGATTTACTACGCCAACCGCCACTCGATCAAGTCGGTGAACGAGATCTCGGTCGGCCAGAAGCTGACCATCCCGGCCAAGCCGGCCAAGATTCCGGCCGCCCCGGCCGCCCCAGCGGCCCCGGTCACCGCGGCGCCGGTGTCGGCGTCCCACGTGAGCACCTCCTCCGCCGCGCCGGCTCAGGTCACGAGCACGGCCCAGCCCGCCAGCACCTACTCGGGTGGGTCCGGCTTCCAGTCGTGCGTCATCTCTCGCGAATCCGGCGGCAACAGCCAGGTCATGAACGGCAGCGGTCACTACGGCCTCTACCAGTTCAGCGAAGGGACCTGGGAGGCGTACGGCGGCTCGGCGTCCAGCTTCGGCAACGCCAGCGTGGCCCAGCAGAACCAGGTGTTCAACAACGCCATCTCCCAGGGCGGCGAGAGCAACTGGTCTGCCTACGACGGCTGCTGATCAGCACCGTCTGATTGCATCATCCGATCCGCACTGTCGCGGATCCGCCAACAGCGCCTGACTGCGCTCGAAGGCACCGGTGACACCCACGCCGCAGGTTTCCCCTGTACCTACGGCGTGCCCGGCGGGCGGGCCAGCGGCGTACAGCCACTGGCCCGTCTGCCCGGAAACCACCCCATACCCCGGCACCACGTTCTAACCCTCTGTCGGCTCGCCGGTGAGAGGATGGCGCCATGACCGATCAAGCCACGGAGGATAAGCCCCGGCTGACCCGTCAGCAGGTCTCGGATGCGGTCGGCCCGCCCGGCTGGCGCGTCGTGGTGGGCGTCATCCGGACCTCGATCCGGGTGACGTCGCTGGCCCAGGCGGCCGATGTGGCCCGGCTCGCCGTCACGGCGGCCGGACCCGGCGCCGGTCGTAGCCTGTCTGCCGACCTCCGCCCGGACCGCGTGGTGCTCACCCTGCAGTCCCCGGACGGCTGGGTCGGGCCGCCCGAGGTGGACCAGGCCCAGCGGATCTCCGCCGCCGTCCGCGAGCAGGGGCTGGCCACCGGCCCCGAGGTTGCCCTTGACGCCGCGAACGGCTCGCGATCGGTTCAGGTGCTCGAGATCGCCATCGACGCGCTCGACATCCCCGCCATCCGCCCGTTCTGGCAAGCGGTGCTCGGCTACGGCGACGAGCCCGGGGCCGACGGCTCCGACCCGGGCGCGGCGCTGGCCGACCCGGTGGGCCAGGGCCCGACCTTCTGGTTCCAGCAGATGGACGAGCCCCGCCCGCAGCGCAACCGGATCCACTTCGACGTGGTGGTCCCGGACGACGAGACTGGGCACCGGATCCAGGCCGCACTGGACGCCGGCGGCCGGCTCATCAACGACTCCGAGGCTCCCGCCTTCTGGGTCCTGGCCGACCCCGAGGGCAACGAAGCCTGCGTCTGCACCTGGCTCGCCCGCGACGCCTGAGGGTCGCCGCCCGGCGGGCGGCGGTAGCGTGGCCCGTGTGAACCAGGTGAAGGCCCGCGACCTCCGCACGGTGCTGGAGGGCTGAGCCATGCCCCGGAGCCATCATTACGAGACCACGGTGACCTGGACCGGCAACCGCGGCACGGGCACCAGCGACTACAAGGCCTACGGCCGCGACCACGAGGTCGCCGCGGCGGGCTGTGCCCCGATCGCGGGCAGCGCCGACCGGACCTTCCACGGTGACCGGGACCGCTGGAACCCCGAATTGGCCCTCACCGCGGCGCTGTCCCAGTGCCACCTGCTGTCTTACCTGCACGTGTGTGCGGAGGCCGGTGTGGTGGTGACCGGCTACACCGACGACGCCCGCGGCACGATGACCGAGACCGCGGGCGGCGGCGGCCACTTCACCGAGGTCGTGCTGCGGCCGCGAGTGACCGTTCTGGACGTGAGCATGACCGAAGCCGCGCTGCTCCTGCACGCCGAGGCCAGCGCCCGCTGCTTCATCGCTGCCTCGGTCAACTTCCCCGTTCGCCACGAACCCGAGGTGTCGGTGGCTACCAGGAGCAGCTTGTGAGCGCGATCCCGCCCATTCACCGGGAGATCCTGGTCGACGCGAACCTGGCGACCGCGTTCGAGGCGTTCACCGACGATATCGGCCGCTGGTGGCCGGTAGCTGAGCTGAGCGTCTACGGGGCCGGCGGCACGGTCACCCTGGCCAACCAGGAGATCGTGGAGCGGTCGGCCGACGGGCACAGCGCACTGTGGGGCGCGATCACCCGGTGGGAGCCGCCGGTGGCGGTGGCCTTCAGCTGGCATCCGGGCGGCCGCGCCGATCGGGCCAGCCACGTCGAGGTCACCTTCGGCCCCGCCGCCGATGGGCGGGCCGATGGACCCGCCAGCGGGGCGGCCGAGCAGACTCTGGTCACGCTGGTCCACACCGGCTGGGACACGTTCGACGACCCCGCCGCGGCCCGGGCCGAGTACGACCAGGGCTGGCCGCTGGTGCTCGGCCGCTACGCGGGCCACCTCGGCACGCTGCTGCCCCCGCCCGACGCCCCCCATGAGCCCAGCGCCCCGCCACCGTCCGGCCGCGAGCCGGAGGAGACCTGGGTAGCGCTGCTGCACCGGCCGGGGCCGGCCGCACCCACCGGAGGCAGCCTGTTCGACGACCCGGGATTCGAGCAGCACTTCGCATTCCTGACCCGGATGCGCGAAGCCGGGTACCTGGTCGCCGCCGGGCCGCTGGCCGACGAGGACGGGGCCGGTATGACCATCCTGCGGTTGCCCGGGGTGAACCGTCTGGACGAGGCCCGCCGCTTGGCCACGGAGGAGGACCTGTCCGTGGCCAGCGGCTTCTTCACCGTGGCGGTGCGCCCCTGGCACGTCGTGCTCACGCCAGGCCCGGCTCAGGGCTGATACGAGCCGGGCTCCCAGGCGCGGGTGGCGACGCCGATCGCGTTCCAGGCGTTGATGGCCACGATCAGGCTGACCAGCGCGGCCACTTCGCCCGGCCCGAACTCGGCCGCCACCACCTCGTAGTCGCGCTCCGGGACGTGCTCGCCCGTCATCAGGGTGACCGACTCGGTGAAGGCCAGCGCGGCCCGCTCCCGGGCGGTGAAGTACGGAGTCTCCCGCCAGGCGGGCAGCGCGTACAGGCGCTGCTCGGTCTCGCCGATGGCCCGCGCGTCCTTGGTGTGCATGTCGATGCAGTAGGCGCAGCCGTTGAGCTGGGAGGCCCGGATGCGTATGAGCTCACGCAGCTTCGGGTCGATGTCGGCCTGGTCGAGTTCTTTGGTCGCGGCCCGGTCCAGGTGGCCCATGGCCCGCGAGAAGCCGGCCGCGTAGGTGTCGATGTCCAGCCGGACTGGGATCTGGATGGTGGTTGCGGTGTCTGTCATGACTCCACCGTAGAAGCTGACCGGCCCACGAGTAAGGTCCAGTTATATGAAGAAAGACTGGGCCACTTCCGGACTGGACCTGCATCTGGAGCTGGGTCGCGATCAGCCTGGCCACGGCGTCCGGGCCGGACTGGAAACCGCGTTGCGGGAGGCGGTGCGGACCGGGCGGCTCGGTCCCGGCGTCCGGCTGCCCTCCTCGCGCGCGCTCGCCGCCGACCTCGGGGTGGCCCGCAACACCGTGGCCGAGGCCTATGGCCAGCTGGTGGCCGAGGGCTGGCTGACCGCGGTCCAGGGCTCGGGCACCCGGGTCGCCGGCCAGGCCGCCACCAGCCTGGCCCCCGCGGCTCACCCGGCCCCCGCGGCTCACCCGGCCCCAGCCGCCAGTCAGGCCCGCGCGGCCGGGCAGGCCCCCACCGCCGGCCAGGCTCCCGTCATCGGCTCGCCCAGGGCCGCCTCCTCCGTGCCACCCGGTCCCCGGGTCACCGCGTACCGCTACTCGCTGCGGGTGGGGTCACCGGACCTGTCGGCCTTCCCGCGGGCCGCCTGGCTGGCCGCGGCGCGCCGCGCGCTGAGCGCCGCCCCCAGCGAGGCCTTCGGCTACGGCCAGCCGCAGGGCCGCCCCGAGCTGCGCGCAGCCCTGGCCGAATACCTGGCCCGGGCCCGCGGGGTGCGGGCCCACCCCGACCGGATCGTGGTCTGCGACGGCTTCGGCGAAGGGCTGGCGCTGCTGACCCGGGTCCTGCGGGCCCGCGGCGCGACCACGCTGGCGGTTGAGGAGTACGGCCTGCCCAGCGCCCGGGACACGGCCGTCGCGGCCGGGCTGCGGCTGACCACGCTGCCGGTGGACGGCCACGGCGCCATGGCCGGTCCAGCCGGTCCAGCCGGCGCCGCGCTGCTCACCCCCGCGCACCAGTTCCCGCTCGGCGCCGCGCTGGCCCCGGCCCGGCGCACCCAGTTCGTGGAGTGGGCCCGGGACAGCGGCGGCCTGATCATCGAGGACGACTACGACGGGGAGTTCCGCTATGACCGGCAGCCGGTGGGCGCGCTGCAGGCGCTGGCCCCCGATCACGTGGCCTACGCCGGGTCGGCCAGCAAGAGCCTCGCGCCCGGATTCCGGCTGGGCTGGCTGGTGCTGCCCGCGTCGCTGGCCGGCGAGGTCACCGCGGCCCGGGAGCTGGCCACCGGGCCCGGCAGCCGCCTGGACCAGCTCACGCTGGCCGAGTTCATCACCTCCGGCGGCTACGACCGGCACATCCGCCGGTCCCGGCTGGCCTACCGGCGGCGCCGGGACCGGCTGGCCGCGGCGCTGGGCCGGGAAGCCCCGCGGGTCCGGGTGACCGGCATCGCGGCCGGGCTGCACGCCCTGTGCGAGCTGCCGCCCGGCCTGACCGAAGACCAGGTGGTGGCCCGGGCCGCCGCCCGTGGCCTGGAGGTGGAGGGACTGGCGCGCTACCGCGCCACCGGCAGTGCCACCAACCGCGCCACCGACCAGACCACCGGCGCGGGCCGCGAACAGGCCGGTCGCCAGGCGCTGGTCATCGGCTACGGTTCACCGCCCGAGCACTCGTTCAGCGGCGCGGTGGCCCGGCTCTGCGCGGCCCTCAACGACCCGGCCTGACCGGCCGTGGCACGCTTAGCTCAACGACTGCGCCCCGCTCGACACCGCGCAGAGCACCCGAGGAGAAACCATGATCGTGCCGACCTGGGGCCGCGTAATCGCCGCGGTGGCCGGTGGTGGGCTGGTGCTGATGGTCTGGGCCAGCGTGATCGGAGCGCTGATCGTGTCCCGGGCGGTAGGCAGCCGGCTGACCCGGCTCGCCGACCGGTGCGTCAACGGCATCTTCCAGATGGCCGTCCGGCGCGTCGACGACTTCAGGCGCCGGGACCGGTTGCTGTCCGTGCAGGGGGCCGCGATCCTGCTGGGCCAGCTTGTCGCCTGGCTGAGCGCGGTCTACCTGGGCTTCGCGCTGCTGCTGTGGCCGTTCGAGGCGCACGGCGCGGCGGCGGCCTTCATCGCGGCCGGCTCCTCGCTGTTCACGCTTGGTTTCGACGTGCCGCCGGGCACAGCTCCGTCGGTGGTGGTGTTCCTGGCCGCCGCGACCGGGCTGGTCGTTCTCACCCTGCAGATCGCTTACCTGCCCACTCTGTACGGGGCGTTCAACCGCCGGGAGACCGACGTGGCGCTGCTGAACTCCCGGGCCGGGGTGCCGTCGTGGGGGCCGGAACTGCTGGCCCGCACCCACTACGCGCTGGGCTCGGGCGTATCGACCATCGACACCATGCCCGACCTGTACGCCCAGTGGGAGCGCTGGGCCGCCGACGTGGCCGAGAGCCACACCACCTACCTGCCCCTGGTCCGTTTCCGGTCACCCCGGCCGCTGTCCTCCTGGGTCACCGCGCTGCTGGCCGTCATGGATTCGGCGGCCATGTTCCTGGCCCTGTCGCCGAAGGCCGCGCCGGTGGTGCCCGCCCGGCTGTGCCTGCGCAGCGGCCTGGAGTGCTTCGGCCGGATCGCCCGGGCCATGGGCTTCGACATCCCCGAGGAGGCCGACCCCAACGGTCAGATCACCCTGACCTACGAGGAGTTCCTGGCCGCCGTGGAGCGGCTCAAGGAGGTCAATTTCCCGCTGGAACGGGACCCCGCCGACGCCTGGCCGGACTTCGTGGGCTGGCGGCTCAACTACGAGGAGGCCGCCTACGCGGTGGCCTACGCGGTCGACGCGGTGCACGGCCTGTGGTCCGGCCCGCGCATCTTCGACGGCGACCCGGTCGCGCCCATCCGCCCCGGGCGCGGCCGGGTCTCGTCCGGCCGGAACCCGGACCCCCTGAGCCCTTCGGACTCCGATAGCCAGATCCCCGCGCGCCGCGCGGACTTCGATCCCGCGCCTCATACTGAACCTCATGAGCGAGCTCAGTTACCAGGAGTCGATCCTCGTCGCCTGCCCGCCAGAGAAGCTCTACGACCTGGTCTCGGACGTGACCCGGATGGGGGAGTGGAGCCCGATCTGCCAGGCCTGCTGGTGGGATGACGATGGCGGACCGCGCCCCGGCGCCTGGTTCACCGGCCGGAACCAGACCCCCGAGCGGACCTGGGAGACCCGATCCCAGGTGGTGATGGCCGATCCCGGCCGTGAGTTCGCCTTCGAGGTCAATAACGGCTGGGTGCGCTGGAGCTACCTTTTCGCCCCGGCCGACGGCGGCACCGAGCTCACCGAGACGTGGCACTTCCTGCCCAAGGGCATCGAAGGCTTCCACGGCCGCTACGGCGCCGGCGCCGAGGCTCAGATCGCCGAGCGCACCAGCGCCGCCCACCACGGCATCCCCGTCACCCTGGCCGCCATCAAGCGCGCCGCCGAAGCCCGCTAGCTCCGGCTTAGTAAACTCCACGGCCCGTCGCTGATTCCCGGGTCAGGAGGCCTGCCGCTCCGGCTGGACGGCGGCCTTTTCGGCGGCGGCGGTGATGTTACGCAGCATGCCGCCGAACACGACGCCATGAAACGGCGAGATCGAGCGCCAGTAGGCGTGCCCGGCCAGGCCGCGGGGCTGGAAGATGGCCCGTTGCCGGTAGCTGGTCCGGCCGTCGTCGTCCCGGCCGACGTGCAGCTCCAGCCAGGCCAGCCCGGGCAGCTTCATCTCCGCGCGCAGCCGCAGCAGCTCGCCCGGGACGATCGCCTCCACCCGCCAGAAGTCCAGCGCGTCGCCGGGGCGCAGGTGCACCGGGTCCCGCCGGCCACGGCGCAGGCCGACCCCGCCGACCATCCGGTCCATCACCCCGCGTACCGCCCACGCGGCGCCGAACGAGTACCAGCCGCTGCTGCCGCCGATACCTTCGATCACCCGCCACAACGCCTCCGGCGGGGCATCCACCACGCTGGTCCGCTCGTCCACGTACAGCGAGCCGCCGGCCCAGTCCGGGTCGCTGGACAGCGGGTCACTGGGTGCTCCAGGTGTACCCGCCGACGTCCAGCTGGTGGACACGTCGCCTTCCCGGGTGTGCGCCAGCGCCAGCTCGATGGCCCGGTCCAGTGGCAGCAGGCCCTCCGGCGGGTCGGGGATGTACTGGGCGATGTCGTGCTCGGAGGCCACCACCTCGATCCGCAGCGACTCCACCAGCGGCCGGGCCAGGCCGCTGGGCACCGGGGTGACCAGCCCGACCCAGTGCGACGACAGCGACGGCGTCAGCACCGGCACCGACACCAGCAGCCGGGGCGTCAGCCCGGCCACCGCGGCGTAGCGCCGCATCATGTCGGCGTAGGTCAGCACGTCCGGGCCGCCGATGTCGAACCGGCGGTTCACATCCGCGGGCAGCGTGGCCGCGCCGACCAGGTAACGCAGCACATCACGGACGGCGATTGGCTGGATCCGGGTTGTTACCCACTTGGGGGTGATCATGGCGGGCAGCCGCTCGGTCAGGTACCGGAGCATCTCGAACGAGGCCGACCCGCTGCCGATAATCACCGCCGCCTGCAGCGCCGCGGTCGGCACGCCGCTGTCCAGCAGGATGTCCCCGACCTCGGCCCGGGAGCGCAGGTGCGGCGAAAGGTCACCCTCCTGGCCGGAGATCATGCCGCCCAGGTAGACGATGCGCTTGACCCCGGCCTCCCGGGCCGCGTCGGCGAACGTCCGGGCCGCGTCCCGGTCCCGCTGCTCGAACGATGACCCGGTGCCGAGCGAGTGAATCAGGTAGTAGGCCACGTCGCAGCCGGCCAGTGCCTTGCGCACCGCGGCCGCGTCGCTCACGTCGGCCTTGGCCACCTCGATGCCATCCGACCAGGGCCGGTCGGCCAGCTTGCCCGGATCGCGGGCCATGCAGCGGACGGTGTGGCCGGCGGCGAGCAGTTCGGGTACCAGCCGGCCGCCGATGTAGCCGGTCGCCCCGGTGACCAGGCAGTGCAGGTGAGAAGCCATACGGTCAGGCTTTCCTGGATTAGCTGATTAAACCTGTGGCGGCCGTTGCCCCCTCAGGCGTGGACCACATCGGTGTGGTGGCAAAAGTGCACCCGGGCCGCCCCGCTGGCCCGGATCCGGCCCCGCGAGGCCTCCCAGGCGTCCCGGTCCGCGGCCTGCCCCGGCGGCAGCTTCTGGTCGTCCGGCCCGGAGTACAGCCGCGGCGTGTAGGCCGCGTCGCCGATCAGCAGGTCGTCGCCGTCCGCGCCCCGGATGACCACACTCTGGTGCCCGGCGGTGTGCCCGGGCGTGGTCATCACCGACAGCCCCGGCACGATCTCGGTGTCGCCGTCCAGCAGCTCGAACCGGGCTCCGGCGAAGTCGAACCAGTCGGCCAGGTCGGGCGCCTCCCGCCGGGCGCGCGCCAGCTCGGCCCGCTGCACGTGGAACGCGGCGTGCTTGAACACGGCGTTCTGCCCGCAGTGGTCGAAGTGCAGGTGGGTGTTGATGACCAGGCTGATGTCGGCCGGGCTCAGGTCCAGCCCGGCCAGCGCGTCGGCTGCGGCCACGTTGACCGCCCGCCAGTCGTCCTGCACGCCCTGCGGGCCGCCGACGCCGGTGTCGACCAGCGCCGCGCCGCCCGGGAAGGTCACTACGAACCCGTGCACCGGCCACTGGGCCTGCGTCCCCGGCGGCGTGACCGTGGACAGGTGCAACCGCTTGATCTCCAGTGCCACGCTGCCGTCTCCTTCGCTCCACCACTAAGTTTTGTCTCATGGCTGATGGATCCCCGGAAGCACATTCTGGCGGAGAGCTGGCGACCGGAAGGCTGCGTGCCTCCCACGACGACCGGGCCGCTATCGTCCGGCTGCTCCAGCAAGCCGGCGCCGCGGGCCGCCTGGACCCCGGTGAGGTGGACGACCGGACGGCGGCGGCGCTGTCGGCCCGCACCCTCGGTGACCTGGACGCCCTGCTGGCCGACCTGCCCGGCCCGTCGCCGCTGAGCTCGGCCGCCATCGAGCTGGACGACCGGGACCGGATCGAGTCCGAGCTGTATCAGGCCAAGCGGGACGGCCGCTGGCGGGTGCCGTCCGAGCTGGTGGTCCGGGTCGACAGCGGCAGCGTGGTCCTGGACTTCACCGAAGCCGAGATCACCTCGCCCACCCTCGACATCGAGGCCCGCGTCCGCGGCGGCAGCCTGATCCTGATTACCCGGCCCGGGATCGACGTGCATACCCGCGACCTCATGGTCGACAGCGGCAGCGTGAAGGTCGAGGCGCCCTGGGCCACGGACGGACCCAACGCCGACCCCGGCCTCACCCTTGGCCAGGCCGACGACCTCACCATCACCGTGACCGGCACGATCGAGGTCGGCGACCTGACCGCCCGGCCACCCCGCCGCAACCTCAGGGAATGGCTGCGCGGCGACCCCCAGCCCTATACCTCCGGGCCATGACCGGCTTTCCCGCGGCGGCCATGAGTGCACGAAATGCCCGTTCCCTCTAAGGTTTCTGCCATGGCGGATGAGGCGGTGCCGGATGCGCCCGGGAGCGAGGTGGCCCAGCGGCAGAGCCTGCGGGCCTCGCACGAGGACCGGGACCAGATCGTTGAGCAGTTGCGGGTGGCCGGCGGGGACGGCCGCCTGGACGGTGAGGAGCTCGAGCAGCGGGTGGAAGCGGCCCTGACCGCCCGGACCTACGGCGAGCTCGCCGCCCTGGTCGCGGACCTGCCCGCCGGGTCGGGCGCGGCCGCGCGGCGGCCCAAGGACCTGGTGCGGATCGACACCGGCGGCGGCACCACCCGCCGGGACGGCCGCTGGGCGGTGCCGCAGCGGATGGAGGTGAAGATCCGCAGCGGCGACGTCAAGCTCGACTTCACGCAGGCTGAGGTGACCTGGCCGATCCTGCAGATCGACGCCGAGGTGCGCAGCGGCAACCTGACGCTGATCACCAAGCCGGGGATCGTGGTGGACATCGATGACGTCGCCGTGCGCTCTGGCAACGTGAAGGTCAAGGCCCCGTGGGGCGACAGCGTCCCGGCCCGGCTGCGGATCGAGGTGTCCGGCCACGTCGGCAGCGGCAACATCACCGCCCGCCCGCCGCGGCGCGGGTTCTGGGCCTGGCTGCGCCGCGAACCCCGTCCCTACGCGGCCGCGCTGCCTTCGGGCCGGCCCTAACCTCGCCCCCGGCCCTAACCTCGCGGTGGGCCCGCGGCCAGCCGCTCGGTCATCGCCTTGACCCGGTCGGCCTGGGTGTCCGGCATACCCCACCGGCTCTCCACCCACCAGGTCGTGCCCGCGTCGGCCCAGGCCGTGACCTGCGCCGCGGCCGCGGCCGGGTCGCCGGCCGGCGTCTCGCCGTCGATCACCACGTCCAAGCCGTCCGGCGCCTCGTGCTCGGCCAGCCAGGCCCGCAGCGCCCGCACGTCGTCCGGCTGCTGCTCCCGCCCCTCCGGCATGAACTCGGGCAGGATGCCCTGGCACCGCAGCGCCCGGCGCAGTGACTTGGGCCGCGGCCAGCGCGCCGCCACCCAGACCGGGATCGGCTGCTGCACCGGCCGCACCATGGCGGCCAGGTCGAACGCGCCGGCCCGGTACTGGTAGTGCTCACCGTCGTACCGGTCGCCGCCGCGCCACACGGTCTGCATCAGGTCGATGCCCTCGTCCAGCCGGGCCGCCCGGGTCTTCAGGTCGGTCTCCTCGCCGGTGTCCGGCAGCTCAGCGCCGAGCGCACCAACCCCGACGGCCACGATGGCCCGGCCGTCCGACAACTGGTCCAGCGTGGCCAGCTGGCTGGCCAGCTTCCACGGCCGGCGGAACGGCAGCGGGGTGAGGATGGTGCCCAGCTTGACCCGGCTGGTCCGCGCCGCGATCGCGCCCAGTAGCGTCCACGGGTCCACCCCGTAGCCCGTCTCCCAGGAGAACACGCCGTCCCAGCCCGCGCGCTCGGCCAGCTCGGCCTGCTCCAGTTGCTCCGGTGCCGTCCCGCCGGGCAGTACCGCGCCGTACCGAATCGCAGCATCGGTCATGCTCATCGTTTTACCAGCCCGCACCGACATTCCGCTGGGACCGGCCCGCAGGGCACAATGCCCTCATGGCGAAAAACCCCGGTCAGGGCGACAGCGCTGGATCGCTCCTGAGCATCGGCTCCTCCGGCTCCATCCTGTCGATCGGTTCCACCGGCTCGATCTTGTCCATCGGCTCGGCCGGCTCGGTGCTGTCGATCGGCTCCGCGGGCTCGGTCGCCTCGATCGGCTCGTTCGCCTCGCTGGGCTCGCTGTTCTCCGCGCTGTCCATCGGCTCGCTGTTCAGCGTCTTGTCGAGGGGGTCAGTGTTCTCGGCCCTTTCGGGAGCGCGGCGTGAGTGACCTGGTCCTCCCGGACACCACCGCCGTGACCGGGAGCACCGCCGTCGACCTGGACGTGCTGGATGAGATCCAGCAGCGGGTGCTGTGGCTGGCGGTGCGGATGGTGGACTCGGATCAGCCCCCGGCAACCCGGGTGATCCGGGCCCCCCATCGACATAAGCCAGTGCCAGCATCACGTCCCTGGTAGTGCTGCCCTCCCGGCCCGTGGTCGTTCCTGCACCGTTGTCACCGCGCCCGCCACGCGCTCTACTGGTGGGGGTCCTGATGGGGGGCCACGAGATCTGAACCGTGAGCAGGTGACGCTGATGCGGGCGGTGTGGCTGCGCGTCCGGACTGGTCTCCGGCATGACTGGCGAAGCCCGCTGGTCCTGGCCGTGATCACCGGCCTGGTCGGCGGCGTGGTGCTCGCCGCGCTCGCCGGGGCGCACCGGACCCAGACGGCCGTGCCGCGGTTCCTGCAGTACTCCGGACCGACCGAGGGCCAGGTAGCCGCCGATCCGCGGACCCTGAGCCGGATCGCGGCCCTGCCCGACGTCGCATACTCCGAACTCGGCTCGTTCATGCTGGCCGTCCCGGTCACCGCCCAGGGCCGGATGGCGGTCCAGCCCGGTCAGGTGATCACCTGGGCCCTGCTGGATCACCCCCCGCAGGACCGGGTGATCCTCGTGGCCGGGCGGCCGCCGGTCGCCTCCCGCGCCGACGAGGCGATGCTCAACGAGAGTGCCGCGCGTGTCCTGCACGCGCACGTCGGCTCGGTGATCCAGTTGCGCGGTTTCCGGCCCAGTGAGATGCAGCAGATGCTGAACGGCGCGACCCTGGCCCCTCGGGTCGTGCTGCCCCCGGTCCGGGTGGTGGCCATCATCCGGACGCCAGCCGATCTGGCCGACGGGCGCGGGGCGTCGGACGTCACCTACCTCGGCAACGGTTCCCTCTACACCACCGCCGCCTTCTACCAGCGCTGGGGCGCCTCGGTGGGCAACCAGGTGGGCCTGTCCTTCCACCTGAAACGAGGCTCCGCCGGCATCCCCGCGTTCGAGGCCGAGGTGAAGCGCCTCTCCGGGGGCCGGGCCCAGATGGAAACCGGCAGCGACGACGCCACCGCCAGCGCCGCCGCGCAGCGGGCCACGTCCCTGCAGGCGTTCGCGCTGCTGCTGTTCGGCCTGCTGCTGGCGCTGGCCCTGCTCATCATCGTGGCCCAGAGCATCGCCCGGCTCGCCTACACCTCCGCCGACGATTTCCCTGCGCTGCGCGCACTCGGTACGTCCGGACGGCAGCTTTTCGCGATTGCCCTCGCGCCGGGAGCCGTGGTCGCCGTGGTCGGCCTGCTGCTGGCCATCCCGATCGCCTTTGCGCTCTCGGTCTTCACCCCCATCGGCTTCGCCCGCCAGGCGGAGGTCTCCCCGGGCCTGTCGTTCGACCCCCCCATCGTGCTCGGCGGGGCCGCGACGCTGGCCGCGCTGCTGATCGGCCAGGCCGCGCTGACGGCGTGGCAGGTGATGCGGACCCGGGCCGCCCTCGTGGCGCCCGCCGCCACCGGCCGGGAGGCACGGGCCGCGTGGTGGATGGCGCGCTGGAATTTCCCGGTGACCGCGGTGTCCGGCGCCCGGCTCGCGTTCGGGCCCGGCCGTGGCCGGACCGCTATCCCGGTCCGCTCCGCCATTGCCGGCATGGCGGCCGCGATCGCGGCGGTCACGGCCACGCTGGTGTTCGGGGCCAGCCTCAGCCACGTCGTCACGGATCCGGTCGTGGCGGGCTGGGACTGGGATGTGACGGTTGGCAACCCGCACTCCGGCGATATCAGCGCGCCGATCACCGCCGGCCTCGGCCACGATCGCGACGTCACCGGATTCACCGGGACCGCGCTGGGTGACAGTCTGCTCGACGGCCACGACGTCCCGATCGTGGGCCTGCGGGCCATCCGCGGGGATGTCGGGCCGCCTGTGCTGGCCGGGCGGCTGCCGCGCTCGGCCGGCGAGATCGCGCTGGCCGGCCGGGACCTGGCGGCGCTGCACAAGGGAACCGGGGACGTCGTCATGGCCCGTGGCCCGCACGGGGCCGTCCCCCTGCGCATCGTCGGGCAGATCGTGCTCTCGCCCGAGATCACCAACGAGCAGGTCCCGCTGGGCCGCGGCGGGGTCATGACCCTCACCGGCGCGGCCGCGGTGAGCGGGGCGCCGCTGCCCGTCAACCTGTTCCTGGTCCAGTTGCGCCCGCACGCCGGCCCGGCGGCCGTCGCTCAGCTCGAGCGGCAGTTCCCAGGGCAGGTGTTGTCAGCGATCGCGCCGCCGGAGATCTTGAATCTCAAGGGCGTGAACAGCTTGCCGGTCATTCTCGCGCTGCTGCTCACCGTGCTGGCCGTCGGCATCGTCGCGCACACGCTCATCACCTCGGTGCGCCGCCGCCGCGGAGACCTCGCCGTCCTGAAGGTGCTCGGGTTCGTCGGCCGGCAGGTACGCGCGACCATGGCCTGGCAGGCGAGCGTCATGGCCGGTGCCAGCCTGCTCATCGGGCTGCCGCTCGGTATCCTGGCCGGCCGTCTGGCCTGGCTGCTGTTCGCCCACGGCTTCGCCATCCAGCCGGTGCCGGTGATCTCTCCGCTGTTGCTGCTTGTCTTCCCCGCCGTCCTGGTCCTGGCCAACGCGGTCGCGGCCGCCCCCGCGCAGGCCGCTGCCCGCACCAAGGCCGCCGTGGCCCTACGGGCCGAGTAACGCACAGCCCTAGCCTTTAAGGACCATTTTCATTTTTTAATGAGGCCAGCTCTCCCCGGCTGCTCAAGGCGGGCGCGGCGCAGCCCGGGCCGCAGTGCCTTCGGCGAGTACCCGCCGTCGGCCAGCCCGGCCTGCTGCTCGAACACGTTCCGGGCCCCGAAGTCCCCGGTCAGGACCCACGACACCAGGGCCGCCGCCCCGTACAGCGGCAGCATGGGCAGGCCGCCGCACCAGGCGTACTGGGTGGCGTGCCGGGCCTCGTGGGCGAACAGCCGCCGGTTGGCGCGGAACGGCTCGTCCTCCCACCGGGTGATCAGCACGTTGCCCAGGCAGAACGCCGGGGCCACCGGGACCGGCAGCCGGTACCCGGCCCCCACCAGCAGCCCGTCCCTGGCCCGCCGCAGCCGCGCCCGGCCCGCCACGGCCACCAGTACCCCGGCCGCCGTCGACCCGTTGACCAGGTTGACCGCCGCCCGCACCCGGTACCGCCCCCGCATGCTCACCATTATCCCTTGGCCACCATTAACCCTTGCGTTGTCGATCCACCCGCGGGTTACGCTCGCAGCACGCCCGTCCGTCCTTCGAGGAGCTGAGGTGCCCGGCCAACCACGCACGCGCTGACACCAGGTCCCTGACCCGTCATCGCGTGCTGCTTCACCGAACTCCGGGCTGCGGCACGTCCATCCTCGAAGGATGTCTTCGCCGTGCCGTCTTTTCGGTTGTCCTGCCTGGCCTACCTGAGCGTCGCCGTTCCCGGTTCCACCCTGGGCCTGCTGTGGCCGTTGATGCGGCTGAGCTGGCACCAGCCGCTCGGCCTGCTCGGGCTGCTGCTGATCATCGGAGTGTCCGCGTCCGCGGCGGCCAGCGTGCTCACCGGCCGGCTGATGTCCCGGGTGCCCACCGGGCCGATTGTCGCGGCCGGCGCCGCGGCCATCGCGCTGGCCCTGGCGGCCGAGTCCGCCGCCCCGTCGGTCTGGGTGTTCGCCGGCGGCATGGTGGTGTTCGGGGTCGGGTTCGGTGCGCTCGACACGGCCCTGAACGCCCACGCCGCCGCGCGCTTCGGGCCGCGGCGGATCAACTGGATGCACGCCAGCTATGGGCTCGGCGCCACCGGCGGGCCGTTGCTGGCCACCGGGCTGCTGGCCGCCGGGCTGGGCTGGCGCGGCACCTACGGTGTCCAAGCGGCGGTCCAGGGGGCGGTGGCTGTGCTGCTCGCCCTGACCTGGCGGGCCTGGGACCGCCCCGCGCTCACTGCGCCCGTAGCTGACCTGGCCGCTCCCGACTCGCCTGCCGCTGACTTGCCTGCACCAGACCGGCTCGCGCCCGCCCCGTCCCGGCCGGCGGCCCGGGCCGCCGCGCTGACCGTGCTGATCGGGGCGGCGTTCGCCGCCGTCGAGTGCGGGATCGAGTCCGGTGCCGGGATCTGGGGCTACGTGTTCCTCACCGCCGGCCGTGGCCTGTCCGGCGCGGTGGCCGCCGGGACCGTGTCCGCTTACTGGGCCACGATGTTCGCCGGCCGGGCCGTCCTCGGCCCGGTAGCCGAGCGGTTCGGCGCCCGGCGCGTGCTGACCGGGGGAGTGGCCGGACTGGTGGCCGGGGCGGTCCTGCTCACCGTGCCGGGACCGGCGGCGGTGCCGGTGGCCGGGCTGGCCGTGGTCGGCCTGGCCGCGGCCCCGATCTTCCCCCTGCTCACCCTGGCCACCGCCGAGCGAACCGGCGGCGCCGACAGTACCCGGGCGATCAGCCTGCAGGTCGCCGCGTCCGCGGGCGGCAACGCGGCCCTGCCCGCCGGTCTTGGCCTGGTCATCGGGGCGCTGACCGCCAGCGCCCTCGGCCCGGCCCTGCTCTTGCTCAGCCTGCTGCTGGCCGGCCTGCACCGGTGGCTGACCCGGGCCGGTCAGTCGTAGTGGCGTAGCTGGGGCCACAGCTGGGCCCAGGGGTGGCGCAGCCCGGTGCAGATCCACACCTGACCCTGGTAGTACTCGTTCTTGATGCCCCACGGGTTGGACAGCGTGGCCGCCTGCCGCACGTTACGGAAGTACTGGTGCAGGTAGCTGAGGTTGCTGCTGCGGCTGCTGCTGTCCGGTCCCAGCGTCACCGCGACCACGGTGGTGGCGTGCGGGTTGCCCGGCCCCCACCACCACTCGGTGTCGTGCCCGCTGACCGCGGTGGGCAGACCGGTGCCGCGGCCCAGCTCGTTGATCGCGCCGGCCGACCCGAAGTCGTCAGCGTAGATCACTGCGTTGGCCCGCTGCTGGGCCGGCAGTGAGAACCACACCTCGCGCACCGTGCTAACCAGCTGCGGCCAGCCCACGGTCTGGTTCTGCACCGGGAACACCGAGCTGGTCACGTTGGCGTCGGCGATCGGCAGTACCGGCAGCAGGAACGGCACGAACACCAGTGCGCTGACCGTCAGCCCGCCCACAAACCGGTACATCCGGGACCGCCGCGCCGCCAGCCAGCCGTCCAGGGCCACCGCCCCCGCCGCGAGCAGGAACACGTAGGTACCGGTCACGTAGTAGATCTGAGCGCCGGTGGTGAGCATGAACGTCACGAACAGCAGCGCGTAGGCCCACACCAGGGCCTTCCACAGCGGCCGGCCGGACTTCCACAGGAAACGTATCCCGGCCACCGCGCCCCAGACCCGGACCAGGCCCAGCACGATCAGCTGGCCGATGATCCAGACACCGATGTTGGCCGCCCCGCCGTTGTTCTGGTTCAGCGACTGGGTCATGGCGATCGTGGCCCATCCGTGCGTGGCCTGCCACCAGATGTCCGGGATCTCCAGCACCGCCGCGATCACCGCGCCGGCCAGGAACCACCAGTTCAGCACCATCCGGCGCGCCCCCGAAACCAGCGCGCCGAGGAAGATCGCGATGGCGAAGAAGCCGATCAGATGCTTGTTCTCCGCGCCCAGGCCGAGGATGACGCCGGCCGGGATCCACCAGCGCAGGTCACCGGTGCGCCCGATCCGGACCACCACCAGTGCCAGCGCGCCCCAGGCCAGGATGTCGAACGCGGTCGTGTCGAACAGGTGGTCGGCGCCGTACACGGCCGGCATGGTGGCCACCGCGAAGGCGGCCAGCAGCTGAGCCCGCCGGCCCCCGCCGAACTCGCGGGCGGTCAGCCCGGCCAAGATGACCGTGCCCCACGCGGCCAGCGCCGGCCACAGGTGCAGCCCCACCAGCGACAGGCCGAACAGCTTGAGCGACACCCAGGCCATCAGGGGCGTGAACACCGGCTGGTCCACGTAGCTGGCCTGCAGGTGCCGGGCGCAGTCCAGGAAGTACAGCTCGTCGTGGTGGAAGCCGTACCGGTCGGACACCGCCATCAGCACGGCGAACAGCAGTCCGCCGACCAAGAGCACCCACCGGTTGAACGGCGCCAGCGCCGTGACGCCAGGCTCGGTGGCGCTCGTTCCCGGCGTTCCCGCGCCGGGCTCACCTACTTCGATGCCAGACATGACCGGAGCGTCCCGCGCCGGCCCCGGTTCCGGCATCGGAGCGTGGACCGCAGTTCGGTACGGCTTCGGCCTCATACCGCGGTTGGTCCCAGGGCTCGATGCGTTAATACCGCGGCTGGATCTAGGTTCGAGAACGTGAGCCGGATGATACTGATGCCATGACTTGGGCGATACGCCGGTACCGATGGCTGGTCTGGATCGCGATCTACGCGCTGATCGGGGTGCTGACGTTCCCGCTGGAAGCACCGGGAGCGACGGCGTTGCCGGTTCAGTTCGCCGGCTACCTGGCGGCCGGGATCGCCCTGCTGGTCGTGCTGGTGCTGGACTATGTGCCCGCGGCAGGGCGCTATCGGGGGCGCGTGCTGCCGGTCACCCTGTGCGCCATGGCCGCCGCGGGCGGACTGGCCGCCACCGCCGGGTTCAACGAGAACAACTGCGCGGTGACGCTGGCCAGCCTGGCCGCGACCACGGCGGCGCTCGAACTCCGCCGCTGGCAGGCCTGGCTGGTGGTCCTGGCCAGCGCCGTGACCCTGGACGCCAACGCGTTCATCTTCCACGACGGCTTCGCGGAGCTGTCGACGTTCCTGCTGTACCCGTTTGTGCCCGTGATCGGCCTGCTCCTCGGCCACTTCATCCGCACCCGGCAGGAACAGGGCCAGCAAGCCGCGACCCTGCTGGCCCGAACCCAGCAACTGCAGGCTGAGCAGAGCCGGACCGAGGTGCTGGGCGAGCGGGCCAGGATCGCCCGGGAGATCCACGACGTGCTCGCGCACTCGCTCGGCGCCCTGTCCATCCAGATCCAGGCCGCCCGGGCCGTGCTCTCCGACCACCAGGACATCGACCGAGCTCTGGAGGTGCTGGCCACCGCCCAGCGGATGGCCTCCGACGGCCTGACCGAGACCCGCCGGGCCGTGCACGCGCTGCGTTCCGATGTGGTGCCGCTGGACCAGGAACTGAGCCAGGCGGCACGGGAGCACCGCGAGCGCTACGGCGCCGAGGTCGCGTTCACCATCGGTGGCCAGCCCCGGGTGCTGCCGCCGGACGCCACCGTGGCCCTGCTCCGCACCGCCCAGGAGGCGCTGGTCAACGCGGCCAAGCACGCCCCCGGGCAGCGGATCTCGGTCCGCGTCGAGTATGGTCCCGGCGACGTGTCCCTGACCGTGGTCAACGACCTGCCCGGCGACGGCCAGGCCCCGGACGCGGCGGCGGTCCGTCTCAGCACGGTCGACGGCGGCTACGGGCTGACCGGGATGCGCGAGCGGCTCCGGCTGCTGAACGGGACACTGGTAACCGGCCCCCAGGACAGGCACTGGGTCGTCGCGGCCGGGCTCCCGCTGGCCACCCCGGCCCCGCCGGAGCCGTCCCCAGCCCCTTCGCCCGAAGCCGGACCGCGTCCTGCCCCCCTGCTGGCGTCATGACCGCCGAGGCCCCGGCCCCGCTCCGGGTGGTCATCGCCGACGACCAGGCCAGCGTGCGCGAGGGCCTGGTCCTGCTGCTGGACGGCCTGCCCGGCATCGAGGTGGTCGGGGCGGCCGCCGACGGCCAGCAGGCCCTCACCCAGGTGGCCGAGCATCACCCGGACGCCATCCTGCTCGACCTGAACATGCCGGTACTGGACGGCATCGGCGCCACCCGCCGGCTGGTCGCCGAGCACCCCGCCGTGGCCATCGTCGTGCTCACCACCTACATCGACGACGCCAACGTGCTTGAGGCGCTGAAGGCCGGCGCCCGCAGCTACCTGACCAAGGACGCCGACCGCACCGACATCGCCCGCGCCCTGCAGGCCGCCGCGGCCGGCCTGACCGTGTTCGACCCCCGCGTGCACGACACCCTGCTGGCCGCCACCACCGCGCCCGTCCCGGCTGCGCCGGACCTTGGCTCCGCCCCCCGCGCGCTACCCGATGGCCTCACCCACCGCGAGGCCGAGATTCTCGCCCTCATCGCCCGCGGCCTGACCAACCCCGAGATCGCCCAGCACCTGTGCCTGAGCAACCACACGATCAAGTCCCACATCAACCGCATCTTCACCAAGACCCAGTCCCGCGACCGCGCCGCCGCCATCGGCTACGCCCACCGCCACCAGCTCACCTGAGCCGCTGGCCTACTCCGGCGTCGGGGCGGCCGGGCTGTCCGGGGCCCACAGCGGCTGTTCGGGGACCGGTTCGCAAGCCGGCTCCCACGGGGGCGCGGCCGCGTTGGCCAAGGCTGTCTCGCTGGCCGGGTTGGTCGCATCGTTCACCGGCACGGCCGTGTCGGGGCCGAGACGGATGAAGTTCCGGAAGTCCTGGCGGGCCATCAGCGGCACGGTGGCCTGCGTTTCCTTTTCGTGCCGCGCCTTGCAGCCACGCGCCCGGATCGCGGTCCGGCACCGGCGCATCACCCCGGGCAGCCAGCGGTCGTGCCACTCCACGGCCGCCGTGGCCGGGGCCTCGGGGTCCCGGTAGGCGGCGTACCAGGCCGCGCGCAGGGCGGTCAGCTCGTCCAGTACGTCCGCGTGCTGGTACCAGCAGGCGCCGAGCTTGTTGTACATCTCCGGGTGCCGGGTCCGCAGCACCTCGTCCACCCAGACGCCCAGGCTCTGCAGGGCCTGCGCCCGGCTGTCCCCGCTGGCCAGGTCGGGCCACCAGGACGCGGGGCCGTGGCCCTGGGCCGTGGTCAGGTTCTCGGCCACCTCCGCCACCGCCGCGACCTCGGCCCGCAACGTGTCGACCTCGCTGACCGTCTCGGCCAGGTCATCCACGCGGCGTTGCACCGTGGTCACGTCCTGGGCCGCCACCTCCTTGGCCACATTGGCCAGGATCACGCCGATCTGCTCGACGTAGCCCCGCAGCTGGTCGAACTCGGCCGCCGAGGTGCCCAGGCGCTGCACCGCCCGGGCCAGCTCTTCCTGCCGCTGGGCGACCAGGCCGATCTGCGCGCTCAGCGCGGCGGCGCTGGCCGCGGGCGCCGGGTCGTCGAGCTGGACAGGCGCGAAGTCCCTCAAATCGCTCACCACCGCTCCCTACCCACTACAACGCATGTATCCCAGATCACACCGCCGCGCTTATCGCTGATAACAGCAAGAAGCGCCGGGCCGCGCAGCCACCCGATCCGCGGCCGGTCCGGGACGTGGCGCCCCGCCAGCCCCAGGACGCGGGGAGGCCGCGTCTCGCTGGAGCAGCTGCAGGGATAATCCCTGCAGCTGCTCCAGTGGGAGTAAGCGCGGCCACGGTCACTTGGCCGGGGCCAGGAAGTCGGTGCCCATGAGACGGATGGGGTTGTGCCAGCAGACGGCGCGCAGCCAGTCGGGGCCGAGGTCCAGGCGCGACAGGCCCGTCAGCTGCTCGGCGTAGGGATAGGGGATGTTCGGGAAGTCGCTGCCGAGCAGGATCTTGCCCGCCAGGCCGAGGTCGGCCAACCGGGGCAGCAGGGACGGCGGGAACGGGGAGAAGGACTCCCAGAACTCGGTGAACGCCATGGTGGTGTCCAGGTGCACCCGTTCGTGCCGTTCGGCCAGGGCCAGGAACGCCTCGTAGTCCGGGGCGCCCATGTGGGCGATGACGGCGGTCAGGGTGGGGAACTGGGCCAGCAGGCGGGCGAACGGCTCGGGGCCGGTGTAGGTGGTGCCGACCGGGGCGTGGCCGGCGTGGATGACGACCGGGATGCCCGCCTCCGCCAGCAGGCCCCACACCGGTTCCAGCTCCGGGTCGTCGGGCGGGAACCCGCCCACCTGCAGGTGGATCTTGAACAGGGCGGCCCCGCGGTCGATGGCCCGGCTCACGTAGTCCATGACTTCTGGTTCGGGGTAGAACGTCGCCGACGGGATGCAGCCGGGGGTGTGGCGGGCGAACTCCAGCGCCCAGTCGTTCAGGTCCTCGGCCATTTTCGGGCGATGGGCGTAGGCTAGCGCGCCGAACATCCGTATCCCGAGCGTCCGCAGGTGCGCGACCCGTTCCTCGTCGGTCCACTTGTACTGGATCGGCCAGGACATGCCGATCAGCGGGCCCGCCTCGTCGAAGTAGTCCCAGACCCGGCGGAGCATCCGCGGCGGCAGGAAGTGCACATGGATGTCGGCCAGCCCGGGCAGCCCGAGTTCACGCCAGAACGCCGGGACGCGAGCGTCCTCGGCCGGGGCCGCCGGCCCGGTTACAGATGCCACTTAGGCAGGATAGGACCCATGCGCGCGGCGTTCATCGAGACCTTCGGCTCCCGGGGCCAGATCCGGTACGGGGAGCGGCCATGACCGGGGCCACGACCGAGCTGCAGGCCGATTGCGGCCGGTGCATGGCGCTGTGCTGCGTCGCACCGGGTTTTACCAAGTCGGCCGATTTCGCCATCTCCAAGCGCCCCGGTCAGCCGTGCCCCCATCTGGAGCAGGATTTCGGCTGCGGGATCCACGACCGGCTGCGGCCGAGCGGTTTCCCCGGCTGTACCGTCTTCGACTGCTTCGGGGCCGGCCAGCAGGTCACCCAGGTGACGTTTGCCGGCCGGGACTGGCGCAGCCACCCGGACCAGGCCCCGGCGATGTTCGCCTCGTTCGCGGTCATGCGGCAGCTGCACGAGCTGCGGTGGCACGTGGACCAGGCGCTGACACTGACCGAAGACCTGCCCGAAGGCGTGACCGAAGACCTGGGCGACAGCCAGCTGCGCGCCGAGCTGACGCAGGCGGAACAGACCCTGCGCGGTCACGCCGACTCGAGCCCGGCCGCGCTGGCCGCCCTCGATGTCGATCCGCTGTGGGTCACCGTCACCGCGTTGCTGCGCCGGGCCAGCCAGCTCATCCGGGGCGACGTCCCGCCGGGCCGCGAGCGAAGCGGGGCCGACCTCATGGGCCGGCACCTGGCCGGGGTGGACCTGCGCCGGGCCAGCCTGCGCGGCGCCTACCTGATCGGCACCAACCTGGCCGGCGCGGACCTGCGGCTGGCTGACCTGGCGGGCGCGGACCTGCGGGGCGCCCAGCTGGCCGGGGCCGACCTGTCCAGCAGCCTGTTCGTGACCCAGGCCCAGCTCGACGCGGCCCGCGGCGACGCTAAGACGAAGCTGCCTCCGGCTCGCCGGCGTCCGGCGCACTGGCTGGGCCGGGCACCTGGGCCAGGTGGTGGTCGCTGATCCAGGCGTCGATCAGCTGCCACCAGTCGTAGAGCCACTTGACCTGGGTATCGTGGCCGGCGTCCCGGGGCACCTGGGGGGCCGGAACCCGCCACCAGCGGGCCACCACGGTCTGGTCGAACGGCAGATCCCGCCACACGTCGCCCACGGTGACCAGCTTGTCCAGGCCCGCGTGGGCCACGAAGATCACGTCCGCTTCGGGGCAGGCCCGGATCGCGGCCAGCACCCCGCCCTCCCGGGGCGGCAGCAGGTTCGGCATCCGCCGGGCCCGTGCGGCCAGGTCGGCCCGGCCACCGCCTTCCAGCCGCTGGATACCGCGCCGCCAGCGGCCCGGGGTCCAGTTGCCGCCCTCGGGGAAGAGCACCAGCGCACCGTCCGGGCCCAGCCCGTCGGCCAGCCGTTCGATCTGCTCGGTGAAGATCTGGTGCCCGCTGTCCTGGTGCCGGATGAAGACGTTCGGCACCCGGTTGGCCACCACGTCCAGGATCGGGTCGAGCTGCAGCGAAGCCTTCATGACCACCCGCGGGCGCCGGTGGTAGAGGCTGAGCAGGGTGTGCACGAGCAGCACCGAGTCGCCCGGGCCGGCGTGCCGGCTGAGCACGATGACCGGCCGGGACAACCGGGCGATCCGCTCCTCCGCGGTCGCCTCCGGCTCCTCGATCTCCAGCCGCAGCCCGAACGTCTGCTCGGCCGCGCGGTACACGTGGTCCAGGAACCAGCGGATGATGCCGTAGTTGCGGTTCTGGTACGGCTCGGTGCGCATCCGGCCCCCGAACCCGCTGGCCACCCACAGCCCGGCCAGCACGAACAGGGCCGCGGTCTCGCCCGCCAGCCACACCACCGCGAACCACAGCAGCCGCAGCCCGCGCATCCGCCCTGGGCGGGACAGGTGCACCAGGCCCAGGACCAGGGCCACCAGCGCCAGCACCGGGAACAGCACGATCAGGGCGACTGCGATGATCATGACGACGGGCGCCAGCACGAGCCGTCGGATCAGCCGGGGCGGCACCATGGTCGAGCCCTTCAGCGCAGTGCTTCTCAGGTTAGGGCGGTCAGGTACTTGGTGGAGGCAATGTAGGCGCGCTCTATGTTCGCGTCCACATCAGTCTTGTTCCGGTAGCGCAGCTGTGACAAGTCCGGCGGCCGCTGCGTCCCACCGGACGGGAGCACGTGCACGGTCACCTCTTCCGGCAGGTGCGACATGTCTTCGTGGAACCGGTGCCGCCGGGCGATCTCGAACGCGACCAGGCCAACTTCCCACAGCCGCCGCGGCGGAGCCAGCGGGCGCTCGATCCGGCCCACCTGCAGCACGTACACGGTGGTGGCGCCGAGCCGGACGGCCCGTCCCACCGGGATCGAGTCGACCAGGCCGCCATCGAAGTAGTGCTGGCCGTCGATCTCGACCGGCGGCAGCAGGCCCGGTACCGCGCACGAAGCCAGCACGGCCGGGGCCAGCGGCCCGCTGGTGAACCACTGGGCGGTGGCGTGCTCGATGTTGGCCGCCACACAACTGAACGGCAGCTGCAGGTCGCTGAAGTCCTTGGCCGGCAGCTCGTCGTCCAGCATCCGCAGCAACGGCTCGATCTCGTGCAGGTGGGTACCGGAACGGGCCAGCCGGGTGGCCCGGCCCAGCAGCGTCCCGCTGAACGCCCGCTGCAGGTGGGCCCCCTCCCACAGCGCGGCCAGCCGGTCCGCGGCGCTGTCCGGGTCGGCCGCCACGAACGCCCCGTTGATGGCCCCCACCGACGTGCCGATCACCAGGTCCGGGCGGACCCCGGTCTCGGCCAGGGCCCGGAGCATGCCCACCTCGTGTGCGCCGAGGACGCCGCCGCCCCCGAGCACGAATGCTGTTGTCAACAGGAAACCTCCTTACTGCTCAACGGTAGCCTGGGCCGTCCTGACGGTTGCCGGGGACGCCGTGGCCGCCTGCTGAGCGGCGGAGGAACGCAGGGACTCGGACCGGGCGGCTACCAGCGGAGCTGGGCGACCGTGTCGTACTCGGAGGCGGGGTAGCTGACCAGCCCGTCGGACAGCGCGAAGATCCACTCGGAGATACCCAGGGACAGGGCCAGCCGGCTGCACCGGGCGCAGAAGTGCGGGTCCTGCAGCCGGACCGAGTCGTCGGCCTCCAGCCGGACGTAGATGAGCTTGGCCCCCTGCAGCATCTTCCAGCCGTCGCCGTCCCGGGCCAGGCCGATGGCCCGCTGCTCGGCGTGCGTCCGGCAGTTGTCGTGCACGCCGAACTCGGCCACCTTGCAGTAGCAGTGATCTTCGCCGGGGTACGGCACGCCGTTGGTGCCCCACGCCATCATGCTGCCGTCTTTGACCAGGACGGCGGCGTGCCGCGTCTTCGCGCGCGAGTCCTTGGCGAGCCCGGCGGCCCGCTCGACCATTTCCTCCGCCTCGTGGCTTTCGTGCCGCTTTAGCGGCCGCCACTGGGGCCGGCGCCCTGGCTCCACGTCAATCACCTCTTCCAGCGAAGACTAGTTGTACGCAAATAACTGCGGCCGCGCTAGTGAACGCGCGCGGCCTGGTTGGTTGAATTAATCACATGTCCACTAGCGAATTTGGCAATCAGGCTCTTTCCGAGGTGGCGGACGACGGGCTGGCCGGCTGGCTGGCGGACGTCCGCCGGGCCAGCGGTCCGGCCAACCGCGTCCTGGGGGTGCACCGGGTCCGGGCGGCTGCGCGGGTCCGGGACGAGTCCCGGCCGCCCGGGCCGCAGCTGCCTTCCGTCCGGAACCTGGTCATCGGCGACCTGGCCGCCCGGCTGTACCGCCCGTCGCCCAGCCCGCGGCCGCTGGTCATCTACCTGCACGGTGGCGGGTTCGTGCTCGGCAGCCTGACCTCGCACGACAGCACCTGCCGCCTGCTGGCCCGTACCGCCGACGTCACCGTGCTGGCGCTGGACTACCGGCTTGCCCCGGAGCACCCCGGGCCCGCGGCCGTCGACGACGCCGCCTTGGCCTTCGCCTCGGCCGCGGCGAACCTTTCGATGCTGGGCGGTGACCCGGAGCGGGGGGTCGGGCTGGCCGGGGACAGCGCCGGCGGCGCGCTCGCCGTACTGGCTGCGGCGCGGCTGCGCGACGCGGGGACCCCAGCCGCTTCGCTACTGCTGGCCTACCCGAACGCGGACATGACGCTGTCCGAGCCGAGCGTCACCCGTGAGGGTCACGGCTGGGGCCTGGAAGAAGACAACCTGCGCTGGTTCGTCGAACAGTGGGTACCGGACCCGGCCCGCCGGGCCGACCCGGCGGTCAGCCCGCTGCAGGCGGACCTGAGCGGCCTGCCGCCGGCCGTGATCGCGACGGCCGGGCACGACCCGCTGCACGACGAAGGCGCGGCGCTGGCCCGGCTGATCGCCGCGGGCGGCGCCGACGTCCGTCATCGGCCGCATCCAAACCTGGTGCACGGCTTCATGGGCCTGGGGCAGGTCTCGCCCGCGGCCGCCCAGGCCACCGAGGACCTGTTCCGTGCCTACGGTGACCTGGTGCACGGGCTAGGCGGGGGAGCCAGCTAGCGGGGCCAGCTAGCTGCTGGCTGAGCCGCCGGCGATCTCGTAGGACCACAGCTCGCTGTGGGTACCGACCGCGGGCGGCGCCGCACCACCGCCGCGCTCGGCCGCGGACCGGTGCCCGTGCGCGAACGCGGGGGAGTGGACCCAGGCCTCGAACGATCCCTCGTCCCGCCACCGGGTGATCACCAGCCAGGTGGTGCGGTCGTCGGCCGGCTTGAGCAGTTCGAACCCTTCGAATCCGTCCTGGTCGTCGACGGCACCCGCGCGGGCGGCGAACCGGTGGGCCAGCTCGTCCCCGCTGTCGGCGGGCACGTCAATCGCGTTGATCTTCACTACGGTCATGGCTCGATGATGCCAGTCGTGCGGACCTGGGCCGGCCTCCCCGGCCCGGGCCCGCAGAACTGGCCGTGCAACCGGTTAGCCGCGCAGCAGCGGCTTGCCCAGTGGCATCGCCGGCCCGCCGGTGGCCAGTGAGGCTGCGCCGAAGAACAGGTAGACGCCGAGCGCGGTGAAGGCCAGCACCACGTAACCGCCCGTCTTGAGCAGCCCGGTGGAGCCCTGGTTGACGCCCAGGAAGACCAGCAGCAGGGCCACGTCGACCAGGATGAACAACGCGGTGAACGCAGACGGCAGCCGCAGCGTGGCCAGCGTCAGCATCACGATGACCACTAGCCAGGAGACCAGGAATAGCTCCTGGGTCGATTGCGCGGCCGCTGCGGTGATGCCGAACCAGTTGTGGGTGAGACCCAGCACCAGCACGGCGTAGCTGAACCAGAAGCCGGCGAAGATGCCGAATACGGCGGCCACCGCGTTCTGCCCGAGCGACGCGGCCCAGATGGTGGAGAGGATCAGGCCGACCGAAGTCGCGGCCAAGATGATCGGCAGTGACGCCCCGGTCGCAGTCGCGGGGACTACCCCCACCAGCACCAGGCCCAGGGCCGTGGCGCCGGCGATGAAGGTCGGTAGGCCCAGCATGAGCGGGTCGCCAAACATCGGGCCGGTCGAGGCTTGTTCAGTCAACTCCTCGGCTTCGGTGACCTCTATGGAAGCGGGTTGTCCTTCGTTGGCGCTTGAGTCGACAGCGGTCATCGCTGCTCCTTTGCTTGGCGAACCTCCACCGCCCCGCATACGCGGGCCTATGGCATCCGTACCCCCGCTATGACCTGCTGGTTTTCTCACTTTGAACCACGAGCCCGATTTGTCCGGTCCTGGCCCGGCCTGATTGATCGTTCAACTAGCGTTCAACCGGCGCGGTGTGATCATGATCGGCGGAACGGGGAACGATGTCGGTGTGGCCAACAATGACCGGGTGCAGGCGGCCGCCGATCAGCTGTACGCCGCCGACCCCGCCGAGTTCACCGACCGGCGCAGTGACCTGGTGGCGCAGGCCCGCGCGGACGGGGATCAAGCTGCGGCCCGGGCCATCGGGGCGCTGCGCAGGCCGACCCGGGCCGCGTGGGTCGTCAACCAGCTGGCGCGGGCCGACCCGGACGCGGTCGCCCGGCTCGACCGGCTCGGCGACGAACTGCGGGCCGCGGAAAGCGCGCTGGACGGGGACCAGCTCCGGGAACTGTCCCAGACCCGCCGGAAGCTGCTCAGCCAGCTGACCCGGCAGGCCCTGGATGAAGCCGGCGTCACCGACCCCCCGGACGCGCTGCAGCAGGAGGTGACCGGCACGCTGAGCGCGGCCCTGGCCGACCCGCAGGTGGCGGCGAGGGTCGGGCAGGCCCAGCTGGCCAAGTCGGTACAGCCGGCCGGCTTCGGCTTCGGGCTCGCGGCGGCCGACGATGACGATGACGACGAGCCGAGCGCACCCCCCGCCCCGAGCCCCCGGCCGCGCACCGGCCAGAAGGGGACTGGCCCGACCAGGGCTGAGGCCCGGCAGGCGGCCCAGGAGCAGGCCGACCGCGAGCGAGCCCAGCGCGAGCAGGCCGAACGCGAACGCCAGCGCCGGGCCATCGACGAGGCCGGACAGACCCTGGCCGAGGCCGATCGCGTGGCCGACAGTGCGCACTCGGCCGAAGCCGACCGGGAAGACACCGTCCGCCGGCTGGAGGAGCAGCTGGAGGATGCCCAGGACGCGCTGGCGGACGCCAAACGCCGGTCCCGGGAGGCCCGCACGGCCCAGCGGCAGGCCCGCAAGGCCCTCGAATGGCTCCGCGGCCGGGCCGGATCATGAGCCGGACTCCGTAACCAGTTATACGTAACGGCCGTGTATCGGGCAGGCTGGGATCATGGCAGACTCGCTGACCCTGATGGCCGTGCACGCGCACCCTGACGATGAATCCTCCAGCACCGGCGGCGTGCTGGCCACTTACTCCGCCGAGGGCATCCGCACCGTCGTGGTGACCTGCACCAACGGTGAGTTCGGCGACGCGCCGGGTGGTATCAAGCCGGGCCAGGACGGGCACGACGAGGCCACCGTGGCCCAGATCCGGCTGGCCGAGCTGCGCCAGGCCACCAAGCTGCTCGGGGTCACCGACCTGGAACTGCTCGGCTACCACGACTCGGGCATGCCGGAGTGGGACTACAAGAACCGGCCCGACGCGTTCTGCAACATCCCGCCGGCCGAGGTGACCGGCCGGATCGCGGCGCTGATCGAGCACTACCGCCCGCAGGTGGTCATCACCTACGACGACAAGGGCCTGTACCAGCACCCCGACCACGTGTACGCCAGCCAGATGGCCCAGGCCGCGGTGGCGGAGACCGGCATCCCGGCCAAGCTGTACCTGTCCACGATCCGGGGCAGCAGCTGGGGCAAGCTCCGCGAGGCCCTGCGTGAGGCCGGCGTCGAGTTCCCCGACATGGAACTCACCGACGCCCAGCGCGAGCAGGCCGCCGCCACCGAAGCCGCCATCACCACCACGGTCGACATCCGCCCCATGCTCAGCCGCAAGCGCGAAGCCCTGATGGCCCACGTCAGCCAGATCCAGGAGTCCTGGTTCGCCAAGCTCCCGCCCGAACTGGCCGAGGAGACCTTCGGTTTCGAGTCCTTCATCCGGACCCGCGACACCACGGGCGCCCCCATCCCCGAGACCGACCTGTTCGCCGGCCTGCGCTGACTGAGGGGCTGACTGAGGGGCTGACTCAGGCGCGGCCGAGGTAGCCCAGCTTCTTGTCCACCACGTTGAGCAGGGGCTGGCCGGCCCGGTAGCGGCGCAGCTGGCCGGTGAACAGGCCACCCAGGGCCTGTTGCCAGCCGAGGAAGTCCCCGGACATGTGCGGGGACACGATCACGTTGGGCAGGTCCCACCATGGCGCTTCCGGTGGCAGCGGCTCCTGGGCGAACACGTCCAGCGCCGCGCCGCCGATCGCGTTGGCCGTCAGCGCGGACGCCAATGCGTCCTCGTCGGCCAACTCGCCCCGGCCCACGTTGATCAGCCAGCCGCCCGGGTTCATCAGGTCCAGTTCGGCCGGGCCGATGACGCCCCGGGTGGATTCGGTCAATGGCAGCGCCAGAATGACGAAATCCGCCCCCGGCAGCAGGTGAGGCAGCTCGGCCAGCGACGCGATCTCACCCAGTTCCCCATCATTTCTGTGCTGGCGGGCGACGCAGCGGACCGACAGCCCGGCCCGGTTCAGGGCCCGGTGGATCGAGCGGCCAATTCCGCCCGCGCCGAGAATGACCGCGCGGCTGCCGGAAAGCAGTTTCGTCTCCCGGTGCCGCCATTGACGCTGGGCCTGGAACCGCAGGGTCGCGGGCAGGTCCGCGCAGATCGCGGAAACCAGCGCCAACGTGTAGCCGGCCATCGCTTCGTCGAATACGCCGGCTGCGTTGGTGAGGACCACATCACTGTCGATGAGCTCAGGAAACAAGAGCCAGTCGACCCCGGCCGTCGGGGCGGCGACCCAGCGCAGCTGACGGCTCCAGCCCCAGTGCTCACGCAGCCAGTCGCCCCGCTCCCACAAGAACACAACGTCGGCGTCGGCGGCATCCTGGGCCAGCTGCGCCCCGGACGAGACGAGCCGGATCTCGCATCCCGGCCATTGGCGCGGCAGCCCGGCCGGCACCGCATCCGCGCTGACCCCCAGCACCGCCACCACCGACGAATCCGGCACCAATTGTTCACGCCCCAATTCATTTCGCCATTAAAAGTGACCTCAGCCACCCGCCAACAACATTAAAAGATATAAATATTTTATAATAACGCCCCAATCCCCGGCCTAAACGCCAGCCGCCCGGACTCGCACCACCGCGGGAACGGTGAGCCCGACCTATCCGGCTAGCGACTGCCGGGCCTTGCGTCCGGGCGAGCGGCCGGTCCAACGGCAATTACCGCCGCGGAATCGGGGGGTCCAGGGGGGTCGTCCCCCCGGACGACGCCAAACAAGCGCTAAAGTCCGGGAATTAGCCCATCATTAGAGTCGTCGCCGGGGACGGGCCATGGGAGGCCAATGATTGTGTCGCAGCCAACGCTGGAGTCGCTGCGCCGTTGGGACCCGGAACAGATCGGGCCGTACACGCTGCTCGGGCGGCTGGGCGCTGGCGCCATGGGCCAGGTCTACCTGGGCCGATCCACCGCAGGCCGGCTGGTTGCGGTCAAGACGATCAAGATTGAACTGGCCGAGGAGCCCGGTTTCCGGGCCCGTTTCGGCCGTGAGGTGGCGGCGGCACGGCGGGTCAGCGGCGTGTTCACCGCGGCCGTGGTGGCGGCGGACGCGGAGGCGGACGTGCCCTGGCTGGCCACCGCCTACGTCCCGGCGCCGTCGCTGAGCAAGCTGGTCAAGGCGACCGGGCCGCTGCCGGTGCCGACCGTGCGGTGGCTGGCGGCCGGGTGTGCCGAGGCGCTGGAGTCCATTCACCTGGCCGGCCTGGTCCACCGAGATCTCAAGCCGTCCAACGTGCTGGTGGCGCCGGACGGTCCCCGGGTGATCGACTTCGGCGTGGCCCGGGCGGCCGAGCGGGTCGCGCTGACCGTGACCCGCGGCGCGGTCGGCACCCCGGGCTACATGGCCCCCGAGCAGGCCAGGGACTCCCAGCATGCGTCGCCGGCCAGCGACGTGTACTCGCTCGGGGCCACGCTGCTGTACGCCGCCACCGGGCACGCGCCGTACCACGGCGACACCGTGATGGACGTCCTGGTCAAGCTGGCCACCGAGCCACCGGACCTGACCGGGCTGCCGCCGGATCTGGCCGGGCTGATCAACGCCTGCCTGGCTCACAGCCCCCGGGACCGGCCCACGTCGGCCAAGCTGCTGGCCGGTCTGGGGTCGTTCGTCGAGGGCTCCACCGCGGCGGCCGACGGTCATACCTACCTGCCCGATTCAGCCATGGCCCTGATCGCGGGCTACCAGCGCAGCCCGCAGGCGGGGTCCATCGACACCGCCAACGACGACCCCACCTCCGACGAGCCGACCTCGGCCTCGCACACCGCGCTGCGATCCCAGGTGCCGCGACAGGGACCGCGCCACGGGGCCTCCAGCGGGCTGAGCAACCGGCGGGCGGCCCGGGCTGGCGATCGGCCGCCCGGTTCGACGGGCAGCGGGCCGAGCCAACCCGGTCACGAGTTTGGACCCGGGCCGTCCCATCGCGAGGGCGGGCCGGGTAACCACCGGGCCCGGATCGGTCTCATCGGGGCCGGTTGTGTGGTCGGCGCGGCCATCCTGATCGCCGGGGGAGCGTACCTGGGGCCCAAAGTCGACCCGGGACTGTCCTCCGGCTCCGACCCGAGCTCGGCCGCCGCGCCCCTGGGACCGCCGCCGAGCACGCTGCCCACCGGCATCGGCGGCCCCCCCAAGCTGGTGCTGAACCAGCCCTCGGGTGACCCAGTGACCGGGTTCGTGATCCACGGCATGGGTTTCGTCCCAGACACCAAGGTCAACGTCGCGCTCGTCGGCCACGGCACGTCCGCCTGGCACCCGGAGGTGGATCCGGTGGGGACGTTCAACTACGTGTTCGACCAGGACCACCTGTTCTTCCGCGGTGGCATGCCGATCGGGACCTACGAGGTCGTGGTCACCGGGTCGGGTGACCGCCGGGCCACGGCGAAGTTCCGGATTGACCCCGCGCCGGTGCCCCCGCCCGGGGCGCCGCCCACCGGCCAGCCCCCGCCGGCGCACCGCACCGGCCAGCCGCCGACCGGTACCCCGCCCGGGGGCGCCGCCCACGGGCTAGGGTCAGCAGCCAGGCTGACCCGGGCCCTGGCCTCAGGCCTGCTGGGTCCACCACAGGTCCTCCTGGCGCGAGCACCAGGCCGGATCGTTCAGCCGCCCTAGATCGGCCCGGGTGATGATGCCGTGCTCGATCAGGATCCGCACCACGACCTCATCCGACAGCCGCATGTTGGCCCCGATCAGGCCGCGCTCGGCGATCTTGCGGCGGATAACCTTGATGTGTTCGGACACCCGGGAGGACAGCCGGTCACGGAACTCCGAGTCGGTGTCGAAGCGCTCCAACTCGTGGTAAGCCCCGGTCACCTCCAGCGCCGCGCGGGCGATCTCCGGCGTCCGCGGCAGCGGGGTGGTCGCGGCCGGGTCCAGCAGCCACGGGCGGCACCACATCAGCGCGACCAGGAAGATTTTGGTCATCGGGTCCAGGTACAGCGGCAGCAGCGTGGTCTCGGTGTCCGGGCGGACCCGGCTCGCGTCGTCGGCCACCGCGTCCCAGCTGGTGCTGCCGCTGATCGTCACCGCCACCGGCTGGCCTTCGTCCAGCATGGCCCGCGACCCGACCAGCGTGGTCCCGGTGCGCAGGAACCAGCCGCCCACCGGCTCGCCGTCCTCCTCCATCCGGGGCAGCCGGATCCGGTAGCCGTCCCCTTCGGTGTACAGCGCGTGTGTGCGGCTGATGTTGGCGATCCAGGCCCCGTCCGACAGCACGCTGATCACCCCGGCCCGCCGGGAAAGCCCCCGGCCCACCGCGATGGTCAGGTCGGCGTCGGTGCCCCGGCCGAAGATCAGGCGGCTACCCTCCGGTACCTTCACGACCAGCCCGGTCGGCGTCCTGACGTGCGCCGTCACCGTGGTGGCGGGCTGGATCGTCATCCGGTCGTTCCTCGGGTCGCGGGTCGGCGGGCAGGGGTCCTGCCGTATGGAGTGTAGGCCGGGCGCCCGGGCCGGGCTCATCCCCGAATCCGGGGATAGCCGCGCGCGTGAGGGCCGGGTTAGCTGTGTACAGCCGAGGCGAGGCGCTGGGCACGGCGATCGGGGGGATCAGATCGCGCTTAGCGCCTCGTTTCGGGCCGTCTGTGGTGGGAGGCGGTGCGGAGCCAGGGCCCTCTTCCTCTGAGGGGATGGGAGGGGGCCCGATCCGCACCGTCGTTTAGCCCGGCTGTCTGCGGATATAGCGTGGCTGGACCCAGCGACGATGATCCGGGAGGCGCCGATGCCGCGGAGCGCGCCGGTGGATGGATTTTCCCTGGCCTACGACCGATCCGGGACCGGCGAGCCGGTCGTGCTGCTGCACGGCTGGCCCGGGGACCGCACCGACTACCGGGTGCTCGGCCCGGCGCTGGCCCTGGCCAGCTCCTGTGACGTGATCGTGCCGGATCTGCGCGGGTTCGGTGAGTCAGACAAGCACGCGGCTGACCCGGCCGAGCAGTACAGCCCGGCCGCGCAGGCCCGCAGTGTGGCTGGCCTGGTCCGCGAGCTGGGCCTGGACCGGGTGCTGCTGGCCGGCTACGACGTGGGCAGCCGGATCGCCCAGACGATGGCGGCGCAGTATCCGGACCTGGTCCGGGCGCTGGTCATCTCACCGCCGCTGCCGGGCATCGGGGCGCGGGTGCTCGAGCCTGGGCCCCAGCGCGAGTTCTGGTATCAATCCTTCCATCAGCTGGCGCTGGCCGAAGAGCTGATCGACGGCCAGCCGGACCAGGTGCGCTCCTACCTGTCGCACTTCTGGACCCACTGGTCTGGACCCGGCTTTGAGCTGGACCGCAGCTACCTTGACCACCTGGTCGAGGTGTACAGCCCGCCCGGAGCGTTCACCGCCTCGATCGGCTGGTACCGGGCCGGTTCGGGCGCGGTGGCCCGGTCCCTGGCCGAGCAGGTGCCCGACCCCGCCGACCGCCTCGCGGTGCCGGTCACCGTGTTGTGGCCGGAGTCCGACCCGCTGTTCCCGCGAGCCTGGTCGGACCGGCTGGAGGAGTTCTTCAGCGACATCAGCGTCCGCCCGCTCGACGGGGTCGGCCACTTCACGCCGCTGGAGGGCCCGGCCGAGTTCGCGGACGCCATCCACGACGCCCTGGTCGCGACCCGGGCCGGTGGCGGTAGCTAGGGCCGGAGACCCAGCGGCTAGCGCCGGACGCCCCGGCGTGCGAATCTGTACATAAAGGCATGGAGGCCTGGTGGGCCGGGACATAGACGCGATCAAGATCACTGGTGAGGATCGCCGTAAGTACCGCGACAAGGTGCGTCGCTCGCTGGACGTGTTCGCCCGCATGCTGCGTGAGCACCGGTTCGAAGGCGACCCGGCCCAGGTGGGCGTGGAGATCGAGCTGAACCTGGTTGACCCCCAGGGTGAACCGTCTATGCAGAACGCCGACGTGCTCGAGGCCATCGCCGACCCGGCCTGGGCGACCGAGCTGGGCCAGTTCAACCTGGAGATCAACGTGCCGCCGTGCGAGCTGGGCGGCACGGCCATGGCCGAGCTGGAGAAGGAACTCCGGGCCAGCCTGAACAACGCCGACGAGAAGGCCCGCAAGGTCGGCAGCCGGCTGGTCATGGTCGGCATCTTGCCCACGCTGGGTGAAGACCATATGCACGAAGGCACGATCTCGGCCAACGCCCGTTACCGGGTGCTGAACGAGCAGATCTTCGCCGCCCGGGGCGAGGACATGCGGATCGCCATCGACGGCCCGGAACGGCTGCTGACCCACGCGGGCAGCATCACCCCCGAGGCCGCCTGCACCAGCGTCCAGCTGCACGTCCAGGTCAGCCCGGAGGAGTTCGCCAACTACTGGAACGCGGCTCAGGCCATCGCGGGCGCCCAGGTCGCGCTGGCCGCGAACTCCCCGTACCTGTTCGGCCGCCAGCTGTGGGACGAGACCCGGATCACGCTGTTCGAACAGGCCACCGACACCCGCCCGGACGAGCTCAAGCACCAGGGTGTGCGGCCGCGGGTGTGGTTCGGCGAACGCTGGATCACCTCGGTGTTCGACCTGTTCGAGGAGAACATCCGGTACTTCCCGGCCCTGCTCCCAGTGTGCGACGACGAGGATCCGGTGGTCGTCCTGGACCGCGGCGGGTGCCCCGGGCTGTCCGAGATGAGCCTGCACAACGGCACCGTCTACCGCTGGAACCGGCCCGTGTACGCGGTCGTGGACGGCCTGCCGCACCTGCGGGTGGAGAACCGGGTGCTGCCGGCCGGCCCGTCAGTGGCCGACGTGGTGGCCAACGCCGCGTTCTACTACGGGCTGGTGCGGGCCTTGGCCGAGGCTCAGCGCCCGATCTGGACCCAGCTCTCGTTTGCCACCGCGGCCGACAACCTGCACGAGGCGGCCCGGCACGGCATGGACGCCCGGCTGTACTGGCCCGGCCTGGGCGAGGCCCCGGCGGCCGAGCTGGTCCTGCGCCGCCTGCTCCCGATGGCCCGCGAGGGCCTGGCCTCCTGGGGCGTGGACACCGGGCTGTCCGACCGGCTGCTCGACATCATCGAGCAGCGCTGCCTGACCGGCCAGACCGGCGCCGCCTGGCAGAAGGCCACAGTGGCCGCGCTCAGCAGCCACGGCGCCGACCGCGGCGAAGCCCTCCGCCTCATGACCCAGCGCTACATCGAGCACATGCACAGCAACGAGCCCGTTCACACCTGGCCCATCAGCCACTGACCGTCAGGCCTTGACCTAGCTGGCACTGAGACCTAGCTGGCCCTGACCAGCTCCAGGTACACGACCGGGCCGTCCTTACGGAAGTAATCGGCCAGCCGGGACAGCCGGGTCCGCTTCGGGTCGCCCGGTACACCGTGCGACACCGCCCACGGGTCGGCGGTGCGCGAGCCAGGCTCCAGCAGGACGGCGCAGTGCACTCCGGGGAACGCGCCGAACACGGCGATGTCGCCGGACTGGGTCCGGGTGAACCCGACGGCCGGTAGGTGTTCCAGCAGCGTCCCGGTCCACCCTTCGCCGTTGTAGCCGCGGCCGTTCGGATCCTCGATCCCGCTCCACCGCGCCATCAACGTCACGAACCCCGAGCAGTCGGTGCTGATCGGCTCGTCACCGTCCCGGGACGAGGCCGGCCGGGGCAGGCCGACCGGGATCGGCCGGACCTGCTCGTAGCGGAAGCGGCCGGAGTGGGCCACCGCCCACCGGCAGTTGGCCACCATGGCCCGGCGCTGGCCAGTCACGTAAACTCCCCTGTCACCTGCGGAAACGTGGGCGTAACAGTCAGTTCCGAGAATGACGTAATGGGAACTTTCACCGTCGGCAACGGTTATCGCTCAGACACCCCGCCGACGGGGTACCTCCCGATCGAGGAACACGGCATCGTCGGCGACCTGAGAACCGTGGCGCTGGTTGGCACCGACGGGACGGTTGACTGGTACTGCCCCTCCCGGTTCGACGCGCCGTCGCTGTTCGGCGCGCTGCTCGACGCCCGCAAGGGCGGTTACTTCTCGCTGTCCAGCCGGACCAGCCAGCGGCCCAAGCAGCTGTACCTGCCCGACACCAACATCTTGATGACGCGGTTTCACGGCGCCGAGGCGGTCGGCGAGGTAATCGACTTCATGGTGCCGGACACCAGCGGCAGCGGCAAGTCCCGCGACCTGCTGGTCCGGCAGGCTCGCGCGGTCCGCGGCCGGGCCACCTTCGAGCTGGCCTGCCACCCGGCCTTCGACTACGGCCGGGTCTCGCACACGGTGGAACTGGTCCCCGGGACCGGCGCCGTCTTCACCTCCTCCCGCGGGCAGTTCGTGCTGCGGACCACGGTGCCGCTCAAGATCGAGGACACCGGGGTCGCCGCCACCTTCACCGTGGACGAGGGCGAGACCGTCGACATCGAGCTGGAGTGGGCGGGGGAGGTGCGGCCGTTGCAGACCGGGGAGATTGAGCGGCTGTTCGCTCTGACCTCCGACTTCTGGCAGAACTGGGTCAGCCAGTCCAGGTACCGGGGCCGCTGGCGGGAAACCGTGCAGCGCTCCGCGCTCGTGCTCAAGCTGCTCGTGTACCACCCGACCGGGGCCCTGGTCGCCGCGCCGACCACCTCGCTGCCCGAGGAGGTCGGCGGGCTGCGCAACTGGGACTACCGCTACAGCTGGCTGCGGGACGCCGCGTTCACCGTGTACGCGCTGATGACGCTGGGCTTCCTGGAGGAGGCCGGCTCGTTCATGGAGTGGGTGCAGCGGCGCTGCGAATCGGCCACCCGTGAGCGCGACATCATGATCATGTACAGCGTCGACGGCAGCGAGGACATCGGCGAGACCGTGCTCGAACATCTCGAGGGCTACCGGGGCTCGCGGCCGGTGCGGATTGGCAACGGCGCGGTGCGTCAGCGCCAGCTCGACGTGTACGGCGAGCTGATGGACTCGGTCTACCTGTACAACCGTGAGGTCCCGATCTCCTACGACCTGTGGACCGGCCTGTCCAAGCGGCTGGACTGGCTGTCCAAGCACTGGGAGGAGCCGGACGAGGGCATCTGGGAGATCCGCGGCCCGCGGCAGCGGTTCACCTACTCGGCCCTGATGACCTGGGTCGCCTACGACCGGGCGGCCCGGCTGGCCCGCGACCGCGGCCTACCGGGACCGGTCGAGCGGTGGCGCAAGCTGGCCGCGTCGGCCCACCGCTACGTGCAGGAAGCCTGCTGGGACCCGGAACTGAAGTCCTACGTCATGCACCCCGGCAGCCGGCTGCTCGATGCCTCGGTCCTGGTCATGCCGCTGGTCAAGTTCGCCGGCCCGACGGACCCGCGGTTCTTGTCCACGCTGGACCGGATCGGGGCCGAGCTGACCTCGGACAGCCTGGTGTCCCGGTACGCGCCGACCGGGCACGACGGGCTGGCCGGCGGCGAGGGCACGTTCACCCTGTGCTCGTTCTGGTACGTGGAGGCGCTCACCCGGGCCGGGCGGGTCAAGGAGGCCCGGTACGTGTTCGAGAAGATGCTCACCTACGCCAACCACCTCGGCCTGTACTCCGAGCAGATCGGCTCGTCCGGCGAGGCACTGGGCAACTTCCCGCAGGCCCTGACGCACCTGGCTCTGATCAGCGCGGCGGTGAACCTGGACCGCGCTCTCGATCGCCGGTTAGCCCGGCTGGCGTGCTGGCGCCGCCGGGCGGCCGGTTCGGCTGGCGGTTAGCCCGGCTGGGCCGGGATGGTCCATTCCACCGGGGTGCCGTCGGCGCCGGTCTCGATCACGGTCTGGAAGCCCTGGCCGTCGACCGTGATGCTGACCCGGGTGGCCGAGCCCGGCTGGCCGTCCGGATTCAGTACCTCGGTCAGCCGGTCCATCAGCTCGTCCTGGGCCGCGGCGGCCAGCGCGGTGTCGACCGGGCCGCTGAAGCTGACCTCCGGAGCGGGGGACAGGCCACTGACCAGGTCCATGATCTGCTGGCGCAGTCCGCGCTCACCGGGCCGCTGCTCCAGGCCGAAGATCGCGTCCCGGAGCATCCGCACGGTCTGGTCCAGGTCGCTGACCGTGATCGCGATCTTGTTTCGCGTCTCCCGTTCCGACGACTGCGACGCCACGCTCTGCAGCGCCAGCCCGGCGGCGAAGATCCGCTGGATGACCTTGTCCCGCAGGTCCGCGGCGATCCGGTCCCGGTCGGCCAGCACGGTCAGCTCGCGCAGTCGGCTCTGCAACTGTTCGGACCGGCTCTGCGAGCGCTGGATCCGGTCCCGCAGGCCGTGCGTGGCCACCGAGATCAGCGCGGCCAGCGTGGCCCAGAAGATGACACGCCGGGCCACCACCCCCGCCGGGAGGGCCACGGGGACCAGCGACACGATGACCTCCACGGCCACGATCGCGGCCACCAGGCACACCGAGTCCATCCGGCGCTGGAACAACGCGGTCCACAGCACCGGTATCGCGATCAAGATGCCGACGCCGCTGCTGGACCCCGCGGCCAGGATCAGGGCCAGCACCGAGCCGGTGTACAGCAGCGGGACCAGCACCGGCGCCCAGTCCGGTAGCCGGGACCAGGGCAGCAAAAACGCGGCCGCCGTGGCCAGCAGCAGCACCACGCTGGCCACCACCGCCCCGATCGACACCGGCCCGGGTGGCAGCGCCACGCTGGCCTCGGCTACCACCGCCAGCACGGCGAACGGCAGCACCCGGGGCCACAGGGCCGGCCCCCGGAACGGGCTACCCGTCTCCCCAGAGGCGCCCGACGCCCCGGAGAGCATGGCTGACTCCGCTCGGTATCTCCTCATACGTGCTGAAGTGACCTCATAATGGCTGATTCGGGCGGTGATGGACGTTAACGCTGTGTGAGATTTTACGCGGCTAGCCTAAACCCTGCATAGCCAAATTGACCTGGAGTGACCGGCAGCTCCGGGTCGCGCACCGACAGGTTTTTCCGCCCGATTTGACCGTTTGGCACTGACCCGGGCCGGGCACCCCAGTAACCACCTCCGACGGCCATGAGGACGCTGGCCACCGCGCACAGTAACTCCTCTGAGGGGTCAGCTCATGACCGATTCGGCTAAGCATCACCACCTTGAGATCAAGGAAGGCGATGCCACCGTCGCCGCCGACGTGACGATCGCGCCCGAGGAAGGCCCCGGTCAGGGGACCGCCCAGACCTCCGTGCATGCGGTGTCCGGTCACATCCCTCCGGGCCGCCGGGCCAGCCTGGTCGACGCCGTGATGGACCTGCCGGACGTCCAGGGCAGCGCCCGCCTGGAAGCAGCCGTGCCGCTGGGCGACAGCGAGACGCTGGAGCGCCTGCGTGAGCGCAGCGAAAATGCCAGCATCCGCGCGGCCGGCTCGAGTGCGCTGCTCGACGCCGACATCCCCGATCTACCGGTCCCGGCGCCCCTTCCGCCCGAGGCGTCCCTCCCGCCCGACGCACCCGCCCTTTAGAGCAAGGCGAGCTTCTTGACCAGCTTGTCCACCCGGTTGCGCGGGCCGAACACGCTGAACGCGCTGACCCCGAGGTCCTCCGGCTTCGTCCCGGCCAGTTCGCCCAGGTAGTCGTCGTAGACCCGGTTGGCCTGGGCCGACCTCGGCATGTCGGTCACCAGCACCCCCTCCGACGCGGCGGCCCGGGTCCGCACCGCCGCGATCTCCTCCGGTGTGCCGCCCAGGACCGTGCAGCCCGCCCACGGCAGCCCGGGATGGTCGCGCCCGGATGCGTCCGGGCCGCCACGGGCGATCAGGCCGGTCACCAGGGCGCCGGTGCTGGCGGCCACGCAGGCCACCGCGTTGGCCATCAGCCCGGCCGGGACCGTCGTGTCCACCACGATCGCCCACTTGTACCTGGCCGACCGGGTCGGCTCGCTGGTGACGATCTCCTCGGGCTGGTAACCAAGCAACGGGCATCCCCTTCGTACGTCGATACGGCTGTACCCTAGGCAGCTATGCGGATCTATGGCAAACGATCCGTATTTCGTACGAAAGGACGATCAAGATGGCGGATCTAGACGAACTAGATACGGCGATTCTGCGGGAACTGCAGGCGGACGCACGCCGCACCAACCGCGACATCGCCGCCGCCGTCGGGGTGTCACCCACCACCGCGCTGGACCGGACCCGGAGCCTGCGTCAGCGCGGGGTGATACGCGGCGCCCTGCTCGACGTCGACCTGGCCCGGATCGGCCGGCCGGTGCAGGCGCTGATCGCGGTCCGGATCCGGCCGCCGGCCCGGGACACCATCGAGCGGTTCCGGGACTGGGTGAGCGCCCTGCCCGAGACCATCGGCGTGTTCGTGGTCTCCGGCGACGAGGACTTCCTGATCCACGTGGCCGTGGCCGACAACCAGGACCTCTACGCCTTCGTCATCGACCGGCTCACCCAGCGCACCGAGGTCGCCGACGTCCGGACCAGCGTGGTCTACGAGCACCTGCGCAACCCCCGCGTCGCGCCCCCGGCCCGAAATGTCCCCGGCGCGCGGTGAGATCATCGGCGGTATGGCGACCATCGGATTCATAGGCAGCGGCATGATTGGCGGCACGGTGGCCAGGCTCAGCGTGGCGGCCGGGCATACGGTCTGGATGAGCAATTCCCGCGGCGCGGAAACGCTGAAGGACCTGGTGGCCGAGCTCGGCCCGATGGCCACGGCCTGCAGCGCTGACGACGCGGCCGAGGCGGGCGACCTGGTGGTGGTGGCGACCCCGCTGTCCGCCATCAGCCACGTGCCCGTCCGCCCAGTGGTGGACAAGGCCGTGGTCGACGCCAACAACTACTACCCGCCGCGCGATGGGCACATCGCGGACCTGGACTCGAGCCAGCTCACCAGCAGCGAGCTGCTGCAGCGGCACCTGCCGGGCGCCTCTGTGGTCAAGGCCTTCAACAACATCTACTACAAACACCTGGCCAACCTGGCCCGGCCGGCTGACGACCCGCTCCGCTCCTACCTGCCCATCGCGGGCGACAACGCGCAGGCCCTGGCGACGGTGGCCCATATCCTCGACACCATCGGTTACGGCGTGGTGGATTACGGCCCGCTGGCCGAGAGCTGGCGGCAGCAGCCGGACGAGCCGGTGTACGGCGCTCCCTACGGCCCATTCGACGACGAACTAGGCCGCCCCGCGGGCGAGGAAAAGATCCGCACGGCCCTGGCCGCCGCCCGACGATGACGAACGGTGAACCGGTCAGCGGGTTCGGCACGGTCAGCGGCGTGCCCGGGCTGCCTGACGGCTTCGCGGGCACGTTCGAGAGCCGGCTGACCGACGTGGCCAGATCATCGCCCGCGACCCCACCAGCGTGGTCATCGCCAACTGCGGTCACTACCTGCCCGAGGAGCAGCCCGAGGCACTACTGGAGCATCTGCTGCCGTTCCTCAGCTCGCCGGTCTCAGCCGGCACTGAACAGCTGCTCGCCCGCAGCGCCGGGCACCCAGTCAAGCTCCTTCTCGAAGTGCACGGTGGTGCCGTCGCTGCTGTTCCGGCTCAGCCAGACGTTGTCCACGACCGCGTCGATGATCTGCAGGCCCCGGCCGTGCTCGGCGGTGGGGGAGACGGGTCCAGTCGCCGGCATGAACTGCTGGCTGGCCGCCCCGCCATCCCGGCTGGCGTCGGGGCCGGCATTGGCGTCACCGTCCGCGGCGTCCCGGTGCGCGGTGTTCACCACCTCGATCACGCAGCGGCCCTTGCTCGCCTTGGCCTGCACCTCGTACTCGTCCGCCGGGTCGGCGTGCTGGATGACGTTGGCGCACGACTCGGTCAGGGCCAGTGCGATGTCGGTACGGGTATCGGCGGTGACGCCCAGGGTTTCCAGGCAGCCGTCGAGCACCTGGCGGCTTACCGGGACGCTCGCGGCGTCGCGCGGAAGGTACAGCACCAGCTTGATTTCCATGACCTCCGCCTCCTGCGCACCAATGCCGGACGTGACTTCTCGCATGTGCCCGGAAGGGAGGGTCCCTAACGTGAGCCGCGCCGCACCGGCCCGGAAAGCCGCACTGGCCCGGCTAGCAGCACTGGCCCGTAAAGCAGCAACTGGCCCGTAAAGCAGCAACTGGCCCGTAAAGCAGCAACTGGCCCGTAAAGCAGCAGCGACCCGGAAATCAGCCCCTTCCGGTCAGCCTGTCCGGTCCGGCAGCTGCTGCAGGGCCCAGGTGTTACCGTCCGGGTCGCTGAACGTGACGAACGAACCCCACGACTGTACGTCGACCTCGCTCGCTTCGACGCCGCGCTCGATCAGCTCCTTGCGTGCCACCGCCACGTCATCGACCACGATCTGCAGGTTGCGGAGCGATCCGGGGGCCGAATCGATCAGCCCGGTCCCGATGGCGATCGAGCAGGCCGACCCGGGCGGGGTCAGCTGCACGAACCGCAGCGTGTCGCTGACCTTCTCGTCGTAGTCGGCGTGAAAACCGACCTGATCGGCGTAGAAGGACTTGGCCCGGTCGACGTCGGAGACCGGTACGAACACCAGTTCAAGTTTCCATTCCATGCTCAGACCTTAGCCGGACCCGCCGACAGTTCCGGCGCTACGCCCCGGCCGCGTTCTGCTCGGGTCCCCGCCGCGGGTCACACCGCGTGCGCGTCATCCTCGGTGGCCTGGCGCAGCACGTCCAGGACCGCCTCCTGGGCCGCGGTCGTACCCCGGCTGGCGGCCGGGGCGATCCCGTCCCGGTGCGCGATCATGGGGATGTCGGGCTCCCCGTCCGCGGAGACCCGGGCCATGGACCAGCGGCCGAAGACACGTTCGGCCGGTCCCGAGGCGATGACGGAGACGTTGTCGTGCCGCCCGTCCTGCTCGATCCGGGCGAACAGCGTACGAATCGGTGCCTCGCTGCCCTCCAGCACCTGGGCGAACCAGTCGCCGTGGACCAGCAGCGCCCCGGTGATGTCCTGCTTCTTGTTGTTGGAGCGGGCCTCGCTGAACAGCGCGCCCAGCTCGGTCTTGCGGTTGTCCAGCGGGATGAGGTCCCGGCTCCGGTAGATCAGCCGGAACACGGCACGGTCAGGGTTAGCACTGTCAGGACCAGGCGCAGCTTCGGTCATGTCGCGGTTCTCCCCTGGGCGCGGCGTGGACGGTTGCATCGTTATCGCATCGCTTCACCGCCGTCTTCCCGGTCTCAATTTGCGACCGGCCCGAATTTCTCACCTGTTCGGGTGAGGCGGTGGGTCACCCAGGTCAGGCAGGCTGCGGCTGACCGATTCTCACCGCGCCTTCTCATCCACCCCAGGAGCCACGACCATGCCGATGATCGATGTCACCGCCGCGACCGGGACGTTCAGCGACAAGAGCAAGCTGGCCCAGGACCTGGCCGCGTGCATGATGCGCTGGGAGGCCGTGCCGGACATCCCGTTCTTCGCCGACAACACCGCCGCGTTCGTGCACGAGCTGGCCCCGGATTCGCTCAGCAACGCCAGCGGCGACCACACCCACGTCCGGATCGCCGTGCTGACCCCGGCCGGCGTGCTGGACCGGGACAAGAAGCTTGGCGTGGTCCGGGAGATGACCGAGATCACGGCGGCCGCGGCCGGTGACCCGTCGCTCAGCGAGCGCACCTGGGTGCTGATCTCCGAAGCGCCGGACGGCGGCTGGGGTATCGGCGGGCATGCCTTCACCAACGCCGAGATCGCTCAGACCGCCCGGAAGATCCTGGCCGGCGGCTGAGCCCCCGCGGCCCCCGCAGCCCCCGCGCCCACTGGAGGGCCCACCCCCGCCGGGGCGCCCACCCCGGCCGCGGCGGCCAGCTGCTCGTGCCGCAGGTTGGCCAGCTGGACCCGGGATTGGATGTGCAGCTTGCTGAAGATGGAGCGTACGTGGGTGCCGACGGTGTTGGGGGACAGGCCCAGCTGGCTGGCCGCGGACCGGTTGGTGTGCCCGGAACTGACCAGCTCGGCCACCTTGCGCTCGGCGTCGGTCAGCGCGTCCCAGCCCCGGGCGGGCCACGCCGGTGCCGCCTGCCCCGCCGCCCACTTGGCCCGCCGGACGCCGGCCTGACGCAGCGTGCGTTCCGCCGCCTGCCGCGCGGCCCAGGCGCCGGCCTGGCCGAACTCGTCCCACGCCTCGTCCAGCAGGTGCACCCCGGCCGCGCGTGACCCTGCGCCCGGCCCGGTCAGCAGCGCGGTCCCGTAGTCCTGCGCCGCGCTGGCCCGCAGCAGCGGCCGCGGACTGGTCCGCAGGATCTCCCAGGCCCGCCCGAGCAGGCTGGCGTCGCCCTGGGCCAGCCCGCGTACCTGGCAGGCCAGCCCGCCAAAGACCGGCACCTGCGGGTTCCGGGCTGCGGCCAGCTCGGCCACCGCCGCCGCCTCGTGGGCCAGCTTCTGGTCCCCGGCCACCAGCCCCAGCTGGGCCACCAGCCGCATCGCTCCCGGCTGCCACAGCCACGGCGCGCCGTGGCTGCGGGCCGCGCGCAGCGCCCACCGCGCGGCCGCCACTCCCTCGGCCGGCCGCCCCTGCGCCAGCACCAGCCACCCGCCCACCACGGCCAGGCCCGATCGCCACCCGCCGACCCCGGCCGCGTCCGATCGCCCGCTTGCGGCGCCGTCGTGGTTCTCTTTTCCATTTTTAACAAGGCCGTGACCAGCACTGAGTCCCTCGCGCAGCAGGGCGATCACCAGCCGGGCCGCCTGGGCCAGCTCCTGGTCCGCGGGCCGGTCCAGCTCGCGGCCCAGCTCCGCCAGCGTGGCCGCGCTGACCTCGGCCTGGGCCAGCTGGCCCAGGGCCAGCTCCTGCCACAGCTGGGCGCCGGCCAGCTCGGGCCAGGCTCGTGCCGCCGGGCCCGCCGCGGCCAGCAACAGGCCCGCGTCGTCCAGGCGGTCGGCCTGCTGCAGGGCCAGCACCTCGCCGGCCAGCTGGGCCGGATGCTCCGGGCCAGCCAGCTGCCGCAGGGCGCGGGCGTGCCGCAGCGCATCCCCGGCCCGGCCGTGCCGGCGGCTGGCTTCGGCCAGCGCCTGAGTGGCCACGAGCTCAGCGGCCCCGTCACCCGAGCTATGGGCGGCGGCCAGGGCGAGGACGGCCGCCGCCCGGGCCGCATCCTCCGGCCCGGCGGCGGCCAGGGCCAGCGCCTGCGCTGCCGCCAGCCGGGCGCGCTCCGGTGCCGGGACGCCAGAACCGGCCGCTGCCTGCCGGGCCCCTTCCGAACCCGGGATAGCGGAACCGGCGGCCCGCAGCCGGGTCAGGGCTTCGTCCGCGCGGTCCAGGGCGGTCAGCGCGCGGGCGGCCAGGCCCTGCAGCGCGGCCCGGTCGGCGGCCGAGTCGGCGCGGGCCAGGGTCAGGTCGGCGGCCTGCAGCGCGGCGGCGGCGCGCCCCGCGCGCAGCAGGATGCCGGCGTCACCGACGGTCTGGTCCGGCGTGCCGGGGCAGAACCGCCGGGCCGTGTCGATGAGCGCCGCCGCCGCGGCCGGGTCGCACGGCAGCAGGTCGCCGGCCGCCTGACGCAAGATGGCGGCCGCCTCCGGGGCCCGGCCGTCCCGGCCCGCGGCCCGGGCGTGCTCGGCCGCGGCCCGCGGGTCACCGGCACTGGCCAGGTGCTGGCCGCAGCGCAGGTGCAGCCCGGCCCGGCGCGCGGTGGGCACGTCGCCGTAGACGGCCTCCCGGACCAGGTCGAACCGCAGCCGGACCGCGTGCCCAGAGCCGCCCAGCAGGCCCACGGCGATGGCCCGGTCGATACCCCGCGCCACGTCCGGCTCGGCCTGGGCGGGCAACAGCGCGCACGCCTCGCCCACCGACAGCGCCCGGCCCAGCACCGCCATCAGCTCAACCAGCTCGCGTGGCCCGGGGCCGAGCCGGGTCATGACCCGCCGCACCGTTCTGACCAGCGCCGACGGGATGCGGTCGGTGGGCTCGCCGCGGGCTACGGCCTGCGCCACCCCGTCGATGACCTCGACGATCAGCCGCGGGTTGCCGCCGCTGCCCGCCAGCATCCGCCGCAACGCCCCGTCCGGTGCGTGACCGAGCCGGTCCCGGGTCAGCGCGGTCACGTCCGGCATGGCCAGCGGGGCCGGCCGGATCCACTCCACCGCCACCCCGTGCGGCCCCGCCTCACCCAGGCCGCGCAGGAAATCCCGTGAGGTGCGCCGGCTGCCCAGCGCCCATACCACCGGCTGCCCGGCCAGCCGCGCGGCCAGCGCCTGCACCGTGGCCAGACAGGCCCGCCCGGCCCACTGCAGGTCGTCCACCACGATCAAGACCGGTGTCCCGGCCGCCCGTTCCGCCAGCAGGCCGGCCATCCGGTCCACCATCAGCACCGGGACCCCGGCCGCGGCATGTCCCGTCCGCCCGGCCAGTTCCGCCAGTTCCGTCAGCTCCGCCGTGGGCAGCAGTGGCTCAGGCCCCGACCGCAGCGCCAGCAGCAGTGCTCCCAAACCAGCCCCCAGCCCATCGGCCCCCAACCCATTAGCCCCCGCCCCATCGGCCCCCGCCGGGCGGACCACCGCCGTCGCCCCGATCCGGAAGCCGAGCGTGCCCGCCTCCGCCGCCACCGCGGCCAGCAGCGCGCTCTTACCGATGCCGGGCTCGCCCGTAACCAGCAGCATCCCGCCCCGCCCGGTCCGCACGGCCCGGCGCAGCGGCCCCAGCGCAGCCGTCATCTCGGCCGAGCGCCCGCGCAGCACCACCCGCATGCCCCGACGCTAACCGCCGCCCCGTCCCACTGAAATCACGGAAACCGCGTAGTCACGCGATGCCCGCCACGACGTAGCCGCTGTGCCTAGGGTGATCCCTGGACCGCACGTCACCTCAGCGCCCGGGAGTCCCGATGCCCGAACTGTGTTTCCTGACCGCCCGGGAACTGCGTGCGGCGCTGGGCCGCCGGGAGGTGTCGGCCCGCGAGGTCCTCGCCGCGCACCTGGATCAGATCGAGCGGCTGAATCCAGCGGTCAACGCGGTGATCACGCTGGCCGTGGAGCAGGCGACCGCCGCCGCCACGACCGCCGATGAGCTGGCCGCCTCCGGCGCGGACCTGCCGGTGCTGCACGGGCTGCCGGTGGCCCACAAGGACCTGCACGAGACCGCGGGGCTGCTCACCACCTACGGTTCACCGGTGCGGGCGAACTACGTGCCGGCCCAGGACGCGCTGGTCATCGAGCGGATGCGGCAGGCCGGGGTGATCACGATCGGCAAGACCAACGTGCCCGAGTTCGGGGCCGGGTCACACACGTTCAACCCGCTGTTCGGCGCGACCAGGAACCCGTACGACCGATCGAAGAGCGCCGGCGGCAGCAGTGGCGGCACCGCGGCCGCGCTGGCCTGCGGCATGCACCCGATCGGCGACGGCAGCGACATGGGCGGCTCGCTGCGCAACCCGGCCTCGTTCAACAACGTGGTCGGGTTCCGGCCGTCGCCGGGCCGGGTACCGGGCTGGCCGGCCCTGCTCGGCTGGGGCACGATGGGGGTCAGTGGCCCGATGGCCCGCACCGTGGCCGATACCGCGCTGCTGCTGTCCGTGCAGGCCGGGCCGGATCCCCGGTCGCCGATCGCGCTGGAAACGCCGGGATCGGTGTTCGCCGAGCCGCTGGAGTCCGACCCGCGCGGGCTGCGGGTGGCGTTCTCCCCGGACCTGGGCGGTGCGATCCCGGTCGAGCCCGAAGCCGGCCGGGCCGTCGGGACGGCCGCCCAGGTGTTCGCGGACCTGGGCGCCGAGATCACCGAGGCCAGCCCGGACCTGGCCGGGGCCGAGGAGGTGTTCCGCACCCTGCGGGCCTGGCAGTTCGAGGCCATGTTCGGCGCGCTGGAGGAGCGGTCGCCGGAGGCGTTCAAGGCCACGCTGCGGGACAACATCGCCCAGGGCCGCGCGCTGTCCGGCCACGACCTGGCCCGCGCCGAGGAGCTGCACACGGCCCTGTTCCAGCGGGTCCGGCAGTTCTTCACCCGCTACGACATCGTGCTGCTGCCGGTGAGCCAGGTGCTGCCGTTCGACGTGGACCTGGAGTACCCCACCGAGATCAACGGGGTGCCGATGACCGACTACCTGGACTGGATGCGCTCGGCCTACCTGATCTCGGCCACCGGCTGCCCCGCTCTGTCGGTCCCGGCCGCCTTCAGCCCCAGCGGTCTGCCGATCGGCGTCCAGCTCGTCGGCCCGCACCACGCCGACTTCGCGGTGCTGCAGGCCGGCCACGCCTTCGAGCAGGCCACCCAGGTCGCCGCCCGCCGCCCGCCGGGGGCCTAGGTGATCGTGACCCCGCCGTCGACGGCCAGGGTCTGGCCGGTCACGTAGGAGGCGGCCTCGCTGGCCAGGAACACCGCCACCGCGGCCACCTCGGTGGACTCGCCCATCCGCCCGGCCACGATCCGCGGCATCATCTGGTCCAGGTAGCCGGGCCGGTACGTTTCGGTCATCTCGCTGACGAAGAAGCCGGGCGCGATCGCGTTGACCCTGATGCCCTTACGGCCGGTCCACTGCTGGGCCAGGTCACGGGTCAGCCCGATCAGGCCGGCCTTGCTCGCGGTGTAGGCGGCCTGCGGCAACCCGCCCGTGGTGATACCGAGGACGCTGCTGATGTTGACGATGCTGCTGCCCGGCCGCATGACCCGGCCGCAGGCCTGGGCCATCCAGTAGCTGCCGCTCAGGTTGATGTCCAGCACGCTGCGGAACTGCTCCGGCGTCTCGCGGGTGGCGGGCACCGCGGTCCCGACGCCAGCGTTGTTGATCAGCACGTCCACCCGCCCGAACTTCTGCATCGCGGCGTCCACCAGCCGCTGGCAGTCCTCCGGCGAGGCCACGTCGGTCCGGACGGCGATGCCCCGCCGCCCGGTGCTGTCGCACACGTCGGCCAGGGTCTGCTCCAGCCGGTCCGCCCGCCGCGCGCCCAGCGCCACGTCGGCGCCCGCCTCGGCCATGGCCTGGGCGAAGGCGACCCCCAGGCCGGAGGACGCGCCCGTAACCACGGCCACCTTGCCCGTCAGCCTGAACAAGTCGGTGATCATGGCGGCAGCGTACGCCGTCGCGTCCCGCGCGCTCGCAGGCTGCCCCAGGGATACGTAGTGGTCACAATGTGACCAGTGACCGTTACAACTTATTGCCGCTGGTAACGGACGCTGGCTAGTGTCAGGCAAATGGCCGATCATCAGACGAAATTCCGCGTGCGCATCGCTGCGGTCGCCGGGCTGGCCGCGCTCGCGGCCGCCGCGGCGGGGTGCAGCTCCAGCCCGTCATCTAACGGCGGCACCTCCGCCGGTGCGACGGCCAAAGCCTCAGCCAAGGCGCCGGCGTCGGCCAAGCCGACCGGGAACGTGAACGTCGCCTATGCGTCCTCGCTGCAGTTCCTCAACGAGAAGATCGTCTCGCCCGCCTTCACCGCGGCCCAGGGCTATAAGTTTGTCGGGCACGGCGGCGCGTCCGGCGATCTGTCGACCGACATCGCCGGGGGCGAGCTCAGCCCGAACGTCTTCGAGAGCGTCGGCGGGGACAACATCACCCCGCTCCAGCCGAAGTACACCAAGTGGTACGTGCAGTACGCCGGGACGTCGATCGTGGTGGCGTACAACCCCAAGAGCAAGTACGCCAGCGACTTCAAGGCCATCGCCGACGGCTCGAAGAACGTGTGCACCCTGTTCAGCAACACGCTGCAGTCGCCGGGCCTGAAGCTCGGCCGCACCGACCCGAACATCGACCCGCAGGGCCGGGACTTCATCTACATGCTCGAGCTGGCCCAGTCCTACTGCAAGCTGCCGTCCGACACCGTGGCCAAGATCCTCGGCACCTCGGACTTCGGCACCTCGAAGTCCTCGCAGATCTACGCCGAGTCCGCGCTCGATTCGACGCTGCAGTCGGGGCAGCTCGACGCCTCCAGCGCGTTCGTCACCCAGGCCATCGAGCTGCATCTGGACTACATCAAGCTGCCCGATGCGATCAACCTGGGCAGCGCTGACCAAGCTGCGGCGTACAAGAAGGCTACGGTCAAGCTGGAGAACGGCATGACCAAGAAGGGCAGCCCGCAGGTCATCGACATCACCACGATCGGCACCCCCACCTCCGCCGGGACCGCGTTCGTCAAGTACACCCTGTCGCCCACCGGCCTGGCCCAGTACAAGCAGGGCGGCTTCACCGTGCTCACGCCGACGGTGTTCGGCGATAAGACCGCGGTGCCCGCGGCCGATCCAGAGTGAGCTGGGCAGCTAGCCCGAACGAGCCGAGGCCGACCGGACCCGCGACGCGGCAGGTCCGGTCGGCCTCGGCCATCGTCTCGATCATCGGGGCAGCGGTCATCTGGATCGCCCTGCTCGGCCCGGTCATCGCGCTGCTTACGCACCTGTCCTGGTCGGCCCTGTGGTCCGCGCTGACCGCGCCCGGGGCGTTCGACCCGCTGCTCACCTCGATCGAGTCCGGGGTGATCACGCTGGCGGTGCTGTTCTGTTTCTGCACTCCGCTGGCCTGGATGCTGGCCCGCGGCCGGCTGCCGTTCCCGCGGGTGTGGGAAGCCGGCGTCCTGTGCAGCCTGCTGCTGCCGCCGCTGGTCATCGGCCTGCTGCTGGTCTTCCTGGTCGGCCCCTACACGCCGATCGGTGAGCTCCTCAGCCATCTGCACCTGTCCGCCACCAACACGTTCCTGGCCCTGGTTATCGCCGAGGTGTACGAGTCCGCGCCGTACTACGTGGTCGGGGCGCAGGCCGCGTTCGCCGCGGTGGACCCGCAGTTCGAGCAGCAGGCCCAGTTGCTCGGCGACCGGCCGCTGCGGTCCTTCCGGCGGGTTACGCTCCCGCTGGCCGCCCCGGGCCTGGCCATGGCCCTATCGGTGGCGTGGGCCCGGGCCATAGGTGCGTTCGGCGCGGTCCTGATCATCGCCTACCACCCCTACGGCATACCGTTGCAGATCTATAACCAGCTGCAGGAGACCGGGCTGGCCACCGCGCTGCCGTTCGCCCTGGTCCTGCTGGTCGTGGCGCTGCCGCTACCGCTGGCCGCCTACATCTGGAGCGCCCGTGCTGGACGCCGACGTCGAGGTTGACCGCCGCGACTTCACCGTACGGGCCGCCGTCCAGGTGGCCGCGGGGGAGCGGGTGGCCTTGTTCGGGCCGTCCGGCGCGGGTAAGACCACGCTGCTGGAGGTGGTCGCGGGCCTGGTCGCCCCCCGCCGCGGCCGGGTGGTGCTCGGCGGCCGGGTGCTCACCTCGACCACGGCGCCGGTGCAGGCGGTTCCGCCCTGGCTGCGCCGGGTCGGCCTGCTCCGGCAGGACCCCGGCCTGTTCCCGCACCTGTCGGTCCGGGCCAACCTGACCTACGCCCGCTCGGCCGGCTCGAAGGGGCCGGCGGCCACGAACTGGCCGACGTGGCGGCCACCCTGGGGATCGGGGGGCTGCTGGAGGCCATGCCCGCCGCGCTGTCCGGCGGTCAGCGGCACCGGGTCGCGCTCGGCCGCCTGCTGCTGGCGCACTGCGACGCGCTGCTGCTGGACGAGCCCTACACCGGGCTGGACGCCAGCCTGCGCCGGTCCCTGACCGAACTGGTCGTGTCGCTGGTCACGGCGCGCGAGGTGCCCGCGGTCCTGGTCGCGCACGAACTAGCCGACGCGCAGGCGTTCGCCGACCGGCTGGCCGTGCTCGATCGCGGTGAACTGCTCCAGATCGGCCCACCCGACCAGGTCGTGCTCCGGCCCGCCTCCCGCCGGGTAGCCGAGCTGGTCGGCTACCTCGGGTTCATCCCGGCCGGTCCGGCCGCTGTGGCCGGCGTTCATCCCGAGCGGGTCCTGGCCGGGGCCCACCCGGGCCGCGGCCTCGTCCTGACCGGGAGCGTCGCGGCCCGCCGCCCGGCCGGGGCGGGGTGGGAGGCCGACCTGCGCGTGGACGGCACCGTGATCACCTGCCGCCTGCCGGACCGGCCCGCAGCCGACGGCAGCGAACTGGTCGTGACCGCGCTCGACCCGCCGCGCTTCGGTCCCGACGGCCGCAATCAGGCCACGGAGGCGGGGGAGCGGTCCGCGTAGCGGGCCACGAACCGCTGCAGCAGGACGGGCGGCTGGGTGACGTCGCTGCGCCGCGCCATGGCCTTTACCTCGTCCCCTTCCTCGGGCGGGAAGTAGCCCGCGTACTTGTAGGCGTCCACCCGGGTGCACATGCCGACGGCGTCCAGCTCGGCGTGGAACTGGGTCGCGTAGACGTTCGCGCCGACCCGGAACGCCTGCACCGGGCAGGCCGCGTTGCTGGCCAGCCGGACGGCGTGCGGCGGCAGCGTCCTAACCGCCTCCTTGTGCCCGGTGAACGCGCTGAACGTGCCGGGCAGCGCCCCGAACAGCGGGTCTGCGCGGCCCTCCGGCGTGAGCGTGATCTCGACGCAGCTCACCGGCTCGCTGTGGTGGCGATCCAGCACCGCGCCCTCGTGACGGCCCAGCGCCCCGATCCCGTAGCAGGCGCCCAGGAACGGGAAGTCCGAGCTGACCACCTCGTGCAGCAGCGTGTGCAGGTCCGCCTCGACCCGGCGCTGGGCCGCCGACTTGCGCTCTTCCGGGTCGGTGTAGTTGAACGGGCCGCCGCCCAGCATGATGCCGGACCAGTCCCGCAGGTCAATGGGGCCGAGTGGCCGCTGCTCCAGCCGGATCCGGTGCAGGTCGGCTTCGTCGAGCCCGGAGAAGTGCAGGAACGACTCGTACTCGTTGTCCGACGGCGCATCGTCGGCGCGGATGCCCAGCAGCAGGAACGGCTTCACCGGACCACCCTATTAAAATGCGCGGATGGCACGAGTCCTGATCACCGGCTCCACCGACGGGCTGGGCCTGATGGCCGCCCAGCTGCTGCTCGACGAGGGGCACGACGTGACCTTCCACGCCCGCTCGGCGGCGCGGGCCGACGACCTGCGCCGCGAGGAGCCCCGGGCCAAATCGGTGCTGGTGGGCGACCTGGCCAGCCTGGCGCAGACGCGCGACGTGGCCGGCCAGGCCAACGCGCTGGGCCCGCTGGACGCGGTGATCCACAACGCGGGCGTCGGCTACCGTCAGCCGCGCCGGATCGAGACCCCGGACGGCCTGGCCAGCGTCTTCGCCATCAACGTGCTGGCTCCCTACCTGCTGACCGCGCTGATCACCCGGCCCGCCCGGCTGGTCTACCTCAGCTCGGGCATGTCGCACGGCGGCGACCCCAGCCTGGACGACCCGCAGTGGTCCGGCCGCCGCTGGAACGGCGCCCAGGCCTACAGCGACAGCAAGCTCTACGACACCGTGCTGGCCCTGGCGCTGGCCCGGCGCTGGCCCGGGGTACTGTCCAACGCGGTCGAACCGGGCTGGGTGGCGACCCGGATGGGCGGCGCCGGCGCCCCCGACGACCTGGCCCAGGGCCCGGTCACCCAGGCCTGGCTGGCGGTCAGCGATGATCCCGCCGCCACCGTCACCGGCGGCTACTTCTACCACCAGCAGCCCCGCCAGCCCAACCCCGCCGCCCGCGACACCGCGCTCCAGGATGCCCTGCTGGCCTACTGCGCCGACCTGACCGGCACCCCGCTCCCCGCCGCCTGACCCAGCTCAGCTAACCCGGTTCAGCCCAGGCTGGCCCAGGCGCCACCGGCCTGGCGCATGGCCCGGGCGATCTGCGGAGAGGTGACGAACGTCCGGTGCCCGCGCGGGCAGCGCAGGTCGTAGATCTGCTCGCCCAGCTGGCGCTGCACGAACTCGAGCTGGCGCTGCGCCCTGGCCCGCTCGCCGTCGGTGGCGGCGTCGAGTCGTTGCTGGGCCAGCCGGAGCTGGACCGCGCCTTTACTCGCCCCGATCAGGCCGCCGCCTGGCTCGGTGATGGTTAGCCATCCGGTGAGCGGCCGCAGCGTAGCCTGGCCGATCACATCTCCGCATTCGGGACAGATCAGCTGCTTGCTGAACGGCCGCATTCGCACCATCAATTAACACGGTAACCCGGCTGCGGGCCCTGGGCGGGCCTTACACCGTCCGCGGCTAAGGTGGCTGACATGCTCTTCCCCACGTCTCTGGTCGGCAGTTACCCCCAGCCGGACTGGCTCATCGACCGTGACCGGCTCAGTCACCGCCTGCCGCCCCGGGTCCGGGCCGCTGAGCTGTGGCGGGTGGATCCCAGCCAGCTGGAGCAGGCCCAGCGGGATGCCACCTTGCTCGCGCTGCGCGACGAGGAGCGGGCCGGCCTGGACATCGTCACCGACGGCGAACAGGTCAGGGAGAGCTACTCCAACCGGTTCGCCACCGCGCTGGAGGGCGTGGACCTGGACCACCCGGCCACGCTGCTGAGCCGCGCCGGCACGCCCAACCTGGTGCCCCGGATCACCGGCCCGATCCAGCGGCGGCACCCGGTCGAGGTCGATGACGTGGCCTTCCTGCGGGCCAACACCGACCGGATGGTGAAGATGACCGTGCCGGGCCCGTTCACCATGTCCCAGCAGGCCGAGAACGACTACTACACCAGCCCCGAGGACCTGGCTCTGGCCTACGCCGAGGTGGTCAACGCCGAGGTGGCTGACCTGTTCGCGGCGGGCGCCGACGTCGTCCAGCTGGACGAGCCCTGGCTGCAGGCCAAGCCGGAGGAGGCCCGCAAGTACGGGGTCAAGGCGATCAACCGGGCGCTGGAAGGCATCACCGGCACCACCGCGGTGCACCTGTGCTTCGGCTACGCCGCGATCGTGGCCGACCGGCCCGAGGGCTACTCGTTCCTGCCCGAGCTGGCCGCCTGCGACTGCGACCAGATCTCGATCGAGACCGCCCAGGCCAACCTGGACACCAAGGTCCTCACCGCGCTGGACGGCAAGACGATCATCCTGGGTGTCCTCAACCTCGGCGACGAGACCGTGGAGACGCCGGACGTGGTGGCCGGGCGGGTCCGCCGGGCCCTGGAGCACGTGCCCGCCGAGCGGCTGATCCTGGCCCCGGACTGCGGCATGAAGTACCTGCCCCGGGAGTCGGCCTACGGCAAGCTGAAGTCGATGACCACGGCCGCCGCCCAGCTCCGCCAGGAGGCCTGACCCGGCCCAGGTGTATCAGAGCGGCCCGCCCCTCCTCCGCCTCAGCAAGAGGCACGGGGAGGGGAACCGGTCATGGACGAGACACCCAACGGGACACCTAGCGGCTCCGCTGACTGGGCCATCTGCTGTTCCGGCGGCGGGATCCGGTCGGCGACCTACTGCCTGGGGGCACTGCAGAGCCTGGCCCGCGGGCTCTACCCCAGGACGAAATGGATCGTCGGGGTCTCGGGCGGCAGCTACATCGCCGCCTCGCTGAGCCTGGTCCGGCACAACCTCAGCCCGCAGGACGCGCAGGCGGCCTACGGACGCGGGTCGGCTGAGGAGCAGCACCTGCGCGACAACACCCGCTACATCGCCCCGGACGCCAAGACCGTCCTGGTCGGCGTGCTGTCGCTGCTGCTTGGGGTGGCCGTCACGTTCACGCTGATAATGGCCCCGGTCTACGCGCTCAGCCACGTCTGGGGCTGGCTGCTGCGCACCCAGGGCATTCTGACCTGGACCCGTACCGGAGCGTCCGCGTCGGTCATGGCCTGGTCCTGGTGGCTGGCGCCTGCTGCGGCGGCCGGCCTCACGCTGATCCTGTTCACGTACTGGTGGGCCACGCTGCCCGCTCAGGGCGCCAATCATGGCGCGCAGCGGGCCCGGCGGACCGGCTGGGCCGCGGCGATCACCGCCGCCCTGGCCCTGGCCATGCTGGCCGCGCCGCCGGTGATCGCCTGGCTCTACCACAGCACCGGCACCGTCGGCACGATCGCGCACGCGATCGGTTTCGGCGGGACCGGGCACTGGTCGTTCGGCACCGTGGGCGGCCTGGCCACGGCTCTGGTCGCGGCGGCTGGCTGGTGCCGGACCCGGCTGGCCCGGGTCAAGGTGGCCCAGACCCAGCAGGACCCGGCCGCCTCGACCGGGGTGGTCACGACCGTGGCCCGCTGGGTCGTCAGCCACCTCACTCCCTGGCTGGCCAGCGCGGTCGTGGTCGCCATCGGCCTGGTGGCCGCCCTGACCTGGATCGGCGCCGCCGCCCACACCGGATACACGCCGGGCCAGCTCGTGCCCGTGGCCGTCGCCCTGGCGATCATGCTGAGCACCCGGGCCGTGGCCGACATCAACCGGCTGTCGCTGCACGACGTGTACCGCTGGCGGCTGAGCACCGCCTACGCCGTGACCCGCGCCGCCTGCGCAGCGACAGATCCGGCCCGGCGAGCCGAACTGCTGGCCGGCGCCGCGAGCACCCGGCTGTCCGAGCTGGCCACCGACGAAGCACCGGGCCTGGTCATCTGCACCACCGCGAACATCAACGCCAGCGGTGACGTCCGCCCCGGACAGGGCGGCTACTGTCTGGCCTTCGACCCGGAAAAGACCACGCTGCGCGGCGCCCCCGGCTCAGCCGTGCGCTGCGAGTCGGCCCGGACCGCGGACTACGAGGACCTGGCCGGGCTCACCCTGTTCGACCTGGTCGCGATCAGCGGGGCCGCGGTGTCACCGCTGATGGGCAGTGCGACCAAGGTGGCCTACCGGATCCTGCTGACCGCGACCAATGTCCGGCTCGGCGTCTGGCTGCCGCACCCCCGGGTGCTGCGCCACGCCCGTGCCTACCTGGACGGCCCCTTCGGACAGGAGAAGGACAGCTGGTGGGCCCGGCCGATCTGCTTCCTGCTCCTGTGGTACGTGCTGCCGCATCCGCACTGGCACGCCAGCGAAGGGCGGAAAGAAAGGGCCGAACGCCGCGAGGCCCGGCTGTGGGCCCACGTGCTCCAGGCCCGGGCGGACGCCGCGGCCGGCCGCCGTCAGCGCCTCGGCGCCCTGATGTGCTGGCGGATCATGCAGCCCACCATGGGGCTGCTGTGGGCCGAGGCCGCCGGCCACACCAGCTACCGTGCCACCTGGATCAACGTCACCGACGGCGGCCACTACGACAACCTGGGCCTGGTCGAGGCCCTGCGCCGGCCAGAGTCGGCCAACGTCCTGGCCCTCGACGCGAGCGGCGACCAGGTCACCACCTGGTCCACCCTAGGCGGCTCGATGTCCCTGGCCCGGATCGACGCGAGCGTCGATATCGACCTGGACCCCAGCACCATGATCGCCGAAGGAGCCCACCTGGCTGACGGTGAAGTGAGCCGTCCGTGGGCCACCGGCACGTTCCGGCGCTCAGCCGACCAGGCCGCGGCCATCCCGCGTCCGGACGGCAACCTGTGGGTGTGCAAGCTCGGCTGGTGGCAGGACGCCCCCTGGGACATCGTGGCCTACGCCAGAAATCACCCCAGCTATCCGTGCGAGCCCACCCTGCAGCAGCTCTACGACGGAGGCGAGTTCGAGGCCTACCGCGAACTGGGCGCCCGCGCCGTCGACCTGGCCACCGCCGAGGGCCTGCCCAACGCGCCCGGCCAGCCCGACATGCCAGGCCAGCCCAGCACTCCAGGCCAGCCTGTCCGGCTGGCCGAACAGGGCGACCTCAGCCTGGTGGGAACGCGGCCGTGATCCGGTCGACCACCCGCTGGGCCGTCTCGGCGCAGGCGGTGGTGCCGCCGTTGGCGTACTCCTTGACCCCATCGCCGACGTTCCACAGGTTCGGGATCGGGGTGGCCGGGGCCAGGTCGAACCCGGCCACGGCCCGCTGCGGCGGCCAGTCGTCCCGGGTCACCACGGTGGAAAGCACCCGGGCCCGGGCCCCGAAGCCGGGGATCACGTCGTCGATGTCGGCGAACAACTGGTCGGTCTCGGCCGCCTCGTCGAAGTCACCCACCGACGGCTGCGGCACCCCGGCGGCCACGTACAGGTTCCAGCCGTCCGGCGCCATCTCCGGGCACAGGTCGGTGAAGTTGGCCATGTAGGCCAGCCGCCGGGTGACCGCGAAGCTGAGCATGCCGGGCACATCGATCAGCCGTTCCTGGCTGGCAAAGTTGACCGCGATCATCGCGGCCGGCCGGTCGGCCCGCTTGACGTCGGCCAGGTAGTCGGGGCCGAAGGCGTCCGGCCCGGTCAGCCGGACGGTCGCGGACGGCCCGATGTCGCTGACCACGAACCGGGCCCGGACCACTGAAGGCTCCCCGCTCGCCCCGCCGGCGCCGGAACTCCGCAGTACCGCCTGGCTCACCTGCCCGTCCACCACCGACAGGGACTCGACCTCGGTGCTCAGCCGGACCTCACCGCCGCGCCGGGTTACCACCTCGGCCAGCGCCCGCCACAGCCCGACCGTCCCCTCCGGGTGGAAGCCGAACCGCTTGAACGCGCTCTTGCGGGTGAAGTAGGTCAGGAACACCCGGGCCGGGAGCTCCTCCGAACTGACCGCGAACACCGAGCCGCACATGTTGCGGAAGATGCCCTGCACGGAGTCGTTGCGGGTGAACTTCCGCACCCAGTCCGCGGTGGACAGCTCGTCCTCGGGCAGCCCGCTGTCCGACCGGGCCGCGCCCAGCCCGGACAGCAGCTTGGCCCCCTGCCGGGTCAGCTTGGACAGCAGGAACCCCCAGCCACCCCCGGTGACATCGACGTCCTTGCCGCCGATCCGGTACAGCAGCGGCGGGTGCGGCTCGCGGATGTCGAACGTCGCACCGACCTCGCGGCAGGTCTGCTCGGTGATGCCGCCGGTCTCGATGACGATCGCGCCGTTGTTGACCTTGAACCCGTCGATGTCGTCGGTGGAGGCCCGTCCGCCCAGCTTGTCCAGCCGTTCCACCACCAGCGTCCGGTATCCCTGGTGAGCCAGCCGGGCCGCGGTGAACAGGCCACCCGCGCCCGCGCCGATGACCAGCGCGTCCCATTGCTCAGCCGCGGGCGAGGTCATCCGCGCTCACCGCCGACCAGGGACACGAACGAGACGCAGCTGCCGGGCCGCCCGCCGAGGTTGTGGGTCATGGCCAGCCGGGGATGATCCAGCTGCCGGTCGCCCGCCTCGCCGCGGAACTGCAGCCACGCCTCGTACAGCATCCGCAGCCCGCTGGCCCCGACCGGATGGCCGAACGACTTGAGGCCGCCGTCCGGGTTGATCGGCAGCCGGCCCGCCAGCTCGAAGTCACCGGCCAGGATGTCCTTCCAGGCCTGGCCCCGGTCACTGAACCCCATGTCTTCCATCAGCACCAGCTCGGTGGGGGTGAAGCAGTCGTGCACCTCGGCCAGCGAGATCTGCCGCCGCGGGTCGGTCACCCCGGCCTGGGCGTAGGCGTCCTCCACCGACCGGACCACTTCGGGGAACGTGGTGTAGTCGTAGTCCGGGTCCAGCGCGCCCATGCCCGGCCCGGCCACTAGCGACAGCGCCTTCACGTACACCGGCCGATCGGTGTACCGCGGCGCGTCCTCGGCCCGGACGATCAGCGCCGCGGCCGCGCCGTCGGACACCCCGGAGCAGTCGAACACGCCCAGCCGCCCGGCGACCTTCGGGGCGGCCTCGATCTTCTCCTTCGGCACCTCCGCGCGGAACTGGGCCTTCGGATTCCGGGCCCCGTTGACGTGGTTCTTCCACGCCACGTGGGTCATGGCCGCGCGCATGTCGGCCGGGTCCACGCCGTACCGGGCGCAGTAAGCCGGATCGAGCATGGAGAACGCGGCCGGGGCGGTCATCGACAGCTCGGACGCGGTGCCGTCGCCGGGCGGGTCACCACGCAGCAGGCCGGAGAACCCGGAGTCCTTGAGCTTTTCCACCCCGGTCGCCATCACCACGTCGTAGGCGCCGGAGGCCACCGCGTAGCAGGCGTTGCGGAACGACTCCGACCCGCTGGCGCAGTAATTCTCCACCCGCGTGACCGGCTTGTACCCGGTGGCCAGCGCCCTGCTCAAGGTCAGCCCGGACTGCCCGGACCCGAGCGTGCCCAGCCAGTAGGCGTCCACGTCGTCCTGGCTGACGGCCGGCACCGCGGCCAGGCACCCGGTCACCGCGTCGATCAGCAGGTCCTCGGCCGACTTGCCCCAGTGCTCCCCGAACGGGGTGCACCCCATCCCCACGATCGCCACCCGGTCGGCAATACCGTGACTGCTCATGACACGACCCGAGCCTTCCAGAAGTAGTTGTGCACCCCGCCCGCCGTGAACAGGCGGCGGAACACCAGCTCCACCCGTGACCCGACCGCCAGCCGGTCCGGGTCGGCGTCGGCCACCTCCAGCGCGTACCTCCCGCCGCCGTCGAAGTTGACCACCGCGTCGACCAGCGGGGGAGCGGGGGAGTAAGCCAGCCGGTCCACGGTGTAGGTGGCCACCGTCCCGGCCGTGCCGGCCAGCCGGGCCTCGTCCATCCGGTCGACCGCGCCGCAGCGGTGGCACACCCGGGTCGGGGGAAGGTGCACGAAGCCGCATTCGGTGCAGCGTGACCCGGTGAAGCTGAACTTCCAGTCCCCGGCCCGCGCGCTGGGCGGGGCGGCCGGACGGTCCGGCTCCGGCCGCCGCGGCGGTTCCCGTTCCAGCAGCCCGCGCCAGGTCAGGTAGCTGGCGTAGGGGACCGGCACACCCGCCTTGAGCTGGGCGTCGACCGCGAACGGCTGGCGACGGGCCGGGAGCAGGTCGGTAGTGCGGAGCACCAGGGCGTCACAGCCGTCGGCCGCGAGCAGGACCAGGATCGTCTGACCCGGTTCGGCCGAGTCGAGCACGGCCGCCAGCGCCACCCCGGCGTCGGCCGTGCCCGCGTGCCCCACCGGCGAGAACGTGGTCGACAGGGTCCCCGGGACCAGCGCCTTCCCCCGCCGCGGCACGGCACTGTTGGGGGAGACCAGCACCACGTGATCGGCTGCGGCCAGGCCCGCGTCTTTCAACGCTGCGGCCGCCGTGTCCCGGATCAGCGGCGCGTACTGCTCATACCCGAAGCGCTCCTCCCACACCTGGGCGGACGCCTGCTCCGGCGGGCGCCACCGGTCCAGCACCTCGGCGGTTCGCGCAGCCCGTCCAATGACCGAGGCGATCCCCTCGCCGGCACCGAACACGAACGCCGCCGCGGCATCGCCGCCGCCCCGCTCGTCCGCTGACCCGGGCCGCCCGGTCCGCACGTCAGCCAGCACCGCGATCCCGCCCAGCCCGGCCGCGCTGGACAGCGCCGCGATCCCCGACCGGGCCGAGCCGGCCAGATCCGCCGCGAACCCCTCACCACCCAGGCCCAGCGCGGTGTGAACGGCCGCCGCGTTGGTCTTGTCCAGGTAGGCCGGCGAGGTGGTGGCGAAGTACAGGTCGCGCGGTGCTTCCACCCCCGCGCCCGTGAGCACCGCGAGCGCCGCCCGGCCCGCCGCCACGCCCATGGTCGTGCTGTCCTCGTCGAACGAGGCCACCACCCGCTGACCCCGGCCGCCACCGGTGCCCAGCGTCGCGCCCACCTCCGCCCGGTCCAGGCGGCCGGCCGGCAGGTAGGCGCCGTAGCTCAGCAGCGCGCCCACGGGACTCCGCACGTCACTCATGCCCGCTCGAACACCGCCGCCACGCCCTGGCCGCCACCCACGCACATGGTCTCCAGCGCATACCGGCCGCCGCGGCGGTGCAGTTCGTGCAGCAGGGTGGTCGCGATCCTGGCCCCGGTGGCCCCGATGGGGTGGCCGAGCGAGATCCCGGAGCCGTTCACGTTGAGCCGCGAGTCGACCTCGTCCAGCTTGACGCCCCAGCCCTGCAGCACGGACAGCACCTGCACGGCGAACGCCTCGTTCAGCTCGATCAGGTCCATGTCGTCGAAGCCCAGGCCGAGCCGCCCGAACAGCTTGGCCACGGCCGGCACCGGCCCGATGCCCATGGTGGCGGGCTCGCAGCCGACCGCGGTCCAGCCCACCAGGTAGGCCACCGGCTCCAGGCCCAGCTCGTCGAGTTTGTCCTCAGCCACGACCAGGCAGGCGGCCGCGGCGTCGTTCTGCTGGGCCGAGTTGCCCGCGGTGACCGTGCCGTCCTTCATGATCGGGCGCAGCTTGCCCAGCGTCTCCAGGCTGGAATCACCCCGGACGCCCTCGTCCCGGTCGAACACCACCGGGTCGCCGCGCCGCTGGGGTACCTCGACCGGCACCACTTCCTCGGCGAACTTCCCCTCGGCCCAGGCTGCGGCCGCGCGCTGCTGGCTGCGCACCGCGTATTCGTCGGCGGCCTCCCGGCCGATCCCGAACTGGCGGGACAGGTTCTCGGCCGTCTCGATCATGCCGCTGATCGGCCCGAACCGCCATTCTGGCTGCGACCGTTCCCGGCCCCGGTCCAGCCGGTCGTACAAGTTCACGTTGCCGGCCCGGCTGCCCCAGCGCACCGAGGTCGAGTAGTACTCGATGTTGCTCATCGACTCGACGCCGCCCGCCACGACCACGTCGGCCGCGCCGGTCTGCACCATCATCGCCGCCGTGGCCACCGCCTGCAGGCCTCCGCCGCAGCGCCGGTCGAGCTGCATTCCGGGCACGGCGATCGGCAGGTCCGCGTTCAGCGCGGCCCAGCGGCCGATGCACGGGGCCTCGGAGTTGGCGTAGGACTGCGCCAGCGCCACGTCGTCGATCCGGGCTGGGTCCACCCCCGATCGTTCGACCACGGCCCGGATCACGATCGCGGCCAGATCCTCGGCCGCCACCGGGCGCAGCGTGCCACCGAACCGTCCGACCGCGGTCCGCAGCGGGTTCACGATCGCGGCCCGGGTCATCGCAGGGCTCCGTTCATCAATGCGTCCTCCAGGAGGCAAGGGCGAATAGGTCCATAACGACGTTAACCCGCTCCCGCTCAGTCATCACGCCAGCGATCCGCCGACGGGTCGAGCAGCTGGCTCAGGTGCTCATCCCGCAGCCAGATGATCGTTTCCAGCTCCAGCGCGTCCAGGTACCGGACGCGCCCGCCGCGCAGGTCCTCCAGCCGTAGCCGCACCCCGTTGGCCGTGTCGTCGAGCCGTACCGAGACCGCCGCGAACTCGCTGGCGACGACGCCGGCCGAGGTCGGATCTCTGGGCTGTGGGTCGCTCATTAAATCAAAAATCCCAAGGTCGGCAGCGGTCCGTCCAGATTGACCAGCGTCACCTTCTTGTACGCCAGCCGCAGCTCCCCGTCGGCCCGCCGCAGCCGGTAGGTGGTGCGGCCGCCCCACAGCTGCACGCCGCGCGCCCGCGACTCCAGCAGCATGAAGTTCGCCCCGACCTCGGTGTCCCCGTTGCCGGCGTGGCCCAGGATCTCCACGTTCGAGATCAGCCGCCGCAGGTTCGAGGGCGGCGACTGCGCGTACCGCTTGCCCGTGCGCAGCTGGTTCAGCCGGGTCGCGATCCGGCTCCGGTTATCGAAGATCACCGACACTTCCGACTCCGGATCCGAGTCGGCCCGCCCGGCGGGCACCCAGTAGATCGCGTCGTCGGTCCAGAGCGCCTCCCACCCGTCGTAGTCACTCTCATCCGCCAGCCGCGCCTCCAAATAGAGAAAGCCCTCAGCTTCCCGAAGACTCAGCTCCGCCACATCAGCCTCGGTAGTCACTGGGCCTCCATCAAGGCCCGGTAATGAGCCCAGAACCCGCGGATCCCGACCTCATCGGTGGCCGTTCCCACCGGGTGCCCGTCCCCATCCACCGAATCCCGGTCGAGGCCCCGGCTCACGTCCAGCCACTCCGGCGACCGCGCCGCCAGCCCGGCCTGGTTCCGCTCGTACATCTCGGTGTCGTCGGCCAGCAGCATGCCCGCCTGCCCGACCGAGCCGATCGACTGCGAGATCATCCGCCGGTTCAGCTCCCGCCCGCCCGCGAGCTGCACCGCGGTCACGTACTGCACACACTCCCCGGGTGCCACCGGCTGGATGTTGAACACCTGGATTTCGGCCACGAACAGGTTCGGGAAGATCATCACGTGCGGCCCGCCCTCGACCATGATCTGCTCGGCGTCGGCCCCGTAGGACTGCCGCATCGCGGCCACGTACTCCGGCACCCGCTCTTCCGTGGTGCCGAACCAGCGCATGGGCTGCCCGAACCGGCGGAACTCCGGCCGCAGGTCGTTCTCGCTGTGCCCGCCGCCCAGATCCCGGGTCACTGCGGTCGACTTGTCGCTGTACAGCGCGCCGATCGGGCTGCCGGTGACGCCGAAGATCGAGCCGTGCACGAACTGCGGGTGGTAGCCGTCGGTCTCGTTCTCGGCCAGCAGCTTCCAGTTGGCCCGGGTCTGGTGCTTCAGCCAGCCCGCGGTCAGCTCGACCCGGCCTTCGGGCGACAGCCGGGCCAGCCGGTCCAGTTCCCCGGCCGCCGCCCCCAGGTGCTCGGTCAGTGACGGCCCGGTCTCGGCGAAGCTGCCGAACACGAATCCCTGATAAGAAGCCACCCGCGGCACCCGGCCCAGCGCCAGCCGCCGTTCCAGCGTGCCCTTGCCGCCGTACCCCCGGTTGAACGGGTAGCCGAGCAGCTCACCAGTGTTGCGGTAGGTCCAGCCGTGATACGGGCAGCGGAACGACCCGGAGTTGCCCCGCTCGTCCTCGCACACCTGGTTGCCCCGGTGCGCACACCGGTTGAGCAGCAGGTGCACCTGCCCGTCCCGGTCCCGCGTCATGATCACGTCCTGCAGGCCGAGCTTCTTGCGCACGTAGTCGTTCGGGTGCGCGACCTCGCTCTCGTGCCCGACGAACACCCAGGTCGTGTACCAGATCCGGGCCAGCTCTTCGGCGAAGATCTCCGGCGAGGAGTACAGCGACCCGTGGACCTGCGTCGGCCGGATCAGCTCCCCGTAGTCGCGCCTGTCCGCCGCCTCGAGCATGTCGGTCACTGCGCCGCCCCGCGTACTCGCTGCTCGGCCAGGGGGACCAGCCGGTACTTCTGGACCTTGCCCGTGGGCGTCTTCGGCAGGTCGTCCTGCTCGAGGAAGACGACCCGCTTGGGCACCTTGAACCGGGCCAGCTTGGCCTTGCACAGCGCGATCACGTCGTCCTCGGTGATGGCCGCGCCTGTCCGCCGGACCACCACGGCGCAGCCGATCTCGCCCCAGCGCTCGTCGGTCAGCCCGATCGCGAACACCTGCGCGACGTCCTCGTGCGCGCTGAGCAGTTCCTCGATCTCGCGCGGCATGACCAGTTCGCCGCCGCTCTTGTACAGCTCCTTGCTCCGCCCGGTCACCCGCAGGTAGCCGTCCGGCCCGACCAGCCCCAGGTCACCGGACCGCAGCAGGCCCTCGGGGGACAGCACCGCGGCGGTCTCCTCGGGCTTGCGCCAGTACCCGGTCATCGTGGTCGGCCCGAACGAGGCCAGCTCGCCCTCGGCCCCCTCCGCCAGCGGCTCCCCGGTCAGCGGGTCCACCGTGAGGTAATGGCACAGGTCGCCGCCATAACCGGGCAATACTGCCTCCGGCAGCCCGGCCGCGCCGGCCAGCTTCGTCCGCCCGACCGTGCTCGAGGACAGCTCCAGCGGGTCCTCCGGCAGGGTCAGCGTCATCGCGCCGCCGCACTCGGTCATCCCGTAGCCGGTGACGATCTCGCTGATGCCCAGGTCGTCGCGGAACTTCTCCCAGATCCACACCGGCGCCGGGGCCGACCCGCACAAGATCGCGTTCAGCGTGGACAGGTCGTACTGCTTCAGATCCGGGTGCTCGATGATGGCCACGGCCATGGTCGGCACGCACAGGATGTCCGTGGCTCCGTGCTGCTGCACCCCGTTCAGGTAGCCGACCGGGCTGAATGTCGTCTGCGGGATGATCGCGCCGCCCACGAACATGACCGACAGCAGACCCTCGACGTACCCGAACATGTGGTAGCACGGCAGCGAGAACAGCACCCGCCGCCCGTCCTCGTAGGCCCGGGTCAGGGCCGAGGCATACCCCGTCCGCTGCACCGCGTCGTGGGTGACCATGACACCCTTGGGCGAGCCCGTGGTCCCCGAGGTGTAGAGGATGTCGCCCACGTCTGCGGGCCAGGCCAGCCCGTCCGCGGCCCGGCCGGCGTGGTCGTCGCCCAGCCGGGCCAGGCCGTCCACTTCCGTCACGTTGTCCCGGTGCCGCTCGTCGGTGCTCAGCAGCACCACCCGGCGCAGGTCCGGCAGCGCCGCCAGTTCCAGCTCGCCGCCCCCGTCCCACCCGGGCGCGATCTCGTCCAGCATGCCCAGGTAGTCCAGGCCCATGAACCCGGTCATCGTGATCAGCACGTTGCACTGCGACTGGGCCAGCACGTACCCGAGCTCGTCGCGCCGGTAGAGGTAGTTGAACGGGATGGCCACCGCGCCCGCCCGCGAGATGGCGAACTTCAGCGGCACGAACTCCAGATAATTGGCCATCACCATGCCCACCCGGTCACCCGGCCGGACACCCAGCGCAGCCAGCCCGTCGGCCAGCCGCCGCGCCCAGTCCGCGGTTTCCGCGTAGCTGACGGTCCGCTCGTCGGTGATCACGAACGGCCTCATCCCGTACTGCGCGGCGCAGTCGTCCAGCCGTTCGTGCAGCGTCCGCGGCACCCACTCGGCGTACCGTCCGCGCAGCTCCTGGCGGCGCATCTCGATATCCAGGGCCACGGCGCCTCCCTTAATCCCGATTAAAAAGTACCCTAGAGGATGGCGTGGCGGTACATCAAGGCCCACGGCCTCCCGCCCGCCGCGCCCCCGGCCTCGAAAACCACCAGCGTCCTAGCACCACCAGTCACAAAATCCGCAAGGGTCCCTACCGCCCCTCGAACTTCGGCGGTCTCCGCTCGCGGAACGCGGCCACCCCCTCGGCGAAGTCAGCCGAGCCGTACATCCGCACCTGCGTCTCCGCCTCCAACGCGAGCGTCTGTTCGCGCCCGAGCGGGTAGCGGCCGAGCGCGTCCTTGATCGCGGCCAGCGCCAGCGGCGGCCCGGCGGCTAGCGTGCGTGCGTCCCCCAGGGCCGCGGTCACCGCGTTCCCCGGCTCGGTCACCACGTCGATCAGGCCCATGGTCAGCGCGTCGGGCGCATTGACCTGCTCGGCCAGCATGAGGAACTGCCGCGCCCGGACCGGGCCCAGCCGCTCCGGCAGCGTGGCCAGCACGCCCATGTCGCCGGCCAGCCCGATCCGGGTGAACGCCGCCCCGAACCGTGCGTCGGCGGCGGCCACGATCCGGTCGCAGCCCAGCGCCAGCGCCAGCCCGGCACCGAACGCCGGTCCCTCCACCGCGGCCAGCACCGGCTTGGTCCCGGCCCACAGCGTCCGCACCACTCGCTGAGTCTGTTCGGCCCGGACGATCGCCTCGTCCCGGGTCATCTCGTTCATCGTGCCGATGTCGCCGCCCGCGCAGAACGCGCCGCCCGCCCCGGTCAGCACGAGCACGCGCACCCCGTCGTCGGCCATGGCCGCCTCGATGGCCGCGGCCAGCTCGACCCGCAGCGGGATGTCGAACGCGTTGCGCACCTCGGGCCGGTTCAGCGTGAGGACCCGGATGTTCCCCTCGTCGCGGCTCAGCAGGATTGGCGGTTTGCTCATGATCCGGTGAACCTCGGTGTGCGCCGCTCCAGCACCGCGGCCAGCCCCTCTCGCGCGTCGGCCGAGCCCGACAGCTCGGACACCGTGCGCGCCTCCTCGGGCAGCCGCTCGTGGATGGTCGCGCCCACCCCGGACCACACCAGCCGCTTGGTCGCGGCCAGCGCCAGCGGGGCGCTGGCGGCCAGGGTCCCGGCCAGTTCGTCCACGCGCTCGCCGAGCCGGCCGTCGGGTACCACCTCGGTGACCACGCCCAGGTCCCGGGCCTCGGCCGCAGTCAGCGTCGGGTTGGTCAGCAGGATCCGCATGGCCTGCCGCAGCCCCACCAGCTGGGTCAGCGTCACCGTCGTCCCCGCGTCCGGTGCCATCCCCACCCGCACCGCGCCCGAGAAGAACTTCGCCGACTCCGCCGCCACCACCAGATCCGCCGCGCACACCAGCCCGAACCCGCCGCCGCCGGCCGCGAACCCGTGCACCTGCGCGATCACCGGCGCCCGCAACTGCACCAGCGCCGACGTGGCCAGCTGCAGCCACGCCGTCGCCTCCCGCAGATAGTCGGGCAGCTGTTCACCCTTGCTGGCAAACGTCCGCACATCCCCGCCGGCACAGAAGTGCTTGCCCGCCCCACTGAGCACCACCACCCGCACCCGCTCATCACCGTGGCAGCGCATCATCGCCCCGTGCAGCGCCTGCAGCAGCTCAACGTTCATCCCATTGGCCGCGTCCGGCCGGTTCAGCCGAACCCGTGCCACCCCCGTCTGGTCAAGCTCCAGCAGCACCGGCCCATCACCAATCAGTGCCTCAGCCACGCCAGCTCCCACCACCCAACCTCGACTGCGCGAAGTACGCCCGCCCTGACCGTACCCACCCCGTAGGCCACACCTGCCAGATTTTCGAATCCACGCTAAATTATCTCCCGAGGGACCGTCAACGAGGCGGTGAAGGGTGATCAGATGGATCTCGGTCTGGCCAACGCCCGCGTGCTGGTCACCGGCGGCGCGTCCAACATCGGCCGCGGCATCGTGCACGGCTTCGCCGCCGAAGGCGCCCGCCTGGTCATCGCCGACGTCGACGCCGAACAGGCGGCCAAGGTCCAGGCCGAAGCCCTCGAACGTGGCGCCGCCCAGGCCGAACTGGCCATTGGCGACCTCACCGAAGACGGCGCCGGGGAGCGAGCCGTGGCTCCCCTGCTGGGCCACTGGGGCGGCATCGACGTGCTGGTCAACAACGCGGGCTGGAGCGTCCCCGGCTTCCTGGCCGAAGACACCGACCGCGCCAAATGGCAGCGCACCGTCGAGATCAACTTTTACACCGCCATCGCCTGCACCCAGGCTGCGATCCCGCCCATGCGCGAGGCCGGCGCCGGCGCCATCGTGTTCATCGCCAGCGATGCGGCTTTCGGCCAGATCCGCCAGGGCATCTACGGCGCGACCAAGGCCGCGCTGATTGCCTTGGCCCGCACCACCGCCCGCGAACACGGCCGCCACGGCATCCGCGCCAACGTCGTCTGCCCCGGTCTCGTCCTCCCCGACAGCCCCGACGCCGTCGGATCCGCCAGCCTCTGGGCCGTCGGCCAGGACGCGGTCTTCAACGACCAGCAGATCGACTACCTGAAGAAGGACATCCCCCTGCGCCGCCTCACCACCGCCGCGGACATCGCCAACACCGTCACCTGGATCGCCTCCGACCGCGCCGCCCGCCAGGTCACCGGCCAAGTCCTCTCCGTCAGCGGCGGCTACACGATGCCCTAACCCACCCATTTGATTCGAAATTACCTTCGATTTATCTACGAATTTAGCTGCTAGTTCGATAGTATGTTCACATAGCGGCGCCAGCATGCGATCGGCGGTGACGGGATGACGGCGGGACGCCACCAGCGTGCTCTGGACGCCGAGGATGAGATCCTGGCCGCGGGTTTCCAGCCTCGCCCGGTCGCAACCACGTCGGTCTCGGGTTCTGGCTTCGAATCGGGCGGGGTGCTCGACACGTCCGAGCCCAGTGCCGCACTGGCCGGGCTGACTGACTCGGTCACCCGCGACGGTCGCTTGGCCGAGCTGGCCGACGATGAGCTGATCGGGGTGATCCGGGCCTGGCGCCGGATCGAGTCGTGGAGCGGCGGGGGCCTGATGATGGCCATCGCTGAGCTGGCCCGGCGCCGCCCGGCCGAGCGGACACCTCCTGCCCCGCCCGGACAATTCCCGGTGCAGCTGAGTGAGTTCATCGGCGACGAAGTGGCCGCGGCGCTCACTCTGACCGCCCAAACGGCGGCCGCCTACCTGGACGTGGCCCTCGACCTGGCCACCCGGTTGCCGGAGACTGCGAAGGCTCTGCGCGCCGGCGTGATGGACTACGCCAAGGCTCGCCTCATCGCGGAGGCCACCCGGATCTTGAGCGACGCCGACGCTCGCGCGGTAGAAGCCCGGATTCTGCCCCTGGCCGGACGGCAAACCCTGGGCCGGTTGCGCGCCGCCGTGAGCCGCGCCGTGCTGGCCGTCGACCCCGCAGCCGCCACCCGGCGCCGCGAAGAGGCCCAGAAGGACCCCCGGGTGCGCCGCTGGCCAGAGGACGCTGGGACCGCGGCCCTGGCCGGATTCGGCCTGCCACCCGCCGACGTGTTGGAAGCAGACCAGCGCATCACCACCCGCGCCCTCGCCTTGCGCGATGCCGGCCTGCCCGGTTCCCTGGAAGAGCTACGCGCCCGCGCCTACCTGGACGCCCTCCTCGGCCAGGACTCCACTCCCAGCCAGAGCCCCGATCCCAGCCAGCGCGCCGCCCCCGGCCAAGATTCCGGCCCCCGCCAATGCCCCGATCCCGGCGAGACCACCTCGCCCGCCAACGCCCCCGTAGCGGGGCCGCGCGGCGGTCAACGGCTGGCTGCGCGGCTCAACCTGACCGTCTCCCTGACCACGCTGCTCGGCTTGGCCGATGAACCGGGGAACGTCGCCAGCTTCGGCCCGCTCGATTCATCGCTCACCCGGGAGCTGGCCGCGCTCGCCGCGGACCATCCGGCGTCCCGTTCCTGCATCACCGTCACCGACGACGACGGGCGACCCCTCGGCCATGGGTGTGCGCGTGGCTCGCTCCCGGTCCCTGGCCAATTCGTCAGCCCGGGCCAGCCGCCACCGCCTCGCCGAAGGCCCGGTCCGTTCACGATGACCATTCACCCGCTGGCTCAGGGCACCTGCGACCATCGCCACCAGGAGCCGGGCTACCAACCCAGTCGGCGGCTCCGGCACCTGGTTGAAGCCCGCACCACCACGTGCTGCGCTCCCGGTTGCCGGCGCCCCGCGGCCCAATGCGACCTCGACCACACGATTCCGTATGACCAGGGCGGCCGCACCTGCGAATGCGACCTGGCCCCACTGTGCCGCCACCACCACCGTTGTAAACAGTCGCAGGGCTGGCGCCTCGAACAACCCCGGCCCGGCATCCTGCGCTGGACCACCCCCGCGGGACGCCAGTACACGACCCAGCCCGACGCCTTTCCCTAGGGGCGCATGGGCGTGGTCAGGCGCGGGTAGCGGTCCCGGTCCATCGGGCCGCGAGTTCGGCCGGGTCGGCGGCGGGTCCGGGCAGGGGAGCGGTGCCCGGGGCGTGCAGGGCCTGGAGGAACAGGGCCAGATAACGGCGGCGCAGCGCTTGCCCCGCGTCGGCGTTCGGCACGGTTACGGCGCTGAGCGTCTCCAGCAGTAGCACGATGTCGGCCGGGCTCACGTCGGTGCGTAGTGCGCCGTCACGCTGGGCCCGGTCGTGCACGGCCGCGGCCAGCGTTCCGGCCCGCCGGGCCAGCTCTGACAGGCCGGGGGTGGGGGTGAAGGCGCCGGCCAGGCGCTGGGCCAGGGCCTGGCTTCCGCCGTCGAGGATCCGGGTCAGGCAGTCGGTGTAGACGGTCCAGGGATCGCGGTCGTCGGTCAGGGCGCGATCGAGCTCGGCGATATAGCGGACCAGGCCGTCGCGGGCCAGCTCTCTCAGCAGGTCATCCTTGCTGGCGTAACGCCGGTACAGGGCGCTGATCCCGACCTTGGCCCGGTCGGCGACCGCCGAGATGGGAGCCGACGGATCAGCGAGGAAGACCTCGCGGGCCGCAGCCAAGATCTCGATGTCGTTGCGGGCTGCCTCCCGGCGCCGTCCGCTGAGCGGGCCTTCTGCCGTGCGCATGCGATGACCATATCATTGGAACGGAATGATCTGATCTGCTATAGTGGAACTGTTCGTTCCGTTCCGAACATTGGAGCGTCTGAGGCGTCTGAGGCGTCCGTACGGACGTAGATACGGACGTCCGAGACTCCGAGCGAGGGACTTCATGATTGAGCCGTTCACCGCCCGCATCCCACAGGCTGACCTGGACGATCTCCGGCAGCGTCTCGCGACCACCCGTTGGGCACCCGAGCAGCCCGCGGGCCGCGACGAGGGCGCCTACGGCTTCCCGCTCAGCCGGCTCCAGCGTCTGGTATCTAGCTGGCAGGACTTCGATTGGCGGCGCCAGGAGGACCGGCTCAACGCCTATCCCCAGTTCCGCACGGTCATCGACGGGCAGCCAGTGCACTTCCTGCACGTCCGGTCGGCGGTGCCGGGCGCCCTCCCGGTGGTCCTCAGCCACGGATGGCCGGGATCGGTCTTCGAGTACCTCGAGCTGATCGACCGGCTTACGGACCCACTGGCGTACGGCGGCGAACCGGCGGACGCCTTTCATGTGGTGCTGCCGTCGCTGCCCGGTTACGGCTTCTCCGGCCCCGCGCTCGCGCCCGGCTGGGGGACCCGCCGGATCGCCTCCGCCTGGGCCGAGCTGATGGCCCAGCTCGGCTACGACCGCTACGGCGCCATCGGCAACGACGCGGGCTCGATGATCTCGCCCGAGCTCGGGCGGCTCGAGCCGGAGCGCGTGGCCGGGGTGCACGTCACCCAGCTGTTCAGTTTCCCCAGCGGTGACCCGGGCGAACTAGCCGATCTGGACCGCGGGGAGCAGGAAGCCATGTCGGTCCTGAACTGGTTCTGGCAGAACAAGGGGGCATTCAACGTGCTCCAGGGCCAGCAGCCGCAGACTCTCGCCCACGCCCTGGCCGATTCCCCCGCTGGACTGCTCGCCTGGAACGGCCAGCTGTTCGACGAGGCTCTCGACGACGAGTTCATCCTGGCCAACGTGTCCCTGTACTGGCTCACCGGCACCGCCGGGACGTCCATCCGCCACTACTACGAGGACGCCCACGCAACGGCCGCGCCTTCGCCCGGCCCGACCACCGTCCCGGTGGGGCTGGCGGCCGCGGCCGAGGGTGACTTCCGCTCAATCCGCCGCTTCGCCGAGCGCGACCACGCCAGGATCACCTCCTGGACCGAACTGCCTGGTGTGGCCGGCCACTACAGCGCTCACACCCACCCCGATCAGCTCGCCGCGGACATCCGGAGCTTCTTCCGCCCCCTCCGTCCCGCCACCACAACCAGTAACTCCGCAACCGGTAACGCCATGACCAAGGAGCTGTGACCGCCATGCCCGGGACCACCTGGAACGTCATGACCGAATCCCTCGACCTGCTGCAGAGCGCCGCCACGATGATCAGCGACACGAACGGGAAGGCACCCACCCCCTGCGCCGAGTGGACCGTCACCCAGGTTCTCCAGCACGCGGCCGGAGACCAGCTGGCCTGGTCGGCTGCGCTCGGAGTGGGTAGCGGGCCAGCCGAGAACCCCTTTGCTCCCTCCGGGGACCTCGACGGCAATGCCGCGGACCTCCTCGAGCCGGCCCTCGTCACCGCCCGCACCGCCTGGGCCGGGATCGGCCCCGATCAGCCAGCAGTACCGACGCCGCTGCCGCAGGGCGAGTTGCCCGCTGAGGTGGCCGCCGCGGCCTGCGCGCTCGACGCCGCCGTGCACGCCTGGGACATTGCCGCCGCCCTCGGCCGGCCCGGGTTCCTGCCCGATGGGCTGGCCGCCCAGCTGCTGCAGGCCCGGACCATCATCGAGCCACTGCGGCAGTTCGGGGCCTACGCCGCCGCGCTGGCCCCGCAGCCCGGTGACGGCCACTCGGCCGAACTGCTGCGTTACCTCGGCCGTGACCCCCAGTGGCGGCCAGGTATGTGAGCTGACGACCGCGCGACCACGGGACAGCGGTATAAACGGCTGAGATACCGAGGAGGCGCGGATGAGCGACAACGGCTTGATCACGGTCCGGTGCGAACGGCCCGTCCGGGAAACCGTGGACCGGCTGGCCGAGATGGTGGCCGCAGCCGGGCTCACGGTATTCGGGCGCGTTGACCACGGTGGGAACGCCACCGCGGTGGGGATGGAGCTCCGGCCCACGGAACTGCTGATCTTCGGGAACCCGCTGGGCGGCACGCCGCTGATGCAGGACCAGCAAACGGCGGGGATTGATCTGCCGGTCAAGGCGCTGGTCTGGGAAGACGCCGACGGTACGGTGTGGCTGACCTACAACGACGCGGAGTGGGTGGCCCAGCGGCACGGCCTCGGGGCCCAGAGCCACGACGCGGTCGAGACCATGAACCAGGGCCTGGCCACGGTAACCGGCAAGGCCGCCGCCGAACCAGCCAGCTAACGAGCTAACTCCGCGGCGGGCGTCGGCGCAGCCCCGGGCACCGGTGCGGACGCGACCCCGTGCCGGACGATGGACTGGGCCGTGGCCACCACGGCGTCGATCGAGCTGCGCTTGGGTGACCACCACTCGGCGGCCCAGTTCAGGATGCCGATGATCAGGGGCTGAGCCAGATCGGGGTCCAGACCGGTGCGGAGTTCCCCGGAGGCGACCGCGTCGGCGAACAGGTCGCGCCAGACACCCGCGTACTTACGTTCCTCGACGATCTGCCGGGATCGGATCGCGGGCGGAAGCTGGCTGATGTTGCGGATCACCGCGTGGGCGAAGGCGGACTCCGACATCAGCTGGCGCAGGTGCGCGTCGATCGCGATGTCGAGCCGGTCCAGGGCGGAGGCGTCCGCCGGGGCAGCGGCCAGCGCGGCCGACACGTACTCGCGCAGCCGGATCGTGCCGACGGTCACGACCTCCTCGATCAGCTGCTCGCGAGACGGCCAGTAGTAGTAGATGGCGGGGGCCTGGACGCCGGCTTCCTCGCCCACGTCCACCAGGCGCATGCCGGCGTAACCGAGCCGGCTGAGCGTGACCGCGGCCGCGTGCAGCAACCGTTCCCGCGTGCGCTCGGATTTGGTCTGGCCCGGCCCGGGGGAGCCCTGTCCGGGGGAGTCGCGGGGGCCCTTCAGCGCTGGCACCGGCTCACCCTACTCAACTGAAGCCTCAACCCAGGCCGCCGCGGCTGATGAGCTGGGAGACGATCACGTTGCGCTGGATCTCGTTGGTGCCCTCACCGACGATCATCAGCGGCGCGTCCCGGAAGTACCGTTCGACGTCGAACTCGGTCGAATATCCGTAACCGCCGTGGATGCGCACGGCGTTCAGCGCGATCTGCATGGCCGTCTCCGAGGCGAAGAGCTTGGCCATGCCCGCCTCGAGGTCGCAGCGCTCGCCGGCGTCGGAACGCTCCGCGGCGAACATCACCAGCTGCCGTGCGGCGGTCAGCTGGGTGGCCATGTCGGCCAGGTAGTTGCCGATGGACTCGTGTTTCCAGATCGGCTTACCGAACGCCTCCCGTTCCTGGGCGTACTTCAGCGAGTCCTCGAACGCGGCCCGGCCCACCCCCAGCGCCCGGGACGCGACCTGGATGCGGCCGGTCTCCAGGCCCTTCATCATCTGCGCGAAGCCGGCCCCTTCCGCACCTCCCAGCAGAGCTGACCGCGGCGCCCGGTAGCCGGTGAACACCAGCTCGCACGACTCGACGCCTTTGTACCCGAGTTTGCCCAGGTCACGGGAGACGGTCAGGCCCTCGCCCGGCTCGACCAGCAGGATGCTGATGCCCTTGTGCCGGGGCTGGGCCGCCGGGTCGGTCTTGACCAGCAGCGCGATCAGCCCGGACCGCCGCCCATTGGTGATCCACATCTTCGACCCGCTGACGGTGTACGTCTGCCCGTCCGGGCTGAGCTCGGCCGTGGTCAGCATGGCCTGCAGATCCGAGCCGCCGCCCGGTTCGGTCAGCGCCATCGCGGCCCGCAGCTCGCCGGTGGCCATCCGGGGCAGGTACCGCTCCTTCTGCTCGTCGGTGCCGAACGTGACCAGCAGCTTGGACACCACGGTGTGGCCGCCCATCGCCCCGGCCAGGCTCATCCAGCCGCGGGCGAGCTCCTCGGTGATCAGCGCATAACAGGGCATCGACACCTGGACGTCGCCGTACGGCTCAGGGATGGCCAGCCCGAAGATCCCGAGCTGCTTCATCTGGTCGATGAGCTTTTCCGGGTATTCGTTAGCGTGCTCCATGTCCCGGACCACGGGGCGTACCTCGCGGTCCACGAACTCGTGCACGGTGTCGACGATGTCCTGCTCGTCCTGCGACAGCCGGGTCAAAGTTGCTCCTCAGTAGGACGCTGGCAGGCCGAGGGAATGTTGGGCCACGAAGTTCAGCACCATCTCCCGGCTGGTCGGCGCGGTCCGCAGCATCCGGGCCAGGAACCACAGGTCGGCCAGGCCGTACTCGCGCGACAGGCCGTTCCCGCCGTGCACCTGGATGGCCTGGTCCAGGGTCTTCAGCGACGCTTCGGCCGCGGCGAACTTGGCCATGTTGACCGCCTCGGCCGCCTCTGCCCTTCCAGAAGACCGTCCACCCGCGCCCAGGGTGTCGGCCAGCTCGGCCGCCCGCGCGGTCAGCAGCCGGGCCTGGGTCACGGCGATGTGGCACTCGGCCAGCGGGTGCGCCACCCCCTGGTGCGCGCCGATCGGGGTCTTCCACACGGCCCGCTCCCGGGCGTACCGGGTGGCCCGTTCCAGCGCGTAGCGGGAGATCCCGTTGCTGATGGCCGCGGCGGTGACCCGCTCCGGGTTGAGCCCGGCGAACACGGCCCGGAACCCCTTCCCGGCCTGGCCGACCAGCGCGGTCGCCGGCACTCGCACCTGGTCGAAGAACACCGTGAACTGCTTTTCCGGCTGCACCAGCTCGGCCTCGATGGCGTGCATAGTGAGGCCCGGTGACCCGGCCGGCACCACGAACATCGACATCGGCGTGTCCCGGCCAGCGCCAGTGCCAGTGCCAGTGCCGGCGTCCACGTCGCCGTCCCGGGTGACGAGCAGGATCGCGTCGGCCTGATCGGCCCCGCTGATCCAGTACTTGGTCCCGCTGATCACGTAGTCGTCGCCGTCCCGGCGCGCGGTCGTGCTCAGCGCGTGCGTGTTCGATCCCGCGTCCGGCTCGGTGATCGCGAACGACATGGTCCGGGTGCCGTTGGCCAGTCCCGGCAGCCAGGCCTGCTTCAGCGCCGGCGACCCGTGCGCGGCGATGATCGACCCGCAGATGGCCGGCGCGATGACCATCATCAGCAGCGGGCAGCCGGCCGCGGAGACCTCCTCGATGACCGCGCACAGCTCGGACAGGCCCGCCCCGCCGCCGCCGTACTCCTCGGGCAGGTGCACGCCGAGGAACCCGGCCGCGCCCAGCTCCTCGTACAGCTCGGTCGGCTCCTTGTGCGAGGTCGCACAGTCGACGAAGTACTTGTGCCCGTACTTGCCCGCCACCCGCCGCACCGCGTCGCGCAGGTCCGCCTCTTCCGGCGAGATCGGGATAATGTCGGTCATCAGCGGCTCCCGGGCGGCAATCTTCTAACGGCCGTTAAAATATAACACGGGCCAGGCCGTAGGCCTTGAGGTTGAGGGCCAGGATCGTCTTGGGCGCTCAGGCCCAGGAGTGTCCTCGAAGCTCAGGCCCAGGAGTGTCCTCGAAGCTCAGGCTCCGGGATCGTTGAGCAGCCTGGCCAGCACCTCGGCGTGGCTGATCTCCGGCGTCTTGGTCGCGGTCAGCAGGGTCAGCGGGCCCTCCCGGCTCAGCTCCCGCAGCCGGTCCAGGGCGGCGGCGCGGGCCGGGTCGGCCAGTTCGGCCTGGTAGCGGGAGCTGAACTCATCGAAGAGAGCCGGGTCGTGGCCGTACCAGTGCCGCAACTCGTTCGACGGCGCGACCTCTTTGCACCACAGGTCCATCGGCGCGTCGTCCTTGCGCAGCCCGCGCGGCCACAACCGGTCCACCAGCACCCGGGTACCGTCATGGCCCGGCGGCAGATGGTAGATGCGGGCCACGTGCACAGCGGGGGAGGCGCCCATGCTGGTCATTGTCTCTTACATTGGGCGGTGATGGCCGAACAGAACCGCGTGACCCCACTAGGGGAGATCGTCGCCGTCCCGCTGCGCGGCGCGTGGACGGGGAACCGCGGCATCCTGCACGACAGCGACAGCGACAGCGACGGCCAAAACCAGGGCGGCCACCGGATCGTCCGCTCGCACGCCAGTGACCTGTGGATCACCTGCGCGCTGGAGTTCCGCGGCCGCTGGCGGGAGCAGTGGCTGCCGCACCGGTACACGCATCTGTTCTTCCACGATGAGGCCGTATCGTTCGCCGCCGGGCACCGGCCTTGCGCCGAGTGCCGCCGCGACGATTACCGCGCCTACCAGCAGGCCTGGGCCGCCGAGGTGATAACAGCAAGAAGCGCGGCGGCTCACGGCACCCCGGCCCGGTCCCGGTCCCGGGGGCCAAGCAGATGAACGCCCAACTGCACTCCGAACGGATCGTGCCCGGCACCCACCGCCGGCGCCTGCACGAGCTGCCCTGGGCCGGTCTGCCCGACGGCACGTTCGTGCTCGAAGACGGCCAGACCGCCCTCGTTCTCGGCGACGCCCTCGTGCCCTGGACCACCGAAGGCTACGGTGCCCGCCGGTCGCGTCCGACGGCTGGCACGGCCACCGTCATCACCCCGCCGTCCACCGTGGCCGTGCTGCGGGCCGGCTACCCGGTCCAGATCGACCCCACCGCACAGCGCTAAACCCGGGGCTAACCCGGGATCCCGAACCTCTGGTCCAGCCCCGCGCGACCCGCGTCGGTGACCCTGACCGCCCGGCTCCCGTCGGAGCGCTGGATCCAGCCCAGCTCGATCAGCCGGTCCAGTAGCCCGCGGCCGAGCGCGCCGGACAGATGATGGGCCTGCTCACTCCAGTCGACGCAGTAGCGGATCAGCCGCCGTCGCGGCGGGACGCGGACCCCGAACTCGGCCAGGAACTCCTGCCCGGCCGGGGTCAGCGTGTAGTCCACCTCGTGCCCGTAACCGGCCCGATGGTCGCCCGGGGTCCGGTCCACGTCGTACTCGCCGTCCCCGCCGGTCAGGTACTCGCGCTCGATCAGGGTCCCCATCAGCGCCACCCCGAGCCGACCGGCCAGGTGGTCGTAGCAGGTCCGGGCCTCGCGCAGCGCCCGCGCCCGGGTGTCCTGCCGCAGCGAGCGCACCGGGACGGCCGGGGCCAGCTCTTGCAGGGCTTCGATCAAGCGGCCCACCTCGGGCCCGGCCAGCCGGTAGTAGCGGTGCCGCCCGTGGCTCTCCACCGTGAGCAGGCTGGCCTCGGTCAGTTTGCGCAGGTGGCTGCTGGCCGTGGCCGGGCTGACTCCGGCCTCGTTGGCCAGCCGGCTGGCGGGCAGCGCCCGGCCGTCCCCGAGCGCGAGCAGGATGCGGCATCGCCCCGGGTCGGCCACCAGCGCCCCGATGGCGGCGATGTTGCTGTCCCCGGCCAGCGGCGTCCGTGTCTGCGGTTCAGCGGTCTGGCTCACCACCCCAGTCTAAAAGCCACACACTTCGACCCCCGTCGAAGCATCCCGGTCAGGCCGGCGGCTTCGGGAAACGTCCGCAGTTCGGGCATATTGCCACCGGCTGCGGTAGCCCGCCGAAGTCCAGGCGGCACCAGAAGCAGCACATACCCATCGTGGCCCGGTACCGGTGTACTGGGTCCCCGCCCGGTGGACCATACGGCCCGGCAGGCGGTCCAGGTTGCGGCCAGCCAGGCGACCCGGATTGCTGTTGCTGAAATCGTTCGAACGCCTCCCGGCTGCTGCGGGTGAACTCGTAGGTCTGCAAGTTGTCCTGCACCCGCCGCCGGAGCCCGTCGAGCTGCCCAGACGCCGTCGGCCGCCCCGCTTTCCGCAACGGCTCAACCGCGTCTCGCCAGGCCTTGAACTTCCCGTCGAACGCGTGCAGTTCATCGAGGAAACCCCGAATTTGCACTGACGTAGCGGTGCTGGAGACCGCGCTGAAATAGTTCAGGCGGCCATCCAGCTCGGTGGCTTCGAAGCTGATCCGGCCGAGCCAGGCCTGCTCGGCATCCTGGCCGGACGGCGTGAACATGTTCATGGACGGTCATCCCCCACTGGACAACCCAAGGCTTTCCGTTACTGCGACGGTGATCCCAGCCCGGCGGCCTGTCAAGCGGTACCGCGGGACGAAGCCGGGCACGCGAGCCACCCAGGTGCCTTTTATTAATTAACAAACTCTCCGGTGGCCGGCGCCCGGCCGATGCTGACGAAGCCAGCGGCCGCGGCCATGGCTTCTGGCGCCCCGGCTCCCAGCTCGGCCTGCGCGGCGGCCAGGGCGGGGACCGTCGGCGTGCCCGCCGCCAGCCGGCGGTGGAAGGCCACCATCAGCGGCACGGTCTCGGCGTCCGGAACGGGGATCACCGACGCCACGACCTGACTGGTCCCCAGGGCCAGGAACGTGGCGGACAGCCCAATCAGCTCATCACCCGCTTGCACCGCGGACCGGCCGACGTCGCAGGCGGCCAGCACCACCACCTGGGGCGGTTGCCGCAGACATTCCACGTCGTAGACGGTCAACGGGCCGTCGGTGAAGGTCAATGACGTGAACAGCGGGTTGCTGGGATGGACCCGGCCGTGCGCGGCCAGGTGCACGATGCCGGCGCCGTCCAGGGCGGCCGCCACCGCGTCCACCGTCGCCGCCAGGCCCTGGCGCGGCGTCACCCGGTGCAGGGCGGCCACCGCGGCGGCCTCGCGTTCGGCCCCCGGCAGGCCTGGCCCGGCCGCCACCACAACGGGGCCGGCCGGTACAGCGGGTCCGGGGGGCTGGTCCCGGCCGGCGCTCGTCCCGCCCCCGAGCCACAGGGCGGCCGACGGGGTGACGGTCACGGGACGGCAGGCACACGAGGGCAGGATCGACCACGGCAGCGACTGCAGCGCCCCGGTCGGCACCACCACCAGCGGCCGGTCCCCAGTCGTCTCGGCCACCGGGCTCAGCAGCAGCTGGTCCAGCCGCCGGGCCGCGTCGGCCAGCAGGATCCGGGCCGCGGTCTTGCTGGCCGCCGCGAACTGATGGCGGCCGAGCCGGTGCAGGGCGAATCGCACCCGGTCGATCAGCTCGTACACCCGCTCCGCGGGGCCGAGCGTGTGCCGGCCGATCCGGCCGTCGGCCACCGTCACCACATGCAGCGTCCCGTCCAGGACGATGAACTCCAGCAGCGCCGCCGGGCCCAGTGCCGTCGTCAATGACCGGACCAGGCTCGGCCGTGGCGTCCGGGACCGCCCCGGTTCGGCCTCGGCCGGCAGCCGCCGGTGATAGTCGCGGATCCAGCGCTCCAGGGTCAGCTGCCGGCGGGCCAGCACCGCCGTGCTGTCCCCGGCCCCGCGGGCGCGGAAGATGTCGCTCACCGTGGCCCGCAGGTCCGACAGCGCCGCGGCCAGCTCCGGGTCCGCGGGCGGCCGGACCGGCAGGCGCATCAGGTGGCTGGCCCGGCCCTGCTCGGCCCACTCCAGCACGGCGGCGGACCGGCCGCTGGTGAACGCCATCCGCAGCCCGAACGTGGCCACGTCGGCCCGGTGCCCGGACGCGTGCGCGCGCAGGTCGGTGGCACCCAGGCCGGTCCAGTGCTCGTCGAATACCCGCAGCGCGGTGCGGGCGGCAATGGTCGCCCCGCGCTGATCTCCCGCCACCAAGCGCCGCTGCGCCTCGGCGTGCCAGGCCTGAGCCCGCTGCAGGGCGGGCCCGCGGCGCCGGTGCTGGGCCGCCGCCGTGAACTGCGCCTCGGCCCGGCTGGGCCAGCCCCGCGACAGCGCCAGCTGGCCGGCCAGCAGCCGGGCCTGCAGCGCCAGCCGGGCCCAGCCCGCGGCGGACAGCTCGTCCGCGGCCCGCTCCACTGCCCCGACGCTGGGACCGGCCCCGGCCCCGGGGGCCGCCGCGACCTGCGCGCGCAGCACCGTGAACCGGGCCAACGCGGCCCAGCGCAGCCGGCCCTGCTGGCTGAACTCGTGGGCCGCGGCCCGGGCCTGCTCCAGCGCGGGCCCGGCCTGGCCGTCCAGCAGGTTCGCCTGAGCCAGCAGCAGCCGGGCCTCGGGCAGGGTGAGATGCCGGCGCTGTTGCTCGAGCTCGTGCACTGCTGCTCCGGCCGCCTGCCGGGCCTCGGCCAGCAGCCGCACCGACAGCAGCAGCTCAGCCTGGTCGGTCAGCAGCTCGGCCACCGGGACGCCGTGTTCCCGCAACCGCTGTTCGGCCTGTTCGAAGTAGTGCAGCGCGGCTGGCACGTCACCGCGCAGCCCGCTGACCCAGCCCAGGTTCTGGTGCACGTATCCGAGTTGCAGGGGCAGGTCGTACCGGACGCACAGCTGCTCAGCCTCGCGCAGGTCGTTGTCGGCGGCGGTGAACTCCTGCCGGTAGCCGTAGATGACGGCCCGGTTGAGCAGCAGCTTTTCCACCCAGACGGGGTCCCCGTGGCGGCGCAGCGCGGCCAGCGCGGTCTGGTAATCGGGCAGGGCCTCGTCGATCCGGCCGAGCAGGGACAAGATCGCGCCCCGCTGGGCCTGGGCGCGGGCCCGGGCCGGCCCGGTCAGGTCGGTCAGCGCGGCCTCGATCTGGCGCAGCGCGGCCCTGCTCTGACCACGATGGTTTAGTGCCAGAGCCAGCCCGGCTCGGGCGTCGGCGGCCACTTCGGGTGAGCCGGATCGCTCGCCGAGCCGCACCGCCGCGCGCAGGTGCCGCAGGGCCGCGTCCGGGTCTTCGAGCCGCAGCGCGGCCACCCCCAGCGCCCGCTCGGCCACCGCCCAGGAGGCGAAGTCGCGGTCCTGCCGGGCCTGATTGACGACATGGCCGGCCAGCGCCACCGCTTCAGCCGGTCTCGCTTCGGCTAGGCGGCGGGCTCTGCTGGCTTGTTCGGCCAGCCCCCCAGCCAGCACTTCCACAGTCGATTCTAGGCACGAGCAGGCCGTACGTCGTCAAGCAGAAATTTTTCGCAGCCAGGTGTATCAGTGGGGCGAACTACTGCCTCCGCATCTTTGGAAGAACCCTGACCAGCGTGGGAGGGAAGCATGACCGTTCTACATGGCTCCGTGGAGAAGTTCCACGGTGACGAGCTCATTGTCGCAATTCCCCAGCTCAGCGTGGTGCGCGAGGAGCTGCACGACATTGGTGTGGGGATTGGCGACCGGGGCATCGAGGAGAACGGGGTGCTGGGCCTGGCCCGGCTGTCCGAGCTGAAGGACATCGAGAAGGCCGTCCGTAAGCTGGAACGCGACCGGTCCGTGGGCCAGGAAATCAAGGCCTACCGCAAGCTGCGCCGCGAGGCCCATCCGGACGCTCCGCCCGTGTCCGACCTGGCCCTGCTGATCTACGCGGTCAAGCTGCGGCTCGCCCGGCGCTACCCCGGCTGGCAGATCGCCATCGGCAAGAACTACCGGCCGTCCCTGGTCCGGGGCAACCCGCACACCGACGGCACCGGCCGCCCGAAGCCGCACACCGACGGCGCGGGCCATCCCCTGCCGCACACCGACCCGCACACCGACGGTGACGGCACACCGGCCTCCGCCCACTCGGGCTTCACCGGCCCGATCCTGCGGCCGGGACCCCACACCGACGGCGAAGGCCGGCCGACCACCACCGGCGAGCCGGTCACCAGCGCGATCGACCCCGATGCCGGGGACCCGGAGCTGGGCCGGGGCGTCCGGGTCGGCCTGGTTGACACCAAGCTTTTCCCGCACGAAAGCCTGACCGGCCGCTACGTCGGCCGCGCGGCCGACATCCTGTCGCCCGCGCAGCCTGTGTTCACCGAGTTCGACGGGCACTGCACCTTCGTCGCCTCCTGCATCCTGCAGCAGGCGCCCGCGGCCACGCTGTACCTGCGGCACGTGCTGGACCACCGCGGTGACGGCTCGGTCTGGGAAGCCGCGGCGGGCATCGCCGACCTGATCTCGCTGGACCTGGATGTGGTCAACCTGTCGTTCGGCGAGTACATGACCGACGACGACTCCGCACCGATGGTGCTGGACGCCGCCATCCGGCGGTTCGGCCGCAACACCGTGGTGGTCGCCGCAGCCGGGAACAACGGCGACGTCAACGACTCCCGGCCCTCGGACGTGCCGGCCGGGGTCACCCCGAGCACCACGTCCTACCCGGCCGCGCTGCCGGAGGTGGTGGGTGTGGGCGCGATCGACGCCGACAACAAGCGCGCTCCGTTCACGCCGGATCCGGCGCCGTGGATCTCGCTGCTGGCCCGGGGCACCGACCTGAACGCCGCCTACCTGCGGGGCGAGGTGCGGCTGCCGCACCAGAGCAAGACGACCAGGTTCGACGGCATCGCGAACTGGGCCGGGTGCTCCTTCGCGGCCGGCGTGGTGACCGGCGTCATCGCCGCTCGCACCGAGCCGGGCCGGCGCTCGGCGCGCCAGGCTCTGGACGAGCTGATGGGCTCGCTTAGCTACGAGCCTCAGCCCGGACTCTTGATCAACTAGGCGAAGGACCCGATGATGAGCCCAACGGCAGGCCCCACCGTAGGTCCCGCATGATGCGGGCCAGCCCCCAGCCCGCGAGCCGGCGAAGGACATCCATGCGCGACGATCCGGCGGTCATCGCCCTGGTCACTGCGGCCCGGGATGGTGACCAGGGTGCCTGGGACGAGATCGTGGACCGGTACGCGCCGCTGGTCTGGGCCATCTGCCGGCGTTACCAGCTGGGCCGGTCCGACACCGACGACGTGGCCCAGACCGTGTGGCTGCTGCTGGTGGAGCAGCTCGGCAAGCTCCGGCAACCCGCGGCGCTGCCGGGCTGGATCGCCACCACCAGCGCCCGCGAGTGCCTGCGGGTGCTGCGGACGGCCAGCCGGTACGACCACCACGAGCTGCCCGGCGACGGCGAGCTCGATTCCGGCGAATCGCCGATGATCGAGCAGGAAGTGCTGGCGGCGGAACTGCGCGCGGCGGTCCGTGCCGCGTTCACCCAGCTGCCAGATCGCTGCCGGCAGCTGCTGTCCATGCTGATCAGCGACCCTCCGGTGTCGTACGCACAGATCAGCGCCACGCTGTCGATCCCAATCGGCGGTATAGGCCCGCAGCGGGCCCGGTGCCTGGACCGGATGCGCCGCTCTTCGTCCTTGTCGGCGTTCACCGACATCGAGCGGGCAAACCAGTGATACGAGAGGTGGATACGAACATGTGGGACGACGAGCAGCTACTAGCGCTGCTCAAGGAGGCGCTGCAGGACAGCCATGCGGTGCCTGCCGACTTCATCGAGGCGGGCAAGAACGCCTACGCCTGGCATGGTGTCGACGACGAACTGGCCCAGCTCAGCTACGACTCTGAGCGGGACCGGGACGCAGTGGCGGGGGTGCGGTCCGAGGCAGCCTCGATCCGCGCGCTCACCTTCACCTCACCCAACCTGACCATCGAGCTCGAAGTGGGTGAGAACGTGCTGCTGGGCCAGTTGGTGCCGACCGGAGAGGGCACCATCGACGTGCAGACCCGGGCCGGCGACGTCGCCACCGTTTCCGTGGACGAAGTGGGCTGCTTCCCGATCAGCCCGATCCCGCCCAGCCCGTTCCGGCTCCGCTGCCAGACCGCCGGCCGCCCCAGCGTCGTCACGGGCTGGATAACGTTGTAATCGGGAACTAGACCCGGGGGCCGCCGCCGTCGGGGGTGACGGGGCAGTAGCCGACCGGGTGCGCCGCGCCGGTCAGCGGGTGCTCCTGGGCCAGCGCCTCGATGTAGGGGCCAGGGCCCGGCTGCGTGTCCGTGCCGTGGAACACCACGCTGTCCGCGCCCGCCGCGCCCAGCTCGGCCGCCCGTTCCAGCAACCGCTCCCGGCGGATGGCCAGCGGATCGGCCGCCACGTCCAGCTCGGTGAAGACGGTCACGTGGGTGGCGCCGTCCCGGCCGACCGCCGCCCGGCCCTCGGCCAGCAGTCCGCAGGCCGCCCGGATGTCTTCGGCCGTGGCCACGTCGTCCAGGATGACGCCGTCGGCCAGCTCACCGGCCAGCCGCACCGTCCGCGGCCCGCGCGCGCCCACCAGCAGCGGGGGCACCTGCTCGGGCGGCCAGTCCAGCTTGACCTGGTCCAGCTGCACGTACCGGCCGTCCGCGGTCACCGTGCCCCCCTGCAGCAGGTCCCGGACGGCCGCCGTGTACTCGCGCAGCAGCGTCATGGGGGACGGCACCGCCGCCCCGATCTGGCCCATCCACTGCTGCACGCCATGCCCCAGGCCCGGCATGAAACGCCCCGGCCACATCCGGGCCAGGGTGGCGATCTCCATCGCGGCCAGGGCTGGGTTGCGCAACGGGACCGGCAGCAGCCCGACCCCCACCTTGATCCGGGGCGAGCAGCTCAGCGCGGCGGCCGCGGTGGTCAGGCCGCCCTCGGCGAAGCAGTCCTCCCACAGCCACAGCTCCGCGATCCCGGCCCGGTCGGCCGCCTGCGCCGCGGCCCGCAGGTCCTCCGGCGGCGATTGCGGCCGGAATGTCACTCCCAGCGACGGGCTCTCAGCCAAGATCGGTCCCTTCCGTGGTCAGTGGCCGTGGTCAGTTCGGCCTCGTCAGTTGGGGTGGGCCGTGCTCGTGGTGTCCTGCAGGTAACGCAGCACCGCGAGCACGCGCCGGTTGTCATCGGAGTCGAGCGGCAGGTCCAGCTTGGTGAAGATGCTGTTGATGTGCTTGTCCACGGCCTTGCCCGTGATGAACATGGTGGCCGCGATGGCCGCGTTGGACCGTCCCTCCGCGATCAACCCCATCACCTCGCGTTCCCGCGGGCTCAGCCGGGCCAGCGGTGCGCTGCGCTGGTGCCGGCTCAGCAGCGCCTCGACCACCTTCGGGTCGAGCACGGTCCCGCCCGCGGCCACCCGGCGGACCGCGTCCACAAACGTCTGCACGTCCGAGACCCGGTCCTTGAGCAGGTAGCCGACGCCTTCGGTGCTGTCTTCCATGAGCTCGCGGGCATACAGCTGCTCCACGTACTGGCTGAGTACCAGCACCGGCTGGCCTGGGCGCTTGGCCCGGGCCTCGATCGCGGCCACCAGGCCCTCGTTGGTGAACGTGGGCGGCATCCGGACGTCCATGATGACCACGTCCACCGGGGCGTGCTCGTCCAGCGCCCGGGCCACCGCCTCGGCGTCGCCGACCTCGGCCACCACGTCGAAGTCGTGCGCCCGCAGCAGCCGGGCCAGGCCATCGCGCAGCAGCGTCAGGTCTTCAGCGATGACAACTCGCACGGCACCTCCATCGTGACGGTGGTGGGGCCGCCGGGCGGGCTGGCGAGCTCCAGCGTGCCGTCGAACGATTCCAGCCGCCGGGCCACGCCCTGCAGGCCGGTCCCGGCCTCGAGGCGGGCGCCGCCCCGGCCATTGTCGCCCACGATGACCGACAGCAGACCCCCGTCGTGCCGCAGGCCGACCCAGGCCGACTCCGCCCCGCTGTGCTTGACCACGTTGGCCAGGCACTCAGCCGCGGTGAAGTAGACCGCCGACTCCACCGGCACCGGCGGGCGCCCGGGCAGCGTGCCGCTGACCGTCACCGGCACGGCCACGTCCAGGGCCAGCGCCCGGATCGCGCCTTCCAGGCCCCGGTCGGCCAGGACCGGCGGCTGGATGCCGCGCATCAGCGTGCGCAGGTCGTCCAGGGCGGCCAGGGTCGTGGACCGGGCCTCGGTCAGCAGCCCGGGCAGCTCGTTCGGCTTGCTGGCCAGCAGCGATTCGGCCAGGCCCAGGCTCATCGCCACCGACACCAGCCGGGCCTGGGCGCCGTCGTGCAGGTCCCGTTCGATGCGCTGCAGCTCCGCGGCCTGGATATCCAGCGCGCCGCTCCGGGTCCGGGTCAGCACGTCGACCCGGTCGGTCAGGGCCTGCTCCCGCGCGTCGATCCGGCCCCGCGCCATCCACACGTGCAAGGCGAGCAGCACACCCAGGCCCAGGATCGGCCACACCGGCCAGAAGTAGTGGAACCCGGACAGCATCCAGATGACGAGAAACATCACCGAGAGGGCGAATGACGCCGACAGGTGCAGGGGGAGGGCGCGGCGTCCCGGCGGGGGCCGCAGGCCCCACAGGACCGAACCCTGCAGCCAGAGGGGCACCCCCAGCCCGAACCACACCCAGGCCGGCCAGAAGTGCCCGTGCGCTCCGGTCAGCGCCCAGCCCAGCGCGAGCCCGCCGCCGATGAGCACCGAGATGAAGACCTCGAAGCGCAGGAACGCCCGCCAGGCGGCATACGGCCGCCCGGGGCGGCCTGGCTGCGCGTCGACGCTCACGGTACCGACGATAAACGACCACGCCCCGGCGGGCGATTGTCCCGGCTCGTACCGGATCAAAAGTGGGGTTAACCCCCACCGCAAGATGGGTGGCAATCCCCTGGTGAGTGTCGGTGGTCGCCCATAGCGTCAATGACATGACATTGCGACCGATGATTCGGGGCCTCGGCGCAGGTCCGTTGTACGGGGTTAATCAGATGCGCGGAATACCCTCCGCGCGGCACGGTGTTCTTGAAGACCTGAACGGGGGCAAGCGATGATCGCGATCGTGTGGGCGCTCAGCGCGGCCGTGCTCTACGGCACGGGTGCCGCGTTGCAGCAGCATCAGGCGGCCGCCGCGCCGGACCGGGCGGCGGGCCGTCCTGGCCTGCTCCTGCTGCTGATGCGCCGGCCCTGGTGGCTGCTGGGCATCGTCGGGGAACTCGGCGGCTTCGCTACTCACGCCTTCGCCCTGCGGTCCGGCCCGCTGACCGTCGTGCAGATGCTGCTGGCCTCCTCGCTGGTGTTCAGCGTCGGCACCGTGCACCTGCGGGCCGGCCGCTGGCCGAGCGCGGCCACCTGGGCCGCGGTCATCGCCGTGGTAGCCGGCATCGGCTCGTTCGTCGCCCTCACCGCGCCGGCCCTGGCCCACAGCCAGGGACAGCCGTCGGGCGCTGCGCTGGCCGCGCTCGGCCTGGGCGGCTTCGCGCTGCCGTTTGCCGTGGCTGGCCTGGCCAGCCGGGGCCGCCGCCGGGCGCTGCTGCTGGCCGTGGGCGCGGGCCTGGCCGACGCCGGCGTGGCCGTGGTCACGATGGCGTTCACCCACAGCCTCAGCCACGGCGTGAGCGGCATGCTGACCTCCTGGCCGGCCTACGCGCTGGCCATTGGCGGCCCATGCTCGCTGCTGCTGACCCAGACCGCCTACCAGGCCGGTTTCCCGATGGTCTCGCTGCCGGTCATCACCGTGGTCAGCCCCATGGCCAGCCTGGCCGTCGGGGTCGGCCTGCTCGGCGAGACCACCCGGCTGAACCTCCTCACCGGCGCCGGCGTCGGCCTGGCCGTCCTGGTCACCACGGTCGGCCTGGTCACGCTGGCCCGGACCGGCTCCGTCCCGCCTGCCCAGCTGGCGGCTCAGTCTGCCGCCGGCGACCGGCCCAGTGGCTTGCCCGGCCGGGACCCGCTGGCGCCCGCACGACGCCGGCCGGCCATCCTGGGCGCCATGCGTCCCCTCGCTCTGCACATCGCCGCCGCGGCCCGCCCGGCGTTCGGCGGCCTCGCCTTCTGGGCCTACCCGGCCTGGGGGACCAGCCCCTACTGGGAGAGCATCCCGCCGGAGGCGGGCACCACACCCGCGTCCAGCGCGCCCGTACCCGTCGGGCCGCATGAGACCGGGACGTACCGGGCTCCGGCCCACGCCGGGCCCCCAGCCCGCTGAGCGGGCCTCGCCAGCCACGTCCCCGCCGGTCATCGCGACTGGCGGGGCGTGGCTTTGACGCGTTGGCCCTGGGCAGCTTCGTGGTCCTGGGGCTGCCCGATGGCATGCTCGGGCCGGCCTGGCCCGAGATGCGCCAGACCTTCGGTGCCCCCATCGCCGACCTGGGCCTGATCCTGCTGGTCAGCACGGCCGGCTCGGTCGCGGTCTCCGCGTTCGTGGGCTGGCTGATCTTGCGCATCGGCGTGCCCGCCCTGCTCGCGGCGGCCGGTATCTGCGCCGCCCTGGGCGCCGCCGGGTTCGCGCTGGCCCCGGGTCTGTGGCTGATCCTCGCCGTCGCCGTCCTGGTCGGTGTGGCCGCAGGGATGATGGACGGCGGCCTGAACACCGCGATCGGCCTGGCCGGGCGCCCCCGCCTGCTGAACCTGCTGCACGCCGCGTACGGGGTGGGCACCACGATCGGCCCGCTGCTGATCACCGTGGCCATCGTGACCGGCTCCTGGCGCCCGGCCTACGTCGTCCTGGCCGCGCTCAACCTGGTCATGGCCACCCTCTGGCTCCGCCAGCGCCGCCGCGACCGCCAGCACCCAGCCCCCGAGCCCGCCACCTCCGCCGGCCCTCCTGCCCCCACCAAAGGCTCAGCCCCCGAAGCACCCGTCAACCCCTCCAACCCCAAAGCCACCGTCAACACCACGAGCCCCAGTCCTGAGGCGGGGAATCCGCACCCGAGCGAGGGCTGGTCCCGGCGCCGGTCCTCGGCCGCGGTCATCACGGGCATGGTTCTCTTCTTCGTGTACACCGGCGTGGAGGTGGGCGCGGGCCAGTGGGAGGCCAGTTACTGTCGCGGCCACCTCGGCCTGTCCGCGTCCGCGGCCGCGATTGCCACGTTCGGCTACTGGGCCGCGTTCACCGGGGCCCGCATCGTGCTGGCCGTGCTGCCGCGCCAGATCGAGCTGACTCGCATCATCCGGTGGGGGAGTGTCCTGGGCGTCGTCGGTGCGGCCGCGATCTGGTGGCAGCCCAACCGCGTCGTCGCCCTGGCCGGCTTCATCGTCCTCGCCGGGGGCCTGTCGGGCGTATTCCCGGCCCTGATCGGCCTCACCCCGGTCCGCCTCGGACACCGCCGGGCCGAGCACGTCATCGCCTGGCAGGTCGGTGCGGCCGCGGCCGGCGGCTCGGGCCTGTCGGCCTTCCTGGGCTTGCTCATCGGCCTGTACGGCCTGCAGATCCTTGGCCCCGCGCTGACCATCGGCGCCGTACTGCTGATCGTGGCCAACTACGTCCTGGCCCGCGTCGCCCCGATCGCTCCGGCCGGGTAGGAAGCGGGTGATGGACGACTTCTTCGCCACGCTGAACCCGTGGTGGCCAGCGGGCCGGGCGGACCTGCACTGGCACCTGCTGCCCGATCCGGCCCGGCTCGCCGCCGAGGTCACCGGGCCCTACCGGGACCTCACCCACCGCCCCGGCCTGGCCCCGGTCGAGCCACGCTGGTGCCACATCACAGTCCAGGACATCGCTCCCGCCACGGACGTCACCCCCGAGGAGCTGGACCGCATCGTGACCCAGGTCCGGCAGGCCTGCGCCGAGCTGACCCCACCCGAGCTCACGCTGGGCCCGCCAGACGCTGGGCCAGGCTCGGCGTCGGCTGCCCGGTCACCCCGGTCGCGGGCGCCCGCGCTCTGTGGGAGATCACCGTGGCCGCCTGATCGGCTCGGTCATCGCGGGCTGGGATGGCTGGCGCGGACACCTGTACCGGCTGGCGGTCCGTCCGAGCTGGCGGCGCCGGGGCGTGGGTGGCGCGCTGGTGGCCGCGGCCGAGGAACGGCTCCGGTCATTCGGCGTAGGCCGGGCCGACGCGATGGTCTTCGCCCCCAACGAACTGGGCCAGCAACTCTGGCGGGCCCACAGCTACCAGCCACAGCAAGACTGGCGCCGCTGGGTCAAGCCCATCTGAGCCCGCGGCCCGGCTGACCGGACCGACGCCGCCCGCTTTATGCGCAATGGCGCCTTTGCCCTTGCCAGAACAAGGGCAAAGGCGCCATTGCCTACGTAGCTCAGCTGGCCCGGGGGAGGGCCATCACCTCATCGGCCGCCCGGCTGGCCCGGTCCAGGACGGGCCGGAGGAAGCGCCCGGTCGACGACCCCGGGCTCGCGGCCACCTGCTCGGGCGTGCCTTCCGCGATCACCAGACCGCCGTCGGGACCCGCGTCCGGCCCAAGGTCGATGACCCAGTCGGCGGTCTTGATCACATCGAGGTTGTGCTCGATGACCACTACCGTGTTGCCCTTATCGACCAGCGCGTGCAGGACGTCGAGCAGCGTACGGACGTCTTCGAAGTGCAGCCCCGTGGTCGGCTCGTCCAGCACGTACAGGGTCCGGCCGGTCGAACGCCTCTGCAGTTCGGCCGCCAGCTTGATCCGCTGCGCCTCCCCGCCCGACAGCGTAGGTGCGGGCTGGCCCAGCCGGACGTAGCCCAGGCCCACCTTGACCAGGGCCGCCAGTCGGCGGGCGATCCGCTGGATCGGGCCGAAGAATTCCAGCGCCTCGGTAATGGTCATGTCCAGCACCTCGGCGATGTTCTTGCCCTTATAACCGACTTCCAGGGTGTCCCGGTTGTAACGCGCCCCGTGGCACACCTCGCACGGCACGTACACGTCGGGCAGGAAGTTCATCTCGATCCGGATCGTGCCCTCGCCCGCACAGTGCTCGCACCGGCCGCCCTTGACGTTGAACGAGAACCGGCCCGGCTGGTAACCACGGACCTTGGCTGCCGTCGTCTCCGCGAACAGCTCGCGGATGGCGTCGAACACGCCGGTGTAGGTGGCTGGGTTGGATCGCGGGCTGCGCCCGATCGGAGCCTGGTCGACCCCGATCACCTGGTCGATCTGGTCCGCGCCGGTGACCCGGGTGTGCCGCCCGGGTGCCTGCCGTGTGCCGTTGACCTGGCTGGCCAGCGCCGGATACAAGATGTCGTTGACCAGCGATGACTTACCCGAGCCCGAGACCCCGGTCACGGCCACGAAGCTTCCCAGCGGGAACGCCACGTCGATGTCGCGCAGGTTGTGCTCGCGCGCGCCGGTGACCACGACCTCGTTGCCGTCCCGGCGGGGTCGCCGCTGCGCCGGTACCTCGATCTGCCGCCGTCCGGACAGGTACGCCCCGGTGATCGACTCCGGGATGCGCTCCAGCTCCCCGACCGGGCCGCTGAAGACCACCTGGCCACCCTCGCGGCCGGCCCGCGGCCCGATGTCGACCACCCAGTCAGCCCGCCGGATCGTGTCCTCGTCATGCTCGACCACGATCAGCGTGTTACCCAGGTCGCGTAGCCGGGTCAGCGTCCCGATCAGCTGCTCGTTGTCCCGCTGGTGCAGCCCGATCGACGGCTCGTCCAGCACGTACAGCACCCCGGACAGGCCCGACCCGATCTGGGTCGCCAGCCGGATCCGCTGGGCTTCGCCGCCGGCCAGCGTCGCGGCCGGCCGGTCCAGCGACAGGTAACCGAGACCCACATCGATCAGGAATCCCAGCCGTGTCGCGGCCTCCTGCCGGACCCGGGCGCTGACCTGCTCATCGCGCGCGGACAACGAGATCGACTCCAGCCAGTCCGCCGCCTCGCGGATCGGCAGCGCGGTCACTTCGGCGATCGAGCGGCTCGCCACGGTGACCGCCAGGATCTCCGGCCGCAGCCGGGCCCCGCCGCACGCTGGGCACGGTGTGGCCCGCATGAAGCCCTCGAACTTCTCCCGCGCCGAGTCCGACTCGGTCTCGGTGTACCGCCGTTCGATCCACGTCAGGACGCCTTCGAACCGGACCAGGTAGGTCCGGTCGCGGCCGGACCGGGTGCGGTAGCTGACCCGGACCTGCTCGCCGGTACCGTGCAGCACGGCGTCCCGGGCGGACTCGGGCAGTTCGTCCCACGGGGTGTCCAGGCTGAACCCGCCCGCATCCGCCGCGGCCCGCAGCAGCCGGGCGAAGTACTCCCGGTCCTGCCAGCTCGACCACGGCGCCACCGCGCCGCCGGCCAGTGTCTTGCGGCCGTCCGGCACGGCCAGCCCGGGATCGGCTTCCATCCGGGTGCCCAGCCCGCCGCAGACCGGGCACGCCCCTTGCGGTGAGTTGAACGAGAACGACCGCGGGGTCAGCTCGTCCAGCGCCAGCTGGTGCCCGTTCGGGCAGGACAGATGCTCGGAGAACCGCAGCTCCCGGTCCGGGTCGTCCGCGGGCCGGTCCACCAGCTCAACCACGGCTACGCCGTCGGCCAGCTTGAGCGCGGTCTCCACCGAGTCGGTGATCCGCGCCCGGCTCGATGCCTTGACCACCAGCCGGTCCACCACTACTTCGATGGTGTGCGCGGTGGCCGCGCCCATCTCTGGCGCCTCGGCCAGCGGGTGCACGCTACCGTCCACCCGGACCCGGGCGTAGCCCTTGTTCCGCAGGTCATCGAACAGGTCCGCCGCGTCGCGGCCCTGCGCCGTGACCGGCGCGAGGAGGTAGAACCGGGTTCCTTCCTGCAGGTCCAGCAGCTCGTCGACGATCTGCTGCGGCGTGTACCGGCGGATCGGGGCTCCGCACACGGGGCAGTGCGGCTGCCCGACGCGGGCCCACAGCAGGCGCAGGTGGTCGTAGATCTCAGTGATCGTGCCCACCGTCGAGCGCGGGTTCTTCGACCCGGCCTTCTGGTCGATAGCCACCGCGGGCGCCAGCCCCTCGATCGCGTCGACGTCGGGCTTGTCCAGCTGACCGAGGAACTGGCGGGCATAGGCCGACAGCGACTCGACGTACCGGCGCTGGCCCTCGGCGAAGATCGTGTCGAAGGCCAGGCTCGACTTACCCGAGCCGGATAGCCCGGTAAAAACGATCATGGCGTCGCGCGGCAGATCCAGATCGACGTTCCGGAGATTGTGCTCGCGTGCGCCACGGACGATCAAACGGTTATTCAACAGCAGCTTTCTGTTCTGTGTGACAGCGTTCACGTAGGCCCTCGCATAACACTTTTCCGGGCCTATTCGTTCCCGCGTACCGCCCCCGTAGCCCGTCGTTAGCTGCGGTGACGCTTAGCCATGGCGGGAGGACACCAGGGACGCGAACACCACCGTGCTGCTTACGTAGTGACCGGTGGAGAAGTCGAACGCGCCACCACAGGTAATAAGGTGCAGAGCCGCGTGGTCGGTCGAGCCGTAAATAGCTTTGGTCGGGAAATCAACCTTCGGATACTCGCGCACTCCGGTGACGCGGAAAACCGCCGTAACGCCGTCCGCCAGCGTTACGTCAACGGTGTTTCCTGGCCGCAGTGCGCCGAGGCGGTAGAACACCGCCGGGCCGTGCAGCGTGTCCACGTGACCCTCGATCACCGACGAGCCGATCTGGCCGGGCGTGACCGAGTACTTGTACCAGGCCGCCTCCATGGGCCGGTTGTAGACCGAGGGGACCTGGATGGTGCCGTCTGCGTTCAGCCCGAGATGCAGCAGGCTGGACCGTACGCCGATGGCCGGGATGCTCACCGCCACCGGCTCCGAGCGAGGCAGGCGCGGGCCGTGCGCGTTGACCGCGGTCGCTCCGGCCGCGCTTTGTCCCGGCTGGGGGGCGTGGTGCTGGGTCAGGGCGGCCACCCCGATCGCCCCGGCGCCGCCCACGATCAGCAGGACGGCCACGAATCCGGCCAGCCGGGCTCGCCAGTTGACCGGCGGGCGCGGCGGCAGGTTCATCCCCGTACCGCTGGTAAAGACGACACGGAACCCCGCTATCCGCCTCCACTCGGGGTCCGCCAATGCCGCCTCCTTCCGCAATGGGTCTTACTCGCGTAGCCTAATATTCCAATGGAAATTAGGCCATTGCGCATCCGAGCCGTCCGCCCGGCTACCTATTTTGCCGGGCGCGCATTTGCGATGCTGCACGCGGCCTGCGTGGGTCACCGTTACGCTGGCCCAGCCGTTTCTTGTTCGAATGCCGGTTTGCATAAGCCGGTACGGGGGAACAGCCGCAGGGCGGCTGTGACATCAGGAGGTTCCATGCGGTTGCGCTGGGTCGGGCGGACCAGATTCCGCACGCGGTGGGCCGCTGTCCTCTGCAGCACCGTGACCGTGTTCGCCGCGCTGGCCGTCTCGGCCTGTACCGGCTCGGGGACGCCGGGCGCGGGCGCGTCGGCGTCGTCCACCTTCTTCACGGCCAAGGCCCCGGGCTCGACCACCCCCACGCCCACCATTACCGTGACGACGACCGAGGCTCCGGCCAGCCCGTCTGCCTCTCCGTCTCCGTCAGCCTCGCCCAGCCCGCAGGAGTCGACCGTGGCCCCGATCGGCGCCCCGTCCACCGGTGGCGGCGGCACCGCCGGCCTGCAGCACGTCATGCTGTTCGGCTTGGGCGCCCTGGCCGTGCTGGCTGGCCTGGGCAGCCTGATCTACCGCCGGAGAAGCCTGGACCGCTGACCACCCGGTAGCTGAGCTATTCGCTGATCACCGTGAGGTCGAGCGGGGTGATGCCGCCCGCGCTGATCGGCACGATGTCCATCGGGCAGCTGGACAGCACGACCAGGCAGTCGAGTTCGGCCCGGAACTCGATGAAGTCACCGGCCCGGCTGGACGCCGGGTGCGAGACCAGCGTCCCGTCCCGTTCCGGCCGGACGTCCATGAACACGTTCAGCGGCTGCGGGACCGCGACCAGCGTCGTGCCGTAGGCACGCCGGGCCGGCGCCGTGCCGTGGGCGCCCGCGGCCTCCAGCAGGTTTCCGGCACACGAGCGGTGCCCGGGCGCCGCCCCCAGTGACGCATAGCGCGCCGGGTCGCAGGCCGCGTACAGCATGTCGTGCCGGCCCGGCGAGGTGTCTTCGCGCACGGTCAGGATCGGCCGCCGCCGGTTGGTCAGCACGGGGTCACCCGGCCGCGGAAACAGCTTCCTGATGGCCGGCCGGGTGTGCTCGGCGCTGGCGTATTCACCCGGATCCGCTTCGCTGAACGCAAACAGGTCCCCGACCTGCCCACCCGTAACGTCAGTCACCCGGGCGATCTGCCCCGCCCGCACCAGGATCGCGCGGCCTTCACCCCCCGGCACTCGTACCCGCGAAAGTTCGGCCACCTCTCTACTATCGCAGCATGAACTCCCACCAGACCACGCCGTCCGGGCGGCCGCGGGCCCGGTCGCTCGGGGTGCCGTTCGACGGTGACCCGGGCCGCAGCAACGCGATCACCGACGTCGGGGGGGTGCAGGTCGGCTACGTCACGCTGATCGAGGGATCCGGCCCGATGCGGGTCGGGGAGGGCCCGGTGCGGACCGGGGTCACCGCGATCCTGGCCCGTGGCCGGGACGGCTGGGGCACCGGATGCGCAGCCGGGTTCCATTCCTTCAACGGCAACGGTGAGCTGACCGCCTCGCACTGGCTGGCCGAGACCGGCATTTTGTCCTCGGCGGTGCTGCTGACCAACACCTACGCGGTCGGCACCGTTCACCGCGGCGTGGTCGACTGGATCAACCAGAACCGGCCCGGCCAGCTGCCCTGGGAGTTCCCGGCCGTCGGCGAGACCTACGACGGCTACCTCAACGACGTCAGCGGTGCCCACGTCACGCCCGGCCACGCGGTTACCGCCATCGACCAGGCTCACGGCGGCCCGATCGAGGAGGGTTCGGTTGGCGGCGGGACCGGTATGTGCTGCTACGGCTACAAGGGCGGCAGCGGCACCGCGTCCCGGCTGGTTCCGCTGGGCGGGCAGACGTACGCGGTGGGGGCGTTCGTGCAGGCCAACTTCGGCCGCCGGCGTCACCTGACCATCGCCGGGCACCCGATCGGGAAGGACCTGCTGGCCGACAATCCGCTGGAGGATACCGACTGGTTCCTGCCCGCGGGCGCCGGATCGATCATCGCGGTGGTGGCGACCGACGCGCCGCTCCTGCCGGGCCAGTGCAGCGCGCTGGCCCGCCGGGCCACGTTGGGTATCGGCCGCACCGGGGCCACCAGCTCGCACAGCTCCGGCGACATCTTCCTGGCCTTCTCGACCGCCAACCCGGGTCAGCTCGGGGCCGAGACGGGGCCTGATTCCCCCCAGCCGGGCCAGTTGCGGAGCCTGAGCTTCCTGGCCTGGGACGACATCGACGGGCTGTTCGAGGCCACAGTCCAGGCCGTCGAGGAGGCCGTGCTCAACGCGCTGGTGGCCAACGCCGAGATGATCGGCCGCGACGACCACCGGATGCCGGCCCTGCCCCGGGACGCGGTGGCCGCCCTCTTCAGTTAGCCCGTTCGTTCTGACGAGAGGTCACTGCGGTGGGCAGGCTCACCTTGGTCAGGCGTTCCGCCTCGGCCCACAGCCGCGCGGCGGTGGCCGCGTCCCGGGCCCGGCGCGGCACCCGCGCGGTGACGGTCGGGCCGACCAGCTTGAACCGGCCACCCGGGCCGTAGTAGCCGCCGTTGACCGCATCCAGGCTGGTCGCCGCCTGCAGCAGCGGCTCGGCCCCGGTCTCCACACCCTGCGAAGGCAGCAGCGTGGACTCCAGCGGAGACCAGCGCGGCTTGTCCCGGCCCAGGTTGGGCCCGCTGGTCTGCAGGTTCGTCCGGGTAAACCCGGGGTGCGCGGCCGTGCTCCGCAGGTTCCAGCCCCGCTCGGTAGCCAGTACGGCCAGGTGTTCGGTCAGCATGAGGTCGGCCAGCTTGGACTGGGCGTAGGCGGGCCAGGCGCGGTAGTGGCGGCTGTACTGCAGGTCGTCGAAGTGGATCCGGCCGATGTTGGCCATGCCGCTGCTCATCGTGGCCACCCGGGACGCCGGCGCCGCCAGCAGTAGCGGCAGCAGCCGGACGGTCAGCGCAAACGGCCCGAGGAAGTTGCTCCCGAATTGCAGCTCGAACCCGTCGGCCGTAGTCATCCGGGTCGGCACGGCCATCACACCCGCGTTGTTGACCAGCAGGTCCAGCGGCGTACCCTCGGCGATCAGGCCGTCAGCGAACTCGGCCACCGAGGCCAGGTCGGCCAGGTCGACCCGGCGCACCTCCAGCTGGGCCTGCGGCTGCTGGGCCAGGATGCCGTCCCGGGCCTGCTCACCCTTGGCCACCGTGCGGACGGCCATGATCACGTGCGCTCCGGACGCGGCCAGCCGCCGGGCGGCCTCCTGCCCGGTACCGCTGTTGGCCCCGGTGATGACGACCCGCCGGCCGGATTGATCGGGAACTGAGTACATGACGCGCCTCCGCCAAGCTATATAAGACCATCGGTCTCTTACATCACCGAAGCTAGCAGACCGCCGGTCTCTACACAAGGGACCATCGGTCTGTAATATGAGCGACATGACTTTGTTCCAGCGGGCCCGCAGCGCTGAGCAGCGCGAAGTGCGCCGCCGCGCCATCTTGGACACCGCGGCGGCCATGCTGGCCGAGATGACGGTAGCCGAGGTCACGCTGAACGAGCTGAGCCGCCGCGTCGGCCTGGCCAAGTCCAACGTGCTCCGGTACTTCGAGTCCCGGGAAGCGGTGCTGCTCGACCTGCTCGGCTCGGAGTGGCAGGAATGGCTGGCGGCGCTGGCCGGTGAGCTCGACGCCGCCGTGGACCCGTCCGCGCCCGTCGCGGCCCGCGGCGACCAGTTGGCGGCCACCCTGGCCACCTCGCTGAACCGCAGGCCGGTGCTGTGCGATCTGGTCAGCGCCCAGGCCGCCGTGCTGGAGCGCAACGTCTCCCCGCAGGTCGCCGCGACCTACAAGCGGGCCACCATCGCCGGCCTGATGGACCTGGGCGTCCTGCTCCGCGGCCACCTCGGCGAGCTGAGCGACCACGACGCCCCCCGCCTGGCTGCCGCCGCCCTGGTCACCGTGGGCGCGCTCTGGCCGCAGTGCCAGCCCTCCGCCGCCATGCTGACCGCCTACGAAGCCGATCCCAGCCTGGCCGCCCTCCGCCTGGACTTCGAACCCGCACTACGCGAATTCCTCGAAGTCTTCATCTCCGGCACCCTGGCCCGCGCCGCGGACGGCTAGCGCTGCGGACCGCTGAATCAGGGGCTGCCGCCCATGCGGTCGACCAGGACACTGCGGCTCACGCCCAGCTGGGCGCAGAACCGGTCCAGGTCTTTCGCGGTGATGGGATCTTGCAAGGTCCGGGCAGCCATGACCGCTGCTTCCGGCATTCCGGCTCGGCGCAAGCTCTTGATGAACTGCTGCACAGTAAGGTCCATGGGGACCTCCTCGCTACGGAAGGTGGCCCCGGACATCGATTGGCCGGAGCCCGCCGTTACCGACGACAACCCCGGCGGCGCCTCGAATAGTTCCGTTCTGGCCGTTCTCGCACCGATGTTTGTTCGCCGTTTGGGCGGCGGCTACTTCGATGGATGGACGACCAGGGCGCTGCCGCCGCCCAGCCGGACCGGCTCGGCGATCGGCTCGACCTTGCCGCCCCCGAGCACCTGCAGCGCGGTCGCGTCACCCGGGTAGTAGTCCAGCGGCAGGATCGCGCCACCCGTCTCGGTGAACTTCTCCCCGTACTGGCTGGTCAGCTGCTTGGCCACCGCGCTGTTGTAGAACAGCGGCTCGGCACTGGAGGTGGCCGAGTTGGTGTTGCTGACCCGGGGCGCGGCCAGCGCGTCGGGCAGCGACATGCCGAAGTCCACGTGGTTGATCAGCGTCTGCAGGATCGTGGTGATGATCGTCGAGCCGCCGGCCGCACCGATGCTGAACACCGGCTTACCGTGCTGCAGGGCGATGACCGGGCCCATGCTGGACCGCGGCTGCTTGCCGCCCGCGGGCAGGTTGGGGTCGGTGGCACCGGCCGTGGCCGGCGCGAAGTCGAAGTCGGTCATCTCGTCGTTGAGCAGGAAGCCGTAGCCCGGGACGGTCTGGCCGCTGCCGCCGAAGAAGTTGATCGTGTTGGTGTAGGAGACGATGTCGCCCCACTTGTCGGAGGTCACGATGTTGTTGGTGTGCAGGCCCTCGTTGGTGGCCGACGCCGTCGACGACTGGCTCGGGCAGGCCGCATACGGCGGGTACGGGTTGCCCGGGGCCACCGGCGAGGTCAGCGCGGTCGAGCCGATCAGGCACTGCCGGGTCGCCGCGAACGCCGGGCTCAGCAGCTGCTGCGTGGGCACGCTGACGTGCCGGGGGTCGCCGACGTAGGCGTTCCGGTCGGCGTAGGACAGCCGGGACGCCTCCAGGTAGTGGAACAGCGCGGTGGCCCGGGACTCAGACGACAAGTTGTAGTGGGACAGGATGTTCAGCGCCTCGCCCACCGTGGTGCCGCTGCTGGACGGCGGGGCCATGCTGTAGATGTCCAGGCCGCGGTAGTTCACGTGGGTCGGCGCCTGGACCCGGGCCTGATAGTTGCGCAGGTCGTTCGTGGTCATGATGCCCGGCAGCTGGACCACGGTCTGGCCGGGGGTGGTCACCGGGTGGTCGTCGGCCTGCACGATGGCCTTGCCGAGCGGCCCGTCGTAAAGGTAGGACGGCCCGTACTTGGCCAGCAGCGCGTAGGTCTTGGCCAGGTCGGGGTTCTTCAGCAGGGTGCCGACCGGCAGCGGCTGGCCCGCGCTGGTCAGCAGCCAGTGGCTGGCCGGGTAGGCCTGCAGCTCGGGCAGTTCGGACTGGGTCAGCTGCTGGAAGTCCGCGTCGGTCCGGAACCCGTTCTTGGCCAGGCTGATCGCGGGCTGCAGGTCGGCACCCAGGCTGAGCCGGCCGTACTTCTTCAGGGCCGTGGACCAGGTCGCCACCATCGACGGCACGCCGGTAGCCAGCGGCTGGTCGGAGGCAAAGTCGTAGTCGTAGGGCTGGCCGGTCTTGGGGTCGATGAACATCGTGGTGGTGCAGGCCTGCGGGCAGTTCTCCCGCCCGTCGATCGTGACCACCTCGTGCTGCCTGGCCAGGTAGATCACCATGAAGCCGCCGCCACCCGGGCCGGCCACGAACGGAATCGTCACCCCGAGCGCGCTGGCCGTGGCCACCGCGGCGTCGATCGCGTTCCCGCCGTGCTTGAGCGCGTCGATGCCGGCCTGGCTGGCCCCCAGGTCCATGGACGCCACCCCGCCGCCCGTGCCCACCGCCACCGGCTGCTTAGCCGGCTCGAAGCCGACCCGGTAGCCGAGGCCGAAGACGGGGCTTGCGCCGGCCGCACTGAACTGGGCGGGCACCGCCACCAGCAACGCAGCCAGGGCGGACAAGGACGAGACCATGATCCAGCGGCGACGCAGACGCATAGGGGACCTATTTGGCGGATGTTCGAATATGTCGCGTCCATACTGGTCTACTGCGGTCTGAGTTATCAAGAGCGACGGAGAGCGACGATCAGCCCGCAGAATCCTTCAGCGCGGCGATCAGCTCCGGTGCGGCCTGGAAGAACCGGTCCTGCTCGCGTTCGGTGCCGCCGACCTGGACCAGCGCCACATCGGTGAATCCCGCCTCCCAGAACGCGGAGGTGGCCTCGACCACCGCCTCCACCGAGTCGCCGCACGGGATCGACTCGGCCACGTCCTCGGGCCGCACGAACTGGGAGGCCGCGTCGAAACCGGACGTGCCGGGCAGCTCGGCATTGACCTTCCAGCCGCCGCCGAACCACCGGAACAGCTCGTGCGCCCGCTGCACGCACTCGTCGCGATCTGGGCCCCAGCAGATCGGCAGCTGACCGACCTTGCGCGCGGGCGCCTTACCCGACGCCGCGTCCCACCACGGTCCGAGCGAGGGGTCCGGCTCGACCGCGATCATCACGTCGGCCAGCGGTGCGAACAGCTCACACGACTGCTGACCGGACACCGCGATGCCGATCGGTACCGGCTGCGGCGGCAGGTCCCACAGCTTGGCCGAGTCGACCTGGAAGTAGTCGCCCGCCAGGTTGACGTAGCCGCCCTCGAACAGCGCCCGGATGATCGTCGCCGCCTCGGCCAGCATCTCCTGGCGCTCGTTGGCGCTGGGCCAGCCGCCCCCGGCCACATGCTCGTTCAGCGCTTCGCCCGACCCCAGCCCGAGGGTGAACCGGCCCTCGCTCAGGACCCCGAGCGTGGCCGCCTGCTGGGCCACCACGGTCGGGTGGTACCGCATCGTCGGGCAGGTCACGTAGGTCATCAGCTCGGCCCGTTCGGTCGCCTGGGCCACCGCGCCCAGCGTGACCCAGGCGTTCGGGGCGTGGCCCATGCTGTCCAGCCACGGGAAGTAGTGGTCGCTGGAAACCAGCAGCTCGAATCCGGTCTGCTCCGCCCGCGCGGCCCAGCGCACCAGGTCGCCCGGGCCTGCCTGCTCGGTCATCAAGGTGTAGCCCACGGTGGCCATAGGTGCCGCCCCTCGTCTCGGATCAGGTAACCCCGTCTACTGACCAGCGAGCCCGGTCGTAAACCGGTCGGTCAGCAACACAACAACGCCCGCCCCGCGCGATCTCGCGGAACGGGCGCCGGTGGTCAGGCTTACTTCTTGAACGCGTCCTTGATCTTGTCCCCGGCCTGCTTGAGGTTGCCCTTGGCCTGGTCGGCCTGGCCCTCAGTCTCCAGCTCCGGGTCGTCGGTGGCCTGGCCGACGCCTTCCTTGACCTTGCCCTTGAGCTCGGTGGCCTTGTGGGCTGCCTTGTCCTCAGTCGCCATGGTCTGTCACCATCCTTCCGTTTCACCGTTACCCCTTCCCGCAGGGCAGCGGCCAAACAGGTTGCCCCCTTTATTCGGGCCGCAGGAACGCCTTCATGGCCGCGATCATCATCGCGATGTCGGCCGTGCCGGACAGTTCCCGGACCGAGTGCATGCCCAGCGACGGGTTGCCCACGTCCACCGTCGGCACGGCCAGGCCGGCGGCCACGATCGGGCCGATGGTGGAGCCGCTGCGCACGCCGCTGCGGTTGACGAAGTACTGGACCGGGACGCCGGCCTGCTCGGTCGCGGCCAGGAACGCCGCCTGGGTCAGGGCGGTGGTGCCGTAGCTGACGTTGGCGCTCACCTTGATCACCGGACCGCCACCCAGCGCGATCCAGTGCCCGGGCTCATGCCGGTCGGGATAGTTCGGGTGGGTGGCGTGGGTCATGTCCGCCGACACGTGCAGCGAGTTCGTCACCGCGCGCAGGAAGTCGTCCCGGCCGCCGCCGCGGGCCAGCACGGACCGCTCCAGCTGCCGGCCCAGCCAGGCCCCGTCGGCCCCGGTGGTGGCCCGGCTGCCGATCTCCTCGTAGTCGAACAGCACGATCGCGCTGACGTGCGCCGCCGCCGGGTCGGCCGCCACCTCGGCCAGCGCGGTCACGCTGGCGAACGAGCAGTTCAGGTTGTCCTGCCGCCCGGCGCTGACGAACTCCTCCGACAACCCGGCCAGCGTCCCGCCGGCCACGTCGAACGTCACCACCTCGAAGCTGAGCACGTCGTCCGGGGCCAGCCAGGCCGCCTCCAGCTCGGCCGCCAGGAAGCGTGCGAACCCGCCCGGGTCCGGCTCGCCCAGCGACCAGATCGGCACCAGGTGGCGCTGGGCGTCCAGCTTCAGCCCCTCGCGCACCCCCGGGTCGAGGTGGATGGCCAGCTGCGGCACCCGCAGGATGGGCCGGTCCACCCGCATCAGCCGGATCTGCGGCCCGTCCGGGGTGCGCACCACCACCCGGCCCGCCAGCCCCAGGTCCCGGTCCAGCCAGGAGTTCAGCAGCGGGCCGCCGTACACCTCCACGCCCAGCTGCCGGAACCCCGCGCTGCCGTGTCCGGCCGCGGCTTGACCTTCAGAGTCGGGCTGTCGGTGTGCGCCCCGAGCAGCCGGAAGCTCGCGTCGGCCGCGGCTCCCTCCGGCACCGCCCAGGCGAACAGCGAACCGCCGTCGGTCACCACGTACCGGCCCGGGCCGGACGGCCAGGCGTCGGCCAGACCGAGCTCGGTGAAACCGGCCGCGATCAGCCGCCGCTGGGCCTCCGCCGCGGCGTGGTACGGCGACGGCGAGGCGTCGATGAACTGGATCAGGTCGAGGGCTGTGTCCCGGGCGGTCATGGCTCCATCCTTGCCGATAACGTGACCCGGACGGCGGCAGCACGCCGAGAGTCGCAAACGAGGGGGCCGGAATGGGTAAGAAGCGCGCGCTCACCCCGCTCGGGGCCGTGGTGGGGGGCTTCCTCGCCGGGACCGTGGGCACCGTAGCCATGGACGCCTACCGCTACCTGCGGTACCGGCAGGGCGGCGGCACCGAAGCCTGCTGGCCTGGGAGTTCCCTGCCGGTACCGACCTGGGAGGATGCACCCGCGCCGGGCCAGGTGGCCAAGCGCGTGGTCGAGGGCTTCACCCAGAAGCCGCTGCCCGGACCGCTACGCCAACCTGGCCAGCACGATCATGCACTGGGGCTACGGCTCGGCCAACGGCGTGCCCTACGGCGTGGTGGCCGGCTCGCTGCGCCGCCCGACCCCGGCGACGGGCCTGCCGTTCGGCGTCGCGGTCTGGCTCACCGGCTACGTCGTCCTCCCGCTCGGCGGCCTCTACCAGCCCATCTGGAAGTACGACGTCAAGACCCTGGCCGAAGACCTCAGCGGCCACCTGGTCTTCGGTGCCGCGACCGGCACCGCCTTCTGGCTCTACACCAAGCTGACCTGACCGCGCTGGCCCGGTGCTCTCATCCCAGCCGGGTGAGGCCGAGCCGGCTGGTGACTGGCCAGACTCGGCCCTCGTGATCTGAGCTGGCCGGATCTACGCCCTGTGGACGCCAGCCTCGTCGGAGACCTGGCGCGGTGAGGGAGCCTGCGTGAGTGACCAGTCCCAGCCGCAGCACCCACTCCCGAGCGGGCCTGGCGCTCTCATGGAACCGGAAACCCAAGCCCACTTTGGCCGGGCCGCCACGCTGGTCGTCGCCATCCTCATACCCGTCAACGTGATCGACGTCCGGGTGGAGCATGCAGCGCTCGTGGTCGGGCCGGTGACCGCGGCCGGCCTGGCGCTGATCGCCCGGCGGGCCGGGCTGAGCTGGGCCGACATCGGCCTGGGCCCGGGAACCTGGCGGCGCGGGCTGGCCTGGGGCGGAGCGGCCATCGGGGCCGTGGCCGTGGTGTTCGCGGTCGGCGCGGCGCTCCCGCTGACCCGTAACAGCTTCCGCGACTCCCGGTACCACTTCGGCTGGGGCAACTCCTTGCTGACCTCGTTCGTGCTGATCCCCCTGGGTACGGTGCTACTGGAAGAGCTCGCCTTCCGCGGGGTGCTCTGGGGTCTGCTGCGCAGCTGGCGAGGCACCTTGGTGGCGACCACGATTTCGTCCGGGCTGTTCGGCTTGTGGCATGTGCTCCCCTCGCTGCACCTGGCCGCGGACAACCAGGCGGTCGGGCAGGCCGTGGGCGGCGGCCTGTCCGGCCAGGTCCTTTCGATACTGGGCACCGTGCTGTTCACCGCCGCGTCCGGAGTGGTCTTCTGTGAGCTGCGCCGGCGCAGCGGCAGCCTGCTGGCCCCAGCGGGATTGCACTGGGCCACCAACGCCCTGGGTGTCCTGGCCTCGTCCGCGGTATGGGCCTGGGGGACCCGGTGACCGCGGACCCGGTGCCGGGGGACCCCGCGCGGGCCGGGTGTCTCACCGGCCATGCGGTGGTTCCCGCTGGTGACTTCTGGCAGATCACCGCGGACATGGCCGACACCGCCGAGCTGGCCCGGCAAGCTGCCCCCTGACCTGAGGAAGGAGACCCTTGACCCACACCGAGTCCAGCTCACCGGCTCCGGTGCCGTCGCTCGACGGCCCCTCCGACTTGCCGGCCACCACCGAAGAGCGACGGGCATCCGGCCGGGCCGCGCGCCAGCGCGCAACGCGAAGCGCGCTCGGACGCTGGGACGAAAATGACCGCCCGCACGACCCTTTGTCCACGATCCTGGCCCAGAACGCGATACGGGCCCCCGAGCTCGTTCCCATCCGGCATCAGCGGATGGCCGTTTCGCCCTGGAACTTCTACCGGGGCGCGGCCGCGGTCATGGCCGGTGACCTCGCCGCGGAGCCCGACAGCGGGCTGACCGTGCAGCTGTGCGGCGACGCGCACGTGCTGAACTTCGGCTTGTGGGCCACCCCGGAACGGAACTTGTCGTTCGACCTACGGGACTTCGACGAGACCTACCCCGGGCCGTTCGAGTGGGACGTCAAGCGTCTCGCCGTCAGCCTGGTCGTCGCCGCGCGGGAGCACCAGCTCGGCCAGCCGGTGGCCGAAGCCGCGGTGAAGGCCTGCGTCGAGGCCTACTGCACCCGCATGCGCCGGTACGCCAGCCTGCCCGAATTGGACATCTGGTACGACGGCATCCACGCCGACAGCCTGATCGGCTACTTCGAACCGGCCGACCAGGGCCGTGTCTCGGTCCACATCGAAAAGAAGCGGCAACGCCGGACCAGCCGCGGGGCCCTGGCCAAGCTGACGACGATGGCGCAGGGACGGCCCCGCATCACCGAAGATCCGCCGATCCGCATCACCCTCGACGACCAGGAACAAGCCGACATCGTCAGCCACCTGCTGGCCGATTACCGGCTCAGCCTGCAGGACGACCGCCGGGCTCTGTTCGACCGGTTCACCCTCGTCGACGTGGTCCGTCAGGTGGTCGGGGTGGGAAGCGTCGGGATGCGCGTCTATCTGGTGCTGCTGGAAGGCCGTAGCGGCGCCGATCCGTTGTTCCTCCAGCTCAAACAGGCTGGACCCTCGGTGTACGAGCCTTCCTCTCCGGCCGGTGAGGGCGGCAGCCACGGCGCGCGGGTGATCCGCGGCAAGCGGCTGATCCAGAGCGCCACCGACATCTTCGTCGGCTGGGGCTCGATGCATGGCCGGGACTACTACGTGCGGCAGTTCCGCGACATGAAGATCATTCCCGAAAACGGAGCTGATCGCTCCCCGGCTCGCCGCGTTCGGCACCGCGTGCGGTGAGGCCCTGGCCCGAGCGCACGCCCGGACCGGGGATCCGGTGGCCATCGACGGCTACCTCGGCAAAGGTGCTGTGTTCGGCACCGCGGTCAGCCGGTTCGCCGAGGCCTACGCCGACCAGAACGAGCGGGACCACGCACAGCTGGTCAAGGCCATCGTGGCCGGCGCCGTCGATGCCGCGCCAGATGACGCCCCCTGATGCCGTGATGCTGGACGCGAGCCGGCCAACTGACCCTGAGGGGGTGAGGGGCCATCAGCCCGCCGCTGGCGGGCTGACCGAGCTGGGCCCACGAGCCTGGGCCCGCCGAGACCGGACCCACCGAGACCGGCCTGGGCGGATCGAACGCGAGAAGTCGCACCCACTGGCCTGGAAGACAGTGGCCAAGCGGGCGGCGACGGTCCTCGTCGCTGGTATCGCCATCTACCTGGTCTTCCGGCGATCACCGAAGTGTTCGCCTCGTGGCCGAAGCTGTCCACCCTGAACTTCTGGTGGCTGGCGGTAGCGATCGCAGCCGAAGCGGCCCACTTCACGTGCACGTTCGCCCTGCAGCGGCTGGCCCTGCGGACCCGAGCCTGGTTCCCGGTCGTCACGTCGCAGCTGGCGGGGAACGCGTCACCCTCATCATGCCCGGGGGTGTGGACGTCGGCGCCGCTGTGCAGTTCCGGATGCTGGCCGTGAGCCTCGGCGACGCGACGCGACCGTCGGTGGCCTGGCTGCGTTTTCGTTGCGGCGTGGCGGACTGCTGGCCCTGCCGGTCCTGGCCCTCCCGGTCATCCTGATCGGCGTGCCGGTCAGCCGGGGACTGGCCAACGCGGCCTACCTGGGCGCGGCCGGGTTCGTCGTCTTCGCCGCGTTCGGGGCGACCGTCCTCATCTACGACGCCCCGCTGCGCTGGACCGGCCGGGTGGTGCAGGTCGTGATCAACTGGGTGCGCCGGAGGGGACTCCGGTAACCGGGCTGGACGCCACCTTGGTGGCTCAGCGTGACGAGATCCGGGCCACCCTCGGCCAGCAGTGGTGGAAGGCGTCGCTGCTGTCCGCAGGCCGGCTGTTCATCGACTACCTGTGCCTGCTGGCCGCGCTGCGCGCCACCGGGAGCCTGGCTCGCGGCCTGATCCTGGTGGTGTACGCGATCGCCGGCATCATCGGGATGATCCCGATCACCCCCGGCGGCCTGGGGATCGTGGAGGCGAGCCTGACCGGGCTGCTGGTCCTGGCCGACGTCAACTCCGGCGCGGCCGCCGAGCACACTGACCTACCGCCTCGCTTCCTACTGGGCGCCGCTGGCCGCCGGGCTATCGCCTACGCCTGTCCGCCTCCGGTATCGCCACACTCATCGCCGCCAAATTCATCCCTGTCGGGTGAGGCACACGGTGGCCGGAATCGACAAGCTGCTTTGACATGAGCCGAGCGGTGTTGACGAAAGGGTCGGTGGCCGCAATGGCCGCCGCCGCCACCCTGGTCTTGGCCGCCTGCAGCTCCGGTGGCGGATCTTCCAGTGGCAGCGGGAGCGCGTCGGCCCGCGCATCCGCATCATCGGCCGCATCGGCGTCAGCCCGGCCTGCGCCCGTGCTGACCGTGTGCCAGGAGGTAAACTCGGTCCGCCACGCCCTGAGCAGCATCGTCGCGACCAGCATCGGCCAGGCACCGATCAGCGAGATCCAGGCCGTAACGAGAGCCATGCAGACCGCCCTGACCGATCTCAGTAACACCGTCTCCGGCCAAACCGAGTGGAGCAGCCAGATCGCCGCCTTGAAGACGCAACTGGACCGGCTGCAGTCCGCCGCCAGCAGTGACGCTTCGGCGCCCCCCTCCAACGGTGGCCGGTCCACCGTCGCCGCCGCCAAGGCCAGTGTCGTCGCCGCCACCGGGCGGCTGCTGTCGGCCATCGGGAACCGCTGCCCCGCCTCTACCCCCACCCCCGTGCCCAGTTCCTCGTGACAGGGAACCAGTCTCATGACGGACACCGTGTGGTCCGGTCTCGGCGAGCTGAGGCCGGCTCTCGCCGACTTTTATCGGGACCTGCACGCCCATCCCGAACTGTCGCTGCAGGAGCACCGCACCGCCCAGCGCGTGGCCCAGGCCTTGCGGCCCCTAGGGTTCGAGGTCACCGCGCAGGTCGGGGGCACGGGAGTGGTCGGGCTGCTGCGCAACGGCGACGGCCCGGTCGTCATGCTGCGCGCCGACATTGACGCCCTTCCAGTCCAGGAGCAGACCGGCCTGCCGTACGCGAGCACGCTCCGGCAGACCGGCGAGGATGGCCGCGAAGTGCCGGTGATGCACGCGTGCGGCCATGACATGCACGCCACCGCCCTACTCGGCGCCGCCGCCCTGCTGGCCCGGGCCGCCAGCACCTGGTCGGGGACGCTGCTGGCCGTGTTCCAGCCCGCCGAGGAACTGGCCCGTGGAGCCAGGGACATGGTTGAAGATGGGCTGTTCGAGCGGTTCGCCCGGCCGGATGTGGTGATGGGCCAGCACGTGAGCCCGCTTCCGGCCGGCCTGATCGGGTACGCCAGCGGGCCGGTCATGGCGGCGGCTGACTCCGTGCAGGTCATCCTGTACGGCCGGGGCGGTCACGGATCACGGCCGGAATCCACCGTCGACCCGGTCCTGATGGCCGCCCACGTGGTGACCAGGCTGCAGGGGATCGTGGCGCGGAATGTCCCGCCCAGTGAGCCCGCGGTGGTCACGGTCGGGCGGCTGCAGGCCGGGACCAAGGACAACATCATCCCGGACACGGCCGAGCTGGGCATCAACATCAGGTCCTACTCCCAGCCGACCCGGGACGTCATCCGCCGGGCCATCGAGCGCATCATCCAGGCCGAGGTCGCGGCCAGCGAGGCACCGCGCCCGCCCGAAATCGACTGGAACGTGAGCGCCCCCCTGCTGGTCAGCGATCCGGCGGCGACCGCGACCACGATTACCGCGTTCAGCAGGCACTTCGGCGAACAGCGCCTGCTGCCCATGCCGCTGGTCAACGCCAGCGAAGACGTCGGTGTCTTCGGGGACGCGGCCGGTGTGCCCACCGTGTTCTGGTTCTGGGGCGGCCTCGACGCCGAAACGGCCGGCCCGGCCCTGCGCGACGGGAAGCTCGACACCCTGCCGGGCAATCACTCGCCGCATTTCGCCCCGGTCATCGAACCCACGCTGAGCACCGGCGTCGAGGCTCTGACCGTGGCCGCCCTGGCGTGGTTCGGCGCGGACATCCCGGCGGCCCAGCCGTGACGGGGCGGCCATGGCCGTAGATCCTGGCGCCCGGGCCGGTCAGCCGCTACCGGCTAGGGCGCGCGAAGAGGACGCCGTGACCACCCCGGCCCGGCCGGAACAGCAGTTCTGGTCCCGCTGGCGGTCGGCCTTCTTCGCCCCGGTGGGCGACGGGCAGCGGCGGCGCCGGGGGAGTGACGGGCTGCGGTTGGCCAGTGCGGCGCTGGCCCTGCTCTGCTGCCTGCTGGTCATCCACTTCGACTCGCGCGTTGACCGGGCGATCGTCCAGGTCGTCCATCCGCCGCCGCGGAGCATCACCTGGCTCGTGACGGTGGTGTACCAGGCCGGCTCGTTCGGCGTCATCGCCGTGCTCCTGGTCGCGGCCGTGCTCGCCCGCCGCTGGGTGATCGCGCGCGACATCGGGCTGAGCGCCGCGATTGCGGCCGTGATCAGCGGCCTGCTGGTGGTAGGGCTCGGTAGCAGCGGTGGCCGGTCTTCCGGGGTGATGATCGGGAGCTACGTACTCAGCTTCCCGGTGTTGCAGATCGCGCTGTTCGCGGCGGTGGCCACGGCGACCCTGCCGTACCTGGGACGCAGCCTGCAGCGCATCATCGAAATCTTCATCACTCTGGTCGCCCTGGCCTGCGTGGTCGGGGGTCACGGGCTGCCGCTCAATGTCGTCGGCAGCCTGGTCATCGGCTGGGGAGCGACGGCGGTGGTCCGGCTGGTCTTCGGCTCACCGCTCGGCCTGCCGTCCATCGCCGACGTGCGCGTGCTGCTGGCCGGCCTCGGCATCGGTACCGATGGCGTGCACCCGGTGGCCCGGCAGGTGTGGGGGGTCGCGAAATACCAGGCCACCGAGACTGGCGCCGGCGGATCAGCCGGCCGCCTGGACGTATCGGTCTACGGCCGGGACGCGGCCGACGCGCGGCTGCTGACCAAGGCGGGCCGGTTCGTGCTGTACCGGGACTCCGGACCGAGTCTGGCCGTTACCCGGCTGCAGCAGGTTGAGCACGAGGCTTTCCTGACCTTCCGGGCCGCCCAGGCGGGCGTGACTGTGCCCGAGGTGGTCGAGGCGGGGACGGCCGGCCCGTCCGGGGACGCGCTGCTGGTGGTCCGGCCGCCGGCCGGTTCGGCCCTGGCCGATACCGACGCCGCGGCCGTAAGCGACGCGGCCCTCGCGGACCTGTACCGCCAGCTGCTCAGCCTGCGCCGCGCCCGGATCGCCCACGGCGCCATCAGCGGTGAGACCGTGCTCGTCGACGCGACGGCGCAGACCGTGGCGCTGACCGATTTCCGCAACGGCATCGCCAGTGCCTCGGCGGACCAGGTCGACCGCGACCTGGCTGGCGCGCTGGCCGCGACCGCGGTGGCGGTCGGAGCCGAGCGGGCCGCGGCCAGCGCGGCCCGGAGCCTGACGCCGGAGGTGCTCGGGAGCGTTCTGCGGCATCTGCACAAGCCGGCCCTGGACCCGGCCGTGGGCCGGAGCCTGCGGGCCCAGCCGAAGCTGCTGGAAGAGGTGCGCCAGCAGGCCGCCCAGGCGGCCTCGATCGATCAGCCAGAGCTGGTCCAGCCCCGCCGGGTGAGCTGGGCGACGCTGATCATGGTGGCCGGCTCGCTGATCGGCGGGTGGGCCCTGATCGGCGTGCTCATCGACGTGTCCCAATCGTTCGACACCGTCATCGGGGCGGAGTGGCTCTGGGTCATCATGGCGCTGGTCCTGGCCCAGCTGGCCTATGTGGCCTCGGCCGTCGAGGGAATCGGCAGCGTGGCCGGGCCGCTGCCGTTCGGCCGGGCGGTGGCCGTCGAGGTCGCCAACGCGTTCAGTGCGCTGGCCGGTGGTAGCGCCGCGGTCTTCGCCACCCGGGTCCGCTTCTACCAGAAGCAGGGCTATGACAGCACGGTGGCGCTCAGTTCGGGCGCGATCATGACCGTCGCCAGCTGGCTCGCGACGGGGGTGCTCCTCATCGCGTCGCTGCCGTTCGCCTGGGGATCCATCGACGTGCAGATCACCCCCGAGTCCGGCGGGAACAGCAAGCTGGTCTGGGTCATCCTGGCCGTCGTGGTCGTGGTGGCGATCGTGGCTGGCCTGGTCCTGGGGGTGCCCCGGTTCCGCCGGCTGGCGGCCAGTAAGCTGCTGCCCCGGCTGCGGGACGTCTGGTCCAACCTGGCTCAGGTCGCCAGTTCCCCGCGCAAGCTGGTGCTGCTGGTCGGGGGCTCGTTCGCCGCGGAACTGCTGGTCGCCATGGCGTTGTCGGTGTCGCTGCGGGCCTTCGGTGACCACCTCCGGCTGCCCACGCTGATCGTGGTCATCACCCTGGCCGCGATGATCGGGGCGGTCGCTCCCTCACCGGGCGGCATCGGCGTAGTGGAAGCGGGCATCATCCTCGGCCTCACGGCGGCCGGCGTCAGCGAAGCCGACGCCACCGCGGCGGTCTTCATCCAGCGCCTGTTCACCTCGTACCTGCCGCCGATCTGGGGCTGGGCCACCCTGCTGTGGCTGCGGCGCCGGGACTACTTGTAAGGGTCCCCGGACGATCCGTCGCTGGGGCCCGCATGGTCGCTGGGGCCCGCATGGTTGCCCCAGCGCAGGAAGATCACCAGCCCGAGGATGACCGCGGTGATCCCGGCGCCGAATTCCAGCAGGTGCAGGGCTTCGGGCGAGTCCACCGCTTCTTCGGCGAACGCGACCGCCAGCACCAGCACGATCATCGAGGCGATCCGGTTCTTCAGATCGTTCAGGTCGTGCATGGCCAGCCAGCCGGGCAGCCGGTCTACACCGTCGACACGGATGTCCCCGATGAACAGCTCGTAGAAGCCGATCGCCGAAACCAGGGCGGTGGAACCGATCAGGAAAAGGTCGATGTCCAGCAGCAGCGACCCGACGTGATGGCCGACCGGAAACGGATGGGCGATCATGGCGTCCATCGCGTTGATGAGAACGGCCACCCCATAGACATACGCGATCAGGGTGGCCACCAGCAGGAACACCACCGGCACGAACGCCAGCCATAGCGACGCGGTCAGCGTCCGCTCCACCCCGTCCCGCAGCTGTCTTCCGGGCCGCCCAGGCCGGTGCTCGGGGATCTCGCTGTCCGTCCCATCTGGCATGGCGCTCATGATTTCACGGCGACCGGACCCGCGGGACCCTGGATCAGCTGGAGTCGGCGCCGAAGGCGGCGGCGGCGAGCCGGGCCACTTCCTCATATGAGCGCAGGGCTGGCCGGCCAAGCTTTGTGACCAACGCGGCCGGCCAAGCTTTGTGACCAACGTGGTTTAACGTTCTTGCAGGTGCTCATGTGTAAGCTCGGCCCAGCCGTCGCGCCAGCTGGGCCAGGCCAGTTTCCAGCCGAGCTCCTGCCGCGCGTACCGGTTGCTCGCCCCGCGCGCGTAACGGGGCCGCCCCGGCGCGGTGCCCCCGGCCAGTGCGGCGTCCCGGGCCGGGGCCGGGGCTGGGATTGGGGCTGGGGTCGGGGCCCCGACGGCCGCGCAGAACACCGGCACCCACACCGAGGCTGCGGCAGGCTCGTCGTCCACCACGTTGACCGCGCCCGGCGGCCAGTCCAGCGCGGCCACCGCCGCCGCCGCGGCGTCGTCGACGTGCACAAAGCTGCTGACCTCGCCCGTGCCGCGGAGCTGGCCCGCCCTCGCCGACTTAGCCACCGCCCCGGCCGCCCAGTACCAGGTGCCGGGACCGTAGAGCAGCCCGTTGCGCAGGATGACCGGCTCGGGCAGCTCGCGGGCGGCCTGCTCCATCACGCGGATGGCGTCCACGGTGTCCCGCCGGGTCGCGTCGGCCGCCCCGGTGTCCAGCGGGGTGGCCTCGTCCGCGGGCTCGTCGCCGCCCCGATAAGCCCAGGCGATGCTCTGCACGATAAACCGCCGGGCGCCCGCCGCCCGGGCCGCGTCGACCAGGTTCCTGGTACCGGCCCGGCGCACCTCGGCGTTGCCCGGCCCGACCCCGCCCGCCAGGTCGGTCAGCTGATGCATGACCACCTCAGGGGCGGCCGCGACCACGACCTGCCGCACCCGCTCCGCGTCGAAGACGTCGCCCGCCGCGACCTCGGCCCCCAGCGCCGCCAGCGGCCTGGCCTTTTCGGGCCGCCGGGCCAAGATGGTGACCCGGTGTCCCTGATCGAGCAGCAACGGCACGATCCGCTGTCCCAGTACGCCGGTCCCGCCGGCGATGACGATACGCATGGACCCACGGTAGCCAGCCGGTGGCCCGCAAGCCTGAGCCACTTAGCCCTCAGTTTCGTGGGCCAGTCCGTGATGCCAGGATGGACGCGACGATCACATCGATGAAAGGAGCCCGCGATGGCGCGGCGCGTGGACAGCGAACTGCTGCTGGTCGGAAGCCTGCCCGCGGACTCGACCGAATCGGCCTTGCGCTCGGCCGCCGGGTTCTTCGGTGACCTGGTGTTCGCGCTGCCGGACGGCGAGACCGGCCCGCGGGCCGGGTGGGTCAGCTACGAGCGGGAACGCCTGGCCCGCCCGAACCCCGGGGTAGTCGTGGTCCAGGAGACCGAGTCACCCACCGGGCTGCCGCGCCACGCCTACGAGACCCCGGTGTTCGGCATCCGGCCCGGGACCTCCCAGCTGCACTGGGATACCTGGCCCCGCATCGATGACGCGATCGCGGGTTACCAGGTGTTCACCGCGCTGCGGGCGGACGGCGTGATCCCCCGGCACCTGCGTTTCCAGGTCGGCCTGCCGTTCCCGGCCAGCGCGCTGAACGCGTTCAAGGCCGACTTCGCCGCCGACTACCCGGTCGCGGCCCGGGCCTTCGAGGACCTGGTGGGCCGGGAGCTGGCCCGGCTGACCGCGGCCATCCCGCCGGAGGACCTGGCCATCCAGTGGGACATGGCCTACGAGACCCAGGACCTGGAGGGCGTGCTGGCCTGGACCCCCGAGGGGGCCTGGGAACGGTTCGCCGGACCCGTCACCCGGCTGACCCGGCTGATCCCCGAGCAGACCCTGGTCGGCTACCACCTGTGTTACGGCACGTTCCCGGAGTGGCCCATGTACGAGGCCCGGGACCTGGGCCTGCTGGTCCGGATGGCCAACTTCGCGGTCGCGAACTCGGGCCGGACGGTGGACTGGCTGCACCTGGCCGGCCCCCGTTACCTGCGCAGCGAGGACCGCGCCTTCTTCCGCCCGCTGGTCGACCTGGAACCGGGTGACGCGCGGGTCTTCCTCGGCATCGTGCTGCCCATCGACGGCGCTGCGGGCCTGCGCCGCCGCCACGACACCGCGTCCCGCTACCTGGACGACTTCGGCGTCGCCATGTACTGCGGTTTCGGCCGCCAGCCCGGCGCGGACGGCACCGAGACCATGCGCGAGCACGCCGCTGTGGTCCGTACGGTGCGCGGCCTCTAGCCCGCCGCCACCGGCCTCGCGGCCTCGTCCGACTTGACCTGCTGGGCGACTTCGCACAGGTTGCCGAGCGGATCGAGGCTCTGCGCCCGGCAGGCCACCTGGCTCAGCAGGGCCAGGAACGCGGAGGTGCCGGTGTCCGACAGCGGGCTGAGCACGTGCGCCTCGACCCGGCGCAACTCCTCCTGCAGCTGCCGCCAGGTGGCGCGGCCCCGGTCGGTGGCGGCCACCAGCCGGCTGCGCCGGTCGGCTGGGTCCGGCCGCCGGGCCACCAGGTTCAGCCGTTCCAGGTCGTCGATCAGATAGGTCAGTACGGTGCGGTCGATGCCGAGGTCCTCGGCGATCGCGCCCTGATTGCGCGGCGGCTCACCGACCGCGGCGGTCAGGATCTGATATCCGCGCGGGCCGCCGGGCAGGTCACGCAGCGCATGGTCGGACGCCTTCACGTATGCCCGGAACACCACGCCCAGCATCCAGCCCAGGTCGCCCTGAAGGTTGCCGGGTGAACCCGGATCCGGCTGCCGTTCTGCCATGCCGTTAGGATAGCGCAGCATCACAGATATTCTGCTTCTCAAATAATCTGTCGGGCATAATATCTGGATGGCAGCAGTTGGCCGCAGGAGACCCTCGACGCACCAGGAGCGACGATGAGCACGCGCATCACGCCGACGGCCGGTCATGACTGACTACGGCCACCCGCTGCTGTTCGGGTCGTTCATCACCCCGGCCGCGGCCGACCCGGAGCGGACCGTCGGGCTCGCCGTGCTGTCCGAGCAGACCGGGCTGGACCTGGTGACCTTCCAGGACCACCCCTACCAGCCCGCGTTCCTGGACACCTGGACGCTGCTCAGCTACGTCGCCGCCCGGACCAGCCGGGTCCGGCTCGCGGCCAACGTGACCAACCTGCCGCTGCGCCCGCCGGGCGTGCTGGCCCGGTCGGCGGCCAGCCTGGACCTGCTCAGCGGCGGCCGGGCTGAGCTCGGCCTGGGCGCCGGCGCGTTCTGGGACGCGATCGAGGCCATGGGCGGTCGCCGGCTCCGTCCCGGCCAGGCCCGGCAGGCGCTGGAGGAGGCCATCGGGATCATCCGCCAGACCTGGGCCGCGGACCAGCGCGGCGGGGTCCGTCTCAACGGCGAGTTCTACCAGGTGAACGGGGCTAAGCGCGGTCCGGCGCCCGCGCACGACGTGGGTATCTGGCTCGGCGCCTACAAGCCGGGCATGCTCGCCCTGACCGGGCGTGCGGCCGACGGCTGGCTGCCCTCGCTCGGCTACCTGCAGCCCGGTGACCTGGCCGCGGGGAACAAGATCATCGACGAGGCGGCCCAGCAGGCCGGGCGGTCCCCGGACCAGATCCGCCGGCTGCTCAACGTCTCGGGCCAGTTCCGCCCGGTCAGCCGGGGCCCGCTGGACGGCCCGGCCGAGCAGTGGGCCGAGGAGCTGGCCGACCTGGCCCTGTCCGACGGGATCAGCACGTTCATCGTGGCCGCCGACGACCCGGACGACCTGAGCCGGTTCGCGGCCGAGGTCGCGCCCGCCGTCCGCGACCTGGTCGCGGCCGAGCGCGCCACCGCTCCGGTCGTCCCACGCGGCACATCAACCACTTCAGACCCAGAAATCACAACAGTCACTACCGGTGCGTCGGCGCCGTCGGCTGCCACCAGCGGTGCGTTCGCGCTCGTGCCCACCCCCGACGACGGGGTCCGCCGCAGCACCACCCGGGTGTGGGACGAAGCGGACCGGCCCACCGGCCCGGCCCGTGACCCGGCCCGGGCCTACACCGCCCAGGAGCAGGCCGACGGCGGCCAACTGATCGAGGTCCACAACGCGCTGCGGGCCGAGCTCGACCAGATCTTCGACCTGATTGACCAGGTGGCGGCGGGTACGATGAACGCCGCGACCGCGCGGTCGCACCTCAACGAGATGACGATGCGGCAGAACAACTGGACCCTGGGCACGTACTGCGAGTCCTACTGCCGGGTCGTCACCATGCACCACACCCTCGAGGACCAATCGCTGTTCCCGCAGCTACGGCAGCGCGACCCGCGGCTGGCCCCGGTCATCGAGCGACTGCAGGCCGAGCACCGGGTCATCCACGACGTGCTGGACGGTGTCGACCGCGCACTGGTCGCGTTCGTCTCCACCGACGACCGGGACGCCGCGCTGTCCGGCCTGCGCGCCGCCGCGGACCTGCTCAGCGACAGCCTGCGCTCCCACTTGTCCTACGAAGAACGTGAGCTGGTCGAGCCCATCGCCCGCCTGGGGATGCTCTGACCAGCCGCCACTCACCTAACGATCACCACTGAAACAGGAGTTCAAGGAATCATGCCCACGCTCACGATCATCGTTGGTTCGACCCGCCCAGGCCGCGCCGGCCAGCCGATCGCCGAATGGTTTGCCGACCGGGCCCGGACCCACGCCGGATTCGACGTCGAGGTCGCCGACCTGGCCGAGATCGGGCTGCCGCTGCTCGACGAGCCGAACCACCCGCGGCTCGGGCAGTACACCAAGCAGCACACCAAGGACTGGAGCGCGATCGTCGACCGGGCCGACGCGGTGGTCTTCGTGACCCCCGAGTACAACTACGGCTATCCCGCGGCGCTCAAGAACGCCATCGACTTCCTGCACCGCGAGTGGCGGGACAAGCCGGCCGGCTTCGTCTCCTATGGCGGCGTGGCCGCCGGTACCCGCGCCGTCCAGCAGCTCAAGCAGGTCGTGACCACGCTGCGCATGACCCCGGTGTTCGACAGCGTGAACATCCCGTTCCACGCCCAGCTGATCAAGGACGGCAAGTTCGAGGCCACCGACCTGCTGAACCAGGCCGCCGACACCATGCTGGACGAGCTCGTCCGGGTCGAGTCCGCGCTGCACCAGCTGCGCGCCCCGGCCACCCAGCCCGCCTGACCTGCGGGCCAGATGCCGCCGACCCCGGTGTTCGCCCTTACCGGGCACACCGCGCTGATCACCGGCTCGGCCCGGGGACTGGGCCTGGAGATGGCCCGCGGGCTGGCCGCCGCGGGTGCCCGGGTCGTGCTGAACGGGCGCGATCCCGCCCGCCTCGGCCAGGCCGCCCAGCTGCTGGCCGACGAGGGCCTCAAGACGGTCGCCTGCCCGTTCGATGTCACCGACGCCGACGCCACCACGGCGGCCCTTGAGTCCCTGCTCGAGGTCAGCGGTCCCGTCGACATCCTGGTCAACAACGTCGGGCAGCGTGACCGTCGCGGGCTGGACGCGGTCACCACCGCGGATCTGGCCCGGATGGTCGACACGCACGTGATCTCCGCGTACCGGATCAGCCGGTACGTGGCCCAGGACCTGATCCGCCGCGGCCTGCCGGGACGGATCATCAACGTTTCCTCGGTGCTGGCTCACCTGGGCCGGCTCGGGGACGTGGCCTACCCGGTGGCCAAGGCCGGCCTGGACGGCCTCACCCGCTCGCTGGCCGCCGAACTGGGCCCGCACGGCATCACCGTCAACGCCATCGCGCCAGGCAGCTTCGCCACCGAGACCAACGCCGCGCTGGCCGCCGACCCCGTGTGGCAGGAACGGCTGCGGATGCGCACCGCGCTCGGCCGCTGGGGCCGCCCCGAGGAGATCGCCGGCGCCGTCGTGTTCCTGGCCAGTGCCTCCGCCTCCTACATCACCGGCCAGGTCCTCGCGGTCGACGGCGGCATGACCGTCACCTTCTGAGCCGCCCGCCCTCAACTTCGGCTGAATGGCGCGTGTTAGCCTCCATCCATACAGCCCTGTATGTCGGAAGGCCAGGCCGTGACGCCGCTTCCCCAGTCACCGTCCGGGACATCAGCCCAGGTGCGCCAGCTCGACCCGTCGCCACAGGTCCGCGCGCTGAGCACGCTGCCTGGCGTCGACTATGCGGACGCGTTCACCGTGACCGGCCCGGCGGCCAGCGAGCGCACGCCGGAGCAGTGGGCCCGCACCGTACTGGACCGGGCCCCGCGGCCGGTGCGCCTCAAGCTGGTGGTGGGCTGGACCCTGCTCGGACTGCGGCTCGGGGTCCGGCCGCCCGGCGGCCGTATCCTCGGCTGGCGGATCCGCCGCAGCACCCCGGACTTGGTGCTCCTCGGCGTGGACTCCCTCGTGGGGCTGCCCGCCGAGCTGCTGTTCCTGCGTCAGCCGGACGGGCTGCTGTTCGCCACGTTCGTCCACCAGCAGAGCCGGTACGCGCGAGTCCTGTGGCCGCGGGTCGTGCCCAGTCACCAGCGGATCATCCGCTCGCTGCTGGCCGGCGGTGCTCGCCAAGCCAGCTGACGACGCGCGCCGGGTCCATCGCGCCGGTTGACGGCGGCTAGCCGGCCACCCGGTCGAGCCAGCTGATCAGGGCACCGATGACCTCGTCCCGGTTGGTCTCGTTGAGGATCTCGTGCCGCGCGTTCGGGTAGGTGACCACGGTGACGTCGGTCAGGCCGGCCTGCTTGAGCCGGTCGGCCAGCGGGGTCAGCAACGTGAGCCCGCCGTTGACCGGGTCCAGTTCCCCGGCCGCGATGTAGACGGGCAGGTCGGGGCGGATCTGCGCCACCTCCTCCGGGTCGGCCAGCGCCCGCGCGCCCTCGAACATCTGCTTGGCCGAGTCGGGGTCCAGGCCGAAACCGCACAGCGGGTCGGCGACGTAGGCGTCCACGATGGCCTCGTCCCGGGTCAGCCAGTCGTAGTCGGTCCGGGCCGGCGCGAACGGGGCGTTGAACATGGCCAGGTCCAGCGGCTGGTCCAGGTCGAGCGCGGGCTCGAGCAGGTCGATGACCGCGGTGCCGGTCAGGACCGCCGCGTCCACCTCCCAGCTGTGGCGGAGCAGGTACTGCTGGACCGCGAACGAGCCCATGCTGTGCCCGAGCAGCACCAGCGGCAGCCCGGGCTGCTCGTCCCGGATCCGGGCACTGAGCCCGCCGATGTCATCCACCAGCGCCGGCCAGCCGCCGTCCCCGAGCTGCCCGGGCTCACCGATGACACTGGCCCCGTGCCCGCGGTGGTCCTGCCCGTACACGACGTACCCGGCGTCGTTCAGCGCCCGCGCGACGTGCTCGTACCGCTGGACGTGCTCGCCCATGCCGTGCGTCAGCTGGACCACAGCCCGCGGCGCACCCGGCGGATCCCACCGGTACGCCATGATCTGAGCTCCGTCTTCCGACGGGTACGTGAAGGTACTCGACGCCATCGGGAACATCCCTTCGAATCGGTGGCCAGCCGTACTCTTCCTGATCTTCCCATGCCTCAACAACTTGTTGACAACAAGGTGTTGGCGGGTGAGGGTGACGGTGTGCCTGACTATCACCCTGATCACCAGCACGCGGCCCGGGAGGCCGACGCCCGCCGGGAGCTGCTGGCCGATGGCGCCTCCGAGTTGCCCCGCCCGCCGTGGCGGCACCCCAGCGAGCCGCCCCCGGCGGCCGAGCTGATCCGCTTCGCGCTCTGGCGCGCGGGCCGCGATGACCTCGACGAGCAGGCCCTGCTCGCCGCCTTGGCCCTGTTGCCCGCGGCCCGGGCCGAGACGGACCAGATCGAGGCCGCGCTGCTCCTGACGGCCCGGTCGTCCGGCCTGCCCTGGCCGCGGATCTCCCGGGCCATGGGGCTGGCCTCGGCCCAGGCCGCCCAGCAGCGTTTCGAGCGGGTGACCGGCCGGGTCGAACACGGGCCCACCAGCCGGGCCGGACACCGGCGCAGCCCGTGACCTATGTGTCTGCACCGGAGGATCTGGCCCTGCTCGGGGCCAGGGTGCTCGGTTTCCCCCGGGCCAGCCGGATCGCCGCCCGCTATGGCCTCAACCTGACCGTGGTCGAGGAGGCGCTGCTGGATTTCGAGGCCCGGGGCTGGGCCCGGCACACAAGCTTCGCCGAAAGCTCGGGCTGGTCCACCACTGAGGCGGGCAAGGCCGAGGTCGAGCGCCGCCTGGCCGCGGAACTGGACCGGGCCGGCGCCCGCGATGCCGTCACCGCCGCGCACGTCTCCTTCGGCCCGCTCAACCGCCGCTTCAGCACCGCGTGCACCGACTGGCAGATCCGTCCTACCCGCGTCGATCCCATGGCGTTCAACGACCACAGCGACTGGTCCTGGGACGAACGCGTGCTGAAGACCCTGACCTCGGTAGGCCACGCGTTCCGCCAGCTGTGCGACAAGCTGGCCGCCGCCTTGGCCCGCTTCCACGGCTACGCCGACCGGTACTTCGCCGCCCTGGTCCACGTCGACGCCGGCCGCCGCGCCTGGATCGACGCCTACGACCGCGACTCCTGCCACCTGGTCTGGATCCAGTTCCACGAAGACCTGCTGGCCACCCTCAACCTCCCCCGCGGCTCCGACACCGATTGAGCCGCGTGGCTGATCCGGCTAGCCCTCCTGGTTGTCACCCCGGCGGCGGGTCAGCCTGATGCGGAGGCGGGCGGTGCGCGGCTCGGCCAGGGCCACCGCGTCCTCCCACGCTACGGACAGACTGGTTAACGCCATGTCCCCATTGTGCGCCGAATAGCTCCTCATCCGAGGAGCGAGCCAGTCCCGTCGTGCGTTATTAAATCTATTTTTATTTTTAACAAAGGTCCGTATGGTCGAGGCCGTTACCTCGGTATCGAGTCAGATTGTGGAGGGGTCAAGATGGCCGTCACCAGGCTGTTGTCGGTTGACGACGCCGAGGAGCTGACCGCCCTCGTGGGCGAGAATCGCGAGTTCCTGGCCCCGTGGGAGCCCCAGCACGACGAGCTCTACTTCACGGTCGAGGGCCAGCGCGACAGCCTGCGGCGAGCGCTCGAGGCCTATGCCCGGGAGGCAATGGTGCCGCTGGCCATCGTGGCCGAAGATGGCTGTCTGGCCGGGCGCATCAGCATCAACGGCGTCACCCGCGGCGCCTTTCAATCGGCCGCGCTCGGCTACTGGGTGAGCCAATCCCATAATGGCCGCGGCCTGGCCACGGCGGCCGTGGCCGAGGCAATCGGCGTCGCGTTCAAGCAGCTCGGCCTGCACCGCCTCCAGGCCGAGACCCTGCTGCACAACACCGGATCCCAGCGGGTCCTGGCCCGCAACGGGTTCCAGCCCTTCGCCATCGCACCGGCCTACCTGAAGATCGCCGGCCGCTGGCAGGACCACATCATGTTCCACCTGTTCAACCAGACTGAGTAACGCATGGACGACGGCGCCTTCCTGGCCCACGTGGCCGACCAACTCGGGGGCTTGCCGACAGTGCGGGCGGTCTCGCTCGGGGGCTCGCGGGCCGAGGGGACGAACCGGCCGGACAGCGACTGGGACTTCAGCCTCTACTACCGGGGTCACTTCGACCCGCAGACGCTGCGGGACATCGGCTGGCCCGGCGCGGTTTCCGAGGTCGGCGGCTGGGGTGGCGGAGTCTTCAACGGCGGCGCGTGGCTGGAGATCGACGGGCGCCGCTGCGACATCCACTACCGGGACCTGGATACCGTCGACCACGAGCTGGCCGAGGCGAGCGAGGGCCGTTTCCGGATCGAGCCGCTGATGTTCCATCTCGCGGGTATTCCGTCCTACCTGGTCCTGGCCGAGCTGGCCGTCAAGCACGTCCTGCGCGGCCAGCTGCCGACCCCGCGTTACCCAGCGACCCTGCGCGCGCGGGCGCCCGGCGTGTGGTGGAACCGAGCCGACCGGACGTTCGGGTACGCGCACGCGAACCACGCTCCGTACGGGCGGCTGGCGCAGTCCGCTGGCCTGGTCGCTCAGGCCGCTTCGCAGGCGGCCCACGCGGTGCTGGCCGCCCGGGGCCAGTGGGTCACCAACGAGAAGACCCTGCTCACCCGGGCCGGCCTGCGCCAAGTTGATAATTTCCTGACCGCCGCGACCCCAGACCCCGCCGTCCTGCGAGAGGTGGTGGAGCAGTCCTGGGCCTATTGCCGCACCGCCGTGAGCGAGGCCACGGCAGTCTGATTCCGCGATCAGACACCATGTATTGGAGCGACCGCAGATGAACCCGACCCACCCGACTCCCTTCGAACGCGATATCGCGGCCCAGCCCGAGGCCCTGCGCGCCTTCGCCCACCCCGGGCACGTTTGCGTACGGCAGCAAGATCACCACCACGCTGTGACCCGCCGCCGGCCGGGCCCGGTTATTTAGTTGGCCGGCGGACGTATCGGGTGCTGGAATGTCGCGGTGGACCGTGCTGCCGTGCTGGCGAAGTTCAACGATCAGCTGCGCCGTAACCCAGCTGCCGAGCCGGGGTCCCGGGTCGAGCGGGACGAACACCTCACCCGGGTCATTTCCGCCGGGGATGGCTGGAGCGGTGTGCTGTGGTCCGATCTCGCCGGCCTTGACCCGGCCGGCGCCGGCGCAATGATCGCGGCTGAGGTTCGCCGGTTCACCGATCTGGGCCGTCCGTGGGAGTGGAAGTACTACTCCTATGATCAGCCCGCCGATCTGCCCGGGTGGCTGGCCGCGGCCGGCCTGGCCGCCGAGCCCGCGGAGACGCTGCTGGTGGCGGAAGTCGCGCGGCTGGACCTGGAGGTCCGGCCGCCCGCCGGGGTGGACCTGGTCCCGGTCGCCGGGGCCGACGGGGCGGCCGCCGTGGTGCGGGTGCACAACGAGGTCTTCGGCGGTGACCACGCGGCGGCCGGCTCGGCCATCACGGCGGCCCTGCAATTGCAGCCGCGTCCGGTCCAAGCCGTGGTCGCGATGGCGGGGGATATCGCGATCTCGGCCGGGCGGGTGGACTTCCCGGACGGTAGCGACTTCGCCAGCTTGTGGGGCGGCGGGACCCTGCCGGCCTGGCGCGGCCGCGGCGTGTTCCGGTCGCTGGTCGCCTACCGGGCCCGGCTGGCCCGGGAACGGGGTTACCGCTACCTGCAGGTCGACGCGTCCCCCGACAGCCGGCCCATCCTGCAGCGCCTGGGCTTCACCGAGCTCGCCACCACCACGCCGTTCGCCGGTCCCGGAGGGGGCAACCTCTAGCCGACGAAGGCGGCGCTAGCCCAGCGCGGCCGTCGCGGCCCGGAGCTCAGCCAGGGACTGGCGGGTGAGGTCGGGCAGTGTCGGCTGGCTGGCCGGATCGGCCCACTGGCTGAAGGCCCGGTCGAAGGCGCGCATGCCGAGCTCAGCGGCCAGGCTCGCGGTCAGCTCCGGCACGCCGCGCTTTTCCAGGGCCTCGCCCATGGCCTGGGTCAGGCCGATGTGCTTGAACGCCGAGCGTTCCCGCAGCTCGCTGTGGGCCGCGATGACCGGGAGCAGCCGGGCCGCGAACTCGCGGCGCTCGTCGGTGAAGGTGGCGGCGAGCGCGTCGAGAGCCGCGCCGACGGCCTGCACCGGCGTGGCCGGGCTAGGTGCCGCGGCGATCGCGTCGGCCAGGATACGGCTGTGGATCTCCTGGCCCGCGAACAGCACCTCCCGCTTGTCCGGGAAGTGCCGGAAGAAGGTCATCTTGGTCACGCCGGCCCGTTCGGCGATCTCGCTGACGGTGGTGGCGTCATAGCCCTGCTCGGTGAACAGGTCGAGCGCGGCGCGCACCAGCCGCTCCGGCGTATTCGGTTCCCATCGAGCCATCTGGACAGGATAGTTGATGTGACTCGGTAACGTCACGGTGCTAGAGTGACGTTACCAAGTCACATCAGGTGCCCGGCTCGTACGGACGCCGACATCCTCAGGAGTTGCCATGCGTGTTTTCGTCACCGGCGCCAGCGGTCACATCGGCTCGGCCGTGGTCCCCGAGCTGATTCAGGCCGGGCACGAGGTCACCGGCCTGGCCCGGTCCGATGCCTCGGCCGCGGCCGTGCAGGCCATGGGGGCCGAGGTGTACCGGGGCGACCTCAGCGACCCGGACGGGCTGCGCGGGGCCGTGGCCGCCGCGGACGCGGTCATCCACCTCGCGTTCGACCACGCCATGATGATGGGCGGGGATTTCGGCGGGGCGGTGGCCACCGACCTGGCCGTCGTGCAGGCCCTGGGCGACGCCCTGGCCGGCCCGGGTAAGACCTTCGTCGGGATCGGCCTGACCCCCACCACCGGTGACGCCAGGCGCGACGCGGCGATCGAGTCCAATCCCCGCTCGGCCGTCTCCCAGGCCATCGCCGGGTTCAGCGATCGCGGCGTCCGGACCATCCTGGTTGCGGTCCCGCCGGTCACGCACAGCTCGCAGGACAAGATCGGTTTCCTCCCCACCCTGATCGGGATCGCCCGGGACAAGGGCATCTCCGGTTACGTCGAAGCGGGCACCAACCGCTGGCCCGCGGTCCACACCCTCGACCTCGCCGCGCTGTTCCGGCTGGCGCTGGACCAGGCCCCGGCCGGGGTCACAGCTGTTCGGCGCGGCCGAGGACGGCATCGAGGTGCGTGAGATCGCCGCGACGATCGGCCGTCACCTGGGCATCCCGGCCGTCAGCCTTCCGGCCGATCAGGCCGCGGACCACTTCAAGGCCTTCCCGTTCATCACGATGGACATCACGATGCCGGGCGCGCTCACCCGCGAACTCCTCGGCTGGCAGCCGACCCGCCCGGGGCTGATCGCCGACCTGGACGAGGGTCACTACTTCGCCGCCCCTGATGCCGTAGCGCCAGGTGCGCGGGCTCCCGGAAGATCAACCGTCGGCCAGCATCAATTCATTGACGTGCCCTAGCCTGCTGGCAGACCTCGTTGATCAGAAGGAATTTCGTCATGAGCATTGCGTCCATGGTGGATACCAGGAGTTGCAGCAGGGCGTGGACAAAAACCAGTCCCGCCAAGTCGCTGGGCATCTCGACCGGCATCGTCGATCAGATCACGCGCTGGATTCCGACCGAGACGATCACGGCTTACGTCGCGCTGCTCGCTTTGCTGGCACCGCTGTCGAGACATGCTCCCTCGTACCAGAGCCGCTGGATCCTGCTCGGTATCGTCGTCGCGGCCAACCCGGTGGTCGTGCTGCTGCTCGCGATGGCGAAGAGCCAGCCCGGCGACGACTTCTCGTTTCCGGTGTTCGAGATGCTGATTGCGCCCATCGCGTTGCGGCTTGGGCTTTTGCCCTGCCCGACACCCCGCTCACCTCGATTGCTCATTACGACCTCAAATGGAACGCGGCCATTCTCTCGATCACCACCACCGGAATAGTTCTGCTGGCCAACGCCCTGCACAAGTCGCCCGACCTGGACCAGGTCATGACCAAGGAGCAGGGCGCCGACCCGGCCAGCCCCGAGCCCCCGGCTAGCTGAACCGGCCTCAGGCGAGATGGCCGGTGGCGTCGAATCGGGCTTCGCCGTCCACCAGCGTGGCCAGCACGCTGAGGCTGGCGATGCGATCCGGGCTGACGGCGGTTGGGTCCTCCGACAGCACCACGAGGTCGGCCAGCTTGCCGGGGGTGATCATGCCCCGGCGGTGCTCGGCGTGGCTGGCGTAGGCCGAGCCGCTGGTGTAGGCGCGCAGGGCCTGCTCGGCGGTGATCGCCTCGCCCGGATTGAACGGCTCACCGGCGGCGGTGCGCCGGTTCACCATGTCGTGCACCCCGAGCAGCGGCGCCCCGGTCACGACCGGCCGGTCCGAGCTGCCCGGCAAGGTCAGCCCGGCCGCCAGCAGCGACTGCTGCCGGTACAGCCAGTCGTGCCGCGCTGGCGCGATCGCGGCCAGCATGCCGTCGCCGAGCTCGCTGGCGAACCGGCCCTGCGGGACCGCGATCACACCGAGCTCGGCCGCCCGCTGGACCTGGTCCGGGCGGGACAGGGCGAAGTGCTCGATGCGGTGCCGGGTGTCCGCCCGCGGGTATCGCCGCTGGGCCTCCGCGTAGGCGTCGAGGGCGAGGTCGATGGCGCGGTCACCGATCGCGTGCGCGGCCACCTGCCAGCCCGACCGGTGCGCGGCGATGATCGTGCCGGTCAGCTCGGCTGCGTCGGCCTGCAGGTAACCGCGGTTGCCGGGCGGGCCGGCGTAGTCGTCGTGCATGGCGGCGGTCCGCCCCACCAGCGACCCGTCGGTGAAGATCTTCATCGCGCCGATCCGCAGCCAGTCGTCACCGAAGCCGGTGCGGATGCCGAGGTCCAGCCCCAGTTCGAGGCCGTCGCCGGGGTCCGCCGCCAGCGGGTGCAGCACGTCGCTGACCACCATCAGCTCGACCCGGACCCGCAGCTGGCCCCGGTCCCGCGCGGCCTGGTAGGCCGCCAGTTCCACCGGCGTGTGCCCGATCCAGCCGCCGCCGATGCCGGCCTCGGTGACGCTGGTGATGCCCTCGCTCAGGTACTGCGCACCGGCCCGGTCGATGGCCTCGGCCAGGACCGGCACCGGGTAGGGCCGGACCAGGTCGGCCACGAGTTCCTGCGCCGTTTCCTGCAGCAGCCCGGTCGGGCGGCCCGCGGCGTCGGTCACCACCTTGCCGCCGGGCACGTCGACGGCCCGGTCGGCCAGGCCGAGGTCGGCCAGCACCGCGCTGCTGACCACGCACATGTGCCCGGAGGTGTGCCGGAGCCAGACCCGCCGCCCGGGTGCGGCCCGGTCCAGGCCGTCCCGGTCCGGGTGCGCGCCCAGCTTGTTCTGGTCGTAGCCGGCGCCGATGACCCAGTCGCCCTCGGCCGTGGCCCCGGCCTGCCGCGTGACCGCCGCGTACAGGTCGGCCAGCGTCCTGGTCACGGTGGGACGCAGGTCGGCTTCGTTCAGCGTCAGCCCGAACCAGGCCATGTGGTTGTGGGCGTCATGGAACCCGGGCAGTACGGTCGCGCCGGCCAGGTCCGCGACCTCACGCGTCCGCAGGTCGGCCGGGCCGGGGTCGAGCGCGATGATCCGGCCGCCCGCGATCGCCACCGACCGTGCCCGCGGCCGGGCCGGGTCCATGGTCAGCACGTTCGCGTTGACCAGCAGCAGGTCGGCCTGGGCCGCTGAGTCAGGCACCGGCACCTCCGGGGGTATCGGCGGGCAGCCGGCCTTCGGCCAGCGTCTGGAACGTCTCGCGGTACCAGGGGCTCCACGGCGCCGGGCGGCCCGCTTCGTCGATCTTCACGATCACCCGGTGCCCGTGCGCGAGCGTCTGGCCGTCGGCGGGATTGGCGCAGCGGAACTCATAGGTCGCGCTGGTCCGGCCGAGCTTCCCGGCCGACAGCTCGACCAGCAGCGCGCCCGGTGATTCCAGCGGCGCCAGGAACTCGATGTGGAGCGTGCGGACCACGTAGCGCAGATCCGGGTCGCGCTCGGCGTAGCTGGTCCAGGCCAGGCCGAGCTGTTCGAACAGCGCGGACTGGGCCCGCTCCACGTGCACCGCGAACCTTGTGTTGTGCAGCACGCCGTTGAGGTCGAGCTCGTCGAAGTACACCGGGCTGAGCCAGGAGAACGGCGCGCTCATGCGCCACCCGCGCTGTCCGCCCAGGTGCCGTCGGCGGTATCGAAGACCGGCCCCGGCAGCTCGCCGAGCTGCTTCTTGACCACGCGCTCGGAGTCCGTGCGGGGCAGGTCACCGGCCGGCTGCCAGAACCGCGGCACCTTGAAGCTGGCCAGCCGCTCGCGGCAGTACGCGGCCAGCTCAGCCGGGCCGATCTCGGCGCTGTCGCCGGTCACGTAGTAGGCCTTGACCTCCTCGCCGCGGATCTCGTCCGGGACCGCGGTGACCGCGGCCAGCCTGATCCCCGGGTGGGCCAGCAGCACTTCCTCGACCTCGCGCGCGGCCACGTTCTCCCCGCCGCGCCGGATCATGTCCTTGATCCGGCCCGCGTGATAGACCCGGCCCTGGGCGTCCATCCGGCCGAGGTCGCCGGTGTGGAACCAGCCGTCGCGCAGCACCCGCGCGGTCGCCTCCGGGTCGCCGTCGTAACCGTCCATCATGCCCGGGCCGGCCAGCGTGATCTCCCCGGTGCGCCCGGCCGGGACCGGCTGGCCGTCGTCCCCGGCGATCTGCACCTTCCGGTAGCTGACCGGGCCGCCCAGGCATCCGGTGCCGACCAGCTCGTCGTGGTCGGCGTCGGTGACGCGCAGGTCGGCGCCGGTCTCGGTCATCCCGAAGGCCTCGTACCAGGGCACGCCCCAGCGCTCCTCCAGCGTGGCGTGCAGGGTGGGCGGGATCGCCGAGCACTGCACCACCCGGACCCGATGGCGGCGGTCCTCCGGGCTGGGCGGCATGCGCAGCAGCAGCCCCGGCATCGCGCCGAGGCAGTAGAAGTACGTCACCTGGTGCTCGCGTACCTTGGCCCAGAACGTCGACGGATGGAACCCGTCCAGGATCACCAGCTCCGCGCCGGCCAGCAGCGCGGCGGCGACGTTCCACTGCGGGTCGATGTAGCTGAACGGCTGCGCGGTCAGCATCACGTCGTCCGCGCTGAGGTAGGGAAACTCGCTGACCAGGCTCCCGCCCAGCCGGGTCCAGTACGGGTGCGGCAGCACGCAGCCCTTGGGGCGGCCGGTGGTGCCCGAGGTGAACTGGATGTTCGCCGTCCCGGACGGGTCCGGAAGCCCCAAACCGTCGGCCCGGCCCGCCCGGGCGGCATAGCCCGCGAGCTCCGTGGCCGGGACCGCCCGGCCGAGCGCGGGCAGGTCGGCCGGCAGCCGCGCCAGCAGCGGCCCGAACTGGGCGCCGTGCACGATGGCGGACACGTGGGCCTGGCGCAGCACATGCTCCGCGTCCGCGGTCTGGTACCGGACGTTGAGCGGCACCGCCGCCGCGTTCAGCAGCGACAGGGCGATCCAGGTCAGCGGGAACGCCGCCTCGTTCGACAGCAGCAGCGCCACCCGGTCACCGGCCCGGACACCCCGGGCGCTCAGCGCCTGCGCGTAGCCGGTGGTCAGGCGGTCCACGTCGGCGAAGGTCAGCGTCTCGCCGGGGTCGAACCGCCACGCCACCCGGTCGGGCCACCGCTCGGCCGCGGCCCGGACCGCACCGGCCAGTGCCGCCGGCTGGGTGCCCGGCTGCTCACCGCTCATCGCCCGCCCTCGGGGGCCACGGTCAGCGCGGCGAAGTCGACCTCGGCCGCCATCGCTTCCTCCAGCGCGCTCTCCGCGCCCCGGTCCAGGGCCTGCTTGGCCAGGGCCAGGGCCAGCGCCGGCCGGTCCCGCAGCCGGGCCGCGATCTCCGCCGCCACCTTCTCGTGCTCGCCTGCCGGAGCGACCTGGTTCACCAGTCCCAGCTCGAGCGCGCGGGCGGCGCCGAACCGCTCGCCCAGCAGCAGCAGTTCCTTGGCCCGGACCGGCCCGACCAGCAGCGGCAGCAGCCGGGAGATGCCGCCGGTCACGCTCAGGCCCACCGACACCTCGGGGAATCCGAACTGCGCGTCCTCGGCTGCCACCACCAGGTCGCAGCCGAGCGCGAACTCACAGCCCGCCCCCAGGGCGTAGCCGTGCACGGCCGCGATGACCGGGCCGGTGAACCGGCGGATGGCCCGGGTCACGTCCTGGATCTGCTCCACCCGCAACCGGGTGGCCAGCACGTTTTCCGGTGGCAGCGGCTCCTTCAGGTCGTGCCCGGAGCAGAACGCCCGGCCCCGGCCCGCCAGCACGATCGCCCGCGCGCCGTCCTGGCCGGCCCGGACGAGCGCCGCGACCAGGCCGGCCGTGAGTTCTGGCACCACCGCGTTGAGCCGTTCCGGCCGGTTCAGGTGAATCCACGCCACCGACTCGGCCAGCTCGTAATCGACCACCATGTCAGGAGCCCTTCTGGTCGTGGTCCGGTCCCGCCGCCGCAACAACCTCGTTCGCGGTGATCTCGGTCACGGCGATCTGGGGATCATCGGGGTCCAGCCGCCAGCGGTACCGGTACACCGCGGCCACGATGGCGGCCGTCCCTGGTAGCTCCGCGTCGGCGACTGCAGCGGCCATCAGCCGCATCGGCGTCCAGTGCTGGCTGCCACCGCTAACACTGTCGTCGCTAACACTGCCGTCGTCGTGCGGGTTGCCGTAACCCTGGACCGGCAGCAGGTGGCCTTCGTGCCGCTCGTAGAAGCGGATCCGCCGGTTTCTGATCTGTACCTCGGCCGGGTCGCAGCCGGGTTCGTCCGGATCCTCGACGTCCCACACCAGCAGCGGATAGCCGGCGTCGTGCAGCCAGGCCATGAGCTGGTCCCACATGATCCCGCCCAGCCCCTGCCCGCGCTGGCCCGCCACCAGGTACCGCAGGAACATCCAGCCCGTGCCCCCGAGCGGCCGGAGCATCACGAACCCGCGCGGCTCGCCGCCCTGCATCAGCGCCAGCGCGCTCTCGTCGTCCTCGCGTCCGGAGGTAAGCGAGGCGAAGTCGGCCCGCAGGTGCGGGGCGAACCCGTCCTCGTAGATGCGGCGCACCGCGCTGACGCGCCCGGGATCGAGGTCGTCCACCGGTTCCAGCGCGTAACCCCCGTCGGTCACCGGTTCCATCGCACTGTCTCCTTAACCCTTCGGACTAGCCCCATTCGGATTAGCCCCATTCGGATTAGCACTGTTCTAGCCACGTTATTGCCTCCCCCGCTGTGGCCACGGTGGGCGCGTCCGGGGCGGGCGGCCGGTCCACCATCACCACCGGCAGGCCCAGCCGCCGGGCCGCGGTCAGCTTGGCCGAGGTGAGCGCGCCTCCACTGTCCCTGGTGACCAGGACGTCGACCGCGTGCCGGCGCATCAGGGCCGTCTCGTTCGCGACCTCGAACGGCCCGCGGGCCGTCACGACCTGGGCTCGCGGGGGCAGCGGCGGAGCCGGAGCCCCCACCGACCGGATGAGGAACCAGCGCTGCTCGTCGGCGGCGAAGGCGGACACTTCGGTGCGGCCGACGGTGAGGAACACCCGCTGGCCCGGCAGGTCAGCGGCCGCGGCCGCCAGCGACGCCACCCGCCGCCAGTCGTCATCCGGCCTGGCGGTCCAGCCCGGGCGGCGCAACACCAGCAGCGGTACGCCCAGTCGCTGCGTGGCGGCCACCGCGGCCGCGGTCATGGCGGTGGCGAAGGGATGGGTGGCGTCGACCACCGCACCGATGCCTTCGGCCGTCAGCCAGGCCGCCAGCCCGTCCGGGCCGCCGAACCCACCGACGCGGGTCCGCCCGGCCGGCCGCGCCGGGTCGCTGGTCCGGCCGGCCAGCGAGCTGATCACCTCGGTACCGGGCCGGTCCGCCAGGCGGGCCGCCAGGTCCCGCGCCTCACCGGTGCCACCCAGCACCAGCACACGCTTGGTCACGACTGCATCGTAGGGTGCGGTCCATGAAGAAGATCGCGGTCATCGGCATCGGCGCGGGCGATCCCCGGCACGTCACGATGGAGGCGGTGGACGCCCTGAACGGGGCGGACGTGTTCTTCGTGCTGGACAAGGGACCGGCCAAGCAGCAACTGCTCGACGTGCGCCAGGAGATCCTCGATCGCTACGTCCGCGACCACGAGTACCGGCTGGTGCACGCGCCAGACCCCGAACGCGACCGCACCGCGGGCGGCAACGGCGAAGCCGCGGGCGAGTATGCCGAAGCGGTGGCCGACTGGCGCCGCCGCCGGGCCGACGCCTACGAGCAACTGATCACCACTGAACTGGGCGACGACGAGACCGGGGCCTTCCTGGTCTGGGGTGATCCCGCCCTGTTCGACAGCACCCTGCCGATCCTGGCCGACGTCGCCTCCCGGGGAGTCCCCTTCGACCTCGAGGTCATCCCCGGGATCAGCAGCGTTTCCGCGCTCGCTGCCCGCCACCACATCGGGCTCAACCAGGTCGGCTCGCCGGTGACCGTGACCACGGGGCGCCGCCTGGCCGGGGAGTGGCCGCCCGGTGCCGACGACGTAGTGGTGATGCTGGATTCCCGCCAGGCCTTTGCTCAGTACGCCCGCGACGACGTCGACATCTTCTGGGGTGCCTACCTCGGCACCCCAGACGAGATCCTCATCGCGGGCCCGCTGTCACAGGTCGCCGAGCGCATCGTGGCCGAGCGAGCCGAGCAGCGCGAGCGCAAGGGCTGGATCATGGACACCTACCTGCTGCGCCTGCCGGCGCTGGCCGGCGCTGGCTGAAGGACTTAAGTCACCGATTTGTTTGAGAAGCGTGGTCGTGGCAACGTAATCGGTCACTGGTGCGTCCAACTACACCGGGACAAACGAACAAATAAGCAGCGATGGCCAGACGACGGATGGCCCGTACCTGCACCCAGGCCTGGGGGGGCTACAGAAAGTATGCCGACGACCAGCAATATTGCGTGGCAAGAAGTTCCGCTTTCGTACGAACAAGAACAATTGTGGTTTTCGCACCGTTTTATGCCGGATTCGTCCCTGGATCACGAGTGCGTGATGGTGACGGTTCCCGCCGGAAAACTGGACGCCGAGGCGCTACGGCAGAGCCTGGATGCGTTCATCGAGCGACACGAGATCTGGCGGACCACCTTTCCCCGGGCGGACGATGGAACCGGCCGCCCCGTGCAGGTGGTGCAGTCGGAGGGGCAGTTCACCTGGTCGGTCCTGGACCTGAGCGACCGGTCCAGCGCCGAGGCTCAGGCTGAGGCCCTGCGGTGCGTACAGGTGGAGGCGCAAGAGCCCTTCGACCTGGCCGGGGGACCGCTGGTGCGCGTCCTCTTGGTGCGGTTCAGCTCTGATGAGCACCGGCTGTACCTGACGCTGCACCGCATCGTCGCCGACTGGGTCTCGCTGACCGGGATCTTCCTGCCGGAACTGCAGGCCCTGTACGAAGCCAGGATGCAGCGGCACGCTGCGGATCTGCCCCAGGTGGAACGGCAGTACACGGACTACGCCTACTGGCAGCGGAATCGTCCCGACGCCGAGCGGGCGGAGCACCTGCGGTTCTGGAAGGAGTACCTGGCTGGCGCGCCTGTGACGCTGGAGCTGCGGGCGGACCACCGGCGGCCGGAGCAGCCGCAACTGCGGGGCGGGGTGCAGCCGTTCGAGCTGAGCACGCGGCTGGCGGCCGGTCTGCGCGAGCTGAGCAGGCGGGAGCAGGTGCCGCTGCGGACGACGCTGACCGCGGCCCTGGCCACGTTGCTCTACCGCTACACCGGGCAGGAGGACCTGCTCATCGGGACCATCCCGGAGCGCGGGCCTGGCCCGCTGGCCCAGCCGATGATGGGGTGCTTCCCCAACACCGTGGTGCACCGGGCGGACCTGGCCGGGGAACCAGCCGTCCGGGAGTTGCTGCGCCGGACTCAGACCGCCAGCCAGGACATACTCCCGCATCAGAACGTGCCCTTCGACGCGGTGGTCAAGGAGCTGAAGCCCGAGCACACCCCCGGGCGCCCGCCGCTGGTCCAGGTGGCGCTGGCCGTCGCGCCTGCCGTGGCTACCGCACCCCCCTACCCGTCGGTGTCCAGCTCGGCCTGGGAGCTGACCCCCGTGGGCCTGGACGCCCCGGCGCCCAAGTTTGACCTGCTCGTAGAAGTGGAGGAGCGGGCGGAGAGCCTGGCCGGGCGGTTCGTCTTCCATCGCGGGCTGTTCGAGCCGGAGACGATCAGGCGGATGGCCGGGCACTGGCAGCTGGTGCTCGAGCAGATGGTGGCGGGACCCGAACGGCCGGTTACTGAACTGCAACTGCTCACCAAGCCGGAGCGGGCCCAGCTGCTGGAGCAGTGGAGCGCGGGTGGTGCGGTGCCGGCCGGGCCGGACGTCGCGGAGCTGATCGACGCGCAGGCCCAGAAGGACCCGGGCGCGGTGGCGGTGGTGTGCGGGTCCGAGCAGCTGAGTTACGGGGACCTGGACGCGCGGGCCGGCCAGCTGGCCCGGTACCTGCAGGAGCACGGGGTGGGCGCCGGCGTGGCCGTGGGCGTGTGCCTGGAGCGCTCGCCCGAGCAGGTGATCGCGCTGCTGGCCATCTTCCGGGCCGGGGGCGTGTACGTGCCGCTCGACCCGGCGGCCCCTCCGGAGCGGGTCCGTTACGTGGTGCGGGACACCGGCATGCCGCTCGTGCTGACCCAGGCCCGGCTCCGGGAACGGGTGGACGGGACCGGGACCCAGGTGGTGTGCCTGGCCGGCACCGGCACCGGCACCGAAGCGGCGGCGGCATTCGAGCCGGCCCAGGAGCAGTCGGCACTGGTCAGCCGGACGGACCAGCCGGCGTACATCATCTACACCTCGGGTTCGACCGGTCAGCCCAAGGGCGTCGTGGTCGAGCGCGGGGCGCTGTCGGCCCACTGCCGGACGATCATCAAGCTATGGGGTCTGGGCCCGCAGGATCGGGTCACGCAGTTCAGCCAGTACAGCTTCGACGCCTCGCTGGAGCAGATCCTGCCCGCGCTGGCCGCCGGAGCCCAGCTGGTCATGCGGGGCGATGAGATCTGGTCGCCGCGCCAGCTGCTCGATGAGCTCCAGACGCAGCAGGTGACGGTGATGATCCTGCCCGCGGCGTACTGGCAGCAGGCGGTGCGCGAATGGGCTCAGACGCCGGGTGCGCTGGCCGGAATGCCGCTGCGGCTGGTGGTCTCGGGCGGGGAACAGCTGAGCCGTCCGATCCTGCAGCAGTGGCCGCGACTCGGCCTGCCGCAGACCCGGCTACTGAACGTCTACGGCCCGACCGAGACCACGATCACCGCGACCATGGCCGAGATCCGGCCGGACGATGAGTGGATCACGATCGGGCGGCCGCTGCCCGGACGGACGACCTACATCCTGGACCACCGGGGCCAGCCGGTCCCGGCCGGCGTGGTGGGGGAGCTGTTCGTGGGCGGCGGGCTGCTGGCGCGCGGTTACCTGAACCGGGCCGAGCTGACCAGCGAGCGCTTCGTGCCGGATTCCTTCGGGCCCGATTCCGCGGCGCCCGAGTCGCACGCGCGGCTGTACCGGACCGGGGACCGGGCCCGTTACCTGGCCGATGGCCGGATCGAGTACCTGGGGCGGGAGGATCAGCAGGTCAAGATCCGCGGCTACCGGATCGAGCTGGGTGAGGTGGAAGCGGCGCTGGCCCAGTACCCGGGCGTCGCCGAGGCCGTGGTGGTGGCCCGGCCGGGCAGCCGCGGGGCGGAGCTGGCCGCTTTCGTCGTGGGCCGGCCCGGGGTTCAGCTGGACCAGGCCGAGGTGCGCGGGTTCCTGCGCGACCGGCTGCCGGCCTACATGGTGCCGCCGGTGATCGAGCCGCTGGCGGACCTGCCCTGGCTGGCTTCGGGCAAGCCGGACCGGCGGCGCCTGATGGATACGCCGCGCGAGTCGGCGCGGACAGAAGAGGGCTACCTCGCGCCCCAGTTGCCGATCCACGAGCAGCTGGCGCAAATCTGGGAAGAGCTGCTCGACATCAGGCCCATCGGGATCAGCGACAACTTCTTCGACCTCGGCGGTCATTCGATGCTGGCGGCCCAGCTGATCGACCGGATCGACCAGCGGTACGGCAAGAAGGTGACGCTCTCGACGCTGTTCGGGAAGCCGACGATCGAGCAGCTGGCCGAAGAGCTCGAGAACCTCGGTGCGCCGGTCGACGACCAAGCCCGGCGGGTGCGACTGCGGCCGGTCCAAACGGCCGGGACCAGGCGGCCATTCTTCTTCCTGCACGGAGACTGGACCGGGGGCGCCTTCTACTGTTACGCGCTGGCTCGGGCCTGTGGACCTGAACAGCCCTTCTACGTGCTCGAGCCGTACGTGTTCAGCGACCAGGATAAGGATCCGGTGCTGGCCATGGAGGCGGTGGCCGCTGCGCACCTGGACGCGATCCGGGCCGTGCAGCCGCACGGACCCTACCGGCTGGGCGGGTTCTGCAACGGGGGGCTGCTGGCGTATGAGATGGCGCGGCAGCTGGAGCGCCACGGCGAACAGGTGGAATATCTCGGGCTGGTCAACCCGTCGCCGCCGTTCCAGAGCAGCCCGATTCAGGGCATGGCCGACGCGCTGTTCGGGATCTTGCGCGTGCCGAGGGCCACTCAGGTGACCGGCTACCTGCGGGTGCGGCACGCGCTGCGGCATGTCTACCGGCGGCTGCGGCCCGAGGGTGAGCGGGTGGAAGACTTCGGGAAGCTGCTGGTGATCGACCAGCGGCTGGCTGCGATGTTCCCCCCGGCGAACGCGCTGTACCGGGACTATGTCGGGGTCTTCAGCTGGCTGGCCGGACGTTACCGTGCGGGCCGCTACCACGGCCCCATGTCCTTCTACTGGGCGCACGAAATACTGGACGACGGCACCCGGGCCTGGCGGCCACTTCTGGCGCCTGGTGACTCGGCCAGCTACCAGGAGCACACGATCGAAGGAGCGCTCATGTCCAGCGTCACCGACCACGTCGAGGGACTGGCCCGCCTGCTGAGCGCCGACCTGGACCAGGCCGGAGCATCGGGCTCGGAACGTGCCCTGGAGGAGTCGCGGTGAAGATCGCATGCGTAGGTGCGGGCCCGGCGGGCCTGTACTTTTCGCTGCTGCTGAAGCTCCGCCAGCCGCAGCACGAGATCACCGTCTATGAGCGGAGCGCACCCGGCGTCACGCGGGGCTGGGGCGTGGTGTTCTGGAACGACCTGCTGGACCAGCTGCGCAGCGCCGATCCGGAATCGGCCGAACAGATCGCTCAGGCCGCGTTCCCCTGGAGCAACGAGATCGTGGACGTCGCGGGCACGCCGATCCTGCACGGTGTCAGCCAGGGCTATGGCATGAAGCGGCGCCAGCTGCTGGAGATCCTGGTGCGGCGGGCGCAGGAAGTCGGCGTGCGGGTCGAGTTCAACCACGAGGTGATCTCGGCATCGCAATTGCCGGAGGCCGATCTCATCGTGGCCAGCGACGGGGTGAACAGCCAGCTCCGCCAGGAAGCCAAGGGCATCGAGACGGACGTGCGCCCGGGCACCAACAAGTACATCTGGCTGGGCACGGAAAAGGTATTCAGCACGTTCACTTTCCCCTTTGTGGAGACGGGCAGCGGCTGGGTGTGGGCCCACGCCTACGGTGTCGACGCCGGCTCCAGCACCTTCATCGTGGAATGCGGACAGGAAACCTGGGCTGGTCTCGGATTCGGCACGATGCCGCCGGCGGAATGCCTGGCCGCGCTGGAGAAGATTTTCGCCGCGCAGCTGGACGGACAAGGCCTCATTGGGCAGACGGCTGACGGGCTGAACGCGCAGTGGGTGGATTTCCGCACCATTACCAACGACCGCTGGTACGACGGCAAGGTCGTGCTGATCGGGGACTCCGCCCACACCACCCACTTCAGCGTCGGATCCGGGACGAGGCTGGCCATCGAGGACGCGATCGCGCTGGCCAGCAGCGTGCAGCGGCACGATGACCTGAGCGCGGCGCTGGCCGCGTACCAGCGGGAACGGCAGGAGGCGATCCTGCGGACGCAGATCGCGTCCCGGTACAGCTCTCAGTGGTTCGAGAACGTCCCCCGGTACATCGGCCTCAAGCCACGGCAGTTCTCCGCGCTCATGCGGCGGCGGCGCTCGCCGCTGATGCCGTACATCTCCCCGCAGCTGTACTACTGGTCCTGGCCGACGACGCGGGAGCCGCCGTTCGTGGACACCCTGCGCCGGCTGGCGGGCCCGGTCGCGGCCAAGGTCTTCGGCCTGCTGCAGCGGGCACACCGGAACTGACGTACCGCCCCAGGTTTACACCCGGTCAGCGGGCCGGGTCAGCGGCACGGGCCGCTGACCCGGCCCGCTGAGCTAGTATTCGCGCGTTTCGACCGTGAGCGGTTCGTTTTCATCCTGGGCTTTATTTATGTCCTTTTCCCGGCGTCATTTGCGGCGCTGTTTGCAGTCGCGATACCCGGAGGCCTGACCGTAGCGGCGGAATTATCCGGAAATTCTTCCCCCACCGCGCAATCCGATCGGCGTGCGTCCCTCGTAGAACAAGGCAACAGAGGAAATGAATGCCGATCGCTGAACAGCCGGGCTCTTTCCGTGTGGGAAACGGGAGTTGACCTGCGGGGACGCGTGGGGGGAAGAAAGATAGATCATGCCGACGAGCAAAGAAGCCGCCCGGCAGGACACGCCGCGGTCATACGGGCAGGCCGAGCAGCTGAGGTTCTGGCGGGGATACCTGGACGGCGCGCCGACCGTGCTGAACGTGCCGGCCGATCACCGGCGGCCGGAACAGCCGGGCCCCGGCGACGGGGTGCAGCCCTTTGCACTGAGCGCCGGGCTGACCGCCGGGCTGCAGGAGCTGAGCCGGCTCGAGCAGGTGACGCTGGGCACGACGTTGACGGCGGCCTTGGCGATCTTGCTCTACCGCTACACCGGTCAGGACGACCTGCTCATTGCGGTGGGGCAGTTCCCCAGCACCGTGGTGCACCGGGCCGATCTGGCCGGAGAGCCGACCACGCGGGAATTGCTGCGCCGGACCCAGGCTTCCCGCCAGGAGACACTCCCGCACCGGGATGTGCCCTTCGACGCCGTGGTCCAGGAGTTGCGGCCCGAGCGCATCCCGGGCTGCCCGCCGCTGGTCCAGGTGGCGCTGACTATCGCGCCCGCCGGGACCCCGGCCCCGCCCCCCGCCCCGGTCCTGTCCCCGGCGCCAACGTTCGACCTGTCCATCGAGGTGGAGGAACGAGCGGACGGCCTGAGCGGCCGGTTCGTGTACGACCGCGGGCTGTTCGAGCCGGGCACCGTCCGGCAGCTGGCCCAGCACTGGCAGCTGCTGCTCGAAGGGATGGTGGCCCAGCCCGAGCGGCCGGTCGGCCAGCTGGAACTGCTGGCTGAGCCGGAGCGGCAGCAACTGCTGGAGCAGTGGAGCGCGGGCGGCGCCGTGCCGGACGGCCCGGCGGTCGAGGAGCTGATCGAAGCTCAGGCCCGGACCCGCCCGGACGCGGTGGCGGTGGTGTGCGAGGGAGTGCTGCTGACCTACCGGGAACTGCTCGGGCAGGCCAGCCAGCTGGCCCAGTACCTGCGGGGACGCGGCGTGGGGCCTGGTGTGGCCGTGGGCGTGTGCCTGGACCGCTCCGCCGAGCAGGTGGTCGCCCTGCTGGCCATCCTCCGGGCCGGGGGCGTGTACGTGCCCCTCGACCCGGCGACCCCCGCCGAGCGGATCCGGTACGTCGTGCAGGACACCGGCATGCCGCTGCTGCTGACCCAGGCCTGGCACCTGGAGCGGGTGGGCGGGACCGGGACACAGGTGGTGTGCCTGGATGCCGATGAGGCCGCCATGGTCCAGGCCGGCGATCAGCAGGCAGCGCAACAGGAGGCGGGTCCACAGGAAGCGGGCCAGCAGCAGCCGGAGCAGGTCAGCCGGGACGGCCAGCCGGCCTACATCATCTACACCTCGGGCTCGACCGGGCAGCCCAAGGGGGTCGTGGTCGACCAGGCGGCGCTGTCGGCGCACTGCCGGGCGATGATCGAGGTCTACGGCCTGGACCCGCAGGACCGGGTCCTGCAGTTCAGCCAGTACAGCTTCGACGCCTCGCTGGAGCAGATCCTGCCCGCGCTGGCCGCCGGAGCCCGGCTGGTCATGCGGGGCGACGAGCTCTGGTCGCCGCGGCAGCTGCTCCGCGAGATCCAGCGCCAGCAGCTGACGGTGCTGAACCTGCCGTCGGCTTACTGGCAGCAGGCGGTGCGCGAATGGGGTCAGAAGGCGGATGCGCTGACCGGAACCCGGCTGCGCCTGGTGATCGTGGGCGGGGAACGGCTGGGCCGTCCAGGCGTGCAGCAGTGGCCGCGCCTCGGCCTGCCGCAGGCCCGGCTGCTGAACGCCTACGGCCCCACGGAGACCACGATCACCGCAACCCTGGCCGAGATCCGGCCGGACGATGAGTGGATCACGATCGGGCGGCCGCTTCCGGGCCGGACCATCTACATCCTCGATCACCACGGTCAGCCGGTCCCGGCCGGAGTGGTGGGGGAGCTGTTCGTGGGCGGTGAGCTGCTGGCCCGCGGTTACCTGAACCGGCCCGAGCTGACCGCGCAGCGCTTCGAGCCGGATTCCTTCGCCGGGAATCCGGACGCCCGGCGGTACCGGACCGGGGACCGGGCCCGCTACCGGGCCGATGGCCGCATCGAGTACATGGGCCGTGAGGATCAGCAGGTCAAGATCCGCGGCTACCGGATCGAGCTGGGCGAGGTCGAAGCGGCGCTGGCCCAGCACCCGGGCATCGCTGAGGCCGTGGTGGTGACCCGGGCCGTCAGCAGCGGGCCGGAACTGGCCGCCTTCGTCGTGGCCCGCCCCGGGACCCGGCTGGACCCAGCCGGGCTGGCCCAGGTGCGCGGGTTCCTGCGCGACCGGCTGCCCGCCTACATGGTGCCGCCGGTGATCGAGCCGCTGGCGGACCTGCCCCGGCTGGCCACCGGTAAGCCGGACCGGCGCCGCCTGCAGGAGACCCCGCGTGACGCGGCGCGACCGGCCGAGGGCTACGTGGCGCCGCGGCTGCCGATCCAGGAGCAGTTGGTGCGGATCTGGCAGGAACTGCTCGACGTCAGGCCCATCGGGATCACCGACAACTTCTTCGACCTCGGCGGCCACTCGCTGCTAGCGGCCCAGCTGGTCGACCGGATCGACCAGGAGTACGGGCAGAAGCTGGGGCTCTCGACCCTGCTCGGCCGGCCGACGATCGAGCAGCTGGCCGAGGAGCTCAAGGACCTTGGCGGGCCGGAGCCGGACCGGGCCGGACGGGTGAAGCTGCGGCCGGTCCAGGAGGACGGGACCAGGCCGCCGCTGTTCTTCCTGCACGGAGACTGGACCGGCGGCGCCTTCTACTGTTTTGCGCTGGCCCGGGGCTGCGGGGCGGACCAGCCCTTCTACGTCCTTGAGCCGTACGTGTTCAGCGACGCCGAACCGGTGCCGACGATGGAGGCGGTGGCCGCCGCGCACCTGCAGGCGATCCAGGCCGTGCAGCCGGAGGGACCATACCGGCTGGGCGGATTCTGCAACGGGGGCCTGCTGGCCTACGAGATGGCCCGGCAGCTGGAGCGGCAGGGGGAGCGGGTGGAATTCCTCGGCCTGGTCAACCCGTCGGCGCCGTTCCAGGACGGTCCGGTCACGGCCATCGCGGGCAAGCTGTACGGGGCTCTGGGCGTGCCGACGAGCGTTCAGGTGACCAGCTACCTGCGCCTGCGGCAGGCGCTGCGGCACATCTACCGGCGGCTGAACCCCGAGGGGCCGCGGGTGCTGGACTTCGGGAAGCTGCTGGTGATCGAGCCCCGTCTGAGCGCAATGTTCCCGCCCCGGGAAGCGCTGTACCGGGACTACGTCGGGGTGTTCGACTGGCTGGCGGCGCACTACCGGACCGGCCGCTACCAAGGAGAGGTCAGCTACTACTGGGCCCGGGAAGAGCCGGCCATCGCCCGGTCCTGGCGGTCGCTGATCAGGCGCAACGCGCCAGCCGGGCACCGCGAGCACACGATCGAGGGCGCGTTGATGTCCAGCGTCACCGATCACGTCGAAGGGCTGGCCCGCGAGCTCAGTGCCGACCTGGACCAGGCCGGGCAGCCCAGCACCCTGGCGAAAGCAGCACACTGAGTGCATGCGCATACTCGTCACCGGCCACCGCGGAAACGTCGGCGCACCGGTAGCTCGGCACCTGGCCAACCTGGGTCATGACGTCACCGGGTTCGACCTCGCCGACGGCGACGATCTTCTCGATCTCGCCCAGGTGAAAGCGGCGGCCGCGGGCTGCTCGGCCGTGGTCCATCTCGGGGCGGTGGCCCATGACTCGCTCGGTAGCCCCGAGCAGATCATGGCGGTCAACGTCCTGGGCACCTGGCACACGCTGCTGGCGGCCGAACAGGCCGGAGCGCAACGCTTCGTCCATTTCTCCAGCGGCCAGGTCTTCGGGACATCGGAAGGCGAACGGCTCCCCGATTACTTCCCCCTGGACGACGCGCATCCGCGCCGGGCCATGCACGCCTACGGCCTGTCGAAGATCCTCGGTGAGGATCTGTGCGCCGGTTTCACCGCCCGCACGTCGATCCCGACGGTGTCGCTGCGCCCGATGTGGGTCTGGCATCCGGAACAGTACGAAAAGATCGAGGCCCAGTGGCGTTCCGAGCCCGCCTCGGAGTGGGAGCCGTTCTGGGAGTTCGGCGCGATCGTCGACGTGCGGGACGTTGCTTCGGCGGTCGAATTGACCCTGACTGTTCCCCTGACCGGGCATCACCGCGCCACGCTCTGCGCCGCCGACATCGCGGCCACCAGGCCCAGCCTGGCCATGGCCGCCCAGCTCGCCCCAGATGTGCCGGTTAAAGATAAGGCTCGTTACCAAGCAAGCCCGTGGCGGGCCCTGGTCGACTGCTCGGCCGCCGAAGAAGTCCTGGGCTGGCATCCTCGTTTCACCTGGTCCCGCCGCGGCCAGGAATGACTGGTTAACCCTCCCGGGCACGCCGCTGCGGCTAGCATGCCGGTTTAGCTATTCCGGCAGCTCCGGGGACAGCCGGCAGGGGGAGGACACAGCCAGTGGCTCGCCTGGCGATCACGAAGGACGTCCTGTCGGCCTTCGGCAAGCTCGACAAGAACGTCCAGGGCGCGGTCCAGTCGGCCATCACCGATTTTGCCAACGGCGATCACGGTTTGGCGCATCTGGAGAAGGTGCCCGGTCGCCTGGACGACCGGATTCGCCTGCTCCGGGTCGATGACGCCTGGCACGGTGCCGTGCTGGTCCCGGACAGCGGCGACACCTACTGCCTGCTCACGATCCTGCCTCGCGACGAGGCCGTCGGCTACGCCACCAGCCGTCGCGTCGTGGTCAACCAGGTCACCGGCATGCTGGAAGTCTCCCATCCGGACGCTTACGCACAGGTGCAGCCGGCCCTGCAGGCTTCCCGGCAGGAGACGGTCGGCCCGGACGACACGCGCCTGTTCGGCGACATCAGCGAACCGGAACTGGCCCGGCTGGGTATCGACCCGCGCATGCGGAAGCTGGTCCGCCTCCTGGTCAGCGAGGCCGACCTGGACGCTCTCCAGTCGGTGCTGCCCGCGGCGCAGTACACCGCGCTGCACGCACTGGCCAGCGGGATGACGGTCGGGGAAGCCCAGGCGGAAGCGGCGGAGCTTCTCGCGGGTGTCACCAAGAACCAGCCGATTGACCCGGGTGATCTGGTCGCGGCCATGGAACGGACCCCGGCCCAGGTCGCGTTCGTGTCGGGCCGCGACGAGCTGCAGCACATCCTGGCCTACCCGTTCGCGGCCTGGCGGACGTTCCTGCACCCCAGCCAGCGCGACACTGCCTACCGGCCGAGCTACAGCGGTCCGGCCCAGGTGACCGGCGGTCCCGGGACGGGCAAGACGGTGACCGTGCTGCACCGTGCGGGGTTCCTGGCCGGACGCACCGCCGGGGCGTGGCCGCCCGGCCCGGCCCAGGCGCCGGTCCTGCTGACCACGTTCAACGGCAACCTGGCTGAAGCCCTGCAGGCCCAGCTCGACCTGCTGATCCGCGACCCCGCGGTGCGCCGCCAGATCCAGGTCCGCAACGTCGACCGGCTGGCCTACAGCATCGTCACCCAGGCTCGCGGCACTCCGGTCATCGCCGACGAACGGGTGCTGCGCGCCCGCTGGGCGCAGGCGGTGGCGGCGCTCGGCCTGGATTTCACCCCAGCGTTCCTCAAGAACGAGTGGGAGCAGGTCGTCCTGGCCCAGGACCTGCGCAGCGAGCAGGCCTACCTGTCCTGCCCGCGGACCGGGCGTGGCCGCCCGCTGACCAAGGCGCAGCGGAGCAGGGTCTGGCAGGCCACCCAGCGGGTCATGGCCGAGCTGGACGCCGCCCACCAGACCACCCATCTGCAACTGGCCAACGAGGCCACGCACCTGCTCCGGGAGTGCGAAGCGCCGCGCTACCGGCACATCCTGGTCGACGAGGCCCAGGACCTGCACGCCGCTCACTGGCGGCTGCTCCGCGCCGCGGTCACCGAAGGACCAGATGACCTGTTCATCGCGGCCGATCCGCACCAGCGCATCTACCCCAACCGGGTCTCGCTGGCCAGCCTGCGGGTCAGCGTGCGCGGGCGGAGCCGGAAACTGTCCCTGAACTACCGCACCACCCAGGAGATCCTGGCCTGGGCCATGCCGCTGCTCGGCTCCGACCCGGTCACCGGCCTGGACGGTGAGGTCGATTCCCTGCTCGGCTACCGGTCCCCGATGCATGGCCAGCGCCCGCAGGTCCGCTGGGCCGCCACGCGCGGCGAGGAGTTCGTTTTCCTCATCGAACGGGTTCGCTCCTGGCTGGCGGCCGGCTTCGAGCCGGGAGCCATCGGGATCGCGGCCCGATCGGCTGGCCTGGTGCGGGAGGCCCGCGCGGCCCTCAGCGCCGCCGGTCTCGCCACCACCTCGGTCACCGGCCGCGGCGATACTCCGGGCGTCCGGGCCGGCACCATGCACGCCATGAAGGGCCTGGAGTTCCGGGCCGTCGCGGTGATCGGCGTCGAGGACGGCGTGGTCCCGGACCCGGCTGCTCTCTCCACCGACGACGGCGACCCTCAGGCCCACGTCCAGGACCGGCAGCGAGAGCGGTGTGTCCTGTTCGTGGCCTGCACCCGGGCCCGGGACCACCTCTACGTCTCCCACGCCGGCGAGCCCAGCCCGTTCCTGCCCCATTGATCACTGCGTCCGCAGAAATGGCTGTAGGCCGGGAGGGTGTCCCGGCCTAGGGCCATGAGCTGGTGGTGCGCGGTGTTATCGGGGTGGATCAGCCGGCCATCTGGTTGTTGCCGTGGACCAGGTAGTTGTCCAGGGCGGCCTGGGTGGCGCTGTTCATGGTGCCGGTCTGGGCGATACCCGCCTGGCGCTGCAGGTCCTTGATGGCGGCGGTGGTCTGCGCGCCCATGATCCCGTCAACCGGGCCTTCGTAGTAGTTCAGCTGGCCGAGCTCCTGCTGCAGCTTCTTCACCGACGCGGACGGGACGACGGCCGGGTGGGCCGGGGTGGTGGGCTGGGCCGGGTTGGCCGCGGGGGCCGCGGGGGCGGCGGGGGCCTGAGTGGCGGCGGAGCTGGCCGGGGCTGAGGTGGAGGCGGCGGGGGCGGGGGTGTGGCTGGTGCTGGAGTGGGTCAGGCCGACGGCGGCCAGTGCGACAAGGGCGGCGGCGATGATGGTGCCGATGGCGATGGCGGCGATGCGGTAGCCCGACGGGCCCTGGTTGGCCGGGCGGGGGGCCTGGTGGCCGGTGTACTGGTCGTTGTCCTGGCTGGCGGGGCGGGTGTCGTACTGGGTGCTCATGGCGGGGTCTCCGTGTTCTGCGGCTTGTTTCTTGCTGATAGATCCAGTTTCGATCCAGCCGGGAACAAAAACCCTGGGAAAACTCCCTAGTCGCCAGACCCTAGGGAGCCCGCTCCTGGGGAGCCCGCATCGACGGTCACGGCCGGGCCCGGACGCCGCAGCGTCAGCGGCCGCGGATCAGTCCAGGGGAGCCGTCAGCTCGACGTTGATGTCGTCGGGGTCCTGGAAGGACAGGATCGCGATGCCCGCATCGGTCAAGTCTTTGACCTCGCCGTGCTTGATGTCGTTTTTGGTCAGGGCCTCGGCGGCTCGCTCAAGGTCTGCCCGGGAGGCGACGGCGAAGCTGATGTGGTCGAGCCCCGTGCGCTGGGAATCGAACTCCGCCGTGCCGACCGGCCGCAGGCCGAACAGGGCACCCTGCGGGGTCTGGTAGACGGTGCCGCCGTAGATCTTTTCCGGGGAGTTGGCCACCCCGGGATCACCGGCTGACTCCGAGGCGTCGAGGGCGACCGGCCAGCCGAAGACCTGGTCGTAGAAGGCCTTTGAGCGGTTGATGTCCGTGACCGTGAGCCGAACGTGGGCGAATCCCGTGCTGTTGATCAATGCCATGTGCTTGCCCCTACCCTCTGAGCAGCACATACACCTGTCCGGCGGCACGCAAAAGGCGAGGAAATGACACTCCCCGCCACTTTCAACTTATAACGCACCTGGGGGCTTGTGGCAAGCCCCCCGTTATGCCGCATAATCGCAGGCCGTGTCCACAATCAACGGAACGGGGAACGTGTGATGCGGGTGCTGTTGTCGACGTATGGGTCGCGCGGGGATGTCGAGCCGATGGTGGGGCTCGCGGTGGCGCTGCGGGCCCTCGGCGCGGAGGCGCAGGTGTGCGCGCCGCCGGATTTCGCCGGCCTGCTGGACCAGGCCGGCGTGCCGCTGATACCGGCCGGCCAGTCGGTGCAAGCGATGGTGCGTGAGGTGTTCGCCGGGAAGAAGCCGCCGTCACCGGCGGACCTGGCGGGCGGGGTGATCGCCGCCCAGTTCGACGCGGTCGCCAGTGCGGTCACCAGCGCGGCCGGGGGCTGCGACATGATTGTGGCCGGCGGGCTGATCACGGCTGCGGCCGGCACGCGGGCGGCGGCCGAGAAGCTGGGCGTCCGGTACCTGTACGCGGTCTACGCCACGTGCTACCTGCCGTCGCCCCATTACCCGCCGCTGGTGTTCCACGGCCAGCAGGCCGCACCGGATGAGACCGACAATCTGGTCTTGTGGGACCGGAACGCCCGCGCTCTGCAGGCGGCGTTCGGCGCACCGGTGAACGCCTTCCGGGCCCCGCTCGGCCTGCCCGCGGTGGACAACGTACGCAACCACGCCTACACCGATCACCCGTGGCTGGCGGCGGACCCGGTGCTGGCACCGTGGCCAGGGGGGTCGGGGCCGGCCGATCTCGACGTGGTGCAGACCGGCGCGTGGACCAGACCGGACGAGCGCCCGCTCCCGGCCGTCCTGGAGGCGTTCCTGAACGCGGGCACCCCGCCCGTGTACGTGAGCTTCGGCAGCATGCCCCTGCGCGAGGCGGACAAGATCGCCCGGGCGGTCATCGAGGCGGTCCGGGCCCAGGATCGTCGCGTCCTGCTCGGAACCGGCTGGGCCGACCTGGCCCTGATCGACGACCGGGACGACTGCCTCGCCGTCGGCGAGGTCAACCAGCAGGCGCTGTTCCGCCGCGTCGCCGCCGTCGTGCACCACGGCGGCGCGGGCACGACCACGACGGCCGCCCGGGCCGCCGCGCCCCAGGTGGTCGTGCCCCAGGTGGCGGATCAGCCCTACTGGGCCAGCCGGGTAGCCAACCTGGGTCTCGGCGCGGCCCACGACGGTCCGGAACCGACAGCCGATTCGCTGGCGGCCGCCCTCGAGATCACCCTGGCCCCCGCAGTAGCTGCCCGCGCCACCACCGTGGCCGGCGCAGTCCGCACCGACGGCGCCCAGCTGGCCGCGAAGCTCCTGCTCGACACGATCGCCCAGGGCAGCTCCGCGGTCACCGCCGGTCGTACCGGGTAACCAGCAGGTCACGGGCGGGGCCCAGTCGATACCAGGTTGGTTGCGCCGGCTAACCATTTTCCCATTCACAGCGTAGGCTCCGCGCTTGATGGCGGTGACCGGGGACTCGCTGACGGTGCGCCGGATGCGGGCGTCCGGCGTCGTGATCATTGCTGCCGCACTGACCACCCTGGTGACCGCGGCCCTGGCCGCCACGTTCGCGGTGTACAGCGCCGGTGCGCTGCCCCGGGCGGTCCGGCACAACCTGGCCACCGCCAGCGGGACCACCCTGCTGGTCAGCGGGGCCGTCGACCGCAGCCAGGCCGATCAGGTCACCGCCAACCTGCCCCACCAGCTCAGCCGGGCCCTGGGCCACGCCCCGTTCCGCTTCGACAGCGCCGTCCGCTCCAACGCCCTCGGTTTCATCGCCGGGGCCCGCCCGGCCGAACCGGCCGGCGCGGGCTCCGGAAGCGGCAGTGACGGGAGTTCCGGCGGCAGCAACGTGCTGATCTCCGAAGCCGCTGCCTTCACCGCCATCACCACCCACGCCGTTCTGCTGAGCGGGCACTGGCCGGGACCGCCCCGGGCCGGCGGCCCGATCCCGGCCGCGCTGCCCGAGACGGCTGCCAAGCTGCTGCACGTCGCGCTGGGTGACGTGATCCAGATGCAGGACCGGGTGAGCGATCGTTCAGTGCGGTTCACGATCACCGGCCTGTACCGGCCCCGGCAGTCGTCCGGGCGGGCCGACGCGTACTGGGACCTGAACGACATCGGTTCCGCCGGGGCGACGACCTCCGGCGGCTTCACCAAGTACGGGCCGCTGACCGTCGCTCCGGCCGCGTTCCGGGGGCCACTCGCGGTCGGGGCCGGAGCCTGGCTGGCCCGGCCGGACACGCCGGCTATCCCGGAGGGTCACTTCGGTCAGGTCGCGGGCGCATTGTCGGGACTGATCCAGTCGCTGCAGAGCGGCGACAGCCTGCCCAGCCTCAGCGTGGCCACCAGCCTCCCGGCCGTGCTGACCGGGACGGCCAGTGATCTCAGCGTCGCCCGCTCGCTGCTGGCCATCTGCGAGGTCCTGGTCGTCCTGCTGGCCGCGGCCAGCCTGCTCCTGGTGGCCCGGCTGCTGACCGGGCAGCGGGAAGGTGAGCTGGCCATGCTGACCGCCCGCGGCGCCACCCGCTGGCAGCTGGCCCGGCTGACCCTGGCCGAGGCGGTGCCGGTGTGCCTGACCGCCGCGGCCGGCGGGAGCCTGGCCGGTATCTGGCTGGCCCGGCTGGCCGCCGGGACCGGCACAGTGCCGTTTTCTACGGCCCTCAACCAGGCCTGGCCCGCCGGGCTGCTGGTCGCCGCCGGCGCCGTGGTCATTGTGCTGGTGCCAGTGCTGCGGACGGTGACTCCGGGCGCGGCCCGCTCCCGGCGCGGGCGGACGGCCACCGTGGCCGGGATCAGCCGGGCCGGAGCGGATGTGGCCCTGCTGGTACTGGCCGTGCTGGCCGGCCTGGAGCTACGGCGGTACTCAGCGGTGTCCGCCCGGCCCGGCTCGGGCGGCCTCGGCGTGGACCCGGTGCTGGTCCTTGCCCCGGCGCTGGCGCTGGCGGGCGGAACCATCGCGGTGCTGCGGCTGCTGCCGGTGGCCGCGAAGCTGGGGGACCGGCTCGCCGGGCGCGGCCGCCGGCTGACCGCCGCACTGGCCGGCTGGCAGATCAGCCGCCAGCCGGTCCGGCAGGGCGGGGCGGTGCTGCTGGTCGTGCTGGCCGTCGCGACCGGGACGCTGGTCATCGCCCAGCGGCAGAGCTGGATCGGATCCGGCCACGACCAGGCCGCGTTCACGGCCGGCGCCGACGTCCGGGCCGACCCGCCCCAGCCGCTCACCCCCGGTCAGGCCGGACAGCTCAGCCAGGCCCCGGGCGTCACCACGGTCATGCCGGCGGTGTCCTATCCGGCCGCCACCGGCCCGGGGCGGACGCTGGTCCTGGACACCAGGCACGCCGCAGCGGTCACGCTGCTGCGGGCCGACCAGACTTCGCAGCCCGCCACCCCGCTGCTGCACCGGATCACCCCGCAGGGCCCGGTCCCCGGCGTCACCCTGCCCGGCCGCCCCGCCCGGATCGGGCTCACCGCCGCGATCGGCCCGGCGCCGCTAGCGCTGGACCCGGTCGAATTGACCGTAACCGTCGCTGACCCCGACGGGGACGTCTACCAGCTGGACGCCGGGACCCTGAAGGCCGACGGCCGTACCCACACCCTGACGGCCGGACTGCCGGGCGGCACCGCGATCTATCCGCTCCGGGTCACCGCGATCACCGCGTCCTACCAATTCCCGGCCCATCGGCCTGCTACCGCCGCGGTCTTCACCGTGGACGACGTGGGGGGCACTGGATCCGGTGCCGCCGCAACCCCATCCCGGCCCGGGACCGATCTGCGGGCCTGGCACGCCATCGCGTCCTCCGCCGACCTGGCCGGAATCCAGAGTGGTTCCGGCGCAGTCGGGCCGACCGGTACGCCCCAGGTGGAACCTTCCACATCCAAGCCCTCCGGCTCGGCCCGGACGGTGCGCTTCGCCCCTGGCTACGGCCAGACCGCCCCCAACCTGCCCGGCCTCCCGCCGGCGGCGATCAGCGGCACGCTGTCGCTCACCGCGCCGGTCCCGGTCGCCGGGGCCATCCCGGGCCTGGCCACGCGAGCCTTCCTGACCGCCAGCAAATCCCACGCCGGATCGGTCGTCCAGGCCAGCGTGGCCGGAGTCATGGTCGGCGTGAGGATCGTCGGCGTCGTGTCCTCATGGCCAACGGTCGGCGGTCCCGGCGGAGCCCTGATCGTCGACCTGAACACGGTCCAGAACATCCTGGCCGCCGGGGGCCAGCCCCCCGCCCAGGCGTCCCAGTGGTGGCTGGCCACCGGCTCAGGAACCGTCCCGCCCGGCCTGGTCGCCCGGCTGCCCCCGGGCACCACAGTGACCAGCGCCACCCAGCTGGCCAGCGACCTACTGAACGACCCGGTCTCGGCCGTGCCGCAGCGCGCCCTGCTGGCGGTGGCCATCACCGCCATGCTGCTGGCCATCACCGGCTTCTGCGTCAGCATCGCCGCCGGGATCCGGCAGCGCCGGGCCGAGAACGCGCTGCTGGCCGCGCTCGGGGTGCCGCCCAGTGCTGCGGCGGGCCAGCTGGGACTGGAGAAACTGCTGCTCAGCGTGCCGTCGGCGCTGGCCGGGCTGGCCCTCGGGGTGATCGTGGCCGAACTGCTGGTCCCGGCGCTGACCCTGACCACCTCGGCGGCCCATCCGGTTCCGCCGGTACTGATCCACTTCGGCTGGCCGCAGACGCTGGGCCTGGCCGTGGTGGTCGCGGTGATCCCGGTGCTGGCCGCGGTCCTGGCCATGGCCCGGCGGCCCGACCCGGCCGCCGCCCTGCGGGCCGCGGAGGCGGCGTGAACCGGCCCCGCCGGCCTGGGCGGCCCGCGTGGCGGCGAGTGGCCCGCTGGAACGGCCACGCCGCCGGCCCCTGCTGGGCGGGGCCCGGGGCAGCCTGATCACCCTGGCCGTGCTGGTGGGGGCCTGCGTGTTCGCCGCCCTGGCCGGGCCCGCACAGAGCCTCCGGGCCCAGACCGAGGCGTTGCGGACCACCATGGCCGGGCTCAGTTCCCAGGTCAAGGTGGCCACGGTCACCGCCGACTGGCAGAACGTCACCCAGCTCATCAGCCCGGGCGCCCCGTATCACCTGGCCGGAAGCGACCTCAGCAGCGCCACCACCGCGCTGGCCCACGGGTTCGCCGCCGCCGGGCTGCCGGTCGGTTCTGGGGCCTGGGCCGGGCTGACGTCCCCGCCGTACCCGGTCAGCTCGGGCGCGGGACCGCGGACCAACACGGGCATCCCGCCCCAGGTCGAGGTCCTGGACCGGCCCGAGCTGGTCAGCCACGCCCGGCTGACCACAGGAGCCTGGACCGGTTCGGTCCCGCCGCGCGACCTGCCGTGCGCCGTCTCCACCGCGACGGCCGCCCGGTTCGGCTTGCGCCCCGGGTCCCGGCTGGTTCTGGACGCGCCCACCGGCCCGGTCACCCTGTTCATCACCGGCGTCGTGGCCGCCCGTGACCCAGCCTCGACCTTCTGGCGGACCGACACCACCGCGGCCGTGCCCATCTACAACACCCCCTTCAACCGGGTCCCGTACTGGGGCGGCGCGGTGTTCGCCGATCCCGGCCAGGACGAGGCCATGCAGGCGGTGTTCGGTGCCTCCGGCCTGGCCATGAACTGGGAGGTTCCGCTGGCCCCGGGCCGGCTGACCGCCAGCCAGGCCCGGCCGGTGTTCAACGCGCTGAACCAGGTCGCCGGGTCGTTTCCGCAGCTTGGTCAGCTCAGCGGTGCGGCCGGGGCCGTCCAGGTCAGTTCCCCGCTGACCAGCAGCCTGGGGGAGTTCCTGGACACCGAGGCCGCGGTCGACACCGTGCTGGTTCTGCTGTTCGTCAGCCTGATCGTGGCCGGCGCAGCAGTCATTGCGGTCGCGGCCTGGATGGTCACGCTCCGGCGGGCCGCCGAGCTGACCCTGCTGCAGGCCCGCGGCGCGTCCGTGGCCCAGCTGTCGGCTCATCTCCTGCGGGGCGCGGCGGCCGTGGCTCTGCCCGCCGCGCTGCTGGGGGCCGGGCTGGCCTTCGCCATCGAGGGCCGCGCGGCGTCCTCGGTGCTCGGGTGGTCGCTGGCCGCGCTGGTCATCGTGGTTGGCCTGGCCGGCCCGGTCGTGATCGCCGCCGCGCAGCACCGCCGGCCGGGCCGGCCGTGTCCGCGGCCTGGATCACCGCCTCGGGGGAGGCCCGCCCCCGGCGGATCGCGGTCCGCCGCTGGGTCGCGGAGGCGACGGCCTGCGCGGCGGCGGTGGCCGGCTTGGTCGTCCTGCACGACCAGGGGCTGCCCGTCACCGGCCATACCGATCTGATCCTGGCTGCGACCCCGGTGCTGGTGGCCGTGCCGGCGGCGCTGATCGTCCTGCGGCTGTACCCGCTGGCCGTGCGGGCCCTGCTAGCCGTGGCCGCGCGGGCCCCCGGCGCCACCGGCTTTGTTGCCCTGGCGCAGGCCTCCCGTAACGCGCTGACCGGGGTCCTGCCGGTGTTCGCGGTGGTGCTCGCGCTCAGCGTGGCCGCCTTCGCCGGTATGGTCCGCAGCGCGGTCGGCCACGGGGAGGACGCCGCCGCCTGGGCGGTCACCGGAGCCGACGTGCTCATCCAGAACAGCCCGGCATCCTCGCCGCCCGGTGCGCTCGACCAGGTCCAGGCGGCCACCGTGGCTAAGGTTGCGGCCGTGCCCGGCGTCGGGCGGACCGCTGTGGTGTGGAAGACGTCGTGGACCGCGCCCGGCGGGACCGTCACGGTACTGGCCGTCGACCCGGCCCGGTACGCCGCGCTGACCGCGACGACCCCGTTCCCGGCCTTCCCGGCGGGCCAGCTGGGCCCGGCGGCAACACCGGGCGCCGCGGCCACACCGGTGACCGCCGGGACGGTCATCCCGGTGCTGGCGTCCCCGGCGGCGGCCGCTCTCCTGGGCCGGCCGGGCAGCGCGGCGCGGCTCACCGCGCGGCAGCCGGATCTGGGGCCCATCCGGGTCCGGGTCGCCGGTGAGCTGCGGGCGACCCCGGCCCAGCCCGGTGGTGGTGCCTGGGTGATCATGCCGTTGCGGACCCTGCCCGGTACCGCGGGCAGCCCCGCCCCGGAGATCCTGCTGGTCACCGGTACCGGAATCAGCGAACCGAAACTGGCCGCCGCGGTCAACGGCACGCTGCCCAATGCGGCGGTGACGACCCGCACGGCGGTACTGAACTCCCTGACCACCGCGCCGCTGCCCCGCAGCGCGGTCCTGCTGATGCGGCTCACGATCCTGGCCGCGGCCGGACTCGGCCTGGGCACGGTGATGATGGGCCTGGCGCTGGGCGCGGCGCAACGACGCCGCACGCTGGCCCGGATGACGACCATGGGCCTCGACCACCCCACCGGACTGGTGGTCACCGAGGCCATGCCGGCCGTGCTGGCCGCCGTCGTGGCCGGCCTGGCCTGCGCGCTGGCCCTGCCCCAGCTGGTCGGGCCGGCCCTGACCCTGGCCGTATTCACCGGTTCCGGGGTGCCGGTGGCGATACAGCCGGGCTGGGTGGCGCTCGGACTGCCGGCCGCCGCCGTGATCGTCATCGCCGCTGCCGCGCTGGCCGGGCAGACCCGGGCTCTGCGCCGTCGTGGCGTCACCAGCCTGCTACGGGCAGACTGAAGGGGACGGGGAGGACTCTGATGGGTACGAGCATCGCGGATCTGGGGGCGGAGGCCGCCCGCCAGCACCGGGACTTCGGCGCGGGCTCGCTCATCGTCTGCGACCGGCTGGTCCGCATCTACGCCGCCCCGGGCGGGATCGAGGTTCAGGCGCTGCAGGGCCTGGATCTGCTGGTGTCCGAGGGTGAACTGGCTGCCCTGGTCGGCGCGTCCGGCAGCGGCAAGTCGACCCTGATGAACATCCTGGCCGGGCTGGACCGGCCCACCGCCGGGTCGGTCCGGGTCGACGGGCACGACCTGGCCGCGTTGACCGCGGGGCAGCGGCTGGCTTACCGGCGCCGGACCATCGGCTTCATCTGGCAGCAGACCTCCCGCAACCTGCTGCCCTATCTGACCGCCCAGCAGAACGTCGGCCTGCCGATGCGGCTGGCCGGCCGCGGGGCCCGGGAACGCCGGGCCCGGTCGGCGGACCTGCTGGACCTGCTCGGCTTGGCCGACTGCCACCAGCGCCGCCCCGATCAGCTGTCCGGCGGGGAGCAGCAGCGGGTCGCGATCGCGGTGGCCCTGGCCAACGAGCCGAAGGTCCTGCTGGCTGACGAGCCCACCGGCGAACTGGACACCGTCACCGCGGCCGAGGTTTTCGCCGCGCTGCGCACCGCCAACGCCGAACTCGGGGTCACCGTGCTGATCGTCACCCACGACCCTGCGGTGTCGGCACAGGTCCGCCGGGTCATCGCGATCCGCGACGGGCGAACCAGCGCCGAGACCCACCGGGCCGACCCGGGCGCCGCCACCGGTGACGACCCCGGTTCTGCGGTGGAGTACACCGTCCTTGACCGGGCCGGGCGGATGCAGCTGCCGCGGGAAATGACCGAGCCGCTCGGCATGGCAGGCCTGGTCCGGCTGCAACCCGAACCCGACCACATCGGCGTGTGGCCCGGCGGCCGCCAAGCCGGCGGCCGGGAGGCCGGCGATTGGGAGGCTCGCGACGGAGGCAGCGGTGACGATGACTGACCCGGCGCCGGTGGTCACGGTGGACGAGGTCGTCCGCACGTTCGGGACCGGGCACACCGCCACGCGGGCCCTGCGCGGGGTCTCGTTCACGGTCCCGGCGGGCGAGCTGGTGGCCCTGCGCGGACGGTCCGGCTCCGGCAAGACCACCTTGCTGAACATCGTCGGCGGCCTCGACCGTCCCGACCAGGGCCGGGTCCAGGTGGCCGGGCACGATGTCACCGCGCTGCCCGAACGAGAGCGGCTGCGGTTGCGGCGGGAGACGGTGGCGTTCATCTTCCAGTCGTTCGGCCTGATTCCGATCCTGTCGGCGGCCGAGAACGTCGGGGTCCCGCTGCGGATCGCCGGCCGCCCGGCGGGCGAGAGGGAGGAACGGGTCCGGCTCATGCTGGACATCGTCGGCCTCAGCCCGCATGCGCGGCAGCGGCCAGCGGAACTGTCCGGCGGCCAGCAGCAGCGGGTCGCGATCGCCCGGGCCCTGGCCGGCCGCCCTGACGTCCTGCTGGCGGACGAGCCGACCGGCCAGCTCGACTCCGAGACGGCCAAGCAGATCATGCGCCTGCTGCGGGTCGTCGTGCGGTCCGAGCGGGTGACCGCCCTGGTCGCCACCCACGACCCGAACCTCATCGACCTGGCCGACCGGGTCCTGTACCTGGAAGACGGTCAGATCCGGGCCGGCTGAAGGGCGGGGCCGGTGACGAGAAGCCGCTCCGGCGAGCCGAGAAGCGGTAAACCGGCTGGCTTGCTGGCGTGCTGCTGCCCAGCGTTACGGGCCAGGGACAGGACCATGCCCAGCACGCAGACGCCCGCGAGGACCGCGAGCGCGGTTCGGTAGCCGCCGGTGAAGTTGTCGAGGGCCTGCGGCGAGAGGCGGGACAGGGTGCCCGCGTAGGCGGCCTGCTTCTGGCCGGGGGTCAGCGGGCTGGTCACGATGGCCAGCGACATCGCGGTGCTGACGACGTAGCCGGTGTTCTGCAGCATGGACCGGACCCCGTTGGCGATGCCGCGCCGGCCGGGCTCGACTCCGCCCATGATCGAGGTGGTGTTCGGAGTCATAAAGATCCCCGTGCCGATGCCGACCGCGAGCAGGCAGCCGCCGATGACCGGGTAGGCCAGCGACGGCGAGATCGTCGCGGCCAGCACGGCCAGGCCGGCGGCGGCGATCGCCATGCCGGTGCTCGACACCCAGCGCGCCGGGTAGCGCCTGGCCAGCCAGCCGGCGACCGGAGACGCCAGCACCATGCCCCCCGCCACCGGGATCACCCGCACCCCGGCCTGGAACGGGTTGGCGCCCGACGCGGCCTGCAGGTACAGCGCCATCAGCAGTACGACCGCGAAGCGTGCGATCGCCATCAGCAGGGTGCTGGCGTAGGCCATGGAGCGCTCGTGGTCGCTGAACATCGACAGGTCGAGCATCGGGTACCGCCGGCGGTGCTCGGTGACGATAAAGGCTGGCAGCGACACCGCGAACAGCGCCCCGCCCACCACCACCAGCGGGTTCGACCAGCCGAGCGCGCCGCCCTCGGACAGGGCCAGAACCAGGCCGCCGACCAGGGTGACGGTGAGCAGCGAGCCCACCAGGTCAAACGGCTCGCGGCTGCGATGCCGCGGGTCGGCGCGCAGTGTCCGCCGGGCCCACAGCAGTCCCGCGACGCCGAACGGCACGTTGAACCAGAAGACCGCGCGCCACCCGAAGGCGGTCGCCAGGGCACCGCCGACGAGCGGCCCGGCGACCTGCGCGGCCGCCGTGGCGGTGACGTTGAAGCTCAGCCCGGTGCTCAGCAGCCGGCGGGGGAAGGCGTCGGTCAGCAGGGCGGTGGTGTTCGTGATGAGCGCAGCCGCCCCGACGGCCTGCAGGGCGCGGCAGATCGACAGGACGAAGGCGGAGGGCGCGAAACCGCAGAGCACGCTGGCGCCGGTCAAGATGGCCATCCCCACCATGTACAGACGGCGCCGGCCGACAAGGTCCGCCACCCGGCCGAACACCAGGATCAAGATGGTGTTCACCAGCATGTAGGACAGGACGATCCAGGACGCCTGCGTGGCATTGGCCGAGAAGTGCCTGGCCACCACGGGGAGCGCGACGTCAAGGGTGGAGGTGTTGGTGCCGGCCAGCAGCACACCGAGGCTGGTCACCGACAGGACCCGCCAGGCGTAACGCGCCAGCGCGGTATCGTCAGCGGCACGGCCGGTATCCGTACCCGCACTCATGCCTGGTGTCCCCGCAGCTCAATTGATCAAATATCAGCGTCTACGTTAGCCGCCGCCTCCGGGCCGCGGAACGGCAGGTCTACCCCTCGCCCGGCCTTGCGCCGGAGAGCACGCCACCCGCGTCACAGTGCGGCCAGGCGTGGCGCGGCCCGTTCTCCCAGTGCGCCGGCGATGTCCGGCGGCAACGGCACGGTCGAGCCCTGGAATCCCCGGAAGGGCCAGAACGAGCTCAGCTCGGCTGCCGCGCGCAGCTCCACTCGCAGCAGCGGCGGGTCGATGCGATGGTCAACCCTGATGTCGGTCCGCCACCGCGCGTACGGTGAGTCGCCCACCTGCCATTCGGGGTCCTCGTAGGTGGGCGCCAGGATCGTGGCCAGATAGTAGATGCCAGGCGCGTCCCGGCCCACCACCTGGAGCCAGACCCGATCTCCCGCCGCCGTCTGGTCCCGGTACCGCGGCGTCCGCCACGATCGCAGTGGCGACTCAGCCAGCGCGGCCTCCAGGTCATGCCGCTTGCTCTTGCCGCTGCCCTGGAAGATCCAGTCCGTCATGCCCAGAAACGCTACTGCGACTCAGGCTGCTCCTGGCGCATGATGTCGAGCACCGTGTCGGTGACCACGAGGTCGGCCGCGGCCGCCTGGATCATGGCCCTGATCCCGCGAGCCAGCGTCATCTTGCTGATCGGCTGGTCGAGTTTCACGCTAGCTAGGGCCAGCCATCGATTAAGTAGCTGATAGTCGTCTGGGGTCAGGTCGACCGTGATCCGGATGGGCTTAGGGCGGGATTCCTTGGCGCGGGACTCTTTCTCAGGGCGGATCCCGCGAGGGGGCGGACCGTAAGGCATGAACCAAAGTCTGCGGCATGTACTGCATCTACTGCAACGGGTGCCCGGTCACCATGGTCCCGGGCGGGCACCGGTCACCGCGGGCCGGGGCGGTGCCTCCGTCCGGAGGGGTCCGGCTGCGGCCGCGCAGGCCGGGCAGTACCTCGTCTCGGGGACGGCCGACAGGGCATCGGTGGGGATCACCGAGCGGCACTGCTCGCAGCGGCCGAAGGAACCAGCCGTCAGCCGGGCCAGGGCCTCCTCGACATCGGCCAGCCGGCGCCGGGCGGCCACGGTGCGCCGCAGCAGCCGTTCCGCCCCGTCACCACGGACGTCTGCGGTGGCGGCCGCGACCGCGTGGTAGGCCAGCGAAAGCTCGGTGACCTCTCGCAACCGGGCCTGCCAGCGGGCCTCCAGTAGCGACCGCCAGGCTACGGCCGGGATTGCGGTTTGTTCTCGGTGCATAACGCTTCCTGTCGATCGGCCCGTTGGCCGGGCGATGGCGCCGGCTCGCACGAGGGCGTCATGGTCAGTCGACCCCGTGGCCGTGACCACGCAGTGAAGCTGGCGTGGTGACGGTGTGGAGACGGGCGCCGGGCGGCGGTGAATCCGTGGCGCTGGTAGAACGCCCGGGCCTCGGTGTTCTGCTGAAAGACATGCAGTGATTAACCCTGGCTATCGCTGGGCCGGTTGGAAGGGACTCTTGTCGGGGTCAATCAACACGTATATAAAGATGACATGAGTATGCGCCCGCTGCAGGAGCCGACGTTCCTGATCCTGACCGCCCTCGCGGCCGGCGCCCAGCATGGCTACGGGATCATGAATGACGTCGCGCAGATCTCCGGGGACGCGGTGAAACTGCACGCCGGGACGCTGTACGCCGCGCTGGACCGGCTGACCGCGGAAGGCCTGGTCGGCGTCGACCGCGAGGAGGTCGTCGATGGCCGGCTGCGCCGCTATTACCGGCTCACCCCGCCCGGTGCGGGACGGCTGGCGGCAGAGGTCGAGCGACGGCGCAGCCAGACCGCGGTCGCGGCCCAGCGGCTGCGGCTGGCGGGCGGTACGGCGTGAACGCGGCCCGCGGGCTGGAAGGCCGGTACCGCCGTCTGCTGGCCCTATATCCGGCCGAGCACCGGGCCGAGCACGAAGAGGAAATGCTGGGGGTGCTGATGACCGCGGCACCCGCGGGCCAGCGCCGTCCGCGGCTGGCCGAGTCGGCCGCGCTGATCGGGGGAGCGGTCCGGATCTGGCTACGGCCGGGCCGCGGCTCGGCGTTCCAGTCGTGGCAGGACGGGCTGGCCGTGGTCAGCGTCCTGCTGCCGCTGCTACTGGCCACCTACTGGGCCATCGGGGAGCTGGACACGCTCTTCACGCCCTCGCTCGCTCCGCAGACCTTCCACGCCTTGGCCTACTCAGGCGCACGGACCACCGGCCCGTGGCTCATCGTGGCCGTGCTGGCCCTGTTCCGGCTGCGGTGGACCGCGGTCGTGGTCGCCGCTGGAGCGCTCATCATGACCACGCTCGGCACCGCAACCGAGCTCAACCTGAACTTCATCAGCCCGCCGTCCATGCTCTACGCGGTTGGTCTCGGGCTGGAGATCACCGTCCTGGTGGCGTCGCCCGGGCCGAGGCGGGGACGAGCGATCCTCACCTGGAAGCACTACGTCCTGGCCGGGGTCGTGGCCGTGACCATCTCGTGGGTCAGCAACTGGCTGTGGGTGGCCCACCAGGGCCTGTCGGACGCGATCATCATCGCCGTGGCCGCAGCCGGTCTCGCCCTGCTGGCGGCGTCCGCACCGTACGGCCGGCGTAGCGCGGCGCTGCTGCTGATCCCGGGCTACTATCTGGCCCTCGGCTTCGTGGTGGCGCCGTCCATGACCGGCGCCACCCCCTTCGACAGCGGAACGTCTGGCTGGGAAGGGCTGCCCCGGATCATGCTGACCTGCGGACCGCTGGCCATAGCCGTCAGCGTCGCGATCGTCATGGCCGTCCGCTATACCCGGCGCCCCCTGCCTGCGGTCCCTCAGCCACCAGATCAGATGTTCAGCTGAGGGACCGGCGCAGCCGCTTGTTTGCGCTCCAGGTGCCTGCGCGCAAGACTCGCAGCCATGACATCCAGCACCGATAGCAACCCCGAGGATGAGTTCGCCGACGACGAGTATGCCGACCATGACGCCGAGGATCGTGAGCAGCCGTCGACGCCAGTAGAAATTCCCGACGATGAGCCCGCAGAAGACGTTCTCGAACAGCGCCAGGAAGTTCCGTACCGCGAGGACGACCGGTAACGCCGGTGTGCGCCGCAATGGGGCGAGCCTGATCGACATGCCCGAAGGCACGAGATCAGGCCGTCCTCACCGAGGGTGCCACGGCCATAGTGACATCCCGAAGGTCAGCAGGATCAGCTGACTTCCTTGGCGGCTTCCTGGACGGCTTGGTCGACGTCCTTCGTGCTCACGTTGAGCTCCTTAGCCACGTGCTTTTCGGCTTTCAGCGTCGCCTTGTCCAGAGCCTCCTCCAGCGTGCTCTCCCCGACGATGACGAGGGCGGCCTGCCCGGCGTCGATGACCTCGCCGAACTCTTTGACATCCGACCGGGACATACCTCGCCACAAATGCCCGCCCACCCCGCCCACCGCGGCACCCACGATGGCGGAGCCGATGATCGCGGGCGGGAACAAGATGCCGACTACGGCACCCACCGCGGCGCCGCCCCACGCCCCGTGCCGGGTAGCCATCTCATCCTTGTTGACATGAACCTTGCCCGAGTGGTCCTTGGTGATCACCGCGGCATCGTAGGTACCGACCGCACCAACGGCATGGAGGTCCTTGACCCCGGCGTAGTCACTTCGTGCCGCCGCCTCGCTCGAATAAGTGCCGATGTAGATGAAAACTGCGTCGGGCTTGGCCATCTCGTCCTGCCTTTCGGACCGCCCCCGGATATTCCGGCGGCGATGGACTAAGGACCTTCAAGTTAGCCAGCTGCCGGACGGCCCGGATCACCCTGCACGCATGAGGCGAGTGGCCAGCTGCCGGGACCGGTCACCGCGGTCAGGGGAGCGCGTTCGCGCTACGCGGCCAAGCTTGGTATGGCCCAACAGAGTCATCTTGGATATCGACGGGAGACCATCTGCCTTCCTATCGTGCTGGTGTGCGGATCGGGCGGGATGGTTCGTTGAGCGGGTGACACCGCTCTCCGGCAGCGTCCCGACCAGCCGCCTACGGGGCAGATAGCGAGAGGGGATGGTACCGATGCAGTGGCGCGATGCCACCGTCGTTGGGATAGACACGGCAGGTTCGAGGGGCCCGGCTCTGCCAGTAGGACGTGACCTTCCTTGCCTGCAGAACCCGGAGGTGTTCTTCGCCGATTCTCCGGAGGATGTGGAGCAGGCGAAGGCCATGTGCCGGGGATGCAGGGCCAGGGTCGCCTGTCTGGCCGGAGCGCTTGAGCGCAGCGAGCCATGGGGTGTCTGGGGCGGCGAGCTGCTGATGTCCGGCGCGATCATCCCGCGCAAGCGCCCGCGCGGACGTCCTCGCAAGAGCGACGTGGCCGCTGCGTAGGCGGTCACCGGCAGCGAAGGAGCCGCTTCGATCGCCAGCCCGGTGCGGCCCTATTTGGCCAGGTAACGGCTTTGGGAGGCAAGTGCGCGGTCCAGCATGCGCAACGCCGCGGGCAGTTCGGTGGTGCTGACCGCGCCGAATCCGATCACGAGGCCTGGTTGCGCCGGGAGGGTGCGGAAGCAGTCGTGCAGGCCGGATACGGCAATTCCGTGCCGGGCCGCGACTTGCAGCACCTCCTTCTCTCGGAGCCCTTCCCGCAACATGGCGGCCACGTGGAGTCCGGCGTTGGAGGCGCGGGCTGTGAGCTGGCCGGCCAGCGGGCCGGCCAGTGCCGCGGTGAGGATCTGGTGGCGGTCGGCGTAGACGCGCCTGCTGCGCCGGATGTGCTTGTCGAGCAGGCCATCTTCGATGAAGCCGGCCAGGGCGGTCTGCATGGCAATCGGCGGATGCCAGTCGATCAGCTGTCTCAGCGCGATGACTGGCTCGGCCAGTGGGCTGGGGACTACGACGAAGCCGAGGCGGACCGACGGGGAGAAGGTCTTGGAGAAGGAGCCCACGTACACCACCCGGCCGTTCGTATCGAGTGCCTGCAGCGGCTCCAGTGGCCGGTCGACGTAGCGGAATTCGGTGTCGTAGTCATCTTCGATGACCGCGGCGTCGTGCTGCTCCGCCCAGCGCAGTAGCGCCCTGCGCCGTGACATCGACATCGTCATGCCGAGCGGATACTGATGCGAGGGCGTGACGTACACGATGCGCGCTGAGGGGGGCAGTAGATCCACGATCAGGCCCTGGCCATCGACGGGTACGCCAACGACCTTCGCGCCGAGAGCGCCGAACAGGCGCGCCGCCGGCACATACCCGGGGTCCTCGACCGCGACACAGTCGCCCGGCTCGAGCAAGACCCGGGTGACCAGGTCGATGCCATGCTGCGTGCCGCAGGTGACGACGACCGTGTCTTCTCGGGCCGCCACCGATCGCGACCGGGCCACCCAGCCGGCGATCGCCCGCCGAAGCCTGATCCTCCCGGCTGGGTCGCCGTACTCCCGAGCCTCGGCGGCGACGGCGGCGGCGACCCGGCGGCGCCACATGGCCGCCGGGAACAGCGCGGGATCCGAAAGGCCCGGCCGCAGATCGAAACGGTAGCCGTACGAGGGCCGCTGGAAATACGGAGACCAGCCCGCGAACCTGGGGCTGGGGCGAAGGGCGGCCGCCGCACCCACCGCCTTTGGCGCTGCCGGGGACGCGGATGCCACCACGCTGCCGCCGCCGGCGCGGCCCTCCGCGTAGCCCTCGGCCACCAGGCGGCCATACGCAGTCGTCACCGTATGCCGGGACACACCGAGCTCACCGGCCAGCTGGCGGCTCGGGACGAGCTGATCTCCGGGCAGCAGGCGGCCCCCGGAAATGGCCAGGCGGAGCTGCTCGTACAGCTGCCCGGTCAGCGGCTTCCCAGATTCCGGGTCAAGGAAAATGTCCACCTAGCGGGTATACCACCGACTTGGTATGGCCGAACAGCGTCATTTTGGATATCGACGGCGAACCATCTGCTTCATAAGTTGCTGGTAAGCCACCCGGGCGAAGCGATGGAAGGAGTAATTCGTGGCTGAGGTCCAGCTGCTACTTGATGGCCTTTCCTTTGGTGAGTCGCTGCGCTGGCATCAGGACCGCCTGTGGCTGGCTGATTGGGGTGCGCAGGAGATCGTGGCCGTCGATGGCCAGGGTCGGCCCGAAGTCATGGCCCGGGTTGATTTCCCCGCGTTTCCGATGAGCATCGACTGGCTGCCCGACGGCCGGCTGCTCATCGTCGCGGCCCGCTACGGCCGGTTGCTGCGGCAGGAGCCGGACGGATCGCTGGTGACCCACGCCGACCTGAGCGGCCTGTCTGATCCCGGGCATCCCTGGAACGAGATCGTGGTGGACGGGCGGGGGAATGCCTACCTCAACAACCAGGGCTTCGACTTCCCCGGCGGCGAGTTCGCGCCCGGCACGATCGCCATGCTCAAGCCGGACGGGTCAGCCCGGCTGGTGGCGGACGGGATCGCCTTCCCTAACGGTATGGCTATAACGCCCGACAACTCGACGCTGATCGTTGCTGAGTCATACGGCCAGAAGCTGACCGCGTTTCAGATTGCCGCCGATGGCGGCCTGTCGCAGCCACGGGTGTGGGCCGACCTCGGCGACGGCGTGCCCGATGGCATCTGCCTCGACGCCCAAGGAGCCGTCTGGTACGCCGACGTTCCCAACCGGCAGTGCGTGAGGGTGCGCGAGGGAGGAGATGTGCTGCAGACTATCCAGCTGGACCGCGGCTGCTTCTCGTGCGCACTCGGCGGCCCGAACCGAACCACCCTGTTCATGGCGGCCACCCACTGGCGCGGTACCGACCGCATGGGTGATGCGTCACAAACCGGCCAGTTGCGGACCGCCCGAGTGCCGGCCGCTGGCGTCGGCTGGCCGTGAGCCGGCTGGCCCTGAGCCGGCTCGCCGTGACGTGGGCGAACCGTCGCCGCAGGAGAATATTCGGATGACCGCGATCACGATCGATGGCACCAGAGGCGGCCGCGTCTTTGACGGGGTCGGCGCCATCTCCGGCGGCGGCGGTAACTCGGTGCAGCTCATCAGCTACCCCGAACCTCAGCGCAGCGACATTCTGGATTACCTGTTCAAACCCGAGGCCGGCGCGGCCTTGCAGATCCTCAAGGTCGAGATCGGCGGCGATGCGTTCTCGTCCTGCGGGGCCGAGCCAAGCCACCAGCACACCCGTGGCGTCATCAACCCGAGCGGCGGCTACGAGTGGTGGCTGATGCGCGAGGCGATGGCCCGCAACCCGGCCATCAAGCTGTACGCGCTGGCGTGGGCCGTACCCGGCTGGATCGGCGGCGGAAACTTCTGGTCCCAGGACACGGCCGACTACCTGGTGAGCTGGCTGGATTGCGCCACCGGCCACGGCCTCACGATCGGCTACCTCGGTGGCTGGAATGAGCAGGACTACGACGCGGCCTGGTTCAAGTCGCTGCGGGGCTCCCTTGACGCGGCCGGGCACACCGGCACGAAGATCGTCGCGTCCGACAAGGATCCTTTTAACTGGGCGATCGATGGCACGTACCGGCCGGAGGTGCCGTGGGCCATCGCCGAGGACATGAAGTCCGATACCGAACTGGCGTCGGCGATCGCGGTTCTTGGCGCCCATGACGTCTGCTCCTATCCCACCACCGGGATCCAGTGCTGGTCGACCGCGACCGCGGCGGCCTCCGGCAAGCCGCTGTGGCACAGCGAGGTCGGCGCGATGCCGGGCGCGGACGGCTCGGCGATGATCCGCTCGGTGATCCGCGGCTATCTCGACGCCCAGCTGACCGGTCACATCCAGTGGCCCCTGATCACCACGCAGCCGCCCGGCTTGTACTACCTGGACCGGGGCCTCATCTGGGCGGCGCAGCCACGCTCGGGCTACTACCTCCCGAAGGCCATGCTTGGTGCCATCGCTGCGGTCACCCAGTTCACTGAGCCCGGCTGGATCCATGTCGACAGTGCCTGCGGATACCTGGGCGGGGACCGGGCCAACGGTTCCTACCTGGCCCTGCGGGCACCGGACGCCAGAGCCTGGAGCCTGATCGCCGAAACCACCACGGCCACCTCGCCGCAGACCATCACCGTGTCAGTCCAGGGCGGCCTGCCGGGCGGTACGGTCCACGTCTGGCGCACCAGCCCGGCATCGGCCAACCCGGCCGACTGGCTGCTGCGCCGGGCCGACGTCACTCTCGACGCCGACGGAAGCTTCACTCATCGCTGCCTGGCCGGCTGACATCTACAGCTTCACCAGCACCATCGGCCAGGGCATCATGACCCCGGCGATCCCGGCCAGCCAGCCCTTCCAGCTGCCCTACTCCGACGAATGGACCAGGCCGGCGCCCGCGGGCGGGACCATGCCGCCTTATCTGGCCCCGCAAGACGGCAGTTTCGAGTTCGTGCTCGCCGCCGACGCCTCTGGCGCCTACGTCGTGGGCCAGGCGACCCCCCAGCAGCCGATCTTCTGGCATCCGCGCGATCAGGCCGCGACGCGTTTTCCTTACGCGGTCATCGGCACCAGCGAAATGGCCGCCGACTACAAGGTCAGCGCCAGTATCTGCTTCACCGCAGGCGGCCAATCCGGCGGCCTTATCGCGCGGTTCAGCCGCCAGGGCGACCAGATCTTCAACTTCCGCGGCTACCTATTGGATCTCGGGTCGGCCGGCGCCTGGCGGCTGACCAAAAACAGCATGAGCATCGGCCACACCGTACTGGCCAGCGGCTCGATAGCGGCGCCGTCGCCGGGGGAGTGGACGGCGCTCGCGATCGCGGTCCGCGGTACGACGATCACCGCCTGGGTGGACGGCCAGCAGGTGGCTACGGTCACCGACAATGACCCGAACTACGCCACCGGCATCGCCGGGATCGAGACCGACGCCTTCCGCGGCACCTGGTCATCCACCCAGTTCATAGAATTCTCGGTGAGCACGTACTGAAGCGGCCCGCGGCGCGCTGGGTTTCGATGGGCGCGATCATGGGACCGTGTCCGATCACCCAGAGCGCTGGCTTTTCCCGCTCACCCAGGTCGAGCTGCGCCAGCTGTGGACTTACAGTGATGGCGTCCTCACCACCAGGGGGTACCCGTTCCCGAGCGGTAACGCCCGGGCCGGGAGCTGGGCACTGGTCGACCGGGCCACCGGTAACGTCCAGGGCGTGGTGCGGCCGGGGGAGTTCTCACGCCGGTTTCATCCGGTGGACGTGTTCAACGACGTGCCTAGCCTGCCCAACTATCTGGGGACGATTACCGCAGCAGACGGCGCCGCGCTGGTGGATCTGATGCTCGATCGCAACCCCTACATGCTGGCTAACGGACCCGGCCGGGTAGCCCGGCCCCATGCGCTCATGGTGCCCCGCAACCACCGGGATGGATGGTCGTTGGCCACGGCTCAGGAATTGGCGGCTCGTGACACCGCGATGACCCTGATCGCCGAGTGGTACCGCAGCCTGGACGGCGGACATGTGGTCTTCGGGGCCAACGACAGCGCCCTCAACCTCGCCTACCTGTGCGACGTGGAGGTCGCGGGTGGGACCGTGGCCGCCAGTGGCGCCGACGTGGTGATCACCAAGAATCCCCGCCAGGAGGTGCAGCACGCCCACCTGCATGCGTTCTATGTGGAGGATGCTGCCACGGAGAACCACGAGGCTTCGGTGATCCAGGGGTCTCCCGTCATTGCGGAAGGTCAGCGGGCGTTCAGCGCTGCGCTCGGCACCGACGCCATACGGGTGGATCCAGGCGGCACGAAATTCGCCGCCGACGTTCGGTCTGCTGCGCAGCCGTGGGGCGGCAGTTACTGCTCATACCAACTGGGCGTCGACGGTCCTTTCTGGGTCATGCCTGACTTGGGACCGTCTCAGGATGACTTCAACCGGCGTCTGGCCCGGGCCGATGGCCTCAAGGCGGCGCCCGACCCGAACCTGGGCGGGGCCATCAACCTGGTCCGGCCCACCCTGGCCGATGCCGGGCGGCTCCATGCCGCGCAGCAGGCCACAGCTCAACAGCGTGCGAGTTTCGAGACCTTCCTGACTCACCGCGGACTGAACCCGCG